>KE159616.1 GCA_000403295.2 Lachnospiraceae bacterium M18-1 | reverse complement strand
GTGCGGTTTTATTCTCCTGGATGGGAGTTTGCCAAAGTACGGCATGTAAAAGGCAGGAAAAACAAAGTGTACGACATAAGCACCAGGAAGATGTGCCTGGAATACGGCATCCCACTGGAAGAAGCAGAAAGGAGGCTGGCCGGAAATGGATAAATATGACCGTGCATTTGCCAAACACCGGCAGAAGAAACGGAGGAAGCGCAAAGCATTGATCCTATGCGCCTGCAGCATCGCGCTGGGGTACGTGCTGGGGAATCTGTCCTGCCTGGCGCTGGTGATCTATTTTACAAGATAACAAGGAAGGAGGGTCAAAACCGTGAAAATTGAAATGAAGTCTTTAAAACTGCTGCATCTGGTAGACGAATGCATCAAAATGCATAAACAGATCTTCGAGGACAAGAAAATGCGCTGGGACAAGGGAGACGTGACCGGGATCTGGCGGGATTCGGACGGATCCGTGCGGATCAGCTACGAAAATGGCCAGTGGTTCCACTACCGGGAAGAGGACGGGAACATTGTCTTACGTTAAAAACGAGCACTCAAGAACGGCGGCAACCGTTGAGTGCTCAGGAAAATCATCAACTATATTTTAACCGAAAGTGAGGGTTTTGTAAATGGTAAAGATCAATGAAAATGAAGCATTAATATCAAAAAATGAGTTAGGCACACTGTTCGGCGCAGCTATGGCCCTGATTCTGGATCCCTATGATATGTCGGATAAATTGGAATCCCTTATTATGGGATGCGCTGCGGAAGCGCAATGCAAGGTAGAAGACCATATCTGGGGGATAGAAAAAATACCGGAGGAGGCGCTGGATCTGGCAAAGAGGATACTCCATATATACGAGGAAAACCTTAAACCGGTACAGGATTCGGAACCTGCCAGGGAGGAAAAGCAGGCGATCTGTCAGTTGCTCTTGGCGGCCCTGCAGAAGACGAGGGCATACCACGACCTTGCAGATCTGAGATATGAACATTCCACAGTAACAGCGAAGTTTACCAGCGGTGGGTACCGCCGGGTCAACGTGGGAGCGGATTCAGGTATCGCCATGATCCATGATATCTTAGCGCACATATAGGCGGGGGGGGGGTAAACAGTGCATGAAAGGACACGGTATACACCCCTGACGGTGGAGGAGCAGCAGTTTGCAGAAGAGAACTACCAGATTATATTCCTATATCTGCGGAGCAGGAAGCTGGATCCGGAGGAATGGTACGATGTTGTGGTACTCCAGTATCTCCTGGCAGTGAAGAAATGGTTCCAGAGGCCGGAGCTGCACCGCTGGGCATTTTCAACGATCGCAAAACAGACTATGCGGTCCGCAATCGGGAACCACCTGAAAAAGGAAGCAAAACGGATCCGGACGGTGAGCCTGTATGAGACGGTACCTGGCTGCGGGGATGTTACATATTTGGAAGTGGTCACTAACAGTCACCTGGAATATATCAATTATGGAGAATGTGAGATGAATATAAGCTATAACGTGAAGGTACCGGAGCGTGCCAGCCGTAAAAAAAGTGATGAGGCGAAAGCGCTGGACAGCTTCCTTGAAATGAAGGATATGAGGAACATGCGCTTTGAATGTGCAGATACGGACGAAGGAAAAAAGGTATGTACTCGGTTACGCTCATACCAAAAATATAAGGGGCACCAGAAACTGTACAAAATATTCCGGTTAGGGCAAGATGTATATGTAGTAAAAGAAGGTGCCGGGGAAGAGCCAGATAAGGTGGGCGTGGCCAAGGAAAGCAAGGCAAAGACAAGCAATACAAGAAAGAGTTCAAAGAGGACGGGCAGTATTAAGGCCGTCAGCTGATACGAAAAAAAAATGAAGGGAGAAAGATATGGATAGCATTAAGATTAACAAATTGGAGATTGAGAATGTAAAGCGGATCAAGGCTGTCAAGATTGAGCCTACGGCCAATGGCCTGACGATCGTAGGAGGAAATAATAACCAGGGGAAGACCTCCGTGCTGGATTCCATTGCATGGGCATTAGGCGGAGAGAACTTCCGGCCATCGAAGGCGCAGCGTGAGGGGTCTGTAATTCCGCCGAATCTGCATATGGTTATGAGCAACGGCCTGGTGGTAGAGCGGAAAGGAAAAAACAGCAGTTTGAAAGTTACGGATCCAAACGGAAATAAAGGCGGACAACAGCTTTTGAATGAATTTGTGGAGCAGTTGGCACTGAATCTCCCCAAATTTATGGAATCCTCTGGAAAGGAAAAAGCAAAGACCCTGCTAAAGATCATCGGTGTCGGAGAACAGCTGGCGGAGCTCGAGCGCCAGGAAAAAGAGCTATTTAATGAGCGTCTGGCAATTGGCAGGATTGCAGACCAGAAAGATAAGTATGCAAAAGAGCAGCCCTATTTCCCAGACGCGCCAAAAGATTTGGTCTCCCCCACAGAGCTGATCAGGCAGCAGCAGGAGATCCTGGCAAGGAACGGTGAAAACCAGAAGAAAAGGGAACGCGTCCGTTCCTACCAGCAATCCATTGCTTTCCTGGATCAGGAAGTGGAAGCCATGCGGGAGCAGCTTCAAAAGAAAGAGCAGGAGCTGGCGGATGCGAAGACCTCTTTGAACGTGGCCATGATGGATGCCCAGGAGCTGCGGGATCAGTCTACGGCAGAGCTGGAGCGGAACATTGCTAATATTGAGGAAATCAACCGTAAAGTTCGGGCAAACATGGATAAGGATAAGGCGGAAGAGGATGCGCTGACTTATAAGGAGCAGTACGACCGCCTGACCGTCAAGCTCAACGATGTAAGAACAGCAGAGACAGATCTTTTGAAAAATGCAGACCTTCCGCTTCCAGAACTGGCGGTTAAGGAAGGGGAACTTGTCTATAAGGAGCAGAAATGGGACAACATGTCCGGATCGGACCGTCTGAGGGTTGCAACGGCCATTGTGCGTAAGCTGAATCCGAAATGCGGTTTCGTGCTCCTGGATAAGTTGGAGCAGATGGATATCCGGACATTGAATGAATTTGGGGCATGGCTGGAGCAGGAAGGGCTGCAGGCGATCGCTACCAGAGTCAGTACCGGGGACGAATGCTCCATCCTGATTGAGGATGGATATGTGGCAGGCCAGGAGATCCCGGAGGAACAGCCCAAGAAAAAAGAATGGAAAGCAGGTGATTTTTGATGGAGATAACAAGAGGCGTGATCCAGAAGGCAAAAAAGGTCGTAGTGTATGGCCCTGAGGGGATCGGAAAATCCACTTTTGCGTCAAAATTTCCAGATCCGGTGTTTATTGATACAGAGGGAAGTACAAGCAGTATGGATGTGGCAAGGCTGCCACGTCCTACCAGCTGGGAAATGCTCCTGCAGGAGGTGGATTATATAAAAAACAATCCACATGCATGCGGCACGCTTGTGATCGATACGATTGACTGGGCGGAGCAGCTCTGTATTGAGTTCATCTGCGCGAAGCACCAAAAGGACGGGATTGAGAGTTTTGGTTATGGAAAAGGTTACATCTATGTAAAAGAAGAATTTGGCCGCTTCCTGAACCGGCTGGAGGATGTGATCGAAAAAGGGATCAATGTAGTACTCACAGCTCATGCACAGATGCGCAAATTCGAGCAGCCGGACGAAATGGGAGCCTATGACCGTTATGAGCTGAAGCTGGGGACGAAGACCTCTTCCCAGACCGCGCCGCTGGTAAAGGAATGGTCTGATATGCTTCTGTTTGCAAACTACAAGACATATTCTATCGCAGTAGACGATAAAGGGAAGAAGCATAAGGCTCAGGGCGGAAAACGTGTCATGTATACGAGCCATCACCCATGCTGGGACGCGAAGAACCGCTACGGCCTGGATGAAGAGATTCCATTTGATTATGCGGAGATCACCCATATCCTGACGAGCAAACAGAAACAGGAAACCCGGCAGCCGGTGGAAAATAAAATGCCGGAAACGAAACAAGCAGCTCCGGAAACTGCCGGAGGGAAGAATGAAGAACCAGCAGGTTCCTTTATGGATATCCCGGATGGAGTTCCTGAACAAATAGAATTCGATCCAGGTACTGGCACTGTAAAAGAGGCGGATCAAAAAAAGGATCCTCCGAAGCCGGATATGTCCAGGAGCCAGACATTCCGGCTGAACAGCTACATACCCAAGGCTCTGCAGGATCTGATGTATGAAAAAATGGTATCCGAAGAGGAGCTTCTAGAGGCAGTGTACAGGCGCGGGTTCTTTCCAAGAGGGACACCATTCGGGAACCTTCCGGACGAATTTGTGGAGGGCTGCCTGATCGCAGCCTGGCCGAAAGTCCTGGCGGTGATTCAGGAGATCAGGAGTAATTATGAGATTCCATTTGAATAAAACGAGAGGTGACAGAGTATGAGTGAAGATATCAGAGGAAAAGAGATGGACTGGGATGATGAGGTAGCGGTCAATAAGTATACGCTCCTTCCAGAAGGTGATTATGATTTTGTTGTGGAGAGCTTTGAAAGGGGAAGGTATGAAGGGGGCGACAAAGTACCTCCCTGTAAACGCGCGCTGCTGAAGATCCGAGTAGATGCCCCGGAGGGTACGACAGTTATGACTGAAAGCCTGTTTTTATATAAAGGGATGGAATGGAAATTGGCGGAGTTCTTCTTGTCCCTTGGAGCGGAAGAGGTGAATGGGCATGTAAAAATGAACTGGCAGATGGTTCCGCAGGCAACGGGGCGAGCGAGGATTGAAGTAACATCTGACAGGAAAGACCCGGAAAAGAAATATAATCACGTTAAAAATTATCTGCCAAAACCGAAGAAAACATTTAAGGCAGGTGATTTTTAATGGAACTCAGGCCATATCAGAGGGAAGCAAAAGAAGCTGTTTTTGAAAATTGGGGGAATGGGACGAAGAAAACCCTGCTTGTGCTGCCCACCGGATGCGGAAAAACCATTGTTTTCGCAAAGATAACGGAAGAATGTGTCCGTCAGGGAGACCGGGTATTGATCCTAGCACACCGTGGGGAGCTGCTTGACCAGGCGGCGGATAAGATTGCAAAAGCCACGGGCCTTGGCTGCGCGACAGAAAAGGCAGATCAGACTTGCATCGGAAGCTGGTTTCGGATCGTGGTAGGATCCGTACAGAGTATGATGCGTGAAAAAAGGCTGGAACGATTCCCTGAAGACTTTTTCGGAACCATTATCATTGACGAGGCGCATCATTGCGTGTCTGACAGTTACCAGCGTGTTCTGAATCATTTCCCATGTGCGAAGATCCTGGGCGTGACGGCTACGCCTGACCGTGGGGACATGAAAAATCTGGGAAATGTATTCGAAAGTCTGGCTTACGAATATACATTGCCCAGGGCAATCAAAGAGGGATATCTGTCTCCCATCAAGGCGATCACGATACCCTTAAAAGTAGATCTATCAGGTGTGGGGGTGCAGTCTGGGGACTTTAAGCTGGGGGACCTGGGGACGGCTCTGGATCCATACCTGCATGGGATTGCGGAGGAAATGAAAAAATACTGTATGGATAAAAAAACGGTGGTATTTCTGCCGCTTGTAAAGACAAGCCAGAAGTTCCGGGATATTTTGAACGAGAATGGTTTCCACGCTGCGGAAGTGAATGGGGAAAGCCAGGACAGGGCGGAGATCCTGCAGGATTTTGAAGCAGGAAGATATAACGTGCTCTGCAATTCCATGCTTCTGACAGAAGGCTGGGACTGCCCCTCTGTAGATTGTATTGCGGTGCTGCGTCCTACAAAGGTACGCAGCCTGTACTGCCAGATGGTGGGACGCGGGACCCGGCTTGCGCCAGGAAAGGATCACCTGCTCCTGCTGGATTTCCTCTGGCACACGGAACGGCATGAGCTCTGCCATCCCGCACACCTGATCTGTGAGAATGAGGATGTAGCAAAAAAGATGACGGAGAACCTGGAAACAGCCGGCTATCCGATGGATATCGAAGAGGCGGAAAAGGCTGCCGCAGAGGATGTGGTCGCACAGCGTGAGGAAACGCTTGCGAAGCAGTTGGCAGAGATGAAAAGAAGAAAAAAGAAACTGGTGGATCCGCTGCAGTTTGAAATGAGCATTCAGGCAGAGGATCTGTCTGGATATGTGCCCGCATTCGGCTGGGAGATGGCGCCTCCCTCTGACAAGCAAAAGCAGGCTCTGGAAAAACTGGGGATACTTCCGGATCAGATCGAAAATGCGGGAAAAGCCAAGAAGATCCTGGACCGGCTGAATAAGCGTAAAGAAGAGGAACTGACGACGCCAAAGCAGATCCGCTTCCTGGAAGGGAAAGGCTTCCAGCATGTAGGAACATGGCAGTTTGATACTGCGAAAAAACTGATCGATCGGATTGCGGCCAATGGATGGAGAGTACCACTTGATATCAATCCGGCAGAATATAGAGAAGGTGCATAAGAATGGAGCAGCGGACGGACCTGCTTGATATCATAAAATATATCAATCCTTCTGAGCTGGATTACCAGGAATGGGTCCAGGTAGGCATGGCATTAAAGCATGAAGGTTATACGGCATCAGACTGGGATCAGTGGAGCCGCAATGATTCGCGGTACCATCAGGGAGAGTGTGAAAAGAAATGGAATTCCTTCCGCGGCTCTTCTGTTCCGGTTACGGCCGGGACGATCGTGCAGATGGCGATGGAGCATGGATGGCGGCCTTCCTATGAGGATCATGAGCTGGACTGGGACGATGAGGTCAGTACAGACGGCCTTGTTGTAGTGGATAGAAGCTGGGTGGAGGAAAAGGAAGTTCAGGAACCGAAAAAATGGGATCCTGCCGCTCAGATCATGCAATATCTAGAAACATTGTTTGAAGCTTCTGAAAATGTGGGGTATGTGGTAAAGAGCTGGGAAAAAGACGGGCGTTACATACCTGCCAATAAGGGAAGCTACAGTCGGACGGCAGGCAAATTGATTGAGGAACTGTCAAAATGCAAGGGTGATATTGGCAGTGTACTCGGAGATTACGATCCGAAAGCAGGAGCGTGGATCCGTTTCAACCCACTGGACGGAAAAGACGTAAAAGGCGCCAATGTGACAGATTTTAAATATGCCCTTGTAGAATCGGACGAGCTGGAAATTGAGCAGCAGAATGCGATCATCCGGGAGCTGGAGCTGCCGGTGGCCTGCCTGGTCCATTCGGGCGGGAAAAGCCTGCATGCAATTGTAAAGGTGGAAGCTGCAGATTATAACGAATACAGAAAACGGGTGGATTATCTGTACAGCGTATGCCAGAAGAACGGGTTTAAAATAGATACGCAGAATAAGAACCCGTCCCGGCTTTCCCGGCTTCCCGGCGTTGAGAGGAATGAAAAAAAGCAGTTCATTGTAGACCGGAATATTGGAAAAGAATCCTGGAATGAGTGGAAGGAATGGATCGAGAGCATCAATGATGACCTTCCAGAACCGGAAAGCCTGGGAAGTGTCTGGGGCAGCCTTCCAGAGCTGGAGCCATGCCTGATCCAGGACGTATTGCGTCAAGGTCATAAAATGCTGAT
The DNA here is from genome assembly GCA_000403295.2 of Lachnospiraceae bacterium M18-1. Taxonomy (GTDB): domain Bacteria; phylum Bacillota; class Clostridia; order Lachnospirales; family Lachnospiraceae; genus Schaedlerella. The sequence continues at coordinate 2,257 of KE159616.1, read as the reverse complement.
CGCAGGCCCCTCAAAGGCAGGGAAGTCTTTCCTTCTGATTGAACTTTGCATTGCGATTGCTGAAGGCAGGAAATGGATCAACTGGGAGTGCGTCAGAGGGAAAGTGATGTATGTAAACTTGGAGTTAAGCCGTTCCAGCTGCCTGCACCGATTTAAAGACGTGTACCAGGCGCTTGGATGGAAGCCAGAGCAGCTCCACAATATTGATATCTGGAATTTAAGAGGGAAGTCAGTCCCTATGGATAAGCTGGCGCCAAAACTGATCAGACGGGCTGCAAAGAAGGATTATATTGCGATCATCATCGACCCGATCTATAAAGTCATTACCGGGGACGAAAACAGCGCGGATCAGATGGCGAATTTTTGCAATCAGTTTGATAAGGTCTGTACAGAACTGGGCTGCGCTGTGATCTATTGCCACCATCACAGCAAGGGAAGCCAGGGCGGGAAAAAATCCATGGACCGGGCATCCGGATCTGGCGTATTTGCACGGGACCCGGATACGCTGATGGACCTGATCGAGCTGGAGACAACAGAAGCGTTATTGAATCAGGAAGAAAATAAGGCAGTATGTGCGGAGTGTATCAGAGCGTTAAAAAGATTTGGATATGGGGAACGGATGGACGAAGAATTGTCGCAGGATGACCAGTGCAGCAGTCTGGCAATGGTGCAATACTGTGGGAAAACGCTGAGTTCTTCCGAATATCGTATTCTGGATCAGGAGATCCAGGAGACTTGCAAAGCAGTCCAGCAGCGCACAGCATGGCGTATAGAAGGGACTTTGAGAGAGTTCCCTAAGTTCCAGCCTGTGAATCTGTGGTTTGACTATCCTGTACACCGTCAGGATGAATCCGGGGCGTTGAAGGATATCCAGCCGGATGCGGAAAAACCGCCGTGGCAGCGCGGCGCGGAAAAGATAAAAAAGAACTCGCAGAGCCGAAAAGCAGACCGCAGGAAAGCGTTGGAGGATGCAATCGAAGGAGGCAATTTTGGAGAAAATCCGACAGTGAAAGATGTTGCGGAGTACCTTGGGATTTCTGAAAGGACAGCCCGAGATCGGATAAAAGAACATGGAGGATATACTTGCGAAAACGGTGAAGTGAGGAAAAGGAAGCAAAAACAGAAGACGGGGGAACCTGATTTTTAAGGTTCCCCCGTGCTGGAAACGATGGCGGGGAAACCTTAAAATCCAGGATTCCCCGTGAAAAATAGGATGGCGGGGAAACCTTAAAATCAGATTTCCCCGTACAAGTACGACAGACGGGGAATCCTTAAAAACCAGGTTTCCCCGCCGGGGGCAGATGTGGCGGGGAAACCTTAAATTTCAGGTTTCCGCCGGCGGCGGGGAAACCTATACCCTAAAGGGTAAAATATTTCCCCCGCAATGCGTGGTCATGGGGGTAGGAATGGACGGGCCATAAGCAGAGCCCGCCCGTTCCCTTCCCCCTCCCCATGACGAAGGCGATAAAAAAAGATGGTTTTTGCACGTTAATGCGATGAAATGAAATGACAGGAGTTGATTATGATGGTGTTGAATGAATTTTTCATGGTGATGGTTCCCCCGACCGTCACCCATCAGGAAAAGAAGGTGCATGTGGTAAATGGCAAGCCTGTATTCTATGAGCCGCAGGAGCTGAAAAGCGCAAGGCAGAAGCTGACTGCTTATTTGGGACGGTATGTGCCAGAGGAGCCGTATCATCATGGCATCCGTCTGATCACAAGATGGTGCTTCCCGAAGAAACAACATGGGAACGGTGAATACAAAACAAGCCGGCCGGACACGGACAACCTGCAGAAGCTCCTGAAAGACTGTATGACGCTGGTCGGGTTCTGGGATGATGATGCGCTGGTGGCATCCGAGCTTGTGGAGAAGTTCTGGGCTGAGCTTCCAGGGATCTATATCCGGATCGAGAAGCTATGATAGTTTTTCTGGAAGCTGCGAGATTGTTCCGAGACAGTTGGGGACTGTACCGGAAGTATTACGGCCAGGAAAAAGACAGGGAAATGTGGGAGCGACTCATTGAGGAGGCGGATGGGCTGTACGCGAAGTATGGAAAGCAGCCCTTCGCTAAGGAAATGATAGCAGCTGTGATAAGCGAGGTTGAGAGGATTGATAAAAGACAATAACATTTCACGGAATGAAGCCAGGGCGGAAGACGTGAAGATCTGCGAAAGGTGCGGGGAAATCATAATCGGGGAATACGATTTTGTCAGGACAAGACGCGGGACAGAGATGTATTTTCACAAAGGGATGAAA
>KE159615.1:2412-21137 GCA_000403295.2 Lachnospiraceae bacterium M18-1 | reverse complement strand
GGCCCGCAGTCCCGGCCGTATGATCTCCGGTCTCCCATAACAGGGAATGATGTAATCAATATCAAACATAGTCCTCTTCCTCCTTTATCCGATCCACATGGCCCCGGTCTTGTCAGATGGTTCTGATCCAAGCACCAGGGTGGGGACTTCCAGGGCTCCTGTCATTGCATCACCTGATTTGCTGACAAAATCGTTTTTCAGGTCCTCCGCCTTCACCCGGTCCTTCCAGCCCGGATTCCCTTCCGCGTCCGTCCCCCATACCTTATCTGCCTGGCCTGACCCGGAAGCTACATAGCCTTCACTCTCTGCTGTATTCGCCTTCCAGGTATCTGTCGTCACATATCCCGCCTCATTGGTCAGGTCTCCCACATCCTTCGGCGCTCCTGTCAGGTCTTTGTAATCCCCGGAAAATGCAACATCTTTCAGGTCTGTTACGATCTTCTCCAGCTTTCCCAGGATGACCGCCAGCGTCTCACCGCTTTGGATGTTTGCCCGTTCTTCGGCAGGCGTATATGAAACGGATGCATTCTCATCGATGGCGCCCTTCGTCCCCGGCTCCCCTTTCAGGTTATGGAATTTAAAACTGATCACCCTTGCATCATCCGGGCCGCTGATGGAGATCTCGGCATAAGGTTCTCCGATTCCTGCGTCCACTGTTATCTCCGGCTCCCCCAGCCCTACAGATCTGCCGTCTTTTCCTTTTGGCAGGATGAAGTTAAGGACTGCCTGGCTCGGCGTTCCCACGTTCTCCACCGATGCCGTCTCCCCGTCTGTGACCTGCCCGATCTGTATCGTGGCCGACTCTCCTGGAGGCCCCTGCAGCTTTCCCATATCCTTCCACTGTGTCCCGTCCCACACATAGACATTTTCTCCTATGATGTAGGCCGCATTGGGCTCCCCCTCGGCAGGCAGTTTCTCCACGGAATCCGCTTTTCCGGTGATGTTGATCGAGGTCCCGTCCTTCCCTTTTTCCCCCTTCTCTCCTTTCGGGATCTTGAACCGGAACCTGGCATCCTTCTCTGTCCCTACATTCTCCACAGAAGCTGGCTCCCCGGGCTGCGCCGTGACCACTTCATCCACGGAGACTGTAGCAGAAAAATCTCCCCTGTCTGCGGCGTCCTGAATATCCTTTGCTGCTTCCTGTGCGCTGCTGACCGCGGCATCAGCCCTTTCGACTGCTTCATCTGCCCCGGCCACCGCTTCTGCCGCCATTCTTGCCATGTTGACTGCCGCCTCTTTTGCAGCAGTCGATTCTGTGTTCACTTTTTCGGCCAGAGAGATCAGGCTTCCCCTGACCTCTTCCCCATAGACCGCTTCCTGAAAATCCTGGATCTCTTTACTGATGTCAGCCATCTTTTTCACCGTCCTTACATGCCTGTCCCTGCTCTCTTCTATCTGCAGGGACCTTTTCTTTGCAGGCCTTCTCCCAGGACTCCTGGTCCTGTTTACGTTCCTGTTCGGCAACCCTGCTCATAGCGGAGAGCATCTCCCCCAGGATCATCTCCAGCAAAAAAGCTGGCAGCCCGGAATCGGCCACCACCTGATTCAGATCCCTCCGAAAATCGTCAATCTTTACTGTCACTGGTTTTACAGGTTTCTTTTCTTTTTTCCCTTCGATCATATAAGACTCCTTCCTAGACTGTTTCCCCCATATCCCGCGCCGCAAGAAGCAGATCCAGCTTCCTGTCGATACTGATGAGTAGCTCCGTATTCCTTTCCCGGCCTGATTGCTCTTTTACGTCCTTCAGGATATTCCCATTCTTTTCGGTCTGCTCCATCGGATTCCCTTCTTCCGCCATCAGGACCACCTCTTCATTTACGATATCTTTATTCCTATTTTCCATCATTTCCTTCCTCTCGGTCTATGCATAATAATTCAGATCGACCAGCCTTCCGTTTTTGAACTGCATCCTTCCGCTGTCTCCCCACCGAGACGCCGTCCCGTCCGGGTTCATCTCCAGTACCTGTACAAAATCAATCGTGGCTGTGATCCCTGCATCCTCATACTGGATCCCGGATCCGCTGATCTTCGCGTTCCGGATCCATCGGTTGTGCATGTCCAGGTCACACCCTGCATGCAGCGTATCGCTTGAGTAATCATCCATGGCATCCAGCGTATAGGTAAAAACCATGGTATATCCACTGCTGGATGCAGATTTCTTCGCCGCCCAAGTCATATAGGCCGCCTGACTCTCCAGGTCAAATACGAGCCCCCTTTTCGACCTGTCATTTGTCTGGAAGTTTGTCCCGATCTTCCCGATGTAGTACCCGTCCCTGTAGAAATGGTTCCCATTCTGGTCAAAAGAAGACCGCAGCTTACTGTCCTCCACGCCGTTGTCGTAGATGGCGATCTCCCCGGGATTGATCTGCACATATCTGCTGCTGTGGTTGAACCCGTAGATCACCTTGTCATAATACTGCTGCACATAAGAGCCGAAATCTCCCTTTGATACCTTCGTTTCCACCAGCTCAGACGTCACTTTCAGGGACGCGGCCAGCTCCACCTCTACTCCCTGTGCCCGGGTCACCTCGGCGGAGATCAGGTCTTTCGCTACATTAAACTTGGAAACGATCTCTTCATTTACTGATTCACGGTACTCTACGGACAGCTTCTCTGCCGTCACGGTATTGGCCTTGATAAATTCCCCCAGGAATACGCCGTCTATCGTCCAGGCGTTGAGATACGGCCCTTCGAAGCCTGTCCTGGAAAAGCCGATGCCGTTCATGTTGATCTGCATCACCTTGGAAGCATCCTCTTTATTCGGTGCGTTCATGTACAGGTCCCGGAGCCATCGGCCGTCCTCATCGAACTCCGATATCTTATATCCGCCCTTGGAGCCGGTCATCATGGCCGTGGCGTTGTCGATGGCGGACTGCATCCAGCTCGTGGTCTGGCGGACGTTGTCCAGTTCCTGCTCTACAGCCTGATAATTTCCCTTGTTCTGGTCTGTATAGCTTAATTTCATACTGGTACCAAGCTGCAGATTATCTTTTGATGGATCCTGCAAGTGAAGCTCCAATGTCTGTACTGGGAACGCCCTGTCCATTCCATGGGGTCTGGAATATACATGGATGGAATCACCCAGTTCAAAACTTTCCATATCCGCATCCAGAATAGATAAATCCGCAGCAGTAAGGTTCAGCACCATCGTTTCGTACTGCGCATCCTTCAGCCATGCCTCCGCTTTCTTTTTTAGGTTCTCGGGCAATGTCACATCATCCCAAGATACTACGCAGCGGTTCCACCCATAGACAGAAACCGACTCAGGACTATATACATAATCTTTCCCGTCATTTACGGACTTGATATCAACATAAGCCTCTAATCCCTCAATCGGGCTTTCTTCCAGCCTTGCCCCTTTGGGGATTACACAGGTATACAGGTCGCTGGCAGAAATGTTTTCTGAATAATCAAGGAGGTTGTCACCAAATTCTATGGGCTGTTCGCATATCTTCCCATACTCTTCCAGAGTAACTAGATCAAGGTACCGTTTTCCATTCTCCTTCCGGATCCGCAAGTAACCGTTCAGTTTTTCACACAATTTTTCCCGGATCGCGTCCAGCGTGGTCTCCTGGTTTGTAAACCGGTACAGGCTGTCATTGCTGTCATGGACTGTGACTATACCAACATAAAACTTTTTCTTGTCCTCCACCTGGCTGTTATGTATGTTCAGCCAGGTTTCCAACATCTGGCGGGTAGTCAGGTCGTGGTATTCCGCCTGAGGCTGGATAGAATCATACAGAAAAGCAAGCTCACCTACTGCGTAAACTTGTTTCGTTCTGTAAAAATCCTTTTCCGCTTCCCGCACCTCCCCGTAGAAAATCTCTTTTCCATTTTTCAACACCTGTACCATAGAAATGCGGTTTTTTATATTGTCATATTCCGGGTTGCAGACTGGGACCCCAAGATCAAGAGTACCAGAATCATTCAGCTGCAGTTTGACAACCGGATCTGATGCTGTATACTCTTCATCCTGCGGATAATACAGATCCCTTCCATCAATCAATATCTGATACATTACAAGTATCTCCCCCTATATTCAACAGACAGTTTCCCGGTTCCTGAAAATGTCAATGCCACATCCCGCTCTCCTACCCGTACAGCAGGGAACCGGTTTCTTCCAACCTTTAGGGTATACGTCCGTCCAAGGTGGGTGAGTTTCAGGTTATCTGCTTCCGTAACAATAAATACCGGTGAATTATCAATACCTGCCCCTAAAATAGTAACCATATTATTTGTTTCAGATATCACCTGGTCGCCCAGATTCCGAATCACTCCTGTACAGAAATTAAAAGAATCCCATTTCCAGGGTTCATTGCTGGAGACAAGGTCATATTTGAACGGATCCGCAGTTCCGGAAAGTGTGACCGTTCCGAATGCCGGATTCGTCTTTTGTCCATCCAAATTGAAGCGCACCAGATAATAATGCTCCGGTTCATCGTCCAGTACCATTTTTACCTTCTTTCCGTGAATCTCCTTCGCAAATTCCGAATATTTCAGGAACCAGTTTTTATAATTCCCATCCATAATATCAAAAATCAGCTCCAGACCGTCCCGGTCGTTATATGCCGGACGCCCGTTGACCTCTGTAAGGTCGATACTCCCATCACCGCCCGGGATATCGATCAGCTGCTGCTTCGGCGTCGGCATGGGGATATACAGGCTCAGTAATTTCAATCCCCAGTCCCTCTCTGTGTGGATCTTATCTGTAAATGTGACACCACTTCCCATCATGTTTTCCTCCTGTTAATCCTGCCAAGCTCATCATCGATGACTGGCGCTAAAATCTTACCCGCCGGTTTCTTATCCAGATACACTCCCATGCCTTCCACAGCCTTCGCCGTTTCTCTTCCCATCCGTTCATAGTCAAATTCCGGATACTCAGGTGACTGGGGAGTTTTGGAATCCTTCGATTTTGAAATAATATGCCCGGTCGTATTCACCGGAGTGGATGTTATTTTCTTAGTTGTATTCCGCATCCGTTCAACCGAATCCTGCAGACTGGCTTCCATCTCATCTGTAGGGACATTCTTTTCGAAACCTATTCCCATTCCAAGGGCCATATTTTTACCGACCATATCCCGGAACACCCTGGATGGCGAATTGATACCAAAAAAATTCAAAACTGCATTCAAAGCAGATTTTGACGCGCTAACGGCCGCGCTTATCAATCCGCCGATAGCTCCAACAATACCGTTCGCAATCCCTTTGATAATGTTGCTCCCGATGCTTCCCCAGTTGATGCTGGTAAACGCAGTCTTAATTCCAGTTACTACATTTCTTGCATGTCCAACCACACTGCTGATGCCACTTGATATTGCCTTTCCAAGTCCTGAAATCGCATTCTTTCCGAGAGTGGACAATGTGTTTGGAAGGTTCTTGATTGCGTTTACAATCCCTGTCTGGACATTTTTAGTTGCGGTGGCGGCTGCCGAAGCCATAGATTTTATCCCGTTCCCCAGGAACTGGATGATATTCTTCCCAAGCGCAAGCCAGTTATAAGCCGTGAAAACCGCAACAATGGCCTCTATAATCTCGGGAATATGTGCGATCAGATCTGGAATAGCCTGTATCAGCCCCATTGCAAGCTGCCCGAGCAACTCTATCCCCTTGGCAAGTATCGTCGGGAAATTATCATTGATGACATTTGCAAATGTTGTGATGATCTCCGGCACCCTGGCGATCAGGATCGGGATTGCTGTCACGATTCCCTCCACCAGTTTGCTCAGTAGTTCAAAACCCTTTTCTATGAGCACAGGCGCAGCTTCGGCCAGCTTCTCTCCAATCCCCTGGATGAAGTCCAGAACTTTCGGTAACATTTCCGGGATAGCTTGTACAAACCCATCCACAAGATTGCTCAGCAGCTCATACCCTTTCTGCAGAAGTTCCGGGCCATGGGCACTGATCTGTGCATACAATTCCATCATCAGGCTCAGGATAAATTCCCCGACAACCGGAAGAATCTGCATCATCCCATCTACAAGACTGCTCAGCAACTCATACCATTTCTGCAGAAGTGCTGGAGCGTGCGCACTGATCTGTGCACACAGCTCCGTCAGCAGGTTAAGGATAAATTCTCCGACAGCAGGATAGATCTGCATCATCCCATCCACAAAAGCCTGTATGATCTGTATTCCCGCAGACAATATTTGCGGAGTGTTGGCTGTTAAACTGTCAATGATCGAAGTAATTACGTCTACGGCAATAGTGATCACGCCTGGTAATGCACTGGCAATCCCCGTCAGTAGATCTGCGATCAGTTTTCCTCCGGCCTCGATCAGCCCCTCTGTACCGCCTTCCTGAAAAGCCGCAGTCAGTTCTCGTACAGCTTCAACCCCGGTTTTGGCGATGTCCGTCAACGGCTGTTCGATAGACTCGTAAAATTCAATCCCAAGTCCTTCCACCGCAGATCGCAGGGATGTCAGTTGACCCGCCAGATTATTCTGCATGGTTTCGGCCATTTCAGCCGCCGCACTGTATCCGGTCAGTTCATCCGTGGCGCCGTAGATGGCAGACTGCAGTTTATTGAAATCTTCATCGGACGCTGTTACGATCGCTAATAATCCGGACATAGCTTCCTGCCCGCCAAGCGTAGCAGCCATACTTGCCTTCTCTGCCTCGCTCAACCCTGCAAAACTACTCCGAAGATCCCCCGTAATCTCATTCAGGGATTTCATGCTTCCGTCACTGTTGATGATGGACAGTCCCAGTTCAGACATTGCAACTGCAACTTCGTCCGTAGGCTTAGCCAGCCTGGTCATGATAGCCCGTAAAGAAGTTCCGGCCTGTGATCCTTTGATCCCGGCATTCGCCATCAATCCGATCGCTGTAGCCGTATCCTCCGCAGAGAATCCAAGTGCGCCGGCTACCGGGGCCACATACTTGAAGGTCTCCCCCATGAGCCCCACATTGGTATTCGCATTGGAAGAGGCTGCCGCCAGTATATCCGCAAAATGACCCGAATCTGAGGCAGACAGTCCGAAGGCAGTCAGGGCGTCTGTGACAATATCAGAAGTGGCCGCCAGATCCTCCCCAGAGGCTGCGGCCAGATTCATGATCCCCTCAATACCGCCCAGCATATCCTCCGTTTTCCAGCCGGCCATCGCCATATACTCAAATGCCTGTCCGGATTCCGTAGCGGAAAACTTTGTCGTGGCGCCCATTTCCTTTGCTTTTTCCGAAAGCGCCTGCAGCTCACCTCCAGTGGCTCCGGAAATCGCCTGTACTTTGGACATTTGACTCTCAAAGCTCATGCCCACATTAACCGCCGCGCTAACTCCGGCCCCCATTGCGGCAGTTACCCCAGCTATGGCGCCGCCCAGTACAGACAGGCCGCCTTTCGCAATACTCCCCAGATTTTTCAAGCCTGCATTAAAACCTGACTCATTGATCGCGGTATCAAATTTTAAAGAACCATCGTAGCTCACCCTATCCACATCCTTTCCGTGAATAGCGCAGGCTCCAATGGCTCAATTTAAAGCGCTTATATCTTGACCTCTATTTCATTTTTACATGTCCGGCATTTAATAAATAAGCCGGTGCATTTTGCTGTGTTATCATAGATTACCAGCTTTGTTTTGCACACCGGACAGACATACCACATTTTTCTTATTGGCGGATATTGAATCTTTCTCATAAGGCCCCCCCTATATAAAGGCATTCCCGATATCATAATCCGTAAGTTCTGCATCTGGCAGCCTGATCGACCGCTGTATTTTTGCTATCCGTTTACGTTCTTCCTTGTCTTTGATCTTGGACAGATCCGTACTGCGGTATAGAATCCGCTGCTTAATCTCTGTGTTTTCTGAAAGCCCGGAAAACAACATCCGAAATTCCCACCAGTGCATATACTGGATTGTCCGGATATTGATCCCGTAATCCTGCAGAAATGCGGAAAAAATAAAGGGGTAGTCTATCGCAAAAGAATATACGTCCTTCCGCGGCTCTTCATCTCCGATTTCTTCCTCAGTCTCACAGTCTCCCATACAAGGATCATAGAAAGTTTTCATTGTCACAAAATCAGACAGCGCATCCGCCGCTTTCTCAAAATCTTCTGGCTGCTCTTTGAAATACTGCAGCAGAAAATACATCTTTTCCCGTGGTTCTATATCTTCCGCTTTCAGCATATCGATCAGCTTTACGATCTCCCTGAAATCTGTAATGATCGGAACTTCATTTCCGTCCACGCAGACAGTTGTCGGATACTCCTCATAAAACAGGTTCACAGTATTATCACCTCTTGGACATCACTCTGTATTTCTGATATCTGGCGGATCTGTTCTTATTCATTGAGACTACTTCCTGTTTACAATGTTTCAAAAAAGATTCATAGCAGTCATCAACAACCCGGGAATTTAGCTTCCCTCCCAGCAGCTTATCGCCGGTACCTTCACCAAAGATAGCATCGAACAGGTGATAAAACATAGCACAATAGGCCCTGGTTATTTCAGAGAGTTTTCCAATCTTTTTCAGATCTTTCTCCTCTTCTTCCATAGCTTCAAACGCTTTTTCATATCGTTCCTGAAAATCTACATCTTCCAAATCAATCTCCAGCTCTACATCATTCCACTTCCAGGTGGTCATCTAAAACACCTCCTCATACCGTGTCCGGAATCTCTCCCGGTGTATACGTTGCAATCTTTTCTTCTTCATCCAAGACCGCATACCCAACTTCTACTTCTGATTTAGATTTAAAAGACCCGGTATATACCAGGGCGTCATTTCCATCCCCGTCTGCATCGGGAATGATCGCGTAGGTTCTCTTCCTGGCAACACATCTGTTCTGTTCATCTGCAGTAAACAAATCCACCACCAGAATATCCACCAAAGCATCACTTCCTGTCAGTTCCCCATCATGAACCTTCGCAATCCTGTCGTGCACCGGCGTATTGGTATGACGGTCAAAAGAATATTCCGTTGCCGGCGCATATCCCACAACGTCTGTATCCTCCGATGCCCTGTCCACATACTGCCGGCTGTATTCCTTCGGGTTCTTGCTGTTAGTCAAGGCTGTAAAACCTGTCATTCTCTCAAATTTGGGAGTCTGCCCTGTTTCGTCCGTATTCATAAATGCAAGCCGCTGATGCCGCTTAACCATCTTTGCTTTTTTATCTGCCATCTTTATACCTCCTGTGTGTAAATCAGCCGGCATTCTACACGGTACCGGGCAAGGTTCCCATCAGTATCGTATAAATAGCCTTTATTTAATGTTTCAAATACGACCGCCGTTTTTCCCTTTGGAAGATCCGGAAGGTCATCCTTTAAGTTCTGCTTTTCCAGCCAGTCCTCAAACGCTTCATAGAATCCACTGTTTTCGATATTGACGCGCGCATCTTCGTCATAAGCCTCGTTGCTGGTAAGCGCAAACTGGAACTGTTTCTTCACCCCGCCGTCCGTATACCTCTGTATCACCGGATCACAAGGCAGCGGGTCAATAGAATAGGACATATCCGTTCCGACATAATCCACATTAACCCTTTCATTTTCCATCAACGGGCATTTCATGATGTGCTCCCTGATCGATGCAATAATATTATCCAATCTTTTCCGCCCCCTTCAATATGGAATCTTTAAACCGGTTCTTCATCCTCTCAAACCACTTGGATTGTGTTTTATGCTCATAGTATTGCCTTCGTGCATAAGGTGTGATCTGGTTGATCTCACCGCTGCCGATCACAGTCCCTATCGTAGCCGACTTCACTAACACTCCGGTTCTTCTCGGCGTCTCCGGTCCCATTCTCCGGATACATTCCTGATCTACGAAAGACTGTTTTCTGCTGAACACCCCTTCCATATCACTTTCAAACCCAGGACTCCATTTCAGCTCGACAGATACTTTCGCCCCCTTATACACAGTTTCAATTTTCTGCCCGTGCGGGGCCTTGATATAAAATTTTTTCTTTCCCCGTGCCACTATTGCGCCACCACCTTTATGTGCGGGTTGCTTCCGAAACGGTTATAATTTGCTCCCGTAACGCAGAAATACTCTACTTCTTTCAAATCCTTCACAGTTTCCATATCAATTTCACAGAACCCTTCCACAACATAGTCCCCCTTTTTTAATTCCACCGATATATCCGGAATCCTGACCGTCAGCACATTAGTCAGCCCATTTGCTGTCTTTAATCCGTTTGTGGTGATACCTGCAATGATATTTTTATATAGCCATACTGCAGGCAGGTATTTCCGTTCCCATTTATCACCAGATGGACTCCTGACTCGATGATAAACCGTCACATCCGCATTTGTGAGCATGCCTGCATCCCACCTTCCTGTCCAGCAATCCCGTTCCTGCAAGATACTTCCTTGCAATCTGCATTGCTTTCCTACTTAAAAAATCTTCAAAGGGTTCCCCGTCTTTCATTTCACTGATGTAAGATACCGAATATCCATCCGTGTTTTCAGATTTTTTTCCGGCCTTACCAGAAGCTGCCTTCTGCTTCTGTTCTGCATACATATCCGCGATAGAACAGACCGCATATTGAAGTGCGTCCGGCTGTATGTTGTCACTTTTTCCCGCTGTCAGATACCGAAGAAAAAAGGAAGCCTCCAGGACTTCCTTTTCAAACTGGTTTCTTTCCAGACTTCCGTGCGCTTTCCCTATATAAAATTCATAATCTGCATATGGAAACATCAGGATCACGCTCCTGCAGAATCATTTGCCTTCATGACAGCAAACGGACAGCGCTTCGTCTTGTCCTTCGCCATCGCGTTGATCGGGTTCGGAATTTCCCATCCCAGACGCATCACCGCCCGCAGCGCAACCATATCATTCTGCATCAAGTTATACAGTATGTCACCGGTCGCAGGATCCTGGATGATCCCCTGATCAAACAACTTAAAAGTAATATCCTGACGGATGCTGTATACCATCTGGGAAAAATCCCCGGAGATCATCAGGGCTTTGCTCCTGTCAAATGCCCCATTGCGCGGGAAGTTCATCGGAGAACCGTCCAACGAGTATGTTGTACCTGTCTGCATATCCGACTTGAATACCGGCTGTCCGGTTGTATCTTTCAGTCCTCTCAGTTTCGCCCTCATGGTAATATCCGCCATATGGCCGTTGACAAAATAACCGCTCTCCTCAACCTTTGCGATCACGCCATTCTCACCCAGAATAGAGTCATACAGATCTGATCCAAGCGTTGTTACCGCACCTGCCTTCGTAGCCGTGGTCACAACACCATCGCGCCACGTCTGCGGCTTATCAATATCAAATAAAACAGCGCCATCAATCTTCTGTCCGAATGCCTCTACCAATCTCGGCCTTACTTCCCCCCAGATATCATAGTCTGCATCATCAAGAACCGCCTCAGAAATCGGCACGATGACCGCAATCTCCTCCGCAATGATAACCTTTTTATCCCATGCCATTGTAGTCAGCTTCTTTTTTGCCGATCCGCCCTCTCCATTAACAAAATACGCCAGCGGGAGCAGGTCAAGCACCGGCATCTTATACTGTGCCGCCGTCATATTCGCAAGTCTGCGGCCACGCTGTAAAACGGCAGACTGTTCTACCACGCCCTGGATGATTTCATGGCTTTCCTGCACCGGGATCAGTGCCTCGGCATCTGATCTTGTGATCGATGTACCTGTAAAAAGCTGCAAGTCAAAAAGTTTTTTATTTCTGTTCATAGTTTTTTTTCTCCCTTCTTTACCTTCCAAACGCGGAGCGAATAGAGGCGTTGATTGAATCATTTGCTGTCTGGCCCGTACCTAATCCGCCATCTGGTTTCCCGGTAGAAACCACTTTGTACCCCCGCCCTGTGAACCTGGGGTTCTCTTTCAGGAATGCGTCAGCGGCCTTCTTAAAATCTGTCTTATCATCTACTTTTTTGCCGACCTTGAACAGGACATAGTCCAGATCGTCGGCTTTCACACCCTTATCGCGAAGGTAATTGCTGTTTTTCATTTCTTCCACCTGTGCCAGTGCCGCATCCCGTTCCTGCTCTACAGCGGTAACATTCGGTTGCTGTGCGGCTTTCTTAGCCCTGAAGTCTGCAAGAGCCGCTGTCACCTCTTCCTCACTCATACCCTGCCTTTTAAAATATTCAGAGAGCGCCGCCTTCGTTGCCCGGTCAGCCCTGGCGTCCGCAATCTGCTCTGCCTGTTCATAGCTGTATGTCGCGTTCCTGGATGCTCCCCCCGCATTTGCCTGGCTGCCGTTACCATTTCCGGCTGAACCTGCCCCTGTACCTCCGGCACCAGATCCGCCATCACCGCCGTCCGTGAAAAGCTGCAGGTCAAAATATCTCTTTGTCATTTTTTCATCCTCACTTTCTGTGGTAATCCCGTATTTTATGCCCCGTCAGGCATGAAAAAAGCACCCTCTTGGGATGCATAATTCACTCGTCTATAAAGTTGATACATGGGCAATTCTCCGCCACCCCGCAGATTCCCAAAAACCAGGTATCAATCAGGGCTTTGCCCGTATCGTTCATGGTCTGCCACTCGATACAGATATTTCCGGACTCTACGCTTTCATACAGCAGTATGCCGGCAATCTCTTTCAGGCCCCGGATCAACGTAAGAGTCAATGCCGAAACCGCGGCACATACGATATCTGAACCCTTTGGGGCTGTATTCGCATGGCCGGACACCCGGATTCTGTCAGGAGCTACTAAAACATAAATCATAACCAACCTCCCCTAAAAATACACACACAATACCATCCACCCTGTAGGCACGATACTTAATCCATTTTTCCATTCCACTCATCCATTCCACCGTTTAAGTCACTGTATGGACATTTTCGGCAGACCTCTTTTGCCTTTTCAATATCCTTAATTTCAGATAACTCCTTAGTGGATGAGATTTTAAACATCCCGGTTAAACAACATAGAGAATCATAGCACAAGTCACTGCTGATGATTCTCCCATACGCCGGGCAGTAATGGTCACTATTATAATCCAACATTTTTCAACACCTCTACAATCTTCTCAGAATCTTCATCAAATTCATATTTCGACCAGGCGGTTTTGTAAATCCATTCATCATTCTGCTTTAGCACAAGACACATTCCGTTATCACTCACAAAAAGTTGTCTTTGTCCGCCCCATTGTAAAAACATTGCTTTCGCATTTTGCATGTATGACCGAACATCATCATCGGTAATATTTCTCTCAAACATCCGATTCATGATGTGATATGAATCCCGCTTCCCTTCCGGAATAATAAATGCCTGCTTTTGCACAGGCGGAAGTAAAAGACCTTTCTTAATCCCGAGCTCTTTTAGTTTTTCGCCTGCATCATAATATCTCTTATCACTTGTCGGATATTTTTCCAAATATTCTTTTAAGCCTTTAAGATATTCCCATTTCTTACTATCAGTATATTTTATCTGCCCAAAATTAGCAAGTGAGCCAACATCATTTCCAAGGACTTTTTTGAACATCTCATACTGCTTAATGTCGTGGTTCGCATTCTCAATCATCTCCTTCGAAAAAAGACTCATTGCAGACTTATCGGCGGGCGCAATCCGGCCGCGCATATCCAGATAGATCCTCTCACGTTCCTGTTTCAGGTTCATCCTATCCGAGAATTTAGCATACTCATCCAACTGTGCCTGATATTTGCATCTGGCAAGCATAACCACATCTGGATCTGCCCCGCCTGCTTTTAAAAGCTCTACCTGCTCCCGTTGTGCCCGCATAGCTGTCTCCATCTGGCGCTGATGCTGCTTTGCTTCGTAGGCCGTGTATTCCTTGCCTTTAAACTGCTTCGGCGTGTTTTCCTTCCTATTCTGTTCTTCCAGCCATTCATCAGACCAATTTCGCTCCGATACACCTGGAATAAATGGATACCGCTCATGGTAGCAATTGGCTCCTTCCAGTCCCGTCACAGTGCCGAGCCCGCAGATACTGTACAATTCATCCCTGGAATAAACCTTCCCCTGCCATACCTGATGCGTCGGGCGCGCCCCCGCATGCCAGGCAACCTCAAAGAAATTCGTCCCCAGCTTCGAGGCATTCATATCCGCAATATGTCCAGTCAACTGCGTGATTCCTGTCATAACCGCCCGTCTGGCTGCTACGTCCAGATATTTCTGGTAAATCTCCGCCAGCGGCGTCAATACCCTCCGTCCGTTTCCATAATCCAGATAAAATCCAAGCGACCCGGTAATGTTCTCCAGCTCAGCCCCCGTCTGCCGGATCAGTGTTTCGACTGTCTGCTGCAGCTCCCCGTTCTCTTCAAAGGGGATAAACTTCTGGTTCACTTGCTCGTATACATCCTTATTCCGGACATATTCCCAGTCAATCACCTGGTCATACAGTTCAAACACATCCGGATAAGAGGCATTCAAGGCATCCTTGATCATCCGCTCCACATCCTCGGAAGACATCCCCAGAATCAGCAGGCGGTTGATCTGATAATCCGCGGTGCTTGTGATCTTCCCCGCTTTTTTAATCCTCCGTATGATATCCTGCATGATTCGGTTCTCCAGATCCAGGTAGTTTTGCCCAATTTTTCTTGACAGTTTTTCTTTATATTCCTGATTCATTCCGCACTACTCCATCACTGACATCTGCTCCGGAAGATTCTCCTGGGCCTGTTCCAAAGTCTCCCCGTACCATTTCGCACGGTATTCCGCCAGGGACATAGCACCCATTGACACGTCCTGACGGTCACTCTGCCGTTCCGTAGTCTTGTCCTCGATGATGGAATCATCAAAGGCGATCGTGACCGCGGTACTTTCATTCAGACCAGAAATCCCCATGCTGATCCCCGCCCGGATGATCGTCCGGATCAGCTGGATCAGAACACGCTCCAATACCAGCTCATGCTTCTGCAGAGAGCGGTACATATCCGAATTTTCACTGATCACCTCCGTGGCCGTTTTCACTCCGCCACCCTCAAATTTGTACCGGTCCGTACCGAACCCACATTTTAAGGAAAGCCAGTTCAGATCGTCATTGATCGCACTGCTGTGCTCTTCAATCCGCAGCTCCATATTGACCTCATGCATAGCTTCCTTTGATTCGGAATTTTTGAAGTAGTCCTCTGGAAGCTCGTAAAATACCGTATCGTCCGGATCGAAGACAGCATCCCCGAGCTGCGTAGTCAGTAACTCTGGCGCAACAAATATACGTTTGCGTCCTAAAGAAAACTCATTCGCATAGCTATCATATTCCAGATCCAGCTTCTTGATCACATCGATCGCGTTTGCGAACAAAGCCACCCCCATCGGGTTTGTAGGATCTGTATCCGCATTATTTACCATGTTCAAACGGTCAATTATAAAAAGCGGCTGATCAGAACCCGTCTCAATCCGCTCAGCCAGCCCGCTGAAAGTCGGAATTGCTTCCCATTCCTGAGGTGTCAATTCCTTCCCTGCTCCTTTGGTATTTTCCACAACTGTGTTTTCAATCACATACTGTTTCCGGTTCCCGTCAGAAATATCTTCCAGACGATGGTATTGTATGTGGACATACTTTTTTCGGTGGTGCGTTTTACAGAATGTAAAAATGCACTCCGTAATCACCTTATTCTGCCAGGAGGTCGGATAAATATTAGAAGCATCCACATAGTTGATTCCCACGCTTCCGTCCGTCATACGTCCAGATTGATCCAGGATCGCATCCTTGATATATACCACGTATGCAGCCGTCCCAAGAGCGGACTTCCATTCCTGGTACTCATTTCCCAGTTCTTCCCATGTGTTTTCTGTCAGAACCTGCTTTACAAATGTGTCTGTTGTCTCATCCGCAATTGTTATCGTCACCCGTTCATTGAGAAGCAAGTCGGCCATATCTTCACAGACCTTTTTCGCCATCCCAAGCGTATACCGGTCGCAGTTCACGGATGCACCGTTCCCCCTGTACACTTTATATCTATGAAATTTTCTGACTTTGGAATCATACCAGCTGCGCCATATCCGGATCTGCTTATAAAATGCAGGATCTAAGGTATCAATCCCTTTGTTTCTAAAATAACTAAAAATATCCATCGCCCTTCACCCCTTTAGTCTTCCTTCACCGGAAGCCAGTGCTTGATCTTTGACCACTCCCCCATGACCAGGTATCGTATGGCATCCATACAATGATCCCCGGTTTTAATAGGTTCTTCCTTGCCCTTTTCTATAGAATCCTTATCATATTCATACGTCCCAAACTCATCAATTGCCCTTTCCTGCTTTGGAGATATGCTCATCACATGGAAGGTCAAGGCTTTCTGCGTCCTGCTGATCCCCAGCTTCACATCATTTTCAGCATCACGGATCAGTACCGGAACACCGGCAAGCCTGCAGGCTCTCTTGATCTCTTCCTGCAAGCCTTTTGCGGAAGGGTCCATGTATAAATAGAATTTAACGATCGGTGATCCATATTTTTCTCCCAGCTCCATAACGAAACTGACAAAATCCCGGGCGTATATAGAAGGGCTCTTCTGATGTCCGCTTTCCCGGCCGCTGTGGTAATATTCTCCCAGACCTCTCAGCTTTCTTCCAGCCATATCCAGACCAGCCGCTTGGAATGTAGTTGCGTTCTGCTGGCCGTAATCACCGCCGATCGCAATAACAGAAAATTTTTGCCCGTTTTCGGGCTCCCTGATATGGCTTTGACTGAACATATAATAGATTGCATCATCAATCCCTACGGCTTCGCCCAGCCATACCCAGCGATACATTTTCAGGTCTACGATTTTCATTTCCTCCGCCGTCCCGATCAGATCCTGTCCGAGCCAGCTTACAGGCACATCCCGATAATCTGTATGGATATGGATGCAGTCTTTCCGCTTCTCCATCTTCTTGCACCACTGGTTGATCGGTGCATTCGGATTCTTGGGCGGATTATACAGATAGATCATCTGGAACCCACTGCTGTTTCCCCGGACAAACGTTGCTTCGATGTTGGTCAGCTCATCCTCACCTTCCCCATCATCGAAGAACTCTGTCAGCTCGTCCAAGATGACCAGCTTGATCGGCTTATCCTCGTCAATGATCCCCTTCGTATCATCAATCCCATCGGAACCCGCAAAGTAAATCGTAGTACCATATTTCTTATATGTGATCTCCATCGGCGATTTTGTGATCTTGAACTTGCTTTTCGGTATTTTCAGCCGATTGATCCCGCGGAGGATCTCCTTATACACGGTCTTCCGGAGCTTGTTGTGGTGCTTTCTGAGTACAACCACAGAACCATGCCCGTCAGATACAATCTGGTAATTTGCCCGGATCGCCGCATAACTGGACTTGGTACCGGCACGCCCGGAAGTCAGGATGATATGCTTATAGGTCTTGTTGTTGAATATCCCCTGGTACTTCGGGATAATGATCTCCGATATTCTGACTTGCTTTTTCTTCCGCTGCGTCATTTATAATTTCAACCCCTCCGTCATCCTCTTCTGAAAAGTCTTTCCGGAGCCTGTCTGTATTTGCCTTAATCTGGCTGATTCTGGCTTTCTGCTCCTCTGTTGCAAGCCCCCAGTTTTTATTCAGCAATTCGTCATACTGCTTGATCAGTCCCCGGAGCTCCTTCTGGGCCTTCGCCTGGGCCTGCAGGAAATTAGAGTGCTTATCCCATGCCTGCTGAACCTCCCATTTTTCCCCGGTAACAGAAACGCCGTCCTTTGCTTCCACCTTTTCAATGGTCTTGTCCTCCCTGTTTTTAACATACATGATCTGTTGTGCCCGGATAATAGCAGCGTAGGCAATCTGAATCTCGTGCCAGAGGATATCCAGCGGGGCCGTTGGCATTTCCCGCATAATGGAAATGGTTTCTTCCGGAAGGTACTTCGAGAAGAAACCGAACTTTTCTGCATTCTTATTTCCTGCCGGCGCTCCGTGGCCGACTGCATTTTTATTCCCGGGCTGACCGCCGCGTTTCTTTTTACGGGGTGCACCCTGAACGTCAGAGGGTGCACCCTCCGGTTCAGAAGGTGCGCCCCGCTTATTCTTCAAACCGGACCAGCCATAACGCTTGATCCAGGACTTAATTGTATTCAGACTGACATTATATTTTTCCGCCAATTCCTTCGGCATAATGCCGGATAGGTAATCATTTTTAATCTGGTCTTTTACATCGCTCACGTCACCACCTCTCAGTTCCGTAAATATTTCAAATACAAAAAGCGCCCTACATCTTTGTGCAGAACGCCTCTCGAATGTGTGTGAAGGTTTGAGTTGAATGACCATCCAGCCACCAATCTCAGCATATACTATAGCATACGAAAACCGGACAGTCCGGACAAAACGGACAAACTTTAAATTTTTTCCATAAATCTTTCAAATTCTTTCCTTATTCCGTCCCCCGTTGCTTTTCTCCCGATCTTCGCTGCCGCCTGCTCCCAGGTCATCTCCTCAAATATTTTATACTTGATAATCCGCTGCATCCGGATCGGAACCGTCAAAAGCCATTCCTCCACCCGCCGCTTGATCTTCTCCGCATTCTCCTTGCGCTGTTCCAGAAATTTTTCTTCCAGGCGTAAGTTCTTGTCATCCTGATACGAGAAAGTGGTACCTGCAAGTCGAAAATGCTGCTCCTGATAAGGGAAATTCGGATTACTACCTTTTACGTTTGTCTGAATGATTGTTTTACGCCTCTTCCGTAATCTCTTAATATCCTCCTCAGTTTCTTTTATCAGCTCCATAGCGTCTATGTAATCAGCAAGTATCTTCTTGTCCAATGCAACCACTCCCCTTGTATTTATTCACAGCTCCTTACTTACGAATACCTTCATGCTTTTCCTAAAAATACAAAATAACGAAAAACAGAAGGAAGATCCAAT
>KE159615.1:0-1652 GCA_000403295.2 Lachnospiraceae bacterium M18-1 | reverse complement strand
TCCAGGTCGTTTACCGTCTCAATCGGAGACGGCTCCTTTGCAAACAGCACCGCTCCGCATCCGAAGTATGGCTCCAGGTAACTGTGGTGTGGCGGCATGTGTTTGATGATCCAGGAAGCGATCCGCTTCTTGCTTCCTGGATAATTTAGCACTGATCTCATTCTTCTAAATCCTTCCTACTGAACCAGACATACAGAGCAGGAACATTTCGCAGCCTTTTGCACATCCTTTTTCCTGACTCTATTAAATTCAAAGGCGATATATCCATGCCTCTCCAAATGTGAGATGCAACGTTCAACACTGCTCTCTTTTACCTCCTCCAGAGGACACCACTCCGGCCTGCATTTGCATTCCCGGTATTCGTCCACATTTTTTCCGGTAGCCTGGCAGCGGTCAGTTAAATCCCTGATCATACAGTCCCTGCAGTCTGCCGGCGTATCTATTATCAATGCTGACTTACTCATTCGCCCCTTCCTTCCTGAATAGCTGCTCCACACGATCCCTAATATTGTCCAATGTCCTCTTTCCGACTCCCCTTGCATTCGCAACCGCCGCCATAACCTCTTTCAGTTCTACTCCCGGAACGCTCTCCCTGCCGTCCTCGTATCCGTACTTGTACAGATCCGTGCAGAACCCGGCAAACTGCTGGCGGTCATATTTCTTGACATTCTTGTATACTTCCCTGGTGATCTCCGGCATGACGCCCTTTTTATTCCTGTTCATGATTTTTTCTCCGTTTCGTTTATTTTGGTGTTCCCCTGATTCAATATGCTGCAGATAAACCTTCTCATCTTGCATCCGCTACAAAGTTCTTCCAGGGATTCCTCATCCGGCTCCATTTCCGGATATCTGCAAAGATGGTCACAGACATACTCCATCATTTTCGTGGTTAATCGGTCTAAATCATCCAAATACATCGCTCCTGAACTCATGGTTCCTCCTTCACCCTGACTGGCGCGCCCTTCTCGTACTTATCGCAGTCTTCCACATCACATCCCCGGGTACGCTTCGTTCTGGATTTTAAAACGTATTCGCATTTGATCCCGGAATTTTTTTTGATTGTAAGTGGCTGCTCTGTATTTACAGGTCCTGCACAAATGGCGGTCAGCGTTCTTCCCCTTTGTTTCCGCCAGCCGCTCCCGGATCTTCTTAGCGGCCATCTGGACCGTGCTGTATTTTATCCCCGTCTTCTTTGCGATCTCCGAATTGGAAAGCCCCTGCCTCACATAGGGCTCAATGATATCCCCGGCCGTCTTTTTCTTGGGCTTCACCTTCTGATCCCCCTCTTTTTTTCGTTCCCCTGCCTTTACCAGGAGCCTGATCTGCTGGAGGGGGATCCCCCCCCTGGCCATTGCGCAGAACCTTCTCCTCATAGTCCTCTCCCGATTCCGGCTCCACGTTTATAAAATACACCCCATCCGCCGGAAGCAGGGATGTGAGATGTACGAACCACATACTGCCGTCCTCCATCCTCACGGCTATCATTGTTTTTTTATTGCCATTCAGGAACGCCTTGATTGTCTCCTCCATTGTTTTCTCAACTAACATGGTTTTCTCCTCCTGCATTTCATCCCTTTGTGAAAATACATCTCTGTCCCGCGTCTTGTCCTGACAAAATCGTATTCCCCGATTATGATTTCCCCGCACCTTTC
>KE159614.1:11048-25718 GCA_000403295.2 Lachnospiraceae bacterium M18-1 | reverse complement strand
GGCCCGCAGTCCCGGCCGTATGATCTCCGGTCTCCCATAACAGGGAATGATGTAATCAATATCAAACATAGTCCTCTTCCTCCTTTATCCGATCCACATGGCCCCGGTCTTGTCAGATGGTTCTGATCCAAGCACCAGGGTGGGGACTTCCAGGGCTCCTGTCATTGCATCACCTGATTTGCTGACAAAATCGTTTTCAAGATCCTCCGCCTTCACCCGGTCCTTCCAGCCCGGATTCCCTTCCGCGTCCGTCCCCCATACCTTATCTGCCTGGCCTGACCCGGAAGCTACATAGCCTTCACTCTCTGCTGTATTCGCCTTCCAGGTATCTGTCGTCACATATCCCGCCTCATTGGTCAGGTCTCCCACATCCTTCGGCGCTCCTGTCAGGTCTTTGTAATCCCCGGAAAATGCAACCTCTTTCAGGTCTGTTACGATCTTCTCCAGCTTTCCCAGGATGACCGCCAGCGTCTCACCGCTTTGGATGTTTGCCCGTTCTTCGGCAGGCGTATATGAAACGGATGCATTCTCATCGATGGCGCCCTTCGTCCCCGGCTCCCCTTTCAGGTTATGGAATTTAAAACTGATCACCCTTGCATCATCCGGGCCGCTGATGGAGATCTCGGCATAAGGTTCTCCGATTCCTGCGTCCACTGTTATCTCCGGCTCCCCCAGCCCTACAGATCTGCCGTCTTTTCCTTTTGGCAGGATGAAGTTAAGGACTGCCTGGCTCGGCGTTCCCACGTTCTCCACCGATGCCGTCTCCCCGTCTGTGACCTGCCCGATCTGTATCGTGGCCGACTCTCCTGGAGGCCCCTGCAGCTTTCCCATATCCTTCCACTGTGTCCCGTCCCACACATAGACATTTTCTCCTATGATGTAGGCCGCATTGGGCTCCCCCTCGGCAGGCAGTTTCTCCACGGAATCCGCTTTTCCGGTGATGTTGATCGAGGTCCCGTCCTTCCCTTTTTCCCCCTTCTCTCCTTTCGGGATCTTGAACCGGAACCTGGCATCCTTCTCTGTCCCTACATTCTCCACAGAAGCTGGCTCCCCGGGCTGCGCCGTGACCACTTCATCCACGGAGACTGTAGCAGAAAAATCTCCCCTGTCTGCGGCGTCCTGAATATCCTTTGCTGCTTCCTGTGCGCTGCTGACCGCGGCATCAGCCCTTTCGACTGCTTCATCTGCCCCGGCCACCGCTTCTGCCGCAATTCCTGCCATGTTGACTGCCGCCTCTTTTGCAGCAGTCGATTCTGTGTTCACCTTTTCGGCCAGAGAGATCAGGCTCCCCCTGACCTCTTCCCCATAGACCGCTTCCTGAAAATCCTGTATCTCTTTACTGATGTCAGCCATCTTTTTCACCGTCCTTACATGCCTGTCCCTGCTCTCTTCTATCTGAAAGGACCTTTCCCTTGCAGGCCTTCTCCCAGGACTCCCTGTCCTGCTTACGTTCCTGTTCAGCGACCCTGCTCATAGCGGAGAGCATCTCCCCCAGTATCATCTCCAGCAAAAAAGCTGGCAGCCCGGAATCGGCCACCACCTGATTCAGGTCCCTCCGAAAATCATCAATCTTTACTGTCACTGGTTTTACAGGTTTCTTTTCTTTTTTCCCTTCGATCATATAAGACTCCTTCCTAGACTGTTTCCCCCATATCCCGCGCCGCAAGAAGCAGATCCAGCTTCCTGTCGATACTGATGAGCAGTTCCGTATTTCTTTCCCGGCCTGATTGCTCTTTTACGTCCTTCAGGATATTCCCATTCTTTTCGGTCTGTTCCATCGGATCCCCTTCTTCCGCCATCAGGACCACATCTTCATTTACGATATCTTTATCCCTATTTTCCATCATTTCCTTCCTCTCGGTCTATGCATAATAATTCAGATCGACCAGCCTTCCGTTTTTGAACTGCATCCTTCCGCTGTCTCCCCACCGAGACGCCGTCCCGTCCGGGTTCATCTCCAGTACCTGTACAAAATCGATCGTGGCACTGATCCCTGCATCCTCATACTGGATCCCGGATCCGCTGATCTTCGCGTTCCGGATCCATCGGTTGTGCATGTCCAGGTCACACCCTGCATGCAGCGTATCGCTTGAGTAATCATCCATGGCATCCAGCGTATAGGTAAAAACCATGGTATATCCACTGCTGGATGCAGATTTCTTCGCCGCCCAAGTCATATAGGCCGCCTGACTCTCCAGGTCAAATACGAGCCCCCTTTTCGACCTGTCATTTGTCTGGAAGTTTGTCCCGATCTTCCCGATGTAGTACCCGTCCCTGTAGAAATGGTTCCCATTCTGGTCAAAAGAAGACCGCAGCTTACTGTCCTCCACGCCGTTGTCGTAGATGGCGATCTCCCCGGGATTGATCTGCACATATCTGCTGCTGTGGTTGAACCCGTAGATCACCTTGTCATAATACTGCTGCACATAAGAGCCGAAATCTCCCTTTGATACCTTCGTTTCCACCAGCTCAGACGTCACTTTCAGGGACGCGGCCAGCTCCACCTCCACTCCCTGTGCCCGGGTCACCTCGGCGGAGATCAGGTCTTTCGCCACGTTGAATTTGGAGACGATCTCCTCATTCACGGATTCCCGGTACTCCACGGACAGCTTCTCTGCCGTCACGGTATTGGCCTTGATAAATTCCCCCACGAATACGCCGTCTATCGTCCAGGCGTTGAGATACGGCCCTTCGAAGCCTGTCCTGGAAAAGCCGATGCCGTTCATGTTGATCTGCATCACCTTGGAAGCATCCTCTTTATTCGGTGCATTCATGTACAGGTCCCGGAGCCAGCGGCCGTCCTCATCGTATTCCGATATCTTATAGCCGCCCTTGGAGCCGGTCATCATGGCCGTGGCGTTGTCGATGGCGGACTGCATCCAGCTCGTGGTCTGGCGGACGTTGTCCAGTTCGGTACTGACCTTTTTGTTGGAATCCTTCATCTGGGATGTATAATTCTTCCGGATGGTAGTGCCAAGTGTCAGCCGGTTCCGGTCCGGCTCCTGCAGGTATATGGTCATCTCCTGTACCGGGAAGGTCCTGTCCATCCCGTAGGGCCAGGCCGATGCATGGACCGTATCTCCCAGGGCGAACGCTTCATAGTCGCTGTCCAGATCAGACAGATCCAGGGCAGTGAGCTCCAGCACCAGGCTCTCATACTGGTTATCTTTGAGCCACTCCTCCCCCTTCTTTTTCAGGTTGGCCGGGATCGTCACATCGTCCCAGGTGACTACCTTTCTTACCCAGCCGTAACGCTCCACAGCTTCCGGGATATACAGGTAATCCACGCCGCCGTTGACCGATGTGATATCCGTATACGCCTCCAGTCCCTCAATGGGACTCTCTTCCAGCCTGGCTCCCAGCGGGATCACCGCCGTTGCCAGATCCTCCGCGCTGCAGTTCTCCGCATAATCCAGCAGATTCGTGCCGAACTCGATAGGCTGCTCACAGTATTTTCCGTATTCCGGCAGGGTGATCCAGTCAAGATACCGCACGCCGTCCACCTTCCGGATTCGGAGGTAGCCGCCCAGCCTGTCTACCAGCTTCTCCCGGATGGCATCCAGGGTAGTCTCCCGGTTCGTGTACCGGTACAGGCTGTCGTTGGTATCATGGATTGTTACAATTCCCACATGGAAGTGTTTCCGCTCCTCCACCTGGCTGTTATGCTCGTTCAGCCAGGTCTCCAGCATCTGGCGGGTAGTCAGGCCGTGGTATTCCGCCTGGGGCTGAATGCTGTCATGGAGGAAAGCAAGCTCACCAATCACAAATACATTTTTTACATTGTAAGATTCTTTAGCAATCTGGCGTACTTCCCCACAAAAGATCTCTTTATCATCTTTCATCACCTGAAGCATGGATATCCGATTTTCAAGCTGCCCATACTCTGGATTTTTGTCCGTAATATCAAATTCCAAGGAACCCGCATCATTTAACGGCAGCTTCAATTCCGAATCCTGTATGCAGTTTATCTCATCTCCCGGATAATCCAGGATCCTTCCGTCAACATATACCGTGTACATTAGAGACTCCCTCCCCTGTATTCTACTTTCACTTTTCCGGTTCCTGAAAAATATAAAATCACGTCCTCCGCACCACCTACAGAAATCTGTGGAAATCGATTCCATCCTGCCTTTAAGCGAAAACTCTGCCCCTGATAATCCACGCTGAAATCCGGACTGTTTTGTGATACAAAAAACCTCGGAACGGACCGCATGTTCCCTTTTGGGATGCTGATCCTGTTTTCATCTGCCGTTATCTCTACTTCTCCAATGTACCGGATCACACCGGAAACAAAACTAAATGAGTCCCATTTCCACGGTTCCTGGGAATCTGACTGTTCATATTTATAAGGAAATGCATCCAGTGTTATTTCTATAGAACTGTATACCTGGTCCTCTTTTACGCTTTCAACAGAGAGCCTTCCTTCCCAGTAATAACCCGAATCAGAATCCAAAGTCACCTTCATTTTCTTGCCATGGCAGTAATTTTTCAGCCGGGAGCTGATTCCATGCCATATCTCAGGCCGCCGGTCAAGAAGGATAAAGCTGAATACAAGTATGCGGTTCTTATATCTGACCGGACCAAATGCCTCGGTCAGATCAATGTGTCCATCTCCTCCCAGCACTTCAATCACCTTTGTCTTGGCTTCTGGTGAGGAAATGGATATAGAAATGAGAAGCAATCCCCAATCTCGGAACGTATGCTTATCCCCAATACTGATCCCTGCCTGTGACATGTATTCTTTTATTTCCATCACCCCATTTCTGCTCTTGTATTCAGCACTCCCATTCTGTCATTGATCAAAGGTGCAATGACCTTTGCCAGAGTCCTTCCGCCGACATTCATGCTGCTTTCTACTTTGATCCCGCTCATTGCTGCTGCAATTCCGTTTATAAGCCGGTCATAATCAATCACAGCCCCGTCTGCGGAATTATGATTGATACGCGCTGATTCCTTTGCATATTTTACAGATATATCATGAGGAATCACCTGGGCCCCGTTCGGAAGGTAGGTCAGCTCACCCCGCCCGCCTTCGTTCATCCGGGCAAAACCTCCCTGCCAGTCATCGGTTCCCCTTGCCAGGTACGGAATATATCCAATGGATACACCCGGGATCATATTGATCAGTCCGACTGCTGCATTGATCCCGCTGATTACGCCATTCACAAAGCCCTTCACCTGGCTGACCAGCTGATTGACCGCCGATGCAATCCCGGAGAACACTCCGCTTACAAATGAAGTCAACCCATTCCATGCGGACTTTATACCGTTAAATACACCTGTAATGAAGCTCCGTACATTTCCCATAACCGATGAAACTACGGAGTAGATGCTATTGAACACACCGCCCACGACCCCTGTAAGCGTTGAGATCACTGTACTGACAGCATTTATTACCGTTGATATAAAGTTGGAAATATTGCTGAATACACCGGATATAATGCTGAACACCGTACTGAAAATCCCTGTCACCGTTCCGATTATTGTTCCGATCACTTGTATGACTGTCGCTATGATATCAGCTATAAACGTCACTATCGGAGAGATCACCGCCATGATTGCGGATATTACCGAACCAATAAAAGAGATGACCGGATTCACTGCCGAAATGATTCCGGATACCACGGAAATCACCACAGAAAGTATATCCATGATAATCGGAGTCAGCGTCTGGATCACACTCATAACCACATTCAATATCGCTATGATCGCTGGCATCACTGCAGATGCCACGTTGCTCAGCACGGTGATTATATTTGTGATGACTGGTAACAGTGTACTAACAAGCTGGGTTATCATCGGCGCGAGTGCTGCCGCAACCTGCATGATCACAATCACAATCTGACCGATAATCGGAAGAATCTGGTTGAATAAACTGATTAGTACAGGCAGTACAGTCGCTATTATCTGACTGACAGTCTGGCTAATCATCTGAAAGGCTGGTATTAGGGCTGCAAGTATATTTTGACCGAGACTTATCACCGTATTTCTAAAACTTTCATTTGTAGCCATTAGGGTGGCGAACCCCGCAGCCAGCAATGCAATTGCTCCCACTATAAGTGATACCGGACTAAAAAGCCCCGCAAATGCAGAACCGAGACCAGACAGGCCGCCTTTCAATAGTCCGATCACTCCGCCTCCGGTTTGAAACTGCGTAAATAAATTTGTCAACGCAGGAAGTACCTTGGGAACAACGGAACATATATCTTTTGTAAGGCTTGTTCCAACGGCTAAAATCTTTGAAGCAAATGTCCCCAGTGGACCGCTCCCATTGATTAATATGGCCGTAAAGCCCGTTATAAATGCTGCGACCGGAATATTTAACCCTGAGAATACAGTTTGGAAAAACGTATACAGAGTTTGCACTTTTTCGGATATCATGCTTATTACCAGACTTACTGCTGAGGATATCTCTTCAAACGTCGGGATGAGTGATTTTATTTTCTCTATGGCTCCCGAAAAATCGATTCCAGATGCAAACTCCCGAATCTTTTCCGCCGTTCCTTGCACTTTCTCCACAACACCACTAAAATCAATACCGAACACAAAGGACTTCACGTTCTCCGCAAAACCTTGTATTCCTGCAAACACACCGCTGAAATCCGCATTGGATAACGCACTGAGCATATCCTGAAATTTTGTCCTAATCCCTTCAAACACACCGGACAGTGCCGGCATCAGGCCAGACAGCGCGGATTGAATCTTTCCGCTTACTGCATCCCAAGCCGCAGTAATGCCTGTCCGGAAGCTCTCATTTGTTTTCATGAGATATGCAAACCCCGAAGCAAGCGCAGTGATCGCTGTAAGGGCAATTCCCACAGGTGAGGCAATCATTGAAAATACACCCAGCACGGAGCTGAATCCTGTGATCAGCTTTCCCGCAATCTTTAATGCCGGCCCCAATCCGACAGCTACAGCAGTACCTATCCCCGCCCCTTTTATGATCAGTCCCTGCATAGACGGCGACAGGCTGTCAAATCTGGCTTTCAGCCCCTGTATCCCGTATATCACCTTTGAAAATGCTTCCCCAAACCTGACGCCCAGATCCGCGGCTTTCTCTTCCAGGATACCCAGCGAATTGTTGAAGTCCGCAAGCATTGGTTTCAGCGTGGAAAAGAAACCTCCCCCTTTCCCCCCGGCATCCAGAAAATTCGCCCCGATTCTTGAAATCGACGCCCCGATATTTGAGATAGCTGCGGTAAATGAAGATTCCCCCATGATTTTCGCCGCGCCGCCGATATTCTTCTCTATGGCATCCAGAAACATCTGGGAAGAAATCTGCCCTTCGGATGCCATTTCTTTCACTTCTGCCGCTGTGATTCCTGCTGCTTCCGCCAGCCACTGATATATGGGGAGCCCTCTGTCTGCCAGCTGGTTCAAGTCATCTGTATACGCAATCTGTGAGGTTTGGATCTTATTTATGATGGATCCCATATCCGCCATAGACGCCCCGGCGATCGCAGCCGCATCCGCTGTCAGGGACAGATACCTGGTCAGTTCCTTCCCCGGCTGAATCCCAGCTGCTACTGCACTTGCTGCCGTTGTGGCAGCTGCATCCATTCCATAAGAAGTACCCTTTACCGATTCCATAGCGGAGTTCATGATTTCCGTAACGCTTTCCGCGTCATGCCCGAGACCTTTCAGCTTCGCTTTCGCGTCATCAATGCCGGTCAGCCGGTTAAATCCTTTTACCAGTGTCAATCCGACCAGTGCGCTTGTGGCCGTAACAGCCGGCTTTGTAATACGTGAAGTAAGTTTATCCCCTACGTCAGTAAATGTACTTCCCACACGATCCAGCTTCTTTGTGATGTTCTGGACTTTGCTCTGGAAGGAATCCAGAGTCTTCTGGGCTGTCGAAAATGCTTTCTCAAAGCCGGTGGAATCGCCTGTGATCTTTGCGCTCAATGTATAATCAGCCATTTTTTAAGACCTCCTTATCGGTGGAAGGTGATTCGCTTTGTAGATTGCATCCACCCATCCGGTTCCTTCCGTTTTTTCTACATCCCGAATGATCTTCAGGTTGTCACGGATTACTTCCATATCCGCTTTTTTCACTTTCTTTTTGCTCCACAGCTTCAATGCTTTCCTTCTTTTCGGCCGATTCGCGTTAAAATAGGCTGTAAAAGCGGCATTGTACATGTTATAGCTGTCTGCCACCATTTTGCTTTCCCAGGCTTTCCGGATGAACGCAATTTCTCTCGGCGTAAGCGCGTCATATTCAGATCTGGAATATCCGAAATTAACAACAAAAAAAGCGAAGTCGATATCCTTTTGATACGGCTCCGCTATTTCCATATACTCCTGATCCGCTTCATCGTTGCTGAAATATTCAAACTCGATCAGTCTTCTGGGAAGAAAAAAGGGCAGTCCCTTTCCAATGCCTCCAGAACAATCGCACACACATCCGTGTAGCCATTGGTTTCGATCAGGCTCTCTGCAATTTCCATTCCCTTTCTGGGATTCAGGAAAACATCCGATCCATCCTCTTTGATCCCGTATGCGACATAGGCTTTCAGAGATGCCAGACAGAGCATCCCGCGTGTACGCTGTAAGTCTGCCAGTGTTGGCATATTTGTTACGCCCTCAATCATTTCAATCCGTTTCATGTTGTATTTCAAAACGTAATTCTTTCCGTCATAAGTAATCATAAATGATCCCTGCCTCCTATTCCTGAATTGTCACTGTTGCAATACCGGCTTTTCTCGCCTTTCCCTCCGAAGTACACTCCACGATCAGAAGCCGTTCTCCTGACACCGCTGCCAGATCTGCTTCTCCGTCCCAGGTATCCATATTGGTACAGTCATCGTTATAAGACGGGTATACAGCAGATGGTCCCTTTAAATACCGATAAGTGTTTCCGGCTTCCTTGGCCGGATTCACATATACCGCAGTATTTCCTGATGAGCTCCCGGCAACAGAAACTACCGTCAACACATCCAGCACAGCATTCCCCGGCAGAGTATCTAACGCAGGTTTATTCGTAAGGAGATCCAAGAGCGCCCCCATGCCTTCCAGGGACAGACTGTACGTCATGGCATCATCATAGGGAGCTTCCAGGGGATAGTCTGTGATGACCGCAAGGCCGCCAAACATCCCCCTTTTCCGTTTTCCATCGATCACCTTGATGCATACAGGTTCCGAATTTTCAAATGATTCTGACAAAATGCTGTGCGCCTCATCCCCGGGAACGTAAAGGCCGTCATTATCAATGCTCCACTCCTTCATACCCGCAATCTTTGATTTCCAGCCGCCAGCCGTATCCTTGCTGGTGATCTCGATAGAATCTGCGGAACGGTTGATCGTCAGCCCCTTCTGTCCCCCAATCGCGATCAGCTTACTCCCATCCGTATTATAGACAGCAAGCAGGATGTCCTTCCCAGCCAGTGCTTTCGCCGCAGAACTTGAAAAATCGCAGTAAGCGCCGCCGTCAAATGCGTTATCCGCAAAAAGCTGTAATAAAAATCCATTGAATCTCATAACATCATCTCCTCCTTAAATTTTACATTTGAATCCATAACAGATCATAAATTCATAAGCCAGAACTGCATGCTTTTCATTTGTCTCGTCTGTTTTGATCGTCTGGACTCCATTGTTGGTCTGCATGATCAGATCGAATCCTTCCGGAAGCTCAATATCCTCCGATAAGGCTTCCTCCAGGTTCTGTATCAGTTCATATATCTGTACGGAAGACCCACCAGGTTCCGCAATAGCATGGATCCAGACCGTAAAAATATCTCTCCACATGGTCTTTGAATGTGCCGGCCGCTTCCCGATGACCTCCGCAAAATAAAAAGGACTCGGTGCGTTATCCGGTACGGAATCATAGCACTTCGCCCCTGTATTATCCTGCACTTTCTTCTGTATGGCAGATATCAGATCCACCAAGCCTAACTGCTTATACATATCCTATCCTTTCTTGATTGCATTCCTTAAATCCTGGTAATAGATAAATGCCTGCGAATCTACATTTGCTTTCAGGAATCGCTGACCGGAAACCCAGCCCCCGTCAATTGTACGATGCCCGTATTCTACATGTGGCGCATAGTCTGCAGAATAGCCCATTTCATCCCCATAGGTACCAGAAGATTTCCGCAGTTCCCCTGTGTCAATCGGTGTTCCGCCGTTTCTCGCGGCATTGAGTAATTCCGTGACATTCTTCTTGACGACCGCGTTAAAACGTACTTCATTCATGGATTGAAGCGCTCTTGCCAGGCGGTCTATATCGACTTTGTTTAATTCTATTTTTACCAGGCCCATTTCATCATCCCTTATAAATCCTCACCTGAATCGCTGTATGCCTTGGGCTCAGGTCAAGGATCTTCGTAATTTCCTGTATGCAGCCGTCAATTTCTGCTTTCTGGCACTTCGGGAACATAGAAAAAGAAATCGGGATCAGAAACCGCTGTTCATTCCGCGTCACCTCCCGGCCTTCCAGAGCGATCTGCTCATCCGTCCAGGGTGTGCCACGAGCCACAGTCTCTCTTACTACCTCATAGTCATACTGTGGGTTATGAAGTTCGTCCTCCCCGGTCTGCTTTTTTGCCAGAAGTCTGCATGTATTCCAGATCACAGAAACCTCACCACCTTGTCTGAACCTCCGGTATTTGCCTGCTGTGTTTTCCAGTCTCCGATCTCCTGCGCATATTCGGCAAGTACATCATCTACAAAGGTGGTACTGATATTTGCCGCCCCTTCATTTGAAATCCCTTCATAATAGGTACGGCGGTACATTTTCACCACAGCATCTACGCAGATTGACTCAAACAGATTCGGCAGAGCCCCGACACCCAGCCGCAGGCAGAGCCTGTCGGATATGGTACTGATATAATCCTCCAGAACTTCATCCTTTAGCATTGCGTCCGGAATCCTGTTTTTCACTCTTTCCAGCATTTCCATAAACTGTACCTCACTCTTTCTCAGATACTTTTTTTCTGCCATTTTTGGAAGATTTTTTCTCCACCGGTTTCTTTTCCGGCTCAGTGCTCTCCGTACTGTCTCCACTCTCATCAGCACCATTTTCGCATTCATCTACCGGGCTTTCTGTTTCCTGCTCTGAATCCTGTTCTCCTGCATATTCGATTAATGGAACGCCCTGCCTGTTCTCCCGGCCGGAAAGCTCTTTGATACGTTCCTCCGTAACTTCCACCCCATCACGCGGAAAGGCTTCTCCAACGTGATAAGGGTGGTCTCCATCCTGCAGATCCGTAAAAAATTTAACCACTCTGTACATCATTCTCCTCCTATGCACCTGTGCCGTTTCCGATCGTACCGATAAATACACCGTCCTCAAACTCGGGGAAAAATTTCACGCAGGACATCAGAAGGGTGTCCACGCTTGCATCCCTGGAATTGATAGAATGAGTCATTCCGACCAGCCCAGTAGAATCAGCCATCAGCGCAAATGTCTGCGCCACATCACCGGACATCGGCACATATGCCCCACGCATATTTTCCTTGGCCGTAGCGATCGGATTTTTCGCCGTCACCTGGGGAGAGATGATCGCAGTCCCCAATCCAAGGAAATTTTCGATATAGGTAAACCCAAACGCTGTCTGCATCGTAATCTGGGCAGTCCCCAGGTAGTCAGCTACATCCTGCTGGTTGATAAAATATACAGGGGTTACATCCTCATCCTCATAGTATTCCTGTAGTTTCGCCCACAGGTTGGCTAAAACAGCCTGCAGGGTGGTGCCAGACACCGTTCCGGAGCCCTTTTTCAGAGCCACATATAAGGACTTTTTAGTCTCTTTCTGTACCTTTCCTACCAGCTTCTCATCACTCTGGTTGATTGCAATATTCCTCCCCACCTTCTGGATTGCCTCTGCAGTGGTATTTCTGCGGTACTTATCCAGGGCAAGTGAAATTGTATTGGCAAGTGTCCGTCTTACCTCCGTAAGACCGATCGTCTTGCCTTCGCCTACTTGGTCAGCCAGTTCGTCAACAGTCCACTTATAGATCTTAATGTCTGTACCTGCAGACATCGGGATCAAGTCCGTAATGCCAAGAAGTTTCTGAAGCTCCACAATATTTTTTGAAATCCTGCTGGTAAAATCAACAGAAATCGCCGGCGCCATATCTGCCGTTGTGGTCGTTCCTGCCGCCGGTTCCGCAGGCGTGGTACTGGAATCTCCCTCTGCAAATAACTGCAGCATCATAAATTCTTTGTTCTTCATACGTTCATACCTCCATCATCTGAATAAATGCATATTTTCCTGGATCAACCTCTGACGTTCCGTCCGGTCCTTCACTGCAAGGATCTGCTCTTTCGTAAGTTTTGACGCCCCGCCTGCTTTGGGAGGCTCCCCTTTGAGCGCGTCCTTAACAGCCTTGTTAACCGCCTCCTGGAAAAGGCTGATAAACTCTTCCACAGATTTTTTTGTCTGATCCGCATCCTCGGAGATCAGAACGCCCAGCAGATTATCGCCGATGCTGATATTCTTCTCCCGGAGCATTGCCCTGGCAGATTTTGACATTTCCGCAATGGCTTCCTTACGCATCAGCTCCTGTACCTGCTCCTGGAGCTTCTTGTTTTCATGCTCCGCACGCTCCTGGGCGTTCATCTCCGCAAGCCGGGTTGCTTCCGCCATCTCCTTTTCATGCTTCGCCATCATTTTTGCAAACTTCTGGTTGAACATCCGGTCAAAATCTTCATCTGAGTATTTTGCAGTGGGCTTTGGATCTGGCGTCTCCGGATCTTCTTTTCTCTTCTGATCCTTACTTCCTTCATCCTGGCCCTTTGGTATCTCTCCGTCCTGGCCGCCTGCCGGATCTTCCGCGAATAACTGCAGTAGTCTAAATTCTCTGTTCTTCATATTCTGCCTCCATCGTTTTTAGTGTTCCTTGCTTCACTGTTTCCCGTAGCTTTACAGGGATCCACGCCTGCCCTTTTTCATCCCGTAGAGTTTTACGACTTCCACGCCTGGTCATGTAATCCGCACATAATCCGGAAATTCTTCCGCGATCATACAGATACCAATAAAAAAGGAATCTATCAGAAGTTTTCCTTTTTCTGATAAATCCCCATATTGGATCGATGTCATACCGCTCTCGATATCCGTTTCTATTCGGTCATCCGCCAGTCCTTCCATTGACCTGACCAGTCCCTGCGTAAGTGCTGTTACTCCAGCACAGACAATGTCATAACCTGCCGGAGCATAGCCTGCATGACCACTTATCATGATTCCACCCTTCCGGACGCCCACCTCGATCAAAACACATCACTCCCTTCCAAAAATTCAGCGATCTTTTTAATGTCTATAGCCCCCGTGCGGTTCATTTTCACCTGCTCTCCATCCAGAAGGACTACGGCAGGTAATTTGTCTATGCTGTATTTGTTAGCGGTAAACGGATCCTCCTGTGCATTGATTTTCTGAACCTTATCCGCACCAGCCATCTGGATAAGCGGGAGGATAAACTCCTTCTCATAGAAACGGCATGGCGGGCACCAGGGCGCATGGAAAAAAAGTAATTTTCTCATATGCGCTCCTCCTAAAAATGGGTATAAGAAAACCACCAGCCATAATGACTGGTGGTTTATTTCATCATTCATAATTCTATAAGATAAAAGAACGGGAACTCTTTGGCAGGCGTACGCTTCTCCTGCATCTCTCGGGTCTCCCCTGTCAGTACCAACGGCGTGTGGATCGTACGAAATCTTCCACCTCAAAGAGTTCCGTTCCTATCTTACTTTAAATATACCGGAATTATTCCTTTTTGTAAAGAATTTTTTTATTTCTTAATAACCGATCCCACTCTTTCTCATCAATCTTCATAAAAGTAATAATGGAATTTTTATACTCTGGGTTATCTTCTGATGTCACTAAACGTAATACAGTTTTAAATACTTCATTCTCAGACTGTATCTCTTTTAATATGAGGGCAGTTTTAGGCTTTTTAGTTTCAACGATATAATCCGGATTTTTCACAATCTCTCCAAAGTAAGAAGAAAACCTTTCAAAATCATTTGGATGCCTAATCTTTATATGCTCTATTTGGTTATCCGTTATAATAACCTCATCCGTCACGATATCTTCTGTTATGCATTTATAAATATTTTTATCAATCTTGCCTACTATATGCACATCTACTTCTTCCTTATCGTTTGTTTTATCAAGTATAGCATTTTCCCCGCCATCCTTCAACCTTCCTGCAGTTTTTTCGGCCTGACCATTCCCATGCCGTTACTATTCACAGTTTAAATTTGCCCATACCAAATAGACCCTCCTGCCTTGGACGGAAGATATTTGTTATTCTGCATTTTATTTGATACGGCAAATATAGGAGTCCGGCAGAATTATTTTATGGCAGTTTTGAGAGCCAAAACGCCGGGGGCATTTGCCTTTTCATCATTGTTCATGACATCCCTGCTTGAAAGTTGAGTCCTTTAGCTGCTTGCGCAAAATCCTGGCTTTCAGGCAGGGAATCTCCTCCATAAGTTCAACATCCCACTCAATTCATTCTAAATCAGTATCATACAACGCAGTTATTTCATTGATGCCATTCCTCCTGCATGTTTCAATGCAGCTCCGGATTTTTGCGTAATAGTTTGCGCTTCGTGATGAGGAAAACTGTCCGGCAACCTTCATTTTTGTTTTCACGCCCCTGAGGGCCCGTTCCGCTAAATTATTGGTTGTCGGTATGGTAAAATCCCTGACCCACGCAAAATAATTC
>KE159614.1:4317-11038 GCA_000403295.2 Lachnospiraceae bacterium M18-1 | reverse complement strand
TTCTCATAGTCCTCTATCCACTTATCCCAATCTTCCACCTCAATCGTAAATGTACATCTGCACCAGGGATGGAGCGGAGGGAAATTCGCGCCTGGCTGTCTGTCCTGGATTCGGAACTTCTTTTTTGCAAGCTCCCGGCAGAGATCACACACTTTTCCATCTGCCGCCGTGGACAGCCGATACTCTTCAAAATCCTCTGTGAAGGGTTGCATGGTGGCCTCCGCCATCACATAAGTTCCCTCCGTATAGATCAGCCTGTAAGCGTCCTTCCGGCTAACCTTTCCAAATCTTTGCCGGAGATTCCTTACCAGCTTTTCATAAGAATCTCCCCGTGCAAATCCCTGCGCAATATCCGTATTCAAATAACCCGCCAGCTTCTCCGTATTCTTCCAGATCTTCTGTGAAAAGTTTTCCCCGTTCGACCAAGCCGCACCAACAAACTGCTTTACAATATCCGGATTCATGGAATAAAAATTCTCACCGAACCCCATTGCCTGGGCAGCTGCATTGCCTCCGCGGAGAGCCTGCCTTTCCAAATGCTCCCGAATCTCTTTTTGTGTAACAGCCCCAATCTCCAGCTGCTGCATCCGTACAGAATATTGCAGACCTTCCAGCCGATCCAGTTTATAAACCGATTCCCGCACCGGCATCAGGTGGGCATACTGTGGATATTTCTCCGCGAATACATCCATCTGCTCTATCAAAAGACGTTTATCCTCTGGCGGAAGTTCTTCCAGCAGTCTCCGGTATTCAATGACATGATCCGTGCCATACTGCTTATAATATGCCGCGATCTGCTTGTCCAGTTTTCGAAATTCGGTATCATAAAAGGATGACAGCCGCTTTTTCAGTCTGACCTCATCCTTTTCCAATTGTTGATTCAGTTGATGCTGACGCCGCTGCCAGTAGTTCATAATCCCACATCCCCGCTGTAAAGATCAGCCTGTACATCGTCTGCCGTCCTGCTCGTTGGATAGTCTGTCTCATACCCCTCCTGATCTTGCTCCTTTTCTATACGTTCCAGTTCTTCCTTCACGTTATCCACAACGGAAAGAATCCTCAGCTGAGTCTCTTGACTGACGATCCCGCTGAGTTGGGAAGCAGTCTGGGCTTCGTCCAGGGTATTGGCGGGAATATTCTGGGTAAACTTGTACTTGATGTTTACCCACGCGTCCCCTTGCATGCCAGAAACCGGATTGCTGAAGATCAGCTTATACCGCCTGTTCATACCGGAGATAAATTTTCGCTCCTTCGTCTTTGCAAGATTGCTCATTCCCTGCAGCTTATATTTCAAAGCAATGCCTGAGGATGTCCCGAAATTTTCATCTGAAATATTCGCCACCATACTGATCTGGAAAATGAGCTTTTCAAGCCGATTGATCAGGTTTTCCTGGGTCGTATCTCCATTCGGCTTCTGCAGGAAATCAACCACGATATTCAGGGCGTCCATCCCTTCAAAATTAATCACCCTGTTTCTACGCAGCACTTCCAGATCACTCGCTTCCAACTTCGCCCCCAGTATTTTCAAATAGGCGTCCGCAAAATAATCCACGTCATTCGCTTTTTCACTGACTGCTTTATGGTGAGCCTCGATCATGGGAAGCACGCTTTCGAATATCCCAATTCGTTCCTTATTTTCCAGATATTCCGTTGCCGGAACTCCCTCGAAACCGTGAATCTTTTCTTCATCCACCCACTGATAAGAACCGCGGTTAATAAAATGCTGCACCACTCTCCCGTCTGACCAGCTTCCATGCTCCACATTGTCCGCATCCTTATAATGCCGTACAAAAAACATCGGCCTCTCCAGGATGCTGTCATCATAGATCATAAACGCATCCATCGGTGAAAGATATGTGATCCCGATATTCCCCATCTCATCCACATAATACATTTCAAAGCCGCTTCCGTAGATGCTGCACACCTTAGATAATTCCGCGTTATTATCATCCTGGTCATTGTACTGATCCAGAAATTCCAGGTATTCGGATATCGCCCTATCATTACTCGTGGTCTTGATCGGGATTCCTATGAAGAACCCGTTCATAGTATCTACGATATATTTTGCAAAGTTGACCGGAATCCTGTTATCTGGTTTCCAGACTGCTTTTTTCTCCTGCCTGCTGATCTCATACTTATTCTCATATGCATCCTGCAGTTTCTGATACCTCTCGGAAATTTCCTGCTTATGCTTCGCCATATATTTTCCAAGCAGCTCTGTAGTCATAACCGTACCTGTCGGCACCCTGAACATTTTATACGCCTCCCCTCAGGCCGTTGTTATATGCAGCCCGTGTTTCCAGTTTTCTAAATATACTTGCCGCGGAATCCGGACTATCATCATGCTCCGCAAACTCTGAGTAGTCCAGAATCTCATTGATATATTCCGGATCTGTCTCTTCCAGCCATTTTATTTTCTTCCAGCTCTTTCGGAGATACGTGGATATTTTCACAAACTTATTCATTTGTTCGTGATATCCAGAAACCGGAATCCCCATACCTGCGATCTCTTTTCTCAGATACCCTTTATCCGCATTGTCCTCACAATAAATAGTTCCCGCCCTGAAACGCTTATGGTAAATAGAAATCTCATTCAGGCAGTCATCCACATGTCTGTCCCAGCGTTTACCAAAACCTATAAATCCATCCTTTGTCTTCCGGATTATAGTGAATGCAGTTCCATCTGCTCCGTCATATGCGGCATCGATATGAGCAATCCCTCCGTAGATTTTTTCCACATCCTTTGTAAACTCCGGCTCTTTAAACATGGCATCCTTATCCGCAATATGTCTCAGCTCATAATTTGCCGCGAAAAGGCTGTCCGACATGGACTGCCGGAGTTCTTCCAGCTTGTCACGAGTGATCAGACCTGTAGAATAACAGTCATACCGCTTCACATTCGGCATTAATGAAATAGCATCCTCTTTATGCCAAGGAGTACCGGTATTAATGAACCGGCCGCCCCGGTTCCGGATGTTCTGAAGCTCCATATACTGGATTCTGGTACGCTTCCGCTCTGCCCGGCTTGTGCGGTCCCTCAGGTTCACAATATCGTCTGTCACGATGATATCCCCGTGTTTTCCTGTAATGGATGTTCCGATGCCAAGCCCCATGATCTGGGACGCGCCCCTTGTGGAGGTGCAGAGGTTCGTCATAATTTCGGAATTATTCGCGGTGATCAGCTGCAGGCTGAGGTCATACAGATCATATACGATCCGCCCGATCACCGGTGACTGCAGAATCTTTCTGGTCTGAGTGATCACCTCTGTCACATCATCATCCGTCTTCCGGAAGAACATCACATTTTCATTGGGCCGCTCGATCGCATGGAGCGCAAGAAACAGGGAGAGATCCGTTGTCTTGTAAGACCCGCGGTGCGCAAGCAGGGTCTGGTCTTCATGAGAATACAAAAAAGACCGGAGCCACGTATTATGCAGCCCGGTCAGATCTTTGAAGCCTACCCAATGTCCAATTTTATACGGTTCATTCCACAGGAGGTCCAGAACCGCTTGCTTTCTGCTGTTCAAAGTATTCCTCCATCTCCTTTACGGCATCGTCAATGGCCGGAACTTTCAGATCCAGACGGTCATTCCACATCCCAAGGTGCCGCCCCAGGAGCTCCAGCGCTTTTTCTTTATCGTTCAGCTTAATCTCGATGCCGTTTGCTCCTTCTTTGATTCCGGCTATGGCTCGGCGCTGTTCTTCGGATAATGAGTCTGTGGATTTTATCAGTACCATGGAAGAAGGGCCGTTGCTTTTTATCTCCACGTAATCTGTCACCCGGGCGAAGGCGATCGAAGCCAGCTCCTGGATGACCTGATCCTGGGTGACTTCTGTACGCTGCTGGCGTTCCTGCATGCGCTCCCGGATGTAGGATGCAACCTTAGTATTTCTTAGCAATTTGCTGCCGTTTACGGCGGCGGTATTTTCGTTTTTAACTCTCGGATAAGCCACAAGGTAAGCCCTTGTTGCGTTTAAGTCTATCAGGTATTCGTCGGCGAATATTTTCTGTTTTTCTGTCATTGGGGGCTCACCTCGCTTTCTGTTCTATTGCATGAGAAAAGGCACCCAGATGAGGTACCTTTAACTGCTAACGTAAATCCATTTTTAGATATACTATATAATTCTTTTCGCCTAATAAATACTTTAATACTTCTTTTTGATTATAAAATGCTTTGTCCATTTGCTCATAATCATTAAATACTATAAATTTTTTGCACGAATTATAAAAATTTGCCAATTGTCTAATTATGCTTGATATTCTTTTTAAATCCAACTCATCTGATCTCATAATTTCTTCATAATACTGATAGATTGGTAAATCAGCATTACAATTACTATGAATTATTTCACAGCATTTTCCATATTCTCCTTCTAAATAATCAATAAACTGCTTAGATGATAGATTATATTCTTTTTTTAATTTACTAAACATATTTCTAACGCCCATAGCATTATTATTCTCAAATTTTAATATGACACGTACAAAATTTTCTATTACAGAACGAAATTCTGTATAGTATATTCTTACAGAAAATTTACTGAATGAATGCATGAGACTTAACATATCAGTTACCAAACAGTTATAATAGTGCGCCTTATCTTTATCTGGATAAGCATAAACCTTTCTTATAAATGACATTCCTTTTCCAATACATATCAAATCCTCTTCTGATACATCGGGTAGTTCTCTTTTAATTAATTCTACAAAGTAATAGATATCGGTTTTACATGCCTTCACTTCATAATATCTATCTAACATCTTATAGTCCCTTCAGCCATTTTTCAAGTTTCTCATTTTCATTTTTCTTCTTATTCCTTTTTGGCTTTAATTCTTTATCTTGATTTTTTTCAATACTGACTTTCCCTAAATATTCTATAACATTTTCCGCTATCCTCAAAATCTGTCCTGCATCTAATTCTATTAGTAAACGCCCGACTCGTGCCGCCATTAGTGTTCTGGATTTTACAACATATTCTGGAAAATTCACATTTAAAACACATTTTATAAATTCTTTTACTTCTGAATTTTTTGTAAAAATGTCTTTTGTAATTATCAAAACCGTAATTGCACCTATCAGGTCTACAACATTCAAATCTTTCTTAGACAAATAACCATGAAAATAATCTATATGTTTA
This sequence comes from Lachnospiraceae bacterium M18-1, assembly GCA_000403295.2. GTDB lineage: Bacteria > Bacillota > Clostridia > Lachnospirales > Lachnospiraceae > Schaedlerella. The sequence continues at coordinate 5,899 of KE159614.1, read as the reverse complement.
TTCTGATTCATATGATTTAACCCTCTCCAAAAATTCCTCACAAATTGCCCCTATATCTTCTCTTGACTTTTTATATTTTGACGAGATATTTCCTTGAAGCCCAACTAATAAATCATTAACATATGAAGTTATACTCGCAAATAGTCCTATTTCTCTTACTATTTCGTTTTTCTCAAATGTCCCTTTCAATTGCAATGTCTTTTGCGTAAAATCTTTTACCATTGTATATACAATTCCTAATGGTTTTATTCCTATTTTCTCATTGTCATCAAGCCTATCTATTATTTGTTTTAACAGTTTAATTCCTAAAATTGAGTATCTATCGATTCTTATAGGTACCAAATAAAAATCTGATGCTATTAAAGCCGCATCAGTGTATACTGAAATAGTTGGGGGACAATCAATAAAAATAAAATCATATGAATCTTTTAGATTGTTTTCATAAATAAATTTCTTTACCTTTTTTGCTTTCGTTCCATCTTTATCACTCTCTACTAAAATAAGGTCAATAGTCCCTGGCAACAAATCCATTTTATCATTGAGATTCACGATTATTTCATCTGGAGATGGCATATCTACTTTCCTAACAAGCGTAGTTTGTGTTTCAAACAATCGCTTAATCGTTTTATTTTCGTGTTCTTCGGTATAATTATTCAAATATTCATCTTCTAAATCAAACTCATTAATTAAGCTTTGTGTTGTATTAAATTGTGGATCTAAATCAATAAACAGAATTTTTTTGCCAATATAATTTGCCAGATATTCTCCAATTCCAATGCATAGGGTTGTTTTACCTACTCCGCCTTTCATATTAATGAAAGAAACCACTTTTCCATTCTCGCTCATTTTTCACACCTCACACACCTGTTCCATAAGATTCACCACTTCTTCATTCTACACCATCTGACATATTCTGACAAGAAAAAGCGCCCTACATTTTCATGCAGAACGCCTTTCGTGTGTGTGAGGGTTTGAATTGAATGACCATCCAGCCACCAATCTCAGCATATACTATAGCATACGAAAACGTGACATGTGTGACATTCGTGACAAACTTTCATCTCTTTTTCATAAATCTCTCAAATTCTTTTTTCAATCCGTTTTCCGTGGCCTTTCTCCCAATCTTCTCTGCCGTCTGCTCCCAGGTCATCTCCTCAAATATCTTATACTTGATAATCCGCTGCATCCGAATCGGAACCGTCAGAAGCCATTCTTCCACCCGCCGCTTGATCTTCTCCGCATTCTCCTTGCGCTGCTCCAGAAGTTTTTCTTCCAGACGTAAGTTTTTGTCATCCTGATATGAGAAAGTGGTACCTGCAATTTGAAAATGCTGTTCCTGATAAGGGAAATTCGGATTACTGCCTTTTACGTTTGTCTGAATGATTGTTTTACGTCTCTTTTTTAATTTGCGGATATCCTCCTCTGTTTCCTTTATCAGCTCCATAGCGTCTATGTAATCAGCAAGTATCTTTTTGTCCAATGCAACCACTCCCCTTGTATTTATTCACAGCTCCTTACTTACGAATACCTTCATGCTTTTCCTAAAAATACAAAATAGCGAAAAACAGAAGGAAGATCCAAT
>KE159614.1:3135-3537 GCA_000403295.2 Lachnospiraceae bacterium M18-1 | reverse complement strand
CCTGGTTGAAAATACATAAGGTGGATCTAAGTACATCAGAACATTTTCATAGTCATACGCTTCAATCAGTTCCAGAGCCGGGCGGTTTTCTATCTGTACCTTTTTCAGCCTTGCGGCCATCTCCGCGATAGATCCCGGCAACTCATTCCAGTATCTTACCGCATATGCGTTTTCCCGTCCGTACACATCCTTTTTCCATCCGCATTCCCCAGTCATCCGGAAGCCGTGGCTCTGCATAGACTTTACTGCAAAATACGCAGCACGCTCAATGGAATCCCCATGGCCATTTTGGACGGCTTCGTCATATATCTGCCTGGCATATGGCGTGTAAGCAATCCATTCCTGCAGCTTCTCCCGGCTTTCAGGATCCCGGATCACCCGGAAGAAATTCACCACTTCCCC
>KE159614.1:0-2847 GCA_000403295.2 Lachnospiraceae bacterium M18-1 | reverse complement strand
TATGGCGTGTAAGCAATCCATTCCTGCAGCTTCTCCCGGCTTTCAGGATCCCGGATCACCCGGAAGAAATTCACCACTTCCCCGTCCAGGTCGTTGACTGTCTCAATTGGGGCCGACTGCTTTGCAAACAGCACGGCCCCGCAACCGAAGTATGGCTCCAGGTAACTGTGGTGTGGCGGCATGTGTTTGATGATCCAGGAGGCGATCCGCTTCTTGCTTCCTGGATAATTTAGCACTGATCTCATTTCGCAGCCCCTCCTTACTGAACCAGGCATACAGAGCAGGAACATTTCGCAGCCTTTTGCATATCCTTCTTGCTAACCCCGTGAAATTCCAAGACAATATACCCATGCCTCTCCAAATATGAGATGCAACGTTCAACACTGCTCTCCTTCACCTCTTCCAGAGGGCACCACTCTGGCTTTTCCTTATTCCCCCTGTAATCTTTAACATGTCTTCCTGTTGCCTGGCAATCATCACCCAGACTTCTAATCTTACAGTCCCTACAGTCTACCGGTGTATCAATAATCAATGCTGATTTACCCATTCTCTTCATCCTTCCTGAATAGCTGCTCCACACAATCCCTGATATTGTCCAATGTCCTCTTTCCGACTCCCCTTGCATTCGCAACCGCTGTCATGATCTCTTCCAGTTCTACTCCCGGAACGCTCTCCCTGCCGTCCTCATATCCATACTTGTAAAGATCCGTGCAGAACCCGGCAAACTGCTGGCGGTCATATTTCTTGACATTCTTGTATACTTCCCTGGTGATCTCCGGCATGACTCCCTTTTTATTCCTGTTCATGATCTTTTCTCCGTTTCGTTTATTTTGGCACTTCTTCTATTTTACTTTTCTCCATAACTTATCTCCTCGTTTTACGCAAACCGCATCTGGCCACTTTCTTCCTCTATAGAGTTCTTTATCTGCCAGATAGGCTTTCTTTCTCCGATTTTCAGGTATCCGCAATTTGCTTCCACCAACTTCTGGGCCATGATCGGCACTACACTATTCCCGATCCGCGCCACCTGCTTGCTGACCGGATATTTATTCCCGTTGTAATCCCGGTCAATAACATAGTCTTTCGGAAATCCCTGCCCCAGCTTCAGCTCCTCCGGTTTCAGCATCCGAAGGAAAATATCAAGTATCACATATTCATTTCCAAGAACTGTCAGCAGTGCAAACCTGTCCTTCGTGACAATGGTATGCATTGGTTCCTTCAATTCCTGCCCGGTGCCGCATCCGTAATATTCCATAATGAACTGGCTTACCCAGGTGCATTTCTCCGCTGTTTCTTCATCAATCCCGGCTTCCTGCAATCCCTTCCAGTCTACAGTCAGAACGGATACTGTACCGAAATGTCCTGGGGATGTAGTGATCGTATGTATCGATTCAGCAAGGCTTTGCCCTGTACCGCTTTTATAAAACTTTGTCATATAAGATACCACCAATCCATAGCGGTTACTGGTATCTATCGTCTGGATTGGTTCTGTGACCTGCTGTCCTCTGACTCCATTTTTTGTGGTTTCAGAATGATACTGGATCAGCAGGGGCGATATCAGGTGATTATGGTCTACAGTCGTAATTGTATGTATTGGTTCTTCCACCCCGCTCCCAGCTCCTTTATAATTTCCGCCGTATGATTTTTCTATGAACGGTACTGTCTCCAATGTCACCACGCCGAAACCGTGTTTCGATGTTATGGTTGGCATCGGTTCATGAATTCTCTGTCCTCGGAAATATTCTCCTCCGTGGTTCACCTGCACGATGAACGGCTCCAAACAGTTCAATACAAATTTTTCAAGCCCTCTTGCGATCCGTTTCATCGTATTTTCTGCCAGCGGCTTCTTCCGCCCAAAAATAGATTTCCCCATATCCCATAAATCTAAATATTTATAAATTGGCTCCCATGGTTCCAAACCATTCACGCCGCCTTTGCTGTGTGTCGGCTCCGGCCATACAATCTCCCGGCCGTCTCTACGGAAAATCGCATACCAGCGTTTCCTTGTGGTCGTTGCCCCATAATCTGCAGCTACCAGTTCCCGGCTTTCAAATATATATCCCAGTGATTTCATAGCTGTGATAAATTTCCTGTAGTCCTCTCCCTTTCGTTCCGGTATCGGATGTCCGGCAGGATCAAGCGGGCCCCACTGCTGTATTTCCTCTACATTCTCCATGATAATCACATCTGGTAGAATAGCTTTCGCATGCTTATATACCGCCCACGGAAGGATACGCAGGCCATGTTTCCTTGGTTGCCCTCCTTTTGCCTTACTATGGCTCGTACAATCCGGGCTTGCCCACATCAGTGACACATGCCGGCCTTTTACGTATTTCTGCAAGTCAACATTAAAGATATCCTCTGTCAGGTGCAGTGTGTCCGGATGATTCGTCTTATGCATCAGGATAGCATCTGGATCGTGGTTAATTGCTATATCCACCTGTCGGCCTAATGCCATTTCGATTCCCACGCTTGCTCCGCCGCCACCGGCGAAGCAGTCTATGATCAGATTATCCCTCATGACATCACCTCCGGAAAATCGAACAATGATATCTGCACTGGTTTATTCTTTTCTTCTAACCCACATATATTGCAATATTTGTCTGTCATTCTCGCCTTTTCCCTGCTTCCAGCAGCACCATCTTTTTCACTTTTCATTCTTCCAAAGAAGCCCGTGTACACGTCACCCCGGCCGGAGGCTTGGCTCCTTTCTGAAAATTTATTTCAACTGGTTTATTACCAGACACCATGACTCCTGCATTTCATCCCTTTGTGAAAATACATCTCTGTCCCGCGTCTTGTCCTGACAAAATCGTATTCCCCGATTATGATTTCCCCGCACCTTTC
>KE159613.1:7007-53316 GCA_000403295.2 Lachnospiraceae bacterium M18-1 | reverse complement strand
GCAGTATGAGAAAAACAAGTGAAGAATTCAATTCGGATCTCATGATTGAAAATATCTGGGAACTATGCGCAGAGGAAGAAACCGTCCGCGAGCTCGGGAGTTTGACAACTGAATAATCCAAAAAGTACTCGCAGGTCGCACAAAACCTGCTTTTTTTGTGTCAAAATATTTGTTTTTATATATGGTATTTTATGTTATTGTGTGATATAATAAGAGGTGGGAGGGATGATATATGAATCTTCACATAACAAAATCTAAAAATGCAGAGTCCTTTTATATCTGCAAATCGTATGTAAAAGCAAATGGAAGCACTACTTCTACAATTGTCCGCAAGCTGGGAACTTTAGAACAGCTTCTTCCTGAGCATGGCCCTACAAGAGAGGAAGTGGTTGCATGGGCAAAAAATGAAGCGAAAATAGAAACTGAAAAATATAAAAAGGAAAAAGAAGCAAAAACAGTATTGATTCCATTCCACGCTGACAGGCAATTAGATTATGGTAAACAGACCTTCTTCCGCGGCGGCTATCTTTTTATCCAATCCGTTTATTATCAGCTGCAAATGAATAAGATCTGCCGGAAGTTAAAACAGAAATATAAATTCAAGTATGATATCAATGCAATTCTGTCTGACTTGATCTATACAAGGATTCTGGAGCCTTGCAGCAAGCGTTCTTCTTACAAGGCAGCATCTGAGTTTTTAGAGAAACCTTCTTACAAACTCCATGATGTGTACCGGGCATTGGATGTCCTTGGGGCTGAATGTGACCTCATCCAGGCAGAAGTCTATAAAAACAGCCACTATCTTGGAAAGAGGAATGACAAGATCCTTTATTATGACTGCTCGAATTATTACTTCGAAATCGAACAGGAAGATGGCATCAAAAAATACGGAAAAAGTAAAGAACACAGACCAAACCCAATCATCCAAATGGGGCTGTTTATGGACGGGGATGGAATCCCCCTTGCTTTCTCTCTCTTTCCGGGAAATGCAAATGAACAGACATCCCTGAAGCCATTAGAAAAGAAAGTCCTTGGGGATTTCGAATGCCAGAAATTCATTTATTGCAGTGATGCCGGACTGGGTTCTGAATCCATCAGGGAATATAATCACATGGGGGAACGAGCTTATATCGTAACTCAGTCCATCAAAAAGCTGAAGAAAGAAGAAAAAGAATGGGCGTTAAATCCGCAGGGCTTTAAAAGAGTATCTGATGATACACCTGTCGATATCACAAAGCTTTCTGAGGATGACAAAGGGCTTTATTACAAAGACGAACCCTATACAACAAAGAAACTGCATCAGCGCCTGATCATCACGTATTCTCCGAAATATGCCCTTTATCAGAAATCGATCCGTGACAAACAGGTAGAGCGGGCACAGAAGATGCTGGATTCAGGGAAGTCCAAAAAGAACCGGAAAAATCCCAATGACCCGGCCCGGTTTATTGGAAAAACAGCAGTTACAGAAGAAGGGGAAGCTGCTGATATCCAATATTATCTGGATGAGAAGAAGATTTCTGAGGAGGCTGGATACGACGGACTCTATGCAGTATGCACAGACCTTTTGGATGATGAGGTCAGTGATATCCTGAAAGTAAGTGAGGGCAGATGGCAGATCGAGGAATGTTTCCGGATTATGAAAACAGATTTTTCTGCAAGACCTGTTTATTTACAGGATGAAAACCGGATCAGAGCACATTTCCTGATTTGTTTTCTCGCATTAACACTCTACCGTTTTCTTGAGAAAAAACTGGATTATAAGTACACCTGCGGAGAATTATTAGATACACTAAAAGCAATGAATTTCGCCGAAATACAGGAACAGGGATTTATCCCACTATACAGACGAGAGTTTATCACGGATGCTCTCCATGAAGTCTGTGGTTTCCGAACGGATTATCAATTCATAACCAAAAGCAGCATGAGAACCATTCAGAAAAAAAGTAAAGGGAAAGAATAAATTACTATATTTCGTAACAACGACAATAATCGCTGTAACCCAGAAAATACAAGGGATACAGCGATTGTTTAATCTACTAACTGTCAAAGACAGGATTTTACATCAGCAGTATGAGAAAAACAAGTGAAGAATTCAATTCGGATCTCATGATTGAAAATATCTGGGAACTATGCGCAGAGGAAGAAACCGTCCGCGAGCTCCCTTACTGGGAGACCATCAACCGGTATCTGGAAAAATTGGAGCCGGAATCTCTGCAGGAAGTCATTTGGAAACTGGTGTACCGCCTGCTGCGGAGCAAGGCGTTCCAAGGGGCGCGAATTGGAGAGAAACACTGGCAGATCATTTTAGACGGGACCCAGTTACACAGCAGCCGTAAGCCGCTGGATCCGAAATGCATGTACCGGATCCATCACAAAGGCAAGCCGGAAGAATACCGCGAGAATTATTACTATGTCCTGGAGGCAAAGTTGGTATTGCATCCCAAGATTGTAGTAAGTATTATGACCGAATTTGTGGAAAATGATGGGAAAGAGATGGACAAGCAGGACTGCGAAAGGAAAGCAGGTGTGAGACTGATGGAAAAGCTGAAGAAGCAGTTTCCAAGATTAAATATCTGCCTATGTGCGGACAGCCTGTATGCATGTGAGCCATTTTTCCGGAAATGCGGGGAATACCGGTGGCAGTATCTGATCCGATTTAAGGAGGGAAGTATCCCGACAGTAGGAAAGGAATATAGAAAACTGAAAGACTTGGAAAAGAACCGAAAGGAAACGAAAATAAAAAATGGCCGATACTGGTATGATTATGTAAATGAGATTGACTATAACGGATGTAAAATCAATTTGATGGAGTATGGTGAGGAACTGAAACGGACCATAAAAAGAGGGATGTGCAAAATCGAACGTGAGGAAAAAAAGTCGTTCTGTTTTTTGACAAGTCTGCCGGTGAGAAAAAAGAATGTATGCGATCTGGTGGAGAAGGGGCGGATGCGCTGGAAAATAGAAAATGAAGGGTTTAATACGCAAAAGAATCAGGGATATTATTTGAAGCACTTGTTCAGTAAAAACTACCAGGGGATCAAAAACCATTATTACCTGATCCAGATCGGGCACATGATTGCACAGATAATGGAGACATGGGGAAGATTGTGGGAAGGGATGCATCTGAGTATGGAACAAAAGCATCAGAAGATACTGGAATCCTTTCAGGCTGTCAGGTTGAAAGAATACATTGGAATAAAAAAGAACATACAGATCCGATTACAATAGACAGGTCTCGAAGGAAGGGGGGATTCAAAAGGAAGCTGGAAATTGAATAGAGGAAACCAAGGGAATACTGTTTCCTGGAATCCATAATACTAAGAAAAGGCTGTGGAAGATATGAAATTTTCATAGCCTGGAAGAAAAAAATAAATTTAAGCGTCAGAGCTGGTTTATTAGGAATAATCTGGACATGAACAGAAAAATCCGGTATCATTATCCTACAGGGTTTATGTGCAGAAGTGTTAAAATGAAAGGAAACTATGTATAATGAAAAAAATATTGAAAAACGGAAGGATTTTTACAGAAGCGGAGGATTATCAGGCGGATATCCAGATCGAGAATGAGAAGATTGTGCGGATTGGAACGGATTTTTCAGATCCGGACGCAGAAATCATCGATGCGGACGGCTGTTACGTACTTCCGGGGGCAGTGGATGTACATACTCATATGGATCTGGATGTAGGAATCTCCAGGGCTGTAGATGATTTTTATGACGGTACTGTGGCGGCGGTCTGCGGAGGAACCACATCTATTGTAGATCATATGGCTTTCGGACCGGCAGGTGTCCCGCTGCATTATCAGTTCGATGTATATCGGAAGCTGGCAGAGGGAAAGGCAGTCATAGACTATGGATTCCACGGAACCGCGCAGCATGTGAATGCGGAAATCCTGGCAGAACTGGAGACTATGGCTGCTGACGGGATTCCCAGCGTGAAGGCGTATCTGACCTACGGCTTTAAGCTCAATGATGCGGATGTTCTGCAGATTCTGAAGAAAATGAAAGAGCTTAACGGGATTACCGCATTCCACTGCGAAAATCATGATGTAGTGGAATATCTGAAGCAGAAGCATAAGAGCGAAGGGAAAACCGCACCGATCTGGCATGCGAAAAGCCGTCCGAATCTGGTTGAAGCGGAAGCTGTAGACCGTGTTCTGAAGCTCGCCAGGATGGCGGATGACGCACCGGTATATATTGTGCATCTTTCCTGCAAGGAGAGCCTGGAGGCAGTCCGGGAGGCAAGGAGACAGGGACAGAAAAATATATTCGTAGAAACTTGTCCGCAGTATCTCTTTTTGACAGAGGAATGCTATACAAGGGAGGACGGCCTCAAATACATCATGTCACCACCTCTTCGTACACAGGAAGACTGCGATGCGCTGTGGGAAGGACTTGTGGCTGGAGATATCCAGGTGGTTGCCACGGATCACTGTCCATTTAATTATGGAAAAGAAAAACAGATGGGTAAGGATGATTTTACTGCATGCCCGAATGGCGCGCCGGGAGTGGAAGAAAGGCTGATGCTCTTGTACTCCGAGGGGGTAGCTAGGGGACGTATCACCATGCATCGCCTGGTGGAGACACTTTGTACAAAGCCATGCAGGATTTATGGACTGTATCCGGAAAAGGGAGCGATTCAGCCCGGGGCAGATGCAGACCTTGTAATCCTGGATCCAGATGCATCAGGAATACTGACACATAGCCGGATGCATGGGGCTGTTGATTATACCCCTTATGAAGGGCTGAAATTGCAGGGGCAGATCCGTCTGGTCATGCAGAGAGGAAATGTACTGGTTAAAGAGAATCAGTTTATCGGAGAAAAGGGAGCCGGCCGTTTTATACATCGAAGACCTTATGCAGATTACATATAAGAAGCAATCATGGGAAGCTAAAAAGAGAAAGTCACCCCTAAAAATGAAAATGCAGTCACCCTCTGTTTAAAAAGCGGAGGGTGGCTGAAAGATATATTTAATGTTTTGCGTATACAACCTCTTTTTTGAGACCAGGTGCTGCGGACGGCTGTCCGTCGTTGGGAACATCTTCGATGACCCGGTTGCTGAGGGTCCCGACCTCCATCGCGTCTGCAAAGTTGATCGGATGATTGCGCATATGCACCTTCATCAATTCGAACAGCCGGAGAGTAGGCCGCTTGGATTCAAACACACCGGAGATATCAATATATTTGCATCCGGTCTGTGCAGCCAATGCTTTCAGGCGCTGATTGATCTTGAATGCGGCCGGGCTCTTGGATACGATAGGCACGATGTAGATGGAAGCCTGTGTTTTTGTGTGGATCATATAGAGCAGCCATTCATATTTAGAAATAAAATTTTCTACATCTACATTTTCATCCCGAATATCTACATCTCCCATATTTACAAATATCTTGCGTGGATTGAGGTCATACAGACATACTTTCAGGTAGCGTTCAATCTGGTCAATGCGTATATCTTTGACACTCCGGTTGTAGATAGGTTCTGTGATACGGAAGGCCTGTGAGAGTTCCCCGATCGGAAGAGAGGCGAATGTGTTGGATCCAAAAAGTACAACACCACCTGCTTCTGTAATACTGTTAAGTTCACGATAAGTCTGCATTTCATCATCTCCTTGTTCATGCATGGAAGGTTGGAAGGGTTCGGATGTATGGGCGTTCTCTGCAGATGCTTCTGCGGGGGCATTAACCCTATTCTCTGCATGTCCTGAAATCTTTCTGCTCAGTTCCGCGTTTGCTGTCTGTGTCTGCCTGTCATAGCGTAAGTTGATAAAGTAAACAATGACATTGGCGGATACGACAACCAGATTTAAAAGATATACGACCAATACATAATTGAATCTGTGGCTGTAAATTTTCGCTGTGATTCCGGCGATATACCCTGTAATAATAAGTAAAATAAACTGGATGCTCATGTTTCTGGCTGATCTGGCTTTGATATTTTTGGCAAGATTCATGGGCCAGGATAAACCAAAACAGATCAGCATGGTGGACTCTAGAAGTTCGGCCATTTTTATTTTCCTCTCTTTCCTTTTAAAAGCTCTGTGCAGAAAAGGCTTGCCGGGTATAGTAGAATTTTTCGATTTCTCCTTTCGGCAGGAACCCTTCTGCGTAAATCTTGTTTCATCGTTCGAGTATAGTTTAGCATTGACGTTTGATTATGTCTAATATATAATATTTATGAAAATTATAATGTTTGTATTATGGAATGGCTCAAATGTCGTGTCATGGTGAAAACAAAATCCGAAGGGTGTACACTATAAAACGGCCGAATGACCATGAAGGGATGTGCTTGGACAATATCATATGAGAGAGGAGAGTTCAATATGGAATTAATGCAGATACGGTATTTTCTGGAAGTAGCGAATACGAAGCACATGACGAACAGCGCGAAGAATCTGCACATTACACAGCCGGCGCTGACCCAGGCCATCCGGCGGTTGGAGAATGACCTGGGAGTTCCGCTATTTACGGCAAAGGGCAGAAATATCGTGCTGACAGAGTACGGGAAGTATCTGCAGAAAAAGCTGGAACCGCTGATGGCGCAGTTTGACGATATTCCGGAGCAGCTTAAGATGATGGTCGCTTTGGAGAGCGAGACGATCCACATGAATGTTCTGGCGGCGTCAGGACTTGTCATGGAAGCGATCATAGAATATAAAAAGGAGCATGAGGATATTAATTTTCAATTGCAGCAAAATTCGGAGAGTGAGCTTTATGATATTGCCGTGAAGACAAAGTTATTTTATCAGGCAGTGAATGAGAAGGACAGCTTTACCTGTGCGGAAGAGATCTACCTGGCCGTGCCAAGGAAGGGAAAATATAAGGGGCGGGAGTCTGTCTGCCTGGAGGAAGCAGCGGATGAGGGGTTCATCAGCCTTCTGGGTTCCCGGGAATTTCGCTATATATGTGACCGGTTCTGCCAGCACGCGGGTTTTACGCCGAAGATTATTTTCGAAAGTGATAATCCGTCTGCCGTGAAGAATATGATCGCGGCGAATATGGGGATTGGTTTCTGGCCGGAATTTACTTGGGGGAGCATTGAAAATGAGCACGTAAGGCTTTTAAAGATTGAGGATCCGGTCTGCCAGAGGGATATTATCATTAACTATAACAGGAATAAAATGGACAGTCAGAATGTGATCGATTTTTATGAGTTTTTGACGGAGTTTTTTCATTATCGAAAGCACCATACCGTTTAGGCCGCTAGTGAGACAGTGAATTGACAATATAAAAAAATATCGCTGGTAGCTTATTGTAAGCTTATCTTGTTCTATCCATTTTTCTCCTTGTATATTTTACCAACTTTTGACAAAGTAAAAGAGATCTATTATGTGAAAGAAGGCGGATATATGTCGATAATAAATCAACCATTCCAGGGACAACTTGGAGAAATCCTCAGAGGCGAGTTGAACGCTAAATACACATCTTTTACTATTTTTTCAGCTTTTGCGAAAAATAGTGGTGTTCTGCGCCTCAAAGAGTCACTTGAATAATTTAGAGCAAATCATGGAAAAATCAAGGCATTTATAGGCATTGATCTTGATGGAACCTCTTATGAAGCACTCTTGAATTTATTTACATTATGTGACGAATTGTATGTGATTCATTCACAGAACTTTTCAACTACATATCATAGTAAAATATATCTTTTAGAAAATTCGGATTCTGCATGGTGTGCGGTTGGCTCCAATAATCTTACTGGCGGAGGATTATGGACAATCTTTGAAAGTTGCTCTATACAAACATATGATCTGCCTGCTTTAAGCGGTGATCTTGATTCCATTCATTCTATTATTGATAAATACATAGATCCTAAATATGAGTGTTCTGCCAAGATAACTTCCAAAGAAAAAATAGATGAATTGTTAGGTGCGAATTATATTTCGAAAGAAGTAATACAGAAAATTGACAATATAAGCAGACGGGATCTTAAAAAGAAAAAACAAAAGAAAACAGCTTTATTTGGTTATGAGAAAGTATCAATCCCTGCGATAGTTACTATGGATAAAAGGAGAGATTATTTTGAGAAACCAAAAGACCCGGTTGCTGATTATGTCGTACAATCTAGCTCTGAGAAACCTGCTTTTACGAATGAACAATTCTGGTTTGAGATGCGAAAATCAACCGGAGGGTCTAGAAATATTCTCGATTTTCTATAAAATCAAATACATCATTTAGCAATGCATTGTTTACCATATTGATATCCTTACCGGTTAGATCCTCACTGATTTTTTTCTCTATATCAGCAGTCAATGCATTCTTACCTATATAAAATCCGCATAGCCCAGCTGCAATAGAAGACAATACAAATCCTTTTTATTCCTTTCATCTTTAGATAGAGTTTCCGCCGTTTTATACATTGACCTTAAGAGCTTCTTTAATTCCCTTCTTATTATAGAATCTCCTGCGGAAACGGGATTTACAGTGGGATTCTTTGTTCTTGCATCTGCAGGTCTTGATGCATCCTTGGGTATAACCCACATATTTCCAATCATTTTGGCCCCATTTATACGCCCTTCTTTACACAATATCTGGATTCTTCTTTTACTAACATTCCATTTCTCTGAAAAGTCTTGGATAGAAAAATATTCCATTGCTCCGTCTCCTTTCAAGTGATATTTTAATCCATATTGCGAATAATATCAAGGTTATTCTCATCATATTTTAGGAAATTTTATATTTCAGGGAGACTCTTTACTGTGGTTTTGTAGAAAGTGCACGTTATCTGCGAACACAAGAATCACCTCGATTACGCTGCGCTTCATCTCGGTCATTCTTGCGTACCAATGAACAGGAATATATAAAAAGGCCCTGAAATGCAAGCATTTCAAGACCTTTCCATATATTCTTGTTCGCAGATAACTGCTTATCGTTTTGTGAACTTCAAACCGCATAAAATAAAGCTTTTCAGACTATTTGTGTGCTACAAGTGTGTTATGAAAAACCATTTTTGTCTATTTATGAACACTTACAGACACTTTCTTTAATCCCACATTAATTTGTATTCCAACACATGGCTTAACAATTTTCTTGGCTCAACATTAAACTGCTTTGCTAATTTCTGTATTCTCTCATCCAGCAAATGAATATTTTCTTCCTCACATCTACGAATATCCGCTTCCTCATGCAACAAAAATTCTGAAATACCATTAGGCTCTGCCCCAAGTTTCTCAAATAATCTTTGACTTGGATAATTTTCAACGTCAATTCTTGCACGAAATTCCGATACATTCAGACGATTCTTTATTTCATCTAACATAACACTAATTGCTCTATATCCAATTCCTTTGTGTTTCCACTTATTCAAAATTTCTATCGCTATCTCCCATTGTTCATGCGTAGTATTCTTTATACCACAATATCCGGCATATTCATTATCCACGATTACCGAAAACATCAATGCTTTATACTCTATATGTTCATTCCATAACATATTACGATAGGCTTCTTCTTTCATCATTGATTTAACGATATTATTTTCCTTTTGCAATTCAATAAATATGTCTTTATCCGAATCCTGTACTTTTCGTAGTATAATTTCATTTTCTGTAATAATACACTCTCCCATTGCCCAGAACTTCTTATAAATCTTTTTCCCAATTTCATCATATGTAGCAATATCAATTAAACGTTCTGCCAGCAACGTATTCTCTTTATCCTTAAGAAAATTGATTGCTTCTTTCTTTTTTTCTTCAAAGGTTCTTCCATCTTCTTTTTCTATAATGTCCATAACTTTATGTATTGAATCTTCTATTGAAATTTTCATAACGTTAGCAGCTAATGATTGATTTTTCATTTTAACGACCTCTTCCATACAATGATAATTTTCATTTTATCACAAAACCGCCTTTTTGCATATTTTAAAAATATTTCAGAATGGCAGCAGGACTAAGGCTTTTTGAAAATGCCCGGCAATTTGACACGCTTACTACCACTATGCGGCGTTTTGCTATAAAACCCCCACCCTATGCTTATTCTGGAACAAAATAAAAGGGTACGCACCGAACACATACCCTTAATGAAGTATTATTTATTTCTCATTCTTAACTATTTCAATATATTTCTTTAACGTATTTCTGCTTATATTATGTTTCTGCATCAAATCTATTTGCTTTATACTTCTATCTTTAATGAATAGCTGTATATCCGCTTTCAACTCGTCTGACATTTTATCAAGCTTCCCTGTTGCTCTGCCGCTACGTTTGCTACTGGCTTCTATTCCGTCCTTAATTCTTTGAACTGTTATTTTTCTTTCCTGCTCTGCTCTGTCCAACTCCACAATCAGCAATAGCTTTACAGTGCTTTCAAGGCTCGTCCTTTCTACTAAATTTTGTGCCTTTGCCACATTCAATAACTGCTTGATATACGGAGTGCTTACTGTCTGATTATCAATAAAAATCAATTCAACGCCTTTATTCAACAGTTCCATATACTTCATATACCCAACTTTTGCTTCTCTTGTAAATCGGCATATATCCTTAAAGACAATCATATCTCCTGGCTGTACTATGCTCTCTAATTTTTGCCATTGCTTACGCTCTGTAAAATTCTTACCGCTTTTATCTTCCCTAAACTCTAACAGATATTCAATATCATTTTCTTTTGCATATCTTTGTAATGCACTTTCCTGACGGGTAAACTTCTGTAAATCTCTTTCCTCTGATGTGCTTATCCTCATATAGCTATATACATTACACATAATAATACCGCCTTTTTTTCTATCAAATAAACTATAGATATTTTGACGGTTTACACATCACCAAAGAACACTTGATAAAATTTAATAGGGGAATTGTCACAAAAGAAAGAATATGATAGAATATCGGAGAGGAACAATCGTGTTGCAAGGTGGTAGCCTCCCTAAACTTCACACCCGGTTTGTCGGAGTACATAAGAGGGGAGGTGGCGCAAATGACAGCTTTTGAAATCATTTCGATTTTCATAGGTATATTGGCTCTGCTGATTGCCTTTGGTAGTTTTGTTATAGCGTTGCTTGCCTTTCTCGATAAGAGGAACAAGCGAAAATAAATAAGCCTACCTTGTCACTTGGCCGGTGAAGGTAGGCTTATAACCTAGTCGGAGGTCAACCACTTTGTGGGCGGTTGTTTCCTCTTTTGTATATATAATATAGCATAATCCCCGCATAAATTCAAGAATAAATTCCGTTAATGTAAACCGTTAGGGAAGTAATAGACTGCCGCCCTCTGTGGCTCTACAGGCTTGAAATACTCGTCCGGGGTAACGCCGTATTTGCCATAATTCGCAAGCAGATTGTTTATAAGTGTGTCCTTATCCATAATGTGATCTACCTCCATTTTCCGCTTGCATAGTCGCTAATAATTTCACGCGGGTCTTCGACAGTTTCAAGTATAAAAAATCGATCTAAAGCCTTATTATAGGCTTATTGTCTGTATAATGGGGTTAAAACCCTCGCCTTAAGGCGAAACCTTTAGGTCAACCCCATACCCTCAAGTTTAGAAAAAGTAAAAATAGAGATACTAAACATGAGGTGAAGAATATGGAGAATTATAGAAAATCGTCACATTGCACGTATGATATTAAATATCACTTGGTATGGATCACGAAATATAGAAAGCCAGTGATCATAGGAAAGATAGCCGTTCGGACAAGAGAATTGATCCGAATCGTGTGCCAAAGAAATGACGTAGAAATCCTGGCAGGACATGTGGGAACCGATCACATCCATATGTTAGTGTCAGTACCACCGCATTTGTCAGCAAGCAAATTGGTACAGTATATCAAGGGAGCAACATCCAGAAAGTTGCAAATGGAATATAAAGAATTGAACAAGCAATTTTGGGGACAACATTTGTGGGCAAGGGGATATTTTGTAGCAAGTAGTGGAAATGTGACAGATGAAATTATCAAAGAGTATATCCAAAATCAAGATTTACAAGAGAAAACAAAAACGGACAACTTTGAGATAAGTTAAGTAGAAAAGGAAATAAGTGAAGAGACGACAACTTTAGGCTGCTTCAGCAGCAAACCGAACCTACCGACTTTAGTCGGTAGTGGTTCAGTTTTTTGTCAAATTTTTCCTATTTTTATGTTGTATGTGCTGTATGTTTGTGATATAATGTTTTTGAGGTGATGTTCTATGAAGTTATACTTTGATAAACGTCTCAAAGATCCTACCTATTACGCACAGCAAGGTATCCGAAATGGGAAAAAAACTACCACTAGAAATGTTAGGAACTTCGGTAAGCATTCCGAACTTCTGAAGATAACTGACGATCCGGAAGCCTATGTAAGAGAAGAAATCAGAAAAATGAATGAAGAGTACCGCGTTGGAAAGGTTGCTTTTAACCTGACTGCCGATTTTAACGAAAAGGTGAAGCACACCGATCAAGAAGCCTCTTCCTCCAACTGGGTCAACATCGGATATTTCTTTCTTCAGAATATTATGAAAAACCTTAACCTTAAAGAATTCTTTCGCCAGAAAGCCGACACACGTAGAATTACATATGACTGCTTTACAATCTCACGTTTCCTTACCTACGCAAGAGTCCTCGACCCCGGCTCCAAGCTTGCCACATGGAACCGCCGGGATTCCTATTACGAGCAGCCGGATTTCGATTACCAGCATATCCTCCGGTTTATGGACCTTTTAGAAAATAATTATGACGATTACCTGACGTGGCTTTTTAAGTACAGCAATTCTATCGTCAAACGCGATACTTCGGTCCTTTATTATGACTGTACGAATTTTTACTTTGAGTGTGAGCAGCCCGACGAAGATATTGTAGATGAAGTGACCGGTGAGGTGATCAATGGATTGAGAAAATATGGCCTGAGTAAAGAACACCGCCCGAACCCGATTGTAGAAATGGGACTTTTCATGGACAGCAGGGGCATCCCCATCACCATGTGCCTCCATTCCGGGAATACCAGTGAACAGCTTACAGCAATCCCCTTGGAAGAAGAGGTCCTTAAAATGTTGGATGATTCCAAATTCATTTATTGTGCGGATGCGGGCCTGGGGTCCTATAACATCCGTAAATTCAACAGTATGGGGGGCCGCGCCTTTATTGTAACCCAGTCCATCAAAAAACTTAGTAATACACTCAAACAAGCGGTATTCAATGACTTTGAATACAGGCTACTTTCCAATGACACCCCGGTAAAAATAGAAGATATGAAGGGCTTTGACAGACACAAGAAAGAGAATCTGAAACTATATAATGATTTTGCGTATAAAGTGATCCCTGCAGATAAAGTCGTCGATCTCGGGCTGTACGAAGAAAAAATTTTGAAAAATGGCAAAATCAAACGCGTGAAAGCAACCGGTGCCCTCAAACAGCGTCTGATCATAACTTTTTCAAGAAAAATGATGGAATATCAGAGGACTGTACGTGACCGCCAGGTCGAGCGTACACGAAAACTGTTAGAGAAGAAAGATCCGGAAGAAATAAAAAAAGGCCCGAATGATGTGAAACGGTTCATGAAGAGGATCACCCATACAAAATCTGGCGAAAAAGCAACCGTTGAATATATTCTCGATGAATCCAAGATTGCCGAGGAAGAAAAATATGACGGATATTATGCCGTAGCAACAAACCTTTGTGATTCAGCCGGGGATATCCTGGCAGTTTCCCACAAGAGGTACCAGATAGAGGATTGTTTCAGAATCATGAAAACAAATTTCACCGGGAGACCTGTAAACCACCGACTGCCGAACCGCATCAGAGCACACTTTCTGATCTGTTATACGGCATTGCTGGTATATCGTTTGCTTGAAGTCAGGCTGGAGGATCAGGGGACACATGTCACCCCTGAAAATCTGATCACTACATTGAAAAACATGAATGTAACGAACATACATGATGTCGAGTATCTGGCACTCTATAATGGAAGCAAAGCACTTGATGCACTAAATCAATTAACATCTTTGGATCTGGACAGACTCCACTACAAACCTACGGAGCTAAACAAAAAAATAAAAAAAATATTGGGGTAGTGTTTACATACAACATTTTTATCGAAAGAAAACTCCGGTAATCCTAGTGTTTATAAGGGTTATCGGAGTTTCTAAACGTCTAAAGTGTCGAAAACGGGATTGTAGCATACTTCCCAACCAAAAGAAAGGAAGATTTTACAATGAAGAAGATTAAGAACATGACCGCTGCTGAAGCAAAGCAAGCATTTACAAAGTGGGAAGCAAAGCACCCTCGGCATGATGATTTTGATTTTAACGCTGCACAAATAGGCAATTACAAGAACTTTTCAGACAAGCTGATAGAGAAAGTATTATTGATTTGATTTATGACCTTTTCAATTATGGCTTTATGGCAGGATATAAGCAATCAGAAGCCGAACAGAAAGCAAAGATTGATAAGCGTATGTATAATGATATGCACCGCCGCCTTTTGGAACTTGTCTATTATCTGCCTTTTGGGTACAGAGCAGAGTATTTCTATTGCATGATGTCCTATTTATTGCCGAAAGATTGTTTTTATCTTATGCCAAACAGAGTAACAAAACCTATGCTTGAAATCCGGGCAGAACGTGAGGACAGAAAATCAAAGGAAGCAGAGCCGGAGCCGGAACAGACCGCAGAAGAAAAGCAAGCCAGAGAATACTGCTGCAATATCGCAAAAATGGTATACGATATTGAAAGCCTTGATACTATTGAAAACATATACAGCTTTATCATGGGTATGTTGTCAGTAAAGAAAGGTGGTGCCGCTGATGAATAGAAACGACATAACAAAAGCAATAGCCGAAGATTTATTGAATAATAATGCACTGGACGAACATAATTTCTCTTATGATACTGCTGCCCTTCTTGAATATGTTCAGAATATCATTTTAGAGCATTTAAAGGATTATTCCTTGCTGTCTGGCACAATCTTCTAAATATAAGGAATAACCGTTACATAAAACCGTATCAAAGGGTGTCTGCAAAGTGCAGATGCCCTCTGTTCGAGAAAAAAAGGGAGCCAAACAATGAAGATAAAAGAAAACATAATATCTGCAATCAATAATTGCTCTGACACATCCATTCTAAATCAGATTTATAATGACACGCTTAAACGTAATGACAATTTGCAGAAATCCTACAATGACTGGACAAACCAACAAACTGGCGAAGTTTTCGATTTACATATGCGCTCAATGATGTACGAGGATTTATTTGATGATATGTGCATGGCCAAATCTTCCATAATGGGAAAATATTTAGATACTCCACAGGGAAGTCTTAAAGAGGATACCTATTATTTGAGCATTGACGCACACTATTATAAATTTATAGTCACAGAAACAACTCAAAATGGCGAAACAGATATTTTTGAGCGAACAATAAAAATCAATCCCCAGTTTGTGGATGATCAGAACATAATATTACATGAAATGATACACGCACATGAACATATCTTATCATTAGTAAATCCATTACTAAAAGAAACGCTAATAGTCGAACTCTACAAACATCTTTTTCCAAAATTCAAAGACCTTGACTGCATTATTTATAATCATGCCAATATTTCACACAATTCTGACTTGGCAGAATTAGGCGGCTATCATGGGTTGCTGTTTATGCTCAAAAGCCTTGACTTAGATTTTAGATGTAGAAATGAGCCATTTACCATATTTGGATATGACTACAATCGCACTTTTGCAGAATTGAATTTGATATAGTGTCAAGACCGCTATTCTTCTACTTTGGGTAACGGTCTTTCTTATGCGTTTTCCCGATAATCCGCCTTACTTCTGATGTTTTCATGCAATGTATATTCCTGCTGCCTGTCACGTCATTTACATAGCCCTTTTTCAGATAGATAAAATATCCCTCGTCTTTGGTATAGGACAAATCTTCTATCATTTCATAATATTTTCTTGGTACTTGCCACTTTTCAAGCATCCGCTCCTGTTCCGCACTAAAGCCCTGCTTTTTCTCTGCCATTCTGCTTGTACCGTCCGCAAGGTCATTACACACAAGCATATAAAGATATTCATAGACACTTGCACCCATTTCAGAACATATTTTCTTTATTCTGTCCTTTTCGCCTTTGGGAATAACAAAGCTTATTCTGTCGTAATGCTCTTTGATATGCCGGTTCTTATACGCTGTTCTGTTCATGAAAACACCGCCTTTTCCTTGATAACCGCATTATACAAAAGTCTTACGCAAGACACAAGATTTTTATTCCCTCGCTTGTGTGCTATGTGTGTGCTACGCTCCAAAATTCAGCACTTTTTACCACAATTCCAGAAAACGCAGACATAAAGAAAACCCTTGAAAATACTGGACTTTCAAGGGTTTCACTAATTTCATTATTCTTCTTGGAATTATCGTTTTGAAAACTGTGGTGCGCGACGGGCGGATTTGAGACCGTATTTCTTTCTTTCCTTCATTCTTGGGTCACGTGTCAGATAACCGGCTTTTTTGAGGATTGGTCTGTATTCCGGATCTGCTTCGAGCAGAGCGCGGGAGATGCCGTGGCGGATTGCTCCGGCCTGTCCTGTGTAACCGCCTCCGTGTACATTGACAAGTACGTCAAATTTATCCGTTGTATCTGTAGCAACAAGCGGCTGACGAACTACGACCTTCAAGGTCTCCAGACTCAGATAATCGTCAATGTCTCTTTTATTTATAGTGATCTTACCTGTACCAGGTACCAGGTATACTCTTGCGATAGATTTTTTTCTTCTTCCTGTTCCGTAATATTTTGCATTAGCCACTGTAATGTCCTCCTTTCAACCTTTCCTTAAAATGTCAATGCTTCTGGTTTTTGAGCCTGCTGAGCATGCTCCGGACCAGCATATACATGAAGCTTCTTAATCATTGCCCTTCCCAAAGGTCCCTTCGGAAGCATTCCTTTTACAGCCAGTTCCACTACCTTTTCAGGCTTCTTCTGCATCATCTCTGCCAGAGTAGTCTCTCTCATTCCGCCTACGTACTCGGAGTGATTATAATAAATCTTCTGCTGCAGCTTCTTGCCTGTTACTTTAACCTTCTCTGCATTTACAACTACAACATAATCGCCTGTATCAACATGTGGGGTAAATTCCGGCTTGTTCTTGCCTCTCAGTACCTTTGCGACTTCGGAAGCAAGACGTCCTAATGTGCAGCCTTCAGCGTCAACCACATACCATTTTCTCTCAATCTTGTCTGGATTAGCCATATAAGTTTTCATGGGGGTTCCTCCTGTTATTTTCTGTTAATTTCTTTATAATATCTGTTTTTATATGAAATCAGCATACTCCGGGGCTTTGGCGCATACTGTTTCTCCCGTTTTCACGCTGTAATATTATAGTACGCTTAAAATGGAATGTCAATGATTTTTGCAGATAAACTTTACTTTATTGTTACTGTTCGGTTACTGTTCACACGGCGTCGTGCACCCTGCTGCATGGCGCCCGGCTAATAAAGTAACATTTGCCATAATATCCAGCCCGTCTACACTCCGTTCCGGTCCGTCCTAAACAAGCGTCGCTGGCGCTTAGGACCGCCGAAGGCGACTTAAAATGGGCTGGATACTGTTACTGGAGCAACCAAAGGGTGTGAACAGTACACTGTTCACAGTGCCTTGCATCTTTCTGCGAGCCTTTCCATCTTTATTAGCCATTCCGGCGTACCCTCCTGCAGTCTGCGCTCATGCGTCGGCAAAAATCCGTGGGACTGATAAAATCGAATAGCGCCGTGATTTTTTTCCAACACCCACAGATACCGGACGTTATATCCGCGGATCGCAAATTCAATGAGTTCTGCGCCGATCCCGGCGTGATGAAAAAAATGATCCACATACAATTCTTCAATCCAATCCTGCTCTATGTGGATCATTCCTTTGACAAATTCATCATCATAGACCCAGATATGTTCCAGCTTCTTTGGATCTGTGATATAAGACTGCGCCAGAGGAAGAACCTGAAGTTCTCCAAAAGAACCCTTATCATCCTGGAAGATTGAGCGGTAATTCATTCTTTTGGTAAAAACTAATATTTCCGCAATTCTTGACGCGTCTGCTGCCGATGCTTTTCTAATATATTCCAATGGTAGATGCCTCCAAATTCCGTGAAGTATTGCAGCTGTTCAGAACAGATACGATTTATTGAGAAAACTATAAAGATATGATATGATGTCACTGCAGATATTGCAAGCATTAGTTGTGGTATCGGGAAAAATGATCAGTCAGGAGGAAAAAATTGAAACAGATTTTTTTAGTAGAAGACGACATGACAATCGCCAAGAACCTGACCCGCCTGCTCAGCACAGAAGGATTTACAGTTACTCATGCGACGACGCAGCAGCAGGCCTTCGAACTGCTCGGAAAGCAGCAATTTGACCTGGGGCTGGTAGATATCTCTTTGCCGGATGGAAACGGATTTACGGTATGCACGGAGATTAAGGAAGTGCAGGACATACCGGTAATTTTTTTGACGGCTTCCGGAGATGAGGCCAGTGTGGTGACCGGGCTGAATATGGGCGGAGATGACTATATCACTAAGCCGTTCCGCCCGAGGGAACTGGTGGCGCGGATCAAGACGGCTCTGCGGCGCAGTGAACATGTTTCCTCCACCGTTGAACTGTGCGGACTCTATGTGGACCCGGCAGCCGGTATTGTAAAAAAGAACGGCGGCGAGATTCAGCTTTCCGCTCTGGAATACCGGCTGCTGATGATGTTCGTCAGCAATCCCAAAACAATCCTCACAAGGGACAGACTTCTGGGCGAACTGTGGGATGCGGCAGGCGAATTTGTTACAAATAATACATTGACCGTATATATCAAACGTTTGCGGGAGAAGATTGAAGATAATCCTTCTAATCCGGAAATCATCCTGACGGTCCACGGAACAGGCTACCGACTGGGGGATAAAGATGCTTCGAAATAAAGAGTATCGGCAGTTTGCCGTTTGTTTTTTGGTGATCGGAGGAGTTTCCGGGATGGCTGGATTTCTGATCGGCGGGCGGGCTGGGGTGCTTGCCGTCCTGTCTGCCTCAGCCTTTGGAATCCTGTTCTACGTATTTACCAGGGCGCGGTATCAAAGCATTGCAGAGATTTCGGAACAGATTGACATGGTGCTGCATAATACAGACTACCTGTTCATCAGCGAATCCAAGGAGGGTGAACTTTCTATCCTGCAGAGTGAGATCACAAAAATGACACTGCGCATTCGGGAACAAAATGCCGCGCTGAAAAAAGAAAAGGAAAATCTTGCCGATTCGCTGGCGGATATCGCCCATCAGCTTCGCACTCCGCTGACCTCCGTGAACCTGATCCTGTCACTGCTGGAAAATGAACCAGAGGAAGCAGATCGCAGGGAATTGCTGCAGGAGATGGAAGAACTCCTGGTGCGGATGGACTGGCTGATTACTTCTTTATTAAAGCTGTCACGTTTGGATGCAGGCATCGTGGTATTCCAGAGCAGACCGGTGGATATGCGGGAACTGGTAAATACGGCCCTCCGCCCGCTTCTGATTCCGATGGAGCTGCACAATATCGCACTGCAGGCGGAGGTACCGGAGGGGATTCAAATCCAGGGGGATTCAGACTGGCTGGCAGAGGCGATTCAGAATATTTTGAAAAATTGTATGGAAAACGCCGGCGATCATGGGCAGATTGAAATTGTCTGTGAGGACAACCCGCTGTATACGGAACTTACGGTTCATGACAGCGGGACAGGGTTTGAAGAAAAAGAACTCGCATCGTTGTTCGAGCGATTTTACCGGGGAAAAAACTCAAGAGCGGCGGGATATGGGATTGGACTTGCGCTCTGCAGGACGATCATCACCCGGCAGGGCGGTACGGTTACTGCAGAAAACCATCCCCGGGGCGGCGCGGTTTTCATTATCCGTTTTCCAAAATAACGACTTTCTGCTTTGAGCCACAGGATTGTAAAGTTTGCGGTAATAACCTGCCAAGCAAGGCGGAGAACTTTGGAATGTGACGAATCTCTCACAAAATAGTCACGAAAATGTAAGTATGGAATCCTAAGATAGAGGTATGCTCAGAAGCGGATATTTCTTTCGAGTACATCGCTGCATTCATTTTAAGTAATATGTGTCTGAATATTTTGTCAGGACAAGGCGGAGGAGGCGGAAGAAATCCAAAATGGAGCGTCTATGGATAAAGGAGGTTCATATCATGGATTTTTTGAAAGTCGAAAATTTATACAAGTTCTATGGCAGGGACGAAAATCAGGTCATCGCGTTGAACGGCGTTTCGCTTACGATTGAAAAAGGCGGATTTACCGCGATCATCGGATCTTCCGGTTCAGGAAAAAGCACGCTGCTCCATGCCATTGCCGGGGTAGACGTGCCTACGAAGGGAAAGATCTACCTGAACGGGCAGGATGTATACGGCCAGAGCAGTGAAAAGCTGGCTATCTTTCGAAGACGCCAGGTAGGGCTGATCTATCAGTTCCACAATCTGATCCCCACTCTTAACGTGGTGGAAAATATCACTCTGCCGGTGCTGATGGACAGACGGAAGGTAAACAGAGAACGGCTGGATGAATTGCTGCATCTGCTTGGTCTGGAGGACCGCCAGAACCATCTTCCCAACCAGCTTTCCGGCGGCCAGCAGCAGCGTGTGGCTATCGGACGCGCCCTGATGAACGCGCCCCAGCTGATGCTGGCCGACGAGCCCACCGGAAGCCTGGACAGCCGGAACGGACATGAGATCGTAAAGCTCTTAAAAAAGAGCAACAAGGAATACGGACAGACCCTGATTCTGGTCACCCACGACAAAAATATTGCCCTTCAGGCAGACCGGATCATCCGTATTTCAGACGGGATGATCCTGCAGGATGAACGGCAGACAACGTCTGCTGCCAAAATCCCTGACAGAAAAGGAACGCGCCCGGACAGCGATAACGCGGGGAGCGAAAGGCAGGTGGAGCGGTCATGAATATCTTTCATAAAATTGCCCTGGAGGGGCTGAAAAAGAACCGTACACGGACCTTTGTAACCATCATCGGTGTGATACTGTCAACCGTGATGATCACTGGAGTGACCACCTTCGGCGTATCGCTTCTGGATTATATGGCGAGAGGAGCCATACAGAAATATGGCAGATGGAGCGCCGCGTTTTTCAACACAGACGAATCCTTCGTGCAGGAGCGTTCGGGCGATAAAGAGGTCACGGACACAGTGACTTTTGAAAATATCGGCTATGCAGAGCCGGAGAGCGGGACCAATCCTGACAGACCCTATCTGTTTATCGCCGGATTTCAGGAAGAAACATTCGAAGCACTGCCAATCACACTGCTCTCGGGACGGCTCCCGGAAAATGAGGGGGAGATTCTTCTATCCGGAAGCGCCTTGAAAGAGTGCGGTTTATCCGGCACAACGGGCAGCACGCTGGAACTTACGGTGGGAAGCCGGATGAGAGGAGAGCAGGAACTGAGCCAGGCCGATCCATACATGGCCGGAGCCGAAACCTTTCTGCCGCGGAAGGAGAAAACCTATACGGTTGTCGGAATCAGCAGGACTCCGGTGTTTGAGTCTGAGGAGTCTCCGGGATGTACGCTGATCACAAAGACAGAAACCACGGACAGTCCCAATCCGCTCACCCTGTTTGTTACCCTGGATTCTATGCGGAAAGTATATTCCTATGTGGAAAAGGTAAAAGGCACGCATCCGTGCATGCTGAACTATGACGTGCTGCGTGTCATGGGAATCTCAGACAGGCAGTCGGACAAAGTATTCATGGCATTTTTATATTCTTTCGGAGGAATTGTTCTTGCGATCATCATGGCCGGTTCGGTTTTTCTGATCTATAATTCTTTCAGCATATCACTGAATGAGCGCATCCGGGAAATCGGGGTACTTGCTTCTGTGGGGGCTACGGAAAAGCAGCTGCGCAATTCCGTTCTTTTTGAAGGACTCTGCATCGGCGCGGCGGGGATACCAGTCGGCATCCTGGCAGGCCTTGGATGTATCCGTGGAGTAATCTCCATAGTATCCGGTCAGTTTGGGGCTATCCTTTACACAGGCGTTCCGCTGACTATCAAGGTATCTGCTCCCGCGCTGGCCGGTTCGACAGCGGTAAGTCTGATTACGATCTTAATCTCAGCCTGGCTGCCGGCCAAAAAAGCGGTGAGGCTGACGGTGATGGAATGTATCCGGCAGACCAACGAGATCAAAGTAGAATCCGGGGCGATGGAGATCCCGCAGAGCCGGCAGCGTTTATACGGTCTGGAAGGAACACTTGCCCTGAAAAACTTCAAAAGAAACAGGAAGCGTTACCGCAGTATCGTGTTTTCACTGGTTTTGAGTATCGTGCTGTTTGTATCTGCCAACGCTCTGATCGAATCCATGCGGCTGTCAGCGGACGGGTTAAAAACGGTATCTGATTATGACATCGGCTTCGGAACGCAGGAGATGGAGGATGAAGAACTGTTCCGTCTCTATGAAAAACTGAAAAAGATACCCGGCATTTCAGAAAGTTCCTGCAGGGCGGCGATCCGCTTCACCTGTACGGTTCCGCCGGACGTTCTTAGCGACGATTATTGGGGAGCGCTGAGCCGCCGGTTCGATGAAGAGGATCAGGAGCTTCTGCTGGAAGTGCATTTTTTTGACGATGTCTTTTATCAGGACATGGTGGAAGGACTGGGACTGCCGGCGGCAGAGTATATGGGACAAAACGGGAAACGGATCGCCGTTGCCAAGATCAACGACGACAGCGATGACGTAAAAGGAGCCGGGGACCTTGCGGACCTGTTCCAAAATACGACCATGGAGCTTGCCGTTTCTCCGATAATGACAGATGGGACAGCTGGTCAGGCGCAGAATGTCAGCATAACGACGGCGGAGTTTGTGCCGCCTGACATTCCGCCGTCTATAGATGCGGATGGCCCGGATCCGGAGCGCCTCCCCTACACTTTTGAAATACTTGCGCCATGGTCGGCAAAGGAAACGCTCGTACCCTCCGGGAGCTCCGCAGAACTGCGGGTCAAAGGGATGTGCTTTTACGTGGACAATGCATCCCAGGTTGAGGACGAAATGCGCAGGATCCTTGTGTCAGAAGGAATTTCATGTTCCTATACGCTGCTGAACAGTACGGAGGCATTTGAGCAGGTTCGGAATTATCTCTTTATAGCCAATGTATTTGCCTATATTTTTATTACTCTGATCTCACTGATCGCAGCAGCCAATGTGTTCAATACGATTTCAACCAACATCAAGCTGCGCAGGCGGGAGCTGGCGATGCTGCGTTCCGTGGGAATGTCGGATAAAGCTTTTAATAAAATGATGCGTTTTGAGTGCGCGCTCTATGGCATCAAGGCGCTGGCGGTTGGAATCCCTCTGTCACTGCTCGCTTCCGTGCTGATCATCAGGACTATGTCGACGGACGATACAAGATTTATCTTGCCATGGACCAGTGTGGGAATCAGTGTTCTGAGTGTATTCCTTGTAATATTCGTCACAATGATGTATGCTGTAAGTAAGATCAGAAAAGAAAACATCATTGACGCATTGCGAGATGAAATGACCTGACGCCGGAATCAGCAGTTACGATTTACAGCCACTTCACACAATAGTAACAACCGGCAGGTCAAAAATACGGAAAGGAATTGACAATACATTGAGAAGAGTGAAAAAGAGGCATCCTGTTCGAAAATTTATATTCAGCCTGCTATTGCTTTTTGTATGTATGGCAGCGGCAGTCTGCGCGTTTTTCGGGGTGAAGGGATACCGGATGTATCAGGATGCCATATCTCAGACTTCAATCGAAGAACGGGTGGAGGAGATCCGTGCAATGGAAAACTTTACGGCCTTTTCCGAGATGTCGGACTTTTATATAGACGCCGTCATATCCGTGGAGGACCATCGGTTCATGTCCCATCCGGGGATTGACCCGATCGCAGTCGTGCGCGCCGCGTGGACGGATATCCGGGAAATGTCCTTTGTGGAAGGCGGAAGCACTATCACACAGCAGCTTGCAAAAAATATGCTTTTTACGCAGGAAAAGAAAATGGAACGAAAAGCAGCGGAGGTATTTGCGGCATATGATATGGAAAAGAACTATACCAAGGAGGAACTCTTTGAACTGTATGTCAATACAGCCAATTTCGGCAGCGGTTATGAGGGCGTCTATGCGGCGTCTATGGGGTACTTTGGGAAGCTGCCCGCAGAGGTGACGGACTATGAGGCCGCTATGCTCGCCGGAGTGCCCAACGCGCCCTCCATGTATTCCCCGGATATCAGCCAGGAACTGGCCGCACGGAGGATTGACGTGGTGCTTCAGAGCATGGTCAGGCATCACGTGATCACGCGGGAAGAGGCAGAGCAGATTCGGCAGATGCCGTAACTATGAGCGGCCGGTCAGGCCGTGTATAGTTATATTGGTAGTTACAGTTCACGGCCGGTTAGGCAGTGAACTGTAACTATTGGTGAGAAATTTAACCGCAAAATCCTGTTTCATAATTGTTATTTTGGAAATGTTATGTTAGAATGAGGTGACGTTTCGTACAGGACGATCAGAGAAGATTTGGAAAAGTATTTTGAGAGAAAACAGCAGGTAAAACATTGTAACTGCCCGGCAGGGATAAAAAACATTTCTGTAACTGTTCAGAAGAGCGGGGCTGTGTGCGCATGAGTAAAGGTACTGAACAGATACACATTCAAAGAGGAGGAGAAGCAGGATCATGGAGAGCTATAAGAAAGAATTTATTGAATTTATGGTGGAAAGCAAAGTGCTCCAATTCGGTGACTTCACGTTAAAGAGCGGCAGAAAATCTCCGTTTTTTATGAATGCGGGCGCTTATGTGACAGGCACCCAGCTCCAGAAGCTTGGGGAATACTATGCAAAAGCGATTTATGATAATTACGGGCTGGATTTTGATGTACTGTTCGGGCCTGCATACAAGGGGATTCCCTTGTCCGTGGCGACGACGATCGCAATCAGCAGGCTGTACGGCAAGGATGTACGGTACTGTTCCAACCGGAAGGAGGCAAAGGATCACGGAGACACGGGGATCCTGCTGGGAAGTAAGCTCAAGGACGGCGACCGGGTGGTGATCATTGAGGATGTGACCACGTCCGGTAAGTCTATCGAGGAAACCTTCCCCATCCTGAAAGCCCAGGCTGATGTGGAGGTGAAGGGGCTGATCGTATCCCTGAACCGCATGGAAGTTGGAAAAGGCGGACAGAAGAGTGCGCTGGATGAGATCAGGGAGCTTTACGGATTTGACACCGCGGCGATCGTGACCATGGAAGAGGTCGTGGAGCGCCTGTACGATCAGGAATGCGGCGGACAAATCGTGATCGACGATACATTAAAATCAGCGATCGATGCATATTATAATACATATGGTGTGAAGTAAAAACGCAGACAATCAGCAAAGGAGCATTATTTTATGGAGAGAGCATACAAAACAATGACGTCGTCCGGAGGGATGAATATTGCATTTGGAATCGTTATGATCGTGATCGGTATCACATCCGGAGTGATTACAATCGTGAACGGCGCAAGGCTTTTGAAGCATCGGGGAGAGATCACATTTTAAGGGGACGCCCGGCCGGGCCGGCCGGAAGACAATCTGAAGGAGTATTATTTTGAGTCAGAGAGAAGTTAGAAAGTACCGCATTCTTGGAAAAGTAATGTTCGTACTTTATATTGCATTTCTGGTGTATTTTTTGTGCTTTGCGGAGTGGTACGGACGCACGGAGCCATCCCAGGGATACCGGTATAATCTGGTGCTGTTTAAGGAAATCATGCGCTTTATCGAATACAGGGAGGAGCTGGGGGCATTCGCCGTATTTGCAAATCTGTTCGGGAATATCCTGATTTTCGTGCCATATGGATTTTTCATATCCATGGCAAGCACGTGCAGAGGATTTTTCCAGACAATGTTCTACAGCTTTGCCCTGAGTCTTGGCGTGGAGGTATTCCAGCTATTTGCCAGGGTCGGAAGCTTTGACGTGGATGACCTCCTGCTGAATACGCTGGGAGGTATTCTGGGATACATTTTATTTCTGATCTGCAATATCATAAGGAGAAAGTATTATGGCCAGAAGCGCAAACTATACAAAAAAGCGGATTCGTGACAGGGGGAGAAAACAGCGGGCGACCAGGAAGTATGGACAGGCCCCTATGAAATATTCCCACATGGGCGCGCATTCCTGCTGGTATGCTTCCGGCTCTTTTCTGCTTCTCATAGGGGCAGTGGGGATCGCGTACTGGAAGCACGGTGCGGCCGCGGGATTTATCGGTGGATTCGGTATACTGGCAATGATATTTTCTGCCCTGGGAGTAAGGGCAGGTGTAAAAGGACTGCGGGAGAGGGAGAAGCGGTATATTTTTTGCAGGCTTGGGATTGCTGCAAATATACTGATCCTGCTCAGCCTGATCATTATTTTTTGTGGAGGAGTTAAGAAATGAGTGAAAACCAAGGGCAGGTTCCGGAGGGAGCACCGGAGTCTGAAAAAGAAGGATATCAGGAAAGATATGACCTGTCGGTTGCAAGGCTGAAGGAGATGCAGGCAGAGGAAACTACGGCAGAGCCTTTCCGGGAATATTTCCGGCAGATGGCGGGCTTTGCCCTGCAACTGGCGGAGATCTCCCGGCAGATTATGGACGGCTCCTGGCGCAGGCTTAGCCTGGGCAGGCTGCAGGAAGGGAATCATGCGCTGTATGCGGACATCCTGCCGGAGCATTATGAAAAAAGCTATGCAAATCCGGCATACGCCGGGGCTGTATTTGGGGAAGAGTGGGGAAAGCTCTTAAGCTTCCTGTATGCAGAACTCCGCGGCGGCATTGCCTTCGCGTTTGAATGCAGGCCCGATTACCTGACGATCCTGAATGAACTGCTGATCCAGGTGTACAACCATTTTGAAGGCGGTATTCCGACAACAGAGAGTATAAAGGATATCTTTTACTGGTATGCCAGCGATTACTGCGACATCTTTCTGACGGAGCGGATTGAGGAGCAGCTTTATCCCATGCAGTCCTTTGCGGCGGATGTGATCCTCTGTGAGGATCTGGACGATGAGCGTTATCTGTACCGATTCGGGGAATATATTACGGAAAATGAGCTGGGCACCGCCAGACATCTGAGGAGTCTTCCGCTGGAAACGCTGAAAAAGATGGCGGACGTCTATACAGAAGGCTATCGGATCGGTTTTATCAATACGGGAAAGGACCTATCTAAAAAATCGGTGGTAGATATACGGTATCGTCTGGGATTTGAAAGGGTAGTCAAGCTGGCGATCGAAAATTTCGAAAAAATGGGTCTGGCCCCGGTCATCTATCGTGCGGCTTCCGGCGTAGTGACAAAACGCGGACAAAGAAAGACCGGCTTCTGGGGCGCTTCCGCGAATAAGCAGTACGACTACGATCACCGCCAGGACGAGGCGCTGTTCCTGGACAAAAGATATATGGATCGGAAGCTGGACGTGCTCCGGCACGTATATGAGGAGAGCAGGAGACAGGCGGCGCAGTATGCAGGCCCGGCTCTGATCGAGACATTTGGAGAGAAGCCATTTTCTCCGGAGGTGAAAAAGGAAGCCAACAGCTATACGGAAGCACAGAGGGAGTTATCCCTCCAGTATGACAGCCGGTCCGGACAGATTACGAATCAGTTTATTAAAGGGGAGGAACGGAGCTTCACGATTATTGCGTTTCCTGTTCCGGAGATCGGGGAGCAGTATGCGGAGATCTTTGACGAAGTTATCCGGATCAATACCCTGGACGCCAGGCTGTATGAGACCGTACAGCAGAGGATGATCGATGCACTGGATCAGGGGCAGTATGTCCATATACTTGGAAAAGGAAAAAATGAGACCGATATCAGGGTGCAGCTCTACCGTTTGGAGGATCCGGAGAAAGAGACCATTTTTGAAAACTGTGTGGCGGATGTGAATATTCCGGTAGGCGAGATTTTCACCTCTCCGGTCCTGGAAGGGACAGAAGGGGTTCTGCACGTGAGCAGGGTGTATCTGAACGAACTGCAATATAAAGATTTGAAGCTGAGATTTCAGGACGGCAGGATTACGGACTACACCTGCTCCAACTTTGAGAATGAAGAAGACAACCGGAAATATGTCAGTGACAACGTCCTTCATAACCATCCGACGCTGCCGCTGGGGGAGTTTGCGATTGGGACGAATACCACCGCTTATGTGGCGGGAAGAAAATATCAGATCGAAGAGAAGCTGCCGATCCTCATTGCGGAGAAGACAGGCCCGCACTTTGCGGTAGGCGATACCTGCTACAGCTGGAGCGAGGATATAAGGGTATATAACCCCAACGGGAAGGAGATCGTGGCGAAGGACAATTCCATTTCCGTGCTTCGGAAGGAAGATCCGGAGAAGGCTTATTTCCAGTGTCATACGGACATCACGATTCCCTATGAGGAGCTGGATGAAATCAGCGTAGTGACAAAAGAAGGAAAAAGAATTATACTGTTGAAGAACGGAAGATTTGTACTCCCGGGAACGGAAGTGCTCAACGAACCATTAGAAAGGTGGGAAAAGAATGCCGAAGGTAGGAATTGTAATGGGCAGTGACTCGGACTTGAAAGTCATGAGCAAGGCTGCAAAGCAGTTGGAAAAGTTTGGGATTGATTATGAGATGACAATCATCTCCGCTCATCGGGAGCCGGATGTGTTTTTTGAATGGGCGAAGGCGGCTGAAGGAAAAGGGATCAAGGTGATCATTGCCGGGGCAGGTATGGCGGCCCATCTGCCGGGCATGTGCGCGGCGCTGTTTCCGATGCCGGTCATCGGTGTGCCGCTGTCAGGGAAGAATCTGGACGGGATGGACGCGCTGTATTCGATCGTACAGATGCCCCCCGGTATTCCGGTGGCAACCGTGGCGATCGATGGCGGTATGAATGCGGCGATCCTGGCTGCGAAGATTCTGTCTGTATCGGAACCAGAGATTCTGGATCAGTTAAAGGATCATACGAAAGAAATGAAAGAGACCGTTCAGGCCAAGGCTTCGAAGCTGGACGAGATCGGTTATGAGGCATATCTGGCACAATGAGAATTTCCGGCACGCCGGGAGGCAGAACGGGACGCGCCGTTTTGTCTGCCAGCGACCTGTGATGACAGGTGTGTGCGTGCTGTTCACAGGACAGAAGAAGGAGAAAGAGCAATGGCAATAGATTACAAGGCTGCCGGCGTGGACATTGAGGCCGGCTATAAGGCAGTGGAATTGATGAAGAAGCATGTGCAGGGGACGATGCGCCCGGAGGTTCTGACGAACCTGGGCGGTTTTTCCGGAGCATTCTCCATGGAACGGTTTAAACAGATGGAAAAGCCGACTCTGGTATCCGGTACGGACGGTGTGGGGACAAAGCTGAAGCTGGCGTTTCTCATGGACCGGCACGATACGGTGGGGATCGACTGTGTGGCGATGTGTGTCAACGATATTGCCTGCGCAGGCGGTGAACCGCTGTTTTTCCTGGATTACATTGCATGCGGTAAAAATGAACCTGAGAAGATCGCGGCCATCGTAAGCGGGGTTGCGGAGGGCTGCAGGCAGTCTAATGCCGCGCTGATCGGCGGAGAGACCGCGGAGATGCCGGGCTTTTATCCGGAAGACGAATATGATCTGGCCGGATTCGCGGTGGGGATCGTAGATGAAAAGGACCTGATCACCGGAAAGGACTTGAAGGCAGGAGACATACTCATCGGCATGGCGTCCTCGGGCGTACACAGCAATGGCTTTTCCCTGGTGAGGAAGGTATTTGAGATGACAAAAGAATCTCTGGAAACGTACTATGACAGTCTGGGATGTATCCTGGGCGAAGCGCTGCTGGCACCCACCAAGATTTATGTGAAAGCACTCCGCAGTATCCGCGGGGCCGGTGTGACGGTAAAGGCATGCAGCCACATTACCGGGGGCGGTTTTTATGAGAATATTCCAAGAATGTTAAAGGACAGCACACGGGCAGTCATCCGCAGGGACAGCTATCCCATTCCTCCGATCTTTGGGCTGCTTGCAAGGAACGGCGGCATCGAAGAACAGATGATGTACAACACATACAACATGGGATTGGGAATGGTGCTGGCAGTGGATGCGGCAGACGCGGACAAGACCATGGAAGCAATCCGGGCAGCAGGCGAGACTCCTTATGTGGTAGGAGAGATTGAAGCAGGTGAAAAAGGGGTGTCCTTATGCTAAACGTCGTAGTCATGGTCTCCGGAGGCGGGACCAATCTGCAGGCCATTATTGACGCAGTGGAAGCCGGAACCATTACCAATACAAAGATTGCGGGAGTCATCAGTAATAATAAAAATGCATATGCCCTGGAACGTGCCGCAAAACACGGCATACCGGCGGCTTGTATTTCGCCGAAGGATTTTGAAGACCGGGCGCAGTTTAATCAAAAGCTTTTGGAGGCGGTGGATGCCTTTGAGCCGGATCTGGTGGTGCTGGCCGGTTTTCTGGTGGTGATTCCTCCAGAGATGACGGCAAAATACAGAAACAGAATGATCAATATCCATCCTTCTCTGATCCCCTCTTTCTGCGGAACCGGATATTACGGCCTGAAGGTGCATGAGGCGGCTCTGGCCAGAGGTGTGAAGGTGGTCGGCGCCACGGTGCACTTTGTAGACGAGGGTACGGATACCGGGCCGATCATCCTGCAGAAGGCCGTGGAGGTGCGGCATGGAGATACTCCCAGGGAACTGCAGCGCAGGGTCATGGAGCAGGCAGAGTGGAAGATCCTGCCGCGGGCTATTGACCTGATCGCCAACGGGAGGGTCACGGTGGAAGATCAAAAGACAGTCATAGAAGAACCAACGAGAAGCGGACAGGAGGCAGAGATGAAAGTATTGATTGTGGGAAGCGGAGGCAGAGAACATGCGATCGCGGCCAGCGCCGCGAAAAGCCCGAAAGTAACGAAGATGTACTGTGCGCCGGGAAATGCCGGAATTGCAGAGTTTGCCGAATGTGTGCCGATCGGCGCCATGGAGTTTGACAAGCTTACGGCATTTGCGAAGGAGAACCGGATCGATCTTGTTATCGTGGGAATGGACGACCCGCTGGTAGGCGGACTGGTGGATGAGCTGGAAGCAGTCGGCATCCGGACATTCGGCCCCCGGAAGAACGCGGCGATCCTGGAGGGATCCAAGGCATTTTCAAAAAATCTGATGAAAAAATACAATATTCCCACAGCAGCTTTTGAGAACTTTATCGATCCGGATGCGGCTGTGGCTTATCTGGAAACGGCGAAGTTCCCAATCGTACTCAAGGCGGACGGGCTGGCTCTTGGTAAGGGGGTGCTGATCTGCCAGAATCTGGAAGAGGCAAAAGAAGGCGTTAAGACGATCATGCTGGATAAGAAGTTCGGTTCCGCGGGAAATGAGATGGTGGTGGAAGAATTTCTGGTGGGACGGGAAGTGTCGGTGCTCTCCTTTGTAGACGGCAAGACCATCAAGACCATGACCTCTGCCCAGGACCACAAGCGGGCAGGAGACGGCGATACAGGTCTGAATACGGGAGGAATGGGAACCTTTTCTCCGAGTCCTTTCTATACGGACGAGGTGGAGCAGTTCTGTGAGAAATATATCTATCAGGCCACTGTCGACGCAATGGCGGAAGAGGGAAGGCCGTTCAAGGGCGTGATCTTCTTCGGACTGATCCTGACGGAGGATGGGCCCAAGGTGCTGGAATACAATGCGCGCTTCGGGGATCCAGAAGCACAGGTGGTACTGCCCCGGATGAAAAATGATCTGATCGAAGTGGTAGAAGCCTGTATCGACGGCTGTCTGGGACAGGTAGAACTGGAATTTGAGGACAATGCGGCGGTCTGTGTGGTGCTGGCATCGGACGGATATCCGCTCAAATACGAAAAGGGCTTTGCCATCAGCGGGCTGGAAAAATTTAAGGAGCATGAAGGATATTATTGCTTCCATGCGGGAACCAAGTTTGATGGGGATAAGATCGTGACCAACGGCGGTCGGGTGCTGGGTGTCACTGCTAAGGGAAGAAATTTGAGGGAAGCCCGGGAAAATGCATATGCGGCCACGGACTGGGTGGAATTTGGAAATAAGTATATGCGGCATGATATTGGGAAAGCTATAGATGAAGCGTAAGAAGCCGTAAAATACAGCGGTCTGCGGCCAGAGGATGCCGGGAGGCAGTATGCTTCCGGCATCCATCGCACAAATTACGGCAGAAGTACGAAAAAAGGAGGAAGAACAATGGCAGTATTAACAATCACGGCACAGAATTTTGAACAGGAGGTCCTGCAGTCCGATAAGCCGGTCCTGGTAGATTTTTATGCGGACTGGTGCGGGCCCTGCAAAATGATGGCTCCGGTGATCGAGGAGATTGCAGGGGAAGTGAATGATGTAAAGGTAGGAAAGCTGAATATTGACAATGAACTGGAGATCGCACAGAAATATGGTGTCATGAGCATCCCGACTCTGATCGTATTCAAGAACGGCGAGGAAGTAAAGAGGGATCTTGGGGCGAAACCCAAAAGGGCAGTGCTGGATATGCTGAAATAAGTCAGAGATAAAAACTTTAAATGTTTTGCTGTATACGACGAAGCAGGACGGAAGATTAAGAGAGAAATACAGCACAAATTTTGTGGGATATTTTGCCGGTTGCAAATTTATATTGAAAATATGGGGGAGAAATAGTAGAATGTTAGTAATTGTTCAGAACAGAAGCGTATCGTCTGCTGTTTTGAAATGCTATTTTCGGGGAGAATACAAATGAGAACAGGGAAAAGAGCCCATTTACCAGATATAAAGTTTATTTTATTGGCGGCAGGGATAATCGTTATCGCTGTCGTTATTATTGTGTTTATTTATAAAAACCAGAAGCAGGAGCAGAATAAGGAAAAGGTAGCCCAGGGCATCCGTTATCTGGAAAGCCTGGAACAGCAGGATCAGGCGGAGATTAATGAAAGAATTAAGGCAATCCGAGTCAGGCACAGCCTGGATATGGCAGATACAGATGAAAGCATGATATGGGGCAGCTTTGAGAGCTGTGCCGTGATGGGGGATTCCCGTGCAGTGGGGTTTTCATTTTATGAATTTCTTCTGGAGGACTGGGTCATTGCGGAAAGCGGCAGCATGATCACAGATGTGTCAGAGCATATTGACCAGTTGAGGAGATTGAATCCGGAACGGGTATTCCTCTGCTTTGGAATCAATGATATTACCTGCGGGCTGTGGCCGGAACCGGCAGATTATGCGGCGGAGTGTGCCGCACAGATGCAGGCGGTCATAGGGGCGCTGCCGAATGCAGAGGTTTATCTGAACTCCATACTGCCGCCTGGGCCTACAGCGATCTGGAATGAGAGTTATGCACGGCTGGGAGAATATAATGCTGCGCTGAAAGCAATGACAGAGCAGCAGGGATACCGTTATATTGACAATACATATGTTGCGGAAGAGCATCAGAACCTGTATCAGGACGACGGCCTCCATCTGCAGCCTGACTTTTATAAATACTGGGCGGCGAATATGCTGACAGAGGTGAACGAGCAGTGAAGATGAAAAGAATTGTTTTTCCAAAAAGACAAGATAGTAAACGGGATGAAGCCAGGAACGGATCCGGAAATAGTCAGTTCAGATTTCCAAAAGTAAAGATGCCCGTCAGACAGGAGTCCGGGATTCACGCATCCAGGCAGAACCGGACTGAGGGTGCGCTTCCGTATGAAAAGCTGTCAGGGATTCCCTGCCATTATATCAAGTACGCACTTGCTGCAGTCCTGCTGATATTTGTCATACTGGATATGGTCAATGACCCCGTCAGCTCAGCTAAGATTGAGACAGTGGCAGAGAATGTAGTTAAGGCTGCGGAGTTCCAGGGGATGGAAGCGGCAGAGGCGAGGATGGTAAAGCGTTTCTATGGTCTGAACCCCAAGGATTATGAGGGGGCGGTATTGTATGCCCCGATTGACAATATGGATGCCCACGAGATGCTTCTTGTAAAGCTGAAGGACAGCAGCCAGAAGAAGCAGGTGCAGGATGCCATTTTGGAACGCCTGGATACTCAGCTGAAGAGCTTTCAAGGTTACGGCGCGGAACAGACAGCATTGCTGAATAAACATGTACTTTTAGAAAGAGGCAATTTTGTGCTCTATGTGGTTGGGGAACATGCGTCCGATGCACAGGAAGCCTTTGTAAAAAGCTTATGAGGTAGAGATTATGATTTTCAGCAGTATATTTTTTATCTTTGTATTTTTGCCTATTGTGCTGGTGATATATTATGTGATGCCGTTTGCAGGAAAGAACCTTGTGCTTCTGATCTCCAGCCTGATTTTTTATGCATGGGGCGAGCCGGTGTATGTGGTATTGATGCTGCTCAGTATCGGGATCAATTTTGTCAGCGGTTTAGAATTGGAGACCCATATCCGGGCCGGCAATATGGAAAAGGCAAAAACAGCCTGCATCGTGACGGCGGTGATCAATTTTCTGATTTTGGGATTTTATAAATACTATGGCTTTTTGATCGAGAACTTAAATACAGTGCTGCCGTTTGATATTCCGTATAAAGAGCTCGCGCTTCCTATAGGGATTTCTTTTTATACCTTCCAGACCATGTCTTATGTGATCGATGTGTACCGCGGCAAGGTAATGGCGCAGCATGATCCCATTGCATTCGGCGCTTATGTAAGTATGTTTCCTCAGCTCATTGCCGGACCGATCGTGCGGTATTCAGATGTGGAGAGACAGCTTAAGAAGCGGACCATCTCCTGGGAACGATTCGGGGAAGGCTCCGTATGGTTCCTGCGGGGGCTGGGAAAAAAAGTGCTGATCGCCAACAATATCGGAAGTATTTACGAATCCATTATTTCACTTGGAATCCCGCAGATGTCCGCGCTGACGGCATGGATTGGATGTTTTGCCTATACGATGCAGATTTATTTTGATTTCGGCGGCTATTCGGACATGGCAGTGGGACTGGGAAAAATGCTCGGGTTCGATTTTATAAGGAACTTTGACTATCCATATATATCTAAAAGTATCACGGAATTTTGGCGGAGATGGCATATCTCCTTAAGTTCCTGGTTCAAAGAGTACGTATATATCCCTCTGGGCGGCAACCGGGGCGGTACGCCAAAAGCCATCCGGAATCTGATGATCGTGTGGATGCTGACCGGACTGTGGCACGGCGCTGCATGGAACTTTATTTTATGGGGGCTGTATTACGGTATCATCCTGTGTCTGGAAAAATATGTGCTGGGTGATGTGCTGGAACGCTTTCCGCAGACGGCCAGACACGTGTACACCATAATCCTTGTGATGTTCGGCTGGGTACTGTTCTTCTCGCCTTCGCTGGGAGGCGCGGCGTCTTATCTGGGCGCTATGTTTGGTATCGGAGGAAAAGGACTGATCGATATGACTGGCTTCTACTACCTGAAATCCAGCCTGATGCTCGGTATCATTGCGGGAATCGGAAGCACTCCGCTTGTATACCGGAAGTTCTCGGAACTGATCTGGAGGGAAGAGCGGTATATGCAGATTGTCAGCGTTGTGATGTATGCAGGGATTTTTCTGATTTCAACGGCGTATCTGGTCAATGATACTTACAATCCCTTCCTGTATTTCCGGTTTTGATCCGCATGGAGGATCGGACAGACGCTTCAGTTCTGACGGGGACTGTATCGTAGGAAAACTTTTGGGCAGGAAGAAACGAGAGGACTGGACTAGCGAATGATTGCAGGCAGTGTAAAGTATTATATGAAAATCTACAATGCGGGCGAGAAGGGAAAGAAGAATGGAATTAAAAAGGGGAAAGGAACGACGGCGGAAGGAAAATAAAAATCTGCATCGCAGCATGGCCTGGTGTTTCGCGGGAATGGTCCTGCTGCTGGTGGCGGCAAGCATCATACAGCCTGACAGAAAGATTTCGGATGAAGAGAACCGTGTACTGACTACATTTCCCAGGCCGGGTATTGAAAATATTAAGAATAAAGAGTATATGACTGAATTGGAAGACTATTCTTCAGATCAGTTTATTCTGAGAGATCTCTGGATCCGCTTGAAAGTGCGGTGCGACCTTTTCGTAGGAAAACGGGAGTTTAACGGGGTCTACCTTGGAAAGAAGAAGTACCTGATGCAGATTCCTGTAGGAATGGATGAAAAAAATACGAAGGAAAACCTGGAGGCTATGAACCAGTTCCGCCAGAAAAACGGCAATCTGCGGATGAATGCCCTGATCGTACCCAATGCGGCCTATATCATGAAAGATTATCTGCCGATGGGCGCTCCTGTGCGTGATCAGGGAGAGGATATGAAATATATCAAAAAGCAGCTTTCCGGGGGAATCGGCCTGATCGATATCACGGAGACTCTCAGAAAGCATGTGGATGAAGGAGTCTATTATAAGACAGACCACCATTGGACAAGCAGGGGGGCGGCATATGGGTTTAATGCCGCTGCAAAGCAGCTGGAGATCGAAGGACTAGTGTCAGATTATAAGATCCATACTGTGGCAACGGATTTTTCAGGCACACTGGCATCCAGGAGCGGCTACCACAAGGCAACGGACACCGTGGAGGTGTATCAGCCGGAAAATGTGGAATATCAATATCTTGTAAGTGATTCTGACAACGAAGAAAAGCGGCCGACCATATACGACAGGAAGGCTCTGGACGGAAAGGATAAGTATCAGGTGTTCTTCGGCGGCAACCACGCCATGGTAGACATCGTTACCACCAATGACAACCAGAGGCGGCTGCTGATATTCAAGGATTCCTATGCAAACAGCTTTGTGCCGTTTCTGATCCCTTATTATAACGAGATCATCATGATCGACGCCAGATATTATTATGAGAATGTGCACATGCTGGTTGAGAATAAGGGTATTACGGATGTGTTATTTTTGTATAATATGGATACCTTTTTGAATGATAATTCACTGGGGGATGTGCTGGCGAGCGAATAATTGAATTTTTTATAGAGAAGGGAGTCAGAGATGGAGGAACGCAGAGCAATCGGCAGGGTAGGCTACTCGGCCAATGCAGTGATCGTGGTATGCGACACGCAGGAAAAATATTTCGTGCATACGGAAAACGTAAGCCCGCTAGGGATGGGAATCCGAGTGCCGGAGGAAGTCCCGGATATTCTGGGAAAGGATATCATCCTTGTGGCGGATACGCTGATCATGTATGCGGATGTAACAAGGCAGGAAAAGCAAGGAGATGGAAGCTGCATTATAGGAATTTCAGCGCGGAAGTTCTCGGAAGATGTGCTGCAGTATCTTTTTGATAAGATCGCGTTGGAGGAAGAAGAATAGAAAAGGAGACTGCTTGAAGGAATGCGGAATGAAATAGTTTCTGCATTCTTTTTTATCCCTCGAAGCAATGAACGAAATGGAAGTTATCTGAAATTTATTTGGGATCATAGCGAGAGAGTGTTATCTGGTATTGCATTATTGACGATATAGTATGAAAGAACGTACAAAAAAGAAGAAAGGAATGAGAGAATGAAGAAAAAATTGACGAATACAAGAGTCATCAATTCGATCGGGATTGGAATTTTGGCAATGGTAACTGCTGGTACTCCTGTTTTGGCAGCAATCAATGATGCAGTAAATGATAATAGTACAGCTGATACAAGTGTTTCTGATATTCCGGCAGAACCTGTTGAACAGGCGGCGCCGTCACAAAATGAACAGATTTTACAGACGCTGGCTGAGACACAGGGTGTGATCCAGGAGATGGTTCAGGCTCCGGGAATCGGCCCGGCCAATACGGAAGAGACAGGGGGGCCTGCTGAAGAAACAGGGGCTCCGGCAGAAACGGCGCCTTCAGAA
This sequence comes from Lachnospiraceae bacterium M18-1, assembly GCA_000403295.2. Taxonomy (GTDB): domain Bacteria; phylum Bacillota; class Clostridia; order Lachnospirales; family Lachnospiraceae; genus Schaedlerella. The sequence continues at coordinate 15,623 of KE159613.1, read as the reverse complement.
GGGGCTGCGGGGACAGAGGATATCACAACAGCGGCTCCGTCAGATGCGGAAGGACCGGTTGACAATACCCAGACGCCGTCAGATACGGAGGGACCATCTGACGATAGCCAGCTTGCCGAAGGCGAGGGAACACAGGATGAGGGCACAGGAGAGCAGCCGCCTGCAGAAGGAGAAGGGACGGAGAACCCGCCTGTGGATGAAGGAAACGGTGATGTGTCTCAGGGGACAGGAGATGAAACACCGGAATCTACGGCGCCAACGGTTGAGGATTACCTGAAGGAAACAGAAGACTCGCTCGGAGAGATCATTGATGATATCCAGGAACTGGAGCAAAAGAATGATGAGGCTAAAGATGCGGTAAAGGATTATAAGGAAGCTGTAGCCAACCCGAATAACTTTATTGGTTCGATCGTAGACCAGACTGCAGATGCAAATTCTGCTACTGCAGATGCTGCGGATTCTGCTGCAAAGGAGGAAGCGGCTGCAAGGGATCAAGCTCAGATTGCTGTAGATGCGCAGAACACGGGCTATGCAAGCAAAGAGGAGGCAGAAGCGGCACAGCAGCAGGCACAGACTGCGGCTGATGCTGCAGAGGAAGCCTATCGGTCGGCACAGGCCGCGGTAGAGGAAGCAGAGAACAATACAGCGATCGCAGGGGAAAATGTGGAAGCGTTGAAGAGGCTGAGAGACGAAGCGGCACTGGCTCTCGAAGAAATGAATGCGAAAGTCGGGGCTGCGCAGGAGATGCTGAGGACCATACTTGCGGATTATGGATTTGATATAGACAATATAACTCCTGGGAGTTTTGATAAAAACCAGTTGGAAGGGGAAGCTAAAAAGGCATATGAAAGTGCAGAGAAAGCTCTGGAGCAGGCAATCGCAGAGCAGGCAGCGGCACAAAGGAACTATGACGCTGCAGCCGGAGAATTAGAGCCGGCAGTGGCTGATTTCAAGGCAATGGAAGATAGACTGAGCGCATTAACAGGCGAGCTGGAATCAGCGAAAACTGCGGCAGATGACTCAATGGAGAAGCTGGATCAGGCGGAGCTGGATGCTGTAATTGCAGATTATAATCAAACGGCGGATGAGACTGAAAAAATCAAACTGGATCTGACTCAGGCGCAGGAGGCATTGGCTCAGGCACAGGATGCTCTGGCTAAAGCAGAAGAAGTAAAGAAAAGGGCAGACGATGTCGTAAAAAATGCAGAAAAAGCCGTTGAAGAGGCAAATAAAAAAGAAGAATCAAAAATCGGAGAAGCAGAAAAAGCGGCAGAAGATGCTTTAAATGCAGTTGAAAATGATGCTGCCAATGCACAACAAGTTTTTGAATATGCTCAAGCGGCGAAAGAGGAGGCAGAAAAGGCAGCGGCAGAAGTGAGCAGGGCGGCAACAAGCCTTCAAAGCGTAAAAAGCAAAGCAGAAGAAGCCGCAGCCGAGTTAAGAGAGAAACAAAATGATTTAAATGATGCAGAAAAGGTTTGTAAAGATGCGAAAAAAGATTATGAAGAAGCAGATGCATTGCTGTCAGATCTTCAGAAGGAAGTTCTTGAAAAAGAAGAGGATATTGTAAAGAACGCACAGAAAAAAGCTGGATCAGGAGCGGCTACTGAGGTACAAGAGTTTGCAAAGGCATTGCTCCGCTTCAAATTACATCTGGAATCAGAGGATGTGAATGCGGATATACCGATGGTAGTTAAAGTTGATAAAGCACCAAAATATATAATTCAGGTTACGGACTCCAATGGTAAAAGCACAGATTATTGGTATAAAAATGAAAATGGCAATCTTATAATTTGTAAGGGAACAGATTCTTTTTACTCAGAAAGTGACTTTAATTCAATTTCTGATACAAAGAAAGCCGCGGAGGATAAGAAAGAAGAATGGCACAGCGCGGAAGAGGCTTTTGAAGAAGCAAAGGACGCTGTGAGCCTTGCAGAAGAAGAACTGAAAAAAGCCAATGATCAGGCAGCTGTAGTAGATGCTTTGGAAAAGGTGGCAGCGGCTCTGAGTGCTGTACACGAAAAAGCGGATGCTCTTGTAAAAGCAGAAGAGAACTATCAACAAGAGTATACGCAAAATAAAGACAGTATATCTGCAAAGCTTAGCAATTTTATATCGAAGGGAACCGATCTAAAAGAGGCAAATGCGAATCTGGAACATGTGAATGAAGCCAAGGAAAGAGTAGATGAAACAATCGCTGCCCTGACGAAACTAACGGCTCAGGAGAAGGTAAATCAAAGTGAATATAATAGTCTGGTAAACGCATATAACACGGCGAAAGCGGACTATGATGCAGCGCTGGAAGCTCTGGATAAATGCATGGCAAGCCGGGATCGTGCAGAGACTGAGAAGGACCGTGCAAGGGCCGCAGCGAATGGGGTGTTCCGTTATATTACCGAGAACAATACGGGAACGGTGACTCCAATACAGCCGGGTACACTCAATCCGATCTACGGTACGATCATAGATTCGATCACATCTCCGATCATTGGAAATACAGGCGTATCAGCACCGTCCGGAACAACAGGAACAGGTTATGCGGGGTATACATATACAATCGGCGGTCAGCCGGTATACGCAGTCGGCGAGACGGCGGCGGATGAGGAAGAGCCGGCAGGGGAAGAACTGGTCAGTGTGGAAGAGGCGGCAGTCCCATTGGCAGAAGTTGGTGAAAACAATAAGAGCCGGACTACAAATACAAACAATACCCGCAAAGTGAGTGATGAAAAAATTCCATTGGCTAATGTGGAGACAGAAAATAATAAAATATCCTGGTGGTGGATCCTGGTGATCGCACTGCTTGGGGCAACAGGAACTGAGTTGTACATCAGACATCAAAAGAAAGAAGAGCAGGAGAGAAAGGCAAAACGCGGTAAACAGGATCTTGCAGAGATCTGATCTCAAAATTATCAGCAGACCTTCTGCCGGAGCGTATCATGCTCCGGCAGAAGGTCTGTATGTCTTAAAGCTTTCCAATGCTGGACGAATCATTCTCCGGTCAGCAGCGTCCTTGGCGCGATCTTTCTGATCTTCATTGACAGCAGGCATGCTGCTGCAAAGGCGAAAACGATCAATCCGGCTCCTGCAGCGATGCTGAACCCAACAGGAATGGAAAACGTACATTTTACAATTCCGATCCCGCGTAAGAACAGGGCAGTGAGGGGATTGATGACCAGTGCGCTCACGGTAATCCCCAGAACGGCTGACACAATGACGGCGGGCATGAAGCTGAGTGCAGTCTGCAAAACCAGTTGTCCGGTGGTAAATCCAAGGGCCTTCAGGATTCCGTAATCCCGTTTTTTACTGTTCAGCATGGTCCTTACAAGAAGGTACAGCACAAAAGTTACGATACACGCGCTCAGTATGAGGACTGCGATCACAATAGCTGTCATGAGCGAGACATACACGGCAGTGCTGCCGTTCATGACAGAACGAATATTGACCGTTGCATAGATATCTGGACCAAATTCTTCGCTGACCTCTGTGTTAAAAGCGTCAATATCCACCTTATCTACAGTATTGATATAGTAGTTCTCATTCTGCAGCCTGCCCATGCGCTCATAGCCGCTGCGGGTAAGCAGGCAGTCTTTCCCCAGATTATTGGAAATCTGTGTAAAACCGGAAATCAGATACCGGGCCTCGTTTCCTTCTGCAGTCAGCGTGATCTCATCCCCGATCTTTAATCCATGTTCTCTTGCATATTTGGCGGCAACCGCCATCTCATTGTCGTATTTTGGAAAACGGCCGTCAAAGCACACGTTCTGGTTATTGACATCCGCAAAATCATCGGAAATTGTTGCCATCAGTGCTATCCCGCCGACATGGCATACTTCTGTGGTATGAAACAGATAGGTGCTCTGTATTTGCTGATCGCTGCCCATAGTCTGCAGAAAACGTCCTTTAATCTCCGGATTGATACTGATGCAGGAGTCAGCCGTTTCCCCTACGATCAGATTGATGAAGGGGTCGATATCGACGATCATATTTTCTATCATGAGCCCGGAAAAAACGACTACAAGGGATAGGACAAGCATGGTGATGCATACGGTCACATTCTGCTTCATTCCCGAAAGGGTGGCCTTCAGTGCAAGAGCCAGGTGAAGCGGCGCTTTGGTATGTTCCAGAGGAACAGGGTTTCGTTTGAAGCTATGTGTCTGAACACCCTGACGCAGCGCTGCGATAGGCTCAATTTTTTTGATCCTGCGGGAGGCAGTCCATACGGCAAGGGCTACAGTACCATTCGCGGCGGCCAGCGTAAGTATGGCTGGAAGAGGCAAAAACCGGATTTCGTAGGGGATTCCAGTCTGCGAGGCCATCATCTCGTTGACGGAAGGGAATACACAGTAGGAAAGCCCAATGCCGGCCAGGGATGTGACCAGTGTGATTCCGAGAAACTGGAGTATCAGCGTAAAGACCAGCTGCCCTGAGGTATAACCCACAGCCATCCATGCGCCTAAGCTTTTCATATTCTCCTGGATATAGTTGATGACATTGGATACGATCACCACCAGGGCAATGAGGGTAACCAGGAATGCCATCGCGCAGACAATTCCGGAACAGATCATCTGCGAAATATAACGGGAAGCGGAAACCTGCGCATAGGAATTACTGATGGCATGGACGTCAGGAAAACGGGAAGATACGGTATTTTCCAGATATGCCTCAAAATTTTCGCTTTCGGACTTGTCATGGAGACGGATGGAAACTAATGTGGAGCGCGGGGCAATCTTTTTATCTTCCAGTTTTTCATACAACTCCTTTGTGAGCAGGAGAGCGCTCATGGAGCAATTGTGGGAGCCTGCCATAGCGCTGTTGAAGGAACCGCATATGGAATAATGTTCCGAATCGTTCCCAATGGTAATGTCAATCGCCCCGCCGGAAGAATATGTTCCTGTGCTGTACAACACAGGAAGATAGATTCCGTTGGAAGATGCATTGTCTTCCACCAGTTCGGCTTTTCCTATGGAGCGGCGGAGGGCCGCTTCTTTTTCCATGATGACAAGGTCAGTATTGACTTCCCCGTTGTTATAGGCGAAAGAGCCGAATGTAGAAATACAATCATCTATGCGGTAGTCTTCGGTGCGAGAATCCTTTTCCAGAGTTTCTACTACAAAATCACGCAGGCGGGCGTCATCGCTGCTCAGGGCGAGCGTGACATGTTCTGCATTCAGCCGGTCATGGCAGCGGTCGAAATTGCGTTTATAGTCCAGGGAAAGCATCAGCCACAGATTCAGCATGAATGCGGCCAAAAGTATAAGGATTGTGATCGCTGCCGCCTGGCCTTTAGCCTGGCGCAGGTTGGATCGTGCTATGAGTATCGACTTTTTCATATTACCACCCCATTTCTTCCAGGAAAGCGGCCAGCTTCCGGTGCCGGTTCTGATCGCCGCTGACATACCGGCCCAGATTACATTCTCCCAGGATCACTCCGTCTTTTAAGTATAAAATTCGGTTTCCCCTGCGGGCGGAACGCATGTCATGGGTAACCATGACCACACTCTGCCCCTGTTCGTTGAACCGGGTCAGGGTATCTAAAACGTCCAGCCCGGTCTTGGAATTGAGCGCTCCGGTAGGTTCATCAGCAAAAAGGATTTCGGGTTCATTGATCAGCGCCCGGACGATTCCTGTGCGCTGTGCCTCGCCGCCGGAAATCTGTGTGGGAAATTTTTTCTGCGTTTCTTCGGAAATGCCGACCGCTTGGAACAGTTTTCCGGCACGCTCCAGAAGCGCCTTTTTGTCCTTATTCATCAGAAGTCCTGCAGAAAGCACATTATCCATCACAGACATCCCATCGATCAGATAGATCTGCTGAAAGACGAAGCCGCAGTGCTCTCTGCGGAATACCGCCAGACGGTCCGGACTGTAGCCGGATATTTCCGTTCCGGCAAAAGTGATGGTGCCGAGGGTCGGCGTATCCATACCTGAGAGGGCATACAGGAGCGTGGATTTTCCGGCTCCGCTGGCCCCCATGATCACGGTGAAGTCGCCCTTGTAGAGCTGCAGGTCAATGTTTTTCAGAACATGCTGCAAGGCTCCTCCGGTGGAGAAGGACTTGCTGAGATTACCTGCTTTTAATAAAATTTCTCTCATAATGAGCCTCCTTAATACAGAAATAGGCTCTCGGAATCTCAAAGCTTTATTTTATGCGGCTTCCGAGAGTCGTTTTTTATAAATTCCCCCACTTTTTTCAAAAAAACTATTGACAAATCGCCTCAAAAATGCGGCGCTTCGCGCCCCTTGATTAACAAGGTAATTCGTTCCGGCGCTGCCGGTACAGATTTTTTGATTGGGGGCGATTTATTGAAACCTTTTAATCCTGGCGGTCATGCCGCCTATCAGGAACGTGTCCTGACTCAGTTACGTAAATATTATCCAGATGCTGTTTCCTCACTCCCTGCCTCTACATGGGATATCATGGAGAAATTCTGGGCTCTTGACCTCTCCGAGCTGGACTCCCTCATGCAGGATCGCTATTCTGTTTTCGGTCCTGCTCCCAGACTGCCTTCCGACATGCTACGTTCCATCCTTCTTTCCGTTGAGTTCAAGGTCTCTTCCTATACTAAGTGGGCCGCCGACCTCAAAGAAAACCATCTCCATGCCATCCTTTCCGGCTTCTTCATCGGGGATACCCCGGGTACCGGCACTTTTTACGATTTCCAGGGGCGTCTGTGGCTCTCTGACAAGGATAACCTTTCCGATTCCACCCATCCACCGAAAGGAAAGCCCAAAAAGCCGGATAAGAAGGGCGACAAAGCTCCTTCTGTTGAAAAAGTCACTGTCAAAGACCTTTTTCAGCAGTTCGAGACAGATCCCCCCACTGACATGGATCCCTGCAAGCTCCTCTACGAAATTTTTAAGGTGCTTTTTCTTGAACATTCCGTACAGGATGGGTTGGTTGACCTGCTCAGCCTTTCCCTTGCCGGTGATGGCACCCCTGTTTATACCGCTGCACAGGAACGAAAAAAACGCACCTGTGGCTGCCTGGAAAAGGGGATCCATGACTGCATGTGCAACCGCATTTACAGCCAACCCGACTGTAACATCGGCTGGGATTCCCATCGGGACTGCTATTACTTTGGCTATGATTTATACATGCTTACTGCCGCCGATTCGGAAAATGACCTCCCGGTTTTCCCTTTCCTCAGCCCCGCTTCCCGGCATGATTCCATCGGTTTCCTTTATAACTGGTTTTCCATGAAACGGTTCCTGCCGGAAGCCGTTGTTACAAAACTCCTGCTGGATTCCGCCCATGATGCAATGCCTTACTACGAATACTGCCGCGATCATGGCATCATTCCTTTTATTGACCTGAATGCTGACAGAGGACGGCCTCCTGTCTATAAAGATGATTTTACCATCAACAATGACGGCGTACCCATATGCCGGGACGGCCATGTCATGCGCAGGGACGGTACGGAATCTGCAAAGGGCAGAACAAAATTTAAATGCCCTAAGATTAGCTTTGCCGGGGGCAACGTTACCTGTACTTGTGAAAATCCATGTTCCACTGCAAAATATGGCAGAACCGTCCATCTCGTTTTGAAAGACAACCCAAGGCTTTTTAATGACCCTCCCCGCAGCAGCAAGGAATGGAAACTGGAATACAATGCAAGGACTTCTGCTGAACGCTGTAACAAACGTGAGAAAGTAGACTATAAATTGGAAGACGGCAGATACCGTTCCTCTAAGATGTGGTACTGCCGCCTGTTCGCCATCATGATGTGTCAGCATCTTGATGCATGGGATTTGCCAAAGACGCCCCACCTAAAAGATGTACTTTGAGCAATCCGCTTAACTGAATAAGCAATACCATTATAAACCCTGTCTGGCGCATGGTCTAGTAAACTGCGCCTTTTTTCCCAAAATTTGTTTCAGCAATTCTATTTTGGATAATATTTACTTTTCAATGTTCAGTCAGCTACCGAGTTTTGGTCGGCAGGCTCAAGATTCCGAGAGCCTATAGAATGGCGCAGTCAATGCGTGGTCCTGCTTTGAATCAATATCATCAACATGTTCATTCTATATTTTGGAATCTTAAATGTCTTTACTCAATCCTTAAAGATTCCTTAAATCTGTTGTGTAAAAAGCCCGTATTTATGGGATTTTTCGTTGTATTTGTCACTAACGTGTCGCTAACGTAAACGAATTTATGTACTGTTTTTTACGGGAATTTTAATCTTTTCAATCTCTTTGCGGAGCTCCTCAACCGTCCTGTGTCCATAGACCTTATTTGTAATATCCTGGAAAGCGTGTCCAAGCATCCGCTTCCGATCATTTTCGTTCACTCGGTACTTTTCGCAGAGCATGGAGAATGTGTGTCTGGCATCATGGGGAGTATGCCTCTGCATCCCGATCTGCTCCAGAGTTTCATACATCCTGTTTCGAAAGGTACCTGGAGTTATATCAAGGATTGCATCCTGATTCTTTATACGGCGCTTCACTAACGCATAGATTCCGGAGTGTATCGGGACAATACGATCTTTCCCTGCATTGGTTTTGACTCCACCCCGGAAATATTTTTGTTCCAGATTCACCTCAATAGATTCATATGCTTTTATCCGGTATCCAGAATAGCACATGATCAGAAGAAATTCCACGACAGGATCATTCTTGTGC
>KE159613.1:2899-6797 GCA_000403295.2 Lachnospiraceae bacterium M18-1 | reverse complement strand
GGTACAGTCCATACTCGCTTTGGAGTATGCCTTTTTCGAATCCTCATATTTATCTCTATAAAATCCCTCGTACACTTCCGCAAAGGTAGCGGTCTTCTCTTTGTTCTGTTCAACCCTTGCTGACTGCAGGTAATCCAACAGGATATTGTCCATGGCACTGTTCAGGGTTCGGCTCTGATCGAAGTCGTTCAGGGTACGCTCGAAGCCCGGATAATAGGTGCCGGCATGCCAGGCAGTCAGTACGGCGAACCCCTTCATGTAATCGTCCACGTAGCAGATCGCTTTTACAGGGGCGTACTGGCCGGGGGCGATCAGATTTGTGGCAGGTGGATAGACGCCATAGGGATTCCGGCGCTTTCCGGACAGTTTTTTGATGGAGCCGTAGCCGTTTGGGAGCTTGGGGTATTTCTTTTTACGTGCCATGGTATCATCCTTCCTGAAAAAAAGGTATAAAAATAACAGCCTGTCTATTGCAGGCTGTCACCAAAGATGATACAATACATTCGTGCTAAATTTTGATTGTACATCTTTGGGTGTGCTACGTGAGACCGTTCCTGTTGGCGCAGGGGCGGTTTTCATTTATTGCAGTAAATCACATATTCTGATAGTCAGGCCGTTAAATATGTGAACCGGTATTTCGTCAATAAAAGAAAGCTGGCTGGAATCTTCTTCGCCGTCAAAGGAATATGTTTGAACAGTTTTTGTTATTGGATTGACGACCCAGTATTCACGCACCCCGGCAGTACGGTATTTGAACAGTTTTACGGAATAGTCCATTCGCTGTGTTGATGGAGAAACGACTTCCACAATCCAATCCGGAGCTCCATGGCACCCCTTATCATCTAGTTTATTTTTATCACAGATAACAGATATATCAGGTTCAACATAGTTTTTATCGTCAGCATTCAAAAACACTGCGTAAGGGGCAAGATAGATTTTACAGGTTCCTTTATTTTCATCAATATAGTCAGCTATTTTTCTTGACAATGAGAAAATAATGTCTTGATGCCTTGCATTCGGCGGCGCCATCATATAAATCTGGCCGTCGATCAGTTCCGCCCGCTGACCTTCCGGCAGAGCGTAGATATCTTCGATGGTATAAATCTTTTCCTGTGGTAATGCCATAATATCGCTCCTTTCATGAATTTGGGTGGTTAGGTAATTGCGAAACTCTGTTTTCCGCATAAATACGGCATATTTTTTGCTACAAAATAAAACAACTCCTCACTGGTTTATTGTATAATTGAAGTGCCTACAGCAACCATACATTTCCATCAGTAAAGGAGTTGTGCTTATATGATACCACACAAACAGCTTTCTTTGGCAGATATTTTTCATGATTGCCAAAATAAATTTGAAAATGATAAATACCAGTTCCTTACCATACTTGATGAAGCAATAAACCTGGATGAGATTGTTCCCGCCTCTTTTGTCATTCATTTTCATGCGCATACAGGAAGGCCACGTAAACATCAGCTTTATCCCATCATCAAGGCGTTGCTCTTACAACGTATTTTCTCCATTCCCACAGACAGCCTTATGATCCTGTTTCTCAAATTCTCTCAGGAACTCAGGGATTTCTGCGGCTTTACTGTTGTTCCCGATGCTTCGAAATTTACACGCTTTAAACAGTCCTTCCTTCCGGATCTGCAGAACATGTTTGAGCATCTTGTAGACCTTACCGAACCCATCTGCCAGAAGATCGATCTGGAAAAAGCTTCCATGATCCTGTTTGATACCTCCGGCATTGAAGCCTGGGTGAAAGAAAACAACCCCAAATATACCAACAGCATCATCCGGCAGCTCAAAGCTTTTAAGAAATCTCATAACCTGGATGACTCTTTTGACCCTTACAAGGCAGCTTATGGCTCTATGCCTCCCCACGCCGCTGCCAATCCCGCCATCCAGCAGATGTACATTAACGGGCATTTTTGCTACTCCTTTAAATTCGGGATTGTCACCAATGGGCTTGGCATTGTCCGGGATATCACTTTTTATAACCAGGATTTCCTGAAAGCACATCCGGATATCGTAGTGGAAAAGAAATCGGATTCCCCGGATGAGGACAAAAGCCTTGCTGATTCCAAAGCTCTGATCCCTGTACTGAAGGATTTTTTTGAGAAACATCCTCTGATCAATCCCAAGGCGTTCCTCGGAGATGCCGCCTTTGATTCCATTGAGATCTACAAATATCTGTTACAGGAAGCTTCTTTTGAAAAAGCCTATATTCCATTGAATGGACGGCTTTCCCTTCCAGAATCAGATTGCCCCCTGAATGAAGACGGCATCCCATGCTGTCCGAAAGATCCTTCCCTTCCTATGAGAAGGGAAGGGAGCAGATCCCATCTGCGTTGCGGGCTTCCCACGATGAAGTTTGTCTGTCCCAAGATGAAATGGGAGTATGACAAGTCTACCAAAAAGTCGAAGCGTGTCTGCCACTGTGAAGATCCCTGCACGGATTCCTCCTGCGGGCGGATGTTCTATATTTATCCAGAAAAGAATCTTCGTGCCTATCCCGGTACTGCCCGTGGAACACAAGACTGGATTTCTACTTATAAGATTCGCGTAAATGTAGAAAAAGCCATTAACCATTTCAAAGACAGCTTCTGTGTTGCGGGGCGTAAAACCCGGAATGAAAAGACGCTCCATGCGGATCTGCTTTTGGCTGGGATCACCCAGCTGGTCACAGTTCTGACTGCTGATAAAATACACAGACACCAATATATACGAAGCCTGAAACCCCTGATCGCATAGGGCTTACCACTTATAGGAAACTAAAAAGATCACTTTCTGGCTCTCCCTCTATCAGTGCGCCCATTTTTCAGTACCATATTGCTTTTTGCATTAAGTCACAACATTTTTAAACCATTTTCAAATATCTGTCATTTTATTTTTCTGTCTCCAATTCAAATCTAGCCTTGTTTTCTGCTTTTTCTTCTAATTTTCAGTTAATTTGTTTTGAGTTTCGCAATTACCTAATTTGGGTGGTAACATTTATTGCGCCCTAGAAAGTTCCATTTGTGTTGTTGTCCCCATCATGGAAACAGAATAACTGATTTTTCCAGAAGCATATGTAAATTCTTTTGTATCATCAGTGGATGCAAGTAAAGCATTATCTGTTTGCTCTGCATTTCGATTAGACACCCAGGTATAATTTTCTATTGGTTCAGTAGGGGCTGTATAGGTTCCAACCCAGTATATGGATCTTGTGCTTCCTTCATCTGAAACCCAGTCAACCGATATTGAATCAGCTGATATTGTGGCTTCCATCCATGCACCCTCATTAGATTCAGATCTCCAAATACCTGTCAGATCAGTAAGCTCTGGTGTTGTCTGCGGCTGCTCTTGTCCATTTAACGTAGCATCCTCCGAAGAGGGTTTCTGCACTTCCTGGTTATTTTGGGGCTGAGAATCCTTTTCTTTATCCTTATCACGGCCTTTGACAAAAAATAATATGATCGCAACAGCAATTAATAATACTACCAAGGCGATTACAATACCGATAACCATTCCGTTGCTTTTCTTTTTCTTATGCTTTGAACGGGATCGTGCATTTGGAACACTCTTCGTTTTTCGTTTTGCAGGTTTCTCTTCAATGTACTCATCATCCTCTTCATAATCATCTTCATCGTAGTCATCCACCCATTTGAATTTTTTACGGCAGTTATCACATAGGCCATAATTGGGATCTTTCTTGCTTCGCCTTAGTTCTTCTCCACATTTTGGACATTTCATGTTTTTATCCCCCTTTTTTGGTGAATTGGTTACCTGCATTATTACGTCGCATTTATATAATCGCTGGTGCGGTTATACCATTTTCATCACTACAAGATAGGGGATGAAGTATATAGTATAATTATCAATGCTTTTCATCGTTCCATATTTATCCCGGTAACAT
>KE159613.1:0-2599 GCA_000403295.2 Lachnospiraceae bacterium M18-1 | reverse complement strand
CTGATAATACCCATGAGCCCGATCATACGGTTATATCCGTTTAACCGTGCCTGACGTTCCTGCTTCCGGTTCCATGAGACAGACAAATCAATGATGTTGCCTACGGTGGTTTCATGGTGACCAAGCTCTTCGGCCAGGACGCAGGCCTTTTCCGTGGTAGTCATATCTTTGCGGATTGCGATACGATTTCCCATTATCCGCCCATCGTTTCCAGACAGTCTTTTTTCTTTTACTGCAAGTCCTTTTTGATTAGCTTCTGTTAACAATTCATCATACGTCAATAAAATCACTCCCATTCACTATCATCGTTCATAATTGCATCGTCATGAGCCTGATCTTCGCTGGTAGGTTCTATGTCTGTACGGGCATGGGCGGCGTTTACTTTGAGAGAATCTTCGGTATTTTCTTTTACATATTGTGGAATGTATGTAAGTTCTTCAACACGTTTTGTTGCTTCATGTTTACCTATGTCATTAAGAGTTTCATAGTATTGGAGGATTTTTGGTAATTCTCCTTTTTCAGATGAAGCATCTGTAAAAATATTTTTGCTAAATCTTAGCTTTGCTTCTCTTATAAAATCATCATATTCTATTTTATAAAAAACGCAGAGTTTCTTTATTGTCCCCATTTTAATTTTTCTTTCTCCGCATTCATACCTTTGTAGTGATATAGGGGCAATTTGCAAATATTCAGAAACTGCCGTTAAAGATAGATCCTTTTCTTCCCTTATCTCTCTGAACATTCTTCCAACTATTCCATATAATTCAAGTTCAGAATCATTCATACTGTCCACCTCTCTTTCATTTATGGACTATTATAAACCGAAAATGGATAAAATGCAATAATTAATTTAAAAATTTAACCGAAAATGGTTGACAACTAAAGCATGTGGTGATAATATTACGATGTAACCGAAAATGGTTAAAATGATGAGAGGTGATACAGTGATTCAAAACGTTCAGATTGTCGGGAAAATTACACTTGCTGAATTAAGGGCATTATCTGGAATGACACAGGAAAAGTTCGCAAAGTTTGTTGGCATCCCATATACGACATATCGAAGATATGAGAAAAATATAAAAAGTGCCGGGTTTTTCGAGGTCGTTCAGATTTGTGATAGGGTTGGTGTTGGAATAGAAAAAATTAAAGTGTAATTTTTTTTTGAGACAAGATAACCGAAAATGGTTAAATTCAAGAGAGGGAGGTGATGTGAGGCAGTGAAAGTATTAAAGACGTTGGCAATAGCGCTATTATGCATGGTGCTCATTAGTGTATGTGGTGTTCCTGTTACAATATGTTTGATCGCATTTTGGTCATTGATAATTTTAAGGAATCAGTGACGCATGGAATATGAAAAAATGTATGCAATAAAAAAGATTAAACATTCCATAACGAGTGAAAATATAAAGTCTATTATATTTCCATTAAGAAAAAGGCGAATACTATCCACCAAGCAATATATTCCAAGAACAGTGAGCAATAAAAGCAACGTATATAATACTTTATCTATAAAATTTAAACGTTTAAAAAAATCAAGGAAAGAATTTGTAGGGTATCCGAGTTCTCTTTTGAGTTTTTCATAATCTGATTCAATTTGATATTCAAAATTTGAAAGATGATATATGTTCCGTTGTCCTTTTTTAATATCTTCTTTTAAATATTCAAATAGTTTTAGCGTTTTAGGAAATACAAATTGATAATTTTTATAAATGAGTCTATCTACTTTTTTCATATAGACAGAGATATTTTTCATATAGACAGAGATATTTTTCTTGTAGTTATTGTCTGAAAATGTTTGTTTGGTTAGGCGATGAAGTGGCAAGTATACAAGAGTAAATTGTTTTTCTCTAATAGCATATTTGTGTGGTCGATTTAATGAGTATCTTGTGACTAAATATGTGATAAAGGAAGGTATGAGTATCTTAGCGTAGTCAGAAAGAAGAGGATATAAGTTCTTGGGTATTGCATTAGTAAACATGTATTAATCATTCCTTTCATTATTTGATAGGAAGATTATACCAGATATTGGAGATGAGGACAAGAAGAGAAGGAGGTGGTGTAGGGTGGAAAAAGAGAAAGAAATCCTCCGCCAACAGCTAGAACTATTAGCGGAGAAATCGAAAGGATGTAAAGATGAAGTTTTACCACAAATAAGTAGAGAAATGCTGAATATTGCAACTTATTTGAACTCTTCTTCGATTGAGTGAATAGTTTTGTAGACAGATTTTATAAAATTGCAAACATCATTTCCCTGGAGGGGAGCTGTTTGTGAACGCTGAAACCAACCCTCAATATATGCAACTGTGATTTCAGCAGTAAGTTCTTTATCTGTTTTAGACATATGCCGATCTCCTTTCTTTTGTACTCGGGTATGGCAGTGCCCTGTACTTAGATTATAGGAGAGTTGGAAGAAATTTACAAGCAGAAGAGAAGGAGGTGGTCTATTGAAAGAAATCATTAACGCCGCAGAAGCGGCGCGTATCCTTAAAATGCCGGAAAGCTACGTGCGGTTTTATTCTCCTGGATGGGAGTTTGCCAAAGTACGGCATGTAAAAGGCAGGAAAAACAAAGTGTACGACATAAGCACCAGGAAGATGTG
>KE159612.1:487968-521684 GCA_000403295.2 Lachnospiraceae bacterium M18-1 | reverse complement strand
TCAAATAATGAAAGGAATGATTAATACATGTTTACTAATGCAATACCCAAGAACTTATATCCTCTTCTTTCTGACTACGCTAAGATACTCATACCCTCCTTTATCACATATTTAGTCACAAAATACAGTTTAAATCGACCGCATAAATATGAGATTAGGAATAAACAATTTAATCTTGTATACCTACCTCTTTATCGCCTTACCAAACAATTACTTACACCTGAAAGATATAAAGAAAATATATCCATCTATATCCGAAAAGTGGATAAAATCATTTACAAAAATTACCAATATGTTTTTCCAAAAACATTAAAGTTATACGAACGCCTAAAAAAAAGAATTGAGAAACGGTAATAAAAATACATATTATCTTACAGACTTTGAATATCAAATTGAGTCTGATTATGAAAAACTCAAAAGAGAACTTGGATATCCTACAAATTCTTTTCTTGATTTTTTTAAACGGCTAAATTTTCTGGATAAATTGATTTATTTGGTAGTCCTTTTTCTTTTCGCATTTGGAATTTATCTTATAACAAACAGTATACTTTTTTTACTCAACGGGGACGTAGGCGTTTCTATAGGCTCTTTCATCTATGGGCTTATCGCCTTTTTTGCTATATATGTTATTTTCTATCCAACGCGCCATTAATATTTTGTTCGCAGAATTATTGTTGACCAAAAAATGCATAGACATATTGTAAGATGTAGGCCACATAAATCAACAAGTATCATGAATAATAATGTTATCGCAAGAATCTTGATTGTCTCCAACTCTTATACCTTCTCTTTCTCGTTTGTCTCACAACGCAATATATAGATATCCGTTTCAAGATTTTCCCCATAACGGACTGTTAAGCCCGTCCCGGTATCTCCTTCCAGGGCAAAAAGCGGCGTCACGCTCCCTTTCCCATCCTCAGAGTCATTCACGAGATCAGAAGCACACATATACGCACACCCGGCCGCCTCGTAGAGGTTTGTGTATATCCCTATACACTGCACAAAATCATCATTAACCCGAACAACTGCGAACTGAATCATTTTTATCCCACCACCTTCTCCCGCTTTTCGATCTCCGGCACTTCTACCGTTGCAAGGATCGTATAATTTTCGTGTCTGTAGCATTCCCGGAAGCTCCCCCTGGCTTCTCCTTCATTTAATCCGGTGAATTTGTCCATAGCTACTTTTCCGGTTCTCTGGTTCTGGAAAACCACTGCGTAGGTTTTCATCATCTTCACACCACCTCCTTCTCTGGCTCTTTTTGAGAATACGGGAACAGATATGCTAAATCTAATTCTGGGAAAAAAATATCCCTAATTAGAATGCATTCCGTATACTGCCATTGCGACTCACCATTAAACTTGGAATGAATCGTTCTATACGATAAACCAAGATGTTTGGCAATGTCATTCCTTGATATTCCTTTCCTCTTCATCTCAGCTTCAAGATTATTAATTTTTACCATAATCAATTTCACTCACCTCCTCCAAAATTGCGCAATTGCGTTTTATAGTATAACTATATTGCAATATTGCGCAATTGTCAACATATTTTTTGCAAAATATTGCAATTTCTTATTTACTTTTTTTACGCAATATTGTAATATCTATTTAAGGAGGGAAGCAGCATGGAACAAAGAGCTGAAATATTAAGAAAATTAATGGCTGAAAAAAATATTAAAGTTTCTGATATAGTAAAAAAATCAGGCTTACCATATTCAACTGTTAAGGCCATTTTAGAACGTGGTGCCGAAAAGGCAGGATATGTAAATGTATGTAAAATATGTCAAGCAATCGGTATTTCGGCTGATGATTTGGAAAAAATGATATTAAATACGGAGTATAGGCCTACTACCATTGCAGCACATCTTGATACTTCTGACTTAACTGAAGCCGAGCAGGAGGATATTGCAAACTACATAGAGTTTATTAGAAATAAACGTAAGAAATGATTTCGTTTTGCATTGCCTATATTCCAGACATTATTTGATGGGAGATGATTATTTGAATAATTATGAGGAATTATTACATGAAGCTGATTCCAAAGGTGTTTCTGTCGATGAAGATTATCCATTATCTGAGCATCTTTCTGGTTTATACATAGATGGTAACATAGCTCTATCAAACAGATTAAAAACGACAGCAGAAAAAGCCTGTGTTCTTGCTGAAGAACTTGGTCATCATGAGACCACCGTCGGAAATATCATTGATTTGTCTGTCTCATGGAACCGGAAGCAGGAACGTCAGGCACGGTTAAACGGATATAACCGTATGATCGGGCTCATGGGTATTATCAGGGCATACGAAGCAGGATGCCAGAATCAACATGAAATTGCAGAATTTCTAAATGTAACAGAAGAATATCTTCTGGAATGTGTTGAATGTT
This sequence comes from Lachnospiraceae bacterium M18-1, assembly GCA_000403295.2. Lineage (GTDB taxonomy): Bacteria > Bacillota > Clostridia > Lachnospirales > Lachnospiraceae > Schaedlerella. The sequence continues at coordinate 519,299 of KE159612.1, read as the reverse complement.
ACCGGGATAAATATGGAACGATGAAAAGCATTGATAATTATACTATATACTTCATCCCCTATCTTGTAGTGATGAAAATGGTATAACCGCTCCGGCGTTTATATAAAAAGTGGCGTAATACTATTGGTACAGGAAACTAAAGAGGAAAGAAAAAGTTATGGGATTAAAGGATATTTTTAACGCAAGCAAAATTCGCAAAGAAAATGATGGATTAAAAGAACTTATGTCACCAGAATTTCAAAATGCAGCGAGTTTAAATGAAAAAATTGCAGAATTAGAAGTAAAAAAAGAAAAGCTCGAAAAAGAAAACGCTCGACTAAGCAGTTCTGTAGAAAAGTTAAGACAGGAAGCTATCTTTTTTGAAGACTCCATCACTTTTCAGGATTTTGGATTATATACCCCAAGATATAATTTTGTAACAGCCGAAGAGTATAAATTGAGGCTCGACAAAATCAGAACACAACAAAAAGAAATGATTAAAACAGATACTGCCATAGCTGGATCCAAAAATTGGACGGTAGATGGTAGCAAGAGCAAGGGTAATAAAATGATAAAAGATATGAAAAAATTATTCTTGAGAGCCTTTAATAGTGATTGCGAAGATGTTATTACTCGAATCAAATATAACAATTATGAAATGTCACTAAAAAAAATACATCAATCCGCCGACTCTATTGAAAAATTAGGAAAAATGATGTCATTATATATAACTTCCAAATACATCAACCTAAAAGTCGATGAACTTCATTTAGCATTCGAATATCAACAGAAAAAACAAGAGGAAAAAGAAGCTCAGAAAGCGGCTAGAGCAGAGATGCGTGAGGCTGCCCGACTTCAAAAGGAAATCGAAGCTCAGCGCAAGAAAATCGAAAAGGAACAGACTCATTATCAAACGGCTTATGAAAAATTATTAAAACAACTAGAAGAATGTCCTGAAAATACTGATTTGCTTATTAAGAAAGTCGAACTAGAAAGCAGGCTTGACGACATTGACAAAGCCATTAAGGATATTGATTATAGGGAAGCTAATCAACGTGCCGGATATGTTTATATCATCTCAAACATTGGCGCTTTTGGAGAAAATGTCTACAAAATTGGAATGACAAGGCGGTTAGATCCACAGGATCGTGTTGATGAGCTTGGTGACGCATCTGTCCCTTTCAATTTTGACGTCCATGCTATGATTTTCTCGGATGATGCTCCAGCATTGGAATCTGCATTACATAAGGCTTTTGAAAATCGCAAACTTAATATGGTAAACACCAGAAGAGAATTTTTTAATGTAACACTTGACGAGATAAAAAAAGTTGTAAAGAAGAATTTCGATAAAACGGTAGAATTTATTGATGTTCCATACGCCGAACAATTCCGGGTAAGTCAGAAAATGCGGCAGAACCAATAATTCCATCATTCTGATTTTACAATATCCTGAAAATGATATAACCGCACCAGCGATTATATAAATGTGGCGTATATGGTACATCAAAACGATAAAAGGAGAACTTTATGTCAAAAAAATTCACTAAAGAAGAAGTTATTCAAAATAAGAAAGAGGCTATCAAGTCCCTAGACAAAATGTTAGAATACTTAATCAATGACAAATCTATGCGCCATTTAAAAAAGGCACACCTTGTTTCATATTGGATAAAGGATTATGTCAAAATGATAACTTTTGAAGAAAATTTCAATCCAACAAAAAATATTGCTTATAAAAGGGGAAATATTGTCAAACTTAATTTTGGATTTAATATAGGCGCTGAATATGGAGGATTACATTATGGCATCGTTTTGGATAATAAAAATGAACATAATTCCCCTGTTGTAACAGTCATTCCACTTACATCCATGAAAGCTTCAAAAGAACTTCATCCCAATAGTGTAGATCTTGGCAATGATATCTATCGTCTGCTAAAGATAAAATATGATACTATTTCTAAATCATTAAAAGAAGAACAAGAGGAAATAGAATATGAATTAACTCTTTTTAAAACATTGGTAAATCTTACAACACAGACAACAGATGAATTGATACGATGTGAGCAGGGGACAGAAGCATTTGACAAAAAACTTAATGATGCTAAAGCATATCTGAATGCTTCGTACAAATTACAAAAAATGTGGGAAGAAAAAGAAAGGCATAACAAGGAACAGCAGGAATATCTTGACAAAATAGGACTTGAATTTTCACGCATGAAAGAAGGCAGCATTGCTCTCGTAAATCAAGTTACTACCATTAGTAAAATACGTATCTTTGATCCGAGAAGTTTAAAAGGTGTTCTTGCAGGAATATCCTTATCCAAAGAAAATATGGAAAAGATAAACCAAAAAATAAAGGATTTGTATGTTTTTCAACCAAAATCATAGCTTTTTTTAGGATTTTAGAATCTTTTTGTTGACTACGAGCATAATATATTCTATAATAAACAAACAGAGAAGAAAACTCTTTTCTAATATCGCCCTAGGGGCATTATAAGAAGATATAAGTTTATTATGTGAAGACCTCGTAGTGATTACGAGGTCTTTTACGTTTTAAGAAAGCGAAAACCGCCCGATGTTACCAGCACCGAACGGCTTTCAGATACACCCAAAGATGCACAATCAAAATTTAGCACGAATGTATTGTATCATCTTTGGTGACGGCCTGCAATAGACAGGCTGTTATTTTTATACCTTTTTTCAGGAAGGATGATACCATGGCACGTAAAAAGAAATACCCCAAGCTCCCAAACGGTTACGGCTCCATCAAAAAACTGTCCGGAAAGCGTCGGAATCCCTATGGCGTCTATCCGCCTGCCACAGATCTGATCGCCCCCGGCCAGTACGCCCCTGTAAAAGCGATCTGCTATGTTGATGACTATATGAAGGGCTTCGCCGTCCTTACCGCTTGGCACGCTGGCACCTATTATCCGGGCTTCGAGCGTACCCTGAACGACTTCGATCAGAGCCGAACCCTGAACAGTGCCATGGACAATATCCTGTTGGATTACCTGCAGTCAGCAAGGGTTGAACAGAACAAAGAGAAGACCGCTACCTTTGCGGAAGTGTACGAGGGATTTTATAGAGATAAATATGAGGATTCGAAAAAGACATACTCCAAAGCGAGTATGGACTGTACCCGCGCGGCTTTTAAAAACTGCGCCGAATTACACGACAAGCCCTTTGCCGATCTACGGTACAATGACTTGCAGAACGTCATAGACAACTGCCCGAAAAAGCATTCATCATTGGAACTGATACTGTCTCTCTTCCACCAGATGTACGCCTATGCGGAAAAGTTTGAGCTTTGCGAAAAAGATTATTCTGTACATGTAAAGATAAAGAAAGCAGAAGACGAAGAACACGGCATCCCATTTTCTGAGGACGAGCTTGCAATACTCTGGACGCACAAGAATGATCCTGTCGTGGAATTTCTTCTGATCATGTGCTATTCTGGATACCGGATAAAAGCATATGAATCTATTGAGGTGAATCTGGAACAAAAATATTTCCGGGGCGGAGTCAAAACCAATGCAGGGAAAGATCGTATTGTCCCGATACACTCCGGAATCTATGCGTTAGTGAAGCGCCGTATAAAGAATCAGGATGCAATCCTTGATATAACTCCAGGTACCTTTCGAAACAGGATGTATGAAACTCTGGAGCAGATCGGGATGCAGAGGCATACTCCCCATGATGCCAGACACACATTCTCCATGCTCTGCGAAAAGTACCGAGTGAACGAAAATGATCGGAAGCGGATGCTTGGACACGCTTTCCAGGATATTACAAATAAGGTCTATGGACACAGGACGGTTGAGGAGCTCCGAAAAGAGATTGAAAAGATTAAAATTTCAGTGAAAAACAGTACATAAATTCGTTTACGTTAGCGACACGTTAGTGACAATATTGTCTAAAAAATCCCGTAAATACGGGGTTTTTAAATTTTTATTTTATGAAATTATTAAATTATGAGCAGTCCGGAGTTTTTTTCATATAATAAAGAGACAGAACATCATCCTGAGAAAGGAGTTTTTATGAGTATAAAGGGACTTGATGTCAGTGAATTTCAAGGAATTATAGACTGGGCGCAGGTAAAAAGCGCCGGATACCAGTTCGCCATGCTGCGTGCCGGATATGGTTACCGGACGCCGGACCAGCAGTTTCAGAGAAATGCAGCCGAATGCAATCGTGTCGGAATCCCGGCCGGCGCATATTGGTTTTGTTATGCCCTCAGCCCGGAAGACGCCAGAAAAGAGGCGGACGGATGCCTGGAGGTTATCGCTCCATACCGGATGGAATATCCCATCTGTTACGATATCGAACACGCTTCCCTAACCTATGCCGAACAAAACGGCGTAACGTTCACGCCTTCGCTGGCAACCCAGATTGTAAAAGCCTTCTGCGACCGGATTGAGGAACGGGGATATTTTGCCATGTATTACAGCAACCAGAATTTCCTGGAGACTTATCTTTCCCGGGATCTGAACCGGCGCTATGCACTGTGGTTTGCCCGTTACGGCAGCCGCTACGATGGAATCGACTACGGAATCTGGCAGTACACAAGTACCGGAAGTATCCCCGGAATCACAGGAAATGTGGACCTGGACACCGGTTATGTGGATTACGCTTCCGTCATTCGAAAAGCCGGCCTGAATCACCTGGGCAGCAAACCTGTGCCCCCGCCAAAGCCCACGCCTCCTCCGGCGGATTACATCACCTACGTCGTCCAGTCTGGCGACACTTTAAGCGAGATCGCAGTAAGATACGGTACCACCTACCAGGCACTGGCTGCATTGAACAACATTTCTGACCCCAACCTGATCCATCCCGGCCAGACCATACGTGTGCCAGAAAAATCCGGTCCGGCCCCACGATACTACACCATCCGGTCCGGCGATACCTTGAGCGAGATTGCGGTCCGCTTCGGAACCTCCGTCGCGGCCCTGATGTCCCTCAACGGCATCACCAACCCCAACCTGATCTACGCCGGAAATACCATCCGTATCTCCTGACCTGGAACTGCTCCAAAAATCCTGCTCAAAGTTTTTACATTTTATACCGCGTGCTTCGTAAATCCCCCCAGCCGGCCCTCAAATGTCGGCTGGGGTGTTCCCGTTATTGTACACACGGTGTTGTGCACTTGCCGCACGACATCTCTTGGGTTACAGTCGCAGACAGGCCGTGAACTGTAACACTCTCTTGGTTACTGTTCACACCCTTTGGGTGCTCCAGTAACAGTATCCAGCCCATTTTAAGTCGCCTTCGGCGAGGGGCTGGATATTATGGCAAATGTTACTTTACTGGCCGGACGCCGTGCACCAGGGTGCACGGCGCCGTGTGAACTGTAACCTCTCTTGGCAGCGTTTTCCTTTCTGCCACATTTTCATTTGCCTTTTTCCTCCGATAGTGATAATATATCAAAGAAGAAAGGAGCAAACAGATATGAATCAGAAAAGAAAACCACATACAAATGATAAAACGTTAATCTTGGTTCTTGTCGGCATCCTTGCAGCAGCATTTTGCGTCATTGGAGTTGTTATCGGCATTGGCCTGCTCAAATCCAATGACACCAAAGACAAAGAGCCTGTAAAAAAAGAAGAAACAACATCTATATCAATAGATGAAAATAAGCAAGCGCCGGAGCCGGAACCAGAACCTGTACTGGAGACCGTACCGCAGAAAATAGATTTTCAGGGCCTGTGGGCAGTCAATCCGGATGCTTACGCTTTTATCGAGATTCCGGGCACCCAGGTAAATTATCCTGTCATGCAGAGTTCTACCCAGGAAGAGGATTATTACCTGAACGTAACCTTCGAAGGCGTAGCTGCGCTTCCCGGATCCATTTATTCACGTATGGTCAATGCAAAGGACTTTAGCGACCCCATCACTGTCATCTATGGGCATGATATGCTGGACGGCTCCTATTTCGGGGATCTGAAAAATTACATAGACCGGAATTTCTTTGATACATACCGTGATATGTACATTTATCTGCCGGAAAGACAGCTGCATTATCAGATCATTGCAGAGGTGGTATATGGAGATATGCTCATCTCAGATTCCCATGATCTGAAAATCCCGGAATCTGTCATCACTTTTGTAGATGAATTAAAAGGCATACAGGAAGCCCAGAATCAGTATGCGGAAGATATGACCGTTACCTCTGAAGACCGCCTTGTCGCCTTATCCACCTGTATCGGGGACAGGCCCAGCAACCGCCGTCTGGTCGTTGCAAAGCTGGTAGATGAAAAGCTGATCGAAGCCCAGCCAGCAGAAAATGCCGGAAACACCGCTCCGGAAGAAAATACAAATACCCCGGAGAACCCTCCGGCCTGAGGGAATCCGAGGTCGTTATACATACTCAAGAACTGACGTTGAGTCAAAAAACCTGCAGCAAGCTGACAGAACATCAAAGTTCCGGCACAGCACGCTGCAGGATATTGGGTCTGCAAGCATGAACCAACACGGTTCTCCACTAGTGTACTGACCGTATTATATCCAATGAAACTCTGCAGGATAATTTTTCATCGGCAAGGCGGCTGAATGAGGCGTAGCCGGTAGCTGTTGTCACAAGGAGGGACCCGCTTGCGGGAGGATTCCTTATGACCTAATCGTCGATTGAAGCCAACACAGCCCGATGGAAAATTAGACAAGGAGGTTTGTTGGAATATAATACGGTCAGTACACTAGTGTAGCGACCGCATTATATTTATACTAATTATTTTGCCGCTGTTTCATCGAATTTGGGATAAAGTGATACCAGTTTGGTTCTGGCTTTATCCGTAGTAAATTGCCATTGGATACATGCCGCATGCTCATTACGATCCTGTTCCCACGCAGAGAGTTCTTGACGAAGCTTTTCTATATCGCTAATTCGCCGGGATAGACACTGGCGCGTCATTACATTAAGCTCTATTTCTGCAATATCCAACCAGCTTCCATGCTTAGGAGTATAGTGGATTTCCAATTTTCTGGCGATCCGTCGGGCTTCACTGGCTGGAAACGCTTTGTAGAGTGATGACAACGCATGAGTATTCAGGTTATCCATAACAAGTACTATTTTTTCGCTATCCGGATAACTGACATCTACCAGATATTTTATTTCTTCTGCCCAGTCAATCGCTGTACGGTGTTCACGGACACTTACATGGCGTACACCACCCAAGGGCTCCACAAACACAAAGATACTGACGGTCCCATTACGTGTATATTCAGAATCTATTTTTTGGGGATCTCCTGAACGCATGGGAAGTGGTTCCCTGACTTCCCCAAGTAGCTGGTATGGTTTTTCGTCCATACATACAACAGGGGTCCTTGGGTCATAGGGCCTTTCATAAACATCCAGGATATCTTCCATGCAGGCTACAAATTCCGCGTTTTCTTTTGGTGGGATACACCAGTATTCACTGAGGTGAGGTCGAAGTTCATTTTTTTTAATGCCTGGCGGATGGCCTCTCTCCCGATGGGAGTATCCAACTCCATGCGAAGCCTTTCCTCCAGAAGTCGCAGAGTCCAATGAGCGTGTCCGTCCGGAACCGGGCCACAGGCAATCTGAATGATATGCGCTTCCATACGTCCATCTACTTTACGGCGTGCCGCAGCAGAATTTGGGCTGATATTATACCGGATGATGTCTGTGATTCCATTTTTCATGTAAGATCGAACAACATTTGCTACAGTAGACTTACAAACAGCGTAACTGTGAGCGATCTGGGCGTGGGTAAGCCCAGCCCCCTGCTCTTGATCCAGTTCAAGTAATATTTGACACCGTTTCAAAACAGTCTTACAGGTATTCTTATTTTTGATTGTTTTTTGAAGAGTAGTCCTTTCATCATCACTTAGCTTAATAATATATGTTTTAGGTCTTGCCATACCATCCACCGCCATTTCTTTTTAGTATATCATAAGGCGGTAAATAATGGTAGTAAAATTAATTTAAATATAATACGGTCAGTACACTAGTACAGCATTGCGTAATTAACGGTGTAGCAGCTTTTGATTCTAAATAGCGCTGATCCGGTCCTCTATCCAATGATACAAATCTTCCGCCACCTGCTTCCGGTCTCTTTCGTTGAGCAGTTCGTGGCGGTCTCCTGCATACAGCCGGAGGGATACGTCCCGGATTCCAGCCGCTTTATACTTCTCATAGATTTTCCGCACCCCTTTCCCATATCCGCCCACCGGATCGTCCGTTCCGGCTGCGAACAGGATCGGCAGCGTCTTCGGGATCATGAAAACGCTCTCCTTTTTCTGCATTTTCTTCATTCCCTCCAGCAAATGATAATACGCATTTACCGTAAATACAAAGGAACATAATGGATCTGCCACATAGGCATCCAGCTTTTCCAGATCGCCTGTCACCCAGTCCGCACGGGTACGGGCCGGTTTATATTTTTTATTAAAGGAGCCTGTCACCACTTTATCCACAAGCTTGCTGCGGTAATGCCATCCCCGCACCAGTGCGATCATACGGCACAGGCACTGTCCGAAGCACAGCGACACCTGCAGCTGCTCCGCCACAACGCCGATCAGAAGCGCCCCGGCAAGTCCGGTTCCATATGTCTGTATATACTGGCGCAGCAAGATGGAACCCATGCTGTGACCCAGCATAAAATAAGGAACCTCCGGATATTTTTTGATGGTGCGCTGACGCAGCGTATGGATGTCCGACAGCACACAGGCATTGCCATACTTTTCATGGAAAAAACCAAACTCTGTCTTACTCTGAATGGACTTTCCATGTCCCAGATGGTCATTGCCCACAACATAAATCCCCTGGCCGCACAAATACTGTGCGAACTCATCATAGCGGTCGATATACTCCACCATACCGTGGCACATCTGGAGCACCGCCCTCACTTCGCCTTCCGGCTTCCACTCGATCGTATGGATCTCCGTATTTCCATCCTTCGACGGAAAATAAAATTCGCTTTTCATGCTCCTGAACATCCCTTCCACGTTGACTATAATGGATCTCTTACTGTTCATAGCCGGACCGTGCACTATGCTGCACGATCACAGGCCGGTACATACCGGCGCAGATATGAACAGCAATATAATGGATTAACGGTCCTCCAGCTTCACATAGCTGCGATACGGCGCAAGAGGCCTGTAGGCCGGACGGATGATTTTATCCACATTCGTCAGCTCTTCCAGCCTGTGCGCACTCCAGCCCACGATACGTGCCGTTGCAAAAATCGGTGTATACAGTGCAGGAGGCAGATCCAGCATACTATAGACCAGTCCGCTGTAAAAATCCACATTGGCATTGACACCCTTGTACATCCGGCGCTTCTCTCCAATGATCTCCGGAGCCATATGCTCTACCTTTTCATACAGCGCATATTCGTCCTGGTGTCCTTTTTCCCTTGCCAGCTGCTTCACAAAACGCTTGAAAATATCTGCACGAGGGTCAGAAACGGAATAGATTGCATGTCCCATTCCATAGATCAGCCCCTTCCTGTCAAATGCCTTCTTATCCAGAAGGTCTTCCAGGTACTTTCGGATCTGCTGCTCGTCCGTCCAGTCTGTCAGCGCCTTCTTCATATCTTCGAACATCTGCGTCACCTTGACATTGGCTCCGCCGTGCTTCGGTCCTTTCAGGGATGACATGGCCGCCGCGATGGTGGAGTATGTATCGGTTCCGGATGATGTCACGACATGGGTCGTAAATGTGGAGTTGTTACCGCCGCCGTGATCCATGTGAAGAACCAGAGCCATATCCAGGATCTTGGCTTCCAGCTTGGTATACCTGCGGTCCTCTCTGAGCATCATCAGGATGTTCTCCGCCGCCGAAAGTGCCGGATCCGGTGCATAAATGAACAGGTCCTCGCCCCGGCGGTAGTTATATGCATGATATCCATAAACCATCAGCATGGGGAACTGGCTGATCAGATTCAGACACTGGCGCAGTACATTGGGAATCGTGGTGTCATCCGCCTTATGGTCATAGGAATACAGCTGCAGAATACACCGTGAAATGTTGTTCATCATGTCCTGGCTGGGCGCCTTCATGATCACATCCCTGAAAAAGTTGGGCGGGAGCATCCTGCGCTCTGCCAGCATAATCTGGAAATCCTTCAGTTCCTGTGCATCCGGCAGTTCCCCAAACAGAAGCAGGTACGCCGTCTCTTCGAAGCCCGGATGCTTAGCATCTAAAAATCCTTTTACAATATCTTTGATATTATATCCGCGGTAGTAGAGGCTCCCTGCGCATGGTACTTCTTCTCCATTAACAATCTTCTTGGCACAGACATCAGATATATTGGTCAGACCGGCAAGTACACCCTTTCCATTTAAATCACGCAGTCCGCGCTTCACCTCGTATTTTGTATAAAGTTCCTTGTCGATCGTGTTGTTCTCTTCACACTTGCGGGCCAAATCCTGAATCCTGGGGCTGTTTTCAAAGAAAACATTATCAATATCTTTCCGCATGAACCTCTCCTCCTTCTCTAAATTCTCATAATATACCTTTTCATTATACTAAAAAATCATCATATATACAATGAAATGTATATTAAAAATTTATGAATGGTTACAATTCGTTACTGTTCACACGGCGTCGTGCCCTGAGTCGTTATTCATTTTTATACAATGTATAATAATCGGATTCCAGATTATCCATCATCCGGGAATACCACTGTCTTGCATCATCAAGGGCTTTGTTGTAGATGATCGGCGCCAGGTTCCGCTCAAATAATTCCAGGAGCTGCATCTGCTCAATCATGCCGATCTCTTCCCCCCGCTCATCCAGATAAAAGGCCCGGATCTCATCCTTTAATTTTTCCTTTTGTGAGTCTGATAGTTTTATCTGAGACAGCGGTTCTCTTTTTTTCCTTCGTCCATAATATTCCATGATATCCCTCCGTATATTTTTAATCATAGTGTTCCCCAAAGGGCATCCCATTATGGCCATTTGGCCGTTTCACAAGGTATCATAGCAGAAAAATAGAAGGATATCAATCCGAAAAAAACGCATGGCATCCGGCCAATAAAGTTACATTTGCAATAATATCCAGCCCCTCGCCGAAGGCGACTTAAAATGGGCTGGATACTGTTACTGGAGCACCCAAAGGGTGTGAACAGTAACTACGTTACTGTTACCGGTGCACCAAATGGCTGCGAATAGTAACAAAAATCTTTATAATGTGTTAAAATAAAATTGAAAAATCTTTTATGTTTTTTGTCACACAGACAAGGGAGCGTTGTCTAATAAAAGAGGAGGTAAAGTTTATGCATAAAAAAACGAATCAGGAAATCCGGGCTTTGGTCGATCAGGCGACCGCAGGTGATAAAGAAGCCCTTGAAACACTTGTTTCAGGAATGCAGGATATGGTTTTCAATCTGTCCCTTCGGATGCTCGGTACATTTGCAGACGCGGAAGATGCCACACAGGATATTCTGCTGAAAATGATCACGCATCTGTCTTCCTTTCGTGGAGACAGCGCGTTTACAACGTGGGTGTTCCGCATTGCGGCGAATCATCTGAAAAATTATAAAAAGCATATGTTTGCCCGCTATCCGCTGAGCTTTGAGTATTATGGAGATGACATCGAAAACGGAAATATACAGGATGTCCCGGATCTGACGCAGAATGTGGAGAAGGAACTGTTAGCGGAAGAACTGAAAATGTCCTGTACCAATGTGATGCTGCAGTGCCTTGATCCGGAAAGCAGGTGTATTTTCATATTGGGCACCATGTTTCAGCTTGACAGCCGCATTGCAGGTGATATTTTGGAAATGTCCCCGGAGGCGTATCGCCAGCGGCTTTCCCGAATACGAAAAAAAATGGCTGACTTTCTTGGGCAGTATTGCGGAGAATATGGCGGCGGCAGATGTAAGTGTAAAGACCGGGTGAATTATGCCATACAAAACCACAGGATCAACCCGCTGCAGCTGGATTATATGACAGCACAGGAAATCCCTGTTCAGACTATAAGGGATGTAAAAAATGCAATGGAAGAAATTGACGATCTGTCACAGGATTTTTCATTCTGCAAGCCCTACCAGTCTCCGGAGCGCACGAAAAATCTGATACAGGAATTTTTAGACTCCACACAGCTTTCCGTGGTCCAGAAGTCGTAAGTGAGACGTTACATGATTTCTATGATTCAAAGATCGTATTGGAGATACTAGAGGATTTCCATATTACAAAAGTCAAGTCATCAAGGGAGGCAATCAACTTATGAATACACAGTTAATCATTGATTATTTATCGGCATTGAGTATGAATAACAACCGTGAATGGTATCACGCGAACAAGGAGGACTATAAAAAGGCCAATGCCGAATTTGAAAATTTACTGCAGACATTAATGCTGGAAATCGGAAAGTTTGACAGCAGCATTTTACAGAATAATCCGAAGGACCTTACGTTTAAGATTGTCAGGGATACCCGTTTCAGCCATGACAAATCGCCTTATAATCCTGCATTCCGCGCCCATATCTCCTCTAAGGGCAAGCTGCCTGTTCCTGTCGGATATTATCTGATGATCAAACCCGGCGATCAGTCGTTTTTAGGCGGCGGCCTGTTTGCAGATATGTTTAAGGACGCGACCGCAATGATACGTGATCATATTGCGCAAAACGGCGCGGAATGGGAAAAGGTGATACATGAGCCGGAATTTGAGAAATATTTCACGGTAAAAGGAACGGCATTAAAGAAAGTTCCTGCGGGATATGAGAAAGAGCATCCTCAGGCGGAATATTTAAAATATAAAAGCTGGTATCTGGAATATCCGCTGAAGGACGAGGAATGGAAGGATGCGGAAGGGGTTGTTGCAAAAGCGGCAGAGCTTTTCCGGATCATGAAGCCTTTTAACGACTATTTGAACAAGGCGCTTGCAGGGTTTCAGATGCCGGTAAGGTAGTAAAATCTTCATTATAAATGACAGTTTCGGACTCATACCTTGTGAAACGGCCGAATGGCCATGATGGGGTGCCCTTGGGTATACCTTGTGAAACGGCCGAATGGCCATGATGGGGTGCCCTTGGGTATACCTTGTGAAACGGCCGAATGGCCATGATGGGGTGCCCTTGGGTATGCGTCAGGAAACATGAAGTGAAAAACGGGGCCGGGAACCTTTGCATATGGATTTCCGGCCTGTGGTTTTGTTTGTGCTGTCTGTCCTGCTTTCAATTTTTCCGCTTCGTCAAGTGAAGTCAAGAAACCTTCAAACACGCTCTAAGGATTTCAGATTCCTCCGGTATTCCACCATTTCATCCTCATTTACCGTATCCATGATATACTGCAGTTCATGGATCACGGATTCCCTCTCCTTCGGCAGATACGCCGTGACCGGATAAAAATTTGACACAGAATCGGCGAACAGATGGGTCCTAAGCTGCAGGTTTCGGATGAAAACCTGCAATTCCTCCAGACGTTCCTTCTCCCCGGCGGGAAGGAAACTGCTCTCCCGCGCCATATGGTACAGCTTTGTGCCGGGAAAAAGTGTGAGAGAATCCACAGAGATAAAATACGGATTGAGACGGCTGAACAGCCTTGCACTGTTTACCGCATTGCGGTATCCGTTTCCCTTGCCGGCCAGTCCCGTCATGTAGACAAAATAATACTCAATTCCGGCTTCATCCAGCTTACGGCACTGCTCCAAAATATCTGCCGCCGTGTATCCTTTGCCCGCCAGCGTAAGCGTATCGTCGTCCCCGCTCTCCGTCCCGATACTCAAACCGTTGATTCCCATGGCGCGAAGCTTTTTGAGCTGCCATACCTCCTTATCCATGATGTCTCTAATACTGGCAAACATGGCCATGGTGCGGCATTTGATCAGATAATCCCGTACTGTGAGCGCACGCAGCTTCAGATTTTCATAGCTCATGGCAAATGGATTTGCCCCGGTCCAGAAAATACGCCGCGCATTGGGCTGATACCGCTTGATCTCCGCCAGATCCTCCTCAAATTCGTCCAGTGGAGACATACGAAAGCTCTCGCCCCGGTAAAGGCTGCAGAAACGACACTTCTGCCAGGTGCAGCCAGAGGCGGCCTGTATGATCACGGAATGCGCCTCATAGTGAGGTCTCCATGTTCTTCCTGTGAAATGCATCAGCGGCACCTCCTCACAGATGATGGACACTCTCGCGGTAACGCCGCAGTCTGTCCTCGCCCACATTTTCTATCACGTCATCCAGAAAAGCCAGCAGCTTCTTCTGATCCTTCGGAAGCTCCACCTGCATCTGAAACGCATTTGATGCGCCGAGCGCGGCAAAGATTGTATTGATTTTTAAGTTTTCTGCCAGCACCCTCACTTCCTTGTATTTCTCCGTTTCACTTTCCTCAGTCCAGTTTCCGCGCCGGATCTCCTGATACAGTCCGGAATCGGGATAGATCGTCAGCATATTGGCGCCGATCAGTGTCGGGTGAAGCTGGTTGCATACGGCGGCTGTGGCTTTCGCCCCTGCCTCCCCTCTGCCAGCCCCGGATATGCCTGTCAGGTAGAAAAAGCTGTAGCGGATTCCCGCCCGGTCCAGCCGTCCGCACTGCTCCAAAATATCTGCCGCAAGATACCCCTTATCCATGAAACGCAGCGCGTCATCGTCCGCCGTCTCGATCCCGATGGTCAGGCCGTCATATCCTGCCTCATGAAGCGCAAGAAGCTGTCTGTCTGTTTTTAATGAAATGTCTGTGATCCTTGCAAAGCAGCCGATGGTTTCTATTTCCGGAAATTGTGCGCGGATCAGTTCCGCGATTTTCGTCAACCGGTCGTGCTGCAGCACAAATGGATTCGCTCCGGTAAGAAACACCCGGGATATCCTGCGCCCCGGAAGGCTGCGGTAGAGATGCCGGGCCTCTTTTAAGTCCGATTCTATGTCCTCCACAGGCGACATTTTGAAAGAAAACGGCAGGTCAGCATAGAGGGTGCAGAATTTACATTTGTGGTGCGTGCAGCCTGCGGTGGCTTCTAAAAGTAAAGAGGATGCCTCATAAGGCGGCCTCCATATAGTTCCGGTGTAATGCATAGTTGGTTCCTCCTTGTACGATCCCTCTGGGGATATGATCAAAAGGCATAAAAATACCATGTTTCCAGCTGCGGATATCCGTTTACAGGAATAACTTACCGCTAAAAAATAATTTCTTCAAGTGCTGACTTTTTTTAGCAGTAGTATCATCCAATACCGATACTGCATTTTTTGATACTATCTATTTAAAATGACCGTATCTTGATTTATTCCTGCTGTCGGAATATACTGATGAGAGGAAAATATATTCCTTATGAAACGGCCGGATGGCCATGATGGGGTGCCCTTGGGTATTTGTTCTGAACATTTGAAGAAAGAAGTGAGCATGAAATGGCTGAGAATAAATTTACTAAAAATGATGTGGTCGCACGCTGTGTCCCCATGAGCAGGCTGCAGTCTGTGATCGGCGGAAAATGGAAGATCCTGATCCTTTGGTATATCGCTTTTTATAAGGTCCAGAGATTCGGCGAGCTGACGCGCCGGCTTGACGGGATTACCCAGTCCACACTGACAAAGCAGCTCCGGGAACTGGAGGAGGATGGGTTTCTCCACCGGGAGATTTACAAGGAGATTCCGCCGAAGGTGGAGTATTCCCTGACGGAATTGGGCGAGAGCTTTATACCGGTACTGGAGACTATGATGGCATGGAGCGAAGCCTGTCTCTGTCCGGATTATAAAAATCCATATAAAAAATAGGAGAAACACATGCATAAATACAGCCTCCAGAAGAAAATCTTTATACTGTCTTTGTTCTTTATGCTGATTCCGCTGATCGCATTTACCGCCTTCAACATCTTCTCTTCCGTAAAAAAAGTAGAAGAAAATTACCGCAGCAGTCTGATCTTCGGCATGAAAAAAATCGGCTCTGTAACAGAGATGGTCTTTGATGATATCGATGAAGCCTCCCTGTTCATACTCGTAGACCCGGATATCAAAAAGTTTTTGAAGGGACAGACCGGCAGTGAACATGCATATGAAAGCTCTGTGCAGATGGGAAAGATCTACAACAGCCTGAACTATCTGAAAAATACAAACGATTCCATCCAGTCGCTTCAGATCGCAGGCAAAAACGGCCAGATTCTGGCAAACGGCTACTTTCCACAGAACATCACGGACAAGGATTGGGAAAAGGCCCGGCAGTTAAACGGGCAGTCCTATTGGGACGTGGAAGAAAGTGAAGGCATCGTGGATGGTGCATTGGAAAAAAGGATTTACCAGTGCAGGCTGCTCCGAAATCCGGACAATACCCAGGAGACGATCGGCCTGGTAAAAGTCTATCTGAATACGTCCGCATTGAAAGAACTCTTTTTAACAGCGAGATGAACGCAACAAGCTATTTTATCATAGACGAAAAAGAAAAGATACGCTATGCATCCATTTCAGAGGGCGGACCGGAGTTATCTGAAGACCTGGTCTCATATAAACAGCTTTACCGCCAAAATGGAGGCATTTTAACAGTCTATGGAGAAAATCACTCGAAGCTTTTCGCCGCCCCGCATTATCTGGGAGACAGCGTCTGGATCGTTTACAGCCTGTCAGAACCTGTTGCGGTAAAAGCCCAGCTCTGGGACAGTGTAAGCCAGCTTCTCATCCTGGCCGTACTCTGCTTTACCTTTTGCTTTTTGATAGCACGCATCATTTCAAGGAAGATGAGCCAGCCTCTGGAAAATATTGCAGAACACATGAAGCTTTTGGAGGATCAGCAGTTCTCCGCTCGGGTCCGGGTAGACGGGAACGATGAGATCAGCTTTCTTGCCCGCCAGTTCAATGCCATGGCAGAAAAGATCCAGTCTCTGATCGAGGAGGTTTACCTGGTAAATCTCCGGAGAAAAGAACTGGAGCTCCGTTCCCTCCATGCACAGGTGAATCCGCATTTTCTCTATAATACTCTGGACATGATCTATTGGACCGCAAAAATGGAAAACGCACCGGAAACAAGTGATATGATCCGTTCGCTGTCCTGCTTTTTCCGGCAGGCTCTTTCCGGAAAGGATGAATTTACATCCGTGGAAAATGAGATCGAGCATCTCCGGTATTATATCATACTGCGGCGGCAGAGCAAACGGCCTTTTGATTTCAGCCTGGACGCAGAAGAGGGCCTTCTTTCCCGCACGGTCGTCAAGCTTGTATTGCAGCCCTTAGTGGAAAATGCGATCCTGCATGGCATACAAGATATGGAGCATGGAAAGATCGAGGTGAAAATATTCGCATCCGGAGAGGATATCGTATATACCGTCACGGATAACGGCCGGGGAGTGGACATCCTGGACATGAATCTGCTGCTGATGCATACAGGAAAAGACAACCGGGGATTCGGCATAAAAAATATCAATGACCGCATTCAGCTGGTCTATGGAAAAGATTACGGAATCCATTTTGAAAATATCCCTGAGGGCGGTACGAAGGTGACGGTCATTCAGCCTGGAAAGGAGGGCGGGCCACATGATCAAATCGTCTTTTTATACATCAGCAATAAGAAGGCATGCGGAATCGATGGCTGTAAAGGCTGCTACCTGCACGACAGGGACGGCGGCATGGGAATCAACGTATGCTGTAAGGGTCCATTTATGCCGTTAAGCATGATTGATTTTGAAAAAGACGGAAAAAGTTTGGAGGAATTTATTTCCGCGAAGTAACGAGCCCAGCAGCCATGCCTGCACTAGAAGGCTTCTGGAAATACTCTATTTCTTACAGGGAGGTAAAAATGGCAAATTTAAACGTGAGATTACCCATACCGCATGGGGAACTCGTATTGAAAAATCCTATCATGTCAGCGGCAGGAACATTTGGCTATGCCGCAGAATATGGAAATGCAGTAAACTTAAAGCACCTTGTGGCGATCGTACCAAATTCCATGGCGATTACAGACGGACAGCCCAGCACGGCAAAACGCTTCTACCAGTCAGAACATGGTTTTATCAGTTCTTTCGGAGCAAATAATCTGCCGTATCAGACATTTCTGGACGAAATACTGCCCCGTCTGCCTTATGAGGAAACACCAGTCTTTCTGGATCTGAAAGCATATGACCTGGATAAATTGACGGAATTTGTATCTATTCTCTCGGAAGTAAAGGAACTGGCCGGCCTGGAGATCAATCTGAACTGTCCGTATGGCAACCCTTCCGTTCCGTCTTATTGGAAAACCAGGGAGAGTCTGGAAGAAATGGTAAGAAAGGTGAAAGCTGCCGCCGGAGATAAGATTCTGTGGTTTAAGGCGCCTACCGCAGAGTATCCGCCGGACGAGATCGTTTCGATCGTACAGGAAAACGGCGGGGATGCTTTTGTAAGCTTCAATGCGATCGGCGGATATGCGATTGACATTCATACGCGCAAATTCCGATGCGGCAATTGGGGCGGCGGCGGATATTCCGGTCCCGGCATCAAACCTTATGCCCTGATGTGCGCGCATAATTCCAGCAAGCACGCCAAGATCCCGGTCATCGGCGGCGGGATCGTATGTGCCGCAGATGTACTGGAATATATCATGGCCGGCGCGCATGCCGTACAGATCGGTTCCGCCAACTTGATGCGGCCTGATTTTATGGAACGGCTTCTGGAGGAGCTGGAGGCTTTGATGGATCAGATGAATATTAAATCCCTGGATGAGATCCGAGGGTGCGCAAAATATTCTTGAGTCCGGATCTGTCAGTGAACAAAAGTGCGCTTCGCACACTCCCGCGTTGTTACATTTTTAGCAGCGCAGCTTTTGTTCCGCGCGCGTAGCTGCGCATCCCCCGGAGTTTTTTTGTTCTATAGGAAAATTCGGAGAAGTTTCCTATAGAACAAAGAGTTTCGCTTGCGAAACTCGCGGCAGCGGCTCATGTAGTGTCTCATTCACTTTCAGGCAAGTTATTTTGACGAAATATGAATGAGGCACTGCATGAGCCGCCTTTATTGTTCTTTTCTATTATGCAGACTGACTTTTCAAAAAATCCATCACGGCCCGATTAAATTCTTCCGGATTTTTATTTGCGATAAAATGGTCTCCCTGAATAAAAATAAGTTTGGAGCCGGGAATATTCGCCGCGATCATTCTCGTGTGTCCGTCTTTGATCATATCTCTTGTTCCTGCGATCACCAAGGTTTTCGCCTGGACTCTTGAAAGTTCCTCCGGCTTCACATTGGGATCATTGACCATCAGTCCGAGCATTTCCGCATGGGCTCTGGCCGAATCACTTTTTTTAGAAAATCTTACCGCAATCCTATATCCGATCTCGATGGGAATCTGTATGGTTCGTTTCACACCGGCCGCGTTCAGGTTCGCGCCGTTCAGGATCAATCGGTTTACACGGTCCGGATGCTGTATTGCAAAAACCATGGCAATATTCCCGCCGTCTGAAAAGCCGAGCAGATGCGCCTTATGGATTCCGTGTTCATCCATGAAATACAGCAGATCCTCCGAAAACTGCCGTATTGTGAACGGCCTGCTCCCTCTCGGCGTTTTTCCATGTCCGCGGGTGTCGATCGCATATACGTGATAGTGCCTGGAAAGCTCACCGATCTGCCCCTGGAAATAGCTGCAGTCCTCTCCGTTTCCGTGAAGCAGGATGATCGGATCGCCCTGGCCCTTTTCTATGAAAAAATGCTGAATATCCATGTTGAAATCACTCCCTAAGTCCCCGTCTATATTTCGGACTATCGTAAATATGGCACGATGACATCATAAAACTTCTTGCTCCACTCTGCATGGAATTTTGCCATCTGAAGCCAGTCTGTTTCGTTTTCAATGCTGACTTCGTTAATCTGGTATGAAATCTTTGATGCCTTAATATCATCTCCGCGGCTCCAAAGCAATTGAACGCCCAATGCCTTTTCGATATCGTCCTTGTGCCGGATGACAGCATCAAAAGCTTTCTTATTTTCTTCCTTCTTTGATCTGCCAAAATACAGCTCAACTCTGGCTGAATCATAATTTGCAACACAGCACAGGTTGAATCCACTGATCCCAAAAAATCCGCCTATCCAGTTTCCTTTTGGCGGATTCACATTGCTGAACGAGCCGCCGTCTCTGTGAGCCTGCTTGATGAAATCTAATGCATATGTCCAATATTTTCTGCGAAGTTCGTATCTTGTACCAGCTTCTTCCTCAGCGCCTTCATTTTCATCACGGAGGTAGAATACCAAATCTGTCGGATCCGCATCATACAATTTGAACACTCTGCTTAACACAGACCGTTTGCTCTGTGTATCTGTGTTTGTCAGCACATAAATGCCGTCGCCAATCTCAGCACTCTTCAAAAAATCGGATTCATTCATGCTGAAATGCTGGGCGATATTATCATCCGCAGATACTGCAAGCTTTGTAATGACACTCTTTTCTTCAGCATAAAGAATCTGTAATACTTTCTGGAACATTTCCACCCAGCTTGCTACAGGCTGTTCTATATTCTTATAGCTAAATCGTGTAATCAATCTTCCGCTTAAATTCATATCATCATCAAGCGTATAGGAATCCAGCTGCTTTTCCTCCGGCCTGAATTCTGTTGATGGCTCCGCCCATATTTCAAGAGCACGTCCCTTGAGGTATTGACTGCGCTCTTCCATTTCTGCAAGTGTCCATTTTTCCTTCCTCGCAATATACGTATTCATACGAATGCCGCTGTCTTCGAAGCCATTTTTCATGGTCTTCTTTTCCTCAAATGTGCTGTTTTTATATTTGGAATTGTAGGCGCTCAGTGTAAGATTTGCAATTCTGTGCAGCCATGTCTCATGAATCTGCCGGAAATCATCGCCTAATTCTTTTACCCATGCCGGCGTTAAATGCTGCGGCATAATATGTTCAATCGAATAGATTCCGTCATCATAGTGGCTGTATACCTCTTTATCTTCCGCAGTGCCGTAATTCTCCAGGCGTTCTAAAATGTAAATCTTGTTCTTGCTGTTCATCTGATAAACCGGCCTCTCAATAAAGTGAGCAGCAAATTCATCGTCATCCGGGAATCGAGTCCTTTCTTTTTTGGAGAGAAGCGCATATTTGAACTTTTCAACGTAGTCTGCATCAGTACCATCGTATCGGATGATCTCTCGATGAAGCAGCAAAAATATTTTATTCAGTGCATTTGTAGGCAGATCGCAAATAGTTCTTCTGAACAGGTAGCTTTCAGTGATCAAAAACACATCGGTTGCCTGAGAAATGTCCAGTTTACCTTCGTCGCATAAACGCAGCACCTCAAGGAAAAATGGTCTGGTGACAGTTGTTTCCAATCTGTTCAATCTCTTAATACAGGCATCCAGTGTCTTATCCCTGGCACTGCCATTCAGCAAGATCTTATAACGCTTTGCATAAGCCAGCAAATCCTTAAGATGTTCTTCTGTGCTCAAAGAGGACGGCTCCACATATCCCTTGAAACTGGTATAAATCTTTTTCTGAGACGGAATAGTCAGCTACTTAATACTGAGGTAATCTCTCACAAATGAACTCACATCATACTTGGTGCATTCTTCAATACGGTTCCAATACTTTTCGTAATACTCATCCTGCTCTTTTGCCGGAAGACCCATTAAAATGAAATTTCTTATTTTATCACCTTCACTCAGGTCAAGACCTGTGGAGTTGAGGCTCTCAAAAATCAGCTGTGGATTATCTTCATTATTTAAAATAATATTGATTATTTCCAGACTGCAGACAGCGTCAAACAGCTCATCAATCGTAATCTCCTGCTTTTGGATCCTGTCGTAGAAATAGTTGTAATTCGTAGTCAGATTCGATCCTCTGATGTGCTCATCCGCACAAGCAAACAGCTTTCCAAGTGCCTTCTGGTCATTTTTAACCGGCTTCAATTTGATACGCGTTTCCTGCGGCTGATATTTATCAACAAGGAAATCTTCATAAATCTGCTTTCCGAGAGAGAGATCTTCCGGTATGACGATGTCATTTGAAATTAAATGATACATTGCTAAAAGCAGCAATGACACTGTCGTTAATCTCTGCTGTCCATCAATCACAAGGAATTGGGTATTTCTTCCGGAAGGCTCATAAACAGAAACTAAGCTTCCGAAGAAATGGCTTCTTCTATTGTTTTTAACTACTTTTATAAGGTCGTCGTAAAGCTGTCTGCAATTTTCAGTCTTCCAGTCGTAGTTACGCTGATAAACAGGAATAATGAAGCGTTTCTTCGATCCTTCCATATATTCGATCAATCTGCATTCTGAGCCTTTCATTCTGTCTTATCTCTTTAATCCAATGCTTTCGGCCGGGCTTCTCTGTTTTTTTCTGTGAAATACTATTCATATCTCCCATTTACAGATACTCCTGCGGCAGAATCATCTCATCATTC
The DNA here is from genome assembly GCA_000403295.2 of Lachnospiraceae bacterium M18-1. Lineage (GTDB taxonomy): Bacteria > Bacillota > Clostridia > Lachnospirales > Lachnospiraceae > Schaedlerella. The sequence continues at coordinate 497,071 of KE159612.1, read as the reverse complement.
ATTTTCACAAATCCGTACCGCTCATACAACGGCCGCCCCATGTCCGTTGCCTCCAGCGATATGTAACTCACGTTCCTTTTCTTTGCTTCCTTTATCAAAAGTTCCAAAGTATGATATGCAATTCCTTTTCTCCTGTAGTCAGGGCTTGTATACATATTCATAATATAAGCTTTCCATCCTGTAGGATTATGGTAGGTCGGCATCACCCGGAAAAAGCTGATTCCCCCTGCCCCGGCAACTCTCTCTCCATCAAAAGCAAGATATGCCGTATGTGTTTCCGCCTGCAGAGACTCTTCATAATATTCACGTGACTGTGCTTCCACAAACGCCATATTCGCCTCATCGCTTAAACAATTCGCAGCCCGCAATACCTCGATTCTTGTTTTTACCAATATATCTATGTATTCCATTCCCGCTTTTCTATAAATCAATTTCATAATCCTGCATCCCCATCCTTTTGCAGACGTTTTCTTAGAGCATGTTTGAAAATTGCTTTCTGTAAAATGTCATCCCGCATTGCAAATCAGAGAAATATAAATGTTAAGACGTCTTTTCTATACCATCGGCAAACGCCCAGGCTGAATCATTTTTTTCTCAGTTTTAACAAAATCCCCTGCTCATCTGCCGCCTTCTGAAACCGCCCGGTCACATAGGCGGCTTTCTCTTTTAATGAAAGTTCTCCAAATGTTCCGTCTGATTTTGTCTGTTCCATCACTTTTTTCACATCTTCCAATTCCAAAAGATTTACAGCCAAACAGAAAAAAGTCTTTTTCCGGCCATCGTTGCAGTTCTGCAGCAGCCATTCCAAGATACTGATTTTTTCTTCCTGTTCTGCCCCATAAGCCTCCACGCCGATTTCCCGCTGTCTCTTTAAATCCTTTTTCTGATTCTGATGCGTGATAAATGAATCAACCGTATCAATCTCCTCGTATTTCTCGCAGGGAAATTCCTGGCAATGGCTGCAATACTCCAGTTTACCGCGCTGCAGGCTGCATTTTGCTATTTTGCAGGACTGGTTTCCTTCACCGCCGCCGCATCCGGGGCATTGGCCACCCAAGTGCATGGGGCATAATCCGCAATTTAATCCGCACAAAGAAAATAATAAATCTGATCTTGTAAAATTTTTCAAAAAAATTTCCTCCAATCATGAAACACACCGCTCATTTTTAATGCATGCCACTATGCAATATATGCTCCTGTCCATTTATTCCTTAATCCCCATAAAGCCCGCCTGCATATAGGACATCCAGATTAATTCTACATTTTGAAACCCGCCTTTTTGCATCGTTTCAAAATGTGCATTCACAGTAATCGGGAAATATTCTGTTCCATATCTTCTGATATGCGCATCGGCTTCTGCTGGATCTTTTCCGTTTGCAATCTGGTAATTCTGCCATCTCTGCAAAACAATTTGTTTCCCTTTTTCACTATTGGGAGCAATATTTTCAAATGAAAAGAAAATCCCGCCCTTTTTCAATGCCTGATCACAATTTTCACAGCCGACTCTCGGTCTTTTTCCGAAAGATAATGATTCACCTGGACGGCCGTAATGACATCATACTTCTCGTATTCTTCAATCTCCTGGACGGCTGTCTGCTCAAAACGATTTCCTGCTTTTTGAAATCTGTTTTTTGAAATATCCAGCCATACTGCGTCATTCTTTCCCATAACGGACAAAATATCCAAAATCTGTTTGTAAAAGTCTTCGTAATAAGGGAGTGTTTGTCTTATTTTCTTATCATATTCTTCCGCTTTAAAAGCTGTATGTTTCATTTTGTCCCGTCTCCTTATTGTAGAGGAAATCTCCCTGTATGCTTTTTTAGATTCACAAAATTTTACGAAACAAAACATTCAGCCATTGCTCTGAATTTCTTTCCTGGCGTACATCGTTTTTCAAAAGCAATTGCTTCTGCCTCAGTAATACACTCATTGCCATGACTTATCTTCCAAAAATTTGGTGCTAAATTTTCATATAGATTTACTTTGGATAAATCCACTCTTTCCAAGGTTAGGTGCGAAGTTTGAGTACATAAATTATAAAAATGCATCTGTGTCAAAAACGATATCGTTTGGAAAACACACATGATGCTTTTTCGTAAATGAATTAGCAAATTCATCAGAGGGCTCCCTGTTTTTTCGATATTCTGCCTGAAGCTCTTTCTTTATTTCCTCACGCTTTGCATCTGCGTCCTCCTTCTCCACATAAATAATGCCATACATATAGCCATAGGAAAAATAGATTTCATATGGGTCTGTCCTGGAGGAAAAAAGGCTTACTTCTACAGCTTCATCATATACCTCGCATATTTCCATATATGTATTCTTGTAATGCCTTTGTTCCTCTGAAAAGCTGTCGGTTACATTTTTCCATTCTTTCATATGCTCTCCTCCTCATACTCCAGCCCATGCTCCTGGCACCAGTCAATCGCCAGTTTCCTGTAATATTCTGCCTGAAAATCATACCACTGCTGTGTAATCCCCATTCTGTCTACCAAATCCTTAAATCTCCTGAACGCTCCCCGCCCCCGGATGGCACAATCCAGTTTATCCGCCCTTTCACCTTTTAAAGTCCAGATAAATTCTTCCATAATATGGTATTCGTGAATTTCGAATTTCGTCGGAAGCCTTAAATAGCGTTCCGGGTTTTCTTCAATTTCATCTTCCAGCCCTTCATTATCCAGACCAGTAATCAGTTCATCTGCAAGGAACACACTATCTCCTGTTTCTAAATCCAAAAAATATGTATAATTATCATCTGCCATCTCAATCGCGTCCACAACTTGCGCCGTTGCTGTGTCGGTTCTTTTGGTCAGAAAAGAAGAAATAAGGACATTCGTATCAAAAACTGCGTAATACCTCATTCCCTTGCCTTCCTTTCGGCCCTCGATGCGCGGATTTCGGCATTGATCTCATCAAGTGACATCTCCGGAAGGCCTGCCGCTTCTGCCCGGAGATCATCAATTGCCTTTTGTGCCTCAATTCTCGTCATACGAGTGTCAGGCAATACAGCCGGAAAAGGAAGTCCTCTTACCATCCGTGTGCGTTCCATGAACATACGGAATGCCGTATTCAGATCCATACCAAGCGCTTCATAGATTGCGACACAATCCTCTCTAAGCTCTTTGTCTGAGCGAAACTGATTTAAAACCTGTTCAGCCATATTAGCACCTCCATATTTCAAATACAAATCAAATACAAAAATATTTGTTTTGTAATTATAATATAGCCCGTTCAGAGAAAAAAATCAACCTTTTGGGATTTTATTTACGAGAACAGAACTTCCTTCGTTACTGTTCACGGTGTCTTGCACTCTGCTGCAAGGCATCCGGCCAGTAAAATAGCGGTTGCGTGCATCCAGCCCCTCGCCGAAGGCGACTTAAAACAGGCTGGATACTGTTACTGGAGCACCCAAAGGGTGTGAACAGTAACCTTCCTTCTCTTATTTCCATAGGCAATAAACTTCTTCCCAAAGAATAATGAACCGACGTTGCCGTTTTAGCATTATCAACCACATCTTTTCGTAATTTTTCTTCAGTCTGAGATATACGAAACAAATTGGCAATTAATTCTTTACTGCCCATCTTTCATAATTCTTCGATTTCATTCTATCCCTTCCTCAAACAAATCTCTCTCTGGTAATATTTTGCCGCTACTCTCCTTTGTACCGCCTGCGATAATAATCCATCGTCCGATACTCCAATATATCTTTCATATGCTCACAGAACGTATGATTTTTTACAACTGCCCTCAAATCCTCCCTGATTGCCAAAGCATATCCCTCTTTATCAATAAAAAAGCCTTTTCCCGACGCCTTTAAAAACTTTATCGGCATTGTCTTTGCTTTTGCCAAATGCTGTTTATCCGTCATGTTTTTGTATTCCTCATATGTGATTCTGTCAGAAAAATCCCGCCAGTTTTTATTCCTGTCAAAAAAATCTTTCCAGCATGCAAGAACCTGAGCCTCTGTAATCTCCAACAAAACATTTCCATGATTATAAAATGTATACAAAATAGGCATTTTATAAATTTTCGTCATATCCGTAGTTTCAATTAATGTTAAAAATTCTTTACCGATTCCTGCGTATAGAACCTCTTCCTCTTCAGATAATTCGTTTAAGCCATGCAAATATTCCAAATAATGTCTGAATGGATTTTCCTTCGTATGCCTTATGCAATACTGATATACCTCATATTCCATATAAGTAAATAAATCCATTCTGGTAGGAATTTTCCCATCCAATAACTCTTTTACACGATCATATTCCTGCCTGATCCGCTCTCTTACTGTCAGCGATTTCTTATCCAGTTCTTTAAATAAGTCGATTAACCGTACATCAAAGTCAACAATACAGTCATCCGGATACTCTACATCATGATAGTCACCGGCTCTTTTTTCACGAAATGATTTTTCTCCGCCAAGCAACAGCGGCGTTTTTCCTGCTTTTTCATAATTTCCAATAAAATCCAGAACATTCAAATATTCTTTTCCCTTATAAATGCGGAGTCCACGTCCTAATTGCTGCAGAAACACAACAGGCGACTCCGTAGGTCTGAGGAACATCACTAAATCAACCGAAGCAATATCCACGCCTTCATTAAACATATCTACGGAAAATATCACGTTCACTTCCTGCTTTTTCAGCTTTTGAATGGCTTTTTCCCTATCCTCTGAAAATTCACCAGCAGAATTACTGTATACGGCCACTGACGCAATTCCTCTGCTGCAAAATTCCGCTGCCATTTCTTCCGCATGCTGCCGGGAACAGCAAAATCCCAACGCTCGCTTTGAACGACATTTCATATAATGCTTATAAATTAATTCATATCGCCTGCCGTTATTTCTATATATTTCCGTCAGTTCTCTCTCGTCATATCTGCCTTTTACCAAATGCAGTTTGGAGTAATCCGTATCATCATAGACGCCGTAATAATGAAACGGCACTAACATACCTTTGTTAATTGCCTCTTTTAATGAAATTTCATATGGTACATTGTAATCGCAGATTTCATAAATATTTTTCCCATCCATACGCTCAGGAGTTGCCGTGAGTCCAAGCATAAACTTTGGCGTAAAATAATTTACAATTTTTCTATATTGCTCATTTAACCGCATGATGAAATTCATCAATGACAATATAATCAAAATAGTCCTTTGGGAAATATTCCTGTTTTAAATACTCTGCCCGTCCCAACGTCGCAACAGATGCGAAAATCACCGATTTATCGGTATCTTTCCGTTTCCCATAAAAAAATCCATAGTCATCCGAATGCCGCACGTTCTTAAATGAAACTGCGGCCTGCTTTAGGATTTCCTCCCTATGCGCCACAAATAACACTCTGCTGTATTTTGCAGAATCGAAGGCCGCAAGATATGTTTTGCCAACTCCGGTAGCTGCCTGAACAAGACCTTTTGCAGCCCCCTCGGCTCTGCTGTCTTCCAATGCATATAATGCCTCAATCTGTGCCCCTCTCGGTTGAAACAATACCTGAATGTTTGTATCAATGTCATCTTCCAGATTATCATATTTTGCCAGATCTTTCGATACAGCCGGTTTATGCCAGTTTTTTGAATATCTGCGCAATTCCTCATTGTCTATAATGATTGAGTGGTTAAAAAATAAGTCCTCAAATGTATCCTAAAACCCGGATAATAAAGACTCGAATCAATCGTTACTAAAATCCGACTATCCTCGAAGTTTTATACCAAGCTTTTCCACAAACAACATATCTCTTTTCGTTTCTTCTGTCCGCCATCCACTCTTTTTCTTGCCGGACACTTTTGTTTCTTCTATTGCATCAAACCACGATAGTATATTATGCATGGAAGTTTTTCGAATCCAATTTTTCAGTTGCTTTTCTTCCTTCAGTTTTTCTCCGGTATCGTGCTTTACATCACCATTTGGTATCGCCAACGTATCACGTAAGTTCCTGAGCATTGACGCAAAACTCTCATGCATACTTTGGGCAAGAAACCGCGCCAGGATCTGACCGTCGAGTGTATCATCGTCCCATACCCTGGGATGATTTCCTCCGGTATGACTTTTACTATTCTTGAAATCCTCCTCAACATACTCTCGTGATCGGTATTTCTCCAGTGCCCTGTTTGTATCCTTTTCCTTCGATGCCACGAGTATTATGAAACCATGATATCTACATCTTTTCTCATATGCTTTTTTCTTGACTTCGACCCTAGTTATCCGTTCACCCCAATAACTGATTTCCATGTACTGGTCAGCGAATTTCTGGTCTTCTGGAGTAAGATATGCTCCTGACAGAAGATCTGATTTTACAGCATCGAACTGCATTCTGAACTTAATATCTTCCTCCGCTTTTTTTAGCGAGCTGAAGTAGATGTGAACATATACGCGTCTGGAAAGGATTTCTGTATCCCCCTTTTCAAGACCGCTTTTCTTACTGGCCCTTTGTCTCTCATACGCAAAATCATGAATCTGCATGACGGTGACTCCCGAGAACTTCGGGTCACAATGTATGATCTCTCCACCGTTCATGAGTTTGTCTCTGTATTCATTTATCAGGGGCTGAGTCCATTTTGTGTCTGTCGGGATATGCATAATAAACGGGTAGCTATTCTTTATCATCATAATCATGTTGCTCTCGGCGGAATACCCGCTGTCTGCCACGATCTCTACCTTGGGACACCCGAGGATGTCTAGCTGTTTGAGTGCATTCTCCACAGTGGTTCCGTCAGAAATATTTCCCGGTATCCTCGCATAGGCAATTGGCTGCCTTGATGTTATGGAATATATCTCAACAATCTTATAGACATTTTTTATCAACTTATCCTTATGGGGAGCACTCCTTCCTACATTCAGGTTTTCAGACTCCGTGTATATGGTCGTCGAATCCAAAGCCAGCAACTCCCCGTCCCCCATCGTTTCTGCCCTGTGTTTGAAAACGGACTGTTTGATGCTTTCATTGTAACCAAGGTAAACAAAAAGGTCATGATACATATCCTGCGATATGGACGAATCACGGTACGGAAGCAGTCCGGCATATTTCGTAGTCCATGCCCTGATTCCCGGCCATGTCTCCCCATCAGTTGCAAAGGCATACCACGCCAATGTCTGGAGCTTTTGCGCTATGCCACGATCTCTTCCTACAGCTTTGTTGATTTCTGCGGTAATGCCGGACTTATCTGCAACATGGGAAACGATGTCAAGCATTCCGACATGTCTTCTGGTTATCTCAGTGGGCGTCACCCCGGAGCCTGATGTATGATCGGCCATACGTCTTTTCGGCCTTGTATCTACAATCTCATCAGTACCATTAACTATTTTTCCGATTAAAACCTTCGAAATGGTGTCGCTATACTTCTTATTTGGATCATATTTCGTTTTACGTTCATATATATAGATATCACCATTTTTTTGCCGTTCCCTTATAATTCCGACATTTATGGCACCTGAAGCTTTTCGCGGCATAAGATGTCCCCTTTCGTTTCGAGTCTCCTTTTATTATATGCGTACTCGTTATAAAAATCAACATCTTATGTCCAAAAAGCCTTATAATAACAGTATTTGTGGTGTCTTTATGACCCGACTCTAACCGAAATCAAACGTTTCGAGTCTCCTTTTCCCGGGTTTTGGGATGTATGATAAAACAACTGGTAATTTTTATAATCTGCAATACTGCTAAAGCGGTAATTCCATTCAATTCCTGATGTCAATGCGCTTTTTGAAATATTGGAAGATCCTATGTAAATTTCACTTGTATCTTTATAATGGAAAATATATGCCTTGGGATGAAACGACCGCTCTTTGTCATTGTAAAATCGTAAATCTATACGGTTACCAAATTCTTTTTTTATCAGATAAAGTGCGGACGGCTGTGTGATTCCCAAATAATTCCCTGTCAAAATCCGCACGGAAGCGCCCTTGTCCAAAGCCTGCCTGATATCATTCAAAATCATTCTGATACCGGATTCCATAAGAAAAGAAACAATGATATCGATTCCTTTCGCTTTTGACATACTCATTTTAAGCTGGTAGTACAAATATCGGCTTCGGTCTCTGTCACCGGTCATTACATCGGTTGACACAATCACCGGTTCATTACTGCTGTCTATTTTTTCCGCAGAATTAAATTGAGCCATTTTTCATCCCCTCGTTCTGGCCGTGCATCTAATGAAATCCACTGTTCCTCTATCGTTACATGTTCTATCTGTTTTATGAAACCCGCAAATGTATCTTCCGTCATATCCGTGAAATAACGTCCGTTTCTTTCCCCTGCAAACGTTCCATATTTGAAAGAAGTATAAATAATCCCATTGTCTTTTAATGCAATCACCATTTTACGCATAACCTCTTTAAGTTCATCCACGGGCAAATGTAATATTGAGGAACAAGCCCAAATACCATCATACTGTTCGACCTGTACCAACTCGTTGAAAAATGCGTGTTTTACTTCAATTCCTGTATATTCGCTTGCTAATTTGCATAATTCGGCGGAACCATCTACTGCATCTACCCGGTATCCTTGTGATAAAAAATATTTTGTATCACGTCCCGAACCGCATCCAAAATCAAGAATTGCCGCATTCTTCGATAACCTGTCCGTAAACTTTTTCTGCGTAAATTCAAAATCCACTGATACCGTTCCCAGTACAAATTCCCTTGCGTTTGAATTGTAATAACGAATTGTTTTATCTTCTTTCATACAATTGCATCCCCCCATATTGTTCCTATGCGTTGAAAATATCTGACGTATTTAACTACGTTTCTTACTATTTGCCTGCCATCTGTTGATATTCTTTTTTATCTATCATAGTTCCACTTCTTCCCAATCATATTTCTTCTCTAAGGGAAAATGCTATCTGAGAGCCTTGATTTACCATATATTCTAATACAGTTTATACCTTTTTCAAAAGCTCCGTGTTATCCCTACATTCTATCCTATGATGAGCCCCAAAGCTTCCACTATATTCCTCAAGATAATATTGTGTATGATCGTAAAACTGTACACGGGAGTTTGACAACTGAATAATCCAAAAAGTACTCGCAGGTCGCACAAAACCTGCTTTTTTTGTGTCAAAATATTTGTTTTTATATATGGTATTTTATGTTATTGTGTGATATAATAAGAG
>KE159612.1:481476-485888 GCA_000403295.2 Lachnospiraceae bacterium M18-1 | reverse complement strand
AAGAATAAATTACTATATTTCGTAACAACGACAATAATCGCTGTAACCCAGAAAATACAAGGGATACAGCGATTGTTTAATCTACTAACTGTCAAAGACAGGTTTATACCTTTTTCAAAAGCTCCGTGTTATCCCTACATTCTATCCTATGATGAGCCCCAAAGCTTCCACTATATTCCTCAAGATAATATTGTGTATGATCGTAAAACTGTACACTGCATTCTGGATCTTTCATGATCAAATTATAATTCTTTATGTTCTGCTACGCGGCGGCACATATTAATCAGAAATGTAATTCATTGTTCAAACTCATATTTCCGCCAACATCTAAAAAAGTTCTTTTTTATCCCATTATTTACATAGGTACATTTTTGTGGTAATTCTGCTGCTGTATGTCCATGTGCTGCATAGTGTAATTTATTTTGTACCATTTTGAAAAATGCAATGGATTCACTACTCTTGGGATCATAATCAACACTTGTTGCATAAAGGTCAAGTACCTGTCGGTACATAACTTTTTCAGATGAGCGAATATCCCGAATACGGTCTAATAACTCTTTCCAGTAATTACCGCTACCCAGATTTTTCAATCGTTCATCATCTAGCGCAAACCCTTTCCGCATATACTCTTTCAGTATATTGATTGCCCAAATTCTAAACTGTGTACCGCGCTTGGATTTCACACGATAACCTACAGAAATAATAACATCCAGATTATAATAGTCAACCTGATAGGTTTTTCCATCTGCCGCAGTTGTTGCAAAATTTGCAACAACTGATTCTCTCACCAGTTCTCCCTCGGAAAAAACATTTTTTATATGCCTTGAAATCGTCGATTTATCTCTTTGGAATAATTCAGCCATCTGGTCAATAGATAACGATACAGTATCTTCATCAAAAGTCGTTTCAATTTTTGTCAGGCCATCTTCTGTTGTATAAATAATGATATTCGACTTCTGCTCCATAGTCTCCCAGTTATGACATTGTAAAAGCATTCGCTCCAGCCCGTTTTTTAAACCCCTCGAATTCGAGGGGTTTAAAATTTGGATTATGTAACCTTTCCCACAGTCCCAAAAATTCTATAACATCCCGATTTCTCATCCAGTTTTGAATAACCGCCGTCGGGTCATCGCTCTTATACCGGGCAATATCTGTCAATGAAATAAATTCATTTTCAAAATCCTGCGTATAAATTCCAATATCTATTCCATTTGCATGGATTGTGTCTTTAATCATTTTCCCCATTGTTCCTCCCACAATCACATTATAATCTTTTCGAAACACTTAATTCTCTTTTTTAAGAATCTTCTACTGAATAACTACCCTCATCTTCCCACATTTCCCGATATGCTTCAATATAAAGCTTAATGCAACCAGGGTATATATACAAATATCTTCTACACACCCTTTTATACAATTCCAATATTTTTTCATCACAAGCAAAATCCAATAAATAATCAAGCAAATGTGACAATTCATCTTCTGACACGGTTCTGCTACACACATCTTCAACCAACGGCAAATAAATCTCATAGGCTTTCTGATGTATTTCAACTATCCGTCCTGTAATCTGATAGATCCTTTCATCCATTAAATCACCTCAAAATATTCAAGAGCATCTGTTATCGCTTCTACCTTTTCTTTCGGTGGATGCTTCCTCGGATGTTTTAATTCTTCTGCCATATGAGGAGCATCATACATTGTTAGTCCCAAAGACCTTTTCACCTCTGCAATATACGCAGTATGTACTTTAAACCCATATTTCTTCTCAACATATTCCTGTATCATTTTATATGTGATTTTCGGTTTCGGCTGATATTTCTTCGCTCGCTCCGCTATTGTATCCAGCGGCACCTTGCCCTCACCTTCCCCAAATTCCACTTTTACATTAATAACACTGTCTGGTGATTTGTGGGGCAAAAGTACAATAGTCTCAATATGCTCAGCATTGTCCAAACCTATGATCAAATCTTTTTACTAATCGTTGGCTTAAATCGAATTGATTTAAGCCACTGACCATTAATCACGGTTATTATCCCATTTGTGCAACGGCCGTTGCACTTTTTCTATCAATTTTACTGTTATCCTAATTCTCTTTCTATTTCTTCGATAGAAGGCAAACTACTCTGTAGCTCTTCTGGCAAAGACTGTGTAAGCTGATTCTGCCAATTTGCAACACCAATCGGGTTCTGATAACCAGATAAAGAATATTCCACTATAGTTTTATTCTTACCCTTAACCGTAAGCAAGAAATAATCCGTACCTATTCAAAATCACCAATATTTGCTAAACTGTGCCTTAATGAGAGTTGATCTTTTATATCATCACCAAGTTATCTGCACTTTGACAAAAAAATCCACCCAGCAGTTTCTGCTAAGTGGACGCACCTGGACGATTTGTACGACAGGACTCCGGTATGGATTCTGACCATGGTAATAGTTGCTGGAGATCTTCTTTTGACGGGAATGGCCCCAGATCTTTCATACGTTCCAGTATGTAAGCCACATAGTCATATGGCTTAAGCCCATTCAGTAACGCCGTCTCCGTGATGCTGTATACGGTCGCGCTGGCCTCCGCGCCTTTGATGCTTTTGGAGAACAGCCAGTTGCGGCGCCCAATGGCAAAGTTCTTGATCGCCCTCTCCGCGGCCGAGTTATCGATACTCAGATGTCCGTCTTCCAGATAGGCTTTGAGGTATTTTTCCTGATTTAAAGCGTATAAAACGGCCTCTCCTATTTTAGAAGACCGGTTTACAGAGCCTTCCAAAGTATGCAGCCATCCGAAGAAAGCCTCTAAAAGCGGTTTTGACTGCTTCTGACGCTCAGCATATCTTTCCTCAGGAGATTGGTTACGGAGTAGTTCCTCTATCTTATAAAGCATGCCGATCCGTGCCATTGCCTGGTATGCAGTTGTTTCTTTCAGCTGTTCTTTGGTAAAGCCCTTTTTTAAAGGGGTCAGGGCTTCATCAAAACGCCGCCTTGCGTGTGCCATGCACCCTGTCACGGTGATCTGCTCCGGGAGGCCGTGGTAAGCCTGGTATCCATCACAGGTCAGATAGCCACGGAACTCATCCCCCAGGAATTCCACCGGATGGTATCCACCCCTGGTCCTTTCATATTGGAAGAGGACCATCCGTGGGGCTCCGCTGTATTCATCCGTAAGATACACCCACATCCAGTTCTGGGTTGTCCCTTTTTGCTCGGGCTCATCGATCACCTGGAGTCGGGTTTCATCACAGTGGATATATCTGCTGCGCAGGAATTCTTCCCTCATCAGGTCATAGATCGGCTGCAGGTACCGTTTTGCGCACAGGATGATCCAGTTAGCCATGGTCTTTGTTGACAGGTTCAGGTTATATCTTGCGAACTCCCTCTCCTGTCGCGCAAGCGGCATCCCGTTCACATATTTCGCATTCATAATGCCGGCAACGAGGGATGGTGTCGCAACACTGCCTTTGAGAAGTGACGGATCTTTCTGCGGGCGCTTCATCATCCCGCATTTGGGACAGGCATAAACATAGGTGGTCTCCTCCACCACTTCAAATCGGGCAGGGATGAATTTCAAATATTTTACGGTCTCCGTAGTCACCACTTTATATTTTGTCCCACATTCAGGGCAGAATCTGTCGTTTCCTTCTAATTTATGTTTGATCACTTCTGTGGTTTCAAAAGCGGAAAGGTCCTCTTCCTTTTTTCCGGTTGGTTTTTTACGTTTATAAGATTTTGGATGGATCTCCTCCATCTCTGGCTCGGCTGCATTGGGATCGGCCTCCTGCTCCGCCTCATTGAACAGGTCCATCTGCTCATAGCCTTCCGCGTATTTTTCGCTGGAAGAGCCAAACTGCTTCCTCTGCGCAAGTGCCAGCCGATCCGAAAGCAGTGCATTCATAAACTCCAGTTCCTTCGTTTTTTCTTTCAGGAGCTGGATCTCTGTTTCCTGTTTTTTCTGATGCACCTGCATGGCCTGTATCAATGTGATGATATTCTCTTTGCTCATATCCTGCCATTGTTTTTCAGAAAAAAGCGGTTCCATGATCCAGCCCTCCTATCTCTTGTGGTCTGAGAAAAGTATATCATGAAACCGCTCTGTTTTCGAGAGGAAACCGGATGGAAAAACAGAGGAAAATTCATTGAAAACTGCCACTTTTTCAGCTTTTTGCGAATTGACAGGAAAATCGGTGTAGATTAGATTGTGATCTTCGGATGATGTTCCTCAAAAGCGCCTTTTGGGTCGAGGGACAGTCCATCACATAACCAATGAATTTCCTTTAAGGTCACTTTTTTCAACTCATCCGGCGTATCCGGCCAGCGGAAGTAATTGCGGTCGAGCCGCTTCATCAGGATCCAGAAACCGGATCCGTCCCATTGAAGGATTTTGATGGATGTCCGTCTGCGGTTACAGAAGGCGAACAT
>KE159612.1:320180-481241 GCA_000403295.2 Lachnospiraceae bacterium M18-1 | reverse complement strand
AATTCGGAAGGCTTCTGCATTTGTTTTCTGATCCAATAACTGAAAGTCGACAGGGGGACTTGATTTTCCTGACACCATTCTTTTCTTGACAATCCGCTTTTTTGGAAATCCTGAATTCGCTTCATCCAGAAATCTTCTTTTGTAAGGTTCGTTTCATTCATAGGCAATACCTCCTTGATTTGGAGCTATTGTATCAAAAATGATGGAGGATTCATAGATACGGATTATTTCGTGCTTACCCTTAACCAACAAAAGCCCGATTGTAGGTTTATCATCAGGATGGCACAAAATATCATTTACTATATTCTGATACATATTTAATTGGCTGATAAATCCCGGCTCAAAATCACAGGCTTTTAATTCTATCACGACATAGCAACGTAATTTCAAGTGATAAAACAAAAGATCTAAATAAAAATCCTGTCCTCCAACCTCTAAATGAACCTGCCGCCCAACAAATGCAAATCCCTGTCCTAATTCTAATAGAAAACTTTGAATATGTTCTGTTAGTTTCTGTTCTATTTCCACTTCACGTCTTGGCATATCGGTTCCCAAAAAGTCAAACAAATAAGGATCTTTAAATATCTGATTCGCCATGTCAGAATCAAGCGGTGGCAGTGCCACAGGGAAATTGTTGACTGTTTTTCCAGTACGTTCCATTAATCTACTTTGTATTTGTAACTCAAGTATCGTTTTACTCCAACCATTTTCTATTGTTTTACCAGCATACCATATACGTTCTTCCTGTGTTTTTAATTTATCCATCAAAGCAATATTTGTCCGCCATGGTATTTGTGCAACGACCCGTTGCACTATTTCCTCATCCCCCCAACACTGGGCAAATTTGCGCATATATTTAATATTACGTTGAGAAAAGCCGGACATTTCTGGAAAAGCAATTTTCAGATCCTTTGACATACGGTCAATAACCTTTGCACCCCATCCCTCTTCCTCTTGTTTTTTCAAAATAGCCCTGCCAATATTCCAGTAAAGGCAAATCATGCTTGTATTGGCGTTCATTACGACGGAAACTCTCTGCTTCTGAATCTCTTTCTTGATTTCTTCTATAAATTGCAAATAACTATCACTCATTTCAAAAAGACTCGGGGCAACCGGAAAAATCACTCCCTCTTTATCTTTTCCCATACGCTTACGTCTATCCATAAAACACCTCCCATATTCATTTCTGCCAATCACTATGTTTATCTTTTTCTTATCCTTCCATCTACATTTGGCAAAGCATAAATTGTTTTAGGCGTATTCTTAGGCAAAGTCAGTATCGGCCACCAAAACTCCCTGCCTTTCCAGCCTTCAGCAACACCGTTTTGATGCAATAAAATTAAACATGGCATATCTATGGAAATTTCTCTGGCTAATTTTTGTTCATCCTGTCCAGTATCTGGAGAATCTATATACCTCATGCCCTTTTTATATTTTGGCATATTACGATTTCTCCTTACAATTAAATAGCATTTTTCCGACTGTTTTGAAACATACCTTAATATAGAAATCATTTTATCGTATTCTACAAATCTCTCTGTATTTTCATCTGGAACCAGACAGCTATATACTTTTTCAATTAGCTTTTCTGCCTTAACAATATCAATGATTACTTCTCTCTTTTGTTCTCTTGGCATGATACTATCTAACATCAAATTAACTTCTCTTACTACTTTATCCGAAATCGCCTTTGCTTTCGCCAAAAAACCAATAGGTAAAATACGAGATGAAGGCTTTAAATAAACCACATTTGAAACTGAAATCTTGCTTGGTGAACATGGCACTATTTTAGCCGTAGACGCTGTATCTCCCCTGCGTTCGATAAAACATATCCCATCTTCAAATCTATTGTGTCTAATATCATCTCTTAGAGCAACGTCAATCTCCGTAATCTTTACCATACTCTCATAAATTTTTCTCGTAGTATAAAATCTTGTAATTGAAAGAAGATCATTTCCCCTGTACCCAAACATTCTTGAATGCTGCATAACCGTGTCCTGCTGCATCGTTTTAGGATTCCTTGCGTAATAAAAACCAACCATATTAGGAATTGTAATTCCTCTGTCTAATACCTGTCCTCCCACAAAAATAGAAAATGGTGTTCTCAGCTTTAACTCTCCCGTATCCTCATTCAAATATTTGTTAATATCATCTTTCGAATTAATGACACTTACTTTTACCCCTTGTACAATAGCAGAATAAAAATCCTCTTTAATCTGCTCATATTCAGGCATATCGAAACCAAATTCAACAACTGAATTAGAAATATCTCTGTAACTCTCTTGCAAGAGTTTCTCTATGTATACAATATGTTCCTCTGCTCTTTCTTTAAGCTGATAAATCAGTGTTTTTGTAATATTAGCAACTCTGTCGTGCGCTTGTTGTGCAACTGCTGTATGAATGACATAGGCATATTTTTGTTTTTTCCCATTTCTGTTTAAAATACACCCGCCCATAATAAAATTAATAATTCCACGCTTAAAAGTTGACATTCTGTCTTCCCTAATGAGAATTTCTTCTTCCTTAAATCTCCGTCTATCTGTAATTTTAGCTGAAACTATCTCTTGCTCTTCATCAGATACCTCTTCAAATATAAACCTTCCTTGACTGTTCTCATCATTTGACTTTAAAAAATAATACTCCCCTCCTATATATTTTTCCCCAGATGGCACCAACACTGTCTTTAGCGGCTTTATAGGCTTTATTTCCATTCCTTCAAAGTCTGGCTGTAAATATAATGCGTATGGTGTCGCTGTAACTTGAACAAACACGCATCCATCTAAACTTCCTCTAATTTTATCAACTTCAGCTGCTACAGTACGGAGATTAAAATCTTCCATGGAATCTTTAATCTTTTCATACCCTATGCTCGCCGTATCTGCTTCGTCATCGATAATTAAACAATTTTTCTCACCGTTAATCATCGTGTATCTAATAAAACTACTAATTCTATGCAAATTATCCTTTTGCTTTTTTGCAATAATGATTAATTTTTTATCCAATTCATACGGTGTTAGCTCATCTTGCAATTTCATAATATCATTCACATCCACTTTATCCTGGTCTATAAATGTCTTAAATTCCTTTCTCATTCGTTTATATGTCTGTTCAACTAACGCTTTGTTATTTTTAGTCAATATAAAAATATAATCAAATCCATTGTCAAATGCTAAAGCCATCAAACCCGTAAATGCTCTTGTTTTTCCACTCTGAATTTCACCCAATAACATGAGTGGATGCTCTCCCTTATAATATGGATTTCCTGAAACTGTCGATTGCATATTATCAATACAATATTCACAAGCATTTTCAATACACTGCTTCAATTCATCACTATAACCTGTCTCTCTACATTTTGTTTGGTAGTATTCTCCTGAAATCATTCTTTTCTTCTAATCATCTTAATTCTTAAATCCCGTAAAAGTATGGAAAACATTTTTCAAAAAGTTTATTCTGTATATTTTTTACGAAAATTACAAAAAAATATCTCATCAATTCCACTCCGCCATCAAATCATACGAAAATGTTCCAATGCCTCCCTTATAGCCATTTCCTTCTCTGGCGGGCATTTCGGCTGTCTGGAATTTTCCAATTTCTTCAGATTATAATTTTCCCTCTCAATAATCCCATATTTCTGCTTTACCTGTGCAATATACAAGTTGCTGACTTTCAATCCGCTTTGTTTCAGAACATAATCCTTGATTTCCTCATAAGTGGCTTTACTCTCCGCCGCCGTCAAATCAAGTTCATCCATCTCTAATTCCACATTGATATGTTTCAACTTATTTGATTTAAGTTTTGAAAGCAACACGATACTTTCCGTATGCACACTCATCCCAAACTGATCCACAACTCTCCCCTTCTTCACCTCATACCCCCGCTCGCACAAATACCTCAAATCCCGTGCCAGCGTCGCCGAATCGCAGCTCACATACACAATCCTCTCCGGCCGCATATCCGCCATCGTCTTTAACAGCCCCTCATCGCACCCTTTCCGAGGCGGATCCACCACGATCACATCCGCATGCGCCCGCTCCCCCGGGTGCTCCTTCTCATACAGCTCATAATACCCCGGCAGCACTTCCTCGGCTTTCCCGACATAAAACTCCGCATTCTCAATCCCATTAATTTCCGCGTTTCTCCTGGCGTCCTCCACCGCCTGGGGTACAATCTCCACTCCGTACACTTTCCCCGCCTTCTGCGCCAAAAACAGGGAAATTGTCCCAATCCCGCAGTACAGATCCCACACTGTCTCCTCGCCCTTCAGATCTGCATATTCCATCGCAAGCCCGTACAGCTTTTCCGTCTGCACCGGATTCACCTGGTAAAAAGACAGCGGGGAAATCTGATATTTCACCGCTCCGATATAATCTGTGATAAACGGCTGTCCCCACAGAACTTCATACCGCTCCCCCATAATCACATTCGTCTGTCTGGGGTTGGGACTCACCGTGATACTCGTCATGCCGGGAATCCGGGCCAGTTCTTCCACCAGAACCTCCTGATGCGGAATCCAACTGAAACCCATCACGCTTCCTCTCTCCAGCCCCTTCGTCCCCCTATTTCCTCGATTCACACGATCCAATTTCTCGCAATCCATTTTCTCGCAATTCACGCAATCCGCTTTCTCGCAATTCACGCAATCCGCTTTCTCACAATTCTCACAATCCGCTTTCTCACGATTCACGCAATCCTTATCCTCACATTTTCCGTATTCCGCTTTCCCCCGGTTCACCACCACGCACACCATGATCTCCTTCGTAGCAAACCCATACCGAATCAGCACATGCCGAATCAGACCTTCCCCGGTCTTTTCATCATAGGAACGCACCCCATACTTTTTCATAAATGCAAGCACAATCTCCAGAATCTCCCGATTCACCCCTACTCCCAGCGCACAGTCCGTATTCGCTATAATATCATGCGTCCTCCCGGCATAAAACCCGGTGATGGGCTGCCCGTTTTTATCCGTGCCGAACGGAAACTGCGCCTTGTTCCGATAGCCGAAGGGCTTCTCCATCCCAATGATCGGCTCGAACACCTCCGACAGCAGTTCCCTGGAAAAACCGCCGATCCGTTCCAGGTTTCCCAGAACCTTGTTCTGCTTGAACTCCAACTGCTTTTCGTAGGACATTTCCTGGATCTGGCAGCCACCGCATTTTCTGGCAAATCTACACACAGGCTCTACCCGGTGCTTGGACGGTGTAATAATATTCATCAATCTTGCATAACCATAGTTCTTCTTTGCTTTTGTCACCCTGGCTTCCACCACGTCTCCGATGACTGCATCCTTAATAAATAAGGTATAGCCATTCACTCTGCCTATACCTTCTCCATTGACGCCCATATCCTGGATTGTCACTGTCACTGATTCATTTTTCTGCATATAAATACCTCAAACCGATGTTTTTCTCAGATTCGACTCAAACAGCCGGTTATACCCCAGCCATTCCGTCCCGCTTTTATCCTTAAATATTTCCTTCATCGTCTGCAGCTTTGCATCTGTATTATCCGCCAGATTCAGCGCGAGCGCTTCTGCCAGCGCCGGTTTTTTCGGCGAGCCAAATTCCAGTTCACCGTGATGCGCCAGAATGCAATGCTTCCATTCATTTGCCAGCATCACTGGGAAGCCCGGGACTGAACGAATAGCCTCGGACAACATTTCCGAACCAATCACGATATGACCGATGAGCTGTCCCTCGTCTGTGTAGTCATTATCCGGAAATTCGGACAACTCCCGAACCTTGCCGATGTCGTGGCAGACTGCAGATGCGATCAGCAGGTCCTTATTCAGGAACCTGTATGTCCCTGCGAAATATTCGCACAGATGGACCACGCTCAGCGTATGCTCCAGAAGCCCCCCGCAGAAGCCGTGGTGCACGGTCTTGGCTGCGGAATGTGACTTGAACGCTTTGATAAATGCTTCATTTTTTACGAAATAATATTCCACCGCCTGGCGCAGATACTCGTTGGAAATATTTTTGATGCAGGAGAGCAGCTCCTGATACATCCCGTCGATATTTTTTTCGGAAACAGGCATGTAATCCGCAGGGTTATATTCGCCCTCGGCTGCCTTCCTGAGCTGTTTGATGTTCAGCTGCAGGTTGTTGTTGTACGTGATCACCTCACCGTAAACCTCAATAAAATCTTTCTCCTCGTAGTCTGCGATCCCCTGAGAATTGGGATCCCACACCTTTCCGTCCAGGGTGCCGGTCTTATCCTGCAGGAGCAGATTGTCATAAGGCTTTCCGTTCCGCGTCTCCGCAGAGCGCTTTGCCCTGCACATGTAAATACTTCTGATCGTCTCGCCCCCGCGTAAATCCTTAATATACATATTCTTTGTTTATCCTCTTTCTATATAAATTTTGCAGCAAATCGAAACGGCAGAGATTATTAGATCTTGCTATTCCAATTCGTTCATTAAAAAATCACCGTATCAGGTCTTTTACTCGATACTCCCCATCGTCACCGAGAACTCCACCTCCACATAGCCGCCGCTTCCCAGCCGCTGCCCTTTCACCTTCACGATCTCTCCTGCCTGGCGTTCCAGCACAGCCTTTTCATAGGAAATAATCCCGGTAACACTGGAGTCTCCCACCTCCAGGATCACATCCCCGTTCTGGATTCCGGCTTTCATAGCCGGAGAATCCGCCTGCACATTTGTCACATACAGACCTTTAGGAATCTTCTTTTCCTTGGAAAGTTCATCAGTCACGGCTGTGCCGAAGATTCCGGTATAGGGGACGGTTTCCCCATTGAGCAGAAGGCCCATGACCTGCTTCATATCTGAGACTGCCAGGGCATTTGCCGAAGCGGACGCGCCTTCGCCCAGAATAGCGCTTTTCATCAGGCCAATGACCTGGCCCTTCTGGTTGAACAGGATACCGCTTGCGCCGGCGGATGCTGCAATATCTGTCGCGATCACACCGCACTGGCCGTCCGCATAGTCATAATCCCACTCCTTCGCACTGATGATGCCATAGCCGAGCCCGTTCTCATACCCAAACATCTGTCCAAGGGCGATCACCAGATCTCCCTGCACGGAAATATTGGAGTTCCCCAGTTCTGCCACCTGAATCACATTCCATGTACTTTCTGAAATGGAAGCCCGGTCAATTCCGAATACTGCCAGCCCCCGGTTGCCGTCCTGCTTCACCAGCTTCGCCTGATGCTGTGTATGGTCGGGAAATATAACAGACCACTGTTTTGCGCCCTCACAGACAGAATTATCTGAAAGAACCAAAAGTTCCTGGCCGTTGTCCGCTGCCAGCAGCCCGGTCGTACCGGTATGCGGTCCTTCTCCGGCAGGAGCCTCCTCTTTTGCTCTCCGGACATAAACGACACACTTCTCCGCTTCCTTTGCAATGGCATACATACTCTGCATGATCTCCCGGTAACTGTCCGCAGTCAATTCCGGAACGATGATCTGAGGCTCCGGTTCCGGTTCCTTTTCCTCTTCTTCCTCTGAAACCGGTTCCGTTACCTCCTCTTCGTCCCCCGGAAGCGTGACCTCCTGGGCCTCCTCGTGAAATGTCTCTTCTGCCCAGGGCCGCAGCGCATAAAAACCGCAGCAGGCAGTTACCCCGATGATCAGGCCGTATACTGCCACTTTCACAAGCTGCAGCGCGATCTGTCCTCCGGTGACCGGTTTCGGCTTAATGGTTTCCTGTAAAAATGAAAATACTTCCCGCTCCTCTTCCTCAGAGCCGGACGGCGGCTCATCTCCCGCCGCAGATTTTTCTTCCTGCTCTCCCTGACCATAATTCGTCGAATCAACTTCGCCCGTCCCGCAGGGACGTGTATTCTGGGATTCCCTTTGGGAATACTCATCCAGGCTCTTTTGCTCTTCCGGTTTCCGCTCTTCCATACAATCCTCCGGCTCCACAATCCTTTTTTTCAAACATACTGCCGGATCTGGTGTACTGACACATTTACATTTGACTGAAAGTAAATGTGTCGCTACACCAGGCTCCAACGTCATTCCAGCTACAGTTCCCACCCTGACCGGGTGCAAAAAGTAACCCGTTTTTGTATACCTGCTTATCACACGCCACAATGAAAAGGGTCGGATACCCCTTTTGCTATAGTATACCTGATTCTCTGAAATTGTTCAATATATATCCTTTTTCATTAACGGTTCGTTCACGATTCGTTCACATTTTAATCCGTTTGTCACTCCCTTCATTCCGTCCGCCGTCTCAGCAATTCCATTCCGCCCTCCCATCATTTTAATCCCCCAAAAGCACTCCCCTCGCAAAGGGGACACAAAAAGAAGGGAACTGTACCGCTTTCAGGCACATTTCCCTTCCCGTTCTGAATCAATCTGCTGTTTTTTATCCCC
Source organism: Lachnospiraceae bacterium M18-1 (assembly GCA_000403295.2). Lineage (GTDB taxonomy): Bacteria > Bacillota > Clostridia > Lachnospirales > Lachnospiraceae > Schaedlerella. The sequence goes on along the minus strand of KE159612.1, from coordinate 472,900 downwards.
CCTGCCCCAGGCCGCACGCCCGGGCAGAAGCGGCATTTCATAATCCCATCGTCCCTGTACCGGTTCTCACTGCAGCGATCCTCAGCCCATAAATCCAAAAGGCTTCCGGTCAGATCAGGCTTGCCGCCCCGATTATCCCTGCATGGCTGCCCAGCACCGCCGTCCTGATCTCGGGAATCCCGCTTTTTTCTCCGCCGAAGCACCCCTGTCTAAGCTGCTCCTCCAGCGGTTTGATCAGTACATCCCCCTGTTCCGAGATCCTGCCGCCAAGGATTACCAGCCGGGGGCGGAAAATATTGACCGCATTCACGATGCCTGTCCCCAGCCTGCGGATGTAGGTATTCACCACCTCTTTCACCGCAGGGTCCTCCTTTGCCGCCGCAAAAATCTCTTCCGGCGTCAGATCCTTTCCTGCAGCGGCCAGGGCTTCCCGGATCAGAGCCGGGACGGAAACATAAGCTTCCAGGCAGCCCCGGCGGCCGCAGGTGCAGGGTTCTCCGTTTTCCACGATGACCATGTGGCCCAGTTCGCTGCCGCTGATCCCGCTTCCCTCATAAATGCTGCCGTCCAGGATGACGCCGCCGCCCACGCCGGTTCCCAGGGTAAACAGGATCACATCCTCACAGCCCCGGCCTGCGCCTGCCGCCGCCTCGCCCAGCGCGGCGCAGTCCGCGTCATTGGCAATATAGATGGGAATGGGCAGGAAAGCGCCCATCTCTTTTGCGATGTCCACATCTTCCCATTTGATATTGTTCGAATAACGGACAACCCCGTTTTTTCTGTCCACGGTTCCCGGCACTCCGATTCCTGCCCCGACACACTGCTCCATGGCAATGCCCTGCTCCTCCAGAAGCGAAAGCGCAGTCCGGCCGATCTCCTGGATCACTTCCTTTGCCGGGCGCATGGCATTTGTCCTGACCGTTTTCCATGCGATCAGCTTCTGATGTACGTCCACCAGGCCGATCCTCGTATCAGCGCCGCCGATGTCAATGCCGATCCGCACCTGGGCCGCCTTTTCCCGGATCGTTGTGACCAGGGCGTCGCAGGAACCTTCGATGGTATAGGTTCCGCTCCCGGCCGAGAGGAAAAAGCTGTCCCCCTTGTGATAAGCCAGTTCCTCCCTTTCGTCGGAAATCGTGCCCTCCCCGTCCAGGATCAGGATGCTGGCGAAGGATTCCTCGGAAACCTTTCCGCTCAGCTTCTGCATCACCCTTCCGTCCAGGTTCAGCTTATCCACCGTAAAATAATCACAGTCCGCCGCATGGGGATAGCTGCTGTTCTTTCGGACAATGGGAATCCGGTTGGTAACGGCAAGCGCCTTTTCGATGTGCAGATCCCGCTTTTTTCCGTCCTTTCCCACCCGTCCGTAGTCATAGACCCGGTAGGTCACGTTGGAATTTTGCTGGATCTCCGCGATCAGAATGTCCTTTCCGATGGCGTGGATCGTGCCGGATTCGATGAACAGCACATCCCCTTTCTGCACCGGAACCGCATTCAGCACTTCCAGGAGCGTATCCTCCCTGATCCGCTGCGCAAATTCCTCCTTTGTGATCTCCCTCTGGAATCCATAGTACAAAAATGCGTCCTTTCCGGCATCCATCACGTACCACATCTCGGTCTTTCCGTATTGGCCTTCATTTTTCAGGGCATAACGGTTGTCAGGATGGACCTGGATGGACAGGTTGTCCCTTGCATCGATGAATTTTGTCAGGATGGGGAAATCCCGGAACCTCCGGCAGTGCGTTCCCAGCACCTGCCGTCCCTCTCCGCTGATATATTCCGGAAGCGTCTTCCCGGCATATGCTCCATTTCGGATAACAGACGGGCCGTCCGGATGGCAGGACAGCTCCCACGTCTCCGCCAGCACTTCCCCTTCATATTCTTTTCCATATTCCTTGATAAGCCTGCTGCCGCCCCAGAGGTAATCCTTGCAGCTCGGCTTTAATTTTAATATACTCATAACCCGGCTCCATTATTTTGAATCACACCGCGGTACCAATACGCGGAATCCTTCATGATCCGTTCCTGCGTCCGGTAATCCACGTACACCAGCCCAAAACGCTCCGAATACCCCTTTGCCCACTCAAAATTGTCCATCAGCGACCATTGGAAATATCCCCGGAGATCGATTTCCTCTGCCGCCCTCTTAAGCTGGCCCAGATACCTGGCCAGAAAGTCGATCCGGTTCGGGTCATGCACCATGCCGTCCAGCGAAACCACGTCGTGGCAGGACAGCCCGTTCTCCGTGATGTACAAAGGCTTCCGGTACCGTTCATACAAAAACTTCGGCCCCCAGTACAAAGCCTCCGGGGTCACCGGCCAGGAGGAGGCCGTCTTGGGGAATCCCTCCCCCCGTTTTACCTCCTCCGGCTTTCCCTCCGCCCCCATACGGACACAGCGCCCGTTGTAAATATTCTGTCCGTAGACATCAATGGGCTGGGCGATCAACTTCATATCTTCATCCGTTATGTTCGGAAGCCAGGGCTCGTACCGCTTTAACCCTTCCTCCGGATAATGCCCCAGTATCACCGGATCGGACCACCAGGCCACATTCCAGGTCCAGTTTCTGTCATCCGGATTCATGGAAAATAACATCTGCTTTGCGGCCTCCACGTCCTCCGGGCTTTCTGTTTCAGGATAACACATCCCGCATGTGGGCGCATAGCCGATGGTCAGCGTCTGCTTTTGGTACTGACGCAGCATCTGTACCGCCCGGCCGTGGGCCTTCAATGCATTGTGGGCCATCTCAAAGGTATCCCGAAGCGGCATTCTCAGCCCCGGCGCATGCTCCCCGGTCAGAAAACCCAGTCCTACAAAGCACTGCGGTTCATTCAGGGTAAAGAAATGGCTTACACGGTCGCTGAACCTTTCTGCCGCCAGTTTCGCAAATTCCCCGAACCACTCCACAATCTGCGGGTTCATCCAGCCGCCCCTTTTATACAGCTCATAGGGAAGCTCCCAGTGGTGCAGGGTCACATAAGGCTTAATCCCCGCCTCTGACAGTTCATCAATCAAGGCGTTATAAAAGGCGATCCCCTTTTCGTTGACCGCGCCCCGCCCTTCCGGCAGAACCCTGGACCAGTCGATGGAAAAACGGTACGCTTTCAGTCCCATTTCCTTCATGATCTTCACATCCCCGCGGAACCGGCGGTAATGGTCACAGGCCATATTTCCATGGTGCCCTTCATAGATGTGTCCCGGCTCCTCAGCATACACGTCCCAGATATGCAGGCCCTTTCCGTCTTCCTTCGCCGCGCCCTCGATCTGATACGCGCTTGTCGCCGCTCCCCATACAAAATTTTCTGAAAATCCCATACTCTCCTCCAAACCATGAATCGTAACTTTCATATTTTACTGGAATCCCATCAGGCGTCAGCTCCCGAATCCCTGTACCGCCTCCGTCAGCTTCTGCAGCATCATTTCCGCGTCTTCCCCGCTTTCCCCTTTTACGCCGATGTAAAATTTGATCTTCGGCTCGGTTCCGGACGGGCGGACACAGCACCACGCATCCTGTCCCATTTCAAAGTACAGCACATTGGATTTGGGCAGGCCGGTTTTCCCCTTTTCTTTTGTCACAGTGTTCAGCAGGACATCCTCCCTGTAATCCCGGAACTGCGTCACAGGGAAGCCTCCGATCTGCTCCGGCACGTCCTTCCGGATACGTTCCATGATTGCCGCGATCTTCCTTACGCCCTCCTGCCCTTTTAGCGTAATCGTAGACAGTCCTTCTTTAAAATAACCATATCGCCGGTACAGCGTTTCCATCTGGTCCTGGAGGCTCATTCCCTGATGCCTGCACCACGCAGCCGTCTCGCACAGCGCCATCACAGCCACCACCGCATCCTTGTCCCGGGCATGGATCCCTACCAGGCAGCCGTAGCTTTCCTCGTAGCCGAATACATACTCGTGCTCATGGTTTTGTTCAAAAAACTTAATCTGCTCGCCGATATATTTAAAACCAGTCAGCGTTTCGATCAGGTCTGTCTGATATTCTCTGGCAATCTCCCGGGACATTTTCCCGGAAACAATGGTCGTCACCACGGCGCCGTTTTCCGGCAGTGTCCCCATCGCCTTCTTCTGGGAAAGGATGTATTCCAGAATCAGCATTCCAGACATATTTCCGGTAAAGCCCACGTATTCCCCTGTGCGGGAATCCTTCGCATAGACGCCCAGCCGGTCCGCATCCGGGTCTGTGGCAAGGATGAGATCCGCGTCTTTCTCCCTGGCAAGCTCAAGAGCCAGAGTAAATGCGTTTTTGTCCTCCGGGTTGGGATAGGAAACGGTGGGAAATCTGCCGTCCGGAAGCTCCTGCTCCTCCACCACATACACCTGTGAAAATCCAAGCTCCGAGAGGACTCTGCGGACCGGGATATTGCCGGTTCCGTGCAGTGGCGTGTAGACGATCTTCAAGTCTGCCGCTTCCTCCCGCAGGATTTCCGGATGGATCACCAACTTTTTCAGGCTCTCGATGTATGCGTCGTCCATCTCCGGGCCGATCACCCTGTACAGCCCGGCCTTTTCCGCATCCTGCCGGGACATGGTCTTTACCTGCCCATAATCCTCGACAGCGTTGACCTCGCTTATGATCTCCTGATCTCTGGGAAATGTGATCTGCGCGCCGTCCTCCCAGTATACCTTATACCCGTTATATTCCGGCGGATTGTGGCTGGCCGTCACCACGATCCCGGCCGTACATCCAAGCTGACGCAGGGCAAAGGACAGCATCGGCGTGGGACGCAGGGAGGGAAAAATGTATGCCCTGATCCCGTTTGCCGCCAGGCAGAGCGCCGCTTCCTCCGCAAACTCCGGGGACATATTCCGGGAGTCAAAGGCAATGGCAGCGCCTTTTTTCTCCCCCTGCTCCTTTAAAATATAATTCGCAAGGCCCTGGGTTGCCCTCCGCACGGTGTACAGGTTCATGCGGTTTGTGCCCGCCCCGATGATCCCCCGGAGCCCGCCGGTCCCAAATTCCAGATTCCGATAAAAACGTTCTTCAATCTCAGCCGCGTCGTCTTCGATTGCCCGCAGCTCCTGTTTCGTCTCCTCATCGAAATACGGATCATTCAGCCAAAACTCATATAACTTTCTTGCATCCATTTTTTTGCTTCTCCTTCTATTTTGATCCATCTGCATCCCAGACAGGACATCGGTACTACGCGGTGATCAGCGACACCAGATAGAACGGTACCGCAGTCTCTGCCCCGTCGTCCAGGATTTCCAGTTCAATACTGTGCTTTCCATGATCCCCGTGGTGGAGGATTGGTTCCAGATACAGGCAGTCCCCCCAGTCCTCCTCAAAATTTCCGTCCAGAATGCGGGCCTCCCCGCGGTTTCCGTCCAGAACCAGCTTTGCCCGCAGAGCCGGCTTTGAGACGGATTTCCGATACTGGAGGGCAATGCAGGAGGCCGTCACCTGGAACCGGATCTTGTCCCCCGGACGCTTTCCAATCCATCCGTTTTTGAACAAATCCAGATGCCCTGTTTTTTCCTCCGTGTCTGCCCGGAAGCCTGCAAGCTCCGGTGAGATCTCACGGATCGTCAAACGGCTGGCAAATTCATACGCATTCTCTGTCATCGGAGACGGGAGCGGGCTGTCCTCTTTCTGCGCATCCGCTTCCTGCAGACCGGCTTTTTGAGCAGCTTCTTTCTGCACGTCTTCTCTGCGCAGACCGGCTTCCTGAGCGGCTTCTTTCTGCACGTTTCCTTCCCGCGCCCGCGTCTCCTCCCAGACCTGCCGGAAAAAGGCGATGATCTCCTCTGCCACCAGTTCGTGTCCCTGATCGTTAGGATGTAGCGCGTCCCCGGTGAGTTCCTCCATGGCGTACTCCCCCGCCTCCACCTTCCGGTACAGGGTATCCCTCATGCTCACATGGGGCACATGGTACCAGTCCGCCGCCGCATTGTGGTACTGCTGGGCATTTTCCCCGGTGTCATAAAACACATGGTTCAGCACAAGCACCGCCGGCTTTGACTTCCATTCCAGAATCCTCCGCAGTATTCCTTCGTATGTCTCCTGAAAAAAATCATCCGCTCCGTCGTTTACGCTGAAATCAATGACCGCCAGATCCGGCTGGTACATCAGCAGATCCGGCACGATCCTGGCCGCCCCGAAGTGGGAGGTGGTGCCGCCGATCCCTGCATTTACATAACGAAACTCCGCCTTTGGAAATGTACGTTTCCACCATTCAAACACCCGGTATGAATAGGTTTTCTCGTGTACGGACGCGGCGCAGCCCTGGGTGATTGATCCTCCGAAAAAAGCAATCGTCAGTTCTCCGCCTTCATCGGCTCTTCGCATACATTCCCTGATCCTTGTAAGGTCTATCCTTTCCATGTGTCGCTCCATCCCTCTGTTTTCTTAATGTAGGCAGCCAGTTCTTCCGCCATCTCCTCCGCTTCCGGAATCCGCAGATGCCCAGGCGTGCCTTTCCCGTTTCGTCGGAACATGTACTGCGTCACTTTCGCGTCTCCCAGCTCCTCCACAACGCGTCCAATGGCGCAGTCCCATGCCGGGTCGTGGTTTAAAAGCGTGGTGCAGCAGATGATCCGGGCATCCGGATAAGTTCCCCGCAGCTTCCTGAGAAACGCCCCGTACCGGGTACGCCATGTCCGCGCCTTTTCTCCGTCAAAATCTTCCTTCATGTAGTCCTCCGGGTGGCTGTCATTCTGACCCAGTGCCACGATCACAACCTGGGGAACATACCGGGAAAAGTCCCATTCCGATGTTTCAGCCAGCTCGGGATGGTAATGCACCTTGTCCCACGCGGTTTCCATCCCGATATAATCCGGCCCGTGAAACCACCCTGTCCCGTCCAGCAGGGCCATGCCGCCCTGTGCGATATCGTGAATCCGGGCATTCAGCTTTCTGGCAGTCATCCATGCGTAGGAATACCAGCTGTTGGAGTATTCCCCGTTGTGCTCCGGATCCTCTTTTCCCGCATATTCCACCGCTTCCGAGACTTCCCCGGCTGAGACAGAATCCCCGTAAACCTCGATCTTCCTCTCCGGCTGTTCCGGCATATCCAGAAGCTCTGCGCCGTCCTCCAGCTCCACGCCTAAAAATGTCATCTCATGGCAGGCATCCTGCCGTTTGAAAAGAAGCAGCTCATGCACCGCTTTCTCTTTTTGCTCCACCTGGATCTCCAGCTCTGCACTTCCGTCTGGCGGAAGCGCCAGGGCCGTCTGCCTGCCGTCCAGTATGCATCCCAGATAATTGTCCCAGTACGCGCTTCTGTTTCTCACATACACCTTCAAAGTATTTCCGGTAAAACGCATCCCCACCGAGGTGCAGGGATACACAAAAACCGGTTCCTTTGGACTGCGCCGGTCAATCCTTCCGCAGTAAGATAATTTTTCGTGATCGGGTTTGATCCTCATACCTCTTCTCCTTCTATTTTCTGAAAGATCCTCGTCAGCAGCAGACAGTTGATCCATACAATGCAGGAAAAACCTGCCACACAGAAAAGCGGCATTGCAACCATCGTATAAAATGCCCCTGCCGCGACGCACACTGCCGGCAGACTGTTCAGCGCCGCCATCACCAGCGTCGCAGGGAAATTGCGAAACGCCAGCCGCAGCGCGTTTGCCAGCGTATTCCTTACGTTGTTTTGAAATCTTGCCTGCAGGGGGAAGGCATAACTGATCGTAAAGCACCACAGCGCTGCCAATATCCCGACCCCAATGTTCAACAGCCTTCCCAGGTTTTTGCCGTACAGGATATCGAACAGCAGAACCGCGCCTGCGGCCAGGAAGAACAGCCACAGCTTTGTGCCCTGCTTCCATTCCTCCCGGCACGCCTGCAGGTACTCCCTGGCCGCGTACCGGCTCTCCCCCCGCACACGGCGCAGGCCCACCCGGTAGAACGCCGTCGCGGCCATTCCGATCGTAATGACCGGCAGCGATGTGAGGACAAACAGGACATTTAATATCATCCAGTCGCCGATCCTTCCCATAAATTCAAAAAACGGATGCTCGATTGTCAGCTTTTTCATTCGCTTCCTCCCTCGTATACCGACCTGTACGGTTGGATGCCCTAAAGAGCCTCCAAGCGACTCAGCCTTTCAGCAGCGCCAGATTCCGGCGGATCATTTCACACCTCTGCTTCACGCAGTCCGCGGACCGCAGCGGGTCCTTCGGTGTGGAAAACAGATATTCCTCCAGCCGGTCGATGGTTGTGGCTGCCACATGCAGCCTGGTGTCGCAGGAGGCATAGTAAATGTATACATCCCCGTTTTCCCTGACCGCGGCCCCGTTGGTGAATACCACATTGGACACGTCCCCGACCCGCTCCTCTCCCAATGGAACGAGAAAGACGCCGGAGGGCTCCGCCACGACTCTGGAGGGGTCCTTAAGGTCGGTTCCGAACGCGTACAGGACATAGCGCAGCCCTGCCGCCGTATTCCGAACGCCGTGGGCAATGTGTATCCAGCATTTTTTTCCCCGGATGGGAGGCGCGCCGGCTCCGTTTTTGGACTCCGTAAGGGTATGGTAAATCCGTCTGCTGATGATCCTTTCCTCTCCGATCACCGCGTGCCGGATGTCCTCACACAGTCCGAACCCGATGCCACCGCCGCTTCCGGTCTCAATGAAACCGTCCATGGGGCGTGTATAGAACGCGTATTTCCCGTCCACAAATTCCGGGTGGAGGGCAACGTTCCTCTGCTGGGGCGACTGCAGCGTTTTCAGGTTGTCCAGCCGTTCCCAGGTCTTGAAGTCCTTCGTCCGGACGATCCCCGCCGCGGCCACCGCCGCAGACAGATCCGGATTTTCTGCATCCTTGCTTTCCGAGCAGAACAGGCCGTAGATCCAGCCGTCCTCATGCAGGGTCAGACGCATGTCGTATACATTGGTCTCCTCCGGGCAGGTATCCGGCAGCACCACCGGCTCGTCCCAGAAGCGGAATCCGTCGATTCCCGTCTTGCTTTCCGCCACCGCAAAAAACGATTTCCTGTCATTTCCTTCCACCCGCACGACCAGATAATATGTTCCGTTCAGGTAAATGGCCCCGGAGTTCATCACTGCGTTGATGCCAAGCCGTTCCATAAAATACGGGTTCGTTTCCTCATCCAGGTCATATCTCCAGTGAACCGGGGCAAACTCCCTGGTCAGCACCGGGTACTCGTATCTGTCGTAAATCCCGTTGTAAAAGCTGCTTTTCCGGTTTTTCCCGGAAACCAGCCGATCCACCTTCGCCTGTTCGACATAATATTGTTTGTGAAGCATCTCTGCATTGCCTCCTTATATACTAATCTTTTCACCTGTACGGTTGCAATCCGAAGTCACATTTTTATGCAATTTAATACAATGAAAATGCGGCTTCGGATTAGCAACCCACCTATGATCGTTCAAACCCGCTTCATGACCTCCAGGCACATCCGCCCGTTGTGGTACGGGCATTTCCACGGGTCAACGATGGCCTTTTGAATCGGCCTGCGTTCCTCGTCCAGACCGGAAAACCACTCCGACCCCGGACGCCGGTCGATCAGATGATCCCGGATGTAGCCCCAGATGTCCTCTGCCGCCGCCAGGTACTCTTTCTTCTCCCGATGTCTCTGATATCCGTTCAGGAAACCCACTACGGCCTCTGCCTGGATCCACCAGACCCGGGTCCTATCTACCACGCCGTTTTCCGCCTCGTTGACCAGGGAATGGTCTGTGTATGCCCTGTGGAAAATATGGTCCGTGATGGTTTCCGTGATGGGCGCAAGCCGTTCTGTATAGGCTCTGTCGCCCAGTATATCCAGCCCCCGGTCTATGAGCCATGCGGCTTCAATATCGTGGCCGTAGGAGTACAGATCGATCAGCGGGTTCCAGAAGCGGTCAAAGAATACTTCCTGCCGTCCCAGCCGGGGATTGTAGACCTTGTCCGCCACAATATCCAACATTTCCCGGAGCCGATCCGCAACCTCCCCGTCCCCGGTCACACGGTAAAGCTCCGTGTACGCTTCAAATACATGCAGCAATGTGTTCATGGTCTTCTCGGCCATAACGCCGTTTTCGGAAAGCTTGTCATTCTCCGCCGGGCCAAAGTCCCTGGTGAACGCTTCCCGGTAGCCAATCCCCGGCGCAGCGTTCCTTCCCTCCGGCATAGCAATCTCCCTGTCCGGCGTTTTCACCGTCCCGTCCCCGGCCGGGCTGCTTCCCGGACCGGCTGTCCCGTCCCATACGTCCTTACATTTTTCTTCCGCCACACGGTACAGGCCGCGCGCAATCTCCAGAGCCTCCGCATCCTTGGACGCATCATAATAGGAAGAAAGCGCGTAGATGGCAAATGCCTGGTTATACGTGTGTTTCGTCTCGTCCTGGGGCTCTCCCTTGTAATCCAGCGACCAGTAGACGCCGCCGTATTCCCGGTCCAGGCAGTGATCCCTCAGAAAGCGGAAGGCATGCCCCGCGCTTTCCAGAAGGTGCTCCTCCCCCAGTGCCAGATAAGCATTGGAGAAAAACCAGAGAATCCTGCTGTTCAGGATACAGCCCTTGACCGCCTTACGGTCCAGCTCCAGGCCGTAGCTCAGATAGCCGTAAAACCCTCCGTTTTCCCGGTCCGTCATGCCCTGCCAGAAGGGAATCAGGGTTTCTGTCAAATGTTGTTTCACTTCTGTTTTCAGCATGATTTTACCTGACTCCAATCTCCGTATCTTCCGGGGAAACGACACTGTGTTCTTTGATGTAAGCCACCACCTCGTCTGCCTTTGCAAACGCAAGCCCCACATACGTATCGGCAGCGCCGTAGTAGATGGCGATCCTTCCGCTTGGGGCGTCCTGGACCGTAGCGCAGGGGAATGTTACGTTGGGCACAAACCCCCGTTCCTCATACCATTCCTCCGGCGTCAGCAGGAAGGTGCTGCAGCGGTATTTCACGATGGAAGGCTGCTCCAGATCCAGGATCGCTCCGCCGATGCTGTATACATAGCCGTTGCAGGTCCCGGTCACGCCGTGGTAGAACAAAAGCCACCCTTCGCTTGTCTCGATGGGCGCCGCTCCTCCGCCGATCTTCACATTCTGCCACCACTCGTTTCCTTTTCCCATCACATGGCGGTGCCTGCCCCAGTATTCCATATCCCTGCTCTCGGAAATGAAGATATCCCCGAACGGCGTGTGCCCGCTGTCACTTGGACGGGACAGCATCAAAAATTTCCCGTTCACCTTTCTCGGAAACAGCACCGCGTTTCTATTAAATGGAAGAAACGGGTTCTCAATCCGGACAAATTTTTTAAAATCCTGTGTCTTAGCGGCCCCGATCGAAGCGCCGTAAAAATCCTGGCACCAGATGATATAATACGTGTCCTCCACCCTGACCAGCCTGGGGTCGTAAGCATACCTGGGCATAAATTCATTTCCCGCTTCATCCTCAAAGCGGAGCTTCTCCTTTTCAAAATCCCAGTGGATGCCGTCCCCGCTCCGGCCGAGATAAATGTATGGAATCCCGTTGGTCTGCTCCCCCCGGAATACGCCGATAAATTCCCCGTTGTAGGGCATCACCGCACTGTTGAATATCCGTGCAACGCCCTCTGCCGGATTGCGCCCGATGACCGGATTCTCCGTGTACCTCCATACCGGCATCCCTGCTTTTCCCTGCTCCTGCCTTTCCTGCCAGGGCATATTGGGCACTGCTGCCCCGATGATCTTTACTTCACTCATATTCTTCCTCCATAATCCATATTCACTTCCCAAATCGGTGCTCCCGCCGCGGCCTCTCTTCGGTTCACGCCGCCGGTCCGCGGCGGACCTCCTCTTAACCCTTCACGGCCCCTGCTGCCAGTCCGCCGTAGATCTGCTTCTGGCAGAGGATAAATACGATCAGGGCCGGGATCATCGTGATGATGACGCCCGCGCAGATATAGTTGTACTGATTTCCCAAAGGCCCTGTAAACTTAAACAATGAGGTAGCAACCGTGACCAGCCGGTTTTTATCCTGCAGATACAGGTTCGCCGTATAGTATTCGTTGTACACCCCTACGCCTTTCAGGATCATGACCGTCACGATGGCCGGTTTCAGGAGCGGGAACAGGATCCGGAAAAATACGCCGAAGTAGGTGCACCCGTCCATGATCGCCGATTCGTCCAGGGAATCCGGGATATTTTCAAAAAACTGTATAAAAATGTAGATGGAAATGATATCTGTCCCGCACATCATGATGATATATCCCGGCAGGAAGTTGATCCATCCCAGGCTGTACATGATCTGGTATACGGATACCTGCATGGCGATTCCGGGAAGGAGCGAGGCAAACAGGAACATATTGCGGATCAGTCCGTTGCCTTTGAATTTGAAACGGCTCAGCACATATGCCAGCATGGAGCCGGTCAAAATCGACCCGGTCAGCACGCACACCAGGATGATGGCGGAATTGCGGAACGCGACCCCCATGTTGGCCTGCTTCCACGCCTGGATAAAGTTTTCAAAATAAGTCCAGCTCTGGGGCAGCGTCATGACATTCGTGGAGGCGTATTCCTCCGGCGTCTTAAATGCTGTAATCACGCAGACGACGATGGGAAGCACCGATACGAACGCCCCGAATATCAGTGTCATATATTTCAAAACAGAGAGAACGTTTCTTTTTACCTTTGCCTTTGACATCACTGTGCACCTCCTCTGGCTTCCGCTTCCAGACGTTTTTTACGCTTTCTGACCTCACGGATCGACTCTGTTTCTCCCACGCCGAAGTAATACTTTTCGATGCCCTTCTGGATCAGCGTGGCGATCATGATCAGGATCAGCAGCACCACAGCCATGGCGGACGCCAGTCCTACCTTCTGGCTTTCATGGGCCAGCCTGTTCATGATGACGAAGTAGGTTCCTGTCCCGAAGTCACCGCCGGTAATAACGTAAGGCGGTTCGAATACGCTCAGGGAGCCGGTGATCGAAAGGATCATGTTCAGCACGATGATCGTCTTGATGTTCGGCAAAATGATGTAGACAAATTTCTGGAAGCTGTTCGCCCCGTCAATATCTCCTGCCTCATAGAGGGAAGCATCCACCGACATGATCGCCCCGATAAACATGACCATGCCCTGTCCCATGTACCTCCATATGGAAGTGGCCGCAACGGAAATGTTGTTGATGCTTGTATCTTTCAGCCAGTAAGGAAGCTGCTCCAGATTGAAGCCGCACCACTGCAGGACCGTATCCAGAACGAAACCTCTGGTATAGAAAAATTTGAAAATAAATCCCACCGCGATCCCGCATACCAGGTAGGGGAAAAACATCAGCCCTTTAAACACCCCGCTCCCCTTTACCCGGAAGCTTAGCACTGATGCGAAGTACAGCGCCAGCCCAAGCTGGATAAAGGAAGCAGCAATATAGTACAGGCTCAGCTTAAGCGCCTGGAAGCAGTCTTTTCTTGTGAATACCTCCACATAGTTCTGCAGCCCCACAAATTCCGGGTCGCCGATGTATTTCATATCGTAAAAGCTGAATCCGATCATCTTGATAAATGGTATGTATGTAAAGATTACAAGCAATGCCACCGGTACGAGCATGAATGTAAAAATGCAGAGCTTCCGGTTGACCTTTCCCGATTGAACCCACGCTTTCAGGCTCCTCTGATTACTCATTGATCCCACACTCTCCTTTCCTTATCATATCATTCCATACCGGCTTCTTAAAATTCCACGCCGTTGGATTCCTGGGCCGCCGTCCATTTCTCATTCCATTCCGCAGACAGCTCTTCCATGGTCTTGCTTCCGGATACTGCCTCTTCTACGATCTGTGTCGGAACCGCGCCGGATACATTGATCCCAAGCTCGGAATCGTTGTTGATGTCATTGAACAGGTTTTCTTCTCCTGATGCCGCCGGGTTGTTGACCACCAGCTCGATTCCCTCCAAAGCCTGCAGCGCTTCCGGATATTCATCGCCCTTTACAATAGAAAGACCGCCTTCTCCCTGCGCAAAACCTGATTCTTCCACCAGCCATTTGATATAGCACATTGCTGCGATCTGGTTATCCCGGGAGCTGTTGCAGTTGATTCCGTAGTTGTAGTCCGGGCCTGCCGCCGCATACTGTTTTCCATCTACAGTGATGGGGAATGTCATATATCCAATGTCGTCCGCATTGCTGCCCGCCTGCTGGATCTGAATGACTGACCAGGAGCCCAGCGCCATACAGCCGATCTCGCCGTTGTTCAGCCTGCCCTTGCTGCCTTCCCAGTCCGTGGTGGTCGGGTCGTCCTCCGTCAGCCCCCGCTTGACCGCCTCATACAGGGTGTTGTAGACTGCATACGGGCCGGTTCCGTCGCCCCGGTCAGCAAATGGGTCTTTTCCTTTTGTAAGCCCTGTATTGGCAAAATCCGGATCTCCCGTTGCCCCGCCGTCGATGTACGCATCCCACGCCGTCATCGTCCAGCCTGCCGCAAAGTTTGTATACAGAGGAATGGCATCTGTTTTCTCCTTGATCGCCTCCAGCGCGTCCAGGAACTCATCCGGTGTCTTCGGCAGCTCCGTGATGCCGGCCTCCTCAAATACCGCCTTGTTGTATATCACGCCCTGTACATTTGCCATGGACGGAACGCCGTATACCGCGTCCTGGTACGCAAAATTGTTCAGCATGTTCTCCTCATAGTTCTCTGCCAGTGCGCCTTTGTCTCCCAGCTTGGTAAAATAATTTCCCAGCTCGTCCTTATCCACATTCGTAGGCACCATACAGATATCGCCCCAGTCTCCGGTCGTCAGGCGGGTGGTGATATCATTTGCATAGTCGGTGATTCCCTCATACTCAATATTGATATTGGGATACAGCTTCTGAAATTCTTCGATATACCCTTTGAAGGTCGTATCCACCACATCCGTCTTGTGGGTCAGGAATTTCAGATCCGCCTCAATATCCGTGTAGTCCTCACCCAGCTTGATCTGATCCAGAGTCACGTCCATCTCCTGCTTCTCTGCCTGTTCTGTTTCTTTGGGTCCGCACGCAGATAATGAAACTACCATTGCCGCAGCCAGTGATACCGAAAGCATCCTCCTCATTACATTGTTTTTCATTGCTTTTTCTCCTTTTTCTTTTTTATTTTAAGACCTGGTGCAGTGTCTCATTTATATTGCGCCAAATGAACTTGCCTGAATTTCCATCTGCTGCGTTGGCTTCCATCGACGATACCACCGCATCGCCTTATTGTTATTTGGCTGAAGTGGATGAGACACTGCACCAGCGGCCTTAATATCATATTTTCAGTATTTTCTTCAAATGCATCATGTAATTAATTTAATCATTATTTTAAATTAATTTAACTATACACCAGTTAATTAAATCAGTCAATACTTTACCCCCCCCCTATATATTTTTCGTTGTTTTGTCTAATATTCACATTATTTTTTTGTATAAAGTGCATAATGAGTGATTTTTAAAAATAAAAAAACAGGAGCCAGAAATGTTTGCTAATTAATTTTAACTTCATTTTAATTAATCTAAGAGTATTTTAAGAGTATTCTAAGAGTTGTGTGCAGAAACATTCAAAGGTGTTTTTAAGAATTGTGTACAGAAGCATTCAGATTGCATACAGAAATATTCAGAAAAGATTTATTCAAAAAAAACGCAGTGCGCATCCCCCGGAGGGTTTTGCCGCACTGCATAAAAACGGATGCCGAAAGATCAGATTCTTGACTGAACCGTCTTTTTTTCAACGATTCTTCCGGTTATGATCTGAACTCCCTCCACATATTTTTCGTGCCGGATCTTTTTGATCAGAGACGTGACGCAGGTCTCCGCCATCCGTTCCAGATCCACGCTGTAGGAAGTGATCCGTCCCGGATCCATCCCCATACCGATGGGCAGGAAGTCATCGAAGCCCACCACCGATACGTCGTCCGGCACCGAATATCCCATGTCCTCCAGATTTTGAATCAGAATATTGGCCGTAAAATCACAGTTGCATACATAGGCGTCCAAATCCCCCTTCTCCGTCAGGATCTTATCATGGGTCTTCCCGTACTTACTCCGGTCCGAGATTTCCCATTCTTCCCTGTAGTCAATGCCGTTTTCCCGAAGGGCCTTCCTGTAGCCCCAGAACCGGTCCGCAATACTGCTTGTGGCGTCAATATTTCCCACATACCCGATCCTTTTGTGCCCTCGCCGGATCAGATAGTCGGTCAGCAGGTAGGTTCCGTAATATCCGTCGGAAATAACGGTGTCAAACGCGATGGACGGCATGTAGGTGTCCAGAAAAAACACCGGCAGCATGGACTGGCTGACGATGGCGTCGATATATGTTTCCCCAAGCTGTCCCACAAGGATCAGTCCGTCTACCTTTCCGTCCTGCAGTACCTTCGGAGTATTGTTTTCCTGCTCGTCCTCTTTTTTCAGCAGCTCCAGGATGCCATAGTAATGGTTGTCGTACAGCGCCCTGACCACCTTTTCATAAAGCTGCCCGTAAAATGAGACCGAATATCCGTAGTAATTTTCCGGCATGATCACGCCGATGTTCCCTGTGGCTGCAGGCGCGGATCTGCCTGAAGAGCCGGAGATATACCCCATCTGCTCTGCCACCTGTTTGATCCGGCCCCGCAGTTCCTCGCTGACCCCCGGCTTTCCCGACAGCGCTTTCGACACTGCAACATTGCTTACCCCGACTTTTGCTGCTATATCTGCCAATGTTACACCTTTAGCCATATTTCCCCTCCATAGGTTTATTTAATCGCTTTTATGATTAATTCTAAATATACTCAAATTTGCTGCGGTTGTCAATGTTAGATAAGGTCACTAAAAGGAAAAATCAAAATTTAACAAATGAAGTCTACATAGAATTTGAAGAGAGGAAAGTAAGTAGTAATTAAAATTCACTTCCGCTATATTTAATAGTAAGCACTGCAACTATATTTTCTGAATCCAATATTTCATAAATAATAATATAACCGGAAATAAATAACTGACGATACCCCTTATAAGCATAAAATCCATATTTACGTTCCGCTCCTCGATAAGGCTGCTCTTCCAGACTGATAATTGCATCTTCACAGTATATTTATCCAAAATGTTTCCTCCTTAATTGACTTAAAGCCTCTCTTGCATCTAACAGTTCTGCCCCATTTGCAGCTTCCTGCTCCGCTTCCAAAATGGATTTATCAATTCTATTCATATTAATCAATTCATCATATGCTTCGATACTCATGACTACCAGGTCTCCATACCCATTTTTGGTTATAAATACCGGCTGCTGCTGTTTATGACAAATTTCAGATATTGCATTTGTATCTCTCAGTTCTGTAATCGGCTTAATTACTGGCATATAATCATCTCCTTCTTTTTGTACATTATTATAACATTATTATGAACATCTTACAATACATATTTACCCGGATGATCCATTCTCATAAACCATGTTGTCGCATTTTTCTGTCGGATTGCAACCGCACAGTTGAAAAAAGTTTTATTTTTACTAAAAACACGCTCATTTGGCATTGGATGAAATTCATATAAGTCATGAACTCAAGGAAAAATTCCTTTTCATTCGCCGCCGGATAAGGTACAATGAAAAGAGCATCCTGCCGCCGAACATCCTTGCAGGCATGACTGCCCGACTCGCTGTTTCGCGGTAAAAGATTTTTCAAAAAAGGAATATACAGACTATGAATCAGAAAACATTAACCAAATTAGAATATGACAAGATCACCGCCCTCTTGGAGGAGCAGGCAACCTCCTTCCGTGGACGGCAGCTCTGCCGCCGCTTAAAGCCCATGACCGATATGGAGCGGATTGATACGGCACAGGAGCAGACGGCCGCCGCATTTACCAGGCTTATCAAGAAAGGGCGCATTTCCTTCGGGGACGCCGCTCCGGTAGAAGAATCCATGAAGCGCCTGGAGATCGGCGCTGCTTTGGGAAGCGGCGAGCTGCTGCGGATCTGCAGGCTGCTGCAGAATACCGGGCGGGCGAAAGCCTACGGGCGGCACGACACCCAGGAGGAATCCGCGGACTGCCTGGACATCTATTTCGAACAATTGGAGCCATTGACCACCCTGTCCAATGAGATCGACCGCTGTATTCTCAGCGAGGAGGAGATCAGCGACGACGCAAGCCCCACGCTCAAGCGGATCCGGCGCAGCATGGACAGCATCAACGAAAAAGTCCACACCACGCTGAACGGCCTGGTAAACGGCTCCCTGCGGACTTACCTGCAGGACCCCATCATCACCATGCGGGGCGACCGCTACTGTCTCCCGGTGAAGGCGGAATACCGGAACCAGGTCAGCGGCATGATCCACGACCAGTCCGCCACCGGCTCCACCCTGTTTATGGAGCCCATGGCTGTGGTCAAGCTGAACAATGACTTAAAGGAACTGTACGCCAAAGAGCAGGAGGAGATCCAGGTCATCCTGGCCCGCCTGAGCGAGGAAACCGCGGGTTATATCGAAGAGATCCGTACCGACTACCGCTGCCTGACGGATCTGGACTTTATCTTTGCCAGAGGGCAGCTTGCCATGTCCATGAACGGAAGCCGCCCCATCCTCAACGAAGAGGGCCGGATTCATATACGGAACGGACGCCACCCCCTGCTGGATGCCCGGAAGGTGGTGCCCATCACGGTCACTCTGGGGCAGGATTTTTCCCTGCTGATCATCACCGGCCCCAATACCGGCGGAAAGACGGTCTCCTTGAAAACCGTGGGATTGTTTACGCTGATGGGACAGGCGGGTCTGCACATCCCGGCCTCCGACCGTTCGGAGCTGGCCGTATTTCACCAGGTGTACGCGGACATCGGAGACGAGCAGAGCATCGAACAGAGCCTGAGTACCTTTTCCTCCCACATGACCAATATCGTTTCTTTCTTAAAAGATGTGGACGAACGCTCCCTGGTGCTCTTCGACGAGCTGGGGGCAGGTACGGACCCCACAGAGGGAGCTGCGCTGGCTATCGCCATCCTCTCCTATCTCCATGACCGGGACATCCGCACCATGGCCACCACCCATTACAGCGAGCTGAAGGTGTTCGCCCTGTCCACTCCCGGCGTGGAAAATGCATGCTGCGAGTTTGACGTGGAAAGCCTTCGCCCCACCTACCACCTGCTCATCGGCATTCCCGGAAAGAGTAATGCATTTGCCATATCCGGAAAGCTGGGGCTGCCGGATTACATCATCGAGGATGCGAAAATGCGTCTCTCCGAGCAGGACATTTCCTTCGAAGATCTGCTGACCGACCTGGAGACGAGCAAGCGGACCATTGAAAAGGAGCAGGATGAGATCCAGGCCCACCGCCGGGAAATGGAGCGCATGAAGGCCCAGCTCCGGCAAAAGGAGGAACGCCTGGAGGAACAGAAAGAAAAGATTCTCCGGGAGGCCAACGACAAGGCCAATGCCATCCTGCGGGAGGCCAAAGAGGTTGCCGACCAAACGATCAAAAATTTCCACCGTTTCGGCAAGGAAAATATCTCTGCCGCCGATATGGAGCGGGAGCGGGAACGGCTGCGCAAAAAGATCAAGGATACGTCCTCTTCGCCTTCCCTGAAAACACAGAAGCCGAAGAAGGAGCACAAGGCGTCCGACTTCAAGCTGGGCGAATCCGTGCGGGTGCTCAGCATGAACCTGACCGGAACCATCCGTTCCCTGCCCGATGCCCGGGGAAATGTCACCGTGCAGATGGGGATTTTGAGTTCCCAGGTGCATATCTCCGACCTGGAGATCATGGAGGAACAGAACCCATTTTCCACATCCCGGAAAAAACATACCGGCGGCGGAAAGATCAAGATGGGCAAATCCCTCTCCGTCAGCCCGGAGATCAACCTGCTGGGACGCACGGTGGACGAAGCCGTCTCGGAGCTGGACAAATATCTGGACGACGCCATCCTGTCCCATCTCAATTCCGTCCGGGTAGTGCACGGCAAGGGAACCGGCGCGCTGCGAAAAGGAATCCACGAATTTCTGCGCCGCCAGAAGCATGTCAAATCCTACCATCTGGCGGAGTACGGCGAAGGGGACGCAGGGGTGACGATCGTGGAATTAAAATGATACTGTAATTGCACCTGGAAAACGGACAGTCAAACTTCTGTCCGTTTGGCTGAAACAGATAGGAGATGATAAACATGGCAGCAAAACAGAAAATTTTAATAGTAGACGACGATGAAAATATTGCAGAGTTGATTTCACTTTATCTGAATAAAGAGTGCTTTGACACGAAGATCGTATTCAACGGCGAGGATGCGCTGGACGCCTTCGAGACCTACCAGCCCAACCTGATCCTGCTGGACCTGATGCTCCCGGGCATGGACGGCTACCAGGTCTGCCGGGAGATCCGCGCAAAATCCTCCACCCCGGTGATCATGCTTTCCGCCAAGGGCGAGGTCTTTGACAAGGTTCTGGGGCTGGAGCTTGGGGCCGATGATTACATCATGAAGCCCTTTGATTCCAAGGAAATGGTGGCCCGCGTCCGGGCAGTCCTGCGCCGCTGCCAGCCCTCCAAGCCGGAAACACCCGCGGCGGGCAAGGCGAAATGCGTAGAGTACGACGGCCTGACCATCAACCTGACTAATTATTCCGTTGTATGCGACGGGCGCCAGGTGGAAATGCCGCCCAAGGAGCTGGAGCTCCTCTATTTCCTCGCCGCCTCCCCGAACCAGGTATTCACCAGAGAACAGCTTCTGGACCAGATCTGGGGATATGAGTATATCGGCGATACCCGGACGGTGGATGTGCACATTAAAAGGCTGCGTGAGAAGATCAAGGATCACTCAGGCTGGTCCATCAGTACGGTGTGGGGCATCGGATATAAATTCGACACCAAATCCAGTACGTTGTAGGACGCTGCCTGCATCCCGCGCAGAGCGAAATTGGAAATGGAGACCGTTATGAGAAGCACCCTGCATATTAAATTTGCATTACTATATATTATATTTGCCTTTTTGGGCGTATTTACCACGGCCACATTGGGGCGGCAGCTCCTGCTGAACCGGATCGTGGCCACCAACTCGGAATCACTTTACCAGGAGGCGAACCTGATCGCCTCCAATTATCTGCCCTCCTATTTTACCGACAATACCACCTCCTGGGCGGTTCATTCCCAACTGAATGCCATGCGCATTTATCTGGATGCCTCCCTCTGGTTCGTGGCCGCCGACGGGACGCTGATCACCTCCTCCAACCTGGAAAATACATCGGCCCCGGAGGTCATTGATGCGTTCGACCCGGCGGAAACCGGCGGGAAACAATATCTCACCGGGGAGTACCACGGGTATTTCAACGAGGAGGTCATGACCGTCATCGCCCCGGTGATCCAGGGTTTCCAGACAAAAGGATATCTGCTGGTTCACCAGCCGTTTTCCGCCTTGGAAACGCGCTGCTCCCGGATGATGATTCCATTTTACATCACCCTGATGGTTCTGTTTGCCCTGTCCTTCATCTTTCTGCTGGGATTCCATTATTTCATCTACCGCCCTTTGAGCCTGATCACCGAGGCGGCCACCCAGTACGCGTCCGGCAACCTGGACTACGAGATCCCGGTCTACACCCAGGACGAGATGGGCTATCTATCCGCGTCTCTGAACTATATGTCCGCCCAGTTGGGCGACATGGAGGACTACCAGAAAAAAATCGTGGCAAACGTATCCCATGATTTCCGTTCCCCGCTGACCTCCATCCGGGGCTATGTGGAAGCCATGACCGACGGCACCATTCCGCCGGAGCTGCATGAAAAATATCTGAATATCATTTTGTTTGAGACAGAGCGGCTCACCGACCTGACCAACGACCTGCTGACCCTCAATGAATTTGACACAAAGGAGCTTCTCCTGGACAAGACCCGTTTTGATATCCAGGAAATGATCAAAAAGACCGCAGCCTCCTTCGAGGGCGTCTGCATCGAAAAGCGGGTTTCCATCGAGCTTCTGCTTCTGCCGGAGCAGGCTTTCGTCCTGGCTGACAGCCGGAAGATCCAGCAGGTGCTCTACAACCTGATCGACAATGCCATCAAATTCAGCGAAAATGACGATGCGGTGAAGATCGAGGTGACCCAGAGGGGCGGGAAAGTCTTTGTCTCCGTAAAGGATTCGGGAATCGGGATATCCAAGCGGGAGATCAATAAGATCTGGGAGCGTTTTTATAAATCCGACGCCTCCCGCGGGAAGGATAAGAAGGGCACCGGGCTGGGGCTGTCCATCGTGAAGGAGGCCATCCTGGCCCATGACGAACATATCAATGTGATCAGTACCGAAGGGGTCGGGACAGAGTTTATCTTCTCGCTGGCCCGGGCGGAGTGAATGCGGCAAAGGGCTGGATGCCTGCTGCCGCTGTTTTACTGATTGGAATTTTTTTATCTTGTGTCTCTCCGGAAAAGGAGATCATCTTTGCATAGGTACAGAAAGGCGGCAGCGATTTTTTCGCTGCCGCCTATTGACTTTTCTGTAATTCTGATTATAATAAATCGTGTGATGTAAAACAAATGTTTTAGAAAAGGAGAATTCGGATATGCCGCCGAAAGCAAAATTTACAAAAACAGAAATTATTGAAGCCGCATTAAATATTGTCAGGACAGACGGATATGAAGCCTTAACTTCCAGAGCCTTGGGCATATACCTCGGCAGTTCGGCAAGACCGATTTTTACTGTATTTAAAAATATGGAGGAAGTTCAGCAGGCTATGATTGAGGCTGCCAGAGCTTTGTATAAAGAATATGTCCATAAAGGTTTAACAGCGGCGCACCCCTTCAAAGGCGTAGGTACGCAGTATATTCTTTTTTCTGTTAATGAGTCAAAACTTTTTCAGCTCCTCTTTATGACGGAGCAAAAACAAATTCCCGATTTATCAGGCGTGCTTCCGCTGATCGATGAAAGTTATGAGCAAATTCTGTTGTCAATTCAAGATGATTACAAAATTTGCATGTCATCAGCGAAAAAGCTCTATCATCATCTTTGGATATATACACACGGAATTGCATCCCTTTGTGCCACAAAAATGTGCCGCTTTACGGATGAAGAAATCAGTACCATGATTACGGAGGTATGTTTGAGCATTTTGAAAAAGGTAAAGGAGGAAGAAAATCATGATTAAAGCGAAAGATATCATAAAATCATACGGAAACGGAGAAAGTCGATTTCAAGTATTAAAGAACATCAGCCTTGATATTGAGGATCATGATTTTGTGGTTATTCTCGGTGCGTCGGGTTCTGGCAAATCAACTTTTTTGAATGTAATTTCAGGTCTTGAACGCCCTGACAGCGGTAAAGTGTTTTATGACGGAAAGGATATTACAGCGTTTTCTGATCATGAAGCAACTTCATTTCGTAAGGAAAATGTCGGATTTATTTTTCAGCAGTATTATTTGCTGCCCAATTTGAACGTCGATAAAAATGTGAAAATGGGTGCTGACTTAGCAGATAACAAAAATTACAAAACCGTCATTGAGGCAGTTGGACTCGGAGAAAAACTACATAAATATCCCAGCGAACTTTCGGGCGGCGAACAGCAGAGAGTCTCTATCGCAAGAGCTTTGGCAAAAAAGCCGAGCGTTTTATTTCTTGACGAACCGACAGGTGCATTAGACGAACAAACCGGACGGCAGGTTCTTGATTATATCTGTAAACTTCAAAAGGAATATAATTTTACAATCATATTGGTAACACACAATCTGAATATTGCGGAAATGGCTAACACAGTTATAAAAATGAACAGCGGAAAAATATCTGAAATTTATACAAATAAAACGAAAAAAACCGCTTATGAGATTGGATGGTGATGGTATGCTCGTTGGAATAAAAAATGCTTCAAGACTCATCGTCATTTCCATTATCGCCTGTTGTGCTGTACTTGTATGTACAATGTTTCTGAACTTTTATTTTGATATTCGGTCCATTGAGAGTGAAATAACATCTGAATTGTCAATGATTTTTTATAATGCTCAGGTTTCTACCGCAAAAGTCGTCTGCCTTGTAAGCGGCGGATGCCTGCTTTTCACTGCGGTTGTTATGCTGTTGTTTTATGTCAAGCATTATATTGACACGCATAAGAAGGGACTTGGGATATTAAAGGCATTGGGATATTCAAATATCAAAATTGCAAAAAGCTTTTGGGTATTCGGAATCAGTGCATTTATCGGAACTGCAATCGGATATGCAGGCGCATTTCTTATAATGCCGTGGTTTTACGCTCTGCAAAATGAAGATAAAATACTTCCTGAGATCACGATCCATTTTCATCCAAGCATTTTACTTTATTTCGTGGTATTGCCGACTGTGTGTTTTTCGGCACTTTCGGTTTTTTACGCTTGGTACAAATTAAAAAAGCCTGTGCTGCTGCTTTTGAAAGATACTCTGCAAACTGCTTCTAAAACACCAAATCACAGAATCGAAAAAAACAAAGAATTGCCGTTTGTAGAGGATTTGAAAAGGAATACCTTGAAATCTAAAAAGGCACTTGTATTTTTCATTATTTTTGCTTCGTTTTGTTTTTCAGCTATGACACAAATGTCGTTTAGTATGAAAGATTTCTCAAGTGAAATGATGGGTGTGATGATGTTGGTCATCGGACTTGTATTAGCGTTTACTACTCTGTTTCTTGCCATAACTACAGTCATAAACGGAAATACAAAAACGATTGCTATGATGAGGGTATTCGGCTATTCGCAGAAAGAATGCTGCAGGGCAATTTTAGGAGGATACAGACCCATGTCCTATATTGGTTTTGTAATCGGAACAGTATATCAGTATGGGCTGCTGAGGCTTATGGTGGATATTGTATTTAAGGATTTTGAGGATGTACCTGCATATACATTTGACTTTCCTGTTATGCTTGTTTCCCTTGTTTGTTTTATCACAATTTATGAAATTCTGATGTATGTATATTCCGAAAAAATCAAAAAGATTTCGATCAAGGAAATTATGATTGAGTAACAGGGGGGGGAATGAATCGAATCCCCCTCTGATCCCTCCGCCAAATCAATACCCCTCACGTATAAGCCGCCAAACCGCCCCCGCCAGAATCAGGTCTGCCGAAAGCAGGACTGCCATCCTCCCTGTTTCGAAACTGCCGTTGACCACCGGAAACAGATACGCCGCGCTGCCTTCCTCTATAATCTGGAGCCGGCAAAGCGACCAGTAGCCCAGAGCGGACAGGTAGCCCACAAGAACATGACTGCCTATCTGAGAACATACGAGCCCCAGCAGTCCCAGAAAAACCGCATAAAATACCGCTCCCCAAACATATTTCCAAAACGGGAATGTACATTGGCCGCGCCGCATGACAAAGGCGAAGGCCGTCACCAGGACGGCGACCATCGAACAGCCGCATAAAAACCTGAGCCCAATGCTTTTCCTGTAGGGCCATGCCTTTGTGTAAATGATTTCTTTTACACCGTTTCCCATCTCCCCCTTTGTAATCGGTATCAGGATCAGCGCCCCGATCAGAGCGACAGACTGTTCCAGGCAGTGTGCCGTGCGGGCAGCATCCAGGTTCGAGATCCCTCTGATCGCCGGAATCACCAGTAAATATGCCGCCGCCAGGAATACACTATTTTTAAATGTGAACCGGAAATCTGCCTTGAAAAAATCTACCGTGATTTTATATGAAGTATGTCTCATTTCAAAAATCTCCCTTGCCTTTTTCTGTGAACCAGGTCTTACTTCGAAAATCTCCCTTGCCTTTTCTGTGAACCAGATCCAAATTTCCTCCTTCCTATCCTGCATGAAACGGATCTCTCCCGGCCCTTTTCCGGCTGTATACAACAGCGGACAGCCCCGCAAGCAGCAGCGACAGGAGCAAAAACAGCCCCCTGTTTAGGCATATCACTGCAAAATCCCGGCGGATCAGCTCGGAGCCGTTCAGCATGTTATGGCGGATCATCAGCGTATACAGCCGCGTATCTCCGGAAAGCCCGACAGCAGACGAATCCAGAAACCACCACACAAGCTGTACCAGAACCGCAGCCGGCGCAGACGTGAAAATGGTCAGAAACATTCCCAGGGAGGTAACAATCATTGCCGTAGGCAAAAGCCACCACAGAATATATTTGATGAAGGCAAATCCATCCACTGCAATTCCCGTATCTGCAGAATATTCCATCAGCGGCAGGAGAGACTCAAAGCTCAGCAAAACCACCGGCAGCATTGCGGCCGCAAGGAGCGCAAGAAAACGTGTGAAAACAAATTTTACAGTACCGATCTGCCTGCAGTCTATCAATTCCTTCATACGGTTCCGCCGGTCCTTCAGCCAAAACAGTACAGCGGCAAAAACAGGGTACAGGCCCAGCGGCCTTGACATATAATCACAGTACAGCCTGGCGAACGCGGCGCTTACCTTGTCATCATAGATCGTCTTATCGTATTCCTCCTCCGCTTCCTCATAAGTCATCTCATCCAGTCCGTAATACTGCCGGAGACTTTCCATCGAGTAGCCTGAGCTCTTTCCGATCAATTGCTCTGCCTTTGCCATAAGTTCTATAAATCTTTCATAAGACACCTGGGATATAAATTGCTTTGTATGATCTTTTTCATTTCTTGTATCGGCGTCCTTTCCCATTTCAATGACAGCCTTTCCGTTTTCGTCCTGTTTGACACTGCTGTGATTGATGATATTTCCATTGACAGAAGGAAAATACTCATCGGGGAGATCCCGGATCTGCTTCTCGCTCAAACCGGTTATTTCGCAGAGAATCTCCAAAATCTCTGCCTGCCCCTCCTCGTCTAACACCACTTCCTTATAATAGGAAAACGGATAGGATGCATAGGAATTGTTCAAATATTCTATGATCAGAAGGTTTGTACCGCCGCACATGATCTTCTCCGGTATTTCTTTGTTTTTCATTCCGTAGCTTTGGGCATTCTTCTTTGGCTCTGCCAAAAGAGAACCGTTTGGGGATTCTGCATAAGTGGAACCCACGTCTCTTTTGGAAGCCTGGATCTCTTTTTCTGTGACCCCGTAAAAATTTTCGTGCCAGTGCAGAAACACCAGGCCGAGAAACAGCACATAAACCAAACTGCAGCAAACGTTTCTGCATTCTTTTAGGAACAGCATTTTTTCCACCCCCATTCGCTGGTCTCCCCTTCAAAGATCATCCGGCCGCCGCTCAGAACCGCCGCCCTCGGGCAGACTGCCTCAATGTCTTCGTCAGTATGTGTTGACAGCAAAATGATCCGATCCCCGGCAAGCTCCGAAAGTATACGATAGAAACGGGCTCGTTCCTCCTGATCCAGTCCTGCGGTCGGTTCATCCAAAATCAAAAGACCGGGATGGTTCAGCAGCGCCTGCGCGATACCGAACCGACGCTTCATACCGCCTGACAGAGTCTGGAACCGCTTGTTTTTTTCCTGCTCCAAGTGGGTCTGTTTCAGCAGTTCGCGGATACGCTCTTTTCGGATATTCCGCGGAATTTCCGACAGAATCCCCAGATAATCCAACGCCGAACCGACGCTCATACCCGGATACACCGAAAATTCCTGGGGCAGATATCCGATCATTTTTCGGATTTCTTTTTTCTTCTTTATGTCAATTCCATTGATTTGCACCGTGCCTGACGACGGCTCCGACAGGGAGGCGAGAATACGCAGCAAGGTCGTCTTGCCGGCCCCGTTTCCTCCCAATATGCCATATGTCCCCGATGAAATGTGCAGTGAAATGTCATCCAAAACCGTTTGGTTTCCATACGTTTTGCTTAGATGCTCAATTTTGATTTCCATATAAAACCTCCTCATATTTCTGTTTTCTATAAGGAGATTCTCTCATACAAAAGTCAATTTTTCGAAAAAATTGCCGGCTGTTTTTGCGCATGTGGGTGAAGTGGCTGTGAATAGTAATAAAAAAATCTGATTCGAATGATTTAATCTGCGGCACGCTCTCCGGAATCTCCGCATTTGCTTATTTTTGCCGTAACCACCGCGCCGCCGGAGCTGTTTTCCAAATGCAGCGCACCGCCCAGCTTTCCGCAGAGTATCTTACAGATTGAAAGCCCAATGCCGAAATCTCCGCCGCCGGTCCTGCCGGGACATGTATGGAGCGGCGCGCTTTGGGTATAAAAAAGTAAAGCGGCGCAGCTCAATTCCTCCTGTGCAAACCCCGCTCCGTCATCCTGTATGGAAAATGAAACGCAGTCGTCCGTTTCTTCAATTATTAAGACGATTTGCTTCTCTGAAAAGCGAAGCGCGTTGCTGAAAATATTTTCCAGCACTTTGGAAAGCATGTCCTGATCTGTCCGTATAAACGGTGTTTTGGAAAAGTCCCGTATTTCCAACTGCCTTTTATTCTGCTCTGCCAGCATTGAAAACGCGCTTGCCATATCCGCAATCCATTTTTTCAGATCAACCTGCTCTGTCCGGATTTCAATATCCTCCATCTTCTGTACGTCCCTGACGCAATCCACATATCGCTCCAGCCGGGATGCGGCGGCGGTCATATTTTCAAGGGTCGTCCGCAGAATATCGCCTGTCAGCGCGTTTTTTTCCGCCGCCTTATTCAAATAATCCAGATACCCGCCGATCACGGTGATCGGTGTTCTCAAATCGTGCGAAACGGAGGCTGTCAGGGCTTTTCGTTCCTGCAGCATGTCCCACATTTTACAATTGTTCTTATACAGCTCGTTTCTCATTTGTTCAAACGTATCGCATAGCTGCCCAAGCTCGTCCCGGGAACTGTATTCCATCCGGAAATCCAGATTCTGCCCGGAAATGTGGTGGATCCCGCTTTTCAGATCCTTAAGCGGGGCCTGCAGCTTCCATTTGTAATAAAATTTTGCCACAGCCACGGAAGCAAGAATGATATAAATAACAGGCAGCATTACCATGAAAACTGTGACAGCCCGGTAATTCCTCTGATTTTCTCCGGATAATGTTCCGTAGGCGAAGTCATTCGGCTCAACGACCATTCCCCCGCTTTCCCCATGATATTCATCCGTATAGCCGTAAATATGGAGGGGCCTGGTATCCAGGATGCTCTGCCGCATCCCCGAAAATGCCAGTACCGTAATTATGATAAGCACACTGACTATACTCAGGCAAAAAACCGCCAGCAATACCAGCGACTTCTTTAATGACATATTTTGAAATACGTTCTTTATTTTACCCATTTGTATCCCACTCCCCAGACTGTAGCAATATAATTTTTCTCCGTAAATTCCGCGAATTTCAAGCGTATTTTCCGAACATGTTCCTTGATCACCGCGCTGTCCCCGTTTCCGTCGATCCCCCAGATGCGTTCGTAGATTTTTTCCCTGTCAAATACCTGTCCCGCGTTCATGGACAGCAGTTGGATGATTTCAAATTCTTTGTTTGACAGTTCCACGGAATGCCCTTGGATATAAAGGCTTCTGTCTGAGTAATCGATAATGAGTTCTTCCGAAAATCTGCTTTTCGTTTTGCTGCGGGTTCTCATTTCCCGGCGCAGGTGGGCGGAAATCCTTGCCAGCAGTTCATCCATTGAGAACGGTTTTGTAATGTAGTCGTCCCCGCCGACCATCAGCCCGTTTATTTTGTCCTGCTCCGATACTCTCGCAGTCAGAAAAAGAATGGGACAGGTTACAAACTCCCGGATGGATATACAAAGATCAATCCCGTTCATGCCGGCCATATTGATATCCAGCAAAATCAGATCCGGGCAGTGTGATAATTTTTCCATAGCTTCCTCCGCATTTCCAGCCGTATAAACCATATAATTTTCAAATTCCAGCTGCAATTTCAGCATGTCCGTGATTGACTGCTCGTCATCCACAATCAAAATTTTATATTTTTGCTCCATAAAATCTACTCCTTCTGCCTGTATCCCCAAGGGCACCCCGTCATGGCCAGTCGGCCTTTCACAATGTATACCCAAGGGCACCCCGTTATGGCCAGTCGGCCTTTTATAATGTATGTTTTATAACACTGAAAAGTCAATTTTCTGTCAAAATGTAAAACGTATACTGCTTTACACACACTCGCTCCGGAACTTTTTCTATGCGGAACAAAAAAACCGGAGACTGCCCGGCCAAACGGAATATTCCGCAGACGCAAGGCAGCTCCGGCTGTTTTTTTATGAAAGGTCGGAAAATATTTCCAACTGTGCGGTTGCACGGATCTTTGCGAATTGCTGAATGGGTTGGCTGCTCCATAGAGCATCCAATCTCACAGCTTGAAATTTTTTGCCCAGATCCATATTACGATTGCAGTTGCGATAAAAAATTCAGCAAACAGGACGGGTTTTCCCCATAGTTCCCATCCGAGGGAGAAAAAGAAGTAATGCCCGGCAAAAAATGACGCGAAAAATACCAGATATACGGCAAGCGAATACAGGATATTTTTGAAAATCCGGGAACGTTTTTGTTCCCTGTCCATCATCTGTTTCTGCTGCTGTTCCAACAGGTCTGTCTTGACCGACAGTTCGTCTATTTCCGACGGTTTTAACAGATAATCCACTGCTTTACTCATACAGCATCTTTTGGATGGATTCCTCATTCAGGTTCTCTTTCGTCACCCAGAGATACCCGGTGCTGACCTGTGCCTCATTCCCGGCCTGCAGGACGGTCCTTGCCGCCGCCACCACCGACGCGTACCCGATTCCAAACGGGTTCTGCACGACCAGCCCGGAGATTTCTCCCTCCTCTAGAGCCTTTCGCTGCTCCTTGCTCACGTCAAATCCCATAAGTACAATCTCGGTGTATTCTGTCCCCTCATTTACTGATGCAGGATTGTCCGCCGCGCCGTCCTCGCCGCCTGATGCATTTTCTGTGGATGTTCCATCGTCTGATGCATTTTCCGTGGATGCTCCCCCGCCTGATGCATTTTCTGCGGATGTTCCGCTGTCCGCACCATCTGTTTTGGAGTCTTCCTCGTTTTTCTCATCTCCTGCCCGGACCGTTTCGTGATTCTGTTCCCCATCCGCAGACGCCGGAACTGCTTTTTCACTGTCATCATTTCTCGGCTCCTGAACGTCTTTCTGGTTATCCTTCTGCTCCCCTTCTATGGACTCTTCTGGCTTCTGGCCGTCCTCCCGGCGGTCTTCTTCCTCTACGCTTCCGGCCCCTTCCTCCTCGGCCTGCCTGATCGCATGCAGACCAAGCATGGTCGTACTGTCATTGGTCCCGAAGATTCCCCTCAGCCCCGAATGCTGTTCGATCAGAAACTGTACGGCATCCACATCCGAAAAACTCTCCTTCTCCACCTTCCGTTCTCCCTCTTTCAGCCCTTTATTCTGCTCTTCCGCCATCTGTTTTTTGAGGTCATCCAGCTGGTCGCAGTAAACTGTCTCCGCGACCCGGACATCCGGATAGTTCTCCGCGATCTCGTCCTGAAAACTCTTTGCGCGCTCCTTGGCGGTCTCTGACTTGGAATCATGGACCAGCAGCATCACGTCCCCTTTTCCGCCGATCTCGTCCGCCAGCTTGTACGCCCCGGTGCGGGCCGCCTCCTGGTTGTCCGTCTTGACCGTACTCTGGATTCCCGGATACTTATTTCCGGAATCCAGAGCAATGATCGGTATCCCATTCTCCGTGGCAAGGTCAAACTGGACTGTACAGGCATCCTCATCGATGCTGGCGATCCCGATCACGTCAGGATAGCGGGACAGCTCCTCGTCCAGGATATTCACCTGCTCGTCAATATCCTCTAACTTCGCAGGGCCGTTATAAGTCACCTTGATCTTATGATTTCCGGAATATCCCAGTTCCTGATTGAGGTCCTCGGCCGCCTGCATGACGCCGCTTTTGACTGCTTTCCAGAAGGCCGTGGCTTCTGATTTTCCGATGATGGATATATAGGTCCCCTCTTCCAGCTTCAGCCCCCGGACGTCCCGGTAAGCTGATGGAATGATGGGATTCAGGCTGTCCTGGTACTCCGGTTCTTCGGACGTATCCCCCGTAAATGTATTCTGTTCGGTATCCCTGGCACATGCGCTGGCTATCAGGGCAGCGGCAAGCGCCAGAGCCGCAGTTTTCAATAATTTCCGTCTCATAATAAAACTTCCTGCTGCGATCCACATCCTGACCGGCTATGATTCGCAGCTCCACCCTTTCTTCTATATTTTAACCATACTTTAATACTATACACTATTTTCGTGAAAAAAAAAGGAATATTTTCTTAAGGTTATTATGAATTATCTTGTATATTTATCTTTTTTGTATTAAAATAGAAAAAGCAATGGATCCCATTGCAAAAATATAGTACCGGAACAGCCGCCCAGGCGGCGGGAAGAGGATTCCGGAAGTTCATATTATAAAAAGGAGGATACATATTATGGCACGTGTGATTAGTGATGAGTGCGTTAGCTGCGGCACTTGCGAAGCTGAATGCCCGGTAGGCGCTATTGCGGAGGGAGACGGAAAGTACGTAATCGATGCTGATGCATGTATCGACTGCGGAGCTTGTGAGGGAGCCTGTCCTACAAGCGCTATCGCAGAAGCCTAAGACAGAAATCCTGCCGCCGGCAGCTTTTCTGCATAGATGGCATGAAGATGATTCGCCCGTCAAAGGGCGGTCTCATTGAATAGCAGAACAGTTTACAAAAGTTCCCCGCAGCTTGCTGCGGGGTCTTTGACTGATTTTTATTGTTCACACCTGCGGTGCTCACAGCATTACAGGAAAGCGCTCCTTAAAACGTCTTGACTGCGCCGCAGGTTTTGAGCTGCACAGCCGGGACATTTTTCCGGTCACTGCAATGCAGCCTCTGCCGCCTCATCCGCGGTCTTTACAAAGTCTTCCACAGCCAGGTTCACCGGCTTACCTTTCCCTACTTCCTGCAGCATCCGCCACCAGGCGGTCCGCGCCTGAACCCAGCCCGGCGTGATCTGATAGTAGTCCCCCATATATTTTGTAAAAATACTGTACTCCCGCATGATGTCATCGTTTACATAGACATCCTCCATATCGCGGACCGGCCAGTAGAGCGCCGTCTGAACAGATTTGATGTACTCCTTCTCGCTTTCTGTCATAAACTTGATAAAGGTCCTGGCAGCTTCCATCCTGGCCTCATCTCCATTGTCAAAGATTCCGAATCCCCAGATACCGCCCTGCAGGCTGGGTATCCCATCGCTGGTCGGGAATGCCATGGGAAAGATGTCAAATTCCCGCTCCGGATACATGGCTGCCTGACTGGCCTCAAGGGACACGTTCCAACAGAACGCCATCGCAAGCTCTCCGCTGCAGAACATCGCCACTTCATCCTGCCCTACGAGATCTGGCTCAAAGAAAATACCTTCCAATCCCTGGAGCAGCTCCAGCGCCCGGATATTTTCCTCGCTGTTGATCGTATATTCCGTGTGCTCCGGATCCGTAAACGTGCCGCCGTACAGATTATTTACCAGGGCGCGCGTTCCCTGGTCGCCTCCCTGCCCGCCGCAGTATATAATGCCTGCCTTCTCCTGCCCATAGTCTTTCAGCGCTTTGACCGCTTTGATAAATCCGTCCGTCGTCCAGGTGTGATTTTCCTCGTCAATGTATTGCAGAGCGCCGGCTGCCTCAAACATATCATAATTGATAGCCATGCAGTGGGCTGTCATACAGATTGGGTACTCATAATACTTCCCGTTGCGGTGCCGGCAGGCACGACGCACATTTTCGTATACTCTGTCTGACATCTTATCTTCTTCCCAGAGATCAGTCAGATCCGCCATCAGACCTTTGTCTCCCCAGTCTGCTATCAGCCGTTCGGGACCTTCCAGGACCAAGTCTGGAGCCTCTCCCGCCTCTACAGCCTCACGTACCTCCTCATCACCGGTAGCATAATCCAGATACTTTACCGAAATCTGAATCTGAGGATACTGCTGCATAAAATCAGAGATCAGCCCTGCGACTACTACAGAATTTCCCCAGTTTCCTACCGGATATGTCCATAGCGAGATCTCTGTCTGCCCATTTCCGGATTGGCTGGTTCCATCGTCGGAAGCACCGTCCTCCGGCCCATACGCCGTGTTTCCCTCCGTAGATCCTGATGTTCCCTCCTTTTCGCGACCGCCGCCTGCACTGCTGCCATCCTCGCCTCCGCAGGCAGTATAACTGACGGACAGACAGGCCGCCAGCAGCAAAGCCAGCATTTTTTTCATATTCACATGGCTCCTTTCTATACATTACTCCGCTGCAGAACGGAATAAATCTCCGTCCCCTGTTGATCTCACTTTATACGGCATGCACCCGGCCTTTCTCTTCCCTGTTACGGCTGCAGATATTTCTCCAGAAGCCGGGTTACCTCCTGCATATCAATGGGCTTGGGTACATGGGCGTTCATTCCGCAGTCCAGGCACTTCTGCACGTCGTCCCGGTAGGCATCCGCGCTCATGGCAATGATCGGAATCGTGTCCGCGTCCGTCCGGCTCATATCCCGGATCGCCCTGGCCGCCTCATATCCGGTCATCACCGGCATCCGCAGATCCATCAATATCACATCGTAATAGTGCAGCGGCGACTGTTCAAACTTATCCACGCAGATCTTGCCGTCCTCTGCCCAGTCCAGTTCAATTCCAAGATCCGAGATCAGCTCGCTTGCGATCTCCCAGTTCAGTTCATTGTCCTCTGCGAGCAGCGCCCGCTTTCCTGTAAACTGCGTGGATATATCTGATTCTGCCGGGAGCTCCGCTGCCTTCGTAGCAGCAAGAGGCTTCAGCCCATAGAACAGCGTAGATTTAAATAACGGCTTTGCAAGAAATCCATAGATTCCCACCTCCTTGGCTTCCGCCTCCACCTCATTCCAGTCAAATGCCGCCAGCAGCAAAAGCGGCGTCTTTTCACCGCAGAGCTTCCGGATCTCCCGCGCCGTCTCAATACCGTTCATCCCCGGCATATCATAATCCAGCAGGATCGCAAAATAATTGTCTCCCTGTTCCAGACGTTTTTCCACCGCCTGGATTGCCCGCTGTCCGTTCAGCGCCCAGTCCGCTTTGATGCCCATCGCCTTCAGAGCGGCGATATCATTTTCACAATGGATCTCGTCATCATCTACAACCAGAAGATCCCAGTCCGGAAGATCCATCTCCCGCTCCTGGGCCATCGCCTTTTCCAGATCCACTGTTATGTGGAACGCACTCCCCCGCCCGGGCTCACTTTCCACTTTGATATTGCCGCCCATTGCCTCTACAATGTGCTTAGTGATCGTCAGCCCCAATCCGGCGCCTGCCGATTTTTCAATACGGGTATGGTCTTCCCGGATGAATGATTCGAAGATCCGCTCTTTAAATTCCCGTGTCATTCCGATCCCGTTGTCCTTCACCCTGAGGTGCACCCTGATAAATGCGTCGCCCCTGGGGGACGGCTCCTCCTGCAGCACAAGCTGGATCCGCCCCTCCTCCTGCGTAAATTTCACGGCATTGCTCAGAAGATTGAGCAGGATCTGGTTGATCCGGACGTTGTCCCCGCACACATTTTCCACGGTCACGTCCCGTACATAAACGTCCAGCTTCTGGCGTTTCTCCCTCACCTGAGGCCGCATGATCCCCACAATGTTCAGCATGGCGTCACGAAGCGATAGCTGCTCCACATTTAGGATCAGCTCCCCGTTCTCAATCTTGGACATGTCCATGATGTCATTGATCATCCCCAGCAGGTGGCCGCTGGAAAAAGCAATCTTTTTCAGACAATGCTGTACCTGCTGAGTATCGTCTATATTGGAAATGGCGATGGTCGTCATGCCGACGATCCCATTCATAGGAGTCCGGATATCATGGCTCATATTTGAAAGAAATTCACTCTTTGCCTTGCTGGCACGCTCCGCCGCCTTCCGCGCTTCATCCAGGGAGCGCATCTGCTGACGCATCAGCCGGAAATATCCCACAAAAACAAGCAGCAGCGCCAGCACGATCAGCGCACAGTCCGCCAGCGCGGTGAATGTCCACTGCTTCCCGAACCGATCGATGGTCGAATCCATCAGGTTGTAGGACATCCCCACCAGCAGATACCATTCAGAATTGGGCAGCCGGGTGCAGTACATATGCCGCCGTTCCCCGTCCATCGTGAACTCGATATCATATTTCTCGTTCACCTCCATGGCATCCTGAAGTTCCTGAATAAAGGTCTCCTTTTCCATGCCCCGCACACTGTCATAGCGTTTTCTGACCCGTTCGAAGTAATTGCCTCCGTCCAGTCCGTCGCCCCGAAAAATGAAGTCGCCGTTTTTTAGTACCATATAGTATTCCATGGATGTATCGTTCATAGTCAAAGACAGTGTTTCACCGATGTAGCTGACCGGAAGCCCTGCCACAAGCGCAATACTTTCCCCGCCGTCCTTCATGCGGTAAGCCGCCGGCATCCCCATCAGAATGACCGTATCTCCAAGCCTGTCCGTGGCCGCTGCGATCTTGCTGTGGCCGCTGCGCAGTGACCGCATAAAGGTCTCTGGATCGGCCGGATCCGCATCATTGCCGTAGATCATCTCATAAGTCCCGTCTTCGGAAACAAGCGCCAGACTGGTAAACTCCCGCATACGCCCATTGTTGGACAGATTGATGCGCATCACATCCGCAGTCCCTGCATTTCCCGGAGGCACAGTTTCTACCAGATCTCCTACCTGGGACAGCCGCAGTCCGATGGTCGATCCGAAGTGCTCCGCCACATGTTCTCCCATCCCGGACATGTAAATGCCTCCGATATCACTGATCGTCTCCGCACTCTTCTCCCGCATGCGAACTGCCTGGAATGTGAAAATGAAAATACACAGGATCAGCACAAATATAAGGCTGACGATCAGATATCGTGTATTTTTTGTCTTATTCTCCATCTCCTTAGACCCTCCCGGATTCTCTCTGTACTCAGGTGTTTTCTATACTATCTATAATATCACTTTTTTCTCTGTACGTGAAGTATGAATGTAAATACTTGCAGATAAAAAGGTTACAGTTCACACGGCGTCGTGCACCCTGCTGCACGGCGTCCGGCCAGTAAAGTAACATTTGCCATAATATCCAGCCCGTCTACACTCCGTTCCGGTCCGTCCTAAACAAGCGTCGCTGGCGCTTAGGACCGCCGAAGGCGACTTAAAATGGGCTGGATACGGTTACTGGAGCACCCAAAGGGTGTGAACAGTAACGTGCAACGTTTGGAGATCGTCTCCTTACAAAGAATGTCTTTATTTGACGAACGCTTTTTTTCATTTCCTGCTGCTCCGTATGGTATAATAAGGGGCGAAAGCAGGTGGACGGGCTTCATAAATGTTACATGCCGCACCTTGGCCGGGTACGGCTGTACGCATCATGTTATGTTACAGTTCACGGCCTGACCGTCCGCGAACTGTAACGCATCCAGCCAATTGAGAAGCCGCCTGACGGCGGTCCTAAGCGCCAGCGACGCTTGTTTAGGACGGACCGGAATGGAGTGTAGACGGGAATCCGGCCTCTTGCCGTAAGGCAACTTTCAATAGGCCGGATTCGTTGCTGTGAGCACCCGGTGAGGGTGTGAACAGTAACCATGTTTTACCGTGCGCAGATTAATCTGGCGCTCAGTATAACTAAAAATCACTCCGAGAGTGTATAATAATCCTAAGGAGGTATCCTATATATGGGCAAGGTCAGGTACATGATTTCTGAGGCAGCCAAAAAGCTCCAGGTAGAGTCCCACGTTCTCCGCTACTGGGAGGAGGAACTGGGTCTGGAGATCGGCCGCACTGACATGGGACATCGATACTATACGGAAGATGACATACAGCTTTTTCTTTGTATCCAGAAACTGAAGAATGAAGGAATGCTTCTGCGTGACTTGAAATATATGATCCCGGAATTAACTGCTGCCCGAAAACGGCTGAACTCTGCCAAGGCTGAAGAAGGTGCCCGCCGAAAAGAGGCGGGAGACAAGACGAACGGCACGCAGGCTGGCAAAACAGCCGCTATATCGGCTGATGGAACAGGCGGCAGAGCAAATGAAATGCAGGGAGCAGACGGCAGAACTTCTGAAATACTGGATGGCGGGGCAGACGGCAGAACTGCCGAAATGCAGAATGACAGGGCAGACGGCACATCGGCCGAAATACAGAATGGCAGAGCAGACGGCACATCGGCCGAAATACAGAATGGCAGAGCAGACGGCACATCGGCTGAAATACAGGACAGCAGAGCAGACGGCAAATTGGATGGAGTGCGGAACAGCAGATCAGGTGATATGCAAGACAGCATGACGGAATGCGAGGCGGACGATATGCAGGAATCTGCTTCCCTGGCTTCGGCCCGTCCGTCAGCTCCGGAGGCCGATGTGATTCAGGTCACACAGCTGGAACAGGTGCGCTCCCTGATCGGAGACGTACTGACCGATGTAGTCTCTGCAAACAACGAAATACTAAAAAAAGACATCAGCCGCAAAGTAACTTCTGATGTCATCCGTGAAATGGATTTTCTCTTTCAGGCAAATGAACGCCGGGAAGAAGAGCATTACCGCAAACTGGACGTACTCATACGCCAGCAGCAGGCAGGGCGGCGGGAAGCCGCAAGGGAAACCCCGCTCGGAAAATTGAAGAAACTGCTTACATAACCCTCCTGTATCCTGCCCTGCCAGACATATTTTAAAACGGGCAGGATATTTCGGAGCGTATCTGATCCGCATCCACGCAGATGTAGCCAGCAGTAAATGACGGGAATCGTGCCGGTCAGATCTGTCTGGCGTATGCGCCTCAGCATCTACTCCGGCTGACGCAGTTCATTTCCAAATCGTGTGTACTGCGGCATCCATGCCAGCCGAACGGTCCCGATGGGGCCGTTCCTCTGCTTGGCAATGATGATCTCTGCAATGTTCTTATCTTCCGAATCGTGATTGTAATAATCGTCCCTGTAAATAAACATACACACGTCCGCATCCTGCTCGATGGCTCCTGACTCACGCAGGTCGGAAAGCATGGGCCGCTTATCATTCCGGGATTCCACCGCACGGCTCAGCTGAGACAGCGCAATGACAGGCACATTCAGCTCCCTCGCCAGTCCTTTTAAGGAACGCGAAATCTCTGATATCTCCTGCTGACGGCTCTCGTTGCTTCTCTTGCTGCTCCCGCTCATCAGCTGCAGGTAGTCGATGATGATCAGATCCAGATTCTGCTCCAGCTTGAACTTCCGGCATTTTGAGCGCATCTCGGCAATAGAGATTCCGGAGGTGTCGTCAATGATCAGCCTGGACTTTCCGATGATCCCGGCGCCCTCGATCAGCTTTTCCCAATCCGTGTCCTTCAGGTTCCCGGTACGCAAGAGCTGAGCGTCCACATGGGATTCCAGGGAAAACAGACGATTCACCAGCTGCTCCTTGGACATTTCCAGACTGAATACAGCTACCGAAAGGTTCTGCCGAAACGCCACATGCTGTGCGATATTCAGCACAAATGCCGTCTTTCCCATAGACGGTCTGGCCGCGATCAGGATCAGGTCCGACCGCTGCAGGCCCGAAAGCTTATAATCCAGATCGATAAAGCCGGTAGGTATGCCGGTTACGGTTCCTCTCGTCTTGGATGCCCTCTCAATGACCTCCAGGGCATTTAGGACCACCTGCTTGATAGGCACAAAGTCCTGGAAATTGCCCCGTTCCACCAGTTCAAAGACCCGCTTCTCCGTCATTTCCAGTATTTCCTCCAGGGGACGGTTCTCCAAATAACAGGTATTGGCAATCTCTTCGTTGAGCTTGATCAGCCTGCGCAGGGTCGCTTTTTCTTTGATGATCTGCGCATAATATTTTGCATTTGCCGAGGTCTGGAAGCCTGCCAGGATATCCTTGACAAATTCCAGGCTGCTGATCTCCGGCGGGACATTCTTCTCTTTCAGATATTCCTGCAGCGTGATCAGATCCACAGGTCTTCCCATATGAAATAATTCTGCCATAGCATCAAAGAGGATGCCATATGCAGTCTGATAGAAATCCTCCCCTGTGAGAATCTCCGTTGTCTCCAAAATGGCATCCTTATTCATCAGCATCGAAGCGATCACCGCTTCTTCTGCTTCCGTGCTATGAGGCAGGATCCGTTTAATTACCGCCTCTTCCATTTGTCTTTGCTCCTCATCATCCATATCTGTTCAGCATCCGGCGGGTGCTTCTGCGGGTACTGTGCGGACTGCCTTTCCGCCCTGTGCCGTACATTTTCGCTCATGCCCAATCCTATGCCTCTTCCCCGATCTCCACCTTCAATTCCGCAGTCACTTCCGGATGCAGCTTTACCGGAACCAGATGCGTTCCCAGGGTTTTCAGCGTTTCCTTAAGCTGGATCTTCTTTTTATCCACATCCAGGCCCATCTGGTCTTTTACCGCAGCGGCGATCTCCTTTGCGGATACGGAGCCAAATGCCTTTCCGCCCTCGCCCACCTTGATCCTGAGTTCAACCTGCCCGGCTTTTAGTTCTTCGGCCAGTTTCGCAGCAGCCTCTTTGTTCTCCCTGGCAATCTTTTCCTCATTGCTTTTTTTCAGCTTCAGGTCATTCATGTTTTTGCTGTTCGCTTCCACACCCAGCTTCTTCGGAATGATAAAATTCCGCGCATATCCGTCATTTACGTTTACAATTTCGCCCTCTTTTCCAAGGGACTTTACATCCTGTAATAAAATTACTTTCATAGATAAAACTCCTTTATTCTTTCCCTCTGTCTGTTTCGACGCGGAAACTCCGGCCTGATCCGTGTCACTGCATAATACAGATACCTTGATCCTGCTGTCAGATGTCTCCGGCCTCTATCATCTGGTCGATCGTTTCTTTTAATCTATGGATTGCTTCCTTTACATCCGTATGGTCAAACTGCACGCCTGCCGCATTGATATGTCCGCCTCCGCCCAGCTTTTCGGCAATGATCTGAACATTGACCTCGTCGATGGAACGGGCGCTGAGGAAAATTCTTCCATTATATATTGTAAGTACAAAGGATGCCTTGATGCCGCTGATATCCAGCAGTTCATTGGCCGCCTGCGCCCCCAGTACGGTAGGACTGTCGATATCGCCCGGACACTCCGCAATGGCATACTCACTGCGGTAAACCTCGGCCATCCGAACGGTCTCCGCCTTGGCCCGGTAGGACTCCATATCATCCCGGAACATCTTTCTCACACGCGTGATATCTGCGCCGCACCTTCTCAAAAATGCCGCCGCCTCAAAGGTCCTTACCCCGGTCCGGTTCATGAAGTTCCGGGTATCGATCATGATCCCGGCGTACAGGCAGTCCGCCTCCACCGACGGAATCCGCAGGTCGTCGACGATATACTGCAGCACCTCCGCTACCATTTCACAGGTAGATGAAGAATACGGCTCTACATAGGAGAGCACCGCATTCTCGATGACCATGCTGCCCTGCCTGTGGTGGTCCAGTACGGCAATGGTCTTAGACTGCTTCAGCAGTTCGGGGCACTCCGTCATGGGCGGCTTGTTGGTGTCGACCACGACCACCATGGAATTTTCATTGATCCTGTCCAGAGCCCTGTCCGGTGTCAGGAAAATATCGCTTTCATAAGCAGAACTGTCCAGAATCTCATCATACAGCGGCCGGATGGAATTGGAAACCTCGTCCAGCACTACATGGGCCTTCTTGCCCAGCTCCTTCGCCGCGCGGTAGATCCCCATGCAGGCCCCCAGGCTGTCCGCGTCCGCCAGACGGTGTCCCATGACAAAAATCTGGTCCTTGGCAACGATAAACTCCCGCAGCGCCTCTGCCTTGACCCGGGCCTTGACCCGCGTATTCTTGGAGGTCTGCTCCTTTTTTCCGCCGTAATACTTCAGGCCGTGGCAGTCCTTCACGACTGCCTGGTCGCCGCCCCTGGCCAGTGCCAGATCGATCGCCATGCGTGCATAATCATAACTCTGCGCATAGGTCGATGTATTGACGCCCAGTCCGATACTCAGCGTGGCTGAACGTGCATTGCCGATGTTCACCTGCTTGACGTCCTCCAGCAGTGAAAAACGGTCTGCTTCAAACTTCTGATAAGCTTCTTTCTTGATGACGATAAAATACTTGTCCTTTTCCATTTTCTTCACAAGTCCGTCGGCATCATTGATATATTTGTTGATCTTGCGGTCGATCAGCGCCACCAGAAGGGACTGGCGCACCTCTTCCACGCTGTCCATGATCTCATCATAATTGTCGATATAGATCAGGCCGGCGATCATTCGCTGGTTGTCAATCTCCCGCAAATTAGCATTCAATTCTGTCACATCCGTCATATAGATGACGATAAAAAATTCCTTTTCCCTGGGGATGTGCAGCACATCCTCTGTCTCACTGAAGCCTTCCATGGAAACTTTGCTGAGATG
The DNA here is from genome assembly GCA_000403295.2 of Lachnospiraceae bacterium M18-1. Classification (GTDB taxonomy): domain Bacteria; phylum Bacillota; class Clostridia; order Lachnospirales; family Lachnospiraceae; genus Schaedlerella. The sequence continues at coordinate 430,850 of KE159612.1, read as the reverse complement.
GACCTGATAATCCCGTCCGTTATGCTGGATCTCCAGTTCCACATTCTCCTCATCCCCGGGGAATACGCTTCGGCTGATCTCAGGAACCAGCTTATTCAGATACCTTTCCGACCGCCTGCCGCAAAATTCCTCCGCAAACCGGTCGTTTTTCCATACGATCCGGCCGTCCTCCATCAGAATGGCATAAGGAATGGCAAGCTCCCGCAGGAGAGTATTCTGTATCCCTTTATACTGGGTCGAGAACTGGATCATATCAGCAAGGATCAATGACCGATTATGAAAATACAGGATACCGACAATCACAGCATAGATGATAACGAACACAGACATCATCCCGGCAGCCTGCCTGTCAATCCGATACATCCAGATGTTCATTGCGATCAAGAGCACCGTCATGATGAGCGGCCATCGCATATACATCTTTAGCTGTCCTTTCAAACGCACATCTTTCTTTTTCATGATTTTCCCTCTCCAACTCCTCGGACGATTCCAGTCACTAACATGTCTAGTATAACACCTTTTTTGAAATTAATCCACTATAATCTGAATCTGCACCAGGAGGTAACACAATCATTGGGAAAATATCAGGACTGTACCGTTCTGCGGCAACACACCGCAGTGCATACCCGGGGTGAGCTGCAGCAGGACGGTCCGCACTTTTATCCGCCGGCCACCGAAAAACTGCCGCACCCGGAATCTTCTGTTCCCCGGTGCGGCAGCCCTTTTACATGTCTTTTTAATTAGTCCTGAACATACGGCATCAGAGCGATGTGTCTTGCTCTCTTGATCGCTACGGTAAGCGCTCTCTGATGCTTTGCACAGTTGCCTGTGATTCTTCTGGGAAGGATCTTCCCTCTCTCAGAGATATACTTCTTCAGCTTTGCCACGTCTTTGTAATCAATCTCGTTATTTTCTTTTCCGCAGAATACGCATACTTTTTTTCTTCTGCGTACAGGGCCTCTTCTCTTGAAGCCGCCTTCCGGTCTGCTTCCCTTTTCGTAAGCCATCTTCCTTTACCTCCTGAATTTATATCCTCCGCATGGAATCCCATACGGATCCGGTTAGGAACGTCTATTATCATTACCAGGCAGATCTGCCTGCCCTGCCGGGCTCCGCAGGATCATACCCATTCGGTAAATTTAACTAAACGGCAGTTCCTCATCTATCCCGTCCGGGATGTTCATGAAGCCATCACCCACATCTGCTCCCGGCGAAGGCACCGGCTGCTGGTAGTTATTCTGCTGCTGATAAGAGTTCTGCTGATAGGAACCGCGGTTCGCTTCAAACTCAGACTTACTCTCTGCAAATTCCTGATCCTCTACGATCACTTCCGTCGTGTACACCTTCACGCCGTCCTTATTCGTGTAGCTTCCGGTCTGGATACGTCCGGATATGGCTACCCGCATACCCTGGCGGAAATACTTCTCCGCAAACTCAGCGGAACGTCCGAAGATCACGCAGGGAATAAAATCTGCAGTGGGTTCGTTGTCCCTCTTGAACCTGCGGTCTACAGCGATCGTATATCTTGCTACTGCAGTTGCGCTGTCACCCTGTGAATATCTGACTTCGGGGTCCCTTGTCAGGCGACCCACCAAAACTACTTTATTCATATATACCTCTTTCTTTTATGCCTCTTGCTTCACGCATAAATATCTGAGCACGTTATCCATGATACGGATACGCTGTTCCACTTCACCCGGAACAGCCGCGTCAGACTCGAAGTGTACGAAATAGTAGAATCCTTCTTTCATCTTCTGAATCTCATAAGCAAATCTTCTCTTGCCCCATTCGTCAACGTCTGTTACATTGCCGCCGAAACGGGTGATCAATGCTTTTACCTTCTCCACTACTTCTGCTCTTGCATCATCTTCGAGCTTTGCGCTGACAACAACGGCTAACTCATACTTGTTCATGTGTCCTGCACCTCCTTCTGGTCTCTGGCCCCCGCCTGCCCGGGAGCAAGGAAAAAATTCTCTGTCAGATCTGCAAAAATCTGATCTGCTGTTCAAAGCGATCGACGATTCAATCATCTGCCGTACCCAAACAGCTGTAGTTCATTGTGTATGTCACACAGGTGTTTATCATAGCACAAGACTTTTTATGATTCAAGCCTTTTTGCGAATTTCCTTTGTATTTTTTTCCACCAATTTCCTGGGCACCATCACCTGATGGCCGCATCCGCAGCACTTCAGGCGGAAATCCGCCCCCACCCGGAGCACTTCCCACTCAAAATTTCCGCATGGATGCTGCTTTTTCAGCCGGATGATGTCCCCTACCGCAAAACGATCCGCCATAATGCTCCCTCCTATGATCTAAGTCAGTATTCCTCGATCAGCACGCCCTGAAGCAGAAACCGCTCATCCTCCAGCACATTGGTACAGGTGGACAGGCTCACGATCCGGGACCCTGCATGCAGGTCCGTCTCCACCTGATAATTAGACGAACTTCTGCACAGCTCCAGATAATCCATGAACTCCTCATCTGTATCATAATCCAGATTATAATTATCTGCCATCGCATTTACCACGCCCGCCGAAAACACCTGATAGACCTTTGTCATGCCGTCCGGCGTGTAAATATAAAAATATGGATGCTGCTTACAGAACTCCTCATCCGCGTATGCGTTGAGCTGGGAAAACATCTCGCCTCCCACCTTCAGGTTGTGTCCGTAAATAAAGGAATTTCTGTCTGAAAATGAGGAACTGCTCCGTTTATCCAGAAAGATCGCGCCCAGTTTGTTATCATTCGCAGAAAATGTCTTGGTCAGATATTCTTCATTGTCCTGGCTCTTGACAACCGGATAGCTGATGACGGCCGGTTCCTCCAGACGGATCCAGGCGACTGTGTCAGGATTCTCTGCAAGAAGCGCCTCAAAGTCCACCTGAAATCCGTCCCCCGGCTTTTCGCCCTCCCCATCTTCCTCCGGCTTGGGTTCTGTAACTGCCAGCTCCTTGACCTTATCATACTCCTGTCCGCCTTGATAGTAAGGCAGGACCATCATCACGATCTGATAGATAGAAACGGCCAGGATGCCGAATGCAAAAAGCATGATCAGATTCGTAAGCAGGCCGCCCTTTTTTCCTTCCTGCTTTTCCGCCTTCCGGGCCGCCTTTTTTGATGTTTTCTTCCCGGCAGTCTTTTTACTGCCAGCCTTCTTCGTCGTTTTTTTCGCGGCCCCTCCACTGGATGCAGACGCCTTCTTTCCTTTCAGATTCTTGTTCTCCATCGTTCTGCCTGCACAGCCTGCCTTTCTTGATTTCTAGTACTGATATACCTCAGACCCGTCTGCTGCGGTTTCGGAAACTTTTCCAGCTGTACGGTTGCAATCCGAAGTCACATTTTTACACAATTTGCAATGAAAATGCGACTTCGGATTAGCAACCGTACAACTGGTAACTTTTAAAATCCAAGATCTTCATCTGCCAGAATGACTTTCGTCCGTTTCGGCACCCTGGAAAACCTGGTGATCAGGATCTGACAGCAGATGCAGTCTGGAGACTTGCAGTCTGCGCAGGTTCCATTCTTCACGCAGGGAGTCTGGATCCCGAACCGCTGCGCATTGATGGGCGCCGCTTCATGTTTCGCACGGCTCATGGCATCGGCTTCGGTCTTAACCACCTTATTCATGCCCACGATCAGCAGGACCGTTTTCGGGCCGTAGGAATAAGCCGCCACCCGGTTGGCATTTCCATCGATATTCACCAGTATCCCGTCCTCGCTGAGCGCATTGGTACTGCCCAGGTACACATCGCAGTTCAGCGCCTGGTGCATGACTTCTTCCTGCTCCGGGCGTGTCTCCTTCGTCCCCCGGTCCAGAACCTCATAATTGCCTGCGCGGACCGCATCCAAAAGTCCGATCTCCTGCACGGACATGCTGCCGCCCCAGCTGACAGAGCTGCCCTCCGGAATCAGCTCCAGAGCTTTTGCCAGGGCCTCTTCCTTTGTCTTCACATAATAAGCTTCCATATTGCGGGACTCCAGCGCTTTGACTACACGGGGGCCCAATACATCGTTTCGCATCTCTCTTACGTTCATTTTTTCCGCCTTTCTGCTGCCATGTGCCCTGCGGGGCATCAGCAGCGAAACTTCACCATGTTTTTTATTATAGCAGTCATAGCAGGAAAAAACAACGGAGCTGTTGCAAAAAATATCTTCTAATGCCATTTTTAGTTACTGTTCACTGTGCCTTGCACCCTGTTGCAAGGCATCCAGCCCCTCGCCGTCAGGCGACTTTTCAATGGGCTGGATGCGTTACAGTTCGCGGCCGGTTGGGCCGTGAACTGTAACCATTTTTACTGTCTTCCCACCTGCCGCGTTATTCTACTTTTTCAAAAGCCGGAATGGATATCACCTTTCCGTCCTGCATGGCCGATTCGTGGGCGCAGATACCAGTACCTGTCCAGTAGGCTCCCATGATGTCGTCCATGACCGGAGTCCTTTCCTCCAGGATGGAACGGATGAACTCATGGACCAGATGGGGATGGGAACCGCCGTGTCCGCCTCCCTGCGTAAAGGAAAGATGCGTATTTTCATTATTATAAACCGTATTTTGGGTGAATGCCGCGATCTCTTCCGGCAGGAGGTGCGCATAATCCGGAATCTTGATCCGTTCCTCTTTGATCTCGCCGCCCCGGCTGGATTCCTCATTTTCATCGGTCAGGATATCCACCTTCTGCAGGGCGCCCGTCCTGGTATAGAGCACCGGGTCTTCCTTCGCCAGCTGCTGCCACTCGAAACTTTTATTTTCCCCATATATACGGAAACACTCAGAATAGCTGCGGGCCACGCCGTATAGGAAACGCTCCATCTCAATCGTCACATCACTGTCCTTGAGCGAAATAAATGCCGCTTCAAACGCGTATGGACATCCGTACTGCTCCTCCAGTTCCTTTCTGACCTTTCCTGAGCCTCTTGCATAGACGCGATCCGGCAGATGTCCCGCCAGCATCAGGCAGGGCGCCACCGCATGGGTGGGATGCATGAGCGGCGGAAAGCCTTTCCAGTATTCCGGCCACCCTTCCATATCCTGATAGTGGGCGCAGGTCATGTATTGAAGCCTTCCCAGTTCCCCTTTCTCATAGAGTTCCTTCATATAGAGAAATTCCCGCTGGAAGATTGTAGTCTCCATAAACATGTAGTTTTTTCCAGACTGTTTCCGGGCATGGATCACATCATTCAGCTCCTGGATGCTCATTCCCATGGGAATGGTACAGCCGCAGTGCTTTCCCGCATTCAATACGCGGACAGAAAAAGGCGCGTGGGTGGCCGGCGGCGTGACTAGATGCACGGCATCGATCTCCGGATTATCCAGAATCTCCTGCAGGTCCGTATGGCACCGCTCCTTCGGGATGCTGTAGCGTTCCATCGCGATACGCAGAAGCTTTTCATTTTTGTCTACAAGATACACTTTGTCCACATCCGGATGTTTGCAGTAGATCGCGGCAAACTCCAGGCCGAAGCTCAATCCTGCCAGGGCTACATTCAATTTTTTCATTGATTCCTTCCTCCTTCGTTTTTGCTTAAAAAGTTGCCACCTGTACGGTTGCAATCCGAAGACACATTTTTATGCAATTTATTGCAATGAAAATGCGACTTCGGATTAGCACCGTACAGGCGGAAAAGTTGTCAGCTCTTCAGAGCAGCACAGTTCCTAAAAATCATCTGCTGTTCTAAATAGTTACAAAAATTGTAGGGCATCCCCCGGCAAACGGGAATAAAAAAATTTTGCAGGTTTTTCTCTTTTTTTCAGTAAAAAAAGCAGAGTTTCCATTGAATCATGAACAAAATTTATATAAATCGAAAAAATCAGTTAAAAATAATAGAGACAGGCTCCTGCAGAAATCTTTCCACCTATTTTTTGATTTTTTTCCGGAAACCCAAAAAATATCTTTATTTTAAATACAGCCTTGATATGGTTTAATACAGATATTAAGGAACAGCCGGCAAGACCTGAACAAAAATACGAAAGGGACGGATACAAATATGAAAAAGAAAAAAATAACCGCTTTATTATTAGCCGCATCCATGGTGCTTACAGCAACCGCCTGCGGAGGTTCCGGCAGTGATACGGAAAACACGGGGGAGAGCACGGGACAGGAACAGGAACCGCAGCAGGAATCCGGTTCCGAAAGCACGGAGCTTACCCTTCTCATGGGAAATGACTGGGTAGATGAATCGACGGATCTGGGAGCAGAATTTACAAAAGTGATCCGGCAGTACGAAGAGGAACATCCAGAGGTCAAGATTACTTTGCAGGGCGCCTCCCAGCAGGATATCAAGGAGTCCTTCCAGACTGCCGCACTGGCCGGCGGTGGCGCGGATATCGTGACCATGGACAACTCCGGACATGCCATTGACCTGGCGGCCATGGGACTGCTCTATCCGCTAAGCAAGCTGACTTCTGCCGAAGAATTGATCGGTCATCGGCTGTAGTGATCAGTCTGATTGCCAGCTATAACGAAGCCGGAGAACGGATTGAGGAGCTGATCAAAAAGGTGAAGCTGGAAAGCGAACTGAAGGAAAAGGCACATTATGAAATGCTGATGTCGCAGATTTCCCCGCACTTTATCTTTAATACCGTGCATTCCATTCAGATTATGGCTCAGAAAGAAGAGGGCACCAAGACCGCACGGGCGCTGGAATCCCTGGGTGCCATCCTCCAAGCCGTGTACCGCAGCAAAAACGGCATGACCACGGTGGGCCAGGAAACCATCCTCCTGCAGGCGTATGTAGATATCATGCAGATACGGTTTGGGGATTCTTTTCATTTTTACAATACCATTCCCACGGAATTATATCTATATGAAATTCCGGCATTTACCATGCAGCCTATCGTTGAAAATGCTATTCTCCATGGTGTCAAGGATATGAAAGCCGGACAGATCATTGTGTCCGCAGTGGAATATCCCAATGATTTTGTCATTTCCGTATTTGACAATGGTGAATCCGCAGATAAAGAAAAAATGGACCAGCTTTTGAAAAAACCGAATGAGAATAAGAGTGCTTTTACAGGAATTGGCCTTTACAACGTAAATTCAAGATTAAAAATGCTTTACGGAGAATCTTATGGGCTGATATTCAATGAAAAAGTCCTGACTGGTTTTGAAATCTGGATCCGTATACCGAAAGGACACGCAAATGTATCGTGTATTGATCGTTGAAGATGAAATATTAGCCAGGATTGGCCTGCACCAGCTTATTCAGTGGGAAAAACATGGTTTCTCCCTTCTTCCGGATGCAGCGGACGGGGAGGCGGCACTGGAGCTGATCCGTAAGCACCGTCCGGACATCATTCTCCTGGATCTGAACATTCCCAAAATCGATGGACTGCAGATCCTGCGGCATCTGAAAGAGGAAGGAATAGACTGTAAGGTCATCGTGATCAGCTGTAACGAGAAAAGGATGGTCTGAAGATCATTCCGTTTCGGCCGCAGCCGCAAAGAAGTGGTCCACAGATCATTCTGCTTATGCCGCGACCGAGGCTGCGAAAAAATGGCTCACGGAGCATTCTGCGGAATACATACAGGTCATCCGCAGCCCGCAGTTCTGCTGTTTTCTTTTTGAACGCCATTTTTCCAAAGAATTTTTTTCTAATTTTCATCAGGAGCTTACGGACAGGCTTTGCGGAAGGGTTTATTTCGGCATCCATGAAACGGTGATTGCAGATGCGGAGGCAGTAAACCGCGCGATCATCCTGGCCGAGCAGATTTCCGTCATCCGCTACTACGACGCAGAACAGGAGATTCATTATTTCCCGGAAAAAATTGTGCTCCGGGAGCATAGCCCAAAAGGGACTCATCAGCTACTGGCCGGACTCCGGGAATCTGTGGAGATTTTTTCGGGAAAGGACTCCGCGGACATGATTCGGCAGATCCTGTCGGTGATCCGGACCGACCCCTATACCCATATCAATGTGCTGCGCCGAATCTTCATGGATATGCTGGGAATCTACTCCATGACCGCCCAGAAACTGAACGGGACCATCGAAGAGGTCTGGGTCTGGGACGATAACTGCCACTATCAGAATCTGATGATGATGAACAGCCTGGACCTGATCGAGATCTGGTTCCTGGAATTCCAGAACATTTTTTACAGCCATTTTTTTGTGGCGTACAAATGCAGCCAATCTGATCTTTTAAAAAGTATCTTTTCCTATATCGACCGCCATCTGACAGCACAGATCCATCTTTCCGAGGCCGCGGAGGAGATTGGGGTATCCAATGCCTACTTGAGTACGGTTTTTAAAAAGGAGATGGGCGTTAATTTTATAGAATATGTGAACCAAAAGAAGGTGGATCTGGCGAAACAGATGCTGGATGAGGGGAAGCTGGTGTATGAAGTGTCCGAGGTGCTTGGGTTTGAAAATTGCACGTATTTTTCCAAGGTGTTTAAGAGATATGAAGGAATCTCGCCGGACGGGTATAAGAGGAAGGAGTAACTGGCCGGATGCCTTGCCATCAGGCAACTTTTCGATGGACTGGATGCGTTACAATTCATAACAGGTCGTGAATTGTAACCATGAACCATTGAACCTATTGATCTAATTATTTACAAGTGAATGAAACAATGTTATAATCATATATGCAAAAGGAGCAATCGCCCACAAAGTGGTTTACCTCCCAGAATGGCTAAAGCCTACCTGTTCTCGGCAAAGTACAAGGTAGGCTTATTTATTTTCGCTTGTTGTTCCTATCTATGCAGGCAGGCAATGCAATAAGGAACGTACCACCCAGAAATAGCAGGGTTAAAACTTCATATGTACTCATATGCATCACCTCCCCTCTTTTTCAAGTGTAGGGAGGCTTTCCACCTTGTAACACGATCACTCCGTAATAGATTCTACCATATCTATTCACTTCTGACAACTCATATAACGCCCATATAGCCATGAAAAAAGCAATAGTGGATGCTATTCCGGAGCATTTCCATTTGCAGGGAATCTTGACGCCGCTGCTTTTTTACTATATCATGGAAACATGAAAGGGGCTGATCGTATGGAAGCAGCAGGCACTGCAAATATGTGGGATTTCCCCGCTATGAAGGGGATTTCATTTAAAAATGCAAATCGTGTGCATCCGTTGATGCAGCGAAGGGTAGAAAAGCTGCTCCATGGAATTGCGGGGGATCAGAATATCCGCCGGGCGGTATTATTTGGAAGCTCTCTGGAATTTCGATGCAGCAGTACCAGCGATATAGATATTTATATTGAAAAATATGATCCGGAGAAAAAACTGGCATCGATTCCGGACATAGATTGCGAATTAGATATTATTACGAATCTGCGGCCGGACAATAAGCTATATCAGAAAATACAAGAGACGGGCCTGCCGCTGTTGGAGAGGTGAAAAAGATGTGTGATATCAGGCTGTTCCGAAGTGCAAAGGCAGATTACGAAACGGCGGTGATGATCTGGAAGAATCCATACAATGATGAAATGATCCTGAATAATGCCGCGTATCATCTGCAGCAGGCTGTTGAAAAAGTGCTGAAAGGAGCTTTGGAATGTGTGGGAGTAACGGTTCCGAATACGCACAGGATATCAAAGCTGGTAAAAATGATATCTGACAATGAAGCGAACCTCACTGTTACGGAGTGGGTGGATGACCATTCGGAAATGCTGGGTGAATGGGAAGCGCAGTCACGTTATGATATGGATTTTCTGGTAGAAAAGAGAAAGCTGGACGCGGCTGTCAGAGAGGTCAAAGCATTTCTCGATGTGAATGGGATCCATATGGAACTGCGCAGAGAGCTGCGTAATCCGGCAGTGAAAGAAAATCTATTGAAACGTCTGCCGGAAAATAAGCGGATCTGCAGTGATTTTGAACTGAATTGTTATTATATCATGTTTAAAAAGAAGATTGAGCTATGAATATTCGGCCATAAAAAACCGGATATGGAGGCATTTTACAATCGGCGTCCGGCCAATTCAGTGATGGGACGTGCATCCAGCCCCTCGCCGTCAGGTGACTTTTCAATGGGCTGGATGCGTTACAGTTCGCGGCCGGTTAGGCCGTGAACTGTAATTTTTACCCGACGACGTACCGGTCTACAGAAAAGGTATACAAAGAATTTATGCTGAATGCGATTGGCCGGAATATTTTTACAGCTCCTCCAGATCCAGTTCTCCGTCGTTGATCAACTGTGCTACCGGACCTGCCCTGTTGACAATCTTCCTTCTGGCTGCCATGTTTCCTTTCAATACATCATGAATCATAACAGCTACTTTTCCATCATCAAAGTCTGTATGCTCTGTAATGGCATCTGTAACGACAGCAACCAGTTCATCTTTAAACTCATCCGTTCTTCCTTCGCTCATATACACGATCACGAAGCATCCATGGTTTGGAGACATGTTCTCCGCTTCGTATTCGTGAAACAGCACCGCCATGAGTTTGTCGGAAACACGAGCAAGGGCTCCCATCTTTTTTGTAATATCACTTCGGATCTTTTCTTTTGTCTCCAGATCCCAACCTTTTGCACAATTCACAATAAATAATGACATATCCTGATTCCTCTCCCACATATCATACTAACGGCAGATTTATCTGGCGCGCAGTATACACATACTGATGTTAGATTGGAGTATATGCATAAGCCTGACTATACCCGCTTCGGATCGCGTCGCCAATCCTGCCGCCATGTTCCGCGTCACCTACCGCAAATACCTGCGGCGCTGCTTCCTTAAAGCTTTCGACAAAATCCGGACGCGGACGCACACCCAATGCCAAAACAACGATATCCGTTTCTATGACAAAACTCTCATTATTCTCCAGATTCCTTACTTCAATCCCATTTTCCAGGATTTTCACGAGCTGATGCCTGGTGTAGACATCCGGGCAATACTGAAACAGCTTTTTCTTTTCTTCATCAAGTATCTCTTTCAGCAGACCAGGCCCGATGTCCGAAAGCATTTCTACCATTGTGATCCTGCTTCCCCGCTTTGCCAGGATTTCTGCTGTCTCCATTCCGGTCAGACCGGAACCAATGACCGCAACCTTTTTATTTTCAAATGTCCTGTCCTCGCGCAGTACTTTTTCCGCAGTATAGACATGAGGAAGCTCAACCCCTTCAAATGCAGGAATGACCGGAACAGCCCCGGATGCCGCAAAAACAGCTTCAAACGCCATCTCTTTCAACAATTCCGGTGTTGCTTCCGTATTCAGCCGGATATCAACCCCCGCCTTTCTGCACTGTACTTCCATGGAACGGATCAAACGCGCTATCTTCTCTTTATGGTCCGGTTTTGCGGCCAGATTCATTGTTCCGCCAAGTATTCCCTCTTTTTCAAAAAGCGTGACCTGGAATCCCCGTTCTGCAAGCACACGGGCGGCTTCCATACCGCCGGGGCCGCCGCCAACTACCGCTGTCTTTCTTCCGTTTCCATCTTTGGAACGCAAAGGATAATCCACTTCAAGCCCCAGCCTTGGGTTTAACGCGCAACGCATCCCCATCTGACCCGAACCTCTGGGGTCGCGGCAGTAAAGGCAGCCAATGCAGCCCCGTATCTCATCTTCTCTGCCCTGCGCTGCTTTCCCTACAAATTCCGGATCCGCAAGGTGTCCCCTTAAGACGCCCACAAAATCACTGATCCCCTTCGCAAGCTGTCTCTCTGCCTCTTCCGGATGCTTGATGGTGTTTGTAGCAATCGTAGGAAGCTTCACTGCCTTATTAACCGCAAGCGCGATCGGCTCCTTCCAGCCGCCTTCGTAAAAATATGGATCGCAATTCGCGTTCGGCGTAAATTTATTTCCATTCGATATATTGATGATATCCACAAGTCCTGACTCATCCAGATATTTTGCCAGGCGCACACCATCTTCCAGGGTCATATGCGCGGCGCACAACTCCTGTCCCATTTCATCCGCACTGATACGCACGGAGATCGGATATCCCGGCCCGGTTTCTTCCCTTACCGCTCGCAGAATCTCATCCAGCAGCCTCACTCTATTTTCAAACGCGCCTCCGTATTCATCCGTTCTATGGTTAAAATACGGGCTTAAAAACTGTGCGATCAGATACCCGTGGGCTGCATGGATCTCAATACCGTCAAAACCTGCCAGCTGGCAGGTCTTTGCTGACACAGCATACTTTTTTACCAGCTTCTTGATTTCTTCCTTTGTAAGCGGCCTTGGAATATTTCCCGGAATTGATGCCACATCCGAAGAAGAAACCGTCTGACACCCGCATACCTCCGGGCTGCATATCCCACCTCCATGCCATAGCTGGGCAAAAACCCTGGTTCCATATTTTCTGAGCGCAAGACAGAGCCGCTCCAGTCCATTGATACAGCGTGGTGTGTAGTGCAGCTGGTTATAGCGCGCAATCCCACAGATATCATCTACCACTCCTGCCTCCGTAAATATGATCCCTGCCCCGCCTTTGGCCCGCTCCTCATAATATCTGATAATCCGATCCGTTACTTCGCCGTTTAATCCTGGATAGCCTGTCATAGCTGCTGTCATGGCAATCCGGTTCTTCACAGTAAGCCTGCCGATCTTTCCAGGGGCGAACAAATAATTATATTCTCTTTCCACCAGTACTCCTCCCGCTATTTTTCTTTGATAACTGGTCTGATTCCTTTTTTCCGAAGGATCGGCCAGATGATCACCATTGGAATGATACCGCAGATCTGTCCGTAATATCCCAGATATTGGAAATACTTTCCAACAATTGCATTTAATCCGGTCATAGCAAGCACGATCACAACCGCACAGAATCCAGTGCCAAAAATAATGCTGTACAGCTTATCTTTGTGTTCATAATCCAAGCCGGAAAAAATCTTTTTCATTCTCTGAGTTGCAATAAAAACAGCCGGTGCTCCGCTTGATACCAACGCAAGTATCATCAGTCCATAATATGCGATCGGCAGCCAGGGTAATTCTCCTGCCAGCCACTCTGTCGCGATATTCAGCACAGGCGTACCTGATTCAACCGCAGCTGCCTGATCGCACCACGCCGCGACAATGAAAAACATCAGAAGAAATGCAAGAGCCCCGCTTATACCGGCCGTAAATGCCCCGGCCACACAGTCCTTTTTTGTTTTTAATTTCTGTGCCAGACTCCCCACGCCTAAAGCCCAGGACGAAGATCCGCATGTTAAAATAAAGATACGCCAGAATCCTTCTGCCAAAGGCGGACACGCTTCCGGTTCCCAGCCGGAGGATAAATACCGCAGCAGCGCGCCTCCCTTATGTACAAAGGTGATAACCAGAAGAAGGATCATCAAACCGATCAGGCCAAACATCATGACCGTAGATGCCTTCCTTACAATATCAGCGCCGAAGATCGCTACAACTGTCACCAGGGCAGCCATAACAACCGCGCCTACTACATAGGCACTGCCCAGGAAGCTGGCGATCAGCATCCCGCCCGTCGCAATTGTAGAAGCCGCGGTCAGAACCATTGCCAGCAAAATCCAGAGGTCATACAGCGGCACCATAAATGTATATTTTCCATATAGAGCTTTTGCCAGCATCGTGTAGTCGTATACATTTTTATCCGGATTACTTTCCGCAGTGATTCTTGTATGCGTGAATCCACAGTAAAACCATATAAAAATGCATAATGCATAAAACGGGCAGATCAGCCATCCTTTAATCCCATATTTCAGAAAATAATTCATTGTGTAGGACCCCGTCACCATAACGGGTCCTACCAGCGCTCCAAAAAATACCGCTCCCAGAGGCAGGCCATTTTTCATTGCCTGCCAGAATGATTCGTTTTTATCCATATCCGCACCCTCCTTCCGATAGCAGATCCTTCTCCTATCCGCCATATTCCTTACACCGAGAAATCACATATATAACGTTTTACCACTCACGCACAATATTGTCCGCGATCATTTCCTCGTCCAGCGCGTATCCAAGTCCCGGCGCGGTCGGCGCATGCATCATACCATTTTTGTCGCACTCCAGCCAGGTTTTCATATAAATATGCCAGTCATCCAGCGGCAGCGGCATCTCAACCCATTTACAGTTGTTGTGTGCCAGCATCACGTGGAAATGCGCGGCCTGGATCAGTGTAGGCCCATAGCTGTGGGGTTCGAACTGAACCCTGTGAGCCTCGCATAGTATTGCCTGCTTATGCATTGAGGTAATGCCTCCTGTAAAATCTCCCAGTGTCCGGAATGCTTCAAACGCCCCGCTGCTCAAATAAGACGGGAGCAGCCGAAGAGGCGGTTCGATCGTTTCTCCGACATACAGAGGAGTCCGGATCTGCTGACGCAGCATTTTCAGCCCTTCCACATCGAAATCATCCATCGGGGATTCCAGCCATTCAAAATCCAGTTCATCACATACGCGTCCCACCTTCATAGATTCACAGCGGTCATATACATTTACAGGGTCAATCGCAAGCTTTTTGTCCGGAAATTCCGCTCTGCACGCCCGCATGATCTCTATATCCTTTTCCGCGCTTCCTGTTCCATGTATCTTAAACAGCGTATATCCCCTTTTAAATGAATCTTTTGCAATCTCAATATACTCTTCCGGAGTATCATAGCATAATGTACTCACATATCCAGGCATGACATCATGGTCTGCCCCGAGAAGTTTATAAACCGGTACGCCATGCTCCTTTCCAAGCAGATCCCAGAGCGCAATATCAATGTGGTTATAAGGCATTTCATAACGTACGCTTTTTCTGCTGTTTGCCTGCTGGAACTTTTCAACATAGTGCGGATCCTGTCCGATCAGCTGTTTTTTCCATCCTGCAAGATGTTCGTCTATATGAGGCGCGTGAAGAAGCCAGCCCATACAGTTTCCTTCATTCCCCTCATCATCAAAAATACGGATCAGCATCATTGGATAATAAAACGGAGGATATCCGCCGGCTACAACATAAGGTCCGATTCCTTTCAGTTCCTGTACTTTAATATCTGTTATTTTTGCCATAATTTTTCTCCTTTTCATTCTAAACCTAAAACTGACTCATATACTTTTATGCAATGTCTCCGCGTTCACGCAGCTTCCCGACAATCTCGGCCTGCCTCTTATCATCCAAAGAATAGAATAGCATAGCCGCCGCGCCTGCAGCAGAAATAATTGCTGGAAATAATGCCACATTAAACCTGATGCATTGAATCACCTCCTGTGTCTGCTCCGCATTCGCCACATATCCGGAAGCCGCCAGCATTCCTGTCGTCATGGTTGTCACGATCACACGTCCCACTTTCATCGCGAAAGAAGAGGTCGATGAGATCAATCCATCCAGGCGCAGCCCGAATTTCAGCTGGGCATAGTCTGCAACATCTCCTGTTGCGGCATACATCGCGGTCCCCAATGCTCCTGACCATGACATGGCAAGACTGGACAACGCAATGATCCCCCAGTGCAGGCTGACCGGACAGGCATATAAGAGTCCTTCATTGACCGCCATCAAAAGGAAGATGATCGACATTGCTTTTCCTTTGCTCTTTGTCTTTGAATATATAAATTTGAAAATCGGGCCTCCGCTCAATGTTCCAAATCCCCCAAGCACCCCTACTGTGATCGCCAGCTTGGGGTCTCCGCATACATAAGTAAAGAAATACATCTGTACGGCCAGCCGCCCATAATTCATCAGGCCGTTTACGATCATGCCGGCAATGATAAAGAGCATCGGCGGGTTGCAGATCACACATTTTAAAGACTGTCCCAAGGGGAGCTTACTCTTTTCTTTCGAAATGGAAACTACCTCCCGGGAATTCATAAAGGTCGCAAAATTCGCGATAATACTAAGCGCGCCGCAGACTGCAACCGCCCAAAAATATCCTGCTGTCGTATAATTTGTGCTTCCTCCGCTGAACAGGATCAGCAGGTTTACTCCAATATAGCCCGCGCTGATATTTCCGATACCGGTACCTACCATACGCCATACGGAAATACTGCCTCTTTCCTGTGCGTCTGTGGTGAGGCATCCCTGAAGAGAGCCATATGCCTGAAAATGCATCGTATTAGCCAAAACAGCCAGAATATAGCAAAAGCATACCCAGCCGACCTTCATATTCATACTCCAGTCTGCCCTTCCTCCAAACAGCATGCACATCGAAAATGCTGTTAAAATGGCTCCAAGCATTACAAATGGCCGATAGCGCCCCCATCTTGTACGCGCATGATCCAAAAGTCCGCCCGCAATCGGATCCTTGATCGCGTCAAAGCTCTGTACCGTCGCCGTCAATGTTGTCAATGTTGCAGGCGCGATCCCCAACGTATCCGTACAAAAAATAGTAAAAAAGTTATTGATCCAATAGGAATAGCTTAAATTGTAACCGCCCAGCCCGAGGCCGAAAAGAAATTTTTTAACCGGAGAATAATGTACATCCGTAGATACTTTTTCCTCTTGCTTTACCTCTGCCGCGATTTCTTCTTTTTTCTCCAACACTCTTCTTCTCCTTTCCTAATCGCCATACTTCACAACCAGTGCATCCACAATACTTACCCCCTTTCCTTCCGGATACACAAATACCGGGTTCAGATCCAGTTCCTTCAGTTCATCACGGCGCGACATTGCGTATTGAGAAATCTTTACCATGATATCTGTCAGCGCGTCTATATCACATGGCTCGCTTCCCCGGTAACCTCTAAGCAGTTTATAAGCTTTCAGACTTCTCAGCATATCTTCTGCTTCTTGTTTACTTAACGGACATGGATACATGGCTGCGTCTTTGAAAACTTCGACAAAAACTCCGCCCATACCAGCCAGCAGCATTGGCCCGAAATGCCGATCGCACGTAATGCCGATCATCATCTCCACTCCTTTCGGAGCCTGTTCCTGCACAAGGATTCCTTCAATCTTCGCATCCGGCCTGTAGGCCCTGCAGGATGCAAGAATCTGGTCAAATGCCGCATCTGTCTCTTCATCCGAATAAATATTCAGCTTTACACCGCCGGCTTCTGTTTTATGTAAGATATCGGGCGATGAGACTTTAAGCGCCAACGGTCTTTTCATTTCCGCGGCTTTCTTCAAAAGCTCCTCTTTATCTTTGACTACCGCCTGCTTCGGCATCGGCAGACCGACATCCGAAAGTTCTATCTTGGAAGCGTATTCCGAAAGGCTTAATATCCTTTCTCCATGCCGCTTAAGAGGAGCGGCATTTTCCAGCGTATGGACCCGCTTACGGTATTCTAAATATTTACAGACTTTCCCCAATACCTTATACCCCGCAAGACTATTTGCCAGGATAGGGATTCCCGCTTCTCGAAGCCTGCCGCGCCATACGGCATCCCGGCGGTCTTCTGTCATCGGAATCACCATAAGCGGGACGCTTCCCGGACGCTTTGCATATTCGATCATCGGCGCGGCATAGCGCTCGTTCAATGATTCTCCAAATATCTTTGCCTGCTCCCGGTCTTTGGCATTCGGTTCCGCAAAGCTTGCTATACTGCATATCACTGCATCCACGTTTGGATCGTCTCCAATCGTCTCCAATGTCTTTATCATGACATCATAGACACTATCCGTTATTGCAGTAATGTCAAGCGGATTACGCGGATTTGCAAATCCTGGCAAAATCTCTTTTAATTTTTTAACTGTCTCCGGGTGAAAATCCGGCAAAGGCACACCATACAATTCACTGAGATCCGCACAAACGGCATTTTCTCCGCCGGAACCATTGACGGCGCTGATATTTGCCCCCTTCGGCATACGGTCGATCCATGTGGACAGCACGTTAACGGCACATAGAAATTCATCAATGCTTTCTACCAGTATGACACCATATTTATTACAGACTGCCTGATAAACGCTCCGGCTGGAAGCCAGATTTCCTGTATGAGACGCCGCGGCCACCGCCCCTTTCTGACTCATTCCCGCCGCATGGATCACGACTGGTTTCCCCAATTCGGCCGCCCTTTTTAAGCACTCCATAAACCTGCGCCCATCCCTCACGCCTTCCAGATATATTGCAAGCATACGTACTTCCGGCTCCTCCAGCACGTATTCCATAATGTCCTCTATCATGACCATCGTGGAATTTCCCATGCTGAATACATAAGATACATCAATATACGGACAGCTGACCGCATGAATAGACATGGTTCCTGACTGCGCAAAATATGCTACTCCCGTCTTTCGGACCGACATATCAAATTCAGTCCCGCCCATTCCCCATAATTTCACCTTGTCAATATTGTTGACCAGTCCTATGCAGTTTGGACCCATTACCGACATATCATATTTTTCCGCGATCACTCGGAGTTCTTCTTCTGCCCGCTTTCCTTCCTCTGTGCCCTCCTCACTAAATCCGGCAGCCTCAATGATTGCCGCTTTGACCCCCAGCTTCCCGGCCTCTTCCAGAAGAGGAGCGCAGGTTTTTGCCGGTGTCGCGATCAGAATACAATCCGGCACCTCCGGGAGGGCGCTCAGATTTGGATATGTCTTTTTTCCTAAGACAACAGGCGTTTTCGTATTAATAAAATAGATCTGTATGCGTCCTTCATTTTGCAGCGCATTTACCGCTGAATAATTTCCGAATGAACCCGCTCTTTCGTTTGCTCCGATCACTGCAGCTACTTTTGGTTTTATTAGTTTCTCCAGATTCATATTTTTTGTCCTTTCTTTTCAGACCCGCGTCTGCTTCAGAAGCGCAAGCTCCAGACCCTTTTCAAACGCCTTTTTATTCAGTTCTAAAAGTTCCGGCCTTTTCGATAAGGCCGTCAGCATATGCTCCTTCAAGCTATAGGGTTCCTTTACCAGGCCCGGTATTCCCGCAAGAAATCCCAGAAGGACAGAACTGATCACTTTGGGATTCCCTATCTCCCGCGCAGCCTCCATCAAAGGAATCTCCATCCGGTTCCCCGCCTCTTTTTCCTCATCTAATGCTTTGACCATCGTACTGTTGATCACCAATATACCGCCGGGCTTCACCATGTTTTTGTATTGGTCGTAGCTTCTTTGATCCATCAGTACTGCCAGATCATTCTGCTTCTTTCTGGGATTTCCGATCCTGCTGTCACTGATCACTAGATAGCAGGAGGACAATCCCCCTCGTTTTTCCACACCGTAGCAGGGTGAATATGTCGCATTTTCACTATCCGTATTTACTGCGTGTACCAACATTTTTCCTACCATCTGAATTCCATGTCCGCCGCTTCCTGCCAGAAATATGCTTCTCTCCACTATCTAGTCACCTCCCCTGACGGCCTGCCCTCTCTTTTAAACTCTCTGACAGGAAAATATTTCATTGCGGTTTCTTCTATATACCGCATGCTGTCTTCTGGTTTTATTCCGCTTGATGTCGGACAGTTGGCAAGTACTTCGATAAAGGAATACGCATCGTACTTCATCTGTACTGTCAGCGCATATTTCAGAGTCTTCTTAAACTGCAGGATATATTTTGCACTGTGGACACTGCATCTTGCCACATAATATGGCGCGTCCAATGTTGCCACCAACTCCGCGACACGCATTGGCGGCCCTTCCTTTCCTTTTCTTGTGGTCGTTGTACGCATACCGGGAAGTGTGGTCGGACTGGCCTGTCCGCCGGTCATTCCATACAAACTGTTATTTGCCATCACAACGGTAAATGCCTCCCCTCTGTTTGCCGCATGCAGTGTGTCTCCCAAACCGATAGACGCGGCATCACCGTCTCCCTGATAAAGCATGAGTACACTCTCCGGATGCAGCCGTTTCAATGCAGTGCCTACACAGGGGCATCGGCCATGGCATGTACCGTATGCATCCAGATTTACTGTAAATGCTCCCATACCATTGCAGCCGACCGCACCTCCGTACACAAATTGATCAGCGATCTGCATTTCTTCCACAACTTCAAAACACAGCTTCTGAATCAGCCCGTGGTAGCACCCTTCACAGTATGGGGTTGGCTGATCCTTTAGCAACGCGGATTTTCCGTATATTTTTTCCACTTACGATACCTCCCCTGCCGCCATTTTTCTTATGATCTCCGCCGCCTCCTGAGGGTCCGGCAGATTTCCCCCGCAGCGCGTATATGTCCGCATTGGAATTGATTTTCCTAAACACAGCGCAACATCTTTTGCGAACTGCTCCGGTTTTGCCATTTCTACACAAAGTACTCCTTTTAGTCCCTGCAATGCACCGATCTGTTTTTCAGGGAATGGAAATACTGTGATCGGACGCGCCAATCCGGCTTTAATTCCCTGATCTCTCAACATATGAACCGTGTCAAGGCAGATACGTGCGGCGCTTCCATATGAAACAATGGCATATTCCGCATCCTCCATCCAATATGCTTCACATAGGGCTTCTGTTTCTACCCATTTCTGATACAAAGCCGCATTGTCATTGCAGGCCTCTTCACACGCCGCTTCCGATGCCAGTCCTTTATACTGTCCGCCGTAGCCTGACTGATAAAATGCTTTTTTATCCGGGCGGCTTCCTCTGCCGATCGGAATCGGATAGCTGACAGCTTCTGTTTTTTCCGCCTTTTCAGGCAGCACGACCGCCTCCATCATCTGTCCGATCATACCGTCCATCAATACAACTGCGGGAACGTTATACTGATATGCTTTTTCAAACGCAAGCTTCGTACAGTCTGCTGCTTCCTGTACCGTAGAAGGCGCCAGGACAAAGCCATGCTGTCCGCTGTGTCCAAAACCTTTTGTCACAAAATTATAATCCATCTGCGCCGGGGTAATGCAGTTAAATGCTCTCTGCACATCAACCAGCACACAGGGCAGTCTTCCCAGCGCCATACAGGCCAGTGCCTCTGCCATCAGCGACAGCCCGGGGCCAGAGGTTGCTGTCATGCAGCGTGCTCCCGCAATTGATGCCCCGGTCAGCATCTGGCTGGATCCGATCTCGCTTTCTGCCTGGATAAATATTTTTCCTTCCTCCGGCAGCCGGCAGGACATATATTCCAACAGCTCCGACTGTGGTGTGATCGGGTATCCGCAAAAAAATTCCAGCCCTGAGCGAATCGCTGTTTCTGCTACTGCTTCGTTCCCCTTCATTACCTTTTTCATGTCATTCACCTTTCTTATTGTACAGCCATACCTGTGTATTTCTGATGCAGCCGCAGAGCGGCATATTCCCTTATACAACCGTGCGGATCATGTTTGGCTGCGCGGCAGGTTTATCCTGCGCTCAGCATAAATACTGACCGCGCTGTCCGGACATATCATTCCGCACAGCCTGCATCCGATGCATTCCTTCTCTTCCATCTGTATGGCATAACGGCTGCCGGCCGGATTCAGCTCAGTCGATAGCGCAAGGACTTTTTTCGGGCAGATCACAATGCACATCTTACATCCCTTACATCTTTCCTTATCAACTAAGATTTTTGCCATCTCTCCAACTCCTTTACTTTTGCTTGACATTTATTTGTTCAAATTGTAACATGATGATAGAGTTTTATATAGGTATCTCATTTTACATTTAAGGTTATATTTTTACTTATTTAATCATTGAAAATGATCCGGAAATGGAAAGGAATTTTTATGAAGCGAGTCTTGATCAGCGCAGAATTGCCGATACAGAAAAAGTTTACGGAGCTTTTGCAGAGCAAAAAATGGATTACAGAAACCTGCCGTATGCCGGGACTTGAAGAAACGGCGTCTGTTTTTAAGCCTGATTTTTTAATCATTCAGCTGCCCCATCCTGCCTGCTCTCTGCGTATACCTCTGCTGCGCCTTTACAAAAAAGATCTTCATCCATACATCATATTATTCGAAACCGGACGTATCCTCAGTTATGCGACCAGTGATATTTTTGCTGAAAAAAGCCCATGTATAAAAAACGAGACTGGCTTTCTTCTCAATTCCCTTCTGGGAGCCCTCCCCGCGTGCGGCTATCCATACGAAAAAACGGAAGAATATACCAATGACCACCGAATCTATTATATGGGGCAAAAGATCGCCCGCGCGGAATTTCTCCGCGATGCGATCAATGGAATTTCCGCCTCTGTTTTCCGCGAAAATATAAAACGTTTTCAGGTGGATCTTCGTCCAAAAGGCCATTATCTTCTTGTCCTGAAAGGAATGGATCCTGATTTTTTTAATGATTACCATAATAATCATTGTGTTTATTACCTGCTCGAAAACCGGCAGCGCCAGCAGGTCTATGATGTATTGAACAAATATAGCGGCGGCGAGATCGTCTATACCTCCTCCAAGCATACGGAATGTCTGTTGTTCAATGATTTTCCTCAGAGAAGCATTTTGGAAAAGCAGAAAAAAATGGATGCGTTTTTAGACGAACTGTATGAAGTAACGAATGACGGTCAGACCGCACATTTCCTCAGCAGTTATATTGCTTCACCCGATCAGATCAACAGCGCATATGCCGACTGCATGATCTTACGGCAATATAAATTATTTTTTCAGCATGACAAATACCTGCGGACCAGTGATTTCAAAAATCATTTTCATACAAAGCAGGCAAGTCCGTCCCTGCTTTCGTCCGCGCTGAAAATGATACAGGGATTCGATCTCTCCGGTGCTATTGATGATCTGAGTTCACAGCTTACTAAGATTTTTCTGGAATTAAAAGAAAGCATTGACCTGAATGCGTTTCATTACTGCTGCAGTTTTTTAGATGTGTATTATGAAAATTTCTGCCGTAGGTACGGCCTTGATTATGATTGGTTCCGTATTCCATTCACAACAAACTGGGCCCTCTCTGTGGACGATATCCGTGATGCTTATATCATGAAATTTCAAGAGGCATACCAGGAGGCCCTTACGCAGAACCAGTATAAAGATCCGACGATCGCCCGGATCATCAGCTATGTCAAAACTCATTATAACCAGCATGTGTCTCTGA
This sequence comes from Lachnospiraceae bacterium M18-1, assembly GCA_000403295.2. GTDB lineage: Bacteria > Bacillota > Clostridia > Lachnospirales > Lachnospiraceae > Schaedlerella. The sequence continues at coordinate 408,131 of KE159612.1, read as the reverse complement.
ACGATATCGCAGAATCCGTCGGCATGAATCCTTCCTATATCAGCCGTAAATTCAGCCAGTGTACCGGCATAACCCTGACCGGCTATATCAAACGGTTAAGAATGGAAAATGCAAAGGAGCTGTTTGCCTCCGGTAAATTCACTGTAAAAGAGGCGGCAGCAGAAATCGGATATGCTGACGCCCACCTGTTTTCGAAAGAATTTAAAAAATATACCGGTATGACTCCTACACAATATATGGTTCACTTCCTCCATCGTTACTGTTCACAGTAACGAAAAAATTAAGCGGAGATTTCTCCCCGCTATTCAATCAGCATTATTTATCGTCATAATGGTCTTTACATGAAAGAATCGTTGTATTCCCTCCCGCAACCTTGTATACGATACGGTTCTTCTCGTCAATATGTCGGCTCCACCACCCAGACAGATTGCCAGACAATGGCTCTGGATGCCCTATACCTTCAAAAGGATTTCTCTGTATATCCCTGACAAGTCGATTAATCTTTTTTAATGTCTTTTTGTCCTGTTGCCAGTCAATATACTCCTGCCATGCTTCATCTTCCCATAATACTCCCATATTCTATACCTCAATCAGATCATGCTCTTTGGGAATAGATCTTCCTGATTCAATGTTTGCGGCACGTTCTTCCAGTACTCTGATATTGGATTCAGAATAAAATCTATCTGCCGTTATTTCAAATGGTATCCTTCTTTCATTCCCGACTTTCACCGCAAAAATGTTGAAAGCTGTACTAAGTGACAATCCCATCTCTTTACAAGCAGATTCCATCTTGCGTTTTACATCTTCATCTATTCTAAAATTTACCATTGTCTGTGCCATATTGCTGTTCCTCCTTTTTGTTTATCGTATCACAATCAATACACAATGTAAAGCATCTGTTTTTTTATCAGCTCTGACGCTTAAAGCAATCAATTGACATTGTATACCAAACGTATTAAAATATTTAAAAAGGAATCTATAAAAAACAAAAAGAAGGGAGCAGCCATGGCAACAATACCAACGCAAATCCGAATCGAAGAAGAAACCAAGAAACAGGTTGTAGAGCTTTTGGAAGGATTAGGTTTGACATTGTCTGACGCAGTGAATATATTTTTAAAACAGATCATCTTACGCGGCGGGATACCGTTTGATGTGAAGTATCCTGAGTATAAGCCTGAGGTTATAGAAGCTATGCAAGAAGCAAAATGTATAAGCCGAGATCCTGATACCAAACGATACGGCAGTTTTTCTGAGGCATTAGAGGAATTGGATCTATGAAATACAAATTAATTCTGTCTGGAAAGTTTAAAAAAGTCTGAAGACAGCGAAAAAACGTGTTCTGGACCTCTCTCTTCTGGAATCCGTCGTAGACACGCTGCTCCTGGGACTTCCTCTTGAAAAAAAAGTATAAAGATCATGCCCTGAAGGGGAATCTGGCCGGATTTCGGGAATGCCATATCCAGCCAGACTGGCTGTTAATCTATTTGATAGAAGATGATATCTTAACACTGACATTGGTCGATACCGGCACACATGCAGATTTATTTAAAATGTAATCATTTCCGACTATGCGGTTACACGCCAATGGTCCGGAGTCTTTTTTACAGCCCCCATCCATCTCTACACCCCGATATACTTCGACGGTGCCACCCCATACTCCTTTTTAAAACACTTACTGAAATACAGCGGATCCGCGAACCCGGTCAGTCGGGCGACTTCCTGCAGGTTGGTATACCCCTCATCCAGATATTTCTTCGCGGCCTCCATCTTCTTCTGCATCATGTACTTCACCAGAGGCAGGTTCATCTCCCTGCGGAACATGCGGCTCAGGTAGTTTTCGTTCATGTAGAGCTGGGAGCTGAGCCACTTTACAGAGAGCTCGGGGGAGGACAGGTTCTGCTCGATGAGCTCCATGCATTTTTCCGTGATCCGGCGGGACGAGGACACCTTGCTGCCCCGGATGTGTTCCAGAATCCGATGAAAATATTGCTCCAGGAATGCGGCGCAGCCCTCCGGCTCGTTTAACTCCATCACATCGGACAGGGGGGTATAATGCCTGTCAAAAATATCCTGCAGGGCAAGTTTATTTTCCCGCAAAAACATCAGGCCGGTCATCACAAAATCAATCCGGAGCATGTTGAAGGTGTCAAAGGAATGCCGTGCAAACGGCAATTCTAAAGTAGCCCGCACATGAGCAGCCAGACCGTTCCCGTCATCCAGGCGGAGCAGCCGGAAGGTAGCGGAGCGGATGGAGTCCAGATCCATCTCCATATCGAAGGCATTTTTCATATATTCTTCAAAGGACAGGATTCCCTTGTTCAGCACCGACAGGTTATACCGGGACAAAAATTTGGTCTCATAATAACAGCGGTATATGTTGGACAGTCCTTTGTACCGGCAGCTGTAAAAAACAGATGCGGAAAGGTTCAGGTCAAAGAGCAGGTTGTCCCGCAGAAGGCGGCAGACCAGTTCGATCCCCGGGCCGGGCCTGCCGGAATCTTGTTCATATCCCATGAGGATATTGCACTGGTAAAAAGAATCCGTAAACACCACGCAGTTTGAGTAATCGCTGAGCGTATCCTCGATGGATTTGATGGCCGTCTGCATCAGGTCGTCCATATGTTTTCCCAGAGAAACGGGAAAATCCATAGAATCTATGTGGACTGCAATGATCTGAAATTCCTCCCCCCGGAGTGGGATCTGGTAAAATTCAAACTTCTCTTTTAACTGCCGTTCGTCCAGGTTTTGACGGCCGGAAACCAGCCAGTTGAGAAATTTGTCCCGGATCATCCGTTCACTGAGCAGAGCCTTGGAATACAGGGCGCTGATGTAGTTCTCCTTTTTACGGGACGAGTCCAGCTGGGACAGTATTTTCAGGATCAGCTCCTTCAGCGGTTCCGGTTCGATGGGTTTTAACAGGTAATGGCTGACGCCGATGTTCAGCGCCTGCTGGGCGCAGCCGAAGCTGTCGTTGACTGTCAGAAGGATGCAGTGGACATCGGGGTAATGTTCCTTCAGGATCGCAGTCAGCTCCAACCCGTCCATGTTGGGCATGTTGATATCGCAGATGATGATATCCGGAACCGCCGACTTCAGCAAGGCCAGGGTCGAAATGCCGTCGTATGCGTCCGGAAGGATTTCAAAATCCAGGGTTCCCCAGTCCAGAATCTGGTGAAGCCTCCGCAGAATCAGAGGGTCGTCGTCTACAAACATGATCTTGTACATATGCTGTTTATCCTTTGCTATACCTTGTGAAACGGCCGAATGGCCATAATGGGGTGCCCTTGGGTATACCTTATGAAACGGCCGAATGGCCATTATGGGGTGCCCTTGGGTATACCTTATGAAACGGCCGAATGGCCATTACGGGGTGCCCTTGGGTATCTATTTTGGCATGGTTTACAATGTCTTGGGAAAACGAACCGCAATCTGCGTTCCCTGACCCGGTTCTGACTTTATGGAAATTCCGTATTTTTCCCCATACTTTAGCTGAATCCGCTCCTGTATATTTTTCAGTCCGAAATGCTTCGGCACTGCGGTGGGCACCGGGGCAAAGATGCACGAGAGCATCTTCTCCGGGATTCCTTTTCCATTATCGGAAATGCGGATGCAGACGGTCTGATTCTGCAGCGTTCCTTCTATATCAATATGTCCGCCCTGCCGAAATCCCGCAAAGCCGTGGATCACAGAGTTCTCTGCAATGGGCTGGAGAATCATTTTCAGGATCTTGAAGTCCTGGATCTCTCCGTCCGCCGCGATGCGGTAGGTAAACAGGCCGGGAGTACGGATCAGCTGGATCTCCAGATACGCCCGGATAAGGTCCAGCTCCTCCCGCAGCGTGATGATATTGCGTCCCTTGCTCAGTATCGCCCGGTAATACCGGCCCAGATGGGAAACCATGGCGGTTGCGGTTTCATTTTTCCGATCCGTGATCAGGCTGCTGATGTTGTCCAGACAATTGTAGAGAAAATGAGGATTGATCTGGGCTTGAAGCATTTTCAGCTCGTATTCCTTTTTCCGGGTCTGCTCCTCATAAATACGGGTGGTCAGCTCTTTGATGTTGTGGTTCATCACACCGAAGCGCTCCGCCAGAAATCCGATCTCATCCCTGGAATGTACCGGGATTGGAAGGTCGAAGTGCCCCTTTCCGGCTTCATCCGCATAATCTGCAAGCCGGATCACCGGGCGCACGATGCTCTGGGCCAGCAGGGAAGAGAGGAATACGGCGATCACAAGGACAAGAGTTCCGATGATCAGAAGGAGCAGGGCCAGGTTCAGGGCTTCCTTATAGATCCGGTAATAATGCATCATATAAACGACCATGTATCCGCCGTTTTCTGCAGCGGATGAGAGAATGAGCATATGTTCCATATCCTGCGAGGTTTTCTCTGCCTCCCCCTCCGTCTGCACATTTTTTTGCACATCCTTCCCCGGATCCTCCAGAAGCCGCAGGATTTCCGGAGGCGCCGTGGTCTGCAGCTCATCCCTGTTCTCCGAAGAAATGATAGTCCCGGCGCTGTCGATCAGCAGGAAACATTCATTTTCCACATCTGAAACAGAATGGTAAGCATCATAAAACAGTGATTCCTTAATATCAAATGTCAAGATGCCTAGACATGCCCCTGACCGGATATCGATCAGCGATTTAGACACGGTCAGAGCCGCCGCCCCACTTTTGTCCGCAGGAAATTCCAGCAGGATCCGGCCCTTTTTATCCACGATCTCCTGGTAGCGTGCGTCCATCTCCTCGTCAGGCGTAGAGATCTCATCCGTCTTGATGTCGAAAACCCGTCCGTTCCACGTCTGGATATATCCGCTGGAGATCAGGCTCTGAATATCCATGATGTTGTGTACGGCATTGTGCATGGCGGAGGAAAACATGTAGTTGCCGTAATTGTTATCCGGATATTCCGCCCGGATGGCGTCCTGCAGCGCGGAGCTGGTGGAAAATGCTTTGATATTATAGGTAATATTCGACAAAATCTGGTCTGTCTGATCAGATACAAGGGACAGCTTGTCCTTCGCGTTATCCAGCGCTTCGGCTTTCCCGTTCCGGATGATCAGCGATATGGACGAGGTCAGGATCAAAATGGTGGAAAACATGAGCAGCGGCAGGAAAACGGCAAGGATCTTTTTCTTCAGGTTCCAATTGGTTAAAAAATGATGTGTAGCCATAGCTCCCCTCCATTGCTGCAGTCTGATCTGTATGACCGGGATCTGATAAAATGCCGGCTGTCCCGCCCAGACATATTTTTTCTGAATCTATTATATAATATGCAAAGATACTTGGATATACGAAACGGACAGGTTTTCTGATTTTTCCATGTAGTGTCTGAAAATTCCATTCCGTTTTCAGAGAAAATTGTTTAAGATGCTTATATCATAACATACTTGAAATTTAAAAGGGAGGAAGGAAAGACGAATGAACAGATGGAAAAAGATTTTGTCACTGACACTGGCCGCTGCAATGGTGCTCTCGCTTGCTGCATGCGGAGGAAAGAAAGATGCAGAGGAGCCCGGAAGCAGCGGCGGCGAAGGGAAGTCTGAGGAGACAGAGAAGGTAACTCTGAATATCCTTTTTAATGACACCGATGAAAATGTGGAAGCAGAAATGGATTATGTGATGGAGCATCTTCCGGAAAAGCTCCCCAACGTGGAGGCAAAATTAGAAATGGTCCCGGGAGATGCACAGACCTATGAGACAAAAGTACGGACTATGATCTCCGCAGGCGGAGAAGGACTCGACGTATGGTGGGAACGAGGCGGAAGCTGGGCAGCTCCGATCCTGGAATCCGGAAGCGCCCTACCCCTGGATGAATATCTGGAAGCCAGCGGCTACAAGGATAAGGTCATCCCGTCGGCAATATTTACGGCAGAAGACGGCCATATCTATTCCGTACCTTTCAATGATAATTCTTATGAGATCATTTTATATAACAAAAAGATCTTTGCGGATCATAACCTGGAAGTTCCGAAGACTGTTTCCGAATTAAAGGAAATCATCAAGGTACTTGCAGACACCGATATCGTGCCCATCTCTGTGGGAGCAAAAGACGGATGGTGCGCGGCAATGATGCTGGAAGGGTTTGCATATTCCCTGGACCCCATGATCACGGAAAAAATTGTAAAGGGAGAAGGGAAATTTTCGGATGAACCGTACAGGACAGGGGCAGAGATCATGAAGGAACTTCTCGACATGGGGGCATTTTCGAAAAATGTGGCGTTGACCGGAATTGACGAAGCCCTTCCGCTGTTCGAAACGGGAAAGGCGGCAATGATGGCAAACGGCTCCTGGGCGGTTGCCGCGGGTGCGGAAAAAATGGGCGAGGATTTTGGATATTTTTATTATCCGGTGGTAAATGATGCGGATCTTGACAAGTATGGGAAAAATGTAGCCGGAGGGATCAACAAGTATTCCGGGATGATGGCATACGCAGGCACTGAGCACCCTGCCGAAGCCGCGGCGCTTTGTGAGGCAGTCGCGGAACTCCGCTGCCAGTATGTATATGAAGAAAAAGGAAATCCCTATATTGTCTACAAGCCGGAGGTCATGGGCTGGAAATATGACAGCGAGTTTGCGGAGCCGGTGGCCCGGCTGGCAGAGGATATGCAGAATTTCGAATATGTATACGGCCTGGTGCAGGATGTCATGCCCACTGCCGCTGCTTCCGCAGGTATCATGCAGGCAACAAGTAAGTTTATGACAAATACGCCTGACTACACGATAGAGGATTATCTGGCAGATATGGATAAGGCAGCCTTGGAAGAATAATACATTCTTTTAGAGGACACTCAGAACAGCCGGCGGTATGGCTTGTCACAGACCGCCGGCTGAATTTATGAAGGAAGGAGCTCCATGATATGAAAAAAGTATTGGGGAATAAATGGTATATCTTCTTATTAAGCGCCCCCGCGCTGATCCTGCTTGCGGCATTTGTGGCTTACCCTCTGGTCAACATTGTGATCATGTCGCTGCAGAAAACCAACGGGCTGACGCCGGCAGTCTTCGTCGGACCGGATAATTTCCTGCAGCTGATCCGGGACGAAGCATTTATCCGGGCCAATCTGGCTTCGCTTGGGCTGAGCATACTGGCAGTCCTCTGCAATGCAGTCCTGGCGGTCATTGTATCCATCCTGCTTTGCACCCTGGAACCCAGGGTACAGAAAATATTGAGAACGGCTTTTGTCATTCCGCTTGTCCTTTCCGTCTCTGTGATCTCTCAGCTATGGCTGACGATCTATCATGCAGACTGGGGGTTGCTGAATTATTTTTTGAGGTCGGTCGGACTCGGGTTTTTGCAGAATGAATGGCTGATCGATCCCAGGACCGCCATGATCTGTATTGCAGTGACCGGAATGTGGTGGGCATTTGGAATGGATCTGCTGATGGCCTATTCCGGGATCAAGGCCATCCCGGAAAGCTACTTTGAAGCAGCACAGCTGGACGGAGCCGGTTTCCTGGACACGGTACGGTACATCACGCTTCCGCTTTTACGGAATGTAACAAAAACCTGTATCACGATCTCGGCAATCGCCGGCTTATATACATTTCCCCAGGTATTTATCATGACCGGCGGCGGCCCCGGAGACCTGACCCAGACCGTTATGATGTACATGTACCGGCAGGCTTTTGCCAATCAGAGGTACGGTATGGCTTCCGCCGTGGGGATCCTGGTCATCATCGAGACCTGCGTGATCCTGGGTGTGATCGGCTGGCTGTTCAAACTGGGAAAATATAAGGGAGGAGAAACAATATGAGAATCCGTCAAAAATGGATCAAAGGAATCTTGACAGCTATCTTCGGGATCTGTGCGGTAACTTCTGTGTATCCGCTGCTGTGGATGGTGATCAATTCTTTCAAGGATACCGCAGAGATCATGACAGGGGAATCCTTCGGGCTTCCCCATGTCTGGAAATTTTCCAATTACACGGACGCGATCTTTAACCGGGATATCTTAAAATTTTTCGTTAACAGTATCATCGTGACCGGCTTTACTCTCGTGCTGACCGTAACCGCGGCTATTATGCTCTCTTATGCTCTGACCAGGATGCAGTGGAAGTTTTCGGTGCATGTGAGTAAAATGGTGACTCTGGGGATCCTGCTTCCCTCCCAGATCGTCATTGTCCCCATCTTTATGATGCTTCGGGAAATGCACCTGATCAACAATCCGCTGTCCCTGATCCTGACTATCTCGGCATTTAACATTGCCATGGCCACGCTGATGTGCAGCAGCTTCCTGTCCGGAATCCCCCTGGAAATGGAGGAAGCCGCGGTGATGGACGGGGCCGGGATCTTCACGATCCTCTTCCGGGTCATCGTACCCATGATCAAGCCGGCTGTAGCGACGATGTGCATCAATACTTTTATCAACAGCTGGAATGAATTTATCTATGCGCTGGTGCTGATCAGCGGAGAACAGTACCGGACGCTTCCGATCGCGCTGATGAATTATTCCTCCGGAAAATACGGGACGGATTACGGCGGAATGTATGCGGCCATGGTGATCACGAGTATCTTGCCGGTAATGCTGTTCGTGTTCTTCAGCAACCAGGTGGAAAAATCATTCTCGGCAGGGGCCATATTGAAGTAACGGGGATTGTACATATTTTCCAGCGGTCGGATTGCAGCCGCACAGTTGGCATATTTTTCAAATATAGAAAGAGAGGAACCCTATGACAGATACGGTATATTTTGACAAAGTTTACGGAGGATGGCTCGGAAAATGTCTGGGCGGCGCGGCAGGCGCCCCGGTGGAAGGCATCAAGAAGCTCATCCCCTGTGAAGATTTCCGGGAAATGATACGCCCGGACCTGCCCAATGACGACCTGGACCTGCAGCTGTTATGGCTGGAGGTTCTCCAAAAGAAGGGACGGCAGACGACTGCGGCAGACCTGGCCGATGCCTGGAACCGGCAGTGCTGGTATCCCTTCAACGAGTACGGGATTTTTTTGAAAAATTATGAACGCGGGATCCTGCCGCCTTACAGCGGGAGCTTTAACAATCCCCTGTTTTGCGAAGGGGAAGGATGCCCGATCCGGTCCGAGATCTGGGGGATGATATTTCCGGGGGACGGGGATACAGCTGCCGACTATGCGGGGATGGACGGAAGCCTGGACCATGCGGGGGAAGCGGTTTGGATCGAACAGTATTATGCGGCCGTAGAAGCAATGGCCTTTACGGATGAAACCGAAAGCAGCACAGGCTGCAGGAACGTCCCCGGGGAATGCGTGCCCGGGTCAGGCGGGCTTTCAGAAAGCAGGATGGAATCCCTGTTGAGAGGACAGCTCCATCGGCTCCCGGAGGACTCCCGCGCCAGGGCATGTACGGAGCTGGTGATGGAGACATTTCGCGAAGAGCCCTCTGACTGGGTCAAAGCAAGAACCAGAATGCTCCGTAGATTCGGACATTTTGATTTTACCAATGCAGTGACCAATCTGGGGATTACCGTAATTTCCCTGTTATACGGAGGCGAAAATCTTTGGAAGGTCATCAATATCGCATTTCGCTGCGGGTATGACACAGACTGTACCTGCGCAACGGCAGCGGCAATCTGGGGGATCCTGCATGGAGCAGATCACATTCCGGAAAGTCTGAAAGCGCTTGTAAACGACCAGTTTGTGATCGGGATTGCATTGAAACGGACAGATTGTTCTATCCGGAAACTTTCAGAGGAGACCTGTGAATTGGGGAAACGGCTGGCAAGTCAAAGACCCCGCAGCAGGCTGACAGGGCATCAAAATTCCAGCGCAGCAAGCTGCGGGGTATCTGGTCTACACTCCGTTTCGGTCGTTGCTGAACAAGTGCCACTGGCACCTAGCAACCCTCGCGGCAGTCGCCAAATGTCCATGCAAGCAAGGCCACTTGGCTCGTTGCTTCGTGGGAATGAATTGTGCGGAAGCGAAATGACACTAACACTGGATGTATTATATATGGACCGCCCGGCGATCGGACAGAACGACCGCTGCCGCATCGGAATCCGGCTGAAAAATCATTTCCCCGGAAGGAGAGAATGGAACCTCCGCTTCTCCGGACTGCCGGCGGGCTGGCGCGCGGTCCCGGATACGCAGTCCCTTGTCCTGGAACCGGGTCAGGAAAAAACTGCTCAGTTTTCGATTGAAACCACAAGTGCGGTAAAGGTACTGTACGGCAAAAATCTTTTGACAGCCGTCGCATGGGACGGAACGCAGCAATACAGCCGCAGCTTTGGAATTGCCGGGGCGGCCGAATGGACGGCGGCGGGGCCTTATTTTGAAAATCTGGAAAAGGACGATCCGCCGGGAACCCCCAGCCCTCACGGAGAGGGATGTAACCTTCCCACCCTGGAATGCATGGTCAACAATGCAGTGTATCTGGACAAAGCATACATGGATGAACTGGATTTCGGACAGGCATTTTCCAGGGAGGAAACCTGCCTGGTGCATGGATATGAGGATCTGCTGCCGCTTGACGAAGCATTTCCATTTCAGGGGCAGGGATGCATCTATCTGAGACAGCGGCTCATCTCGGACAGAGAACAGGATGTGTGGGCAGTGATTGGAAATAACGATGGATTCCGGCTCTGGGTGAACGGGAAGCGGTGTCTGGAGCGAGACGAGATCCGGCTGTGGACGCCTTATAATAATCATCAGATCGTACATTTAAAAAAGGGAGTAAATGAGATTGTGATCAAGGTGCTGAAACGGACGGAAAGCATAAAATTCAGCATTGCGTTCCGGAAATATGAAGGAGAACATTTTCATCGGAAACGATGGTGCGTGGATCTTGGCTGTGAATTATAATATGATGAATTTTTCCTTGTGTTTACCTGTATCAGTGTGCTAGAATAAGAAAAAGCATATTTTCTAGTACACCGAATAATAAGTTTCTAGCCATATAACGCAGAATGATTTTTTCATATGCAAGGCGGAGGAATGAGGCGTAGTGGGCGCTACGCCGATTGACGACAACGATGCAGATGGAAAATCAGGCAAGTTATATGGCGGGTTACTTATTATTCGATGTACTAAATGTTCAATGATATCGGAACATCGGATTCCGGTATATCTGTGACATATCAATACGAGGGATTCTATTCCCTGTCCTTTCAGAAAATTCGTGCTTTTATCCACATAAGCAGGAGATTTTCTGACAAGAAGGCGTGAAAATCTCCTGAACACAACAGAAGAAGGAGGTTTTCTATGGAGCCGAAGAAAAAAAGTGTGATCTACTGGCATCCTGCATTTTTTGCAAATATTCAGATTGAATTGAAAGACGAGGCGGACAAGCTGACATTTGAAAATGAACATCAGCTGAGTAAAAAGCCACTCCAGATTGATGTACTGATCATCAAAAAGGAAAAGTCCGGGCAGATCCGAAAAAATATCGGGAGGATATTCAAGAAGCATAATGTGATCGAGTATAAGAGTCCGGGACGTTCTATCGGAATCGACGACTTTTATAAAGTATACGGATACGCCTGCTTTTATAAAGCGGATGTGGTACATGCGAACAGTATTTCTGCAAAAGAACTGACGATTACGTTTGTATCAGAAAGGTATCCCCGGAAGCTGATCCGGCATCTGAGGACGGTTAAGAAGTATGAAGTCGTAAAGGTAGAGGATGGAATCTACAATGTGAAGGGCGATGTATTTTCCATACAGATCTTGATTACAAAGGAGCTGTCTGAAAAAGAAAATCTCTGGCTGAAAAGTCTGACAAATAATCTGAAAGAGCCGGAGAATGCCAGAAAGCTGATGGAGGATTATCAAAAGAATCCGGAGAATGATTTGTATAGGTCAGCTTTAGAAGTGATCATGCATGCAAATCAGAGGGTATTTGAGGAGGTAAATGGTATGAGTGATATTTTTATGGAAATCGTACAGGAAAAATTTGACCGAAAGCTAAAAGAAGAAACAGATAAAGCTGTTGAAAAAGCCGTCCAAGAAGCCGTCCAAAAAGCCGTAAAGAATGCAAAAAAAGAAGCAAAAAAGGAGGCAAAAAAGGAGGCGGAAACAGCAAGGCTAGAGGAACGTATTTCTTTAATCTGTAAAAAGTGTGCAAAGAACAAACCGCTCTCTGTCATTGCGGAAGAGATGGAGGCAGAGTCTGATGAGGTGCTTCCCATCTATAATATCATTACCCAGAATCCGGGGAAGACAGTGGAAGAGATTTGTGAACTGATCATTTAAAAATTGCCGCCTGCAGTTACTGTTCACACGGCGCCGTGTACCCCGCTGCACGGCGTCCGTCCAGTCAAACATCCCGCTATATGGCTGCGGGGTATTTGCCCCGCCCCCCGCGGCAGTTACCAAATATCCATGAACGCATGGCTGCTTGGCTCGTTGTTTCGCGGGAACAAAGTGACATTACATACATGACACAAATCCTTACGTTTCTGCCCTATTTTCCCTGAATACACAGCAAAACTGCCTGCCATCTTATATTGACGGCAGGCAGTTCTTGTACTCTGCGGTATAAAGAAGGGATTTAGTTATCCCTCCGTTTCAGCATTTCTTCAATCGTATATGCCACCCCGTACTCTTCATTGGTCTTTGTCAGATACTTGGCCGCCTTGATGATCTCCGGCTCGGAATTGCCCATAGCCACGGTCGCGCCGAAATCCATGGACAGCATAGAGTAGTCGTTCATGCTGTCGCCGAATGCCATAACCTCATCCATGGTATATCCCAGGGATTCGATGTAGCCTTTCAGTACCGGGCCTTTCTGGGCGCGGGCATCGGTGATCTCCAGATTGTTGACAAGGGAGGACGCTACAGCAAGCCTTTCGTCCTTTCTCAGCTGCCTGCCAAGCTCCCCAAGCACCTCCGTATCACAGCAGAACGTGAAAATCTTATATACGTTGATCTTGCCGTCCTTTAACGTCTGAAAATCGGGAATGATGCGGGTGTTTTCCTTCATATGCCGGTACATTTCCGTCTCCAGGATCTCTTCCATGGTCAGGTTGGAATAGAATACACTGAGGTTCTGCCGCATATCCTCTTCCAGTGTTTCCGGAGTGCCGATGCTGTAGTCGCATTCTCCGGTCATAAAAATAGTGGATACCGGATATTTTCTCAGTACATTGTAGATCTCTTCGCACATCTCCATATCCATCTGCACCCTGCTTATGATGTTCTGCTGCGGGTCACGGACTTCCGCGCCGCTCCCCACGATATAATCACAGACCAGCCCCGTGCCGTCCAGCTCCTGCTTCACCCCGTTCAGGTCGCGGCCTGTTGCTATCATGAAGCGGATCCCCGCATCGCATGCACGGCGGATAGCCTGTACCGTCCTGGGTGCGAGCCTGTGGTCCTCCCCAAGCAGCGTACCGTCCATGTCGCTTGCTATCACTTTTATCATATCTGATTTCTCCTTTGTTTTCTTTGAAAGCGATTCCGATAGAATAGGTAAACGGCATAAACCGCATGAATCCTTTTTGTTTGTCAGCAATTTCCCACAAACACATGCTCCAGATGCATCTTCGCCGCGTCCGCCAGGCGGTACACCCGCCTCACCTCCGTCGCGTCCCGGTCCGTCATATGATACCGCGGGAAGAACCGGGTCACATGAAGCGGGATACCCTTTCCCAGAGATGCGATCCACCGCGCCTCTTCCTTCATCTCCTCCTCCCCGTCGTTCAGCTCCGGCACGACCAGCGTAGTCAGTTCCACGTGGCATCCTGCTGCCGCCCGTGCAATAAATGCCTTCACAGTCTCCAGATCCCCTCCCAGCTTCCGGTAGGTCTCCTCCCGGAATGCTTTCAGGTCAATGTTCATGGCGTCGATATAAGGAAGGAGTTCATCCAGCACCTCCAGCGACGCCGTGCCGTTGGTGACCATCACATTGTCCATGCCCAGTTCCTTTATAAGCCGGGCGGAGTCGCGCACATATTCCCAGCCTACCAGCGGCTCATTGTAGGTAAACGCTGCCCCGATATTGCCGGCGGCTTTATATTCCTGTGCCTTTCCCGCCAGAGCTTCCGGGGAAATGTATACTGCTCCGGCGTCTTCCGCCCCTGCCATGGAAATCTCATGGTTCTGGCAGAAGGAACACCGCAGATTGCAGCCATAGCTGCCCACGGACAGGATCAGGCTCCCCGGACGGTACCTGTGCAGCGGCTTCTTCTCAATGGGATCCAGCGCCAGAGAGGTCACCTGTCCGTAATTGCTGCAGACGATCTGTCCGTTTTCATTTTTTCTCGCCCTGCACAATCCTGTCTGTCCTGGTTCCAGGCTGCAGTGATGGATACATACCCGGCATGTCTCTTTCATAATGTCCTCCCTGAAACTATCATTTTAATAGTGCCGCACCACCTCAAACCGTTCCAGCTCCGCCTTTTCCTGCTCTCCGATCCCAGCCTTCTGCTTCGCAATGGCGATCTGCTCCTCCACCGTATCCACGCCTTCCAGATTCGGGAGCAGCAGTCCTTTTCTGTAACCCTTTTTCACTACCACGCCATACCGCTTTACATCCAGCTTGTCCGGGGAATCTATCTTCTCCGTATCCCCTAGCACGTCCACGGTGATCGTCAGCTTGTCCAGTTCCTCCGGCTCTATGGGAGCAAAACGCGGATCACGGGAAGCCGCGCTGACTCCGTTTTCTATGATTTCCTCCGCAATGGACGGGCAGACTGCCCGGATCGTACCGATGCACCCCCGCAGCCTGCCTTCCTTTTTAATGGATACAAATACGCCCGCCCTGCGGTCCTGCATGTCCCCGGGAAGGCCTTCCGGAATACGGATCTTCTTTCCCGTGCGAACATATTCTTCCACCGTTTTCCGGGCCAGCTGCACATACTCGTCCTCCTGCTGTCTCTGCTTCATGATCCGTTTCCGCTCCTGTTCTTGATATTGGTCTTTAAAATTACGTTTCAGGTCCCTGCCTCCGGTCTCATAAGTACAGATGCCGTAGCCCACGCCAAACGGTCCTTCATAGGAAAGACGCCGGGCTTTCACTTCCATCCGGTCCAGCGCCCCGGCCATGATGGTAAAAGAACGATGCCCGCACTCTCCTGCCTTTTCACAGAAGTCCTCGGAAAATTCCAGCAGTTCCCCAAAATCGCCGCTCTCCATGACCTGCATGATGCGGCTGTCGTACTCAGGTCCCTCTTTCTTGTAACCGTAAGGGCCGTCTGCTTTCAGCCTGTGGGACAGGTCGCCGCTGGCAATGATCACGATACGCCTCTCCAGCGCCTCCGCCGTCTCCCGGATCCGCCTGCCCAATTCATAGTGCGTGGTCAGCGGAAGTCCTGAGAGGCCCACCCTTACCAGTTGATAGTCTTTCCAATATTGGTTCACAAAATACAGGGGCACCATGGTTCCGTGGTCCAGCCGCCGGTCACGCTCCCCGGCAGTTCCTGCGGGAATGTCGCCTGCATCAGACAGCTTGCACAGATTTTCTACAAATTCCATGTCATAACGGACCTGGAACCGCACCTGCCCTGCGCCCAACTGGCTGAAATCCCCCTCCGCCTCCTTTCCCGGAGAAATGTGGAAATAGTCTGCGTACATGACCTGATGTGGGGAGATAAGGACGATGGTTTCCGGCTTTAACCCGCCGATCCTGCGGCCCGCTTCGTGGTATGCGTCAATGGTATCCTGAATCTTCTGCTCCTCACCTCTGCCGATCTCCGGTACGATCAGCGGGGGATGTGGCACCATAAATGCTCCTGTGATCATAGTGCTGCCTCCTCTATAATAATCATCGCCAAAGCTTCTTTCTACACGGAAAAGCCTGCACTCTTTCCTCCCGTGAACCCGAAAATGAGCGTTCGGGCTGCTTGGCTCGCTTCTCTGCGGCAATGTTTTATTCCCGCAGAGAAGCGAGCCAAGCAGCCATGCCTGCTGCGGGGTCTTTGACTCATTTTATCATATAGGACACAGCGAAGCAAGCCGCGAATTTCCCGTTACTCCCCGTTCCCCGTCAGCACAAAGATCTCATGAGCCAGCACCGGAAACGCCGCCAGTATCAGCAGCACTGCCCATTCCTGAAAGCCAAGAGCCGCCGTCCCAAACATCCCTACCAGATAAGGGATCTCCGTGACTGCCATCTGCAGCAGGACTCCCAGGACAAATGCCGCGGCCATCACCGGATTGAAGGTCCGTTTTCCGGAAAAAACGGAGGTCCGCACGTCCCGCATTCCCAGGGCATGGAAGAGCTGCGACATACCCAGCACGGTAAACGCGTAGGTTTGAGCCCGCGTCAGTACCGCCTCGTTCTGCAGCACTGCCGCAATGTTTTCCAGTGTAAATGCCTTTCCGCTTTCCGTCAGCACATCCCAGGGTATTTTCAGAAATGCGGTCAGGCTGATAGCACTGATCAGCAGCCCGTAAAAGACGGTACAGGCCAGTCCTCCGTTTGCGAACATCCCCTCCTTTGCGCTCCGGGGCGGCTCCCGCATCAGCGCCTCCTTGTCATTTTCATCCACTCCCAGGGCAAGGGCCGGCAGGGAATCCGTGATCAGATTGATCCAGAGGATATGGCTTGCTTTCAGCGGGGCGGCGAGCCCCAGCAGCACCGCCGTAAACATGGTGATGATCTCCCCGAAATTAGAGGAAAGCAGGAACAGCACGGTTTTTTTGATATTTTGAAAAATACTCCTCCCTTCTTCGATCGCTTTTTCGATGGTAGCAAAATTATCGTCTGTCAAAATCATATCCGACGCATTTTTTGCCACGTCTGTTCCTGACAATCCCATGGAAATGCCGATGTCCGCGGTGCGCAGCGACGGCGCGTCGTTGACCCCGTCCCCGGTCATGGCCACGATATTCCCGCATTCCTTCAGCAATTTTACGATCCGTACCTTGTGCTCCGGAGAAACCCTGGCAAACACACTGGTCTCTTTCAAACGCACCCGCAGGTTATGGTCCGACAGATTGTCCAGTTCTGCGCCGGTCAGGCACTGGTCCGGCTTCCTGGCGATCCCCAGCTCCTTTGCAATAGCAAATGCAGTATCCGCATGGTCGCCGGTAATCATGATGGTACGCACCGAAGCATTGCTGAATTTCGCGACCGCATCCTTTGCCTCCGGGCGGATAGGGTCTTTCATGCCCGCCAGGCCCAGAAATACCAGATCCCGCTCTTTGAGCAGTGCTTCCGGGTCCCCTTTCCCCTCTTTCATAGCCAGCGCCAGGACACGCAGCGCCTGGGAAGACATTTCCTCCAGGGCAGCCTGGATCTTTCGGCGCCTGACATCGCCGAGGGGCTGGATCTTGCCGCCCAGGTAAATTTTTGTACAGCGTTTCAGGACCACATCCGGGGCCCCTTTTGTAAAGGCTGTCAGGATGCCGCCGCTTCTGCTCCTGTCGATTCCTTCTGTTTCCTCCTTTTTGGGGGAACTATGGTTCTCTCCTCCTTCCTGGATCGTATTCGAACGGCCTTTCCCGGCAGCGCTTCGATTCTGCCCTCCTTTCTGTACCTCATTCGGTTCGTCATGTATGTAGCGGCCATGCTTCCCGGCGAACCGGTGTACCGTAGTCATCATCTTGCGTGAGGAATCAAAGGCCCGCTCTGCAACCCGGGGAAATCTTACCTCCGTCTGTGCCTTCCGGACTCCGCAGTTGGAGGACATTGCCAGCAGCGCGATCTCGGTAGGATCTCCCACTGCCTTTCCGGAATCCGGAAGCACCGCGTCATTGCAAAGCGCAAATCCCTGCAAAAAAAGCTCCGGAATCTCTGCCTGCTCCCGGATATTGTTTGTGGAAATGGGGATGCTCTGCTCGTTGGTGTAGCACCGGGTCACAGTCATTTTATTCTGGGTCAGCGTTCCGGTCTTGTCCGAACAGACCACATTGACCGCCCCCAAAGTTTCCACAGAGGGCAGCTTTCTCACGATCGTATTCACCTTCACCATCCGGGACACGCTCATGGCCAGCACGATGGTCACTACCGCCGGCAGCCCTTCCGGCACTGCCGCCACCGCCAAGGAGATCGCTGTGATCAGCATTTCCAGGATATCGCGTTTCTGCAGCACCGCAATGCAGAACAGCAGGACGCAGAGCAGAACGGACACGATACTTAAGAATTTTCCCAGTTCCGCCAGCTTTCTCTGGAGCGGCGTAAATTCCTTTGGAACCGTTTTTATGATAGAAGCAATCTTTCCGATCTCCGTCTGCATTCCTCTGGCGATCACGATGCCCTCTCCCCGGCCTCCGGTTACCATGGTGGACATGAACGCTTCGTTTTTCCGCTCCCCGATCTGCAGCTCCCCGGCCGCCTGGAATTCTGCATCCTTCTCAACCGGAAGGGATTCCCCGGTGAGTGCAGACTCCTCAATCTTAAGATTCCAGGTTTTGATCAGGCGCAGGTCGGCGGGAATCTGCATTCCTGCCTCTAAGAGTACAATGTCCCCGGGCGCCAGCTCTGCGGCGGCAATCCTGCGGATCTCCCCGCCCCGGCGGACGTGCGCTTCCGGGCTTGTCAGCTTTTTCAGCGAATCAAGGGCTTTCTGGGCCTTTCCCTCCTGGACCACCCCCACCGCCGCATTGAGCACGATGACCACTCCAATGATGACTGTGTCACTATATTCTTTCAATAGAAACGATACAAATGCCGCCACAAGCAGCACACAGATCAATGGATCATTCAACTGCTCCAGAAATGTCTCCGGGACGCTTTTCCTGCGCTCCCCTTCCAGTTCATTTCTCCCGTCGGCGGACAGCCTGGTGACCGCTTCCGCCCAGGACAGCCCTTGTTCCGGATCCGTATGAAACTGTCCGGTTACCTCTTTTATGGATTTCTCTTCATACAAAAGAATCCCCCCTTTCGTGTCTTGTCCCTCCGAAACACAGCCCGGCGATCGGATGCGAAACGGATTCGGCGGGTACAGCGCCCTGGCGCATGTCCTAATTTATCGTATGCATGAGGGTGGGGGGATATTACTATTTCTTTGTAACTGCAGGTTTTACATTTTGTTCTGATATCACTCTACTTCATTTCCCGTAGTTTCCCCTCTGGAAAATGCAGCCGCATTTTTCAACGTAGTCTCACTGATCGCCCCCAGCGCCTCCTCCGTAAAGAATCCCTGATGGGAGGTGATCAGCACATTCGGGAAGGACAGAAGGCGGGATGTGACCGAGCTTTCCAGGATCTCATCGGAGCGGTCTTCATACACATTCCGCTTTTCCTCCTCATACACATCCAGGCCCACCGCAAAAAATTTTCTGGCCCGGATGCCTTCGATCAGGTCCTCGGTCTTGACCAGGCCGCCCCGGGACGTGTTGACCAGCACCACTCCGTCCTTCATTTTCTGAATCGTCTCCCGGCAGATCAGGTGATATGTCTCTTCTGTCAGAGGACAGTGCAGGGAAACCAGTTCACTTCTGCCGAGCAGCTCGTCCATAGACACATACTCGGCAAAATCCAGCTCCGGATTCTGGTATTTGTCATAGGCAAGCACATCCATGCCGAATCCATGGCAGATCCTTGCCATGGCCGCGCCGATCTTTCCGGTGCCCACGATTCCCGCGGTCTTCCGGTAAAAGTTAAACCCAAGCATGCCTCCCAGGCTGAAATCATTTTCCCGGACACGCACATATGCCTTGTGGATCCGCCGGTTTGCCGCCAGCGCCAGGGCCATGGCATGCTCCGCCACCGCCTCCGGGGAATAGCCGGGCACCCGCATGACCTTGATTCCGAACGCCTTTGCCTTTCCGATATCTACATGGTTGAAGCCGGCGCTTCTAAGCAGGATCAGGCGCACCCGGCACTCGTGGAGCAACTCTACTGTTTCTGTTCCTACATCACAGTTTACAAAGGCACAGACCGCATCATAGCCGTTTGCCAGTCTTGCCGTAGCCGGGGTCAGCTCGGATTTCAGATAATCGATCTCGATATCCGGGTAGAGGCACCGCTTTTCTTCAAAAGAATCTTTGTCGTAGCTTTTTGTATCATAGAATAAAATTTTCATTGCTGTTTTACCATCCTTGTCTCATCATGTTGATTACCGCGATACAGAGAGGCAAGCAGACATGTCTGCATATACGTTCGCCGGCTGACGCGGTTTTTCAAGAGTTAGTGTGCCCATTTTCCGGCAATTCTTTCCTGAAAGAATATTCTTTTATCAATGATTACAGACCGCGCCCAAAACTCTTTTTGAACCGATATAAAAAAGTAATATAAAAAAGGTGTAACGTCTTTCCTTGGATTCCGAAGACTTTACACCTTATCTCTTCCTTAACATTTATTTTTCCTGTTCTCCCGGACCGTGAATTTCATCCAGATACCCTTTTGCCGCTTCCTGCGACACGGCTTTGCGTATCTCCTCGCACACCGGCCGGGAGAGCTCCTTCATCCGGGCATGCATCTCCTCAGACAATTCTACGATCTCGCTCCCGCCTGCCTCAATTGCCCGGATCCGTTCCGAAATCCGCTCATCCGAAGCAGCCCTTGCCTCCTCCTTCGCAGTCTCCCCCGCCCGGATCAATATCTCCTGCTCTTCCTCCGACAGCCCTTCAAAAAATGTCTTGCTGGCGATCAGCGACAGCAGATGGGGCAGATGATTCGTCTCCACCACATAATCCTGCTGCTCATACAGCCGGTTCGACACAATAACCTCGATCGGATTTTCCTGCGCGTCAATGGTATTCTGCTGCAGCCCGATATACACCTCGCTGAAGCTCATGGGCGCAGGATTCGCCCCCAGCGCCTTCCAAAAATCCATATGGTAGCTGTTTTCCATGGTCCGGATCTTCTGCCCCTTAAAATCCTCCGGCTTTTCCACCTTCCGATTCGTGGACATTACCCGGAAGCCCTGGTCCGAATAGCCCAGCAGCTCATATCCCGCCTCCCGGTATTTTTCCCGCATCAGTTCAAAAAACTCCGGTTCATCCACCGTTTTCCGCACATCCTCCAGATCATCAAATACACAGGGCGCATCAAATACCGCCGTATCCGGGATAAAATTCACCTGGGGCGCGGTGTTCTGCACGACAAACGGAATATCCCCGTCGCAGCAGCTTTCCAGCAGTTCCCGGTCGCCGCCCAGTACGCTGTTTGGGTACACCTGGATCTTCATTTTACCTCCGCTCAGCCGTGCCGTTTCCCTGGAAAATGCTTCCGCATAGATCTGAGTCACCGTATCCTCCGGACTGGCTGTCGCCAGCGGCCAGGCGTACCTCTGCTCCTCCTGTCCCGCGGCTGCCTGCTGCCCGGCGCAACCTGCCGCAAGGCAAGTGCAGCCCGACATCAGTCCAAGAACCAGAAACATACGTCCGGCAAAAGCGCCTGCCCTCTTCACACTCCATTTCCCTTTCATCACACCTCACCGCCCTTTCCTCCCCTAAAACAGATCGCCCCGTTTACTACACCAGCCCCATACTGATCGCCGGCACAAATGTAATCACCAGAAGGGCGATGAGAAAATAAACAATCATCGGCATCGCCTTTTTCGCGATCTCCATCACCGGGATATCCACCAGGGAACTTGCCACAAATAAGTTCACCCCAATGGGCGGCGTCACAAATCCGATCGCCAGGTTCACGACCATGATCACCCCGAACTGGATCGGGTCCATCCCGATCTGCGTCACGATCGGAAGCAGGATCGGCGTCAGGATCAGGATTGCCGGCGTGGTATCCATCACCATTCCAACCAGGAGCAAAAACAGGTTGATCACCAGCAGCAGGATCACCGGATCCGTAAAATGCTCCAGGATCCAGGCGCTCACCGTCTGAGGCACCTGCATCAGCGTAAGCACCCTGGAAAACGCCACCGACGACGCCAGGATAAACAGGATCGGCGCAAAAGTCCTGATCGCTTCCACCATGATCTGCCAGATATCCTTCACACGGATGCTTTTGTACACCAGCATACTCACAAGCAATGCATAAAAAACAGAGATCACCGCCGCCTCCGTAGGCGACGCCACCCCGGAATAAATGCATCCCAGGATGATCACCGGGCTCAGCAGTGCAAAAAAGCTCTCCCGAAGCACCCGGATCAGCCCTTTCTCATGCAGCGCCCCGGTCACTTTGCGGATCTTTTCCCTGTCCTCCCCGTTTCGCCGGCAGTAATAGATTGCATAGACCATGAGGAGTCCGCCGATCAGAAGGCCCGGCAGGATCCCCGCCAGAAACAGGTCGCTCACCGAAGCCCCGGAAGCCATGCCGTACATGATAAAAGGAATGCTCGGCGGGATGATGACTCCAAGTCCGCCCGCCACTGCCACCACGGCTGTGGCAAATGTTTTCTCATAGCCCAGCTCCAGCAGGATGGGGATGGTCATGCTCCCCACCGCCGCTACCGTGGCTGGCGCCGAACCGGAGATCGCCCCGTAAAACAGGCAGGTCACAATCACTGCACAGGGCATCCCGGCCGTCAGATTTCCCATAAAATAGGCAAATACATCGAACAGCCTTCTGGAAATGCCGCCTTTTGCCATGAGGATCCCGGACAGCACAAACATGGGGACCGCCAGCAGCGGAAAGCTGTCCAGCCCGCCCAGCATGGACCGGATCACATAGGTCGCGCTTGCCGTGAACGAAGCGTCAAATGTCCCCGGCAGCACAGACACGATCCCCAGGGAGATAGACACCGGGATAGCGATCACAAGGCAGATCATGAATATCAAAAATACGATTGCTACCGGCATGTGCGTCCTCCTTCCTCCCTGTCCTGCATATTTTTCACAAAACCAGATTGGGGATCCGGGTCTTTCTCATCTTCCGCGATCCGGCCATCCCGGCCCAGCATTACCTTCCACTCGATCCACCATCTCTGGGCCACACGAAAAGACACCAGTGCAAATCCCGCCAGCGGCGCAGCCTGTACATAGTACATCGGAAGCTTGAGCGCCGGGCTGGTCTGCCCGCTCTCCACCGCAGACTGGAAAAATTTCCACGCAAAGGGCAGGAGATACAGGAACAGAGCCAGTTCCAGCGTATGATTCACCATCTTAAATGCCGCCTTCCCACGTCTCGGAAATACGGCCACAAACTGCTCGATCTTGATGGAAATGCATTTCTTCGTGCAGTAGCCGACACTCAGAAACCCCGCCCACACAAAAAGATACCGGGTCAATTCTTCGGACCAGGAAAGGGAGGCGCCCAGCACATACCGTGAAAATACCTGTACCCCCATGATCAGCGTCATCGCCCCCAAAAGCAGGACCATCAAGCATTCTTCCAGATTTTCATTCAGCCAACGCAGTATTTTTCTCATCACACTCTCACAAACTCTTATGCAGCAGCCCCAGCACCGTTTCCAGGTCGCGGACTCCCATCTGCCCAGGTGCGGAAGCCTTCTTCGCCGCGCCGAAGGTCAGGGCGGAGCCGAACACCTCTCCGCAGAGCCTGCTGATCACGCCGGTTCCTGCCATGGACATGGTGATGATCGGACGGTCCGCATACTCCCGGGTCATTTCCTCCGTCGCGAGGAGCAGCGTCAGCACGTCCCTCTTATCCTGCGGCATGACCGCGATCTTCGGGATATCCGCACCAAGCTCCTGCATCTTCCGAAGCCGGCCCACGATCTCCTCCTGAGCCGGAGTCTTGTGGAAATCATGGTTGGATCCCACCACCTTTACCCCGGCCTTATGCACGGCTTCGATGATCTCCCTGACCACCTCGTCCCCGGTAAATGCCTCCACATCCACCAGGTCCACACAGCCTGTTTCCGCCGCCGCCTTGTTAAGCGCTGCATAAGCCTCCGGTTCGATGGCCTTCTCTCCGCCTTCCTTTGAAGTCCGGAATGTAAACAGCAGCGGGACATCCTTCAGCGCCGCCCGCAGCTCTCCCAGTACATCCTTCACCTTTTCCATATCAAATACATGCTCAAACCAGTCCGCCCGCCATTCCACCACGTCCACCGGAATCGATTCAAATGACTTCGCTTCCTGAATAATGTCTTCCTTTGTAACGCCTACGATGGGCACACAAATCTTCGGGATGCCCTCCCCAATCCTTACATTTCTTACCATTACCGGATTCATCTGCATTTCCTCCTTTTTTTGAGGGCGCTTTCGGAAAATCCCTGTCCCTGCTCTTCGGACCTTCCGGAGCCGCCCCTGCGCCGCATCATCCTAGTGTACTGACCGTATTATATTCCAGCAAACCTCCTTGTCTAATTTTCCATCGGGCTGTGTTGGCTTCAATCGACGATTAGGTCATAAGGAATCCTCCCGCAAGCGGGTCCCTCCTTGTGACAACAGCTACCGGCTACGCCTCATTCAGCCGCCTTGCCGATGAAAAATTATCCTGCGGAGTTTCATTGGATATAATGCGGCCAGCACACTAATCCTGCGGCATTTCGTCAAAATGTACTGTTTCATCTGCTCTCTTCCGCATTTTTCAGCAGTATCCCGTACCTCATATTCACGAACAGCGCCAGTGCCACGCCGATCACCGTGATCACAATATTCATCACGATCACATTCATAGCCGTCATTTTAGACGCCGCGCTCAGGATCGTATAGTTGCACAGGCTGGACGCGATCATAACCAGGCTGGTGATGGTCCCTTTGATCTTCGGAAACAGATCGTTCACCGTTGCCGTGGCCATCTGCAGCACGCCGCCTGCTGCCGAATATCCGATCACAAATGCCCCCACATAACAGATCAAAGGCGATTTCACCAGATAAACGAGCACCAGCATGACCACCGAAACAGCCGGGTAGATGACCAGGAACCGGACCTGCTTGAACCGGGTGATCAGCGCGCTGGTCACGAACAGCGCCGCCAGTGTTCCCGCAGAATAGTAGGTCTGCATCACCGAAACCGATTCCGACGGAATGCCCGCGATCTCCTTCCCAAAAGTCTGCGCACAATTCAGCCAGAGCTGGAAGGTGGCTGTGCTGGTAAATCCGATCAGGATCAATGCCCCGCTCTCCAGAGAGAAATGCGCATTTTTCAGGTTGTTCAGAAATGACTCGGATTTTCCGCTCTGTGAGGATGCCGGGAACGGCGCGAATACCGCCAGCACTCCCAGCACTGCAATTACAATACCAGCCACGATGGCTAATGTCAAATAAGACATCTTTGTTCCGGCCGCAAGCCCCAGGAAAAACGGCATCAAAAGCTGGGAAACCGAGATAAACAGCTTGATCCCCATGGTCGCGATTCCCGTATATTTGTACAGGATCTCTGCAACCGCCGGATAAGTCGCTGTATCCAGAAATGAATTTGCGATCCCGCCCAGCACTGCCGCCACGTAAGCCACCTGTACATTTGGGGAAAATGCGATCCCAACGAAAAAGATCACATAAGATGCCACCCCGATGAGCACGGAAATCCTCCGCCCCAGTTTATCTGACAACGGCCCCGCAAACGGAAGGGAGATCAGCCTTCCCAGCCCCAGCGCCGCGGCGATCGCCGTCACCCGCATCACATCGTCCACGCCCCACTGTACAATCAGGGTTTCTTTTACCACCTGCTGGCTTAGGATCGAACACCCGATGCCGTGGATAAAATAATTCATATATAAGATAAACGCACTCGGCAAATATTTTTTATTCATAGCGGATTCCCAGAACCTCCTTCATATGCTCGATCGGCATCTCTTTTCCCGTCCAAAGCTGGAATGCCGCCGCTCCCTGGAACAGCATCATCCCAAACCCGTTCATGTTCTTACAGCCTGCCTCTTTTGCCATGCGCAGAAGCTCTGTCTCCGCCGGCGCATAAACGGTGTCGGTAACGATCAGGTCCGGCCGCAGGAAGGATTTGTCAGGAATCACCGCCTTTCCCTCCAGCGGCTTCATTCCCACTCCCGTTGCATTTGCAAACAAGTAAGAATCGTCAATCTCCCTCCTCAGCACGTCCAGATCCGCCAGATCATAGAGAGTTGCCTTACAGCCGGTCTTCGTGTTGATCTTCTCCACGGTTTCCACCGCCGTATCCCAGAATTTATCCTTAATGTTGAAAATGGACATCTCCTTCACGCCGTCCATCGCCGCCTGGATCTGGATCGCGGTAGCTGCGCCGCCTGCCCCTGTGATAGTCATTTTTTTACCGATCACATCAATATCATAATCCTTCAATGACTGCATGTATCCGATTCCGTCGGTGATATGGCCGGTGAGCTTTCCGTTATCATTTACGATCGTATTGACCGCCCCGCAGAGTTCCGCCGCAGGCGACAACTCGTCCAGATACTTATGTACCACCGTTTTATTCGGCATGGAAACGTTGGAGCCTACTAGCTTCAGCGCACGGATCCCTTTCACCGCGTCCTCCAGAGTGCTGTTGTCCACCTCAAATGCCAGGTATGCATAATCCAGTCCCAGATACGCAAATGCCTCGTTATGCATTGCCGGGGAACTGGAATGCCGGATCGGGTATGCCATTAAACCGATCAATTCTGTGTGTCCTGTGATTCTCTCTGCCATGATTTTTGTTCTCCTTTTTCTTTTTCTTACATCGGCGCCTGCCGGAAAATGAACCCCGCGAAGAATGGGGTTCTCCGCGCTGCGCACAGGTTGCCTGATACTGCAGCTGGAATATTTTGCCCTTTGTTGTGAAAACTGTAACGTTTTTGTTAATTTTTGAACAACCTCTTTTTCTTAATCCTATTATATACAACTTTTTTTCATACTTCCAATACATATCTTTGCAATTATCAATAGCTTATCTGCATAGTTTGTAGTATACTGGTATCAAGATCAGATCCCCCGCTGTAAGCTGACATGGAGTCAAAACCCCGGCGCGGCAGGATCGGAAAACGAGACAGGAGGACCTCCCCGCATGACACTGAATCAATTGACCTATTTCCAAAAAATCGCAGAGCTGGAGCATTTCAGCCGGGCGGCCGAAGAGTTGAATATCTCCCAGCCCAGCCTCAGCCGTTCCATCGACACGCTGGAGCAGGAACTGGGCCTTCCCCTGTTCGAGAAGCAGGGCCGCAACGTAGCCCTCACAAAATACGGCCGGATCTTCCTGGAGCACGCCGGGCGGATCCTGGAGGAAGTACGGACAGCGGAACGAAAGATGCAGTACCTCACCCAGGACGGCGGCCATGTGGATATCGCATATGTCTCCCCTTTGGCCAATTACTACATCCCGCACACGGTACGCAGCTTTCTGAACCGGCCCGAAAATAAGAACGTCACCTTCAGTTTCAGCCAGGCCCGCACCAGCGACCTGATCGCCGGACTGAAAAACGACGCCTACGACGTGATTTTCGGCGCTTACGTGGAGGACCAGCCTTCCATCCATTTCACCCCTATCCTGAAACAGCAGATGCGCATCATCACCTCTCTCACCCATCCGCTTGCGGACCGTGAGAGCGTGCCTTTCGAGGTGCTTGGGGAATACCCCCTGATCGGATATGACCAAAATTCCGGCCTCGGCCTGTACACCAGAAAATTATACCGGCAGCATCACATTACCCCGTCGCTGGTCATTGACTGCCCCGACGAATATTCCATCGCCGCGCTGGTGGCGGAAGATTTCGGAATCGCACTGGCCGCCGATGTGGATACCATCCGGGACGCCAGGATCCGCCGGCTCTCCATTACCGGGGAGGAGATCGTCCACACAGTCTATATGGCCCATATGAAAAATAAATATCTGATACCTGCGGCGAATCGTTTTTTAAAGTTTGTCAGGTGTATGTCACAGACCGCTTTATAACACAACTTTATTATGCAAAAAGAGGACTGTATTTTCCAGTCCTCTCGTTCTCCTTACAGATACTCTCTCCTCTCCAGCACTCCCAGGATATTTCTTCCCTCGGTCGTCCCTTCGATGATCCTCCTTGCCCGGACGCTGTCGCCGATGTTCATGATCTCCACATCCCCGCTGTTGCCGAAGGTATCATACAATGCCTGCAGGATCGGCGCGTTTGCCCGCATCCCAAGGCACACGAATCCATAGTCAAACTCCAGATCCGTCTCCGTCCCGTCCGGAAGCTTCACGTGAAACGCTTCCTCTTTCACTTCCATCAGCGCCGTATTGACCATCTGCCGCACCCCGTACTTTTTCATCAGGGCAAAGGTCCCCACCTTGGATACCGGGTCGATCCCGTTTCCGATAACAGACATCATTTCCACGATCGTTACGTCCGCACCCCGCGGTGCGAAAAACTCCACCACATCCAGACCCACGGCGCCGCCGCCGATGACCGCCACCTTCTTTCCCTTCATGTCCTCAGGGTACTCTGTCACATGAGCGATCATATTTGTAATAGAAGAAACTCTGCCGCCTTCCCGGTCAATATGCTCGTGCAGGCCCTTGATCGGCGGGAGCAGCGGATTTGAACCGGTGGCGTTCACGATGATGTCCGGATTCAGGCTCTTCACAAGCTCAATGTCTGCCTCCGTATTCCGAAATATAAATAGATTTTTCAGCTTTCCTGCCCGGTGGATCAGATAATTCGGAAAATCTGACAGCCTTTTTTTGTCCGGGATCTTCGAGATCACCGCTGCCAGTCCCCCCAGCTCCGCTTTCTTTTCAATGAGAAATGTGGTACATCCCACCTCGGCCGCCGTGCAGGCTGCCTCCAGTCCCGCCGTGCCGCCGCCGATCACCACTACGTTGCAGGGCTTCACGATTTTTTTCTTCCGGTAACCTTCCCCCTCATTGACAGACGGATTGATGGTACAGCGGATCGGGCGGTTCACGCCGATCCGGTTTCCTGCGCAGCCGATATTACAGGAAATACATTTCCGGATCTCCTTTTCATCCCCGAAGCTGACCTTGTTGACCCACTCCGGATCCGCGATCAGGCCGCGTCCCATGCCGATCAGGTCCGCGTCCCCCCTTGCCAGGATGTCCTCCGCCGCCTGCGGGTTCCGGATATTTCCCATAGTCATACAGGGCTTGCCGTACCGCTCCCGGACTTCCTTCGCCATATAAGAACGCCATCCGTCCTCCAGATAATTGGCGTCGATCTGGTACTGGATCGATGAGTTCAGGCCGCAGGACACATCGAATACATCCACTTCCTTTTCAAAATACTGCAGATATTCCAATGTGTCATTCAGTGTATTTCCGCCTTCTACAAATTCATCCGCGCTGATCCGCACAAAGATCGGAAAAGAAGGCCCTACCTGTGCCCGTACCTCTTCGATCACCATTTTGGCGAACCTCGCCCGGTTCTCATGGGAACCGCCAAATTCGTCAGTCCGCCGGTTCGTCGTGGGAGACAGGAACTGGCTGAGCAGGTAGGAATGCCCCGCATGGATCTCCACCGCGTCAAATCCCGCGATCTGCGCGCGTTTCGCCGCTTCCCCGTACTTCTTCACGATATGCAGGATCTCTTCCTTCTCCAGCGGTCTGGGGATCTCCCCGCCAGCCTTGGATGGAATATCCGACGCAGACACCGGCTGCATGCTGGTCCTGGCCGACTGTGCCGATGCGCCCGCGTGGTTGATCTGGATCGCGATACAGGCCCCGTGCTTGTGGATCGTCTCGCACAGCTTAAAAAGCCGCGGGATATAGCTGTCATGGTCGATCCGGAGCTGGGTCGTTCCGTTGGATCCCAGAGGCGAATCCACACTGGCATTCTCCACGATCAGAAGCCCCGTACCTCCTTTCGCCCTCTGCTCATAATAGTTGATATGCAGAAAGCTCATTTCCCCGTTCTGCTCTCCGTAATTCGTCCCCATAGGGGTCATGACGATCCTGTTTTTCAATGTCATATGCTTGATGGTAAGCGGTTCAAAAATATGCTGATATTTGCTCTGCATGGCTTCCTTCCTCCTGATATTCAAATCGCCTTCCGGAAGAAACGGCTCCGCATTTCCGGAAAGATTGATAACTTCATAAAGCCTTCTCGGAAAATCAGCCGCAAAGAGGCGGGCAGGGGAGTTTCCGAGAGAGCTCTCATAGAGAAAGAGGTTGTCTTTGGCCGGGCAGGCATTTCCTTTTTGAAATATGCCTGTACCGCCTGCTTTCTCCCATACCGGGCAAGTACGGGATTGATTCTGCTTTTATTGTAGCATAAAAAAATCAATAGCACCAATATATATTTTCGCAGAAATCAATAGCTTAAAAACATATATATCATAATAACGAATCTGTTCAACGAAGCTCTCCATAATAGACTTTCTCCCTTCATTATGATATACTTACACCATCACAAAAGCGGTTCTGAACCGCTGCAATATTTTATATTTTGATCGGAGGGATTTCCACATGAATACGAGAGGACGTGTAACCATACCCACAGACATGGATATCATCGAAGATACCATACGCCTGTCCAGGCAATGGGGCGCCGACGCGGTCAGGGACTGTGACGGGACCGATTTCCCTGTAGAGTTAACAGACGCAGGACTCAAAGTTTATTCCACCTACTACACCACCCGCAAGGACAACGCCTGGGCGAAAGCCAACCCCGACGAGATCCAGCAGATGTACCTCATGACCCCCATTTACACAGCTTCCCAGGATGCCCTGCGCATTCCTCTGATGAAGGGCCTGTACAGGGACATGCTGACCCCCAACACCCGGGACGACATCACCCGCTGGTGGGAGGTCATCGACCGGAGCACCGGGGAGGTTGTCCCCACATCCGGCTGGCACTACGACGAGGCTGCCGGAGAGGTCGTTATCCGCTCGATCCCATTTCATGATTACACAGCCAGCTTCCTGGCCTACATCATGTGGGATCCGGTCCATATGTACAACGCGGTAGTCAACGACTGGAAAGACGTGGAGCACCAGATCACCTTCGACGTGCGCCAGCCCAAGACACACGCATTTACCATGGAGCGCCTGCGGAAATTCATCCAGGACCACCCCTATGTAAATGTACTTCGTTTCACTACATTTTTCCACCAGTTTACCCTTGTATTCGATGAGCTGGCCCGGGAAAAATATGTGGACTGGTACGGCTATTCCGCATCCGTCAGTCCATACATCCTGGAGCAGTTCGAACGGGAAGCAGGTTATCCGTTCCGTCCCGAATACATCATTGACCAGGGCTATTACAACAACCAGTACCGCATCCCCACCAAAGAGTTCCGGGATTTCCAGGCATTCCAGCGCAGGGAAGTGGCCAAGATCGTAAAAGAGATGACAGACATTACCCATGAATGCGGCAAGGAAGCCATGATGTTCCTGGGTGACCACTGGATCGGCACCGAGCCGTTCCTTGAAGGTTTTCAGAACCTGGGCCTGGACGCAGTTGTGGGAAGCGTGGGAAATGGCTCTACCCTGCGGCTGATCAGCGACATCGAAGGCGTTTCCTATACGGAAGCCCGCCTGCTGCCCTACTTCTTCCCGGATACCTTCCACGAAGGCGGCGATCCCGTGAAGGAAGCCAAGGTCAACTGGGTGACTGCACGCCGCGCGATCCTGCGCAAGCCCGTAGACCGGATCGGGTACGGCGGATACTTAAAGCTGACGCTGGATTTCCCTGAATTTGTGGACTATGTGGAATCTGTCTGCAATGAATTTCGTGAGCTCTATGAAAATGTAAAAGGCTGCGTTCCCTACTGCGTCAAACGTGTTGCCGTACTCAACTGCTGGGGAAAAATGCGCGCCTGGGGATGCCACATGGTACACCATGCAATTTATTTCAAACAAAATTATTCCTATTCGGGGATCATCGAGGCCCTCTCCGGAGCCCCGTTTGACGTGCAGTTCATCAGCTTTTCCGATATCAAGGAGAATCCGGATATCCTGAAAGACATCGATGTGCTCATCAACGTGGGCGATGCCGACACGGCCCATACCGGCGGGGAATGGTGGTGCGATCCAGAGATTTCCTCTGCGGTCAAGCAGTTTGTCTACAGCGGCGGCGGTCTGATCGGCATTGGCGAACCCAGCGCCCACCAGGCAAACGGCCATTTCTTCCAGCTCGCCAATGTATTCGGCGTAGAGGAGGAGCGGGGCTTCACCCTGGGCTACGACAAATACAACTGGGAATGCCGCAGCCATTTTATCACCGAGGACGCGTCAGATGAGATTGATTTCGGGGAAGGCAAGAAAAATATCTACGCGCTGGAAGGCGCCCAGGTGCTGGTAGAACGCGAAAAGGAAGTGCAGCTTGCGGTCAACACCTTCGGAAAGGGCCGCGCCGTCTATATCTCCGGGCTTCCCTACAGCTTCGAGAACAGCCGTCTCTTCTACCGGGCGATCCTGTGGAGCTCCGGGGACGAAGCCAGCCTGCACAGATGGTTTTCCACGAACTACAACGTGGAGGTCCATGCCTATCTTGAAAATGGAAAATACTGCGTGGTAAACAATACCTACGAGCCGCAGAGCACGACCGTATATGTGGGGGACGGGACCAGCTTTGAACTGGAGCTGAAAGCGAACCAGATCATATGGTATGAGATAGAAGCCTGAAAAGGGATCACATAAACTCATAAAAAGAAGCCACCATTTTACTGGACGGATGCCTTGCAGCAGGGTGCAAGGCACCGTGAACAGTAACAATCCGGTTACTGTTCACACCCTGACCGGGTGCTCACAGTAACGGCATCCGGCTTCTTTTCCTGTATTTTCCCATAGAACCAATTGACATGCACCTCATAATTGCATAAAATAAGGAAGTATGAATTTACCAGAAAAGGAGCAACCGTCTATGCCAACCATCCGTCCTTTCCGAAGTGTGCGGCCATCGGAAGAAAAAGCATCCTCCATCGCCGCCCTCCCTTATGACGTTTACAACCGGGCAGAAGCCAAAGAAGCAGTCCGGCAGAACCCCCTTTCTTTCTTGAAGATAGACCGGCCGGAGACCCAGTTTCCGGATGATACGGATATGTATTCCCAGCAGGTTTACGAGCGCGCCCGGGATACCCTCCTGGAAATGCTCTCAGACGGATCATTGATCGAGGATCCCGTCCCCTGCTATTATCTCTATGCCCTGACCTTTGCCGGCCGCACCCAGACCGGCATCGTAGGATGCGCCTCCATCGACGACTATCTGAACGGGACCATCCGCAGGCATGAGAATACCAAAGAAGAAAAGGAGCAGGACCGGATCCGCCATGTGGACACGCTGAGCGCCCAGACCGGTCCCATTTTTCTGACTCACCGGCCCATACCCGAGCTGAAAAGCCTTACGGAAGCCGCAAAGGCCTCCGCTCCTCTCTACGATTTTACGGCAGAGGACGGTATCCGCCACCAGGTATGGAAGCTCAGCCAGAGCATACAAACCATTACGGAATTATTTTCCGGTATCGGGCATATCTATATTGCAGACGGCCATCACCGTGCCGCTTCCGCAGTAAAAGCCGGTCTCAAACGCAGGAAGGAACATCCGGATTATACCGGAGAAGAGGAGTTTAACTATTTCCTCTCCGTACTCTTCCCTGCGGACGAGCTGAAGATCTATGACTACAACCGGGTCGTGTCCGGTTGGAACGGGCACACCCGCGAAGAGCTGCTGGATGCCGTCGGCAGGCATTTCGACATTCAGGAGATGTCCGGTCCCCGGCATCCCGGCCGCAAGGGCGAGATTACCATGTACCTCGGCGGCGCCTGGTATGCGCTTGCGGCACATGCAGACCTGTACACTCTGGATCCGGTAGATGATCTGGACGTATCCATCCTGCAACATGTAGTTCTCGGCCCGCTGTTCGGTATCCAGGATCCAAGAATTGATCCGCGGATCCAGTTCGTAGGCGGAATCCGCGGATTGGACGAGCT
The DNA here is from genome assembly GCA_000403295.2 of Lachnospiraceae bacterium M18-1. Taxonomy (GTDB): domain Bacteria; phylum Bacillota; class Clostridia; order Lachnospirales; family Lachnospiraceae; genus Schaedlerella. Next base: position 374,620 of record KE159612.1, on the reverse strand, counting down.
GGTACGGCTGACGGACAGAGGCGCAGAAAATGCCGCCTTCGCCATGTATCCAACCTCCATGGAGGAACTGCTCTCGGTGGCAGATTCCGGCCGCCTGATGCCGCCCAAATCCACCTGGTTCGAGCCCAAACTGCGGAGCGGATTATTTATTCATAGATTTTAGACCATAAGGACAATACATGATGTTCAAATATATCATTCGTAAATGGAAAAGAGAGGTAATGAAAATGCAGCGAAATGATCCATGCTGGTGCGGAAGCGGCAGGAAATACAAAAAATGCCACATGCCGATTGAGGAAAAAATATTGCTACATGCCGACCGGGGCGAGATCGTCCCCAAGAGAGAGCTTTTAAAGACCCCCTTGCAGATTGAAAAGATCAAAGAAAGCGCCGCGTTAAACACGGCCGTCCTGGATGAGGTGGCGAAGCATATCCGCATCGGCATGAGCACTGCGGAGATCGACCGGATCGTATATGATTTTACCACCAGCCACGGCGGGATACCAGCTCCTCTCCACTATCAGGGTTTTCCGAAAAGCGTATGTACCTCCATCAACAACGAAGTCTGTCACGGCATTCCGGATGAGAACATCATCCTGCAGGAGGGCGACATCGTCAACGTGGATGTATCTACCAGCCTGAACGGTTACTTTTCCGATGCGTCCCGGATGTTCACCCTGGGAAAGATTTCCGAGCGCGCCGAGCGTATCATCCGCGTGACGGAAGAATGCGTCCATCTGGGTCTGGCCCAGGCAAAGCCCTGGGGACATCTGGGAGATATAGCCGACGCGATCAACTCCCACGCCCGGGCAAACGGCTATTCCGTCGTGGAGGACATCGGCGGCCATGGAATCGGGCTGGAATTTCATGAAGAACCCTTTGTCAGCTATGTAACCCCCAAGGGCAGCGAAATGCTCCTGGTGCCCGGCATGATGTTCACCATCGAACCTATGGTCAATGAAGGCAGCCCCGATTTCTTTGTAGATGAAGACAATGACTGGACCGTATACACCATTGACGACGGGCTGTCTGCCCAGATCGAATATATGGTGCTGATCACCGAGAACGGCGCCGAGATCCTCTCCAAATAAGAACCCCAAAAAATAGCGGCCCACTCTGGCAGCGCTGTTTTTTACCGTTCCAAAAAAATGCGTTCAGCGGCCTGTATGATTCTGCCGCAGAACGCATTTTCAATGATCTGGCTCAAATTCTTTCTTTTATTAAGAGTTACTATAAAATCCCGGTCATGCCATGGGCAGCTGCCGTTTCTCTATACAAATTTCCTCACCCGCAGCTCCACTCCCAGAGATTGGGCCAGCTTCCTGCTGTCCTCGATCTCATTCTCCGGCAGAACATCCACCACAGTCATCTTCACCTGCGGTATCCTTTTTGCACATTCCGCCGTGAATGCCAGCATCCCCTCAAACGCATCCTCAAACCGGGGCCGGGTCACCTCCATATAAGCCTCCTTATTCGGCGCGTTCAGGCTGATCGAAATGGAATCCGTCACCTCCGCAAGCATTGGGACAATATCCCTTCCATGGTACAGATTTCCCAGTCCATTCGTATTCACCCGGATCCGCAGGCCATATTTCTCCTTCGCGTACCTGGCCGACTCCACCAGATTCTCCAGCGCACAGGTAGGCTCTCCGTAACCGCAGTACACAAGCTCCTTCCTGCCCGAAAAATCGAATGCGTCCATTGCCGCCTTGATCTCCTCCAGCTTTGGATCCTGTTTGTGCCACAGTGTATCCGCGTCCCCCACCCCGTCATGATGACCGCGGATGCAGAACCGGCATCTGCAGTCACATTGATTTGTCAGATTCACATACACCTGATCCGCATATCCAACAGACATCCCGTTTTGTCCGTTCGGCTGTTTTGCTAAAGTATACAAAATTTGCGCCATTTTCTCTTCTCCTCCTTCCATTTCACATCTGCATCGTTTCCGGCGCATGAGCTCCGGGAAGAACTGCGTCTCCCGGACAAGCCGCCAATTACCTGCATAGCAGCATCCCAAGATACTTCTCAAAATTCGTCCCTGCGTTGCGGTCTACCTGTTCAGCCATAGAATCCTTCATCGCCTTTTCAATGAATTTTCCCGCAAGTTCCATTGTCTCGAAAATATCGTCTCCTCTGGCAATCCCGCCCGCAATGACAGACGCAAACAGATCCCCGGTTCCGGAAAAACTCCCTCCGATATAGGGAAATGCAGACATCCTCCTGCCGCTTCGATCCACCGCCAGGTTTCCGATCATCCGCTCCCCGTTTTCTGCGTCTTCAAACCGGATTCCCGTCACAACAACAGTCTCCGGCCCGGATTCCATCAGCTTTTCCGCAAGGTCCCCCGCCGCTTCCGAAAGTTCCTTTTCCCCTTTCAGTTCTTCCAGCTCCGCATAGTCCGCCCCTGCAAGGAGGCACAGTTCCGTCAGGTTCGGCGTCACAACATCCGCCCGCAGGGCCAGCTCCTTCATCCGCTGCAGCAGTCCGGGGGTAAACAGTTTATATACCCGGCCCTCATCCCCCATGACCGGATCCACCAGGAGAAATGTAGATTCCTTGTAAAATGTATCGAGAAACAGAAAAATATGCCGGATCTGTGCCTCGCTTGCCACAAATCCCGTATAGATTCCGTCAAACCGGACCTGCATCTTCTCCCATTCCTGCCGGAAATATTCCATCTTATCCGTATAATCGTCGCAGTAATAGCTGGGATACCCTGTCTGCGCGCTCAGCACCGCCGTGGGCAGAGGGCAGGGCTGGACCCCCATCACAGAGATCGTCGGGATCGCCGCCGTCAGCGAGCAATGGCCAAACCCCGAGAGATCATTGATAACCGCAATTTTTTTCGCCATTTTACATCTCCTAACCTTCCAGGAAAATCTATCTCCTTCATCCCCTGCAAAATACATTTGATTACAGATTCCAACTATATGCAGCTCTTGCTGCCAAATATGATATACAAAAAAAGAATATCACACAACTGGTCGTATCAAAATAGCCAGTTATGTGATATTCAGCCAAGCCACTTTACAGAGGCATCTCGGCCTGAGAGCGATTGTAACGATGCACAAGAAACAGCGGAACACCGACCAGCGCCATCCCGCCGATCACATTTCCCAGAGTAACGAACAGAATACTGCACACTCCGTTCCATCCGTTCAGGGCGCCAAGCTGTTCCGCGGTGATCCCATAAGCTTCCTGCGCTCTTGCCGCATATTCCGGATTCAACGAAGCCAGCATTCCGGCCGGGATATAAAACATATTCGCCACACAGTGCTCAAATCCGCCAATCACAAACGCCGCAATAGGAAAAAATACCGCCCAGATCTTTCCGGCAGTCTCTCTCGCAGCGGCTGCCATCAAGATCGCGGTACAGACCAGAAGATTACAGAGCATCCCTGACGCGATCCCCTGCAGCGGCGCGATTCCCGCCTTCGCGGCCGCAGTCTTGATCGTATATGCTCCCAGCAATCCGCCGGAATAATTCAAATTGCCGCTGAGGTTCAGCAGCAGGGCAGTCAGAACAGCGCCGGCCAGGTTGCTGAGATACACTATCACCAGATTCCGCAGCAGCCTTCCCCAGGTCACACGCCTGTCCAGCACTGCCATGACCATCAGACAGTTTCCCGTAAAAAGCTCGCCGCCCAGCAAAATGACCATCATCAGCCCCACCGGAAAGATCATCCCGCTCACAGTCCTTGCAAGACCTACATCTGCGATCCCATGGACCGCCGTACTGCTTGCCGCCCCGCCCAGGGCGATAAACACCCCGGCCAGCATTCCAAGCAGTATCATCTTCCACGCAGGTAGCGAAGCTTTTCCCTGCGCCCCTTTTATATTCGCTTCCACAACCTCTGCCGGACTGTTAAAATATACTTCCATTCTGCACCTCCGATCTGAAAACACCCCAACTGATAACCGTACATAAGGCTCATACCAAACTGTTATAAAAATAAGGAATCCGGTACAGGATTCCTTATTCGTTATCGTTTCTTACTGTTCACGATATGTATTATTTGGAAGACGGACCTGGCTGATTGGTTCTCAGCTTAAACCGTGTTACCAGTGATTTCAGAAGCTGTGACTGACTGGATAACTCTTCACTGGCCGCCGCACTTTCCTCAGATGTAGCAGAGTTGGTCTGTACCACGCTGGAAATCTGATCCATACCGGTAGTAACCTGTGAAATCGCCTCTGCCTGGCTCTCTGCTGCCGTTGTGATCTTATCCACATAATCAACCGCGCTTCTGGTGCTTTCTACCGTAGCGGAAATTGCCTCTGCAGTCCGGCCTGCGATCTCCGTACCATTCTCCACCGCTGCGATCGTACCTTCGATCAGAGCCGTGGTGTTGCTTGCCGCCTCCGCACTCTTAGAAGCCAGGTTCCGCACTTCGTCAGCCACGACCGCGAATCCCTTGCCAGCCTCGCCTGCACGAGCCGCCTCAACTGCCGCGTTCAGTGCCAGGATGTTGGTCTGGAACGCAATATCCTCGATCGTTTTAATAATCTTGCCGATATCGCCGGACTTCTGGCTGATATCGCCCATCGCTGTGATCATATCCTGCATCTGTTCATTAGAAACAGACAGCTTGCTCTGTGCCTCTGTCACCATGCCGCTTGCATCCTTCGCATTCTGTGCGGTATTGCTGACTTCCCTGGAGATCTCATTCACTGTTGCCGCCAGCTCTTCCACAGAACTTGCCTGCTGTGTCGCCCCCTGAGAAAGCGCCTGAGCGCCGGAGGATACCTGATCGGCTCCGCTTGCTACCTGGTCGGAAGCATCGTTAATCTGGCGCATCACATCACTCAAGTTGATATTCATACGGCGGATGGATTCCAGAAGCGGTACAAAATCACCCTTATACAAGTCCGGATTCGCACGGATATCAAAATTCCCCCTTGCCATCTCATCCAAAAGATTTCTCAGGTCATCCACAACGGATTCCAGAGCCACACAGGTTGCTCTTACGTTCTTCACCAGTGTTCCAAACTCATCCCTTGAGTCATATACAAGTTCCTGAGTCATATTGCCCTGCGCCAGACCTTCCATTGCCTTCTCGATCTCTGCCACAGGTTTCACGATCGTTGACGTCACTCTGCCGCAGATGATCAGCGCCAGCAGGATGGAGATCGCAACCATAATGATCAGAGCGATCATGCTGGTATTTGTACTTTGATAGCTTTCGTCCAGTGCAGCCGCACGCATGGAGGTAGACTTTTCACTCAAAGGCCTTGCCAGCTGGATCACCTTTTCCAATGCAGGAGTACAGCGGTTCAGGATCGCATTCTTCGCACCGTCCTGATCTCCGCTCTCCAGCATAGCAATGATCTCATTTGCCTCTGCAAGCCAGTCTTCAACAGCAGTCTCATATGCCGCCACTTCTTCCTGGTTCAGATCCTTGGAGTTCTCAAGCACTTCAAAGTTGCTTGTAATAGAGGCAATATCATCCTGGATCGTCTGCTTCTCAGCGGATCCTACTCTCCCGCTTATATACATATCACGCACATGCTTTGCCGCCTCATTTGTAGCAACCCGGTTGGACTGTACCGCGTCATCCGCCGCAACAGGTCCGTTCATGCAGGCATTCAGATTATTATTCGCCTTTCTCAGCTGCAAAACGGAAAAAACCGAGATTATGACCGTTAAGATCAAAACCATTCCAAATGATACATATAGTTTGTTTCTAATCTTTAAATTCTTCAACTCGTCTGTCTCCTTCTGTCATTTCCGGCTCCGCATTGCCTGAATCCGCACTGCTTTCCGGTTCTTTTTCTTTTGCCGATCCAATGATGGACGGCTGTTCTTCATGCCGCTCCGGCTCTGGCTGCCCTGGTGCTCCGCTGCCGCCGGTCTCCTGTGCCTCTGATGCGTCTCCTGCATCCTCTGATGGCAGTTCTTCCGCTTCTCCCTCTTTTTGGAACCGCGTCTTTATCTTTTCTTTTATGTCCAAACATTTTACGCTGAGCCGAAACCAGGCCTTTTCGCATCTGCCCGCAAACATCCTGTAATAGATACGGACGTTCCGGATACCCCAGCAAAAAATAAGTAAAAATGGATATTTGTCCAGTATGGGGAAAAACTGGCACATATAATCTTTCGGTGGAAACATCCACTCCCTCTTTTTGAGAAGCCACTCTTCCTCTCTGTCGCGCCGGTAAAAATCCAGCCTGACCTTTTCATTCGGCAGGAGTACCTTATCCAGATGCTTATTCTCCTGACCGTGCAGAAGAATACATTCCTCCAGTTCCAGCGCGGTCCCGTACTGCTGCCTTACCCCCTCTTCGAACCAGAGAGAGGAAAGCACCTCGGCCTGATGGACAAATTCCGTCCACTTTGCCTTTTCCAGAAGATCCCTCGCCGCTTTCCACGGAAATGCCTCATCCAATACATTCCTGAACAGCCAGAATTCCAGGATATCCCGAATCTTCAGCACACCGGTGAGATACAATTCGACCAGCCTTCCTGCACGGTATACATATTCTTCCTCATCAGACAATATATGTATGAAGCGATACTTTGCCGAAGCAGCTCCGGCAGGCTGCAGCGCCCCCTGCGCCGCATTCTGCCGGCTGCTGTTTTCCATACGCAGATACTTCCTTATAGGACCGGAAAAATACCGCTTGAGAACTTTATTTTCAATTGGGATCTCACCGTAAAATACAACCCGTATTCCCGGCACCCTCACATATACATTTCCCTTTTCCAGCCTGTCATCCACCTGCTCATAATCCATATCACGCATCAGCCTGTAGACCCGGGTCAGGCTTTTCTTATCTACAAGAATCTGAATCTGGCCGAAAGATGCCATCTCCGGCAGCGGGTACAATTCCCTCACGCTCGTATCTGACAGCAGCAGCGCGTCGATTCCATGCCTCTCCAGCTGCCAGAGGATCACCTCTTCCGCTTTTTGATACGAATCATATAAAAGAAGTTCCTTCTTATACTTCTGATAGAACTCTTCCCCGCACGCCTCCGAAATCTCTTTCTCCAGTCCAAGGATTCCCAGATATACAAGATTGACCACATTCTGGTAATCAGAAATACTTAAGATCTTATCCCAATTAACATATCTTCTCGAGGTCTGGACCGGTTTTTGATTAATTATGGCCCCCAGCAGCATCAGCATATATCTGATCTCATAATTAATAATAGGTCCCTCCTTCCAGTGTCACAAAAATACCCCTTCTATATTTATCGGATATTTTCCGACAAATATAACACTTTTTCGTTTTTTTCTCACTGCAAAAAGAGGGTTGTATTCTTGTCTATTTTTTTGAAAGGATTCTCCTTTCTTCAAAAATATCCATGACTTTCTGATTGTATATGGAATTTCTTTCATCCGCCGCGACCATACCGGACACAAGGGAAATGCACCTTTTTTTCATGATCGTCACGAGATCTCTGGCATGACTTGCCACTACAACCGTCATCCCCTGATAATTGACCTCTGCAAGGAGCTGCATCAGATCCCAGGAAGCATCGGGATCCAGATTTGCCGTTGGTTCGTCCGCGATCAATATCTCCGGACCCGTAGAAAGAGCCCTGGCCAAAAGGACTCTGGCCTTCTCACCGCCGGACAGTTCATCCGGAAAGGACTGTGATTTTCCCACCAGTCCCACCAGCCCCAGCACCCGCATGGCAGTCTTTTTCATTTGAGCAGAACTGTGCTCCGTAGCCCACAATGCAAATATAATATTATCATAAACGGTACGGTCTCTCAGCAGGCCCACATCCTGAGACATGATTCCGATCCTGCTCCGGTGTGCAGGAATCTTTTTTCTCTTCATAATGTCTACCCGGCGTCCGTTGACCGTGATCCGTCCGGAAGTCACTTCCTCCTGCTTCATGATCAGATTCAGCAGGGTACTCTTTCCTGCACCGCTCCTGCCGAGCACAAAAACAAATTCTCCTTTCTCTATCTCAAAGGAAACGTTATCCAGTGCAGTCTCATCCCCAAACTTTTTTGTCACATGATCAAAAATAATTTGTGCCATACACTCCCTACCTTATTTTTTTTCCACAAGTACCGATATACGATATGTGTGGGGTTCCCCATTACAGGATATGATATAACTATACTTTTTTTATTCGATACAGTCAATAGATTATAAGAATATGGAGAAAAAAATGAAAAAGAAAATAATATGCGGCTTCCTTTTTCTGACAATTCTCTTCTGTATTTCCTACTCTCAGACACATCCATTTACGTTTGATTCCTCTTCGGAGGAAAAGCCTGACCCAGAATCCGATGTTCCTTCGGAAGTTACAGTTTCTCCGGGCGGCCAGTATACCGCAGATCTGTCTCCCGGCGCGACTCCTGAGCCTCTGGAAAATACTGCCGTCTCGGAAGGGCAGTACACATTGTCGCTGACTTCGAGCATCGGCACTCTGACTTATTATAATCAGTCTGATTCCCGCTGGGCAGATTACCTTTATGGCGGCAGCGATCCTCTTTCCGTCTACGGCTGCGGTCCTACCGTAATGGCCATGATTGTGAACAGTTTTACGGAACATACCTGTCAGCCTCCTGATATGGCGGCCTGGGCGGCTGACAACCATTACTGGTCATCCGGCTTTGGTACAAAGCATGAGTTTATTCCCGAGAGCGCCTCCGCATTTGGGCTTCACGCAGAGTCCTTTCAGGATCTCACAGCAGAAGGCGTAATGTCAGAGCTGAAAAGCGGACATATTCTGGTCGCATTGATGGGGCCCGGCCATTTTTCCGACAGCGGTCATTTTATTATCATTACGGACGACTGGCCCGGGAATCAGGTACGGGTTGCTGATCCGGCAAGGCTGGAGAGAACACAGACTGCATGGGACGTCCAGATTGTTCTGGATGAGCTGCTCACCACTGCATCGGCAGGAGGACCGGTATGGACCATCACGCCAAAATGATCCTTTGCTGCTGAAAAGCACTTATGCGCACGCAGTGCGCATCCCCCGGAGGGTTTTTGTTCTATAGGACGCTTCTCGAATTAGAACAAAAAAACGCGCCAATCGGCGCGTTTTTCAGTTTATGAAGTTGCCTGGTAATAAGATTCTTTTCCGGCCACTTTGGAATTTAATACTTTATCCAAACTGATCGTCCGGTTTAAAACCTGCTGTGTCTGTTTGCTCAGTTCGGTAATTTTTCTCGCTTCAAAACTATCCGGCTCATACGTGTTCTCACCGTTCAGCCAGGAGCGGAACTTCTTCCTCTCCTCTTCATCCACTGCCTCGAGAATCGTCCGGATCTCCTGTCGGACCTCACCGGCCTGATCCATTTCCTCTCCGCGCATCTTCAAGAGCAGCTCAACGGATTCCCTGTCATTTCTCGATAAAGAAGCCCCCATGTCCTTCGTGAGCCTCTCAATCTCTACCATATGTACATAATTCCGCTGTACCCTTCTCAGGACCTCTGTCAGAAATTCTTCTCTATTTTCCATATGCTCTATCTGCCCTCTCCTAATATAAACGGAAATCGTATCCTGCCGTCCGCACCTGAAACAACGGTCTATACGGCAGCTGTCTTACTCGCCTCTTTGAATGCATCTCGAAGCTCCGCCACAAGGGGCTTCAGTTCCTGGATCACAGCAGCCTTTCTTCCGGCCTGCAGCCGGCTCAGCTCAAAAAGGAAGAAATCGTACATCCTTCTCAACTCGTAGCTGATCTTATAATTCATATTTAACGTATTATTAAGATACTGTACGATCTCCTTCGATCTCTGAACCGATTGATTAAATAAATCATAATTTTCATCTTCTAACGCAATCTGCGCCCTGGCGAGACGCTTGATCAGCTCATCATAGAGAAGCAGGAGCATCTCGCCGCTTGTCATTGTGTTTACAGATTGCAGTTTATACTGTTCATATCCATTCTGATACATGCTTTTCCCCTTTTTCGGTTTAATAGCCTGACATCGAACTCAGATAACTGGACTGGCTGTTCATATTGGCGATCAGTGTTTCCAGAGTCGAGAACTGAGACACATAGCGATCCTGTTCTTTTTTCAGCTGTGCTTTCAGCTTCTCGATGATCTTATCAATACTTGATATCTCATTATAATAAGTGTTCTGTGTAAGACTCATTGCAGAACTCTTGGAACCTGCTTTACGGATCAGGATACCCTTGTTTTCCATAGAACCAGTAGTATTCACATATTTATTCATAACAGTCTTCAGGTTCGTTGCCAGACCGTTAAATGTCTCATTGTTGTCTGCGTCTACCCCTGCCTTCGATGTAAACAGCTTTTCAACCTTCTCCGGGTCTGTCTGAAGTGCGCCCCGCAGCTTCGCTTCGTCAATCGACAGCTTACCATTGTCAGAGTATGTGCTGGATACACTGATTCCAACCTCTCTGAACTTCTCTAAAAGTCCGCCGCTGACAACAACGCGCAGATCCATACTCAGTGATCTCAGGTCACTGTCGCCATACAGCAGGCCGGCCTTTGCTTTTTCTTCCCACTTCTCAATCTCGCTCTCGGACAGCTCGCCTTTCTGTTCGGAACTAAGCGGATCGTAGTCTTTCTCATGCTTTGTAGTCAGTTGTGTATTGACCATGTCAACGATGGAATTGTACTCTTCCACGAAGGACTTGATCGTATCCATCAGTTTGTCAACATCAACGGAAGCGTCAATCTCAACGGCCTGGTCAGGCTCCACATTCTCAAGCTCACCAGCTGCATTATACTCTCCGAATGTACCTTTGATAGCAATTGAAAGACCGTCTACCGTAAAGGAATTGGAATCACGCCTTAAGTTCACGATTTCGTCAGAACCTGCATACTTCACAGAAACAATAGCATCCTGACCGCGTTTTCCATAAACCTCAACGCCGTTAGTTGCGGCCCCTACGTCAAGTCCAAAGAGAGCATTTACCAAATCCTTACTATTCTGATCAAATTCAATTGCTCCGCTGGCGCCGTTCTCAGTAGAGGTAAATGTAAACTTATCCGCTGCCTCCTGGTAGCTTACTGTAACGCCCGCCCCACTATTATTGATCTTTTTCATAACATCATTAATAGTATCGGTCTTCTTTATCGTAATTTCTTTGTCGTTAATCTTAAATTTTGCTTCGCCGTTCGCATCAAATTTAAGATTATCTTTGTTTAAAAGTCCGGCTTTTTCAATCGCCACATTCAGGTTCAGCCGGGTTGTATCTCCTGCGTGAAGAGCGCTCTGTTTATCTGCACCCTTGCTTTGCAGAGCCCCTTTGTTGTTGCCGATCAAGGCAATGCTTCCGCCTGTGAGGGAAAATACGGAAGATTCATCTGTTTCCAGTTTACCGTCTGCTCCCTTGCTGCCTGGAACCGTTGTCCTGAAAGAAAGCTTTCCGTCTGTCCCGTCAACTTCAATTCTGCCTTTTCCGAAGGACTTGTCAAGCTGATCCTGGATGGAATCTGCGATTGCTTCAATCGTTGCCTCATTCTGAGTCTTACTAGGATCCTTCGCCTTTATTGCATCAGCTGCTTTCTTCAGATCCTCCGCACCTGGCATCTTTACAGTTGCAGAAGTTCCGTTATAAGAAAAGCTCAGCGTCTTTCCTGCAACATACTCGTAAAAGTCAACCTTCTTGATAATGTTCTCTTCTTTGATCTCTCCTGCAACCTGTGTCGCATCGCTGGTTATCTTTCCGTCATTTACGACTTTACCTTCTTTTTCGTCGCCTTCTTTTTCCTTCCGTAATCCGAGAAGCTCCAATGCAGATCCGCCGGTCAGTTCCAATGTATTGCCGCCGCTGCCGATATCCTTGAATCCCAGCGTACCGTCATCATTTACAGTTGCCTCAACGATCGTTGAGAGCTTTTTATCGTTGCTCGTCGTCTGCTTTGACAGAAGGTCGTTGATCGCATTTTTAATCCCTTCTGCATTTGAATAATCATAGTTATCCGACTCACTCAAATAAATAGAATACGTTGTACCGCCATACTTGATATCTATGGTTTTCCCAACCAGATTTTCAACCTTATATGCTTCTGGATCCGTTGTGTTAATGTCAATTATATCTGAACTCAATGTCCCGTCAGAAATCTTATTTGAAGAAGACCACTTCGCATTCTCAGCCTTCTGCTTGATACCCATAATGGTGATCGCGTCTGCTCCGCTTGCTGTTCCTGTAACGGATACATACTTGCTGTTTATGCCGGAAGTTGTGATCTTATTCCTGCCCCAGAGCAGAGAACTGAATAAGTTGGTGGGTGAAGTCAGAGTCTCTGTATACTTACTGTGGAATCCGATCATGGCACTGCTGATCGTCTGGATTGCTTCCTGCCTCCATTGAGCCTGCTGCTTCTTCTGCTCCTGCTTATTTATCTTGGTTGTTGTGCCGAGGGTCATACCCTTGATCAGTTCGTCTCTGTCCAGTCCGCTGGCCAGTCCGCCGTAACCCCGGATACTCGTGCTTGTTGAAGTGCTTAATGAACCTACTGATGACATGTCAATCCTCTCCTTTTTCTCTTCATATTCTCCATGACCGCTGCTATAAAAGCCATACCCGGAACCCCGACGGAGAACGCCGTAAATGCATCCCCGGTAATTCCGCAAAATCTGCCTTATACCCCGATCATATCATTGCATGACAAAATCTGCCGCAATGGTCTGTTTACTGGTAGCTGTATTAGTTACTGTCCGCACCTGCAGTGTTCAAAACAGTGAACTGCAGCGGACCGCAACGTATATTGCATCATAAATTTTATTTTATTCTGTACTTATTTATCGGCATATAGTATACTTTAAATAATAGCGAAATGAGTTTTTTTACGAATGGAGGAATATATTTTGGCTACTATCATCGTACTCACCAATCAGAAAGGCGGCGTAGGCAAGACAACTACATCCACCGCTTTGGCGGCTGGTTTGGTTTCTTTTTACAATAAAAAAGTTCTTGCGGTCGATCTCGATCCGCAGGGGAATATGGGGTTCAGCCTTGGGCTTGACATCGAAGACGGACGCACGATCCATGACGTGATGATCGGACGCACCTCCGCACGTGAAGCAATCCAGACAACCGATTACTGTGATGTGATCACATCAAATATCCTGCTGAGCAGCGCGGAGCTTGAATTTAATTTTTCGGACCGGGAACTTCTATTGAAAAATTCACTGGCACCTGTTGCGGCGGATTATGACTTTATCATTGTTGATACTCCTCCGGCCCTGAATATTCTGACGGTAAATGCATATGCTATGGCAGATTATCTCATTATCCCCATGGCTCCGGAGATCTTAAGTCTTCTTGCCGTCACCCAGATCAAGGAGACCATCGACTCTGTCCGTGAAAGCCTGAACCCGCATCTGGACGTGCTGGGGATCCTTCTGACCAAGTACAACCCTCGTACAGTCCTGGCCCGTGAGGTCAAAGAAATGGCGGAAAATATTGCATCCCAGATTGGGACATGCGTATTCGATACACAAATCCGTTCCAGTGTCTCCGTAGCGGAAGCTCCGGCACACGGTCTGAGTATATTTGATTATGCACCCCGTGCCAAGCCGTCAGAGGATTATATGAGTTTTATCAAAGAAATAAGAATCATGATGAGAACCAAGACTCTCCAGGAGGTAAGATAAAATGGCCAGAAAAAGCAACAAAACCGCACATGTCCTGAACTTGCTTGCAGGACATGATGCAGCAAAGGAAGCGGACGAGCAGGCATCTATCGAGCAGGCAACTTCCGGAGGTCCGGCAGCACAGACAGCTTCCGGCGGCGCAGCTGTGCAGGCTGCGCAGAATGATGCGGCTTCCGGCGGCGTTTCTCAGGAGAGTTCTGATGAAGAGGCTCCCCAGGCTGTTTCCGGCAGCGAGCCCCCTCATGCAGCTCCGGGCAGCGTAGCTTCGCAGAGAGCTTCCGGCAGGCAGGCAGTGGGACAGACCAAATCTGCCGGCGCATCCGGTTCCGCCAATGCCGGCCAGTCTGTCGCACCGGTTCCGATTCCTGTTATGCCTGCCCAAAATAATATCGCTGTAATTGACAAGACCGAAGAGGATCCGGTGGCGGAACTCATTCAGCAAAAGTTATCCAGCGAATTTGAAAAGCAGATGCAGCAGTCTCAGGAAGAGATATCCCCTGTAGGGGATGTGAAGCCTGCGCAGGAAGCCGCGGCAGTTTCCGCCGAAGCTTCCGCGGATCATCCGGATTCCCTTCCCCTTGCAGATGCAGAGGAGATCATTGAAGATATCCATATGGAGGAACTGCTCCTTTCCGATGCCGAATCTATGGTTCCTGAACAGGGCCATGCTCCCGCTGTTACGGAAGCCAATGCAGGCGCTATTATTTTAGATGAAGATACGGCAGAAGCTTTCGATGACCTGTCCGTGGAAGATTCTTTTCCCATACAGGAAGATGAATCACTCACTATTTTGGAGGCAGAACCCATTGCAGAGGAGGATTTGACTATTGAACCCGCCGCAGCAGTTCCCGCCCCAGCACCGGAACCTGAATCCCAGGCAGAGCCGGAACCTAAACTCCAGGCAGAGCCGGAACCCGAACTCACGGAAGAGCCGGAACCTGAACTCCAGGCAGAGCCGGAACCTGAACTCCAGGCAGAGCAAGCGGAGTCGGTATCGGAACTCCAAGCAGAGCCGGAATCGGATTTTGCCGCAATCAATGTTATGGAGCATATTGTAAGGGACAAGATCATATATTTTATGCGCCAGTTTGACGTCTGCACCTGTGACCGCTGTAAAGCAGATGTCACTGCCCTGACCCTCAACGGTTTGATGCCGAAATACATTGTCACCATGAAGGCGGCGGTCGATCCGCTTCTCAGTTATTATACTAACCGCTTGATCTCGGATGTCACTGTAGAGGCCACCAAGTCCTGCATGATCGTAAAAGAAAATCCGAGGCACTAAACTACCAAAAGGCGCTGCCGGGAAGTTCGGTTATTTCCCGGCAGCGCCTCTTATTTCAGCCCTCTGGCTCTTATGTATCTTTTCTGATTTACAATCAATTACTTTAAGAACTGTCTCTATAGATTCCTGTTATTGAACAAGATTAGGATTATATGTCCCCAGCCAATATCCACCGCGGATCCTTCGGCTTTTCTTCCGGACTGGTATCTGCAGCCGTTGTTGTGCGGGTTACACCGCCGGCCGTATAGACTCTGCCGCACTCCGGACAGATGCCGGTCTGCATCGTAACAGACTGGCTCACCACACGTCGTCCTTCACTCTGTGCCTTGGCACGCTCCCGGACTACATGCTCCATCTCGTGTCCGCGGACCGCTGATGCAGATTGATCCGGCGCGATATGTGTCGGAGACTTGAAGGATACTCCCGGATCGTCAGACCCATCCTGGTATTTTCGCTCCTTGCAGGTCTTACACTCCGCTTCCCCGGAAGTTTCCTGCACACTCTCTGCACCGCCCATCCCGGCTATCTTCGGTGTGTCCTCCGATACCGCGGATGTGCTGCCCGCCTCTGAGGATGCTCCCGGCACTCCTGCCTGTACAGCTGCAGCCGGTTCCTCGGACGACGTTCCCGGTAAATCTAACTGCGCCGCTTTCCCTCCTGCGGCTTCTCCTCCTGCCGTCCATGAGGAGTTCTGCGTCCCGCCTGCATACTGCATACGCATGCGGACCGAAAGTTCCGCCGGATCCATCCCTTTTCTCAGAAATGGGATCATATAATTGACACTTCCTGACTGTCCCGGCTGGATTGCAGAAGTCTTATCTACCGGCTGAACAGGACTTTCCGGATCAGCCGCTCTTCCCGCTGACACTGCAGCCATACCAGATACCTGCCCCGCTGCCGCGATACTGCGTGCACCGATCAAAGAGGATACACCGCCGGACCTTCCTGCCGATACCGCATGTACTCCGGCATCACTTCCTGTCTGACGGCTTGATGCACCTTCTGCCGCTGATATACCTGTCTGATAACCAGAGATACGTCCTGCCGCCGGTATTCCCGACTGGCGGCCTGATATCGGTTCTGCCGCAGCCGCTCCTTCTCCTGCCTGAACCTGCATATTCTGAGCGGATGCCCGTCCCCGGGCATATCCGCCCGTATACTGATAGCTGCTTACATACGGACTGAAAGAAACCGCCCCTACCATAATACACACCTCCTGCGCCGGCCTCTATTGCCAAAAAAACAACATTTCCTATTCCTCTTCTTTGATACCCACTACATTATCCCAGATGTCATTGACTTCTTCCACACATTCCATATAAATCTGCGCAAGCTCATTTGTATGAAGTCCCAGTTCCTCCGCCAGAACCTTGATGTCGCTCCACTCCGCACGCTCGTAGTGAAGAATCAGCAGATACAGCTTTCCTGCCATACCTTCCTGGTAGATCAGTGCATCTTTGATCTCTTTGATGATCGGAATCTCGTACAGGATCTCCTCCATCGGCGCGTCAATCATATACTCCAGCGTAGAGAACATTCCCATCAGATAAGCATCGGATGCCGTAATCTGGAACTTTCTCAGCTTCTTTACCAGTGCAGACGCGAAATTCGCCCGCAGGAATGAAGTCTTTAACAATTCCTCTGAGGAATTTTCTCCCTTATCTTCAAAGCTCAGCAGGTATACCCACTGCTTCAGCTGGCTGATCCCGACACGCACCAGTGCCTGACGGATAGAAGTCGTCTCATGATGCACCGCAAAATACGCGGAATTTGCCATCTTCAGAAGTGCATAGGTCAGGGAAGCATCTCTGGTAATGATCTCCTCCAGAATCTCCACATCCGGCTCTTCCTTCGTAATCTCCATGATCAGCTGATACAGGTTCCCCTGCATGAAATCCATCTTGCTGGCTTTTGTAGTCGTTGCGCTGGAGATAAAATTGCCCTCCACATAGTCTACCTGAAGTTCCTTTGCAAGTTCGTAGACTTCCTTTGTATTAACACCGGTAGCAACGATCTCTTTCTGGAAACCGTGTGCCATATCGACAACATTTGCAACAGAACTCCTGTGATTATCGTCCATATCCTCGGTCAGCTGTACCTTGATGTAATCTACATACTCCAGCATACTGAAATACTTCGGTGTAAACTGAAAGTCATTGATCGCAAAATGATATCCCGCATCTTTATACTTACTGATCAGGATCGCAGCCAGAGAATGAATGACAATATTGTCCTCAATCTGGATCACGATCTTATCCTTATCAAATATTTTCGGCGTATTTCTGAACAGCAGCGCCGGGGTAAATGTCATAAACGTCTTTTTTTCCTTGAAGATCCGGTTCGAATTTTCTGAAAGAAAAGCAACCATGGCATTCGCCGCCACACTGTCCGTGCTTGAATTGTACAAGCTGTCCTGATCCTCCTGAATCCGCAATTCATATCCAATAATCGTGTCGGTCTTCAGATCCTTGATCGCCTGTCTTACTACACAATTATCCATGCACTATATCTCCTTCCGCAGCAATAATTCGTCCATCACCTCGACCAGACGGCCAATCTCCGGCTTGGACAACTGCTCATCGGCGCCAAGCTGTTTTCCCTTGCGCCACATCTCTTCATTAATCAGTGATGAGAAGATGATAACCGGCATACTCTTCATCACTTCATCTTCTTTTACAAGCTTAGTCAGACGGTGTCCGTCCATCTCCGGCATCTCGATATCTGTGATCAGCAGAGCTGCCTTGTCATGGAAATCAGAATCATTTCTAATGAGATTCAGATAATCCCACGCTTCCCGTCCGTTATTAAAGTTCAGCAGATTTACATATCCTGCGCGCATCAGGGAATCCTTGATCATCTTCGTCAGCAGGATAGAATCCTCCGCAAGTATGATATGCTCATCCCTAATCTCCCTTTCGCCCAGCTTATCAATATCATCTACCTGAATACCGGTCTCCGGTGCGATCTCCGTAACGATCTTCTCAAAATCCAGGATTGTCACCAGTCTCCCGGAGCATGACGCAATACCGGTTGCCACGCCTTCCTCACCGTTAGAAAGCGTCTTATCCGGTTTCTGGATATCCTCCCATGAGATTCTGCTGATCCCCACAACCGTATGTACCCGGAATGCGATATTCATCTTATTAAAATTCGTAATGATAAACAGATCCCTGTCATTGGTATCTCCGCTCTGTCCTGTCAGATACTTCGGAAGGTTGATCACCGTGAGCAGAATATCCCTGGGCTTAAAAATCCCTTCTACAGACGGATGGGAGTGAGGTACCGGTTTGACTTTGTCGGCCATCATAATCTCCCTTACCTTTGCCACATTGATCCCATACAATTCTCCGAATATGGTGAACTGCATTATCTCAATCTCATTTGTTCCTGATTCCAATAAAATCTCCGTATCAGCCATAAACACTCACTCCTTTGCATTCTATAATATATTTATCGGCGCATTCTGCACCAAAATTAAGCGATTCGAATCTGTTCGCCGTTCCCGCAGTTCCAGCGCCTCTGGCATCTAATCTCCGCGCTCGCACTTCCGGCGCATTTATCGTATCTGTTCGCCGCTCCTGCAGCTGCAACGCCTCTATAAAAACTTCTCAGGTCTTCCCGCGCAGCGGATGGACACCTGCCCATTCCCCACGTCCAGCAGCATTGTTCTTGCATAATTGGCTCCTGTATCCTCTCCCCTGATACGCAGTCCCTCTGCCGCAAGAACCCTTTTTACCATCTGGGCGTTACGGTCGCCGATGTTCCCCAGCCCGCCTGGGCCCTTCATCTCAAACATCTTCGCACCGCCCGCAATCTTACACACCATCCGGCTCTTTGACGCGCCAAAAGCCTGAAGCTTGCGTAAGGTCTCTGGAATCCCCGAATCCGCAAACTTGAATACATTTGTATCCGTTCCCTGTTTCTGCGGAAGCATGATATGAAGGAGGCCTCCGAGCTTGATCATGGGATCATAAAATGAAATCCCAATACAGGAACCCAGTGCATATGTGATCAGTATGCCTTCCTGTCTCGTAATCTTCATATCTGCAATTCCGACCGATACCTTCTTGATCATTCTGTCATTCACTCCACTCCTAGTTTTTTCATTAGAACATTTAATGATTTCACATCGGGCAGGAGCAGCATACTGCTGTTCAGCGCTTTCCCATCAATTTTGAACTCACCGGTGATCATCATGATCCTGTCCGAATGCTGTCCCATCACCGCGATCGGCACACTCAGGATACCGCCCAGCATATTCGCTGTAAACTGCGGTACAGACAGCTCAACTTCAACATTTGCCAGCGATGACATTGCAGTGATATATGAAGAAATCACAATGTTCCCAATCTCTGTCAGGACAGACGCATCAATCTCATCCAGTTCCAGCATATCTACACTGCCCTTTCCAAGCATCCGCTGTACGATCTCGTCAGCAAATTCTTTGGTCAGGATAAACAGCATGACCCCCTCAAGCTCCCCTGACATCTCTACAAATATTGCCGCAACCAGTTCTTCCGGATCCCCAAGAAGGTTCAGAGCCGCATTAAATCCCAGAACCTTTACAGCCGGCATCGACATATTTACTTTTGCATTCAGCATACTGGACAATGCCGTTGCCGCATTCCCGCCGCCGATGCTACCAATCTCTTTCAGGATATCAAATTCCAACTCGCCCATTTCTTCATATCTGCTAATTGCCATACATCTACCTCGCTATCTTTCTTACTTTAAACATTACGACCGCAGTCCATTGATCGTGGTCATGACTTCATCCGAGGTCTGCACCATCTTTAATGCATAGGAATAGGCCCTCTGTGTCTCGATCATACGTGAGACTTCTTCCGCCGTATCAACTCCGGACATCTCCAGAGTATGATCGACCAGCCGCGCCCCCGGGATCAGGTACGGATCGCCGTTCTTGGCTGTCGGTGCGAATTCATTGCTTCCGACGCTTTCCATTCCGTCCAGAATATCAAATCCATATACACCGATCTCCCCGCTCAGCTCCCTCTCAGTCCCTGCAATGTCGCCTACGATGATCGGATTCTGATTCTGATCCAGAACAAAATTGCCGTTGTCATTGACCAGATAGAAAAGAGGTCCGCGCTGCGACATGCTGAAATGTCCGTTTCTGGAATATGTGATCTCCCCTGTAACAGGACTCAGCAGCATAAAGAAGCCGTCTTCCAGAATGGTATAATCAAATTCTCCGTCCGTCGTCATCGGGGCGGACGGATTAAAGTTGGTGTTCGTCTTTTCAAGCCTGATCCCCACGCCGGCCTTCAGAGGCGTATCATCCCCTCTGTAGTTGTTCAGGTTATAGTACATCAGATCCGAAAATACTGCGGACTTCGACTTGTAACCATAGTTATTTACATTCGCAAAGTTATTCGCTATCACATCGAACTTCTTCTGTTCTTCCATAGCTCCCCTTGCAGCAGTATAAAATGACGTGTACATAATGCACTCCTCTCTGTATCATTTTTATTTTTACATCAAGAATATCCCATGATCTTTTCATCAGCTCGGGCTGCCGAGCGTTGTCGATCTGCTGATCATCTGGTCATACATCCTGAGGATCTGCGCGGATCCCTGCAGCACACGCTGGCTGCTCATCATAGCCGTCATCTGCTCCGCCAGGTTCACGTTGGAATCTTCAAGATACATTTGCGTTACGACTGCATTTCTCGCCGCGACCGGATTCCCTGCCGCCTGGAACACACCCCCCGTCACCTTGGTGAGCTGGGCATAATCTGCAAAATCCACGATTTCCAGAGTACCGTAATATCTTCCGTTGTCCGCATTGGTAATCCTTCCCTGGGTGTCGATGGCAAGATCATCCGTATCCACCTGGATCGGTCCGTTCGTTCCCATCACGCGTCCCATCCCCGGCAGGATCAGATAGCCCTGATTATCCAGATTGAAAGAGCCGTTCCTGGTATACACCTCTCCATTATCCGTCTGGATCACAAAGAATCCGTCTCCCGTCAGCCCTACATCCAGCGGATATCCTGTCTCACGGATACCTCCTTCGGTATAGTCCGTCACTCTCTCGTCCGCCGCATTCACATGGGAGACAGGCCCCACCTCGGTCTTGCCGTCCTGGTCGTAACGGTAGAGGATCTCGTCCCGGAATGTACTCTCCATCATCCGGTCCATCTTATAACCCGGAGTAGATACATTAGACATATTATTACTTATAATATTCAGATTCCGGTTTTGTGTTATCATGTTAGATGCCAGATCATAAAATCCCTGAAACATATTTACACTCTCCTTTACTTATATTTTTTCATATACTTTTCCATTTTCATATAAATTTTTATATAAACTTCTCCATATGCACCCTCAGCTTCTTGATCGCATTCGAATGAATCTGCGATACTCTTGGCTCGCTTACCTGGAGCACATCCGCGATCTGACGCATATTCAGGTCATCTATATAATACAGTGAGATCACAAGCTGTTCATTTTCCTTCAGCTTTTTGATTCCTTCCGCCAGGACCTCCGTAAGTTCCTTTTTCAGGAACTGGTTCTCCGGCTGCTCATTGGTCTCCACCTGAGGCAGCTTCATGCTGATCTCGTTGCCCTGTGCCTCCGCCAGCACCATATCCAGCGAAAGGATGTTGAACAGGCTCGCCTTACGCATCGTATCCTGGTATTTCTCCGGTGTGATGTTCAGATACTCCGTCACCTCCTGGATGGAAGGATAATACCCAAGCTTATTATATAACGTCATGACCGCATCTTCAATATCTCTTGTGTTTTTTCTTGTACTTCTCGGCACCCAGTCCTGTTTTCTGGCAAGATCAATGATCATTCCCTTGATCCGCTTCGAAATAAAGGTCTCAAACTTGACATTTTTTTCCACGTCAAATTTGTCAATTGCAGACATAATGGCGATCACGCCCTCGCTGATGATATCGTCCACCTGTGAAAAGCTCAGGTAAATATCCCGCATCTGAAGCGCAATGCTCTTCACAAGGTAAATATAACGCATGACAATCTCCTGCTTGACCTCCAGGCTGCCGGTCTCTTTATACAATTGTAAAAGCTCTTCATTCGACTTATCCTTGTATTGTTCCTGCGTCTCCATATTGTCTGCTCCATTTTATGTTTTAATATACGGCCCGGTCAGCAGCAGACACACCTGCTGACCGGTTCCGCAGCACTTTCTTTACCTGTCTATATGCAGAGAAATGTTCCCCACCGCCTGTATCTGGATATTATTGCTGATCTCATTAAATGAAAGCACAAACATATCCGGGAAGAACTGCTCTATCAAATGATAGAAATGAATCCTCACCACCTGGCTGGTAAGAATGATCGGCGCCTGACCCAGCTCCTGGAATTTTTTCACCTCTTCGGAAAGCTGTGTAATCACGCCCTGCATTACATCCGGGCTGAGCGCAAGGTAGAGACCGTGGTCTCCGTTTGTCAGGCTGGTGATGATATTCTTTTCCAGATCCGCGTCCAGCGTCACCACCTTCATACTGCCGCCCTCGCAGAACTTTCTCGTAATTGTCCTCTTCAATGCCACACGGATATTCTCCGTGATCGTATCCAGATCTTTCACCGTCATAGCCGAATCTACGATCGTCTCGATGATCGTCTCCAGATCCTTGATCGGGATACCCTCCTTTAACAGGTTCGTCAGTATCTTCTGGAAGCCTCCGTATGAGATCACCGCCGGGATTGCCTCTTCCACAAGTTCCGGCGACTGGTTCTTCAGATTCTCCACCAGGCGGACCACTTCCTGCCGGTTCAGCAGTTCGTGCGCATGCTTCTTCACTGTCTCTGACAGGTGGGTCAGCATAACGGAAAGCGGATCGATAACGGTGTATCCGTAGATCTCCGCCATCTCCCTTTTGTCCATGGTGATCCATTTACTTGGGATACCATATGCAGGTTCAATGGTATCAATTCCGTCAATTTCTTTTTCCAGGTTCGGCGGCTCAAGAGCCAGATAGTAGTCGATCAGGATCTCACCCTTGGCAACTTCTTCCCCCTTGATCTTGATCACATACTGGTTCGTATTCAGGTAAGAGCTGTCGCGCAGCCGGATCGAAGGAATGACCAGACCCATTTCCTGGGCATACTGCCGCCGGAAAATAACGATACGGTCGATCATCTTGCCGCCGCTTGCCTCATCCACAAGAGGGATCAGGCTGTATCCAAATTCCATCTCAATGGGTTCTACATTGATCAGAGAATAAACTGTATTGATGTCCTTGAAGCTCTCTTCCTCGGCCATCATCTCTTCTTCCAGAGACGGGCCGGCCCCTTCCATACCGCCTGCGCCGCCCATACCTGCCATAACGCCCGCGGCGCCTACCATAACAGGGCCGCCCATTTCTTCCATGCGCCGCAGCAGATAATAACCGCCAATCAGCATGGTCAGTGCGATCAGTGCAAGCTGGAATTTGGGCATTCCCGGAACTGCGATCAGGATTGCCAGTACACCGCCGGCGATCATAAGCGCCCTTGGCTGTGCTTTGAACTGTCCAAGAACTTCTATATTTAAACTATCCTCAGCAACTGCACGGGTTACGATCATACCCGTTGCCGTGGAGATCAGAAGGGCCGGAATCTGTCCTACCAGACCGTCACCGATCGTAGCGATGGAGTATACCGAGAGCACTTCCGTAAAGGACATCCCTCCCTGCACCATACCTATGATACAGCCTCCCAGGAAGTTGATCGCTGTTGTCACGAGGGAAAGCGTCGCATCCCCCTTTACGATCTTCGTGGCACCATCCATGGCCCCATAAAAATCGGCTTCTTTCTGAATCTTATAACGTCTTGCCTTCGCCTCCTGCTCGTCAATCAGTCCGCTTCCCAGGTCGGCGTCAATGGCCATCTGCTTACCGGGCATCGCATCCAGGGTAAATCTTGCCGCAACCTCAGCGACACGCTCGGCGCCTTTATTGATAACAAGGAACTGAACCAATACGATGATCAGGAAGATAACAACTCCGACTACCGCATTTCCCTGCAGTACGAAATTCCCCATAGCCCCGATGACGGAACCAGCGGAACCGCCGTTGCTCAGGATACTTCTTGTAGTTGATACATTAATTCCGATTCGATATAAAGTTGTGATCAGAAGCAGTGACGGGAAAATGGAAAATTCCAGTGCCTCTTTGATATTCATACTGATCAGCAGAATGATCAGTCCTACGGATATATTCAGAATAATCATAACGTCCAGGAAAAACGGACTTATCGGTATGATCAACAGCAGTACGATCATGACTACGATCAATGATACCGCATTATTTAATATATTCTTAATATTAGTCATCTTCTACACCATCTTCTGGTTCCTTTATACCAGTTTATTATTCATACGGAAGATCTCAACCAGGATCTCCGCCACAATTCCATAATATTCCGCCGGAATCTCGCTGTTCAGCGGAGTGGAAGCATAGAGCCCTCTTGCAAGCGGCTTATTCTCCAGCACCTTGATCCCGTGCTGCTCCCCGATCTCAACAATCTTCAGCGCAATGTGATCCTGTCCTTTCGCGATCACGATCGGCGCATTGTCATGGTCAAGGTCATATTTCAAAGCTACTGCATAATGCGTCGGGTTTCGGATGATAACATCCGCATCCGGCACAGCCTGCATCATCCTGCTCCTTGCCATGCTCTGCTGAATGCTCCTGATCTTGCCCTTAACCTTCGGATCACCTTCCGTCTGCTTAAACTCTTCCTTGACCTCTTCCTTGGTCATCTTCATGTCCTTCTCGAAGGACCAGTGCTGATAAAAGAAGTCAAACCCTGCGATTGCTGCAAATACCATCCCGATCTTAAGTACCATGCTGAAAATCTCCTTCAGCACATAAGTGCCGGAAGAAGTAAGCGACAGATCCATCATCTGTGCAATGACTATGATCTGGTCCTTCAGGATGTTATACAGGATCACCCCCAGGATCAGGATCTTGAGCGAAGCCTTCAGAAGCTCCACGACCTGCTTCAGGGAAAACATGTTCTTGATCCCCTTTAGCGGATTCAGCTTGCTGAGCTTAAACTTCAGCGGATCCCATGTAAAGAGGAATCTGGTCTGAACCCCTGTGCCGACCACCGCAAATGCGATGCTGAGCAGCCCCAGCGGAAATACACACTTTGCCACTACCACAACCGCATTCCAGCCCACCTGCTGCTGATTTGCAAAAGACAGCTCTTCCATCTTTCCCACCGCAGAGATCTGGAATACCATCGCATCCTGCAGAGATTCATAGATGATCGGAAAAAGCAGCCGCAGACAGCAGAATATCCCCATCAATGAAACAACTGTGACAACATCCTTGCTCATTGCCACATGGCCTTTTTTTCGCTCGTCTCTTCGCTTTTTCGGTGTGGCCCGTTCGGTTTTTTCCTGTCCGCCCTGGTCAGCCAAAGGTTCTCACATCCTTCCTTCTTTATACAAACGTCAAAATACCTTGAACCGTCTTCATCATGATCGACATGATCTTATTCAGATACTCTCCGATCGGTGAAAACATCAGGAACAACAGGCCCAGCCCTACGATCAGCTTCATCTGGATATTGATGACAAAAATACTGATCTGTGGCACAACCTTATTCAGAATCCCGACTCCTACTTCAATCAGAAATTCCGCCGCGATCATCGGAACCGAAAACCGGATTCCCATCTCCACGCATTCCAGAAAGATCTCGATCATCCTGACCGCAATCCCCTGGGTGATCAGAATCCCGCCGTAAGGCACGATCTCTGCGGAAGTCACCATAATCTTCATCAGTGCAAGATGCCCGTCTACTGCAAAAAACATCAGCATAAACCATGTCTGCAGCACGCTTCCTGATACTGCCATCTGAGCATTGCTCTGAGGATCATACACCGTAGCCATGGATAATCCCATCTGATAATCTATGATGTAGCCGGTAAAACTGATGATAAAAAAAAACAGATGCATGACAAATCCGATCAGATATCCTGCCACAAATTCCTTGCACAAAAGAAACGCAAATTCAATCATACTGGCCGTCTCAAATGCTTCTCCGGAAAAATGCGAATATATCATCAGAGTCAATACAAAGATCATTCCGGCTTTCACCCGGTTCGGAATGCTGTTCCTTCCGAATATCGGATTCAGCAGGATAAATCCGGACATCCGCATCATGATCAGCGCAAACAGCGTGAGCTGTGCGGTACCGTTAAACACTGTCGCCATGCCATCACTCCTCACGCCGGATCTATATCAGTTCAAATATTTGGATCGTAAAATTCGACAGCGCTTCCATCATCCAGCCTCCCCCAAACACAAGGATAAGGCCGATGACCAGCAGCTTCGGAACAAACGTGATCGTCTGTTCATGAATCTGCGTCGCGGCCTGTATGATAGAAATGCATATACCAACGATCATACTGATGATCAGAAGCGGTCCTGCAATCTGCAAAATCAATACGAATAATTCGTATATGATCTCTCCTATCTGTTCGTTTGTCATTTTCCGCTTCCTCCTTCATTATTTGTACGCCTTCCGGACTAAATCACCTTACAGATCCAGCCTTTTCCCCTGCTGTTCCGGGTTTCCTGCTACTTAAATCCGCTTACAATATTTGAGAACAATAATTCCCATCCATTCACGGTAATAAACAGCAGCAGCTTAAACGGCATGGAGATCATAGCCGGCGGCAGCATCATCATACCCATAGACATCAGTGTACTAGAAACAACGATATCTATCAGCAAAAATGGAATATATAATAAAAACCCGGCCGTGAATCCTCTTTTCAGCTCGCTTGTCATAAAAGAAGGAATCACAACGCTCATCGGAAGATCGATCAAAGCCTCCACATATGCATTATCATCCTCATACTCTGCTTCATCCGGCACTTCCTGTCCGGCAATATCCGTAAACAGGATGAGTGAACTCTTTTCCGTGTTCCGCAGCATAAACCGCTTCAGCGGAACCTGAGCCCGGCTGATCGCCTCTTCCTGTGTGATCTCATTATTTTTATAAGGCGTATATGCCTGCGTATTGATATCCGAAATGACTGGATTCATAATAAACAGCGTCAGAAATAATGCTATCCCGACCAGGACCATGTTGGGCGGCGTCTGCTGAACTCCCATGGCAGTCCTAAGAAATGACAGGATGATCATGGTTCTTGTAAAGGACGTCACCATAATTAAGAGTGACGGCAGAAGTGAAATGATCGTCAACATCAACAATATGTCCAGGGTCGGCACTTGTTCGCCGTTCACATTTATCAGCGCATCATACACTAATCCTTACCTCCTCTTTTGCCCAGGTCATTCAGCTTCCCCAGTATCTTTTTGAAGTCAGGCGGTTGGGAGCCTCCGCTCTCCTCATCCGGAGCCAGCGGAAACAATTCCTCATCCTCCACCTCAGACAGGATGCTGATCTGCCCTGCTGTAACTCCCACAAGCAGATACTTCCCCCCCACCTGTATGACCGCGATATGTCTGTCCTGTCCCAGCGTAAGCTGGTCGATCATGCGCATATATCGGGAACTGCCGCTCCTGCCCATGCCTTTGCTCAGATACTTGCTGGCCAGATAGCTTAAGTAAATAATAAATGCCACTATGATAAATGTGGCGATCACTCTCCACATAAAATCTTACCTTCTCTCTGATGCCGCAGCCACTATCCACACCAGATTCCTTTCCTACTCTAATGCCGCCAGATTCACCTTCATGATCTCTGTGATACGGATACCGAAGTTATCCTCCACGACTACCACATCGCCTCTTGCGATACATTGGCCGTTAACAAACAGATCCACCTGTTCTCCTGCCAACTTGTCCAGAACAACCAACGAACCTTTCGTAAAATCAAGGATATCTTTGACAAGCTTCTTTGTCCTTCCGATCTCAACCGAGATTTCCAGGGGAACACTCATGATCAGTTCCATGTTCTCCTCTTGTACCCCTTCGAGCACAATTCCATTGTCGGCTTTCAGCTTCTGCTGTGCAGGAGCCTGTACATGGATCATCTTCGGCTCTGACGTTTTCTCCGGCGCTGCCGGTCTTTCCATCATCTGCTGCTGCATCTGCTGCATCTGCTGCATCATCTGCTGCATCATCTGCATCTGCATCATAGACACATCCGGGCTTACCGCCCCCGGCATCATCGGCTGGGCAGGAGTCATAGGCTGTGCTCCCGGCATAACACCCGCATCAGGCGCTGCCATCTGTACCGGCTGGGCCGCAGGCATCGGAGCTGGCTGAACCGCAGGCGCTGCCGGAGCAGGCTCTGCGCCGCCTGCAAGCAGTTTCTCAATCTCCTCCTGAGAAAGCGTACCGCCCCCTCCTGATGAAGCAGGCTCTGGTGCCGGCGCAGGCGCAGGTTCTGAACCGCCTCCTGCAAGCAGTTTCTCGATCTCCTCCTGAGAAAGCGTGCCGCCTCCTCCCGATGAAGCAGGCTCTGAAGCCGGTGCGGGTGCAGGCTCTTCTTTCGCCGGCGCCGCTTCACTCATAGAACTGATATCAATGATCGCGTCCTCCGGAAGGAAGCCTTCTACCAGTCCCTTTGCAAGTTCCATCGGCATCACATTGAAGAACTCACTTTCCAGCTTATCCGCGATCCGCAGAGTAAAGCCTACGACTACCTTCGGCTGATTATCTATAAAATATTTATCTATAAATTCCTGCGCATTCGCAACTTCAAAAGAAATCGGGGTCGAAATATTGACCATCTTTCCCAGGAATTCTGACAATGCCGTTGCCGAGGATCCCATCATCTGGTTCATGACCTCGCAGACTACGCTGACGTTGATCTCATCCAGTTCGAAATCTTCGTCGGCAATCTCCATGCCCATGACCATCTCTACAATGACCCTCACGTCGTGCCGCTTTAAAAGCATGACGTTCTTGCCTTCCAATCCAGCGACATAAGTAATCTCAACGCCGACAGCGGGCTCCACCTCGCCCATATGGAATTCTTCCTTGCTCACGACGTTCACGACAGGCGTCGTGATATCTACTCTGGCATTCAGCATTGTAGAAACTGCCGTAGCAGATGCGCCAAGGCTGATATTCAGTATTTCGCCTATCGCGTCTATTTCCATTTTGCTAAAGCACTCCGAACTCATACTAACGCTACTCTCCTTTCGGGAAAATCCCCCTCATACTATTTTCCGATGTCCAATGCTCTAAGTGCCATCGTCTTCATCGCGTTGAATGCCGTAATATTTGCCTCATAAGACCGGGTTGCGGCCATGGCATCCACTGTCTCCTTCACCGGATCTACGTTGGGCATCATAACATAGCCCTGCTCATCGGCATCCGGATGATCGGGGTTATAAACCGGGTACAGGTCCCTCTGGTCTTCTACGATCTCAGTAACCCGTACTCCTCCCTTTGCAGCGCTTTTGTTCAACAGACTGTTGAATCTTGAACGGAAAGAACCGGAAGCAGCAGAATAACCCGAAGAAGTCACATTTGCAGATGGAATCTCCTGAAATACTACCATTTTTCTGCGGTATGGACCATCTCCGCTTGCTGTACGGGTGGTATTGGTATTCGCAAGATTCTGCGAAGCAATATCCAGCCGCTGTCTCTCTGCCGTCAGTGCAGATGCACTGATATCAAACGAACTTAAAAAAGACATAATGCACCTCCCGTTTAGCCAAGAATTTTCTTCACGGTTGACAAAATACGCTCCGGCTTAAATGGTTTTACGATAAAGTCCTTTGCTCCGGACTTAATAGAATCCATAACCATCGCCTCCTGGCCCATGGCGGAACACATTACGATCGTCGCTCCGGGATCCATTCCCTTGATCTCCTTCAAAGTCTCCAGACCGTCTTTGTTCGGCATGGTAATGTCCATGAATACGAGGTCCGGCTTCTCCGCTGAATACACCTCAACTGCTTTTGCGCCGTCCTCCGCCTCGACCAGGTCCGTATAGCCTGCCTGGGTAAGCGTATTCTTCAACATCATCCTCATAAATGCAGCGTCATCTACTAACATTATTTTTGCCATTTTCCTATACCTCTCTTTTTTAATTTATACTTATTGTAATTTATATACACAGATATTTCAACTGATTTATCTGGTAAATAATGCAGTAATCGTGATAGGAGCTGGTGCAAACTGTGACATCAGACTTTCTACCACCATGTGTTGCCGGTAATGGCAATTTATACCGCCACATCTTCTTTGTTTTCAATAATGCGGTCTTCTATCTTTACTGCGACATTTTTGTTATGTACGCCAAGCTGCCCGTTGAACCACGGCTGTCCCTCGATATACAGGGAAACCAGCGAATCCTGCGGCTTGTTCAGGTCGATCACGTCTCCCACATGGAGATTGTAAACATCGTCCAGGTTCAGCTGCGCCACACCAAGCTGCGCCATGATATCCAGCCTTGACTCCCGGATACTGTCCATGATCTCTTCCTTATTGCTCTTGGCGTGCTCACCCTTCTTCGCAATATGTTTCGTCTTATCGATGATATCAAATATATTGCTCAGGAGTGTTCCGGGGATACAGATATTCATTGTTCCCGCCATATCTCCCAGCGTGATGCTCAGCATAATGATGACAACTGTCTCATCCACGCTGATGCCCTGGAACATGCTTGGGTTCTCCTCAATATGCTCAAACTCTGTTTTCAGTGAGATATGAGTCCCCCACACATCCGTATTGATCGCCACCAGATATTTGATGATCTTCTCATATAATGCAAGTTCTATGTCTGTATAAGTATATGATATATCAATGGACCTGTCAAATCCAAGTCCTCCCAGCATCCGGTCGATCATCGCCGTCATCAGCGTAGGCGCTATATGGAAAAGTACGGGCGGATTGGTAGAATTATCCGGAAGCTCCACATCAGCTACAGTCAGTACATCCGTTTCATTCAGCGCATTTCCAAATTCGTAGTAGCGCTGTTCTTCAATCCCGACTACTTCCACCTCGCTTACCAGACGAAACAGGCCGTTGATCTGCGACGTCGCGATCCTGGAGTAATTATCATAAATGCTGCGAAGCATTTTCAGCTTGTCTTTTGTATACTTTTTCGGACTATAGAAGTCATATTTTCTGTATTCCTGCTTCGGTTTTTTCTCAGGCTCCGACGCCTTTGTTTCCGATTCGGCATTTTGCATTGAATTCAGCAGCGCGTCTATTTGACTTTGTGATAATACATCTGCCATCCCAAACCCCTACTTTCATTATATATTATCGTGTTCAGCAATGCAGAAACTCTGCCGGCGGCAGTGTTTTCCGCATACTATGGTCGTTGAGCCTGCGTTCCGAAGAGCCTGCCCGCTGTTCACCGTAAGTCCGGTCTGCAGCAGCGGTCACTGTACTTCTCTGTTCATCTCCGCATAGTATTCTTCCAGACTCTTCTCCACGGTATCCGACTTGGTGATCAGCATCTCTACCCTTCGGTTCTTTGCCCTGCTCTCCTCCGTATCGAAAGGAGCGATCGGCCGGAACTGTCCGTAAGATACTGCAACCAGTCTGTCCGCCGGTACCGATGTCCGCTGCTGAATATAGGCCGTAACCCTGGCCGCTCTTTCCGCAGAAAGCACGCGGTCTGATTCCGGCTCATTCGGAATATTCGGATCTGCCTGTGTAGTGTGTCCAAGGATCTGGATCTCCTTGACGGAATCCGCCACCCCTGAGATGATCGTTGCAAACTGATCCAGGATTCCTTTTCCTTCATCTTTTATAATGGAACTGTCCCCGGCGAAAAACACATTGTCACGGAATGTAACGAACGTAAATCCATCGCCTTTGTACAGATCCACCTCTCCTTCAAGCCCGGCCTCCTCCAAAGCCTTTCTCAGGCTCTCGTAAAGGGCGTCGAACTCATCCTCATCCAGAGATCCGTCCTCAACATGGTTGGGGACTTCGTCAGTAGCATCCGGTACGTTATCTATGGCAATCTGCGAGACTTCCACTGCATTTGGGTTAAAGCTTTTTACGACCTGCACCCACTTTGCCTGGTCTACGGTAGAGATGGAATACAGGAGCACGAAAAAACACAGCAAAAGTGTAACCAGGTCACCGTATGTATCCATCCAGTTGGCGCCGCCGCCGGATGATTTATTCCTTTTCTTCATATTCTCCTCCTGTTGCCTGCCGCATATCCGTATCATTCAACTCTCAGCCGGATATGCACCTCTCTCTTACTCTCCCGCGTCAGCCTTTCCGCCGCCTGCAGAATCAAGGAGCTTAACGCGTCCCTTCTGGGCAACGTATGTAACCAGTTTCTCTTTCAGGAACTTCGGATTGTCTCCTGACTGGATCGCAAGGATACCTTCGATCATGATCTGTTTATACAGAAGTTCTTCTTCATTTCTGACCGTCAGCTTATTCGCAATAGGTGAGAAAAGTACGTTTGCAAGGATACATCCATAGAATGTTGTGATCAGCGCTGTTGCCATGGCCGGTCCGATGGCGGAGGCTCCTCCGGAATCTAAATCCATCCCCTTGAGCATGTTAACCAGTCCGACCAGTGTTCCGATCATACCGAAAGCCGGTGAAAACGCGGAAGCTTTGTTGAACAGGTTAATACCTTCCTCATGCCGCGCAGACATGGCGTCCACTTCATTTTCCAAAAGTGACCGGACCTCTTCGGGTTCCGTGGCATCTACGATGAGCATGATCCCCTGTTTGAAAAACGGGTCGTCAATCTCATTTGCCTTTTCTTCCAATGCCAGCAAGCCGTTCTTTCTGGCCAGCTGCGCCATCTCTTCCAGTGTGTCTACCAGAAAACCGATGTTGTAACGGTTTCCCTGGATCAGGAGCGCCATCATCTTGGGAATCGTTGCAAGCGTCTTCAATGGGTAACTGGCAACTACTGCCGCTATAGCGCCGCCAACAACAATAGCCAAACTCGGCGGGTCCCAGAAGTTCCCCAGTTTTTCCGGACTAATACCGACAAATACGATCAGCACCGCACTTATAATTACACCTAAAATTGTTGTTATATCCATATTCTCTTCACCGCCCTTACCTTTTTATCTGTCCGTATGGAAACTATGAATTTTTTCATTATACGCAATTGTTTTTTCAATGATCTCCTCGGCGCTTTCCTTCACGATGAAGAACTTCCCATTCATCATGATGACCTTGGACTCCGGTATCAGTTCTACCGATTCAATCTGATCGCAGTTCAGCACGATCTTATTGTCATTTAATTTGGTCAGCATTATCATATCATATTCCCTCTTCTTTTTCAAACGCTGCCAGAATCTGTTATATCCCGGCCGGCGTTTTTGCCTCCTCTACATTAGTTACAGGCTTCATACCTGTAATATAATAATTAACAGTGACCGCCTGAATTGCGAAACTGTAAATAAATTTGGCCATTCGGCCGTTTTACATGAAATACTCAAAGAGCATCCCATTACGGCCATTCGGTCGTTTTACAAGGTATCTGCTTTGAACAGTTACGTTAAGTCTAAATTCTTACAGACAGTACATCAGGCCGGGAAATATTACAGTCTGCGGGGTCCTGCAGCGGATTGCCCGGCCCCGCGGACCGTATATTTCTCCAGCGATATTTATATGGATATGCAAATAAACAGTTTCTATGTCAGATTATTTTCACTTACCTGAAACTATTATTTACTATCATTAACGTTTCATATTTACAAGTTCCTGCAGCATCTCATCAGTTACTGTGATGATCTTGGAGTTCGCCTGGAATCCTCTCTGGGTGGTAATGATGTTGGAGAATTCGTTTGCCAGGTCTACGTTCGCCATCTCCAGGTTGCTTCCCATGATATATCCTGCCGGGCTGGTGTTCGGCTGTTCGTGAGTAACCTCACCCGCGTTTTCACCGATCTTGTAGTAGTAACCACTGGTCTTTTCCAGACCGTTCGGGTTCTGTACGGAAACGATGGCAACCTTTCCGATCACGATCGGGCGGTTCTGGTCATCTACACCTGTAACGGTTCCGTCTGCGCTGATGGAATAGTTCTTCAGGTCATACGGTAATCCTGTATTTGGATCATTCGGAATCTTAAGTGTGGACAGCTGGTCTGAATAAATTGCAGGGATACCAGGTGTCCAGGTGGTACCATTCACAGTCTTGCTCGCATCAACACCTTGAGCAGGGTCAACCCCCAACACACCAAGAACATCATCGACATTCTGCTCCGATTCATCTCCGGTGGTCACAGATGTAATCTTAAACTTTGCAGTCCACTGATAATTACCTGTCGTCCCTGTTCTTCCCACTCCGTCAAAGGCTATCGCCACATTCGCAAATTTTTCATCGATTATTGGTTTTTTAGGGTCAGTATTATCCGTATTATTAGGAGCCTGATTCTTACTGTTTGTGACATAAGTCACCCATTCCTGTATTGCGTCCTCCATCTGGCTTTCTGATTTTATATTTGCTGATAAGCCTACCGTAATCCCGCCAATCGTAATTGTCGTTGGTTTCGTTGGGTCATCAAATTCAGCAGTAATTCCTGTTGTTGTCTTCGAAGCCGCCGTAGCCGGTGTCTCCGGAATACCGGTCCCTTCCTGCACCGCATATCCATACACATAGCTTCTCTGGTCATCTACCAGATATCCGTTCTCGTCAACACGGAAGATCCCGACTCTGGACAGATTCAGTCCGGAATCCGCCACATTGGAAAAGCTTCCGTTTACCATAGTTCCTACCAGGAAGAACCCTGTACCGTCAATCATACAGTCCATCGGATTGGCTGACGGAGACGGAGCGCCTGTTTCAAAAACATTGGAAATAGAGGATAACTGCGAACCATAACCTACCTGGGACGCGTTACGTCCGCCTGAAGCTCCTGCCAGCACGCTACCGCCGCTGCTGTTAAGGGAGTTGGTGTACATAGAATCTTTAAAGTTATAGCTGTAGCCTTTGAATCCCCATGTATTTACATTCGCGATATTATTACCGATCACGTCCATCTTGGACTGATGTGCTCTGAGTCCTGCGACTCCTGCTATCATTGATCTGACCATTTTATTCTACTTCCTTTCTTTGTCTATACAACCCTCTGCCGTACCTGGTACATCATTGCATGATACCTGATCGGACGGAGTACGCCCGTCCCGCAGGACATATATCATAGGATGCCCTTTGGGTATACAGTGATGTACCAGCATGCCCTCACTGCAGGCAGCGGGACATGTCTGTACCTGCGAGTCACGCAGATACGAAACCTCCACAAATGGTCCGGCTTACATAAGTACGGCACTGTCAATATTCGTAAATATGTTTTCTTTCATTTCTGTTCCTGACATCGTCGTTACGACCACGTTATTCGGGACATTTACAATAAAGGCACCGCTCTCTCCGATAATGACTACATCCCTGGCGCCCTTCGCCCGGGCTTTCTGAACTGCCTGGTTGAGGTCATTGAGAAGATTGTCTGTCATATCGATGCCGCGTTCCTGCACTCTCCGCGCCGCATGCTTTGAGAACTGGACAGATTGTGCTTTTTGTGCCTCCTGCTGCAGAAGGTCTGCAAACTGTACGCCCGGAGTGGTGTCCGCCGTCTTCTGAAGCTGCAGCGAAGCAGATTTTAGCTTCAGCGCGCCGGCATTCGTAATCTGATTGATCTGACCGACTGGAGGAATCTGATTGATCTTATCTCCCATCATATGCACCGCCTTTATCTATGAAATGCACAGTTACTATTTTTCGGTATCCGGCTTTGTCTCTGTTGACCCTTCTGTCTTATCTTCGCTGTCCGTCTTGTCGTCAGTCTTATCATCGGTACTATTGTCCGTATCGACCTTCGGCACGTCTCCGATCGCCATGATGCTTGAAAGCTCATATTTCTTGCCGTCTACATATACGGAAGTGGCTCCTGTCAGGTCGACTCCGGTGACGATCCCCTTCTTCGTTGATACAACATTTCCCTTCTCGTCAGTCTCTGTTACGACTGTAACTTCCCTTCCAAGAAGTCCTGTAGAATATGTGGTCAATGTTACGGAAGACAGATTGTTGATTACCGTCGAGAAATTGGAAATTGCCGTTGCCATGGAATTCATGGTGCTCATGCTCGACATCTGGGTGATCTGCTCCATCATTGCCGCATTGTCCATCGGATTGGACATATCCTGATACTTCAGCTCCGCGGCGATCAGCGTCCAGAAATCATCGGTGCTGAGTGTGGACTTATCAGACTTTGCTTCCGCCTGAGTCGTCAGATTAGAATTATATACGCCCTGAGCCACATTGCTGTCGAAATTTACTGCCATACATGTTCTCCTTTCTTTCTGCTTCGTTATTTAACATACTTCATTACTTCCTGACTGCCTTTTAAACGGTAAGTCCCAGACGGAGCTTTTGAAGGAACTGTTCCGAATCCTCAGAATCCTGCTTCTTATGGCTTTCCTTCTGCTGTCCCTGCTCATCCTGCTTTCCATGCTGGTTCTCATCTTTGTTCTGGTTCAGGTAATCAGGCTCCTGCTTTTCTACGAAGATCTTCGTCTCGCCGCCAAGATTGCGGTCAATGATACCGCCGATCTCTCTGGCATGATTCCCCAGCACATCCAGCGCCTTTTTCTCTGTACAGAGAATGGATACTGTTGCCTGGCCGTCCTCGTACATGATCTTGACTGCGATCTTCCCAAGGTTCTCCGGTTCGATCTCAATCTCAAAGGACTGTACTCCTTCCTGCATCTTTCCAAGGATCTGATCTGTCAGCTTATCGGGAAGTTCTTCCGGCTGTGCTACATGAACTGTAGTGACCTCCTGGGGATTTGCATCCGCCTGCACCGTCCTCACGGATGTCTGGACTGCTGATGCTGCCGCAGACTGCTGCGCCTGATGGTCATCCGTCTGAGCCTGGTTTTCTTCTCCTGCAGACTGTGTATTCACTGTCTCCCTGCGGACCGGTACTGCCTCTGCTGTCTCTGAGGACTCTGTTTCCTCCGCCCCGGCTTCCGATGCTTTTACCTGGACAGTCTCTGCCGGCTTTACTTCTGCCTGGAAATCTGTCTCTGATACTGCCTCTGTCTGTACATTGGCCTGCTCCGGCATCTCCCCGGCTGTCATCGTTTCTGAAAGGTCCGCTGTTGCGATCTCCATGTCTGCCTGAATCCCTTCCGGCATCTCGATCACGACCTCCGGCTCTGCCGTCAGAAGTTCCGGACGCAGCCCGTTATCCATCTGATACGCTGCAAGAAGTCCTCTTGCCTGGCTGTCGTCTGTACTGACCGCATCTTCGGATGTACCTTCCTCAGTCTCTTTGTCCTTGCCCTCATCCGGCTTCTTAGACGCTTCCGCCTGATCCGGCTTCGTATCCTTGGATACTTCCTGGCTGCTGTTCTCCTGACCGTCATCCTGTTTTCCCTGGAGCAGCTTCTTGAACTCGTCTGACTGAGATGTCTTGATTCCGGTACCGGCAGTTTTATTGATGTCTGCTGTCTGAAAACCGATATCCGGCTCCTTCACGCTTACATTTACCATTGGCTTTTCCTCCTTTCTATAATTATACAGAAATCCTGCCTCCGGCAGTTTTTCTGCATGTAGTGATCCGATGGTAAACCTCCGGATCTTATATAGTAATCTGCAAATGCAGTATTACCCTTCTTTCAAGTCAATCAATATACCTTATGAAACGGCCGGATGGCCATAATGGGATGCCTCGGATATGCCTGCAGATGCAGACATGGCAATAAGTGATCATCCATTCAGCCTTGCCATGGCGTCCCTGGTGGTCACAAATTCTTCAATTGACTGTTCTTCCTGTTTCTGTAATTCCTTATCGTACTCAAACCGCTTCCTCTCCTTGAGCTTATCTATGGAAGAGGTTTCTTTCTTCGCTTCCACTACTTCATTTCGCTTGGCCTCTTCCTGCTCCTGCAGCTTCGCCAGCAGTTCTCTTTTCCTTTTGATCTTCAGGCGCAATGCATCCAGATAATTTTCATATGTATGCATTTCGTTGATTTTCATCCCATTCATTTTGTTCTGCTGGAACTCCAGCCCGCATTGGCGCTGCTCATGCTCCAGTTCATCAATCGCATTTTCGCATTCCCGGATCTTTACCAGTATCCTGGCATGCTCCCCTTTCAGGCTGTCAAGTACCTGCTCCTTATACCGCAGTACCGTATCTAATGGAAAAAAGAATTTTTTCATCGTAGTACATCCTCATCTTTATGATTGTAAGATCCGCTGCATGATCCGCAGAGATTCTTCTACTGAAAAGCTTTCGTCTGTCTTCTGCATCAAAAATTCATTTACCTTATCTATCTTGGAAATGGCTACATCCAATTTGGGGTTTGTTCCCGCTTTGTATGCGCCGATGGAGATCAGATCCTCATTCTTTGTATACAGACTCAGGATATCCCGCAGCCGTGCGGCCGTGTCCTTATGTGCCTGGGGCACGATGCTGGACATCAGACGGGAAATGCTCGCGTTGACGTCGATTGCCGGAAAATGATTCTCATTGGCAAGCTTTCTGGTCAGCACGATATGTCCGTCCAAAATACCACGGACCGTATCAGAAATGGGTTCATTGGTGTCATCACCTTCCACCAGCACGGTATAAACACCTGTAATGGAACCTTTTTCAAAATTCCCGCTCCGCTCCAGGAGCTTGGGAAATTCTGCATAAATAGAAGGCGTGTAGCCTCTTGCCACAGGCGGCTCTCCTGTAGCAAGACCGATCTCGCGCTGCGCCATGGCAAAACGGGTGAGGGAATCCATCATCAGAAGGACGTCCTTTCCCTGATCCTTGAAATATTCTGCAATGGTCGTCGCTACCAGAGGACATTTTACACGGAGCATGGCAGGCTGATCAGATGTCGCCACTACTACAACGCTCCTTTTCATTCCTTCCGGGCCGAGATCGTTTTCCACAAATTCGCGGACCTCACGGCCTCGCTCTCCTACAAGCGCAATGACATTGATATCTGCCTTCACATTCTTAGCGATCATACCGAGCAGGGTGCTCTTGCCTACCCCGCTTCCTGCAAAGATGCCGATACGCTGGCCCTTGCCGATGGTATTCATGCCGTCGATCGCCTTTACACCGAACTCCAGAGGTTCTGAGATCGGAGGACGGGACATGGGATTGATAAACGCATTTTCCACATAATAATATCTGGAAGACGGAAGCGGTCCCTTTTCATCCATGGGATTGCCTGTTGCGTCTATGATACGTCCCCGCAAAAATTCCCCTACCGGGATTTTTAAACGCTTCCGGGTGTTTCTTACAAAGCTGCCTGCCGAAACTCCGCTCAGGTTTTCATAAGCCATAAGCTGCATCTTATCTTCCCGGAAACCTACCACTTCAACAGGAATCTGCCGATGCTTCTCTTCATTATAGATCATGGCAATATCACCGATACTGGCACGATTTCCAGAGGATTCCATAGACATGCCGATCACATTTTCAATTTTTCCTATGTAGCTGACTGTCTCTGCCTTCTGAATCAGCTCCGGCAGCTTCGAAAACACGCTCTGTCACCTCAGTTCCTTTTGGCCTCCCGGATAAGTTTCCGTACTTCCATCCCGGTGGCACTGTTGTTCATTCCCTCGCAGAAAGCCTGTCATCGGCGGCTTTCTGCACAGGATGCTATCAAAATATGCATCATACTCTGACATTGTTCAATATATCTTTAATATTTTCAAGCTGTGTGCTTACGCTGGCATCTATGATTTCGTCCGGAAGCTCGATAATGCAGGTTCCGTCCTCTCCGTTGTCCATCGTAATGATCTTAATATTATCGGACAGTTTGGACATGGCATCCAGAAATTCCGTATCCACATCCATAGATATGCCGGTATCACACTTGGTTATGTATATTTTTGCCCACTGCTTCTTCGTGATCTTATCAGTTGCCGCAAGGATCATACGTTTCACGATATCCCCGCTGGACTGCAGGCTGGTCTGGATGATCTTCTCCGCCACGGCAAGAGAGATCCTTTTCAGATCGTCCACGTATTGCTCCAGAAGCTTTGTCTTTTCAATCGAAACACTCTGTATCACATCTGCGGCATTGGTCTGCAGCTGCCGGATCTCTTGATCCAGAAGCCTGCGCTGCTCGTCATAAGCTTCCCTGGTCCCTTCCTGACGTCCTTCTTCATAACCGTCACGGAATGCCTTCTGACGCAGGATATCCGCCTGGCCGCGGGCATCTGCCAGCAGCTGCTCCGCCCGCCTTTCTGCTTCTTCCAGAATCTCATTTGCTCTCTCTGTGGCAAACTGTTCTTCCCGCGCTTCCTCCTCTGCCCCGCCGTCTTCTTCTTCCTCGTCTTCCTCATCCGGCTCTTCTGCTCTTACAGTCCTCTCGATCCGAAAACCTGCAAAGAAGTCATACGGACGGATATCCTGGGCTTCATCCGGCTCTTTCATAATCCTGGGCATCGGTATTATCATCCTTTCTGTCTATGGCTACGCAATAATCTCGTCCTTGCCGCTCTTGACAATAATAAGCTCGCCTGCTTCTTCCAGACGGCGGATCACAGCCACGATCCTCTGCTGTGCTTCTTCTACGTCGCGCAGACGGACATTGACGGTAACCTCCAGATCGGACTGGATGCTTTCTGCCATACGGCTGGATACATTTGCAAATACAAGATCCTTGATATTCTGATCGGATCCTTTGAGGGCGTAAACGATATCCTTGACATCGCATTCGCGGATAAATCTCTGAATCGACCTGTTGTCCATAGATACGATATCTTCGAATACGAACATCTTCTTCCGGATCGTGTCTGCAAGTTCTTCGTTTTCCTTGCCCAACTCGTCGAAGATAAACTTCTCGTTCGCACGGTCCATATTGTTCATGACTTCTGCTATGTAATCGATACCGCCGATGGTTGTAAAGTCCGCGGTCGTCAGTACGCTCTCGAACCGCTTCTTCAGGGATGCCTCTACAATCTTGATTGCCTCGGGAGATGCGCTTTCCATCTTGGCGATCGCCTCTACCACCTTGATCTGCTTATCCTTGGGAAGCTCGCTGATAACAAACGACGCCTGATCCGGATCCGCATAGGAAAGGATCAGCGCGATCGTCTGCGGCCTCTCATGCTGAAGGAATGAAAACAGGTTCTTGACATCGCTCTTCCGGATAAACTCGAAGGGCCTCGTCTTCATAGACTTAGCAAGCTTATCCAGAAGCGTCTGCGCCGTACTCTCGCCGAAGGCCTTCTCCAGAACCGCCCGGGCATATTCCATACCGCCGTCCGTTACCACCTTCTGCGTGAGG
Organism: Lachnospiraceae bacterium M18-1; assembly: GCA_000403295.2. Taxonomy (GTDB): domain Bacteria; phylum Bacillota; class Clostridia; order Lachnospirales; family Lachnospiraceae; genus Schaedlerella. The sequence goes on along the minus strand of KE159612.1, from coordinate 333,637 downwards.
CAGGTCTTGTAAAATTCATCCAGGACCGCCTCCATCTGCTCCGGGGTCACATGCCCCAGCTTGGCTACCTCTATAGTCAGCCTTTCAATATCTGATTCACTTAAATGCTTATAAATCTTGGATGCCTTGTCAGCCCCGAGAGAGACAACAACCGCCGCCGCTTTCTGCTCCGGTGTCAAGGATGCTGCAACATTAGCCTCCATCTAAACCGCCCCCGTTCAGCCAGTTCTTCAATAACTGGGCAGATATTTCTGCATTCTGTTCCGCGAACTCCCGAATGCTCCTCTTCAGTTCCATACCTCTGTCGTTCTGAATCTGCTGAAGCTCCTGATTGAGATCAATATGCTCAACTTCTTCTTCCAGAAGTTCCTCTTCTTCCTCTTCTTCTGCTCTGCGTCTTCTGATGATCAGTACAACGATGATTCCTGTCAGGATCAGCAGCAGTGCCACAGCCGCAATGATCGCCCACAGCGGAATGCTTTCAAGCAATGTGCTGCTCGCTGTCTCTGCATCTTCATCATCGTCAGCTCTGCCGTCAAACGGCGCGCTGGCAAGCGTAATCTTATCTGCCTGCTGTCCTCTGGCGATCCCGGCCGCGTTGCCAACCAGAGAACGAAGCTGTGCTTCTCTGAGGCTTCCAAATCCATTTCCATTGACAGCAACTGATACGGTCAGATCGTCCAGGGCGCCGGAATCTATCTCCCCCTGTTCCTTGATCTGATCCACCAGATAATCGATAGACCTGCTTTCACTGGATGCATTGGCGCCGTTACCATCGCCGTCCGTATTGTACTCCACAGTGTCCGCATTGGTCTCTGTTCCTACCACACCCTGCGCCGTACTTCCCGTTCCGGAACGTTCATTATATGTATCCTCATGACTGATGATCCCTGTCTTATCTTCATCATCAATCTTCTCCGGGGTCTCATACCTGGTCGTCTCCCGGATAAGCCTTTCCATATTGATCTGCGCTCTTACAGCGACGCTGACATTATCCTCTCCGTAGATTGGTCCCAATATCTTCAAAATATTCCGCTCAATCTGCCCTTCCACGACTGCCGCGATTTCTTCCGCATCAGAACTGTTGGCTGTCTTCTGCTCTGACTCGGATACGGTATTGCCATTGCCGTCCAGAACCGCCACGTCTTCCATCGCCATGTTCGGAACGCCCTTTGCTACAAGACGCTGGATCCCCGCCGTCTGTTCGCTGGTCGGTGAACCTCCGTCTTTCATCACAACAGTGACTGATGCAGAAGATTTTTTCTCCTCATCACTGAGCACATACCGGCTGTCCTCTCCCAGTGCAATGATGACCTTGGCATCCGCCACGCCTTCAAACAGCTTGATGGTAGCGCCGATACGGTCCTGAAGTTCATAGAGCTTATAAGTATTTTTATCCGAGTCCGTTGTCATCAGGCCGGCATTATCCTTAAATGTATCGTATGTAAAACCGCTCTTCGGATAGCCCTGCTGAACAAGTGTTGCCTTTGTCTGATCTACAACACTCTCCCGCACCATGATCGTAGAATCTCCCTCATAGCGGAAGTCTACGCCGTCCTCCTGCAGCTTTGCCGTAATCTGCTGCGCTTCCTGCTCCCCGAGTCCCGAAAAAAGGACTGCATATGGGCGGTTATTGAGGACCAGCGCGATCAAGACCGCCAAAATGACGAGTGCGGCTGCCCCGGCAATAATTATCTTTTTCGTTTTACTGCTTAAATTACCAGCAAATTCTTTAAACTGCCCCAACTTTTCTTTCATGTTCGAATACTCTCTTCTACAATTAATATTCCGACAATTTTATCCCTTTGCAAAGACCGAGCGGCCACAATGGGATGCCCCTGAGCATACACAAATATCAATGCGCAATAAAATATGCCTCTTATTGCACATTGATATTTTATTTGTCAGGCGCCAAGACGCATAATCTCATTATAGGCTTCCATTGCCTTTGTCCGCAGCGCTACCAGAAGGTCAGCTGCAAGCTGTGCCTGAGATGCAGCAATCCCCACCGTATGAGGATCTTCGATCTGTCCCGTAGCCAGCAGGTACTGGTTCTTTGCCAGATTCTGATCGGTGGTCCGTACATTATTGACCGCCTCTTCAAATATCCCTTTGAATGCAGAAATTCCTTCCTGTCCTTTTACTACTGTGGATGACCCTGCATCCGATCCAACCGCTCCTACTTCTCCGATTCTGTTCCATGGCTGGATCGGAGTGATGAACATATCTTCCATGATCTCAACAATCCTTTCTTAAATTAATGTACCGTCTTCTCTGACGACTCTTCCGCCGGCCCACACCGCCTGTCCTTCCGGAATCCATAAACCGAAACATCTGCAGAGCATTCTTCTCCTTCGGTTCCGGACATCCGGTTTTATATCTTCTATGGAAGATATAAAACTAAACAGAGTACATTCGGCCTCTCTGTCCGGGCAGCACTTTAAAGCACTGACGCAGGCAAAGCGTTTAAACCCTGATCAAATCTTTGCATGATCAAACATTCTGAATCTTAAATCAATTCAAAAATCCCATCATTTTTAGGAATTAATTATTTTACTGTCCTTTGATCACAGTCTGATATCTCTTGATATCCGCCGTAACAGTCTGAAGCAGATACTGATAATGTAAATATGTCCTTGCCATATCAGCCTCTTCCACATCAGAGTGGACGTTATTCTCATCAACTCTCGCCGAAGAATCATAAGGAGTGTACACAAAATAATCTGCTCCTGAGATTGCCTGCTTCATCTGAGTATTACTTTTTGTCTGGCTTGCCGCCCGCAGTCTCTTATCAAAGATTTCTTCAAAGCTTACATCCTTCTTTTTATACCCCGGAGTATCAACATTAGCAAGGTTATTCTGAACAACCTCCATCTTCCTCCACAGATAATCCAATGACTTGTTTGCCATTGAAATGGTATTACCGAACAGAGAATTTTCAAACATGATATGTATCACTTCCTTCTTAATAAATATAATTCACTTATTCTAAATGTCCTGCGGACAAGTCTGCGGTCCTCTTTTTATAAAGAAGCGCACAACAAACAATGCCTATACCGCAATAATAATACACCTTATCCTTCGAAAAGTCCAGTTTTTTCACTATTTTTTTATATTTAAAATTTACCAGTCCGCCGCTTGCAGTTGAGGTTTTTTTGCACGGGTCTTCAACACTTGTAACTGAATAAAATCCTTACAAACCGCAGAAATGCGGCATTTTTTTGTCAAATTTTTCTTGCTTTTATGTTGTATATGTTGTATACTATAAATATATATATTAATTTCGGCGGTGATAGTAATGAAACTCTTTTATAACAAAAACAGTAAGGATCCAATCTATTATGCCCAGCTAGGAATCCGCAACGGCAAAAAAGTTACAACCAGAAACGTCAAACGGTTTGGAAAACACTCCGAACTGCTCAAAATCACAGATGATCCTCTTGCCTATGTCAGGGAAGAAATCCGCAAGATGAACGAGGAATACCGTGTTGGCAGAGTGGAACATTCCATTTCTACTGATTACAATGAGAGAGTGGAAAGGACGGATGACGCGGCTTCCTCTTCCACCGGTCTGAACATCGGATACTTTTTTCTGCAAAACCTAATGAGTGGTCTCCGGCTCAAGGACTTTTTCAAGGAAAAGACGGCCGACAGAAAAATGACTTTTGACAGCTACACTATTCATCGTTTTCTTATTTATTCGAGGATCATGGAGCCACTTTCCAAATACGCAATGTTGGACAAACTGGATTCCTATTACGAAAAACCGGACTTCGACTATCAGCACATCCTGCGGTTTATGGATCTTCTGGAAGAGCATTACGATGATTATCTGGCATGGCTCTATCAGCAGAGCGACACCATTGTAAAGCGGGATCCATCCGTGCTTTATTATGACTGCACGAATTTCTACTTTGAATGTGAACAGCCGGACGAGGAGATTGTGGACGAGGTCACAGGAGAAGTCATAACCGGACTGCGACAGTACGGTATCAGCAAAGAACACCGCCCCAATCCCATCGTAGAGATGGGGTTATTCATGGACAGCAGGGGCATCCCCATCACCATGTGCCTGCATCCCGGCAATAAAAGCGAACAGTTGACAGCAATCCCTCTGGAGAAAGAAGTGTTGAAAATGATTCCAGACGCAAAATTTATCTACTGTGCTGATGCCGGGCTTGGATCCTATAACATCAGGAAGTTCAACAGCATGGGCGGCAGGGCTTTCATTGTCACGCAATCCATCAAAAAACTGAGCGATACACTGAAAAAAGCAGTCTTTAATGACTATGATTATAAGCTTCTTTCAGACGATACCCCTGTTACCATTGAATACATGAAAGATTTTGACCGGCACAATCCGGATAACCGCAGGCTTTATAATGATTCCGCATATAAAGTCATCCAAGCTGACAAGGCACTCGACCTGGGGCTTTACGAGGATGTGGTCCTGAAAAACGGGCGCACTGTGCAGAGGAAAGCGAAAGGACTTCTAAAACAACGTATCATCATCACGTTTTCAAGAAAAATGATGGAATACCAAAGGACTGTCAGGAACCGGCAGATAGAACGAGCGAAAAAACTACTTTCCCGAAAGGATCCGGAAGAGATCAAAAAAGGTCCAAATGATGTGAAGCGCTTCTTGAAGCGGATCTCAAAAACAAAATCCGGTGAAAAAGCTGTTGTGGAATATATTCTTGATGAAAATAAAATAGCGGAGGAAGAAAAATATGACGGATACTATGCTGTTGCCACAAATCTTATGGATCCGGCCAAAGATGTCCTTACAGTATCACAAAAAAGATATCAGATTGAAGACTGTTTTCGGATTATGAAAACAAATTTTGACGGACGCCCCGTAAACCACAGGCTTCCAGAACGGATCAAAGCGCATTTTCTGATCTGCTATACCGCCCTGTTGGTATACCGGCTTTTGGAAGTTATGCTTGACACTCAGGAAACACATGTCACATCAAGTAATCTAATAACAACATTGAAGAATATGAACGTCGCGAATGTACACGACATTGATTATATGGCCCTTTATAAAGGAAGCAAAGCCCTTGATGCCTTGACACAACTGACCATGCTCCCTTTGGACAGACGTCACTACCGGCCAAAGGATTTAAACAGAATTATAAAAAAAATTTTAAAGTAGACAAAATATACAACATTTTTGAGGATGGAAAAAGCCGAAATTCCCTTATTTTACAAGGAATTTCGGCTTTACTAATTATTTTAAGTGTTGAAAACCGGATAATACACCTTATCCTTCGAAAAGTCCAGTTTTTTCACTATTTTTTTATATTTAAAATTTACCAGTCCGCCGCTTGCAGTTGAGGTTTTTTTGCACTTTCCCACATTATGTAGCAGGTATTTTTCGAGTCCACAACATCTGGAAAAATGGTATGTTTTACTGATATTCTCTCAACTGTCTTTCGGCAAGTCTACCACAGACTGGTGCCGTCCGAATCTGTACTTCCCAGTGAGCTTCCAAGGCCAAGGGTACTTACCCGGCTCATCATCTGCAGCCTCATCATTCCTACAAAGTATTCTGCGATCTGCTGGGTCAGGTCAATATCAGACGCCGTATTTTGCAATGTTCCCGACGCCTTCCTGCTCTGGCCGGCAGACGTACCTGTTACAGTCCTGCCTGTAGAAAGTTCCTGTCCCATATACTCCCGGATGCGGCGGATATAGTTGATCGTCTCGTCAAAGGGAGGAACCCCTCCATATTTTTCAACGTTCCCACTTCCAGCATTATATGCTGCCAGTGTCAGATCAATGTCACCATTATACTGCTGCAGCTTCTGGGAAAGATACTTTGCCCCGCCCATGATGTTGCTCCTTGCATCAAATGCATTCTCCACGCCCAATGCTGCCGCAGTTGAGGGCATCAGCTGCATCACCCCCTGCGCTCCGGCTGAGGATACCGCGTCCGGATTGAATCCGGATTCTGCTTTACCTACTGCCATCAGCAGATTGACCGGTACATGATACTTCTCCGCCGCTTCTTTAAATATTGCATCCATGCTCTCCGGCACTCCGAGCCTGCCTGCAGCACTCTGAAATGTCTCTCCAAAACTCATGCCGGATGGCGTTGTCCTGCCGGAAGAATACAGACTGCCCGTACCCGTAGTCTGTCCCAGCGTTCCGAGCGACTGCAGCTGTCCCAAAATAGTGTTCATGTAGCTGTATATGCTCTGGTATACTGAATAGTCTGTTGCCATTTCTCTTATCCTCGCTTTTTTATTATGCTTTGCCGTCTACTGTAACCCAATTGTTCAACTCCTGCATTGCTACTTTAAATTACAACTCTTACATTGTAACATATAATTGCAATAATGTCATTATGCCACTTTTTCCCAATCTTGAAAAGCCTTTTTTACTAAATCCAAGAAATTTTTACTGTTTTTTTGCCTTCGCTTCCAAAAAATAACTTCGAATTATATAAAAATATATATTTACATTCTTTTAATTTAGGTATAGAATAATGTTAAATACGTATATTTTTACATCAAAAAATCAATTACATAGGAGGGAGTAGGCGTGTTTAAGAATTTGAAGGTGAGGAGCAAACTGCTTGTCTCATTCGGCATTGTCATTATTTTTTATATCATAGCCATCATTGCTTCATCAATCGGATTAGGCAGTGTATTCGGCGGGTTGGAGGATTTTTATAATATTCCTTTCCCAATGGTGAAGAGTGCGCTGGAGGCACAGTCTATCACCCGGGAGATTCAGCTGGATGTATACCGTGCGGTTTCCACCTCAAGCGGTTCCGAACGTCAGTCCGTGCTCAGCGAGATTGATGAAGCCTCCGCAAAACGGAACACCGTCATGGAAGAACTGAAGACGAATTTCAGCGGAGACGCAGCCCTGTTAAATACTGTCGAAGCTGCTAATGACGCGACTTCCGCAGCCCGTGAGAAGACGGTAGAGTATATCCGTGCAGGCAATTCCCAGGCTGCTATCGAATCAATCAACGGTGAATATCTGGAAGCTGCCAATCATTTTGAGGACACCTTGAACCAGGTCATTACCCAGGCTGAAGAGAATGCAGCTAATTATTACAAGGACGGCACCACGACCAAGCAGATCTGTACGATCATTTTATATGGACTTGCATTAGTCAGCATTATTTTTACCATATTCCTTGTTCTTTCCATCGTGAAAGGGCTTACCCGTCCGATCCTGGAGATTGAGAATGCCATCAAGGCTATGGCAAAGGGCGACATGAGCACCAAGGTTACATATACGTCCCGGGATGAGCTGGGCGATCTTGCGGAGAATCTGCGTTTTGTACTGACTACGCTTTCCAGTTATATCGGCCATATCTGTGAGAGGATGGACTCCCTGGCAACAGGTGACCTGACAGTCGAGATGGATATGGATTATCTGGGTGAGTTTGAGTCGATCAAGCAGTCCGGCAATAAGATCATCAATTCCCTGAATGATACACTGGGTCAGCTTCATCAGGCATCTGAGCAGGTTGCCAACGGATCCGAACAGGTTTCCAGCGGCGCCCAGGCCCTCAGCCAGGGTGCTACGGAGCAGGCAAGTTCTGTTGAGGAGCTGGCAGCAACCCTTGGCGATCTGTCCAACCAGGTCAACGACACCGCATCCAATTCCCGCGACGTCAACCAGCTGATCTCCGATACTGCAAAAGAGATCAACAACAGCAAGCAGAAGATGGAATCCATGGTCAATGCCATGACCAACATTAATGAGTGCTCCAGCGAGATTGAAAAGATTATTAAGACCATTGAGGATATCGCATTCCAGACCAACATCCTTGCGCTGAATGCCGCAGTTGAGGCAGCACGTGCAGGCGAGGCAGGCAAAGGCTTTGCCGTTGTTGCGGACGAGGTGCGCAGCCTGGCATCCAAGAGTCAGGAAGCAGCGAAGAACACCACAGTGCTTATCAATAACTCTTTGAATGCGGTTTCCGAAGGGAGCCAGATCGCAACTGATACGCAGAGTTCCCTGCTTAAAGTTGTGGAGAGTGCGGATAAGATTGCCGTCAATATGGCAAAGATTACTGAGTCCGCTGATCTGCAGGCAGAAGGTATTTCTCAGGTTACCCAGGGTATCGACCAGATTTCCTCTGTTATCCAGACCAATTCTGCCACCGCTGAGGAGAGCGCGGCAGCCAGCGAAGAATTGTTCAGCCAGTCCAGCCTGCTCAAGAGCCTGGTCGGCCGCTTCCGTTTAAAGGGAAGAACAAGTTCTATGGTAAGCCAGCCAGCAGTATCTGAGCCGGCAGCAGATTCCTTTGACAGCAATGTGTATGACGACAGTTCTTTTGACAGCGGATCTTATGATATGAACTATGACAGCTCCGACAGCTTCGGAGGAGCAGCGGATACATCGTACACCGCACCGAGCGGAAATAATAAGAGCTATAGTAATGAAGTGATTTATGATGGTGCGAAGTATTGATCAGCCTGAGTTTCATAACAGGCAGATAATATGATAAGAAATAATACCCGGGAGTTTTCGTCTCCCGGGTTGTTTTTGTTATTGTTCACTCCTGGTTACTGTTCACACCCTGGCCGGGTGCTCACAGTAACGGCATCCAGCCCCATTGAAAAGTCGCCTCCTGGCGAGGGGCCGGATGCCCGCCCCATCACTGAATTGGCCGGATGCCGTGCAGCAAGTGCACGACACCGTGTGAACAGTAACACTCCTGAACCTTGCACTACGCTGCACGGTCACAGGCAGTTGTATTCCTTATGCATTGATGGTAAGATATCTTTAAGTAAAATAATTGCGAGGTGAACCATGAAAACTATCGGATTGGTTATGATTGTTAAAAACGAGGGACGTAGCCTTGAAAAATGTCTCTCCCATATCAGAAAACTTGTGGATGAGATTTATATTACAGACACTGGTTCTACGGATGATACATTGGAAATCGCTGAAAAATATCAGGCACATGTCTCTTATTTTGAATGGAATAATGACTTTTCTGCCGCAAGGAACTATGCTCTGGCGCAGTCAGCGTGTGACTGGAATCTGGTCCTGGATGCAGATGAGTACCTGGTTTCCGGAAAGCGGAAGGATCTGCAGCGCTTTGTTGAAAAAGGCGGCTCTGTGGGCGCTATTCAGAGGCATGACAGCTACAGGGAGGCCAATGGAGAATTTAGCCGGAGCTGTGCCTACATTACCCGCCTGATCCCAAAGGATACCTGGTTTGAGGGAAGAATCCACGAGCAGGTTGTCAGCCCACTGCCTATTGCTCCGATTTCTCTTGTTTTTGAGCATGACGGGTATCTCCAGGCTGGAAAAGGAGACCGCAATCTGGAAATTCTTCTTGAAGAACTTCGGGAGGCGCCTGAGGATTCCTATGTTCTGTATCAGACTGCGCGCACCTTGTGGCTGATGAAGGAGCATGCCCGTGCAGACGGATATTTTGAGGAATTTTACAGACTGGTTCCTGGTTCCGGCACAGGATATCGGACAAGCGGTGTTATTTCCTATATTTATAATCTTCTGGAATTGAAAAAATTTGAAAAAGGATTCGAGATCATTGAAAACGAAAGGGATCGGCTGGCGCCTTATGCGGATTACCATTTTGCATGCGGGACATTTTATACGCAGGCAATCTTTTCAGATGTGCAGCGTTATGTCAGCTATCTTCCGCGGATCGAAAGCTCCTATATGCGCTGCCTGGAAATCGGGGAAGTCCCGGAGCATGAGGGAGTGTATGGAAATGGGTCGTTTAAGGCGGCGTATAATCTGGGCGTGTGGTATGAAGTAAACGGAGATGTGAGGAAAGCGCTGAATTATTACAGGAGAGCACAGAGCAAAGGATATCAGCCGGCGAAGGAAAGGATCCGGAAGCTGATGTAGTATTTGTAACTTGCTTTCTGCGTCCCAGTGTACATCAGATTTTATGCCGGATTCGGTACGCGCAGCGGACTGCATTGACCTAATCCTACATAAAATCTGGCGTAAAGCGGGACTGCATATTACAGGTATCAAGCGCTGTATCATTTTGACTTTCTTATTGATAAATCCAAATCATATCTTCCCGGCGGCTATTTTGCATGCCGAACAAACAGTTCCATAGAACCAAGATACCGTGCGCTCATATCATAGCGGACAATTTCAAGCTGCAATGTTTTCAGAAGTTCTTCCAAAGTTTCATAAGAAACATATGTATAATGGTTCAGTTCGTGCCACATGCAATGCGCAAATCTCTGCATTCTCGCATATGCACTGTTGTAATTCGGCGTTGAGATCCACAGGACACCGTCATCTGCCAGCATCTGCTTTACTTTCTTTAAGACCTCGACAGGATGGAGCACATGCTCAAGCACATCTCCCATCACAATGACATCATATTGCTTTTCTGTTTCGTAATTATTGATATCACACCACCTGATATTTACACCCAAAGCCGAAGAAATCCGTTCGCAGTCCTCCCGGCAGATTTCAACAGCATCCGCATGATAACCAAATTCCAACGCGACTGCTAGCATCTCTCCCGTGCCAACTCCGATCTCCAGATATTCCTTTCCTGATGTCATGCTTTTAAACTGTTGGAATATCTCATTATAAGCCGAAAGAGAGAATTTATTTTCCAGGATGATATCGCTTCTTTCATTCGTATAGTGTCCATTGATAGTCCCAACATTTCCTTTCGGGAAATTATAGGTAAAATAATTTCCGCAATGTCCGCATTTCATCCAGAGCTTCGCCGGAGGAAATACCGGATTGTTGTTTAATTTTAAGACCTGCGGCGAGCAGTAGTAGGGCATAATCTCTTCCCCCTTGTTTCCGCAGAACGGACATTCATCGGTGATATGCTCTTCTGCTGCTGTTCCTTCATAGCGGTACGCAACCCCAAGGATCCCAGCCAGGTCAGGATGAATTGTAAATGCGGTTCTGGTCAGTTCATAACAGCGCATCGGGTCTTCCGTGATAAGTTGCTGCGCACATGCATATACGCCCACAGAGATCACTTCCGAACTGTTATTACCAGTTAAAAAGAAATCTAAAACCTGATCTAATCCTTTACGTGAAAAATGATACTGTTCGTTTCCCCGCTCTTCATACAGCTTTACAGCAAGATAAGAAGCAAATATACCTCCGGCATAATCCAGCCACTGCTGCCTTTCTTCTTCAGACAGATTGTTTTCTGACAAAGAGTTCAGCATCGCATTAGAATTTTCGACATAGTTGTTTTTATCATTTACGATTTCGTAAATAGTTTTATACAATTCCAGGATTTTGGGGGCGTCTCTTTCTGACATGTATGTAGAATTTTTCAATTCACCTATACTTTTGATAATATTCAGCATTTGAGTCATCGTTTCTTATTCCTCTTTTTCTATATAATAGGCTCTCGGAATCTCAAAGCTTTATTTTATGCGGCTTCCGAGAGTCGTTTTTTATAAATTCCCCCACTTTTTTCAAAAAAACTATTGACAAATCGCCTCAAAAATGCGGCGCTTCGCGCCCCTTGATTAACAAGGTAATTCGTTCCGGCGCTGCCGGTACAGATTTTTTGATTGGGGGCGATTTATTGAAACCTTTTAATCCTGGCGGTCATGCCGCCTATCAGGAACGTGTCCTGACTCAGTTACGTAAATATTATCCAGATGCTGTTTCCTCACTCCCTGCCTCTACATGGGATATCATGGAGAAATTCTGGGCTCTTGACCTCTCCGAGCTGGACTCCCTCATGCAGGATCGCTATTCTGTTTTCGGTCCTGCTCCCAGACTGCCTTCCGACATGCTACGTTCCATCCTTCTTTCCGTTGAGTTCAAGGTCTCTTCCTATACTAAGTGGGCCGCCGACCTCAAAGAAAACCATCTCCATGCCATCCTTTCCGGCTTCTTCATCGGGGATACCCCGGGTACCGGCACTTTTTACGATTTCCAGGGGCGTCTGTGGCTCTCTGACAAGGATAACCTTTCCGATTCCACCCATCCACCGAAAGGAAAGCCCAAAAAGCCGGATAAGAAGGGCGACAAAGCTCCTTCTGTTGAAAAAGTCACTGTCAAAGACCTTTTTCAGCAGTTCGAGACAGATCCCCCCACTGACATGGATCCCTGCAAGCTCCTCTACGAAATTTTTAAGGTGCTTTTTCTTGAACATTCCGTACAGGATGGGTTGGTTGACCTGCTCAGCCTTTCCCTTGCCGGTGATGGCACCCCTGTTTATACCGCTGCACAGGAACGAAAAAAACGCACCTGTGGCTGCCTGGAAAAGGGGATCCATGACTGCATGTGCAACCGCATTTACAGCCAACCCGACTGTAACATCGGCTGGGATTCCCATCGGGACTGCTATTACTTTGGCTATGATTTATACATGCTTACTGCCGCCGATTCGGAAAATGACCTCCCGGTTTTCCCTTTCCTCAGCCCCGCTTCCCGGCATGATTCCATCGGTTTCCTTTATAACTGGTTTTCCATGAAACGGTTCCTGCCGGAAGCCGTTGTTACAAAACTCCTGCTGGATTCCGCCCATGATGCAATGCCTTACTACGAATACTGCCGCGATCATGGCATCATTCCTTTTATTGACCTGAATGCTGACAGAGGACGGCCTCCTGTCTATAAAGATGATTTTACCATCAACAATGACGGCGTACCCATATGCCGGGACGGCCATGTCATGCGCAGGGACGGTACGGAATCTGCAAAGGGCAGAACAAAATTTAAATGCCCTAAGATTAGCTTTGCCGGGGGCAACGTTACCTGTACTTGTGAAAATCCATGTTCCACTGCAAAATATGGCAGAACCGTCCATCTCGTTTTGAAAGACAACCCAAGGCTTTTTAATGACCCTCCCCGCAGCAGCAAGGAATGGAAACTGGAATACAATGCAAGGACTTCTGCTGAACGCTGTAACAAACGTGAGAAAGTAGACTATAAATTGGAAGACGGCAGATACCGTTCCTCTAAGATGTGGTACTGCCGCCTGTTCGCCATCATGATGTGTCAGCATCTTGATGCATGGGATTTGCCAAAGACGCCCCACCTAAAAGATGTACTTTGAGCAATCCGCTTAACTGAATAAGCAATACCATTATAAACCCTGTCTGGCGCATGGTCTAGTAAACTGCGCCTTTTTTCCCAAAATTTGTTTCAGCAATTCTATTTTGGATAATATTTACTTTTCAATGTTCAGTCAGCTACCGAGTTTTGGTCGGCAGGCTCAAGATTCCGAGAGCCTATTATAGAAATATAATTGTGGATTTGTTACAGGTCACACTTTGACCAGACGTGCCTTGTAACGTAGATTTAACTATATCATACTATTACATTTTTTACAACAATCCTCATGCCGTTACTCAGTGTTATTCTACAATGATTTTAAAATGATCAGAGCAGTTTGACTACGGTAATGGGCGGCCTTAATGGCTCAGGATCTCCTGCTTGAGCTTCATGACCTCCGGATCCCCCGGCAAAAGTGCAGCGAGCTGGTTCACGACTCCCCA
>KE159612.1:317505-320095 GCA_000403295.2 Lachnospiraceae bacterium M18-1 | reverse complement strand
GCTTCCTGCCATTGCTCATGTTCAATCAATCCATAGAGCATCTGCTTTACCTGCCTGCCAAGCAGCTCAAATTCTTCTGAAACTGGTTGGGGTGTCTGCAGCTTCTCTTCTATATGATTGCTCAGCTTCCCGATAACGGACGACATCTCCGGAAATACCCGTACTGCTTTTTCCAGCAGGGGGATACATGCCTGATAATTCTCTTTTTCTAAATGCTCCAGGACCGTTTTTATGGCCGATGTGAATTTATATTGGTACGGCAGCGCATAATGATCCGGTTCATTAAGGAGCTCGCTTCTATATAATGTCTCTGCTTCTGCAGCCACGCTGTCGCAATACTGCTTTAATGGCTCTGCTAACTCCGGCATGCCCATAGCCTGCTTCAACAGTATCTTTTCCAGAAAGCGCTGTTCCAGCCTCCAGATACAGATCGGATATCTCTGCATTCCCGGACGGAGGTTCTCCAGGAATCCGGGCATATCTGAAGTCTTCGTATGTTCAGCAAGCACTTTTGTACATTCATCCCACGTTTCTATCGTTATCTCCTCCAATAACGGCTCCAGGGAAAATTTGTTTCTTGCGGCAAGTTCTGCAAGCTGATATAAAAATCCTTCCGGACAGTCGGATATACAGAGCCTATAGTAGTCTTCTGCTTCTGCAGATAGGTGTTTATCCTCCGCCCACAGTGCCTTTTGAAGGGTGACATAAGGATTGCCTGTCCGAAGTGCGGAATACCCCTCGAGAATCGTCTCTTTTTGCTGCGGATGACTCCATTTCCATTTTTCCAGGTTGCCGTATTGCGGCGACACCTGATCCTCCTGATCCCATGGCATCCAGCTGAGTATCTCTTTGATCCGATGCCATTCATCTGTTTCGGACACAAAAAGGAGGCCTGCAACATACGCAGATACAGCACGCTTTTTTGCGCTTTCATAGGTTACTGTTGCGCCATGCTGGCGATCCGCCTTATCAGGATGCTTTTCAAGGTATCTCATTTTTTCGTGGTATCTGCGGACATGGCTCAGTCCTTTTTGATACTCTTTCAGTTCCCAGCAGAGATTCGCCGATATAGCATGCAGATGTGCCTGCCCCACTTCCAGAGTCCGGGGATGCATCAGCAGCCGTTCGCCTTCTTTTAACGCCTCTTCAGGATGGCCTGATGAGGAGAGGAGGATCGGGAGCCGTACCTGCATCCACAATTCGCAGGCGCCGATCCGTACATCCTTTTCCCCCAGCTTTAATCCCTGGCGGCAGTACCGGACGGCTGTGTCAAATTCATCTACGCTCTGATATTCCTGCACCAGCTGCATACAGTTCTGCGTATTTGGATGTTCTTTATACTGTTTGAGAAGCAGCGGGATATTCCTGTCAAATTTGGAAGCATTGCCGCGGACGTCCTCCTTCTCTGCATATCCATAGTGATGCACAAAACTCCGGAACATCTTTTCCGGTTCAGAAAATGGCTGGAGGAACTCATGGATCCGGTTTACAAACCGGGTCTCCGGGGTCAGGCAGCACATACGGCCTACATGGGCATCCGCATACTTTTTCCCGCTCCAGTCTGTATAATTGCGGACGACATAAAAAGCAGACCGGTAATGACGATATTCTCCGCCTTGAAAGAACTGGATGATTTCTCCCGGATCTTCAAACCACTCGTCGTCATCGATGTATAAAAACCATTCCCCGGACGCTTCGTTTAGGCCTGCATTGCGCGCGGCAGAAAAATCATCACACCAGGTAAAAGGGATGATGTGGGAAGTATACTGCCGGATGATCTCCAGGGTTTCCTGTTCTTTTCCTGTAAAGACAACGATCAGCTCACTATTCAGTTTCTTCAGGAAAGGGGAAAGAGAATCAAGACATTTTTTGAGTGTGTCCGGGCGGTCTGACGCCAGGAGGGAAATGGTAAGCTGGATGTTCATATCATAGGGCTCCTTTATCACTGTACTAAGAAAAAAGGCTTCTTCCAAGAAGAAGCCTCGTTTCGTTATGAAAATTCAACTGATTACTGAAGTAACTGAAGAACTCCCTGCGGAACCTGGTTAGCCTGAGCAAGCATAGCCTGAGAAGCCTGAACCAGAATGTTGTTCTTCGTGTAAGCCATCATTTCCTTCGCCATATCTACGTCACGGATACGAGACTCGGAAGCTGTGATGTTCTCATTCTGAACATTCAGGTTGTTGATCGTATGCTCCAGACGATTCTGCAGTGCTCCGAAAGTAGAACGCATGGAAGAAATGTTGTCGATTGCATTGTTGATAACAGAGATAGCAGCTTTTGCAGTATCAGCCTCTGTAATATCAACTGCTGTAAGATCTTCTGCTGTAGTCGCAGAACCATCAACACCTACTCCAGCGATGTTAGAAGCTGTCATTTCTGTAAGAGTAACCTTCAGCTGATTGTCATCTGAACCAGATTCACCAACGTGAAGTTTAATAACATCGTTGTCTCCATTAAACAGCTTTGTTCCATTGAAGTTAGCTGTAGCACTGATTCTGTCAATTTCTGCATTCAAGTTATTAATTTCCTTCTGCATCTCAGCACGGTTTGTAGAAGAATATGTTCCGTTGGCAGACTGTGTAGCCAG
>KE159612.1:310610-316708 GCA_000403295.2 Lachnospiraceae bacterium M18-1 | reverse complement strand
GAACATGCCGGCGAACTGTCCAATAAAGTACACCTTACTAAACGGACACCCATCAGAACCAACAATGTCTATTAGTAAAATCGTTAACCAGATGAAAAGTTATACTGCATATCATATTTGGGAAAGATATCCAAACTATCTTATAAAGCAATTCTGGAAAGAGCGTACCTTTTGGACAGACGGATATTTTGCGTGTAGTGTGGGAAATGTTCCAGAAGAAATGCTGCGTAAATATATAGAAAACCAAGGATAGAAGGTGGTGATAGCAAGTAAAGGCAAAACTCCATAGGGAATTTGAGGGGCAGATAAAGTCAGCGACAGTTTCGCAAGTTCCAAGTGGCAAGTATTATGTGTCGATACTAGTGTACTGACCGTATTATATTCCAACAAACCTCCTTGCCTAATTTTCCATCGGACTGTGTTGGCTTCAATCGACGTAGCTACCGGCTACGCCTCATTCAGCCGCCTTGCCGATGAAAAATTATCCTGCGGAGTTTCATTGGATATAATGCGGTCAGTACACTAGTAGAAACAAATCATTCTGAGATGCCACATACAGGTAAAAATATAGGTTTAGATTTAGGCATAAAAGATTTATGTATTACATCAGATGGGGAAAGGCATGAAAATCCCAAAACAATAAAAAAGCAAAGCATGACAGAGATATCAATGCTGCGAAAAATATTCCAACCGTACAGTTGGAATATATTTTAGCAGAAGGATTACGGCAGATAGCATAAGATAATAAAATACAAATAGGGACGGTTCAGCCCGAATTAACGCCTGTGGAGATAGTAGGTAAGTGCCCTATGGGTATACGAGGTCTATGAAGCAGAAAGCCCATTGGCTTTAGACAATGGGTAGTTCACCCGATGGAAACAATACCCGATCAGGAACGGAAAAGATGAGTAGGAAGCCGAAGGGCATATGAAAAGATACGGGACGGAGTATTTTCCGATTACCGTGGAGGCGCATCTTGATCTGATGAGAAAATGCGGTTTTTCAGCGGCGGAACTGGTATGGATGTCCTATATGCAGGCGGGTCTCATGGGGATCAAGATTTCTAAGTAATACGCAGAAAACAAAATTTTATCGTTACTGTTCACACCATTTTGGGTGCTCCAGTAACAGTATCCAGCCCATTTTAAGTCGCCTTTGGCGAGGGCTGGATTGCTTTTTAAAGGAGTCCGGATTATAATAATGTTGAATAAAAATGGTAAATGTGTCAAAAATATTCAATAAAGGAGGGCTCCATGGAAATAAAGCGAGAGAAATATCTAAACGACCTGGTCAATCGGATGCATAATGGTATGATAAAGGTGATTACAGGTATCAGGAGATGCGGAAAATCTTATCTGCTTTTTAAAATATTTAAAAAGTATCTGTTGGAGCAGGGCGTCCCCGAGTCGCACATGATTGAGATTGAACTGGACCAAAGAAAAAATAGAAAATATCGCGACCCCGATGTGATATTAGATTATATAGAGTCAATGATTAAAGACTATGGGCAGTATTATATCATGCTGGATGAAGTACAGATGCTGGACGAATTTGAAGAAGTGCTGAACTCATTGCTCCATATCCAAAATGCAGATATCTATGTTACGGGGAGCAACTCTAAATTTTTGTCAAAGGATGTGATTACAGAGTTTAGGGGCAGAGGTGATGAGGTTCATATTTATCCACTGACATTCAAGGAATTTATGGAAGCTTTTGATGGGGATATATATCATGGATGGGCAGAGTACGTTGTTTATGGAGGGCTTCCTCTTACGGTAACAATGAAGACAGAAGAGCAGAAGATCCATTATCTGACGAACCTTTTTCAGGAGACCTATTTAAAGGATATCATTGAGAGGCATCAGATTGAAAAAACGCAGGAACTGGAGGATCTGACCAATATTCTGGCCTCCGCGGTCGGTTCACTTACCAATCCGCCAAAGATCGAAGCCACGTTTAAAAGTTCGATTCAGTCCAATATCAGTCTGAATACAATCAGGCAGTATATAGAATATCTGGAAGATGCATTTATTATAAGTAAAGCAAATCGTTATAATGTAAAAGGCAGAAAATACATTGGCACACCATTAAAATATTATTTTGAAGATGTAGGGCTCAGAAATGCCAGATTGGGGTTCCGGCAGATCGAGGAAACGCATTTAATGGAAAATATTATCTACAATGAACTGCGTAAAAGAGGCTACTCAGTGGATGTCGGTGTTGTAGAAAAACGAAAAAACAGCGCGGACGGAAAAAGCGAAAGGATTCGGCTGGAAATTGACTTTGTCGCAAATCTGGGAAGCAGGCGTTATTATATCCAATCTGCATTCGGTATGCCGACAGAAGAAAAGCAGCTTCAAGAAAAGGCATCTCTTGTCCAGGTCAAAGACTCTTTTAAAAAGATCATTGTTGTGAAGGATGTTGTAAATATTACGAGAGATGAAGAGGGGATCACAACAATGAGCGTCTATGATTTTCTGCTGAAAGAAAACAGTCTGGAGCTTTAGAAACGGCAAAAAGCAGGTACGGCTATATGGACATCCCATATGCAGGCGGGTCTCATGGGAATCAAGCAGCCCCCTTCGGTATAAGCGGCAGACCCGCCCCGCCGCCGTCTTCCTGCGCTATTTCACGTTTTATATGGATTTTTATAATCCGGGCAGAGGTAAGCCTCACTCCATGCCATCATTGTCTGCAGGACAGGTATGCATTTTATCTGGATGTGCGGGGCGAAGAGATCGGAATGATCGAGCAGATGCAGATGCTGGAATTATTCGAGCAGAACATGGCGCCGATCATCTACAACAGGGCGCTTGACGACGCGAAGGCATAGTTTACCCAGATGATGGATAACCTGGATTCAGATTTTTACGCACTCTATAAAAACGACTGACGAATCAGGAAATACATTTTGGCAGGAGCAGCAAAATACATCGGCTGCTCGTAAGCTGACAGATCAAAAACTAGGAGGAACCATGAAAACAGAATTGATTTTACAAAAAGGCCGTCCTGCAGACTGGGAGGACAGGAAGGAAACGGAGAGGGCGGTATACGACCTGCTGGATTCTCTGCAGATCGGGTATGACAGAGTGGACCATGAGGCCGCATTTACCATGGAAGCATGTGCGGCCATTGACCGCGTATTGGAACCTGCCGCAATCTGCAAAAACCTTTTTCTATGCAATGCGCAGAAAACAAAATTCTATCTGCTGATGATCCTGGGGGACAAAAAATTCAAGACAAGGGATCTTTCGCATCAGATCAACAGCTCACGGCTTTCCTTCGCGCCAGAGGAATTTATGGAAAAATACCTTGGAACCACGGCCGGTTCTGCCAGCGTGATGGGGCTGATGAACGACCGCGGTAATCAGGTAATGCTTCTGATAGACGAGGATGTAATCCGGGAGGAATATGTGGGCTGCCATCCCTGTATCAATACGTCCAGCATTCGCATGAAGATGGATGACCTGCTGCAAAAATTTCTGCCGGCGGTTCGTCACGAGTATACAACGGTGCATTTGTGAGACTGTATCGGGCGGGATCTGCCGGCGAATGCATTTTGCGGCAGGAAAGACAATCCAAGAGTGAAGGAGAAATCAAAGATGAAGATGCGGGAGAAAACCGGAAGATCTGTACCATCTGGACAGCGTGAAAAAAGGATTTCAAGAAGAAAGCTGCTTTTCGGTAGGGTTTCCGTCCCCTTTTCCATCCAGTCAAAAAATGCCTTTTTGCTGACCGAGATATGAAAGCTTTCTATTGTCAATTTCGCATCATTGCAATTTCAAAATTATCTCCCTTTCCGGATCTGAAACGGCATCTGGCCAAACATCATATGGCAAAGTACGTTTCTTCGTGCATCTGCTTCAAGCCGGGTACAAATCGGAAGCTGTGAAGTAATCAACCGCTTCATCTGATCCGGCTGCTGCAAAAAGACAGAAATGTTTTGAATTTGTCATTGGGATTCTTCCGGAACTGTCGGACGCTTTTCATATTTCACTTGCCAAAGCCAGTGGAATCGTATCCGTATTTGCGGTTACCTATGCAGTAGGCCCCCCTTTTCTGACTGCTTTCTCCGGGCGGTTCTCCCGGTTTCAAATTACTCTTTGTTTTGCGAGCGTTTTTATTATTACCAGCTTTCTTTGCGCAGTGTAGCGGGAAAGCTGGCGGAAAAAAGCGGAATGAGAAAAACGCCTATGATTTTTGCGCCTCATTGCTTTTATCAAGTACCTTTTTATGTAGTATCATATAAGCGTGGATTCGTTATATTTGGCGTGGTGCTGCTTTCTTCTCCACCTACCGAAGCAACATAGGTGAGATATTCTGCCGCGCTTGAACGGATTGTTATTTGTTTTTTTCTTTTTGGGCATCCAAAACATTTGTTTCTTTTCCTGCGTATAAATTATCTCCTTCCATTAAACTTTTGATTTTATCCTTATCTGGTTTCATTCACGTATCATCGTAAAGGTGAGAGGGTACATGGCACAGCGGCGTTGGGAGTCAGCCATGCTGTACAATGACATTGTATCAACTGTGGGAGAGCCTATATGATCCGTAAACACAAAAGTGGAACGGTATATCGGACAATTAACGGAGGAAGATGAAGTCATATAGGCAGTCGGACAGCTGCATAGTACTAAGGCTGGCGGGTAATGTCGTCAGGGGGAAGGCGGCTGCGCAAGGCAATATTTTATAGAGAAACCACTGCCGTACACAGTGACGGAAGAACAGTGGAAAAGTGTTTCATAGAAGAATGCCATACCCCGTAAGGGGTATGGCTACTCGACCCTATTGTGCAAATCCTGACTGGGAGCTCACAGTGTTTCGTTGCTTTTCAGAAGAGTCAAGCTTATAATATGATTGAAAAAAGGCTACCGCAATCCCACTGGCTTTAGACGGTGTGTTAAGGTAGCCAAAAGTGGCAGTTTGTGTTATACTTGCGTCATGGGAACATGGAAATCAAAAAACAGGCACAAGTATTTATACACGCAAAATATCCGTCTGTCCAAAAGGTACGCTCTTTCCAGAATTGCTTTATAAGATAGTTTGGATATCTTTCCCAAATATGATATGTAGTATAACTTTTCATCAGGTTAACGATTTTACTAATAGACATTGTTGGTTCTGTTTCTATCATATAATGGATATGTTCTTTATCTAATGAGCTGACAAGGCAGTTAGAGTACAAGGCAAAATGGAATGAGAGGAAATATATAAAATTAGATACATTTTATGCCAGCAGCCAGATATGCTCTAATTGTGGGTATCAGAACAAGGACATGAAGGATTTATCAGTAAGGGAATGGGTAGTTCACTTTTTGGCATATTACAGTACACTAGATATAAGCAAATGCCTGTGGATCACTTTAGAAAATGATACCGGGAATAATGAAAGGAGCTGTAAACATGGGAATTTTTTTGAACAGTAGAAGCCCCTGTGCCGATTATCGTGAAATGGTATCTGATCTGTACTTTGTAGATAAATCTATGCTAATCACAGAACTGATCCCTGCGCTGGAAAAGAAAAACCGTTACTTCTGCATTTCAAGGCCGCGCCGTTTTGGGAAAAGCGTTATGGCAAATATGATAGGAGCATTTTTTGGAAAATCAATGGATTCCAGCGGACTTTTTGATCATCTGGCAATTTCAAAACAGGAAAAATATCGAGACCATTTGAATCAACATAATGTGATCTACATTGATTTCAGCCGGATGTCGGAAAACTGTGATTCTTACCGCTCTTATATCAACCGCATCCAAAATGGATTAAAAGAGGACATCATATCAGAGTATCCGAATCTTGCATTGGACCATAAAAAAGCTGTATGGGATAATCTGCAGCAGATTTTTGAAAAAAAAGGCGAGAAATTTATCTTCATAATGGATGAATGGGACGCCATATTTCATAAGTCATTCATTCAGGAAGATGACAAAGAAAAATATCTTGAATTTTTGAGAAACCTGCTGAAAGGTCAGGTCTATGTGGAACTGGCCTACATGACCGGCGTCCTTCCGATCGCAAAATACTCCAGCGGCTCAGAACTGAATATGTTTCTGGAATATGATATGGCTACGAAAAAGAAATTCAGTGAGTATTTTGG
>KE159612.1:308865-310245 GCA_000403295.2 Lachnospiraceae bacterium M18-1 | reverse complement strand
CAGATCTATTCCGCAATGGTGGTGTATGGGCTTCTCACTTATGAGGATGGTGCGGTCTTCATTCCAAACAAGGAACTGATGGATAAGTATAATGAACTGCTGCTTACAAATGACAGCCTTGGATATGTCCATCGCCTGGCAAAGGCTTCCGAAAAAATGCTGTCCGCCACCTTGTCCGGCGATACAAAAACCATGACAGAGATCCTAAAATTTGCCCATGATACAGAATCGCCGATCCTCTCCTACAATAGTGAGATTGAATTGTCTGCGGTCGTAAATCTTGTATATCTGTCCGCCAGGGACAGATACCGTGTGGAACGCGAGGATAAGGCAGGGCAAGGATTCGTGGATTTTATCTTTTATCCGGAGAACAGAAATGCTGTCGGCATCATTTTAGAATTGAAAGTGGACAGCACGCCGGAAGAGGCGCTTCAGCAGATCATAGCCAAGAATTATATACTCCGCTTTGAGGGGAAGATTGGTGAAAGGGCGAAATATCAAGGAAAGATATTGGGAGTGGGGATCAGTTATAACAAAAAGACGAAAGAGCATGGGTGTAAGATTATTGTAATGAGAGAAAATATGGGATCCATATAAATTTTTTCTGCTATGAAAGGTGTGTACAGATATGGGAAAATTTTTAAACAGCAAAAAAGCTTCCATGCTTTTTAAAGATGATGTCGAGTCCGCTTACTTTGTGGATAAGACAGCACTTCTTGATGAATTAATTCCTGTCATTGATCCCGGAGTCCGGGCAGGAAATGCACTTCACCGCGAAGAAAGCTCTCCGGGCAGGAGCAGTAAATACATCTGTATCACCCGTCCACGCCGCTTTGGAAAGTCTATGGCTGCCAATATGATCGCCGCGTACTTTGGAAAAGGCAGGAACACCCATTCTATTTTTGACAATCTGGCTGTCAGTTCCCGAGACTGGTATCAGACGCATATCAACCAGCACAATGTGATCCATATTGCGTTAAACTCACTGCCGGCAGACTGTACCTCTTATCGGCAGTATATCCAGCGGATACATGGCCGCCTCATGCATGATCTGATACAGGCATATCCGGACGCAGGCATTGAGGAAGAGGATGCCCTGTGGGACGCATTGAATGATATTCTGGAATACGAGGCAGAAGATGTAAAATTTATCTTTGTTTTAGATGAATGGGATTTTATTTTTCACAGGGATTTTGTGACAGATAAGGATCGTTCGGAATATATTGATTTCCTGAGAAACCTGCTGAAAGACCAGCCTTATGTGGAACTGGCCTACATGACCGGCGTCCTTCCAATCGCAAAATACTCCAGCGGCTCAGAACTGAATATGTTTCTGGAATATGATATGGCTACGAAAAAGAAATTCAG
Organism: Lachnospiraceae bacterium M18-1; assembly: GCA_000403295.2. Taxonomy (GTDB): domain Bacteria; phylum Bacillota; class Clostridia; order Lachnospirales; family Lachnospiraceae; genus Schaedlerella. The sequence continues at coordinate 308,877 of KE159612.1, read as the reverse complement.
TGAGTATTTTGG
>KE159612.1:297310-308635 GCA_000403295.2 Lachnospiraceae bacterium M18-1 | reverse complement strand
AGGATTTGTGGATTTTATCTTTTATCCGGAGAACAGAAATGCTGTCGGTATCATTTTAGAATTGAAAGTGGACAGCACGCCGGAAGAGGCGCTTCAGCAGATCATAGCCAAGAATTATATACTCCGCTTTGAGGGGAAGATTGGTGAAAGGGCGAAATATCAAGGAAAGATATTGGGAGTGGGGATCAGTTATAACAAGAAAACAAAGAAACATATGTGTAAGGTCATTGTGTTGAGAGAAACGATCATTCCCCAGCCTGTTCCCATCAGCGTGTTACAGAGTAACAGCTGTCACTATTGCGAGTAGCGGCGGCTATTTTATTCTATAGGAAACTTCTCCGATTTTTCCTATAGAATAAAAACCCTCCGGGGGATGCGCACTTTTTTTATTCTGTCCTTGAATATCTGATAACACAGACTTTCAAGGGCAGCAATGAGTATACAAAACTGAATGTACGTGCAGCAAGTGCACAACGCCGTATGAATAATAACCTTATACGGTCTGTTTTGTAAACATATTAAAATATTCCTGAGCTTTTTGGAGAGACACATCCAGTTTCGTTTGGAGACGTTCTAAAATATCATTTTCAGACATTCCAAATTCATATCCAGTCTCAATAATCTCTTCAGCCTTGCCCTCAGCTTTTCCTTCAGCTTTTCCTTCAGCCTTGCCTTCAGCCTTGCCTTTCGATTCATGTTCCTTCGCAATTGTATCGAATAAAGTACACATCTGCCCGTCTCCTTTCTGAAATGCATTATAATCTATTTTAGTGTCCGTAGCCCCTGCAATTGCCATAACTACGGATTTATTCGTTCGGTGCTCTTCACTGTATTGTATGGCTTTTTTCCTTGCTTCATTCCTGGGAAGCTGCTGATCCAGAATGATTTCCATAAGTTTGAAAAAATCAACATTATCTACGTTATGAAGTATTAAATCGTTTCTCCCGGCCTCGACTAAAATCATTTTATAATCATTCACATATGCAGCAAATTCTTTTGGGATCCGGAGCATTTCATGCAAAGTTACAGCTCCGTCCCACGGCTTTTCGGAATAATAGACCACTATCGTCACTACAGGGGAAAATCTGTCAGTCTGCTTCATTCTTGACAAATATTCATCTGAATCCATGCCTTGTGATGACGTATACTTTGCAGCATTGTCATCATACTGTTTTTTGTAGGTACCGTAATCATAGCCCATAACCCGCAGAGGCATTGCATAATGGATGTGTTTCTGAGATTCCTTTCCCAGCATTACAAATTCGATCCCATTTTCCGAAGAGCGTTTTCTTATTTTGATATTATCCCTGGATGCCTCGATTGACTCCGCATAGTCCTTATGTTCTAAAATGGAAGACTCCTCCGAATCCATATCCTCTAATTCTTCTGGTTTGATGATCTGCTGCCCCTGGAATAACGCGGCATTAAAAAGGTCTGCAAACCGATCATTGTCACGCCAGTAATTTTTTAATACTGTATCTGGCTTTAATGTTTGTGATTTTCTCGCCATAATTCGATACCTTTCGTTTATTATCTAAAGTATACTATTCCATGTTTTAGATTGCAACAGTAAAAAATGTTACACTTTGCTGCTAAGTTACGTTTTCAGGACAGCCTCTTAAAATTTTCTGACGCAGGCGCAGGAGTTCCAGATCATCTGGAATCAGCGGTGATAATTGCGACGCGATAGAAAATGCCTCTGTGTACTGGCCATTATCCAGCATATTCTGCAGGGTTTCTTTCATCTGGCCTGCAAGCATTTGAAATTCTTTTTCTGCATTTGCTGCGGGAGCCGCTGATGCCGCAGTCATCTGCCGGATAAGTTCGTGGACAGCGCCTGTCATTCCAGGATAATATTTCAATGCAGAACGAAATTTGCGGACTGCATCCGGAAATTCTTTTTTATGAAAATGTTCTAATCCCTCAGATGCGAAAATAGCAAAACGGCAGTCCCAGGGCAGAAGGCAGCGGTCTTTTTCACAGAAAAGCTCTTCCCGGTATAGTCCGTGATAGAATTGCAGGACAGATTGACAATATCGGAGTAAAGCTATTCTCAGAGCGTCACCAGAAAAAAATCCCTGTATGAGTTCTTTTTCACCAATCAGCTTGGAGAGCCACAGGCCGAATGCCGGGAAAGTTTTTGCGTACCGTTCTGCCATAGCCTTCACTTTTGAAAGATCCTGGAGCGAAATACCGTCAACAATCCGTACAGCACACACTTTCCAGACCTCTATATCCAACAGTTCCAGAAAAGGCGATAAGTCCATTTCAGAAAGCAGAGCTTCCTTTAATATTTTTTCTTTTAAATAGAGTGAATCGGTTTCAGACATACATTGTATAAAAATGTGCTGCCTGGCTTCGTCTGTATTTCCACCGTCCATCCGCAATGCTTTTTGGTACAGCAGATAGGGTGCGTCATAAGAAAGTGTTTCTATAAGTTTCCAAAAAAGTCCGCCATATTTTTCTTTCCACTGATCTAATATCCCGTAATACTGCTGCATCCAATATTCCTCATCCCAAGGGAGAAGTTTTGAAAAATATGACGCTTTTCCGATATCGCCGAGCTGCAGAGCTGCTTCAGCGCAGCGCATCCGTCCAAGGTACAGTTTGTGCGGATTCTTTATCCTGCTTTCATTTGCGCCGCCGTACCCCTGCTCCGACCATAATCTGGGATTGCTGTCCATGTGTCGCAGTGTTTTTTCAAATCGCATCCCATATTCCAATATTTTTTCATAATCCTGAGTTCCCATATACAGGGCGATCAGCTTATCGTAAAAGCTTAATCGGACCAGCTCACAGGGAGCTTCTTTTTCTAATATGGATGTGATTTCCTGGATTGCCTGCTCTCTATCCCTTTTTGCATATATGATATCTCCCAGATATATCTGAAACCAGTTCCTTTCATACTTCTCCATCCGCATCATATATGCTTTTCGGCAGTATTTTTCTGCTTTTTCCCAGTCATGCTCTGTGCAGTATTCCTGAACAAGCTGAATATAGTTCTTGATATAATTGGGATTTTCCTGTATATCTTCAAGCAGTAATGAAACATTACGGGCGGTTTTTTCTGTATAGGCTTTACTCTCTGACACATATCCATAGTGATGGACATAGGTATTAAAATACTTACAGGGATCCAGGCGCGGCGTCAGCTCTTCATGGATAGGGTTTATAAAATGGATTCCGGGAGTGTTTACCGCCATACGGAATGCATGGAAATCGGAATGGCTGATTCCGTCCCATCCAAGGTAATTACGCTGAATATAACATGCAGCTCCATATCTTTTGTATTCGCCGTTCAGAAAAAAATCACATATTTCTGCGGTATCATCAAACCATTCATCATCATCTATATATAAAAACCATTCTCCCCGCGCCTCTCTGAGTCCTGCGTTTCGTGCAGCAGAAAAATCATTGCACCATTTGAATGGAATAAGATGATCCGTATACTGTGAAGCAATTTGCCGGACACGCTCATCGGTTCCGGTCAATACAATAATCAATTCACTGGGAATCCGCATCAGCAAAGGGCGCAAGGAATCCAGGCAGCGCTCCAGTGATGCCGCACGGTCAGAAGCAAGTAACGAAATACTAAGCTGTATATCCATGGTTTCAGGTCTCCTTTTTCATCTGGGTATCATTCACTTGCATTCCAATAGCGCAGAATAAATGTAAATGATATACTAGGGATTTAACAGGAATCGTTCTTTTCAGCGACTAAAATTTATAGTTCTGTTCATAAACAGAAAGGAGTCAATCCAATGGACTGGCTCCTCTTGAAATTATGTCTTTGCCGGATGTAGTTTGTTCGTCCATCCCTCAGGCAAAATACTGTATAGCAGACTTTAGATATATTGCTGAATATTATTGTAATAATTGAAGAACTCCCTGCGGAACCTGGTTTGCCTGCGCAAGCATTGCCTGTGAAGCCTGAACCAGAATGTTATTCTTGGTGTAAGCCATCATTTCCTTCGCCATATCTACATCGCGGATACGTGACTCAGCAGCAGTAATATTTTCATTCTGTACATTCAGATTGTTGATCGTATGTTCCAAACGATTCTGCAAAGCACCAAAGTCAGAACGCAGAGATGAGATGTTATCAATCGCATCATTGATTTTTGCGATTGCAGCTTTTGCAAGAGCGGATGTTGTAATCTTTGCATCATTATCCAGATTGATAGTTGTACCGGTTCCATCTGCTTTCGCTATGTTTGTCGCAGACATAGAAGCAAGCGTAACTTTAATCTGATTTTGTCCTGATCCGGTTTCTCCTACATGCAGAACGACCGGAGTTGGAGCAGCTCCACCTTTTCCTGTGAACAATGTGATTCCGTTGAAGTTAGCAGTCTGGCCAATTCTAGTGATTTCTGCCTTTAACGCATTTACCTCTTTCTGCATCTCAGCACGGTTAGCAGTAGAATATGTTCCGTTGGCAGACTGTGTAGCCAGCTCAACCATACGATTCAGCATGGAGTGAACTTCTGTCAGAGCGCCTTCTGCTGTCTGTACAAGAGATACACCGTCGTTTGCGTTCTTTTCAGCTGTTGCAAGGCCTGTCATCTGAGCACGCATCTTTTCGGAAATAGCCAGCCCTGCCGCATCATCGCCTGCACGGTTGATCTTGTAACCAGATGATAATTTCTCCAGGTTCTTTCCTACAGAAGAGTTGTTATTGGACAGATTTCTGTGTGCATTTAATGCAGTAATATTATGTTGGATTCTCATAGTATTTCCTCCTTGAATGATTACCGGGAAATTCCTTTTTCCCGTTTGATTAATTTTTATATTTGCTTCGCAAGAAGCGTCGGGAAGTGAAATAAATATAGCTTATCGACTATGCCGGCGAACTGTCTGAAAAGGTACACCTTGCCGGACAAAGCTCGCCCATGGCGGCATGTATTATGGGATGGTCTTTGGATTTACTTTAATAAAAGTTCCTCCTGCCTTTCGTACAAAGCTGTGTTCCAACGGATTTCCGCATTGTATTTGCCTAAAAATAATGATAAAATCGACTTATAAACAGAAACCAGTAATTATGAATTATGAAAGGAAATATAAGCATGGCTTTAGCACAATTAAAAATCTATACGGAAGAGGATTATTACCGTTTGCCGGAGGATGTCCGGGCGGAACTGATCGACGGACAGATTTATGATATGTCGGCCCCCAGCCGGATACACCAGGAAATATTAAATGCAGTCAACAATATGATTTATAATTATATACGATCTAAAAAAGGAAATTGTAAAGTCTATCCTGCACCTTTTGCAGTTAAGCCGTTTAAAGACGATGATAAGACGATAGTAGAGCCTGATATAAGCGTGATCTGTGATCCCGGCAAGCTGACAGAACGTGGCTGCACCGGGGCGCCTGACTGGATTATTGAGATTGTCTCTCCCAGCACTTCCAGCCAGGACTATGTGCGCAAGCTGAACCTTTACATGGATGCAGGAGTAAGAGAATATTGGATCATTGATCCGCGCAGTCAAAAGATTCTCGTGTACCATCTGGAAGAAACTGATTTTGAAGTAAAGACTTATACGCTTCGGGACAGAGTAAAGGCTAACATTTATGATGATTTATGGATTGATTTTGAAGGGTTCGGATTTTAAGAGGGGGACATGCATAGGGGATGCTGCAAATGCAGTTATATACGCTATATGGTCGAATACATGTGGATCAAATACCATATTTTGTATATAGCGCTATTTTGCAGCATCCCCTATATGGTCACTACACTAGTGTACTGACCGTATTATATTCCAACAAACCTCCTTGTCTAATTATCCATCGGGCTGTGTTGGCTTCAATCGACGTAGCTACCGGCTACGCCTCATTCAGCCGCCTTGCCGATGAAAAATTATCCTGCGGAGTTTTATTGGATATAATGCGGTCAGTACACTAGTACAGCATTACATTAATAATTGAGTAATAAGCGCTGTACTAGCTTTGCCGCAGAATTTCCTGTTTCAGCTTTAGGACTTCCAGGTCTTCCGGCAAAAGTGCAGCAAGCTGGTTTACGACTCCGTAAGCTTCCTGCCACTGTTTATTTTCCATGAGTCCGTACAGCACCTGCTTGACCTGCCTGCCTAATGCTGCGAATTCTTCCGAGACAGCAGGGCCGGAGACGCTCATCTTTTCTTCCAGATATCTGCTGAGCTTTTTGATGACCACTGTCATATCCGGATAAATTTGAAGTGCTCTTTTCAAAAGCGGGATGCAGTCTGCATATCTTTTATGCTCCAGGTTTTCCAGAATATTTTTTATTATAAAGGCAAATTTATAGTGGAAAGGAAGGGCATAATGCTCCGGATTGCGTAAAATCTTTTCATTATATATAATATCTGCTTCTGTAAGCACGAGTTCGCTGTACCTCCGCAGCAATTCCAGAATCTGTGAGAGATCCGGGCCGCCCTGAATCAGCTGCTTCTCCAGAAAACGCTGCTCCAGCCTTCCGGTATAGATTGGATAATCTGTCATCCCAGCCTGAATGCCCGCCAGAAAATCAGGCATTTCGGAGATCTCTGTACGTTCTGCAAGCCTCTTTGTGCATACATCCCAGGTCTCTGCGGAGATTCGTTCCAATAATGGATCAATAACGAACCTATTTCTTGCCGCAAGTCCTGCAAGCTGACACAAGACACCTTCGGAGTTTACGGCTTTGCAGCATTGTCCGAATAAATTTTCGGCCTCTGTGATGTCCAGCCTCTCTTCTGCGTACAGTGCCTTTTGAAGGCTTACATAGGTATTATCTGTCTTAAGCCTGGAGAATCCCTCCAGAATGGCCTGCCTGTGATCCGGATGGTCCTCCTTCCATTTCTCCAATGTCTCATATTGAGGGGCAATCTCAGATTCATTGTCCCAGGGAATCCAGGTAAGTATCTCTTTCATCCGGCGTGGTTCATTTAACTCAACTGCAAAAAGGAGTCCTGCGATATAGGTGGGTATAGCCCGGGACTTTGCGCTCTCATACGTCACCGTTCCCCCATTCTGCCGTGAAGCATCCTCTGGATGGCGTTTCAGGTACCGCATCCTGGCATGATAAGTGTTGACATGTTCAAGCCCTTTTCCGTATTCTTTTAATTCCAGGCAGAAGCCGGAAAGGATCGAATGCAGGTGAGCCTCACTGACTTCCAGGGTACGTGGGGACTGCAGGATACGTTCACCCTCTTCCAATGCCTGCTTCTTATCTCCGGCCGCGGAGATAAAGAGCGGAAGATTTACCTGCATCCACAGTTCCTGTGAAAAGATCCTCTTTTCTTTTGCAGCAGAATCAAGCCCTTTGCGGCAGTATTCAATCGCCTTATCGAACTGAAGGATATTTCTGTATTCCTGTGCCAGCTGCATATAGCATTGAATATCATCGGATTCCGTTTCAAGCCTCTGAAGAAGCAGTGGAATGTTTCTGTTCGTTTTTTCAGTAAGGTTCTTTCCTTCCGCCTGTTCCACATACCCGAAATGGTGCACAAATGCATCCAGCTTTTTACAGGGGTTGGGAAATGGACTCAGGTTTTCGTGGATGGGATAGACAAATCTGGTTTCCGGCGTGATGCGGCACATCCGTCCCACGCTTGTATCGAAAGAGGTCATCCCTTCCCGATCCTGATAATTACGCTGTATATAAAGCGCAGATTCATAGTGACGGTATTCTCCGCTCTGAAAAAAGCGAATGATGTCTGCCGTATCATCAAACCACTCGTCATCATCCAGATAGAGGAACCATTCTCCTTTCGCTTCCCGGAGTCCTGCATTCCGTGCTTTTGCAAAATCACTGCACCAGCTAAAGGGGACGATATGGGAAGTATACTGCTTTGCAAGCTCCAGCGTATCCTGACTTTTTCCGGTATAAACAATGATCAGTTCACTTTCCAGATCTTTCAGGAGAGGGACAAGGGAATCCAGACATTTATTCAGAGTATCCGGCCGGTCTGAGACCAGAAGAGAGATTGTCAGCTGTATGTTCATGGTCAGTTGCTCCTTTTTTATAAAAAACGGCAGTATATAAGTATACTGCTTATTCAGAAAAAAAGGCTTCTTTAAAAAGAAGCCTTTTTCCCATATGAAAATTCAATTCATTTTTACTGAAGTAACTGAAGAACTCCCTGCGGTACCTGGTTAGCCTGAGCAAGCATAGCCTGAGAAGCCTGAACAAGAATGTTATTCTTGGTGTAGGTCATCATTTCCTTAGCCATGTCAACGTCACGGATACGGGACTCAGCTGCTGTGATGTTCTCTGTCTGAACACCCAGGTTGTTAATGGTGTGCTCCAAACGGTTCTGCAATGCACCGAAGTCGGAACGCATAGAGGAAATCGAATCAATTGCTGTATTTACTGTATCAATTGCAGCTTTTGCAGTATCAGCAGTGGTAATAGAAAGACTTCCTACTCCAATAGAAGCAGCATCCATCTGCTTGAAGCTTACAGATAACTGGTTCGTATTAGCACTGGACTCACCTACGTGCAGCTTGATTGTTGTTGCTGCTGCAAACAGTTTTGTTCCGTTAAAGTTACATGTAGCACCGATTCTGTCAATTTCTGCATTCAGAGCTGTGATTTCTTTCTGCATCTCAGTACGGTTTGCAGAGGAATATGTTCCGTTGGCAGACTGTGTAGCCAGTTCTACCATACGATTCAGCATGGAGTGAACTTCTGTCAGAGCGCCTTCTGCTGTCTGTACAAGAGATACACCGTCGTTTGCATTCTTTTCAGCTGTTGCAAGACCAGTGATCTGAGCACGCATCTTTTCGGAAATAGCCAATCCTGCTGCGTCATCGCCTGCACGGTTGATCTTGTAACCAGATGATAATTTCTCCAGGTTCTTTCCTACAGAAGAGTTGTTGTTGGACAGGTTTCTGTGTGCATTTAATGCTGTAATGTTATGTTGAATTCTCATAGTGATTCCTCCTTGAATTTATGCCGGGGAATTCCTTTTCCCCGTCTGCTATATTTTATGATTTTTGCAAGAAGGATTAGGAAGCGAAATAAATATATCTTTCAAACATGCCGGCGAACTGTTTTAAAAAGGTACACTTATTTGGACTGTCCCTAAAACTTCTTGACATTTATATTATCGAACCATCTTCGGATATCTTAAGCGTTTTTTGAAAAAAATTTTAAATATTTTTTGGGCTTATTTGGAGGAGTCAAGACTGCCGCTTCCGCTGCAGAGACTGGAATCCCCATAAGGCTGATTACCAGCGTTTCTGATAATGATTCCTATCCCATTACCAATTCACAAATTTCATCCACGTTTTTTCCGGGATGTTCGATGATGAGATTATAAACTGAGCGAAGTTCCTCTGGTTCTGTCTCTAATTCGTCAGCAATCACAGACAATGATTTGTTTTTAGCGCACTTTTTCCAGATCAAGGTGATACGCTCTGTTTCTGCTTCCTTTTTCATTTCTTCTTTCACTTTCTTTTTCAAAGCCTCCTCCCGTTCCTGTAGTTTTTCTTGCAGCTTTTCCTCTAGTTTTTCTTGCAGCTTTTCCTCTAGTTTTTCTTGTAGCTTTTCCTCTAGTTTTTCTTGTAGCTTTTCCTCTAGTTTTTCTTGTAGCTTTTCCTCTAGTTTTTCCTGTAATTTTTCTTCCAGCTTGCGGTCAAATTTTTCCTGTACGATTTCCATAAAAATATCACTCATTCCATTTACCTCCTGAAATACTTTTTGATTTGCACGCATGATTGTTTCCATTATAGAACTGGCCAGGTTATTTCCTTTTTGTACTATATAGTTTTCAATCAGCTTTTGCGCATTTTCCGGTTTGTTTAGCTTGTTTGTAAGGCTCCTTAACCAGAGATTTTCCTCTCTGGGAAGTCTTCCGGTTACAATAATCTGGATTGGGATGATGTCTCCTTTTACGGAATAGATTCCGGATTCTGCCTTAATCACTGTATAATTCCTTACTTCTTTAAGATGCCTGATCAATTTCCGGGGATATCCTTCTGATACAAACGTGATCGTAAGTTCTTCCAGAGGGATGCTGTCCGTATATTTTACATCCGTTTTGTAAAAGCAGGTATAGCCGTATACCTTATAAAAGTCATCAATAGAAAGCGAATCATCCGGGCGTTTGTATTCGATGATATTTCTTTTTCGGAATATCCTCCCGATGTTTTTCTTCACGGGTACGTCATTTTCTTTTTTAATGATAAGCACGTCAATCTGCATAGGCTTTGTACTCAGTTGATGTTCGCTTTCAAAATCCAGATTGTCTGCGTCCTCCTGCAGTTCGATCTGAATCCCCGCATAAAATGCAGGATGCCAGTAGATGGTGTCTGTTTCTTTCTTCTTTTGCTTCATAGAAAACCTCCTTATTCTTTTGTTTTCTGGAGATTTTCAAAATCCTGATCAGAAAATCTCCTGCTTATCTGGATAAAAGCACGAATTTTCTGAAAGGACAGGAGATAGAACTCCTTGCATTGATGTGTACTGCAGATATATCGGAATCAAAACGTTCCGATATCATGGAACCTTAGAAAATATGCTTGTTTTTATTTTAGCATATAGTCAGGTCTATGCACAAGAAAATTTTGTGATATATGAGATTCTTAACATTCTTTAACCAAAATGGAAAATACTTCCTGTTTTTGTTTATGGGAATATTCAGATATTGGATTTGGCATGAAGTTGGTTTTGTTTTATACTCGAAAAAAGTTATTTTATCCAAGGAGGTAGTGGTATGGCAAACAGAATATACGGATACATCAGAGTTTCTACGCGGGAACAAAATATCGAACGGCAGATGCTGTCTCTTTTAGAAGCCGGTATACACAAAAAAGACATCTACGTAGATAAACAAAGCGGAAAAAACTTTCAACGTCCGGCATATACGAAGATGATGCGCCGGGTACGTGAGGGAGATCTGATCGTGGTGAAAAGCATCGACAGACTGGGGCGGAATTATCAGGAAATCATGGAACAGTGGCGTGTCATTACAAAAGAAAAAGGTGCCGATATCTGTATTCAGGACATGCCTTTGCTGGATACAACAAAGACAAAAGACCTGTTGGGAACCTTTATCAGCGACATTGTATTACAGCTTCTTTCTTTTGTTGCCGAAAATGAGCGGGATAATATCCGGCAGCGGCAGGCGGAAGGAATTGCTGCCGCAAAGGCCCGCGGAGTCCAGTTCGGTAAGCCTATGATACCTATGCCGGAGAATTTTCCGGAATTATATGAGCAATGGGATGCCAATCTGATCTCAATCAAAGAGTTTGGAAATCTATGCAATATGGGCAGAAGCACCCTCTACAAGCGAATTGCAGAGTATAAGGCATTTCTATATCAGCGGGACGAATAGAAAATAATCCAAATAAGTGTAC
>KE159612.1:295710-297205 GCA_000403295.2 Lachnospiraceae bacterium M18-1 | reverse complement strand
GTCCGCAGATACCACGAAAAAATGAGATACCTTGAAAAGCATCCTGATAAGGCGGATCGCCAGCATGGCGCAACAGTAACCTATGAAAGCGCAAAGGGAATGGTTTTTATACATCGATGACGACGAGTGGTTTGAAGACCCGGGAGAGATCATCCAGTTCTTTCAAAGCGGAGAATATCGTCATTACCGGTCTGCTTTTTATGTTGTCCGCAATTATACAGACTGGAGCGGGAAACAGTATGCGGATGCCCATGTAGGCCGTATGTGCTGCCTGACCCCGGAGACCCGGTTTGTAAACCGGATCCATGAGTTCCTTCAGCCATTTTCTGAACCGGAAAAGATGTTCCAGAGTTTTGTGCACCACTATGGATATGCAGAGAAGGAGGACATCCGCGGCAATGCTTCCAAATTTGACAGGAATATCCCGCTGCTTCTCAAACAGTATAAGGAAAATCCAAATACGCAGAACTGTATGCAGCTGGTGCAGGAATATCAGAGCGTAGATGAATTTGAGACGGCCGTCCGGTACTGCCGCCAGGGATTAAAGCTGGGGGAAAAGGATGCACGGATCGGCGCCTGCGAATTGTGGATGCAGGTACGGCTCCCGATCCTCCTTTCCTCATCAGGCCATCCTGAAGAGGCATTAAAAGAAGGCGAACGGCTGCTGATGCATCCCCGGACTCTGGAAGTGGGGCAGGCACATCTGCACGCTATATCGGCGAATCTCTGCTGGGAACGCAAAACAAATATAAAAATTAATCAGACGGGAAAAAGGAATTTCCCGGTAATCATTCAAGGAGGAAATACTATGAGAATCCAACATAATATTACTGCATTAAATGCACACAGAAACCTGTCCAACAACAACTCTTCTGTAGGAAAGAACCTGGAGAAATTATCATCTGGTTACAAGATCAACCGTGCAGGCGATGACGCGGCAGGATTGGCTATTTCTGAAAAGATGCGTGCTCAGATTACAGGTCTTGCAACCGCTGAAAAGAACGCAAACGACGGTGTATCTCTTGTGCAGACAGCAGAAGGCGCTCTGACAGAAGTTCACTCCATGCTGAATCGTATGGTTGAGCTGGCTACACAGTCTGCCAACGGAACATACTCTTCTACAAACCGTAACGAGATGCAGAAGGAAATTAATAACCTGAATGCAGAAATTAACAGAATCAGTGCTACAGCTAACTTCAATGGAACAAAGCTGTTTGATGGGAAGAACACTGCTATTAAACTTCATGTTGGTGAATCTGGCTCAGATGACAATCAGCTGAAGGTTACTCTTACAAAAATGACAGCTTCTAACATCGCTGGAGTAGGTGTTGATGGTAAACCGACTACAGCAGAAAACCTTGAGAAGGTTGAAATCACAGACTCTGATAAGGCTAAACAGGCTATCTCTACTATCAACAATGCAATCGACAACATTTCTTCCATGCGTTCTACTTTCGGTGCAGCTTTTCCTCTAGTTTTTCTTGTAGCTTTTCCT
>KE159612.1:0-295669 GCA_000403295.2 Lachnospiraceae bacterium M18-1 | reverse complement strand
GTCCGAAACAGATGAATGGCATCGGATCAAAGAGATACTCAGCTGGATGCCATGGGATCAGGAGGATCAGGTGTCGCCGCAATACGGCAACCTGGAAAAATGGAAATGGAGTCATCCGCAGCAAAAAGAGACGATTCTCGAGGGGTATTCCGCACTTCGGACAGGCAATCCTTATGTCACCCTTCAAAAGGCACTGTGGGCGGAGGATAAACACCTATCTGCAGAAGCAGAAGACTACTATAGGCTCTGTATATCCGACTGTCCGGAAGGATTTTTATATCAGCTTGCAGAACTTGCCGCAAGAAACAGATTTTCCCTGGAGCCGTTATTGGAGGAAATAACGATAGAAACGTGGGATGAATGTACAAAAGTGCTTGCTGAACATACGAAGACTTCAGATATGCCCGGATTCCTGGAGAACCTCCGTCCGGGAATGCAGAGATATCCGATCTGTATCTGGAGGCTGGAACAGCGCTTTCTGGAAAAGATACTGTTGAAGCAGGCTATGGGCATGCCGGAGTTAGCAGAGCCATTAAAGCAGTATTGCGACAGCGTGGCTGCAGAAGCAGAGACATTATATAGAAGCGAGCTCCTTAATGAACCGGATCATTATGCGCTGCCGTACCAATATAAATTCACGTCGGCCATAAAAACGGTCCTGGAGCATTTAGAAAAAGAGAATTATCCGGCATGTATCCCCCTGCTGGAAAAAGCAGTACGGGTATTTCCGGAGATGTCGTCCGTTATCGGGAAGCTGAGCAATCATATAGAAGAGAAGCTGCAGACACCCCAACCAGTTTCAGAAGAATTTGAGCTGCTTGGCAGGCAGGTAAAGCAGATGCTCTATGGATTGATTGAACATGAGCAATGGCAGGAAGCCTGGGGAGTCGTGAACCAGCTCGCTGCACTTTTGCCGGGGGATCCGGAGGTCATGAAGCTCAAGCAGGAGATCCTGTGCCGCGGAACACTGGAGCACGGCGGATGAGAAGAAGGAAATTCTGCATCATGGAACACCGCCCATCAGAAAAAATCTCCAGCTGTGCGGTTGGATGCTCTTTGAGCATCCAGCCCACTTATCCATTCGCAATAAGGAGCGTGAAAGAATGAGAATTGCATTATTTTATTCAGAAGTGGAATCTTTTAATTGCTTTACAGATCTTTTGGCAGCTGAATTGCATACACTTGGGCATGAAACTTTTATACTGGATTTTAAAAACCTGCTGGCAGAAGGCCCCCATTCCCTTGCATATTTTTCAGAATTTGCTGCTGAGAAGGTGGACGCAGCTATCTGCTTTGACGGCCTTGGGACCAGGGAAGATATATTTATTGATATCTGGAATGCTTACCGGACAGTTGTCGTAGATATATTGATGGACCCTCCTTTGCGTTTCCATCCCACATTAGAAAAGCATCCCCAGAATTACCTTCTGTTCTGCTGTGATCGGGATCATGTGGAATACGTAAAAAAATATTTTGGACAATCCGTAGCTTTTGTGGATTTTATGCCCCACGTTGGAATCATGCCGGATAAAAACGCTCCCGCTATTCCGTATAAAGAAAAGAAATATGACATTTTGTTTTCAGGTACTTATTACCGTCCGGAAAGTATGCTTGCAAAAATAGAGGAGCTGTTTGAAAAAGGTACGGATGTATATAATTTTTATCTTTCTATTTTTGAGTGTCTTATAAAAGACAGCAGCCTTACAATAGAACAGGCTTTTTATAATGTGGCAAAGGAAAAAAATGTTTCACTCGGAGAGGAGAACCTGAAAATCCTGTTAGGCTGCTCGGAATCTATCGACTGGGCTATCCGCATGTATCAGAGGGACCGTGTAGTAAAAGCCCTTGCCGATGCCGGCCTTGAACTGCACCTTCTTGGACGCGGCTGGGAAAACCACAGTTCAGCCGGATATCCAAATGTACACCGAATTGATGACCGTATCCCCTATATGGAAACACTGGCTTATATGGCAGACGCCAGGATCAACCTGAATGTATTTCCATGGTTTAAGGCAGGAACGCATGACCGGATCTTTAATACACTGCTTCAGCATTCCATGCCCCTTACCGATTCCAGCAGATGGATCACAGAAAACTTTACCGACGGAGAGGACATTGCCCTGTATGATCTCAAGCACCTGGAATTGCTTCCGGGGATTGCGGAAAAGCTTCTGCATGATACCGAACATGCAGAAGCGATTATCACCAGAGGGTATGAAAAGGTACTTCGCCATTTTACCTGGAAAAACTGTACGAATTGGATTTTGAATGCGATTCACGCAGCGTCCGAAGCCTATTCAGCCCCTCTCTCCTCTGCCTCGAGAATCCAGTCCATACGCTGAATATACACGCGGTAATCCCGAATCCCCATCTGCTCCAACTGCTCCTGGATTTCCTTGTAATAGAAGCTGCAGATGATCAGCCGGCGTTTCTCTTCCGGTATTTTCAAAATTTCCTCCGGCGGCCTGACAGGAATCCCCAGCCGCTTCCGTCCCCAGCGATTCTTATCATTGTCTGCCAGGAACTCCGGAGGATACTTCTTCCCCCACTTTTCCATGTAGTCCTCGAACATCAGCCCTGTACCGAATAAAATAACCTTCTTTCCTTCCGCGCCGTCCAGCATGTGGGTCAGCATCCGCTGGTAGTCCGTATAGGGCCTGTCCGGGTTGAAGATCCCGGAGTGTTTTGGCTTCCGCTCCTCTTCCGGAGGATACTTCATATAGTCCTTTCCGAGCGTCATAAACAGGTAATTGTCATACCCTTTTGGAGCCGGAAACTTACGGTTTTCAAAGTCAAGCATCGTAATTTCACGGAAGTCCTCTGCATTCAGCCTTCTGTGCTTATGGTAGCCGCTAAAAAATGCCACATCCTCAGAATCTTCATCCGTATACAGACGCATTGCACCATTCAGCATGCGGCAGAGCTTTTCATGGCTGTAAAGGCTGGCAAGCATCCGGTAGTTTTTCCATTGCCATGCGTTCATGTCGCCATATGCCTTATAATCCTTCCCGTAAATCTTTGCCAGTATAAGGCGGTGACAATGCCGTATCAGCTTTTCCTTTTCCTCGAACTTTTTATCATCCATGGTGCATACATCCAGCGGCAGGATATCGATCCAGATTCCCAGATTGCCTTTATGCTCCAGTTCCCTCAATTCAATTCCCGTCGTCCGGCTGTTCCGCACCCGCGCAAACCCTCCCCAGAATATATCCTTTTCCGTCTCTGGAGTGTGGAGAGACAAGGGCTCCTTAAGTTCCTTCCGGGCATATTTTAAAAATTTATTATAATCTTTTCTAGGCATTGCAATATCAATGTCATCATCCCATGGGATAAACCCTTTGTGTCGGACAGCACCCAGCAGGCTTCCATGCACCATAAACCAGGTAAGTCCATGTTCTTTGCAGATACGTTCCACCTCTTCTAACATGGCAAGCTCTATCTTCCAGATTTTTTTCATCTTGTCGGAAATTTTATAATCCGCAATAACTTCTTCCTCTGTACTCAGATGCTTTACATTTTCCCGTATTTGATTCTGGTCTACCGCTGCCCAGCGATAAAACTGCCTGTATTTTCTGTGGTTCCTCACTTCATCCAGAAAGCGGTGTTCCTCCTGCATATAGATGTCCCAGGTCTGCTCCATGCCATATTTTTCAATCAGCTTCTTCTTTGGGTAATACTGCTCCGCATTCGGGGTAAAGCAGTAAATATAGTGTATAGCACGGAACAGGACATATTTCGCAGGATAATTTTCCCGTACAAATTCCTGGTCAAAATAAAGAAATTCCTTTGTATCCGGGTTATAAAAGCAATTCAGAGGAATCAGTTCCATGTAAGCCTTTTTTAAGATCGGACCGCAGTCCAGATCCTGCAGCCCCGGCAGTTCGGCATCTGTCCCTGCAGATACAGTTTCGGATGCCTGCAGGATATATTCGTAAATCCGGTCTATCAGAGATAAAAATTCCTCCTGGTCTTCCCTTATAATTCCCTTCATATAATTGGATAACGTAGGCCATGGTACAAAAGGCAGTTCCAGGCTCCCATCCGGCAGTATTGTATGCTCCGCTGCAGGAATCAGGTGCTGCTTCAGATCGCTTATATTCTCATACAGACGGCGGGCATTTTCTTTTCCCTCCGGAAACAGCGGTGCTTTTCTCACTATGCCGTTCTTTTGGATCGCAGTCGCATACCCCCGCTCACGTCCCCGATCTGTGGAAACTGCAGCATAGATTACACGATTCCTCTCTGCAGAATGTCCAGCGTCTGCCGATATGTTCTCTCCCTGGTTCACTGTCTCATAGTCAGAAATTTCCTGTGCCCGGAGTCCCTCCCTTCTGCCGCATTCCACGAGAAATGAATTTGCAAAAAAAGGAAATGTCCCGTTTTCCACTACATCCCGATACAGCTCCTGCTCCGACGCCACCAGCGTATTATGATCCAGGTAATATGGAATCAGCCGCTCTTTTAAGTTCTGCTCCGGCAGAAAATCATCCGAATAGATCAGCTGGGGCAGTTTATAGTCAGGCAGCGGATAATAAAACTGCATCTGTACAAGCCCCGCCCGGTTTATGATGTCCTTCAGTTCACTTCGGCTGAAAGAGTAGGCGCGTGTCCCCTGCGGATAATGCGCAATTCCTTCGAACGCTTTTCCTCCGTGGGATTCTTTTGCCCCGCAGAAATATTTCAGCCCCAGACGGTTGTCAACTGCCAGAAGCAGAACGCCGTCTTCCTTCAGAAGGCCTGATACCTTTTTCAAATACCGCGCGTAATCATTCCTGTCTGCAGAACCGCCGCAGGCACGTTCCATGATTCCGGTGATCACAATATAGTCAAACTTTTTTCCAAAGGCGATCTCACTCCATTCGCCGGCATAAACATGCAGGTTCTCCTTCGATCCCCAGCGCCTGGCAATCGCAGACGCGCGGTGGACAGAGCGTTCTGTAGCAGTCACTGTCATGCATTTATCACACAGCATTCCCGTCAGGGCGCCGAATCCTGCTCCGATCTCCAGCAGGTCTGCATCTTTCCGGAAAGGATACCAACTCAATAAACCCGTCCTAAGGCTGGAGAGCTGATACCACACCGGAAAACGGTATTCATCGGAAATCTCCTCGTCATAATAATCCTTTGTCTGCACGTCCAGATAGTTGAAGATGATCTGATCCATCTGCGTGCGGCGCTGGGTACTTAACTGTTCTTCATTTACATGCAATGTCGCCATGTTTTCCTCCCTGTGATCCGAAAGTAGTTTTTGGGTGTGCTCTCCCTGGTTCACTATCCGATCAATACTTTCTTCCCTTCAAATGCGAATCCATACTTTCTGATTCGTTCCGGCGATATTCCCCTGGTTTCCAGTGAAGCAGCATACTGCATCTCATCAATCTGTGCTAATGCTGATTTCACCGTATCTTTCAGCGAGCCTTCCTCCTCAGGGTCATACACTTTAAATTCCAGGATGATGGCATCATCCTTACTATGAAGCGGCTCCAATATGACATCATAACGGCCAAATCCGCTTTCCCGGTTCGAAGTCACCGTATATCTGTCTGCCAGGTCTACGATCAGGCCAAGAACGAAGCCATGATAAAACTTTTCAGGTTCAGCTGCTTCTGAAGGCTTTTTTCCCGTATCAAAATAGCTGATCGTCTCAAGCGCAACCTTGTTCATATAGGCATTCATGCTCTTCACATCCGCGCGGAGCAATGCGCGGATAAAATCATTGTAGGATGGGGTAAAATCTGAAAACCATCCTTCTATCATCTGTTCAAACATCATGCGGACTTCCTGATTTGTCAGTACAAGGTCATATCCATGCTTTCCTCTTTTCTCATTCGGAATAAATCTCTCCACCTTCAGATACCCGCTTGCCAGCAGCAGACTCCATACTGCACTTTCCCTGGTGTCCAACAGGCTGAACACCATCTGCTCATCAATATACGTATGAAGTTTCCCGCCTTTGAGCAAGTCTTCCATAACCATTTTCACGTCCCGGCTTCCTTCACGGATCAGCTTTCCCACCAGGCTGTTGCTGCTGGTGTTCACCCAGTATGAATAAAAAGTCTTTTTATCTAAATAGTTAATGATCGACCACGGATTATAAATATCTGTTTTTTTCCCAAACGTAAAGCCATCATACCAGGCTCTTACTTCCTCCTCCTTATCTGACAGCCCATATTCCCTTAATGCCTCTGAAACCTCATCCTGTGTAAAGCCAAAGGAATCCTGATATTTTTCCGAAATAATCGTAACTGCTTCCAGATTATTCAAATCAGAGAAGATTGATTCTTTACTCACCCTGGTAATCCCGGTCATGATCGCACGGCCAAGATCAGGGTTCGTCTTAAAGGCTGAATTGAATATGCTCCTGGTAAATTCCGCCAGTTCTTCCCAATACCCATATACATACGCTTCCTGCATGGGAGTATCATATTCATCCAACAAAATGACCACTTTCTTCCTATAAAATCTGCAGAGATATTTTGACAATTCATGCAGCGCCAGAGTTGCCTCTGCATCTCCCATATCTGCAGAAACTCTTTTGAAAAAAGCCTCTTCCGATGGAGTTAAGATTCCGCTTCCTAACAAAAAAATATTTTCTGAATATAAATTCTCCAGCAAATAACAGATTTTCCTGCGTGCGTTCTGGAAGCAGGTATCCTTTATGGATGCAAAAGACAGACTAATGACCGGAAATGTCCCCTGCAGCTCTTGGTACTCTTTCTCTTCCCATATGGCAAGCCCTTCAAACAGATCTCCCCTGTCCGCATACTTTAGTGAAAAGAACTTTTCTACCATGTCAAGAGTAAGCGTCTTGCCGAAACGGCGCGGGCGGGTGATCAAGGTAACCTCATCTTTATTCTCCCACCACTCCTTGATAAACAGCGTCTTATCCACGTAAAAATTATTTTCCGTAATCACCTTTTCAAAGTCCTGCATTCCAATGCCAACTGGTCTTGACATAATATTGTGCCTCCTTTCCCAAATGCTGAATCCGCTTTCTTAAAATTATAGCATAAGAAAACAAAGGCACACAATCGTTACTTTCTTCCTGCTGCCGGTTCTTTCCTTTCATCTGTCTCCGAGATCCATCTTCCCCCTGATAGCAGTCGAACTGGTTGCATTTGTATATTCAAAAAATTCCATATCCGCCCCCACTTCCCGAAGCTGCTCCAGGTCACGTGTCCAGTCCGCACCATGATCATTGCCGGAAAAGTGGCAGTCATAATGATATCTTTTCCAGGCGTCAATTTTATAAGTGTTGGAAAAGTCTACTGGTACTACACGATCTACATAGGAAACCGCTGACACGATCGCCGCCCTTTGTTCGTAAGGGATCACCGGCTTTCTCTTTTTAAAATGTTCAAACAGCTCATCTGTAAGTACCCCGGCAATCAAATATTCACATCGGGATTTTGAGCGGCGCAGCAGGTTCAGGTGTCCCACATGGAACAGGTCAAATGCTCCCGGGACATAACCGATACGGTAGGGCTTCTGTTCTTCTTTCAAAACCGAATCTTCTATCGGAACGGGCCTGTAATAATGATAATCTGTAATCCCCATTGATGCCAGCTGCCTCTCAATGGATTCCTTCTGTGCTGTACAGATCACTACATAAAATGTGTCCCTGTCCATATCGCGCAGAACATCCGGCGACTTCACTTCCACGCCGTATCGAATGCTGCCCGTCCTGGACAGGTCATTATCTACAGCAAACAAAGGAGTCCTGCCCAAGCCCCCGCCCTCGCATATCATATAATTTTCGAAATACTTTCCCGTACCGAACAGTACGATGTCTTTTTTGACCATAGGTTTTCTCCTTAATTGCAAAATGCGCATGACTGCCCCGCAGCCCTGCCCGGAACAGCAGTATAACGTTTTCTATATGGCATATAAGATCGTCTCGTTTCTGCTTAATTGATAATGCCTTATATAAAACGTGTATTCCTCCGACAGGGAAAGGATATACGACGGTATTTCCCATATATCCTCCGGTTTATGGTAAATGGATATCGCCAGTCTGGGATGATTTTCGAGAATCGTTCTTTTGGCGCCTTTGAGTGCTTCCAGCTCCGCTCCTTCTACATCCATCTTTATAAACGTGACTTTATCATTCCCCACTGCTTCATCAATCGCAGCCACCGGAACGGTTGTTACATTCTGCTCCTGTCTTTCGGTAATTTTTGATCCCTGATCTGCGTTTCCCGCAAAATACAGAATCTCCTCCCTGCTCCACAGGCCCTTATTGATCAGCTCCATATTCGGAATATTTTTTGCTGCCTTCTGACATCTTTCATAGTTCACTATATCAGGTTCAAACGCATAGATTTTTTGATACTCTCCTCCGCACCATTGGACAAACAGCCTGTCCGTGCTGCAGTCATAGCATCCGCCGTCTACAAAGATCTCATTCTGGCAGGGCTTCATGATATCCTGGTCAAAATATTGCTGCCGGTACAGTTCTGATGTAACTTTTCCTGCATTGAATATCTTTTCCTGATCCCAGCCATTTTCTGTCAGGAAATCATATATTTCCTGATGAAATCCTGTAGTGCTGATAAACACATAATAATCCTGAAAGTCCGCCACTAATTGATCCGGTGAGATCACATGATATCCTTTCCACCCGCTTTTTTGTTTATTGGTATCGCGGTCGCATAAACAGACACAAGATAAATCCGGATATAACATACTAAGCAGCGAGAAATCATTACCCGCGCCATATATGATCAATTTTTCTTTTACATGTTCTGCCTCTTTTATCATGATGTCTACACTTTGTTTCTGAGGCAGGGATTCGATCATCTGGTGGATGAATCGCTCGTCCCTTGTCAGGCTGTACATCAGACGGAGTTGGAAAAACTGTCTGGATGGTTCATCCTGTAAATGTAAATATATGTCTCTAATTTTTGTATCACACTCTATCACAAATTTTCACCTCAACAATGTTTAAAATTTCATCCAATTTCTTCCGTTTCCCATGCATCCCTCGCGTTGGAATAGCCATACGGAGAAAACCAGACTATTTTTTCTTCCTTTATCCCCATCTGCACTAACTCTGTCCGAATCCCTTCCGCCATTTCTTTTGACATCACAGCAACTACAATCTGGTCATAAGACGCTTTTATGATCATATCCACAAAATGTACATCCGTAAGCCCCTGTCTCTGACATACATCTGCCTTTTTATCCACCCAAAGGACAATTTCATGCTCCGGATCTTTTATCAGCCTGTTATATAACTCTTGTCCAAACTTTCCGGCTCCATACAGGACTAATTTTTCTTCCAGCAATCTAACCGGGTAGAAAGCCGCCCTATGGAAACACTTCTGCTTCTTTCTGATTTCCCGCTCCTTCTCCTGTCTGGACAGCATACCAATGGCTGAACCATATTCTCTCCGGCAACGATCAATAAAAGCTCTTTCCTCCGAAGTTGCACGCATGATAGAATAGTTCAAATTTGTTCCCTTGTAAAAAAGCTCAACCGGTTCATTCATACATTTCAAAAATATTTCTTTAATATCATGCTCCGACAATCTTGGAGCATACTCCACATTTTCTGCTCCCCTTCCCGATTCACTGCTAGGCATAGACGCAAAGTATTCTAATACTTCCTCCGAAGGCTCTTCCGCAATATACTTCAAGTACAGGAGAATATTGTGCATTGATCCAACTTTTTTACCACACATCAGAGATACCTTACACATGGCTTTAGAAAAATCTATAATCCCCTTTTCATACTCGTAAAATCCATGCTCTTTCAGCAGCCTGCTTTCCGTATTCCCAAGCACAGGAACAATCTTTCTATTTTTTCTTATATATTCCTCTGTCTGTCCATGGGGAGCCCGGCAAAGCATCTCAATTACAATATTATTTGCAAGGAAGCCAGGCATGAATGTATATACGATTGAGTCCTGCACTAAATTTACTCTGTCAATTTTGAAGAAAAAGGTATGAATCGGTTTTGAATATTGACTTTTTATCAACTCCCGCATACATCCTTGTGTCAGACCGCCTCCCGCGACATCCACAAATGCAAAGTCATCATCTGTCATGTCAATTTCCTGTATTAAATACTGTTGCGCCAGTTCCCTTGCGCTCCTTAATTTTTGCAGATGGAACGACTTAAATTCTTCATTCGTTGATAATTTCCTGGCTATATATTCTAATTCCTGGCTGGAAATATGTCTTTCCTCTTTATTCCGTGCAAAAGTTCCCGGAAGATATAAATATAAATCTTGCAGCGGCAGATGGAGGACATCCGCAAGTTCATCCAATGTATTAATCCTATTAATATGCGACCACAAAATCATCTGATATAGATTGTAATGTTCTTTCGATAAAGAAGGCATACGCCATGCTCTTCTTGAACCATAAATGTAGTGTGTCGAGATATTTACTTTTTTACAGTTCAGAATCACATCTACAATTTGTTTTATTAAATATCCGTCTCTTGCAATAAAATACAGCCTTTTGAAATTTTTCTTTTCTGCCTGGTCAACAATCCATTCTGCATAACTATACAAAACCGGAGCTGCATATCTACATCCAATATGATAAGGTTTTGATACTTTTTCTGTTTTTCTCTTCTCTGTCCTTTTTTCTTTATGTATATTCTTCCACTCATTCCTTGCCGCTGTCCCGATCATCAACTGCAGCTTACTATCATTACCGTAGTTTTTTAGTATATTCTTTTCATACGCTGTCAGTTCTGCCCGTGGCGACAGTTCTACCCTTATACCTAATTGATACGCAATTTCTATATCCTGATAAAGATTATCACCAATATGCGTCCATTCTTCGTATTCAATTTGCTCGACTTCCTGTACCTGACGATATAGATTCCCCGTTGTTTTTCTCTTTTTGTATTCTGACGAAACATAAAGAGGAAGCCCAGCAAATATGGGATCTGCCTGTATCAGCATCTCACGCACCGTCTCTGCGGGCAAATACATGTCAGAAATCAGAATGACTCTTTCCCCTTGCTCAAGAAGATTTTTTACCCGCCAAATATTCTCATCAATACCTAATACATTGGAAATCTCAGTGTCTTGCTCCAACCGGCACAGATAATTTATCTGTTTTTCATTTATACAGCCACAGACGGCCATCGCTGTATAAATATCTTTAAGCTCCACCTCTTCTATATTTTGCGCTGAAAAAGATTTTCTTATCAGTTCTTCACTATGTATCCGAAGTTCAAAAAAATTATCAATCACATAATCTTCCAGACTATTTACATCCTTTTCTTCTTTCAGCCTATCCTTCATTAATGCAAAAATCCCACTGGGAGCAGCTACTGTTCTGGTAATCAGAGTATCGAACACATCAAAACTATACATCGCCTGTTACTGTCGCCTCCTTGAGTAAATCATTAATAATCTGACCCCTGAATCATCCTGATATCTCACTAAACCTAATATAATGTTTGAAATTTCGCGTTCTCAAAACATTCTCCATTTCCATTGCGTTTCTTCTGTCTGCTGATATAATTACCAATGCTTTCTCCTTATATCTGTACAGCTCATCAATTCCCTTTACAGGCACTCCACATAAGCTTTCCGGGTTCTGTCCCGTCTCTGTTACCGCAAAGTATTGAATTTTTGTATGTACACGTCCTTCTTTCAATGCCTCCCGCGCCATACGCCCAATCTTGCCGGCCCCATATAAAATAATCGCATTATAATTACTGACTATATTTTCAATCTTATTCCTTCTGGCCTTCTCCTTTTCTGCATAGCTTTTGGGATCGGCCACAATATCAAACAATTTTGATTTCCATTCATCTGTGTATAAATTGGGATTAAGTTCTCCGCGTTGGGCTGCCAATAAAAACTCCTTTTTTACACGCTGCGCCAAAATCTCTTTATTTCCATCTGAAACACGACTAATGTTACTGACACAGCCAAACAACTTTTTAAACGCTGCCCATTTATAAAATATTTTTCCTTCTTCTCCCATAGCATCTATCATGTCATGTATAAAATCATATTCATTACAGACAGCAAATACTTTTGCTTTCGAGTACATAGATGAATTAAGATTATCTATGCGGTAATGATAAAATGCCTGTTTCATATAGCAGATCCGCTTTGCTTTGGCCATTGTTTGAAACCAAAATCCATTGTCCTGATAGGATGCTCCTGGCGTCTCATTGTGGGCAATATGCGCTCTTTTCAGAAACATCCTGTCATACAGCCCATTCCAGTTGAACTTCTGAAAGTAGAATGCCTCCTCATGTTCCCGTATATGAAAAGCTTTTCCATATAAGCCCTGCATATTTCCGGCAGATATTACCGGCACATATTCTTTTATACAATAGCCGTCTTCATTTACATAAAACTCAAAAAAGTCCGATTTCACCATATCTGCCTGCTTATCCTGTATGAAAGCAAGCATGTTCTCATACATATCAGGAGCAATAAAATCATCACTTTCTACAATTCCTATATAAGGGGCAGTTGCAGTTCCTATACCCACATTCATAGCATTTCCGTAACCTTCGTTCTTCTTATGGATGATCCGAAACCTGCTGTCATTTTTTGCGTAGGAATCCAATATAGTCCCTGAAGAATCTGTTGAACCATCGTCTACGCAGATGACTTCTATGTCTTTTAAAGTCTGATTTTGTACACTGTCCAAACATTGCTGTAAATATCGTTCTACGTTATATACTGGAATCACAACTGAAACTTTTGCCATGATATACGATTATCCTTTCACCTAAAAAAATGTCTGAATAAATTATTCAAAAAAAATCATACTGTCTGTATAATGCCGATATCCACGGCCAACAATTTTCTGGACAATCTGGTCATGGAACTCTTGTTTTACTGCAGCAATTACCAACGCCTCCTGGCGAAATTCCTCCGGAAGTTTATCAAATTCTACTACTGGAATCCCAAATAATTCTGAGGGGTTTCGTGTCGTATCCGTAACAGCAAAATACGCGATCCTCTTACTCTCACCAATTCGATTCAGCGCAGACCATGCTTTCCGTCCATAATTCCCAGCACCATATATTATAATGTCTTTAAATGGGCTTATAATCTCAAGATAGCGATTACGCAGCATGAGTTCCATATAACATGCTTCCTTTGGATTTTTAATGATCTCATCAATCCGGGCTTTCCAGTCTGCAGGCAGCAGTGTCTCTGCAATCTCCCCACTTTCCAAGAGTTTCAGATAATCCTCTCTGAACCTGATGAAAAAATCTTCTTTAAAATTGTCGCCAATTCTATCAATCGTAAAAAAATAATTTCGTATTCTGCCCTCTGAGCAAAGATATTCATGACATTTCTGTTTCTCAGGCAGCTGTTTTACCCACTGACGAATATAGTCGTATTCTTCACAGGAAGTATAGACTTTATCCTGACAATGTACAGATGATAACGGGTTATCTCTTCTGTTCATATATAATGGTTTGTCCAAAAAAACTGCTCTTTCCGCCAGTGTAAAAGTCTGAAACCAAAATCCGTTGTCCTGAAAAGACGCTCCGGGAGTTTCATTAAACCGTATTTTGTTCTTCTTTATAAAGGCTGTATTATAAATCCCACTCCATATATTCATTATGAATTTAAATGTTTCTACTTCATCCAGCGGATGTAAAACCCTGTTATAATACTGGTCCTTCCATGCCAAGTGGTTATAAGTTTTACGTATGTATCCGTTTTTCTGAACTGTAAATCGGTAAAAATCTGCTTTAACAAAATCTGTCCGATACATGAATGCTGCCTCATACAATGTCTGCATCATTTCTTTTGCAATCCAATCGTCACTCTCTACAATTCCTATATAAGCACCGGAAGCTGCATCAATCCCTACATTCATGGAATGTCCATAACCTGTATTATCCTTATGGATGACTTTAATGCGTGAATCCTTTTCTGCAAACTGATCCATAATCACTCCGCTTCTGTCTGTCGATCCATCATCAATACAGATAATCTCTATATCTGTAAGTGTTTGTGTACAGATGCTGGAAAGGCACTCTTCCAGATACATTTCCGTATTATAAACCGGTACAATGATTGATACTGCCGGCATGTAATTCACCTTCCATTCTTTATATATTACCTTTTCATCTCTTGACATCCATATGAAGGATTCCATATGATCCTATTCTCTGGCACTCCCCATGTACTTAACATTTTTATTGACTTCTCAGCCTCTGTCTTATTCAGCAGTGCAACGACAACCTGATGCATTCCTGATAAGTCTAATTTATCTTTCCACCCTTGTATATCAAGTTCTCTTTTTCCATTTTCAAATTTTCTATCCATCCACAATACCACCTCACAATATCCTGTTTCTTGTATCTGGCGGTAATAGTCCTGTCCCATTTTTCCTGCGCCATACAAAATAATAGATTTCCCTTTTGAAACGCTTTTAAATGGAAACAGCCATACTTTATTCTGTAACTGATCTCTCAGCCTGCAATTATATATTTGGTATGTATCTGCTTCCTGAATTTTGCCTTCCAGCAAGCTCATTAGATATTCAGAAAATGTATGTTCTTCTATATATTTATACCTTATATAAAGATCACTATGATAATAATTCTCTGCAGGAAGATTCGTTATCCCAATACAGTCTTTACACTCCGTCTGAATACATTCATACAATTTTTCTTTTTCATTGCAAAACTCCATCTGCTCTAGTGACCAAAGAATATACTCTAAAGAAAAATTAAGGAATGTCTTTTCCATTATTTCATATAAATTATTTTTTTTAAGTCCTTGTTTCATTTCATATAACATCTGAAATCCACAATACCAGGATTTATTTCTGGTATTTGATAATGAATTTCTATTATTGATACGCCAATTAATAAGATAATCATCCACTTTTGTGATACGTGCTGCCAATGCCAATGCCATAAAAACAAAATATCCATCGTTTGCAGTACGGGTGGCGGAAAAGCTCAGTCCGCTCCGCTGAATAAACTCAGTCCGAAACAATTTATTCCAGGGCCATCCATCTGTTATCTGAAATAATTTATCTGAAATATCCTCTTTACTAAAGTTCGTCGAATCTTCTGGCAGAAATTCCTCCCGCATATATCCCTTTGATGTCTGGCCTGTCATAGAATCATAGTTATAACAATTACATATCACAATATCAGATTCATATTTTTCTGCAGCAATATACATCTTTTCTAAAAAAACTGCCGAGAAAAAATCATCAGAATCTAAAAAACACAGATATTTTCCGGATGCATACCGCATCCCCAAATTCCTTGCAACACCAGCATATTGATTACTTTGCTTTAATAATCTGATCCTGCTGTCTCTCGCAGCATGATCAGCCAATATTCTCAAAGAGTTATCCGTCGAGCCATCATCAACACAAATAATCTCTATTTCCTTTAGAGTTTGTGAGCAGATACTCTCCAGACATTCATTGAGATATTCTTCCGTATTGTATACTGGAATAATAACCGATATTTTGATATTCTCCGTCATATAGAGCCCTTCTCCTCTGCCTGCACCATACAATATATCTTCCTTCATTGCTGTTCATCCAAAATCATATTTTCTTAAGATTCCACTTTTCTTCTAAGTGATTACATATGGCAATTCCTTAATTTTTAAATCTTGCTTCAATAACCATGTAGTCAAAAGGCGCTCTGCCCAAAATCCAACTGCTCGTTTTTCATACATTCCGTATCCTTTAATATCAAAATTTTCTGCTGCCTCTATCAAAAATGAAAACAGCCATTCACAATACTGATCAAATATTTCTCTTCGTGTTACAAGCATATGGCATAGATATGCATTATGTCCATAGACTACATAATCGAACTCCTTTAAATAATCCGGCTGATTTCTTAATATTGCATTTCGGACACTTTCCAACGCCTTCCTGCATATATCCGAATCCATAGATTCCCGTATCTGCTCTAATTCGTTTCTTTCAAACATAGGAAATGTGTTCGCAAGAATGATATCATATCTCTCCAAAAATTTATGTACATTTTCTTTATCTAAGTAATTTCCGCAGTTATAAACTCTATTATTATAAAAATATCTTCTGTAATGATTTATTCCAACATATTTGCTGTCTGTATTTTTCCATATCCAATACATCGCTGTACATTCATTAATTTTTTCATTAAGATAAGAAATATTATCCCCTGCATTTTCCGAAAGATATTCTGTATTTCTATATGTGTTGCCAACACAAATCGGACGATACATTTCATTGCATTGAACCTGGTATTTTTTATGCATTATTACATAAATATGAATATCTTCCAAAATAGTCTCCGGATTCAGATCAACCAGCCAGAATATCACATCACTCATAGCCAGTCTCTTTTTTACCGGATAACTTTCTAAAGAATCATCTATTCTTTTTATTTCATCCAATTTGCCCTTTATACCCAAAACATGAAATAAGGCAAATCTTGACCTGTCTTTCACACATTTCAACTTTTCGGTAATCCCGGAAGTCTCATCCCAAAGCAACGCCACCTCGTAATTTTCATTATTATCCTGTATGTCTTTAAATACTTTATAATATAAGTTTTTTCCTATCAGGGGTCTTTTTTCTCCAATCCCATCCATGCGAATTGAATCGTCACTAAATACTTCTTCTCTTGTGAAGAAATATTTCGAGAAAAGAGGCATACCAACATCCAATATCTTATGGTATTGAAATTCTTTTATCATTCTTTTATAGTATTCTAGAATCTGGGCATCCGTAGGGGGAATGTCTGATAGCAATGCCCGCCATGAAATAACTTTTTTTTCAGAGACAAAATAATTTTCTATAATCTCTCTCTTTATTTCCTCAAAAAAATTATCGGAAAACACCGCTATATAGTCAAAAGTATATCGAGTAATCTCTTGCGGACTTATACATGGAATTTCGTATGATGACTGTTTACAATCTATTTTTTTATCTGTAATGGCAACAATTTCATCCCAGTCTATCTCTTTTTGATGTTTGCAAAATAAACGCCCCATGCCGTAAATGATAATACGCTTCATATAATATCACCCATCATTTCCATATTTCATCCCAAATCATTTCCGTATTGTTTTCCAAATTCTGCTTCATAATCACTTCATGCGACCGACTTCCCATTAATTCCAATAATTCTCTATGGCGGTATAAAAAACAGATTTTCTCTGCGAGATCATCAACAGCGCCTACTGGCACTATATAACCATTATATCCATTCTGTACATAATCCCTGGAACCGGAAGTGTCTGTAATAACCGGTACCGCACCTGCCGCCATGGCTTCAGCCTGAGATATACTCCTGCCTTCAAAATCCGAACAGCTAACTACAATATCCTGCCGTTTCCAAAATGTACTGATTTCTTCATTGGAAATACGCCCGAGAAATTTTACTTTTTTCTGTAAGTGCTCTTCATCAACACGAGTTTTAAATTCCTGTAGGTAATCACCGGTTCCTGCAATTTCTAATATAAAATCTATTTCCATTTCATTTAGCTTCTCCGCTATTTTCATAAGCAGATCCATGCGCTTTTGTATAACAGTAATACGACCGGCATATCCTATACGAACAGGAGCTTTTTCCCTGGAATATAAACGATTTAGGTTTGCATCACATGGAATCGTCCAGTTTATCATTCGAAATTTCGTTTCTGGAAATCCTCTTTTTAATATAGAATTTTTTATCTTAGAACTAATAACCAGACAATGGTCAATAAGCATGCTCATTTGGCTATATCTTTCATAATATGCCTCCTCGTCATTATGAATAACAGCTACTAAATTCACCTGTTGCGGCCATAACAGCTTTGCTAAACAAGAAAGATAAAAAGTATCTCCATGAAAATTACATATAATACTGCACGGCATCTGCCTTTTTATTTCAATCAGTCTATTTTTTAATTCTTCTATACCAGATAAGCCACTTTTATATTTAAAAACAACTAATTCTTTTTTATTGTCTTCATATTCAAAAAAATCAGTAACCAGGTATTTTACAATATATCCTTTTTTTAATAACACGTGTGCTGTTTTATATGACCATTCCTCCACTCCCCCCAGTGCAAATCCATTCTGCAGGTCAATCAGCACACACTTATGATCTTTTTCTTTCTGCCTTTTCACTTCATTTTGCGGTTCTTCCCAGTGCAGCTTTCCATACATATATCTTCCCCAAAAGGGTATCATACTATTTACAGACACACTGTTCCCCTCAAAAATATCCTGCTCTTTTATTCCATAATTCAATAACTGAGCAGATATAGCTTCTGTCTGATTACATGTTATAAAAATTTTTATATTGCTCATTTTCCCTAGTTGTTCTATCGGCAGCACTTTTATTCCATGAAAAAAAGTCCCCCAAAGTTCTTCTGAATTATCTAAAAAAAAATCAGGCGATATATTAAACTGTTTCCATAAATCTAACATGCGTTTTCCGATGCGTCCTGCTCCAAAAAAAATAATATGCATCTTGTTTGCATCTCCTATAAGTAAATTTTAGAAACTTTTTGTCTTTTAGCTGTCCTCCAAATTATTCTAGTACAAATTGTTTATATGTTATCCAGTCAATTTTTTCTTCCGGGACTCCCAGCTTTATCAGATCCTTTTTTATATCATAATATAAATCCCTTTTTAAAACTGCGATCAAAACAATATCATACTCTATATTTTCGAGCCTTTTTAGGGATTCTACCGGAAATCCTTCTTTTATATATTTTGAATACTGCTTATCTATCCATGAAGCCACACAATACTCCTGCTCCTGAAAAATCTGCCGCTGAAAGATCTTTCCCACCTTTCCGGCACCATAGATTACTATTTTAGTACCTTTGGGATAACGTCCTTTTGGGATTCTGACAAATATACTTTCAAATGTTTTCTCCTCTGATGCAGAATCCCCTTTCTTTCCTTTATCCGGTTCCTGCTTCCTCTGACATTTTTTCATATATCTTTTTTCTTCATCATCCATCCTTAAAATAGATAAATTCAAACATGCCCCTTTATAATACGGATAATTCGTTTCCCAATGATATGTCCCAAAAATATCCTCTATCTCCTTCTTATTTAATTTGGGAGCAAATTGAGAGTCTTCGTATTCGCCTTCGGCTGCTTTAAAAGGAACTGATCCAACAAAATTTAAGATTCCTTCATCTCTTGTAGTGGTATAATAGTCCCAGCATTTTTTTATCATCTTTCGATTTACAGGCATATCAAAAATGTCTTTATAGTAATCCATATATACCTTTATATTAATTAGGATACCATGGATATATCTTTTATAAGTATCTTCATAGAATTTCTCATTTCCTGCCTTCTCTAACAATGGCATTATATGACCATTATCATTGACATAACCTAATGTCTGACCATGCGGCGCCCGGCACAGGGGCTCCAATGCATCCTTAATCCATAAATGGTCTGGAACAAAATTATAAATTTTATGAGCTGCCATTTTATCGCATGAATACATCTGAAAAAAATATGAAGATATCTCTCCTTTGTATATATTACGTAAAATATTCTCCAAGCATCTTTGTGTATACCCAGTACCTCCTACTTCGACAAACACTGCCTGCTTCTCGCGAAGATCTATTTCCTGCTCCAAATACAATTCCACAAATTTTCTCTCTTTCGCATAGAATGCTTTCATATATTGTCTAAGATCATCTGCTTCATTTAAGTAATTAAATAATATAGTTTTATCCAGCTTAGACAGCTTACTATTTTTATTTCTTATGCTCTCAGGAAGAAATTCTCGAAACTGTGAAGATGGAATCCCCAGCAGCTTAGCAACTGAATCAAAATCATTTATAATTTCAGATGAGTTTTCTGATAATTCAAGAAAGTCCACTGTCTCCCATTCCTGGCTTGGCATTCTCCATGCCTTTCTTGATCCAAATAAATATTTTGTAGATATACTGTAACCCATAGACTGAATATACTCGTCCGCTATCATTTTTAGCAGGTAGCCGTCTCTGGCAACAAAATACAGATTTTTTATTCCTCTATGAATTGCATCATGAAGAATCCAATTCACATATGCCCCTAATAGCATTCCTGCCAGAGAAGCTCCTATTGACTCTACATCATCTAATTGATATAATTTTCTTGCATTTTTAGATATTCCGACTATCATTTGTAAAGATGTGTCATCACCATCTGATAATATAGCTTTTTCAATGGGAATAAGCTCATTACGCTGTACTAAAACTGTTTTTATTCCAAGCTGGTTTGGAACAGAAATATCGCTAATAACATTATCACCGGTATGTATCCACTTATCATAAGGAATCTGTCGTTCATTATGGATAAAGCGAAACAAATTTCCGCTGCTTTTTGTCTTGCCAATGTCCGAAGATATGTACAAAGGAATCTCTTTCCATCTGCTGTCTATATGCTCCAACATGTTTGCTATTGTTTCCTTATCAAGATACATATCTGAAATAAATATTACTTCATCTCTGTTTTTCAGATGTTCTTGTACTTCTTGTACAATAACGCCATTAGGAATTATATTCTCCAGTTCTGTCTCACACTCCAGTTTCATGAGCTTTTCTATCATGTTTTGATTCAATAGATATGTCGTATTAATAGCTTGATAAATTTGAGACAGCGTTATTTCTTCTTTTCCATCACTGCATAAGAAACATCTTGCAAAATGCTCTCCCTGAATGCGTAATTCAAAATAGTTCTTTTTTATCTCAGCCGGAATATCATCATTACTGAAATATTGTAATTTGTCTTGTACCAATGCAAATATACCATGCGGAGTAGCCGTTCTTCTTGTAAATACAGTGTCAAAAAGATCATAAGAATATGTAATTTTCAAACTATCACCCCCATGTTTTTTGTATATTAATTTTACAAGACACTCTGGGATTATTTATAAAATCTGCAGCGGTATAGCCTGTGGAATACTCCAAACTATTTTGTTCTTGCTGATTCCCAGTTCGTGTAACTCTTTTATAATTACATTTGCCACTTTTTCGTTTGCCACAGCAAGTACAATTTTTGAATAATTATACTCTGGGATTTTATTTGGCAGCATAATCATACTGCCCTTTGTGTCTCCACACTTATCTGCCCAAGCTGCGATATCGCAATAACTATTTTCCTGTATCTGACGATAATATGATCTTCCTACATTCCCCGCACCATACAATATAATACTGCTTCCCTTTTCAACCAACTCATAAGGAAATCTATATGCGCCGCATGCTCTCACAGTATATATCTGTTCCAATCCAATTTCGATAAAGGACCATGTATATACTTTCAGCTGTTTCAACAAATTATATGTATCGTCATATTTTTCCAAAACCGTTTGCATATACTGCTTAAAATAGTAGATCTTCTGGAAAATACCTATATCAACGGAACGGCACATAGAATCGCTGTGAATCCGATAATAGTATTTATATCCCCGCATAATATAAATACTATCAGCTTTCAAACAGCAAGGATAAAATATTGCTGCATCTTCACCCAAAGTTATCCTCTTGTCCGCGGCAGCAACAGCATCCATTAAAAGGGTTCTTCTAATTACTTTAGACCATAATGCCGGATGCGCCCCTCTCCTTCCTGTGCTAATATCACACATCATATTAGAGCGAAATCCATCAAGTTCTTTTCCCCTATAGTCACCGAATAATGTCGCATCATCAAACTCCTCTTTTCTTCCATCACTATATACCGCAGTATAACCCATTGAAACAATATCATATTGCTTTTTATCTACTTCAGACATTAATATTGCATACATATCATGCGCTATCCAATCGTCGCTATCAACAAAACCAATATATTCTCCTGCGGCATTAGACACCCCTATATATCTCGAATATACCAAACCTTTATTTTCCTGATGTATAACTTTTATCCTTTCATCTTTGCCCGCATATTCATCACACACTTCACTGGACCCATCTGTGGAGCCATCGTCTACAAGGATGATTTCTAATTCTTTATAAGTCTGGTTTATGATACTATCAATGCACTTGTATAAATATCTTTTTGTATTATAAATTGGAACTATTATTGATAGTTTTATCATACAAATCCCCCCTACAATGGATTGACTTGACTACTTGATATTTTCTTACTATTGTATTCATTCTTCTTGTAACTCACAATCCGCATTTTGCAAAATTGACTTGATGGATATTATCTCACATTCATAAAATTCCTTAAGCATTTCTCTAATCTGTGTATATTCCATAAACGGCGTAACTACTATAGCATCTACAATCTCTATTTTCTCTCCTGGTGCAACCGTTTCTATCCCCTCAAGTTTCATTTCTTGATTTCTATCTATAAAACATGTTATCTGAATATTACTTTCTTGTAGTTCATAGTATAGATGCCTTCCAAATATGCCAACTCCATAAATAGCAATTTTTCGTAAAAATCGTTTATTAAAATACTTGGCAATAAATATTTTTCGATCTCTTAATACCATCCATCGTTCTAGCATCCTTTTGTAATCCCGTTCTTTCTCATAGTCCTTCATGGTAATTTCTTTTAAAGAAATCGATTCATTTTTTGATGGCAAAGCATTAATTCTTCTTTTTTTTATTTCTGTTTCTTCTTCATATGTCAAATAACCTAAATATCTCATCTTATCTACCATCTCAAAAATTGATTTGGTCATTCCTTCTAGATCATTTGAAGTATTTATGTCAGATATCAGATGCCAATATAATATTTTATCATGAATACCTATTTTACATTTCTTACAAAACATCAAAGTCCACAGAAAATAATCATCCGCTCCATTTTCATTTAGGATGTTTTCCATCCATTCAAACGGGATTGCTTCTCTTTTTATTAAAACCTGTCCTGGAGAAACAATCCAATTATACCCGCGCTTATATTCATTTAAATCAATAGTTCTATATAATTCTGTTTTGTTCCTATATATTAATTCATTACTATTTTTCCCATTACAAATTATTGCATCATAACTGCTCAATGCGTTCAATTGCTCTTTTATATAGATGTTACTAATCAAATCGTCTTGGTCCAAAAAAAGTATATGGTTTCCACTTGAATGGAGAACCCCCTGCACTCTCGAAAAATGGATGCCTCTATTGTACTTATTAGATATCCCAATCAAAGAAATATTTTTTCTCCAACGTTCATCAACCTTTAACTCTTCCGTTGGAAAGTCATTAACCAAAACCAATTCAATTTCCACAGATTCTTCTATATTTACATATCTCCAATTTTTTTCAAGCATACGAATCAAATTTGGTATATAATGGTTTCCTCTATAAATAGGAACTATAACACTTATTTTCTTCATCTTTTAACCCCAGTTCAAAAATACTTTTCAAATATCTTCAAATGAGTCATCTGGCTTATATAGAATCATTTCCTTATCAATTTGTTCTGCTTTATATCTATCAGTCTCTTCTAACCAGCTGCCTTCAAAATGATGTATTGATCTTGTATATGGCTGCAATGCAACTCTTCTTGTAATCCAACTTTTTCCGCTTAACATTTTTTCTGGATATATGCTCATTCCTTCAATAATCTGATATTCGCCATCTGGATGGAGACCATATTTCCTTAATACCTGTGTTTGTAGATATGGACTTGCCGTTAGATTCAAGCTTCCATCTTCATTCACAAATTTCTTATCTTTATATATATCCATCATATGTTTAATGATCGGAAGTCCTTTTATTGCACCAAATCCTAAGCCTAAATTAACAAATTTATCATCCTCAAATCCTGCAAAACCGTTTTGATACAGTAATTCATCCATATTTTGAACTAATTCAACATCCGTATCCAAATAAATGCCCCCATAGTTATATATAATATCTAATCTCGCATAATCAGGCACAAACCCCCATTTTTTATTTTCATACGCCTGATGCATATAAACGTTTTTGCTAATGTCATAGTTATCTTCATTCCATTCTATAATCTCATAATCAGGGCAATATTTTCTCCAACTTTCCATCCAAACCTGATATTTATCCGGAATTGGTTTTCTACCAAACCAACAGTAATGAATCACCTTAGGTATCTTCATTTCCCTAAACACTTTAAGATCTGAAGGTATTTTTTTCTGAATTGCTCTTTGAAGTTCTTCATCTCCTCTTTTTAAAAGGTACATATGATCCAAGCAGCAATAATCCACCATTTGCAATGTTTGATCTTCATCTAGTTGTTTAACTACCTCTCTATATTGAGTACATGTTATTATTATTAAATACTCACTATAATTTCTATGCTTTAATTCATCAAGTGAAATAATCTCAATCTCCCTTTTTCCAATAGAGACCTTTGAATTTTGTTTTTTTACATCATTATCTATAATGCAGATAATCTTATCGCATACTTCTGTATTAGCAAAAAAGTCATTTAGCATTTTAAGACGCTTTCCCGCACCAAAACAAACAATCTGATTTAATTTTTTTGATTTTTGTATAAATTGCCGAATATCATATACCTTCAGCATATTTCTTCCTCCGCTACGGTCTTCCATTTTCTCTAACCGACTTCTTATTACTCAAGCTATATAATTCTGGTTCGGACCAAAATATTTTAGCTTGATCAATTCCTCTATCAATCAGCTGATCGTATATCTCATTTGCTGTCTCTTCCCTCAATACTGCTATCAACAAGAGATCAAATTCGGTAGAATCTAATGCTTCTACACCATGTAATGTAATATGTGAATAATGATACTTCTCTGGGAACCGATCTACCCATAGTGCAATTTCACAATCAGTGTATCTGCTTATTTGTGCATAATAATCACGCCCTACTTTAGCAGCTCCATAAATAACTATCCTTTTTCCTTCTAATTTCTTTACTTCATTAAAATAATAATGTTCAATTTGAAAATGATAGCTATTTATCCTGTCCATGTACGCCAAAAGATTGTTCCAGAGAAATTCATCTGTTGTTTTTTCTAAATCATTGTAATATCCATAAACCGAAAGAATATCTGTTAAACCTGTATATAACTTAAATAAGTCATACAAATCATGTATATCATTTTTGTGCGAAAGAGATCCTTCTCTGATTCTGTAATGGTAATATGGATCATCTAGAATCATGATTTTATCACATTCCAAAATACACAAACAGACATTAAGAAAGTCCTCTCCCAAAGAATATTGATCCTGTACTTGATCATAAGTTTTCTTTATTAAGTCTGCCTTAAATAACTTTGACCAGATACTTGGTGTTATTCCATCTTTTACTCCTAATATCGTATTTTCAAGAAATGATATTCTTTCTACTGATAAATTAATTACTTTTTTCTCTGAAGACCTTATTGTTGAGTTCTTTTCCCAATATCTGCAATGTACAAAATCAACTTTCGTTTCCTCCATTTCCCGAACCAGCGTTTGATACATATCCGAATCTATATAATCATCCCCATCAACAAAACCTATATATTTTCCTTTCGCCTTTTTTAGGCCGCTTTTTCTTGCTGCTACTAAACCTTTATTTTGCTGGTGAATGACCTCTATTCTAGCATCGCCAGAAGCATATTTATCACAAATTTTTCCTGAACTATCAGTTGAACCATCATCAACCAGAATCACTTGCATATTCGTATAACTTTGTTTTTGTATGCTTTCGATACACTCTGGTATAAATTTCTCAACATTAAATATAGGTACTATAATACTAATCAACGGAAATTCCATATATTATTGGCCCTACCTTTTATAAACTTATAATTATTTTATACTTCCATTTTTTCTATAATATTTCTTATTGAAATAATAGGGATATCTGTCTTTTTTAATAATTCATTATATATTTCCTCATAATAAAAAACAGGAGTGACAATTATGCAGTCAGCATCTGGAATTTTTGTGTTAATTCCAATCATTCCCTCTTTCTCATCTAATGAAGTTATTTTCTTATCCATAATAGCAACAACTTCTATTTCTGATTCTGATAACGCTTCAAGCAATATTTTGCCTGCATATCCATTTCCATATATTATGATTTTATTGTAGTTGTAGCACATAAAATATTTCTCAATATCTCCACCTGAGTATATAAAATGTAGCCAATCATTAAACAACAACATATTCGAAAAATTGCGTTTCATTCTAAATTTATAATCATTTATCATATTTACGAGCATTTTTCCGCCAAGAAAAAATCCGATTCCAAAAGACAAACTGCATATGATGAATCTGTATCTACTTTTCTTCATTAAGATTCCTCCTGCTTTCTACAACAAAATACTACTTTTGGTGTATTCATCCTATCTCTATTTTGTGTGATTTTTCTTTCTAGCCAATATTGATAAATCAAGTTGTTTTTTCTCAAAAAATGTTTCATACTATAAAGCGATATAAAGTGCATTCCGTATTGCTCATCCACATCAATCCCTAAAAACCTATAGTAATCATTCTTTATATTTTGAAGTCTATGCTTTAAACAATATGGACTGTTTCTATCCATAATATCAAAAATAATATATCCCCCTGGCTTTGTCATAGAAATCATTTTTTCGACCACCGAATAAAAATCCGGAATACACCAACTTGACCTGACACAGTATGTTACGTCATACAATATGCCTCCTGTGTATTCCTGAACGGTCCCGATCCAAATACCGTTTTTATTTCCAAGTTCTTCTTGTGCCAGTGCAACTGATGTCTCCGCTATATCGCATCCGTCAATTTCGATTCCTTTTGCTTTTAATGCCGCCCCTATCGGCCATCCAGTTCCTATAGCCACTTCAAATACTTTTTTGGGAGCTGACTTAGAAATCAAACTGACTATTTTTTTTGTATATTCCCCATGACCATAAATCTTAGTCTGATTAACCCAAAATTTATTATAAACGGTTTTATAATATTGTTTTTCTTCCATAATTTTCTATTATCCTTCTCTAATCCCTAACCCTTTACTAACCCAAAAGATATTTTTTTATCTCATCCACAGATAGTTCTGCTTTATCCCATCCATAATAAATAGGCGCACACTTATGGTGATCTGCCACCCAATAACTATTTGGCAAATCAAGTGTAATTCCTTCTATTTCATTACCAAAATCCGTACAATTAAATACTTTTCCTGTTTCTTCACTAAGTTTTTGGTCAAAAACAATATACTTATAGTACCCTGATTTCATTCCCGGTGGAAGTATTACTCGATTGTCAAAAATTTGATCAAACTTCTCTGCCAAAGTTCGCTTCCAACCTAAAACCACAGATAAACGTTCCATCTGAACAATTCCCAAGGCCGCGCTAAATTCACTGATTCTATAATTAAACCCTTCCTTCA
Organism: Lachnospiraceae bacterium M18-1; assembly: GCA_000403295.2. GTDB lineage: Bacteria > Bacillota > Clostridia > Lachnospirales > Lachnospiraceae > Schaedlerella. Next base: position 268,435 of record KE159612.1, on the reverse strand, counting down.
TCGGGTAGGTAACAATATTACCATGAATTACCTCTTTACCATAATTCCGAAACTTCTTCATCCATTCAATAAGATCTTTATCTTTACTTACAACCATACCGCCTTCTCCCAACGGCATGGTTTTAGTCGCGTAAAAGCTATAGCTTCCTGCTAGTCCGTAGCTTCCTGCCATCCTCCCTTTCCATTCTGCACCATGCGCATGCGCACAGTCTTCAATCAAAGCAATTTTATGTTCTTCACAAAATTCTGCTATTTTTTCTATCTCAAATGCAATATGTCCTCCGATATGTACTACAATAACTGCTTTTGTTTTAGAAGTAACTTTATGGATCATATCCTCATAACTCATGCAAAGGTCTTCCCTATTGCAATCCGCATATACAACCCTTCCCCCAGCTTTTTTCACCGCCTGTGCTGTTGCCCAAAATGTATTTGCAGGCAAAATCACTTCTTCTCCCCTGACATCCACATATTCTAATATAGATAATAGTCCTGTGCCTCCGCTGGATACGGCGCAGGAATACATATTTGTATATTCTCCAAACTTATCCTCAAACGTTCTAGTCATTTTTCCATCTGACCAGAAGTTGGATTCAAATACTTCATCTAATAATTGATAATATCTTGATCTATATATTTCCTCAAAAGGTAGTACCATTTTTCTGTTCCTCCATCAAATAAAATGTTTTGAATGCACTTTCTCTAATTGTTCAAAAATCCTATTAAATCCTGTCATTCTGCATGGACCGCATCCTTTCTGGCATTCTGCATGCAACAGTTTCTGGCTTGCTTCCATACGGTAAGAAGACAACCAAATCTTTTCAAAAGAATTTTCAGATAAATTTCCGAGTATGATTCCATCCTCTCGCCGTTTCTCACATAATGCTACATCTCCATTTGCATGAATAATTGATGTCAGGGAGTGAGCGACACATGGCATTCCCGCATTCTTATCTACCACCCTGTCATTAATCGTCAACATATATTTTATTCTCGTATCCTCCGTAAGTTTTGCCAGATGCCTACGCAAGTCTAGAAGGCTTTCCAGCGAAGGCGTAATTTCTTCTGCTTCTTCCACTGGTCTTAAATAAATATAATCAACTCCAATACTATCCAGCCTTTTAACTAATTCCAACAAATTAGCTCCATTCCTAGTCGTAAGCACATAACCTACCCCAAGAAAAGTTTCTTTTGGTTTTCTTGTCTGAGATATTTTTTCTAAATTCTCAAGAACACGTTCAAAGCAATCGACTCCTTTTTCTCGCCTATACTCCTCCTTTGTACTAGAATCTAATGATACTCTGATCCATCTAAATGCCGGTACAAATTCCGATATATCCATTATTCCATTTGTAATAAGCCCCATATCAATATTAAATTTTTTTCCCGTTTCTACCACCTGTCGAAAACATGGGTGTAATGTAGGCTCTCCGCCACCTTCAAGAGTAACCCCTGTTCCATGATTTCCAAACTCACAAAATAATTTTTCGATTACCTTTAAATCCAATGTTGCTTTATTTTTTCGTAATTCTTTATCTGTACACCACTCACAATTAAGATTACAGAGATCTGTCAGATGAAGTTCAACACTAATTGGAAAAAATTCATCTACATTTTTCAAATGATTCTTTACCCTAAGAATAGAATCAACCTTTTTATTATTTAAAATAAGCTTTAGTTTACTATACTCAAACTCATCCCAATAATTGATATTCTCCATCTCCTCTTCCTTTCTACGTTATAGAAATATATATTTCTTCCTCAGCTCCATAGCTTATACCATCTAGGAGCTAATTTATCCCATGAGGAATGGTTCCATATAATATCTTTATTTTCTATACATTTTTTCTTATATTTATCTATATTTTTTATGACATCTTCTAAACATTCTTTCACGTTAGGTATTGTCTCAGCATCAATAAAAAACATTCCCATCTCATGCAAAGACTGATAAGGAAGCCACTTACCAGCTATAACAATACTTCCCGCATACATCTCTTCTAACATGGTTGAACTCAGCTGGTCCGTTGTCTGAACATGAATCATAATATCCGATACCAATGCATACTCTGCCATGTCCCGAAAATCCATAAATTCTGTCAAAATCATATATTCCAGTCCTGATTCTTCTAATTGAGTTTTAACACTACTGATATAGGAATCATATCCTGCCGGATATGTCATTGGAAATACGCAGATTATCTGCTTTTTAGTAGTTTCAGGAAGCTGTTTTAAAGTCTCAATTAGCTTCTTATGTTGATGCTCGCTTTTTGCATTGTGTCCACATGTGATAACAATCTTGTTTTCCGGAATATGAAATTTCTTTTTTATTTCATTTACAGGTATGTTTTCGCTACAATTAATATAATCCAACACTTCTATTCCAAATGGAAGTAAGTCTGTCTTACCTTTCGCATCTGTACCATAATACAACTCAAACTCATGAACTGTTGCTTTTGTTTCCGCGGTTATGTAATCCGAACAAGCTATTATATTTCTCTTATACTCTTTTTCATCCTTTTGGGCACGGTAAAAGTCGCTCCCTCCAACGTTTAAATTAAGTCTTTTGGCTTTCTTTCTTATATATTTATGAACATATACCCAGGGTGCTTCAATCCAAAGTAACTGCATGGCATCATATATGGGAATTTCTTCTAATATTGTCTTTAAATCAGCCATTGACTGAACACAATAAATATGCTTCAATTGTCCTCGCGGAATTTTTTCTTTATATTCTTCCGCATACATTGCATATGTTAACAGACTAAACTCGATGTCCTCATATCTTTTTGACATATTTTCAATAAGCTGTTGTGCGTATGTCGAGAAAAAAGCACAAAAAATCAACACTTTTTTATGGCTCGTTTCTCTGTCTTCTTCCTTATACAAATCATATTGAATCAATGGAATCTCTGTACTTTTTGTCATTTCTGCATTCATAGAATACACTTCAAATTTTTCTTTACTGTTTGTAGATAACTGGTGACAAAAAAATATCCTGTCCCGACTTACTCCTATCTGTTTAAGTTGTCTGACGATATCACCGGCATATTTATTGCCTGCAGTAACAACAATATTACAATTATATTTTTCGATTTCATCAGGCGGCTTTATCTGATAGCCATTAAACACCGTTCCCCATTTATTCTTATCATTATCTACAAAAAATAAAATATTATAGTCCCTTTCCAGCATAGAAATCGCATTCTTACCTTTTTCTCCTATTCCAAATGCTATTATATCCATACATATTTCCTTTCCTATTTAGGTTTTTTTACTTTACATAATAATACAGAGTCCTTTTGTATATATCCAAATTTTTTAATTTCTTGATTACGCAATATCTGGTCACTACGATACAAATCTACTTCAAAGCCAAATCCTTCTATTCGCTTTACGATATCATTTCCATACAATCTCACATGATCTTTCTGACCGTAATATCGCATCCGATCCTTCTGTGTCTCTATACTCGCATTTTCAAAGGTTTCCTGTTCCCAACATATAGGTACTGTAAGTATTAATGTACCTCCTGGCCTAAGGCATCGCTCTATTTCTGAAAATGCTTTCTTCTCCTTTTCAATATGTTCCATCACATGATTACATATGATATAGTCGAAACTGTTATCTGAAAATTGCATATTTGTGATGTCCACTATGATATCTGCTCGTCCAAATTCTATGTCTGCTGAAATATAGCTCTCTCTATTCCTCAATAGCTCGTATAGCTTTGACTCCGGTGCAAAATGTAATATATGACCATTTAAATTTTCAAATATTTTTGTATATTCTGATAAAATGTAATAAACAAATCTTGTTCTGTCACTACTTCCGCATATAGGACACCCGCCTTTTCTTCTGGATGCACCAATAATATTTTTATGTAAAAAGATGTCGCTTTGCCCCCCCCTATATATTTCCATGAAAATACGGCGTTGTTGCATAAATTACAATGTAATTTTCCATATTTTCTTCCAAATATTTTCCATAACTCATTTACCGTTATGATTTTTTCTTTATCTATCCCCTGCTTTAAAAGAGATTCTTTTATCTCATCATAATATCTCTGGGGCGTTATAGTAATATAATCATATTCAAGCCGATTAATACTTGAAACTTCAACATAAGGTACAAGTATCCCTTTTGTAGAATTAATATTCTGGATAAATGTATCTGTCACTGCAACTATTTCAATATTTTCAGATATCTCCTCTACATTTTTAATTAATTCTTTTCCTCTTTTTCCAATTCCGTAAACAATAATTTTCATTCAGGATATCTTCTCCATAATTTATTTATACTTCTTCCTTTATTTAAATGATACCTTTCGTCTTACTTAAATCTGAAATCTGAAACCAATTCTTCAATTGATATAATTTTACCAGAATAGTATTTCGTAAGTTCTCTATAAATTTCTTTATATTCATAAATTACACTTACAATAATCATATCAATGCACTGCGGAATCTCTTGCATTTTAACTATCTTTAAATCATGAAATTTTTTCACTTTTTTATCAATACCATATTTGACTTGAAAACCGCAATTTTTCATTTCTGAATAAATCAGTTCCCCCCATCTCCCTAACCCATATAATGCAATTGTCATCTTATTCCAATCATAGTCCGATATAAAGATTGTTCTTTCCTTACTTTTCTCCATATTTTTTTTCCACAGAAATAAGATTTGATTATACTGAACAGACTGATAAAATTGTTGCGCAAGTATACGATATAAATCTGTAAAATCTAAATCTACACAGTCAACAAGTTCATCAACATATTTTTCTAATGTCATTTTATTCTTTGTGTTTTTAATTAAAATAGAAAAAAAGCGCTGTATGTCTTCAGGTTCTAAATAAGTATTATATTTTTTTAAAAAACAAACAATTGCTTTTTGATATTTATAAATATCTGTGCTAATACTATTTTCTTGAATCCTGTTATAAGCTAATACTTCTGGTATATAAACTGCTTTATATTGAAAGACCACTATTATCCTGAAAAGAATATCCCAGTCTTGTAAACGCGGCATTTCCTCATCAAATGCGCCTACCTTATTAAAAATTTCTCTTTTCATAAGTACCGTGCTCATATCAATTATATTGTTTCTCCGCAAGATATTCTCTAACTCCTGCATATTAGGCTCAAAATCTGGAATAATACTAACCTTATTTGCCTGATCTATCCTTTCAGTTTTACAAAAGACAAATGCAACATCCTCGTTTGCAATTTTCAATTCCCTTATTTGTTTTTCCAATTTCTCGTTCTTCCATATATTATCACTGTCTAAAAAAGCCAGTATATCTCCTTTGGCAATAGTACATCCCAGATTGCGAGAATAGTTTGCACCTTTATTTTCCTTATTTTTAACAAAAATAATTCTTGGATCTATAAAGCTTTTTACAATTTCTTCTGTGTTGTCATCTGATACATCATCAATGATAATCAACTCCCAATTTAGAAATGTTTGATCAAGAACACTTTGTATTGCATTTTTTATTATATATCCGCGATTAAATGTCGGCATAATAATTGATATTAAATACTTATCCATAAGCTCTATCGAATAAACTATATCGATACTCCTCTCTCTTCTTTGATTTATCCATCATCACGTCATCCTGGAAAGCGATATAATTTTAGGTATCATACCAATCCCTACTTTCTAGTAATACTAAAAATTAACTTCCTAAAGATTTCCTACCAAAGTTATACAATCCAACTTTTCTTCTCCTGCCCAGTCAATTTCATACTGTTTTAGGACAGTAAGATCTGCCCGATTTGCCAAATACGCAAATAATTGACTGCTCATATAGTTTCTGCCATGCTTTCCTGAAGAAAAAGTAACTTTATAATTCTCTGTATTATTTGAATGATGAAATAACGCCTTGCCACCTTTAACCAAAATCCTCTTTGTTTCCTTTAAATACTGAAACACGTCCATCATCTCAAAGTGGACCATTGCATCATATGTAAATAATGCCGTACAGGATTCTGATTTTAATAGACTTAAATCATATCCATTATTCTGATAATATTGAACTTTATCCATTTCTGAAAACCTTTGTCTGCAGTAGTCAATATTCTTTTCTAATATATCAACGAGAATGATACTCTGGGCATCAGAAAAATATTTTTGCACATGCCGTCCGCGCCCGCAAGCAAGTTCCACCACTTTCGTCAAATTCAGTTCTTGAAACATTTGATAAAAAAGACTATCTTCTCCCCAAAACACATTCAAATAGTCAGATCTTTCAACCAATTCAAAATAGTTGTCCATTTCTCTAACATGATATTCTGCAACGTAGTTTCTATTAGCCTCAACAGTATCTTTTCCTTCGAAAATATTTTCTTCTATCGAAGAAACCTCTATTCCATATTCTTTCACTTTTCTTTCTACTTCTTCATATTGTTTATTATCTGCTATCGCAATAATTATTGTATATTTATTACAATCTACATCTTTTAAATCAAATATTAATTTTTCTTTTTGCCCCCCCCCGCATTCAAAGTATACATTTCCGGTTTTATATGTATCGCAAAAGCCCGAAATCTCTATACCGTAATCGCATAAGATCCTAGCATACTTTATACCTTTTTTACCTGCGCCATATATAATAATTTTCTTCATTTCTTTCCTCCAGATTTTTACATATTCTTTTTTTATTGTCTATTCCCCATATCTGTTCCTAAAATCACAAGCAGGTCTGAGATTGTTACAACTGGACATCCTATCTTTTTTTTGACTGTATCAATAAGGTTTTCATTATTTTCAGCAACTGTCATAACAACAGCATCAACCTTCTCTAAATCATCCTCAATTTTATATATTGGTAGTTCTTTCTGAAAGTCTATTGCTGAACGGTCTATACCGTATTTTATGCAGATATCACTATTATTTAATTCATTAAATAAACACTCTCCTATATATCCCATCCCATAAATTGCTATATTAAAATAATGATTAATAAGAAAAAACTCTTCTATTTTTATATCTTTGTTTTTTATATTCATCCAGTCCAACATAACAAAAAACATTTTATAAAATTTGTAATATCTTCTTTCATGAATATTAATCGCATTGCTGGATTTATGATAATATATATATTCTAAGTTATCAATTTGCTTATTAAAAAGCTCAATTTCCTTTGACCTCATCACACCGATTCTTCTTAAAATCTTTTCTGTTTCTTTAAGCGAATCTAGCATTGCCAAAGAGTCTATTGATTCTTGATTTCTTTCAGGTGTATGATAATATAAACACTCATCATTTATGATAAACTTCTCACCCTTTTTCAAAATCAATATCCACAATAGGAAATCATCTGCCCCATTGCATGATTGAATATTTTCTTTCCACTCTTGCGGAATATAATCCTTTTTAATTATAACCTGACCTGGTGAGCGTATTGCATTTCCAATGGTCAGATAATATTCTAAATTATTAATATTTTTTCTTCTTTCTTCATCCCATAAAATTCTAAATCTTCCATTCCATCCATTGCAGACACAATAACTTGCGTTTTCTGATACAATTTTATTCCATTGGCTATATAACCAACTATCCATCACCACGTCATCCTGGTCAAGCATAATAATATATATTCCTCTGGAATTCATAATCCCCTTTACTCTCGATGCGTGTATTCCCATATTTTGCTCTTGTTCAACAATCTTATAATCAAAAAACTTAGTTTTTTCTTTAATAATAATTTTTTCATCAGGATAATCGTTGACAAAAATAATTTCTATACTACATTTTTCAAACAAATTTTTATATAGACAATTGTCCTCTATGATATTTAACAAACGGACACAATATTTTTTTCCTTTATAAAGTGGAATAATAATCGATATATCTATATAATTTTTATATACATTTTCCATGTCAACAGTCCTTTTATATCATTCTACTTCAAGCTTATTGTTATACATTCTTTCTAATCAATAACTCTTTATAGAAAGCTAAATACTTATCTGCCATATGCTCTAATGTGAATTCCTCGGCATACTCTTTTATGTATTTTCCATCCCACTTCCTATCGAACCATTCTTCAATAGCATCTGCAAGCGTTTCGTCACGTCTATCTTTTGCCAAGCAAACAACATTTTTGTCATTCAAATCATATACACATTCTGAATCAGAAAACATTATGATTGGAATTCCATATGATATAGCCTCCAAAGCCGCTATACTCAGACCTTCTGCCTTGCTCGGCATTATCAGACCCTCTGCAATACTATAAATTGTTTTCATTTGTTTAGATGTTAGTGCTCCGCAATACATCACTTGATTGTCTAATGCATTTTCACTAATTTCTCTTTGTAATTTTCCATCCATTCTATCATTTCCGCAGAATAAGATAACTATATTATCCTTTATATCATTTCTTAAATATTTGAATGCTGTAATAATCTGCATCTGATTTTTTCTCTCTGAAACTGTTCCCGCACATACTAATATTTTTTTTCTAAGAATATCATTATTTAATTGAATCTCTTCTGACTCCATATCGCTCATGAAATCCGTACCATTTAAAATCACCTTTACATCTTTCAGATTTGGATAATCCTTTTCTATCCTTTTTTTTATGCCTGTACTTACCGCTGTAACCTGTATATCAGGTTTTAAATATAAATCGTCTTCCCATACACGGCATCGCTCATATCCACTATATGTATTATTAATTCCTATATATAGATGATTTGTTGCCACATATGGAATACCTAATCTTTCACAAACCGCAACACATTTGTTCACAAAATCTCCTATACCATGGAAGTTAACAATCTGCGGTCTTAATCTCATAAGATGTCTTTCAAACTGACAAGCTAAATAATTCAAATAGTTTTCATTATCGTATTTGTCAGGCGCCTCTTCTGAAAGTGTTTCTAAAATCGTAAAATGATCTAATCTAATTTCTGGAAGCAATACTTGTCCGAGGAATAAATAAGACTTTTCTTTGCGTCCTATATACTCACAAATATTTTTTATTACCAATCCTCCGCCTGTACAATTATTCATAAATGCCTTTAGTCTATCATCATATATTGTCCATGTCACAGAAATAATTGTCATTAATCTCCTCCACTTCTTTAAAAAATCATACTATAAGTCATAATAGTATCTTTTTTTATTTCACATTTGGCAATTTTCCCGATAACATTTTCCATTTCGGATACGCTAATCCCAGTTCCTGGTCTTTTATATGTCAACATCTCTTCTGTTATTACAGTATCCTTATTGATATCTCTATTTGCTACTAAAGAACGTCTTGCATTTTTTCTAGCTATCTTTTCACTTTCTAAGCATTGAATCTTGCCATTTCCCAATAAAATATCTATTTCATGTACTGCTTGTATTATCTTCCTCGCATCAAATGGGTCCATTGAATGATAATGGTCATTCCCTTTTAATGTTTTGTCTAGCGTAAAATGCTTTTCAATAATTCTTGCTCCTAAAAGATATGCTGTTTTAACTGCAGCATAGTTTTCATTTGGCTTTGTATGGTCAGAATACCCTATATAAAATCCTGGAAACTCCTGTTGCAAACTTATTATTTTATTTAGATTGGCATGTTCATACGGTGTCGGATATTCCAGAATACAATGCATCAATACAATCGGTTTATCGTTATACTTCCTTATTAATGTTACCGTCTCCTTTATTTCCTCTAGCTCTGATGCACCGACAGATAAAAGAATCGGTTTATTTTTCTGTGCCTGATATTTTACAAATGGATGGTTATTAAGGTCAGAAGATGAGATTTTAAATACATCCATTAAATCTGTCAAATAATCAACTGCTTCTATGTCAAAAGCGGTTGATAGAAAGTCTATTCCAACTTGTCTGCTAAATCTTGCTAATTCGCAATATTCTTCTTTTCCAAATGAATCAAACTTTTTAAACAAAGAATATTGCGAAGTCTCTGTCTCCTCTGATGTATCCCAATAAGATGGAGAATCTTTTGCAGCCAATGTTTCTGCTTTATAAGATTGAAACTTAACAGCATGTATACCTGCATTTTTTGCTTCTAAAATCATCAATTTTGCTGCCTGCATAGGTGCAATATGTAACTTATTAGCTATATCATAGTAATTAACGCCTATTTCCGCTATTAATACAAATTTTCTTTCTTGAATTCTGGTTAATATATTATTCTCCATTTTATTTCATCCCTTCTTAATGTTAAACGCATATACAAAACCTATATAATCTGCTGTATTTGTTTTTATATATCTAAAACCATTCTTAATTAAACAGTCTTCAATTATTCCTTTATCCTGAAGGTGAAATTCTATCATAAAAATGTCTACATCTCTAACAATATCAGCCTGCATCATACTTTCAAATATCGCATATTCAGAACCCTCACAATCCATTTTTACAACAATCTTCTTGTCATGATACTCTTGAAATATAGGTGTAAGTATTTCTGATGCCTTTCTCACATAAATCTTTTCCACATTCTTATTAAAATCACATTGATCCGTACAGATACTAAATACGGTTCTTGCATTTTGTGGGGTACAATTTACTATTTTTTCTTCATTAGCATTCCCCAGTGCCAAATTATATATATTAATTTTGTCTTTTATCTCTGTTTTGTTTAAATTGATGTTATGCAAAGCTTTTTGATATGTAGATCTTAGTGGTTCATAACCTATGACCTTTGTAACATTTTTTCTTGCTGCAAAAAACAAACTAGACAGCCCTATATTAGCTCCTATATCTATCACAATTGAGTCTTCTGCCCCCCCCCAATTATATACGTGGTCAAAAAATATTCCATTCACACCCCCATGGCCGCTGTCCTTATCCAGTTCAAATCTTATAGTCCCATTATCAAATAAAATTTTATCATTTACGTACTTATAATCCGTAGTCTTTAAACTAATGTTCTCACCAAAATAAGGAATAATTTTATCTGCAGGCACCCCCATTTCCAGCAATTGCTCTTTTATTTCAAACATATAATTTACTGGTAAAACCAATACTTTATCATACGAATATTTTGTTATTTCAGATACCCCTTCTATATCTATACCTTTTATATTTCCTCTTACATTATTATCCAATGCCGCAACCACATCATAATTATGTGTTATTGTAGGCCACATTTTATAGTATCTTTCTCCGGTACCAATCACTACGACTTTTTCTTTTGCCACTAATTTACCCCTCCATAAACAGATACCAAACATTCTCTACAGTGCTGTATTAAATTTCCATTTATAAAACTATTTCTTAGTTTATTCATTTTTTCACTATGCCATGCCTCATATATGGACATATCTCGTATGTTTCCCAGGCAAAATCTATCTTGATATAAAATTGAACAGCAGGCGAAAATATCACCCCTGTAATTAATTGTCATTCTGTTAAATGGCTGCAAACATTTTGTTACCTTTGGTTCGAGAATTTGATCCGCTGATGGATATGAAGAAACCTTTTGGTATTCTATCAAATCAACTTTATTTTCCCATTTATTATAAAACATATCTATTTCGTCAATATTATCATTTTGTACACAAAAGCTTAATCTGATTATAGGCAGATTCATTCTTCTTTTTTTCTTTTCATCTATCAGTTTCAGAATCATTTTTTCTAATTTCTCATAATTTCCATTTACACGTATCTTTTCATAGGTTTCTCGTGTTGCTGCATCTACAGATATTTCAACACGTTCATATTCCCCCGTAAAAATTCTGTTAATCATATTTTCAGATAGTGTTGTACCATTTGTTAAAAAAAACTTATCAATAGCACCACTATATTTTACCTTTTCCACTATTTCATTAAACTTTGGATGTAATGTGCATTCTGTTCCTGTACCAATATTAATTGATGGAATATCCAAGTCACGGCATTCTCTAATAATTTTGTCAAACACCTCTATGGACATGCTTTCACGTTCCATACTCTGATTATCATCGGCATGTTTACACATTTTGCATCTCAAATTACAAAAGGAGTTTAATTCTAATAATAAGTATAGTGGAATATTGCTTAACTCATTTATATTTTGTGTGTCTGTCCATCTTTTTCTATATTGCTTCCATTTTTCTCCATGATGGGCCGCCAATATATCATCCATTGCTGTAAATGCATATCTAATTACTTGTCTACTGCTATTTTTCACCACTTCTTCTTTTATACTCATTAAGTATTATTCTCCTATCGCATAACATATTGTCTCTGTATCAGATAATTCGTATTGTCTTATATAAATTTTATAATTTGGACATAATTTTTTAATCAACATAGGTATTTCAAAATAGTCTTCTGGTTTATGATAAATACAAATAGCAAGAACCGGCATAAATTTTTTTATTATTTCTCTGCTGCCGCTTAAAGCACTTAATTCCGCACCTTCAATGTCCATCTTTATTAAATCAATCTGTTTATCTTTTAGAATATTATCCATTTGATCACATTTTACTTTTACCCTTCCACATACATCTATTCTTGATGCAATACCTGAGCTTGTGTCAAACAACAATTCTTCTTTTTTATCTGATAGCCCTATTTTAAATACAGATATACCATGGTACTGTTTTTTTTGAATATTATATTCCAATTGCTTTACATTTTCTTCGTTGGGCTCAAAAACATATATTCCATTGTAATCTGCTCCAAATTTTTCTATAAATGCATCAATTGTATCACCATTATATCCGCCTGCATCCACATAATTTTTTATTTTTCCGTCTTCAATCAGGTATCTGTCAAAGTATCTTTCCTGATAGTCACTACATATTTCCTTAATATACTTAATATCATATGTAATTTTATATTTCAGCATATTTAAAAATACTTTTTTTGATAGATCATCTGCTAGGATGTCAAAAGTTTCCTGCAGTTTAGAAATATTATCATTAATAAATTCTCTTAATCCTGATGGTTTTGTAATCCACTTCGGATCCATATACATAATTTTATCTTTATTAATTCCAAGATTTAAAAGTTCATTTAATATGATTGCATAGTCCCCGCAGGAAATAATAACAAAAGCATTGCCAAAATATTTTGTTATACATTCTTTTGAATAAATTTTTGTTCCATTAAGATATTTTCCAGTTTTATCCGGATTACTATCAATAAAAGCCGCAGGAATCATTTTATTTTCCTTTAGCCAGTTAGATATAATTCTTCCAGATACTCCGGCGCCGTATAAAATTATCTCTTTATATTTACTCAATCTAAGTATACACTCATCTAAAGGGCTCTGGCTCTTTTCCAACACTTCTTTATATAAATCCATAGCATAACCACCTTTATAAATTATTAATCAAAGACATAACCCTTTTTCTCCCTGACTTCAAATCATTACTGAGCAGTTTTTTTTGCATTTCTTTTCTATCATTACTGTTCATGTCTAAATATAGATTCAAGTTTGATTCAATTATTGTGTCGCTTGGCGCCAATCCTAAATAATTAAATCCATGTTCCATACTAACAAATCCATGTCTTTCCTCTCTTTGATTCTGCGACATGGATATTGTTGGTATTCCCAAAAGTGCCAGTTCATATCCTGTCCTTCCACGCGAAGTTATTGCAATATCACATTGGGACATCAGCTCTGGCATGTTGTCAACGTCATAAAATACCTTAATATTAAAATATTTATTATATTTCATTATTTCATCAACATTTTGGTACGCTCTTCCCACTGCCACTATAAATTTCCTTGTCTGATATTTTTTTTTGGTAATTATGTCAAGTAAACGTTGTGTATAATTTTGTGGATCTGCCCCGCCAAAGGATATAAATACTGTTTCTACCTCCTTTTTTATAGAGATAGGAGAATAAAACAAAAAAAGCTTCGGCGCAATATAATATCTTTCGCCCACTTTCATATTATGATATTTACAATTTTGATATAAAGCATTTATAACTAAATCTGCTTTATATACGCCTTCACCTTCATCTTCAAAATTAATTATCTTTATATCAGGAGAAGCACTTCTCAGCTTATCCATATACTTCATAGATGTTTCAAGCACATCATTTATGAATATTTTGTACTGCTCCTTTTTTACATAATCTATAATTTCTTCTTCATTGTTAACCGAAATCAAATTATGTGTTGTATCTCCGAACATTTGTCTGCTTGTCTGATTTCTATTATAATAAATATCTAATTTACAATAAAATTCATCCGCCAGATCCAGGCTACGATATATATGTCCCATTCCTCTTTTTTGATTTCCATTAACATATATTGCAACTGTCTTTCTTTGCAGTATATACTCCGCATACATTAGATCTGAATAGTCATCAATATCAATAGCTTCTTCTTTGGAAATTTCAAAGATCTCAACATTTTTTCCTATTCGGGTATTTTCATTTATCACATTGTATTTAGATATCACAAAAGCACCGGCTTCTCTATATTCACCAGGAAGATACTGACGATTTAATCTTTTACTATAAGTCGGCTGTATCTTACCATCTTTATGTATCCAAGAGAGTCTTGGGCTATTTACAGCGGAAATTAAAGTATCTAATTCATTATCTATAAAATACTTAATTGCTTTATCTAATGTTTCAACCTGTAGCGTTGGAGATGTAGGCTGAAGTGTAATAACAATATCATAAGACTTATCTATAACAGCATCATATATTACTTTATCTAATGTTATATCATCTGCACATAGTTCTTCTTTGCGATCTTTAAACTCCACTCCAAGGCAATTCGTAATACTTTTTATTTCTTTAGAATCAGAAGATACAATTATATCTGTAATATATCTCGAATTTAGTGCATTATTTATAGAATAAGCAATCATAGGCTTACCATTTAATAATCTTATATTTTTATTTGGAATTCCTTTTGATCCTTTCCTTGCCGGAATAACTGCTACTATATTCATTCTATTTCCCTTTTCTATAAAAAATTATGCTGTTCACAAAAATTATTTATTACTGTTCCAGATTCTATCAAAATCTACTCTTTCAAAAACTTCTAATTTCCCGCCCCGAGTTGCATTATATATTTTAATGCTATGCTCATCTGCATACTTTTTCGCAGACATATATGATAAAAACACCTGTTGTTCGTACCCTGTTGCTGTTAATTTTTCTTCTTTATAAAAATGTGCATATTTTTTATCTCCATTCCCTCCAGAATAAGAAAAATCAACCCCTAACAAATAAATTTCCTGAAATCCCATGTATACTGCTAATTGTATTGCATTATATGTAATCGTTGACCCCATATAGCTACCTCTAGAAAAATCCTCAGAAAACTTAGGATATCTTTTCTCAGTGTATTCATAAATAAAATGATGTTTAATATGATTTTTGTCATGATCTTTCATCCAATATTCTTTATTTGTATCTCCTAAAAATAAATATGGAATATCTATGTGCTCTATAACATCGCCCCAATCTCTTAATGCTCTATAGTCCATTGCCAAATAATATCGTGGTCTCCATACAGTATCTGAAAAAGCTCTCCATATGCTATTAACACTAATGCATATTTCCTTATGGCAATCTAATATATTTAAATCTTCTATTCTTAGGCTTGGTCCTGTTGCTACTATAAAACATCTTTTTCCTTTATGGATGTTTTTAAATTTTTCAATTAGTGGGTTGAAGTATTGTTGAATATTATTTGAACAATCATATATATTTGTTATGTATATTTTTTCATCATTTCTTTGATATGTTCGATAAAATTCATCCTCTATAGTTAATAAAAGTTCATCTCCACCTTCTTTTTCAAAATCTTCCAATGTACTAAAAATCAGATTTGGCATTTCAATTTTTAGTGAATGTAACAGTTGGTCAGATATATTTTTGTGCGGTATAATCGCAGGTATGATCCCTGTTTTCTTTTGAATCCATTCAAAAACCATTATAGAGTACAAAGTGCATCCATAAATAAAATACTTTTTTTCTTTTGTTATGTAATCCCAAATATACTTTTTCAAAATATCACGCGGATAAGACTCTTGAAACTCCCCTGGACATTCTGTCATCAGAAAATACTTGTATATATGTTCCTTTTCCAATACTGAAATCACTTCGTCTTCATGTACGTATGATATAATAATATGACAATCCGAATATTTTTCTTTATACTCTTCAAAATCTATTATTTTTTTCCCGCAATATTTTTTCCCAACTTTATTTTCATCAACATCAATAAAAGCTTTTACCTCATTTTCTTCTAAATGTGGAAAGATCCTTCCTCCTCTTTCCCCCGCCCCCCAGATAACATATTTCATATACTATCTCCTCCATGTTATATCGTTCTATTTTGCGATTACTAATGTTCCATTTGCATCACATATTGGGACTATACATGACCTTTTTTCTAACTCGTCTTCATATCTCTTAACAGCTCGCTTTACACCTCTGAGTGAACTGTTGTATTTTTCATGTCAATATCTGAAAGGTGTCCATATGTTGTCTGTATATCTTCATCTGTTATCCGTGTCACTTTTATATTCCTTCCTTTCTAATCATTGCCTTAAAAATATCCAACTCATCATGTGTAGTAAGCTTTAAATTTTTTTCCGATCCTCTGGAAAAATATATTTTTTCTCCCAGCATCTGCATCAATACACATGTAGCTGTAGTATTATCAATTTTCAGTTCTTCTGCCTTCCCATGTGCCCATAATAATTTTCCCAAGGCATATGTATGCGGCGTCTGTGTACGAAAGAGCTGCTCTCTTGGTATACAGTCTGAAGAGGTTTTTCCATTTTCGCTACGAAATATTGCTTCTATACATGGCATAGCCGCTACAGCACTCCCATATTGTTTATATGTAGCAATACTGTCCGATATCATCTCCTCTGACACAAACGGTCTATTTCCATCATGCACCATAATAACATCATCCATTGCGCAATATTCAGACAATTCCTCTATTCCGTTTTTTATAGATTCCTGTCCAGTTTTGCCTCCCACTGTAATCCATCTCAGTTTATCAATCCGATAATCTCTGGCATAGGCACGAATATTCTCTATCCAATTTTCAAGTGTCACTACAATCATCGCGTCAATCTGTGGATGACGCTGAAAAGCTTCCATCGTATATAAAATGACGGGTTTTCCTTCTATATGTAAAAATTGCTTTGGTATATCCAGATGCATTCTGCTTCCTATACCTGCCGCAGTTAATAGTGCTATATTCATAAGTGTTTCCTCTCAAATATCTCCTGACTTCCCAGATCAATTTGTACAACTGGATGTATCTTTCTCTTCTCTGGTGGAGGAAGCTTCATATAATCTCCGAACTCTTGTTTCAACCAGGCTTTATACTGCCGGTTCACCATAAAACGATGTCCCTCAAATTCTAACTCAGTATTTTCTTCATACCATTTTCGCGGATATCCATCCTTTCCATTCGGTATAGGAAATGTCAGACTTCGAACTAAAATTGTCGGCTTACTGTTGCTTTTTCTAACTAAGTTTGCATACAATTCATAAATTTTGCTGCCTAAAGCAAAATTCAAAAATCGAAACCATATCCTCATTATTCTTCGTTCATCTGCTACTTTCCCAACTTCAGACCATAAACACTTTCTAATGCAATAGCAATAAAATTTATGTACTTTTCTCTTTATAACCCCGTTTGGAACACCATCTCTTGGAAATATATCAATAAATACCCCTTGAGAATAAGGCATATGTTCTTGATGCTCCCGCAAAAAAAGTGTGTCTTTTTTCCTCAGTTTTCCATATCCCCATCTATAGCCCTGCGTGCTCTGCATATCTTGAAAACAGTACTTTTCATTCAACTCTTTTTCGCAAACACGCTTAAATTTTTCATATTCTTGTCTAAGCATGGACACATCCGCATCGTCATCCCACGGAATAAAACCGCCATGCCTTACCGCCCCCAATAACGTTCCTCCTGTTAATGTATAACGGATATTATTTTTTCTGCAGATTCTGTCAAATTCGATTAATAGTTCCAATTCAATCAGCTGAAGCTTTCTCAAATTTTCCTGATCAAGATGTATCAAAACACTCTTCTCCTACTTAATCTTTTAGATTCTTCAATATCTGTACTGTCATTCTCAAACCGCTATCTATATCATAGGTTTCTTTCCATCCGAGCTTCTTTAGCTTTGTATTATCTAAAATTGCGTTTGTCGCATTAGAATAACCCTGTTTTTCGAACTCATCAGGCACCTCAAAAACGACTTTTGTACCGGAAATTTCTGACAGCTTCTTTGCAAGATCTGACAGCTTGATGTCTGACAGTTGAGATGATACATTATAAGCCTCCCCTGACTTTCCTTTATCTAAAATATAGAATATTGCGGTAACGGCATCTATCACGTGAATATAAGAATAAAATTGCTGTCCTTTACTTTTTAAAACAATGTCTTTACCATCAACTGCTTTTTTAATAAACTGTGCCAACGCCTTGCTGTCATTCTGTCCCATCGTTGGTCCATATACTCTGCACAGTCTTGGAATCACTATATCAATTCCATATTTTTTTTCATATGCACAACATAAGCTTTCCCCCGCCCGTTTACTTTCGGGATAACCAGAGCGTACCTGATTGCAATTCAAATACCCGCAGTCCATTTCTGAAAAGCTTGCCTTTCCGCCTCTATTCTCGCCATATATTTCAACAGATGATAGAAAAACAAAGCGCTTTTTCAAATACGAGACTGCATAATCTAATAAATTATTTGTCCCTATTATATTTGTTTTAATCGTTCCAATGGGATCACTGCTATACGCCAAAGGGTGAGTATTACTTGCCGCATGTATGATATAATCAACCTCTCCCAATTCCGGGATTGGGTTGTTCACATCAGAAGATACAAACTCTAAATCAGCTCTACCAGAATACATTCCAAGCGTATGTATTGCCCGTTCTTTGCTTTGTGCCATAGCAATCACTTTAAAATCTGCAGCATATGTATCATTCATTTCTAAAAGACAATTAATCAACGCAGTTCCTATCAATCCTGTTGCTCCGGAAATCAAAAACTTTCCTTTGTGAATCTGAATATCCCGATATATTCCTGCTGAGCATATTTTAATACATTCCTTATATTCCTTATTTGAAATCATTTTCTGCCCTTTCTTCTCGTTTTTACTTTCAGATTCGTTTTCAATGCCTTTCCTTCCATATATTCCGCAGACATTTATTTCACCATACATTCATGTATCCTGATACCTATAGTAGAATCGCCCACTTCCCCCTGATAGCTTTTATATGTTCCATTAAATATATCTTTATTTCCATATTCTATATAATCAATAAACATGGAAACTGTCATTGCTCCTTCCCATAGGCAGTAGGGTACCCCTCTTGAAATCCAATATTTTTCTATATACCGTTTTTCCATTCTCAGTATTTCATATTTTGGAATCCGAAATACATAGCTTTTCCATTCGTCAGTATGCATGTTCCATATATTGAAACTACAATTTCTCCAATTAAACAAGATAACATTTTCCTCATCAACAGCCTTTACAAGGGAAAAGCCCCCACCTTCAATAACAGTTTTTTTCCTTAATTTATCAATTTCTTTTCTGATGTGCTTGCTTCGTCTACACTCACCCGTCTCTTTATTTACAAATACAATATCCGTTGTCGCTCCATAGCAAACAATAATCTCTTCTTCACAGTTAATCATCTGGCTGAAAATATTATCCATTGACTGATCCTGCTCAATCGGATATGTATATGCTTCTGTGACTTCTGAATCTTCATCCCACTTCACAATACAATTGGCCTTATATGCTGCAAGCCAAAAAATCTCACCATCATATATCATATGTGTATATCCATACGGATACTTACCGATATTTTTTATTTCATAACTTCCTTCTTCCATATCGAATATAAGAATCCTGCTTTCATTACAGCTTGCCAGATATAAATATTTATCTTTTTTATAATAAGCCCATGTAAACATACGTATATTTTTATCTTCTACAGCAAATGATCTGATACACTCTTTGTATTCGCACACTTCCATATTTTCTATATCTACACTCACAATGGCAGGATAACATTTGGGCAATAAAAACAGCTTTCCATTATGCTCTACTCCTCCATCAAATAACATAACTCGGTCTTTCGACTCTGTGAGCACACACCTTATTGCCTGTTCTTTTTTCAGGTCATATATATAAATATCTTCTGTATTGTGTGGAATCAAAAATATCTTATTCTGTATTTTTTTTATGCCACAGTAAGCTCCTTCTATACTGTCTGGATTGCTACCTGGAAGCGTCATAACTTTATCTATTCTCCCACTTTCCAAATCCAATCCATACAGTTCCTGAGAAAATCCTCTATTTAATGGTACAAAATATATAGAGTTTCCTTCTTTATAAAACGCATTGATATACATAAAGTCTCGGCTGGCTTCCAACTTATCCTTCATCACCGCCCAATCAATATACATCACCGGCTTCCCCAGCACCCCAAAGTAATGCACCAGCGATGAAGAATTCTCCCCCAGGTAAGCATCCGCCACCACAGCAGCAATCCCCGCATCCCCGGTTTCATCAAGAATCCCTTCTCCCTTCCGTACAAACGAATCCTTAATCTCCATGTATTCCCCATACAGCTCCGGACGCATGGATTTCAACGTCGCTTCTACCAGCGGGTGCGGCCGCCACAGAAGGACCACATCATCCCGGTTTTCAAAGCATGACAGGACATACCGGATCTTTTTCATGGCATAACGCTTATTATTCAGTATCCCTGTGATACTGATGTTAAAGAGGATTACCTTTTTGCCGGCAATCTTCTCCCGCCACTCCTGCGGGATCTCATGCTCCAGAATTTCCTGCTTCTTCTTGTCCAGCTTCAGGAGACGGTCAACCTTCGGGCAGCCGATGGCAACAATCTTTTCCTCGGGTACAAAATCCAACATGGACTCCTTCTTATCTTCGTCCTGAACAATGATCTTATCAATATACTGGTATGACGGAAGGCTCCTGTGTGAATCCGGCATCCCGCCCTCGCCCAGTATATAATATGGTATATATACCAATTCATCTGTAAATTTTTTGAGGTTTTCAGTATAATAATCCGGATGTACGCTCGTCACATAGTTATTCCCATCATAGGGATTATGAATATAAACGATATCCGGTCGCTCCGCCTCTAAAGAAAACTCTTCATAAGATGTGATCGGCACATCAGCAGGAAATATATCTCCCTCATAACAGAGCTTCTCCGCTCCGCCTTTATCATTTCTTTCATAATATGGTATCGGAACAACATATGCGTCACACTCTTCATCCGCGTCTGCCGCTTCCCATACACTCTCCATGCAGTCCCACATAGAAGCTTTGTAAGGCATAAATGCAATCTTGAGCTTATCAAGAGGGATCACTTCATCAATCTCATATTCTGTCTGTCTCAGGCAGCCGTCTAACTGGCGCTTGATACCGGAAAGCTTTTTCCTGTCGATCGTCCTGCTCATCGTATAAAGGTGCTCGCAATAGGTCTCCAGATAAGAAACCGCCTTTGTGTCCATACCTTCGCTTTTTTCAATAGACTCCCCGATATGGGCTGCACAATCCTGACACTGTGACAACAGGTCGTTCGCTTCTGCAATGTGCTTATTCTCTAATAAAAAGCGCACATGCTCATGAGCCTCTGACATTGTCTGAATCATACCTTTGATTTCTTTTTTGATTTTCCTTCTCATCCTGTATATGCTCCTTTGATTGCAGTCTTATCTGACGAAGTCCGCCTGTCTCGCTGAAACTGTTCTTTTATTAAAGATACTCTACAGATATTAACATTCAGTCTGCAAAACCCACATAATCTCTATATAGTATCGGCACATTTATTTATTTCTTTAGCCTTCTATCCGCATTTCCAATGTCAGTATTTTCCTCTGCGCCCCTGCTTCCGCTCCTCCATAAACCGTTCCACGACCCCTGCCATGGCAACAGATTCTTCTCTTGTCAGGCAGTGCGACATCTTTTCATTCCCGTTGATCTTTGATACAAAGTCTGCGATCTCATACCGCAGCCCGTCCCCCAAAAATTTGGGGGAATATTTTTCGATCCTTGTAGGATCTTCAAACCGCACCTCAAAGGATTTCGTCAGCCACCAGGGCGATTCTGCCAGAATATAACCCTTCGTCCCTGCAATGACAAGCTGCCCCTCCGACTTTACCCCGATTCCGGTCTTTGACATAGCCAGAGCGTTCTTAAACTGAAAATGAATCTTGGAATACAGGTCCACTCCGTTTTCCGCGTAAATGCCGTCAAATTCTACATTTTCATAATTGCATCCCAGAAGTTTAAAAATCGGCAACAGCGTATAACTGCCAAATTCCAGAAATGCTCCGCCATACTTCTGATCCTCCATTTCCCGTAACCCCGGCGGAGTGATTCTGGAAAAGCATGCCTCGATATCCCGCACCTCGCCGATCATGCCGCTTCTGGCGATATTCATCATCTGCATAAACCCAGGACAATAGGCAGTTTTGATCCCTTCCATCAGGATCACGCCCTTTTCCTCTGCAAGCGCATAAAGATATTCCGCCCTCTTTACGGTAAATGTCAGAGGTTTCTCACAGAGCACATGCCTCCCCATTTCAATTGCCTGCTTCGCGTAATCATAATGAGTCTCGTGAGGAGATGCGATGTAAATGGCGTCTACATTTTCCAGGAACTCCTGAAAATCCCCGAAATAAGATTCCAGTTCATGCTTTTTCCCAAATTCCCGGGCACTATCTTCTTTTGGATTATATACTGCACGCGCATTGATACCGCTGACAAATTTTGCCTCCGCCAGAAATCGGGGAGCGATCCGCCCGGAGCCTACCACGCCAAGCTGAACAATCGGGTATCTGTTTTCCCTGAGTTTGGATGAGGAGATATCCGGCGTTCGGTCCAGATATATCACCTGGCAAAATTCCTTCAGGTAATCAAATGCTCCCACCCAGTCCGAGCCGATTGCAAAGATATCCACACCCATTTTCTGGATATCCTCCGGCTTCTGCCCTTCATGATCCTCAATTATGATCTCGTCCGCCAGTCCGGTTTTCCTGACATTCTCTACTCTTTTGAGAACAGAGTCCATGACATTGAGCTTTCCTCTCTGCAGGTCATAATATTCCGTAGTCACCCCCACGATCAGATGATCCCCTAATGCTTTCGCCCTTTTAAGCAGATTATAATGTCCCTCATGGAACAGGTCATATGTCCCATACGTAATCACTTTTTTCATTTGATTGTTTTCCTTCCTGTTATACCAGTATGCCTGGTTACATGTCACACCCCGACCAATCACCACGCTGATTGGTCGGGAGGATGCACATAAAAGCTGGTATTCAGGCCGCCCATTGCCGAAGGCAATTTTAAATGGCGGCCTGAGTTACAGGGCACGCCTGGTCAAGGTGTGACCTGTAACTATGCCTGCCTTTATAAGCTGAATGATACCTTGATATGAATCTGTCCATTATTTAATATGATATATATACTTTATATTTCGGCAGTCTATCGTAGATTTTTAAGCAATATCTCAGTTTCCATTCCGGGCGCCCTGCACTTTACTGCAAGGCTTCCGGTCAGTGATTGATAAACGATTCCAAAGAATATGCTACTTTACAGCTTTTTTTATAACAGGCAATCCCATATTTATGAACCTGCTTCATCCCCTCCTGCTTAAACGCAGCTGCATATCTGTTTTCCTCGATCTGTTTCATAGCTTCTCTGCATGCTGTATCGAAGTTTCCGCCTTCAGCATACTTCACCTCTATAACACATCCAGCATTTACCTCAGGAATTGTAAGTTTAATGTCCGTATATCCTATGCCGGACTCTGCGTTCGACTGTACGATCCAGCCTCCTTCTGCTCTTAGTAATCCTAACAACATGCCATGGTAAAAATTTTCTTTCATTTCTTTTCTGACAAAAGTATCTCTGATACTAATAGAACTATTCAAGAACCTATTAAAAATAACCTGTACTGTCTCTGCCTTTCCCATCTTGATAGCTCCGCAGAATTTTTCCCAGTTTTCCGTATCACTTATCACTTTTGTCTTGAACCATGAACTGATTTTTTTTTCGTAAATCCCAAGAACTTCTTTATTTGGAATGGCCAGCCTATGGCATCCGCTGCTGGTTTCTCCGATATCAGTCAGATATCCCGTGGCAAAAAGAACGCTCCACAAGTATGTCTGGCGTATCTCCCTGTCCTTACTGCTAAAATCTGTATATGTCAGTTCAGGAAGCAGACTCTTTTCTACATACTCTCCTGAAATCAAAGCTTCAATTTCTGTTTTTGTCGTTTCTGTTGCATCCTCTAATATATCTTGAACGATAGAATTACTGCTGCTGTTTTCCCAATACGGTTCCATCCTGGCATCTTTTTCTACTCTAAGCTTATCACACTGGTTGATCACATCCCAGGGGCAATAAACATCTGCAGATCCAAAATGATATCCGTCATACCATTCTTTTATATCTGGAAACCGGTTTGCAGCCCCATAATACTCCAGCATTTTTTTTACCTCGTCATCTGTAAATCCAAAATATTCTGAACATTCGATGTCAGAAATAGTCCGCACTTTAAAATGATTCAGTCCTGTAAAAATGCTTTCCTTTGCAATCCGCAGGCATCCTGTGATGACGGCAAAGTATAAGTTTTTATTTGTTTTAAGCGCCCGGCTTAACAAAGAGCGTATAAGTTTTACCATATCAGAATAGTAACCATTCTGCCAGGCCTTATCCAGAGGAACATCATACTCATCTATTAAAACAATTACAGGGACTCCATAATGTTTAAAAAGTAATTGCGTTAACAGCTTCAAACTGCTATGGAGATAGGCGGCTTTTTCAAAATCTCCCTCTATTAATCGATCCAGCTTCTTCTTTTCTGCCGGTACCAGCTTATCGCTTTCCAAAAGGAAAGCAAACCGCCCGGCTTCTTCGCTGATCTCAATCCCCAGCATATCACATGCCATCTGGAAATCTGTTCCTTCAACATCTTTCAGGCTAATCGAAATAACCGGATATTTTCCCATATACTGTTCACAAAGCGCCGTCTCTTTTGATATTTCTAAACCTTCAAACAATGCCGGGTCAGCACCAATTTCAAAAAAAGCTCTCAGCATATCCATGTTTAAACTTTTTCCAAAACGCCGCGGCCTTGTAAATAAATTAACGCTTCCTCTGGTATTGATCAAGTCACGGATAAACCCTGTTTTATCTACATAGTAAAAATTCTCTGTCATAAGCTCTTCAAAAAACTCAATCCCGACAGGAAGCTTTTTCTTTATTTCCATAACAGCTGAATTCTCCTCTTCAAAATACAGAGATTTCCGGATCTCTCACATCCCTCTCTCCACATAATTCGTGATCACCGCATCCGCTCCCAGCTCCCGCATCCGCTCAAAATCAACTTCCTCATTCACCGTCCAGACATGCACCCGGATCCCCTTGGCATGGCAGTCCTTTACCACATCCACTCCCGGATATTTCATACACCCAACCGATGGATGCACCGCAAAGGCTCCATATTTCTCCGCATATTCCGCGATATCAAGAATCCCGTCACAGTAGAGGAACGCTGTCCTGGCCGTTGGCAGGAGGCGCTTGATCCTTCTCATGGAATAATGGTTAAAAGACGAATAAATGATCCTGTCTGCCAAACCTTTTTCCTCCGCCAGCCGAAGCACCTTTTCCTCCAGCCCTTCATAAAAGACCGTGCTGTTCTTCAATTCCAGGTTGACCGCCAGGTCTGTGTTTCTGACCAGGTCATATACTTCTGCCAGGGTCGGTATGGCAACCCTGCCATAGGCCGGAAAGCTTTTATTCATATTAAATGTTTTTAATTCTTTCAGCGTATAATCCTTCACGTATCCGGTGCCGTCGCTTACCCTGTCGATCTTTTCATCATGGATGACCACCGGCACTCCGTCCCTGGTCAGCTGCACATCCAGCTCGATCCCATCCGCTCCGAGCGCATGAGCCAGTTCAAAAGCAGGCAGCGTATTCTCCGGCGCATGCCCGCTTGCGCCTCTGTGGGCCCATAATTTCATGATACGGCTTTTACGCTGCATGACTGCCGTATCTTTATAAATACTTTTCTTTTTTGCAAAAGAGACTTCTCTGTCAGCTCCGGCGCCGAACCGGATCAGCTTCAGCCTCTGGTTCTCAAAATCGATGAGCACACTGTCCCAGAGATCCTGAGTCACAGTATCCGCTTCCCGCGGCCATGCAAACGCTCCCTGCGGCTTTTTGTCCGTAAAATATTCCAGCTTGGCGCAGCCTGTCGAGATCACCGGAAAGCTGCATTCTTCAAATATATGATCCGCATGGGTATGCCCATAGAAAAATCCTGCGATCTGGCAGGCATCTGATGCATTGTACTTTTCCAGGATATCCAGCAGCGCCTCCCCGTTCCTGACATGGAAGCTCCAGTAATCCAGCTTTGCCAAAGGCGCATCATGAGAGAAAATAAGAAACTTTGTACCAGGAATCGAAGATATCAGCACTTCTTCCAACCACCGGAGCTGTCCGTCTGTGTACCCATAGCGTATGGGCGCCGTATCGTCAAAAGAAGAGAGAAAAACCATCCGAAGTGAAAATTCCGGTACATCGATAAAATAATCCAACCCGTTATTGGGTTCATCTCCATATAAACGGTAAAGTCTTTTCATTTCTTCGGTTGAAAAAGCATTCCGCCGGTTTCTGAAATAATTGCTGTCGTGATTGCCCGGCACGATATAGAGTGGTACTCCGCAGTCCTCCAGATCACGTATCATATTTTCCACATATTTTCTCGTCAGGCTTTTCGGAAGCATGCCGTCCGTGAGGTCTCCCATATGCACGATCGCATCGTACCTGATGCGCGCTGTCATGCTCCGGATATTATGCACCGTATCTTCCCAGGTTCCGTTGACCGTATAATGGGTATCTGTCAGCAGGCACAGCTTCATGGTATGTGGATGGTCTTCCCGCCTGATGGAAGCCGCAGTTTCTGCGATCTCCTGTTCAAACCAGGGTTTATTTCGTACAGCCGCCATGCCCCGGGCCTCAAAAAACTCTATCAATTCACCGGATCTTCCGAAATCCTCAGAAGTCATATCTTCCCCGTCTTCTCTTCTGACGCAGACGCGGAACCAGCATTCCCGGTCAAAGACATACTCCTCCCGCCCGTAGCTCTGCGGAGTCAGATTCTGTGTATAGACCGCCCAATTTTCCTCCGGCTGGTATGCATAGCTGTATATATACAGAGGATTTCTCTCCAGCGAAAAAACTGCCGGAGCAAATACATATCCTTTTTCGCACAGCCGGATCCAGCTTCCTGGAAATGCCCTGTATAATTCTTCTGTAGCCATATGCTTCGGAGAATCCGGAACCAGCGCCCCGTCGGCAAGCGCAGTCCGATATCCCGGTGTCAATCGTAAATATTTCATATTTTAATCCGCACGTTACTATTCACAGTCAGATAAAAAATGGATGTCAGATTCGTCAAGCGAAGCTTGTAAGAAGCTGATTGACAGTTTTTATCTGACTGGAATCAGTCATTTCACACACATAAGCAAAAAATCAAGATGCGCAGCATCGGCAGACAGCTTTGCTGGCTGTTTTTGCGCATGTGAGTAAAATGACTGTGAATAGTAACATCCGCACACTCCCTTCTAACTGTAGTGTCCCATTCACTTTCAGCGAAATAACGCAGAATGAATTATCAGACTGCAAGGCTGCGGAATGATACAATGCACTAATCACACCGAAAGATATCGCGTGTATATACTTTCTCTTTCACGTCCTCCAGCGAATCGTCATAGCGATTGGCTATAATGACCTGGCTCTGCTCTTTGAATTTTTTGAGGTCATGGGTCACTGGCGATCCGAAAAACGTTCCGCCGTCCTGCAGCGCCGGCTCATAAATGATGACTGCAGCCCCCTTGGCTTTGATCCGCTTCATGATCCCCTGGATGCTGCTCTGGCGGAAGTTATCAGAATTGGTCTTCATTGTCAGCCGGTATACTCCCACCGTAGCATCTTTTTCCATATACTGGCTGAACTGGTTATCTTCTGCGTAACTATAATATCCCGCCTTTCTCAGCACGCGGTCTGCAATAAAATCTTTTCTTGTCCTGTTGCTTTCTACGATCGCTCCGATCAGATTTTCCGGCACATCTGCATAATTTGCCAGAAGCTGCTTGGTATCCTTGGGCAGGCAATATCCGCCGTAGCCAAAAGACGGGTTGTTATAATGTGTGCCGATACGCGGGTCCAGACAGACGCCATGGATGATCTGACGGGTGTCCAGCCCCTTCATCTCTGCATACGTATCTAGTTCATTAAAGTAACTGATGCGGAGCGCCAGATAGGTATTCGCGAACAGCTTTACGGCTTCCGCTTCCGTAAATCCCATGAACAGTGTGTCAATGTTTTCTTTGACCGCGCCTTCCTGAAGCAGCTGTGCAAATATCCGGGCAGATTCCGTCAGACGTTCATCCGCCGTATCCGTACCGATGATGATCCTGCTGGGATACAGGTTGTCATAAAGCGCCTTGCTTTCCCTTAAAAATTCCGGACTGAATAGAATATTCCTGCTGCCGGTCTTCTTTCGGATGCTCTCCGTATAGCCTACGGGAACCGTAGATTTGATCACTATGACCGCAGCCGGATTATATTCCATAACTTGCTTGACCACAGACTCTACAACGGATGTATTAAAAAAATTCTTCCGGCTGTCATAGTTCGTCGGCGCCGCGATCACAACAAAGTCCGCATTTCTGTATGCCTCTTCGGCATCCAGGGTCGCAGTCAGATCCAGCTTCTTTTCTGCAAAATATTTTTCGATGTACTCATCCCGGATCGGTGATCTGCGCTGGTTGATCATCTCCACTTTTTCAGGGAGGATATCCACTGCATAGACCGTATGATGCTGGGAGAGCAATACTGCCATAGATAATCCGACATATCCTGTTCCCGCAACTGCGACCGTATATCTCTTTTCCATAATCTGCTTTTCCTCATCTCAATGATTGATAAAAACTTTTTTGACTCTATTTAAATAAACATATAACAGCAGCCGGCCAATGCCTCTATTGCCTGAACCGGTTATTTTATATCTGATATCTTAGCATATTTCTATTTTTATTGCAATTATCATGTTGCAGGTCACACGGCGACGTTACTGTTCAGTTACAGTTCACACGGCGTCGTGCACCCTGCTGCACGGCGTCCGGCCAATAAACTAACATTTGCCATAATATCCAGCCCCTCGCTGACAGGCGACTTTTCAATGGACTGGATGCCGTTGCTGTGAGCACCCGGTCAGGGTGTGAACATTAACGTGAACTTGTTACTGTTCACACGGTGTCGTGCACTTGCTGCACGGCATCCGGCCAATTCAGTGATGGGGCGGGCATCCGGCCCCTCGCCAGCAGGCGACTTTTCAATGGGCTGGATGCCGTTGCTGTGAGCACCCGGCCAGGGTGTGAACAGTAACGTGAACTTTAAACAGGCCGGATTCTTTCTCACTTCTCAGTTTACAACCCACCTTTTGTATGTTAAGATTATTCTAGTTTATTATGAATATTTTTAGTACGCTCAGGAGTACATTTCAGAAAAGGAAGGGAGGTCTTTCAGACCATGATTTTAAAGGATTGCAGTACATGCATGGTTTATGATACATCCGGAGAGCTTCTGGTGAAGGCCAGAGTGATGAGCGTGGAGGACCGGATCACACTGCATTTTGACGATGACAGCAAGCTTGGTCCTGATACAGATAAGCTGGAGGTGGACTTTTTTGACAGCCAGATGGGCTGTATCAAAACATACAGCAGCCTGTCGGTTCATAAAAATACGGATCCCTGGGTACTGGAACCGTGGATGGCCCAATGCGAGATCCTGGAGATCCGCGAGACGATCCAGCGGCAGAAGGATCTGCGGGTAAAGCTGGAGAAGGATCTGGAATTTTCGTCTGTAGTACACGGACATTTTACGGGAACCATACATAATATCAGCGTGGGCGGCATCATGCTTTATACAGAGATGCCCCTGGAGGTGGATGAGGAGATTGAGTTCCGCTATTGTTTCCTGAAAAAGGAATACGAGATAAAAGCTGTCATCCTGCGGGAACAGCAGATGATCAAAAAGCGGCATGTCTATGGCTGTCAGTTTATTGATCTGACCAAGAGTGCCGAGAGGGATATCCGTCAGTTTGTATTCAAGCAACAGCTGAAGCGGATCTGGTAGTGCATGTTTAATAACGGGTAAAAGTGCAGTCTGCCTTTATATTTTTAACAGTTCCTTTGTAAATTAAGTTTTGGCGCATTCCGAAAATTTACCCGGATGCGCTTTCGGTATGGAATGAGGAGGTCGTATCCATGATATCAATCACTTCACTGCAAGATACACAAAGTGGCTCTCTGTTTCTTATGGACTGCAGTTTTTTGTCCTCCGTCCGGTACTGCTGCGAAAGCCCGGACACCGTCTGCCTCATTTTTTCTGAAAAGCCGGAAGATCTGCCGGAACGTATCTTTTTAATGCCGGACGGCAGGCAGTATGATTACAGAGCATTTATCTATACGCTCTCAAAAGATTCAGAGACGTGCCGCCTGCAGGACGGCAGGACGGACGGAAGCGAGACCAATGTACAGGGGGGCAGCTTTAATGCATCCGCTGAAAAGGAATACTATGTTGTCCGCGGCGTAACCGACGACATTCAGGAGGTCAGAAAAAACTTCCGGGTGTATGTCTCATTCCGCACTTCCGTTTATTTTGACAACGATTCAAAAGAAGCTATGGTCACCATCAAGGATATCGGCTGCGGCGGCTTTTTATTCGTCTCTGATCAGAAGTATAAACCAGGAGATACGCTGTCAGTAGTCCTTTTTGATTCCAGAAACCCGCTGCTGGTCAAGGCCCGGATCCGTAAGCTCCGGCCGGTCCGTAAAGAAGGCCGTTATGGATACGGATGTGAATATATCGATCTGAACTCGCAGTCTGAGGCGCGGATCCGCAACTATGTCTTCCAGACAGAGGTTCTGCAGATGAAGGCAAAGGAATCCTGAACCAGGGCAGCATTCGCTTACCGCCCGCCGCTTTAAAAATAAAAAAAGAGGGCCTTCCATCAGGAAGCGCCCTCTTCTTTATTTTCTTCTTCCTCTTTCTTTACTTCCTTCACTTCCACGGAAGCCTCTCCCGCCATGGTATGCTTTGGAGTATATTTTAAAAAGTAGGTATAGATGTCAACGATCGCCTGATACAGCTCCTCCGGGATCGCTGTACCCAGATCCAGCTGTGTGAGCACCGTTGCCAGAGAATTGTCCTCATAGACCGGAACTCCGTTTTCGTTGGCCATCTCTACGATCTTCTCCGCCATATAGCCCAGACCGGAAGCTACAATGACCGGCGCAACGTCTCTGTTCTCATCATACCTCAAAGCTACTGCTTTTTTATTCATGATATCGTCATATTGTGACATTGACCGCATTTCTCCTTTCAAATATCTTCGGGAATGCAGCAGATACCTTGATCGGAACCTGGCCCTGCTCCACGGCAAGATACTCAACCTCCAGGTTGTTCCTGCTCATGATCTTACGGATATTGTCACGGATGTCGCTTTCATGTCCTGCCAGCTCTTCCGGATAATGAATCAGCATATCCATCTTCCCCTTCTCATAATACATCATCATATCGAAAAAGCCAACATCTTTTAAATCAAATTTTATAAGTAATTTTATTCCCCGTTCTTTCGAACCCGGATTGCCGGACTCCTCATCCGGATCCACCCAGATCTCCGAATACATAGGCACGCCGTTCAGGATCACCGGGAGCATCACATGCATGACCGGCATGTATACGCTTTCATTGATCAATATGCTGCGCATCATATTGACAAAATCTTCCTTGCTCTCCAGTCCTGCATCTCCCCTCACGCCTGCCTGCATGATGCTGAGGAGCTTATCGCTCCAGTCCATCTTTCCTGCAGCCTTGTCATAATCTACATTCAGCAGCATATCCCGGAACTGTCCTCCGGTCATCCCCTGAAAATGCTTCTGGAAAGACGGAAAATCCATCAGGCGCTGGAACGCCTGGGCTATCTTGTCCACACTGCCGTTTTCCAGCCTGGAGGTGTTGAGGGCCAGAAGGCTGATCAGATCCCGGATCTTTCCCAGGTCCTTTGTCTGGGAAATATAGCTGCCCAGATAAGGGATGATCTGGTCCTTCAGAAGCTGCACATTTGACGCGCTGCCTTCCATGCTGTACGGCCGCAGCCTTGACGCAAGGAGCTGAAGTTCCTGCCGGTTGTTCCGGAACATACGGGCTCCGATCTGCTCCAGAAGGTCCTCGATGGTCTGCTGAAGGTGCTTGCCTGATGACATATCATTATATCTGCGGAGCATATCCAGGATGCCTGCTTTTAATTCTACGGAATTTGCTTCATCCATGATCTGCCGCAGCACATCAAATAACGGCCCCTGCAGCCGGTTCGCCCCTGCCATGGCATCCTTCAGAAATCCGTTCAGCTCTTCCGGAGTCATCTCCAGCATCTGGAGCAGCGCCTGGATGTCAGCGGCAGTTCCTTTGCCGATCCCTGATTCCACCATATTGGCCATCCCGCCGTACAGCATCCGCGTCATGACCTCCTGCAGATTGGGAAGCTCCCTCAGAGACTGGACAAAATTACCAAAATTGGATTCATAAGAGATCCCTTTCCCCTGCTGACCGTCCGAATCTGTCCTGCCATCAGCCCGGACTACCCGGTTGGTATCCACCTGGTTCTTGATGCTTAAGTCCTGCGTCTGCTGGGTCGGGGTCTGTTTATTGTTGACCGCGTTATTGTCATACCCTACGACAGGAGTCGTTACTTTCAAAATATTTGACATTTTTTCACCTGCTTTGCAATTTACTCTTATCGTTTCCCGCAAGTCTGACGATATATATTAATAAATGTAATTTTTGTAGTATAAAACATCACATTATATTAGATAAGGCGGTACTAAGATTATGGATAACATGCTTGAAATGTATCTCTATGAGACAAACACTCTTATGGAACAACTGGACGAACTCTTGATAGAAGCAGAGAAGAACTCGGATTTCACGACAAATGATGTAAATGAGATCTTCCGTATTATGCATACGATCAAAGGCTCATCTGCCATGATGGAATTCTCCACGTTGATGGAGATTGCTCATCATATAGAAGATCTTTTCTTCTATATCCGAGAAAACGGAATGGATTCCCTGGATGAATCGCACAAGAATGACTTGTTCAATCTGATGTTCCAGTCAACGGATGCTCTTCGCGGCGAAGTTGAAAAAATCGAAAACGATGAGCCCCTTAGCACTAATATCGACTCAATCATTAAAAGTATTAATAGTTTTTTGGAAAAAATCAGTTCTTCCGGTGAGAAGTCTTCTGATGACGCACCTGCGGAAGCAGCGTCCGTTCCCACTGCGCCGCCCGCTGATAAAGAGGCCATTGCTGCGATCAACCAGGAACTGGCGGGATGCCCTGACAGCAAGCTTCCTTATTTTATAAAGATCCACTTCGAAGAGGGCTCCGGCATGGAGAACCTCCGTGCCTTTATGATCATTACCGCCCTGAAGGAGATCGACATGCAGTTCGAGTATTATCCTTCTGATGTGGAGACCAACAGCGACACGGCGGAGTCCATCATAGACAACGGATTCTTTGTAGCCCTTTCTTCTCAGGAAGATGTAGACAGCGCGGTCGGTATCCTGAAGGAGCAGAACAGCATCCAGGCCTATGAGGTCATTGAAAATATTCATGCAAAGGCGGAAGCTCCCAGACAGGAAGCTCCGGCTCCGGCTGCTCAGCAGATCGTCGAGGCCGCTCCGGCTTCCGCTCCCGCAGAAAGTGTACAGAAGAACGCCCCGGCTCCGGCTGCTGCATCTACGCACAGCGCTCCGGTGAAGCAGAGTCTCATCAGCGTCAACCTTTCCAAGCTTGACAGCCTGGTAGCGGTTGTAGGCGAGATCGTGATCACGGAATCCATGGTCACTTCTTCTCCGGATCTGCAGAACCTGAAGCTGGATAACTTTATGAAGTCTGCGCGTCAGCTGCGGAAGCTGACCGACGACCTGCAGGATATTGCAATGTCTCTTCGAATGGTTCCCGTTTCCGGCACCTTCCAGAAGATGAACCGTGTTGTCCGGGATATGAAGAAGAAGCTGAACAAGGACGTAAGGCTTACCCTGGTAGGTGAGAACACCGAAGTTGATAAGACAATCGTGGACAGCATCAGCGACCCGATCATGCATATTGTCCGTAATTCCGTAGACCACGGGATTGAGGAGACCCGCGAAGAGCGTATTGCCGCAGGAAAGGATCCTCAGGGCGAGGTCATCCTGGCTGCCAGCCATACCGGAAGCGAAGTCATCATTACCATTACCGATGACGGACGAGGGATGGATACAGAAAAGATCCTGGCAAAGGCGGAACGCAACGGCATCCTCACCAAGCCTGCCAGCGAGTATTCCAAGAAGGAGATCCTTTCCCTTCTGATGCTCCCCGGCTTTTCCACTAACGAGGAAGTGACCGAGTTCTCCGGGCGGGGCGTCGGCATGGACGTGGTAAAGAAAAATGTAGAATCCGTAGGAGGTACCATTTCTATCTCCAGTGAATTTGGGCAGGGAAGTGTTACTACGCTGAAGATTCCTCTTACTATGGCGATCACGGACGGCATGGAGATTTCCGTTGGGAAGTCCCTGTTTACCATTCCGATCGCAAATATCCGCCAGTCTCTCAAGATTCAGAGAGAAGAGGTTATCCTTGATGCAGGCGGCAATGAGATTGTAAAATGTCTGGGTGAATTTTATCCGATCATCCGTGTACATGAGTTATACAATATCGAAACCGAGAAGACTAATATTGAAGACGGTATCCTGATCTGGGTAGAATCCGCCGATAAGTCCTTCTGCCTGTTTGTAGACGAACTGCTCGGCGAGCAGCAGGTAGTTGTAAAACCGCTTCCTTCCTATTTGAATAGTTTCAATATCAAAAATTCAGGAATCGGCGGCTGTACGCTCCTCGGTGACGGCAATATCAGCCTGATCCTGGATATTGGTAACTTATATGCAGCATATCATACTCAATATTAAAATATAGGAACCGGAGGAATAATTTTATGTCAGCAGATACACAGAAGAACACACAAGTCGGCATTCCGGAGAATGAGGCTCCGGCTTCCACAGAGAGATTTTTAACATTTACCTGTGACGGACTGAACATCGGTGTCAGTACCAATTACGTGATCGAGATCATCACGGATCATTCCATCACCATGCTCCCTCTTGTCCCAGACTATTTAAAGGGCATCATCAGCATGAGAGGTGAGATCATCCCGATCATAGACATCCGTCTCCGCATGGGTAAGCTTCCCATCGAATATACCAGTACGACCTGTATCATCATTCTTGATATCAATGATGTTAAGATCGGTATCCTGGTAGATGCCGTTCAGCAGGTCATGGATGTTGATCAGAGCCTGATCTCCCCTGTTCCGGTAGAAAACCAGCAGGAGCTGATCCGCGGTATGGTATCCTCAGGAAATAATTCCGTGATCCTTTTCCTGGATTGTGAAAAACTGATTGAGGCATATTAATTTGTCCACACTGATTGCATGGCAGATGCCGGCAATCAGTGTGAATTATGTATACGTTACTATTCACAGCCTCAAATTTGCAAATCAGTTTTACAAGCTGCGCCTGACGAAACGGGCGGCTATTTTCATCTGACTGTGAATGTAACATTTAACCGCATTTAAAAAGCAAAAGGAGCAAGAAACATGTTAACGATAAATGACAAGGAATTTCAGCGTCTTGTAAAATTCGTACATCAAAATTATGGCATCGATTTATCAAAGAAACGGCAGCTCATCACAGGGCGTCTTTCCAACACGATCGTTTCCATGGGCTTCAACTCGTTCGAAGATTATGTAGAGTATCTGATCAATAAGGGCAAGCCGGAAGACCGGGAGCTGATGTTGAATAAGCTTACAACCAACTATACTTATTTTATGCGTGAAGAGGCGCATTTCAAACTATTTTCGGAGACTATCCTTCCTTATCTGGAGCAGACAAAGAAGGACAAGGTGCTCAGTATATGGAGCGCCGGCTGTTCCTCTGGTGAGGAGCCTTATACAATTTCCATCATCCTGAAGGAATATTTTGCAAATAAGCCCGGCTGGGATACCAGGGTGCTTGCCACAGATATTTCTCAGAATGTACTGCGCAGTGCAGTGAATGCTGTCTATGACGAAGATTCTCTCAAAGAATTGTCCCCGGCCTGGAAGAAGAAATACTTCCGTCCCGGAGAAGCCCCCGGTACGTATCATGTGACACAGGATCTTCGGAACAATGTCATCTTCCGCACATTCAATCTGATGGATCCGATTAAGTTCCGTTTAAAATTCGACGTTATTTTCTGCAGAAATGTAATGATCTATTTTGACCAGGAGACAAAGGAAGCGCTCGTCAGGAGATTTTTTGACGCGACCAATGACGGCGGCTATCTTCTGATCGGGCATTCAGAGGGACTGAACAAAGCCACGACGCCTTATAATTATCTCAAACCAGCGACTTACCGTAAGGTATCGTCAAAAACTCCGTAACAGGATGCGGTTTTTAGCCGCAAGAAAGGAATGATTTTTTATGAATAATTCAATCAAAGTGCTGGTTGTGGACGATTCGTCTCTGTTCCGACAGATGATCATACAGCATCTTTCCTCTCAGCCCGGCATTGAAGTCGTAGGCTATGCGATCAATGCGTTTGACGCAGGTCAGAAGATTCCCAGGCTGAAACCGGATGTGCTGACTCTGGATGTAGAGATGCCCGGACTGAACGGAATTGAATTTCTCAAACAGCTTCTTCCGAAGAATCCGATTCCGGTCATTCTTGTATCTTCTTTAAATCTGAGTGTATTTGATGCGCTGTCCGCGGGCGCTGTAGATTTTGTCCGCAAACCGGATATGAGTACCAAAAATTCAAAAGATACATTTTTCGCCGGCCTGACGCTTAAGGTTCGGGCTGCGTCCAAGGCAAGGGTACGTGTGGCAGCCCGGCAGAACACCGGCAGTGCAGTAACCGCTCAGAATATGCCTGCCAAACCTATGCCCTTCCCGCCTATCCCACGCACTGTCCTGGATTCCACTATCATCGGGCTGGGGGCTTCCACGGGCGGAACGGAAGCCACGCTTGCCGTCCTTCAGAAGCTTCCGGCAAGTATTCCCGGCATCGTGATCACGCAGCATATGCCGGAGGGATTTACAGACATGTACGCACAGCGTCTGAACCGGATCTGCAGCATGGAGGTCCGCGAGGCGAAGAACGGCGATGTCATCCGTCCCGGGCTGGCTCTCATTGCTCCCGGGGCAAAACAGATGGAGGTTGTCAGGGCAGGAAA
Source organism: Lachnospiraceae bacterium M18-1 (assembly GCA_000403295.2). GTDB lineage: Bacteria > Bacillota > Clostridia > Lachnospirales > Lachnospiraceae > Schaedlerella. The sequence goes on along the minus strand of KE159612.1, from coordinate 231,062 downwards.
TAATTACATCGTGCAGTGCCACCCTGGTCCCAAGGTCAGCGGACACTGTCCGTCAGTAAATGTCCTCTTTAACTCGATCGCCAAGAATGTCGCCATCAAAAAAGTCGGCATCATCATGACCGGTATGGGCAGCGACGGCGCGGAGGGATTGCTGCAGATGCGTCAGAAGGGCGCATTCACGATCGGACAGGATAAAGAGTCCTGCGTCGTATATGGTATGCCCATGGTAGCTTACAATATGGGAGCGGTATGCACGCAGGCGTCCTGCGATAATATCCCTTCCGTCCTGCTGAATCATTTAAAAGGTTAGCCAGCTTTAACCGATCAGCGCTGACTGAGCTGAGTCTGAAAACAGATGTGTCCTATTCACATCTGTTTTTTTATCCCCTTTTTTGCGGGACAGGCTGTAATTAATTCTCTTTTTTTTCGTTATGATTTTCTAAGTTATGCCGATATTAAAATATAAAGTAAAACAAATAAACCCAACAATAAACAATGACTGCAAAGTTTAGAAAGGGAGTCCAGTATGAAAATAACAACAAATAATGTAATGAAAAGCTATCCTGATCTAAGGGTTCATACCAAGGAAAATCCTGCTCCTTCTGCAGCCTCGAGTGACGGCCATAGTTTTGATGCTTTGATCATACAGTCTAATCCACGGCAAATTGAAGAGCATACTTTTGCAGAGTCGGTTTCCCGTCAGTTATCTTCCGGGATGTCAGATACCGCATCTGCAGAGAAGGTTCAGGATTTAAAGAAGAAGGTTGCGGAGCATACGTATCAGATTGATGCATATGCCATTGCATCAAAGATTCTTTTGGTATAAGAAGCCGGCAGGTGTAAGTTGATTTCTCATATATTCTGCCGGCGTTCCACTGAACTATACCCAAGGGCATCACATCATGGCCATACGGCCGTTTCATAAGGTATAGTTATATTATGATAGCAGGAGGATTTGCGTGTATGAGTGATTTTTCAGTTTTAGCTGATCTTATGAAAGATTTTATCGAATTTTTTGACACATTGATTCCAATAGAGCAAGATAAGCTTGATGCCGCCGTAAAGAACCGTGTTTCCATTATAGAAGATTATATGCACAAGGAACAGGCCGCGGTCATGCGCCTGAGGGGACTCGAACAGAAGCGCGAAGCAGAGCAGAAGCGTCTTGGATTAGAGGGCTGCACGTTCCGGCAGATTTTAGAAAAAATCCCGGATACAGATGCAGCCATGCTAAAGCCTCTCTTTGACAGGATGGACCATCAGGTCCGCACCATACAGACTCTGAACGGAAGTATCAGAGATGCGATTGAAGTCAATCTCCGGACGATCGAGTTGAATCTTGCCGGGGATTCGTCCGGCAGGGCAACCTATTCCGCAGCCGGGCAAAAGAATGAAAAAGAAAACACACGGCACTTTTCCAGCCGTTCCGTTTAGAGAACTGATTCGTTTATTACAATTAGGAGGAGGAACCACTTTATGATTCGTTCTACATTTGCCGGTCTCACCACCGCTCAGCTGGGTATGGCAGCCAGCCAGCGCGCCATTGACGTTACCGGACAGAATATTGCAAACCTTAATACAGAGGGATATACAAGACAGCGTCTTGACATTGCCAGTTTAAACATGAGAAACGGCAGTATCTATAATTCATCTAACAGTGCAAGAGTCGGTTATGGTGTTGATATCACGGGAATATCACAGCTTCGCGATCCGTTCCTGGACGCTCAGTACCGTTCTCAGATTGCCAAGCTTGGAACAACAGATGCACATGCTGCAGGTTTGGAGAAGCTGCAGGTTTCTTTTGATGAGAGTACCACATCCGGTATCCGTGATGCTTTTATCAATCTCAGCAATGCACTTCAGACGTTATCCAAGCCTGACGGATATACAAAAGAAAATGATACGGTTGTACGTTCCAGAATGCAGATCATCGTGAATCTGCTCCGTGAAAAGGCTGTTTCTCTTCAGGATATCCGTACAGATGCACAGGAGAATTTCCAGTCTACAGATATCAAAGACCTGAACGGAACTTTGAAAAATATTGCCGAGCTGAACACCAACATTAAAAACAGCCAGATTCTTGGGAATCCTGCACTGGAGCTGATGGATGAGAGGAACCGTCTGTTAGATGAGCTTGGAAGCTACCTCCCGATCAATGTATCTTATAAGCAGAAGAATATCGGGGAAGGCTATTCCGTGCAGGTTATGAAGGTTTCCTTTACAGATTCAGACGGTGTGACCCATAACCTGATCGATGACGGACGTTATGGGCAGTTCCGGACAGATATCTCCGGGCAGCCGGTTACTCTGACTCTTACCGATGCAGATGGATTCACAAATGACTTTACAGATAAGCTTACCGAAGGCACGCTGAAGGGGACTCTTGACTTCCTGAACAAGTCCGGCGATTTTGATGACACAGACTTCAAAGGCATCGGATATTATGAAAAAGTCCTTGATTCACTGGTTGAAAAGTTCGCAACAGAGTTTAATAATGCGAATGCGGCTATTGTGCAGGAAAAGGTAAAAGATAACAACACAGGCAAGGAGTATTTTAAGTTTACGGATCCGGCAAATCCTGGCGTTACCGTATATAAGGATGAAAACGATAAATATTATACGGATGATCCTACTACTACAACTACTCCTGCTGAATTTACCGGCGATCCAAAAACTTTGAAACCGGTTTATTCTCAAAACAAGGAAGATCGTCCTCTTTTCGAAGAGATCGAACCTGGAAAGGGCTTTACGGCGCTGAATATCAAGGTGGCGACCGGCTGGCTGGAAGGTTCTTATGGAATCACCAATTCCAATAATATGGTAGATGGGGTGATTGGTTCTACGGCCAGTGAAAATATTGAGAACATGATCAATATGCTTTCTAAAGAATATGCTTTCTCTTCAGACAGCGTCACAAAGCCGGGAATGGACGTAAGGTTCTATACAGGAACATTCTACAGCTGCTTTGCAAATATTGAATCAACCCTTGGTATTGATCTTTCATCCATGACTACAACACTGGATAATCAGATCACTGTCCTGAACCAGACTGCTAATTCCAGAGACGGTATCTCAGGCGTACAGCTTGACGAAGAGGGTATGAACCTGCTGCATTATAATAAGTCCTACAGTGCAGCCGCAAGGCTTATGACGACTCTGGACGAGATGCTTGACAAATTGATCAATGGAACCGGCGTAGTCGGAAGATAAAGAGGAGGTTTAAAATGAGGATTACAACCAATGCCATTTTAAGAAATTATAATAAAAACCTTTCCACTTCTATGAAGAATCTGGATACGATGAGAAGCCGGGTCATGACTCGGCGGAAATATATGAGTACGGCTGAGGATCCTTCCAGTGCGCTGCGTGCTACTTCACTGGAGAGGAAATACGCAAAGAATAACGATTATCTGGAGACGGTAGACGATATTCAGTCACACCAGAACGCACAGGAAGATTCCGCAATGCAGATCAGTAATATTGCGCTGGTCCTGGCAAAGCAGTACGGAATTGAAGGAATGAACGGTACCAATGGCTCCAAGGAAACAAGGAAAACCTATGCCGATGCATGGAGAGGCGCTCAGCAGAGCATGCTGCTTTCCCTGAATGCCACTTATGGGGATGAATATGTATTTGGCGGAAGTGATGCCAAAAATCTTCCTTTTACTCTGGAAACAGTTAACGGCAAGCAGGTGCTGAAGTACCGCGGCGTAGATGTATCGGATCCTAATAACCAGGCGGCCCTGGAGGAATTATCCAAAGATACGCATTTTGTCGATCTGGGATTCGGGCTTGATGTGACCGATGCTGCAGGAGGCCAGGGCGCGTACAAAATAGATCCTGCTACTGCTTTTAATACGGCTCTTCCCGGAATCAATCTGGTTGGATACGGAGTCGATAAGGACAATGATCCCAAAAATATGATCCTTCTTGCCGGAATGGTTGCAGATGAACTGGAAAAAGAAGATTTTGACTATGACAAATATAAAGATCTTGTAACAAAGTTTGAAGATGGACGTAACGATCTTCTTTCACAAGTTACGATCCTTGGTACTCAGACAGAATTTTTGGCTACCACCAAGGAGAGACTGGAGAATAATGAAATTCAGCTTGCGGAAGATTATGAAAATGTAGTAAATGTAGACATGGCGGAAGCGATCATGGATTTCTCCTGGGCTCAGTATGTTTATAATGCTTCATTAAAAGTCGGAAATAATATTTTGACGCCTTCGTTTATTGATTACATGAGTTAGTTAAAAATATGAGAGAAGGGAGGAAAACTTATGAATCAACTCATTCAGATTACGACAGTTCCCATTCAATATGAGTTGAAGATCAATAATGCCCGGCTGGAATATTCGCGTTCCAGCGCTGAATTGGAAATTCATAAAAATGATGGCGGGCTGTCTATCAAGAGCCGTCCTGTAAAACTGAAGCTGGATTCATTTCAGGCAAGAAATTCTGTCGTGCCTACTACGACGACAAGTGTAAAGCAGGCAGCACAGAAGGGACAGCAGGCAGCTTACAATGCCACTGCTCAATTGGCGCAGGAAGGTCAGCTTTTATTAAAAGCAGACATTGGGCAGGATGTGATCGGGCAGATCATGCAGCAGAGAACTGCTCAGCCTACCGGAGAGTTTCAGCTTGGATTTACTCCGTCCGCTCCTGTGGATATCAGCTACGAAGCTCCCGATCTGACGATTAATTATGAGATGGATAAGCTGAATTTTGATCTGAAGGTAGCTAACGGTAATTTCGAATTTATTCCGGGTAATATCGAAATGTCCATTACTCAGCGTCCTGAGGTATTGATTGAATATGTAGGCGGTCCGATCTATGTACCGCCGAGTGCAAATCCGGATTACGAACCAGTAGATGTAAGGGCTTGAAAAAGCCCTTATATTTTTAACTATTCAGAACAGCGGCTGCGCAGGCAGAGGACAGTCTGCGCGCCAGGCAGATCTGCTGCCTGCTGTTATGCTTTACATCGTTTACCAGGAGGTATGATATAATTGGATATTAATGCAAAATATTTTGGACAAGTTTCATATGAGAAAAATGAAGCCATTCATATTATAAATGGACTGATTGGATTTGAAGCATATACGGAATATCTTCCGATTCCTTTTCATGAAGACAGCGACTCCCTGATCTCTCTGCAGAGTCTGGAGGATGAAACTCTTTCTTTTATACTGATGAATCCCTTTGGAATACGTGATGATTATTCTCCTTCTTTATCTGACGAGGATTTGAGAGAACTGGATGCAAAAGCTTCTGAGGATCTCTCCTATTATGTAGTCTGTGTCATGCGTGATTCCGTGGCAGAATCTACTGTTAACCTGAAAGCGCCTCTCGTTGTCAATGCACGGACCCGTCAGGCCAGGCAGATCATTCTGGATCAGTCGGAATATACATTCCGGCATGTGCTTGGAGACATGATAAAGGAGGAATCATAGCATGCTCATATTACAACGCCGTAAAGGACAGTCCCTTACTATTAATAACAATATTACATTGACGATCGTTGATACGGGAACAGACTGGGTGAAGCTTGCGATCGATGCCCCCAAGGAAATACCGGTTCTCCGTACAGAACTGGTAGAAGCAGCCGCTGAAAACCAGGCCGCCTCCCAGACCATCTCGAAAGAGATGCTCGATAAAATTTTAAAACAGAAGTAAAAAATAGTGCTGCCGGGAATGAAATTTGTATTCCGTATATGATGCGATATCTGATAGATTTCACTATACAAAAAATACAGACATTCCAGACAGCACTATGATTTTTTATCCGAATAACGGGGTCGAATAATAGCGGTCCGCCGTATCAGGAAGTAACGCAACAATGGTCTTCCCTTTGTTTTCCGGACGTTTCGCCAGCAGAAGTGCTGCATGCAGCGCCGCGCCTGAAGAAATTCCCGTCAGGACCCCTTCGTTTTTGGCCAGGAGCTTTGCTGCCTCGAACGCATCATCGCTTTCAACTGTAATGATCTCGTCATAGATTTCCGTGTTGAGTACCTCCGGGATAAATCCTGCGCCGATTCCCTGGATCTTATGGGCGCCGCCTTTTCCTTCGGAAAGCATCGGCGAGTCTGCGGGTTCCACTGCAATGATCCTGATATTTTCGTTCTGTGATCTGAGATATTCGCCGGTTCCCGTCAGGGTACCGCCGGTCCCTACTCCTGCCACAAAGTAATCTATCTTTCCGTCCGTGTCATTCCAGATCTCAGGACCTGTGGTCTTTCTGTGTACAGCGGAATTGGCCGGATTTACAAACTGTCCCGGGATAAAGCTGTCAGGGATCTCCTTTGCCAGCTCCTCCGCCTTGTCGATGGCGCCTTGCATGCCCAGCGCACCGTCTGTCAGTACCAGCTCCGCTCCATATGCTTTTAAGATATTTCTTCTCTCTATGCTCATAGTCTCCGGCATGGTCAGGATGATCCTGTAGCCTTTGACTGCCGCAATCGACGCAAGGCCGATCCCTGTATTTCCTGATGTGGGTTCTATGAGCACGGACCCTTGCTTTAAGATGCCCCTTTTCTCCGCATCCTCGATCATGGCTTTAGCCACACGGTCCTTTACACTTCCTGCCGGATTGAAATATTCCAGCTTTACCAGGACTTCAGCCTCCAGGCCCAGCTTTTTTTCTATGTTTATGACTTCCACAAGAGGGGTATTTCCAATTAACTCCAAGGTTCCTTTATATATATTGGGCATCATGTGATCCTTTCTATGTCAAATCCCGCGCGGCAGCCGCCAAAGCAGCCCCGCTTATTGCTTCGCATGGATGCAAGATTTACAAGTGTCTTTACTTCAGAGATTCCTCCTGGAGCCTATCGAACTCTGCCATGCATTCATCGACAGTAGCGCCTCCCAGGAGCTTTCGGACGATCAGGCAGGTATTTCCCCACTGCTCCACCTTCATTCCGGCATTGGAGCCAAGTACATACACATTCTCCTGAAGCCTGTCATTCAGCGGCTTTAACGCGTCAATACATTCAACCTCCACATTTTTGGACGGTGAGATCACTTTGTTATGTTCCGAGTAGAGCTGCAGCGCTTCATCGGAAAGGACAATGTCCAGAACCTTCTTTGCATCTTCCACATGCTCTGCGTTTGCGCCAATCCCATATCCTGTCATCGACACGACCGGCATCGGGCCGCGGCTGCTTGGAAATCCGATCACTTTCATTTCAAAATCAGGATTCCCGTAAGAGGTCCCGCTGTTCGCCGCACTCCAGTATGCCATTACGATCGGGGTCTTCTGTGCCAGGAAGTCCGGTCCTTCCCCATCAATCGCCTCAGATACATAAGCCTTCTCTGCATCAATGTATCCAAGGTCGATCAATTTCTGCAGATATTCAAAGCCTGGACGCATATAATCGCTGTATTTGCTTTCCCCATTATTCAGAGCTTCTATCTCGGCCTCCGTGTTTCCCCCATTGTACAGATCCGCGTATGCCTGAGCAAATACAATGTTTTCCAGCCACCAGCGATTTGCTCCGATGGGGGTCTCAATCCCATTTTCCTGGAATACCCGGCAGCATTCCAGCAGGTCTTCCGGGGTCTCCGGAAGTTCTAGCTTATACTTGTCAAACAGATCTTTATTGACAAACAGTCCATTAGCCACAACCTCCTGGGGAATGGCTACCAGCTTGCCGTCTACCATATTTGCCGTTTTTACAACATCTTTCAGATTCTTTACACATTCCAGATCAGACAGATCCAGAAGATGGCCTTCCTCTCCCAATATCTGGATCGTATCCGGATTCAGCAGATACAGGTCATCCATATTATTTCGGACACGGTCAAGCCCCACTTCATCATAAGTCCTGTCCTCGTAGTCTTCTGCCGTATAGGTCCTATACTCAACGGTCAGTCCCAATTCCTTTTCTGCCATGGAAACCGTCTTATCAAATGCACTTCTCGCCGCATTCTTTGCATTTGGCTTTGATTTTTCCATAGGGCCGAACAGGTTTACTACCTTTTTTTCTTCTTTCTCATTTTTGATCAGATTTTTGTCGATATCCTTTTTGCCCACACAGGCAGACATAGTAAGGATTGTGATTCCTGCCAGAAACAGTGCGGTTCCCTCTCTTAGTTTATGATTTGCTTTCATTCTCAAGTCCCCTCCCTGACAATTGTAAGTATCATTTACTTCCGGGATTCTTCCCTGACATCGCTTTTCACTGTTTTAAGGTGGTCTTTCTTCAGGCATTGACCTCCTGCAGCTACGCTCCGTGTTCATTTGTGATTACTTCTTTTGTATATATTGCTTTATGACCTTCTTCAGCAGTTCAACGTCTATGGGTTTTGCCAGATGGACATTCATACCTGCCTCCAGAGCTTCCTTTTCATCTTCCGCAAATGCATTGGCTGTCATCGCGATGATCGGAATTGTCCTCGCGTCTTCCCGATCCATCGCCCGAATTACCCGGGTCGCGTCGTAGCCGTTCATCACCGGCATCTGGACGTCCATAAGAATAGCGTCAAACTCGCCTTCCGCCGCATTCATAAAACGTTCTACCGCCGCCTGACCGTTTTCAGCCACTTCGCATCCTGCCCCTTCGATCGAGAGGATCTCCGTCAAAATCTCCGCATTGATCTCATTGTCTTCAGCAGCAAGGAAACAGAGTCCCTCCAGAGGCATATCTCCGGCGTCGTCCGACATCGTCTTTTCCACTTCGCCTTTCTGCATTTCCAATAGCTTTTCTTTAAATGCCGACACAAAAAATGGCTTCGGGAGCATTTGCATATTCTCAATCTGGAATGCTTCCTCGATTCCTTCGTCTTCGTAAGATTCCAGAAGCAGAATCGGCACCGTTGGCGGAAGCATTTCCCGCAGCTGTTTTGCAATACGGATGCTGCCCCTCTCCGCCACATTCCAGTCCAGCAGGAGCAGATCATAGCCGGCATGACTATCTGAAATCTGCGGACCCGCAGCTTCCGCAAGGCTGGTTTCCGCGTTCTGCGCACTGTCCTCCTCTGCAGGGCAGGATTCCCGAATCTGCCGCAGAGCTTCCTCTTCACTGAAGACGGTATCCACATGAATCCCGGTATCCTTCATCAGCGCCTGGATATTCTCGGCAGTCTCCGCATCGCCGTCCACAACCAGGATACGGGAAATCCCGCAATTTTCCCAGAACTGCCTGTCAGCCAGGCCTTCCGGTATACGAAATTCCAGTTCTACCTTGAAGATCGTTCCCTGATCCACCTCACTGGATACGTCGATCGTCCCGCCCATGAGTTCTACAATATTTTTCGTGATGGCCATACCGAGACCTGTTCCCTGGACTTTATTCGTGGTGCTGTTCTCTGCCCTGGTAAATGCATCGAAGATGGTTTCCAGGTATTCCGGCGTCATCCCGTAGCCGTTGTCTTCCACCTCGATCCTGATGCGCTCATACTGGCTCGAACGCTGTTTCAGGCCGATGATCCGAAACCAGATACTGCCGCCCACGGGCGTATATTTTACAGAATTGGAGAGAAGGTTGATCAGGATCTGATTGATCCTCGTCTCATCCCCCAGCAAATATTCGTGCCTGATGCCTGTCACTTCCAAGTGAAAGCTCTGAGCTCTTTCCTGTGCCATGGGACGTATGATCGCATCTACGGAAGATACCAGGTCGTTCAGGGTAAATTCTTCAACTGAAAGAACCACTTTCCCGCTCTCAATCTTGGAAACATCAAGGACATCATTGATAAGACTGAGCAGGTGCTGGCCTGAGGCAGTGATCTTCTTCGTATACTCTCTTACTTTTACAGGATCTTCCGCATCCTTGGCAAGCAGCATAGTAAATCCCAGGACCGCATTCATCGGAGTCCGGATATCATGCGACATATTGGACAGGAAGGTGGTCTTGGAGTTGCTCGCAATCTGCGCAGCCTGTAGCGCTTCCGCCAGACGCTGGTTGTGGATCTCCCGTTCAGCCTCCCGCTCTTTCCGAAGCTTTTCCTGCTGCCTCTCGTTGAGGTAATACAGTGTACAGCAAAGGAAAAATGCGACCAGCATGATCATGATCACGATAAAAATGTTCTGATTTACGGTGCGCCCTTCCTGCTGTATCGCCTCGATCGGCACATATCCGATCAGGTAGATCGTCCCCTCGTTCACGGCCCACATATAGTTCAGAGCACTTTTTCCCTGGATGTCGTGATAGAACAAAATATTGTCGCCGTTCTTGACACAGTCGGCAACCTCTGCCCGGAGTCCTTCTTCCAGGATATTGTTGGCCCGGTAAAAGTCTTCCAGATTCAGATGCCCCGCATCCCGCTCGCCCATTCCCTTAGGCTTCAAGACAAGACGTTCACTCTTGGTATCCATGATATAGAGCATGGCGTGCCCGTTGTAGAACCCATCCGGCAGCGACCGGTCAAGCGCATCATACACGTATTCGATATAAAGCACGGCAATCTCCCGTCCGTCTTTTTCCACCGGACACTTGATCGTATAAGCCCACGTGCCCATATAATTTACATAAGACTGGGAAATCGGCAGTCCGTCAATATTCTTTCCTGATGAAAAGTCAAGCTCTTCCTCGGTAAATATATCTCCGGTATTGGACACGCCTTCTTCCTCCCCGGAGAATATCAGCGACATCTTTACCATAGTCTGATTCCTGTCGTAAGCGCAGACAAATCCCTCGGGATCCTCAATATCCGCGATCTCCTGCGCAATAAGCTTCTGGAACTCGGCTTCCTTCAGCAGGATGGCTTCTATCGTCCCCTTCATCAGCTCCAGGCTCTCACTCAGGTTCTGAATGGCTGAATCCGACATCTCTCCTGAAATCTTGTGTGCTACGGAGAATATGACTGCTCCGAAGATGCTGAAAATCAATATAATAGAAAGAAGCAGAGGAAAACTTTTGTCTTTCTTTCTTCGATTCTGCTTCTTTTTTTCTCTTTTTTCTTCATTGTTATTCATTTCTCTTTTCACTGGATGACCCTTTTCAGCAATGGAATGATACAAGTGGATTATTACAATAATATTATACCTCTTTACGTATTTTGGTGTCAATATGAATCCGGTTTTTATCCCCAAGGGCAGGGCATGTGTGGTTACTGTTCACACCCTTTGGGTGCTCCAGTAACAGTATCCAGCCCATTTTAAGCCGGCTTTGGCGAGTGGCTGGATATTATTGCAAATGTAACTTTGTTGGCCGGACGCCGCAAATAAAAAGAGGGGCTGTCAGGGAATGCTGTCCTTCCGCAGGCTATTGCTGCGAGGTATCATGAACCGCAGCAATATCGGCAGTAATACAGTCATTTCCCTACAGCCCCTCTGGGCGTTCGTATCAGATCATGCATACCACAACGCATGGTTTGTGGTGGACACCGCATCTGCACCGGCGGACAGCGCCGTGATGACATGCTTTTTTTCTGACAGGAGCCCTCCGGATATCACCGGAATGTTCACGGCATGTTTGACCTGCCTGATAATGTCCGGCATGATCCCGGGCATGATCTCTATGGCGCTGGGCATGGACAGCTCCACCTGTTTTTCCAGGGAATTTAATGCGATCGAATCCACCAGAAAGGTCCTCTGTATCGCGATAAAACCCTGCTTCTGCGCCTCCTTGACAAGATTTGGCTTTGTGCTTACGATTCCGTCCGCACCGGCATTTCTCAATATAAATTCTACGGATACATCCAAGGTCTTCTTTTCGATCAGCGGCAATGAAGTCACCGCTCTGATCCTTTCGTACATGTCCTTTGCGATCGGTTATATTGCCGGACCTTTCGGTGCGGTATTTTTCGGACACATCGGAGATAAAACGGGACGTAAGTTCACCATGTATACTTCTCTGCTGATGATGGGAATTTCTACTTCAGTCATCGGACTGCTCCCGCCGGCGGAATCAGCGGGAATCGCTGTTGTATTTATCCTGCAGGCTATGCGTCTGTTCCAGTGCTTCGGACGAGGCGGTACCTGGGGCGGCGGAATCCTGATGGCTTATGAAAATGTACCGGAATCAAGGAGGAATTTCATTTCCTGTATCCCGCAGATCGGACTGCCGATCGGATTCGGACTTTCTTCTATCCTGATCGCGCTGCCGAATTATTTTCTGGATGAGAGCATCTTCTTTACATGGGGATGGAGGATTCCGTTCCTGTCTGCCATCGTTCTGACTGTTATCGCAGTTCGCCTGAAGGGTGAAATGATGGAGACCGCGGACTTTAAGGCGGCTCAGGCAAAATTGGAGCAGCAGGAAGCTGAGGGTAAAAAGGCGAAGGTTGGATTTGTCCACATGGTTAAAAATTACTGGCCGACATTGCTTCTCGGAAGCGGAACCAGGTGGGTTGATGGAACGTTCTACAACATTTTCATCGTATGGATTCTGTCTTACTGTACGGGATGGCTGGGAATGCCTCTGATCCATACATATATCATTACAATTATTGCCTGCATTTTCAAAATCCCGTTTACGCTGTTCGGCGGCTGGTGCGCGCAGAATCTTGGCAATACAAAGACTTTCGTAATCGGCGCTGCGGCGTCTGCTATCCTGAGTATCCCGACCTTGAAGGTCATCGAGATCAGCGGCGGCAATCTCTGGGTTACGATCATCGGAGTTGTTCTTGGATGGAGTATTGCATACAACCTGATCTGGGCCTGCATCGGCTCCCTCTGGTCTTCTTACTTTGAAACAGAGGTACGGTATTCTGGAATTTCCTTCGTGTACCATGTTCCCAGCTTTTTAGTAGCGGGTATAGTTCCGACGATCTGTACCTTACTGATCAATTATGGAAACGGCGATACCATCTATGTTGGAATCTATTCCACGATCGTTGCACTGATCAGTTTGGTCTGTGCCGGACCAGCAGGGCCATACGCTCCTCCACGGTGCTGTCGCCCTGATACCGCAGGTCGGAATAATGCCGGATGTCCCGGAGCAGCATTCCGGTATCTTTGAGACGCTGCAGGAATTTGACCCATTCGATGTCGTCCTCGCTGTAGTCCCGCCTTCCGGCCGGGTCCCGGTTTACACGCAGCAGGCCCTTTTTTCATAGTAGCGGAGCGCGGAGGCGCGGAGGCCTGCGGCTTCGGAAAATTTACTGATGATCATGGGGAACCTCTTTTCTGAAATTTATATTCATAATAATCTCTTTATTTGAATATACTTTAATATGGCAGCATCATCATAAGTAAAAATGATGTATTGAACTTTTATACTTGATATTCAGTCTCAATATCCCGTTTTCGACACTTTAGACGTTTAGAAACTCCGATAACCCTTATAAACACTAGGATTACCGGAGTTTTCTTTCGATAAAAATGTTGTATGTAAACACTACCCCAATATTTTTTTTGTAAGCACGAAATAATCCGTATCTATGAATCCACCATCATTTTTGATACAATAGCTCCAAATCAAGGAGGTACTGCCTATGAATGAAACGAACCTTACAAAAGAAGATTTCTGGATGAAGCGGATTCAGGATTTCCAAAAAAGCGGATTGTCAAGAAAAGAATGGTGTCAGAAGCATCAGATCCCACAATCAACCTTTAGTTATTGGATCAGAAAACAAATGCAGAAGCCGTCCGAATTGGATCAAGGGATGGAACCAGTCTTTGCCAGGCTCCCTTCTGAGTTAGAGGTTTCCTCCCAACTGTTGTCGGAGTATCCTCCCATAACGATCCATCTTCCAGGAAGCATCCGGATCGAGGTCAGCACCGGTTGCCCGTGTGAACTGATGGCCTCTTTGATCCACACGCTAAGAAATTATGCTTGACCTGGCAGGCGGGACCACCGTATACCTGGCCTGCGGCAGTACAGACCTGCGCAAGAGCTATAACGGCCTGGCCGCGATCATAAAGCTAAAATTCCATCTGGATCCGTATTCCCGTTGCATGTTCGCCTTCTGTAACCGCAGACGGACATCCATCAAAATCCTTCAATGGGACGGATCCGGTTTCTGGATCCTGATGAAGCGGCTCGACCGCAATTACTTCCGCTGGCCGGATACGCCGGATGAGTTGAAAAAAGTGACCTTAAAGGAAATTCATTGGTTATGTGATGGACTGTCCCTCGACCCAAAAGGCGCTTTTGAGGAACATCATCCGAAGATCACAATCTAATCTACACCGATTTTCCTGTCAATTCGCAAAAAGCTGAAAAAGTGGCAGTTTTCCATGAATTTTCCTCTGTTTTTCCATCCGGTTTCCTCTCGAAAACAGAGCGGTTTCATGATATACTTTTCTCAGACCACAAGAGATAGGAGGGCTGGATCATGGAACCGCTTTTTTCTGAAAAACAATTGCAGGATATGAGCAAAGAGAATATCATCACATTGATACAGGCCATGCAGGTGCATCAGAAAAAACAGGAAACAGAGATCCAGCTCCTGAAAGAAAAAACGAAGGAACTGGAGTTTATGAATGCACTGCTTTCGGATCGGCTGGCACTTGCGCAGAGGAAGCAGTTTGGCTCTTCCAGCGAAAAATACGCGGAAGGCTATGAGCAGATGGACCTGTTCAATGAGGCGGAGCAGGAGGCCGATCCCAATGCAGCCGAGCCAGAGATGGAGGAGATCCATCCAAAATCTTATAAACGTAAAAAACCAACCGGAAAAAAGGAAGAGGACCTTTCCGCTTTTGAAACCACAGAAGTGATCAAACATAAATTAGAAGGAAACGACAGATTCTGCCCTGAATGTGGGACAAAATATAAAGTGGTGACTACGGAGACCGTAAAATATTTGAAATTCATCCCTGCCCGATTTGAAGTGGTGGAGGAGACCACCTATGTTTATGCCTGTCCCAAATGCGGGATGATGAAGCGCCCGCAGAAAGATCCGTCACTTCTCAAAGGCAGTGTTGCGACACCATCCCTCGTTGCCGGCATTATGAATGCGAAATATGTGAACGGGATGCCGCTTGCGCGACAGGAGAGGGAGTTCGCAAGATATAACCTGAACCTGTCAACAAAGACCATGGCTAACTGGATCATCCTGTGCGCAAAACGGTACCTGCAGCCGATCTATGACCTGATGAGGGAAGAATTCCTGCGCAGCAGATATATCCACTGTGATGAAACCCGACTCCAGGTGATCGATGAGCCCGAGCAAAAAGGGACAACCCAGAACTGGATGTGGGTGTATCTTACGGATGAATACAGCGGATCCCCACGGATGGTCCTCTTCCAATATGAAAGGACCAGGGGTGGATACCATCCGGTGGAATTCCTGGGGGATGAGTTCCGTGGCTATCTGACCTGTGATGGATACCAGGCTTACCACGGCCTCCCGGAGCAGATCACCGTGACAGGGTGCATGGCACACGCAAGGCGGCGTTTTGATGAAGCCCTGACCCCTTTAAAAAAGGGCTTTACCAAAGAACAGCTGAAAGAAACAACTGCATACCAGGCAATGGCACGGATCGGCATGCTTTATAAGATAGAGGAACTAATCCGTAACCAATCTCCTGAGGAAAGATATGCTGAGCGTCAGAAGCAGTCAAAACCGCTTTTAGAGGCTTTCTTCGGATGGCTGCATACTTTGGAAGGCTCTGTAAACCGGTCTTCTAAAATAGGAGAGGCCGTTTTATACGCTTTAAATCAGGAAAAATACCTCAAAGCCTATCTGGAAGACGGACATCTGAGTATCGATAACTCGGCCGCGGAGAGGGCGGTCAAGAACTTTGCCATTGGCCGCCGCAACTGGCTGTTCTCCAAAAGCATCAAAGGCGCGGAGGCCAGCGCGACCGTATACAGCATCACGGAGACGGCGTTACTGAATGGGCTTAAGCCATATGACTATGTGGCTTACATACTGGAACGTATGAAAGATCTGGGGCCATTCCCGTCAAAAGAAGATCTCCAGCAACTATTACCATGGTCAGAATCCATACCGGAGTCCTGTCGTACAAATCGTCCAGGTGCGTCCACTTAGCAGAAACTGCTGGGTGGATTTTTTTGTCAAAGTACAGATAACTTGGTGATGATATAAAAGATCAACTCTCATTAAGGCACAGTTTAGCAAATATTGATGATTTTGAATAGGTACGGATTATTTCTTGCTTACTTTTTTTTATTTTTTTGTTTAGCTCCGTAGGTTTGTAGTGGAGTCTGTCCAGATCCAAAGATGTTAATTGATTTAGTGCATCAAGTGCTTTGCTTCCATTATAGAGTGCCAGATACTCGACATCATGTATGTTCGTTACATTCATGTTTTTCAATGTAGTGATCAGATTTTCAGGGGTGACATGTGTCCCCTGATCCTCCAGCCTGACTTCAAGCAAACGATATACCAGCAATGCCGTATAACAGATCAGAAAGTGTGCTCTGATGCGGTTCGGCAGTCGGTGGTTTACAGGTCTCCCGGTGAAATTTGTTTTCATGATTCTGAAACAATCCTCTATCTGGTACCTCTTGTGGGAAACTGCCAGGATATCCCCGGCTGAATCACAAAGGTTTGTTGCTACGGCATAATATCCGTCATATTTTTCTTCCTCGGCAATCTTGGATTCATCGAGAATATATTCAACGGTTGCTTTTTCGCCAGATTTTGTATGGGTGATCCTCTTCATGAACCGTTTCACATCATTCGGGCCTTTTTTTATTTCTTCCGGATCTTTCTTCTCTAACAGTTTTCGTGTACGCTCGACCTGGCGGTCACGTACAGTCCTCTGATATTCCATCATTTTTCTTGAAAAAGTTATGATCAGACGCTGTTTGAGGGCACCGGTTGCTTTCACGCGTTTGATTTTGCCATTTTTCAAAATTTTTTCTTCGTACAGCCCGAGATCGACGACTTTATCTGCAGGGATCACTTTATACGCAAAATCATTATATAGTTTCAGATTCTCTTTCTTGTGTCTGTCAAAGCCCTTCATATCTTCTATTTTTACCGGGGTGTCATTGGAAAGTAGCCTGTATTCAAAGTCATTGAATACCGCTTGTTTGAGTGTATTACTAAGTTTTTTGATGGACTGGGTTACAATAAAGGCGCGGCCCCCCATACTGTTGAATTTACGGATGTTATAGGACCCCAGGCCCGCATCCGCACAATAAATGAATTTGGAATCATCCAACATTTTAAGGACCTCTTCTTCCAAGGGGATTGCTGTAAGCTGTTCACTGGTATTCCCGGAATGGAGGCACATGGTGATGGGGATGCCCCTGCTGTCCATGAAAAGTCCCATTTCTACAATCGGGTTCGGGCGGTGTTCTTTACTCAGGCCATATTTTCTCAATCCATTGATCACCTCATCGGTCACTTCATCTACAATATCTTCGTCGGGCTGCTCACACTCAAAGTAAAAATTCGTACAGTCATAATAAAGGACCGAAGTATCGCGTTTGACGATAGAATTGCTGTACTTAAAAAGCCACGTCAGGTAATCGTCATAATTATTTTCTAAAAGGTCCATAAACCGGAGGATATGCTGGTAATCGAAATCCGGCTGCTCGTAATAGGAATCCCGGCGGTTCCATGTGGCAAGCTTGGAGCCGGGGTCGAGGACTCTTGCGTAGGTAAGGAAACGTGAGATTGTAAAGCAGTCATATGTAATTCTACGTGTGTCGGCTTTCTGGCGAAAGAATTCTTTAAGGTTAAGGTTTTTCATAATATTCTGAAGAAAGAAATATCCGATGTTGACCCAGTTGGAGGAAGAGGCTTCTTGATCGGTGTGCTTCACCTTTTCGTTAAAATCGGCAGTCAGGTTAAAAGCAACCTTTCCAACGCGGTACTCTTCATTCATTTTTCTGATTTCTTCTCTTACATAGGCTTCCGGATCGTCAGTTATCTTCAGAAGTTCGGAATGCTTACCGAAGTTCCTAACATTTCTAGTGGTAGTTTTTTTCCCATTTCGGATACCTTGCTGTGCGTAATAGGTAGGATCTTTGAGACGTTTATCAAAGTATAACTTCATAGAACATCACCTCAAAAACATTATATCACAAACATACAGCACATACAACATAAAAATAGGAAAAATTTGACAAAAAAATAAGCCTATAATAAGGCTTTAGATCGATTTTTTATACTTGAAACTGTCGAAGACCCGGGCAGCATCATCATAAGTAAAAATGATGTATTGAACTTTTATACTTGATATTCAGTCTCAATATGTTATACTACTTGTATAAGAGATTGCCAGTTTGTCCTCCGGTGTCCTTCGGGCCCGGGGGCTTTTTATTTGGAGGTACTATGGCTGAAAAAAATTATAAGTCCTATAGGCAGCAATTGAATATTCTCCGCTCCCGCGGCATGATAATCGGCAAGGGTTCCCAGGGCTCCCGCGCAATGCGCATATTAGAACGTGAAAATTACTACAGTATAATCAATGGCTATAAGGTATTCGGAATATATATCTAAAATATCTTCTAAAGCTCGAAAACACATTCAAAACCGTAATCGCCCACGAATTTTCAGCATTATATGGCTATGATAATTATTTGAAAATCGAGAATTTTAACAATTCTACTGAAAGAATCATCTCCTCTTCTATAAAATTAATCGGAGACATACAGCAGGAAAT
Organism: Lachnospiraceae bacterium M18-1; assembly: GCA_000403295.2. Taxonomy (GTDB): domain Bacteria; phylum Bacillota; class Clostridia; order Lachnospirales; family Lachnospiraceae; genus Schaedlerella. The sequence goes on along the minus strand of KE159612.1, from coordinate 212,587 downwards.
CGCCCGTCAGATGACCAAACACCATCAAGTCGTAACCCACTATATGACCGAGCATGGGTATATTCCGCTGTGGGTTCTTGTCAACGTTCTGACCTTCGGAAAAATCGAATATTTTTTCAGAAATATGAAGCCATCCGACAGAACCGCTGCAGCAAAACAATTTGGACTGCTGCCGGACGAGCTTTCAAAATTCATGCATATGCTTGCACTTGCCCGGAACAAATGCGCCCATGATGAACGCTTTTATGATATGAGATTTAAAGAACGAATCCATACCAAAAGTATTAAAAATTTTTCTGCACTCGGCATCAAAAGGGCTGCTGACGGCTCTTATACATAAGATTTATCCTTTCCTCGAAAGCGTATGAACCGCAGCCCGCAGGGCACGGCCCCGTCTGCTGTTCTCAATTCGCTGTCATTTTATTCTATCAGATACGGAGGAAAATTCAAATGGAAAAAACAAGATTTGAAACAGGCATGGAACTTTTAAAACAGATCGACGGGCAGGGGGGAGAAGCGGTGATTCGTTCTCTGGAACAGGTCTCGCCGGATCTGGGGCGGTACATTGTGGAATTTGCCTTTGGGGATATTTATGCAAGGGAAGGATTGACCCTGCAGGAGCGGGAAATGATCACCCTTGCCAGCCTGCTCACAGCAGGGAGCTGCTGCCCCCAGTTGGAGGTCCATATTGCGGCTGCGCTGCATGTGGGAATCAGCCCTGAGAAAATCCTGGAAACCTTCCTGCAGTGCATTCCATACACCGGTTTCCCGAAAGTGTTAAACGCGGTTTACTCTGCGAAGAAGGTATTGAAGCTCTAAATCCTGTCCCGCATTTTTACACAGTATGAGGGTGTAAAAGACAGCTTTGCAGCGGCAGGTTTAAGAGCGGTTTCCGGCTGTTCCGGGAATGCAGGGCCGGATTCGCCGGAAACGCTCATGGCCGCCGTTTGCTATATGTGCAGGTCTTTTTTGTCAAATATCATAATTCCCAATGTATAAAATACGACTGCGCCTGCCAGAAGGATCAGTATACCGGCGGCAGCGCCGCTCTCCTTTGCAATGATGCCGTCAGGATGGAACAATGTGAAGAATGTAAAATATTTTGCTTTTTCTGCATCGCCGCCCACATTGGCAAGCATCTGCAGCACATACATAAATATCGGAATCCCCGCCCCGAACGCCACGCTGTATTTTGTATCTGAAAATATGCAGGAAGAGAGAAAGCATATGCTCCCAATCAACAGGTGGAGGCACAGCAGCCCGCCGTTCAGTATGAGAAGCTCCGTCACATCCAGTTCCCCCGGAAAACCGCTCATTGCGCAGATTATTTCCAGAATCGTGATGTAGAAAACCAGCAGCAAGATTCCGCTTACAAGCACCTTCATCTGGGTAAACGCAATGGTCCGCCGTTTTACGGGCGCGGCAGCCAGCAGAGCCATGGAACCCTTGTCCACATATTTTGCAATCAGGGCGTTTCCCCGCAGTATGCAGAATAACATGGGAAAAATCAGCAGTATAAATCCATAGAGGTAGGAAACCATAAATCCCAGAAGCGAAGCGGCATTTGCCGTCATACCGACCGCCGCCATTAATTCCGGCATGGCTTCCGTAAAGCTGTCCAGCGTTTTCATCAGTTCCGGGTCGTACATGCTGATAATCACGGAAACATACAGGGTAATGACCGCGGCAAAAATGATCAGCAGTTTTATGCTTCCTTTCATTTCACGTTTATACAGCGCCATGTTCATCATGCTTCTCACCTCCGTAATAGTTCATAAAGATTTCTTCCAGGCTTTGCTTCGTCGTCACAGTCACTTTCAATCCATCGCGCACCCCGTTGAAATCTGCGGCAAATGCTTCGGCGGCAGATTCATTTTCCAGGGTTACGGTGTAACTGCGGGTATGGCGTTCACGCAGCGCCGCGGCAGCGTCCACAGCCACCATCCTGCCTTTCCGTATGATTCCGATGCGGTCGCAGGTTCGTTCCACTTCCTCAAACATATGGCTTGACATCAGGATCGTCTTGCCCTGCTTTTTTTCTTCCGCTGCCAGATCAATGAACCTGTTCTGCATCAGCGGATCCAGGCCGCTGGTTGGCTCGTCCATAAAATGGGGCACCCCTCCGGTATGCCTTGTAAACACTGGCTTCAACGGCATACAAACGAGTGTCCTGTGTTCCCCTTTTCCTACCTGTTCTTTATATCCTCAACCACAAACACCAGACCAACTTTTCCGTGGTCTGGTTATTTGCAGATTATTTTCTCTTCCACTACAGATTCTTTATCATACTCAATTCTTTTTTGTTCAGCGCTTTTTCCAAACTCTTATTCTTTTTTATCAATCCTTCATTTTCTCTTTTCAAGTCTCGAACCTGTTGCTCTAATAATTCAATCCTGCTCTTCAGTACTAGATCTCCAATATACCGTTTCGGATCCACCATCCCGGCCTGCTGTTCCAATGCCCGTTCAAACTCCCTGCGGACTATCTGGTTCTTATAAAAGAAACCTCTTGATAATCCCGTCCTACTCATCAATTTAGGGATTGTCACTTTTTCTCCATCTTCCAGCATTTTATGGATTGCCTTTACCGCCTTGTCTAAAACCACCAAAATTGGAAAGGGCGGCCATTATCTAAAGCCACTCATGGTGCAATGTGCCCTCGCCGCCATCAAAAGCACTAAAAAGCATCCCTATTTCTATTATAAATATTTGACGCTCAAAAAACGCCGGGGCCATAAAAAGGCCATCATTGCCATCGCAAGGAAAATGCTTGTGGCAATCTACCACATGATAAGGGATGACAAAGACTTTGCACCTATTGACTATGAACAAGTTGTAACACGCAAACAATCTCAAAAAGAGCTGAATCTTACAAACATCATCGAATTCCTTGGGGAGCATGGAGTCGATCCGGAAACAATCCGCACGGTTGAGACGCAGTGTTCACAGGCGGGCCAGGCTGGGGAGGGAACTAAAACCAGCAAACCGAAAAAAAGCCCACAGAAAAAGCAACCTAAATCCAAGACCGCGGCAACGCCCACAGAACAGAAACCTGCAAAAAGGCGAGGGAGACCTCCCAAGTCCCCACAGACGAAAAGTCAGTCTTCCACTCAGCCTGCGGCAGTTACAGCTTGAAAATAGATTGCTGTAACTAGATTATACTATATTTTCTGTAATCTTCCAAGTCTGTCTACAAAAACAGAATTTCGGAAGGTTTGCTTCTTATACCCTTTTCTACGTCACAAACCGCTAGAAGCATTCATACTTAATCCTCTGTCTTGCCGCAGATATATCATCCGTAGGTACTCCATCAGTAATCATGAAAATCCATGGTTTAAAACACGGAGTTCCCATGCTGGCATAAAACCTATTCCTTTCTTTTACTTTGTCAATCGCAAGGTTAATCCCCTCTCCCATAGCAGTACAACCAGCAGCAGACAAAGAAACCGGCTGCAACTGAGGAAGAGGCGTAAAATCCTGAACCACGCATGCAGTGTCATTGAACTCAATGATTGCGATATCAACCCTCTTCTGTGCCAGTTCATCCAAAGCTGTCTGCTCCTTAAAATCATTAATAGCTTTATTCAAACTATTAATTGGATCTCCCCACATCGAAGATGACGTGTCCAAAAGCAGCACACATGCCATATGCGGCTCATTGGGAACCACTATTCCGGCACTACCGGGCATCTCATTAAATCCTGTTTGTCTTAATTCTGGCATCTTTCATATCCTCCTACTTGTTTAATTAATTTATTGCTCCTTTTCTCCGCATTTGATACTATCATCTTTTAATTTCTTGATATCTTCTACTGGTAAAACTGGACATTTGCAAGCTTGGCATACCCACTATAATTGCTTCCTCTCGTTTTTGATAATATAATTTCAAGTTCCTCGACACCTGCCAAATCAATTTCAAAGCCTATCGGTTCAATCCCCGATCTCATGGTTGCTGAGAAAAGCAGCCGCCCATCGCCGTAAATCTTAAGGTCTTTTCCATTTGTACTGCTTCTCTCACTAAATGGCTGATACCAGTTGCCCGTCATTTTTTTATACGTTCCATTTAGCTTATAGATATTATCAAAATCAAAAGCGTAACCATTCTCATTAGTCACTATATTCTTCTGTGTTCCCTGCAGGTTATCCAGCTCCTGCCCGCCGTTCTCCAGGTATTCTCCTGTAAAATAGACCATCTGCTGCAAGAGGGTTGGAAACTTCGCCTTATATTCTTTTATTGCTTTTTCCATCGAATCGTTGTCCGGCACCAGTTCCTGTGCTTCGCCAAGAAGATCCACAGCTTCCTCATACCTGCTTTCGCCAGCCAGCTTTTCCGCCTCTGTAAGCTGTTTCGAAACATATGCCTCTTCCATCTCTCCGATCGCCGTCTTTAATTCTTCCCGGTTCGGATACTGCTTTTGTGCAGCGCGCAGATCTGTAAGAGCCGCCGTGTAATCCTCAGACTCAGAGACGATGCCTTTCGCGTCACGGATAATCCCGTCTACCGTCAGGGTGATATCATCCTCAATCTTCTTCTCATAATCTCTGATCTTTTCCTGAAAATCCGCATCCTCCGGAACCACAATCAGGCCCTTGCTAAGAGCTGAGATTGCGTCCCTGTACCGTTTATCAGTTTCAAACTGTGACAGAGAAACAATCAGTTCATCCTTATAGCTTCTGACCGCGTCGGCCAGCTTTTTCTGCGCGTTGGAATAATTGGGGTCATCCTGGATGACTTTGCGGAAGTCGCCGATCGCGGCCTCATAATCTCCAGCTTCCATTTCGTCCTGACCATTTTCATATGCCGCACGGGAAGTCCGTATCTCGTTTAGTTCCTCAATCAAAGGCTCCATCTCGCCTTCACTGACAATCCCAATCTTCTCCATCTCCTGAAGCTGGCTCAGCGCGTCCTCATACTCCAGTTCTCCCTGGATATATTTTTCCAGTACATCCTCCGCATGATCCGAAAGGAAGTCGGACGCTTCGGCAAGCTTCCCGCTGTTTCCTGATTTCAGCTTATTTTCATAGAGCTGCGAAGCCTTTTCAAAGTCATTTTCCTGGATGGCTTCCTGAAACAGCCTCACTGGATCCGTTATCCTGGAAACAGCCAGATAACCGGCTACGCCTGCCGCAATCACAGCTACACCGACTACGGTTGCAATCACCAGACGTTTTTTCGGCTTTTTAGATTTTTCCGCATAAGGATTCTGGCTTGACGGAACTGAAGCGGACTGAGAATGGCTCTGCGCCCCCATCGTCATTGTCGCACCCTGGGTCTGTGTATAGGAATCCTCCGTCTTTTCAGAACCTGAATCCAACGTTTCATCTATAACGGCTGCCTGTGTGATGATGGTCCGGTCATACTCTGTTTCTGACATTATGCTTAGAAATTCCTGAAGATCTTTTTTGAAATCTTCCGCATTTGTATATCGCTCGCTTTTCACAGAGCATGCTTTTACCACGATCTCTCCCAGCCTGTCCTTCGCATTTACCGGCAGCGGAGGCGTATCTCCTTTCAAACGCCTTGACTCAGCGGCATTCTTATCGTCTGCCGTAAATAGCGCCGGGGCGTCCGGCATGAAGGGGAGCCGTTGGCAGTTCAGAAGCTTATACAGGACGATTCCAAGGGAATAGATATCCACGCTGCTGTCATACGGCTCACGCAGATAGATTTCAGGAGCCATATAGGATGCCGTCCCTTTGATGGATCCTGACTGGGTCATCTCGATCTCCGCTTTAGCCACCCCAAAATCTCCTAGTTTATACTGCCCGTCCTCATTTACAAAAATATTGGCTTCTTTGATATCGCGATGGATGATCCCGCTGTTATGGCACAAGGTTAACGCATCGCACATATTCAGCCCGAGTTTTATGATGTCGCCGACAGTAAACCCATTCTGCCGTATATAGCGGTTCAACGGGGTCAGGTATTCCATGCGCATAAAAATATCAAAATGAAAGGGGTCTAAAGTCTTCTGGATATCATGGTCATAATATGCCACGATATAACGGTTGTCTTTTTTGCTTAGTTCAAGCAATGTATTGATCTCGGAAGTAATCCCTTCTACCATTTTTTCAAAATGTGCCTGTGCCGCCGCCTTGTCGTATCCATAGTCCTGCAGCACCGAATCATACCCTTCAGCATCAGGTATGGAAATATGCTTGATCGCGGTTCGGTACTGTTTCCCAAGGTCTTCCTTAACTCCAAGGTAAACCGTGCCGTAGCCGCCGCTGCCAAGTTTTTTTGTGATAGTATAGCCCTGAACCTGCTGCCCAGTCAGATTGTTGTCAGTCATAATAATCTCCTTTGCTTTTCGTAAATATCCGTCCGATAGATGCACATATCCCGGTTTGCCTTTCGGAGGACATTTTCCGTATTTTTAATACCACCGCCGTTATGTTGTCACGACCTCCGTTTTCAGCCCAAAGGGCATTTTCAACTAACAAGTCGGCGGCTTTGCCCACATCTTCCTGGCAGCCTTCCAGAATTCTGCATATATCCCCGACAGACAGGGAATCCGTCAGCCCGTCGGATGAGATCAGAAATACCTGCCCGTCCCGAAGCGGGATCGGATCCGGGATTGCGGCAGTAAGCACACCATTTACTTCCGGCAGTCCAAAATACTTTGTCAGCCGTCTTCCTTTCGATTCCGTCAGTCCTTCCCTCCTCACGCCTGACCATACGGCCTCGTTATCATCCACCGTAAGTTTACGCAGCATTTCATTTTCAAAAAGAAATACCGAACTGTCCCCTATATTAAAGGTAACTATTTCATCGGAAAAAAGAATCATCCCACTAAGGGTCGCCCCCATGCAATCCGTCTCCTTTTCCCCCTCGGAATATTCCAGCATTCTCCGGTTTGTCTGCCGGATCATATCCTGGAAGCTTTGTATGTACGCATATTTATCCTGCCGCCTGCGGAGCGCTTTTGCCGTATCTGCATCGGAAAAATGCCGTAATGCTTCTACTGCCATGCAGCTTGCAGCTTCCCCGTTTTTATGGCCGCCCATTCCGTCACTGACCGCAAAGATCCGGTTTCTGCCATTATCGGCGGCGATACTTTTTCTGACGCTTCTGGGACCCGTCTGTGACAATGAAGCCTGTTCCAGAGACGTCAGCATCTCCCCAATATAAAAGTTATCCTCATGGTTCTTCCGGCGGGTGCCTATATGCGTGACGGCAGAACATTCATAGAAAAAAGCCATAAGGCCAGCCCTCCACCTCAGATGATCTTCAAATAACTGCCGTCCCAGATTCCGTTTTCCAGCAGTGTAGCGGATTCCTCCAGGAGACGTCTGCTGCCTGCAAGCTGGAAGGTTTCGGGCAGATGTATGCCTTTGCACCGCAGCGCCGCGGCGATCGCGGGTTTTATCTGTTCAATCTTTGTATTTGCGGGTAGTTCCATGTCGAACTCCCGGTCAGAATATATCATCGTCACAATTACCTTATCCGTCATATCCATCTTTCCTATCCATAAGTATGCACTGTTCCATATTTACCGTCAGTCGAAAGATCTTAAAAAATTCGCCGTGCCATCAATACCAATACGCTATTTTCGGGTTTCTGCTCCTAATTCCATTGAGCAGATATGACTTTCGGGGTCATAAGAAATCTTATTATAAATGATACCCTTACCAACATAACCAGTATTGTTATAGACTCCATAAAACACATCATCATGCACGATTACGGCGGAAGAAGAATCAATGGGACTTACTGAAACGTATTCTTCAACAATTCCATCCGGTAAATGGATTACTTTTTTTCCTTCCTTATCTACAAGGAAATCATCGCCCGCAAAATCAGTAAACGCTCCTACATATTGATGCAGAAGAACACCATCATAATTATATAAATCTGTGGTATGGAGTTGTTCATCATAACCCGCAATATAGGATTCGGATCTGCTGATCTGGTCATACCAGTGATCCAGGAACAATGACCCGGAATCGTTAATCAGATTATATACATATCTACCCCTTCCATCATTCGTATAAATTTCAATATACGTCCAATTATCAAATCCAGTTTTATCTTTCATTTCTTTAACATAAAATAGATGGGAATTGATGTTACTCTCTGGTTTACTATTATTTACAGTTGAATCCTCCAATAAAGGGTATATGTCTTTATTAACATCAACAATGATGTTCCCTTGCGGATCAAGGGCATATACATTACCCCAGCCGTTTAGAAAAGCAACATCGTTTATCGTCCCTGCGCAACAGCCAATTTCCGTATTTAATATCTCAGTACCATCAAGACCATATAAAATTGTATAAGAGTAAGTATTATGGTTTCTGGCACAATATGTATTCCCGATAACGATCTCCCTTCCGTAAGAGTCTTTAGTCATTGGAATCACATAATTTCCGGCAGAGTCAATAATTCCATATGTACCATTAACTTCTACACCAATCATGCCATTTACAAAACGGGGCAAACTATAATTTGTATCAAACAAAGTACAGCTTGTGGACATTCTATCGAAAATAAAATCCACGACGACTTTTCCATCTTTGTCAATAGCTCCCCAATAATCATTCTTCTTGACAGGTACAATACCATCTGAAAAAATACCATATTCGCTGTATTGACAAGGAATTTTTTTGTAGATTTCGGATTGACAAACCCCCATTTCCAATCATTGTCCCGGACAGTCCAAAAATCTTCAGATGGATTGGCATCAATTTCAGAATACTCAAAATCTACGACAGTAGCGCCAGAAGAATTAATGATTCCCCATCGTCCATCCTGACTGACCGGACAAAATCTGTTTTCATAGAAAGATCCAGCATCTGAAAAGCACGGATAGATAATTGTTTTTCCGCTTACATCCATGAAGCCATAAAGATTTTTATCGTCAACATTTTCGCAGTATGGGTAAAGAGCAGTCTTCTTCTCAGTTTCATTTGTCTGCTGCTCTTCCGCAGTTTCCAATTCTTCTTTTTTCTTTTCCACATTGGCTTTCGGCATCTCTTCCTTATTATCTCCTAAGTATAATTCTTAACCAAATCCACTGCCTCTCTGTCCGCCCTTCGATAAGACTCTGCCGCCACAGCCAGTACCTTCCGTTTCCGGTCAAGCTCCCGTTCTGCCAAATTGATATAACCCTGCGCTTTTTTTAGCTGATTCTGGATTTCACGGCAGCAGCTTCGTACATAGGACTCACTGTAGTAGTTATATACACTGTTGACCGCAAAAGAAGCATTGCCCGACGTTTTCTTTGCATCTTCGTAACTCTGCTGCAGGCTGGATAGATGCTTCTGCATCTCCTCAATCTTTGACATGGTAACGTGAATACGCTGTGCATGCTGGATTGCCGCGCCGGGTGTGCCGAATATTCCGCCAATCCAGTTTTTTGCGCCTTTCCCAATATTGTCAAAAAATTTGCCTGCGTTTGAGAGAAAGTTTTTCACCGCACCGGAGACGGCTTCTTTTACCGCGCGGGCGGCATCCACCGCAAGCTGGCCGAGACGCACCGCGTCATCGACCGCTTTATGAAATCCTTCAATGGCTGCTTTGCCGATGTCCGCAAGCTTTTCCGCTATCCAGGAGACCGCCATTTCAATTGCAAGTCCGATTGCTTTCATCAAATCGATTCCTGACTTTATCAATGTCGGAATTACCTCTTCTAAAATTTTCACCACTGCCCATACTGCTACGACTGCAATAACAGCGTTTGCGATTGCTGTAATAAAGCCAGAAGACAGGGCAATCCTTGCTGCCAATACGATCGCTGTAACTTCCAGCAGACGTACTGCATCAATCCCGTTTTCGAGGCCAAAAAACTTCTTTGACGATGTCAGGATTGCTTTGATTTCTTCCGACACCCCTGGGACAGTACCTGCCAGAAGGCTTCCAATCCGCACGCTTAATGCCAAGGCATTCGCTGGTTTTCCGCCTGCGATTTCCGCTCCTATAATCTGTAAGAGTTTTTCTCCTTTCTCAAAAATCCAACAACCTCCGGATACGATTTCAGTAAATAGATTTACGATATCCGGAATGAGCGCACGTGTACTTTCATTTCGTAATTGAGGGTTTCCATCTTCATCAATGTAAAAAACTATATTAGGTTTATGAAATGGCAATCCCCCAAACTCCGCTGACTTTTCATCAATCCCTTCTGTTGAAATGTATATTGTAATTCCAGCAATATTCCGCAAACAGGCATTTACGATGGATTGATCCGGGGCTAATAACGTAATATTGTTCTTTTTTGCTTCAATCTTAGCCAGGTATTTATCTACAAATTTCTGTGAGAATCCTTGTCCGTCAACAGCTACACAATCCGTCACATAATCCGACAGCACTGCCACATACATCGCTTTATTGCCGCCTTTTGAATGCCCGGTTACAGAAATATTTTCATATCCGTAGTCATCATGAAGACGGTTGATATACTCCAAAGCCTTTTTTTGTGAATTTGTATCTGACAGATTTGCCCCCGCATAATTATCCTCCTCTTCTGCTTTACCGCTTGTCCCATGGAAAATGACAATTGGGGTATCACCGTTTTTCAAAGTCAAAATACGGGCATCGCTATAATAACTATAATCTAATTCTTTTTTTTGAAAAATCTCCAATTGCTGAAGTGACGGGTTGTTCTTGATCGCCCGAAAAGTCTCTCTGCACTCTTCCCTGCTGATTTCACTCTCCGGCCTCGACCAGGAGTCGTTCTTTTCAATCTCTTCTATGATTTCACCCAGCTTTTTACCATCTTTTTCCGTGTAATCTATGTCGATATATACAAGTGAATTCAGGACAGCCATTTCCGCATTCGATAACTTAGCCATGGATTCTCTTTCCTTTCTCTGATGTTATATTTCCATCAGAGGAAAACAGGCACATTTTTCAGTACCTGCTCCCTATTGTCTGGATTAACTTTGCATATGACGCAATATAAAAAAATTTAGGCAAGTCAAATGTAACGATTAATTCTTTAGCATTTCCTAAGACCGCATCTGCCGCGCGATATCCGCATCCGCCTTCTGCTGGATTTCAATCGCCTTCATCAGCATGTCGCCATATTTGTTGATGCATTCAATCATCTTGTCAAATTCTTTTTTCGACTTACTGAATTCCTCCACGAATGCAATGGCAGAATCCCCTTCCCACCAGGATTTCACGTTGCCGATATCCCGCTGAAGATTTCCTACGACGCTCTGCGCCTCCTGCGCCTTGCCCTTGATTGAACGAACTGCGGATGATGCCTCACTTGCGCTTAATTTGATTCTGTCTGCCATGTTTCTTTTCTCCTTTTTACTTTTTATTTTTTGCTGCTTCTGCCGCGGCTTTCGCTTTCTTCTCCGCCACCCTTTTGCGTTCCTGCTCTGCCTTCTGGATCAGAGAGGGCAGCCGGTTCATCTGATCTGCCGCAGCGTTGACCGCGTTTAAAAATTTACCGATGTCCCCATCGACCTCTTTGTATTCTTTTATAAATGCTTCACCCCCTTTTCCTTTCCACCACTGATCCGCACTGTCTACATAGGCTCCCGCTCTGTTCCTCTGGTTCTGCGCGCTCCGGGCGCAATCTCTGAGAATCCTTGACTGCCGCCGCATCTCGTCTTCATACGCCATGCCCACCACCGCCTTCCCAATAGAGTGCCTTGAACAACACTGCTTTCTTCTTCCAAACCAGATAACCATAGTATGGCGGAAGCTGCTGTTCTTTCTGTAAATAGCCGATATTCCCCACTTCGAACTGGCAGCTGTGTTCCTGGAAACTGCCGCCAAGTAAAATGGAATATCCTGACCGGATCATCCTGCCCACGATCCCGCTGCTTTCCTGTATCACTTCGGCAGCATCACCCGCGGCATAGAGTGAAAAGGAATGATTCTTCCTGTCCCCCGCCAGATCTTCCAGATCATTTAATGTTTGATAATCCGCTTCTGAGAGCCATTTGGGGAAATTATCCACAAAGAGCGCCGTCTTTTCTTCCGCAGAAGCCCTGCGGATAATATCCGCGATTCTTTTCCCCGCATCCTCTTCCTTGTCCGCGTTCACGAAAAGAACCCGGCATGTCCCGGCAAGCTGTCTGGCTATTATACGCAGCATATTTGTTTTCCCGCTCTCTTCCATACCGGATATCAGAGTCAGCCGGTTGTCGCGCGGAAATGTGACTGGCATGGTCTCTTCCTCTGATAATCCCACAACAATCCTGTCAGGCGAAATTCCCCTGATATGCCCAGGCAGGACAATCTCCGGCATGACCGGGATTTCCTGCGGAAGCTCTCCTGTCCAACCATCGGCAAGTTCTTTGCATCTTCGTTTTAAATTGGCCACATATTCCACGTCATTTTCTGCCGGGACTGCAAGGGCTGTCTGAAATTCCATCGGTGGATTCCCACGCACAAGCCCGCGCCCGGCTATTTTGGATGGCTCCAACCCCTGGGTATCTCCGACAATATCCCTGTAATCTGCCTTTTCCGTCATCCTGAGCGCAAGAGCCTGCTTGAAATTTTGACTCAGATTATAGCCGACACTTCCGCTTAAAGACGAAGCCGTTATCACGAGATAAATTCCAAAACCGCTGCCCTCCCGGGACAAACGCACAAATACTTCCTCAATGTCCGAATACATTTCCCGGATCGGCGCAAAGTTGTCCACGGCTATGATGATGGACGGCAAAGAACGACCGGAAACCTGCCTATATACTTCCAGACTGCCCGCCCCCTTCTGGGCAAACATCATCTTGCGCCTGTCAAGCTCTGTTGCCAGCATTCTGGCAAGCTTCGTGATCTTTTCGCTTTCATTCCCATTTGCCACACCGCCCATATGTGGAAGCGCCTGCATATTTTTCATGCTCCAGCTCCCAAAATCCATGACATACATATTGACCTCGTCCGGCGTATACCGCTCTGCCAGGGACATCACGATGGTCTGCAGAAGCATTGTCTTTCCTGTGCCCGGTGCCCCGTAGATGAGGATATGGCCCTCTGCGGAAAAATCAATTTCGCAGTGATACTGCCTTTGACGGCGTGGATCGTCCGTGATTCCAATAACGGCCGAAAGCCTGGAATGCGGTCGGCTCTGCGGAAGCTCCGGCAGGGAAACATGGTCTGGCAGGTGTTTTTCCCAGATTTTCCTTGCCGCCGGTATCCCTCCGGATTGTACCGCTTCAGACACAATGTATTTCACAAGCGAAAACAGTTCCTTTTCCTGCGACTCTTTTTCACCCTGGCTCCCTGTCTTTATGGCTTCCCTGTGCCCCATCGCATCCACAAAAGACACTTGTATGGCATCGGCAGATTCCTCATTTGGAACCTCCGCCCCGCTGTAATAAATCTGTACCTGTTCAAAAATCTCATTATTCCCAACCTGAATATAGGCTCTGCCGGGATATTCCTGGGAAATCCTTTCCGCCTCCGGCCTCCCCAGCACATCCTTGCTCTCCCCTTCCTTGACTCTCAAGCACCATTTAAAATTCGTATTCGCCCTAATCTCATCGGAGACAGCTCCCCCAGGCTTCTGTGTCGCAAGGATCAGATGGATTCCGAGCGTCCGCCCAACTCTGGAAGCGCGTTCCACAGCCGCCATGAAGTCCGGGAATTTAGATTTTAACTCAGTAAATTCATCAATCACCACGATCAGATGGGACAACGGTTCCCGCAGATTGCCATTATAATACTCCTTTTGGTATTCATAAATATCCTGGATTTTCTTTTCCTCTCCTGATACTTCCGCAAACAGTTTTTTCCTGCGCTCAATCTCCGCTTCCAGCGAAAAAAGATTTCTCTGGATATTTTCATCAATGTCTGTTATGACTCCGGCAATATGCGGGAGGCTTTTCAAGGAGCCTGCCAGACCGGTTCCCTTAAAATCAATCAGCACAAAGGAAACTGCCTCCGGTGGAAAATGGATACACATGGAAAGGATATATGTCTGGAGAACCTCAGATTTTCCGGATCCTGTCGTCCCGGCCACAAGCCCGTGGGGGCCGTGCGCTTTCTCATGGATATCAAAGAGGAATGCTTTGCCGTTCTCTTTCGTACCGATCGGGACGGCAAGGGATTCATAAGGTTTTGCGGATGTCCAGCGCCTGAGCATCTGCAGCCCTGTTACATTCTTGATGCCATATCCCTGAAAAAATGTAACCGAATGAGGGAGAGAACCGCCCTGCGTAAAGCTGCGGTCCCGGATGGGAGCCATGGTCCGGGCAAACCTCTCATATTCTTCAAAGTCATCCAGCGTAAATGAAATCTTGCCTGTACTGTCTGCTTTTGAATACAGGCTGCCCCCTGAATTGTTCAACTCCACAAACCAATCGCATTCCTTTGGTAATTTGTTCAGGCTGTCGAACAGCAGAAATGCCGTTATTCCCACAGAACTGTCAGCAGTCGCGGCCAGCCTGAGAAATCCCCTGTTTTCCGTAAGTGAATAATCTGTAACCACAAAAACGATATGTGGGAGCAGCGCAGTACCCCCATTTTTTTCACGTGCCGCGAAATCCATCCGTTTTTTCAAAACTTCTTCGAAATATCCGAGCAGTTCGGATCCCTCTTTTTTATTGGAAGAGAGAAAACGCATCTGCCGGCTGCTGTCCCAGATATGGGGAAGCCATCTTGTCCATGCCCATTCCCCATAATTTTCCTCGTTGGCGATCACAACCAGGTTCAGTTCCGTATAACTGTGATTCGTCACAAGCTGGATGATTCCGTTTTGGACAGCTTTTACCCCGACCTGCCGGTTTCCCACGACTCCCACCGTCCTTGTGCCATTCAAAGGCAGCGTTACCGCAATGTCTCTGACCATCCGTATGTTTTCCACATTGCTCCGCAGTTTTTCAAGCTGTGGGTTTCTGTCTTCTCCAATGGCAGTTTTCGGCAGACTGATCTCCGTCTCTAATGGAAGAATGCCTTTCCCAAGACGCATTTCCAAAAAATCCTCATCTTCCGCGGAGCGTTCCCACAAACGGCGCATGCGGTTCGCAGCGATTTCATGACAATACCCGGTTTCAGGATTTGCCGTATTCGCCAAAGAAAGCTGGCGGCTGTAATCCGCTTCCAGCCCGGCCATCACCTGTTCCATATATTCATCATAGCTTTTGATTTTCTTTTTTCTGTCTTTATGATATTTCCGTACTTGTGCAAAGTAAGAAATAACCGTGGTCAGGAGCGTAATAAAAGACATCGGCAGGATGTATAGCAGATTCATCAAACTCCCTTTGCTTACGTACATGATCAGCACCGATGTTCCCACCATTCCCAACGGAGGAAGGAACACAAGCAGCCAGTTGACCTGGGGCTTTTCCCCTGTATCGGGCGGCTGCTGGACTTCCACTGTCCTGACATCATGCGGGCTTTTCAGCCGCGGGGAACGCCGGAAAAACGGATACCTGCGGACAATCTCCTTTTCATCGAGCATCAGCCGAAGTTCATCGCCCGTATTCAGGAAGGAAAGTTCCCCGCTCTCAAACACGATGCCGTAATAGCCGATCCATATGGCATCCCCATCCTTTAAATAATGAGCCGTAATCTGTTTTCCATTTACAAAGGTATGGTTTTTGCTGTCCAGATCGGTCAGTTTATACCGGCCGCTTTCAAAGGAAATTCTGGCATGGCGCGAAGATACCCGTTTATCTGAAAAACGGATAGAGCATTCCCGGCTTCTTCCGATCAGAAATTCACGGTTCTCGGATAGATGTACGGAACGTTCATAATCCGCCTGTTTTGGACATATGTATACGGAAACCTCCCCACATGTATATACGTCACCAATGGAAACAGGTGACTTCGCAATCTCGGTTCCTTTTGAAAACACGCCACTTTTTGCAACCAGATCCACATGACCGTCTTTTTGCGGTACAAATGAAAACTGTGCATCCGCCAGCCCCGAATCCGGAATCGACAATGTATTTCGCTTTGTACTTCCAATCGTCACGCTAGTGTTAGAGTCCAGAGAGATCTGACGGCAGGTGTCTTTGAAGTAGACAAAAATCGTGAATGCCATGTCATTCATAATATTCATATTCCATTGTAATCTCATAATTCAAGTTTCCTTCGCGATCGTAGTAACGTTCTACTTTTAATTGATCGTCGCTGTCATACTCATATTCATATACTTCTCTTTGTGTCTCTTCTAAGGCACTATAACAAATAATGCTGCGTTTTATACAATGGCCTCTGCTGTCATAATCATATTTCTGTAAACACTCCACTTCACCATCGCTGTTATAATCACGTATCGCAAGCAACCTACCGTTCCGGTCACATTCCTCCTCTCTAATTCCAACGATGTTACAATCCTCAACTTCATAGCTTACAACCAATGTTGAGTCTGCTGCACTGTTAAAATCGACAATTTTATCATCAAACGGATATTCTTCACGGCATTGAATCAATCTTCCGCTGCTGTCATATTCTAATTCCATGCCTCCCGTATGTTTGCTACCTCCAGTATTCATATCAGAATTATATCTATCAATCCTTTTTATACGGTCATCATCATAGGTATAATCATATTCTTCATAATAGTCATATGCCTCGCCTAAAGTATAAGCCATGGTTCTCTTTTTTATTACTTTTCCGTCATTATCATATTCATATTCGTCCACACTTTCATATTGAGAGTCTGGTGAAAAAAACCTTTCTCTTATTGTATTTCCATTACTGTCATACTCAAGTTCAAATTCCCGAATGACATTCCCTGTACTGTCATATGTGTACCGTATAGTCTGATAGCCCTGTTCATCAAATGAAGTCTCAGTGATCAAATTACCATCCGGGTCGTACTCATATTCCACCTTGCTTCCATCTCTGTCATATGTAATTTCTCTCACCAGATTTCCAGCTTCATCATAACCTCTTGCTATTTTTAACAGCGGCTTCTCAATGAGCGGTTCTTCCGTGCGTTCTGCTTTCTCCTGCGTTTCTTCTGTGTATGCCGTTTCTTCCTTTACTTCTTCAGGTTTTATGCTTTCATTCCCTGCAGAATCATTTCTGTCTGATTCTTTCCCACATGATATTGCAAATATACAAAGACATATTAAAAACAAGACAATTGCTCCCATTGACAGCATTACTCCTCTTCTTGCTTTTATACCTCCCTGTTTTTCCGCAGGAGCTTTTTCATGTATCTCGAAATCCGTATTCCGTGGTTCTTCCGTAACAGGTATATCAGTTGTTTCTGAATTCATATTCTCATTCACCCCCGTCGGTGCTCCACAATATCCGCAAAAAAGATCTTTGTCTCCAAGTTGTTTCCCACACTTTGCACAATACATTCCCGATTCCTCCCTTATTCCTTCGTATCGTAACAGCATGATCTTATTAACGCACCACAATATTTACAAAAACGCTCCGCATTACACAAATTTTCTACTCCATGATATTAATAATATTCATTGTCTTTCTATCTTTGTGCCACAATGCTCACAGAAGACAGCATCCGAAGGCAGGCGGTTTCCACAGGAAAGGCAGAAGCGTACCTGTTGTTGGGGTACTGGATTCTCTTGTGTTTCCTGTACCGATACCGTTCCCTGCGCCAAGTTTACCTGAACCCCTGATGTGGATGTTTCCAATACAGGTTTTGCTGGCACCTCTGGCTGAAGTGCTTCCGATATAGATTCCTCCATCGCCTTTGGCTGCGGC
The DNA here is from genome assembly GCA_000403295.2 of Lachnospiraceae bacterium M18-1. Taxonomy (GTDB): domain Bacteria; phylum Bacillota; class Clostridia; order Lachnospirales; family Lachnospiraceae; genus Schaedlerella. The sequence continues at coordinate 194,998 of KE159612.1, read as the reverse complement.
GCTTCTGATACAGGTTCTGCCGATGCCTTTGGCTGCGGGGAAGCAAGTACTTTTTTACCTAAAACAGAATTTATGTAATCTGCTGTTTTCCAATCCATACCGATCAGAATGACATAGCACGCAAAAAATCCTGCCATTCCTAAAGAAAACAGTACGCTCCTGAATCCATACCGGAATGAAAAAAATATATTCACTGCCGAATGGGCCGCTGTCACAGCAGATAACACAAGAACCCCTGTCATACCCGAATCTTTTTGATGTAACTGTCCGGTAACCGCAAGCCAGTAAATGACGACCATAGCATATACGATGATCCGCATTACAATGGAATCTGCGCTGTAATAAATATTCTCTCCGAACAGTAACCGGATATCTACAATCATGTATCTTATAATAAACACCGACATCGCAAGTACCAGTTCTTTGGAGTCGGAAGCTTTCTTTCCCATACAGAATATCAACAGCAGGATTCCCGAAAGGACAGCCATCCAGCTGGAAAGAGTGCCTGTAATACAGATTACGAAAAGCAGAGCGGAACAGGCCGCTACCATGCACGTGATTTTTTGCCATTCATCCAATCCCAGCTTATCCGCAGCGGTATTTACCTTTTCAGAAAATTCCTGAAATGCTGCCGTCCCGGTTTCCGCCCATTCCCTTCCCTGATTCCCGGCCTTTGGATTTCCCGCGGATGTATTTGGAACCTTATTGTTTACCGGATGTTGATTTTCTGCCCCTATATGGACAGGCGTTCCGCATTTTTCGCAAAAACGTGCGTCCTCTGGTAATTTATTTCCGCATGACGAACAGTACATTTTCAATCCCTCCATCTCATTAATGAAAACATCAAAAGCATTTTGACACTTTCATGCATCCCAGATTCCTCTTATATACCTTTTATACTAATGGTTCCAATTATTTAATCATTCAGCACAGCAAACAGGTCTGAGGTCCGCTGTGCTAAATTGTCACCCTAATTTACACGTTTTAGTTTTGTAACATAAGAGTCGCTGTATATATCAATATTATCATAATCTATAACCTCCACTCTGAAACTCATAGTATCTGATAACAACATGCTGGTACAATCCAGCCTCCATTCTACGTTTTCCTTATAAAAAGCATAAGTATCATTCGGGCTGAAAAAGTTACAGTTTGTCCCGTCAAATACCACAATCGCCCCTGGCTGTGCCTGTCCGAATCCATAATCCCCAACACTTTTCCAAGAACCTTCTATGGCAAATTTTTTTTCGCTGCCTGGACCCAAGTTTTGGAAAATGCACCCAATTATTATGCAGGCAAGTAAGCCAACGATAACAAACATTGCAATTTTTCCCTGTGGGTTGCTGTCCACCGGACGGTGTACCGTATTCTCACATTTCCTTGACAGATTTTGGTCATCTTGGTTTCCGTTTTTGATTGCGGAACCGCAATAATTACAAAATTTTGCCGTATCTTCTATTTGCTTCCCACATTTCATACAATACATTTTCTCTCTCCTCCTGTATTTTTTATTTTAACGTCTCATAGACGATTCCCGATATCCCGGAAATCGCCTCAATGGCTGCGGAATTCCCGCCATTTAGTTCATCACTGAATATACAGAGGATATAATCCCTTCCCGCCCCCCACACGATACAGACATCATTCTCCACAAATCCAAGCTGCCCATCGCTTAATTCTCCGGTCTTATTCGCCGTCACAACTTCGGTAGACGCGATACCCGCCGGAATCTTATTCAGTCTTGTCTGGTTCTTCATATATTCCAACATTTTTGCCGAGACTTCCGCATTGACGCATGTGCCCTCATAAATCGCACTTACAAGCGATGTACAGTCATTTGCAGATGTATAATTATCTCCATTTGCATTGCTTCCCAGGAATCTCCTTCCCATGGAGGTCTGTGAATAACCGTTTTCTTTACAATATGCATTGACAACCGCCATTCCGTTTTCAAAGCTGCCTCCGCCCAGTCTTTCTACGATTGTGTTTGCGGATTCGTTGTCACTCACCATGATCATACTGCCGACCAGTTCTTCCAGTTCTCCTTCATAAGCCTCTGGAAAATATATGCCGGAATCGGCAGAAGGCGGATCATACACCCGGTCATATACCGTCGCCATGATAAAAAGCTTTATTACGCTGGCAGCATGCATTTGAGTGTCACTGTTAATCCCCGTACTTTTTCCATAGGTCAGATCCTGAATCTTCACAGCCCACTTTTCGCCCATACCCTTCCTTGCGTCCAGATACTGATCCCTGATTGTCCCTGCCAACGAATCCAGCTCCGGTGACGATTCACCTGTCATTTCCGCAACAGAAGACGGATGCTTCGTATAATAAATATCAACTCCGTCCGCAATCCCTCTTACCATCTGCTCCCGGAATGTGGCATCTGCCATTCTGGTATCATCCAACTCATTGGTCATAAATCCCATTTCCAAAATCATGACCGGAATCTGGCTCCAATTGATTCCGGTCATGGTATTTTCGCTGAGTACTCCCTGATTTACCATTCCGGTTGCATTGCAATAGGCATCCAATATGTCCCTGGCAAGCTCTGTAGACAAGTCTGACAAATTCCCAACATACGGATTATCTGCTCCCGGTGCCATGGCAAGCGCTCCATTCACACCTGCGTCCTCAGATCCGTTCGCATGGATCCGGATCATGAAATCCGCCCCGGATTCATTTGCCAAAACAGCTCTTTCTGCATTGCTGATTGCAGTATCGTTATCCGTTCTCGTCAGCACCGTCTGATATCCACGTTTCTCCAGTTCCTGGGCGAGCATCAGGGAAATGTCTAAGTTCAATTCATATTCATTGATTCCTGTAAATCTTCCCTGGGTTCCTGTTGTCGCTTTCATTTTCATGATGTCAGAACCCGGCGCGTTTGGTTCGGATTCTGACATATCCACCCAGCTTCCCTGGTGTCCCGGATCAATCGCCACGATTCCTCTGATCTGATGTTCCTCTATCATTTCCGTTTCATCTGGAATCGGCTCCTGTACGACTCCTTCCCGTTCCAGAGTATCCGTTTGGCTTCCGGGATTGCTTTTTGTTTTCTGCCGATCAGTAATCTTTTGATCGGGGAGTTCCGAATCTTCTCCTGAAAAATATCCCCAGGTTATTGCCGCAAGAACCGCCGCAGGCAAAATCAGCAGCAACAGCCGCCAGCGCCCCGGATTTCTCTTACATCTACGTTTTTTCTTCATTGGTTTACACTCTACTGATCCAAAAGATATCCTTTGGGATCCCTCTCAAATTCTGTTTTTGACAGCAATTCTGCATTTGCCTTTTCATAATCATTGAATGTATCCCACTGGAAGGCATCCGGCTCGATGGTTCCTTTATACCAGGATTTGCTGTTAAAATAATTCTGTAGTTCTTTTGACTGAAATTTTCTTCCCCGCCTTGCATAAATCTCATTTTTTGCGTAATTGATTTCTTTCAGGCTCATTTTCTGTAGTTCGCTGCTTGTAAGATAACGGCTGTTGCTGTCAGCGATCACATAATCGCCGTTTAAACGGCCATCTTTGTTTTTATCCGTTTCTTTGGAACTTTTCTCCTGTACAGGTTTCTTTTCCTGTTTCGTTTTCTGTTCCCGCCCCTCTTCCTGATCTTGTTCCTCTCCCAACTCTTGCTCTGTTTCTTCCCCCCACATGTCTTGTGAATCCTGTGTCCATGTACCGGTTCCATAGAAGCTGTTTCCCTGCATCTCAGCCATCTGTGCTTCTGTCAGATCATCTTCCGTAAGATACAGTCCCGTCAGCATAGGCAGTTCATATAATATATCTGTACCGCCGTCTAATGGGTTGCCGACCAGATACAAACTGATCAGGTTGGTAAGATTCTGCAGCACACTGATATCTGTGATCTGGTTGTCGTTCAGTATAAGAACGGTCAATCTTGTTAATTTCCCTAATGGCGTGATATCGCAGATTTCATTATACCCCAGACGCAGGAATGTTAAATTTGTCAGTTTGCCTAATGCGCTGACATCGCTGACTGTATTGTATGACAGATCCAGGTCTGTGAGATGGATCAGCCCCTGCATCTGCCTTATAAACGGAATTTTGATAAATAGTCTTTCCAGCCGTGTTCTGTCGCTGAAGCGAAAATAACCTCCCAGACTGCTGATGTCGCTGATCTGGTTATCATTCAGATACAATATGGTCAAATTCGTTAGGCCGCTTAATTCAGATACATTGGTTATCAGATTTGCCCCCAAATACAATGTGGTCAGATTTGTAAGGTCACGCAGTGGGCTGATATCCCAGATCTCATTTTCACTGAGATCCAGAAATGTCAGGTTTGTCAGATTCCGCAGCGCACTGATATCATCAATCTCATTCCCTCCCAGATATAAGGTTGTCAAATTTGTCAGTTCACTCAACGCACTGATATTTTTGATCGTTACATTCCATTCTGAATATGTATCCATATAAGGACTCAGGTTCAGCACTGTCAATTCCCACACGTCGCTCAGCATGATGTCTCCATCTATCATGGTGATATTTTGCATAGCGGCTTCCAGCGCCTCATCCTGCCAGTCCATCACATGGTCATTCAAACCGGCTTCCTCCCAGCTGACAAAGACCGGGTCTTCCTGCCTGTCCTGCGGCAGATCCAAGAATATCATTACCAGTGCCAAAAGGAATAATCCGGCAAGTATGAACACGGGCAGACTGCCCCCCGTTGTCTTTGGCTGATTGGAAGCGCTCTTTGCAGTACCGGAAGTATAAAAGCTTTCCTGCCGGTATGCCGATGTACCCTCTGTTGTTGACGTAGCTGCAGTGTCCCGGCTTTCTCCATGGTTCCCATCAACAGCGGCACCACAGAATTTACAAAACCGTGCCGTGTCATCAATCTGCTTTCCGCACTTTGTACAATACATCCTGAATCACATTCCTTCCTTGTAACTAATAACTACATTTAATCCTCATCCTTACTGTCTGTCAGATACTTGTTTCACAGGCATTTTACACTGTCCCTTTTTATAAATTTTAAGCCGAATCATTTTCAATACTATAAAAGTCTACTTTTGCAAACTTATAGTTTATGCAGCGTTTATACAACATTGTGTACAATTTTATTGCAAAGATGCGTATTAAGTGGTAAAATATCCCATGAAAACAAAAATCGACAAGTTTTGCAAAAGTAGACATTTACAAATTATGCGACAATTTATCTTCTAGTCAGATTTTTCAAAACGTTTGGCTTTCCCATAAAATGTCCCTACCGGCATTCCACAGGCTTCGGCAGCCTGGTGGAGTGTTATTTTTTTATTTCTCCAGTCGCAGTATATTTTTTGGAAATTATCCGGATATGGAAGCGCCGGACGCCCGAATTTTACACCCTTCTCTTTTGCCGCCGCAATGCCTTCCGCCTGACGCTGCCTGATATTTATCCGTTCATTTTCTGCCACGAAAGACAATACCTGCAGTACGATATCACTTAAGAAGGTTCCTACCAGGTCTTTTCCGCGTCTTGAATCCAGAAGCGGCATATCAATCACACAGATATCGATTCCTTTTTCCTTTGTCAGTATACGCCACTGGTTTTGTATTTCCTCATAGTTACGTCCCAGGCGGTCAATGCTTTTAATATAGAGCAGGTCATCCCTTTTCATCCTTTTTACCATACGCTTATATGCCGGACGTTCAAAATCTTTTCCTGACTGTTTGTCTATAAAGATATTTTGTCTGGGCACCGCAAATTCTTTCAATGCTATGATCTGTCTGGCCTCATTCTGGTCACGGCTGCTAACGCGTATATAAGCATATACATTTGCCATTATATTTCCTCCTTCCATACTGTAAAGAAGCACCTTTCCATACTGCCGGCCCTTCTTTCCATAAATCGTAACTGTTCAGGACAAGCGGGAATGAAAATATTATACCTGTACGGCTGCTGATCCGTTGGCCTGCCTGTAATTTTATACAAGTGGTATGCTGGATTGCAGCCACACAGATATAAAGACTGAATATTTTTGAATGTGCCATATGTCCCTTCGTTTCCGGCAGAAAAACACAGCCTGCCCGGACTCCGTTTCTACAGAATCCCTCCAATCACCGGCAGCTTCTTTGCTTTTCCATTCAACGCATTCAAAATGCCAATCACAGCCAGCACTGGAAAGAAATAACGTACCATTCCTGCAATCCTGACCACATAATACAGCTGCCAGGAAATAGACAGCACGGCAAAACTCAGTATACAGTAACAGACAGCAAACAAAAGCTCCGCAGCCAGCAGGACCAGCCCCTGCTTCACATGATACCTCGCAAATCTGGACTTCTTTGCCGCAAACAGCGGAATGAAAACAAGAAAACCAAAATACGCAAGTACAGCCATGATCTTATTTTCCTGGATATCCTCATTCTGGAACGGTGAGGATGTCCGTCTCTTTTGACAAGTCCGTTTAGTATCCGCCTTTAATCCAGTTCCACAAACCGGACAGAATTTCTCTTCATTTTCCACATTCCTACCACATTTTTCACATCTTCTCATACTTTTACCTCCAATTTTTAACCTTTTGCCTTTTTACAATTGATAAGTTATCCACATTGGCTGAAAAGTCTGTGGATATTATTTTTTTGAGCCAAAGTTATCCCTATAAGCCACACTCTCTGGCAGCTTACTTGTTGATATACTGCGCGCCAGATAAATCTGCCGCACAATACTGTAATCCATAGGATATTTTATATCTTTCCCTGATCATTACCACCTCCCTCTTCCATTTCATACCATGCTTCTGTTTCCTTTCACCCACATGCGCAGGAGCCGCCGCATTTCAGTAATACAGTTCCTCCGTTTCCTCATCCCACAGCAGCTCATACTGTCCGGGCATCGGGTCCTCTTCCATCCACCAGTGGAATACGCCCTGCGCGTCTTTCCATCTTCCGGGGCTGTCATCTTTTCCCTCCTGCCTCCGTATCAGCAGCATTTGTTCGAAGGCCCGGATATAGGCCCTTTTATATGTGGGGAACAGCGCAAACTCCCGGTACCTCTGTTTCCCGGCCATGGTGCACCCGATACATCCCACACGTAAGAACCCCATATCGTACAATGGGTTGACCGGGATCTTTTCCGCCCGGATATATTCCCATACGTCCCGGTCCGTCCAGTCTATGATGGGATTGCAGACATGTTTGCTCTTAAGCCTGCAGGATTCAAACAGCATCCTCCGGTCATCATTGTCATTATTCAGGATGATCTTATTCTTCTTTGTCTTTGCAAACGATTCATAGATTCCCCGCTGCTTCCTCTTATAGCTTTCCGCCCACCGTACCCCGGTCACGATAAACCTGCCATTCCCGTTTCCTTCTTTCAGGACTTCACAGCAGTAGCGGGCGATCCGGGTCGGCGGGATCTTCTTTGCAGGGATCAAACGCCACATGGTGGTACGCTGCCCCTTGTAGTATGGAAAAAACACTTCACATCGGATGCCGGTTTCTTCTGCCTGTTTAAACTGTCCCCTTATATAGTAAACCGTCTGCGGTGCGTCCGCCGTAGTCAGGCTGTGCCTGATCTCATGGGGTACGCCCGAACGCCTTACGATCTCCCGGCATACCGCACTGTCCTTTCCTCCGCTGTCCATAACAACCAGCGGCTTCCCGTAATGTAAAAGTGCCATCTCACTGGCATTTCTGATCCGTTCTATTGCTTTCCTCTCTAAATCCAACCGCAAAAAGGAGGGAAGATATCTTTTACCCGGCCGGAACTCCGCCTCCTTTCCCTTATTTTCCTGATCGTTTTATTTTCCTATTTTTATTATCTTTTTGGTTCTTCACTGATCCGGTAGGGAATCTTATCCTCTGCTACTCCCACCTCCCTCCAGACCTTATCTATCTCTATCATGATCCCATTTTCCTTAAAACTGAAATATTGCCCATTGGTTCCCGTAATGATGTGGTCCACAACAGGGATCCCGATAGATCCCCGCAGAGCTGCAGTCTTTTTGTTGTGTTCATATCCTCCATGCTTGGCGTATAATCGCCGGATGGATGATTATGTAGCAGCACAATATGTGCGGCGTTCGAAAGGATGGATGATTTAAACACTTCGCGCGGACACACCAGAGCCGTATTCAATGTTCCCATAGTCACGATATTGGCATTGATGACACTTCCATTTGTCCGCAGGTTCAGAATACAAAACAATTCCCTGTCATACTTCTGCAGTTTCTCTGCCATCACTTCCGCAGCGTCTTTTGGCGTTTCCACTTTTTTGCTGCCCCACAACGGCGGGTCATTCACAAGCCGGACGCTGACCATTTTCAATTCATATTTCTTTTCCATCCATTCTCTCCCATGAAATTTCCAGCATTACATCATCCGGTAGATATTCCAGCAGCATCTCCAACTGGTCCGCAGTCATACAGATTTCTTTTTCCGGATCCATACTTTACTTCCTCCTTCTTTTTCCATCATGATCTTATCTGCAGAAGTTCCGGGTGCCTGACTGGGCCAAAGTCCCGGGCATCACGGAGTTCCTTTGCGATTTCCTGCACCGAAGCCACATGTTCCGGACGCAGTTCGGCCGTCTGGTGTAGGTGTTCCACATGCGCCCTTGCCATCAGTACTTTTTGTCCCAGCCCTGTAAGTATCTTTTTACAATATTCCATTCCCGCCCGGATCTTTGCCATAGCCCCTGCAGTCCTGTTTCCTGCTGTGACCTCTTCCGCAGGTTTTCCAACCGCAGCCCTTCCAATGTTTTTCGCATGGCCTTTCATGGCGTGGAATTCCTCTGCCATACAGTCTACGGCTTGCATCTTTTTTTCCAGGCCTGACACTGCCTGTGTCAGAAGGGCTTCTGCCCTTCCAAGCCCCTGGGATACATGTGCAGTGCTGAAAACACAGTCGAGAGCCTGCACTCCTTTTTTTCTCAAATCCTGCATTACATTTTGGATCCCTTCGACCACTTCTGTCTCTGCCGCCTGGATCTGCTTTCCAAACTGATGCATGTTTTTCCGGATCTCCTCCTGCATCCTGCCAAGCCTGGCTTTTATATCCGGTTCCTCCACGGGCTCTATCTGCTCCAACAGATAGCTGACCTCATCCATGGCGTCTGCCAGGTTCGTCTGGATAGACTGCAGGCAGTGGACCAGCTGCCCGATATCCTCTGCCTGGTTTCTCCTTCCGGTCTGCTCCAATATACTCCGGAATATTTCCACTTGTTCCGATTGCGAAAATGATAAAAAACTGGATTCCATTTTCCTTCCCCTTTCTACATTTCAGTTGCTTTTCTGCGCAAAAAAAGAGTGTGAAACACAGCAGTTTCAACACTCTTTACATATACATATCTTTTACTCAGTAATCTTTTTTTACTTTCTTCTAATGTTCCTGGCTTTTCATTTTCAACCGCAGATTCCCTCGATCCAGCATCCGTTCAATTTCTTCTGGAAAGGTACACACTTTCATGTCCAATCCTTTATCCAGCTTTTCAAGTATGGAGTATTTTTCCTCCGCATATCTTTTGGATATAATGGCATAAACCTTTTGTACCGGGGCTGCGGACACATCTCTTATATCTTTTTTCAGAAGTGTATTTGGTACGTTCCATTGTGTATTTCTATCTTTTACAAATCCGATACATCCACACACATTTCCTGCCACTTTCTCTGAATACAGCTTCCATCCCCTGCCAGAAAAATCCCCGATCATGGTCACATTCCGCTTAAGACACATCATATTTTCCAGAATTTCCAATTTTTGGTTTGTAGATCCGTCCCCAGCAAATCGAAAATCCGATTCCATCAGACGATGCCCTAAGCATTTTTCATAAAAATGGATCGCAGAAGATATCTCTGTGCGGTTTATTTTCACTCCCGTCAAATGCAGAAAATTATTTCGAAGAAATACCGCTTCATACTTTTTCACAGGCAGCAGCCTTCCACTCTCCATCTGGAGTACTTTCTTGATCTCAGAAGGAATCCCATAAAGAAATAATATCTTTTGGTCTTCGAGATTCTTTTTATATAATTCTGCTGCATTTACCATAATCTGAATTGCTCTTCTTTTGTTCATAGGCCCATCCTTATTCCATGTGATACAAAACGGTATTTAGAAAAGGGAATGCCTGTGCCGCAGCATCAAACATTCCCTTCTCACGGTTGATTTTTCTGTTGTCTGCCAACCTCCAGCACCTTCGTCTGGATAATAACAGGTTTTTCCGTTGCCTGCCAACCTCCGACACCTACGTTCGGATAATATGTCAGATTTTAGGTGTCAACCCACCGCTGATTCACAGCTTTTCTAATTACATTCTACATCAAATACCTATAGATTGCAATTATATTTTTATTTTATGCGGATATAGTAGAATTATTTTGTTTTTTATTCTAAGTTTCCTCTTTTACCTTTTCATGCAGATTCGTATTGAACAACGCATAGATCGGGTTTTCTTCTTTCCCCATCCGGTTATCAAACGGGATACATACGCTCCCATGCTTGATGATCCCGGTCCCGGACGGGGAATTGTTCACGAACCGCAGCTGCGCCTCCGGGATGCCTGCCACCCTGGAAAGCTCCTGGCTGTCCACGTTCGCCTGTTTCAGCAAGGCGATAAACTCACTGTTCCCCAGCATCGTAACTGCCGTATAATTCTGCAGCATGTCGGTGATATTCTGCGTGATCCCAGTGCACAGCCCGCCCAGCTTCCGGACCTTTTTCCAGAGGGTATACAGATATTTTGCGCTGTATTCTTTATCCAATACGGTATGGAACTCGTCAATAAACAGCCAGGTGGCTTTCCCTTTTTTTGCGTTTTCCGCGATCCTGGCGCTGATATTTTCCAGCATGACCAGTGTGGAGATCGCCCCCAGTTCTTTCCCAAGATCCCGGGTTCCATAGACCAGAAAACGCGCCTGCACGTTGACGTTGGTATGGTTATTGAAAATATTCAGGGAGCCAATGACAAACAGTTCCAATGCCAGCGCGATGTCTTTTGCTTCCGGCTCCGGCTGTTCCATCAAAAGACCGTAAAATTCCGTCATGGTCGGGATGTGCTTCTCCCTGGACCTTGCGATGTCGGTATACAGTTTCCGGACACAGCGGTCGATGATGGATTTATGCCGGCTGTTCAGGGAGCCACCGTAACACTGCTCGCATAATCCCAACATGAATTCTCCCTTATCCCGGATCTGCCCGTTGGAATCGTTTAAATCCAGAGGCTCTACATCCATTTCAAGAGGATTGATATAATTCTTCGTGTAAGTCGAAAGGTTGACGACCGCAGCCTGTTCTCCCAGCGCCTCCGCAATGTCAAAATATTCCAGTGTAGGATCGATCACAATAACTGAAAGTCGACAGGGGGACTTGATTTTCCTGACACCATTCTTTTCTTGACAATCCGCTTTTTTGGAAATCCTGAATTCGCTTCATCCAGAAATCTTCTTTTGTAAGGTTCGTTTCATTCATAGGCAATACCTCCTTGATTTGGAGCTATTGTATCAAAAATGATGGAGGATTCATAGATACGGATTATTTCGTGCTTACGATTTTCCTGTCAATTCGCAAAAAGCTGAAAAAGTGGCAGTTTTCCATGAATTTTCCTCTGTTTTTTCATCCGGTTTCCTCTCGAAAACAGAGCGGTTTCATGATATACTTTTCTCAGACCACAAGAGATAGGAGGGCTGGATCATGGAACCGCTTTTTTCTGAAAAACAATTGCAGGATATGAGCAAAGAGAATATCATCACATTGATACAGGCCATGCAGGTGCATCAGAAAAAACAGGAAACAGAGATCCAGCTCCTGAAAGAAAAAACGAAGGAACTGGAGTTTATGAATGCACTGCTTTCGGATCGGCTGGCACTTGCGCAGAGGAAGCAGTTTGGCTCTTCCAGCGAAAAATACGCGGAAGGCTATGAGCAGATGGACCTGTTCAATGAGGCGGAGCAGGAGGCCGATCCCAATGCAGCCGAGCCAGAGATGGAGGAGATCCATCCAAAATCTTATAAACGTAAAAAACCAACCGGAAAAAAGGAAGAGGACCTTTCCGCTTTTGAAACCACAGAAGTGATCAAACATAAATTAGAAGGAAACGACAGATTCTGCTCTGAATGTGGGACAAAATATAAAGTGGTGACTACGGAGACCGTAAAATATTTGAAATTCATCCCTGCCCGATTTGAAGTGGTGGAGGAGACCACCTATGTTTATGCCTGTCCCAAATGCGGGATGATGAAGCGCCCGCAGAAAGATCCGTCACTTCTCAAAGGCAGTGTTGCGACACCATCCCTCGTTGCCGGCATTATGAATGCGAAATATGTGAACGGGATGCCGCTTGCGCGACAGGAGAGGGAGTTCGCAAGATATAACCTGAACCTGTCAACAAAGACCATGGCTAACTGGATCATCCTGTGCGCAAAACGGTACCTGCAGCCGATCTATGACCTGATGAGGGAAGAATTCCTGCGCAGCAGATATATCCACTGTGATGAAACCCGACTCCAGGTGATCGATGAGCCCGAGCAAAAAGGGACAACCCAGAACTGGATGTGGGTGTATCTTACGGATGAATACAGCGGATCCCCACGGATGGTCCTCTTCCAATATGAAAGGACCAGGGGTGGATACCATCCGGTGGAATTCCTGGGGGATGAGTTCCGTGGCTATCTGACCTGTGATGGATACCAGGCTTACCACGGCCTCCCGGAGCAGATCACCGTGACAGGGTGCATGGCACACGCAAGGCGGCGTTTTGATGAAGCCCTGACCCCTTTAAAAAAGGGCTTTACCAAAGAACAGCTGAAAGAAACAACTGCATACCAGGCAATGGCACGGATCGGCATGCTTTATAAGATAGAGGAACTGATCCGTAACCAATCTCCTGAGGAAAGATATGCTGAGCGTCAGAAGCAGTCAAAACCGCTTTTAGAGGCTTTCTTCGGATGGCTGCATACTTTGGAAGGCTCTGTAAACCGGTCTTCTAAAATAGGAGAGGCCGTTTTATACGCTTTAAATCAGGAAAAATACCTCAAAGCCTATCTGGAAGACGGACATCTGAGTATCGATAACTCGGCCGCGGAGAGGGCGATCAAGAACTTTACCATTGGCCGCCGCAACTGGCTGTTCTCCAAAAGCATCAAAGGCGCGGAGGCCAGCGCGACCGTATACAGCATCACGGAGACGGCGTTACTGAATGGGCTTAAGCCATATGACTATGTGGCTTACATACTGGAACGCATGAAAGATCTGGGGCCATTCCCGTCAAAAGAAGATCTCCAGCAACTATTACCATGGTCAGAATCCATACCGGAGTCCTGTCGTACAAATCGTCCAGGTGCGTCCACTTAGCAGAAACTGCTGGGTGGATTTTTTTGTCAAAGTACAGATAACTTGGTGATGATATAAAAGATCAACTCTCATTAAGGCACAGTTTAGCAAATATTGGTGATTTTGAATAGGTACGGATTATTTCTTGCTTACAAAAAAGTTGCATATGCTGTTTTACCAGTGCCCTTTTCTCCAATAAGGAAAAATGAATCCTCACGTAATAGGCGCTCTAAATTTTCATCTTTAACAAATATTTCATTAAACATCTGAGTCATTCTTTTATTATTTCTATAATTAGTTGCATCTCCATATCCCAAATCAATTTCAGATAAAGCTTTCATTCTTGCCTCCTTAGGGAAATAATCTGTAGTATTATACCGTAACTTACATGCCATAATAGGCAACAAGTATGCTGTGGTATAATTGCTTCATTTATATGTCAAAATTTACGAACAAATCATCAAATCACTCCATTGTTTTCAGTTTTTTTCTGTATGATATCAACTCTGTAATTCTGCTTTCGACATAAATTGAAAAAGAAAACTCTTTTCTTGTTCAAATTCATTTTCTAACAACAATTTATACTTTTCATTATTTAATTCAATCACATTACTAAAACTTATATCTGGAAATTCATCTTGTGTAAATCCCAAAGTTGAAACAATTAATTGTGTATCATCATCTACAATTTCAAATAGATACTTTAATAATTCATGCTTCTTTTCCTCATCTGTTTCAACATTATTCGGACTATCCAATACTATTGGAAACTGTATTGCTTCTTTATTAAACTCTCTTCTCAATTTTAGAAGATTAATATACCAAATAATCGTGGCAATTGGCTTATTACTGCCCCCTGCAACAAAGGTAGACTTTATGTCTTCTAACTTTTTGTCTTCTATCTCAACTAATCCAAACCTAAGTTTATCTGCCACCATTAACTTATAATATTTATTATTCACTTTATTTTTTGCCTCATTATACTCTTTCCTTTTCTTTTTTTTGTCATCCAAAGAGTTCTTTTTTTTATTAAGATTAGACGTTAATTCTCCCAATTCCTTGAGCAAAGATTCTCTAATTTCAATATACCCTTTATATTTCAATACATCTTCAACTTCCTGAGTATTTATCTTTATTCTTTCTTCATACTTCTGTAATTTCTCTAAATGCTCTCTATACCGATCTTCTTCTTTATTTATTTTTCGTTCTATTTCAATTAAGGAAGCTTCCAATTCTGTTTTTAAAAACAATGCATCCTCAACTGTATTATAGTTTTCTATTCGTAATTCCATTTGATCCGCAATAACTGAATGACAATAAGGGCATTCATGGTTAACAATCTTTTTTATATCATTATTAATATTCTTAGTAAAGATATCTAAGGAATTCATATGTGATATTAAATCCTCTTTTTCATTACACAGGTTAATAAGAATTTTTTTTGTTCTGCTTAATTTGTCAATAATTATCGCATACTCTTCTTTACTTTTCTCAATTTCACTTTGCAAATTATCCATATTAACAGAATAATCACTATTATTAATGTTTCTGTTTACACGCGCTACCATATTTTGATTCAATATTACATCCTTTTCAAGTTTTTCACACTCACTACTCAGATTTTCAATTTGCTTTACTATAGAATAATAATCTTTATTATAGACATTAAAGTGATAATATAAAACCTTGTCTTTAAAATCTGCATACTGAGTCAGGCCCTTAAACGACGTGAAATTAGTACCATCCATTTTATCCTGATCTAAATAATTCAAAATATAATTATATGCAGGAGGTGCTATTTCTAAAATTCCCTCTCTATTAGGAAGTTCAACAGCAAAATCAAAAATATTTTTTAAGAACTCTGCCAACTCATGTCTACTTATTGTTTGGAAAATCTCTATAAAAGGTTGTTTTTCATATATTTTAAAGAGCCTTTGATTTCTAAAAATATAATAATTTACATTTGCTACCGAAAAATCCATGATAAAAATCTTATCATTGACGTTCCATTTATCTTCAAAATAACAATCAGCACCTAAAGTATAATAAATGCTTTTTAATATAACAGACTTTCCCTTTTTAGTTCCATCAATACTACTTGAGGTAATAACGTTTCTTCCCTTCTGAAAAGGAATACTCCGAGCTTTCCTTTCCTTAATCGAAAAAATATATAGTTTATTTATTATCAATTGTTTCATAACAATCCCTCCTGAAATTTAGCTAATATCAATATGCATAATGCCTGTTTATCATATATGGAATATTCAATACTAAATAAACTTCCAAAGTGCTTTACCAAAAATTTCACATTTTCTGCAATTGTTTTATCAAATTCTTCCAAATGCTGAGAAATATATTGAATTATTTGATCTTGAGTTTTTCGTAATGCTTTATTTAATATCAAATCCTGCACAATTTGTGTTAGAGCGTTTTTTATTTTTACCCTATCACTAAACAAAGGATATGTATCATCAATCAGTGCTTTTGCACCAACAACTGCAGCATCCGAAATATCTATATGTTTCTGAATCATATTATCAAACTCTGTACGAGTGATTCCCTTCTTCTCAATTACTTCTTTGTATTCTTTACATTCCAACTCATAATTTGATTTTAGTGTTATTGTATCTACTAACAAACGATATAGCGCTTTTACCTTTATAGGCTCTTTTCCAGTCAATTCAACAAAAAAATTTACAGTTTGTCCTAGCAAACTATTCTGTGGATTAAACAAATCCATAGAAGTATAAATATAATATGTATCTTTCAAAACTACATCACTATCCAATTCCAGTTCTTTTTTTATATTATTTGAAATATATTGTTTACTTTTTTCATCTAATTTAATAAGTTCTAATTCACCAATAGAATTGTAAATCTTTTATTCATTCCCTTTAGAGGAGTATTTACTACAATTGCCACTTTTGTTTTTACTGCGCTTTCTTCTTCATTAGCAATATTTTTTAACAAGTACACTTTTCCGTAAATGGATTTTCCAACTTTATCCGGTTTCGCAATTTTTGTAATAGTATAAGGTGTTCCACCACTGCACGTCTTTATTTGATAAAATTCAAAAGCTGAATCCATATGTAATTCCAAATCACATACATAATCAAATACCATGCGAAAATCTCTTCCTGTTTTATATACTTCAAAAATTTTTTCCAGGCCCCATAATATTTCATTTCTAAATCTATTTTTCGATCTCGAACCAGATAAATCGAAAGGTAGTTTTTGATAAAGATTTTCCAAACATATCCCTCCTATAAGGTACAATATTATTATAAAATTATACAATAAACTACATTTTCTCTCAAGATATATTGGTATATAAATACATAAAAAATAGATTTTTCATAGAAGACCGTCCTCCATGGGCAATATGTTTTTCTTGGTTCAATTCACAAATTACTTTATCACTACTCCTACCCTATAGTATACCTATTTTTACCTCTTTACTTCTACCCAACAAAAAACCGGCATCTGGAGACATCATTCCTCCATGCCAGTCATTACATTTATTCTCTCTACTTCATACACATTTTTCCCTATGCTTTGTGTACTCTGTAGCTATATTCCATTATTTCAAACACAATATACACTATACACAGCCAAAACCCCTACCCCAGTTTACGTCCAGAATCAGGATGTCCGGGTCATGCATAAAAGCGGCAACGATTCCCAGTTTTTGTTTCATCCCTTTGCTCATCTTTTTGATCTTGCTTTTGGGGTCCAATTCAAAGCGTTCCAGCAGATCCTCCTTACGGGTCTGTGAACCGATTCCGCGGTATTGCGCGATAAATTTCAAAAACTCCGCGCCGGATATGTCTTCAAAAAAACTGATCTCACCGGGTATGTAGCCCAGCCTTGCCTGCACTTTGTCCCTTTCCCTCCAGCAGTCCAGACCGTTTATGGTGCAGCTCCCTGACTTCGGTTTCAGAAACCCCATTAAATGCCGTATGGTGGTTGTTTTTCCGGCTCCGTTGGGCCCAAGAAATCCGAATGCTTCCCCCTGGTCCACATGAAAGGATACGTCAAACACACCTTTTCCGCCTCCATAATCACGGACAAGATTTTCGATTTTCATAGCGTTCATAGATACTTCTCCTCATATAATTACTTCTTCCTTGAATTTGTGGTTTGATCTGTTCGGTTAATTTAGAGTATATCGGTTTGACTCAAATTTTCAAGTCCCCTTGTTATGAAAATATAAATAATACAGAAAAAAATCTGCCAGGTCTTTCCCCGCAGAATCTTGTCCCCGAATACCGGATGTGCTATAGTGGACATATAATTGCAGACGCGTTAGTACATCGTATTATGTATGAAAAAACGATACGCAGATTGGCTACGCTGCAGGTAGCTGCAAATTCAAGGAATCGTGCGCATGAAAATCGCTTGCGCGATGGTGCCCGAGCAGGTAATCACCTGCGCTGCAGGTGGTTACAAATTCAAGGAGGTATTTTATGAGCAATTGCTATGAAACCCTATTTACGCCGTTTAAGATCGGCAATTGTGAGATCCGCAACCGGATCGTAATCCCCGCCATGGAGGGAACCAACATCATCGAGAATATGTTTGTCACGAAGTACAATGAAAAGGCGCACGATTACTACATTGAGCGTGCTAAAAACAATGTAGGTCTTTTCATTCCCGGAATGATCCCTGTGTATTCCATGATGATGGGAAAATGGCTGCATAAGAATAAGAAAGCCTTCTGGCAGGCAGACCCGCTGATCCGGGAGATCCATCACAACGGGGCGAAAATTTTCTTCCAGCTTGGAGCCGGTTTTGCAGGCAGGAACTACACGCTTCCGGCACAGATGCTGAAGGTTGCGGGCAGCCCGGTTCTGAAAAAGCTTACCAATCCGCTGCTTCACCTCAACGAAATGATGGTCGCTCCGGACGACGGCCTGCCCATGGTCTGGGCGCCCCAGTTTTCTACCCGCGCGCTGACTGTTGAGGAGATCCATGCCTATGTGGAAGGCTACGCAAAATCCGCAAAGCTGTGTAAGGAGATCGGAGTAGACGGGGTGGAGGTTCATGCAGTCCACGAAGGCTATCTGATGGACCAGTTCACACTTCCTTATATGAACCACCGGACGGACGAGTACGGCGGCTCCTTCGAAAACCGCTATCGTTTTGCGGTTGAAGTGGTGAAAGCTATTAAAAAAGAATGCGGAAACGATTATCCTGTCATGCTTCGGTACAGCGTGACTTCGAAAGCCATTGACTTTAAGGTGGGAGCCGTTCCAGGTGAGGAGTTTACGGAAATCGGAAGGGATCTGACAGAAAGCGAAAAAGCCGCGAAATACCTGCAGGATGCGGGATATGACGCCCTGAACTGTGACAACGGCACCTACGATTCCTGGTATTGGGCTCATCCCCCGGTGTACATGCCGCTCAACTGCAACCTGGAGGAAGCAGAGCATATCTCCCGGTTTGTGGATATCCCGATCATCGTCGCAGGCAGAATGCAGCCTGACGCTGCGGAAAAATCCATTCAGGAGGGGAAGATTGACGCCGTAGCCATCGGAAGGCAGCTGCTTTGCGACGGCAAATACATTACCAAGCTGAAAGAAGGCCGGGAAGATGATATCCGTCCATGTATTTCCTGCCACAACGCCTGTCTCCCGGTTGCCTATTTCAAAAATTCGGGCGCCGTTATGGACACGGCCGACGCTGCAACTCAAGGGCACTGCGCTTTGAATCCGAGAGCCTTTGAAGAGAAAAAATACAAACTGGTGAAAGCAAAATTTCCGAAGAAGATTGCGGTCATCGGCGGCGGAATCGCCGGAATGCAGGCTGCGATCCTCCTGTCTGAGAGAGGCCATCAGGTTGACCTTTATGAAAAAACCGATGCCCTGGGCGGCGTCTTTATCGCTGCTGCCGCTCCATCCTTCAAGGAGAAGGACAAGGAACTGCTGGCATGGTACCGCAGGAAGCTGGAAGCTTCGTCGGTTTCTGTTCATCTGAATACGGAAGTCCGCAGTCTGAAAGATCTTTCTGCAGATAAATATGTCATTGCGGTGGGCGCGAAACCGAGAAAGCTGCCTGTGCCCGGCTTTGAAAAGGGAATCGAAGCCATCGAATATCTGAATGGGATCAAAGAACCCGGACAGAAGGTAGCCGTCATCGGCGGCGGGCTGACCGGATGTGAGATTGCCTACGACCTGGCTCTGAAAGGCCGGGAACCCATGATCGTGGAGATGACGGACGATCTGGTGAAGGCAGTGGGAATCTGCGCCGCCAATTCCGAATGCCTGCGTAATCTGGTGCGTTTCCATAAGATTCCGGTTTATCTGGAAAGCACCCTCAAAGAGATCCGGGACGGAAGTATTTTGATCTCTACGGTAAACGGAGATCAGGAAATCGCATGTGATTCGGTGATTCTCTCCGTTGGCTATACGCCTGACCAGTCCTTATACCGGCCGAAGACTGACACGAAAAAAGGCGGAAAAACAGATGGAGACACTTCTATTCATGTCCTTGGAGATGCCCAGGCGGTAGGAAATCTCAAGAAAGCCATCTGGGGGGCTTATGATCTTGGGGTCCGTTTGTAGAAGGCTGAAAAACCTTTACTATAATAAAGTGAAATAACTGATCAGGGAAGCCTGGCTTCTAAAACCGGCTTCCCTGAAATCTCAGTCTCTGCTGACGTTTGCTTCCCGCAGCTTTGCAACTTCTTGTTCCTGTTCCAATAATTTTTCTTTTGTCAGCGGATAAAATGCTCCGAATATCACCGCTGATACCACACACAATTTTGCCGGGGTTCCGATCAGACACCACAGCGAAAAGATTGCTTTGATTGTATGGTATACCTTATTCATTTTCTTTTATTCTGCTTTTTCTCCTCTCCTGCCGGAACAGTAGGCAGCGACCGCCTGGCTGACGAACCGGGCAGTCCCTTCTCCGCCCGCCTGGTCGATGTTGTGCTTCATACTTTCATCGCCCGCATACATCTCGCCCAGCCCGCTCAGTATTTCATCCGTGCAGTGATAATAGTTCTCCGTAATCCATGCCTGCAGCTCTTCTATTTTTTTCTGTACCTCTCTGTCGGCAGGTGAATGGTCCCGAAGGGAACCCAGTTCCGCAAACAAAGCCATCATCCTGTCTGCCGCGGTTTTCATTTCTCCCTCTGTCCTTTCTTTTCTCTTTTGCTCATACTCCGCATATGCCCTGGTCGTGCCCCATCTCTCCCGGACCTCTTCTGCATACCGGTCAAACTCTGTCTTTTGAAATGCGTCAAGATTCATGATATCTATTCCTCCTTTTTGAACTTCACGGGCAAACGAAATCAGCGCATCAATGTGCTTTCGCTGCAGCTCCAGCAATTTGATCTGCTGTGCAAGCGCCTCCCCCGGATCAAAATCCGGATTGTCGAGGATGGATTTGATCTCCTTGAGCGGAAATTGCAGTTCACGGAAAAATAAGATATTCTGCAGACGTTTCAGCGCGGCGCCGTCATAAATCCGGTAGCCTGCCTCCGTTACACTTGAGGGCTTTAAAAGTCCGATCGCGTCATAATGATGGAGTGCGCGGACACTGATCCCTGTAAGCTTGCTGACTTCATTTACCGTTCGCATCTTGTTTCCTCCCGTCAATTGTCTGTTTCCTGTTGTAGCACCGTTATGGCCATAATAGGGTGCCCTTGGGTATACACAAGGGTATCGTATCTGTTCAGTGCTTTCACAGGTACGGCCGTAAACCTGTTCTGAACAATTACTAAGTATATACTATGACATAACGTCAGGGTCAATCAATAATTTTAATGTTTTCATGCAAATGTTTCTTTCACGTTACTGGAGCACCCAAAGGGTGTGAACAATAACTCTTTCACTGATATGCTGTTTATAGTATAATCGTATTCAGGAGAAATAATTGTATCTTGGAAATTTCCCGAATTTTTTAAGAAAGGACAAAGAACGATGAACCAAAGCGCAAAAGACTATGTAATCGAAAAGGTAAAAGAACTGATGAATGCATTTTCCTGCTGTGCAGATGCAAAGGAAGCGGCACAAAACTGGCTGGATGCCATCGGAACGGACCAGGAAAAGGACCAGGCTAAGAATCTGATCGCAGAGCTGGAATTGGACCTTGTGACAGTGGACGGGCTGATCGAATTTGCGGAATCCGAAGCCGGAGCAAAGGTATTCGGCGCAGAGCATGCAAAGGAGGTCGCTGCCCATGGGCGGGAGATCAAGGCTGCAGGAGCAAAGTATTGTGATTGTCCTGCCTGTGCGGCCGTAGAAGCTATTTTGGAAAAGAAGGACGCTATTTTATAAGGGATTGCAAAAGCAATCCCTTTTCTTTTCTGCCTGCCACAAGCAGTACCGTGAAGAAATCTTCTCTGGGATAGATCGTACAGAGATTTTTTAATAAGTTACAGTTCACGGCCCAACCGGCCGCGAACTGTAACGCATCCAGCCCATTGAAAAGTCGCCTGACGGCGAGGGACTGGATGCACGCAACCGCTATTTTACTGGCCGGATGCCTTGCAGCAGGGTGCAAGGCACCGTGAACAGTAACTTTAATAAGCCATAATTTCTGTATTTCAGGTATTTCGGCTGGAAATATCCGAAACAGTGTGTTAAGATCGAAACTGCAGCGGTCAAGTATACATTACATGCAAATGGTCTATCGGTTTGCAACCGCACGGCCGGAAAATTTTTCAAGTATATTTTATCATACGCATGTCTCATTAAGAATAGGAAATTATCAAGGAGGCCTTTATGCTTTTTTGGATATTTATGCTGATCATGGATCTGCTGGTTCCACTTACTATGGCAGTCGTTGGCAGGTCTTATATGAAAAAACCACCGAAAAAAATCAACAGCATAACTGGATATCGTACAGCCATGTCTATGAAAAACAGAACGACATGGGAATTTGCCCACAAGTATTGCGGAAGGATCTGGTATATCTGCGGAATTATATTATTGCCGTTATCTATTGTTTTCATGTGCCTTGTGATGGGACAGGACAAGGATACCATAGGAAATGCCGGGCTGATCCTGTGCGCCGTTCAGATGATTTTTTTGGCTGCTCCTGTGATTCCCACGGAAATGGCTCTCAAAAAGAATTTCGATAAAAATGGAAGGAGACGGTAGATTCCTTTTTTCCGGGCAGTTTTCCACTACACAAGTTGCTTTCCGTAGCGTTCTAAATAAGCAGAAGCTGTTTCTAAGGACAGGCCGATTTTTTCCTGCAGCCTTTTCAAAATGGCCGTATCATCCAGGCCAAACTCCTGCCCCATTTCAATGATTTCTTCCGCTTTTCCTTCCGCTTTTCCTTTACGGATCAACTTTTCAGATTCTGTCTCAATTACTGTTCCACCCATAATATTCACCAACCTTTCTTCATTTTCATTTCCATTCGTAATGTGGGTAATGATCGTATTTACAAATCCCATAAGGTCTACAATCTCATCATCCGATAATTCTTCCTTTTTATGCAGAAAAACCATCTCATTCCTAAAATATTCCAAATCTTTTACCACATTTTCTATACTGTTTTCCGAAATAATGTCCTTTTCATATCTTGCAATATAAAAAGGGATGTAGGGAAACAATCTCTTTTCCACAATATCTTCCTTTGTAAATTCCTCCAAAATCACATTCGGCGATTCATAATCTACCTCCTGCCCATCTGGAAAGGTAAAAGTGATCACTGTTGTTTTCGGAGTTTTTTCCGTTCTCTTTATATAGATCACTGAGAATCTTGGCATAGGAATGGTTGCATGGCCGATATCCCATTCTGCAAATTGCCTGGCAACAATAAACGCATACTCTGCAATCCGGATCGCCATAGAACCGTCATCATAACTCTGGCACTCTAAAAGATAGATTTCGCTTTCTATTTTTATTACAAAATCAGAGATCTGCTCCTCAATGTCTTTGCTTCCATCCGCAGTCTCGCTTTCGGTCAAAAATCCTTCCGAAGGCAGAGTTTCTATCCTTGCATCCATGGAATAATTCTTTCCAAACGTGTCATTGATCACGGAAATGAATAACCTTTTGTGTTTCATTTTCATTGTCTTAAACACATTATCGTAATCCGGTGTCTTTTTCTGCATATGATTTTATCCTTTCGCGAATATCTTCCTCATAGATGGAAAAATATTTCACTTTTATTATATCGTCAATTCCCTCTTCTGACAACTGAAATGTTCGTTGCTGTTCACACCCTGACTGTGAACAGATTACATCACTGAATTGGCCGGATGCCGTGCAGCAAGTGCACGACACCGTGTGGCCAGTAACGTGAACATTAACCAAATGGTCGAAATTTACACCGTCCCCATAATATTTAAGGCTTGAAAAACTCTCTTTCTAATTATATAATCATAAGTAAGATTTCCATATTTTCCCGCTGTGAATATATGATATCATTTTGATTTTGCAAGGATTAATACTGACATGAGAAAACGATTATGCATTTTATTTTTAACCGTTCTCTGCGCGGCATCCTTTACGGGATGTAAGGGTTCTGAGAAAAAAGATTCCGGTGGTGCGGAAACAGAGCGAGTCGAGCTGACCGTCTGGGGCGCCGAGGAGGATACGGAACTGATGAGTCGGATCATCGAGAGCTTCCGGGCCAGTTACCAGGATCAGGCGGAGCTTCAGATCACATTCCAGGCGCAGGGCGAATCCGCCTGCAAAGACGCTCTGCTCGGCGGTCTGGAAGAGGGCGCTGATGTATTTACATTTGCGGATGACCAGTTAAACGCTCTGGCCGCCGCCGGAGCCGTGGATCCCATTGAAAATGCGGACGAGATCCGGAGCAGCAATCTGACCAGTGCAGTGGAGGCGGCCTCGGTAGGCAATACGCTGTACGCCTATCCGCTGACGGCAGACAACGGATACTTTCTATATTATAATAAGCAGTTTATCAGCGAGGAACAGGCGGCTACCCTGGACGGGATACTGGAGGCTGCGGCTGCAAATGGACGGCAGTTTGTGATGGACTGGAGTTCTGCCTGGTATGTTTATTCCTTCTTTGGAAATACGGGTCTGCAGATCGGGCTTAATGAAGACGGTATCACCAATTACTGCACCTGGAACAAGGCGGATGGAGACATCCGGGGACTTGATGTGGCACAGGCCATGCTCCAGATCGCGGGAAACCCTGGATTTGCCAACCGGACAGATACGGATTTTCTGGACGGGGTACGCAGCGGCTCCGTGATCGCAGGCGTCAGCGGCGTATGGAACGCTGTTGCAGTTGAGGAGGCCTGGGGAGAAAATGCGGGAGCTGCCCGGCTGCCTACCTATACCTGCGCTGACCGTCAGATACAGATGGCTTCCTTTTCCGGCTGCAAGCTGATTGGGGTCAACGCATATTCCAGCCACCCGGAATGGGCCGCCAGGCTTGCAGAATGGATCACTAATGAAGAAAACCAGCGGCTCCGGTTTGAGATGCGCGGACAGGGGCCGGCAAATATAGCGGTCGCGGATTCAGCAGAGATTCAGCAGTCCCCGGCGATCGCAGCCCTCCTGGAGCAGTCCGAATTTTCTCAGCTGCAGCGGGTTGGCGGGAAGTTCTGGGATCCGGTTTCTCTGTTTGCAGGAAATATGGCGGCTGGCAATCCCAGCGGCCAGGATCTGCAGGAGCAGTTAGACCAGATGACGGCTGATGTCTGCGCGCGGTGAACGGTATTTATTCCCGCGAAGCAAATATCCATGCAGCCATGCCTGCGTGGATATTTGGCGGCTCCTGCAGACAGCCATCCAAATGGATTTGAAAGTTATGATCTGACTAGTGTACTGACTGCATTATTTATCGAAAGGATTTATATAAGATAATATGAAAGCAAAGCTCCGTATTCAGCAGCGTCTGATACTTCCGATCATACTCCTTGGAGCTGTGGCGCTGATCTCCAATCTCTTGTCGGTTTTCAGCATCAACAATGTCAACTCCAACGCTTCAAAGATCGTAGATAACTACATGGTAGGCTCAGAAACACTGCAGGACATCCGATACTCTACCACGAACATACATAAAATGGCGCTTTCCCACATTGTTGCCACGGACTATAATACGATGATCACCGTCGTGGCACAGATCAAGGAGGAAGAAAAGACGCTGGAAGCTTCTTTGAAGGAATATAAAAAATATATCGAAAAGGACGAAGAAGAGCTCTATTCCCAGCTTCTTTCCAACTATGAGTCTTTCAAGCACGCCCTCGTTTTTCTGGTGTGCGCGAGCGCGGACAGCAAGACCCAGGATGCCTACGCATACGCCAATGGCGACGTGGCAAGCTTCGGAGCCGCCATTGAGAGCAATACGGCGGAACTGGACGCTGCCGTCAGCGCCCGGACAGCAGATGCCCGGCAAAAGCTCCTGACCGTCTATATCATTTCGCTTGTCATCACCGCTGCGGCTATCGCAGCCTGCGCAGCCCTTGTTCTTGCGGCAGTCAAGATCATCAAAACATACGTGATCACTCCGATCAAGGGCACCGTGGATACACTCCAGGATAGTTCAGAAAAACTGGATGGTGTGGCCGGCGAGGTACTCAAACGCACACGTACCTCCGGAAAAAGCGCCGAAGGCCTTTCCTCCCTTGCGGACTCTCTGTCCATGGCCATCGTAAAGGTGGCGAATAACGCGGCAAATATCAATAACAGCGCATCAGACATCAAGATCGATGTTCAGGATATGGCGTCGGAGTGCAGTGCGATCATGGAATATTCTTCCGCCATGAAGGAACGTGCCAATGAGATGGAGGCATCCGCCCAGACAAACACGGATGTCATCCGGAAAAAGGCTTCAAATATCTTGGAGGTTCTGGGGGAAGCCATTGAGAACAGCAGGAGCGTGGATCAGGTCAACAGCCTGACAAATGAGATCGTAGCGATCGCTTCCACCACCAACCTGATCGCCCTCAATGCTTCCGTTGAAGCCATGCGTGCCGGCGACGCGGGAAATGGATTTGCGGTCGTGGCAAACGAGATCAAGAGTCTGGCGGATTCCTGCGGCGAGACGGCGGGACGCATCCAGGAGGTCAACGAGGTGGTGACAAAGGCGGTACATAACCTTTCCAGGCATTCCCAGGACATGGCAGATTACCTGAGCGGAACGATCCTGAAGGAATTTCAGGAATTTGTGCATTCCGGCAGGCAGTATAAGGAGGACGCAGATTACGTGCAGGAAATGATCGGCGCCTTCAATGACCGGACGGACCGGCTGAGAAATTCCATGACCGAGATCGCCGATTCTATCGGAAGCATCACAAAGGCGCTGGATGAAGGCGCGTCCGGGATTACGGGCGTGGCAGGCAGCACCAAGAGCCTGGTGGATGATATGGCAGATATTACCGGGCGTATGGATGTGAACCGGGAGATCGTGGAAGAATTGAAAAAGCAGATGCAGGTGTTTGCAGACCTGTAAAGGTAAAAAAACAACAGGACAGCCGGGGCAATACCGGCTGTCTATTCAATTGCATATCAAGGGACTGTCAGAAAACGGCTGCTCTCCCTGCAATATATTGCTGTGATTCATCAGATCTGGCACTATATCGCAGGCAAACAGCATTTTCCGGCAGTCCCTTTTCGATTACTGTAAAACGCTGCATCCATCCCCCCGGCAGGAGATCGCGAAGTCTTTGTTTGTCCGTACGGGCCGCGAATGAATGGCAGACCAGTAAATAATACCTCATGGCCGGATGGCCATTATGGGGTGCCCTTGGGTATACCCTGTGAATCGGCCGGATGGCCATTATGGGGTGCCCTTGGGTATAGGCATAATACCGGATCTTGGAGCATATATTATACAATACCCTGCACAAGCTGCGGGGTATTTGACCTTCGCGGCAGTCGCCAAATATCCATGCAGGCATGGCTGCTTGGCTCGTTGCTTCGCGTCAATAAAGTCTTCTTTCGTGCATTTTTTCGCTCAGAACAGGTATGCCCTGTTAACGAATACTTTGATTTATTCATGGTAATACTATACAAAAATACTGGAAAAGTGGAAAAGGATGTAATTTTATGGAAGCTTATAAAAGATACAAAAAAAATCAGTCTGAGGGATTTGCAGGAAGCTTTTTTCATTTCTGCAGAAATCATAAAATATCGATATATATCGTACTGCTCATGATATTTGTTACCTATGGTTTCATGCTGTTCCATTTCAGTTTTTCCATCGACACAGAAGATATCATAATAAAACAAATGGAATTTTATAATGGCTGGCTGGCCATCAACCGGTATGGGCTGGTCTTTACAAAATGGCTCACGGGATTACTGAGCATCATTCCAGGGTTTGCTGCGATCCTTATGGCTGCCACGACCTTCATCTACAGTCTTGCATGGATGTATTTTTTTTATTGGATCAAGGGAAAAAACTGCGGACGGACAGAACTCTGCTGGGTCTTTCCCGTAGTTTTTTTTTCCAGCGTCCCCATGGTCGAGCAGACAAACTTTCAGTGCCAGTCCTTTGAGATCGCCTTCGCCATGCTGATCTGTGCGGCGGCGCTGCTTCTGGAATGGAAGTGGATCCTGTCTGGCAAGTTCCTCCGGCTCCTGCTGTCCATCCTGCTTGGGGTATGGTGCTTCGCCTCCTACCAGGCATTTGTGCCGATTTATATATCCGCGTCCCTGACCTCCTTTGTATTGGCATATCATTACAGAAACGAAGAAGCCGAAGGCCAGGTAATCTTAATCTCCGCAAAGCTCTTCGCCGTTTTTTTATGTGATTATCTGATCTTCAGCCTGCTGGGAAAACTTCTGAGGTTCCTGAAAGGCATTGAGGCAGGGGCATATACAGACAATATGATCCACTGGGGAAAGTATCCTCTCCATGAAATCGTATCGTCTTTAAAAATATATGCGGGCGATGTTATCCTGGGAAGAAATATATTCTGGAATCGGGGATATCTTTTCGTGTGCATCGGCCTTTTGCTGACAGTTTTTTGGAAAATCAGAAAAAAAGCTGCAGAACACAGATTTTATCTGTATTATGTCCTGGTGATATTTATGCTGCTGGCTTCACCGTTTTTTCTTCCGATTCTGCTGGGCTCGCCTCCGGTCGTGCGCGGACAGCTCGCGCTGCCCTTTGTTGTGGCGGCCGGCGCTCAAATGATCGGCGAACGAATCTTAGAAAACACAGAAAAGCTTTCTGAGCATTTCGAATTTATCCGGGCTGCTGCAGCCGGACTCTTATTGCTTCTCATCTTCCGGGGCAATATCGTACCAGGCAACCGGCTTCTTTATTCAGAATATGTTGTGCGCCGGCAGGAGAATACGCTGACGGAACAGCTGACCAGCAAAGTAGCCGAAATGGGCGGTACTGAAGAAAGCACGGTCGCCATCCTGGGCATATGGTCCCCGGCCTGCAATCCATCCATGGTCCAGGGCGAGACACTGGGGCATTCCTTTTATGAATGGGACCAGACCATCCCTGGATCCACATGCAATCGAGTGCTCAACTACTGGAGTTCACTAGGATACACATACCAAAAGCCGGATGAAGAGCATTGGAAGAAAGCGGAGAAGCTCGGGGCAGAAATGCCGTCATGGCCGCAGCAGGGATCGGTGGTCCGGGACGAGGATATGATCGTGATCAAAATGTCGGAACCTGTTTTACTGTTCACGGATTAACCGTGCACTTGCTGCACGGTTAGCCGACATAAAAGTGTGGTGCGATGATGTTGCCATTGAATCAGCCTCCCAAACTTGCTATACTATTAGCATCACGCGGATTCATAGAAAAAATCCATGGCGCCATGTATCTATGCCGCGCATATAATAATGATCAATATACCGTCTGCTGCGCCCCCGTATACTGCTTTCGGCAGCCCCCCGCAGTCATCCGGTATATTGCCCCGACAGAAAGAAGACCAACACCATGCAGACAAACATTTTAGTCATCGAAGACGACGAGATCTTAAATTCCGGCTTATGCTACAACCTGCAGAAGCGGGGCATCACCCCCTTCTGTGCATACTCTCTTTCGGAGGCGAAAGCCCTCCTCAGCCATGAACATTTTAACCTGATCCTGCTGGATGTGAACCTGCCCGACGGCAATGGTTTTGATTTTGCGCAGGAAACCATCTCACACCGCAATGTCCCGTTTATTTTTCTGACTGCCCATAATCTGGAGGAGGAGATCATCCAGGGACTGCGCTCCGGCGCGGATGATTATATTGTAAAGCCTTTCAGCGTCAAGGTGCTTATGGAAAAGGTACAGGCCATATTGAGGAGATGCTCCGGCATGCAAAAGCCGGAAGTCTATACGGCCGGCAGCCTGTCCGTTGACCTGGAAAACCGGATCGTCAAAAATCAGGGCAGCATAATTTCCCTTACTCCTACGGAATTTGAAATATTAGAAGTATTCTGCCGGAACCAGGATCAGATCCTGACCAAGGACATCCTCCTGGAAAAAATCTGGGACCGGAAGGAAAACTATGTCAATGAGCATACCCTTTCCTTAAACGTGAGCAGGCTGAGAAATAAGATCGCGGACGGAGAACATCAGTATATCAGGACCATTTACGGCTTAGGCTATAAGTGGGTAGGTGACGCCAAATGATGACGGGAACTGCTGCCGTCATTTTATTCTGCGGCCTGATCAATCTGTGTATTTATTTTCATTTTCGAAGGCAGTTCGTCCGCCTTGTCTCTGATATCTGCCGTTACGCCGAGCAAGTCATGCGCGGCGAACCTGTACAGATCCAGCAGAATCGGGAAACCCTCACTTCCAAGGTCGTGATGGAGATGGAAAAGATGGAGCGGCTGACCGCGCTGAGGCTTGAGGAAAGTAAGAGGGAAAAGCAGCAGCTCCTGGAAATGATCTCGGAGATCACCCACCAGATCAAAACACCGGTTTCAAATCTTAAAATGTACTGCGAGATGCTGTCGGAGGAAGAAACACCGCTGTACCCTTCTCCGGCATGTGCTGTGCCTGCTGCAGTTACTCCGGCGTTATCGTCTGCGCAGTATCTCACGCCGTCCGCAGATACTCTGGAGTTATCGTCTGCACAGTATCGCATATCTGCCGCAGATACTCCGGCATTTCAAGGCGCAGCCGGCGGCAGTCAGGCCAACAAAGTGATGGAACAACAGCTGATCAAGCTGGAGTTTCTTCTGGATACGCTGCTGAAAGCTTCCCGGCTGGAGACGGATATGATCCATCCGGAAATGGAAAACCGCAGGGTCCTTGACACACTTGCAGCCGCGGTCAATAACATCATACATAAGGCCGGACTAAAAAATATCGAGATTTCCGCAGACTGCGGCTCCTCGATCCAGGTCTGCCACGACAAGAAGTGGACGGCCGAAGCCATTGAGAATATTCTGGATAATGCGGTGAAATATACACCGAAAAACGGGAGCATCCACATTTCCGTCCATGTCGGTGAAATGTATACGGAAATCCGGATACAGGATACCGGGAAAGGGATTGACCCTGCCCATATAAACGACATTTTCAAACGGTTTTACCGGGAAAAAAGTGTCTCCCAGGAGGAAGGCTTAGGTCTGGGATTGTACCTGGCAAGGTATATCATCACCCTGCAGAAAGGGTATATCGCCGTCCGCTCCGTGCCGGGGGAGGGAAGCTGCTTCTCCGTCTGCCTCCCGAACCGGATCTGAACAGAGTGCAGATGGGCTAGTGTAGTGACCGCAGCTGCTATTTTACCGGACAGATGCCTTGCAGCAAGGTGCAAGGCGTCGTAAACAGTAACCGATTGTATCTATATTGATACATTTTCTTTTGAAATTGAAACAAGAATGATAACATTCAGGTCTATCCTATAAGTATCAAATGAATAGGAGATGATAGACATGAATCTTTATATTGATCCAGGACAGGACAGCAGTCATATCTGTGAAGGAGGTGAACAGATATGAATATCTTACGCACAAATGATCTGAAAAAATATTATGGGCAAGAGCCGGTTCTGGTGAAAGCTCTGGACGGAATTACCATAGAAATCGAACAGGGCAGCTTTACCGCGATCGTCGGGACCTCCGGATCCGGAAAAAGCACGCTCCTCCACATGCTGGGCGGGCTGGACACTCCTACGAGCGGGAGTGTCGTCGTAGACGGCCAGGAACTAAATGGAATGAACCGGAATGAGCTTACCATTTTCCGCCGGAGGAAGATCGGATTTATTTTCCAGAACTACAACCTCGTCCCAAACCTGAACATATACGACAATATCGTCCTTCCGGTAGAACTGGACGGACGAAAACCGGATGAAACATATATGATGGAAGTCGTCAGGACCCTGGGCCTGGACGATAAGCTCTCCAGAAAGCCCGGCAAGCTCTCCGGTGGACAGCAGCAGCGCGCCGCGATCGCAAGGGCGCTGGCCGCGAAGCCTGCCATCATCCTTGCGGACGAGCCCACGGGAAATCTGGACAGCCGCACAAGCCAGGAGGTGATCGGCCTGCTCCAGACCACCAGTAAAAATTTTCATCAGACCATTGTCATGATCACCCACAACGATGAGATCGCCCAGTCGGCGGACCGCACGATCCGCATCGAAGACGGAAAGATCGCGGAAAGCAGGTGGTAGATATGGAACTGAACAGAAACAATAACCGCCGGCTCCTTTTTCGGCTTGCAAAAAATAACCTGCTTTCAAAAAAGCTGTCTGCAATGATTTCCGTGCTGTCCATCCTGCTGGCGGTCCTGTTGGTATCCACGCTCTCCCTGTACCTCATGGGACAGCATTTTGCCGAACAGCAGATCCTTACAAAAATGCAGCACGTTATTTATATGCATGTGACCGCAGAACAGATGGATGCGCTGGGAGACGATGAGCGGGTTGACGTATCAGTCCCCTACAAATACAGTGAAAAGGATTTTCAGGCAGGAGACGCAAAATATCATTATACGTTCTTCGGAAGCCACGACGGTCCGATAGAAACCTATCAGCTCACGGAGGGAAAGGCGCCCGAAAAATATCATGAGATCGTGTTGGATAAAGCCTTTGTAAAGGCCCTGGAAAAAGCTTCGGATGCGGAAAAGGCGTGTCCGAAAAATGATGGAAATTCCGGCTCTGCACCGGCTTTGGAAAACAAAGGAAAGATCGGTTCCGCAGTCACTCTGGATACAGGAAACGGCATGGAAAAATTTGTCATTACCGGATTGACAGAGAAAACATTTTACACTTCCTCGTACAGCGTCTACGTCTCCCGGGAATTTGCGGAGGAAAACGCGTTGATGGAACAGATTCCCGGTGAAGCGCTTGTACGCCTGCGGGACACCGACGGCATGTCTTATACCGAATTTACCACATTGGTCTATCAGCTTGCCGCCGACCATGGAATCAGCCGGCCCAATGTAAATCCCAACGGGAAATTCGGCGAGTCGCTCCAGAAAGGAAATTCCGGATTGTATGTTGTTTTATTTGTCGCGGTCCTGCTCTTTTTTGCCGGCAGCCTTGTGATCTACAGCATTTTCTATTTTTCCGTGATGTCCCGTGTGCGGCAGATCGGCCAGTTCCAGACGATCGGGATGACGCCAGTGCAGGTCCGGAAGATGATACGCCGGGAGGGCTGGCTGCTCAGCGCAATATCAATCCCCTCAGGTCTGCTGCTCAGCGGAAGCATCGCCTATTTTCTGCTGCCGGCCGGGTGGAGCTGGAAAAATTACGGGATCGTGTGCCTCTTTGCGGCGGCAGCTGCAAGCTTGACCGTGCAGTTCTCTATCAGCAGACCCGCCTCTTTTGCAGCCAAGATCTCCCCGGTGGATGCTGCAAAAAATACGGGAAGCGAGAAAACAGGCGGCAGGCGGCATAAAAAAGAAAGAGTTTCGGCTGCTATCAATCCCCGTAATATGGCCGCATCACAGCAAGTCAGGCCGACGGACTCTGTACGGCATCTGTCTCTCCCTGGCCGCAGGCCTTTGTCCCCCTATACACTGGCCCGGCAGGAAATCCGAAGCAACCGGAAAAAATGGTGGCTTACGACAGCATCCCTTGCCTTTGGCGGCATCCTGTTTATGGTCGCTTCCTCCTGGAATGCTTCCTGGGACAAAGAAGCATTTTCCAGACAGGATCTTTTTCGAAAGGGGGAATACTATCTCTCTTACCTGTACAGCCACACGGCGCCGAGAACTTACGGGATTACGGATATGCAGCTTACAGGCCATCTGAGTGAGGAGCTGGAGCAGCGTATCCGGCAGATACCGCATGTGAAGGACGTGCAGACGATACACACCGCGACAGGCGTGATCGAACGCAATGGGAGTACATTTACACAGCCCTTCTATCTCCTGACAGAAAATGACACCGATTTTTTTCAGTTGGACGCCGTGGGAAACAATACCTATGAATATCTGGCGGAGCACGATGCAGTCCTGATCGCCAACCCGGCGCTGTACGAACAGCTCACCGGAGCCGCTTTTGTGCCCGGAGAAATGTTAGACATCCGGTATTTTGACGGGAAAGAGCACCAGATCGAATTGGAGGTTGCGGCTGTCGCGCCGGAGTCTGTCGCAGATCCGCCTTCGGGTTCCGTGGACAGTTTTTTTATGGCGGACGTGACCGGGGAAAAATTGTGGAAAACAATGAATACTGTCGAGAGTTTCACCATTTCCGCAGAGGATTACGAAAAGAACGGGCGGCAGGTGGAAGCGGACTTAAGGGAATTGATCAGCGAATATGACGACGTGTCCCTCTTCACACTGCGGGAACAGGTACAGGAAGATTCGGGCAAGATCCGAAGCAACCAGGCACAGATCTACGGACTTTCCCTGTTCATCATATTATTCAGCCTTTTTAATCTGGTCAATACGCTGATCAGCAGCTTTGCTTCCAGGAAAAAGGAACTGTCCATGCTGGAATCCGTGGGTATGGAGCAAAGACAGCTGCGCAGGATGCTGCTGTGGGAGAGTCTTCTTCTCGCGCTGCCGAACCTGATGGTCACGCTGACGGCGGGCTCTCTGGCCGGGTTTGGATTTATACAGTATATGCACCGGACGGCCTCGTATCTGCATTATCGTTTTCCGGTCGAGGCGGTGGTCCTGTATATCGCGGCGATGATCTTCCTTCCCATGCTGATCTCCTGCTTCTGTCTGAAGGAGCAGGACAGGACGTCCCTGGTGGAACGGATCAAGTATCAGGATTGAACAGAGGGGCTGTCATAAACAGCCCCCTTTATTTCTTCCTTATTTTGTAACGAGTTCCACTATTGTGTCCTATTTATTCCGCCGCGATCTCCGAGATCTTCACCGGACGGTGTTCTTCATAGGATTTCTTTGCAGCCAGGCCCATCAGTACCGGCTTTAAGCCGTCCATGACTCCCAGCGGAGTGTCGGTATCTTTTTCGATAGCGTCGATAAAGCACTTGATCTCTTTTGCATAAGCCGCCATATAGCGCTCCAGGAAGAAATGCAGCGGCTTCTCCCCGGTCACTCCGTTCTCGTTGCTGATTACTGCCGCGGATGCGGTGTCATTTCCTGTTGCAGCCATTCCCTTTGAGCCGAACACTTCCGCCCTCTGGTCGTACCCGTAAACCGCTTTTCTGGAATTGTCGATCACCGCAATAGCTCCGTTTTCCATTTTCAAGGTGATCACTGCCGTGTCCACGTCCCCGGCTTCCCCGATGGCCGGATCTACCAGCACTGCCGCTTCCACATACACTTCCTCTGCGTCGCAGCCTGCCAGGAAACGCACCATGTCAAAATCATGAATGGTCATATCCAAGAACATGCCTCCGGATACCTTTACGTATTCTGCACAGGGCGGCTCCGGATCTCTGGAGGTGATCTTGATCAGATGGGTGTCCCCTACCTTTCCTTCTGCCACCGCTCTCTGTACTGCCTCAAAGTTGTGATCAAAACGGCGGTTGAAGCCCACCTGGTATTTCACCTTGCTGCCCTTTAACGCGTCGATGACTTCCTGGATCTTTTTCACATCGTGGTCGATGGGCTTTTCACAGAATACATGCTTGCCTGCCTGGATCGCCTCCACGGAAATGGGAGAATGGGTGTCTGTGGATGAACAGATCAGCACCGCGTCGATCTCCGGGTCCGCAAGGATTTCTTTATAATCCTTTGTGATGTTCTGCACGCCCATGTCCTTTGCCCATGCCGCCGTTGCGTCGTTCATAAACGGATCCGCCAGCGTCTTTACCTTCGCGTCCGCAACCTGCGTGCAGATGCTCTCCACATGTACCTTTCCGATTCTTCCTGCTCCGATGATTCCTACTGTTACCATGATATCTCCTCCTTGATCTGATTCTTTATATGTAACTATTCAGGACTTACAGCCCGGTCTTTTCCGCGATAAACTTCCTTGCCTTGATTGCGTATTCCAGCGGATTTGCCTTTGCCGGATCCTGCTCTGCCTCTACCAGCATGTACCCTTCATATCCTGTCTCTTCCAGCACCTTGAAAATAGGATCGAAGTCGATGCAGCCGTCCCCCGGCACCGTAAAGGTCCCCATCCGGACTCCGTCCAGGAAGCTTAAGTTCTCCGCTTTTACCTTTTCCACCATCTCCCGGCGGATGTCCTTGAGATGCACATGCTTGATGCGGTCCGCATATTTTTTCACCATTTTCAAAGGATCCACTCCGCAGTACGCGAAATGCCCCGTGTCAAACAGAAGGCTTACATATTCCGGATCGGTATTCTCCATCATACGGTCCACTTCCGCCTCATCCTGCACCACCGTCCCCATGTGGTGATGGAAGGTCAGCGCAATGCCGTATTCCTCCTTCGCGATCTTTCCGAGCCGGTTCATTCCGCTGCAGAAAGTCTCCCACTCCTGGTCGTTCATTATGTATTTATGTCCGAATACCGGGGTGTCTGTCATGCCCTGTACGCTGTGGCTCTGCTCGGAAGCCCCGATCACCTTTGCCCCCATGGTCTTGAGATATTCTAACTGGCTGCGAAATTCTTTTTCCACCTCTTCAAAAGGCTTTGTGATCAGGAAACAGGAAAACCACTGGTTGCAGATCTCCATTCCCCGCAGCTCCAGCGCCTTTTTCAGGACGTCTGTATCTTTGGGATATTTATTTCCCACCTCGGAACCGGTAAATCCCGCCAGCGCCATTTCGCTGACGCACTGTTCAAATGTGTTCTCCTTTCCAAGGTCCGGCATGTCGTCGTTGGTCCATGCGATGGGAGCGATCCCCAGCTTTACTTTCTCTTTATTCAACATGATTTCTTCCTCCTGTTTTAACAATCCAGATTCTTAAACTTCCGTACCTTCACAGATCTGCCGCAATGTACCGGAATCAACAATACAGGTTCCGATACATCTGCTCCACATCCGCCTGGGTTATATCCCTTCTTGTGTTCTGCGGGCTGCCGCTCTCCATGGCGTCATGGGCCATCTTCCCGATCACTTGGAAAAACGCTTCCTTCTCAATCCCGTACTGCTCCAGTGTG
This sequence comes from Lachnospiraceae bacterium M18-1, assembly GCA_000403295.2. GTDB lineage: Bacteria > Bacillota > Clostridia > Lachnospirales > Lachnospiraceae > Schaedlerella. The sequence continues at coordinate 158,377 of KE159612.1, read as the reverse complement.
GGCGTTTCCAGCTCTTCCGTCAGCTTTACGATCTCCTGTAAAAATTTCTCGCTGGCTTCCTGGTCTGAATCGGAATCCGACGCTGCCCCGATACTCCTTCCCAGCTCGCCGAACCGGTCGTATGCCCCTTCCAGCGCAAAGCCCAGGCATTCCTGGATCAGCATGGCATTGGACAAGCCGTGGGCCACATGGAACAGCGCCCCGATGGGACGGCTCATGCCGTGGATCAGCGTGACTGAAGCATTGTTAAATGCAATCCCTGCTTCCAGTGCTGCGATGGACATCTGCACCCTGGCCTCCTCATTTTTTCCGTCGTGGAAGGCAACCGGAAGATACCGGAAAATCCGTTTTACCGCGGATAATGCGAAGGTATCTGCCATATCCTGGGACTTTCTGGAGGTATAGGCCTCCACTGCGTGGCACAATGCGTCCAGTCCTGTTGCCGCCGTGATCTTGGGCGGCGCCGTCATGGTAAACTGGGGATCGATGACTGCCAGATCCGGGATCAAAACTTTCCCCTTCAGCAGCATCTTGATGTCCTTCTTTGTATCCGTGATGATCGTGAACTGGGTCGCCTCGGAACCGGTCCCTGCGGTCGTAGGAATGGCCGCCATAGGAGGCATCGGGACGTCGATCACCTTTCCCATATAATCAGAAATATTTCCCCCGTTCTTTACCAGGGAGCCGATGGCTTTCATGGAATCAATGGGACTTCCGCCGCCCAGGGCCACCAGGAAGTCGCAGCCTTCTTCCAGGTACTGCTCCACTCCGGCCTGGATCATAGTGTCCGTCGGCTCTCCTGTGATCCCGGAATAAATAGTATAGCCGATCCCCTGATTTTTCAGAGCCGCCTCTACTTTTGCACAGTTGCCCAGCTGGATCATCATTGCATCCGTAACAAGCATGGCCTTTTTTCCCATCTGCGCCAGCGCCTGCTCCGCCATGTCAAGGGCGCCTGCCCCGGTGATGATCTGGCCCGGTACGATAAATTCTCTTGCCATAATCTTTTTCTCCTGTCTTTTTTGTAACCAATCTGCGCAGCAAATTGATTGCCTTCTGAATAGGTCCACGGCGCCGTGAACAGCAGCCGCTCTTTCTTACAGTTCAGCCGCATGCAGCCAGGTGTACCGCTCATCCTCGCAGCGGTCTGTCTGCAGCCACGGGTTCCCGTCCAGGTGGCGGATCATCCAGCAGGTATACATCTGGAATCCCGGCGCCGCCGCCTGGGGATGTAATTCCCCGCCTGGTATCGCAGAAAAACTGTTGTCCACGCTCTTATACACCTGGTCCCCTATAAAGCTGGCACCAAAGCCTTCCGGCCGGTCGAATTTGAAAAAGTAAGTCTCCGGCTGGGGATGTCTGTGGGGCAGGTATCCGGACCAGTTGCCCCTGTCATTGAGCACCTCGCCCAATACCATGTTGGATTCCGGGCAGATGTCGTGGTCAAAGATCGTATTGACCCGGCGATTTGCCACATTTCCAAATTTTCCGGCACAGGAATATCCCCAGGGAGCATCCTCCGGTGCATGAAGCCTGCTTTCAAAGCTTCCGTCATTGTGTGTGCACTGCACCAGGATCTCCGTTTCTTCCCCGGCCGTCACTTCGGCCTCTACACCGCGGCACACATGGAGCGCCCAGGGGCCTTCCGTAAATACATCTTTTCTGCTGACAGTCTCCTTTTTCCCTTCCCAGGCAAAAGTGACTGCCCCCGACAGAAGAAGGACCGCCGTCTCTTCCCCTGTCCGGCAAAATGTCCTTACCTCTCCGGCCCGCATATGATAAACGCGGATATCCATCATCATTTCCTGATATTCATTGTCATATGTAGTGAGGATCATCTCACCGCTGTCATCAAATTTTGGATAACCAAATACCTTGCTCATGACAAGTACCTCCCTTGTTATGTTAATACGCTCTCGCACCGTCCCGGCCTTCCTTTACACCCTTCCAGGCTTCCCGGACAGATTCCTTCTCCGAGACATCCGCCAGGCCTACATTCCACCAGGACTCATATCCGTCCGTCATGGTCTTGGGAATGACTTTCAGGTCAAACAGGCACGCGATTTCCTGCTTCTTCGCATCCTCCAGAGCCGCTTCCAGCTCTGCGATGGTCCGGCAGGTATAAGTTTTCAGGCCGTAGCCTTCCCCGATCTTCGCATAGTCCACCGGGATCAGATCCCCGCAGGGCTTCTGTCCGTCCGTGTAACGGAACTCTGTGGCAAGGCTTCCGATCCCGTGGTTCATTTCCAGGTTGTTGATGCATCCGAACCCGCAGTTGTCAAATACCAGGATATTGACTTTCTTTCTCTCCTGCATGATGGTCATGATCTCGCTGTGGAGCATCTGGAAACTGGAATCTCCCACGACGCAGTAGACTTCACTGTCCGGTTCCGCCATCTTCACGCCCAGGGTCGCCGCCACCTCGTAGCCCATGCAGGAATACCCGTACTCTGCGTGATAACCGCCCCGCTTGTCTGTGGTCCACATCCGCTGCATACAGCTGGGAAGGGATCCGCCTGCCGTGATGATCACAGCATCCTCATCGATCCCCCTGCGGATCGCCGCAAGCGCCGCCGTCTGGGTGATCTTTCCGTCCGTCAGCTTTACAAATTCCGGAATCGTCCTGGGATCTCTAGCCTTGATGTTGGGCTCGAAGCCTTCCCCGGTATACTCAATACCTGACAGCCGCGCCATCTCGTCATCCCATGCCCGTTTTGCCTCCTCGATCTCGCCCGCATAGGAAGAAACATAGCCTTTTGCCCGCAGCTTTTCGGACAGCGCTTCCACAGTCGCCTTTGCATCTCCCACTGCCTTCACCGCGTCCATCTTATAAGCATGGTATCTGCAGTTGTTGATGGTAACAAACTTCACGTCCTGATTTTGATACAGCCATTTGGAGCTGGTCGTAAAGTCGGACAGCCTGCTTCCGATGGCGATCACCGCGTCCGCATCCTTTGCGATCACATTTGCCGCATAGGTCCCGGTCACGCCGATACCGCCCAGGCAGTACGGATGGCTGGACTTACATGCGCTCTTTCCTCCCTGGGTCTCGCCGAAGGGGATCTTAAATTCTTCGCAGAACCGCTCCACCGCTTCTCCTGCTTCCGAAAAACGCACGCCTCCGCCGACGATCACCAGCGGTTTCTTCGCGTTTTCAATGACGGACAGGATATCTTCCAGCTCTTCCTCCACCGCAATGGGTCTTGTGATCCGGTGCACCCGTTTCCGGAAGAAATATTCCGGGAAATCGTAGGACTCTCCCTCTACATCCTGGCAAAGCCCGATGCAGCACGCCCCGGTCTCCGCCGGGTCTGTCAGTACCCGCATGGCGTTGATCAGCGCTGTCATGACCATTTCCGGCCTTGTGATCCGGTCCCAATACTTGCAGACCGGGCGGAACGCGTCGTTTGTCGTCACTGCCAGGCTGCTGCTCTGCTCCAGCTGCTGGAGCACCGGATCCGGCTGGCGGGACGCAAAGGTGTCCGCCGGAAATACCAGGAGCGGAAGGTTGTTTACGGTTGCGGTGGCACAGGCCGTCACCATGTTGGCGGCGCCCGGTCCTACCGAGGAGGCGCAGGGGATGATCCTCCTGCGGCCGCTCTGCTTTGCAAATGCAATAGCCGCGTGGCACATGCCCTGTTCGTTTCTTCCCTGGAATACTTTCAGGCTTCCCGGATTGGTATCCAGCGCCTCACCCAGGCCCACGGCGATCCCATGGCCGAAGATCGTAAAAAATCCTTCCACAAATTTTGTCTCTTCGCCGTCCATGGACACATACTGGTTATCCAGAAATTTTACGATAGCCTGTGCTGTTGTCAATCTGATCGTATTTGTCATGATCTTCTAATCTCCTTTTCTATTTAATTCCCGCGAAGCAGCGAGCCATGCAGCTTGCTTCGTGATCTCTGACTACACGCGTGCGATCATCTCGCCGAACTTTTCCTTTTCTTCTTTTATAAATGTATGGACTTCTTCCGGGCCAGGCAGGGAGTCGGAACAGTTGTTGCTCCGTACCATCATGGACGCCTCCGCGGAGCCGAACTCCAGGCAGTCAATGATCTCCCAGCCCTGGTACAGGCCGTACAGGAACCCGGAGCCGTATCCGTCGCCGCCTCCGAAGCCTTTTCTCGCTTCCACCGGGAAGGGCTTGATGCTGAAGCTCTGGCCGTCGCAGGTGTAGGCCGTGGAACCCTTCATTCCGTGCTTGATCACCACGATCTTCGCGCGATAGCCCTGCCAGAGCGCCGCGCTCTCCTCATCCGTCATGCCCGGCCGGATCAGTTTTTCCGTCAGGTCAAATTCCTCCCGGGAACCCATGATGATATCCGCCTCTTTCGCCACGATGGAGTAGTAGATCGAGATCTCGTCGCTGTTCTTCCAGTTGTATTCCCTGTAGTCAATATCAAAAATAATCCTGGTGTCATTTTTCTTCGCCAGCATCACTGCCTTGATGGCTGCCTCCCGGGAGGGGCTTTCCGCCAGCGCCGTGCCGGAGATCAGGATTGCCTTGGCGCTCTTGATGTACTCCTCGTCGATATCGTCCACATGGAGCTGCAGGTCCGCAATGCAGTTGCGGTACATCAGGATGCTGCTTTCCTTGGGGGAGAGCATTTCCGTGAAGGTGAGCCCCAGTTTTTCCCCGCCGGTGCAGCGGGTGATATGGGAGGTGTCAATCCCCTGCTCCTCAAAATATTCTGTCACAAAGTCTCCGAACTGGTCGTCTGATACCTTGCCCAGAAATCCGGCCTTCATCCCGTGCCGGGTCACGCCTACCGCAATGTTTGCCGGCGACCCGCCTACGAACTTTTCAAACGTATGGACCTTTTTCAGAGGCTTGAACTCCTCCTTTACCTGGTCGTTGTATGCCGGGTTGAAGTCAATTGCTACCCTTCCGAGCAATACCAGATCCAGCGGCCTGGCCGGATCAAATTCAACATAGTTCATTCTTCTCATCCACCCTTTCCTTTCGTGCGTGCTTTTCTGTTTGCGTGCATTCTTGCGTGTATATAATCCTATTTGAATATTAGCACTCCTATTCAGATTTTACAAGCTTTTTCCACTATTTTTCTTAAATCCCGCATTATGCACAATTTCTTATAATTCTTTTTGTGTAAACCTTACAACCAGCCGGATAGATTGCACGCACACAACGCACGCATTAATAAAACAGCAGCCGCCATTGTCTGTCAGCTGCTGTTTTCCGGGCAGGCATCCCGTTCTTGCTTTCAAATTCTTGTTCCCTCTTATACCTGTGGGTATACATTGTGATACGGCCGAATGGCCATAATGGGATGCCCTTGGGTATACTTTGTGATACGGCCGAATGGCCATAATGGGATGACCTTAGGTACATTTCCTGTCTGTCCATCACAAATTATATTTTGTTTTAATATTGATATCCGTATACCGGTATTCCTGTTCCGGCATCCGTTTCCTCTGCAGGATATCCGCCAGGATGAGCAGCGGCTCATACCCCTGGACATATCCATTCTGGTCGATCAGAAAATCCGCCACATCCGCTTCCAAAAGGCGCTTGTTCTTCGGTGTCAGGTCATAGATGATCGTGCTTGGCCGCCGCTCAGGTTTCAGCTTTGCAAATGCATTTCTGATCCCTGCCTGCCCACCGGATACCACAAAAAGTCCGTCTATCCCGGGCACATTCCGCATCGTGTTCTCAATGATCCGCTCCACCTCGTCTGTATCGTCGAAGCTCCCCTGAACCCCTACGAGTTCCAGGCCGGGATATGCTTTTTTCACCTCCTCCAAAAAACCGTCTACCCGGTTGTTGTTGACATTATTGCTGAAAAATCCGGTGATCACAAGGATCCTTCCTGTCCCTCCGGTCAGCATCCCCATAAGACCCGCAGCGGTGCGCCCGCTTTTGCGGTTGTCCATTCCCACGAAGCAGACGCGCTTCGCGCCCGCAAGATCGGAATTGAAGGTTACAATGGGAATCTGCTCCGACTCTGCCAGCTGGTCCACCCGGTTCCGGATCCGCGGGCTGTCTACGGGCATCAGCGCCAGCCCCTGGATCCCTTCTTCCACCAGTTCATTCATGGCCCGGAGCTGCTCCCCTTCATCGACTGAAAGTCCTTCCCTGACGAGCAGTTCAATCCCCCGTTCCTCCAGTTCCTCCTTTGCCTGCCGGATGCCCCGGTTGATCTCCAGCATAAAGGAGGATTTTGCTAGTTGTGTCACCACTCCGATCCTGATTTTTCCCCGGGCTCTTTTTTTCCGTTCCTTTGGAATGTAGCCCATCTCATCTGCTATTTTCCGTATATTCTCCGCTACCTCCGGGTTGATCCGCCCCCGGTTGTTCAGCGCCCGGTCCACCGTCCCCCGTGAGACGCCCGCGCGCTCCGCGATCTGCTGTATTGTTACCGCCATGGTTCCCTCCCCCTTCTGCCTGTTCCGAATGGTTCTTTGTGCTCTGTGCCGCAGACTTCTGGCAGGCCTGCGCAATTTATCTTTGAATACGGCTGCTATACCGAACATTTACTATAATACTACCACAAATGCAAAAGGCACGCAATGGACTGCGTGCCTTTTGCAGAGCCATTCTGCCGTATTTCCAGTCGCCGTATTCAATACAGTCGCATACCATTCCGATCCCTACGCCGGCCATAGAGTTGGAATACCCGATTACTGCGCTGAATATAAAAATCACCGCCGGTATTTTTGCCCTGAACAGGAATAGTTGTCCCCAAAATTGCCCTGCAATAATCTATTTTTATCTTGTGTTTCTCCGGACAAGTATGCTAGAATAGGAGAAAGCATATTTTCTAAAAGTTCCATTATTTCGGAATCTCGGATTCCGTTATATCTCAGACATATCAATACAAAGGATTTCATCCCCTGTCCTTTCAGAAAATTCGTGCTTTTATCCAGATAAGCAGGGGTTTTCTGAAACGAAACTGAAAATCTCCTGACAAAAACAGAATAAGGAGGTTTTCTATGGAGCAGAAGAAAAAAGAAAACGATGCGACGTATTGGCATCCTGCGTTTTTTGCCGGAATCCAGATCGAACTGGCAGAGGATGCGGACAACCTGGTGTTTGAAAATGAGCATCAGCTGGGCACAAAACCGATGGAAATTGATGTGCTGATCATCAAAAAAGAAACGGACAGGCCCGTGAAGAAAAATATCGGAAGGATTTTTAAAAAGTATAATATCATCGAATACAAAAGTCCGGATGATTCTCTCAGTGTGGATGATTTTTACAAAGTCTATGGATATACGTGCTTTTACAAAGCAGATGCCCAGTATGTAAACAGCATTCACGCAGACGAATTGACTATTACCTTCGTAGCGGAAAAATATCCCCGGAAGATGATCGAGCATTTGAAAAAATTCAAAAAATATCGGGTCGAAGAAGAAGAAAAGGGAATTTATTATGTATATGGGGATCTGATTCCTATCCAGATCCTGATCACCAGAAAGTTATCCGCAGAGGAAAATCTCTGGCTGAAAAGTCTTACTAATAAGCTGAATGAGACTGATACAGCCGAGAAGCTGATCGAAAACTATATGGATCATAAAGAGAGCAGCCTGCATCGGTCGATGATAGAGACCATCATGCATGCGAATCAGAAATTATTTGAGGAGGTAAACGGTATGAGCGATATTATTATGAAAATTGTACAGGAGAAGTTTGATCGAAAGCTGAAGGAGGAATTAGACAAAGCTGTAGAGGCGACTATAGGAGCAGCTGTAGAGGAAGCTACAGAAAAAGCTACAGAAAAAGCTACAGAAAAAGCTGTAAAAGAAAAGCTAACCGAGCGAATTTCCCTGATCCAGAAAAAATGCGCCAGAAACAAATCGCTTTCCCGCATCGCCGATGATCTGGAGACGGATACAGAGGAAATACGTTCTCTCTATGAGGTCATTTCTAAAAATCCCGAAAAAACGGCAGAAGAAATCTATCAGATCGTTACCGGGAAAGCTCAGAAATAGTACAGATTGTACAGCGCCCCGGGAATCGTAAGGAATTTCCAGCAGTACGGTTTGCTGATTATTCAAAGTGCTGTCTACTTCATCAATGAATAGCAAAACCCGCTTTTTGGCGGTTTCACATTAGGATATCCTCCTGTTTTTATGACATATAGTAGTTTTTATGAGCATTTTTGTATTCGTTATCCTCATATACTTCATCATCCTCATTGCTGAAATCAAGACGCTCAAAAATATACTCCGGTGTGTCCAACAGATCAATCGCCAGCACATCATTTATTTGATACTCCAAACAAAAAATTTTCCAGCTGTCCTTCCCTATAACTAAAATCTTTGAATTTGATTTATTTCTGTTTTGTGGGTACAATAAAAATTACCATTCACTGTGAATTGTAACCAATGGAAATACTTTATGAAAAGAGGAAGACTTGATGGAATTTATCAGTATTTTTGACGTATTAGGGCCCAACATGGTGGGGCCTTCCAGTTCTCATACGGCAGGCGCCTGCTCCATCGCCCTTATGGCCAGGAAAATGCTGGGAGAGCCTGCCGCCCGGGCAGAATTTGTTCTGTATGGCTCTTTTGCCAGGACTTACAAGGGGCACGGCACGGATCGCGCACTGCTGGCAGGCGTGATGGGATGTTCTACCGATGATGTGCGGATTCCCCGCGCTTATGAGCTGGCAAAGGAGCAAAATCTCACCTGGCGCTTTTCCTGCAATGAAACAGAGACCGAGGTTCATCCCAATACGGTAGACATTGATCTGACGGGCATTACCGGAAAGACTGTTTCCATGCGGGGCGAGTCCGTCGGAGGCGGAAAGATCCGGATCGCGCGAATCAATGGGATTGACGTTGATTTTTCCGGCGAGTGCAATACCCTGATCGTAGTCCACAAGGATCGGATTGGTATGGCGGCCCATATCACAAGCTGCTTAAGCCAGGCGGAAATCAACATTGCTTTTATGAGGCTGTTCCGGGAGTCAAAGGGGGACAAGGCATACAGTATTGTGGAATTTGACGGAAAGCTGCCGGAGCACACAAAGGAAAAAATCCTGCTGGAGCAGGATGTAGAGCATGTCATGCTGATTCAGATAAGGGAGGGATAAAATGATGGATTTTAAAAATGCGGCAGAGCTGCTTTCGATTTGCGAAACGAACCGGATTCCTGTGTCTGAGGCCATGAAAAACCGCGAACGCCTTTTGACGGAGATTACGGACCAGGAACTTACCAGTCGGATGAACCGGGTACTTGAGATCATGAAGCAGGCAGTCAACGGGCCTCTTGAGAATCCCCGTCCTTCTATGGGCGGGCTGATCGGCGGTGAAGCCCGGCTGGTGAACCGCCGGCGGAAGGAAGGAAATTCCCTCTGCGGCAGCCTGGTGTCCGGGGCCATTGCCTACGCCATGGCAGTGCTGGAAGTGAACAGCTCCATGGGGCTGATCGTGGCCGCACCCACCGCAGGCTCCTCAGGGGTGGTGCCCGGCGTCCTGCTGTCATTAAAGGATGCACACGGTTTCACTGACGAAGAGCTCCTTCCCCCGCTGTACAATGCCAGCGCCATCGGCTATCTGGCCATGAGAAATGCCACCGTCGCCGGAGCGGTTGGAGGCTGCCAGGCCGAGGTGGGCGTGGCCTCTGCCATGGCTGCTTCCGCAGCGGTAGAACTCATGGGCGGCGGCCCGCGGCAGTGTCTGGAAAGCGCATCCACCGCGCTGATGAATCTCCTGGGTCTGGTCTGCGATCCGGTAGGCGGCCTGGTGGAATACCCCTGCCAGAACCGGAATGCCATCGGCGCAGCCAATGCGCTGACCGCGGCAGAACTGGCATTGAGCGGAGTCAGACAGTTGATTCCTTTTGACGAAATGCTGGGCGCCATGTACAACGCCGGCAGACGGCTTCCCCCGGAATACCGTGAAACCGCCCTGGGAGGCTGTGCGGCGGCTCCTTCTGCCTGTGCGGCGGCTGGGAAATGCCATTTGCATAGTTGAAATAGCTTTTATTCCCGTGAAGCAACGAACCAAACAGCCATGCTTGCATGGATATTTGGCGACTGCCCTGCAAATTCCGGTCGAACGGTACGCCTATTCCGAAATCACCGGGATATCTATTCCGCTATAGCGGTATGAATTTTCCGCATCAGCGGTACACTCTTTCCTTTATTATTGTGATGTAACTATTCATCACAGTGTAAAGAAAGGAGTTGCTATGCAAAATTACACTACAATTATTGGCGTCATAGAACTGAGACTCAATGATATCAGCTATGACAATGTAAGAAAGCGTTACCATATTGGAAGAAGCGGGATCACTCTTATCATGAACCGCTACAGGGACTCAGGATTATCTCTGGAGGATCTGAAGCAGATGACACCGGAGAAGGTTGTTGACCTATTTTATCCACGGGACAATCTTCGTCATAAAAAGATCCCTATGCCAGATTTTAAAAAGATCCATGATCAGATGATAAAGATGGGAAAGAATTCTGATTTGAGCTATCTTTGGATTAAATACAAAAAAGAAAATCCTGATGGTTATCAGCTCTCTCAATTCTATAAGCTTTATGGCGACTTTCTCAAAGAAACTTATGGGGCATCCAAAGCATCCATGCCGGTAGAAAGAATCCCAGGCGAAAAGATGTACATTGACTGGGTGGGTGATCAGCCTGAAGTTTTGTTGGATACATCTACCGGAGAACTTCGTAAGGTTCACATTTTTACAACTACGCTTGGTTTCAGCAGCCTTGTTTATGCTGAAATCTTTATGGATGAGAAACTGCCACAGTTTATTGCCGGGACTGTGCATGCCCTATCATTTTATGGGGCGGTTCCCAAATATCTGGTACCGGACAATCTACGGACAGCTGTTACCAGACACAACAAGGACGAATTAATACTTCAGTCTGCGTTTTCTGACCTGGAGACATTCTATGATACGATCATACTTCCGCCACCGCCGCGTAAGCCAAAAGGAAAATCGACGGTAGAAAATCACGTCCGTTTTCTGGAAATACACTTGGTTGAAGCGCTTAAAAAAGAGACCTATACATCTCTTGAAGCCTTAAATGCTGCTGCGAAAAAAATAGTAGCGGACATCAACCAGCGACCATTTCAGAGAAAATCAGATATCCGTGAAACACGAAGAAATGGATATGAGAAGTATGACAAACCGCGCATGAACAAGCTTCCAGGCGAGAATTATACGCTTTGTGATTACAAGTACTTCCTCAAAGTTCCAGATAATTATCATCTTGAATACGATGCCCACTACTACTCTGTATTGTATACCCGGCTTGGAAAGCCTGCAATTCTTAAGGCAACAATGACAGAAATCCGTATCTGCGATGAATATAACCGTCTGATCTGTAAACATCCGAGATCATACAGGGATTTTCCACTGTATATTACCGAAGACAGCCATATGCCTCAAAAACATCTATATTACAAAGAAGTCAACTTACATGACGGGGCTTACTATCGCCGCTGGGCATCCGTATACGGGGACTCAATGGTTACCCTTATAGACAGGATACTCCGCAGTGCCAAACACGAAGAACAGGCCTATAACAGCTGCGCTGGCGTACTTCATTCCTGCAAGGATGTTCCACACAGGCTGGTTCAGGAAGCCGCTAACAAATGTGTAGAAGCGAATGCCTGCAAATACTCGTATTTCAAAAAGGTTCTCGGAATGGTACGGAACAATCATGCTGCAGGCACCGCCACCTCATCCGGCAAACTTCCTTCCCATTCAAATATCCGTGGAAAGGAGGCATATAAATGAATAGCCAAAACGAAGCGGTATTAACACCTGAAGAACAGATATTGATTACCCGGCTGAAAAGTTTCCGGGTTCCTGAAATGGCAAACACATTGGCAGCACAGTTAAAGGATCCAAATGCAGATTTAAATACTTTCATGGAGCGTATCTCTGCCATGGTTGACTCAGAATGGCAATCCAGAGCCAACAAACGTTTCAATCGTCTTATGAAAGAAGCACACCTGAGATACCCTACGGCGGATCTGGACGAAACGATATACCGTCCCGAACGCCAGCTGGACACCCAGACTATAGAGCGCTTAAGCACTTGTCACTGGATTGAGGAAGGGAAAAACCTGATCGTAACTGGTTCTTCCGCAAGTGGCAAAACATACTTGATCAATGCATTTTGTGTCACCGCCATGCGGCAGTCTAACAGTGTTAAATATATCAAGGCAAATACTCTTATGAGTGAAATGGAACAGGCCCGCATCAAATCCACAAACCTGGATTATCTGAATAAGCTTACAAAGCTTGATCTACTCGTCATTGATGATTTCGGCCTTATGGATTTAGACCTTGATAAATGTCGGGATCTCTTTGAAGTTCTTGACACAAGAGATGGCCGGAAATCTACAGTAGTCATTTCACAGTTCCCGGTCAGTTCATGGTTTGATATGTTCTCTGATAATACCTATGCAGATACATGTCTTACCAGAATTACCGACAAACACCATACTTATCGTCTGGAAATGAATGGTGCGAATATGAGAAATACAGACTAAAATATTAAACTATAGCGGTACTTCGTACCGTTAAAAACGGAATAGCCGTTCCGCTTAGGCGGAACGGGTGTCCCCTTTGGGCGTAATTTGCACCGGGCTGTGACCAGTCCAGTTTATCCCTTAAAATGCTTTCCTCGCTGCTCATAACCAGATATTCTCTGTTTGCTTCCCGCAGCGACTCCCTTTCCTGCTGGGTGAGCCGGAAACTTGCCTGACCTAAGAGCCTGTATATTCCATAAGTTTCCGACCATACTTTTTCAAATGATATCTCATTGAGTTTGTCCAGGTCGATATCTTTAACTTCGATCACCCGGAACCGCCGTTCCGTGTCTTCCTTTAAAAAGCTGTCGCTGTTGGTAGTAGCTCCGAAAGAGGTAAACCTCGGGTGTGACTCATGCTTTTTGTCATAAGGCGTTCGGTAAGTATCTGCCGCGCTGGTTATGAAATTCTTCATATACTCTATATCTTTCAGGCTTCTGGGAAGTTCCCCGATCTCTCCAATCCAGGCCGCAGTTGATTCTATGAGCCTGTCCTTGCTGCCGTCTATCTGCACGCCTTCCGCAAAATATATCTGTCCGATCGTGCAGCACTTCCGGAAGAAGGTGGTCTTCCCAATCCCATGCGGGTCTTTTAAAACCAGAATCCCATCAGCACCATACAGGCCCTTTTCATTGTAGGCCATGGCCACACACTGGCATAACCATTTTGTCATCAGGGATTTTACATTAAACGTAAAAAATAGCGCCACTGCTCTGGTAAAGTAAGGCGCTATTCTTTATAACACTTATTTTTCCGGCGGTCAGGTGTACGCTGACCAACGGTTCTCTTATTAAATATATTATATGCAATTTTATTGCCGTTGTCAAACCATTTATAGGCATTTCCATTCATTTCAAAAGGCACCGCCACGTGCAGGAATGAAAGGAAGATGATAAGATGCCAGCTTATAAAGACGAAAAGACCGGTACCTGGTACTGCAAATTTTATTATGTGGACTGGACAGGAACGCGCCGCCAGAAGATGAAGCGCGGCTTTAAGCTCCAGCGTGAAGCAAAGGACTGGGAACGCAATTTCTTAGAGAAGCAGTCCGGCAGCCCGGATATGACTTTTCAGGCGCTCTATGACCTGTACCTGGAAGATATCCGCTCACGGCTGAAAGAATCCACGATACACACAGCAACACACGCCATAGAAAAGCGTATACTACCATATTTTAAAGATAAGCCTATCAATGAAGTTTCCCCGGCTGATGTTCGTAAATGGCAAAACACGATTATTGAAGCTGATTTAAAGCCCACAACACAGCGAACTATTAACAACCGATTAAATGCAATATTTAATTTTGCAGTAAAATATTATGGACTTCCAAGGAATCCCTGCAGCGTGGTCGGTACAATTGGAAAAAGCCATGCTGAAAAGATGAATTTCTGGACACATGAGGATTTCAAAACATTCATATCCGAAGTTGAAAACCCGACCCACTATATTTTATTCAGCATCTTATACTATACAGGGATGCGTTGCGGGGAGATTTTGTAGCTTGCAGTCTAAAAGATTTAATGATAAAATCTATATAGAAAATAGAATTAAAAAGGCGATGAATTAGTTGGTGGCAAAATTGTGAACCAATATTTAATTTATTTCTGGGGGATATATATGGAGAAGGATTTTCAGGCTGGCTGGTATTACAATGAACGTACAGGTATGAAAGAGATATTTTATCTTAGTTGCTATACGCCGGTGAGCATTGACAAGTGGTTTGGCAGAATTCATTTAAATGCAGAAATGAAAAACCTATTATTACGAATTTACCATAAGATTGGAAAACTGGAAGGGATTTGTGAATTGCTGGATGAAGAAGAAATAAAAAATATAGACGAAATGGTTGACAGATATAATTTGATGTACTGTCAGTTGGATGGAAAACGACTGCCGGATTTTGCAAACTTTTTTGGCTATGCAGGTAATGATGAACTTATTCGGAAAGAAAGGCAAAAAATTCAGGAGTTCTCTGATTTGAAGATGCTGAGGGGACAGCATAGGGAAAAATTTATTATCTGCAGGCAGACGATATGGGTTTTAAGAAAAGAATGGAATCCTACAGCCCCACACCGGATAGGCGGCTGTCTGGATGATTTGATTCGTATCATGTTAGGTTTTAAAAGTGATGTAAAAAAGGAAAATGCCTCATTAGATCCGATTTTATTCAGTGGCCTGCTTTATTACCAGTTTTTAACAGTTGTGCCGTATGAAATGAATAATATATTGTATTCATCTTATACTGTGACAAAATATCTGCAGGAACTGAAGATTTTACCGGAATTATCGCTTCCGCTTTCTAAACTGATGCATGATAATAAAAATGAATGTGATGACCGCATGGCGGAGGTCAGACAGGCATGCAATATTAATCAGTGGCTTCTTTTCTATTTAGGTATGCTGGATAAAGTGTTCGGTACAGAGTATAATTTTATAAAAGAGAAGCACTGTTGTCTGGAAAAAAGTCGGGATATACTGGATAAAGCTGAGAATATACCGGTCCATATGAAAGAACGTATGAAGCATGAATTAATGATGATGCATCAGAAGCCCTTTTTTCGGATAGAAGGATTGATGAAT
The DNA here is from genome assembly GCA_000403295.2 of Lachnospiraceae bacterium M18-1. GTDB lineage: Bacteria > Bacillota > Clostridia > Lachnospirales > Lachnospiraceae > Schaedlerella. Next base: position 143,266 of record KE159612.1, on the reverse strand, counting down.
GATTGCAATATAACGCACAGTACGGCAACAAAAATGGTCAATTTGTTTGTTGCGTTAAATTTAGTAAAACAGGTGAATAATAAACAGCGGTATCGTGTATATGAATATACTCCGTTGGTAGAATGCATTCAAAGAATATAGTTATTTCAATTATAAAAATGATGATAAAGGATATAAAACAAAATGTACAACTATAATAATTTAAGCGATTTTGAATTTGAAATATTGTGCAAGGATATTATGCAGAAAAAGCTTGGCGTTACATTATACACGTTCCAAAAAGGAAGGGACGGAGGGATTGATATAACGGACGATCCTAAAAGCAAAAAAGTAATTATACAAGTCAAGCATTATATTAACAGTAAATATAGCGATTTGCTTGGAACTTTAAAAAAGGAAATTCAAAAGGTTAAAGAATTGCAGCCCGAAAAATATTATATATGTTGTGCTGTGAAGCTAACAGCAAAGAATAAGCAGGAAATATATGATATGTTTTCAGATTATATGGAAAGTGCCAATGATATCGTATCTCTTATTGACATTGATGATTTTTTGGAATGTCCTGAAAATATGGATATTGTCAGGAAACACTATAAATTATGGCTTGAATCAACAAATATCCTAAGCCAGGTATTTAACCAGAGTATTTTTATTGACTGTGAAGCACTTTTATATAATATAGAAGAGGATAGCCGGAGATTTGTGGAGACCAGTTGCTATTATGAATGTTTGGACATACTTGAAAGAGAAAGGATGTTGCTTTTGCTGGGAATGCCTGGTACAGGAAAGACCGTGACTACCAAGATGCTTGCTATATATTATGCTTCGAAGGGGTATACAATCCGTTACACAACGAATGGGGATATAAGTGATATTAAAAATGCTATTTCGACACAAAAGGATCTGCCGGAAATCATATTGCTGGACGATTGCTTGGGACAACATTATTTTAGAATGAAAGAAACCCAAGGGAACGAACTTTTAAGTCTGGTCAAATATGTTGCCTGCCATAAAAATAAGAAATTAATTATGAATTCCCGCGTGACTATTTTTCAGCAAGCTAAGGAGAGTGTGATTGAATTTAGGCACTTTATAGAAGACGAACAGCTTAAAATTACAATATTGGATATGGGGAAGTTATCCCTTTTAGATAAGGGGAGAATTTTTCACAATCACATTTATTTCAAAGGTTTGCCAGTGGCCTACTATCAGGATATATTAAAGGAATTTCGTTACCGGGAAATTGTTAAGCATAATAATTATACGCCGCGTATAATGGAGTTTGTCACGAGGGAATATAATTTTAAAAAAGTACCCGGCGACCATTATTATGAATATGTCCTCCAGTGTTTGTATAACCCGACAGAAATATGGCAGGATGAGTTTTCAGAAAAATTACAGCAAGAAGACAGGATTTTTTTGACAACATTATATTCATTGACAGATACCAGTATAGATGAAAATAGGCTTAAGAGGGCATTTAACTACAGATTACGTAATAGTGCTATAGTGGATACAAGCAGGAATATATGGGAAGATGTTCTGAAACGGTTGGAGGGTGCATTTATACAGATTATAGAAAAATACAAGAAAAAAGAAATCGGGGTAATTAATCCATCTGTGAATGATTTTTTAAAAGAATACCTACAGAAAAATGATATAGAAAGAGAAAATATCTGGAAAAATGTCACGGAATATGAGCAGATAAAACGCGGATTTTCTGAAAGCATGGAAAGCATAATCCAAGCGGGAAGAGCAAATTTATACAATTATGCCAATCAGAATGAAGAAGAGTATGTCATATTGACGTACATCTGTAGGCTTGAAGTATTCCATGACAATTACAAACATGTGGTTGAAAAATTTTTTCAAGCATTGCCATATGGATCCTTTGAAGGAATGATGGGAAGATGTGAACTATTTATCAGACTGCTTTCGGATAAATTTGCTGCATTTTATCATACATATGATTGTCTGGATGAGGACGTTATAATTGAATTTTTCGGAAATTTAGATTTAGGGGAGTTCCAAACACTGATTGAATCAGCAGATACATATGGTATTGATTTTTTCTACAAGAAATATAAGCATATATTTTTTGAAGCAATACAAGCTGCAATATTTGCATATATGGAAGATGTTCAGGCAGACGATTATTATGGAGATTATGATATGGACGATCTTTTTAAACACAATATGAGATATAATGGTTATTATGAGGAATTAGATAAAGAATCTGTAACGGATATTGTATGTGATTTTATAAAAGAGGACGTGGAACGGGAAGTTTCAGAAATGGTCGGAAAACTTCCACAGGATATTTTAAACAGAATTAGAATATCAAAGGATGATATAAATATAGAAAGATTAGATGTCGAGGGGTATATAGAAGGTTGTTTGGAGCCATCAGAGCCGGAATATGACCATCATGAAAGAGATTATGATTATGGGATTGCCGGCGAACTGGATGTTTTGGATTGCATTTTTAAATAGACATTATAATCCGTTCCTGTTGGATTTTCGTCTGTCGTATAGAAAATTTTATAAATTCGGTAATTGCCAGTTACCGAATTGGAAAAGGAGAAATTTAGAATGCAGGATAAGAAGAGCAGTGATAAATTTATTAGCCAGGTTGTGCAGTTATTTCGAGATGCAAAGCGTAGGATGAGCATGGCAGTGAACATGGCTATGGTTTATTCTTATTATGAGGCCGGGCGCTTGATTATAGATGAGGAGCAGAATGGTAGCGAGCGTGCAGCTTATGGGAAATATATTCTACAGGAGTTATCCGTGCGACTGACAGAAGAGTTTGGCAGGGGCTTTTCCTATGAAAATTTAAAACTTATGCGCCGTTTCTATATGGTATATTCGAAAGATGTAATTTCAGATTCAGCCTTTTCAAATTCGGAGCAGCTTCCAATGACTGTAGAGGGAAGGCGGTTTTACTTAAGCTGGTCGCATTATCTTATACTGATGCGTATAAACAATGTAGAAGAACGTCATTTCTATGAAATAGAAGCATACCGGAATGGATGGAGCAAGGATGAACTTGGGCGGCAATATGGCAGTTCCTTATATGAAAGGCTTGCATTAAGCAGGGAGAAAGAGGAGGTAATGCGCCTTGCTTTGGAAGGACAGCAGATTGAAAAGCCGGATGATATTTTTAAAGATCCTTATGTTCTGGAATTTACCGGATTGCCGGAAGAACCTGTTTATTCAGAAACCGATTTGGAAAAGCGCCTGATAGACAATTTGCAGATGTTTTTGCTGGAATTGGGGAGAGGCTTTACTTTTGTGGGACGTCAGGTGCGGTTTACATTTGAAGAAGAACATTATAGAGTGGATCTGGTATTTTTTAACCGTCTGTTAAGATGTTTTGTCTTATTTGATTTGAAGGTCGGTCAGCTGAAGCATCAGGATATTGGGCAAATGCAGATGTATGTAAACTATTACGACAGGAAAGTAAAGCTAGAGAATGAAAACCCAACAATAGGAATCATTATTTGTAAGGATAAGAAAGACGCGGTGGTAGAAATGACTTTACCGGAAGACAATAATCAGATATTTGCGAGCAAATATCAAACGGTGCTTCCAAGTAAGGAAGAGCTGCGGCAGTTAATAAGTGAGAAAGAATAAATTGATGCTATATAAAAAAGAGTATTATTGAAAGGTTAAGTAAAGAAATCCGTTATGTAAAGAAATGCCCGCCGAGGCCTGAAATGCAGCAGCTCCGGCATGGATTTCTTTACATAATAATCAATGCTTATTAAATGATTTAAGCCAGGATTTCAAGTCATCATCGCTGTCCCACTTAGCATCTTCGTGAGGAACAATCTCCCTGCTTGCTGCTTCAATGGCTTCACGCTTGAGCTTTGCATCCGTTTTGGCATAAATTTCTGTGGTTTTGACGCTTACATGGCCGAGCAGATCCCTTATGTAGATCAGATCGACACCAGAATCCACAAGTTCCATGGCGGCAGTATGCCGCATTTTGTGTGGGCTGAGGCTGTCCGGGATCAGGTCCGGCGAACTCTCACGGGCCATGGCGCCATATTTTTTGATGATATAATTCACACCCTGACGGGTGAACTGCCTGCCCATGTGGTTTATAAAAAGCCATTCGTCCAGCTTTTCCGGTGACTGGTAGCCCATCATTTTCAAATAGTCCTGTATGATGGGGAGGGAATCCTTCATCAGGGGAACGTAACGGCTCTTTTTTCCTTTGCCATGTACCAGAAGCGTGCGCGGTTCATGGAGTGATAAATCCTTTACCCGGATGCCGGTCAGTTCACTGACGCGGATGCCGGTGGAATACAGGAGCATCAGCATGACGTAGTCACGCAGGCCGTCTGCTTTTCGTGTATCCACCTGCTCCATTAATGCAGAAACGCCATCTGTTTTCAGATATGATATTTCTTTCTGCGGCGCCTTTTTTACAGGAATCCCAAGGATTTTCTGGTATTCATTTAGGAATTCCGGCTTTTCATACATCAGGAAACGGATAAAACTGTTTATTGCTGCCTGTCTCTGGTTCCGCGTTGCTATGCCGCTCTTTCTTTCAGACTGCAGCCAGTCAAGGAAACCGAGAAGGCGTTCGTAAGTCAGGCTACTTATCGTCATCTGATCTGCGGGGATGCCGATGACTTCGTTATAGTAATCCAGAAGGAAGATAAACGCATACCGGTAGGAATCAATGGTTTTGGGCGAGCATCCTTTTTTATTTACAAGGAAATCCGTAAGGAACCGGTTAAGGCAGATGGCAAAATCAGTCTGTTTCATGAAGATCAGCCGCCTTTCCGAACACGCGCTGGAACTTTGCGCTGCATTTTTCCCCGATGTACGGATAGAGTTCCATTGTCAGCCGCACATACCGCTCTGTAGCGTAAATTGTCTTATGGCCCAGATAGGTTGAAAGCACGGGGAGTGCCACATACATGTCCATCCCCTGGTCAACCATCTGTTTAAATGCCCTGACAGCAAATGTGTGCCTCCAGTCATGTATTCTTGGCCCGTGTCCCCCTCCGATATACGGGATGCCGGCCTGTTTCAGGATCATGCGGTGGATATCGTAAAGCCTGTTTTCCTTTCTCCTTATCCCTGCCGCAGATGGAAAAATATAGTCATCATCACTGAAAAGATAAAAACATTTATCTGAAAACTGCTCAAACAGGCTCTTTATTTCCGGATCCAGAACGATATACCGCTCACAGTCGTTTTTCGTTTCCATAAGCCTTATGATCCCGTTTTCAAGGTCAACATCTTTCTTTTTTATGCCGAGTGTCTCATTAATTCTGGTGCCACAGCAGTACAGGAGCCGGAACAGGACCGGGAACTGGACTGCGTCCATCCGGCTTCGCTCAGAAGTATAAGTGTCAACGGCATGGAAATACCGGAGGATTTCATCATCCGTATAAATATGGGGCTGGAAATCCGTTGCCCGGAAGAATACGTCATGCATAAGGTATACGTCGTATCCTTTTAAGCCAAGATATTTTAGGAAGCACTTGACCTTGTTTACCCTTGCGTAATGGGAAGTGGATGCCTCTGTCTCCTTCTTTTCAGACCATGCATCCGCGTCCTCCTTTGAGAAAGAGACGTCCCGGATGCCCCGCCCGGCGCAGAAACGGTCAAACTGCCTGAGGATAAATGTGAAGCTGGATTCCTTGTATCCGCTTGCAGTTTTGTAATCAAGGTAACGGTCGATCTCTTCTGCAAAGCCGGATATAAATTTCGGTCGGTTCATCCCAGTGTCACCCCCTTATAATGGGAGGTGGCAAGCGCAGGCATAGGCAGCGGGCACAGGGCAAGTTTTCCAATGTCCACCTTGAGGTAAATCTTTGTGGTTTCCGTCCTCTGGTGCCCCAGCACAGTGCCGATCACCGGCATGGATACGTTATTCTTCAGCATGTTTGACGCAAGGCTGTGCCGCAGTGAGTGTGGGCCGTGTTTTTTCTCTTTCCAGTGGGAGATGCCTGCTTCCCTCATATACCGGCACACAATGGAATGGATGGTCGGCGGCTTCAGCGGTGTCCCGTGTTTTCCAACCTCGGCTGAAACGATGACCTCAGGGGCATCTGACTTTGGCCTGCCATGCTTAAGGTAATCAATGATGGCATTGCCAACAGATGAAAGCAGCGGGTATTCAACCGGAACATCCGTCTTGTCCTGACGGAACGATATCCGGTTGCTGTCCCAGTCTATTTGGGAGAACCGGAAGCTGACAATGTCTCCGCTACGCCAGCCATACTCGGCTGCAAGGAGAAGGATCAGGTAGTCGCGTTTGCCAATGGCGGAGGAACGCTCTGCCGCAGATAACACTCTGGATATTTCATCCTCCGTGTAAGTTGTCGGGATTTTACACTGATCCCTGTACTGGTCTTTCAAAACAAACAGCGCGTAATCCGTAGGCGTATATCCATAATCATAAAGGTAATGGAACAGCTGCCTTAAATGGTTGGCACAGGTATGGCGGGCAGACAATGAATAATCCATTGCCTTAAAAAAGCCCTCAATGGCATCGATATCCAGATCCGGGAATCCAAGGCTGTGTCCGGTCAGGTACTGGTTAAAATGATATAAGGCTATCTGCCTGCATGCAATCGTTTTTTCTGACCGCCCAATCATGCGTTCGTGCTGAAAAAACTGGAGAATGAGCTGTCCGGTTTCACCATCATAAGTCCGTTCGACACGGGGTGTCCGGAACTCAAAATCGCCAGCCTGCTGATAAGAGAGCAACATCCGGACGGCCCGGAGCCGTTTTTTCTGCCTGGAAGACATGCCCTTAACAATGATGTGGGAACCGATTTCCTCATCGCAGTACTTATAGCCAATGTCCTGTCCAAACTCGGAAACACCCCTATGGGAAAACCATTGTAAAACAGCATCCCACTCTTTTATAAGAATGTCGGCGTGGTGTGCGTGGTATTCCCTGTCATGCAGTTCCTGTTTGCAAGTATCAATTAATGTTTTTAAATCTGTAATCATAGAACAGATCCTCCTTTCCATTCCATGATACAGCGGATTATTATGTAAAGAAATCTCTGCTGGAATTGCTTAATTTTAGGCTTTGTCGGACATTTCTTTACATAACGGATTTCTTTACTTTCCCCTTGTTATGTAAAGATTTACATAACAAGGGCACCATAGAGGCTAATACTACGGTGTCTTTTTCATTGATCAAAAAACATTTTTTTAGATTTTACTTGACAAAAGCAGAACTCCTGGCACTCACGCCGGCAGACATAGACCTTGAAAAAAATATCATTTATATAACCAAAACATTTCATCGCATCAATAAGCAGGACATAATTACTACACCAAAAACTACAAACAGCATCCGAACCATTACGGTTCCTAATTTTTTAAGCATACAGCTTCGTGATTACATGAAACGGATTTACGGATTAGAAAACTCTGATCGGCTCTTGCCAATAACCATTCACGCTGTACGGCTGGCACTGAAACGTCAATGTGAAAAATCGGGAGCAAAACGGATACGTGTACACGATATCAGGCACCTGTATGTCAAGCCAACGACAAAAAATTATTTTTTATCTTCCAATTCCTGTAATTCCTCTATGCTTTCAAGGAAATGGCATTCCACCGGAGAAAGGATATCCTCCTGCTTTTTCCGATATTTGTCGTATTCTCCATGCGCCTTTTCAAGAGCCTGTTTATGAGTAACGTTTCCTTTTGTAGTTAAAATATCCCTTCTTGTCATTTTCAAATAGTCATCAATTGTTTCCAGCCAGTCTTTCATATACATTGGTTCTTGATTCAGGGCATGAACTTCCGCAATGTCTAAATACGCCGTAACGATTTTATTTAACGCATCTATTTCTTTTTCGTTTAAATAATTCTTTGCAACCTCTACATCAGAACGTTTAATCTCTCTTCCAGCCCACGAGGTTAATCCCATATTGTATTTATCTGCATCTGTCCGTTAATAGATTACTTCTGCCGCTGTGTGCTTATGAGCCGCCCAATGCATTTTGTTCTGTACCTGTTTAAAAAACAAAATTGAACTTTCTGCTTTTGGGTCATAGTCAATACTTGTTGCATATATTTCCAGAACTTTTCTCCAAAACACTTTTTCAGAAGAACGAATATCACGGATACGAGCCAATAATTCATCAAAATAGTTTCCACCTCCAAGATTCTTAAGACGCTCATCATCTAAGGCGAACCCTTTTTTCATATATTCCTTCAAAATAGAAGTAGCCCATATTCTAAACTGCGTTCCTCTAAGAGATTTTACCCTGTAACCAACGGAAATGATAACATCTAAATTATAAAAATCTACCTGATAAGTCTTGCCGTCAGAAGCAGTATAGGCAAATTTTGCCCAAACTGCTTCTTTTGCTAATTCTCCTTCTTTAAAAATATTTCTTACATGTTTCCCAATTACGCTTTTATCCCGTTGAAATAATTCAGCCATCTGATCTATAGAAAGCCAAACCGTATCATGGTCGAATGTTACTTCTATTTTTGTGATTCCATCTTCTGTAGTATACATAAGTATATTTGAGTGTGGCATAATATCTCCCTCTATTAAAATAAACAGCAATTTAATAAAACTATTATATCCGGTTACTATCTTTCAGACCTGTTACATATTTTCCTATTTGTTCTACAAATAGTTGATCAACTTTATATTTTTTAGAAAGATTTTTGCTTGTTTCTTTGCCATCGATCAAATCTTCAATAATTTTCAAAACTTTGCCTATGGTAATATTCGTTTTAAATTCTGGATTTCCAAGTAATTCTGATATGTACATCGAATTCAGCACGAATTTTTTTGATTCTTTAGTCATAACTTGTTGAGGCGTTGATACCATTTCTTTTGATTGATGAGATTGTGTAGGTATATTTTTAGGCTGAAAAGTCTTTGTATATATAGTTTGCCCAAGTATAGTCTGCCACTTATTGATTATTACAATACCTTTTTTTCCATTTGGAACACTACTTGACTCAATAAATCGCATTTTGCCAATAGGTGTAGCATTCCATTGACTATTTTGAGTTTTTGCTTCTGCGACTTCTTTCTTGGTAGCTTCCTTTTTATTGTCTGCCATTAGTAATTCCGTCATTTGAATGAGACAGTTATAATCTTGAACTTTTCTCCATTCTGTCGGGATCCAATCTGTTCCGCTAAGCATTCCCAATAATCCGCCTGTGATAGACGCAATGGTATCGGTATCAGCGCCAAATGAGAACGCAGGGATTTTTATTCCAAGAGAAGGGTTATTGGCATATCTCGAAGTTAAATAGATGGCAGCTAATATAGCGACATCTCCGGCACCATTTGATTTATCGAAGCATTCTAACTCCGTCAGTACTTTTGTATCATCAAGAATTAACCCTTTTTTTAGCGAAATTCCTATAAATTCAAGTTGTTTTATCATTCGGGCGCAGACATTTTTCCATTCTGTCAAAAAGTCATATTCAAGATTTTGCCGGGCAATATTAAGCCATTTTTCAAAGATATCCGAATCTGGAACTGCCCCCCAAACATTCTGACCATCTATTACAGCAGCAACAAGTTCACCATATTCTAGAACAGTTTCTTTCCTCAAAAGATACTCGAGCGCATAGGCATAACATGCTGCACCTAAAAACGCACGAGGATGACCATGAGTTATAAGAGTATCCTTCATAACATCCTCTACTAGTGTGCTGGCCGCATTATATCCGGTAAAACTCCGCAGGATAATTTTTCATCGGCAAGGCGACTGAATGAGGCGTAGCCGGTAGCTACGTCGATTGAAGTCAACGCAGTCCGATGGAAAATTAGGCAAGGAGGTTTGTTGGAATATAATACGGTCAGTACACTAGTGTACTGACCGTATTATATTTAAATTAATTTTACTACCATTATTTACCGCCTTATGATATACTAAAAAGAAATGGCGGTGGATGGTATGGCAAGACCTAAAACATATATTATTAAGCTAAGTGATGATGAAAGGACTACTCTTCAAAAAACAATCAAAAATAAGAATACCTGTAAGACTGTTTTGAAACGGTGTCAAATATTACTTGAACTGGATCAAGAGCAGGGGGCTGGGCTTACCCACGCCCAGATCGCTCACAGTTACGCTGTTTGTAAGTCTACTGTAGCAAATGTTGTTCGATCTTACATGAAAAATGGAATCACAGACATCATCCGGTATAATATCAGCCCAAATTCTGCTGCGGCACGCCGTAAAGTAGATGGACGTATGGAAGCGCATATCATTCAGATTGCCTGTGGCCCGGTTCCGGACGGACACGCTCATTGGACTCTGCGACTTCTGGAGGAAAGGCTTCGCATGGAGTTGGATACTCCCATCGGGAGAGAGGCCATCCGCCAGGCATTAAAAAAAATGAACTTCGACCTCACCTCAGTGAATACTGGTGTATCCCACCAAAAGAAAACGCGGAATTTGTAGCCTGCATGGAAGATATCCTGGATGTTTATGAAAGGCCCTATGACCCAAGGACCCCTGTTGTATGTATGGACGAAAAACCATACCAGCTACTTGGGGAAGTCAGGGAACCACTTCCCATGCGTTCAGGAGATCCCCAAAAAATAGATTCTGAATATACACGTAATGGGACCGTCAGTATCTTTGTGTTTGTGGAGCCCTTGGGTGGTGTACGCCATGTAAGTGTCCGTGAACACCGTACAGCGATTGACTGGGCAGAAGAAATAAAATATCTGGTAGATGTCAGTTATCCGGATAGCGAAAAAATAGTACTTGTTATGGATAACCTGAATACTCATGCGTTGTCATCACTCTACAAAGCGTTTCCAGCCAGTGAAGCCCGACGGATCGCCAGAAAATTGGAAATCCACTATACTCCTAAGCATGGAAGCTGGTTGGATATTGCAGAAATAGAGCTTAATGTAATGACGCGCCAGTGTCTATCCCGGCGAATTAGCGATATAGAAAAGCTTCGTCAAGAACTCTCTGCGTGGGAACAGGATCGTAATGAGCATGCGGCATGTATCCAATGGCAATTTACTACGGATAAAGCCAGAACCAAACTGGTATCACTTTATCCCAAATTCGATGAAACAGCGGCAAAATAATTAGTATAAATATAATGCGGTCGCTACACTAGTGTACTGACCGTATTATATTCCAACAAACCTCCTTGTCTAATTTTCCATCGGACTGTGTTGGCTTCAATCGACGTAGCTACCGGCTACGCCTCATTCAGCCGCCTTGCCGATGAAAAATTATCCTGCGGAGTTTCATTGGATATAATACGGTCAGTACACTAGTTTCGCAGTATTGGGTGCTTTTGCAGATGCAATAACATGGGGTAAAATACGCATTACAGCACCATTTCCGCCAGCGTTATAATAGTCTCGAATATATCGGGATTGCCATAATAAAATTCCCTTTTTGCAGGATTTCGCAGCTTTTAGCAAAGCGCCTCCCCCTCCACGTTCGTAGTTTAGCCAGAAAGGAAGTTCTTTTTCTGCAAAAAAAGTCTCCCAGTCACCAGCAATAATGCTTCGTGCCACAGCCAGTGTCAGTTGTGTATCATCACTGTACTCACCGGGCAAAATCTTCTCATCATGCCACCACGGATTATTAGAGCTGCGAATCCATCCAACAAAATCATCCATGACTTTTGACTTTTTTGCTCTGTTTTTAGAACGAGGCTCATTAGGCCATCCTAATGCATCGCCAATAGCAGTAGCTAACATTGCACCTTTACATTTTTCCATTTGAGTTGGTATTTTCATAGACATAATTTACCCCTCCTCTGACCATTCAAACCGAAATTCGTTTGGGGAACAGCCCTCTTTAATCATATTGCTCCATTTCGTAGTCAATACATCTGGAGCAATATATATGCTTATATGCTCCACACCATACATTTTTAAAATTGAATAGACGCGTCCTGCAACATCCTCGTTACCAACGACAATGCCCTTGATATATTCTCGTGGAATACTATTTTCTATCAATATCTCGGCTTGTCCGTCTGTTGGACAGCAAGAAAGCATTTTTGATGTTCTTGGATAAGGAAAAGTAGAAACAGGAGAGGCAAAAATTGAATCTATATTATCCATGTTTTTGCTTATATAAGCTCCTTTGTCCTTACTTGCATTGCAAGGACAAAATTTTGTGTTTTTATACTTTAGTATGCTCAAATCAATATACAAAACAACCCACTCTCTAAAAATTTTATCCAGATTATTCTGCATAGCTTTTTTTAAGATCCACGAATTTGGGTACTGTACAGAACAGCAAACAAAATCTAATTCCCCGTCATAACGTGCGGTATCATTTACATTTTTCGTATCTTGGCGTATTGAACTGCTAGCCAAAACACCATCTGCAGAGGTGATAATATGTGTCAGGTTTTGAAACTTTGTAAAATGACATAGTCGAGTAACGCCGCGTGTTGTCAAAATATCGTATGCACTCATGACAACTCCTCCTCATAGTAGAAATCATAAGTATCTGAATCTCGTGGAAATAAAATAGAAACAGCCTTCGAAATTATATCAGGATCCGGGAACTTATCCTCAGTAAGATATGGAATAAATACATTGTCAAATTCCAGACCTTTTGCAGCATGAAAAGTCGTAAGATATACTTTTTTTAAATGGGAGAAACCAGGGGTTTCTTTATTGATTTCTATTGCTTCACAACCTCTATTTTTTAATAAAGGTAAGAAGATATCAATATCAGCTCTATTTCTGCAAACAATAACGGTAGACGATGTTTTTCCTATCGCTATTGCACGATCCACAATCCAATTAACTTCATGTTGTTTATAGGAAAACTCTATCAATATTGGCTTTGGTCCTTCCGCAATCTGAGAAGCAGCTTCCACCATATCTCCATCTTGTCGCCAGTATTTAATTCGGGTTATGGCCTTTGCAAATGCCGTAATTGTCGCAGGATTGCGATAGTTTACGTCAAAGCGCCATATTTTATTTATATCTATACCTGAATCACGCCATGACAGGCGACTGCCATAGATTTGTTGTGCAACATCTCCCAAAAATGTAAAAGAGCCATTATCAGCTACAGATTCTACCAATGACTTAATCATCATTGGCGAAAAATCTTGCCCTTCATCTACAATAATATGTGTATATCTCCGTTCACTATCGTCATTTTGCAATTCATTAAAGACATATAATGCTAAATCATCCCAATCATATTTTTTACCGTCTGCTTCACGCAACTCTCTATATTTTTCATATACTTCGAAAATCCATTTTCTATTTTCACGTTTAATATTTGCAGATGCACGCCCAATACGTTCCGCTTCTTTAATACTCGGTAAAACTAGAAAATCCAAATCTTTCTATAAATGTAATTTCCTCAATAAAAAATTCTATAGAACGCTTAAAAGTTGTTTCTGCCGGATATTTCTTTTTAAAATAATTAACAACCTGTTCTATGTAAGATGCTTTTTCATCTGGACCTGCAATTCCATTTCGATGTGGCATTTGCCCGCGACTATTCAAATAGCCACGAGCAAATGTATGATAATTTTCGACCACAAGTTTTTGCGTCTGATAATCGCTTAGACCACGCATATATTTGACTAACGCCCTATTAAACGTAACAAGCAGCACCTTGCCACCCTTAGGAATGTTGGCAAGATGATGAGCGCGTAACAAAGCAACGGTCGTTTTTCCGCTTCCTGCCGTTCCCAAAACAACAATATGTCCTTTTGCAGGAAGTGCCATAACCTCTTCCTGTTTTCCTCTTGGTTTAATATTCATCGCTCTCTCCTCCAGTACATTTGCACTCGATAAATATTGTAAATTCTGAAACATACTACGAACAAGCATTATTGCAATTCCAACACAATGCAATTTTTGAGGGACATATACTCCCAAATACGATTTCTTTCTTTTGAATTCATTTGGACAAGAATGCCTTTCTCTTGTAGTAAATCTATCGCTTTTGCCGTTGAATTAAAAGAAAGTCCTGTTTCTTTTGAAACGTAAGGAATGTTTGTTATTGGAAATCGCTTAAAATACTCATATACTATGGAGGTACTTCTGGATATCTTGCCTCTATTTATTAATAGTTCTTCATCCTTTGCTGTTGTATGTTCATATTGAATCAATGATTTTGCAGATTGTTTCGCAGTTTCTCCTATAGCTTTTACTAAAAACTTAATCCACCGAATATATCCACCACTATATTGCGTTGTCCTGAGCAAGTCGAAATATTCGTTTTTATTTTGATATAAATATTCTGATAAGCATATCAGTGGAAATGATTCGTTGGTAATGTCATGCAATATCATCGGAATTGTTATTCGTCCAACGATGCCGTTGTATTGCTCAAACGGATGAATTATCTCAAACTGATAATGCACTAATGCAGTCTTAATTAAGGGGTCAGTATCTTGGTCATTATATAAGTAAGCAGAAATATCAGCCAATGCTGGTAAAACTTCAGTAGGGGCAGTAGGATTATAGGATTTGATATTCGTTTTAACATGGTATAAAAAGATCTGCCGCTTTCTGACATCAACCGTTTTGTCAACGTTATCACCATACAGTGCAATTCCACATAATTTACTCAGACTCAGAGCAGAAATCGTCATATTTCTCGCCGTCTTATAAGCCAATTCGAGATTAGAAATTGGTACAATATCCCCTTTGCCACTCCCACGATTAACAAGTATATCTTGGAAAGTAGGGCTATCATAGTCAATCATTAGGGAATATGCACACTCTTTTAACAACATCAATTCGCTGAATGCATTTTTATTGGAAGCATATTTAAGTAGTCCCTCCAAAAAGCCAATATTCCGGTGAGCCTCAATTAACAAAGCAGTTAGTTCATCATCCACTTCATACATACCCCCATACATCAGAGGACGAGGGGTAAATGTGTAATATTTAAAATTGTTTATATTATCATCAATATGCTTAATATAGTCTCCTGTATAGGGAAGCATCTCATATACCTCAATAGCAAAAATCTATTTTCAGTATATCATCAATATTGACATTAGAAAAGTACTTTTTAAAGCTTATTTCAAAAATATAATAAATAATAAATAATGAAATATAAATCAGAAATCAAGTTTCATGACTTCGGCATTCTCATGTCTCCTTACTGATCGACATGGGATTCCCGGCTATACTCATAGCGGAACATATCGGTGATAGCGGATGAACTGGAGACCGATACAGATGAAATTCTTTCTCTCTATGATATCATTTCTAATAACCCTGAAAAAACGGTAGAAGAAATATATCAGATAGTCTCCGAGAGTATCCAGAAATAATAGGGGGTGTACACCCCCCATATAGCAAAAAAACTGTTGGTTTATAACCGCGCGCCTGTTTTCTGAAAAATCATTGCCTCAAATGCAGCCGTCTCGTCTCCATTTTTACAGGAAAACTGCATATATGTACCTTTTACCTGGCAAAAACCTGTACCTGTCAGAGCGCGGATCAGCCCGGCACATGCATTGTCATCCTCACAGCGCTCTATGCTGACAAGATACCCCTGGGGTTTTACAAACGCTGAAAGTTCCTTTGCATACCCTTCATACTGTTTTGTCAGCTCGTCAGCGGACAGCGGAGCCTTTTTCTTCTCTTCCATGAGAGGCCTCTGCGCAACATTCTCATGTACCGTCCGGCAGGAAAACACGGTGTCATACTTCTTTTGCTTCAGCGCCTGGGGACAGGACAAACGCACATTCTCTGTCTGCAGCCTCCCTGCAAGCTCCCCTGCTGCGGACACAGCATTTTGGGACAGATCCAGTCCGGTCACAAAGGAATCAGGATGGAGGTGCGCGAGAAAGCAGGTCAGAATCCCATTTCCGCAGCCGATGTCAAGAATATCCCCTTCCCAGAAAGTCTCATATCGGAGCAGATATTCCATGACTCTCCGGAAAAACACACGGTCATAAAAGGACGCGGCCA
This sequence comes from Lachnospiraceae bacterium M18-1, assembly GCA_000403295.2. Classification (GTDB taxonomy): domain Bacteria; phylum Bacillota; class Clostridia; order Lachnospirales; family Lachnospiraceae; genus Schaedlerella. The sequence goes on along the minus strand of KE159612.1, from coordinate 127,353 downwards.
AAAGGCTCATCTGCAAGCTCTGGTTCAGATAATCAACAAGCTCCTCCTGGCGGCGGAGATAGACTGTATCTTTGGTTCCGTATATCAGACGTTCCTCTGACCGGTCATACAATTCCGTCAGCTTTTTAATATGCCTTTCGCCCTCCTCCTGCCCATAGGCTTCCAGCAACGCGGTATCCAGCTCATGAATCCTGCAGATACCGGCCTGGGCAAGATATTCTTTTATTCTTAAATCCGACATGCCGTCTCCTCCGTTTCGCCTATTCTGAATTTCACACTTTAACGATCCTCACATCATACTTTTTCAGCATTTCCCCTTCCGGCATCTCCCTGCCGCTCAGCAGATCCTTCTTCCCGGCAAATACCGCCGGCAGCGGAAGTTCCCGGTCCTTGAAGTTTATCACAAAATAAATCGCTTCCGTATCTGAGATCCGTCTTGTCACCTCAAGCTCTGTCTCTTCCCCGATCACAGGAGCGATCCCTGCCCCGCGGCAGGCCATGTTCAGGACCTTTCCAAGACCGTCCTCTGACAGCATGGTCCCCACATAATAGACGCATCCCTTTCCGAACACATTTCTCGTGACAGCCGGCGTCCCCGCGTAAAAATTGCTTCCATACCGGGCAATCTCTTCCGCGCCTTCCAGATGGAGGATGTCGCAGAGCAGCCCGCACTGATCCGTACTCCCGTCCGTAAATAAGATCTCATTAGACTGCTCCGGCGCCAGCGCGTCGATCTCCTCCGCCCAGATACCTGCCAGAGAGCGCAGCGGGCCCGGGTAGCCGCCCAGGTGCACGTTGTCGGATTCATTTACAATGCCGCTCATAAATCCGGTGACAAAAACACCGCCTGCTGCCACATATGCTTCAATGGCCTCCGCCATGCCTTCCTTCACCATGTACAGCACCGGCGCCGCCACCAGGTCGTATCCGGAGAAATCCGCATCCACGGGGATCATATCTACAGAAATATTTTTCTGATAAAAATATTCGTAATACCGGGAGATCTGATCCACATATTTCAGGTCAATGTTGGGACCGCTCGTGTATTCCAGCGCCCAGTAGTTGTCCCAGTCGAAAATGATCCCCACCTTCGATTCCGTCCCGGAGCCGATGATGGAACCCCCGATCCGGTCCAGCTCTTCCCCGAGCTGCGCCACCTCACGGAATACCCTGGTCTGGTCCGTTCCCACATGGGCGATCACTGCGCCGTGGAACTTCTCGCATCCTCCCACAGACCTGCGGAGCTGGAAAAACTGGACCGTGTCCCCGCCGTGTGCAACGGTCTGCCAGCTCTGCGCCCGCATCTGCCCCGGCTTTTTCAGGGAATTATAGGACTGCCAGTTCTGCTGGCTGGGGGTCTGCTCCATCAGCATGAAGGGGGCATTTTTCAGCCCGCGCATCAGGTCATGCCGCATGGCCACATGGCTCCAGGGGGTATCGTAGCTAGGATAATTGTCCCAGGAAACAATGTCCATCTCCTTCGCCCATTTAAAATAATCCAGCCCCTTGTAGGTGCCCATCAGGTTCGTAGTCACCGGGGTCGCCTTATCGTACTGCCGGATGGCGTCCCTCTCCAGCCGGAAATCATCCAGGATACTGTCCGACATAAAACGGCGGTAATCAATGGATATTCCCGCAAACGCGGTCTTTTCTTTTCCAAATTCTTCGATGCCCTGCCACGGGATCCCCTCGCTGAGTGCATTTGGCAGCACGATCTCATCCCAATCATAAATGTTGTGCCCCCAGAATGCCAGGTTCCATGCCTGATTCAAGGCTTCGATGGTCCCGTACTTTTTTCGGAGCCATACGCGGAATGCCTTTTCACAGTTTTCGCAGTAGCATTCCCCGCCGTACTCATTATTGATGTGCCAGCATACCACATTTTCATTGTTTCCGTAACGCTCTGCCAATCTTCCGGTCAGTTCCTGGATAAAATGCCGGTACACCGGGCTGTTTGGGCAGGCATTGTGGCGTTGTCCGAACTTGTGGCGGCGTCCCTCATTGTCCACCCGCGCCACCTCCGGATACCGCTTCACCATCCAGGCCGGAAGAGCAGCCGTGGAAGTTGCCAGCACAATCTGTTTTCCCGCCTTTGTAAGCATGTCCACGATATCATCCAGTTCGTGAAAATCATAAACTTCCTCCGACGGCTGAAGCCTGGCCCAGGAAAATACGTTGACTGTGGCGCTGTTGATCCCTGCCTTATCAAACAACTCCATGTCCTGCTGCCAGATCTCCCTCGGCCACTGCTCCGGATTGTAGTCGCCGCCGTATAACATTTTTTTGAATTTTGCTTCCATTGTCATTTACCTCCGCTCTGTTTTTCTTAATTATAATCTATATTTCGGATCAAAAGTATGGTAAGCTAAACTAAAAAATATAAATATTCGAAACAAAAAAATTTGATAAAGGAGGTATCCTATGCCCATCTATTTCAAGCTTTCCATGCAGGAGCTGCCCCTGACCATTGACAGCATCGGCAACCGCTGGTCCCAGGAATCCATTACCCGCACAAAAGGCTTTCCCCTGTACCACTGGCTCCAGACAGAGAGCGGGCAGGGAACGGTCACGCTTGCCGGCGAAGATATCACCCTGAATCCGGGCGAAGGGATCCTGATCGCGCCCCACACGCCGCACCGCTACCGGAACAACACAAAATGCTGGATGACCGCTTTCCTGACCTTCGGCGGGACACTGGCGAATGACATCCGAAAAATATGCGGGGAATCCGCTTATCTTTTCATTGACGCGGAAGAAGGGCAGTATTTTCAGGACTGGATCGACCGGACGCTCCTTTCCTATCAGGAAAACCGTCTGAACGACCTGGGCCTTTCTGTCCAGTGCTACGAATTTCTGATGCATTTTTCCGGTATCTGCAGGAAGCATTCGCAGACAGAGCATCCGCTGTACCGCCAGTATGTGGCGCCGATAATAGAAAAAATTGAAACAGATCCTGCGGCTGTCCCTGATGTGGACAGCCTGGCCCATGAGGTCCATGTCAGCCCCCAGTATCTTACACGGCTGTTCCGAAGATTTACCGGATACTCTGTGCAGAATTATATCATGCGGTTCCGGATCAACCGAGCGAAGGAGCTGCTGATCGGAAAACCGTATCTGAAAGTACAGAGCATCAGCCATATGAGCGGGTTTCATGATGTCAGCCACTTTATCTCCGTATTCCGGCGGCTGACCGGCACGACGCCGAAGCAGTTTCGGAAGAATTATGGGGTGAATGGGGGCTGAATATCCAATCATAACCACCCGTCAAACGGGTGGTTTGCTCTGCGGCTATAAGCCTTTGTTACCGGCCAGCGCCTAAAGACGCTGGCTTTCACTTCGTTCAAGCCACTACGCCCTTGACTCGTCGCCGCCCTTCAAAGGGCATTTGTAATACCGGCTACCCCTTGAAGGGGTCCTCATATTCCTTCACGCTCAACTTGTCCTGCATAATGTCACTCTTCTCCTGATCCTGGATATACTTCTTTATCGTTGCCTCGTTCAGACCGACTGTGCTCACGTAATATCCCTCCGCCCAAAAATGACGGTTTCCGTATTTGTACTTTAGGTTTGCGTGCTTGTCGAATATCATCAGGGCACTTTTTCCTTTCAGGTACCCCATAAAGCTCGACACGCTATACTTGGGCGGTATACTTACCAGCATATGGATATGGTCGGGCATCAGATGTCCTTCGATAATCTCCACGCCTTTATATGCGCAGAGTTGTTTTATAATGTCACGTATACTTACTTTGTATTGATTATAAATTGCTTTTCGTCTATACTTGGGAGTAAAGACAATGTGATACTTGCACATCCATTTCGTATGTGCCATACTATTTGTCTTGTTAGCCATAAAAATCACCTTTCCTTTCGTTATGTAGTAGCTTGAACAACTCTATCATAACGGAAAGGTGATTTTTGTGCTATAAGCACTTGCTACACCACCCGCATAGCAGGTGGTTTTTTGTTTCGCACGCCTCCATTTTTCGGAACACGAAAAACTCCGTCGTACTCAACCGGCTAAAGCCGATAAAAAGAGCATCCGGCTATCCGGATGCCCTTTATTCTTCCCCTTATCGATCCATTTCCATGATCGCGCCGCACCGTTCTTTTACTTTTTCCGTCTGGCCCAGCAATGCCTCAGTCATTCCCTCCGCCAGCTTTTCCAGATCCGGATCCGGATTTGCCTCCAGGCATGTGGAGACCCATTTCTCCGGAATCGCATCAATCCCCCTGTATGCACCTGCTATGTAGCCGGCCATACATGCGATCGTGTCGCAGTCCCTTCCGAAATTCGCCGCCCCGATCACGGTCTTCTTGTAGTCCCCCTGCGTATTCAAAAACATTCCCACCGCACAGGGGATCGACTCGTATGCTTCACAGCTGTCATTGTGGCGTCCGTCTTCACTGATGGGCTTTCCTCTGCCGCACCAGTCGATCAGAAGCTGATCATAATATAGCTTTGTCAGTTCTTCCGTATCCTTTGCCTCTCTCGCCAGTTTTACTGCCAGGTGCATGGGGCCGTACATTTTACTGCATCTGCCTCCCGGTATATGGTCAAGCGCTGCCTGGACAATACTGTCTGCATCTGCCTGCGGGTTCATTGCCTCCGCAACCGCCGCCGCAATGATACCGGCAGCATCTCTGGAATGGTCATGGTGGATGATGGACATCAGGTCATAAGCATCCAGGGACGCCTGTTTCGGATCACATGCATTGATGATCCCTACAGGCCCGATACACATGGCCGAACTATTTTCCCCGATATTCCCCGCGCCTGCCTGCCTTGCCGGCATATAAGTCATGACAAGCCGCCAGTAGGAACTAGCCGAGCTGTACCAGCATCGGTCTACATCCACATTTTTTACCCAGAAATCCCCAAGCTCGTCGCAGGTGATCCGTCCGCCATGCTCTATGATACAGCGGGCATTGACCGTCGCAAAGTAGCTGTCGTCCGTATAGGTTCCCGGGCGGTCCGACCAGGCATATGCGCTGGGCGCCGCCGGCATAAAGAAATCCTCCGGCCTTGTCGCATAACTGATCAGGTCCGTCACCGGTCCATTATGCAGCTTTCTGATGAATCCCGCGTCCATCCCTTCCACAGGCCCTCCAAAAGCATCCCCGATCACGCCGCCCATCATGCATCCATAAACCTTTTTAAATAAAACAGAATTTTTATTCATCTTAACTCCTCCTTCATCCTTTCACACTTCCAGATGTCATCCCTTCAACAAAAGTATCCTGCATCAGCATATAGATCATCAATATCGGCAGGACAGAGATCACGGCCGCCGCATAAATGTAAGCCGGGTCTCCGCTGTTCTTTCCCACAAAATTATAAAACCGAAGCGCCACAGTCCTGACCTTTTCATCCTGAAGAAATGTATTTGAAAAGAGAAATTCATTCCATACATTCACGAATACGATCAGCATGACCGTTGAAAATATCGGCTTCGCCAGCGGCAGGACATTATACCCAAAATTCTGCAGTTCACTGGCGCCGTCTATCCGCGCCGCCTCATCAAGCTCTTTCGGCATGCCTTCAAAAAAAGCATGGACAAACATAAAATTAAATGGAATATTGATGGCTGAATAAATTATGATCATTCCAATCCGGGAATTAATGAGCCCAACCCGGTTAAACATAAAAAATAGTGTTGCGATAATTGCAAATCCCGGGATCGACAGTCCTGCCGTAAAGTAGGTACGGAAAAACCTTTTTCCGGGCGCGTCCAGTTTCACGATCCCATAAGCCGCAAACCCGGTCACACACAAAACGATCGCCGCCGCTGAAAGCCCGATGATCAAATTACTGATATATGCGTCCAGATAGCCGCCTCTGATCCATGCGGTCACAAAATTTTCCCAGTGGATCTCTTCCGGAAACGCGATCAGACGCTTTCGTATCGCATCATTGGAACGCACGGAATTTAAAAACATCACGGCAAGAGGGATCATATGAATGACAGCGATCAGGATCATAACTATGTAGGAAACGCTGCTTTTTAGTCTTTTTCTTTTTTTCACTCTCCATCCCTCCCACGTATTTTTTGAACCGCAGCCAGTACCAGATACACGGCAAGGCATCCCATACAGACCGTGGTACACAATGCCGAAGCATATCCGACTTCATAAGAAATAAAACTTTTCCTGTAGATCCACGTCGATGCCAGTTCTGTCGCATTCGCCGGTCCTCCCTGTGTCATGATCCATACATAGTCAAAGGTCGTAAAAGACGCAATGATAATAAATGTAAAATATGACAGGATCGTAGGCTTTATCTGAGGTATCGTCACGCTGAAAAACTTTCTGACCGGGCCTGCGCCTTCCATTGTGGCCGCCTCCAAAAGGGAGCGGTCCACCTGGTGGAGCGCAGAAAACATCAGGACAAGTACAAATCCCCACCAGTGCCAGTTATCCACAAATGCGACCGCATAAAGTGCTAATCTCCCATTTCCCAGGGGTGCAAAATTACGGAGCGAATCTATCCCAAGCGATTGAAATAAGGATGCGATCCCTGAATACGGGCTGTAAAAGGTCGCAAATACCTTACCTGCTATGGCTGCTCCTACTACATATGGGAGGAAGTAGACGGTCCGCAGCAGCATCTGTCCCCGTCCGATATTTAACAGCATCACGGCCAGCACCAGCCCGACCGCCAGCGGGATCACCAAAAACATGGCCATCCAGACCAGATTGTTTTTCATAGCATGAAAAAATGATGAATCTGACAGCATCGCAATATAATTCTGCAGTCCTACAAATTCCGGCTCTTTTAGTCCGTTCCAATTGGTAAAAGAATAAGATACCATTCCTGCCGCCGGAACCAGTACGATCACCACATGAATTAAAAATGCCGGTAATACAAACAAGGTTCCTTTCATTTTTTTCATCCGTTTCATTCTGCTCCCTCCCTGATATGCCGCCGCACACTATCCTACAAACTCAAAGCCTTCCTCCAATTCCTTATCCAGTACCTTCTGTGCTTCTTCACAGAATTGTTCCACCGTATATTCTCCGTAATACACCTTATCCAGATTATTCATCATATAAATGTTGGTATCTGACGGATAGGCGGACCATGGCGCATAGCCCACAGTATCGCGTCCCAGGATCTCGCCCATAGAGTCCAGGGTCTTACGGATATCCGCCTCGATATCCTCCGGGTAGAGCTCCTCATCCACGTCACAGCAAAGAGTCATATATCCGGCTGCGATCGCATTTGCCAGACGCTGCTCGTCCGAATAAAAGAAATTCAGCAGTTCCGCGCACAGGTCTGCATGTTCCGTATTCGCGTTCATCGCCATCATTGCCCCGATCCCGGCGGACCCGGAAGCCGGAATCCCATCCTTCATTGACGGCCATGCAGTACATACCCAGTCGAAGGTCAGGGTTCCCGGTGATAATGTTTCCATGGTGAGCCATGTACCTTCCGTACAGAATACTGCCTGCTCATTCTGGAAAAATGTCCTGGCCTCGTCATTGCTGATGGCTCCGCTCTGTCCCTGGTTGATCCAGCCTGCATCCCAGTCGCTCTTCAGCAGTTCAAACGCCCCTTTGATCTCCTCATCCATAAACTTTAATTCCCCGGTAAACAATTTTTTCAGATTTTCTTTTCCTGAATAATTTCCCAGATAATGGTCGTAAATCCACTGCTGAAATTCATTTGCACCCGAATAACCGTATTCGATCGGAATATATCCCGCATCGGCAGCTTTGATACATGCATCTTCAAATTCCGCCCTGGTTTCAGGCACCTCACATCCAAGCTCCTTTAAAAGGTCCCTGTTGCAGTAGATCGATGTTGCCTCCGACCCATGCGCCACTCCATACAACTGTCCGTCGATGGTCCCGGCGTCCAGCGCCCAGTCATAGATCACATCGTCCCATTTGTACTCCTCCCTGTACGCTGTCAGGTCCTTCAGCGCTCCTGCTTCTACATAATCCGGAACATCAAAGCAGTCTACCATGAACAAATCCGGCCCGCTTCCCGCCGCCAGCTGAACACGAAGTGTCTCCTGTACATCCGGCAGGCACTGGAAATCGATCTTTACATTGGGATGCTCTTCCACAAAGGGATCAAAGAAACCGTCGTACCATACCTGCTTCATATCATCTTCTATGCTTCCCCAGTAAAAAGTGATCATGACCGCTTCCAGATTCCGTTTCTCATTCCGAATCCAGTATTTTCTAACCGTATTCTGCCTGCTGTTTTTACTTTTTATTTCCATGCTGTTATTTCTGATCCCTTATAAGCTCTACACAAGGCTGTACATTTCACAGGCCGAATATTACTGCAACAATTTTTTAGCTCAGTCCAATCTTGCACTGGAAAAATCTTTGACAGATTTTGATAAAAAGATCCAGGAAGTGCTCCGTGACAGCGACATCCAGGAGATCCTCCGCCATGAGGCCCCTGACTCTGCGTCTCAGTACAATTATCAGATCGCGGTATCCAGATATTTTCAGCCTCACACAATGGATGAATATTACCTTCAGGAGATGGATCTTTATATAAAAGAAAGCGGCGAATCCCTTTATTACGGGACAAAGCCTGCACACCTGTCCTCCCCATTTTCCAGCAGTTATTACCAGAAAGCGCTGACCCATCCTACCCGCCCCAACTGGCTGCACTACAACGCAGAAATGGATTGTATCGAGCTTTCGGCAGTTGCTTACGACAAGAATACATATGCCGTACAGGGCCTGGCAGTCATACGTCTCTCCACAGATTTCCTTTTGGATACATTTAATGCTTACAATACTCTGGACATTGACAGGCTGTATATCGCAGACCAGTACGGGCAGATACTGTGTACCACCGAGCAGGATGCCCTTGGGCTTTCTCTGGACAGCCTGCAGGCAGGGGGGACTTCCCGGGATTTTACAGGCAAAGATCATATTGCCATTCTGCGTCCTTTATCCAAAAGTAATACCAGCTTTCCCTATGATGACTGGACCAGCGTCATCCTGCTCGACCGGCATACTCTGCTGCAGTCCTTTCAGCAGATCGCATGGCTTTTTTATATGATTTTTCTGAGCCTCCTGGGATTTTCCATTGCGGTGGCCCTGAGATCTTTACGATTTATTACGCAGCCTGTGGCAGCGCTTGTCTCTGCAATGAAGAATGTGGAAGAAGGGTATCTGGACCATACGCTGCCGGAATCCTATCCGCTGAAAGAGATTTCCGTCATTAACCGGGGATTTAATCAGATGGTCTCCCGGCTGAATACTCTGATCAACAATGAATATAAGAGCCGCCTTGCGCAGCAGGAGGCACAGCTGAAAGCACTGCAGTCCCAGATCAATCCGCATTTTCTGTTCAATACGCTGCAGCTGATCAGCTGGAAAGCTTATGAATATGAGGCCACCCCTGTCTGTGATATGCTTGGGAGCCTGAGCTACATGCTGCAGACCGATCTGTGTTCTGATGATGAAAAGACATTTACGCTTCGGGAAGAAGTGGAATATATACGCCAATACGGCAAGATCATACAGTGCAAATATAATGATAAGATTCAGATTGTTATGGAGGTTCCCGAAGAATTGCTGGACTGCAGGATCCCGAAGCTGATCCTGCAGCCATTTTTGGAAAATTCCATCACCCACGGGCTTGCCCCCAAGCTCTCGCCCGGAAAAGTATGGCTTCGGATCACTTGTTCCGGCGGCCAGCTTCATATCGTCATAAAAGATGACGGAATCGGGATACGGAGCAGTGTTCTTCATTCTCTCCGGCATCCCTCCGGACCGCCTGACCGTGATGCCGCCCTTGCTTATGGACATCACATCGCCCTTGCAAATATCCAGGAGCGTATTCATCTTCTTTATGGAGATCAGTACGGATTTCACCTGGAAAGCCAGCTCAACGCAGGCACCGTTGTGACTCTGAATCTGCCGTATATGATTGAAAATGGAGGAGAATTGTTATGATCAAAATATTATTAGCTGAAGATGAAGACGGGATACGTACAAGCATTGCAAATGCATTTTCCTGGAGCGACCTTGGGTGCGAGCTGTACGCCCAGGCTTCCTCCGGACTGGAAGCGCTGGAGCTCTGCCTGCAGAACCCGCCGGACATCGTGATCTCTGATATTGTGATGCCTGGAATCGATGGTCTGACTTTTATAAAATATATGAAAGAAAAATATCCGGATATGCAGTTCATCATCCTTACGGGACATCGGAATTTTAATTATGCAAAAGACGCCGTGAACCTGGGGGCAGCGTATTTTATGCTGAAGCCAGTCAATTATCAGGAATTAAAGCAGGCGCTCAAAGCTCTGGCAGACAAGATCGCAGATACCCATGAGGACCGCCGTCTGGAGATTCAGGAAGAACAGACCCTTTCCGGCCTGCTCTCCGGCTTTCTGCGCATAGAGGAACTGCATACAAAGCATCTGCGCTCTCCCCTGCTTTCAAACTGGTTTCTGCATACCCCATGGTATCAGATCATTACGTTCACTTTTGATGAGACAAGCGAAACACAGGACCGGACTGTCCGTCTGGAAAACCTTCTTGTTTACTGCCGTCATTTCCTGAAGGAATATTCCTGCCTGTTCTGTAAGATGAACCACACCCATCTGGCGGTCCTGTTCTGCCATCAGGCACAGCCTGCATCTGTTTTTGAACAGAAAGAACTTTTTTTCCGGATGCAGAAAGAGATCACGCAGTTTTTTCACGCTTCTGTTTCTATGGGGATCAGTTCGCTTCTGAATGAGAAGGAACAGATTCATGAAGGGTATATTCAATCGCTCCGGGCGCTCGGCCAAAAATTCTTTTCCGGAAGATCGAGCGTGAATTTCTTTTTAAATCAGGAGCCGGAAACCATGGAAGGAATCATTGATTATAATCTGACCTCCCTTTCCGCCCGGAAAACCGTGGATCTGATCCGGCGTTCTGACGGTATCTTGCTGGAAAAACTTGCCAACGACCTGTTTCTGGAACTGTTCCGGCCCTACCGCCGGAATATCGGCCTGATCAAAAGCTCCTTCATCATCGTCGCAGTCCTGTGTATCAAAAAGATCGTCCGGGACGACTCCCGGCAGCTGGCTGTCATGCTGGAAAAATACGGCAACTTCCAGTTAGCGGTCCATGCGGATACACTGCAGAATCTGAAGGATATTTTTATTAATCTGGTTTTGGATCTCAGCGAATACCAGACCTTAAAATCCGGCCCGAAGCAGGCTGTGATCGATAAAGTCATCTGTTATATCCAGGAGAATTACCGGTCCAATATTTCTCTGAATGATATCGCCAGGACCGTATATCTCTCCCCCTCTTATCTGAGTTCCATGATCACCAGTGAAACAGGGAAGAGCTTCACGGATATCCTGAATGAAGTGAGGATACAAAAGGCTGTGGAGCTTCTCAGCGATCCCGGGCTGAGGATCACGGATATCGCTTATGCGGTGGGCTTTAAAGAGCCTCAGTATTTCAGTATTGTCTTTAAAAAGCTCACGCAGCTTACGCCCCGGGATTACAGAGAGGTTCATCTGAATGCGTCCCCATGAGCAGTCAGAACATCACTGTACAAAATATCCGCCTTCCCTGCTGCAATAATGTCGTTCATCATCCTGAGATCATCCAGCCCTCCTGCCGTTGCGACCGGGATACTTACATTTTGCCTGACCCCGCCTGCCAGCCGGAGGTTGCAGCCATGCAGGATCCCCATGGAGGGATAGTTTCTGAGGAACACATCTTTTTCAGGATCTGTCCCGGCAGCCACATAGAGGATGTCTGCCTTTTTATCGAGCTGTTTTGCGATCTCGATCCCTTCCTCCGCCGTATATCCATCGGAGATAAACTCCGCCCCGCTGATCCGAAATTCTATGAGCAGTCCGTCTCCCGCTGCTTCTCGGATCTTTTCTATAATACAGAGTCCAAGGCGCATCCTGTTTTCAAGGCTCCCTCCCCAGTGGTCAGTCCTGTGGTTCGCTGACGGAGAAATAAAATCTCCCAGAAATGTACCTGTCATGCCGGAGACCACACCGATCTGATACCCTTCTTTCATAACTCTGAATGCTTCTTCCGCATAAATCTCCGGGATTTTCAGAATCTCCTGCTCCGAAATTTGATCGACGTGATCCTTTGTATATGGAAAGCCACATCTGTCCGCGATACGGACGCTGATATCGCTTTCTGTCCGGGAATCCGTATTTTTGAAAACTCTGTTTGGAAAAATTGTCCCCCTGATATTAAGGGGGCTTAAAAGATACTGATAGTTTACATTCAGCATAATCCTCTCCTCGAATCTGTCAGGCAAAACATACCGTTTTGTTTTACATTATAGCGAATTTTTTCTACAATTAATATTGCATAAAAATTGTGGTTGTCACAACTATAGATTGTGGTATAATGATGGCAGAAAAAGAGGGAACAGAGGTGTGGTATGGAATTTAGAAATATACAATACTTTATTAAACTCACCGAATGCAGCAGTATTTCCCAGGCTGCCAGAGAGCTTTATATATCGCAGCAGGCCCTGAGCAAAGCGATCCAGAAATTGGAGGAAGAGCTTAACACGCTCCTCTTTCTCAGGACTACGCAGGGAATCCAGCTGACTGACGACGGAAAGTATCTAAGAAGCAAGTTCCGTCATATCTGCAGCCATTTTGACGAAGCCCTGTCGGAATCCTACAACTATTTTAATATACACCGCGGCAAGCTGACGTTCTGTGTGGCACCCGGTTTTTTTCGGAGCATCCCGGTCAGCTATCTGATGGAATTTGAAAGACAGTTTCCCGGTCTGACCCTGGAACAGATTGAGATCGCGGATAAGGACTGCGAGGAATATGTCAGGGCAGACCCCCACCATTTCGGGCTCTCCACCAAGCCATGGCATCTGCAGGGCTTCCAGTTCCTTCCGCTTTACCGTGAACAGCTTTTTTTCATCGCAGGCAGAAATCATCCTCTTGCCCATCGGGAAAGCGTGCTGTTAAGCGAGCTGAAAGATGAAAAGTTTGTATTTTTTAATAACCGTTACAATATCCATTACCGCACGGCGAATGCCTGCAGAAAAAATGGTTTCAAGCCGAATATCGTTTACAAATCTGCGGATGTCAGCCAGCTTGTCAAGCTTGCCGCACAGGGTCTGGGAATCCTTCTGTGTGTAAAGCATGTGTATGAAGAGGCCAACCAGAAAGAGCTCGTCTGCATCCCGATCGACGGTGAATATATGGACTGGGAGCTTGGAGTCCTGTTTCAGGATTTTGAAAAATTGAGCAGAGAAGCAAAGCTGTTTGTCAATTATTTTATCGCAAAACTAAAAGAATCCAAGTTACTATTCACAGAGAATGTTCCTATAGAATGAGAAAAACCTACCTCGACCGCCCAGGTACAAGGTAGGTTCTTTTCATATTCCAATCGCGGATCTTATCTACGCTTCTGCCTTTTTCAGCTTCCCTTCCGTGATGACCGCAGCAATGCCAAACGCGATGATGATCACTGCCGGAGCGATCACTGAAACCGCGCTGTCCGGATTTACAAGGCCAAGGACCGGACAGATGACAAATGCAAACACGGAGCAGAACAGCATGGAAAGCGACGGCGGATCCACATATCCTTCTCCATATACCAGGAAGAGGTCCGCAAGCAGGTCGCCTGCATAATGTGCAAAGATACCGAATGCGAATCCCCACAGCAGCACGCTGATCTCTGAGCAGCCTGCATTATAAGCCATCTGCCCGCCGTAGGCGCCTACCAGTCCGATATGGTGCAGGACCGGACATGGAAGTCCGCAGCACATTAAAACCAGAAATACGACTGTGATCGCCCACACCGGTACAAAGGATACGCCTGCGATCATCGGATTATCAACTGTTTTTGCAAATTCACTGAGCACATATACAAGATACGCCGCAATAAATCCTACGGAACCGCCGAACAGCCAGAAAGAATATCCATGTCCGTATGTCATATACGGAATCCATTTATTTTTACTGGTAAGTCCAAAGCGCTGGTCGCCTTCCGGCACTTTCCCGATCAGGCCTTCGTTTCCAAACATGATCTTTGTCACCATATTCAGGATGACGATCGTAGCGGCTACCGTATCGAATGCCCCCGGCAAGATTGTTCCGAGCGCGATATTCAGATACCATCCGGCTATCGCACAGATCCCTCCCACAACAAGAACATCCGGCTTCTGCAGTGACCCCAGCGGAAGAGCAAGTCCCTTGCTGTCTTCAATGTATCCTCGCTTCCAGGCATAGTTCATGGCACAAAGCGCCGGTCCAAACGCAACCTGGGGACCCAGGTACATACCGAAAGCAATTTCTGAAATGATATTAAACTCACATCCGGCCATGATCGCAAATACTCCGATGATCGATACAAGAGCCGTAAGGATCACCGATCCCAGCGCCCCAAGAGCTGCCGCCATGGCTCCGGAAATAAACGCTGTAATTACTGTAATTAAAATCGCCATATTGATACCTCTCTTGTACAGGGAACTGCCGCGTCATTCCTATTTCGCCGAAATAATCAGGAATACCGCAGCAGCCCCGAATTTCCTGCTAAATATCAAGCGCCCTGTAATATCCTACCTTCACGGCGTCAACAACTCTTCCGGCCCGAATCGCATCGCCCACCTCAAATACGCGGGGAGCCGTGTTGTACAGTTCGTCTGCAAGTGTACGGTCAGCCTTCATTCCTGCCGCAAGAAGAACGGTATCTGCTTCAAACAGGATCTCTCCGTCTGGTGTGTCGCAGAGGAGTCCCTCACCTGTAACTTCTTTCGCCGTGGTCTGAATCTGGATCTTGATCCTGCTGTCGCGGATATATTTATCCATGCCCACCTTGTGCATCCAGTAAGCGTCTGCTGCCCAGGTATCTTTCATTTCCACGATCGTCACGTCTTTTCCTATCATATCAAGGTAGACCGCTACTTCGCAGCCTACAAGTCCGCCGCCCAGGATCACGACCTTCCGGCCGATGGCAGGCTCTTTGCTTTCCAGCGCGTTCAGCCCGACCACCTTTTCACTGTCGATTCCCGGAATGTCCGGAACGATCGGTTTTGCGCCTACTGCGGAGATCACGACATCTGCTCCCATTGCTTCCACCTGTTCCGGCGTCACTTCGGTGTTCAGATGAATCTCTACTCCTTCTTTTTCACAGCGTGCGGCAAGTACCTCTATAAAGTGGTACATATCTTTCTTAAACGGAATGTACTGCTCGTGAAGGATCTGGCCGCCCAGCCTGCTGTTTTTCTCATAGAGAGCTACGGAATGTCCTCTTTTGGCTGCAGTAATGGCTGCTTCCATTCCGCCCGGACCTCCGCCCACGACTACTACCTTCTTCGGCGTGGTTGCCGGGAATCCATATTTGTGTTCCAGTTCATCGCCGATCACAGGATTGAACGCACAGCAGTAATTCCTGTTGGACAGATAATTGAAGAAGCAGGAATAGCAGCGGCAGCACTGGGTGATGTCTTCTTTATTTCCAGAAAATGCTTTCTCCGGGAAATAAGGATCGCACAAGGACTGGCGGGCCACTTCTACGATATCTGCTTTTCCAGAAGCAATAATCTCTTCCATCATATCCACATCATTGATGCCTCCAAGCGTTGCCACCGGCGTCTTTACATGCTTCTTAATCTCTGCCGCAAGATGTACGTTGCATCCATGCTCAATAAACATGGACGGATGGGTGATCACGAACACGTCGTCATTTTCATGGATTCCTGCGGAAACATGGATGATATCTACTTTACCGTCGATCATCTTTGCCATCTCCACAGCTTCGTTCACATCATATCCGCCCGGAATGCATTCTTCCCCGCTCATACGAAATTCAATCGGGAAATTCGGTCCCACTGCCTCGCGGACCTTCTCGATTACGAGAAGCGAAAAACGCATGCGGTTCTCAAGGCTTCCTCCCCAGTTATCCGTCCTCTTATTGAAATATGGGGAAGCGAACTGTCCGAGAAGCCATCCATGGCCTCCATGGATCAGAACCATGTCAAACCCGGCTTCCTTTACAAGCTTAGCCGCATCGCCGAAAGCCTGTGCCGTTGCCTTGATCTGTTCTTCTGTCATGGCCTTGACCGGAACTCCCTGGGCATTTACCTCATCGTTCGGTCCGATGAGGGTATATTCCGCTGCCGCATGGCTTCTCGCCGCTCCGAACTTGCCGCCGTGGGCTAGCTCCATGGTCGCTTTGCAGTTATGCTTGTGAAATTCATTCGCCATTCTCTTAAGAGACGGGAGCGACATATCGTCATAAAGAATGACCTCCTTTGTATGGGAACGTCCGACCGCTTCGACAATACCAAGACCGATGCAGACACTTGCAAGGCCGCCGCGGCCCCGGTTCGCATGGAAAGCAATGTCCTCTTCTCTCATATGGCAGTCCGGGTCCAGTTCCGGATTAGACATTGGAGCTCCGAAAATGCGGTTCTTAAATGTCACGCCGTTAATGGTGATCGGATCTGCCAGGCTGGGAAAATATTTGTTTTTCATATGTAGGGTTCCTCCTTCATAATTTAAGATATTTTACAATTTTAAAATATCACTTTTCACCAAAACTTTCAAGTGTTTTCTATTATTTTTGACGATATTTTACAATTCATAAACATCGCAAAATTCCAGAGGAGAGATCCCAAGATATTTTTTAAACACCTTACAGAAATAGGAACTGTTGTCAAATCCGCATTCCAGAGCTACCTGCTGTACAGTACGGCCTCCGTTTTGCAGCAATTCCTTTGAACATGCCAGCCTGTACTGCGTCAGATAAACTACCGGCGTCGTATAAAGCCCCGCCCTGAAACACCGGAGCGCCTCGCTTTTGCTGATTTCCGCGGCGGCAGCGATCTGATCCAGGTCGATATCTTCCCGATAGTGCCCGTGAATGTAATTCAGCATCTTCCGGATCCTTGCATATGTCCGGTTTTCATTCTTCGTTCTGCCCGGATATCCGCATGAGAGCTTTTCCTTCAGCACACGGTACAGCTCATCCCATACACCCAGGACACAGTTTTTGATACGCAGCTCCCATGCATCGGCCTGGATCTCCAGCTCATTCTGCATTCTGATCAGGCTTTTCAGCATCAGCTGCCCCTGCATGCTCCCGCCCTCAATCTTTTCGAACGGCAGCGCAGAAAGCAGGACCGGCAATACATACTGCGTATGGATCCGGCTTCCGGCCGGGGCTATCAATTCTGAGCCGAAGATATAAGTGACCACAACTCCGCCGGAACTGGATGAAAACCGATGGATCACCCCCTGGTTGATAAACAGCGCATCTCCCGACTGCAGTTCCGTCTTTTCTTCTCCCACATACAATTCCACAGGGCCTGCAGCCACAAAGGCCAGTCCCAGTCCGTTATGCCAGCGCCACCGCACAGACTTCTCATGATACCGGTTGATCTCGTCATAATAATACGCAAATGGAAATTCCGGCGTTCCATAGTCCAGTTTGGACGCCAGGTACTCGTCTGCTTCTACTTCAAAAACCTGCATTCACTTTCTCCTTTATATGATCAGCTTTATATTACAACCATCCTGTTTTTAGCCCACATTACTTAATTTGACTATATTTTACCATATAAAGAGAGTAATATACAAGTTTTTTGATGAAAAAATGTTACTATTCACAGTCAGATAAAAAATGGATGTCAGGTTCGTCAAGCGAAGCTTGTAAGAAGCTGATTGACAGTTTTTATCTGACTGGAATCAGTCATTTCACACACATAAGCAAAAAAATCAAGATACGCAGCATCGGCAGACAGCTTTGCTGGCTGTTTTTGCGCATGTGAGTAAAATGACTGTGAATAGTAACGAAAAAATCAGTCACTTTACCTACATTGCATAAATGGATTATTTTTTTGAATCAGTATATACCTGTAGATAAATGCTGTCCCATATGCGGTTAATGCCGTTCCAATAAACATCCAGCATAAAATGATTCCGGGATATGCAAACGTAATATATGCCAAAACCGCATTTCCTCCAAACAATATCAGTGTATATGGGAAGTAATAGATACCGATAAATAGGCTCTTCCTCAGCAGCTGCACCGTTGTATGATCTTTCTGCGACAGCAGAGGAAATACCCATGTATAGATACAGGCACATAAAATTCCAATAAAGAAGCACATGATAAATACAGGCTCACTTTCCACTGTCATCCCGGTTCTTACCGCCAGAAGTATGCTTAAGACACTGAGAAATAGAAGCCATAGCACCGTTCCTTTCCGGAAATTCTTTTGAAAGGAACGAAGATACTCCTTTGCTACATAGCCCTCTCTGTTTTCGGCCATTTGTATCGTGACATCGTGCAATGCTGTTACTGCCGCGCCGGCAGTAAAAACCGGAACACTGCATATCATCCACAACAAATTCAAAACCAAAAGATCTGCCGCCTTTGTCATCATACAGTAAAATCTTCCGTCTATCTCAAACAAATGACGCATATCTTCCTCCTTTCCGTCACGGCGCTGTACTTATTTTATAAACATTTTCCAGCTGTACGGTTGGAAAATGTTTATCTGATGTCCGGTCCCTCTTTATATCCGCTCCATGCCTTTTGAAATTTTTCCCATCCGTCATAAAAGCGAACCCATATTTTATATTTTATCTTCTCCTGCGCCCCGATTCTTTTTATGGTATCCCTCGCTCTTTCTGCTTTTTTTCCATCCACAAAATTGCTTCCTGGTTCCAGTCCCATAACGTATTGTCCTTTTGATAAATTTTTCCATTGAATAAATTTATCCAGCACATCATTTTCATAAGATATGATAAACCCTATCTGATATTTTGCCTGATACATTCCCGCCGCAGATATCCCGCGGCGGTCATTCATCTTATGGTAATAGCACATCTCTTCCAGATCATCAGGTTCTGTAATATGATACATCTCTTCCTTACAAGCTTCTGAATGTTGGTTTCTTGATATTACGGATTCATTATCTATAAATAGCTCACAGCCCTTATCTAAAAAAGGATATCCGATGTTAAAGTGATACAAGATCATAAACTCTTCTTCCCGAAATCCCATATTGCTGATCTCGTCCGTAATCTCGATCGTATCTTCTCTTTGATACGCACGGATTTCACGTTTCAAAATTAATTTTTCGCCAAACAGAACACTTTGGCGCATTTCTCCGCTTATCACCGCCTGTCTTTCTCCATCAATGATCTCTGTTCGCGCACAATATTCTTCCGCCGGTGTATTGGATATCCGGCCATGCAGCCCATATTTGACAGAATTTTCTTCACATGGAGAACCTACGTTATCCAATCCGCAGGTGGTAAGGAACCCAGCCGTAAAACTTCTCAGCCATCCGTTTTCTCCATGCTCGCAGTATTGCGGAGATACGACTCCGCATTGGTTGATATAACTGATATTGATTCCCTTGTATCTCAAACTCGAAATATCCATACATCTGTCGGCTGTCACGGTGAATTGGAGCCCATTTTGATTCGTAACCTGTGCAGCTCTTACTCCATCCGCCCTGCCGCCTGTGTATCGAAAATTCTTCACCTCCAGAAGCTGATCCATATTGCCTACATATTCCAGCATTTTATACATCCAAAGCATCCCCCAGTTCGATCGCGATCATCGTAAAAATATCTATTTCATCCAGCTTTACCGTTACTCTTCCATTCTCATAAGTATATGCCAGTCCTCTGCCGTCCGGGATCTGTTTGACTGCTTCAGGCTCTGCCGGTGTTTTAACCCATACTGTAATATCGTGGGTTTTAGGTATCCGGTTTTCTTCTCTTTTCTCAATGATCCCCATAAGCAGCCTTGCATTCTTATGGTCGTCAAAAAGGATATATTCCACTGTTTCCGGCGCATCTCCGCCGAACAAAAAGTCATCAGAGGCTAACTCCCGTATGATTCCGGCAAAGATTTCACTGTGCTGGTATCTCTCCGCTTTTTCTATAGGAAGAGCTGACCAGATGACCGTCCCCTTACCGACAGATTTTTTCAGCATAGCCGGATATTCTGTCCAAATTCCCGGAGGATTGGCATGGATCGTTGCAAATGGATATGCATCCCCTTTTGTATCAATATATTCATGCTCTTTTATATCCGTAGGAAACATCGACCATGCGATGCCGGGAACGGTGTAAGGCAGAACCAGATGAGCCAGCACCTCGCCTTGCGCCTCTTTCGGCATGATCACCGCCTTCTCAAACATCACCATTGGATACTCTTTCGTAAACAGGCCCTGCATGATCCGGCTTCCCTCAGCAGGCGCCATATATGTGATCCGCTCCTTTGTCAGGCCCTGTGTTTCCGCCCCAAATACCGCTTTCACCAAATATGGCGCAGAATGGCCGCTTATATAGACATTTCCACCTTCTAACACATAATCCAAAACAAGATCGCAGTATTCCTCCGGCATATCCGGCACATCTGCCAGCACCAGCACCTTGTGCTTCCACATTTCTTCAAATTTCCAATTGTTAATGACTGAATACGGAATATGATGTTCACTCAGTCCCCTGGCCGCTCCCATAAGGGCTTCAAAATGCGGCATCGTGCCCGCACGGGGGTCGTCTCTGTCCAGGGCATGGTCAAGCACATCATAACCGTTCTTTTCTATATTCATTTTGCCGTTCAGGTCAAAGTAGAGGCTTACATCATATGCCATCTCTCCTTGATCCATATATGGTTCGTATGCTTTCATTTCTCCATAAATTCTGCCGAACATCTCATAGACCCTGCCGTCGGTCGTTCCTGCAGGGTCGATCGCATCGATCAGCAGGCTTGCTCCATGGTGGAGAAATGTCATGGCCACACACTGGCGCATCCTGTCGAATGATTTTGTAGTCGTATGTTCCGCAAGCGTTGGATAACACCGGGAAGTCATATACTGGAACGGCTGGTTTTTTGTAAGGTTGTACCAGGTTTTACATGCAAATGACTGTTCCTGGATTCCCCCGTACAGGTCGGTCCCGATATAATCGCTTGCTTTCGACACATTTTCATTATTGCCAAATCTCCAAAAGGAGAGGGAATTACCATATTGATGCTCAACGGAGACTTCCGGTCTGTACTTTTTTACTTCTGCGGTCAGCATATCCGCAAATTCCCCGATCCACTGATGCCGTTCTTCATTGAATGCTTTCCAGCGGTCATCTCGCCAATCCACAATATGCGGCATTTCATATTCATATTTTTCAGCAAATTTTTTCCTGCAGGAATCACAGTAACACACTTCCGGCCAGAAAGTCATATCGAAAAAGACGCCTTCAAAGTCAAAATATTCACAAAATTCCTTTATCTGTTCTTTTACAAAAGCGCGATATCCTTCATGATTGGGACAGCATAATCCATAGCGCCCGCCGTGGTCCCTTGATCCTCTTCCCTGATGGTCCCGCATTCTCCATTCAGGATGCCGTTCATATTCTACATTGTTAAAGATGATGCTGTAGTACAAAACCACATCCATACCCGCTTCATGGCACAGGTCAAACAGTCTCCTGATCTGATCCTCTTTTCCCAGAAATCCTCTGTGCATCCTGCCGCTTTGTGTCGGCCAGTAGCACAGGCCCACATGAGACTGCACATAGATCATCGGAGCCGTGATCTCTGCAATCTTTAATTTTTCAAAATAGTCCCTGGGGTCAAATTTTGAAAAAAACTTTTCATCCCAGTCTTCTATATGCATATCAAGCAGTGTTCTGCGATAATTATGTCTATACCAGCTGCACATATGATACCTCCTCTACATCGTTTCCGGATTCTTTTTATGAAGTAGTTCCAGATCTGGATTTTCTGAAAAGTGCTTTAATATGACAATGTTTTCGCAATCAGATGTATTTGTGATCGCCACGCCGTTTTTTGCTGCCGTTTCCGTCACAAAAAACTCATCATTTGTCAGTTCACCAAACCTTATGAGCGAGGGCGTTTCCAGCTTCCAGCTTCCGAATGTGCCTTGTCCCTGCAGCGCGATCATTCCATACGCCGCACTGTCTTTTATCGTCACTGTGCGTCCTGGGAAAACGGTCAGTCTTTTTGCACACACTTTTTCACATTTATAGCAGATCCACTCTTCAAGATAACCCTCCTCGCTCATCTCATCCGTATTTTTTACAGGCTTCGGCGCCATAAAACGATTTTCGTAAAACTTTGGATCTACATTAAGCTCCCAGTCGATCACTTCCAGCAGATACTTATAGTTTCCATACTCCTCCTGCGGCGAATTTTTCCAGAGCAATTCCTCTTCCAGAACCTGCCCGTTCATCAGGACAGACTGATACATGGCATAAACGTCTGAGGCGAACTGCGGTTCATATGTACAAAGGCTTCCCGGAGCATGCATGACCCCGGGCGGCACATCGAAGCCTGTATCCAATGCCAATTTATAAGCCCTGGATAGATCCAGGATTTTGTTGTCTCCTCTCGTAAAGTTTTTCAGAGCCTCTAACACTTCATCTTTTGCCGTATCCGGATGAAATCCAAAAAAAGTAAACGGAAACTCTCCGCCGTGATTATTTAGCTGTGACGGGAAAAAATACATTTCCGGTTTTCCTTCCGCTCCTACTCTCTTTGCATGTTCATCCCGGTGGTGAATATGATGCGGCAGAGGTCCGGCATTATCAAAAAATTTAGAAAACATCGGCCATTTTCCATATTTTCTCCATAACCGGTCCCCTATGATCTCCGGCCCCAAAAGTTCTACTGCATCCCTCAGCAATATTTTTTCCCTGCCTTCTTTTCCTGCCGCAATATAGCTCATCCCCTCATCTTCTCTTGTTTTTGGTCCATTCTCCGCCCAGGTCGCAGAAGACAGCCATCGTTCATCAATGCCTCCCCGGTCTGCCCCCATCGCATAATAATCGTCCGGATGCAGTTTGATTCTTTTCCCCGGCCTGCAGAATGATCTGGAAACCCATACGGGCGCCAGTCTGAAAATGCCTTTCCCTTCTTCCAATGCTTTTTCAAGCATGCTCTTTTTTTCCATGGTATCTTCCTTTCTTCTTAAATCCTGATTTGTTCAGAGCAGCAGACCGCCGGCCGGCTGCCGCGCAGAGCATCTGTTAAAATTTCATATAATCAACTGCATTCAGCTTTTCCTTTAATATACTGACAGCATCATATTTGAGCGGAAGTGGGACCGGCAAGTCTATTCTTGTCCGTTCAATTGCGCTCATATAAATGCCTTCCAATATTTCATATCCATGGTATGCCATTTCAACATTGCAGGGATGTACTTTTTTGTCATTCAGCATCCACACTCCAAACTCTCTGGTATAACCAGTCTGTGCATCAAACTGTTCTTTTTTGAAAAAGTCATCATAGTCTCCTGCCTCCACCATGGAATGTGTATCAGAGGTAAACGCCCCGTACCGGCCGCTGCATTCCGCATATGCATAGCCCTTTGTTCCATAAACAGTCAGCCTGTCATCCGTCCAGTATTTGTCCTCCATGATCACATGGGAAAAACCTGTCTCATGCGCATCATGCTGTTTTGCAAAGTATCCGCATTCTAAAATACCGCGTACTCCATTTTCAAACGCAATATGTCCTAATATATAATCCGGTGACGGATGGCTGTCATCCAGATAGAAATTACCATGCACATGTCCTGTGACCGCTTTCGCTCTCACTCCTCCGTTTGCCCACAGCATATAATCTATGTAATGTGTGCCAAGCTGCGACGCCTGCGGCTGGCAGTTTGCCTGAATCTGGTATATTTCTCCCAGTTCTCCGCTGTCTATCCTTCTCCTCAATTGTTCAAAGGATCGTAAATACTTATGCTGCTGGCATACAACAGCTTTGATCTGATGTTCCTTACATAAATCCGTGATCTCCTTTGCAACCTGAAGGCTGGTTGCCATGGGCTTTTCAAACATCATTCCTTTTACGTGGTACTTTACCGCCAGTTCTGCCATAGATAAGCGGATATGCGGCAGGGTTGCAAATACCATGACATCCGGTCTCAGTTCATTCAGCATTTTCTCAGCATCATAGTAAAGCTGTTCTTTTTTCAGCATATATGTCTCTGCTGTTTCGCAGACTCTTTTTTCATTTAAGTCGCAAACTCCGGTCACTTCAAAATATTCTTTATTTTGCAGCAGGCCATAAAGATGGATTTTTCCCCGTTCCCCCAGTCCTATTAATACAGTTCTTAATTTTTCCATGTGTCCTCCTGATTTCATCGTTATGCTCTGTCTGTCAGCAAAACTTTTCCTGTATTCCCCTCAAAAAAACATTGATATGCCTTCTGCGCGTCATGAAGAGGAAATCTGTGGCTTACCAGCTTTATCGGATCAAATCCCCGTTCATAAAGCATACACATATTGTGAAAATCATTTTCTGTAAAATAAAATGCGCCTGTAATGCATACTTCTTTATGGATGATATCCTGCGACGGTGCGATCTCTATCTGAGAATAATTTTCTCCGCAAAAGACAACGGTTCCCTGCGGTTTAACAATCTTCAATGCGTGCTTTTGTGCACGGCCATTTCCAGAACACTCCATAACCGCATCCATTCTCATAACCTATTCGTTCGCTTCCGCAGACAGCCGATACTTTTACCTTGATCAAAACCTCACCTTTTCTCAGGGACGGTATCGGCAGTTCTGCCAGTTCTGCATGCCGGCTTCCGGTAAGTCTCACGCCTTTCATATTCCCGCCTCTCTTTCTTTATCCCTGTTTTTATCACCCTTTTATCGCTCCGCCTGCCAATCCGGTCACAATATACTTTTGCAAGAAGACATACATCACGGTCAAAGGAATGGATGACAGCACAATTGCTGCAAACAGCAAATTGTATTCGACCGAATATTGTCCTTTAAAGCTATAGATAAACAAAGGCAGTGTCTGTGTATTTTTATCGGCTCCCAGTATCATCAGCGAAATGAGGAACTCATTCCACATCCACAAAAAATTAGTGATCACGATCGTCGCTGTCATTGGCTTCATTACAGGGTATATCACTTTAAAAAAAGTCTGCCAGTTTGCCGCCCCTTCTACATATGCCGATTCTGCCAGTTCTTTTGGTATTGTTTTTAAGTAGCCATTACACAAAAACACACCTTGTATCAGCGGATAGGTAATAAATATTATAATAATGCTCAGCCTGTTTCCAAGACCCAGGGCCTTCATGAACATAGCCAGTGGAAGTGCTACGATCTGAAAAGGCACAAACATCGCTGCCGTAATGTAATACAGTGAAAATTTTGAGAATTTCAATTCTATCGTCTGATTCACCGCATATGAAACAGCAGGCACAAATACCGTCACTATGATAACAGATATGATCGTGAAAAAAGCTGTATTGCAGAGCGCTGTTAAAAAGCCGTTTCTTTGAAAAACTTCAATATAATTATCTAACCGGAACTGTTCTGGAAAAGCGATAAAGCTTACACTGGATTCTGCCTGTGTTTTAAAAGAGTTGATCAGCGTAACATAGAGCACGATCGCAATGCAGATAAACCAAAAGAGCAGTGCCGTATATGTTGCAGCCGTCGAAAGTATTTTCCTGATCTTTCTGCTTTTCATTGCTGGTCAATCCCTCCTCTTCCTACCACCTTCATGACTATAAATGATAATATTGTTATAATCACAAACAGTATGACCGCCGTTGCACATCCCTGGGCAAATTTCATATCCATTGCACCCATAAGATAAATCTTATATCCCATGGATGTGGTCGCTTTTGCCGGTCCTCCCTGTGTCAGGGATACGACATAGTCAAACACGACCAGTGCGTCTCGGATCCCTTTTACCAGACACATGATCAGTGTTGAGGTTAAAAAAGGGAGCGTTACTACTTTAAATCTTGCAAATACTCCGGCTCCATCGATCTTGGCAGCCTCTGTCAGTTCTGACGGAACACTTTGTAATGAGGCGATCAGCAATACAGTTGGAATTGATAAATTCTGCCAGAAGCCTAATATAATGACAGCGATCACTGCTCCTGTACCGGAAGACAGCAGACTCGTCTCCAAAAATCGGATCCCTAATCCGGATGCCATTGACGGAATCATCCTTCGGAAAATCTCATTAAAGATCAACCCCAATGACAGCATAGAAATAATTGCAGGATAAAAGTAAACAGCTCTGAAAAAACGGACCCCTTTTATTTCTTTCGTCAGCAGCATAGCAAGCACAATAGAAACAGGAATTGTTGCAGCATTGATCACGACCGTATATATCAGCGTAAACTTGATAGAATTTATCAGATCCTTATCGTTGAATACTCTTACAAAATTTTCGATACCTACAAATTTATAATTTAGCGAATACCCGTTCCAATCTGTCAGGCTAAAATAAAAGCTGTATAAAGCCGGTACCACGAAAAAAATCGTATACATCATAACCGCTGTGATAATGACTGGCATAAATGCCCGATTCTTTTTTTGGGCCAACGTCCTTTTTTTCATACCAATTCCCCTTACCTTTTCGTAACCAATCTGCAAAGCAGACAGTTAAATACACACAATCTCCGTACTATTAATATACCCAAATGGTTCTGATCTGAAATGAAAGCGGAACTGTCCGCCTTCATTTCATAATATATTGAGTATCATTAGTCCTGCCGAAGAATAATCTCCTCCTCTGCATTTAAAAATTTTTCCATCTCACCGTTCATTAGAAATTCCTGCGCTATATCTGCCTCATCGCTGACAACTCCTGTACTGATATAATCTCTCCACCAGGGAATCGCCTTTCCCTCTTCTATATATCCCAGCACAAGCTCCACCGTAGGATTATCTGTTTCTACGCCTTTGATCGGGCTGGGTGACTTATCATGGTCCGTATAGATCTGTGCATTTTCTGTCCGTGAAATAAATTCCAGAAACTTTGCCGCATATTCTTCCTTGCCTGTCCCGCTCATCGCCGCTATACACGGATCGATCCCGGTAATCAGCATATGGACGCCGTCATCCGTCGGCATCGCAAACATGCCAAGGTTAAAATCCGGATTATTCTTAATAATGTCTGACTGAGCCCAGGTCCCGGTGAGCATCATTGCCGCTTCGCCATTAGCCATCATCTGCATTGACAGATCATAATTGGTCCCCAGGGTATCCGTCTGTGCGTATTTTGATGAGAGTTCATAAAGACGGGCCGCTGCCTTCTCAGAATATTCGTTATCTGCTATCCTGTCTTCGCTTCCTTCATACATCCCCACATAAAATTCATAGGGGTTCCACGTGTCGTCTGCTACTGCAGCTGTCATAATATGAAATTTCTGGGAACAGTTCTCTTTATCTCCATTCGAAAATATAAATGGCGTTACACCCTCTCCCTGTAATTTTTCGCATACTTCAATCAATTCATCCCAGCTTTCCGGAACTTCAACTTTATATTTTTCAAAAATGTCTTTATTATATGCAACAACTCCCGCATTAATTGACAATGGTACGGAATAGAGCTTTCCATCCACACACGAAAGGTCATAGTATGTGTCGATGATATTGTCGTTCCATTCATAATCACTTAAGTCTGCCATTCTCCCTTCCTTGCACATTGCCCGAAATTCCGCCTGAGACGGCCAGTGCTGTACAAGATCCATTGGCTCATTTGTTGCCATTCTTGTCTGAAAGATCTGCTTGCCCGTATCGCTGCTTGTCGCTGTCAATTCGATCTTTATATTTGGATTTTCGGCTTCAAATTTATCTATGATTTCCTGGATCACTTCTGTATTTGACTTTTGCCAGAACAGTTCTAATGTAACTGTCTCTTCTTCGGACGCGTTTTTATCCTCTTCTGTTTTCTGAGCCGGTTCCTCTTTTTCTGCCTGGTTTGTAATACATCCTGTCAAGCCGAAGCACATAGCTGCAAGAGTTAATAACAATGCCGATATTTTCTTTTTCATATGCTTTTCTCCTTCAATTCATCCTCAAATTCGTACTTAAACATGTTACCTACTATTCCTACTATTCAACCATTCAATATTGACGTCATATATTTAAATAGTCCTTATGCTATTCATACTATCATTTTAGCGAACGTTTGTCAATATATATTTTACTTCTTATTTTTTTCTTCAATGTTTACATTTTATTAATACATATACTTATATATTATTATATTTTTTCTTATTTTATATTATTTATTCAGATAATTTTAGCGAACTTATTTGCGTTTGTTCGCTATATTGATCCCGTAATGATCTGATTCAAAGCAGTAAGCCTTCTTACCTCATTGGCTTCACGGTTTTTCTGTATACAATAGCAAAAAAAGTGTGCGTCAAGACGCACACTCGCGCCGCAGCACGGCTGCAACAGGAGCCATTTTCCTTATGCGCGCAGTGCGGCATCTACCTTGTACGCCGCAGTGCGCATCCCCCGGAGAATTTTCCTATAGAATAACAAAAAACAGACTGTACAAGATTCCCTGCACAGTCTGTTTTTTGTTTTAGTGCCATTTATAGCATTACCATCCTGTCAATTCCCATTCGTTATTGGCCGAAGCTTTTGAAGATCTCCGCACGATCAGATTCGTTTCCAAAAGGTTCATCCTCTCACATTGTTCCCCGTCTGAAGCATTGAGAACAAGCTTTCCTGACAGTCTTCCCATCTGGAATGCCGGAACGTTGATCGTTGTGAGAGCCGGCTCTACGAGTGATGATACACTTAAATTATCAAACCCCGCAACCGCGATATCCTCCGGTATTTTTTTTCCGAATCCTTTCACAGCCTTCATGGCCCCGATCGCCATCTGATCATTTGCTGAAAACAGAGCCGTAAAGTCCATTCGGATATCTAATAACTTTTTTGCCGCTGTATAGCCGCTGAACGGAGTAAAATCACCTTTTTGGACCAGTTCAGGATCAAAGGGGATTCCGGCATCTGCCAACGCCTTTTTATAGCCTTCATACCGTTCATAAGTATGGAGCATTTTATCATTGCCCGATATATGTCCGATTTTCTTATGCCCGGCTTCGATCAAGTGCCTGGTTGCCGCATATGCGCTCTCAAAGTTATTAATATAAATACAGTAAAAGTCCTCAGATACAACTTTTCTCTCTAAAAGCACGATGGGGATCCCTTTTTCAATGAACTCCTCCTTCAGCCATGCGAAATATTCCTTCTCGGCATCTGACGGGCATATAGAATTTAATATGATGCCCGCCAAAGATTGCTTTTTCAAAATCAACAGGCACTCTTTTTCCTTTTCAAAATTATAATTCGAATTATAATACAGAAGCAAACTTTTATCAGGAGAGATCGTCTCTTCGATTCCGTTTAACAGATTCGAAAAAAAAGAACTTGTAATTACCGGTAAAATGACTGCGATCGTTTTATGTGAAAATCTCTTTTTGGGAGGCAGTCTGTATTCCAGAGCCTCTGCCGCGGCATATACTTTTTTCCTCTGCTCTTCACTTACATATTTACCAGTATCATTTAAAACAACCGATACCGTTGACAACGATACACCCGCCAATTTTGCCACATCTCTCATTCCAGCCATATTTACCCTCCCAAAGCCTCTCCTGCTGCTGTCTTTGCAGACGAGATTTCCTGAAAACGTTTTGTTTATAATATACCCCTTTAGCGAACGTTTGTCAATGTGTTTATCCGAAGGTTCTATGCAAAAAATTACTTATTGGTTGCTGTTTACTCCTGGATCGTGCCTACGCTGCACGGTCACAGATATTTCTTTCTTATATTTTGTATCTTACAATTCCTCAATAAACTGAATCCCTTTCTCATGCGCCAGCACTTCGAGTATTTCCGAGTGGGTACGGTGGACCTGGCTGGAAACCGTTACAGTATAGCTGAGCACTCCCGGTCTTCCGTTCTGTTCATACCAGGAGAATCCCTTATTTACCCGGATATTGCTTACTTCAAAATCATGCTCTCTGGCATACTGCAGGAATCCACTGAAGTTGCCTTTTTCCACATTGTATTCAATATACAGGTCCAGATACATGGACCTTTTCCGGATCCAGATATCAAACCTCAGAAGCCCTGATACGGTAAATGCGACCGCAAGACCGCCTAAAACCGCGCCCTCATAAAATCCGATCCCGATCGCAAGGCCGCTGCAGGCTGCTGCCCAGAGTCCCGCCGCAGTGGTGATTCCCATGATCTTATTTCTTCCGGTCAGCACGATCGTCCCCGCGCCCAGAAAGCCAATGCCGCTGATCACCTGGGCCCCAAGGCGTACCGGATCCCCGGTCTCAAATGTAACATACACATACTGATTCGTCATCATGACCAGCGCAGACCCCAGGCACACCAGGATATATGTCCTCAGTCCGGCGGGCCGGTTCTTTCTTCCCCGCTCTACTCCCAGGATCCCTCCGATCAAAATAGACAGGATGATCCGAAGCGATATTGATACAACATTCAAATCCCGAAGATAATTCATGAACTCCTCCAAATACTTCCAACCTCCTGTCCTGATCTTGCCCTCTTTGATACGAAAACTCCGCTGCCGAAATCGCAATCATTCTAAAATCTTCCGTACCTTCTCAACTGTAATGTTGCATTCGGACGCAATATTCTGCTCTGTCTCACCCTGCGCCTGCAGTTTGAATACCATTTTTGCTAGTTTAATACCATTTTCTTCTCCGATTTTTTCGCCAATCTTCCTGCCACGTTTCTCTCCGCGCTTTTCTCCACGCTTTTCTCCGCGCTTTTCTCCGCGCTTTTCTCCACGCTTTTCTGCGCGTTGCTCCGCACGTTGCTTCGCCTCGACAACAAATGTATTATAATCCTTCAGCGCCTTCTCCCTCGCTTCATATTCCAACCGCTTGATATCGTCCGCACTCATCTTCTGCAGCATATCATAAGCTTCCTCCAAATAGATACTTTCCTTCGCCATCTGTTGAAACTCCTCCTTGCTTTTTCCGTTAAAAAAACACATCCAGTTGACGATATCTTCCCCTGTCTTTATCTTTTTCGGCAGCTTCTTCAGTTCCAGAACCTGTATCTCCAGCTTATCACTGTAGAGCTTTTTCGTCTTCCTGTCACAGAAGCCGATTCTGCGGTAAAATCTCTTATCCTTTGTAAAATGTATAAAATCAAGAATACTTACATGTATACATTTTTTGAGTTTTCCATAGGATTCTCCGGCTTTCAGCTGATTAGAAAACATTTTGCAGAGGTAAAACAGCGTCCGCTCATCCCAAAATTCATACTTTTTCACCTGCATCTCCATGTTAATCTGGGCTCCGTCCATCATACGCACATGTACATCCAGGATTCCAAGCTTATCGTCTGCGTAATTACGCTGCAGATGAACAGGAAGCAGTTCCGTCGTCTCGATCGTTTCCGGGGGAACCCGAAGGATCGCGGCGCAGAAGCCTTTCCTTACGTTCGGATTCTCCATCAGCCCTGCAAAACATACGTCAACCTTCGGGGACATCATAAAGTCACTGGTCGTTTTTTGAGTTGTCTGATTCATACAATTCTCCTTTCTCCTGCAGTGCTTTCTGACCGGCTGTATGAGGAGTTAAAAAGAATTGTCTCACTTCCTGAACTAATCATAACATGAAAAGTATATCCAGAAAAGCCTGCTTTGTAAAAAATGTGATTGAGTAGCCCGGTGATGTACCGGTAAGAATAAAAAAGATGAATATCTTTTTGAATCCTTTCTGTCAAGAATAACACATTGCTGCCAAATACACAACCCCGAATGTATTTTTGATTCGGTGCCGTGCAGCGAGTGCACGACACCGTGTGAACAGTAACCAGCATTGCGCTGCACAATCTTCAGAGGGAAAAGAAATAGCCGCCACTACTGCGGATAGTGACGGCTTGCCTATGTTAAATCATAGGATAAAAATAGATCCCCTGCCATTTTAAAACGATTTATTTTTTCTTTTTCAGCATCGCCAGCACCGACTGCAGCACGATAAAGAAACAGAGCAGCGCTGCAATCGTGATCCTGGTCCACCAGGACGAAAGCGTTCCCTGGAAGGTAATAAACGCCTCAATGGTCGCCTTGATCAGAACACCGAACAGCGTGCCTATCACATTTCCCACACCGCCCGTCAGCAGCGTACCGCCGATGACCGCGGAGGCAATGGCATCCATCTCAAAACCTTTGGCCTGCTCCACGAAGCCGCCCAGTGTATTCAGGCAGAACAGGATGCTTCCGACACCGCACAGAAAACCATCCAGCATATACGCCTTCAGCTTCACGCGCCGCACGTTCAGCCCCATCATAAGCGCCGACTGCTCATTTCCGCCGACCGCATAGATACTTCGCCCGAACTTCGTATATTTCAGCATGATAAACGCTGCCGCCAGAAGGAGCAGAGCGATCACCACCGTAGGATAGATATACGGATAGATCATCTCCCCCTTACGGTTCAGATGACCGCCGACAGGGAAATAAATCTTCATCTTCGCCCATCCCATAAACATTTCATTGCTGATACTGATCATGTCCTTGGAGATGATCGCCGTCATCCCCCTTGCGAAGAACATGCCCGCCAGGGTGACGATAAATGGCTGGATATCCATATAAGCCACGAGAAATCCCTGCACCAGTCCAAATACGATTCCTGCAGCGAGCACGATCAGGACCGCGGGAACTGCGCCTACGCCCGCCCTTTCCATCATCCAGGCCAGCATCATGCAGCCCATGGCCACGAAGGAACCCACGCTGATATCGATCCCTCCCGTGATCATGACTACCGTCATGCCGATACTGATCACGATCAGGCCGGCATTGGAAACAAACAGGTTCAGGAAGTTCTGTATCTTTGCGAAGCCCTGGTCCTTAAAAACGATGCAGCCCACCGCATACATCACAATAAACAAAATGATCGTGATCAAAAGAAGAAAACTGGTCTGATTCAGAGTACGTTTTTCTTTCATTTATGCCGCCTCCTTTCCTTCCGCCGCGCCCGCTTTCTTCTGGGCAAGAGCTTTTCTCATCCTTTCAAATCCCGGAGACTGGAGCGTTACGATGATCACAACCACGACCGCCTTGTACACCGGGATCTGGTCAGAGGATACATGCATGGCGTACAGGGTCGTGGTAAGAGCCTGGATCGTATATGCGCCGATCACAGAGCCTGCAATGGAAAATCTTCCGCCGCCCAGCGAATTTCCGCCGATCGCCACTGCCAGGATGGCGTCCAGTTCCATATTCAGACCGATATTGTTCGCATCCGCGGAGTAAATGCGGCTGGAAGCGATCAGTCCGGAAAGCCCGGAGCAGAAGCCGCAGTACGCATACGTCAGGAAAATGATCAGGACCGCCTTGATCCCGGTCAGGCTGGAAGCCTTTTTATTAATCCCGACAGACTGTATATACATGCCCAGAGCCGTCTTATTCAGCAGAAGCGCCGTCGCCGCCACTACGATGAGCGATACGATAAAGGGTGCCGGGACCGGAAAGCCCGGGAAGGAAGATCCCAGTGTCTTATAGCTGTCCACACGCACATACGTGATCTGCCCGTCCGTGATCAGCTGGGCGATCCCCCTGCCTGCCGTGAACATGATCAATGTGGCAACCATCGGCTGGATGTTCAGCTTTGCCACAAGCACTCCGTTAAAGCATCCGATCAGTGTCCCCACCAGGACCGCCGCAAGAAATCCCAGGATCAGAGGGCTGGCGTATTCCGTGGCCGCACGTTCGCCGCCGGTCAGCACGTTGCAGCATACCGCCGCGCTGACCGCCATGATCGCGCCCACGGAGATGTCGGTCCCGGCGGAAGCAGATACGACCAGCGTCATACCCACTGCCAGGATCACCAGCTCGGAGGCCCGGTTGATGATGTCGATCAGAAATCCATATAATACTCCGTCCCGGATCTCAATCGAAAAGAAATCCGGCCTCGTAAAAAGGTTGATCAAAAGTACCAGGATCAGGCAGAAGATCGGAAGAAATAATCGTTTTGATGTTATATTTTTCAACGTCTTGTTCATATCACTGTCCTCCTGCTATGGTTGACATAATGGTTGACTGGTTCATCTCTTCCCCGCTCAGCTCGCCCACCTTGCTCCCGTCCCGCATGACCACCATGCGTCCGCAGGTACGCAGCATCTCCTCGATCTCCGAAGAAATGAACACCACCGCCATGCCTTCTTCCGCCAGCCGGATCACCAGCTTCTGGATCTCCGTCTTTGTCCCCACATCGATCCCCCTGGTAGGCTCGTCAAGGATCAGAAAATCCGGATCCGTCAAAAGCCACCTGCCGATGATCACCTTCTGCTGGTTGCCTCCGGACAGGGATTTGACCGGAGTTTCCCTGCTGGCCGTCTTGATCTGCAGCATGTCAATATATTTATCTGTAAATTCCTCCTGCTGCTTTCGGGACAGCAGATGGAACAGCCCCCGTTTTGCCTGGAGCGCAATAATGATATTCTCCCGAACAGAAAGGTCCGCAATGATCCCCTCGTTCTTCCTGTCCTCCGGAAGGTAGGCCATCCCCTCGTACATCGAGTGGATCGGATGCTTTGCCGAAAGCTTCTTTCCTTTTACAAACAGCTCTCCCTCATCGGTCTTCTCCGCCCCGTAGATCACACGGACTGTCTCGGAACGCCCGGAACCTAGAAGTCCGGTAAAGCCGATCACCTCTCCTTTATGTATCACCAGGTCAAAAGGCTTGATATATCCCTTCCTGCCCAGTCCGACCGCCTTGATGATGATGTCCTCATCCCTGTGGGCGCCTGCCCCCGTGTCTGCCTGCCTGATGGCTGCCAGGTCGTCAAAATCCTTCCCCATCATCTTTGCCACAAGCTGTACCCTGGGGAGCTCCGCCGTAGTAAACTGGCCGATCAGCTGTCCGTTTCTCAAGACCGTGATCTTATCGCAGACCTCATAGACCTGCTCCAGAAAATGTGTCACAAAGATAATGCCGACTCCCTCGGACTTGAGCCTGCGCATCAGCCGGAAAAGCTTCTCCACCTCACTGTCGTCCAGGGAAGACGTGGGCTCGTCAAGGATCAGGACCTTTGCCGACATATCTACTGCCCTGGCAATGGCGATCATCTGCTGAACCGCGATGGAATAATTGTCAATGGTCTTTGTTACATCTGCAAAAATCTCCAGATCCGCGAGCAGTTCGCCGGCCCTTTTATTCATCGTCTTCCAGTCGATCATCCCGGCCTTCCTTGGCTCCCGCCCGATGAACAGGTTCTCCGCCACCGTCAGGTTCGGACAGAGATTGATCTCCTGGTACACGGTGCTGATCCCATGCTTCTGCGCTTCCTGGGGGCTTCGGTTGATGATGGGATGGCTTACATCCTCCATCATGATCTCTCCTGTCTCAAATTCCTCTACCCCGGTCAGCACCTTGATCAGCGTAGACTTCCCCGCGCCGTTTTCTCCCATCAGCGCGTGGATCTCCCCCTTTTTCAGAGTAAAATCTACATCCTGCAGAGCTTTTACACCTGGGAATGTCTTGTAAATATGTCTCATTTCGAGAACGGAATCCTTTTCCATAAAAGCTGTGCCTCCTTTTTACATACGATAGTCCCCCTCCGGGCGGCCTGCAGGGCATTCCCCCAGGCGGCCTTTTGGATGCAAAAAAAAGGAAACGCAGAGAGGAAGATCTAAGCCTCCGGCTCTGCGCCCCCTGTCACTTTATTCCCGCGAAGCAACCGGCTAGTGTAGTGACCGTATTATATACGCAATAATGTACTAGCAGCGGTGTCTTCTTTACTTAATATGCCCTCTCCGCCAGGATGGATTCCAGATCCATGCTTGTATCGAAGTATGATTCGTCAACATACTGGATCTTATCCACAGTCTCACCTGCCTCCAGCTTCTGAATGATCTCAGCAACACGCGGTCCGTGAAGAGGATTACACTCAAATGTCGCGTTCAGATCGCCTGCGATCATAGATTCAAAAGCAGCCTTTACTGAGTCAAAGCTTACTACGATGATGTCTCCGTCCGGTCCGCAGCTCTTTCCAGCCGCTTTGATCGCATCGATCGCACCGAAAGCTTCATTGTCATTTTCACAGATCACAACGTCAATATCATCATAACTCTTTAAGAAGGACTCCATGACTTCCTGTCCCTTTGCCTGTGTAAATTCTCCGGACTGCATATCCAGCATTTTCCAGTTGGAATGCTCTTTCAGCTTGTTTGCCATACCTTCTGTACGTCCCACCTGAGCGGATGCGCCGATGGTCCCCTGGATGGTCACCATGTTGATCTCCTCATCGCCCCTGCCCTGGTCTTCCAGATATTCCGCGATCCAGTCGCCGCAGGTTTCGCCTTCCAATACAAAGTTTCCGCCGACCCATGCTTCAAAGAGGCTGTCGTCCGATACGTCCATCATACGGTCAGAGAGGATCACCGGGATCCCCGCTTCCTTCGCCTCCTCAAGAACGGTCTCCCATCCGGTCTCAACTACGGGGGCAACTACGATGTAATCAACTTCCTGCTGGATAAAGGAGCGGATTGCCTTGATCTGGTTCTCCTGCTTCTGCTGAGCATCGTCGAAGATAAGCTTATATCCGTTTTCCTCGGTAAATGTGGATTTAAAGGATTCCGTATTAGCGGTTCTCCAGTCGGACTCGGCTCCTACCTGTGCGTAGCCAACCGTGATAAGCTCCCCTGAATCTGCATCCCCTTCCGGTTCCGCGTCATCCGTATCTTCCGCCTCGTCAGCAGCCGGCGCCGAATCTCCGCCGGTTGAGTCGGAGCCGCCGTTTCCGCCCCCGCATGCCGCCATAGACAGTGTCATTGCCGCGATCAAAAATGCAGATAAAACCTTTCTCTTCATACTACTTTTCCTCCTTAACTTTGTTTTTTATACTTCTAATTATAAGAGCCTGCCCCTGCATTTACCATGAGATATTTTTTGAAAAAAGTTTAAAATTTTTTTATAAAAATACCGGTTTTGGGCTGTCTGCCCTCCACCGGTGAAAAAAAATACACTTTTTTTGTATTGAGTTTTGATTTCTTACGGCTGCCGCAGTTTTCCGTCCTCCTTCCAGCCTTCCGCTATGGAACGGCCCAGGCGGACCCTGACGCAGGTACCCTCCTCCTTCCGGGATGTGATCGTGATCTCGGACCTGTCCCCATAGTACATCCGGATCCTCTGCGCCACATTGTTCAGTCCAAAACCTCCTTTCCCGGAATCCAGCCTGCTTTTTTCTCCCCGGAGCTTTTTCTTAAGCTCTTCCAGGTCTGCAGCATCCATACCGATCCCGTTGTCCTCCACTTCAAATACGATATGTTCCCCCTCTCCATAGCCCCGGATGGTGATCCTCCCACCGCCTCTCTTATTTTTGATCCCGTGATACAGGGCATTTTCCACGATGGGCTGCAGAGTCATCTTGAGGATGACCTGTTCCTTGATCTCCGGGTCGATACAGATCACATAATCCAGGATATTTTCATAACGGATCTTCTGGATCTTCAGATAGCTCCGGATATGGCTCTCCTCTTCCTTCACGGTAATATAATCATTTCCGCCGGAAAGGACGGTCCGGAAAAAATCACTCAGATCCGCGGTCATCTCCACAACCTGCTGCTTGTTCCCGCCTTCAGCCAGCCACACGATCGAATCCAGCGTATTATAGAGGAAATGCGGATTGATCTGTTCCTGGTGAAGCCTCAGTTCCGCCTCACGCAGATTTTTCTGCTCTTGTTTTGTCCTCTCCATAAGCTCTGATATCTTGTCGCTCATCGTATTGAACGTCCTGGCAAGCACATTGATCTCTTCCAGGGCATACATCCTGGCCCGCACCTCCAGATCCCCCATACCAAACCTCTCCGCCGTCTGGCGCAGGGAATTGATGGGGGTGGTCACGGATTTCGTGATCATGGTTGACAGGCCGAAGCCTGCTGCCAGGACCGCCACCAGCAGGGCAATGAAGATCCGGACGCTTTGCTGCATCTGCTCTTCCAGCTGTTTTTGGATCTTCTCCAAATTGATCAGTTCATAATAGTTATACTGTGTGATATAGTCCTGGATCATGGAACAGAGGCCCTTGATATCATTTTCCCAGATCGTCTCACTCTCCTGGTAGGCCCCCGGCACGGAGGAATTTTCGATCATGCGTTTCACCGCCGTTTCCAGGGCGTCAAGGCAGGACAGGATCCCCTTGATCTTGATATCGCTGTCCGTGCCCGGCACCCGGTCGATCACGGTCCCGAAGGAATGCCGGGCCGATTCGATCATATTGATCGGGTTCTTCACCACCGTAGCATATTTCGTGGACCCCTCCAGAATATCCCCGTCCTCAAACTTGGAGGCATCGATCAGGCCGATCATGACCCGGTACATGGAGTATTCCATATCCTCCTTAAACTTGATATTAAATTCATTTGCCACCTTCAGGTTGGCTATGATCTCATTATAGGAGTCCGAATAATCTTTGATCATATTCAGTATCCCCAGCATCATGGCTGTCAGCGGGATTGCCGTAACAAACAAAAGAAGTGCCAGGCGCATATTCAATGTGAAACGCCGGGCCCTCCTTCCTTCCATCTTTTCTGCCTTCAATGCTCCGTCCTCACTTTTCCTGATGTGCCGACCCGAAATTCCTTCGGAGACTGTCCCATGACCTTTTTAAATGCCGTGCTGAAATAATGGGGATCGCTGTAGCCCACCTTCTCGCCGATCTCCGCCGTCCGCAGGTTTGTACATTTTAAAAGCTCGCAGGCCTTGTCGATCCGTACCCTGGTCAGATATTCCATCAGAGTCTGCCCCGTCCCCTGCTTAAAGATCGAACTGAAATAACTGGAGCTCACACCTATGTATTCCGCGATCCGGTTCAGCGAAAAGTCGCTGCTGCCAAAATGCTCCGCGATATAATCCCTGGCCTCCCGGATGATCTGGCCGTAGCGGTCTCCGGAGCTTTTATCCCTTATGGCCAGCGCGGAAGTAAAAAGGTCCTTCAGATAGTCCATCGTACTCTGCGTATTTTCGATCGCCTTTGCCAGACGCTTCAGGTCCGTCCACTCCGGGGCGTTGTCCGCCTCCTCTGCATGGATAGATTTTACAAATTCCCGGACGCAGTAAAAAATATCCATGGCCATATACTGACGCAGCAGCAGGGACATGTAATTTTCCTTCCCCATGGCTTCAAAATATTCATCGATAAACAGCCCGCACTCGTCAAGGTCCCCGGTCTTTAAAAAGTTTTCGATGAGCTTGCGGTCCACTCCGTTGTAATCCGTTTTGTCCGGAAATTTCATATATTTTTCGTAATCTACAAAATACCGCTCCAGCAGCCGTGAATGCTCCCGTTCCTCCCGGATCCCCTCGGCCGCCTTTTTTAATGCGTCGATCAGCGCAGAAGGTGTAACGGGCTTAAGCAGATAATCGCTGATCCCAATCTTGATTGCCTCCTTGGCATACTCAAATTCATCATATCCGCTGAGAATGATGATCTTGGTCCCCGGAAGCTGCTTCCTTACCAGATGGCTCAGCTCCAGCCCGTCCATAAAGGGCATTTTCACGTCTGTCAGCAAAATGTCCGGCCGGCTCTTCAATATCATGGGATAGGCATACTCCCCGTCCTCCGCTTCCCCAACGAGTTCCAGCCCATGGGCTCCCCAGTCGATATTGTTGCGTATTCCCTGCCGGATGATCGTCTCATCCTCCACCAAAAATACTTTTATCATGGCTCCTCCCTCATTCCGTTCCGAATCATTACCATCATATATATCCGATCATGCTTTTCCTCATTATACAGGAAGAGACCTCCGGCTTCAACCTTCTGTTTTTTCCCTTTACATAAAACATATCCAGCCGTTACAATAATGAGTAATGGTACACGCAGAATATGCGTTACTGTTCACACGGCGTCCAGCCAATAAAGTTACATTTGTAATAATATCCAGCCCCTCGCCGTCAGGCGACTTTTCAATGGGCTGGATACGTTACAGTTCGCGGCCGGTTGGACCGTGAACTGTAACGTATCTGCTGAATGAACCTTCCCGGTCCGGTCGCGCCCCAAAACCGTCCAGTCACGCCGAACGGGTTTATTCCGGGACCGGTTTGAACGAAAAAACAGATAGAGTATTCTCGGAAATTCTTTGTCCCCAGATCTGTGAAGATGGGTGCAGGGAAGTTTACGGAAATGCTCTGACAGACATAGAGGAAAATCAATATGATAAGAACAGCGATTTGTGATGATGAGCCCAAGACCCGCGCCTACCTCTCGTCACTGATTCAGGCGCAGCCCTTTCCATGCGGGATCGCGGAATATGCTTCTGCGGATGAATATCTTGCGGATCAGAAGGAAATCGATATCCTTTTTCTGGACATCGCGCTGGATCCGGACGGTTCCGGATCAGACGGGATGACTCTGGCCCGAAGGATCCGGGAACAGGGGGCGGCGGTACAGCCGGTGATCATTTTTGTGACCGGCTATGAGCAGTATGTATTTGACGCTTTTGACGTAGGGGCCTTCCACTATCTGGTAAAGCCTGTGGACGAAGGGAAGTTTGCCGGGGTCTTCGCCCGCGCGGCTGAGCAGGTCATGGCCGGGCGGAAAACTCCGCAGACAGCCCGCCCGCTCGTGCTCCGGTTTGCCGGTACAAATAAGATCGTTCCATTGGACAATATTTATTACATCGAGAGCAGCAACCATAAGGCCATCCTGCATATGAAGGACGGGGAATTTGCCTGCTACATGAAAATCCGGGATCTGGAACTGGAACTGCAGGAACATTTTTTCCGAATCCACAAAGGGTATCTGGTCAATCTCTCCTATGTGAGTGGGTACAGCAAAACGGAGGTAGCCTTAACAAATGGAGAAAAGCTGCTGCTCTCCAAGTATAAGTATCCGGATTTTGCAAAAGCGTATCTCCGCTTTCTGAAAAAAGGAGCCGGCCTATGAGCGAAACAGGATTTCAGATCTTTCATCAGGCTTATGCCGTCGGAGCGGAACTGCTGTACGCAGTCTGTCTGACTTTGTTTTTATGCCCCTTTATGGGGGAGCGGGAGCATCGGCGGAAAAAGGGCGCGGCCGTCTTTTGCTTATACCTTTCGGCGTCTTTGTTTTTGAGCCGGATCGCCGCCCCGCAGGGTTCGTTTATCCTGGTACTGCTCCTGT
Organism: Lachnospiraceae bacterium M18-1; assembly: GCA_000403295.2. GTDB lineage: Bacteria > Bacillota > Clostridia > Lachnospirales > Lachnospiraceae > Schaedlerella. The sequence continues at coordinate 86,459 of KE159612.1, read as the reverse complement.
TCTTGACGGCAGCATCGAAGGCTCTGGGGCTGGGAAAAAATATGGCCTTTCTTCTGGGGCTGCTTTACTGGAATGCCAAGATTTCCAGCGGTTTGATGGTAGAAAGCCTGTTTTTCATAGGAGAAGAAATTGTCCCTGAGCCAGTGGAACCCCCGGAGGCCGTTTACTTACGCGCCGCGGTCCTGCTGACACTGCTCCTTCTCTCACATCTCGTTTTGTTTATCATTATGCTCTATGCCCTTCTGCGCCGAATAAAAAGCCGGACGCCGGGATGTACATTTTCGATGGAGCACAGCAGCAGCGTGTATTCTGATATGTCGGAGCACAGCAGCAGCGGCCGATTTCCTGATGTGCCGGGAGAGTTCCTGCCGTCAGGCCTGCCGGGGCTGTGCTATATGAGCCTGATCCCGGCCGCGGGAATCTTATTTGGGCAGATGATCGCCCGGCTTCTATATGAGATTAAGGATGGCCGGCTGCTTCAGCTTTATGAACGGCATCCGGTATTTCTGGCGGTTGTGCCGCTGCTTGCCCTGCTGTTTTACATGGGAGGTTATCTGACCATCCTGTTCCAGCAGGAAATGGCCGCGCTTCGGGAAGAACAGGCCGCCGCTTTCGTGGAGCGCCAGCAGGTTCAGGCAATCCGGGCGCGGATCCAGGAGGCGGAGCAGTTTTACAGCCAGATACGGCGGATCAGGCATGAAACACGCGGGCATCTAAACAATATCAAAGGAATGCTCCATAACGGAGAATACGCCTGTGCGGAGGATTACATTTTTCGGATGGACGAGAGTATGAGCGGCTTTGAGCTGACACTTCGTACAGGAAATCCGATCACGGATGTGATCATTAATGATAAGAGGCAGCAATGCGAGGAACAGGGGATTCCTTTCCGGACAGATTTTCACTATCCGGATTCCGGAAGCTTTGACGCGTTTGATGTGGGGATCGTTCTTCAAAATCTGCTTCAAAACGCGCTGGAGGCCTGCGAAAAGGTATCGGAAGGGGAGCGTTTTATCTCCCTGGCGGGGAGGCGGAAAGGGCGCTTTCTTCTGATCGAGGTGAAAAATTCTTTTGTGGGAGATCTGGTATTTGGAGCGGACGGCCTGCCTGTCACGGATAAAAAAACGGATGTGTCCATGCATGGCATCGGCCTGACCAACGTGCGGCGGATCGCGGAGAAATATATGGGAGAGATGGAGGTCTGTCCGGAGAACCAGGTCTTTCGTGTTACGGTCATGGTTCAGGAAAAGTCATAAATGGGTGCAGGGGAGTCTCCGGAAGCGCCCGCAAAAATAGGAGGATGGTCTAATGTATATTTCAGGACGAAACAATATTTATAGAAATCCGGTCAATGAGAAATTTTTTGATATCAAAAAATTGGAAAAGGCCGAGAAAGAGGAAAAGGGATCACGCACGGAAACAACAGAGAAAACGTATCCGGATCTGAGGGAAGACGATCTGGAAATCTCACCCGAAGGCCGGCTGGCCGCGGTGCTGGAACAGGAAGCGCGGGAGCAGGCCGGCTCCGGCATAGAAGCGCGGGAAAAACAGAGTGCGTCAAAGGAGCAGGAGGAAACGGAAATCGCTGAAAAGCAGGACGACCCGGAGGTCTCCGAGGAGCAAGGCGGCAAGGTCGCCGTCAACGTGGGAAAACGGATGAGACAGATCGCGGCGGCAAAAAGCCGTGGGCAGCTCCAGCAGGTGCTGTCGCTGCTGCAAAAGGATCTTTCCGACTGCAAAGCCGGTCTGGAAAAGGGCTGGTGCGATGAATCAGAGATTGCCAAGGTGGAAGCCTTGATCAGCAAAGCCGAAGCCCGTATGAGCCAGGTTCCGCAAGAGTCCGGCCAGGAAAAGGAGCAGGGCGGTCTGGATGAGTTCGCTATGGCGTCATTGATGTAAACCAGCCGCCGTTGCAGGGCGCCAGTTAGAATTGCCAACAGTCATTTTTCCGCTTTACAAGGGTATGCATGGGGGCTATAATCGTTCCTTAGAAGATGCTTTATGAAACGGCCGTATGGCCAAAACAGGATGTCCTCGGGGGATAAGGAGCTGTATTCACTGTCCCCCGCTGCCGGGCATCCGGTCAGTCACACACTACAATGGTGAACATGACTACCTTACACGATTGTCCGCTCCAAAGAATTCAGCCGCTGCCAGACTAAGTGCCGGAATATTTGGCCGTAAGTATTTTTATTGAGGAACGTTTCCAGAATATGCCGTCCTTATGATATCATCAATCCTGGCCTCCTTAAGCCCTACCTCCTTGATCGGCGCGGTATGGGAAATATCCTCGATCAGGCGGGCCGCGGTGATCTCGTCCTTTTTGAATTTGTACACAGCCCTGGCTTCCTCCACGGACACCAGCTCCGCTTTCGGGTGCCGGATAACGGCGGGATGATAAAAGTCGATCACAAGCTGCCGATAGGGCGCGATCCGATCCACCAGACTGTCCAGTGAGCCATCCTCGATGATCTTTCCCTCATTGATGATGATCAGCCGCCTGCACAGCTCCTGGACATCCCCCAGGTCATGGGTGGTCAGGATGATGGTCGTCCCGCTGCGCTGGTTGATCTCCCTGATGAACTTTCGGACAGAATATTTTGCCTCTACGTCCAGGCCGATGGTCGGTTCATCCAGGAATAAGATCTGCGGGGAGTGGAGCATTGCCGCCGCCAGGTCCCCTCTCATCCGCTGTCCCAGGGAAAGCTGGCGCACCGGAGTGTCGATAAATTCACTGAATCGAAAGATCTCATCCAGCATCCTCAGGTTCCTGTCATAAAGCCCATCCTCAATCTGGTAGATCCTTTTGAGCAGGTCGAAGGTCTCGCCCAGACGCAGGTTCCAGTTGAGCTGGCTGCGCTGCCCGAATACAACGCCCAGGTTCCTAACCACCCGCCTGCGGTCCTTCTGCGGAGAAATGCCGTCAATCAGAATCTCTCCCGCGGTGGGCTGCAGAATACCGGAGAGCATCTTCACCGTGGTACTTTTTCCCGCGCCGTTGGGGCCGATGTAAGCCACAATATCCCCTTTTTCCACCTCAAAGGAAATATCATCCACAGCCCTTACATACTGTACGTCCTGCACAAACAGATTTTTCACCGCTCCGTACAGTCCCCTCTCTTTTTTGATCTTCTTGTATTCCTTTACCAAATGGCTGACTTCTATAATATTCATGAAAATTTCTCCTCCATGTCTTAGGAAACACTCTCGGAAACTCTCAGGAGCCGCGCAATGCGGCAAGTTATTTCCATACAGTTCCTTAGCAGTTCCTCAGCTCCCGGCGCTCTCATATCTGCGCATTCCGATCCGAAACAGTCCGCAGCTCAGGGCGAACATGACCGCGCCCACCCCCAGGCCGATGACTGCCATAGGAACCGGAATGACGCTCCCCTCCATTTCCAGAATGTCTTTAACCGGATAGAAAGTGATCCACGCCAGGGGCAGAAGGAATGTGAACAGCGCCTGCGTCCATTTCGGATATATAGTAAGCGGATACATGGACACCCGTTCAAAAAGCGCTCCCACCATATCCGTAAAATTTGCCGTACTCTTCGTCCAGAACGAGAGGGAGCCGCAGAAGATCCACACCGCGCCCCGGATCAAGGTTCCGCCGGCCAGTGTAAACAAGATCAGAGCAATGTTCGCGGCGTTTACTTCCAGATGCACCTTTGCGCACCCATAGAAAAATACCATCAGCCCGGGGATCATGTCGGTGATGCCGATCAGATTGAAATCCTCGAACAGAAACTGAAACAGCACTCCCATGGGCCGCAGTAAAAACATGTCATACTCTCCCTCTACCACGCAGTAGGGCATGTACCATGTCTGGATAAAAAACACCACTGCCAGCCCATGGCTCAGCACGGACATGCCGTACAGGAATGCCAGGCTTTCATATCCCCAGCCGCCCAGGCTGCCAAAGGAATCCACCACGAACTTGATGGTGGCGAATCCCACCACCCACTGCACGCAGTTGGCCAGCACATGGCCGATCAGCATAAACGGGTATTCCAGCCGGGACTGGATGGATTGCCTTGTCAATGCGGCCGCCACAGAAGCGTAATATTTTATTTTTTTCATACTCATCACCCTCCTTGGATCAGGACGGCCGCAGCCGCCTTTTTCTGCACCGCATGAAATATCAGCCACAGCGCCGCGCACCAAAACAGCTGCAGCACAGTGCGCAGGAGCATTTCTCCAAATGTATAACGCCCGATATAAATCCCAAGGGGAAGCTGGTAGATATTTACAAAAGGCAGACACTCCAGAACTACCCGAACTCCATCCGGGAAAAACCAAAGAGGGATGACGCTGCCGGAAAGCAGCTTCATAACGAATCCCTTTACATTTCTTATGGGCCCCATGACGATCGTCTTGAAGGCGCACATCCCCAAAAGAGCAGCCAGCATCCAGTTGATGAGATACCCGACCGCAAAGCTTACGAGGAAAAGTATGACGTGGACAGAAGATGCCGGAGCCGGCAGGCCGAACAAGGCGGAGCCGATAAGGAACAGCGGGACGGCGGTCTGGAAAAAAGCAACAGCCATATCGCCCAGATCCTCCGCCAGATAGATCCCATAGATATTCACAGGCTTTAACATGTCAAGCGCCACGCTGCCGGATCGGACACTGCTCTCGATCCGGCCCTCCACGCCCATGGTCAGCAGATTTCCCATGATCACAGAAATCGTCGTGTAGGTAAGCATCTCCCGTTCCCCTACTCCTGAGACATTTCCCGTCCCGCCATAGGCCGCCTTCCAGAAGCAGGCCATGGCGAACATGAGCAGACACTGAATGGATATGGTGGAGATGACGTTGAACCGGTAAGCCAGGGCAGACTGGATCCGCACCTTTGCAACAAATAAATAAGCTTTCATTTTAGACCAGATCATACTTCACAACATCCATCCTGACCTTGCCGTCCGCAAAGAAGGAAATCCCGTCTGCCGCAGGATCTGTGTAGAAGGTCGCCGTCATCACCTGCTCCCCGTCATTGACAAAGACCTCTGCGCTGAACCGGTCCAGGATGATCCTCAGCTTCAGCTCCTCCTCCCGGCCGCTGATCTTACATCTTCTCTGATGGATCAGCGCCCTGCGGGAGCCGGAAAACTTCCGGTCGATCTTCAGCACCGACTCATAGGGGCGGAAGCTTAAGGAGGTCTGATATTCCTCATTCTGTGCAAACCGCACCGCAAATTTCCGGTAAATGCTGTCCGGATCTCCCGGACGGATGGACAATTCCATATCGATCCTCCGTCCCCGGACGCCTTCCAGATGGATGGTGCCGTTTTCCAGGATCACATCGGAATGCGCCACCTCATTTTTCCGCATGTCATCCAGTTCCCGGACCGGCTTCTGGTACAGCCTTCCGTTTTTCACAGAAAGCTCTCTCGGAAGGCTCATCTGTCCGAACCATTTCTGATAGGGAGAGTGGGGCATACTGGTGTCCCAGTTCTGCATCCAGCCCATCATGATCCTGCGTCCGTCCGGAGCCAGCACGGTCTGGGGAGCATAAAAGTCAATCCCATAATCAATGGACTGCTGCTTTTGCTCCGAAAATGTGAGCGTCTTCCTGTCATATTCTCCGATCAGGCAGAGCGTTCCGTTTCCGTTGTGAAATTCAAAGCCCTGGGGCAGCATATCCTGGGGACTGGTCAGCAGCACCCATTTGCCGTCCAGTTCAAAGAAATCCGGACACTCCCACATTTTTCCGATCCGGTTCCGGTTTTCCGCAAGTACCTTTTCATATTTCCACCGGAACGCATCCTCGCTGGAGAAAAGCAGGATCTGCCCGCTTCCGTCCGCCGGGCGGTTTCCGACCACACACCAGTACCTTCCGTCCTCGTCCTTCCACATCTTCGGATCCCGGAAATCCTCTCTGCTGAACCCTTCCGGCAGATCCCTGCTGTCAAGGACCGGGTTGCAGTCACATTTCTCATAATCCACACCGTCCCCCACCGCAATGCACTGTGTCTGTATATCACAGTGCCCGCCGTTCCACTGGGGTGTCCTTACCACTCCGGTATACATCAGAAGCTGCCTGCCGTCGGGAAGCTCGATTGCGCTGCCGGAAAAACAGCCGTCCCTGTCATAAGCCTCATCCGGCGCCAGCGCGGCGGGCAGGTAGTCCCAGTGCAGCAGATCCGTGCTCACCGCATGCCCCCAGTGCATGGGACCCCATTTGGTATCATAAGGGTAATACTGATAGAACATGTGATACCTGCCTTTATAATAAGAAAATCCGTTGGGGTCATTCATCCAGCCGGTACGGACAGATAAATGGAAATCAGGCCTTTCTTCTTTTTGGATCATTTTTTCGGAAGCTTCCTCATACTTCCTTGCTTCTCTCAATGTCTGACTTGTCATAATTCATTTTCCTTTCATCATATATATGTATACTGTGCGGCAGATTTATCTGGCGCGCAGTATAATTCATGCCGACCAGATGCTTGGACAGCAGGCCGCAGCCTCGTCCGCAGCCGCTGTCCTGTCTCTTTCGTCATATAATGACATTATAAATCATTTTTACTTATTCTGCCATCTCCGCGTTGTAGGCATCCAGATATTTCTGGAATAATCCCAGGTATTCCTCCAGCCCGTACGCATCCAGGTCATCCAGGAATTTTTCCCAGTCCGCGTCCGTAAATCCGTTCATGATCCAGTCCGCCTTATGCCTGTTGATCGTCTTCTCGATATCCGCCTGCAGGTTCGACAGTGTCTCGGTGTCCTCCCTGCTCATGAAAAGGTTGGGATACACATATTTTGTGTGCATGTCCGGCGTGTAGATATCCTTGATCCAGTCCAGACGGTACTGGGCGTCATCCGGGCAGGTCACGTACACATCATAATACTCGTCCAGAACAGCGAGAGGTCCGCCGACAGCTTCGGCTTCCCGGACCTCCACCGGGGAGGCGTCGCCCAAAGGAGCATGTTTCAGCATCTCCCCCCCCTGGTCGTTGGTGCTCATCTCGAAGATATCAAAGTCGTCATCTTCCCCGTAGGTTCCCCAGTTATTCTGCGGGGACTGGATCGGCGCGTACATCTGATCCAGCCATGCGCATACCAGGGCCGGATTCTCCGCCACAGAAGTTACCACGCAGCGTCCGCGTTCAAATCCGCTGGTAAAGGAGCCGTTCGTAGGAGTTATATTTCTCGTGTCCGCCGTCAGCGCCGGAAGCGGAACCCAGTCCTTCAGGTTGTCGATGTTTCCTACGTCCCAGCTGAAGCATACGCCGTAACGGCCTGACTTTCCTTTCGCCACATAGGTGGACCATTCCTGGGTAAATGCCTCCGGGTCGATCAAGCCTTCATCATACAGCTTGTGAAGCCATTCGATCCCTTTCTTCCAGCCTTCCTGCACAGCGGCGCAGATGACTTCCTGATCATCCGTCACCGCGATATGTCTGGCCTTGTCCGCGTCGCCATAGCCTTCCCCAAAGCCATTGATCAGGATCGCCGGATCCTGGCCGCCATCATTAATTATACACGACATGGGGATGATATTACCATCAATATTAAATTCTGCTTGAAGCTCTGACGCATGGTCGCGGAACGCCATCAGAACCTCTTCAAATTCATCGACTGTCTCCGGCATCTCCAGATCAAGAAAATCCATCCATTTCTTATTGATAAAGCTCATATTATCAATGGTCTGGATCGCCGTCTTTTCCGAACCAAGCTGCTCGATCCAGGGCAGAGACCAGATATGGCCGTTTACATCCGTACACATGATCCTGTACTCCGGATATTTGTCAAACACCGATTTCAAGTTCGGCATATAGTTGTCGATATATTCTTCCAGCGGAATGATTGCGCCAAACTCCCCGTACTTGAGCAGGTTGCTGTCTGAAAAGCCTGCCGTGAAAACAAAATCAGTCAGCTTGTTCGGGTCGGACATATTCAGGGATATCTTATCCGCCCACTGGTCGTTAGGGATGGCGGTCCAGTCAATATGCACATTGGTCTGTTCCTCGAGGCGCTTGAAGATCGTCCTGTTATTGGGTTCTGACTCCGTGCTGGGCGGATAACTGATCAGCCCGGTCAGCGTCACGGTTTCCTTCTGCGGAAACTCCAGGGTTGCCTCGTCCACCGGACGGAATGTGCCGTCATTGATCTTTACCTTGCCGCAGCCTGCCATAGAAAGTACCATACAGCCTGCCAGCGCCGCTGCCATTATACGTTTTACTTTTCTATATCTCATGGTCTGTCTCCTTTTCCTCTTCAGCTTAGCCCTTTACAGCGCCTGCCATGATCCCGCTGTCAAAATATTTCTGGAAGAACGGGTACATGATCAGAAGCGGCAAACTGGAAATAATAATAGTTGCGTATTTCAAAAGCTCTGCCAGCTGCGCGCGGGCCGCCGTACTCTGCATATCAGAGATCATGCCGGATTCCGGCTGGTTCTGAATCAGGATGGAACGAAGTACCAGCTGCAGAGGCTGTTTCGCGGAATCATTGAGGTAGATCATTGCGTCAAAGTAGCTGTTCCACATACCTACAAACTGCCACAGAGCAAGCACCGCGATAACCGGCGTACAGACCGGAAGCAGGATCTTAAAGAAGAATGTCAGCTCATTTGCCCCGTCCACGTCCGCCGCTTCCCGGAGTTCCTTCGGGATCCCGCGGTAATAAGTTCTGGCAATGGTCATATTCCAGACGCTGAAAGCTCCCGGGAGGATGACCGCCCACATGCTGTCCACCAGACCTAAGTTACTTACGATCAAGTAGGTCGGGATCAGTCCGCCGCCGAAGAACATGGTGATCATGAAAATAATATTGAAAAATCCTCTTCCCTTGAAATCCGCCCTGGATAACGGGTAAGCCGCTAAAAGCGTAACAACTACAGACACCACCGTAAACAGTATGGAATAGATGACCGCGTTTTTAAAACCAATCCAGATCTGGCTGTTGGACATGACACGCTCATAGGCAGTCGTCGTCCATTTGCTGAAATCAAAGGTAATTCCCTTATTCTGCAGTGTAATGGGATCCATAAAGGATGCCACGATGATGTAGATCATGGGCACGATGATCGCCACTACAAACAGCCCAAGAAGTATGTATCCAATTGTCAATAATATCTTGTCCTGACCGGAATATCTTGTTTTTACCACTTCGTACGCACCTCCTTATAATCCCTGTCCGTCATTCATCTTGGCTACGATCTTGTTCACGGCAACCAGAAGGATGACATTGATCACGGTGTTAAATAAACCTACCGCAGTTGAAAAGCTGTAATCTCCGTCGATCAGACCTTTCCGGTATACATAGGTGGCAATGATCTCGGATGCCGGGAGGTTCAGGTCTGTCTGCAGCGCGTATGCTTTTTCAAATCCGATGCTCATGATATTTCCTGCCTGCAGGATGAACTGGATCACGACCATATCTTTGATCGCCGGCCACTCTACCGCCTTGATCTGCTGCAGGATATTCGCGCCGTCCATGACAGCCGCTTCTTTGAGCTCCTGGCTGGCGTTGGACAAAGATGCCGTATACATGATGGATGCCCAGCCCGCGCCCTGCCAGATACCGCTGATGATGTAAATGGAGCGGAACGCTTCCGGCATGGTCATAAAGTTAATCTCTGTTCCCATCAAAAGGTTCAGAGGACCTGTCACGGAAAGTAAGATCCTCACGATACCGCAAAGTACGATGACAGATACGAAGTTGGGAAGATACAGCACCAATTGTATCTTTTTCTTGATGCCCGTACTCTGGATCCGGTTCAGCAGAAACGCCAATAGGATTGGCATCGGAAATCCCCACAGGAGGCCGTACACACTCAGTTTCAAAGTATTGGCCAGATAGCCCATAAAGTCCGGCGAGGATAAGAACCTGGTAAAATGCTTCAGGCCCACCCATTCGCTTCCGGAAACACCCCGGAATGGGTTGTAGTCCTGGAACGCGATCAGAATACCGCTCATGGGCGCGTACTTGAAGATCAGTGTCAGCAACAGCGCGGGCATCAGGAAGATCGCATATAGCTGCCAGTGCTGCTTTACATACAGCATGGTGTTGTGAAATCCCTTGTCCTGTCTTTGATTTGGAACAGTTGTTGCATTTGTATTCATAATTTCCTCCTTTCTCTCAAATCCCTTTTTCTTTTGCACACTTTTTCTCTCATTACCTTATTCTTCTCCTTCCCATTTTTATGATTTGTGCATTTGTAAAATCATTGTAACATATTTTGGGATTTGCTTATATAAATTTATATCACTTTTTTTACATTTAGTCAATACTTTTTCGCCATTTGCACATATTTATTTTTTGCATTTTTATTCTTAATGCACATATCGATTAGATTCAAAGCTATTTTTTATTACATTTTCGGAAAAATCTCTAATTTTTACATTTTTACATTTGACACAATCTCTTTTGTGCATTATAATGTTTTTAGAAAAGATTTACGGCAGACAGATCCCCGGACTCCGGTTTGAGGATATGCCGATACAGCAAAAGGAGGGACATATGGGTACTAGAGTTACGATACAGGACATTGCGGATGAGCTCGGCATTTCCCGCAACACCGTATCAAAGGCGATCAACAATACCGGCATCCTGGCCGATTCGACCCGGGAGAAGGTTTTAAAAAAGGCGATGGAGATGGGGTACAAGCAGTTTTCCTATGTGACCGCCGCAAGCGCTGCCTCGGGAAGCGCCGTGCTTTCCATCCCGGCCGCAAAGCAGAACACGGAGATTGCGTTATTGATCGCAAATTTTATAGACGGCTCTCATTTTGCTTCCGTCATGCTGGACAAATTTCAGATGGAGCTCTCCGGGCTGGGGTACAGCCTGACGATGCACCGGATCCTGGCGGATGAGCTGGATGCCATGAAGCTGCCTGCTTCTTTTTCCATGGAGCGGACCGCCGGCATCGTCTGCATTGAGATGTTTGACTATGAATATGATAAGATGCTCTGCGGCCTGGGGCTGCCTGTCTTATTTGTAGACGCGCCGGCGGCCTGCTTCCAGGAACCGCTGGAGGCGGACCTGCTCTGTATGGACAACCAGACCGGTATCTACTTATTTATACAGGAAATGGCCCGGCGTGGAAAGACCAGGATCGGATTTGTCGGGGAATATCTGCACTGCCGTTCCTTCTTCGAGCGGTATATGGCTTACCGGAATGCCCTGCAGCTTCTGGGTCTCCCCTGCCCGGACGAATACTGCGTCACAGGGAATAAGAAGGGGATCCGCAATCCCAAATCGGAGGATTATCAGGAGTATCTCACCGAAAGCCTGCAGAAGCTGGAGCCTTTTCCGGAGGTGTTTTTGTGCTCCAATGATTCCGCCGCTCTGAATGTGCTGCAAGTGCTGAAAAAGCTGGGATACTCGGTTCCGGAGGATGTGTATCTGTGCGGCTTTGACGATTCCCCGGAGTCCAAGATCGTCACGCCCCCGCTGACTACGATCCATATCCACAGCCAGATCATGGGCTTTGCCGCCGTGAACCTGCTGATGTCTCGGATCAATGAGCCATCCCTGAATTACCGTACCATGCACACGGAAACCAGCCTGATCTACCGGGACTCTACGGAGGGGTGAGGAGAAAGGCAGATGCGGAGTATTTCTTTTTATACCTTTCGATGACCTGCCCTCGCACCGCAGGTGAGGGGGGCGCCGCATTATAATAGGAGGAAAGATTTTATGGGTAATTTATTCAATCTGGACGGACCGGTCCTGCAGTTTATCAACAAGCTCGTATACAGCGTTTATCTGAATATTTTATGGTTCATCTGCTGTATTCCCATTGTGACGGTCGGCGCGTCCACCACCGCCCTCTTCTATGTTTCATTAAAAATCGCGAAAAATGAAGAAGGGAACCTGACGAAAGCGTTTTTCCATTCTTTCCGGGAAAATTTTAAGCAGGGAACGATCATCTGGCTGATCCTGCTTGGCGTAGGGATCGTGCTGGGCATCGACGGGTATGTCCTGTATCATATGCGGTTTGAAAACGCATTCTGGACGCTTTGCACGGCAATATTTTTCGTGGCTGCGGCTGCTTACGGCGTAGTCCTGATGTATATCTTCCCTCTTCTGGCCAGATTTGACAATACGGTCGGCGCAATGTTCAAAAACGCTCTGTTTATCGGCATCCGTTTTCTGTTCTGCACCGCATTGATGGCTGTCATCTATTTTGTCATGCTGCTGGTCGTGGTACGGTTCTTTACCCCGGCTGTGATTTTCGGGGAAGGGTTGTGCGCGCTGCTCTGCTCCTGGCTGCTCTCCAATATTCTGGTGCAATGCGAAAAAAAGGAAGAAGAGATACCGGAAAGGACTGCTGACTCTCTATGAAAAATTCTGCGAAAACTACTTTGGAATACACCCCGGGAAACACTTCGGAGCATGCCTCAGAAAAAGAAAAGCTGCGACGTCTTAAGGGTTTGAAAAAGCTGCAGTACCTCTGGGATTATTATAAGCTGCATTTTGGGATTGGATGTGTGATTCTGTATATTTTGGGATATATGCTTCATGGATATTTTACACAGAAGGATCCCCTCCTCTATGCCGCCTTCATCAACGTGGTCCCCGGCGAAGCGCTGACAGAGAAGCTGAGCAGCGGTTTTATGACCTCCCGGGACCTTGATGAAAAGAAATATGAATTCCACCTGTCTGCCGGACTCTATCTCAGCAGTGATGAAGACAACCCTTACCATGAGTATACCTATGCCTCCCGCATCAAGATCCTAGGGGCTATCGACAGCAAGACTCTGGATATCGTCCTGCTGGATCAGGAGGCATATGACATGTTTTCGCAAAACGGGTATCTGTATAATATGGAAATATTACTGTCAGAAGCAGATCCGGCCCTGTACGAATACTGCCGGGATCTGCTGTGTGAAAATATCGAAATCCTGGAAGATAACGCGGAGGAGGCGGCGCTGGACAGTTCTGTCTGTTATACCGCTGAAACAAAAAAATCCCCCACAGCGTTAGACATTTCCCAGACGCCCCTGCTGAAAGAGGCAGGCTTTACAGAGCCTGTATACTTGGGCGTTATCCGGAATACGCCGCGCAAAGAAACCGCCGCGGAGTATATACGGTATCTTTGTTTGGAATAATAACACTTTCTAGTGTAGCGACCGCATTATATCCAATAAACCTCCTTGTCTGATTTTTCATCGGATATAATGCGGTCGCTACACTAGTATTCACTTGTTATTTATTTTCGTGATCTTTCCATCTTCTCCTTCGTAGATTCTATCCCAGCCGGACAGAATAGAGATCAGCAAAACAACAAACAGCAGCATCGGATAAAATGCTCCGCTGAATATCTGCATCGGTGTAACAGCCGTCAAATAAGAGCTTTCCTCAACCAACGGTTCGATCACAGATACGGAGATAAAAATAAAAGCACTTATAAATGGAAGAATCGCCGGAAAACTATTTGCAAAACCCGTAAGAATATTTGCCCTTCGATATGGATGAATGTTGTGCTTTGCACCCAGTTCATCCGCAACAGGACCAAAGGTCAGCACGGACGCACTGGTCACTCCGCCAACTAAAACCGTAGTAAGCATTGAGCCGGCAGCGATCAGCAGCTCTGCGCCTCTTGCGCTTTTCGCGAAAGGACTGTCAGAGATACTCTGGATCATCTGGTTCATCATGCCGCTCTTTTCAAGAATACCCATTGCTCCAAAAAGCGCGATACAAAATAGACAGATTCCGATCATACCAGTAAAACCAGTGTAAATAAAACCTGCCGCGTTTCCGTCCTGAATACTCAGGATTGCGTCCAGGCCAAACGCACCGGATGCAACTCCGATCATGATTCCGGAAACCAGCCCTGTTGTAACCGCCTTGAAAATATTCTGCGTCTTGATAGAAACAAGTAACAGGCAAATGACCGGAAGCAGCATGATCAATCCCCGCGGATCCATATTCGCCTGTAATATCTCTTCCGCTCCGTTCTGTGTTGTACCGCCGCCGCCAAGCACAACGAAAAACACGAATGATAATGCACCTGCCGTTAACGCATATTTTAACCGGTATCCCACAGTCCCTGCAATATCCGCGTTTCCCTCTTTTGTGCGGAATCTCTGGTTTGTTGTCGATGCAATCGTGACATCAGAAATAGGCGCCAGATTATCTCCAAAAATAGCTCCCGACAAAATGGCTCCTGAAAGGACCGCCGGATTCCCGCCCATTAAAATACCCGCCGGATATAAAATCGGAAAAACCGTGGACAATGTACCGATAGAAGATCCTGTTGCAGTCGTAATGAGACAAGACGCCAGAAATGTAAAGCCTGTAAATATTCCGCCGTTCATGCCGATTTTATACGCTAACCAGACAAACCCATATGAGACGCCGCTTACAGCCATAAGCTTTGTGAACATTCCGATCACCAGGAGAATCACTACGATACTGACCGACGTCGAACTGCCGATGCCGCCCAAAGCAGCATTCCAATATTCATCATATGTTTTTGCAAACAGCGCGCCCACCAGCAGTCCTACAAAACCGCCTACCGCTAACGCGTTCATATCAAACACTTTAAAGATCACAAAATACACCACGCAAAAGATCAAAAATATGATCATAGGAATGAATGCAAACAATTGGCTCCCACGAAATTCCACCGGATATTTTTTCTGTTCTTTCATACCAATAATCCCCTTTCTTCCGCACGCTTGCGGAATGCCTCTGCCATACGGTCACATGCCGCGTAACAATCCTCGTCTTTTTCAAACACGGCAAAGATCACTCGGAGGTAGCCGCTGCCCTGAGCTCCATAGAATTTTCCGTCATTACAATTCACCAGAGCCTCTTTTATAAGATAATTTACAATTTCTGAAGAATCACCAAGCTCCTTCACGTTGAGCCAGAAATAAAAGCCTGCGTCCGGCAAAAGGACAGAAACTCCGGGAATGCTGTTGAACAGCTCATATCCATATTTTCTCCGGTTTTCATATTTCATTACATATTCCTGAATAAAGCTGTCATCTTTGAATGCCGGAATCACGGCCTTTTGCGCCATCGTACTTGCCGCTCCCTGAATACTTACAGCAGACGCATGCATTTTATCCATAATGATATCGTCCGCGTAGGTCCATCCAACACGAAATCCGCTCAGTCCCATTCCTTTTGATACGGAACATACTGTTACTGTGCGCTCCCACATTCCTGGGATCTGCGCCATATTGACCATTTCGATCCCCTCGAAAACCGTATCTTCAAAAGCCTGGTCGACCACACAGATCAGATCATTTTCAATACACAGTTCCGCCAATTCTTCCAATTCTTTTCGAGTATAACAAGCTCCTGTCGGATTATTAGGATTTGTTAAAATGATCATTTTCGTCTTATCGGTAACTCTCTTCTTATATTCTTCGATGCGGATATGCCATCCGTCTTCCTCGTAAGTCGGCACTGCGACCGGTACTCCGCCTAAAATTTCCACATCCTGAAAGTTATTCGGATAACTGGGATCATGGATCAGCACTTCATCCCCAGGGCAGATCCACGGAAAAATCGCGAATAGTAAGCCATTATCCGATCCGGGATTAATGATTAAATTGCGTTCCGGATCCAGCTTTAATCCACTTTTCTTTTCTATTCTCTCCGCAATTAATTTTTTCAGTTCCGGGCTGCCTATCGGCATTATATAATGAGAAGATGTACCTTCTTTAATCGCATTTACTGCCGCCTCCAGCACTGGTTCCGGCGTGGAGGGATCCGGTTTGAACGGATCCGCCCAGCTCATCATCGCAACACCCATCTCTTCCATACGGCTTGCAACATCTCCCACGTCTGCTTTTTCAGCAGTTGAAAATAATCCGCCGTCCAATTTTGCAAATGCTGGTTTCATTCTTTTTAGAATATCTGACATTGAAATATCCTCCTGTGTTTTTTTCTAGTTTTCACTGAAATATATTTTAGTTATAAAGAAAATATAGCACTAAAATTTATTCTAGTCAACAATACTCATTACTAAAATAAATTTTTGTTAGAAAATCACAGATTTTTATATCCATATTTAGTAAAATTGCTGATTGAGATTCATGACAGGAGCATTTATAATTTATATACTAAAATAAAATTCAGTAGAAATTTCAGTCAAAATAGATCTGCATTTTTGAGGAGGATATCCATGATTTCAAAAGTAACACTGACAAAGCAAGATTCCGCAATCTTAGAATCTTATAAATCAACCGTTCAGGCATTGGCTGCATATCTGGGAGATGCATATGAGATTGTTCTTCATAGTCTGGGAGACCCGGAAAATTCTGTGATTGAAATTGCAAATGGGTTTCATACGGGCCGGGTCGTAGGAGCTCCTATTACAGATTTAGCTGTCAGCTGGCTGGAAAAGCTCAAAAACGGAGGTGAAGAAGTCAACCAATATTCCTACTACTCCAAAAATAAACTCGGCGAACCGCTAAAATCTTCCACGATCGCCATTCGCGGCTCCCAAAATAAAATCATCGGTTTATTGTGTATAAACTTATATCTGGGAACCCCCTTTATTAATCTGGTTTCTAATTTAATTCCTCAGGAAACCTCGATCTTTGCTTCCGAAAATTTTGCTGCCGGTCCGGAAACTGTCGATCGGGAATTAAATAACGCGAAAGAACAAATTTTATCCAATCCATTGATTCCTTCTGCCCAGCAAAAAAAGGAGATCATTCGTATTTTACATCACCACAAAGTATTTGAAATAAAAAACTCCGTAGAACAAGTAGCCAATGCTCTCGATATATCCATCAATACAGTCTATTTCCATTTACGCAACATCGCAAAGGATGACTGAACGATTTAACAAATTCCGTTTACGGCGCAAAATCCAGAAGGACTGATACCTTTTTCACCAGAAAAAGCGAAGAGCCCCGCGCTCTCCGCTTTTCTTTCATCACTTTTCAAAACATTGTCACGCCACGATCTTTCCATCCTCGATCCGCACGACGCGGTCTGCCATCTGCGCGATCTCCGGGTTATGAGTGATCATAACGATCGTCTGATGGAACTCGCTTCCGGTCATCTTCAGCAGCCCGATCACATCGTCGCTGGTCTTGGAATCCAGATTTCCCGTCGGCTCGTCGGCCAGGATAATGGACGGCTTGGAGGCCAGCGCCCGGGCGATAGCCACTCTCTGCTGCTGCCCGCCGGACAGGTTATTGGGCAGGCTGTCCAGCTTGCTCTCCAGCCCCAGCAATTTCACGACCCCCATGATAAAATCCCGGTCCGGCTTCTGTCCGTCCAGTGAGATCGGGAACACGATATTTTCCCACACGGTCAGCACAGGGATCAGATTATAATTCTGAAAAATGAATCCGATCTGCTTCCGCCGAAATACCGTGGCCTGCTCGCTGTTCAGATTGGCAAGTTCCGTATTTCCGATCCGGATGCTGCCCTCCGTGGGGGTATCCAGTCCGCCCAGCATATTCAGCAGGGTCGACTTTCCGCTGCCGGAAGTCCCGATGACAGCGGTAAATCTCCCCTTCTCAATCTCCAGGTCAATGCCGTCCAGAGCCCGAACCTGAGTCTCCCCTTTCCCATAATATTTTTTCAAACCTGATGCCTTTAAAATACTTTCCATGTCTGATATCCTCCTGAATCTATCCATAATCTATCAACCGCCGGCTGTCATTCCGCCACCCGCAGCTGTTCCACAATACTTCCTTTATAGAAAAACCGAAGCGCCAGGACCGGCACCGCCGCTGACAGCGCCAGCAGTATCACGCTGGCCGCCGCTGTCGGCAGCAAGGTAAAATGAAACGTATACTGCCACATTTTTGCAAGCATTCCCCTGATCAGAGTCAGGTCCAGCGCTGTCCCCAGCAGGATTCCCAGGGTACACGCCCCTCCCGCGTAATAAATGCCCTCGAACACCATCATTTTCGTCAGCTGCCGCTCCGTCATTCCGATACTCTGCATCACAGAGAACTCCCGGCGGCGGGCCAGGATCGTCGTGATCAGCGTATTGATCAGGTTCAGCACACCGGCAACCCCAAAGATCGTGCCGACCAATCCGCCCACGAGCTGAATCATCATCCTGGATTTTTCCGCGCTTTCACGGGCAGACTGGGAAGAAAGGTAATTGATCTCGGGATGATCCTCCACATACGCTTCTAAAAATGCGGTCATATTTTCCCGTTCATCCTCTTCCACATTAAACGCATATTTATAGATGGAAGGCTCATCGTACAGTTCCTTATAAATGTCTGCCGGCAGGTACAGGAATAATCCGTCGCCGCCGACCTGCATCGGTCCGTTGCAGGTGTAGCCGATCTCCTGGTCATCCCCGTTCAGGGCCGCCTTGGCCAGCACAGGCAGCTCCATGGCCTTCTGCCCGTCCTTATACACTGTGACGGTTTTGCCGACTTCCATAAAATCAAACTCCGGCATGATGGACATATCCGCACGATTGGTATTGACCCCTACGAGCACGCCCTCCCCGCGCAGCATTTTCTCATAGAGAGTATGTGCGTCGGTCTCGCCCTCCCGAAGATCCATCCGGGCAACCGTACTTTCTTCCATTCCGTATACATTGCAGACCGGGCGTCCATCCTCTCCCAGGCCAAAGAAAAAACCACTTTCATCACTGCAAAAGGGCATGCCGCTCTCTTCCGTATATTCCTGAAAGGAAATGTTCCTGCCAAATTCAAAAGTCACATCTGTATCTTCCACCGTATTTTTATAAATAGGCGCAGCGTCCCTCACCCCGGGCCGGGCGGCAACCTCCTCTATCACCGAAAGATCCACCGCGTCCTCCCGGAACCGGAATCCTTTCAGATTGTTGGCTGCGGCCGAGCCTGTCACGGCAAAATCCGACCGGATCATAAAGGATGCCTGCTTTTCCACATCCAGGCTGACGGCCACTGTCCCAACACAATTGAGCAGTACCACGCAGAGCGTCAGGGATATGACGATGAACACGCTGCGGCGTTTATTTTTCCCAAGGTTGAACCATGCCAGACGGGAAATGTCTGCTCCGGGCATGGATCTGCTGCGGTGTCTTTGACTCTTTCCTTTTTTCTTCTGCTTTTTATCACTGTTTTCCACATAACGAAATGCTTCCACAGGCGGGATATTTGCCGCGATCCGGACCGGTTTGCGGGTACTTAAAAATACGGTCAGTGCCGTAAGCAGCGCCGCCCCCAAAAAGATCACCGGAGAAGGAGATACTTCTACGGCCACGTTTCCGTATTCCACAGACATCGTGTCCATTACAAACGGCAGCGCCAGTTTTCCTGCCAGGAAACCGCCTGCCAGCCCCACAGGAATCCCAACGCAGGACAACTGCAGCGCCTGCCGGTTGATCAGTCCCTTTACCTGCTTCCTGCTCATCCCGATGGTACGGTAAAGCCCGTAGCGGCGGATTTCCTTCATCACGGCGATGTCAAATACATTGTATATCAGGAGATAGCCGCAGAATGTAAACAGAACGATGAGCACTGCCGCCATGGCAATGATCTCCGGATCCGGGGCCGGATTGGTCATCGTGTTGACGACCGCCTGAATATAATTTTCCGCTTTGATATCATAGGGATCTCCTCCCATGCGTACAGCCAGCTGATCCATTTTGTCCTGGAGCCCTATCGTACTGACCGCGGTAAAATCAGAATCATACGTTCCTGCCATCTCCCGGTCCTGGTCATAGGTAAAGAAAAATATCTCCGGGTGGGCGTCCCGGAACGCGGTTCCCGCCCACATCATGCTCAGCTGGTCGCTTGTGGCTTCGTACCATCCGGATACCTTCATCGTGAAGCGGAAGGGCTTTTCGTGCGCCGTAAATTCAATCTCCACTTCCGCGCCCACCTCCGGCTCTGCGCCCAGGTCGCGCAGCGCCAGGTCTGAAGCCACGATCTCATTGTCCGCTTCCGGCGCCCTGCCATGAACAGGGCTGCAGAAGGTCAGCTCCGCCTGGATCTCATCCAGCACATCAAATTCCACATTGTGGCGTTTTGTATTGGACAAGAAATTAACCGGCATCCGTAAACCCGCTGATTCTACAAAATCCGCCTTTTTTAGCATTTCAAACTGCTCTGCGGTCATATTCCGAAAATCACCGTCCGACTTGCTGCCCTTCTGCAGCTGCATGGTGAGAGTCATGGATTCCGTTGCCCCCATACCGATGGTCGTGACTGATGTAAATAAAACAGCAGTCAGGGCAATAGCCAGCACCGCGATCAGGTTCTGCAGCCTGTTGGCTGCAAAGCTGCGGCGGCCGAGAGTTTTTAACATTTCATTCATGGATGATTACCTCCGATTCCTATTGAATTGAACCCATCATAACATCCCAATGTTACGGCTGAGGTACAAAAAAGGTACACTTTTGTAACGTTAGAACAAAGGTGCTTTTTGTCCGATAGGAAAATCCGGAGAAATCTTCCGTCTAAATATCCACAATCCTCCCGTCCCGCAGGCGCACCATCCGGTCGGCAAGCTGTGCCAGCTCTGGATTGTGAGTGATCATGATCAGAGTCTGGTGATATGTTTCCGCCGTCATTTTCAGAAGTCCTGCCACATTCTGGCTGGTCTTTGCGTCAAAGCTCCCGGTAGGCTCGTCCGCCAGAATGATCGAAGGCTTTGTGATCAGGGCCCTCGCGATCGCAGTACACTGCTGCCCGCCTCCGGAGAGCATATAGGGGTACTGGTCCAGTCTCTCCTCCAGTCCCAGCAGCTTCACGACGTTCCGGAAAAACGCTTCATCCGGACGGGAATCGTCCAGAGCCACCGGGAACAAAATATTTTCCCGTATGGTCAGCTCGGGAACCAGGTTATAATCCTGGAGCACAAAGCCGACCTTCCTGCGGCGGTATATCGTCAGCTGTTCCTCGGTCAATTCCGACAGATCCGTCCCGTCCACGATCACGGTCCCTTCGCTGGGCTCGTACAGGCCGCCTATCACATTTAAGAGCGTGGTCTTCCCGGAACCGCTGGCGCCGACAATGGAAAGGAATCTGCCCTTTTCTACCGAAAGGTCAATCCCGTCCAGAGCCTTTACCTGCCTGGGTCCCTCGCCAAAATACTTTTTCAGATTGCATATGGTCACGATATCCATTGTCTTACCCCCAAACCTTTCAAACATTCCAGATATATAAGTGGAAAAATCCCACCCACCTCATTCATTCGTAAAATCCGTGCTTCGCACTTTTGTGCCTGCTAACGCAGTCACATTTTACTCATTAATGAGGTAGGCTGCTAATCCGAAGTCACATTTTCATTACAATAAATTGCATAAAAATGTGACTTCGAATTGCAACCGTACAGGTGGAAAAAGTTATCGAAGCAGGAACACGGAGAACGTGGTCCCTTCTCCTACTTTTGACTTCACGCTGATATACCCCTTCTGCCGGGTAATGATCCCTCTTGCCAGATAGAGCCCAAGCCCCACGCCCTCTTCAGCCGCTGCCTCCTGTGCCCGGTAAAACCGCTGAAACACATCATTGTAATGTCCGGCAGCAATTCCAATCCCGGTATCTGTGATATCAACGCGGGTATAAAACTGCCATGGACGCACCCGGATGGAAATACTTCCGCCCTCCGGCGTGTATTTTACCGCATTATCGAGAATATTTCCCACCGCCTCCGAAGTCCATTTGGCATCGTGCTTCACCGTCTCATGACTGCTGCAGTCGACGTCGATCCGGATCCGCTTCTGGTCCGCCCTTGCCCAGACCCCGTTCACTGCCTGGGCGATCGTATTGTACAGGCTGCATTCTTCCATATGCAGTGTAAAGGTCCCTGTTTCCAGGCGGGACATTTTGATCAGGGACTGCATCAGGAAATCCAGCTTATTGATCTGCGCTGTCATGGTAGCAAGAAATTCCGTCCGTTTCTCGTCAGAAAGCGGATGCTTTTGCAGGATATCGGTGAACATCCGTATATTGGCAATGGGCGTCTTCACCTGATGGGAAATGTCGCTGACCAGCTCCTGGATCATCTGTTTATCCTGCTCGCTCTGCCGTTTCCCCTCCTGCATCCTGTCATAATACTGCAAAAGCTTTCCCTGTACCTTCGACACCTGGGAATCCTCGTAGGGCTGGTAATTTTCCGGGTCACATCCGTTCATCAGGGCGTCCACCGTATCACAGATCTCATTTGCAAAATCGGACTGCCGCTTTTTTTGGCGCCGGTCCCACCGGGCTGCCAGCAGAAAAATCAGGATGCCGGATGTCAGCAGGAGAAACCGGATCCCGCCGGATGGAATGTACTCCCACAGGATTCCGCAGAGAAGCAGCACAAGCGCCATAGCTGTAAGTATATATTTTTCAGACAAAAATTTAAATCTGTCCATAGATGTTCCTTCCCCTCACTCTTTCAGGATGACCGCAGGCCGCCGTTAACAAGGCGCGCCTTGCAGCTCAGAACTTCTCTGCATCATATATATCTGCGTCTGCCTTTCACTTCCCCGCTCCTGTCCAGATATATCCCATCCCCCTTACGGTCTGGATATAGGTGTGTCCCGTTTCCTCAATCTTTGCCCGCAGCCGGTTCATAGTCACGGTCAGCGTATGGTCGTCGATAAAATTTTCATCGCAGTCCCAAAGCTTTTCCAGCAGGATCTGCCGTGTTACGATATTTCCCGCATTGGCTGTCAAAAGCCGCAGCAGCTTGTATTCATTGGGGGTGATATTCAGTTTTTCCCCGTTTCGTACAGCCGTCAGCGCCTGGAAATCCAGCCGCAGGAAACCGTCGTCATAGCCCTCCTCCACAGCCTTTGCGCCGGAATTTCCCCGGCGCAGCGCGACCTCCACCCGCCGCATCAAAATCTGGGTATGGAACGGCTTGGTGATGTAATCGTCCGCTCCAAGGTCAAATCCGTTCAGCACATCCTCCTCCAGGTCATTCGCTGTCAGGAAGATGACCGGCAGTTCCGGCCTCGCCGCCTTAATCTCGCCGCAGAGGTCAAATCCATTTCCATCCGGAAGGTTCACATCCAGGATCACAAGGTCAAAATGTTCGTTTTCTAAAAAATACCGCGCCTTCTGGCAGCCATAAGCCGCTACGGTCAGATGACCATTTGTATCCAGTTCAAAACACAGACCTGCGCTCAAGGCCAGGTCATCTTCCACGACTAATATTTTTTTCACACTCATCTTCGCTCTCTCCGCAAATTGATTTTATTGATTTCAATATTGAAACCAGCGGGTTTATATCTTATACTACGGTTATACATTTAGTAAAGGAGTTTTTTTCATGTACGATAGTATGACAGATAAAGACGATGTTCATGCAGTCAAACATTCTGCAGTATCTGATCCGTCAAAATTTTTCAAAGGGGTGATCGCTGTCATAGCAGCTTCTGTTGCTTATGGAATTATGCCCATTTTTACGAAAACTGCTTTGAATGAAGGAATGAAAGCGGACAGTGTTGTATTTTATCGTTTTATACTTTCCACGCTGTTTTCTGCTGTTTTTTTGTGGAGGGCAGCTTGTAAGATGTCCGTCAGCAGAAAGCAATTCTTCCATCTGCTGGTATTTGGGATCCTGGGATTTGGATTGACTATAAACCTGCTGACCGTATCCTATCAGTATATCCCTGTGGGACTCGCAACGATGTTCCATTTTGCGTACCCATTGGTCATTCTGTTTGTGATGGCACTTTTTTATAAAGAAAAAATGACGCTGTTTAAAGCAGCGGTCATCCTGATCGCGATTGCCGGAATTTTTTTATTAGCAGATTTTTCTCAGGGACTCTCACCCAAAGGAGCCGCCTTTGCGCTTTTGTCCGCCGTCACTTATGCTGCCTTTATCATTGCGGGACGCAAAAGCAGTTTTTCGGCGATGCCCTCTATGGAGGTCATTTTCTTTGTATGCTTATTTTCTTCTGTTATTTTTGGAGGAAAAAGTGTTCTGGCAGGGACCTTGCAGCTTCCTCCTTCCATAACGGCGATGGGATGCCTGCTGGTCATTTCCCTGGTCTGCACCGTATTTGCATTGAAAATGCTTACCTACGGGATCCGTACCCTGGGCGCGTCTACCTCTTCCATGCTGAACATGCTGGAACCTGTAGTCAGCGTGATTGCCGGAACGGTCATTTTTTCTGAAGCTCTAAATATCCGTACCATAACCGGATGTTTTCTGATCGTCGCGGCCTCGATCCTGACGGTCAAAGGCGACAGGCAGTGACGGACAGCTGTGCTTCGGCGCGAGAGTGTATCCTAACACACATTCACGCAGAAGTACAGCTGCGGCATCCGCTGTTTTTCTTATGCGCGCAGTACGATCCTGCCTGCTCACTCATCCGGCTGCTGCCCGTCATGCGCCTTCCACCGGCATTCCGTGAGCTGCATATTGGAAAATACCGCTCTAAAGGAAGAGTCCTCCGGCGAACACGCATAGATGCCGAACCGGATCTTCCCCTTTCCTTTGTGCATATGGCAGACCCGCATCTGGCTGAATGCGGTCCCGTCCGCTGAACATTCGATACAGTAATCATCCTCCCGCCTGCTGAAGCGATACCACATGGTTTTTACAGAAGCGCCGATCGCTGTTGTGGCCCAGTCCGAGTATCCGTTATTGGTCACTACGCTCCCCAAATGCTGGTATTCTTCATTTTCATATTCAATCGAGCCCTTCAGCCAGTTCTCGCTGTCCAGGTACATCACGATGCCGCACTGGTCGAATCTGTGATGGCTGTCACCAAATTCCGTTTTCACAGTAAAGCTGAAATATTCGTCCTCCGTTTCCATCTGCAGGACCGGAGCGTTATCATTCTGAAAATGATAATAGGTCCTCTGCCACAGATCCGTATGCGGTTTTGTGATGATCTCAATTGTATCCTGGTTTATTTCGTATTTTTCCGGTTCTCTTGTCCATGTAAATTTTGTCAGATCCATCTTGTTCCTCCTTTAAATTTCCTTTTATCGTGTCTTTTTTCACTCCGCCCCAAGAATCTCCCTTACCATTTCCATATGCGGCCTGTCTGGATTCTTCTGGAAAACGTTCACATGGTTCAGGTCTCCGCTTCGTTCCGTAAATGCCGGAAATAAAAATCCGCATTCTGGTTCCCCCGGCTCGTATTCACCCGCAAGCGGGCAGACCACACAGATCAGATATTCGAAAACCTCCTCCGACTCCCACAGCCTTTCCTTATCCGACGCCTTTGCCGGAATATCATAGCGGTCATGGAATACCAGGACCGCATACTCCGAATCCGCATGGTAGCGTTCCATGACAACATCATAAAATGTATCCAGAAGAGCATCATTTTTTAAGCCGCATTCCTTGAGTGCCATCAGCAGCTGCCACATGCTTCCCGGTTTCTGCGCATTTGAAGAAAACTCGTATTTTTTCAGCTTTTCATTGGTATCGGAAAAGGGGACTGCCTTTGCAAGCTTCAGATTTTTTGCTTTATCCGCTCCGGAAAGTTTCAGAAAATTCGTGTTGAAGCTGCCGTCAAAATCCCCGTCCCGGTCCACGTAGCAGCCCGCGATCCTTGTGATGGATGTCCGCGCAGGCGTCATCCGCCGCGTCAGCTCCAGCATATCCTCCCTGTTGATCATATCCCTGTGCCTCCCCTTCATTGCCTTCCTCTCAAATTTTCTGGACGGCCATTTTCTTCAGTATAGCATACTTTCTTTCATCTGACATCCATATTTTTCCTGCATTATATCCAATAAAATCCACTCTGTTACTGGAGTACCCAAAGGGTGTGAACAGTAACCATATCGCCATGTGCTAAAGCGGATACCGAAAAATCCGGTTGTGTAAAGGCAGATTAGAGAGTATAATGTAAGTAAGTGATTGCTAGGAGGTATGGCCATGCTACAGACAATGCAAAGCTTGATAGAACAGTACATTACAGAAATCAAAAAGATATACGGTACGCATTTGCGTAAAGTGATTTTATTTGGTTCTTATGCCAGAGGAGATTTCAGGCCTGATTCAGATGTAGATATTATGATATTGCTTGATATGTCTGATATGGACTTAAAGGCATACAGCCAGCAACTTTCTTATATGACCTATGATTTTAATCTTGACAATGATCTTGATATAAAGCCTATTGTCAAGAGTGAAGAGCATTTTAGAAAATGGGTAGTTAATTATCCGCTTTATGCAAATATTAATAAAGAAGGAGTGGTTTTGTATGGAGCAGCATAAAGAGGATATTGGAACAAGAAAAAACCTTGTGCTCTATCGGCTTCAGACTGCCAAAGCTGACTTAAAATCTGCAGGTATACTTTTGTCGGCGGAGGAATATAAGGGAGCGAATAATCGAGCTTACTATGCCATTTTTCACGCCATCAATGCTATTCATGCGTTGAATGGAAAGGCTTATAAACGCCATAAAGATGCAATCGGAAATTTTAACAAGGACTATGTTAAAACTGAGATTTTTCCCAGAGAAATGGGGAGGAAAATCGGCGAAGCTGAAGAAATCCGCCATGCCAGTGATTATGATGATTTCTATATTGCCAGCCGTGAAGAATCCGAGAGGCAGATTACTGTGGCAGATGAATTTATACAGTTGGCTGAAAGGTACTGTATGATGCAGTTTGAAACTCCTCAAACATAAAATTCTGTTATAGATTGAATAACCTTCTTATGATACTCGGCGGTGAACAGATTGTATGTGTAATCGGTCGCATTTTCTGCCGCAGGTGTATAAGTAAGGTTTCCTGTAAGTTTCTTTGCTGCTTCAAAGTTGTCTTATTCAGGAAGGAAAGGGCAAGAATATCAGAAAAAGGCAGCGCAGCCCTTATAACGAGCTGCGCCGCATAAACCAAACCCTGCTGTTCCTTCTTCCTTTCATGTCGCCTTAAGCCGGTCACCATACTGACTGTCTGAAAAATATAGATGTTACACCTGTTAAAAGCGTACCCCGCAGCTCTTACTCTCCGTCCTCCAGATCTTCATTCTCACCTGCCGGTCCGGAGACAGTACCATTCTCCTGTTCTTCCTCGGATTTCAGCTTTTCCTGCTCTTCCATATTCTCTTCTTCCTCTTCAGCCAGAGACTTGTTCAGATGCACATATCCTTTCATGGCTTTTTTGTAAAGCTGGTCGGCCTCGCTCAATACTTCGCCGAGATGTTCTCTCTTGCCCTTGCTGGCTCCGCCTCTGCTATCATCCAGCTTCACCTCCATGGAGATCACGCTTGCGTCCCTTTCCTTCTGGTCATGGGCCTTGTGGACCTGGCTGACCTGTTCATAATCCATAGAAGCATTGCTGATATTGTTCAGATACCGGATCTGCTGTTCCTCCTTGGTCTCCGGATCCTTCCCGTCCTTCTTCTCTTCCTCTGCCTTCTCCAGCTGCTCTTCCACCATCTCCTTCAGTGTCTGAGAGATCTCCGTTTCCACATTGCTGATCTGTTCCTCATAAAGAGCGACCATAGCCTTGATCGAATCCCAGTCACTGTTGCTTGCCATCAGCTCATTCTTCCTTTCGATCAGTTCCTGCTTGCGCTCCATCAGAAAATCCAAGCGGCCCTGCATCCGGTTTTCCTGAGTGATCTGTACCTTGTCGTTCCTGCGGTCCTTTCCGTCCTTCCCTTTTACGGACTGTGTATCCCGCATAGCTTTCCGGTTCATGGAATGCGCCGCCATCTGCACCTTATTCCAGGTGCTGCCTTTTTTGATCCCGCCTGACTGTATATTCAAATACATATTTTTGCCCCTTTCCGGTTCTGTTTCCTGCTATGGGTACTATTTTAACACTACTTATATTAAGTATCGTCCAGGAGCGGGCTTCTGTTAAGAAAATTTTCTTATTTCCTGCGGGCCAAAAGCCACGCCATGACATGAACCGCCTGCTGGAAATCGCCCCGGCTGATCAGTCCCTCGATCTCATCCGGGGTATATTTTCTGACATTTAGAAATTCCGTCTCATCCAACTTCTGTTCTCCATATTTCCGGCAGTTTTCCGCCATAAAGATATATGCGTAATTATCTGCAAGCGTGGCATTTGAGGGTATGGTGAGCAGGTGCTTCCAGTTGTCCGATGCGTAACCTGTCTCTTCCAGCAGTTCCCTTTTTGCTGCTGCCAGCGCGTCCTCCGACAGGTCAGAGCCCTGACGGAAGCCATACTCCCGGCCGTCCTTCCGTTCAATGCCCCCGGCCGGAAATTCCGTCGTCACTTCCCCGATTCCCTGGCGGAACTGCCGGACGCACAAATATCTTCCCTCCTCATCCGATGCCGCAATGACCACATAATCTCTGCGGCTGTAGCTGTAATACGGCTCAAATACGGTTCCATCCGGGAATCGGTAGGCGGATTTTCTAAAGTCGATCCATTCATCCTGCACGATATGTTCCGTGCTGATTTCCTCCCACGCCAGATTTTCCATGTGTTCCTGTTCTGCCATGTCTGATGTTTTTTCAACGAATACTGCATCTTCCTGATTCATCTGATCTTTTTTATTCATAATCTACACACCTTTTCATTCCTATTGTGACTGTTCACAGGGTACACGACGCCGTGTGAACTGTAACCATTATATGTGACTGTTCACTCCTGGACCGTGCACTACGCTGCACGGTCACAGACAGTACAGTACCGGGGCTGGAATCCGGACTCTTGCCGTAAGGCAACTTTCAATAGGCCGGATTCATTGCTGTGAGCACCCAAAGGGTGTGAACCAATGTCATTTACTTAAGGAAGATTTCTGTACTATACGCAGAAATCTTCTTTTTTACCCCTAACTCAAATCTTTATAATCTTTTTTAGCTTTTTCTAAAAAACTATTGACAAACCTTTCAAAATGTGCGGCTTTTTTCTGATAAAATCAGAAAAAAGCCTATTAATCAGGAAGAATTGTTCACTTTTCAACTGATTAAGGAGGTACATTATGAAATATTCATCTTCTGTAAAAGCGATCTTATTCGCTTCCATCCATGAACTCGCTGACAACCCTCATCTTTATGCCA
Source organism: Lachnospiraceae bacterium M18-1 (assembly GCA_000403295.2). GTDB lineage: Bacteria > Bacillota > Clostridia > Lachnospirales > Lachnospiraceae > Schaedlerella. Next base: position 57,637 of record KE159612.1, on the reverse strand, counting down.
AACATCCGGGCAGGGATTTCACTCGGAATAGAAAATTGGGCTTTCAGGATTTCCTCATTCTCTTTCTCACCATGGAGGCTGAGTGCATTAAAGAAGAACTTTACCATTACTTTGATCGTGACATTTCTACTCCCTCTAAAGCTGCTTTTTGCAAACAGAGGAGCAAGCTCCGACAGGATGCCCTCAGGAATCTCCTCTTTGCTTTTAACAGAAAGCTCAAAAAGAACCTTTACAACGGAAAATACCAGTTCATTGCCTGTGATGGCTCCGGGTGTGATATTTTTAGAAACCCGAACGATCCGGATACTTTTTTTGGACCTAACGGGAAATCCACTAGGGGATTCAACCAAATCCATATCAATGCTTTTTATTCGATTCTTGATCGAAGATTTACTGACCTTGTCATACAGCCTGGACGAAAACGTAATGAATTTGCCGCTTTCTGCCATATGGTCGATTCCGCAGGCTCGGCCGGCCCTAAAACAGTTTATTTTGCCGACATGGGCTATGCCTCCTATAATAGCTATGCCCATGTGATCGAAAACGGACAATACTTTCTCATCCGATGTGACCCCAAAAAAACGAAGGGAATCCTTGGCTATCCACTTGACGATGTCAGGGAACTGGATTGCCGCGTTGATCGTATTCTCAGCAGATTGCAGGCAAAACGCAAACGGCTGCAGCCTGACAGAGCCGATGATTACAGACATGTCTGTAAAAATGTCGCTATGGATTTCCTTACGGACAAGCAAACCGAATACGAGATCTCACTCCGGGTCGTTCGGTTTGAAATCTCAGAAGGATGTTTTGAAAATATCATTACAAACCTTCCGGATCTTGAGTTTGATATCGAAGATTTTAAAGATCTCTACCACCTTCGATGGAATGAGGAAAATTCCTTTCGGGATTTAAAATATCCCCTCTGTCTCAAAGCATTCCATTCGAAAAAATATGACTATATCGTTCAGGAGGTCTGGGCAAGGGCAATCCTCCATAACTTTTCTTCTGAGATCATCCAGAACGTAGAGATTGAGAACCGGAATACCAAATATAGATATCAGGCGAATTTTTCAGAAGGGTTTAAAATCTGCAGAAATTTTTTGCGGATCCATAACAGGAAAAAGATCATGGATGTGGAAGGTCTGATCGCCCAAAATATTGAGCCGATCAGACCGGGCAGAACCTTCACACGCCAGCAAAGATTTAAACTGCCAATCAGCTTTTGCTATCGTAATTAAACGAAAAGGAAAGCTAACATCTTAAGTATACGACTTCTCCAGGCGGATTCAACCATTTTTTCAAAAATGGGCACATTCGTCTTATCGTCATGCCTTCCCATCAAATTCAATCCGTAAGAATCTGTTTTTAAATCCCCTATGTTCCATTTTTCATCTTGTCTGACAGCATTTTCTCCTAATTTTTTCTCGGATTTCCCTTAAGTTAACTGTTGTTTTGGCACCTCCTATGCATTTAATGGTAATTTTCCTTTAAGTTAATGACATTGGGTGTGAACAGTAACCATTATATCACTTATCTTCCATTTTCGCCAGAAAATTGAATTTGTAATCCCGCCCCGCTTATGGTAATATGTTACTGGTTCACTCCCGGACGGGGCACTACGATTCACGGTCCTTCCGGCCGCGCATTGTGTCGTGAAGAGCCATATATCAACTTTGTAAAAAATCGGAGGTACGACCATGAAAAAATTATTCACATACTTGTTATGTGCCACTCTCTTTTCCGCCGTTCTCACAGGATGCGGAGCAAAAAAAGAAGATACCGCGCAGACGGATACAAGCGGAACAGAACTTACGGAAAGCGAAAACAGCTCAGCCTCAGAAAAGGAGGAAGACTATCTGGAAGGGCTTCATCATGTTGAGATTGAAGTTCAGGATTACGGCACTATCGTGCTGGAGTTGGATGCGGATACCGCACCGGTCAGTGTCACCAACTTCATTCGGCTTGCCAGGGAAGGGTTCTATGACGGCCTGACCTTCCACCGGATCATCAGCGGCTTTATGATCCAAGGCGGGGATCCTAAGGGAAATGGAACCGGCGGTTCTGATCAGACGATCAAAGGGGAATTTTCCGAAAACGGCGTGGAGAATGATATTTCCCATGTGCGGGGCGTGATCTCCATGGCAAGATCCAAAGATCCTGACAGCGCGTCTTCGCAGTTTTTCATTGTCCATGAGGACAGCCTGTTCCTGGACGGAAATTATGCTGGATTTGGGCATGTAACGGAAGGGATGGAGATCGTGGACAGCATCTGCGAGGATACGCCTGTCCAGGATAGCAATGGAACCGTAGAGAAAGACGACCAGCCCACGATTACATCTGTGAAGGTGATCGACTGACATCTATTCCGGACAGGATGATACATTTACTGTGCTGTCCGAATAACAAGGCTGCCGGAAAGTGACCGCATCTGCCCAATATATTATGTGACCCTGGTGTTTTATCATATCTTTTTGATAATTCCCTGTCCTGCAAATACCGCGATGACTCCGGCCGCCACACTCAATACCGCATAAAGCACTGCGATATTCATTCTCCCATCTTCTATTAAACCGCCTGTTTCCAGTGCAAAAGATGAAAATGTCGTAAATCCTCCGCAGATCCCAACTTTCAGGAACAGTACGGCTTTGGGATTCAGCCAGTTTGTTTTCACGGCCAACGCCGCTATCATGCCGATGAGAAAACAGCCTGCCGCATTTATGATAAAGGTTTTTATTGGAAATACACATCCTTCTTTTAGTGGGATCAGACCGATCAGATATCTGCAGACCGCTCCAATAAATCCTCCGATCCCCACAATGATACATTCTGTCATAATTGACTCCTTTATTGAGATTATCGGAAACATAAAATTGTCACTTTTTATTTCTGTAAAAGGCGGTACAGACAAGGGCAAATACCATCGGAACAGCAGCAAATCCCGCATTTACATTCCCTCCATGATATAAAACATATCCTGCACCGGCAAAGGTTAAAATGATAAATATTATACTCAGTATCAGAGCTGCTTTCTTCATAACGTCCTCACTTTAGATTTTCTTTATTTTTTCGTGATTTCCAAAATATATTGATATGCAAATTCGATTCCATTACAAGTCAGATTTTCACACATATGGGGTGGATCGCTCTCCGAAAAACCCGTAGGGCGCAGTTCAAAACATCTTAATGAACCAAATTTTTTGTCAAAGGCAGAGGCAAAATCATAACAGGCCGATACAATTTCATCTTCTGTTTTTCCTATCGTATGAAGATATATTCCTATGAACATAAGCGTACCTTCCACTAAACCGCATTGTGCCCGATATCCACCCGCGCCATGCAATCCAACCGCAGACCAGCTTGTCTGCGGCTCGATGGCAATTTCAAATAATTCGCTCAAACAGACAAGTGATGTCCCTGCACAATTGATATCTTCTTTCCAGTACAGTTCATGTACCCGTTTTGTTATATACTCTTTCATCAATATTTCCCTCCCGCTATAAAAAAGCTGTCGGTTTATCATCTCCCCCAATAATGCTTGCCGAACTTACCTTTTTGTTTCCAAACATATTTTTCATATAAACATCAACCTTTACAGAAAATAGATCAGACGTTACCTTTGTATTTTCCTATGAATGATCATAGAAATTGTCATAGCGGCTATCCCAAATATCAGATAAACACCTGCATACAAAATAAATGCCTTTTCACCATGTATTCAGCCCCAGAGTCTGCGCATACAGCGTCAGTCCGGCCATGATAAAATAATTCCGGACCATATGCCGTTGGCACATAGCTTCCTTTAAATCCATGTTGATCCTTCCTCCAGATTCTGATTGATCTTTTTGATCAGGCTGACTATAAATACGCCCCGTTATTTGTTTTTAAAAACCAACGATCCAAATGCCTATAAACTCTTTCCTAATTCATACGCCTGCTTCGGATATCCAGAATTTATGATATCATCAAGTACATAACAGGCTTTTGCAGAAACGATCCCTGCATTTTCCCATTCCAGATACTTTACCATGCCTTTAAAGGAAACAATAGCTCCTTCTGCAGATTCTTCTGCTCATAGTCCATCTCCACATCCTCCTGCGTCTGATCCTTATGATTTCCTATCATCTGCAGGATAGCCGCCGCTGTCTGCTCCTGCTGTTCTTCCCGGCTGATATCAGCTTCCCTATCCCCTTTTTGTTTCCCATAATTTCCAAACTGTGCGTGATTACCGCCTTCTATGCAGACTTCCGTATAATCCGGGGGCATGAATGAAACACCGGCTTTCACTTTTTCCATATTCAGGACTCCGTCTTCGCTCCCATAGACCGACACTACAGAAAAATCATCTGTCTTCAGGCTTTTTGTCGGATATGCAGCCAGAAGTGCCAAACCATCCAGTACTTCTAAATGCCCGGAGGCATAGGACGCTGCCATTGCCCCGCCCAGGGAATGTCCCGCCAGATACCAGTGCTCATAATCATAAGAATCCATGATCTTTTCGGCCTTATTCTGCCCAAGGAATGCCAGATTACACGGCATTTTCACCAGAAAACAATCGCTCCCCTGCCCAGCCAGCTTATCCAGCAGAGGGAGATACGCCGTATATTCCACTTTAGCCCCTGGGTAAAATATCAATGCCGTATCTTCTCCCGGCCCGTCTAAATACAGCCCGTCCTGGAATTCTTCCACGGATACGATATCATTAATTTTCATATCTTCCTGTACATTCCCATCACTGTGATAATAGTCATTTACATACCAAAATCCTGTAAGAAACAGCAAAACTCCGATTACCGCCGGAAAGACCACTTTCTTCTTTTTCCAAATCTTTTTCATATCCTGACATCTCCCATATTATAAATATCCTTTCTGCCCTGCTCCAAAATCCTGTTTATAATTGGATCTTCCATACCGCTCCATCCCTGTAAGCGAAGATTGGTGAACCCGGCAATGCTACCTCCAAAGTGATCACCGTATTGAAGCCATCGATATGGACGATTTCTGGAAAAGATTTTTCCTCTTTTTGCAGTAATTCCTTGCTGTTACGCTTTTTAATCCATTCTGCAGGAGAAATGGATCTTGCCAGCGCCAGGCGCTGCCGTTCGGAAAGCATATAATGATTTCCCACAAATGTCGTCACGGGTTTTACGTCATATCCCCGGTCTAAAAGGAACTGCACTTCCCCTGCCGCTTTCTTTAAAATCATCAGCTGATTCCCGGTAAACTGTTTTTCGTCCTCTGGAGTATATCCACGTCTGCTCATAATCCAACCTATCCTCCTGACCATTTTCCATGATATAAATACCACAATTACTCCAACCGCCGCATTCAATACCTCAATTATACCTGTTCCCAGATTTCTTTGCAATGATGCCTGTTTTTTCCAACGGAAACGGAGCGTGAGTGTTACTGTTCACACCCTGGCCGGGTGCTCACAGTAACGGCATCCAGCCCATTGAAAAGTCGCCTCCCGGCGAGGGGCTGGATGCACGCCCCATCACTGAATTGGCCGGATGCCGTGCAGCAAGTGCACGACACCGTGTGAACTGTAACATACTCCATCAGCAAATATTGTTCGATCATATGCCCTTATCACAATCACATCTAAATCGTAGTGATCCATAAATGTAATTGCACCATCGTGCATATAGGAATATGGACCTGAAGACGTTGGCAGATCATTTGGCGAAGGCATACCTTAAGCCAGTGTCAAGACAGCTATCCCGTTATTTCCTGTTTCCTGTGTTATAACTCGTGTTTTGTTACCGGTATGCTCAGCCCATCCCCCCGCTTTCGCTAGATTTCATCAATTTGTTTTATATTGCGGAACTTCTATTTTGATTTTTTCATTATAAGCTTTAATTTCTATTATGACCTCATAAGGTTCTACGGTTTCTTTTTCCTGTATTTTCTTTTCCGCCTCCTCCTGAGACATTCCCGAATACATGAGATTAGCGATTGCTCCCGCTCTGGCAGAGCCAGTTCCATCAATCCGTATTCGTAATACTTCTTTTTTTGAAAAATCAATATAATATTCAACTTCTGTTGTATATGGAACGCTAATCTCTGTAATGTCGCTTACTTCCTTTTCTGGTAAATAAGAATAATCGATATGTAGTTCATCTTCATATTGTGCCCGATATATATATACATCTCTTCCTGAAATGCTTTCCTTCCTGTCAAGATTAAATGATAAATCATCTTTTATATAAAGAGCACTTCCCTTTACATCTGACTCATGAGACAAGCACTGATCTGGTGTATCCCCTACAGACATTTTTACATTATGTACAACCTTGCCGTCCTGAATATACCAATATTGCTCGGTAATTCCCTCTGTTTCCGAAACATTCACCGCCCGTTCATACTGTTGATAAGGATCAGATATTAATTTACCTTCCATTTCCTCCGTGATAATTTTGGGATTTTTACCGAGATAGCTGGTCTTTGTATATTCATACTGTCCTTGCCAGAAGTCTCGAATGATTTTCTCAGCCATTGAATCAGACGGTTGATTTTCACTACACGATACAAGCAAAATAAGTATCAATAGAAATATAAATAGTTTATTAAGTCTTTTTAGCATATAAAACACCTCATTTCTTTGGTCAAATACATCGTCCTTGGCTCAAATTATGCAAATAGATAAAAGGTTGGATGACCTTTTAATGATCTAACTGTACAGCTGAAGATATTTCTTACTATACCTTACAAACATGTATTTTAAGCATATCCCTTCGTGTGTCCTATAACAATTCAAGAAAAGCTTCACATATTTGCTGATTTTATGGGATTCGCAGCAATCATTGAAGCTATAAACTATCTTATAGATACAAATATTTATAGAACCCTAATGGCTGCATACCACCGTGCGTTCTGTCCTTGTTGTCCCTACCGGCTGAAAAAAGCCACATGAACTACACCTATACTCACCATAAATTGGTCTTTCCCTAATTATATCTATCCCTGACTGAAGTTTTTTACAATCGGCCGTCCCAACATCGACCCAATAACCAGCTGTCTCATAAAGTCTGTATGAACCACGGTTACCGTAATTCACATATTCTTGTACCCGCTGTACGCCAGCTGTATCTGTGCTTGATGTCATTGCAGCAAGCGGGGTAGAACCAAGGCTCAAGCTCAAACATAAGGCTGCCAACATAATTCTTTTTTTCATTTTCTTTCCTCCCCGTATACTTAGGCCTTAAAATCCATCTCACATAAAACTTCTGGATTTCCTTTTCAAAAACCATCCCCCATTTTGTTATATACTTTTAAAGCACAATACATTATATACTTAAACAAAAATATATTCTTTGATGGGGGCAGTTTTTGAAGTTACCTTCTAATCCAGACAGCCATGCCGTCTATCAGGATATCTTTAGTAATATAATATCAGGTATAGCTTACGATTCCCTTACAATAGTCTTACAATTTCGTAAGTTTATATTTAATCTGATAATTCTCACCCCAAAATCTCAATTCATCACCAGAAAATTTTGTTGCCCCTATCTCCTTAGATAAACCAACAGGAAGCATGCTTAGGGGAATCATTACCTGCATTTGCCATATATGTTTTTACCTCTCTTTCTTGTGTAAACGAAAACCTTAATGGGAAGCCTCCCCAATTAATATAGTCAAATATAAATTCATCCTGCACCACATCTTTTCTGTTTAATTTCATTAAATCATAAGCTTCCAAAAATGAAAATGGCATGATCCTAAACTGCACGCATCTTCCAACTAAAAGTGTGGCCATTTTCCCTGACAGTAGCTTTAAATTACTTCTTTTTCAAGAAATTCCTGCTCTATCTGCTTTAAAAGAATTGATTTTCCACAGCGCCTGACACTAGTGTGCTGGCCGCATTATATCCAATGAAACTCCGCAGGATAATTTTTCATCGGCAAGGCGGCTGAATGAGGCGTAGCCGGTAGCTGTTGTCACAAGGAGGGACCCGCTTGCGGGAGGATTCCTTATGACCTAATCGTCGATTGAAGCCAACGCAGTCCAATGGAAAATTAGACAAGGAGGTTTGCTGGAATATAATGCGGTCAGTACACCAGTTAATACTTTTATCAAATCAACATTATAAAAAGGGCGAATTTTCTGAAGATATTTTTCTCTTTTTATATACATAAAATCCCTCCTACACATATTATGCCACAATTTTAGAAAAGTTCAAAATTTGTGGCATATAAATTCACTTCTTGAATTCGGAATATTATATATTGTGTTTTTTTGATAGCGATACGCGCTATATCTTGTATTATTATAATCATGTATTTAAGTTTTTGTGTTATCCCACATTGGGAGTCTGGACCGTTCTTCCAGAGCACACGCGAGTTTAAGTTTGGAAATCAGAGTCATTAGGATAGCCGCACCCTGCGGTCACTTAATGGCTCTTTTTTATTTGTTCAAACTTGAAATGCCAGATTGACATTTCAAGTTCTTATATTCCTCTGCGGTTAGTTGAAATCTAAAATCTTCTGGAAATCTCTTTATATTTCTTTTTACAGCTCTGTTTAATGCTCCTGTTTCGACTTGATAAAGCATTGCTAAATCACTGTCTACCATAACCTGTTTATCACGAATTATATATATCAGTTTTTCTATGGCAGGCTGCACAATTTCTATGGCGGGTATTTCTACCTCTATTTGTGACAAAGCTTCTGTTTTCTCTTGTAAATTTGCAGATACATCCCGACCTTTACGGTCTTAAATGATTTCTTTTTGAGCAAGTCATAGAAAGTAGGACTTTGCTGATTCAATGCTTAATTCTTGGGTATCATCATTTGCCTTTGTCGACCTGTGACTGCTGATTTTAAGACGTTTTAGATGCTCCTTTTAGCAGGCGATTAGCAAGGGGCTTGCATTTAGGGAAATGTTACGCTGTAAAATCTTTCCCGATTGATACCTGCATTTCACAACAAATCCCAGAATAATTTAAGCTGTTTGCATTTTTTCTAAGGTCGCAATTTACAACTTCAAAGGGCTTCTCATTCTTCTTTGCATTTTTCTAAGGTCACAAATTGTGACCTCAAAGAACTTCTTATTTCTCCGTTTCCAGTTCCAACCTTTGCAGGATGTCTTTGATGATGCCTGCATCTTGAATTAGATTGATTCCAAAACACTTTTTTCCTGCATCTTTCAAAGACGCTCCTACATGATAGGCTGTCGCTCGGTCAAGAATCAAAAACCTGTTATGGAATACTTTGGTATATTTTATTTTCAATGTCGGGTACTGTGCATTGAAATTCTTAACATCAGCTTTCGTTAGCTTCGTCTGCTTCTGCGTATAAATAGTTACTGCAACATCAGACTTTTTCTTTGAAAGCAGATTCAATGTTCCAACATCCACATATCCGTCTATCAGAGTGATTTCTTTCTCTGATTTTTGAATTAGACTTACGATCAGACTGAATGCATCGTAAATCTGTCCGTCAAAAAATACTTTTTGACTGGATTCCTCATGCTCGGATATGTACGCAAAGACTCTTTCAAAACGCTCGTCAGTTTCCGTCTGGTAATTTATCTGGCGAACCTCCATTGCATTTAATCGCTCATACAGCAAAGAGGTATTTGCCATATACTTCCGCATCTCCACAAAAGTGTCCATAATCCTAATGCTTACTCGGATAGCAACATCACTACGCAAAACCGCAGAAAGCATTGCAATTCCTTGTTCTGTAAAAACAAACGGCAGTTTCCTACGCCCACCATATCCATTATCATCCTCCAAACTTGAAATCACAAATTGTGATTTCAAGTTTTCATAGATTATCAGACAAAACTTTTAAAGAAAAATTTGACAATTATATATCTCTTTGCTAAAATTAAGAAGAGAAAAGAGTACTACCGATAGACGGTTGATCCAAATTTATTTAGTTACAAAAAAGTAACCGTATACCTTTGGTCGAGGGGCGGTTACTTTTTTGTATGTATTGTTAACCACAGATAAAAAATTTTTGAATAACTGTCAGCGGATTACGACTTATACAAAGGTTATGAATCCTAATGAATGGTTGTTGGAGGTGTTATATTAATGATAGCAACAAGGTTAAATGTTACAAATACCACAGAATTACGAAAAAATGGAATAAATGCTTTAAAAACTGCATTAGGCGTTACTGGAACCCTCAAATTTTTAGAACAGTTTGATAACGGTGGTTCTGGAGACTATACTGCCGAAAAATATGAACACGAAGAAACCGAACCTTCCGATGCCGAAATAAGGAAAATGTTTGGATTTTAGTACCTTCTTCCTTTTTCGCACCATATACAATCAGTTCAATCCTAGAGCTTTCAAGTGATGTGATCCGTGAAATCGCACGAAAGTATGAAAACGTGCAGAAAGGGCGCAAGAGGTCCAGTGGACCTCTGCACTGCGCGGACCGAAGCGGAGCGTAGAAAAGGTGCTATGATGAGAGGACCATTGATTCAAACAGAAGCAAGAACTATTTTAAACCGGGGTATCAGTGATAAAAAAAGAAACAGCAGGGTAACTAAATAGACTGAATTTCTGTGCCATCTGGTGATAAGATTACCATAATCACCAGATGGTTTTTTCATGTCAGGAACAAGCTCTGCTGCTCATATTCCTGTTCCCGCCAAAGCTCTGGCGGAGTCTTATGAAGCGCATACTCCGTAAATTTGTCATCATAAACCCAGTCCTCCAATTCACCCTCATCCAAAACCAGCGGCATACGATTATGAACAGGACCTACAGAAGCGTTCGCCTCTGTCGTAAGAATAATAAAACGCGCCCCATCCTGAAACCGGTTATAGAATCCTGCCATAAATAAAACCGGCCTGTCTTCTCTGAAAAATATCACCTTATTCTTATCTGAATCCCACTCATAAAAATGCCTGGCCGGAATCACGCAGCGCCTGTGCAATACGCTTTCACGAAATGTCCTCCGTTCCAGTGCCGTCTCTGCTCTGGCATTAATCAGCAGTCCTTTTTTCTGATACTGCAGGAATCCCCAGTGCATTTCATTCAGTTCCAATGCCGATGAATTTTCCGCTGCAGAACCTGCCGATAACGGATTTTTCTGCCGGCTGTGGCAAGTCAGAATACCGGCAGGCTGGGAGGGGTAAATATCCCCTGTACGCATTTTCTGTATCCGCAGATCTACGCCGCGGATCACCCGTTCAATCTCTTTGGCTGTCCCCTCATCTACATAGAACCGTCCGCACATAATTTTTCTCTCCTTTTCCTGTCGCAGAGTATCCATTCATCCAGCGTGAGTGGGGTATAGTCCGAATACATGCAGAAACAATTAATCATATTCGACGGAATTGCCCGTTTCTCCCCGTCCGGATTTTTACGGATACTGCCCCTTGTTATTTCCTGGAATTGTTCAATCAGCCGCTGGTCATAGGTATCATGCACATGGCCATAAAGCATATATACTTTAGGATTCCCATTTCCGTCCAGACGATACTGCCCGTTATAACATATGATAGGATAGAGGCAGAGAATGACCTTCCGTTTGTTATCCTGCAGTTCCTCATAAGGTTTGATCCACACAAAACGGCTGGCATTATAATCCTTATTCTTCAGGAACCGGTCATGGTTCCCCTGGATTAGGTAGAGACGTCCATTCAGCTTCCCTAGCAGTTCATTGGTTTCTTCCGCCTTTCCCCATGACAGGTCACCCAGAATCACCACCTCGTCATTCTTCCGTACCTTTTCATTCCATCTCTGCAGCATATATGCATTCATTTCCTCCACATCCGCAAATCCACGGTAATCCATCTTTGTATTCAGGTTCCCATGGAAGAAATGTGGGTCTGCAATATAATATCTCAATCTATCTCACCTGCTTATCTTGTAATCCTAGCAAATTATTTTGATTGCTGGCTGTTTATCATTCGCAATTAATAATCATATTGTATGTAATCAGGCCAGGAAAATCAACTACAGATTATCCCAACTACAGAACCCGCCACTGGCAGCTTCCTCCGGATGCATGGCAAGGTCAAAGCAGTCCCCACAGTGCAGCCCGCCGTAATACGAATCCAGACCGAACCGGATATCATACCGTCCGCTTTCTTTATCATAGAACAATGCTCCTTCTCTTTTTTCACTCATAACGCTATTACCTCCTCTAAAATTTATCTTTCATATAAGTAATAGTGTCATTTTCTCTGAGATTGGAAAATTTCTGCATTTTTTTCAAAATATTTTTTCCGATAGCGGTAAAAAGTAGTGTGAGATAATCCTAACTCCCGTTTCAGCTCTGCCTGTGAGATCTCACCCGCAGTCACTCTCTGGTAAGCTTCAGAAAAATTCCTCTCCTTTGATTGCTGGCGGCCGTCCATAGTCATCCCATTCTCCACGGAGCTTCTTCATGGCAATGCCTTCATGCTGGCGCTTCTCCTTCTTCTGAATTTCGGATTCGCTGATGGAGGCGTAAAGCTCCAGCATCATGTTATTGATCGTTTCCATCATCAGGCATGCCATGGAGTTGTCCATCTTAGACAGATCCATCAGGGTTGTAGGAAGTTCCAATACCATCAGCCTGACATCCCTGCTCTGTAGTTTTCGGATCTGCTCCATAGTATCCCGCTTATTCCGGCCTAACCGGTCCAGCTCTGTTACAAGCAGGACATCTCCCTCCCGAAGAACATCTTCTACAAGAACCAATTACCCTGCTGCAGACAGTAAGGAATTACTTTGAATTCACTTCCTGTCTGCAGCAGGGTAATAAATTATATACATATGCTAGCTCAGCATATAAATTCTTCCTTCATACGGTTTCATTATTTCCTGATCATTCTTATTATAATTACTCATGAGCAGATTCATTTTTTCATTTCTCAGCCTTTCCGGTATTTTAATCTTCTGAGATTTTTCCTGAAAATTAAAAATCATAAACCAGGATTCTTCTTCATATTGTCTGATATAGGCAACTATATTTTCCTGTTCTTCCATCACGGGCGTATAAGAACCATATACCATAACAGGATGCCGCTTCCTCATAGCAATCAATGTCTTATAAGTATAATACACAGACTCCTTATCTGACATGTCTTTTTCCACATTAATCTGTTTATAATTCGGATTTACTGCCAGCCATGGTTTCGTCTTCGAAAATCCGGCATTTTTACTGTCATTCCACTGCATGGGCGTTCTCACATTATCCCTGCTCATCATTTTCAGAGAATCCAGCGCTTTTACAGGGTCTTCCCCTGCTTCTACCATGGTGTGATATTTCCCGACCGTATATTTTTCATCATAATACTCAATAGATGGGAAATCTACATTAACCATTCCGATCTCCTCACCCTGATACACATAAATGGTTCCCGGAAGCGTATGCATGAGCATTGCCAGCATTTTCCCGGACTCCATCCGGTATTCCTTGTCATTGCCAAACCGCGAAATCTGCCTTGGTGAATCATGATTTGTCAGGTATTGAGTAATCCATCCACCGTCTTCCACTACCTTTGCCCATCGCTTTTGTATTTCTTTAAACTCCGGCACTGTAACAAGATACGGATTCTTGGCAATTTCAAAATGAAACACCATATTAATTTCCTTACTTTCTTCACCTACATAATCCAGCGCTATATCGGACTTCAGATTTCCGGTTTCTCCGACAGTCATGATATCATACCTGCCAAACACCTCTTGATTCAATTTCTTTAACAGTTCATGAATCCCCGGCTGGTTTGCACACATTTCTCTGTCTACAACATAGCCATGAATCCCAATCGGCGGTGCCGGCGGACGATGGGAATCCGGAAGCCCCGCCGGCTTTTGCAGCCTGTTGACAGCATCAAGCCGAAAACCATCAACCCCCATGTCACACCACCAGCGCAGCATCTGATATATCTGTTCCCGCATTTTCTGACAATTCCAGTTTAGATCCGGCATCTTTTTAGAATAGTTATGCAGATAGTATTCTTGTGTGTGTTCATCCCATTCCCAGGCAGATCCCTCTCCTTCATAAAAATAGTTTCCCCAGTTGTTGGGTTCCTTTCCGTTTCTTGCAGGACGCCAGATATAGAAATCACGGTACGGGTTCTCTTTCGATTTCCTTGATTCCTGAAACCAGATATGTTCATCGGAAGTATGGTTCAGCACCATATCTAATATCAATTTCATTTTGCGCCTGTGTGTTTCCTCCAACAGCTCTTTAAAATCCTCCAATGAACCAAAATCCGGATTGACAGACTGGTAATCCGATATATCATAACCATTATCTACCTGAGGCGACTGGTAAATGGGATTCAGCCAGATCACATCGGCGCCTAATTCTTTTATATAATCCAGGCGCTGTATAATCCCCTGCAGATCTCCTATTCCATCATCATTCGAATCTTGAAAACTTTTCGGATAAATTTGATAAACAACTGCTTCTTTCCACCAATTTTTTCTACTCATCATATCAGATACATCCTCGCTTCATAAGGTTTAATACTTCTGGCTTCCAAATTCTCCAGTTCATTTGTTATCAGCAGTTCCGAAGATTCAGAGAGGTAATCTGCCCAGATAAACTCCCGCTCTTTGTCATGGAAATTGCAGGCAATGAAAATCTCCCGCCCCTGCCACATACGTGAATATACAAACAAATCCTCATCCTCCGGCAGATGCAGGCGAAACGCTCCAAACCGGATAATCTCATTCTTCTTCCGCAGCTGAATCAACCGGCGGTAATAGCAGAATACGGACTGCGGATCCGTGATCTGGCTCGCTGCATTAATCTCGGTATAGTCAGGATTCACCTTAATCCATGGTTCACCTCTTGTAAATCCGGCATTCCTGCTGTTATCCCACTGCATCGGAGTTCTGGCAGTGTCACGGCCTTTTGCATGAATGGACCTCATTACCTCCTGCTCCGTGTATCCCGCCTGAATCCGTTCCTTATACAGGTTCAGCAGTTCGATATCCCGATAATCCTCTATGGAATAGCGGGCATTCGTCATGCCCAGCTCTTCTCCCTGATATATATACGGCGTACCCTCCAGTCCATACAGCACAGTCGCCAGCATTTTGGCAGATTTCTCCCTGTATTCCCGGTCATTGCCCCATCGTGATACAATCCGCGGCAGGTCGTGGTTATTCCAGAACAAGCTGTTCCAGCCGGTATCATGAAGCTCTGTCTGCCACTTGGCAATCACCTGCTTTAGCTTCCGGAAATCCAGCGGCGCCAAATCCCACTTCTTTCCTCCCGGCTGCTGATCGAGGCGGACATGCTCAAACTGAAACACCATAGAGAACTCATTCCCTGCCGGATTGCTGTACCGGCGTCCGAGTTCCGGCGTTGCTCCCCACGTTTCCCCTACCGTTACCAAATCCGTTCCGCCGAAGGTGTTTAAATTCATTTCCTTAATATAGTCATGAAGCTTCGGTCCATTACTGGTAACCTTCTGATCCGGGTCTTTTCCGATCAAATCAATGACATCCAGACGGAATCCGCCTATTCCCTCAGCAATCCAGAAGTTAAGCATCCTATACAGCGCTTCCCTTAAATCCGGATTCTCCCAATTCAAATCCGGCTGCTGCGGGGCAAACTGGTGAAAATAATACTGCCCAAGCTCCGGCACCCATTCCCAGGCAGGGCCGCCGAAGGTGGAGGCCATGTCATTGGGCGGCTGCCCCTCGACTCCGTCCCGCCATATATAAAAACTGTGACAGGGATTATCCCGCCCCTTTTTCGCTTCTAAAAACCACGGATGCTGATCCGAGGAATGATTCAGGACCAGGTCAAATATAATGCGGATATCACGTTTCTTCGCCTCGCTGATCAGCCTTCGCATATCCTCCATCGTTCCGAACATCGGATCAATATTCTGGTAATCCGAGATATCATAACCATTGTCAAACTGCGGCGACTGACAAACCGGACTCAGCCAAATCCCGTCGATCCCCAATTCCTTCAGATAATCAAGCCGGTCAATAATTCCCGGCAAATCACCGATCCCATCGCCGTTGCTGTCCTGAAAACTCTTTGGATAAATCTGATAGATCACTGCATTCTGCCACCACTTATATTCTTTCATATCCTGCCCTCTCCCTTTTTGTAACCAATTTGCATAGCAAATTGATTGCCTACTTGCCCGCCATCTGCGAAGCAGATTTTAAATGCGGGCAATACCCGTGTCATTTTTTTCATACGATACTTTACACTACCGGTCACTGATTAAAAATACAATACTCTGAAACGGATATAAGGTAATTTGGTTCCCATTCCAATCAAAATCCCCGTAATTATTAACAATACATTCCGCTTTATCATATTCCATCGGCAACGCCGCTTTTTGGCAATTGCAATTGCTGATAATCAGTAAAATCCTGGATTCAAACTCCCTCCTGTATGCAAATATTCCCGGCATTCTTCTGTATTCCGGAATTGTTTTTCCGAAAATGAGTACATCCTGCAAATCTTCGCGGGCCCTGACTTTAAGAATTTTCCGGTAAAACGAAAGAAGAGAAGCCGGATCGTCTTCCTGCAGTTCAACATTAATCTCCGTATAGTTTGGATTGACGTCAAACCAGGGCGTTCCGGAAGTAAAACCCGCATTCCGGGAACTGTCCCACTGCATCGGTGTCCGGCTGTGTTCCCGGGAGTCAATATTGATCTGGGCAAGAGCTTGTGCTTCCGACATCCCGCGTTCTATAAATGCACGGTAATTTTGATGTGTCGCCGCATCTTTGTATTCATCAATACTGGTTTTCGGATAATCCCTCATCCCGATTTCCTGCCCCTGATAGAGAAACGGAATTCCCTGCAGAAACAGATACGTAACAGCCAGCAGCGATTCACTGTAAAAGGAGATACACTCCTGCGGAATCAAGCGGTCCGGAACGCGGGGTTTGTCATGATTCTCCAGAATCGTGCAGAGCAGTCCCCTGCCATATGCATACTCCTGCTTCTCAAAAATCCGCGCTTTTAACTCTTCCAGCAGCGCCAGCGGCTGTTCTGTCCATTCCTGGTTCCTGATCCGGTATTTGGTATGGCTAAAATCAAATATCATCGAAAAATAGCCGTCATCACCGATATAGTCCGCTAACTCCCCGGATTTCACATCATCAATCTCGGCAATTGTCAGGCAGTCCCGGGGAGCAAAGCAGCGCCTTTTTAGCTCCGACAGATATACATCCAGCCCTTTCACATTGCGGAAATAAGAACGGCCATCCACCAGCCCGTCCGGTCCGTCGGCCGGCTGATCCGTATAACTCCAGTCCTTTTTTAAATGGCTGATCGCGTCAATCCGAAAACCCGCAAGTCCACGGTCCAGCCACTGGTTGATCATCGTGTAAATCTCTTCCCTTAGCTCCTCGTTCTCCCAGTTCAGATCCGGCTGTTCCTTATTAAACAGATGCAGATAATATTGATTCGTTTCACCGATCCGCTCCCAGGCGCTGCCCTGGAAAATAGAACGCCAGTTGTTCGGCGGCCCGCCGTCCTTCCCTTCCTTAATGATGTAATACCTGCCATATTTACCGTCCGGATCTTTAAGCGCCTGCTGAAACCAGGGATGCTGGTCGGAAGTATGATTGACGACCAGATCCATCAGCACACCAATCCCCCGTTTTTTCGCCTCCGCGATAAGCCGATCAATATCCCGGTTACAGCCAAAGCTGGGATCAATATCCATATAGTCCGATATATCATAGCCGTGATCCACCATCGGCGAACGATAAACCGGGCAGACCCAGAGCATATTGATCCCCAGGTCTTTCAGATAATCCAAGCGGCTTATGATTCCCTTAATATCACCAATTCCGTCGCCATTGCTGTCCTGAAAGCTTTTCGGATAGATTTGATATCCGATTGCATGATGCCACCATTTCTTTTTCATCATTTACCCTTTGACCGCTCCGCCGGTCACTCCTTCCACATAAAATCTCTGCATGAACATAAACACCATCGAAATAGGAATGGCAACCAAAACGCAGCCGGCAGTAAACGGCATAAACATAGAAGCGCCGACCTCCTTATCCATCATTGTAAATAATCCGATGGCGACAGTATATTTTTTGATATCATCTCCCAAAATAACCTTGGCAAAAATAAAATCCATCCACGGAGACATGAAGGCGGTCAGAGCCGTATAAACAATAATCGGTTTCGAAAGCGGCAGAGTGATCTTTGTAAACACCTGCGCTTTGGTCGCCCCATCAATCAGGGCCGACTCATCCAACGCGCGGGGAACCGTATCAAAAAAGCCTTTGGCAATATAGAATGACAATGCCGCCCCGGACGAATAGAGCAAAACCAGCGCAAGATGGCTTTGTACCAGCCCCACTGCTTTTAGCAGATAATATACCGCAATCATACTCATAAATGATGGAAACATATTCAATACTAATGCTACCTGCATCATCCGTTTCCGCAGTTTAAAGCGCAGCCGCGAAAATACATAGGCCATGCACAGTGTAATGGTTGTGCTGATCAAACAGGAGCAGACGGCAATCTTCAGTGTATTGGCAAACCATTGCGGGAACGGATAATGTATCGACTGAAATAGCGTCCGGTAATTCTGAATCGTCAGCTCTTTTGGAATAAAATAAGGTACAAATCTCCCGCCCTCGCCCCGAAATGAGGTCAGCACAATCCACAGGATCGGCAGAAACCAGACGATTGCAAGGATAGTGAGGACTATCTGGGCAGACAGCGCACTTTTCTTAAATTTGTTTTTCGTCATTGAAAATCCTCCTCCCTCTTAAAGGCAGCTGACCGGGAATACGTAATTAAGGAAAATACCGCACAGCAAATGAATGTTATAATTCCGACGGTCGAAGCCAGATTATAATCGCCCACTTCCACTGTCAGCTTATACAGCCAGGTCACCAGCAGGTCGGTTTCACCGGCATTGTAGTAATTACTGTTAAACGGCGTGCCGCCGGTCAGCAGATAGATTACGGTAAAGCTGTTGATGTTGCTGATAAACGACTGAATCAAATTGGGTGTCATGACAAAAATGATCTGCGGCAACGTAATTTTCCTGAAGATCTGCAGTGCATTCGCTCCGTCAACCCGAGCCGCCTCATACTGATCCTCGGGCAGATTCATCAATACCCCGTTGACAACCAGAAGCGCATACGGCATTCCTACCCAGACGTTCACTAATATAACCACTATTTTCGCCAATAGCCCGTCCGTCAGAAACGGAACCGGGTTATCTACCAGCCCGGTACGAACCAGCCACGCATTGACCGGTCCTGACAAATGAAGTAAATTCCTCATGAGCAGCAGCGACACGAACTGCGGAATCGCAATTGTCAGTACGAACGTAGACCGGTACAGGCTCTTGAACCGAACTCCCTTAACGTTAATTAGTACGGCAACAATGACACCGGCAAGAAAACACGTAGCAGTTGCAAATACCGCCCAGAATAACGTCCATGTCAGCAGTGGAAGAAACGTACCGGATATCTTTCCGCCAATCATCGAACCAAAATTTGAAATCCCTACCCAGTCGAAAAGGTTTTTCGGTGGATGATGGTCATGATCGTAATTGGTAAATGCCAGCAAGATCATATAGATAAGAGGTATCAACGTAAAGACGACCACACTGACCATCGGCAGGGACATCAAGGTTATATGAAACCGCCTGTCTAATAATGTCTTTACATCCTCTCGAAACGAGTTCGGCCTTTGCCCTTCTTTCTGTAAGTGCTGCATATATGCAGCACTTTTGATATTTATCAGGTAGATCAGAATAAAGGCGATCGTTATCATAATTGTTGCGATTCCATAAAGCAGACAAAGCATTGAATTATCTCCGTCTACCTGAACCTTGATACCAAGACTTTCATCCATAACCCAGTCTTGGGCCACAGTGCCTAATGTATAAAAGTTTTTTAGAGCGTCCACTCCCCTGGTAAGCACAAGAAAGTGCCTACGGCACATCAACTCCCCTAGCCCCTCATTCATGAGGGGAATTAGGGGGTTCCATTTTTTCCCATTCTAGTTCATAATAGTCTCATGAACATACTAAAGAAAATATTCACAGAGCATTTTGAAGAAATTCAATATATCCTTCATCCTCGTCCTGTTGTGATGGAAAATATCGAAAAGATGATTAATTGTGGGGATCCTTCCTATGGCGGTGCCATGTATGGATGCCCTCATTGTGGTAATTTTAAATTTGTCCCTTTCCGATGCCATTCCAAGTTTTGCCCCACCTGCGGCAATAAATATTGCATTGACCGTTCCACTAAAATGTCGTTTAAATTGCTCCACGGGCCCCATCGCCATCTTGTTTTTACGATTGACGAAAAACTCCGTCCTTTTTTTCTCGAAGACCGTTCCCTGTTGGACTGCCTCTTTCGCTCTGTCCGCAGTGTCATCATGGAACTCTTTCACAAATTAAACAAACGTAAAAATTTCGTCCCTGGTTTTGTCTGTGTTCTTCATACCTTTGGACGCCCCCTTGAATGGAACCCTCATATCCACTGCCTCCTTACCGAAGGTGGATTTTCCGATGATGGATTCTGGCGTAATGTGAACTATTTCAATTACACTTATCTCCGGAAAGCTTTCCAGACCGCTCTCCTAAATGAAATGGAGAAGAAGATCGGCCCTTCTTTTAAAAAAATGAAAGGAGCCATCTACCGTAAGGATAAAGAAGGATTTTATGTCTATGCAAAACCAAACCTTTGTGATCCTGATACTGTGGTAAAATATATCAGCAGATATCTTGGACGTCCCACGATCGCCTCTTCCAGAGTTGATTCCTATGATGGCGAAAACGTGACTTTTCATTATAACAAGCATGAAGATGACTCTTATGTGGAAAAAACGCTTCCCGTGTTGGATTTTATACAACTTCTGATCCAGCATATCCCGGAAAAGCATTTCAAGATAACCCGCTATTATGGACTCTATGCCCGGCGGCGGGAACTTGATAAAACCATACGCAAAGCCGTTGATCCTTGTAAACATAAAATCATTTTGGATTGGAATCAATGGCGGAATCTCATTTTTCTCTCTTTTGGATATGACCCTTTAGAATGTCCAAAATGCAAACACAAAATGGTTTTTATGGAACTCTACCAGAAGCATAAGCGTGTCCCTCTAGAAGAATTATACGAAAAGGCCATGGCACCCTACCGATGTCAATCCAAAGGCCCTCCCGGTAAATGTGCTTGATTTTATTTCCCATCTGTCCCATACTAAACGTAATATAAAGATGGGAGGCTCCATGATGAATTCAAAATTTTTAGAGGAACTCAGACAACGCTATATGAAAAACCCGCCAGAAGGTATGACATCCAAGCTGGTAAAAAACATGACGGATTCCGACCTGCTCGACATGCATTACTTTCTAACTGAAGATGAGGATCTTGACGGGAATGACTCTGAAGATGGTTTCTATATCTTCTAATCGTTCTCATGAGTCATTATGCCCTTTCGATAACCTATTATTTTGGTAGGTTATTTTTCTTTATGCAAAAATGGAGAAATTTCCTAATAGATAAAAAACAGCCAGGCTGCCTCAGCTCCTAAAAACAGGAAGCCTTTCACGATCTGACGGGAAGCGAAATTTGCCGTTCCCATCAAAATATAGGATAGCTTTACCCACCAGGTTCCCTGAGAAAACGTAGACAGATAAAAATGATTACCGACTTTTTTTTGACTCATATGGCTCCTTCCTTAATGATGCAGGCAGCAGAATCCGGATTACTGGATATTCTGCACAAGCTCTTCTAATTTTGTCATCATGTCATCTTCTGATTTCAACACGCCATTGTATGCATCGCTGATAATTGCCTCAGACTGCTGCCACAACGTTACAGTCTGCGGGATCTTCGGTGTCAGAACGGAATGATCCGGTTCAATCATCTCAGCGACTGCAGTGGAAAACTCGTTGGAGGTAACCTGTTCAGACTTCAGCAGTTCTTTGTTAGACGGCAGTGTACCGATTACCTCATATCGTTTTTCCTGCATTTCTTTACTGGATAAATAATCTGCGAACGCCATTGCCTCCAGCGGAAATTGCGTTGCCGCATTCACTGCAATAATCTTCACCCCCTGAAATGACATCTGCTGAACTGGACCATTCCCCAGATCTATGGTTGGATAGGGCGCACATGCAAAATTCTCGCCCAGCGCGTCCATCATATCATTCTTTTGCCAGGGGCCGGCAATCGCTGCGTCAATCACGCCACTCTCCAGATTCGATAAGATCTCTTCATTGGCCGCCACAACATTCGGATTATTTTTTAAATCGGCAATCCACTGGAGCGCCTGGACGCCTTGCTCCGTGTTAAAGGTCGAACCTGCCGGATCCTCTCCGTCCTCTCCGTACAGTACGCATCCGTTTGAGAAAAATACCGGCAGCAGCGCATAAGAACTTCCTGCAGTCAAGAGATTCAGCCCTATTTTCCCCTTTGATGTCAGGCTGTCAAATGACTTGACATCTTCTTCTGATAATTTGGATTTATTATAGTACAGAATCATAGATTCAAGTCCATATGGATAGCCATAGACTGCGCCTTTGTAGGTAACTGAATCATAAGCGGTATCCGTCTGTTCTTCTTTAATTTTATCCGCATAAAGTGTATTCTCGTAGATAACGCCAGATTCAACCATTTGTCCGAGTTGATCATGGGGCATATAAAAAACATCGGCAGCAGCATCCGGATCCTTCTTAATATTTTCCTGGGCCTTAGAAGGCGAATTCGCCAGAACTTCAATCGAAAAATTCTTATCCGGATACATTGCCGCAAAATCATCAGCCATGCCGCTTACCATTTCTACTGACGCCGTCTCCACCCAAACCTTCAGCTTGACATCTTTCGCATCGCTCACCCTCCGAAGACCGTTCTCATTTGCGTCCGGTGTTCCTCCACCTGCTTCCGTTTCATTGGATGTCTCTGTTTTTGTCCCGGTTGATTCTGGCTGCTTGCTGTTTGTACAACCACTTAAACCCGCAGTTAACATGGCTGCTGACATGATTGCCGCAAAAGAACGCTTCATTAAAATATGACGTTTCATAATAAATCTCCTTTTTATTTTTTGTTTGTTTTACGTAAAACTTATTGTGATGTCATTATAATACCAAGTAATAAGAAACGCAATTAGTTTTACGTAAAACGTAATATGTTACAATAGAAAGAAGGAATAATTGTACAAATTAAACAACTGCTTTCCGCGATTATCTGGAAAGCAGTTATTTAAATGACTTATGACTTGATGGATGATACCGACTCACGGACAATTAACCTTGTCGGCAAATAGATTGTTTTATCTGTAATTTGTTCTTTTCTGATCAGACTCAGCAGCCGCTGCGCTGCTATTTGGGCCTTCTGCACATTGTTTTGACGTATTGTCGTTAACTGGGGCCGGACTAAAGTAGAATAAAAATTATCATCAAATCCTGTAACCGAAACCTGTTTCGGAACGTCAATGCCAATATCTTTCAGATAATTAATCATATAGGCTGCGGTTCGATCGGCGGTAAAGAAAAGCGCTGTAAAATCATCCAGCCGTTTTACCAGTTCGTTAAATCCCACGTGTAATTCCGGATCAGTTACACCGACCTTAATAACCCAATCTTCAGGCACTTCAATCCCGGCTTCCTGCATTGCATCCAGATATCCCTGCCTGCGTTCCGTGTCCGGTCCTCCCAAATATCCGCCCATTCCGCTGCAAAACGCAATTTTTCTGTGCCCCTGCTCAATGAGATACCGAACCATTTTTCTTGCAGATGTGCGGTCATCTACTGTGACATTGACATATGGTTTTTCCTCTGAGCCTTCGAGGCGGCTGTCAATAAACGCAATTGGCTTATTCAATCCATGGAGAAGCTTCTGACACTGAGACTGCTTCGCTCCTGTCACGATCAAACCGTCTACGTTCCATCGGAACGCTGTTTCGAGTACATCATCGGATACGCCAAATATCGAGAGTATCATATCGTATCCAGCTGCACGAAATTCCGTTTCCAGGGCTCCAACAAGCTCACTGACAAATGGGTCCTCCATCGTATTACGTGCTTCAACTGAACGGATTGCCTGATACGCAAAGGCGATCAAATGTGTGGTTCTGCTTACCAAGGCACGCGCTCCCATATTGGGCACATATCCCATCTTATCAATGATCTCCCAAACTCTCTGTGCCGTCTTTTCAGAAACTTTTTTATGATTGCCATGTATTACATTGGAAACCGTCATAAAACTGACTCCGGCTTCACGGGCTATGTCTTTCATCGTTACCATAATTTTCCAAACTCCTCTGCCTTTATACGTTAAACTAAGTCTAGTATTGTTGATATTCGTTATTTTGTCAAGAATGTACAAAAAAATATATCTGTCTGGTCATATACCGTCAGCATTCAGAAGTCCTTTCAATGCTATTCTATTTATATCCGAAGGTCATAAATAATCAAACACCTCTTGGAATATATTATACTTTATGTTTTATTCTTTAAAAGATTTGATACATTTTAAGGTTTCTATTAATATTTCCTGATGCAAATCTTCATTAAATTTTCCATTTACCAATGAATATCTGACTAACATTTGCCGGTATATTTCTATAATCTGTTCCATAGCACACTTTTTTCCTGTTGAGCATAAAACAGGACTTCTTTAAACTCCATTATTTATCACCTCTCATCTGTTTACGAATTTTTTGAATAGCATAATAGTAAATACTTTTTAACTTTTCTTTTGCTATTTCATTTAAAAAACTCATTTCTTCAAATGACTTTTCCTCAAATACATGCTGATAAATCAATCTCCTTCACCGAATACACTTTTGCAGATATGCTGTAAAGTGATTCTTCGTTTTATCTCCGGTATAATCATATTCGTTCATATTCTTCCCTCCAAAATCTTCAAAATCAACCTGTTTCAAAGATTTCTGAAGGCGGGGAACGACATCTCCACATGGTAACATGCAGTATTTCTGCATAAAAAATACCGCCAAACCAGAATATTTCCAGTCTGACAGTATTGAAACCCAACCGAAATCCACGTGTTATATAAAATGTCAGCACATCATATACTGCATATCCATAAGCTCTATTCAGCCACCATGCGGTTACAATTTTTTTAACAAACTACTTACTGCATATGTTCCTTTCCTGCCATATATAAAATTTAATTCCTTGTTTTCCTGCCTGTTAGAATACAAACACGCAATATAATACACGAAAATAGGTATCTTAGCGCATTTCATATAGTGCATATCTCATGTAGAATATAAGAAATAAGTGAGGTGATACAAATGATGGCTAAGAAATTATTAGGCCACTTATAAATGATTTTTGACGCAAAATGGCAAAATTTCTGCATGGGAAAAACACTTATGCCAATGTTGGTATAAGCACAAGGTTTCTGACGGTTAATCCCGCAGCAATGACTTCTTTTCCGTAGGCCGTAGCAAAATATTTATAAGTGCCTTCAGATCCTTTTCTGAAAAGAAATTCAGCCCACGATAGGAACGGCCTTTCTCCTTGACAGCCTCTGTCGCTTTTGTAAGGTTCCCGTTTCCACTGCTGTGGTCATCGAACCCTGAAATAAATTCCAGATACCGGTAATTGACGGCTTTCATAATCGTAAACAACTGGTACAGGCTGTAAATGCTTTTTTTCAGAGGGGCCTTTTGTTCCGTGGTACTGCCGTCCTTGTGTTCCACTTTCCGTTTTACCCGGAAAGTCCCGATGTCATTGCAGGTACTTTCTATCCGTAAGACGCAGCCAAATTTATCATACATTTTAATTGATACATCACCCATGTGGTGTTTGATTCTCGTGCCGAGGATACGCTTGTTGTAGTTTGTTCCGACTTCTTTCTTACAGTTATAAGTAATGCGCTGCCCCAGGAAGGTGGCGATGTTATCCGGCTTTACTGTAAAGATTGCTGTCCGGATGATCGCATCATAAAGTAGTTCCAGGTCACACTAGCCTGTTTGAACATGAGATCCGTTGCGCACTCAATCTGCTGGACGGTCCATGTATAGCCCAGGCCAAGTGTTTCCGTAACAGGACAGTAGCGTTTTGCAAAAGCATCCAGGATTTTATGGAGCCCTTCCGGGTTGATTCTGTCAGAGAGTTTCTGGGCAGTTTCGACATCTGAGATTTCAAGGAAGGCGTTGTCATGCATGCTGGGCATTGGCACGGACCTGTTCCGTAAGAGGCTGGGAGAAACTAGAAAAATCAAAAATACGGATGTTGTTGGCTTTTAAATAGCTGGTCATGCCTTCTGCATAACTCCATCCAGGGATATAGCCCTGGATAATCATACGGTCATAGCAAGTGATCATACCATTCATTTTGTCAGCATATTTATCCGTAAGTAACATGACACATCCTCCAATGTTTTTCTTTATTGTACTTGAAATTTGGAGGAAATGCAAAATAACTTTTCCGGTTTATCCGGGTTAGGTATAAGCAAAAAATTAGCATACAAATTATGTAAAGAGAACTTCTTTATCTCAAAACGAATCGGCAGAATCATACGGATAAATAAGAGATCCTTTGAGGACTGGCTGAATAGCGGAGCACAGTAAAAAAGGAGAAAACGTATGGCTACAATTATTAAACGTAAGAAGAAATATTCTGTTGTTTACTATTATGAGGATGAAAAGGGAGAGAAAAAGCAAAAGATTTCTTATATGATTTCATCAAAATCTATGGCAGTGCTCACTGGGCATTATCTACCTACGAGTCAAATTGTGCACTGATAGCAAATTATATCAATCCGATCATTGGGGATTTAGCAATACAAAGTATCACTCCAAAAGTAGTTGATGAATACTATCAGACCCTTAAAAAGACAAAATCAGTGTTGAAAAGAAATATGAAACCAAGATCTGAGTATGTAACATCTGGTGTTATTAATAGTATCCACAAGGTTTTAAGGTGTGCTTTTGATCAGGCTGTAAAATGGGAGATGATGTCAAGGAATCTGTTTCCAATGGGCAATCGTCCAAAGACAGCTTACAAAAAAAGAGAAATTTGGGATGCTGAAATGATTCGTACTGCTCTGGATGGTTGCAAAGAACCAAAATTATATATTGCTATGAATCTGGCATTTGCATGTTCTTTGCGTTTGGGCGAGATCATTGGTCTTCAATGGGACAATGTTCACATCTCAGATTCTGATATAGCTGCTGACGGTGCGCATGTTATTATTATTCAGGAACTTTCAAGAGTTTCAAAGGATGCAAGACAGTTTATGGATGAAAAAGATATTATTCAGGTATTTCCTTCTATGATGAATGGAACCAGCACTAATTTGATATTAAAAACCCCTAAAACTGAATCCAGTGTCCGTAAGGTATGGCTTCCCAAAACTGTTGCCTATATTTTGAGAAAGTGGAAAGAAGAACAAGAAGAGGTAAAATCATTCTTTGGCGATGAATATTACAACTATAATCTGGTCGTTGCTTTACCAAATGGCAGACCGTGCGAATCCAGAGTTATAGAGAAGGAATTTAATAAGCTAAAAGAAAAACTTAATCTTCCCAATGTCGTTTTTCATTCCCTCAGACATTCAAGCACGACTTACAAACTGAAATTAAATAAAGGGGATATTAAAGCAACACAGGGCGATACCGGACATGCATAGATTGATATGATCACAGACGTATATGCACATATTCTTGATGAAGATCGAAAAGTCAATGCCCAAAGGTTTGAAGAGGCTTTTTATGCTAATTGTGATCTGCGGAAAATTACTCCGTCTGAAGAAAAGAAATTGGCGCCAGAGGTTGCAAATATTGTCCAACTGCTTCAGGACTCCCCTGAATTAACATCCATGTTAAGTAATTTAATTGCACAAGTTGGAGCAAAGGCTAATTGAATTATCAAGATTACCCTATTAGCAGGTTTTTGGCTAATATTTCTTATTAGCAGACAATTAGCAATTGTTCGAATCCTTAAAATAATAGTTCGTCTACCAATTAGCAGGATATTTACTAAATATGCATTTAGATTTTTACAATTTAACTATGCATATGCGATTTTCAAAAAGAAAAAGTGCCGGAAATCCTTGATTTCCAGCACCCTTAGCGTCCCTGAGACGATTTGAACGTCCGACCCTTCGCTTAGGAGTAGCCCCGTTTGCTAGTAGGCAGCTCCCTTTTAGTGTAATCTAATCCCTGTATTTCCTTGCTTGTCACGGATTCAGAATGTTATCTCGTATCGACCTGTGACTGCTGATTATAAGGTGTTTTAAATGTTCCTTTTAGCAGACGATTAGCAAGGGGCTTGAATTTAGGGAAATGTTATGTTGTAAAGCCTTTCCCGATTGATACCTGCATTTCACAACTAATCCCAGAATAGTTTAAGCTGTTTGCATTTATTCTAAGGTCGCAAATTGCGACCTCAAAGAGTTTCTCATTCCTCTTTGCTTTTTCTAAGGTCACAAATTGTGACCTCAAAGAACTTCTTAGTTCTCCGTTTCCAGTTCCAACCTTTGCAGGATGTCTTTGATGATGCCTGCATCTTGAATTAGATTGATTCCAAAACACTTTTTTCCCGCATCTTTCAAAGACGCTCCTACATGATAGGCTGTCGCTCGGTCAAGAATCAAAAACCTGTCATGGAATACTTTGGTATATTTTATTTTCAATGTCGGGTACTGTGCATTGAAATTCTTAACATCGGCTTTTGTTAGCTTCGTCTGCTTCTGCGTATAAATAGTTACTGCAACATCAGACTTTTTCTTTGAAAGCAGATTCAATGTTCCAACATCCACATATCCGTCTATCAGAGTGATTTCTTTCTCTGATTTTTGAATTAGACTTACGATCAGACTGAATGCATCGTAAATCTGTCCGTCAAAAAATACTTTTTGACTGGATTCCTCATGCTCGGATATGTACGCAAAGACTCTTTCAAAACGCTCGTCAGTTTCCGTCTGGTAATTTATCTGGCGAACCTCCATTGCATTTAATCGCTCATACAGCAAAGAGGTATTTGCCATATACTTCCGCATCTCCACAAAAGTGTCCATAATCCTAATGCTTACTCGGATAGCAACATCACTACGCAAAACCGCAGAAAGCATTGCAATTCCTTGTTCTGTAAAAACAAACGGCAGTTTCCTACGCCCACCATATCCATTATCATCCTCCAAACTTGAAGTCGCAATTTGCGACTTCAAGTTTTCATATTCCTCTTTCGTCAGTTGGAATCGGAATCTTTCTGGAAATCTTGAAATATTACGTTTTGCCGCTTCATTTAATCGCTTTGTTTCTACTTGATACAACATCGCTAAATCGCTGTCTATCATAACCTGCTGGTTGCGGATAACATATATCATGCTTTTTATATCGGACTCTGCTGATTCAATACTTATTTCTTGGGTATCATTATTTGCCTTTGTCAGAGCTGTTTGTTCTGTATCAGCCATCTTTATCGTCCTTTCTATTATGAAGTGCCAGATTGGAACCTCAAAACTATGAGTAACTTGAAATCACAATTTGCGACTTCAAGTTCTGTTACTTCGTCTATCCATAAACTCGAAATTCCAAATCGGAATATCAAATTTTATGTACGCTTATTGTTTACATTTAGAGTATATCATACATTTTTTTATGAGGATATCCATAATCTTGCCTTCATCTTGAATAAGTTTGATATCAAAACATTTTTTCTGCATATTTTGAAGATGTTCCTACACAATAAGTTTTAACTTCGTCCCAACTTGTGACAAAGTTATAATCTTGAACTTGAAACTCTCACCTTTTCAATTAGCAAGATTTTCAGCAAAATTTTTAGAATAATTAGCAGAAACGCCATTTTGATTAGCAAACTCAGATATAGTAAAATGCCGAAAACTCTGGAAATCCAGTGTTTTCGGCATTTCTGAAAGCGTCGCTAAGAGGATTTGAACCTCCGACCTACCGCTTAGGAGGCGGTCGCTCTATCCAACTGAGCTATAGCGACAGTTTGAATATCTATACTTATTTTTACTTGTCTCCTTTTCCTAAACAAATATTTTAACACTTTTTAGGTGGAAGACATTCTATCCATCTAAGCTACAAAAATCCACAATATCCACTCTTTTTTATAACTTACTTCTTATAAATATTCAACACTAAATATTTTATCACTACATCATTATAAAATCAATCTTTTTCTTCTATTTCTATAAAATATTTAAAGATTTCACATTTCTGCTGTTCTAAAAGTTCTCCTAAAAGTTAATCTCCCCCTGAAGCCATATATTTCCCTTAAACCGTCTTCCAATTTCAGGCTCTCCTAGAACTTCTTTTTTAGGAACGCATATATCGAACTGCAGTTCGTTCACATCCAGTCGAAGCTGATATAGTTTCTCTTTCGTAACCAGGTTCTCTGCCTCCTTAACATTCAAAATTTCGCCCATGATCGAATAGATATCACACTCAACTCCATATGGCATAAAATATGTATCCACAATTGTAAATACATCCTCATAAAGAAGCCGCCTTGATACTTGGGAATAGATATCGATATCATCCAAGGTCAATGTTTCAATAGCATTCTGATCGCCATTCCTGGCTGCATTGAGAAGGTTCTTGCGATTATCGGAAGCATCACTCACGTTTTTAATCTGGTTTTGGCTTTTTTGGACAGGAAGCAGTATTTTTCCTGATAATGCAAGACCTGAAAATGTTACAGAAGTATTCGGCCTGGACATACCGCTAATCTGGCATTCCTTCTGATAATCGATTCCATTTTTCAGAGTAAATATGAGACTAATCCCCACCTTCGGATCCTCACAGATACCCACGTATTGTTCTCTGTCAATTCGCTTTTCTACAATGACTTCTGAGTATGTGGTGATTCCACCGCCTTGAAAATAGGGCATATAATAATCTGCATCAAAATTTTCATTTTCATCTATTTCCCCATACAAAGCGATTCCTATTTGCTGGCCAAATTCTTTTTCGAATTCACAAAAATCAGCGGATTTATTAAATGATATAATTGTCTGATGTGTAAATTTTTTTTCAACCTGATTCAGTATTTCTTTTAATTCCTTCTTTGTAGATAAATTTCCGAATCCAATTGCTTTCAAATATTGATGCATGATGATCTCCACTTTTTGTATATATTCGAAACTACAGTAGTATGAAAATACAATCTGCACAGCAGACACACTTATGTTCTGCTGTGCTGTTATACTTGATCTGTTATTGTCCTGCTTTACTGTTGTACTGATCTGCTGTCTCTAATACCCATCTTTATTCTATTTCTTTGGTTTAATCAGGGTGTTCCCACCCATATAGGGCTGCAATGCTGCCGGAATTTTTACGGAACCATCTTCCTGAAGATTATTTTCCAAAAATGCGATCAGCATTCTCGGAGGTGCAACTACCGTATTATTCAATGTATGAGCAAAATATCTGTTTTCTTTTCCTTTAACACGGATACCCAATCTTCTTGCCTGAGCATCTCCCAGATTGGAACAGCTTCCTACTTCAAAATACTTTTTCTGCCTTGGAGACCACGCCTCTACATCAACAGATTTTACCTTTAGATCTGCAAGGTCGCCGGAACAGCATTCCAAGGTGCGGACAGGTATATCCAGAGAGCAGAACAGATCAACAGTATTCTGCCAAAGTTTGTTATACCATTCAGGGCTATCTTCTGGTTTGCAGACTACGATCATTTCCTGCTTCTCAAATTGATGAATCCGGTATACGCCCCTCTCTTCTATTCCATGTGCTCCTTTTTCTTTTCTAAAACACGGAGAATAACTGGTCAGTGTCTGCGGAAGTTCTTCCTCCTTTAATTGTGTATCAATAAATTTTCCAATCATGGAATGCTCACTGGTTCCAATCAGATACAAATCTTCTCCTTCAATCTTATACATCATTGCATCCATTTCCGCAAAACTCATTACTCCTGTTACCACATTGCTCCGAATCATAAAAGGAGGTACACAATAAGTAAATCCACGGTTTATCATAAAGTCTCTCGCATATGCAATAACTGCGGAATGTAGCCTTGCAATATCACCCATCAGATAATAGAAACCATTTCCTGCAACCTTTCTTGCGCTTTCCATATCAATTCCACAGAACCGTTCCATAATCTCTGTATGATAAGGGATCTCAAAGTCAGGAACTAGCGGCTCACCAAACCGCTCAACTTCAACATTTTCACTGTCGTCTTTTCCTATTGGCACAGAAGGATCGATAATATTTGGAATTGTCATCATATCCTTCTTAATTTTCTCTTCCACTTCTTTTTCTTCTATAGATAAAGCCTCTATGCGATCTGCATTTTCAGCAATCTGCCGTTTCAGTTCTTCCGCCTCTTCTTTCTTTCCCTGTGCCATCAGAGCGCCAATCTGCTTGGAAATCTTATTTTTATCCGCTCGAAGCGATTCAACCTCCTGCTTGATTGACCGGTTTCTGGCATCCAATTCCAGAACCTCATCAACCAACGGTAATTTTTCATCCTGAAATTTATTTTTTATATTCTTTTTTACAATTTCAGGATTCGTTCTTACAAATTTAATATCCAGCATTTTTCATTCCTCCATCAATTAGTAACCAATCTGCTTTTGTGACGACAATTTAACATTACACTATCTATTGTTTTCGGCTGTTTTTTTATTTTCATTAGCCTGCAATTCTTTTAAATATTTATATCCATACTTTTCAGATCATATGCTTCCTGGAAAATAGCACGTTCCAGAGATTCTTTTTCTTCTTCACATAGTTCAATATAACTCTCTCCCTTGACAATCTCCTTAATATAAGTATAACAAGCATCTCTGCTGTGCATTGCATTAAACACCCATCCGCTATTCTCATCATCAAGCATCGTCAGTGCAAAACTTAAATTCCCTCCCATTTCTTGAAATGCATTGTATCTTACGATTCCTGCCTTCTGATAACTTTTTTTTATTTTCTTTTTAATTTTACGGATATTCTCTTCATTTTTCTTTACAACTCTTGCAATCTTATCC
Organism: Lachnospiraceae bacterium M18-1; assembly: GCA_000403295.2. Classification (GTDB taxonomy): domain Bacteria; phylum Bacillota; class Clostridia; order Lachnospirales; family Lachnospiraceae; genus Schaedlerella. Next base: position 24,761 of record KE159612.1, on the reverse strand, counting down.
AGCTCCATAAATTTCTCTAATATGCTTTCTTCAAGATTTTTCCCATCTTTTCCTCTCATAAACATAGAATAGTTTCTTTTTAATCTGGAATATTTCAGATTAATGCCTATCAGCAGGACAAATAAAATGATCTGAATCAGAAAAAGTAAAGCGACCAGGTATTCAATCTGAATCCCTATTTTTGAAATAAATTCGCTTATCATAAAAGTCCTCTCTTACTTGAAAAAATTATATCTGTTCTGCTTTCTTATTATTGGCTGATCGTCATAATCAGATCATAAATTCTTTCTAACTCTTCTTCTGAATAGTATTCTATTTCAATTTTCCCTTTTCCATTCGCTTTTGCATTAATGTTGACCTTTGTTCCCATTATATTTTTCATTTTATCCACCAGGTCATTGTACACAAACACGTGTTCTATTTTTTCTTTTTCATTTTTTTTCTTGGGATTTTTCAGAGATTTTACCAGCTTTTCTGTTTCTCTGACACTCAGCTTTTCATCAAATATTTTTGTAGCAATCGAATACTGCTGTTCTTTATTATCAATTGCAAGTAAGGCTCTGGCGTGTCCAGTAGATATCATATCATCTATGATCATCTGCTGTACTTTATTATCCAGCTTTAAAAGTCTCATGGAATTTGTAACGGCAGTTCTGCTTTTTGATACTCTTTCTGCAACTTCATCTTGTTTTAAGTTAAATTCCTCAAGAAGTCTTTTGAATGCCATTGCCTCTTCTATTGGATTCAGATTTTCTCTCTGGATATTTTCTATCAATGAAATCTCAACGACTTGCTGTGATGTATACTCTTTTATAATAACAGGTACTTCTTTTAATCCGGCAAGCTTTGCAGCACGCCATCTTCTTTCTCCAGCTATAATTTCATAATATCCTTTATTTTTCTGGACAATAAGAGGCTGCAATATGCCATACTGTCTTACAGAATCTGCAAGTTCCAGCAGCGTATCCTCATCAAATTCTTTTCTGGGCTGACTTCTATTTGGTTCAACTTCATTAATATTCAGCAACAACTCTCCTGTAGGATTATCGTAAATATTTGCCTGATCCGCTTGTTCATCCTTAGGATTTTTATTTTTCAACTTTTCAGCAGATACTTTCGCCTCCGCTTCCGGTTTTACATTTTTATCTGGTATCAGGCTGTCCAAACCTTTGCCAAGGCCATTTCTTTTTATTGGCATTCATTTACTCCTCCTCTCCTTTGTGGATCACTTCATCTGCCAGCTGCATATAACTTTCTGCTCCTGCTGATTTTGGATCATATATATTAATAGGCATTCCATAACTCGGTGCCTCAGCAAGCCGTATATTCCTTGGAATGATTGTCTTATAAATATTCTGATTCAAATTATCTTTTACATTTTCCACTACCTGTAAAGAAAGATTTGTCCTCGCATCATACATTGTGAATACAACTCCTTCTATCTGCAGTGAAGAATTTAAGCGTTCCTGGACCAACTCAATTGTATGTATCAACTGAGTCAGCCCTTCCAGAGCGTAGTATTCACACTGAATAGGAACCAAGACAGAATCTGCCGTGGTCATAGCATTGATTGTCAGCATACTCAGTGCAGGCGGACAATCTACAATCACAAAGTCATAAACATCCTTTATTTTTTCCATCTCATTTTTAAGAATAAACTCTTTATTCTCTATACCTATCATTTCAATCTCTGCTGCTGATAAATCAATATTTGAAGGGAGTACATCAAGATTGTCCAATACATTTTTGCAAATACATTCTTCTATTCCTGCATTACCTATAATTAAATCATATACGCTTCTTTCAATTTCATCTTTATCAACTCCTAATCCACTTGTCATATTTCCCTGTGGATCCAGATCAAGCGCAAGAACTTTCTTTCCAAGATCTGCCAGACATGCTGATAAGTTTATGGCTGTTGTTGTCTTTCCCACGCCACCTTTCTGGTTTGCTATTGCAATAACTCTATTCATCTGTTGTACTCCTTTCTTTAATACTGTTTATTATAACACCATTCAAATATAGAATCTACACTAAATATTTAAAATATTAATCATATTTTATTTATCATTTGCTATTTATAATATTTTATCATACATAAGAAAAATAAGACGATAAACATAATTTATATTACATTCAAAATTGAATACAACAATCATTACTTATTTCATTTCAAAAAATGTAGCCTTTTCATTTTAAATTTAAAAAGCAAAAAATATTTGTAAACATAATTATTTTAGACTATTATAAAAAATAAAATGTTTCACGTGAAACATTTTATAATAGTAAAGCTTTTTTGAAAGAAATTTCTTTAAACTATATAAAAACATTAATATTGCAGTAGGGGATAATATTTTTATGATATAGAAAGAGTTGAGTTAAAAATATTAATTTTTTATAATATAACAATCAGAAAAATTATTTCAATACAAACTTTTATCATTTCCCTAATAAAATCAATTTTACGTTATTTAGTCATAATCAGAACTCCTATATATATGCATTATATCTAAAAAACATCTCTATAAAACAGTATTATAAAATAACTAAATCAAACAACACAATCCTTATTTTTAAATAAAAAGTCCACTTGATTAATCACCTTCTTTTTTCGTTATATAGTAGTTTAAATGACTCTATCATTATGAAAGAGGGATTTTTGTGCTATAATCACTTGCTGTAACACCCGCATAACAAATGATTTTTGGTTTCCAACGCCTTCATTTTTCAGAACACAAAAAACTCCGTTGCACTTAATCGGCCAAAGCCTACAATAATATCTTATCATATAAATATTAACTAAAGCCAACCTGGTCCAATACAAATATGACAAATAGATTTTTAAATATTTTCTAAAGTATTTATTTTCTTTTTTACTTCTTTCACATCACAAATACATTACCAGTGTACTGACCGCATTATATTCCAATAAACCTCCTTGTCTAATTTTTCATCGGACTACGTTGACTTTCATCGACGATATAACCACATCGCCTCATTCAGCCTCCTTGCACATAAAAATTTATCCTGCGTGTAAGGTAGCGGTAATTATCGTAGGTTATTCTAGTGTACTGACCGCATTATATCCAATGAAACTCCGCAGGATAATTTTTCATCGGCAAGGCGGCTGAATGAGGCGTAGCCGGTAGCTACGTCGATTGAAGCCAACGCAGTCCGATGGAAAATTAGACAAGGAGGTTTGCTGGAATATAATGCGGTCAGTACACTAGTGTTTTTCTATATTTATATATTTTATACTGACGTATTTTGCATTATTTCCCTTTTAGCATTTTAACAGTATTTTTCATATATTTAATAGTTTGCGTAATCATATATTATTATCTTTATGTAATTAAAAGGTTAGATTACAACTCCATTATATACTGGCATAGTGGCATATTCCCATGCAGTATTGTAAAAGTACACGGCCTGAAAGTTAATAACAACTCGATTTCATAATTTCTGGACAATTCCTACATAAACCATTTACTTATATAAAAATACTTACAGAATCTATTGAGCAAATTAAAATTGTAGTTTTAGACTAAATGATAGCACTTTCCTAATTTATTAGATTATTATCTCTAAAATAAATATTTAGTTGCAAAATATGATGATTATTTTATTTAAATAAAATAATCATCATATATACCGTTTAATAATTTTACAACATTATAAATATCATATATTTCTATAATGTTTCACGTGAAACATTACTAATACACTTTTATCAATCACTATATAACATTATCCAAGTCAATACTACGAATTTAAATATTATTTTAGTTTCAGCCCACTTATAATTATTACGATATTTTATGAATTATGATATCACAACCTTTTCTACTATTTCATTATAAGCGTAACTACTTTAATTTTTCATTATTTATTATTTTCATTATTATATACCGTATACGACTTTATCAGCAATTTTGCCAATTTTCTTTACAGAACATCAAAACAACAAATTTAATTTATCCTCTTTGCTATTTTAGCTTTTTATCATAAATAATCAGAATACTCTATTCTTTAAAAGATCATATATAATTACTCGTAGTATTTCTATATTAAGATATACATAGTCAATACAGACTTTGTATTTGCAACACATATATATTGTTTAGGATAAACCAAAAATTAATATAATTGAATCTCAGCGTATTAAGAAAATACATCCTATAATAGTATCAAATATTAATCTCCAACTAACCAAATAAAAAATCATCTAAATGAATTATAAAAAATATCACATAAAGTATCTTATACACAAAATCACCTTAATGAACAAAGTCTACCTGTCCCATCAGAACATGAATTATTGAATGACCCCTGTATATACCTTGTAATACGTCCTCATGGCAATAATAAGATGCTCTCGGATATATCTTGTGATACGACTGAATGGACATAACGGAATATCCTTAGAAACACTATATAGATATTCCATAAAAACCATAAAAACACCTTTCAAAATATTCTTAATATTTACAATATATATAATTCCCAAATAGTCATAAAGAAATGTTTCTAATATATACGATATATAGAACTTCCAAATAGTCATAAAGAAATGTTCTTAAGTATAAATATATGAAATAACCGTATAGTCATAACAGAATGCTTATAGTATTTTTAACAGGATAAAATCCATCTAATAAAAATATAAAACACACTTTTATTATACATAAATCAACCTATATCTCTTAAACCTAAAATAGTATCAAATAAAAACCAAAACAACATCCTTCTTGAAATAATTTTAAAATATAATTTAATAAAATATCCATACAATCATGCCCACTTGACTCATCGCGCCTCGAAAACAAATATCTAATGAGCACAACTAATTTAAATATAGAAAAAGAGTCGATACACTAACATATCAACTCTTCTTTAACCTACGGCTCTATTTCATACCTAATTCCTACACAATAGGATTTTTTTCTGGGATTCCGGCCTTTCTAGGATATTTATTTTTCGTACTATTTGCTTTATAAATCTTCACAAATGATCTATCAATCTCACTCTTCGGAAGCTTAAACTTCACAACTTCGTCCACTTTTCCTCCGAGCACACGAATCGATGTATCAGCCTGCTTTATCTCCTCATCTGCATTTCCACCTTTATAAGAAATAAAATACCCTCCAACACATACATACGGAACACAATATTCACTCAAAATAGCCAAATTTGCCACTGCCCTCGATACACACAAATCAAATACTTCTCTATACTCCGATTTTCTTGCATAATCCTCTGCTCTTCCGTGCAAAGTAACCACATTTTTTAAACTCAACTCAGAAACGACCTCATTCAAAAAATGTATCCTCTTCTGAAGCGAATCCAACAATACAAGCTCCAAATGTGGGAATGCGATTTTCAGCGGAATTCCCGGAAAACCTGCACCTGTACCTATATCAATGATACAACCCACCTTACAAAGATCAATCACTTTGGCAACGGCAAGACTATCTATAAAATGCTTCTCATACACATCATCATAATCCGTAATTGCAGTTAAATTCATCACCTTATTCCATTCAACCAATAACTTATAAAATTGATGAAACTTCTCCTGCTTCTCATGATCTAAATCAATATTTAACAACTTCAACTGTTCTAAAAATTTATCATTCAAAATATTATTTTACCTTTCTAATTCGACTGCAAATAAACTAAAAGCACTGAAACATCCGCAGGTGACACTCCAGATATCCTGGACGCCTGACCAATCGATGCCGGCCTGATTTCCTTCAGCTTCTGCTTCGCTTCAATCCGAAGGCTATGAACTGAATCGTAATCAATATCCTCAGGTATTCTTTTGCCCTCAAGCTTTTTAAACTGCTCTACCTGCCTCTGCTGTCGCTTTATATATCCATCATATTTTATGTTAATATTTACCTGTTCTGCCACATCATATGGAAGCCTTCCCCTTCCTGGATCGATCGGAGCCAGACACTGATAATCTAACTCCGGTCTTCGTATAAGCTCACATAATTTTATCCCGGAGATCAAAGGAGTGCTGCCATAAATTTTTAACAATAATTGAACCTCTTCTGATGTGCCAATATTCGTATGTCTCACTCTTTCTATCTCTTCCTGAATCAGCCTTTCTTTCTCAAGCAATTTCTGATAACGATCCTCATCGATCAAGCCAATCTCATATCCTAACTTTGTAAGCCTCAAATCCGCATTATCCTGACGCAGAAGAAGCCTATATTCCGCTCTGGATGTCATCATCCTGTATGGCTCGTGATTTTTTTTAGTCACAAGATCGTCAATCAGCACTCCTATATACCCCTGAGAACGATCTATTACAATTCCATCTTTTCCCTGAAGCTTCCTCGCGGCATTGATTCCCGCAATCAACCCCTGTGCAGCAGCCTCCTCATATCCTGAACTTCCATTAAACTGTCCGCCACTGAATAATCCTTCTACATTTTTAAATTCCAATGTGCTCTTCAGCTGTCTGGAATCAATACAGTCATACTCTATTGCATATGCATTTCTTACGATCCTTGCATTTTCCAAACCAGGAACACTCCGATACATGGCATACTGTACATCCTCCGGAAGGGAACTAGACATTCCTCCAACATACATTTCATTTGTATCAATTCCCTCTGGCTCAATAAAGACTTGATGTCTGTTTTTATCTGAAAATTTAACCACTTTATCTTCAATTGACGGACAATATCTAGGTCCTGTTCCTTCAATCATACCGGAAAATAAAGGCGATCTATCAAGATTATTTCTAATAATCTCATGCGTTTTATTATTCGTATATGTCAGCCAGCATGATATCTGATCAATCTGCACATCCTCCACTTTTGTTGTAAACGAAAATGGTACAACAAAATCATCACCTTTCTGTTCTTCCATCTTAGAAAAATCTATCGAATTTTTATCAATTCTTGCAGGAGTACCTGTCTTAAAACGGTACATCCTGATTCCAAGCTTTTCCAGACTTTCTGTAAGATAATTAGCAGGCTGTAAGCCATTTGGTCCTGTCTGAGTGCTTACATCGCCATAAATACATCGCGCACGCAAATAAGTTCCCGTACACAGCACTACCGCACTGCAATGATAAATCGCACCAGAATAAGTCTGTACACCCATAACCTTTCCATCTTCAACAAGGATGTCCGTGACTTCCATTTGACGGACTTCCAAATTTTTCTGATTCTGAAGAACATTTCTCATTTTTCTGCTGTAATCAGCTTTATCTGCCTGCGCACGGAGTGAATGAACTGCAGGCCCCTTCGACTTATTCAGCATCTTTGACTGGATAAATGCCTGATCAATTACTTTTCCCATCTCTCCGCCCAGAGCATCAACCTCTCTGACCAAATGTCCTTTGGAACTTCCACCGATATTCGGATTACAGGGCATCATCGCTATACTGTCAATACTGATTGTAAACAATAACGTATGGAATCCAAGTCTGGCCCCTGCCAATGCCGCTTCACAACCGGCATGCCCTGCGCCAACCACAACAATATCGTAAGAATCCTTATTTTCCCATACAGAACTTGCTGAATATTTCATTTACCAAATCTTCTCCTATCGTTTCACCTGTTATACTTCCCAAAGTCTCATATGCATCCATCAGATCAATAGAATAAAAATCTTCCGGCATCTGATTGCAGATACTGTCCCGCACCCGCTCCAGAGAAGCATATGCATTTGACAATGCTTCTTTTTGCCGCAGATTCGTTATATGAATTTCTTCATTTAAAGCAATTTTCCCCTCAAAAAAGATCTTCTGCAAAACAGATCCAAATTCCTGGATTCCCTGTTCCATTTTTACAGAAATATCTATCAACGGAATTTGCTCGATCAAAGAATCAATGTTAACATGATTATCTACACATTCATGGCTGATTCTTTTTTCCACACCACAAAAAACACCTCGAAGAAAGCTTTTCACATCTTCCTTTGTTATTACAGTATTCAAATCTGACTTATTCAATAATATCACACATTTTCTTCCATAGATCAACTCCGCAATGTGAATATCATTCTCATCCAACTTCCGGGACGCATCGGCAACATATACGATCAAATCCGCCTGATCTGCATATTCCTTTGCCTTATCCACACCTATTTTCTCAATCTTATCACTGGTATCACGGATTCCGGCAGTATCTATTACATTCAGATTCAAACCTTGAATCCTTACCTTTTCCTCCAGGATATCCCGGGTTGTCCCTTCAATATCTGTAACAATCGCCCTCTCCCTTCCAGAAAGAATATTCAAAAGAGAAGATTTTCCTACATTCGGTTTTCCCAGAATCACTGTCTGGATTCCATCTTTAATAATCCTTCCGCTTTCGTAGGAAGATATAAGCTTGCCCAATTGATTCATCACTTCTATCAAAATCCGATCCAGTTTTTCACTATATCCATCTATACTAATATGTTCTGGATCGTCCAGAGCAGTTTCAATAAACGCAGTATGATAAATAATTTCTTCCCTGATTTTATTAACCGCATTTTTTATACTTCCGCGCAGCTGTCCCACAGAACTTTTCAACGCATATTTATTTTCCGAATTAATCACATCTATCACTGCTTCCGCCTGAGACAGATCCATTCGTCCATTCAGAAAAGCCCGCTTTGTAAATTCTCCCGGTTCCGCAAGCTTTGCACCATTTTTCAACACAATTTCCAAAACCTTTTTTACAACAAATATGCCGCCATGACAATTAATTTCCACTGTATCCTCTCCGGTAAATGTCCTGGGCGAACGCATCACAGAAATCAGCACCTCATCAATTGTCTCAGATCCATCCTTAATAAAACCATAATGAATCGTATGGCTTTCTGCCTCCGATAATTTATCCTTCCCAAAGTAAATGCGGTCGATCACATCGAATGCTTTATCTCCGCTGATTCGGACAATACCTATTCCAGAAGCTGACATTCCCGAAGAAATCGCCGCGATCGTATCCTTATATAACATAAAAAATCTCCAAATACTCTAATGATTCAAAAACAACAGAACTATATTTGTCTGATGTTTATGCAAATTCTGTCCAATATTAAAACAGGACCACCGCATTAAGGATACATTCTTACTTAATACGGCAGCCCCCGCCTTTCGACTCATTTTCAAAATAACGCATACATTATGGGATTCCCTATCTCTTTAATGTTACAACAACCTTCCGATAAGGATCTTCCCCTTCACTGTGTGTAGTCACATAAGGATCTGACTGCAGAGAATAGTGAATGATTCTTCTCTCATAAGGATTCATCGGCTCCAGTGCGATCGGCTTTCTGTTTCTCTTCACCTTATGCGCAATATTCTTCGCCAGATGTCTCAAGGTCTCTTCCCTTCTCACACGGTAATTCTCCGTATCCAGCTTCACTCTCACATAACCTGCCTGCTGCTTGTTCGCAACCCGGTTCGAAAGATACTGCAGAGAATCCAGAGTCTGTCCGCGCTTTCCAATGATTATTCCCATATTATCTCCAGACATATCTATACAGAGAACGCCATCCTTATCGATTTCAGATTTAATCTGAACCTCCATTCCCATCACCTGAAATACATCGGAAAGGAATTTTTCAACAGCCCTTTTTGTCTCCTCCGTTACTTCGACAACCTCTGAAGATTTTCTGGACGAAGAATTTTCTTTTTCAGCAGAAGTCTCTGTAGCAGCATTTTTTTCTTTTTTCTTTTCGCCTGCCTCCGTCTTCTCTGTTACAACATCTTTTTCACTCTCTTCTTTAACAGCAGTATCCTTTATTTCGTTTACAAGTTCCTTCTGCGATTTCTTAGTATCTTTTTTTATTTCTTTTTTAACTTCTTTCTTGAAATCACTTTTAAATGATTTCTTTTCTTCCATTTTTACTTCTTTTTTTATTTCTTCTAAAATATCATTTTCTTTTTCGGCACCCTTTTTTCTTCTGGCTTCAATAACTGCCTGCTTCATGCCAATTCCAAGAAAACCGGCGCTTCCTTTTTCTATCACTTCGTATTCCAATCTGTCGCTGGTAACTCCCAACTGAATCATTGCCTCTGTGATTGCATCGTCTACAGTTTTTGCTGATACTCTGATACTGCCATCCATTTCCGACCCCTGCCTTTCCATTTACCAAACTTTGTTGGACGAAGTCCGCCCGTTTCGAAGGGCATGTATTTAATATACCCTTTACCTGTTAAAACATAAATAAAAAATTTTACTGCTGTTTCTATCTATTTTTTCTTTTTCCATGATTCCGATTCTCACTGCTCTCTGTCTTACTGTCAGAATCCTTTCTATCAGGCTCATCCACCTGTCCGGTATTGTAACGGCTCACCATATTTGCTATATCCGTAAGACTTCCTTTTTTTGCATTGCGGTTCAGTTCCGAAGCCCTGTCTAAAAGCTTCTGTCTCTCTTCCTCTGAGATATTCGACTTTCTCTCCACACGCCGTGTACTCGTTGCTGCCATATGGTTGATTTCTTTGGCAGATGTTCCTTTCTTTTCCCGCTTCTTAGCCGCCTTCTTCTGATTCTCTGCAATCAGATCTTCCGTAGATTTGCTATTCAGATATTTGTTGATTGCAATCTGCTGTACAGATCTGACTGCCGCGCTCGCCGCCCAATAAAGACCAAGTCCGGCCGGAAGCGTAAATCCGATAAACACAGAAAACAGCGGCATCGTATAAGTCATGGTCTTCATAGAATTTGCCATCGGATTATCCGTATCAGTCTGCGGCTGCTGAGGCATCAGCTTCACGCTGATAAACTGGGTCAGACCTGCAAGCACCGGGATGATCACCGCCAAGATGATCCCTCCGATGGTAAAGTTCCGAATTGATGCCATCAGCATAGTCATGGGAGTCTCACCGATATTGATTCCCAAAAAGCTGTTCATATGTCCGATCGTCTCGATCGTAGAATTGGCCATGCTTTCCAGCGAAGGCATCTTATCCACAAGCGCATCCCATGTGGAATCCTGGAACTTGTACAATACGGTTACCAGGGTATCTGCCTGTGAATAATCATAGGACTTCGGATTCATCAATACCGGAGAAGCGGAACCGATTCCCTCCATAATCTTCTGAAAACCGTCAATGGACATGATTTTTTCCACAACCGGCATGTAGACATCTTTTACCCTCTGTACGTGATTGGGAATAAACATGATCACAGGATACAATCCAAAAAGTATCGCAGTTGAGGCAAACATCGGAAGGCACCCGCTTGTCATGCTGGTTCCATATTTTTCATATACCGCATTCATCTCTTCCTGCTGTTTCATCATGGATGCCTGATCCTTTTTTCCCGCGTACTTTTTACTGATCTTCTGGATCTCAGGATTCATGACTGCCTGCATCTTAGACCACTTCTGCTGCTTGATCGTAAGCGGAATCATCAGAAAATAAGTCACAATTGTAAAAATAATGATACAGATCCCAATATTCTGTATGCCGAATACCCCGTCCATCATATTATAGATTACATTCATCACCTTGCCAAGCAGCCATGAAATCTGCTTAATGACAGGCCAATCATATATTCCTGCAGCTAAAATACCATACATTTCTCATCCTCCTTAAGGTACCGGATCAAATCCGCCTTTTGCAAATGGGTTGCATCGAAGAATCCTCCAGACAGCCAGAACCCCTCCCTTTAATGCACCATACTTCTCGATTGCCTCGATCCCGTACTGTGAACAAGTGGGTGTATATTTACAGCAGGAGCCTGCCTTCATCCCAGACAAATACTTTTGATAGAATCGGATCAATCCGATCAGGAGCTTCTTCAACCAAACCACTTCCTTTTTCAGCAATCTTCTTTTTCGCTGATATATATTTTATGAAGCTTTCCCAAGTGGATCAACGCACTTTTCATGTCTGCAAATGTACTATTCTTTGCATTGACTCTGACCACGGCAACAATGTCATATCCACACAGAAAATGTTCTTCTTGAAGTCGATAGCTTTCCCGGATCAGCCTTGTGAGGCGGTGCCTCACAATACTGTTCCCTACTTTTTTACTTACAGAAATTCCGAGCCGATTTTTACCTATGTCATTCTTCTTTATATACATGACCAAAAACCTGTTGGCATAGGATTTTCCCTTACGATACACGATTTGAAAATCTTTATTCTTCTTTAAAGATTCCGAATATAACATGATTCTCTTCCTATTTAATATAGAAGAAAAGGCGTATCCTGCGGATACAGCCGCAAACCCATTCAAAAAACTTTCCACTGTAAGCTTTTCTTCGTCCAATTGGGATAAAAACATCCTGCGGCTATATGGCTTGCTTTTATACAACATCTGCTTTTTTATGCGGACAACTCAGAAATGCGCAGTCCTGCAATGATAGTTATAAAAAGGCCACATTAAATGCGGCCTAAGCTGATAATTGCTTTCTTCCTTTTGCTCTTCTGGCAGCCAATACTTTTCTTCCGCCTGCTGTTCTCATTCTTGCCCTGAATCCATGAACTCTTGCTCTGGATTTCTTCTTCGGCTGAAATGTCATCTTCATAATCTATACACCTCCCTTATAAATACTATCCTGCCCCGGCAAAACCGGTAAAGATGTCTCAGATAGAAACTATTATCTTTCTTATAATATAAAATCAATCAAAATTACCTTAATAACAATATATATTACAAAAAGATTCTCATAAATTATATGCAAAAAACCCTTTTAAGTCAAGCTAATCCAACCATTTTATCACATTTTTTTCGTTTTTTATTCTTTTCACAGAGTTATCCCCAAAATGTGAATAACTTAGTAAATTTTTGTGGATAACTGCAAAATATCCTGTGGATAAAAATTTTTTTTAAGAAAAATATAAACTATTCACTTATAAAAATCGATATGAATAACTTTTCTCATAGTTATGCACATCTTTTATGATTGCGCCAAATCTCTTTTTGATGTAGAATAGGGTAAGAAGAGAGTTTCTTATCAGGCTCTTTAAATCCAAATTAATCAGGAGTTATTATTGATGAACATTGTAGAAGAAAACTGGCCACAGATCCTGGGAAAAATGAAATCAGAGTATTGCTCATCAAATATTGCGTACACCACGTGGATCGAACCATTGACCGTATACGAAGTCTCCGATGACACCGTATACATTCTTGTGAAGCTGAAAGCAAGCCTGGAGCATATCGAAGAAAAGTACATGCTCCCCTTCAAGGTCTGCATTGCGGAAGTGACCGGACACGAATACGAAGTGTCCTTTGTCACGGAAGATAATTTAGTGATCCACAGAAAAAAAGAACAGGCAGCCAGGAAGCAGAAGAACAATGCTGTCCTTGAATCTGCCAACCTGAATCCAAAATATACCTTTGACACCTTTGTGGTCGGCAGCAATAATAACTTTGCACATGCCGCATCCCTTGCAGTTGCGGAGTCTCCCGGAGATATCTACAATCCTCTTTTCATTTACGGAGGCGTAGGACTCGGCAAGACGCATCTGATGCATTCCATTGCCCACCACATTCTGGAGAAGGATGATTCAAAAAAGGTGCTTTATGTAACCAGCGAGACTTTCACAAACGAACTGATCGATGCGCTGAAGATTGGTAAAAACGGAAATGAGCTTGCAATGACGACCTTCCGTGAGAAATACCGCAACAACGATGTATTGCTCATTGATGATATTCAGTTCATTATCGGAAAAGAAAGCACACAGGAAGAATTTTTCCACACTTTCAACCACCTCCATGTATCCGGCAGGCAGATCATCATATCTAGTGATAAACCTCCCAAGGATATAGAGACATTGGAGGCGCGCCTTCGGACAAGGTTTGAATGGGGTCTGATTGCTGATATTTCATCCCCGGACTATGAAACAAGGATGGCTATTTTAAGAAAAAAAGAAGAGTTGGACGGGCTGGAACGCTACCATATTCCGGACGATGTCATGCAGTACATTGCCAACAACATCAAGTCCAACATTCGGGAACTGGAAGGCTCTCTGAACAAGCTTATCGCTCTTTCCAATCTGGAAAAGAAACCGATTGATATTTCGCTTGCTGCAGAAGCACTAAAGGACATGATCTCTCCTGATAATATCCGTGAGATTACGCCGGAGCTGATCATGGACGTCGTATCAGATCATTTTAACGTATCCATCGCTGACTTGAAAGGCAGGAAGAGAAATGCCGAGATCGTACTTCCCCGGCAGATTATTATGTATCTCTGCCGTGAAATGACAGATACCCCTCTGAAGGCCGTAGGCGTTCTGCTTGGTGGAAAAGACCATGCATCTATCAGCCACGGGGTAAAGAAGATCACCGCTGACCTTGAAACAGACGAAGCTCTGAACAATACAGTCAGTATTATCCGTAAAAAGCTTAATCCATTGTGATTCTTACACACAGGAAGAAGATACCTACAGATGGATCCTCTTCCTGTACAACTATAAACTGTAACAATTATTCACCTTAATCTGTCTTAAATGACAGATCACAAATTTATTTACACACAATTTGTGAATAAGCTTGTTGAAAAAATGTAAAAAGGATGTGGACACTGGGAAATATTAAAGTTGAGAGGAACACAGAGAAAACTTCATCCCTGAATTTTTCCCCATCATCCCCCTTCCCTTCCCTCCCATTTCCACAAGCTTATCCATACACACAAACCGCGATATCATAAGGGAGCGAAGCACTTTTAAACTTATCTACAGCCCCTACGGAGACGAAGTCGGAAGTGAATTTATTTATAGATACATAAAACGCGCATGGGGACATTCCTCTCAGAACAAAGGTATTCCTCCATGATGAAAGAAAGGAGTTTTCAACATGAAGATAATCTGCAGCAGAAATAATTTGGTCAAAGGAGTAAGTATCGTATCAAAGGCCGTACCTTCTAAAACTACAATGCCAATCCTGGAATGTATATTGATCGACGCATCTTTAGATACGATCAAGCTGACGGCAAACGATATGGAGCTTGGCATAGAGACAACCATTGAAGGTGAGGTTGTTGAGCATGGAATCCTGGCCCTGAATGCAAAGATATTTTCAGAAATCGTCAGAAAACTGCCGGATAATGATGTGGTCATTGATGCAGAATCAGACAGCCAGGCATTGATCACTTGTGAGAAGGCAAAGTTTAATATTGCGGCACAGTCCGGTGAAGATTTTTCATACCTTCCGGCGATTGAAAAAGAAAACTTTTTCACAATTTCAGAGTTTACGCTGAAGGAAGCCATCCGGCAGACGATTTTTTCTATTGCGGATAATGATTCAAATAAAATGATGACCGGTGAGTTATTCGAGATTACGGATGATAAACTCAGGGTAGTTTCTCTGGACGGACATAGAATTTCTATCCGTAAGATTGAATTGAAGGATTCCTACGAGCCAAGAAAGGTGATCGTACCTGGTAAGACTTTGCAGGAGATCAGCAAGATCATTGGAGGAGAAGCTGAGGAATATGTGGATATTTCTTTTACCAAAAATCATATTGTATTTGAATTTGATAAGACTGTAGTCGTATCTCGTCTGATCGAAGGAGATTATTTTAAGATTGATCAGATGCTTTCCAGTGATTATGATACGAAGATTACTGTGAATAAACGGGAACTATTAGATTGTATCGACCGTGCTACGCTCCTGATCAAGGAAGGCGATAAAAAGCCGATTATCATTGATATCGGGGATGAATCTATGCAGCTGAAGATTAAATCTCAGATAGGATCTATGGATGAAGATATTTTTATCAACAAAGAGGGAAAAGATCTCCTTATTGGATTTAACCCCAAATTTCTAATTGATGCACTCAGGGTAATCGACGATGAAGAGGTAGAACTGTATTTTATGAATGCAAAGGCTCCCTGTTTTATTAAAGATAAACAGCAGACGTATATTTACCTTATACTGCCTGTTAATTTTAATGCAGTAGTGTAGAGGGAAACAGGTTGCTGTGGATATCTGACAGATACCCACAGCAATGATTGTTTTTTGAAAAGGAGATGAATCGAATGGAAAAATTTTTTTTAAGGGATTCGGAAGAATATATAAAGCTGGGACAGGTATTAAAGGCAGCCGGACTGGCGGAATCCGGAGCAGATGCAAAACAGGCGGTACAGGACGGAGAGGTAATGGTCAACGGAGAGATTGATACAAGAAGAGGCAGAAAACTCTATGACGGTGACATTGTAAAATATAACGGGAAAACGATTCACATTTCCAGTGGAAAATAAAATATTATGATTATTTAAACATTCACATTTTCTGTTACTGTGAACACCCCGACCGGGAGTTTACAGTAACCATTTTCTCACACGTCTGTTGGGAATATTGAAAAAATAAATTGAAAAATTGGTAAAAACAGTGTAAAATATATATTGGATATTTTTTGGATGATGTTGACTTTGGAGAAGATATGATAATCAAGTCTTTAAAACTAAAGAATTACAGAAATTATGATTTGCTTAATCTTCATCTGGACGCGAATACCAATATCCTCTATGGAGATAACGCGCAGGGAAAGACAAATGTTCTGGAGGCTTTGTATTTATCAGGAACTACAAAGTCACACAGAGGGGCAAAGGACAGAGATTTGATCAGGCTTGGATATGATGAGTCCCATATAGAGACAATCATTGAGAAGCGGGGAATGGAGTATCAGATTGATCTGCATCTGAAGAAGAACAGTCCAAAAGGGATAGCAGTGAATAAGATTCCCATACGGAAGGCAGTTGAATTGTTCGGCATCGTCCATTTTGTTTTTTTTTCTCCGGAAGACTTAAATATCATTAAGGAAGGGCCTGCTGGCAGAAGGAGATTCATTGACCTTGAGCTATCGCAGCTTGATAAGGTATATCTGAGTAACCTTTCTAACTATAATCGTATTATTAATCAAAGAAATTCCTTGCTAAAAGAAATTGTACATCAACAAAGCCTGATAGAGACATTGGATATCTGGGATATGCAATTAATTGAGTATGGAACAAAGATCATTGACCGGAGAAAAGAATTTGTGGACCAGGTTAATAAAATAATTTCAGATATTCATCTTCGTCTGACAGGGGGAAAGGAGCACATCTCCTTGTCCTATGAAATGTCTACCGGAGACATGACTCTGGAGCAGGCGGTGAAGAGATACAGGGAACGGGACCTGAAGTTTAAAAGCACATCAGTCGGCCCGCACAGGGATGATATGGGATTTCAGGAAGGAAGCCTGGATATCCGTAGATTTGGTTCCCAGGGACAGCAGAGGACAGCGGCGTTATCATTGAAAATGTCGGAAATCGAACTGGTCCGGTCCGTGACGGGAGATACGCCCGTGCTTTTGTTGGATGATGTTTTGTCTGAACTGGATAAAAACAGGCAAAACTATTTATTGGATAGTATCCA
The DNA here is from genome assembly GCA_000403295.2 of Lachnospiraceae bacterium M18-1. Lineage (GTDB taxonomy): Bacteria > Bacillota > Clostridia > Lachnospirales > Lachnospiraceae > Schaedlerella. The sequence continues at coordinate 7,431 of KE159612.1, read as the reverse complement.
CGATATACAGACAATAGTGACTTGTACAGGGCTGGAGGAATTGATCAGCCACAGGTTTGCTGTCAATAGAGTTTTTTATGTAAAAGATGGAAGCATTGTAGAAAAAAAGGCATAAATCCGAAAGGTTTTGTGTTGTTTTACCGTTTGAGGAGGTTATTGAATGAGTATGACTGGTACGGAATTTGATGCGGAATATGGAGCTGACCAGATACAGATCCTGGAAGGACTGGAAGCGGTTCGGAAGCGGCCCGGAATGTATATTGGCAGTACCTCTTTGAGGGGACTGCATCATCTTGTGTATGAGATTGTGGATAATTCGGTAGATGAGGCATTGGCAGGACATTGTGATACAATCGATGTGACGATCAATCAGGATAATTCGGTCACAGTGTCGGATAATGGAAGGGGAATTCCTGTAGGGATCAACCACAAATCAGGATTACCTGCAGTAGAAGTTGTATTTACAGTTCTTCACGCCGGCGGAAAGTTTGGAGGCGGGGGATATAAGGTGTCGGGCGGACTTCACGGTGTAGGTGCTTCAGTTGTCAATGCACTTTCTGACTGGCTGGAGGTAGAAATCTGCCATGAAGGTAAGGTTTACAAACAGCGCTATGAACGTGGACAGGTGGTTTATAAGCTGAAGGTTGTCGGAGAATGTGATCCCGATAAAACAGGAACAAAAGTAGTATTTTTGCCAGATAAAAGTATATTTGAAGAGACTGTATTTGACTATGGTATTTTGAAACAAAGATTTCGTGAGATGGCATTTCTTACAAAAGGTCTGAAGATCATTCTGAGAGATGCGCGGGAGGAAGAGGTCAAAGAGCAGACCTTTCACTATGAAGGCGGAATCAAGGAATTTGTCACATACCTGAATAAAAGCAAGACCCCGCTATATGATCAGATTATCTACTGTGAAGGGGAAAGGGACAATGTATATGTAGAAGTGGCTATGCAGCACAACGATTCATACAGTGACAATACGTATGGATTTGTAAATAACATCACCACTCCGGAGGGAGGAACCCACATTGTGGGATTCCGTAATTCTCTCACGAAAACATTTAATGATTATGCAAGAAAAAATAAGTTGTTAAAGGACAGTGAGCCGAATCTTTCCGGCGAGGATATCCGGGAAGGGCTGACTGCTATCATAAGTGTAAAAATCGAAGATCCGCAGTTTGAAGGACAGACGAAACAAAAGCTTGGGAACAGTGAAGCAAGAGGGGCGGTAGATAATATTGTCAGCAGTCAGCTGGAGGTATTTCTTGAGCAGAATCCAAATGTGGCGAAGCTTACCGTCGAGAAGTCTGTCATGGCACAGCGCGCCCGGGAAGCTGCAAGAAAAGCAAGAGACCTGACGAGAAGGAAATCTGCGCTGGAGGGACTTTCACTTCCTGGAAAGTTGGCAGACTGCTCAGATAAGGATCCTGTTAATTGCGAAATTTATATCGTGGAGGGAGATTCTGCCGGAGGATCGGCAAAAACGGCCCGTGACCGTTCGACTCAGGCCATCCTTCCTTTGCGCGGAAAGATATTGAATGTGGAAAAGGCACGGTTGGATAAAATTTATGCCAATGCGGAGATTAAAGCCATGATTACGGCTTTTGGTACAGGGATTCATGAAGACTTTGATATCAGTAAACTGCGTTATCATAAGATAATTATTATGACAGATGCCGATGTAGACGGAGCACATATCAGTACGTTGCTGCTGACATTCTTATACAGGTTTATGCCAGAGCTGATCAAGCAGGGATATGTATATCTGGCACAGCCGCCATTATATAAACTGGAAAAAAATAAAAAAACCTGGTATGCATACAGCGACGAGGAGCTGAACAGTATCCTGACCGAGGTCGGAAGGGATACGAATAATAAGATTCAGCGTTATAAGGGATTAGGCGAGATGGATGCAGATCAGCTGTGGGATACTACCATGGACCCAGAGAATCGTATCTTATTGAAGGTTACGATGGATGAAGAAACCTCCTCTGAATTGGATCTTACATTTACTACCCTGATGGGAGATAAGGTAGAACCTCGGCGGGAGTTTATCGAAGCAAATGCGAAATTTGTTCGAAATCTTGATATATAGTATTATTTTGATCCTGTCTGGCGTAAATGAACTGGATTATCCGTAACATAAAATAATAAAGGAGATAATATGGAAGATAATATTTTTGATAAAGTCCATGAAGTTGATCTGAAAAAGACAATGGAAAATTCCTACATTGACTATGCCATGAGTGTAATTGCTGCCCGTGCGCTTCCAGATGTAAGGGATGGTCTGAAACCAGTTCAGCGCAGAATTTTATATTCCATGATAGAACTGAATAATGGCCCGGACAAACCACACCGTAAATGTGCGCGTATTGTCGGGGATACGATGGGAAAATATCATCCCCACGGCGACAGTTCCATCTATGGAGCCCTGGTTAATCTTGCTCAGGAATGGTCTACCAGATATCCTCTGGTAGATGGTCATGGAAATTTCGGTTCTGTGGACGGCGACGGGGCGGCAGCCATGCGTTATACAGAGGCTCGTCTGAGTAAGATTTCTATGGAAATGACGGCAGATATAGGAAAAGATACCGTAGACTTTTCTCCAAACTTTGATGAGACGGAGAAGGAGCCTGACGTACTTCCATCCAGATTTCCTAATCTTTTGGTAAATGGGACAAATGGTATTGCTGTCGGTATGGCAACAAACATTCCTCCGCACAATCTAAAGGAAGTGATTACTGCAGTTGTAAAGATCATAGATGACCAGATTGATGAGAATGGTGAAACATCCCTGGAGGATGTGATGGAGATTATCAAGGGTCCTGACTTTCCTACAGGTGCGGAGATACTTGGAACAAGAGGGATAGAGGAATCTTACAGGACCGGACGCGGTAAGATTCGGGTACGTGCGGTTTCAAATATCGAACCCATGCAGAATGGAAAGAATCGAATTGTTGTAACAGAACTTCCATTTATGGTAAATAAAGCAAGACTCATTGAGAAAATTGCAGAACTTGTAAAAGATAAAAGAATTGATGGAATTACAGAACTTAGCGACCAGTCCAGCAGGGAAGGAATGCGTATCTGTATTGAGCTGCGCCGGGATGTAAATCCAAATATCATTTTGAATCAGCTTTATAAGCATACACAGCTTCAGGATACATTTGGAGTTATTATGCTTGCTCTGGTAAATAACCAGCCAAAGGTCATGAATCTGCTGGATATGCTGAAATATTATCTTCAGCATCAGGAAGAGGTCGTTACCAGAAGAACAAAATATGAACTAAATAAAGCGGAAGAACGTGCACATATATTACAAGGTTTGTTGATTGCGTTAGATCATATTGATGAAGTAATCAAGATCATCCGAGGTTCCAAGACTGTCCAAATAGCAAAAGAAGAGCTGATGAAGCGATTTGAACTGACAGATGTACAGGCACAGGCAATTGTTGACATGCGTCTGCGTGCATTGACAGGTCTGGAACGGGAAAAGCTTGAGGCAGAATACGCGGAATTGATGAAAAAAATCAGTGAATTAAAAGCAATCCTTGCCGATAGAAAGCTTTTACTCGGAGTAATAAAAAAAGAAATTCTGATCATTTCTGATAAATATGGGGATGAAAGAAGGACAAGCATAGGCTATGACGAATTTGACATATCTATGGAAGATATGATTCCAAAGGAAGATGTCGTTGTCACCATGACAAAGCTTGGCTATATCAAGCGTATGACTATTGACAACTTTAAAAATCAGAACCGCGGAGGCAAAGGTATAAAGGGAATGCAGAAGCTGGATGATGATTTTATTCAAGAGCTTTTTATAACATTTACCCACAATTATATCATGTTCTTTACAAATAAAGGACGTGTATACCGGATGAAAGCTTATGAAATTCCCGAAGCAGGAAGAACCTCCAGAGGAACGGCAATCATCAACCTGCTACAGCTGATGCCTGATGAAAAGATTACGGCAATGATTCCGATTAAGGTGTATGATGATAATCAGTATCTGTTCATGGCAACAGAGAACGGCCTTGTGAAAAAGACACCGCTGTATGAGTATAACAATGTCCGCAAAAAAGGTCTGGCGGCCATTACACTCCGAGAGGATGACAACCTGATTGAAGTCAAAATTACTGACAACGAGAAGGAGATTCTTCTTGTAACAAAATATGGCCAGTGTATACGGTTTGATGAAAAGGATGTCCGCTCAACCGGAAGGACTTCTATGGGAGTCCGTGGAATTAACTTATCTGACGGGGATCTTGTGATAGGTATGCAGGTTCACACCCAGGGCGAATGCCTGCTTATTGTTTCAGAAAATGGAATTGGAAAACGTACTATTATGGGTGAATTTACTATACAGAACCGGGGCGGAAAAGGTGTAAAATGTTATAAGATCACAGAAAAGACCGGCGATGTCATAGGAATGAAAGCTGTCAGCGAAGATGATGAGATTATGATGATTAACAGCGAAGGAATTATTATCAGAATGTCCTGTGCTGATATCTCAAAATTGGGCAGAATTACTTCTGGGGTCAAACTGATTAACTTGAAGGAAGAAGAAAAAGTAGTTAGTCTTGCAAAGGTTAGAAAAGCTTCTGCAGAGATAGATGGAGAAGAGATAGAGATTGAAGAAGACGATGACAGTGAAGAGAACGTAGAACAGTAAAATCTAAAAATAGTGCCGATGATCTAAAAGAAACAAAGATTATCGGCCTATTTTAATTAATATATGAATATAAAAAAGATGAATATTTAATTGTGATTATATGAGTTAAGTGTTATAATATCAAAGATAATATACTTAATAAGCTATACAATCTATAAGATATAGATACTTTTATATTTTTACACAAAAATGTATAAAGATAGTATCTAATGTTATAAGAAATATTATAATTGCTTTTAAGCTTTTAACTATTTTTATTACTAAAGAAATAATTATTTTTTATAAAATTACAAAAAGTGACATAAGAAAATAATTAGTTTACTATAGAAAATATACAATTTTATTAAGATTTATAATGCTGTATTTCCGAAGAAAAGTAAAGGATAAATGAGATGAGACGTATTATATTAATGGTAATAAGAAATATACTATTAGTACCGATCATGTGGTTTAAACTATGCTATTATGCTTCTCATGTAGATAATTATACAGAAGAAGAACATTATAAGTTGCTGAAGTTTATTGATCATCGGGCAAATAAAGGCGGGAATGTTCAAATAGAGATTCATGGTCAGGAAAATCTGCCAAAAGAAAATGGATTTATTTTTTTTCCAAATCATCAGGGACTGTATGATGTTCTTGCAATCTTAGAAGCATGTCCTGTTCCATTTTCTGTTGTAGCCAAAAAAGAAGTGGAAAATATTCCATTTTTAAAACAGGTTTTTATATGTCTGAGAGCATACATGCTGGACCGCAGTGATGTGCGACAAGCTCTTCAGATCATCAACAGTGTAGCAGAAGAAGTAAAAAAAGGGAGAAATTATCTTATATTTGCTGAAGGAACCAGATCAAAAAATGGAAACCGTATTGGTGAATTTAAAGGAGGCAGCTTTAAATCAGCCACTAAAGCAAAGTGTCCCATTGTTCCAGTTGCACTTATTGATTCATTCAAACCATTCGATACGAAATCGATCAGTCATGTAAAAGTTCAGGTACATTTTCTTAAGCCAATGTATTATGATGAATATAAAGATATGAGGACGACGGAGATTGCAGCGCTTGTTCATGACAAAATTCAGGATACAATCAACAAACATGAATATATGTAATATTATTTATATAGAACGTACACAATATCCCTGTTCTATAAGATGCCGTGAACTGTAACGCATAGTAACAAGAAATATTATAAAAATTAAAAAAAACGTTGACATTCATTATATGTTTGTGTATAATTAACAATGCGCTGTTGCGTATGCCTTATTGAATTTATAGATTTCAATGAGTGTGGTTTTTTATAAAGAATATAACCGAAAATAGTCCTGTAGCAATACAGGTCATATTTCAGAATCAGGAGAAATACTCAAGAGGCTGAAGAGGCGCCCCTGCTAAGGGTGTAGGTCGGGGAACCGGCGCGAGGGTTCAAATCCCTCTTTCTCCGTTTGATATTCAATCAAAAAACTACTGGCTGTCCAGTAGTTTTTGCATTTGATAATATGATGTGCTTGTGATTGGATATCTGAAACAATGCTAAATAGTATCAAAATGCTTCAGATGAAAAAAAGTAAAAAAAATAAAAAAAACTATTGACATCTGATAAAGCAAGTGATATTATATGCAAGCTGACTCGTGAGGGACGGCCAAGAAAAAGGAGTTCGAAAAAAACTTCAAAAAACTTGAAAAAAGTTCTTGACAAGCGAAAAGTGATGTGATAATATATACGAGCTGTCGCTTGACAGAGAAAAAGACGAACCTTGATAATTAAACAATAGACAACGATCCTTGAAAATTTCTTAAAGAGAGAAATTCAAAGAACGAGCATCAAAAGAGAGATCGAATGATGCACCTCTGCTTCGGAAGAAGCGGAAAACAGTAAAAAAGGATGGATTAGCCAGAAAGGTTGATCCTGACGGAAAGAACTTATAACGAGAGTTTGATCCTGGCTCAGGATGAACGCTGGCGGCGTGCTTAACACATGCAAGTCGAGCGAAGCACTTTTTTAGAACTCTTCGGAGGGAAGAGAGGGTGACTTAGCGGCGGACGGGTGAGTAACGCGTGGGCAACCTGCCTTACACAGGGGGATAACAATTAGAAATGATTGCTAATACCGCATAAGACCACGGTACTGCATGGTACAGAGGTAAAAACTGAGGTGGTGTAAGATGGGCCCGCGTCTGATTAGGTAGTTGGTGGGGTAGAAGCCTACCAAGCCGACGATCAGTAGCCGACCTGAGAGGGCGACCGGCCACATTGGGACTGAGACACGGCCCAAACTCCTACGGGAGGCAGCAGTGGGGAATATTGCACAATGGGGGAAACCCTGATGCAGCGACGCCGCGTGAGTGAGGAAGTATTTCGGTATGTAAAGCTCTATCAGCAGGGAAGAAAATGACGGTACCTGACTAAGAAGCCCCGGCTAACTACGTGCCAGCAGCCGCGGTAATACGTAGGGGGCAAGCGTTATCCGGATTTACTGGGTGTAAAGGGAGCGTAGACGGACTTGCAAGTCTGATGTGAAAATCCGGGGCCCAACCCCGGAACTGCATTGGAAACTGTATATCTAGAGTGTCGGAGAGGCAAGTGGAATTCCTGGTGTAGCGGTGAAATGCGTAGATATCAGGAGGAACACCAGTGGCGAAGGCGGCTTGCTGGACGATGACTGACGTTGAGGCTCGAAAGCGTGGGGAGCAAACAGGATTAGATACCCTGGTAGTCCACGCCGTAAACGATGACTACTAGGTGTCGGGAGGCAA
>KE159611.1:681644-800766 GCA_000403295.2 Lachnospiraceae bacterium M18-1 | reverse complement strand
GAGATATCCCATGAAGATAATTCAGTAAGACCCCTTGAAGACGACGAGGTAGATAGGGCGGAGGTGGAAGTGCAGTAATGTATGGAGCTGACCGTCACTAATAGGTCGAGGGCATAACCAAGAGGTGGTTGATGCTTGAGAGAGCAGTAAGGATAGGATATAGATAATGGTTTCTTCGTGTGTAGTTTTGAAGGTGCACTAATTAAATATATGGCCCAGTGGCTCAGTTGGTTAGAGCGCCGCCCTGTCACGGCGGAGGTCGAGAGTTCGAGTCTCTTCTGGGTCGTTTATGGGGTCTTAGCTCAGCTGGGAGAGCATCTGCCTTACAAGCAGAGGGTCATAGGTTCGAGCCCTATAGGCCCCATTTAGAAAAATTGGATGGATTCCCGAGTGGCCAAAGGGGGCAGACTGTAAATCTGTTGCAAGTTGCTTCGGTGGTTCGAATCCACCTCCATCCATCAGCCGAAAGGCTTGTTATATAGATAATTTGCATGAGGAATTACATGTACCCATTATGGGTACAATGTAATGACGTGCAAGCAGTTAGCTTGCCGATGTGGCTCAATTGGCAGAGCAGCTGATTTGTAATCAGCAGGTTATCGGTTCGAGTCCGATCATCGGCTTTGTTCTAAAAGGAACATATAATTGAATATCGCGGGGTGGAGCAGTCTGGAAGCTCGTCGGGCTCATAACCCGAAGGTCGCAGGTTCAAATCCTGCCCCCGCAACTCATGGCTACATAAGTCATATGCCCAGATAGCTCAGTTGGTAGAGCAGAGGACTGAAAATCCTCGTGTCACTGGTTCGATTCCGGTTCTGGGCATTTTTTTTATGTAAAAAATTAGTTAAGTAGCTATATATTATGAAACGGCTGTATGGCCATGATGGGGTGCCCTTGGGTATACATTGTGAAACGGCCGTATGGCCATGATGGGGTGCCCTTGGGTATACTTTATGAATTAGAATACCGATTTATCGGTGTTTTTTTATTTGCTAAATAGTCCACCTGGGACGTAAAACGGAAGGGAGAATTTTATTATGATGGATAATCAGAACACAAACGGGACTGCGCCGGAGACACAGCAGGAAAAGACCTTTACACAAGAGCAGGTAAATGCTATTGTCAGCAAAAGGCTGGCGGAAGCAAAAGCAAGCAATGAATCTGCATTGAATAAAAGGGAAGAAGAATTGAGCAACAAAATTTGAACCGTATGTTGATGAAAAATTTACAGCGGAAAGTAAAAAGTCGCTCCTGACAAACAATGATTTTGACTGGACAGGGGCGCACACTATTAAAGTGTATAAGGTAACTACGGCAACTATGAACGACTACGACAGGGCCGGTACAGGTGAGAATAATTCCCGGTATGGCCAGATCCAGGGGCTTGATGCTACTACGGAAGAAATGACACTGACAAAAGATCGCTCGTTCACATTTGCGATTGATAAACTGGATACTGATGAGACAAAGCAGCAGTTACAGGGGGCATCTGCATTGGCAAGGCAGCAGCGTGAGGTTGTTATTCCGGAAGTGGATTCTTATACCTACAGCGTGATGTGTGCCAAGGCGGGGCATAAGCCGGAGGCTGTCACGCTGACCAAAGAGAATATTTATCTGGAGATCATCAAAGGAAATGCTGAACTGGATAATGCAGAAGCGCCGGAAACCGGGCGTATTATTACAGTAACACCAGATGTTTACCTGCTGATGAAGCAGTGCAGGAATATCACAATGGAGACAGACATCGGCAATGACATGAGAGTGAAAGGTGTCATTGCTAATCTGGACGGGGCCAGCGTAATCAAGGTTCCGGCTTCCAGGCTTCCGGATAATTTTGGATTCATGATCGTCCATCCATGCGCAACGGTAGCGCCTACAAAACTGGAAGATTATAAGATTCATCAGGATCCGCCGGGTATCAGTGGTTCATTGGTAGAGGGTCGGATCTGCTATGATGCTTTTGTACTGGATAATAAAGCCAAGGCTATTTATTACCAGGAGAATGTGGCAACAGTCTAATTATTGATAAAGGTGCTCCGGGCTTTCTTTCCTCCGATTGTCCGGGGCATTTTTGGAAGGTGGAGTTTAAGCAGCATGAAATATAAAAACAGCGAAGGTTATACGGATCCGACTGCAGGGATTGCGATCAAGCGTGCTTCAAAGAGTAAGCGCAAACGGCAAAAGGAAACCAGACACCTTACATTTATGATCGGTGAATGGCTTCGAAGTTGGAAAAGATTCTGAATGAAAGAGGGTAGCGGCATGAAAGCACAGAGGTATTTAGGAAGTCCGCATTCGATAAAGAGGGAGATCGCACAGCTTCAGGAGTCCAAGCAATATTTTCTGGAAAGGGCTTCATCTATCACCGTACCAGTAGACCGTATCAAAGTTCAGACCAGTACAACGGCCGATATGGTGGGTGACGGCGTGACGAATGCCAGAAGCCTGGACGAAGAGATCGACAGGCTGTATTCTGTTCTCTGGAAAAGGGAAAACAACATCATGAAGATGATCCGGCATATGCATGATGTAAATTATATGCAGGTGCTATTTAAAGTCTACATTCGGGGCAAGACCATAAAGCAGGCATCCCAGGAAATGGGGCGGTCATATAATTTCGTGCTTGATGTACATAAAAAAGCGCTTGCGGAATTCGATAAGAGATACAGCAGCTTCCTGCATGGGAAGAAGAAAGAGGTTGAAGAAAATGAAATTTTATGAAAAGGAGCAGCCTGAGTTTGCCAAAGTCCAGGGCGGTGAATCGAGGTTATACCGAGAAAATATGCGCCTGTCAGTATCCAGGCCGTCATGGTCAAATGATGAGGGGATACACATGGAGAAAACGGTATCCGTGGATCTGGCAGCCAACAAGGGGAATCAGGAGTTAATAGAATTATTGTTGAATGCAATTGATCTACTAAAAGCGGAGTAGCCCATATACACAAATGGAAGCAGTAGCCGTGGAAATCCTTGCTACTGCTTTTTTCATGGCTATATGGACGTTATATGAGTTGTCAGAAGGGAACATATATGGTAGAATCTTACCATGGAGTAATCGTGTTACAAGGTGGAAAACCTCCCTACACTTGGAAAAGAGGGGAGGTGGTGCAGATGGATACATACGAAGTTTTAACCCTGCTATTTCTGGGTGGTACGTTCCTGATAGCGCTGCTTGCCTATATTGATAGGAACAACAAGCGAAAATAAATAATCCTACCTTGTACTTGGCCGTGCAGGTAGGATTATAACCCTATAACGGAGGTCAACCACTTTGTGGGCGGTTACTCCTTTTATGTTTAAGATTATAACATTGTTTTGTTCATTTGTAAATGATTAGTTCAGCGTGCTCAACATTTCCTGTGTTACAATATACTGAATCATACACAGGTAATACACAAAATCATTGAACAACGCCGAAAATAGAGGGCTTTCACAAAAAGTATGTTCTCTTTTTATAAACAAAATGATATGATTCAAGCAAATATTAGGAAGAAAAAGTAAAGGGGAAGTATATGAAAAACTTGTATGGAGAATTGAGAGAATATTCTCATTCTGATCATTATGGATTTCATATGCCGGGGCATAAGAGGAATAAGAATTTGACGGGAGTTGGACTTCCATATGAAATTGATATAACGGAAATAGAGGGGTTTGATGATCTGCATCATGCAAAAGGGATGCTAAAGAAGGCACAGGAACGGGCAGCACAAGTATTTCATGGAGAAGAGACTCATTTTTTGATCAATGGAAGTACAGTTGGAATATTGAGTGCAATCCTGGGATGCACACGGCGGGGCGATCGGATTTTAATGGCAAGAAATTGCCATAAATCAGTATATCATGCAGTATATATGAATGAATTAGAACCTGAATATGTATATCCGTTATTTTATAAGGAACAGGAGTTAAATGGTCAAATAAATCCAAAGGATGTACAGGACATCTTAGATAGGGACAGATACTTATTTGAAACTGACCCTGACTATATAGATAAGGAAGCTATAACGGAAAACCAGAAAGATCTGCATGGCGAAAGGAAGAAAATCCAGGCTGTGGTGATTACATCTCCTACATATGACGGTGTGGTTTCGGATATAGAAAAGATTGCCAAAATAGTGCATTCTTATGATATTCCTTTAATTGTGGACGAAGCACATGGTGCACATTTTGGATTTCATACTTATTTTCCCAAAAATGCAAATACAAAAGGGGCTGATGTAGTTATCCACAGTATACACAAGACGCTCCCTTCTCTGACACAGACGGCATTGATCCATATGAATGGGAATATAGCAGACAGAGAAAAAATCAGAAAGTATCTTCATATTCTTCAGAGCAGCAGTCCATCGTATGTACTGATGGCGGGGATTGATTCATGCGTACAGTGGCTGAAGAGTGGGAATATGGCTGATGATTTTGATAAATATGTTGAAATGTTGAAAGAAACCAGAGTGCAATTGAAGAAATTGCGGCATCTGCAGATTTTAGAGACAGAAAACTTTGATTATTCAAAAATTGTTATTTCTGTTAAAAATACAAAGTATTTTGGAAGAGAATTATATGAGATACTTTTGAATAAATATCATTTACAGATGGAGATGGCCGCAGGGAGTTATGTACTGGCAATGACTTCGGTCGGAGATACGAAAGAAGGGTTTCAGAGGCTTATCCGGGCTTTGTCTGAGATTGATAATGAATTGGAAGAGGAAAACTATTCCTTTGGAAATATTTTGAATGAGGGAAAGAATTTCAGTCAGGCATCTATAGAAATTTTAGAGTTGGAACAGATTGATATGAATGATAAGGATGAAAAAAATCTCAGTCAGGCATCTATAGAAATTTTAGAGTTGGAACAGATTGATATGAATGATAAGGATGAAAAAAATCTCAGTCAGGTCTCTATGGGAATTTTAGAGTTGGAACAGATTGATATGAATGATAAGGATGAAAAAAATCTCAGTCAGGTCTCTATGGGAATTTTAGAGTTGGAACAGATTGATATGAATGATAAGGATGAAAAAAATCTCAGTCAGGTCTCTATGGGAATTTTAGAGTTGGAACAGATTGATATGAATGATAAGGAAGGGAAAAATCTCAGTCAGTCACCTATAGGACTTCCAAGACTGGAACAAATTTTTACTTGTGCAGAAATGGAATCTATGGATAAAATAGATATGCAGGAAATCCGTGTTTTGCCCTGGGAGCAGTGTGCAGGGAGGATATCTATGGAATTTGCATATTTATATCCCCCAGGTATTCCTTTGATCGTTCCAGGAGAAAAAATATCGGAAGAGGTTATAGCACTTCTACAGAAATATAAGGATATGGGCTTTGAAATAGAAGGGCTGAATTATGACAGGAAGATAAAAACATATAGATGATATGGATTGAGGAAGAAAAAAGTGGGAAAAATTTATTATATCATGGGAAAAAGCGCTTCTGGAAAAGATTCCATTTTTAAGGAGTTAAAAAAGAAAATTCCTGGTTTGAAGGATATTGTATTATATACCACAAGGCCGATTCGGGAAAACGAGACAGAAGGTGTGGAATATCATTTTGTAAATGAGGAATTTTTGCGTGGAATGCAGGAGAAGAAACGAGTGATCGAGCTGCGGTCTTATGATACGATATGCGGTATTTGGAAATATTTTACTGCAGATGACGGGCAGATTGATCTGGAGAAATTCCATTATCTTGCAATCGGGACTTTAGAATCTTATGCGGCAATGACGACATATTTTGGATTAGAAAATGTAGTTCCCATCTATGTTGAGGTAGAAGATGGACTGAGACTTTCGAGGGCGGTGGAACGGGAGCGCCGGCAGTTTAATCCGAAATATACGGAGATGTGCAGAAGATTTTTGGCAGATTCTGAAGATTTTTCAGAAGAAAACCTGAAAACAAGGGGGATAAAAAAAAGATTTCAGAATGTAGATTTTGAGGAATGTGTAGAAGAGATTTTCCAGTATATAAAAAGTATCAGCGGGGGATTTCATAAGTGTTAAGAAAAAATACAAATGAAGTTATCAGGATAGTTTATTGCTGTTTTTCACAATTTCCATTATTTTTTTCACAAAATTTATAAAAAAGTATGTTAATAAGGAATTATATGTTATACTGATAGGGCAGATAAGGGAAAAAGGTATGAGATAAGTTAATTCGCAGTCATTGTTCAGTATGGATATTTTATAGATATTTCCCGTGCGGAGATGAATGATGCGATCATTTTTTACATGAAAAGATAAAAGACAGCAGGTGATAAAATGAGTGGGTTTAAGGAAATTGTCGGACATAAGAATATCATCCGGTATATAGAAAATGTTTCGGCTTCAGATCAGGTTTCTCATGCATATATTTTGAATGGAGAGAAGGGATCCGGAAAACGGCTTCTGGCGGATTTTTTTGCAATGGATCTGCAGTGCGAGAATCGGGATTCTGAAGGAGATGCCTGTGGTACGTGCCATTCCTGCAGAAAGGCGATGAGCGGTAATCATCCGGATATCATTTTTATCAGACACGAGAAGCCGAACACGATCGGCGTGGAAGAAATCAGGACACAGCTGAATAATGATATTGTTATCAGGCCGTATTCCAGCAAGTATAAGATTTATATTGTTCCGCATGCGGACAAGATGAGCGTGCAGGCGCAGAATGCGCTTCTGAAAACAATTGAGGAGCCGCCGGAGTACGCGGTCATTATCCTTTTGACAGAAAATGCGGAAATACTGCTTCCTACGATCCGGTCCAGATGTGTGATCTTAAAGCTCCGCAATATCAAGGATCAGCTGATAAAAAAGTATTTGATGGAACAGATGGAGATTCCGGATTATAAAGCAGATATCTGTGCCGCATTTGCACAGGGAAATATGGGAAAGGCAATCTCACTTGCCAGTTCTGAGCATTTTAATGATATTAAAGAAGAAATCGTGCATTTGCTGCGTGATATCAATGAGATGGAGACAGCGGAACTGATTGAGGCTGTGAAAAAGTGTTCGGAATTTAAGCTGGATATCAATGATTATTTTGATATGATCTCAATTTGGTATCGGGATGTACTGATATATAAGGCAACGCTGAGTGTGGACAGGGTCGTTTTTTCCGACCAGCTGAAGTATATTAAGGAGCGGGCGAGCAAGAGTTCATATGAGGGAATTGGTATCATCCTGAATGCTCTTGAGACTGCAAAGGCCCGGCTGAAAGCAAATGTAAATTTTGAACTTACCATAGAACTGCTGTTATTGACAATTAAAGAAAATTAGATAAGATTAAGATTTTGCATTTTAAGGAGAATAGAAAGTATGACAAAAGTGATTGGCGTGCGCTTCCGGACGGCGGGGAAGGTTTACTTCTTTTCGCCGGGAAAGTTTCAGATTGAGCAGGGAAGCTATGTGATTGTTGAGACTGCCCGGGGTGTGGAATATGGATGGGTAGTCAGCGGTCCCAAGGATGTCAACGATGAAGAGGTAGTTCAGCCTTTGAAGTCTGTGATCCGGCTTGCAACGGATCAGGACAGGCGTACTGTGGAAAAGAATAAGGAAAAGGAAAAAGAAGCATTTCAGATCTGCCAGGAGAAGATTCAGAAGCATGGGCTGGAAATGAAGCTGATCGATGCGGAATATACATTTGACAATAATAAGGTACTGTTTTATTTTACTGCGGACGGACGGATTGATTTCCGGGATCTGGTAAAGGATCTGGCTTCTGTGTTCCGTACCAGGATCGAGCTTAGACAGATCGGGGTGCGGGATGAGACAAAGATCCGGGGCGGCATCGGAATCTGCGGCAGATCGTTGTGCTGCAGTACGTATCTGTCGGAATTTTCGGCGGTGTCGATCCGGATGGCAAAGGAACAGAACCTTTCCCTGAATCCGACGAAGATTTCCGGGGTATGCGGCAGGCTGATGTGCTGCCTGACCAATGAGCAGGAGATTTATGAGGAACTGAACCGTCATCTTCCGTCCGTAGGGGACAGTGTGACAACTTCAGACGGACTGAAAGGAACCGTGCATTCCCTGAGTGTTCTTCGTAAGCTGGTGAAGGTGGTTGTGAATCTGGAAAATGACGAGAAGGAGATCCGGGAATACCACGTGGACGATCTTCGTTTTAAACCGAGGCGCAAAAAGCAGAAGATATCCAAGGAAGAGCTGAAGGAGCTTGGGGAGCTGGAAAAGGAATGACAGATACATGTTTGATACAAACAGGTGACGCCGGGCGAGGGGCAACAGGAAAAGAAATGGTGGGTACATGTTTGAAATCCGGGGAACGCCTGGATGATCTGCAGCTCAGCGGATATATGATCATCCAGGATCCGGAGAGATTTTGTTTTGGTGTGGACGCGGTGCTTTTGACAGATTTTGTGAAGGTGAAGAAGGGGGAGCGTGTGCTGGATTTAGGCACAGGAACTGGAGTGATCCCTATTTTGCTGGAAGCTAAGACAGAGGGAGCGCATTTTACCGGGCTTGAGATCCAGGAGGAGAGCGCGGACATGGCAAGGCGCAGCGTAGAGTATAACGGGATTTCGGAAAAAGTCGATATTGTAACAGGTGATATCAAAGAGGCGGCGGAGATTTTCAAAACGGCCTCTTTTGACGTGATTACGACAAATCCTCCGTATATGCGGGGGCAGCACGGACTGAAAAATATGTCGGATGCCAGGACGATCGCCCGGCATGAAGTGTTCTGCACACTGGAGGATATCCTGCGGGAAAGCTCCAGGATACTGCCGGAGAGCAAGGGGAGATTTTATATGATACATAAGCCGTTCCGCCTGGTGGAAATTCTGAATATGATGTGTAAATATAAGATTGAACCGAAGCGGATCCAGTTTGTGCATCCTTATGTGGACAAGGAGCCGACCATGGTGCTGATCGAAGGGATGAAAGGCGGAAAATCGAGAGTGACGATCGAACCGCCGGTGGTGATGTATTGATTGGCCCCGGCATTTCTGCCTGGAAGAGAATATTTATGGCAGCTGTTTTAGAAGAGGTGTGATTATGGCGGGAATGTTATATTTATGTGCGACTCCCATAGGGAATCTGGAGGATATTACTTTTCGGGTCGTCCGGACTTTGAAGGAAGTGGATCTGATCGCGGCGGAGGATACCCGCAACAGCATCAAGCTTTTGAATCATTTTGAAATACAGACGCCCATGACCAGTTATCATGAGTATAACAAGTTTGAGAAGGGCAGGAAGCTGGTGGAAAGGATTCTGGGCGGAGAGAGTATCGCGCTGGTGACGGATGCGGGAACGCCGGGAATTTCGGATCCGGGGGAAGAGCTGGTAAAAATGTGTTATGAGGCAGGGATTTCTGTGACTTCGCTTCCGGGTCCGGCTGCGTGTATCACGGCGCTGACTCTTTCAGGGCGGGAGACGAGACGGTTTGCTTTTGAGGCATTTCTTCCCTCTGATAAGAAGGAACGTCTGCAGGTTCTGGAAGAGCTGGAGCGGGAGACCCGGACGATGATCTTATATGAGGCGCCTCATCGGCTGGTGAAAACGCTGAAGCTGCTTGCGGGGCGCCTGGGTGAAATGCGGCCGGCGACAGTGTGCCGGGAACTGACAAAGCGGCATGAGACGGCATTTCTTACGACTCTGGGGGAGGCGGCGGCTTATTATGAGGCAAATGAACCGAAGGGGGAATGTGTGCTTGTAATCGCCGGAAAAAGCCGGGAAGAGGTTGACGAAGAAAAAAGATCCCGCTGGGAGGGGATGGGCATTGAGGAACATGTGCAGATGTACCTGGATCAGGGGATGGATCGCAAAGAGGCTATGAAGCAGGCGGCGAAAGACCGGGGGATTCCGAAGCGGGAGATTTATCATTCTTTGATTCATAGCACAATATAAAATAAGAAAACTTGTAAGATGGTTTTGAACGATTGTCAAAGTAGAATCACTCTATATATCTTTTGAGTGGAACACGATGGAGACGGCAGATAAAAAATCGGTATCAGCGGCATGGAATGTCAAGGTATTTCATGCTGCTGATACTGATGAAATCTTTGGATCCGGACGGGCAGACCAAGTATAGATCTTAAAATCATCGTTTCCGGCATGCTCAGCTCAAATATTCCTCAGCCGGGATGATCTCTCCGTCTTTCATAAATACGATTTTTTTCTTAAGGTTTACTGCCTCTTGATAATCATTGGTGATATAGAGGGTGGTGATTTTTAATTCATGGTTGATACGCAGGACGTCCCGGAGCATTTCCACGCGACGGCGGGGATTTCCCCTGGAAAAATCTTCATCTACGAGAAAGACTTTGGGATGGCATACGATGGCCCTGGCGAGGGCTGTTTTTTGTTTTTCCGTTTCAGTGATGGAGCGGATTTTTTTATTTAATATATGTGAGATTTTTAAAAATTCTACGGCAGAATTTACACGGGTATCGATGATATTTTTGGGAAAATCCCGCAGAGTGAGACCAAGACTTATATTTTCATATACATTGAGTCCAGGGTAAAGCGCATAGTTTTGAAATGCCATGGCAAGGCGGCGGTCCCGGGGGAGTACCTCGTTCAGCAGGAGGTCTCCAAGATAAATCTCGCCGGAAGTGATCTCTTCCAGACCGCCGATCATGCGGAGTATCGTGGATTTACCGCAGCCGCTGGGACCATGAAATGTAACAAATTCTCCGTCTTCTATAAATAAGGAGACATTTTTTACGGAAAGAAATCCGTTTGGGTAGGTCTTGTTGAGATTATTTAATGTTATGCTGGACATTCGTGGGAGTCCTCCTTTTGTTTTTCGAGGTATATCTTATCGGATATAGTGCCGGGCGGCGGAAATTGGCGGTTCACCGGGCCCGCATATAGTATCTGTACATTTCATATTGATAGATTCATTTTATCATATTAAATGTTGTTAGACAAGAAGGATACTGTTACTGTTCACACGGTGTCGTGCACTTGCTGCACGGCATTCGGCCAATTCAGCGATGGGGCGGGCATCCAGCCCCTCGCCGGCAGGCGACTTTTCAATGGGCTGGATGCCGTTGCTGTGAACGCCCGGTTAGGGTGTGAACAGTAAGTGCGCCCAGAAGGGCGCAATGTTTAATGGGTGGGAATCCCATCTGGCAAGGTGCCAACCACACCACCAGTAGCGAACCTTGAGTCTGTATTGGTAACAATATCAGACTAAGCGTAGGAAGTTAGGTAGTAGGGCTACAGGGCGAATTTAGCACCGAAATCACAGGTTCAGTGTGCCGACGTTGTTTACTGTGCGGAAGGCAATATGTGTGAATATCGTTATGGTGAGATTTCACACAACACTGCGGTGTTGGAACGCCAGTCATGCTATACAATGACATTGCGTCAACTGTGGGAGAACCTGTGTCCTCCGTCTTTCAGTGTAAGAGGGCGGTATGCGAATCAACGAAGGAGTGCAGCAAAAGGGAGACAGGTAGTCGGATAGCCCGATAGTACCGAGGAAGGTGGGTAATGCCACTGGAGGGAAGCGGAGAGAGGGATGTGCCTCACATCCCTGCTATGCAAAACCATATCAAAGAGGAAACATTGTCTATACCCAGAGATAGGAGGAACAATGGAAACGAAATTGGCGAGAATATCACAACTGTCAAGCGAAAATCCGGACATGGTATTTACGTCCATCGGACATCTGATTGACAAAGAGCTGTTAAAAGATTGTCATGTAAAAATGGATGGAGATAAGGCGGTAGGAATCGATGGGGTTACCAAAGAGGAATACAGCCGGAATCTGGAAGAAAATCTTGAGAGACTGGTGGAACGGCTGAAGAAGAAATCGTATAAGCCACAGCCGGCAAGGCTTGTGGAAATACCAAAGGAAAACGGAAAGACCAGACCGCTAAGCATCTATTGCTATGAAGATAAGTTGGTACAGGAAGCATTAAGGCGGATACTGGAGGCGGTATTCGAGCCCCATTTCTATGACGAAATGATGGGATTCCGCCCAAAGAGAGGATGTCATCAGGCAATCCGGAAATTAAATGTGATGCTGGAAATGCGGCCGACGAACTATGTTCTGGATGCAGATATCAAGAGCTTTTTCAACCATATAGACCATGAATGGGCAATCAGATTTATAGAATCACGAATCAAAGACCCCAATATCATAAGACTGGTAAGGCGGATGCTGAAAGCAGGAATCATAGAGAACTACCAATACGAGGAAACAGAAGAGGGTTCTGAACAGGGTTCGGTCTGTTCCCCCCGTGATATCGAATATCTATATGCACTACGTCCTGGTATGGTGGTTCAAGGAATGTGTAGAGCCGAAGCTGAAAGGATATGGGGGACTGGTGGTTTACGCTGACGATTTTGTGGCATGCTTCCAATATAAGGAAGAAGCGGAAGAATTCTATAAACATCTGAAAGGTAGGATGGGACACTTCGGAATGACCCTGGAGGAAAGCAAGAGCAGGCTCATAGAGTTTGGCAGATATGCACAGGAAAGATGCGCAAGGAAGGGCAGGAAGCCGGAAACCTTCACATTTCTGGGTTTTACACATTACTGTTCTCATGGCAGGAACGGTAAATTCCGGGTGAAGAGGAAAACCAGCAGGAAGAAATTTACAAAGAAATGCAAAGAAGTACACCGTCTGATTCGGGATATGAGGACAAAACCTCTAAAAGCCATAATAAAGAAACTGAATGAGATACTTGTAGGTTACTACCATTACTACGGAATCACGGACAACATCCAGAGTTTGAGCAACTTCCGGTATCAGATGATGAAAAGCCTGTTTAAATGGCTGAATCGCAGAAGCCAGAAGAAAAGCTATAACTGGGAAGGATTCAATGACATGCTAAAGGTACATCCATTAGCAACGCCAAGAATCTATGTAAACGTGTATGCAAGATAATTGTCGAATAATTAGTTTTGTAAAGAGCCGGATGCGGGAAAGCCGCACGTCCGGTTCTGGGAGGGGCGTGCCTCGTAAGGGGCACGTCTACTCGACCAGGCCGTGAACCGTACGCACAGGGGATAACTACTGCATTGCAAGGAAAACGCTTGCGGCCAGCCCGGCTAGGGTTGCGATCAGGGCGCCTGGCAGGGTATAGCGGGTTTTTGTGACTTTTGCGGTCATGAAGTAAACGCTCATGGTATAGAAAATGGTCTCCGTGCAGGACATGGAGATGGAGGCGATCCGTCCGCACAGGGAGTCTGTGCCGGAATCTTTGTAGATATCCAGTAGAAGTCCGGTGGCTGCGGAAGAGGAAAACATTTTTACGATGGACAGGGGAACCAGTTCACCGGGAAATCCGATACGGGTGGTAAAATGTCCGATGATCCGGGAGATGAAGTCTAAAAATCCAGAGGCGCGCAGGATTCCTACAGCTACCATCAGGCCGATAAGGGTGGGCATGATTTTGATGACGGTGAGAAAACCATTCCGCGCGCCGATGATAAATGTATCGTATACATTGACTTCCTGCAGGATACCATATGCAATGATGGCAAGGATCAGGAAAGGGACGATGAAATCGGATATGTAGAGGAAAAGCTGCATGGGAAACCTCATTTTCGAAAGATGTTCTATAATTTTTATGATGGCGGCAGGGGGGTTTAGAACAGAACTACGTTTCTGAAAAATATAGTTTGTCTCAACAGAATAATCAAATTTTCGCGGGCATAGATATGAATTAAAGAAACGTTTTGGAGTGTCTATGTCGATATTTCAAAAATACATATCTGATCAGACGAAGTTCAGTATTCTTATGGGGAGAAAATCAGTCAGGCTTGCTTTTCTCTTATTTGCCGGGGTTTTGCTCTCTATTTTTTTGCCGGGATGCCAGAAACAGACACCGGAGGAAACAAACCGGGCATTTGAAAAGTTTACGAATGAGCTGTTCTGTCAGGAAACAGCGTCTAATACGGTCAGCCTTCATTATACTCTGCGGAATCCGGAGGAATTTGGAATCCGGGAAACGCCGGTGACATTTGGGACATTTGAAACGGATCAGAATATGGCGCTGGTTTCCGTGGAAAATATCCGGCGTGCAATGGAGGAATTTGATCAGGAGAATTTGTCGGTCACAAACAGGCTTACTTTTGATGTGCTGGATTATTATATGGAACGGCTGAAGGAGAATGCAGAGTTTACATTGTATGAGGAACCTTTGGGACTGGTAAGCGGAATCCATACGCAGCTTCCGGTACTGCTGTCGGAATATCAGTTTTATGACCGGGAGGATGTGGATATCTATCTGGAACTTATGAAGATAACGCCGGATTATTTTCAGTCATTGATCGCATTTGAGCAGGCAAAGTCGGATGCAGGGCTGTTTATGTCGGACGCTGCAGCGCTGCAGGTCATTGAGCAGTGCAAGGTTTTTATGAATATGGGGGAAAGTAATTATCTGATCACTACCTTTGTGGACCGTATTGAGCAGGTGAAGGGGCTGAGTGAGAAGGAGAAAAGTATTTATATTCAGAGGAATGCGCTGATGCTCAGCAGTTATGTGCTTCCGGCGTATTCGAAGCTGAGTACGTCGGTCCAGACGCTGATGGGGACAGGAGTAAACGAACAGGGGCTGTGTTATTTTCCGGAAGGGAAGGAGTATTATGAGCAGGTTGTAAAAGTGTCTACAGGATCCGAACGTTCGGTGCCGGAAATGAAAGATCTGACGAAGAGACAGATCGTGGAGGATTTGGAGGCTATGGAACGGGTGCTGGGGATTACGGAAAATGAAAGTATGAGGAATATGGTGCAAAAGGGAAGAAATGCTCAGGAGGAAGGAACTGCGGTTCAAGATGAAAAAGCAGCGGAAGAAAATGTATCTCAGGAAGCTGCGGCTTTGATCGGGAATCCGGAGCAGGCGCATGAGGCGGCGGCTATGGATACCACAAATCCGGTCAGTATTTTAAATGGACTGAAAAAGGAGATTGCGAAGACATTTCCAACGGCGCCAGATACTACGGTCAGTGTAAAGTATGTGCCCGAGGCATTGCAAGGAAATCTGAGTCCTGCTTTTTATATGATTCCGGCGATCGACAGTTATGAGGAAAATGTGATTTATGTCAATCAGGCGCATATGGGGAATCCGCTGACGCTGTTTACGACGCTTGCTCATGAAGGATTTCCGGGACATTTGTACCAGAATGTGTATTATGCGGGGACCGATCCGGATCCGGTGCGCAGTATGTTTAATACCGGCGGCTATGTCGAGGGTTGGGCGACCTATGCAGAGATGTGCAGCTACTATCTGGCGCCGATCACAAAGGAGCAGGCTACCATTTTGCAGAAAAACAGTTCTATTATCCTTGGCCTGTATACACTGGCGGATATCGGGATCCATTATGATGGATGGAGCCGGGTGGATACACTGGCGTTTTTCTCTAATTATGGAATCCAGGATGTGAATACCGTGAACCGTATATATGATCTGGTGCTTGGCTCTCCGGGCAATTATGCGAAATATTATATTGGGTATGTAGAATTTCTGGAATTGAAAAAGGAGTATGCGGCCAAAAAGGGTACGGGATTTTCCCAGAAGGAATTTCATAAGGATGTGCTGATGACAGGTCCGGCGCCGTTTGAGCTGGTGGAAAAATACATGGGGAAATGTGAGGAGAAATGATAAGGGAGGGGCTATGAATTATCTTTGGGCTGGTATGATCATTGTCGGGATTATTTTCGGCGCGTTTAACGGGAAGATGCCGGAGGTTACCAAGGAGGCGCTGGATTCCGCGAAGGAGGCTGTGACGCTTTGTATTACGATGATGGGAGTGATGTCCTTTTGGGTTGGCATGATGGAGATTGCGACTAAGGCGGGAGTGATCGAGCTTGCGTCTAAGAAAATGGGGCCGCTGCTGAAGTTTTTATTTCCCGGGATTCCGGAGGGACATCCGGCGAAGGAGCATATTGCAGTGAATTTTATCTCTAATTTCCTGGGGCTGGGGTGGGCGGCTACCCCGGCGGGATTACGGGCGATGGAAGAGCTATCAAAGCTGGAGGACGACAGGAGGCGGGGTAGACTTCCGGGACCGGTGAGAAAGAAGGGAATTGCCAGTAATGAGATGTGTACGTTTTTGATTATCAATATTTCCTCCTTACAGTTGATTCCGGTGAATGTGATTGCTTACCGGAGCCAGTACGGGAGCGTGAACCCGGCGGTGATTGTGGGGCCGGGAATTGCGGCTACGGCGGTGAGTACATTGGTGGCGGTGGTGTATTGCAAGGTGATGGATAGGAAGCGGGGAACGTAGAATTCCCTGCTTTCTTTAAAAAATTCCCCTTTATAGGAAATCAGTATAATTACAAAAATATCGGAAATAATAGTTGAAATAACACAAAAAAGTATATATAATAACATAATAAAAACGTAAATAACGTGGAAAAAAGGGGAAGGACATGAAAATCTTAAAACTATCCATAAAAGGTTTACAAAATTTAAAAAATACTTTAGATGTGGACTTCGTTGCACAACAAAGAGTAGACAATGATGCCAGAGAACAAATGTTCAATGTGTTTTCTAATGTTTATACAAGTCCAACATTATCTTTTATTGGGATTAATGCATCTGGTAAGACAACAATCCTAAAATTGATTTCTTTTGCTATAGGATTATTAAATAATGAACCTATTAATAGTATTTCCTCTAAAAAATTTTTGGACGACTTAGATAGTAAACAAAATATGATTTTTACTGCTTATTTTTATCATAATGGCATTGTATATAAATTGGAAACAATAGTAGGAAGAAAAAGAAATGCTATTGATGGCAATACAAAATTTGTAATTATAGATGAAACATTATGGGAAAAAGAAATTCATAAGATAAAAACGAAAAAAAGACTTTATGATTTTAATGATGCCCAAGTAAAAATCCGAAGAAATAAAAATGAACAGTATCTAATAGAAGATGTTAGTATTATAGTTGCTTTAAATAAAGAACAAGACACGAATTTTTCCTTATATGATATGTCAGATTTCACAGATCATAATATGTTGAATTTTTTAGGCCAGTATCCGAAAGAAATATTAACTTTTTTGGATCCTAGCATCGAAACCCTTAGCTGTGAACCAACTGAAAAAAAAGTTGATATCAGATTGAAATTTTATGAAAAAGAAGAGCTAACGTTAAATAGTCCGTTAGCACTTAACAGATATCTTTCTTCAGGTACAATAAAAGGTCTGAGTGTATTTATGGGGGCAGTATTTTCATTTTTGGAAGGGGGATATTTGATTGTAGATGAATTAGAAAATCATTTTAACAAAGAAATTGTTTCAACATTAATACGATTTTTCATGGATAAAAAAGTCAATAAAAAAGGGGCAACTCTGATTTTTTCAACTCATTATTCAGAATTGCTAGATGAATTTGAAAGGAACGACAGTATTTATATTACAAAAAACAAAGATGGGATTACTGCCGAAAAACTTTCTGGTATTTTGAAAAGAAATGATATTAAAAAAAGTGAGATATACGATAGTGATTTTCTTGAGGGAACCGTACCTGCTTATGAATCTTATATTGCTCTGAAAAAAGCGCTAATATCATTAAGATAGGAGGCTTTAAAATGGCAAAATATTTAGCATGTATATGCGAAGGCGGTGCCGAACACGCGATATTAGATTTATTACTGGACAACCATAGCTTAGTTTTTGAGAGAGAAGATCTAATTGAAGAAGAAGTGTTAAAATGCCGACGAGGAAGAGATTTTGAAGAAAAGTACCTAAAGAAAGGCTTTTCCGAAAAAATAACAGTTTATCGAATTTTAGATTCAAGAAATGAAAATTTTAAGCTACGCAAAGCATATGAAAAGAAGGTAGATGTTATAAATGTAGTTACAGCTCCTGAAATTGAAATGCTTATAATATGTAATGAAGACAGATACAAAGATTTTAAAAATTCAGGAGAGAAACCAAGTACATATTGTAAGCGTGCTTTGAAATATAGCAAAGTAAAAAGTTATGATTTTATTTATGAATATTTTTCTGATATAAATATCTTAATAAATGCGTTGCATGAATATAGACGGATATCAAAAATTCGTAGAAAAGAAATGACCTTATGGGATCTATTAAAACAAAAATAATAAATTTTTCAACCTACTCATCTACTGGTTAAAAAATATGTAACCATCAAATTTTTTAGTCTTAGCTTGACACAACCGTACCGGAGCCAGTACGGGAGCGTGAATCCGACGGCAATCGTGGGACCGGCGATCGCGGCGACGGCGGTGAGTACGGTTGCGGCAGTGGTGTTTTGTAAGGTGATGGAATGGAAGCGGAGGATGTGAGGCTCAATGTTATTTAGTTAAGATATAACAAATGAAAATCAAGCGCAGGCATTACAGAAAGCTTACTGTTGACTTAGTGAGGGCTTGATCGCCCAGGTCTGGCAGGTAAAAATTCTTCAGTATCAACTTTTAAACATCGGTGGAGAAATATCATTCCGCAGGAAATAACGGCATATATGGACTGCTATTGTGTAATTATCTGGTAACCATGTTTGGAATCCTTTTGTTGGATCATTACATGCATATTGATGATTTAAATGAGGAACAAAAAGTGGTTATTACTACTTACTTTTATCATGAAGGCATTGTAAATAAACTGCAGTCTGTTATTGAAAAAAAGGTTAATCAAGTTGATGGAAGTGGAAGGCTGGTCATTGCTGAGGAGTATTTATGGGAAAAAGAGATTAATAAAGTGAAAACAAAGAAAGGCATTTTTGTATTTAATGACTCGGAATTAAGAACGAGAAGAAATCAAAATGAAGAGTATTTATTGGAAGATGTTAGTATTATATTAGCATTAAATAAAAAACAGGGTACAAACTTCTTTTTATGTGATATGTCTCAGTTTACGGATCACAATATGTTAAATGTTTTAGGGAAGTATCCGAAAGAGATTTTGACTTTTTTGGATCCAAGTATCGAATATTTATATTGTACACCGGAAGGAAAAAAAGTTGATATCAGATTAAAATTCTATGAAAAAGAGGAAATCATTTTAATAAAGAAATTGTGTCGACATTAGTTCGTTTTTTTATGGATAAAAAAGTAAATAAAAATGGGGCAACCCTTGTGTTTTCAACTCATTATTCAGAGATATTAGATGAATTTAAGAGAAATGATGGCATTTATATTGTAAGAAATATTGGAGGAATTGCGGCAGAAAATTTATCTGGTATTTTAAAAAGAAATGATATTAAGAAAAGTGAGGTATATGATAGTGATTTCCTAAAAGGAACCGTGCCTGCTTATAAATCATACATTGATTTGAAAAAAGTTCTCATATCAATGAAGTAAGGGGGACTTTTAGAATGGAAAAATATTTAGTCCTTTGCCTGTAGGCTTCATACTCATCTGCAAGGGCTCCAGTAATAATCCAGCCTATTTTTAATCGCCTTCGGTGAGGGGCTGGATAGATAACTGTATGAGAACCAATTACATAAATGGAAAACATTACAAGAAGAATTTTTGTTACAGCACTTGTATAACAAATTATCCGTCTGTATAATAAGATTCCGGCAGAAAGAAAGTGAATGCCGAAACTGTATGTGATCGTCCGCACGGCTGGAAAAATTAAAGTAAAGACGAGAAAACATACAGGAACAAAACAGACAGGAGAAAAAATGAATGACAAAATGGAAGAAAAATGCTAAAAGAGTAATGGTATTTTTTCTTGTTTTTGGATTCATCGGCGGAATGATGGATCATTTGCGGGTAACTGTGTCAGCAGCGGGAACAGAAGGGGAACAATTCCCGGGCACAGTCATCGGCTTGACAGAAGACAAAACTGACCAATCCGAATGTGTCTGCGTGCTTGCATGTACGGAAGAGACAAAGTCGGATGACTGCTCCCTGTGCAGGGAAGATGTGTCGGCCTGCAAAGGCAGGTATCTGGAAGCACAGCCGGATGAAAACGGGAGCATAGAATCAGAAAATACGGAACCGGAGGATACTGAGTCAAAAGACCTGGATTCAACAGATAAAGATAAAAATGAGTCTGCAGGGAGTTTGGCAGATTTGGAGGCAGCCCGGGTGGAAGAATTGATCAAAGAACTTCCGTCATTGGAAGAGTTGAAAGCATTTGACCAGGAAGCGTTAAAGGCGGCCTATGAGCAGATCCAGAAGGCATTTGATGCTTATGAAAACCTGGAAGCTGAACAGAAAGCAATGCTCCCGGGAGCGGAGGAAGAGCTGAAGAAGCTGTTGGAATATTTTACAACATTGATCATGCCGCTGGCAACGGACCAGCAGATAGAAGCTGCGTGGAATGCGATGACGACGGCAATGGTCAACTGGGACCGAGAAGTGGATTTATCTGCTTATAACCTTAATAGCAATGACTGGGGGAAGATCTGGCCGGATGTGGCGCAAGATAATCCGGATCTGTTTTATGTACTGGATGGGACTTATTATACATCGCCTGACGGGATCGTTCAGAAGTGTACATTCACATATAACTCGCAGTATAATCAAAATAGCGTCGCAGAATATAGAGCCGCGATCAACAATGTATTTTCCGAAGTTATTGGAAATAATATGACTGATGAGCAGAAGGCGACCGCGCTGCATGACTATCTGGTGCAGCATATGGTATATGACCAGAATGCAAACAACAATCTGGGGATAGAAAAGAGAAATGCATACGAAGCTCTGGTAAATGGCATCGGAGTCTGCCAGGGGTATACTCTTGCATACGCCGCCCTGCTGAAAGAAGCGGGGATCGAGGTGGAGTATTGCAAGAGCCAGACTATGAATCATATTTGGAATTATGTAAAACTGAACGGCAGCTGGTATCATGCGGATCTTACATATGATGACGCAACTGCCGCCAGCCAGACAGGGGAGACCGGTTATGTAAAGCATGAGTATTTCCTGCTCAGCGATAGTGCCATGAGGAGTAAAGCTCAAGATCGTACCTGGGATGCCAATAACGTTACATGTACGGACACAAGATATGATAATTCCTGGCATAAGACTGCGCCCATAACGGAATCTGCGATTTATGCGGTGAATGGAAGTTCATATTATCTCAAAAAAGAAACGGTTATTAATAATGAGAATATATGTAGCGGAGCGTCACTGATGAAAAGAGATGCGAATGGAAATGAGACTCAGGTTGCAAAACTTGATATCGAAAATCTGGGAAGCGGATGGCCCAAGTATGCTGTGAGTTTTTCCAGACTTTCCTGTTCCAAAGGAGTGCTATACTTTAATGTAGGAAATTCGGTCTATTCCTTTAACCCGGCATCAGACAAGGTACCGGGGAAAATTT
Organism: Lachnospiraceae bacterium M18-1; assembly: GCA_000403295.2. Classification (GTDB taxonomy): domain Bacteria; phylum Bacillota; class Clostridia; order Lachnospirales; family Lachnospiraceae; genus Schaedlerella. Next base: position 779,552 of record KE159611.1, on the reverse strand, counting down.
ACCAGTATGAGGATCAGAGTAATCGAATCGTGACAGGCCTTCTGGCAAACAGCGAGAGGATGACTCTGGAGATATATAATCCCAATACCGGAAAGATTGAGGATAAGATTGTTGTGTCTATGACAGGCATGGAAGTGCAGAAGGATTTTGCATTCCCAGTAAAAACCAAGACGGTGACTTACGGAGACGCGGATTTTACCATGACAGCCAAAGGGGCGGCGGAAGGTTCGTCTGTCAGCTACAGCAGTTCAGATCCTTCGGTGGCATCGGTTGATACGAGGACGGGTCTGGTTCGGATTCAGAAGGCAGGCAGCGCAGTGATCACAGCCACGGCTTCGGCAGTGGGGAACTATGAGGAAGTAAGCAGTTCCTATCAGCTTACGGTTTCGCCAAAGGCGCTGGCATGGGATGTGAGTGCTCTGGAAGCGGCGGACCGGCTGGATCAGATCAAGGACCGGGAGGCGACCCTTTTCGGTGAATTGAAGCTGGAAGGCATTTTGGAAAAGGATGCGAAGCTTGTCCTGTTTGACTGTCCGGCAGAAAAATTGTCCGGTGTCTATGAGACAGCGGCAGAAGGCAGCCAGAAGGTGGCTCTGTCCTGGAAGAACGCTCAGGATGAAGCGGTCCTTGAAGGAAATGGAAAAGAAAATTATACTATGCCCGGGGCTTTGCCGGAGATCATGGGGCGGATCAGCGCAGTCCAGGACATCCCCCAGGAGCCTGTGGACGGAAATGAATTTAAAATCGAAGTGGAGAGCGGTATTTCCAAGGTGCCGGATGCCTTCCTGAATCAGGAGCATTTGAATACGCCGGGCAAGATCGAAACGGAGATGAAACTGAAGATCCGGGAGAAGGACAGTTCAATTGCAGAGTCGGATCTGGTGATCTATGATGTGGAGCTTCTGGCCAATATCAACGGAGCAGGCTGGGAAAAGGTGACGAAAGATAATTTCCCGGCTGACGGCCTGTCAGTTACCCTGCCTTATCCGTCCGGTACAGGCAGAGAGACACATCACTTTACGGCAGCGCATATGTTTACCGAGGATATGAATGGGTATAAGGCAGGAGATGTGGAATATCCGGAAGTGGCTAATACGAATAGCGGGATCACCTTTAAGGTAAATGGACTTTCACCGATTGCTGTAGGCTGGAAGGATGTGAAGGACGATTCTGCAGGGGACGGCGGAAATGGCGGCGGAAGTAACGGTGGAAACGGAAGCGGAAGCAATGGCGGAAGCGGAAATGGAAGCAGCGGCGGAGTCAGCAATGGAAGCGGAAACAGCAGCAACGGCGGAAGCGGCAGCGCGCCGAACATTTCCGGTACTCAGGCGAACAGCCCTGTGACCGGCGACAATTTGCCGATCATGCTGTATGTACTTCTGGCGGCAGCGGCATTCGGTGTAATGACCGTAATTTATGTAAGAAAAAAGAAGAATTGATATCGATAGAGTTTTGAGACGATAATAGACAAGAAGGCGGAGAATGTATAGGATTCTCCGCCTTTTTGCATGGGCCGGCGGACATTCGTAACCTGCTTCCTTACAAATGCCCTTCTATCAGATCCTCCAATGTGATCCCATAAAAAAAATCATGAACCAGCGTATCGTACTTTTTCCATAATGGCAAAGTAATACAGCCTTCGCTCCGGGGACAGGCTTCCGCATCCGGCATCAGGCAGGCAACCGGGGCGAGAGGGCCTTCCGTCAGTTCTATGATTTCACCCACGGTATATTCTCCGGGGCAGCGAGTCAGCCTGTAGCCGCCGCCCTTTCCGCGGAGTCCCTTCAAAATATTTCCCTTTACGAGTATTTTTAAAATGATCTCCAGATATTTTTCGGAGATTTCCTGCCGTTTCGCGATTTCTTTTAACGGAATATAATCCTCTTCCCGGTGCTGTGCAAGATCGACCATGACCCGGAGTGCATAGCGGGCTTTTGTTGAGATCATAGAAATATACCTCCAATCTTTTCCTAAATTATAGAGTCAATTGGAAAAAATTTCAATAACAACATATAAACCTATTGACATAGTAGGTAAATAGTAGTAATATGCATTCAATGATCCATAGAGGAAAAAATAAGAAATTCTTTAAGGACCAGGAAAGGAGAGTAAAATGGCAGCTTATTACAAAGGTACACTCGGATTGATTGGCAATACTCCGCTGGTTGAGGTCGTGAATATGGAAAAGGAGCTTGGATTGAGGGCAACGGTCCTGGTGAAGCTGGAATATCTGAATCTGGCGGGAAGTGTAAAGGACAGGATCGCGAAGGCGATGCTGGAGGACGCAGAGGACAAAGGGCTATTAAAAAAAGGATCTGTCATCATCGAGCCAACATCGGGAAATACAGGCATTGGCCTGGCAGCGATCGGGGCTGCGAAGGGCTATCGGGTGATCCTTACCATGCCCGAGACCATGAGCATAGAACGGAGAAATATTTTAAAGGCGTATGGCGCGGAGCTTGTATTGACGGACGGCGCGAAAGGGATGAAAGGAGCCATTGAAAAGGCAGAGGAGCTTGCGGGAGAGATCTCGGGCAGCTTTCTTCCCGGGCAGTTCATAAATCCGGCGAACCCGGCAGCCCACAAAGCGGCGACAGGGCCGGAAATCTGGAGGGATACGGACGGAAAGGTGGATATTTTCATTGCAGGGGTAGGAACCGGCGGTACGGTTACAGGGGTCGGTGAGTACCTGAAGGAGAAAAACCCGGATATCAGAGTTGTGGCGCTGGAGCCGGCAGATTCCCCTGTATTGTCGGAAGGGAAAGCGGGGGCGCATAAGATCCAGGGGATCGGTGCGGGATTTATACCGGAAGTATTGAATACTTCCGTATACGATGAGGTGTTCAGGGCTAAAAATGAAGATGCCTTTGCCGTGGCAAAGCTGCTTGCGAAAAAAGAGGGCATCCTGGTCGGGATTTCTTCCGGCGCCGCGCTGCATGGAGCCATTGAACTGGCAAAGCGGCCGGAGAATGAAGGCAAAGTGATCGTGACGCTGTTGCCGGATTCCGGGGACAGATATTATTCAACACCGTTGTTTTCGTGAGAAATTTGTTACATTAATGTAATAAAGTACGAGACAAATAAAAACGGATATGCTAAAATGATTACCGAAATGTTACTATTTACAATCACATAAAAATGGACAGTCAGATTCACCAGGCACGATCGTAAAGACCTGATTGTAAATTTTTAACAGTAACACAAAAATAGATCAAGGAGGACAATAAAAATGTCAGATATAAAAGATTCGAAAAATTGGGGATTTGAGACAAGGCAGCTGCATATCGGGCAGGAGCAGGCGGACCCGGTCACAGACGCAAGGGCGGTACCCATCTACGCGACCACTTCTTACGTATTCCATGATTCTCAGCATGCGGCGGACCGCTTCGGACTCCGTGACGCGGGAAATATTTACGGAAGACTGACCAATCCCACCCAGGATATTTTTGAACAGCGCATCGCGTCCCTGGAGGGCGGTGCGGCGGCACTTGCGGCGGCATCCGGCGCGGCGGCGATCAGCTATACATTTCAGGCGCTGGCAAAGTCAGGGGAGCATATCGTGGCGTCCAAGACGATCTACGGCGGAACCTATAATCTGCTGGCCCACACCCTTCCGCTGACCAACGGTGTGACCGCAACCTTTGTGGACCCGGAGGAGGAAGGCTCCTTCGAGGCGGCAATCCAGGAAAATACAAAAGCAATCTTTGTGGAAACGCTGGGAAATCCGAATTCCAACCTGGTTGACCTGGAAAAGCTGGCTGAAACGGCGCATAAGCATCAGATCCCGCTGGTCGTGGATTCTACATTTGCGACGCCCTACCTGATCCGCCCGATTGAGTATGGGGCAGACCTTGTGATCCATTCCGCGACAAAATTTATCGGGGGCCATGGCACAGCCATTGGCGGCGTGATCGTGGACAGCGGAAATTTTGACTGGAAGGCATCCGGCAGATACCCCTGGATCTCGGAACCGAATCCAAGCTATCACGGAGTATCCTTTTCCGACGCGGCGGGGGCGGCAGCCTTCGTGACCTACATCCGCGCGGTGCTCCTGCGGGATACCGGCGCGACACTTTCCCCGTTCCATGCGTTTCTCTTCCTTCAGGGACTGGAAACTCTGTCGCTCCGTGTAGAGCGTCATGTGAGCAACGCATTGAAGATCGTGGAGTACCTTGCGAAGCATCCCCAGGTAGAGGCGGTGCATCATCCGTCGCTGGCAAGTGAGCCCAGCTACGGATTATATCAGAAATATCTTCCCAATGGGGGCGGCTCAATCTTTACGTTTGAGATCAAGGGGGGCGCAGAGACGGCACAGAAATTTATTGACAACCTTGCTATCTTCTCCCTTCTGGCAAATGTGGCGGACGTGAAATCCCTGGTGATCCACCCGGCAACGACGACCCACAGCCAGAGCACAGAGGAGGAGCTTGCGGAACAGGGGATCCGGCCGAATACGATCCGGCTTTCTATTGGGATTGAAAAGGCAGAGGACCTGATCGCGGCGCTGGAAGCGGCGTTTGAGGCGGTGAAACAGGAAGATTAAAATGAGGGGATAATATGCCTGCTATCTTGGATTTGTAAATAGGATTAATTCCAGATAAAAACATAGAAAGGTCAGTTAACACCAGCGGTTACTGTTCACACCCTCGCCGGGTGCTCACAGCAACGAATCCGGCCTATTGAAAGTTGCCTTACGGCAAGAGGCCGGATTCCAGCCCCAGTACTGTACTGCCTGTGACCGTGCAGCGTAGTGCACGGTCCAGGAGTGAACAGCAACCACCAGCGTTCTTATGAGTTTCGTCGCCGGACAAGTCCACTTGACAATTATTTCCCCATCAAGTAGTATAATGATTATACCCATAGCAGATGTATCTGGCATGACGGTGAGCTCATAAAGCAATTCTGTCGTTACTATTCACAGTCATTTCACTCACATGCGCAAAAACAGCCAGCAAAGCTGTCTGCCGATGCGGTGCATCTTGATTTTTTGCTTATGTGTGTGAAGTGACTGATTCCAGTCAGATAAAAACTGTCAATCAGCTTCTTACAAGCTGCGCTTGACGAATCTGACTGCCATTTTTTATCTGACTGTGAATAGTAACATTCTGTCGCAGGATCGTGGATATTTATATTGACAAATTTTATGAATACCGGGAGGTTGTTGAGAGGCTCCCCGGACTTGGAGGCAATCTATGAAGGATGTATTTCTACTATATGATACAAGCTGTTTTTTCGAGATCGTGATCCTGAATTATTTTATGAGCCTGACAGGGTGCGAGATTATCTATTGTTCTCTTGACGGACAGCCGGTCCGGGCGACGGAAGGGTATTCTGTCAATGTGGACATGGCGTTGAAGGATGTGGATCCACAGCAGATCCGCAGCTTTATCGTCCCGGGAGGAGATATTACCTTTATTGATACGGATGAAGTCCGGACATATCTGCAGGAGCTGAAAAGCCGCAAGATCCTGATCGGCGGCATCTGTGCCGGAGTGGATCTGTTGGCTCATGCGGGGATATTGGACAGTTTGGAATCCACACAATCGTCGGATCTGGATATTGTCAATGACGGGCATGTGATCACCGCAAGGGCAAATGCCTATGTAGATTTTGCAATTGAGACAGCGAAGGAGCTGGAGCTTTTTGAGGATGAAGCGGATCTTCAGGAGACCATTGACTTTTGGAAATATCATAAAAGAGCGCAATAGCCATATTACAAATTATTTAAAACTAAGAATGAGAAAGAGATAAAATTGAAACAACGAATACTTTCAGCTGCTTTAGTGCTGTGCCTGTTCATTTCTTCCCCGTCAGCGGCCGGAAGACCTGGAACAGCAGGATGAAAGGAGACAGATATATGAATCGACAGATACATTCAAAACCAGATATACAGCAGGTGATCGACCTGGTAAAATCCACAAAGGAGCTGATCGAAAACCGGGAGATGGCCGGACACGTGAAGGAAAAGGGCCGGGCCGATTATGTGACTCAGGTCGACTTCGCGGTACAGGATTATCTGAAAGATAAGCTGTATGCCCTTGCCCCGGATATCCAGTTTCTCGGGGAGGAGACCGGGCTGCAGGAAATGACCGGGGACAGCTTCTGGATCCTGGACCCGGTGGACGGGACCACCAACCTGATCCACGACTACCAGCACAGCGCCGTTTCCCTGGCGCTCTGCTGGCAGGACGAGATCGTGATGGGCATCATCTATAATCCCTATCATGATGAACTGTATTCTGCGGAAAAAGGGAAGGGCAGCTTTCTCAACGGCCGGCCCATCCACGTATCAGAGTCGGAAACACTTTCCGAGACGATCATCGCGCTAGGGACTTACGCTTACCGGCGGGAACTGGCAGATGCCAATTTTGCCAGATTCCGCCGTGTATTCGATCAGTGTCAGGATATCCGCAGGATCGGCTCCGCCGCGCTGGAGCTGGCGTACACTGCCTGCGGACGGCAGGGCGGTTTTTTCGAGCCTTATCTGAATCCGTGGGATTATGCGGCGGGAGTTCTCCTTGTCCGGGAGGCGGGAGGCCGGGTCAGCGATTTTGACGGCAATCCGCCAAGCCCGCGGAAGGGCGGAAGCATCGTATCCACAAACGGACGGATTCATGCGGAACTGCTGGGGCTGCTTTAAGGAATGTGAGAATCTCTATCTCTTACACCGCTCAGATTTCCACAACCTTCAGAGCTTCCCCGCCGATCGCCTGAATCTGGTAATCCCGATACTCACTGTCTACCCGGACCGTCACGGTATCGCCTTCTCTGTGCGCATACACGTGCATCACCACACGTCCCTCCAGGTCCGTGACATCAGTTTCTGCCTTTCCGTGGTCCTCGGGCAGATATACCATCAGCTTTACCCCTTCACAAAATTCATAATCCGGACGATCCATGTGGGCGCCGACCGCAAGGATCGTCCCCGGCCGCAGCATCAGCGGAAGCGAAAAATAATCAAACCGTTCCTTATGCCATCTGCCGCCTTCCGCCTGAGCCTCAGTCAGCAGATTGTACCATTTTCCATCCGGCAGATAATATTCCACCTCGCCGGAACTCCTGAACACTGGCGCTACCAGCAGGGAATCTCCCAGCATATACTGCAGGTCCAGTGTCTTGCAGGTCCGATCCTCCGGAAATTCCAGAAACATGGGCCGCATCATGGGGATGCCTTCCTCGTGGGCTTTTACTGCCTGCCGGTACAGATAAGGCATGAGGGCGCATTTTACTTTTACAAATTTACGGAGCACCTCGCAGGCCTCGTCGTCAAACAGCCACGGCACACGGTAGGAGCCGGAGCCATGGAGCCGGCTGTGGGAGCTGAGCATTCCAAACTGGCACCACCGCTTATACACATCCGCGGAAGCCGTATTTTCAAACCCGCCCATATCATGGCTCCAGAATCCAAAGCCGGCGCAGGCCAGGGATAAGCCTGCCCGCAGCGTTTCCGCCATGGACGGATAGGATGCAGAACAGTCGCCGCCCCAGTGGGCCGGGAATTGCTGGCCGCCTACCGCTGCGGAGCGGGCGAACAGGACGGCTTCCCCTGCGCCGCGTTCCCGCTCCAGAAGTTCAAATACCGCTTTATTATAAAGGAAAGGATAATAATTGTGCATTTTCACAGGATCCGAGCCGTCAAAATATACAATATCCCTGACAGGGATCCGTTCGCCGAAGTCTGTTTTGAAACAGTCCACACCCATATCCAGCAGAGCTTTCAGCTTTTCCTGATACCAGATGACAGCCGCCGGATTGGTAAAATCTACGATTCCCATACCCGCCTGCCACAGGTCCGTCTGCCACACATCGCCGTTCGATTTTTTCAAAAGGTATCCATGTTCCATACCTTCCCGGAACAGCGGAGATTTCTGTCCGATGTAGGGATTGATCCAGACACAGATCTTTAAGCCCCTGTCATGATACCGCCTCAGCATTTCCCTTGGATCCGGAAATGTATTCGCGTCCCAGGTAAAGTTACACCACTCGTAAGCTTCCATCCAGTAGCAGTCAAAATGGAACACATGCAGCGGGATATTCCGGTCCGCCATTCCCTGGATAAAGCTGGAAGTAGTCTCCTCATCGTAATCCGTGGTAAATGAGGTGGTCAGCCACAGCCCGAAAGACCAGGCCGGAGGCAGCGCAGGCTTTCCGGTCAGTTCCGTGTACCTGCTCACCGTATGCTTTGGATTGGAGCCGTTGATCACATAGTAATCCAGCCGTTCCCCTTCCGCGGAGAACTGCAGCCGCTCCACTTTTTCACTGGCGATCTCAAAGGAAACATCCCCTTCGTTGTCCACCAGCACGCCGTAGCCTTTGTTGGAAATATAGAAGGGAATATTTTTGTAGGCAATCTCGCTGGCCGTCCCGCCGTCCTCGTTCCACATATCCACAGTCTGTCCGTTTTTCACAAAGGGCGTGAACCGTTCCCCCAGCCCATAGATAGATTCTCCTACGTCCAGAGCAAGCTGCTCTACCATATAATTTCTGCCTGTATCAAGGTTCTGCATATATGCCATATTCCGGTAACTGGTCTCTGTCAGCACCCGGTCTCCGTCCAGAAAACGGATTCCCCAGGACGAGGGCCGCTTGTCGATGACCGCGCTGGTATGTCCGCTCCTGTAAATGAGTTCCGTATCTGTTTCCTCGATCTGAACCTGCGGATCTGTCTGCCGAACCTCTGCAAACGGCCCCCGGCAGGCAGCGCCTTCAAAATGCCGGACAGATACTTTGATCACATCCTCCATAGGACTGCTGATATAAACGGTCAGCATCCCCAGGTTCAGGGTATCGCCCCGGTCTCCGATATGCTTTGACGGCGCATAAACCGCAAGCTCCGTACCAAAAACACGGTGGTCCGAATATTCCACGGCATAGAGCGGGGTGATCTCCTTTCGCATTAGCCAATAACCTGATGTAAATTTCATGAGTCAAAACCTCCTTTTTTAAAAAATCCCACACTGCCGTCCAAGGTTCTCCGGCGGAGTGCGGGATATTATACTGAGAGTCAGATAAAGCTGTCCTGAGTATATACGATATGCTTATTTGATCCGAAACTGCCCCAGCAGGCTGTTCAGCGTCTTTGCCTGGGTGGACAGTTCCTCGGAAACCGCCGCGCTCTTCTCAGCGGCAGCGGAATTGGTCTGTACCACTCCGGAGATCTCACGGATTCCTTTTTCGACCGAAGCGATCATTTCCGACTGCTGTACACTGGCGGCCGCGATCTCATCCATCAGCTCCTTGATCGATTGGATGCAGTCATGAATGACTTTCATAGCGGAAACCGCGTCATGGGTGGATTCTGTCCCCGTCTTTACATCCTCGATGGATCGGCCGATCAGGTTACCCGTATTCTTCGCAGCCTCTGAGGACTTTTTGGCAAGGTCCCGGACCTCATCCGCAACAACGGAAAATCCCTTCCCTGCTTCCCCTGCATGGGCTGCCTCGATGGATGCGTTCAGCGAAAGGATATTGGTCTGAAATGCAATGTCCTCGATGGTCTTGATGATAGTGCCGATCTGGTTGGAGGACCGGTCGATATTTTTCGTGGCTTCGGTAAGCTGCTGCATTTTCGCATCCGCTTCATCCGCAAATCCCGTCGCCTTATCCACCAGCTCGCTGGCATCGCCGCAGCGGACTGCGCTGTCCTGGATCTGGGTGGTAATGGTAGTTACATTTGACACAAGCCCTTCAATGGAAATCGACTGCTCCAGAGTCCCCTGAGAAAGTGTCTGCGCGCCGGTAGAGACCTGATCCGCGCTGGTATCTACCTGGCCCGCAATCTGGGAAATGTTCCGCATGACATTAGTCAGGTCGGCACGGATGGTCTTCAGGCTTTCGGCCAATACCTGGAAATCGCCGATATAATAATCTTCATTTTTGGCCACATCCACGGCAAGATTGCCATCCGCCATCTCCTTGAGGATCCGTGCTACATCTTCGATCGTCTTGCGCAGACAGCCGCACACATGATGGATCGTATGTGCGATCAGACCAATCTCATCCGACCTTCCGAAAAATCTGTCCAGTTCACGGTCAGCCGACAGATCCAGGTTGCCCAGGCGGCCGATGGCATTTTCCATGACCATGAGTTCCCAGCCCACCCGTCGGAGGATCAGTACAGTCACAAAAATCACGGCAGCCGCTACGGCAGCACAGAGCAGTCCTACGACTGCACGGATCTGCGTCACAGATCCGTAGACCTCCGCCTCGCTGTCCCGGACCATAAAAATCCATCCGCGGTCTTTCAGATATTTATAAACGACGAGCTGCTTATCGCCTTTTTCATCTTTATAAGAATATGTACCTGCCTGGGTGCTGCCGTCCTTTTTGATCCGGCTGATGATGGCCTGATATCCGCTGTCTTCAGTCTCCGTATTCAGCAGCTCTTCATCTTCATGATAAAGATACACGCCGGTTTCCGCATTTAAAAACACATATTCGCTGTCAGGCAGTCCCTTGATATTAAGATTCAGAAGCGCATCCATCAGATGGCTGGCGTAAACACCGGCGCCTACATAGCCAATACACTTCTGGCCGTCATAGATCGGATAGTACATAGACAGGATCATGCTGCCTGTTCCCGGGGATTTCATAATTCCCAGATTAGTCAGTTCCTGGCGGGAAAGGATCGTATCGCGGAACGTCTCCAGCGAATCGCCTGTCCGGGTGGTCATCCCAATGGCGCCCTCAGAGGTGTGCGTCAGGACATAAGTCTCCGGCGTGGCGATATACAATCCTTCGAAAATACCTTTCACTTCGGCAAAATCCTCAGTATACTCCTGCGCCTTTTTCAGCAGATCCGGGTCCTCCGGGTCATTCAAAAGGTCATGGACTTCGTTGCCCAGCGCAAAGGCGGTCATGTACTCTTCCGCGGAACTCACATAGTCATTGATGATCGCAGCCCTGGATTCTACGGCATCTGTCATCTGGTTAGTAATGTCGTTCTTGACCATGGAAGCTGCATTGGTAGACACGATCAGCCACAGCAACAGCATTCCTGCCAGGGTGATCGCAGTCGTGATGATACTGATGCGTGTCGCAAGCTTTTGATTGTTAAGTCGTTTCATGAAGATCCCCCTCCAACGCAATATATAGTCTTTTATTTTTTTCGAAAATATTTTAACATATAGGCGTTGAAAATTCAATTCTTGGAAGCATTCCTTTAGGGCTGTTTCACGAAGCTTCATAAACTATTTCCCAAATTATAAGGTAAAATATAATCTATAGTATAGCTTTTTTTGGTTTTTCAGCAGTCATTACCACGAAAAAGCGCACAAAGCCCCCCTATCGTTCTATTTCCTTTTTTTGATAAATCAAGGTACTCTTTTAATAAAAGCTTGGTATTGGATCAAAAATCCATTTTAGTGCAGCCGAAAAATCTTCTGTTATCTCATCAATCACGTCGATTACAAATTCTCTGTCTTCTCGGGCATCTATCTGCATAAGTCGGATGATATTATATGCCGTCTTCCTTAATACAGATAAAACATTCTTGGATTTTCTTGCTGTACATTTATCTTCCAGGAAATCCTCATCCAGAACATGATGCAGACAGTTCTCGATCCGCCAGTGGTCCCTTTTGTATCGCGCAATCTCTTCCGCCGTCAAAGTATGATTAGATACTAGGCCAACTTTTTGTATTTGATCTGTAAGCTTATCTCCTTCTGTGGGCTTTGGGCATTTCCTGCTCCCTTGCTTTAAGAAGGTTTCCTTATCCGGAGTCACATCGTTCCCGTCTGCATCTTTCTCTTTTGGTATCCGCACCTGGTAGCTTGAAGCAACGCTGCATATAAAAGGCAGCTCTTCCCGTATCTTTCTGATCGCGTAATCATTTGTGTAGCACTTGACGTCCCGATACTCCACGCGTTCCCTGTTCTTTTCACAGCTGCTGTATTCACTATAGCGTTCCGTATTTTCCTTTGCAAATGTTTCTGGGTCTGCCGCTTTTTCTTCCTCAAGTCCCTCAAAAATATTCTGTATCTCCTGATAAGTTGCCGGACAGTTCTTTTTTATCTGTTGTACGAAATACCCTTTTTTCTCCTCTATCATACGCAGAATGGTTTCTGTCGCCCCAATCGCATCTATCGTGACTGTGCTCCCTGTTATATCAAGGATTTCCAGCAGTTTTGGTATTGCTGTCATCTCATTTGTTTTCTCTGGGATCGGGATCTGTGCAATCACCAGATTGGTTGCGGCATCCATGGCATTTAAAATGTATGGGGCTTTCTTATCCTTTATCTTTTCCGTTGCTGCCCTTAGCGCCTTCCCGTCAATTACGATATGTATCCCTCTTGTACTTAAAATACTTCCAATCCAGTCAGTAAATGCCAAGGACAGCAGTTCCTCATCGATTCCGCAGGCAATCCTGGAAAATGTAGAAAGCGATGGGATGCCGTTTTTCAGCGCCAGGTATTTTTTCAGTTTTTCCTGATTCCTTTTTGCCCATTTTACGATACGCCGCAGAGAGGTTTTCCCTGCCAGAAACCCTACGACTATGAGCAATAGGATCTCCACATGGCTATGCTTATGCTTCCGGTTACACCGTGGATCCGGCATTTCACTGAAATATGCTGCCAACGGCCTGACTAGAAAAGCTGCTTTAATCAACCTCCAAATTAATATGGAAACGTTCTAGGATTTCCCGCTGTCCATCCGATATTTTGGATACAATCTTATTCCCGTCCATATAAATCAGATATATCGTCAACAGACATTTTAAGTCTTTCATATCTGCACCGGATTCCTTCTGCATCCGGCGTATCAGGGAACTTTTCTGAGCGCCGTACTGTATATGGGGATCCAATACATCTATAGTCCCTCGTTCAGTGGCTATATAGGATTCTGCTGACTCTTTAAGGATGATGAAATCCAAAACTTCCCTCCAAGCTTTCCCCAATGGTTCTTTCCAGCTTTGTGGACACAAGATCTCGACCGCTCTGGAAAATCCAAACTCCTTTACGGTTGCATCCGTCAGTGTGACTTTCTTCTTATCTGATCTAAGAACTCCCTCTGGAGTGATCACTCCAATATAAGTATCTACAGGCTGTGGATATTTTTTTCCGGGAACCCGCCTTGATGTCCGTTTGTAAAGATAATACTTCTCTCCTTTTTTCTTGACCGTGGTACCTCTGGTCCGATATTCCTGTACCCAATCCGGATATGTTTTTCCTGTTTTTGGCATAATATCCTCCTTTCAAACACCTTGATTTTCTACTTTTAAATATAGGTATATCACACCTATACTTAAAGATATTATACCTCTACAATAGCAAAAAGTCGAGAGTAAGAGCTACTCTGTATAGCAGCTTTTACCCTCGATAAATCCTATACTCTGCCGCTTATTTATTTTTCTTCATGAAACACCCCTAGCATTCCTTTGATAGATATTTATTACTTTGTTACAGTTCACGGCCCAACCGGCCGCGAACTGTAACGCATCCAGCCCATTAAAAGTCGCCTGACGGCGAGGGGCTGGATATTATTGCAAATGTAACTTTATTGGCCGGACGCCGTGCATCAGGGTGCACGACGCCGTGTGAACAGTAACTTACTTTCTTCTGCACCGCAGAAACATTCCCGCCGCCGTCAGCGCCGCCGCTCCCGCGAACAGGCAGTATTTTTCCACATAGCTTCCCTCGGACATGGAAAACGGGTAAAATAACTTCAGAAACTTATCCCCGCTCCCGACCGCAGTGATATAATAGACCATTGCTGCCATATACCCTGCCACAAGGTTATCGGCCAGGGCGTAAAAACTAAGTCCCACCGCGCCCAGGAACAGCATTTCCGCCAGGGTTCCCAGGAAATATCTTACCGCCGGGAAGCTGCATTGGTTCAAGCGCAGCATATAAATATAAATCCCCAGAAGAAACGCAAGCAACAGTACATTTCCCAGAAAACGCACCAGATAAACTTTCGCGCTGTCCACATATTTTGCACATACCAGTTCCCGAAGGTTTTTGTCCTGCTCAGGCAGAAATACGGGGGTGATCATGACAATGCCTGTCAGCGCAGCATACCGTTCCAGTACCTTCGCCGTATCCTCCGCCGAGAGGTTCGCCACCCCCATGAGGAGCGGCGAAACAACGAGCAGCAGCACGCATACGAGAATATGCATGGAGACATGGTATTTTAAATTTATTTTTTCAATCTGCCAATATTTTTCCATGAAAAACGATACCGTCCTTTCCGCTTTTGATCATAGATCAAGATTGTAAGCGCGATCAGCACGAATGACAGCAGCACATACAGGATCCGGTTTGCCGCAAGCTGTGCGAAACCGTTCTGATATCCGCTCCAGTTCAGTTCTGTATTGTGCCGGGGAATCAGATTCCAGCCGTACATCCCCCCTTTCAGGGTGTTTACTCCGCTGAATAATGTAAAGAACCACCATGCTCCCTGCACGAGGATCCCCAGCGCCGTATCGGTCAGTTCCGTAAAAAACATCCCGACAGCGGCGGCAGTCATGATCGTCGGAGCCAGCCAGCCAAAGGTATATTTTACAAAGGCAGATGCATCTGCGGAAATACCGGCTCCGGAGGCATAATTCATACACCGGGAGAGCGGGAACAGGGAGATCAGCAGTACTGGAAGGATTAGCATGACCAGCATGGCCGCATACCGGCTGGCAATGACTACAAGGGAGGAGCATTTTCTGGAATAGATCAGCTCCTGCATGCCGGAGCGCCGGTCACGCAGCCCTCTTGCCACGGCCAGGAATGCGGGCAGAAGTGCCAAAAAGATCCCCATATAATCGGAAAAAAGCCTTGCGTAGCCTCCGGTCAGCCGGTCCTTTTCCGTCAGCTCCCGATATTCTTCCAGCGCGTCCTCATAGGTCCTGGGGACCAGCGCATTGCTTTCCCGGTCGTTTTTTCCGTAGCTGGAACCGCCGCCCAGGATCTGATCGGTCTGGTCCATCAGTTCGGTAAAACGGTCATAGGACAGGCCGGCAGAGGGGGTTATTTCCAGTTTTTTCATCATGATCTCCTGGCTGCCTCCTGCAGCGGAAATCTGGGATTCATACCAGTCCTTCAATAGTTCCTGTGCCTCTTCCGAGCCGGAGATCCCGGTGGTTTCCCGCACGATTTCTCCGATCTGCCGTTCTTTTTCTTCATTGAGAGTGACTCTTTTATAGAAACCGATGGGATAGGTGACATAGCTGCCCTGCGCATACTCCTGCACCAGCCCTCCAAGCGTGGATTTCATGATATCTGTTTTATCGCTGCTGACTTTGTAGCCGTATTCCTCCTGCCCTTTCCGGGGCTCTGCGTCGATCTCTATTTCTCCAAGCTGTGTAGCGAAGTTGAAGATCAGCACAAGGACGATCAGCCAGTAGATCAGGCTTCTGGCGGTCTGGCGGCATTCTTTGATCAATTGCTGTCCGAACATCCGGCTTCACCTCCTCTTCCCTGCATCAGATACATATACGCATCCTCCACGCCCGCGTCGCAGAGCTTTGCCGACGCAAAAGGTTTCTCCGCGGAAAGAAACCGTACCATGACGTTATTCCCCAGTGTGAGCATGCTGGTCACAGTACAGCGCTTTTTCAAGTCTTCCAGCTCCCTCTTGCTGATCTCTGCCTGGTACACGCAGCCTTCTGCCTGGCTGATGAGTTCTGCAGCCGTTCCCTGGTAAATGATCTCGCCCCGGTCCAAAACGGCGATATTTTCACAGGTTGCCTCGATATCCCCCACGATGTGGGTGGAAAGGATGACGATCCGTCCCTCCGCGATCTCACACAAAAGGTTGCGGAACCGGACACGTTCCTCCGGGTCCAGTCCTGCCGTGGGCTCATCCACGATCAGCACCTTCGGATCGTGCAGGATGGCCTGGGCAATGCCCAGCCGCCGCTTCATGCCGCCGGAGAGCGCTTTGACCTTTTTCCGCCGGTCGTCCTGCAGGTTCACCCGCTCCAAAAGCTCGGGGATCCGCTGCTTCCGCTGAGATTTCGGAAGTCCGGAGAGCACGCCCAGATAATCCATTGCTTCATAAACGCTCATGTTTGGGTACATGGAAAATTCCTGGGGCAGATATCCTGTGATATTCCGCACTTCCCTGGCATGCTCCACCGGCCTGTTGCAGATAGTGATCTGCCCTTCCGATTTGGGAAGCAGGGTTGCCAGCACTTTCATCAGCGTGGTCTTTCCGGCCCCGTTCCGTCCCAGAAGGCCGAACATCCCGGCTTCAATGGTGAGATTGACATCCTTCAAAGCCTGTTTTTTTCCGTAGTATTGATTGAGATTTTCTATCCTGATCCTTGCAGCCATAAAGATCCTCCTAATCCTGCTTTTTCTTGTTTTCAGACAGTGCATCATTACATGATTGCTTCCTGCCTGATAAGAACAGGATACGATGAAAATGTCTATAATTTCCCTACAAAAAATGAAGATTCTTTTAGGAACTTACAAACAATTATTGTACCGTCTTTTTGAACTGCCTGCCTGGAAAACAGATGGGTTTCTCATCTTTAGAATACACGGATTCACGGTTCTTGGGGTGTCCCGGCCAGAAACGAAGCGGTCACGACCGCTCCGCCCCAAATGCTGTTTGCCACATTCAGCGTGCCGCCATGCTTTTTACACAGTTCCCGGCAAATGTGCAGGCCAATGCCGAAATGCTCATCCGGTACGCCGTCTTCTGTTTCTTTGTAATACGGCTTCAGCGCCTTGTCCAGCTGTTCCTCGGAAAATCCGGGGCCGTCGTCCCGGACAGTCAGGATCCATTCCCGGTTGCCCTCGTCATAATCGGACAGGACCTCGATCTGTTTCCCGGCATAGCGGATGGCGTTGGAAAGCATATTTCCCAGCACTTCCATAGCCAGACTGTCGTCCAAATAAAGAGAATCCCGGGGCGGCATACTTTTTGTATAAAGGATCTTCACATCCCGTACCTGGTTTAACGCAACGACCACTTCTTTTATCTTCTTGTCCATACTCTGAAATGTGATTCTTTCCGGGGAAAACGGAATCTCCTCAATACTGCGGATTCCCTTCATGGTGCGGCTGTAGTCTTCCAGCCGTTTCAGATGCTCCGTCATCAGTTCCAGTGTGGACCGTAGCTTTTCCTGGCTGACCTTCCCTTCCGGGACATATCTCGCCAGAAGATCCGTATATCCCCGCAGGACGGTAAGAGGGGTCCGGAGGTCATGGGCAAATGCTGCGTTTAATTCCTTCTGCCGCTCCATGAGCCGCCACATTTCCTCCTTGTCATGGAGCAGCTCCAGGCGCATCGCTTCCACAGAATCACAGAGCATTCCCAGTTCGTCCCGGCAGTCATAGGACACATGAAAATCCAGGTTGTTCCTGCGTATATTTTCTACGCTGTCCTCCAGGATCGTCACGGGGCGCGCAAGCCGCTTTCGATAAAATAAAAAAATGGCCAGAATCATGCCGGGAAATGCATAGATCAGCGGGCACCATACCCGGAGAAAATCGAAACACAAAAGGGAGAGCTCGTCTGCCGTATATAAAAAATGGTGCTGATAACTCCACAGCAGTCCTTTTTGATACACGATCAAAGGCAGGCTCTCGGTTTTTCCAAGCCTTTCCCAGATGCCCATCTCACAATGCCAGCAGAAGATCATCGTAAGATAAGACAGCCCGCACACAGCCGCGGCGAGCACCAGGATATACGCGATCATTGCTTTACGGAAGGAAAGATTCCGGATATAGATGCGCAGTTTTTCTGTCTGTTCTTCTAACCAATCCATCGGTACCCCACCCCCCATACGGTTTCGATATATCCCCGGTCTGTGTATTGCGCAAGCTTTTTGCGGATCCTGCGGATATGCTCTGTGACAATGCTGCTGTCGGCATTTCCGTCAAAGCCGCGGACCTTTTCGTAGAGCTGCTCCTTGCTGAAGACCTGCATGGGGTGCAGCGACAGAAAGGCCAGGATACCATATTCCGTCTTTGTAAATGTGATCGGCTGCTCCCCATAATAGACTCCTGTTTCTTCATAATGGATGGCAAGCCGGTCAAATATTTTCACGGTTCCTTCGGATTTTCTGCGGCGCTCCCGCCGCAGATGGGCATCTACCCTTGCACCCAGCTCGTCGATGCTGAAGGGCTTCAGGATATAGTCGTCGCCGCCGGAGAGAAATCCCCGGATCCGGTCCGTTTCCTCGATCCTGGCGGTCAGGAAAAGAATGGGGCAGGATACGTGGGCCCGGATCCGTTCACATACCTCAAATCCGTCCAGCATGGGCATCCCAACATCCAACAGGATCAGATCCGGCCCGAAGGAAAGCTTTTCCAGCACCTCGTACCCGTTGGCGGCTTCAATGACCTGATAGTCCTGCATTTCAAAATAATCCCGGATGAGCTGCAGGATTCCCGGCTCGTCATCGGCGATCAAAAGCTTCCCTTTTTTCACATCTTTACAATACATACCATTCGAACCTTTCCTGAAAAGATTGTTACTATTATAACGTATTTCACTTTACTTATCAATGATATCGCCCCGTATATCGCAGCCGGAAAAATTTTTATTGTATATTTTCAAAAGTTATAGTAAACTAAACCTAAGCAGCAAATTTTATATTTTACTGACCCGATATTATGATTCGCCCGTCAAAAGGTTTTACTTCCTTTGCTGGCTGATTTTACGATCCTTCGTGCCATAATATATGTCAACGATGCAACTTATTGGTACGGACCTTCAAAAAATGACCTCAGCATGGGAAGCGGACTTTTTAGCGGGCGAATTTTACTATACGGCGTAAAGAAGGTATGTGAAAAGGGTTGCGGATACTATATTAATTTATGCTATACAGGAAAGGAATACTAGAATGGGTGCAAAGAAAAAATTACTCTGTTTGTTTCTGGCAGTATGTTTTATGTGGATTTTACAGCCGGCAACGGTATCTGCAGAAGGCGGGATCCAAGTAGGTGGAATAGATATACTTCAAGCACCAGACCATACCGTACAGTGCGGAGGCGGTACGGCGAAATATGATCCAGGTACAAAAATACTTACGCTGAATAATGCGTCCATTACCGGAAATGATCTTCTGTACGGGATTCAAATTGAGGAACAGGGAGTCACTGTGGAACTGGCCGGACAGAACACGATCGAGGCTTGTATAGGAATCTGGAGCCGCACTGCGCTTCGTATAAAAGGGAACGGCGGCAGCCTTGCTGTCTATGCAGCTAAAAATCAGAATCCAGTGATCGCCTGCCGGGGAATCAGTATTGAGAGCGGCGGGCTGACCGTTCAGGATACAGACATCCAGATCCAAGTCAGAGGTTTAAATACAGCGGTCAGCGGCTATGCGGTAGAGACTCGCGGGGGCGGAAACCTGATCAGCAATTCCAGGATAACGATCGATATGGAATATGTTCATGATACTTACCCTACGAGTACAGGAATTAATGCATCCGGAGCAGATTCATTTACGATATCTGACAATTCAAGTGTTACTATGAAAAACGTGGATATGGGGGTCGGTATAGGCGACGGCAGACTGCTTATTTCTGGCAGCAGTCTTACGATTGAGACTGCAGATATATCTGCGGTATCCTGTAATAGCCTGGAAATCCGGAATGGATCGGATGTATCAGCAATCGCAAACAGCGGACTGGCATTGGGAGCAAATACAAATATCACTATTTCCGATTCTACAGTCAATGCGGAATCTACAGGTACAAACAGTATTCGTTGTAGTGATCTGATGATCGAAGATTCTTCAAATGTGACTGCAAAAGGTTACTGGTCGGCTTTCTTTGTGGATAAAAATTCTGTGATCAAAGATTCTGTTATAGAAGCAGTATCGAAAGCGGATGTAGGTATTTACTGCGCAGACGGGAATCTCGAAATAGCAGGCTCGGAAGTGGAATCAAAATCAGAGGGTACGAGAGGCGGAATCCTTGTAAACGGAAATCTGACATTTAACGATTCGAAGGTAGTCTCTCCGGGCGCTTCCGGTATAATCGGAATCGACGTCAGAGACGATATCACGATTAACGGAGGTACGACAGAAATCGGAGCAGGAAGTATTGCTTCCGGAAATAATATCTACATCGGCGGCGTTATCACCTCCAACGGAGTACCTTCTTATGATAAAATAGAGAGTAGTAATTCTAATGGACAGGTCACCTTTTTGGACGCAGATTACAGTGCGGTGGATGAGGCGATCGCAAAGGCAGAAGCATTAAATAAGAAGAATTATACCAATTTTGATACCGTAGAAGCGGCGGTCAATGCAGTTGTCCGGGGAAAGGACGTTCGGGAGCAGGATGTCGTGGACGGATACGCGGCGGCGATCGAAGCGGCAATTGCGGCGCTGAATCCCCTGCCGGTGATCGCGGTCATTGAGGGTGCGGATCAGACGATCGCGGCCGGAGCCAATAAGAGCGTGACCATCAGGGCGGACGGTGATTTCAGCAAATTTGTCAGTGTGTCGGTGGATGGGACTGAAACAGCCAAAGAAAATTATACCGCTGCGTCCGGTTCTACCATTATTACGTTAAAGCCGGAATATGTCAAAACACTGGCAGCCGGAAAACATACGGTCGCAATCTATTTTACAGACGGGCTGGCGCAGACTTCATTGACGATCGAGAAGCAGACGTCTGGGAACCCTTCCGGAAAACCGGATACACCTGCAGGAAGACCAGAGGATCCGTCAGAAACACCAGACGATCCATCAGAAACACCGGACGATCCGTCAGAAACACCGGACGATCCGTCAGACGGAACAGAACAAAAGCCATCCCAGGACCCAACCCAGAAGCCGTCCAAAGACCCGTCCCAGGTACAGGGGAACAAACAGGAATCTCCAAAGACAGGTGACAGTACGGCTGTCAGCTGGCTGATCGTGCTCGCGGCTGTTTCTGCTGCGGGGCTGGCAGCAGCAAAACGCAGATAACATACGGAACGAATATACAATGAAGTGGATCGTTTACAGAAAAATCCCTGTGCAGAGTGGAAAATCTCTGCACAGGGATTTAAGAATTATGCGGATTGGAGCAGCACAGGCAGAAAATCATTTATTCCCCCATCGAGAATGAAATCTCCGTGATCAACGGAACTTCGCCGTTTCCGTCTCCCACTGCATTCTTATCAAATACCTGCATTACAAATTGGTCTGCCTGGGATGTGTTGAATATCATTTCCTGGAGTTGGCTGCCGTCTTCCTGTGTATTCATCTTTGCGACTTCCATCATGACACGGTTTCCGCTTCCGTCTAACAGGACAAATGTCGGATTTTTCTCTGCCAGTTCCGCAGGAACATAACAGGTCACATGCATATTGCTGGGAGTCTGGACAGCCTTCTGCACGATGATCCCATTGCCCTGCGCATTGGGCTCCGCTGCACGGTTAGAAGAGGTATCTGTTTCAACATCAAACTTCATGCTCCAGTCTCCTTTTGTCTCCTGGAACGCATCCATAACACCCAGACCGGATTCCTTGTGCGCTCTCAGTCCGTTAATGTCTGCACTTACCGTCATCTTTCCTTCAAAAGACAGATCTTCCTGATTTATGGATGAAATCCGGCATAACCCTACATATACTCCGTCTTCTGCTTTTCGAAGCGCTGAGATCTCTGAAGGCCATACCTGCTTCTGATCGATCGTGTATGTCCCTCCCTCATAAAGAGAATCGTCCTCCGGATTCTGATGCATAGGCATGATATAGTCGGCCGTTTTCAGCTCCTCATCTTCTATCCGAAGGGAAAGTGTAAAATACATATCATATCCGTCGCAGTATGCGTCGGAAACTGTCATCAGGCCTATTTCATTTTCTGCGGAATTTCCGGCCTCCTGAACCGGCACGGCGTGTTCGCTGATATTTTCATATGCGGTTTTGTCCTTATCCGGATATTCACTATTCGTTCTCAATTCCTGCAGACGCCCGAACACATTTCCCAGGATCGGGATGTCCTGCGCCAATGCAGGATTCACATAGAATATCCCGGATAATCCGGCCACCATGCACATAGCCGCTGCGGCTGCTGCAAAATTTCTGTAAAATTTGTTTCTGTTTGATTTAAAACCTCTCTGTTTCATCTTTACCTCTCCCTGGCGAATCTTGCCATAACTTTCTTCCAGCTTATCATTTACCAAATCCGAAATCTCGATTTCTTCTCTCATTTTTTCTATAAAATTTCTTTCATAATTACCCATCTTTACACCTCTTCTTTTCTGATCAATTTTCATCCTCCTATTCAGCAGCAGGAGATCTGATTTTCCCTTATATATAATTTCCGAAAATTACCGCGCCCTCTGGATAACCTGGTTTTTACTGTATTTTCATTCATATCCAGGATAGAGCTGATTTCCTTGATGCTAAATTCTTCTACATAGAACAGATATAATACGATACGGTACTGTTCTTCTAATTTGTTCAGCAATTCTATAAACGCCTTTCCTGATGTATCCGGACCTTCATATTCCAGTTCCGGATGTTCATGGATAGAAACGATATTCCCGCGGCCCTTTAATATACGGTTGCACTGATTGATCAGTATTCTCGTAATCCATGTTTTGAAGAACTGCGGTTTCTTTAAGGCCTGCAAATTTTCATAACTGTTCAGTACGGCGTCCTGGATCGCATCCGCCGCATCCGCATCATTGCGCAGCATCGCGATCGCTGTTTTATATAACCCCTGCTTGCAGCTTTCGATTAAATCTACAAAAGCCTCCTTATCCCCTGCCTGCGCCTTTCTCACAAGCCCTGTCATATCTGTCATTTCTCTAGGTCCTTTCTTAATATCATTAGGCACTTACGAATAATTTCCTGCGCAAATTGGAAAAACATTCGAATGGTGCTTCTTTGTGGCTGGCATTTTCTGTATTTATTTACATTTCTCTTTATTACTGTTCAATCGATTGATACTTATTAGATAAAAAAAACAGGGGAAAAGTTTCAAGTATTTTCAATTTTCTTGACAAATAAACACTACTGCAGTAGTGCAAAAGAATAACTACTGCAGTAGTGTAAAAGAGACCGCGAATCTATGACAATGAACCATACGGGGAAAGAAGGCCGTGTATCTGGAGGTGATGCGGGACAAAAAAGAGAAGGGTTTACCCCTTCGCCGTATTCAGATATTCCTTCATCTGCAGATATTCTTCTATCCCAAACGTAATCTTCCCCTTTATCAGTAAAAAATACCCATCCTTATGCATGGAGCGGATGGTCCGGTCCAGGGTTTTGATGTTCATGCCCAGCTCTTCCCCAAGCCGCTCACGTGTCTTCTGCAGCGTCACCGGACGGGGATTTTTTGGTTTTTCAGAGGATACTTCCGGAAATACCTGCTCATAAAGCCGCACAAGATAATCCGCCACAAGGAACATGGGCGGATAGTAAAGCTTTAAGCCGTTATTATAGGAGGAACGATACAGCTTGAATGCGGTACGTTCCGCCATCTTACGGAGGATGTACGTATCAGAATTGACCCACTTTTCCGCATCCTTCCGCGGGATATAGACCACGGTGTTGGCGGTCAGGGCTTCGATGGTGACAGAGGCTTCCGGCTTGTTGGCCAGCAGCGCAACCTCACCGATAAAATCAATAGCTTTGTTGGTCTCGATCATATAGATCTTGCCGTTTTCAAATTCATTGATCACCCGGTTCTCACCTTTGGCAACAATCCCCAGATATCGGAGCTCACTGTCCTTCTGATGGATCAGTCCGCCCGGAGGATGCACCTTTACACGGGCAAGCTGCCGGAGCTCAGCAGGCATAGTTTTTGTATAGTCTGTCAACTCCGGCACTTCTTTTTCCAGTTCACTTAACGTCATGAAATGGTACCTCCCGCGTATGCCCTTTCAAGCACTGTTTATGTTCAGAAAGAACCAGGAAAATCATTTTTTGTAAAGATCTAAAACTGAGAAGCAGCGGCAAGTCTGCGGCGTGCAGTTCTGATCGAAGTAATCTGTTTAGAACTGCAGCAGCCCCAGTGTCTGCTGTCCCTTCTGGGCCATGTTCCGCTTCTGAAGCATCATGGAAATGCTCTGCAGTGTCTGCTGATGCTGCAGCTGCATCAAAGCTTTCGCAACATCCGTATCTCCCATACGGCTTTTGGAAGCTGTCAGATTCTCGGAAGCATATCCGTTATAATCAATCGCGTATTCCAGCTTATTGTACTGTGCACCCAGGGTACTGCGGTCTCCGGTAACTTTATCCAGGGCCTTGTCGATATCCTGAATGTCAAAATCCTTTGTTACGTCAAAATCTGCCAGTCCAAGTGCGTCCAGCGTGGAATTGATGGAATTGTGAATGTTGATAGAGCCGCCGTTCGCGTCACCCACCAGTTCGATCCCTTTGTTCTGGCTGCCGTCCAGCAGACTGCGTCCGTTAAAATTGGTCTGATTTGCAACCAGATTAATCTGCTCTTTTAACTGATCGACCTCCCTCTGGATATCCGTGCGGTTTGCATCATTCAAAATACCGCTGGAAGCACGGAGCGCAAGCTCACGCATCCTCTGAAGGGAACTTGTGATACTGCCCAGGGCAGAATCCGAGGTCTTAAGCAGGCTGACCCCGTCATTCAGATTCTTTGTGCCGGTATTGATACCCGTGATCTGCGCATTCTCCTTCTCGGTGATGGCCAGTTCGGCAGCGCCGTCAGCCGCGGACATTAACCGGTTTCCGCTTGCGATATGCCCATATAAATATGGGGATGTTGTACTAATTCCAGAAATTGCGCTCATGATAGATTCCTCCTTTTAAGATAATGATAATCTGGCAAAGCCTGCTGTCTGCACGGCTTGTAATTTTCAAAATGAACCATTTTTAAAGAAAATGACTCTTATATATATCATATCGTTCAAACTTAAAAATTGATTACTGTTTTTTCAAAAAATTTCCAAAAAACCCTCATTTGTCCTGTTTTTAGAGTCTGATTTTCGATAGAATCATTTTAACAACAAACGTGTACATTCAATTTTAAACCGGACTTGTGCAGACATGGGGAGAATAAAAGGGCTGTCGGCCCGCAGAGCTGTAAAAGCCGGTTACGGGAACAGGAGGTAATCAAGATGAAGAAACAGAAAGAAAGCTTTGCTTACGAATCACTGGGGCAGAGGATTAAGGTGGAATGGAAGGTATATCTGCTGGCATTTGTATTTATTCTGATCGCGGACAGTATCGGTCAGATTCAGATTCCGGTGGGGAAAGGGATGTTTATCTTATTTCCGATTTTTTACGCGATTATCTTAGGCGTGCTCAGCGGGCCGGAGGTACTCAAGATCGTAAAAAATGAGCAGGTCAAGGCGGCGTCAAAGCTGGTAGTAGTAGGAATTGCTCCGTTTATTGCAAAGCTGGGAATTACGGCCGGGGCAAACATCGAGACCATTCTCAGTGCGGGGCCGGCGGTACTGCTCCATGGATTTGGAAATCTATTTGCCATCGTACTGGCACTGCCTGTTGCTATCCTGCTGGGTATGAAGCGGGAAGCCGTGGGAGCCTGTTTTTCGATCAACCGGGAATACCATATGGCATTGATCAACAACATTTATGGATCAGATTCGGCGGAGGCAAGAGGAAGCCTTTCTATTTATATCGTAGGCGGCATGATCGGAACCATTTACTTCGGGATCCTGGCTTCAGCAGTGGCAATGACGGGACTGTTTCATCCAGAGGCCCTGGGGCTTGCATCGGGTGTGGGAGCAGGAATCATGATGGCCAGCTCCAGCGCCTCCCTGTGCGCCATGTATCCGGAATCGGCGGAGACCATCAAGACGCTGGCAAGCGTGGGAGAGACTATGGCGGGAATCACCGGAATCTATATCAATATGTTCCTGGCAATTCCGCTCTGCGACCGGCTGTACTGCATATTAGAGCCAAAGCTTGGAAAGTTTGTAAGATCAAAAGAAACAAAATAATGATATCAGAAAGACTGTAGTATTTTATCCTGCGGTAATAGACGAAATGAAGGAGGATTTAGAATGAGATACATAGAATGGTTATTTTTATTAGTGGTCGGTGCGTGCGGAACGGGCCTTGCAAATTTTATCGGGCATGATGTGGGATTCCTGGATTCTCTTCCGGGGCTTGTGGTCCTCGTAGCAATCTCCATGCTGGCGGTTGTCTGCATCAAGGTGATTCCTTTGAAACTCCCCATCGTGGCGTACTGCGCGATCATCGGCCTGCTGCTCGCCTGTCCGCTGTCTCCGATCCGGACCTTTGTGATCGACGCGGCGGCAAAGATCAACTTTACGGCTCCGTTTACCATGGTCGGGGCATACGCGGGGCTGGCTATCGGCGACCAGCTGAAAGCATTTATCAAACAGGGACCGAAGATCCTGGTGGTGGGTCTGCTGGTGATGACAGGTACATTCCTGGGATCCTGCATGTGGGATTCCCTGATACTGAAATTGACAGGAGCTATCTGAGAAGGAGAAAACGGATATGAAAAAATGTGATCTTTTCATAAAAAATGCAGTTGTAATGACAGACTATGAAACCGTAAAGACAGGGATGGACATTGCAGTGTCCGACGGCAGGATCGCGGCAGTGACAGAAACCGGCGAAAGGGAATATCAGGCGGACAAAACCATTTCCGGAGAAGGCAAGTTGTTTATGCCCGGGCTCATCGACAGCCATATGCATACCGGCCAGCAGCTCCTGAAAGGGCTTGTACTGGATGCGAAACCGATTATCTGGACCCGGGTCATGCTTCCCTTTGAGAGCACCTTGAATCCGGAGAAAATGAAGCTGTCTGCCCAGGTGGCTGCTCTGGAAATGATGAAATCCGGCACTACGGCATTTATAGACGCAGGCAGCTATTACATGGACGCGGCGGCAGAGGTGTATGAGAAGAGCGGCCTGAGAGGATGCATTTCCTATTCCACGATGGACGAGGAAGGGCTTCCGGAGAGTATTGCCATGAATGCGGGGCAGGCGGTGGCGGAAACGGACCGTCTATACGAGAACTGGAATGGAAAGGGCAATCTGAAGGTATATTATTCTCTGCGTGCTTTAAATTCCTGTTCCCACGAGCTGACGGAGCTGGCGGCGGGCCATGCCCGGGAGCGGGGAGCCATGCTGCAGGCTCATATGAACGAGTATCAGGGAGAAGTCGATGGGATCATAGCCAGAGAGGGGATGCGTCCTTATGAATATCTGGAAAAAATGAATGTGCTTTCGGAGCGGTTCCTGGGGGCGCACAGCCTGATCCTGTCGGAGGAAGAGAAGGAAATCATCCAAAAACGGGGCGTAAAGCTCTGCCACTGTCCTTTCAGCAACTGTGGAAAAGCGGTACCGGACACGCCGGACCTTGCGGAGCGTGGAATCATTCCGGGCTTCGGTACAGACGGGGCGGCCCACGGAGGGCTCAGCCTGTGGAACGAAATGCGCATTTTCCGGTCATTGATGAACATTTACCATGGGGTCCCCAACCGTAATCCAAAGGTCATGCCGGCAGAGCTGCTGTTCAGGATGCTCTTCGAGGGCGGTGCAGCGGCCATTGACGAGACCGGGCAGTGCGGAAGGATCGCGGAAGGCTGTAAGGCTGATTTTATCAGTATTTATCTGGACGCCGGAAGACTGATCCCCAGCGGAAATCTGCTGCATACCATGTTCGAGTGCGCGGAATCCGGAGATGTGCGGGATATGATCGTGGGCGGGAAGGTCCTGATGGAAGACCGGGAGGTTCGGACGCTGGATGAAGAGCGGATCCGGTTTGAAGCAAAGAAGTATATGGATCAGATGTAATCCGATCATTTTGCCAGGGGCATTGATAGAAGCGGATGATCGGACAGTATTTGCCCGCGTTGCAGGGAAATTCAGGAATGACTCTGCAGCACGGGCAGATTTTGCATGATAAGAGACAGGAAGGGAGATTTATTTATGGCAATATGTTTGTTGACTGCGGCGGCTAATCTGGCGGTCGGAGCTCTGGTGGGGCTGTGCGGTGTGGCGGGGTTTCTGCTCCCCATGTTCTACACGGCCAGCCTGGGAATGAATGTTTCGGAAGGGCTGGCGCTCAGCTTTGCTGCATTTATCGTGTCAGGAGTGCTGGGCTCCTGGAATTATAAAAAAGCGGGAAACCTGGATGTGACTTTCGGGCTGCGGCTGAGCGCCGGAAGCCTTGCGGGGGCAATCCTGGGAGTAAAGCTGAACCTGATCATTCCCGAAGAGCAGGTGAAACTGCTGCTTTATCTGGTGGTGCTGGTGTCGGGAATATCGATTTTATTGCGGAAGGACAAAAAGGAAGCCGGGGAAAAGAAGTTTTCGATTGAAAAAAATCTGCCCCTTACCCTTTTGCTTGGATTCCTGACCGGCGCGGTATGCTCCATGTCCGGTGCAGGAGGCCCGGTACTGGTGATGCCGCTTCTGGTAGTGTTCGGCATTTCCATCCGGACGGCAGTGGGCGTGGCGCTGTTTAATTCCATTTTCATAGGGATTCCGGCAGTGGCGGGGTATCTTGCGCAGTGCAGCCTGGCAAAGCTCTTGCCCATACTGCTGACGGCGCTGGCGGCCCATGCGGTGGGGGTATATTATGGCAGTAAGAATGCGCATCGGATCAACCAGGGAATGCTGAAAAAAGGGGTGGCGGTGTTTTCGATCGTGATAGCGGGGTGCAAGCTGAGCGGGATCATATAATTCTGGCTGTTTTATAAATACTTTACACTTAAAAATACATTTGGTACAATAGAAAATCAAAGGGCAACCTATTATGAATACAAAGGAGGATCCCCCATGATTTCTTTTGAAAATGATTACAATACCGGCGCCCATCCCGGCATCCTGGCGCGCCTTATGGAGACAAACCTGGAACCGCTCACCGGGTACGGTGCAGACCATTACTGCGAAAGTGCAAAGAATAAGATCCGGGAGGCCTGCGGGTGCCCGGATGCGGAGATAGAATTTCTGGTCGGCGGTACCCAGACCAACGCCGCGGTCATCTCCACCATGCTGAAAGACTACGAAGGCGTGGTCGCAGCGACAACAGGCCATGTAAACGTCCATGAGGCCGGAGCGATCGAATATACCGGACACAAGGTCCTGGCGCTGCCGCAGAAGGACGGCAAGATCCCGGCGGAAGATTTAAGGAACTACATAGCCGGCTTTTATGCTGACGAAACCTATGAACATATGGTATTTCCGGGCATGGTCTATATTTCCCATCCAACGGAATACGGTACGCTCTACACGAAGGCAGAGTTAGAAGCCCTTGCGGAAGTCTGCCGCTCCAGCCACATTCCGCTGTTTCTGGACGGCGCACGTCTCGGCTACGGCCTGGAGAGCCGTCAGACAGATGTGACGCTGCAGGACATCGCCCGCCTGTGCGACGTATTTTATATCGGAGGGACAAAGGTCGGCGCACTATGCGGAGAGGCCGTTGTATTTACGAAGCAGAACCGTCCGCCTCATTTTATCAATTCCATCAAAAAAAGAGGGGCTCTGCTGGCAAAGGGGAGACTGCTGGGGATCCAGTTCGATACCCTTTTTACGGATGATCTGTATTTTGAGATCAGCCGCCATGCGATCGATATGGCAGAGGAATTGAAGAAGGTACTGGAAGGCAGGCAGATTGAGTTCTATCTGAAATCTCCTACCAACCAGCAGTTTGTGATACTGGAAAATGAGCGGATCCGGAAGTTGAAAAAAGAAGTTATGTTCAGCTTTTGGGAGAAGTATGATGAGACCCATACGGTCATCCGTTTTGTGACAAGCTGGGCGACCACAAAGGAAGACCTGGCCGCGCTGGACCAGGCACTGGCAAGATAAGATTTTCTGTGAGTTTTTATCTGACGGTGAATCGTAATGTTTTAATCCCATCTACCGGTTTCTTCTGCCGACAGCGCGCTTTTTCCGCACTGAGGGCAGATAAGCTCTTTCCCTTCCGGCGGGATCATGACGGAAGCTCCGCAGTCCGGGCAGTCCGGAGAGTAAGTATGTCCGCTCTGGTGCAGATAAATGACTGGAACGGAGACTACCTTCCGGCACTGCCAGCATACAGCCGGACGATAATTAAACTCAAAAGAGGGGAACTGCTCTTCCCTGGTGTCTGCAAGGATTTTTTCCTGGATGTCTGCAGGAAACACATTCAGCACATCTTCTATAAGTGCGTGTCCCATACCATGGCCGAGAAAAACCTCCCAGGATGTCCCGCAGGAAGGACATTCAAACTTTTGGATGATACCCATATTATCTCTCCTTTATCTAAAATAAAATGATATCCTGCATGATAAAAAGACGCTTTCGGAGTAAATCCCCGAAAGCTGTCTTATTTTCTGCAGTCTATTATGCGCTCAGCAGCTGAAGAACAGAGGAGGGCTGCTGGTTTGCCTGGGCAAGCATGGCCTGGCTGCTCTGAACCAGAATCGAATTGCGCGTATATTCCATCATGGCCTTCGCCATATCCGTGTCACGGATGCGGGACTCTGATGCGGTCAGATTTTCGACCGTGTTGCTGAGGTTGGATATCGTGTGCTCCAGCCGATTCTGAAGCGCACCGTAATAGCTTCGTATGGAGCTGAGCTGATCGATCGCGTCATTCACTTCATCGATCGCACTGAGAGCGCTTTCCTGGTCCGCGACATTCGTATCCGCCAGTCCGAGAGAATCCGGATTCATCTGATAGAGCTCCACATTGATGATATTATCAGCCATATTGTCGCTCCCGACCATTAACTGAATGCCGGTAGTGCTTGCAATTCCGCTGCCGGTAGGCTTTGTCGCAACATCCGTTACATAGAATGCCTGGTTTCCTGATACGGTATTGCCGATCATAGATGCATCGCTGAGGCTGGAGGTTATAACAGAACCCGCACCGTTTTTCGATGCAAATGCAAGCTCCCGTACAAATTTTACCAGATCTGCATCAGGCTGTCTGAATAACTGCTCTAAACTGGAAAGGCTGTTGATCTTTCCGCCTGTATGCTTGGAGATTGCATCATACAGCTTGGAATTATTATTTATAATTTCACCAAAGATCTGATCCATTCCGGCAGCGATATTTGAACCGGTAACCGCACCGCCGCCATTGGCAAGATATCCGATATAAGCGCTGGCAAGATAGCCATGTCCATAGGGACGCCCTGCTACGGTATACTTTTTTAGATAATTTCCTATCGCTGTATCTTGTGAAGTATCGGCAGCACTTGTAAGATTGTTTGCAATCTGCGCCAACTCGGCATTCCAGTTCGTAGGAAATCCGCCGCCTGAGAGCTGTGCGGTCCCTTCTGTAAACCATTCAGGAAACTTCTCCGCGCCGCCTCTTCCGCTCATCTGGTCGGTCATGGTATACTGCATCACAGAGTGCATGAGCTCATGGGCGATCGTAGATTCCAGCTTCTGAGCATCCGCACCTGAGATAGACGCGTCATTGAAATCTGAAGAGTCTACTTTGATCAGCATGCTTCCTGGCTTGCCGGTAGCATAAAACGAAAACTGCGCATAAGCAAGCGTGCCGCCCTTGCCGTCAATATTTCCGATATGAAGTTCCATCCCGATCTTATCAGCCCCGATCGCCGTCTCCAATGTGGGAAACGCGGTGAGGATCTGACTGATGGCATTTGGAAAATACTCTGTTGCGATCTTATCAGCGAGAGTAGCAGCGGCTCTGGCTGACCCTGTGCCGCCGCCTGCCGAAACTGCCCCGGCTCTGTCTATGTAATCCACTTCGCAGGTCCGGTTTTTCAGATCCACGGTCAGGCCGTATGTGGTCATAAAAGCTTCTTTTGTGCCGCCCGGGTTTCCATTTGGAAAGAGCCGGATACCGTTAAACGTTGTAGTATTCCCGATCCTTGAGACCTCGGTTTTTAACTGCTGCATCTCCTGGTCCATCATGGTCCGTTCTTCCGCAGTATATGTACCGTTTGCAGACTGGACGGAGAGTTCCATCATGCGGTTGAGCATGGAATGCACTTCTGTGGCAGCACCTTCCACCGTCTGTACAAGAGATATGCCGTCATCCGCGTTCTGCACGGCCTGATCCAGACCGGTGATCTGTGCGCGCATCTTCTCAGAGATCGCAAGACCTGCCGCGTCGTCACCCGCGCGGTTGATCTTATATCCTGAACTGAGCTTTTCCAGGTTCTTGGCTACGGAACTGTTATTCCCGGTCAGATTTCTATGGACGTTCAAAGCGGTAACGTTATGCTGAATCCTCACTGATTCCACCTCTTTTCATCTGGGGATTCAAGGAACATCCCCTAATTCATGTCCCCGCGGGACAGATTATAATCGACAAGAGTATACCTAGAGGTATCCCGCGGCCCATTCTCCTGCGGGACAGACTTCACCCCTGTAAGGTATATTACTAAATAATATATCGACCTTTGGACAGGAAATGTTAAGCCATTATTCGAATTTGTAAAAAGCCCGACGCAGCAAAAAAGAATTTAGTAAAGCAACTCCTGAGAATCCAATGATAAACCATGTAAATCCAACGACCCGGAAATCAATAAATATGGTAAATGCACCGGCCAGCGCCAGAACAACCAGGAGCAGAATGGTATAGGGAAGCTGCGCAATACTGATCATAAACGAATTTTTCAGCGAGTTTTTGATGGTATTTTCAAACCGGGCAATATAGGGAAAAATGTATATCGCAGGAAATAATAACAGAATACAGACCGCGATCATCAGAAAGGAAAAAATCTGCTGAAAGGAGCCTCCCATGAAACTAATAGCGTGATGATCCATCCAGAGAACAATACCTGCGAGCAGCAGGATGATCCAGGAGATGGTACTTTGTCTGAAATTAGTTTTAAAAGCCCGGAAAAAAGACGAAAATATGTAGCTTTCCTCATTCTTTGCCATTTTCAGAGTCACGGAATACAGGGCGGTTGCCGATGCTCCGATAGTGACAATAGGAATCGAGCAGATCAGAAAAAGGAAATTCAGGATAAACAGGTCGGTTAACCTGGATAAAAACTGCATGATCGGGCTGTCGTAATTAAAAAATTTCATTGAGGGGCCTCCTTGGTTTATTCATTATTAATATGTAGATCTTACATCGCAAGTACGGAATCCCAGATCTCATCAATGACCGGAATCCCATGCTCCATATTGTCCTGTATTGCCTGCAGTGTCCGCTCACCGGGATACAATACGCTCTTGCCATCCTGGACCGGTTGGGAAGATTTGACATCGGCAATGATGTCATTGACGATCTTGTCTGTGAGTTCGACGCTGTTTGCCTTAGTCGGGTCGATGGCGATCATCACCTGAGAAAGCCCCACCTCGTCTTCAAAGGTCCCGATCTTGCTGACGGAATTGCCGTTGGTCAGCACGGTGGCGATCAGATCCAGGGCGATTGAAATACCGCTGCCTTTCCAGTAACCCATGGGAAGCACACGGGAGGTCTTTTCAATCTCTGCCGGGTCGGCAGTCAGATTGCCGTCCGTATCGTAGCCGCCCGGGACAGGGAGGGAAAGTCCTTTTAACCGATAGTCTTCCATTTTACCGTAGGAAAACTGGGATACCGCGCAGTCTACGACTACATGGCGGCCGTCGCTTCTGGGAATGGCAAAAATGATGGGATTATTGCCGATCTTCCGGTCCATACCTCCCCATGCGGGCATATTGGCCATGGTATTGGACCAGCAGATCCCGATGCAGTTCTGGTCCGCCGCCTGAAAACCGTAGCTGCCGCCCCGCATCCAGTGGTTGTTATTTCCCAGGGCAACGATCCCGATGCCAAATTCTTTCGCAAGCTCACAGGCCCGGTCCATGGCCAGCTTCGCGTTCAGCGGGCCGAACCCCCTGTGTCCGTTCCAGCGTTCCAGGGCGCCCAGGCGCAGCTCACAGGTTGCGGTAATGTCCGGGTCGATCTCACCTTTCTCCAGATAACTTACCACTCTGGGAAAACGGTTGAGGCCGTGGGAGTATACTCCTGCCAGACTGTTCTGCGCAAAAATCTCTGCCGCCGCCTGGCCCCGCTCCTCGTTAAAACCCTTCTTTACCAGCACCCGTTTCAATTCTTTTACCATTGTTTCATAAGGTATACGCTTCAATTCTCAAGCCCTCCTTGTGTTTAGATTCAGCCCTTTGAGATAAATAGGCCATTATTTACTTCTACTGAAAATGCGGTCTGAGTTACAGGCACTGGTGGGTGTGACCTGTAATAAAAATATAGTAGCACATGGAAAAAAGGGTTTCAACAAGAAATCTACGGAAAGGAGAGCGGTAAGAGATAAAAAAATGCCACCTATACGGTTGGATGCTCTTTGAGCATCCAACCTACCTCATTCATTCGTAAAATCCGTGCTTCGCACTTTTGTGGCTGCTAACGCAGTCACATTTTACTCATTAATGAGGTAGGCTGCTAATCCGAAGTCGCATTTTCGTTGCAATAAATTGCATAAAAATGTGACTTCGGATTGCAACCGTACAGCCCCATCCGCTGCGAAAGCAGCTTATGTCTGAGATTTACAGCTGTTCCGCCGGTTTTTCGTGAACCGTATGCAGCAGCATATGTGCTTTATGCGAATTTGGATTTTCGAAATAACGTTCATACATTGTCTGTACATCTGGATTTTCGTGTGAAAAACGTAAGGCCGCATTCTGATCCAGATAGTACAGATTTTTTCCGCGCTCAAAGGCACGTTCTTCCCCGTCATGGATAGGCTGTCCGCCGCCGCCCACGCATCCGCCCGGACAGGCCATGACCTCTACAAAATCATACTGCACTTCTCCGCACCGGATCTTATCCAGCAGTGCCCTTGTATTGCCGAGCCCGCTGACCACGGCAGTCCGGACGGTGATGTCGTCGATCTGAAAATCAGCCTCCTGTACGCCGTTGTTTTGATTGAAGCCCTGGCTTCGGACACTGGTAAATGCCTCTGCCGGAGGATTGCTTCCTTTGAGGAGGAAATAAGCGCTTCGGAGAGCTGCTTCCATCACGCCGCCGGTAGCCCCGAAGATGACGCCTGCGCCGGTGCCTTCCTGCATGGGCCGGTCCCCGCGGATGTCCTCCAGGGTATCCGGGCTGATGTGGGCCGAACGGATCATTTTTACCAGTTCCCTAGTGGTAATGACCGTGTCTACATCGTGTCCCGCGTATTCCTCATAGAACAGCTCCATCTCGCATTCCGCCTTTTTCGCAACGCAGGGCATCATGGAGACAGTGTAGATCTGTTCCGGAGCCACCTTAAGCTGTTCTGCAAAATACGTTTTCATCACGGCGCCGAACATCTGCTGAGGAGATTTTGCGGTGGAAAGATATCTGACCAGGTCCGGATACTGGGTTTTGATAAACCGGATCCAGCCCGGGCAGCAGGAGGTAAACATGGGGCGCTGTTTCAACTCTCCGGAGGTAAAGCGTTTGAGAAATTCCGTTCCTTCCTCCATGATCGTCAGGTCTGCGGAAAATGTGGTGTCAAACGCATAGTCCACGCCCATTTTTTTCAAAGCATCCAGGATCTTTCCGATGGTGGCCTCTTCGCTCTTCAATCCCAATTGTTCTCCCCATGCCGCACGCACGGCGGGAGCCACCTGGGCTACAACGATCTTATCGGGATCGGCAATAGCGTCCCAGACATTTTCCGTATCGTCTCTTTCACGCAGCGCGCCCACCGGGCAGTGGGTGATACACTGTCCGCACAGGGCGCAGTCCGCCTCTTCGATGCTGCGGAGCCGGGACACATTGACCGTGGTCCGTGAGCCGGTCCCTTCCACATCCCAGACGCCAAGCCCCTGTACTTTGTCGCAGATCTGCACGCAGCGCATACATTTGATACACTTTGCAGAATCACGGATGAGCGGGAAAGACTGGTTCCATTTCTGGCGCTCCAGCGTCTGCCTGTACGGAATCTGTAAAATGTTCAGGTCGTTGGCCGTTTTCTGCAGGCTGCAGTTCCCGCTCCTTGCACAGGTCACGCACTGGCAGTCGTGCTGGGAGAGGATCAGTTCCACGGTGGTCTTCCGGTGCTTCCGGACCTTTGGGCTGTTGGTGAAAATAACCATGCCCTCCTCCGCCACATTGTTGCAGGATGTGATCAGCTTTTCCTTTCCCTGCAGTTCCACCACACACACGCGGCATGCCGCGATCTCATTGATATCTTTTAAATAACACAGCTTCGGGATATGGATTCCGTTCTGCGCGGCAGCGTCCATAATGGTCGTATTCTCCTGTACCGAAATCTGCTTTCCGTCAATTGTAAGATTTACCATATTTTTTCTCTGCCTCCTTTGAAGATTCCATATCCGAAATGGTCGCACCGCAGACACCGGGACGCCTCCTGCTTTGCTTCCGTTTCTGTCATGCAGTTTTCCACGCCCTCAAAATCACAGCTCCGAACGCAGGCTTCCCTTTCTGTAAGGTTTACGCGGCCGCAGGGCGTCCGGTCCTGAAGGTTTGCTTCCGGGATTTCCACATCGCAGGATATCTGATGGTGAAAGCCCAGGTATTCATCGATATTCGCGGCAACAACTTTTGCGGCAGCGATGGCCTTGATCACGGATGCCGGGCCGCTGGCACAGTCCCCGCCTGCAAAGACGCCGGGCATATGCTCAAAGGCTCCCGTACTCTTGGTCACGATCTTTCCACGTTCTACCGGGATTCCGGCTTCCTCGAAATGCCCGGTCTCGATGTTCTGGCCGATGGCGACCACCAGGACGTCGCAGGGTATGTACACATCCGGTTCTCCGGTGGGGCGGATGCCGGCGCGTCCACCTTTGATGGAGCTGACCATCTGGGGCGTTACGTAGATCCCCCTGATGTGGTTCTGGCTGTCAATGTCCAGAGAGGCGGGGGCCTTTAAGGTCTGCAGCTCCACGCCTTCTGCGACTGCGCCTTCGATCTCGCCGGGAAGGGCCGTCATATCCGCCACTCTTCTCCGGTAGACAATGCTGACTTTTTTTGCGCCCAGCCGCTTGGCAGTGCGGACCGCGTCCATGGAGACATTTCCTCCGCCGATCACGGCTACCTCCTTTCCGGTCAGGTCCATGATCTTGCTGCTTCCTACATTCCGGAGGAACTGGACTGCGGATAATACGCCTTCGGCATCCTCACCCTCCAGACCAAGCTTTTTGTCTGTGCTTGCTCCGATGGTAATGAGTACCGCGTCATATTCCTGCTGCAGCTGCTGGATCGTGATATCCTGTCCGATCTTCAAGCCGTGCCGGACCTCTGCCCCGGTCTTCAAGATAGCTTGGATATCCTCGTCCAGACGGTCTTTCGGAAGGCGGTAGTTGGGGATTCCGTAACGGAGCATACCGCCCAGCTGGGGAAGCATTTCATAGATCACGGTCTGATGACCCATGAGCTGCAGATAATAGGCAGCGCTTAAACCGCCCGGACCGCCGCCAAGGATGGCGATCCGTTTTCCTGTGGAAGGAGCACATTGCGGCGGCTCCACCTCTCCCGCAAAATCCGCAGCAACCCGTTTCAGCCCGCGGATGTTGACGGAATCATCCATCATGTTCCGGCGGCATCTTGCTTCGCAGGGGTGTTCGCAGATAAAGCCGCAGGTGGCCGGGAAAGGATTGTCCTTTCGGATCAGCCGGACCGCGTCCGCGTATCTTCCCTCGCCTACCAGCGCAATGTAGCCGGGGATGTCTACGTGTGCGGGACAAAGGGAAACGCAGGGAACAGGCTGGTTATAGGTGCAGGTGCATCGGCCGTTCTGGATGTGCCCCACATAATCATCCCGGTAGCCGATCAATCCCTTGTATACCATATTGGCGGCTTCATAACCGATGGCGCAGTCCGCGGATTCCATGATGGAAAGAGCGGTCTGTTCCATGATGTCCAATGTGTCCATCGTGGCATTGCCGTCCAGCACATCTTTGATAAATTGGTTCAGCTGCCCGAGTCCGATCCGGCAGGGGGTACATTTTCCGCAGGTCTGCGCATAGCACAATTCCAGAAATGCCCTGGCCATATCCACCGGGCACAGCCCCGGAGGGCTTGATTCGATTCTCCGCTCCAGATCCTTGTAAAGCTCTTCCATGACGATCCTTGCTCTCTTAGGCGAAGCGATTTCTAGTCTGCTCATTCTATTTACTCATCCTTTCGTATGCAGATAAATTTTTCTTGTAATAATAAATTATCATACAAGAAATTTTCTGTCAATATTTGTTATTATAAAGACAATTTTGTTATTTTTAGGACAATACTGTTATATTTAAGACAAAGCTGATAAAAAAATAACCAAAAGTTCCATTTGTATAGCCGTTGTGGTATAATGCATTCATTGTCAGGATCAAAGTTTTAAGGAGGAACAGTAACATGAGATTTGAACGGAAACGGATAGACCTGAAGGATGGACGCACATGTACGCTGCGTCCTGCGGAGGCTGAGGATTCAGAAGCTATGATCGAATGCCTTCGGACCGTCTCGTCAGAAACACCTTTTCTCCTCAGAAATGCGGATGAGGTTACATTTACTGTGGAAGCAGAAGAACAATTCTTAAAAGCGGAAAGCATGCATCCGAGAGAGCTCATGATGATAGCAGAAGTGGACGGTGAGATTTCGGGAAACTGCGCCGTTCTGTCCGTTGGTGATCTGCGCCGTACCTATCACCGATGCAGATTTGCGATCGCGCTGAAAAAGGCTTTTTGGGGACTCGGCATTGCTTCGGCGATGATGGATTATGCATTTTTTCTGGCGGAAGAAATGGGCTATGAGCAGATGGAGCTGGAAGTGGTTGACGGAAATGACAGGGCGAAAAGTCTTTATGAACGATTTGGTTTTCAGGAAACAGGAAAAAATCATCGATCCCTCAAGTATGATGACGGCAGCTATCGGGATGAATACAGGATGGTAAAGATTTTTAGCGCCAGAGAAGGCATTTAAGCAAAAACTAAAAGGGCTGTTTTTTAGCTGATATTAAGGACAGGATGATCGGGACTGAGACACCGCATGGGTGTACCAGTCCCTTTCTTCCCGCGAAGCAACGAGCCAGGCAGCCATGCTTGCATGGATATTTGGCGACTGCCGCGAGGGTTGCTAAGTGCCAGTGGCACTTGTTCAGCAACGACCGAAACGGAGTGTAGACCAAATACCCCGCAGCTTGCTGCGATAGAATTTTGATCTCCGGTCAGCTTGCCGCGGGGTCTTTGACTATCCTGCACAGCTCCTCTGCCGCCGAATCCAAAGCGGATTCTCTGGAAAATGTCTGATCTCTGGAAGTGATCTCAACCACCTGTTTCTTCATATTCCTGGGGCTTACGATGACCCTGCAGGGCACCCCGAGCAGGTCGGCATCCGCAAACATGACTCCCGCACTGACATTTCGGTCGTCATAGATCACCTCGATTCCTCTGCTTTGCAGCTCCCCATACAGCCGATCCGCATATTCCCTGACTTCTGCGT
This sequence comes from Lachnospiraceae bacterium M18-1, assembly GCA_000403295.2. Classification (GTDB taxonomy): domain Bacteria; phylum Bacillota; class Clostridia; order Lachnospirales; family Lachnospiraceae; genus Schaedlerella. The sequence continues at coordinate 740,335 of KE159611.1, read as the reverse complement.
TATCAGAGCGGACGGCGCACAGGTGGATCTGCCAGGGCGCTACAGCAGCAGGCCAGATGGGGCCGCGGTCGTCATGACGGGCTTCACAGATGGCCGCCGCAAGCCTGCCCACGCCGATCCCATAGCAGCCCATGACCGGATGCTCAGACGCCCCGTCCCGGTCAACATAAGTCATATGCATGGTCTTCGTATATTTGGTCCCGAGCTGAAAAATATTGCCTACCTCAATGCCGTGGGAAATAGTGATCCCCGGCTTTTTACAGCACGGACAGATACCGCCCTCCTGGATTTTTGCCAGATCCACATATTCTGCGTCCGGGACATCCCGCTCCATATCCAGTCCGGTATAATGATACTCGCTGATGTTCGCGCCGCAGGAAAGATTGTTTCGGCCCTCCAGGGAACGGTCATAGAGCACGATCGGATCGCCGCCCGGGCAGACCGGCCCGATATATCCCGCATGCAGTCCGCAGTCTTCGGTAATGACGGCCGGATGGATTTCGTATCCCAGATGATTGGTCAGCTTTGTCTCGTTCACCTCCAGGTCCCCGCGGATAAAAATAACAATATACCGATCGTCAGAATTGCGCTGGTAAACTACCGCTTTGCAGGAATCCTTCGGACTGGCGCCGAGGAAACTACATACATCTTCAATGGAATGGATATTCGGCGTGTGTACTCTGGTGAGCGGAGCGGATTCTCCGTCCCTCTGCATTTCGATGATATGTTCCGCCGCTTCCATATTGGAACGGTAACCGCATTCCGGGCAGATGGCGATGGAATCCTCGCCGACAGGCGTCAGGAGCATAAATTCATGGGAAATGCTTCCGCCCATCATACCGGAATCGGATGCAACGGAGATGACCTCCGGCAGGCCGACCCGTTTGTAGATCCGTTCGTAGGCGCTGCGGCATTTCTCGTAATACGCTTCCAGATCCTCCTGGCTTGTATGAAAGGAATAGGCGTCCTTCATGGTGAACTCCCGGACCCGGATCAATCCGGCCCTGGGCCTTGCTTCGTCCCGGAATTTGGTCTGGATCTGGTACACCATAAACGGATACTTCAGGTAGCTTTTGCCGTATTCCCGCACCAGCTGGACCGCGGCTTCTTCGTGGGTCATGCCGAGCACAAGCGGGTTTCCGCTCCGGTCCTGGAAACGGGCCATCTCCCTGCCGATACTTTCATACCTTCCGGATTCCTGCCACAGGGACGCCGGCATGACTACCGGAAACTGGACCTCCTGCCCGTCAATGGCATCCATTTCTTCCCGGATGATCTGCTCGATCTTCCGGAGGATCCGTTTCAGCGGCATATAAGACGAAAAAATCCCGTTTGCCACATATTTCATATAGCCGCCCCGGAGCATCAGGGCATGGCTGTCAGCGATACAATCCGAGGGACGCTCCCGGAAGCGTTCCCCTGCAAGCTTTTCTAACTTCATAAATGATAACCTCCTGTTTTGTAATAGATCGGCGCAGCAGGCCGACGCGCACCTGAACACAAAAAAAGCCCCAAGCTGAAAATGATCAGCTTAGGGCGGACGATCACGCGTCCGCGGTACCACCTAAATTCGGATGAAGAACTGTAGAATGGTTCAGATTGCGAAGGATGGTTTCTGTATTTTTCCGCAGTTCCTTAATTCCGCGCTCATCAGTACGGGCACAGAAATGCCGATACTGTATCTCTGTAACGGGAGAATCCCGGTGACGCCTACTAAAACGCGGTTCGTTCAGGCCACAGCTCCAGGACCGGTTCAGTATCTCTTTCACAAAGGCTCGCACCAGCCGCCTTCTCTCTGATGATCCGCAGTACCTACTATTTCCTGTCATAGCTGTTGTGTTCAATTTTAATAAACCATATCACTGATGGGAAATGAAGTCAAGTGGAAAATAGTAATAGAGATATTGTTTTGTTACAGTTCACACGGCGTCGTGCACCCTGCTGCACGGCGTCCGGCCAATGAAGTAACATTTGCCATAATATCCAGCCCCTCGCCGAAGGCGACTTAAAATGGGCTGGATACTGTTACTGGAGCACCCAAAGGGTGTGAACAGTAAAATTGTTTTCCCAATATTACAGAAACGATGGAAAATATTACTGAATAAGTATTGTCAACGACACTAGAACAGTGTATAATTTCAACAGAAATTGGCATGATACAGAAGCATTTTTTTGGCTGTCCATCTAGATGAGGCGGTATTCTATCATCGGTTTCGGGACAGCAAAGGGAAGAAGAATTGAAAAATCAAAATATGCCCTTCTGAGTGCGGAGGGGTTTTTTTGACATGTACAGTAAAGAGACATTTGCTTACAAAAAGTTATAAGGAAGGAAAGAATCTTTATGGAAAAAATTTTGATCGTTGATGATAGTATCTTACAGGCAGCGCAGTTAAAATCCATTCTGGAGGATGAGTATGAGGTGACTACCGCGCATACGGCGGAAGAGGGACTCAGTCTCGCCAGCGCCGAAAGTTATTCCCTGATCCTGCTGGACGTAGTGATGCCGGGGATGGATGGTTTTACGCTGCTGAAAAAACTGCAGGAGGAGATTATTACCCAAAATGTTCCGGTCATCCTGATCACCAGTCTTACTGATATAGAGAATGAGCAGTACGGGCTGATCCTGGGGGCGGTGGACTATGTTACAAAGCCGTTTCACCCATTGATCATTAAGGCGAGGGTCAATACACACGTCAAGCTGTATCAATATCGGCGGCAGATTGAGCGCCAATCCATGACCGACCAGCTGACCGGAATAGCCAACAGGCGGCAGTATGAGAACTACTGCCTTACGAAATGGAGCGAAGCGGTACGTCTGCAGGTTCCGTTTACGATCTGTATGTTTGACATTGACCGTTTCAAAGTATATAACGACACATTCGGCCATCCGGCCGGAGATAAGGTCATTTCCGCGGTAGCAAGAAAAGCGTCTGCCCATTTAAACCGCAGTACGGATTTTCTGGCGCGCTATGGGGGAGAAGAATTTGTAGGGATCCTTATGGGCGACAGTTCAGACAAAGCATTTGCGCATCTGAAAAAAATCCGGCAGGAAATAGAGAATCTACATATTCCTCATGATCCTTCCGTATCCCAATGGGTCACGGTCAGCATCGGAGGCGTGACCGTCATTCCGCAGTGGGGAAGTTCTTACGCCTCTTATCTGAAAATTGCGGATACAATGCTGTATGACGCAAAAAAGAATGGACGCAACAGGGTGATATGGGCTGACGAGAAGATGAAACAGCTGTATGAAAAGTGATGCTATAGTCAGGAGGTAGGAAGATGCGGCTATTTGATCTATTTGGAAAGGGCGGCAAGGAGCAGCCGCAGGAAACGGAAAAAAAGGCGGAAGAAAACGAGCTGGCAGAGCTTACGGCCTATTCCGGAATGCGCGTAGAGGTCACGACTTTTGACGGAACCTTGCTTTTTGTCGCAAAGCTTACGAACCTGTGGAAGGATCAGGCAAGACTGGAGCAGTATTCGGAATCAGAGCTGTCCGAGGAGAAAGAGGAGGAGGAACCGCTCCATGTCAGGATCCGCGGATACAGCGACCATGAAAGAAAAGCAGTTTATATGGAGGGAGTCATCACGCTCGAGGAAAAACATACATGGAAGGTTGAGGAATTAACGGTTGCCCGGATCGGAAATGACCGCGCTTTTTTCCGTCTGGAAACAAATCTGGATGCGGCGGTTACTACCTTCGGTGGATTTTCGGCCAGGGAGCATGACTGTAAAATGCTGAATATCAGTGTCGGGGGCGCCCGGATCCTCTCAGAGGAGATCTACCAGGAAGGGGACAAATTCCTTCTGCAAGTGAAATTGCTGGAGGACAGGCCGATGTCCGTGATGTTCTGCGAGGTGCTGCGTATCTTCGAGAGAGAAGACTCAAAGTATGAATATGGATGCAGGTTCTTAGAATTGAACGAAGAGGACCAGGACAAGATCACCCAGAACATATTTGCGGCCCAGCTTGCGGAACGGCGCAAACAGCGTGGAGCACAGGTATAAGGTGTACACATGCTGCGGTGTGTATCTTATTATACTGAGCGGCGGATTTATCTGACGCTCGGTATAAATGTTTTGAGATCGGAGAGAAACATGGGAAAGATAGAAGGAATAAAGATTCAAAATTATGGGGCGTTAAAAGATATTGTACTCGGAAAGACAAGAACAAATCAGAATGCGAAGGCTCTTGGTAATCTGGTTGCGGTCATTGGGCCAAGCGGGAATGGAAAAAGCACACTGGCGGATATCGTCTATCCGCAGGGATATTTAAAACTGAAAAAAAGGGCTGTTGGAAAGTATTCAGAGATTGGAAATGCAAAATGTGAATGGGCTGATAAAATAGGGAAATGTTTACATTTGCATGAAAATAGTTCTCCCAGCTATCAATATTTTATTGGCGAATTAGAAAAAAGGATTATTGCATAGTAAAAAATTAAAAAAAGGCTGTCTGCCCATGAGCCAAAAAATGCTGCAGGCGGCAATTCACGGTCGATCAGACTGTGAATTGCCGCCTGCAATGTATTTGTGCCGGCTTTTCTGATCTGTTATTTCCAATTCTTCGTTACAGTTCACGGCCCAACCGGCCGCGAACTGTAACGCATCCAGCCCATTGAAAAGTCGCCTGACGGCGAGGGGCTGGATGCATGCAACTGCTATTTTACTGGCCGGATGCCTTGCAGCAGGGTGCAAGGCACCGTGAATAGTAACAATTCTTCTTCAAAAATTCCAAAGTATCCTTTGCTTTCGTCGGACATCCTGGTATATGCTTCCGGTAAAAAACGATGATGAACACATATATTGGTTTAATATAATTACAAATTGGATTATATTAAAAACCACTAAAAAATAAATAAATTTTTGTATAAATAGTACATGGGATAAAAAATATATAAGTTAAATTTAACAAAATTTGACTATATAAAATGTTAAAAATGTAGAAAAAAATAAATATGGTTGAAATATAAAAAACAATCTGGTATATTTGATGCAAATAAGTGGATTAGTAATAGAACCACGGAAAGGAGGGAAAAGATGTATCAGTTATGTGCGATGAATGGGCATTACAGATTTTATGAGCTGGTTGTGTTTTTTGAGGAGATTCAAAAAGCCGGGTTTGTAAATGCAGAATTGTGGACTTCGCCCCATCATTTTTTTGTGGATTATCAGCAGTACGAGGATCCGGTCAAGCTGAGACAGCTTGCAGAGTCCCATCAGGTGAAAATCAGATGTATCTGTCCGGAGCAGACGAATCCAAAGCCCAATAATGTTGCGGTAAAAGGAAAGAATGCAAGAGAACGGGTGTATGCGTATTACAGAAATATCATCGACGCTGCAAAAGCCGCAGGGGCTGATAAGGTGCTGATCACACCGGGATGGGCGTATTACAGCGAACCCGTGGAAGAAGCAACAAAAAGGAGTGTGGAAATGCTTTCCAGGGTAAGCGAATATGCAGCCCAAAATCAGATGCTGCTTGTCATGGAAGCGCTTCAGCCCGATGAGTCGAAGATCGCGAATACGGCTGCAGAATTGAAAGCGCTGAAGCAGCTGGTTGGAAATGACAGCCTGAAGATCTGCCTGGATCTGGGGGCAATGGCAAGGATGGGAGAATCCATAGACGATTATTTTAATGTATTTGAAAAGGACGTCATACATTGTCATTTTGTCGACGGGGCCCCGGTGGGACATCTGGCCTGGGGAGACGGAAAACGGAGCATGAAAGAAGACCTGGAGGCATTCAGCCGGAATGGCTATGAAGGACTGCTTTCTCTGGAAAGCGTAAATGACAGGTATTATGAAGAGCCATATCTGGCAGATCGGAAAACAATGGAATTATTTATGAAGAATCAGGGGGAAAAGGGCATATGATACATTTTATTCTGGCTTCTCACGGGACACTCGCAAAAGGAATGTACGAAAGTGTGAAGCTGATCGCGGGAGAGATAGAGAATATACATATTATCACTGCGTTTGTGGACAACAATGATATCAAGGGCATGGTATGCAGTGAGATGGATTCTATTCCGGCAGAGGATACAGTCATCGCAGTTACAGATATTCTGGGCGGGAGTGTAAACAACGAGTTTATGAATTACCTGTCCAGGGAACGATTTTATCTGATCGCGGGAATGAATCTGCCGCTGCTGGTCCAGCTGTCTCTGACAGTCGGAGAAGGCGACGACATTGACGGCGCGATAAAGGAACTGGTACACAGTCCGGAGGCTGCGCCGGTTTACTGCAATGAGAGATCAGAGCAGGCAGAAGATGAAGAGTTCTGACAGAGCGATCCTGTGTAAAGAGGCGGAAAGAAGAAGCATGACGGGTTTTACTGCCGGACGGCAGAAAAAGGATAGTCAAAAAAAGGAGAGACTTTTATGATCAAACTGGTACGGGTAGACCACAGGCTCCTGCATGGACAGGTAGCGTTTTCGTGGACAAATGGATTAAACGCGGACTGCATTCTGGTGGCAAGCGATTCGGTCGTGAACGACGAAGTATGGAAAACCACATTGAAGCTGGGAAAACCAAGCGGGGTGAAGCTGGTGATCAAAAATATGGAGGATTCCATAAAAGCATTGAACAGCGGAGTGACGGATAAATATAACCTGATCATTGTTGTACAGACGATTGCAGATGCAAAGCGTCTGGCAGAAGGGTATACAGAAATCAAAAGTATCAATCTGGGAAATACAAAAGAAAGCAGCGTTACGAAACAGATCAGCAAGCAGGTCTTTGTTACAGAAGAAGAACAGAAGATCGTGAAGGAACTGATCGGAAAAGGAATCGAAGTGGAGATACGGGCGCTGGTGGATGACAGCAAAATATTGGCATCAAAGGTGCTTTAGGAGGAGGAACGAGTTATGAATACATTGATACAGGCTTTATTGATTGGTTTGATCGCGGCATACGGCGTGCTGGATTATCAGCTGGGGACCTTGTATACGTTCCGTCCGATCGTGCTGGGGCCTCTGGTAGGGCTGGTACTGGGAGATCTGGGTGCGGGACTTACGATCGGGGCCAGCCTGGAATTGTTCTTTATGGGAGCGATATCCGTGGGCGCATATATTCCGCCGGATGTGATCGCCGGGGGCGTGCTGGCAACCGCATATGCGATCAGCCTTGACAAAGGAGTGGATGCAGCGATCACGCTGGCTATGCCGATCGCACTTTTGGTGCTGGCGCTGGATAACTTTGTAAATGCGCTGCTTCCGCTGATCTTAAAGATTGCGGATAACGGAGCTGCGGAAGGAAATCCGAAAAAGATACGCATGATCCACTGGGCATACGGCCTGGTTGGCACGGCAATTAAATTTGTAGTGGTATTCCTCGCCTTTTATCTGGGAGCAGATGCCATGCAGAAAGTACTGGATATGATCCCCCAGGTGATCATAGACGGAATGGGCGTGGCCGCAGGGCTTCTGCCGGCCATGGGATTTGCGATGCTCATGCGTATGATCCTGAATAAAAAACTGATCCCGTTCTATTTTCTGGGATTTGTCCTGAGCGCGTATCTGAATCTTCCGGTACTGGGAGTGGCGATCGTGGGTGTTATAATCGTGATTGAAAAGTTTGGTTTATTAGAGCCGAGGCCGGCGGCAGCAACGGCAGGCGCAGAAACGGCAGAGGAGGTAGACGATGATGACTTCTAAAGAAACAATGGGACAGGAACAGGGACTGGTAACAAGGAAGGATCTGCGGAAAATGGCTGTAAATACAGGCGCGTTGGGAATGGAATACAGCTGGAATTATCCAAGGCAGATGAATGTGGCGTTCTGTCTGATGATCGAGCCGATCCTGCGCAAGATTTATAGAAACGATCCCGATGGATATGCGAAAGCACTGACCCGGCATATGGCATTTTTTAATATTACGCCGCAGCTTGCGCCGTTTGTAGGCGGCGTGGCAGTATCAATGGAGGAAAAAGTCGCTAAGGGAGAGATGGAAGGAGAAGCAATCGACAATGTGAAGGCAGCATTGATGGGGCCTCTTTCCGGCGTAGGCGACTCCATTTTCCTGGGATGCATCCGCGTGATCGCAGTTGCAGTCGGGGTTTCCCTTGCCATGAATGGAAATATACTGGGGCCGATCTTATATTTCCTGATCTATAATATTCCTGCGTTCCTGCTCCGTTTTGCAGGGGCGGAAAAGGGGTATGACCTGGGATTCACTTACCTTGCGAAAGCACAGAAGAGCGGTCTGATGGACACGTTTATGTACGGCGCGGGAATATTGGGTATCATGGTGATCGGCGCTATGTCAAAGGATATGGTCTATGCAACCATGCCCCTGCAGATCGGTTCCGGAGACTACGCCACGACTCTGCAGGAGGTGTGTGACAGCATTCTGCCGGGAATGCTGGGGATGGGAGCAACCTGGGCCTATTACTGGGCGCTGAAAAAGAAGATCTCTCCGATGGTGCTGATCGCTGTAAGTATCGCATTGGGAGTATTGGGGGCATGGATCGGACTTCTGGCTTAAAAGGACCGGGGATATACGGTGATTTTTAAAAGAAAGCAGGTGGATTTTTAATGAAGACGGCAAAATATATAGACTATATTGATGATCCAAATGATAGCTTTGACCAATATCTGGAAAAAGCAAAGGCGTATGATTTCCGGTGTGTTTTCGCGGATATTGATACCTTCGGACATGCAAAAGAAGTGCTGAAAGACACAGATATCATCATTGCAGGGGCTGTAGACTTTCCAGACGGCGTCCTTGGGACGGAAGAAAAGCTGGAAGTATTTCGGGCATATGAGGCTGCAGGTTTCCGGGAGATCGACTATGTGCTGAACCAGAAAATGGTGGAAGAACGGGATTATGATGGAATCGGTGAGGAAATGAGCCGGATTGCCGAATACTGCAGGGCGCACGGCATCATGGACAAAGTAATCGTTGAGATGTGCAAACTGGACGGGGATGACGGAGCAAAGCAAAAAATCTGTGAGATTGCCAAAAAAGTGAGCCCTGCCTGCTTAAAAACTTCCACCGGAAGAAGCTTTGGCGGAGCAAAACTTTCGGACGTAAAGCTGATGAAGGAAGTTTTGGGAGATTCGGTAAAGATCAAAGCTGCAGGCGGTATACGGGATTATGAAACCGCCCGTGCGTTTATAGAAGCAGGCGCCTCCATTCTTGGTGCGACTGCCGGGATTGCGATTGTGAAAGGGTGTTCCGGGAAAGAATGATTGGTACACAAAAATAAAAAAATGGTTCAAAACTATTGACAAATAAATTTTATTTGGTATATTAATAATATCAAGTGGATTAGTCGACGAACCACAATGGATATTAAGAAGATCAAAAGAAGGGAAAGGAAGAGATCAAAATGGCATTGAGAAATTTTAATCTGGAAAAATATTTGAAGGACGGGGCGAATACATATGCACAGCGCGCCAATATTGAGGCAATGGCGGACCATGTGTCAGAAAAAGGATTTGACAATCTGGTGATCCTTGGGATCGGAGGGACCTGGGCTGAGTGGTACCCGGTAGTCAAGGTGATGGAGCATTACACAAAGCTTCCGGTACACCTGGAAAACGCGGCGGAGATCATGGTGAAGACTGACAAAGATTTTCTCACTGAGAAATCCTGTGTGGTAACGGCCTCTGCATCCGGGGATACAAAAGAGATCCTGCAGGCGGTGAAGATGGTAAAAGAGATGGGGATTCCGGTATACGGATTTACTAAAAATGCGGAGACTCCTCTTGCGAAGCTCCTGACAGAAGCTGTTTACAATCCGTGCGGAGACTGCGAAGATTCTTACCTGATGTATTTCATGTTTGCGCTCCGCCTGCTCTGCAACCGTGGGGAATACGAGGACTATCCGAGATGGGCGGACCAGATGAAGAATGTACATCAGAACCTGGTGCGTATCCGTGAGGAATTTGAGCCGAGGGCAAAAGAACTGGCACAGAAATATGCGAAAGAGCCCTATACCATGTTTGTAGGCTCCGGCGTACTCTGGGGCGAGACCTATCTCTTCTCCATGTGCATCCTGGAAGAGATGCAGTGGGTTCGGACAAAATCCGTTACATCCGCAGACTTTTTCCACGGACCGCTGGAGCTGGTTGAGAAAGATGTACCGCTGTTCCTGGTAAAAGGAGAAGATGAGTACCGGGAATTGGACGAAAGAGTAGAACGCTTTGCAAAGACAGTTACGGATAAGCTGGAAGTATTTGATACGAAAGCGTTTGACCTGGAAGGAATAGATGATGACTTCCGTGTGATCTGTTCCCCGATGATCATTACGGCAATCCTGACAGAACGTCTGGCAGTACATTATGAACTGGTAACCGGACACAGCCTGCAGTTCCGCCGTTATTATCGTCAGTTCGACTATTAAAAAGCTGTCGGAACAGTTTCTGAAAAAGAGAAAGGCCTCTCCTAAACCGTATCGTACAGGAGGGGCCTTTTGCCATAAAAAGGAGAAGAAAATGAAGCGTGCGGTGATTTTTGACCTGGACGGGGTATTGATAGACAGTGAAGGAATCTATTTTACCTGGACCAAAGAATTTTTTGAGGAGAACGGGATCCTGGTATCCCGGGAAGACATCGTGAGCCTGGCCGGTTCCTCTGAAAAATACACAGAGCAGAAGATTTATGAATGGTGGGAGGATGCGAAGCATGACGGAAAGAGTAAGGAAGCGGTTCTCGGCCTGTATAACGCATATTGTGAGGCGCAGCCTTTTTCCTATGCGGAAATTATCAATCCGGGGGCAAAGGAGGTGCTGCAGTATCTGAAAGAAAACGGGATCAAAACAGCAGTGGCCTCGTCTTCCCCGATGCGCGCCATCAGGAATGCGCTGGAAGAAACCGGACTGAAGCAATATTTTGATACGTTTGTCAGCGGAAATATGTTCCCGGAGAGCAAACCGGATCCGGAAATCTACCTTTACACAATGAGACAGCTTGGACTGTCCGGAGAATCCTGCATAGCGGTGGAGGATTCGGAATATGGCGTCCGCGCGGGAAAAAGGGCGGGTATGACCGTCATTGCGAAACGGGATCCCAAATTTGATTTTGACCTGTCCGAGGCGGACCATCAGATCGATCATCTGATCGAGTCATTAGAGATCATAAAAAGAATATAAGTAAGGAGTTGAAATTATGCAGAGCCGTAAAACGGCATTCCTAAAAGAGTTTTTCTTCCTGGCCGTACCGGTCATGCTGCAGTCATTGTCAGGAAATATACTGAATATCTGCGATACCATGATGGTGGGAAGAATATCGGAAATTGCCATAAGCGGGGTAACAGTAGCAAATAAAACATATTTCATATATACGCTGGTCATATACGGAGCCAGCAGCGGGATCAGCATCTTTATGGCACAGTACTGCGGATCAGGAAAGATCAAGGTCTGCAACGGGATATTCCGGTTTGGTATATTGATGTGCGTGGGGATCGGAGCGGCGTTTTTTGTATTCCTTTCTGCAGCGCCTTCTGCGGCGGTGGGATTATACGTGAAAGCACCGGAAACCATAGCGGTCAGCCTTTCCTATATCCAGGTCGTGAGATTTTCCTATATACCGGCGGCCGTAAGCGCGGTCTGCGCCGTCTATCTGCGGATCATGCAGAAAGCGCAGATTCCTATGCTGACAGGTTTTGCCTCCATGTTTATGAATGTGTTTCTGAATTATGCCCTGATCTATGGACATTTGGGTTTTCCGGCCATGGGAGTGACCGGAGCGGCGATAGCGACACTGCTTTCCCGGTGTATGGAAATGGCAGCGGTGGCGGCTGCTTTTTGGGCTGTTTTCCGAAAAAGTGAAAGGGGAATCGAACGTCTTACGATAGAAACAAAATGGTTTATGGTACAGAAGATCATACCCCTGATCTGCAATGAGACGATATGGGCGGTCGCCCTGACAATGGTTTTTCGGAATTACTGCAGGATTCATGAGGAAGCTATTCCGGCCATTACAGTGGCGGATAATGTGTTTGACCTGGTCAATGTAGCTTTTGCGGGCTGCTCCACGGCCGCAGGGGTAATGATGGGGAAAATACTAGGAGCAGGAAGGCTGGAGGAGGCGGGGAAAGCTTCCGGAAGGATGATCAAAATCAATCTTGCCGTGACTATTGGCAGCAGTATCCTGGTGATTCTGACAGCGCCCTTGATCCCGGGAATCTTTTCCCTGGCGGGAAATTCACTTCTGGCGGCGTCAGGGCTTCTGCGGATCAGAGCGCTGTTCTGCTGGATGTATGGTTATGGGGAGACGATTTATTACATTCTCAGGGCAGGAGGCGATACGAAGGCAGTATTGATGGTGGATGGACTATGCGTTGTTTTTGGACCGCTCCTGGTGAGCACGATTCTGGTAACATTCAGCGGGTTTTCTCTGGAGAAGATATATTTTTTGACAGAGGCCTCTAATATATTGAAAGTGGTCATTGCAACTTGCCTGCTGAAACAGGGTGCATGGCTGAAAAACCTGACAGAGGGGAAATGAACGGTCTGATTTGACTTTTTTCTGTTGAACAGGGAAAAAGAAACCCCTGAATTTGGTATACAAATTTTATGAAAAGGAGTATAATCAAAGAAGTTAATTTGTGAGATACCAACAAAAACAGGAGATAAGATCGTGAAGCTATTGAATAAGGATGCATTCATTGCCCGGGAGATCAAGTATTTTATCATGAAGGAAAAGCTGACAGAATATATGAAGCTTCCGGCGGAACGAGAACTGGCGGAGCATTTCCAGGTGCAGAGGGCGACGGTCCGCTCTGCGCTGCAGATGCTGGTGACAGAGGGGGTAATTGAGGCAAGAAAACGGAGCGGTTACTATATAAGACCGCAGAAGATAGAAGAAGGACTGAGAGGGATCAGTTCCTTTTCCCAAAAGGCGCTTGAATGCGGAAAGCAGTTAAGCAATGAACTGCTTGCATTTGAGCGGATCGAGACAGACAAAGGGTTTTCTGCAAAGATCAGACAGCCCATCGGATTCCGTATGTATAAGATCACGCGTGTCCGTTATCTGATAAATGAAGGGATCCGACTGCCGGTGGCTCTGGATTATTCCTTTATTCCGGAACAGATCGCACCGAAGCTGATGAAATATAACCTGGAGGAGCGTTCCCTGCTTGAAATCCTGAAGGCGGAATATCAGGCGGCGCCGGCGCGGGGGGAGCAGATCGTGGAAATTGTTTATGCGAACCAGGAAGAAGCAAAGGTGCTCCAGGTATCGAATATGACGCCCTTAGTCAAGAAAACAGGGATCACTTACGATGCGGATGAACAGCTGATAGAATATATCTTTTCTATTAAAAGAAAAGACTGGGTCGTATTTAAGCAGTGTAACCCGCTGATCGATCAGAAATTGGGAGGGGAGCAGTATGGATTATAGGATGCCATTGTATATTCAGCTCCAGGATATCATTACGAAAAAAATAGAGGAGCAGGTGTTCCTGCCGGGGGAAAAGATCCCGAGCGAACGGGAGCTTGCGGAAACCTATGGCGTGAACAGGATGACAGTCAAGCGTGCCATTAACCAGCTCGTTGAAAAGGGGTATCTGCACCGGGTACAGGGAAGCGGGACTTATGTGGATAAACCAAGGCGTACCAAGCTGAACATGGAACTTTCCACGGAGGACCGAAATACCGGTATCACAGCCATGCTGAAAAAATCCGGGATGCAGGGGCGTAATATCGTGCTGGGACAAGGAGACCTGGAACCCAGTGATTATTATGCGTATTATCTGGGGATCCGGAAAGAGGATATCGTCTGGGGACTGCACAGAGTGCGCTTGAGTAAAGAAAAACCGATCGCGGTTGAATATACCTATGTGCCTAAAAAGTATTTTGAAGACATCGATCAGATTGACTTTGAAAAGGTGTCTTTATATGATTACATGGATGCGAGAGATCATCTTCCGCGGCATTTTAACCAGGAACTGCAGGCGGTGGAAGCGGGAGAAAAAGAAGCGGGGCTGCTTCAGGTCGAAAAAGGAAGTACCATATTCCGGGTAATATATATAGGCGCGGACAAAAACTACACGATCGTAGAATATACAGAAGCTTATGTGAATCCGGAATTGATCGAATTTCATTATCAGACAGAGGCCGTTCAGTGATCCTGCGAGGAATGTGTGATCTTCCGTATATCATTCCAGATCAGTCCAGAGATATATTTTGATGAAAGGAATGATAAAAAATGCAAAAGAAAATGCGGATCGCAGCATTGGGAGATAACTGTATTGATATATATGATGAAACAGGAGAATGTTACGTAGGAGGAAATCCGGTGAACGTAGCTTCCTATATTCGGCGCCTTGGGGGAGAGAGCGCTTATGTGGGGGCGGCAGGGGACGACGCGTATGGAGCGCTGGTCAGGGAAAAGCTGGAAGAAAGAGGCGTGGATGTTTCGCACCTCCACATTCTTCCGGGCCGGACGGCCGTAACCCATGTCCTTCTGGAAAATGGGGACCGGAAGTTTGGAGAATATGAAAAGGGAGTGCTGAAGGATTTTGCTCTTGATGAAGAGGACCTGGAGTTTATCTGCGGGCATGCAATGGCGGTCTCCGGAATCTATGGATCTATGGAAGTGGAGATACAAAGGCTGCGCGAAAGGGACAAGGACCTGCAGATCGCGTTTGACTTTTCGGATGAACATCAGGATCCGGCGGTAGAGGAGGTCCTTCCATATGTAGATTATGCGTTCTTTTCTCTGGAAGAGAAAGAGGAAGATAATGCGGAAGCCTTCCTGAAAAAAAGGAAGGAGCTGTGCGAGGGGCTTGTGATCGTAACGATGGGAAGTGCGGGAAGCATGGCCTATGACGGAACTGATTTTGTAAGATGCGGGATCGTGCCCTGCAGGGTGGTAGATACTATGGGGGCTGGGGATAGTTTTATCGCAGGCTTTCTATATGCAAGGCTGCAGGGAAAATCGGTTCTGGAGTCTATGAAGTCAGGCGCGTGGAACAGCAGCATTACCTTGCAGTATAAAGGAGCGTGAAATATTTCTGGCCTATGGATATTTATTCAGAAGTCCGCTGCTGCGCAGCTTACTATTTTGCTTATGCAGGTGAAACGGCCGGATGGCCATAATGTGATGCCCTTGGGGTATATCCCAAGGGCATCACATATGGCTATGCGGCCGTTTCACTTTGCGGCGATCCTTTAACATACAAATTCAAAGGGAATAGCCGGTATATCTGCCTGGTTGTACAGGTTGACCAGATACCACCGGGTCCGCGCAAATTTAACGGCGACTTCCCCGGTCCCTTCTGGAAGCAGGATCACCAGTTTCATTTCTTCCACATCAGCGGTAACCGGAATTTCCTCTCTGAGGTCTGCTCCGCCTTCCGTATCAGCCGCAGCCTGGACTCCATCTCCTTTACAAACAGACTTCTCTGCGCCGGACATTTGCACCGGATAGACGTGCAGCGCCTCTATCGCACCGCCCTTGACCTTCAGCCCGCCTTCCGCGTTCTGAAATGTAATCTCTATGCGGCTGCCGTCCCGCCGGATACGCTCTGCCACGGGCGCGTCGCACAACAGCGTTTCTCCGTATACATGCCCTCTTGCCAGAAGCGCAAGGCGTTCCCCCACGACCTTTTTGTCCTTCGGATGAATGTCCATCTGTTCTCCCGCATCGGAAATGGAACATAAATATGCATTGCTTTCCGGGCTCATCGTCGCTTTCGACCTGATACCAGAGGAATCCGCGGATCCCATAGGGGGCGACCGTCTTCAGCATATGTTCATACAAAGATCCCGGAATTTCACACGGCAGCATACATTCCCGGTATTCCTCCGTGCCGGCCGGCATCTTCTGAAAAAAATCTGTCAGTTCTTCGGTGCTGAGTGTCCTTGGGAGTACTGTTTCCTCGAAAGGATCGGCAAAGGGGTCACCTCTGTGGTTCATCGGATTGCCGTGCTGCGTTTCCCAGTATTCATCCATATCCATTTCAGCAATCCGGTCTTCGTACATCTGCATCCACGGTTTCCCCGCGCGTTCCACGCTTTCCACAGACATCCAGGCGCAGGATCTTGTCCCGCCCCAATTACATCCGATGATCCCTACAGGGACATCCAATACGCGCTCGAGCTCTCGTTCAAAATAATATCCGACCGCGCTGAAATATTCCAGATTTTCCGGATCTGCTTTCCGCCAGATTCCCATTCTGCTGTAATCAAATTCTTCGTCCTGTCCGTCATAACTGACCTCCGGCACATCAAAAAAACGGACTCTCGGATTGACGCAGACCTTCAGGGCTTCCGTCAGGTGCTTTTCATAACGCATGTGAAATTCCATATTGGATTGTCCGCCGGCGACCCAGACTTCGCCCACTGCGACCTGAGAAAATGTCATTGTCTCCGTTTTCCCTGCCGCGGAAACAGAACGCAGTACGAGCTCTTCCTCCTCTGAATCCCCATGAATCGGTATTGTGCCTGCATAGATTTTCATCTGACAAGCTGCGGATACTTCTCCTTATTCCTGCGCTTGCATTCATACATGATCTCATCTGCCTTCTGGAGGATCTCGTCATAGGACAGATGATTCTCCGCCCCGTCGATATCCACGACGCCGTAACTGAAGCTGCACTGATACTCGGCAAATCCTCCGGTCTGGAAATCCCGCAGGATTTCCGCCATCTTCCGTTCGATCAGCTCCCCGATGCTGCCGCTGAGTACAAGGCAAAATTCATCTCCGCCGATCCGGGCAAACGTATCCTCGCTCCGGAAATTCATTTTGATCAGCTCTACAAAATTCTGGATGTAGGTATCGCCCTCCAGATGTCCGTACTTATCATTTACATATTTGAGTCCGTCCAGGTCGAGATAGCAGAGTGTGGTGTCCTGCTCCTCCCGGAGGACCATTTCCATATATTCTTCAAAAAAGAGACGGTTCTTGATCCCGGTGCCGGGATCATGGTATGCTTTGCTGGTAAGGTTATGGGCAGCGCGCTTCTCGTCTGTAATGTCAACGATGATGTGCACATTGGAATCGTGTTCCTTCCATTCGATCGGAAATGAAGTGATACGGTAATAGGTATCGGCATCCCCGGCCATCTCCCAGACTTTATACTGCTCCTCGCTGTTCCATTTGAGGATATCGCCGTGGAACGGAAGGCGCTTTTTGCAGACAGTACAGACTTCCGTAGCGACGATCCCTTCCTGCTTTTTCTTATTGCAGTATAAAATTTCTTTTGTATTTACATCAATGACAAGAAGCCATTCTTTCCGCTTGCTGAGCATCTCGATCATGAGCTCATTATAGCCCTCGATCATTTCGGCGCGGTTCTGGGATCTTATGACTTCCTCTTTTAATTCGGCTTCATGCGCCCGCATCTCTTCCAGCTCGGCTTTCAGCCGGGCTTCACGTGCCCGAAGCTCTTCTACTTCCATTTGCAGTAATTGATAGTCGTGTTCCAGGGAACGATAAGGCTCTTCCGGCTTCGGATCAGGCTGGGTGTTCATAAAAGTTTTATCATCCACAATCAATTCCCTCCCATTTTTGATTTTTTATAATTATTTATTTTAGCACATTTTAAAAATACTTACAATTCATCCGGAAGAAAATTTATCTGGTATAGGCTGGATGGTTACAGTTCACAGGCCGTGAACTGTAAATTACTCCTGATTCCGCCAATCCAGCGGACTTATCCCGGTATTCTTCTTGAACAGCCTGCTGAAATACCCCTGATCCTGATACCCGATCATCTCGCCGACCTGCTTCACGGACAGTTCCGGGTTGTGAGACAGGTAATGCTTCGCCTGGGACAGCCGTATCTGCGTGATGAATTTCAGCGGGGATACCTGGTACTGCTGCTGGAAGATCTTCGTTAAGTAGCCGGGGCTGTAATGCATGCTGCCTGCGATCAGGTTCAGATTGATATCCATATTGTAGTTTTGGACCAGGTAATCCCGCAGGGTGGCGGCGATCTGCTCCGGGGAGTTCCGGGTCATGGATTCGTTGAAAATGTCTTCGTAAGCTTTCTGTTCGATCTGGTACTGCTTCCGGATGTTCCCGAGGGCCGTGGTCAGTTCCTCCGGATCCACCGGCTTTAACAGATATTCGGATACTTTCAGCCGGATGGCGCTCTGGGCGTATTCAAAATCGGAATATCCGCTGATAATGATAAATTTTGTCAAAGGGCAGTGGTTGTAGACTTTTTCCAGAAGCTCGATCCCGTTCATGACAGGCATCCGGATATCCGTGATCAGAAGGTCGGGGCTGTACTCCTTCACAAGACGGTAGGCCTCGTCTCCGGTCTGCGCCTTCCCCGCCACTTCAAAATCCGGGGCGCACTGTTCGATTTTTTCCGCCAGATGATCCAAGAGCAGGATTTCATCTTCCGCTATGATTACTGAATATTTTGTAGTTCCCATGATACGTTCTCCTATGTAACACTTTGCATGTGTGTGAAATGAATGTGAATCGTAACGCTGCAGCGGATCATTCAGCACTGTTTCCGGCTTTTTCTGACTTTCTGCCGATGGCCACGATCCCGTGATGCTTTTCGGTATTTCCATAATCAAAAATGGCCTGCTCCCCGCAGTGCAGATGCCAGCGGATGTACACATTGAGCAGTCCGAGCCCGTCGATATTGAGCTCCGGCAGTCCTGGCTGCTCGTCTGCGGTGCGGATGCGCTCCCGGATCTGCTTCAGGGCTTCGTCCGAGAATCCGCTGCCCGTATCCTCGACTTCGATCCGCCAGGAATCTTCCGTGATCACGCTCCGGATGGAAATATGCCAGGGCGGTTTGCAGTTTGTGCCGTATTTCAAAGCATTTTCCACGATAGGCTGGACGATAAGCTTGGGTACAGGCACATCCAGGATGGATTCGTCCGCCTCAACCGTATAATTCAGATCATCCTGAAAACGCACCTTCATGCAGTACAGATATTTCCGCACGTAATCCATTTCCTGCCGGAGGGCGACAGGCATGTTGGAGGAGCCTGTGATATAGCGCATCATCCGGGTCAGATTGCGGCAGATGGTGATGACCTCGTCGTTGCGCTCCTTTTCCGCCAGTACGATGATGCTCGCAAGTGTATTATAATAGAAATGCGGATTGATCTGGGACTGGAGCGCCAGATTCCGGGACTTCAATTCCTGGGCGCGGGAATCCAGCAGTTCATTCATGGACTTTTTCAGGTTCACATTCATATCGGCAAATTCCTGGTTCAGTTCTTCCAGCTCCACGAAAGAATTGCTCAGCTCCGCCTTGTTATTTTCATCCAGAGAATCCAGCACAGTCTTATGAATGACCTGTTTCAGCTTCCGGATCGGCCTGATGAGCCGGCGGGAGGTCATATAGGAAAAGACCAGGCAGAGCCCCACCATCAGAACAGCCACCATGATCATAAAATGGAGCATATTTCTGACCGGAAGAAGGACCTGGGCTTCATCCTGTACGATAACATAGGTCCAGCCGGTGTAGGAGGAAGTATTGTGGATGAGCAGCTCCCGCTCACCGCCAGCTCCCCAGGTTTTCACGGCATCATTTTCCGGGTGTTTCCCTGCCAGGGAATAATAATCCGCAGGCTCGCAGCCATCCTCCGGCACTTCATAGGGGTAGACCAGATTTCCGCCGGTATCATAGATATATACGGCAGGCGCATGCTCTGTCCTCCTTCTGTAGGTCGTGATGCTCTTGAAAACAGAGGAGCATTTTTTCATAGTCTCGATCACGCCGATCTCCTCCTTGGATCCGTTCCGGAGCGTCCGATAGAGGGAAATGTACCAGGTGGGCGGCGTGCTGGAGGTGCCGCTTGTTTTCAGGTCATTTGTGGCATAGGGCAGGCTGACAGTCTTCTTTCCGGCATTTTCCGATACCGTGTCTATCCAGTCCAGGGTCTCCAGATCAATGGGATAGATATTGGTCTTTGTACCCACCCGCAGGAGGTAGCCGTTATAATCATAGAGGTTGATCTGGTCCGCGTTCAGGTTCGTGCCGTTGATGGACATGAAGAGCTGGGCCAGGTTTCGGAACTCATCGGAGGCAGGCGAGGTGCTGGTCCATCCGGAGAGCTGCTCTTTGATCAGACTGCCGTAGGAAATGTTGATGGATACATTGTCCAGCTCCCGGATCTCGGAATCCGTCTGGGTCAGAAAGGAGTTGTTGAGCTCCCGGAGATTTTTTGTCTCCCGCTCGATCAGGATGTCGGAGGTGTAGTGGTAAAAAAAGATCGAGTAGAGGAGGACAATGATCAGGGCCATAAAAAAATAAGTCAGGAAAAAATGGGTCTGCAGTTTGTGCTTCATCATGTAGATCGTGGGCCTTTCAGAAGAGATTTTTCAACCGTACAGGTGGAAATTTTTTGGCGGCAACTGGTTTTATGGTACAACAGAATGTTGGAAAATGCAAATATAATAAAAGGATTGAAGTGATTATGTACAATCTGAACAGGCGGGGAGGAGAAAGGGTATGTATAAAGTGCATAGGGAAAAGAGGGAAGTGTATAGAAAATTGTGAAAAGTGTAAAAAATGTCCTAATTTATAAGCGGAAAATACATAGACGGAATGAAGGAAAAGGGATAGGATAAAAGTAACAAAAAACACAGGGTTCCGGGAGCAGCGGCCGGCCTGAGACATGGCGCAGGGGCGTGATGGAGAGGGCGGAGGAGAAGCAGATCTTCGCAGGGCTGCAGAAAGAGGAAACGGGTGTAATAAAACTGGGAGGATGAAAAGATATGAAGAAAAAAATAATCAGTGCGTTGTTGTGTACGGCGATGGTGGTTTCGATGGCGGCCGGATGTTCAGGAGGATCTTCTGACGGCGGGAGCCAGGACGATGCCCAGGAGAGTACCGAGAGCGGCGGCGATGAAGGAGAGGAAGCCGGCAGTGCAGATTTCGCGGGAGAGGAATTGAGTATCCTGGTGTCCGCGGGATGGATGGACAATCGGTATGACGATACGATCGCCAGATTTGAAGAGACCTATGATGTGACGGTAGACCTGCAGACGATCCCGGCGGATCAGTACAGCGATATCCTGCAGTCCAAGCTTTCTACCGACTCCTGTGCGGATATCTTCTGGATCCAGTCCAATCCGTTTGCGATCAGTTCCGTGATCGTGGATCCGGAAAAGTATTGTATAGACTTTTCTGATGCAGGCTGGAAAGACCTTATGCCGGAAGCAAGGCTTTCTTCCTGTGAGTATGACGGCAAGCTGTATGGACTGCAGATCTGGCATAATTCACCGGAATATGTGATGGTCTACAACAAGACTTTATTTGACGAATTAAAGCTGGAAATTCCTGCTGATTATGATGAGATGCTCAAGGTCTGTGAAAAGATCGCGGCAGAGGATATCACACCGTGGTTCCTGCCCGGCGCCGACGGATGGCAGCATCAGCTGGCATTTTTCCAGATCGGCGGCGTATATGAAGAGGCGGAGCCGGGACTGTATGAAGCGCTGAATGACAATACGGCTACATTTGCGGACAACGAAAAGATGCTGGAAGTGCTGGAGCAGTTCAAGGAATTATCGGATAAAGGATATTTCGGTGAGGACTGGATCGGAACCGACAGCACCAACATGGCAAATGAATTTGGCGACAGAAACTGTGCGATGGCGATGGCAAATTCCAGCTACATCAAACAGATCCAGGAAGAGACAGGAACAGAGGATGAGTTCGGATTGTTCCTCATCCCGCTGGGCGATAACACCAGCTTCCCGACGAACCCGGCAGGCCCGACCATGTTTGGCTATAAGGGAACAGAGCATGAAGAGCTTGTAAAGGCATTCTTTGATTTCGTAACAACGACAGAAAGCCTGCAGGAGATCCTGGACAATTCACCGGCTTATACCAACCTGGACATGAACGACGACGGACTGGAACAGCACTGGCTGCCGGAGGAAGAAGAGTTCATGGGTACCGTGAATGAGGATAAGATGGGCACAGCAGTGCTCCAGACCGGAACCAAGTACACCAACGACTACTGGGGAGACTTTGGCGCGGATATGATCTCTTACTGCCAGGGTCAGAGCGAAGCAAATGACGTCCTGAAAAATATGGATTCCAACCGGGCGGAAGCAGCGAAGATCGCCGGCGACAGTGCCTGGGAGTAAATAGAACTGTAAAACTTGTGGTTCACAGCCGGACAGATCAGCGGCGGCAGACGGATCAGGCGCAGTCTGCAAAGATACTGTGAACCACAGCAAAAGAGAAGCAGAGAAGATGTAAGGTGCCGGGAGGGGAAGCGCGCGGCAATCCCCCCGGCACTTTTTTAAAACTGGAAAGTGGTGATTTTTTGAAAAAAAACAAAATTTATCCAATGTGGTTCCTGCTTGTTCCGCTTGCGCTTTACAGTGTATTTTTCCTTCTGCCAAGTATCCTGGGAATCGGATACTCCTTCACGGACTGGAATTCCCGGAGCATGGGAGAAGTCAATTTTGTGGGACTTCAGAATTATATCGAAATCTTTACCTCAGACAAAGATTACCTGTCAGGAATCGGGCATACCCTCATGTTTACAGTCATTTCCAATATCGTGAAGCTGATCCCGGCCCTGTTTCTGGCGATCATGCTGAATGAGAGCATCCGGGGAAAAGGACTGTACAGGACGCTTCTGTACCTGCCTTCCATCCTGCCGTATGTGATCATCGGTATTTTATTTACCTCGATCCTGAATTACAACAACGGTATGCTCAACATGGTGCTGGAATTTCTGCATCTGGATTTTCTGAAACAGAAATGGCTTTCTGACCTGAATGTCGTATGGAAATCTATTTTCGGGGTAGACGCCTGGAGAGGAGTCGGCTATGTCATGACGATCTTCATTGCGGGCCTGAGCACCATCCCAAGATCCTACTACGAGGCGGCACAGATCGACGGTGCCAATTTCTGGCAGAGGCTCCGGTACGTGACGCTGCCCATGATCTCAGGCTCCGTCATGATCAACCTGGTATTCGGCATTACCTATGGATTGAAGGTATTTGATATTATCTACGTGCTGACCAACGGAGGTCCGGGACATGCGACAGAAGTGATCACGACCTACTCCTATCAGCTGTATTCATCCGGACATTATGGAATGTCTACGGCGCTGAATACGATCCTGCTGCTGATCACCGCGGTGGTTGGTGTCCTGATCGTGAAAAATATGAGTAAACAGGAGGTGCAGCAATGATGAAAAAAAGAATCCTTGCGGTTTTGAAGCATGTGCTGATGATCCTGCTGTGCCTTGCGGTAGTGCTCCCGTTTTACCTTGTGGTGATCAACTCCTTTAAGACAAAGGGGGAAGCGGCCAGGATGAGCCTGTCCCTTCCGACAGAATGGCAGTTTTCCAATTATACCGAAGTCATCCAGAAAGGAAAACTGATCCAGGGATTTTTCAACAGCCTGGTCTATGCCGGTGTTTCCACCCTGGTCGGCGTGATCAGCTCGGCCATGGCATCCTTCGTGATGAGCCGGAGACGGACAAAGGTCAACTCCTTTTTGTACTATTTCGTGCTCTGCGGGCTGTTCTTCCCTGTGAACTATGTAACCCTGTCAAGAGTGCTGAGCGCCTTCCAGCTGACCAACACCAAGACGGGGATCGTGATCGTATTTACCAGCGCAATGATTCCGTTCTGCGTATTTACGATCCGGAACTTCATCTCGTCCGTGCCGGTGGAGCTGGATGAGGCGGCGGTATTGGACGGAGCAGGATCGCTGTCCCTGTTTTTCCGGGTGATCATGCCCATGCTCAAGCCGGTGCTGTTTACCTGCTTCATCCTGCAGTTCATGGGAGTGTGGAGCGACTTTCTGACTCCGCTGTATCTGTCGTCCAAGAGCAAGCTCTTCCCGATGACTATGGCGGTGTATCAGTTCTTTGGAAAAAATACGAACTACTGGAATTATATTTTTGCAGATATTGTGCTGACCTGTATCCCGGTCATCCTTGTGTATCTGTTCGGACAGAAATATATCATCGGAGGGCTGACCTCCGGAGCGGTGAAAGAGTGATAAAAATATGGATTCAAAAAATGGAGGAAACATATCATGAAGGAATTAGCAATGAACACAAAATTAATCGTGCGTCCCATCGTCGGCTGCCTGACCCATTCCCATTTCTGGGAGGGCCCGTGCCGTGCGGGGTACAGGGAGGACATGACCGTGGAGGCGGAGTCCGCTGCGGCTGACCAGGCATTTGAAGCGGCGAAAAAGGTGCTGGAAGGAGCCACGGAGGAGATCCATTTCCTGGAAGCGGTGGACGCCCGTTATGATGAAAAGTTTATCGTAGGAAAGGACGTATTTGCGAAGATCGAAGAGGACATGGACCAGGTGGATTTCTTCCTCTGCATGAACTGGCGGATCCCGAAGCTGGAACGGTACAAAAAGCCCATCGTGATCTTACAGAATGGAAATGAAGGGATCGACTTTGCGGCGTACTGCAGAAATATCGGTGTTGAGGCGTATGTGGCAATGGATATCAGGGACCTGAATGAGATCGCACACTTATTATGGGTAAAGAAGGCGGTGTCCGAGACAAGAGCCCTGGTGCTGACCGCAGGCGGACAGCCTACATTCGGAATCCAGAGCCTGATCCGGGATCCGGAAGTGCTGCGCCAGAGATATGGCTTCGAAGTGATCAAGCTTCCCTTCCGTGAGATTTTCAAATATATGGACCAGATCACCGACGAGGAGGCGAAGCCGATCGCGGACCGGATCATCAACGGCTCCAAGGAGACGAAGGTGAATACGGACTGGTTTATCAATGATGTGAAATATTATCTGGCGGCGAAGAAAATGATGGACATCTACGACTGCAACGCATTTTCTACGGCGTGCCATGAGCTCTGTACGTCAGAGATTCCGCAGGAACGGAAGTTTACGCCCTGTATGTGCCATTCTCTGATGAAGGACGAGGGGATCCCCAGCGGATGTGAGGAGGATCTGAACGCATTGCTGGCAATGACGATCCTGCAGTATGCGGCGCACCGCCCGGCATTTATGGGCAATCCGAACCACGAGACGGACGAGCTGCTGCGCATCCACCATGCGGTTCCGGCGCTGTGCATGAACGGTTACGGCACAAAACCGCTGGAATACAAGCTGTGGGCATTTACCGGGCAGGGCTTCGGCGGCAAGCTGCAGGTAGACTTTACGGAAAATGAGCAGGATCATGTGACGCTGGCGCGGTTCAACCCGGCAGGGGATACGATCTGCGTGAAGGTGGGACAGGTGCTCCGCTCGGAATATGACGAGGTTTACTGCAGCCCGTATTATTATATCCAGATGGACGATGCGAGAAGATATATGCATCATCTTGCAGGCTTCGGACATCACCAGGTACTGGTATTCGGGGATTATATGCAGGAATTGAAGGATCTGGCAGAGATCATGAACTTCAAGGTTCTGGAGGGATAAATGGATATGATTTATCTGAATAACGCAGCAACTACATATCCGAAGCCGCAGTGTGTGACAGACGCATACACTGCGGCTTTCTCTGCACCTCCCGCCGGACAGTTCCGGAGCAGCGGGCAGGGCGTGGAGAAGGATATTTTTACACGCTGCCGGGAAAATCTTGGCAGGCTGTTTGGGATTTCCGGCCCGGAGCGGATTTATTTTACATCGGGGGCAACGGACTCTCTGAACCAGCTTTTCTATGGTCTGGAAAGAAAGGGGAGGAAGATCCTCACGACACAGACTGAGCACAACAGCGTATTGCGGCCTTTATATAACGGGATCGCGGAGGGGGCAGAGGTGGAGATCGTACCTTGTGATCCATACGGGTACGTCAGCCCGGAAGAATTTGAAAAGCGGCTGACGCCGGATGTGGGTTTATTTGTCCTGAACCACTGCTCCAACGTGACGGGCATGATCCAGGATGCGGCCCGGTTCGGGGAGATCGCGGAAAAGCATGGGATTTTGTTTCTGCTGGACGCCTCCCAGAGTGCGGGATGCATTCCCATAGACTGTGATGCCTGGCATGTGGATGCGCTGGTATTTACCGGACACAAAGGTCTGTTCGGCCCCCAGGGTACGGGAGGATATTTCCTGCGGGAAGGCGTCAGGCTGCGGCCTTGCCGATTCGGCGGGACAGGAAAGGACAGCAGCAGGCTCACCTATGAGGACGGGGATTATGAGTATGAGACAGGCACACAGAACGGACACGGGGTTCCTGCGCTGAATGCAGGGGCGGAATATATCCTGGAGCGGGGCGTCAGGAGTATTGCCGAGGAGGAACAAAGGCTCATGGAGCTTTTGTATGACGGACTCTCGGAAATACAGGGCGTAACGGTCTACGGGAAGAAGGGGTGGAATCTGGGGCCGGCGCTGAGTATGAACCTGGAAGGTCTCTGGCCGTCGGAGCTGGCCTATATCCTGCAGAACGGATATGAAACGGTGGTCCGGGCAGGACTGCACTGCGCGCCGCTCATCCACCAGGCGATGGGGACGCAGGAGACCGGGACGGTGCGGATCAGTATTTCGGCGCTGACACAGGAGCGGGAAGCAAAGGAATTTCTGGGGATCGTGCGGGAGATCGCGGCGGCAGCGGCGGCTGAATGAATGGAACGGTACGCCGGGCGATGAGGAAGACGGTCCGGATGCCGGCGCAGTTTTGAACGTGAGGTTAAAAAAATGAAGATATTGGAGATCATTCCATCCCGGGAGCGCTGCGCGGAGGCGGGATGGCACGCGTATGATTTTATACTGGAGCATCCCATGGACGATGAGTTTATCAAGTCACTGCGCCCGCTGGGGAGCTTTTTGTACATGCAGATGCTGAAAAAACCATTTTTCAAAATAGAATCGGAGCATTATTTACTGAAAGGGATCCGGGGGGATGATTTTTTCCGGATGGCGGTCCATGGGGACTATCGGGATGAACTGAAAAATGTAGAGAACATGATTTTGACTATATGAGCAGGAAGGAAGAGGATTTTAATATGAAATGTATACAGACAGAGCAGTATGCGGAATTGACCCGGGAGAAGTTTTACCTGCGTCTGATTCCATTGGAGGAAGAGGTGTTCCGGTGTGTATTCAGCCAGGAACCGATCACGGACACTGATTCGGATTTTATCGACCCGACGGGATTTTCTCCGGCGCCGTATTATATAGAAGAAACAGAACATAGCTTTCGGCTGCGTACAAGCTGCGTACTGGCCGAGATTTTGAAAGAGGATGGAAGGATCATCTGGAAAAGGCAGGCAGAGGGCGGCATTCTTCTGGAAGAGGGCAGAAAGGAACTGGAAAAAATCGACGTGATGCGTTATACTACAGGAGACGAGGCGCCTGTCATCAACCGGGTGAAGACCGTGGACGGAGAACGTAATTTTATCCAGAATTTAAAACAGACCGCGGATCACCAGGCATACAAGGGCCGGCTGCATTTCCGGTGGAAGGCGGAGGAAGGGATCTATGGCCTGGGGCAGGCAGAGGAAGGCGTCTGCAATTACAGAGGGCATGACCAGTACCTGTACCAGCACAACATGCGGATCCCCATGCCCGTACTCCTGTCGGACCAGGGGTATGGGATGCTGTTTGACTGCGGCAGCCTCATGACCTTCCACGACGGCCCGGACGATTCCTACCTGTTTTTTGATACCATTTCCCAGATGGATTATTATTTTATCGCAAAACAGACGCCCGATGAGATCATCGGGACGATCCGTTCCCTGACCGGGCGCGCGGCCATGCTGCCGAAATGGGCGTTTGGCTATATCCAGTCCAAGGAGCAGTATTATACGGCAAAGGAGCTGGCCGATGTGGTGAAAAAATACCGGGAGCTTGGGGTGCCGCTGGACTGCGTGGTGCAGGACTGGAACACCTGGGATCCGGGGAACTGGGGCGAAAAGCTGGTGGACAAGTCACGCTACGGGGACTTAAAGGAGCGTATGGAGGAGATCCACGGCATGCACGCCCATTCCATGGTGTCCGTGTGGCCTAACATGAATACGGGGGGCAGGAATCATACGGAATTGTTCCAGGCGGGCCATCTTCTCAATGACTATGCCACTTACGACGCATTTTCCGAAGAGGCACGGGAAATGTACTGGCAGCAGGCGAAAAAGGAGCTGTTCGACGGAGGCTTCGACTCCTGGTGGTGCGATTCTACGGAGCCCTTCAGCGGCCCGGACTGGGGCGGAGAGATGAAGCGGGAGCCCTGGGAGCGTTACATGCTGGTAGGAAACGAGCATAAAAAATATCTGCCGCCGGAGCAGGCCAATCTGTTTGCCTTGATGCATGCGAAAGGAATCTATGAAAACCAGCGGAAGGAAACGGAGGATATCCGGGTGCTGAACCTGACCCGCTCCGGGTATGCGTCGGGGCAGAAATACGGCGCGGTGCTCTGGTCGGGCGATACTTTTGCGTCCTGGGAAACGCTGAAGAAGCAGATTGCGGAAGGACTGAACATGGGCCTGTCCGGATATCCCTATTGGACGCTGGACATCGGCGGATTTTTCACGGTGGGCAGTAAATGGCAGAACCGGGGCTGCGGCTGCAGCGGGGATCCTACGCCGAAATGGTTCTGGCAGGGAGACTACAATGAAGGCACGGCAGATTACGGCTATCGGGAGCTGTACGTCAGATGGCTGGAGATGGGGGCGTTTCTTCCTATGTTCCGTTCTCACGGCACCGACACTCCGCGGGAAATCTGGAATTTCGGAAAGAAGGGCGAGCCGTTTTATGATGCCATTGAGAAATATATCCGTCTCCGGTATGACCTGATGCCGTATATTTATTCGCTGGCAGGGGATGTCTGCCGGAACCACGGGACGATGATGCGCAGTCTCTTGTTTGATTATATGGCGGATCCGCAGGCGCGGAAAGTGGATCAGGAATTTATGTTCGGGAAGAGCCTGCTCATCTGTCCGGTGACGGAGCCGATGTATTATGGGAAGGATCATACGGAACTGCAGTCGGAAAAGGTGTGGACATGCTACCTGCCGGCGGGGGATGACTGGTATCATTACTGGACGGACCGGAAATACGGGGGCGGACAGTTTGTGACCGTGGACGCGCCGCTGGATGAGATGCCGGTTTTTGTAAAGGCAGGCTCTATCATTCCGATGAAAAAAGGGCTGACCTATGCGGATGAGAAAAATGAAAATCCGCTGGAGATCCATGTGTATCCGGGAAAAGATGCAGCATTTACCTTGTATGAGGACGAAGGGAATAATTACCATTATGAGGATGGAAACTATGCGCTTACGGAATTTATTTGGAGTGAAACGGAGCGGAAGCTGACGATCGGCGATACCGCGGGTGAATTTGACGGGATGGACAATGATTGGAGAGAGAATCTGAAATTGTGCATCCACTGAGGAGGAATCATTTATAATGAACAAAATATTTTATACGGATCATGCGAAGGAATGGCTGGAAGCCCTCCCTCTCGGCAATGGACGGCTGGGTGCCATGGTCTACGGCGAACCCTTTACAGGCAGGAT
The DNA here is from genome assembly GCA_000403295.2 of Lachnospiraceae bacterium M18-1. Classification (GTDB taxonomy): domain Bacteria; phylum Bacillota; class Clostridia; order Lachnospirales; family Lachnospiraceae; genus Schaedlerella. The sequence goes on along the minus strand of KE159611.1, from coordinate 710,998 downwards.
TCAGATGAACGAAGAAAGCGTCGTTTACGGCGGTCCGATCGACCGGATCAATCCGGACGCGCCGAAGCATTTTCCGGAGATCCGACGCCTGATAAAGGAAGGAAAAATCGAGGAAGCCGAAGAACTGAGTGTTTACGCGTTGTCCGGAACACCGCAGAGTCAGAGGCCGTTCCAGACATTGGGGGAGTTTTCCTATCGGATTCAAAACAGCGGCGGTGAGATTTCTGATTACAGGCGCGAGCTGGACCTGGAAAAGGGGATTGTGACAGTATGCTGTCGGCAAGACGGGATCGCATATACGATGAAGGCTTTCATTTCCCTCGAAGCAGATGTCCTGGCGGTGGAATTTTCGGCGGACAGGCCGGGATGTATTTCCATGTCGGGGCTGCTGACGAGAGGGAGATACTATAATTGTGCGGGAAGCGCGGGAGAGGATACGATCTATATAGACGGGGACCTGGGAAAAGGCGGAAGCGAGTTCTGCATACAGGCGAAGGCCTGCGTGCAGGGCGGCAGTGTCCAGACGATCGGGGAGCATCTGGTGATCAAAGAGGCGGACCGGGCGGTGATCTATGTGAACGGCGTCACCACCTACCCTCTGCGGGAGAAGAAGATCTCCGACTGTTATGCATATCTGCAGGAGCAATTGTCCGGACTGACGTGGGAAGGCTTCGGGGAGGTTCGGGAGGCACATATCCGCAGGCATAGTGAAATGTTCGGCCGTTCGGTCCTGGTGCTGGGAGCCGGGGCGGCGGAGACAGGGGATGTACCTGGGCCGGAGGAAGCGCATCTGGAGGCGATCGGGGAGCCGGGCCGCGCGTCCGGGCCGGAGGAAGTGCATCTGGAGCCGATCGCGGAGCCGGGCCGCGCATCCGGGCCGGAGGAAGTGCATCTGGAGGCGATCGGGGAGCCGGGCCGCGCATCCGGGCCGGAGGAAGTGCATCTGGAGGCGATCGGGGAGCCGGGCCGCGCATCCGGGCCGGAGGAAGTGCATCTGGAGCCGATCGCGGAGCCGGGCCGCGCATCCGGGCCGGAGGAAGTGCATCTGGAGGCGATCGGGGAGCCGGGCCGCGCATCCGGGCCGGAGGAAGTGCATCTGGAGCCGATCGCGGAACTGGATCAGCTTCCTACGGATGAACGCCTGCGCCGGATCGCGGAGGGCGGTACGGATCATGGAATGGCGGCGCTTTACTATGCATACGGGCGTTACCTGCTGATGTCCTGCAGCCAGCCGGGAGGGCTTCCGGCCAATCTCCAGGGAGTATGGTGTGAAAAACTGGAACCCATCTGGGATTCCAAGTATACCATCAATATCAATACCCAGATGAATTACTGGCCTGCTGAGATCTGCAATCTTCCGGAATGCCATCAGCCTCTGTTTGAGCATCTGGAGCGGATGCTGGAAAACGGAAAGCGCACGGCCCGGGAAATGTACGGCTGCCGCGGGTTTGTAGCCCATCACAATACCGACGTGTGGGCAGATACAGCGCCTCAGGATCTGGCCATTCCAGCAACATATTGGGTCATGGGCGGCGCATGGCTGGCGACCCACATCTGGAAGCATTTCCGGTATACTATGGATCAGGATTTTCTGGAACGGATGTATCCTATCCTGTTTGAATGCGTGCAGTTTTTCGGGGATTTCCTGATAGAGGATGGGGAAGAGCTGGTGATCTGCCCGTCCGTTTCCCCGGAAAATACATATATTATGGAAAATGGAAAGATCGGGCGGCTCTGCATGAGCTCCACTATGGATACGGCGATCCTGCGGGATATCCTGATCCAGTTTTTGGAAAGTGAACGGATCCTCGGCAAACAGTCCGAGCTGGGTGAGCAGGCAGTCCGGATTTTGGAAAGGCTGCCCGATTTCGGCGTCGGCAGGCATGGACAGCTGATGGAATGGCGGGAGGATTATGAGGAATGGGAGATCGGACATCGGCATTTTTCCCACCTCTATCCCATTTTTCCCTCAAACCAGATCAACGAATATGAAAATTCGGAACTGCTGGAGGCCGGAAAAAAGGCGCTGGAGCGGCGGATGGAATACGGCGGCGGGCATACGGGATGGAGCTGCGCGTGGCTGATCAACCTGTACGCACGGTTCGGCGACGGGGACAGCGCGGTAAAATACATCCATGACCTGTTAGGAAAGCTGACTGCGCCGAACATGTTCGATATGCATCCGCCGCTGGACCGGATCCCGGGGATTCCGTGGGTATTCCAGATCGACGGCAATCTGGGCGGAGCCTGCGGGATCGCGCAGATGCTGCTGCAGAGCCATCTGGACGAGATCCATCTGCTCCCGGCGCTGCCTTCCTCCTGGAAAGAGGGACGTGTGACGGGACTTTGCGCAGAAGGCGGATTTGAAGTGGATATCTGCTGGCAGGACGGCAAACTGAAGGAAGCAATTCTCTATGCGAAGAAGGGCGGAAGGGCTGTGCTCCGCTGCAAGGAGAAGCTTACGGTGTCGGCAGCAGGGAAGGAAGTTCCGGTTTCTGTGGATGAAAAGGGACGTTATGTATGGGAGACGCAGGCCGGGGACGTTTATCGGATTGGATCTGTTTTCAATGGGGGTCATGCAAAATGAATACAATTTGTGGAATTGATTGCAGCGGATGCGGCTTCAAAGGCAGCTGTAAAGGATGTACAGAAACAAACGGACATCCTTTTGGCGGTGATTGTATTGCTGCCGAGTGTTATAGATCAGGCGGCGAAAACTGCTTTACTGCATACAAGAAGCGCTTGATTGAAGAGTTTAATGCTCTTGGAATTTCCGGTATGCCCACGATAACAACTCTCAGTCAGTTATGCGGTGCATACATTAATCTGGAATATACTCTTCCAAACGGTGAAAAAATGAAATTGCTTGATGATACAAAAATATATCTCGGCTATCAGGTTGAAAAAGCAGACAGTGACAGGTGCTATGGGCTTGCTGCAGATAACGATTATTTACTTGTATGTGAATATGGATGCAATGGTGCAGAGCCTGAGATCATTGTATATAAAAAGAGATGATGAGTTCGAGCTTAGCCAGGAAGGTATTTCAACTGCAAGGACAGGGAAAGACAGAGCACGAGATTATGTCAAAATGTAATATCACGGCTGAGAAGGTGCGGGAAATCCTGGGATGATCCGGTGGCATCGTTGATTGACGACAACGAAGAACTGGCTGAAATAGCAGGCGCAGAATTAACCGTTAATTACGTAATGCTCTAGAATAGGATATATTTTCAGGAAGGCAAGGACCAAAAACAGCAGGCCGCAGGAGTGTCAGATCATCTGATATCCCCCGGGGCCTGCTCTTTTCAGTTATTCTCCAAGATACTCTTCCAGACAGAGCCCGCGCTCATACATTTCGGACGCCGCTTCCACCCCGACATACCGATAGTGCCAGACCTCTTCCGCCACCCCGGTAATATCAGTTTTATTTCCGGGATAGCGGAAAATAAAGCCATATTTATAGCTGTTCTCCTGCAGCCATAAATAAACATCATAGGTCGCTCCGTTAATATCTACCGCAAATCCAAGCTGGTGCTCGCTGTAGCCCGGTACAGCAACCCATTGCTCAGCAAGCTCGGCTGCTTCGCTCTCGGAATAGCCTTCATTTTTAAATTCTCTGATTTTTTCATCATAAAGCTTCTGCTGCGTATCCGCTGTGCGGTAGCCGGATACTACAAGCGGCAGTTCCCCCAGGTTCCCCTCCCTTGCGGCTTCCAGCATCTGCATCAGCGGTTCATAAATGCGTTTGTCAACAGATTCGCCGCCCTGTACCTTGACCAATTCCGGCTCATAATTACCAGGAACAGGATTCCATTGATTTACTAAAGTAAGCTGCCAAGGAGTATCCGTATCCTGCAGTTCTCCTCCCTGTATTAAGGGGCTTCCTTTTTTCAGGCTTGATTTCCAGGAAAATCCCAAAACTACAATGGAACATAAACACAGAAAAAGTAAAGCGGTCAGTCCTGCGATCCGTATGTTCCCAGAACGCCTGCGCCTGGTGTTCCGATAAACATTGCTTTTTGATCCATATAGAATATACTTTTTGCTCATAATAAAAATTCCTTTCCGCATGTGCTGGCTAATCCCTCTGTTCAGTATCTATTATACGAAACAAAGGGATCGGAAACTTTAATATGAGATTGTTTAATTCCTAAGAAAATCCTAATGCCTTAGGGTGAACCGGCCGATATCTTTTATATGCAAATAGAAAAAATGACTTACGTTACTGTTCACGGATCAAGGGAGGGCAAGTTCATGACAATTCCATCAGCAAACAACAATCTCGCGAAAGTAATATCTTCGAACCCGGTATTTTCTGCCCAAAAGCAAAAGAAAGGTCTTTCACTTCCGACAAAAAACGGACAGATCAGACAAGATCTGGTACAGCTGAGCAGTCAGGCAAAGAAAGCTGCCGCGATAGGGTGTGTGACATCAAGGACACCTTCGGATTCCAGGATTGATGATTTCAAGAAGGATGAATTGATGGCAGACTATTCCAGGCTGCAGGGCGGTTATTTAAGCGATGCAGTATTTGGGATCCTGGATTTGGACAGCGTAAGAGACGTGTATGACGAATGTATAGAAAATGGTATGTCGAAAGATGAGGCCGCCAGGATATACGACGAAAAACTACATGAACGATTCGGACATTTTCAAGAAGCCCTTGCGCTTGCCATGGAATTTGTTCCGATGGATGAAGACGCGACCGGAGAGGTGATCTCTTATTCGGATGTATATGACGAAAACGGACAGCTGAAGGTTCCGGTCAAATTGACTTTTGAAGAATATCATAAGAATCTGAAGGATATCCTTGAGAACATGATGAATGCCCTTAAGGACAGGAAAGACGATTTCCCGGGTTTATATAAAATTTACTTTGAAGAATAAATTCTGACTCTAGTACGAACGGTTTTTGCACATAGATGAGTAGGTTGGATGCTCCTTGGAGCATCCAACCTACATATAGCATATGGGAGAAAAAGCAAACTTTATGTGTAGTTTTTATCAATAAGCATCTCTAAATCATTCATGCTTTTGCGAAAACCGCTGTGACAGTGATGATGTCATCGGCAATCTCTGCAAAAATCTCGCCATTCATTTTGCGCATGAGCTGTCTGCAAATGTAAAGCCCCAGCCCGCTGCCGCGAATGTTTTCTGTATTAGCGCCGCGCCAAAAGCTCTCGAAAATATGCGGCAAATCGTCCCTGCCGAGCGTACAGCCGCCGTTCATGATCGCAATTTGGACGCATTCGTCGGCTTCGGAAAAAATCAATTCCATGCGTCTGCCGTCGCCGTATTTGATGGCATTCTCCATAATGTTTTGCAGCACTTCAACGCTCCTGTTTAAGTCCCCTGAAAGCAGACAGTTTTTATATTTCCCGACGTTAAAATCCGTTTTGATAAGCGCCAGTTTTTCCCTATAATATCCCGTGATTTTTTCAACAAGCTCCGAAAGATAAAACTCTCCTATATTCACTTCAAGGCTAAGGAATTCTTCTCTTGAAGCTGTTATGATCTGCGAAACATAGCCTTCAATCTCGTCCGCTTTTTCGGTGATGTTCTCAGCGATTTTTTGCTGTTTTTCCGTGTCCGAATACAAATTTCTCGACAGTGCAGCTGAGTAAAGTTTTATCACGGAAAGCGGTGTTTTAATATCGTGCGAGAGCGATAACAGCAATGTTTTCTTTTCTTTCTGCATTTCCAGTTCGCGCTGCTTTTGCTGTTCGAGGTTTTCGCGGAGAATATCAATTCCCCAAAGGAAATTTCCGAAAAAATGGTTTTTCGTTTCCTTTATCGGCATGGTGAGATTTCCCTTTGAAAGCTCATAGGGGATATTGCTCAAGCGTTCAAAGGGTAGAAGAATTGCGAATTTTATGTAAAGCATAACCGCGATAAATAAAATCGCCATAGCGCCGAGAACGGCATTTACAATTCCTGCAAGATATGCCTTGTTGGAATCACCATTTGTACGGTAATCGAAGCGATAAAGTTCCCCGTTTATCTCATAGATAACATAGTCACTGTCTGTACTGTAAAATTTTTCTCCGTATCGTTCAATAGTTGTTACATACACACATTCGGACATGTCAGCAGAACCATTCGTTTCTATTTCACGAACAAGACGGCTTATCTCCACTCGATATGGCCTGCTCCCATCGGTTTTGTCCGCGGCAAGAATCATATTCACCACAGCAAACAATAGGATTATGGCAACCGTAACTGCCGAGAAAATTCTGTTAAATGCCTTCATATTTATAACCTACCCCCCATACAGTCACGATTTTTTTAGGATTTTTGGGGATGTCCTCTATTTTCCGCCGCAGCCATTTTATGTGTACTGTCAGTGTCTGCTGTTCCGAAAAGCTGTCGTTGCCCCAGACCTGTCCGAAAATATATTCCTTGCTCAGAGCCCTGCCCTTATTCTCCATCAAAAGCAGAAGCAGATCAAATTCCTTCGTGGTCATTTCCAGTTCTTTTTCATTTTTGTAAACGGTACGGCTTGCCTTATTTATGCGTATGTTGCCGTCGGTAATTTCGTCAAGAGCGTACCGCCGCTTAAAAATCCCGCTTATTTTTGCGAGCATAATATCAATATCATATGGCTTTTCTATATAATCGTCTGCGCCGAGATTCAGTCCGTTCAGCTTGTCATCCTTTTCCGTTTTCGCACTTACAATCAATACGGGCGTGTTGCTTGACCTGCGGATTTTTTCCAGAACATAAAATCCGTCCTTGTCGGGCAGCATGATATCAAGCACGACAAGCCTTGCGCCGTATCTTTCGTACAGCAGCAAGGCTTTTTCGGCTGTTTGAACCGCCGATACCGTATAATTTTCCGCACGGAGAAAATCACACAGCAGATCGGCAAGCTCCTTGTTGTCCTCAACAATGAGAATATCCATATTACCACCCTAATTCCAAAAGCCAGTTATTCAATGCGCGCTCCCGTTCTCTTATCTGTGTGGAACAGTCGCTTAAGTCGTACTCTCCCTTTATGTTCCCATCAACAATGTACAGGACCCTTGTGCATTTTGCAGCGACCTTAACATCGTGAGTAACGAGCATGATCGTTGTTCCCTCAGAATTTAATTTTACAAGCTCTTCCATTACCTCGTCGGAGGAAGCACGGTTCAAAGCCCCTGTCGGCTCGTCGGCAAAAATCATTTTCGGGTCGTTTATCATACTGCGGCAGATGCACGCCCGCTGAAGCTGACCGCCCGAAACCTCATTGATGTCGTTGTCGGCAATGTCGATAATACCGAGCCTGCGCATGAAATCCTGGCCGCGCCGCGCCGTTTCCCTGCGGGGTTCACGCTGCTTTTTGGATTGCGTTGCAGGAAGTATGATATTATCCAATATGGTGAGGTTTTTCAGCATATACATTTGCTGAAAGATAAAACCCATTTCGTCAAGGCGCAGGTCTGCAAGTTCTCTTTCTCCTATCCCTGCGATATTTTTCCCACAGAAACTCACTTCTCCTGCGGTAAAATTATCCATGCCCGAAACTGCGTACAGCAGTGTGGATTTTCCAGAGCCTGACGGACCCATAACGGCGACCATTTCTCCCTCGCCAATCGTGAAATTTACATTTTTCAGTACATTATTCTGCCGCTTGTTTACGATATACGTTTTGCAGAGGTCTTTTACTTCGAGAATATTCATAATTGATTCTTCCTTTCATTATTCAATGCTTGCCGTATCGGAGGATTTGATTTTTCTTGTGTACAAAGAGGTCAAAAACGCGCTTACGGCTGTGGCGGTAAGGACGATAACGGGGAATACTGCGTATATCTCCACAGGGTTTTGCATATATTCTACGCCCATTTCAAGCCCCATCATCCTGAAAACAGGATCGAAGCAAAGCTTTGTAAGGGGCATACCCAAAAGCTCCGCAAGAAGTACAGCCGCCGATGCCGCAATGAAAAATCTTAACGTGTACTGTCCGTATATTTTGGCGTTCCTGATGCCAATGGCTTTCATAAGGGCGATCTCCGCCTGCTCTTTCGCGATAAAGGAACGCTCCATAAGCACGGTGATAAGCGCAGCTAAAATTACCGTAAGGACGGCGGACATTTTTTTCACAGCGTCTATGGCGTCGCCGACTCCGGTGTTGTCCTTTACGGTTTCGCCCGCTGTTTTAACGCTTGAAAACTTAGGATAAAGCTCCTTGATCTTTTCAATTCTGCTTAATGCTTCCTTATCGTCTGGGCCGTCAGTAAATTTTATCTGTGTACCGGGGGAGCCGCTTGCTGCGATATAGTTGATATCGCAGTAGGTATGAACCCTTACGGATATGCCCTGGTTGACCATTGACTGATACAGAGCGGTTATGATGAACTCCGCCGTTTCACCTGTTGGGTAGGACAAGGTAACGGTATCGCCTATTTCCGCACCCAGCTTTTTTGCCAAAAGGGTCGTCACTGCAATTTCGCCGCTGTTTTGGGGAGGAGTACCCTCTAAATATTCGTACATATCCATTGTTGTTCCCGTACCCTGAAGTATAGCTGTCTTGCTTTCATATTCGCCGTATCTTATCATCGTATAAATATAATATTCCGTCATACATTCCGCGGGCATACCGTTTTCCGCAAGGGTCTGCTCCATGTCCTCAAGATATGTTTCAACCTTTTCATGTCCGTCCTCAGCCATAAATTTCATAGCTTCGTCACCGATGTCCGTAACGGCGTGGCAGTCCGCCATCCCGAAATATTTCAGCAGCTTTCCGCTTTTAAGAGATGCCGTGACATTGGAAAGCATGATCAGCAGCGACATACACAGAAAAAACGTAAAGGTAATGACAGCGTAGCGTTTGGGACTGCTTACAATATCGTTTGCGGCAAGGAAAGCCGTCGTGCCAAGCCGCGATCTTCCAAGGCTCATAACGCCCTTTTTGCGGAAGCGTTCCCCCGTCTGCCCGTTTCTTACAGCATCGATTGGGGACATTTTGCTCACCCTGCCCGTACAGCCGAGACAGAACAGGAGAATGACAGCCGCTACCAGAACCGCGCAGGCAGCATTGACAAAACCGTTATTGCTGATGTCTATTATAATAGACTCCGAGGAATAATTTATAAGCATTTTTCCGAACGGGTAGCTGAGTATCAAGCCAATGCCCGCGCCGACAACGGAAATAGCAAAGTATTTTGTAAGGTACAGTCCCCGAATTTTTATGTTCCGTATGCCTATTGCTTTCATAACGCCTATGTCGCGGAATTCTTCGGAGAGGGTAAAGGCTATGGTAAACTGCAGCACCGCAAAGGATATGATGATAAGAATAATGCTCACCGCAAGGATAAGACCCATGATTATCATATCAAAAATATAGGCTTGATCCAGTATCTCCGTGCCGTTCGCAATAGTAAAGCTGTCGGATATATCCGCTATCTGGGACAGGGTCTTGTCAAGGTCGGCGGTGTGTATGCCCACGAATTTTCCGCCGTACATGTTTTTTATCGTCTCGTTGGACATATATTCGTCAAAGTCCTCGGCGTTTATAATAAACCTTTTAATGCCCATCAATTCCGAACCGAGGACAGCGTCCTTGAAGCCTCCCGCAAAGGTAAATTCACGGTTTACGCCCTCTATTTCAACAGTAATTTTGTCGCCTGCCTTAAGTCCCATGTTTTTCTCTGTGAAACGGGCAGCATAAATTTTCCCTTTTGGTACGCTTTTAAGAATACTTTCGTCGTCCAGAAAATAATTTATCCCCAAACTTCTGTCGCTCTGTAATACTAATTTCTGACTGAGGTTGGAAGCGTTAAGCGGTTCGCCGACCCGCGTAATATTGGACTGGGACATTGAGACGAACTCCTCGATACGGAACTCGTCTATCGCGGAGGCATTTTCAAGCGTCCCGCAAATATCCTTGTGGTCAGATTTGTTTTCGCTCATCGCGAAGTAATCGGGCACGTCCGCCATTTCAAAATAGCTGTCCAGCGCAGTCGTCACGGTGATGATGTTGCTCACGCCTGAGGACATGAACATCGACGCGAGTATAATAAATACCAGCAATATCACATTCATCGCTCTTTTGCGCTTAAGGTCTTTTTTCAGTATTCGTAGATACATTTTAGCTGCTCCTTTCGCTTTGTGAGCCTATTGTAGCATAGAAGTTATTAAATAATCCTTAAATCGGTTTGCGGAATCAAACTTTTAGCGTGATGACGAAAATCATTTATGTGCTTTAAAAAAAACCAAGAAACAGAGGTGTGATAACTGGAAATCAAAAGCGCAGGCAAGCAATGAGCCGGAATATCCTTTTGGGATATTCCGGCTCGCTTGTTGGGGGTATAGATAACGGGGGCTTATAAGGCTCCGCTATGCCCGCCAAACTAATATAAATACCGAATACAAAAAAATCATAAAAACCATGTCCAATTATATAACAAGAAATTGCAGATACAGGCTAAAGACAGATAAATAGCAGGCTCACATTTCCCTAATGAAATAGTACGTTGTTTCTCTTTCTTATTGAAAAAATATTTTCCGATCATTCTCCAAACTGCATAGCCTAAAATTGCACCTAATGTATTCATCATTAAATCATCAATATCCACTAATCTGTTAGTTGGTAACTGTGCAAATTCAATAAAGACAGAAAATAAGAAACCAGTTAAAGTCACTTTCAAAGGATTTCTAAAGTTCTCCCAAATATAGGGAAGTAAAAATCCTAAAGGCATAAGCATGATTACGTTCATACAATATGTGAACATACCCTCTGATTGAAAAGGTATCAAACTAATATCAGCCTGTTGAAAAGCAGCTATCAGCCCACCTTTTGAAATCATATCCCATATAGAGCCTATTCCGGTAACAGAAATAACAAGCCATATATAAATCATCATAATATACGTCCATACATAATGTGTAGATGTGGACTTTTTCTTACCTAATAACATGACTGTTTGATATACCATTACTGGAGCTATGGTTAAAATAATTGGAATAATTAACATCAAAAGCATTTTTTCCACCTCTTTTCATCCATTCAAGATAGCTTTTTATAATTTTTTATACACATCATAAAATCTGTTATAAAATAACATGAAAACTTCTAATTCAGTACACTAGTACAGCGCTAATTACGCAATGCTGTACTAGGCAGGCAGACGGTGACCGTGACTGTATGATCGCCGCTTTCCGCATGTATGCTGCCTCCGTGCAGAAGGATGATCTCCTTTGCGATGGCCAGCCCCAGGCCGGTCCCGCCGGTATCAGAGATACGGGCCTTGTCCAGCCGGTAAAATTTATCAAAGAGAGAGGACAGCTTATCTTTGGGGATGTCCTCCCCCCGGTTTTGGAAAGAGATGCTGATCTGTTCAGCCGTTTCTTCGGCTGAGATCGTGATCTCGGTTTCCGGATCGCTGTATGCCGCCGCATTTCTTAAAATATTACTGAATACCCTTACCAGCTTGTCCGGATCTGCAGAGACGGTCAGATCTTCATCCATATCTAACACGACGAAATTGCCGTGGGACGCAAAGACTGGTGAAAGCTCGTCGGACAGCTGGATCAGCAGATAGTATAGGTCAATGGTTTCTTTTGCCAGCCGGATCTGCCTGGAATTATAGCGGGTGATCTCAAAAAATTCATTGATCATTTCTTCCAGCCGATAAGCCTTGTCGAGTGTGATCTGTACATTCTTCGCACGTTTGTCGGCGGGCATATCCGGATCTTCGTCCAGAAGGCTCAGATATCCGATCACGGAGGTCAGGGGAGTGCGGATGTCATGGGCAAGATACATCACCAGTTCGTCTTTCCGCTGTTCTGCAAGCGCAGTTTCCTGTTTCTGCCGTACCAGCGCCTGCTTGACTGCGTTCAGCTTGCGTTCAAAAGGAAGCATTTCCGCCGATAAATGGATCTGAGCCGTATCTTCTGCCAGCAGGGCGTCAATCCCCTGGTTGACTTCTTTAAAATACCGGGTGATCCACCGGAATAAGCGCCAGAGCAGCAAGATAAAGATGAACAGGATCGCCGCCGCGAAAAAGATTTCCTTGTAGCCTCTGAAATAATTGTGATAGACATAAAAAGCCTGCTCATATTCGAGTCTTGTAAATGTCACCAAAAGAGTGATGACCAGGTCTCCGCCCCGCTGCTTCCAGAGGAACAGATACAGCAGGATCACGGCCGCAACGGAAAGAATGGCATTTCCGCAGAATCGTTCCATGAGCTTCGACTGAAATTCGGAATATTCGCCTTTGCTGTTACCCTTCAATTTTATACCCCACTCCCCATATCGTTTTGATATATTTTGGTTTGCTCAAAGTGTCGTTCATTTTTTCGCGAAGATGACGGATATGAACCGTGATCGTGTTGTTGGATTTGCTGTAATACTCGTCCTGCCAGATCTGATGGAACAGCTCTTCCGCGCTGATCACACGCCCTTTGTTTTCCAGGAGTATGCGTAGAATGGAAAATTCTGTGGGGGTCAGTGTGAGCGGCTTTTCATTTAGAAAGCATTCGTAGGTGCCAAGATTCATCACCAGGCCGGAATGGGTAAGCAGATCCTGTTCATCCTGCGAACGGGCCGGGTTGTACTTTTTGTACCGGCGCAGCTGGGACTTGACTCTTGCGATCAATTCCAGGGGCCGGAAAGGTTTTGTAATATAATCGTCTGCCCCGAGCGTAAGCCCCTTGACCTTATCGATCTCTTCATCCTTGGCGGTCAGCATGATGATCGGATACGTATGCTTTGACCGGATCTTTTGACACAATGTAAATCCGTCGATCTCCGGAAGCATGATATCCAGGATCGCAAGATCAAGCTCAGTGGTGCTGATACATTCGAGGGCTTCCTTTGCAGAGTAAAATTTAAAAACAGTGTAGTCTTCACTGTTTAAATACACCTCAATTAAATCAGCGATCTCGGCCTCATCGTCAACGATCAGTATTTTGTCAGACATGGGAAAACCTTCCTTTCTTTGGCTTTTCACTATATTCATTATAACACACGAGAGTAGGGGGTTTTATTGTTTTTTGATTAAGAATATCTTAAGATTAAAATTTCAAAACCCCATATTTACAGGGGTTTTTGTACAATTTTGTCACTAACGTGTCGCTAACGTAAACGAATTTATGTACTGTTTTTCACTGGAATTTTAATCTTTTCAATCTCTATTCGGAGCTCCTCAACTGTCCTGTGCCCATAGACCTTATTTGTAATATCCTGGAAAGCATGTCCAAGCATACGTTTCCGGTCATTTTCATTTACATGATATTTTTCACAGAGCATGGAAAAGGTGTGCCTGGCATCATGGGGAGTATGTCTTTGCATCCCGATCTGTTCCAATGTTTCATACATCCTGTTCCGAAATGTGTTTGGCGTTATGTCAAGAATTGTACCCTGCTTTTTTATACGGTGCTTCACTAACGCATAGATTCCGGAGTGTATCGGGACAATACGGTCTTTCCCGGAATCAGTCTTTACACCGTCCCGGAAATATTTTTCTTTCAGATTTACCTCAATGGTTTCATATGCCTTTATCCTGTACCCGGAATAGCACATGATCAAAAGAAATTCCACGACAGGATCCTCCTTGTGCTGCCAGAGTATTGCAAGCTCGTCATCAGAAAATGGAACACCATGTTCATCATCTTCTGCTTTCTTTATCTTTACATGTACGGAATAATCTTTTTCGCAAAGCTCAAATTTTTCCGCATAAGCGTACATCTGGTGGAAGAGAGACAGTATCAGTTCCAATGATGAATGTTTTTTCGGGCAGTTGTCTATGACGTTCTGCAAGTCATTGTACCGTAGATCGGCAAAGGACTTGTCGTGTAATTCAGCGCAGTTTTTAAAAGCCGCTCTGGTACAGTCCATACTCGCTTTGGAGTATGTCTTTTTCGAATCCTCATATTTATCTCTATAAAATCCCTCGTACACTTCCGCAAAGGTAGCGGTTTTCTCCTTGTTCTGTTCAACCCTTGCTGACTGCAGGTAATCCAACAGGATATTGTCCATGGCACTGTTCAGGGTTCGGCTCTGATCGAAGTCGTTCAGGGTACGCTCAAATCCTGGGTAATAGGTTCCAGCATGCCAGGCAGTCAGTACGGCGAACCCCTTCATGTAATCGTCCACGTAGCAGATCGCTTTCACAGGGGCGTACTGGCCGGGGGCGATCAGATCTGTGGCAGGCGGATAGATGCCATAGGGATTCCGGCGCTTTCCGGACAGTTTTTTGATGGAGCCGCAGCCGTTTGAGAGCTTGGGGTATTTCTTTTTACGTGCCATGGTATCATCCTTCCTGGTTACTATTCACAGTCAATGTCATTAACTTAAAGGAAAATTACTATTAAATGCATAGGAGGTGCCAAAACAACAGTTAACTTAAGGGAAATCCGAGAAAAAATTAGGAGAAAATGCTGTCAGACAAGATGAAAAATGGAACATAGGGGATTTAAAAACAGATTCTTACGGATTGAATTTGATGGGAAGGCATGACGATAAGACGAATGTGCCCATTTTTGAAAAAATGGTTGAATCCGCCTGGAGAAGTCGTATACTTAAGATGTTAGCTTTCCTTTTCGTTTAATTACGATAGCAAAAGCTGATTGGCAGTTTAAATCTTTGCTGGCGTGTGAAGGTTCTGCCCGGTCTGATCGGCTCAATATTTTGGGCGATCAGACCTTCCACATCCATGATCTTTTTCCTGTTATGGATCCGCAAAAAATTTCTGCAGATTTTAAACCCTTCTGAAAAATTCGCCTGATATCTATATTTGGTATTCCGGTTCTCAATCTCTACGTTCTGGATGATCTCAGAAGAAAAGTTATGGAGGATTGCCCTTGCCCAGACTTCCTGAACGATATAGTCATATTTTTTCGAATGGAACGCTTTGAGACAGAGAGGATATTTTAAATCCCGAAAGGAATTTTCCTCATTCCATCGAAGGTGGTAGAGATCTTTAAAATCTTCGATATCAAACTCAAGATCCGGAAGGTTTGTAATGATATTTTCAAAACATCCTTCTGAGATTTCAAACCGAACGACCCGGAGTGAGATCTCGTATTCGGTTTGCTTGTCCGTAAGGAAATCCATAGCGACATTTTTACAGACATGTCTGTAATCATCGGCTCTGTCAGGCTGGAGCCGTTTGCGTTTTGCCTGCGATCTGCTGAGAATACGATCAACGCGGCAATCCAGTTCCCTGACATCGTCAAGTGGATAGCCAAGGATTCCCTTCGTTTTTTTGGGGTCACATCGGATGAGAAAGTATTGTCCGTTTTCGATCACATGGGCATAGCTATTATAGGAGGCATAGCCCATGTCGGCAAAATAAACTGTTTTAGGGCCGGCCGAGCCTGCGGAATCGACCATATGGCAGAAAGCGGCAAATTCATTACGTTTTCGTCCAGGCTGTATGACAAGGTCAGTAAATCTTCGATCAAGAATCGAATAAAAAGCATTGATATGGATCTGGTTGAATCCCCTAGTGGATTTCCCGTTAGGTCCAAAAAAAGTATCCGGATCGTTCGGGTTTCTAAAAATATCACACCCGGAGCCATCACAGGCAATGAACTGGTATTTTCCGTTGTAAAGGTTCTTTTTGAGCTTTCTGTTAAAAGCAAAGAGGAGATTCCTGAGGGCATCCTGTCGGAGCTTGCTCCTCTGTTTGCAAAAAGCAGCGTTAGAGGGAGTAGAAATGTCACGATCAAAGTAATGGTAAAGTTCTTCTTTAATGCACTCAGCCTCCATGGTGAGAAAGAGAATGAGGAAATCCTGAAAGCCCAATTTTCTATTCCGAGTGAAATCCCTGCCCGGATGTTTGGCATAAAGATGAGGGTTGTCAGCGAGTTCATGGATGGAAGCGAATAAGATTGCTTTTACAGAAGATGAATATTTCATAATGTACCTCCTTAATCAGTTGAAAAGTGAACAATTCTTCCTGATTAATAGGCTTTTTTCTGATTTTATCAGAAAAAAGCCGCACATTTTGAAAGGTTTGTCAATAGTTTTTTTAAAAAAAGAAAAAGATTATAAAGATTTGAGTTAGGGGTAAAAAAGAAGATTTCTGCGTATAGTACAGAAATCTTCCTTAAGTAAATGACATTGGCCGTGAACTGTAACAACAGCAAGAACGGATGCGACAGTGGTATAAAATTGTGGGGGAAATGCGGAATTGAGAAGCGATGAAAACATGCCGCTTTTCACCAACATGGGGTTATATAATCTTGGTTTTTCGATATTGTTGTGGAGTCATATGAAAACTTTTTTTAAATAGCTTTGTAAAATAATTCGAATCTGGGATCCCCACAACATTCGCAATATTCTGGATGGATAGCGTGTGTTCCGCCAATAGCATAGCTGCTCGTTTTAGACGAAAATCTGTCAGATATTGAATAGGTGTCATACCAACCTCTGTTTTAAAACGTTTTATCAGATAATTTTTGGATACGGCAAGTTCATTAGCAAGGTCTGACAGAGAAATATCTTGATGAAATTTATGTTCTATTTCATACAAAACACTTTGCACAAGTACACTGTACTGACTTTCTTTTGTGGCACGGACAGCGGCGCAGTAGGAACATATCATCTTCTCTTTTGCCCGCAGAATATCATCTACGGTTCTGGCCGCAAGAGTATCTTTTGTATTCTGGTTGGAAATCTGATCTGCTGTTATTCCTGGAAGACCGCCATCCATAGCGGCCAGGCGGGCAGTTGTCCTGGAAATTGCCGCACCGATTTTTTCATTTTCAAGCGTACTTCCAATACGTTTTAAGTAGGAGACATCCTGTTCCATATTGGCGAGGTTTAAAAGCGCTGCCCGTTGATTGCCTTCCATGATATTCTTTCGGAAATTTTGTTCATAGGAATAGCGTTTTTCCAGTAACAGTGCATAATTGGCTCTTGTTGATTCGGATTCTTCTATTTTTTCAGGCTGAATGGAATTAACAGTCAGGTCAATAATGGTGCGGTCATCTTCATATGGATAAATACAATGCAGTAGGGAACGGACAATATTCCTTGCATGTTTTTCAGAAAGGAAAGGGCAGGCACTGGCATAAGATAAAAACTCCATAGTGCCTATTGCATGCAGTCGGCTGTCAGAAAGAAGGGTACATGCATCTT
The DNA here is from genome assembly GCA_000403295.2 of Lachnospiraceae bacterium M18-1. GTDB lineage: Bacteria > Bacillota > Clostridia > Lachnospirales > Lachnospiraceae > Schaedlerella. The sequence continues at coordinate 693,927 of KE159611.1, read as the reverse complement.
TTTGTGAAAAAAGCAGCGGGCAGAAAGGACCCATAGCGATACATGTTTGTTCCAGTGTAAAAAGCATCAAATGAATGCGGAAATAGTCAATGGTATGTACGATTGTATCCGGAGCAGCCTGCAGAATTATTTCATCAAGTCCTGCTGGTGTAAATTCTTTTTGCAGGGGATGAAAACAATGCTGACTGCAGAAAGCAGAAATATCTTCTTCTGTTTGAAGGACTGTAAATTCTAAATGGTATAGTTCATGGAGCAGGCTGCTTAAGAGAAAAAAATGCTGTAATGGGGGAAGTACAAAATCCATAGTAAACTCCTTTTTATTGTTGTGTTATATTCTTCTGTATTGTGTTATATTATTCTATCACACAAAGCGTTGTTTTGCTATAGTTTACTCATAAAAACATTCACTTACAAAATTATAGGAGGAAAAAATGGAAAAGAACAACGCAGTATCTTATGCTAAATTTGAGAAAGGGAATGGGATTCATTTTGTCCCAGTCTGGCGGATTGTCGGATTCAGTGGTGCGAATATGGCTGTCAACCTTTATATGGGTCTGACAATGATTATGTCATTTTATTTGAACGGTTATGTTGGTATGGCGGTATTTCTGGCTTCCAGTTTTTCAACCATTATGCGTTTGTGGGACGGAATAACAGATCCGATCGTTGGATTTTTGGTTGATAAATTTTGCGTAAAAATCGGAAAAACAAGATTGTGTCTGGCAGCAGGCGGTGTACTCCTTTTCATTAATAGCTTTTTGATGTTTAATGTGACACATCGGCTTCCGGAAGGTATAGCTAGACAGGTATTTTTCATCTTTTTTACATTGTTATATTATATCGGTTATACATTTTTGAATATCAGCAACCATGTGGGCAATGTCTGCCTGACAAATGATCCATCCCAACGTCCGGTATTAAGTATCGTCGGTACAATTCTGGTCCGTATTGCAAGGGCTTTGACGCAGATGTATGTTTCTTATTTAGCGGTGAAATATGGAGCTATGGCAAGTGCGGATCTTTTTCATGATTACTGGCTGCTTACAGCAGTAGCTGCAACAATCGGCATTGTGATAGCTTATATTTCGATTGCGCCAAAAGATATCCCGCATTTCAGTGTGACATCTGAGACGAAAGCACCAAAAGTAAGTTTTGGCGATTATTTGGAAGTCCTAAAGAAAAACCGTCCGCTGCAGATGATGATTGTAGCCAGATCTACCGATATGTTTGCTACGACTTGCAAGACGAGTGCAGTTACATTGGTTATTTTTGGTATTGTTATTGGCAATTATGAATTAAATGGTGGGTTTGGGCTATATACAACAATCTGTGGTCTGGTGATGATGACTCTGGGGATTGGCACCATTGGTCGGAAACTCGGTATGAAAAAAGCAATGCAGGTCGGAAGCTGGGGCGTTCTGATTTTTGACACGGTTGGTGTCCTGATCTTTTTTTTGCTGAATCCGAAAACACTGTGCCTGCCCGGATATGCTAATGGCTATGGGGAAGCATTCAGTGGTTTCTCCGCCTTTACTATTGCACTGTTTTTAGTTACAGTTGTCGGCGGAGGGTTCCAGATGATCACAAGTTCTATCATTCCGCCTATGATCGCAGACGTGAATGATTATGAAGCTAGCCGCAGTGGAAAGTTTATTCCGGGCATGGTTGGAACGCTGTTCAGTTTTATGGATAAATTGATTTCTTCCTTTGGTCCTATGCTGGTAGGCGTTGGATTTACTTTAATCGGGTTTACAGATAAACTGCCGGATCTTGATACGCCATATAGTACAGAGCTGCTTATCTTTGGCCTGCTTTTCTATTTTGGCTTGGAAATTATTGGTGCGGTATTCAACCTGATTGCCATGAAATTTTATGACCTGACACCGGAAAAAATGAGAGAGGTTGAAGCAAAAATACATCAAATGAGAGAAAATGCGGATCTTATGACAAATGCTGAGCAGCAGCCTTCGGAATCCGGTTGCATGGAGAAAAACCTCTGATCAAAGATTATCCGGAGGAATTTCAGGCGCAGTTTCATGAAACAGTTTATCCTATTATAAATTGTGAAATAGCAGTTATTATTTACAGCCAGGATTTTTATCAAATCAAGGAGGAAATGAAATGAATTACAAGGTAAAGTTCAAAGAACAATTCGGCTACTTTTGTGGTGATTACGGCGGAAGCCTTATCAATCTCTACATTGATATGTGGATTCTGACCTTTGCGACCTATGTTCTTGGTATTGATCCTAAGTGGATGGCCGGCCTGTTTCTGGTGGCTCGTATCTGGGATGGTATCAACGATCCACTGATCGGTTCGTTGCCCGACCGTTTCAAAATCGGCAAGTCCGGTGACCGCTTTAAGCCCTACATCCGCATCGCCATGATTCCGCTGGCGCTGTCATGCCTGCTCATTTTTTCAGATGTGTCTGCATGGAGTCAAGGCGCCAAGATGGCCTGGGTTGCCGCCCTGTACCTTATTTACGGCATGAGTTATACCGGAGCCTCCATGCCTTATGGAGCTATGGCCTCGGTCATCACTGATGATCCTGAAAGCCGCACCAAGCTTTCCCGTGCCCGGGCCATTGGCGGTATGGGTGTAGGTGTTACATTTATGGCGCTGATCCCACAGCTGATTTGGAACGAGGATCACACCCCAAAGGCTTCCGGTTACTTTACGCTGGCCATGATCGCGTCAGTCGGTTCCCTTATTTTCTACACCCTGCTGCTCACTCTGTGCAAGGAGAACATTCAGCTTGAGGATGGCGTTAAGGCAAAACAGAAAAAGTATAGCTTCTGGCATGTTCTCAAGGGCGCCTTGACCAACCGTCCCCTGATTGGCATGATGATTGCTTCCCTGGGTTCTATGTTCTCCAACCAAGCCAATGGCTCCTTGGCCAGCTACATGTACCGTGAGTACTACCATGCACCCAAAGCCATGTCCATGAGCTCTTTTATGAGTGTACCTGTAATGGTGTTTTGTTTCATCATGGTTCCGAGGCTTTCCAAGAAGTTTGGACCCCGCAAGACCATCCTCACCGCAGTATGTCTCAACATTGTATGCAGTCTCTTGTTGGTGATGTTCCCCATTGCTAATGTGTACGTTTTCATGTTTGTCAATACCGTTGCCAACATCGGCCAGACCATCTTTATCATGCTGACCTGGGCTCTGGTGGCACAATGTATGGACTATCAGGAGTATAAGAGCAATGAGAGATCCGATGGTACTTTATACTCAATCTACACATTCAGCCGCAAGATTGGTACTGCCGTCGCGTCCTCAACGGTTGCTGCTATGCTGCCGCTCATCGGCTTCGTTTCCGGCGCTTCCGAGCAGGCTGCGGCATTCGGCCCTAATGTCCGTATGCTGGCAGTTGGCCTGCCTGTGCTGTCCTGCCTCGTTGAATTGCTGGGGGTGGGGATCATCTATAATATCACGCCCGCACAGAGCGAAGAAATCCGAAAGACACTAGAGGTTCGCCGTGCGCAGCCTGAGGCAGATGCATAAACAAGACATGTCAAATAACAATAAGACAAAAAGTATCAGACCGCAGGAAAGGAGATTTTTATGCAACGAATTTCATTGAATCAATCCTGGCAGTTTGCCAAAATTCCGGATGGAACGATTCCATTTACTCTGGAAGGGATCGCCTGGGAGAATGTCTCTCTGCCGCATACATGGTATACGGATGAGGATCCGTATCACGGCGTTGTGGTCTATCACAGGGAGCTTTCGACCAATCCGAAGTGGTGTAAAGCTTTCCTTGAGTTTGAGGGTGCTGATCAGGTCTGCCGTGTCTTCGTGAACGGCAGGCCTGTGGGCGAACACCGGGGCGGTTATGCCCGTTTTCGGTTTCCTATTCCACAAGAGGCTCTTTTAAACGGCAGCCTTTCCATTGATGTTTACCTGGACAACAGTATCAATCCAGAAGTATTGCCGAATTTCGGTGATTTTACCGTTTTTGGTGGCCTGTACCGCAACGTGAATATTCTGATTACCGAGGAAAATCATTTTGATTATCTTTATTATGGAACCGACGGTGTTATCGCCTCAGCTGACATCGAAAAGGATGGTACGGGAATTGTCAGTATTTCGTCTCATGTATGCATAACAGACCCTGGTGTGCAAATTCGCTACATGCTGACCGGACCGGACGGAGAACTTACCGCCAGCTATGTGGCAGATCCCTGCGAGATCGTCAGACTGGAAGTCCCTGCGCCCCGGCTCTGGAATGGAAAGGCGGGCGTAAATCTCTACACGCTTTGCGCAAGTCTTTTGACGGGCATGGGAGAGATAGATGATGAGGTGAGCCTTCGTCTGGGATTCCGGCATATTACCATGAGTCCAGAAGAAGGATTACGTCTTAACGGAGAGCGTGTGAAACTCTGCGGCGTTGCCAAGCATCAGGATTGCGCCGGAGTATTCAATGCTGTATCAGACAGACAGATTGATGATGATTTCGCATTCATCCGCGAGATCGGCGCAAACGCTGTACGCTTATCTCACTATCAGCATGCACAGCACACCTACAGCTGTTGCGACGAGGCCGGTCTTTTAGTTTGGGCGGAAATCCCCATGCTGAAAATGACGGAGAGTCAGGTCTTGTTGGAAAATGCCGCGGATCAGCTCAGGGAGCTGATTCTCCAGAATCTCCACCATCCCTCGATTTTCTGTTGGGGAATTCAGAACGAGATTGGGATGTTCAAAGACGCACCATATATGCATGAGGGTTGTCGGATGCTGACAAAGCTGGCCAAAGAATTGGATCCTAACCGCTTGGTCAGCGCTGCTAACCTGTATACTGTCAAATTCTCCAGTGAGTTGAATAAGATCACAGATATGATTGGTTATAACATCTACTTTGGTTGGTATTATGGAGAAATGTCTGACTATGGAAACTATCTGGATAAGCTGCATGCGGCCAGGCCCGAAATGCCATTGGGGGTCAGCGAATACGGCGTGGACAGCAATCCCGCACTGCATTCCGAGGAGCCGAAGGTCAAGGATTACTCAGAGGAATACCAGGCATTGTTCCATGAGACGGTCTATCCAATTCTGCGTGGAAAGGACTATCTGTGGGGCAGCTTTGTGTGGAATATGTTTGACTTTTCCAGCGACCGGCGCAATGAGGGCGGCGTGAAATTCCTCAATTCGAAAGGGCTGGTAAGCCACGACCGGTCTCTTCGGAAAGATGCCTTTTATTACTACAAGGCGGTATGGTCAAAAGAGCCCTTTGTGCACATCTGCTCCCAGCGCTTTATCAAGCGTGCCCGCAAGGCCATTGATATCAAAGTTTACACCAACCAGTCCTCTGTTGTGCTTACTATTAACGGAGATGAGTGGGGAAGGGCGGAGAACAATGGAAACGGAACCGTTGTATTTCGCAAGGTGGCATTGCGGCCAGGAGAAAACACGGTTCGCGCCGTAGCGGGAGGGTGGAAAGATCACTGCGTCTTTGAGCGTGTTGAGTACGAGGATGAGAGCTATTGCCTGCCCGATCAAGGCGTGGGGACTGTCCGCAACTGGTTTTTGAGTGATGACGACACCGTCAAAGAGGGGTACTATTCTATCATGGACACGGCAGATGATGTAATGCAGTGCACAAAAGCGCGGGAGGTTCTTATGCGGTATGTGCCTGAGTTGGTGAAAGCTATGGATCAGGATCTGATTCCATTGGGCCTAAGCATGAAGAGTATCTTGAGCCGGGATTTAAAAGATGATACAGACACTATGCTGCATATCAATGATGCACTGCATGAGATCGCAAAAGAATATTAAACCGAAACAAGAACGTACTTTTGTTTTCAGGACACAGTGTAAAAACTGTGCCTGTTTTTTATAACCAGGAGGGAAAAAGATGGCAGTATTGCTGAAAGAATTTAAAAAGAAAAAGGAGTATCTAATCTGCGTGGATTCGGATGGCTGTGCAGTGGATACCATGGATATCAAACACAAACGCTGCTTTGGTCCCTGTATCATCATGGAATGGGGACTGGAGGAATGGCAGGAAAAGCTCCTGGCTCGCTGGGATGAAATCAATCTCTACAGTATGACACGAGGCATCAACCGTTTCAAAGGCCTGGTTATGCTGCTGGAGGAAGTGGATTCGATCCTCATGCCTATTGAAGGTGTGAAGGAACTGCGTAAATGGGTTGATGAGTCCAAAGAACTCTCCAACAGCGCACTGGAGGCCGAGATTGCCCAAAACAATGCACCAATCTTAAAGAAAGCTTTGAACTGGTCGTATGCGGTCAACCAGGCAATTGCAGCGCTGCCCTGGGAAGTTAAAAAGGCCTTCGCAGGCGTTAGAGAAGGCTTTGAAGCCGTTCGACCCTTCGCGGATATTGCTGTTGTTTCCAGTGCCAACCGGGACGCAGTGGAAGAAGAGTGGATGAAATTCGGACTGCTCGAACGGGTGGATCTGGTGCTGTGCCAGGATGTGGGCAGCAAGGCGCATTGTATTGCTGAACTGAAAAAGAAAGGCTATGCAAAAAATCATATTCTTATGGTGGGTGATGCGCCCGGCGACAAGGCAGCTGCAGAGCAAAACAGCGTTTTCTACTATCCTATTCTGGTTCGGAAGGAAACAGAGAGCTGGCAGGAATTTCCCTATGCTGCCCAGTTGTTGAAAGACGGTCAGTATCAGGACTACGGCCGTCAGAAAGAAGAGGAATTTTTGGACAATCTATCGAGGGGAGAGAAATAAAATGGTCAATTTGAAGGCAAAGCCGTTTTATCTGAATGATCAGCAGATCTGCTGGGTCGAGCAAAGTATTAAGAGTATGTCCCTTGAGGAAAAGCTGGGGCAGCTGTTTGTCATTATGACCTACTTACCGGGAGTTGATGAGAGCGGCATTAAAAACGAATTGGATACCTGGCATCAGGGTGGACTGCGCTGGCAGCGCAAGACTGCAGACGAGACCTATGAGCAAAACCGTCTTTATCAAAAACACAGCCGCATTCCCCTGTTGATCGCTGCCAACTGCGATACCGGCGGGGCGGAATGTGTGCCGGACGGGACTTATGTTGCCACAGCAGCGCAGGCCGCGGCCGGCGCTGATCCGGTTACTGCGTATCATATCGGTCTTACCAGTGCCCGCGAGTCGGGCAGTATTGGAGCCAATTGGCTCTTCAACCCCGTATGCGATATCTATTTAAACTGGCGCAATACCATTGTTAACACCCGAAGTTTCGGAGAAAACCCTGATACAGTGTTGGATATGGCCCGTGCCTATATACGTGGGGTGCGTGATTCAGGGTTTTCTATGGCTTGTACCGCCAAGCATTTCCCAGGAGATGGTACTGAAGAGCGAGATCAGCATTTGGTTATGGGGTGCAACGATCTGAACGCTGAGGACTGGGAGAATAGCTTCGGGAAGGTTTACCGGGGACTCATCGAAGATGGGATTGAGAGTATCATGGTGGGGCATATATGCCAGCCTGCTCTTTCCCGTAAGTTCCTGCCTGGTATTCGGGATGAAGAGATTCTCCCGGCCACACTCTCACCGGAATTGCTTATCGGGATGTTGCGCGGTGAACTGGGATTTAATGGTCTGATTGTAACGGATGCTACACAGATGATTGGCTTCAATGCAGTTATGCCGCGCCAAAAAGCTCTTCCTGCCGCGATTGCCGCCGGATGCGATATGCTGTTGTTTACCAACGATACTGCAGAGGATATGGCTTATCTTCGTGCGGGTGTGGAGAACGGTATCATTACTTCCGAACGGCTCGATGAGGCACTAATGCGGATTCTGGGACTTAAGGCCAGGCTGGGGTTGAATGAAGGTTATAACTATCCTGCACCCGAGATCAGGGAGAAATATATAGGCTGTGCCGAGCATCTTTTATTCCGAAAAGAGGCTGCCGATCGCTGTATCACTCTGGTGAAGGATACGCAGGAGCTGTTACCGATTGATCCTGTCGGCAAGCGCATCTTTTTGGTTTATGAGCACAACATTCCCAACTCACGTGCCTATCAGGGCGATAAGACGAAAGACTTGTTAAAGGAGGAACTGGAGGCTGTAGGTTTTGCTGTTGACATCTGTCCCACCTTTTACGATTTAGAGGTGGAAAACGGTGTCAGTTTCCATAATTTTCTTACAATGATGGACAAGGGCTCCAGGGAGGCTTTTAAGAGCAAGTACGATTTAGTGCTGTTAGTGCTGAACTTTACTGGTTACGCCCAGACAAATGAAGTTCGCATCACTTGGTCGACCGACCATTCGATCGATCAGCCCTGGTATCTGGCTGAAGTACCTACTGTGGCAATCAGTCTCAACCTCACCAATCATCTGATCGACGTGCCGCAGGCAAAGACCTTTATCAATGCCTACGGCAGCAAGCAGGAGAATATCCACGCTGCAGTTGAAAAGATGATCGGAAAGAGTACATTTACCGGCAAAGCGGAGGATAATGTCTTCTGTGACCGCTGGGAAACACGCTTATAACAGAAACGGAGGAAAACATATGGTTATTCAGACTAAATATGGACAAATCAAAGGTGTCTCAGAGCGCGGTTGTACAGTTTACAAAGGCGTTCCTTATGCCAAGCCGCCTGTCGGAGAGCTTCGCTGGCGTAAGCCACAGAGACCAAAGCCCTGGAAAGGCGTTTTCATGGCTGACCACTTTGGCAACAAAAGCATCCAGTTCGGTAATCCCCGGGATACCTTTTACAAGAAAGAGTTTTATGATAATCCGGACTTTGAGGTGCCCGTCAGCGAAGATTGTCTGTACCTGAATATCTGGGTGCCAGACGGTTTTGATACGGTGCTTCCTGTCGCCGTTTATGTCCATGGTGGCGCCTTTATGGGCGGCGCCGGAAGCAATTTACCTTTTGTATGCGACGCATTGGCTAAGACCGGCGTGATTATTGTGACGATTAATTATCGCCTGGGTGCCCTCGGTTTTCTTTGCCATCCCCTGCTTGGTGTGGAGGGGGAGAACAAGGCCGGTGGTAATTTGGGGCTTTGGGATCAGCTCATGGCGATCACCTGGGTCAAGGAGAATATCGCAGCCTTCGGCGGAGATGGGGAAAATATTACCGTCTTCGGGCAGTCTGCAGGAGCCATGAGTTTGCAGGCACTGGCAGTGTCGCCGCACAGCCACGGCCTGTTTCAGCGAATGATTCTCCAAAGTGGCGGAGGGTATCATAATCCTCTGGGTGAATATCGTCCGATTGAAAAGGCGGAGACTTTCGGCGACGATGTGCTGGAGGCTTTGGGGATTTCGTCTCAGGGCTGGAAGGAGAACAAGGAGAAACGGGAAGAAGCCAAAAAGGCTCTGTGGGAGACACCGATTGAAGATTTGATGACAGCTCTGAGCAAAGCGCTTGGCACGGCCTTTATTCAGCACAAAGGGATGCCATACGTCCCGGTAATTGACGAAGAACTGATTCCTGAGGACGGCAACGCCCGAATCGAGAAGGGAGAGGTTCTATCCGTTCCCTGTATTCTCGGCTGTAACGGGGACGATCTGACGTCCGCAAAAGAAAATCCAAATCCAGACAACAACCCCATGCACGCCGGCAATCTTGCCTATGCGAAGATGATAGATTCCAATGTCTATGTCTACTATTTTGATCGCAAGCTGCCTGGAGATGAGGCGGGGGCATTCCACTCTGCGGAGCTTTGGTATGTTTTTGGAAGTTTTGATTTCTGTTGGCGCCCCATGGAGGAGGCGGATATTTCACTGTCGGAGAAAATGATTCGCTATTGGAGTAATTTTATGAAAAACGGTGATCCAAATGATGGTATCCCAAAGATCTGGCGTCCATGTGTAAAAGAGAATCCATATGTTGAATATCTGTCTTAGCAGGAAGAATAGGGTATGACATTATCCGCTGCGTTTAGGAATGATACAGACAGCATCGCTGACCGGTTTTCATGCGGGCAGCGGTGCTGTAAACAGTGGGTAACAGTCCGGAGTATGATTCAAGGGAGAAGAAAGATGGATGGATATATCGCAGAAACAAAAAACGGAAAGATCAGAGGTTATGAGCGGGAAGGACGGATCGAATACCTGGGTATCCCATTTGCAAAGCCGCCTGTGGGGGAGCTGCGGTTCAAGCGCGCGGTTCCCATGGACGCCTGGGAAGGAATCCTGGAGGCCAGAGAATACGGCCCGGAATCCGTCCAGCTGGACGAGGGGGAACTGAAAGGCTCCGAGGACAGCCTGACATTGAACATACAGCGCCCCTTAGAAGGCGGAAACCTTCCGGTATTCGTATGGATCCACGGCGGCGGTTATAACACGGGAGCCGCGTCAGTGCCCCTTTACAATGGAAAAGCGTTTGTACGGGACGGGCTGATATTCGTATCCTTCCAGTACCGGATGAATGTGCTGGGATTCTACGATTTCACAACCTATCCGGGCTGCGGGGACTTTGACAGCAACTGCGGGATTTCCGATCAGATCATGGCGCTTACCTGGATCCATGAAAATATCGCGGCGTTCGGCGGAGACCCGGATCAGGTGACGATCGCGGGAGAATCCGCAGGCGGGGCATCGGTAGTCAATATGCTGGCGATTCCGGCGGTGAAGGGCATGTTCCGGCAGGCCGTCATCCAGAGTGCGCTGCCAAACTGCGTCTGCACCCACCAAACCGCGCGGGAAAATATTGACCTGTTCTTGGAAGGAATGGGCTGGACGGAAGACGACCTGCCCAAATTAAGGACCGAAGATCCCTATGAATTTCAGAAGGGCAACACCTATGTGGCGGAAAAGCATCAATATAAAAACCCAGGCATGTTTCTGCCGGGGCCTGTCATCGACGACCTGCTTCCGGTCCGTCCGATCGATGCCATCCGGGGCGGGAGCGCGGCGGGGGTGAAGATTATCATCGGCACGAATCAGGATGAGGGCACCATGTTCGTACACCCGGAAAAGACCGGCTTCCCGAACAGCTGGGCCATGGTTGCGGAAATGTTTGAGAAAAACGGCAATGCAAGCGCCCTCCCGGATATCATCAATTACTATCATCCATCGGCAAGAGACCGGTTTCAAGAGTTTCGGGCGCAGGGGGAATTTACCCAGAATGCAGTTCCGGATGTGCAGTCCCATTTCCGCACAGAAGGCGGCGACCCGTTTATCGAATTTGCTACGGATTATGCGTTCCAGATGCCGGCCCTGAAAGTGGCGGAGGCCCAGAGAAAATACAATGACGTGTGGATGTACCGGTTTGAATTTGTTTCCATTAATGGGGAAAAGACAGGGTGGAAAGCATCCCATGCATTTGACATTCCCTGCGTATTCGCAAATAAAGACTTCAAATTCAGCCGGTTCCTGTTTGAAGGAGAGACGGAAGAAACGAAGAACGCGCTGATCGAAGCGATGCATACTCCCTGGGTAAGATTTGCGAAAACCGGAGAGCCGGATCCGGAGAACTGGCCGAAGTATGACGGGTATAACAGTGAGATCCGGATCTTTGACAGAAAGACGACAACAAAACTGGTCCGCCGGAAAGAATTGATGGATGTGTGGGGGGAACTGAGGTTTTATGAAGACTAAGGAACTATATGGAAAGAACTGTTAAGAACAGGATGGGGCTGCCGAAGGAATTGCTGAGCCTGGAAGGTTAGATCCAGGTGTATCAAGAGAAAGACATCAGGAAGGGGGAGGAAGCGGTTACTATTCACAGCCGCTTCACACACATGCGCAAAAACAGCCGGCAAAGCCGTCTGCCGATGCTTCGCATCTTGATTTTTTGCTTATGTGGGTGAAGTGACTGATTCCAGTCATATAAAAATCATCAAACAGCTTCTTACAAGCTGTGCTTGACGAATCTGTCTGTTGATTTTTATATGGCTGTGAATCAATGTCATTAACTTAAAGGAAAATTACCATTAAATGCATAGGAGGTGCCAAAACAACAGTTAACTTAAGGGAAATCCGAGAAAAAATTAGGAGAAAATGCTGTCAGACAAGATGAAAAATGGAACATAGGGGATTTAAAAACAGATTCTTACGGATTGAATTTGATGGGAAGGCATGACGATAAGACGAATGTGCCCATTTTTGAAAAAATGGTTGAATCCGCCTGGAGAAGTCGTATACTTAAGATGTTAGCTTTCCTTTTCGTTTAATTACGATAGCAAAAGCTGATTGGCAGTTTAAATCTTTGCTGGCGTGTGAAGGTTCTGCCCGGTCTGATCGGCTCAATATTTTGGGCGATCAGACCTTCCACATCCATGATCTTTTTCCTGTTATGGATCCGCAAAAAATTTCTGCAGATTTTAAACCCTTCTGAAAAATTCGCCTGATATCTATATTTGGTATTCCGGTT
>KE159611.1:373848-681544 GCA_000403295.2 Lachnospiraceae bacterium M18-1 | reverse complement strand
GAGGGGTCTCGGAAACCCAATAAGCATTTGAGAAAAATAGGGATGCAATAAAAAGGCAGAGGTGTTAGAAATGATATAGAGGGGAATGAAAGACGGATGGATGAAACGCTGGATAAAGAAGGGCATGGTTTTTAAACCTTCGAAAAACGGAGGTTTGAAAGCATTTGCATAAAGAGCAGATAAAAGTCAGGCCTCAGCCTGTGCCTGTTTATAGCGGGCATCCAGATGGATGCAGATGCCAATCATAGTGGTCATGAAAGAGTAATGCTTTTTTGTATGGATCATCATGCGGTGCAGGCCATAATCATTCAGGATCCTGTTGTTGATCCGCTCCGTTGCCGTCCGCTGGTTATAAATCCTTTTATAAGTTTCTGTCCCGCGTGGGATCTCTGTGTACAGGCGGATATCCCATTCAGGCCTGGTCTTGATGCCCCTGCCGTATTTAGAAGAAGTACAGCTGTTTTTACATTTTGTACAATGGTCTTTCCCGAAAGGGCACCGCCACATGAGGTAGCCGCTGGACTTGTCATAGCCGTTTGGGACCATGCGTTTCTTCTCCTGACAGATGGGGGTTCCGTCCCTGTCAATGGTTATGGTATCAGGAATCGTCTTAGGTCGCCCGCATTGATTGTTCAGGTCGATAAACGCCCGGATGTTCCTGCTTTTCAGGAGACGGTAAGTCGGGTAATTGTCCATGGCGGAGTCGAGGCAGATATTTTCGATGGGAAGAGCGGGCATATGTTTTTCCAGTTCATGGAAAGCAACGAGAAAGCTGACAGAATCATGTCTCTTAGCGCTGGTAAAGCGAAGGAGGAGAGGGAGGTCCGCTTTCAGTCCGCTGTTATAACAGGAGAGCTGGAAGAGTGTATAGCCGAAGTAAAACTTTTCCAGGTCGCTGTCCCATCCCCAGGAAGCATCCGGGTCAGGGAAGTGGCGCAGAGTTTCGGGCGCGTCTTCCCTGTGGTGTCCGCGAGGGCAGGAGTGGGTATGGACGGCAGTGCCATCGCCGGAAACAGTCAGGTGTTCCTTTGGGATCAGGCCGCATTCGATGGAAGGGAGAACGGCGGCATGGTAAAAGAGAAGCTGGAGCCGCTGCTCAAAATGAAAAGGAATGTCCCGGCCATCCATCAGGCGGTTGGCAATGAGTTCTGTAATTTTGGTCTTGCTTTCCTGCGCTTTCTGCTTTTTGCCTTTCGGTTTTTCAGGTTTTTTGTTGTTCCAGGAGGCCGGAAGGAGCTTATTACGGGAGTATCGGTCAGATTCAGGTGCAGCCCAGAGACGGTCCATGAAGTCAAAATAGGAACCGAGCGGGGGCAGGGAATCCGTGGTACAACCGATGAGGGCAGCAAGGACGCGGTCGTGTTTGAGCCTGTCCACCCATAAAGTAAGAGAGGAAGGTGTGAGTCCTTCGGAATAAAGGAAGAAGAAAAGGATGAAGGACCTTAAGATCTGGGGCTGGTTCTTGGCGGGCCTGCCGGTGGCGGAATAAAAAGGCAGAAGAACTTCCATTGCCCTGTCGGTATCGAAGCAGCGGAGTTTCTGCCAGGGTTTCCAAAGCTCTGTATGTAGCCTTGTTCTTTCAGAAGAATCAAAATGTACTTTGGATTCGTGGAAAAAGTGCAGGTAGTCGTGCATGGATTGCCAGTATTTAATCATAGTGGGTATCCTCCTTGTAGTTTTAAGTGCTGTGCGGGTGTGGCACAGAATATTTTCTTAACTACAAGGGGCGCGTTTGGTGACTGCCGCATAAGGTCACCAAACGCGCCCGCACATTTTGGAGTATATGTCAATAGTTTTTTGGAAATTTATTAAAATATTTTCTCCGAGGTTTGGAGGAAGAGATAAAAAAGAAAAACAGAAAAAGAGCGGAAATATGGGCTTTAAAGAGTTTCCGAGACCGCTCAAGAAAAGTTATGGAGGATTGCCCTTGCCCAGACCTCCTGAACGATATAGTCATATTTTTTCGAATGGAACGCTTTGAGACAGAGGGGATATTTTAAATCCCGAAAGGAATTTTCCTCATTCCATCGAAGGTGGTAGAGATCTTTAAAATCTTCGATATCAAACTCAAGATCCGGAAGGTTTGTAATGATATTTTCAAAACATCCTTCTGAGATTTCAAACCGAACGACCCGGAGTGAGATCTCGTATTCGGTTTGCTTGTCCGTAAGGAAATCCATAGCGACATTTTTACAGACATGTCTGTAATCATCGGCTCTGTCAGGCTGCAGCCGTTTGCGTTTTGCCTGCAATCTGCTGAGAATACGATCAACGCGGCAATCCAGTTCCCTGACATCGTCAAGTGGATAGCCAAGGATTCCCTTCGTTTTTTTGGGGTCACATCGGATGAGAAAGTATTGTCCGTTTTCGATCACATGGGCATAGCTATTATAGGAGGCATAGCCCATGTCGGCAAAATAAACTGTTTTAGGGCCGGCCGAGCCTGCGGAATCGACCATATGGCAGAAAGCGGCAAATTCATTACGTTTTCGTCCAGGCTGTATGATAAGGTCAGTAAATCTTCGATCAAGAATCGAATAAAAAGCATTGATATGGATCTGGTTGAATCCCCTAGTGGATTTCCCGTTAGGTCCAAAAAAAGTATCCGGATCGTTCGGGTTTCTAAAAATATCACACCCGGAGCCATCACAGGCAATGAACTGGTATTTTCCGTTGTAAAGGTTCTTTTTGAGCTTTCTGTTAAAAGCAAAGAGGAGATTCCTGAGGGCATCCTGTCGGAGCTTGCTCCTCTGTTTGCAAAAAGCAGCTTTAGAGGGAGTAGAAATGTCACGATCAAAGTAATGGTAAAGTTCTTCTTTAATGCACTCAGCCTCCATGGTGAGGAAGAGAATAAGGAAATCCTGAAAGCCCAATTTTCTATTCCGAGTGAAATCCCTGCCCGGATGTTTGGCATAAAGATGAGGGTTGTCAGCGAGTTCATGGATGGAAGCGAATAAGATCGCTTTTACAGAAGATGAATATTTCATAATGTACCTCCTTAATCAGTTGAAAAGTGAACAATTCTTCCTGATTAATAGGCTTTTTTCTGATTTTATCAGAAAAAAGCCGCACATTTTGAAAGGTTTGTCAATAGTTTTTTTAAAAAAAGAAAAAGATTATAAAGATTTGAGTTAGGGGTAAAAAAGAAGATTTCTGCGTATAGTACAGAAATCTTCCTTAAGTAGATGACATTGATTCACAGTTCATGTAATTGGATTGTTTTAGAAGAGAAAAGTTACCTGTTGATTGTGACAACCTTTGAAAAATAAGGGCTTTTGAGAATTGACACATGGAGAACTGCCCCCATAAAAGCAGTTCTCCATTTTTTGATGGTATTTTATATAAAATATACCAATACCATATTAATATTTTTATTGGTATATTTTATAATATATAGTACCAATAACGGATGGGAAGGAGAAATCCAATGTCAATCGTAAGATATGTAAACAAGAAGACTGGAACTGTGGCTCTATATGAATCTACATCACATTATGATCCGGAAACGAAGCAGTCGAGGCCAAAAAGAAAATATTTAGGGACGGAAGATCCAGAGACAGGTGAGTTGATCCCGTCGTCGGGGAAACGCGGGAGAAAGAAGGCGGCAGGTGGGAATGAAAAGGAAAAAAGCAAGAAGATCGAGGAAAGTTTTCAGTCAAAATATCATCAACTCCTGCGGGAGTGCGGCAACAAGGACGCAAGGATCAAACAACTTGAGCAGGAGAACAAAAAGCTGAAATTCTATATACAGAAACTGAGGGATACTGCCTCTGACCTGCTTGGCAGTATGGATGTCTGAGGGGATGGCATATGTCTTTAGGTGGAGCCATGGACGGCAATCTTTTTGAAACAAATATGTCACTGCGGTGCGAGATCAGATCGCTGAAACGCGCGATAGAGGAATATAAAAACGGCAAAAGATATCTTAAGATCCAAAAAGACCACAGCCGTGTTGTAAAAGGATATATCAAAGAGGTCGGACGCCTGAAAAAGGAACTGTGTACGGCCCACGTCCAGGCTGTCACTGTCAGGAATATGTGGATGGACGAGTGTGACAATCTCTGGCAGGAGCATCTCTCAGAGATGTCCCGGAAAGAGGAAAAGATCCGGCAGCTTGAGGACAGGATCTGGGATATCCAGAGGGAAAGTAAGGAAAAGATTGCGTCTTTGATCCAGAGGTACGAGGATCAACTTTATGAACAAGAATGCGTCATAAAAGAATTGGAACATAAACTTGCCCATGCAGAAGCGCTCCTTGGCAGGGACAGCACGAATACAAGCCTGCCGACAGGACAGACAGACCCCACCGAATAAAAAAAGATACATACCAAACAGCCGGAGAAACACAGGAAAGGGAAAGGGCGGGCAGCCTGGCCATGAAGCGTGCAGCGGGAAAACTGGATCTGTTTATGTCGGATCTGTTTCAGGCTCTGCTTACAAGGAACCTGCTCTACTGGGATGACACAGTGGTCATGGCAGATAAAAAAAGGATCTGCCTGCGGTTTTACGGAGACGAGGGTATGGCATACTATGTGGCGCATGACAAAAAGGATATGGAGAGCATAGTGGAAGATGGAATCCTGGATGCCCTTACAAACGAAGCAAGGGTCATGCATGACCATAACAGCATCAACTATAACGACCGGTTTTGCTTTCTGAACCTGGAGTGTAATGCGCACCTGCAGAGGAATCTCCAAAAAACCGCGGACGAAACCGGCCATGCCAAGCCGAAGGAATTGAAAGAACTGATCTCTGCCACGATCAAAGACAGGAACGATCTGATATCGGCTGGCGGGATAAGCTTTGAGGACTCCTATGTGGAGGATTTTGAGCAGAAACTTACGGATATCCTGGGTGGGATGGAAAAAGATGCCGCGGAAAACAAGTCCATTTATTCAGGGCCTTTCGAGCGCGCGCTGGTAAAGCGGCTCCATAAGTACCGGGAGAATTATTTTGCGTGGGTCAGGGATTTTACCATACCGACAACCAATAATTTAGCGGAACGGGCCCTCAGGGGCGTGAAAACAAAAATGAAGGTTGCCGGACAGTTTTCCTCATCACGAAGCGCAAACTATTACGCAAAAATCCGGAGCTGCATTGAAACATGCAGGAGGAATGGCATCAATGAAATAACTGCGTTGTATGATACTGATTTAGAATGAATTGAGTGGGATGTTGAACTTATGGAGGAGATTCCCTGCCTGAAAGCCAGGATTTTGCGCAAGCAGCTAAAGGACTCAACTTTCAAGCAGGGATGTCATGAACAATGATGAAAAGGCAAATGCCCCCGGCGTTTTGGCTCTCAAAACTGCCATAAAATAATTCTGCCGGACTCCTATATTTGCCGTATCAAATAAAATGCAGAATAACAAATATCTTCCGTCCAAGGCAGGAGGGTCTATTTGGTATGGGCAAATTTAAACTGTGAATAGTAACGGCATGGGAATGGTCAGGCCGAAAAAACTGCAGGAAGGTTGAAGGATGGCGGGGAAAATGCTATACTTGATAAAACAAGCGATAAGGAAGAAGTAGATGTGCATATAGTAGGCAAGATTGATAAAAATATTTATAAATGCATAACAGAAGATATCGTGACGGATGAGGTTATTATAACGGATAACCAAATAGAGCATATAAAGATTAGGCATCCAAATGATTTTGAAAGGTTTTCTTCTTACTTTGGAGAGATTGTGAAAAATCCGGATTATATCGTTGAAACTAAAAAGCCTAAAACTGCCCTCATATTAAAAGAGATACAGTCTGAGAATGAAGTATTTAAAACTGTATTACGTTTAGTGACATCAGAAGATAACCCAGAGTATAAAAATTCCATTATTACTTTTATGAAGATTGATGAGAAAGAGTGGGATCGGTTATTAAGAAATAAAAAAATTCTTTACAAAAAGGAATAATTCCGGTATATTTAAAGTAAGATAGGAACGGAACTCTTTGAGGTGGAAGATTTCGTACGATCCACACGCCGTTGGTACTGACAGGGGAGACCCGAGAGATGCAGGAGAAGCGTACGCCTGCCAAAGAGTTCCCGTTCTTTTATCTTATAGAATTATGAATGATGAAATAAACCACCAGTCATTATGGCTGGTGGTTTTCTTATACCCATTTTTAGGAGGAGCGCATATGAGAAAATTACTTTTTTTCCATGCGCCCTGGTGCCCGCCATGCCGTTTCTATGAGAAGGAGTTTATCCTCCCGCTTATCCAGATGGCTGGTGCGGATAAGGTTCAGAAAATCAATGCACAGGAGGATCCGTTTACCGCTAACAAATACAGCATAGACAAATTACCTGCCGTAGTCCTTCTGGATGGAGAGCAGGTGAAAATGAACCGCACGGGGGCTATAGACATTAAAAAGATCGCTGAATTTTTGGAAGGGAGTGATGTGTTTTGATCGAGGTGGGCGTCCGGAAGGGTGGAATCATGATAAGTGGTCATGCAGGCTATGCTCCGGCAGGTTATGACATTGTCTGTGCTGGAGTAACAGCACTTACGCAGGGACTGGTCAGGTCAATGGAAGGACTGGCGGATGACCGAATAGAAACGGATATCGAGAGCGGTATGACATCGATCCAATATGGGGATTTATCAGAAAAAGGAAAACTTCTGATAGATTCCTTTTTTATTGGTATCTGTATGATCGCGGAAGAATTTCCGGATTATGTGCGGATTACATGACCAGGCGTGGAAGTCGTAAAACTCTACGGGATGAAAAAGGGCAGGCGTGGATCCCTGTAAAGCTACGGGAAACAGTGAAGCAAGGAACACTAAAAACGATGGAGGCAGAATATGAAGAACAGAGAATTTAGACTACTGCAGTTATTCGCGGAAGATTCGGCAGGCGGCCAGGACGGAGAGATACCAAAGGGCCAGGATGAAGGAAGTAAGGATCAGAAGGGAAAAGATGATCCGGAGACGCCAGATCCAAAACCCACTGCAAAATACTCAAATTCCAGGAGCAGGTACAGGAGCTGATGCGCAAGGAAGCCATTGCGGAAATGTCAAAATCTGCCAGGGCAATGCTCCGGGAGAAGAATGATGTACAGGGTGGTTAAATTCTTTACGGATCTGCAGGATGGAGACCACCCTTATCACGTTGGAGAAGCCTTTCCGCGTGATGGGGTGGAAGTTACGGAGGAACGTATCAAAGAGCTTTCCGGCCGGGAGAACAGGCAGGGCGTTCCATTAATCGAATATGCAGGAGAACAGGATTCAGAGCAGGAAACAGAAAGTCCGGTAGATGAATGCGAAGATGGCGCTGATGAGAGTGGAGACAGTACGGAGAGCGCTGAGCCGGAAAAGAAACCGGTGAAGAAAAAATCTTCCCAAAATGGCAGAAAAAAAGTATCTGGGAAAGCGTGAGGTACAGTTTATGGAAATGCTGGAAAGAGTGAAAAACAGGATTCCGGACGCAATGCTCAAGGATGAAGTTCTGGAGGATTATATCAGTACCATATCCGACAGGCTCTTCACAGGCGATTCCACCGGCATGGATGCGGCTGCTACAACGGCAGCAAGTGCAGTAGCAGCTGGGATTCAGCCGGGGAAGGAACTGACCAGGTATCTGTCCCTGACAGCGGATGCGGCCGCGATCGCCGGGGCGTCTATGGCGGATATGGGATCCATCATAAATAAGGTCCAAACCTCACAGATTGCTTATTTTGAAAGCTGCCACACGGCGACGGGCTGGATATGATGGCAGTTTATCAATAAGTAATATTCTTCGCACGGATGATATTGTACTTGATGATCGAGGTATTGATATACTCATTGGCGTACAGGATCGGACTGTCATTGGTATCGTAATTGACACCCTTCAGGTACAGCAGCGGCATATCCGGAGTCTCCCGGAGCTCCGCATATCCGGACAGACCTTCGATCGCGGAGGACATGATCGTATCGATCTCGACCTTGTCCCATTCACATTTTTTCCCGGACACATGATAGATATATTTGAATACGGAATCTTCGTACCGGCTGAACTCCTGGAAGGACGCCTCGTCCCCTACCTGTGCGGCGCTGAAATAGTCCCGGCAGAACGTGCAGAACTGCCCGTCCGCCAGAAATATTTTTTCGGATACGACAAGTTCCTCCTCTTCTTTCATATGAAGAAGACTGCAGATTGCTTCATCCCGGGGGATTTTTTTGATGTCTCCGAGTTTCACCGACGGCTCGTAGCCGCTGTTTTTGATCATCTGCGAAAATTCCATGCAAGGGTTAAATCGGACCTTCATGTTCAGAGAATCCACATTGACAAACGTGCCTCTCCCCTGCCTGCGGAAAATGAGCCCCTCGGCCGCCATGTCATTGAGCGCCTGGCGGATCGTGATGCGGCTGACGCCGATGATCTCGGCAAGGCGTTCCTCCCGCGGAAGCTTGTTGTCTTTCTGCAGATCCATGGTGCCGATATACTTTTGGATCTCAAACCTGGCCCGATCGGACAGGGAAAATGCATTTAGCCTGTAGTTGGACATAAAATAGGGTCTCCTTTCCGTGGCATACTGCCAGTGCTTTGCCTTCAAGCATAAACGATAAGCGGGAATCTGTCAACACACCCGCCATGTGTGCGAAAAAAATACGCACCCGTCTGAGTGCGTATTTTTGGTCTCTCATCATCTTTACGGCTGCCATGAAGAAAATGCATAGGTCATGACAAACAGGCTGACGATCAGCAATACATTTCCCGTCATGATCAGTGCCGGTGCGGAACAGAGACAGGCCATAAAGGAACCAATTCCCATGATGATCGTTCCGATCAGAGCTGCCAGTTTATATTTTCCCATAATAATCCTTCCTCCTATTCAGCGACTTGTTTCTTCGTTACTTTCATCAGGATCGGATAGAGCACGCCGCCGATGATCAGGCCTTTGAGTGCAGGCAGTCCGAACGGGATCAGGTATACGCCGGCAAGCGCGATCGCCCATGTCAGCCATGAAACCGCATTAAACTGTGCAAATTTTACGCTGCCCAGATCCTTGTACTCTCCCTTGTGGATAATGAAATAATCCGCCAGGATGATGCCCGGAAGCGGAGGCACGATGGTGCCCAGCAGGTCCAGGAAGGAGAACAGGAATCCGACCTGGTAGGGCCTGCACAGTGTCGCGAGGGCAGAGATGGCAAGCAGTACCACAATGATCTTCTGACGGTCCATGTGAAATGCATTGGACAGGTTCAGAGATGTGGAATACAGGTTCGATGCATTTGTGGTAAAAATATTGGTCGTCATCAGGATCAGGCAGGGAACCAACAGCCCCATGGACAGCAGGACGTTTGTCAGGTCACTGTCGCCTACCGCAACGGAGGTGATGGTCCCGCAGAGGATCATGAAGATGTTGCCCCCCAGCAGTCCGGTCAGCGTCGCAGCGATGGCTTCCTTCGTTGATCTTGCGTAGCGCATGATGTCCGCGATACAGGTGGAAGTGGACAAAATCCAGGTTCCGATCACAACGGTGATCCCGCTGGATAAGGTAATGTGTCCCTCCGGCGTATAATTCCAAAGCCCGTCCAGCCCGATCATGCCTACGGCACGGATGGAGGTGGCCAGTGACAGGAAGATGATCGCGGGGATCGCGATATATCCCAGGATACTGATGGCCTTGATTCCTTTCATTGCGAAGATGCCCATGACCACTGCGCTGACTGCCATGCAGATCAGCTCTGCAATGTCGCCGAGGCCAAATGCCTGTGCGATAAAATGTCCGTATGTAGCAGCCTGTATAGTGTACCAGCCGATATTTACGATTGGTACGAACATGGACGCGATCCGGGAGCCCTTTTCCCCGAAGCTGTAGCGCGTCATCAGGGCGAAGGTCAGTCCGGTCTTGCTGGCAATGATGCTGACCAGGATCGCAATGGCGCTCAGGAAGACATTGCCCAGCAGGACCGCCACCAGGATCATTTTAAAATCCAGTCCGGCGGAGAGCCCGCCGCCTGCCATCATACTGGTGATGACAAATACAAAGCCGGTCCAGACGATGGTCAGGCTGAAATAACTTTTCCGTTCGCTTTCCGGCACGGCAGAGAGCGAAAATTCTGTATCTTGTTGTTGTGTTTGATTTTTTTCCATTGGTATCTCCTTATGTATGGATCAGTGTATCGGCAAAACAGCCTGTTCAGCCAGCCCGATCAGTTATTCCAGTATCCCTTGTGGACTTCGGCGGCCAGCGGGGCAATCTCCGGGAACGGCCCGACAACCTGGATGTCCTTCTGCCCTTTCGCAAAGACCTCTCTGCAGGGAAGGTCGAAAGTGGGATTCTGCTCATCGGAGCCGGTCAGGGAAAGCAGTTCCCGCTCTGTCATGGCATAGACAACCCGTCCGATATTTCCCCAGTAGATAGCTCCGGAGCACATCGCGCAGGGCTCTGCAGTGGAGTACAGCGTGCAGTTCCATAAGAAATCCTTATCATACAGGACAGATGCCCGTTCCACCAGCTGGGTCTCGGCATGTCCGGTACATTTCTTAGAGGAGATCTCTACATTCTCCTGCTCCAGCAGGATATTGCCCTCCGCATCCACCAGGATCGCACCGAAAGGGGTATTGCCCGTTTCACGGGAGTGCTTGGAAATCTCAATGCAGCGTTTCAGATAGTATTCATGTTCTTGATACATAGCTTATCTCATTCCTTTCTTTGATGATCTAAAAAGTAATAGGTATTACCTTGAGAAAATTGTATCATAGAAATAAATTATTGTAAATGCGGCAATATAGACAATAAAAATGTAAAAAATATGACACATTGCACAAAAACTGGTATTCAGGACGCCCATTGACGATAGAATGCGCAGCTGATACAATGACAATATTCCCGCTGTTTTGGTTTGAATGTAAGGCGGAGACCCTGCGGAACAGGTAGGTGTAAATATGCTGTATGATAAAGACATCCGTGAGCCTCTTTTTGATTTTCTGGAAGCGCATTACGGAAAAATGAGGATTTTGGAAGAAAAACAGATGGGGAGGTCCCGGGCGGATATCGTCATGGTGCTGCCGTCCGCGCTTGTGGGGATCGAGATCAAGAGCGACGCGGACACCTATGCCAGGCTTACGCGGCAGGTGAAGGACTATGATCAGTATTTTGACTATAATTACGTGGCAGCAGGCACCAGCCATGCTATGCATATTGAGGAGCATGTCCCGGACTGGTGGGGGATCATCACCGTGGAGCAGGTGAACGGAGAAGCGGATTTTTATATTTTGCGGAAGCCGAAGAAGAACCCGAAGGTCAATGTGAAGAAAAAACTGAGTCTCCTGTGGCGGCCGGAACTGGCCCATATTCAGGAACTGAACCATCTGCCCAGATACCGGCAGCGGAGCAAGCAGTTTGTTACAGAGAAAATCCTTCTTAGCGTTCCAGGAGAATTATTGCAGAAGCAGGTGAGCCAGGAACTGTTTGAGCGGGATTACACACGGATTGAGGAGATCATTATGGAATATAAGAGAGGGCTGTAGATAGAAGCATCCATATAACAAAAACAGCGGTTTCGGTATACGGATGCTTCGCCATGTGCAGAAAGCCGTTTTTCAATGCTGATGCCTGCAGCAGGCCCTTACGTTCCGGAACCCTGCGGACATGCACACATATAGTAGAAACCAGACCGCGCAGTGGACTGCCAGAACGGCCAGTTCTTTTCCCAGGCTGCCGCTTCCGGTCAGCAGCTTCATCAGGCCATAGAATGTGGCGCTCGACGGCAGCAGGTATGTCAGGGCATGGGGGAGGCCGTCTGCCGGGAGGAGCAGGTAAAACAGGACCGGCGGGGCCAGGAAGAGGATCATGATGATCTTGATGTACACGATCCCTGCCATAAGGTTTTTCGAGAACCTTGCAATAAACAGTCCGGTCAGGGCGGCAATAAATGCCGACAGGATGATCAGGAGCAGCAGCGGTGCGATCTGCGGCGCGGAAAGCCTCATGCAGATGAGGGAGGTGGCGGCAGTGGAAAGGGCGCCGCCGATAAAGCCGACGAGGATCTTCTGCAGGGCATACTGAGACTTTGTCAGGGGAAGGATTTCATTGATGCAGAGGATCCCATCCTCTTTTTCGCTGATGATGTTCATGGCATTGAAGGTACAGCCCATGAACATGGCTGTGACCATGGTGATCACGATCAGCAGATGTTTCATTATGTTGTTGTCCGACCCGGACGGAAGCAGGGTGATCTCATACCGGGACATCAGGCTGCGGTCTGCGTAAAGCTGCGGGAGCAGGTCTGCGGTGACAGCGGTCCGTGTCAGCTCGTCGCCGGAGCGGAATACCTGGAGGCCGGGGCCGTCAGAGAGGACGCCGATGGTCTGGGTGGAAGGCTCCCTGACGGCAGATTCCAGATCTTCCATGGTGTCATAGGCAGTGACGGAGCCGTGAACCTGCAGCCATAAGACGGCTTCAGGGGCCAGGTCATTTTGCAGGATACCGAAGGCAGGTTCCGCCGCGGAGGTCAGGTTCAGATCTGATAAGAGATTCAGAGCCAGCCCGGCCGCGATGGGCAGCAAGAATGTCAGGATACACAGCTTGTCGCGCCGAATTGCTTTTAATTGATATTTCAGGGCGTTCCAGTTCATGGGGGATGATCCCTCCTTTTCAAGTCAAATCATTTTTCAAATTATCTTTTTTTATCCTTCCCGTTTCATCTCGCACCGGAGCCCCCATCCGGCCAGGAGGTACAGCAGGGCGACGGCGCATACGCAGGCCGCATAATAGACAGGGCTGGTATTTGGGTTTCGGAAATATGCGTTTTTCATGGCAAGAAACAGATGGTACATGGGATGGTACTTTATCCAGCCGATCTCCAGGCCGGTCTGTCCTGCCAGGAATACGGGGGTGGTGATAAATACCGCCAGTACGAGATACAGGAGTGAAAACTGCTTGAAATCCGGCAGTGCGATGGCGCAGAAAAATCCGGCCAGAGCCATCAGCAGGGAGAGGATCCCGGCCTGCATGAGGACTGCGGGGAGCACTGCCAGCCCTTCGGCAGCCCCCAGATTGATCAAGGTCAGCATCGTGGAAAAAACAAGGTCACTCAGCAGGATCAGTCCCAGTTTAGACAGGATAAAGGCATTTCTCTGAACCGGGATGACGGCATGGATCCGGATGACGCCCATGTCCTTTTCCTTAAACAGCATTGCAGCCAGCCCTAAAAATCCCACCGCCGCCAGTTCAAAGAATAAAAATTCGGCGGTGATCTCGCGGCGGTTTTTCATTTCCTTACTGTCTTTGCCGATGAGGGCGGCGCCTGTGCTCGATGGGGCAGCCTGATCAGCTTTGGCGGGAGAATCCTCAGAATCCAGAAGCACTTTCCGAAGCGGGACAGCCCCGTCAGCGCCGATAGCGGATATCCTGGATGCCGCGTAGGCGGCCCGCAGATGGTCGATCGTATCAATTCCGCAGGAAACCATCCGGATCCGGGGCGTTTTTTCAGAAAGGTCGATCCCTATGGAATATCCGTCACTGCAGGCGTCTGCCAATTCTTCTTTTGTATTCACATTTTTGACGGGCGGCAGTGTGCGGCCTGAATCTTGAGCCGTAATACTGTCTATAGCCTGAGCCCCGATGCCGGCCGGATCATAGCAATACACCGGATACATTTTATCATCCAGGCTGACGTACACAAAATGAATATAGCAGGAATAGAGTACCAGCGAGCCGGCCGCCAGCAGAAAGAATCTGGCGGACAGCATGAGCCGGAAATCCTTTTTCAGCAGTGTAAAAAACATTCCTGTCATTAATCCAGCCCCCTTCCTGTGTACCGGATGAAAACATCCTCCAGGGTAGATTCCTGGGAATGGATGCTGCGGTTCTCCTCCTTCAGATTCCGGGGCGTGTCAAGGGCGGCGATCTGTCCGTTTGAAAGAAATGCAACACGGTCGCAGAGCAGATCCGCATCCACCATATTATGGGTGGTGAGGAAAACGGTGGTTCCTTTTTGACGTTCCTCTTCAATGATCTTCCGGAACAGCACGGCTCCGGAGGGATCCAGTCCGCTGGTGGGTTCGTCCAGGAATAAGAGCTTGGGATTACTGATCAGCGCCCGCGCCATGCTGACACGCTGCCGCATCCCCTTAGAATAAGAAGCGACAGGCTTTTTTAGAAAGCCGCGCTTAAATTCCAGCATATCCAGCAATTCCTCAGGATCCCGGACATTTTCCGAGGGATAAAATGAGGAAAAATAGTTCAGGTTGTCGAGGGCGCTCAGATTGGTATACAGATAAGGAAATTCAAAAAGTACGCCGATCTGCCGGAAAAATTCCTGACTCTGGACTGCTGCGATATCCATTCCGAGTACGGTAACCTGACCGCCGTAGCCTTTCAGGATCCCGGTCAGGATTTTCTGGGTGGTGGACTTTCCAGAGCCATTGGGCCCCAAAAACCCGAAGATCTCGCCCTTTCCGACTTTAAAATTCAAGCCGTGGAGGGCCTGTTTGTCTTTTCCATAGGAAAAGGTCAGGTTTTTTACCTCAATCATTCTTCATCCCCCCATTTTCCGCGTTTGGCGTTCTTTTTCTCCTGCGTCCGCCTGCTCCACCATTTTAAGAACTTTACCTTCAACGGCAGTGAAACTGCCAGGATCGCCGCGAACACCAGCCACCAGTACCATTCCAATCCTAAAAACATGTGTTGTCCCTCCTTTTTAATTGTGTTGTATAGGTACAGTGTAAAGGCATGGTGTAAAATCCGTGTGAAGGCGGCGTGAAGCAGAAGTAAAATCGTTAGAAAATATTTGGGCAGGGCGGATCCCAAATAAGTGAAAAATTCGATTGCCTTCGTTGAAAATGATGATATAATGTAAAAAATTGACTGCAGTGAACACAGTAGATAAGAACAGAAAGTTTGCTGCAAAAGGAGAATCAGCTATGAATGCAAAATATCAGAAAACCATCTATGCATGTTTTGTGGGATATGTCGTACAGGCGATCATCAATAATTTTGTCCCGCTGCTGTTTTTGACCTTTGAGAGCACCTACCAGATCCCGCTCAGCCAGATCACCATACTCATCACGTTTAACTTCGGGATCCAGCTGCTTGTGGACCTTCTGTCGGCGGGATTTGTGGACAAGATTGGATACCGGGTTTCCATCATGCTGGCCCATATCTTCTCAGCAGCGGGGCTGCTGGGGCTTGCCGTGCTGCCGGAGATCCTGCCCAGCGCCTATGCGGGGCTCCTGATCTCGGTGATGATCTATGCCCTGGGGGGCGGGCTGCTGGAGGTGCTGGTCAGCCCGATCGTGGAGAGCTGCCCGACGGACAATAAGGAAAAGGCAATGAGCCTGCTCCATTCCTTCTACTGCTGGGGGCATGTGGGAGTGGTGCTTCTTTCCACCCTGTTTTTCCGGGTATTTGGGATCGAAAACTGGAAGCTTTTAACGGTCATCTGGATGATCGTTCCGGTGGCCAATGCATTTGTTTTTGCAAAAACACCTATGGCGCCGCTTGTGGAAGAGGGCGAGACCGGAATGACTATGGCAGACCTGTTCCGAAATAAAGTGTTCTGGGTACTGATGCTGATGATGACGTGCGCGGGAGCAAGCGAACAGGCCGTGAGCCAGTGGGCGTCTACCTTTGCCGAGAGGGGGCTGGGTGTGACCAAGACTGTGGGAGATCTGGCCGGTCCTATGGCTTTTGCTGTCCTGATGGGAAGTGCAAGAGCGTTCTACGGAAAGTTTGGAGACAGGATCGATCTGAATCGGTTTATGGCCGGAAGCGGGATACTCTGCGTGCTGTCGTATCTATGCATTTCCCTTTCACCGTCTCCGGTGCTGTCCCTTATAGGATGTGCGATCTGCGGGCTGTCTGTGGGGATCATGTGGCCCGGGAGCTTCAGCAAGGCGTCCGCGCTGATCAAAAACGGCGGGACGGCCATGTTCGCACTGCTGGCTCTGGCGGGAGACCTGGGATGCTCCGGCGGTCCGACGGTTGTGGGATATATTTCCAGCATGGCATCGGACGACCTGAAAAAAGGAATCCTGGCAGCAGTGGTATTTCCGGTATTGCTGGTGGCAGGGGTAATTGGCGCAGAACGGATCAAGGGAGCGCAGGTGAAGCCGCGTTAAAATAGTTCGTATCAGCGGTATGTGCCGGGTATTGAGAAATAAAACAGGACGCCCCCGGGCATATTTTTCACGCCGTATTCCAGATCCTGCATGGACAGGATCTGCGCGACGATGGACAGTCCCAGTCCGGATCCCTGATAATCAATATTCTGATTCCGGTAAAATCTTGTCCAGATTTTGGGTAATGCTTCTTCTGGTATATGTTTGCCTTCATTAAATATAGAGAAATGCAGACGATCCCCCTGCATTGTCAGGGACAGGCTTAACCTTCCGCCCGGATACACATTTTTCCGGGCGTTCAGGATCAGATTGTCCAGGACCTGCTCCATCCGCTTTTTGTCTGTTTTAACATATATTTTCTGCTCGGGCAGTTCGTAGGTGAATTGGAAATCGGCATCCGGAAGGTCCGGCAGGAGCCGGCCTGCAGCAGTTTCTACAAATTCTACAAAGTCGAATTGCTCAATGACCAGCGAGGATGCGCCGCTCTCTAATGCGGACAGGTCCAGCAGGGTGGTGATCAGACTGCCCATGCGTTCGGTTTCGGAAATGATGATGTCTGCATACTTCTGACGCAGAGCTTCGTCGGTTTCATCCTGGATCCCTTCGGCATAGGCCCGGATGATTCCGACAGGGGTTTTCATTTCATGGGACAGGCTGTCGGCCAGATCTCTGCGCTCCGCGAGAAGCCGCTGCTTCTCCGCCACATCTTCCGCAAGCCGGGAGTTGGCGAGCTCCAGCTGTGTATTTGTGCTTTCCAGCCGGGCCAGTGTATCCTGCAGGTTTTCGGACATCCGGCTCAGGCTGCGGGATAGCCCGCCAAATTCATCCTCCGAGGTGAGACGGCAGGATTCTGAGAAATCCAGATCTGCCAGCCGCCCGGCGGTCTCGTTCAGCCGGGAGATCGGGTCGGAGATAAAACGCCCCATCAGAAAATCGACTGTCAGGACCAGAGGGATCACGAATGCAAGCCAGACCAGGAGAGATACATCCGGATTGTCGGATACATGTGTGGAAAATAGAAAAGACGCGATTAATACCATACCCGCCAGTTTGGAGGTTATGATGATTTTTTTGCGGACCGTATGGAAAGAAAATAAATTTTTCAGATTCATGAGGGCACCTCAAATTTGTAGCCGGAACGGATCAGGGTGATGATATTTTTGCCTTCGCTGCCCAGCTTTTGGCGGAGATTTTTAATGTGGGCGTCCACCGTGCGTGTGGTCCCTTCAAACTCATAGCCCCAGATCCGGTTCAAAAGCTGGTCCCGGCTGAAGATCTGCCCGGGGTTTGACATAAAAAAATGGAGCAGTTCATATTCCTTGTGGGTCAGTGTGATCTCCTGTCCGTCCACATAGACTTTGCGGGAGGCGGGCTGGAGCGCGGTCTTTCCGGCGCAGAGGGTGCTCAGTGGAACGCAGGAAGTCCGGCGCAGAAGGGCGTTGACTTTTGCCAGAAGGACTCTCGGGCTGAAAGGCTTTGTCATATAATCGTCGGCACCGTATTCGTAGCCCTTTAGCTTGTCCTCTTCACTGCTTTTGGCGGTCAGCAGGATCACGGGTGTATTGCCCATCTCGCGGGCAAGCCGGCATACGGAAAAGCCGTCCAGATGGGGCATCATGATGTCCAGGATCAGCAGATCCACCGGGGTGCTCTTCAGCAGCATCAGGGCGTCCACCCCGTCATCCGCGGTCAGACAGGTGTGGCCGCCTTTTTTCATATATTCTGCAATGATATCCTGCATATTTTTTTCATCTTCAGCGATCAAAATAGCTGCCATAGGAAAACCTCGCTTTGCTTGAGCTGTCTGGAGTCCGCTGCGCGGAGCAGCGTGCCGGATGCGTTCTGCCTGCGGATACATCTGTCCTTTGCGGCAAACGGGAGCCGTCTACAGCCTGCATTCCAGCTGGCGGTCAAATGGCTCTGCCTCCACGTGCTTTTTCTGGATCTCTTTTGCATCGACACATCCCATCTTCTGATAAAATGCCTGGGTTTCTACAGCGGAATGGGCGGATATATATAATTTTTCCGCTCCGTTTTTCCTGGCCCATTCTTTGGCTGCGCAGAAAAGGGCTGTCCCGATTCCAGAGCCGCGCAGATCTTCCGAGACATGAAGGCTTGTCAGGTCGAGATATCTGTGTTCGCCGCCGAACAAGCCGGCTTCGACAGAGGCAAATCCTTTCAGAGACCGGCCGCTAAACGCCGCATATACAAAGCCGCCGGAAGCCAAAGTATTTTTCAGGCAGGAGACCAGAAAATCATAATCGCTCTCTGTCCAGTTATCGATAAAAGGCGCGTCTTTGATCAGCCATTCATTCTTTTCCTTACGCCAGCATTTTGTGACGGTCTGATGCCGGATAAAATCCTGGAACAGCTCCCGGCAGAGTTCATGTTCAGATAATGGTCTGTATTGGATCATAGGGTCAGGGTCTCCTTTCCATTCATTCCGTAAAACGTCTATTCATTTATTATAGGTCCTTTGTGGATGATTTACAAGGGCAGATTGTCTGTACCAAGATACTGTTCACTCCTGGGGTTACTGTTCACACGGTGTCGTGCACTCGCTGCACGGCATCCGGCCAATTCAGTGATGGGGCGGGCATCCAGCCCTTCGCCGGGAGGCGACTTTTCAATGGGCTGGATGCCGTTACTGTGAGCACCCGGCCAGGGTGTGAACAGTAACAAATGGATAAAAAATGGAAATACGGTTGAAAAATGGAAAGAAAACTGCTAAAATAAAGAAAAGCCTGAATAGAAAGGAGGGATTTCCATGACGATCGAAGAGATGCGGAGGCGCAAAAAAGAACTTGGCTATTCCTATGAACAGATTGCGGAACTCTCGGGACTGCCGCTGGGAACGGTGCAGAAGGTGCTGGGCGGCGTTACGAAATCCCCGCGTTACGATACATTGAAGGCGTTGGAAGGCGTATTTGGGAATAAGATGGATATGATGATCCGGGAAGCCCGGGCGGCCTACATGACGGAGCTGGAATACGAGAAGTCGCGGCAGGGCGGGTATACGCTGGATGACTATTTTGCGCTGCCGGAAGAAAAGCACGCAGAACTGATCGACGGGGTATTTTACGATATGGCTGCGCCGAACAGCGTGCATCAGGCATTCGTGGGACAGGTCTACAGGAAGCTGGCGGATTATATCGATAAGAAGGGGGGATCATGCGTGCCCATGTCCTCTCCGCTGGATGTGCAGCTTGACTGTGATGAGAAGACGATGGTACAGCCCGATGTCATGGTCGTCTGTGACCGGGGCAAGTTTCGCCGGGGCGTGGTTTACGGTGCGCCGGATCTGGTTGTGGAGGTGCTTTCCAGGTCCACCAGACGGAAGGACATGATGCTCAAGCTGTCCAAGTACGAGGCGGCAGGCGTGCGGGAATACTGGCTGGTAGACCCGGACAAGCGGAAGGTCATTGTGTATGATTTCGAGAGCGATCTTAATGTCAGGCTTTATGATTTTACACAGAAAGTACCGGTGGGAATATTCCGGAGCAAGTGTGTGATTGATTTCCAAAAGATCTACGAAGCGGTCAGCTTCCTCTATGATGAGGAATCATAAGCCGGCGTCACGGAAGCGGGAACTATGGGAGACACTGTTCAATCCCTGGCCGTGTATTGTGCTGCACGGCCGCACATTAAAAATGTTTCACTACAAAAACAGAGGAAAATACATATGAAGACGAAAATTCGCAGCTTTTTCATGATGACATCAGCGACCTTGATCATGGCCGTAGGAATTTATTTTTTCAAGTTTACCAATAACTTTACGTTTGGCGGGATTACCGGTCTTGCCGTCCTTGTTGCAAAGTCCGGGCTGATTTCTGCGTCGGATTTTTCCTTTGCGGCCAATATGGTCCTGCTCGTACTGGGGGCCGTGATCCTGGGGAAGAAGTTTGTGGCAAAGACTGCTTACTGCAGCGTGCTGCTCTCGGTCCTGCTGTCATTGTTTGAGCGGATCTGGCCTATGCGCCATCCGTTTACGAACGAGCCTCTGCTGGAAGTGATCTTTGCGATCGTGCTTCCGGCTTTTGGGTCTGCGGTATTGTTCAATATCGGGGCTTCCAGCGGCGGTACGGATATTGTGGCCATGATCCTGAAAAAGTATTCCAGCATCGATATCGGCCGGGCGCTGATGCTCTCTGATGTAGCTATCACGGTTGCCGGATTCTTTGTGTTTGACGTGGAGGTGGGACTGTACTCCTGCCTGGGACTGGCGTTCCGTTCCGTGCTGGTGGATAACTTCATTGAAAGCCTGAATCTCTCCAAGTATTTTAACGTATTCTGCAGCAGGCCGGAGTCGATCTGTGATTTTATCGTACATGAGCTGAACCGCAGCGCTACGATCTGCGAAGGGCAGGGAGCGTTTACCGGCTCCCAGAAGTATATCATCTTTACTGCGCTGAACCGGCATCAGGCGGTGCTGCTGAGGAATTTCATCAAAAAAGAGGATCCGTCGGCGTTTATATTGATTTCCAATACAAGCGAGATCATAGGGAAAGGGTTTCATAGTGTGTGAAGCCCGGTAAATGAATCCCGTCTGTATTGCGGCTGACTGCCGCCGCCGGCGGGATTATGTTAAATACGGATATTTAAAATGTATACGGGGAGGTGGAGACCATCAGGATCTTTGCCTCCTTGTCTGTTACATTGCTCCAGCGATGGCCGATATAATTGGGATAATACAGTGTATCGTGTTCATTCAGTTCGTAGGTCCCTTTATTTTCCATATCAAATATCACACTTCCATACAGAACATACACGAACTCTTCGCCGCCGTGGTGGGCGTACTCCCCGGAATCAGTGTGGGACGGTACGGTGACTGTAGCGGCGTACATCTCATTTTTTCCCTGGATGATCAGGGATTCGATCAGAGATTTCCCATTGCTCGTATTGCGGACAAATGACTTCTGGTCCGTATGGCGCACAAGCTGGATCTGCTCCTCATCTTCTTCCAGGAACAGGGAGAAGACCGGGAGATTCAGTGCGTCGCATATGGACTTCAGGGTGAGCAGGTTCGGGGAAGTTTTTCCGGTTTCGATCTGGCTGATGGTACTTGCCGCCACATTCGACACGCCGGACAGATCGCGGATTGATAGATTCTGCTCCAGACGATGCTCCTTGAGGGCTTTTCCGATTTTGTTTAAATCCATGTATGGACCTCCTGATAAAATTCTATGTGGATGGATTGGCATATATCATAGTAAAAGCGGCAGATGTAAAATGACTGGTGGATAGTGATGGCCTACATTGTTACTGTGATTAGTAACCTTACATTTTTATTATTCAGTGCCGTATCAAGAAGAGGGAGTTTAGTAAATTAACTTCAAGTATACCAATGTTCATGAAAAAATGAAAGAAAAAAATATAATTTATTCATTTTACAACACAAATGGGTATTGTCAGTATACTGCATCGTTCATATTTCGCTAAAATTACTGGAGCACCCTCACCGGGTGCTCACAGCAACTGTAAACAGTAACCACTACACTGGTTCTTATTCCATAGATTGACAAATTGAACGATGCTCGATACAATGAACATTAGAATTATTAGAAAAGGAGGCGGATCTGATCGTGATCAATCCTCACGGTCCGTCTATGATGCCGGTCAATGACCGGATCGCCGCGCTTGTGACCGCCATGCATTCCTCCAATATCGTGAGCACGATGTGTGATGGAAAATGGCTGATGAAGGAGCGGAAGATTCTGACAATGGACGAAGAGGCGATACTGAAAGAAGCACAGGAACGAAGCGAAGCGATCTATAAGAGGGCAGGCATCGTACTGCCGGACCGTTTCCCGGTGATCTATTAGGGCAAATGTTCCAGTTCACAGCTATGCCGGCTGTTTTGTGCATGTGTGTGGGGGGCTGTGAACTGGAATAAAATAAATTCTGTTTCAGAAAAAAGAGAGGAAAAATTCAATGGATAAAAAGTTATTGGCGGCCGCAGGCGGACAGACTCCGGCGGATATCGTAGTAAAAAACGGTAAACTGGTCAATGTGTATACAAAGGAAATTTATGAGGGCGGCGTGGCAGTCAGCGGAGATAAGATTGCAGCTGTCGGCGACGTGGATTATGCTGTCGGCGAGGGTACGAAGGTGATCGATGCAGGCGGCAGCTACATCACGCCCGGATTTATAGACGGGCATATTCATCCGGAGAGCACCAGCCTGTCGATCCGCTCTTTTGCGGAGCTGGTATTGAAGCATGGCACCACCGCAGTCATGTCCGACCTCCATGAGATCGGTGTGGTGGCAGGTCTGGAAGGGATCGAGGCGGTCCTGGAGGAAGCGGAAGCGACGGATCTGAAGATCTACTTTGTGTCTCCGTCTCATGTTCCATTTGCGCCGGACCTGGAAACCAGCGGCGGACATTTCAATCCGGAGATCATCAAAAAGGCTCTGGAGAGAAAGGATGCGGTAGGCATTTCAGAAGTGGTAGGGCCTTATATACTGAACGGGTTTCCAGATCTGATGGAAACTATGGACCATGTGAATCAGATGCCTGGAAAAACATGCCAGGGGCATCTGCCGGATATGGAAGGTCCGTCGCTGAATACTTGTCTGGCGGCAGGGGTGACCACGGACCATGAGTCCTTATCCGGTGAGGACGCTCTCGCGCGGCTTCGAAACGGCTGTCATCTGATGATCCGGGAAGGCTCTGCGGCCCGCAATATGGCGGACTGTCTGAAGCCGATCCTGGAGCAGAAGCTGGATACCTCGCGGGTCAGCATTGTGACAGACGACCTCCACACGGTAGACGCGGTAGAACGTGGACACCTGGATGACGCGGTGCGTACAGCACTGAAAAATGGAGTCGATTTTGCGACGGCGATCCAGATGGTATCCTTGAACGCGGCCCGCGCATTCCATCTGGACGATGAGGTGGGCGGACTGGCGCCGGGAAAACGGGCAGATATCAATATCACCACCGGGGCGGAAGCATTTGAAGTGCTGAGTGTTATTTCCGGAGGGAAACAGATCGTGGACAATGGAAAGTGCCTGGTTTCTTATCCGAAGGCGGAGCACAGACCATGTCTGCTGAATACGACCCATCTGAAAAATCCTATCACGCCGGACAGCTTCAAGATCCATGCGCCGGAAGGGGCAAAGAAGGTGAAGGTGCAGGTGATGGATACGCTTCCGTGGATTCCCATTACCCAGGGCAGGGAGGCAGTGCTGGATGTCGAAGACGGCATTGTAAAATGTGATGTTTCCCAGGATGTACTTTACATTGCACAGGTAGAGCGGTACGGGACCAACGGAAATGTGGGAAAAGCATTTATGGGAGGATTCCACCTGCAGGCAGGAGCGATCGCATCCTCTGTGGGGCATGATAACCATAATGTGATCGTCATGGGGACCAATTTTGAGGATATGGCAAAGGCCGTTAATTATCTGATCGATATCGGCGGAGGCCAGGCAGTTGTGAAGGACGGAGAGATCTTAGGCGCGGTGGAATATCCGGTCTGCGGCCTGCTCAGCGACCTGTCCGGGGAAGAGCTGGCGGAGGAAAAACGAAAGCTGAACGGCATCATTCATGAGCTGGGCTGTCCGATCTCGATCCCGTTTATGTTCCTTTCTTTTATCTGCCTTGCGGCGATTCCGGTGTATGCGATCACGGATGTGGGATTCATCAATGTGCTGACACAGGAGGTTGTGGATCCGGTGATCGAAGTGGCGGAGTGATGTTTTTTAATAAATAATTCCAGATGTACGGCTGCGGTTCGACAGGCCATTTGTATGCAGTTTACTGCAATGCAAACGGCCTGTCGGATCAGTAATCCGCACAGCTGGAATTATTTTTGGGAAAATGGGTATGATAGAATTAAATGATTTTTATAGATACAAGAAAATAAGTATGGTATTAAATAAAATTAACAAAAACACAAAAAGGAATATAGAATTAAATGTATTTAATTCTATTGCGGATAAAGGGAAAATATGATAGTATAAATTAATAACAAAGTATACACAAGGGCATGGAAATTGATTACAACACGAGGAGGCGGTGAAAATGGTAAAAAGGGAATTATATCTGAAAGAGATCCGGCCATTTTATGAGTCGGAGATGGTGAAAGTCATTACCGGAATCCGCCGCTGCGGCAAATCGACTCTGCTGCGGCAGATCATCGATGAGGTGAGGGATGCCCAGGTGCCCGAGGAACGCATCCTGTATCTGAATTTTGAGGATTATAAGTTTAAGGCGTACTGCGAGCCGGGCGCATTTTATGAATATGTTGAGTCAAAGCTGACCCGTCAGGAAAAATATTACCTGTTTTTTGACGAGATCCAAAATGTGGACGAATTTGAGCTGGTGGTCAATTCGTTCCGGGCGACGCATGATGTCAGCATCTTCATAACGGGTTCCAATTCCCGATTGCTTTCCGGGGAGCTGGCGACGCATTTGAGCGGACGGACGGTTTCATTCCGGATACTGCCTTTCAATTTTAAAGAGTTCTGCCAGTTTCATGAAGACCGGTCGGATTATGACCAGCTTCTGGCAGAGTATATGAAGTGGGGCGGTTTTCCACTTGTCTGCAAGGAGAAAGAGGAGCGCAGCAAGGAGATTCTTCTGTCCAATATCTACGATTCCGTTGTACTCAAGGATATCGTGATGCGCAACAAGGTCACGTCCCCGCAGGCGTTGGAGCGGGTGCTGGATTATCTGGTGGGTAATTCTTCTGTCACGGTATCCGGCAATAAGATCTCCGAAGCGATTTCCGATAAGCATCAAAAGGTGTCGGCGCCGACGGTGTACGATTACATCAAATATGTGGAGGAAGCCTGTATCTGCGACAAGATTCCGAGGTACGACATCCGCGGAAAAAAACAGCTTGCGTTTGAGGAAAAGGTCTATGTATGCGACCTGGGATTTTTCTATCTGAAAAAGAACCGTGTAAAGGACGAATACAATTACATTGTGGAAACCATTTGCTACAATGAGCTGATCACAAGGGGTTATAAGGTCTATGTGGGCAAGACGTACCGCGGCGAGGTGGATTTTATCGCCCAGCAGGGGCAGGAGAAGATCTATGTCCAGGCAGCCTATTATCTGGCGGATGAGTCGGCGGTCGAGCGGGAATTTGGGGCGTACCGCGTGATTGAGGACAATTATCCGAAATATGTGGTGTCCATGGATAAAGTGCCGCTTAGCAGGGACGGGATCATCCATAAAAATCTGATTGATTTCCTGCTGGAAAGGTGAGTTCCTTTACACTCCGTTTACGGCATGTTATACTAAGACAGCAGAAACAGTTACCGAACAGAGAGAGTGCTGCAGTTTACGGCAAGGCCGCGGACGGCGGCGAGAGAGGGACAGAAGAGATTATGACATTGAAGGAACTGCCGATCGGCAAAAAGGCGACCATCACCACGGTAGGCGGTGAGGGTGCGCTGAGACAGCATTTTTTGGATATGGGGGTCATTCCGGGGACAGAGATTGTACTGATCAAGTATGCCCCGCTGGGCGATCCGATGGAGTTTATGATTCACGGGTACGAGCTGACGCTGCGCCTGGCGGACGCGGAAAAAATAGAGATCCGGGACGTCCGGGACCAGGAGCCGGAGACAGAGGAGAGAACCCGCAAGAAGCCGCGTATCGAGCATCCCGGCCTGGGTGAAGGCGGGCGATACCATGAGAAGGGGACGGAGCATCCGCTGCCGGACAGCGCGCTTCTGACCTTTGCGCTGGCGGGCAACCAGAACTGCGGGAAGACCACGCTTTTCAACCAGCTTACAGGCTCCAACCAGCATGTGGGCAATTTTCCGGGGGTGACGGTGGATCGGAAGGACGGGGTGATCAAGGGGCACTGCAATACGCTGATCACGGATTTGCCGGGCATTTATTCCATGTCGCCTTATTCCGGCGAGGAGATGGTGACCCGGGAATTTGTGCTGAAGGAACATCCCAAGGGGATTATCAATATAGTAGATGCCACCAACATTGAGCGCAACCTGTACCTGACCATGCAGCTTATGGAACTGGATATTCCCATTGTACTGGCTTTGAATATGATGGACGAGGTTCGGGGAAACGGCGGCTCCATCCAGATCAACGAGATGGAGGCCATGCTGGGAATCTCGGTGGTGCCGGTGTCGGCGGTCAAGAATGAAGGAACCGACGAGCTGGTGAACCATGCCCTTCATGTGGCAAAATACCAGGAACGCCCGGGCAGGATCGACTTCTGCCGGGAAGGTCAGCGGGGCGGGGCAGTCCACAGATGCCTGCACGGGATCATGCATCTGATCGAGGATCATGCCCGGCAGGCAGAGATTCCGGTTCGTTTCGCGGCGAGCAAGCTGGCGGAGGGGGATGCCCAGATTCAGGACAGTCTGGGACTGGATCAGAATGAGAAGGAAATGCTGGAGCACATCATCTGCCAGATGGAGAAGGAGAGCGGAATGGATCGGGCGGCGGCCATTGCGGATATGCGGTTTTCCTTCATCCAGGAGGTTTGCGACGCTACGGTGATCAAGCCCCGGGAGAGTAAGGAGCACGCCCGGAGCGCGAAGCTTGACCGGGTGCTGACAGGAAAATATACGGCGCTGCCGGTATTTATCGGGATTATGGGGCTGGTGTTCTGGCTCACCTTCAACGTCATCGGCGCATGGCTGCAGGACATGCTGGATCAGGGGATCACCTGGCTGGCGGAACTGGCGGAAAGCGCGCTTACGGCGGCGGATGTGAACGAGGTGCTGCATTCCCTCATCATTGACGGGATTTTCAACGGGGTGGGCAGCGTGCTCAGCTTCCTGCCGATCATCGTGATCCTGTTTTTCTTCCTTTCTATGATGGAGGACAGCGGCTACATCGCCAGGGTGGCCTTTGTGATGGACAAGCTGCTGCGGAAAATGGGGCTCTCCGGGCGGAGCATCGTCCCTATGCTGGTGGGCTTCGGCTGTACGGTGCCCGGGGTCATGGCGACCAGAACCCTGCCGTCGGAGCGGGATCGGAAGATGACGATCTTGCTGACGCCGTTTATGAGCTGCTCGGCAAAACTGCCGATCTATGGATTTTTTACCGCGGTGTTTTTTCCGGAGCATGCGGCGCTGGTGATGATCGGGCTGTATGTGCTGGGTATCCTGCTTGGGATCGTGTCCGCGCTTCTGCTGAAAAAAACGATGTTCAAAGGGGAGCCGGTGCCCTTTGTCATGGAGCTGCCCAATTACCGGATGCCGGGGATGAAAAATGTGGGGCATCTCCTGTGGGACAAGGCAAAGGACTTCCTGCAGAGGGCTTTCACGGTGATTTTTATAGCGACGATTGTGATCTGGTTTTTGCAGACCTTTGATTTTGGACTGAATATCGTAGATAATTCCCACGACAGTATGCTGGCGGCGCTGGCCGGCCTTCTTGCGCCGGTGCTGCGTCCGCTGGGAATCGGGGACTGGCGGATCTCCACTGCATTGATTACTGGATTTATGGCCAAGGAAAGTGTGGTTGCGACCCTGTCCGTGCTGTTCGGTTCTACGGAAGCCATTGCCGGGGCTCTGACGCCCCTCGCCGCCGCCAGCCTGCTGGTGTTCTGCCTGCTGTATACGCCCTGTGTGGCGGCCATCGCATCGGTGAAGCGGGAACTGGGCGGAAAATGGGCGGCCGGTGTGGTGCTGGGCCAGTGTGCGGTTGCATGGGCGGCGGCCGGTGTGGTGCGGCTGATTGGATTTGTACTGGGGCTGGGCTGACATAGGCTGGAAAAGCGCGTGCAGCGTTTGAAAATGGAGGGGCGATGCTGATTGCCCCTCCATTTTCAAAATGACCGCTATTAGAGGCGGCCGCTCACTCGAGTCGGACTCTTTCGATCTTACAGGTGTGTGTCCGTCCACTGCCGTTTTCGGACAGCCCTGAAAAATTCCAGCCGGATTTCTTCATTCGGGATGCGTGCTGTCTGGGTTTCTTCATTATAAGAAAGATAGCCCAGATGGATCAGCAGCGTCAGGACGTCATCCCGGTTACGGAAAGTGATCAGATCATTGGAGAAACCATTGGTATCTACGCCGACTTCAACGCCGCCCAGAAGCCGGGCGATGGTCTTGGACAGGCCGTCAAAATTCAGACCAATGTATCCCATCAGGCTCTCGGCGGCAGAGGTCTCAGTCCAGTAGGAATGAAACCGGCGGTTATACACGGCTTTCATTACCGAATTGGGATTGTAGACGGAACCGGCTCCATTCAGCGTATATCCGTCATACCAATGTTTCATTTCGGAAAAATTACAATCGTATTCCTGGCAGAGCTGGCCGATTTCGCTTTCTGTAAATCCCACATATCTTGCAAACTCTCCGGGGAAAACCATGGAATACTCCTGAAAATCTGAGATTGCCGACTGCGCTCCATCCTTTTTGATCGGAAGGATACCTGTCATATAAGCGGCCGCGAAAATTCTGGATGTGGAGCCGCTGCCCTTGAACAAGGTGCGCAGAAATTCCAGATATTCGTTCCGGATTTCCGGTGTCTCACGGATAGGGGCATCCCATTCGTCAATGATCATGATAAACTTATGCCCGGTAAGTTCCACGGTACGGAGCATGGTGGAAGGAAGTTCATTGCTTGTTTTCAGAGCAGGGTAAGCCTCGGCCAATTCTTCCATGATTTTTTCACTGAGATAGGAAACCGTATTTCGAAAGCCATCGGTAAATGGCTTTATATACGTCATATCCAGATAGATTACGTTATATTTGTTTAAATGCTGCTCATAACTGGCATTCATCTTTGGATCTTCTGCAATCATGAGGTCATGGAATAACGCTCTGGAGTCACAGGTTTTATCATAATAGGCGCACAGCATTTGAGCGGCAAAAGATTTGCCAAATCTCCGGGGCCTGCTGATACAGATGAGCTTTTGTTTTGTCCCGATCACGCGGTTGACCAGGCTGATCATGCCGGACTTATCCACATACCGGCTGTTTCTTATCTCTTCAAATCCAATGTTTCCAGGATTTAGATACATTCCCATGCTTCCAACACCTCCGTGCTTTTGTCTATCAAAAAGTATATCATTCTGCCGCAATGGAAGCAAGCATATTCATTGCAGGCAGGATATAGATATTAATATGAAGGATATGATTGATAGGGAACTGGAGCAGATGGAATCGAGTATTCTTTGAGAGGAAGGGTTTCTATGGAAACTATGAAGCTGATTGTGGACATGATGAAGTAGGATGGAAAAGTGCGGCTGGCAAAACGTGAAGATTTAGTGGAAATGGTGCTGTTTCATTGTTATAATGAAAAGGAATCCGGAGCAGGAAGAGTGCGTATGGATGATGAAAGGGGCGTGAAAAGAGGTGGAAACGCTGAAAAAGAAACTTCCCATTGGGATTGAAAACTTTGAAGATATCATAAAAGAAGATTTTTACTATGTGGATAAAACAAGATTCATTTCAGAGCTGCTTCATAATTGGGACGCGGTAAACCTGTTTACCCGACCCCGGAGGTTCGGAAAATCTCTGAATATGAGTATGTTGGAAAACTTCTTTTCACCAGAAGGGGATAAACGTATTTTTGATCATCTGGATATTCTGAAGGAAACTGCGCTTTGTGAGGAATACATGGGAAAGTATCCGGTGATTTCTCTTTCACTGAAAGAAATCAGTTCGCTGTCTTATGAAATGGCATTTCAGATGGCCATTCAGACTATGACCGAAACGGCTGAAAAGTTTTTCTTTCTTTTAGAAAGCGAACATCTGAATGAACGTGATAAAGCGGAATATCGAAAGCTTCTGGACGATAATATGAGCGAAGCCAGATTTTGCGGCAGCCTGAAAAAGCTGTCCGGAATGTTGGAGAAGCATTATGGTTCAAAAGTAATTTTGCTGATTGATGAGTACGATGTTCCTTTGGCAAAGGCGTTTGAGTATGGGTACTACGAGCAGATGATATCCCTCATCCGCAATTTGCTTGGAAAAGCCCTTAAGACCAGTCAAAGACCCCGCAGCAAGCTGACGGGGCATCAAAATTCCAGCGCAGCAAGCTGCGGGGTCTTTGACCCTCGCGGCAGTCGCCAAATATCCATGCAAGCATGGCTACTTGGCTCGTTGCTTCGCGGGAATAGCAGCCTGCGGTTTGCGGTGCTGACCGGATGCCTGCGGATTTCAAAAGAAAGTATATTTACAGGACTGAATAATCTGAAAGTGCTGACGATTGCAGACGAACGTTTTGACGAATATTTCGGTTTTACGGACAGAGAAGTAAAAGCCCTTTTGGAATACTATGACGCGGCGGATCACTATGATGCTGTGAAGGAATGGTATGACGGTTATCAGTTTGGAAATGTGGATGTATACTGTCCATGGGACGTGCTGAACCATTGTGACAGAATCAGAAACGAACCATCCATACAGCCGGAGAATTACTGGATCAATACCAGCAGCAACAATGCGGTGAAAAGGTTTATTCAGGAATCTGCAGATGCCGCAACAAAGCGGGAGATCGAGCATTTGGTAGCAGGCGAAGTGATCACGAAGGAAATCTACCAGGAGCTTACGTATCCGGAAATGTATGAAACGATCGGCCATATCTGGAGCCTGCTTTTTATGACCGGCTATCTGACAAAGAGAGGAAAAGCGGAAGGAAGACAGTTCAGGCTGGCAATTCCGAATCTGGAGATCCGGGATATTTTCGTGACGCAGATTATGGAGCTTTTTAAAGAGAACGTCAAAGAAGACGGGGAGACTTTGAAGCGTTTCTGCGCTGCACTGCAAAATAAAGATGCAGACGGAGTAGAGAAGCTCTTTACTGAGTATTTAAAGAAAACTATCAGCATCCGTGACACTTCCATAAGAAAGGTTATGAAAGAAAACTTTCCCACAGGGAAAGCGACCACTAAGGGGACTAAAGGACAGTCCCCAAGTGTCTGCTTTTATCACGGTATTCTGATTGGAATTTTGGGAGTAAAGAGCAGATGGGGCGTTTCTTCTAACCGGGAAATGGGTGAAGGATATGCGGACATTCTTGTAGAACCGGATACCGGAGATATGGGGATTATTATAGAGGTGAAATATGCGCATGACGGTAATCTGGATGGCGCGTGTAAAGAAGCGCTGAAACAAATAGAATATACCAGATATGAAGAGGAGCTTCTGGACAACGGAGCGGAGCATATTGTGAAATACGGGATTGCGTGTTATAAAAAGAGATGCAGGGTCATGCTGGCAGAAGGATAAGGCAGACAGGCTCAGGAGCGAGACCGCATCAATTTTGCAAATCTATGCTGATTTAAAAATAATCGTTCGACACGATCCGACAGCATCCGGGAGGAACATGAAGTTGAGAATACCCTGCTTTCTCAGGTTGAGAATCCTCCTTAGAAACATTCAAGTTGATTAGAAAACGCCTGATTTACGGGCGTTTTTCTTAATTTGAGAATAAAAATAGATTTTTCCGCCGCACCGTCCGAATGTAGAATTATGTAGAACGTTTTTTAAGGCAGGACGGCAAAAGTAGCGCTATAATAGGGTCAAACACAAACCGGCATGTGATTGGATGCATATTTCCCAAAAGGCACAGACCGGCAGACGGAAGCGGACGCAATTCTTATGAAACAGCCGGACGGCCATCATGGGATACCCGCGGGGACATGTTCCGGACCAGGAAGCTGTCCCGCGGAGATGCCGCAGAGATTCCGATCAGCCAAGTTCAGCAGCTGCGGTGCCTGCTGAGGAAAAAGACACCCGGTGTACGGATGTGTACTATATATAAAATGAATAGAGGAGGGCTTCGTTATGTTTAATGAGGTAGTGACGGACACCAACATCGTTTACTATTTGATGATAGCGGTAGGCGCCGTCGGGGTGCTGTCAAAGGCAGTCAACCAGATTACTCTTCGCCGTCTGGTCAGGGCGGCGGGCAATATGTCCAAGAGTACACACAAACTGATAAAGCTGGTGCGGGCGAAATACGAGCACGCGCTGATGCTGCACGACCGGGTAGAAAATGCGGAAGCATTTGTGGAGAAATACATATATGAATACAGAGGATTCCTGCTGCGGATCCACACATGGAGACAGCTTGAAGTGCAGTCGATCTGGTTTTCCGGTATCCTGGCTGCATTCGGAGGGATCATCTGGTATATGGAAAGTGGGTTTTGTGAGCAGATGTATCGCTATATCAGTCTCGGGGCGGCGGAAATGGTCCTTTTGTTTGTTATCAGCCAGATCTCGGACGAGCAGTACAAGATCGAGGCGGCCAAAAACTACATGGTGGATTATCTGGAAAATGTCTGCGCCATGCGCCGCC
Organism: Lachnospiraceae bacterium M18-1; assembly: GCA_000403295.2. Lineage (GTDB taxonomy): Bacteria > Bacillota > Clostridia > Lachnospirales > Lachnospiraceae > Schaedlerella. The sequence continues at coordinate 649,248 of KE159611.1, read as the reverse complement.
GCAAAGCCCGCCAGTCCGAGAAGGACCAGATCAATATCATCCAGCCGGAGACCTCTCAGGCGCTCCGTGCAAATGGCAGGGATTCCGATGGAAGGGCCTATGACGGAAAAGAGACTGCCGCAGGAACAGGATTTCTAAAAGGAAAAAAAAATCCCGTTGGCGGACGGGCCGAAGCTCACGCAAAGCAGCCTGCCCAGTCCAGGGAAGACCAGGAGGCTCCAGGCTTGTCCATCAGTATCGAAGGTGAACCCCGCAGAGCCAGGACCGGTGTATCCGGAGACACGGCTCCTCTCTATGAGAGCGCAGAGGAGCTGGCACGCGTCGCCGGTATCTATGAAGAAGAATCGGACTCCGCCCAGGAAACGGCTCCGGTGTACGGAAATATAACTGCACTGAGGCCGGAGGAAGCTTCCGATTACGAAGATCCCGAGCCGGACGATCAGTCTGCGTTTGCCTATGAAAGAGCAGCGAAGAGCCAATCCGTTTTCGACTATGAAGAAACAGCAAAGAAAGGACAGTCCGTATCCAGCTATGGAAGCACGGCATCGAAAGAAGGCGCTCCGTCTCCGGCATATGGAGCGGCTGCCGGAAGGGGGGTGAACGCTTCCGGGGCTTCGGGCACGACCCAGATGAGACGGATTCCCGGCAGATTCCAGGATGTGGTGCAGAGAATGATCGAGGACACCACAGAATACGAAGAAGTCCTGGAAGGCCCGCCCTTACCGGAGGAAGCAGAAGGACCTGCCGGGCATCCCGATATGATCCGGGGGAATGGGGACATGTCCCGCCGGCCGGCTGAATATTCGGAGCTGGACGCATCTTATAGAGAAGGGGATGACCTGAGGGAATACGACAGGTCAAGACATAAAAACCGTAAAAAAGGCGATGCCGCAAGGCAGGTCATCCGCCGTACCATGAAAGGAAATCCGGAATTATCGGATCGTGAGGAATCCACCCTGAAGGAAGAAGCCATCCGCCAGATACTGGAAGAATTTCTTGCATAAAACGGCTATATTTGGTAAAATATGTACAGTAAACAGTACCAATGGATTCCTGCCCCGTGCATTTCCACAGGCCCCGGTCAGGAATACCTCGGAGTACATAAGCAGAAAGGAAGGTTAACGATGGCTAACAAAGTGACATTTGATTACTCAAAGGCAACAGGTTTTATTCAGGAACATGAGATGCAGTATATGAGCGAGCTCGCGGCACAGGCGAAGGACAAGCTTGTATCCAAGAGCGGCGCGGGGAATGATTTCGTAGGCTGGGTAGACCTCCCGGTAGACTATGACAAGGAAGAATTTGCCCGTATTCAGAAAGCAGCGGACAAGATCCGTGAAGATTCCGAAGTGCTTCTGGTGATCGGAATCGGCGGTTCCTACCTTGGGGCAAGGGCTGCGATCGAATTTTTGGGACATTCCTTTGCAAATGTAGTTTCCAAAGACGTCAGAAAATCTCCGGAGATTTATTTCGTTGGAAACAGCATCAGCAGTACCTACATCAGTGACCTGATCGAAGTTGTGGGAGACAGAGATTTCTCCATCAATATGATATCCAAGTCGGGAACAACGACAGAGCCGGCGATCGCCTTCCGTGTATTTAAAGAGATTCTGGAAAAGAAATATGGAAAGGAAGAGGCTTCAAAGAGAATTTATGCTACGACGGATAAAGCAAGAGGAGCTTTGAAAAATCTTGCCACCGAAGAAGGCTATGAATCCTTTGTCGTGCCGGACGACGTAGGCGGACGTTTCTCCGTACTGACGGCAGTCGGCCTGCTCCCCATCGCAGTCAGCGGCGTGGACATTACCGAACTGATGGAAGGCGCGGCAGCAGGAAGAAAGGCCGCTTTGGAAAATGATTTCGCAGAAAATGATGCAATGCAGTACGCGGCAGTCCGCAACATCCTCCTTCGTAAAGGAAAAACAGTAGAAGTTCTGGCGAACTATGAGCCAAGCCTGCATTATGTATCAGAGTGGTGGAAGCAGCTCTATGGAGAGAGCGAGGGCAAGGACCAGAAGGGAATCTTCCCGGCATCTGTTGACCTGACGACAGACCTGCACTCCATGGGACAGTTTATCCAGGACGGCAACAGGATCCTGTTTGAGACCGTATTAAATGTAGAAAAATCCAGGGCGGAGATCGTGATGAACGAGGAACCGGTCGATCTGGACGGCCTCAATTATCTGAAGGGAAAGACCGTTGATTTTATAAATAAGAGCGCCATGAACGGAACCATTCTTGCCCACACAGACGGCAATGTTCCGAACCTCATGGTCAAGATTCCGGAGCAGAACGCATTTTATCTGGGACAGTTGTTCTACTTCTTTGAGTTTGCCTGCGGTGTGAGCGGATACTTACTCGGCGTGAATCCGTTCAACCAGCCGGGCGTGGAGAGCTACAAGCGGAACATGTTCGCGCTGCTCGGAAAACCAGGTTATGAAGAAGAAAGAGAAGCATTGTTGAAGAGATTGTAAGAGGTTGTAGGAAGTTCTAAGATAACCGGCCATGCATGGATGAGACTGCATGGCCGGTTTTATGATGTTCTTTCGTCTTCAGGTCATTTGACAGCGACAAGAAGCAGGTTTCCATATGCGCGGCTTAAAATGGGCTGGATACTGTTACTGGAGCACCCAAGGGGTGTGAACAGTAACTGAACAGGAGCTTCGGGCGTTGTTGAATATGCACAAAAATAAAAATTAGATTGACACAAAATTGTGGGTTATGGTAAGATATTATTAACAGAAAATAAAAATAATAAAAATTTAATGCATAAGTATTTGAAAGCTTATATATATCCGAGATTGGTCGGATGTTTCTACTAACTACCGTAATAGTTAACTATAAGTTTTCATATCGTGAACGGATCTGGGTATGCAGTTCGTGTTGCAGGAAAACCAGGTTGGACCGATATGAAGCTTTGAGAGAACGGCGGTAGTTTTTGTTTTTTTTATAACGATCCCAAACAGCGGACGGGCCTGCGGCCGACTGTTCAGAACCGTTACATTTTTTCAGATAAGGTTATGCATGAAGTTTTTAATGGGGGGTGGGAGATTTTTTGGAAATGGAGGAGCCTTAAGGAGCTGATTCGACTAGATCACAAGACACGAAAGAACAGGAGGAATGAACTATGGAGAACAATAACAATCAGGGCTTTTTGGAAAAGGTCTTTCATTTGTCGGAGAATCATACGGATGTAAAGACGGAGGTCATTGCGGGCGTTACGACATTTATGACGATGGCATATATCCTGGCGGTCAACCCCAATATCCTGAGTGCATCCGGAATGGACGCGGGGGCCGTATTCACGGCGACAGCTTTGGCATCCCTTGTGGCAACGCTTTTGATGGCGGCTTTTGCAAATTATCCATTCGTACTGGCGCCCGGCATGGGGCTGAACGCGTATTTTGCATATACGGTAGTCCTGCAGATGGGATATACCTGGCAGATGGCGCTGGCTGCAGTATTTGTAGAAGGGCTTATTTTCATCGCGTTGTCACTGACCAATGTGCGGGAAGCTATTTTCAATGCGATCCCCATGAACCTGAAGCATGCGGTATCTGTAGGCATCGGCCTGTTTATCGCGTTTATCGGACTGCAGAACGCGAAGATCGTGGTGGACAGCACGACCCTGGTATCTGTGTATTCTTTCAAAGGATCTATTGAGGCCGGAACATTTCTGTCAGAAGGGATCACGGTCCTGCTGGCTCTCATCGGAATCCTGCTTACGGCAGTGCTGGTCGTGAAAAATGTAAAGGGCAATATCCTGTGGGGAATCCTGGGCACCTGGATCCTGGGAATCATCTGTGAACTGACAGGCCTTTACCGGCCGGATCCGGAGCTGGGCATGTTCAGCGTACTGCCGGATTTCAGCTCAGGCCTCGGAATCCCGAGTTTGGCGCCGACCTTCTTTAAAATGGATTTCAGCGGGATACTGTCCCTGAATTTCCTGACCATTATGTTTGCATTTTTATTTGTAGATATGTTTGATACTCTGGGAACTTTGATCGGTGTGGCATCCAAGGCGGATATGCTGGATAAGGACGGAAAGCTTCCGAAGATCAAAGGCGCTCTGATGTCTGACGCAGTGGGAACTTCCCTGGGCGCGGTATTCGGTACTTCTACAACAACGACCTTTGTAGAGAGTGCTTCCGGTGTTGCCGAGGGAGGACGGACCGGACTTACGGCAGTGGTATCGGCCGCGCTGTTTGGATTGGCGCTGTTCCTGTCTCCGATCTTTCTGGCGATCCCATCCTTTGCGACAGCTCCGGCATTGGTCGTAGTTGGATTTTTGATGATCACATCGATCACGAAAATAGATTTTGCGGATTATACGGAGGCGCTTCCCTGCTATATCAGTATGATCGCAATGCCGTTTATGTACAGCATTTCCGAAGGAATCGCAATGGGAGTGATCTCTTATGTAGTGATCAACCTGCTGACAGGACGTGCAAAGGAGAAGAAGATCAGCGTGCTGATGTATGTGCTCGCAGTGCTGTTTGTTTTGAAGTATATTCTGATTTAGTACACTGACAGCGGCAGACTTTCTGCAGCCAGTGAGATGAAAGCCGCCGGGCGGAGGTGCAGGTTTGTCCTGCATCGGGATGCCCGGCGGCTTTCGTTGCCGTGAACAGTAGTTACTGTTCACACCCTTTGGGTGCTCCAGTAACAGTATCCAGCCCATTTTAAGTCGCCTTTGGCGGTCCTAAGCGCCAGCGACGCTTGTTTAGGACGGACCGGAACGGAGTGTAGACGGGCTGGATATGATGGCAAATGTTACTTTATTGGCCGGACGCCGTGCAGCAGGGTGCACGACGCCGTGTGAACAGTAACGAACAGTAACAAAGAATCCTTCTTTTTCCTATTACATGCTTGCCTGAATCGGAAAAATATAGTACGATAAGAAGCGCAGTACAGATGATAAAAAGTAATTCAAATGCTTACGCTGTTTGGATGCTGTCTATATACAAAAGGAGTGAATACATATGCAGTATCTGGTTATAATGGGAATATTGATCGCCGTCGCGGTAATTTTAATTCTGATCATCATCACGGCCCTGGTGAAAAACCGGCAGGATGACGGGGAGGATTATGAGGACGACGATGAAGAAGATTATTATGATGGATACGATGATGAAGCAGAGGAAGCGCCCCGCCGAACGCACGAGCCACATCATGAGCAGGAGGAGCCGGTACATGAAGAGGGCCCGCTGATCGTAGGACAAGGCAGAGGCCGCCGGGAAGGCGTTCAGGCAGGGGAAGGCCCTGACCGTCCGGGCGAGAATCGTCCATCGGGGAAAAAGCTCTGGAAATTGTCTTTGGAGAACCTGACCACGTGGCAGAAATCTACATTTGTTTTTTACGAAAATCTCGGAATCGGAAGAGGGCGGAGTGTTCCACAGTTTGAAAAGTTTATGTCCATCGGGGACGATCCCAGGGTGTCAAAGCTGCACTGCGCGCTCATCCAGAAAGAGGACAGGCTGTATCTGAAAGACATGGGTTCACGCAACGGAACCTACCTCAATGGCAAGCGGGTGACCCAGCCCGTACTGCTCCAGAGAGATGATGTCATCGGAATGGGCGAGACGGAGATCGAGATACAGAGTATGATGAGAGAAAAATAAAAAGCTGCCGGCGGCAGAGTGTCTGTGCACCCACAGGGCATCCCATAGTGCAGGTCCCTGCGGGTATGAGAAAATGGAGGTTCTGTATGATAGGAAAAAAGATCCTGGCAGGGGCGATGGCCGCAGTAATTCTTGCGGCCTGCCCCGGATTGAACGTTTGTGCAGAGGAAGGGCAGGAGGCTGCCGCGGCGGAAGGCGCGGAAGCTTCCCAGCCGGAAAAAACGCCTGAGGAACTGGCTGCGGAGGAAGAAGCCAGAAGAAATGCGATTTATGAGATCATACCCGATTCCAATAACCTGCCCGGATGGCCGGAGGGACCGAAGGTCTATGCGGCGTCAGCTATTGTCATGGATATGGAGAGCGGGGCGGTTCTGTATGCAAAGGCCGCGGAGGAGCAGCATTTTCCGGCCAGTATCACGAAGCTTTTGACCACGCTGGTGGCGCTGGAGACAGGGGAACCTGACGATACGGTGACATTTACCGAGGACAGCATCAGCTTCCTGGAGCCGGGGGACGCCAGTATCGGAATGCTGGCGGGCGAGCAGCTCAGCCTCAATGACGCGCTTCATGCGGTCCTGCTTGCTTCGGCAAATGAGGTCTCCTACGCAGTGGCGGAGAATATGGGAATCAAGATGGGCGGTACTTACCAGACCTTCATTGACCGGATGAATGAGCGGGCCATTGAACTGGGATGTACGGGTTCACACTGGGTCAATGCCAACGGACTGCATGACGACCAGCATTTTACAACGGCCCATGACATGGCCCGGATCGCTGCGGCAGTTTACCAGTATGAGCCGTTCCGCCATTTTATGGGATCGCTGGAGTATACCATTGCACCGACCAGCCTGAAAAATGAGCCCCGGACCTGTTGGCAGAATCACAGGATGCTTTGGCCGGAGAATGAATATTATTCGGAATTTTGCCGGGGCGGGAAGACTGGATATACAGATCAGTCGGGAACGACACTGGTGACCATGGCTGATAACGGACAGATGCGCCTGGCGGCGGTGGTGATGGCGGATTATGGTGTCCTGGCCTATGAGGATACCCGGGCCATGCTGGATTATGCGTTTGGTAATTTTACAAAGGTGACGATCGCGGACAAGGAAACGTCCGGTGATATCGAGACATTCCAGGATGAGGGAGCATATGTGGTCCTCCCGTCGGGGGTTGATTTTACGCAGCTGGAATGCCAGATTTCCGCAGCAGAAGGAGAGACGGAATCAGGAAATGTTTCCTTCGACAGATGGATCGAGGTGTTGACAGCGCCGCCTGCGCCGCCGGCAGAGACTCCGGCAGACGTGCAGGCCGCGGACGGGAGTCAGCCGGGAGAGGAAGGAACGGACGGGGCTCCGGCAGATGTGCCGGCGGATGGAGTCCAGCCTGGTGCGGATGGGACGGCGCCGGTTTCGGCAGAAGGAGCAGTTCCCGCAGGCACGGATGAAGCCCAGCCAGGAACAGAAGGAGCACAGCCAGAAGCAGGAGAAGCCGGGGACATGTCTGGCAATGCGGCTTTATCGGGGACCGGAGAAACTTCGGGCGATACGTCCTCCGGCCAAGATGAAGCAGATATATCACCGGCAGACGGGAGCGGAGAGAATGATGCCGTATACGGCAGTGAAAGAGCCGGAACGATCATATATACCTATGCGGGACAAGAGGCCGGACATGCGGCAGTGGTACTGAACCAGTCCTATTTTGGAGAGGAGCAGGAACTGGAGTGGACGCCTGCGGACGGCAGCAAAAGGAAGAGCAAAGAAAGTACGCCGAAAAAATTGGGCGGGCTTTCCACAAGGCAGATGATCGCGGCAGGCGGAGCGGCAGTTCTGTTCGTTGTAATCGTGTGTACAGGTATGAGCAGACGGAAGAGAACACAGGAGAGAAAAAGACGGAATCGGAAAAATGAGAAAAACCCTTGACTAATCCGCAGGTTCTACTTATAATATCTCTGTGGTAAAGAACTGAGAATATAAAAGACCATGACGGAGACAGTAGGAAGGATCCTGAAGCTTCAAGCGAGCCGGAGATGGTGAGAGCCCGGTACAAGTAAGTTCTTTTCGAAGATCACTCCCGAGTTGCAGCAACCGAACCCCGGCACACTTCCCGCGGCGATATTCCGCGATAGTCCAGACCCATGCGGTGAGGGCAATCCAGAGTATCAGGCGGTATGCGGATTCCGTACCGGACAGTAAGGGCTGACGGTTTTCCGCCGTTACCGGAATCCATAAATGACAAAAAGGTCAGAACAACGTATCTGAACAGATGTTGTAACAGGTGGTATTAACGGAGCATAAGCTTCCGTCCTATTACAGGACGGGAGCATTTTTATTCTAGAGGTAGTTGTCGCAATGCGACCGCCGCAGGCGCGAGTTTCGCAAGCGAAACTCTTTGTACTTCTATAGGAAACTTCTCCGAATTTTCCTATAGAAGTACAACCCTCCGGGGGATGCGCAGCTACGCGCGCGGAACAAAAGCTGCGCTGCTAAGAATGTAACAACGCGGGAGTGTGCGAAGCGCACTTTTGTTCTTCTATCAGAAACATTTCCATATTTTTATGAAGAAAAAAGCCCGGACCGCCACATTTCAAGTAAATACGAGGAGAGAAAGGAAGGGAAGCAATGTATAAGAAAGTATCTACGGATATGAATTTCGTAGAGCGAGAAAAAGAAGTCGAAAAATTTTGGGCTGACAATGACATTTTCCGCAAGAGCATGAAGGAGCGGGAAGGCAGCCCCATGTATACGTTTTATGACGGGCCTCCGACGGCCAACGGCAAGCCCCACATCGGGCATGTGCTGACCCGTGTCATCAAGGACATGATCCCGCGCTACCGCACCATGAAGGGCTGCGAGGTTCCCAGGAAAGCAGGCTGGGACACCCACGGGCTTCCGGTGGAGCTGGAAGTGGAGCGGGCTCTGGGCCTGGACGGCAAAGAGCAGATCGAGGAATACGGCCTGGAACCGTTCATTGACAAATGTAAAGAAAGCGTCTGGAAATATAAAGGCATGTGGGAGGATTTCTCCGGCACCGTCGGATTCTGGGCGGATATGGATAATCCCTATGTCACCTACCACAATGACTTCATCGAGTCCGAATGGTGGGCGTTAAAGCAGATCTGGGACAAGGGCCTTCTGTACAAGGGCTTCAAGATCGTGCCCTACTGCCCGCGCTGCGGAACCCCGCTTTCCGCACAGGAAGTAGCTCAGGGGTACAAGGATATCAAGGAACGCTCCGCCATTGTCCGCTTCAAAGTCAAAGGCGAGGACGCGTATTTCCTGGCATGGACCACCACGCCGTGGACACTGCCCTCCAACCTGGGGCTTTGTATCAATCCCAAGGAGACCTATGCAAAGGTATCCTGCGCGGACGGCTATACCTATTATATGGCGGAAGCCCTGCTGGACACGGTATTAGGGCCTTTGGCGAAGGACGGGAAGCCGGCCTATGAGATCCTGGAGACCTATGTCGGAAAAGACCTGGAATATAAAGAATACGAACCACTCTACCAGTGTGCGGCGGACGGCATCAAAGGCCAGCATAAGAAAGCATTTTATGTCACCTGCGACGGATACGTGACGCTGACAGACGGTACCGGCGTGGTACACATCGCCCCCGCTTTCGGTGAGGACGACGCAAACGTATGCCGGAAGTACGACATGCCGTTCGTACAGCTTGTAGATGAAAAGGGAAATATGGCGGAATCCACCCCCTTTGCCGGATTATTTGTGAAAAAGGCAGACCCGGAGGTGCTCAAGGAACTGGATGCAAGAGGACTTCTCTTCGATGCGCCCAAGTTCGAGCACAGCTATCCCCACTGCTGGCGCTGCGACACCCCGCTGATCTACTACGCGCGGGAGTCCTGGTTCATCAAGATGACTGCTGTAAAAGACGATCTGATCGCCAACAACAACACCATCAACTGGATTCCGGAGAGCATCGGCAAGGGCCGTTTCGGGGACTGGCTGGAAAATGTCCAGGACTGGGGTATCAGCCGCAACCGTTACTGGGGAACCCCGCTGAATATCTGGGAATGCGAGTGCGGGCACATGCATTCGATCGGAAGCATCGAAGAACTGAAATCCATGTCCGATAACTGCCCGGACAACATCGAGCTGCACCGCCCCTACATTGATGAAGTTACGATAAAATGTCCGCACTGCGGCAAAGAGATGCACCGTGTGCCGGAAGTGATCGACTGCTGGTTCGACAGCGGGTCCATGCCGTTTGCACAGCATCACTATCCGTTTGAAAATAAAGAGATCTTCGAGCAGCAGTTCCCGGCCCAGTTCATTTCCGAGGCTGTGGACCAGACACGCGGCTGGTTCTATTCCCTGCTGGCGATCTCCACGCTGATCTTCAACAAAGCGCCTTACGAAAATGTCATCGTCCTGGGGCACATCCAGGATGAGAAGGGCCAGAAGATGAGCAAGTCCAAGGGAAACGCGGTAGACCCGTTTGACGCCCTGGAGAAGTACGGCGCAGACGCGATCCGCTGGTATTTCTATGTCAACAGCGCGCCCTGGCTGCCCAACCGTTTCCACGGAAAGGCTGTGATGGAAGGACAGCGCAAGTTCATGGGAACCCTTTGGAACACCTATGCGTTTTATGTATTGTATGCCAACATTGACGGCTTCAATCCTTATGAGCACGGTCTGTCAAAGGAAGTGACCGGGGAGATCAAAGTTCCGGGCTATGACACTTTGGCCGTAATGGACAAATGGCTTCTCTCCAAGCTGAACACGCTGGTAAAGACCGTGGACAGCAATCTGGAGAATTACCGGATTCCGGAAAGCGCCCGCGCGCTCCAGGAATTTGTAGAAGACATGAGCAACTGGTATGTGCGCAGAAGCCGGGAGCGTTTCTGGGCAAAGGGCATGGAACAGGATAAGGTCAACGCCTATATGACCTTGTATACCGCCCTTGTGACCGTGGCAAAGGCAGCCGCGCCGCTGATCCCCTTCATGACGGAGCAGATCTACCGGAACCTGGTATGCGGAATCAATCCGGAAGCGCCGGAGAGCGTGCATCTGTGCGATTTCCCGAAGGCGGATGAGGCACATATCGATTCCGAACTGGAAAGCAACATGGAGCATGTATTGAAGCTGGTCGTCATGGGACGGGCGTGCCGCAATACCTCCAATATCAAGAACCGCCAGCCCATCGGACAGATGTTTGTGAAGGCAGAATTTGAACTGCCGGAATACTATCAGGAGATCGCGGCGGATGAGCTGAATGTAAAGAATATCAAGTTTACCCAGGATGTAAGGGATTTTACTTCTTATAATTTTAAGCCCCAATTAAAGACAATCGGGCCAAAGTATGGTAAAATGTTAGGAGGAATCCGTAAGGCGCTGGATACTCTGGACGGAAATGCCGCCATGGATGAGATCAATGCCGAAGGGTCCCTGAAGCTGGACGTGGATGGACAGGAGATCACCCTGTTCCGGGAAGACCTGTTGATCGAGACCGCGCAGGTGCCGGGCTTTGTCTCGGAAAATGACGGTGGGATCACGGTCGTGCTGGATACGAACCTGACGGAAGAGCTGTTAGAGGAAGGCTTTGTACGGGAGATCATCAGCAAGATCCAGACCATGAGGAAAGAAGCAGACTTCGAGGTGATGGATAAGATCCGTGTGACCTACGAAGGAAGCGAAAAGGCAGAAGCAGTATTTGCAAAATATGCGGAATCTATCGGCAGCGATGTACTTGCGGACCATGTCGAGGAGGCAGATCCGGAAGGTTATGTCAAGGCCTGGAAGATTAACGGGGAGGACGTTACAATCGGCGTCCGGAAGATGTAAAGCCACATGGGCAGCCCTGGCGAGAGGTACACCGGGAGTGGCTGTTCCTGGTGTACATGGGGTATGATCGTATACGGACACAGCACTCAGAAAGGGTGGTGACAGGCCATGTTGGAATGGGTATTCGGAAAGAATGAGAAGGAGAATGCAGGCAGAGAAACGATAAGCAGAGAGACTAATAAGGGAGGTAACAAGAGACCAATGAGCAGAAAAAGATTTGACAAGGAAGCATTTAAGGAAGCAGTAAAGGATAATGTAAAGACACTCTACAGGAAGAAGATTGAAGAGGCGTCCCAGCAGCAGATCTTCCAGGCGGTCAGCTATGCGGTGAAGGAAGAGATCATCGACGACTGGCTGGCAACCCAGGAAACATATGCGAATAACAAGGACGTAAAGACCGTGTATTATATGTCCATGGAGTTCCTGATGGGGCGTGCCCTGGGCAATAACCTGATCAATCTGACTTCCTATCCGGAGGTGAAGGAAGCTCTGGAGGAGATGGGACTGGACCTCAATGTCATCGAAGACCAGGAGCCGGATCCGGCGCTCGGAAACGGCGGCCTTGGAAGGCTTGCGGCATGTTTCCTGGATTCTCTGGCAACCTTGAACTATCCCGCTTACGGATGCGGTATCCGTTACCGCTACGGCATGTTCAAGCAGAAGATCCGCGACGGCTATCAGGTAGAAGCTCCGGATAGCTGGCTCAAGGAAGGTTATCCGTTTGAACTGCGCCGGCCGGAATATGCAAAGGAAGTTCGTTTCGGCGGGACTGTTCGCTTTGAGAAAGATCCTGAGACAGGAAGGGATAAATTTGTCCAGGAGGGCTTTGAGTCTGTACGCGCCGTGCCTTATGATATGCCTATCGTCGGTTACGGCAACCACGTAGTCAATACCCTGCGCATCTGGGATGCGGAAGCAATCACAGATTTCCAGCTTGCTTCCTTTGACCGGGGCGATTATCACAAGGCGGTAGAGCAGGAGAACCTGGCAAAGAATATCGTAGAGGTCCTGTACCCTAACGACAACCATTATGCGGGAAAAGAGCTGCGTCTGAAACAGCAGTATTTCTTCATTTCCGCAAGTCTGCAGGCTTTGATCGCGAAGTTCAAGAGAGAGCACGGCGAAGACCTGAGCAAGCTTCCGGAGAAGGTGGTCATCCAGATGAACGATACCCATCCGACCATCGCGGTTCCGGAGCTGATGCATCTTTTGATCGACGAGGAGCACCTGAACTGGGAAGATGCATGGGAGATCACAAGCAAGACCTGTGCGTATACCAACCACACGATCATGGCAGAAGCATTGGAAAAATGGCCCATTGACCTGTTTTCCAGACTGCTTCCGCGTATTTACCAGATCATCCAGGAGATCGACCGCCGCTTCGTAGAGGAAGTACGTGCGAAATATCCGGGAAATGATGAGAAATTGAAAAAGATGGCGATTCTCTGGGACGGCCAGGTACGCATGGCAAACATGGCTATTATTTCCGGATTCTCTGTAAATGGTGTGGCAGAGCTTCATACCGATATCCTGAAGAACCAGGAGCTGAAGGATTTCTACGAGATGATGCCGGAGAAGTTCAACAACAAGACTAACGGAATCACCCAGAGACGTTTCCTGGCTCATGGCAATCCGCTCCTTGCAGACTGGATCACCGGCCGGATCGGGGACAGCTGGATTACGGATCTGTCTCAGATCGCAAGGCTGAAGCCATTGATCAACGACGAACAGGCAAGACGGGAATTTATGAATATCAAGTATCAGAACAAAGTCCGTCTGGCAAAATATATCAAAGAGCACAACGGGATCGACGTGGATCCGCACTCTATCTTTGACGTGCAGGTGAAGCGGCTGCATGAGTACAAACGCCAGCTTCTGAACATCCTCCATGTGATGTACCTGTATAACCAGATCAAAGAGCATCCGGAGATGTCCTTCTATCCAAGGACATTTATCTTCGGCGCAAAGGCGGCGGCAGGATATGAGCGTGCTAAGGAAACGATCAAACTGATCAACTCCGTGGCAGAGGTCATCAACAATGACCGGAGCATCAACGGCAAGATCAAGGTGGTATTTATCGAGGATTACCGGGTATCCAATGCGGAGATGATCTTCGCGGCAGCGGATGTCAGCGAACAGATCTCCACTGCATCCAAGGAAGCGTCCGGTACCGGAAACATGAAGTTTATGCTCAACGGCGCTCCGACTCTGGGAACCATGGACGGCGCCAACGTAGAGATCGTGGAAGAGGTGGGCATCGAGAATGCGTTTATCTTCGGTATGCGGTCCGAAGAGGTCATCCGTTACGAGAACCACGGCGGCTACAACCCGATCGATATCTATTTCAGCGATTGGGAACTGAAGCGCGTGATCGACCAGCTCATGGACGGCACTTACGCCAACGGCGACCACAACATGTACAAGAACCTGTATAACTCACTGCTCAATACACAGTGCACACCGCGGGCTGACATGTATTTCATCCTGAAGGATTTCCGGGCATATGCGGAAGCGCAGAAGCGTGTGGAAGAAGCATACCGCGACGAACACAGATGGTCACGTATGGCTATGATGAACACCGCATGCTGCGGCAAGTTCACATCCGACAGAACGATCGAAGAGTATGTAAAGGATATCTGGAAGCTGAAAAAAGTAGAAGTGACAGTGGAAGAAGAATAAAAGATAAATCAGAAAAGCTGCCGGGAGGCGGCTTTTCTTTTTCAAGATCTAACTTGAAAAAGCATCAAAATTTGATATAATAATATTCGGATAGAATATAAACTGTTTTCAAGAACAGGAGGAAACGATGAACTTTTACGACACGAATGATTATTACGACTACGGCAGCCCCTATATGGAGACAACGCTGATCGGTATTATGATGATTTTTGTTATTATAATGCTTGTGTGTGCCATCTTTGCGCTGCTCAGCTACATATTGATAGGCGTCGGAATGTATACGATGGCGAAGCGTCAGGGTATGGACTATGCATGGCTGGCGTTCGTTCCATTTGCAAGGACCTACCTTCACGGAGAACTGGCCGGCAATATCCGCCTGAAAAATAAAAGCATCCAGAATCCGGGAATCTGGCTTTTAGCTCTGCCGTTTCTCTACGGAGCAATCACTTCTTTATTAAATGTCATCATGTGGTTTATCGGGTTCGGCTCGATCACCAGGATTTTCCAGAATGCCCTCTGGCCTTATGGGCGGGTCAACCTGAGCGGAGGCGCCGTTATGGGAATTGTAGTTCTGATCTTGATATTTTCAGCGGTCAGTCTGGGGTATACGGCAGTTTATAAGTCGCTCGGGGTATTGGTCAATCACCAGATTTTCGAGCGTTATACTACAAAAAATATGTCCATTGTACATGCGGTATTGAGCACATTGGTTCCGCTCTATGAATCAATCTGCTTTTTCGTGATGCGCAACCACCCCTTTAATCCGGGAATGGAGCCGCCGACGCCGCCGCCGTTTATGCAGTCCCCGCCGCCGGACACATATTATCGAGGACCCGTTCCGCCCCCGGAACCGCCGGTCCCGCCGATGGGAGGAAACAATGGAGATGTTTTTGCGGCACCAGCTATGCAGGAGGATTCCGTAAATGCTGAAAATATATTCGCTCCGCAGACTGAAAATACCGGAGAGCCAGACGAAGGAAAAAAGGAACCCCCTGTGAATTTTATTTTACCGGAAAGTGATGATAAAGAGTTTTAGTATTAACTGATTCAAATGTCGTTTTTGCGGGAATAAAATAGATTTGGCAATTATTTTTAATATAATTGGAATATTTTAGGACAGTCCCTCATATCATGAGGGGTCTCGGAAACCCAATAAGCATTTGAGAAAAATAGGGATGCAATAAAAAGGCAGAGGTGTTAGAAATGATATAGAGGGGAATGAAAGACGGATGGATGAAACGCTGGATAAAGAAGGGCATGGTTTTTAAACCTTCGAAAAACGGAGGTTTGAAAGCATTTGCATAAAGAGCAGATAAAAGTCAGGCCTCAGCCTGTGCCTGTTTATAGCGGGCATCCAGATGGATGCAGATGCCAATCATAGTGGTCATGAAAGAGTAATGCTTTTTTGTATGGATCATCATGCGGTGCAGGCCATAATCATTCAGGATCCTGTTGTTGATCCGCTCCGTTGCCGTCCGCTGGTTATAAATCCTTTTATAAGTTTCTGTCCCGCGTGGGATCTCTGTGTACAGGCGGATATCCCATTCAGGCCTGGTCTTGATGACCCTGCCGTATTTAGAAGAAGTACAGCTGTTTTTACATTTTGTACAATGGTCTTTCCCGAAAGGGCACCGCCACATGAGGTAGCCGCTGGACTTGTCATAGCCGTTTGGGACCATGCGTTTCTTCTCCTGACAGATGGGGGTTCCGTCCCTGTCAATGGTTATGGTATCAGGAATCGTCTTAGGTCGCCCGCATTGATTGTTCAGGTCGATAAACGCCCGGATGTTCCTGCTTTTCAGGAGACGGTAAGTCGGGTAATTGTCCATGGCGGAGTCGAGGCAGATATTTTCGATGGGAAGAGCGGGCATATGTTTTTCCAGTTCATGGAAAGCAACGAGAAAGCTGACAGAATCATGTCTCTTAGCGCTGGTAAAGCGAAGGAGGAGAGGGAGGTCCGCTTTCAGTCCGCTGTTATAACAGGAGAGCTGGAAGAGTGTATAGCCGAAGTAAAACTTTTCCAGGTCGCTGTCCCATCCCCAGGAAGCATCCGGGTCAGGGAAGTGGCGCAGAGTTTCGGGCGCGTCTTCCCTGTGGTGTCCGCGAGGGCAGGAGTGGGTATGGACGGCAGTGCCATCGCCGGAAACAGTCAGGTGTTCCTTTGGGATCAGGCCGCATTCGATGGAAGGGAGAACGGCGGCATGGTAAAAGAGAAGCTGGAGCCGCTGCTCAAAATGAAAAGGAATGTCCCGGCCATCCATCAGGCGGTTGGCAATGAGTTCTGTAATTTTGGTCTTGCTTTCCTGCGCTTTCTGCTTTTTGCCTTTCGGTTTTTCAGGTTTTTTGTTGTTCCAGGAGGCCGGAAGGAGCTTATTACGGGAGTATCGGTCAGATTCAGGTGCAGCCCAGAGACGGTCCATGAAGTCAAAATAGGAACCGAGCGGGGGCAGGGAATCCGTGGTACAACCGATGAGGGCAGCAAGGACGCGGTCGTGTTTGAGCCTGTCCACCCATAAAGTAAGAGAGGAAGGTGTGAGTCCTTCGGAATAAAGGAAGAAGAAAAGGATGAAGGACCTTAAGATCTGGGGCTGGTTCTTGGCGGGCCTGCCGGTGGCGGAATAAAAAGGCAGAAGAACTTCCATTGCCCTGTCGGTATCGAAGCAGCGGAGTTTCTGCCAGGGTTTCCAAAGCTCTGTATGTAGCCTTGTTCTTTCAGAAGAATCAAAATGTACTTTGGATTCGTGGAAAAAGTGCAGGTAGTCGTGCATGGATTGCCAGTATTTAATCATAGTGGGTATCCTCCTTGTAGTTTTAAGTGCTGTGCGGGTGTGGCACAGAATATTTTCTTAACTACAAGGGGCGCGTTTGGTGACTGCCGCATAAGGTCACCAAACGCGCCCGCACATTTTGGAGTATATGTCAATAGTTTTTTGGAAATTTATTAAAATATTTTCTCCGAGGTTTGGAGGAAGAGATAAAAAAGAAAAACAGAAAAAGAGCGGAAATATGGGCTTTAAAGAGTTTCCGAGACCGCTCATCATATGATATGGAGGACTGTTTTTATGAGACAAAGAGCAACATGGCAGAAGCTCAAAACATTCGGTTCTTTTTGTCTGATCATGCTTCTGCTTCCCTATATCGTCACGGTATTTGTCCACGGAAAAGATTTTGAATCCCTTGGAAAAAAGGAAGAGGTATATGTAAATGTCAGAAAGCCAAAAGCTTCATCCGGCCTGTCTCAGTTAGAAAGCAGATCTGATGCGGTAGAGACAAGTAAAACATCTGGCTTTTCAAACATCGGGAGTGATCAGGAAGTGGAAACAGAGATCGTGCAGGTACCGTGGGAGGAATATTTCATCGGCATTATGGGAAAAGAGATTCCCGCAGATGCGGAAATAGAGCTTTTGAAAACCCAGGCTGTTCTGCTGCGCACGAAGCTGTACCAGGAACTGGAGAGCCAGGAGCAAAAAGTTCTGGAAGAAGATTATCTGACCCGTCATGAGGTGGAACAAAAAGCAGGCACATCCGAGGCTGATTCCTTTTACGAAAACATGGTCCGGGCTATGCGCGACACAGAGAACCAGGTTCTTTTTTATCAGGATACTTATGCGCTTGCACCGTTTCACCAGTCAAGCAACGGTCAGACCCGGAACGCCCAGGAAGTCCTGGGGGTGGATAACTGCCCGTATCTTGCTGTGCGGGACTGCCCGCTGGATAAAGAGGCGGATGATGAAATGCAGATTTCTACCTTTGAGTACAAAGACATACAGTCAAAATGTCAGTCGTTCCTTGTGGCCGTGGCAGAGGAGGACGCGAATAAAACCTGTCAGTTCTCAGATTTTGAGATCATTTCCCACGATTCTGCAGGCTATGTGCAGCAGATGCGGATCGGAGAGACTGTCTGTACCGGCGACCAGTTCCGGGATGCGCTGTCTCTTACTTCGAGCGCATTTTCCATAAAGGACTCGGACGGAAAGCTGAAGATCACGACCATGGGAAAGGGACACGGGCTTGGCTTGAGCCAGTGGACCGCGCAGAAAATGGCAGAGGCAGGGAAAAACTATGAAGAAATCCTGCAGTTTTTCTTCGAGGGCACCACATTGACAGACGGAGGGCCGGTAAAAGAAAAATTGCAGCCGTCCGAAGCACCGGAACACGGACAGGAAAGTTCCGAAAAATTAGATTAAGAAATCCGATGAAAATAGAATAAGCCGTCACATTTCTGGTAAAAATATAAGCCAGAGGTGATGAAAATGAATAACAATGAAAAGATGTCATTCCTAAAAGGAAAGGGCGCGGCAGTCGCTCTGGTGCTTTGCTTTGTATCCGTGATCGCAATGGTTGGGGCATTTACCTACAACAATTATCAAAAGAGCATGGAACAGCAGTTAGCCGAAGCAGAGGAGCAGACTGAGAATCTCACAAAAGAGGAAAGTGAAGCAACGACGGCAAACGACATCGTGCTTCCGGAAGCAGAACGCAATACATCCGATACAGAAGAGGAAGAGGATGAAAAAGAAGAGGCTGAGGATGAATCGTCTGAAGCGGAAACAGAAGAGAGCAATACAGGGGATGTAACTGCATCCGGCTACACCGCAGATATCTGGTTCGGAGAAGAAAGCATTCTGAACTGGCCTGCAAGCGGTTCGGTGCTGATCAATTACAGCATGGACCAGACCGTATACTTTTCCACACTGGAACAGTATAAATACAATCCGGCGCTGATCATCGGCGGCGAGGTGGGAGAGACGATCGCAGCCTCCGCCCCCGGGATCGTGACAAATGTGGAGCAGGACGCACAGACAGGCCTGACCGTCACACTGGATATGGGAAATGGATATTCCGCTGTATATGGGCAGCTGAAAGAAGTACCGGTGCAGATTGGTGATTATGTCGACACCGGAGCAACTGTCGGATATTTAAGTGAGCCGACTAAGTATTTTTCAATGGAAGGGCCGAACCTCTATTTTGAGATCCTCAAGGATGAAGTTCCGGTCAACCCATTAGATTTTATAGAAGGGTAATCTGCTATAGCAATTCAGAATAGCCGTTTGAAGAACCAGACTTTTCCGGTTAACCTGTGAAAGACAGGGTTACTGTTCACTCCTGGACCGTGCACTACGCTGCACGGTCACAGGCAGTACAGTTCTGGGGCTGGAATCCGGCCTCTTGCCGTAAGGCAACTTTCAATAGGCCGGATTCGTTGCTGTGAGCACCCGGCGAGGGTGTGAACAGTAATGGTTCTTCTTTTTATCTTCTGGGAATAAGTTTCTTGTTTTTCTTCATGAATTTCAGTATACTGACATATAAAGTCAGGAAAATCTGAGTTACAGGGCGCGGTTCTGCCTGTAACAGATCTAAGGAGAAATACCAATGAATTATACATATATCATGAAGTGCCGTGACGGCAGCCTGTATACCGGCTGGACCAACGATCTGGAGCGGCGTGTCCGGGAGCACAATGCAGGAAAAGGCGCAAAATATACAAAATCCAGAAGACCGGTTGTCCTTGCCTATTTTGAAGAATTTGCTACCAGGGAGGAAGCTATGAGCCGGGAATACGCCATCAAGCGCCTGAAAAGAAAAGACAAGCTGAGGCTGTTAGAATCAGAAGACAATCCGGTCAAAAAAAGAAAGGCCGGGGGAGATTAAAGAGGTTTTGCTTTGTGTATTAAACGGGCAAAATAAAAGTCCAGCTAGGAGGAAATACCGATGTAAAATCAAAAAGTATCTACAAAAGATACAAAAAAGAAAAAGTGTGTAAAGGAGTCTTTTGTTGTGATAGGAAAAGTGGGTTCAACTTTAGACGGAGAGGGCTTTATTCAAAGATTATGGGTTGATGCAAATTCTCACTTTGGAGAAGTTCAACATTTGGCTAAGAAAGATGAGAATGGAAATATCAGTGGTATATGGGGGGCTATGTCTGATTTCTCGCACTCATTCAATCCGTGGGAAGATTTCAACAAAGGACTTTATCTTGCTGGGGTAGAGTGCAACGAGAATGCAGAAGCCCCCAACGGTTGGACAAAATGGATTATTCCTGGCTATGAATATATTTATATAGAATGTGAAAATGATTCTACCTTTTCAGAGGTAATAAAATATTTGGAGGATAATGCTATTCCATTAGTAGGAGCAGTTCACGATTTTACTTGTCCACAGACAGGGAAGAATTATATGTTTTTTCCGATTAGAAAGTTATAAATAAATTCCTATTTGTTTATTGCAATATCTAAGAGAGATAAGTTAATGCTTATCTCTTTTTTAAACCCACATTTAAAAGTGTGTGTTTTTCCAAAGAAAATGAGAAGTAAAAATATAAACCAACATCCAGACACAACCGCTTGTACAAAAATAAGGGTATGTCAGATTGCTCTAACATACCCCTAACCTGGATAAACCAGAAAAGTACGATTCGAAAATTTTGCCTTTTTGCACAAGAAATTGTTCGTAAGTGCCTAAATCCTCAAAAATGTTGAATTTACGGCATTTCTGACTAACCGAAGTATCTCTTTAACAGACCCTCGAAAGCTTTTCCATGTCTTGCCTCATCTCTGGCCATCTCATGAACTGTATCATGAATAGCATCCATGTTCGCAGCCTTAGCTCTCTTAGCCAGGGCAGACACGGCAAGGCATTTGAAGGACTTCTTATGACACTTTGGCTAAACATTATTAAAAGAAAATTTTCATGCGTGCCACTTTCATGACACACAGGAGGTTATCAAAATGCCAAAACTTAATGACACAGGAGTATACCAACTAAAAAATGGATATTGGGCTTTTCGCTATGCAATTGTTGTAAACAATAAACGAGTAGAGAGAAAACGAAATTTTGATGAACAAGGAAATCCGTATAAAACAAAAACGTCAGCAGTAAAAGCAAGGCGAGCAATGATAGAGCAGGAGCGCAACTCTCAACTCGTAACACCCAAGACAGGGCATGTTACGGTACAGCAAGTCTATAATGAATATTGTGAGTTTGGGAGAGCAGGGAAAACGTATTCTACTATTAAGAAACAGGATAGTCTATGGAATACAGCTATACGAAATCAGAATAGTTTTGACAGACATCTAGTCAGCAGCTCCGACGCTTAAATATTTTTTGTTTTGAAATCATACGTAATTTAAAGACATTAAGACGGTTTGGTAAAGAGGCGGGAAATTTTTTCTTCGCACTCAGGATAAAAGAGCTGTTGGATGGAACAAAAAGATGAGCCATGAAACACCAGGGGCTGTTTCATATGTTGCTCACTTAAAAAGCATCTGTTCCGGCAAGGGAGATCAAACATGGGACAAATCATTCATCTGGATAAAGGGAATCCCCATTTTCATTTAGGATAGCATTCGAAACAGGGGATATGGTCTGCTACTGTCATTGATTGTCAGACATTCCCAAATGATCTATGGAAAAGTTTCTTTACGGATCAGGCGTACTTTAAGTTTTAATGAGATATCCGTCTGACGCGCAATTCCGGAAAAAAGAAATCCGAATCGGGTGGTTTTCGGCCCCAATACCAGAGTGTTCTATGTGTATTGTGTATATTATAATAGAAGAAATGCATAAATTATCTGATGACTTTGGCTAAAATCGCAAAAAGGTAGGAAATCATAAAAAAACCTCCCATTTTATGGAAAAATGAGAGATAATGTAATTAACCCAACAACATATCTTCACCCATAAAAGAAGGAGGTTTTTTACATGAAAAGAGAATAGCGGTTACGAGAAAAGAAACCCGGGAAAACTTACAGAAACTCCGGCTTGCATGTGAACTCTCAAAACTGATCCGGCACTACTTCCCGGATCTGGTGCCACTGCTGAAAAAACTGCCGGATCCCAGAAACCAAAGCTATATTACCTATCCGTCTGCCGTGCTCCTAATGACCCGTATCCTTTCTTCTATATTTTACATCAGCAGTATGAGAAAAACAAGTGAAGAATTCAATTCGGATCTCATGATTGAAAATATCTGGGAACTATGCGCAGAGGAAGAAACCGTCCGCGAGCTCCCTTACTGGGAGACCATCAACCGGTATCTGGAAAAATTGGAGCCGGAATCTCTGCAGGAAGTCATTTGGAAACTGGTGTACCGCCTGCTGCGGAGCAAGGCGTTCCAAGGGGCGCGAATTGGAGAGAAACACTGGCAGATCATTTTAGACGGGACCCAGTTACACAGCAGCCGTAAGCCGCTGGATCCGAAATGCATGTACCGGATCCATCACAAAGGCAAGCCGGAAGAATACCGCGAGAATTATTACTATGTCCTGGAGGCAAAGTTGGTATTGCATCCCAAGATTGTAGTAAGTATTATGACCGAATTTGTGGAAAATGATGGGAAAGAGATGGACAAGCAGGACTGCGAAAGGAAAGCAGGTGTGAGACTGATGGAAAAGCTGAAGAAGCAGTTTCCAAGATTAAATATCTGCCTATGTGCGGACAGCCTGTATGCATGTGAGCCATTTTTCCGGAAATGCGGGGAATACCGGTGGCAGTATCTGATCCGATTTAAGGAGGGAAGTATCCCGACAGTAGGAAAGGAATATAGAAAACTGAAAGACTTGGAAAAGAACCGAAAGGAAACGAAAATAAAAAATGGCCGATACTGGTATGATTATGTAAATGAGATTGACTATAACGGATGTAAAATCAATTTGATGGAGTATGGTGAGGAACTGAAACGGACCATAAAAAGAGGGATGTGCAAAATCGAACGTGAGGAAAAAAAGTCGTTCTGTTTTTTGACAAGTCTGCCGGTGAGAAAAAAGAATGTATGCGATCTGGTGGAGAAGGGGCGGATGCGCTGGAAAATAGAAAATGAAGGGTTTAATACGCAAAAGAATCAGGGATATTATTTGAAGCACTTGTTCAGTAAAAACTACCAGGGGATCAAAAACCATTATTACCTGATCCAGATCGGGCACATGATTGCACAGATAATGGAGACATGGGGAAGATTGTGGGAAGGGATGCATCTGAGTATGGAACAAAAGCATCAGAAGATACTGGAATCCTTTCAGGCTGTCAGGTTGAAAGAATACATTGGAATAAAAAAGAACATACAGATCCGATTACAATAGACAGGTCTCGAAGGAAGGGGGGATTCAAAAGGAAGCTGGAAATTGAATAGAGGAAACCAAGGGAATACTGTTTCCTGGAATCCATAATACTAAGAAAAGGCTGTGGAAGATATGAAATTTTCATAGCCTGGAAGAAAAAAATAAATTTAAGCGTCAGAGCTGTCTAGTCAGAATAACACGTGCTTTATTCAATGATATGTGATATGATTAATCTATACTCTTTTGTAGGAAAAAGAAAATGGTACATACATTTGAATTATCAAAAATGATTTCAAGAGATACTATCCTTTACCCCTGATCATATAAGAGCTATCTACCATAAAATATTTGAGCTTATTCCATGTTTAGAATCTCACCCTGAATGATGCTTTGATGAATGTTGGGGAGATGTAGAAGAATGAATCAACTACCTGATATGTCAGATATCGAGGAGTTCTTGCGGAAAACTTAATACACTTGTTAAAAAGTTTGGCTTAATGGGCAGATGAGATACAAGATTTAGGCATTAACCCAGTAACCATATCTGCCCAAATGAATGTACCAAAGCAGACATTAAAGAACCAGAGCGGCGGCAAGGATTTATCAGAGAAAATATTATTCAGTCTTGTAAATATTCTCTCTGCCTACGGCGACCAGATAGAAGATTATCAAAAACATGGTGTACCGATAATGGATAAAGATTTAGAACAAATAGACAAACTATTTCAATCATAGAATATTATAATTATATTTGGGGAGGGAAACCATGCCACAAAAAGTTCAATCACTATTACTTCAATATTTGAAGGAAGTGCGAAAGATATATGGTTCACATTTAAAAAGTGTAATTCTTTATGGCTCTTATGCACGTGGAGATTATACAAAAGATTCTGATATAGATATCATGATTCTGGTAGATTTACCAGATGAAAAGCTAGATTCTTATTTGGATTCTCTATCGGAACTTGGCTTTCAATATAATGTAGAACATGATATCTGGATTATGCCAATAGTAAAGAATATAGAGCATTTCCAATATTGGGTTTCTGCCTATCCATTTTATAGAAATGTTCACAAAGAGGGGGTAACATTATATGAAACAGCCTGATTCTTTAGACACTGGTACTCAAATGGATATAGCAAGATATCGTTTGCAGACAGCCAAAGAAGATTTAGATACCGCAAAGCTGACCTATGAATCTGAACAATTCCGCGCCGCAAATAACAGGGCTTATTACAGTATCTTTCATTCTATTTGTGCCGTCCTTGCAAAAGAAGGAATTTCTTTTAAACGACACAAAGATACAATCGCCTTTTTTAATAAAAACTATATTCATACAGAAATTTTTCCAAAAGAGCTTGGCAGAAAGATTATAACAGCAGAAGAAATCCGCCATGCAAGCGATTATGATACATTTTATATAGCTTCGAAAGAAATCACAGCACAACAGATACAAACAGCAGAACAACTTCTAACTTTAGCCACAAAATATCTGGAAAAAGCAGCGCAAGACAAACGATAGGAGCATTTACTATGATACGGACAGTTACTTTGGATAGAAACCAAAAACCAACAAAGGAACAAATCAAACAGATAGAAGAAGCGGCAAAGAGAGAAATTGTATTTGATGAAGATTCATCTGAACTCACGCCTGCAATGGAAAAAGCATTCCGATTAGCGGCGAAAAATCGTAACACCCAGAGAAACATGAGTATTTCGTAAGCATGAGGAAAGACGAATGTGTATGTATTGTAAGAGTTATGATTTAACAGAATCCATCACAATCCATGTTGTAGATTGCAATGGCTGTCTAATCATTATTAAAAATGTTCAGTAATCAATTATACTGCAAAAGTTGCATAGCTTGATGATTAAGAGGTACTTCGGTATCTCTTTTTCTATATATTCATATTAAAAACGAAAGGAAGTGATACGAGCAATCAATATATCTCAAAAACCCTGAAAATACTGAGATTGTAACTATTTAACCGTGACACAAATGTTGATGACACTTTTAATGATAGGTTTCCACTTTTGTTATGTGCCATGCCACATGAGGGCGTAAAAAGGATGTAAATAATCAAAAAAGAGGAATGAGCATTTACACACTCATCCCTTTTAAAAAGCCTTATTTTACACGGTTTTTTGATTAGCCAAAGTATCTTTTTAACAGACCCTCAAATGCTTTTCCGTGTCTAGCCTCATCTCTGGCCATCTCATGAACTGTATCATGAATAGCATCCAGATTAGCAGCCTTCGCCCTCTTAGCAAGATCAAACTTACCAGCTGTAGCGCCGTTCTCAGCATCAACTCTCATTTCCAGGTTCTTCTTCGTGCTGTCAGTTACAACTTCGCCTAACAGTTCCGCAAACTTAGCAGCATGCTCTGCTTCCTCGTATGCAGCCTTTTCCCAGTATAAGCCGATCTCCGGATAACCTTCTCTGTGAGCAACTCTTGCCATTGCCAGATACATACCAACCTCGGAGCACTCTCCTTCGAAGTTCGCTCTCAGATCCTTGATGATATCCTCGCTGACGCCCTGTGCAACACCTACTACGTGCTCAGCAGCCCACTCTCTCTCGCCTGCCTGCTCTTTGAACTTCTCAGCGCCAACGCCGCATACCGGACATTTTTCCGGAGCAGAATCTCCCTCATGAACATAACCACATACTGTACAAACAAATTTTTTCATCCTTAAAAATCTCCTTTTCTTCGAAAATGTTTTTTGCCGCTTGCGGCATACCGCAGTTCATATGCTGCGGGAATGTGACACTTCAGAGCAGTCACCGCATGTCCCATAAAAAATGGTGTTGCTGGATTCTATCAGGCCGTCAAAGTTCTCTGCGGCCGATTGATTCAGCCTGGTAATCTCTGCCATGTCCAGATCCAGATCCAGGATCCGCCTACAGCATGTGCAGAAAAAATGATTGTGCGGCTGGACAAAGCCATCAAACCTGTCAATCCCATCAGGGGAAGAAATCTTGACTGCCTCCCCGATCTCCGTCAGCAGCTTTAGATTCCGATATACGGTTCCGAGGCTGATATTAGGAAAATCCTTCCTCACATGCTGGTAAACAGTATCAGCAGAAGGATGCTCATTGGTTGACAACAGGTAATTCTTGATGGATTCTCGCTGTCGGCTGTACTTTAACGCTGCCAAGAAAATCCTCCTTTGAATTTAATAATAATAATAATTACTACAATTAAGACTATAAATCATTTCTCAAAAAAAGTCAATAGATATATAAAAAAATTTTCAAATTTATTGTTACTATTCACAGTCATATAAAAATCATCAAACAGCTTCTTACAAGCTGTGCTTGACGAATCTGTCTGCTGATTTTTATATGGCTGTGAATAGTAACAATTTATTTTCTGACAAAATATTAGCTGAAAACGTATATAATATAGAAGGAATTGTTATAATATGTCAGACTTTGCATATGAAAAGTCTGTAAAAAATATTGACATGTAATTGATATACTGCTACAATAGCATCGTAACAAAATTTAACATTTGTGTAACATTTAGAACTTCCTACAAAAGATAAAGTCATAGATTTCTTAAGGAGGTTTTATATGAAGGTAACACATGTGAGGCGAAAAGTGATGCTTTCTGCACTGGCAGGAGCTATCATGATTCCGGGGAGTGTGATCCGGGTAAAAGCGGCTGACAGCAAGACAGAGAGTACGTCGCCGGTGCCCGTCGCAGGAATCGAATCTGTGCTGACAGAGTGCCTTGAGACAAATGTAAAAGACAACATTGATTTGTATTTGATTCCAACAAGTGAGGGTGAGTATCTAAACAGGGCATTTTCTAACGTAGAAGATTTTTCCTACGTTAGGGATGCCCCCAATGAAGAAAGTGAATGGACAGGTAAGATTTACAGCGATTCTACAGTTACCGTACTCGAATTTAAAGGCGACTGGACAAAGATCCGATCTGGAAATGTGGAAGGCTATGTACCTGCCGATGCGTTATATACAGGAGAAGAAGCGAAGAAACGTGCAAAGGAGTACGAGACAGATGTGGCTACAGTCCTGGCGGACGTTCTCAATGTGAGGAGCGGCCAGGGAACGGAAAATGATATTTTAACCCAGGTAATGTTCAGACAGCAGTATGAGATTACCGGAGAGCCGGAAAATGGCTGGTATCCTGTGAAGGTTGAAGAATTTGACGGATGGGTATGCGGGGACTATGTGGAAGCCGAGACTACATTTTCCTATGCAGAGTCAAAAGAAGAGGAAGAAGAGCGCCTGGAACAGGAAGAAGCAGAAGAGCAGGAAGCTATACAGACTGCCGGCGGTCGGCAGAACCGTCCTCAGGATAATGAAAGATCCAGGACAGGAAATCAGGCAGACAGAACAGCCGGAAGCCGGAATCAAGGCGGCAGAACAGCCGGAAGTCAGACCCAGACAGGCAATACGGGCGGAACCCGGACAGAGAACCCGGACGGAACACAGACGGAGGATACAGCCGGGCAGAACAAGGCTGAAGACGATGCAGCTCAGACAGGCGGCGCAGCCGGTGGACAGACCCTGGCGGATGGGACTGACGGAACACAAACGGGCAATCCTGATTCTGACGGAACACAGAACGGGCTTCCGGATGATGATATGACACAAAAGGCAGATGATACGGCCGAGGTATCAGATGCTGAGGCTGCACAGCCGCAGGAATATGCAGGCCAGGCCGTGATCGATTTTGCCTGCCAGTTTATTGGAAATCCTTATGTATGGGGAGGAACCAGTCTGACAAATGGTGCGGACTGTTCCGGATTTGTACAGTCGGTTTATGCTAATTTTGGGATCGCACTGCCGCGTACCACATATGATATGGTAAATGTTGGTTATGAGGTCAGTTATGAACAGGCACTTCCAGGAGATCTGGTATTATATGATGGACACGTAGGGCTTTATATGGGAGACGGAACCATAGTGAACGCGATGAATGAGGCGCAGGGAATTGGAATCTGTACTGCGACTTACGCACCGATCATTACCATCCGCCGTGTCCTGTGACAGGAATGCCAAAATGCAGCATAAACAGGCAGAAATCAAAATTTCTTTCCGCGAAGCAGCGGGCCAGCCAGCCGTGCTTGCAAGGATATCTGATTTTCGCAGAGAATGTAGAAAAACAGAGAATATATTTTCTGTTATCCGGCAATTTTCGACCGCCGGATTTATAGAAACCAGGAAAATAATCTGTAATATTTGCAGATTATCTCCTGGTTTTTTTATAGAAGAATAAAAAATAGTCTGAGGAAGAAAAAAATTTCTTGTAGACGAGCTCTATTTATTATAAAAGAAACTTTTTAGAATACGCAGGATTCGAAAATACCTTTTAATTCTGTTTTTTGCATCTATGGAGAGGAAAAATAACAATAGAAAATGCATTTTGTCCACATATTTAAAATTAACTTGCAATTTACACAGGCCCTTTTAGAGATCAGGGCCCGAAAAATGCGAAAATTGTAGATATATGATATACAAAATGCACAAAAATGTAAAAAAATGTCGAATGCAGAAAAAGAGAAGTTTTCAACTTATCCACACAGAAAGTATCAAAAAACGTGGAAAATTAAAGATTTCGAAAAAGTTATCCACATTATCCACATTAAAAAACCCCTTTTATGTGAATTACTCGGCTGTGAAAAAGAACGAATGTTTTGGTGAGATATGATGAAATTCAAAATTTGTCGAAAAAAAGAGAAAAAAATGTTGACTTTTAAGTAGTCAAAAAAGTGATTTTAAAGGTTGTACAATTCTGAAAATTTAGTGCCGGATTAAAAAAATATTTTTTCTGCGGTTGATAAATCATAAATTTGGGATTATAATAAGAAGCATTGAATATTAAAGGAGGATAAGAGAAATGACACAGATTTCTAAAGATACAACAATAGGAGAACTGTTAAATGTTTTTCCGGAAGCCGCACCTATTTTGATGGAGATCGGTATGCACTGCCTTGGATGCCCGTCCGCACAGGGAGAGTCTCTTGCAGAGGCTGCAATGGTTCATGGGATTGATGCTGATCTGCTGGTAGAAAAGATTAATGCGTCCATTAAAGCAGCAGGAAAATAAAATAGTTTTTCCCGTAAGAATGTGGACAAGAATTAATGTTTTACAGCCTGCGTCCATAATAAGAGCAGATATGAAATTCCGCCCGGATTCGTCTGAATCGCGGGCGGAATTATTTTCCTGAATGGAGTTGTTTTAACGCTCATGCACTGCAGCAGATTTTTAGACTTCTGTCAACTTCTGCACAGCATCTGTAGAAATAACAGTTTCACAATGTTCTTCTAAAAATGCCAGCACAGAACCGGAAACTCTCTCCAGAGTACCATATTCTGAAAGCATATTGCAGATTTTATTAAATTCGTTGCTGGTATGTTCGGATTGTGTAAGCGCCAGAATATAGATTTCATTTCCGGCATCACGATATAATGTATTCCGTCCCTTATACATCTGAGCAATCAGCTGGGCAGCCTGTATCACACGGTCAATATTTTCAAATGAAAACAGCTTTGCCGGTACAGGCTCCGGAGCTTTCTTTTCTTCTGAAGCCTGGGCTACTCCCGCCGCCGCTTCTTTGACTTTATTCAGCAGATCCAGAAATTCTTCCGCTCCCTCCAGCTTACTGAAAGGAGACTCATGAGCAGAATCCAATTCGCCAAAAGGAGTAAACTTTGAAAACCTGGTATCCAGTTCTTCAGGGTCTTCTACCTTGGTGATGATCAGTACGATAGAATCTGCAGAAGCCGGAATGGCCTCAATCATCAGAGGAATATCATCAGCTTCGAAACCAAAGTCAAATGATGCCTGCTGCATCATATCACGGAACAGAGACTTTGCTTTCTCAGTACCATAAGCCAGTTCACTCAGTTTTAAGTGGCGGGCCGCCAGATCAGCATGTGTCAAAGTGCAACGAATTTGATTTTCATTTAGTTTTTCGATTTTCATATGATCACATCCTTCTGAATCGATATATTATAATGTATGCAGATCTCTTCTGCCTACATATACCCAATGGGCAACCCATATATCTTTCTCAACCTTAGTATAAACAATATCTGTGGATATGTAAAGCAAAAATATAATAAAAAATATGGAAACATGTACTATTTAGCTACTGTTCACACGGTTTCGTGCACCCGCTGCACGGCATCCGGATAATAAAGTAAAATCTGCCATATATCCAGGTCATATAATGCAACTTTTAAACAAATTCACAGGACTTATAAACAAGAAACACATTGAAATTATTTTTAGGGCTTCGTATAATGGCAGTCACAGAGGATAGTATTCCGGGATAAATAAATCTTGCATATGAAAGGGGGCCGGATATGGTATTTTTTTGAAAGGATGTCCTGCACACGTCCAAGTAAAATACATCTGCAGCTATAATCTTTTAATCTATTCTGAAGATCAAAGTAGTCAAGGTTCCAGAATCAGGAACGGATTCGGAGAGTAAAACAGTTGAATACGAGTGGTTTATACTATCTTCTGCCTGCATCAGCGGTATGTCACACGCACCTCCTTCTGGCGGATATGCAGGTATCAGCTTATTTATCAGAAACCACCGGGGACCAATCTGCAAAAGCAGATAAGTTATATACGGCAATCAAATTGCAGAAACAATTGGTTGCAGCAAACGAAGGGAGCAGAACAAATGAAGAACGGAATATCATATGAAAAGTTGTACACAGAATTGGAGGGTTTTGAAAAAAGCGGCGTGTGTATTCTGATCGATGGAAATAATGCAAGCCCGATGCAGGTAGTAAAAGCGCACATGCTGCGGGAAGAAGGCAGTTATATGCGGGATTATCAGATGGATAAGGACGGGCATATAGAATCGCTTTCATTTCACAACATTAATAAAAAAAGAAAGAAGAGGTGAGAAGACTGGTCATACCCCTTTTATCCAGATTAAAATCATTTGTCTGCGGGATTTGCCGTATATAAAAATTAAAATTTTGCCAAAATGCCAAATTACTGATGACGTATAAAAAAAATGTGGTATAATGTTCACGTGAAGTCTGCCGTATAAAACTTATCAGAAGTCTGGATAAGTCCGGAACGATTTTTATGCGGCAGAGTTCGGACAGGAGGGAACGAATGGACGAAAGAGAAGGAACAGGATTAGATGCCACAAATCGATGGTCCATCCAGAAGCAGGATGTAAATCCAGAGGGCACGGAGCAGAATTTGGGAGACTACAGAACAGAAGGCTCCAGGCCGTCCAGAGGCATTAACAATGGCAGCACGGGTGAACCGGCAAAACTGCGGAGAATAAAAAAGCTGGAAATTGAAAGTCTGCGTAAGGCTGGAAGAGCACAGATGGGCGATATGCGGAATGCAAGGACATCTGGAACCGGCAGTACACAAGCGGGAAAGATATCTGGAAGCGGTGCTTCGCAGAACGGGAGAGTATCCGGAACTGACAGTATACAGAACAGAAGGAATTTGGACGGTGACGGCACCCAGGGCAGAAGGATACCATCAGGAGAAGGTGCGCGCAGAACAGGAGGTACGGAAGCTGACGGCAGGCGGAGTGCCAGGGCATCACGGCTTGATAACGGCAGAGGATCGGAAGCTTTTGAGAAAGACAATATTCGTGATTCAAAAGTCCCCGGAGGTCCAGGCAGACAACGTCCGGGCGGACGTGGGCTGAGAAGAAGCAGCAGGGCCAGAAGAAGACGCAGAAATCTGATTCTTCGTATGGTATTACTTGGAGTATTACTGGTCATTCTAGCAGGAGGCGCTCTTTTCTGGCAAAAGTACGGTCCATCAAAAGAGCAGGCTGATTTGAAAGAATATTATGGGCTGGAAAATGAGAATGACCTTGCAGTGATCATTAATAATCAGGTGATGCGAAGTGAAGAAAGCGGTATTCCTGTTGGAAAGCTGATCGACGGTCAGCCCTATGTAGAATATTCTATTGTCAGACATTATATTAATGAAAGATTCTATTGGGATCCGAACGAAAGCATTATGCTTTATACACTGCCCAACGGAAACATATCAGTGGCAGTCGGCAGCAAAGAATATACCGAGATCAATGAAAAGAAAAGTGAAAATTACGTAATACTGAAAACAGAAGGCAGGACAGCATATATTGCTCTTCCATTTATCCAGCAGTATACGGGTATGGACTTCAGTGTATACGAGAAGCCAGCCAGGGCAGCTATCACATGTGAATGGGGCGAGATTCAGACGGCTTCTCTCAAGAAAAGCACGGAAGTGCGTTTTCAGGGAGGTGTAAAAAGCCCGATCCTGGCGAAAGTGGACAAGTCTGATAAAGTTACGGTATTAGAAGACGAAGGAGACTGGAAGAAGATTGCTACGACAGACGGTTTTGTAGGATATGTAAAGACAAATACTCTGAGAAAGCCTGTAACGGAAACGATATCAGGAAATTTCATAGAACCGGATTATAGCAATATAACTGTGAATAAGACAATTAATATGGCATGGCACAATGTGGATAACCCGGATGCCAACAGCTATATGCTGGAAACCATTGCGAATACGAAGGGGCTGACTACGCTGGCGCCGACATGGTTCAGTATTGCTGATACCGATGGTAATCTCCAGTCTATTGCGTCTTCAGATTATGTGAACTATGCGCATCAGTCCAAACTGGATGTATGGGGCGTTCTAAGAGACTTTCATGGAGGTATCAATTCTTACGATGAGACCTATCAGGTACTGAGTTATACATCCAAGAGAGAAAACCTGATCAACCAGGTAATAGCACAGGCGCTTCAGTCCGGAATTGATGGGATTAATCTGGATTTTGAACTGGTGTCAACGGAGTGCGGAGAACATTATATTCAGTTTGTACGGGAATTATCGGTAAAATGCAGGCAGAACGGACTTGTGTTTTCTGTAGATAATTATGTCCCGCAGCCTTACAATGAGCATCGTAATCTGAAGGAACAGGGTATCGTAGCCGATTATGTCATGATCATGGGCTACGATGAACATACAGAAGGTTCTTATGTGGCAGGCTCGGTATCGTCTTACGGATACGTGAAGGACGGAATTGAGAATGCTCTGAAAGAGGTTCCAAGTGAAAAGCTTGTGGCCGGGATTCCGTTTTATACAAGGCTCTGGCAGGAGACAGAGAAGTCTGCGGAGCAGCTGGCTGAAGAACAGGGGACAGAAGCGGCGGAGTATTCCAAAAGTGTAACCAGCATAGCCATGGGGATGGATGACGCAAGTCAGAGACTGGAACAATACGGCGTCCAGGCCCAGTGGGATGAAACCACCAAACAAAATTACGCACAATGGGAGGCAGATGGCGGCGTTTATAAGATTTGGCTAGAAGATGCGGACTCTCTTGAAGAAAAGATGAAGCTGATCAAAAGCCAGAACCTGGCTGGTGTAGCAGAATGGTCTCTTGGTATGGAGAATGCCGAAATATGGAATTTGATCCTTCAATATGTAAACTAAATTCTTTAAAGCTTGCCGCCGGCAGTTTCGTAGAGACTTAGGCGAAAGAGACATCCTCTTTTTGCATATACATGAAAATATATGTGAAAGGGGATGTTTTTTTGCGGAAAAAAATAATCATTTTTCTTATGATGGCCATGCTTGCAGGAATCACGATCGGAAGCCAGATGCTTGGTGAGCGGTTATATGCGCAGGTGGAAGGAGGAAACGAATTAGAAGATCAGGCAGCGGAGGAACAGAAATCAAGCAATGGAAAGGAAGAAAAAAAATCTGACAAAGAAACAGATGTGGAAACTGCAGGAAATGTAGAAGGGAAAAATAGCACATCCGGTACAGGAAAAGAAAAAAATACAGAGAGCGGAGATAAGAAGCTGGAAGGAACTGTTGTCATTCTGGATGCCGGTCATGGAGGATTTGATCCCGGAAAAATCGGGATTAACGGAGCACTCGAAAAAGATATTAATCTGGTGATCTCACAAAAAATCAAAAAAAGTCTGGAAGAGCAGGGAATCCATGTAATCATGACAAGAGAAAATGAGGATGCGGTCGCAGATTCCAAAGTGGAAGATTTAAAAGCCAGAGTTACGATGATCAATGAAAAAAATCCATCCATTGCCGTCAGTATTCATCAGAACAGTTACTCCCAGGAAGGTGTTCACGGCGCCCAGGTTTTTTACTATACTCATTCGAAGGGCGGAGAACAGGCTGCTAAAATACTGCAGGAAGCAATGTTTGAAGCGGATCCGGATAATACCAGACAGGCAAAGGCAAACGATACATATTACTTGCTGAAAAAAACTAAAGCGACGACTGTGATTGTAGAATGTGGTTTTTTAAGCAACCAGAAAGAAGCAAATCTTCTGGTTACGGAGGAATATCAGGATAAAATGGCCGAAGCAGTAGTAAAAGGAATACAGACGTATCTTTCATCTTTAAATTTATGATATTTGGTGCTATAATAGATTCTACGGAAAAAATACCTTGTCGGAAAAAAGACTATATGATTCAATGGGGTGATACCTGTGAAGACGATTATAAAAAAGATAGACGCAAACAGAATAGATATGCAGGTTATTCAAGAGGCAGGATCTATTCTGAAAAAAGGCGGCCTTGTAGCGTTCCCTACGGAAACAGTCTATGGGTTGGGAGCCAATGCTCTGGATGAAGAGGCTGCAAAAAAAACGTATGCTGCAAAAGGCAGGCCTTCAGATAATCCGTTGATCGTACACATTGCGGATGTGCAGGCGCTGGAGGAGATTGCAGTTAACATTCCGGCAGCAGTGGAAGAGCTGGCTGATCATTTTTGGCCGGGTCCTCTGACGCTTATTTTGGAAAAAAGTCCTGTGGTTCCATATGGAACCACAGGAGGACTGGATACGGTTGCGGTCCGAATGCCCAGCAATCTGGCAGCACGAGAACTGATCTTGGCTTCCGGAGGCTACGTATCTGCACCAAGTGCAAATATATCAGGGCGTCCAAGTCCTACAACTGCAGAACATGTGCTCCGGGATCTGGATGGGAAAATCCGGATGATTCTGGACGGCGGCAGTGTTGAGATCGGTCTGGAGTCTACAATTCTCGATATGACAGTAAATCCGCCGATGATTCTCAGGCCTGGCGCTATTACGCTGGACATGCTGGAAGAAGTGATCGGGGATGTAAGCGTTGACCAGACGATTTTGGGAAATGAGAGCGATATTCCGCCGAAAGCTCCGGGAATGAAGTATCGGCATTATGCACCGAAAGCAAAGCTGATCATAGTGGAGGGAAATATACGTGAAGAGATTCTGGCAATCCGACAGATTGCATATGAAGCGGTGCGTGAAGGTAGAAAGATTGGGATCATCGCCTCGAGCGAGACAGTAGATTTTTATACAAATGGTGTGATCAAAAATATTGGATCCAGGGAAAATGAAAAGACGATCGCAAAGAATCTTTATTCTATACTGCGGGAATTTGATGAAGAAGAAGTGGAGGAGATATACAGCGAATCATTTGCGCGTCAGGGAATCGGGAGAGCAATCATGAACCGTCTGGAAAAGGCGGCCGGTCATTTGAGGATATCTGCAGGAGCAGTGGTGAAGCGGCAGAGATTTCACAGGATTGTTTTTGTCAGTCAGTCGGATACGTGCAGGGGCCCCATGGCAGCAGAACTGCTCCGCCAAAAGGAATTGAAGCAGGAATATGTCATTGATTCCCGCGGCATGGTGGTCCTGTTTCCAGAGCCTCCCAATCAAAAAGCAGAGGCTGTAATGAAAAGCATGCAGCTGACATTATCCGAACATACGGCTCATGCATTTTCGGAGTCTGAGATCGGAGAGGATATTCTGATCCTGACCTTTGAGGAGAAACAGAAAGAAAAACTGATTGCTGAGTATGGAAATTCAGAGAACATCTACACCTTATGTGAATTTATCGGTGAAGCCGAAGAGCTTGAAAGTCCGTATGGAAAGCCTTTACAGGCATATGGGGAAAGTCTGGAAAAGATTGCTGTGTCAATTGAAAAGCTGGCAGAAGAATTAAATTCGTTTACAGAATAGCAGGGAGGCAGATTATGTGTGAAAAAAGAAAGGATTTTCTTTCGTGGGATGAATATTTTATGGGAGTGGCAATGTTATCCGGGATGCGGTCAAAAGACCCCAATACACAGGTTGGCTGCTGTATTGTAAGCAAGGATAATAAAATATTGTCCATGGGATATAATGGATTCCCGACAGGATGTTCAGATGATGAATTTCCCTGGGCCAGAGATGGAGAAGATCCATTAGAGACAAAATATGTATATTCTACTCACAGTGAATTGAATGCTATTTTGAATTATAATGGAGGAAGTCTTGCCGGGGCGCGGCTGTATGTTTCTTTATTTCCGTGTAATGAATGTGCAAAGGCAATCATACAGTGCGGAATCCGGGAAGTGATCTATGCCAATGATAAATATTCCGATACAGTCAGTGTGATCGCATCCAAGCGAATGATGGATGCGGCAGGCGTGAAGTATCATCAGTATCAGAAAACGGATCGGGAGGTTATGATCCGGCTGTAGAAAATATGCTGCCGGAAAACCCAAGCGGTGCGAACAGCAACAAAAATATACATAAACAAGATACCGTGCGAATACAATATACCATATACCGATGGAGGAATATAGTATGGAGCAGAAGCCGGTATCTTTTTTAGTAAAATTTATTATGCGTGCGATTTTAGGGATGGGACTGATCTTTTTTATCAATCAATATATCATCCCCCAGGAGACCGCATGGAAGGTGGGACTGAATGCGGTTTCGTTTTTGACGAGCGGAACACTGGGCATTCCAGGTGTCTGTCTCCTTTACGGCATTTTGATATATCAAAATTTGTAAATGTTGCACAAATTTTTCTGATTTTGAAATTCATACTGGACAAATAGAAAAAGTGTGTTTATAATACAACCTACGCAGCAGATTTCATGTCTGTTGTATTATCCCACATTATTTCTGGGTGGGGATATTTCTGAAGATCGGATTAGTCTGAATTTCCGATCATCATTTTTTCACGCTGCATATTCGCAGCAAAGTTTTCAAAGCGTGACAAGCACGATTAGAAAGCAGGCATATTTTTACAGCCATAGGCAGTGTTGCGTTATCTTTTACAGAGCGGTCACTGTTGATATGGAAGCTTGGAAAGGAGGGATAAGTTGTATGAAGGCAATCTTGTGATCTGTGATCAGGAACAGCAGTATGCCAGAAATCTCCTTCAGATGTTTGCCAGGAACAGGACATCGGATGTTCAGATGTATCTTTTCCATACGTTGGAGGAAGTTGAAAAGTTCGCAGAGCAGAAAAAGGTACACACTTTGTTGATCGACAAGGAATATTCTCTGGCACAGAGGGAGAAGATTCCTGCAATAGAAAGGTTTGTACTGGTCAAAAACAGGCAGGAGCCGCTGGCAGAAAATGAGACGGGTGTTTTTCGATATCAGTCTGCAGAAGATATCTGGTCTCAAATGTACCATGATCCTGTCCCCAAACAGAACAAGAAAAAAAGTACACCGGAAAAGCCGAAAGAGGCGGAAAGGAGCAAAAGAACTCAAAAAACGAAAGCAGATCCTAAAAAACAGAAACTGCGGGAACCGAAAACATTAGCAGAACGGAGACACATTACACAGGAAGCAAAAGTAGATAAAAGGAGGCCGAAAGCAGCGGCAGGGTATGGAACCAGGGAAAAAGGAGAACTGATCGGGATATACTCACCGATTCACCGTATTGGCAAGACAAGATTTGCACTGGAACTGGGAAAGGAGTTTGCAAGAAAGGAACCGGCCTTGTACCTTAATCTGGAAGAATACGCCGGAGGCAGTTACTATTTTCCGGACCAGACAGGACAAAACCTGGCTGATCTGCTCTATTATTCCCGGCAGGAAAAAGGGAATCTCGGACTTCGAATCAGCACGATGGCAGGACAGGACGGATCATTGGATTATATTCTGCCGATGCCTTATGTACAGGATATGCAGGAGGTGTCCGGAGAAGAATGGCTGAGGCTGTTTGAGCAGATTCTGGAGCACTGCATTTATCAAAAGGTAATTCTGGATCTGGGAGACAGCGTGGATGGCTTGTTCCAGATATTGGAGGCATGTCATACAGTATATACCCCGTATATCGAGGATGAGACGGCCCGTGCAAAGCTTACCCAATATTCGGAGAACCTTAGGAAAACCGGAAGAGAAAGGATTCTGGAAAAGACAATACAGAAAAAGTTAAGTATTGCTGTAAAAGGAGGAAAAGTCCAATGGTAGGAAAATGAGAGCGGAACAATTATATGATGTTGTCATGGACAGGATGGATCTGACCAGAGACATCGGCGACGAGGAGCTGATGGACATGATCCACGAGGCGATCCGTGAGGCAGCGGAAGCAGAATATATGCCATTGCAGGAGCAGATCAGGCTCAGCAGGCAGTTGTTCCATTCGTTTCGAAAGCTGGATGTTCTGCAGGAGCTGGTAGAAGACGAAACAATCACGGAGATAATGATCAACGGTACAGATGAGATCTTTCTGGAAAGAGAAGGACGCATCATTCAGTCAGACAGAAAATTTATGTCCATAGAAAAGTTGGAAGATGTGATCCAGCAGATTGTAGCCGGGACAAACCGTTATGTAAATGAACTGTCGCCAATCGTGGATGCAAGGCTGGAGGATGGTTCGAGAGTAAATGTGGTCCTGAAGCCTGTGGCACTGAACGGACCAATCATGACCATACGGAAATTCCCGAAAGATACGGTAACCATGGACCAGCTGATATCCTGGGGGAGTGTTACAGAAGAGGTTGTAGAATTTGTAAAAATGATCGTAAAGGCAAAATACAATATTTTTGTCAGCGGAGGTACAGGTTCCGGAAAAACTACATTTTTAAATGCCATGTCCGATTATATACCAAAGGATGAGCGGATCATCACCATCGAGGATAATGCGGAGCTGCAGATCAGAGGGGTGCCCAACCTGGTACGCCTGGAGGCTCGCAATGCTAATCTGGAAGGAGAGGGAGCGGTCACGATTCGGGATCTCATTAAGTCGGCTTTGAGAATGCGTCCAGATAGAATTATCGTTGGAGAAGTACGAGGCGATGAGACTGTGGATATGATCTCATCCGCCATGCTCAACGGCCACAGCGGTTCTATGTCTACCGGACATTCAAACAATCCGGCGGACATGCTGCACCGTCTGGAGACTATGATGATGATGGGTATAGACCTGCCCCTTGTAGCGATTCAGCGCCAGGTCGCCTCTGCAATTGATATCATCATCCATCTGGGACGGCTTCGGGACAAAACAAGAAAGCTGCTGTCAATTGTGGAAGTGCTTGGTTATGAAGACGGAAAGATACAGATGCAGACACTTTATGAATTTAGAGAGGAGGGTTGCAAGAATGAAAAAGTACAGGGAGCAATTGTGAAGGTGGAAGAACTGGTTCATCGGGACAAGCTGCTGGCAGCAGGATATCCGGCGTAAGGAATATGGTCTGGCTGTTGGGAAGGCGGTTCTTTTGGACTTGATGCTGGCGTATCTCTTTTATAATCATTGGGCAGCCGTGGCCGCACTGATTCCGGTAAGCATTTTTTACCTGCATCAGTGGCGGGAGGATTATTGTCATAAAAAGGAACAGGAATTTAGAGAACAGTTTCAAAATGGGATGCAGATTCTTTCGTCCTCACTAAAAGCCGGATATTCCGTAGAAAATGCGGTCAGGCAAACAGAAAAGGACCTGCGGCCTCTTTACCCGGAAAACAGCCGGATTCGAAGGGAATTTAACCGTATGATTCATGAACTGGATATGAATCTGACCGCGGAGCAGGTGTTAAAAGATATGGCGGGACGTATATGTCAGGAGGATGTGGACAACTTTGTCACGGTATTTGCGACAGCAAAGCGTACCGGCGGAGACAGTATTTCCATTCTGAAAAATACGGTGCAGATGATTGGAGAAAAGATAGAAGTGGAACGGGAGATCCAGACACTGCTTGCAGCCAAAAAGCTGGAATTTAATGTGATGTGTATTATTCCATTGGGAATGGTACTGTATATGAGGATGGCATTTCCAGAATTTTTGACCGTGCTGTATGGAAGCATCGTAGGGGTGATTTTAATGAGTGCTTGCCTTGCGGTGTACGGATTTGCCTGGAGGCTGGGTACAAAAATAATACAGATTGAAGTGTAAAAGATTCATATGCCGCTGCTTATGCGGCATACAGCATAAAAAGGCAGGCGGAATGAAAAAACCAGGAAATATAACGAGAGAACAACAGATGAGAAAACCAGGAATCTTATCGCAGGCAGAAGCAAAATGGGATCCGCTCTATGTGAAAATGGGGGGTATCTTCCTGTCAGTCGGCGCAGCGGCCTTGTTGGTGTTCTGGATAGATAATACACAGCCGTTCCCCAGTGATGAAAGCGGTTTCAGTATTGTAGGCCGGAACAGCCAGGGAGAAGGCGAACGAGAGGAAAAGCTGAAAGTACAGGTCGGCGGCACGGAAGAAACGATGAATGTAACCGTTGAGGAACAGGAATATACTCAGGAGCAGCTGGAGAAAACTTTTCAGAGCGCCGGAGAAAAACTGGAGGTACTTGTACTTGGAGAAAATGAAAGCCTGGATGAGGTCAGAAGCAATCTAAAGCTGATCAGTGCAATTCCGGATACAGGAATCAGCGTATCCTGGGAACTGGAGAATCATGATGTAATGAATCAGCAGGGAGAATTAAAGACTGAAAACCTGCCAGATGAAGGGATTCTGGTGAAGCTTACGGCAGTGATGAGTTATAAGGAAGAAATGGCAGAAAATATATTTTTTGCCAGACTCTATCCGCCTCAATTGAGTCAGACGGAAAAGCTGCTGAAAAAGCTGGATGAAGAAATTGAACGGTTGGATGAGGAGACAAAGGAAGAGGAATACCTTAAGCTGCCTTCCAATGTGGATGGCATACCTGTCATATG
The DNA here is from genome assembly GCA_000403295.2 of Lachnospiraceae bacterium M18-1. Classification (GTDB taxonomy): domain Bacteria; phylum Bacillota; class Clostridia; order Lachnospirales; family Lachnospiraceae; genus Schaedlerella. The sequence continues at coordinate 608,165 of KE159611.1, read as the reverse complement.
GAAGTATGGAAGAAACTTCCGGGCAGCAGGACTTATGCTTATAGGACTTGCGATGGCATTATTTCTTTATGCGGCCGAACAGGAAAAGCAGAAAGACAGAAAAAAGAAGCGGGAGCTTCAGATGGCTTTGGATTATCCGCAGATGGTCAGTAAACTGACACTCTACTTGGGCGCAGGCATGACAATAAGAAAGGCATGGTATCAGATTGCGGAAGACTATGAATATCAGAGAGAGGAAAAGGGGGAAAGAGAGGTTTATGAGGAAATGATCTATACCATGCATGAAATTCAGGGAGGCGGATCAGAAGGAGAGTGCTATGAAAAATTTGGAGAGAGGTGTGCTCTTCCGGTGTATAAAAAGTTTGGAGCCATGCTCTCCCAAAATCTGAAGAAAGGAACAAAAGGGCTGGCGCCATTGCTGAGGCAGGAGGCCGATAATGCATTTGAAGAACGGAAGAGCCTTGCAAAGCGTCTGGGAGAAGAAGCGGGAACAAAATTACTGATTCCAATGTTCCTGATGCTGGCAGTAGTGCTTGTCATGATTGTTGTGCCGGCATTTTTCTCCATACAAATATGATGATATCCGTACTTATATACAGGCAATCAATTTACTGCGTGAATGATTACAAATCTGAGAGGAGAAAAGGATGAATAAAATAAAGAGGATGAAAAACTTTGTTATGAAAGCAACCAGGAAGATAAAACAGAAGGTATGTTACAGTATTCAGGTATTGCAGGATAATTCCGGCATGTCCGTGATTGAACTACTGCTGATTTTAGTTGTACTCATTGCTTTGATCCTGATTTTTAAGGAGCAGCTTACAAATCTGGTACAGACTATTTTTGATAAGATAACCAGTGAGAGCGGTAAGATTTAATATGAAACGAACAAAAAAGGGGGAAATCACGGTATTTCTGAGTTTGATCTTCGTACTTCTGGTGTCATTTATACTGGCATTGACCGAAAGCGCGGTTATCCAGACAACAAAAAATCAAAAGCGGCTGGATGCAGACCGGGCGGCGTTCTCTCTTTTTGGAGAATACCAGAAAGCTCTGATGGAAGAATACAATGTATTTGCTATTGAAGGTACCTATGAAACCGGTCAATATGAAGAAAGCCTGCTGCTGGACAGAATGTCCTATTATGGAAGCATGGGAATCAACCAGGAAATTACAGATATCCAGTTCTTGACAGATAATCAGGGACAGGCTTTCCGGGAACAGGTACTGAAATATATGGAGACCCGCACAGGAATCGCGTTGGCGCAGGACTTGACAAAGCTTGCATCCCGCTGGGAAGAACAGGAAATACAGGGAACAGAAATATCCGGAGAACTGGATGACGTGATCGCGGAAAGCGGGGAACAGTTTGCGGAAGAGATGGGAGGACTTATACAAGCAAAAAAAAGCGGACTGCTATCTCTAGTGCTCCCAAAGGACTTCCACCTCTCGGGTAAGACGATCCGTCTGGAAGAACAGGTTTCCACACGGACCTGCCGGACGGGCCGGGGCAGCTTTCCGGAGCGGAAAAGCACAAGCCGTATAGATGCAAAGGCCCTCTTTGAGTTTTATATCATGGAAAAATTCAGTTCTGCACTGGAGACAAAAGGAGAAAATAGAAATCTGGACTATGAGGTGGAATATATTTTATGCGGTAAAGATAGCGATGCAGAGAATCTGAAAAGTGTTGTAAATCAATTACTATTGGTTCGGTTTGCGGTCAATTATACATATCTGATGTCCGATACAAAGAGACAAGGAGAGGCGGAAGCCCTGGCGGCAGCACTTTCAGCGGCATTTGCAAATCCGGCTCTGGAGCCAGTGCTGAAGCAGGCGATTCTGGTACTGTGGAGTTTTGGAGAAAGTGTCATGGATCTTCGCTCATTGCTTGCAGGAAAGAAGGTTCCCATCACTAAGAACGAAGAAAACTGGCAGCTCCAGTTAAGTAATCTGGCAAAGCTTGGAGAGGAGGAAGATACACAAGAAGGGCAGGACTCAGAAAAAGGACTTACCTACCAGCAGTGTCTGCACATTCTGATACTTTCAAAAAGTGACGCAAAACTGACGATGCGGACACTGGATCGGGTTGAGCAGAATCTGATTCAGGAAAAGGAACTGCTATTTTTCCGTGCAGATGCATGTGTAACAAAAGTGAAGGTGTATAATACGGCGGATATATGGAATGGAACGACATATTCATTTCCACTGTATTATGGATATCTTTGAGATGTGAATGCATCATGCAGTCTTTTTGGGCCTGGCATAGATGCCTGCTCATCCCGGAACTGCCGGCATTCGTAAAGGCAGAATCCAATAAATATCAGGAAAGGAAAATAATGAAGATGGCTTATCCACAGAAATATATAAATAATAAAGACTCGGACCAGGAACAGGCATCTATGTCAGGCCCAAAAGGAAGTATGACGGTAGAAGCGTCGCTTACAATTCCCATTTTCTTATTTGCAGTGCTGTGTCTCATATATCTGCTGGAGGTTCAGGCAGTTCGGATCAGTGTCCATTCTGCCGCCCAGGGAGCGGCAAAAAATGCAGCTGAGGATATTGTTACTTTACCGGTACTGAATCTGTTTAAGCTAAAAAGTGATATGGTCAAGCTGATTGGTTCTGAGCGGTTGGAGGGAGGAATTATAGAAGGAGGAAAATCGGGGATATCTTGCCTGGGATCCATCTATTATCCAAGTACAGGAGAGATTCATATACGTGTATCTTACAAGATTAAGATGCCTTTTCCGGGATTTATGCATTTGGGAATACGTCAAAGAGATACATTTATCGTAAAGGCATGGACGGGATATAAAAAGCCGGATGTTGAGGATGAAGATGGGCAGATTGTCTATGTTACAGACACTGGAACCGTATACCATACGAACTACCAATGCTCATATCTTCAACTGTCAATACGTTTTCTTGCATCTTCCGGGCTGTCCGGGATACGTAACCTTGGTGGAGGCAGATACCGGTCCTGTGAGAAATGTGTCCAGGGCAGGGCTATGGCAGGCGTCTATGTCACAGACAGCGGAAATCGGTATCATAATTCTTTGAACTGCAGCGGCCTGAAGCGTTCCATACGTGCAGTAAAAAAGTCAAAGGCCTATGGAAAAGGGCCGTGCAGCAGATGTGGAACTGCGGCAGCAGAGTAATGAGTAATAAAAATAATGAAGAAAAAGAGAGGAGAAATAAATCATGTATTCATTTGGTCAATTGTGTTGTGTGGGGTATCTTTGTTATCTGTCTGTGTTGGATATCCAAAAACGGAGACTGCCGGAAGGGCTGTTGGCAGCGGGAGTTGGAGTAGCGGCGGCAATCGCGGCATTGAGAATATTCTGGGGATTCGGACCATTTTTACTGAGTCTGGCAGGAGCAGCAATCGGAGTTGGTTTTTTATGGATCAGTAAAATCACGGATGAAGCATTTGGATATGGAGACAGTATACTGATCATTGCGCTGGGGCTTTTTCTGGGTCTTTGGAAGCTGCTTTATCTGCTGATGGCAGCATTTGGGCTGTCGGCAATATATTCTATGGTCATGTTAAAAAAACAAAATTTTCAGAGAACGACTACACTGCCATTTGTACCGTTTTTTGGGGCGGCATATATTGTATTGCTTCTGGCAAGGCTATTTTAAAATGAAACAAAAGAAATGGATTCCGACTTGTAATGAGCGGGGACTTAAAGGCGTTATCACGGTTGAATTGTCTTATTTGCTCCCTATAATACTTATGATATTTCTGACAGTGGTCTATGTGACTTTCTATTATCATGATAAAAATATCTTAATAGGGGCAGCCAGCGAAACAGCAGCGGTAGGAGCACAGCTAGAGCGTAAGCCGGATGAAAACGGGCAGACAGATCTGGCAGGGTTTTACCAGGATCGGATTCAGGGAAAGCTTATTTTGTTTTCGGGAGCAGAAGCGACTGTAAATATTACAAGAAAATGGGTTGAGATAAACGTATATGCAGAAAGGAGGTGGATGCAGCTTCATGTAGTCCAGCGTGCAGCCATGGCGGAGCCGGAAACTGCAATACGAAGATTATGGATGCTGGAGAAAGCGGCAGAAGCTGTGAAAAAGGAGGAGTCGGAAACTGGTGACGATCCGGTAAAAATTAAAGATAATCAAACAGACCAGAAACAGACAGGCCAAATAGGAACAGGCACTGGCGCTGCCGGAGAGCGTAAGTAAGGGCAGACTGCAGGAAGAAGGAGGTGCTGTGAAATGGTGCAGGCAGAATTTGAAACTAAACTGAATAGAAGCTGTCTACATTTATATAAAGAGGAACATTACGAAGAGGATTATCAGATGCCAATGCTGCGTCAGAACCAACTGGATGGACTTCTGAAAGTAGAAGGCTGTGAAGTAGAAGGAAAAGCCAGATATACATATGAGATCAGCGGTCTGACTTCCATGAAGAATATGTACGAAAATACCTGTATAAAAAAGCAGGAGATAGAGGGAGTGATAGCTAGAATCCTCGAAGTGACAGAGACATTACAGAGATATATGCTGGATCCAAATTGCCTGGTTTTAAAACCTGAATACATTTTTAATAAAGAAGGTCAGTGGTTTTTTTGTTTTTTTCCTGGTATGGAAGAGGACTTATGTAAGTTATTCCATGAATTGACAGAATATTTTGTGAGGATGCTGGATTATGAAGATACCGAAGGAATCTTCCTGGCTTATGAACTTCATAAGGCAACTCTTCAGGAACACTATGACGTCGAACTGATCATGAAAGAGTATAAAAGCAGAGAGTCAGAACGGAATAAGATGCTAAAAGAAAAAAAGAAAACTGTGAGGGTGAAGCGTGAAAGCAAAGGATATGATTATGGGAGGAACAGCAGTAAGGAAAAAGAATACGAGAACTGTGTCAGCAACAGTGATAAGGAAAACGAATACAAAATTTACGGAAGGAACAGCAGTGTGGAAAACGAATATAAAAATTATGGAAATATATTTAGCGTAGCAGATGAATATGATACAGATTCAGACTGTTCGGCTTATGATAGGGATGCGCAGATCCATATGGCAGATACAATCTGTGAAGACGGAGTGGGAGGCTGGTGGAAATCCTGGAGGAAAGCGGCAAATGGAATCCGCAGGAAACGCTGGGGGAATTGGGATGACCTGATTTTAGAAACAGATAGACAGGAGGAGGAAAGCTGATTATAATAAAAATATATATTTAATAAATAAGTACAATGGAAAGAAGGATAGGTTTTGGAGGAAAATCAAAAGCAGAAAGCAGCCGCTACAGCAACATTAATTGTGGTTAATATCAGTATTTTCTTTATTTTTGCAATACTAGGAAAAGCAGAAGACGTATTATTTATGAGGGAATATGGTGCGATGTATGAGCCATATGTGATGGAGGGGCACGAGTATTATCGATTGCTGACCAGTATATTTCTCCACTTCGGGATTGAGCATTTGCTGAGTAATATGGTAATGCTCGGGGCTCTGGGAATGAATCTGGAACCTGAAATCGGCAAGCTTCACTTTTTGCTGGTATATTTTGTCAGCGGTATAGGAGGAAATATCTGTTCCTTATTACTAAATATCAGCTTTGGGGAAGTAGTAATTTCTGCAGGCGCGTCAGGTGCGGTGTTCGGCCTGACAGGTGCGCTTCTGTGCGCGGTACTCCGGAACAAAGGCCGCATTGGCAGACTGCATAAGAAGGGGGTGCTTGTCCTCGTTATATTAAGTATCTTTCTTGGACTGTCAGAGCCTGGTGTGGATAATGCCGCACATATTGGAGGGCTGATCTGCGGCTTTGTCCTGGAAGCTCTGCTGGGCAGCTTCAAACGGGGAAGTGCTAAATCGGAAGCTTCACTGTGAACAAAGTTCCTTTACCTTCCGTGGAGGCTACGGAGATTGAACCGCCGTGTGCCTCTACAATACGCTGGGATAAAGAAAGACCAAGACCTGTCCCTCCCTGCTTATATGTCTTGAAAGGCTCAAAGATGGATTCGATATTCTCAGTAGGGATCCCACATCCGCTGTCTTTTATCTTTATGGTCAGAATATCCTTCTTTCGTCCGGCAGCCAGCAGGATTGTCCCATGGCCTGGAATGGCTTCCCTTGCATTCTTCAGAAGGTTCAGAAATACTTCTTCCAGCTTGATCTTATCACCAGTAAATTTGCCCAGGTTATCTGGGATGGAAGAAGAGAACTCGATATCAGAATCTGCTTCATCCAGAGATATGGCAAATGAGATGGCAATATTCTTTAACAGATGTTCGATGGAAAATACGGAATAATTTAGAGTATTCCCATTGTTGAAAGTAGAAAGCTCTTCGAGAAGCTGACGCATAAAATCAATGTCTTCCATTGTCTGCTTCCAATGGGAAAATTCTGTTACCTCAGGATGCTGAACTTGTATGATCTGGAGCGCCGAGGAAATCAGAGTCAGAGGGTTGCGTATCTCATGCGCGATGGTGGATACTGTGATTTGATGGTTTTCTAGCAGCTGGCTGATGATCTGCCTTGCATCTTCATTCTCTTCCATCAGCTGATTCATTTTATTTATATCAATATTGTGCATCATTGATTATTCCCTCCTGACGTTTTAATTGTAGTCTAACATGTCCCAAAGCAGCAATCAATCAATTCATTCTGACATTTTTCGACATAACATCTAAAGACGTTCATTTATTATAGTCTTGTTATAGAAAAAAAGCAATTAGCAAATATGGACGAATAGGTTACAGTTCACGGCCTAGCCGGCCGCGAACTGTAACGCATCCAGCCCATTGAAAAGTCGCCTGACGGCGAGGGGCTGGATGCATGCAACCGCTATTTTATCGGCCGGATGCCTTGCAGCATGGTGCAAGGCACCGGGAACAGTAACACGAATAGAACATTTCTATGCATTTTCTGATTTTTATGTTCTCTTTTCTTCAAAAATGCGCTATACTACATACAATAACTTGAAGACAGAAGAAAAAGAGAAAGAGGTTAAAAGTTATGAAAGAAGAAAATTGCATTTTTTGTAAGATTGCAGCGGGGGAGATTCCATCAACGGCTTTGTATGAGGATGATGACTTTCGGGTAATTTTGGACGTGGGTCCGGCATCAAAGGGACATGCGCTGATCATTCCGAAGGATCATTATCGCAATCTTTACGATCTGGACGATGAACTTGCGTCGAAAGCATTGCTGTTGGCAAAGAGAATGACTGTAAAGCTGAAGGATGTGCTGGAATGTGATGGTTACAATATTATACAGAATAATGAGGAGGCAGCTGGTCAGACTGTATTCCATTTTCATATGCACATGATTCCGAGATATCACGGAGATAAGGTTGGTATAGGATGGCATATGGGAGAACTGAAGGAGAAAGAAAAGGAAGAAATCCTGAACAAGTTAAAGTAATCACCGGAGAAAGAACATTGACTGAAAAGCTAGCATTTAATGAGATTTACAGCAAGTATAAAAATCTTGTTCTGAAAGCAGCGTACACATATGTGGATGATCTGATCTCGGCGGAAGACATTATGCAAGACACATTTTTGGCATTGTACAAAGACATGACGAATAAAAAGATTGAGAGTGAAGAAGAATATTCCAATATCAAATCCTGGCTATATACAACAGCGAAGCACTTTGCTTTGAACTATGGCAAAAAGGCGGCACGGACGGTAGCGACGGAGACAATGGAAGGATCTGATGTGATAGAAGAGCCGGTCAGTGAAAGTCTTGAGTCAGAGTATCTTAGCAAGATAGCAGAGGAAAAGCGTGCAAAACTGCATGAGTGTATTTTTGCTGCGCTGATGAAAAAGAATCCAAGATGGCATGAAGCGATTATGATGGTATGCTACCTGGACATTCCGGCGGCAGAGGCAGCCAAGAAGCTTGGCATGTCTGAAAATGCTTTTTATGTCATGATTTACAGAGCAAGACAATGGATTCATAAAAATTTTGACGCAGAATATGAGGAACTGAACCGATTTTAAGAAAGCACATTCTAACCGGGAAGGCGATGTGCTTTCTTAGAAATCGTTTTATATGCAGAAAGCTGTCCGTGGCAAGCTTTCTGAATCAAATGCGGATCAGAATTTGAATATTTTTGGTTCAGTATGCAAAGACAGTTACCGATGTCACGGTTTGCGGACTTCTTCAATCAATTGAATGATAGTGCGGATAGAATCTTGCTGTCCGGAATCACACATGGCATTTATATATGTGTTTCGGTTTTGATAAAGATGATTCACTGCGTCAAGGAGGGATTCCCTGGTGACTTCTTCCTCTTCCAGTACAATACTGAAGCCCTGACGTTCAAAGGAACGGGCATTTAATATCTGGTCGCCGCGGCTTGCATTGGCGGAAAGCGGGATGAGAAGATTTGGCTTTCTCAATGCAAGAAGCTCACAGATTGCATTAGCGCCGGACCGTGAGATGACCAGGTCGGACAATGCAAAGATGTCACGCAGTTCATTTTTTATATATTCGAACTGCTTATATCCTTTTGTATTAACCAGAGTTTCGTCAAGCTTTCCTTTGCCGCAGAGATGAACAACCTGGAATTGCTCCAGAAGATCTGGCAGAGCGGTACGGACAGCTGTGTTGACAGCGACGGAGCCAAGGCTTCCGCCGATGACAAGAATGACGGGTTTATCCGATGAAAATCCGCACATCTCCATGGCAGCAATTTTATTGCCGGACAGTAATTCCTGGCGGATAGGAGAACCGGTCAGGAGCGCTTTTTCTTCCGGCAGATGCTCCAGCGTCTCCGGAAAATTGCAGCAAACCCTTGTTGCGGAAGGAATAGCGAGTTTGTTGGCAAGACCGGGAGTCATGTCTGACTCGTGGATAATGACAGGAACCTTTGCGTGCTTCCCGGCAAGTACAACAGGTACAGACACAAAGCCGCCTTTGGAAAAGATAACGTCAGGCTTCAGTTCCCGGACCAGATTTTTGGCTTCACCGAGCCCCTTTAGTACGCGGAACGGGTCAGTGAAGTTTTGGAGACTGAAGTAACGGCGCAGTTTCCCGGAAGAGATTCCATGGTAGGGGATATGGAGAGCCTGTATGAGTTCTTTTTCAATACCGGTGTAGGAACCGATGTATTGGATATCATAGCCAATCTCCTGAAGCCGGGGAATCAAAGCGATATTTGGAGTGACATGACCGGCAGTTCCGCCGCCGGTGAGTATGATTCGTTTCATAAAAAACCTCCAGATGAAATATATACCTCATAGGTAGTAACGATTCTTTGTTACTGTTATAGATTCATATTAACCTTATTTAAAGAAAAGTCAAGTGAAAACTATCATGAACTGATAAGTGACAAAGATGTATAAGTTTTTTATGTGAGCTAGATGAGTAAGCTATTTTGAGATAATTTTTAGGCGGGGGAGGGGCGGTTTTGCCCGAAACAGGAATTTGAGCCCAGGTGTGTTTTAGGGATTATGAGCAGATGAGCTAGTTTAAGCTGTATTGGATGAAGCTTATTTTTATAAAAATGTATGGATCAAGAGAAATCCATTAGATAATCCCTTAACGTACAACGGCGGCTAAAACAAGTATAGTTCCTTGGATAATGAGAGATGAATAAAAAAATGTAAGGGGCAAGAGAATGCAAACACAAAAAAGATCATCAATAACACTATCATTACACCAGGAAATTGAAAGAGAAGCACAAGAGATAGAAAAAGAAATGGCGAGACATACGGAACTTGACAAAATCCAGGTAACAGAAGCTATGGATAGAGCCCTCATTAAAAAAATCCAAGCTTATGAAAAGGAAATGGAAGAGAAACGGGCGGCAGAAAAAGCGGGAAAGGATATTCAGAAAATTCGGAATGCTTCTGTGGAAATTGAGGAAGAGATTATTTCTGATGACTCTGATGACCATGGAAAGCCTGGTGTAAAAAATATATTTTATATGGATGAAGATTTTGACAATTCCGATGATCTGGTAGAATTTTCGGAGGAACTCGTGCCGGACCTATCCGGAATGGCTATGGGGAATATCGGAAAAGAGCGGAAATATGCGGGAGAAAACAAAGAAGGAAGGACGATTTATCGGAGGAAGAAGAAAAAATATCTGGTGGTTTCTCTGGCGGCGGTGCTTATTATTGTATTGGGTGTTAGCGTGAATAGTGTGGGGAGTAAGTCATACTGGAAAGTGCTGAGAGAAATAGTCGTTAAGGATAAGCCGGTAAATGTGATTAGTGTAGAAGATATGGAAAAACAGAATACGGAGGATGTTGATGAAATAGCTGCATATAGAGCAATAAAAGAAAAATTGAATGTTAAGCCAGTGAGGTTAATATATAAACCTGATGATATGGAATTAGAAAATTATATAATAGATGAAGAAATGTTAACGGCACAACTATTATACAAAAATCAGAATGAAGTGATTAAATATATATTATATGTTAATAGTGCAGATTCATCTTGGGGTGAAAAAGAAGAGGATGAAAAACTAAATGAATATATTGTTTCTGTAAATGGTATAGAAATTAATGTAGAAGAGTTCCGAGTACACAACAGTATAGAGAATAGGCAGTCGGCAAAATTCGAGTATCGTGGTATTCATTATCAATTAAAAGGCGTTATGAAGAAATCAGAATTTAAAGAGATTTTAAATAATTTATATTTTTTTTGAAAAAGGCGTAAGATTTTTATAGATGGATTGTCTACTTAATAAAGGTAAGCCAAGTTAAAGGATTTAGAGTAGGGGGATTATGGTGAAAAGAATTTTGTCTGTAGTGGGTACCATATGTATTTTAAGTGCTATGGCTTCAATAGCATCAATAAATGTAGAGGCTGAAGACATTGGACAGTTGGGAAGATTAGTAGATGGCTCTTATCTTACATATGATGATTATTCTTTTGGGTCCTCATCCAATCAAGTGCTTAGAGGTGAGCATCTGATGGACGGAGATAGTATTATTACAAAGACTGGAAATGGAAAGATTTATACATATGGACAGACCACAGCAAATCATGATGTGGATTTCGTAGCAGTTATTGTATATGTTGACAGATATCATGAAGATACAGATAAATGGGGACAAATAGATGGTCGAGTAAAAGATGCGCGAGATACCTATTATGTTATATCTACAAAAACATTAATGGTAGATAGAGGATATTTTTATCGTGTACGTTGTGAGCATTTTGCAGGAAATGATGATGAAGAGTTTTATGATGAAACCGAATCATTTACCGATGGAATCTGGATTCCATAACAACTAATAACCGTCCAGTTCCTTTTGAGCAATGAGAGCAGCCACCGCGTTGTATTTTTGCAGAGTAACCCATTAACTTAGTATAAAATAAGAAAGAGAATAGGTTTGCCTGTACCATAGAAGCGCCACTACTTAAATGCTCATACATACCGGTGGCTGCTCTCATTGCTCAAGAGGATATGTAATTAATACAAAAAATTGATGTGTTGAGACACAATGAAATCATCATAAATGTCGATGATACAATTTATAAAGATAAAATAAGGAAATAAAAATCTAATGGCATTCATAAAAAGCAGCCGGAATTTATCTTCCGGTTGCTTCTTTTAACGCTTTTGCAAGCTGATCCGGACAGGATGTGGATTTGTAACCGCAGTGTATTCCTTCCATCCGGGAGATTGCTTCATCAACGTCCATTCCTTCGATCAGGCGGGAGATTCCCTGCAGATTTCCATTACATCCACCGACAAAACCGACATTACGTATCTTATTATTCTCAATGTCAAACTGAATCAACTTCGAGCACACTCCCTGGGGTTTATATTGCATATCTGACAGCCTCCTTCGTTTTTTAAGAATGATATATAGCCGGTCGTGCAAACCGGACAAAAATTGCTATGACACTATTATAACAGATATTTTCTGTTTGAAAAGCCTAAAAATGGTTCAGAAAAAATGAGATTATTATTAGTTACTGTTCACACGGCGTCGTGCACTCTGCTGCACGACGTCCGGCCAATAAAGTAACATTTGCCATCATATCCAGCCTCTCGCCGAAGGCGACTTAAAATAGGCTGGATACTGTTACTGGAGTACCCAAAGGGTGTGAACAGTAACTATTATTACAAACGCTTTAAAGCTGAAATGAAAAATGTTTTGCTATTGTATAGGGCATCATATATAATAATATTAGCATAAAAAATGATTCATGACTGATATTCGAAAGTTTGTATCTAATCAGGACAGTATGCAGCGTTACTGTTCACGGTGCCTTGCACCCTGCTGCAAGGCATCCGGCCAGTAAAATAGCGGTTGCGTGCATCCAGCCCATTGAAAAGTCGCCTCCCGGCGAGTGGCTGGATGCCCGCCCCATCACTGAATTGGCCGGATGCCGTGCAGCGAGTGCACGACACCGTGTGAACTGTAAACTATGCAGCGGTTTCGTTGTCTGCTGTTTTGAATCATTACTTCAAAATCAAACAAATACGTGATAATACAAAATAATAATGAAAAGGAGAGCAGTATGGATTTTGTACAATATAAATGCCCCTGCTGTGGGGCGGCGCTTCGGTTTTCGCCGGGGGTGCAGAAGCTTTCATGCGGGAGCTGCGGCAATGAATATGACCTGGAGACTCTGCGGCAGTATGAGCAGGAGGAGAGGGGCAGTGGGAGAGAGAACGGGCAGGAACTGAACTGGGAATACCAGAAGGAAGCCCAGGGAGCAAAACGGACGGAGGAAGGGAAGTATATCTGTCCGTCCTGCGGAGCGGAGATTGAGGCAGATGAGAACACGGTCAGCACGACCTGCCCCTATTGCGATAACGTAGTTGTGATACGGGCATCCGCAACGGGGATATATGAACCGGATGTGATGATCCCGTTTCAGATCAAGGGAGATCAGGCGCGGCAGATGCTGGATAATTTCTGCAGGGGGAAGCGCCTGCTTCCGAAAAATTTTCGGGACAGGAGTTATCTGAAAAATCTGAAAGGTTATTATGTGCCATACTGGCTGTTTGACTGTGACGCAAGTGCGGAGATGAGCTTCAATGCAACCAGGAGCAGGGCGTGGAGTGATTCGGAGTATGATTATCTGGAGACTTCCTATTATCTGGTGAACCGGGCGGGAGGGATGGAATTTTATCATGTGCCGGTGGACGGGAGTACGGAGATGGACGATGACACGACGGAATCTATTGAGCCATTTGACTACGGCGCACTGACGGATTTTAACCCGGCATACCTGGCGGGGTATGAGACAGATAAATATGATGTGGACGCGAAGGCTGCAGAGGGCAGGGCGAAGGAGCGGCTCTATCGGAGTGCAGAGCAGGTGCTGCGGGGGACGGTCAGCGGGTATGACACAGTGGCGGTGAAGCACCGATATCTGGACGCAAAAAATGGGAAGGTGCATTACGCTCTGTTTCCGGTCTGGATGTTCGAAACGGTCTATCATGACAAAAAGTACCAGTTTGCGATCAATGGGCAGACCGGAAAGATGGTAGGGGAGCTGCCGGTGGATACAGGGGCATTTTGGAGATATCTGTGTGGATTTACAGCGATCGGGACAGTGATATGCTCTATCCTTGGAATCTTATTGTTCGGGGGTGTGCTGTGATGAGACGATACGATAGAAGTACGGATGGGATAGAGAGGGGAACTGTGAGGGAGATAGGAAAGAAATCAGATAATAAACGAAATAAGAGAATATGCAAAGGTGAAGCTGTGCCGGGCGGCGGTATCAACTGGAAAAATATCATGTGCAGAACAGCCATCATCCTTTTGGCGATATACGCATGGAGCCTGAATACTGGCAATTTGCTTGAAGTGGAAGCAGCAAATGAAACGGCGGATAGGAAAGGCAGAATCTCAAAGGCAGAGATCAGTCGAGATCCATTTATCGACGTATGGGAGCGAGCCGGTGAGCCGGGCGGAGCATCAACCAGTGCAGGCCAGGCAAGAGTTATAGAGTCAGGCAGAATAGCAGCAAATAAAAATCAGATTTTGCTTGCGGACGCGGAGATTACTTCCGAGGCGGAAGACCAGACTTTGGCTGATGTGTCACCCCAAGAAACGTATTTTGACGGCTGGGTGCAGGATGACGCCGGACTTTTGACCCCGGATGAGGAAAACGCTCTGGAATCGGAATGCAGGCGGCTGTTTAAAATATACGGTACGGGTGTCTATATAGTGACTACCCCGAATTTTGGCGGAGGAGACATTAAGGACTGGCAGAGACGGATATTTACACAGTATGAACTGGGAGCGGACTGTGACGGCAGCGGCGTGATGCTCGCGATCAGCATGGCAGAGCGTGACTGGGGGCTGGTCGGATTCGGCTCGGCTCAGGGGGCATTTTCTACATATGCAAGGGAACGGCTGGGAGAGCTGATCCTGGATGATTTGTCAGACGGAGAATTTTATGAGGCGTTTTCCGGGTATTTGTCGATCGCAGAGGATTACCTGGCAGCAGCGGAGGAAGGGAAGCCCTATACAGAACAGCACCGATATCGGGAAGGCTGGAGATTTCCAGTGATCTTCGGGGTGTCGTTTCTGTTGTCGCTGGGGATATCTGCGGCGGTCGTGATAGCCTGGAAGAAAGGGATGAATACCAGAGTCCGTCAGAATGACGCGATGGAATATCTGAAAGCCGGGAGTTTTTATCTCTCAAACAAATCGGATCTGTTCCTGTATCATACAGTCAGCCGGACGAAGAAACCGGAACAACATTCTTCCGGAGGGAGCGGAAGTATGCGCTCAGACAGTTCAGGGACCAGCGGAAAATTCTGAAAGATCAAGAGTTTAAAAATATATCAATGAAGGCATTTGCGGAAAGGAGAACATTATGGGATTAATAAGAGCAGCATCGAATGCAGTCAGAGGGACGCTGGCGGATCAGTGGAAGGAATATTTTTACTGTGATGCCCTGGACGCGGATGTGCTGGTGGCGAGAGGGATCCGGAAAGTGTCGGGGCGTTCTTCCAACAGAAGAGGGGACGACAACATCATTACCGACGGCTCGCATATTGCGGTGGCAGACGGACAGTGTATGATCATCGTGGAAGACGGCAGGGTGATGGATGCATGTGCGGAGCCGGGGGCGTATACTTATGACATGGGCGCCAGCCCGTCGGTATTCGGCGGTTCGTTTATGGAAGGACTGAAAGGAATTGCAAAAGAGGCCTGGGAGCGTTTTCAGTTTGGAGGCGGCGCTGGAAAAAATCAGCGGGTCTATTATGTGAATATTAAGGAAATACCAGGGAATAAATATGGTACGCCGAATCCGGTGCCGTTTCGGGTAGTGGACCGGAATATCGGGCTGGACGTGGATATTTCTGTCCGGTGTAATGGAGAATATTCTTACCGGATCGTGAATCCGATGGCATTCTATGCAAATGTGTGCGGAAATGTGGGAAATGTGTATACCAGGGATCAGATTGATTCTATGCTCAAATCGGAGCTTCTGACTGCCCTGCAGCCTGCATTTGCGAGGATCTCGGAGATGGGTATCCGCTACAGCGCTCTGCCGGGGCATACGATGGAGCTGTCGGACGCGCTGAATGAAGTTCTGTCCAGAAAGTGGACGGAGCTTCGGGGGATTCAGATTTACTCCTTTGGGATGAACAGTGTGACAGCGTCCAAAGAGGACGAGGATATGATCAAGCAGCTGCAGAAGTCTGCGGTCATGCGGGATCCGGGGATGGCAGCGGCAACTCTGGCCGGGGCGCAGGTAGATGCCATGCGTACAGCAGCAGCAAATCCCGCAGGTGCGATGACCGGGTTTATGGGAATGGGTATGGCACAGCAGGCAGGCGGAGCCGGGATACAGGGATTGTATGAGATGGGAAGGCAGCAGAATCAGCCGATGCAGAGCGGCGTATATGCGAGTCAGCCAGATCAGGGAGGCTCGTATACGGGTCAGCCGGGCCGGCCGAATCAACATCCACAGGGCAGTATGCATACAGGACAGGGGAATCAGCAGCCGTCCGGCGCCGCGTCAGGCGGGGCTTTCGATACGTCAGGCTGGATCTGCGCCTGCGGAAAAGCAGGAAACACCGGGAAGTTCTGTACGGAGTGCGGAGCGTCGAAACCAGCGGCAGAAGGCTGGACCTGTGCCTGCGGAGCAGTGAATAAAGGAAAATTCTGCTCCGAATGCGGCAGGCCGAAGCCTGCAGGAGTCCCGCAGTATAAATGCGATAAATGCGGATGGGAGCCGGAAGACCCGGCAAAACCACCGAAATTCTGTCCGGAATGCGGAGATCCGTTTGATGACGGAGATATGAAAGCTTATTAAAATCTTTCCAACTGTGCGGTTGCGATTCGGCAGGTCATATGCATACAATTTCTTGTAATGCATATGACCTGCCGAATTAGTAACCCACATATTAATGAGCAAAAAGCGATTGCATTAGCAGACGTAAAAGTGCGTCAGCACGTTTTTTCGAATGAATAAAGCTGAACAAGGATGAACCGCAGCTATCCGGTATCAACTCCTGGAATACTTGCTTGGGTTCTGTCCAAATTCCCGCTTGAAGGCTTTCAGGAAGTTGGAGTAATCGCTGAAGCCGCAGCAGAGGCAGGCATCCATCACAGGACTGCCTGCTTTGAGCATATTGCGTGCGGAGATGAGACGCTTTTTCATGATATATTGATACAGGGATAATCCGGTAAACTGTTTGAACTGCCGGCTGAGGTAATATTTACTGATATAGAATCCGGAAGCAAGCTGGTCTAAGGACAATTCTTCGGTCAGATTTTCATTAATATATGTAATGACCTGATTGATCTTTTCATTTTCAGTAATGTCATTTTTTACGGAATCAGGAGCGTCATAGTAGGCCCGGCTTACGTATACCAGGAACTCTGTCAGGTATGCGGAGGCCAGGGCCTGGCTTCCCATCTCACGGCTTTGCCTGGCTTTGGACATCTCATCACAGAGCTGTTTTAAGTGGGCGATATTCTGGCTGTCGGGCCGGATCAGCCGATAATCCTTCAAGGCTGCATCCGTAAAACAGGCGGTAAAGTCTTCATCAAAAAAATCGTGCAGACGTTCAAAAAAATCGTCTGCCAGCCAGACGACGATCCGCTCGTAGGGCCTGCCGGGGCGGATATCGGGACGGTGGATATCGGAACTGCTGGTCAGCAGGATATCTCCCGGTCTCAGCTTGTAGCTTCTTCCTTCAATAATATATGTCACGTTCCCGGATAAAAAGAAAAAAATCTCATAAAAAGGATGCTGGTGAAATTCGACTACAGGAGGTATTTCATTATAACTGTGGTGAAATTCGTAGTAGCGTTCCGTCATAATCTGACTCGGATTGAATTCTTCTTTGTACATTATTCACAAAAACACCTTTCTGGAATTGGTAAATATAATCAAAATCATATTTTTATACTTATATTATATAGCAATATTTACCAGGTTTCAAGCAGTAACTACCACGTAAAAAGTGCTGCAACTTGATATACTATATACAACAACAGAACAGTTGCTGAAAAAGCCCGGACCGCAGCGGTGCAGAGCATGGAGCGGATGGCTATTAAGTCAGCAATGTCTTTGCCGGCGGACGCGTTTTGTTAGAAAATGTGCATTGGGTACACCTTATAAAACGGCCGAATGGCCATAATGGGGTGCTATCAGGTACACCTCATGGAACGGCCGAATGGCCATAATGGGATGCCCTTGGGCATAGATACAAAAACAGAAAAAGGAGGAAGTAAATATGAGACAATGTCGCAGGGTGCCTTGCTGTGCTTGTCAGCGCAGGGCTTGTGACAGCAGCGCTTTCCGGCTGCGGTGCAGGTGGGGGAGACTAGAGGCAGATTATCCGGATCGGACATGATCAGGCAACAGACCATCCAACAAATATCGCACTAATGGCTTTGGAAGAGTATATCGAGGAGAAACTGGGAGATAAATATAACATAGAAGTCTATCCGAGTGGACTGCTCGGTTCCCAGAAAGACATGGTTCAAACGCGATCCTGCTGATCGCAGGGACATTTATGGACGTGACTCCGGCAATCCTGATCTTTACACCGCTGTTTTTGCCTATCGTAAAAACATTCGGCATGCATCCGGTACATTTCGGAATGCTGTTAGTGACGTATATTCCGTTCCTGAGTATCGGGCTGCCGACGGCAGCCGGACTGATATAAAATAAAGGAGGACAACATTATGCAAATGACATTTCGCTGGTACGGCGAGGGAAACGACAGTATTACCCCGGAGATGATCAAACAGATCCCGGGAGTGACCGGGCTGGTCTGGGCGCTGCATGACAAGCAGGCCGGAGAGGTCTGGGAAGTGGAAGAGATTGAAGAAGCAAGACGCCAGATCGAGGGCGCAGGCTTCAATATGGATGTGGTGGAAAGTGTGAATGTGCATGACGACATCAAGATCGGGCTTCCAACCAGAGATCAGTATATTGAAAACTACAAGACTACGCTGCGCAATTTGGCAAAGTTCGGCGTGAAGGTGGTGACCTACAATTTTATGCCCATTTTTGACTGGACAAGAACAGACCTGTTCCACCCCCTGGAGGACGGCTCGACGGCATTATTTTATGAGAAGGACCGGATCCATGACGACTATAAGGAAATGGCAGATTACATCCTGAACAACCTGCACGGAATGACATTTCCGGGATGGGAGCCGGAGCGGATGGCGAAGCTGGATGAACTGTTCGAGGCATACCGTCCGGTGACGAAGGAAAAACTGTGGGATAACCTGAAATATTTCCTGGAAGCGATCATGCCGACCTGCCACGAGACGGGGATCAAGATGGCGATCCACCAGGACGATCCGCCGTGGGATATTTTCGGGATCCCGCGTCTGCTCTGCGACAAAGAAGCGATCGGACGGTTCCTGAGCATGGTGGACGACGAGTACAACTGTCTCTGCCTGTGCTCCGGGTCTCTGGGCGCGAATAAGGAAAATAATGTGGCGGATATCGTGCGTACTTACTGCGACCGGATCGCATTTGCGCATATCCGAAATGTGCGCCACTATCCCAACGGGGACTTTACCGAGGCATCCCATCGGGACTGCGACGGGGACACGGGAATCCTGGAGATCGTAAGGGCTTACCATGACTGCGGATATACCGGTTATGTGCGCCCGGACCATGGACGGCATATCTGGGGCGAAAAATGCCGGCCGGGATATGGGCTGTATGACAGGGCTCTGGGTATCATGTACCTGTGGGGCTGCTGGGACATGTTGGAAAGGACTGAAGGGAAAGCTGCGAAGTGATCGCAGGGCAAAGGAGTATATGATGGAAAAATTTATGGATCAGGATTTTTTGCTGTCCACAGAAACTGCAAAATGGCTTTATCATGAGGCGGCAGAGAACATGCCGATCATTGATTACCACTGCCATATCAATCCGCAGGAGATTGCGGAAGACAGGAAATTTGACAATATCACGCAGGTCTGGCTGGGCGGTGACCATTATAAATGGAGACAGATGCGGTTCGGCGGAATCCCGGAGGAGATCATTACCGGGGACGCGGACCCAAGGGAGAAGTTCCGTGCGTTTGCATCCGTACTGCCCCGCCTGATCGGGAATCCCATGTATCACTGGAGCCATCTGGAACTGCAGCGTGTATTTGGGATCACGGAGCCTCTGACAGAGGAGAATGCGGACGAGATCTACGATAAATGCAATGAGGTGTTGTCGCATTTATCGGCCCGGGGGCTGATGCGGAAATTTCATGTGAAAGCAATCTGCACCACAGATGATCCTTGCGACGACCTGCACTGGCATGACGTGATCGCGGCGGATGAGACGATGGAGATCAAGGTGCTGCCTGCGTTCCGCCCGGATAAAGCGATCAATATTGAAAAAGCGGGCTTTGCGGAGTATATCGAAAAGCTGTCGGCGGCATGCGGGTTTACGGTCCGCAGTGCGGAGGATGTGGTGAAAGCGCTTCTGTCAAGGATCGACTACTTTGCGGACCACGGCTGCCTGTGCGCGGATCATGGACTGGACTACTGTATGTACGCCAAGCCGGATCAGGAGCGGGTTGAGGCTGCATTTGCATCGGCAATGAAGGGGGAGCGCCCCGAAAAAGCGGATGCGGATGCTTACAAGACACTGGTGACCATTGCCTGCGCGAAGAAATATGCGGACCTGGGCTGGGTGATGCAGATCCATTTCGGATGCCTGCGCGACAATAACAAGCCGCAGTTTGCAAAGCTGGGGCCTGACACCGGATATGACGCGGTGAACAGCCAGTCCGGTGTGGAAAATGTGGCTCCGCTTCTGAACGCATTTAAGGAAAATAAAGGGCTGCCGAGGATGATCCTGTATTCGCTGAATCCCAATGACAATACTGCACTTGTGACGATCGCGGGATGCTTCCAGGGAGACGGTATCGTTGGACGGGTGCAGCACGGAAGCGGCTGGTGGTTTAATGACAACCGCAGCGGCATGCGGAGCCAGCTTACAGAGCTTGCTAACAATGGGATGCTGGGCTGCTTTGTGGGAATGCTGACGGATTCCAGGTCATTCTTAAGCTACACGAGGCATGAGTATTTCCGGCGCATTCTCTGCGAACTGATCGGGGAATGGGTGGAAAGCGGACAGTATCCGGAGGATAAGAAGCAGCTTGTGCAGATCGTGGAAGACCTCTGTTTCCATAATACAAATACATTTTTTGGATTCGGAGCTTCCTAAGAAGCAGTTAGAATTTGGAGCATGGACAGGATAGACAAAAGCAGAAAAGGATATACTTTTGATAGGAACAGGCTATGATAGAAGAGAAGATCGGAGGAGCAGAATGAATTTACCTTTGAATATTGATTTTACAGGAAAAGTAGTAGTTGTGACAGGTGCAGGCGGCGTGCTCTGCGGTACGATGGCGAAAGCATTTGCGCAGGCGGGAGCGAAGGTGGCTGCGCTGGATCTGAATGAGGATGCAGTGAAGAAACTGGCGGAGGAATGCAAGGCAGAAGGCTTCATCTGCGAGGGCTATAAGGCAAATGTGCTGGAGCCGGAGGCGCTGGAGGCGGTCCATGCCCAGGTATTGAAGGACCTGGGACCGTGCGATATCCTGGTAAATGGTGCCGGCGGCAATAACCCGAGGGCGACTACGGACAATGAATACCAGCATGAGGCAAAGGAAGGACAGAAGACCTTCTTTGATCTGGATGCAGGAGGCGTGGACTTTGTATTTAAGCTGAATTTCCAGGGGACGCTGCTTCCGACGCAGGCATTTGCAAAAGATATGGTGGAGAAAAAATCCGGATGTATCCTGAATATTTCTTCCATGAACGCGTATATTCCGCTGACCAAGATCCCGGCTTATTCCGGGGCGAAGGCAGCGATCTCCAACTTTACGCAATGGCTGGCGACACATTTCGCGGGAACCGGTATCCGCTGCAATGCGATCGCACCGGGATTCCTGGTGTCCAACCAGAACCGGGCGCTGCTGTTCAATGAGGATGGGACGCCGACGGCGCGTTCAGAGAAGATACTCAACGGGACGCCGACCAGGCGGTTTGTAGACAGCGAGGAACTGCTGGGCGGTGTGTTCTTCCTGTGCGACGACAGGGCGGCAAGCGCGATCACGGGAGTAGTGCTGCCGATCGACGCGGGGTTTGCGGCGTATTCCGGGGTATAGGCAGAACCGCGTATAACAGAGGAGCATCCAACCCACCTCATTCATTCGTAAAATCCGTGCTTCGCACTTTTGTGCCAGTTAACGCAGTCACATTTTACTCATTAATGAGGTAGGCTGCTAATCCGAAGTCACATATTCATTGCAATAAATTGCATAAAAATGTGACTTCGGATTGCAACCGTACAGATGGAAAAAATTCCGGTTAAGGTTACAGCTATTTCAGGGAAGCATTTCAGCGGCGTCTATCCGTGATCAGAGCTTCCTTTTATCGAAATTCCCGCCTTTGCAAGTTCTATATTCAGATCAGCACTTTCATTTAGTCTTTCACAATCCTTGTTTCCAGTGGATGCCATATTGAGAAGAACAAAAGAATCGGCTATAATCTTAGATAGAAAAGATTGAGGACGGATACATAAGATGAAAGAAAAGAAGAAACTGGGAAAAACAGAAAGAAGACTATTTGCCGCATGTGTATTTTTTGCAGTGTCAGGGGTTTTGATGGTGTGCGCAAGGCAAATACCAGGATTTGCGGAGTGGTATGCGGTACATATCTATCAAAAGCTGACAGCGGTTGTGGGGAGAGTAACGGGGCTGGCACCTTTTTCAGTTGTGGAGATCGGATTATACGTGCTGCTGATCATGCTTCCCGTGACGGGAGTGCGCACGATTGTGAAGTCTGTACGCTTCGGGCAGGGAGGAGAGAATGCGTTCCGGTGGGCATCGGGAGTATTTCTGACAGTGTCGGTGCTGATGTGTCTGTATGCAGTTAACTGCGGAGTGAATTACCAGAGGGAATCTTTTTCGGAGAAGTCCGGGTTGGAGGCGGAACAGTATACGGCTGAGGAATTAAAGGCCGTCTGCCTGTGGCTGACGGAGGAGGTGAATGCCCGTGCGGGGCTGGTGGAACGCGGCGGCAGCGGAGAGATGATCCTGACGATGCCTGGGGCGGAGGACCGGGGATCGGACCCGCCCGGTGAGATGCCCCTGCAGGTATTGGGAGATATGGCTGTGCAGGCCATGAAGAAACTGGCGGAGGATTATCCGGATCTGAAGGGGTACTATCCCCATCCGAAACCGGTCTGTATATCGGAGATCCTGTCTTATCAGAATCTGTCCGGGGTATATTCTCCATTTACGGTAGAAGCAAACTATAATGCAGACATGGTTGATTATAATATCCCTTTTACGCTGTGCCATGAATTATCCCATCTGCGGGGATTTATGCAGGAGGAAGAAGCGAACTTTATTGCGTTTCTGGCGTGTATCGGGGCCGGGAAACAGGACTTTGAATACAGTGGATATCTGACGGGATGGGTGTATTGTATGAATGCGCTCCGCAGGACGGCGGCAGAGGAATGGCAGGAGGTCCGGGAAGAGCTGGACGAAGCGGCGGAAGCAGACCTGCGGGAAAATTCCCGGTTCTGGGATTCTTACGATGGGGCGGTTGCGGAAGTCTCCGACAAGGTGAATGATACATACCTGAAAGCGAACGGGCAGAGTGAAGGCGTGAAAAGCTATGGGCGTATGGTGGATCTGATCATTGCGTATGCGGAGAGTTACATTGAGCGGCCGGTCAGGCCGTGAACTGTAACAACCAAAGAGATGAGAAGCGATAAGGTTGTTACTGTTCACTCCTGGACCGTGCACTACGCTGCACGGTCACAGGAAGTACAGTACTGGGGCTTGAATCCGGCCTCTTGCTGTAAGGCAACTTTCAATAGGCCGGATTCGTTGCTGTGAGCACCCGGCGAGGGTGTGAACAGTAACATAAGGTTGGTATTTCCTGCTTTACAAAGAGTTTACCGCATGATAAAATAACCACCGTAGTAGTAGACCCGGATAAAGGAGGAGCATGATATCATGATGAAACTATACGACAATGGAGTATATCTGCTGAATGGCACAGATATTATCGAAGACACAGACGGCGTGCAGGTTCCGCTTTCGAAGGAGGAGGCGGCGCAGCAGACGATGGCTTACGGCATCCTGCGTGACCACAACACCTCAGGAAATATGGAAAACCTGCAGATCAAGTTTGACAAGCTGACCTCCCATGATATCACGTTCGTGGGAATCATCCAGACGGCGCGGGCCTCGGGGCTGGAGAAGTTTCCGATCCCCTACGTGCTGACAAACTGCCACAATTCCCTGTGCGCGGTGGGCGGTACGATCAACGAGGACGACCACATGTTCGGACTGACCTGCGCGAAGAAATACGGCGGAGTCTATGTGCCTCCTCATCAGGCAGTCATCCACCAGTACGCGCGCGAGATGCTTGCAGGCGGCGGCAGGATGATCCTTGGATCTGACAGCCATACCCGTTACGGCGCGTTGGGCACCATGGCTATGGGCGAGGGCGGACCGGAGCTTGTGAAGCAGCTTCTGAACAAGACATATGATATCAAGATGCCGGGGGTGATAGGCATTTATCTGGACGGTGAGCCGATGAAGGGAGTCGGTCCCCAGGACGTAGCCCTGGCGATCATCGGCGCGACTTTTGGAAATGGTTATGTAAACAATAAGGTAATGGAATTTGTGGGACCCGGCGTGCACAAACTGAGCGCAGACTTCCGGATCGGCGTGGATGTGATGACCACGGAGACGACCTGCCTGTCATCTATCTGGGCAACGGATGAGAAGATCCAGGAGTTCTATGAGATCCACGGAAGAAGCGGGGATTATAAGGAACTGAATCCGGGGGCATGTGCATATTATGACGGTATGGTTTATGTCAACTTGAGCGAGATCAAGCCGATGATCGCGATGCCGTTCCATCCCAGCAATGTATATACGATCGAGGAATTGAACGCCGACTTAAAGGATATCCTCCACGACGTAGAGCAGAAGGCTCTGGTGAGCCTGGGCGGCGCGGTGGATTACAGCCTGCAGGACAAGGTCGTTGACGGAAAACTATATGTAGAACAGGGGATCATTGCAGGATGCGCCGGCGGCGGATTTGAAAATATCTGTGCGGCGGCGGATATCATCCGGGGCAGGAATATCGGTTCCGGAGCGTTTACGTTCAGCGTCTATCCGGCCAGCACTCCGGTATATATGGAGCTTGTGAAAAACGGAGCGGTTGCGGATCTGATCGGGGCAGGAACTATCGTTAAGACGGCGTTCTGCGGACCCTGCTTCGGTGCAGGAGATACTCCGGCCAACAATGCGCTGTCCATCCGCCATTCTACCAGGAACTTCCCCAACCGGGAGGGCTCCAAGCTGCAGAGCGGACAGATTTCCTCAGTGGCGCTGATGGATGCACGGTCCATTGCAGCGACGGCAGCGAACCAGGGCTTCCTGACACCGGCTACGGCGCTGGATGTAGAGTACAAAGGACAGAAATACCACTTCGACAGGAGCATTTACGAAAACCGGGTATTTGACAGCAAGGGCGAGGCAGATCCTGCCGTGGAGATCCAGTTCGGGCCAAACATCAAGGACTGGCCGGCTATGTCTGCACTGCCGGAGAACCTGATCCTGAAGGTGGTATCGGAGATTCATGATCCGGTCACGACTACGGACGAGCTGATCCCCTCCGGCGAGACCTCTTCCTATCGCTCCAATCCGCTGGGGCTGGCGGAATTTGCATTGTCCAGAAAGGACCCGGCTTATGTGGGACGCGCCAAGGAAGTGCAGGCGGCGCAGAAGGCCATCGAGGCAGGCACATGCCCGCTGGATGTGCTGGAAGAGTTAAAGCCGGTGATGGCTGTGATCCAAAAGGATTTTCCGGAAACAGGCAAAGGCAATATCGGCGTGGGAAGCACCATCTTCGCGGTGAAGCCGGGAGACGGCTCTGCCAGGGAGCAGGCAGCGTCCTGCCAGAAAGTATTGGGCGGCTGGGCAAATATCGCCAACGAGTATGCAACCAAGCGTTACCGCTCCAACCTGATCAACTGGGGGATGCTTCCGCTTTTGACAGAGGCGGATCATGAGGCGCTTCCGTTCAAAAACGGAGACTATCTGTTCATCCCGCAGGTGCGCAGGGTAATCGAAGAAAAGCAGAGTACGGTGAAGGCATTTGTGGTGAAAGAGGAACTGCAGGAAATAGAATTAAAGCTCGGGGAAATGACCGACGCAGAGAGGGAGATCATCCTGAAAGGATGCCTGATCAATTATTACAGAGGATAAAAAATTCCGGCTGGAAGAAAGCATATAAAAAGGACGGTTCGATCTGACCGTCCTTTTTCATACCATCGTAAACAGAAAAGCTGCCGGAGGCAGCTTTTCTGTATGACCATAATTTTCTGTAAACCCTGCTGGCTTAACGTTTCAGCTTAAACTTCTCTGTCTGTGCTTCCAGCATATGAACCTGTTCAAAAAGCTCTGCACTGACTGCCGCAGATTCTTCACTGCTGGCTGAATTGGACTGGACAACGGTAGAGATCTGTCCGATTCCTTCGGTAACCTGTGAAATGGAATCTGCTTCGCCCTGGATGGCGTCTGCAATCGTATGTATCGCTTCGTTGGACTGTTCTACCAGTTCCAGCGTCTTTTTCAGTGATGCGGAAACTTTTCCGACAATTTCGGTTCCGCGTGCCGTCGTCAGGACGGAATTTTCAATCAGATCCTTCGTAGCCTTAGCTGCTTCATCTGACTTGGCTGCCAGGTTCCGCACTTCATCGGATACTACAGCAAAGCCTTTTCCTGCTTCTCCTGCGCGGGCAGCCTCTACTGCCGCATTCAAAGCCAGGATATTGGTCTGGAATGCGATATTCTCGATCGTAGCAATGATGTTGCCGATCTGCTGGGAAGATTCGCTGATATCTTCCATTGCCTGAACCATCTGTTCCATCTGCTGGCTGCTGATGGATACCTGCTCTCCGGTGAGACGGGCATTCTCCTGAGCTTTGTGGGCAACGCCCACATTGCGGTCCGCATTGCGGGAAAGTTCTTCAAGAGTAGCATACAACTCTTCCACGGCGCTTGCCTGCTGGGTTGCACCCTGGGACAATGTCTGGGAACTGCTGGATAACTGCTCGGCATTGCCGGATACCATCTTTTCCGCCCGAAGGATGTTGGACATGGTTCCGGACAGGGTGGAGGTCAGGCTGTTCAGCGACATCTCGATGGAGCGGAAATCACCGATAAAAGGCGCGGTCGTAGAGACATTGAAATTGCCCCGTGAAAGCTGTTCCATGATCCGGTTCAGATCCTCAACATAATCGTGGATCAGGCCCATGGACTTTCTCAGGGTTGTCGCCAGGTCGCCCAGTTCATTCTCCGCGTGGTAATCCAGTTCAAATTCCAGATCTCCTTCCTGAAGAGGACGGCTCTGTTCAGTAATGACTATGATCGGCTTTACAATATGCTTCAGAACATATAACACAAGGCTGATCAGACACGCAAGCGCAAGGACCAGACAGACCCCGCATAAAATATTCATCGTGAGGATCATCTGCCGCATCTGTGTGGTGCTCTCCTGGCTCTTCTGGGTGCAGTCCGCAACGATCTCATCCAAAAATCCTACCAGCGTGCTGAGGTTGGAGAGAATCGTGTTCTGATAGTAGGCCTGGGCCTGGGTCGGGCTGGTTTTCATTTGATCCAGTACCTGGATGGCGGATTCGTGCAGCTCCTTGTGGAGAGGCTCTATCTTGTCGCGCAGCGCCAGAACATCGGCATCCTCAATGTTCTCACCGCTGTAGATCCACTTCCCGAGAACACAGGTGGTCGGGTCGGTACTGCCGGTAAATTCGGTATCGGCATACAGGGCATTGCTCAAGTTGCTGGACCATTTGTAATGGGCTGTCTCAGCAGTCTGTACGGTGTACAGCAAGTTGTTGACATCCGCATTATCGGCCTGCATATTTTTAATGCGGAAAATGTTTACTGTCATTACGCTGCTGAAGAGAATTACGGATGCGAGTGCCGCAATCACCCGGATCCCGACGTTTGTTTTAATACTTTTTCGCATAAATGTACATCCTTTCGTTAATGAAGTATGGGAAATCAATTATTTTTTCGGATTCATTCCCTTTCTGCTTAGTATAACATGAGAAGCAAGAGATTTTCAATACTTTCGTAAAACTTCGTTTTGTTATATATTTCATGAAATATCCATTTGTATGTTGATATTCTATGAGTAAATACATATAATTATGGAGTCAGCAGATATTAGAAGATGCGGCTTATGGCTGACCAGGGAATGAATTAAAAAATTTGCAACAATTTCTCATTTTTTATACTCTTATTTATATCACCACGTTGGTGAGAAACAGAAGGCATGCTGGATTTGGAAGGAGGGGGAGCGGATGTATGATTACAACGATAGTTCGGAACTGGTCCTGATCCGAAGAGCACAGCGCGGGGATGCGAAGGCATTTTCGGGGCTGTACGCGCGGATATACAAGGAGCTGTACCGGTTTGCACTGTACACAATGAAACATCCCCAGGACGCGGAGGACGCAGTTAGTGAGGCGGTGATCGCGGCGTATGAGAATATCCACAAGCTGAAAAAGGAAGAATCTTTTCGGAGCTGGATCTTTACGATACTGGCGAATCAGTGCAGGAGAAAATTAAAAAACATACCGAGGATGGAAGAACTGCCGGAAAACCTGGCGGCCGAAGTGCAGGATCATGCGGGACATTGTGACGTCAGGGCGGCTTTTATGAAGCTGGACGAAGAGGACCGGATCATTGTGGCCTGTTCCGTGCTGGAAGGCTATGCCAGTGCGGAGATCGGCAGGATGCTGGGGATGAACCCGGCGACAGTGCGTTCACGGAAGGCACGCGCCATGGACAAGCTCCGTCAGATCCTGATCTGAGATGACAGATACGGGGAATCCGGCAGAAGGCGCAGGGATGTCCGAAAGGAATCTCATAGTACATGTCCTGCGGGACAGGCGGATATTGTCCGACAAAATGATAGGAAGGAGACGCTTAATATGAGTATGGATGAGAAAGATTTGAAGAAGCTTGTGGAAGCGCAGAGTGAAAATATAAAAATTCCGGATTCTTTAGAGCCGGAACAGATGGAGCATCTGCTGGAATCCAGGGCACGGAAAAAAAGAAATCGATATTATGGAAAGATCGCAGCGGCAGCGGCCTGCGGCCTGCTGGTCATCGGTACGGCTGTTGCCGGGACAGGAGGATTTGATTTTAGTACAGGTACCAAGTCGGACAAGCAAGAGTTACAGATGGCGGCAGACAGCGGGGCAGCCGGCTCTGCGGAGGGAGCAGCGGAATCGCCGGCAGACAGTTCCAAAAGCAGCGCGGCCGGGGAGCAGGACAGTGCCAGGGCCAGAGAACCCTTTGAAGTAACAGATATCAAAACCGCAAAGAACTATGATGAGGTCTATGAGTATATCGAAGCGGAAAATAAACGGATACAGGAGATGCAGAGCACCGCGGAGGAGTATGCGGTGATGGACAGCGCGGACGGCGGGATGAGCGGCGGAACCGCGAAAATGGAAAGCTCGGCCGCGGACACTGCGGCTTCAGACGATATGGCTATGGAATCAGGCGGAGCCTCCGGCTATTCGGATACCAACATCCGGGAAGAAGGGGTTGGGGAAGCAGATATTGTAAAAACAGACGGAAAACGGCTGTATATCGTGAATAACCAGCAGATTCAGATCGTCGGCATTGAAAAGGAAGAGATGGAGCATTTAAGCACCATCCGACTGGATCAGGAATGTTATGTTTCCGAGATTTTTGTAAAGGGCGACCGCCTCATTGCGGTGTACAGCCAGTCGGAATACCGGGATCAGGGCGATGTGTCCACAGGGGAATACGGCGGGCGCTATCTGCAGTATGCGGTTGCAGAGACATTTGACATCAGTAAGCCGGGAAAACCGAAGTCCATAGGTAAGATCTCACAGAGCGGGAATTATAACACCATGCGGGTATCCGGGGACTATGTATATCTGTTCAGTGATTTTTACGCGGAGATCTACAGCTCCAGGACGGACCGGGACGGATATATCCCGACAGTGCAGGGAAAGCGGATCGAAAGCGGGGACATTCTGATGCCTATGGGCGCCCAGGCGGAAAAATACACGATCATCTCTGCATTTTCCATCAAGGATCCGGAGAAAAAGGTGGATACAAAGGCTGTCTTCGGAAGTGCGGGGATGTGCTATGTGAGCAGAGAAAATATATACATCTGCGAGAGCGATTACGGCAACTACGGCATCATGCCTTTGGCGGGCGGCGGCAGTTCCCGGCAGGATGTATCCAGGACCTGTATCCGGAAGATTTCCTACAAGGACGGAAAGCTTGCAGCCGTCGGACAGACAGAAGTGGACGGAACGCTCAACGATTCGTTCAGTATTGACGAATATGAGGGTAACCTCCGGCTGGTCGTGACCGTGACCCCGCTCTCCTCTGATAACGGAATTGAGCCGCGGCTGTTTGGGCTTGCGGAAGAGGCGGAACCGGAGCAGGCGGCAAAAGATACAAATTCCCTTTATATTCTGGATGAGAATCTGGAAGAACTGTCCCGGATCGAAGGCCTGGCAGAGGATGAGACGGTTTACTCCGCAAGATTTATGGGCGATATCGGGTACTTTGTCACATTCCGGCAGATGGATCCGCTGTTTTCGGTGGATCTGTCAGACCCGGAACATCCGGAGATCCTGGGTAAGCTGAAGATACCGGGCTTCTCGGAATACCTGCATCCTTACGGAGAAGGGAAGCTCCTTGGAATCGGCATGGATGTAGATGAGACGGGGACTGTGACGGAGGGTGTGAAGATCTCCATGTTCGATATCTCAGATCCGGAAAATGTTACGGAAACGGAGAAATACGTGCTGGAAAATACGTATTCCTCGGATGTATTTTATGATTATAAAGCGGCGTTTGTGGATGTGGAAAAGAACCTGATCGGATTCCGTGTGGACGGGGACGTGATGCGCTATGTTATCTTCACCTACGGGGAAAATGGGTTTGAATGCCTTTTCGAGCGTGAACTGAGCGGATATGCATGGAACGCCCGGGCTGTATATTCCGGCAGCAGGCTGTACCTGGTGGCAGGAAATACAATAGAGTCTTATGACATGAAGAACTATAAGAAAATTGACGATATCGTTTTATAAAGCGGCTTGGGGAGGAGAATATGATTTTTGATACACATGCGCATTATGATGATAAGCAGTTTGATCCGGACCGGGAGGAACTCCTTGGACAGATGGAGGACGGCGGGATCGGCGTCATCGTAAATGCCAGCGCTGCTGTGGACTCCTGGGACCGTGTCCTGGAGCTGACCCGGAAGTACCCGTTTATATACGGTATGATCGGGGTACATCCGGACGAGGTGGGAGATCTGAATGAGGAAACATTTGCCAGGATGAGACAGCTGTTAAAAGATGAAAAGATCGTTGCTGTGGGAGAGATCGGGCTTGACTACTACTGGGATAAGGAAAAGCATGACCTGCAGAAGAAGTGGTTCCTGCGCCAGCTTGAGCTTGCCCGGCAGGAGGGCTTCCCGGTGAATGTCCACAGCCGGGAAGCGGCGGCGGACACGATGGAGCTCCTCAAAGAGCACGGACAGGGAATGAATGTGATCGTGCACTGCTACTCCTATTCCCGGGAGATGGCAGAGGAATATGTGAAGATGGGGTATCTCATCGGAGTCGGCGGCGTGGTTACATTTAAAAACGCGAAAAAATTAAAGGAAGCGGTACAGGCTGTGCCGCTTTCCCATATTGTACTGGAGACGGACTGCCCCTATCTGGCGCCCGAACCATACCGGGGAAAACGGAACTCCTCGCTGAACCTGACCTATGTGGCGCAGGCAGTGGCGGAATTGAAGGGCGTGACAGCGGAGGAAGTGATCCGGGCGACAGAGGAAAATGCGCGGAGGTTTTATAAGATATAGAGGTCTACGGCCAATACAATCATGGAGCGGGCATCCGGGCCGGCTCTGCACGGCAGGACCTGTCTGAAACAGTTACGAAAGGACATTATGATCATGAAGGAACCAACGCTTGGAAATCCGCAGAATACGATCGCGGTTCTCCAGAAATATCAGTTTACATTTCAAAAGAAATATGGGCAGAATTTTTTGATCGATACCCATGTTCTGGATAAAATCATACGCTCTTCGGAGATTTCCAGGGAGGATATGGTGCTGGAGATCGGACCCGGGATCGGGACGATGACCCAGTATCTGGCCTGCGCGGCAGGAAAGGTGATCGCTGTGGAGATCGACCGGGCGCTGATCCCGATCCTGGAGGACACGCTGGACGGCTTTGACAATGTGCGGGTCATCAACGGAGACATTTTAAAAATAGATCTGGCAAAGCTGGTGGAAGAGGAGAATGGAGGGCGGCCGATCAAGGTGGTGGCGAACCTTCCTTATTATATTACCACCCCCATCATCATGAGCCTGTTTGAGGGGCAGGTGCCCTTAAAGAGCATTACGGTGATGGTGCAGAAGGAAGTGGCGGACCGGATGCAGGCGGCTCCTGGGAGCAAAGATTACGGTGCGCTTTCCCTTGCAGTGCAGTATTACGCGAAGCCTTATATTGCAGCGAATGTACCGCAGAACTGCTTTATGCCCCGGCCGCGGATCGGATCTGCGGTGATCCGGCTGGAACGCTATGATAGTCCGCCGGTGGAGGTGAAGGATGAACGGCTGCTCTTTCGGATCATACGCGCATCCTTTAACCAGAGGAGGAAAACGCTGGCAAATGGACTGAAGAACTCGGCGGAGCTGGATTTTACGAAGGAAGAGATCGAGGCGGCCATTGAAAAGCTGGGGAAGGGCGCTTCCGTGCGGGGGGAAGCGCTGACGCTGGAGGAATTTGCGGAATTGAGCAACTGGCTTTGCAGAGGATAAGATATGATTCAGAATCTGCGGGACTTTTTCACAAAAAATAAGCGGAATCCGGGGAACGGAGGGAAACATGCTGATTCAGATCGTAGAGGATGACCGGGCGTTGAGCGACGGCATCCGCCTGGCGCTTCGGGAGCCGGAGCTTGCTTTTACTCAGAATACAAATATCAGACAGGCGAAACAGACCTTTGAGCAGGAGAAGCCGGAGCTGCTGATCCTGGATGTGAACCTGCCGGACGGCAGCGGATATGATTATCTGGAGTGGGTACGGGAGCGTTCCCGGATCCCGGTGCTCATGCTGACCGCCAACGACATGGAGATGGACGAGGTTAAGGGCCTGTCCCTGGGAGCCGACGACTATATGACCAAGCCGTTCAGCATCGCCGTGTTAAGGGCCAGGATTCAGGGGCTGCGCAGGAGACTGGGCGAGAAGAGAGACAACGCCTATCATGAGGACGGCTTTTCTTTTGACTTTGAGAATCTTAAATTTTTTATAAATGGGCGGGAGATTTTTCTGAGCGTGAATGAACAGCGGCTGCTCCGCCTGCTTGTGGAAAACCGGGGCCGGATCCTGACCCGGGAAGTGCTGACGGACCGGATCTGGGGCGACGGGGAATATGTGGATGAAAACGCACTTTCTGTTACGGTCAGGCGTCTGCGCGCCAAACTGGATGACAGGGAGGAACATGGAAGCTGCATTCAGACGGTGTACGGACAGGGGTATCTGTGGAAAAGCCGCGGATAAGTTAAAGTAGGATACGATTTTGATCATAAATGACAGGGGGCCTGTACCGGGCCCCCTGTTCCGCAATGTCCTGACGGGTATCTGCCATCCATGCCCAATCTCTTATGGCGCATGGCATGAAGAGATTCATAGATCAGGATCCGAAATCAATCTCCGTATGATGTATGGCGATTTCTTTGATAAAGTCAGCCGGTTCTCCCACGGTCAGCTTTTTTTGGATCGCTACATAGTCATCCTCCGAAGTAACAGGGAAGTAATATACGTGGATCTTTGATACGTTGAAATCTCCGATCGGCAGCATACCGACTTTATCCAGCATATATTTTCCGTCGGCATCCAGAACGACACTTTGAACAGATTCGTATTCGTATGCTGCATTGCTCTCGTCATATGCGTAGTTGAGTATGATCTCAAATTCCCCTTTTTCTGCCGTGGTGATCCCAAGACCGCCTGGTCCGTAATCATTGACCTCTTTAACGATTTTTTCCGTCTGCCTTGCCGCAACGTCCGCTTCAAATGTCCAGGGACCGTCCAGGGCATAGGTTTTGTCCGGAGCCTGCGAGATATCATAGTATGTGTAAATATCCGTGATCTTCATGTTCCAGTGGAAGGACTCCGGAACTGCATCAGGAAAACTCCAGTCCATGTCGCCGTTGCCGTATCCCATGGAAAAATCAATCCGGGTGCTGCCTGCAAAGGTGTGTTCATCAATATACTGACCGCTGAACTGCAGGGGGAAGATCATGGCGCCCTCCGCAAAATCAAAGGTTTGTTCTGCATTTGCTATGAAATAATCGACGGAATCACTTTCCGGCTGTGTGAGATAATCCGGAAAGCCCTCTTTTGATTCAAGCAGTACGGTCATATACATAGCTTCCGTATTGCAGTATATTTCGGACAAAGAAATCTTTATGCCGTCGACCAAATTTTCCGATTCCTCGGTTTGCGGTATGGTCTGCACCTTCGTTTCATCCATATCTCTGTAATAGGGCTGTTTATCCTCTACCTGGCTGAACAGATGTCCGATGAGCGGAAGCTGCGCGGCCAGTACGGGGTTGGAAACAGAGAATACGACCAGGCCGGCGATGCAGGCTGCTGCCGCGGTGAAGCTGCACAGAACCCGGGTACGCTTCTTTTTCCGGGAATGATTCCGGATCATATCCAGTTTTTCATTTACTATATTTTCCAGTTCCTCCTGCGGAACTTTGATCTCTTCAAACAGATTCTGCATACATGTAATCCTCCTTCAGATATTTTTTCAATTCATCGCGTCCGCGGCTTAAATAGGCTTTCACGCTTCCTGCCGGGATTTCCAGGATATAGGCGATCTCCTGTACAGACATTTCACTGAAATACTTTAAAATGATCACATTCCGATATTTTTCAGGAAGAAGTTCTATCGCGTTCCGGAGATCCCAGCTCTCCTCCAGGGAGATCCCCTCATAGCGCTCAGGAATCTCTACCTCGTCAATGCTGCTGAAATAGACAAGCTTCTTATTGGCGTCCTGGGCGCACCGGATCAGGATGCGTGTGATCCAGGTCCGGAACCACTGGGGATTTTTCAGTGACCGGATATTCTGGTAGCCTTTCAGGATGGCCGTTCCGACCACATCCAGGGCATCCTGCTGATTTTCCGTATAGACATATGCCATCTTGTAGAGATATTCCTGATTCCTGCGGACCAGTTCCCCATAAGCATCGGCATTTCCGCGGATTGCTTTTTTCGTAAGCTTTATTTCTATATCATGTTTATCATCACTTTTCTCATTTCTTTGCAAGTAAAACCACCTCTTTCTTTTGACTGGCGCTTCCGGAAATTGCCGCTGCCGCGCAGCCGTTTCCAGAAATGTGAAGCTCCCGCTTTGCTCAGATTGCTTCCGAAATGTGCTTCGGTGATAACCGGTTATACCTGTTAGACATATTTTCAGGGGGATTGGTTACAATTATTTCAAATTTTTTGATAAATGGCAAGGTCTGATTGCTGTTCATTCCTGGGACGTGCAGCGTAGTGGTTACTGTTCACACCCTGACCGGGTGCTCACAGTAACGGCATCCAGCCCATTGAAAAGTCGCCTCTCGGCGGTCCTAAGCGCCAGCGACGCTTGTTTAGGACGGACCGGAACGGAGTGTAGACGGGCTGGATGCCCGCCCCATCACTGAATTGGCCGGATGCCGTGCAGCAAGTGCACGACACCGTGTGAACTGTAACCGTGTGACAAGCATTGAGGATGGAATCCACCTCTTTCTCTTGAAGTAAAAAGCACTTTCCTGTATAATTTAAGAAAACCCCGCATCGGTTCGATTTCCATACAGGAAGGAGCACGCAATATGGGAACTTTTTTGAACAGCCTTGTTCCGTTCAACTCATACCAGACAACAGCATCCGGAACATATTTTGTCGATAAGTCTTCTTTGCTCGATGAGCTTTTGCCTGCAATCGGAACAGAAGAACGCTTTTTCTGTATTACAAGGCCGCGGCGCTTTGGAAAAAGCGTTATGGCAAATATGATCGCCGCGTTTTTCGGAAAAGCTGCAGATGCAGAAAAGATATTCAAAAATCTGAAGATCTCCTCCTCGGAATTGTATAAAAAACATTTAAACAGGCATCATGTGATCTATATTGATTTCAGCGAAATGCCAAGAGACTGTGCAAATTATCAAAATTATATTGACCGCATCCAAAACGGGATCAATTCTGACCTTGCAGAAGGCTATCCGGATATTCCGATTGATACGGCAAAAGCAGTCTGGGATATCCTTACAGATATTTTTCAGAAAACAGGAGATCGTTTTGTTTTTGTTATGGATGAATGGGATGCCGTATTCCATATGCCTTTTATCATGGAGAAAGAGCGGATGGATTATCTGCTTTTCTTGAAATCCCTGCTGAAAGGCAAGGTGTATGCGGAACTAGTGTATATGACTGGCATTCTGCCGATCGCGAAATATTCCGACGGCTCTGAGCTCAATATGTTCAAAGAATATAATATGGCAACCAGGGCTCGGTTCAGTGAATACTTTGGATTTACGGATAAAGAAGTGGATGCGTTGTATGACATTTATATACAAATCTCGAAAAATCCATGGATCACGCGTGAAGATCTGCGCATATGGTACGACGGATATCATACAAAAGCGGGCGGAAAGCTTTATAATCCACGTTCGATCGTATGTGCTTTGACTGATAATGAGCTGGTAAATTATTGGACCAGTTCCGGCACATATGATTCTATTTTCGGCTATATCAAGGATAACGTCGCAGATGTACAGGATGACCTGGTCCTGATGTTAGCTGGAGAGGCAATCCCTTCGGATATTCAGGAATATGCTGCAACCTCCCTTGGGCTGGAGACAAAGGATGAAATATATTCCGCAATGGTCATATATGGTCTTCTTACTTTTGAAGATGGCTGTGTATCCATTCCCAATAAGGAACTGATGGACAGCTATGCTTCTATGATGAAGAGAGAGAAGCCGTTGGGATATATTTATAATCTTGCAAATATATCCAGAAAAATGCTTAAAGCTACCTTGGATTTGGATACGGAGACTGTGGAAGAAATCCTTGGATACGCACATAATACGGAATCGCCTATTTTTACCTACAACAGTGAAATTGAATTATCTGCGGTAGTAAATCTGGTTTATCTTGCCGCGCGTGACAAATATCGTGTTGAACGTGAGGATAAGGCAGGAAAAGGTTACGTTGACTTTATCTTTTATCCAGAGCGGAAGAATGCGGACGCGATCATCCTTGAGTTAAAAGTGGATGACACACCGGAAGCCGCCATCCAACAGATCATAGACAAGGATTATGCTTTCCGTTTTAAAGGAAAATTGGGTGAGACGCCTAAGTATACCGGGCGCATACTTGCTGTGGGAATCAGTTATGACAAAGAAACGAAAGAACATTCCTGTAAGATAGAAGTCCTGTAACACCGCGCCGGGGCCATGCAGTGTACAGGAAGCGGAGGCAGATCATGCTGGAAGTATCGAATATCAAAAAGCGTTATAGAAGAAAAAATGTGCTGGAGCATATAAGTTTTCATGTGGGCTGCGGAGAGAGCGTGACGATTGTCGGCAGGAACGGCTGCGGAAAGACGACACTGATGCAGATCCTGGCAGGCGCCACCCCGCCGAATGAAGGGGAACTGCGGTACTTTGGGAAGGATCCGCTCAGCAAAAAGAAATATTTTCATAAGCTGTGCGGCTATGTCCCTCAGGAACTTCCGCTGATGGAGGAGCTGTCCGTGAAGGACAATCTGAGACTGTGGGGAGTGGGCAAAAAGAAAGAAGATAAAGAACTGATCCATGAGTTTCAGTTGGAAGAACTGATGCAGGTCACAGCCGCAAAACTTTCGGGCGGAATGAAGCGCAGGCTCAGCATTGCCTGCGCGCTGGCCGAATGGCCGCCCATCCTGCTGCTGGACGAGCCGAGCACGGCGCTGGATTTATACTCTAAGGAGAGTATCAGGAGCTGGATAAAAAAATATTGCGAAATGGGCGGTATCGTTGTGATGGCTACACACGATGAGAAGGAGATCCTGTCTTCTGACAGATGCCTGCTGATGAAGGAGGGGAGGCTGCGCGAGCTGTCAAAGGAAGAGATGGATATAGAGGATATAAAAAGAATACTATAATCTGCCTATATTATATTTTAGAAGAAAGAGGGAGGAACAAAATGAGTATGAGATTTGACCCGGTAACAGGAGAACGGATTCAGGAGGACAGCCAGGCGGCGCAGAAGGACACTTCGCCGGGAGCGGGGGCAGGAGGAGACGACCGGGGAACGGCGTACAGCGGCGCATCTCAGGGCACGTTTCCGGCCGGAGGCGCCCCGGAGACAGGCGATTCCGGACAGCCCCATCAGTCCTATTTTTATCAGCAGCCCGCGCCGGAGCAGCAGCCAAAAAAGAAGAAAACAGGCCTTATACTTGCAGTCATAGCCGCCTTTCTCGTGCTGGCGGCGGGCGCAGTGGTCTGGGTTGTAAAAAGCGGCGTGTTTACCAGCAATTCCGCAAAAGTCCTGGAAGCAGCCGCCAATACGTTCCGTGATACGGACGATCTGGCAGGAGCTTTTCAGTTTGGAAATATCCTGCTGTCCGACGAATCTACGGTTACGGTCAGCAGTGAAGCCGAGGATTTCAGCATGGAACTGCAGTTCCTGTACGGAAAAGACCGTAAGCAGATGCTGGGCAGCATAGATATGCCGGACTTTATGGAGGTGTATTTTCAGGCGGAGCTGACAGAGGAAGAACTGATGGTCCAGGTTCCTTCGGCGGCAGATTATATATTTACCTATAATTATCAGGAGCCAAAAAACGGCTACCTGCAGGATTATTACGGAGACAGCCTGGATGATATCGACGAGCTGCTGGAAGCACTGTATTCGCCCGAGGACCAGGCGGAGCTGGATACCGACCTGGCAAAGGCCATTGCCGAGGAGTGCGGCAAGCTGGAATTTGAGAAGGTTTCTTCGGAAGAATTTGAAGTGGATCAGGAAAAACGGACCTGCACGGGAATTGCGACAACGGTGACCCGTGAGAGTCTGGAAAATATATTCGATGAGTTGGAAGATGCTGTCCGGGACAGCATGGAGAGCGCCTATGGCTATGGAGACATCTACACCGAGTATTATTTTGGCCAGATGGAAGACAGCATTTCAGAGATAGAGGATGTAGACCTGACATTTTTCATATATGAGAAGAAGCTGGCATGTGTCCGCGTGGAGATCGAGGATGAAGAAGCAGAAATCCGGTTCCTCGGCGGAGATACCCGGATGCAGAATATGCAGTTTTTGATCGACGGGGAAGAAATGCTGAGAATCGAAGGAGAGAAAAAGGATACCACGGAAGTCAGGACAGTATTTTTAGAAGGGGAAGAGAGCGTCACCCTGGAGTATAACCGGAAGAACGGATTGCTGGATATCACCGCTGACGGCGGCAGAACAGTCATAGCGGGAAATATATTTCTGGATAAGGACAGTTTCAACGCGTCCATAGACAGAGTCATGGTGGACGGACAGTTTGTGGATCTGACATTCGGTATGAACATCAAAAAAGGCGCTGCGTTCCAGGAATTTGACGGAGAAAAGTTCGACCTGGGGCAGGCGTCGGTGGAAGATATTCAGGCATTGTTTATAGAACTGAATCAGTTATGAGAACATTTTTTGTATATTTATTTCTTCAATATAAAAAGAGCGTCAAGGTACTGCTGAAATCTGGGGCCAGTCTGCTTTTGACAGCGGGCCTGCTGCTGGGAGGCGCCGCATTGTTAAGTCATGTTTTTTTCGGCTCTCAGATGTTTCAGGCGATCGATGTGGGGGTGTCCGTCCCGGAGGGAGAAAAAGAGACAAAGGCGGTGGCCCGCTTCATCTCTGCCATGGAGAGCGTGGAATCCGTCTGTAATTTCCGGTATTTCCCGGAGGACAGGGCGATGAAGAAGCTATACGAAGGGGAAATTCAGGCAGTCATTGTACTGCCTGAAAGCCTTTATGAGGATATGTATACCGGGCAGAAGGGAAGGATCACAGTGTATCTGCCGGAAGATCCGCCCTTCCGTGTGCAGGTGTTCCGGGAACTCCTGGCAGACGGGGTATCGCTGCTTACGACGGCAGAGGCGGGGGTGCTTGCGGCAAGTGATCTGGCAGAAGACGGGGTGTTTGAGTCCGGCGGGAGGGCAGAAGACGGAGCGCCTGCATCCGGCGGTACTGTAAAGGACGGTTCTTCCAGGATGAAGCCTTATGAAGCGGCAAATTTTATTTCCTACGAGTATATTAAGTGCGCGCTGGGCCGGAATAAAATGTTTGACGAATACGTGTATTCTCCTTTGGGACAAATGAACCTGTATCAGTATTATTTCGCCGCGGCGGTCTCGGTCCTTCTGCTGATGAGCGGGCTGAATTACAGCTTTTTATATCAGGGGAACAGCCGGGCAGTGGAACAAAAGCTGCGTATCATGGGGCTCGGGGCTTTGAAGGCCTCAGCCATCAAGATTCTCGTCATGGCGAATGCATCATGGCTTTTGGCAGCAGCCGCGTATCTGGCAGGATGCCTGTTTTCCAGATGGTCGAAATCCTATTTTCTCTGGTTTCACGGGTCGGCGCTGCTCTGGCTCATTCCCGCCGGCATCGGGGCGGCGGTATATTTTCATGCGGTATTCTCCATATTTGGGAAGGGGATGCAGGGGGCAGTGTTCCTGCTTTCCGTAAATGCGGTGATGCTCTTCTGCTCCGGTGTGGTCATCCCTTCGGCATATCTGCCGGAAATGGTTGGAAGGCTGGGAAAATATTTGCCGTTGAATATATTGCATCAATACTGTGCGGAAGTTCTTTTCTGAATGCCGCAGTACACCGCCG
The DNA here is from genome assembly GCA_000403295.2 of Lachnospiraceae bacterium M18-1. Classification (GTDB taxonomy): domain Bacteria; phylum Bacillota; class Clostridia; order Lachnospirales; family Lachnospiraceae; genus Schaedlerella. The sequence goes on along the minus strand of KE159611.1, from coordinate 567,732 downwards.
CAGGCACGAAATCTGCGAATTGATGAATGGGTTGGCTGCTCCGGGGAACAGCCGCTTCGCACACATGCGCAAAAACAGGAGTGATTTTGTCATGGCACAATATAAAATATGGTATACGCTGCAGCTTAAGGCCTGGCTCAAACGGAAAACATCGTGGCTGCAGGTCCTGGGGATGATCCTGCTGGTTCTTCTGACCGCCCATATTCATTTGCCTGATGCAGACAATACAAGAGTCGGCGTCTGCGGCGCGGCGGATGGATCTGCGGACAACATTTTGAAAAGCCTGCGGTCCGGAGACAGTATCTTTGATTTTATTGAATACCCGGAGGAAGAAGCAATGCGCCGGGACATGGTATCGGGCAGGATCGAATGCGGGTTTATTTTTTCCGAGGATTTTCAGGAACGGGTTCAGGAGGATCAGCTGAAAAACTCCGTAACCTATATCTGCACGCCGTTTTCCGCAAAAGGGCTGGTGGCGCAGGAGACATTTTATGCGGCATTTTTTGAAAGCTACAGTGAAAAAATACTGATCGGCAGTGAAGAAGAAATGTATGGAAGAAGCAGCGAAAAATTGACGGAGCTGCTTCTGGAAAAAAGAGATAGTTACCTGTATGAAAGCGAGATGTTCCGCATGGACATCATAGAAACTGAGCAGCTGCAGAGGGAAGCAGGTGCATCCGGGGAGGTACGGCCGGTACAGGGGATGACAGGGCTGTTTCTCTTTGCGATCCTGTGGATGGCCCAGGGGAGGAAGTTCGGCGGGAGCGGTCTCGGCGTGCTGTCAGCTCTGGATCAGGGACGGCGGCGGAGGTTCCGGTATCTGGGATGCCTGGCGGAGGCGACTGTTCCGGCCGCGGCAGGACTGATCCTCATCATGTCGGCGCCGGGACACCGGGGGATCGGGACAGAGATCGGCAGCATGGTTCTGTTTGTTCTGGTATGCAGCCTGTGGGTGTCAGCCGCGGGCAGCCTGTTTCACAACAGTACGTCTTTTGCCGGGTGGACCCTGACGATCCTGCTGGTTCAGATGGCAGTCTGCCCGGTATTCGCTGACCCGGGGGAGTATTTGCCGGCGCTGAAGGTGATCCGCTGGGGATTTCCGCTGGGATGGCTGTGGTGACCTTCCGATCATCCGACCGTACAGGCAGAATTTAAAGAGATAAGGAGCGGACCTATGTTCGGAAGCAAAACACTGGACCGGCTGAGCCGGATGCTGGACGACGCTATCGCCGGTACATTTCAGGAGAGAGACTATGATGAATCCAAGCTTTCGCGGCTGGAATCCAGGTGGAAGCAGTACCTGGCCTCCACGGTGCTGACCAGCGAAAAACTGCGCCGCGAAAAAGAGAATGTAAAGAGCTTCGTCTCCGACATTTCCCACCAGACCAAGACCCCGATGACCAATCTGAAAATGTATGCGGCCCTCCTGGAGGAAAACCTGCAGACCGAGACACACATGGAGAACCGGGCTGAGAACCTGCAGATGCTGGACGAAATGATCCGTCAGACGGAAAAGCTGGAATTTTTGATCCAGTCGCTGACCAAGCTCTCCAGGCTGGAAACGGATATCGTGGAGGTGCGTCCGAAGCATCAGGAGATTTCGGCGCTGCTGACAGAAGCGGAGGCCGGGATTCGGCAGCGGGCGGCAAAAAAGGAAATCTGTATACAGAACCTTTACACCGGAAACAGCAGTGCCTGCTATGATCTGAAATGGACCAAGGAAGCGCTGGAAAATGTCCTGGATAACGCGGTGAAATATTCCCCCTGCGGGTCAAAGATCCTGCTGTCGGTGATGGAGTATGAGATGTACGCGGCGGTTTCGGTCAGGGATCACGGGCGGGGGATCCGGGAGGAGGACATGCCGAAGATCTTCGGACGGTTTTACAGGGCGGAGGACGTGCAGCAGGAGGACGGTATCGGGATCGGGCTGTATCTGGCCCGGGAGATATTGAAAAAGGAGAATGGGTATATCAAGGTAAAGTCTGCGCCGGGAGAAGGGGCGGAGTTTATCCTGTATCTGCCGAGGGATCATACGGGGACAGCCGGACAAAACCATCTATAGCAGTTTCCGAAACAAATCGCATTTCGCGGAAATCCTTTCACAACTGTTAGATTTGTGAAAGATTGTGGTAAGAACCATGTGATAAAATAAGGACAGTGAAATATGGAACAGCCAGTCATGCATCTGGAAAGCAGCATTTCTGCATGATATGAGACTACCCGTCAGGCAGGTTCCGTCACTGTCCTTTTATCGTTCCATTATATACAGGCAGGCTTTCTGTATGAAAAGAACTGCCCCATGATGGTTACGATTCACGGCCTGGCTGCAGATCGTAACATAAAATCATCTATGAAAGAAGGTCCAATTATGAATGTTTTAAGCACACAGAATCTGAAAAAATATTACGGAAACGGTGAAAACCTGGTGAAAGCTCTGGACGGCGTCAACCTGGATGTGGAACGGGGCGAGTTTGCCGCCATCGTCGGCACGTCCGGATCCGGCAAGTCCACCCTGCTCCACATGCTGGGCGGCCTGGACCGCCCCACGGAGGGAAAGGTCTACGTAGACGGGAAGGACATCTCTGACCTGAAAGACGACGCGCTGTGCGTATTCCGCAGGCGGAAGATCGGCTTTGTATTTCAGAGCTACAACCTGGTTCCGGTGCTGAATGTCTACGAAAATATCGTTCTGCCCATTGAACTGGACGGAAATACGGTGGACAAAAACTATGTGGAGCAGGTCATTGTGGTCCTGGGATTGTCCGACCGCATCCACCGGCTGCCCAGCCAGCTCTCCGGCGGGCAGCAGCAGAGGGTGGCGATCGCCCGGGCGCTTGCCGCAAAGCCGGCCATCCTGCTGGCCGACGAACCTACCGGAAACCTGGACTCCCGCACAAGCCAGGATGTGCTGGGGCTTTTGAAGGTGACGGGGGAGCGTTTCGGCCAGACCATTGTAATGATCACCCACAACGAGGAAATCGCCCAGACGGCGGACCGGATCATCCGGATCGAGGACGGCAGGATCAAGTCAGACAGCGGCAGGGGAGGGGATTATCATGCGTAACGTAAACAATAAGAAAGCAATCCGCCGCCTGGCAGATAAGAGCTTCCGTGCCGCCCGCACCAGAAATCTTATTGCCGTGACCGCCATCGCACTGACTGCCATGTTGTTTACCACGCTGTTTACTATCGGGATCGGAGCGGTGGAAAACTTTCAGCGGGCAACTATGCGGCAGAGCGGAGGCGACAGCCATGGAGTAATCAAGAACATCACTCCGGAGCAGTATGAAAAACTAAGCAAAGATCCCTCCATTGAGGAAACAGCCGACTGCATGCTTATGGCGGAAACCGTTTCCAATCCGGAATTTTTGAAACGCCATGCGGAACTGTGGTACATTCCCCAATATCACTATCCCCACTGTTTCATCAAGATTCTGGAAGGAAAAGTCCCGGAAACGGCGGACGAGATCCTGATGGATGAGGTATCCATGGAGCTCCTGGGGATGGAAGCAAAAGCAGGGCAGCAGGTGACTCTGGATCTGAAGATCAAACCCAAGGACACGGAAACAATAAAGCGCACCTTTACCGTTTCCGGTATCATCAAAGCGGATCCCGCGCTGAACGTAGGATTTGGAATTGTATGCGACGCATACCGGAAAGCCCATGCAGAAGAACTGACCTATACCTATCCCGTTGATTTTGCAAATACAGGCTCTGTGCGGATGGATGTGAACTTTTCCAATTCCTTTTCCATACAGAAAAAGCTGGAACAGGTGATCATAAACGGGGGATATTCGACAGAAGAGATAGAATGCAACGCAAACTGGGCCTATATTTCCGATGGGGCGGACGGCGATCCGATTACCATGGGGGCAATGCTGTGCGGACTGCTGCTGATCATACTGACCGGCTACCTGATCATTTACAATATTTTTCAGATTTCTGTCATACGGGATATCCGCTATTACGGACTTCTGAAAACGATCGGCACCACCAGCCGGCAGGTGAAAAAAATCCTGCGCAGGCAGGCTCTTTCCCTGGGACTGATGGGGATCCCGCTGGGATTGGCGCTGGGATTTTTCACGGGGACGGGAATCCTGCCTAGATTGATGGAGGTGTCCAGCTATGGGGGCGAGGAAACGGTCATTTCCGTCAACCCGTGGATTTTTCTGGGAGCAGCGGTATTTACCATGCTGACTGTGTGGATCTCTACGGGAAAACCGGCCAGGATCGCGGCAAAAGTCTCTCCGGTGGAGGCGGTCCGCTATACTGACGGCGGGGAGCAGGGGCGAGCTGCCGGAAAGCAGAAGATTTCCACCAACGGCGGCAAACTGTGGAGGATGGCACTTTCCAACCTGGGAAGAAATAAAAAGCGGACCGTGCTTGTGCTCTGCTCCCTCTCCCTGGCAGCGGTACTGCTGAACAGTGTGTTCACGGTGACCCATGCCTTTGACATGGATATCTATCTGAGCAGATTTCTCTCCTCCGATTTTACCATTGCAAATGCGGTATACTACCAGAGCCAATATCGTGGCGGCTCCGAGGAATCAGTACAGGAGGAAAAGCTGACGGAATCCTTTATACAGGCGTGTGAAGAGCTGGACGGATTTCAAAGAGGCGGACGGCTTTACTTCAGCATGACCGCCTTGTTAAAAGCAGACAGCTGGACTCCGCCTGATACAGTGCCGAGAGACGAAAACAATGTTCTGGGCAGGTATGTGTCAGGACGATTTTATCCGCTGAACCGGCAGGGGGATCATTATCTGGCGAGTCTTTGCGGGATGGAGGATTTCTTTTATGACAAGCTGGAGATCTGGAAAGGCGAATCCGACCTGCAGGTCATCCGGGAAAAACTGGATACCGGAAATTATCTGCTCTGCTCGGTTCCCGTGGACGATAATCGTTTTGTAGAGGAAGACAATGTCATGCACCAGCCGGGAGACAAGATCGTCCTGGTGAGCAAGGATGGAGAGGAAAAAGAATTTGAAGTGCTTTCCCTGATCAAGAAAGATAATTATGGAATGACGAACCGCATTGGAGCAGCCTTCCTCTATTATGTACCTGCGGAGGTATTTAAGGAAATGGCTTCCGACGAGTATCTGATGAGTTATTCCTTTGACGCGGAGGATGAGAGGGAGGAGGAGATCAGCCGTTTTCTGGAATCTTATACTACGACGGAGGAACCGATGATGCACTACGAATCGAAGAAGACGTGGGAAGACCAGTTCTACCAGCTGTCAGGACTGTTCCTGCTGGTAGGCGGGGTTCTTACATGCGTCGTAGGGCTGATCGGAATCCTGAACTTTATCAATTCTGTGCTCACAGGAATCGTGACCCGGCAGCAGGAATTTGCCATGCTGGAGGCCATCGGCATGACAAAGCGGCAGCTTCGGAAAATGCTGGTGCTGGAAGGACTGTATTACGCCGGCGGGACGATTATATTTTCACTGTTGCTGGGGTGTATTTTCTCAGTCACCGCGCTGCGGATGCTGACAGAGGGCATGTGGTTCATGCGGTATCAGTTTGCAGTCTGGCCTATGCTGGCCGTGTTTCCGGTGCTGCTGATTTTGGGGTACGCGGTGCCGGAACTGGCGATACGGCTGGGAAAGAAGGAAAGTGTGGTAGAAAGGCTGCGGAAATCAGAATGAAAAACAGGATTGGGAATGCTTTCCAAGAGTTCCCAATCCTGTTTTGATTCAAAAGGAAAATGACAGCAGCCGCAGCCGCGCTGCGGCGCGGATGTACATTCCGGCGCGATTTTACTTTCTCAGCATCTGATACACCCATCGCCCGGATTCACTGAGATCCTCCTGGGTAAACCCGCTGTTTTTCCCACAGCTGCTTTTCAGCATCGCTGAGGATTCTTCCTTGCCAGAAAGATTCCATGCAATATAACTAATCCCATATTTATCTAAAGTTTCCACCCACAGGTCTGCCTGGGCTGTGTCGATGGCGCCGCTTCCGCTTGCATCACAGATTCCGTACTCCGATACAAAGACCGGAAGCCCGCTTTCTACAGCGCCAGTCAGCTTTTGGCGCAGATCGTCGGTATGTGTTGCGGCATAAAAGTGCAGAGTATACATGATATTTTCATAGCTTGCTATCGGATCTGCCGCCGCCTGGTCTACATACTGGGACCAGTTTGGCGTGCCCACCAGGATCACTGCATCTTCATCCTGGGAGCGGATGACAGGAATGATCTGCTCGGCATATGCCTTGATCTCTTCCCAGGAGGTGCTTCCGTTCGGCTCATTGCAGATCTCATACAGGATATGGTCTGACTGTGCATATTTTGCTGCCATTTCCCCGAAAAATGCTTTCGCATCCTCCAGGTACGTATTTGGATTGGAATCAGACAGGATGTGCCAGTCAATGACTGCATACATATCCTGCCGCCGGGCAGAGGCAACGCCCCTGTCAATTAACTGTTTCAGGGCGTCACGGTCACCGCCCGTGCAATAGCCGCCATATTCCGCGGTATACATGGCAAGGCGGATCACATTTGCCTGCCATTCCTCATGAAGCTGCCGGAAACAATCTTCATTTACATATTCTGGAAACCAGGCCAGTCCGTGGGTACTGATTCCCCGCAGCTGTACCGGACTGCCGTTTTTGTCTACAAGCTGCGTTCCGTCGACACGGAGAGCGCCGTTTACGGAAGGACAGGCCGGGCCGGATGCAATGCTATCGGCCGGGGAATCTGAAGTGCCGCCTGCTTCATCGAAAGTCAGGGTGATATGAGACGCCTTCCACTTGTCCCCGTCCTTTTCCATTGAAATTGTTCCCGATGCTTTTGCGGCAGGATTCCCCGCAGATGTCTTTATCTCCGCAGAGAAATCATAGCATTCCTCTTCCCCGGAGCGTTTTGTGAGTTCCACGCTGCCGGCATTGATATCAGAACCGATCTCTTTAGCCAATGCAGCGCTGCGGTATATCGAACGGCTCATCGCAAGATCTTTGATACAGGCCTCGGTCATGGATCCGCCAAAACGGTTCGTGAGGTGTTCCATCAGTTCCTCATCATTGCCGGGAAGCAGCCCGGCTTCGCTGTTTTCCGTTGTTTCCGCAAAAGCCGCGGACATCGCTGTGTCGAAATCATCCGCCTGCTGCAGGGTGCAGGAGAGAAGCTGTTCCAAAGCAGCCTGCGATTGCTGCTGCGGGCCGCTGCCATTTTGTCTGCATCCGGCTGCAGAAGCAAGTAATACAAGGGCCAGGGCGAGCGGAAGAACGTATCGGAGCAATTTTACAGAGATTTCTTTTCTCTCAGCTATGGTTATGTCTTTCTTATGCCTTCTTAAGTTTAACATATGAGCCTCCTTTCCGCCGTGTTCAAAACGGCATTATGTGATTACGATATTTGTTAAACTTATTTTAATGCAAATGTGGATCACGCACAATATCTTTTGCGTGAATGCAGTATTTTCCTGTTTCAATTAAAAAACTGCCGCGCCAGAGCATAAATCTCTGATGCGGCAGTTTTATTCCCGAGAGGCAGCAAACCGAACAGGCATGCCTGCAAGGATATTGGAATATCAATTCTTCAGCGTTCTGTAATTCTCTTCCTTGTCATATTCTTTGCCCACACCGTCATCCTCATACAGTGTATACTCTGCCCCTGCATATCCAAGCATGGTCAGATTTCTGGTATCCAGCGCATCCACATACTCTGCGGCTTCTGCAACCGGAATACATTTCCCGCTGCGGATGAACAGCGGCACTTCATTCAGTGCGATCTCCACATAATGATGTCCTTTTCCTAACACCACTTCCGAGACAGAACCATCCGGCAGGAACTTGACGAACTTCATTTCCTCCGGAAGATATACATAACGTCCCCGGGCATTCTGGGTGTAGACCGGTGCGATCATGACCTCATTGCCAAGCATCATCTGATCCTCCACCTGAACGGCCATGGAATCGTCAGGATATACAAATGCAAGCGGTTTGAAATACAGGTCGTCGTTCAGCGCGGCCTTCATATATTCGCTGTACAGATATGGGATCAGCCGGTAGCGTACCCCGACTACATGGCGGAAATCATCCAGATTCTCAAACTGGTAGCATTCCTGATCTCTGGTTCCGGCAGCCGCATGATCCCGCATCAGCGGAGTGAATACGCCCAGCGCCAGCCAGCGCAGCAGCAGATCCCTGGTGGCGTCAGCACCGAAGCCGCCCAGATCCGCTCCGGTATACAAAAATCCGCACATGTTCAGAGACGGCAGCATTTTCAGATTCAGCAGGATGTGGGACCACCAGGATTTGTTGTCGCCCATCCAGATTCCGCCGTAGCGGTGCATTCCGATATAGGAGGAACGGGAGAACATGAGGAAACGCTTCTCCGGATCGATCCGCTCAAATGCCTCGCCTGCTGAACGGGTCATGTAGTACCCGAACAGGTTGTGTACCTTGTCGTGGCGGATCCGCTCCCCGTTTACCGTATGATAAAAACGTCGGTAATCCTCCTTGCTGTTTGCCAGCCCGCTGATCTTTCCCATCAGAGGCCAGAGGGAAGCTCCGGCGGCTTCGTTTTCCGCGCTGTCGTTGGTATCCGATGTAGGAGCAACAGCCAGTGTTCCCGCGTTGATTCCGCTGTTGTAGTCTTCATTTTCCAGAAATGCTTTCAGCATTCCTTTCAGCTCTTCGATTCCTTCCGGGGAATAGAAGATCGCAGGCTCATTCATATCATTCCAGAAGCCTTCGATGCCTTGGTCTGTCAGAACACGGTATTTATCTCCGAACCACGCGCGGGCGTCGTCATTGAGCACATCCGGGAAATGGGTATCCCCCGGCCACACTGCCGCCACGAAGTCGCTTCCGTCCTCGCGCTGGCAGAAGTATCGGTTCTTCACACCTTCCTCGTACACATCGTAGCCGCCCTCCACCTTGACGCCCGCGTCGATAATAGGGATCAGCCGGAGATTTTTATCTTTCATTTCCTGCACAAATTCCGGGAAATCCGGGAAATTTTTCTCGCTCAGTGTAAAGTCTTTGAAATCCTGCATATAGTCGATATCCATGTAGACCATATCCAGCGGAATCTTATTTTCCCGATAGCCGTCAGCGACCTTGCGGAAATCTTCTTTCGTCTTGTAGCCCCACCGGCTCTGCCCGAAACCAAAGGCAAATTTCGGCGGGATGTAGCTTCTGCCGATGATCTTCCGGAACTGCTTTACAATATCGTAAGGCGAATCTCCGTCGATCACGAACAGGTTCAGATCTGCCTCGGCACAGGTCACCTGCAGAGTGTCCATCCGGGTATATCCGATGTCAAATGTCATGGCAGACGGGTAGTCAAAGAACAGTCCGAAGGTTTCCTTTCCGGACACCACGATAAAATTATGGGCTCCGTAGAGGGAACGCTTGTCCTCTGTGTGGTTGGGATCGTCCGTACAGTCGCTGATGTAGCAGTAGCCCCGCTTGTTCAGTCCCCGGTTGGCCTCTCCGAGCCCGTATACGATATCCGTTTCTTCCATAATATAAGTAAAACAAAATCCCTGTTCCGTTTCAATCCTGCCGTAAGACGGCGTCCCTTCTGCGGCAGCCACCTCCGTTACAACGGCCTCTGTTGAAAATGGTTTTCCATACACATACTTCCGAATCATCACGTATCCTCCTGTTCTTGATCAATACTGCGCCGCATCCCCGAAGGTCTGCCGGCAAATCTTTGAAAGGTGCTCATCCCGGCGCCCTTTTATCTGATAATAAATACATTATAATATACTTCCAAGAGAAATGCTTACATTATTTTATGAAATAATCACGAAATTTTGACTTTTTTGGTATGCATGGTCAGAAAATTATGATATGATGAAACCATTCACATAAACTTACGAAAGAAAAGAGATGGATGCAAAAGAAATGAAGCAAAAAGAAGCGTCCTTTTACAGACAGTTTTTTACCTTATATATTGCCCTGGTGCTGCAGAATGTGGTGACATTGAGCGTCAACCTGACAGACAATGTGATGCTGGGGGCGTACAGTGAAACTTCCCTTGCGGGAGTGGCGGCGGCCAATCAGATTCAGTTTGTGTATCAGATGCTGCTGGCGGCCTTTGGGGAGGGGATGGTCATCCTTGGGAGCCAATACTGGGGGAAACAGCAGACAAGGCCGATGAAAAAGATCGCGGCTATGATGATGCAGCTCGGGCTGGCTGTGATGGCGCTTCTGTCCGTGCTGATCAGCCTGTTTCCGGAGCAGGCGATCGCACTGTTTACGACAGACGGGCCTATCATCGCGGAGGGAGCAAGATATCTGCGGCTGATCCGTTTTACCTATCTGTTCTTTGCAGTGACCCAGCTTTTGCTGGCCGTACTGCGCAGTATGCAGATCGTAAAGATCGCGCTGTACCTCTCGGCCATGACATTTTTTGTCAACTGCGGTATCAATTATGTGCTGATCTTCGGACGGTTCGGCATGCCTGAGATGGGGACGGCAGGAGCGGCAGTGGGAACGCTGACTGCCCGGATCCTGGAGACTGCCGTGCTGATCCTCTATATTGCAAAAACGGAAAAAAATATTTGCCTGCGGGTGCGGGATTTCTTCCAATTTGACCGGCTGCTCTGGAGGGATTATATCAAGGTGACCCTGCCGATCCTGGTGACAAATGGCCTTTGGGGCGTGAACACGGCGCTCCAGACTGCCATCCTGGGACATATGACCGCGGCAGCGATCGCGGCGAACAGCGCCGCCTCCAATCTCTTCCTGCTGGTAAAATCCACCGCCATCGGCGCGGCTTCCGCGGCTGGGGTGATGATCGGAAAGGCCATCGGCGGAGGGGATATGGAACAGGTGAAGCAGTATGCCCGGCGCCTTCAGAAATTATTTCTCGGAATCGGGATCTGTTCAGGGATCGCCCTGTTTTTCCTGCGTATCCCGGTGCTGAGCCTGTACGATCTGCGTCCGGAGACCAAGGCCATGGCAAATACATTTCTCATGATATTGAGCGCCGTGGATGTGGGGATGTCCTACCAGATGCCCACCAATACCGGTATCATCCGGGGCGGCGGGGATGCCATGTTTGTGGTGAAGATGGACCTGGTCAGCATCTGGCTGATCGTGCTTCCGCTGTCGTTTTTTATGGCATTTGTGGTGAAAGCGCCGTCGGCAGTGGTGGTGTGGTGCCTCAATGCGGATCAGTTTTTTAAGTGTATCCCGGCATATCTGCGGTGCAGGTCGTGGAAGTGGATCCGGAAGCTGACACGGGAATGAGGCTGCCGCTGCAATGGAAGAATTACGAAAAGATTGTCATGAGATCAGAGTCCACAGAAATAACGAGCATCGGATTGTGATAGCCACAATCCCAATAACAAATCTTTGAGAAAAAAGTACAAGAACATCGGATAGCATGTTATAATCTATATGTTGCTCACCGATACCCGCAACAGGGAGGAGGTGTTCACATGGAGTTATTTGCATCCTTTTTAATCGCCGTTGCGGCTGGTGTAGCTTGCCACTACATTATCAAATGGTTAGGCGGTGACGATAAGAGCAACAAATAGCCTGGTGGGTGCTTTGCCACCATAAAAGTAAAGAAGAATCCCCGAACTGTGCTGGAACACGGTTCGGGGATTTCGTTCTTTGTTCACATGGAACGTTTGCATCTCTTTTTGCCTAATGGCATTATAGCATATGCAAATGTTAATTGCAAGATTCATCTTTTTTTCATTAAACAAAAATTTATCCTTATCTGGTATCACTCAATACGCACACTCGTAGAATTTTTTTGAATATCCCTATTGACAAAATATATTATACAGAATATAATATAGACAAATAAAATATATGATTTAAAAAAACATATATTTTAAAACAACACATAGAAAGGACTGATATCATGACATTTCCGTTGAATGCGCCTATGTTCGATCTGCTTGTCCTGTCGGTCATCGCGGAGTCTGACGCCTACGGCTACCAGATCAGCCAGATCATCAAGCGTGCGGCCAACACCAAGGATTCCACCCTTTACCCGATCCTGCGCCGCCTTCAGGAACAGCATTTCGTTGAGACTTACGATGAGCAGTACCAGGGCCGGAACCGGAAGTATTACACTATCACGGATTCCGGCAGATACTATCAGGAAGAACTGTCGAAGGAATGGGAACGCTATAAGACAATTATCGATGACATTGTGAAGGGAGGAACTGAAAAATGACCAGAGCAGACTATATGACGATACTTTCCCATAATCTGCGGCGCCTGCCGAAGGAAGACTACGACAGGGCCATGGAATATTTTGAAGAATACTTTAATGAAGCAGGACCGGCGCATGAGCAGGATGCGATCCGGGATCTGGGCGCGCCCGAGGACGCTTCCCGGGAGCTGATCATGAACCTGGCAGAAAAGAACATCGAGGAGCCGCCAAGAACCGTGAGGCGCGGAGTACACGCGGTCTGGGTGGGAATCCTGGGAGTATGCGCCGCCCCTATCGCACTGCCTCTGCTGCTGGCGTTATTCTGTGTGATATTCGCACTGTTTATCACCGTATTTGCCGTATTGGGAAGTCTCTTCCTGGCGGCGGTCTGCGTGGCGGCAGGAGGCGTGGTCGCCCTGGCAGGCGGATTTATCCTGACATTCCACGCCTTTGCGGATGGGATCACAACCATTGGGATGAGCCTTTTCACAATAGGGGCCGGGACTCTGTTTGTATACGGTTCCTTCCGCCTGTGCCGCTGGGCGCTGGGGAAGATGTCACAATCTTTGGGAAATATCACAAAAGGAGGACGCAGACATGAAAAAAAATACTAAAATACTGATCAAGGCTTCTCTCGCCCTGATTGCTTTGGGCGCGGTGCTGATGATGATCGGACATCTGCTCGGCGGCCGGGCGGGCGTCGCTTTTTCCAGAAACGGAGTCGTTTCCCCTTACACGGACCAGGAACCTTACATCATGAAAAAAACAAAGATCGACGCATTTACCGACACAGAGATCAAGATCGGCTCCTACGCGGATGTCCGGATCCTGCCTTCCGGCGATGACGACTTTTATCTGGAATACAGGCTGGACGGTGATTACGGCGAACCCTTATGGGAAGTCCGGGATGATACGCTGACTCTGACGCATACAGGCAGACAGCCTGGGTTCGGCTTTGCCGTGAATTTTTTCTATGTGGGGAACAGGGAAGTGTTCCAGAATGCGGAGGTAAACCTGTATATACCGGAGGGGGAGAAGATGGGCCGGCTGGATGTGTATAATGATTTCGGCGATTTTTCTGCAGAAGATCTGACCTTTGGGGATGCGAAGCTGGATATCAGCTATGGGGATGCCAGGCTTCGGGATGTAAGCTTCCGGAATCTGGAACTGGGTATGGAATCCGGCGATCTCAAGGCAGAGTTTGTGACTGCGGAGGACGTTCTCCTGAAAAATGAATATGGAAATGTTACATTAAAGGAGATCACTGCCGAAAAAGCGGAGGCAAAGCTGGAATCCGGAGCCCTGAAAGCAGATGCATTTACATGTGATACCCTGACTGCAAAGGTGGATTACGGCAATGCTGAACTGGATGGATTTTCTGCGGAGACGGCGGAGTTCACGCTGGAATCCGGGGACCTGGATCTGGACGCCCGGGAACTGACGGACCTGTCCTGTATCAATGAATACGGCAATGTCAAGATCAGGCTTCCAAAAGATCTGTCGGAGTATTCCGTGAATGCCCGCAGCGAATACGGCAGCATTGACATTCCCGAGGGAGCTCCGGGCCGTCAGGTATCTGGTGATGGTGAAGGAGTTTATACATCAGAAGGAAAGTCTGAGGGTAATATCAGTATCAAGGTAGAATCAGGGGATATCGTCATTAAATAAACATTGGCTCCATGAAGCTGCAGGCAGGTAAGGACTTGCAGCTCATGGAGCCTTGTGATGTACTAGAGCGTGTTTGAAAATTCATTCCTACAATCTGCCGCCCCACTTTACACCAGACTTTGTGCTGAATTTAGTCAATGTAGCCCGCTGCACCTCCTAAATCCAGCATAAAATTTGATGCAAAGTGGGACGACATCTTGCAGAAAGCAATTTTCAAACACGCTCTAGTGTACTGACCGTATTATATTCCAACAAACCTCCTTGTCTAATTTTCCATCGGACTGTGTTGGCTTCAATCGACGTAGCTACCGGCTACGCCTCATTCAGCCGCCTTGCCGATGAAAAATTATCCTGCGGAGTTTCATTGGATATAATACGGTCAGTACACTAGTACATCATTGCATTAATTCTGAAGTAAATAGCGTCTGATGTTTACAGCAGCGCAAGACGGAGGAGGGAGGCGATGCTGGTAGCATCGTTGACTGACTCCGACGCCGCAGATGGAAGGAATCGTAAAAAATCTAAAAATCTGATTGACGATATATAGGAAATTAACATATAATATATTTGCAATCTAAGATTTCGACAGGTTATGCCATTTACATGTCACATTTATAAAAGAAGTACAAATAACATACATGTCTGAAGAATCAGACATTACCATTTTATGAAGGAAAGAGAGAGGCTGCATAATGAAACAATTTTTTGGAATGAGCCGGAACGGAGACTTGAAGGAAGCGGCCCGCGGGGTGACCAGACCGCAGTTTATCATGCTGCTTTCAAACGGAGATCAGTTTGAAGCGCATGTGAAGGAACTGGAGGCGCTGTTCCCGGGCGTGCCGAGTATCGGATGCATCGGCATGAGTTATGATACCAAAGTGGTAGAAAAAGGCGTGGGCGTCATCGCATTTTCCGAAGGAGTCAGCGCCGCGGCCAATGTACTCGAAGAAGTTTCTGTCATGCCGGTAAAATATATCGACCGGCTGGAGCAGGATGTAAAGTCGGTTAACGGCACGGAGCGCGATACGATCTGTATCGACTTCTGCACCGGCAACGATGCCTGCGTACTGACGACCATCTACAGTGTTCTGAAGCGCAGAAATATTTCTCTGGTAGGCGGAACCGGCGACGCGGGCAAGGTCTCTGCGAACGGCCGGGTTTATGAGGACGCCGTAGTCTACGGGGTCATCAAAAACCAGAATGGCAGGGTCAAGGCCTACAAGGAAAACATTTACCACCAGATGCAGAACCACCGCTTTATCGCTTCCGGGACTGATAAGGCAAGATACATACTGGGAACCCTCAACGGCCGTCCGGCCAGACAGGTTTATCAGGACATCCTCAAGATCTCGGAGCAGGAGATTACGACGCAGACCTTTAAGAATCCGTTCGGAAAGCTGAACGGCGACGATACCTGCATCGTATCGATCAAGGAGGTCCAGGGCGACGCACTGTGCTGCTTCCGCCAGGTCAATGATTCGGATGTTCTGCTGCTGCTGGAGCTGGGAGACTACAGAGCCATTGTTAAGAACACGATCCGTAAGATAAAACACGATTTTCCAAATATTTCAGCCGTATTTTCCGTGAACTGCCTGTTCCGGTATCTGCTGTTCACACAAGAACATTATATGCAGGAATATCTGAACGAAATGAGCGCGCTGGGCAGACACGCAGGACTTGTAGGATATGGGGAGCATTATAACAACCGCTTCGTAAACCAGTCCATGACCTGTGTGGTATTCGAATAGGAGGGAAAAGATTATGGCATTTTGGAAAAAGAACAGGCAGGATACAAAGATGCTGCCTCAGCAGGAAAAAAGCCTGGAGCCGGTACTGCATGTGATGAAGACTCTGAAAGACTACCATGGGGAACTGGTACAGAGGGAGGTTGACTCTCTGTGGGAGTTGGACCGGATCGGCAAATCCTTCGGCCAGGTGCTCTCGGAGGCAGAGAATTTTCAGGGACGTCTGCAGGGGTTCGGGCAGAACTTTATGAGCATTGAACAGGTGTCGGGCGAATTTTCAGAGGTGAAGGAAAGTATCTCACAGTCTGTTGTCCGCGCCCAGGGCGGCGTGGAGGAGCTGAAGACCAGCTCTATGCAGGTGGATTCTTATTTTAAAGAAATGGAGACTACATTCGAGAATCTGCAGGTTGCGGTGGAGAAGATCAAGCGGTGCATGGGCAAGATCGTGTCCATTGCCGAGCAGACCAACCTTCTGGCTCTCAATGCGTCTATTGAGGCGGCCCGTGCCGGAGAGCAGGGAAAGGGATTTGCTGTAGTTGCGGTTGAAGTCAAGAAGCTGGCAGATGAGATCAAGGAACTGACCGGAGAGGTAGATTCGGGCATCCAGGATGTGGAGCAGGGGACAGAGAAGCTCAATGTCAACATCAACGCTTCGCAGGAGGCGCTTGGTGAGAGTCTGGACAAGGTCAATGAGACCTATGAGAGGTTTGATGAGATTACCCAGTCCGCAGAGGGCGCCGCGTCAGTACACAACGAGATCTCCGGCGTGATTGACGATTCTAAGAATGCGCTGGATTCACTGTGCGGATTCTTTGAGCAGATCAAGGGACTGAATCAGGACGTGGTGAAGCACATCAGCCACGCAGGAAAGCTGGGAACGACCAAGAGCGCTATGTTTGAGGACATTGATAACCTGATGGCGCAGATTCCGCCGATCATCAAAGAATACACTTCTGAAGAGAAATAAAAAAACAAAGGCAGCCGGAATACTTCCGGCTGCCTTTCTATCTTTCGGCTTCCTGCTGCCAAAACCGTATAAAAGCAATGACTTTAGTCAGAATACATGCTATAATGAATTACACTGAAACGCAGGCAGGACATAGTGAAAAGGATGAAAAAAATGAGCAGATTATTTGATGATTTCAGACAGTATTTAACCAGAATGCAGCAATACGAGCACGTAACGAACCTGCTGTATTGGGACATGAAGACAAAAGCCCCGAAGCTGGGGCTGGCCGCCCATATCGAGGCGATGACTTATTTTTCAGCGGAGAATTTTGCGCTGTCCACGGCCGACGAACTGGGCCATATGCTGGATAAGCTGGCAGAGCCTCAGGAATATGACGCACTGGACGACACATGGCAGTTTATTGTACGCCGCATGAAACGGGACTTTGAACGCAACCGGCGGATTCCGGCAGAGGTGTTCGAGGCATTTGTACGGGCGCAGGGAGAGTCAGGGACAGCCTGGGAGGAAGCCAAAAATGCTTCGGACTTTTCCATCTACGCCCCCCATCTCAGGAAAATGATCGAGATGCGCAGGGAGATCACCGGCTATACGGATCCGGACAAAGAAATCTACAATGCCATGCTGGATGAATTTGAGGAAGGCATGGACTCCGCAACGATCGACAGACTGTTTGACGACCTGAAACGGGAACTGATCCCTCTGGTCCGGAAGATCGTCTCAAAAAATCAGCCGGAGGACCCGAGGTTCCACGTCTATTCTGACCCGGATGCCCAGAAAAAGGTGCAGTGGATGCTTTTGGATTATATCGGGTTCCGCAGGGACGCAGGGGCGGTAGATGAGACGGAGCACCCCTTTACTACCAGCTTTTCTTCGAAGGACGTGCGGGTGACCAACCATTATCATGAGTATGATCCGCTGTCCGCCATATTTTCCGCGATCCATGAGGGAGGACATGGGATCTTTGATCAGAATGTAAATCCAGACTACGATAAGACGGTGGCGGGGAGCTGCGGATATATGGGGATTCACGAGAGCCAGTCCCGTTTTTATGAAAATATCCTGGGCCGGAATAAAAATTTCTGGATTCCGATTTATGAAAAGCTGGGTGAATTGCTGCCTCAGTTCCGGGAGATTTCACTGGATGACTTTTACCGGGAGATCAACCATGTGCAAAACAGCTACATCCGCACCGAAGCCGATGAACTGACCTACTGCTTCCATATTATACTGCGCTATGAGATGGAACAGGCGATCTTCCGCGATCAGGTTCCGGTAGAGGCGCTTCCGGCGCTCTGGAATCAGAAAATGAAAGATTACCTGCAGATCGTTCCGGAGAACGACAGCCAGGGCATCCTGCAGGACGTGCACTGGTCGGACGCATCTTTTGGATATTTTCCGTCTTATCTGCTGGGGAGCATCTATGACGGGATGCTTCTGGATACGATCGGACAGGAGCTTGGGTCTGTGGATGAACTGCTGGCAGCAGGCAGGATTTCCGAGATTACCAGGTGGCTGAATGAGAAGATCCACTGGTACGGGAATACGCGTAAGCCGAAGGAAGTCATCGAGGCGGTCTGCGGCAGGGAAGTGTCTGCGGAGCCGCTGATCCGGTATTTCAAGAGAAAGTACGGGGAGATTTACGGGGTGGCCTGAAGCTGATGACAAGTATAATCTGGGAAAGCAGACACAGGAGTGCGGGAGCACGGATTTTGCGAACGGATAAATGGGAACAGCACAGCTGGAAAAGTTTCGACGAGGAGGGATGCTATGGATAAGAACGGAATTGAATGGAGTATGGCGGAGCAGTTTAAACTGGCCTTTGCCCTGGAAGCAAAAAAGCTGTTCTACAGATTGTACATTCCGGCAGGAATTTTCCTGGGCGTGCTGTTTCTGATCGGGCTGCTCCCGCAGGCAGCCTGTGATTTCCTGAAGAGTGATGCATTTGGTTTCGTTGCATTGATCAATACAGGGTTTGTGATTGCAGAGGGGGTCGGAATATTTCAGCCGGTGCTCATCCTCATTGCGCCATACGGAGATCAGACGCGCCCGGTAAAAGTATCGGGAGACCTGTCAGAAGAAGCATCCCTTATGGAAGGCCGAATGGCTATGAAGGGATGCACCCGGGTATCCCTTCTGGCAAGATTGGCCCTGGGCGAGGCAGTGCTGTCAGCGGTGCTCCTGGCGGGCAGTCTGGCATCTGTCCTGATGGAAAAGTTCAACACAGAATCTATGCGCTGGTTTCATCTTAACTTTACATTAGAATCCTGTAAAATACTGGTCTATCTGGGTGCGGTCATGCCGCTTGCGATCCTGTGGATTTTCCTGCGCCGCCTCGGCAGGTATCAGGAACGGCAATATATACAATCTGTTTTTTTGGGCGGACTTTTGGGGGGATTGATCAGCGCGGCCGCGGAACTGCAGATCCTGCATTTTGCACCGGGAAAAGAGCCGCCCCTGTGGATAATGGACGGCGTGTGGTATCTGGTCATGCTGGGGAGCGCGGCGGCTCTGTTCCGGCTTAGCCTGCGGCAGATGCATAATTCCGGGCAGCCCCAGGGCTGAAGGGGCCTGATGCACAGAATTTAAATAATATTCATGCAAAAGCAGGCAACAGTTTTCTCAGCCCATAGTCTGACGCTTCACCGTATCCAACGCTTTTGCGACAGGCGGCATGGACAGGATGACCAGTGTAATGATCCCTTCCGTGCCCAGATAAGTTCCCTGATACAGGGAAGAATACACCCATGGATTCATGCCTTCCGGCGCGTAAGAGGCAAAGAAGATCACCCCGGACAGTGTGGAAAAGACAAAACGCCCCACGACTCCGGCTGCATATCCGATCTGCAGGCCATATTTCCGGTCACGGAAAAAGCCTGACAATCCCAGCGCTCCGAAAGCAAACGGATAATCAAACAACAGCTGCGGGACAGAAAGAAAATACGGATCTACGATGAACTGCAGAATCCCATATGCAGCCCCGGTCAGGATTCCATATTTGGCGCCGAACCAGTAACCGATCAGGCAGATAAACAGCATGGATAACAGTGTGACGGAGCCGCCCATCGGCATCTCCCATACTTTGATATAGGAAGTGACCATTGCAAGAGCGATCCCCATAGCAGAAAAAACGAGTTTCCTGACGGCAGAAGATGCACTCCTGCCTGTGACAGAATGAATTTGTGACATTATGAAATTCTCCTTTCCTTACGCCGGCATTACCCGGATCAAGTTAAAAGGGTTCGTATGAAGACACATACGTCTCAGCCGTTTCAAAAACCGTACCGCTGCCGCTTACGGCAGGATGTGATCCGGAACAGTTTCAGGCACCCCTGTGTACATCTACAAGCATAAAACTGCCGGACGAAAAAGTCAAGAGGAATTTGATGTCAGAAAAACAATAAAAAATTTTTTCAAAATGATATAAAAAAAGGAGAAGAAAGTGAAAAAAGCAAGATTTATCGTAATCGGATATGGATGGAGGGCGGACTTTTTTTACCGGATCGCTGATGCTCTTCCAGAGCGGTTTGAGATTTGTGCGGGGGTTCTGCGCACGAAGGAACGTGCCCGGCAGGTGTCAGAAGAAAGACAGGTTTTCGCCACCGACGACCTGAATGAGGCTTTGGCAAAAATGCCGGATTTTGCAGTTCTGTGCGTGCCCCGGGCAATTGTGAAGGATTATCTGCTGCGGCTGATGGATATTGGGATTCCGGTACTCTGCGAGACGCCTCCGGGACAGAACGATGAAGAATTGAGAGAGCTGTGGGCGGAGACAGGGAAGAGAAAAGGCAGGGTGCAGGTTGCGGAGCAGTATTTTCTTCAGCCCTATTATGCAGGGGCGCTGGAAATCATCCGGACCGGGTATCTGGGAGATGTCTCTTCCGTCATGCTCTCGGCGCTCCACGGATACCATGCGGTGAGTATGTACCGGAAGCTGCTCGGCACCGGATATGAGAACTGCACCATCCGGGGCTGGAAGTTCCCGTTTGAAGTGACGGCCACCAACAGCAGGACCGGATTTGATTACAGCGGAAGGGTCATACAGGAGGAGCGGAGATGGGCAGCGCTGGAGTTTGAAAGCGGAAAAACGGCGTTTTTGGATTTTTCGGGAGAACAGTATTTTTCACTGATCCGGACACGGCGCTGGAATATCCAGGGACTGCGGGGAGAGATCAACGACATGACGGTACGTTTCCTGAATGAAGACAATCTGCCGGTGGAGCAGGAGATCAGGCGGATGGATGTGGGTATTAACAATAACAGCGAATGGTCTCACAAAGGGCTGATGTTCCTGGATCGCAGCATTTACGAAAATCCGTTTTATCCCGCAAGGCTCAATGATGATGAGATTGCAATCGCTTCCTGCCTTGCAGCCATGAAGGAATATGCGGATACCGGGAAAGAGTTCTATCCTCTCCGGGAGGCGCTGCAGGATACTTATGTCTCTTTTGCGATGGAGCAGGCGATGGAAAGTGGCAGCCCGGCTATGACGCAGACACAGCCCTGGGCGGAAAAATGATAATTTAGAGCAGCAGGCACAGGCAATTTTTTCTGATATGTTCCCTGATATATTTGTTTCCAATTCATCGACGACTTTACAGAAAGTGCTTGAATTTTCAAACGGTAAAAAGCGTCCTGAAACATTATGTGCAAGCACATGCCCGGCTTCGGCATTCGTCTACGCCGCCTGACGGCGGCTATCCGCACTACGTGCGGATGAGGCGATTATAATATTAAAAACAATCAGAAATGAAAGTAGGTATATATGATGTATGCGACATTGAGTAATGAATCCAATTATACAGTTTTCAAATTTAATAAGCATATAATACGTTTCAAAGCGCCGTATTCTTTAGAGCATTATAGTGCTGTAAAAGAGTGGAATCATGGATACCTTGTTGTCATGGCGAAATATAGTCATAATAGCCAGGAAGAGGAGGAATATATTGATTTAGTACCAATTCTAAAAGATTTATATTTTAATGTAGAAGATTTTCTAAAGCCGATAAAGGAGGTGAGGTACTTGAGACAAGCATGGATGATATTGAACTCAGCATTGTAAGTGACTATTTAAGAGAAAATAGAAAATACATGGAGGATTAAGATGCCAAAATACTATGAATTTAAAGTGGCAGGATACTATTTGTATTTTACATCATTTTGTGTTGTTGAATGTATGCATGCGCAATTTTGTCCATATCAGAGAATCAGAAATTCTCTGTACTAACAGCCGGCTTATAGAAAGACTCTATAAGCCGGCTTCCCTTATGTTATTTTGCAATTAGACGGAAGCTGAAATAAAAGCTATACTAAAAGACAGAAAATAAAGGGTATAAAACAAAGGAGAAAAGCAATGGCAAATTATGCAGAAATGTGGAAAGATTTAGGGATGGACCTGGAGGCGCACGACGCCCTCTGCGCGGTGCTGCCAACGGCATTCGGCGACGTATACCTTTCACAGGAGAACCGTCCCGAGGGCATGGGCTTCTGGGATATGGTCGTGGCGGATATCCACGGCATCCGTCCCGCGGAACTGATCGAGGCGCAGAAAAAAGGACAGAAGGTATTCGGTACGTTCTGCGTCTATGTGCCGGATGAGGTGGTGATCGCGGCGGACGGTATCGTGACCGGCCTGTGCGGCGGTTCCCAGTTCTGGGTTCCGGGCGGGGAAAAAGTCCTCCCCAAAAGTGTCTGCCCATTGATCAAGGCATCCGTAGGAGCACGTCTGGAACGGACCTGTCCGTTTTTCCGGATCGCGGACATGTATGTGGGTGAGACGACCTGCGACGGCAAGAAAAAGGCCTGGGAGATTCTGGGGAAGGACGTTCCCATGCACATCATGGACATGCCGCAGATGAAGCGTCCACAGGATGTGAAAAAGTGGGAAGGCGAGATCAAAGAATTTGCCCATATTGTAGAGGAATTTACCGGAAATGAGATCACACCGGAGAAGTTAGGCGAAGCCATCCATATCATCAATGAAAAGAGAAAAGCGCTGGCCCGCCTGTACGAAGCGAGAAAGGCAAAGAATATCCCGATCAGCGGAAGGGATGCCCTGCTGGTGATGCAGATCGCATTCTTTGACGATCCCGTCCGCTGCGCGCAGATGACGAATAAGCTGGCCGACGAGCTGGAGCAGCGGATTGCCGACGGCGTATCCGTATTTCCGGCAGGAACCAAGCGGATCATGTTATCCGGGACGCCGATGGCGATTCCGAACTGGAAGCTGCACCACATCATCGAGACCAGCGGCGCCGCGGTGGTATGCGAGGAGACCTGTACCGGTACACGCTATTTCGAAAATCTGGTGGATGAGACAAAGACGACTCTGGAAGAGCAGTACGCGGCGATCGCCGAGCGGTATATGGGAGTGAACTGCGCCTGCTTTACGCCGAATACCGGAAGGGTGGATGATATCCTCCGCCTGGCAAAGGAATATGATGTGGACGGCGTCATCGACGTGAACCTGAAGTTCTGCTGCCTGTATGACACGGAAGGCTACACGGTGGAAAAGGCATTGAAGGATGCGGGCATTCCGGTTCTGGGGATTGAGACGGATTATACGGACGCAGACGCGGAACAGCTGCGTACCAGGATCCAGGCATTTGTGGAGATGTTGGGATAAGATGGAAGAAGCAAGCAGAATCAACTATTATATCCTGTTTGAAAATTATACTCAGGGGATGCTGCTGCAGGAGCTTTTGCGGGAAGAACACATTTCTTCCCGCATTTCGCCTGCGCCCCGGTCCATCCAGGGGGAGCTAGGCTGCGGCATGTCCCTGCTGATCCAGCCGGAGGACATTGACCGGGTGCGGGAATGCATAGAGAAGAACCATGCCGAGTACCACCACATCGCTGCCCTTCCCTGCCAGATCAATCCCCGGAGGAATCGGTTTTGCTGAGAAGCCGTGAGCCGGCCACTCCCAGTTGCTGTTCACGGTGCACTAGCACCCTGCGCAAGTCATCTGCTCCCAAACAAGCTGCTTGAATAGGAGCATTTTACCATTGTTTATTCAAAGTTTCTTTGCTATAGTTACAGTATGTTACTGTGAGCGCCCGGTCAGGGGGGAACAGTAACGGGCGAAAAGACTTTATGGATTCCATGCAGAGTGAAAAAGCGGAGAAAAACAATGGCAAAAATCTTATTACTTGAAGACGATACAAGCCTCAACCGGGGGATCAGCTGCAAGCTGGAAAAGGAAGGGTACGAGGTGCTCAGCGCCGTCCGGGCCGCCCAGGCGGAGGAACTGTTCCGGGAGCATGAGGTGTCCCTGATCATCAGCGACATTACCATGGAGGACGGCGACGGACTGGCATTCTGCCGGAGCATCCGCAGGTTCAGCGATGTTCATCTGATCTTCCTGACCGCACTGGATCAGGAGGTGGACATCGTAAACGGCTATGATGCCGGAGCCGACGACTATATCACCAAGCCATTCAGCCTGATGGTGCTGATCTCGAAGGTAAATGCCCTGATGCGCAGGATCGGACAGGATCAGGATGACCGCGGGCAGACGTTATTTTCCAGGGACATCCGGGCGCAGTGCCGGGAGATGCGGGTCTACAAAGGGGAAGAAGAACTGATCCTGAGCAAGAAGGAAATGCAGCTCCTGTTATATTTCCTGGAATATCCGAAACAGATCATCTCAAAGGAGCAGATTCTGGAAGCCGTGTGGGACAAGGACGGGCAGTTTGTGGATGACAACACCGTCCCGGTCACGATCAGCCGATTGAAAAAGAAGATCTCCGGGGATGAAGATTACGAGTATATCAAGAATGTCAGGGGGCTTGGGTATGTATGGACGTCGGAAACGGTGAGAAAATAAACAGTGACAGAGGTATAGAGAGCCCGTCTCATGTAAGATCAAAGGACTGCAGAGCGATAGGGGAACGAAAAGAACAGTCACAGATAAGGCCTGCCGACAGCGGCAGTATCGAAAAAATGATCCGGGATCAGGAACGGGGCTATATCTGGCTGGAACAGGAATGGAAGAAAAATCTTGGGATAAGTACGGCAGGAATTGCAGTCTTATTCCTTTTTCTGTTGCCCGCCGGAATCCCGCTGCCCCGTTATTTTGCACTTTTTGCCGGAGCAGTCCTGGCAAATGGGATCTGGTGTTTCCTGACATACCGGCGGAAATATAAAGATTACCAGGAAATTTCAGACTGCCTGGAAGCACTGGAGACTGGCAGCTATGAGTTCCGCATGGGTGTGGATGCACTGAAAACCGGAATCCAGCCCCAGCTGCGGGAACAATTGGAGCGGGTCGGACATGCGGTGGAGGTGTTCAAAAAGCAGTTGGAGGATGAAAAGGAGAATACCAAAGCCATGATCACAGACATCTCCCACCAGCTGAAAACCCCGGTATCGGCGCTGGGACTGAGCCTGGAACTTTTAGAGGACGGACAGGTGACGGAGGAGGAAAAGCGGGAATTTCTGGAAAGGGGAAAGCAGGAGGTAGAAAAGCTGAATCACCTGATGGGAACACTAGTAAACCTGTCCCGGCTGGAGGCGGACATGATCCGCTTAAAACCCAGGAACGCCAGCCTGAAAGCAACCCTGATCCGCGCGGCGAACGGCATCTATCTCAAGGCGGAGGAAAAGAAGATCGAGATCGAGCTGAAGGAATTTACCGATATGGATATCCTTCATGATCCAAGATGGACGGCGGAAGCAATTTCTAATGTATTGGATAATGCGGTAAAATATTCTCCGGGAGGGAGCAGGATCTGGATCCGTGTGGAGCCTATGGTCTCCTATGTATTTATCGAGGTTGAGGACGAAGGGATCGGGATTGAAAAATCCGAGTATCAGAATATTTTTAAACGTTTTTACCGGGGGAAGAGGCCGGAGGTCGAAGTTCAGGAAGGCGCAGGCGTAGGACTGTATCTGGTGCGGAAGATATTTGAGGAGCAGGGCGGAAATGTATGTGCGGTTCCAGCGCACGGCAGGGGAACCGTGATCCGTATGATGCTTCCGAAGAAGTATGAGGCGGGGCGTGTATAACAAAAGTGTTATCTTTTCTGAAAGGTTCTTGTAAGGGTTCTGGAGTATGATATATACAGAACAGAATAAATACAATATATATTCGAAAGGAGCCTTTATCTATGCATCCAATCTTAGAAACCATTGATCTTGTAAAATATTACGGTGACGGGGAAAGCCGGATCAAAGCCATCGACCACACCAGCATCACAGTCGATCACGGGGAATTTGTGGCGGTGGTAGGCCGGTCCGGTTCAGGGAAATCTACCCTCCTCCACATGCTGGGCGGCCTGGACCGGCCGGACAGCGGGCAGGTCATTATCAGCGGACAGGATTTATTTTCCTTAAAGGATGAACAGCTTGCGGTATTCCGGAGACGGAAGATCGGATTCATTTTCCAGGATTTCAACTTGATCCCGGCATTAAATGTATGGGAAAATATCGTCCTCCCTATTGGCCTGGACGGCAAAAGGGTGAATAAAGATTATGTGATGGATATCATCCAGAGCATCGGTATGGAGGAACGCTTAAAAGCCCTGCCCAGTACGCTCTCCGGAGGACAGAAGCAGCGGACCGCCATCGCAAGGGCATTGGCATCCCGCCCCGCCATCATTCTGGCCGACGAACCCACGGGGAATCTGGATTCCCGCACCGAGATGGAGGTGGTCGCCATGCTGAAAAGCTGTGTGGCAAAATACGGCCAGACGCTGGTCATGATCACCCACGACGAGACCATTGCCCAGATGGCAGACCGCACCCTCATCATCGAAGACGGGAAGGTGGTGGGCTAGATGAATACGATCAGCAGGACGGCACTTTCTAATTTCAAGAAAAACAAAAGCAGAAATCTATTGATCGGGGCGGCTATCGCGCTCACCGCGTTTTTGCTCACCGCGGCGCCCACGGTCATTCTCGGTTTTATCACAATCCAAAATCAGGCAGTGAATCAATATTATCCGACATTTCACGCGATGTTTCGGGATGTGGACAGCCAGACAGCGAAGAAGCTCCTGGCGGATGTGCGGATCGAACAGGCTGGGCTCCGGGAGGATGCGGCTGCCATGTACTGCGACCGGGATCCCGACGTCCGGATCACTATGCTGTCCATTGACCAGGCGGCAGCAGAACTTTCCAGACAGGAACTGGCGGAAGGACATTTTCCGGAGAAGGCGGATGAGATTGTCGTATCAAAAGGTATCCTGGAAGCCATGGGGCTGGAAGGAACGACAGGGGACCGGATCCAGGTTCCGTTCCGCCCGAACGGCGGGAGTGAGACCAGGGAGAGCCGGGAATTTACTATTTCGGGAATGGTTGCCGATTCCGAGATTTCCATTCGGGACAGCCTGTACTTTTGCTTTGTTTCGGATGCATTTGCCAAAGAGCTCCTGACGGAGGAGGAGCGCCAATACCGGATCTATCTCCGGCTGGCCGGTGCAGACGGGATGATCACTGACGCCATCCAGGAGCAGATTGAAACACTGGGCGGGGAATACGGCGTTGAGAAAAATGAGATCATCCTCAATGGGGAATATCTTATGGCAAATTATGTGGATCCAGCCACGTACAGCGGACTCGGGCTGATGATGGCGCTGATCGCGCTTGCCGGGGCGCTGACCATTTACGGTATTTATTATGTATCTATGTTGGATAAAGTGCAGGAATACGGAAGGCTGCGCGCAGTGGGCGCCACGAAACGGCAGATACGGCAGCTGGTCTTCCGGGAAGGGCTTGCGGTTGCGGCGATCGCGGTCCCCATCGGTCTGCTTCTGGGACTCCTGGGCGGCGTGCAGATGATCCGGCTGACGGCCAGATACAGTGTCAGCAGTGATTTTGCCGTTGCGGATCAAATGAAGCAGATCGTAGAAAACGGCGAGGTGAATCTGATTCAGCCCTGGATCATTGTGTTCGGCATTCTGACCAGCTTTGCGACGGTATACATTTCGCTGCTGAAGCCTATGCGCACGGCGTCCAGGATTTCCGCCATAGAGGCGCTCAGGTATCAGGGAGATGCAGGCAGTACGCGGGCTTCCCGGAAGAGATCCGGGTCAGGCACAGAAGCAGAAAAAATTGCTGCGGCTGGCGGGAAGAAATCTGCGGGGCTGCTGCATTTCTGGAAAAAAAGCAGCAGCACGGCCGGGAAGACCAGAAAGGGCTACGAGGAGATCGACATCCGGAAGATGACCCTTACCAACCTGAGCCGAAACAAGAAACGCACGGTTATGACCATTTTTACGCTGGGGGCAACCGGAATCCTGTTCATGGTCGTTGCGACAGTCTGCAGCTGTATGTCTCCTGAGGATATGGTGAGGGATGACCTGCGGGAAGACATCCGGCTATCCGTGGATTCCTGGGCGGACCCCATGTATCCGGAGCGGGCGCTGAACAAGATTCAGCAGAATAACCCGCTGACAGAGGAATTGAAGGAACAGCTCCTGCAGATCGGCGGAGTGAAGGACATTGATGTGGATATGGCAGTGAATGTCAGGCTGGATGGCCCCACGGAGGCGGACGGAAGCCCGCTCGCAAGCGGGATTACAGGAGTCAGTGCGCGGGCGCTGGAAGCGCTCAGAGACTATGTGGCGGAAGGATCCCTGGACGACCCGTCCCTTGCGGAAGGCACCGGGATCATCCTGGGAGAGAACTTTCGGGACCGGTTTGAAGAGATGAAGGACTGGAAGCCCGGGAAAACAATCCGTATGGAGCTGATGGACGGTGAGAATCTACTGCAGAAGGAATTTCGGATCGCGGCAGTCGTAAACGGCCCGGGCAGCTATGGCGGAACCTGGCTCGCCATGCCTGCGGACGCGCTCCAAAGCCTCTGTGAAACGAATCTGACAGACTGCCTGGAGATCACCGTGGAGTCCGGGATGGAAAAGAGCGCCGCAGAGGAAGTACGGCATCTGACGGCGGATCTGGAATATCTGGAGATTAGGACTTATGCGGAAGCCTATGAGGAGGCGGAAAAGTCCATCGGCATTCTTCTTTCTATCTGCTATGGGGTGCTTCTGATATTCGGCCTGATCGGGATCCTGAACCTGGTCAATACCATGATCAACAGCGTGTATGTCAGGCGCAGGGAGCTGGGAATGCTGCAGGCTATCGGCATGTCCGAGCGGCAGACGGTCAATATGCTGCAGATGGAAGGGCTGTTTTACACGATGGGGACACTGGCGCTGTCGCTGGGACTTGGAAGCCTGCTGGGGTACGGTGCGTTCTTGTGGTCAAAAAAGACAGGAATCTTCTCCATCATGAACTACCGGTATCCCGTGGTCCCGGCGCTGGTCCTCGCGGCGGCGGTGCTGACAGTGCAGCTTCTGGTCACATATCTGGTGAATCAAAGCTTCCGGAAGCAGAGCCTGATCGACCGGATCCGGTTTGCGGAATGATGATTATTTTATAAAAAAATGAACCGCCTGAAGTTTCGTGTCGAATATAAGGTGAACAGGAAAGGAACAGCCGTAATCCATATATATTATTTCGCGACAGTTCCTGAGGGAGGTGAAGCATTGGAGGCAAGAGAGATTGAAAGATGCATTGACAGCTTTGGCACGGACATATACAGATTCTGCCTGAAGCTCTGTCTGGATAAAACGGATGCCGAGGACTTATACCAGCAGACCTTCCTGAAGGCACTGGAAACCGAGTGGAGGCTTGACTGGACACAGAATCCGAAGGCCCTGTTTTTCTCACTGGCACACAACCTCTGGAAAAGCGGCAGGCGAAAACAGGCCCGCAGGAACCGGATCGCTCCCTGCGGGAACCTGGATGATGAGACAGAAATGCTGCTGCCTTCCGGGGAGAGTATCGAAGAAAATTATTTTCAAAAAGAGCTGGCCGCGGAAGTGGACCGGATCATCCAGACCCTTCCGGAAAAAATCCGGGTGCCGCTGATCCTGTTTTACTTTTCCGATTGTTCCGTCGAGCAGATCGCGGCGATCATAAAAAAGCCGCCCGGAACCGTGAAAAGCCGATTGTTTAAAGGAAGAAGCGTGATCAAAAAAAGATTGGAGGAAGCCGGCTATGAAAGATAACCGTTTTGATGAAAAAATAGACGAGATCATCCGTTCATCCGTGAAGCTGACGGAGGAACCCGCCCCGGAGCTGAATTGTAAACTGAAAGCGGCCCTGTACCGGCAGGAAGCCGCCATGCGAAAGCATCCTGCCGCCCGTACCGTGTCTCTCTGGTATCTGCCTATGATCCTGAATCTGGCGACATTTACGATGCTGGCCGCAGCTGCGCTGCTGGTGATTGGCAACAGTTATCTGGCGTATTTCGCTGCCGGAAGCTGCTTATACATTGGTCTGGCCGGTGTGCTGCTGACCATCGTCGGCGTAAAAAGGACGAATCTGAAAGAAACGATTGCGATCCAGGTTGAGAAAAGAGGTGAATTGGCATGAAGAATACAAAGAACAAAAAAAATCTGCTTTTCATAGGGATTCCAGTCATTGTATTGCTGATCTTACTGCGGTTCGGACTGTATTTTCTGAAAAGCGATGGTTTCAACGGCCTCTCGATGCTGCTTCCGGCTTTCATGCTGGGCTTTATGCTCTTCGCTTTCGGTACGTCCGGGTTCTTTGCGGCATGGATCTATCAGGACTGCAGAAAACGGGGGGACGACCCGGTATTATGGGCGCTTTTGGTCTTTATCATGTCCCCCTTTATCGGGATGCTGATCTATTTCCTGCGCCGTTCGGAAATCAAGGGGGAATGCCCTGCCTGCGGACATCGGATTTCAACGAAGGCGAACTATTGTGAAGAGTGCGGAACACATCTCGAAAATAAGGAGGACAATATGATGTTGACAAAAAAAGGAACCCATCACTTACACTTGATTATTGCAGGCGCAGTCAGCATGGTGCTTATGCTGGCCTGCCTGACAGGCTTTATCGTAAAAGCCGCATCCGGAAACGGCATAAATACAGATCCTGCGTCTAATGACCGGGTTTGGAACATAGGGGTGATCGGCATGGAGCTCAGCACCTATTTCGGCAATGTCTGGCATCTGGAATTCAAAACCGCCAGCAAAGGCTATATTGTGGAGCAGAATATGAAGATCGAGGACGCGGATTCCCAAATGCTGTATGCGGATATTTCCTGCGGTTCCGTACCGGACGGCGCCACGCTTGTTCTGTGGCTGGTACAGGGCGAGGAGGTGCAGTCTGTGGATGTGACCAGCCTTTCCGAACCTCTCGAATATCCGTTGGATGAATTTAAGAATGGAAAGATTCATGTGCGGCTTCAGATCAACGGCGTAAAAGATACAGCCTCGGACATCTGTATCAAGTAGCAGTTACGAGAATGCTGATTCGGGTCGAGCTAAAAAAATATTTCAAGCCCGGAGGAAAAGATTGGGCATCGTATCGAACGTAGCCTGTCCGTTATTGTTCACACGGGCTGCCAGTTCAGTGAATTGGAATTAGGCGACAGTGAATTTTCATTAAAACCGAGGGCATCTTTGGATATTAAGGCATAGTGCTACCCAGAAATTAGGCCACTTATAAATTATTTTTGACGCAAAATGGCAAAATTTCTGCGTGAAAAGAACACTTATGCCAATGCTGGTATAAGCACAAGGTTTCTGACGGTTAATCCCGCAGCAATGATTTCTTTTCCGTAGGCCGCAGCAAAATATTTATAAGTGCCTTCCATCCGCTCAATAATCCCATGGAGACGGAGACGCTTAAAAATTCTGGACATGGCAGACGGACTGATATCTTCCAGATGACGGCGGATATCTTTTCCCTGCATACCGAAAGTGATGTATTCATCACGGCTGATAACTTCCAGTACCTTCAGATCCCTTTCTGAAAAGAAATTCAGCCCACGATAGGAACGGCCTTTCTCCTTAACTGCCTCTGTCGCTTTTGTAAGGTTCCCGTTTCCACCGCTGTGGCCATCAAATCCTGAGATGAATTCCAGATACCGGTAATTGGCGGCTTTCATGATCGTAAACAACTGGTATAGGCTGTAAATGCTTTTTTTCAGGGGGGCTTTTTGTTCTGTAGAACTGCCGTCTTTGTGTTCCACTTTCCGTTTTACCCGGAAAGTCCCGATGTCATTGCAGGTACTTTCTATCCGTAAGACGCAGCCGAATTTATCATACATTTTAATTGATACATCACCCATGTGGTGTTTGATCCTCGTGCCGAGAATACGTTTGTTGTAGTTTGTGGCGACTTCTTTCTTACAGTATATCATGCCACGGCTTATAAGTATTGCACTGTTCCATGGCAGAAAAGATATGGATCAGCCCCTCGGACTTGCCGGTTTCCCGAATGATCTCCTGGATGCGGTCATCTTTGCGGAAAGCCCGAAGCTTACGGATAAACTCGATTTCAATGCCATGTTCCTCTGCAATGCGCTGGGCATATCTGAAAAAAGTCGGGGAATTAAATTGAATATTTCAGCATAAGCGGTACGGGACTTTTTCTGTACCGCTTTTTACATAGTCAAAATACAATTCAGAACCGAAAAAGAAATATAAACTGAAAAGTTTTTGCGGAATATCAGTAAGAACTATCGACTATTCGAAGCTTTTTTGATATACTAATGGTAAAGGAGGAGATAGTATGATCGTTAGACCCCATTATTTAGATTTACTGAAAACTTACCGTAATGTACCGCTGGTGAAAATCCTTGCGGGTATTCGCCGCTGCGGGAAATCTACAATTTTAGATATGTTGCAGGACGATTTGATAAAAAGCGGCGTTCCTGCTGACCACATTATCAGTATGCGCTATACCTCGGAAGATTTTGACGACGGTATGACCGACAAAGATATGTATAACGGTATCAAAGAGAAAATGACAGACGGTGAGCGTTATTATCTTCTGCTTGACGAAGTACAGGAAATCACAGGCTGGGAAAAGGCAGTCAACAGTCTTTTGGAAAATGCCAATACAGACATCTATGTGAC
Source organism: Lachnospiraceae bacterium M18-1 (assembly GCA_000403295.2). Lineage (GTDB taxonomy): Bacteria > Bacillota > Clostridia > Lachnospirales > Lachnospiraceae > Schaedlerella. The sequence goes on along the minus strand of KE159611.1, from coordinate 535,319 downwards.
TGGCTCCAATTCCAAACTGATGTCAAGTGAAATATCCACTTACCTGACGGGACGGTATATCTCTATCCCCGTATTTACGCTGTCCTTTGCCGAGTATATGGAGTTCAAAAAAGCAAGCGGACGCACGCCGAAAGAACTGCTTACCGAATATATCCGCATGGGCGGTTTTCCTATTGTTGCGCTGAGCAATTTTGACGAGGGCGCAGCCTATCAGATTGTCGAGGGCATTTACAATTCCGTTATCACCAGCGATATAACGAAACGGCACAACATCACGAACTTTGGCCTATTCAACCGTGTTGTGAAGTATATCGTTGAAAATGTCGGCAAGACCTTTTCCGCTAACGCTATCGTGAAGTTTTTGAAAAGCGAGGGGCGTTCTCTCTCGGTGGAATCGGTGTATAACTATCTGGAATGGCTGGAAAAAGCCTTTGTGATCTATCGCTGCCAGCGATATGACTTACAAGGCAAATCCGTACTGAAAACGCAGGAGAAATTCTATCTTGCGGACGCTTCTCTGAAATACTGCATGATGGGTTTTAATCCGAAATCCGTTGCCGCTATGCTGGAAAACATCGTGTACTTTGAGCTCCTCAGAAAAGGCTACGAGGTGTATATCGGCAAGAACGAAACGAAAGAGATTGACTTCGTGGCGGTACGACGCGACGAGCGTATTTATGTGCAGGTATGCCGCAATCTGCCGGAGGAATCCGACCGTGAGGTTGTCAATCTGCTTGAAATCAAAGACCATTACCCCAAGTATGTCGTAACCCTTGATGAGCTTGCCGCAGGCAATATCAATGGCGTGAAGATTGTGCATATGGCAGATTTCTTGTTAAGTGAAAATTATTAAGTTATGTTTATGAGCAAATAAGGAGGCAATATACTAACATTCTCTCGGCTATAAGGCCCAGGTCAGCATCCCCCGGGCCTTCGCGGAATTCGGAACACCGGATCCGGGCCGAAAAGCGCCTGATTCGTTTCCTCCTCCCGGAGTCCGTATGCCAGATAACAGGAGCACCATTTTCTGCGGCACAGAAAGCTCTCTTCAAACAGATCCTTTCGATGTCCTCCATACCAGTTTTTGTCCGATGCCCCGCTGATATTGCATCTGCGGACCTTTCCGTCGGCCTCCACGAAAAGCCGGTTGAAACACAGGCGTTCATCTGCGGGAACATGCCGGAGCTCCCGGTCAAAATACGGATCTATGGATTGGAACAGCCGAATTTCCTCTTCTGTATAGGGGCGTTTCAGGCCGTCCATTTTGTTGATCCAGAGATAAATCTCGTCCGGGAGCATTTCCCGGAGCCTGCGGAGCAGATCGACATTTCCCGGAACCCCTACTGCGCCGGCGCAAAGAAGGATGCCTTCTCTCCGAAGACGGATGCATTTTGCGGCAAATTCTTCGCAGGTTGTCATCTCCGGATGAAAGGAAGCCCAGAGACGCAGCTTTTCCCGCGCACCTCCGAACTGATCGAAGATTTTGAGAGAGCGTTCGGCAGAGAAGCTCAGGTTGGTCTGTGCTCCCGCCGCCTCCAGAGCATCCCATTTTGTCAGGCCGCCGAGCCCCTCCCAATACCATGGGTGGATCAGGGCTTCCCCGTAGGGTACGACCATCAGGGCGCGGATACTCAGATCTTCCGCACTTTCCCGCAGACTTTCACAGAACCGGAACCATTGTTCCCGGTCATCTTCCAATTCCCGCTTAGAAATCCTGTGCTTGGAAAAAGGGCAATAGCTGCATTGATAATTACAGCTCTTTAAGCTGCCCCGGTAGAGGACTGTACGGCGTGGGTCCTGTCCGGCTCCTGGATTCTCTCCGCAGTGCGCCAAGCTGTCGGCACAGCGGGATTTTGTTTCAGCTTCACAGCGTTTTAAGCTGCTGCATAAGCGGTCGGTTTGTCTGTCCATGCATTGTCTCCCATTCTGCCATTTTTCCGCTGATTTCCCTGGAAATCAGCTGCGGGCCAAGATAATCGGAAAGGGCGAGCCCGTCGTCCGTCAGCACCAGCCAGCCGGATTCTGCCTTTCGCTGTGCCGGATCACAGCACCCATCCCGCAGCCCTGAACCGCAGCGAATCCCGACTTCATCAGGAGTGCACTGCCGCGCAAGATACCCTTCCCCAATCCACTCCGACAGCAGCGGAAAATCCTCCAGGATCTCCGTGCCGAAATGCTCCCGATACCTGTCGATATCCAGCCCCGGCCGGATCAGGAGATGGCGGATCACATATCTGCGTTTCTGTTCTTCCCGGGAAAGCACGATCCCATGAGTAACAACGGTAAAATCCTGCGTATTGTCATAAGTGTATAATTCACGCATACAGTCCTGCCTTGTGATGGCATATGGGGTACAGAAATGCAGATTTCCCACATAGCTTCGTCCGCCGCAGCCCAATGCCAGAGAGGTGCCGAAGCCGCACTCAGAGAAGGGGCGCAGGTGTTCTGATTTTCTCCGGACAAACCGCCTCATAGAATCCTGCCGGAAGCCTTCTGACTTCAAAAAGCTGCTTGCTTCCCGATACTGCTCAAAAGCTTTTTCCGGCTCCAGCACCATTCCGTCCCGCAGTTCCCTTTCCAGCCCTGCGCCATGCTTCACATACAGAGGATACAAAAAAATCTCCTGGGGACCGAGAGACACCGCCTTTTCCAAGGATTCCAAAAGAGATCGGATTGTTTGTCCGGGAATCCCGTAGATAAAGTCCGTATTTACACAGTCAAATCCAAAGGAAAGCAAAAGCTCCAGGGCTTCCAGCGCCTTTTTCCCGCTGTGTCCCCGGCGCAGAGTTTCCAACTCCCGGTCGCGAAAGCTCTGGATCCCCATGCTGACCCTTGTAATGCCCCGATCTTTTAGCAACTGTATTTTTTCGCTGTCCGTCTGGTTGGGGGCCGTTTCGATCACAATGCTCCGGTTTTCCTCAAAACTCAGATACGATTCCGTCATGGCAAAGATCCGTTCCAATTGCCGCGCAGTCAATAGAAGGGGCGTCCCCCCGCCTATGGTAAAATCTGAAAACCTTGTGCCTGCCGGTTCCAGGATCCGGCGGTACTGGTTCAGCTGTCGTTCCACCGCGTCCAGATACCGTTCCATCTCCTCTGCTCCGGCTCCGGTGACAGAGAACAGATTGCAGTAGCCGCATTTCGTCTGGCAGAAGGGGATGTGCAGGTACAGCCCGCAGCCCGGGCCCGAAAGACTGTCAGCGCAGTCTGCCAGTCGTATTCCGGACAGCGGGCGGTAGGCCGTTTTGTGAGGATAGCTGTACATATATTGAATATACGGATTCATAGTAACAAAAACCTCTATAAAAAGAAATGTTTATAAGGAACAGTATTGACCGCAGGATGATCGATCCCATGGAACTGGCATCCATCCTCCCCGTAGCAGGTCCCGTGGTCGGAACAGCAGATGACAAAGGCCCCGCCCCGCTTTTCTTTCCAATGGTCAAACAGCCGTCCAAGCTCCTTGTCCGCATAGCGCAGAGCCGCTTTGTGGCTGTCCAGGTCATCATGGGAGTGCCCTTCCAGATAGAAGGAATTGGGATAATGGATGGCATCCACATTGAGGTACATGAAAATCCTCTGATCCGGATCCGCCACGCCCAGCTTTCTCAAAATAAAGTCTACCTGATTTTTTGTGCTGTCCCTGACGCCGCAGCCGAAGGACGGGTTCCAGTAGCTTTTCCGGAAATATCCGGGAAATACCTTTCCCAGGTCCGAGCGTTTATCAAAAAAGGAGACGCCCCCGACACACCAGGTATCATAGCCTTCCTTTTCCAGCCCTTCCATGATCGTGCAGCCGGAAAACCCGTAAGCTCCCTGGGGAACCTTTTTGCCCATGCCGATCTGTCTGGGAAAAAACAGCATTTCCCGGTCAGCCAGATTTTTCGCTTCATGATCCGCAGGCAGGAAACCGGCAAACATGGAGTGATGGGACGGCCACGTAAAATTCCCCGGAGCCTGGCATTTTTTCCAGGGGCCGTAACGGTTGAGTACCGGAGTCGTACCCTGTTCCTGTTCCTTTACCGCTGCGTCATACCGAAGGGTATCCAGACAGACGAACAAAATATCCATCTGCCCGACGACCTGGTTCATATCAATGGAAGGCGTTCTCTTCGCTTTGGCAGAAGAGAAAAGCCGGAAAGGAACTTCGGCGGTATGCCCGTTTGCGGCTTGCTCCTGGTTTTTTGCGCTTTCCGATCCGTCCATGATTTTTACTTCATCCGTGGTTTCCTGTGTTTCCACATTTATTTCTTTTCTTGCTTCTTGTATGTCCATACTGCTTTGCCCTTTCATTTTTTATATAACCATTCCTTCATGATCTCTGCCTGATGGCGGTAGATCCTGTTCTGGTCATAAATATCCTGGTAAATGAGATCGCCCTGGCCGTTCATTTCGATGATCCTGGGACGGAGGCTCCCTTTTTCCAGAAGAACATCGATCCCCGCGCTCTGCAGTTCAGGATAGCATCCTGCCGCCCGGATGCAGAGCTGTTCCACCTCCTCCATGACACGGCCCGGAAGCCCCAGCTCCTCCCCTTTTAAAGGGTGGTTATTCAGGTGCAGATTGGTAATGGGGCCGGAAGAAAGACGGGCCAGGATAAAGTCCGGCGTTCCGTTCTGAACCACTGCCCGCAGGTCGTAGGAAAAGCCGCTGTGTTCCGCCTTGGCATACCACCGTTCTACGATGCAGTCCAGTTCCAGAAGCCGTCCGATCATCGAAAGTACCTGCTTTCTGTCTGTAAACCGCCTGAGCCGTTTCGTATTGACCATGCGCCCGGTCTCGGGATCCTCTATTGCGCAAGTATATAGGATCATCCGGCCGGAGCTGGGCAGCCAGCGGAAAGCCGCGGTTCCGGCGGCTCCGGAACCGCAGACCGGCTTTATGAATACCTGAAAAACATGGTGCTGTTCCATAGCATACAGTAGCATCTCCGCAGGACCGGCGCCGGCAGGACCACGATCGGCGGGCATCCCGGCCGTGCCTGCAGCGGCGGCGTTTCGGCCAGCGGATATGTCCGCCCGTCTGACACCTTCCAATTCTTCAGTCACCGGTATCCCTGCCTCTGCCAGCCGCCTTTTGCACCCTCTTTTATCCAGGAGGGCGCTGATATCCTCCGGCCTGTTTAAAAACGTGATCTGCTGTTTCTTCCCCAGTTCTGCCAGCCATTGCAGCTTTTTTTCATAATCCTGCGCCAGGACATTCAACTCATCCAGGCAGCAGCTTTCCCACAAAGGCGGGTCAATTTTCAGAAATAGATCTTCCCATGCAGCTGCATTCTGAAAGGGAAATTCCTTCCAGTCCAGCAGCCGGACAGATATCCCCGCCGCCTCCGCGCCTTTTTCCAGATAGATAGTCCGTTTCGTCCCGGGACTGCCCAGGACGGCCGCCTGCCTCATTCGGTCAGCATGGCGTTCATCCAGATCTCGCCTTTGTATTCCTCCGGCTCATTACGCTCCGATGCATCGACCTTTATCGGAAGGGCCTGCAGATCCTTCACCATGCGCTCTGTCATATAATGAAAATGCACGTCCAGTTCCCCGACATTTGGATAGGAAGGGAGCGTTTCTAAAAGCAGGGCGCCGCCTTTGTCCGTCAAGGTACCGTTGGACAGATCCAGTATTTTCAGCTGCTTCATGTACTTACTCTCCAGCACCACCTGAACGAGTTCGTCCTGGATCTCGCTGTCCTCAATCCCCAGATGCACAAGCTTCGGAAAATCCGACTTTTCCAGGAAGTTTTTGATGGTGTCTGCACTGCCGTCAAATCCATAATCTTCAATCCCTATGTAAAGAACAAGTTTTTTCAGATTCGGCAGCTTGGCATTCTGAATTTCCTGGATCACCGATACCGGAAGTCCGCCGCAGATGATCGTGAGAGCTTCCAGTTCCGGATGGCTGATTTCTCCCAGCACCAGCTCCGAACTCCCCTTGACAGTGAGCGACTTCAAGCGGGGAAGCGCCTGCCAGAGTCCGCTGTAATTCCCCTGGACGATCCAGGAAACCTCGCATTCCTCATAGTCCATGTCCCCCACAAACAGGCTCTCAACGTGGGAAAACTTTTCCTTGTTCTCTACGATCTGATCCAGGATGATCTGGCAGCTGTCATCCCAGGATTCGCCCCAGCACCCGATCACCAGATTTGATACCTGGGAAAATTCCGGATCACTTAAGATATCCGCCACCATAGTTCCGGGACCTTTTCCATTCTCGAACTGTTCATAATCATACATGTATTTTTTGCTCTTCTCCATAGAAACCTCCTTTGCGGCTGCCTGCTTATTTACAGTTCACGGCCTGACCGGGCGCGAACTGTAACCAACCTTTTTCTTAATATTATACGCAATTACACAATGCGCTTCAACTGTAAACTGATTTCTTATGAGTGCCAGGATTATATGTGTGTTACTGGAGCGCCCAAAGGGTGTGAACAGTAAGTGCGCCCAGAAGGGCGCAATGTTTAATGGGTGGGAATCCCATCTGGCAAGGTGCCAACCACACCACCAGTAGCGAACCTTGAGTCTGTATTGGTAACAATATCAGACTAAGCGTAGGAAGTTAGGTAGTAGGGCTACAGGGCGAATTTAGCACCGAAATCACAGGTTCAGTGTGCCGACGTTGTTTACTGTGCGGAAGGCAATATGTGTGAATATCGTTATGGTGAGATTTCACACAACACTGCGGTGTTGGAACGCCAGTCATGCTATACAATGACATTGCGTCAACTGTGGGAGAACCTGTGTCCTCCGTCTTTCAGTGTAAGAGGGCGGTATGCGAATCAACGAAGGAGTGCAGCAAAAGGGAGACAGGTAGTCGGATAGCCCGATAGTACCGAGGAAGGTGGGTAATGCCACTGGAGGGAAGCGGAGAGAGGGATGTGCCTCACATCCCTGCTATGCAAAACCATATCAAAGAGGAAACATTGTCTATACCCAGAGATAGGAGGAACAATGGAAACGAAATTGGCGAGAATATCACAACTGTCAAGCGAAAATCCGGACATGGTATTTACGTCCATCGGACATCTGATTGACAAAGAGCTGTTAAAAGATTGTCATGTAAAAATGGATGGAGATAAGGCGGTAGGAATCGATGGGGTTACCAAAGAGGAATACAGCCGGAATCTGGAAGAAAATCTTGAGAGACTGGTGGAACGGCTGAAGAAGAAATCGTATAAGCCACAGCCGGCAAGGCTTGTGGAAATACCAAAGGAAAACGGAAAGACCAGACCGCTAAGCATCTATTGCTATGAAGATAAGTTGGTACAGGAAGCATTAAGGCGGATACTGGAGGCGGTATTCGAGCCCCATTTCTATGACGAAATGATGGGATTCCGCCCAAAGAGAGGATGTCATCAGGCAATCCGGAAATTAAATGTGATGCTGGAAATGCGGCCGACGAACTATGTTCTGGATGCAGATATCAAGAGCTTTTTCAACCATATAGACCATGAATGGGCAATCAGATTTATAGAATCACGAATCAAAGACCCCAATATCATAAGACTGGTAAGGCGGATGCTGAAAGCAGGAATCATAGAGAACTACCAATACGAGGAAACAGAAGAGGGTTCTGAACAGGGTTCGGTCTGTTCCCCCCGTGATATCGAATATCTATATGCACTACGTCCTGGTATGGTGGTTCAAGGAATGTGTAGAGCCGAAGCTGAAAGGATATGGGGGACTGGTGGTTTACGCTGACGATTTTGTGGCATGCTTCCAATATAAGGAAGAAGCGGAAGAATTCTATAAACATCTGAAAGGTAGGATGGGACACTTCGGAATGACCCTGGAGGAAAGCAAGAGCAGGCTCATAGAGTTTGGCAGATATGCACAGGAAAGATGCGCAAGGAAGGGCAGGAAGCCGGAAACCTTCACATTTCTGGGTTTTACACATTACTGTTCTCATGGCAGGAACGGTAAATTCCGGGTGAAGAGGAAAACCAGCAGGAAGAAATTTACAAAGAAATGCAAAGAAGTACACCGTCTGATTCGGGATATGAGGACAAAACCTCTAAAAGCCATAATAAAGAAACTGAATGAGATACTTGTAGGTTACTACCATTACTACGGAATCACGGACAACATCCAGAGTTTGAGCAACTTCCGGTATCAGATGATGAAAAGCCTGTTTAAATGGCTGAATCGCAGAAGCCAGAAGAAAAGCTATAACTGGGAAGGATTCAATGACATGCTAAAGGTACATCCATTAGCAACGCCAAGAATCTATGTAAACGTGTATGCAAGATAATTGTCGAATAATTAGTTTTGTAAAGAGCCGGATGCGGGAAAGCCGCACGTCCGGTTCTGGGAGGGGCGTGCCTCGTAAGGGGCACGTCTACTCGACCTTATATGTGGAAAGATTATGCATCCAATGGAAATCAGAAATGGAATGCGCAAAAAAACAGAGCGCTTTATAAAATTTTACACTATTTTTTTGAGAGGATTCTTTTATAATAATTGTAACTGTTCAAAACGACAGACCACAGATCAGAAACCACAACCCACACAGGAGGCGCACCGCTATGAAGATCAGAAACAAGATCCTGCTCACTCTGCTGACGGTCCTTTTGTTCACCGGGATCGTGCTCACAACAATCTGGTATGGGACAAGCAGAAGCCTGATGAATACATATCTGAAAAATATGTCCGAGAGTACGATGCTGGATGCATACCATGCGTTTGAATATATCCTGACCGATACCTCGTACATGGCGACCCTGATCGCCACGAATGAAAAAAATATCATTGCTCCGGTCAGAAGTCTGCGGACCAGCGTGCTGGAGCCGGGCGGACAGTGGAATCAGGGATATCTGGACAACCGGCGCGCGATCCTGGATTATATTAAGAGCATGAACGGATACAAATATTACATTTCCGGGATTGCGGTGGCCTCCAACGAGGACTGCATTTTTTCCACCAGCTATATCATACAGGACAAGGCAAGGCTGTACGAGGAGATCCAGAAGATGGACCAAAAGCGGCTGGAAACCTCCATGATGATGATGGAGCCGATTCATCTCGAAGGGCTGAAATCTACAGTTTCCAGTGATTATGTGGTTCCCGCTGTGCGGGGGATCGTAGATTCCCGGGGTAATCTTTCCGGCTATGTGATCCTGTATTTTGACTACGGTGTGATCGACCAGATGTTTTCCGCCAACCTGCCGGAGGGAAGTTATTTTCAGGTGGTCAATGAGCAGAACGCGCTTATTTTTTCCAACTGCGGGGACGACATGTCTATCTTCGAAAATAAGCCTGCCGGGTATGAATACAATTCCTTCCGGGCCGGGAACGTAGGCTGGAATTTCCACATGGCGATCCCGTCTCATTTTTATATTGCGGGGATTCAGCGCACGGTACTGCTGACCGGCGGGGTGATCGCGGTCATTATCCTGCTGGCTGGGATCGTATCCGTGATCGTTGTTTCGCGGGTGACCACCGAGATTACCGTATTAAGTGAACGAATGAACCAGGTTTCGGCGGGCTGCCTGGATGCCAGATATGACGGGAAGAGCAGGGATGAGATCGGTCGGATGGGGCACACCTTTAACCATATGGTGGTACGGATTCAGGAGCTGATGGAGAAGATCGCTCAGGAAGAAAAGGAAAAACGGCTGAGTGAGATCGCATTTCTGCAGGCTCAGATCAATCCCCATTTTATTTCCAATGTGCTGAATAACGCAGCATGGATGGCGAAAATCCGTCATGCGGAAAACCTGGTGCTGCTTTTAAATTCCCTAAATGCGCTTCTGCAGAGCGCCATGCACGCAGAGGAGGATCTGATCCGGCTTTCGGATGAATTGAACTATGTGGACAATTATCTGACGATCATGGAATACAGCGGAAGCTACGACTTTTCTGTAGAAAAGAGGGCAGACGAGGATACGAAAGAATTGTATATCCCGCGTTTTATTCTGCAGCCGATCGTAGAAAATGCAATTTACCATGGGCTTCCCGAAGACCTTTCCAGGCAGGGGGAGATCAGGATCTCTGCCAGACGAGTTTCAGAATGTCTGGAGATTGCCGTGGAGGACAATGGCATGGGAATCACGGAGCAGGAGATCGAACAGGTGATGAAGGGACGGGCAAAGGGGCGCGGTTCCTTTAACGGGATTGGCGTTTTAAATGTGAATGAACGGATTCGTCTGTTTTTCGGGCAGGAGTACGGACTGCATTATGAAAGCGAACCGGGGCATTATACAAGATGCGTCTTCCGGCTGCCTGTTGTGGAAAAGGTGTAAGACAAAAATAAGGAGTTCGTGATATGGAAAAAATAAAACTGGCATTGGTGGATGACGAGATGACCAGCCGCAATGCGGTCAAAAAAATTCTGGAGGGAAATGATACCTACGAAGTGGCGGCGGACTTTCAAAATGGAAAAACGGCACTGGAATGGCTGCGGAAAAACAGCATTGATATCCTGCTGTGCGATATGCAGATGCCGGAAATGGATGGGGTGGAACTGATGCGGCTTGTCCACATCATTGATGAATACCTTCCGGTGATCGCCATCAGCGGCTTTGATGATTTTAATTATGTGCGGGGCAGCCTGATCAACGGGGCAGCTAATTATCTGCTGAAGCACGAGATCACGCAGGAGAAGCTTTTGTATGCCCTGGATCAGGTGAGGGAGCGCTACCGGATCATTCCTGCGGGCAGGGAAATACGGAGCCAACGGGGATACTGTATGTACGACAGGGCAGAGTTCCGGGAAGAAAATCTGCGGAAGCTGTGTAAGGAGGGGAAGATCCATTTCCACTGCCACAATGTGATCCCTATTGCGATCAGTCCTGACTACAAATTCCCGGAGGGCGTGAATATCGCCGAATACAAGCAGGACATCAGCAAGGCAGTGATCGATATGCTGAACCAGATGCTGGGAGTGGAGTACGAGTATGTGATCTATGTATCCAGACGGCAGCATGTATTTCTGCTGATCTCATTTCCCGGGGAGCGGAGCACGCTGTTCATGCTGAATACCATGACCAACCTGACGGGACGGCTACAGCGGCAGATTCTCCGTATGCTGGACATCACAGTCACCCTGGCGAGCGGGGAGATCCATAGGGACATCCGGCAGGCTTTGGAGGAAACGGAGTATCTGGAAGGGCTTCTGCAGGATAAACTATATCTCGGAGGCAGCCGGATCATATCCGCGGCCGTGGCAAAGCGGCTGGAATACAGCAGAGAGGAGATTACGGAGAGTCTTTGGGAACAGTTTCGGTTTGAACTGGAGCATCAGATGGAGGGGAGCGGGGATACGCTCTGTGAGCTGCTGGATGTGATGGAAAAGGAGCGCTTCGAGTACGAAAAAATGCTCTGGACCTGTAAGGAAATTGTCAAACTGTTAAAAAGGTACGGCTTTGCGGATGAGAGGGATGCCGACCGCATGCTGGAGAGTATGAAAGAATATGAGGAATACGGCTATCTGCGGACTGAGATCACGGAGCTGTTCCGCAGGCGCATGTATCAGTCCCGGAAGAGGAGGGGAGAAAAATATTCGCCACAGATCGAGCAGGCCGTGGCCTATATCCATAAGAATTTTACGGAGGATATCTCCCTGGAACAATGCGCTGAGGTCACGGGAGTGAGTTACACTTATCTGAGCCGTGAATTTAAGAAAGAGACCGGCATGCGCTTTGTGGAATTTCTGAACCGCCAGCGTGTGAACCGGGCAAAAAGCCTTCTGGTGCGCAAGGATATTTCCGTAAAAAAAGTGGCGGAGCTGTCCGGATTCCGGAATTATAATTACTTTTTCAAGGTATTCAAAGAGGTGGAAGGAGTGACGCCCAGCGAATTCCTGTCGTGAATCCGGAAGTGCGGTGATCAGATTCCTGCAAAAAAACAGAGTATTTCGAAAAAATTTATTATCTTTTTGATTATATCATCCTTTTATAATGAAAGACATATAGGAGGTGTGACAATTATGAAAAAATCAGGTAAAAAAAATGACTGGGCGGCGTATTTGTATATTCTGCCCATGCTGCTTTTGTCCTTTGCGCTGGTCTATTACTGCATCATCAATACGGTGATGGTCAGCTTTACGGACTGGGACGGGATGTCCGGCACCTACAATATTGTCGGTTTTCAGAATTACGCAAAAATGCTGACGGATAAGGTGTTTTGGAAATCTGTAACGAACAACATTATTTTTTTCGTTGGGACGGTGTTCATTCAGGCCGGTCTGGGATTTCTTCTGGCGGTCCTGCTGAAAATGAAGCTGCCTGGCTCCAACCTGTTCAAGGCAGTCTATTTCATGCCGATCGCCATGGCGACATCCATCATCACGGCGGTGTTCAAGATCATCATGGATCCGACCAACGGCGCATTGAACCAGTTCCTGCGAGCCATCCACCTGGACGGACTGGCGATGAGCTGGCTGGGAGATACGAAGATCGCTCTGTTTTCCGTGATCGTGGTCAATATCTTTCAGTGGATGGGATTTTCCATGATTACCTATTACGCCGGGCTGATGAGCCTTCCGGAGGACGTGTACGAGGCTGCCAAGATCGACGGGGCAGGCTTCTGGCGCACTCTGGTGTCGGTGACGTTTCCCATGGTAAAAGGAACTACCAACGTGCTGATCGTTCTGGGGATCGTGGGCTCCTTAAAGACCTTTGACCTGGTAAAGCTTCTGACAGCCGGAGGGCCTGGAAGGACCACCACGGTCATGAATACCTACCTGTATGAGAAAGCATTCAATGATTTTAATGCAGGCGGGGCCGCATCGATCGGAGTGGCAATCCTGGTCATTGCCATGATCATGTCATTTCTGCAGATCAAGCTGGGGAAGGAGGATTAGAGGATGAAAAAAAATAAGATGAAAACAATCGTGCCCACCTACGCAGTGCTGATCTTTTTTGCGCTGATCTGGGTGCTCCCGCTTGCGGTAGCGGTGATAAAATCATTTACCATCAATGGATTCGGCAACTATGGATATGTGCTGAGCTATGAAAAGATCAATTATTTCAGGGTTATTTTTAACAGCATGTTTATTTCAATTATTTCCGCGCTTACGGTGACACTGATTACCACCCTGGCGGCATTTGCATTTTCAAAAATGAAATTTATAGGGAGCAGGCTGATCTACGGGATGATCCTGGCCTGCCTTGCGGTCCCGGTGGCTGCGGTGACAAGTCCTTTGTTCGCGACGATCAAGAATCTGGGACTTCTGGACAGACACTTTGGAGTGATCCTTCCTCTGGTGGCGTTCAATGCGCCTATGATGCTTCTGATGCTGAAAAATTATTTTGACACGATTCCTGATGAGCTGTTGGAAAGCGCCAGGATCGACGGCGCGGGGACCTTCCGGATCTGGTATGAATTTATGCTTCCGCTGAGTGTTCCCATGATCGCGAATGTACTGGTATTGACATTCATTTATTCCTGGAATGATTATCTCGTGCCCCTCCTGGTGATGCGCAGTGAAAAGAACTATCCGGTTACACTGGCGGCCCAGTTCTTCATGTCCAGCACATACCAGAGCCCGGTGGATGTGGCAAGGATCTATGCGGTCATGATCCTGCTGGCGCTGCCCTCGATCCTGGTATATCTGTTCAGCCAGAAATTCCTGGTGGCAGGTGTTACAGCCGGTTCTGTGAAGGGGTGAGCAGCAAAGTATCATGAAAAATAAGGCGCGGGAATACAATCAATCTGCCGCGCCAATTGGTTGCAAAGGGGGAAATAGATATGGAACAGAAAAGCTATCAAAATCCGGTAGGATTTTCAGACGGCAGGCGGCATACGAATCCGGATCCTTATGTGCTGAGATGGTGCGGGACATACTATTGTTATGCTACCGATGAGGCGGGGGTGAAGGTGAGCGTATCGGAAGACCTGATGTCCTGGGAGGACCGGGGCTATGCGATCCGGGAAGAGGAATTTCAGGACTATTGGGCTCCGGCGGTCATTTACCTGAACGGAAGCTTTTATATGTATTATTCCAACGTTCCGTCAGGTGAGGAGGACTGCCATGAAGAGAGCCTGAAGCTGGCAGTGTCAAAGAATCCGGAGGGACCCTTTCAGTGGAAAAGAAACTTTTTCGACAAGTTTTCCATTGATGCGCATCCGATATTGTGGAACGGGAAACTGTATCTCTTTTATTCCGTGAATGACTGGATGGGAACGGGGGAGAGAGTTGCCGGAACCAGCATTCTGGCCGATGAAATGAAACTGCCCTGGGAATTCGCAGGCAATCCGAAGCCGGCGGTGCTTCCGGGGATCCCACAGGAGATCTATGCAAAAAACAGATTTGGCGACGGCAGGGACTGGTATACGATAGAAGGCGCGGCTCCCGTTGTTCGGGGAAATCGATTCTGGCTGCTGTATTCGGCCAACGCATATGTCAATGTGGATTACTATATCGGAACGGCTGTTGCGCGGTGCAGGGAAACACTCCTGGACATGGTTTGGAAAAAGTTTCCCAACGACTACACCTGGCATCCGCTTCTCTGTCGGAACGAGGACGTGGAGGGGACGGGCCATAATACGGTCGTGAAAGCGCCGAACATGGTGGACGAGTGGATCGTATATCATGGGAGAAACGCAGAGGAAGAGCTGGATCCGGAGCGGGAACAGCGGGAAATGCGTATCGATCCGCTGTATTTTAACGGTAATGAGCTGCTCTGCTTCGGTCCGACGGCCGATCCGCAGGAAGCGCCTGCCATGCCGGAGATCCGACTGCGGAATCTGGAAGTACAGGAGAGAAAGATGCTCGGGGAAAGCGGTCCTTATTATGTGATAGAACTGTGGATATCCGCAAAGCCTTCCCATTGCGGCGCCCGCTATAGTATCCTCGGGGAATACCAGGATGAAAATAATTATCTGGAAATCGAGATCTTTACCGGACAGCAGCAGATTTCCGCAATCAGCTGTGTCAGGGGGATCCGTACTGTGATCGGACAGGAAAGGCTTGAAGGAGTGGGAAAGGCTTTGGACGGGGAAGGCCTGCCCTTTGGCTATGATGAGACCGTACCCCACCTGCTCCGCGTGACCCGGGTATTTGAGCATTATACGGCTGTGCTCGATGAAAGATGCGAGATGCATTTTACATATTTTTCGGGCCGGGAGAGCGGGACTATGGAAATCGTACCTTATTTTACGGAGGTTACGGTTCACAGCTATGACCTGACCAGGACGGTGATGCTTACAGGGAAGGAACTGCAGTATCTGGGCAGATTCTATGGGGTATCACCCTGTGTGGCGGATGACGTAGGACTTGCGGCATCCGGGCGTGAGATTGTTGTTGAACGAATCGGATATGCGGGGGCAAAGAGAACCGCAGGACATCAGATTTCCGGATGCTCCGAGAATGAATCAGGCTGCCTGGAAAGTTATACGGAGATGTTTTCATTGGACATTACGGATGGGGAGAATCAGATCGAACTTCTGTCAGGGGGGACATCCAGGATTCTGGCCCAGGGGAAGAAAACGGAATTTTCGCTGTACCATATTGTGCGCGGGGAGCGGGAATGGTTCCTTGTGGATGGAGAGAGAATAGAGGGAGATCTGATAAAAGATGCGGAAGAGACGGACAGTGTGTCGGGGCTTTTAGATGGGTTTATTTTCCGGGGACTTAAGATTACGGAGTATCAGTATATCGAATAGCTAAAAAATTGAAATAAAACCGCAAAAAAATAGAGTGAAACAAGATAAAAAAATAGGATATTCTTAACTTGAAGAGAAAATCGCAGAAAAGAAGGAGGAAGGTTATGAAAAATCTGAAAAAATTTATGGCTGTATTCACAGCGGCGGCGATGATGGTTTCTGCGGCGGGATGTGTGGCAGGCAGCGGAAATGGTGACAGTGGCTCCAAAGAGGAAACATCCGGAGAAAGCACAGGGACAGAGGATTCCGGTGATTCTGAGGAAAGCGGCTCGGAAGGCGGAGACGTGACACTGACCTTCTGGTCCTGGCTTCCGACGACAGACCAGTCCGAGGAAATGATCGCGGCATTCGAAGAGGAAAACCCGACGATCCATATTGACTATACTCGTACCGAGCAGGATGATTTCTTTGAGAAGCTGCAGGTTGCAATGGCATCCGGCACAGGCCCGGATCTGTTTGGGATGACGACCGGTCCGATGATGGAGCAGTACGCGAAGTTTTCCGCGGATATGAAAGAGGTTGCGGATGAATACTGGAGCGGATGGGACGGCAAGATCAGCGAGACGGCGGTAGAGCAGTGTACGGCAGAGAGCGGCACGCTGGCAGGTATGCCCCTTCTGACCGCGGGAATGACCACATTGATGTATAACCAGACCATCATGGATGAATGCGGCGTTGAGAAGGTCCCGACCACCTACGCGGAGCTGAAAGACGCGGCGGCGAAGGCAAAGGAAAAAGGCTATGTATGCGTGGCAGTCGGAGCGGCAGACGACTGGGTAAATTCCGACTGGTTTGTACAGGCATCCAACGAGATAGAAAACGGAGCAGTCTATGAGGCGGAAAAAGGCGACCGTAAATGGACGGATCAGTGCTTTGTAGATACCATGCAGGCATGGCAGGATCTGTTTACGGATGGGATTGTAGAGGACGGCGCGCTTGGTGTCGCAACCTATCCGGATGCGCGTGACCAGTATTTCTTCGCAAGAAAATCCATGTTCTTCCTGACAGGCTCCTGGCATTTGGGACCAACCTCTCCGTCCAACAATGAGATTGAAGGAACTGAGATCGGAAACAAGAAGGACATCATTGGTATGGCTCCATTCCCGTCTATCGCTAAGAGCGGCGAGATGCTGGGAACATCCGGTGTGGATGTGATGATCTGTATGAACAAGGACTGCGCGGAAAAAGAGGCGGCCATGAAGTTTATCGAATACCTGTCCAACGGCGAAGGACAGCAGTATTGGGTTAACCTGCTCCAGGGATCTCCTGTATCCAATGAGATCACCTACAAGGGGACGGTTGACGGAGAACTGCAGCAGCAGTCTATTGATATAGTTAATGAATATGTTCAGAAGGCAGCAGGAAACAGAAAGCTTTCCAACAGCGAATTGGAAAAAGCCATCCAGGTTGCAATGCAGAACGTGGCAGCAGGCAGCGATCCGGCAGAAGAGCTGAAAGGCGTACAGGATGTGGCGGATGCACAGTAAATAGGAAAATGAAAAACCAGGGGGTGCCGTTACAGGTCACCCTCTGATTTTTTTTGAATGATAAAAAGGTTTGGTTCATAGTAACGACTTTTCCGGCATCTCATCAACTAAAGAAGATCTTTAGGAGAACATTTTTGCTATTGATACTTAAAACAGCAGGCTATGGATTACCCACCGCCTGCTGTACGAATAGCAGATTGGTTTTCCAGCTTCTCCTGGATGTTCCGTCTCAGCCTACTTCAATCGGAATCTGCCCACCAGATTGTTCATCAGCATAGACTGATCCGACAGCTTCTGGGAAGTGGAGGCGCTTTCCGCAGAGGTATCGGAGGTATTCTGGGCTACGGAAGAGATTCGGTCGATTCCTTCTGTGACCTGGGAAATGGAGGTGGTCTGGCTCTCTACGGCTTCCACCACCGCATTCATTTTAATTGTTACATTCTCAGCAATAGAGCTGGTCCTGTACAGAGCTTCCGTCACCTTATTAACCACCTGGCCGCCCTCTGCGACTGCGGCGATTGAGCTTTCAATGAGCTCCTTAGTCGCCTTGGCGGCTTCATCAGACTTGGAGGCCAGATTGCGCACTTCATCGGACACTACGGCAAAGCCTTTGCCTGCGCTGCCTGCGCGTGCAGCCTCTACGGCGGCGTTCAGTGCCAGGATATTGGTCTGGAACGCGATATTCTCAATCGTATCAATAATCTTGCTGATCTCTGCGGAAGAGTTCGAGATCTTCTCCATTGCAGTATTCAGCTCCTTGACGTGATCCATGCTGCTTCCGAGCTGTGAATCAACCTGATGCACAAAATCTCCTGCTTCCTCGGCCGCGGCTGCCGTCTGCTTGGCATTCTCGGATATGTCGGAAAATGTAGAGGAAAGCTCATGGACAACACTTGCCTGTTCTGTAGCTCCCTGGCTCAGAGACTGGGCGCTGTTCGATACCTGGCCGGCGCCTGCCGCCACGGTTCCGGCAGACTGGCTGATCTGCAGGAGCGTGTCTCTCAGGGAGCCATGGATCGCTTTGATGGACTTTTCGATCGTGACAAAATCTCCCCAATATGTACGGGTGATCTTCTCCCGGAAATCTCCCTCTCCCATCTTGACCAGATGGTGAGATACATCCTGTACAACATCATTCAGCCGCAGGATGGTTGCGTCCAGAGCCTTGGTCAGTTCGGCAGTCTCATCCCTGGACTTTACGACAGGGGTGGGGGTCTGCAGATCGCCGTCTGCCAGCTTCTCCAGCCGGATCACACAGGCACGGATCGGACCGGAGATGGATTGGCCCACCTTTACTGCCACCGGGAAGGTTGCGATCACGACAAGAATAACGACCAGGATCGTGAGCAGGATACTGCGGTCCAGCGTGGATTTAAATTCCCGCTGGCTGGTCTCGATCGCGATGCTCCATTCCTGGTTGCCTCCGATGGGGGCAAATCCGACAAGCTTATTATCGCCGTAAAAATTGTAAGTGCCGAAGCCGGTTTCACCCTGGATCATGCGCTGGTTCACCGCGGCTATGTCCGCTACCGAGGAATCTGCCTTTGCGGCCTCGATCATGTTGGAGCCTTCCTCTACCACAGACTGCTCCCTGTGTCCGATGACATTGCCTTTGCTGTCCAGTACGTAGGCTACGCCGTCATTGCCCATGGCCAGATTGACCACGATCTCCGAGAGGAAATCGGCATTGATACCGCCATAAACCACACCGTCAAAACGGCCGTCAATGATGATCGGAACCTCCAGCAGAAAGATCATCTGCTCTCCGTCGTTCATAATGTCGGAAATATATGGTTTCATTGTTTCTTTGCATTTCAGGAAATAGTCCTCCTCGGCGTAGCTGTAGCCGGTGGAGGAGAAACCGTCGGCATCCATCTTGCCGGTGTATAGAAAACCGTTGCGTTGAGCAATGTTGTCACGAATCGAAGCCAGCTCTGAGGCAGTCGGTTCAGACTCCTGAAAAATCTCGGAGGCCGCCGCTTCCTGAAGCGCGGTCCAATAGCTGTCCATCTTCCATAGGACTGCGTCTGCCGCCATCTGCGTAGCGGGTCCCAGTGTCTTTTCCATCATAGCATCTATTCCGGTGGCATTTAATAGAGCTGTGATGATACCAATCAGCACCGAGCCGATCAGTACTACCGATAACATACTAATTTGGATTTTTGATTTAATTGACTTCATAAGTATCCGTTTCCTCTTGAAATGTTTTTTGGGACGGGAGAAGAGATTCGGCCAAGAATAAGCAGCTCAGCGATACATGCTCCTATCCCTGTATATATTATCATAGTGCCTCCAAATGGTCAATGAATGCTTTAAGAACTGCACTGGATGCCGCCCCATCACTGAATTGGCCGGATGCCGTGCAGCAAGTGCACGACACCGTGTGAACAGTAACAATAGGTTGCCGTAATTTTTTACGGACAAAAAAAGGACATCCACCCAAGTATATTCCATCTCAACCTGGAAGCAGATCCTCCGGTCCTCGCTCCTTACATGCCGGATATAGATTTTGGGGATGCAGATAATTTCCATATTTGGACGCATAAAAAAAGAAGTGCAATATTCGGCATGTGATTATTGCACTTCTTTTTTTCTCTTCATATTTAATTGACACAGGTCTGGCCGGATACAGGCTCTATCAGCCTTTCTTTCTCAAAGATCCACATCAGCATCTTCCCGTGGACAGCGGCCAGCAGCGAGCCTCCGGACAGCACACCCACACAGAATACCGGCGTCCACAGAAGCCCTGCCGCCAGGAAGAGTCCGGTCATGAACAAAAGGTAGATGGACTGGGGCAGATACTTGAACAGCAGCAGGATCCCATTGCGGTATGCCAGCCCTGCCGTTGTCTCCATCCTCGCGGCAAGGGGGAACAGATAGACCACCAATACAATCCATAATCCTGACAGGACACAGACCAGTACCCTCATGCCGTCCGCAAAGTTTCCTTCCACATTTCTCCAGAACATATCGTCCAGCCAAAGTACCGATGCCGCGGCCAGAAGCGGGATCCAGAGCTTCATGGACAGGCGCAGCTTACTCCGGAATACCGCAAGGAAATCCCGGAATACATATCCTTCCTCATCCTTCATGATCCGTACCGCCGTAACATGAAGCGCGCAAAGCGCCGCGCCCCCTGTCACCAGCGGAAGGGAAAATAAAATCCACAGGATATTCAATTTTATCAGGTTCACTGCCTTCTCTGCGATCCGAAATAATCTGTTCTCAAAATAGAATCCCCCTGCCATGTCTTTCCCTCCGTTTTTTTATCTGAGTACTCTATCTATCCCTTGATTCCCGTGGATGCGATGCCTTCTACATAATATTTCTGCAGGAAGATGAACATCAGCAGCATCGGAATCGCGGAGATTGTCAGGGATGCCATGATGGGCCCGTAATTGATCGGCTTCGATCCAAAGAAGGTCTGGATCGCCAGCTGTATGGTCCGCTTCTCCTCCCCCGTAACCACAAGCAAAGGCCACATGAAATCATTCCAGTGAGCAACAAAATCCAGAATAAAAATGGTGGCGTATACGGTTCCCGAGATCGGCATGACCACCTGGAAAAATGTCCTGACCGGGCCGCATCCGTCGATAGATGCTGCTTCTAAGAGCTCATCCGGAATATCCAAGAAGAACTGGCGGAACATATAGATGCTGAAACATTTTGCCACAAACGGCACGATCAGAGACGCCCAGGAGTTGATCCATCCCAGGTCGGCCATCTCCCTGTACATGGGGAGCATGATCGCTTCCGCCGGAAATACCATCAGACTGATCACAAGTGTCAGTAAGAGGTTCTTCCCTTTGAACTCAAATTTTGCCAGCGCGTATCCGCAGATCGAATTTACGAGCAGATCCAGCAGGATGATCACCAGCACATAGAACAGGCTGTTCCCGATGAATTTCCACATATTGATCCTCTGGAATACTTCCACGTAATTATTCAGGGATGCTTCTGTCGGAATAAACGTAGACAGAGAATTCAGCCCTTTAAAAATCTGCGCCTCCGGCTTCAGGGAGGAGGAGATCATCCAGATCAGCGGTGATACAAATATCAATGCAATCAAAGTATTTCCGATATAAAATGCGGCATTTCCAAATGTTTTTTTCTTCGTCATAGTATTCACTCCTCTCCGGCCTATTCGGCTTTAATGATCTTCTTCATTCCAAGTGACAGGCTGATCACGATGACAAAGAACATAGCCGCCACCGCGCATGCATATCCGAAGTTCCGCTTCTGGAAGCCCTGCTCATAGATATAATATACCAGTGTCCTGGTAGAATTCTGCGGCCCGCCCTTGGTCATAACGTAAGGCTGCGTGAACAGCTTCATTGCCTGGATGACCGTGATCATAACGACGTACTGGATCACATTTTTCAGTCCCGGAAGCGTGACATAGAAAAAGCTCGCGATCTTTCCGGCTCCGTCTATAGAAGCCGCCTCGTACTGCTCTGCGGAGATTCCCTGGAGCCCGGCAAGGAAGATCATCATCTGATATCCGGCTCCCTGCCATGCGGACATGAATATGATCGAATTCATCGCCGTCTTCGGATCGTTCAGGAATCCGCACGGCTCCAGTCCCAGATTGACCAGCAGCGCATTCAGAAGGCCGCTGTCCGGGCTGGAATTGTACATCACGGTCCAGAGGATCGCAACGACTACCATGGAGGTCACCTGCGGACTGAAATACGCCGCGCGGAAGATGGACACGCCCCTCCTCCGGGAAGAGATCAGGAGTGCCAGCGCTAACGCCAGTACCGTCTGAAAAGGAACAACCAAAATCGTAAAATAGAGTGTATTTTTCACCGCAATCCAGAAATCCTTGTCCCGAAACAGCTCTGCAAAGTTGTTGAATCCGCAGAAAACGATCCGGTCCGGACGCATAATGTTATAATCTGTGAACGCGTATCGAACCGTCTGTAAAGACGGATAGATCAAAAACGCCGCCAGCAGGACAACTGCCGGAAGGATAAATATGTAAGCCGCTTTTCTCTCACTGGCCTTATTGACTGTCTTTTGCATAGCCAATCCTCCTTTTCTTCGTCAATTATTTGCATAATATTTGTTGTAATCCTTGTCCATGGCCTCTGCCGCCGTGTCCAGCGCCTCCTGCGGATCTACTCCGGTAAAGATATTCAGCATTGCTTCCGCAAATTCCGCCGTAAGCACACTGTAGGAAGGGGTCCTCGGTCTTGGATGCCCGGTTTCCATAAGCTGTTCCTTGAAGATGGAACGGGGATATTCATTATATTCCTCAAGCACATCGTAGCTTGAGACCCTTGTCGGCGGCTTGGAGATTGCCTGTGCGTAGGTGGTTACATTTTCCTCCGAAAATAAGAATTGCATCACTTCCTTTACGGCATCCATATCCTGTACGTTCTTCGTGACCGATGCCGCCCAGTCGCCGGTAGGGGATGTGGGAATCCCGTCTCCGTCCGCCACCGGAAAATACGTTACTCCCCAGTTCAGGTCCGGATAATCCTTCTCCAGTGTCGCCACCTCCCAGGAACCTCCCAGCATGGTCGCTGCCTTACCGTTGTGAAATTCCTTCTGGATCGGGTCTATATTGGCATATCCGTCCTGTATCAGGCTGTTCAAAAACTTCGCCGCCTCTACACCCTCGGCGCTGTTCAGATACCCCTGCGCCGCGCTTCCGTCCTCGTTGACAAAATCCGTTCCGTTGGAGATCCAGAACTGCTCCAGTACATAGGAAAGGCCTTCTCCCTTATCCATGATGATGTTCGTTCCCACGACACCGTCTTTTGTCAGTTTTTTCGCGGCGTCATAATATTCGGACCAGGTCCACGCGTCTTCCCTGCTCTCCGGCACGCTGATACCGGCTGCATCCAGCAGATCCTTGTTGTAGTACAGCGCCACGGAGCTCTCGGTGGCCCCCACTGCGTAGATCTTCCCGTCATAGGTATTCTGCTGCTTGGAGGAATCAAAAAAATCAGCCCACTCCTCCTCCGGGAAGAAATCATCCAGCGGAAGAGTCACCTCATTTGCCGCGTAGATCGATACATTCGGTCCGTCCACATACAGGATATCCGGCAGGTCGTTGGATGTGATCGCCGCGTTGACCTTATCCTCATAGGCGTATGAATCCGCCCGCACGATCGCCTCCCGGCGCAGCTCAATCTCGCCTTCATGGGCCTGGTTAAATTCCTCGATCTTGCTGATCCACCATTCCTCAATCGCCGGTTCGTCGCTGGGGCTCCATACGGTGATCACCGATTCCCCCTGTTCGTTTACGCGCTCCTTTGTCTTCCCGCATCCCGTGAAAGCACCTGATACCATCACGGCCGCAAGCAAGGCTGCAATAACTCTTTTTCTCATCTGTCTCGCTCCTTTCTTCTCTTTCCCAGATTGGCTTCCGGTCACTGCTCGTCTGCGGGCCGGCCTTAAGCCCAGATTGACCTCATGCAGAAAACCTCTGCCCTCTTGATACATTCAGGTGTATCTGTATGTAATATGAAACATCCGGCATCTGATGTGTCATAAAACAACTTGGTTCCTGCCGCCTCCCCATCGTTTACATAGATCTCGGCAGTACGGCGGTCTACGAATATTTCCAGCTTCTCTACCCGGTCTACATCTGCCGGAAACGTGACATGTTCGCTCTTCACTCCATAGGTCCTGAGCCGGAGCCCTTTCTCATCATAGATGAGAAGCATCCTGCCCCCGTCGTTTTCAGACAGGCAGATGGAAAATGAACAATCTCCGTCAAATTCCAGCTCTGCCTTGTAGGTATTGGGGGTAATGTCTTTCAGGCTGATCTCCTCCCCATGCCCCTGGTACAGCGCTCCCATCTTCAGGACCTCTATCTCTTTTACCGGAGTCAGATACAGACGGTGATCTCGGATGTGCATTTCTCTGGGGATCGTCATGCTTCCGCAGACGCCGTTTTCCTCCTCCTGATGCTCTCCGTAAAAATCAGAGATCCAGCCGATACTGATCCTTCTGCCATCATGTTCGAAGCTCTGCATCGCGTAACAGTTTCCGCAGAAGTCGAACCATCCTCTGCTCTCCTCTGTAAATATCCCTTCTTTAAAATCTCCCACATGATATCTGCTCATCTGGTATCTGCCGAACGGGTCCTGATGGTGCATCAGAGCTCCGATCACCAGATATTTCCCGTCAAGCTCCATAAAATCCGGGCATTCTACACAGCGGATCCCGTCTTCCTCCTCGGTCAGCAGCGGGCCTGCATACTCCCAGCTCTCCATATCCTCTGATTCATATTTCAGGATCGCCGCCTTTCCCTCCAGGGCGCTGCCGAGTACCATCTGCCATCTGCCGTCCGCCCGCATCACCTTGGGATCTCGGAAATCAGGGGATGCCCCTGCAGGTCTCTCCCCGATGACCAGCTCCTCTTTCGTAAAATGCAGCATGTCACTGCTCTTCATCCTCCACTGCTGCTGCAGGATCTGCTCGACTTTCCCGCGCGGCTCCCTGCTCCGGGTCAGATAGAAGACCACTTCATCCCCCATCACTGCCGCAGAACCGGAAAAGGCTCCTCCATCCAGCTCATCCGGGTATCTCAGTATCTCCTCCTGGGGTTCTAAGGCAACCGGAAGGTGCGTCCAGTGGATCAGATCCCGGCTTGCCGCATGTCCCCAGTACATATGGGACCATTTCTGGCTATGGGGATTAAACTGATAGAACATGTGGTAATATCCCTGAAACCAGCACAGCCCATTGGGATCATTGATCCAGTTCTTCCAGGGTGTAAAATGATATGTCTCCCGGATCGGAGAATCGTACCAGTCCGACTCCCGCATCCTTATAAATCTGCCGTTCTCATCCTGTTCCAGATAGCAGACGCCTTCATCCAGGATATTCTCACATCCGCTCAGATAGCAGATCGAGACCTGACATTCTTCACAAAGGATCTCATACTCCGTATTCTTCTCCACCGGGATCTGAATCCATTTATAAGAGGCCTGCCCCGCAGGGATCTCCTGACATTCCCCGTCATTGGAAATCACACGGACGCTTCCTCCTGCCTGTAAAGCCTTGGCAAATATCTCCAGCCTTGTATACTTTCCTGTATTCATCTGTCTCCTCCTTACTTATGTGAAACCGATTCCATACCACTATACTCATTTATATTTGCTCTATTTTTTGTATACTTGCTTTGTTTTTCTATATTTTGTGGAACCCGTTCCATAAACGTAATTGTAGTATTGATTGTATATTTTGTCAATCCTGTATTTCTTTTTTTCTCTTATGGCAGCAAAAAAAGAGGATTTTGTCTTGTGCATTTTGTACAAAATCCTCTTATCTTATTTTTTACTTATCTATTTTTAACAAATCTGCGTCGTATTTTTTTCGCAATTTTACCAAAGATTTTCCTCTATACCGTTCCTCCCCGCTGTATCTCTACATCTAAAATCAACCGGCTCGGTACATTTTTCCTCTGTTCCACCATATCCAGAAGGGCATTCACGGAAATCTCCGCCAATAATTCTACATTTTGCCTAATAGCAGTCAGCTGCGGATACACCATGCCGGAAGGCGCCATGGCGTCAAAACCTATGATGGAGAGGTCTTTCGGCACCCGAATCCCTTTTCTCTGCGCCACATTCAGACAGGCAAGCGCGGCCAGGTCTGAGCCGAAGATCCCGTCAACATCCGGATGAAGCCGAAAAATCTCCTCCGCCATCTTATAATGCGCTTCCCAGCTGAATATATTCCACCCCATCTCTTCCTGAAGCACGGCAACAACCCCGTTCTCTTCTAATATCTGTCTGAATGTCCTGTACCTGTCATTTGCCATAACGTTGGGGGATATTCCTGAGACAAGAAACACCTTTCTCCGGCGGGCCTCAAGCATGAGCTCCGCCGCCAGCTTCCCGCCTTTCGCATGATCACAGCCGATCAACGGGATTCGGGATCCCAGGTCACGGTCAATGGATACGATCGGTTTCGTCTGCTTCTGGTATTCTTCTACCTCAAGGCCGTGGGATGCCGTGATGATCCCGTCCACGATATTTCGCTCAAGCATATCCAGATATTCCTGCTCCCGCCTGCTGATACCCACGGTATTACAGATCATCGTCTTATATCCCTGTTCATATAACTCCATCTCTATATGCTTGACAAGAGAAGAGAAAAACGGATGCTCCAAATCAGGCACGATCACGCCGACGATCCCCGTTTTATTATGATACAGGTTCCTTGCCAGTTCATTAGGCGTATAATTCAGCTTCTTTGCCGCCTTCTCAATCTTCTTCCTTGTCTCCGGTGAAACGTACCCCGAACCGTTCAATGCCCTTGATACCGTCCCGACCCCTACGCCTGCTTCCTGCGCTACTTCTCTGATACTTGCCATTTTTGTTTCCTCAGTTTACTTTTCATTCATGATCTGTTTTCATCTGATATTTTTCGATGATGCAGGTATGTTTCAATCCCTTTTTACTTCACGAACGATTCTTGTAAATTCCATATGAATCTCTTCATTTGGAATACGAACCTTCCCTGTCCTTTCATCGTAGGCGAGATACCCAAGGTGGGTCAGGATCGTCAGCACGTCATCCCGGTTTCGAATTGTCACCAGATCATTTGAAAATCCCCTTGGATCTGCCTTGACTTCTCCGCCGCCGATCAGTTCCGCTACGGTTTTAGAGAGACCATCAAAATCCATACTGATATATCCCATCAAACTCCCGGCCGCTGAGGTCTGTGTCCAGTAGGAATCGAAATCATCATTGCGGATGGCCTCCATCACAGAATTGGGATTATATACCGAACCGGTATCCCGGAACCAGTATCCGTCATACCACCTCTTCATCTTCTCAAAATCACAATGGTATTCCTCACAGAGTTTTTTCACCTCTGTCTCTGTGAATCCCACATAACCGCCGAATTTTCTGGGTTTGATCACTGTAAATTCTTTAAAATCTGAAATTGCTGACTGCGAGCCGTCTTTTTTTATCGGGAGGATTCCTGTCATGTAAGCCGCCGCGAAGATCTGGTCCGTTGTGCCGCTGCTCTTAAATAATGTACGCAGGAAATCCAGATACGGCTTCTGGCTCTTCGGCGTCTCCCTGATCGGCGCATCCCATTCATCAATAATCATAATGAGTTTATTGCCTGTCAGTTCCGCCGTATGGAGCAGTGTTTCATCGAAGACATTTCCTACTTTTAAATCAGGATACGCTTCCAGAAGTTCCTCCGTCACACTGTTCTGGATGAACGGCACAATGCTGTCCGAGTCCGCCTTTCCCAGGACATTTGTCATATCCAGATAAATGACGTCGTATTGATTCAGATGCTGCCTGTATGTTTTGTTGAACTTCTCGTCCTGCGCAATGGCAAGGTCGTCAAACAGCACCGAGGAATCGCAGGTCTTATCATAATACGCACATAACATCTTAGCCGCAAAGGATTTTCCAAACCGGCGCGGTCTGCTGACACAGGTCAGGAATCTCGGCGTCTCTATCGTTTCATTGATCAGGCTGATCAATCCGCTCTTATCCACATAGATGTCATTTCTGATTCTGGTAAATCCGCTGTTCCCCGGATTCAAATACATGCCCACGGCAAATCACCTCCCTCTCCCAGCCTGTCAGGTCAAAAACCTGGAAGCAATATCGGTTCTATTAAAAAGAATAGCACTGGGGTTCTTTCCCTGTCAATCCTTTTCCGACAGACCGTGATATTGTTACTATTTAAAGTCATTAGATATTACCAGACCATATGGCTGATCTGATCCGTAACTTCTTTTAATTCCTTTTCCAGATCTGCCTGCGCCCGCAGATCATGAAGCTGCATGGCCAGGCGGATCTGCATATTCAGAGAGCATTGCTGATCCTTTAATAATGTAAACTTTGTCTTCCTGATATCCAGCGAAAGGGGTTCTATCTGATTATTTTCCATATGAAATTCTCCTTTTTCCTGTTTGTATTTATTCTAAGAGGGCTTGTTAAACTCAATTTAAACTCTCTGCTTCTAAATATGAAAAATATGTGAAATCCTCATTTTCTTTAGATTCTGTTTAACTTTCTGTGTTACAATTTTCGCAAATAGATCCGTGATGATCAATGTTCAAAATGATATGGAGGACTTCCCATGCTTCAGATTTTAATTGTAGATGATGATAAGAATATACGCCGTTATCTGGCCGCTGTTTTAACCGAGGCCGGATACTCTGTTTCCTGTGCGTACTGCGCCCAGAAAGCGCTGGAGATTATGGAAAATGAAAAGATCGACCTGATCGTGCTGGACATCATGATGCCGGGCATGGATGGCTATGCCTTTGCAAAGCTTCTGCGGGACTGCGGCAGCGATATCCCGATCCTGATGCTCTCCGCAAAACAGCTTCCGGAGGATATCAAGGAGGGATTTCTGTCGGGGACGGACGATTATATGACCAAGCCTGTAAACGAAGCGGTCATGCTTCTTAGGATCAAGGCTTTGCTCAGAAGGGCGAAGATTATTTCCGACCGCAGGCTCACGATCGGCTCAACCGTACTGGACTATGATTCCATGACTGTAAAAAACAGCGAGGGCAGTCAGCTCCTCCCCCAGAAAGAATTTCAGCTTTTGTACAAGCTGCTGTCCTATCCGAACAAAATCTTTACCCGCATGCAGCTTATGGAGGATATCTGGGGGCCGGCCTCCGATTCCACGGACGCGACAGTCAGCGTCCACATCAACCGTCTCAGGAAACGTTTTGAAGACTGCAGGGATTTTTCCATTGTCACCATACGGGGGCTGGGCTATAAGGCGCAGGTAGAGGAGGATCTGGTATGAAAGAGCAGGGTAGAGGAGACGCTGGTATGAAAGAACAGGCAGAGGAGGAGCTGATATGAAAGAGCAGGCAGGCGTCCGCGTCAAAATGACGTTGTTAACTACAGGTTTTGTTTTCATCTTGCTGGTTCTGACCATGTCTGCCAGCAATGCGATCATTATTTTCGCCATAAGACACGGCTGGATCAGCGCAGAACCAGGCGCACCTTTGAAGCCGTTTCTGTTCCAGAGCGGTATCATCAGTATCGTCATCGGCACGACCATTTCCTTTTTTATAAGCCATTTTCCCCTGCGTCCGCTTCATACGCTGATCGACGCGATACACGAGGTATCCGCGGGGAACTATGATGTAAAAATCCATCTGGAGCATCCGAAAGAATTTCAGAAGCTTTCCGAATGTTTCAACCAGATGACAGAAGAACTTGCCGGAATCGAGATGTTCCGTTCTGACTTTATCAACAATTTTTCTCATGAGTTCAAGACGCCCATCGTCTCTATCCTGGGCTTTGCCAAGCTGCTGAAGAGCCAGAAGCTGGATGCCTGCCAAAGCCGGGAATATCTGGACATTATCATTGAGGAATCCCGGCGTCTCTCCGAACTGTCCGCAACCGTGTTAAACCTTTCCAAGGTGGAAAGCCTGACCCTTCTGACGGACAAGACCGACTTTTCCTTGAGCGAACAGATCCGGGAAGCCATCCTGCTTCTGGAAAGCAAATGGTCAAAAAAGCAGATTGATTTTGATATTGATATGG
This sequence comes from Lachnospiraceae bacterium M18-1, assembly GCA_000403295.2. Lineage (GTDB taxonomy): Bacteria > Bacillota > Clostridia > Lachnospirales > Lachnospiraceae > Schaedlerella. Next base: position 505,722 of record KE159611.1, on the reverse strand, counting down.
AAGAGGTCATGATCCGGGCAAATGAACCGCTCTTAAAGCAGGTCTGGATGAACCTGCTGGACAATGCGGTCAAGTTTTCCCCGGAAAAGGGCTGTATTGCTGTTGCTCTGCATTTGGAAAATGGACATGCGGTTTTCACGGTGAAGGATCAGGGGGCGGGTATGGATGAAACGATACAGAAATATATTTTTGATAAGTTTTATCAGGGAGATACGTCCCACAATATGGAGGGAAATGGGCTTGGTCTGCCGCTTGTAAAGAGGATTTTAGAACTGCATAAAGGGGAGGTGTCTGTGAAAAGCAGGGCTGGGGAAGGGAGTGTTTTTGTTGTCAGGGTTTTGGTGGATGGGAAGTAAAAAATCCCGGGGCAAGCTGATGGGGAATTAAGATTCCAGCGCCGTATTCCAAGTGACGTTTTGTAAAGGACTTTTTAATTATGTTCACAAAAAATTTACATTTCAGGACAAAAAAATAGAACCGGGAACCTATGTCTTAGATTCCTGGCTCTATAATGGTGCTCTATGCGTTTCGTTCTGCTTTCAGTCGGTTTACTTCTTCGAGCGAAAGTCCTGAAATATTTGCTATTTCCTCAAGTAAATATTTCCCAGCCTCCAACATTCGGATTACTGTCATCTTTTTTTCTTCCTGTATTCCCTCTTTCAAGGATTCTTTCCTCATATCCTCCATGATGCGGCACATCTCACTCACTCCCTTCGGATTTTCTTTCAGATACCGTGTCCGGTCTGCCATCAACCTTTCCCTTCATTTTTATAATTCCATACTACCATAAACCTCCTGATTCTATAAGCCGTTATCCGATGTATTGAACCCGCCATTCCTGAACAGTTACAGTTCACGGCCCAACCGGCCGCGAACTGTAACGCATCCAGCCTATTTTAAGTCGCCTTCGGCGAGAGGCTGGATATTATGGCAAATATTACTTTATTGGCCGGACGCCGTGCAGCAGGGTGCACGACACCGTGTGAACAGTAACCTGAACACCGGCATCCCATTGTTATCGTTTTTTCACATCTGCGCGATCTCATTTTCAGTGTCCGCTTGATTTCATCGCTGTTCATAAATTCTCCTTTTCATACATTCAAGTTTTACTATCCCTTACTAACAATCTCTTTCGCCATTTTTTGGCAAATAATTTTTCTTAATTCTAATTCAACTCATTTGTAATTCATTATCAAAAACAAGGGTAACCCCTTTTTTCAATTTACATTTTTTCAAATTCTGATTGGGAATACTTTTCATTTTTCCACTTGTAATCAGTTGTAGATATTCCTTTTCTGACAAAAGTAATTTGTTCCTTACAATAGAAGATACCTTAACAGAAAGAGAATACTTATTTTTGATTTCAAGCTGTACGGCTTCATTTAGAGAAAAGCAATCACCAATAACAGAGTATTTGGGCAAACTGACTTCCACACCATTCGCTTGTAAAAACTGGCTATCCATTGCATATTTTTCTACAAGTTCGTTATCATTTTTGTAAAATCCATCTAATAGCTCCAGCTTTAATGCTTGTGGAGAAATACGGGAATAAACAGCAGCCTTCCATGTGGAATTGCAATCCGAACATTTGTAAATCAGCCAAATATCCAAGTATCTGCGTTGGGAATTTATTCGGAATTGCCGTGAACAAGTAAACAGATTTTTTCTTCCACATTTCTTGCAATATCTTAGTACAGGCAATAAGGAAAGACTTTGTACTTCCCATATAATTTTTTTCACTCCATAATTCCTCCTGATTCATAAATCTAAAAACTAAAAGGCGGATTGTCACAACATTTTTTCAACCTATCACCTCCCTATGTTTCTTTCAAATAAATTGTATCATCATACAATACAGAACCAAACCTAATACTCTTTTTATAAATAATAATAAGAAATGGACTGATGTATTTTAAAATAACATCAGCCCGTTTCTGTCAATTATATTCTTTTTTTAACTGCCTGATAATTCTCTGAATACTTTTTAAAGATAGAAAATATTTTTCAGCAAGGCTATCCATTCCTTTCCCTGCAAGGTAGTCATTATAAATACGGTGGTTTCTATCTTGTAATTCCTGACGGGTTGAAGTTGTTTCTCCCCAGCTTTTTTTGTTATCAGAAATTCTGGGGATATACAAAAATTCTCCATCAATGTATTCCTGGACTTTCAGAAGTAAATCATGCGGCAGAACGTGTGTTGCTTTTTTGTAACTCATTTTGCACTCCTAATGTGATTTGTTTATCAGGAACTGCAAGGTCTATCTGCAACACCTATTCATATTTTAGCCGTTGCGATAGCCTTGCTTACGCAACAATAACGATAGGATTAAGCATAAATCCCCAATCCTCCTTTCCTTTTATGTCCACACTGAAAATTCTATTGCAGAGCGCGACAAGGTGAAACCTCAAATTCATTTATGAAAAGAAAATGAGGAACATTTTATATATAATTATACCTTGCCTTTAGTTGTAAATCAATTCTGCACAAATGATTTCTTCCGCCTGTGTCTTACGATTATTTGCCAGTCCTACCCATTTCATCTGATCGGCTGCTTTCAGTTTCTCAGTCACACCAGTCTGCCTGTCAGCATCCGGAATTTTCACAGCTGTCATTGCCTGTTCGGCTGCCTATTTCATGGTATCCATCAGATTTTTTAGAAATATTTAAGAAATAATAAAGATTAAAATAAATAAAACTTATTATTATTAGTGTCAAAGGAGGGATTTAAGTGAAATCGAAAAGGTTTACTTTAGGATTATTGATATTTTATTTGCTTGCTTTGACATGGATTATTATTTTTAAGCTGCAGTTTTCCTTTGAAAATTTACCACACATAAAAAGCATCAATTTAATTCCGTTTGGTCAGTCAGTTGTAGTTAATGGAAAAATGGATTTTGGAGAGATTATTCAAAATGCGTTAGCCTTTATACCTTACGGCTTATTTATGCATGTTTTATGGGAAGAAAAGTCATTGCCAAAACAATTCATACCTATTATTTGCACAAGCCTTATATTTGAAATAGTACAGTTTATATTTGCTATTGGGGCAAGTAATATTACAGACATTATTTCTAACTCATCTGGCGGGATCGCAGGAATTGCTATTGCTGTTTTTATTTCAAAAGTGTCAAGAACAGGCTGGATAAAATTTATAAACATTATCAGTTTTATTGGTGCAATTATTTTAACATTATTTATTGCGATTTTACTTTTGGCTAATATGTAAATCGCTATTTAATCCAAATAACAGCCGCCAAAGCTGTCTGCAGACGTTATTGTTTACACGGCGCCGTGCACCCTGCTGCACGGCGTCCGGCCAATAAAGTAACATTTGCCATAATATCCAGCCCGTCTACACTCCGTTCCGGTCCGTCCTAAACAAGCGTCGCTGGCGCTTAGGACCGCCGAAGGCGGCTTAAAATGGACTGGATACTGTTACTGGAGCACCCAAAGGGCGTGAATCAGGGTCATTCTACAACCGTATTCCATACAAGGATTATATTCAGGCTTCCTGCCAGTTTGTTTACATCTTCCTTCCCAAGGCCGGTATATAACACGATCTTGTCCCCTGGTTCTTTCGCCCGGATCATCCGTTCGGCCATCTCATTCGCCCTGTTCTGTTCCCCAATCCCAATGCCTTCTTCCCTGCCTTCTTCCCTTCCTTGTTCCTTAAACAGCAGCATTGTTTCCTCTTCATTATACTCTGTGATACACATTGATTTCACCTCCGCCCTGTGTCCAACCAGAAATGGCCTGATTTCAAAGTCCTCCGGAAGCTCATCGATTGCCTGATCAACGGCCTCCTCAATATCCTTATGTTTGCTGTATTCCCGAATCCGCTGGATCAGCCACGCATATTCCCCCAGAGGCTTGCAGGCATCCATCAGTTCTTTATTCTGCCCGTAATTGATATTGAGCATCCGTACCCTTACTGCAATATCCGGCTCCATCTCCTTACTTCTTCCATCTGGATCCGGCTTCCTGCTTTCTTCTGCCTCTGTATCCCCGGGATTCTGCTTCTCCTTGCCTGCCCGGAATGCATCCTTTAATTCCAGGATTCGATCCATATAATTGTCCTGTCCGTTATAAAAAACGACCAATTTAGGGATTGGAAGCGCGACTAATGTATCACCATAGATATTCAGTTTGTTCTCATGGATATATTTATCGTACAGCTTTGCGGCATACATCAGTTCCCTGACCGGCATATTGGGGTTATATGTGGCTTGCTGCTCATAAATGCTCATGATATCCGTAATGATAAATGAAACATCATTTTTCATCCCCATATAAAGAATATCTTCCATTGTCGTAATCTGGATACTGTCCGGATCCGTATGGAAGGAATGGTTCACTGCGTTATACAGGCTCAATGTCCATCTCTTATTTTCTTCCCTTCCAAATAGAAAGCAAAACAGGCGGTCCTTATGTTTGGTATTAATCATGTTTGATTCCTCCATCTGTGTTGTAAACAGGTATTTACTCAGCCCTATTCTGCAATAGGGATTATGCAAAAAAGCTGACTCTCTGCGCCTACATCCTGCATAGATATAGATGTACCGTTTTTTGATTACCCTGCACAGTTTTGGGGAAGCCGCCCTCTTTTTCTAAATTATAACATGTGATTCCCTGGATTGCCATAAATATTTGCTGTCAAATTGTCTTTACAATTGCAGTCATACATAGTAAAATATTTGTAATCTACCGACCGGTCGATAGAAAGGAGGAATGCATGAACCATACGGAACGGAAAAATGAGATTATTGAGGCCTCCATCACGCTGTTTTGCGAGCGGGGGCTGGATCTGACATCCATGCAGGATATCGCCAATGCGGCAGGTATCTCCAAGGCAACCTTATATTTTTACTTTGACTCGAAAGCAGCGTTGATCCAGGAGGTACACCAGCATTGTTATCAGATGGATGTGGACGCCTGCAATTTCGGGGTGGAGCAGGAAAAGACGGCCATGGACAAGCTGTGCAGGAGGTTTCGCAATATCATCAGCTATTCCATGAGCCACCCCAGGGAATCCATGATCGAGCAGTTGTATACGGCCTCTCCGGTTTATTGCGGCATGCCCCTGCAGTGTAAAAAGGAATTTTACGCGGATATTGAAAAGATTGTACTGGAGGGCAAGGAGAACGGAGAATTTAAAGAAAGCCCAAGCTGGCTTCTGACAACCGCATATTATGGTTTCGCCTGCCAGATTTACCTGAAGTTGAAGGAAGAACCGTCGTTATGGAATGAGGATACGTTCAATGCCTGTACCAAGATGCTCCGGGGAATGTTTTTAAAGGAGGCTTAAAACAGCCTTTCGACGACTGGCCCGCCGATGAAAATGTGTGGGCGTTTCATTAAGTAGGAGGAAAGAAGATGTCATTTGAAAAATTATTTTCACCAATCAAACTCAGGGAACTGGAATTGAAAAACCGTGTAGTCATGAGCGCCATGGGAACGCATGAAAGCTCAGAGAGTGAGGACGGGAAAGGCGTAACGGATAAATTGATCGCATACCACGTGGCCCGGGCAAAGGGAGGCTGCGGACTGAATACGGTGGAGGTGTCCTCCGTAGATGCGGCAAGCGCGCCGTCAGGATTTTTGTCCATCGCAGACGACAAGTATATTCCGGGATTCCGCAGGCTCAATGACGCGGTTCACGAGGCAGGGGGAAAGACCTGTCTGCAATTATGGCAGGGCGGTCTTGCCGTTGCAAGCGACCAGACGGTACAGATCCTTCTGCCCGACGATATGCCTCTGTCCGCTGAATATACGGTGCCGGCCATCACGGAGGAAAGGCTGTATTCCGTCATTGATGCCTTCAAAGCAGCGGCAGCAAGAGCGGTGGAAGCAGGCTTTGACTGTCTGGAATTTCACTGTGCGCACAATTATCTGCCCCATTCCATGCTGTCCGGCGGGTTAAATCACAGAACGGACGACTGGGGAGGCAGCTTTGAAAACAGAAAGCGGTTCCCGTTGGCATGTATTCGGGCAATCCGCGAAAAGATGCCGGAGGGGATGCCGCTCCTGATGCGGATCGACTGCCATGACGATATGCTGGATGGCGGCCTGACCGTGGATGATGTCATTGAATTTTGCCGGGACGCCAAAGAGGCCGGTGTGGATGTCCTCAATATTTCCAGAGGAAATATCGTGTCCGCGGCCACGGTTTACGAGGTGGCGCCTGTGGATATCCCGAAAGGCTTCAATGTGGAGGACGCTGCCAGAATCCGCAGAGAGACCGGCATGATCACCATGCCCTGCGGCAGGATCAATACACCGGAGTTTGCGGAGCAGATTCTGGAGGACGGCAAAGCAGATCTGGTCGTTATGGCGCGGGCACAGCTTGCGGACCCGGACTTCTGCAATAAGGCGAAGGACGGACGGCTAGGTGAGATCAAGTATTGTATCGGCTGCAACCAGGGCTGTTATGATTACTTTTATACCTCGCTGTCGAATCCGGCGGTTAAGCATATTACCTGCATGAGAAATCCGGCCCTGCTGGAAGAAAAGGCTGCGGCCTTGAAGCCAGGCACAAAATCCAAAAAGGTGCTCATCATAGGAGGCGGCATTGCCGGGATCGAAGCGGCGCTGGATCTGAAAAAGACGGGCAACGAGCCTGTGATCTATGAAAAAAGCGGAAGCCTTGGCGGGCAGTTTGTCCTTGCGGGCGTTGCGCCGGGAAAAAGGGATTTCAGTTATGCGGCTGAGAAGGCGGTGGCAAATGTAGCGGATCAGGGGATCGAGGTGCATCTGAATACGGAAGCAGAACCGGAACTGATTGAAGAAATGAAGCCGGACGCGGTCATCATTTCCGCAGGCTCCGTGCCCATTGTCCCAGACATTGCAGGGAGTAACAGCGAGTCTGTGATCGAATCCCATGACCTGCTTTCCGGCAGAGAGGTCCAGGGACAGAGCGCGGTCGTGATCGGCGGCGGACTGGTGGGCTTTGAGTGCGCCCAGTATCTGGCATCCAAAGGAATCACGGTGAACATTTTGGAGATGAAATCTGAGGTGCTTACAGAGCTGGGGCAGCTCCGTCAGATTACAGCCAACTTTGCACTCTCCGAGATGCCCATCACCGTCCACAAGGATACCACCTGCAAAGCAGTCGAGACAGGCAGAGTCGTGGCCCTTCAGGGAGAAAAAGAGGTTTCCTTCGAGGCGGACATTGTGGTAATGGCAGTGGGGACAAAATCCGCAGAGACAGCGGCTTTCCAGGATGTCTGCCAAAAGCTTGGCATTCCGGCTTATGTCATCGGGGATGCAAAGAAGGCTCCGGGCATGGCATTGGATGCCATCCATGACGCTTACCATGCAGTATTGGAGATCAATCAATGAAAGCGGGGAATACATATGGCAAAATTATTCAGTGAATTTACAATTGGCTCTATGACCATGAAAAACAGAACCTTCATGGCACCCATGTCATTGGGATACGGGAATCCGGGCGGAGTTCCCGGCGAAGAACAGCAGGCATACTGGCTGGCCCGTGCCAAAGGCGGAGTCGGATGCATCATCACGGACGCGACGAGTGTAGATCCGAATACGCCTTACCTGGGCAACACGTTATGCTTCCGGGATGAGGAAAGCATCGCCGGATACAAAGCATTTACAGATAAGATCCATGCATACGGCGCAAAGATCATTCCCCAGATCACGCATCCGGGGCCGGAGAGCATTTCTTCCTTTTTCGGCGTTACGCCGGTGTCGTCCAGCGGATATAAAAATTCCATGCGGCAGGATACCCGCGCGCTGGAGATTGAAGAACTCCCGCCCATCATCGAACAGTATGCCAACGCTTCCTTTCAGGCAAAACAGGCAGGTTTTGACGGGATCGAGCTGCACTGTGCGCATGGGTATATGCTGCTCGGGTCGTTCTTGTCCCCGCTGAGAAATACCCGTACCGACGAATACGGGGGAAGCCTGATGAACCGCGCCCGTCTTCTGCTGGAGGTCGTGGACACGATCAAAGCAAAATGCGGAAAAGAATTTCCCATTATCCTCAGGATGTCAGGGAGCGAAAAGGTGCCCGGAGGAAATACGGTTGAAGATATGATGAAGCTGGTACCCGTACTGATCGAGCATGGAATTGATGCATTTGAGATCTCGGGCGGCTCCCAGTACGAGGTGCCGCACAAGATCATGCCGTCCCATGGGGAAGAAGCAGGCGCAAATGTGGAGGAGGCTGTCCGGATCAAATCCGTCAGCACGGTTCCCGTGATCCTGGTTGGAAAGATCAATACGCCGGAGCTTGCACAGTCGCTGCTGGAAGAAGGCAAGGCGGATGGGATCGTGCTGGGCAGGGTGCTGCTTGCAGATTCGGAATTTGTCAACAAGATCCGGGAAGGACGTACAGAGGAGATTGCTCCCTGTGCCGGATGTCTGGTAGGCTGCGTGGGTGAGCAGAACAAGCGCCGTCCGGCCTCCTGCGTGATCAATCCGTTTTTGGGAAAAGAGACAAAACTGTCCGTCGTACCGGCAGAATCCCCGAAGAAAGTAGCGGTCGTTGGCGGCGGCATCGGCGGAATGGCCGCGGCAAGGATGGCGGCTCTCAGGGGCGAGGATGTGACGCTGTATGAAAAAGAAGAAAAACTGGGCGGCCAGGTTTTGCTGGCAGCGATCCCGCCGCACAAATCATCCCTGCTGAAATGGATACAATATCTGGAGAAGGAGCTTTTGCGTCTGCATGTGAACGTAGAACGGGGGCATGCGGTGAGCGCGGAGGAGATTCTAAAGAGCAGCTTTGACGCAGTAATTCTTGCCAACGGGTCCCACCCTGTGTCGTTGAAAGAAGGGGAAAATATCTGTACCGCGCATCAGATCCTGCAAGGCGAGACGGTCATTTCGGAAGGCAATGTGCTCATCGTCGGAGGCGGCATGGTGGGCCTGGAAACGGCCGAGTATCTGGATTCCGTAAAGAGTGGGGATCTGTCGCTTACTGTCATTGAGATGAAAAATACTATGGGCGAAGGCATGGCGCCCGGCAACCTGGTTCCGGCCATGGGAAGGCTGAAAAAGATTGGCGTGACCATGATGACGGAAACGAAGCTGAAATGTATATCGGGAGATACCGTGACATTGGAAGCTGCCGGCCAGGAAAAAGAGGTATCCGGGTTCACAAAGATCGTATTTGCTGTGGGTTCCAAGCCGGACACCGGACTGTATGAAGCGCTCAAAGACTGCGGGAAAGAAATTTACACAGTGGGCGATGCGAAGGAAGCAGGCCAGGCGCTGCAGGCGGTTGCAGATGGAACAGCGGCGGCCATGGCGCTGTAGTACGTGTGCTTCCGAAAACAAAGAACCGTAGGCAATTTAAAATAATGGACTGAGTTACAGGACACACCTGGTCAGGGCGTGTCCTGTAACATTTAATTCCGGATCATTTAAGTTTTCTGGAATCCAGCTATACTTTTTCAATCGGATAGCGTATAATGAATCCAGCAGCGAAGTCGGAATTGTTGGAGGATAATTGATTGTGAATAAGGTGTGGTCTGAACTAAATAAAACAATGCAAACGCAAATCAAAAAGAAAGATACCTATAAAGCAGGTATTGACACATTGATTCATTTGCGGAATCAGTTAATGGAAACCTTAACATCATTTAATGAGAAATTAAGCAGAGAAGATTTTGATGCAATTCCATTTATAAATGCAGACGGTTATCATAGTAAAACGATTGCATATTCAATTTGGCATATTTTCCGTATTGAAGATATAGTTGCACACACATTGATCAGTGAAAACGAGCAAGTGTTTTTTTCGGGCAATTATCAGGAACGTATCAATTCACCTATAATCACAACCGGAAATGAACTTGTAAAAGAGCAGATCGCAGAATTTTCAAAGCAACTTAATTTGAAAGAACTTTATACATATATTTTTGAGGTAAAGGATAGCACCGAGAAGATAATCAATCAATTATCCTATGACGAATTGAAAAAGAAAATATTAGATGAAAGAAAAGAATACTTAAAATCATTGAACGTGGTAAGCGATGATAAAAATGCAATTTGGCTTATTGATTATTGGTGTGGTAAAGATATTCGTGGTTTAATACAAATGCCATTTTCAAGACATTGGATTATGCATATAGAAGCAAGTTTGCGTATAAAAAACAAAATACATACATAAGTGCAAATTTGCTGCTTTTGTACCAGCCGCCAAGTCCGATTGTATTTTCTGAAATGAAACCGTTCCTTTCACATTTTCACCATATTCTTTTTTAAACGTGCCAGTTCATCATTGTAGATGGAAGCTGCAGCATCTGAAGTCACCGCTGAACTGAGCGGCCTTCAGATATGCGGCGCAATATCTAGCCCGCTGTTTCAGCAGGCTGAACTCCCTGAGATACAGAAATGGATTTCCATTGATGGTAAGGAAGGCGCAAACATACGACAGTACAAATTAATGGGAGAATTGATCAGCCATCTAACCAATTCTCCCATAGAATTGAATCTCTATAATTTTGCAATATACTTTCCCCTGTCAGCATCCGGGATTTTCATAGCCGTCATTGCCTGTTCCGCTGTCCATTTCATGGTATCCATCAGATTTTTTATTGTTTCAAGCAATGTCTCCTGCTTCGTCTCCTGTTTCGTTTCCTCAAAATCTTCCTTCATCAATTCTCTCAATGCGTCACACATAATTTTATCGCACCTCCTGATCGCTTCATAAATCTCTCTGTTCGCAGATACACTCACATGCAGAACCGCGTCTATGTTATTTCTGTCTCCCGGCTCGGTCATCTTTCCTGCCTTTTCCACAAATGCCCGGATATCGCTCCTCAATCTCCAGACCCATTTTTTTCATTGTTTTAAACATTTCTCTCGGGCAGCTTTCCCGGAAAATAGATATTGTCAATTCATCGGCGGGGATCTGGTCTACGCTTTCTCCCAATCCTTTATACAGGCACGCATAGCCAACCGTTTTATAATAATCGTCAATGGTAAGCGCGTCATCCGGATTTTTGTATTCCAATTCATGCATACTCTCCGGCAGATGCGGACGGATCGTGATTTTGGCGAAGCCCGGTGCCTCCGGGATGATCCCTGCAATTCCATTGTAATACCATTCGATGATATGCCCCATCATATCATGGCAGTGGCTTCTCGGATTGCTCTCCCAATATTCTCCCAGCATAGTCTCTCCGTCCAGGATAAACGCATAATAGCTGGGATGTGTTTCCCGCAGGATGGGCCGCACTTTTCCGGTCCTCTGTTTCCTCCGATCCATCCCTCCCGCCGAGACACTCGTTGCGGGTCGTGTCCCCTGTATTGCACTGATAGCACCAGAACCATTTTTCCGGATGCCGCGTCATCAGCTTTTCATTATTTTTGTATACTTACCTATTGACTGCATCACAGAAAAATCCAAAACAAGCACCTGCTCTATAACATCATGATCCCTGCATTTTCTTACAGCATGCCGTGACAGAATCGAAAAGTTCTTTGTCATCATTTTTTAACAAACTCCTGAGAACCTGCATCCACTCTTCACACGGATAATGTATCGTATATTTTTCGTCATATTCCTGAAATGTCTTGATCTCTTCCTTCTCTGCTTTTTCAACAAATTTCCAAAAAGCTTCTGACAGATACACTTTTTTTCTATATTCCACCGCTTCATCCGCTTCTCTTTGCCATATCGGAATTGCACGATGCTTCATAGCCAGATAAATGAGCTTATCAATCTCTATACTCTCCCTGTCATAAAAATCCTCCAGATAAACCCTGCCCTCCTGCCGTTCCTCTGCCGAAGCCGGATAATATTCGAGCCACTTTTTCTTTTCCCGTTCGCTTTCCACCAGATTCACAGGGGGCTGCGGCTTATTCATACAGCACTTCTTATATTTTTTCCCGCTCCCGCAGGGACATGGATCATTTCTTCCAATCTTGACTTTCTTCTCCGGCTTGTTGTACTGTGCTACTGCCTTGCGAAAAAGCTTTTCCATCTCTTTCGGGCTGAGCTCATTTTGCTCCGGCTGTTCGAACATAGACCAGCTCCGCAGCATATCGGCCGCATGGATCGGTGATCTGCAGAACGCCTCCTTATTATATCGAAACATCATATCTACACATTCTGCATATCCTTCAAAAGCGAATCCATCTATCCTGCCGTCTTCAAAAAGGCGCCTGATCTCCGGAAGCATTTCCACAAAATGACATCCGCACATCGTATATATCAGCTCCGTATAAATATAATCTCCGATTTCTTCTTCATTATATACAATCTCTTTGATCAGGTCCTGAAGCTCTTCTCTCCCAAGTTCTCCATCCAGATACAACTGTCCCACGACTTTCAGCATCGCGCTCCTTACGTAATCATCCAGATTTTTATTTTTTATGGAGGCCTTTAGGAGTTCCTTATCTCCATTATATGTATTATACAGAATATCCTGTAATCCTGATGTAACAGCGTCTCCGATCATCCCATCCAATACATCCCTGGGAAGCGATACCAGCTTCATGATCCTGGGAAAGCTCTCCCTTTCCTGAAACTGCCCCAGCAAAAATATTGCATAAAAATGCAGTTGATAATTCTCGTCCAGATCCTCTCCCTCAGAAACTGCTCTGTCTATCGCTGCATTCAAATAAGGGATCGCGAGATCTGGATTCTCACTGATGATCTGAAATGGTTCCTCTGGAAAGTTAGGGGTTCTGTTGGTAATCTCTTCTATTGCTTTCTGTACTGATCCGCTCATTTTTCTTCCTCTCATTTCTCCGATATATAGGCTGCCGAAATCCATCGCTTCCGGCAGGATGATCAAACCTCCGGATTTCTGTTAAGCAATATCAGTATACCACTATTTTGTAGAATTTGTAAACTACATGAAACTTCACGCTCCGTATCCACTTAAGCAGCGGATTTTCAAATTGTGACAACCTCTACCCCCCAATCGTATCCGCCACCGTCATCTTCCGGATCTGTCTGTTTCGGCCATCGCGGAAAAGCTGGGATATATGGATTCCGGAAATTTCCGGCATATTTTCAAAAAATATTATGGGGTGGCTCCGGCGGAATATCTAGCCCGCTGTTTCAGCAGGCTGAACTCCCTGAGATACAGAAATTGATTTCCATTGATGGTAAGGAAGGCGCAAACATACGACAGTACAAATTAATGGGAGAACTGATCAGCCATCTAACCAATTCTCCCATAGAATTGAATCTCTATAATTTTGCAATATACTTTCCCCTGTCAGCATCCGGGATTTTCATCGCCGTCATTGCCTGTTCCGCTGTCCACTTCATGGTATCCATCAGATTTTTTATTGTTTCAAGCAATGTCTCCTGCTTCGTTTCCTCAAAGTCTTCCTTCATCAATTCTCTCAATGCGTCACACATAATTTTATCGCACCTCCTGATTGCTTCATAAATTTCCCTGTTTGCAGATACACTAACCTGCAGAACCGCGTCTATGTTATTTCTGTCACCCGGCTCGGTCATCTTTCCTGCCTTTTCCACAAATGCCCGGACATCCTCTTCCTGTACATGTTTCGACAGGACGCGCAGTGTACGGTGTGTTTCTTTCTCCAGTTGTTTTGTCACTACAATCTGTGTATCAAACAGCGCCTGCTTCCCGCTTATATAGTATATTCCCGGATATCGCTCCTCAATCTCCAGGCCCATCTTTTTCATTGTTTTAAACATTTCTCTCGGGCAGCTTTCCCGGAAAATAGAAATTGTCAATTCATCGGCGGGGATCTGGTCTACGCTTTCTCCCAATCCTTTATACAGGCACGCATAGCCAACCGTTTTATAATAATCGTCAATGGTAAGCGCGTCATCCGGATTTTTGTATTCCACTACATTAAATTTTTTAAATATATGCCCAAGCTCGTTTTCTATCCGGACATCCGATAGCTTCTTGATGATCAGCAGATCCATCCGGACAGGCTCTTTGCTCAGATTATACTCCCTCTGAAATTCAAGATCGCCCTTGTTCGATAAAAATTCCAGCTCTGCCGCTCCGTAAAAACCCGGATGCCAACTGATATTCAATGCTTCAAGATTGTCAGGCATCTGCTCTCACCCCTTATCCTATTTTCCTTCTTATATTCTTATACTAGCATCAGACACAATAATTCGCAAGTCATAATCTGTATATGTGCGCGGTTGCGGTTACAGGTCGTTACAGTTCACTGCCTGACAAGCCGTGAACTATAACGACCTGTAACCGCAGTTTAAACGGGCTGTTTTTATCCGATAAGTTTTCTGGAATCCAACTATACTTTCTCAATCGAATAGCGTATAATGAATCCATCAACGAAATCGGTTTTCAGTAATAGAGACAGTCAACTTTATCTAATCAGTATGAATCATATGTTGTATACCTCATGAAACGGCTGTATGGCCATAATGGGGTGCCCTTGGGGATACCTTGTGAAATTACGATTGTCACATCAGATATGTATTACTGGAAGATGGCGTAACCGCTTATTGGGGAAAAAATGGATAATTTGAGTTTTAAATATGAACAGACAAAATATATGCTCAAACAGAAAATAAAGAAATTATTTGCAAATGAGTATTCGGGACATGATTATTGGCATAGTATCCGTGTCTTAAATACCGCAGAAAAAATTTCAAAAACAGAAGAATGCAACGAATACATAGTGATGATTGCTGCATTACTGCACGATACGGATGATATAAAGATTTTTGAGACAACGGATTATGAAAATGCACGGCGTATTATGTCAGAATGTCTTCTTACGGAGGATACGATAGATCAAGTAATTGATATTATCAAGGAGATTTCGTTCAAAGGTACAGATACAACTTCTCCAAAGTCAATAGAAGGAAAAATTGTACAGGATGCAGACCGATTGGATGCAATGGGGGCGATCGGAATTGCGAGGGCTTTTGCATATGGCGGAAATCATAATAGGGCGATTTATATTCCAGACTGCCAACCTCATATAAATATGAATGAAACCGAATATAGGAATAACAAAGGAACAACAATAAATCATTTCTATGAAAAGCTACTTTTGATTAAAGATATGATGAATACCGATTGTGCAAAAATCATTGCGGAGAAACGAGATGGATATATGCGTGGATTTTTAAAAGAATTTTATGAAGAATGGAACGAACAATAAGAAAGACAAATATCTTTTCTGTGATGAATCCGGCAATATTGATCTTTCATGGAGGAAAGCGGCAAAAGTTTTATATAGATAATCGATGTTTGGAGGAATGAATGTCAAGAAAAATTATAGAGATAAAACATCATCTTTCAAGTGGATGCTGTATGTGTAGTGGAATTGAAGATTTATATGCAACAAAAACAAATCAATCTATTCCAGAGGGTTTTCTTCTTGCATTGGGAAGTTTTGGTGAAACCGTTTTTATTAAAATGAACAATAGTGAAAAACCATATATGTTTAGCGCAAACGACGCAAGACCAAAAACAGTATACGAGAATTTAAAAGATGAACTAGGGTTAGATTATAAAATCATTGTGGGAAGAACTGTAAAATACGCCAAAAAGTCTATTATAAAAGAGATTGATGAAGGCTATCCTGTTGTTTTAGGGCCGTTGGATATGTTTTATTTGCCCTATCTGAAAATGTACCATGTTGAACATATACCTATACATTATGTTTTGATGACTGGATATGATGAAGAAAAGAATTGTGTTTTAATATATGACTGCGACCGGGAAGATATAATAGAGCTTGCCGTTAGTGATTTAGAACTGGCCTGGAATATCGAGAAAAATGGGGTAGGCGACAAAAACGGATTTATTAAAATCCGATTAGGTGAAAATCTGCCGGATAAATACACCCTTAGCTGCAATTGCCTGTTGAAAAAAGCGGAAAGGCAGTTCAGGGAAAAACCGTATATTCTCGGAATTTCTGCCTACGAAAAAATTGCAAGAGAGCTTCCGAAATGGAAAAAGAAATTTTCAGAAGAAGAGTATAGAAAAGCCCTTATTTCTATTACCGAATATATGGGGAAAGTACCTAAAGTGCCAAATCAGATTATGGGAGTTAAAGAAGCTGATATACCATACTGTGCGAATTACGATAGACTTGCAGAAATTATCCAGGAATTAGGCCAGGAATATAAGCAGGATAATTGGATCAAGTCTGCGGAATTGTTTGATAAATGTGGGAAAAATATCGAAACGATTGTTACATACGTTGTGCAGTATTGTTGTAATGATGTTGACAGAATAGATGAGCTTCCTAACTTGTTTCTCAAAAATGCTGATTATGCAAAAGAAGCCTATCGGTTAATTCAAGACATCAACGGTTACAGGACACACCTTTACCAGGCATGACAGGTGCCTGTAACTGCAGTTTAAACGCACTGTTTTCATCCAATAAGGATCCAATAAGTTTTCTGGAACCCAGCTATACTTTTTCAATCAAATATTATATAATGAATCCGGTAACGAAATTGAAAGCAATATAAAAAAATAGGATATAGACAAATCGGGATTTGGAGGTGGAGATATGACGATAAAAGAGCAAGCAAAGTGTATTTTATATGACCATGGCTTATTAGAGGAATTAGGCAGATATGGAACACCTCATATTGTTGGAAGTTATCGCATGGATATGATGGCATGGAATGATTTGGATATTGACATTGAGAACGAAAATATGTCATTGGATAAACTATATCGCTTATCACAATTTGTTATAGATAAATTTCATCCTATATGGTATGAGGCGAAGGAAGAAATCAATTCCGAACATAAAACAGTTTGGTTTCAAGGATTTGAGGCATTTATAGGAAATGAGCTTTGGAATGTAGATTTGTGGTTTTTTGATAAAGACACAATAAAGTTAGCCGAAGAATATTGCGATAAAATTGTAATACAAGTAAAAAAGTCGCCTGAATTAAAAGAGCAAATTATTCGTCTGAAAAAAGAACTTATTGCACATAAATTGTATTCCTTTGACCAATATACCAGTATTGATGTATATCATGCAGTTTTAAATCAACATATAACAGATATCGAGAATTTTCTTACAGATTATGTGAGGGCTTAAATTCTGGTTTGTCGGGAAGTAACACAACAGAAAAATAAATCGGGATTTGGAGGTGTGCTCTTATGCCAATACTCAAAGGATTAGAGTGGACATTTGATACGGTGGCTTCTACATACGAAAAACTACGCCCTGGTTATGTTGAAGAATTGTATCAAAAATTATTTGATTACATTTCCATTAGTGAAAACAGCAATGTTGTTGAGATTGGAAGTGGCGGTGGACAGGCAACTGCGCCAATACTAAAGACAGGATGCAGATTAACTGCAGTTGAATATGGAGAACAATTTTCTGAGTTATTAAAAGATAAATTTAAGGCGTATCACAATTTTTCGGTAATTACAGGCAAATTTGAAGATACAGAATTTGAAGATGATGCTTTTGATTTGGTTTTTTCGGCATCTGCCTTCCACTGGGTACCTGAAAAAGTAGGGTATGAAAAAGTGTTTTCGATGTTGAAAAAAGATGGTGTTTTTGCTCGATTTGCAAATCATCCGTATCGTGATAAAGGTAAGCCAGAGCTTTCAAAAGAAATAGATGAAATTTATGATGAGTATTACAATAAGTACCACAACAAGGTGAAACATAAAGCATTATCTGAATATTCAGAAGAGCAAGCAAAAGAGCTAGCGATAATTGCTCAAAAATATGGATTTACAGATATTCAATATGCGTTGTTCCATCGGGAGCGTATGTTTTCGGCAAAAGAGTATGTTGAACTCTTAGGAACTTATTCGGATCATATTGCTATCGAAGAAACAATCAGAATTAAATTCTTTTCAAAAATCGAAGAAGCAATTAACAAATGTGGTGGCATAATCACAATTTATGACACGATTGATTTACAACTAGCAAGAAAGAGATAAATTCAAATTTGTCGGTAACTTAGAATATATGCACTGTTGATTATCGGTAGACACACCTTGTCGGGTAGCAAATTAAGGCAGTTCTCGCTTTGTGTCCTGTTCTTTATCAGGCAGTTTTGATAGGATTTTTCTGAAAGGAGAAAAATAATGAATCAAGAAAAAGTCGGAAAATTCTTAAAAGAACTCCGTAAGCAAAAAGGACTTACCCAAGAACAAATTGCAGAAATATTTCATGTATCAAACAGAACAATATCCCGTTGGGAGAATGGCAACAATATGCCAGATTTAGATATTTTGATTGAAATATCAGATTATTATGAAGTTGACTTACGGGAAGTTCTAAATGGAGAAAGGAAAAGCGAGAATATGGATAAAGAAATGAATGAAACTGTATTGCAGGCAGTAGATTATACAAATACAGAAGCGGAACGATACAATAAGCGTGTACGAATATGCAATGGAATAGCAATGCTTTTAATATTAGCCTACACCATCATTAAAGACACAAGCCTTTATGATCATTCGACAGTTGTGGCTGGACTGGATATTGTACAGGGATTTGCAGTTGGAATGCTTTTTGTGGGTTTGTTATATTCAAGCCGCTATGGCGCAAGGATTAAAGTATTCAAGGAACGGCTCATGAAAAGACAAGGATAAGCAGTATCGGTAATAGAACTCTATATTTTGGTCATGGTAAACCAGTGATTAATAATCAATGGGTAAAATAATTTCTATCTGTGCGGTTTATTCCCGCGAAGCAACGAGCCAAGTAGCCATGCTTGCATGGATATTTGACTGAACAATAAGGAAAAAGCGATTTGCAATGCGCTTGTCGTGCCCGTGCAGCCAAAGCTATTGACAGCAAACTGACGGGCATCAAAATTCCAGCCGTGCGGTTGGATGCTCTCTTAAAGCTGGCAGATCGTTTGGATCATGTCTGTCATGAGGGCATCCCGCTCAATGCGGTACACATATCTCATAGTATGCCTTCCTTCCGAAAATACATACCCCGAGGCCCCCGCAATCTCCGGGCAAGGTACGAGCCGGTCATTCATAAAACGCTGGTCGTCGTTGAGCAGCCACGCTACCGCCGTCACATCCCAGATCACCTTTGCCCAGGCCAGGCCTGCCGCCCATTCTTCCACATCCTGAATGGCATACCCGGCCACATATTCCGCAAGCGGATTTTTTCCTGTAAAATACTTCTCCAGTTCCGGCCTGCTGATCGAGAATCTCTCCACCACACCCCAGCAGGGCAATTGTACCAGAGGAACCCCGCTGTTAAAAAGAATCCGCGCTGCGGCAACATCCTCGATCAGATTAAATTCCTCCATCTCCTCACAGTGAAAAGCACTGCCCCCCAGCCAGACGACCACCATCCGCTCTACAATCTCCGGCCGGCTTAAAATCGCGGAAGCAATATTGGTTGCCGCTGCAATTCCAATGACATATAAAGGATCCTCCGCTGAATGCGCCATGGCCCTGCAGACCAAATCCTCGGACGCCTCGGAAACCGCCGGGGATACCGCGTCTTTCAGAAAATGCTCCGCCCCTTTGAATACCCTGTCCCGATATTGGGAGGCGCCTGCCAGATCCAGCAGCTTTAAGATCTCCTGATAGCTTTTCTCCATCCCTTCTTTCGGAGAGTCTGCCTTTTCGTTTAAAAAAGGCGCCGCGTAGATAGCCTGCAGCCGAAGCCTGTCCGTATTTCCAAGCAGGTATGCCAGCGCAAACTGGTCGTCCACCTCGTTATATGTATCCGTATCTATGACCACATCAACCGGATGCCCCGGACACTGCAGCATGCGGATTCTCTGAGTCTCTTCCAAATCAAGCCACCTCCGTACAGATCATTCTTTTTCCCATTCCGGCTGCTGTTTTGCCGCAGCCCTTTGCTTTATATGTATTGTGCAATTTGTTCACAAAACGCTCTGTATGATCGTTTTATTGCAGCATTTATTTTATTTAATTCTGAGTGTTCTGTCAATATCTTCTCACCCACTTTATCACCAGACAGAAATAATCGGTTATTGTTCACACGGGGTCGTGCACTTGCTGCACGGCATCCGGCCAATTCAGTGATGGGGCGGGCATCCAGCCCGTCTACACTCCGTTCCGGTCCGTCCTAAACAAGCGTCGCTGGCGCTTAGGACCGCCGAAGGCGGCTTAAAATGGGCTGGATACTGTTACTGGAGCACCCAAAGGGTGTGAACAGTATTCACGTCATATTTCACACCGCGTGATGTCACATTTCGCACTGCAGTTTTTCCGTTTCATAAGCTATAATATCCCTATGACGATCATAAGGAGGCCATGAAAAAATGGAATATTTCAAGAACATGAGGAACCCTGTACTTCCGTTGAAATATCATGTACCGGACAGCGAAGCGCATGTGATGCCCGATGGAAAGCTTTACATTTACGGGAGTTTTGACGATCGCGGGGACGTATTCTGCAGTGAAAAATACCACGTCGTATCCACTCCGGACATGGAAAACTGGACGATACATGAGGTGTCGTTTACAGGGCAGCAGGTTCCCTGGCACAACGACCCGGATGCGCCCAGATATCCCGGGATCGACTGGTCCAGGCCTACGCCGTTTATTCGGAAAATGCTGGAATCGGCCCGGGAAAACGGCGATGACATGAAGGAAAAGTTTGAGCAGGAGGGGGAAAATGAAAAGGCAGCGCTGTTGTTTGCACCGGATTGTCTGGAACACGGCGGAAAATATTATCTCTATTTTTGCATGTCGGATGACAGTGAAGGGGTTGCGGTTTCCGACCGCCCGGAAGGACCCTTTGAAAATCCGGTGCAGCTTCCCTGCGGCGGGATCGATCCGGCTGTATTCATCGACGATGACGGGCAGGCTTACTATTACTGGGGGCAGTTATTTTCCCACGGTGTCAAACTGAACGCGGACATGGTGTCATTTGAACCAGATGGAATCCGGGACGATCTGGTCACGGAGGAAGAGCATTTTTTCCATGAGGGTTCCTCCATGAGAAAGATCGGGGATACCTATTATTACGTGTACGCCGATATGGAGCGGGGAAAGCCTACGTCTCTCGGTTATTCTACGGGCAAGTCTCCTCTGGGGCCCTTCACCTACCAGGGAATCATCATCGACAATGACGGCTGCGACCCGGCAAGCTGGAACAACCATGGTTCGATCGAATGCTTCAATGGGCAGTGGTATGTATTTTACCACCGCTGCAGCCGGGGCGTGCAGCAGCACCGGAGACTCTGCATTGAGCCTATCAAGATTAATCCGGACGGGACCATTGATGAGGTGAAAATGACCTCCCAGGGGGCAGGAGCGCCGTTCGCACCCGGAGAAACGATATACGGGTATCAGGCGTGCGGCCTGAAAGGGACGGTATATATTGGGGTGGATGATAACACCGATACATATAATGAAAAACTGACCAACATTTCACCGGGAGATGAAATCATTTTCCGCTATGTGAGAAATGATGCTCCCTGGTCTGAAATTGTATGCGCCTGCTCCGGGAGCGGACGGCTGCTGATCCTGCTGGATGATACGGCAGCGGGAGCGATAGAGATTACAGGGAAAACAGGCAGAATCCGTACAGAAACCGCCGGTATCTCAATGCCGGCTGGAGAGCGGGAATTGAAGCTGAAGGTGGAAGCATCCGACGGGCTGGAAATTGTGGAAATCGTGCTGAAGTGAGGGGAAAGAAGAGGCATCATGAAGGCCGAACAGCCCCGGGGACCTTATTTTCTCTAAAGAAGGGATTGTCATACTGACGACAAGGAACTGTTGATTCCAATGCATGTATTCCCGTGAAGCAACGAGTCAAATGTATTTGACTTGAGAACAAGCGGACTGCTGCACCAGAGATTCGTGCAGCAGTCCGCTTGTTCCGTTTTAGATATTCTATTTCTTCTCCCGGTACTCCGCCGGCGTCATCCCATAATATTTTTTAAAAATATGCCGGAAATTCCCGGAATCCATATATCCCAGTTCTTCCGCTATGGCCGAGACGGACAGATCCGGATTCGTCAGCAGGCGGGCGGCCCGGCGCATTTTCAGCTTCTGGATATTCTGGCTGAAACTCATCCCGGTGCAGTTTTTGATGATCCGCTGGATCTGCCGTTCGCTGTAGTTGAAGAAATCCGCCAGGTCCTTCAGGGTGATCGACGTATAATTTTCCTGCATATATTTCAGAAGAAATATTATATTTTCATCGTGCCCCTGGGAATCCGCCTCCGGTACGATCACGTTGGAGCCGTGGTTGCGGAGCAGAATGATGAAAAACGCGCCCACAATATTATTCAGGAAACGCTCTTTATATTGGTGATTTCTCAAAAATTCCCGGTAAGCATAGAATACAAAATCAAAGACCTCCGGATCGCCGCCTGTACGGAAGAACAGATAAGGGTGTGTTTTCGAATGATACAGGGTGTGCGTGAAAAAATCAGAGAGTATGTCGTTATCCGAAAGCACGCCGAAAAATACTTTTTCAAACGTACTGGTTCTTAAAACGATGTTGATAATGATGCAGTCATCGGAAAACGCGCTGATGGCGTGGACGGTTTCCGGGGCAATGATACAGATGTCGCCCTTGCACATATGCAGCTCCTGCTCCTGAATGTGGTTGACCGCCTGTCCCTCTACCACGCAGACCACTTCCAGAAAAGAATGGGTATGCCAGTTGGCCGGGAGATAGCGCAGATGCCGGTATAGCTCCGTATCAAATCCGCTGCGGAAGAACAGCTCCTCCTCCAGACGGTTTTCCAGCAGCTTGTCTGGAAAGGAATTGCCGGTTTTTTGCGAGGCCAGCTTCAGTATATCACTGACATATTCGCCGGAATGGGGAAGCTGCAGGTTTCGTTCCGGAAATTGTTCGTGAAGCTGTTTAAACGTGTTTTCTAAGGGGATCATTTTTATCTGCTGAGAAAACATATCTTTAAATGTCATAGTTCTGCTCCTTTTAACCTGCCTGGGGAATAGTGCAACAATCGATATGCTACAAGTATAAAATACGACATTATAGCTTGTCAATTCTGACATCTGCGGATGTCGCAAAACCCATGTGTACGTGTCGCCGGGAACTCTGTTTTTGGGAGAGATGTCCTGCTATACTTAATCCATCCAAGATAAAACGCAGCACACAGAGAGACGTTTTACAGATTCCATAAGTTAGCTGTATGCTGTGTGATTTAAAAATCAGGAAGAGAGGTAAGAAGATGGAAAAGATGCATAAGGCTACATTAGCTGAAAAACTGGGTTATGGGCTGGGGGAGCTGCCAGGGACAATGAACTCCATCCTGGGAGCAGTGCTGACCATGTTCTATACGGACAGTGCAGGTCTGGCGGCAGGTATGGTAGGAACGATGTTTTTTATTTCTCGTTTATTCGATGGGGTTTCCGACCTGTTGGCGGGAAGCCTGATTGACAGGACGAGAACAAAATGGGGAAAAGCGAGGCCCTGGCTGTTATGGATGAGCGTGCCGACAGGTCTGGCTTTGGCGCTGATCTTCTGGATTCCGGCAAATGGGTCAAACACGATGAAAATGATCTATGCATTTGTTACATATAACCTGTTTATTTCTATTTTGTATACCATTGTAGGTGTGGCGAAAAATGCACTGATGCCACTGATGACACAGGACGGACCAAGCCGCGGCGCGCTGGCAAGATATTCCCTGATCTTTGGACTGGGCGGTACAATCCTTGGGATTTCCGTGACCTTTCCGTTTTTATTCGCATTAGGCGGAGATATGAAGGCATGGAGGACTATTTTCATCGTTTACGGTATCATTACAACGGTCGGGCTTCTGCTCTCTTTTGCACTGACAAAAGAGCATGTACAGTCTGTAGAATCGGTTGCGGAAAAAGAGGAGAACATGACGTTTGCGGAAAGCGTTAAGAACTTTGTACAGAATAAATATTTTATCTTTGCTCTAGCAATGACTGTGTTTGTAAATTTTGCGGTACAGATTAATTCCGGCTCGCAGACCTATTTTTACACTTATGTGATGAACGATGTCATGCTGACCACGTCACTGAATATGGTCAATCTGATTCCCACGATTCTTGGCATTATGTTCCTCTCCGGCATTTCCTTGAAATTTTTTGGGAAGAAGAAAAGTATCTATATTGGAGCATCGGGGCAGATTATTGGAAATATACTGCGTGGGATTGCAGCGCTGACAGCGAATGTACCGGTGCTTGCAGTAGGAACCGTGATCAGCGCTCTGGCAACAGGCCCTCTGTCTGTACCGATCAATACGCTTGCGGCAGATGCGGTGGACTACGGCGAATATCTGACCAACAAGCGGATTGAAGGAATGGGCTCCGCAATCGTTTCCTTTTCTCAAAAGATCAGCAATGGTCTGGCGGCTGGTATGGTAGGCTGGATTCTTGCCCTGACTGGTTATGTGGCAAATGAAGTGCAGAATTCAGCGACGGTTTTCGGAATTTCATTTATGTTTGCATGGCTTCCGGTTATCCTTCTGGCATTTGTGATCCTCAGCTTTAAGTTTGTGTACAAGTATGATGAGGAAGAGCCGGAGGTTCTGGCAGAACTGGCAAGAAGAAAAGAAAAAAATGGCAGCGAACAGTAAATGAGGAATCTGTTGATTTTATATCAGGCATCAGGTTTCTGCCAGATGCCGTTATACGAGGAGGAAGTTTATGTATCATTCTATCAAACCCGGCAGGATCTGGCTTGACACAGACGGGAACCGGATTCAGGCGCATGGGGGCAGTATCATTACCGTAGGGGATACATTTTACTGGTACGGGGAAAATAAGGAAAAGACAACAGGAAAAGATCAAGTATGGCATTGGGGTGTGCGCTGCTATTCCTCAAAGGATCTGTATAACTGGAAAAGTGAGGGGATTATCATTCCGCCGGATACGCTGGACCCGGCATCACCGCTTCATCCTTCAGCTATGATGGATCGTCCCCATATCATCTATAATGAAAAGACAAAAAAATATGCGGCATGGCTGAAGATCATGGGGGAACCTCCGTGTTTTGCAGTATTGACGGCAGATTCTCTTCTGGGACCATATAAAATGGCGAATCCAAAGGTAAATCCCTGCGGGCTGGAGGTGGGGGATTTTGACCTGCAGGCGGACCCTGAGACAAAGAAAGGATATCTCATCAGCCAGAAACCGCATACCTGCATTTATGTTGCGGAGCTCAATGAAGAGTATACAGATGCAGCAGGGACGTATACGGAACATTTCCTTCACACGGCGCCGCCGGATGCACGGGAAGCGCCCGCACATTTTACCCGGAACGGACTGCATTATCTGATTACGTCCGGTACAACCGGATACTATTCCAACCCGTCGGAAGCCGCAAAGGCGGCAGATTGGAACGGCCCTTATGAGATTTTGGAAAATCCCCATGTAAAGGACGGCTCAAAAACATCCTTCAATTCCCAGATCACATCCGTGTTCCGTCATCCGGGGAAGAAGGACTTGTACATTGCACTGGCCGATCGCTGGAAGCCGGAGATCGGCCGGATGGAAGGATTCGAAACTGGAGACTACTCTGACAGGATTCAGGAAAAATTTCGACAGATTTTTGACCCGGAAGTGGAATTTGTATTTACGGCGGAGGATGCGGAAGATATGAAGATCAATTCGTCAGTCTCTGATTATGTATGGCTTCCTCTCAAATTCGACGGAGAGCAGGTTCGGATTGAATGGCGGGAGGAATGGACGATAGAAGAATACGAGTAAATGTACGGAAGCAAGGAAAATATCCAAAGGCAAAGCAGGTTTATAACAGTCTGAAGAAATACTAAACAAGAGATAACTGCACCTGACGATTCCCTTAAAAACATATCATTTTTAAGGGAATCGCTGTGCGTTTAAGGGAAAACCTGCTGCGGCAGGACTTATTTTAACCGGATATAGAAGGTTGATTTTCCTGTCCCTTCACGCTTAAACTCACCGGTCTCTACCAATTTCCGCAAAGAGCCTTCAATGGAGCTTACGCTCAAAGCCGGACATAATTCCCGGATATCCTGTTTTGTAAACCTTCCTATCTTATATTGTGCTGCTTTTTTTACCATTTCAATGGCCGGGAGCTTTTCCTCTACAATCGAAAACCGGTCTGCAAAATCTTTATATGCCGCAAGGATTGTGCTGAGAATATATTTTATAAATGGGATCACATCCTCGGTTCCTTCGTGCCAGCCGTCCTGCGACCGGCTCAGTGCGTCATAGTACAGATCCTTGTCTTTTGCGATTTTTGCTTCCAGTGAGATATACTTTCCTACATAAAATCCGCTACGGTATAAAAGCAGCGTAGTCAGCAGCCGGCTCATTCTTCCGTTGCCGTCGTTGAAAGGGTGAATACACAGGAAATCGTGAATGAACACCGGTATGGCGATCAACGGTTCCAGCTCAAAATTACCGATCACCTTGTTGTATTCTTCGCAGATTTTATCCAGGGCCTCCGGGGTCTCATACGGAGCAAGGGGTGTAAACAAGATCTCCGAATGCCCGTCGGGATAGCTTGCGCTGATATAGTTCTGAACATTTTTCGTCTGTCCGGCCAGAGGATTATTCATGTGGCTGTACATGATCTTATGAAGCTGGAGGATATAATTTTTTGTGATCGGAATGGCATCGAAGCTTTCGTGGATGATATTTAAGACATCACGGTAACCGGCAATTTCTTGTTCATCACGATTTTTCGGGGCGGTACGTTCTTCTACAAGCTGTTTGATACGTGTATTTGTGGTAATAATCCCCTCGATTGCGTTGGAAGCCTCCGTGCTTTGAATCTTTGCAATTTCCACCAGCTTTTCAAGCTCCTCGGGCCGCTGCTTTAAGTATTGCTCCTGCTTTCCTGCTTCCCGGTAGATGGCCGCAATATATCCAAGCATGTCTGAATCCCATTTTTGGTCTTTGATCAATGAGTAATTAAATGGCCTCATTCCCTTAATCACGCTCCTTTCCCTTAAAATATAACATAATTTAAGGGAAAGTTCAATGAATTGGTGAATTTTCCCTTATTTTTACGGGGTAATTAAGGTAAAACATCATGAAATATAGTTATTTTTCAGTCTGCACCGATAGAGGAAAGAGTATACCTGTTCTTCCTTACATTTTTGTAAGCCACTATATTTCAAATATCGTGTATAATAGATTTGAAATACTCAGAATGCGGCAGACACGGTTCAGGTCTGCAGTCAAGTGCACGAAGGGGGCGTTTTATTTGCAGAAACTATTACTTCTCGAGGACGATATCAGCCTGATCGACGGCCTGACCTATTCTTTACAAAAGAATGGATTTGACATCCAGGTAGCCAGGACGGTCTGCGAAGCCGAAAACTTACTTGCGGAAAATACAGATTTCGCTCTGCTTTTATTTGACGTGACATTGCCGGACGGAAATGGATTTACCCTGTGCGAGAGGCTGCGGGAATCCGGGAACCCGGTTCCGATCATATTTCTGACCGCATCCGACGAGGAAACCAGCGTGATCCGCGGTCTGGACTGCGGAGGGGACGATTATATTACAAAGCCGTTCAAGTTGGGGGAGCTGTGTTCCCGCATCCGGGCGCTGCTGCGGCGGAGCAGTATGCGAAATTCCGGAGACGGCATCCTGTGCTCTGGGGAACTGACGGTGAACCTGGCGGAAGGCAGAGTATTCTTAAGCGGGGAGCCCGTAGAATTTACCGGGGCGGAATACCGTCTGCTCTGCCTGCTGCTGAAAAACAGCGGAAGGGTGCTCACCCGCGGGATGATCCTGGATAAGCTGTGGGACGGCGCCGGCAATTTTGTGGATGACAATACACTGTCGGTTTATGTACGCCGCCTCCGGGAAAAGCTGGAAGAAAATCCATCCAGGCCGGAACACTTAAAAACGGTTCGGGGGTTCGGATACCAGTGGAAGGAATAAAACATTTGGATATAAAAATATAGCAGGGGAGTGAAGATTTTGAAGTTTCTATATGAAAAACAGACCCGGAGGTTTTACTTATTCCTAGTGTGTATCTGCGTGCTGCAGATCTGCATTCTGGGGATCTGCGGGATTTTTCAGGCGCAGGACGTCCGGAGGATTCTGATCCGGCGTGAGCTCGGGGCGGCATCCTATCTGCTGGAGCAGGACATCCCGCCTGCGCTGGTGGCTTCCGCCTGGAACCACACAGAGGTGACGAAAGCCGGCGAAACGCTCTTGCGGACGATTGGACACACGGAGGATACGCCGGCCTATCTGATGCTCCTTACCGAACAGACGTCCATTCCCCTGATCCTGGTGCTGCTCCTTGCAGGAACCCTGTTTTCCGCAGTCATTCTGACAGGCGCGGCATGTTTTTTTCGGGGCAGGGAGCGTCTATATGAGGACGCGGAAAAGGTGATCCTCCATTATGCGGACAACCGCTTTGAAACGCATCTGCCGTCCGGAGGAACCGGGGCGCTCTACCGGTTGTTCGGCAGTATTGAGCAGCTTGCCCTGTCGCTGCAGGCAAAGAGCGAGATGGAATACCGGGCAAAGGGATTCTTAAAAAATATGATCTCCAACATTTCCCACCAGTTAAAAACGCCCCTTGCGGCGTTAAATATGTATATGGAAATCATCGCAGAGGAGCCAGGGAATGAAGAGACGGTGCAAGATTTTTCACGGAAATCCATCCAGTCCCTGGAACGGATGGAGCGGCTGATCCAGTCCCTTCTGAAAATGGCCCGTCTGGATACGGGAAGCATAATCTTCGAGAAACGCCGGTGCTTCGCGTCGGAGCTGGCGGCCCAGGCTGTGGACGATCTGCTGGAACGGGCAAGGCAGGAGGGAAAGAAGATCCTGGTGGAGGGGGATTCAAAGGAGCAGTTGTACTGCGATCAGGAGTGGACTGCGGAGGCGTTGGGAAACCTTGTGAAAAATGCCCTGGATCACACGGAGGCCGGCGGAACCATCCGGATCTCGTGGAAACGATTCCCGGCGGTGTTCCGTCTGAGCGTGGAGGACAATGGGCGGGGCATCGAACAGGAGGATATCCACCATATCTTCAAACAGTTTTACCGCAGCAGCACATCCTGCGACCGTCAGGGCGCGGGGCTGGGGCTTTCGCTGGCAAAATCCATCGCAGAAGGACAGGGAGGAAACCTGTCTGTGGAAAGCAGGCCGGGGGAAGGGAGTATATTTCGGTTGATATTGTTCACGGCTTGA
This sequence comes from Lachnospiraceae bacterium M18-1, assembly GCA_000403295.2. GTDB lineage: Bacteria > Bacillota > Clostridia > Lachnospirales > Lachnospiraceae > Schaedlerella. The sequence continues at coordinate 476,688 of KE159611.1, read as the reverse complement.
TACTGTTCACACGGTGCCGTGCACTTGCTGCACGGCATCCGGTCAATACAGTGATGGGGCGGGTTTGATGCTCAAAGAGCATCCAACCGTACAGGTGGAATTTTTTTACGGATCTATCTTCTGATTTCACTCATGATATTCTCTCTTCCCATCTTCCAGGCAGGGATCATTACTGCCGCCACCGCAATCACCAAATTCAGTACCATAATTCCAACCAAAACCAGATTGGGAACAATGGAAGTCAGATGTAAGAATTGAAGCACATGAGCCATATAATAATCCATCACCCTTCTAAGAACCAGATTATAAAGCAGGAAGATAAACACATCTGCCAGTAATCCATACAGAATACCTGTCTGCAAAATCATTTTATAAAAGCCATTGTCTGTAATTCCCATTGCACGTATGATACCGTATTCCCTTCTTCTGGCGAGAATCGTATGGTTCATACTGTTTACAATATGAAACGAGCTGATGATCAGCAGGATCACTGCAATACTGGAGAAGAATATCTGCTGCTGCCTGAGATAATCTTTCTGTGTTTTGATTGCAGAAGTATAATCCTGCAATACTGCCTTTGGAACATCTCGGATTATCTGCAGCAGCTGATTGCTCACGCTCTCTGAATCCGCACCGTCAGATGGTGACGCATTGATAAAACTGTAATCCGTAATTCCAAAGTTTTCTTCCATCTGCTCATCAGTCATAATCACACTCTGGGCATTTGTCCAAACCTCTGTATTCAGAAAATCTTTCTCCTGCGCCAACGGTCTGTTTACGATTGCCGCAATCTCAAACTCTTTCTCAATATAGTTTTCTTCACCACTCTGGAATTTTAGCAGTTCATCTGTATAGTTCTCTGTCTTTGGTACACGAAGAGAAATCTTATCGCCCGGCTTCTTTCCGTAAAAATAGTAGTTTCCCTGACCGTCCATATTCGCCGTCACGATCACCTGATTCTTATTTTTAATTGTTTCCGGCTGAATCTCTCCCTCCAGAATAAAATCCTGAAGCTGTTCTATCATCGCTTCATCGTAGCCATACACATTATATTTGATTCGATAATTTCCATCTTCCTGCTGATTACAGATCCCATCATATCTCTGGATAAAATACGGTTCCTGATTTTGATATTTGAAGTAATCACTCCAATCTTCTTCTGCCAAAAACTCATTTCTGGAAAGCTGCAATTCTCCCATGGTGTACTTTGTGGCATATACATTTTCTGTTTCCGGCATATTTTGAATCTTATCTGCTGCTGCCTTCGGAATCGTATCTTTCAGCGAATCGGACTTTAAAGAAATACGGTACTCCGAACCAAGTCCGTCATCCGACATCAAAGAAAGTTCTGCATGAACTTTCAAATTCTCTACCATATAAGTAGTACATAAGAAAATACAACCACCGATAGACAAGGATAATAAAATTCCGATCACTTTCCGTTTATTGGCAAACATAAATTTCCGTACCACTACATTTGCCATATTTACATTTCGCAGAGCATATATTTTTCTTCTTTTTGTAAAAGAAGTATCTCCACTCATTACTGCTTTTAGCGAATGTTTCCGAAGTGAATGAACCACGATAAAGGCAACCAGCGCCAATGAAATCAGCAGAAATAGAAATCCAAATACCATTGCATCCACGGAAACAAAAAACTTTGCTGCATTTGCTCCTTCTGCCAACGTATGGTCGGCGATGGACAGACCAGTCTCTGCACCGCCAATTCCTTTTCCGCCAAATACACCGCTAAGCTTTTGATACACAAAACTTAATACACCGTTTCCCAAGAAACACCCTAACGGATACCCAATGAAAAATAATATCCAAAGTTCCAAAAGTAATGTACCGCCAATTTGCGCTTCACTGATACCTAATGTCTGCAGCATTCCGTACTCAGAAGTTCTCTTCGATACAGAAATATTAAATACACTATATACTACAAAAAGGCTGAACAGACATAACAGGAAGATCATTCCGTTATATGCCAGATTGTAGTCGCTGTGTAATTTCAAAATGATATAAGTAAAGTTTCCTTCTTTATTGGTCAGACCAAATTTCACGATTTCATAAATGCTGCTTGGCGCTTCTCCACTGAGATACTGTGTAACCTCATCATTTCCTGCTACCGCTTCAGAAGATAATTTATATTCCTGCAAAAAAGCATCCAGCTGTTTATATAACTTCTCATCCTCATTAAATCTGAGATATAAAAACGTCTGACTGCCTCGTCCTCTAAATGCATCGCTCACAAAAACTTCCATTTCACTGGAACTTGCCGCCCATTCGCTTTTTAGAATACCAGTAACGATATACTCTTTTTCTCCAATGCGAAGAGAATCTCCAAGATTTCCTGAAAATCCGAGATTGCTAAGTACAAATCCGTCCCCTGCAATTTCATTCTCTTTCTCCGGGAACTTGCCCTCTAACAAGTTTCTGTGTGCCATTTGGCGATAAGCTTCATCAGTATGGATAAAACAGATCATAAACTCATCTGCAGCCACATCACGGATTTCCATTTTTCCACACTGTTCCAGTGCATATCCTTTCCCTTTCTCACCACTTTCTACTGAATCGAAAAGCTTCTTGTCCGTTTCTATATAATAGTGCCAGTTTCCATAAATGGCCTTACTGTTTGCCAGATCACTTTTCTGACTGCTGTAAATTAAGGAAGAAATTCCGGAAAGCAATGACGCTGTTAATAGAATACTCGCAAAAATTGCAAACGTTTGACTCTTGTAATACCGCATATATTTCCATGACAGTTTTAACATACGACATCACCGCCTTTTGCCGGAAATCTTCTCTTTCCCGTAACAATCTGACCATCCTCGATATGAATGACTCTGTCGCAAGCCTGTGCAATGGCTTCATTATGCGTTACCATGAGAATCGTCTGATGATACTTGCGGCAACTCGCTTTTAATAATCCCATAACCTCAATGGTTGTAGCTGAGTCCAAATTACCTGTCGGTTCATCGCAAAGCAGGATGCTTGGTTTATTTGCCAAAGCTCTGGCGATTGCAACTCTTTGCTGCTGACCGCCGGATAATTCGTTTGGATATTTCTTACGTTTTTCCCAAATACCCAGTTCCTGTAACAATTCTTCGATATATTTACGATTGATATGTCTTCCACGGTCAAATGTTACCGGTAATGCCGCGTTATCATACACATTCAACACGGGCATTAAGCTATAATTCTGGAATACAAACCCAATATTTCTTCTACGGAAAATCGTCAGTTGTTTTCTTGAAAGAGAACCAATCTCTTTATTCTTTATATAAATTTCTCCGCTTGTCGGATGATCCAGACCACCGATTAAATTAAGACAAGTAGATTTGCCTGAACCAGATGTACCTACAATGGCAGCAAACTCACCTTCTTCTACTTTTAGATTGATATTCTGCAATGCCTTTACCTGATTATCTTTTTCTCCATATATTTTCTCAACATTTCGTAATTCTAAAATATGCATCCGTCATCACTCCTCTTTTCTTGATACACCCAGTATAACTGCTGTATCTTGCAATTTCTTTACAAACGGATGATTAGTTCTTACAGTTTTGTAAGAACACAGAAAAACAACTTCCCTTTCCATGCTCGGAATCTACCGTCATGTATCCTTTCTCTTTTTCCAAAATCAGATTAGAAAGATACAAACCAATACCGGAACCTTCCATGTTCTCAACCTCTGGACTTCTATAAAATCGTTTGAATATATCGGTCGTTTCCTCCTGCAGGATACCACGCCCATTATCTACAATCTGAATCTCTGTGTATAAATCATAACTTTTTACACAAATGGAAATGGTTCCTCCTCTATCGGTGTACTTAACAGCATTTTCTAACAAATTTACAAATACTTCTGCTGTCCATTTACGATTATGATACAATAATCTGTCCTCAAATGATTCCAATGTGAAGTTGATTTCCTTTTTCTCCAGTTTCTCATAAATCGTATCTACCGCGTCTAAGATCGTCTGCTTTATTCCAATTGCTTTCCCTTCGAAGCCATCGATATTTTGCTCCAACTTTACCATCTTCGATAAAGACTCCACAATCCAGCTCAGTTTGTCAACCTGTCTCTGCATTTTTTCAGAAAACACGGTTTTCCGTTCTGGCGTAATTTCCTCTTTACTCAAAATTTCTGCATAAAGAGAAATATTCGCCAGGGGAGTTTTTATTTGATGAGACATATTGGATACCAAACTTTTCACCTGCTCTTTTTCTTGTTCCGCACTATTCGCGTGCTTGCCAAGCACTTCCTGTATCTGCCTGATTTTACTGACAAGAGCAGAATATTCTCCTTCTTCCAGATCAGAAGCTGCAATCATTTCCCGGCTTAACACACGATCCAACAAACGGTCAATTAAGCGATACGTTTTTCTCTTTTGATATATGTTATTTCCAATCGACAAACACAAAAGCACTGCTAAAATTATCGTAATCCACATCTTTTTATTCCTTCCAGATATATCCGATTCCATGAACTGTTTGAATCCATTTTGGTTTCGATATATCATCCTCTATCTTTGTACGAAGTCTGCTGATATTCACAGACACCGTATTGTTATCTACATACTTCCCATCGCTGTCCCATATTTTCTCTAAAATCTGCTCTTTAGAAAGGATATGGTTCTTATTCTCAACCAAATACAATAACAGACGGTATTCCAATTTGCTAAATGAAATCTCTTCGCCTCGTTTATATACTTTGCAGACACTCTGATCTATGCTTAATTCTCCTGAGATCATTTTCGTACTTTCAGATTTTTCCTGAAGAATCCGCTTCATTCTTGCCTTTAATACTCCAAGTGAAAATGGTTTTGACAAGTAATCATTTACTCCTAATTCCAAAGCCTTTATCTCATCCAGCTCTGTATCACGAGCTGTCAGCATAATAATCGGAATATTGCTGTAACTCCGAACCTCTTTGCAAAGTTCAAACCCTGTTCCATCCGGCAGGTTACAATCAAGAAGAACCAGATCACAGCCACCTTTCTTTATTTCCTGTAAACCTTCCTTTTTGGTTTCTGCCTCCAGCACATCATATCCATCACTTGAAAAAAAGAAGGAAAGACCTTCTCTTAAATCACTGTCATCTTCAACTATCAAAATTTTATACTTTTCCATCATATATTTCCTTTACTGCTTCATACGAAATCACTGTTTTTTACTTTACATATAATTATACAGCAACTACCTTTATTGTAAAGCAAAAAGCAAGCCGTTTTCAGACTTGCTTTCCACCATATCACTTTTCTTTTTTTCCGCGTAATCTTCAAAATATCGTTACTGTTCACACCCTTTGGGTGCTCCAGTAACAGTATCCAGCCCATTTTAAGTCGCCTTCGGCGAGGGGCTGGATATTATGGCAAATGTTACTTTATTGGCCGGACGCCGTGCAGCAAGTGCACGGCATCGTGAACAGTAAACATGACTTTACATTCAAAATCCCTTTTGGTATAATGAAAGTACCTACAGATGGCATTGCTATAGTTCACAAAAGGGAGGTGTCTATATGCCGAACAATCTTGAAATTACGAAAGCTGCAATCGACGATTTCAAAAAGATACAGCGATATATGATTTTGGCTAAAAAGGAAAATGCGACGGAAACATATGCCGAATTGAAAGAAGAATATATTTCTTTAAAAGCAATATTGAATATTGCAGGCGTCAATTTGTCGGAGCTTGACAGGATAAAAGAATAAACATAAAAGGGTGTAAAGTCTTTACCGCATGGATAGGACTTTACACCTTTTTCATACCGCCGTATGCCTTACAGATCTGTAAGCTGCCATTCACCGGATTGTAAGGTGAAGCTGCTATAATGCAATGGATTCGGAACAGCAGACCCGAATCCATTTGATCACGAATGTATGCAGAAAAGCCGCAGCCATCGGTTTTTCCGCACATGGAAGAAAGGCAGGTTATTACAATTGGAAATCTTAAGAGTAGAAAATTTGAGCAGGACCTATGGGCGCGGCGAAGCCCGTGTAGAAGCATTAAAGCAGGCATCCTTCTCCATGCAGAGAGGGGAATTTGGCGCGGTGGTGGGTGTTTCCGGCTCCGGAAAATCCACCCTTCTGAACTGCATCGGCGGGCTGGACAAGGCCGATGCCGGAAAGGTATTTATCAACGGGCAGGATGTATTTGCCATGGATGAGAATGAGCGGACCATTTTCCGCAGACAGAATATTGGCTTTATCTTCCAGTCCTTTCATCTGATCCCGGAGCTGAACGTAGAGCAGAACATCATCTTCCCGCTTCTGCTGGATTACAGGAAACCGGATCAGAACCGGGTGGACGAGATCCTGCAGGTGCTGGGGCTGGAAAACCGGCGGAAGCATCTGCCGGGGCAGCTTTCCGGCGGACAGCAGCAGAGGGTGGCCATCGGGCGGGCGCTGATCACGCGGCCGGCGCTTGTCCTGGCTGACGAGCCCACCGGAAATCTGGACTCCCAGAGCAGTCAGGACGTGATGGATCTTCTGTGCCGGGCGGCCCGGCATTACCAGCAGACGGTACTGATGATCACCCACAATATGGATCTGACCGCGGCGGCAGACCGGGTGTTCCGGGTGTCTGACGGCCGGTTGAAGGAGCTGGGAGGTGCGTCAGAATGAAGCATTATCTGGACTTGATCAAAATCTCGGCAAGGCAGCACCGGAAGCAGAACCGGATGACCAGACTGTGCATCGTGCTGGCCGTATTTCTCGTTACTGTGATCTTCGGAATGGCGGACATGGAAATGCGCTCCCAGATGATCCAGGCAGTCAAATCCTATGGAAACTGGCATGCGGCCTTCGTGCTGGATGAAGAGCATGGGACATTGCTGAAAGCACGTCCGGAGGTAAAAAGCAGTGTGCGGTACGGGGTGCTGAATTACCGTTTAGAGGACGGCTATCAGATCCTGGGGGTGGAAACCGCGGTCTGCGGGTTTGACCCGGAGATGATGGAAATGTTTCCGGATGTGGAGATTCTGGAAGGGACGCTTCCGGGGAATGCCGGTGAGGCCGTGCTCAATGAGAGCGCAAAGACCCGCTTTGGGGTGCAGGTAGGAGATACCGTAGAAATGACTATCCCCCAGGGAGACACCCTGCAGTACCGGATTACCGGGATCGTCAAAGAAATGGCATTGATGGCGGAGCATGACGCGTTCGGCATGTTCCTGAACATGGAAGGATTTTCGGCGCTCCGCTCGGAAGAAACCGGGGCGGCCCGGGAAGAGGTTTATTATGTACAGTTTCGTCCCTACTGCAATATCCAGAAAGCAATCGGCGATATCAGCGCGCGGTTCGGCCTGAAGCCGGAGGAGGCGCGGCAGAATGTGCAGGTGCTTGCGCTGATGTTCCAGAGCCGGGATTCCTATATGATGCAGTTTTATTTTGTGGCAGCGGTTCTGGCCGTGCTTGTGATGATCGCCGGGATTCTGATGATCGCCGCAAGCATGAACAGCAACATTGCCCGGCGGACAGAGTTTTTCGGGATGATGCGCTGCCTGGGGGCCACCGGCAGACAGGTGACCCGATTTGTGAGGAGGGAAGCGCTGAGCTGGTGCGGGACCGCAATTCCGGCAGGTGTGATCGCAGGTATCCTGGTAGTCTGGGTACTGTGCGGGATGCTGCGCTTTTTAAGTCCCGGCTATTTTGAAGGACTTCCGGTGTTCGGAATCAGCTTTCCCAGTATGGCTGCCGGGATCCTCGTGGGCCTCCTTACCGTCTTGCTGGCGGCCAGGGCTCCGGCGAAGCGTGCGGCAAAGGTGTCCCCGCTGACCGCCGTTTCCGGAAACGCAGGCACCGTGCAGGCGGCAAAGCATGCGGCGAATACCCGTTTTTTCAAGGTGGATACGGCGTTGGGAATCCATCATGCCTCCGGCAGCCGGAAAAATTTTCTGCTGGTGACAGGCTCCTTTGCGTTCAGTATCATTTTGTTCCTTTCGTTCAGTACGGCTATAGATTTTATGCGCCATGCGATCACGCCGCTGCGTCCGTCGGCGCCGGATATTTATATCAGTAAAGAGGATTACTCGAACCAGATCCCATCAGGACTGGACGAGGAGCTTGTAAACTATCCTGGAGTGAAGCGGGCATTCGGGAGAAGCTACGCGGAGCTTACCATGCCGGCAGACGGGAGGACGCTGGATGTTATTTCCTATGAAGAACAGCAGTTTCAATGGGCAGAGAAATCCATGATGGAGGGCAGTTTGGAGGACGCAATGAATGGAAAAGGAGTGCTGGCCGTGTTCCGGGAGGAATATACGCTGCAGCTCGGAAGCAGTATCCTGGTGTCTGCCGGCGGAAAGGAGCGGGAGGTTCCTGTGGTGGGCGTGCTGGGAGACGTTCCGTTTTCTTACGGAAAATCCGGGGATACGGAAGTATCGGCCGGCATGGTCATCTGTTCGGAGGAATTTTTTCAGAAGCTGACCGGGGAATCGGGTTATGCCGTGATAGACATTCAGCTGGAACAGAACGCGGACGACGCGCAGGTGCAGGAAATCCGGCGGGCATGTGAGCAGGCGTGCGGAGACGGCTTCGTGTTTTCTGACAAAAGAATCGGTAACCAGGAGGTCAAAGGAGCCAGCTATTCCATGTCTGTGTTCCTCTATGGATTCCTCGGCGTGATCGCCTTGATCTCCTTTTTCAATATCATCAACTGTATCTCCATGGGTGTGTCCGCGCGGCTGAGAGAATACGGCGCCATGCGCGCGATTGGGATGAGCGTCCGGCAGGTGATCCGGATGGTTGCGGGCGAGGCTCTGACCTATACGGCTTTTGGAGTATTGTTGGGCTACGCCGCCGGACTTCCTTTGAACAGGATGCTGTTTACGGCGCTTGTAACTTCCCGCTGGGGGGAGGCGTGGAGCATCCCGGGATGGGAAATGCTGGTCATTTCGGTGATTATGGCCGGCTCGGTGTGCGCGGCGGTTGCGGGGCCGGCCGCGCAGATCCGGAAGATGACGGTGGTGGATACGATTGGGGTGTAGATGCTGCCGGGATTTGGGCCTGACAGATGGCAGGATGTCCGTTACAGTTCGCGGCCGGCCGTGAACTGTAACGCATGTCAGCTTTCCACCTGCCGGATGTCAGCTTTCCACCTGCCGGATGTCATCTTAGAAACTGTTCATCCGTCCTGGGAAGGTTTATAATGTAGTATCATAATGTACCAGGAGGAAGGAACGATGTTTGAAAAATGGATTACAAATGGAACTGCGAAACCCTTTTACGCAAGAAGGGAGCTGGTGATTGGAAAAACGGTGAAACGCGCCTCGGCAAAGGTCTGCGGGCTGGGGCAGTTTCATTTTTATATCAACGGAAAAAAGGTGAGTGACCACGAGCTGGACCCGGCGTGGACAGATTACCGGAAACTGATCTACTATGTTCTGTTTGATGTGACAGACATGCTGCGCCCCGGGAAAAATGTGATCGGCGCGGAGGTGGGAAACGGCTGGTTTATCAAGTGCGACGAGCATTATACATTTACATTTCCGGGATTTATGCCGCCCAATCCCAACCCCTACCGGCCCTGCGGCGCCAGCCTGGTTCTTGCGATGGAGCTGTGTCTGGAATATGAGGACGGCACCCGGCAGGTGATCGGCGCGGACGACCGATTTCGGGTGAAGGAGCATCCGGTGGTGATGAGCAATGTCTATGGCTCGGAAAGGATAGACGGCAGGCTGGCCCAGCCGGGCTGGTGTGAAACGGGATTTGACGACAGCGCATGGCAGCAGGCCCTGTACGTGCCGGAGGATGAGGTTCCCCAGGCGGACATCCTGGAGCAGACCATGCCCCCGGTGAAAGTGATCAAATCTTATGAGGGAACGCTGCTCCATCAGGTAAATGGGAATGACACGGGAAAAATCCGGGACATTTACGATTTCGGGCAGAATATGTCCGGCATTCTGGAACTGGAGGTGCGGGGAAGCGCAGGCGATACGGTCCGCATCTATCCAGCCGAAAAGCTGAGGAAAAACGGGGATGCGGATCAGGAGGCAAAGGGCTGGTGCACCGTGGATTCCTGTATTACCTGCATCGTCGGCCAGGAAGGTGTCTGGGAAAAATTCCGCATGACCTTTACCTATTTTGCCGGACGGTTCGTGGGCGTGGAGAAAGACGGCGGCGCCGAGATCCGGAATCTGCGTGCCCACGCCATCACCAGCGCCCACAAGACGGACGGAACCTTTTCCTGCGACGACGAGCGTTACAACCGGATTTACGACATGATCGAAAAGACCGTGGAGGCAAATATGGTGGGCGTGCATACGGACTGCCCGACTATTGAGCGTTTTGCATGGCAGGAGCCCAACCACCTGATGGCGGGTTCTATTTTTTATATGAAGGACGGGAAGCTCCTCTGGGAAAAATTCCTCCGGGATATGCGGTACGCGCAGCATACGAAGGACGATTATTTTCTGGATTATGAGGGGGAAAAGGTCTATCCCGGCGAAGGGCTGATGCCTTCCCAATGCCCCTGTTATATTCCCAACGTGCTGCCGGTGCCGGGAATGGGCAGCTTTTACGACATCATTCCCTGGGGGAGCACCTGCATTCTGGGAACCTATTGGCATTATCGGTTTTACGGGGATGTGAGTATCATTGAGGACAATTACGACGCCGGGATGTCCTATTTCCGGCATTTGCTGACAAAGGTAAATGAGGAGGGCTTTATCAATCACGGACTGGGTGACTGGGGCAATCCGAAAAATGAACTGGCCCGTGAAAATGTCGAGACTGCGTTTCTCTACGCAGACGCGGTGTGCCTTGCGGAATTTGCGGAAGTGCTGAAAAAGCCGGAGGATCGGAGAAGCCTGCTGGAAAAGGCGGAAGAGATCCGGGAAAATTATAATGCGAAGCTGATGGTGCGGCACCCGGAAAAAGGGTTCTGGTGTTACCGGTGCGCTGACAGGGAAGAGACGCTGCTGACCCAGGCGGCGCAGGCCCTTCCGTTGTTCTGGAATATGGTGCCAAAGGAACGGAAAGAGGATGTGATCCAGGCGCTGCGTTATACCCTGGAAAGGGAAGGCGCGTTTATCGCCGGAGAGATCGGGCTGCCGTATATCATCCAGTGCGCAAGGCTCTATGGAATGAATGAGCTGGTCAGCCGCTTTATCCTGCGGGAAACACACCCCAGCTATTATGCATTTATCCTGGACGGGGAAACTACATTGGGAGAATATTGGGAGAGCAATCCGAGAAGCCACTGCCATGACATGATGGGGCATATCATTGAGTGGTATTACAACGGAATCGCGGGAATCATCCCGGAGGAACCAGGTTTCGCCAAAGTCACGATCCGGCCCTGCCTGCCGGAGAGCATACATGAATTTGACTGTACCTACCAGTCGGTGCGGGGGCGGATTCGGGTGCATGTGAAAGAGGCAGAGGAGGAGATCGTGCTGGAGACAGAGGCGCCGGAAGGCGTGGAGATGAGGGTTGATGTGTCTGAGCTGGAGGGCACAGGAAAAAAAGTGGTGATCTCTTATATCCATTCGTCCGCAAGGTAACGGTATCTCAGGTCCGTGTACTGTAAATCCAGTTTTCCAGCACCTTCAGGTGTTCTATATCTGTATGGTGCTGTCTCTCGAATATGGGGAGTTCTTTGAAATGCTTTTTACAGGAGATGCGGAGAGTGTCTGCATCTCCAAGTGATATAAAAACATAATGAAGCCTCCCCATTCCTGTATATAAATTCTATTTTGGAACAATGTCTGTTCTATTCCTGCAAAAAAGAGATAAATTTATTTCCAGTCAGCTCTTCGCCGCCTGCCTCCCCCATGATATTTGTAATATCAAGTAATCTTTCGAAAATCATACTTTGTTAAAATCGACACTTTTTCGACACTTACTTTGTTATAATGGGTTCAAAAATCAGACAAGGAGAACGGCTATGAAAAAGAAAATGTTGATGAAGGCACTCAGTATGGTAATGGTTATGGGTCTGCTCTCTGGCTGCGGCAATGCAGAAAACGGAGGAAATCAAGATGGAGGCGGGGATGCGGTGAGCACCGGAGAGGGAACTTCGGCTGACAGCGGGATCGCGGACGCGAAAATTGCCCTGGTCCTCCCGGGAAGCATCGACGACCAGAGCTGGAATGCATCCAACTACGTGGGAGCGAAAGCAGTCGAGGAAGAGTACGGCATCAAGGTAGATGTTGTGGAGTCCTGTCCTGTTGAGGATTTTGATGCTACATTTACAGAGTTTGGAGAAAAAGGATACGATCTGGTTTTATCTGCCGGAAGCCAGTTCGACGAAGCGATCGCCAATGTAGCCCCCAATTATCCGGAGACACTTTATACGGCGATCAACGGTGTGATCTCTGATACAGAAAACATGTGCCCGGTCTATCCAAAGGAGTATGAAGGCAGCTATCTTGCAGGAATAATTGCAGGTTATGCCACAGAAAACGGACAATTTGCGACGATGGGCGGAGCAGACAGCGCGTCAATGAATAAGTGCCTGGACTGCTATGATGCGGCTGCCTTGAAAACAGCAGAGGACAGAGGGATCGAAGGGGCAAAAGCACAGCGCGCGTATATCAACAGCTGGTCTGACATAGCACTGACCAAGTCAACCACAGACCAGATGATAGATAACGGAGCAGATACAGTGCACTGCTATTCCAACGAAGGACAGTCCGGTGCTGTACAGTCCTGCCAGGATAAAGGAGTAAAATATGTGGCGTTTGCGGGAAATAAAAATGAAGAGGCAGACTGTGTGATCGCGTCGGCATACGCGGACTTTACAAAACTGTATCCATGGATCGTGAACGCGCTGCTTGTTGAAAATACGAGGGGCTATACGGAAGTCGGACTTGCGGAGGACGTCATCAGCGTAGAAATGACAGATCAATGTTCAGAAGAATGCAAGACAGCGGTGGAAGAAGCAAAAAAAGAGATTATCAGCGGCAGTATTATATGTAAGGATTTCTTCAGCGACAAGGCAAAATAGAAACAGCGCTGCAATGCGAGGAGGAGAACTATGGATACGAAGAGCATCCCTGCTGTCGAACTGGATCATATCACAAAACGTTTTGCAAAGGTGCTGGCGAATGATGATGTGTCGATTACGGTAAACAAAGGCGAAGTGGTGGCGCTGTTGGGAGAAAACGGCGCCGGTAAAAGTACGATCATGAAGATTCTTTACGGACTGTATCATGCGACAAGCGGCGAGATACGGATCGACGGCAGAAAGGAAAGGATCGATTCCCCGAAAGATGCGGTAAAAAAGGGTATTTCTATGATACAGCAGCATTTTTCACTTGTGCCGGCACATACGGTTACAGAAAATATCATCCTGGGAAACTGCAGGGGAGTGATCGACTATAAGGCAAAGGAAAAAGAAATACAGGAGCTGGCAGACAAATATAATTTCAAAGTGTCTGCATCAAGCTATATCAAAGAACTTCCGGTTGGGTCTCAGCAGAAGGTGGAGATTTTAAAAGCATTATACCTGAATGCCAGAATTTTGATCATGGACGAGCCAACGGCTGTCCTGACACCGCAGGAATCAGAAATTCTTATGGAATTTATCCGGGATTATGCGGCAAGAGGAAATTCCGTTGTATTTATAACACATAAAATGAAAGAAGTGATGGAAGTTTCAGACCGCATTGTTGTGATGCGCAGCGGACGGGTGACAGGAACTCTGAAGAAAAGTGAGACGAATGAAACAGAACTGGCGCACACCATGATCGGCCATGAATTGAAAGAAATCAAGGCTTCAGGAGATACGGCGTATGAATCAGGCAGGAAACGCCTGCGTGTGAAAAACCTGTCCGTAAAATTCCATAATGAAGTTCCATTGCTTTCGGATATTGACTTTGATATTCACGAAGGCGAGATCTTCGGAGTGGCCGGGGTGTCTGGAAACGGACAGCAGGAATTATGCGAAGCAGTATACGGCTATTTGAAGCCTGCGCAGGGAACTGTGGAACTGGATGGAGAAGATATTACACATCTTGATGTGCGAAACCACATTTCCAGAGGAATCGGCTATCTGGCATCCGACCGGCACCGCTACGGCATGATCGCGGATATGTCTTTGTCGGAAAATATGCTCCTGAAGTCCAGCTATCTGCCGGGATGGAGCAGCAGAGGTATGATCCACTGGCGCAGGCTGGAGGAATATACAGAGAAAGCGATCAAAGAATATACGGTCAAAGCGCCGGACCACAGCGTTACGGCGGGAAGCCTGTCCGGCGGAAATCAGCAGAAGATCGTCGTTGCAAGAGAGGTCGACGCAGGACGAAAGCTGATCATCATAGACCAGCCGACCCGGGGGCTTGATATTGGAGCGATCCATTATGTACATCAAACGATCTTGAACGAGAAGGCAAAGGGAAAGAGCATTTTACTGGTCTCAACGGAACTTTCAGAGATCTTCGCACTGTCTGACAGGATCGCGGTCCTTTATAAAGGGCGGATCATGGGAATATACAGAAACGGCGATCTGACCACAGAGCAGATCGGACTGCTCATGGCGGGATGCAGGATTGAAAAAGATACGGATGTGCATTTCTCAGGGAGGAGGGAAGAAGAAATTGAATAAAAAAAGGACAGTTTATGATTTTATCCTCTGGACGGTATTGGCGATCATCCTGGGGCTGGCGTTAAGTTTTTCTTTTCTCCCTGTGTTTGGGCTGCAGCCGCTGGAGGCAATGAAGATCATGATCTCAGAGGTATTTGCAGAACGCTATTCTATGGGAAATATTCTGGTAAAGACAGCGCCTTTGATCTTGACCGGGCTGGCATTCGCATTTACCTATAAGGCCAATCTGTTTAACATCGGAGTACAGGGGCAGTTTTATGTGGGATGCATTACGGCGGCAGCAATCTCCTTAAAATTATACGGGTATCTGCCGGGGGCTGTAGTCATACTCCTTGCCGGTATCGGAAGTACGCTGGCCGGCGCGCTGGTCGGTTTTATGATCGGATTCTTTAAGGCACGCTTTGGTGCAAATGAATTTTTGGTCAGCATGATGTCTACTTATGTCTTTACTTATTTGAACCTGTGGCTTATGAGGACTGTACTGCAGGAATCCAAACACAATTACATCAAGACAGACTATCTGGATAAATCCGTATGGATACCACAGCTGATTCCGGGAACCTCCGTCTCATGGGGAATCGTACTGGCAGTCCTGGCCGCAGTCCTGGTGTGGTTTATCCTCTATAAGACGACACTGGGATATCGGATCCGCGTGACCGGTATTAACAAAGAGGCTGCCGGGATGGCCGGCATCAACCCGCAGAAACAGTTTATGCTTGCTTTTGCGATTTCAGGTGCGATCGCCGGTTTTACCGGATTGATCGAGGTCAATGGAATGCAGCATATGATGCTGCCGGATTTCGATGTGGATATCAGCTCATTTGGAGTGGGCATTGCGATCCTTGCCAATTCACATCCGATCGGGATTATTTTTGCGGCGCTTCTGTTCGGTTTTCTGCAGGTGGGAGGAACGGCGCTGGGACATGCTTCAGAGGCTCCGGCCAGTGTGATCGACCTGATGCAGGGATTTGTGATGCTGTTTGTACTGATGTCATTTTATTTCCGCAGGAAAATTGAATTAAACCGTTTGAAAAAAATGAAATCAGCAGATAAGGAGGTGGCCTGATCTATGGATATGTTTGTCAGCCTTATTTCCAGGGCAGTATTTATGAGTACGCCGCTGATCCTGGGCGCGGTCGGTGAAATTATTGCAGAACGCACCGGGATGATGGTTACCGCGGTGGAGGGAATATTTTTAGCAGGCGCCTGGGGTGGTTTCATTGGCGTATATATGACAGGCAGCTACACAGCCGGTTTTTTGCTGGCAATGATCTGCGGACTGCTTGTGGCGATGCTCTACGGTGTGACTACGGTGTATATGAACCAGCATCAGATCGTGATGGGTACTGCGATCGCGATCTTAATGGCCGGATTTTGTAAATTTTTCTTTCGTGCGATCTTCGGGACTCCGACCACGCCGCTCAAGATTGAGCCGATGAAGGTTTTTGAAATCCCGCTGCTTTCTAAGATCCCAGTGATAGGACCTGTTATTTTTTCACAGAATATCATTTCCTATCTGACGTATCTCCTGGTATTTGTGACGGCTTTTGTATTATTCCGAACCTCCGCGGGCCTGACGCTTCGTTCCTGCGGGGAAAATCCAGAGGCGGCGGACGTGATCGGAATCGATGTACGCAGGATACGCTTTTTGTCGGTATCGGCGGCAGGATGCCTCGGCGGTATCGGAGGGGCCTATTACTGTATCTGCAATGCGGGGATGTATAATTCAGAGATCATCTCCGGACGCGGCTGGATTGCATTCGGTATCTGCTTTTTAGGAAATTGGAAACCTGTGGGAAGCCTGCTTTTTGGGCTTGCATTCGGAGTTTCGGATGCACTCGGGATATTTGCCAAAACATCACAGATCGGAATGCTGCCGACAGAGTTTTTTAACGCGCTTCCTTACATCCTTATTATTGTACTGACGATATGCCGCAGAAATTTGAATATGCCGGCGAAGCTGGGAACGAATTATATCAAAGAAAATTGATGAGGAGAAAGAATATGAAATTATTATTGATCAATCCCAATACATCGGATGGATTTACGGCAACTGTTATGGAAAAACAAAAGAAATTCTGGCATATCTGACTTTGCGCCGGGGGTCAACCTGTACCAATAAAGAGATCATAGCAGCCATATGGGAGGAGGATTCCCATGAGTCATATTTCCGGGATCTGCGTCAGGATCTGGTAGCCACACTCGAGGAAAAGCAGTGCGGTGATATTGTGGAGATCAGCAGGGGAAAGATGGCGTTAGTCACAGAGAATGTGGAATGTGACTACTATCAGTGGCTGAACGGTACGGCAGACGGAATCAATGCATACCATGGTGAATTTATGAACCAGTATTCCTGGGCAGAATTTGTGAATGCCTCTATATTGGAAAAACTGTGACATTGCTGTGAGGAGATTGTGACATTTCCCTGTTATACTGATTATGTGCTCAGGAAGAGAAGAAGGGATTCTTGGATGACAGGCCGTGAGCAGTTACGTCTCGTTCACTTTCAGTCAACTTACGCAGAATGAAAAATCATCCTGCGTGAGTTCCCGGCGGGCACAATATTTGATCAGGAGGAGACAGTCATGAGATCTGTTGTTTTAAAGGCCCGGGGCCTGAAAAAATATTATTACTCAGGGGAAAATGTAACAAAAGCGCTGGACGGCATCGACCTGGACGTGTGCTATGGGGAATTTGCCGCCATTGTCGGCACCTCCGGAAGCGGAAAGTCCACACTGCTCCACATGCTGGGAGGCCTGGACAGCCCGACAGAAGGAACAGTCCGGGTAGGAGAGAAGGAGCTGAACGGTATGAATGATGAGGAACTGGCGGTATTCCGCAGGCGCAGCATCGGGTTTGTGTTTCAGCAGTACAATCTGGTGCAGACGCTGAATGTTCGGGAAAACATCATTCTTCCTGTGCTGCTGGATGGGGGAACGATTGACGAAGACTATTGCCGGGAAATCGTAACCCTTTTAAAGATTGATGAAAAGCTGGAGCAGTTTCCAGGTCAGCTTTCCGGCGGCCA
The DNA here is from genome assembly GCA_000403295.2 of Lachnospiraceae bacterium M18-1. GTDB lineage: Bacteria > Bacillota > Clostridia > Lachnospirales > Lachnospiraceae > Schaedlerella. The sequence continues at coordinate 459,111 of KE159611.1, read as the reverse complement.
GCAGCAGAGGGTGGCGATCGCCCGGGCGCTTGCAGGTAAGCCGTCCATCGTACTGGCGGATGAGCCGACGGGCAACCTGGACAGCAAGACCAGCCAGGACGTGATGGCATTTCTTAAGGCAGGCAACCAGCGGTTCCAGCAGACCATGGTGATGATCACCCACAATCCGGAGATCGCCCAAATGGCAGACCGTATCATCCGCATCGAGGACGGTCGGATCAAGACCGGCGCTGCGGGCCGGGAAGAAGCCGGAACCATCAGCGGAAAGGAGGCTCAGGCGCATGTTTCAGGTGAGAAATAAAGAAGCCCTCCGCCTGCTCGCAGGCCGGCAGATGAAGAAGAGCAGGCAGAGAAATGCCGTTGCAGTCGGAGCCATCATCCTGACTGCGATCCTGTTTTCCGCGCTGTTCACAGTGGGCGGGGGGATTCTGGAGGTGGCGCGGCAGAGCATGATGCGTTCATCCGGAAGCACGGCTCATGCAGCGATCAAGTTTTTGTCCATGCCGGAATATGAAAAGGTGAAAGAGGCCGGAGGATACGAGAAGATCGGATATTCCATCGTGACCGGGACCGGAGCCCACGAAAGCCTTCAAAAGCTCAACACGGAAGTTCGTTACGGGGAAGATTACTCGGCCCTGTCATTCCGCGCATTTCCCACGGAGGGAAACATGCCGGAAGAGAAGATGGAGATTGCCGTACCGCGTCTTGTACTGGACGCAATGGGGCTGCCCGCTCAGCTTGGGAGGCAGATCCGATTTCCTGTCGAGGTGAACGGGACAGTACATGAAGATACGTTTACTCTGTGCGGCGTCTGGGATGGAGATCCGGTTGCGCCCGCACAGGAGGTCTGGGTATCGAAATCCTACAGTGAGGAAATCGCGCCGACACTGATGACCACGTTTGGAGAAAATGTGCCTTATGAGGGAACGGTCATGGTGGATATTGATTTTTCAAATACCTGGAATCTTCAGGGGAAGCTTGCGGATCTGATCGCCCGGGCAGGACTGCGGGAGGATACAATGGGAGGGATCAATCCGGCATATTCGTCGATCAGCGTGGATGCCTACACGATCCTGACCGCAGTCATCTTTCTGGCGGTGGTCCTCGTTTCCGGCTGCCTGATCATTTACAATATTTTTTACATCTCCGTCACCCAGGATATCCAGTATTACGGCCTGCTCAAGACCATCGGGGCTTCCGGAAAGCAGCTCCGCCGGATCATTCTGCGTCAGGCGATGGGGCTGTCCGCCATAGGGATCCCTGCGGGACTTGCGGCAGGGTATGCCGTGGGATATCTGCTCCTTCCCGATGTAGTGATGCTGTTCCTGCCGGATAACAAATTTGAGGATTATACGGTATCTCCGGCAGTGCTTGCCGGGGCGGCAGTGTTCAGCCTGCTGACCGTATATATCAGCTTCCGTTCACCGGGACAGATCGCGGCATCCGTTTCCCCTGTGGAAGCAGCGCGCTACACCGGCGAGATCCGGCAGAAGGGCGGAAAAAAACAAAAGAAAAAAGTTCATGGAAAAATGACACGGAAAAGAAAATCCGGGGCGTTGAATTTCGGCAGAGCCGCAGAGCAAAAAGATGCGCCTGTGCTCCTTGCCCTCCGAAACCTGCGCCGCGACGGGAAAAAGGCGGTACTGGTGATCCTGTCCCTCTTTTTAAGCATGACCCTCTTGAACGCCACATACACCATCACCAGCGGATTTGACCTGGAGCGGTATGTGGAAACGCAGACCAACGGAGATTTTGAAGTGACGGACTGGACGGTGGCCGCAGCCGGACGTCCTGACAAGAACCTGGAGGGAGTCGAACGGGAATTTGAAGAAGCAGTCAGAGGGATTCCGGGACTGACCAGATTTGAAAAGGTATATTGCGGGTTCGGACAGATCTGCCTTTCAAAACACGCTCTGGAACGGCTTGCCTGGGAAAATGAGCAGGGAAATGACTGGGCTTCCAATTGCGATCTGGAAACCGGGCAGGAGATCCTGTACGCTTATGCGGCCACAGGATCGCTGATGGAGCATGCGGTATATACAGAAGGAGAATTTGACGCGGAAAAATGGGCCAGGGGAAAATATGTGATCTATAACGACGGCGCGTCATGGGGAGGAGTGAAGCCGGAGCCTCTGTATCAGCCCGGAGATAAGATCATCCTGGAGGGAAAAGAAGGGCAGAAAAAGGAATACACGGTAATGGCCATCGGAGCACTTCCCTATACCCTGACCGCGCGCATATCCATCGATATAGGGATTGATGTGATCCTGCCGGAACAGGAATTTGCGGAGCTGTATGGTGAGAAGCAGCCCTTAAGCGTAGTCTACGATGTGGAAACATCTCATCGGGACGAGGCAGAAAAGATCACGGCAGACTGGATGGAAAAATCCGGCATGGTCTGTATTTCCTTCGAAACGCTGAAAGAAGAATTTCAGAAAACGAAGCAGGCATTTACAGTGATCGGCGGAAGCCTGAGCCTGGTCCTCGGGGCAATCGGAATCCTGAATTTTATCAATATCGTGGTCACAGGAATCCTGACAAGGCAGAAAGAGCTCGCTATGCTCAGCGCCGTGGGCATGGGCGGCAGGCAGATGAAGCAGATGCTGATCTGGGAGAGCACGGCATACATCGGAAGCGCCGCGGCCCTGGCTGTCACGGCAGGCAACCTGCTGTGCTGGCTGATCTGCCAGGATGCGACCATCCGGAACCAATGGGCATTTGCGTATCATTTTACTTTTGTCCCGGTGGCGGTGTGCCTGCCTCCCCTGCTGCTGGCAGCCTCGGCGGCGCCGCTGGTATTTTATAAGAAAATTTGCGCAAGGAGCGTGGTCGAGAGGCTCCGGTATTGCTGAGAATTATATTCTATTTTGGCCTGAGCATCGTTACTGTTCACACGGCGTCGTGCACCCTGCTGCACGGCGTCCGGCCAATAAAGTAACATTTGCCATAATATCCAGCCCGTCTACACTCCGTTCCGGTCCGTCTTAAACAAGCGTCGCTGGCGCTTAGGACCGCCGAAGGCGACTTAAAATGGGCTGGCTACTGTTACTGGAGCACCCAAAGGGTGTGAACAGTAACTAAGAATCTGTAAAGAAATAAAAAGTTATAAAAAAAATCTGAAAAAAGTCGAAAAGTCTGTTATAATAGACAACAGTATTCAAGGCAGCAGGCCGGTCTGCTGCGCAAGGGAGAGAAGATCATGCTGTTGCTGTTTTTTTGTGTATGGATCATATTTAACGGGACAATTACTGCGGAGATTGCCGTGATCGGCGCAGTGATTGTCCTTTTCATGTTTGCGTTTATCTGCAGATTTATGGATTACAGCCTGAAACAGGAGATCCTTCTGTACAAAAGGAACGTCTGGCTTCTGCGCTATATCTTCGTACTGGTCATGGAGATCGTCAAGGCGAACGTGGCGGTGATCCGCCTGATCACTTCCGACAGTGAGGTGGTGGAGCCGGTGATGGTGCGCGTCCATACAAATCTGAAATCCAAATTCTGCAGGGTGCTTCTGGCCAATTCGATCACCCTGACACCGGGAACGATTACGGTGTCTATGGATGAGGACGAGTGCGTGGTACACTGCCTGGACAAGTCCCTGTCAGAGGGGATGGAAGATTCTGTGTTTGTGAAAATGCTGGAGAAGCTGGAAAGGATTGGTGAGTGATATGCGGATCATTATGGAGCATTCCTGGATTTTTATATCCATTTTCATATTCCTTGCGATCCTTCTGCTTTTCTGTCTGATCCGCGCCATCAAAGGCCCGACGATCGCCGACCGGGTCGTGGCGGTGAATATGATGGGAACCATTGTCATGGTCGTGATCGCCATGCTTGCCGTATATATGGGGGAGGGATATCTTCTGGATATCTGCCTGATCTATGCGATGATCAGTTTTCTTGCGGTGGTAGTGCTGACGAAAATATACAGCGGCGTATACCTGGAGAAGCTTGCCAAGAAAAAACGTCAGCAGCAAAAGGCTGTACAGGCTGAAAGTATCCGGGAAGGATCAACAGGGAAAAACCGGATAAAAGAAATGAAAACGGATGAGACAAGATCAAAAGAAGCGGGAACAGAAGAAGTAACAAACAAATACACAAAAAGAAATGAACAGGAAAGGAGTGACACACCATGATCCTCATCGAATGGCTGCAGTTTACACTCGGAGTTGCGTTTTTGCTTGCAGGACTCGGCGTTTTTGCCGTGCAGGTTTTCGGCGTCTTTAAATTTAATTATGTCCTGAACCGGATGCATGCGGCGGCAATGGGAGATACGCTGGGCATCGGCATTTCACTGGTGGGCCTGATCATCCTGTCGGGATGGAATTTCGCATCTCTGAAAATGGCGCTGATCATCGTGTTTTTGTGGAATGCCTCTCCGGTATCCTCCCACCTGATCGCACGTCTGGAAGCGACTACCAATCCGCATCTGGAACGGTGCTGTGAACTGGAGGAAGGAATCATGGAGCACCTCTGGGATGAGGATCAGAGGGAGATCATCTATGCGGATCAAGATCAAACGGATCACGGCAAGTCGAACCAGGGAAGCATGGATCAAACCAGAGCGAATCACGACAAAGCAATCCAGCACAAAGCAGAGGAGGAAACGTAATGGCGGTATTTGAATATATCCTGATGGGCTTTCTGGTCATCTGTGCCATCTCTGTGAGCTTTTCCAGAAACCTTTTAAATTCCATCCTGATCTTCATGTCGTACAGCCTGGTCATGTCGATCATCTGGATCCTTCTGGAATCCCCGGATCTTGCCATTACGGAAGCGGCAGTGGGGGCCGGAGTGACCAGCGTGCTGTTCTTTGTCACATTGAAGAAGATCCATGCCCTTGGAGAGGAGGACGAGGAAACCGATGAGTAGAAAAATATCCGAGGAAGAATACAAACGTCAGCGGATCGTCCGTATGAAGCACTGGCTCAGCGGGGAAAAGGACCTTTATCTGGATAATATGGAAGTGATCCCGCGGGAGGAATACAAACCGGACCGCAAGCAGCTGGAACGGTATGAGCATGATCTGGACGAGGTGATGACGCGGACCTATGATACGGAGCATAACAAGGTATATCGTTTTTTTCAGCGTTTTTATAAAATGGCGGCCGTGCTCTGCTGCACGGTCCTGGTCCTGATCCTGATCGTGGAGGTTTCCTACCTTCCGCCGATCGGCTCCGCCAGCAATCCGGCAAGTAATGAGGTTGCGGCAAAGTATATCGAGGACGGGCTGCAGGATACGGGGGCCGTCAATATCGTGACGGGCATGATCCTGGATTACCGTGCGTTCGACACCTTTGGAGAATCCAATGTGCTTTTTATCGCCACCTGTACGGTCCTGATCCTGCTGCGCAATGACAAAAAGAAGGGAAAGGGCAGCGCGGAGGACGAGGAGCGCAGAGACAGCTTTTATGAACCAAAGAAAGACGCGATCCTGCAGATGGCAGCCAGGATCCTGGTGCCTATCATCATGCTCTTCGGCATTTATATCATTCTGAACGGACATCTTTCGCCGGGAGGAGGATTTTCCGGCGGGGCCATCATAGGGGCAGGGCTGATCCTGTACCTGAACGCATTTGGGTTCGAGAAGACAGAGCGGTTTTTTACGGAAAAGACCTATAAGGCGGTCAGCTTCGGGGCGCTGCTCTTTTACTGCCTGGCAAAAAGCTATTCCTTTTATACCGGAGCGCATCATCTGGAGAGCGGGATCCCGCTGGGAACGCCGGGAGCGATCATCAGCAGCGGCCTGATCCTGCCCTTGAACATCTGCGTCGGCCTGGTGGTCGCATGTACGATGTACGCGTTCTTTGCGCTGTTCCGAAAAGGAGGATTCTGAAAGATGTATGCATTTTTTGCACTGTTTCGAAAAGGAGGATTCTGAAAAATGTTTGGTTCCAATCTGCTCCCCAATCTGGGGGAAGTTGTCTCCATGATTCTGTTTGGAATCGGGTTTGCGAATCTGCTGCTCCAGAAGAATCTGATCAAAAAAATCATCGGCCTGAACATTATGGACACGGCAGTCTATCTGTTTCTGGCGATCAAGGGTTATATTGAAGGCAGGACTGCACCTATCGTGGTGGACGGAGTGCAGGAGGTGGAAGCCTACATCAATCCGATCCCCAGCGGCCTGGTCCTGACCGGTATCGTGGTCTCCGTCTCCGTGACGGCGCTGATGCTGTCTCTGACGGTGCGGCTGTACAAGCGGTATCACACCCTGGATCTGGATGAAATCTCGTCGCGGCTGAAAAAGGAGGGCATCTAAATGGCATTTGTTCAAAATGTACCGTTTTTCTCCATCATGCTGTCCATGTTTTCCGGGATCGTGTCCTCCATCCTTACGGGAAAAGCGGCAAAACGGCTGAACGCGGCGGTGATCCTGGTGATCGGAGCTGCCTCCGCGTGGCTCCTGGCCTGGCTGATGCGGACGGGGGGAAGCTACACGTTTATGATGGGACATTTTCCCGCACCCTGGGGAAATGAGATCCGCGCCGGGGCGATGGAAGCGGGGATGGCTCTGTTTTTCTGTATCATCATGCTGCTGTCCATGCTGGGCGGGCGTAAAAAATTGTTCGACGAAGTGGAAGTGACGAAGCACAATATTTATTATATCCTGACGGATCTGCTGCTGAGCTCTCTGCTGGCCCTGGTGTATACAAACGACCTTTTTACGGCGTATGTGTTTGTGGAGATCAACACCATCGCGGCCTGCGGACTGATCATGATCCGGCAGAACGGAAGGACCATCGAGGCGGCGGTCCGGTATATGATCATGAGCCTTCTGGGTTCCGGTCTGCTGCTGATGGGGATCTGCATGCTGTATGACCTGACAGGGCACCTTCTGATGTCCAATATCAAGGAGAGCGTGGCGGCGATCATGGCGGCGGGCACCTATCAGATTCCGCTGACCATCACCATCGGGCTTGTGACGGTGGGACTGGCCATCAAGAGCGCGCTGTTCCCGTTCCATGCCTGGCTTCCAGACGCTTACGGCTATTCCACGGTATCTTCGGCTGCGATGCTGTCCAGCCTGGTATCCAAGGGATACATTTTCCTGCTGATCAAAATATTCTACCGCGTGGTAGGGTTTGAGATCATCTGCGGGAGCAAGATCCCGAATGTGCTGTTCCTGTTCGGGCTGAGCGGCATGATCTTCGGTTCCATCAGCGCCATATGGGAAAAGGACATCCGGCGGATGATCGCATTTTCTTCGGTCGCGCAGATCGGATATATTTATATGGGCTTCGGCCTGGGGACGACGGAAGGAATGGTGGCAAGTATTTTCCATATCCTGGCCCATGCGGCGACGAAATCCCTGCTCTTTGTCTCCGCTATCGGACTGACCGACGTGTCGGCGGGAAGCAGGAACTTCTTCGACCTGACCGGCTCCGCCTACCGCAACAAGGTGGCGGGCGTGGGATTTTCCGTAGGGGCAATGTCCATGGTGGGAATCCCGCTGTTTTCCGGATTCGTGAGCAAGCTGCTGTTTGCGGAGGCGGCGGTCATGCATCCCACCCATAAAATGATGCCCACGCTGATCGTTCTGGCTGTCAGTACCATTTTGAACGCCATTTATTTCCTGAAAACCGTGGTTAGGATCTACGTGCCGGAGAAGCGGGAAGTGGAAGCAGAAAAAGGGTATTTTAAGATGGCGGCGGGGCAGCAGAGGCTGTATACAATTACGATCGTCCTGTTTATCCTCATCAACCTGGCGCTGGGAATGATGTCGGAGCCGATCATAGGCATTATCGAAACCGGACTGATTCACTTTATATAAGGAAGGAGACGCATACATGAACTTCAATATCTGGCTGATCTTGGCAGTCTTTCTGCCGATTGCCTGCGGTGTTTTGATCCTGTTTTTTCCCGGGCTGAAAAAACGGAACCTCCTGCTGGGCGTATCCTTTCTTTCGCTGGCGGCCTCCATGCTCTGTGCCATCGCGGTGGCCGCAGGGGGGGAGGCAGAGCTGCATCTTCTGCGGTTCGGCGGCAGCCTGGAGGTGTATTTCCATGCGGATCCGCTTGGACGGGTGTTTGCCGCGGTGATCACGGTAGTATGGCTGATGGCAGGCATTTTTTCCTGTGAGTATATGAAGCATGAAAAGGAAGAAAAGAGATATTTCGGATTCTATGTTCTGGTGTACGGTGTACTGATGGCGCTGTGTTTTTCGGGAAATCTGGTGACTTATTATATGTTTTACGAAATGATGACGCTGACTACCCTTCCCCTGATCATGCATAACAAATCAAGGGAAGCTATCATGGCAGGCTTAAAGTACCTGTTTTATTCCCTGTGCGGCGCTTACCTGGTCCTCTTTGGAATCTATTTTCTGAACCGCTATGCCGGGACGCTGGACTTTACCGCAGGGGGAAGCGGACTGGAGGCGGCGGGCGGACATTCCGCTCTGATGCTGACGGTGGTATTTCTGATGATCCTGGGATTCGGCGTGAAGGCCGGGATGTTCCCCATGCACGCGTGGCTTCCCACGGCCCATCCGGTGGCGCCTGCCCCGGCTAGTGCCGTGCTGTCGGGTCTGGTCGTGAAGATGGGAGTGCTTGGGATCGTCCGCGTGATCTTCTATGTAGTGGGACCGGAAGTAATCCGGGGGACCTGGGTGCAGACCGCCTGGCTGACTTTGACACTGATCACGGTCTTTATGGGCTCCATGCTGGCTTACAGGGAAAAGGTGATGAAAAAACGGCTGGCCTATTCCACGGTGAGCCAGATTTCCTACATTTTATTCGGACTGGCGTTATTAAATCCGGAAGCAATGACCGGATCCCTGCTCCATGTGGTCTTTCATGCCTGCATCAAGTCCTGCCTGTTTCTGAGCGCGGGCGCGGTCATTTATAAAACCGGAAGGACCCGGGTAGATGAGCTGACCGGGATTGGCAAGGAAATGCCGGTGACGATCTGGTGCTATACCTTCGCGTCCCTGGCGCTGGTGGGTATTCCGCCGGCCAGCGGATTTATCAGCAAATGGTATCTGGCCGGAGGTTCGCTGGAATCCGGCATCCCGATCTTTTCCTGGCTGGGACCGGTGGTCCTCCTGGTGAGCGCCCTGCTGACGGCGGGATATCTGTTGCCGATTACGATCCGGGGCTTTCTGCCGGGCGCGGATTATGATTATGAAGGGCTGCAGAAAAAGGAACCGGCGGGAGTGATGGTCATTCCTTTGCTTGTACTGGCCGGGCTTTCCGTATTTCTGGGCGTGTTTCCAAATCCGCTGACACAGTATCTGAACGCAGTCATAGAGACAGTATTTTAGAGGAGAGAGGAAGGCAAGTGCGAAGGATTTTAAAAGTGTCTTCCTGTGACATGCCCCGAATGTAAGCGCGGGGCGCAATACCTTATTATATAACAAGGAGGGAATGTGTGATGAGTCAATATTGGATCGTGGCGGCCATTCTGCTTCCGATACTGGGGGGCGCCCTTACGCCGGTGCTTCCGTTCCATTCCAGAAAGGGAATGCTGGTCTATCTGGAAGTGCTGACGATCGCGACCTCGGCCATTGTCCTCTCGGCCCTGGCCCATGGAACTACGGAAACGCTGCATCTGGTCTACTTTGTGCGGGGGCTTTCGATTTCCTTCCGGATTGACGGTCTGGCTATGCTCTTCGGGGGACTGGTATCCATCCTCTGGCCCTTTGCCATGCTTTATTCCTTTGAGTATATGGAGCATGAAGGGCACGAAAAAATCTTTTTCATGTTTTATAGTATGACCTACGGGGTGACGCTGGGTGTGGCGTTTGCATCGGACATGCTCAGTATGTATCTGTTTTATGAGCTTCTGACACTGGTGACGGTGCCGCTGATCCTGCATACGCTGGTGCGTGAGGCCATCCTTGCGGTTCGGCAGTATCTGTACATGTCACTGGGCGGGGCCGCGTTTGCCCTGATCGCCATTGTCTTTCTGATGGTCTATGGAGATACTATGGAATTTACCCTGGGCGGGGTATTGAATCCGGCAATGATCGGCGGGGAGACCAATCGGCTTTTATTTGTGTATCTGCTGGCATTCTTCGGCTTCGGCGTGAAAGCGGCCATCTTTCCGATGAGCGCCTGGCTTCCCCAGGCCGGTGTGGCTCCTACGCCTGTTACGGCGCTGCTTCATGCAGTTGCGGTGGTGAAGTCTGGTGTATTTGCCATCCTGCGTCTGACCTATTACAGCTTTGGAGCGGAGTTTCTGAAGGGAACATGGGTTCAGCCGATTGTCATGGGATTTGCTATGTTTACGATTGTCTACGGCTGCAGCCGGGCGGTGAAGGAGCAGCATATCAAGCGGCGGCTGGCTTATTCTACGGTCAGCAACCTGTCCTACATCATCCTGGGCGCGTCGATGATGACCCCGGCAGGCATGGTGGGGGCCATGGCGCATATGGTGTGCCACGCGTTTATGAAGATTGGCTCCTTCCTCTGCGCAGGCGCCATCATGCATCAGACGGATAAGAAATATATTTATGAACTGAATGGGTTTGGACGAAAGATGCCGGTGGTATTCGGCTGCTTTACCGTTTCGGCACTGGGGCTGATGGGAGTCCCGGGACTGGCTGGATTTATCAGCAAATGGAATCTGGCGGAGGCGGCGGTGGAAAGTGAAAATATGATGGCATATTTCGGGATTGGATGCCTTCTGATCTCTGCACTGCTGACTGCGATCTATATGATGTCGATCGTGATCCGGGCATTTTTCCCGGGAAGGGATTTTGACAGCAGGAGTACGGAAGGGATCAAGGACCCCGGCTGGAAGATGTGCTTTCCGCTGGTCTGCTTTGCGGCGGCAGTGATCGCGGTTGGGCTGTGTTCGGATCCGCTGATCTGCTTTTTGCAGGATATCGCGGGTATGAATTTATAATAGAGGAGGTACGGCACGATGGAACAAGAAAGGATAGCGCTTGCCGCGGCTGTATTTTTTCCAATGGCTGCTGGTATTGCTTCTTATCTGATCGGAAGAAAAAACAAGAAACTCCGGGATCACGCTGTGAGTCTGACAGCGATCGCGGAATTTATCCTGACGGCGGTGATCGCAGTGCAGTACGGTGCGGCAGGAGGTTCGTATACTGTTCCCGGTGTCTGCGGGTTCGGCCTGCATTTTACAGCAGATGGTTTCCGGACACTATACGGTGCGATCGCCGCTTTTATGTGGATGATGACGAGCCTGTTTTCGGAAGAATATTTTGCACACTATCGGAACCGGAACCGGTATTATCTGTTTCAGCTGATAACGCTGGGGGCGACGCAGGCGGTCTTTCTCTCCGCGGATCTGTATACTACCTTTATTTTCTTTGAGGTGATGTCTCTGGCGTCCTATGTCTGGGTGGCACAGGATGAGCGGAAAGAATCTCTGCGGGCGGCGGCCACGTACCTGGCGGTGGCAGTGATCGGCGGCCTGGTCATGCTGATGGGACTCTTCCTGCTGTACCAACAGGCAGGAACCCTGACGATCTGCGAGCTCTATGATGCCTGCCGGGGAAAAAATGTATATCCTGCGGCTATCTGCCTGTTCTTCGGATTCGGAGCGAAGGCGGGGGCATTTCCCCTCCATATCTGGCTGCCGAAGGCACATCCGGTGGCTCCGGCCCCGGCCAGCGCGCTGCTGTCCGGAATTTTGACCAAGACCGGTGTGTTCGGCATCCTTGTGATCTCCTGTCAGATTTTGTTCCATGACGGAGTGTGGGGGACCTTCGTGCTGCTGACAGGCGTCCTGACCATGACAGCGGGGGCGGTGCTTGCCCTGTTCTCCATTGACTTCAAGCGGACGCTGGCATGCTCCTCGGTATCTCAGATCGGATTTATCCTGACAGGCATCGGGATGCAGGGGCTTCTGGGAGAGGAAAATGCGCTGGCAGTCCAGGGAAGCTTCCTCCATATGATGAATCATTCGCTGTTCAAGCTGGTGCTCTTCATGACGGCGGGAGTCATTTATATGAATCTGCATAAGCTGGATCTGAATGACATCCGGGGATTCGGAAGAAAGAAGCCGCTTCTGATGGGGATCTATCTGTGCGGTGCGCTGGGAATCGGCGGGGTTCCGCTCTTTTCCGGGTATGTGAGCAAAACGCTGATCCATGAAAGCATCGTAGAATATATCGAGCTGCTGAAAGAAGGAGCGGTCATGCCGGTCCTTTTAGGGGCGGCGGACATGAAGCTGATCGAATGGGTATTTCTGGTCAGCGGCGGATTCACTGCGGCGTATATGTGCAAATTGTTTTTTGCGGTGTTTGTGGAGAAGAACCGTGATCCGGAGGTGCAGGCCAGGTATGACGCCATGGGCGGGAACTATATGAACCGAAAAAGCGCCTTCGCGCTGACGGCCAGTGCAGCGCTGTTTCCGGTGATGGGGATCCTTCCACATCTGACTATGGACAAGGCGGCGGGGTTCGTGAAAGATTTCTTTGGGCTGGAGCATATTCATGAAGTTTCTTACTTTAGTTTCATAAACCTGAAAGGCGGGCTGACTTCTATTGCGATCGGCGCGGCGGTATATCTGGTGATGGTCAGGCTCTGGATGCTGCAGAAGGATGAAAATGGGGAAACGGCCTATGCCGATTACTGGCCAAAGGTGCTGGACCTGGAGGATTACCTGTACCGGCCGATCCTGCTGAGAGTGGTTCCTTCGGTCTGCGGCGCGGTATGCTTTGTTCTGGACCATGCAGTGGATTTTATTGCGAAGATCCTGCCCATCGCAGGAAGTGTGGAAGCCAGCTTTTTCGATACGCTGGTTGACACCATCGTGGTATTCCTGCGCAAGACGATCTATAAAGACAGCCCTCAGCCCCAGGAGCTGCTGGAAGGAAATGCGCTCACGTACCGGCTGGGAAGCTTTGTAAATGGGATCGTGGGGATCTTAAATAAAACTGCCTGGCGGGAACGGCCGGATGAGAAGGACTATACGCATCAGTATGCGCTGGCGTATACCAGCTTTAAGGAAAATACAAGCCTGATCGGGCGAAGCCTTTCCTACGGACTGATCTTGTTCTGCGTGGGGCTTCTGGCGACGCTGGTGTATCTGCTGCTGGTGCTGGCGGGGTGAAACAGATCAATAGAAAAAATCTGAGTTGCTTTTCAGTGTTAAGGTGTTTAAAATATCCATGAAAGAGACTGCTGCAAAATTAGAGAGGAAAGCGTAGGGAAGTAAGTACGAATTATGAGAGAGTATTTCAAAAATATCAACTGGAAACATTTTTTGGTGATGTGCATCGGAAACATTTTTGCCGGTATGGGCGTTGCAATTTTTAAACTGGCAGGCTTTGGAACTGATCCATTCAACGGAATGAACATGGCGGTTGCAGAGCAGCTTGGAATGATGTATGGAAATTTTCAGTTACTATTAAACATTGTATTGCTGATTGTGGAGATTCTATTTGGAAGAAAATTTCTGGGAGCCGGTACAGCGGTGAATGCTATCTTTCTGGCGTATATCTGTTCCTTCTTTTATAATATTTTTACAAATTTTTTGGGACTGGAACTGACCGCTTTGACGGCAAGACTGCTTGCATTATGCATCGGTGTCTTGATTTGCTGTCTGGGACTGTCGATGTACCAGATGTCAGACGAGGGCATTGCACCGTATGACAGTCTTTCCCTGATTATGGCCGAAGAATGGCCGAAGATTCCGTATTTCTGGCACAGAATATCCAATGATGTAGTCTGCGTTCTGATCTGTTATCTTGCAGGCGGCGTTGTGGGAATCGGCACTTTGGTAACGGCATTTGGGCTGGGACCGGTGATTCACTTTTTTAACCGGGTATTTACTGGAAAGTTATTAAAACGGATTGACCGGGAATGAGAGCAAAATATCAATTCACAAAAACAAGATTGTTCGCAAAATTGAAGGCATATCTAATTTCAGATATTTGAAAAATATTTGGATGGGGAAAAAAGAGAAAGCTGAGGCATCGAGATTTCTTACCAGTGCTGTTGAAGAAGGATATTTTTGATTGTTTTTTGAAGAGTAGTCCTTTCATCATCACTAAGCTTAATAATATATGTTTTAGGTCTTGCCATACCATCCACCGCCATTTCTTTTTAGTATATTATAAGGCGGTAAATAATGGCAGTAAAATTAATTTAAATATAATACGGTCAGTAAACTAGAAAAGCGGGGAGGGGCAGCCATGGCAAGGACCGTCGGAATCGGCCACCAGAATTTTGAAAAATTGATCACAAATGATTATTTCTATATTGATAAAACGAATTTTATCAAAGAGTGGTGGGAAAGTGGGGATGAAGTCACTTTAATTACCCGCCCCAGGCGTTTTGGAAAAACTTTGAATCTGGATATGACAGAACATTTTTTCTCTATTGAATATTCCGGAAGGAGCGATCTGTTTCAAAATCTCTCAATCTGGAAGGAAGAAAAATACAGGGAGCTGCAGGGAACCTATCCGGTCATCTTCCTAAGCTTCGCTGATGTAAAAGAAACTACATTCCCGGATGCAAGAAAAAGCATCTGTCAGATTATAAGAAATTTGTTCAACAAATATGATTTCCTTTTGGAAAGCGGCCGTCTGAATGAAGATGAAAGCAAAGGATACAATAACATTTCAGCCGAGATGGAAAATTATCTGGCTGCCAATTCCCTGAAGGCATTGTCTGATTATCTGATGCGCTATTACGGGAAAAAAGTGATCATCCTGCTGGACGAATACGATACCCCGATGCAGGAAGCCTATGTGTATGGCTACTGGGATGAAATGGTTTCTTTTATCCGCGGCCTGTTTAATTCTACATTTAAAACGAATCCGTTCCTTGCCAAAGCCATGATGACAGGAATTACCAGAGTCAGCAAGGAGTCAATTTTTTCTGATCTGAATAATCTGACGGTAGTGACAACCACCTCAAATCTATATGCGGACAGTTTTGGATTTACCCAGCAGGAGGTCTGGCATGCTCTGGAGGAATATGGGCTGTCAGATAAAAAGGACGATGTCAGAAGATGGTATGATGGATTTACCTTTGGAAATAAGACAGATATCTACAATCCCTGGTCCATCATAAATTACCTGAAATTTGAAAAATTCGCTCCCTATTGGGCAAATACCAGCAGCAACAGTCTGGTCGGAAAGCTGATCCGTGAGGGAAGTGCGGATACAAAAATGGTGATGGAGGATCTTCTGTCTGGAAAGGTGCTTCGCACACAGATTGACGAGCAGATCCTATTCAGTCAGTTAGGGCGCAAAGAAAGTGCGGTCTGGAGCCTGCTGCTTGCGAGCGGTTATCTGCGTGTGAAGCATTGGAGCATGGACAAAAGAGACCGGATTATTTATGAGCTTGCATTAACAAATCGTGAAGTGTCACTGATGTTTGAACAGATGGTAGAGGACTGGTTCTCGGATTTTACATCTGCTTATAATCATTTTATCAAGGCGCTATTGCTAGATGATAAAAAGGCGATGAATGTGTATATGAACCGGGTTGCCTTTACCACCTTCAGTTACTTCGATACCGGAAAACATCCGTCCGAAGCAACAGAACCCGAACGCTTTTATCACGGTTTTGTTCTCGGCCTGCTGGTGGACCTGGGGGATCGATACACCATTACATCCAACCGCGAAAGCGGATTCGGAAGATACGATGTGATGCTGGAGCCTCTTTCGGACACGGATGATGCCGTCATACTGGAATTTAAGGTGCATGATCCGGATGAGGAAAATGCGCTTGCGGATACGGTGCAGGAGGCGCTGGATCAGATTGACCGGAAGAAATATACGGCCGCGCTGGAAGCAAAGGGTATCCCGAAGGAGCGGATCCGGAAGTATGGATTCGCATTTGAAGGGAAAAAAGTTTTGATAGGATGAGGTCAAAATTGAATCAACAGGATGTATTACAAAGAGCTGTTATGGAGGTGTTATGACCATAGCAGCTCTTTTTTGGTTGTGCCTGCCAGCGGTCCTAAGCGCCGGCGACGCTTGTTTAGGACGGACTGGATGCCAGCAGACATTATTTTACTGGGCGGATGCCGTGCAGCCGGGTGCACGATGCCGCAAAACACTGCTGTGGCATGACTATGAAAATTGTTGAAATATTCGCCGGTTCTGGTAAAATATACCCAAGGGCATCCAATTGATAAATCGGAAAGAAATCATATATGGAAATTCAGAAAGATGACAGAGGTTGATGAAATTATATATGTAAAACGTGATAAATGATTTATAGAGTGATATACACAACGGTTCATCTATATCGGAACAAAGTGAGGAATACAACGGCTGAAACTGATTAAAATACTGAAAAGGAACAGAAGAAAAGATGATCACAGGTGAATTAAAGAACAAAGTCGATAAAATATGGGAGGTTTTCTGGACCGGCGGGATCACGAATCCTTTGGAGGTAATCGAACAGTTTACCTATCTGCTTTTTATCAGGCAGCTGGATGACGTGGAAACAACAAAAGAAAACGAAGCCGGTTTTCTCGGAGTGGAATTTCAGGGGATGTTTCCGCCGGACTGCCAGGAGTATCGCTGGAGCAGGTTCAAGAATCTGGGAGACGCGCAGGAGATTTACAACATCGTTTTGAACGGTGTATTTCCATTTATCAAAAATCTGCATCAGGACGGCGATTCCGCATACAGCAAATATATGGGCGACGCGATTTTTAAAGTACCCACCCCGGCCATGCTGACAAAACTGATTGACGGGATTGATGCACTGGATTTGGGAGACTCAGACAGTAAGGGCGATCTGTATGAATACCTTCTGTCCAAAGTGGCTACGGCAGGTACCAACGGTCAGTTCCGGACTCCGCGGCATATCATCAAGATGATGGTGGAACTGGTCAGGCCGAATCCAACGGACCGGATCTGTGACCCGGCTATGGGTTCCGCGGGATTTCTGGTAGAGGCGCAGACCTATCTGCGGGAACATGAAGAAGGGCTGTTTTTCGATGCGGAATTAAACAGACATTTTCATGAGGATATGTTTTTCGGCTTTGATATGGACCGGACGATGCTGCGCATTGGGGCGATGAACATGCTCCTCCACGGCGTGGATAATCCACAGATTGCGTACCGTGACAGCCTGTCGGAAAATAATACCGATATTGAGAGATATACACTGGTACTGGCAAATCCTCCTTTCAAGGGCAGTCTGGATTACGAAGGCGTGTCTGCGGACCTGCTGAAAGTGAGTAAAACAAAAAAGACAGAATTACTGTTCCTTGCGCTATTTCTCCGAATCCTAAAAAATGGAGGACGGGCAGCGGTCATTGTGCCTGACGGTGTTTTGTTCGGAAGCAGTAAGGCGCATAAACAGATTCGGAAGGAGCTGGTAGACAATCACAGATTGGAGGCCGTGATCTCCATGCCGTCGGGAGTATTCAAACCCTATGCGGGCGTGTCTACGGCTGTGCTGGTATTTACCAAGACCGGAGCAGGCGGAACGGAGAAGGTCTGGTTTTACGATATGAAAGCGGACGGACGCTCTCTCGATGATAAACGCCAGCCCGTACAGGAAAACGATATCCCGGATATCATCCGCAGATACCATAACCGGGAAGAAGAATCAGACCGGAAACGGACAGAGCAGAGCTTTTTTGTCGATCTTGCGGAGATTCAGGGAAATGACTACGATCTGTCGATCAACAAGTATAAGGAAATCGAGTACGAAGCGGTGCATTATGACCCGCCGCTAGTGATACTGGATCGGATTGAGAAGTTAGAGGAAGAGATACAAAAAGGGATGGCGGAATTGCGGAAGATGCTGAGTGAGGAGCAGGAGTGAGATGACAGCCAGTTAGTGTCAAAAATCAATGAAAAGAAAAATGTGGGAACTGCCGGATGAAAAATCTGGCAGGAGGGAATAGAACGGAAGATGCTTATATTTCCTAAAATTGTACAAGTAGTTCCAACAGAGGAACATACGGTATATGTCTATTTTGAAGATGGTAAAATTATATGCTATGATGTAAAGCCATTATTGGAGAAAGAAGTATTTGCTGCATTGAGAGAGATTGGTTTCTTTAAAAGTTCTTGTACAATTATGAACGGTACTTTGGCGTGGGATGTATCTGGTATGAGGGATAATTCTGAGTGTATTGATATTGATCCGGATATGTTGTATGAGTTAGATACAGTTGTAGAGAAAATGGTGTGATTATGCAGATTTGTGAGGATGAATCATGAAAATGTTGCAATTAGAAGAGTGCTGTGAAATACTGGATTCAATGAGAGTACCTATTACAGCAAAAGATAGAAAAAAGGGACCTTATCCGTATTATGGCGCAAACGGGGTTCAGGATTATGTGGCAGATTATATTTTCGATGATGATCTTGTATTGCTTGCTGAAGATGGTGGGAATTTTGGATCAGACAAGAGACCTATAGCATATAAAGTATCAGGAAAATGCTGGGTAAATAATCATGCACATGTATTGAAACCAAAAGCAGATATGGATGTTGATTATTTATGTTATTCATTGATGTTTTATAAGGTCGATGGAATGGTCAATGGGGCAACGCGAATGAAACTTACTCAAGCGGCAATGCGGAGAATGCTCATTCCGTCAAGAACAATTGAGGGACAAAAAGCTGTTGTTAGGTTACTGAATAGAATCCAGATGCTCATTAAAGTAGAAAAAGAGCAATTAAAGAAATATGATGAGTTGATCAAATCCCGATTTGTGGAAATGTTTGGGGATCCTGCGACAAATCCATTAGGATGGGAAAAAACAAGATTGGGGGATGAATGCTATTACATTAAAGATGGTCCACATAAATCGTTGCCTGATATTGGAGAAGAGAATGGCGGACATCCTTTTATTTCTGTGAGAAATATAGTTAATGGTTATATTGATTTTTCCACAGCAAAATATATATCTGATGAAGATTACAATGATGCAATAAAAAAATGTCGTCCAGAAAAAGGAGATATACTTTATAGTAAGGGTGGCACAACTGGAATAGCAAAGTTGATTGATGTTGATGTAGAATTTGCCAATTGGGTTCACTTAGCGGTTCTTAAATTTGATAAATCTGTTCTAAACGGTATTTTCTTTGAAAATATGCTTAATTGTGACTACTGCTATGCACAATCGCAAAAACTTACAAAAGGGATTGTCAATCGTGATTTGGTATTAAGTGCAATGTCAAAGATAGAGATGTATAGGCCGCCAGTAGAACTTCAAGAGCAGTTTGCCTCCTTCATCCACCAGATAGACAAATTGAGATTTGTAACCCAAAAATCTCTCGCTGAAACCCAGCAGCTTTTTGACAGCCTCATGCAAAAATATTTCGGATAGAGGAATAGCTATGAAAAAAATAGAGATATACCACGGAAGTTCACAAATTGTATCAGAGCCGGAAATTAGAATCGCAAAATATCATAAAGATTTTTACTATGGTTTTTACTGTACAATGATCCGAAACCAGGCCCTTCGCTGGGCTACAAGATTTGGTGAAGCAGGTTATATCAGCGTATATGAATACACTGAAAATCAAAATTTAAAAATACTCCGCTTCGAGACAATGACGGAGGAATGGCTGGATTTTATCGCAAACTGCCGGACAGGACATCCCCATACCTACGATATTGTAGAGGGGCCAATGGCAAATGACACGATTTTTAATTATGTACAGGGATTTGTGGATGGAAAAATATCCAGGAGCGCATTCTGGGAGCTGGCAAGATTCAAACGTCCTACTCATCAGATCAGCTTCCACACAATCGCAGCCTTACAGACAATTCGATTTATCAGCGAGGAAAAAGTATATGGATAAGAATAACAGCGCATTGTTTTTTACATGCAGTTTGATAGAGTTTATAGGCAGAACAACAAAAAATAAAAGACAAGACATTGTTGACTGTCTTGGTACGGAAGACGTTACAAGAATCTATCATTACGCAGACATTTTCCATTGCGAACCGATAGAAAAAGTAGCGGATGATTTCATTACTAGGAATCATATTTTAGCAGGAAGCTTTGATAATATCGCTTCCTGCAAATACACGGTTCCGGATTATTGGGATATCGGCGAAGTGTTTGAGCGGCTTATAGAAGATATCTTTGAAGAAAATGATGTCATAGAAGGTATTTTTGAGATTTACCATTCCTGGATTACAGACTATATCATGAATTTTAACTCAGACTTATATTATCAATCTCGGGATTATATTGCTGCCTGTTATAAAGAAGGACAGATACTTACGGCATAATTTTAACTGATATACTAAGATTGCAGAATATGGAAGCAGTATAGGTTTCTGCTAAATTATTCAAAACAAATGTCAAAGAGGCTTAATATTTGATATACTCCTATGAAAAAGGAGCATGTTCAAATGGAGAACCAGATTTATAATATTATTAATGATATGTCTGATGTGCTTGATATCGCCCAGATGAAAAAATTGCAGGAGGTTCTTATAACAAGGCTGACAGCATCCTATTCCGAATCGGAGAAAAATGATAATATTTCATATATGGATATGTTTCTGACAGCAAAACGGATAGAGGGATGTTCGGAGAGAACGATAGAATACTATAAGAGTACGATTAAGACGATGCTGGAAAAGATAGATGTGCCGATACGGAGGATGACAACAGAAGTATTGAGAGAATATTTGGTACAATATCAAGGCATAAACAATTGCGGAAAAGTGACGATAGATAATATTCGCAGAAATTTATCCAGCTTTTTTTCATGGCTTGAAGAAGAGGATTATATTTTGAAAAGCCCTATACGCAGGATTCATAAAGTGAAGACCAAGAAATTGGTCAAAGAGGTGATTTCAGATGAAACTCTGGAACAACTGCGGGATGGGTGCTGTGAGAAGCGAGATCTTGCAATGATAGATATACTCGTTTCTACAGGGATGCGAGTTGGAGAGCTGGTAAATTTGAATATCGATGATTTGGATTTTGAAGAGAGAGAATGTGTTGTTTATGGAAAAGGAGATAAGGAACGTAAAGTGTACTTTGATGCAAGAACGAAACTGCACATTCAAAGTTACCTGAAAGAAAGGTGTGACCAGGATCCGGCTTTATTTGTTTCCCTGAATGCTCCATATCAGAGATTACAGATTAGTGGCGTGGAAACAAGAATACGGGAATTAGGAAGGCAGCTGCAGATAAACAATATTCATCCCCATAAGTTTCGCCGAACAATGGCAACAAGGGCCATCGACAAAGGGATGCCTATTGAACAGGTTCAGAAATTGCTTGGACACCAGCAAATTGACACTACGATGCAGTATGCTATGGTTAATCAGAATAATGTAAAATCATCTCATAGAAAGTATATGGCATAAACGATTCAAATCCCGATTTGTGGAGATGTTTGGGGATCCAGTTAATAATTCATTTTCTTTTCCGGAGACAACGCTTCCAAAACTAGGCGAGTTTGGTAGGGGGGGTTCGAAGCATAGACCAAGAAATGCTCCTGAATTATTAGGCGGTTCCTACCCTTTGATACAGACAGGTGAAGTTGCGGCAGCTAATTTGTATATAACGTCATATGTAAACACATATTCAGAATTAGGATACCAACAAAGTAAGATGTGGAAAAAAGGAACCTTATGTATTACTATAGCGGCAAATATTGCAAAAACTGCGATACTTGGATTTGACGCGTGTTTCCCCGATAGTATTGTAGGATTTAATGCAAATGAAAAGGCAAACAATGTATTTATTCATTATTGGTTTTCATTTTTTCAAAAGATTTTAGAATCACAGGCGCCGGAGTCTGCACAGAAAAATATAAATTTAAAAATTTTGAGTGAACTGAAAGTAATAGTTCCGCCAATAGAGAAACAAGAAGAATTTTCTGGTTTTGTCCACCAAGTAGACAAATTGAGATTTGACGCAATTTAACCCCCAAATTTATTATATAAGACAATTCACCACCAAAGAACAGGAGGTCCCCCAAAAAATGTCCACCAACTTCGATTTCCTAACCGAAAACCCCGCATTTTCCTCTTTCTCAGCCCAAGCCATCGAAGCAGAAAAAAGTCTGGTGATTTCCCCGGCTACCTCTGCCATCCTTTCCAGGCGCGCCCTGGAGCTTGCGGTGCGCTGGGTCTACATCAGCGACGATGACTTAAAGCTGCCCTACCGGGACAACCTGTCGGCTCTGATCCACGAGGAAACCTTCCATGATATCCTGGAACCCCGTCTGTTCCCGATGCTGAAATACACGGTCAAGCTTGGAAACACCGCCGTCCACACGAACCACAACATCAAGCGCGACGATGCGGTTCTGTCTCTGCGCAATCTATTCGAATTTTGCAAATGGATCGAATACTGCTATTCCACCCAATATCTGAATTACGAAGACATACTGTACGATGAGTCTATTCTGGAACCCGCATATCCCGGGGTGTCCGACAGTGCGCCGCAGCCCCGCCCGGAAGAACTGCAGGAGCTTTACGAGAAGCTTGGCAGCAAGGACAAAAAACTGGAAGAGATCCGTCTGGAAAATGAATCCCTGCGGGCGGAAATGACGAAGCTGAGGGAGAAAAATACCACGGCAAATACCTTCCAGGTGGATGCGCTTACAGAGGCCCAGACACGCAGAAAATATATAGACATGGAGCTGATGGAAGCAGGATGGAGGATTGGAAATGACTGCAGGGAAGAGGTAGAGGTTTCGGGAATGCCGACTCCCACAGGGACAGGCTATGCGGATTACGTCCTGTTCGGTGACAACGGCCTGCCTTTGGCGGTGATCGAGGCGAAAAAGACAGGTGCGGATTTGATCGCCGGCAGCCGTCAGGCAAAATTATACGCGGACTGTCTGGAAGATCAGTACCGTCAGCGCCCATTTATTTTTACCACAAACGGATTCGAAATCGAGTTTGCCGATGACTACGATCAATATCCTAGAAGACGGGTGTCCGGATTTTTCACGAAAAAGGAGCTGCAGCTTGGTATGGACCGCCGCAGGAGCCGGAAACCTCTGGGCACCATTGAGATCAATGACGATATCACGAACCGCCCTTATCAGAAGGAGGCGGTCGCCGCTGTCTGCGATGCGATCATGAAAAAGCACCGGAGGATGCTGATCGTGCAGGCCACCGGATCAGGAAAGACGCGGGTCAGCATCAGCCTGGTGGATGTTCTGCGCCGTCATAACTATGTGAAAAATATCCTCTTTCTGGCGGACCGGAAAGCCCTGGTGCGGCAGGCAAAGAAAAGCTACGGCAATCTGCTCCCGGACCTGACGCTGTGCAATCTGCTGGACAACAAAGATCATCCGGAACAGAGCCGGATGATTTTTTCCACCTATCCCACCATGATGAATGCGATTGACGAGACAAAGGGAAAAGAAGGAAATAAACTCTTTACGCCGGGGCATTTTGACCTGATCATCGTGGATGAGAGCCACCGGAGCATTTATAAAAAATATCAGGACATTTTTGAGTATTTTGACGGAATGCTGCTGGGAATGACTGCCACGCCGAAGGAGGAGATTGACCGGAATACATACAGCATTTTCAATCTGGAACGGGGTGTGCCGACCTTTGCCTATGAACTGGATCAAGCGGTTGCACAAGGCTATCTGGTGGATTACAGTACCTGGGAATATAAGACGAAGATCATGGAAGACGGCATCCATTATGACCAGCTTTCAGAAGAGGAAAAAGAGGAATTTGAGGAAAAATTCGGCGATGACGAGACGATTGACAAGGACATTTCCGGAAATGCGGTCAATGAGTGGCTGTTCAATGAGGACACCATCTGTAAGGTGCTGAGTTCTCTGATGGAAAAGGGACTGAAGGTGGAAGGCGGCGACAAGCTGGGAAAAACGATCATATTTGCCAAAAACAGTCCTCACGCGAAAGCGATCGTAGACTGCTTTCAAAAATATTATCCGGAGTACGGTTCAGATTTCATCTGCCAGATTGACTACAGCATTTCCTATGCGGATACGCTGATCGATGATTTCAGTACAAAGGATAAACTGCCGCAGATCGCAGTTTCTGTGGATATGCTGGACACAGGGATCGACATCCCGGAAATTCTGAACCTGGTATTTTTCAAAAAGGTTCGGAGCTATTCCAAATTCTGGCAGATGATCGGAAGAGGGACCCGGCTCTGCAAAGACCTGTTCGGACCGGAAATGGACAAAGAGGCATTTCTGATCTTTGATTTCTGCAATAATTTTGAGTATTTCCGCGCTGATAAAAAAGGAAAGGAAACTAAGGTCCAGGAGGCGCCGGCAGAAAAGATCTTTAACTGTAAGGTTCAGATTGCCCGGGAACTGCAGGCCCCGCAGTTCCAGCGTGATGCAAAATATGCGCAGTATCGCGCGGATCTGGTGGATGGGTTAAACGGCCAGGTGGCGGAGCTTAATGATACAAGCTGGCGTGTCCGGCAGCATCTGCGCTATGTAGAAACCTACCGGGAAAAATCAGCATGGCAGAACCTGGAGACGGCCTCTGTATCCGAATTGAAAGAACATATTGCGCCATTGATGGTGCCCAGGCGCGAGGATGAGCTTGCAAGGCGGTTTGATTATCTGATGCTGAGCATGGAGCTGTCCCTGCTGCAGAGTAAAAATATGACGCAGAATATAGGGATCGTCATGGAGACTGCAGAACAGCTTTCACGGCTGTATACAATCCCGCAGGTCAGGGTACAGCAGCCTGTGATCGAACGCGCGCAGTCGGAGGATTTCTGGGAAAATGCCGCAATCCTGGATATGGAGGATGTCCGGGAGTCCCTCCGTGATCTGCTGAAATTTATTGAAAAAAAGAAAACACATATTTACTATACAGACTTTGAAGACAACATTATAGAAGAAAAAGAAGGGGAAGCAATCTATATTTCCAATGACCTGAAAAATTATAAAAAGAAAGTGGAATATTATCTGAAAGAGCATCAGGACCACTTGGCAGTGTATAAGCTGCGCCGGAATAAACGTCTTACATCCGGGGAATTTGCAGAACTGGAGCGGATCCTCTGGGAAGAGCTGGGAACGAAGGAAGAGTACCAAAAGCAATACGGCGACACGCCGGTCGGGCGTCTTGTCCGAAAGATCGTGGGAGTGGAGCGGGAGGTAGTCAATGCCGCATTCAGCGAGTTCATGAGCGAAGGAAGATTAAATCTGAACCAGATGCGCTTCGTGCGTCTGATGATGGACTACATTACAGTCAATGGAAATATTGAAGACAATCAGGTCTTGATGAAGGATCCCTTCCGGAGCGCAGGGAGCATTACGTCACTTTTCCGGGACGATCTGTCCCTAGCCCATAGGATTATAAGTGTTGCGGACGAGTTTCGGGAAAATTCGGAAGTAACGGCATAAACAAGTGATAAAAAAAGAGGTCCATGGGATGCCCTTCTATACTAAAACTGCGGAGCGGAGGAAAATTTTAAGATGAAACCACTTTTTAAAATGGATATCAAAAACTACGCAGACTCTGACATTCACATCCGCAGACCGTCGGCCCGGGCGGTCATTCGGGCCGAGGATGGCAGGCTTGCAATGGTTTACAGCAGAAAATATCAATATTATAAATTCCCGGGCGGCGGAATCCAGAACGGCGAAGATAATACGGAAGCGCTGGCAAGAGAGGTGCTGGAAGAAAGAATGAACGATGTGAAAAAAAGACATGGATATTATCCGCAGAAAAAATGGGACAGGAACCTTTGGCTGAAAGAGTATTTTGAAGAAAAGATGCAGGAAGAGCTATACCAGGCTGCAGGGACTGCTGAGAAACCAGAAGTTACAGGTCACGCCTGATAAAGGCGTGGTCTGTAACAACCAGAAAAACCTTAGAGACAGTAAAACCGTTCCGCACTTTGTTAAGAAAACGTGCGAAATTGCAAGCGGAAACTGGTAGATATTTCACGCATATAACCATATACTTGTCTGTATGAAAAGCAGCCTGCTTTTCAGAAACTGTAAAATCATATTTTCAACAGAAAGGATGGATTTCTATGAATTTAGGAAACAGTTTATTTCATGCAAGGAAAAAATGCGGACTGTCACAGGAGGATGTGGCGGAAAAATTGGGGGTCAGCAGGCAGACAATCTCAAAATGGGAAACCGGCGAGACACTTCCTGATATCCGCCAGTCGAAGCAGATGTCACTTTTGTATCACGTGTCGCTGGATGAACTGATCGAATTTGACATGAATGTAAAAGAAATCCAGGATATCATTGACCGGACCAGCGAGGAGACGGAAGAGAAGATCGACTGGACCCGGGCATGGGGAAAGAAATATCCGGTCCTTGTCAGATACCAGAAGGAGGTCAACGTCCCCAACTATGCCGTCAGGCTGGGCGTCATGGTGGACGAGCTGAAAGAGGAATACCATTACTCGAATCTGGACGCCTTTCTGGTGCTGAAGGACATTCTGGCCAAGGTATGGCAAAGCAGGAAAAAATAATCCGGAAAAATCTGCGGGGCATGAATTGTAACGGCGGAGTTAGTGTTCACACGGCGGAGACAGAAGAAACCTGTCTCCGCTATTTTTTTCTACCGAAAATCGGTGACTTGTGTTATAATAAATTGCGCTAATATGCAAGCAGGTCGTTACTATTCACAGCCACTTCACACACATGCGCAAAAACAGCCGGCAAAGCCGTCTGCCGATGCTGCGCATCTTGATTTTTTGCTTATGTGGGTGAAGTGACTGATTCCAGTCATATAAAAATCATCAAACAGCTTCTTACAAGCTGTGCTTGACGAATCTGTCTGCTGATTTTTATATGGCTGTGAATAGTAACAGCAGGTCATCAATTTCCTGGCGGAAATCGGCGACAGGATATAGTGAATTGCTGTAAGAAGATGAAACGTCCCATTCATGAGAGGAGTTAGCCATGTTTAGGAAAATCCATGAAGATCATACAGAGCCGGTGAAACTGCGGCACAGGATTCGGAATAAGCTGGAAGTAGCAGTATTTTTCGGACTTTGCTGTCTGGGAATATCAGGCTGCAGCCGCAGGGCAAACGCCGAGATCAGGCAGGTCCCGGACGAGGCGCCTGCCCAGAGCGCCGGGAATAACGACAGCGGCCAGATGGCGGAGATCGTGCGTTTTGACGACGAGCTGGACGGCTACCGTCCTGCAAAGGAAAATTATAATTTTTATTTTACATATAAAGTGGACCACCCATGGTGGGATGCGGTGGCCATCGGAATCGAGGACGCGGCAAAGCAATATGAGGAAAAAGGGATTACCATAGATTATGAATACCTTGCGCCTGACGCCGCCTCCGCCCAGGACCAGATCCAGCGGCTGTCCGATGCTTCCATGCGTGATTTTGACGTGATCGGCGTGGATGTAGCGGACGTGGACATCGTGACGCCGGTCATCAACGAGCTGATCAAAGACGGCCGGAAGGTCATGACATTTTCCAGCTCGGACGCGGCAAAAGAGGATGGCTGCGACCGGATCGCCTATGTAGGAAATACCCACAACTATGAAGACGGCTCCGACCTCACAGAAGCCCTCTGCGAAAAGCTTGGATACAAAGGAAAGGTTGCGGTCCTGGTAGGTACAAAAGGCGCTCCGTGCCATGAGGACAGAGCCTTAGGAGTGCAGAATGTGATCGCGAAATACCAGAATATGAAGATCGTAGAAATAGAGTATGACGATGATTCTGTGGAAAAATCATACCGGCTGGCACAGAAGATCCTTGCGGACCATCCGGACCTTGACGGATTCATCTGTTGCAATATGAGCAATCCGGTGGGGACCGCAAGGGCAGTGATAGAGACCGGACGGGAGGAGGAAATCTCGATCGTGGGAATGGACCACGACCAGGAAGCGCTGGAATACCTCAGAGACGGGATCATTTACGCGCTGGGGGTGCAGGACTGTTACTCGATCGGCTTTGATACTGTACAGGTAGCGGTCAAGATCGCGGACGGACATCTCCCCGGAGACGTCTATCCTGAAAAAACGGAAGAGATCACAAAGATCATTTACCAGGACAGCGCCCAGGCCATGCTGCAGACGCTGTATGGAGAGACTGATTAGAGGAAAAGCTTGAAGCAGGACAGCGCGCGGATCTGCGCCGGTCTGCGAAGGACGGAAGAGAGACGAGATTTAAGGAGCAAAAGGATGGAACAACAGCGTAAAAGAATGAAGGATAGACAGACAATTACATTTGCTGTATGGGGAGGCATGTTTATTGCGGCGCTTCTTCTTGTTACGACGATCTGGGTGTCAAACGGCGCGAGAGTGGGCACAAACCAGGCCGTAAACCGGGTCAGTGAATTTTACCTGGAAGAGCTGGCCGGACGGAGGGCCCAGGTGGTTTCTGAGGAGCTGAAAAATAATGTGGCCTATATGGAAAATACGCTCAATATTATGGAGGCTTCTGATCTGGAATCCCAGGAGTCACTGCGCACATTTTTAGGAAAGGTCAAAAAGCTTTACGATGTGGATAAATTTGCCCTGGTCGATGAAAATGGGATCGTGTATACACAGCACAGTACCACTTCCGGCCTCAGCAGGTACCACTTTCTTTCCGAGGAGCTGACAGAGCCGGTGATCAGCACATTGAACCTCTATGGCGCAAGAAAGCAGGTGGTCCTTGCGATCCCTGCGGAGGGAATTTCATTCCAGGGAACGGAGATAAAAGCCTGCTTTATCCAGATCAATATTGATGAAATGCTAAGCTCCCTGACCTTGCAGGCCAACGGCAACGAGACCTACTGCAACCTGTATCACCGCAGTGGAGAGAGCCTGACAAACGAGGCGTTTGGAAATGTGAAGGCAGGAGATAATCTTTTTTCCGTGGTCATGGATGCAGATACAGCAGCGAAAACCGGGTATAAACAGCTTCGGGAGGATTTTGAAAACGGCAGGCAGGGGCAGATCACATTTGAGTATCAGGGCTACCAGGAGGACCTCTGCTATGTTCCGGTAGAAGGGACGAACTGGATGCTGGCGATTCTGATCCGGGATAACGTTCTCCGTGAGCAGATCAGTTCCATCAGCTCTGGAATGATGACGCGGGGTGTGATTCAGATCGTCATTACGGTTCTCGCGATGCTGGCGCTGTTTCATGTGCTGGCCAAGCAGTCCAGGAAGCATGCAAGGATCCTCTTAGAGCAGGAAAAGGAAGACGGAAACCGGATCCGGGCAGCCTATGCCCAGATCGAAAGGGAACAGGCTGCTATGAGAAATATCCAGGCTGCCATGGGGTCCGGAATGTGGGGGATAGAGTTTAACGAACAGGCAGAGATCACTTCCTGCAGCTGGTCGGAGACTTTCCGGAGTATGCTGGGATATCACAGCGAAGCGGAGTTTCCGAACAGGCTGGAATCCTGGTCAGATCTGCTTCATGAGGAAGATAAGGAGCGGTCGGTAGAGGAATTTTGGGATACCGTGAAAGATTATACCGGCGAAAAGACTTATGACGTGGAGTACCGTCTGCTGACCCGCAATGCCGGGTGGAGATGGTTCCATGCGGCCGGCCGGCTGTCCCGGCGGGAGGACGGCTCACCGGTTTCGTTTGTGGGACTTTTCCTGGATATTGATGATGAGAAAAAAATGGAAGCACGGCTGGAGAAGCAGACCATTGACCTCCAGGACGCGCTTGCTGCAGCCCAGCATGCCAACCGGGCAAAGACTACATTTCTCAATAATATGTCCCACGACATCCGGACGCCGATGAACGCTATCATCGGATTTACGTCCCTTGCCGCAGCGCATATCGACAATACCGAGCAGGTCCAGGATTATCTGTCCAAGATCACCACATCCAGCAACCATTTGCTGAGCCTGATCAATGATGTTCTGGACATGAGCCGGATTGAGAGCGGAAAGGTCAAGATCGAGGAAAAGGAGACCTCCCTTCCGGAGATCATGCACGACCTGAAAACGATCGTCCAGGCGGATATCACATCCAAGCAGCTGGAATTTTACATAGATACCGCGGACGTAGTCAATGAGCATGTCCTGTGCGACAAGCTGCGGCTGAATCAGGTTCTTTTGAACCTTCTGAGCAATGCTATGAAATTCACGAAACCCGGCGGAATCGTGAGCGTCCGGATCCTGCAGAAGGGAAATGCGCCGGAAGGCTGCGCGTCCTACGAATTTCAGGTGAAGGACACCGGAATCGGGATGAGCAAGGAATTTCTGGAGCATGTATTTGAGCCGTTTGAACGGGAGCAGACGAGTACGGTCAGCGGAATCCAGGGCACCGGCCTGGGCATGGCTATCACCAAAAATATCGTGGACATGATGGGGGGCAAAATCTCCGTTGACAGTGAGATAGGAAAAGGTTCCACCTTCCACGTAGAGCTGCAGTTCAAGACCTGTTCCGGCTCCGTCAGACAGGAAGTCATCCCGGAGCTGAACGGCCTGCGCGCGCTTGTGGCTGACGATGATTTCAACACCTGCTCCAGCGTGACCAAGATGCTGTCCACCATCGGTATGCGTCCGGACTGGACCACCTCCGGTAAGGAGGCAGTGCTGCGCACCCGGCTCGCAGAGGAACAGAACGATTTATACTCCGCCTATATCATCGACTGGTTGATGCCGGACATGAACGGCATCGAAGTCGTGCGCCGGATCCGCGGCATTATCGGTGAGGAGACGCCGATCATCATCCTTACCGCCTACGACTGGTCGGACATTGAGGAAGAAGCAAGAAATGCGGGCGTTACCGCCTTCTGCTCCAAACCAATCTTCCTGTCCGAACTTCGGGAGGTTCTGGAGTCGCCGTTTACGAACCTGGGTGCCGAAAAAGATGCTCCGGAGGAAAGTATTTCCTTTGAAGGAAAGAAAATCCTGCTGGTAGAGGACAACGAGCTGAATCAGGAGATTGCTGTGGAGATCCTGCAGGAAGCAGGCTTTGTCCTGGACGTGGCCGACGACGGCGCAGTGGCGGTAGAAAAGATGAAGTCAGCAAAACCCGGCCAGTACGATCTGATCCTGATGGATATCCAGATGCCGATCATGGACGGCTATGAGGCGACCGGGCAGATCCGGGGACTGGAAGATCCGGAGATTGCCGGGATTCCGATCATTGCAATGACGGCGAATGCATTTGAGGAAGATAAGAAAGCAGCGGCGGATGCAGGAATGAACGGACATATCGCGAAGCCGATCGATGTTCCGATCCTGCTGGACGTGCTGGGGGAGATATTGAAGTAGAAGATGGGGATGTACTGTGGGGAGGTACGTAGGAGAAGATCTAATAAGCACAACTTTGCTTTCAGGAAGCTGCCGTATTTTCTGTCGGCAAGCGCCGCTGAATATATCGGAAAAGCGAAAACAAAAAACTGGCAAAGCTTTGTAAGACAGAAAGGGGATCTGACTTTGAAATCAGTAAAAAACTGCGGACTGAACCGCGACACGATCAAGTATATTGCGATGTTTACGATGCTGCTGAACCACATTTCATCCATCTTTTTAGAACGCGGAACATTTCTTGCGGAACTGTTCCAGGACGTGGGCTATTTTACAGCGCCTGTTATGTGCTGGTTTTTGGTAGAGGGATATCAATACACCCGCTCCAAAAAGAACTATGCCGTCCGGCTCTTTCTATTTGCTGTTTTGTCTGAACTTCCATTCTGTCTTGCGTTTTCGCATGGGGGTGAGATTCGTTTCATAGGATTGAATATGTTGTTTACATTATTTTTCTGCTTTTTGATCCTGGCTGCAGAAGAGAAAATATCAAACTGTTTTTTCAGAGTGCTCACACAGATCTTGCTTGTTCTGGTTACCGTGATATGCGATTGGCCTCTCATAGCTGCAATCTGTACGATCATGTTTTCGCATACGAGTCAGTCCAGGAAAAAGGCTGCGGTTTCCTTTGGGGCTGCAGCATTGCTCTTTGCATTTTTGAGGTATGGAAACAACAGCTATGTATATCCGGCTGACGAGGCGGTTTGGCGGACATTTTGCGCAAGCCTTGGTGTGATCGCCGCCGGTGTTGTACTGCTGTGTTTTTACAACGGAAAACGTGCGGAACGCGGACGTACATTTTCGAAATGGTTCTTTTACCTGTTTTATCCCGTGCACTTACTGATCTTGGCGCTGATCAATATCTGTCTGGTTCAGTGAGTGTAAAATCCGCAAATATGTTAGGAAATCGATCCTTGTTCCGATATATAAGTATACGATTACTATTTGTGCCGTCGGCCGGGCGGTGGAAGGGAGATCATTATGCAGAGAACGATTGACTATACTTATTTGCTGCAGCATATGCTGGGAACGCCCAAAACAAATCTGGTAAATAATATCCAGCTTTCCCAGATCAACAGCAAGCCGGTGCAGGCACAGCTGAAGGCCGCCGGCATTGATACGAACAGCAAGCAGTACAAAGCCGTGATGAACCAGATGATGAAGGACGGAAACGGCGCAATGTTTACCAATGTCCATGCGATCAAGAACCTGATGCGCCAGTATGACAAGAATGGCGACTGGATCAATCCGACTAACGGCCTGACCGGACTGCTTCTGACTGATGAAAATATAAACAGCCGGAAGCGCATCATCCCCATACCGGAGAGCAGCCGGGAGGAGATGTTTGAATCCACAAAGCGGGAATTTCTCAGGGAAAACGGTGTGCATAACGGAGACACTACAAGGCGCTCAGAGGTGTATACAAACCTGTACCGGAAGATGAAAAAAGATGACCGCCTGGCAGCAGGCTGGACGATGGAGCAGTTCGAACGCCAGTGCAATAGGGTGTTTGTCGATGCGGTAAAGGCAGTCGACCCCACCTGGACGACCGGCAAACAGATTCCGGCCGGTGCGCTGGACGGCATCACAAGGCAGGATGTAGAGAATGCCTTGAGATCTGTGGACAGGAAGGCGTAGGGTGCAAAACGGATTAAAAATTTTCAGGATTGTTTCCCACGGAGCCTTCTGCTTTTATGTACCTCCTCCTGGTCAATCAGCATAGCGATTGGCCGGGATGTGACCAGTAACCCCATTCACATCAAAAATCTTCCCGTTCAGTCAATCGACTTGTATACATATCCAATTTTCATTATAATAAATAGAAATATAGGCATACAAAAACGGAGGGATTTTCCAATGATCCGGATTGCAATCTGTGAGGACGAGCAGACGCTGTCAGCCCAACTGTCCGGCTGGGTATCGTCGATATTAGACAAACATTCCATACCGCATAACATAGAAACCTATCAAAACGGCAGCGCCGTTCTGGCGCGGGACCCCTATGATATCCTGCTGCTGGATATTGAGATGGAACCTATGAACGGCCTGGAGCTGGCAGGGAAGCTGCGCGCGCGGGGGGATGAAAGCCGTCTGGTATTCATCACGGCGCACACAAAGTACGCAGTTGACGCATACGACGCCCATCCATTTCATTATCTGTTAAAACCTGTGGACATCGAAAAGCTGGAAAAGGTTCTTCTGCAGCTTTACGCATCCCTGCGTGAAGAACGCAGCCGCGCGGTCATTGTCCGGCAGGGAACGGCAGTCCGGCGGGTTCCTCTTGAGCAGATCCTTTATCTGGAAGTCCTGGACCGAAAAATTTATCTGCACACTGCAGAGGAGACCATTCCCTTTTATGGAAAGATGGAGGATCTGGAGCCTGCACTGACCAGGCCGGAGCCTGCGCCTGCCGCCGGTTTTGAGCCGCCGCGCGGCCTTCCGCAGCGCTCCGCCGACACTCCCCTCCCCGGCACATTTTTCCGATGCCATCGCAGCTACATTGTAAATCTGCGTCATGTCCGGTATTATGACAAAAATGAGATCCGCCTGGAGAATGAGGAGCGGATCCCGCTTTCCAAGCGCAGATATAAAACCTTCGGCCTGGCGTTTATGCACTATTTAAAAGAAAGCGGTGATGTACTTTGAGCGCATGGATCTGGACAGCCATCTGGACATACTCCATGGGAGTCCTGGACATTTTTTTGGAATACCGTTTTCTGAAAGAAATGTTCGGCGCGAAATACCGATTTACTTTTTTATGGCTTTATCTGGGAACGTTCTTTTACGGACATGTAAACCGGATTTTTTTACTGGCGGGCACCACACTGGGAAATTTTATTTATCTTTCCCTCTGCGGACTTGTACTCAATATGCTGCTGTTTCATGGGAATGCGGTCAAAAAGATTTTTTTCACGATATGGATGTACTGCGCGCCGGAGCTGGCGTTCTGTACGATCTTCCCGTTGTTTCATGCAGCGGCGGCAGCAAACGGAACGGGGCATTGTTCAGGCGCGGCATTAGAATTTGTAAGCATTTCCGCCCGTCTGGTGCAGTATGTGATGATGGAAATCTTACTGCGGAGGATCCGCCTGCTCCGGCGGGATTTTTCGGAGCGGGATGCATTTTATCTCATGTATATCATCGTATTTATCTACGCTGCGGTGAACATGATGATGAATATCTTTGTCGGAATCGGGGAGTGGATGGAGGGGACGCTGATCCCCACAGCAATCTGCTGCAGCCTGATTGCGGCTGCCGGGACGGGGCTTCATCTGTTCTGCGTCATTATGCTGGAACGCCGCCTTCTGGAACGGCTGGCACAGCAGCAATATGAAATACTGAGCCGGCATCTGGAGACCTCCGGGGAACAATATGACCAGATGATCAAAATGAGGCACGATATGAAAAATCATGGATTATGCCTTGCACAGCTGTTGGAAGACGGAAAATCAGAAGAAGCGCTGCACTACCTCGCTGAGCTGGACATCCGGATGGAGGAGGGAGAAGCCCTTGTGAGGACCGGATCCGTTTATGCGGATGCCCTGCTGAATCCCAAATACCGGCAGGCACGGAAGCTGGGGATCGACATTTCTATCCGGATGTCCGTGCCGGGGGAGGAGCAGATACGGGCTGCGGACCTCTGCTGTATTTTGGCAAATGCACTGGATAATGCAGTGGAAGCCTGCCAGCGGGGAATCCGGTCGGGAGCGCCTGCCGGATGGATCCGGATGCGGTCACAGATACACCGCTGCTACTGGGTGCTGGAGATCTGCAACAGTATTCATGAGCCGGTATCTGTGGAGCATGGGAAAATACGGTCCTCCAAGCGGCGGCATTTTACACATAGACCGGTGTATGGAGTGGGATTGCAGAATATCAGGGAGGCCGTAGAGCGGTACGAGGGCGTGATGGAAATAGACAGCGGTACGGAATTTTCGCTGAATATCATGCTTCCCATTCCAGGAAATGATAGAGACAGGCGGCGGGAAACGAACCGGTAAAGGGCAGGTTCGCCTCACCGCCCTGCTACTCCGTTCAGAAATGTCTGTACAAACGGCAGTGCTGCCCCGATCGTAATATTATGCCGGGGCATCTTGCTGATCCTGAGAAAATCCTGCTCCTCTGCAAACGGCGTCAGATCCCGGATCCTCTCATACAGCGATTCCAGGTCTTCCCCGCACAGATACTGCGCGAGATATCCCCCCAGGATAAAATCTGTATCATAGATCAGGTGGAGAAGGTTTATGGCCTCTGCCAGATTGTCAAGAAATCTGTCCCAACGTTCCAGACAGGAAGTCTCCTTCCTGCGGACCTTTTCAAAAAACTCTTCTGGATTTTCCCGGTCTTCCAAAAGCGCGCTCATAGAACAGAGCGTATCCATACATCCCCGCCTGCCGCAGTAGCAGAGCGCTCCGCCGGAGGAGAGCCGGATGTGTTCGATGGTGGAACTGTGCCCGTGTTTTCCGGTCAGGATCTCACCCCTGGAAATGACCGCCGCGCCGAGATGCCTGCTCAGGGACAGGTAAAAGGCGTCCGTCAGATCCGGCGACACCCACATTTCCGAGACGGCAGCGCTGTCCGCATCATGGATAAATGCGCAGGGATAAGGAAGGTATCTGGTGAACTTTTCAATGGAAAGTCCGGTGCAGGAAAGAATCTCGCCGTACAGGACGGTCTGCCGGTCCGGAGAGATCAACGCCTGCATGGCAAATCCGATCCCAAGGATCTGTTCGTCCGCTGCGCCGAGAGAATCTTTAAACTCCAGTATTTTTTCACATACCTTCTTAAAATAAGACTCTTCATATTCATATGTGATCTCACAGACGGTCCGGTCAAGCTTTTCTCCGTACAGATCGACTGCGATCATCTTTACTTCTTTTTTCAAGATTTCCACGCCAATACTGATCCGGTAGTCCGCTGAAATGGAATAGGCGGCGGCTTTTCTTCCCACATATTCGGTATCGATCTGACCGTTCTTGCGGATCAGCCCTTCCTGCTCCATGGCATTCAGATTGGCCGTGACCGTAGGCCGGCTCAGCCGAAGGTCATAAGAAATATCCTGCTGGGACACTTTTTGATTTTTATAAATATAATGATAGATCAAGCCGCGGTTATTTTGTTTGATCTGATTGGGGGTAATGCTCTTTTCCATGATGTAACCTCTGTACTGCTGCTGTTGCTGCTCAATTTGCAAAATAATTTAACAAAATAATATTATAACACGGATCTTCATAAAAAAGCTACTGTGCATTTTTCATAATTTTAACGTTGAAATGTTGTGAACAATCACGAGTTGACTTTTGGAAAATTGTGGACTAATATGTAACTATAATTTGATAAATCATTTTACAAAATTAATTAAAGAAAAGGAGAAGCATCATGGGAATTATTGAAAAAATGAGACTGGACGGGAAAAAAGGATTTGTAACAGGAGCGGCAAGAGGAATCGGAAAGAGCACGGCGGCAGCATTTGCGGAAGCCGGCGCAGATGTGGCGATCGTAGATCTGGATATTGAGGAAGCAGAAAAGACTGCCGCAGAGCTGGTGGAAAAGACAGGCCGGAAGGTCATCGCGATCCGGACGGACTGCACAGATCCGGAGCAGGTGGACGCCATGGTGGCACAGGTCGTGCAGGAGCTTGGCGGGCTGGATTTCTGCCACAACAATGCGGGCATCTGCATCAACGCACCGGCAGAGGAGATGACTTATGCGCAGTGGAGCAAGGTGATCAACATCAATCTGAACGGAATTTTCCTGACCGATATCGCAGCCGGAAAATACATGCTGGCCCATGGCGGCGGATCCATCATCAACACGGCATCCATGTCCGCACATATCGTTAATGTACCTCAGCCACAGTGCGCATACAACGCGTCCAAAGCAGCGGTGATCCAGCTGACCAAGTCGCTTGCGATTGAGTGGGCAAAGCGAGGCGTGCGGGTGAACAGCATCAGTCCGGGATATATCGGGACAGAGCTGACCTTAAATTCCCCGACACTGGTTCCGTTGATCGAAAAGTGGAATGAGATGGCTCCCCTGGGAAGACTGGGAACCCCGGATGAACTGCAGTCAATCTGCGTATACCTGGCAGGCGATACCAGCACCTTCACGACCGGATCCGATTTTGTGATCGACGGAGCATTCACCTGTTTCTAAAGAGGAGATTCATTCCCGCGGAGCAACGGCCGCGAGGGCTTTGTATCGGAAAGTGAGGAAGAAATGGATAAAAAAGAACTGATCATGAGCGGAAGAACCGCATTAGGCATCGAACTGGGATCCACCAGGATCAAGGGGGTGCTGATCGATCTTCAGGGAAATGTCCTTGCAGTCGGCATTCACGACTGGGAAAATTCCCTGGTGGATAATATCTGGACCTACAGCCTGGAAGAGATCCACACTGGAATCCGGAAATGCTACAGTTCTCTTCGGGAGTCTGTAAAAACGGCATACGGAGTGACCCTGCAGACAGTCGGCGCCATCGGCGTCAGCGCTATGATGCACGGCTATATGGCGCTGGATAAGGACGGTACTCAGCTTGCCCCGTTCCAGACCTGGAGAAATACCAACACACAGAAGGCGGCCGATGAGCTGACAGAGTTATTTGACTTCAACATCCCGCTTAGGTGGACAGCAGCTCACCTGTACCAGCGCATCCTGGATAAGGAAACACATCCGGCAAAGCTGGATTATGTGTCTACACTGAGCGGCTATATCCATTGGAAGCTGACAGGAAAACGGGTGATCGGCATTGGAGACGCGGCAGGGATGTTTCCCATTGACTCGGAGACTCTCGACTATGACGCATCCATGATGGCGAAGTTCAACCGCCTGCTGGAACCCTGCGGATATAACTGGAAAGTCGAAGACATTTTTCCGAAGGTTCTGGCAGCCGGGGAGGACGCAGGGACGCTGACCGAAGAGGGCGCCGCATTTCTGGATGAAACGGGCAGTCTGCAGGCCGGGATTCCTCTGTGCCCGCCGGAAGGAGACGCAGGAACCGGGATGACTGCAACCAATTCTGTTGCGCCCCGTACCGGAAATGTGTCTGCAGGCACCAGCACATTTGCCATGATCGTACTGGAAAAGAAGCTCAGCAGACTGTATCGGGAGATTGATATGGTCACCACGCCTTCCGGATTTCCATGCGCCATGTCCCATGCAAACAACGGAACCTCAGATCTGAACGCATGGGTTGGGCTGTTCGGGGAATTTGCGGAACTGATGGGAATCAAGGCAGAACCAGGGGAGTTGTTTCAAAAGCTGTATACAGAGTCTCTGAAAGGAGATCCGGCATGCGGCGGGCTTCTGGCCTACGGCTATTATTCCGGAGAAAATATTACGATGCTGAACGAAGGGCGCCTGGCTTTTTTGCGTACCCCGGAGAGCAGATTTAATCTGGCCAATTTTATGCGCGCTCATCTGTATACTTCTCTGGGCGCTGTGAAATTGGGACTGGATATCCTGATGGAGAAAGAAAAGGTCCGGGTAGAGCGGATCATGGGGCACGGCGGATTTTTCAAGACAAAGGGCGTGGGCCAGCGGTATCTTGCGGCGGCAGTCAACGCGCCGGTTACGGTGATGGATACGGCCAGCGAGGGCGGCGCATGGGGAATCGCGCTGCTGGCGGCATACCGTATGGATAAGCATCCGGGCGAAAAGCTGGAGGATTATCTGGAACATCGGATCTTCAAAGAACTGTCCGGAGAAACTACGAAGCCTTCTGCAGAGGATGCGGCAGGATTTGAGCTCTTTATGGAACGGTACAAAGCGGGGCTTGCGGTGGAGAAGGCTGCGATCGAGGCTATGGATTGGTAGAACTGCATTAGAAAAAATCATATGGGAAGATCACTTGCTGTGCAGGTGGTTACTAAGGTAGAGGAGAAAAACCATGGGAAAATGGGGAAAACGTATTGGGTATGGTATCGGGGATCTGGGGTGTAATCTGGTGTTCAGCACCATGGCCTCTTATCTGATGGTATTTTATACGGATGTATTTGGGATTTCAGCAGCAGCGGCGGGCACCATGATGCTCGTTACAAAATTTATCGATGCATTTACTGATACAGGGATGGGGCTGATCGTGGACCGGACTCATACAAAATGGGGACAGGGAAGGCCGTACTTTCTGTTCGGGGCGGTTCCGTTTGCGGTATTTACATTTATGACCTTTCTGATCCCGGACTTCGGAAGCAGCGGAAAACTAATCTGGGCATATGTGACTTACTGCCTGCTCTGTACTGCCTACACGGTGGTCAACATTCCGCTGAATACCATCGTGCCCAGACTGACTTCGGATATCCATGAAAGGGATATTTTGGTATCCACAAGAATGGTATGCGCAATGCTGGGGACTGCGGTGGTCATGTCCATCACTGCCCCGTTGGTGGAATATTTCGGAAAAGGAAACCAGGCCAGAGGTTATCTGGTTACAATGACGGTCTATGGAATCGCCGCAATGTGCATTTTCTTCGTGACCTTTGCAAGTACAAAGGAAGTGGTTCCGCCCACTGTTACCCAGCAGCATTCCTCTCTGAAAGAAGATTTCAAAGGACTGACCGGCCAGGCGTGGATCTTGTTTTTGCTGAATCTGTTTTATTTTTCGCTATATGTGGTCAGGAGCACTACAGTGATCTACTATTTCCAGTACAACCTGAATCGGCCGGAGTGGCTGTCACTGGTGGGAATCCTGGGGATTCTTTCAGGTCTGCCCATGCTGCTGGTGCTCCCGGCGCTGGAAAAGCGGTTCAGCAAACGGAATCTGATGTTTTTCAGTATATTTCTCTATATTGCAGGCGACATGCTGATCTTCGCGGGAAGAAATTCCGCCGCCTGCCTGCTGACCGGACTTGTGATCACCGGGCTTGGGATCTATGGAATCTTCGGGATCACATTCGCCATGCAGCCGGATGTGATCGACTATTCGGAGTATAAAAAGAATGCCAGCGTAGCTGGACTGATCGCCGCCTTTCAGGGATTTTTTGTAAAAGGCGGGATGGGACTGACCAGCTTTGTCATCGGGGCATTTCTGGAAAAAGGCGGCTATGTTGCAAATGCAGTTCAGACGGAAAAGGCGCTCTCATATATTGAAATCTGCTTTATCTGGATTCCGATCGTCCTTTGCGTGCTGATCGCGGGCCTTACATATTACTACAAGCTGGACGGCCTGCGGGATGAAATGACCCGGGAACTGGAAACACGGCGGGAGAAGAGCGGTGTGAACTGTAACGAACAGTAACGAACAGTAACTATGTAACGGCACAGCCATATAAAAATCCTGGATTTTTATATGGCTGTTTGCTATATTTATGATAGAATATAGTAAGATTTCAGCCCCGCGCTGCAGTTAGGCCAGGCGTGTCCAGGGGCAGCTGAGCGGAATATATGGAGGAAAAACAACATGAATTACACGGGAGCAATTTTCGATATGGACGGAGTGCTGTTCGACACGGAGCGGATCTACCAGGAGACCTGGCATGAACTGGCGGAGGAACGCAGGATTGAGCTTGGCAGAGGATTCTTAAAAGCGATCACGGGAACCAATGGAGAACGTATGCGCAGGGTGGTGGAGGAATATTACCAGGTCCCGGACGGATTGACAGTTATGGAGGAATGTATGAACCGGATGAAAAGAAAACTGTCCGAACATGTACCGATCAAAGACGGGGTATGCGAGATCCTGCATTTCTTCCGTGAGCAGGGCGTGCGTATGGCAGTGGCCAGCAGCAGCCTTCCCGGTCAGATTGAAGCCAATCTGCAGAGAGCGGGGATACGGGATTATTTTAACGCGGTGGTCAGCGGAACAGAGGTAGAGTCCGGGAAGCCGGCGCCGGACATCTTCCTGCGTGCGGCAGAACGGATCGGATGCAGGCCGGAGGAATGCTTTGTGTTTGAGGACAGTGAAAACGGAGTTCGGGCAGGGCATGCGGCAGGCTGCATCACGGTTATGGTTCCTGACCTGATAGAACCTTCCGAAGCGATCCAGCCATACTGTGCCTGGATCTGCCGGGACTTTTTTGAGGTTCAGTTATTGTTCACGACGCGGTGTGAACTATAACCAGAAAATGTTACTATTCACAGTCAGATAAAAAATGGCAGTCAGATTCGTCAAGCGTAGCTTGTAAGAAGCTGATTGACAGTTTTTATCTGACTGGAATCAGTCACTTCACACACATAAGCAAAAAATTAAGATGCACCGCATCGGCAGACAGCTTTGCTGGCTGTTTTTGCGCATGTGAGTGAAATGACTGTGAATAGTAACCAGAAAATAAAGAGAAACCAGAATATTCCTGTCTTTGACAGTTAGTAGATTAAACAATCGCTGTATCCCTTGTATTTTCTGGGTTACAGCGATTATTGTCGTTGTTACGAAATATAGTAATTTATTCTTTCCCTTTACTTTTTTTCTGAATGGTTCTCATGCTGCTTTTGGTTATGAATTGATAATCCGTTCGGAAACCACAGACTTCATGGAGAGCATCCGTGATAAACTCTCGTCTGTATAGTGGGATAAATCCCTGTTCCTGTATTTCGGCGAAATTCATTGCTTTTAGTGTATCTAATAATTCTCCGCAGGTGTACTTATAATCCAGTTTTTTCTCAAGAAAACGGTAGAGTGTTAATGCGAGAAAACAAATCAGGAAATGTGCTCTGATCCGGTTTTCATCCTGTAAATAAACAGGTCTTGCAGAAAAATCTGTTTTCATAATCCGGAAACATTCCTCGATCTGCCATCTGCCCTCACTTACTTTCAGGATATCACTGACCTCATCATCCAAAAGGTCTGTGCATACTGCATAGAGTCCGTCGTATCCAGCCTCCTCAGAAATCTTCTTCTCATCCAGATAATATTGGATATCAGCAGCTTCCCCTTCTTCTGTAACTGCTGTTTTTCCAATAAACCGGGCCGGGTCATTGGGATTTTTCCGGTTCTTTTTGGACTTCCCTGAATCCAGCATCTTCTGTGCCCGCTCTACCTGTTTGTCACGGATCGATTTCTGATAAAGGGCATATTTCGGAGAATACGTGATGATCAGGCGCTGATGCAGTTTCTTTGTTGTATAGGGTTCGTCTTTGTAATAAAGCCCTTTGTCATCCTCAGAAAGCTTTGTGATATCGACAGGTGTATCATCAGATACTCTTTTAAAGCCCTGCGGATTTAACGCCCATTCTTTTTCTTCTTTCTTCAGCTTTTTGATGGACTGAGTTACGATATAAGCTCGTTCCCCCATGTGATTATATTCCCTGATGGATTCAGAACCCAGTCCGGCATCACTGCAATAAATGAATTTCTGGCATTCGAAATCCCCAAGGACTTTCTTTTCTAATGGCTTCAGGGATGTCTGTTCATTTGCATTTCCTGGAAAGAGAGAGAAAGCAAGGGGGATTCCATCCCCGTCCATAAACAGCCCCATTTGGATGATTGGGTTTGGTCTGTGTTCTTTACTTTTTCCGTATTTTTTGATGCCATCTTCCTGTTCGATTTCGAAGTAATAATTCGAGCAGTCATAATAAAGGATCTTGTCATTCCTCTTTCCAAGATAGTGGCTGTTTTTATAGACTTCTGCCTGGATGAGGTCACATTCAGCCCCAAGGACATCCAATGCCCGGTACACATCATGGAGTTTGTAAGAAGGCTTCTCTAAAAACTCAGATGCTGCCTTGTAAGAAGAACGCTTGCTGCAAGGCTCCAGAATCCTTGTATAGATCAAGTCAGACAGAATTGCATTGATATCATACTTGAATTTATATTTCTGTTTTAACTTCCGGCAGATCTTATTCATTTGCAGCTGATAATAAACGGATTGGATAAAAAGATAGCCGCCGCGGAAGAAGGTCTGTTTACCATAATCTAATTGCCTGTCAGCGTGGAATGGAATCAATACTGTTTTTGCTTCTTTTTCCTTTTTATATTTTTCAGTTTCTATTTTCGCTTCATTTTTTGCCCATGCAACCACTTCCTCTCTTGTAGGGCCATGCTCAGGAAGAAGCTGTTCTAAAGTTCCCAGCTTGCGGACAATTGTAGAAGTAGTGCTTCCATTTGCTTTTACATACGATTTGCATATATAAAAGGACTCTGCATTTTTAGATTTTGTTATGTGAAGATTCATATATCATCCCTCCCACCTCTTATTATAACACACAATAACATAAAATACCATATATAAAAACGAATATTTTGACACAAAAAAAGCAGGTTTTGTGCGACCTGCGAGTACTTTTTGGATTATTCAATTGTCAAACTCCCGAATAGTAACCAGAAAATAAAGAGAAACCAGAATATTCCTTGACAACCTGCCGTGCATTTGTTAGTATTAAACTAAGTAAATATACGGCTGGGTTGTTACTCAAAGCAGGCAAAACCAGATTTTAAAGGGATAAATTTGTTTTATGTCTTTAAAGTCTGGTTTTTTATATAAAAGCAGGGTAAAGAACGATTGGATTTAGGAAGAGCGGAG
The DNA here is from genome assembly GCA_000403295.2 of Lachnospiraceae bacterium M18-1. GTDB lineage: Bacteria > Bacillota > Clostridia > Lachnospirales > Lachnospiraceae > Schaedlerella. The sequence goes on along the minus strand of KE159611.1, from coordinate 415,574 downwards.
AGAGGGAAGAACAATGAAAAACTGGATCAAAAAGCACCCGCGGGCGGCATTTTGGACAGGGGCGGTTTTTTTGAGCCTGCTGTTTTTGATGTACTGGATGAGGCAGAACAGTATCGCGGCTGCAGTGGAAGGAACCCTGACAGATGAACCCAGGGGCGGCAAGGCGGTTGAATCCGATTTTTATGTGATGCAGCTGACAGGGAAAGAGGCGGAGGCATACGGATTGCTTCAGGAACGGCTGGATCAAAAACAGGGCGGTATCGTCGAATTTCCAGAGAAGCTCAGCGGTGAGGAATACCTGCGTGTGACGACGGTTCTGGAGGATGAAGGGTACGATTATTTTTACGGGTTTGTAGACATTCCGATGACGGAGAACGGTGTTTACGTCAAACATGGAGGAGCAGACCTGATGAATATAAAAGAAAAAAAGATTGCCAAAGCGATCCTGTTTCTCTCCTGCGCGGAGGGGATACAGATATCCGGGGAATACGCGGACGACGGCAGGGTTATGAACCTGGAAGAGGCAGGGCAGGCGCTGGCTGTAAACGATAAGGCAGAGGAGGATAAGATCGGGGAGATTCAGGTGCAGACAGAGGAGATCCTTTCAGACATTATCGAAGGACTGCCGGAAGAATACGGGGAAAAACGGACTGCAGATTATTTTCTGGACTGGCTGGACGAGAATCTTTCTATTACATCCGGATCAGACGGGGAGACGGTGACCTATTCCGGGATGAAGGACGTGTTCGAGGGCATTTACATATACAACAACCTGTCTGCAGTAACATTGGATAAGGCAACGGCGCTTGGATATGCAAAAATATTGTCGGAGCTGTTCAACAGGGCGGGAATGGAATCTCACATTGTGCGGGGAATCTGGGGAAGAAGCCAGTTCCGTCAGGAAGGATATGTGCTTACGGCCGTGGAGATGAACGGACAGACTCTTTACATTGATGCCAGCGGTGCAAAAAGCGGGGAGCTGGCGGATCATCGTTTTCTGAGGGAGCAGGAAGCAAAAAATCATATGAAATTCGTGGAGTATTTTGATTACACTTCTGATTTGTGATATTTGCACAAAAGATTAAACAATTATAAAAAGAATAACTAAAGAATAAAGCAAAAATAACCAAAAAATAAATAAAAAATAAAAGAATATTGACTTTTTGCACGAATTTGATATAATGAACTAAGAAATTAAAGATAGGCAGTAGATGGATTGTTACTGTTAGGCAGGCAAAACCAGATTTTATAAACGCAGATTCCAAGGCGTTTTATAAAATTTGGTTTTTTTGTTTTAGCATGATACTGCAGTCTGAAAAAATTCATAGAAAGGTTCAGAGCCGTGGTCTGTTTTTGCTTGGTGGTTTTACAAGGGGGAGCAAGGAGCACATGATTATTGAAAAGATTATAAATAACAATATTATTTCGTCCTATGACGATACGGGGACAGAGCTGGTGATCATGGGGCGCGGGATTGGGTTTGGCACGAAGCCGGGAAAGAAAGTGCCGGAGTCCAAGATCGAAAAGGTCTTTGAGATTAAAAGTGCGAGCGTGGCGAAAAAGCTGAAAGAGCTGCTTGCCAATATGCCGATGGAGCATGTGGAAATATCCAACGATATCATTTCCTATGCGAAGAATAATTTAAAGCTGAAGCTGAACCAGAGCATTTATGTTACACTTACGGACCACATTAATTTTACACTGGAAAGATATATGCAGAAAATTCAGCCGAAAAACGCGCTGCTGTGGGAGATTAAGCGTTTTTACCCGCAGGAGTTTCAGCTCGGGCAGTATGCCGTGCAGCTGATCGGATTGAAGCTGGGGATCCACCTTCCGGAGGATGAAGCGGGATTTATCGCGCTGCATTTTGTCAATGCGGAATACGGTACGGATATTCGGGACGCCCTGAAATTTCCGAACCTTTTGAAAGAAATCCTGGATATCGTGAAAGCAGAAATGAACATTGAGCTGGACGAGGATTCCCTCCATTATGAGCGGTTTGTTACACATGTCAAGTTTTTACTGCAGCGTATCTACAGAAAAGAACTGCTTTCGGACGAGGAGCAGGAGCTTGAGTTCATGATGCGGAAAAAATATCCGAAAGAATATATCTGCAGTGAGATGGTGGCAGAATATATAGAAAAGGCAACAGGCAGTAAAATATCCGGGGAGGAGGTCATGTACCTGTCCATCCATATCCGGAGGGTTACAATGTCAGAAGAAGAGGAGGAAAAAGATGTTTGATTTTTTGAAGAAGAAAACAGAGACATTTACACTTGGAGCGCCCGTAAAAGGGAAAGCAGTTCCTCTGCGGGAGGTCAATGACCCCACGTTCAGCGACGGACTGCTGGGCAAGGGCGTGGCAGTCGTTCCGTCTGAGGGAAAGGTATTTGCGCCTGCGGACGGCGAGATCGCGATGGTATTCGAGACGCTGCATGCGGTGAGCATGAACGCTGATTTCGGGGCGGAGATTTTGATCCATGTGGGGCTGGACACCGTTACAATGAAGGGCGAAGGCTTTACGGGCCATGTGAAAGCCGGGGATAAGGTGAAAAAAGGTGACCTTCTCCTGGAAATGGATCTGGAAAAGATCAAAGCAGCCGGATACGATACGGTGACGCCTATGTTGATCTGCAATACGGATGCATATGCAGATGTGGAAGGGCTTTCTGGAAAGGATGTGAATCCGGGGGACGACATTCTTGTGATCAAGAAGAATTAATATAAGAACTGTCCGGAAGAGGACAGAGGCATGGTATTTTTGCCGGCGGAAATGCCGGTATAAAATAGATAAAGGGATTTCATAAGGAATATGAGGTAGAAGGAGGATAATGTATGAAGTATTTACAGAGATTAGGAAAATCCTTGATGCTCCCGGTAGCGTGTCTCCCGGTAGCGGCGATCCTGCAGGGGTTTGGTTACTGGATCGACCCCACAGGCTGGGGCGCAAACAGTGTGATTGCGGCATTCCTGCTGAAAGCCGGCGGTGTATTGATTGACCAGATGGCAATCCTGTTCGCGATTGGTGTCGCGGTAGGTATGGCGGATGACAATGACGGAACAGCAGGTCTTGCAGGTCTCGTATCCTGGCTGATGGTTACGACGATCCTGTCGCCGGGCGTGATCTCGATGCTGACTAAGGTAGCGGTAGAGGAAGTCGATCCGGCATTTTCCAAGACTCAGACACAGTTTATCGGTATCATGTGCGGCTTGATCGCGGCATCATGCTACAATAAGTTCAAGAGCACGAAGCTTCCGGATGCGTTTTCATTCTTCAGCGGAAAGCGCTGTGTGGCGATCATAACATCGGCAGTGTCCATTTTTGCTTCATTGATTCTGTTCTTTGTATGGCCGATCATTTACAATGCGTTGATCGCATTCGGTGAATTTATCATGAGCCTGGGAGCAGTAGGAGCAGGTCTGTACGGATTCTTCAACAGACTGTTGATTCCATTTGGTCTGCACCATGCGCTGAACTCCGTATTCTGGTTTGACGTGGCGGGCATCAACGACATCGGCAAGTTCTGGGGAAGCATCGAAGGCGGTGTGATCGGACAGACAGGTATGTATATGTCTGGTTTCTTCCCGGTTATGATGTTTGGTCTTCCGGCAGCGGCACTGGCAATGTATCATACAGCAAAAGACAGCAAGAAGCAGATCGCTGCAGGTTTGTTATTCTCCGCGGCGCTGGCATCGTTCTTTAACGGCGTTACGGAACCGTTGGAATTTTCCTTCATGTTCCTTGCACCGGTTCTGTATTTGATCCATGCTGTATTGACAGGTATTTCCCTGGCAGTTGTATCTCTGCTTCCGGCACGCGCGGGCTTTAACTTCAGTGCAGGTCTGATTGACTGGATTTTGAGCTTCAAGGCTCCGTTCGCTGTAAATCCGCTGTTACTGCCGGCAATCGGCCTGGTAGTTGCTGTGATTTACTATGTACTGTTCCGGATCGTGATCGTGAAGTTTGACCTGAAGACACCCGGAAGAGAAGATGATGATGACGAGACAGCCGTTCAGCTTGCAAACGACGATTTTACGGAAGTAGCAAGGATCGTCCTGGAAGGCGTAGGCGGAAAAGGCAATGTAGCCAGCATTGATAACTGTATCACAAGACTTCGTCTGGAAATCAAAGACTACACGGCAGTGGACGAAAAGAAGATCAAATCCGCAGGTGTAGCAGGCGTGATCCGGCCGAGTAAGACAGCGGTACAGGTTATCATCGGTACGAAGGTACAGTTCGTGGCAGATGAATTTAAGAAGCTTTGCAAATAAAAAAGTATCATTTCACTAAGAATCCCTTTTTCGAAAAGGCCGCATGTATGTGCGGTCTTTTTGAGTTTATGTGAGCGAAATGACTGTGGACAGTGTTACTGTTTACACCCTTTGGGTGCTCCAGTAACACTGGACAGTAACCAGAACAGAACCGAAGTCTGAACCATTTGCAAAACCTCCGCTTTGTTGATATAATAAAAAAGTATCATTCGACAACCGCTGTTTTACTGGCCGGATGCCTTGCGGCAGGGTGCAGGGCGCCGTGAACAGAAACCGAAGGAGGACTATACTATGGGATATCAGGATGAATGGCTTCTCTTAGAAGCGGAAGATGATATTGATGAAGCAGAACACAGGCCGCTGACAGAAGAATTTTTGTTCTATCAGGCAGTAACGAAAGGCGATATAGAAGCAGTCAGGAAGAACTGTGGGCAAGAGAGATTTTTGGACAGCGAAGGAGTTGGAGTGCTGTCCAGAAATCCAATTACAAATTTAAAATATCATTTTGTCATTACGACGGCAATGATTACCCGATTATGTAAGCAGAAAGGTATGGAACTGGAGCTGGCTTTCCGGATGAGTGATTTCTATATTCAAAAGCTGGATGACATACATACGGTACAAGGAGTACGGAATCTTCATGATGAGATGGTTCTGGATTATACAGAGAAGATGCGCAGGTTTTGCCATAGTAATACGAATTCCAGGCATATCAGTGTCTGTAAGGAATATATTTATTCTCATATAAAAGAGCGTATTACGATTGAGGATCTGTCAGATGAACTTGGTGTGTCTGCAAGTTATTTGTCACGATTGTTCAAGAAAGAAACAGGTGATTCGGTCAGCGCCTATATACGCAGTCAGAAGATCAATATGGCCAAGAACCTTCTGCAGTACAGTGAATATTCTATGATTGAGATTGCAAATCGCCTGTCTTTTTCTTCACAGAGCCATTTTATACAGCAGTTTCGGGAATACGTGGGTATGACGCCTAAAAAATATCGGGACTTACATCACACGATTCATTGGGAGATTGAATCGGAAGCAGAGAATCATACCTTGTGAAACGGCCGAATGGCCATAATGGGATGCCCTTGGGTATAAGTTAGAAGAACAGCATTAAAAAGAAGCAAAAGGACGCAAAGTAATATGACTCTGCGTCCTTTTATGATATTTGTTCTATATAGAAATACCGCTGATCATCCGTTCTTTATATGGGACGAGTATCGGTTTTAGAGAATCATCCGAATTTCATTTGTGTCTTTAAGAAAGCTGGCAGGTATATAATTACTGGTCATTTCATTTCCATTCAGCATCAGCTTTTCACATCCGGCTTCCCGTCCGTATGGATTCTCAATGAGAATATGCAGATGCTTCCCACGGAAATCCTTTTCTATCTCCAGGCAGGTCCAGTCCTTTGGAATCGCCGGCGACAGGGTGATACCGTTCAGATCAGGGCGGAGTCCCAGAATCCCCTCTACGCATCCGACCATCATAGTAGAAGCAGTTCCGGTCAGCCAATGTACATGAGAACGTCCCTGATGTTCACTGGCGTTTCCTTCCGTAAATTGTCCGTAACAGTAAGGCTCCAGACGGCGGAGTTCCGCCTGGTCATTCCATGCGGCAGGTGCATTTTCCATAAAATATGTAAAGGCACGCTCTCCGTGTCCGCACAGGGCTTCTGCGAGAACCAGCCATCCCTGGGACTGTGAGAAGATACCGGAGTTTTCTTTTGTCCCTTGATTGTATATCACAGCCAGAGCGCCGTCAAAAGCGTCGGTGTGATAGGGAGGATTCATCAGAAGGGCGCCATATTCGGTATTTAACTGTTCATAGACATTTGCAAGCGCCGTCTCGGCCTGTTCGGCGCCGGCAAGTCCGCTGATGACAGCCCAGCTCTGTGGATTCAGCCACAGATTGGCTTCCGGGTCCCCGGCGGCGCCGATCCGTTCCCCTGCTTCTGTATATCCGCGGATAAACCGATCCTGATCCCAACATAGTTTTTGAATTGCGGCGCCCGTCTCTTCCTGCTTTTCTTCAAGGTATTTTACATATTCTGCATCATTCATGTATTTGGCAAATTGCTTTAACACGGTCATTGCGTAATAGAACTGCATCGCAACGAATGAGGACTCGCCGTCTGCACCCAGACGCAGGCAGTCATTCCAATCTGCATAGAGCCCTGCCGGCATTCCGTGAGGGCCGAGATGAGCAAGTGAAAATGCGACAGCGCGTTTCAGATGTTCATAGACACTGGCTTTTTCCTTATCCGCAAAGGGAATAGTTTCATTTAAAAATTCCAGATTGCCCGTCTCAGCAATATATTTATAAACGGTCGGAAAAAGCCACAGTGCGTCGTCGGCACGATAAGCAGGGTGTCCGGTATCCTGCCGGTAAGAAGCATCGTCCGGCGTATCTTCGTGTCCCGGATTATGTGTGAATTTTACCAGGGGAAGTCCACCGCCATTACTTACCTGCGCAGAAAGCATAAATCGGATCTTTTCCGCGGCCATTTCCGGCGCAAGATGGATGATTCCCTGGATGTCTTGTACAGTATCACGGTAACCATAACCGTTGCGGAGTCCGCAGTAAATGAAGGAAGCGGCGCGGGACCAGATAAATGTCATAAAGCAGTTATAAGCATTCCAGGTATTTATCATTGTATTAAATTCCGAACTGGGCGTGTTCACCTTCAGATGGTCAAATTTTTCGTACCAGTATTTTTTTAGCTCCTGCAGCTCTTGTTTTATCATTTCCTCCGGATCGGCATAACCGTCAAGAAGGACAGACGATTCAGTAAAGCCGCCTGTGCCAAGCAGGAAAGCGATGGTCTTCGTCTCGCCTGGAGCCAGGGTGATGCTGCAAGAGAGTGCGCCGCAGGAATTTTCATTGTAGCTGGTCATATTTCCGAGATCGCCCGATAGAATTCCCTGCGGATTTCCATAACCATGATATCGGCCAAGGAACTGTTCTCTGTCCCCGCAATAGGAGGATACGGAGGCGCCGGCAAGGCCGAAGAAACGCTCGGTCACGTTCTTTTCATCGACTGTTTCATCTTCTGGCAGGGCATCCAGATTGCCGTGAATCTGCTGAATGATCTGGTTCTGTTTAAACAATGTTCTTGTAATAAACAGAGAATACTGCAGATTCACCTGGTCCTGTTCGTAATTTCCATGATTGGTAAATTCTGCATAACCGCTTAAGGTCAGGTTTCTGACATGTGCTGAGTCATTTGTTACAGTGAGTCCCCACACTTCATAGGATTTCCCCAGAGGAACATAGTAGAGAGCCTCCGAGCCGATACCGTCATAGCCGGCGGTCATTCTGGTATAGCCCATGCCATGACAGCATTTGCTTTTATAATTGTTCAGATCTTTTCCTACCGGCTGCCAGGAAGCGGACCAGTAATCCCTGGAATCGTCGTCCCGGATGTAAATGTATCGTCCGGGCTGGTCAAAGCTGTTGAAAATGTAGCGGAGGATTCTTCCGTTTGCGCCTGACCTTGCAAAACTATAGCCTCCTGCATTATTGGAAATGATTGCGCCGTATTCCGGGGAACCCAGATAATTTACCCATGGCGCAGGCGTATCCGGCCGGTCAATGACATATTCCCGGTTTGTATCATCGAAATTTCCATATTTCATATTAATTATCCTTTCTTTTCTCTGTGAGATCACAGAAGATTTACGGTAATGGTGTGTGCATCGTCCGATAATGCAGTGAGCATTTTTCGGGAAATGCTGACAAAAGAGTCTTCGTTTACGGTAAGCTCAGTTCCATCGCATGAAGCAGAATCAATGATATAGGCTCCAAAATCTTTGCAGTTTATGTTTCTATAAATAACCGTAAAGTTTTTTCCGGCGAAAGGAACGCTGATGGAAGCGGTTTTGTCCGCGTCAAACTGGCAGGCCAGCAGCTTTGGATATAGGATCAGATCCCCGGCTTCTCCGCGGACGCCAAAAACTTCTGTTATCATCGTCAGCATGAACCAGCTTGCGGCGCCTGTCAGATAGTGATACATTCCACGCCCGTCAGAGCGAAAATATTCAGGGATCCCCGGGTAAATATGGCTGGTATCAAAATCCAGAGCCGTATCGGCAAGTGTGCGGAGCGCTTTCCATCCTTCTTTTACAAATCCTCTATGATACAGGGCATTGGCGTACATAACCGTCATATGGGAAAATACTGCTCCGTTTTCTTTTTCCCCGTAGGCAAATCCAAACATGCGCCCCATATCGAATTTCAATTCATGAAAATCCGTATTCAGACGGTAGCCGCCGATGGCTCTCCTGTATAAATAATGGTCGGCGCTCCTCGTGATTTTTTCGATCTGGCCGTCTTCTGCGGTACCGCTCATGATCGCAAAGACCTGACCAGTCAGCATCATTCGTACATGATTTCCAAAGAATCCTTCAACGGCGCGTCCGTGGTCATCGTAATAGCTGTTAAACCATCCTTCTCCGTCCGGGCCTTCGATCCATTCCTGAGTTCTAAGACGTTCCATGAGCCGGTCTGCCTTCAGAACCAGATTTTCAGCGAGAGCGGAAAGGGAGAACTTCACACGCCTGCCGCTGATAGTATGCCGGCATCTGCTTACATAATCCGATAGTATTTTGTGTTTTTTGCTGACATCGTCAAATGCTACTGTGTCATTTTCCAACAGAACCGTGATTTCCTCCAGAAGTTCGGTCATATGAGTGGAAGAACGGCTGTCCAGAAGACGAATCATTGCTGCAAGATTCAGCAGGTTGCCGGCATAAGCGCAGGTGAAGGCAACGCTTTCGCCGTGTTCGGATGCCATATCCAGAGCGTCATTCCAATCGGCTCCGCGAAGCCGGCAGATATTATGATCTCCTGTCTCATAAAACGCAGTGAGCTGCTGAATGAGAAGATGCTCTAAAATACTTCCGGCATAGATCTCATTTCCGGCAGTACGCTGTCTGTCTCCATATTCTGGATTCCACATGGCGTCAACATCCGTTCCGCGCATGGTCTGTGCATCTTTAAAATAAGAAACCTGTTTATTTAAGATGTCTGCGTCGCCGGTCTGATCGATATAAAGCTTTGTAGTCATCAATGGCCAGAGGGCGTGATCCATCCAGACCCGGGCAATCCCGTTCCGGTCTGCAATGAAATGACCGTCCCCGCTTCCGATGATTGTTGCATTGGTTCCGTCAATGCGGACGCCGCCGTAATTCAGGGCGATCATATGTCCGACGCTTTCAGGGTCCATCAACAGCAGAGAAAGACAGTCCTGCCACAGATCCCGCCATCCGCGCCCGCCCCGTCCATAGTCATGGTGCGGGAGAAAAGAGCAGCCGAATAAACGGCGGAGGAACGGCTGAAAGCAGACCCATTTCATCAAGTGGTCAAAATCAGATTCATTCGTATGAAAATTCACATTTACCTGATTCTGCCAGTAAGATTTTGTATCTGAAAATGCCTTCTGAACTTTACCGGCGGTGTTATATTTTTCAAACAGTTCCAGGATTTCGCTTTCCGTGTCTTCCATGCCGATGAGAATGATATAGTCTGCCGTTTCTTTGGGAGCAAGGGAGACGGGATCAAAGCGGAAGGCTCCCATTGCCTCCTTTCCGGCCGCAGCCGCAGATGCCGGATAACCGGGATATTGTTCATATACGGCGCGGGGATGTGTAAAAGTTCCGCCCTCGCCGATAAAATCCTCCACAGTGGGATAGAAGCTCTTCGGTGAACTGCCGTCTCCCGTACATCCCATGACATAATAGATATGCTGATTTGGACGGTGCCCTTTTTCGTCAAAGGACATGGTCGGGCAGACAAGGACTCCGTTTTTATCCGTGCGGATCCTGTGAAGCATGGAGGTGACATTCCGGTGGTCGCGGATGTTGTCTGCGCTGCGGCCATAGATGGGAACGGCGGCATATGCAGTAAATTCCTGCGTAACCTCTGATTGATTCTGCACGGTTATATACATGATTTCCACATTACGGTCTTTGGGAATAAAAGAAGTAACCGTGGAGGTCAGCTTATGGATTTTGGAAGATCTTGTCAGTGTCTGCCACATAAATCCTGCTGTCAATCTGCTTTCATCCTGCATCGCAGTAAATTGAGAGTTTTCCTGATCTGCTGAGGCTCCGGTAACGGAATATGCATCCGTGCCGTTTTTTAAAAGCCAGAAGTTCCGGGAAGAACGGTTGTTATGTAAGTCTTCAGAACTTACGGGTTCTAATAAGAAGGTCTCCTGATCGATCTTGGCGTCTCCCCCGAGATTTGGTGTGACGGTGCTTTTTAATCCCATTTCAGATGCAAGAGGAAAGTATAAATAACTTGTATTTTCCGGTTGCTCTATCAGAAAGCTGCCATGCTCATCAATAAATTTTAAGTGATACAATCTTTTTGCCCCTTTCCTTTATATGTATAGATAAAGAATATCATAAAGGAAATCATGCCTGAAAAAAATAAAAAATATGCGAAAAATACCAGAATCATGACCTAAATTAAAGGAAGCAGCTCCCACAGGTTTTGCCGTGAATGGAAAAGATTTAAAAAGTGTCATGAATCTGATATTTTGGTAAGAACTCTAGTATAACTGAAAAATGATTTACGCTATAATCCGTTCATCAATAAACGTGAAGCCTGCGCTTCACAAAGTATAGAAGGAGGATTTTTCAAATGAAAAAGAGAGTAGTTAGTATCCTGTTAATTGCAGCGATGACGGCAAGTCTGGCTGCGGGCTGCGGGAAGCCATCTGGTTCTGAAGCGGGAAACAGCGGTTCTGAAGCGGGAAGCGGCGGTGAAGAAGGAAAAGTGATCAATATCTATAGCTGGAATGATGAATTCCGCGAACGTGTGGAGGCAGTTTATCCGGAAGTAAAGGAAACCTCTAAAGACGGTACGGTGACTACTTTAAATGACGGTACAGAGATTCACTGGATCATCAATCCGAATCAGGACGGCGTCTATCAGCAGAAGCTGGACGAGGCATTGATGAAGCAGGCGGATGCGGCGGCTGACGACAAGGTTGATATCTTCCTGTCAGAGACAGATTATGTCAATAAATATACGGATGCGGACGCAGATGCGGCTATGCCGCTTAAGGATCTTGGTATCGATCCGGAGGCGGACCTGAGCGAGCAGTATGATTTTACGAAGGTTACAGCTTCTGATACGGACGGCGTCCAGAGGGGCTCTACCTGGCAGTGCTGTCCGGGATTGTTAGTATATCGCCGTGATATTGCCAAAGATGTATTCGGGACGGATGATCCGGAAGAAATCGGCAAGAAAGTAAAGGATTGGGATACCATGGAAGCAACGGCAGAAGAATTGAAAGCAAAAGGCTATTATACATTTGCTTCTTACGCAGATACGTTCCGCCTGTATGGCAACAGCATTGACGAATCATGGGTAAGTCCCGGAGAGACAACGATTAAAGTGGATCAGAAGATCATGGATTGGGTAGACATCTCCAAAGAATGGCTGGAGGCCGGCTATCTGGATAAAAATGTAAAAGGCCAGTGGAATGATGACTGGAATAAATCAATGGGTTCTGCCTCCAAAGTATTCGCGTTCCTGTTCCCGGCATGGGGAATTGATTTTACATTGAAGCCGAACTGGGACGGTGAAGCCGGCGCATGGGCTGTCACGAATCCACCGCAGGAATATAACTGGGGCGGTTCCTATGTACATGCATGCACGGGTACGGACAATGCAGAGCATGTAAAAGACATCATTCTCGCGGTAACGGCAGACAAAGATAATCTGCTTAAAATTTCAAAAGACTATTCAGATTTTACAAACACAACAAGCGGGATGAAGGAAGCTGCAGAAGACGACGATACTTTCGCTTCAGAATTTCTTGGAGGACAGAATGCGTTCAAATATTTTGCACCGGTTGCAGAAAGCATTGAGATCGCGCCCCTTTCCGCCTATGACCAGGGCTGCGTAGAGCTGATCCAGAACTCGTTCAGCGATTACCTGCAGGGGAAGGTTGATTATGATAAGGCGAAAAAGAATTTTGAGACAGCAATTATAGAACGTTATCCTGATATTACCGAAATTCAGTGGCCGGAGTAAGATATACGGCGGGGTATTGATTACCCCGCCGTCACATGAAAAAGAAAGGAATGACAGTTTATGAAGCAAAAAATTAAAAAAGTTGATTATTCAAAATGGGGTTATATTTTTATCCTTCCGTTTTTTATTAGTTTTTTCATTTTTTCCTTTATTCCTTTGGTGGACACTATCCGGTACAGCTTTTTTGAGTATTATCGTTCGGGAATTAAAGAAATCGGACCGAATTTTGTCGGTATGGAAAATTATATCAGCCTTTTAGGATCAGATATGCTGAAATATGCAGCAAATACCTTGATTTTATGGATTATAGGATTTATTCCGCAGATTGTGATCGCTTTGGTGCTTGCAGAGTGGTTTGTAGATGCAAGGCTGAAGATTCATGGAACACAGTTTTTTAAGGTTGTGATCTATCTGCCGAACCTGATCATGGCGTCTGCATTTGCAATGTTATTTTTTACCATGTTCTCTACCAACGGACCGGTTAATTCTATTCTCATGTCCATCGGGTTAACCAGCCAGCCCATTGATTTCCTTGGTTCTGCGCTGGGAACCAGATCGCTGGTAGGATTTATGAATTTCCTGATGTGGTTTGGAAATTCAACGATTATGCTGATGGCGGCGATCATGGGAATCAGCCCGGATGTATTTGAGGCGTCCGAACTGGATGGGTGCAACAGCTTCCAGAGGTTTTTCTACATTACTCTGCCGCAGATACGGCCGATTCTTGCATATACGCTGATCACAGCCATTATCGGCGGTCTGCAGATGTTCGATGTGCCGCAGATCCTGACGAATGGGCAGGGAACTCCGGACCGTACATCTATGACTTTGATCATGTTCCTGAACAGTCATTTGAAGAGCAGAAATTATGGTATGGCCGGCGCACTGTCTGTTTATCTGTTTATTGTCAGCGGTATCTTATGCTTCTTTGTATACCGGATGACGAATAATGATGATCCGGACGGTTCAAAGGCAGCAGCGAAAAAAGCCAGAAAACAGCAGAGGAGGGGATAGGTTTATGAAATCAAAACAGCCAAGCCATTTACGGAGTATAGTTGCACATATTGTACTGATCATCCTGTCATTTATGTGTTTGTTTTTCTTCTATATTTTGTTTATCAATGCAACACGGTCGCATGCGGACTTACAGAAAGGATTTTCCGCGCTGCCGGGGAGTTATTTGCTTAAAAACCTCAGTAATGTTGCAAATGACGGAACCTTTCCGATGTTCAGGGGGATTTTAAACAGCCTGATCGTCTCCGGCTGCTCCGCGGCAATCTGTACATATTTTTCGGCGTTAACGGCATATGGCCTGTATGCATATAACTTTAAATTGAAGAAGATTGCGTTTACCTTTATTATGGCGATCCTTGTAATGCCGACACAGGTAACTGCAATGGGATTCCTGCGGCTGATAACGAATATGGGAATGTATGATAGTTTACTTCCTTTGATTATTCCTTCGATTGCATCTCCGGCAGTATTTTATTTTATGCATAGTTATCTGCAGTCATCGCTTCCGCTGTCACTCGTTGAAGCGTCAAGAATTGACGGCTGCGGGGAGTTCCGTACTTTCAACCAGATTGTACTTCCGATCATGAAACCGGCGATTGCAGTTCAGGCAATTTTCAGTTTTGTAGGTTCCTGGAATAACTACTTTGTTCCGGCGCTGGTGATTCAGTCTAAAGACAAAATGACAGTGCCGATTCTGATCGCAACGCTTCGAGGCGCCGACTATATGAACTTTGATATGGGTAAGATCTATACAATGATTCTGGTAGCAATTGTGCCGATTATTATCGTATACCTCTGCCTTTCCAAGTTTATTATTGCCGGCGTTACCCTTGGCGGTGTAAAAGAATAATAAAACAGGTTTTTAGACGACTGCTGCAGCGTAAGTCTTTTGAATTGCAAAAAGCTGGCTATGGCAGTCTTTCTTTTTATATTACTTTTCAATTTTGAAGAGTTTGAGTCATAAATTTAAAAAGCAGGAGGAGATAAGAGAAATTATGAATCACAATCATAGTGGTACGATGAAAACAAAACGTTCCAGGCGTGAGCTTCAACATGCCGGATTAGCAAGAAGGGCGGCGGCGGAAGGCATGGTTTTGCTGAAAAATGACAGCTTGCTTCCGCTGGAACTTCCAATGTCTATTGCATTATTCGGCGGCGGCGCTGTCCGGACAGTCAAGGGAGGAATTGGTTCAGGCGATGTCAATAACCGGGAGAGTATATCCGTATACAGAGGTTTCAAGACAGCAGGCGCAGTGATTACAAGCGAGGAATGGCTTGCGGATTATGAGAATCGTTACGAAGCTGCCAGAACTGGATGGAAGGAAAAAGTTCTGGAAGCTGCCAGGCATGTGGAAAATCCATTTGACGCTTATTCAGCCAATCCGTTTTCCATGCCGGAGGGACGAAAAATTATGCCGGAAGATTTGGAAAATGCATCGGCGGCAGTATATGTGATCAGCCGCATTGCAGGAGAGGGGAAAGACCGCAGGAAGATAGAAGGAGACTATTATTTAAGTAAAAAAGAGTGGGAAGACATTTTATACTTAGATCAGGCCGATATACCAATCGTACTGCTCTTAAATGTGGGAGCGCCAATAGAACTGACCGATGTTCTGCAAAGGGCCGGAAATATAAAAGCGGTTTTAAATATTTCTCTTCCCGGGCAGGAGGGAGGCCATGCGGCTGCGGATGTTTTGTTTGGCCGTGCGGCGCCGGGAGGCAGATTGACTGCTACCTGGGCCAGGCATTATGAAGATTATCCTTCGGCAGACAGTTTTGGTTATTTGAACGGAAATTTAGAAACAGAGGAATACAGGGAAGGAATTTATGTGGGATATCGGTATTTTGACAGTTTCGGTATACAGCCGTTATTTCCATTCGGTTATGGACTGTCCTATACGGATTTTTCTATAGAATATGAAGGGCTTCAGAGAACAGAGAGAGGCATGGATATCACAGTCACTGTAAAGAATACTGGAAAAATGTATTCTGGACGTGAAGTGGTGCAGGTTTATGTGACGCCTCCGCAGACGGGCTGTGCAAAGGAGTATCAGCGGTTAGTCGGTTTTGCAAAGACAAATACGTTAAAGCCGCAGGAAAAACAAACGCTTATGATTTCTGTTGACCAATCGGATCTTGCCGGCTATTCGGAACAGCTCCGCGCATGGTTCATGGAAGCCGGAACATATGGTATATGGATCGGGAATCATTCAGCGTCACTGCAGCTTGCAGAATTGTTTACCGTTCATAAACAGACCATATTGGAACATGCAAAAGGCTGCTGTCAGCCCTTTGCAGTGATGGAAGAACCTGGCATAGCTGAATTTGCCAAGAATAAAGCCGGGGAATGGCTTTTGACGGCGGAGGAGCAGAAGATTCCGGTTTCTACATTTATACCGCGGGAAGAAAGGGAGAGGATATATCAGATATCACCTGCAGAAGAACAGTCTGCTGCAGAATTAATACCGCTTTTGTACGGAAACATTACGCAGGGCGCCGGCACGCTTGGATCGGCCGGAATCCGGGTGCCCGGCTCTGCCGGCGAAACAACAGAAGCTCTGGAAGAAAAGTATGGAATCCGTTCTTTGATTATGGCGGATGGTCCGGCAGGACTTCGTCTAAGGCAGAGCTATGAAGTAGACCGTAAAACAAATTCCGTATACGGCGTCGGTGTTTTAGGCGCTTTAGAGAATGGCTTTTTGGAAGAGGCAGAGCATCATGAAAATGCAGATACTTATTACCAATATTGTACTGCATTTCCGGTGGGAACAGCATTGGCACAGTCATGGGATACAGATTTGATGCGGGAGTTTGGAGAAGCTGTTGCCGCAGAGATGGAAGAATTTCACGTGGATCTGTGGTTAGCGCCCGGTATGAACATTCAC
The DNA here is from genome assembly GCA_000403295.2 of Lachnospiraceae bacterium M18-1. GTDB lineage: Bacteria > Bacillota > Clostridia > Lachnospirales > Lachnospiraceae > Schaedlerella. The sequence continues at coordinate 399,348 of KE159611.1, read as the reverse complement.
AGAAATCCATTATGCGGGCGTAATTTTGAATATTATTCTGAAGATCCTTTTCTGTCCGGAATGATGGCGGCGTCTGTAACAACCGGCGTACAAAATCACAGAGGATGCGGCGTCACTATTAAACATTTTTCCTGCAATAATCAGGAGGACAATAGAATGGGGGTGAATATCTGTGTTTCTGAGCGTGCTCTTAGAGAAATCTACCTGCGTGGATTCGAAATTGCGGTAAAAAAGAGTAAGCCGATTGCTATGATGTCTTCTTATAATCTGGTCAATGGTGTTCATGCTGCTAACAGCAAAGATCTTTGTACGGCAATCGCACGCGAAGAATGGGGATTTGAAGGCGTTATCATGTCTGATTGGAATACAACCGTTCCGGAAAATGGAAGTGTGCCGTGGCAGTGTATTGCTGCCGGAAATGATCTCATTATGCCCGGAAATCATAAAGATGCTGCGAATATTTGTGAGGCTTATGAACAAGGAAAGTTATCGGAAGAAACGATACGGTGCAGTGCGGGGAGAATACTTAAGATGATTCAAAGACTGTCGGATCAGGGAAAAGAATGTTCCTAAAGAAGCAGGTAAAAAAACGTAAATGTGGATATTCTGAAAACAATCCATGCTTGACATAAAAATACTACGAATGTAAGATATAGGATATAACAGATTGGAAACTGCGGGCGCCGGTATCCGCCTGCCCCGCAAATGACTTCAATTCGGAGAGGAAAGCATGGAGAGAACACAGAGATATAAACGGAAGGGCAGCGGTAAAAAGTTTCCGCGTGCCGCTGCTGCGGGACTGGCGTTTGCGGCAGCAGGCATCGCGGTCTGTGCAGCTTTATTTTGGATAAAAAGAGACAGCCGGGAGACTCCGGAGGAACTCCTTGTCCGATACGTGGATTTGATCGGGAAGCAGGAGTATGAAAAAATGTATGAGATGACGGATTCTGAAAATTCCGGATACAAGGATCAGCAAGCTTTTATTCAGCGAAATTCCGCCATCTATGAGGGAATAGAAATCGCAGATATCCAGGTCGAGATCCTGGAAAATGACCGGAAGAAGGATGGGGAAACGGACACGGTGGCCTACCGGATGTCCTTTGACACGGCTGCCGGCAATCTGCATTTTGAAAATGAAATGCGTTTTTCGGACACGGAGGAGGGATATAAAATCCTCTGGCATGACGGTCTGATTTTTCCGGAGCTGACTTCTGAGGACAAGGTGCGCATTGAGTATGACCCTGCCCTGCGGGGGAAAATATTGGACCGGTACGACCGGATGCTTGCTGGACCGGGAACCGCCTCCTCCGTGGGGCTGGTGCCGGGAAAGCTGGAAGACCGGGAAACTGCGTTTCGGCAGTTATCCGAGCTGCTGGACATGGACAAGGAAACGATTCAAAACTGCCTGGACGCGGCCTGGGTGAAGGAGGATTCCTTTGTCCCCATCAAAACCATCCCGAAAGTCAGCGAGCTGGACCTGATGGCGCTGGAGCCGGAGGAACAGGCGCTTGCGGAAAAAGCGCGGCAGGACGCGCTGCTTGCCGTCCCGGGAGTCATGATCAGCGACGTGGAGGTGCGGAGCTATCCATTTGGGGCATCGGCGGGACACCTGACCGGCTATGTGGGAAATGTCACCGCCGAGGATCTGGAGGAGCACCCGGGCGAAGGGTACAACGAAAACAGCGTGATCGGCAGAAGCGGCCTGGAAGGGCTGTTTGAAAAGGAACTGAAGGGCCGGGACGGCTGCAGCATTTATATAGAAAGCGGGGACGGCAGCAAAAAATCCGTGCTGGCAAATCTTCCGGTACAGAACGGACAGGATATCCGGCTGACCATCGACGCGCAGCTTCAGGACGCTCTGTACCAGCAGTTCCGGGAAGATCCCGGCTGCTCCGCCGCGATGGACCCTTACTCGGGAGAGGTGCTGGCGCTGGTCAGCACACCCTCCTTTGACAGCAATGACTTTATCCTGGGACTGTCCGATGCCCGGTGGAACGCCCTCAATGAGGATGAACGGAAACCGTTGTTGAACCGTTTTCGTCAGACCTGGTGCCCCGGCTCTACATTCAAGCCCATCATTGCCGCTATCGGCCTGAAAACAGGCGCCCTGGACTGGCAGGAGGATTTTGGAAATGTGGGGCTGAGCTGGCAGAAGGACGCTTCCTGGGGGGATTACTTTGTGACCACCCTCCATGCGTATGAGCCGGTGACCATGGAAAATGCGCTGATCTATTCGGACAATATTTATTTTGCCAAGGCGGCCCTCAAGATCGGCGCGGACGCATTGGAGCAGGAACTGGATGCTATGGGATTTGGGGAGCAGATGCCCTTTGAGATCGTGATGCCCCCGTCGCAGTATTCCAATACAGAGCAGATCGAGTCGGAGATCCAGCTTGCGGACAGCGGCTACGGCCAGGGGCAGATCCTGGTCAACCCGCTGCACCTGGCCGGTTTGTATACGGCCTTTTGCAATGGAGGAAATGCGGTGAAGCCGTGGCTGGTATATGAAAATGAAGCTGGTGGGGCAGACGCAGATGCGGATAGAGGAAATGAAGCCGGTGCCGGTGCGGATGCAGAAGCACATGGAGGAAATGGAAACGGATCAGAAGAGACAGGCGATGCCGGTGCGGAAATCTGGCTTCCGCAGATTTTCTCGGCGGAAACTGCGGCGCAGGTTCTGGAAGGTATGAAAAAGGTGGTGAACAACCCGGAAGGTACTGGTTTTGCGGCGCGCCGCGAAGACGTCGTGCTGGCCGGAAAAACGGGAACAGCAGAGATCAAGGCGTCCGTGGAGGATACCGATGGGACGGAGATCGGCTGGTTCGCGGTATTCACCGCGGAAAAGGAGGCAGAGAATCCGCTGCTGATCGTGAGCATGGTGGAGAATGTAAAAGAAATCGGCGGCAGCGGGTATGTAGTCAACAAAGACAAGAACGCGCTGGAGACATACTGGGGGAGCGGGCGGTAAAGAGATTTACTGCCCCTGCCAACCCTTCTGAAATTCCATGGAATCAAGAAAAGCTGCCAGAGACAGGATTTTAGAAAAATTATGATGTTACCGGAATATGATATTTTTCCAACAACGCCTGCATGCGGGCGATTTCAGAGGCATGACGGATGAGACTGATATAATCATCAAATTCCCTCTCAGTCAGATATCCCTGTTTCACCTCATCTTCTAATATTAATATAACCTTGCGGATAAGATTTTCCATACAGGAAGCAAAAAATGAATTGAAAAAAACGCAAAATACCCTGCAGAAAACAGGGTATTTTAATCTCTCAGGGCTTAAACTGCCCGAGAATTTAGTACATCGTGTTCCTCCACATCTTTTGCAAATACCCCATTCAGATGTTTTTGAATGGAGATATATGTAAGAAGCTCTTCATCACTGAAATCCGCCAGGCTTTCATATGTTCTTGCAAGGCACTTTTTATCAAATTCTTCGTGCGCATAGTAGATGTCTACGCCTTTCGGCGTCAAATTCAGGTAATATTCTCTGTTATTATTTTGATTACGCTCCTGGACGATGAGATCCTTTTTTATCAACTTTCGGACCATCTGCGAGCATGCGCTTTTGGTCTTGCCTAATTGCTGGGATATAACAGTGATCGTTATATTGGGGGTATCACCGACAGCCTGCAGAAAATGCATTTCTGATTGATATAGTATTTCGCCGCCATATTGATGGGGCATTGAGTCATATCTGCTGCATAAATCACAGCCTTCATCAAAGCTGTCGATCAATTCAGCGTAGAGTCCGTATCTATTATCCATTGCAAATCTCCTGTATACCATCGTATACCCAAGGGCACCCCATCATGGCCATCCGGCCGTTTTACAAGGTATACCCAAGGGCACCCCATCATGGTCAAGGGTACGCAGAAAAAACGCCGACGATGGTTTCTACGGATTAAAATCCTGCATGGATAATTATAACAAACAAATATTCTCTGGTAAAGCAAATAAACAATAATTTTAAAATATAAATTCTGTTTATAGTAACTCTGTTTATTCAGCCGATGTTTCTTTCGGCTCCTTGACCGCACGGTAGATTTTAGATACGATCACACAAATGGAAAACGCAACTCCCAGATAAGAAACCATCTTCATGACCAAGTTCATCAGCACTCCGAATGAGCCGAAATTGGAGAAAATAAATGCTCCGATACATACGGCTGCAACGACTGGTTTGTACCATTTGCTGTCTTCATGCTGGATATTTGAAGCTGCAACCCATGCCATACCGGTTGCGGTCGTGTATGTTGCCAGTACAACGATAATTCCGTAAAATGCATAGAAGGCGGTTCCAAGCCGCTGTGCCAGCATGAGCAGAGGAATGTCTGTACCGGCTACAAGTGTGGCATTCAGGATAAAAGCGATAAAAATAAATGCCTGAGACAGTACGGTTATAAATTGTCCGAGAACATTGCCCCATACCAGTTCCTTCTGGTGATCCGCCCTGGTGGATACGTTGGCACTGTAAGCGCTCATATTTAATACAACATAAGTAAAATTGAGTACAGCGCTGAAAATCAGGCTTCCGGACATCGAAAGGCCGCTCTTTTCACGGATAAGCTGATCACCCGCGGAAAAATCAACCGTTCCGTTCATATAGCTGAATATGCAGATGATAATAACGGAAATGATGATGATCGGCGCGATATTTCCAAGGATATCCGTCAGTCTCTTCATTCCCATAAGAGCAGTGGCCAGTACGGCCGCCAGCATGATTACGGTGCCGGCGAATATGGGAAGGCCGAAAGCCTGGTTCAAAGAAGACGCGCCTCCCGCGATCATACTCCCTACCATCAGGAAAAATGTCAGAGTGTTAAACCATTGGATTGCGGCTCCGATATATTTCCCGCAATAGTGCTTATACATCATTTCCATATTAACAAGCTTATATTTACGGCAGTCACGGGAAACAACCGCAATACATAATAAAATTAAGGCGGCAGAGATGATCAGACCGAAAATGGCGTTTGAACCGTGCGGCGCCCAGAACTGAAGCAGTTCGGCCCCTGTAGCGAATCCTGCTCCGATTCCAAAGGAAACATAAGAACCGGCAAGAATCAGCAAAGTTTTAACGGAAAAAGTATTCGTATTATTATCCATTTGTTCTCCCTTCTGAGTTTGAAAAACTTCAAAAATCATTCCTTTTTGCATCTTTTTTATTCTGCAATTTCACATTCATAATTACAACATATAGTTTAGCGAATTAATAATCAATATACTTAATTATTAAGATAATATAAAGATTTGTAAAAGTCAATAGAAAATAAAGAAACAAAGAGCCAGTTTAAGAAAATCAGAAAATTATACAAAAACAAATAACTATTTTTGTTAAAAACGTATATTGAATTTCTGTTAAAAAAAACGTAATATTAAAGCAGCTTAATAATTAATATACTACATTATAAAGAAAGTGGGGATTGGATGAAATATGATTTTGATAAAGTGATTGATCGGGAAGGGACGCTCAGCTACAAATGGGACGCCAGAGATATTAATTTTCCGGAAAATCCGCAGGCGCTGCCTTTTTGGATCGCTGATATGGATTTTCCATGTCCTGAACCGATCGCTGAAGCTGTCCGAAAGCGGGCGGCGCATCCGATATATGGCTACAGTAAAGTGGCGGATGATGCAAGGACCCTGGCCGCCGTATGGCAGAAAAAAAGAAATCACTGGGATGCCAGGCCGGAATGGATCGAATTTACGAACGGGATTGTTCCTGCATTAAGTTCCATGGTAGCTGCGTTTACCGAGCCAGGAGATGGGGTGATCATTCAGCCGCCGGTATATTATCCATTCAGCGAAGCAGTAGTGAACAATGGAAGAAAAGTGATCAATAATAATCTTCTATATGATGGTGAGCGATGGAATATTAATTTTGAAGAACTGGAGTATCTTGCAGAGGAACCTTCCAATAAACTGCTTCTGCTCTGCCATCCTCTGAATCCGGTATCCCGCGTTCTGAGTGAGGAGGAGCTTCGGAGGATTGCAGATATCTGCCTGAAGAACAATGTGATTCTTGCGGTGGATGAGATTCATTCGGACCTGGTTTATCGGCATTGCAGGTTTTATTCTATGGCGGCGCTGAGCAAAGAGGTGGAACAAATCTGTGTCGTTGCGAGTGCGCCGTCAAAGACATTTAATATCGCGGGTCTGCAGATGTCTGCGATTTTCATACCCAACGAGAAGCTACGGAGAAAATTCCAGAAGGAAACGGAGAAGAGAGTCCTGTATATTGCGAATTTGTTTGGAGCAACTGCATTTGAAGCGGCATATTCCGATCCGGAGTGTGAGGAATATCTGGAACAACTGATAGATTATCTCTGGGAAAACTACCGTTTCCTTGACACATATCTAAAGGAACACATGCCGAAGATCAAATGCCAGAAGCCGGATGCAACCTACCTTTTATGGCTTGACTTTCGGGAGCTGGGTCTTGGGGATGCGGAGCTCGAAGCGTTCTGTCTAAAGGAAGCAGGAGTTGCTTTTGACGCAGGCAAATGGTTCGGGGGAGACGGAGAAGGCTTCATGCGGATCAACATCGGATGTCCCAGGAGTATTTTGGAACAGGGCCTCGGGCGGCTGAAAGAGGCATATCAGAAGAGAGGATTTTAAATGACGCCGTATACGGCAGGGATTCCGTATACAATATCATGGAAGAGAGGTGAGATATATTGGAACGGTATAAAGCAGGAGACGTATTTCCGGATCTTGCGGTCAGGACTGCTTATGAACCGGAGCGAAGCGTAAAGGAGATACTGAGAGGCACGACGGTTTTCTGGGTGCTGCGGTATATCGGCTGCCCGGTCTGCCGCCTGGATGTGGCTCTGATCGCGGAGCGCTACGAGAGTTTCAGAGAAAAAGGCTCGCAGGTTTTTGTGGTCATGCAAAGTGATAAAGAACACATAAAAGAGGCGATGAAAGATGTAAAACTTCCCTTTGAAATTATCTGTGATGATGATATGAGATTCTACGACACCCTCATGATCAGGCCGGCAGAATCCATGGACAGGCTTGCGGGCAGTATGCTGGAAAAACTTCATGCTAAGGGAGATATGGCGGGCAGATATGGCTTTGCACATGGCGATTATGAGGGAAATGAGCAGCAGCTTCCGGCTCTATTTATTGTGGATGAGAGCGGAATCATTACCTATGCCCATTATGCGGAAGAACTGGCAGATATGCCGGGCGTTGAAGAGGTGTTGGACCTGCTGTAAGGTGGCAGGCAGAAAAAATGATTATAAGACAGGAGGAAAAGTACATGAACCCATATTTTCCAAATTTATTCAGCCCTATGAAAGTAAAGAAAACGGTTTTTCGCAACCGTATTTTCGGTTCTCCTACGGGAATGAAAGAATTGACGGATCATCGGCATCTGTGTATTAAAAATATTGATTTTTTGCAAAGGCGCGCCCAGGGCGGGGCGGCAATGGTTTGTCTTGGGGACGTGATCGTTGACGAAACAAGTGATATTTCCTGGAATCCAAAAGTCAGAAGCTGGGACAGGGAGAATGAGTTTGCGTTTTATGATATGGCGGGCGCGATTGAATCACAGGGAGCGCACGCATCCATGGAGCTGGTACACGCAGGTATGCATTTTCATGAGGATGACAGGATCAATTATGGTCCCAGCGATATGGTAGATGAATTTGATCAGGGGGACGGCTATGGTATCCGCCGCCACAAGATCATTGAGATGCCCAGAGAAATTATCGACCAGGTGGTAGACAGCTATGGAAAGGCGGCGCTTCGCGCAAAACACTGCGGTTTTACAGCCGTGCTGCTTCATGCAGGACATGGCTGGCTTCCGTCTCAGTTCCTGTCTCCGGTTCTGAACCGCAGGACGGATGAATTTGGAGGAAGCCTGGAGAACCGGGCAAGGATTACTATGATGATCATTGATAAGATTCGTGAATACTGCGGGCCTAATTTTCTGATTGAGGCAAGGATCTCCTGGAAGGAGGGAATGTATGAGGGATATCAGCTGGAAGACAGTATTGAGTTCTGCAAGATGATGGAAGAACATGGGATTGACATGATCCAGGTATCCTGCGGTTCTCTTCATTTCCACGATTCGACCGTTCTGTCTTTCCCAAGCTGGTTTGACGTGGACGAGGGACATAATGCAGAGGCGGCGGCAGAAATCAAAAAGCACCTCCATGTTCCGGTGGGGACTGTTGGCGCCATTACAGACCCCAATTTTGCCGAAAAATGTATCAAAGAGGGAATGATAGACTATGTGGTAATGGCACGTGCGCTGATTGCTGATCCGGATTATCCGAAGAAAGCAATGTACGGCAAGCTGGATGAGATCAGGCCCTGTCTGCGCTGTATGTCATGCCTTACAGGAGGATACTATAATCTTCCGCTGCACTGTTCAGTGAATCCTCAGATCGGAAGGGACAGTGATTACAAATTTGCGTTTCTGCCCGCAGAAAAGAAGCGTGTATTGGTTGCGGGCGGGGGGCCGGCAGGAATGGAAGCCGCGATCATTGCTTCAGAACGCGGCCATGAGGTCATTCTCTGTGAGAAAGCGGACTGCCTTGGAGGACTTATGCGCGTCATTGAGAAAGAGTCCTTTAAAATCCGTATCAGAACGTACAGGGAATATCTGGAACGTATGATTGCGAAAAGCACGGTTGAAGTAAGGCTGAACACGGAAGTTACTCCAGAGCTGATCCAGACAATTCAGCCGGATGTTGTAATAGCGGCAGTGGGAGGACATCCCATCATTCCGCCGATTAAGGGAATTGAAAAGTCCATTCAGATCGTGGATTATTACAAGGAACAGCCGGAGATCGGGGAAAATATTTTGGTACTCGGCGGAGGCTTTGCAGGTGTGGAATGTGCCATCGGACTTGCGCTTGAAGGGAAAAAGGCTACGATTGTAGAGATGTCCGATGCATTGGCATCCGGCCCCAATACACCATATCCCGGAACAGGAGCCATGCAGATCGACGCTCTGTGGACAAATGTAAAGAAAAATAATGTGGAAGTTATGCTGAATACGGAATGCGTGGAGATCACGGACGAAGGTATGATCTGTGAAGACAAGGAAGGAAAACAGATCCTGCTCAAGGCAGACAAGGTGATTGCGGCTACCGGAATTGCACCCAATGAAGATATTGTGGATGCGCTGCGTGATTCAGTGATAGACTTTGCATGGATTGGCGACTGCTATCAGCCGGGATTGATCCGGACAGCGGTGAGACAGGGATATGATACGTCTTTGAATCTGTAAAACGAAATGGCAGCGGCGTACGTCCAGAAGCGACCAAAACGAAGTGCAGACCATATACCCCGCAGCCTGGATGAATTTATGGAAAGACATAATGTCGTTAAAGAAAAGCGCAGTCACGCCAAATGTCCTGCCCCATACTATAGAAATTTCTTTCTAACAAACTATTCCTTGATGAAGCTGGACTGTTATATCAGAGATGTGATTGCGGCGGATGGAAAAGAAACCCACAATACCGGAAAAAAGAACAGCAAAGATCCCACACAAAGGCGGAACCTCAATGAATTTAATGTGATGTCAACATAATGGGGAATCAGCCTTTCTTCCACGCGGATTGACGAAAAGAGCAATGAGATTCCGGAAATGCAGAAAGTCATGAAACAAATAGACTGCAGAGGCTGTGTGGTGACTGCGGATGCCATGAATACGCAGAAAGCAACCGCAAAACTGTTCGCAATTGTTGCGCGTCGGCATTGGAATATCGAAAATGGCCTGCATTGGGTGCTTGATATCGTATTCAAAGAAGATCAACTGCGTTCAAAAGAGAAAAACGGGATACACAATCTTGGTCTGGTCAGAAGGTTTGTCATGTTCATTATAAAGTTGTTGAAAGTTTACTATCATAGGAGCATGAAGCGGATCCGTAACAAAATAGGCAGTAACCTGTTCGTGCGTTTATTCTGAAAACAATTTAAAAGCATATTGAAAAAAGTTTTTGCATATGCTATAATGCCAATAGGCAAAAAGAAATCACAAGTCCATGCGGACAAGAAGCGAATCCCCAAACCGTGTTGCAGCACAGTTTGGGGATTCATCACTTCGGGGGCTGACCGGATTCGGTAATTCTCTGGAATTTGAGGCGGACGGTTCTACGCCTACCCGCGCGGTCTGCATCGCAAGGGACAGAGAAAGGATCGTGGGCGCCGCGGGTGCCGCAGGCTCTTGCGTGGAGGGACTGTGGGAGGTCGGAGTGGATGTGGCGGAAAGCTGCAGAAATGCCGGGCTGGGGACTTATTTGGTCAGGCGGCTGACAGAGAAATTGACGGCCAGAAAGATCCTCCCTTTTTACTCTGCGTCCGTAACGAATCTCGGCTCGCAGATGGTAGCCTCCCGATGCGGTTATATTCCGGCCTGGGTGGATACATTTGGAACGACGCTGGACGGAAGCTCCGTATATAACGAGATTGTCAGCGATATGAGGATTCTGTGAATGGTAACCCGTGAGGAGAAATCTATGAAAAAAATAATAGTGATCGGCTCTCCGGGAGCCGGAAAGAGCACATTTTCCAGGAAACTGCAGAACATAACCGGCCTGCCGTTGTTTTATCTGGACATGATCTACCACAGGCCCGATAAGACGACCTGTTCTGCGGAAGAATTTGATGAAAAGCTGAACCAGATCCTGGTGCAGGACCAGTGGATCATTGACGGCAACTACGCAAGAACGCTTCCGCTGCGTCTGGACCAGTGTGATACCGTATTCTGGCTGGACTATCCGCTGGAAGTCTGCCTGCAGGGGATCGAGTCGCGTTTCGGCAGGCCGCGCTGTGATATGCCCTGGATCGAGAACGAATGGGATGAAGAATTTCTGGAATTTGTAAAAAACTTTCCCTCACAATATCGGCCGGAAATACAGCGTATTCTCCGGGAATATCCGGAAAAAGAGGTCATCGTATTTCAATCCAGGGAGGCGGCGGAAGAGTTTTTGAAAAAGAGGAGAGAACCATGGAACGACACACATTTGCAATGAAAGTAAAAGAAGGACAGATGGACGAATACCGCGAAAGGCTGGGCCGTATTTGGCCGGAGCTGACCGCATTTCTGGACCGGAATCAGGTGAAAAATTTCAGTATCTGGAATGCGGAGGCTTTGATCTTCGGGTATTATGAGACTGCAGATGGCAGGCCGCTTTCCCAAAAGGAGGAAGCGGTAAAAAAGGAATTGACCGGAAAGATAGAAGAGACCTTCGACTGGATCTCCGTCCCGGGGCAGCCCATGCGGCTGATGTATCAGGATTTCGGCATTGTGAGGGAAAGCAAGGAGCTGATCCGTCACAGAATGTTTATGACCAAATTAAAGCCGGGATGCGAGGAGGAGTACAAGAAACGGCACGACGGGCTGATTGAAAAACGGGGGGATACCATTACCCGGGGACCAGACAGCAATTTCAGCATCTGGTGCGCGGGGGGCTATATCTTCGGATATGACGAGATCGATACGACCATGGAAAAGGAGCCCGGTGAAGCAGACAAGGCATTTACCGTGGAATGGGAAACCCGCCAGCTTGAGATCATGGACTGGATCACCAACGATGTGGACTGGCTGACGGGAGAGCACCATTCGGCAAGCGTGCGGCTGGCGTGGCATGCGTAGGGGCGGGACCGGTTCTGCATTTAAAATCCTGCAGACCGGCAGCCCCATACCATATCATTCAGGAGCATTCCAGACCGTGCACCCAGTCTGACTTCAGGTAATAGATCAGGAATACCGCAGAGCTTAGAGCCCATGTAAGAGGATAAGCCCAGAAAATAATTTTCATTTCCGGAATGATCCGGATCGCGATCGTAATATAACTGATTCGTACTACACACCAGAAGACCAGCATAATGATCATTGGTACAACAGATTTACCGGCGCCCCGAAGGATTCCCGCCATACAGTGAGAGAAAGCCAGAAGAAAGAAGAAAAACGTCTCTGTGCGGGCCTGCGCTGTCCCGAAGGCGATGACTTCGGGGGTATTGTTGAAGGCGGCGATCAGCCAGGGAACAACAACATAGATCAGCAGACCGATCAGTTCTGCGGTCGCAATCGTACAGAAAATGCCGAATGCGGCGCCGCGCCGGGCTCGGTCATATTTTTTCGCCCCAAGGTTCTGGCTGATGAAGGTAGTAAGGGCAAGTGAAAAGCAGGTAATAGGCAGGAACACGAACCCCTGGATCTTGGAATAGGCGCCGCAACCGGCGACCGCCATCTGGCCAAACTGGTTGATATTGGCCTGGACGAATACATTTGCCACAGAAATAATGGAATTTTGGAAGCCTGCCGGAATCCCATTATCCAGAATCTGCTTTAATATTTCTTTGTTTAATTTCATTTTTCTAAGATCCAGCCGAAATTCCTCCGGGCTTTTCATAAGCTGGCGCAGGCACAGAAATGCACTGATAAACTGAGAGATCACGGTAGCCAGCGCGGCAGACCCGACATTAAAATGAAATCCGCCGATCAGGATCAGATCCAGGAGGATGTTGACGACGGAAGAAATAATGAGATAGATCAACGGATGACGGCTGTCTCCTACAGATTGAAGAATCCCGACAAAAAAGTTATACATCACAAATGCCAGCGATCCGGAAAAATAGATTCGGAAATATGTAATGGAGCTGGGCAGAACTTCGGCCGGGGTTCCCATCAGTACCAGAATCTGGGGTGCGGCAAAGATACCGATGAAGGTCAGGATCAAACCGCAGATCAAACCGAAGGCGGCGGTAGTATGGATTGAAAGCCGGAGCTGCTCCGTATTCCGTGCGCCGAAATGTTTGGCAATGACAACACCGGATCCTACGGCGATTCCGTTGAAAAAGCCGACCATCAGAAAAATCAGGCTGCCGGAGGAACTCACGGCAGCAAGAGCGGAATTTCCGATAAAATTGCCGACGATCAGGGAATCAGCCGCATTATAAAGCTGCTGAAAAAGATTTCCCCAAAAAAGGGGAAACGCAAATCTAACAATACGTTTCCCGATAGAACCCTCTGTCATAAGCGTAAATGAAGAATCTGACATGACGGGACCCTCCGCTTCTTAATTTAATAGTAGTCGCATTCTATAAAGTATAGGACATTGATAGTTGAAAATCAAGAGGCTAAAATGATTTTTGCACAGCTATGCAATTCATGGGTTACTGTAAGGCCGGCAGCGCCGTATGATTTTTCCGGTATTCCCCGGGACTGCACCCCAGATATTTATGAAACGTTTCCGTAAAATAGCTTCCTCCGGAAAAACCAACCTCATAGCAGATCTCTGTAACCGTCAGATTTGTAGACAACAGAAGTTCCATCCCCCTGCGCAGGCGGTAATCGGTCAGATAGGTATTGGGCGTCTGGTTGATGAATTGCCGGAAAATGGCGCAGCAGCTTGTCTTTCCAACCCCTCCGGCCCGGGCGATGTCGGCAAGGCTGATCCGTTCTTTATAGTGCTCCTGGATGTATGCGATCATATCCCTGAGCGCGCTGAGATGGTGGTTCCGCACGGGCGGCGCATCCTCGTGAACACTTCTGTTCTGATAAAGACTGCTCCAGATATCACAGACCAGGCTCTGAAGCTTTAACTCCGCGGTATTCTCCGTAAGCACTCCATACATTTTTACGATATCCGAAAGAACCTGTTCCTCCCACGCCGTGCCGCGGTCCAGAAAATGCCAGGGCAGGCTGGCGTCAGACAAAACCGGGGTCACAAACTTTTGCTCCAGATACCTGGAGGTGCACAGCAGCATGGGGTGGAAGAGCACGCAGATAAAAATACATTCGCTCCGGTCCTTGGAGCAGCCGTAATGGAGCTGCCGGGCGTTCACAAAAATGCCGTTTCCCGCGTCAAGCCGTGTGACCTCGCCATTGACATTGTAGAGCATATGGCCGGAAAGCACGGCAATCAGTTCAATATCGTCGTGCCAGTGGCTGACCGCCGTATAATTGGGATAGGTTGATAAAATGTCCCGCTTCACATAGACGGGAAAATGCTCGGTGTTATATTGTACCTTTTCGGAACTGTCCGGATTGATAAATGATCTGGTGTCCATAACTTTTTCCTCTGCTGTTCGGAATGGATTTATGAAATATTGTTATAATATTTCGAACGTTTTGGGATTGAAAGAAAATCCTGTTTAAAATAATATATTATTGAAAATTCGTACTTCTGTCAAGCAGAGACATTACAGATTTTCCAGGATTCCGTATCAGAAGAAAGAAAGGAAGTTATGGATATGAAAATGGATAACAGATACCGCAGAGATCATGAGATGGCATATTTTTCAGATGAAAGCGTAATGGCAAAGCAGCTCGTGACGAAGAAGGCGATCCGCGAATACAATACGGTGATGCCTTTTGAAATGGAGAAGGGGATGGAGTGCCTGAACCGGACCGGAATGAAGCACGGCAAAAATGTGTATTTCGAGCCGCCGTTCCATTGCGAATACGGCAGCCATATTGAAGTGGGAGAGAATTTTTATGCCAACACAGGATGCATCATGCTGGATGTGGCGAAGATTACGATTGGAAAAAATGTGCTGTTCGGGCCGAATGTTTCTATCTATACGGCAGGGCATCCGATCCATCCGGAGAGCAGAAATTCCGGATATGAATACGGCATTGCCGTGACACTCGGGGACAATGTGTGGATTGGAGGAAGCTGCGTCATTCTTCCGGGCGTCAGGATTGGAAACAACGTGGTGATCGGAGCTGGCAGTGTAGTGACAAAGGATATTCCGGACAATGTATGCGCGGCGGGAAATCCCTGCAGGGTGATCCGCGAGATCACGGAAGCGGACAGGCCGTTTTACTACAAGGACCGCAGATTTGACGATGAGGTCTGGGAGAAAATCTCAAAGAAGTAGCTGGGGTGGTACGATGCTTTGAATCCAATATCGAAACAGTGGTTTGAAAGTGCTGCTTTCAAAAACGGAGGAGTGTGATATCGCATTCCTCCTTTTTACGTTTTCGGATTTTTGGAAAGCAGTGAGCGGAGGTGAGACAGTTCTGCGTCGCTGAGGCTGTCATGTTCGATAAATGCGGATACCATGGCGGAGAGATCTCCGTTGTAAAATCGTTTCAAAAACGAACGGCTCTCCTGGCCGATATATTCGTGTTCCTCCACTAATGGGGTATAAACGAACATCCGCCCCTGCTTTTCATAAGCAAGCGCTCCCTTATTCACAAGACGCTTGATCAGAGTCTGGATCGTTTTGGGACTCCAATCTGTAGTATTCAAGAGCTGCTCCGTAATCTCATTTGTGCTGATTGGCGCCCGCTTCCATACAATCTTCATTACTTCAAATTCCGCCTCAGAAATCTGCGGTGTTGGTTTGCTCATGAAACTTCGCCTCCTGTGTTCCGTACCGTGGAAAATAGCAAAACATTCTGGCTGTATACAACCTGTCTACAGTATAAGCTGATTGAACAGAAGATACAAGAATGTATTTATATACGAAATACCTGTCAGCCCGTTAATCGTAGTGATCAGCCGGGGTGTGACCTGCAGCCGCTAATCGTTACAGGTCACACTTCGATCAGACATGTCTGTAACTGTTAATCCTCTTCCTCCAAAAGCCTCAGCCCTGCCGTAGCCGTCACGGGCAGGGAAAAGACGATTCCCCCTGCCGGACTCCCGGCCCCGGCCTTTTCCATAATGGCACGCATGATCTCATTTTTATGCTTCGAGCGCACCACGATAAATATCATTTCCTTCTCTTCCGCAAGAGAGATCCCCAGGAACCGTTTGGCATGCTCCATACCGGTTCCTTTTGCGTGAATGACCGTGCCTCCCGGCGCGTGGGCGCTTCTGGCGGCATCCATGACCGTTTCGATATGGCCGCCGTTTGCAATGGTGATCAGAAGTTCAAATTCTGTGTCCTTCAATGTGCTTTCCTCCTCAACGACAACTTCCTGCTCCATGGTAACATACTGCAGTGCTTTTTTTCCGCCTATACTGCTCATGGGGATGAGAAATGCGATTCCTCTGCCTGCAATGTCGATCTTCATTTTACTGTAAAGCTCTTTTTTAAATGATTTCCATGTCTCCATCGTAACAAACGCAAAATAGATTGTCTTTTCCGTGGCTTCCATTCCAAGGTAATCCAGAATGGCGCTGTTCGCGGTCCCCACGCCCATGGTGGAAAGGGTGACATGGATATGGTTTTCTTTAAAAAACGGGATCATTTTATTTCGGATTCCCCGGTTAGTGATCATCCCCATCACGTAAAGCTCATTCATAAAAAAACTCCTTTCTGCAAGTAGCACTTCAGAACAGCAGACCCGTCTGCTGCGCAGACTATAAGCAGCAAAAGCAGCTTCTGTCTGAGGTTAAAGGGCATGCGCCCAATATCAATATGAAAATACATGACATAGCAAGTAAACTTGCATGTTCTGCATTTTCATATTGCTGCTGTTCTTAAAGCTCGATAATATCATCGTCACCCCAGGTGTCGAGGTAGGCGGCTCCTGCAGCCTCTGCGCTTTCCACAGCTCTGGACTTGAACTGGTAGACAGCGCCCAGGATCTGGATGGCGATGAGCGGCGTCATGGCGACCATGGCTACGATCCCGAAGGCGTCCCGGACGATATTGCCGCCTACAGCCTGGCAGGCGCCCATGGCGAAGGGCAGCAGGAAGGTGGCGGTCATAGGCCCTGACGCAACCCCGCCGGAGTCAAATGCGATAGCGGTAAATATTTTCGGTACAAAAAAGGACAGACAGATCGCGATGATGTACCCTGGCACAATAAACCAGAGAATAGAAACGCCGGTCAGCACACGGATCATGGCAATCCCTACCGATGCGGCGACGCCCAGGGACATACTCAGGCCCATGGCCTTTCCGGGTATGGCTCCGGAGGTGATTTCCTCCACCTGGTCCATCAGCACGTAGACTGCGGGCTCCGCCTTTACGATGAAAAATCCGATCACCATGCCGATGGGGATCAGGATGAAACGGAAGGGTAGGTCAGCGATCATCTGGCCCAGATGATTACCGGCAGGCATGAACCCTACATTTGCTCCGGTCAGAAACAGCACCAGTCCGATATAGGTGTCTGCGATACCGATCAGTATTTTATATAAGGTTTTTTTCTTCAGTTTCAGGGAAACAATCTGAAACGCGCCGAAAAATGCGACGATCGGAAAAAGCGAAATCGCAATCTCTTTGATGTATGCAGGAAAATTTCCTGCGAAATGCTGCCAAAGTTCGATGGAATCCTGGATATCCGGAAGCGGTGCGGGCACATAGCCGGCATCCTCAGGATGGTACAGAAGCCCCAGAAGGAGCACTGCAAGAATCGGTCCGATGGAACACAGCGATACCAGACCGAAGCTGTCGTCCTCGGCATGTTTATCACTTCGAACGGCAGCGAAACCGATACCAAGCGCCATGATAAACGGAACTGTCATGGGGCCGGTAGTCACCCCGCCGGAATCAAATGCGACAGCGATAAAATCCCTTGGAACAAACAGGGTCAATACTGCCACAAGGATATAAAAAAAGATTAAAAGCGAAGATAATGATTTTGAAAACAACATTCGGAGCATTGCTACAACCAGGAAGAATCCCACTCCGCAGGCAACGGCCAGTATCAGCGTATAATTGGGAATGGACGGAACCTGTTCCGCCAGAACCTGCAGGTCCGGCTCGGAGATGGTGATAACAAATCCCAGCAGAAAGCACAGGAAAAGAATCGTTCCCAGATGCATCGTCTTTGCCATTTTCGTCCCCACCTTTTCCCCCATGGGGGTCATGGACAGTTCCGCTCCCAGCGTAAAAAACATCATGCCGACGATGAGCAGCACCGCCCCAAATAAAAACAGGAGCAGGATACTTGGCGGAATGGGCGCAATGGTAAAGCTCAAAAGCAGTACGATCCCGATGATCGGCGCGACCGCTTTCAGAGCTTCTTTTAATTTCTCAGAAAATCTGGTCTGATAATAATTCATGAAACAATCCTTTCCAGTGCACGGTACCGTTCACATTTCGCAAAATGACTTGCCAAAATTTCCATCTGCTGCGTTATCTTCAAACGACGATGCCGCCGCATAGCCTCATTCAGCGGCCTTGCAGATTGTAAATTCATTCAGCGCCATTTGGCTGAAAATGAATGTTACAGTACACTAACTTATAATTCACGGTGGCCGGTACCCTGCTGCAGATCATCCGGCCGGTAAAACGGCCTTTGTATGAATGACGTTATTCGGTAAAACAAAATACCCGGCTATTTGACCTTTTTTATTATAAATGTTTTCTATATATTTTACAACCATTTCCATTATTATTGCTCACACGGTGAGCCGCCATATAGTGATGGGGGGATATCCGACCTCTTGACATGGGTCAGCTTTAAATAGACCGGATTCGTTACTTTGAATACCGCAGATGTGAATAGCAGCCGTCCTGCGGTGTTCACAGCAACTTTACATCCAATGATTGACAGGCATGGTGAGAAATATTATGATACATGATAAGAGGCAGCGGATAACATTTTTCCGAGTGGATGAGGAGGCTTGGAGGCTCTGCGGAGCATCCAACCGTACAGGTGAATTTTTATTTGTATGGCTGTACGATTCATGCATTGCAGCCGTACAAAGAAAAAACTGGAAATTCTATGGAAAGCGAGGCATACCGGATGAACGGTAAAATTTACGAATACGAATCTCAGGTTTACAGTGCGGACACAAAAGGCGGCGCTTACGTGATCTTCCCCTATGATATCCGGGAGGAGTTCGGCAGAGGCAGGGTCAAGGTGCATGCCACCTTTGACGGAGAACCATACGACGGCAGCATTGTGAACATGGGCGTCAAACACGAGGACGGCAGTATCTGCTACATCATCGGCCTGCGCAAAGATATCCGTGCACGGATCGGAAAGCAGCCGGGCGACAGCGTGCATGTAACGATACAAGAAAGGGGAAATTAATATGTGGACATGTCCAAAATGCGGGCGTAGTTTTAAAAATGTGAACCAGAGCCATTACTGCGGAAAGGCACCAGAAAATATTGAAGAGTATATAAGCGCCCAGGAAGAGTACGCACAGCCGTATCTGCAGGAAATCCTGGAGACGATCCGGGAGGCCCTGCCGGAGGCGGAGGAACGCATCTCATGGAGTATGCCGACTTTCTGGAAAAAGCACAATATTATCCAGTTTGCCGCGGCAAAAAAACATGTGGGCCTGTACCCGGGTCCTGAAGCTGTGGAGAGATTCCATGAACAATTGGAAGACTACAAGACTAGCAAAGGAACAATCCAGCTTCCATATGACAAAGCTCATCCGCTGGAACTGATCGCGGAGATCGCAAGATGGTGCTATGAGGGAGAAGAAAACAGTTTAAAACCGGAGTGAGACATTTCTGAGAGCGGAACGGACTGATGCCGCCACAGGGCGCTGATCCGCCTGCGGCCGGATGCTTGAGGACGAGAAATAAACCGATATTCCGGCTGTGATTAATATGAGGAAAAATAAAATGGAAAATAATAAAGTATACGAGATGGATTTTGCAAAAATATATCAGCTCCTTCTCAACAAGGCGCAGAAAAAGGGAAGGACAAAGGAAGAAACAGACGAGATCATCCGGTGGCTCACCGGATACAGCCAGGCGGATCTGGAACACATGCTGGATCAATCAATTTCCTACGGAGATTTTTTCCGGAACGCTCCAAAACCCAATGGGAACAGACATCTGATCAAGGGCACGGTCTGCGGGGTCAGAGTGGAAAATATCGAGGAACCGCTGATGCGTGAGATCCGGTATCTGGACAAGCTGATCGATGAGCTGGCAAAAGGAAAACCTATGGATAAGATATTAAGGAAATAGGTTCGGATGATTTCAGGAACTGTCTGTAATGCGCTGTATGCCGTTACTGTGAGCGCCCGGTCAGGGTGAGAACAGTAACCTGCAGGTAATTCAGTATTCCGGCTTTTTTCGTCCGGCTTGAAATACATTATGAAATGTAGTACACTTATTGATACCCAAAGGGCATCCCATAACACATGCCCTTGCAGGGCGGATTTCGTCCAGGCATATCTGGTTTTATCCAGGTTGGGTTGTGTTGCAGAAGATTAGATACAGAAGAAGGAGAGAACGTATGAAGCAGGATATGATTGTCATTTTGGACCTGGGCAGTACGGAGAATACGGAAGTTGCCCGTAAAATCCGCGACATGGGTGTGTATACCGAGATCCACCCCCATGACATTTCCCTGGAAGAACTCAAGAAGCTGGAGAATGTGAAAGGGATCATATTAAACGGCGGGGTAAATCGGATCGTGGACGGCTCACCTGTTGAGATCAGTCCCGCGCTCTATGAGTGCGGCTGCCCCATGATGTCCATTGACCATCCAACGGCAAAATGCGATAAAAAGTGGGACGCGATGCCGGAGGATGAGGCCTTGCGTAAATTTGTCTTTGAAACATGCCAGTCCCAGGCAAACTGGAACATGAAGAACTTTATCGAGGACCAGGTGGAGCAGATCCGCAGGCAGGTGGGTGACAGAAAAGTCCTTCTGGCACTTTCCGGCGGTGTGGATTCCTCAGTAGTTGCGGCCATGCTTATCCGTGCGATCGGAAACCAGCTCACTTGTGTTCATGTCAATCACGGCCTGATGCGGAAAGATGAGTCGGAAAGTGTGATCGAGGTATTCCAAAACCAGCTTCATGCCAACCTGATCTATGTAGACGGCACTGAGCGATTTTTGGGAAAGCTGGAGGGTGTTTCCGATCCCGAACAAAAACGCAAGATCATCGGCAGCGAGTTCATACGTGTATTTGAGGAAGAAGCCAGAAAGCTGGAGGGAATTGATTTCCTGGGACAGGGAACCATTTACCCGGATATTATCGAAAGCGGGACCAAGACTGCGAAAATGGTAAAATCCCACCACAACGTAGGCGGTCTCCCGGAAGACCTGCAGTTCGAGCTTGTGGAGCCCTTAAAGCAGCTGTTCAAGGATGAAGTGCGTGCCTGCGGAATCGAGCTGGGACTTCCTGCTTCTATGGTTTACCGCCAGCCATTCCCCGGCCCCGGACTCGGTGTCCGCTGTCTGGGAGCTATCACCAGGGACCGGCTGGAGGCAGTGCGGGAATCCGACGCCATCCTCCGGGAAGAATTTGCAAATGCAGGACTGGACAAAAAAGTATGGCAGTATTTTACCGTAGTTCCAGATTTCAAATCAGTCGGGGTTAAGAATAATGCCAGATGCTTTGAGTACATGGTGATCATCCGCGCCATCAACACGGTGGACGCGATGAGCGCAACGATCGAACGGGTCGATTGGGATGTACTGCAGAAGATTACCGACCGGATTCTTGCAGAGGTGGAGAATGTGAATCGGGTATGCTATGACATGTCGCCGAAGCCGCCTTCGACGATTGAATTTGAATAAACAAAAATGCTTAGCAAATTTAGCGTTTATGCGGGTTTGCGAGCTTTGGAAAGGTCTTTTGATAACAAATTGATAACAGTTGTTTGAGTGCGATTATTCTTACTGTCAAGTGGTTTGTTGGTGGGGGAATGATTTGCAAGAGGTTTAGATGAGTGTAAAAAATCCACATTAGAAACGCCCTTAGCTGTGGATAGGAACTCACGGCTAAGGGCGTTTTTTGTCGTGCTTGTCAATCGGTTTTCAAATTGAGGTTTTGAGATTGCGGTTCCTAAATATTTGAGTGATTTTGTACATAGTAATTCAGAAATGTGGAAAGAGAAAAATGTTTTTATTATTGCTACAATGGCATTGTTTAGTGGAGATGGTGCAGGGGTATTGGGGCGTCTATTAAAACAATATGGTGCAAAAATTACTGGTGGCTTGCATCTGAAAATGCCAGATAGTATTGCTGATGAAAAAGTATTAAAGCGTTCTCAAAAAAAATACTCAGCTTGTGAAAAATGCAAATAGTAAAATAGTAGAAGCAATTGACCATATAAAGAATGGAAAATATCCGCAAGAAGGATTAGGACATTTCCCTCGTTTGGCAGGTTTTTTTGTTACAGAGATTATGGTTTGGTCATAGGACTCGGCAATATAGCAATCAATTAAAGATAGATACCGACAAATGCAAATTGCATACAAAGAAAAATTGGGATTGAGGAAAGTATGGCATGAAGATAATAAACAGAGACATAGATAGCGGAACCCCCTTTGACTGGGGGAGAACATCTTTCGATTATGCAAAATTCCGTGACATTTATCCACAAGAGTTTTATCAAAGAATTATTGACCGTAAATTATGCTTGGACGGACAATCTGTCCTTGATATTGGAACTGGAACAGGCGTCCTTCCTAGAAATATGTACCAGTATGGAGCAAAGTGGACGGCTGTGGATATTTCAGAAAACCAAATCAAACAAGCGAAAATACTTTCAAAGGGTATGGATATAGATTATCATGTTGTATCAACTGAGAATATTAATTTTTCGGACAACTCTTTTGATGTAATTACAGCGTGCCAGTGCTTTTGGTATTTCGACCATGAGACTGTTATACCTAAGTTTTATCGTATGCTGAAACAAGGGGGAAGTATTCTTGTTTTATATATGGCATGGCTGCCATTTGAGGACAAAATTGCAGGAGCCAGTGAAAAACTTGTATTAAAATATAATCCAAATTGGAGCGGCGCAGGAGAAACGAAACATCCAATAGACATACCAGAGTGTTACAAAGAAAACTTTGAACTTGTATATCATGAAGAATTTGCTCTAAGAATACCGTTTACCCGTGAAAGTTGGAATGGAAGAATGAAGGCTTGCCGTGGAATCGGAGCTTCACTTACCGAGAAAGAAATTTCGATGTGGGAACAAGAGCATATGACGCTCCTTGGACAAATTGCGCCGAATGAATTTGATATTTTGCATTATATTGCTATTGCAGAGCTTAAAAAGCATTAAATTTCGTTTGTTGAATTGATATATATGAGGTTTTATATAGACATGGATTATAAAATACGAGAAATTAGAAAAAATGAATATTCAATATTGTCTGAGTTCCTATATGAAGCAATTTTTATTCCAGAGGGAATGGATAAGCCGCCAAAATATATTATTGAACAGCCAGAGCTGCAAGTATATATTGAAGATTTTGGGAAAAAAGATGATTGGTGTTTCGTTGCAGAAATAAACGGGAAGATTGAAGGCGCAGTATGGGTGCGTATTATGGATGATTACGGGCATATTGATGATGAGACACCCTCATTTGCTATGTCACTGCATGAGGAATACAGAAATATGGGCATTGGTACAGCGCTTATGAGAGATATGCTTGAATTTTTAAAGAATAAAGGCTATAAGCAGACCTCTCTTTCTGTGCAAAAGGCAAATTATGCGGCTCGTATGTATCAGAAAGTAGGTTTTGAAGTCATTGACGAAAATGAAGAAGAATACATTATGGTTTGTCGGTTGTAATGTGATGGGGAGGGTATTTGTAAATGGCTGGTAATTTAGATGAAAAAACAGTAAAGGAAGTCTTAAAAAAGATTATTGAGAATAATAACAATATTCCGTATAAGGCTAAATTGGAGATAAAAGCGATAATAGAATTGGAACACAATCCAGAAAAATTGCTGCAAGAGTGTCTGTTATATATGCTGTCATATAAGGGATAATTTGTGCTAAAGGAAGTGGTTGGAGATAATGAAAAATATGAAAATAGATGCCAATGGAACAGAAATCAGAGTAATGGGTGAATCGGTATTATATCAAAATCGGGACGATACGGAGGTACATATGCCCATACAGATATAGCCTTTGAATTTGCGTCTTAGATTTCACGAGAATTTAAGCTCTATATTATCAAGGACTATCAGCGATTAAAGAAAGACGAAGCAAACAGATTAGCGATTGGATGGGATGCAAAAAGGGAGTTTTCAAAAATAAATTATCGTATTCATACGGATGCGGTAAAGGAATTTTTGATAACGCCAACATTATCTCCACAGGAGATGGCATATACATATGCTTCAGAAGCAGATATTCTTAATATGGCTTTGTTTGGAAAAACGGCGGCACAATGGAGAAACGAAAAAGGAATAAGTAGAAAAACACCGAATATCAGACTGTCTGGCAATTTCCGTTGCTTCTTCTGACAACTGTGTTTCCATGATTTCAGAAAAGTGTTCCAGATTATACCCAAGGGCACCCCGTTATGGCCATGATGGGGTGCCCTTGGGTACGAGAATAGAATACAGTATCACGTTGTGTTGGAGTTAATAGGTTTTTGATATTTTAAATGGCAGATGCCGTTGCGATGAGCGGCCAGTCAGGCGGTGAATAATAACCCGCATTCAAATGCAATCACCATATACTTTTCTGCATTGTTCAGACCATATAAATTCAAATCCCTGATTTCCCATGTATCAGAGCTAAGATTATCTGCTCCGTACAAAAATTGGATAAAAGGAATATGCCGATATTTTGCAACCGCCAGCATAGAAGCACATTCCATTTCTACAACAAGGCAGCCCTCCTGCCTGCGTTCCTGAATGAGGGGGAGTGTCTCTCTGTAAATAGCGTCAGACGTCCAGGTTTTCCCTTTTATGTACGAATAACCGCAGCTTGATAAAACATTTTCTAATATTTGGACGGAATGCGGATCCGCTTCAATTTCTGACGAGGGTTCTATATAATGATAACTTGTGCCCTCATCACGGACAGCAGAAACAGGAATAATGATATTATCTTTTACTCTATCATCATCCAATACTCCGCAAGAACCGAACAAAACATACTTTTTGGCCCCCATAGCAAGAACTTCTTCAAATCCGGCGACGCAGGCAGGCGCGCCTACTTTAGACAGATAAAACGCAATATCTGTATTTTTATAACGGATTTTGTAAACCGGTATCATGCCATTTGCGGTATACAATTCTGCTATCTTTTCGGTACTGTCCAGTGAAGAAAATTTTTGAATGATCTTTTCTGAAAATGTGGAAACACATATCTCCGGAAAATTATCAATTTTTTTCGTTATATCGGACGGACTGAATAAAGCTGGTTCTGAAATATTTTTTCGTTGGAATATTGTATTCAAGCAATCTACCTCCTGATTCTGATTTCCCGGATTCTGTGAAATTTCCCGGATATTCTGGAATGTTTTGGGTTTCGATCCAGCTGTCACGAGTCAGCTTTTTCGTAACATCGTATGCAGAAAAGCTGCCAGTGACAGGTTTTCTGTATGATGAAAATAATAGGGATATTTGTATTCTAACATATTGTCATGAATTAAACAAATAAATCTAATGATCAAGCAGTTCCAAGATCATGGGCTGTGTTACAGTTCACGGCCGGCCGCGCACTGTAACGCATCCAGCCCATTGAAAAGTCGCCTGCGGCGAGGGGCTGGATGCCTGCAGCCACTATTTTACTGGGCGGATGCCTTGCAGCAGGGTGTAAGGCACCGTGAACAGTAACCTTTCAAGTTACATGTCACACCCCGACCAATCACCACGCTGATTGGTCGGGAGGATGCACATAAAAGCTGGTATTCAGGCCGCCCATTGCCGAAGGCAATT
>KE159611.1:341434-373838 GCA_000403295.2 Lachnospiraceae bacterium M18-1 | reverse complement strand
GCTGATTGGTCGGGAGGATGCACATAAAAGCTGGTATTCAGGCCGCCCATTGCCGAAGGCAATTTTAAATGGCGGCCTGAGTTACAGGGCACGCCTGGTCAAGGTGTGTCCTGTAACCCTTTCAATATATTTCTGATAAATAATATAAAGAGCCACTTGAAAATCAAGCGGCTCTCATGTATAATCTACTTAGAAGTGATCGGAATTGAATCTCCGATTGCCCTCAGTAAAAATGATTATAAGAAATAAGCATCCAAACTTGGGCGGTAGGGATGCTTATTTCTTTTTATGATTGTCTATGTAAGACAGAGCCGCAAACAATACAAGCAATAATGTAAGAACTTCCATTATACTCATAGGGCATCACCCTCTTTCGTTAGACTAGAGGGCATCCATCGGAAAATCGCATCCTACTTTCTTTTCAATTACACGAGTTCATTATAACATATGGAAAGCTGATACTCAATCAAAAGAACCTATGTATAGGTCAAAAAATTTATCCTTATCTGGTATCAATCAATGTTTATTTTTCATAAACAACACAAAATGTACTGCCTCCCCCGTCCGTATCTTCTACCGACAGACCGATTTCCTGAATTTCAGCCAGTTTCACAGCAATCGATAGCCCCAGCCCAAAATGCTCTTTCTGATTCCGGGATTTATCCTGTCTGTAAAACCGGTCAAAAATCAAATCCTTCTCCTCATCCGGGATCCCTGGTCCGTGGTCTATGACATAGACCATAACATAAGGCGGCGCATATTCCGCCCGCAGAATGATCCTCCCGGCATTCCCCGATGTTCCTGCGGAAGTTTCCCTACTTTCAGACGCCGCACCAATAGCCTGCCAGGTTTCGCGGCCTCTTCCGCCTTCTGGATCCAGTCCATATGCTACCGCATTGTCCAGTAATATGGTAAAAATCTGCCGGCACAAATCCGGGTCAGCCAGCACTTCTGGAATCGGCTCGTCAGGGAGTTCCAGCAAGAGCGTTCCATTTCTGGACACGCAGAGCGGTTCATACACCTCCAGAAGATTCAGCAGCATTTCATCAATCTCAAAATATTTTTTCCTTACAGCCCATTGATTCTGATCAGCAGCAGCCAGCAGCAGAAGATTTTTTATAAGCGTACTTCCCCGCTGACATTCCTTTCTGATTACCTCTAAAAGCCGTTCCTGCTCCTCAGGCGCATCGGCAGCCGCATCGACGGTACTTCGGATGACCGCAAGCGGGGAGCGCATCTCATGGGAAGCCGCCGCTACAAAATCCTGCTGTTTTTTATACGTTTCTTCCAGAGGCTTCAGCGAGCGGCGGACGAACCAGCGCCCGGTCAGGAAGAACAGCAGTATTCCGATACAGCCGATCAATATATAAAAAAGGAGAGTCTTTACAACCTGCATCCGGTTTCCGGTAATATCCTGTAGCAGGATCAGCTTTCTATATCCGCTGCCGGTCTGGATGACCAGTACGTTTCCAAGATAAATGTCCCCTTCATCCCCTTCGATCTCCAACAGAGAACTTTGCAGAAGATTTGAGGAAATGGGGTGCGAATGCGGGAAAATCCCTTCCTTTGCAGCCAGGTCTTCCGCGGACTCAAATAATTTCCCACGTTCCGTCCGGGTCATGTAAGAACCCGGAAAAAAGAACGGGGAATCATTTTCTTCTATATAAATGGCAAGCTGGTGTTTCTGCTCCAACTGTGACAGATAAGAATCGGAAAAGACAGAGTCGGTCTGCAGCCGGGACATCAGCGTAAAAAGCTGATCCTGAAAAATGGATTTTCGGCGGCTGTCCTGAGACGAGAGAAAGAACAGAAAAGCTGCCGCAAGGATAACAGTCAGGATCAGCCCGGTACTTAAAGTATAAAGAATCACGAATTTCTTTTCCAGTTTCGGAAACATGAAATCCCTCCTTGTGGTGAAATGTTGTTACTGTTCACACAGCATCGTGCACCCTGCTGCACGGCGTCCGGTTACAGGCCGGTAAAGCAGCAGTTTCAGGCATCCGGTCCTTCCATCCGATATCCCAGTCCATGCACCGTAGAGATCGCCGCCCGGCTGCCCAGGGCGCGCAGATGCTTTCGGAGGAAATAAATATAGGTATCCAGATTCCCATCCTCCACGGCGCCGTCCGGCCCCCATACCCGGGAGAAGATCTGCTCCCGGACCAGCGTCTTTTCCGGATTGCGTAGAAAAAATTCCAAAAGCAGCGCTTCGCGTCTGGAAAGCTGCCGTTCCTCGCCGCCGCAGGTTAAAAGTCGGCTGTCCGGGTCGAATTTGATATCCAGATAGGAAAGCCCCTGATATTCAGCAAATGCCTGGGGTCTTCTGGAAAGCGCGCGAATACGGGCAAGAAGTTCCTCTATGGCATAGGGCTTCACCAGATAGTCATCCGCCCCGCAGTCCAGTCCGTCTATCCGGTCATTGATGGTGTCCAGCGCAGTGGTCACGATGACTGGAACCGTGATGTGGTTCTGACGGATGGAACGCAGGATGGACAAGCCATCGATCTCCGGCAGCATGCGGTCCAGAAGGATTAGGTCGTAGGCATCCGTCATGGCGCGATAGAGCGCTTCGCTGCCAGTGTGGCAGCAGTCCGCAGTGTGGTTCCGGGCATTCAGCTGCAGCCGGAGCGCATCACATAATTCCAGGTCATCTTCTATGATCAAAATATGCATCTTATCTCTCCATTTCTTATCAACACAGGCCCCTGAATGCATCCCGGCCGGTCAGCATGCTGGCCGGACTGGAAAATGCACATGATAGCCTGTATCAATGAGTATACCCAAGGGCATCCCATCATGGCCATTCGGCCGTTTCATAAAGTATACCAGACATTCCTCAAAAAAACCTCAAAAAATTCCTACTCCTTTTCAAAGTTTTTTTGAGAAATCCTCTGTATACTTATCTGAAGGGCTTCCAAATTGGAAAGCAGACCAATCAAGAAAGGAGACGATCCACAATGAATCAAAAAATTTCCTACATAAAGAAAAAGAAACGGCTCCGCCTTCTGGCATCCGTCTTATTTCTCACACTGACACTGACCGCCTTGTCCGCCTGTTCCGGGGGCGGTACGGATACCGGCGGCGGAGACAGCGGCAGTGACGGAGCCGGAGGGACTTCCGGCAATACATCCGGCAAAGGCCGCTACATAGAGGAGGATATGGACGTCCCACTGGAGGACGGCGAAAAGATTTTGAATCTCACGCAGACAAAGGACGGCGCTCCCGTTCTGTTTACCAGCGTAAATAATAGCCAGGTGAACCGGTATGAATACAACGGAAACGACTGGAGCAAGACCGCTCTGGACTGGATCGGCCAGGTCTATCCGGACCAGTCGGTCATTCCCGTGGAGGTGCAGGAAACTGCCGAGGGAATACAATACGTGCGTGGGATGGAGCAGGAGCAGTCACGCATTGCCAGGGGCGGGAACGGACAGAACGGAGAAGATCTGCAGATTCCGCTTCTGACAGAGCAGACAGAGATGGGATACCCCATCATAACCGGACTGGTCGTGGATGATGCCGGCAATTGCTGGCTTCAGATGCCCTATCAGGGAATTGCGGCTGTTATCGCAGGGGACACGCTGGAAAAGCTGGAAGAACTCCCGACAGCCCAGAGCTTTTCCATGATGGATCGTCTGATATTCCAGGGAAACGGTACGGTAGCGGCCAATACGGACGATAATGTATATACGGTCTATGAAAAGAACCGGGAGATGCAGGGATCGTTTTCTGTAAAAAAGAAAGAAGGAAACGCCTGGATGTGCAGCGGCGATGACCACTGGTATTACATTTCCGAGGAAGGGATCACCCGGCTTACTGTGGGAAATGATACTCAGGAGGTGATCATGGACGGCAGCATGGGCGCCATGGGTTCCACCGTGAACACTGTAATGGGCGCTGTCCGGGGAAATGAGGATGACTTTTTTATCCTTTACTATCAGGAAAAAGCAGGAACCCACAGCCTGAGGCATTACGTATATGATCCCGAGGCATCGGCGGTTCCGGAAAACACGCTGCACGTATTCGGATTGTCAGACAGCGATACGGTCCGGGAGGCAGCGATCGGCTTCCAGAAAAAGCATCCAGACGTAAAGGTCGAGTTTACCACCTCCGGAAAACACGCCGGGGAAGTGTCGTCGGACGATATCCGCACGCTGAATACGGAGCTGTTAAGTAAAAAAGGAGCGGATGTTCTTCTGCTGGACGGCCTTCCGATGAATGCGTATATCGAAAAAGGAATCCTGGCGGATCTGTCGGAAACAGCGGAGGAGATCATGCGGTCAGACACGTATCTGAAAGAAATATTGAAAAATACCGCACAAAAGGATGGAAAGCTCTACGGGCTTCCGATCAAATTCGGTGTACCCATTTTATATGGAAATGAAGATGCAAAAAAAGCACTGGAATCCTTTGACAGCCTGAAAGCATTTTTGGAAAAAGATCCCCAGGCCAGTGTGTTCGGCCTGGCGGACAGAGACTATATCCGGGATTTCCTGTTCCAGATTTATCAGGAGGAGCTGTTTGGAGAGGACGGCAAGGTGGACCAGGAAAAGCTGGCGGAGCTTTTGGAACTGGCAGGAAAGATCGCAGAAAATGCAAAAGCATCCTTGTTCGAAGAAGGGCTGAGAGAAGACGAGTCAGGTTACATAAGAGATCCATTTACCAATATGGGTTCCGAAGGGCTGATCAATCACCCGGAAGGAGCGGCAACAACCAGCATTCAAAGCATCAGCAGTATGATGATCCCTTATACAGTCATGCGCCAGAAAAACCTGACGCCGGAAACGGTCCGGGGATTCTATCAGCCTATGGGAGTAGTCGGCATCAACCAGAATACGGACCAGATGGAAACGGCAAAGGAATTTGTAACGTATCTGCTTTCCCAGGAAGTGCAGTCCGCACAGCTTGACGATGGTTTTCCGGTTCTGGAATCTGCACTGCAGAATAAAAAGAGCGAAGCAGACAGTGATTATGCATCCAACTTTTATATGATGAGCAGCTGGAATCTCGAAGGAGAAGAGATACAGCTGGAAGCTGGCTTCCCGACTGTGGAAGAGGTGGAAGATCTTATCAAAATGTGCGGCACGCTGATCAGGCCGGCGGAGCAGGAGCGGATCATCTGGAACCTGTATCAGGAGGAAGCGGACCAATATCTGGGAGGCTCGGTTGATGCAGAAACAGCAGCGGAAAATATCGCCCGGAAGGTGGATACCTACCTTGCGGAGTAAGATCATGCCGGGGCAATCCGGAAGCTGGCGACTATCCCGCCGGGCCCGGGAGGCGGGGTGCGGATATCTCTTCCTGCTCCCCAGCCTCCTGGGCACAGGCACTTTTGTCTTGCTCCCGTTTCTCGATGTATTCCGAAGATCCTTTTTGCAGGCGGCAGGCAGCGGATTTGTGGGGCTGGAAAATTACCGCCGGGTCCTGGCAAATGAGGCGTTCCGCCAGGCGGCGGGCAATACGGCTCGGTTTATGCTGTTCTGCCTTCCCGTCCTGCTGGCGTTGTCCTTGTGCATGGCAGCCCTGGTCCGTCAGTCCGCTCATTTTCAAAGATGGATCAAGACTGGGTTTCTGCTCCCCATGGCAATTCCGGCGGCATCCGTGGCCGTCTTTTTCCGGATGCTGTTTGACGAAAAGGGCTGGCTGAACCTGCTTCTGCGAAAAACAGGGCTGTCCGGACAGGACTGGCTCACCTCCGGGCGGGCGTTCTGGGTGCTGTCCGCCTGCTATATCTGGAAAAACCTGGGATATGACATGATTCTCTGGCTGGCTGGCCTTGGGGCTATACCGGAAGAACAGTACGAGGCTGCAAAGGTACAGGGGGCCGGGGCGTGGGCCTGCTTTTGCTATATCACACTCCCTCAGTTAAAGGAAACACTGTTTGTCACGGCATTGCTTTCCTTTGTCAATGCATTCCGGGTGTTCCGGGAAGCCTATCTGCTGGCAGGCGACTACCCTCATGAAAGTATTTATATGCTTCAGCATCTGTTCAACAACTGGTTCGTCAATCTGGATATCCAGAAAATGACGGCTGCCGCGGTGCTGCTGGTGATCGGTACGGGGGCGGTGCTGCTCATATTTCGGAGAAAAGGAGGCGGGGACGGATGAAGGACGGTATGAAGAATGCCAGATTGGAAAGCGATGCACGCAGAACAAAAGGCAGCAGACTTGTCCAGATCCTGTTATGTACATCTGCCGGAATCATGGTACTGCCTCTGCTGATGCTGTGCGCGGACTCCCTGATGGGGAGCCGGGAGCTGGCGGAAATCTGCGGAGCTGTGCTTGCAGATCAGGGAGAATGGGCCGGATTCCGTTTTTTTCCCAATTATCCTACACTGAGGGCTTATGTCCGCCTGCTGCTGGATTCCCCGGAATATTTTACAGCGTTCTGGAATTCTATGCTGCACACGCTGGGCGTACTGGCAGGGCAGCTTTTGACGGCAGTTCCGGCGGCATGGGCATTTGCACGATTTGAGTTTCCAGGGAAAAAAATGCTCTGGTTTCTGTATATGCTCCTGATGATCCTGCCCTTTCAGGTGACCATGGTTTCGGGCTATCTGGTCTTGAGCGGGATACATCTCATGGATACCCACGGGGCGGTCATCCTGCCGGGGATTTTTTCCACACTGCCGGTGTTCATCCTGCAGAAGACATTTGCAGGACTTCCCGGAGAAGTGGTGGAAGCGGCCAGGCTGGACGGCGCGGGAAATGTGCGGATCTTTCTGGATATCGGGCTTCCTCTGGGAATGCCGGGGATTTTTTCAATCTTGATCCTGGGATTTCTGGAATACTGGAATGCCATCGAGCAGCCGATGACTTATCTGAAGACAGAAGCGCGGTGGCCCCTGTCGCTTTACCTGCCGCAGATGATCACCAGAGAAACAGCCTCCGCATTTGCTGCGTCCATCGTTACATTGCTTCCGGCAGTGCTCTTGTTTTTTACAGGCCAGGAATACCTGGAGGCAGGGATCGCGGCATCCGGAATGGAACGGTCGGGAGACCTGAAAAACTCCGGAAGATAGTGATCCGGGTATTTTATAAGGGGGGGGGCGTCAATGGACAAGGAGGAGTTATAATTTGCTAAGAAAAACGAAACGGAGGACATGGCTGCTGGCCGGATTCCTGATCATAATGTCAGTCTGTACCGTTCTTTCCAGGGCGGCGGCCTCTGTGCTGGTGGCCCAGGTCCGGACAGAAAAGCCGGGCCGGGGAAAGCTGTCATATTCTTCCGGAGGAAATGGAACCGTAGTACCGGTACAGGAAAAGACGATATTTTTATGGGCAGGCCAGCAGGTGGAATGGGCGGCGGAAACAGGAAGTGCGGTGAAAGCCGGGGAATGTCTGATCCAATTTCGTATGGAATATCTGCAGCAGACAATCGCAGGCAAACAAGCAGAGCTGACGCAATTGGAAATCCAGACGCAGCAGCAGGAGATCGCCGCCAGAGGAACTGCAAGGGTGCCGTCGGCGGAGAGGGCGATGGAAAACCTGAAGGATGCACAGAAGAAACTAGAAGAAGCTCAGGCGCAGGAAATGAAGGCGCGGGAGGAATACGATCAGTTTGCCGGAAGTACATTGACAGGCGTATCAGACGGACGTTACGGGGAGACTGGGGAGCAATCCGAAGGAGAAACCGGCGGCCGGAATCCTGTTACTTCCGAAGGCTCCCCGGACGATCAGCTTCCGGCGGACAGCAGCGGAATATCCTTCCGGCAGGAGGAACTGCGATCAGCGTTCCTTCAGGCTCAGGCAGATGTGGAAACGGCCCGGCAGGCCGCTGCCCAGGCCCAGACAGACTATCAGTTTGCGGTAAAAGAGGATTCCGCCCAGAATACGAATGAAGCCAATGCCATCCAGTCCGCACAGCTGGGCGTCCAGTCTCTGAACGTTCAGGCCGGCCAGATAAGACGTGAATTGGAGGAACTGACTGCCTATCAGAACGCAGGAGGAAAGATCTGCGCGGAGCAGGATTGTACGGTTCTGATGTCAGGTGTGCAGACGGGAGCATTTACCACAGGCGCGGAAGTCATGGTGACGGGAAGCGGTGGCTGGAAGCTGAAAGGTCTTGCAGATACGAAGGACAAAGAAAAGCTGAAGGCAGGGACAGAAGCTGAGATCCGTCTGGGCGCGGGGAAGAAGAAAACAGTAAAGATTGAGTCCGTTGCCGCAGAACGGTCCGAAAGTACCGAAAGCGGGGCCGGTTCGCCTTCCCTCCAATTCTGCTGGTATGCGCGTCTGCCGGAGAACCTCGCAGCAGAAAATGGAAATACATTTACCTGGGAGGTAGATTCCACGTCGGCTCAGGAATACGAACAGATCATTCCGCTCAGCGCGCTGCGGGAGGACACGGCCGGGGCATACTGCCTGATCCTCTCGGAAGAAAAAAATATGCTGGGAACGGTGCAGACTGCAAAGAGGGTTTCTGTAACCGTATTGGAAAAGGACGCACAGAAGGCCGCAGTCACTTCGGTCCTGAAAGAATCTGACCAGATCATTGTTTCATCGGAAAAATATGTGGAGGAAGGAGACAGGATACGAATCAAAGAATGAAAGTGATTTTTCTAAAATACAAGTATGTGCTCCTTGTGATGCTTTTCTTTTCTCTTGTAAATATGTTTGCGGTGTCCCGGCTGCACTTACTGAAAGACTGGGCAGATATGATCTTTCTTTGCTACCCGGAGGGAAGCCTGACTGTCTCCGCGTGGGAGCAGTTTGAGAGAAGCGGCGAGGGCGGAGAGGAGAAACAAAATGAGATTTTCTGTCAGGCTGCCATTTGGAAATCCCTGAAAGAGATCATAATTACAGCCGAACAGACCGGGCGCGAACAGAAGGTTTCCTGCTATTGGATCAAGGGACAGCCCGAAGCAGTTTTCGGGAAGGAACTGATCTGCGGAAGATATTTTATGAAAAATGAGGATCACGTATGTCTGCTGGATCTCGATACCGTCCGGATGTTGTTTGGTTCGGAAAATGTATTGGGAATGGAAATTCAGATCAATGGAACAGGTTGGAGGATCATCGGAGTGCTGAGTGGAAATCGGAAGATTTGTGTGATCCCTTCCGGGGAATCCGGCAGAGAGCCGGTTTCAGAAAAAGACAGTGACGGAATCGGCGCAGGGTCAGCCGCCGGAGGAAGCGCTGGGTCCGGAGAAGCAGCAATTACCGGAAATGACGGAGGTGGGTTTGACGGAGCGGCAGTCCGGAAAAAACAAAACGGACAGTCCTCCAATTTAATGTTCAGCCGGATAGAAGCATCATTTGGCAGCGCAGGCGGTCAAAAGATGGACGGCCAGCTATTCTATGTGACGGCATGTTTTATTTATTTCAGCATACTCGGCCTGGTTCTTATGTTTGCAGGAATCATTTTGGGAAAGAGAATGCATCAGAAATGGATGACTGCGGCAGGCATGGGAGCGGCGGCTGGGATCATGTGGCTTGGGATCCGGTACGCAGCGCCCGGCAGCGATTATCTGCCCTCATACTGGTCTGACTTCGATTTTTTCAGCCGCATTTTCGAGGAAAAGGCAAAACAGATCGGAGAGCTTGCCTTACATCAGGAATTTCCCGTTTGGCAGAATATTTATCAGACGTGGCGGCAGGTGATCGGAGCCGGAATTTTTAACTGTGTGCTGTGTATCATTTCAGTTTTCGGCATGGGGATTCAGAAAAAACAGGATTGATGATCTGTGAACAGTAACAATAGTAACCTTCGAATGTATGGATTTGGAAAGTGTGCTTGACATTGCATTGAGTGGATGTTATACTTTTTGTAAAGCACACTTTCCTTTTTGCGGGAGGGGAATTTTATATGTGAGGAGGGAGAACTATGAAGAATAAGAAAGGACTGATGATCGCGGGGTGGCTCGCCGGAGTGGCTTTGGCGTCTATCGGGGTGATCTCTGGTATCCGGAATCTGCGTGGATATGGAGGCGTCTGCATAATCGCGGGAAGTATTTTGCAGTCGGGCTGTTTGAACCGGCTGCAGCGTATTTCCTATGAAAAGGAGTTTCCGGAGCTGGCCCGGGAGCAGGAGATTGAACGCAGGGACGAGCGCAATACTCTGATACACAGCCGCGCAAAAGCGAAAAGCGCGGATTTCCTCCACTGGACTCTTCTTGCGGCAGCAGCGCTTGTATTCTTCGGCAAAGGTCCGCTGTGGCCTGCAGGCCTTCTGATCGGGATTTTCGCTATAAAATGTATGATTGAATGGTACTATGTGTATAAGTATCAAAAGGAAATGTAGTCTGTCATCCTGCGTTACTGTTCACACGGTGTCGTGCACTTGCTGCACGGCATCCGGCCAATTCAGTGATGGGACGGGCATCCAGCCCCTCGCCGGCAGGCGACTTTTTAATGGGCTGGATGCCGTTACTGTGAGCGCCTGGTCAGGGTGTGAACAGTAACGCTCACTCTATTTATGGGAATATCTGCTGCTGATATTGGTTGAATAGTCAGTAAGGATATCTTATAATTTTATTAATATCTTTTCGGATCCTGTGGTATGCCAAAGCTTTTCCGGAAAAAGATATCAATAAAAGCGTGAGAGCCTGCGGATGATAACCTGTCAGCTGCTTTTGCGCAGGAAGGCAGATCTACAGACATGGCAGAAAAAGAATTACGCGTACAGATGCTTGGAGGCTTTTCAATGTATTACGGCGATGAAGCCATCGCATTGAATAAGATCGGAGGTTCAAAATCTCTCCTGCTCCTTCAGATGCTGCTTCTATCCCGCCGGAGCGGAATCTCCAAAAATGAATTGATGGATCAGCTATACGGCTGGAATGAAAAGGCGGCGTCAGCAAACAGCAATAAAAATCTGAACAATCTCATTTACCGTCTGAAACGCCAGATGGTTTCCTGCGGCTTGCCTGACAGTGAATACATCGAGATCCGGGAGGGCATGTGCCGGTTTAAGCCGGACTTTCCTGTAGTATTGGATACAGAAGTATTTGAAGAAACTGTGGAAACGGCGAAAAAAGTGCGGGGGGGGGCAGAACGGACCGCTCTTTTTTGCAGAGCAGAAGAAATATATAACGGAGAACTGCTTCCGGCCAACATGTCGGAAACGTGGTTTTTCCAAAAAAGCAGGCATTTTAAAGAGTTATATGTTCTGACGGTTCGGGAACAGGATAAGATTTTTAAGGAAAAGAAGGATTACCAGAACAGGATAGCGCTTTATTTAAAAGCATCGGCCCTCTATCCTTTTGATAACTGGCAGGTTCAGCTGATCCGCTGTTATCTTGAAGCATATCAATATGAAGAGGCGCTGAAGGTCTACAATGATACCTCGGAGCTGTATGCCCGGGAAATGAGCATCGCGCCTACAGAGGAGATGCAGGAGTGTTTTGAGACACTGGAGCTTCTGGATGAAAAGCATATGAAAAACCCTCGGGATATAAACGGCTGGTGTGATATGGACAGAGCTTTTCAGGGACGGAAAAATGATATTGAAAAGCTTCTCTTTGAAAAGGATCCTATAAAAGGAGCCTATTACTGCACGTATCCAAGCTTTGTGGACTATTGCCGGCTTATGGTACGATCCAAAGAAAGAAGCGGGATTTCGGCAATCCTGATGTTTCTTACATTAAGCCAGAAAAAGAAAATTCCAAAGCGGATGAATCTTCCGGAGCAGATGCAGATTTTAAAGTCTGCCATCGGAGATTCGCTGAGAGCCGGTGATGCTTATACAAGGTATGGGAACAGACATTTTATTCTGATGCTTTCAAAAACAGAACTGGAATGCTGCAGTGCGGTCTTTCGGAGGATTGAGGATGCATATGCCAGGAATTATGGAAAAGGCGACCTGTGGTATTATGCGGACCTGACGCAGGAACTGAAGAGTTCTGCGCTCTAAGATTATTTATATACGGATAAGTCCTTATTAAACCGAATGAAACGGTTTGTAAGGGCTTTTTTTAAAAAATAAGATGTTTTTTTACCGGTGATGAGGCAATTTGCAGGACACCCCCTTTGCTATAATGAGAGACAGATACTCAGAAAAACTATTTTGTCATAAGGAGCTCAGGAGGAGAGTAATGAAAAATAAACTGGTAAACAAAAAGGTCGTAAATTCTATCGGAATCGGCGTACTTGCATTTGTTACTTCCTGCACGCCTGTACTGGCAGCAGGGACTGGCGATATTGAAATGCCGGATCAGCCGGATCCTATGGAAGAGCCGAAGGAAGAAGAGAAATCGGAACCGTTGAATGCAGAGGTGAGCGGGGCGCTTGAGGATGCAAAGGAAGCGATTGGAGAGGCGCAGGATGAGATTCCTGAAATACCCGGCAATGGAATAAATAATTCGCTGGATGCATCTGCCGGGGCTGTGGATAATCTGCAGAGTTCAGTAGAAGAATTGGATCAACTGAATCAGGAAGTAGAAAATGCTCAGGAAGATTTAGATACAGTAATAGATGATGAATCTGGGTTGTTGGATACATCAGCCGAGAACATTTCTGAAGCGAAAGAAGCGGCAGATGCTGCTGCTGAAGCTGCAAATGAGGAGAATACAACGGCTGCTGAAGAAAATGCAAATGCTGCGGAACAGGCGCAGTCAGTTACATATGAAAGTAGTTCTGCCGCCCAAATAGCAAAGGAACAGGCACAAGCAAATGCTGCAGCGGCAGAAAGTATTCTTGGCCAGGCGGAGGCAGCGGATGCTGAAGCACAGCAGAAAATAGAAATAGCGGAAGCGTCCCTTCAGTTTTTGACGGATCAAAAAGAGAAAGCAACGCAGGCGTATGAGGATGCAAAGGCAAAAGCTGAAGAAGCTTGGAAAAAACTGCAGGAGATTACAGACGGACAAGATTCAGAGACGGCACGTGAAGAAGCAATAAAAGCTCTTCGATTAGCAGAGGAAGAACTGGCAAAAGCAGGTCAGGCGAAAAAGGATGCGGATTCTGCCGTTGAGAAGGCGCAAGGAGAATGGGATGCTGCATATGGTGATTTACAACAGGCTCAGAAGGAATTAGGAGATGCTCAAAAAGCAAAAGAAGAAGCGGATGCGCTGCTAAGCGAGCGTGAAGATGCATTTAACGCAGCGATTCAATACGAGAACGAGTTAAAGACCGCTTATGAAACGGCGGAAAAGGCTGCTGAGGCTGCTGAAAATGAATTAGAAAATGTGCGAGCAGAGAAGGAAATGGCAGAGAAAATTGCCGAAGAAACGGCTGCTGCGGCAGAACAGGCTGCGGCAGATAAAGAAGTAGCAGACCAGGCCGTGCAGGAAGCGGAAGGAGCGGCAGAACGGGCTGCGGCAGATAAAAAAGCGGCGGATGAGGCTGCAAAAAAAGCCGAAGTAGATTTGATACAGGCGATAGAAGCACAAGAAATGGCAGAAAAGGCAGCTCAAGAAGCGTCGAAGTATGCAGAAGAGGCAGCTGCGAATCAAGCCAAAGCGGCTCAAGCAGCTCAAGAAGCAGCTCAAGAAGCTCAAGAAGCAGCGGAAAATAGAGCTAAAGCAGAACAAGCAGCTCAAGAAGCAGAACAAGCAGCTCAAAAAGCAGCGGAAAATAAAGCTGAAGCAGAACAAACTGCTGAACAGATAAGAAGCGAAGCCGTTCGGGCAGAAGCGGATAAAGCAGAAGCAGAAGAAGCTGCACGGAAGGCCTTTGAAGGATTAGGTGTAGCAGAAGAAACACTGAAAAATGCACAAGATGCTTTTGACGCGGCAAAAGATGACATCCTTGAAAGCCTTTTTCAGCAGGCACAGATACAAAAAGAAAATACAAATTCTGCATTCCAGGAATGGAAGAAAAATAAGGATAATTCAAATGCATGGGAGGCACATATAACACAGGCCAACGAGTTGGCAAATATTCTCATTCAATATACATTTAGGCAGAATAACAATATTGAAAGTCTGGATGATTTGAATTTTGCAGGGTGGGTATCGGATGAGGGTGACAACAATTATGTAAAAGTTACCTATGAAAAGGATGGCGTGCATCAGACAGAATATTTTGACTATGAGTGGGATAGAGAAACGGGAGAAATTACGGTTCTTAAAAAATCTCAGGTATTTGAAAATAGTAAAGATAATAGTGATGTTTCTTTAACAGTTACATTTGAAAAAGGGACTCCTGTATACAAGCTGGGAAATGAAAAGATTGATAGTGACCAAGTTTCAGGAGATCAAACAAAAGGCTATACTGTAAATGTGGGTGTGATAACAGAAACGTTCCGATATACAGGACCGTTAGGAGCAGTTTCATATGAACTTACTGCAATTACAAA
Organism: Lachnospiraceae bacterium M18-1; assembly: GCA_000403295.2. Taxonomy (GTDB): domain Bacteria; phylum Bacillota; class Clostridia; order Lachnospirales; family Lachnospiraceae; genus Schaedlerella. The sequence continues at coordinate 359,602 of KE159611.1, read as the reverse complement.
AGGAGGAATCACGAGATACTATCAAGGTGGAAAACAGGTGAAAGTTGAACTTGATGAAAATGGTGTTGTTACTAAGGTGGGGATTTCAAAAGTATATAATCTTTCATCAGAAAGTAAAAAGACATCAAAAGAGACAATATCATATAATGATACAGGCGCCTTTTCTGATAAAGGTGAAAGCTACTTGCCAATCAAAGAGTTTAACGACGGTTCTGATACCTACCAGGAAAAGACAAATAATCTAAGAGATGCTGTAGAAAAAGCTGCCAATGAAAAAGAAACGGCGGCAAAAGAAGCAGAAGCAAAAAAGCAGGAAGCAGAAGATGCAGCAGAGATAGCAAATAATGCACAAATAGAGGCAGAAAAGAAAGAGCAGGAAGCAAAAGCTGCAGCAGAAGATGCAAAACAAGCGCAGACAGAGGCAGCGAAAAAAGCAGAAGAACTGGTACAAGCAATAGAAAAAGCAGAGAGTGCACAAAAAGAAGCAGAAGTAAGAAAACAGCAAGCACAACAAGCGGCAAAGGAAGCGGAAGAAGCAGAAAGAGAGGCAAAAGAAAAAGAACAAGAAGCAAAAGACGCAGCAAAGGAAGCGGAAGAAGCAGAAAGAAAGGCAGAAGAAAAAGAACAAAGAGCAAAAGACGCGGCAGAAGAGGCAGAAAAAGCAGCAAAAAATTTAAATGAAAAAGAGCAAGAAGCAAAAAAAGCAGAACAGGAGAAGCAACTTGCCGATGCGAAAGCACAAAATGCAAAGACTCTTGCTGATGAAATAGCAGACAATTTTGAGGCAGCCCAAGATATATTATGCGTGGCCCAAGAGAATATGAATAAGACAAAGGATGAATGGGATACAGCAATAAAAGGGTCAAAATCTGCTCAAGAACAACTGGGTGCAGCTAAGCAAGATGCTGAAAATAAAGAGACGGCGCTTATTGGTGCAGAAAAATTAGAGATCATGAAAAAAGAAGCTGTATCAGCTTTAGAAGGCGTATTAACAGAAGCAAAAAGGATTGCAGAACAAGCAGCGAAAAAGAGTGAAGACGCTCAGAGCATAAAAGGTGTCGTTGCAAATGCTTATGACAAGGTAGCTGCTGCAATAGATGCTCTTTCCAATTTAACAGCGCAGAAAATGGAAAATGAAGAAGCATATCAGAAATTACTGGACGATTATGCCAAAGCTCTTGCTGATTATGAGTTCGCATTGGCAGCAAAAGGTGTTTCAGAAGCAAATCTGATTCGTATAAGAGATGCAGCACAACGTGCCCGAATAGCAGCAGATGCCGTATTTGCATACAATACTGATCCAGGAACTGGAACAGGAGGAACTGGAACTGGCGGCGGAACCGGAGGAGGAACCGGAACTGGTGGAGGAATCGGAACCGGAGGAGGAACTGGAACTGAAGGAGGAACTGGAACCGGAGGAGGAACTGGAACTGGAGGAGGAACCGGAACCGAAGGAGGAACTGGAACCGGCAGCGGAACCGGAGCCGGCGGCGCCGTAATGATACCTCTTGGAACCGGCGGAGGAGCAGGTACAGCAGGAATCGGAGGAACAGCCGGTACTGCAGCAGCCGATGCGGATGAACTTCGGACCGTTGAAGACGAAGACGTTCCGCTGGCAGATCTGAATGCCGGAGAATCCGCTCAGCATGCAGATTCATCAGAAGAACTGCAGAGCATTGCGGATGAAGAAGTTCCATTGTCCGATATGAAGGAAAATCAGATGAAGATGTCCTGGTGGTGGTGGCTGCTTATCCTCGTATCAGGCGCAGCAGGCACAAAGATGTATATAGACCATAAGAGAAATCTTGACAAAGCCGAAAAAAGAAAAAGATAAATAAAAGTATTCATAAGGAAGCTGTCCGCATGAAAATTGACCATGCGGACAGCTTCCTTTGGCGTTCCTTCTTTCTATACTCTAATATGGGCGGACATTTGTCCGCCTGGCCATTGGACGGAAAAATGTCCGTTTCCCAGGAAACATTTGTATATTTTCAAATTTACCATAGATTTCTTTGATTGCCTTTACAGCATATTCAGCATTATTCTCAGCAATCTAACCACGAATCCCTTTTTTATTGAAAATGCCGCAGAATGGTTGGAGTGACACGAATCGTTGCATAGTAGTATAAAGAGCAGCATGTTATTGTGCTCTCATGGAAAAAAATATATACTATATATCAGCAGTGAATCTAGGAGGTGGCTATGAGGATTACAGAATTAACGACTCCGCAAGAAGTATCAGAAAAGATGAAACGCGTCATGAGCATGGATGCAATACCGAATATGCTTTTGAAGAATGTGGGAAGATCGAATGGTTTTGTTTCTGAAAAAAAGGATTATCAGTTTTGGATGAATCGTATTTGCGGAAGACAAGAATAGGCATGGGTAATTGTTTTGATGTGAACAATTCCTGTGCCTGTTTTATATATACGGAGGTAAGTGGTTATGCATATTCAATATGAGAAATACAGTGATATATTAAGTGATAAAGTAGGATTCGGCAAAAAGAATGTTGAGGAGATTATTGTCCATATTTCTGAACAAGTGATTTTTTATTGTCAGGAACGGACGAAGTATTATAAAGAAAAGTACGGGATAGAGTTGGACATAAATTATGATATTTTCCGAGCAAATCAGGCGCTTATTGATACATTGGAAGATTTAAGACGACTAAAAGAATTTCATCCTGTGCAATATCCAAACAGATTAAAGTGTGCGGCATATCTTGCTTATTGGTGGCTCCAGCGTCAGCCATTGACATTTTCAGTATCCGATGATATGTGTGAGGACTTTCTTGAAAAAGTAAGTAAAGAGGATATAGCAAGAGTCATACATCCAAATGCATTTTGGCTGGTGGCATATGTGTTCGGAGAACTGTTTACCTCAACGGAACTTCCCTGTATGAAGGAAAATCCGGAATATGAGAGACAGTGGGATGTAGAATTTGACTATATTTTCTACTACTTTTGCTATAGGGCTGATTCACCGAAAAGTATAGAAGCTTTTTTATCAACTACATTACTGCACCCGATATGGGAAGTGAAGGAAGGGGTATATTTTGAAGAACAGCACATATAAATGGATAATTGGCTGCCTGCTTGGGTTTATCGTTGTTTTGATTACCTATCTCGTACTGAGAGAAAATAATATGATCTCAGTTTCCTTCTCAGAATGTCTTTCTGTAGCGTCAACTATCAGCTCATTAATCCTGAGTGTGATCGCTATGTTATATACATATTATTCGGGAAGAGATACAGGAAATATATCGGCACAAATACAGAACACGATTAAGGAGGTTGACCGACAGGTACAAAATGTTTCGGAGGACACAAGAAAGAACTCTGAGACTTTAGCAAAGATAATAGAAGGGACACAGACGATTTTGAATGCCGTCAACTCTTCATCAGAAGCTTTTCAAACAATTCAGGAAGAGCATATATCCGAACAGGAACGACAGAATGCAATGGAAACAATAGAGAAGTCAAAGAACAGTATGCTGATGTTTTTAAAGAAAATGCAGGAGAATACTTAGTACATCGTTTCAGGAAGAAGCTGTCCGCATGAAAATTGACCATGCGGACAGCTTCTTTTTCAAAAAATCATATCAAATACCTTTCTATTGAAAATGTTAAAAATAAAAATCCTTTTTCCGACAGATCAGGTTATATTAAGTGAGAGGCTTAAATTTTCCGCTGCACAGACATACCGAAAAACTAAAAACCAATACTTCTGCGGAGTATCTCATGAAAAACAGCAGAAAGGAGTGTGCTGCCTTTTGGAAGACAGGGAGCTGATCCGTCGGATCCAAAACGGACAGAAGCAATATCTGAACGCGATCGCTGAAAAATACTACAATGACATCTATTATTTTTGCTGCTACCAGACCGGCAGCCGCGAGGATGCCTACGATCTGGCTCAGGAAACCTTTCTCCGCTTTATACGGTACGTGGACCGTTATCAATACCGGAATCTGAAAGGCTATCTCCTGACCATTGCCATGAACCTCTGCCGGAATTACGCCTGTGATACCAAAAAAGCTTTTGCCCTGCCGGAACCTTTTGCGCAGGAACAGGAAGACGTGGCAGAAGCGGAGCCGGCCGGTTTTGACGGCAGAGAGTATGAAAACCAGGAGAACAGCCTGCTCCTCGCGGCAGCGCTGCAAAAGCTCCCGGTTATCCAGAGGGAAGCCGTGCTTCTTCACTATTTTTACGGCTATAAGAACCGGGAAATTTCCCGTATGACAGGCGCCTCTTACAGTGCGGTCAAGTCCAGGATCAGACAGGGACTTGAAAAACTGCAGCAGCTTTTAAACAGGGAGGATTTCTATGGATGATAAGATGAAACAGGAAAAATGGAAGCTTCTATCAGACGAACCAAAGGATGGCAGAATCTTTCAGGAAAAAAAGCCCCCTTTTCCAGATGAAGCAAAGAAGAGTGATAGATCACGGGAAGTTTGGCGCTTCCCGCTGGATGAATTGAAAAAAGAAAACAGCCTCGCCGCGATCCGGAAGGCTGCAGAAGCAAAGCAGCTCCGTCATTACCCTTCTTTCTGCGCCAATCTGTGGAACCAGCTCCGTTTTCAGTCCTGGAGATACCGTGCGGCCCAGGGGACAGTGCTTCTGTCAGCCATGCTCCTGTCAGCCTGGCTGAACCAGAACAAGATAGCGGGAAGCGATTCCATTGCTGTCTGCTCAGTATTTCTTGTTTTTGCAGGAAATATCTGCTTCAGCGGTGTGGCCCGCCTGTTTTCCTGGCATATGGCGGAGCTGGAACAGACGTTGTATCTGAACCTGAAACAAATGGTCTGCATCCGGATGCTGGAAGCAGGAATCCTGGACCTGGCAGTCCTAAGTATCCTGACAGGTCTGACGGTCAGGTTCAGCAATGCGGGGACAGGGGAATATCTGCTGTACCTGCTGGTCCCGTTCCTCTGGTCAGATGTCCTGTATCTGCACATGCTGACTGTTTTCCGAAACGGACTGGCCGGCTACCGGCAGTTTTCCGCCGGGATCCTGTGCGGCCTCCTTGCGCTCTTTCCAGTGATACTGGAGGATGCATATGAGACGCAGGCCCTGCCATGGTGGTATGCATTCGGGCTGGCAGGCGCATTGCTGATGGGAGCCGAAATCTATGGGATTCTTGGAAAAATCGAGGGAGGAGACAGCTTATGCCTGAATTAGTGATCGACAGAGTAACAAAACAATTTAAAAACAAGATTGCGGTGGACGCGGTTTCCCTGCGCCTCCACAATGGAGTCTATGGATTCCTGGGAGCCAACGGGGCAGGAAAGACCACATTGCTGCGGATGCTCTGCGGCGTGTTAAAGCCCACTTCAGGGGAGATTCGCTGCAACGGAACAGAAATCAGCACACTGGACGGGGAATACCGCTTCCTGCTGGGATATCTGCCTCAGGACTTTGGGTATTATCCCGACTTTACCGCAAAACGATATCTGGAATATCTGGCTGCCTGTAAAGCAGTGCCCAAAGACCTTGCAAAAGAAAAGGTTCAGGAAATGCTCCGGCTTGTGGGACTGGAGGGGGAGCAGAAACAGAAGATCAGGACCTTTTCCGGCGGCATGATCCGAAGGCTCGGAATCGCCCAGGCGATCTTAAATGAACCAGAGATCCTTATATTGGACGAACCCACCTCCGGGCTGGACCCCAAGGAGCGGATCCGGTTCCGCAATATCATTAGCGCTCTTTCCAAGGGAAGGATCGTGATCCTGTCCACTCATATCGTATCCGATGTAGAATTTATCGCGGACCAGGTCCTGCTCATGAAAGAAGGAAGCATCGTGGGGCAGGGGACTTCCCGGGAGGTGACTGACAGCGTCCGCGGGAAGGTATGGGAATACCTGGCGGAGCCGGAAGAGGCGGACCGGATGAACGGTACATTTGCGGTCAGCAATCTGAGAAATGAAAGCGGCAGGGTGTACCTCCGGATCGTTTCCGATACTTGTCCCTGCCAGGGCGCGGCTCCGGCAGATCCAGGATTGGAGGACGTATATTTATATTATTTTGGGACAGAGAAATAGGGGGGAAGGAAATGCGCAAAATATTTCAGGAAGAGTTTTATAAGATCGCGTCCAGAAAGCTTGTCTGGATCGGGCTGTTCTGCCTGCTGGTGTTTGTAAGATACCGGCTGGCAATGTTAGAGGACGAGTATGCAATGACGATCGGCGGAGAAACAATCTGGGGAAAAGAGGCGATCGTAAGAGATCAGGAGCTGGCTGCGCAGTATGCAGGGCCGCTGACAGAAGAGAAGGTTCAAAACATTTATGAACAATATGGATTTTTTTATCGGAACAGAAAAACAGGGGAACAGAATGGAAATTACTGCAGCCGTTTTATCACAGAGCGGATGACCAACAGCAGGCAGCTGGATGAACCGGCTTTGGAAGATATTCAATTCTACCAGGGGGCTGATTGGGAAAACAATGCAGGCCCCCTGTTGGAAGACGGACTCCGGTTTGATTATGTATATGGATGGGAAGACCTGGCAGAAACGTATGGAATCATGGTGGTCCTTGGCCTGTCGGTTATATTTATTATCGGATTATCATCGGTCTTTTCCGAAGAATACTCTCTGAAAACGGCAGATATCCTTTTGACTACCCGGAGAGGGAAAGGCAGCGGAATCTGGATAAAAGCTGCCGCTGCATTTGGATTTATAGTGACCGTATTTTTGGCGGTGACATTCTATGTGTGGGCAATTTATCTGAAGGTATTCGGTACCCAGGGGCTGGATGCTTCCGCGGTCATGATTAGGTGGGGCAGCAGTTTTGGATACTGCCCGGATACGGTCGGCGGTTTCCTTCTGTTCCAGTTCTGGCTCGGACTTGCAGGAACGATTCTGCTGACCGCAATAGTCCTGGCGGCTTCCGCTCTCTGTAAAAATGCATTTCTGGCGGTGGTGCTTTCTCTTGTACTGTATCTCATACCGGTAGTATGGCTGAAGATACTTGGTCCCATGCGGATTTTAGGCCACTTATAAATATTTTTTGACGCAAAATGGCAAAATTTCTGCATAAGAAAAACACTTATGCCAATGCTGGTATAAGCACAAGGTTTCTAACGGTTAATCCTGCCGCAATGACCTCTTTGCCGTAAGCTGTTGTAAAATACTTATAAGTTCCTTGAACCCGTTCAATAATCCCATGGAGACGGAGCCGCTTAAAAATTCTCGACATGGCAGACGGACTGATATCCTCCAGATGGCGGCGGATATCCTTTCCCTGCATTCCAAAAGTCATGTATTCGCCCCGGCTGATCACTTCCAGTACCAACAGATCTTTTGGGGAAAAGAAGTTCAGCCCACGGTAGGAACGGCCTTTCTCCTTAACAGCCTCTGTTGCTTTTGTAAGATTCTTCTTTCCGCCGCTGTGGTCATCAAAGGATGATACGAATTCCAGATACCGGTAGTTGGCGGCTTTCATGATTGTGAATAACTGATACAGGCTATAAATACTTTTTTTCAAAGGCGCTTTTTGTTCTGTGGAACTGCCGTCCCTGTGTTCCACTTTCCGTTTTACACGAAAAGTCCCGATGTCATTGCAAGTACTTTCTATCCGTAAGACACAGCCAAATTTATCATACATTTTAATTGATACATCACCCATATGGTGTTTGATTCTCGTACCGAGAATACGCTGGTTATAGTTTGTACCGACTTCTTTCTTACAGTTATAGGTAATGCGCTGTCCCAGGAATGCAGCGATGTTATCCGGCTTTACCGTAAAGATTGCCGTCCGGATGATCTCATCATAAAGGGGCTCCAGGTCACAGGCCTGTTTGAACATGATATCGGTTGCACACTCAATCTGTTGGACTGTCCAAGTGTAGCCGAGACCGAGCGATTCCGCAATGGGACAGTAGCGTTTTGCAAATACATCCAGGATTTTATGGAGACCTTCCGGGTTGATTCTGTCAGATAGTTTCTGGGCAGTTTCGACATCTGAGATTTCAAGGAAGGCGTTATCATGCATACGGTAAGTGATCCCTTTCTTTTGCAGCTTATGGGCCAGAAGATTATGACCGTTCATGTAGAACTGCAGTCGGAAGGGAGCCCAGGTGGGAACCCGGAGATAACACAAGCCGAGTTCTTTATCTATAAAATAAAAATAATAATGGAGACATTTGCTTTGGTCAAACTTAAGGAATGTTTTTCCGGTTGTTTTATCATGCCATGGCTTATAAGTATTGCATTGTTCCATGGCAGAAAAGATATGAATCAGCCCCTCAGACTTACCGGTTTTCTGAATGATCTCCTGGATGCGGTCATCTTTTCGGAACGCCCGGAGTTTCCGGATGAACTCAATCTGGATGCCGTTTTCATCTGCAATGCGCTGGGCATTTACACGAACCTGTTCCGTAAGGGGCTGGGAGAAAGTCGAAAAATCAAAAATACGGATGTTGTTGGCTTTTAAATAGCTGGTCATACCTTCCGCATAACTCCATCCGGGGATATAGCCCTGGATGATCATACGGTCATAGCAAGTGATGATACCATTCATTTTGTCAGCATATTTATCCGTAAGTAACATGAACACATCCTCCAATATTTTTCTTTATTGTACTTGAAATTTGGAGGAAATGCAAAAAAACTTTTCCGGTTTATCCGGGTTAGGGTATACGGCGACGAAAGCGGTCTCACATTTTATGGTATCTATGCCGGTTTATCTGTCCATGGGCTGGGATTTCGGGTTCCCGGCAGATCAGATGGCGATGCATCTGGCAATCGCGCTGGCGGTGGGGGCGGCAGGCGTGGGGCTGGGCTGCCGGAGGTATCGGGGATATCAGGGATGAGAAGACTGCCTGTTACAGCAGCCTGTGGGCGTTCAGACAACGTTCCACAGGCTGTTTCCATGCTCTTTTAGCCAGCGCTGTTCTTTCTTATAATCGGGCAGGACGGAAGCCACGACAGCATAAAAAGCAGGGGAGTGGTTCATTTCCTTCCGATGTGCCAGTTCATGTACCACGATATAATCCTGCACATCCTCCGGCGCAAAGATCAGCCGCCAGTTAAAATTCAGATTTCCGTTGCTGCTGCAGCTCCCCCAGCGGGTCTTTTGCTCCCGGATAGAGATACGGCCATATGTAACCTGCATGACAGAAGCATAGTAGGCGGCCTTCCGTGTAAAAATATCCCGGGCTGTTTCCATATAACGCCGGCGTTCGTGTTCCGGCAGCGGGGGAGGCGCCGGCTCCGATCTTTCAGCCGCCTTTGTCAGATACTTCAATATCCAGTCCTGTTTCTCAGTCAGAAAATGTTCAATCGAAGCCTTTGACGTGCGCCTCGGGGCGCGCACTTTGATCTGGCCGCCGGAAGTGATCTGGACGGCCAGGGTCCTGCGGGAACTGTAGATGAGTTCATACCCGTCAGGGTATTGTATATCCGAATGCCCCGCAAGCTGCCGGAGCTTATCCGACAGAGAACGGGGGAAAGGCTGCATTGCCATGGAATGATTCCTCCTTTTTTATGGCTGCCGGAACATGTCCGGAAATTTGACCAGGCCATACTGTTTTGGTAATCCGTATGTATTCCTGATCAAAGAAACTTTACCACAATCAGAGAGGATCATCAAGTGACTAAAATTATTCGTTACTCTTTGATTTTTTCTGTAAAGTAGTATAAAATGTAGGTAAGCGTAAGGAACAGGCAGATGGATCTGAGGTACGCGGATCCATATTATGATACCCAAAGACGCACCGTTATGGTCATGCGGCCGTTTCACAGGGTTCAAATTTCAAGAGAGAAGTGATCATATGGCAGAAGTCAGAAAGCACATCGTATTTCATGGCCGTGTACAGGGCGTAGGTTTCCGTTATACGGCAAAGTATCTCGCATTGTCCCTGCATCTGACCGGGTGGGTGAGGAACGAATGGGACGGCACTGTAACACTGGAGATTCAGGGAAGGGAACCCCTGATCCAGAAGCTGCTCGTAGGGCTGAACAGCAGCCAGTTCATAAAGATCGAATGGATGGACACGGAGGAGATTCCGCTGGAACAGGAAAGCAGCTTCAAAGTCAGATGATTTTGAGATCAACAGGAGGGAAAATGCAATGAAATTAGGTTTTATTGGAACTGGAAACATGGCCGGAGCGATCATCGGCGGAATCATTAAGACGGGACTGATCTCTCCGGAGGAGATCATTGGCTCTGACATTTCGGCGGCAGGACGCGAGCATGTGCAGAAAGTCTATGGAGTCTATGTGACACCGGACAACCGTAAGGTGGCGGAACGGGCGGAAGTCATATTCCTGTGTGTAAAGCCGCAGTATTATTCAGCCGTGATCGCGGAGATAAAAAATGTGATCTCTAACAAGCAGCTCGTGATCAGCATTGCGCCGGGCAAGAAGCTGGGGTGGCTGGAAGAGCATTTCGGAAAGCCGGTCAAGCTTGTGCGCACCATGCCGAATACCCCGGCAATGGTCCGTGAGGGAATGACCGCTGTCTGTCCCAATGACTGCGTGAACAAGGAAGAACTGGAGTACGTGGTCAGCCTCCTGAAGACGATCGGGGAGACTGAGGTGGTCCCGGAAAGTCTGATCGATGCGGTGGTAGCTGTCAGCGGAAGTTCTCCGGCCTATGTTTTTATCATGATCGAGGCCATGGCGGATGCGGCGGTGGCGGAGGGGATGCCCCGTGCCCAGGCATATAAGTTCGCGGCCCAGGCAGTCTATGGGAGCGCGAAAATGGTACTGGAAACAGGCCGTCACCCGGGGGAACTCAAGGATATGGTATGCTCCCCGGCAGGGACGACTATAGAAGCAGTGCGCGTCCTGGAGAAAAAAGGCTTCCGCAGTGCGCTGATCGAGTCCATGAAGGCATGCGCAGAGGTGTCCCGCAAATTGTAGATCTAGTACATCACTGCATTGATGTACTGGCGTCAGGCTGCTTTGCAGCGAATCATATAAAAAGAAAAGGGGGAAGCGGAATGAACATACAGGGACTGCAGAAACTCACACTCTTGGATTATCCGGAAAAAGTGGCATGTACGATTTTTACCGCAGGCTGTAATTTTCGCTGCCCGTTTTGTCATAATGCGTCTCTGGTAACCCATATTGACCTGGAAAGGAATATCCCTGCAGAGCAGATCATGAATTTTTTGAAAAAGCGCTGGAGGGTGCTGGACGGTGTCTGCATTTCAGGAGGAGAGCCGCTGCTGCAGCCGGAGCTGGAGGATTTTATCCGCAGGGTCAAAGAGATCGGTTACAGTGTGAAGCTGGATACCAACGGCAGCAATGCACGGCTCCTTAAATATCTGGCGGAGGAAAAGCTTCTGGACTATGTGGCTATGGATATTAAAAATGCCCCTGGAAAATATGGGGTCACCATTGGGATCCCGGATTACAATATGGAAGAAATTTTCCGGAGCGTGGATTTTTTGATGTCAGGTGTGGTCCCCTATGAATTTCGCACCACGGTCGTGAGGGAATTTCACAAGCGGGAGGACTTTGCCGATATCGGACGGTGGATCAAAGGGGCAGAGCGCTACTATCTGCAGAGCTTCCGGGTATCCGGCGATCTGATCCGGCCGGGACTGCGGGCTTACACGAAGGAGATTCTTGTTCAGGCACTGGAGGTCGTTCACCGTAATGTGCCTAATGCAGAGCTGCGCGGAGTGGAATAAATCACAGGACATTACAGGCCATACCCTGATCAGGAGCAACCTGTAACATTCTGTGATTCCTATATTTTTTGGGAACTTTTTCGAAAAGATTGACGGCGGATCCGGTTTGGATGCGCCGTAAGATTTTCTCAGCCAAAGGACTGCCAAAAAGCGGATGATCACAGGTGGGTCACATAGATCTGCGGCCATATCTGTGAATAGAGGAATCAATATAAATATTCAGAAAGTTTGTGCTATTCTATGAAAAATCTTTGAGAACTGGCGGATATCCTGCTGCGGTTACTGAATTTAGATAAAATATTTTGGAATAGAAAAACAACAATATCTGGTTGTTGTGATTAAAAACAGCACAAGATATTGTTGTTTTTTTGTTTGACAGGAGAGTTATATAGTGTTAGAATTATTACTGTTCACACATGTACCGCACACATTGCTGCATGGGTACAATGTGATAAAATAACGGTTGGAATATGCAGGATGCCCAGCAGAGATGCCGGGCAGTCGTTATCTATTTCGTGTATTTCGAAGCCGTATCGTGGATCGTATGAAGTTGGCTTTCCACGCTGCGGTGGCGGCTTTAAGCGTGAGTTTTCATCGTCTGCATTTCCCTGAATACCGTTTAAGACAGAAAGGGGAGCGCGCATATGTATCAGGTTACTAAGAGAGACGGTAAGGTTGCGCCGTTTGATCTGTCCAAGATCAGCGAGGCAATCCGCAAGGCATTCGAGGCGAAAGAGAAGGAGTATCATCAGGACATTATCGATCTGCTGGCATTGAAGGTGACGGCGGACTTTGAACCAAAGATTAAGAAGGGGCTTGTATCTGTGGAGGATATCCAGGACAGCGTGGAGTCCATGCTGATCCGTGCCGGGTACGCAGATGTGGCGAAGGGATACATTTTATATAGAAAGCAGAGGGAGAAGATCCGGAATCTAAATTCTACCCTTCTGGATTACAAAGATATTGTTGACAGCTATGTGAAGGTGACGGACTGGCGCGTAAAGGAAAATTCGACAGTGACCTATTCTGTGGGCGGCCTGATTCTGAGTAATTCAGGCGCGATCACTGCCAATTACTGGCTGTCCGAGATCTATGACGAAGAGATTGCCAAGGCACATAAGAATGCAGACATCCATCTCCATGACCTGTCCATGCTGACCGGGTATTGCGCGGGCTGGTCTTTGAAGCAGCTGATCAAGGAAGGGCTGGGCGGCATCGTGGGAAGGATCACAGCGGCTCCGGCAAAGCATCTGAGCGTGCTCTGCAACCAGATGGTCAATTTCCTCGGGATCATGCAGAACGAATGGGCGGGCGCCCAGGCATTTTCCTCTTTTGACACATACCTTGCGCCTTTTGTAAAGGCGGATCGCCTGACCTATCCGGAAGTGAAGAAGTGTATCGAATCCTTTGTATTCGGCGTGAATATTCCGTCCAGATGGGGAACTCAGTCGCCGTTCTCCAATATTACGCTGGACTGGACCGTACCGAATGACCTGGCCAACCTTCCGGCGATCGTAGGCGGAGTGGAGCAGGACTTTACCTATGGGGACTGTAAGAAAGAGATGGATATGGTCAATAAGGCATTTATCGAGACCATGATCGAGGGCGATGCGGAAGGCAGAGGCTTCCAGTATCCCATTCCGACCTATTCCATCACCAGTGATTTTGACTGGTCCGAGACAGAAAATAACCGTTTGCTCTTTGAGATGACTGCAAAATATGGCACGCCTTATTTTTCAAATTATATCAACAGCGATATGGAGCCCAGCGATGTGCGGAGCATGTGCTGCCGTCTGCGCCTGGATCTGCGGGAGCTGCGCAAAAAGTCCGGCGGCTTTTTCGGAAGCGGGGAGAGCACGGGGTCTGTCGGTGTTGTGACGATCAATATGCCGCGTATCGCATATCTGTCTGAAAATGAAGAGGAATTTTATACCAGGCTGGACCGGCTGATGGATATTTCAGCCCGATCCCTCCACATTAAGAGGGAAGTCATTTCCAAGCTGCTGGATGAAGGACTCTATCCATATACCAAGCGGTATCTGGGCTCCTTTGACAATCATTTTTCCACTATCGGCCTGGTAGGGATGAACGAAGCCGGCCTGAATGCAAAATGGCTCAAAAAGGACCTTACCGATCCGGAGACCCAGCAGTTTACAAAGGATGTACTGAATCACATGCGGGAACGCCTGTCGGATTATCAGGAGATGTATGGGGATCTGTACAACCTGGAGGCAACCCCGGCGGAGTCTACCACGTATCGTCTGGCCAAGCATGATGTGGAGCAGTTCCCGGATATCATCACGGCTGCGGAGGAATGCGGAACACCTTATTACACCAACAGTTCCCATCTTCCGGTGAGCTACACGGAGGATGTGTTCGAGGCGCTGGATATTCAGGACGAACTGCAGACCTTGTATACATCAGGAACCGTATTCCATACGTTCCTGGGAGAAAAGCTGCCCAACTGGAAGGCGGCGGCAGCTCTGGTGAGAAAGATCGCGGAGAATTACAAGCTTCCGTATTATACGATGTCTCCGACCTATTCTATCTGCAAAAACCACGGCTACATCAGTGGAGAGCAGTATACCTGCCCGTGCTGCGGGGAAGAGACAGAGGTTTACAGCAGGATCACAGGCTATTACCGTCCGGTCAAGAACTGGAATGACGGCAAGGCGCAGGAGTTCAGGGAGCGGAAGGTATATGATGTGTTTGATTCCGGCTCTAGGATGAAGCCAAAGGCGGCAGTGAAGAAGGAAGCTGTGTCTGCTCCGGTTTCCAGTGAAGGCGGAGAGGACGGGATCAAAGCGATCCTGTTCACGACAAAGACCTGCCCGAACTGCAGGATCGCTACAAAATCACTGGAAAAAGCACACATTTCCTATGAACTGGTAGACGCGGAGGAAAATGAAGAACTGGTGAAGAAATACGGCGTGATGCAGGCGCCGACGCTCGTGGTGGTAGATGAGGGCGGCGTAAAAAAGATGGCAAATGCATCGAATATAAAAGCGTATGCTGAGAATAATAAAGAGTGATATTTCAGAACTGTCATGAAATCATGCTGACGTCTCGCGTGTTAGGGGGATTTTGTGACAGTTCGAAAGAGTGAGTGCGCAGGAGACCGAAAGGATTCCTGCGTATTCCGCATAAAAGAGAGGTTGATGAAATGATGTACGATATCGGAATCATAGGCGGAGGAACCGCCGGAATGACAGCGGCAGTTTACGGACAGCGTGCCGGAAAGCGGACGGTTATCATAGAAGCAATGAACTACGGCGGGCAGATTACGTCGTCTCCGAATGTGGAGAATTATCCGGGAATCTCAAGTGTCAGCGGGGCGGAATTTTCCATGAATCTGCTGGATCAGGCTATGAAGCTGGGGGCGGAGACGGAGCTGGAACAAGTAACGGGAATCCGGGAGGAGGACGGCATCAAAGTGATCGAGACGGAAGGGAAGGAGTATCCCTGCCGGGCTGTGATCATTGCCACAGGAGTGACACACCGCCATCTGGGACTGGAGAAGGAGGAAAAGCTCCTGGGAGCAGGGGTATCCTACTGCGCTACCTGCGACGGGGCATTTTTCAAAGGAAAGGACGTGGCTGTGATCGGCGGGGGCAATACGGCACTGCAGGATGCGGAGTTCCTTTCAAATTACTGCAGTAAGGTCTATCTGGTCCACCGCCGGGACGAGTTTCGCGGGGAGGCCGGTCTGGTGGAGCCTTTGAAAAGAAAAGAAAATGTGGAATTTATCCTGAGCGCGACTGTGAAGGAACTGGTCGGAGAAAATGTCGTGGAAGGGCTGATTTTGAATAATAAAAAGACCGGAGAAGATTTTCAGATTTCCGTGTCCGGCGTATTTGTGGCGATCGGACAGATTCCGGAGAATCAGCCGTTTGCAGAGCTGGTCAGCCTGGATGAAGCCGGCTTTGTAGAGGCGTCGGAGGACTGTGTGACATCCTGCCAGGGCATTTTTGCAGCAGGGGACTGCCGTACAAAGGAAGTGCGCCAGCTCACTACCGCAGCGGCAGACGGAGCAGTGGCAGCGCTGGCAGCCTGCAAGTTTATTTCCGCGAAGCAACGAGCCAAGTAGCCATGCTTGCATGGATATTTGGCGACTGCCGCGAGGGTCAAAGACCCCGCAGCTTGCTGCGGGATCTTTGACTTCCGCGAAGCAACGATAGAAAAAAGCGATGCCCTCTTCCAGGCATCGCTTTTTAACACTTTACAATTACTTACACATTTCTGTAAAAATACCCGCCTACAATAACTTGATTTTATGCAATTATCTAGAGCTAAATAAAATAACAGTATTTGGAAGGGCTTGAGAAGTATGCCTTATCAGAGTTTGGCGCTCCATCTTCCAGAGGCGCCGCACGGCAGGATCAGACCGGTACTCTTCACCGGCAGCCCGATCTCCTGGGATTCCACATGTCCGGCTCTGTTTTTCAGTTCTGCGCCGATCATGTAAGTCAGCACTGCCGGAGCCAGTCCGGTCGTATAGGAGTTGACAAGGAAGAACAGAGCATTTTCTGACAAAATCTGTGTACAAAGCCTGATCAGAGGATGGATCATATCCTCGATTTTCCAGACCTCCCCCTTGGGCCCGCGTCCGTATGACGGCGGATCCATAATGATCGCATCATAGACATTTCCCCGCCGGATCTCCCTTTCCACAAACTTTACACAATCATCTACCAGCCACCGGACAGGCGCATCTTTTAGTCCGGAGGAAACTGCGTTTTCCTTTGCCCATGATACCATCCCCTTGGAAGCATCCACATGGGTGACCTGAGCCCCGGCCGCCGCAGCAGCCAGTGTGGCTCCTCCTGTGTATGCGAACAGATTCAGGACCTTGACAGGACGCCCTGCATCCTGGATGAGCTTCGAAAACCAGTCCCAGTTTGCCGCCTGCTCCGGAAATAGTCCGGTATGCTTAAAATTAAACGGTTTCAGGTTAAATGTCAGGGAACCGTAATGAATCTGCCACTGCTCCGGCAGCCTGGAAAATTCCCATTCCCCGCCGCCCTTTTTGCTTCGGTGATAATGCCCGTTCCAGCGCTTCCAGCCAGGAGCCTCCTTGGGGAAATCCCAGATTACCTGCGGATCGGGGCGGATCAGGGTATAGTCCCCCCACCGTTCCAGTTTTTCTCCGTTTGAACAATCTATAATCTCATAATCTTTCCATTGGTCTGCAATCCACATGATAAAATCCTCATTCTTTCAGAAATTTGCACAACTCTGTATAATAGACTATCATTTTTTCGATGGTAATTCAATAAATTTTCGTTAGTATTGAATATGCTTTCAGTATTTTTGTTACTGTTTACTCCCAATGTCATTTACTTAAGGAAGATTTCTGTACTATACGCAGAAATCTTCTTTTTTACCCCTAACTCAAATCTTTATAATCTTTTTCTTTTTTTAAAAAAACTATTGACAAACCTTTCAAAATGTGCGGCTTTTTTCTGATAAAATCAGAAAAAAGCCTATTAATCAGGAAGAATTGTTCACTTTTCAACTGATTAAGGAGGTACATTATGAAATATTCATCTTCTGTAAAAGCGATTTTATTCGCTTCCATCCATGAACTCGCTGACAACCCTCATCTTTATGCCAAACATCCGGGCAGGGATTTCACTCGGAATAGAAAATTGGGCTTTCAGGATTTCCTCATTCTCTTTCTTACCATGGAGGCTGAGTGCATTAAAGAAGAACTTTACCATTACTTTGATCGTGACATTTCTACTCCCTCTAAAGCTGCTTTTTGCAAACAGAGGAGCAAGCTCCGACAGGATGCCCTCAGGAATCTCCTCTTTGCTTTTAACAGAAAGCTCAAAAAGAACCTTTACAACGGAAAATACCAGTTCATTGCCTGTGATGGCTCCGGGTGTGATATTTTTAGGAACCCGAACGATCCGGATACTTTTTTTGGACCTAACGGGAAATCCACTAGGGGATTCAACCAGATCCATATCAATGCTTTTTATTCGATTCTTGATCGAAGATTTACTGACCTTGTCATACAGCCTGGACGAAAACGTAATGAATTTGCCGCTTTCTGCCATATGGTCGATTCCGCAGGCTCGGCCGGCCCTAAAACAGTTTATTTTGCCGACATGGGCTATGCCTCCTATAATAGCTATGCCCATGTGATCGAAAACGGACAATACTTTCTCATCCGATGTGCCCCCAAAAAAACGAAGGGAATCCTTGGCTATCCACTTGACGATGTCAGGGAACTGGATTGCCGCGTTGATCGTATTCTCAGCAGATCGCAGGCAAAACGCAAACGGCTGCAGCCTGACAGAGCCGATGATTACAGACATGTCTGTAAAAATGTCGCTATGGATTTCCTTACGGACAAGCAAACCGAATACGAGATCTCACTCCGGGTCGTTCGGTTTGAAATCTCAGAAGGATGTTTTGAAAATATCATTACAAACCTTCCGGATCTTGAGTTTGATATCGAAGATTTTAAAGATCTCTACCACCTTCGATGGAATGAGGAAAATTCCTTTCGGGATTTAAAATATCC
>KE159611.1:193465-341299 GCA_000403295.2 Lachnospiraceae bacterium M18-1 | reverse complement strand
AACCGGAATACCAAATATAGATATCAGGCGAATTTTTCAGAAGGGTTTAAAATCTGCAGAAATTTTTTGCGGATCCATAACAGGAAAAAGATCATGGATGTGGAAGGTCTGATCGCCCAAAATATTGAGCCGATCAGACCGGGCAGAACCTTCACACGCCAGCAAAGATTTAAACTGCCAATCAGCTTTTGCTATCGTAATTAAACGAAAAGGAAAGCTAACATCTTAAGTATACGACTTCTCCAGGCGGATTCAACCATTTTTCAAAAATGGGCACATTCGTCTTATCGTCATGCCTTCCCATCAAATTCAATCCGTAAAAATCTGTTTTTAAATCCCCTATGTTCCATTTTTCATCTTGTCTGACAGCATTTTCTCCTA
Source organism: Lachnospiraceae bacterium M18-1 (assembly GCA_000403295.2). Classification (GTDB taxonomy): domain Bacteria; phylum Bacillota; class Clostridia; order Lachnospirales; family Lachnospiraceae; genus Schaedlerella. The sequence goes on along the minus strand of KE159611.1, from coordinate 340,918 downwards.
ATTTTTTCTCGGATTTCCCTTAAGTTAACTGTTGTTTTGGCACCTCCTATGCATTTAATGGTAATTTTCCTTTAAGTTAATGACATTGGTTTACTCCTGGACCGTGCACTACGCTGCACGGTCACAGGCAGTACATTATTGGGGCTGGAAATCCTGGCAAGAAAAATTGCCAGCTGTGCAGTTGGATACTCTAAAGGGTATCCAACCCATTCATCCATTCGCAAAATCCGTACTAACGCACTTTTGTGTCTGCTGACCCAATTGCACAGCTGGAAAAATTTTCTGAATATTATCTCTGCTTTGGCATATTTTCACAAAAAACAATCGTTTTTTTTGTCACTTTTAGAGGTTTACATTCATGTTGGTTTCTGATATAGTAAAATCATACTAAAAATTAGTTTTAATAACACACTTTTAGTTAGATAACTAAAAAAGGAGGAATGAAAATGGAAGAAAACAAAAAACTGAGGTTTTACGGGGGAGAATGGGTGTCTTTTTTGCCGATCATAGTTTTTATCCTCATCACCCTATGCTTTACTCTGCAGGGTGCGCCTGATGTGAAGGGACTTTGGCTGGGGGCATTTGCCGGGGTATTTGTCACCTTTTTTCTGGCAAAGGACAAGAGCGCCTATTGCCAGAGTATACTCGATGGATTTGGAGATAAAGGGGCGACTATTCCGTTTGCATGTTTCATCTTTGCCGGTCTGTTTGCGGCAATTCTGCGTGAATCAGGTCTGGTGGGAGGGATCATATGGGCCGCGTATAAACTGGGTGCTACAGGAAATGTATTTATCATCGTATCATTTCTTGCAGCATGTCTGTTTGCTACATCTGCCGGAACTGGTTTTGGAGCGATCGTAGCGTGCATGTCCGTTTTATATCCTGCGGGAACTATGCTGGGAGCAAACCCTATGCTTTTGACAGGTGCTATTATTGGCGGAGGCTGCTTTGGAGATAACCTGGCTCCGGTTTCTGATACAACAATCTGTTCCGCGGCAAGTATGGAAACAGACGTAGGCGGCGTGGTAAAATCCCGCTTGAGATACTCTCTTGTAGCAGCGGCGGCAACGATCATCATTACATTTATAATAGGAAGTTTTGCCGGAAGCGGAACTGTTGAGATGGTGCCTTACGAGCAGCTGCAGACATATATGTTCCCAAAAGGTCTTATTATGCTGGTTCCTGCGCTCCTGACAATCGTGCTTGCCATGAAAAAGGGAGATATTATTTACGCAATGATCATTGGCAGCGTAGTGGGATTGGTGTTTGTCTTTTTATTCCGGATGCCCAGTATGAGTACACTTGTTACAATTCAGGATGGAGCGGTAGGAGGCTCTTTGGTAAACGGCATTGGAGACATGCTTCCAAATGCGCTTTTGGTTATTATGATCATTGTATGTGTACAGGTCTTACGAGAAGGCGGCGGAGACCAGCAATTGATGCAGATGGTGGGAAAAGTAGTAAAGACTGTAGTCGGTGCGGAACTCTCAGTTGCTGTTTTATCCTTTTTTATGGGAGTGGTCACAGTAACTAACTCGGCGGCAATTTTTACGGTAGGTTCTTCTTTTGGAAAATCTATCGGCAAAAAGTTCAATATACATCCTTACCGGGTTGCCAACATTATGGACTGTATGGCGACAGGCGTTACTTATGCCCTTCCGTATAATGTGACGATCACGGTCCCTATCGTAATGGCTGTTCAGGCACATGATACATTTGGTGCCTCTGTTCCTGTCCTGAATGGAGCCATGCTTCCGGTATATGTGATCTATCCAATGGTAATGATCGTACTTTATCTGATCGCAATAATAACTGGCTATGGAAGACGCTATCTGGGAGAGGACGGAAGCCCTGTTAAGAAGAACTTTCAGGACTGATTAGGAATTGTATTGCTTTTGGCGTTATGATATAATTCTTAAAAATTGAGTACAGAAGAAATGGGGAATATAGCGTGAAAAGCATTCATGATGAAAAAGAGTTATTTAAGAAAATAATGAATTTATTTCAGATGCAATTTGGCGAGAACTGTGAAGTTGTCCTTCACGACCTGACAAGAGAATATGATTCTACGATCATAGAGATCGTAAACGGACAAGTTACAGGACGTAAAATAGGTGATGGAGGAACGAATTTGGGGCTGGAAGTGCTCAGGGGTACAAAACAAGACGGTGACTGCTTTAATTACATAACCAATACCCGCAACGGAAAGGTTCTGCGTTCTTCCAGCATTTATATTCATGATGACGAAGGAAAGGTGATCGGAGCACTGTGCGTGAATGTAGACATTACTGAAGGGCTGCGTCTGGAAAAATATATTCTTAATATGAACGGTTATTCTCTTGTGGATGATCACCAAAATAAACCAGAGGAAAATGAAGAATTTATCACGAATAATGTAGCTGAACTGCTGGATTTCCTTTTGGCCCAGGCACAGAAACATGTTGGTGTACCGGCGTTATCTATGGAAAAAGAAAATAAACTGGATTTTTTGCGGTTTCTGGATGAAAAAGGAGCGTTTTTGATCAGTAAATCCAGCGAGAAGGTTTGTGAGTTTTTAAATATTTCAAAATTTACACTTTATAATTATCTTGATACCGTGAGAAAAAAATCGGAATAAAACAAAGCATCGGTATCAATGAACAGAGAGGAGCAGTTATGCAGGATATAGAACAACATTTAAAGGAATTGAACATTTCTCTGCCTGAGGTACCGGCGCCGGGAGGGGTATATACTCCGGCCCGGGAATTTGGCGAAAACTTTGTTTACATGTCAGGTGTGGGATGCAACACACTAAATGGTGAGACATTTACAGGAAGGGCAGGGGCAGAAGTATCTATTGCTGATGCCCAGCGGGCAGCGTATCAGGCCGCGCTAAATGCAGTGGCTGTTATGAAAGCAAATCTTGGAGATTTGAACAGAATAAAACGCATTGTAAAGATTCTGGGATTTGTAGCAAGCGCAGATACATTTTACGAACAGCCTCAGGTTTTAAACGCTGCGAGTAAATTGTTTTGCGATATATTTGGAGAAGAGATTGGAAAAGGAGCGCGTTCTGCAATCGGTGTAAATGTACTGCCTGGAAATATTCCGATCGAAATTGAAATGCTGATCGAACTTAAGGAGAATGACCGGCGTATATCCGTGAATTGAGAAAGGAATGTTTGATAATGTATGAAAAACATTTGGAATGCCGAAGCTGCGGAAAAAAGATAGAGTTGGGAATGAAGTATACGTGTCCGGTCTGCGAAGGCATTCTTGAGTTAAAATATGATTATGAAGCAATGAAAGAGGATCCGCTGCTTTTAGATGATAAAGAGCATAAGGGTATGTGGAAGTATTCTCATGTGCTTCCGGTCAGAGATAAAGGCAATATTGTTACGTTGGGAGAAGGCGCGACTCCTCTGCTGCGTTGCTGCCGTCTGGAAAAAGAATATAACATGTCTGTTTCTCTTTACCTTAAAGCTGAGAGTTTGAACCCGTCAGGATCCTTTAAAGATAGACCATCGTCAGTGGGAATATCAGCTGCAAAAGAATACGGCGCAAAACGAGTGGTCATAGCATCCTCCGGAAATGCTTCTGCCGCCGCAGCCGCATATTGTGCGGGGACAGGCATGGAGTGCATTGTCTTTGTTCCAGAAGGTACAGATGCCAGTAAAGTAACCCAGGCTGCGGCATATGGCGCAGCCGTGATTCCTGTGGCAGGAAATTATTCGAACTCGTATAAAATGGCATTGGAATGTTCGGCAAAATATGGATGGCCCAATATTACATCTACGTTTTTAAATCCTTATACCGTAGAGGCTGATAAAACAGCGGCTTATGAGATCTGGGAGCAGCTTGGAGAGTGTATGCCGGATTATGTTGTGATCCCAATTGCATCAGGTCCTCTGCTTGTTGGTATGTACAAGGGGTTTCAGGAACTGGTGCACCTTGGAATCGCATCACCCGAAAGCAGACTTCCGGCAATGATCGGTGTGCAGTCAGAACAATGCATGCCTGTGACGAAAGCATATCTTGAACATACTGCAAAGGTATGCGGGTGGGAATTTCCTATTCATACGATTGCAGGCGGGATCAGCGACCCTCTGATCGGGTATGAACAGGATGGTGAACTGACTTTAAAGACAGCACTCGAATCAGGCGGGCGTATGAGCTGTCTATCAGAAGAGGAAATAGCAGATGCCATGCAGCAGGTTGAAACAAAAGCAGGGCTTTACTGTGAACCTACATCTGCAGTGGCTGTCGGAGCGGCAGCCAGGCTGTATAAAGAGGGTGTGATCGAACCTGGGACAAAAGTGGTCTGTATGCTGACCGGACATGGATTTAAATACAGCGGCAGAAAGCCCTTTGTTCAAAAGGTGATAAGCAGCATAGAAGAACTTCCTATTTTAATATGAAGAAATAGAATAGCAGTAAGCCTGCCGGATTTAAGCGACGAGTTAGATTATGTTTCAATAAAGAGGATGTTTCCTATATTATAAGGGACATCCTTTTATAGTGCGCTGATTTTCTGGAAAATATAAATAAGGTCTGCCTTTGCGCCGGTTCAGGGATAATGCATAATATCAGTCTGACTTTAAAAAGAGGAATAGTGAACATGCGGTAGTTGCAGGTTTTTGAAAATCTGTTATAATAAAAGGAATGCTGGTATTCACCCAAATAGAACATACGGAGGATAGATTTATGCATGATTCAAGGGAGATTTTTGAACGTTCTGAGAAAGGCATGCCGGATACCGGGGACTGTGAGCAGCACCGGGGAATGCAGAGCGTTCAGAATCTGGAGGTTGTCATTAATGAGGGACTCCGCGTTGCTCTGTTGGAAGAGACTCCGGACCAGTCGCTGGAGGTGCTTTTGGAGCATCTGGGAAAAGCGATGAACGGGGCACGGACCTACATATTTGAGCGAAACGAGTCCGGCGGCGATGACAACACTTATGAGTGGGTAGCGGACGGTGTGGAGCCGGAAAAGGAGAACCTTCAAAACGTCCCTCCGGAAGTCTGTGCGGTTTGGTATCGGAATTTCACGAGCGGCAGGTATATTATCATTAAGAATCTGGAGGAGATCCGGGAGAACGACCCTCTTATGTATGCGACACTGAAGCGGCAGAAAATCCATTCTCTTGTGGTGGTCCCTCTCTATAATAACAAAGAGATCATCGGCTTTTATGGTGTGGACAATCCGCCTGAGAAGTCGTTGGAATATGCAACGAATATGCTCCAGACTGCGGCATATTTTATCGTATCCTCTCTGAAACGGCGCAACCTGGTCCGCGAACTTCAAAAGCGAAGTTACAATGTCCTTCACGCGCTCAGTGTAGACTACCTGAGTATTTATCAGGTGAATTTTGATACGGGCAAATGCGAGATATACCGGGAAAACAATCTGATAAGGAAGGGGAGGAACATCGATTTTAAAAGGGATTATCAGACGGCTATGGAGTGGTATATTTCACGGTATGTAGTTCCGCAGGACCAGGAAAGGCTCCGTGCTGTGACAAAGAAAGACTATGTGCTCACCAGGCTCAGGAAAAAGAAGAAGTTTGCTGTCCGATATCAGGTGATAGATAATTCCTTTGGACTGAAACACATGGAACTTCATTTTTCTGTTGCGGAGGAAGGAAACTGCGCGATCTTTGCTCAGCGTGATGTTAACGCTGTGGTAGAGCAGGAAGAGAAGTACAAGCTGGAGGCGAGGCAGAGTCTGGAGGATATCCTGGAGGGGGCCAGAACCGGTATCTGGACTATCGAACTGGAGGAGGGCTGTCAGCCCAGGATGTACGCAGACCGGACCATGCGCATCCTCCTGGGAGTTCCGGATATGATTGAGCCGGAGGAGTGCTATCGGCACTGGTTTGAAAATATCAGGCCGGGTTATGTAGAGATGGTACAGGAAGCGGTGCGGGAAATGCTGGAAAGCGGACGTGCCGAAGTGGTTTATCCTTGGAATCATCCGGAACTTGGAGAGATTTATGTTCGCTGCGGCGGTGTGCCGGACAAAAAATTTAGCTCTCCGGGTGTCTGTCTGAACGGATATCATCAGGATATTACAGAGACCATGGTGACACGGAAGAAGCAGGAGCAGGCCATTATAGAATTGCTGGAGAAGGTTCGCCGCGCCAATTCAGCAAAGAGCGAATTTCTTTCCCATATGTCCCATGATCTCCGTACACCCATCAACGGTATTTTGGGAATGCTGGCCATCATGGAGAAAAGTCAGGATAATCCGAAGCAGCAGAAGAGGTGCCAGGAGAAAATTCGTATATCAACGGAGCATCTGCTGTCCCTGGTCAACGATGTCCTTCAGGTCAGTAAGCTGGAGAGCGGGGGGCTGGCAGAGGTAGAGGAGTCCTTTGACCTTCATGATACATTGGAAAGCTGCATTACAGTTCTGTCCGCTCAGGCAGAGGAGGCGGGAATCCGGCTGGTGCTGGAGGAGGTCGAACTACAGCATAGCAGGCTGATCGGAAATACGCTGCACTTAAAGAAAATACTGATGAACATCATTGACAATGCGCTCAAATATAACCGTGCCGATGGTTCCGTGTTTGTTCGGGTAAAAGAGACTTCCTGTCAGAACGGCACTGCGAGTTATCGATTTGTGATTGAAGATACCGGAATCGGCATCGGAGATGATTTCCAAAAGCATATTTTTGAGCCTTTTACCCAAGAAAACCAGGACGCAAGAACCCACTACAATGGCGTTGGGCTTGGTATGTCCGTTGTGAAGAAGCTGGTAGACCAGATGAAAGGGACCATTGAAGTAGACAGCCAGATTGGCAGGGGAAGTGTATTTCAGGTCACGCTGCCGATTCGGGTCGATAAGGCGTGGAGCACTCAGCCAGTAGATGAGGAGCGGAATGTAAGGGCTGATATTGCCGGGATGCGTGTCCTTTTGGTAGAGGACAATGAGATTAACTGTGAGATCGTGGAGTTTATGCTGGAGGATGCGGGCGCAGAGGTTGTGACAGCGAACGATGGAAAAGCCGCAGTGGATGCATTTTCAGCATCTGCCCCAGGGATGTTTGACTGCGTGCTCATGGATCTGATGATGCCAGTCATGAGCGGATATGAGGCGGCCCGTGTGATCCGCGGCCTGGACCGCCCTGATGCGAAAACTGTCCCCATCATAGCGCTTTCGGCCAACACATTTGATGAAGATGTTGCAATGGCAAAGGACGCCGGAATGAATGAGCATTTGGCGAAGCCGGTGGATATCAATAAAATGTTCCGGGTCATGTGCCGGCTGAAGCACTGACAGGAGTGAAGAATAGCTGGCAGCATGGAAAAAGGCTGCCGGCGGTCAGTACACTAGAATTGAAAGCGGATCATATACCGGAAGGGGCAATCTAACAGATCAAGGAGAAAAAATAACAAAAATTTTGAAAAACTACTTGAATTTTCCGGAGCTATTCGTTATACTAAAAAAGCTGTGGCATGATAGCGATGAAGCGTGAGGTTGCTGCCAAGTGCATGAACCATGCAGGAGGGCAGGTTTTCCGTGGAGCGAATGTCAAGTTAGGAAACTGGCGACAAGTCACTGTACGAATCACAACAGACTGCTGGTCTGCCGTAAGGCGCAGTAAGAAGTAACGTGTATGTTTCTCACGACACACACGGGAGAGTGTACAGTCACCGCTTGTCGTACTGAAGTGAATAGTACGAAAAGGAGGCGACTTTTTTTATGGCAAGTCAAGTAATGAGAATCACATTGAAGGCATACGATCATCAGCTTGTTGATGCATCTGCCAGAAAAATCATCGAAACTGTAAAGAAAAACGGATCTCAGGTGAGCGGTCCGGTACCACTTCCGACCAAGAAGGAAGTAGTTACGATCCTGCGGGCGGTACACAAGTACAAAGACTCCAGGGAGCAGTTCGAGCAGAGAACTCATAAAAGACTGATTGATATCATCACACCGACCCAGAAGACAGTTGATGCATTATCCAGACTGGAGATGCCGGCCGGCGTGTACATTGATATCAAGATGAAAAACAAGTAATTCATGAGCAGAATCCTATAACCTGTCGGACATGAGTCCGTAGTCCGAAGGACATTAGATAAGGGATGCCCTTTGGGTACAATTTAGGATGAGCACAGATGTGCTCCGCTGTAAATCACAGGAGGTAATAATAATGAAGAAAGCTATTTTGGCTACAAAAGTTGGAATGACCCAGATCTTCGACGAAGACGGGGTCCTGATTCCGGTAACCGTGCTCCAGGCAGGACCCTGCGTGGTGACACAGGTAAAGACAGAGGAAAACGACGGCTACAGTGCAGTTCAGGTTGGATTTGTTGACATGAAAGACAAGATCGTCAGCAAGGACAAGAGCGGCAAGAAGGAAGTTGCCCACAGAAACGGCGCGACCAAAGCGGAAGCAGGCCATTTCCAGAAGGCAGGCGTTTCCTCCAAGAGATTTGTAAAAGAATTTCGTTTTGAAGATGCGGAAGAATACGCACTGGCTCAGGAGATCAAGGCAGATATCTTCGCTGCAGGAGACAGGGTTGATGCGACGGCGATCTCAAAAGGTAAAGGGTTCCAGGGTGCGATCAAGCGTCACGGACAGAGCAGAGGGCCTATGACCCATGGTTCCAAGTATCACCGTCATGCTGGTTCTAACGGTGCGGCATCCGATCCGAGCAAGGTGTTCAAAGGAAAGAAGATGCCTGGTCAGATGGGAAACAAGCAGATTACTGTTCAGAATCTGGAAGTAGTAAGGGTTGACACAGAGAACAACCTGCTGCTGATCAAGGGTTCTGTACCGGGACCGAAGAAGTGCCTCGTAACGGTCAAAGAAACAGTAAAGGCTGAGAAATAATCTGACAACATAGAAAGGAGGAACACACAGATGGCAACAGTATCTGTTTATAATATCGAAGGTAAAGAAGTTGGTACGATCGATCTGAACGATTCCGTGTTTGGTGTCGAGGTCAATGATCACCTTGTACACAAAGCAGTTGTGAGCCAGCTTGCAAATAACCGCCAGGGAACACAGAAGGCAAAGACACGTTCCGAAGTATCCGGCGGCGGAAGGAAGCCATGGAGACAGAAGGGAACCGGTCATGCAAGACAGGGTTCAACCAGGGCCCCCCAGTGGACAGGCGGCGGCGTGGTATTCGCTCCGGTTCCGAGAGACTACTCTGTAAAGATGAATAAGAAGGAAAAGAGGGCTGCTTTGAAGTCCGCGCTTTCTTCCAGAGTAGAAGAGAAGAAGTTCATCGTGATCGACGAGATCAATTTCGATGAGATCAAGACAAAGAAGTTCCAGAGCGTTCTGGACAACTTAAAGATCAACAAGGCATTGGTAGTGCTGGAGGACGACAACAAGAACGCAGAGTTTTCCGCAAGAAATATCCCAGATGTAAAGACTGCACACACCAACACAATCAATGTTTACGATATCCTGAAATACAACACAGTGATCGCTACGAAAGCTGTTGTTGCAGCGATTGAGGAGGTGTACGCATAATGGCTGATATCAAATATTATGATGTAATCCTTAAACCGGTCATTACAGAGAAGAGTATGGAGATCATGGGAGACAAGAAGTACACATTTTTAGTGCACACAGAAGCTACAAAGTCCCAGATCAAAGAAGCTGTTGAAAAGATGTTCTCCGGAACAAAGGTGGCAAGCGTGAATACGATGAACCGCGGAGGAAAGAACAAGAGACGCGGTATGGTATACGGTAAGACTGCCAAGACAAAGAAAGCGATCGTGCAGTTGACAGAGGACAGCGCAGAGATTGAGATTTTCCAGGGCCTGTAGAGCCTGTAGACTTAACGAAAGCAAGCAAAGCGCAGATTGAGTTTTAGTCAGGGCTCGTTCGACGAGGTTGGCGAGGTTTTTTCGAGCCTGGCGAGTCGAACATGTACACCCTCTGAACAAAATAAATCAAGGAAACACTACGGCCACTAAGTTCGAAAGAACCTCACTAAGTGGACCGAGTGTATTTTCACACTAAGCTCGAGAAAACCTCGCTAAGTGTTCAATATATACGGTGCAATTCCGTGAAACTAATAATTAGAGCGAACGAAAGGAGAGACAGTAATGGGAATTAAAACATACAACCCATATACACCTTCCAGAAGACAGATGACTGGCTCTGATTTCTCAGAGATCACAAAGACAACACCTGAGAAATCTCTTCTGGCATCAAAGAAGAGAACAGCCGGCCGTAACAATCAGGGTAAGATCACAGTAAGGCATCGCGGAGGCGGCGCTAAGAAAAAATATAGAATTGTCGATTTCAAGAGAAAGAAAGACGGCATCCCGGCAACCGTGGTCGGCATCGAATACGATCCGAACAGGACTGCCAACATCGCACTGATCTGCTATGCAGACGGTGAAAAGGCTTATATCCTTGCTCCGGAAGGACTGAAGGACGGCATGAAGATCATGAATGGTCCGGAAGCAGAAGTAAGGATTGGAAACTGTCTGCCGCTGGAGAATATTCCGGTAGGTACACAGATCCACAACATTGAGCTGTATCCGGGTAAGGGCGGACAGCTGGTACGTTCCGCAGGAAACAGCGCACAGCTTATGGCAAAGGAAGGAAAGTACGCGACCTTACGACTTCCTTCAGGCGAAATGAGAATGGTTCCGATCATCTGCAGAGCATCCGTAGGTGTCGTAGGCAATGGAGAGCACAACCTGATCAACATCGGTAAAGCAGGACGTAAACGCCATATGGGCATCAGACCTACAGTACGTGGTTCCGTAATGAACCCCAACGACCATCCGCACGGTGGTGGTGAAGGCAAGACAGGCATCGGCCGTCCGGGTCCGTCAACACCATGGGGCAAGCCGGCGCTGGGTCTTAAGACACGTAAGAAGAACAAAGCTTCTAACAAGCTGATCGTAAGAAGAAGAGATGGAAAAGCTATCAAATAATTAGTTTACAAGGAGGTTAGAACCTATGGCTCGTTCACTTAAAAAAGGACCATTTGCAGATGAGAGTTTACTGAAAAAAGTCGATGCTATGAACGCATCCGGCAGTAAATCAGTGATAAAGACATGGTCACGTCGTTCAACGATTTTCCCGTCATTTGTCGGCCATACATTTGCCGTACATGACGGAAGAAGACATGTGCCGGTATATGTTACCGAAGATATGGTTGGACACAAGCTCGGTGAGTTCGTGGCAACCAGGACATACAGAGGACACGGAAAAGACGAAAAGAAATCGAAAGTCAGATAAGATCAAGCAATTTGAAAGGAGGGTTTATCCATGGCAAAAGGACATAGATCCCAGATCAAAAGAGATAGAAATGAGCAGAAAGATACACGGCCGTCAGCAAAGATTTCCTATGCCCGGGTATCTGTTCAGAAGGCATGCTTCGTGTTGGATGCCATCAGAGGCAAGGATGTAAAGACTGCACTTGGAATTTTGGCTTATAACCCAAGATATGCTTCCAGTGTGATAGAGAAGTTATTAAAATCAGCGATCGCAAATGCTGAGAATAACAACGGTATGAGTACGGAGAACCTTTATATTGAGGAGTGCTACGCAAATAAAGGGCCGACGATGAAGAGAATCAGACCAAGAGCACAGGGCAGGGCTTACAGGATCGAAAAGAGAATGAGCCACATCACAATCGTGCTGAATGAGAGATAAGGAGGGCAATAATGGGACAGAAAGTTAATCCTCACGGCTTAAGAGTCGGAATTATCAAAGACTGGGACTCCAAATGGTATGCGGAAAAAGATTTCGCTGACAACCTGGTGGAGGATCATGAAATCAGAAAATTTCTTAAAAAGAGATTATACAGTGCCGGAATCTCCAGGATCGAGATTGAAAGAGCTTCTGACCGCGTGAAGATCATCGTTTATACCGCAAAGCCGGGCGTTGTGATCGGCAAGGGCGGCGCAGAGATCGAGAAGGTAAAAGGCGAGCTTGCGAAGTATACGGACAAAAAGCTGATCGTGGACATCAAAGAAGTGAAGAGACCGGATAAGGATGCCCAGCTGGTAGCTGAAAACATTGCACAGCAGCTTGAGAACCGTATTTCATTTCGGCGTGCTATGAAGTCATGCATGTCCAGAACAATGAAATCCGGCGCGCTTGGTGTAAAGACTGCAGTAGCAGGACGTCTCGGCGGAGCCGATATGGCACGTACCGAATTTTACAGCGAAGGAACCATTCCGCTTCAGACACTGAGAGCTGACATTGATTATGGATTCGCAGAAGCTGACACAACTTACGGGAAGGTCGGTGTAAAGGTTTGGATTTACAAAGGCGAGATTCTTCCGACGAAAGCTGATAAGGAAGGGAGCGATAAATAATGTTAATGCCAAAAAGAGTAAAACGTCGTAAACAGTTCCGTGGCTCCATGAAGGGTAAAGCCCTCAGAGGAAACACGATCACTTATGGTGAATATGGCATCATCGCAGCGGAGCCATGCTGGATCAAGTCCAATCAGATCGAGGCAGCCCGTGTTGCCATGACACGTTATATCAAGCGTGGCGGTAAAGTCTGGATCAAGATTTTCCCGGACAAACCAGTGACAGCAAAACCAGCAGAAACTCGTATGGGTAGCGGAAAAGGTGCATTAGAGTACTGGGTAGCAGTTGTAAAGCCAGGACGTGTAATGTTTGAGATCGCAGGCGTTCCTGAGGAAGTGGCAAAAGAGGCTCTTCGTCTTGCAATGCACAAATTACCTTGCAAATGCAAAATCGTTTCTCGCGCAGAATTAGAAGGCGGTGATAACAGTGAAAATTAATACATTTGTAAACGAATTAAGAGGAAAATCCGTAGAAGAATTAAAAGAAGAATTAGTAGCTGCTAAAAAAGAGCTTTTTAACTTAAGATTCCAGAATGCGACGAATCAGTTAGACAATACAAGCAGAATCAAAGAAGTGAGAAAGAATATCGCTCGTATCCAGACATTGATTACTGAGGCAGGGCATTGAGAACTTGGCAAGGTATTATCGAGCCTAGTACGAAAGCCGTTCTTTGAGCTTAGCGATGCATTGAACACTTGGCGAGGTATTATCGAGCCTAGTGTGAAAGCAGATCTTCTGAACGCAGTGAAGAAGATACTCAGCAGATCTTAGCGAAAAGAACATCCTTATAAAATTTGAAAGGAGTATCACCGTGGAAGAGAGAAATTTGAGAAAAACCCGTACCGGCAAGGTTGTCAGCGACAAGATGGACAAGACAATCGTTGTTGCCGTTGAAAACCACGTTAAGCATCCGCTTTATAAGAAAATTGTAAAGAAAACCTACAAGTTAAAAGCGCATGATGAGAATAATGAGTGCCGTATCGGCGATACCGTTAAAGTAATGGAGACAAGACCTCTGTCCAAGGATAAGAGATGGAGACTTGTGGAGATCATGGAAAAGGCAAAATAATTTTTTTATGCCTTAAGAGAATTGAAGGAGGTTTACCTGCATGATACAACAGGAAAGTAGACTTAGAGTAGCAGATAATACAGGCGCTAAGGAATTACTTTGCATCCGTGTACTTGGCGGTTCTACCAGAAGATATGCCAGCATTGGAGATGTAATCGTTGCGACTGTTAAAGATGCAACGCCAGGCGGCGTTGTTAAAAAAGGCGACGTAGTAAAGGCTGTAGTTGTTCGTACTGTAAAGGGTGCCCGCCGTAAAGACGGTTCCTATATCAGATTCGATGAAAATGCTGCTGTAATCATAAGAGATGATTTGAATCCGCGTGGAACACGTATTTTTGGACCTGTAGCCAGAGAGCTGAGAGAGAAGCATTTTATGAAGATCGTTTCCCTGGCTCCGGAAGTTCTGTAGGAGGTGCCGATAATGTCAACTATGAAGATTAAAAAAGATGATATGGTGAAAGTCATTGCCGGAAAAGATAAAGACAAAGAAGGCAGGGTACTCGCCGTAAATAAAAAAGACGGAAAAGTCCTGGTTGAAGGCGTCAACATGCTGACAAAGCACACAAAACCCACCATGGCAAATCAGAACGGCGGGATCGTACACCAGGAAGGACCGATCGACATTTCCAATGTGATGTACGTTCACAAAGGAAAAGCAACCAGAATCGGTTTCAAGATGGACGGGGACAAAAAAGTACGTGTTGCGAAGTCAACAGGTGAAGTGATTGATTAATCCAGGAAAGGAGGTCCAGGACTTTGAGTAGATTGAGAGAACAATATCAGAATGAGATTGTTGATGCAATGACAAAAAAATTTGGATATAAAAATATAATGGAAGTGCCGAAGCTTGATAAAGTTGTAATCAACATGGGCGTAGGTGAAGCAAAGGAAAACGCAAAATTACTGGAATCTGCGATGGCTGATCTTGAAAAAATCTCAGGTCAGAAGGCAGTGATCACAAAGGCGAAAAATTCCGTAGCCAACTTCAAGATCAGAGAAGGTATGGCGATCGGATGCAAGGTTACTTTGAGAGGCGAGAGGATGTATGAATTTGTAGACCGCCTGATCAACCTTGCACTCCCTCGTGTACGTGACTTCAGAGGCGTGAATCCGAATGCGTTCGACGGAAGAGGAAACTATGCTCTTGGAATCAAGGAGCAGCTGATCTTCCCGGAGATCGAATACGATAAGATCGACAAGGTCAGAGGTATGGATGTGATCTTTGTCACAACCGCCAAGACGGATGAAGAAGCACGTGAATTATTGGCACAGTTCAATATGCCGTTCAAAAAGTAAGGAGGGAAATCATGGCTAAGACATCAATGAAAATCAAACAGCAGCGCAAACCAAAATTCTCTACCAGAGAATACAGCCGCTGCCGTATCTGCGGCCGTCCGCATGCATATTTAAGAAAATATGGAATCTGCCGTATCTGCTTCCGCGAATTGGCATATAAAGGTGAGATACCGGGAGTGAAGAAGGCTAGTTGGTAATCTGCCGGTGCCATAACAGATAAATTGATATAGAAGGAGGATGCTTCGACATGACTATGAGTGATCCAATCGCAGATATGCTTACAAGAATCCGTAATGCAAATACTGCTAAACATGATACAGTAGATGTACCTGCATCAAAGATGAAAACCGCGATCGCAGATATTCTTCTTAATGAAGGATACATCAAAAGATATGACATCGTAGAAGATGGAACGTTTAAGACCATTCACATCACATTAAAATACGGTGCAGATAAGAACGAAAAAGTAATTTCCGGCCTTAAGAGAATCTCCAAACCGGGTCTCCGTGTTTACGCAAACAGCGAAGAGATGCCGAAGGTACTGGGCGGACTCGGAATCGCAATCGTATCTACAAATAAAGGCGTTGTTACCGACAAAGAAGCAAGAAAGCTCGGCGTAGGCGGAGAAGTTCTTTGCTTTGTGTGGTGACACTGAACACTTAGTGAATCTGGAGCGTAAGCGAAAGATGAATTTAGTGTGAAGGTCGTTCTTTGAGCTTAGCGATGCATTGAATACTTGGCGAGGTATTATCGAGCCTAGTATGAAAGCAGATATTCCGGACGAAGAGAGGAATATCTTCGACAGAGCTTAGCAAAAGAACAGATAAACTGAAAACAGAGCAGACTCAAGCCTCTGCTCCGAAAATTTAAGTTAGGAGGACAAAGGTATGTCACGTATAGGAAGACTGCCGATCGCAGTCCCTGCAGGTGTAACCGTAGAGATTGCTGAGCATAATGTAGTGACCGTAAAAGGTCCCAAGGGAACTCTTGTAAGAGAGCTTCCGGTGGAAATGGAAATCAAACAGGAAGGCGAAGAAATTGTTGTCACCAGACCAAATGACCTGAAGAGAATGAAATCTCTCCATGGCCTGACCCGTACACTGATCAACAACATGGTAGTTGGTGTAAGCCAGGGATATGAGAAGGTTCTGGAAGTAAACGGTGTTGGTTACAGAGCAGCGAAGTCCGGCAACAAACTGACCCTTAGCCTGGGATATTCACACCCTGTTGAGATGATCGACCCGGAAGGGATCGAGACAGTTCTGGAAGGCCAGAACAAGATCACGGTAAAAGGGATCGACAAAGAAAAAGTTGGCCAGTATGCAGCGGAGATCAGAGACAAGAGAAGACCGGAGCCGTATAAGGGCAAGGGAATCAAGTACGCTGATGAAGTGATCCGCCGCAAGGTTGGTAAGACTGGTAAAAAATAAATAAGGAGGGTGTGAAAATGGTTAGTAAAAAATCAAGAAGTGAAGTTCGCAGAAAAAAGCACATGAAATTACGTAACCGTTTCAGCGGTACCGCTGAGAGGCCGCGTCTGGCTGTGTTTAGAAGCAATAATCATATGTATGCACAGATTATTGACGATACCGATGGCAGCAGCAAAACACTGGTAGCAGCGTCCACTCTTCAGAAAGACGTGAAAGCAGAATTAGAGAAGACAAATAATGTTGCGGCTGCAGCATACCTTGGAAAAGTCATTGCTGAGAAGGCAAAGGAAAAAGGAATTACCGACGTTGTCTTTGACAGAGGCGGCTTTATCTATCAGGGAAAGATCAAAGCATTGGCAGACGCAGCAAGAGAAGCTGGGCTGAATTTCTAGGAAGGGAGAACACATATGAGACAGGAACGTATTGATGCTGGTCAGTTAGAGTTAGAAGAAAAAGTGGTATCAATCAAACGTGTTACCAAGGTCGTAAAAGGTGGTCGTAACATGAGATTCACAGCTTTAGTAGTTGTCGGCGATGGAAAAGGCCATGTTGGTGCAGGTTTAGGAAAGGCTACCGAAATTCCGGAAGCGATCCGCAAAGGAAAAGAAGACGCGGCTAAGAAGCTGATCGAGATTTCCCTGGATGATAACGACAGTGTGACACACGATACCATCGGAAAATTCGGAAGCGCTTCCGTATTACTGAAGAAAGCTCCGGACGGTACCGGAGTGATTGCCGGAGGTCCGGCGCGTGCGGTGATCGAGATGGCAGGAATCAAGAATATCCGTACAAAATCATTAGGCTCTAACAACAAGCAGAATGTAGTGCTTGCCACAATCGAAGGTCTGAAGGGGATCAAGACTCCTGAGGAAGTTGCAAGGCTCCGCGGCAAATCAATCGAAGAAATCGTAGGGTAACAGGCATAGGAGGTAGGTAAAAATGTCAAATTTAAAAATTACGTTAGTAAAGTCTACCATCGGTGCTGTGCCGAAGCATAGAAAGACCGTTGAAGCTCTGGGGTTAAGGAAACTCAACAAAACGGTTGTGCTGCCGGATAATGCAGCTACCAGAGGTATGGTACAGCAGGTTAGACATTTAGTGAAGGTTGAAGAAGAAGCATAAATAAAAAAAGATAAGGAGGTAGCAGCATGGACTTATCAAACTTGAGACCGGCAGATGGTTCTAAGCACAGCAATAACTTCAGAAGAGGCCGGGGACATGGTTCCGGGAATGGTAAGACAGCCGGTAAGGGACACAAAGGCCAGAAGGCACGTTCTGGAGCGCCGAGGCCGGGATTTGAAGGCGGACAGATGCCTTTATACAGAAGAATACCCAAAAGAGGCTTTACCTGCAGAAACTCCAAGAAGATCGTCGGCATTAACATGAGTGCGCTTGAAGTATTTGAAGACGGTGCTGTTGTTTCTGTTGAAACATTAATGGAAAAAGGCATCGTAAAGAATCCAAGGGACGGAGTAAAAATCCTTGGAGACGGAGAATTGACTAAGAAGCTCACTGTACAGGTAAATGCATTCAGCGCGAAAGCGGCTGAAAAAATCGAGGCTCTTGGCGGAAAAGCAGAGGTGATCTAATGCTAGAAACAGTACGAAAAGCATTTCGGGTAGAAGATGTCCGTAAAAGGATACTTTACACGTTCATGATGCTGGTCGTTGTAAGGCTCGGATCTCAACTGCCGACACCGGGAGTAAATCCGGCTTATATCCAGAACTTTTTTGCGAACCAGACCGGGGATGTATTCAATTTTTTTGATGCATTTACCGGCGGTTCCTTTACCCAGATGTCTGTATTTGCATTAAGCATTACACCATATATCACATCTTCTATCATCATGCAGCTTCTGACCATCGCGATTCCAAAACTGGAAGAGATGCAGAAGGAAGGGGCGGATGGCAGAAAAAAGATTGCGGCTATGACACGTTATGTGACGGTAGGACTTGCACTGTTTGAGTCTACCGCAATGGCTGTCGGCTTCGGCCGTCAGGGACTTCTGGTAGAGTTCAATTTTGTAAATGCCGCGATTGTAGTATGTACGCTGACGGCGGGGTCTGCATTCTTGATGTGGATCGGTGAGCGTATCACGGAAAAAGGCGTTGGAAATGGAATTTCCATTGTCCTGCTGATCAATATCGTATCCCGTATCCCGGATGATTTCGTGAAGCTGTATACACAGTTCATTCAAGGGAAGACCCCTGCAAAAGGACTGTTAGCGGCAGTGATCATCCTGGTCGTTCTGCTGATCGTTGTAGTATTTGTTATTATACTGCAGGGCGGCGAGCGGAGGATCATGGTTCAGTATTCCCAGAAGGTAAAGGGAAGAAAGACATACGGCGGACAATCCACGCATATTCCTCTTAAGGTAAACACTGCAGGCGTTATCCCGGTTATCTTTTCGTCCTCTCTTATGCAGCTTCCAGCCATTGTTGCGTCAGCACTTGGAAAAGGAAACGGCGGAGGGATCGGCAGCCATATATTGAGGGGGATGAATTCAAACAACTGGTGCGACCCTGAGAATATAGTATACTCCATAGGACTGCTGTTCTATATAGCGCTGACTATATTTTTCGCGTATTTCTACACTTCGATCACATTTAATCCGTTAGAGATTGCGAACAATATGAAGAAAAACGGCGGATTTGTTCCAGGTATCCGTCCGGGCAGGCCGACAGTAGATTATCTGACAAAGATTCTGAATTATATCATCTTTATCGGAGCATGTGGACTTGTCATCGTCCAGGTGATTCCGTTCTTCTTTAATGGTGTATTTGGGGCAAATGTTTCTTTTGGAGGAACATCGCTCATCATCATCGTAGGAGTTGTGCTTGAGACGATCAAGCAGATCGAATCACAGATGCTGGTACGCAATTATACTGGTTTCCTGAATAGTAAAGGAAGTGCTGCAAAAGGCGGAGGATTCCTTGGGTATTGATCAATATTTAGCTCGTTGTGTATTATTCCTGCGGAATGATCACAACGGGTTAAAGTGCTATATGGGTTATATGTCACACCCGGCCAGGTCACTGTGCTGATCGGCCGGGAGGAGGCACATAAAACCGATATTCAGGCCGCCCGTTGCCGTAGGCAATTTTAAATGGAGGCCTGGGCTGCAGGGCACGCCTGTCCAAGGTGTGAACTGTAGCCTATATGGATAAATCGCAGCATAAAGTACCGTTTGAAGAAGGCAAATAAGGGAGGTAAGATCATATGAAGATCATTATGTTAGGAGCCCCTGGAGCGGGCAAAGGGACACAGGCAAAGAAGATTGCCGAGAAATATTCGATTCCTCACATCTCAACGGGAGACATTTTCAGGGCAAATATCAAAAATGGGACAGAACTTGGAAAGAAAGCAAAAACCTATATGGACCAGGGACTGCTCGTTCCTGACGAGCTGGTGGTAGACCTGGTGGTAGACAGGGTGAACCAGGAGGATTGCTCGAACGGTTATGTACTGGATGGTTTTCCGAGAACGATTCCACAGGCGGAGGCTCTGGACAAGGCTCTGACAGATCTGGGGCAGAAGATGGACTATGCAGTCAACGTAGAAGTTCCGGATGACAACATTGTAAATCGTATGTCCGGACGCCGCGCATGTGTGGACTGCGGAGCAACCTATCATATGGTATATGCGCCTACAGAGAAGGAGGGTATCTGTGACAAGTGCGGCGGCGGCCTCATCCTGAGAGACGACGATAAGCCGGAGACAGTGAAAAAGCGTCTTGGCGTTTATCATGACCAGACACAGCCGCTGATCGATTACTATACGGAAGCAGGAATCCTCAGAGAAGTAGACGGTACTGTTGACATCAACGATGTATTTGCTGAGATCGTAAAGATTCTTGGCTGATTTTGTACATAAGCAAAAAGTAAAGAACGCAGCCTCTGGAGCCAGCTTTGCCGGTTGTTTTTCGTGCATATGTGCAAAGAGGCTGCAAATCGTATCATGAACAGGCTATGGGAGGCGTTTTATGCTTATAGAGCCGGGAATGCTTGCAAAATCAAAAGCGGGAAGAGATAAAAATTGTATATACGTCATAATTTCTGTCAATGATGAATATGTATATCTGACGGACGGGAAAAAGAGACCCGTTTGCCAGGCTAAAAAAAAGAACTGTAAACATGTGCAGCTGATCAGTAAGGTGCGCTGTGATTCCATATCTGATGATGATGAGATCCGGCGTGTGATTAAAGGCTATGTGAGTCATCTGGATGCAGAGGTGAGAGAATAAAAAGTGCAGAGAAAGGCACACAGGAGGATTAAATATGTCAAAGGCTGACGTGATCGAAATTGAAGGAGTCGTAGTAGAAAAGCTGCCCAATGCGATGTTCAAGGTAGAACTGGAAAATGGACATATCGTACTGGCCCATATCAGCGGAAAACTGCGTATGAACTTTATCAAGATCTTACCTGGAGACAAAGTAACACTGGAGATGTCTCCGTATGATCTCAGCAAAGGAAGAATTGTCTGGAGAGATAAATAAAAAGGTGTTGACTTTGCAGGAGGCTTGATGTTATACTATGCAATAGCCGTCTTTGGTTTGGTGTGCCCAAAAACGGCAGTAGCCCCAAGGTTTTCAGCAAAGGATAGAAGGAGGATTTGACATGAAGGTTAGATCATCAGTAAAACCGATCTGTGAAAAATGCAAGATTATCAAGAGAAAAGGAAGTATCCGGGTAATCTGCGAGAATCCGAAGCACAAACAGAGACAAGGCTAGGACAGCCGAGACCGAAGTGCGCAGCACCAGGCAGATAGATGCACATGCGCGCGGACGTTGTTCCGGTTTTGGAGTTGTTTGTTAAAATTAGGCGGCTGACAGTATGACACGCCAGGAGGTGTGTGGAACTGTTTAATATACAGTAAGGATACATCCTGCTCGTAAATCAGGTACCGACGAGACAGGTGGCCGTTACGCATTCTGCGTAAATGTATATTGCTTATAATACCCGGATCAAGAGGCGTAGCTTCAGGCGCTGCCGGGAAAGGGCATAGAGGATATGCCTGGGTAGATCGGGAAGATATTTTGTCTTCCGACAGATACCCGATGTACCCCAGTTTGGGACAATATTATAATTATTATGATGGAGGAAAGACACATGGCTCGTATTGCAGGTGTAGACTTACCAAGAGACAAACGTGTAGAGATTGGCTTGACTTATATTTATGGAATCGGAAGAACAAGTTCAAGCCGTATTTTAGCAGAAGCAGGTGTGAATCCTGATACCCGTGTAAGAGATTTGACAAGTGAGGAAGTAAAGAAGATCAGTGAAGTCATTGATGCGACTCAGATGGTGGAAGGTGATCTCAGAAGAGAGATCCAGCTGAACATCAAGAGACTGAAAGAGATCGGATGCTACCGCGGAATCCGCCACAGAAAAGGACTCCCGGTACGCGGCCAGAAGACGAAGACAAACGCAAGAACCTGTAAAGGACCAAAGAGAACAGTAGCGAATAAGAAAAAGTGAGCACTTAGTGAATGCAAGCTGTTAAGCGCAGCATGAACTTAGTGCGAACTTTGTTCGGCGAGCAAAGCGAGTCGAACATCCCGTAAAAAAGTGAATGGGCGTTTTAAAGAGCAGTAAGCGCTTAGTGCGAACTTTGTTCGGCGAGCAAGCGAGTCGAACATCCCGTAAAAAAAGTGAATGGGCGCTTTAAAGAACAGTAAGCGCTTAGTGCGAACTTTAACACAGATTAAAAATGAGAAAGTAGGTTAGTTTAAATGGCGAAGAAAGTTACCAAAAAAGTGACAAAAAAACGTGTCAAGAAAAACGTTGAACGAGGACAGGCTCATATCCAGTCATCCTTTAATAATACGATCGTAACATTAACGGATGCACAGGGCAATGCTCTTTCATGGGCAAGTGCGGGCGGTCTGGGTTTTAGAGGTTCAAGGAAATCTACTCCATACGCAGCACAGATGGCAGCTGAGACAGCAGCTAAGGCAGCATTGATTCATGGTCTGAAAACAGTAGATGTTTTCGTAAAGGGTCCAGGTTCAGGAAGAGAAGCGGCAATCCGGGCGCTGCAGGCATGCGGCATTGACGTGATCAGTATCAAGGACGTTACTCCGGTACCCCATAATGGATGCCGTCCGCCGAAACGCAGAAGAGTATAATCAGTTATACCCGAAGGAAGCCAAGAGGACATGTTCTTCGGCAGGACAGCCTGGGCTGTCCGGTTTAGCGATTTAGTATCGATACAGGGATTACCGCATATTATTAGGAGGAATTAAGAAAATGGCAGTAAACAGAGTTCCGGTTCTTAAGAGATGCCGTTCATTAGGTATGGACCCAATCTATTTAGGAATTAATAAAAAGTCAAAAAGACAGTTAAAAAGATCCAACAGAAAGATGAGCGAATACGGTCTTCAGTTACGCGAGAAGCAGAAAGCAAAATTCATCTACGGCGTATTGGAGAAGCCTTTCAGAAATTATTTTGAGAAGGCAAAGCAGCAGGAAGGAATGACAGGCGAGAACCTGATGACCCTTCTGGAGACCAGACTGGATAACGTAATGTTCCGTATGGGCTTTGCAAGAACAAGAAGAGAAGCAAGACAGATCGTAGGCCACAGACATGTACTGGTGAACGGTAAGCAGGTAAAGGTTCCTTCTTACCTTGTAAAGGCCGGCGATGTGATCGAGATCAAAGAGAAGAACAAAGGCAGCCAGAGATACAAAGATATTCTGGAAGTGACCGGCGGCAATATGATTCCGAACTGGCTGGAAGTAGATGCTGAGAATTTGAAAGGTGAAGTCAAAGAGCTTCCGAAGAGAGACGCAATAGATGTTCCTGTTGACGAGATGTTGATCGTCGAGCTGTATTCTAAGTAATTCATTCGGATATAGCATGATTGAAAAGTACCCCTCAATATTTTTTAACCCATAAGGAGGGTCGTGTAGTGTTTGATTTTAATAAACCGAATATTGAAATTACAGAAATTTCAGAAGATAAGAAGTATGGAAGGTTCGTTGTAGAACCCCTGGAGCGGGGATATGGAATCACATTGGGTAATTCCCTGAGAAGAATTATGCTTTCTTCTCTTCCGGGGGCGGCGATCAGTTCCGTGAAGATTGACGGAGTTCTGCACGAATTTAGTTCCATCCCGGGCGTAAAAGAAGATGTGACCGAGATTATCATGAATCTGAAATGTCTGGCAATCAAGAATACATCGGAATCAGACGAAGTGAAGACTGCATATATCGAATTCGAGGGAGAAGGTGTTGTAACAGGCGCCGACATCCAGGCGGATGCCGATATTGAGATTATGAATCCGGATCAGGTCATCGCTACATTAAGCGGCGGTAAGGACAGCAAGCTGTACATGGAGCTTACGATTACCAAAGGAAGAGGTTATATCAGCGCAGATAAGAACAAAGGAGAGGATATTCCGATCGGCGTCATCCTGATAGATTCTATCTATACGCCTGTTGACCGTGTAAACATGTCAGTAGAGAATACACGTGTCGGACAGATAACCGATTATGATAAGCTCACGCTGGACGTATGGACAAGAGGGACATTGCTTCCGGATGAAGCTGTCAGCCTTGCTGCAAAGGTACTCAGCGAACATCTGAAATTATTCATTGACCTGTCAGAAGTCGCACAGGCTGCTGAGGTCATGATTGAAAAGGAAGATGATGAAAAAGAGAAGGTTCTGGAGATGAGTATTGATGAACTGGAATTATCCGTCCGTTCATACAACTGTCTGAAGAGAGCTGGTATCAATACCGTTGAAGAACTTACGAATAAGACGCCGGAAGATATGATGAAAGTAAGGAACCTGGGACGCAAGTCTCTGGAGGAAGTCCTTGCGAAACTGAAAGAACTCAACCTGGAATTAAATTCAGGTGAGGAATAAATAATCCAAATATCCGGCCAGTAAGCCCGAAGCGCATGGCCGGAGCATTTGATTAATAAGCCCGAAGATTGCATAACCAAATGTCAGGCTTATAGGGAAGCTATCCCGATAAGCAAATAAGTGGAGGATAAGAACAATGGCAAAATATAGAAAACTCGGCAGAACATCCAGCCAGAGAAAAGCTCTGATCAGAAACCAGGTAACCGCACTGCTTAATAACGGCAAGATCGTAACAACAGAAGCAAAGGCAAAAGAGATCCGCAAGGTTGCTGAGGGCCTGATCGCGAAAGCTGTTAAGGAAAAAGACAATTACGAAGAAGTGACCGTAAAAGCAAAGGTTGCACGCAAGGATAAAGACGGCAAGAGAGTAAAGGAAGTCGTTGACGGAAAGAAAGTTACAGTATATGATGAGGTGGAGAAGAAGATTAAGAAAGATATGCCGAGCAGACTTCATGCGAGAAGAGAGATGCTCAAGGTTCTCTACCCGGTAACAGAGGTTCCGGCTGCAGCAGCAGGAAAGAAAAAGAATACGAAGAAGGTAGACCTGGTAGAGAAGTTATTTACCGAGATCGCACCGAAGTATGAAAACCGCAACGGCGGCTACACAAGAATCGTGAAGATCGGCCAGCGGAAGGGTGATGCTGCTTTAGAGGTACTTCTTGAGTTAGTATAATCTATAAAATAATATGAGAATACAAAAAAAGAACTGTGGCCGCCACAGTTCTTTTTTGATCTACCAGGACTGGAAAAACAGGTTATTTCCTATATTTACACCAGGCCGGTCAGTAGCGCCTGCGTATAAGAAGTAATAGCAATCTGCAACAGACGGCAGCCTTGCTCCGCCCAGAGCCTCCTGTGCCACTTGGTAAGACAGATCGCTGGGGCCTTTCGCAAGGACCGCGTCCAGACGGCCCGTCCATACCGGTTCAAACTGTCCCTCTGCATACACGATCTCCTTGATCGTATTGGGGAAGATGGAACTGTTCATACGATTCATGATCACGGTAGCAACTGCCAGCAGAGAATCATGTTCCTGCATGGCCTCGCATTCCAATATGGCTGCAAATATATCCAGTTCGCCGCCTGAGACATTTGCCGCACCGCCGTTCACGTCGGTATCGTCGGTTGTGTCTTCTTTGGGCTTCTCATCTTCGCTGGGCTTTTCACCTTCTGATACAGTCGGCACGGTAACCGGCTTCTGCTGATTCTTTTTTGCTTCCTCAGCCTTTCTTGCTGCTTCCGCCTGCCGCGCTTCTTCTTCACGAAGCAGGGCAAGCTGTGTATTGAACGTGGCAAGATCCGTGGAGGTCGCCTTTGCGGTGGCATTGAGCTCCACCCGCCTCTCTTCCAGCTGCGCCTGCAGATCCTCCAGAGAGTCCTCCTGATTCAGGAGAATCTGTTGACGTTCTGCGATATCTTCCCGTATTGTCCGCAGTTTATCAAGCATATCACGGTCATAGCTGCTGATATTCTCAATAAATTCCGCTTTGTTCAGAAAATCAGTCATGCTGTCCGCAGAAAAAAGCATTTCCAACAGTGATTCATTCCCCACTTCGTACATATATTTAATGCGGGCCTTCATTGCGTCATAACGCTGTGATTCATCAGCCTGGGCATCAGCAAGAGAATCCTGGGTGCGGAGGATCTCGCTGTGAATGATCTCTATCTGGTTCTTTGCGGAGGCAATTTCATCGCTGATCTTGACCATTTCCTGATTGATACCTTCAAGCTGGCTGTTCAGCGAACTGGTCCTGTTTTCCAGATCCGCAATATTTGTCGCATACACGGGGAGCGGAGAACATGTAACGATCAGCGAGCAGATCAGTATGCCTAAAGAACATTTTCTGCCAGGCGCTCCTGCACAGCATAGAGCCCTTCCGCGGAAGGGCATCAGCCCCCTGGTTATCTTCTGTTTTATATGAGGTTTCATAAAATAATTTCCTTTCAAATGTTTAATAAAAGAATTGCCTATGATAGTATACTATAAATTGCAAAATTAATCAATTTTTGTTATTATATTTTTGTAAAAAGTTTGTAACATAGGTTACTGTTCACACGGTGTCGTGCACTTGCTGCACGGCATCCGGGTTGTTGTTCCCACTTCGACCGGGTGTTCACAGCAACTAATATAGGTTTTCACACCCTGACCGGGTGCTTACAGTATTTTAAGGAAGGAATTGAAATCAATATGCATCAGATAAAAATGATCGGACTGGATCTGGACGGAACATTGCTGACATCAGATAAAAAATTACTGCCCTATACCAGACAGGTACTTGCCGAGGCGATTGAACGGGGGATCCTGGTACTTATGGCAACCGGCCGCCCCTATACGGGTATTCCCGAAGAGCTGCGCGATTTTCCGGGCATACGCTATGCGCTGACGTCCAATGGCGCGCGGATCCTGGATACACAGACAGGAAAGGTGCTGATTGAGCATCTGCTCCCGCTGAAAAGTGCGAAAAAGGCATTGGAAATCTTACAGAAGTATGATACATTACAAGAGGTATACTTTGAAGGACAGGGTTATGCAGAAGCCGAAAAGCTGGACCGGATCTCACGATATCACCACAATCCTCACATGTGGGAATATGTCCGAAGCTCAAGAAAGGCTGTTCCTGATCTGACAGAACTGGTTGAGAGAGAGAACCGGGATATGGATAAGGTACAGGCATTATTTGCGGAAATGGAAGAGCTCGCGCAGGCATGGAAGGAATTAAAGCAGCACAGGGAACTGGTGCTGGTTTCCTCACTTGGATATAATATCGAGATCAATGCCGCCGGCGTAGATAAAGGCACAGGTCTGATCGAATTGGGAAAGCTGCTTGGGATCCGTCCGGAAGAGATCATGGCCTGCGGAGACGGAGATAACGACATCCGTATGCTGGAACTGGCAGGAGTCGGTGTTGCCATGGGAAATGCCGAGGAAAATGTAAAGGCGGCGGCTGACTATATAGCCGAAACAAACGACAATGAGGGGGCCGCAAAGGCTATTGTTAAATATGCGTTTTGCAATGACTCAGAACAGCAGTAACTATCACATCATTGTATGAATAACCGAGGAAATCATGTGTTTTATGATGCTGTTCGGAAATTTGAACATTTTTAAAAACAGGAGGAAAACAATGTTAGATGCATTAAAGGTAATTATTTTGGGGATCGTGGAAGGAATCACAGAGTGGCTTCCCATCAGCAGTACAGGGCATCTGATCCTGGTCGAGGAATTTATTAAGCTGGAACTTAGCGAGGCATTTATCGAGATGTTCAATGTAGTCATCCAGCTTGGCGCGATCTTGGCCGTTGTTGTGATCTATTTTCATAAGCTGAATCCATTTTCACCAACCAAGACACAGAAGCAGAAGATGCTGACCATCCAGCTATGGGTAAAGGTGGCGATCGCGGCGGTGCCGGCAGCGGTGATCGGCCTTTTGTTCGACGATATGATCGAAGCAAAATTTATGAACGCATACGTGGTAGCGGCCACCCTGATCATCTACGGAATTTTATTCATCATTGTAGAGGAAAGCCACAAGAATAAGCAGCCGAAGGTGACGAAGCTGTCACGGCTGACCATACCGATGGTACTGGTCATCGGCGTATTTCAGGTGCTTGCGCTGATTCCGGGAACTTCACGTTCAGGTTCCACGATCATCGGTGCGCTTCTGATCGGGACTGCGAGAGGCGTTGCGGCAGAATTTACCTTCTTTCTGGGAATCCCGGTCATGTTCGGAGCCAGTTTTTTAAAGATCATAAAGTTTTTGAAAGATGGGGCGGGGATCGCAGGAAACGAGATTTTTCTGCTCCTGCTCGGCTGCGGCGTATCATTTGCAGTATCAATCTTTGCCATCAAGTTTTTGATGCAGTACATAAAAAACCACGATTTCAAAGCGTTCGGATATTACCGGATCGTCCTGGGCGTGGTTGTGCTGATCTATTTCGGCGTTTCCGGACTGCTTGCGGCATAACGCATGATATCTCATATCGAAACAAATCACCGGACAGTATATGGAAGACTGGCCGGTGATTTTTTACATTTGCCATAGTATCCAGCCTCTCGCCGAATGTGGCTTAAAATGGGCTGGATGCCCGCCCTATCACTGCATTGGCCGGACACCGTCCAGCAAGTGCACGACACCGTGTGTTACTGTTCACACCCTTTGGGTGCTCCAGTAACAGTATCCAGCCCATTTTAAGTCGCCTTCGGCGAGGGGCTGGATATTATGACAAATGTTACTTTATTGGCCGGACGCCGTGCAGCAGGGTGCACGACGCCGTGTGAACAGTATCAACAAAAATTATGGATAAGTCTTGTATTTTTGCAAAAACATGATAAAATATAAAATTGTATGTATGTTTATGCATATGCTGCAATTCACCTATAGAAGAAGGCAGGCAGAAAGCCCGGCCATACATAGCCCGCGGATAACCGCGGAATGATTGTTCTGTGAATCGCAGTATACGGAATGAAAAAATTAAGGAGGAAAGATTTATGAAGAAGAAATTGTTAAGCCTTTTATTGGCAGCGGCATGTGTATTTTCTATGGCAGCATGTGGTTCCGAAAACGAATCCGCAGGAGACAGCGGAAATGCTGCACAGACGAGTGAAGCGGATGAGACCGAAGACGGGGAGGAAGCGTCCGGAGAGGGCGGAACCCTGATCATGGCAACCAACGCGGAGTTTCCGCCGTATGAATATCATGAAGGCGATGAGATCGTAGGAATCGACGCGGAGATTGCGGCGGCAATTGCGGAAGAGTTAGGGATGGAGCTGAAAATTGAGGATATGGCATTTGACTCCATCATTACGGCAGTATCCGGCGGAAAAGCGGATATGGGACTTGCAGGTATGACTGTAAACCCAGACCGTGAGAAAAATGTCAATTTCTCCGATACCTACGCAGCTGCGGCGCAGGTGATCATCGTAAAGGAAGACAGCGAGACCGCAGGCCCGGATGACCTGGCAGGAAAGAAGATCGGAGTACAGCTTGGAACGACAGGAGATATCTACGCGGAGGATATCGAGGACGCCGAAGTAGAGCGTTACAACAAGGGAATGGAAGCTGTTCAGGCGCTTTTACAGGATAAGATTGACGCAGTCGTGATCGACGGGGAACCGGCGAAGGTCTATGTGGCGGAGAACGAGGGGCTGAAGGTACTGGATGAGCCTCTGACCGAAGAAGAATACGCAATCGCGATCGCAAAGGACAACAACGACCTGCTGGAAAAGGTGAACACCGCACTGGCAAGTCTTAAAGATTCCGGAAAACTGGACGAGATTGTAAATAAATATATCTCGGCAGACGAATAAAGAGGAAATAGAGAATGCTGCAGACATTTCAGGAGAGGTTTAACGATAATTTTATACAGGACGACCGTTGGAAATATATCTGGGAAGGGCTGACTGTGACGCTGCGTGTCACGCTGTTTGCAGTCATCCTGGGAATCGTGATCGGATTTCTGATCGCGATCATCCGATCTACCTATGACAAGACCGGAAAGATGAAGGTTCTGAACTTTGTCTGCAGCGTCTATCTTACAGTGATTCGGGGAACTCCGGTGGTCGTACAGCTTTTGATCATTTATTTTGTAATCTTCGGCAGTGTGGACATCAATAAGATCGTAGTCGCGATCATGGCATTCGGAATCAATTCCGGTGCCTATGTGGCGGAGATCTTCCGGTCCGGGATCATGTCCATTGACAACGGGCAGTTTGAGGCGGGGCGGAGCCTTGGCTTTAATTACAGCCAGACCATGCGCTATATTATTATGCCTCAGGCATTTAAAAATGTCCTTCCGGCGCTTGGCAATGAGTTCATAGTATTGCTGAAAGAGACTTCGGTGTCCGGCTATATCGCACTGCAGGATCTGACAAAGGGCGGCGATATCATACGAAGCCGTACATACGACGCATTCATGCCTCTTCTGGCCGTGGCGCTGATCTATCTGGTCATGGTCATGATATTTACAAAGCTGGTGAATATGCTGGAGAGGAGGCTGAGGAGCAGTGATCACTAATGGAGATGTATTGATCAGGGTAGAAGATATCCACAAGGTTTTCGATGACAGCCTGCATGCGCTGAACGGTGTTTCGGAGGAGATTTCAAAAGGCGAAGTGGTTGTGATCGTGGGACCCTCCGGTTCCGGAAAATCCACATTCCTGCGGTCTTTGAACCTGCTGGAGATTCCAACAACCGGGCATATTTATTTCGAGGGAGTAGATATCACAGGCAAGCAGACAAATATTGACAAGCACCGTCAGAAGATGGGGATGGTATTTCAGCATTTTAACCTGTTTCCCCATAAGACTATTTTAGAAAATATCACGCTGGCTCCCATCAAGCTACTGAAAAAGAATAAAGAAGAGGCCGATGCCGAGGCGATGCAGCTATTGCGGAAGGTAGGGCTGGAAGAAAAGGCGGATGCTTATCCTTCTCAGCTGTCAGGCGGGCAGAAGCAGAGGATCGCGATTGTCCGTTCTCTGGCAATGAATCCGGATGTGATGCTGTTTGATGAGCCAACCTCCGCACTGGATCCGGAGATGGTCGGGGAAGTGCTGGAGCTGATGAAACAGCTTGCCCACGACGGGATGACGATGGTAGTAGTTACCCACGAGATGGGATTTGCAAAGGAGGTTGCCACCCGGGTCCTGTTTATGGACCAGGGACAGGTAAAGGAGCAGGGGACTCCGGAGGAGTTTTTCGGCAATCCAAAGGATCTGCGGCTGCAGGAATTTTTGTCAAAGATCCTATAATACGCTCTAAAAAGAATGAAAAAAATCTTACCGGCTTTTCAGAATTTTGAAGCCGGTAAGATTTTTTGCGCATGTGAACAAAATGGCTGCGGGCAGCGTTAAACTGGCGGGAATCTAAATTTCCATCCCTATATTATTGAAATAAGCGTGGAAAAGTAGTACAATCGTTACGATTCACGGTGCCGGATATCACCGGAAAAGCAAAGAAAGACGATATAAGGAAGATCACGCATGAAATATGAACGAATCTCAAAAGGAACCTTTCTGGAACGTCCCAACAGGTTCATTGCCTATGCAGAGCTGGCCGGGAAAAGGGAGGTCATCCATGTAAAGAATACAGGCAGGTGCGCGGAGCTCCTGACGCCGGGAGCGCCCATTTATGTGCAGGAGTGTGATAATCCCGCGCGGAAGACGAAGTGGGATCTGATTGGTGTGGAAAAAGGCAGCCGGATGATCAATATGGACTCCCAGGCGCCCAATCTGGTTGTAAAGGAATGGATCGAATCGGGGCAGCTGTTCTCTGATATCCGCCTGATCAGGCCGGAGACTGTATACGGCAATTCCCGTTTCGACCTGTATGTGGAAACCGGGAGCAGCAGGATCTTCATAGAGGTCAAGGGAGTGACCCTGGAAGAAGAGGGGGCGGTCCGTTTTCCGGACGCCCCCAGCGACCGTGCAGTGAAGCATCTGCAGGAGCTGGAAAAGGCGGTCAGGGAAGGATATGAGGCTTACGTATTTTTTGTGATCCAGATGAAAGGAGTCCGGTACTTTACCCCCAATATGGCTACCCATCCCGCTTTCTGCGAAGCGCTGAAGTCGGCAAAGGCTGCGGGGGTGAAGATCCTGGCCTATGACTGCCGGGTCAGCGGCGACCGGATCGAGATTGCGGATCCTGTGCCTGTGGTGCTGGAATGTCCCCGGCTGAAAGATGCGGCAGAGCCGGTGATGGAATGGTACAGGAAGAACCGAAGGGACCTGCCGTGGCGCAATACCAGGGACGCTTACCGGATCTGGGTGTCCGAGATCATGCTCCAGCAGACCAGGGTGGAGGCTGTAAAACGTTATTACGAACGGTTTTTATCCGAGCTTCCTACCGTGAAGGAATTGGCGGAGGCGCCGGAGGACCGGCTCATGAAGCTGTGGGAAGGACTGGGCTATTACAACCGGGTGCGGAACATGCAGAAGGCGGCCAGGCAGGTGATGGAGGAATATCAGGGCGAATTTCCTCATACATATGATACAATCCGTTCTCTCGCCGGTATCGGAAATTATACGGCAGGGGCGGTCAGCTCCTTTGCTTTCGGGATTCCAAAGCCTGCGGTGGACGGAAATGTGCTGCGGGTTCTTTCAAGGATCCTTGCAAGCGAAGAAGATATTATGAAAGCCAGTGTCCGTTCCCGGATGGAACGGGCGGTGGAGGAAGTTATTCCTGAGCAGGATGCGTCAGATTTTAACCAGGGGCTGATCGAACTGGGAGCCCTCGTGTGCGTGCCGAACGGAGAGCCGAAGTGCGGGGAGTGCCCTGCGGCGGGCTTCTGTCTTGCCCGGGAAAAAGGCATTCAGACTGAACTGCCTGTGAAGGCGAAAGCAAAGGCAAGAAGGATTGAAAAACGGACAGTTCTGATCTTCCGGGACGCACAGGGGCTGGCGATCCGTAAACGTCCGGACAAAGGCCTGCTTGCCGGTCTGTATGAGCTGCCCAATGTGGAAGGGCATCTGACCAGGAAGGAAGCATCCGACTATGGGAAATCCATCGGACTGACGCCGGTACGTGTGCGGAAGCTGGAGAGTGCAAAGCATATTTTCAGCCATGTGGAATGGCATATGACCGGATATGAAATGCTGGTGGATGAATTGGAAAAAAACTGCGGTGCGGAGATGATCTTTGCAAAAAAGGAAGAACTAGAGACCGTGTACTCGATTCCCTCCGCATTTGAAGCATATATGAATATGAAGCATCTGTAAAAAGTACCGGAGCAGTTAACGTGTGTGAATCGGAAGGGGAGAGGCCACAGACATGAAGGAAAGCACAGAGCTGTCCAGGCAGCGGCAGAAATCAAAGGAAACAAAGGAACGTATTTTCAGGGCAGCCAAACAGATATTGAAAAAGAAGGGATATGAAGAACTTTCCATCAAAAACATCTGTGAGGAAGCTGGAGTTTCTAACGGCAGTTTTTATCATCACTTTAAAACAAAGGATGACCTGCTTTCTTACTATATCGAGGAGCAGCCAAGCATCAATCCGGCGCTTCTGGAACTTCCGCGCAATGCGGATGAGGCAAAGATCGCGATCATCAGGGTCTACCTGAACTATGTGAGTTACTGCCGGGAGCTGGGTGTAGAATTTATGTCCGGGTATTACAATCCGAAGAACCAGGCGCTGAATGCTGCTTTACGGACTGAGCGGCCCTACCCGATCGTGACCGTGCAGGCATATGTGGAAAAGGCGGTTCTGGCCGGGATCATCCGACTGAACGTGGATATCGAAGCATTTACCACAGATGTCCGGATGATCGTTATCGGCAATGTATTCGAGTGGTGCCTTTGCAGCGGCGAGACAGACTTTGAAGGAAATATGAGGCGTTCCCTTGGAAAATATCTGGACAGTACGATCGGCTGAAAACCGGGAGCACAAATGACGATTGAGAGCTGCAGGACGCGCCTGGCCAGGGTGTGAACTGAGTCAATGGGGAAAGCGCGGCAAAACCCCACAGGAGGTATGGTTTGAAATATACATTTATCGTAAACCCGGAATCCAGATCCGGGCGCGGCGGGATGATCTGGAAGCTGGCAGAACCGGAATTGAAAAAAAGAAGAATTGATTATGAAGTTTTTTACACGGAATACGCCCGCCATGCAGCCGGGATAGCGGCACGGATCACGGCCGACGGACAGGAGCATACGCTGGTGGTGGTAGGAGGAGATGGAACGGTGGATGAAGTGGTGAACGGAATCCAGAGCTGCGCCAAAGTCACTATTGGATATATTCCCACTGGTTCCGGCAACGACTTTACCAGGACGCTCCGTCTGCCGACAGACCTCCATGCAGCCTTGGAAAATATCTTCGAAACAGGCAGGAAGGTTCCTATGGATGTCGGCAGGGTGATCTGTCCGGACCAGACATACCGGTTTGCAGTCAGCGCAGGAATCGGCTTTGACGCTGCGGTGTGTCATCGGGCCGCTGTCTCTCCGATCAAAGTGGTCTTAAACAAATTGGGCCTTGGAAAGCTGACCTATCTGGCGATCGCGCTGAAATGGATTCTCAGTGAACAGCCGATGCCGGCGGAGATCCGGATGGATTCTGAGAAGACGAAGAAGTTTGAGCATACATATTTTACAGCGGTCATGAATCATCCCTATGAGGGAGGGGGCTTCTTCTTCTGCCCGAAGGCTCAGATCGGAGATGGGATACTGGATGTGATCGTTGTTTCTGAGCTGCCGAAATGGAAGATTCTCCTTCTGCTCCCCACCGCATTTTTTGGAAAGCACGTAAACTTTAAGGGAATTTCTATTTACCAGTGCAGAGAGATTGAAATAAAAATGAGCAGGGAACTTCCGATCCATGCGGATGGAGAACCGATTGCCCGGGGACAGACGATCCGGGCGGTCCTGGAGCCGGAACAGATCCAGGTGATCGCGCCGCCGGATGCCGGTGCATGACGGATCTTGCCAAGGAGCGGGGGACTGTCAAAAAACATAAAAAGATTTGTGTGAATGTTTTGTAAACATCCTTGTTGTTACGGAGGAATCATGATATAATCGGGAGAATGAAAAGTAGTTCTGAAAAAAGTACAGGGGGATATGCAGACTTTAATCATATCAGAGGGAGCGTTTCATATGACATGGAAGGAAAGGGCGGCAGAATTGCTGAGAAAATATAAGCACGGATGGGTATTTAGCTATTTTTTGGTGTATATGCCGTGGTTTTTATATCTGGAAACGCATGTGACAAAGAATTATCATGTCATCCATGCGGCGATTGACGACCAGATTCCATTTATAGAATATTTCATTGTGCCGTATTTACTGTGGTTTGTATTTATCGCAGCGGTGATGCTGTACTTCTTTTTTACGGATGTAGAAGGATTTTACAGGCTTGCGAAGCTGATGTTTACAGGAATGACCATTTTCCTGATCGTATCTACGCTGGTTCCAAACGGGCTGAATATCAGGCCCTACGTGTTCGAGCGGGATAATATTTTTGTAGATATGGTGAAGCTTTTGTACCGGGCGGATACGCCGACCAATGTGATGCCCAGCATCCATGTGTACAATTCTCTGGCTGCGTGCATTGCCATCAGTCAGAGCCGTGCGCTGCAGAAGCATATGGCGGTCTGTACGGGGGCTTATATACTTGCCGCGCTGATCATTATGGCAACGA
The DNA here is from genome assembly GCA_000403295.2 of Lachnospiraceae bacterium M18-1. Taxonomy (GTDB): domain Bacteria; phylum Bacillota; class Clostridia; order Lachnospirales; family Lachnospiraceae; genus Schaedlerella. The sequence continues at coordinate 305,834 of KE159611.1, read as the reverse complement.
TGTTTTTGAAGCAGCATTCTGTGATCGACGTAGCGTCGGCGGCTGTGATGGCGCATATGCTGTATCAGTTTTTCTATGTGCCGGATGGACGGAGGTATGCAGAGAGAAGGATTTCACGGACGGCTATGCTGCAGAACAAATGATCCTGATGTAAAAGGCCGGGGGAACGGGGATACATTTCTCTGGAATCATAAATAACTCAGACAGGATAATGAGGAGGAAAAAGGAACGATGGGAAAGACGATGCTGACAGGAGACCGACCGACCGGAAGACTACACGTGGGCCACTATGTCGGTTCTTTGAGAAGAAGGGTAGAGCTGCAGGAGTCCGGCGGATTTGACGATATATTTATTATGATCGCGGATGCTCAGGCGTTGACGGACAATGCAGACAACCCGGAAAAGGTGCGCCAGAATATTATCGAGGTGGCGCTGGATTATCTGGCATGCGGCCTGGACCCGGAGAAGTCTACGCTGTTCATCCAGTCCCAGGTGCCGGAGCTGTGTGAACTGTCATTTTATTATATGAATCTGGTAACGGTGTCCAGACTGCAGAGAAACCCAACCGTAAAGTCCGAGATCCAGATGCGCAATTTCGAAGCAAGCATTCCGGTGGGGTTCTTTACGTATCCGATCAGCCAGGCGGCGGATATCACCGCATTTCAGGCGACCACGGTGCCGGTAGGGGAAGACCAGCTTCCCATGCTGGAGCAGACAAAGGAGATCGTGAGAAAGTTCAATTCCGTCTATGGAGATACCCTGGTCGAGCCGGAGATTCTGCTTCCGGATAATCAGGCGTGCATGCGGCTGCCGGGAATCGACGGCAAGGCAAAAATGAGCAAGTCGCTGAACAATTGTATCTATCTTTCCGAGGAACCGGAAGAGATTAAGCAGAAGGTGTTCAGCATGTTTACAGATCCCACCCATATCCGCATCGAGGACCCGGGCAAGCTGGAGGGCAATACGGTATTCACGTATCTGGACGCGTTCTGCAGGCCGGAATATTTTCCGGAATTTCTGCCGGATTATACCAGCCTGGATGAACTCAAGTCGCATTATAAACGGGGCGGACTGGGCGATATGAAGGTAAAGCGTTTCCTCAATGCAGTTCTGCAGGCAGAATTAGAGCCCATCAGAAAGCGGAGAAAGGAATACCAGAAGGATATCCCGTATGTGTACGAGATTCTCAGAAAGGGCAGCGAAAAGGCAGAGAAAAGAGCTGCGGAGACATTGCAGAATGTAAAGGCGGCCATGAAGATCAACTATTTTGACGATGCAGAACTGATCAGCAGCCAGGCGGAGCGGTTTCAGAATCAGTGAATCAATTCTTAAGATCAAAAATCAGCGGGGAATGAATCTCCGCTGTTTTTGTTTCGTTACTGTTCACACCCTTTGGGTGCTCCAGTAACAGTATCCAGCCCATTTTAAGTCGCCTTCGGCGGTCCTAAGCGCCAGCGACGCTTGTTTAGGACGGACCGGAACGGAGTGTAGACGGGCTGGATATTATGGCAAATGTTGCTTTATTGGCCGGATGCCGTGCAGCAGGGTGTACGCCACCGTGTGAACAGTAACCAAATAAAAAAATCAAGGATATGAAATCCTTGACTTTTATAAACGTGCGATAGAGGATTCGAACCCCCGACCTTCTGGTCCGTAGCCAGACGCTCTATCCAGCTGAGCTAATCGCACACACTTGATGAAGCCGCTCACAACATATCTTAGTATATAATATAGGAACGGCTTTGTCAAGTTATTTTTTGATTTATTTTCCGTCGGTCATCGGATTTGGGAACAGATGTCTCGGGATTCCGTCTACCATGACAGGTGATACATCGCCCTGGATCAGAGGACGTACATAGTTCACAAATTCGTCCGTTACATAATCCGCGTCTTCATTCATCCATGATCTCGGAACGAGCTTCTCATCATTGGCGATCTTGTGTACATCCTTCACTTCAGTTCCGCTCTGATACGGATCGTCGGACAGACGCTGGATGACAACCATTTTGCCGCTGTCGCCTTCGTCCGCTGCCTTCACTGCGGCGCCGCCTACCTGATATGCCTCCAGGATGTCCACACGGGAAGCGCAATGGGAAGCAGACCTCTGCAGGGTGCTCAGCTCAATGGCACGGGACTTGCATCCGATATCTCCGGCAATGTAGCTTGCCAGATAATTTGCGGTACCGGACAGCTGCTTGTGGCCGAATGCGTCTACGAAGTCGATGCTCTGCCCCAGCTCACATACATAACGTCCGTCGTCCAGACGGATTCCCTCAGAAACTGCGATCACAGCAGATGACTTCTTAGTCAGGATCTGCCTTACCTTGTCGCCGAACTTCTGAATATCAAACGGAACCTCCGGCAGATAGATCAGGTCCGGTCCGGAACAGTCCTCGCCCTTGGCAAGAGCCGCTGCACCGGTCAGCCATCCTGCGTTTCGTCCCATGATCTCGATGATAGAAACCAGGCCCTTGGAGTATTCCAGACAGAAGCTGTCGCGGATGATCTCCTTTACGGATGTGCCGATATACTTGGCAGCGCTTCCGTATCCAGGCGTATGGTCTGTCAGAGCCAGGTCATTGTCAATGGTCTTCGGGCAGCCGATGAAACGGGTCTTAAAACCGGTGATGATGGCATAGTCAGATAACTTCTTGATGGTATCCATAGAGTCATTGCCGCCGATATAGATAAACGCTTCAATATTCAGCTTTTCCAGAATCTCAAATATCTTATCATAGACGTCTCTGTCTTCGTGGATCTCCGGCAGCTTATAACGGCATGAACCAAGAAAAGCAGCAGGTGTTCTCTTCAAAAGCTCAGCATCCAGTTCCGTTGTGATATATTCTGATAAATCTATATATCTTTCCTGCAGCAGTCCCTGGATTCCGTGCAGCATACCATAGACCTTGCCGGCTCCACGATCCTTGGCGGTGCGGTATACGCCCGCGAGACTTGAATTAATAGCGGCGGTCGGTCCGCCTGACTGACCGACGATTACGTTTCCTTTCATGATATAGTACCTCCGTATGATTTGATAAAGCTGACCATGCTTCTGTCAAAAGCTGATCAGACAGACGTGCAGAGTATTCTTTCCTCTGCCAGAAAACTACAATTACTAGTTTAGTGTATTTTTCGCGTTTTGTAAAGAAAAATGTTCGGTTTTCCCTTGTGAATGGGGAAAAGAGGCTATTGTTTTCGATATCCCGGAATGCGGCGGGATACTCAACTGCAGGTTGAATCCCGCCTATAAAATCAAATAAATGTTTATTGCGGTTCTGTCATCTTTCAGGGTAAGATAAAGCTAAATATGGAGTTTGAAAGTCCATTATAAATGATCGGAGGTCAAAAGATGCTGGATAACAAAAAGATAGCGGGATTCATCACAAGTAAAAGAAAGCAGCTCGGCATGACGCAGGCGGAGATCGCCGCCAGGCTCAACGTTTCTTTTCAGGCCGTTTCCAAGTGGGAAAACGGCACGCTGCCGAATGTGGAAATCCTGGTGGAACTGGCCGGATTGCTGCACACTTCGGTGGATGAGATCCTTCAGGGACGGGAGAAAAACAGCGAAACTTTTTCCTACAGCAAAGCCGGGGTGGATATTTCCTATACCGATGCAATGAAAAGGGAGATGGCTGTTTATCTGAGAACGAAAAATCCACGCGTTCTGAACGGTCTGGGGCCCTTTGCGTCCCTGTACGACATCGGATTTCCGGGTATTGAGGATCCTGTATTGGTCCTGAAGTCCGAGGAACCGGGCTCCAAGCAGAAGCTGGCCATGGAATACGGATATGTGGAATCCATTTGCCATGACATGATCAACCATTTGGTAAATGATATCGCTGTGATGGGCGCGAAGCCCCTTGCAGTGCTGGATACGATCGTCTGCGGAAAGGCGGAAAAAGAAACGATGAAAGCCTTTGTGAAAGGGATTTCCGAAGCCTGCCGGGAAAATGAATGCGATCTGGTGGGCGGTGAGACTTCCATCCAGCCGGAGGTGGTGAATCCGGGGCTGTACATCCTGACGTCAAGCATTGCCGGGATCGTACCCAGAAACCGGATCATTGACGGGTCAGGAATCCGGGAGGGTGATAAGGTATTGGCGGCGGCCTCCAACGGCCTCCATACCAACGGCTATACGCTGATCCGCTTATTAATGGAAAAAATCCCCCGGATCAAGCTGGACAGGATAGAGGGTGAGACATTTATCGAGCAGATCATGAAACCTCATACGCCGTACTACAGAGCGATCAAAGCGGTGACCCGGGGGCGTGGGGTACATGGTATGGCGCACATTACCGGAGGCGGCATTGAAGGGAATCTGTGCAGGATCATTCCGGACGGACTGTGTGCGGAAATTGATCTGAAGCAGTTAAAAACGCTGCCCATATTTACCTACATTAAAAACGCTGGTAATATAGAAGAACAGGAAATGCTTTCTACGTTCAACTGCGGAGCCGGGCTTTTACTGGTGGTGGAAAAGGAGCATGCACAGGAGATTGCAGAGCATATGAAACAATATCACGACTGTTATGAGGTCGGAGAGATCAGGAAAGGACAGAAAAAGGTCGTATTCCGGAATCATATGCCTTGTGAAACGGCCGGATGGCCATAATGGGGATTTCATTTTAAACATGACATACAGCTGTCCTGTTTCCTGTGTTATAATAAATTATCCTGTTTTTTAAAGGAGCGCATATGAAGATTGACCGACTGATTGGAATTTTATCTGTTTTGCTGCAACAGGATATGGTGACTGCCCCATACCTTGCGGAGCGGTTTGAGGTGTCCAGAAGGACGATCAACCGGGACGTTGAAGACCTGTGCAGGGCCGGAATCCCGATCATGACCATGCCGGGGGCTGGCGGAGGGATTACCATTATGGAAAATTACAAAATAGACCGGACCGTCTTTACGACCCGGGAAATGCAGGACATCCTGGCCGGGCTGCGAAGCCTGGACAGTGTCAGCGGTACGAACCAGTACGGCCTTTTAATGGAAAAGCTTTCCCCGGGCGGATCGGATTTTATGGAGGGAAACCAGTCTGTCCTGATCGACTTGTCTTCCTGGTACAAGGCGGATCTGGCACCCAAGATCGAGATCATCCGGGCGGCGATCGACGGCAGGCAGGAATTGGAATTTCTCTACTTTTCACCGAAAAAGGAGGGGAAAAGGAGAATGGAAGCCTATTATCTGATCTTCCGCTGGTCCAGCTGGTATGTCTGGGGATGGTGTACCCTGTGCCGGGATTTCCGGCTGTTCAAGCTGAACCGCATGGCGGAGCTGAGTCTGTCCGGCGTAAGTTATAAGCCGCGGAAAGTGCCTCTGCCGGATCTCAAAAATGAACGGATCTTTCCGGGCGGTATCCGGGTGAAAGCGGTCTTTGAGCCAGAGTGCAAATGGCGTCTGGTAGAGGAATTTGGTCTGGACTGCTTCGAAGAGCAGAAGGACGGAAGACTTTTGTTCCATGCGGACTACACGGATAAAGACAATCTGATCAGCTGGCTTCTGACGTTCGGCGATCGGGCAAAATTGCTGGAACCGGCGGATGTCCAAAAGGAGATGCGGGAAATCATTGAAAATATGCGGAAACGATATGCACAATAGTTCGGAACAGCAGCGTATGCGGCACACCTAAAGATACCTGTCCGGACAGGTGCATGATGTTAAGGAAGGAGGATGAACAATGGCAAGCAGTCCGGAATTTGTACAATATGTGGCAGACCAGCTTTCCGATGCAGGGACGGTCAGCTATCGGAAAATGTTTGGGGAATATGGACTATACTGTGACGGAAAATTTTTTGGATGTATCTGTGAAGACCAGTTTTTTGTGAAGATGACAGAGGCGGGGAAACGCCTGGCGCCGAAGATGGAAACCGGTTCGCCCTATGAAGGGGCAAAGCCGCATTTTCTGATCGAGGAACTGGAAGATAAAGGATTTCTGGCAGAATTTGTAACAGAGACATGCAGGGAACTGCCCATGCCGAAGCCAAAAAAGAAAAAAGCGAGTACAGATTGATTTATGATCGGAAAGGAAATATCTATGCCGTTTGATTATAAAAAAGAGTACAAGGAATACTATCTCCCGCCCAAAAAGCCGGGGATCATTGAGATCCCTGAGATGAACTATGTGGCAGTCCGGGGGAGAGGCAATCCCAACGACCCGGACGGGGAGTATAAGACAGCGATGAATCTGCTGTATGGAATTGCGTTTACAATTAAAATGAGTTATAAAGGGCCACATAAGATCGACGGGTACTTTTCCTATGTGGTGCCGCCGCTGGAAGGGCTCTGGTGGCAGGAAGGAACGGACGGGATTGATTATTCCCGGAAAGCGGATTTTCAGTGGATATCCATGATACGGCTTCCAGATTTCGTGAAAAAAGAAGATTTTGACTGGGCCGTGGAGGAAGCTGCGGCGAAAAAGAAAACGGATTTTTCAAAAGTGAAATTTTTTACCTACCAAGACGGGGTATGCGTCCAGTGCATGCATATCGGCAGCTACGATCATGAGCCGGAGACGATCCGGAGGATGGATGAGTTTGCGGCGGAAAATGGATATGTACTGGATTTATCGGATTCAAGATTTCACCATGAGATCTACCTGAGCGACCCGCGGAGAGCAGCGGAGGAAAAACTGCGGACTGTGATCAGGCATCCTGTCCGGCGGTGAACAGTAACGATCAAACTAATAAAAAATCCAGCTGTGCGGTTGTAATCCGCCAGGTCATTTTCAATGCAATGAATTGCATGTAAACGACCTGGCGGATTGCAACCGCACAGCTGAAAAGAATTTATAAAGTCTTGACTCATGAGGCAGGCCATTGTTGGCCTGCTTTTTTCGTTCTATTAGAAACTTCTCCGATTTTTCCGATAGAACAAAAAACCTCCGGCTGATGCGTTAGATTTTCCAGCCGCCGTGTGATGAGAGAGGAGATAGTTACAGATGTCCGATCAACAGGAAGACAGCGAAGGCTGCAAATATATTGATTCCGCACAAAAGAAGAAATTTATTCCAGAGAGAATGATATTCTTCCCGAACCTGACAATTGCTGATCAGCAGCAGGCCGCCGGTTGAAAAGGGAGAGATGCCCGCGCCTGTACTTCCAATGAAGATGGCGCTGTATAAAAGCACAGGATTCAGATTCATTTTGGAGGCAATGCTGGGAACAAGTGGAAACAGTACCGGGATTACGACAGATAACGTAGAGCTGAAACAACTCATAATGCCTCCAAACAAAGCTAAAATGGCACATACAAAAAATTGAGGAATATTCTCCTGCACCAGAGAGCTGAGCCATTCTACGATCCCCGCCCGAATGGAAACTCCCATTAAAAGTGTCATTCCTGTAAAAAAGATCAATGTCTGCGTCGGAATATGATTTTTCACAATGTCCGGAAAATGCGCAAGGTGTAAGGCGGATTCAACAAATATTCCAATCAGAATGACAAAACTCAGGTCAAACTCTGTGAAAAAAAATTGCAGTGGGCCTTTGGGTAAAAAATGTGACAGCAGAGCAAATAAAAGGATTGTGATCAGACAAACTGCCAATAATAGCAGGCTTTGCTTCTGCACCGTTGAAAGAGGGGCCGGTTTTTCCAGCGTACCGGACATAGGGACGGCCTTGCGCTGACTAAGCACGTAGATCACAACATAAAGGGAACTGAAAAATAATGTGCTCAGAAGAAACGCCTGAAACATCATGTTTCTGCCCATACCGGTAAATGCAGAGGAGCTCTCGATAATAGAAGACGCGATAATACCTCCCTGGCTTAAGATAAAATTTCCGCCGATACATACGCCGTAGGATACAGATACTCCCAATAATAGAGAACTTTGCCGGATACGGGGGGCAATCGACATGACGATCGGGGCAAGAACCGCAGTAGCAGTGGGCGCGCCGATACCGATAGCGCTGATCAGGATACTTAAGATAAAAATTGCAATAGGAAGCATCCTGGCATTCCCTTTGAGGGCATAGATCATGTAATCAATAACAGCGGACAGGGTACCATTTTCCGATAAATATCCATAGAAAATCGTGATCACGGTTACTGTGAATATAATCTTGCTTGGAACAAGAGAAAAAAAGTCGGCTGCGGTCATCTGCAGCATGATGATACCGATTACCGTAGCAAGGGAACCGGCGATAATACCGGTATTGATCCGATACCGGTTTCCGACGATAATACTCAGAATGATCGCTGATATTGGAATAAGCAGTTTCATCATATTCATACACACTCCTTACTTCGCAATAACGCAACAGGATTCCAGGGCCGGATGACCATAATGGATGCCCCTGGGGAGACTAAGCTGCAGATTTATCTGCGCTAAGTATAACAAATAAATCATGATTTGTAAATGGTTTACAAATAAAAAATATTTAAAAATATTGACAATTATGAAAATGATGGTAAAATGTAGCTAACTAAATTATGCCAAAGGGCGACGAGCTACGGCCATGATAGGATGCCCTTGGATATACCTTGTGAAACGGCCGGATGGCCATGATGGGATGCCCTTGGGTATAGTTTTCTAAACAGTGTGAGTAAAAAGGAGGTACTTTATGGAGCAGCAAAAAAAGAAATCTATCTATAGCGTGCAGAGCTATCGGTATGGCCTGGGCAACTTTTTCACCACGATCATTACGAATTTGTCGTCGACGTACTTCAGCGCATTTCTGACAACGGCGGTAGGTCTGTCGGCAACAGCAATGGGATCTGCAATGGCGGTCGCAAGCATGATCGATACGATTTCCATCCCGATCATTGGAATCCTGATACAAAAGTCGAATTTTAAGAGCGGAAAATTTCGTCCGTGGATTCTTTGGGGGGCAATTTTCTGCGCGATCTTTAATTGGCTCAGATTTACAGATTTTGGCTTTTCAGGAGGCGCTGCAGTGGCTTATTTTGGACTGATGTACATATTGTGTTATGTTTCCTGGAACCTGGTATATTCTCCGTATACGGGACTTCTCCCAGTATTGGCGCCCGATCCGTCAGACAGGGCGTCCTATGCAGCGTGCCGCATACAGATGAATTCTCTGGCCAAGTTTTTGCTTAGTCTTGTAGCGGTCACTGCGTTTGCGGCAATCGGGTATTCCGCATTTGCAGGCATCCTGTCTGTCCTTTGTTTCCTTGGATTCTATCAGCTGTATATGATGGCAAAACCCTATGATAAGCCTGTGCCAAAGGCAGAAGGAACTGATAAACAGCAGGCGGAGAATGTGTCTTTTCTGGATATGGTTAAAAGCATTATATCCTTCCCTATGCTGATGTTCCTCATTGCCGGAATCTTGAAGATTGCAACCTATTTTGCAGTGACTGCGCTTTCGGTTTATTATTACACATACGTGCTGGAGGATCGTGCAATGCTGACATTATACCTGTCCCTGAGCACTGCGCTGATGATCGGCGGCTCTTTTATTACGCCATTTGTATCTAAGCTTGTGGGAGGAAGCCGAAATGCCTATATTGTCGGAGGCGTGATCTATGCCGGAAGTATGTTGATTTCTTATTTCTCAAGCAGCAGTGCATTGTTCTTTACAATTTTACTGTCAATTGGCTACATCGGGTATTCATTTATGCATTCTGCGGAAGCGGCGGTATATTCGAATCTGGTTGATTATACAGAATTAAAGACAGGAAAAGATTTGAAAGGATTTTTGATGACCTTATTATCTCTTTCTCCAAAGATAGGCGGTGTTTTCCAGGGACTTATACTGGGTGTCGGGCTTACTGCGATTGGTTTTCAGGCAGATCACGTAACGGAGCAGGCGATTGCAGGCCTTCCGATCCTGTTTGCACTGTTCCCGGCGGTTCTTCTGATCATTGTTATTATCGCAATGCTGTTCTATCCATTAACAGATAAGAAGATTGCACAGATGCGTGCCGAGGCAGGAAAGTAAATGCAGAATATTTTATATTGACAAATTATATATAAAATAATATAATTCGAATATAAAAATAATTCATAAATCAAAATTAATTTGAAAGGAGAAAATGTATGAAGTGGGATAAGGTTGTTGACGTTCTGGTAGTCGGCCTGGGGGCTGCAGGCGGATGTGCCGCAATCGAGGCACATGATAACGGTGCGGAAGTTCTGGTCATTGAAGCTGATAAAGTGCCGGGAGGAAATACACGTTTGAGCGGAGGTACTTTACGCGTATTCCTGGATGATAAAAAGGTATATGATTACTACCGCGCAGTATTCGATGATACCGTGAAGGACGAGCTGATACACAAATTTGTGGATGTTTCTATGAGCAGTCACGACTGGTTCAGAGAAAAATGTGAGTGCGATTTCCGGGTGGCAGGTAAAGTTCCGTTTCCTCCGGCGCCGAATGCGGTATGGGATTTCCTCCCGGGAGCAGACGGCCTTGGCGGACGTTCTCAGTTTGTTCCAAAGGATGGCGGGGATCCGGATATGAACGGCGGATATTATCTGATCCGTTCCCTTATGCACGGCGTGAATAAGCGGAACATTGAAATTATGTATGAGACACGTGGTCTGGAACTGATTACGAACAGCAAAAAAGAAGTGACAGGTATGAAAGCCAGCACACCGGACGGAACGCTCAACATCCGTGCAAAGAAGGGCATCTGTCTGACATGCGGCGGCTTTAACCGCAATAAAGAGATGCAGATTAATTACTTAAGCCAGGAATTGATGGCCCAGGGTACGCTGTGCAGCGTAGGAGACGGCTTGACGATGACCGCGAAGCTTGGTGCGAAGATGTGGCATATGACCGGAGTATCCTGCGGCGTCAGCTATAAGGTAAAAGACCATGAGCAGCCGATCGCTATTGGAATGCATGCTCCGAATTATATGTATGTGGATCAAAAAGGGAAGAGATTCTTAAATGAGTCCGGCCTGGATGTTCATGCAATGGCCTTTGATTTTACGGCCTGTGAGGCAGAGAAGATGGCTTATCCGAGGATGCCGGCATGGATGATCTTTGATGAGAATGTGCGTGCGGCCGGACCGATCATCGGACATTGCCCGGGTATTATTCAGGAAGATCCTACCTGGGAGGGCTGGAGCAAAGACAATCAGAGAGAGATTGAAAAAGGCTGGATCAAAAAGGCTTATACGATTGCTGATCTGGGCGAGCAGCTGGGATATGCTCCCGGCGTGCTGGAAAAAGCAGTTGCAGATTATAATCAGGCAGCGCTCACCGGATATGATCCGGAGTTTAAGAGAGACTGTTACAAAATGGGACCGATCACAAAGCTTCCGTTTTACGCGATACAGCTTTGGCCTGCGCTTCTTAATACACAGGGCGGTCCGATGCATGATGAGTACGGCCGCGTACTGGACACGGATGAAAAGCCGATTGAACGTCTGTTTGCGGCTGGAGAGCTTGGCTCTATCGTAAATAAGTTCTATCCGGGCGGAACCAATATTACTGAAGCCATTGCAATGGGACGCGTAATTGGCGAATTTACCGCCAAGCTGGACGACGTAGAAGAATAAAAGAAACACAGGTTTTAACCTGTTAGTAAAAAACACATCTCGAAGTATCCGGCTTCGGGATGTGTTTTTCGTGTGTCACAAGAAAAATCCACCCTGCTATGCGGTTGGGATAAATCCGGTCTGGCCATTCTGCAGTGATAAGTGGAACCTGACAGAATCCCCGCTCCAATAAGTACGCGAATATTCAAGCGGTATCTTATCTTTCAGATAAGAAGTCCCCTGGAGCATAATAAGAGGAACACCATAAGGACGTTCCAGCAGATGGCTTTCGGACTGCGTGGCGCGGACAGCCTCGATATAATCGTCAACATGCTCGGAATACAGGTTATAACACTCGGCCAAAGTCTGCGAGATGGAACCATTGATCAGCGGCGTATCTTCTAATCCAGGAACTAATTTTGCTGAAATGTGCGAGCTGCAGATCGCAATTGGCTTTTCATGGATCAGAAATAAACGTTTTATAAATACGGCAGAATCATTTTTCTGCAGCAGAAGATTTTGTGAAACTGAAGGAAATAAATCAGTTACAAGACGTTGTTCCAGTATTTTTGCCGTAATCTTATATCCGGACTGCGGAAGCTGATCATTCGATACTACAGAATAGTTTAACTCCGTAATAATAGGCACAGACTTTAAGTCGATGAAGGTACCGCGTCCGCGAACCTTATAGATCAAACCATCTTTTTCCAATTCTGCAAGAGCCTGACGAAGCGTGATCCGGCTCACGTTATACTGCTTTGCAAGTTCTATTTCACCCGGGATATGCTCTTTTTCATTCCATTCGTTTCTAAGGATCCGGTTCTTTAGATCCATTTGGATCTGATAATATGCCGGAAGCGGAGAAGAGCGGTCAATTTCCATTCCTTTTTTATCCATTTAATCACCTCGTAAATTAATAGTTCAAATCAACATGTATATAGATGTATACATCATATATCAAAATCATAGAAAAAGCAAGGGAATAAAATAAACAACTTTATTAGTGGAAAAATGGAGAAAAAATCAAAAATATAGGAAAATGGAAGGAAATATAAAGAAATAGCATTATGGATTTTGGGGAAAATGACATAATACTATTGACAAAATAAAGATCCGATAGTAAGATGTATATAAAACAAGACAACTATACAATAGTACAACATGAGGCAAAGGGGGTGATATAATTATGGAACAGATAACGGTGGTTGGAGCGGCGGCAATCGGCGATTATATTTTTAAAGTCGACCATCTGCCTGAAAAAGGAGAGATCGTTCAGATCAAAGACGGCGATTTCACATTTGTTCCGGGTGGTTGTGCGCCTAATATTGCGGTCGGAATGGCTTCCCTCGGGAAAGCTGCTCCTGTCCTCTGCTATCCGATAGGGAAAGATTCCGAAGGAATAGAGATGGAAGAGCATTGGAAAAGAAAAGGAATCATGTGCCATCTTGTGTATGAAGAAGGGCAAAGCGGAAAATCATGGATGTTTATGCAGGAAGACGGCGCCACGATGTGCTTTGCCCATGCAGGCGCGGCGGATGCAGCCATACCGGGAGAAACAAGGCTTGGGGGAGAATGGTGTATTGTGGCTCCTGTTTTTAATCGGTTTACAGAAGGATACTTGTCCATGGCAGTAAAACAGAAGAAAAGGATCATCATGACAGGAATCAGTACAGCCCGGATTAAAAGTTTTTTGGATCAAGTAGAGATTCTGATCATCAACCAATGCGAGGCAAAAAAGCTTTCCCATGAAATGAATTGCGGAGAGGGAAGGATTGCGGAGATTTTTCCGGATCTTTGTATCGTGATCACGGACGGCGGCAAGGGCAGTAAGGTTTTTTATCATAATGAGAGCATGGCGATCCCGATTGTAAAGCCGGATCGTATTGTGGATTTTACAGGTGCAGGCGATGCATATGTGAGTGGGTTTATGAGTGCTGTTCTTTCCGGATATGGTTATGAAACCGCTGCATATTACGGAGCGGCGAATGCGAGCTTTGCCATAGAAAAGTGGGGAGGGCAGGAGTACGAGGCTGATTGGAAGATGCTGACAGAGAGATTGTCGGAGCAGTTTCCGGAAAGAGTATGGACAGGATGATGTGTGAGCAAAAAAGCAAAAAGGAGAAAACAATGGTAACTGTAAAAGAAAGGATACTGGGAAGCTTGTATGGTATGGCTGCGGGGGATTCACTCGGAGTTCCGTCTTCATTTATGACGCCGGATTATATTGAGAAAACCTGGGGATGGATTGATACATTTTATCCTGCCGAAAAGGGACACATTTATCACGATGGTTTGAAGGCCGGCGAGTACACGGACGATACGGAACAGGCATTGGCGCTGATGAATTCTTTTATACGTAATAAAAAAGTCGTTCCGCTGGATGTTGTGACAGAGATATTGGCCTGGGCCGACCGGGTAAAGGGAAAATATGCAAGCCCCCTCGGACCAAGCACAGAAAGAGCGCTGAAGGCCATCCGAGCGGGCGGAAGTATTGAAGAGAGCGGCAGATACGGCAATACAAACGGGTCGGCAATGAGGATCAGTCCGGTTGGGATCATTCATGGGCTGCGGGACTCTTCCTGTGGCGAATTGGTCAGGGATGTTTATCAAACCTGTATGCCGACACATAACACAACTGTATGCACTTCGGCGGCAGCGGCGGTTGCGTGGGGAGTTGCGTTATGCGTCAGGGGAGAAAACGATATCGAAACGATCATCCGGGAAACGATGCGTGCGGCGGATATTGGCAGTCAGTATGGACATCCTATAGTATCACCGTCTATCTCAAAACGGATCGGCTTTATATATGAATTAGTAAAAAAAGCAGCCGATCCCAGAAAGGCAATGCTGGAGATTTACGAATACTTTGGAGGAGGCGATCTGGCTGCCGATTCTATACCGGTAGCAATCGGTTTGTTTGCACTTGGAAAAGGAGATCCTAAAAAAGTAAACGAATATTGCGTAAATTTGGGCGGAGACTGCGATACAAATGCCGCGATGGCCGGGGCGATGGCCGGAGCGTTCAGCGGTGTTGATGCAGTTCCGAAGGAATGGAAGGATACGATCAAGAGGGTCAATCATGTAAACTTTGAGGAATATGCAGACAATCTGCTGGAAATGGTGCCGGAGTGGGTTGTGTCTGCGGAATCGCAGATACGAGGTTATTGTTCGCTGGCCGGCCAGTGAACCGCAACGGCAGGAAGGAGAACAGGATGAAAAAGAGACGGATACTTGCAATCATGATGTCAGTGATCATGGGAATCGGAATGCTGGCAGGCTGCGGAAAGAAGGAAGCAGAAGGCGGGTTAGAAAAAACAGAAGAAAATTCAGAAAAAAAAGAAGGAACTTCGAAAAAAACAGATGGAGAAAAGAAACAGATTACGATGTGGTTCTGGGGAGCGGCAACAGACTATCAGGAAACAATGAAGAATGTCCTTTATAGCTGGTATAACGATTCTCAGGATGAGTATGAGCTGGTCCTTGAATTTCGCAATACAGTAGATACTGATATACCGGTAGCGTTGGCCGCGGGAAACGGGCCGGACATTGTATACGCTTCAGGTCCTTCTTATACGTCAAAATATGTAGAAGAGGATCTTGTACTGAATCTGGATGATTATGCAGAACAATATGGCTGGAAGGACCGAGTTTTGAGCGTAATGTATGATTCCCTGACGCTGGACGGGAGCTTATATTCGATCCCCGGAGGAATGTGCGTGGGAGGGCTTTATTATAATAAGGAACTCTTTAAAAAACAGGGATGGGAACCGCCGGCTACATGGGACGAGATGATGGATCTGCTTGACAAAGCGGCCGATCTGGGTATTTATCCGCTGGGGGCCGGCAATAAAGGCTGGAAACCATGCAATGACCATTTTTCCTCTATGATCATCAACCACTATGCAGGAGCGGATTTGATCTATCGCGTATTGGAGGGAGAAGACAGCTTTGACAATCCTGCCATGGCAGAGGCTGTGGATATAACAAAAGAATGGTATGATAAAGGCTATCTGTCAGGAGAAGATTATGTCAATCTGGATTCTCAGGAAGTGATACAGCTGCTGGCGGATGAACGATGTGCAATGGTCATGGCTCCGACGTTGTATACGCAGTTTGTCGGTCAGTCATTTATGGGGGCAGATGTCGAGAAGGTGGGATTTATTAGTATGCCGTCGAGAAATACGGAACAGGCGGTTTACGATGTCTCTATTAACTCTAACTTTTCAATCAATTCGAAAACAGAATATGCAGAGGAATGTGCAAAGATTCTGGATTATATGCTGACATCGGATTTTGCGGTGTCCATGACAAAAGGATGGCCCGGATATTGGACAACACCGATCAAAGAGATGAGTGATTATGACGGCAGCGATATGAGCGGACTGGCAAAGTTAAGCTATGAATCTGTGCAGGCAGCGATCAAGCAGATCGATCAGGGGTATTTTGCATACCATCCGGCAACATTTTTCCCGGCGGCAACGCTGACGGCGTTTGAAGATGTGGACACAGTATGGCAGGGCGTGGTAACCCCGGAAGATTTTTGCAGGACCGTTGCGGCGGAACTGGATGCAGAAATAGCAGGCGGGAAAACCTGTCCATTAGTGGAACCCAAAACAGATTAGGATGAAAAAACAGTCATAACAGGCGGAAAATAACCGCCTGTTATGAAACAGAGGTTGCTGGGGGATCGCTTCTATGGAGATGAAGACCGTGAAGATAAAAAAAGAAAAAGGTGTAAATAGGCATAAAAGGGCGGGAACTTTAACGTATCATCTGCTGTCATTGCCGGCAGTGCTTTTAAGCGGGCTGATCATTTTGATTCCGGCAGTTCAGACGATTTATTCTGCGTTTACAACATGGAACGGAATCTCGGATGTCAAAGTCTGGGTTGGGCTGCAGAATTTCAGGGAACTGTTTCAAGATTGGGTATTCTGGCGCGCGGTCTTGAATAACCTGAAGTGGACGATGCTGTTTGTCACTGTGCCGGTAATGATCGCCATGACCGCGGCAGTGATCATGGCAAGATTTCATATAGGAAGCAAGTCATTTCAGGCCGTCTATCTGATCCCTTACCTTCTGGCACCTACGACGAACGCGATTATATGGCTGAATATGATCTTCAGTCCAAATGGCGGTTTGATTGGATTTATGCAGAAACTGGGATGGCAGCTGACCTCTCCGCTGGGGAAAATGGATACAGCGCTCATCGGGGTTGCAATGGTTGATATATGGCATTACTGGGGATTTTTGACCGTGATCTATCTTGCCGCGCTCCGGCAGACACCCGGGGACCAGATCGAAGCCGCGGCAATCGAAGGTGCAGGCGGATGGCAGACGTTCTATTATGTATATCTGCCGAATATCATGCCGACAGTCCGGCTAATGTTTATTTTAATTACAATTTATTCGTTCTGCACGTATGACTATATTTATCTGATGACATCCGGAGGCCCGGCACATGCAACAGAGGTTTTGAGTACCTATGCATACTCTATGGCATTCTCTGCGTTCAAATTTGGAAAAGCCGCAGCGGTTTCACTGGTGATCGGAGTATTTGGATGCATAGCGGCATTCTTCTATACATGGTTCAGCCGAAAGGAGGCGTTAGAATAATGGCGGATAAAGTAAAGAAAAAGGGGACTCACAGGCCAAAATCCTTTTGGGCGGCAATACTGGTTTTGTCTTTACTGGCATTCCTGTCATTAGCGCCATTGGTGCTGGTGCTTATCAACAGCATAAAGACGCATTCCGAAATTCTGAAGAACCCATTATCTCTTCCGCAAAAGATACATTTTGAAAACTTTTCATATACATGGGAAGTCGGCAGATTCGGGGAAGGATTCATCAATAGTGTAAAATTAACTTTTACAGCGATCATAACCGGGGTGATCGGTTCGTCAACAATGGGATATGTGCTGGCAACAAGGAGGGTTAAGACCTGGAAGATTCTGACGCTGTATTTTATGATCTGCACCACGGTGCCATTGCAGATGTTTATGCTGCCACTGTACAGTTTATTTGTAAAAGCCCATCTGATCGGCAATGTATTTGCGGTAGGTGCGGCGATTGCCGCATGGAATCTTCCAATGCCGATCTTTTTGATGAGGACATATTATCTGAAGGTACCCTATGAACTGGAGGAGGCAGCAAGGATTGACGGGGCCAGTACATTTCAGGTTTTTTTGAAAGTGGTGATGCCGATCGTATCTCCGGGAATCGTAACCGTGGCTTGTATTGTGGGGCTATTTTCATGGAATGAATATCTGTTAAGTACGACTTTGCTGCAAAGTGAAAAGAATTTTACGGCGACTCTGAAATTTTTGAATTTGAATGGGAGCTTTTCCAGAGACTACAGTGTCATTATGTCAGGAGCCGTGATCATGGTACTGCCGATGATCATCGTATTTTTACTGCTGCAGAAAAAATTTATTGAAGGTATGGCTGGCGGCGCGGTGAAAGGGTAAGCGCGCCCGGAAAGGATCAGGTGGATTCATATGGCTGTTTTAAAATACAGAGAACAAATATATGCAGGAATCTTAGGAAAAATCATAGGGGTATATATGGGACGTCCGGTGGAAGGATGGTCTTATGAGGATATACAAAAGAAATTTGGTCAGATTGATTATTATGTTGCAGAGAAAACGGGCGCTCCGTTCATTGTCCCGGATGATGATATTTCCGGCACATTTGTATTTTACAGGGCGTTGGAGGACAATGATTACCCTGCGGATATCAAAGCGGGTCAAATAGGAGAGGCCTGGCTGAACTATATCATAGAAGATAAAACGATCCTCTGGTGGGGCGGGCTTTCCAGATCCACCGAACATTCCGCTTACCTGCGTTTAAAGCAGGGAATCAGGCCGCCGTACAGCGGAGCGGGGGAGAAGAATGGAATGATCATTGCGGAACAGATCGGCTCGCAGATATTTATCGACACATGGGCAATGGTAAATCCCGGTAACCCTGAAAGAGCCGCAAGGATGGCAAGAGAAGCGGCAGTGGTCAGCCATGACGGGATTGCAGTGGAGTGCGCCGTATATCTGGCGGCAATGGAGGCAATGGCTTTTGAGGAGAAGAATATAGACAGCTTGATCCAAACATGCCGGAAATATATTGCAGACAACCACTATGGAAGAGAGCTGAACAAACTGCTGGATGATGTATTAGAGCAATGTGAGAAGGCGCAGGACTGGCAGGAGGTAAGGCAGTGGATCAAGGATCACCATGATTATGAAAGATATATGGGCGGATGCCCCATGGTTACGAATCACCTGGCTGTGATCATGGCTCTGAAAATGGGAGGGGATGATTTCCGGAAATGCATTTCCATCGCAGTCTCGGCAGGCTGGGATACGGATTGCAATGGAGGGAATGTAGGATGCCTGACAGCGATCCGGCTGGGATTGGACTGTATTGACCAACAGGCTGATTTCAGAAATCCGGTTGCAGACAGAATGTTCGTGGTAAGTTCAGATGGAGGTGATGTGGTTTCGGATGCTGTAAGGGAAGCAAGAAAAGTATTAGCTGCAGCTGCCGCCCTTAATGGAGAAGAGATTACGCATCCGGGTGAAAAATACGCATTTGAGTATCCGGGATCGGTTCAGGGATTTATGGCGCATGATAAGTCCGTCTTTGAACAGGCAGTGAGAAATATATCAAATACCATAGAAACCGACGGAACCCCGGGGCTGGCGATTGATTATAGCGGTCTGTCCGGTTCGGTACGCGCTACGGTTTCTGTCCAGACCTATGTGGATCCTGCGCCGAAAGCAGCGCCGGACACGAGCTATTTTGAAGTATATGCCAGTCCGGCTATTTACTCAGGACAGACAGTTAGGACCTTGATCGAATGCGACAACGATAAAAATCCGGATTTCAGATTTTTTATCTCGCATTATGATGAAAATGATGAGATCTCAACATGGAAAGCGGAAGAAATCCACAGGCTGGAAAATGGGAAGAATGAGTTTACATGGAAAGTTCCTGATACAAAGGGCAGGGCAATCTATAAGCTTGGATTTGAATTTTTATCGGATACAAGGTGTGACGGAAGGGTGATCATCCGCACGGTTGACTGGAAAGGCGCGCCGGAACATTTCCATATGGGGCTTGCGGACGAATTGACCCCGGGAATCAGCCCGTTTGTAACAAGGACAAAATGGATGATGTCCTTTATGAACAGCACAAAGCATACAGGCCCGGATTTTAAGGCTACCTTCTCGATCTCCCATCCGGAGGATAACGGAGTTATGAGTATTGGTACGGATGACTGGTTCGATTATTCGGCGGCATCTACGATTCAATTCGTACATGCAAAATGGGCAGGCCTGATAGCCAGATCTAAAGGGCACCGCAGATATTATGCGGCCGTGATCGGAGACGGGAAAGCGTCCATCATTATGCGGATGGCGGATGAGGTAAAAGTGCTGGCAGAAACAGATTTTAATTATATACCGGGACACTGGTATGATCTTCAATTTACAGTCAAAGGCAAAACACTGATCATGATGATCGACCGGACAGAAATCGTAACCTGCGAGGACAGTACCTATTCCTGCGGCGCGGCGGGATATGTAGTATACGAGGGTGCATTTGTAGCCAAATATTTTACAATTGAGCAGAAGTAAATGGAGTATTGAAAAGAGCATGAAAAATGACGAGATCGACGCAGACCCGAGCTCGTCATTTTTTATTCTATAGGAAACTTCTCCGAAGTTTCCTATAGAATAAAAACCCTCCGGGGGATGCGCAGCTACGCGCGCGGAACAAAAGCTGCGCTGCTAAAAATGTAACAACGCGGGAGTGTGCGAAGCGCACTTTTGTTCTGCTCTTTTTTACTCCGCATATTTATCCATGATTTCTTTAAGCTGCTCTTGTGTGACAGACTGGGATAAAGGATTCATCTTCAATAACAGTTCTGATAACTGAGCCAGCGCCATATATAATTTCAGACGTTCTTCTTCCGTCAATTGGGAAAAATACAGATTATAAAAATCTGTTACGGCACATTTGGAACGGGCCAGATAACGACTTCCTTTTTCTGTAATGTGAATGATGATCTTCCGCCGGTCATTTTCATCATGTACACGGTCTACAAAACCCAGCTTGACCAGTACGTCTACGGTGGCGGTAAGCTGTGATTTGGACATGACGAGACGGTCGGCAAGAGTGGTCATAGAAATCTCCGGAATATTCTGCAGTGTGGTCAGAACCTTGCTCTGGTAGTTGGTCAGTTCCTTTTGGGTTAATTTTTTTACAGGCCTTGTGAACTGATATTCAAATTCTGGGATAAGATGGTATATACTTTCTACAAGTAATTTGGTATCTAGCATAATCTTCTGAGCCTTCTTTTCTGGAATTATGAGGTGAATAGTTTATGAAACAGTAATATTTAGCTTAAAGTACCTTTTGATTTTATCGTTGATTTCATGGAATGTCAAGGAAAATCATTATAAAGTGGCTGTTTTTGCGCATGTGCGGTTATTGTTCCCATCCTGACCGGGGGCCGTCCCATCACGATATTGGCCTGATGTCGTGTTCCACGCTGCACGGTCACAGGCTAGTGTGCTGACCGCATTATATTCCAATAAACCTCCTTGTCTAATTTTCCATCGGACTGTGTTGGCTTCAATCGACGATTAGGTCATAAGGAATCCTCCCGCAAGCGGGTCCCTCCTTGTGACAACAGCTACCGGCTACGCCTCATTCAGCCGCCTTGCCGATGAAAAATTATCCTGCGGAGTTTCGTTGGATATAATGCGGTCAGTACACTAGTGTGTATCGGGGTGGGTATTTTATCATAAGATTTTGCTATAAATCACAGGATATTGCTATATTTTTCTTTGAGTACATGCTATTATTTCTATTAAAGAATGATAAAAAAGGAGTGTACATTTTTATGGAACGTAATCTCAAAGAACTGATTTCCCAAATGACCCTCGAAGAGAAAGCCGGCATGTGCTCAGGTCTTGACTTCTGGCATCTTAAACATGTGGAACGGCTGGGGATTCCCAGCGTGATGGTCAGCGACGGCCCTCATGGACTGCGCAAGCAGGATGATAAGGGAGACCATCTCGGAATCAACGAGAGTATCAAAGCAGTCTGCTTTCCGCCTGCCTGCCTGTCTGCCTGCTCTTTTGACAGGGAGCTGATGACGGAGCTGGGTGAGACCATCGGCAGGGAAGCCCAGGCTACAGATGTATCGGTTGTCCTGGGACCTGCTGTGAATATCAAGCGTTCTCCGCTGTGCGGCCGGAATTTCGAATACTATTCCGAGGACCCCTATCTGACAGGCGAGACCGCCGCTGCTTTCATAAACGGTGTACAGTCTCAGCATGTGGGGACATCTATCAAGCATTTTGCCGCAAATAACCAGGAGTTTAACCGGATGAGCAACTCTTCTGAGGCGGATGAAAGAACCCTGCGGGAAATCTATTTCCCGGCATTTGAGACGGCAGTTAAGAAGTCCCAGCCCTACACGGTGATGTGCTCTTATAACCGGATCAACGGCACTTATGCTTCGGAAGATCCGTGGCTGCTTACCGACGTGCTCCGTGACGAATGGGGCTTTGAAGGATATGTGATGTCCGACTGGGGCGCGGTCAATGAGCGTGTGCCTGCACTGAAAGCCGGACTGGAGCTGGAAATGCCCACTTCCGGAGGCGTGAACGACCAGGAGATCATCCGGGCAGTACAGGACGGCACGCTGGATGAGGCTGTGTTAGACCGGGCCGTAGAGCGGATCCTGCGCATTTCGTTCCAATGGCTGGACAATAAGAAGGAACAGCCATTTACCATGGAGGAGGATCACGACTTTGC
The DNA here is from genome assembly GCA_000403295.2 of Lachnospiraceae bacterium M18-1. Classification (GTDB taxonomy): domain Bacteria; phylum Bacillota; class Clostridia; order Lachnospirales; family Lachnospiraceae; genus Schaedlerella. The sequence continues at coordinate 283,561 of KE159611.1, read as the reverse complement.
CCGCCATACCGCAGAGCAGTCCATGGTGCTTTTGAAAAATGAAAATGTACTTCCGCTGAAAGCAGACGAGAAAGTGGCGTTTATCGGCGGCTTTGCGAAAAAACCGCGTTTCCAGGGCGGCGGCAGTTCCCATATCAACAGCTTCCGCGTCAGCAGCGCCATGGACGCGGTGTCCCGGATGGAAGGTATTTCCGGAAATGTAACCTATGCGGAAGGATTTGCAGCGGATCGGGATGTGTATGAGGAAACGCTGGCGGCAGAGGCTGTGGAAGCGGCGCGGAATGCGGACAAAGCCGTGATCTTTGCCGGACTTCCGGACAGCTTCGAATCGGAAGGCTATGACCGGGCACATATGGGGCTTCCGGAATGCCAGAACCGTCTGATTGCGGAGATCATAAAGGTACAGCCGAAAACCATCGTAGTCCTGCACAACGGCTCTCCGGTGGAAATGCCCTGGCTTGCCGACGTGAAGGGCCTGCTGGAGGCATACCTGGGCGGCCAGGCTGTAGGTGAAGCCGAGGTGAACCTGTTATATGGAAAGGTCAATCCGTCAGGAAAGCTTGCCGAAACAATCCCCTGCAAGCTTTCAGATAATCCGTCCTATCTGAATTTCGGAGACGGCGAGAAAACCATTTACCATGAAGGTGTATTTGTGGGATACCGCTATTACGATACCAAGGAAATGCCTGTGGCGTTCCCGTTTGGCTATGGGCTGTCCTACACTACATTTGCGTACAGTAATCTGAAACTAGACAAGGAAGTGCTGACGGACAAGGATACTCTGACAGTCAGCGTGGACATTACGAACACCGGAAATATAGCCGGAAAAGAGATCGTACAGCTTTATGTCCGGGATAACAGCGGTGCATGCCGGCGCCCGGACAAGGAATTGAAGGGATACGAGAAGGTGGCCCTGGATCCGGGCGAGACAAAGACAGTGACCATGACGCTGGATTATAGAAGCTTTGCCTGGTACAATATGGATATGAAGGACTGGTACGCTGCCAGCGGAAAGTATGAGATTCTGATCGGTGCGTCCTCCCGGGATATCCGCCTGACCGGGACCGTACAGATGAACTCTGCTGTCAAGCCGCCTTTAAAACTCCACCTGAACACTACGTTGGGCGAGCTCTTTTCTGATGAACGGACGAGGGAATACGGACAGTACCTTGCGGATAAGATGTCCTCTTTCTTCGGAGGATCCTCTGAGGAAGCAAACGAAGCGATCACCGAAGAGATGAACAATGCCATGGTCGTGTCCATGCCGATCCGGAATGTGGTTTCTTTTGGATTGTGTTCCAAAGAAGAAGTGATGGAAGGGCTGAATAAGCTGATCGAAGCACAAAAATAATATGATTCAATAAAGAAATTTAAGCGGAGCAGCTGTTACAGTTCGCGGCCGGTAAGGCCGTGAACTGTAACAGCTGCGTGTTTGCCAGCTCCGCTTAAGGAAAGAATAAGTTGCTGAGTTTCCTCCTATATGATAAAATAAAATGCGCTGATGCGCATGCAGGCCGTCCGTTTTCTGGCGAAAATCGGCGGCACATATAGTATAAACTGCACTGACGCACAGTCATGTTTTCAAAAATGGAGTAAAAGAATATTGAGGAGGAATACAAAGTGAAGAGAGAAAAGTTTGGTTCCAGGCTGGGCTTTATTCTGGTATCTGCCGGATGTGCCATCGGTATTGGAAATGTATGGAAGTTCCCGTACATGTGCGGGGAATTTGGAGGAGCGGCGTTTATCCTGATCTACCTGCTCTTTTTATTGGTACTGGGGATCCCTGTGCTCACCTGTGAGTTTGCCATCGGGCGGGGCAGCGGCCGCAGCGTTGCGGCTGGCTTTGAACGGCTTGAGCCCCAGGGGAGCGGCTGGCATATAACGAAATGGGTGGGCATCATCGGAAGCTATCTGCTGATGATGTTTTACACCACGGTAGGCGGCTGGATGATGTACTACTGCTTCCGCAGCATTACGGGAGAATTTGCCGGAGCGTCTACGGATACGGTGACAGCCGGCTTTTCGGACATGCTGGGCAATGCACCAGTGATGGCGTTCTGGACGACTCTGATCTGCGTCATTGGTTTTGCAGTCTGCCAGTTCGGGATTCAGAAGGGGATTGAGCGGGTCTCCAAGCTGATGATGAGCGCGCTTCTGGTCATCATGCTGGTGTTGGCGGTCCACTCCGTATTTCTGGAAGGGGCCGGGGAAGGAATCCACTTCTACCTTGTGCCGGATTTTGCCCAGATGAAAGAGATGGGCATTGGAAATGTGATCTTCGGAGCCATGAGCCAGGCATTTTTCACACTCTCCATCGGTATCGGCGCGATGATGATATTCGGCAGCTATATCGGGAAAGAGCGGAGCCTCGCGGGAGAAGCGATCAGCATTACCGCGCTGGATACCTTTGTGGCGTTGATGGCAGGCTTCATCATCATTCCCTCCTGCTTCGCCTTCGGAATCGAGCCGGGAGCGGGGCCGAGCCTGATCTTTATTACGATCCCCAATATATTTGCCCAGATGCCGGGAGGGCAGATCTGGAGCGCGCTGTTTTTCCTGTTCCTGACATTTGCGGCATTCACGACCATTGTGGCCGTATTTGAAAATATTATTTCATTTGATATAGACATTTTCGGCTGGTCCAGGAATAAAAGCGTACTGGTGAGCGCGGCGCTGATCATCGTGCTGAGCATGCCCTGCGTGCTGGGCTTCAACGTCCTGGCAGGCTTTGAGCCGTTGGGAGCGGGGACCAATATCCTGGATCTGGAGGATTTTATCGTATCGAATAACCTGCTTCCGCTGGGCAGCCTTGGGTATGTACTTTTCTGTACCAGAAAAAATGGCTGGGGCTGGGCGAACTTCCTGGAAGAAGCGAATACAGGCAAGGGGCTGCGGTTTCCGGGATGGCTGGAAGGCTACATGTCCTACGTCCTGCCGCTGATCATTACCGTGATCTACCTGAAAGGGTATTATGACAAATTTGTGGGCCAGGGAACCGCGGCGCTTACCGGATGGATGATCGCGGCCGTGCTCTTCCTGGGATTCATCATAGCATGCGCGGTGGTGCGCAGACAGGATCAGTAACCCCTTTGGTAACTGTTCACACCCTTTGGGTGCTCCAGTAACAGTATCCAGCCCATTTTAAGTCGCCTTCGGCGAGGGGCTGGATATTATTGCAAATGTAACTTTATTGGCCGGACGCCGTGCAGCAAGTGCACGACACCGTGTGAACACTAACCCTTTTTCACATTTACAGGTAATTCCATTATTTATTGCTTGCTAGTACAGCCTGTCACAGTGTATAATAAAATTACAGAATACACTGTGAACTCCATGTGAAGGAGGTGAAATGCATGGGTTTCAAGAAAGAGATGTGGTCTCGATTCTTTGGATCGAAATCAGAACAGGTCAGAGACAAACAGGTTCCGGACCATATGTTGCAAGAGGGTAAGGAGAAGAAGGAGGAACAAGCCGTAACAGCGCCGCCTCCGCCCCCTGCCGCCGAAGTAGAGCTGGAGCTGCCCAGGGAGCATGCGATGCACAAGCTGTGTGAGATGCGGGTCCAGAGGGCAAAAGGGCTGTCAAGTCCCAGACTGCGGCTGGAAGGCCGTGAAGATTTTTCTCAGTCTGAGCTGAGAAAGGAACTGGGACGTCTGCAGAGGGTACTCACACTGGCAGCTAATTCCCGTCTCAAAGAAGTGAGAGTCAGGGAAGAAAAGGCACAGGCGGACGCACAAAAGGCTTTATTAATAAAGCAGGGTGCGCAGCCCGCAGCGAAGGAAGATACACCGGCAGGACAGAGTGCACAGTCCGAGGCACAGAAGAATGAGTCAGCAGAACAGAGTACGCAGCAGGAGATACCGACACCGCCGCCGATCGAGATGGACGCGCAGCCGGTCATCCACATATCGGCTGATAAGCTTTCAGCTTGGCTGATCGTATTTCCGCCGATAGGAGAAGGAAAGGATCTGGATCGGGAGATGCTTGATATGGCGCTTGCCGAGACGGGAATTTCGTTTGGAGTGGACGAGGAATTGCTCAGGCGTCTGCCGGAAGACCGGAATCCTTATTTTTCTCTGTTTACTCTGGCTAAAGGAAAACCGGCGCACAACGGAAAAGATGGACAGATCATCGAGCATTTTGACCGGGTCGTGGAACGGAAGTTTGAAGTGGATGAGCACGACAGGGTGGATTATGCGTCGCTTCATTTCTTCCAGAGTGTAGAACCGGGAGGCGTGATCTGTGAGGCAGTCCTGCCGACTCCGGGCGAACCGGGCAGAACGGTGCTCGATCAGGAGATCCCGGCAAAGGACGGTAAAGAAGCGCCCCTTACCAAGGGACAGAATACGGAGATCAGTGAGGACGGCACCAAGCTGACGGCAACCCAGGCCGGCCATGTAGAATATGAAGGAAAGACTTTTCAGGTAAAAGCGGTGCTGGAGATTGCCGAGAATGTGGATTATTCTACAGGAAATATCAACTACATGGGAGATGTGCATATCCACGGCAGAGTGTGCAGCGGTTTCAGCGTGCGGGCAGCAGGCAATATCACGGTAGACGGTGTGGTAGAGTCAGCTGCTGTAGAGGCAGGCGGGGACCTGATCGTAGCCAAGGGAATCGTTGGGAATACCGATTCAGTCGTCAGGGCGGACGGCAGTATTTTTGCAAAATATCTGGAAAACAGTATCGTTCACGCCAGGGAGAACCTGCAGGCCGATTGTATCGTCAACAGCGAAGTATATGTCGACGGGGAGGTTCAGGTCCGGTCCGGCCGAGGCATCATAGTAGGCGGACGGATCCGGGCGGCCAAAAAAGTCAGTGCAAAGGCCGTAGGCTCAAAATCCGAAAGCCAGACACGGATCTATCTGGGAGGCGAGCCCTGCATGGAATACGAACGGGAGGAGCTGGCTGAGGTGATCGAGGAAGCCGAGACTGAACTGGAAAAGCTGGAAAAGCGCCCCAACAGTCCGGATAAGCTGGAACGTATGAAACGTCTCCAGTTTGACCTTTCCGTCAACCGTATTAAGCTGGAACAGATGGATGAGGAGCTGGCGAAGAAGCAGGAGGAGATTGAGAACCTGGGCGGGTGCAAGCTGGTTGCGGACATTGCGTATCCGGGACTGGTGCTGACGATCTGCGATATCAAAGCCCGCTTGAAGCAGACGACATCCATGTGCAATGCAAGGCTGTCTAACGGCGAGATTCGATTTTCGTGATGATGCTCTATTTCCGCGGAGCAACGAGCCAAGCAGCCATGCTTGCATGGATATTTGGCGATTGACGCGTTAGTCAACAGATTCAGGAACTGCTTCCAAATATGGCCTGCAGAGTGTGCGGGCCATATTTGAAGCAGTTCCATTTTTCATTCTACCGGCGCGAATGCGCGCCAAGATGCACACTTTTTGCCAAGGGGAATCCCGTCATGGCCATTCGGCCGTTTCACAAGGAAAGACAAGATGTTTTTCCGGCTGTTCTGTTGAGCTCTATCCGACGTATGAACAGATAGGAGCCAGCACTCAGGATTCCGATACACAGAAACATAAGGAAGATTGGATTAGCCAGCCGTACCGTATCGTCAGCCATAAAACCGAAGCATCTTACCGCAAAGATCAGGACGCGGTGTCTTAGGTCTTCCCAGGGTGCAGATACGGCTGCGAACAGGGAGGGGATACCAACCACAAAGAGTGCAACCAGAATCGTACCTGCGAATACGGAGAACTTTTTCTGCATCCGGCCGAAGGCCAGGGCAAAAAAGAAGCCCAGGCTGCTGATCAGCAGATACACCAGGAACAGCCAGAGCCACCCGGACACGATCTGGTGGTGATATCCGTACAGACTTCCGAATATGGTATCGTAAGAGCCCGGCAGGAGCCGGCGCAGCACGATACCGGCTGCCGTATCCACCATTGAAAGCATGCCGGCTATGAAGGCAAAATGGACGATGGCAGCGAGGAAAATGCAGGTTCTCGTAAAACCATTCTGGAGAAGCATCCGGAAGTCCTCCTGCAGGTGCAGGATGCCGATGATTCCTACTAAGATCATGGTATTCATTTCCAGACATATATTCCAGAATTTGAACTCCAACAGATGGCTGATGGTGAAATAGACTGCAAGTACAGCGCCCAATGCCAGATAATACACACAGATATACTTCAAGGAAGTGATACATTCATATTGTATCGCAGCTTTTAATTTCTTCATGTTCAATTCCCGCCTTTCTCAGTTAATTTTACAAACAGCTTCTGCAGATTCATACCGGTGATCTGAAGCGGACTGTCCTTGGACAGGGCCTCCCTTGCGCCCAGGATATAAGCCAGCTTCATGGAGCCCAGTTCGTCCCGGCCGATCACATGCTTATCTGTGCAGTAAGCCATTACAGCATCCTCAGGCCCGGAGACGCAGTAGCCCTGATCCAGCAGGCTTTCCACCGATTCCTGAATCAATAGCCTTCCCTTGTCAATAAGCACCACCTCTTCGATGATATTTGCTGCCTCTTCAATCAGGTGGGTAGCCAGGATGATGGTCCTCTGATGCTCCTCATAATCCTCCAATAATAAATGGTAGAACAGCTCCCGGTGGTTCGCGTCCAGACCCAGCACCGGTTCGTCGAAGACCACATAAGGCGTATCCAGGGCCAGCGCTATGGTCAGCTTAAAGATGGACTGCTGTCCTTTTGACAGAGCGGGAAATCGTTTTCCCGTATCCAGGGAAAACATTTCCGCGATCCGGAAAGCTTTGTCCGGATGGAAATGGTCGTAGAACCGGTCAGTCCACTTGAAAATATCCCGGATCTTCAGAGAGCTGTCGTACAGGTTCTGATCGCTCATGCAGAAAATCTTCTCATGCACCGCCATATTTTCCTCTGCGGGCAGGCCGTCGATCAGGACATCCCCCTGGTCTGCGAAGATCCGGTTTGCCATGATATTGATCAAGGTAGACTTTCCGGCGCCGTTTCGTCCCAGTAATCCATAGATCTTTCCATGTTCAAATGAGAAAGATACGTCGTCAAGTGCCGTGACACAGCCGTACTGTTTTGTAATATGATTAATCTGGATTGCATTCATCTTCATAACCCCTTTCTATCAGCATCATAATCTCTTCCTTCGATATCCGCAGTTTCAGCGCCTCCTGGATCAAAGCCTGTACATACTGGCTGTAAAACTGGCTCTGACGCTTCTGACGGATCCGTTCCACCGCCCCTTCCTTCACAAACATCCCGAGCCCTCTCCTCTTGTAAATAATATCGCCATCCACCAACAGATTCATTCCCTTCAGGACCGTGTGCGGATTGATATGCAGAAGGGCGGAGATCTCGTTGGTGGAAGGGATCTTCATCTCTTCCTGGAAAACTCCTGTAAAGACGGAATCCTCCAACTGTTCTGCAATCTGGATAAAGATAGGTTTATCCAGGTCCGGATTTACATGCAATGTTATCACCTCGCTTATATAGTTAGTTAGTAGAGTAACAAACTAGATAACATAAAGTATAAACGATAAAAATAAGGATGTCAATGACTAAAAATATTCCGCCTGCAGGATTATGAGGTTGATTTTATCCGCGGAAACAGATATACTGTAAAGCGGAAAGAAATTGCCGGAGAGGCGCTGGCAGACGCACGATCAATCTGCCGCACAGATTGTTTATAATAAAAAAGGAGTATTTTAAGATGGAATTATTGACAATTCGGGAATTATTTAAAAATAGGGAAGCTTATCTGGACAAGCAGGTAACAGTCGGAGGCTGGATCCGCAGCATCCGGGATTCCAAGACATTTGGATTTATCGTAGTCAATGACGGTTCTTATTTTGAACCATTGCAGATCGTATATCATGATAAAATGGAGAACTTTCAGGAGATTTCAAAGCAGAACGTAGGGGCGGCAGTGATCGTCAGAGGGACTCTGGTGGCGACGCCTCAGGCAAAGCAGCCCTTCGAGATCCAGGCAGAGGAAGTGACTGTGGAAGGGGCTTCCGCACCGGATTATCCGCTGCAGAAAAAGCGCCACAGCTTCGAATATCTCAGGACCATTTCCCACCTGAGACCCCGGACGAATACATTTCAGGCCGTATTCCGGGTGCGGTCTCTGGCAGCTTACGCCATTCATAAGTTTTTCCAGGAAAGAGGCTTTGTCTATGTGCATACCCCGCTGATCACCGGAAGCGACTGCGAGGGCGCGGGCGAGATGTTCCGGGTGACCACGCTGGATATGGAAGACATGCCGAAGAACCCGGACGGAAGTGTAGATTACACACAGGATTTCTTTGGAAAGGAAACCAGCCTGACGGTCAGCGGACAGCTTAACGGCGAGACCTATGCCCAGGCATTCCGGAGTATCTATACCTTCGGACCTACATTCCGGGCGGAAAATTCCAACACCACCCGTCATGCGGCGGAATTCTGGATGATCGAGCCGGAGATCGCCTTTGCTGATCTGGAGGACAATATGGAGCTGGCGGAGGCCATGCTGAAATATGTGATCTCCTATGTGATGGAGCAGGCGCCGGAGGAAATGAATTTCTTCAATTCCTTTGTGGACAAGGGGCTTCTGGAACGCCTCAAAAATGTAGTGGAATCGGATTTTGCGAAAGTGACTTATACGGAAGCTATTGATATTCTCAGCAAAAATAACGACAAGTTTGAGTATAAGGTCTCCTGGGGCTGTGATCTGCAGACGGAGCATGAGCGGTACCTTACGGAGCAGGTATTCAAGCGTCCGGTATTTGTGACAGATTATCCGAAGGAGATTAAGGCATTCTATATGAAGCTGAATGAGGACCAAAAGACCGTTGCGGCTGTGGACTGCCTGGTGCCGGGAATCGGGGAGATCATCGGCGGGAGCCAGAGGGAAGACGACTATGAGAAGCTGCTGGCAAGAATGAAGGAACTGAACTTAAAGGAAGAGGACTACCAGTTCTACCTGGATCTGAGGAAATATGGCTCTACCCGTCATGCGGGCTTCGGGCTTGGCTTTGAGAGGTGCGTGATGTATCTCACCGGCATGGCCAATATCCGTGACGTGGTGCCCTTCCCAAGAACCGTGAAGAACTGCGAATTATAATCGGAGGCTATGGCTGCCAGGAGACAGCGGCAGGCTGACAGCCTTCCTGGAAACCAGTCAATCGGCAGTTAGTTACAGAAGGATGTGTTCGTGTGAAGATTGTATTGCCAAATAAAGTTCTGATGATAATTCTGAATCTCCAGATGCATGGGTATGACGCCTATGCCGTGGGCGGCTGTGTTCGGGATTCGATCCTGGCAAAGAAGCCCCAGGACTGGGATATCACAACCTCGGCAAAACCTGCGGATATCAAACGGATGTTCCGCAGGACCGTGGATACCGGGATTGAGCACGGGACCGTGACCGTGCTCCTTGGTAAAGACAGTTTTGAAGTGACCACATATCGGATCGACGGAGTCTATGAAGACAACCGCCATCCAAAGGAGGTACGTTTTACCAACAACCTGGAAGAAGATCTGAAGCGCCGGGATTTTACGATCAATGCCATGGCATATAATGATGATGTGCGTCTGGTGGATGTGTTCGGAGGTATGAAAGATTTGAACTATCACCTGATCCGGTGCGTGGGGGACGCGAAGGCACGTTTTTCGGAGGACGCCCTTAGAATCTTGCGTGCTGTCCGATTTTCGGCACAGCTCGGTTTTTCCATCGAAAAGTCCACGGAAGCCGCCATCAAAGAACTGGCCCCTTCCCTGCAGCACGTCAGCGCCGAACGGATCCGGGCGGAACTGGTGAAGATTCTGGTATCCAATCATCCGGAGCAGATTCGGGAGGCATACCGGCTGGGGATCACGAGAGTGATCCTGCCGGAGTGGGATGAGATGGAAGGAGTGGCTCAGAATACTCCCCACCACAAGTATGATGTAGCAGAGCACACGCTGCATGCTATCAAGAATGTGAAAAGGGACAAGATACTCCGCCTGACCATGCTGTTCCACGATATGGGAAAACCGGCTATGAAAACGACGGATGAAAATGGAAGAGATCATTTTAAAGGCCATGCCCTTATCAGCGAGGAACTGGCCAATGTGGTGATGCGGCGTCTCAAATTTGACAATGATACGATCAAAAAGGTGACGCGCCTGGTCTGCTACCACGATTACAGGGTAGAGGCCACGCCTCAGAACGTGCGGAGAGCTATGAACCGGATCGGCGTGGAACTGTTTCCTTACTATCTGGCGGTACGACTGGCGGATGTGAAGGCGCAGAGCGTTTACCAAAAACGCGAAAAAGTGGAAAATATCATTAAAATGCGGGAACTGTATCAGGAGGCTCTGGTACAGGAGAACTGTGTCACGCTGCATGACCTGGCTGTGACAGGGAAGGACCTGATGGAGATTGGTATGGAACCCGGACAGAAGCTTGGCAGTATGCTCCAGGAGCTTCTGGAATGGGTCATTGACGACCCGGACTGTAACAAAAAAGAAATTTTGTGTGAATATGTAAAAGAAAAGCTTGGACTTTAGCATACCCGGGCTGTTTCTCTCATAGATATAGAAAAGCTGATGCTCAGCGGATCATATGTAGCTGTTCAGTATGGCAGGATCAGGCGGGATTGCCGGAATCTGCCGGAATACTGAACAGGTACGAAACCTAAAATATGAGGGGGCAGCCATGAGAGAGTACGAGCTGGAAGTCTTGGAGCAATATGACGTCGAAGTGATGAGCACCCGCAAGATCAGGGGTGCATTTTTTTGCGAGACAAATGAAGGAACAATGGTGTTGAAGGAGGCGGCAGTGTCTGACCGGCGTGCCCTCTTATTGTATACATTACTGTGCCATTTGGAGTCGCAGGGGTATCCGGAGGTGGACACCCTGGTGAGGAATCGGGAGAAGGAACTGATCAGCACATTCCGCGGCCAGACCAGATATATGCTGAAAAAATGGTATGTGGGGCGGGAGTGCGATGTGCGCCGGGAAGCAGATGTTCTGGAAGCGGCCAGGAATCTGGCGCGTCTCCATGAGATCATGTGTTGGAGACAATTTTCCGTATCCGTGGCAGAGATCCCTCATGAGCCGGATGAGCCGAAGTTGTTTCCGCCTTCGGGAAGACATCTCAAAGAAGAGTTTCTCTGCCATAACCGGGAATTGAAAAAGGTGCGGAGCTATATCCGGAATAAGGTGAATAAAGGGGAATTTGAATACCTGTTTCTGAAATATTTTGACAGCATGTATCAGCTTGCCATGCGTGTAACCAAAAGGCTGGAGGGCTCGGAGTATGAAGAACTGTACCGGAAGAGCCTGAAACAGGGGCTGCTGGTACACGGGGACTACAACTACCATAATATTCTGATGCTGCCGGGAAAGAGCCGGTTTGGAGGTACGCCTGTTGCCACCACCAATTTTGAACATTTCCACAGGGATGTGCAGGTCCTGGACCTTTATTATTTCCTGCGCAAGGTCATGGAAAAGCACAAATGGAAGGAATCCCTGGGCCGTGCCATGCTGGAGGCATATGCGGAGATCAGGCCGTTTTCTCCGGGAGAACTGGAGGTGATCGCGCTCAAGACCGCTTACCCGGAAAAATTCTGGAAAACTGCCAACAGCTATTATCATTCCAACAAAGCCTGGATTCCGGAGAAGAGCGTAGAAAAACTGCAGACCGCTGTTTTGCAGACGGAAGAAAAGATTCGGTTTATTCAAAAGATATTTACATTCTCTCTGTAAAAAAGAATGGAAAAACCTGCATGTAAAACAGGAAATCCCTTCCTTTTTGCCAGGAGCTGATGTATAATAAACAAATAGGCGGCTGTCTGGCCGGACTGTACGTCTGTCAGGGAGAGAAGCGAAAGGGGACAGATGGGGTGCGGCCTGAATGGCAGTGATTATAGACTAAATATCAGGAGGTACTATGATGGAGTACAAAGAAAGATACCAGGAATGGCTGTCCAATCCATATTTTGATGCGGATACCAAGGCTGAGCTGGAGGGAATCAAAGAGGATGACAATGAGATCAAAGAGCGCTTTTATATGGATCTGGAATTTGGAACTGCCGGACTGCGCGGTATTATCGGGGCCGGGACCAACCGGATGAACATTTATACGGTCAGGAAAGCGACACAGGGACTGGCAAATTATATCATAAAGAACGGAAGCGCGGACAAAGGGGTTGCGATCGCGTATGATTCCCGCCGTATGTCGCCTGAATTTGCGGATGAGGCGGCGCTTTGCCTGGCGGCCAATGGGATCAAGGCTTATGTATTCGAGTCCCTGCGTCCCACTCCAGAGCTTTCTTTTGCGGTCCGTAAGCTTTCCTGCATCGCAGGGATCAATATTACGGCAAGCCACAACCCGCCGGAGTACAACGGATATAAGGTCTACTGGGCGGACGGCGCGCAGATCACCCCGCCTCACGACAAGGGGATCATGGACGAAGTAAAGGCTGTTGAGGATTATACCACTATGAAGACCATGCCGTTGGATGCGGCTAAGGAAAAAGGGCTTTACGAGTCCATCGGAGCAGATATTGATGATGCTTATATCGCAGAACTGAAAAAGCAGGTGAAGCATCAGGATGCTATCGATGCGGCGGCAAAGGATCTGAAGATCGTTTATACGCCTCTCCACGGCACAGGCAATATCCCGGCACGCCGCATTTTGAAGGAACTGGGCTTTGAAAATGTCTACGTTGTAAAGGAACAGGAACTGCCGGACGGAGAATTTCCGACTGTTTCCTATCCCAATCCGGAGGCTGCGGAAGCATTTGAGCTTGGGCTGAAGCTGGCAAAGGAGATTGATGCGGACATCGTGCTGGCGACAGATCCGGATGCGGACAGGCTCGGCGTCCGTGTAAAGGACAAGAACGGCGAATACCATACCCTCACCGGCAATATGTCCGGGTGTCTCCTGGCGGATTATGAGATCGGCGAGAAGAAAGAGATCGACGGCGGCCTTCCGGCGGATGGTAAGTTTATCAAGACCATTGTTACAACGAATATGGCAGATGCCATTGCAAAATATTACGGCGTGGATCTGATCGAATGCCTCACCGGATTCAAGTTTATCGGACAGCAGATCCTTGGATTTGAGACAAGCGGCAAGGGAGAGTACCTCTTCGGATTTGAAGAGAGCTACGGATGCCTGATCGGAACCCATGCAAGGGACAAGGATGCCATCGTGGCGACCATGGCCCTCTGCGAGGCGGCGGCTTTCTACAAGACACTGGACATGACCCTCTGGGATGCGATGATCGCAATGTATGACCGCTATGGATACTACAAGGACGACATCCAGTCCATCACCCTCAAGGGAATCGAAGGGCTTGCCAAGATCCAGGAGATCTTAGAGACGCTGCGGAAAAACCCGCCGGCAGAGATCGCAGGCTACAAGGTGCTCAAGGCAAGGGATTACAAGGCAGATACGATCAGGGATATGGAGAGCGGCGAAGTGACAGGAACCGGACTTCCGTCCTCCAACGTGCTCTACTATGACCTGACAGACGACGCATGGGTATGCGTAAGGCCCTCCGGTACGGAGCCGAAGGTAAAGTTCTACTACGGCGTAAAGGGAATCTCCATGGAAGATGCAGACGCAAAATCTGAGGCAATGGGCAAAGAAGTCCTGGCTATGATCGACCGGATGCTGTAATTCCCATAAAAAGTGTGTGAACTTTGTTACTGTTCATTCCTGGACCGTGCACTACGCTGCACGGTCACAGGCAGTACAGTACTGGGGCTGGAATCCGGCCTCTTGCCGTAAGGCAACTTTCAATAGGCCGGATTCGTTACTGTGAGCACCCGGTCAGGGTGTGAACAGTAACAACAGTAATAACAAATAGCCAAAATGCGTGGAAATACCTTGACAAAGAACGGAGAAACAGGTATAACATTACGTGTAGGCAATGAGCACAGGCATGCCGGCTGTGGGCATGCGGGCTTTTTGCCTTAATATATTCTTAGAATGTATATTGTTCGAGTACAATAAAGAGGAGGAAACATCCATGAACAAAACAGAATTAGTTGCAGCGATCGCAGAAAACGCAGAGATTTCCAAGAAGGACGCCGAAAAAGCCGTAAAAGCTTTTGTTGAAGTTATAACGGAAGAATTAAAGAAAGGTGAGAAGGTTCAGCTGGTTGGATTCGGTACATTTGAGGTAACTTCCAGAGCAGCAAGAGAAGGAAGAAACCCGCAGACTGGCAATACCATGAAGATTGCAGCCTGCAAGGCACCGAAGTTCAAAGCAGGCAAGGCTTTGAAGGACGCTGTGAATTAATCAGGATGTGTATTATGCCTGCATGATCTGATCATGCAGGCATTTTTGTGCTGTAAGAAATGCTGCCGCCTGCAGGCATGGCTGTCTGGCTCGCTGCTTTGCGGGAATAATCTTTACATGGCAGACTGAAAAGGAGATATTTATGAGATTAGATAAATTTTTAAAGGTATCCCGGCTGATCAAAAGGCGATCAGTGGCAAACGAAGCCTGCGATGCCGGCCGTGTGCTTGTAAACGGCAATGTAGCCAAAGCCTCCGTGAAGGTGAAGGTGGGGGACGTCATCGAGATTCAGTTCGGTACGAAAACAGTCAAGGCAGAAGTGCTGGATATCCAGGACACAACAAAGAAAGAAGAGGCGAAGGACTTATTCCGATATTTGTGATATTTCTGCTGTTCTGAGCGAAAAATTCCCAGTTGCACGGCTGCTAATCCGAAACCGCATTTTCATTGCAATAAATTGCATAAAAATGTGACTTCGGATTGCAACCGTACAGCTGAAAAAGTTCATACAAACAGTCATAATGAGAAACAACCCTTCATATATATTAAAAGGTATATGTAGCCGGATCAATGTTCGGATGAACAGATATGAACGAAGGGGGAACAGATATGGAGGAACGGCAGCCAGTAAAGGCACATAAGCTGGTTATCAATAACCGGAAGACAAGTATGGTGACCGGTGTGCTGGATGTGCTTTCATTTGATTTGAATGAGATCCTGCTGGAGACAGAACAGGGGATGCTGATGGTCAAAGGAACAGATCTGCATGTGAACCGGCTCAGTGTGGAAAAGGGTGAGGTAGATCTGTCTGGAAATATTGACAGCATCGCTTATTCCAGCGTGAGCCAGGCGGGACATCAGAGCGATAACTTTTTTGCAAAATTATTTAAGTAGGTCGGCCCCATGATGCTGGGAATTGGAAAAGAGGCCGTGATATTTGTATACGCGGGCCTGTCGGGGATCGTTACATTTTCCTGCTATCAGATACTGCTGCTGCTGAGAAAACTGGTTCCGCATTCTGCGGCAGCGGTCAGCACGGAGGATTTTTTTTATTGGATCGGGATCAGCGCCTATTTGTTCCGGCAAATGTATCATACAACTTATGGGAATGTCAGATGGTTCTTCGTACTAGGGCTTGTGGTTGGGAATTTTCTGGCCTTTTTTTGTAAAATTTTGTTGAAAAAAACCTTCACAAAGTGGAAGAATAAACTTGAAAAAAAGAAGAAAAACGAATAAAATAATGATTATGGCAAGGGGAGCTGTTAAATTATCGATAATGGGGAATTTGTATGAGTCAGAAGAAAAAGATGCCTGCAGGCAGGAAGCATAACCGCAGGGGGATGTCGGCTTTCCGGCAGCATAAGAGAAGCATCGTGATCATTGTTACTGTGCTGGGGATCATGGCGGCCATGCTGGCTGTGAACTCAGTGAATCTGTATGCACGGAACCAGATTTACAAACAGCAGGAGGCAGAACTTAAGGCACAGATTGAAGAGCAGAATATCCGTTCCGAGAAGGTAGAGGAATACAAAGAATATGTAAAGACCGACGATTACATCAGGGATGTGGCGGAAGAGAAGCTGGGGCTGATGGATCCCAATGAGATCCTGTTCCGGCCTGAGGAATGAACCAGATATTTACAAAAGAGAAACTCCAGGGAGATACCTGGAGTTTTTTGCTGTCTTGCGCATGTATGTGAAATGACTGTGAAAAGTAACGACAAAGATCAGGAGGGATATAGATGGAGGATGGACAAGTATTACATACCAGTCCTTATGTGACACAGATTGAAAGATTCGCGGATTCCCTGAAGCAGCTGTCCCATACATTTCTACAGATGGGGGAAAAGAAGCAGTCCTTTACAAGCGATGAGATCGACGGGATGTTCGAATGGGTCAAGGAGAAGGTCTGTCAGAACTGCGAAAAATGCTCCTGGTGCTGGGGAGAGAATTTTGTCCATACCTACCAGATGGGCTATGAGGTCCTCTCGGCGGTAGACACTTATGGAAATGAGATGAATACCGAGACGAAACGGAAGCTGAAGCAGTGCTGTATCATGGCGCCCCGCTTTCTGAGAGAAATGCTGGAGGCATTTCATGCAGCCCGCCAGAATATGATGTGGCTCAACCGGATGGCCCAGAGCAGAGAAGGCTGTGCCATCCAGATGGATACCTTTGCGGACATGATCCGGGTAACGGCGAAGGAACTGGAGGACAGCCTGTTCATCGACGACCGTCTGGAAAAACGCCTTGTAGCCGCGCTGAAGAAAAAAGGCGTGCGGGTACTGTATACGAATTTTTTTATGAACAGGGAGGGAAAGTACGAGGTCCATGTGACCGCCCGTGCCATGCAGGAGGTGCACATCACCTGCAAGGAGCTGGTCAGGACGGTTTCCGAGGTCATGGGCCGCCGCCTGGTGCCGGAAGGGATCTACGCCCAGACGCTGGGCCGGGACTATACCACGATCATCTGCCAGGAAGGGCCGACATACTATACGCTGCAGGGGGTTGCAAGGGTCGGAAAAGGCTGCAGCCAGATTTCCGGTGATAATTTTATGATGATCAGCCTTCCAAGGGGAAAACAGGTCATGGCATTGTCCGACGGGATGGGTTCAGGGGAAAAGGCATGTCAGGAAAGCACGCTGGTCATCGAGCTTCTGGAAGAGCTGCTGGAAGCGGGATTCCCGGAAAAGACAGCTATCCAGATGATCAATACCACGCTGGTTATGGGACGGGAGGAGATCCACTATTCTACGGTAGATATGAGTGTATTTGACCTTTATACGGGGATCTGCGAACTGATCAAGGCAGGGGCCTCCTCCACATTTATCCGCCAGAAGGACAAGGTAGAGCACTTAAGCTCCACCAGCCTGCCCATCGGAGTCCTCCATCAGATTGAGATCGACTCTGTGGAGCGGCAGCTTACCAACGGAGATTTTGTGATCATGGTGACAGACGGGGTCATGGACGCGCTTCCTGTGGGAGAGCAGGACATCCTCCTGGAGACGATCATCCAGGGTACGCTGCTTGTGAATCCCAAGGAAATGGCAAATCATATCCTGGAGCAGGTGCTGAACTGGACCGGAGAGCCGCCCCAGGACGACATGACCGTACTGGTGATCGGGATTTGGGAAAAATAGATCCAGCTGTGCGGTTGGAAATAGATTTAGATACGAAGGGATTTAGAATATGAGAGACTACGGTATACCTTGCCGCCTGGTAAGATTAAAGGGATTACATACTCCGCGGCTTTTGATATTTTTCTCGGGATGGCTCCATGCCAGAAAAGGCTTTATCAAAATTGATGAATGGGGCTGTATGCAGTCTGGATTTATCAAAAGGAAGCAGGAGGATTTTGAGTATTATTCCGCAAAGCTGATGGAAAATATGGAAGAGGCGCTGGCGCCGTCCAGAGTGGAGCTTAGAAAGCTGCTTATGGAATACACTTCCTTGAAACAAAAAGGAGCGCCTTCCAGAGCTGCCCAGAATAAAGGGGCAAAATCTATCCGTGAGATCCGGGCGGCAGAGTCCGGGAAGCGGGAGGACAAGCAGCGGGAAAGCAGGCGCCGGGAGCTGTTCGGTGAGATCGTTCGTGTGCAGAAGGAGCTGGATACAAAAGAGGTGATCATGGAGGAGGAACTGCTGGCTGCCGCGGCCAGGCTCAGGGCCCTGCTTTCCTGCTACTGCCACGGTGTGCTGTATCACTGGGGAAGGCGTGAGTGGGATGCAAAAGCGGTGCCGGAGGTCAGCATTGACAACCGGGCATATCAGCTGTACCGGGACTGGCACAAGGAGGACAACGACTATGTGAAGGAGGTCATACGCTATGGGGGAAAAACTGAATAAGCTTTTTAAAAGAACATTGAAGCCCATTGGGCTGCCCCGGGACTGCAAGGAATTAGACTGCGGTTCCATGCTTTGGCATGCTGCGAGCAATGTAGGGATCCGCCCGGTCACATACCAATTTCCCAGGAGGATCTACGAATTTTCCAAATCGCTGGATGAGGAGATCGATACATTTCTGACAAGCGTGGACTGTGACAGGTACAACGAAAATTATTTTGACCCGGTCATCAATATTACTTGCAATCTCGGCATTACCGATATCGACCGGCAGGCCCAGGCGCATAAGCGGGCGTGCCTGGGAATCCGGGAGATCCAGAACGTGGAGCTGGGCAGGCTGAGACTGAAAAAGCAGGAGCTTGAGGAGCAGATCATGAAAAATGAGCAGGAGGAAGCATATGTTCCAGAACGTACATAATGTCCGGAAGAAACAGAATCATGCAATGATCAGGGCGGAAATGGAAAAGCAGCATGCAGGTCAGAGCTTTCTTTTGAATCCCTATGTAAAAAATAGCATTATCATCATCTGCATGATCGCGGATATGGCAACTCTGTACAGTATCTTTGAACTGCAGATGACAGAGCAGCAGATCCTTACTATCATAATCACCATCGTGATCGCAGGGGCTTTGAACATAGCTCCGGTGCTTTTGGCACTCTGCCTGAACGATAAAGAGGACCGATCCGGACTGAAAAAAATGCAGATGGCCGCATTTATGGGAGTATTCCTGATTTTGTTCGTATCTACTGCGATCCTGCGGTGGACCTCACGGGAGGAGCTGTTTGCGTCGGAGGCCGGAATCGTGATTTCCGGGATGCAGAATAGCGGAGGCGGCAGCAGTGGAGCGCCAGATATCGGGCGGCAGGATATGGAACCGCAGAATATAGAATTGAGTAATGTAAATCTGAAGCCCCAGGATTCAAGTATACGCGGGGTGACAATGGCGCAGAATGCCTGCGCCCTGATCCTGCTTCTGGAACCGCTGGCGACCAGCGCGGTCTGCTTCGGCCTGAGTTATGAAAAGGACCCGGACAGAAAGAGACGCCAGCTTCTCCGCCTGCAGAATGTCCGTCTGAGGCAGCAGCGGGACGAATATCAGGTTCAGATCGCAGAGCTGGAACAGGAACTGGCGGAATGCAATCTGGAGGAGTATGACCGGGAACAATATGATACCATGCGCCAGCAGATCGAGCTTTACAGACAATATTTCAAGATCCATGCCCGCAGAAGGCTTGCAGAGAAGGACGGCACCGCCAACGCGGCCACGCTTCTGCTGGAAGAGAGCAAACTGGTACAGGCAATAGGAGGGATGAAGTTGTGAGAAAAAAACGAAAAAAAATCCGTATATGGAAAATGAGCTGTCTTTTGCTGCTGTCTACGGTAATATTGCTGTCTGCCGCGGGCTGCGGGGCTTCAAAAAAGGAAGAAGAAAATGCGGTCCATCTGGCAGTCATTATCGGCGCCCATGCAAATGCGCCAAGGGCAAATACTTCCCTTATCTATGACGCCGTTCTGGATGCCTGCGGGCGGAGCGGCTCTACGATCTCTCTTATAGTAAACGACGGCGCCCCCTATGCGTCCGTAGCTGATATCCCCGAGACAAAGGCGGGGCTCAGCAGTGAAAAATGCAGATCCATCGCAGAAGAACGCGCCCGGCAGATCCTGGAGCTGGCAGATCAGATGCTTGCCAGGACAGAGGAGAGCGACCTGCTGTCCGCGGCAGCGCTGGCGGCCCGGCATCTGCAGGCAGAAGAAGGAGGCAGGAAAGAACTGATCATCCTGGATTCCGGGCTGACTACCGTTCTGCCGCTGGATTTTACGGAAACTCCGTTGGAAAGTATCCGGACAGAGCAGGTTCTGGACGTACTGGAGGGACAGGAAGCGATTCCTGATCTGGAGGGAATCCAAAGAGTCTGTTTTTATAATATCGGAGACGTGGCGCAGCCCCAGTCCCGTATCACGGAAGGAGACCGCAGAATACTGACAGAGATCTGGAACGGCATTTTCACCAGGGCAGGCGCGGCGGAGGTGGAGTTTAAGACGGATCTGCCTCTGTCATCCTGCTATGCAAAAGAAGAGGTGCCGGAGGTCTCCGTCATGCCGGTCGTAGAAAGAGCCTCTGCATTAATCTGGGAGGAAGCAGATCTGGGGGAGCTGGACGCAGTCACCTTCGGCGAGGAAAGCATTGCATTTCTGCCGGATACGGATGAACTGGTTGACAGAGAAACCGCAAAAGAAGTGCTGGAGGGTGCGGCCCGGTATATGGCTGAACATCCGGGATTTCATGCCATGCTGGTTGGGACGACTGCCAAAACAGGGGATCCGGGAAGCTGCGTCAGCCTATCCCAGAAACGGGCGGAGGCTGTTCGGGATCTGCTGATAGAAAAGGGGATCGACGGCACACGTCTGGAAACAGCCGGGACAGGATATGAGAATCCGTTCTATATCAACGATCAGAAGGACGGTGCGCTGGATGAAACCTCTGCGGCAAGGAACCGTTCAGTTATCCTGCTTGATGCCTCCGGGGAAATGGCGGCGCAGATCCGGGAGCAGAGCCTGCTGGTGCGGGCTGAGTAAGAGGCGCGGAATGATTCCGGATCATGTTTGAAAATTCACAGAAATAATGGGAATTGAAGCACTTCGGACATAAAATGATTTGACGATGGGCTGGTTTTTAGGATATACTTAAAAGGAAAGTTATGGAAATATGCATTGTCCGGGGACTGAGGATCTGAGACAGCCCATGGAGGATGGAATGCATGCGGGGCAGTGTAAAGTGTTTTATGAAGATCTGCTCCGCGGATTGTTTACATAAGGAAGGAAAGAAGAACTATGAAATGGATGATCGCGTCGGATATACATGGCTCCGCATACTATTGCCGGCAGATGCTGGGGGCATATCGGAGGGAAGGCGCTGACAGGCTGCTGCTGTTAGGAGACATTTTATATCATGGACCGCGCAATGATCTTCCGAGAGAATATGGACCAAAAGAAGTCATCTCCATGCTCAACAGTGTAAAGCACGAACTGCTTTGCGTAAGGGGGAACTGCGACACGGAGGTGGACCAGATGGTCCTGGAATTTCCAATCCTGGCAGATTACTGTTTTCTGGAAATTGACGGGAAGACGATGCTTGCCTCTCATGGACATGTATTCAACCCGCACAATCCGCCTCCGCTCAAGGCAGGGGATATCCTGCTGAACGGGCATACGCATATTCCGGCATGCGAAGATATGGGGACGTTCTGGTATCTGAATCCGGGCTCCGTATCCATTCCCAAGGAAGGGTCTGTGCATGGTTATATGACTTTTGAAAATGGTACTTTCGAATGGAAAGACATGAAAGGAGTGTGTTGGAAAGAGAAACGACTATGAGAACGATTCGCTGCCATTCAGAGTGTCCTGCACCTTGCTGCAGCGATTCAGGATCGATATGGAGAATGCAAAAGAGCGCAGACACAAAAGAGCGCAAAGTGTAGGAGGAGAAGATGATAGAAGATAGAATTGCTCTTTTGATTGATGCAGATAATGTTTCTGCGAAATATATCAAGCCCATCATGGACGAACTGTCCAAGTATGGAAATATCACGTATAAGAGAATTTACGGGGACTGGACAAGCCCGTATAATCTGAGCTGGAAGGAGGTCCTGCTTCAGAACAGCATCACGCCGATCCAGCAGTTCAGCTATACATACGGAAAAAATGCAACGGATTCCGCGATGATCATTGACGCCATGGACATGCTCTATACCAGCGAGCTGGAAGGATTCTGCCTGGTTTCCAGCGACAGTGATTTTACCAAGCTGGCGAGCCGTCTCAGGGAAAACGGCAAGCTGGTGATCGGTATGGGCGAGGAAAAGACGCCGATTCCTTTTCGAAAAGCCTGTGATATTTTCACGGTATTGGAAGTCCTTCTGGAAGACAGTACCATGGAAAATACGGAAAAGGTACAGGCTGCGGCGTCTTCCGCCAAAGAACTGAAGCACAGCAGCGTAGATGTGGTGAAGAATCAGATCGAAGAAGCTGTGATCAAGATCATCATGGAAAATCAAAATGACAACAAGGAGACCGGGCTCGGCGAGGTGGGAAGCCGTCTCCTGAAGCTGTATCCTGATTTTGACGTGCGCCGGTACGGGTACAGCCTGCTGTCCAAGTTTCTTGAGACCTTTCCCAAGCTGAAACTGAAACAGGACGGGACAAAAGTCTCTGTGATGCTGTATGAGGACAAGAGCCGGAAGGACCTGCTGGAGGAATACATTCTGCAGCAGATCAAAAATGCAGGAAAACAGGGTGTTTCCCTGGGCACTTTGGGAAACCGGATCCGGAACAGGTTCGGAGATTTTAAAGTGCATGATTACGGATATTCCCAGTTCAAATCGTATATCCAGAGCTTCCGGGATGTGAAGATCGAGGATGACGGAGAGCAGAATTGGGCGATTTATGTCAAAAATATGGAGTCATGATCCGGGGCAGCAGACGAGTCTGGGGCCTGGCCGCTGTCAACAATAGAATAAGATAATAGAAGATATCGATCGAAAGAAGAGGATAATGGATGAGAGAGATCATAAATGGTGAACGTTTTGTAATGGGAACCTGCTACTATCCGGAGCATTGGGATTCGTCTCTTTGGGAGGATGACCTGGAGCGGATGCTTCGTGCAGGGATTGAGGTGGTACGTGTTGCGGAATTTGCCTGGAACAAGATTGAACCGGAGGAAGGAGTATATACATACGAATTTTTCGATTCCTTCCTGGAGCTGGCGCAGAAAAAGGAGATGAAGGTCATTTTCTGTACGCCTACGGCAACCCCGCCGGTATGGCTGACCGAGAAGTACCCGGAGGTGCTCAACGCAGATCAGGACGGCCTGCTCTACCACCACGGCGCAAGGCGGCACTACAATTACAATTCCCTCATATACCAGAAAATGTGCCGCAATATTGTAGAAAAGTCTGCATCTCACTATGGCGGACATCCTGCCATTATCGGATGGCAGATCGACAATGAGGTGAACTGCGAGCTGGACGAATTTTATTCCGAAAGCGATACCCTGTCGTTCCGGCATTTTCTTCAGGAAAAATATGGAACCATAGACGGACTGAACCAGGCATGGGGAACCATTTTCTGGAATCAGACATACACCTGCTGGGAGCAGGTATATGTGCCCCGTAAGACGGTCCACAACACCAACAACCCGCATCATCTGCTGGATTATTACCGCTTTGTCTCAGACAGCGCACGGCGTTTTGTCCGGATGCAGTCCGAGATCATCCGGAAATACTGCAAAAAGGAGGACTTTATTACCACCAATGGAATTTTCGGCAATCTGGATAATCAGGCGATGCAGAAGGAAAGCCTAGACTTCATGACTTATGATTCCTATCCAAATTTTGCGTACTGCCTGGACGATTATCAGGCGGAGGATCCCATTAAGGACCGTAAATGGAGCCGGAATCTGGCGGAGACCAGAGCCATTTCCCCCATCTTCGGGATCATGGAACAGCAGAGCGGCGCCAACGGCTGGACTTCCCGGATGGAAGCACCCACGCCCAGACCGGGGCAGATCACGCTCTGGACCATGCAGAGCATTGCCCATGGAGCGGATTTTGTCAGCTATTTCCGCTGGCGGACCTGTACGGTAGGAACAGAGATGTACTGGCACGGCATCCTGGATTATTCCGGGCGGGACAACCGCAGGCTCCGGGAGATCCGTGAGATTGCCCGGAAAATGGAAGGGATGAAGGAAATCGCAGGCGCGCACTATGCGGCGAAGGTGGGGATCTTAAAGGACTATGACAATATCTGGGACGCCCGCCAGGACAAGTGGCATGAGCGGGTGGACAGATGCAGCCAGAAGTCCCTGTTTACGGCGCTGCAGATGACCCATACGCCTTTTGACTATGTGTATCTGAACGATGATACCGCGTGGGAGGAACTGCAGAAGTATGAAGTGCTGTTCTATCCTCATGCATCCATTCTGACGGATGCGCGGATGAAGGTGCTGGAAACCTATGTGTCCGAAGGCGGGAAGCTGGTCATGGGCTGCAGGACCGGGTACAAGGATCTCTGCGGACGGTGCGTGATGGACAAGCTGCCGGGAAAGGCGGCGGAGCTGACGGGGACAGATATTCCGGAGTATTCCTTTGTGGCGCCCGACGACGGCAGAGTGCTGGCGGACTGGGACGGCACGAAGGTGGAAGCAGCAGTATTCAATGACCTGCTGGAACCTGCGGGAGAGCATGCGGAGGTTTTGGCACGTTATGCGTCCAGCTATTACGCGGGGACGCCGGCATTGATCCGCAGCCGGTATGGAAAGGGCGAGGCTTATTACTTCGGCGGAGCCTTTGCGCTGGATACGGTGAAGGTATTTCTGGAAAAGCTGGGAGTGGGGACGCCCTGGAGGGAAACGCTGGAGCTGCCCGAGTGCTGCGAGCTGGCTGTCCGGGAGAAGGACGGCAGAAGATATTTCTTCGTGCTGAACTATGCTCCGGAGAGCGTGAAGGTGGAAGTGAAGAAGGAGCTGCGGGAGTTCTTTGGAGGCGAAGTGATCAAGGGCGAAGCGGAACTTGGGGCTTATGAGGTGAAGATTTTCGCAGAATAGGTGATGAGCGAAGCTGATGAATGCAGCGGTACGGTGAAAAATGGAAAAGAAATGAGCTCTGTGGAATGAGAAACATGGGGCTCATTTTTTCATGCTATTGATCTCCATAGTGATAACGACATGCCAGAATATAGATATTGCTTTCATCTATTCTGTAAATCAAACGGTCTTTATCGTTAATCCGTCTGCTCCAATATCCGGATAAGTTCCCTCTTAATGAGGCGACTTTTCAATGGGCTGGATGCCGTTACAGTTCGCGGCCGGTTAGGCCGTGAACTGTAACATATAAAGGTTACTGTGATGACGGAAATATCCTGATATGGTAAAATAGGGATTACAGTTCGCACAGCCTGACGGTTCACAAATTGCAGTACGCCGGGCCATGGAATATAAAAAAGGACAAAAAGGAGGAGCTATACATGGATGCAAGAAAGACTTATAAATTCTGGCTGGAGGATCCGTATTTTGACGAGGACACAAAAGCGGAGCTGCGGGGTATCGCGGGGGACGCAGACGAAATTGAGGAGCGCTTCTACCGTGACTTGGAGTTCGGCACCGGGGGGCTGCGGGGCATCATCGGGGCAGGCACCAACCGGATGAACATTTACACCGTGCGGAAAGCCACCCAGGGTCTTGCCAATTTTATCATCAAAGAGCATGCGGAGAAAAAAGGGGTCGCCATCGCCTTTGATTCCCGGAACATGTCGCCGGAATTTGCACAGGAGGCAGCGCTTTGTCTTGCGGCAAATGGGATCAAGGCGTATATTTTTCCCTCCCTGCGTCCCACCCCTCAGCTGTCGTTTGCGCTGCGGGAGCTGGGCTGTACGGCGGGCATCGTAGTGACGGCAAGCCACAATCCGCCGGAATACAACGGCTACAAGGTATACTGGGAGGACGGCGCGCAGATTACATTTCCCAAGGACCGGGAGATCATCGGGGAGGTCAATGCCATTACGGATTACGGGCAGGTAAAAACCATGGGACAGGAAGCGGCGGAGGCGGCAGGACTCTACCAGGTGATCGGTCCGGACATGGATGACAAATATATGGAAGCCCTGAAAAAGCTGGCTATCCATCCGGAGATCATGAAGGAAGAGGGCAGAGATCTGAAAATTGTATACACTCCGCTCCACGGCACAGGCAACCTTCCGGTGCGGCGCGTGCTGGATGAACTGGGCTTTACGAACGTCCATGTGGTGGAGGAACAGGCATTGCCGGACGGCGATTTTCCCACGGTTTCCTATCCGAATCCGGAGGATAAGAACGCATTTTCTCTGGCATTGAAGCTGGCAAAGAAGGTGGATGCGGATCTCGTGCTGGCTACGGACCCGGACGCGGACCGTCTGGGAGTCTACGCAAAGGACAGCCGTACCGGAGAGTATATGAGCTTTACCGGAAATATGTCCGGCATGCTGATCCTGGAATACATTTTATCCCAGAGGAAAGTGCTGGGGACACTTCCGGAAAACGGAGCGGTGGTGACGAACATCGTGTCCGGGAAAATGGCGCGGGAGATCACGAAGGCGTATCATGTGGATCTGATTGAAACGCTGACTGGCTTCAAATATATCGGAGAGCAGATCAAGTTCTTCGAGCAGAACCGGGAGCATGCGTATGTATTTGGGTATGAGGAAAGCTACGGATGCCTGGTGGGGACGCATGCCAGGGACAAGGATGCTGTGGCCGCGGTGATGGCGCTCTGCGAGGCGGCTGCGTTCTGTAAGCACCAGGGGATCACGCTGTGCGATAAAATGAAAGAGTTATTCGGCACATATGGATATTATAAAGAGGGATTGTGTACCGTAACTTTGAAAGGACAGGACGGAGCGAAAAAGATTGCGTCCATGATGGAGGGCATCCGGGGAAATGTGCCGAAAACCGTGGGAAGCATTACGGTGACCAGGTTTCGGGATTACAAGGAGGATGTGCTCCTGGACTGTGTGAGCGGGACAAAAACCGTTACCGGCCTGCCCAGATCCAACGTGCTTTATTTCGAACTGGAAGGCGGTGCGTGGTGCTGTATCCGGCCGTCAGGTACGGAGCCGAAGATCAAGTTTTATATTGGAGTAAAAGGAACTGACGACGCAGACGCGGAGAAAAAGCTGTCGGAGCTGACGGAAGGCGTAAAGGCATTGGCGCGGTAAAGAGGAGAGAATGTGTATAAAAACAGTAACGATCTTTCACTTGCTAATTCGTATGTTTCTATTTATAATGAGTTAGATGAAGGCAAACAGCGATAGCGGAGGGAGGAGACAGCATGACGGAGATGAAAAAACTTCCGATTGGCATAGAGTTTTTTCGTGATTTTAAGTCCGATAATTTTTACTATGTGGATAAAACAGGTTTTATTGCAGAACTTCTCCGAACCAGAGGGAGCGTGAATCTATTTACAAGGCCTCGGCGATTTGGAAAAAGCCTGAATATGGATATGCTCAAATCTTTTTTTGAGATTGGGGCGGATGCTTCATTGTTTGATGGACTTGAGATTTCCAGGGATACAGAACTGTTCGGGCAGCATTTAGGGAAGTATCCGGTGATATCTATTAGTCTGAAGGATGTGGAAGGCGAGGATTTTCAGGCGGCGTATGATATGCTTGGCGCCCGTATCAGCGAGGAAGCAGAACGTTTCAGCTTTCTTTTGGAGAGTGACAGGCTGACAAGATCTCAGAAGGCAAAGTTTCAGAAATTATTAGACGAGGATTTTGATAAGAGCTCAGTACTTTATGGAAGCATGAGACTGATGACAGAAGTTCTGCGCAGGCATTATGATTCTCCAGTGCTTGTTTTGATTGATGAGTATGACGTGCCGTTAGATAAAGCTTATCAGGCCGGATATTACATTAAGATGGTTCGGCTGATCCGATCCCTGTTCAGCCAGGTGCTGAAGACAAATGCGAATTTGTATTTTGCTGTGATCACAGGATGTCTGCGGATTGCGAAGGAGAGTATTTTCACAGGATTGAATAATTTCAAGGTGCGCTCGACCGCAAGCGTTGATTATGCAGAGTATTTCGGATTTACGGACATGGAAGTGGAAGAGATGCTGAAATATTACGGCGTGGAAGAGCGTTTCCCGGATATGAAGGAATGGTATGATGGATACCGGTTCGGCAATTTGGATGTCTACTGCCCATGGGATGTGATCAGCCAGTGTGATATATTAAGAGTGGAAAAGGATGCGGCAATGGAGCCGCACTGGGCGAACAGCAGCGGAAATGTGATCGTTCATGATATCCTGAAAAATGCCACGGAAGCGACAAAAGCAGAGATTGAGATGTTGATATCCGGAGAATGTATAGAAAAAGAAATCATCCCTGAGTTAACATATACAGATCTGGACAGCCGGGAACCTAAAATCCGCCAGAAGTATTTGTGGAGTGTCCTTTTTGCCGCAGGCTATCTGACGGATATAGAGAAGCCAAACGGCAGAATGCATAAGCTGGTGATTCCCAACAAAGAAGTTCTTGGAATTTATGAAGACAAAATACGTTCCTGGTTTGAGTCGAAAGTAACAGGCAGTACAGAACAATGGAGACGGTTCTGCACAGCAATTAAGAATGGCGATGTAAAAAATGTCGAGATACTTTTTAATGGATTCCTCTCCGAAGCGATCAGTATCCGTGATACTGCCGTGAAGAGTGAAATGAAAGAAAACTTTTATCATGGTTTGCTGCTGGGGCTTTTGAATATCGAGGGGAGTTGGATTGCCAAGTCCAACATAGAGTCTGGTATTGGATATACAGATATAAAAATTACAGTTCCTGCAGAAAAAACCGGCTGCATTATAGAAGTGAAATATGCGGAGAATGGGGCATTTGACGCGGCATGCCGGAAAGCGATGAAGCAGATTGAGGATGGCGGATATGTCACGGCGCTTCGGCAGGAGGGAATGGAAACGATTCATAAATACGGAATCGCCTGCTGCAAGAAAGCCTGCAAAGCTGTATACGAAAAAGAATAAGGAGCTGTCATGGAAGCTTAGTTCATGACAGTTCCTAAAATGAAAAGTCCTGCTATGGACAGCATCAGATAATAGAAAGGAAGTACCAATCATGGAAATCACACACTTAAAAGTCAATCACCTTGTCAACCCTCTGGGCTACGACCTGGGACAGCCCGCCATCTCCTATGTAGTGAGGGACACCCTGGCAAAGAAGCAGGAGAAAGCCCAGGTCCTTGTCTCACGGAATGAGGATTTTTCAGCTATCCTCTACGACAGCGGCGAGACAGACACCATCAACAGCACCGCATTTCCCCTGCCCATCGATCTGGAGCCGGAGACTCGTTACTACTGGAAGGTTCGTGTCTGGGCGGACAACGGAGAATCTGCGGAAAGCCCGGCAGCATGGTTTGAGACCGCCAAGGGCGGAGAGTGGCAGGCGGACTGGATCACCCCATGTACCCCTAAAGACCTGCAGATGTCCGTGTTCAAGACATTTACCGTCGCCAGACCGGTTGCCCGCTGCAGGATGTATATCACAGGCGTGGGTCTCTATGAGCTCTACATAAACGGCGAAAAACAGGGGGACGAGTGTCTCCTTCCCGGCTTCTGCGACTATGACACCTGGATTCAGTACCAGACCTATGAGGTCTCGCTCCATTCCGGTGAAAATGAGATTGAAGTCCTGCTGGGCGACGGCTGGTATAAGGGCTGGTACGGCCTCCGCCAGACCAGTGAAAACTATGGGGACCGCCTTGCATGCATCGGTGAGCTCCACATTTCCTACGAGGACGGGACAACCGAAGTAATCACTACGGATTCTACCTGGCAGGCCAGAAAAAGCAGGGTGGTGTCCAGCGGCATTTATCCGGGAGAGGTGTATGACGCGACTTTGGATATCAGCGAGACCTTCCCGGTGGAAAAGACAGATCTGGACAAGGGAAAGCTTGCGCCCCGGCTGAGCCCGCCCATCAAGATTCATGAGCGGATCACGCCTGTGGAACTGATCCATACCCCCGCCGGGGAAATGGTGCTGGATATGGGACAGAACATGGTGGGCTGGCTGGGCTTTCACTGTGAGGCGCCGAAGGGCACGAAGCTGTATTTCCAGTTCGGCGAGATCCTGCAGGACGGGAACTTTTACAATGACAATCTGCGGACTGCAAAGGCGGAATTTACTTATATTGCAGATGGAAATGTGTGCGATGTACGGCAGCATTTTACATTTTACGGCTACCGTTTCGTCAAGATCACCGGATGGGAAGGGAAGCCTGATGTGAATGATTTCCAGGGGCTGGTCATCCACTCCGAAATGGAGGAACTGGGGGATATCGAGACCTCTGATCCGTTGGTCAACCAGCTGATCCACAATGCAAAGTGGGGACAGAAAGGCAATTTTGTGGATGTGCCTACGGATTGCCCTCAAAGGGATGAGCGCTACGGATGGACGGGGGATGCACAGATCTTCAGCGGAACTGCCTGCTTCAACATGGATACATATGCATTTTACACAAAATACGGCAAGGATATCTACGCGGAGCAGCAGAAACTGAACGGCAGTGTTCCCGATGTGGTTCCGGTGGCGAACTATCCCGGCGACGCTTCCACCGCATGGGGCGAGGCGGCCACTGTGATCCCCTGGAATGTCTACCTGCATTACGGAGACAAAGGCATCCTGCAGCGCCAGTACGGCAGCATGAAGGCCTGGGTGGATTATATGAAGGGCGAGGATGACAAATACGGCGGCAAGCGCCTGTGGCAGAGCGGCTTTCATTACGGCGACTGGCTGGCCCTGGACGGAAATGTAGATGGCGGCGTGTACGGGGCGACCGACCCGCACCTGATCGCATCCGGGTATTACTATCATTCCGCGACCATTGTGGCAAAGACAGCGAAGATCCTGGAAAAGGAAGCAGATGCGGAAGCTTACGGAACACTTGCGGAAGAAATCCGAAATGCATTTATCCGGGAATATTTTACTCCGGCAGGGAATCTGAGCGTGGATACTATGACCGCATATGTGATAGTTCTGTATATGGGCCTGACGCCGGACTTTGCCTACGAAAAAGTTTGCAGGGGGCTTCTGAATAAACTGAAAAAGAACCGTTATCATCTGAATACAGGGTTTGTGGGAACGCCGTACCTGTGCCGGATGCTGTCCGAGAACGGTATGAACGACCTGGCATATCATCTGCTTCTGGAAAAGGGATTCCCGGGGTGGCTTTATGAAGTGCTGATGGGCGCAACGACTGTGTGGGAGCGGTGGAATTCCGTGCTCCCGGACGGAAAGATCAGCGGGACGGAGATGAACTCTCTGAATCATTATGCATACGGCTCCATTGTGGAATGGATGTACCGCAATATGCTTGGGATCAAGCCCATGGAGGAGGGGGCCGGGTTTAAGAAATTCCAGGTTGCGCCTCTGCCCAATTATCAGATTTCCTGGGCAAAGGGGTGTCTCAGGTCGGCGGCGGGAATGATCAAGAGCTCCTGGACCATTGACGGAAAGAAGTTAAAGATTATTGTGACCGTGCCGTTTGACGCAGAGGCAGAGATCGTGCTGCCGGATGCGGATGTAAATGAGATCAGCGAAAGTAGCGGAATCCGCAGAATCACGCAGACCGGAAGCAGTGTTACGGTGGAAGCGGAAACGGGGACGTATGTTTTTGAATATGAACCGACGAAGCCTTACCGGAAGGTTTACAGCATTGATTCCCCTGTGGAAGAGCTGATGGAAAATGCTGAGACCAGGAAGATATTGGAAGAAGATTATCTGTGCCGGTTCAAGAATATTCCGTTTGAAAAGGAACTGTTTACACTGGAAGAACTCATGAACGGGCCGTTTACAAGTCTGCCCAGGGAAGAGTGGGAGGAACTGGACCGGAAGCTGAGGTGTGTGGAATCCTCCGCGCATTGACATCCCGGCATAACCATGGTATCCTAACCCTGCTACAATAAAAATCACACGCAAAAGGGAGATACATTGTATGGATATCCACGAAACAACCCAGCCATCGTCGCAAAAGCAGCCCTTCTCCCCCCAGGAGATCAGAACCATCAAATCAATCCTCAACCAGCCCAGACGCCTCCAAAAAGACTGGGACTGCATCAAAAGCCTTTTACAGTCCAGAAGCCTTTTTACAGTGCATCCTAAGGATGAAGCGCTGTTTCTCCGATTCACCATAGACGGCGTACTGTATGATCAGGACGTACTCCTGGTATTCACAGATCCGGAAGACTGCGAGGAATATGGAAGAAGATACGCCGCGGTGCGGATCGGCAGAGAATTTTCCGTTGCTGCCGTGCCATATGACGACATCATCCGTATCGCGGAACAGTATGAAAAAGACGTATACATTGATATGAGAAAGGAATTTGAAGATCGTTTCCTGGTTTATGACGGAAAAAGAAAAACACTTCATTTGTGTATCAATCAGAACATGTAAATAGACAGTATCCAAAAAGGGCTGCCGGAGAATGACAGTTCATCTGCAATATACCATGTGACTTACCAGGCATTAGTATGATATATTGTAGAGAAATGTCATTCTCCGGCAGCTCTGTGTATCTGCCCTTTTTATTCCGAATGTTGCTTTCTGTTTTCCGTTCTATTATCCTACCGGACAGAGTCCGTGCGCCCCGAAGGGTATACATCAAAGGATCTATTTTAAATGCCTGTCCGCATAATCCTCACGCATGGCTTTTAAAGCAGACATGCTGATCAAAATCACTACAAAGATCATTGGAAATCCAAGCACGATCGCAAATTTTTGTATCAGGCTCAATCCGCCGCTCATGGAAAGCGCGATTGACAGCGCAAAAATCATAATAGCCCAGCTGAAACGATTGTATAAGTGTGGATCTTGATCCGGATCTAGTTTGTCTGACGTCGCCGTACCTAACACCAATGCTGTTGAATCGATGGTGGTCGCCAGGAATACAAAACAAAGTATGATCACAAAAATGATGATCGGCTTGCTGAAAGGAAGTGTATCCAGGATCGCCAGAACCACCCCTTCATTGCCTTCTGTCTGTAGAATGCTTACCAGGTCTACAATGCCGTTCTTCTGCAGGTAGAGTGAATAGCCTCCCAGAATGCCCAAAAATGTACAGCATCCTAAAGTTCCCCAAATCATCTGGCCTGTGATCACCTGTTTCAGTGTCCTGCCTCTTGAGACCTTTGCAATAAACATGCCCATGATCGGCACAAAGGTCAGCCACCAGGCCCAGTAGAAAATCGTCCATTCGTTCAAAAATGCCTTATCCCCGAAAGGATCCGTATAGCACATGACGCGCGGAAGCTGGCTTATATAGAGGCCCAGACTGTTGATCTCCATACCAAAAATTTCTCCAATAGGGGTACATAAAATAAATATTGCAAGAAATCCAAAAATCAAAGCCATATTTACATTGGTCAGCTGACGGATTCCTTTATCTAATCCCCGAAATACACTCCATCCGAAAATGAAAAACCAGACCGCAAATACGAAGATATTCATATAGATACTTTCCGGAATACCCGTTGCACTGGATATCAGTTTGCTCATAACCGGTACGGCCAGGCCAAGCGAAGTGGTAATGGATGCAACGATTCCGAATGCGACGATAATATCGATCAGCTTACCCAGCGGGCTTTTTGGAAACCTGCTCCCCAGGAGGGGAACCAGGGCATTAGAAAACTTAATGTCCCGGCTTTCCCTCTTATAGAGCATATAACAAAGCGCAACGATGGCAGGAACATAGAAAGCCCAGGCGCTCAGGCCCCAGTGGAACTGCCCGTACATATGCGCATATTCAAACGCTTCTTCCGACATCGGCTCAATATGGAATGGCGTGTTGGTCAGGTAGTATACAGGTTCCGCAAAGCCAAGGATGATCACACTTGATCCGGCCCCTGATGCAAAGATCATTGCCGCCCAGCTGAAGGTAGAGAACCGAGGCTTTTCCTCATCGCCGCCCAGCTTGATATTTCCGTATCTTCCAAAGATAATATAGAAAAACAGAGCGAAACAGCAAAGGTTCATAAAAATATACATCCAGCCGAACTTCTTTATAACCACATTATAGATCGCGCCGATCCAGCCTGCAAACACATCAGGCCATATGGCCACAGTGACCACGATTAATATGATCAGTATCACTGTGATAAAATAAACATATTTATCAATTTCCTTCCATACTTTCCTCATATGCCATTACTTTATCTTTGCTTTCTCGTCAAGTACCATCTGCTGGAACCGCTCTGCCGCTGCATGCGCTTTAGCCAGATCATCCATTTCTTTTTCCAGATTGTCATATTTGGTTCCGTACTGCAGACAAACCTCAAAGTCTGCCGGAAGATCGATCGGAGAACGGGCAACCCAGTAAGCAACCTTATCCCAGTCTACAACACCTGTGAAAGGAATCCAGTGCTTATCTCCGCGGAGTGCGGCAACGTCATCCTTCCAATCTTCCTTTGCCCTGGAACTTGTGTCCTGAAGATGAGTCGCATACAGCCTGTCATGATGTTTCTCCAGCAATTCATAGAAATTATCCAGGAACAGAACGCTTGCATGTCCGGAATCATAGCACATTCCCATGAAGTCCTTATCGTAGCGGTCAAACATTCTGTCAAACTTTTCCATTTCCAGCTCCGGTGTGCTGAACAGAAGATTCTCCAGAGCGATCCTCACGCCGGCGTCCTTTGCATGGGGCTGTACTTCATCAAAGGACTTATATACCTCTGCATAATAATCTTCTTTATCCTGAGGAGATCTTTGAAGCAGAGCATACGGAAGAGACATATGCAGCACCATCGTATTTGCACCAAGATGTCTGCACAGTTCAATCCGGTTTTTCAGAAGATCTACGCCGGCTTCTCTTAAGTATTTGTTCGGGCTGGAATAATCCTTCCGGATATTCGGGCATCTCTCTCCCGGATCTGGAATAATCTTATCTCCAACGATGGAACCGCCCTTGGAACCTTCAGACGCGTGATGCGTATGTGCGATCAGGCCATATCCGTTCACGAGATCACGGGCATATTTCATTTCCGTAAGACTATACATATAATCGCCATCCCAGTCATGAATCCAGGAGGTATGGGTGAATTTCGCGTCCGCGATGCACTTTAACTGATGTTCGATTTCCGGCCACTGGGGGATATCATTATTATAATCTGTATTAATGGATGTCTGTAACATTTGAATCTTCTCCTCTCATGATTTAGTTCTGTTTTTATAAAATTTTTTTAATTCTTGTCCTTTACGCTTTCTGCTCCTTCTGTGCAAGCATTTTTCCGTAATTATCATTTGACTTCTTCAATAAAACCACACCGATAATTCCAAGAATAGAGAAAATGCCTGTAGCAATAAAGATCATATTAAATCCTGCTACACCAGGATTGTTATCCATAAGCGATCCAGCCAGGGTATAGCCGAACATTTCCGGAGAATATCCCACGATCGATATAATACCGGAAGCTGTACCGGCAAGCTTTTTGCCAATATACATTTCATCAATCGGTGCAAAATACAGCGCTTTTACAGCCAGCAGGAACATACCATGCAAAACAAAGTTAATGACTACTACCCATACAAGACTGTGGTTTTTCGGAATCAGCAGATAGCCAAACGAGAATATCGCCATTCCTACATATCCGTAGCACCAGAACCGGATCACGCTTTTCAGTTTGTCAGCTATAGCGCCGGCCAGCAGGGATGCGACAAACATCAATACATAGGAACGAAAAACACTAAGGAGAGCCGCTCCGGAATTTGATACGCCGTAAATATCTGTCAGATAGGGGGTAATGTATCCGAACAAGATCACTGCCATATAATTACATGCTACTACGATACCGCAAAGCCATACACGGGGAATCTTCATTACGATTTTGAAATCGCTCCATTTCTGCTTTGATCCGTCATCCTCTACTGCTCCTAATTTTGCAGGATCTTTGATAAAGATAATAGACAGAACACCGGCGATCATCATTGCGATACTGTAATACATGATCGTTCCGCGTACTCCCGCTACTTCATTGGCAAATCGTTCAAACACCCATACGGATCCCAGCGCCACCACGGTTCCGATCAGTCCGCGTCCTCCTTCCAGAAGACCAAACATTTTTCCCTGCTCATCACCGGACCCCAGATTGTTTGTAATCTTTACCATAGCTGCCCAGAATGTGAATACGGTCGTGATACCGAATGCTGCATGGATGGCAACCAGATAGGGATAAGGTGGCAGGAAGGAGTACCAGATACCTGCTAATCCTGTTCCGAAACAAGAAATCACGACCAATAATTTTGGCGAAAAGCGATCCGCCAGAAAACCGCCGGGAATATAAACAATCGTATTCATGATTCCATAGGCGGTCAGCAGGAAAGCAAACTGTGTGTTTGTCAATCCCATAGCCGCTCTCAATGCCGAATAATAACTGTCTTTAATGTAGGGAAGTTTGGTGATGATCCCTCCCACAAGCGCTACTACAAATAAAATAATCCAGCGTTCCATTTTTGATGACTTAGATGTTGACATGTATTCTCCTCCCGTCATTTGTATTTTTTAAGATCATCGTTCCTTTCTATCTCACTTTTATTCCCGCGAAGCAACGAGCCAAGTAGCCATGCTTGCATGGGTATTTGGCGACTGCCGCGAGGGTCAAATACCCCGCAGCTTGCTGCAGGAGCTTTGACTTTGCTTTAACCAGCTTCACTTTTCTCTGACCATCAGGTCAATAATTTGATACCCCTCCTTTTTGAATGATTTGTTAAAACGAATATGTATCCCCTCCTTTTCCAGGCATAAATTTAGAAATGAGAACAAAAAAAGACCGCAGAACACCTAGACCTATGTCTATTGTCTTCCTGCAGTCTCATTCTCTCAAATCGGAAAAACTAACCTTAGTATAACATTTTTGATAAAAAAGTCAAGGGTTAGAATTAAAAATTGTGGAAAATAGACAAAAACTGGTTGCTGTGAGCACCCGGTGAGGGGTGAACAGTAACCAAAAACTAAAAAGTCCACGTTTCCTTTACATCGCCCATGCAACCGGATTGGTAGTAGAAATAGCTACCGCCCCGGCACTCAGCGCGTTGATGATATCCTCCTTATCCGAGATCAGCCCTCCGCATATGACAGGAATGGAAAGGCTTTCTGTGACGCACCGGGTCACCTTTGGCATGATTCCTGGCAGGATTTCGATCATATCCGCAAAGGAACCGTCCTGTTTCATTACATTTTCCAGAGCTATGGAATCCAGCAAAAAGAACCGCAGGATCGTAAACAAGTCCAGTTCCTTTCCACGCTTGATCATGGCCGGTTTTGTGGAAATGATTCCATCGGCTTCCGTGGATTTACGGATATAATCCACGGAAATCTCTTTATTTCCCAGGCCGGTAATCAGATCCATGTGTACGATCGCGAGTTTTCCGGCATCTTTGACTATTTTTACGATTTCATCAATGTTGCAGATATCTCCGAACAGGATAAAAACAACTTTTGATTCCTGGCCGATACACTGTCGGACGCCGGCCCAGTCCTTCACGGCCATGATGACAGGGGTGTCCTCAATGATTTCTTTGATTTCCTCTTTTGCTACCATAGATATGCGCCTCCATATGTTCTTTTTTCTGGTACATCGTCTTGATCACTGGCTGTACTTACATCTGTACATACAAAACAGAGCGCCGTATAACTGTAAACGATACCGTCCTGTTCAATGATTTCCAGTAATAACGCTGCCTTTAGTGTAGTACGGCATTTTACGAAATGCAATAGTAAAATCCATGCAGAAAATATAGGGCGACGTAAACAGTAGCCAAGAAAATGTTAGTTTATTGGCCGGACGCCGTGTGAACTGTAACAGAAAATCTCGAAAAATGAAAAAACAAAAATCATAACTTGTAATTACACGTATTACGTGTTAAAATAAACTCAGTTGATTTAATGATGTGACGTTCCGCTTACAGGAGTTTCCCGGGCGGGATAGTTACGGTTTCATAAGTAAGGTTCATTCAGGCTTTGAGCGAAGAGATAAGGTCAGGTGAAGGAAGCAGACATATACGAATATGTCTATTCTTCATCTGGCTTTTTGTTTTTATTTGCTCAGGACCCCTTTTTGTTCTGAAAGCAGGGCTTTAAAACAAGCCCACGAGTCTGCAATGTGCCTTGAAATGATGGAGGGAAAGAAAATGTATGATGTTGTGATTATCGGTGCGGGAGTGTCCGGCGCCGCATCTGCAAGAGCTTTGTCCGCATACGATCTGAAGATCTGTGTAGTGGAGAAGGCGGAGGATGTATGCTGCGGCACGTCAAAGGCAAACAGTGCGATCGTACATGCAGGCTACGACGCAAAACCAGGTTCCCTGATGGCAAAGCTGAATGTACGGGGCAACAAAATGATGCCCCAGGTAGTGAAGGACCTGGATGTGCCGTTTAGTCCCTGCGGTTCCCTGGTAGTCTGCCGGGAGGAGGAGGACCAGGAACTTTTGCAGGAACTGTATGATCAGGGCATTGCGAATGGAGTGGAAGGACTGAAGATCCTGACGGAAGAAGAAGTCCATGCTATGGAACCTAATTTGGCTGATGATGTGAAAGCAGCCCTTTGGGCGCCCAGCGCCGGGGTGATCTGCCCCTTTCTGCTGAATATTGCGTATGCGGAAAATGCCTGCGAAAACGGTGTGGAATTTCGATTTGACACGGAAGTACAAAAGATCGAAAAAATCGACAGAGGCTATCGTCTGCTTACGGACAACGGTTCCATGGAGACAAAGGTGGTGGTCAATGCGGCCGGTATCCATGCGGATAAGTTCCACAATATGGTAAGCGCGGACCATATCCATATCACGCCCCGGCGGGGGGATTACTGCCTGCTGGACAAGACTGCAGGCAATCTGGTATCCCGGACCATTTTCCAGCTGCCTGGAAAATACGGCAAGGGAGTGCTGGTGTCTCCGACGGTTCATGGAAATATCATCGTCGGTCCCACAGCCATCGAGCAGGAAGACAGAGAATCAACGGCTACGACCCGGGATGGGCTGGATCAGGTGATCAGCAAATCCGCGATGTCTGTAAAAAATATCCCCATGCGCCAGGTCATCACATCCTTCGCGGGACTGCGTGCCCACGAGGACGGGGGTGAATTTATCATAGAAGAACTCAAAGACGCAAAAGGCTTTGTGGACTGTGCCGGAATTGAGTCTCCGGGGCTGGCAAGCTCACCGGCAGTCGGGGAATACGTAAAAGATATTGTGGTAAATATCCTGCATCCGTCTGAAAAGGCAGACTATAAATCAACCAGAAAAGGAATCCTGGATCCAAAAACATTATCCGCCGAGGAACAGGATACTTTGATCAAGGAGAATCCGGCTTACGGAAATATCATCTGCCGCTGTGAAAAGGTGACAGAAGGAGAAATTCTGGACGCAATCCGCAGACCTCTGGGAGCGAGGTCGCTGGACGGTGTGAAACGCCGTACCCGTGCGGGAATGGGAAGATGTCAGTCTGGTTTCTGTTCGCCCAGGACTATGGAGATCCTGGCAAGAGAGCTGGATATGAACATGTCGGAAATTACGAAATGCGGAAAAGGCTCCGGATTGATCGTAGGAAAAAATAAAGATATTTAATAACTGTTTGAAACAGCAGAGTGACCTTAAGTATGCTGTGATTGAAATATCAGGAGGAAAAAATCATGCAGAAGAATTACGATCTGGTGATCGTAGGCGGCGGTCCGGCCGGTCTTGCCGCAGCGGAAGCAGCCAGAAAAAACGGCATTGAAAATATGATCATACTGGAGCGTGACAAGGAACTGGGAGGGATTCTGAACCAGTGCATTCACAATGGATTCGGCCTTCATACCTTCAAGGAGGAACTGACCGGTCCCGAATATGCGCAGCGGTTTATTGACCGTGTGAAGGAACTGGATATTCCCTATAAATTAAATACCATGGTGATGGACATTTCCGAGGATAAGAAGGTCACCATTATGAACCGGGAGGAGGGCCTGCAGGTGCTTCAGGCCCGAGCAGTCATTCTAGCCATGGGCTGCAGGGAACGGCCCCGCGGTGCTTTGAACATCCCGGGCGGCCGCCCGGCAGGGATCTACTCCGCGGGAACGGCACAGCGTCTGGTTAATATGGAGGGCTTTATGCCCGGCCGGGAGGTCGTGATCCTTGGTTCCGGTGATATCGGCCTGATCATGGCAAGGCGGATGACACTGGAAGGTGCAAAGGTCAAGGTGGTAGCGGAACTGATGCCTTATTCCGGCGGTCTGAAACGAAACATCGTGCAGTGTCTGGACGATTTCGGGATTCCGTTGAAACTCAGTCATACGGTCATTGACATCGACGGAAAGGACCGGGTAAAGGGCATCACGCTGGCACAGGTAGACGGAAGAGGAAAACCGATTCCGGGGACCGAAGAATATTATTCCTGTGATACCCTGCTGCTCTCGGTCGGACTGATCCCGGAAAACGAACTGTCCAAGGAAGCAGGCGTGGAACTGTCTGCGGTGACCAGCGGACCGGTCGTGAACGAAAGCCTGGAAACCAATATCCCCGGAGTATTTGCCTGCGGAAATGTGCTGCATGTCCATGATCTGGTAGATTTCGTGTCAGAGGAAGCGGCGGCGGCAGGAAAGAATGCGGCGAAATATATTCTTGGAAATACAGATACAGATTCCGGCGAAAAAGTGATTCCAATCATCCCGACATCGGGTGTACGCTATACGGTTCCGGCGAATATCCGAGTGGAAAAAATGGAGGAACAGCTGAAGGTCCGTTTTCGTGTGGGTGCAGTTTACTCCAAATGCTATGTCAGTGTGTATCTGGACGAGGAGCGGATCATCCACAGAAAGCGCCCGGTGATGGCTCCGGGAGAGATGGAGGAGATCCTGCTGAAAAAAGAGCAGCTTCAGGAGCATGAGGGGCTTGCACAGATTACCGTGAAGATTGAGGAGGCATAAGAGATGAATAAGACAGAGCTGACCTGTATCGGCTGCCCCATGGGGTGTGCTGTGACAGTAGAAATGGATGGGAAAGGCGGGATTACCGGCGTGACAGGCCATACCTGTAAGCGAGGGGAAGATTATGCCAGAAAAGAAGTGACCAATCCGACCCGGATCGTGACCTCTACCGTTATGGTAGAAGGGGGTACGTTGGAAATGGTTTCCGTGAAAACGAAATCTGACATCCCAAAGGGTAAGATGGCGGAGTGTGTGGACAGCCTCAGGGGCGTCTGCGTTAAAGCACCGGTGCATATCGGAGACGTGATCGCGGCGGATATTGCCGGGACAGGGGTTGACATAGTAGCGACGAAGGAAGTGCCGGCTTCAGCACCGTGAGTATACCTTGTGAAACGGCCGAATGGCCATGATGGGATGCCCTTGGGTATACCTTGTGAAACGGCCGAATGGCCATAATGGGGTGCCCTTTGGGCGCCCCTGAAACAAAGAAGAAAAGCGCGTGATGCTTGAAAAATTCCTGATCCAGCGGCATCGTATATACATTGGTAGAAACAGCGAAACTGAATCACCTGGATGCATTTGGCTGTCTATGTTATCTTTTCAAACTCCTTTATAAAAAAATGTATTTTTCAACAGGACTTTCTATAATTAGCAATCCCCACATATTGCTTGCTTATGGTATATACCACAAAAAAATAGCAAACATAAAAAAGCAGGAAACATATTTCAAAACAGAAAACAGCTCTCAAAAGAATATTGTGCATGACGATAGGCAATAGCAAATTTAATTTCAGATTTACCAATGGAATACTAAAAAGCAAAACCAAAAGTGTCATAAGCATCGGCATAAGCAATTTGCCTGCAATCTGCTTTTTTATTAATTCCTTTATTTGTTTATTGCTTTTTCCAATATAAGACAATACCTTAATGCCTTTTGATTCCCGTTCTAATTCTACAATCTGCTGCAAAGACAAAACTGAAAAATATATAACAATAAAAATAAGACAAAGGCTTATCTGCAAAACACCCATCCATTGTTGGCTATCCGTATCAAATAAATGAATACACGGTTGAAGTATAATTACCCCGCAAAAGAAAGACATCGCTGAAAACAATAAGCATATGCACAAAATAATATTAATAATAGCACTTGTTTTTAAACTCGATGTTATTTGCCCAATCATATAAAGCCGATTTTTATGATATAGAGAATTGGGCTGTTCCTGCCTTATTGCGTATAAATACCCAAATAACCATTTGTAAAAAATAAAAATAGAACTCAATAAAGGAATCGCAATAAAAGATAAAATTGGGAAAGCAATATATTTGGGCAAAAAAACTATCGCACATAAAAGTCCTATTAAGCATACTAAATCAATGATAAAGACGATTCCCCATCTCTTATAGGTATTACTGTTACGGATTTTTTGATTACGGTTTTTTTCGCAAATCAATTCCCTTATTTGCAATTTATCAATAATATTCTTTTTACGAAATGCGCCAAGACATTCAACCAAACAAAAATAGAAAAATGTCTGTAATATACTCCATCCAAAAAGTGAAATATTCATTTCATTTTCTTTATGCAACACTGCAATACAAAGTACAGCATATATACCAAATCCGATCAATACCCCTGCTATAAAGCAAGCAATCCCTATTATTAGAAATTCACACAGAAACATAAGAGACAATTTGCTTTTTTCCATTCCCAACAGTAAGTAGTTGGCAAACTCTTTTGCACGTTGTTTCAATATGAAGGAATCAATGTATCCGACCAATATTCCCAAAAGTAAAGTTATTAAAATCGGTAAAGAAATTGTTTGGAAACCGACTAATTTCCCTACAATGGCAATACAGTTGGATACTTCCATAATTGATAATAAAATTGTCATTGTCGTAATATATAAAAGATAATTTACGATAGAACGCTTTGCATTACGAATTGATAGTTTAAAGTACATTATTTTCATCCCCCGCAATCCATGCCATCTTTTCTAAAATACTTGTGAAAAAAGCCTGCTTGCTTTCTTGCTTCCGATTCAGCACTGTTTTTATCTTTCCATCTTTCATAAATAATATTTGGTCGCAGTAACTGGCTGACAGGACATCATGTGTAACCATTAAAATTGTTGCTCCATAATCATTACGGAGCATAGTAAAAGTATCCAAGAGTTGTTTGGCGGCATTGGAATCTAAAGCTCCTGTTGGCTCGTCTGCAAGTATTATGTCTGGATTTACTGAAACTGCCCTTGCACAGGCACATCGTTGTCTTTGACCACCTGATACCTCATAAGGAAATTTATTCAATATAGTGGATATATCAAGTCTTTCCGATAAATTAAGGACAATTTGTTTGATCTTATTCTTTGGAACTTCCTTTATTGTCAAAGCTAAAGCGATATTCTCATAAATTGTCAATGTCTCAAGTAAATTATATTCTTGAAAAATAAACCCCAAATGCTCCCTCCGAAACTTTGCTTTATCTATTTCAGATAAATCTACAATATCCTGTCCATTAATTTCAATCGTTCCATTTGTCGGAGTATCTATCGTTGCAATTAGATTCAGCAGAGTTGTTTTTCCAGAACCAGATGCTCCCATAATACCTACAAAACTCCCATATGGAATTTGAAAGCTAACACTATCTACGGCTAAAGTCGATATATTTTCTGTGTTATAAATTTTTGAAACATTTCGCACTTCTAATACATTCTTAGCTTCAATGTCGTCCTCTCTTAATTCCCATTTGTCATTCCCTAGCCAATTTGTGATTACTTCCAAAAGTATCTCATCTGTTTTTTCTTTCAGATTTTCTTCTGAAATATGTTCTCCTACTAATAATTCATTTAATGTAATCTCCAAAAGATTGCATAAAGGCATAAACAAAGATAAGTCTGGCATCGACCTACCTGTTTCCCATTTTGATACAGCTTTATCTGTAATTCCCAATTTTTCCCCCAGTTGATTTTGTGTCCATCCTTTTGCCTTACGGCAATCAGAAATGAATGCACCTATCTTTATT
This sequence comes from Lachnospiraceae bacterium M18-1, assembly GCA_000403295.2. Classification (GTDB taxonomy): domain Bacteria; phylum Bacillota; class Clostridia; order Lachnospirales; family Lachnospiraceae; genus Schaedlerella. Next base: position 239,975 of record KE159611.1, on the reverse strand, counting down.
TGATTCATTATAAATCCTCCTTCCATAATTTATTATACAAATGCAGCATAAAATGAACACCTACCAACGGTAGAGAAGTATAAAAAATGCTTTTTATAGGAGTCTACCAAAAGTATAGCCTGTTGTAATCTGATAATTTCAAGCATTTGTCCAGAACTTACCCTTCCCCCAAGGTTGCAAGCTATCTATGTATTAATTATAAATCTTTAAACAAACTCTATCAACTAAGCAAATTTAAAAATAGTCTCCCGACAAGAAAAGCGAAAGGGCTTGCAGGCGAGCATTTAGGAGCGCCGCCCTATGGATATTTGCGGAATCCAGACGAAAAAAACATGCTGGCTAGTGGACGAGGAAGCAGCAATAACCGTCCGCAGGATATTTTCACTCGTATGCAGGGGAAAATTATATCTGTTATGGACCTATGCCAGAGCCGGAAAAAGAGGTGGAACAGCACCTTACCAGGAGCAAGAGTTTTAAAATCGAAAAGGCAAATGCCGGCAGATTGTTTGATGCGATTGAGGTTTATTTTGGCAAGGAGTATAATGAGATTTTCGCTACAGATATTGGTGATTGGGTAATGGAATTGACCAACACTGAAGGAAAAACCTATAAGTTCCGCGGCTCGCTGTGTGCTGATTTTGATTACGAAGGTACGAATTTATCAGACCTTGTGCGTGATACCGTTGGCATGGATGATTTGTATGTGTTTGACGGAAACTGCAAACCAGATATGATAAACAAAATTACACTTGACTATCATAGAGTAACAAAAATCAAGTCAGAGCAAAGACCGGAAGGCGTAAACTGGGAGTTTATTACATGGGATTATACAGAGCATCTGATTATTGACAGAGAAACAGAAACACTCGAACACATCCAGAATATTGGAACAGGCTGCAAAGTCTCCCGTAAGTATGAGATTGATGCGGTCGATTCATTTATCACGAATCAGAAAAAGGATTTAAAGAGAAAGCAGGAAATCGGTGTGGAGGTTGCAATGCGGGCGGACTTAACAAGATTTTGTGAATAAAAGATGAAAAATACAAAATGGCTTGCAATTTTGCCAAAAATAAAGTATCATACTATTACTCTGAATCCAAATCATGTGAAATCTGTTTTATCAAGATCGGTTCTGGTTATAGTTTTCAATTTTTTAAAGAAAAGCGAGTACAAATCATACAGAAAGGGGTGGATTTATCAATTCAAGATCATTATGACGTTTTAAAGTTTATAGAACATGGAGGACGTTGCCGGCCTGCAATGGACTATATACAGGGAGAACTGCTGATCTACAGGCTGAAACGCTGTAAGGAAATGGAAAAAGCACTTCTGTTTGAGTGGATGAGAGAACTTCTCTGCCAGCTTGAACACTTTCACAAATGTTTCAGTAATCAGGGATACCGCTATGTGAATCCATACAGCGTGCTTGTGACAGCAGAAGGAAAGCTACTATTATTGGATCTGAAAGCAGAAAGCAATGAATTTGTCCTGCGGAATATGCAGAAGCGGGCCATGCGGGAACATTTTGTAAAACCAATCGTTCACATCAGGGAAAATACAAGAATTTCCCTGGATCTATATGGTTATGCCAAGACCATACAATTCATACTGGCTAACGTACATGTTGAGCCTTCATTAACAAGCCGGGAGGAAAACCGGCTGGAAAAGATCATTGACAAATGTCTTTGTAAAAATTCAAAAAAACAATATGAAGATTTAAAACAGGTTCATAAAGAACTTCCGTCCCTCCGCGGCCGAAACCGGAAACCAGGGAAAAAAGAGCAGAAAAAGGAATGGAAGAAATGGCGGATATTGCTGCTGATCATAGCAGGAATTCTTGCAGTATTATTGCTAAATTTTATGAAAAACAGGAAATCAGAGGAACAGGACCAGAACTGGACAGAGATGGGGCCAGAGGGGCAGGAAAAGATGAAACTGGAAAGTCAGGAAATGGAAAGGAGCATACAGGATGACAAAGAAGAGAACACAAGACAGGAAATAAAAAAGCCGGATTTTAAAGAACAGGGAAACCGGGAGTATCCGCAGGATGGAATGAAAGAACTGGAAGAAAATGTGGATTCCCTGCAGGAATATGTATTTCAGAATACAACATCGGACAACCAGGAGATCATTGAGCAGGGAGAAGCACTGAAAAGGGAATTGTTCCGTTACCTGGCCGCTGCATATGACCGGGAGGAGATGAAGGAGCAGGCTTTGGATGCCTATCAGGAATTGTGCGGGACAGAGATACGGAAAGAACTGCTGGAAGCCGCATATCTCAGGCGGATCACGTTGGAAATGGAACAGAGCAGAGAGATTGCGCTAGAGACAGCTAAGGAGGCTCTGTCGCGCATTCCGGATTCGGAGGCGCTGGCAGAAAAGTCTCTGGAGGTTCTGGCAGGAATGGAAGCTATGACAAAGGAAGAACGTAGGAAGGAACTGGAGATTCTGGAAGGTTTTTATCCGAATTTAGAACTTCTGGAAAATGATCAGAAGGCAGAAGAAGCAGACAATCCGGAAATTGACGCAAAATAACATGCTGCGCAAATGGTACAGGACAAAGGAGGAACTATAGATGAGGATAAAGATGCATCTGCTGGGAACAGGTACTGCGGTACTTCTCTCAGTATATGCGGTTACAGCCTATGCAGGGCAGGAAATCAGAGAACAGAGACGGTCAATGGAAGACCTCCACATGCCGGAGATTCTTTACGAAGAGGCAGACGGCAATCAGGGCTATTATAAAGCGGCTCCGGAAGTACGTATTATCCATAAACAGGCGGATGCGGTTACCAAATATGAATTTTTATCAGCAGACAACAGTAAAAAAACGGGCAGTTTAGAGCTGATGGAAGGCCAGGACCAAGAAAGCGTTTATCTTGGAAAAGAAGATTTCAAAGATGGAAGAAATGTACTTCGTGTATGGATGGAAAAGGATCTCAGCGGACCGGATGAAAATGGAGAAGAAGGAAACGGAACAGGAGGAAGCGGAACAGGAGAAAATGAATTGGAAGGAAGTGATGCTGGAGAAAGCAGTTCAGGAGATAGCAGAACTGACATGGATGGAACAGAAGGAGCCGGTTTGGCAGAAAATGGATCAGTGGAAAAGGCTGAGAAAGATGCAGAGGATGATTTTTCAAAAGATGATACACCGAAAAATGATTTCCTGCCGCCGGCCGAACCGGAGACCGTTTTTGAAAAAGAAATCTATTTTCTGATCGATACGAAAAAGCCGTCAAAGGTTCATTTTTTGTACAACAGGGCAATCAGGGACGATTCCATCCTGACAAACGAACCTATAGAACTGACATTGAAAAGCACGGATGAGGGAAGCGGTATGGAAGCGATTTACTACAGGACAGGGGATGGGGCTGCAGAAACGCTGACAGGAGACAGCGGCAGCCTCATACTGAATCCGGGATTCCATGGAAGGGTAGAGGCCTATGCCGTGGATAAAGCCGGGAACCGGTCAGAATCTGGAATGTCGGCAGTGCTCCTCTGTGAGAGACAGCCTCCGGACATCCGGATTGAAGCGGAGGGAAAGATAGATGCCTGGCGCTCGGATCCGTTGAGAGTGAATGTAAAAGTTTCGGATCCGGACTTGAGCTCCGGGATCCAGTGCCTGAAATGCTATGTCGGAGGAGAGGTCACGGTACATCGGGAAAATGGATACCAAACGGGAATCATATCTATGGAGGACGGATTTACAGTAGATATCTCTTCAGAAGGAGGAAAAGGTATTCCCGTAGTTGTCGAGGTATTGGACTGGGCAGGTAATTTTCAGTCAGAAAGCAGACTGGTCTATATTGACAAGAATGCTCCTGCCATTCAAAGTGATGAGATTCATGACCATATGATCGCAGGACAGCCTGTAAAAGGCAAAATGCGGATTCAGGAAGAAAACGACCTTGCATCTGCAAGTATGGAGGTCTGGAAAGTTACCTCCGACAAAAAGAGAGAGCTGATGGAGGAAAAAAAGAAAGAGCCGGAGCCCTTTTCCGGCCCCCAGGAGATCGAATGGGACATTATGCTGGAAGAGGACGGGGTTTATGACATCCATATGACCGCAAAGGACAGGGCAGGCCATGAGAGCAGGCAGGACAGCCAGGTCATTGTAGATCAGACCAATCCGGTAATTCGCTATGTAGATCAGATGCAGGGGGTATATGTACCGTATTTTCAGTGGAATTACGGAAAAGAAGAGGTTGTTCAGGATGCGACCGACTATTCTTATGATATTTTTCTGGATGGAGCATTCTATACCGCAGGAAAAAAAGTGACAAAGGAAGGGGTGAGGATGCTGCAGATTAAAGCTGTGGATGCTGCAGGAAACGAAGCTACGGCGGAGGCCGTGTTCCAGATTGACCATACTCCGCCCAGGATCCGGGTCTATGATGTGGAAGACGGCAGTTCATACGAGGATATGGCTGCAGTCAGTATTTCCGTGGATGGAAAAGGGGAATACCTGAAAGAGATCATGATAAACCGCGAAAAAATGAAGCTGGAAGCGGATTGCCAGATTTTTACCAGGTCGTTTCAGGAGCCCGGAGATTATCAGATTCTGGTTCTGGCAGAGGATCTGGCGGGAAATCAGGAAAAGGAGCAGATAACGTTTAGGATCGAAGAACAGAAGCAGCTGGCAGGGAAAGTTCTGAAACCGATTACCAGAATTTTCAGAAATGCGGACCCGATGCCGGCCAGAAATACACGGATTCAGGATACGGAACAGGAAAAAAGTCCGGCAGTATTCTGGCTTGTACTTTGTTTTGTACTGGCAGGAGCCGCATCTGTGCTGAGAAAGAAAATATGAATAGAAGGTGGAGGTATGAATAAAGAAAGTAAAATAATACGTATGATCCTGTCCGGTCTCAGCGTGACAAGCTTTAGTATTTCGGCGGGAGTCTATATCTGGCAGTTGTATAAAACAGCATCAAACATGCCGGTGTTCATCATGCTGTCCGTTTTCCTGATATTGCCGGCCATCATGATATCCCGTCAAAATTCAAGGACGGCGGCGGAAAAGGCAAAGGCACAGAGTGAATTTTTATCCAATATGAGCCATGAGATACGAACCCCGCTCAACGGTCTGATCGGACTGAATCATATGATGATGCTCAATATCGACAAGGTGGAACAGGCGCAGCAAAAAGAACAGGTCAAGGATTGGATCCAAAAATCCTACGGCACGGCCAACTATCTGCTCGCCCTTGTAAATGACGTTCTGGATGTATCTAAGCTGCAGGCCGGAAAAGTGGATCTGGTCATGGAACCGGTCATGCTGGAAACCATGCTGGACGCTGTCTGGTCCATGCAGCATGACAATATTGTAAACCGGGGTGTGGGATTTACGATCAAGAAGGAAATTTCCATACCCTGTATAGAAACCGATGAAACACGAATCAAACAGGTCTTGATGAACATTGTCGGAAATGCCGCTAAATTCACTCCCGCAGGCGGACAGATCACCCTGTCGGTAAGTCAGAGAAGAATAGATAAAAGCCGTGTGGAGATGCGGTACTGCTGTGAAGACACAGGGATCGGAATGAGCGAAGAATTTGTGGAAAAGATATTCGAATTGTTCAGCCAGGAACAAAATACGTTGTCCGGGGAGGTAAAGGGAACCGGTCTCGGCATGCCGTTAAGCCGTCTGATCGTAGAGTCCATGGGCGGAAAGATACTTGTGGAGAGCAAGGTCGGCCAGGGGAGCATATTTACCGTAGTCATTCCTTCCGCCATTGCAGAAGGGACGCCGGATTACAGGAAGCAGATGTCCCGAAGCAGCGGCTGTCCGGGAACAAAAAAGAAGCCTGGCGGCGGGAAAAGGATCCGGATCCTGCTGGCGGAGGACAATGAGCTGAATTGGGAAATCCTGCTCGAAATTTTGACAGAAAGGGGGTTCCAGGTGGTCCATGCGGAAAACGGACAGCAGGCAGTCCGCATATTTAAAGAATCCACCCCCGGAGAATTTGACATTATATTGATGGATATGCAGATGCCGGTCATGGATGGATGCAGCGCTTCAAAAAAGATACGGGAGCTGGACAGGCCGGACGCAAAGACTATTCCGATATTCGCCTGCACGGCCAATACATTCAAGGAAGACCGGGACAGGGCAATGGAAAGCGGGATGGATGAATTTCTTTCAAAGCCCATTGATGTGAATATCCTTCTGGAGAAATTGTCATTCATATCCGGGAAGGAAGATTCATATACATAGAAGCAATAGGTCCCACGGAAGGTTATTTCATGTCCTGTATTATTGATGCTGTTCAGTCTCTGCAGAAACTTCTGTGGAGCCTGCCCATGCTTGTGGTCCTGCTGGGCACCCATGTTTACTTTACGGTTCGCCTGCATGTGATCCAGAGAAAGATTCCCATGGGAATCCGGCTCAGCATTTCCGGTCCGGATGAGAGCCGGGAGGAGGCCGGAAGCCGGAAGAAGGAAAAGGCAGGCCGGGAAGGGAATGTTTCGCCCTTTTCCGCACTTGCCACATCCCTTGCGGCAACCATCGGAACGGGAAATATTATCGGGATATCCACGGCAGTTGCCATCGGTGGCCCGGGAGCCGTTTTCTGGTGCTGGATCACCGGTGTGCTGGGGATCGCTACCTGTTACGCTGAATGCTATCTTTCTGTACGCTTCCGTGTGAAGCAGGAGGATGGTACATTTCGGGGCGGCCCTATGTATGTGATGGAACACGTGCTTCATCAGAAAAGCGCCGCGGTCGTGTTTGCATTTTCGGTGATCCTGGTATCGCTGGGGATGGGAAGCAGCGTACAGTCACATTCCATTACAGCCGCGGTTCTGGAGCAGAAAGCAATATCACCGCAGCTGATCGGAATCGCGGCGGCAGCCCTTACAGGCGTTGTGATCGTGGGAGGGGCAGGTCAGATTGCTAAAATCTGTACATGGCTTGTGCCCTTCATGAGTATTTTTTATCTGGGCGGCTGCTTTCTGCTGATCTGGCTGAATCGGGGAGTTCTTCCAGAAACACTGCTGGTCATACTACGGTCCGCAGTCTCCTCGCGTTCGGTTATAGGCGGAGCAGCAGGTACAGCGGTCATGACCGGGATGCGGGCAGGAATCTCCCGGGGGCTGTTTACCAATGAAGCGGGACTGGGGTCTATTCCAATGGCTGCCGCAGCTGCCCGTACCGGTTCACCCAGACAGCAGGGGCTGGTATCTATGACCGGTACATTCTGGGATACGGTAGTGATGTGTGCGATTACAGGAATTGCGGTAGTCAGCAGTATGCTGAGCCATCCCGAACTGTTTTTGCATGCCTCGCCTGACCAGCTCTGTTTCCTTGCATTTTCCCAGTTAGACGGTTTACTCCAAAAGGGATTTTCTGTTCTTCGGATATCAGGCGGCATGTTTGTAGATGGAAGCCTGGTCCTGTCGGCGGCATTGGTCTTATTCGCTTTTGCTACGATCATCGGCTGGAATTTTTACGGAGAGTGCGCGGTCCGGTATTTGTGGGGACAAAATGGATTAAGGCAGTATCATATGTTATATATTTTTGCCGTATATCTGGGGGCAGTTCTGTCATTGGACTTTGTATGGACATTGTCCGACCTGTTCAATTCGTTTATGGCGCTTCCCAATCTGCTGTGTCTGTGGAGGCTGCGCAGGGTCGTGATAGATAATCAATGACTCTGTCTTGAACGGGTATATAAAATCGGTTATACTTAGGAAAGATTTGGAAACCTTAGAAAAAATTTTATATACAGGACAGGAGATAAAAATGCTGCAGAACAACGTAACAGAAAAAAGGACTTTTTACGGACGGATATTTAAACTGGTGCTGCCGATCATCATCCAGAATCTGCTGAGTTCCGCCGTCAGCTCGGCGGATGTGATCATGCTGAATTATGTGGGTCAGTCGGCCATATCCGCCGTATCGCTGGCTTCTCAGTATGCCAATATTCTTTTTATGGTATTTTACGGGCTGGGTACGGGAGCCACTATATTGTGCGCACAGTATTACGGCAAAGGGAATCTGGAAGCGATTCAGGTTGTAGAGGGAATTGCGCTTCGTTTTTCACTGGCGATCTCCATAGCATTCTGCGGGAGTGCGCTTCTCATTCCAGATATGATGATGGAGCTCTTTACCAATGATGCGGAGCTGATCGCGGTAGGCGCTTCCTATCTGCGTTTTATGAGCCTCAGCTATCTGTGCTGCGGTATTGCGGAGGTTTACCTGGCAATCCTGCGCAGTGTGGAACAGGTTGTCATCAGTACGGCGCTCAATATCCTTGCTTTCTCGCTCAATATCATCCTGAATGCGGTCTTTATCTTCGGATTATTCGGCGCTCCCAGGCTTGGAGCGGCAGGAGTGGGACTTGCCACGTCCATTTCAAGGCTGACCGAGCTCATTGCCTGCTTTGTGGTATCTTATTTCAAAAGTACCATCAAGCTGAACCTCCGATATCTGTTTGTACGAAACCGGCTGCTGTTCAAAGATTTTGTAAGACTTTCTCTGCCGGCTCTGGGAAACGATATCGTATGGAGCGTGGCATTTGCAATGTATTCGGTCGTCATGGGACATATGGGGACGGATGCGGTTGCCGCCAATTCCTTTGTCGTCGTGGTACGCAATTTCGGAACCATACTTTGTTTTGGAATGGCAAATGCAGGGGGGATCCTGCTTGGAAATGTAATCGGGGAAAATAAGATAGAAGAAGCACGGGACGGTGCGAAAAAGCTTATGAAGCTGACCGTGATCTCCGGCGCGATCGGAGGGTTGATCGTGGTGGCCGCTATGCCCGTTGTACTGACATACGCATCTTCGTCCCTGAGCGAACAGGCTATGCATTATCTGAAATGCATGCTGTGGATCAATACATATTATATTATGGGAGCGGCAGTCAATACCACGCTGATCGCAGGGGCCTTCCGGGCAGGAGGCGACAGCAGATTTGGATTTATCTGTGATACGATCGTCATGTGGTGCTATGGGGTCCCTCTTGGATTCCTGGCAGCGTTTGTGTTCAAACTCCCGGTCATGTGGGTCTATTTTCTTCTGTGTACCGATGAATTTGTAAAATGGCCATGGGTACTCAGGCATTACCGCAGCGGAAAATGGCTCAACAATATTACGCGGGACGACCTGTTCCGGAATGATGAATGCGGCATTTAGCGGCATAGCGGAGGAGCAATTTCCATAAAAGAAACAGGAGGCCTGCTCCAAGGATGGTCATGCCGATGTATAAGAAGATTACAGTGAGGTTGCCAAGCAGCGGAACCAGATCGTAAAATATAATCTGTTCCATGCGGTATGCCGGATTGATGTAAAACATATTGATGATTCCAAAGCGGCCGCAAATGTGGTTGATCACAGCGGCAGCGACACAGCAGGCCAGATATAAAAGAGCGGCGCATGTAAAATCACGCAGGCATGGAGAGACGGACCTCCGCTTAGAATGGACCTGCGGGAGAACCGCAGCATCTGCCGAGATAGACTCAGGAGAGACGGCAGCATCTGCCGATCGGATTTTGCGCGAGACAGCCGATCCTTCCGAATTAACTTCTGAAAGGGGGGCGTATCCTTCCGAATCATAAGCGGCGGCGGACAGGATTCCGATTCCGATCAGGAGTACATGCCATGCATAGGAGTGAACGGTCAATAAGGGGAGGGGATAGTGAAGGCCGCTTGTATCAGCAAAGACAGCGATCCCGCCGAGCAGTCCGAAGGTCATAAGAAAGGTGAAACAGGTCCTGCGCTGGAAGGACGTTTTTGTATACGGAAGCAGCAGGAGGATATACATGGGGATGCTGCAGAGCTGAAACGGAAAATATCTCCAGTCATAGGAGCCGTGATTCAGAAAAAAAGTCAGACAGGCCTGCTTCCAGATTTCGGAGACAAGCATTAGCAGCCCGCAGATCCGGAACAAAGATCCGAAGCGGTACGGGAAGGGCGGGGATGTTCTGAAAATTCTGACCATAATAAAAATCTCCTGTTATCATAAAAGTATTTGGTTAGTGAATGATACACTACAATATAGTGTAGTATTTACAGTTATTTTTTGCAAATTCATAAAAAAAACGGCTGTCTGTAATAAAGAATATCAATACTTTTACGCTCTTTCAAGCAGAAAAACCAAAATTTTCTATATTTTAACGTGTTTTTTGCATGAAATTGTAGAAAAAATATCGAATTGATTGTATAATAGAAATCAGTTACTATTTATGTATGAAAGAGAGGGTTCACTATGAAGCAAAATAATATGGTAGCAATGATTTTAGCCGGCGGCCGAGGGTCGCGGCTGCACGATCTGACCAATAAAGTTGCCAAGCCAGCCGTTTCATACGGCGGAAAATACCGTATCGTAGATTTTCCGCTGAGCAATTGTGCAAACAGCGGGATTGACGTTGTCGGAGTATTGACCCAGTATGAGTCGGTATTATTGAACAGCTACGTATCCATGGGCCGCCGCTGGGGACTGGATGCGAAGGGCAGCGGGGTTTATGTTCTGCCGCCGCGTGAGAAGGCAGATGCGAATCTGGACGTATACCGCGGAACCGCGGATGCGATCTCACAGAATATTGATTTTATAGATACATATAGTCCGGAGTATCTCCTGGTACTCTCCGGAGACCATATCTACAAGATGAATTATTCTAAGATGCTGGACTACCATAGGGAAAACAAGGCAGATGCCACCATTGCAGTCATCGAGGTCCCCATGCGGGAAGCAAGCAGGTTCGGTATCATGAACGCGACTGAAGACGGTGTGATCTATGAATTTGAAGAAAAGCCGGAGAAGCCGAAGAGCAACCTTGCTTCTATGGGTATCTATATCTTTGACTGGAAGCAGCTCCGTAAGCTTCTGGTTGCTGATATGAAGAATCCGGATTCGAACCACGATTTCGGCAAAGACATCATCCCTACGCTTTTAAACGACGGCAGGAGACTGCTTGCGTACAAGTTTAAAGGCTACTGGAAGGATGTAGGAACTATCGACTCCCTTTGGGAAGCAAACATGGATCTTCTGGATAAAAAGAATGAACTCGACTTAAGTGACCCTACCTGGAAAATTTATACAGAAGATGTTACAACCCTGCCTCATTATGTAGGAGCAGACGCGGATATCAAGCGTGCCTTTATCACACAGGGCTGTGTGATCGAAGGTGAAGTGAAAAATTCCGTATTGTTTACCGGTGCAAAAGTAGGCGCCGGTGCTAAGATCATCGACAGCGTGCTCATGCCGGGCGTAGTAGTGGAAGAAGGCGCAGTGGTTACCCGCGCACTTGTTGCAGATGGAGTGAAGATCGGAAAAGAGGCTGTCGTTGGAAGCGCGGGCAGTGAACATATTGAGCTGGTTGCGAAGCGAGTAAAGGGGGTTGAATAATATGGCTAAAGCATTTGGCATTGTGAATACATCCGGAAATCATATATGGGTTGAGGGGCTTGAGAGCCACCGTACAATTGGGGCGTTTTCTTTCCTGGGAAGATATCGTGTGATTGATTTTCCTATTTCCAATTTCAGCAACAGTGACATTGAGCAGATCAAGGTTTTTGTCAGGAGAAAACCGCGTTCTCTGATCGACCACCTTGGAACAGGACGCCACTACAGCATCAATTCCAAACGGGGCAAGCTGCAGGTGCTGTTTTCACAGAACAGCTCTGAGAATGATATCTACAATACAGATATTGCGGCATTTTATGAGAATATTGACTGCATCGAGAGGATGCATGAGCAGTATGTGATCATCACACCGAACTTCATGGTGTTCACACAGAATTTCGATACACTGCTCCAGACACATATTGAATCCGAAGCAGACATTACGATGCTGTATCATTCCGTGGATAATGCGAAGGAGATGTATCTGAACTGCGATCTGCTCAACCTGAACAAGCAGAAGGGTGTCCTGTCTATCGAGAAGAACCGCGGTACCGCGAAGAACAGGAACATCTCGATGGATACCTATGTGATGAAGAAGGATTTGTTCGTGGAGCTGGTGAAAAAGGCAAGAAAGCTCTCCTCTATGTTTACTCTGGCACAGATCGTCAACAGGGAATGTGAAGAGCTGGACATCCGCGGAGTTGCGCATCGCGGATATTTCGCAACGATCACGGATTTCAAGAGTTATTATGACGCGAACCTGTCTCTGATTGACGGCAAGATGGCAGCAAGCCTCTTCGATGAGGACTGGCCGATCTATACACGTACCAATGATTCCAGCCCGACACAGTATTTTGAGGAGTGCAGCGTGAAGTATTCTGTTGTTTCCAACGGATGTCTGATCGAAGGGACTGTGGAAAATTCCGTTATTGGACGCGGATGCGTGATCAAGAAAGGAGCAGTCGTGAAGAACAGCGTGATCCTTCCGGGAGCGCTGATCGGGGAAAATGCCCGCATTGAGAACCAGGTTGTGGATAAACGTGCCAAGATCATACACGCAAAGGAAGTGATCGCACCACCTGAAAAACCAGGATATGTACGCCGGGAAGATACATTGTAAAGTTTTTGGTGTATACAGGACATCTGCGTAAGCGGCAGACAGGTCCTGCAGGCGGTTGTTTTGTATAATTTGAAATTCTTATGAACCATAAGATACAGAAGGGAATGTCTGATGCTGCGGCGCTGACATTCCCTTTTTCTGGCAGGATGTGGCTATTCAGCCCCGGCAATGTACTGGTCTCACCGTGAACAGCAACCACAGTTCTAAATAGTTCGAATTAGTATATAAAAAACAATTTACATGCTGATAAAAAAATTATATAATAGGCTGAATGCGTTAAAATATATGACAGTTGTTTCTGTATGATAAATATGAATTAGAAAGGGGAAGATAAGATGAAGCTGGACTTGATCAATGGAAAGCCGGGGCGTTCCATGCTGCTTTTTGCACTGCCCATGGTCATTGGAAACCTGTTTCAGCAGTTCTATAATATGGCGGACTCCGTGATCGTCGGAAATCTTGTGGGGGAGGACGCGCTGGCGGCCGTGGGGGCGTCTTATTCATTTACCACGGTGTTTATTATGGTGGCGATCGGCAGCGGAATGGGGGCTTCGGTCCTTGCAAGCCAGTACCTGGGGGCAAAAAAATATCAAGAGATGAAAACATCGATCTATACTTTTCTGATCGCATTCGGTATTTTTAGCGTCGTGCTTGCATTGCTCGGCTTTTTCGTAAATCCGGCGATCCTGCATGCACTGAAGACTCCGGAAAATATTTTTGGAGATGCGGTTCTGTATCTGCAGATCTATTTTGCGGGGCTGCCGTTCATGTTTATGTATAATATACTATCCGCAAACTTCAATGCGCTGGGGAAGTCTCAGATTCCTTTGATGCTTCTGATTTTTTCCTCGATCTTAAATGTAGTGCTGGATCTTTGGATGGTGGCTGCGCTGAAGCTTGGCGTGGCAGGAGTTGCCATTGCGACAGTGATCGCACAGGGGATTTCTTCCGTAATCTCCTTCGGGATCCTGATGCGGATTCTGAAACAATATGAGACAGAAGGCAAAGTGGAAAAGTTTGACTACGCGATGTTTGCCAGCGGGGTCCGGATTGCAGTTCCTTCTATTATACAGCAGTCCATTGTCAGCATCGGTATGCTGCTGACCCAGTCCGCGGTCAATCAGTTTGGATCATCGGCGGTAGCCGGGTATTCCGCGGGAATGCGTTTGGAATCGGTGTGTGTGGTGCCCATGATCGCAACCGGAAATGCCATGTCCACATTTACCGCACAAAACCTGGGCGCCGGGAATCAGGACAGGGTCGGAGAAGGCTATCGTGCGGCATTTAAAATCGTAATTGGTTTTGGGGCGGGAATCATTCTGATCTCACAGCTGTTTTACGGACCGATCGTTTCCATGTTCGTAAAAGCGTCGGAATCACCGATAGCATTTTCTACGGGGACGGCTTATCTCCGGTTTACCGGCTGGTTCTTCTGCTTCCTTGGATTCAAGGCAGTGACAGATGGAATCCTCCGTGGAGCCGGGGACGTGAAAGTATATATGATCGCAAACCTGATCAACCTGGGACTGCGCGTATCGGTGGCACAGATCTGTTCCCCGCTGTTTGGGATTCAGTTCATCTGGTATGCGGTGCCGCTGGGGTGGTTTGTAAATTTTGTAATCTCCTTCCTCTGGTATCGAACGGGAAACTGGAAGCGAAAAAAACTGATCGAGAACTAAAAAACTATAGACGAATGGTAAACTGTATTTTTGCAGTATAGAAATACAATTGTCCGGGATGCCCGGACTTAGGAGGAAATGTAAGATGGATCATAAATTGAGATATAATTTTTTGCTGATGCTGGCAGCTCTGATCTGGGGAAGCGCATTTGTGGCCCAAAGTGTGGGAATGGACTACCTGGAGCCTTTCTCCTTTAACTGTGTGCGCAGCTTTATGGGAAGTCTCGTGCTTCTTCCTGTGATCTGGTTCATGGACCGGCAGAAAAGAAAGTCTAAAAGCGCAGGACTTGAGTCTGCGCCGGCGGAGGGGATTCAGGCAGTACAGCCGGCAGCGGAGAGTACAAAAGTGAAAAATAATAAAGCATTACTTATGGGCGGCTTATGCTGCGGCGTGATCCTGACTTTGTCCACCTCTCTGCAGCAGATAGGGATCAAATATACATCTGCGGGAAAAGCAGGATTTATTACCGCGCTGTATATTCTGATCGTGCCGCTTCTGGGGATGCTTCTGGGCAAAAAGGTAGGAATCAGGACCTGGATCGGCGTCGCGCTTGCAGTGGTGGGGATGTACCTGCTGTGCATCAAAGAAGGGTTCTCCATTTCCTACGGAGATTTTATGGTTCTCCTGTGTGCTCTTGTTTTTTCCCTGCATATCCTGGCAGTGGACTATTTCTCGCCCAGGGTGGACGGTATCCGGCTTTCCTGCATCCAGTTTTTTGTGTGCGGATGTATCAGTGCATTCCCCATGCTGTTGTGGGAACAGCCTGAGATCTCTCAGATCATTCAGGCGTGGCAGCCGCTTGTCTATGCAGGAGTTTTGTCCAGCGGCGTGGCATATACCCTGCAGATCGTGACGCAGAAGCACCTGAATCCCACGGTGGCTTCCCTGCTGATGAGCCTGGAATCGGTCTTTGCGGTGCTGACCGGATGGCTGGTCCTGAATGAACGTCTTTCGCCGAAAGAACTGCTGGGATGCGTCCTGGTATTTACCGCGATCATACTGGCGCAGCTTCCGCAGAAACAAAAAAAGAAAGCTGTAAAATAGCAGCGTGGAGAATCAGAAGAAAAGCAATAAAAAAACAGCCGGAGCAGAAAAACTGCCGAGGGCTGTTTTTTTATTTCCGCGAAGCAGCCAAGCTTGCAAGGATATTTGGAGGCTGACGCGGGGATCAAAGACCCTAACGATCCTTTTCCAGAAACTCTACAATCTCTGGAAATTCCATCATATGAGAAGCTTTCACCAGTATGGAATCCCCGGTCTTTAACAAAGTGCCTGCATCTTCGAGAAACTCTGCTTTTGTCCTATAATGACAGACGACAGTGCTTCTGCTTTCAGAGACCGCCGCGGCTTCTGCCGCAAGATTTCCGCTGGGGGCGGCCTGTGCATTTAAGGCAGCCCGTGCGCCCCTGGCAATCTCTTCCGCCATCTCCCCGATACAGACCAGGATATGGATTCCAAGTTCCGCGGCATAACAGCCAACCTCCTGATGAAGCGCTTTCCAGTTCTCGCCCAGCTCACCCATGTCTCCCAGGATTGCGGCAGTCCTGGTGTCCGCTTTTACCAGTACATCCAGGGATGCTTTCATGGACGCGGGATTGGCATTATAGCAATCGTCTATAATGGTGAATTTTTCTGTCTCGATCAGATGGTTGCGTCCCGCAAGAGGAACCAGGGCTTCAATCCCTGCCTGGATCTGTGCGTCTGTCAGCCCCAGGATTCGTCCGACCGCGGTTCCTGCCATGGCGTTATGTACCATATGCCTGCCTGGGATGGAGATATGTGCAAAAAAGCGGGAATCCGGCGTGATAAATTCCGCGTCGGTTCCGCGAAGCCCCTGGTCTTCCACATGTTCCGCACGGAAACTGCAGTGCCCACCCAGACCGAAATATACGGGCCGGAGTCCGTTTTCCGGGATAAATGCGCTCAGCTTGTCGTCATCCCCGTTGAATACGATATGTCCTTCCGGATTCATGAAGGAGAGCATCTCCGTCTTGGCTCTCAGGATACCGTCCCGGTCTTTGAGCTGCTCCAAGTGCGCACAGCCAATGTTGGTAATGACACAGATATCCGGCCTTGCAATCCTGGCAAGCCGCGTCATTTCACCAAAATCACTGATCCCCATTTCCAGGACCGCGATCTCGTGCTCTTCCCGCAGGTTGAATACGGTCAGCGGCAGGCCCACCTCATTGTTAAAGTTCCCTTCCGTTTTCAGTACACAGTATTTCTGCGACAGCACGGAAGCGATCATTTCTTTTGTGCTGGTCTTTCCTACGCTGCCGGAGATACCGACCACCTTGATGTTCAGGGAACGGCGGTAGTGCTCCGCCAGGTCTTTGAGCGCCTGCCTGCAGGAATCCACACGGATATACGGAAAAGGAACCTCTCCCAGATCCATTTCTGAAAGGGCGCATAAGGCTCCCGCTTCAATAGTCTGCGGGATCAGGTCATGCCCGTCCACCCGGGCGCCTTTGATGGCGATGAACAGGCTGCCTTTTCTCACCTTCCGGCTGTCGATGGTAACAGAGGACACTTCTTCTCCGGCAAGCCGGCCGTCTCCGCGATAGGTTCCGCGGCAGGCGCCGGCAATCTCGGTTAAAGTCATATGTTTCATGAATTTACCGTCCTTTCCGCTGCGTACCGCTCTTCCAGAGATTTTTGAATGATCCATTCACAGAGATCTCCGAACTCCATACCTGCGGCTTTGGCTTCCTTGGGCAGCAGGCTGGCCTCGGTCATGCCCGGCAGAGTGTTGACCTCCAGACAGTAAAGCTTCCCCTCCTCATCCAGCAGAAAATCCGCACGGCTGTAGACATTCAGCTTCAGAACATGGAAGGCGCGCACGGCCAGTTCCTGCATGCGCAGAGTGATTTCTTCACTGATATTGGCAGGGCAGATCTCCTCGGTAGCCCCTGCCTGGTACTTATTGGCATAATCAAAAAATCCTGTTTTCGGAATGATCTCAATCGGCGGCAGGGCCTTTCCGTCCAGAATGCCGCAGGCAAATTCACGGCCTTTGATATATTCCTCAATGACCACTTCGTCTTCCTCTTGAAAAGAAGCGGCCAGGGCATGATCATACTCCTCCTGGGTATGGGTGATGTAGACGCCGATGCTGGAACCTCCGGAGCAGGGCTTGATCACTACAGGAAGGGAAAGCCCTAAGTCCTCCAGTGATTTTTTATTTTTATTCTTATGGATGCAGACCCCCCTTGGAGTGCAGACGCCGGTCTCCTGGAAAATATGCTTGGTGATCCCTTTATCCATGGCGATCGCGCATCCCAGGGAATCCGGACCGGTGTAACGGATACCCAGCAGGTCAAAGGTAGCCTGCAGCTTACCGTTTTCCCCTTCCCCACCGTGGAGTCCCAGGAACGTCATATCTGCCATCTGGCACAGTTCGATCACATTGGGGCCGAGAAAACAGTCCGACTGATCCGGACGGGAAGCCCTGACAGCCGCCAGGTCCGGGGCCTCGGTGTGGATCCGGTCCGCGATATGCAGGCCGTGGCCGGGCAGGGTGAACACCTCTTCCAGACGGTCCTTTTGATAGGGGAGGCCCATGAACACATCCAGAAGAAATGCATCATGGCCCTTTTCCAGCAGTGTGCGGCAGATTCCAGCGCCGGATACAAGAGAAACATCACGCTCGGTGCATAAGCCGCCGGCCAGTACAATAATTTTCATAAAAAATACCTCGCTTTAATTGATAAACAATTGATGTGCCGCATTATAGTTATTATGCGGCACGATTTCGTATAAGCTGCATTCAGTTTATTTACTCATCTCATTCAACAGCTGTTCTTTCGTATTGTATAACTTCTGGGACAGGTCCACATAGACCCGGTGGGGGAAGAACAGACGCTTTGTCTCGTCCCAGAGTGTCTCTTTTTCCTGACGGCAGTACGCCGCGATTTCCATGACAGATGGCGACTGATATACACATTCCCCGTTGATGAAGATGGGCTTTAAGATCTCCTGCATCCGGTAGCTTCCGCCCGGCAGGCGGGTCTTCTTCCAGGTGGCGTTGGGATCAAAGAGCAGCAGGTCCTGATCTGTGTCAAAGGTCTCGTCTGCGAAGCAGATCAGATCTGCCCGGATCTTTCCGGTCTCTTTATCATATACACGGAAAATAGTTTTGTTGCCTGGATTGGTGATCTTTTCCGTATTTTCGGAAATTTTGATCTTGGGGGCAAATTCCCCGTCCGCATTGCGGATAGCCGCCAGCTTGTATACACCGCCGAAGGACGGGCAGCCCTTGGAGGTGATCAGGTTAGTCCCCACGCCCCAGGAGGTGATCTTGGCCCCCTGCATCTTCAGGTCATGGATCAGCAGCTCATCCAGATCGTTGGAAGCTGCGATGACTGCATCCGGGAATCCAGCATCGTCCAGCATCCTGCGCGCCTGCTTGGACAGATAGGCCAGGTCGCCGCTGTCCAGACGGATGCCATAGGACTTGGGATGGATTCCCTGATCCCGCATCTCCCGGAATACCCGGATGGCGTTGGGAACGCCGGATTTGAGCGTATCGTATGTATCGACCAGCAGAGTGCAGGCGTCAGGATATAATTTTGCATATTCTTTAAATGCTGTGTATTCGTCCTTGAAGCTCATGATCCAGCTGTGGGCATGGGTCCCCATGATCGGAACGTCGAACATCTGTCCGGCCAGTACGTTGGAGGTGCCCACACAGCCGCCGATCACAGCTGCCCTTGCGCCGTAAAGCCCGGCATCCGGTCCCTGTGCCCTGCGCAGGCCAAACTCCATGATGCCGTCTCCCTGAGCCGCGTAGACGACCCGGGAAGCCTTGGTGGCGATCAGGCTCTGGTGGTTGATGATATTCAGGATCGCCGTCTCTACAAGCTGGGCTTCCATGATCGGAGCAATCACCTTAAGCAGCGGTTCCTTCGGAAAAATGACGGTGCCCTCGGGAATGGCATAGATGCTTCCGCTGAAATGGAAACCGCTTAGATACTGCAGGAAATCTTCGCTGAAGATTCCAAGCTTCCGGAAATAATCCACATCATCATAAGAAAAATTTAGATTTTTGATATATTCAATGACCTGCTCTAAGCCTGCCATGACGGAATATCCGCCTTTATCCGGGTTTTCCCGGAAAAACACATCAAATACGACAGTTTCATTTTCCTGTGTTTCATAGTAGCCCTGCATCATGGTCAGCTCATACAGATCGGTGAGCAGGGTCAGATTTTGTGTTCTCATACATAATCTCCTTTTTTCGGATTCGTAAAACCTGAGGCGGCGTACAAATGCACGCGCAGTCCGTCATGCCATGACAGGATTCCTGTTTACATTATACCAGTTCCGCGTTTTTACGGATCGTGGATTGGATGATATCCTGCACATAGGGGCCGATATGTCTTTTCTGATCTTTTTCCAGATCATTCGGATAGATCGGCTTTCCGTATTCGATCACTACATGTGCCTTACGGATCTTTGGAAGCTGGTTCTCGAAGATCGCGCTGGTGTTGTTCATGGAAATGGGCACAATGGCGCAGTTGGTCCGGGTGGCGATCTTAAATGCACCGTCCTTGAAAGGCAGCATACTCAGCTCCTCCCCGCTGTTGCGTGTGCCTTCCGGGAAGATGCAGATGGAGATGCCGTTCTGGATCTGCTCAATGGCCTGCAGGATCGTCTTTAAGCCTTCGCGCGGATTTTCCCGGTCCAGGAACAGACAGTATACAAAATGCATCCAGGTAGAGAGCAGCGGGATCTTTTCCATCTCCTTCTTTGCGACATAGCCGGTCAGGCGCCTGCATCGGGAATAGGTCAGCAGGATGTCAAAAAAGCTGCGGTGGTTGGCGACGAACAGGACCGGTTCATCCGGGATATGCTCCTCCCCGATGACAGTAGTACGGACACCGGTGATCCAAAGGATGACCTTGAAACCCCACTGGACGATGCGCAGAGAGCTGTAGTCTCGCTTTTCGCGGTCAAACTTTCCAATCAGCCATTCGAGAAAGAATACAGGAATGGAGAGGATCAGGAACAAAATCAGGAATACGGCTAGACAGATAAAACGGATCATAGGCATAACCTCTTTCATGTTCAAAATCTTTGCCGCTGTAAATAGGCGGCAGGCGGCAGGAGTTCAATACTGCCGTTTCTACATTATAACAAAAACTGCGGATGCAGACAATGGAATTATAACGATTTTTCACAAGATGAAGAATAAACGGCGGCTCTTTTCAATATGCTATAGAGAGAATAGATGCGGGGGCTGTATTATGAAGCAAAAGCGGGGTGTCCTCCTGGGCTGCCTGACAGGCTTCTTATTGCTATTTATGCTCACAGGCTGCGTGTCAAGGCCGCAGAAAACAGAAAAACTGCGGGATCTGGAATTTACCGTGATGAGTAAAGAGGATGTGCCGGAGGAATTTCAGGAGCAGATTCTGCAGAATCAGGATATGCCGTTCAGGCTGACATATACCGACCAGGGGAGGCTTTACATTGCAGAAGGGTACGGCGCGCAATTAAAAACAGGCTACAGCGTGGAGGTGGAGGGGCTCTACGAAACCTCCAATGCAATCTACTTCCATACGAATCTGCTGGGGCCGGAAAAAGGGGAAGAGACAAAGGAGGCCACTACATTTCCCTATGTGGTAGTGATGCTGGACGCCATTGATAAAACCGTGGTATTTGACAGCTGATCTTAAGGGACGGGAAGGACAGACGGGCATGTTCCGGGATTTTCAGAAACAAGACAATAACGAAAAACGGAGGGGCAGCAATATGGAATTGATTCAGAAACAGGTACATTATACGCAGGAGGGCAAACGGACCTTTGACCAGTTCTATCTGGACGAGGACTTAAATGTCCCGGATACAAAAGATGATGTGAAGCAGATCATCCAGGGGACCGCATCGGTGAAGGTGGAGGAGATCCGGCTTACCGAGAACTATCTGCGGATTTCAGGAAAGCTGTACTATCAGATCTTATATATGACAGATTCGGCGGAGCCTCAGCCTGCGGCGCTGGAAGGAAAGCTTCCCTTTGAGGAGATGGTCTACATGGATGGAGGGGAGATGACGGAGTATTTTATCCAGAATATCCGGGTGGAATTTACCTCCACGCTGGTACATTCGCGGAAGCTGAGCATCCGTGCCATGGTGGAAATGGAAATCGGCAGGGAGAAGTTAGAAGACGAGGCCACGGTCATTGATGTGGAGGCGCCGATCCAGATATATAAGAAAAAACGCCGTGTCAATCTGCTGGAGCTCCATACTACGAAAAAAGATACATACCGTATCAAGGAGGAGATCACCCTGCCGGGCACCAAGGAGAGCGTGGGCCAGGTCCTTCTCAGCAATATCAGCAGCCGGAAGCTGGAAATCCGCATGGGCCAGGATGAACTGCGCCTGAACGGAGAACTGCTGGTATTCTGCATGTATCTTTCCGATGAAGGAAAGACTGACTGGCTGGAGGCCAGCGTGCCCTATGAGGGACGGATCGAGTGCGCCGGAGTAACCGAGGAAATGTATTATCACGTGCAAAATTCCCTGGACGATACACTCATGGATGTCAGGCTGGATGAGGATGGGGAGATGCGGATTCTGGGAATCGAGGGGACTCTGGTCCTGCGGATGAACATTTATCAGGAAGAGGAATTAGAACTTCTGGAAGATCTGTATTCCCTGGAGCAGAACTGCCGGTTTGATACCCGGGAGGCGGTCTATGAAGAACTTCTGATCCAGAACCATTCCAAATGCAAGGTTTCGGAGCGGCTTTCCCTGCCGGAACTCAAAGACGACGTGCTGCAGATCTGCAGCAGCGAAGGTACGGTGCAGCTGGAGCACATGGAGCAGATAGACGCAGGCATCCAGATCGAAGGGATCCTGCACATTTCTTTCCTGTATCTGCGGGCGGACGATGAGATGCCCTTCGGAAGCTGGCAGGGCATGGTGCCGTTCAGCTGGCTGCTGGAATGCCCGGGAATCACGAAGGACGCGCGCTATAATCTGGCTTACCATGTGGAGCAGCTCTCAGTGAACCTGGCAGGCAGTGAGGCCGTGGAAGTGAAGGCCGTGCTGGCATTTGACACCTTTATGCGCAAGCCCGTGTTCATGCAGGTGATCACCAGTGTGGAGCCGGAGCCTTTGTCCATGGAGGAAATGGAAAAGCGGCCGGGAATCGTGGGCTACATCGTCAAGAACGGCGACGACCTGTGGGATCTTGCTAAAAAGTATATGACCACGGAGGAAAGCATCCAGGAAATGAACGGCTTGGAGAGCGATAAGATCAAGGCAGGAGATAAATTATTGATCTTTAAGGAGAACATGAGCATTTTATAAAAATTTGTATCGATTCGGTTATTTGATTTTTTTCGTGTTTGTGTTATGATAAAAGACATGAAGCTGTTCAGCACAGGACAGTGCATTTACTGCACTGTCCGTACAAAACGTGAGAATAGCGGGAGCAGGCCATATATTTTAAATGGGAGGAGAAAAAAGTTATGTTACGGATTGGTATGTTGACAAGCGGCGGAGACTGCCAGGCATTGAATGCGGCGATGCGGGGCGTGGTAAAGGGCATTTTTTCTGCAAGGGATGATGTGGAGATCTATGGTTTCCAGGATGGCTACAGGGGGCTGATATACTCAGACTTTCATATGCTCACTTCCAGAGATTTCTCCGGAATCCTGACACGGGGCGGCACGATCCTGGGAACCTCCAGACAGCCGTTCAAACTCATGCGTGTGCCGGATGAGAACGGACTGGACAAGGTGGAGGCAATGAAGCACACGTATCATAAGCTGAGCCTGGACTGTCTGGTGATCCTGGGCGGAAACGGCACCCACAAGACTGCCAATATGCTGCGGGAGGAAGGTCTGAATGTGATCACGCTGCCCAAGACCATTGACAACGACCTGTGGGGGACTGAGATGACGTTCGGATTCCAGAGCGCGGTGGATGTGGCGACAGATACTATTGACAGGATTCACACAACGGCGACTTCACACAGCCGGGTATTTATCATTGAAGTCATGGGGCATAAAGTGGGACATGTTACCCTTCACGCGGGTATCGCAGGCGGGGCGGACATCGTTCTGATTCCGGAGATCCCTTATGATATTGACGAGATCGCGGATGTGATCCAGGGAAGGTCTGCGGCCGGAAAGTCATTTACCATTCTGGCAGTGGCGGAAGGCGCGATCTCCAAAGAAGATGCGAAGCTGTCCAAGAAGGAGTACAAGGAAAAGCTGGCAAACCGGAAATATCCTTCCATTGCTTATGAACTGGCGGAGCAGATCGAGAAGGCTACCGGAAAAGAGGTGCGTATCACGGTTCCCGGCCATACTCAGAGGGGCGGCTCTCCGGTTCCCTACGACCGGGTATTCTCTTCCAGAGTCGGCGCAAAAGCGGCGGAGATGATCCTGAACGGCCAGTACGGCTACATGGTGGGAATGAAGAAAGGCGAGACTGTGATGGTTCCGCTGGAAGAAGTGGCAGGTAAGCTGAAATTTGTAGATCCTAAGTGCAGCCTGATCAAAGAAGCAAGGATGGTGGGCATCAGCTTCGGAGACAGAGAAGAGGACGAGCCTGCCGTGGAAGCTGTGCCGGCAGAGGATGTCCAGGTGATTGCGGCAGACACAAAGAAAGAGAAAAAAGAGAAGAAAGCCAAGAAGGATAAAAAAGAGAAGAAAGAGAAAAAGGCAAAGAAAGCCAGATAATCAAGATAAAAACAGGAAAAGAAACAGCCGCACAGAATAGCGGGCCATGCACTGATACGAGACCGGATAAGGTCCGGGCAGCAATGCCTGTGGCAGGTATTTTGGCGGCTGTGAAGAGCAAGAGGAGCAAATGTCATGTCATATACGGCATTATACAGGAAATTCCGGCCTTCCGAATTTGGAGATGTAAAGGGGCAGGAGCATATTGTTACTACATTACAGAACCAGATCAAGGCAAACCGTATCGGACATGCATATCTGTTCTGCGGAACCCGCGGGACGGGAAAGACCACCGCGGCGAAGATTTTTGCCAGGGCGGTGAACTGCGAGCACCCGGTGGACGGAAGCCCCTGCGGGGAGTGCGCGATGTGCCGGTCTATCGCGGCGGGCACGTCTATGAACGTGATCGAGATCGACGCGGCTTCCAACAACGGTGTGGACAATATCCGGGAGATCAAGGAAGAGGTGACTTACCGGCCTACCGAAGGGCGGTATAAGGTCTATATCATTGACGAGGTGCATATGCTGTCTTCGGGGGCCTTCAATGCGCTTTTAAAGACCCTGGAGGAACCGCCGGAGTATGTGATCTTTATTCTGGCGACGACGGAGGTCCACAAGATCCCGGTGACCATCATGTCCCGGTGCCAGCATTACGATTTCAGAAGGATTTCCATCGAAACGATCTCGGACCGCCTGAACGAGCTGATGGAGGCGGAGCAGGTGGAGGTAGAAGACAAGGCCGTCCGTTATATCGCCAAGGCAGCGGACGGTTCCATGCGTGACGCCTTAAGTCTTTTGGACCAGTGCATTGCATTCTACCTGGGGCAGAAGCTGACCTATGACAACGTGCTGGAGGTGCTGGGGGCGGTGGACACCGATGTGTTCAGCAAGCTTCTGCGCAGCATCATCCGCAGAAATGTGCCGGCCGTGCTGGACACGGTGGAGGAACTGGTCATGCAGGGACGGGAGCTGCTTCAGCTTTCCGTGGATTTCACCTGGTATCTGAGAAATCTTCTCCTGATCAAGACTTCGGATATGCCGGAGGACGTCCTGGACGTATCCTCGGAAAATCTGGCGCAGCTGAAGGAAGAAGCGGAGATGATCGAGTCGGATGTGCTTCTGCGGTATATCCGGATCTTCTCGGAATTGTCGGAGCAGCTCCGGTACGCGACTCAGAAACGGGTGCTTCTGGAGGTGACGCTGATCAAGCTGTGCACTCCGGCCATGGAAGTGAAGGCGGACAGCCTGCTGGACCGGATCCGTGCATTGGAGGAGAAGCTGGAAAAAGGGCTGGCCGCCGCCCAGGCGGCAGTTCCGGCGGGGATGTATCCCGGCAGCCCGGGTGGATACCCGGAGGGCGGTTATCCGGGAGGCGTGTATCCGGAGGGAGTCTTCTCAGAAGGCACGGGCGGAACGGGGGCGGCTGTGAAGCAGGAGATTCCTCCTGCAATCCCGGAAGATGTGCAGGAAGTGGTGAAAAATTTCCGCTCTATCGCGGAGGAGGTATCGGCTCCGTCCAGCACTTACCTCAAAAAGGCACGCTTAAGCCTGGGCGGTGATAACCGGCTGATGGTAGTGCTGCCAGACGGTCTCGGAGCATCCATCGTGGGGACGGAGGAGCATATAAAAGAGCTGGAAGAAAAGATCGAACAGCGGATCGGAAAAAAAGTCGAGGTGGAAGTCCGCGAAATACAGGAAGGACGGCACTTTGAAGATACATTTATAGACATCGAAAAGAAAATCAATATGGAAATAACAGTGGAGGATTAAACATGGCAAAGAGAGGCGGATTTCCAGGCGGAGGCATGCCTGGCAATATGGCGAACCTGATGAAGCAGGCACAGAAGATGCAGCGTCAGATGGAAGAACAGGCAAAGGAGATGGAGTCTAAGGAATTTACGGCAACGGCCGGCGGCGGGGCTGTGGAAGTGACCGTTTCCGGAAAGCGGGAAGTGCTTAAGGTAAAGTTGGACGAAGAAGTTGTGGATCCTGACGATATCGAGATGCTGGAGGACCTGATCGTTGCGGCGGTCAATGAAGCGCTGCGCAAGGTGGAGGAAGAATCCGGCGCGGCAATGTCAAAGCTGACAGGCGGCATGGGCGGGGGAATCCCGGGGATGTTCTGAGGATTCTAAGAGGAAGGATGCTGTTTACAGGCAGATGAAGATATATGGAATATTATAGCAAGCAAATCAACCAGTTGATCCAGGCATTTTCCAGCCTGCCGGGCATCGGGACAAAGTCTGCCCAGCGGCTGGCATTTCATGTGATCAACATGCCGGAGGAACAGGTAAAAAATCTGGCAAAAACTATGGTGGACGCCAGGCAGAATGTCTGCTACTGCGCCCAGTGCTGTACTCTGACAGACCAGGAGGTCTGCCCGATCTGTAAAAACCCTTCCCGGGACCAGAAGACGATCATGGTCGTGGAGACGCCCAGAGACCTGGCGGCTTACGAGAAAACCGGGAAATACGAGGGCGTGTATCATGTACTGCATGGGGCAATCTCCCCCATGCTTGGAATCGGGCCCGGGGACATCCGGCTGAAAGAATTGATGGAACGGCTGCGGGGGGATGTGGACGAGGTCATCATTGCAACCAACTCCAGCCTGGAAGGCGAGACGACGGCAATGTATATCAGCAAGCTGATCAAACCTGTGGGCATCAGGGTGAGCAGGATCGCCAGCGGCGTGCCGGTAGGCGGCGACCTGGAATATATAGACGAGGTGACGCTTTTGCGGGCGCTGGAAGGACGGACGGAGCTATGAGCAGAAAAAAAGCAACCTCTTCCGATGTGGCGAAGCGTGCCGGAGTGTCGCAGGCCACGGTTTCTATGGTATTAAATAAAAAATATAACGTATCCTTTTCCAGGGAGGTCATCCGAAAGGTGGAGGAAGCTGCCCGGGAGCTGGGGTACGAGCTTCCGAAACGGAGAACCCGCAAGGAAGGCAGAAAGGAAAAGCTCCTGGTGGTATTCTGCCCCACGCTGACCAACCCGTATTATGTTATGCTTCTGCAGGGAATCGAGTCCCGGGCTACGGAACAGGGATACGGTCTTTTTGTGTGCAACACGCAGCGCAGCCTGGAATTGGAGGAACGCTATCTGAAAATGCTTCCCTCCCTGAATCCCCAGGGGGTTGTCTATACGTGCAATCCGAGCCGCTGCTATATCCAGATGGTGGAAGAACTGTCGCGGAAGATTCCCTTTGCTGTGATCAACAACCAGAATGAAAAGCTGGACGTGGACGCGGTGGAATTGGACAATTCCAAGCTGGGACGGATCATGGCAAGGCATCTGCTGGATCTGGGACACCGGGATGTGGCCTATATCGCCCCGCCCCTGACTGTGCGGCAGAAGCAGCGCTCCAAGCGGGTGGAAGGATTTCAGAAGGAATTTCAGGAAGCGGGCCTGGGGGACCATGTGGTGATCAAGGCGGCAAATGAATCCATAGATAAGGACATTCCGGGTATTGATTCGGAATACCGGATCGGATATGACCTGACCAGAGAGCTGCTTTTAGAGCATCAGAAACTGACCGCCATCGTGGGACTCAATGATATGATCGCTTTTGGGATCCTGGACGCTCTGCATGATGAGAAATATAAGGTGCCGGGGGATATGTCCGTGATGGGGTGCGACAATACGCTGTTTGCCAAGATGAAAAAGGTATCTCTGACGACCATCGAGCATTTTGTCATATACAAGGGACGGGATGCCTGCGACATCATCATGAAAAAGATCAAGACCCATGACCGCAGGTACTCGGATATAGAGCCGGTGAGCATCTATCATGTAGAATATGAGCCAAGGCTTGTGATCCGGGGGACAACGTCTTATCCGAGAGGGTAAAGAGGCATTAAAAATGGATAGCAGACCATAGAGACGTCTGCTCTGCGGAAAATAAATCATCTTACAAAAATTATTAATAATAAACATGGCGGATTATTATTGATAAACAGACGCAAAAAGCGATAAACCGGGAGAAAAAATATTTTTTGATAAAAATATTTTCTGTTCTATTAAAAGATTTTGATTAATAAATACAAATTATTAATAACTGGAATTATTTATAAAAACGGTTGCTATTGACCGTTTTTCTTTTGTTGTTTATAATCTATATCAGGAAATGAAACATATTAACCACAGTTAAAAACAAAAGTCCAAGGAGGAACGGATCATGAAACTTTTTATTGACACAGCCAAGGTAGAGGATATCAAGAAAGCAAATGATATGGGAGTTATCTGCGGCGTTACTACAAATCCATCCCTGATCGCGAAGGAAGGACGGGTATTTGAAGAGGTCATTGCAGAGATCGCTTCCATCGTTGACGGACCCATCAGCGGTGAGGTAAAGGCCACCACCGTAGATGCGGAAGGAATGATCAAGGAAGGCAGAGAGATTGCCAAGATCCATCCGAACATGGTAGTGAAGATTCCGATGACGGCAGAAGGATTGAAAGCATGTAAGGTGCTGACTTCCGAAGGAATCAAGACCAATGTGACACTCATTTTCACAGCAAATCAGGCGCTGCTTGCTGCTCGTGCAGGGGCAACCTATGTATCCCCGTTCCTTGGAAGGCTGGATGACATTTCTGTTCGCGGCACGGATCTGATCGCAGAGATTGCGCAGATGTTTGATGTGGCAGGAATCGAGACAGAGATCATTGCAGCCAGCGTGCGCAACACCATTCATGTAACTGACTGTGCGCTTGCAGGTGCGGATATCGCAACCGTTCCTTACAGCGTGATCGAGCAGATGACGCACCACCCGTTGACTGATGCAGGAATCGCAAAATTCCAGGCAGACTATAAGGCGGTATTCGGCGAATGATTCATTGCTGTGAACACCATTGGTGCGAATCGTAATAATGATTACAGGGCGATCGGCACGCAGCCGGTCTGCTGTGCAGATTGGTTACAAGTTTAGGAGGTTTCTGATGAATAAGCAAGAATTAATGAAGACTGCCAACGAGATCCGTAAAGGAATCGTGACCGCAGTACACAGCGCAAAATCCGGACATCCGGGCGGCTCTCTGTCCGCGGCGGATATCTATACGTATTTATATTTTGAAGAAATGAACATCGACCCGAAGGATCCGAAAAAACCGGACCGCGACCGTTTTGTACTGTCCAAGGGACATACGGCGCCGGGCTTATATTCCACACTGGCGAACCGGGGATATTTTCCGGTGGAAGACTTAAAGACACTGCGCCATACCGGTTCTTATCTCCAGGGACATCCGGATATGAAGCACATTCCCGGCGTGGACATGTCCTCAGGCTCCCTGGGACAGGGGATTTCAGCGGCAGTCGGTATGGCAGTCGGCGGAAAGATTTCAGGGGACGATTTCAGAGTGTATGCTCTGCTGGGCGACGGAGAGATCCAGGAAGGACAGGTATGGGAGGCAGCCATGCTGGCAGGCCACAGAAAGCTTGACAACCTGGTTGTGATCGTGGACAACAATAACCTGCAGATTGACGGAGCGATCACGGAAGTCAATTCCCCATATCCAATCGACAAAAAATTTGAAGCATTCAATTTCCATGTGATCAATATTGATGGAAATGATTTTGACCAGATTGACGCTGCGTTCAAAGAGGCGCGTGCGACAAAGGGAATGCCTACCGCGATCATCGCAAAGACCCTCAAGGGCAAGGGCGTTTCCTTTATGGAAAACCAGGTGGGCTGGCATGGAGCGGCTCCCAATGACGAGCAGTACGCAGTGGCAATGGAAGATTTGAGGAAGGCAGGTGAAGCATAATGTCAGAAGGAAAGAAGATCGCAACAAGAGAAAGCTATGGCAATGCTTTGGCCGAGCTGGGAAAAGAACATGAGGACGTTGTGGTGCTGGACGCGGACCTGGCGGCAGCAACCAAGACAGGTGTATTTAAGAAAGCATTTCCGGAGCGCCACATTGACTGCGGAATCGCAGAATGCAACATGATCGGCGTGGCAGCAGGACTTTCCACCACAGGAAAAGTTCCGTTTGCAAGTTCCTTTGCTATGTTTGCGGCAGGGCGTGCATTTGAGCAGGTGCGCAATTCCGTTGGATATCCGAAGCTGAATGTGAAGATCGGCGCGACACATGCGGGAATTTCTGTAGGGGAGGACGGGGCAAGTCACCAGTGCAACGAGGATATCGCTCTGATGCGCACGATCCCGGGGATGGTTGTCATCAACCCATCCGACGACGTGGAGGCGAAGGCAGCAGTGAAGGCGGCATACGAGCATCAGGGCCCGGTCTATCTGCGGTTCGGCAGACTGGCTGTGCCGGTGATCAATGACCGCCCGGATTATCAATTTGAGCTGGGCAAGGGCGTCGTCCTGCGGGAAGGCAGGGACCTGACCATCATCGCCACCGGACTGCCTGTAGCAAACTGTCTGGAAGCGGCGGAAAAGCTGGCAGCAGACGGAATTGAGGCGAAGGTCATCAATATCCACACCATCAAGCCCTTGGACGAAGAACTGGTTGTCGCGGCAGCGAAGGAAACCGGAAAAGTCGTGACCGTAGAGGAGCATTCCGTGATCGGCGGACTGGGAAGTGCAGTATGCGATGTGTTGTCTGAACAGGCGCCTACGAAGGTATTAAAGATTGGGATCAACGATACCTTCGGAGAGTCTGGACCGGCAGTGGAGCTTGTGAAAAAATACGGGCTGGATGCGGACAGCATTTACGAAAAAATAAAATCCGGTATTTTGTAAAGAGACTTATAAAGCAGTGATGAAAAACAGGCTTTGGCAGGTTAAACTTGCCGGCCTGTTTTTCTTTTATTACTTCCGTTCCAAATAAAAACAAAATTTGTTAAAACAATGAACACAATTTTATCACAAAGGCTGGCTATGATATCGGTATAAAATAAAAAACAAAAATAAATATACAAGAGAAAGAAGGATGCAGTATGGATAATCAATATAATTATTACAATCCGGAAAATTCCCAGAATACTTATCAGAATCTGAACCAGCCTGAACATACCGGCAGGGAAAAGAAATCAAAGAAAAGGATGCCGAAGGCGATCGCAGTGATCGGCCTGGCAGTATTGTTCGGCGTTGTATCGAGCGCCACCTTCCTGACCTCCAATATTTTGGGGAGTAAGATCCTGGGGTTGGATACCTCTTCTTCTAAGAGTGAAGCAAGAACGGCAACCCCGGTGACTGACTCCCTCTCCAAATCGACCTCGGTCGTGACCTCCGACGTTTCTTCTATTGTAGAGAATGTGATGCCGTCGGTCGTATCTATTACGAATCTGAGCGTCCAGCAGGTACAGAACTTTTTCGGCGGAACGCAGCAGTATGAGACGCAGAGCGCGGGGACAGGGATCATCATCAGCCAGACAGATGATGAACTCCTGATCGTGACCAACAACCACGTGATCCAGAGCAGTGAGACACTGACCGTTACATTTGTTGACGAATCCAGTGCAGAGGCTCATGTCAAGGGCAGCAATCCGGAGCATGACGTGGCGGTGATCGCAGTACGCAAGGATGAGATTCCGGCAGAAACGATGAAGAATATCGCGGTCGCTACATTAGGGGATTCCACACAGCTCAAGGTGGGGGAACCGGCCATCGCTATCGGGAATGCATTGGGCTACGGACAATCCGTGACTACCGGCGTGATCAGCGCCGTGGATCGTAAGACTGCTGCGAAGGACCAGTCCACTGGAGAGACTATCACACAGGCTGTCGGCATGATCCAGACAGATGCAGCCATCAATGAAGGCAACAGCGGCGGCGCGCTGCTCAATGTAAACGGAGAAGTGATCGGTATCAATTCCTCCAAGCTTTCCGGAAGTACGGTCGAAGGTATGGGTTACGCGATTCCGATCAGCGATGTGGCAGATATCATCGACGGTCTGATGAACCAGAAGACAAAGTATAAGGTTGCGGAAGGCAGCCAGGGGTATCTGGGAATCAGAGGCTTTGATGTGGAAGGCGCGCAGAGATACCATATGCCGATGGGCGTTTATGTATATGAGACAATCGAAGGCGGTGCAGCAGATCGTGCAGGGATTACAAAAGGCAATATTATTACAGCTATTAATGAAAGCGGTGTGGATGGTATGACTGCACTCCAGAAGGAACTGACCTATTATGCAGCTGGTGAGACGGTCACCCTGACAATCCAGATTCCGGAGAATAACGGAGAATATACAGAAAAATCAGTCAAGGTTACACTTGGAGAGCAGGAGCCAGTCCAGTAAGCGGCCCATAGTTAAAGACCACGGGGGCATGGCTGTCAGACTCGATGCTTCGCGGGGATCAATGATAGAAAAATAAAGCAAACGAAAAAGCTGCCGGCAGATAATGCGGCGGCTTTTTTGTTTGCTGTGCCCGGCGGTGACACTGCTGTAGCATGATCTAAATATGATATTTTGCTCCGATTCCTGAAAATCCGCTGTTATTTACACTCACTCATACCCGTCCGTATGGTATTCGGCCGATACAACGTTGGTTTTGTCGAATTTACCTGACATAGAATGATAAATTCAGCTTTTTTCTTATGCTATGCTTTAGGAAAAAATAGCAGAGGTGAGTGTAATGGAAAGACAGATACCCAAAAATGTACGCCAGATCGGCAACGTTAGTGATACTCCGAAGATCTACGTGGAGGATTATGTGGATACATTTTTCTCACAGCTATGCGATAAAGCAGGGGAGTCTCCTGTGGGAGCATTCCTGGTGGGCGATATACAGAGTACGGAGGAAGAGGAATATGTGTATATTTACGGAGCGATCCAGATGCATGAATTGAAGCTCTCGGGTACAGATTATGTATTGGACGAGGATACCTGGAAGCATGCTTATGAAGACTGCAAGCAATACTTTGAGGACGGGGAAATGCTGGGGTGGTTTGTGGCTCACGCAGGAGTACCGCTGACCGCGGAGGACAGTGTGGTAAAGCTTCATAAAAAATCCTTTCCAAAGACGAACACAGTCTTTATCATGAAGGACCCGGGAGAAAAAGAGGAAGCCTATTTCGTGTACAAGCTGGATGACCTGATGGAGATTGGCGGGCATTATACATATTATGAAAAAAATCCATGCATGCAGAATTATATGATATCCACCCGGAAGAAAAACGGGGCGAGCCCCACGGAGACCGTGGAGGACCAGGCAGCCAAAGACTTCCGGAGTATCGTCCGTTCCAGGGAAGAGCTGATGATGAAGCAGCGTTCCAACCGCATGATGTATGCACTGAGTACCTGTCTTGTACTTCTGGTAGTGATCATGGGCGTTGCAACCATGAATAATTTTGATAAAATGAAATCGGTCCAGAATACATTGGAAAATCTGTCCGGTGCCGCGAAGTCAGACGACGGACAGGTTCAGCAGACCGACGGTAAGGTCACCTCCGTGGGCGAACCTTCTGCTTCAAATGACAATGCGGCGCAGCCGGAAGGCGGGACCGATGGGGGAAGCCAGACACCGGAAGTCGGACAGGCCGGGGCGCAGGGAGATCCAGCCGGACAGGCCGGGAGTCAGGAAGCGGCAGCCGGACAGGTGCTGGGCGGAGACCAGGGAACACAAGGGGAACAGGCAGCAGGGCAGACACCGGAAGTCGGACAGGCCGGAGGAGCCGCCCCAACAGATGCAGGAAACGGAGGAGGGACACCTCAGGAGCCAGCTGCGGAGACCGGTGGGGATATATCTGCTGCGGGCGCCCCGGAAGGGAGCGGCAGTTCAGGGGAAAATAACGGAAATGACGGGATATACGTTGTAGAGCAGGGAGATACCCTGGCAATCATCAGTCAGAAGCTGTACGGGGATATTTCTCATGTGGACGCGATCTCCAGGATGAATGGGCTGACCGACGGAAATTTAATTTATATTGGTCAGAAATTGCTATTACCATAAAAAGATGTTATACTATAACACGGTGACTGAAAAACGCAGTTGAGGAAATGATTATGCAATAAGAGGGACTCAAAATAACATGACGCAAAAGAAAAATCCAAACTTAAAGCTTATGGAGCCGCCGGATCCGGAGAAACCAAAGAAAAAAAAGCGCAGACACCGGCGGATCAGGCCGAAAAAGCTGCTGACAGCTGCATTTCTTGGAGGCATGGTATTGCTTGGGACATATCTGCTGCTTACGAATCACCTGTACCACACGGTGTCTCAGACAGCATCTTATAAGAGAGAGACCTCGGACAGCAACCGCTATGCTTCTTTCCGGAACGGGATCATCCGTTACGGAAGGAACGGTGTAACCTTTCTGAGCCGCCGGAATGAAGTGCTCTGGATTCAGCCCGGGCAGTTTCAGAATCCGGTTGTAGAGGTCAACGATCAGACCTTCGCAGTTGCGGATACCGGGGGCAATTCCATACAGATCTTTACGGACAAGGGGTTAAAGGGGGAGTTTGAGACCAATCTTCCGATTGAAAAATTTTCTCTTTCGAACCAGGGAATCGTAAGCGCGATTCTGAAAAATGAAAATTCCCCGATGATCGTGACCTATGATTCCACCGGAAACATCCTGGTTGAGAATCAGGTCGTGACCGGAAGCATGGGCTACCCCGTTGCTTTGGAGATGTCACATGACGGAAAGGTGCTGATCGTTTCTTATCTCGATATGAAGAACAGTACATTGAAATCAAGGGTAGTAAGCTATAACTTTGTGGAGGAAGGGACGGACAGGGAGAACCGCCAGGTCAGCATGGAGGAATACGAAGATTCCGTCATGCCGGAGATTTTTTTCATGGATGCGGTCACGTCCGTTGCGGTTGGTGATCACTCTTTTGTGATATCAAAGGGAAGCAGGATTCCCGAGAAGAAGACAGAGGTTGAACTGTTCCGCGAGATCAGAAGTACATTTCACACCAGCCAGTATATTGGCTTCATTCTGCTGAACGAGGAAAAATCAGGCTACGAGCTCCGGCTTTACAGCAAATCGGGAAAGCAGATCATGAAACGGGCAATCTCAGGGGAGTTCAGCAATGTATATATGGAAGGGAATGAAATCATTCTATACGAAGGTTCCAGATGCAGTATTTATACAAGCATGGGAATGCCGCGGTTTGACGGTGATCTCAAGGACGACATTCTGATGATGGTTCCGATGGAAGGAATCAATCAGTACATGATGATGAGTACAGATGAATTACGGGTCATTTATTTGGCCGGATAGGAGAAAAGTGATGGAGAACTGGTTATTGATCATAGTTGGAGTTATATTTTTGGTGGGCATTGTGGCCGGGGCAGTCCGTGGTTTTGTCAAGATCGGGATTTCCCTTTTATCCACAGTGCTCATTGCTGCGCTATTTGCGTTTTTGTCTCCTCATGTGGGGAGCGCTCTTGCCAAATATACGCCCCTGGATGATTTGATCCAGGAAAAGATTGTTCAGGCATTTCTTCCTGAGATATCAGCGGAGACGTTAAAGGATAAGGACTTGAGCGGAACTCCGCTTCAGGATATTCCTTTGAAGGATATCGAAAAGCTCACCAGTCTGGACTGGAAACGCTTTGGCATCACAACAAATGATTTTGCCGATATATTCGGGAATATTCCGAAGGATCAGCAGATCAGAGAGATTGAAGAATCTGCAATGCCGGATTTCCTGAAGGACCTTCTTCTGGAAAACAATAATACTGCAATCTACGAAGAACTGGATGTGACTTCATTTCCGCAGTATATTGCCGCATATATATCCAGGATGATGCTGAATGTAGTGTCATTTTTAGTAACCTTTATCCTTGCATTTGTGATCGTGAAAGCTCTGATGGCTGCCGTGGACATTCTGGGAGAGATGCCTGTACTGGGCGTGTTCAATTATTTTGGCGGCGCAGTGATAGGCGCGATGTGTGCGCTTTTGTTTGTCTGGGTGCTGTTTCTGGCAATCGCAGTTTGTTATTCACTGCCGATCGGGAAGATCTGCTTCGAAATGATCGACAGCAGCGTATTTTTAAAAATGATTTACGAAAGCAACCCTCTGCTCACATGGCTGGTTTCGTTTTAACACCATTAGAAGTTACTGTTCACACCCTTTGGGTGCTCCAGTAACCATTAGAAAACCTTAAGAAATGAACCGCCCGGAGTCCTTGCACTTTTTGTCGAAACTTGTTATGATAAACATGGAGAATGAAGAACGATATAATTAATAGGAGGGACAAATTGTGGCAGAGGAAGTAATCCGTATGCAGGAAGAGACGCAGGAACCACTGGGACCGGTAAAAACAGCGGAACAGATGGGGACGGTGATCGCGATGGAATCCGTCAAGCTGGCGGCAGCAGAGAATCAGATACAGCAGGGGGAGACCAAATCAGCGAAGGCGGAGCCGGAGAAGGCTGTGAACCTTCAGTTTCAGGAAGAAGTACAGAAGCCCGCCGCAGAGGCGGCCAGAGAACCCATATTTTACGACCCGCCGTCTGTAGAGCCGGTAATCGAGGCAGAACCGTCCGGTGGTCAGACGGAAGCGTCCGGACGGAACAAGACGAGAAAGCGGATGAATGACTTTTTCCGCCTGCGGAAGGATATGGAGGATTTTACAAGGGAGGAATGGATCCTGTCCAGGATTCCCGAAGAAGATCTGATGGAATATCTTAAGATGGAGCAGAAGAATAATGAGATGCTCCGTAAAGCAAAAGAAATAAAAGAAAAGAGGATATTTACGACGCTTCAGATTGCAATCTCCATGTCGGCAATTGTGGGAGTCGTTGCATTGCTGAAGGATAACCCTACGGTACTGGTGAATATACTGTACATAACAGGAATTGTGATCGCCCTGTGGATCTGGAGAGGCAAACAAGATAAATAAATTATGGCTTTCGGCCGGTCCGGCCGTGAGCTGTAATAAAATAAGAAAGTGAGGCAGGGTGGCGCATGCTGAGAGAAGAGTTATGGGAGGAATTGATCAGACATCAGGGAAAGACATTTCACACAGTAAAAGGACTGGAATTTCGATACCAGGTGATTGGCGGGGAGTTGTTTATTGACAGAAGGTCTAAGTCCATCACTCGGGCAACGGTCGAAAAAGCATGGGATAAGATACACGCCCGGCCGGGGGAAGTGACCGGACCCAAAAGCCTTGGAGTGTTTGGCGCGCCCTATGTATGGGCAGTTTTTAAAACGTTTGGGATTGTGTAAAGAATAGCGTTTTTTTGAGCGCCGGTCGAATTTTTTCCGGATGAACGGATTTACATTTTCTGGTATATTTCTCTTTTCATTTTGGAAGATTTAAAGTATAATAGGATTTATATGAATATACCGTGTATCACATGCTTGCCTGGGAGATGTGAACGACTGAGATACCGATAGGCCTATCCACATGTAATGCACGGAAAAAAACAAGCAGTGACGAGGTGGGCTTATGAAAAAGAATGATACCAGTAAAACAACAGCAGCCAGCAAGACGGCAAAAGCCGTAAAACCCCAAAAGGCTGCGCAGCCTTATGAGATCGGGGAACTGGACCAGTACCTGTTCGGACACGGCACTCATTATGAGATATATAAAAAGATGGGTGCCCATAGAGTGACTGTAGACGGTGTGGAGGGTGTGTACTTTGCGGTATGGGCGCCTCATGCTGAGAAGGTGTCTGTGGTCGGAGAGTTCAATAACTGGGAAGTGGATGCCGATGAGATGGAACGGCAGGAGCCGGCCGGGATTTATACATGTTTTGTCCCTGGCGCCAAGGTAGGGGATATGTATAAGTTCTGCATCGAGACTATGAAGGGGGAGAAGCTCTTCAAGGCGGATCCTTTTGCCAATTATTCGGAGCTGCGTCCGGGCAACGCTTCCCGGGTGGCGGATATCGCGCATTTTAGCTGGACCGATGATGCCTGGATGGAAGCGCGTGAGAAGTGGGACAATACGAAGAACCCGATGTCGGTCTATGAAGTGCATATGGGTTCCTGGATGCGTCATCCCTGCAGGGAGGATGAAGGTTTTTACACGTACCGTGATTTTGCAGTATCTGTTACGGACTATGTCAAGAAGATGGGATATACCCATGTGGAGCTGATGGGTATTGCAGAGCATCCTTTTGACGGCTCCTGGGGATACCAGGTGACAGGATACTATGCGCCTACGTCAAGATACGGCAGTCCGGAGGATTTTGCGTTCCTTGTGAATTATCTGCATAAGAACAAGATCGGTGTCATCCTGGACTGGGTGCCGGCCCATTTCCCAAGGGATGCGCATGGTTTGGCAGATTTTGACGGAACCCCTACATTTGAGTATGCGGATCCCAGACGCGGGGAGCATCCGGACTGGGGAACCAAGATTTTTGACCTGGGCAAGACAGAGGTGGAGAACTTCCTGATCGCAAATGCGTTATTCTGGATCGAGCACTACCATGTAGATGGCCTGCGTGTGGACGCGGTAGCTTCCATGCTGTATCTGGATTACGGAAAGCAGGACGGCCAGTGGGTTGCAAATAAATACGGCGGCAATGAGAACCTGGAAGCAATCGAGTTTTTCAAGCACCTTAATTCCGTAGTGCTGGGACGTAACCGCGGGGCAGTCATGATTGCGGAAGAATCCACGGCATGGCCGAAGGTGACCGGAGTGCCGGAAGAGGACGGCCTTGGTTTCAGCATTAAGTGGAATATGGGCTGGATGCATGATTTTACAGAATATATGAAGCTGGATCCGCTGTTCCGGAAGAACGCGCATTATATGATGACGTTTTCCATGGAATATGCGTACAGTGAGAACTATATCCTTGTACTTTCTCATGACGAGGTGGTTCATCTGAAGTGTTCTATGCTGAACAAAATGCCGGGCCTGGGATTCGACAAGTTCGCGAATCTGAAGGTTGCCTATGCGTTTATGATGGGACATCCGGGCAAGAAGCTGCTCTTCATGGGGCAGGATTTCGCCCAGCTCAGGGAATGGAGCGAGGAGCGGGAGCTTGACTGGTATCTTCTGGCCGAGCAGCCCCACCAGCAGATTCAGAACTGGGTACAGGAGCTTCTGCACCTGTATCGGAAGAGCAAGGCGCTGTATGAGATGGATACGGAAGAAGAAGGCTTTGAATGGATCAACAAGGATGATATATTCCGGAGCATTTTCAGCTTCGTAAGATATTCCAGCGATAAGAAAAAGAACCTTTTGTTCGTGTGCAACTTCACTCCGATGGAGCGGGAGGACTACCGAGTCGGCGTGCCAAGGGGCAAGCAGTATAAGCTGATCCTGAACAGTGACGATGAGAGGTACGGCGGAAAAGGTGAGGCGCGGCCGCTGATCTATAAAGCAGTGAAGAAGGAATGCGACGGACAGAAATATTCCTTTGCATATCCGCTTCCGCCATATGGAGTAGCGGTGTTTGAGTTTTAGATGAAGTACAGGAACAAGATAAAAAATGGCTGGTGCAGACACATCTGCACCAGCCATTTTTTCATCTGCGTCCCTCTCAATTTTATTGAAAGAATAAGAGACTTATGATAAAATACAAGAAGGACTGTTGGCTTATTAACGGAGGACTTCTGGATGAATGAAAAAAAGAGATCGTTTCAAGGCGTTATTTATGGGCTATTCCTTTTAGCGGCTATCATTATACTTTTTTGGTGGTATACGGTGCAGAACAGCAAGCGTATAGAGAATCAGAATCTGAACTATGCGGAAGATTCGGCGCAGCAGACGGCTCGTCTGATTTCAAAAGAGCTTGAAAATGCGATCAACCGTATCAGTACATACGCATATTTTCTGGGGGAAGGCTTGGCTGAACCAACCGTCAGCGTGGATGCGTTGAAGGGCATGACGGGAAATTCCCTGTTTGATTCCTTTATCTATACGGATGCAGGCGGCACCAGCGTGACCTCAGACGGGGCGGTTTCAGATACGTCGGGCAAGGAGTATTATCTTCAGGGAATGAACGGAAAGACCGGCATGTCTGTAGAGATGCATTCAGGCCTATTTGACGATACCGTGGTGACCTTCTATTCGCCTCTGTATTTCCGTGGCGAGATCATCGGTGTACTGGAAGGAATCTATTCTGCAAATTCCTACCTATATGACCTGCTTTCCGCCAGCTATTTCGGAGAAAAGGCAGATGTATACCTCTGCATGCAGGACGGGTCCAAGATCGCCAGCTCAGACGGAGAAGACGATTCTGAAAATATATTTACAATGCTGAAAGATTCCAACATTGTTTCAGAGGAGATATTGATAGAAATCAAGGCTCTGTTCGAGAGCGGAGGGGAAGGGGCCTTCATCTGCCCTGACGGCAGTAAAACAGATAATATCTGTGTGATCAATCTGCCGGAGAAAGATTATGTCCTTGTACAAATGTTCCCGAAAAGCATAACCCAGACCATGATCAATAACGCGAACCGCACGGGAAGCATTCTGGAGATCATACTGATCCTCCTGTTCCTTATCTACATTATTATACTGCTGACACGGTCAAGGAAGGAAAAGAAGCGTCTGGAAAA
Source organism: Lachnospiraceae bacterium M18-1 (assembly GCA_000403295.2). Taxonomy (GTDB): domain Bacteria; phylum Bacillota; class Clostridia; order Lachnospirales; family Lachnospiraceae; genus Schaedlerella. Next base: position 199,761 of record KE159611.1, on the reverse strand, counting down.
AGAAAACCGGGAGATGGGGTATGTGATCGGCGGAGTCAATACGTTGTTTGCCCGTTTTGTCATGATTGATTTTGAAAAGGGAACATACCATTATCTGACCGGAACACGGCCGGAGAGGGATGTGATTGACTGCAACGGCAGGGTAGAAGACCTGTGTGAGTATTTAACGACCTTTTTGATAGAAGAAGCTGACAGAGAAAAGTTTTCCGAAATATTTAATGTAAATACACTTGCGGACATGCTGGGCGAAAATGAAACAGATGTGCGTCTGGAGTATCATGTACAGAGAAACGGCAATGCGGAATGGGAACATATGAATGTGATCTGTCTGGAGCGGAAGAACGGCAGGGCCCGAAAAGCCTTGTTTATCCGGCAGAATATTACGGAGGTTAAGGAACGAGAACTGAAGATTCAGGCCAGGATTTCCCTTGCGAACCGGAAAGAACGGCAGTATCGGATCGCGATCACATCAAAGGCGATTTATACATTTGATTTCAACCTGACCCGCGACATGATTGAGCGGGATATTGTCTGCACGTTAGATGACGAACTGGTTTCCCTGCTTGATCGGGTAGGGATGGAAGCGCCCTGCAGGGCTTCTGAATGGTTTGAAAAATGGAAGCAGTTTGTGGCTGAGGAATCCCTGGAGGATTACTGCAGAACGATCAATCCGGATTACTTAAAGAAATGTTTTGAAGAAGGCGATACGGAGATCAATGTAGAATATTGGAGCGAGAGTCTGAGCGGAGAAAAAATATGTGTGCGTCAGTCCTTTATCATGACATGGGATGATGATACAGGAGATATCATGGTCATGGTCGTGACCAAGGAGATCACGGGCCAGGTGAAAAGGCAGATGGAACAGACCCAGGCACTCCAGGATGCTTTGCTGGAGGCGCAGCATGCCAACAATGCGAAAACCACCTTCCTATCCAATATGTCTCATGATATCCGCACGCCGATGAACGCGATCATCGGGTTTACGACGATTGCTGTGAGCCATATTGACAATAAGAGCCAGGTGAGAGACTGCCTGCAGAAGGTACTTTCCTCCAGCAATCATCTGCTCAGCCTGATCAATGATATTCTGGATATGAGCAGGATTGAGAGCGGAAAAGTACAGATCAAGGAGCAGGAGTGCAATATTTCCGAATTGATGCATAACCTTGTCAATATCATACAGCCCCAGGTCAAGGCAAAGCAGCTGGAATTATTTATTGATACCTATGACATTGCCAACGAGGACGTATTTGCGGATTCGCTGAAACTGAACCAGATGTTTGTGAACCTGATTAGCAATGCGGTGAAGTATACCCCGGCCGGCGGGACGGTCAACTTCCGGATTATACAGAAAAGCACATACCGGCGCGGATACGGAGAGTATGTCTTTATCATCAAGGACAACGGCATCGGGATGTCGCCGGAGTTTGTGGATCATATATTTGAACCCTTTGAACGGGAATCAAGTACGACCAAGACCGGGATTCAGGGTACTGGACTGGGGATGGCGATCACGAAGAATATCGTGGATATGATGGGCGGTAAGATCAGTGTTGAGAGCGAAAAGAACAAGGGAACGACCTTTACGGTAGAGCTCAGACTGAAGCTGCAGAATACGGAAAAAGAGGCTGAAAAGATCAAGGAATTGATCGGCCAGCGCGCACTTGTTGTGGACGATGATTTTGACACCTGTACCAGTGTATGCAGGATGCTAAAACAGATCGGGATGCGTGCGGAGTGGACGACCTCCGGAAGAGAAGCCGCATACAGGGCAAAGAATGCATTTGAAGATGGAGATTCCTATCATACTTATATCATAGACTGGCAGATGCCGGAGACCAGCGGAATCGAAACAGCCCGGAGGATTCGCGGCGCGGTAGGGAGCGAGGCCCCGATCATTATACTGACCGCATATGACTGGGCCGATATTGAAGAGGACGCAAAAGAAGCCGGAATCAGCGCATTTTGTGCAAAACCGCTCTTTATGTCTGATCTAAAGACCGTATTGCTTGTGGCAAACCGTCTGATTGAAAAGGATGAGGAAGAGGTTACATGGCTGCAGGCGGATTTTAATGGAAAGCGTATTCTGCTTGTGGAGGACAATGAGCTGAACCGCGAGATTGCGGAAGAGATTCTGCAAGAGACGGGATTTATTGTGGATACGGCGCCGGATGGATCGGATGCGGTAGAGATGATGAAGAAAGTGGATGAGGGATATTATGACGCAATCCTGATGGATGTGCAGATGCCGATCATGGACGGTTATGAGGCAACCCGGACCATTCGGGCCATGCCGAGGGCGGATGTCCGGCACCTGCCGATTATTGCTATGACAGCGAATGCGATGGATGAGGATAAGGAAGCGGCATTAAAGAATGGAATGACTGCCCATATTGCGAAGCCGATTGACGTGGATTTCTTCATATCTGTGCTGGGGCGGTATCTCAATTCAGGAAAATAAAACATTCGCTATGGAGCAGTCGGCCGACGATATACTGTGAACAATGCACAAAGTCTGCTTTCCAAAGCTGTTTTGCATACGGATGCATAAATGGAACTGCCGGGATAACAAAACTTCCCGGGCAGTTCTATATTTTTTAAAGTAAAAACATTTCTGCCGCAAGTACAGCGGCACAGCACAGCACGGCTGTTTTGAACAGATCGGCTCCCAGCCAGGCGGCGGTGAGACCGACGGCAAGAGCAATGCAGCCGGATACCGGACTCTGCGTAGCCTCCACGATAGCTGGGAAGGTCATGACTGCCAGGGTGACATAGGGAACATAATATAAAAATGACTGAATAAACCTGTTCTTGATCGGCTTGCGGATCAGGATCATGGGAAGCGCTCTGATCGCATACGATATACCGGCCATGATCAGGAGGTAAATATACATATTACGCATCCGTTTCTTCCTCCTCATTTGTATCTTTTGGAAACAAAACTGCAGCGGCGGCCGAAATCACCACAGTCAGAAATATAGTCCGTGTGCCGTCAGAGATTTCGGATATGACCGGCAGATGTGCCGCACCATAACTGGCCCCGAAGCAGATGGCGATCAGTCCGGCGACTACCTTGCTTTTTCTGGCGGCCGGAATGATGACTGCCAGGAACATGCCATAAAGGGCGACACTGAATGCGCTGACCAGGCGCAGCGGGAGCAGTCCGCCGGCAATAGCGCCCAGAGCGGTACCGACGGCCCAGCAAGGTGCGGCCACCAGCACAGCGCCGTAGCTGTAAAAAGGATTCAGGCAGCCTGGACGCGCAATCGCGATACCGAACAATTCATCTGTAATATGGAAGGCCATGAGCGGTCTGTGGAATCCGGGCATACGGGGGTCCAGCCGCTGACTCATGGCACAGCTCATCAACAGATACCTTGCGTTGGCGATCAGGGTGACGACGGCCACTTCCAGATAGGTAGCACCTGCGGCGATCAGGGTGAATCCAGCATATTCTCCTGCCGAAGCATTGCACAGAAGGCTTGCCAGAAAGCCCTGGAATGGAGTGAGTCCTGCGTTTTTGGCGGCAATCCCCAGGGAAAAAGATACGGCAAAATAGCCCAGCCCAATGGGGACGCCGTCCCGCATCCCGTTCTGCAGGGCCTGCCAGCTGTATTGTGTTCCGAGGATGTTGGTTTTGTGTAGTTGTTTCATTTTAATCTCCTGTAATTGAAAGTGAAGCAACATCAGCGGCTTCGAGAATATATTATAGCGCATCTGTCAGGATAAGTAAAATTAAAGAAAAAAAATTTATAAAAAAGAATCATTGATTTTGATAGAATGTTAATTTAGAATAAGCACATACGGCCGTTAAGAGGATATATCTATCTAATGGCTATGATGGGCTGTATTTCGGTTTCATTATAAAACAATGGAAATACAGCTGCATGAAATCAAACAAGATACGGTTTTTGAGAAAGAGGGGTTACAAAAGATGAAGTATGATTTTACAACAATTATGGATCGCAGCGGTAAAGACGCAATCGCTGTGGACGTGATTCCATATGAAAATATACAGGTTAAAGATGGTTTCAGCAGGATTCCAATGTGGGTGGCGGATATGAATTTTCAGACTGTTCCCACCATTCCAGAGGCGATCATAGAGCGGACCAGGCATGCGGCATATGGGTATTTTTCCCCGAGGGACGAGTATTATGATTCCATTATCAGATGGCAGGAGAAGAGACATAATGTACAGGGACTGACAAAGGAATGTATCGGCTATGAAAACGGGGTGCTCGGCGGTGTACTCAGTGCATTGGGAGTATTTTGCTCTAAGGGGGACAAGATTCTTTTACATTCCCCTACCTATGTCGGTTTTACAGAAGCCCTGGAGAATAACGGATATCATATGGTACTCAGTCCGCTTGTGCAGGATGGAGAGGGGAACTGGAGAATGGACTTTGAGGATATGGAACGGAAGCTGGAAGAGGAGAAGATCCATGCGGCAGTTTTCTGCTCGCCCCACAATCCAACAGGCCGTGTCTGGGAACAGTGGGAGCTGGAGCGGGCCATGGAGATCTTCCGTAAGCATGATGTGATGGTTGCCGCAGATGAAATCTGGTCGGATATCATCCTGGCGGGGCATAAGCATATTCCGACTCAGATGGTGTCGGAGGATGCTAAAATGAGGACAGCCGCTTTTTATGCTCCCTCCAAGACATTCAATCTGGCAGGGCTGATCGGAAGCTATCATATTATATATAATCCATATATCAGGGAACGGATCAGGAAGGAATCTTCCCTGCCGCATTATAATTCGATGAATGTCCTGTCCATGCATGCATTGATCGGGGCGTATCAGGCGGAAGGATACGAGTGGGTTGATGAGCTGTGCCAGGTCCTGACAGAAAATGTAGATTATGCATACCGCTTTATCCGGGAACATTTTGACGGTGTATCAGTTGCAAGACCACAGGGGACCTATATGCTGTTCCTGGATTGCGAAGCATGGTGCAGAAAGCATGGGAAGACGATAGATGAGCTGCAGCGCGCGGGGGTGGAGGCCGGAGTGATCTGGCAGGATGGAAGGCCGTTCCATGGGAAGTATGGAATCAGGCTGAACGTTGCATTGCCAAAAGCACTGCTGGAGGAGGCGATGAAAAGACTGGATGAGAGGGTATTTTAATTCCCGGTTATATTGACAAAAAATAATGTGAAATGTATAATTAAACAGGCGGATTGCATAGCATTCTATAAGAATTGTGCAATTTTACCAGACAATATGAGGAGGAATGAATTATGGCATTTTGCAAAAAGTGTGGGGCAGAGATTGACGATCAGGCGGTCATCTGTCCAAAGTGCGGAGTTTCGCAGGTGACCCAGCCTGCAACAGTCGACAATGGTGGATTTTTGTGGGGAATGCTTGGATGCTGTATCCCATTGGTTGGATTGATTCTGTTTTTAGTTTGGAAGGATACAAAGCCTAAGACAAGTAAAGCGGCAGGAATTGGTGCGCTGGTCGGCGTAATATGTGGAATTGCTTTTTATGTCCTGATGTTTATAATTGGCTTTAGCAGTGCGGTGTATTATTAAAAGGATGGCATGGATTTATAAGTGGCTGCCGATTTTCTTCGGCTGCCACTGCAGGCCGGAACGGTCATTCTATTACCGCGGCAGGCAGTTTCCAGTCTGTGCCCGCTGTACAGGGGAACTGGCAGGGATCCTGGCAGTTGTATTCACATGGGCCGTGTGGCATCCTGGTACAGTATGTTCCCTGCTGCTGCTTCTTCCGCTTGTCATTGACGGAATGATCCAGCTCTGTACGGCTTATGAAAGTAAAAATATCCGCCGCCTGTGGACAGGAGTTCTTTTTGGCTATGGATTGACAAATCTTTTGTTTTTATCAGCTGCATGGGTGTACCGATTGGGATATACAGCAGGTCTGAATATGAGAAATATATGACAGGAAAAGCTGGATGCCAGCCGTTAAATACGGCAGTGTATCCGGCTTTTTCACTTCTTAGAATGCAGAGAAGTGGCTGTAAATAGCCGCAGCTGATATTTTTTATGATTTTTTATACTTTCTCTTGACAAAAGTCATAAAATGTGATTAGATGAACATATGAACAAACATTCATGTGTTTTGCAAGATTATTGGAGGGATATTATGGGAGAATTAGCAATTCAAGATGAAGAAATTATAAAAAATGGAAGAAAATATCAACCTCATGATCATGAGGAGCATTGCGGGTGCGGCCATGACCACAAGCATGAGGGACATGATCACGGATCTCATCCTCATAGCCATGGCCACGGGGAGCATTGCGGGTGCGGCCATGACCATACGCATGAGG
>KE159611.1:0-193455 GCA_000403295.2 Lachnospiraceae bacterium M18-1 | reverse complement strand
GCATGAGGGACATGATCACGGATCTCATCCTCATAGCCATGGCCACGGGGAGCATTGCGGGTGCGGCCATGACCATACGCATGAGGAACATGACCACGAATCTCACACTCATAGCCATGGTCACGGAGAGCATTGCGGGTGCGGCCACGATCACGGCCATGAAGGCCGCTGGCATGAGCCGATAGAACCCCGGCCGGCCAATCACGCATTCGACGGCGTGAAAAAGCAGATCTATATTATTGAGAATCTGGGCTGCGCGAACTGTGCGGCAAAGATGGAACGGAAGATTCAGGATCTGCCCCAGGTAGATTATGCAAACCTGATTTATGCCACCAGGCAGCTCCAGATCGTAGCGAATACAAATGAGGAGCTTCTTCCGGTATTCCAGGAGATCTGCGCGTCCATCGAAGACGGCGTGACTGTGACAAAGCAGGAGATCAAGCAGGCTGCGTCAGAACGGAAGGCAGCAGAGCGGGAGAAGGCCAAAGAAAACAAAAAAGATATCTGGGAGCTTGGCATCGGCGCGGTACTTATGACAGCAGGAGTCGTTACAGAACGCTATTCCATGGCGGTATCCGCAGTCCTTCTGGTTATCGCATACCTGATACTGGGCAGGCACGTCCTTTTAACAGCCGGGAAAAACATCATCAAGGGCCATGTGTTCGACGAAAACTTTCTGATGAGTATTGCTACACTCGGCGCGTTTGCCATACAGGATTATAAAGAAGCGGTGGGAGTCATGCTCTTTTACCGTGTTGGAGAACTGTTCGAGGATATTGCCGTTGCCCGCAGCAGAAGCCAGATTATGGATGCAGTGGATCTGCGCCCCGAGGTGGTCAATCTGGTGCGTAACGACGAAGTTCAGGTAATTCCCGCAGAGCAGGCAAAACCGGGCGATATCCTGGTGGTACGGCCCGGCGACCGGATTCCGTTGGATGGGACGATCACAGAAGGGGAGAGCCGGATTGATACTTCTCCTGTGACCGGGGAGCCGGTTCCCGTGGCTGCAGGAAGGGGTGACAACGTGATTTCCGGCTGTGTGAATACTTCCGGGCTTCTGAAAATTCGGGTAGAAAAGGTGCTGGAAGATTCCATGGTAACAAAGATCCTGGATTCTGTGGAAAATGCGGCCGCAAGCAAGCCTAAAATTGACCGCTTTATCACACGTTTCTCAAGAATCTATACGCCGATCGTAGTAGCGCTGGCGGCGGCAACGGCAATCCTGCCGTCCCTGGTGACCGGCGAATGGCAGTATTGGATCTATACAGCGCTGACATTCCTGGTCATCAGCTGTCCATGTGCATTGGTTCTGAGTGTTCCGCTGGCTTTCTTTTCAGGGATTGGAGCAGGATCGAAGCTGGGAATCCTGTTTAAGGGAGGCGTTGCGATCGAGGCACTGCAGGATGTCAAAGCAGTTGTCATGGATAAGACAGGAACCGTTACGGAAGGGAATTTTGAACTTCAGAGTGTGATTCCAGCAGAAGGGTTTGCAGAAGAACAGGTGCTTGCCCTGGCTGGAACCTGCGAACAGAACTCTACGCACCCCATTGCGGCCAGCATTATGGCGGCGGCAGAACAGCAGGGAATCACAATTCACGGTCCGGAATCTGTGAACGAGACAGCAGGAAAGGGCGTGGAAGCAATTTTAGAAGGCAGTACGCTTCTCTGCGGCAGTAGGTCTCTCCTCATGGATGCAGGCATAGTATTGGAAGAGGGGCAGACAGGAAACTATGGAACGGAGGTGCTTCTGGCAGTCAATGGAAATTATGCCGGCTGCCTGGTCATTGCGGATACAGTAAAGGAAGATGCAAAGCCTGCAGTCCAGGCAATGAAGCGGCAGGGAATCGTGACCGCCATGCTGACCGGGGATGCGGCGGAGGCTGCACAGGCGGTTGCGGCAGAGACCGGAATTGATGAAGTGCATGCGAAGCTCCTTCCGGAGCAGAAGCTTCAGGAACTGACCCGCATTCGCAGTGCACACGGAAGTGTGATGTTTGTCGGGGACGGGATCAATGATGCGCCGGTGCTGGCTGGAGCCGATGTAGGAGCAGCTATGGGAAGCGGTGCGGATGCAGCCATTGAGGCAGCGGATGTGGTGTTTATGACTTCTTCTATGAGCGCGATTCCCCAGGCACTGTCCATCGCAAAGGCAACAGGACGGATTGCACGGCAGAATGTGATATTTGCCCTTGCTGTCAAGGCTGCGGTCATGGTTCTGGGCCTGGCAGGTCTGGCAAATATGTGGATGGCGGTTTTTGCAGATACTGGAGTGGCGATGCTGTGTATCATAAATTCCATCCGGATCCTCTATAAAAACAAAAATCGAATTTTTAAGTAAATTTTATGAAAAGATTGTTTTCGATATTATGCCGGGTGTTTACCCGGCATTTTGTTGAAATAAAATCTGATGCAAAGTGGGACGGCAGATTGTAGGTTACTGTTCACACGGCATCGTGCACCCTGCTGCACGGCGTCCGGCCAATAAAGTAACATTTGCCATAATATCCAGCCCCTCGCCGAAGGCGACTTAAAATGGGCTGGATACTGTTACTGGAGCACCCAAAGGGTGTGAACAGTAACGATTGTAGGAATGAATTTTCAAACACGCTCTAGGTCTGCTTGACCCGCCTGCGTATTTCACGTATAATAAAAACTTATAAAGGAGATTGAGCATATGGATAAGATAGAAGTGGAACATTGTGACTTTGTACATGTTCATGAAGATATTGTGAGAGATGTCCGGGAACATATGCCAGCTGCAGAGCAGCTGCAGGCGCTGGCGGATTTTTACAAGGTATTCGGAGATTTTACAAGGATCCGTATCCTCTGCATCCTGCTCCGCGGGGAGATGTGTGTCTGCGATCTGGCGCAGACGCTGGACATGACCCAGTCCGCCATTTCCCACCAGCTCCGTGTGCTGAAGCAGGTGAAGCTGGTCACCAGCCGAAGGGAAGGCAAGACGGTGTTCTATTCCCTGGCGGACAGGCATATCAGGACGATCATCAACCAGGGTATGGAGCATATACAGGAGTAAGGAATGTCGAAGGAAATAAAGATCAGGCTCATTGAGTTTGCCGTCGGGTTTGCCGCGTATCTTGGCCTCCTGATCGGGAGGCGGTATGACTACTGGAATCTGGCGGTCACGGAGGAGATGGAGCCGATATTGTTCATTGCGGCATACGGGGTGCTTGCAGCAGATGCATGCTGGCAGGCTCTTAAAAGACTCAGGCATCTGCAGTTCTTTGATGAAAATCTGCTCATGCTGCTTGCCACCGGCGGCGCGATGTACATGGGGAAATATACGGAAGCAGCAGCCGTTATATTGATCTTTCATATCGGAAAGCTGATCGAGGCGCAGACGCTGGACCATACAAAGCGGTCCATCGCGAAATTTATGGATATCCGTCCGGCCTTTGCGAACCGGAAGAGAGGGCTGGGGGAAGAGACGGTCAGCCCGGAGGAAGTCCGGATCGGACAGATCATCGTGATCCGGCCGGGGGAGAAGATTCCGGTTGATGCGGTAGTCATGCGGGGCTTCGGAAATATTGATGAAAAGGCGCTGACAGGGGAATTTCAGCCGAGGAGCGTCAGTATGGGCAGCAGGATTTACAGCGGCAGCATCAATATGGACGGCGTTTTGGATGCACGGGTGACCAAAGTCTATGAGGATTCTACGGCGGCGAAGATCCTGAGTATGGTGGAAGAGGCTATGAGCAACAAAGGGGAAAGCCAGAGTCTGGCGGAAAGATTTATCCGCCTTTACAGCCCCATTGTGACGATACTGGGGATACTGGTGATATTCTTAGCCCCCACGCTGTTTCCGGGACAGGATCCAGAGACCTGGATCTACCGGGGACTGATTTTTCTGGTGGCTGCCTGTCCCTGCGGTCTTCTGGTATCTGTGTCGGTTGCTTTTCTTGGAGGGATCGGCGCAGCATCCAGACAAGGGGTGCTCATTAAAAGCGGCAGCTATCTCGAGGACCTGTCTCAGACAGAAATATTTATTTTCGATAAGACAGGGACACTGACAGAAGGGACGTTCGGATTAAAAGAAATCTGCCCGAGAGGGATCACGGCGGCCCAGCTTCTGGAGATCACGGCCTACGCGGAAGCATATTCCAGCCACCCGATTGCGTTATCCCTTCGCGATGCCTATGAAAAAGGGATTGATACATCCAGGCTTGGCTACATCCAGGAACGTCCGGGGCTTGGGATCGAGGCAGTGCTCGACGGGATCCGGGTCTATACCGGCAACGCCAGGTTTATGGAAGTGCTGGGCATCCAGATCCAGAAGGTGAAGGGCAGCGGCACGGCAGTCCATGCCGCTGTGGGCAGGAGATATGTGGGATATGTACTGATCTCCGACCGGGTCAGAGGGGATGTCAGCGATACGATCCGGTGGCTGCGTCAGCAGCGCATGGAGGTAATGATGCTGACAGGAGACAACGAGCATGTGGCAAATGATGTAGCAAAGACGCTGGGTATCGAGTATGTCTACGCAAACCTGATGCCCCAGGATAAGGTGACCCAGCTGGAAGAGATCATGAATGATCAGCTGGGAACGGAAAAGCTTGCATTTGTGGGAGACGGGATCAATGACGCGCCGGTGCTTGCACGTGCGGATATCGGGATCGCCATGGGCGGACTGGGATCGGACGCGGCTCTGGAGGCGGCAGATATCATCCTGATGGAGGATGAGCCGTTTAGGATCATCAATGCGATCCGGATTTCGCGGGGGACGGTCCGCACAGTGAGGGAAAACCTGTATTTCTCACTTTTCATCAAGGCTGTCCTTCTGGGGCTGGCATTTTTCGGAGGTGTCACCATGGGGCAGGCGGTCATTGCGGACGTTGCGGTTCTGGCGATCAGCCTGTTAAATTCTTTCTGGGTACTGAAGTTCCCGGAATGATGGGGGCATGCCCCGGTACGGGGAAAGCATTTCCTGGTAAGGCATTATATATTGATCATGGTATAAGTATAAGGAGTTGTGTACATGAGGAATAGAAACAGAAAATATCTGGTTTTGTTGACTGCGGCGGTCTGTGTCCTGACAGCCTGTTCCAAGAATCTGGTCAGGGAAGGAACAGAACAGCTGGAGCAGGGAGACTACGAAAAAGCGGCCGCTGCGTTTGAACAGGCGGCAGAGGAAGCAGAAAAAGAAGGAGAACGGGCGCCGGAAGCTTACCGCGGGATCGGAATGGCCTGCTATGCCCAGGAGGATTATGAAGGAACAAGGCAGAATCTTCAAAAGGCACTGGATGAAGGCGGTCTGGAAACACCGATCATCTATAACCTGATAGGGGTCAGCTCCATGAAATTAGAAGATTATGACACCGCTCTCACCGCATTTGGAAAAGGGATTGAGCTGCCGGAGAGCGGAACCGTTTCCCGGGGAACCAAACAGGAGGAGACTGCTGACTACAGTGAGGTTATTCGGGAAATGAAATTGAACCGGGTGATCTGTTTTGAGAAGAAGCTGGACTGGGAAAATGCGAAGGCGGCTATGGCAGAGTATGCCAGCCAGTATCCGGACGATGCGGAGGCGCAGAAGGAAGCGGAATTTCTCAGTACGCGGTGAGGGAAAAGGATATTCAATATGAAGAGATCATATCAGATCACAGAGTTCTGCCGCCGCTTCCTGGAGGATTACATCACCGAGAATGACTGCTGCGTGGATGCTACGGCAGGAAACGGCAATGATACAGAGTTTTTATGCCGCATGGCAGGACCGGGCGGGAAGGTCTACGGGTTTGATATCCAGGCGGAAGCACTGGCACATACCAGACACAGGCTGGAAGCGGCAGGGCTGCTCCCGCGCGCCGTTCTGATACAGGACGGCCATGAGCATATGCAGGATTACGTGGAGGAACCCGTGTCGGCAATCGTATTTAACTTCGGTTATCTGCCGGGCGGCGACCATGCAATTGCCACGCAGCCGGAAACAAGCATACGGGCGGTCAGCCAGGGGCTGGAGCTGTTAAAGCCGGGGGGGATCATGAGCCTGTGCATTTACAGCGGAGGAGACACCGGATATGAAGAGCGGGATGCGCTGCTTCAGTTCTTAAAGGGACTGGATTCCAGAAAATGGCTGGTGATCGTCAGCAGCTATTATAACCGCAGAAACGATCCTCCTCTTCCGGTATTTGTAGTGCGGCTGTGAACAGCGGGCGATTGTTGTTTCGTTATGAATGAGGCCAATACACTGGCGCGGCAAGACAGCCGGCCGGTAGAGCGGCAGAATAGAAACCGTCAGCTTTTTCCATTTGCTGCGGTTTGGACAGGGAGAATACAACAATGGAATTATATGAACTGAAACAGGAGGAAGAGCGTTTCATCCTGGTGGGGATCCAGCTGGGTGACAACGAACCGGCGGAGGAATCTCTGGATGAACTGGAAGCTCTTGCAAAGACAGCAGGGGCCGCGGCTGCGGGCCGGCTGATCCAGAACAGGGAGGCCATGCATCCCCAGACTTATATTGGAAAAGGAAAAATAGAAGAGCTGAAAGACCTGATCTGGGAGCAGGACGCATCCGGCATTATCTGTGACGACGAATTATCCGCCGTGCAGCTCAACAACCTGCAGCAGGAACTGGAGTGCAAGGTCATTGACCGGACGCTGCTGATCTTGGATATATTTGCCGCACATGCGGTTTCCGGAGAAGGAAAGATTCAGGTAGAGCTGGCCCAGCTGCGATACCGGTCGGCCCGGCTCACCGGACTCGGCAACTCTCTTTCCCGTCTGGGCGGCGGAATCGGAACGAGAGGACCCGGAGAGAAAAAGCTGGAGATGGACCGGCGTCTCATTCGGGAGCGGATCAGCCGTCTGAAGCGGGAATTAAAGGAAGTGGAACAGCACCGGGAACTGATCCGCGCCCAGAGGAAACGGTCTAACATGAAGGTGGCGGCCCTGGTAGGATATACCTCGGCGGGGAAGAGCAGCATGGAAAATGCCCTGACAGATGCAGGGATCCCGGAGGATGCGATGCTGTTTTCCACGCTGGATACGACTACCCGGGTTCTGGAACTGGAAGGTAAGCAGAAGATTTTGCTGACCGATACAGTAGGATTTATCCGAAAGCTGCCCCACCATCTGATCGAAGCGTTTAAAAGTACACTGGAAGAGGTAAAGTATGCGGATATTATGATTCATGTAGTTGATGCCTCCAATCCTCAGATGGATACCCAGATGCATGTGGTTTACGAAACTCTGCGCCAGCTTGGGGCAGAAGGAAAGCCGGTGATCACGCTTTTCAACAAACAGGATCTGCTGGCAGAGCCGGGACATTTCCGGGATCTTCAGGCGGAATATACGATACCTGTGTCGGCAAAGACGGGACAGGGGCTGGAAGAACTGAAAAGGGGACTTTCGGAGATCCTCCGAAAAGACCAGGTTTATATCGAACGGCTGTATCCCTTTGAAGATGCGGGAAAGGTCCAGGTGATACGTGGCAGCGGGCAGCTTTTGGAAGAAGAATATGTACCGGAAGGGATAGCTGTCAAGGCATATGTACCGAAAGAGATTTATTTGTCCGGAAGAATCTAAGTTCTGGAGGAATGTTTAAAAACACGAAGGAATCACAGGGATAATCCGGCGATATGGCCGTTTTACAATTCCGGTGCGGGGAAAAGCGGAGTCCGTGAGTTACCGATTACGGATTTACTATATGAAGATTCGAGGTAAAAGAAACTCATGCTATCAAAATTCAGTGTTAAGAAGCCATATACTGTAGTCGTTGCAGTGGTCCTGGTCCTGATCCTGGGCTATGTGTCTTTTGACAAGATGACGGTGGATCTTCTGCCGGACATGAACCTGCCCTATGCGGTCGTCATGACGACCTACCCGGGCGCCAGCCCGGAGGAGGTAGAGGCCACGGTTACAAGACCGGTGGAGCAGGCTATGGCCACCATCAGCAACATCAAGAATGTGAGCTCCTCTTCTATGGAAAATGCATCTACGGTCATATTGGAGTTTGAGCAGACTTCCAATATGGATTCAGTGACTATTGAGATGCGGGAAAGTCTGGACCAGATTAAAGGCTACTGGCCGGATACGGTGGGCAATCCCATCATAATGAAGATGAACCCTACCATGCTGCCTGTCATGGTTCCTGCAGTCAGCGTGGAAGGAGCGGACGCGGCGGAGACCACCCGGATCATCAAGAAGGAGGTCCTGCCTGAGTTGGAAAGCCTGGAAGGTGTGGCTTCAGTCAACATGTTCGGGGATGTGGAGGAGACCATTCGGGTGACCATCAAGAAGGCCAAAGTCAGCAGCGTGGATGCCAGTGTGCAGAATCAACTGGACAGACAGTTTCAGGAAGCGGAAGACGCACTGGCGGAGGCAAAAGCTCAGGTCGAGGACGGAAAGAGCCAGCTGGAAGCCGGGGCAGGAGCGGCGGCAGGCCAGCTGGGCGCAGCGGAGCAGCAGATTGCCCGGGGAGACGCGGAACTGATGCAGGGCCGGCTGGAAATCAAGGAAAAGAAAAGCCAGCTGGAGCTTGCACGGTCTACACTCCGGATTGCAGCGGCCGGACTGGACGCCAGCGAACAGGCACTGAATGAACAGAAGCAGGAGCTGGATGACTTCAACAGCCGCAGAGGAGAGATCGAAGCGGAATACCAGCAGGTGCAGAAGGAAATCCAGGATCTGCTGGCGTCTATGGGCCAGCTCCCGCCCGTCGGCGACAGTACGGAAAATGGAGATTCCTCCGGTGACGGTTCCGGGAATCCGGGAGAGGGAGGAAACGGAACCGTCACGCCGGGAGACGGAGTATCCACACCGGGAACAGACGGAAACAGTACGGGCAATCCAGGAGCAGGCGGAAGCGGCACAGGTAATCCAGGAGCAGGCGGAAGCGGCACAGGTAATCCGGGAGCAGGCGGAAGCGGCACAGGTAATCCGGGAGCAGGCGGGAACGGCACGGGCATCCCGGGAGCAGGCGGGAACGGAACAACGGTTCCGGGAGGAGATATCTCCGATCTCATACCGGGAATCGGCGGCACGGAGATTATCCCGCCGGGCGTAGGTATTCCCGATATTTCCGTACCGGACAGTACCGACCTGGAGAAGCTGGCCCGGCTTCAGCTCACTCAGGCAGCCCTGGCCTCCCAGCTTGCACTGCTGGACCAGTACGACTCCACCATGGGCAGGATCAACGAAGGGCTGGAACAGATTTCCGCAAACCGCCAGATCATTACGGATAAGCAGGCGGAGCTGGATACGGCCCAGACCATGCTGGATCAGGCGGAAGAGCAGCTGAATGCGGGAACCTTGACATTGGCGCAGGCACGCGCCCAGCTGGGAGCGGCTCAGCTGACCGCAGCTCTGGAGATGAGCAGTGTTTCCGCCCAGCTTGCGGTGGGAGAATCCGCCATCAAAGCTCAGGAGGAGGAACTCAAAAAGGCAAAGGATACTGCAAGCGCCGCCGCAGATATGGAGGCCATGCTGACTGCGGAGACCGTGCAGACCCTGCTCGCGGCACAGAACTTCAACATGCCGGCAGGCTATGTGAAAGAGGACGGGATCGATTACCTCATCCGCGTAGGCGATAAATTTTCTTCTATAGAAGAACTGCGCAAGGTTGTACTGGTGGAGCGGGAAGGAATCAAACCAATCCGGCTCTCCGACATTGCGGATGTGGAGCGGAAGGACAATTCGGACGAAACCTACGCCAAGATCAATGGGGAGAATGGAATCCTGTTCCAGATCCAGAAGCAGACAGGATATTCCACCGGAGACGTCACGGACCGCGTACTGGACAGGCTGGACCAGATCCAGAAAAAGAACAAGGCTGTTCATACCGTTGTGCTGATGAACCAGGGTGTCTACATTGATATGGTGATCGGATCCGTGCTGCAGAATCTGGTGTTCGGCGCAGTGCTAGCAATTCTGATTCTGTTGGTATTTCTGCGTGACATCCGGCCCACCTTTGTCATTGCCTGCTCGATTCCGATCAGTATCCTGACGGCCATTGTACTGATGTATTTCAGCGGGGTGACGATGAACGTTATCTCCCTGTCGGGGCTGGCTCTGGGCGTGGGGATGCTGGTGGATAACTCCATTGTGGTGATCGAAAACATTTACCGGATGCGCAATGAAGAAGGGGCGTCAGCCAAAAAAGCGGCGGTCGAGGGGGCGAAAGAGGTGGCGGGCGCCATTGCGGCCTCCACTCTGACGACAGTCTGTGTATTTCTGCCCATTGTATTTACGGAAGGTATCGCAAGGCAGCTGTTTGTGGATATGGGGCTGACCATCGCCTATTCCCTGCTGGCAAGCCTCGTGGTGGCGCTGAGTCTGGTGCCGATGATGTCCGCCGGGCTCCTGCGGAAGACCCAGCAGAAGGAGACCAGGCTTTATGCTCGGATTCAGAATATCTATGAAAGGCTGCTTCGGATCGCATTGAAAGGAAAAATCATCGTACTTGCAGGTTCGCTGGTTCTGTTTCTCTTGAGCGGCGCGCTGCTGCTCGCCAGGGGGACTCAGTTCATGCCTTCCATGCAGAGCACGGAGATCAGCATGAGCATATCCACGCCGGATGGAACTCCGCTGACGGAAACGGCCCGGGCTGCGGACGCATTTGCCGAACAGATCAGGGAAATCGCTGATGTGGAGGATGTGGGCGGAATGGCAGGCAGCTCCGGGGGACTTGGGTTCGGTTCATCTTCTTCCAATGAAGTGCAGTTCTATGCCCTGGTCAGCGGGGAACGCACCATGTCCGACAAGAAGCTGAAAAAGGAACTGGAAAAAGCGGCGCAGGATCAGGGACTGGAGATTGAAGTAAGCATGTCTAATATGGATATGAGCGCTCTGGGAAGCTCAGGCATTTCCGTTCAGATCAAGGGAAATGAGCTGGATACCCTGCAGAAGATCGCCGGAGAAGTGGCGGAGATCGTGTCCAATGTAAAAGGGACGCTGAACGTGTCCGACGGCATGGAGGAAGTCACTAGAGAACTACGGGTCGTGGTGGACAAGGCAAAAGCCATTGCCCACAACCTGACGGTGGCCCAGGTTTACCAGGAGCTGGCGGCAAAGCTGAAGGATCAGGCTTCTGTCACCAATCTGGAGATGGATACCACCACCATCGGGATCGTAGTGGCGGAGCAGAAGAACCAGGAACTGACCAGGGAGGATATCCAAAATTTGGTTTTGAATGTGAAAAAGGAGGATGGCACCACGGAAAAGCTGTCCCTCAAAGATGTGGCGGCCTTTGAGGACGGAGAAGGACTGCAGGCTATTTCCAGGGATGCGCAGAGCCGGTATATCAATGTCAGCGCCGAGGTGTCGGAGGACGACAACATAGGGCTAGTCAGCAACCGGATCCAGAAGGAACTGAACAAGTACCGGATTCCGGATGGGTATACGGTGAAGATGACAGGGGAAGACGAGACCATCCGGGAGACCATGATCGAATTATTGAAAATGCTGGCTCTGGCTGTTGTGTTTATGTATCTGATCATGGTGGCGCAGTTCCAGTCGCTGCGCTCCCCGTTTATCGTTATGTTTACCGTGCCGCTGGCATTTACCGGGGGATTTTTGGGACTGCTGGTGTCCGGAAGCCTGATGAGCGTGATCGCCATGATCGGATTTGTCATGCTTTCTGGGATCATTGTCAATAATGGAATCGTATTTATTGATTATACAAATCAGCTGATATCATCGGGATATGAAATGACGGAGGCTTTGGTGGAAGCCGGAAGGACAAGGCTCCGGCCCATTGTTATGACGGCGCTGACCACGATTCTGGGACTGTCTACTATGGCACTGGGAGTCGGCTCCGGGGCGGATATGGTACAGCCTATGGCTGTAGTGACCATCGGCGGACTGACTTACGGGACGCTGCTGACCCTGTTCGTAGTGCCCTGTATATACGGATTGTTCCGAAAGAAGGAAAAGGCAAGACTGAAAGAGGGAATGGAAGAAGACTTAGAGGACTACATAGAAGGAATCTACGAGGACAAGGAGTAAATAAGGGAGGTCCGGGATATGTTTCAGGAGGCAGTTGAGTTTGCAACGAAGGCGCATGAAGGGCAAGTACGTAAAGGAACAAAGAAACCATACATCGTCCACCCGATCGAGGTGGCGGAAATCGTCAGAGCCATGACATCGGATGAAGAGGTGCTCTGCGCCGCCGTCCTGCATGATACGATCGAGGACTGTACGGGGGTGACGGAAGAAATCCTCCGCAGCCGTTTTGGAGAACGGGTGGCTGCTCTTGTCGCAGGGGAAAGCGAGGACAAATCCAAAACCTGGGAGGAACGGAAAAGCACGACGATACAGCATTTAAAAACAGAATCCAGGGAGTTGCAGATGATCGCTCTGGCAGACAAGCTGTCGAATATGCGGGACATCGACCGGGACTATCCTGTTCTGGGGGAAAATCTGTGGATGCAGTTCAGGATGCACAGCAAGCATGCGATCGGCTGGTATTACAAAGGGGTCATGGAAGCCCTGCAGGAAGATTTCCGGGATGTCCCAGCCTTCCGGGAATACTGTACTCTGGTGAAAAAACATTTCGGAGATGCGCCCGCATCTCTGGAATGGAAAGAAGAGAAGAAGAGGAGGGGGGTCAAATGAGCGGCACGAAGGTAATCTGCTTTGCGAATAATAAGGGGGGCAGCGGGAAATCTACTACATGCTCCAATGTAGGGTACGGGCTGTCCATTCTTGGGAAAACGGTGCTTCTAGTGGACGGCGATATGCAGCTCAACCTGTCGCTGTCCCTGTTCGAGGAAGATCAGGTGCTGGACTTTGCGCGCAGCGAAAAGAATCTTTATGAAGGAATCCGCAGACAATCCGACCTGACGGATTTTATTGTGCATTCGCCCTTTGAAAACCTGGACCTGATCCCCTCTTCTACGCTGATGTGCTCCATCGAATATGAGCTGTTTACCAAATGGCAGAGGGAATATATCCTGAAAAAATGTCTGGCAGATATCGTTGCTTCCAAAGTTTATGACTATATCCTGATCGACGCCCCTCCCACCCTGGGCGGATGGGTAATGAATATACTGTGCGCTTCGGACGCGGTGATCATCCCGGTGGAGTCCAGCCCATGGGGAATGTTCGGCCTGGCAAATATGTTTGAATTTCTGGGGGAGGTCCGGCAGATCGCTCCGGAGCTTAAGACCGGCGGTGTGGTGATCACGAAGGTAGACACCCGGAAAAGCTATTTCCGGCAGACATTGGATACGCTGAAGGAACTGGACGGGGTGAAAGTATTTGACACCTATATCCGGGTGGACAGCGGGGTGGAATGGTCCCAGGACAACCACGTGCCCATCATGGCCTATAAGAAAAACAGCCGCAGCGCGAAGGAATATATGGAGTTGACGGAGGAAATCGTGCAGCGGCTGGAAGGCTGATCCACGGGGACATTTGAAAAGAGCAGCAACGGAGCAAAGGCTATGCATCAGGATTTGATCAAAGAATTATCAGTAATCACGGAAGAAGAGCAGAATATATTGGACGGACGCCAGGGAATCGACCAGCAGCTTTACACGGAGAAAAAGGAACTGATCGTAGACAGTGAGAAGCTGTTGAAACGGGGAAAGCTGATCGAGGTGAGGCCTCATACCCGCTTTGTAAAATTTCCCAGGCACCGGCACAATTATGTGGAAGTGATCTACATGTGCCAGGGGACTACAACGCATTATATCGACGGGAATGAGGTCGTTCTGGAGCCAGGCGACCTTTTGTTCCTGAATCAAAATTCGGAGCAGGAGATCCTGCCTGCCGGGGAAAACGATATTGCAGTGAATTTTATCATCCTGCCGGAGTTTTTCAACATGGCCTTTTCCATGATGGGAACAGAGGAAAATACGCTAAGGGAATTTCTGGTTGGGACGCTGTGCGGCAAAAATGAGCAGACTTCATATCTGTATTTCCATGTGGCGGATGTCCTGCCGATCCAGAATCTGGTGGAGAATATGGTCTGGACGATCTTTTACGGCATGGGAAATAAACGCAGCTGCAACCAGATCACCATGGGGCTGCTTCTGCTGCAGCTATTGAATTATATGGATAAGATGGAGACCGGAAGCTCGCGCTTTGATACGGAGCTGACCGGAAATGTACTGAATTATATCGAGGAACACTATAAGGATGGCAGTCTTTCCGAACTGGCAGAGAGCATGAATTATGATCTGTACTGGCTCAGCCGGGAGATCAGGAAACGTACCGGAAAGACTTACAAGGAACTCCTCCAGGCAAAACGGATGAGCCAGGCGGCTTATCTGCTCGCCAGCAGCCGGCTGTCCACTGCGGATATCATAGAGTCCGTGGGGTATGATAATACGAGTTATTTTTACCGGAAGTTCAAAGAACGATATGGAGTCAGCCCGAAGGAGTACCGGAAAGGGGGATATTCCTGCTTACAGTAGTGCCAGCTCCGACGCTTAAATATTTTTTGTTTTGAAATCATACGTAATTTAAAGACATTAAGACGGTTTGGTAAAGAGGCGGGAAATTTTTTCTTCGCACTCAGGATAAAAGAGCTGTTGGATGGAACAAAAAGATGAGCCATGAAACACCAGGGGCTGTTTCATATGTTGCTCACTTAAAAAGCATCTGTTCCGGCAAGGGAGATCAAACATGGGACAAATCATTCATCTGGATAAAGGGAATCCCCATTTTCATTTAGGATAGCATTCGAAACAGGGGATATGGTCTGCTACTGTCATTGATTGTCAGACATTCCCAAATGATCTATGGAAAAGTTTCTTTACGGATCAGGCGTACTTTAAGTTTTAATGAGATATCCGTCTGACGCGCAATTCCGGAAAAAAGAAATCCGAATCGGGTGGTTTTCGGCCCCAATACCAGAGTGTTCTATGGGTATTGTGTATATTATAATAGAAGAAACGCAGAAATTATCTGATGACTTTGGCTAAAATCACAAAAAGGTAGGAAATCATAAAAAAACCTCCCATTTTATGGAAAAATGAGAGATAATGTAATTAACCCAACAACATATCTTCACCCATAAAAGAAGGAGGTTTTTTACATGAAAAGAGAATAGCGGTTACGAGAAAAGAAACCCGGGAAAACTTACAGAAACTCCGGCTTGCATGTGAACTCTCAAAACTGATCCGGCACTACTTCCCGGATCTGGTGCCACTGCTGAAAAAACTGCCGGATCCCAGAAACCAAAGCTATATTACCTATCCGTCTGCCGTGCTCCTAATGACCCGTATCCTTTCTTCTATATTTTACATCAGCAGTATGAGAAAAACAAGTGAAGAATTCAATTCGGATCTCATGATTGAAAATATCTGGGAACTATGCGCAGAGGAAGAAACCGTCCGCGAGCTCCCTTACTGGGAGACCATCAACCGGTATCTGGAAAAATTGGAGCCGGAATCTCTGCAGGAAGTCATTTGGAAACTGGTGTACCGCCTGCTGCGGAGCAAGGCGTTCCAAGGGGCGCGAATTGGAGAGAAACACTGGCAGATCATTTTAGACGGGACCCAGTTACACAGCAGCCGTAAGCCGCTGGATCCGAAATGCATGTACCGGATCCATCACAAAGGCAAGCCGGAAGAATACCGCGAGAATTATTACTATGTCCTGGAGGCAAAGTTGGTATTGCATCCCAAGATTGTAGTAAGTATTATGACCGAATTTGTGGAAAATGATGGGAAAGAGATGGACAAGCAGGACTGCGAAAGGAAAGCAGGTGTGAGACTGATGGAAAAGCTGAAGAAGCAGTTTCCAAGATTAAATATCTGCCTATGTGCGGACAGCCTGTATGCATGTGAGCCATTTTTCCGGAAATGCGGGGAATACCGGTGGCAGTATCTGATCCGATTTAAGGAGGGAAGTATCCCGACAGTAGGAAAGGAATATAGAAAACTGAAAGACTTGGAAAAGAACCGAAAGGAAACGAAAATAAAAAATGGCCGATACTGGTATGATTATGTAAATGAGATTGACTATAACGGATGTAAAATCAATTTGATGGAGTATGGTGAGGAACTGAAACGGACCATAAAAAGAGGGATGTGCAAAATCGAACGTGAGGAAAAAAAGTCGTTCTGTTTTTTGACAAGTCTGCCGGTGAGAAAAAAGAATGTATGCGATCTGGTGGAGAAGGGGCGGATGCGCTGGAAAATAGAAAATGAAGGGTTTAATACGCAAAAGAATCAGGGATATTATTTGAAGCACTTGTTCAGTAAAAACTACCAGGGGATCAAAAACCATTATTACCTGATCCAGATCGGGCACATGATTGCACAGATAATGGAGACATGGGGAAGATTGTGGGAAGGGATGCATCTGAGTATGGAACAAAAGCATCAGAAGATACTGGAATCCTTTCAGGCTGTCAGGTTGAAAGAATACATTGGAATAAAAAAGAACATACAGATCCGATTACAATAGACAGGTCTCGAAGGAAGGGGGGATTCAAAAGGAAGCTGGAAATTGAATAGAGGAAACCAAGGGAATACTGTTTCCTGGAATCCATAATACTAAGAAAAGGCTGTGGAAGATATGAAATTTTCATAGCCTGGAAGAAAAAAATAAATTTAAGCGTCAGAGCTGCAGTAGTGCTTTCAGGCTTGATTTTATTGAGATTCTGCTTTACAATAAAAATTACGGAGTTTGGGGAAGTCCCCGACAATAAAACAGGGAGGCGGTTGTATGCAGAGACGTATTTTGGTAGTAGATGATGATTCGATGAATCTGGTAAGGACGAAAATGATCCTGGGGAAGTATTACGAGGTACTTCTTGCGGAATCAGGAATAGAAGCGCTTGATAAGCTGAAGAATGAGAAGGTCGATCTGGTCCTTCTTGATATAGAAATGCCGAAGATGAACGGGATGGAGGTCTTTGAGCGTATGAAGAAGAGCTCCATCAATATCCCTGTGATCTTCCTGACTGCATCGGGAGACGAGGATGATGTCATGAGCGCGATCAAGCTGGGGGCAGTGAATTATCTGAAAAAGCCGTTTATGCCGCAGGAGCTGATGAAGCGGGTTGCCCAGGAACTGCAGCAGTAGTGAGACGACGGTTACTGTTCACGCGGTGCCGGGCATTTGCTGCACGGCATCCGGCCAATTCAGTGATGGAGCGTGCATCCAGCCCCTCGCCGCCAGGCGACTTTTCAATGGGCCGGATTCATTGCTGTGAGCACCCGGTGAGGGTGTGAATAGTAATACACGAGACGGACGCCGGATTTCCAAGTATAAAAAAGAATGTTGGCAAAGCAGGGGGAATACGTTATAATAAAATAGGACTGGTGCATCTGGCGGACGGAACGGGATGCGGCAGTCATTTGATAATGCAGAAAGGGAAACATGATGGAAGACAATATTTTTTTGAAAAACAGGAAAACGCTTTCTCTTACGGATTATATGGAGGCACAGGAAAACGGCAGGGAGAACCTGGGAACGGAGCTTCCGGTTGCTGTATACAGGCTTTTGGAATATTCTATTCGCGAAGAATTGACTTCAAGGCTTGGAAAAGAAGAGCAGATTGATATTTTCCGGAGTGCGGGCTATCGGGCCGGGACATATTTTGCAGAAAAATATCTGGACTCATCTTTGGAATTGTCCGAATTTACTGCACAGCTTCAGAAGCGGCTGGAAGAATTTAAGATGGGTGTCCTCCGGATTGAGAAGTTTGATGAGGAGACGGGGAAAATGGTCCTTACGGTTTCTGAGGATGCCGATTGTTCCGGACTGCCGCTTCTCGGGGAGACAGTATGTAATTATGACGAGGGATTTTTAGCAGGGGTTCTTACCTCGTATACGGGGAAGCCGTACAATGCGACGGAAGTAAACTGTTGGGCGACCGGCGACAGGGTATGTCGGTTCCGGGCAGATATCGATGAATAAGGAGGACATAGTCTTGAGTGCAGACACGAATAAGGACTGCGAGCTTTTATTTGAATATATGAGGGGGATCCTTTATGATTCTTGGATTGAGAATTTTGAAGTCAGTAAATTGAGTGAGCCCTTTAAGGATCTGGGACGGGGGCTTCAGATCATGCAGAATGCGGTAAACGAACTGGTTGCATATTCTGCGGAACTTTCGAAGGGAAACCTGTCCGTGGAATTTCCGAAAGAATATAATTTCCTTTGTGAGAATCTGAAGAACCTCCATGCGAATCTGAACCATCTTACATGGCAGGCGCAGCAGGTCACAAAGGGAGACTATTCTCAGCATGTAGCTTTTCTGGGAGATTTTTCCGACGCCTTTAATGAGATGACCAAGCAGCTTAAGGAGAGGGAAGAACAGCTTAAGGAAGTTGCGGAGAAGGCAGAGCGCCGGGCAGAGATGATAGAAGGCTACAATGAATTTTTGATCGAGATGCTGAGCAGGCGCAAGGAATGGCTTCTGGTTGTAGATAAGGACAGCAAGGAAATCATATACTGTAATAAGAGGAAGCAGTTAGGAGGGGTTGACGGTTCCTTCTGTCAGACCTGCAAACGCCGTCTTTCCTTCCATTCCGATTTGCTGAACTGGGACGGCAGGGAGCAGTACAAGGTATGGGAGATGGACGGTGAGGCCGGTACATCCTACCGTGTCACATCTTTTCCGATGGAGTGGAAAGAGCGCTCCTCCTTTGTTCATGTCGTGATCGATATCACAGACGAAAAGCGCAATGCCCGCAATCTGGACAGTGAAGCTTACCACGATCCTCTGACAGGAGCCAAGAACCGCCGATTCTTTGAGGAGTATATGGGAATCGTCCTGCGCGATGAGCTGGAGGCGACACTCTGCTATCTGCAGCTTGACGGATTGGAATATGTAAATGAGACATTTGGACATCACGAAGGAGACGTATATATCCAGAACTTCGTGGAGATTGTCAAGAAGAATTTCCGCGGCGGCGATACGTTTACCCGGATCGGCGGGGATGAGTTCTGCGTTATCCTTTCCGGCAATATGGCGGAACTGATCAACAGGAAGCTGGCCGAGATCCTGAAGGAATTTCAGGAGGAAGTCTACAGAAAGTACCAGTGCAGCTTCAGCTACGGTGTCCTGGAGATCATGGGAAAAGAGAACGAGCTTACCCTGGAAGATATCATGCAAAAGGCAGAAGATGTGGTTTATGAGTGCAAATTAAAGAACATTGCAAAATATCCGTTGATATTCTCGACTATAGCAGAATAGAAATGCAAATAAGGTCCTATTTTTAAGTAAATAGAGACCTTTTTTTGTGCTCTTTTACTAATTATAATAACATTAGAGTTGAAAAAATGTAAAGGAGGCACAAAATGGAGAAGTATTATTTGGCCGTAGACATCGGGGCATCCAGC
Organism: Lachnospiraceae bacterium M18-1; assembly: GCA_000403295.2. GTDB lineage: Bacteria > Bacillota > Clostridia > Lachnospirales > Lachnospiraceae > Schaedlerella. The sequence continues at coordinate 174,195 of KE159611.1, read as the reverse complement.
GGACGCCATATGCTGGCCTCTATGGAAGACGGCAGAATGAAGCTGGAAGAGATCTACCGCTTCCCGAACGGGATGGACAATGTGAACGGAACCCTGTGCTGGAATGTGAAGCGCCTGTTTGACGAGATCAAAAATGGTCTGAAAAAATGTAAAGAGCTGGGCAAGATTCCTTCCTTTATGGGGATTGATACATGGGCAGTAGACTATGTCCTGCTGGATCAGGAGGACAAGGTTCTGGGGGATACCGTAGGCTATCGTGACAGCCGTACCAACGGGATGGATGACAAGGTCTATGAGACGATCTCACTTTCCGCATTATATGCCAGGACCGGGATCCAGAAGCAGATCTTCAATACCATTTACCAGCTGATGGCGGTCAAGCAGTCACACCCCGAATATCTGGAGCAGGCGGAGTCTATCTTGATGATTCCGGACTATTTTGATTTTCTGCTGACCGGTGTAAAGAAGATGGAATATACCAATGCCACCAGCACCCAGTTGGTAGATCCCAGGACCAACGACTGGGATTATGAGCTGATCGACATGCTGGGCTGCAATTCCAAAATGTTCCGGCCCGTATCCATGCCCGGGACGGTGGTTGGGAACTTTACAAAAGAAATTCGGGAAGAGATCGGATTTGACTGTACGGTGGTGCTTCCAGCCACACATGATACCGGCTCCGCAGTGCTGGCGGTCCCGACCAATGATGACAATGCGATTTACATCAGCTCCGGCACCTGGTCGCTGATGGGGATCGAGAGAAAGGAGGCCGACTGCTCCATGGCAAGCATGCAGGCCAACTTTACAAACGAAGGCGGCTATGACCATCGGTTCCGTTTCCTCAAAAATATCATGGGACTGTGGATGATCCAGTCTGTAAAGAAGGAATTTGAAGAAGACCTGTCTTTCGGGGAGATCTGTGAGCGCGCCTCCAAAGAGAAGATCGCTTCCATTGTAGATTGCAATGACAACTGTTTCTTTGCTCCCAAGAGCATGATCAAGGCAGTGCAGGATTTCTGTGCAAATACAAACCAGCAGGTGCCCCGGACGGTAGGAGAGATCTCCGCGGTGGTTTACAACAGTCTGGCATACTGCTACGGCGAGACTGTGAAGGAGATCGAGGATATCACAGGCAATACATACGATACGATCTACGTTGTGGGCGGCGGCGCCAATGCAGGCTACCTGAACGAGCTGACCGCGAAGTATACCGGCAAAAAGGTATCGGCCGGGCCGACAGAGGCGACTGCTATCGGAAATATCGTGGTTCAGATGCTGCAGGATGGTGTGTTCCCGGATCTGCCGGCGGCACGGACATGCATCGGAGAATCATTTGATATCAGTTACTACGAATAGACATTCAAAAAAACTAAAAAAATAACAGGAGGATTTACAAACATGTCAAGGTATGAATCAGCAAAAGAGATCTATGCAAAATTTGGAGTAGACACAGAGGCGGCAATCGAAAAATGTATGAATGTTCCGGTATCCCTTCACTGCTGGCAGGGGGACGATGTGATCGGTTTTGACCACGAAGGCCCGCTGACAGGAGGCATCCAGACGACCGGCGACTATCCGGGCAAGGCAAGGAATCCGGAAGAACTGCTTGCGGACATGGACAAGGCGATGAGCCTGATGCCGGGTAAGAAAAAGATTAATGTACATGCAAGCTATGCAATTTTCGAGAAGGGTGAATTTGTTGACCGTGATAAACTGGAGCCGAAGCATTTCCAGAAGTGGGTGGATTTTGCAAAAGAAAGAGGTATGGGACTTGATTTCAACCCGACATTTTTCTCTCATGATATGATGAAGGACGGTCTGACGCTGTCCAGCCCGGATGAAGAGGTGAGAAGATTTTGGATCGAACATGGAAAAGCATGTATTCGTATATCCTCTTACTTTGCAGAGCAGACAGGGATTCCATGTGTGATGAATATCTGGACCGGAGACGGCTACAAGGATGTTCCGGCTGACCGTATGGGACCGAGAATGCGTTATAAGGAAGCTATTGATGAAATTCTTTCCGAGCCATACGATCCGAAGATGGTGAAGCCCTGTGTGGAATCCAAGGTATTCGGTATCGGTGTAGAGGCTTATACGGTGGGTTCTGCAGAATTTTCACTGAGTTATGCGGCGGCCAATATTGATAAATGCCTGCCTCTGATGGATAACGGACATTATCATCCGACAGAGATGGTTTCGGATAAGATTCCGGCGCTGCTGACCTTCTTCCCGGAGATCGCGCTTCATGTAACACGCCCGATCCGCTGGGATTCTGACCATGTTGTGCTTTTTGATGATGAGACAAAAGAAATCGCGAAAGAGATCGTCCGCTGTGAGGGCGGGCTGGATCGTACCTACATCGCGCTGGATTATTTTGACGCTTCCATTAACAGGATCTCCGCATGGGTGACTGGCTTCAGGAGTTTCCAGAAGGCTCTGCTGAATGCGCTGTGCACACCGAACAAGATGCTCAAGGAACTCCAGGACACGAACCAGATGAGTAAGAAAATGGTTCTTATGGAAGAATGCAAGACCCTTCCGCTGGGCGATGTGTGGGAAGAATACTGTTCACGGTGCGGCGTGCAGGCAGAAGGCTGGTTTACTGAGATCGAAACATATGAGAAGGAAGTGCTTTCAAAGAGAGCATAGTATCATGCTGGCAGACGTATAACGCGTTATTTGGAATTTGGCAAAACAAAGAAAGACAGCCCGCACAACGGATCGTTGTGACGGGCTGCCTTAAAAACCAGGTACTTTTATCGCATTGGTCAGACAGCCGCATCCGCTGCAACATCGACTGCTGCCGCATCTACGGAAATGGCTCCGCCTGCTGGGCTGACGCCTGCCGCTGCTGAACCCGCTCCGCTCCCGGATTCTGCCCCGACCGCGGAAACCATGCCTTCTGCTGCTGCCGCTGCAGAAGAACTGCCCAGGCCTGCAATGGAGTCCAGGGTCTCCTGAAGCGCTTCCTTCCGGTCCTGGATGACTTCCTTAGATGCATATTGATTCTCTTCCCTGCGGCGCTTTCTCTTCCGCTTGGAGATCTCCTTGCGGATTTCCATCTCTCTCTCCTGCTGCTGCCGTTCTTCGGCCCGCTTTCTCTGCAGTTCCAGCTGTTCTTCCTTGGTCAGGTTCTTCATCTTCTTCTGAATCTGCCGGGTCAGCTTCTGCATGCGCCGGATCATCTGGCCGATCTTTTCCTTGTCCTCGCCTTCGCTGAGGGCATATGCTATTTTCAGATTGCCCAGCGCGCGCATGGCCTTGGAGGAAACCTGCAGCACATTCATCTTTGTCTCCGAGCGGGCGAGCTCGGTTGCAAGCTGTCCTACGGAATCATCCGGGACGGAAACGGACATCTTGAAGTTTGAACTTTCCTTTGCCTGCCCCAGTAAAGAAGCCAGAAAACTCTCCTCCTCTTTATCTTTTCCGAGCATAGAATCCAGAAGGCTCTTTTCGTCTTTTCCGAGCATGGAAGCTAAGAAGTCCTCCTGATCCTCTCCAAGTAGAGTATTTAAAAAGCTGGACTGATCCTGAACCTGCCCGCGGATGGAATGATAAAAATCTTCCTGCGCTGTGTCTTTCATATTGAGATAACGGTCCGCCGCTGTCTCTGTCTGTATCGGAATACCCGAAGCCTTCTCCGCTTCAATGCCGGGAGCCGCGACCTGGGCCTGATCCTTATAACGGCTGCCGGCTGCCGGCTGCCAGTTTCTCATCGTGACTCTCATGAAAATCCCCTCCTTCTTTTGATCAGTCTGTGAGTATATTTTAATTGCGGGCAATTTCCGTATATTTATATATCGACCCGATTTTTATAATCAAAATAAAATTTTGCAAAATTATATTTTTTTCTGATTCGGGTTGCAATTTCACAACCATTATACTACAATATGCTATGTATAGGCAGCTTGGGAATCGTAACGAATGTACCTGTGCAGTAACAAAAAAGGTTACTGAAATTTCTGTGCCGTATTTGTGGTGTACGGTATGGAACCAGTAAAATAACAGCGCAAAGATGTACAGATTATTTTGAAGCAGTTCTCTACAGGGGTAAGGGAGAGTAGTTTTATGAGTGATAACAATAAGATGCGTTCTATTCTTGAGATTATGAATGACGTTCTGAGTACGGTAAGAGATTATTATGACTCGGAATATGCTTATTATATCGAAAAGGATGAATACGAGATACTGACAATATATGAATGGTGTGCAGAGAATATCCCGTGGCAGCGGGACCGGATCAAGATGCTGGAGCCGGAACATCTGCCGCGCTGGGTGCAGCATGAGATCACGGATACCAGAGATGAATGCTACAGTGTGTTTCAGGGACTGGATGAAGGTATGACAGCGATACTGGCTGTAGTCAATGTCCGCCGGGGCGGCTGCGATCTGTCGCTGATGCGGGCAGTCCTGCCATATATTTCCCAGGCGATCGTTCTGCACAAGACCCAGAAGCAGCAGGAGTATTTGAGTTATCATGATGATCTGACAGGGCTTTTGAACCGGAACAGCTTTGTAGCATATCTGGCTGATGCGAAGAAGAAGCAGTTAAAGTCTGTAGGCGCATTATCAGCGGATATCAACGGTCTGAAGAACTTTAACAAAGAGTTTGGCAGGGAGTATGGAGACGAAGTTGTGATCCGCGTAGGCGAGATACTGGAAGAGTTTTTCAGGAGCGCCAACGTATACCGTCTGACCGGAGATGAATATCTGGCTATCGTTGAGAATACTTCTTATGAAAAGTTTATGAAAGGCGTGCAGGCGGCCCACACGAAGCTGGAGAACATCAGCCTTGGGCTGGTGACCATGGGTTATGCCTGGGAAAAGGCCAATATAGATGTGGATGTCCTTGTATCTGACGCGGAAGATATGATGCGGGAAGAGAAGAGGAAGTATTATAAAAATCTGCGTAAAGGACATCATGAGCCGATCATCAAGCAGGATCTGCTTGACGATCTGAAGTCCGGTAATTTTATTGTATGTCTCCTGCCGATCATGGATGTACACTCCAACGAAGTGGTCGGAGCGGAGGCGCTTGTGCGCTATCACCATAAGGACCTTGGAATCATGAATCCGGAGCGCTATATTGCGCTGCTGGAAGAGACGAAGTTATCTTATCATCTGGATCTGTATGTATTTGAGGAAGTTTGCAGAACACTGCAGCGCTGGGAACAGGAGGATCTGCCGATGATCCCAGTTTCCGTAAATTTTGCAGGCTCTACTCTGCGGCGCCATGATATTACGGAAAAGATGCAGGCAATTGTTGAGAAGTATCATGTATCCTGCGAATATCTGCAGGTGGAAGTTTCGGAATCGCGCGGGGATATGAATCAGGAGATGCTGGCCGAGACGGGGAATAAGATCCGCAAGGCCAATGTAAGAGTAGTTCTGGATCATTTCGGCGCTAAAAATTCCAGCTTTACCATCCTTTCTCTCATGGAGTTTGACGGTTTAAAGCTGGACAGCAGCATGGTGGATGATATTGTGAGCAGCAGACGCAGCCAGATCATTGCTCAGGCCGTCATTGATGTATGCCGGCGCCTTGGCGTTACCGTGTCGGCGTCAGGTGTGGACACCAGGGACCAATTGAACATACTGAAGGAAATGGGCTGCGACTGTGTTGAGGGAACGCTGTTTAATAAGCCGATCACAATAGAAACTTTTGAAGTCAGGTATCTGAAAGGCTGACAGACAGACTGTTTAAAGGGTCGGGTACAGGATATGATCAGGACATGGGTTGCAAGCATCGTCCCTTTGTATGAGGAAGCTTTTTACCGGCTGTGCTGCGGATATGTTCCTTCCTTCCGCAGAGAAAAAGCAGATCTTATGAAGGGAGAGCAGGCGCGTGCACAGAGCATTGGGGTATGGATTCTGTATGAGCAGATGAAAAAAAAATATGGACTTGAGGGGGATACAGCATATAATCTTTCGCATTCGGGGGAGTATGTGCTGTGTTCTGTCAGTACAGAGCAGAATATAAAAGTCGGCTGTGATATCGAACAGATGAGAGAACCGAATCTGAAGATTGCCGGACGTTTTTTCTGTCCTTCTGAATACGAACAGATTGTGAGGGAGAGCAGGCCTGCTTTACAGCAGGAACTTTTTTACAGGTACTGGGTACTTAAGGAAAGCTTTGCAAAAGCTACCAGGGAAGGGCTGGCGCTGGGGATGGATACATTTGAGATCGCGCTTGGCAGTCCGTCAGTTCTGGTGCGTCAGCCGGAAAAGTATCCGGAAAGCTATCACTACAGAGAAGGGGCTCTGTATGGGGGCAGGCTTGTGCTGCCTAATATTGGAACAGGCGGACCGAAAGGAGAGGAATGCGGGGAAAATGCCGGGAGCGGTATGTACCGAATTGCAGTGTGCTCTACGGACTCTTTGATTGAGGAAATCATACAGACAGATATTACAGATCTGTAGAGACTTCGAGATAAAGCGGGGGAGGTATCACCGAGATATACAGTTATATCAGGAGGGCGGTATGCGTGTAGATAATAGTAGGGCGAGATTCTTAAAAAAATACGAACAGCGGCTAAAAAAAGTTTTGATCGCGGGGTTTGCAGCAGGCCTGGTGGTCTGCTTTCTGCTGAACATGGTCATCAACAGGATCAGGATCGGCGGAATCGATAAGAAGTATAAGACACAGATTACGGAACTGACAAAGAAAAATGAAAAGCTCTCAAGCCAGGTAAAATCAGGTACTTCGAATAACAAGACGGATACAGAGGCCGGCGCCAGCGAACTTTCTTCAGAAGAAGATACATGGAGCCTTGTACTGATCAACGAAGAGCACCCCCTGGATACAGGCTATACTCCTGAGCTTGCGGAGATTCGAGAAGGAACGTTTGTGGATGTCAGAATACAGGAAGAGGCGGCGCAGATGTTCAAAGATGCAGCAGAGGAAGGCCTGGACATGTATATCGTTTCTGCATACCGCAGCTATGACACGCAGCGGGATGTATTTAATGCAACGATGGTGGACTGGATCTCAAATGGTTCCATTCCTCTCGAAGCATATGAGGAGACGAAGAAGTCTGTGGCAGTCCCGGGAACCAGCGAACATGCCAGCGGACTTGCGATGGATATCACCTCTGCGCAGTACGGGGAGCTGGACGATAAACAGGCAGATACGGCGGAGGCTAAATGGCTTGCCAAAAACTGCTGGAAGTATGGATTTATCCTTCGCTATCCTCCGGAAAAATCCGAGATAACCGGAATTATTTTTGAGCCGTGGCATTACCGCTATGTAGGAAAGGATGCGGCAAAGGAGATCATGGAGAAGGACATCACTCTGGAAGAATACCTGGCGCAATGATTTTTTTATGCGAAAATAGTGCTGCTGGATGTAGAATATAGATCTTTTAGGTGCGCACCCGAAAAGGGTGCGCATTTGTGTTACTGTTTGGCGGCGTGATAGTATTTCGTTTCTTGACGGTTGGGGCTTCATCTAGTAGAATACTATCAGGAGATGAAGTTATGAAGAAAAAGAGAAATACCAGATGGAATACGCTGCGTGTAACGGCAGCCGGTTTTCTGGGCGTCATTCTGATTGGAGCGGTGCTTTTATATCTTCCGGCCAGCAACACACAGCCTATTGCATTTACGGACGCGTTATTTACATCGGCAACATCGGTATGTGTGACTGGACTGGTAACGGTGGTGCCGGCGTCGCAGTTCACATTGTTCGGTAAGATCATACTGCTCTTATTGATTCAGATCGGCGGTCTGGGAGTGATTGCCTGCGGGACCCTGTTTTTATTTTTGCTGAACAGAAAGATCACCATTCAGGAAAGAGTGGTTCTAAAGGAGGCTTACGGGGCGGACCGTCTCGGCGGAATCGTGAAGCTGGTGAAAAGGGTGATTCTGGGCACCTTTGCGGTGGAAGGCGCCGGAGCAGTGCTGTATGCCTTTCAGTTTATTCCGGAGTACGGACTGGTACGGGGGATCGGATACTCCATCTTCCATGCTGTCTCTGCCTTCTGCAATGCGGGAATTGATATTCTTGGGAGCAGCAGTCTGAGCGGTTATGTGACCAATCCGATCGTAAACGTGACGACGATCCTGCTGATCATCCTGAGCGGTATCGGTTTTACTGTCTGGTTTGACGTGATCGACAATAACCGCAGGCTGGTCCGGGGGGAAGTGCCGAAGCGCTGGTGGTTTACAAGGCTGCGGCTGCAGTCCAAGCTGGCCATCATCATGACGGTGATCCTGATCCTTGCCGGAACTATTTTCGTATTTCTGGCAGAATACAGCAACCCGGAGACTATCGGGGAGCTGAATATGGGCCAGAAGCTGATGGCTTCTGTGTTTCAGTCCGTGACGACGAGGACCGCCGGATTCTTTACTGTTTCCCAGGGGGCGCTGCATACGGAATCCAAACTGTTCTGCGCGATTCTGATGTTTATCGGGGGCTCTCCCGGAGGAACCGCAGGCGGAGTCAAAACGACCACGTTTGTAATGCTGTTTCTTGCATGTCTGACATTCGTGCGGGGAGGAAATGACACGGAATGCATGGGAAAGAAAATTACAGTAGCAAATTTCCGGACCGGTTTTGCTGTAGTGATGGTTGCCTTTGCCGTATTTATCACCGGCACGATCGCGGTACTCTTCCTGGAGCCTGACAGCATACTGCTGGAAAATGTGATCTATGAGACTGCATCTGCAGTCGGAACCGTGGGACTGACAGCGGACCTGACGCCCCGGCTGTGCAGGGCCAGCCAGTATGTTCTGATGGTGATGATGTATATCGGAAGGCTGGGACCTCTGACGATGGCGCTGATGTTTGCAGGAAAGACACATCCCAGGGATAGGATCCGCAGCCTGCCGGAGGAGCAGATTATGGTGGGATGACACAGGAGATGTAAAGAAAGACGGTACAGACCGGGTGCATACTGCATTTCAGATCTTGCGTGTACGGCGGCTGTGTTTATGGTCAGAGTGTAATTTGGATAGTAACAGTGAAAGGAACAGACTATGAAAAAACAATTCATTGTATTGGGATTGGGAGGATTCGGTGCAAGTGTGGCGGTTACGCTGCAGCAGCTGGGATGCGATGTTGTGGCGGTGGATCAGGACATGGAACGCGTCAATGAGGTGGCAGACCTGGTAACCTATGCCATGCAGGCAGATATCGGCAACCCGGACCTGCTCCCCTCTCTTGGACTGAACAATTTTGACGGTGTGGTAGTGGCCGTGGCGGAGGATATGGAGGCCAGCATTATGGCAGCCCTGGTGGCGAAAGAGATCGGGATTCCACGTGTGCTTTGTAAGGCGCGGGACGAAAGGCATGCCGCTGTGCTGCGGAAGATCGGCGCAGATACGATCGTATTTCCTGAGGTAGAGATGGGAAAGCGGATTGCGAAGAATCTGCTGTCTGCGAACTTTGCGGACTGGATTTCTCTATCGCCGGATTATAGCGTAGTGGAGATACAGACACCCCCTTATTGGGTGGGAAAGACCTTGAAGGAACTGGATGTGAGAAGGTCCCATGAAGTGAATGTTGTTGGGATCAAGGAGGGGGATCATGTGGAGATTACTCCCAATCCGGATGTGCCGCTGACAGAGGGGATGATCCTGATGCTCATAGGCTCCAACGCAACACTGGAAAAATTATAACAGCGATTTGGGCAGATGTCGTTACTATGAGCGGCCGGTCAGGCCGCGAATAGTAATGGCTTTTTTGTTCTAACCTTTTTTGTCATCTGACTTGTCGGATTTTTGTAAGAACAGTTGACGGCTAAAAAGTGATTTGATAAAATGAAAAAAGTGCAATTGAAACGGAAAAATTTCTATGAGGATATTCTTCATAGTAAAAATATACGGAAAATGAAAGAGGAGGAAAACCATGGAAGTTTTGTCATTTGGCGAGCAGGTCAAGATCATTTTAAGCCGTAAAGGAATGACAATAAAAGAACTGGCAGAATTGATCGAAGATACTACGGGGAAGAAAATGTCCCGGCAGAATCTGACGCAGCGTCTTGGAAGAGATAATTTCCAGGAAAAGGATATGCGCATGATTGCAAAGATTTTGGGCTGTCCTTTTCAGCTGAGTATTTTCCCGGTGGAAAATGAAGAGGGAGAAAAGGCAGAACCGATGGAAGAACTTCTTTTAAAATATGTAAAGCATCCGAAGGTGCAGCCAAGGAAGAAAAAAGAAAGTTCAGAAGAGGGCTTTTATCAGCAGGTGCTTGTGTTTGACCAGGATACGAAGGAAAAAGCGGCGCCGGAAACGGACAATGCGGAGGAAGCGGCAGTGCCCGCCAGCGGCCGGGAACCAGTCTCAGAAGAGGCATACAATGAGGGAACGGCAGCGCCTGTCAGCGCTCAGGAGCCATCCCCGGGAGATGCATATACTAACGAAACGGGAGAAGCTCCGGCAGAGCCTTTTAGCATTTCAGAAGCTTCGGAGGAAGAGGCGGATTACGACGACGGGGAGGAACTGCTGGAACTGGATATTCTGGATCCTGAGGATTCGGAGGATCTGGATGAGGCGGATCTTTTATATGGAGGTTTTAAGACAAAGAGGATTGACAGGAAGGCGATTCTTGCCGCAGCGGAAAAAGCAGAGAAGGAAAAATGGGATGCAGTAACGGGTGCGGTAGACAGTGCAGGAGAAGAAAGCGGCGCAGGAGAGTACAAAGCCGATGACGATATAGTGACCGTGGACAGTACCAGGAGGGACGGCGGTGCAGAAGAGCAGAGGCAGGAGACGGGAGCAGGTACGGATACGCCGAAAGAGACAGCAGCTGCAGAAGAACGGGATATGACGATTGGAGAACTGTACATGATCCATAAGGAACTGGACGAGCTGGAGGAGACCATTCATCCGAAGAAGGATTCGGTTCAGGCTGTTCCGGTAGTTCCGGCAGCACCGGATCCGGTTCCTGCTGCAAGGCTGGAAGAGGTGGAGGAAGAACCGGAGCCGGAAGATTTTGAACCGGTCATCCGTTATGAGGATGCGGAGGAGAATCTGGAGCTTGGAGAGATGAATCCATATACAGGCCGTGAATATCAGACGAACAGTGTGCGGATGCATCCTACCAGGATCGGATATGTACAGGTCTATGACCGCTTTCAGCATGGCTGGACAGATATGACGGAGTGGGCGTTCCTTGGGTATCAGGAACGGAAGAAGACACTTCTCGGAAGAGATTATGAACCGCCGATCTATCTGGATTAAAATATTGGAACAGCAGCAATTCTGAAAAAAGCAGGCAGGAAAGAACAGTCCTGTTTTATATGGGGCTGCTGTTCGGTATGGGGACGAATGAAGGGAGAACACAGATCATGGAATGGAATACACTGCTTTCTGCAAAGCGTATGCGGGGCGGCTACTATACGGCGAAAAGATCCGCCGACCTGAGAAGTGAATTTGAAAAGGATTATCACCGGATCATCGGCAGCGCGTCTTTTCGGAGACTGCAGGACAAGACACAGGTATTTCCACTGGATAAAAGTGATTTTATCCGGACAAGGCTGACCCATTCCCTGGAAGTCTCTTCTTTCGCAAAATCATTAGGGCAGAATATCGGGCAGAAGCTTTTGACCGGAGATATGGATTCCGGGTTTACGATGCAGATGAAGGAGGATATCTGCCATATCCTCCAGTGCGCAGGACTGATCCATGATATCGGAAACCCGCCCTTCGGACATTTTGGAGAGCTGGCCATCCGGGAGTGGTTTGAAAGGAACCTGAAAAGTCTGGAATATTACGGGAAGCCAGTGGAGAACATTCTGGAGCCTCAGATGAAGGAGGATTTTTACCACTTTGAGGGAAATGCACAGGCCCTGCGGCTTGTTACGAGACTGCATTATCTGGTGGATGAAAATGGAATGAATCTGACCTGCGCTCTGTTGGATACTATTGTTAAATATCCGGTTCCGTCTACAGGGATTGATAAGACGACGGGAAACATCAAGGACGGGAAGATGGGGTATTATTACGCGGAGCGGGAGATTTACGAGGAGATTTCCCGTGAGACGGGCACCGGCTCCAACAGGCATCCTCTGACCTATATCCTGGAAGCTGCGGATGACCTGGCATACAGCACGGCAGATATTGAGGATGCATTTGTAAAAGGCTATATCACCTATAACATGCTGGTGGAGGAACTGAAAAAGCTGGGAGAAGGATGCCGCTGCCCCGGATTTGACGCGCTGGAAAAGCTGCAGGTTTACTATCAGCGGGGGCTGGAAAAAGGAATTTGGAATCCGGAGAGCTATGCGGTTAAAAACTGGGTAGTACGGCTTCAGGGTGTGCTGATCACCTGTGCGACTGATGGTTTTACTTCTAATTATGAGAGGATCATGAAGGGCGAATACGACAAAAACCTTTTCCGTGGGACTTATGGCGAAAAGTTAATGAATCTGCTCGGGAAAATGGCGTATAAAAAAGTATTTTGTTCCAATGACATTTATAAAATGGAGATCGCGGAGGGCGTGATCCTGGATTTCCTGATGGATAAGCTGGTATCGGCAGTGCTTTACTACGACACGGGAAAAAAGCCGACTTCTATGGATACCAGGGTATTTTCCTTTATCTCAGATAATTATGTAAATGCCTACCACCATCAGGCAAAGGGAAAAAGCGAAGCGGAGAAGCTTTATCTCCGCCTGCTTCTTGTGACAGATTATGTCTGCGGAATGACTGACAGCTATGCAAAACGGCTTTACCAGGAGCTGAACGGGATTGTGTGAGTGGTTATTCAATGTCCCGTCAGCTCACTGCGGCGGATTTGACTTGAGGTAACAGCACCAGTATCCAAAGTTTTCGTGCGGATTGCACTCTTCATCTGTAAGCTGCAGGGAATCATTATAGGAATCGGTAAACTGCGGGAATCCAAACAACCTAGCGGCCCGGGCCTCGCGGGGATCATAGATGCCGGGGACGCCGAGCCAGTAGTGACCGTCCTTTTCAATCAGGATCAGATGATGATAATTGTGATACCCGTGGAGAAGGAAGCTGTTGTTGGCAAGGTGCCAATATCTCCGCGGCAGGATTGTCATATCCGAACGCTGTATTTTTTTAACGGTCTGTGTGGGAGAAATCTGCTTTGCAGAGGAATCCTGGTTTGCGCCCGGATTCTGTTTGTTGCAAGAAAACTGCTCTGTGTCCGGATTCTGCCCGCTGCAAGAGTATTGCTCTGTGTCCGGATTCTGTTTGTTGCAAGAAAACTGCTCTGTGTCCGGATTTTGTCCGCTGCAAGAGGACGGCTCTGCGTCCGGATTCTGTCCGCCGCAAGAGGGTTGTTCTGCAGACGGATTTTGTTCGACATGTGAGGGCTGTTCCGTTGCCGGGTTTTGTCCGTCATGGGGAGTCTGCTCCGCAGGAGCGCATAGTTCGGACGGACACTCCGGTTCAGATTTATAGTCCGGTTCAGAGCTGCATTTTTGTTCGGCAGGTATATCCTGTTCATTTGGGATATTCTGTTCCGCAGAGGAGTTCTGTTCAGGCGGAGCAGTGTTTTCTGAGTTTTTCGGTCCGCTGCCGGTAGGATCAGGCGCTTCCGGTTCCTCAGTGCCGCATTCTTGAAGCGATTCTGCTTCTAATTCCGCGAAAGTATACCCAAAAGGCATCCCTTGATTCATGCCCCCGCGGGACGGGCGGACTTCGTCCGATAAGGTATACCCAAAGGGCGTCTTCGGATTCGTGTCTCTGCGGGACGGGGGTGCTTCGTCCGATAAGGCATCAGAGGAATTTTCGCTCGAAGAAGATTCATCCGAAATATCTATTTCAGATGCGGCGCGTTCTGAGGACGCAGCAAGCAGTTTTTCCGTATCTACTGTTATACCGGGAGCGGCTGTGGCAAGTACATGACCGTTCGGAAGGGGGAGAAAAAATCCGTCGATCATGTCCAGTGTACGCCCCTTTGGAAATCGTGATTCTGCAGAATTGAGCCTTGCCGAAAATGCCCGGTTCGCACAGGTGATTTCTGCCAGAACAGCAGAATTGGCCTGACCATTTTCCTGATAAAATGCACAGAGTTTTATCGTATCCGAATAGGCAGCAGGAATCCCCCGGGCATTGAGCATCAGTGTACAGGAGTGGTAATACCGGGTGATTTTCAGGAAACCGGCGTTGCGGAGTTTTTGCGAATTATTATATTCATAAAGATAGAAAATACCTGGTTTCATAATTTGCCTCCAGTTTTGTCATTTCTATCAATAGTGTATTCAATGCGGCAGGGAAAAAGAACTGCCCGGATATGCAGATTGAGAGAACAAGAACCAGAACAGGCCAGGCAGAAAGATCAGGAGAAAAGTTGATTCATGTGTTGGCAGAAAAACTGCAGAAAGGCGGCCGTATGGATTCAAATAATAGAACGGATTCAAACAGGAATCCCGCATCTTATCAGGAGAAGGACATCAAGAAGGATGAAAAATATATGCGGGAGGCAATCCGCCAGGCGAAGAAAGCCTACGCATTGGAGGAAGTTCCTATTGGCTGTGTGATCGTGTACCGGGATAAGATCATCGGCAGAGGCTACAACCGCCGCACGGTGGATAAAAATACGCTGGCCCATGCAGAACTGACCGCTATCCGGAAGGCTTGCAGAAAAATAGACGACTGGCGTCTGGAGGAGTGTACGATGTACGTCACTCTGGAACCCTGCCAGATGTGTTCCGGCGCCATTGTGCAGGCCCGGATTCCGAGGGTGGTGGTGGGGTGCACAAATCCCAAGGCAGGCTGCGCCGGATCCATTGTGAACCTGCTGGATATGAAAGAATTTAACCATCAGGCAGAACTGACAGTCGGAGTCCTGGGCGAGGAATGCAGCGAGATGATGAAGCAGTTTTTTCGGGAACTGCGGGAACGGCAGAAGGCAAAAAAGAAAAGCTGACTGATAGTTGCACAATGACATATCAGGCGGCTTTTCGCATAATCTATTCATTTTTTTCGTGCATTACGCTTCGAATGCATCTCCACAAACGTTACCTTGGCAGTTAACTCGACCCAGGCACCCTCACAACACCCGGAAGGTTCTGCTTAGTGCTGCTTCGTTCCCGACCTGACACGGTTCACAGATTCCCGTCGCATGAGACCCGGATCTTCATCGCCACTTTCCAAGGGCGGCTTTGCAGATCAGCACCCTCAGCGTAATATCACCCCTGCTATAGCGGATTGCAGGTACAAGGTACCGCTAACACCCCGGCTGCACGAGATTTAATTTTACATGGTTTTTGAGAAAATGTCAATGCATTGGGCAGCAGAAAACAAATTTTCTGTTCGCATCCGTTACTGTTCACACGGCGTCGTGCACCTGCTGCACGGCGTCCGGCCAATAAAGTAGCATTTGCAATAATATCCAGCCCGTCTACACTCCGTTCCGGTCCGTCCTAAACAAGCGTCGCTGGCGCTTAGGACCGCCGAAGGCGACTTAAAATGGGCTGGCTACTGTTACTGGAGCACCCAAAGGGTGTGAACAGTAACCACATCCTCACCGGGGGCTCACAGCAACGGCGATCGTTTGTGATGACATGACATGAACTTTTATGAAATGGTTGAAAAAGGGTATGTAAAATGCTAAAATCTTATGTAACTATTCAGAATAGCAGTCATATGCAAAGGAATAGCCACAGTCTTAATAAAATGCAGTAAACGGCAGTTTCAAAAAAGGAGTTGGAAATCATGAATTTTTATAATAAAAAGTTTCGCAAGATTGCGGCGGCTTTGATATTGCTTGTGATATTCGCAATGGTAGCAACGACGATAATTCCTTACTTAGTATAAGTGACATCAAAGAGCCTTAGGTTTTGCTTGTCTGAATCTCTACTTATACTGATATGACCAAAAAGGTGATTGAGAAAAGATGACTACAAAGAGGAAACGGCGCAGAAGACGCAGGCGGATCCGCCGTCAGACATTGCGCGGCCTGTGCCTGATGGGAATGGTTCTGGTCTGTGCGGCGGCAGTGTTTGCCGGGACACAGGCGGTGCTGAGCAGTTACGTTAAAAAGAACGATGACGGCAGGATTCTCTCCGGTGTTTCTGTGGGCCATACGGATGTTTCAGGGATGAGCCGGGAGGAAGCCCTGGGCGCAGTCCAAAAAGAGGTGACCGACTGCGGCGCGGTCGTGGTGACATTAAAGATTGCCGAGGGGGAAGAGTTCGAAGCATCTCTGAAAGAGTTAGGGCTTTCCTCGCCGAAGATTGAAGAAGCAGTGGACAATGCCGTGGAGTTCGGAAAGAACGGAAATACGACTCAGTCTTATAAGATGATAAAAAAGGCGGAAAAGAAGAAGCTGAAGCATCGTATTCCCCTGGAATATGAGCTGGGACAGAAGGAAGCAGCCAAGATACTTTCCTCACGTTCGCAGGCTTTTTTGGAAACACCGGTGAATGCCGCGATCGTGCAGGCACCGGAAGGTGCCCAGGTGACCGAGTCGCATGAAGGGGAAGTCCTGAATACGGAACAGACGATTGAGAACCTGACCCAGTTTCTGAATGACGACTGGGACGGAAAACCGGGTCAGGTACAGGCGGTCATAGAAAAAAAGGACGCCCCTGTGACAGAGGAAGATCTGGCCGGATTGACGGATATTCTGGGAAGCTATACTACATATTATGGAGAGAGCGGGGAAGGCCGGACGAAGAATGTGGAATCCGGCGCGAATCATTTAAACGGAATACTGCTGCGGCCGGGTGAAGAACAGTCGGCTAATGAGGCCATGGAGCCCTACACCATTGAAAACGGCTATGCTGAGGCAGACTCCTACGAGAGCAATACAGTGGTGCAGACTATGGGCGGCGGTATCTGCCAGGTGTCCTCTACCCTTTATAATGCATTACTATTTGCAGAGCTGGAGATTGTGGAGCGCTATCCCCACTCCATGCTGGTGTCTTATGTGGAGGCGTCCAAGGACGCAGCCATTGCAGACGACCTGCTGGATCTGGTATTTAAAAATAATCTGGATTCTCCGATCTACATTCAGGCCGTGCTCTCAGAAGGCAACCTGACTTTTAATATTTATGGAAAAGAGACTAGAAGCCCAGACCGCACGCTGACATTTATAAGCGACAGTGCAGAGAGCGAAGGTACGGAAGGAAAGCGTTTCGTAGCAACAGAGAATTACATTGGCTATTATGCGATACAGAGTTATGCACATCCTGAGATCACAGCCCAGCTCTGGAAGGTGGTTACGGAAAACGGCCAGGAAGTGAGCCGGGACGCGATCAATTACAGCCAGTATATGGCTGTGCCGGAGACTTACGGAGTAGGCGTTCTGTCAGACGATCCGGCTGATACGGACCGGATGAACAGCGCCATTATGACCCAGAATGAAGACACGATACAGAATACCATGAATGAGATTATATACGGCCCGGCTGATACACAAAATACGGAAGGCACACCGTGAGATGTCCCGTCTGATCAGAACAGGGCAGATAACGATACAGCGGTTCCGTATGCGAGATCTATCATTATAAAATATCTGCAGAATGCAAAGAGTCAACCTGGTGTGCTGGAACATCATATGGTCAGCACACGGGTACCAGGAGGAGACTATGAAGCCCGGAAAGCTTTCACAGACCGTATGGAACAGATCCGTACAAAAACAAATGCATATGGATGACCCGGAGTTCCTGCTGAAGCCCTCCAAAGCGGAGACGTGTACGGCAATGACCATGGAATCAGGTGCAATCCTGCTGAGCGCGTCAGCCTGCGCGTCCGGAGAGGCGCCGACTGCCGGTACTTATGCTGTTTCGAAGGCAGTCCATGACATTGCTGCCAGAGGAGGCGTGCCTTCGGGAATCACGGCCTGGATCACCCTGCCGGAGACCGCGGAGGAACCATTGCTGCAGGAAATGATCCGGCGGATGGAGCAGCTTTGCCGGAGGCTCGGCCTTCCCATTGCAGGCATCCAGGCGGAGGTGAGTCCGGCAGTCCGGCAGCCTCTGGTCCAGGTGACGGCCCTGGGGCAGGCGGAGGAAGGAAAACTGCTGTGTCTGTCTGACGCGGCGCCCCGGCAGGATATCGTGCTGTGCGGTTATGTCGGTCTGGAAGGAACGCTGCGGATCCTGGACGAATGCCGGGAAGAACTGGGCAGACGGTTCTCCTCTGCTTTTCTGCGCCAGATTCAGGCGCTGGACAGCGAGCTTATCCGGCTGGACGCAATCCGAACAGTATCCGGCTGCGTGACGGCTATGCAGCAGATCGGAAGCGGCGGAATACTGGGGACATTGTGGGAACTGGCAGAAGCGGCAGGCGTGGGCCTGAGCGTAGATCTGAAAAAAATGAGCATCCGCCAGGAGACAGTGGAACTCTGTGAATACTTTCATTTGAACCCCTATCAGATGACTTCTGCGGGAAGCATCCTGATGATCACGGAGCACGGGGAGCAGCTTGCACGGACCCTCAGCGGGGGAGGCGCGCGAGCCAGTGTGCTTGGGGTCACTACTGCAGGGAATGCACGGGTGGTCACAAGCGGAGAAGAGAGAAGGTTTTTGGACCGTCCCGCGCCGGATGAACTAATGCGGTGGTGGGCAGAACGTTTATTATAAATCTAACGAAACGGCAGAAGGAGCTATGGCTTTTATACTGTTGATTCGGACAGAATATTATTGAAAACTACAGTTAGAAAGGGAGACTATGGAAAATCGTTTGACACTGAGAAATGAAATTTTAAAAAATATGGAGAGGAACAGCCGGATTGACTTAAAAGAGCTGGCTGTGCTGCTGGGGCTGGAGGAAGCCATAGTGGCAAATGAGATCGCAGAAATGGAGAAGGAAAAGGTCATCTGCGGATACCACACGCTGATTGACTGGGACAAGACCGGTACAGAGAAGGTGACCGCGCTGATTGAGGTGCGTGTGACGCCGCAGAGGAATCAGGGCTTTGACCGGATCGCTGAGCGTATCTATAACTATCCGGAGGTTCATGCGGTATATCTGATCTCCGGCGGCTACGACCTGCTGGTGACGCTGGAAGGCAAGACGCTGAAGGAGGTTTCAAGGTTCGTATCTGAAAAGCTGGCGCCCATTGATTCCGTGATCAGCACCGCAACTTATTTTATCTTGAAAAAATACAAAGATTTCGGGACGATCATGGTGCCGAAGACCGAATCGGAAAGGATGGTGGTGACTCCGTAATGAGAAACCCTATCGCGAAAAAAATCACACAGGTCCAGCCATCCGGCATCCGGAAGTTTTTTGACATTGCAAGCGAGATGGATGATGTTATTTCACTTGGTGTCGGGGAGCCGGATTTTGATACGCCGTGGAGGATTCGGGAGGAAGGCATCTTTTCCCTGGAAAGAGGAAGGACCTTTTATACGTCCAATGCAGGACTGCAGGAGCTGCGCGACGAGATCTGCCGATATCTGGAACGGAAGATCCACGTTTCCTATGACCCGAAAAAAGAAACCATGGTGACGGTAGGCGGCAGCGAAGCCATTGATGTGGCGATGCGCTGTATGCTGGATCCTGGGGACGAAGTGCTGATCCCTCAGCCCTGCTATGTGTCCTATGTGCCCTGTGCCATCATGGCGGACGGGGTTCCCGTAGTCGTGGAATTAAAAAATGAAAATGAATTTAAGCTGACAGTGGATGACATGGAAAAGAAGGTTACGGAGCGGACAAAAATCCTGGTGATGCCGTTTCCCAATAATCCTACCGGATCGATCATGACGAGGGAAGACTTAGAGCCGGTGGCAGAATTTGTAAAGGAACACGATCTCTATGTGATCTCCGACGAGATCTATTCGGAACTGAGTTACAAAGGAGAACACGTTTCCATTGCCAGCCTGCCCGGAATGCGGGAAAGGACGATCGTGATCAACGGATTTTCCAAAGGCTTCGCAATGACCGGATGGCGCCTCGGATACTGCTGCGGACCGGAAGAAATCCTAAAACAGATGATCAAGCTTCACCAGTTCGCTATCATGTGCGCACCCACCAACAGCCAGTATGCGGCTGTGGAAGGACTGCGCAGCTGTGATGAGGATGTGGAGGAGATGCGCAGGGCATACAACCAGAGAAGGCGGTTCCTGATGCATGAGTTTGCCCGCATGGGGCTGGCATGCTTTGAACCTTACGGGGCCTTTTATGTGTTCCCGAGTATTGAAGAGTTTCAGATGTCCTCCGACGAATTTGCCACAAGGCTTTTGAAAGAAGAGAGGGTTGCCGTGGTGCCCGGAAGCGCGTTTGGAGAATGCGGGGAAGGTTTTTTGAGAATTTCTTATGCTTATTCCCTGGAGGATCTGAAAGCAGCGCTGGGGAGACTGGAACATTTTATCCAGCGGCTGCGCAATGAGCGGGAAGGTTAGCCGCGCCGCATGGCCGCAGGCCGGTAAACTGTAAAGCAGAAAGGGAAATGAGATGCTGAATATCGTATTGATGGAACCTGAGATTCCGGCCAATACCGGGAACATCGGCAGGACTTGTGTGGCAACGGGAAGCCGTCTTCATTTGATCGAACCTCTTGGCTTCAGGCTGGATGAAAAGTCACTCCGCCGCGCCGGGATGGATTACTGGAAGGACCTGGATGTCACGACCTATATCAACTATGAGGATTTTCTGGAAAAAAATCCGGGAGCGAAGCTTTATATGGCCACCACGAAAGCAGAAA
Organism: Lachnospiraceae bacterium M18-1; assembly: GCA_000403295.2. Lineage (GTDB taxonomy): Bacteria > Bacillota > Clostridia > Lachnospirales > Lachnospiraceae > Schaedlerella. The sequence goes on along the minus strand of KE159611.1, from coordinate 153,622 downwards.
AGATGTATACGGAGATCCGGTACGAGCCGGACTGCTATATCATGTTTGGAAAAGAAAGCGCCGGGATTCCGGAAGAAATCCTGGTGCGGCACCGGGGGGACTGCGTGCGGATTCCTATGATCGGAGGGATCCGTTCCCTGAACCTGGGCAATTCCGCCGCAGTCATCCTTTACGAAGCGCTCCGGCAGAACCGGTTTGCCGGGATGGAAACGGCGGGAAGCCTGCATCGTCTGGAATGGGAGACATAAACAGATATTCTGCATAGAATGGGAAATCGTGAATAGGATAAACAGTGATTGTATTTTATGCAGTTTGTTCAAATGAAAACAACTTTATTGCACGATTGTTGGAAAATTATGAAAAAATTGTAGACTACATCCCAAGAATTGTGGTATGATATAGAATGTGTACTTAGAAAGAAGGTGAGTCAGATATGGTCGAGAACACAATTCAGGCAATTAAAGAGACCGAAGCGAAGGCAGACGCTGTGGTCAGAGAGGCTGAGTCCAAGTATAGAGACATTCTGGATGAAGCAGCAAAAAAAGCAGAGGCATTGAAGTCAGAACAGATTCAGAACATGAAGCAGAAGGCTCAGTCCGATATGGAAAAGGCAAAAGAAAAAGGTACACAGGATTTGGATTCAGCGATGTCCGAGATTCGGAGGGAAGTGGCGGCGCTTAAGGAGCTTGCCCAGCAGAAGCACGATGCGGCGGTGAATCTTGTGGTATCGGAACTGATTTGAGACAGAGAGTCCATCACGCACAGAGCAGGGATATTTTCACAAGTACGCGGATACACATAGCGTCATCAATTCCGGGGGGATTGGTGGCTTTCGTATTGTTGTGAACAAGTTGCACTTGGAAAATGGTCTTATGCGAAGTGCCAGACGATTCTGTCAGATATGGTCCGTGACTGCGGATGATATCAAGCATGATTTTTCAAAGCCGGATCACAGGATGACCGCTTGGAAAAGTCAAAAAAATTAGGAAAGAAAAAGGAGGGATTAGATTATGGCGGTATTGCAGATGCAGCGAATCAGTATCTGCGCATTGAAGAAGAACCGGAAAGCGATTCTGGAAAAGCTGCAGAGCATGGGCGTCATGGAGGTCAGCCAATTCCTGGAGGAAGATGAAGATTTCAGACGGATGGATACGGCGAATGCCAGAAGCAGCTTTGAAAAGGCAGCAGCCTCTGTTGACCGTGCGCTGGATATTCTTCAGATTTACGCACCGGAGAAAAAATCCATGCTGTCTTCTCTCGCCGGGAAGGATCTGGTAGATCAGAAGAGATACCAACAGATCATCGGTGACAAGGAAACCCTGCTTAGGACAGCGAACCAGATTCAGTCACTGGACCGGGAGCGGGCGGAGCAGAAGTCCGAGATCCTGAAGCTGGAGAACAGCATTGAGAGCCTGAAGCCATGGCTTCCGCTGGAAGTACCGATGGATTATGAGGGGACGAAGCATACGGAGATGCTGCTCGGAATCATGCCGGGAGAATGCAGCCTGGAGCAGATCTATTCCGCGATCGCGGAGAAGGCGCCAAAAGCCCAGGGGTTTGAAGTGCATATCGTCTCCGCGGGACAGGAAGGAACTTATCTTACCGTCTTCTGTTTGAGAGAGGAAGCGCATCAGGTGGAAGAGGCGCTTCGCAGCCGGGGGTTTGCAAGACCATCTCAGATCCTGCAGCAGGTGCCCGCGGAGGCAAAAACAGAGATGGAAGCCGAGATTAACAGGCGGGAGCTGAAGATTGAGGAGATTGAGCAGCAGCTGGCAGGCCTGGGAGTCAGCCGGGACAGCTTAAAACTCCTTGCAGACTACTACCGCGTCCGCGCAGACAAGTATGAGGTACTGGGAACTCTGCCCCAGTCAGAGCGTACATTTTTTATCAGCGGCTACGTACCGGCAAAATATACGGATAAGCTTAAAAGTGCGCTGGAAGGCAGGTATGACTGTGTAGTCGATGTGGAAAAACTGAAAGAGGACGAGGAAGCACCGGTGCTTCTTCAGAATAATTCGTTCTCAGAGAGTGCAGAAGGGATTCTGGAATCCTACGGCCTCCCGGCAAAGGGAGAGGTCGATCCTACGGCGATCATGTCCGTATTCTATGTATTTTTATTTGGTTTGATGCTGTCCGATGCGGCATATGGAGCAATCGTATCCATTGCATGCGGTGCGGCGCTTAAGAAGTTCCCGAGGATGGGAGCAGGTATGAAAAAGTCACTGAAGTTGTTTTTCTGGTGCGGGTTGTCCACATTGTTCTGGGGCGTGATGTTTGGAGGCTACTTTGGAGATGTGGTGAATGTGGTGTCCAGGACATTCTTCGGCAATCAGGTGGAGATACCGGCTCTTTGGTTCATTCCGCTGAATGACCCGATGAAGCTTTTGATCTATTCCATGCTGTTTGGACTGATCCATTTGTTTACCGGATTGGGGATCAAAGGATATATGTGCATCAAAGACAACAGGTATCTGGATTTCTTCTGTGACGTGATGCTCTGGTTCCTGTTCCTGATCGGACTGATCATCATGTTCCTGCCGACAGATATTTTTGCTTCCGTCGCAGGGGCGAAGATCGTATTCCCGGAATTTGTCAATTTTCTGGGCAAGGCGTTCGCGATCATCGGAGTGGTTGGTATCCTGCTGATGTCAGGCAGAGAGAACAAGAACTTCGGACTCAGGATCGCGCTTGGCGCATATGATCTATACAATGTGACAGGATGGCTCAGCGACGTGCTGTCCTATTCCAGGCTTCTTGCACTGGGACTTGCAACCGGCGTTATCGCGCAGGTTGTCAACCAGATGGGAAGCATGGCCGGCAACGGCATCTTCGGCGTGATTTTATTCATCGTTGTGTTTATCGTGGGACATACACTGAACCTGGCGATCAACCTGCTGGGCGCATATGTTCACACAAACCGTCTGCAGTATGTAGAATTTTTCGGTAAGTTCTACGAGGGCGGCGGAAGAATGTTCAATCCATTTAAAGAAAATACAAAATATGCAGATATTAAGGAGGACTAGGAAATGATTTTAGAAAGTTTAGGAATTGTTTATGCGCTTTTAGGTGCAGCATGTGCGGTATTTCTTGCAGGTGCAGGTTCAGCTTTGGGAGTTGGTATTGCAGGTCAGGCAGCGTCAGGTGTTGTATCAGAGGATCCGAGCAAGTTTGCTAAGGTACTGATCATGCAGCTTCTGCCGGGTACACAGGGTATCTACGGTCTGCTGGTTGGGTTTATCACTCTGTCCAAGATCGGCATCATCGGCGGCGGCGCAGTTGAGATCTCTCCGTCTACAGGGCTTTTGATTCTTGCAGCATGCCTTCCGATCGGAATCGTAGGACTGATCTCCGGAAAATCTCAGGGCAAGACAGCGGCAGCTTCCATCGGTATCGTTGCAAAGAAACCGGATCAGTTCGGTAAGGCAATGCTGTTCCCGGCTATGGTTGAGACTTACGCGATCCTGGCACTTCTGATCTCCATTCTGGCAGTCAGCGGAATCCAGGTTTAATTCGGCTTGATCTTCCGCAGCAGCATGCCGGGAAGGTTACTTCGCGGGAGCTGCTGAAACGGAAAGAAAAAATGATAAGTATGAGGTGTGATAGATGAGTGGATTAGACAAGATAAAAAGTCAGATCCTGGATGAAGCGAACCACTCAGCAGAAGTGAAGCTTGCCGAGGCCAATGAGAAAGCGGAGCGGATGATCAGCGAAGCGAAGGCGGAGGCGGAAGCGGAAGCTTCAAGGCTGCAGGCAAAATCTCAGGAGGCGGTTGCGGTTTACGCGGATCGGGTGAAGTCATCCGGCGAGATGCAGCGTAAGCAGGCAATCCTCCAGGCGAAGCAGGAAGTGATCGCAGACGTGATCCGGAACGCGTATGAGAAGGTGTGCGCGCAGGATGACGCAGCATATTTTGAGATGATCACAAAGATGCTCGACAAATATGCCCAGCCTGGGGACGGCATCATTTCGTTCAATGCGAAGGATCTGAAGCGTATGCCTAAGGGATTTGAAGCCGAGATGGAAATGGCCGCTCAGAAAAAGGGCGGAAGCCTGAAGCTGTCCGCGGAAGCAAAAGAGATGGATGGCGGTTTTATCCTGGTATACGGCGGAGTGGAAGAGAATTGTACGATCCGGGCAATGTTTGATGCAAAGAAAGACTATTTGTCCGATAAAGTTCATGAGGTGTTATTTATATAGAATATTGCTATGCGCAGAACTCGCATAGCTGTATACCATAGTATACGAAAAAGTCTGCCGAAGGCAGGTTTTTCGTATGACACAGGAGGGAATATTTTGAATGATTTAGAATATACTTACGCGGTTGCGCGTATACGTTCGTTGGAAGCATCCCTGCTGACGGATTCTGTAATTGACCAGCTTGTGAACTGTCAGAGTGAAAAGCAGTGCCTGGAGCTGTTGAGCGAAAAGGGCTGGGGAGACCATGAGACGGGCCTCGATGCCTCCGCCATGTTAAAGCGGGAGGAGGAGAAGACCTGGGAGGTGATCCGGGAAGTGGCTCCGGATCTGTCCGTGTTTGATGTGCTTTCCTATTCTAAGGTATACCATAATCTGAAAGCGGCGATCAAGGAAGTGTGCACCGAGGTTCAGACGGAGAATATTTTCTACGACGACTGTGCGATCCCAGGAAGGGAGATGCTGGAGATCGTGGAAAATAAAGAGTTCGGCCGGCTTCCGGACAACATGGCTGCCGTGGCGCAGGAGGCATATGATACGCTTCTTCATACACGGGACGGCCAGCTCTGCGACGTGATCGTAGATCGGGCTGCGCTGGAAGCCATCTATGAGGCAGGCATGAGCGCGAAGGACGAGATCATCCGCAATTACGCGGAGTCTACGGTTGCCATCGCGGATATCAAGATTGCGGTGCGATGCCAGAAGACCGGGAAGTCTCTGGACTTCATGAAGCGTGCCCTGGCGGAATGCGAAAGCGTCAGCGCGGATCAGCTTGCCAAGGCGGCTCTGTCCGGGCCGGAGGCAATCGGAGAATACCTGTCCGGAACGGCCTATGCGGAAGGCGCGCAGGCTCTGGAGGAGTCTCCGTCCGCATTTGAACGCTGGTGCGACAACCGGATGATGGAAACCATCCGTCCCCAGAAGTACAATGCGTTTTCAGTAGGGCCTCTGGTGGCGTATCAGCTTGCCAGGGAGAATGAGATCAAGACAGTTCGGATCATCCTGACCGGAAAGCAGAACGAATTTCCGGATGAGGCGATTCGGGAAAGGGTAAGGGAGATGTATGTATAAGATTGCAGTTATCGGCGATTACGACAGTATCTATGGTTTCGCGACGCTGGGTCTTAGCATCTGTCCGGTAAAGACCACCGAAGAAGCCAGGGATAAGCTGCGCCAGCTTGCAGGCGGAAAATATGGGATCATCTATATTACAGAAGCCGTGGCGGCAGAAATTAAAGATGAAATAGCGGAATATCAGGAGCAGACCACGCCGGCGATCATTCAGATTCCGGGCGTGTCCGGGAATACCGGGGCAGGTGTGGAAGGCGTCAAGAAGACGGTGGAGCAGGCTGTCGGATCAGATATTCTGTTTTCTGAAGAATAAAGAAATTGGAGGTAATTCGTCAAATGAGCAGAGGCGTAATCAAAAAAGTCGCAGGCCCGCTTGTTATTGCATCGGGTATGCGCGACGCGAATATGTTTGACGTGGTTCGTGTCAGCAACCAGAGACTGATTGGCGAAATCATTGAAATGCATGGAGATGAGGCTTCCATTCAGGTATACGAGGAGACGTCCGGACTGGGACCGGGAGAGCCGGTAGAGTCTATGGAAGTTCCTATGGCCGTAGAATTGGGGCCTGGCCTGATCACCAGCATTTATGACGGAATCCAGAGGCCGCTGGATGATATTATGAAGGTTTCGGGGAACAATCTGAAGCGTGGTGTGGAAGTGCCCTCCCTGAAGCGTGACCTGAAATGGAACTTTGTTCCCACCGTAAAGGTTGGGGATGAAGTGGAGCCGGGCGATGTGATCGGTACCGTACAGGAGACCATCGTTGTAGAGCAGAAGATCATGGTTCCGGTTGGAACTGCCGGAAAGATCAAAGAGATCAAAGCAGGAGAATTTACGGTAGAAGACGTGGTAGCGGTTGTAGAGACTGCACAGGGCGACAAAGAACTGACCATGATGCAGAAGTGGCCGGTCCGCCGCGGAAGACCTTACCAGAAAAAGCTTCCGCCGGAGATGCCGCTGGTAACAGGACAGCGTGTTGTAGATACCTTCTTCCCCATCGCAAAGGGCGGTGTAGCTGCGGTACCGGGACCTTTCGGAAGCGGTAAGACAGTCATCCAGCATCAGCTCGCGAAATGGGCGGAAGCCGACATCGTAGTTTACATCGGATGCGGAGAACGTGGAAATGAGATGACCGACGTTCTGAACGAGTTCCCGGAACTGAAGGATCCGAAGACGGGCCAGTCCCTGATGGAAAGAACCGTTCTGATCGCGAATACGTCCGATATGCCTGTGGCTGCCCGTGAGGCATCCATTTACACAGGTATCACCATTGCCGAGTATTTCCGTGACATGGGATATTCCGTAGCATTGATGGCAGACTCCACATCCCGTTGGGCGGAGGCGCTCCGTGAGATGTCCGGACGTCTGGAAGAGATGCCTGGTGAGGAAGGTTACCCGGCATACCTGGGAAGCCGTCTGGCACAGTTCTATGAGCGTGCGGGACACGTGGTCTCCCTTGGAAAAGAAGGACGCGAAGGCGCCCTGTCCGTAATCGGCGCCGTATCCCCTCCGGGCGGTGATATTTCCGAGCCTGTATCCCAGGCGACACTGCGTATCGTCAAGGTGTTCTGGGGACTGGATTCCGCGCTGGCATATAAGAGACATTTCCCGGCGATCAACTGGCTGACCAGCTATTCGCTGTATGTGGATAATATGAGAGACTGGTTCAATACGCAGGTTGCGGAAGACTGGGTAGAAAACCGCCAGAAGATGATGTCCCTGCTCCAGGAAGAAGCAGAGCTGGAAGAGATCGTAAAGATGGTAGGTATGGACGCGCTGTCTGCAGGCGACCGCCTGAAGATGGAAGCAGCCCGCTCCATCCGTGAGGACTTCCTGCATCAGAACTCCTTCCACGAGGTAGATACTTATACCTCTCTGAAGAAGCAGCATATGATGATGAATCTGGTTCTCGCATACTATGACCTGTCTGTCGAGGCACTGGGCCAGGGCGCGCCGCTGCAGAAGCTGGTAGACCTTCCGGTGCGCGAGCAGATCGGACGTTTCAAATATGTGACAGAAGACAATCTGGACGTAGAATATGACAAAGTAAACAAAGAACTTCATGTTGAGGTTTCCAATTCATTGGGAAAGGAGGAATTCTAAATGCCGAAAGAGTATAGAACTATACAGGAAGTTGCAGGCCCGCTGATGCTGGTACGCGGCGTAGAGAATGTCACCTACGATGAACTGGGAGAGATCGAGCTTGCAAGCGGGGAGACCCGCCGGTGCAAGGTTCTGGAGATCAACGGAAGTGATGCACTGGTACAGTTGTTTGAGAGCTCCACAGGTATCAACCTGTCCAACAGCAAGGTTCGTTTCCTGGGACGGAGCATGGAGCTGGGCGTATCTGAGGATATGCTGGGACGTGTCTTTGACGGCCTTGGCAATCCCATTGACGACGGCCCGGCGATTCTGCCGGATGCCCGCATGGACATCAACGGTCTGCCCATGAATCCGGCGGCAAGAAGCTATCCGGAGGAGTTTATCCAGACCGGTGTTTCCGCCATCGACGGACTGAACACACTGGTCCGCGGACAGAAGCTGCCGATCTTCTCGGCTTCCGGTCTGCCCCATGCCAACCTGGCGGCGCAGATCGCAAGACAGGCGAAGGTTCTGGGAACAGATGAAAACTTTGCCGTTGTATTTGCTGCGTTGGGTATTACCTTCGAGGAGTCCAACTTCTTTATCGAGAGTTTTAAGGAGACAGGTGCCATTGACCGTACCGTCCTCTTTATCAACCTGGCAAATGACCCGGCCATTGAGCGTATCGCAACGCCGAAGATGGCGCTGACCGCTGCGGAATATCTGGCATTTGAGAAGGATATGCACGTTCTGGTTATCCTGACGGATATCACCAACTACGCGGACGCCCTGCGTGAGGTCTCCGCGGCGCGTAAGGAAGTACCGGGACGCCGTGGTTATCCGGGATATATGTACACCGACTTGGCGACCATGTATGAGAGAGCCGGACGTCAGACAGGAAAGAAGGGAAGTATCACCATGATCCCGATCCTGACCATGCCCGAGGATGACAAGACCCATCCGATCCCTGACCTGACAGGTTATATCACGGAGGGACAGATCATCTTGAGCCGTGACCTTTACCGGAAAGGTATCGCTCCGCCGATCGACGTACTGCCGTCCCTGTCCCGTCTGAAGGATAAGGGTATCGGTGAAGGCAAGACCCGTGCGGATCATGCCAATACCATGAACCAGTTGTTCTCCGCGTATGCCCGCGGAAAGGATGCCAAGGAATTGATGGTTATCCTGGGTGAGGCTGCGCTGACAGAGATCGACCTGCTCTATGCGAAGTTTGCAGACGCATTTGAAGCAGAATATGTATCCCAGGGATACAATGCTGACAGAGATATCCAGGAGACACTGGATATCGGATGGAAATTACTCTCCATGCTGCCGAGAACCGAGTTGAAGCGTATCGACGACAAGTTCCTGGATAAGTATTATCAGGGTTAACCCCCCGGTTGCTTTGTGTAAATATAATGCAATCTGTGATTGCCGACTGCGCTGAATCAGGCCGCCGATATTTGAAATATCATGCGCGCACATCCGCAGAAATTTGTACAGAGCATAAGGCAGTAAGCAAGAATCAAGAAGGAGAGGTGATTACATTTGGCAGCAAAACAGGTAAATCCTACCCGTATGGAGCTGACGCGTCTGAAAAAGAAACGGATCACTGCAATCCGCGGTCACAAGCTCTTAAAAGACAAGCGTGATGAACTGATGCGCCAGTATCTTGACCTGGTACGCGAAAACATGGAAGTACGCAAACGGGTGGAAGCGGGAATCCTTTCCGCAAACAAGAATTTCGTAATCGCCAAGGCCGGTATGTCGGAGGCTGCCCTCAAGACGGCATTGATGGCCCCCAAGCAGGAGATCAACCTTGCGGCAGGGGAACAGAATGTCATGAGTGTAAACATCCCGACATTTGAGTATAAGACAAGGACAGCAGATGAGAATGACATCTACTCCTATGGTTTCGCATTTACCTCCAGCGACCTAGACGGGGCGGTCAAATCCCTGGCAGACATCCTGCCGGACATGATCCGTCTCGCGGAATGCGAAAAAGCTTGCCAGCTGATGGCGGCGGAGATTGAAAAGACAAGAAGGCGTGTAAACGCGCTGGAACATGTCATCATCCCGGAAACGGAGACGAATATCAAGTATATTACCATGAAGCTGGATGAGAACGAGAGAAGTACCCAGATCCGGCTGATGAAGGTGAAGGATATGATGCTTGAAGAGGCGCATGGATATTCGCAGAAGGAATAAAACAGATAAAAAAGGTTTCGGACCGCAGGTGCGGTTCGGAGCCTTTTTTTATCTGAAGGATGCGGAAAAAGTGTGCGGTGTCAGATTTTCTTCTGACTGGAGACTGGGCTGTCTGATTGTAGGAAAGAATATTAGGAATCATAGACGAAACAAAGTCTTGAAAGCTTGTAGATCTTGAGGGGTTTTAGAAAGTTAAATTTATCGATAAAAATATCTATATATAAATTGACATTTTAATGCATTTTCATATAATATAGATTTAGAAGATAAGTAGTCATTTTTAGAAAGGAGAGACAGATTATGAGTGAGCTGTCTGTTATGGGCGTTATGAAATCCATTGTACCTATTACACGTTTTAATAAAGGAGAGGCAAATAGGATTTTTGAGGAGGTGGAGTCTGGCGGTACGAAGATTGTGATGAAAAACAACCGTCCGACATGCGTTTTGATGTCGCCAAATCAGTATGAATCCCTGATGGAAATGCTCTCGGACTATATTATGCAGGAAGAAGCAGACAACAGGATGGCACGCTGCAATCCAGAGGAGACAATATCCCAGGATGATATGATAAGGGAACTGGGACTCACAAGAGAAGATCTGGATGATGTAGAAGTAGAAATTGAATAAGGGGCTGCGCAGATGAAGTGGAAAATTGAGTATATCAAAGAAGCACAGCGAGATTTGAAAAGACTGGATCCCTATAATCGTAAAATAGTCTTAAAAGCGATTGACAAGACAGCGGAGCGTCCATTGCCGCCGCCAGATGGGATCGGAAAACCACTTGGGAATCATGCAAGTTCTAAACTGAGTGGATATTATAAGATAAAACTGCGCGGCCTCGGTTATCGGATTGTTTATCAGCTAGTTGTCGAAGGAGAGACAATGAGGGTTATTGTGATTTCTATTCGTGATGATGAAACGGTCTATAAAGAAGCAGAACGAAGGATTCAGGGAATGATCAATTTAACGGAATAGTAGAATGCAGCCTGTCGGGGAGGAAAGGTGGAAATGGGCTATATGGCGAGAACAGTAGGAATCGGACGTCAGGATTTTGAAAAAATAAGGATAAAAAATAATTTCTATGTGGATAAGACCTGTTTTATAAAAGAATGGTGGGAAGCGGATGATGATGTGACGTTGATCACACGTCCCAGAAGGTTTGGAAAAACTCTGAATATGAGTATGACAGAGAAGTTTTTTTCAGTGAAATACTCTGGGCGCAGGGATTTATTTGAAGGGCTTTCTATATGGGAGGAAGAAGATTACAGGGAAATTCAGGGAACATATCCGGTGATAGGCCTTACCTTTGCGAATGTGAAGGAGACGAATCTGGAAGGGGCAAAAAGATGTATTTGCCAAATTCTTGCGGATTTGTATGATAAACATATATTTTTACTTGATGGAACTGTTCTGACAGAGAATGAGAAAGCCTATTTTCGCAGCGTGACAAATGGAATGGAGGATACGACTGCGATATGGACGATTCATAAACTATCAGATTTTCTTTCACGGTATTATGGGAGAAAGGCAATTATTCTTCTGGATGAATATGATACCCCGATGCAGGAAGCGTATATGAATGGATATTGGGATGAAATGGTATGTTTCATTAGAAGTCTGTTTAACACTACATTTAAGACAAATCCCTATTATGAGCGGGCAATCATGACGGGAATCACGAGGGTCAGTAAAGAATCCGTTTTTTCAGACTTAAATAATCTGAAAGTAATCACCACTACATCAGCAGAATATGCGGATTGTTTTGGATTTACAGAAAAGGAAGTTTTTCAGGCGTTAGATGAATTTGGCCTGTCTGATAAAAAGCAGGATGTAAAAAGCTGGTATGATGGATTTACATTTGGACAGTGTATGGATATTTACAATCCATGGTCAATCATAAATTATCTGGATACGGAGAAATTTGACACATATTGGGCAAATACCAGTTCGAACGGACTGGTGGGAACGTTGATCAGAGAGGGAAGTAAGGAAGTAAAAAAAGATTTTGAAAGACTTCTTTCAGGGGAGGAAATAACGACCGCGATCGAGGAGCAGATTGTATATAAGCAGTTATATTTTAAGAAAAATGCTGTGTGGAGCCTGTTGCTTGCCAGTGGATATCTGAAAGTTGCCGGAACAGGTTTTTCAGAGGAAACAAGGCGTTTTTATTATAAACTTGCATTAACTAACAAGGAAGTACGGATTATGTTTGAAGATATGATCCGTGACTGGTTTTCAGAGAATGACCATTATAATGATTTCATTCAGGCATTGTTATTGGACGATCTGGACGAAATGAATACTTATATGAATGAGATCGCGATGGACAGCTTTAGTTATTTTGATACTGGTAAAAAGTCGTCAGAAGAAAATCCGGAACGATTTTATCATGGATTTGTATTGGGACTTATGGTCGAACTGACAAATCGATATATGCTTACATCCAACAGGGAAAGCGGGCTTGGAAGATATGATGTGATGTTGGAACCGAATCAGCAGAATGATGATGCAATCATATTCGAGTTTAAAGTATTTCAGCCCAAAAAGGAAAAAGACCTTTCAGATACGGTGAATACGGCGTTGAAACAAATTGAAGATATGAATTATGAGGCGGCGCTTATAGCAAGAGGTTTTCCCCCAGAGCGTATACGTAAATATGGATTTGCTTTCCGGGGGAAGGAAGTTCTAATTGGGAAAATGAAATAGAGTCGATATCACATCCTATCACAATTCCCATTGTAGGAAAGAATATTAGGAATCATAGACGAAACAAAGTCTTGACTGCCGATATAAAAAAATATATAATTAACTCGAAAGTAAATTACTTTGAAGTTAGTTATAAAACTAATTATACTGCGAGGTGGTATGATGTTTATAGGGAGAGAGAAAGAATTTTCGGAAATGAACCGAAGGTACGCAGAAAAGAACTTTCAGCTCCTTATCCTCTATGGCCGGAGACGTGTCGGAAAAACAACGCTGTTGAAGGAGTTCTGCAGGGAAAAGAATCATATTTTTTATTCGGCGGAACAAAGTAATGAAAAATTAAATCTGGAAAAATTTTCTGCGGAGATTTTTCGGCATTACAGTGAAACTGCTCTGGAACCATTCCGGTCATGGGAAAAGGCTCTGTCCTATATAGAGGAACGACAGAGGGAGGAACCTATGGTATTGGTGATTGATGAATTTCCATATTTGGCGATGATCAATTCGTCACTTTTATCTACACTGCAGCATTTGATCGACCACAGGCTTCGGAAGGGAAAGCTATTTCTGATCCTTTGCGGAAGCTATATGGGATTTATGGAAAAAGAAGTGCTCGGCGCAAAAAGCCCTCTGTTTGGTAGAAGGACTGCGCAGCTTCATATGAAGTCTTTTGACTATTTGGACAGTATCAAGTTCATGGATGGATTTTCACAGGAGGAGAAGCTGATGCTATATGGCGCATTCGGTGGCACGCCATTGTATCTGCAGCAGATCCGCTCTGGTAAGAACGTAAAAGAGAATATTATAGATGCATTTTTAAGACCAACAAGTTACCTGTATGAGGAACCGCTCCTGCTTATGAGACAGGAGGTTCAGGAGCCGGGCGTGTACTGCGCAATTATAGAAGCCATTGCCGGAGGCGCATCCAGGGCAAATGAAATTGCAGTGAAAACAGGGGAAGAATCCGCAAAATGCCTGAAATATATCAGTACACTCCGGGAACTGGGAATTGTATATAAAGAAGTTCCGTTTGGAGAAAAAGAGACTTCGAGAAAAGCGCTTTACTATCTATCAGATTTTATGTTCCGCTTCTGGTATCGGTATGTCTCCAGCAACAGAACTTTGTTGGAGACAGACGCTCAGGAGATTGTGTGGAATCGGCGGATCGAACCGGATTACAGCCATTATATGGGGCATATTTTTGAAAAAGTCTGCCGCGGCTATCTGCTGCGTCAAAACAGTAAGGGCGCGTTGCCGATTTTGTTTACAGAGATCGGACGCTGGTGGGGAAGCAATCCCAAAACCCGCGAACAGGTTGAAATCGACCTGATTGCAAGAGATATGGATGCATATTTGTTCTGTGAATGCAAGTGGACAAATGAACCGGTGGATTACCAGGTGCTGAAAAAACTACAGGAAAAATCTGAGCTGTTTGGCGGCCGGCCGGGAAAATCTTACTTTATGCTGTTCTCCAAGCGGGGATTTACGGAGCGGGTTTTGGAAGAAGCAAAGGAGAAGCAGGAGGTGCTGCTTGTAGATCTTGAGGAGCTTTTAGGAAATAATGGATAAGAAGGATCTTACCGGGAGAACATCGAGAACGTCAGATTATGTTCAGAACAGGGGGAAGACAAATGTTCTTAATCGCCATATGTGAAGATGAAACCTATCTGCTGGAAGAACTGCGCAAAAAAGCAGAGGCATATCTGAAAACCAGACATTACCCTGCCGAGATCCGCACCTTTACGTCTGGTGAGGATTTGTTAAAGGAACAGCGCTCCTTCGACCTGATTCTCCTGGATTTAGTGCTCCCGGGCATAAACGGTCTGGAAACGGCGAAGCGGCTTTCCCGCAAAAGCCGTATCATTTTTATCACATCCTACAGGGAATATGCAGTGGAAGCGTTCGAGGTGGAAGCGGTCCATTATCTGCTCAAGCCGGTGACGGATGAACGTCTGTATCAGGCAATGGACAGGGCGCTGAACCGATCCAAACAGGCAGACGACAGCACACTGGCGCTTATAAAATCGGGAAGTACCCACATCCTTCCAATACGCGACATTTTGTACTGCGAGGTGTTTGACCACCGTGTCTGTATCCATACAGCGCAGGGAAATTACGAATATTCCGGAACGCTGGACATGCTGGAGGGAAAGCTGGACGGGCGTTTTTTTCGATGCCACAGAAGCTATCTCATCAACATGAGCCACGTGGTCGGACAGGAAAAAGGGACGGCATTGATCTCAAACGGGAACCGGGTTCTGATATCACGGCGGAAGCAGGCCGAGTTTATGCAAAGGCTTTTGCACAATTTGAAAAATGAGGTGATCTGATTGGAATACCCGCACATATTTTCTGTCGGATTTTATAGCTGGTGGCTGCTGCTCAATTGCATTCTCTATTTGGCTGAATTTTATTTTATACGCAGTTTTACCGGGATTCAGGAAAAGAAATATATGGTATGCTATGTATTGACCAGCGGCTTACTTACATTTTTGACCATGTATTTTCAAAGCTCCGGAGTTCTCAGATTGATTCTGCATATGGGGATCATACTTTGCTTTTCCAGATTTGTGCTAAAGCTCAAATGGGCGGAGACGGTCGCTCCGGCAATGATCATTTTGACGCTGTTTACCTTTATGGAAGGATTTCAGACCGTTTTTATGCGTTGGCTGGCAGGGCATTCTATGAAAATGCATACCGCTGTTTTCATGCAGATGCTTCTGTCCGGAGGGCTGGCGGCTGTATTGCTGCTGACCCTGCATTTTGTATCAAAACGCTATGCATATACGGGAAGGCAGAAGCTGTCCGCCTATATGTATCCATTGCTGCTGCCGTGCAGCTTTATCGTGTGGGTCATCCGCAGCGGGCTTGGGCTGGACATGTGGATGGAACCGGCTTTCAGGAAAAGTTCATTTTGGGAGAAACGGCAGGGACTGTGGGCACTGATATGGATTCTGGGAGCCTGCGTAATCTTCTTTATCATTCTGAGGCTGGTGAGCAGGATTCTGGCGCTGTCCGTTCAGGAAACGGAACAGAAAAGGCTGGAGGATCAGATACGAAAGCAGTATACATACCTGGAGGAAGCGAAAAAAAGGAATGAGCAGTACCGCGCGTTCCAGCATGATATCAACAATCATTTTCTGGTGTTATCCGGGCTGATTCGGGAAAAAAGATATGAGGAGGCAGAAATATATTTTGACAAGCTGCATGGCTCTGCGGACAGACTGCTCATCGGGATTGAAACAGGCAATCCGATCCTGGATATCCTTTTGCAGGAAAAGATCAGTTTCGCTGTGTCAAGCGGCATTGAAGTGAAACACGATGTACAGATTCCGCCGGATTGCGGTGCGGAGGATATGGATCTGTGCATGATTCTGGCAAACGCGCTGGACAATGCGGTACATGCCTGCAGAAGGGTTGCAGGAAGACAGCCGGAGATCTCGGTCATAGTTCGGAGACGGCATCATTTCCTGATCATTGAGGTAGTCAATACGATGGTGCAGCCACAAGGCCGATTGGAGTATGGAACCGGGCTGAACAATATCAGGCGTACCGCAGAAAAGTATGAGGGGACGATGGAGATTGAGAACGACGGCGAAACATTCCGGCTGACGGTGCTGCTGTGTCTTGCGCCGTTTACGAAGGCAGGGTGACCGTTGGCGGAAAACCGCTTTTATGATAGGAGATGTGTCCGATATACGGAATGAACATAAAAATATCCATACTGTTCGGAGGTGGGTATTCAATAAAAGCGGAGGTGGAAGCTTATGGTAAACAATGTAAGGCCCAATTATGTAAATCCATTGAAAATGATGAAAAACGACAGAGTGTCAGATCGTTTGAATCCGGCTGCGAAGAAAACGGCGGAAAAGCAGCAGAAAACCCTGGAGGCAGAAAAACAGTCGATTCAAAACGCACTGCTCCTTATGAAAGGAACATCCGGAGACAGCGGGGCATCGGAAGAACAAATTGAACTGCTGGAAAAGAAGCTGGAAGAAATCACAGGCGAGCTCAGGGCAAGTAAGAGGGAGGATGGAACTGCGGTTGAACAGGCGCAGTTAAGCGATACGGCAAAGACATCGCAGGAGAGTAAAAAATTGGAAGAAAAGCGGATGGACAGATTGGAACTCCGTGCGGATATACGGGGGACACTGCCGAATTTTTATGAGCCTTTGGAGGAAGGGGAGTAGTAAAGTTATATCAGGGAAAATAGGGAAGTAGTTGTTACAGATCGAACCGGATTACAACCATTATATGGGACAGGTATTTTGAGAGGATATGAGGTGTTTGGCGGCCGGGAAAATCTTACTTTATGCTGTTCTCCAAGAGTGGATTCACAGAGCAGGTTTTGGAAAAGGGACGAGAGAAGGATGAAGTGCTGTTTGTGGATACTGCGGAGCTTTTGGAAAATATTGGATAAAAAGGGGCTGCCCGGACGGGCAGCTCTATAAAGCAATGCAAAATTATTTCGGTAAAAGGCATGTCGAATAGGTTGTGATATTATCGTAAATTTTATACCTTAATCCAATTCCCAACCCATTTATTTGTAGAATAATTATACAAGCGTTTATACAAAACACCGTTAATATATTGATATCTCCAGTTGATATAGTCACTTTGAGGAGAAATCGTACTGTTTTGTGAGGTTTTCTTTGCGACTGGTAAATTCTGATTAGCGTATAAAAGGTTTGTGTTTTCTTGAAACTGGCAAGGATTATTTTCTGACGCAAAAGTATATATAGGTGTAAACATTACTATTATAGAAGTAAATATTAAAATAACAAATTTTTTATTCATCTTCGAATTTCTCCCATCTCATCGTTATAGAATTTTGTGTTTTCAAAATCTTCTACATCTGGATCTGTTACGATCCCCATCCTTTTATCATCCATATATAAATAATATTGCCCATCTGAGTCTAGCATAATATAACAATCATCTGTTAGGGCAAAGGTATTTTTTTCAACGTCAGGAGAAATACTATATGGCTCGAATACAAAGGAAAAAGAAATTAAGACCCAAACTAAGGAAAGCATGGCAAAAGTGACAGAATGGCAAAGTGTTTTTTTCTTGTAAAATAAAGAATCCGCTCTCACTAAAATAAAGTCTCGGTTTTCCTTTGAAAATCCCATGACAAGCTGCTGATATTTTTGGTTTGAACTACGTTCATAAATATTTGCCAGGCATTGCAGATAATCCACTTTTTGTTGAGTACTCCAGTTTATAGAAATCGCTGTGTCAACTCGTAACTCCAGCAAATTATTTACCTGATGTTTTAATAAGTGTATCACTGGATTCCACCAAAAAAGCGAGGCTATAATTTCTATATTCAATTTTAAAAACATATCACGAAATTTGAAATGCTGCACTTCGTGAGAAAGGATATAGCGGAGTTCGTTATCCGTAAAATCAATGTCAGGCAGCACTATAACAGGTTTAAAAAATCCGGTTATGAACGGTGATGAGATATAACAAGATTGCAATATTACAATTTTTTTGGGGGAATCATCAGCTGAAAATTCATAACATAATATCTTTTTACACCTGTTTAAAAGGGGGATATTAACCGGCAGCGAGTGTAAAGCTGCAGTAAAGGTTTTATATTGCTGCCAAAGCCTATGGATACGATAAATGAAACCAATTCCCCATATAAGGAGTAACACATCATAAGTATGTATTGTATAAGAAGCAAAATTCAATAATTCCAGTCTGAAAAACCAGATTATGGGCGGATACAGCTTGGCGAGAAGTACTGTTTTTGTGAAAGGAAATTCTACAGGTATGAAAAATCTGCATAGAATCAACGCAGTAGAAAATAGAAGTATATTGTAAGAGAAACTATATAAATACTTTTTTCTACTGCAAAAAAAATATAAGAAAATAATAAGCAGATTACCCCAAAATACTGCCGTAAAAAATGAAGTAACGGAAAGAATCATTTTTACTCAGACTCCTTTTGTATGGATTGTAACCGTTCCTGAATAATTGCCTCCAGTTTTTTTAAAGTTTCTGGATTTGATTCATTACTTAGTAATGCGGCAACAAAAGTATTCGTATCCAGAGAACCCGATTCGAAGTAATCCATCATATACTCTTCCTGTGTCAAAATGGGTTTGAAGGTTCTGGTTAAGACCGTATTGTGATATATGATATTATCGACCTCGATAAAATTCTTCTTTAATAAGTTTTTAATGACTCCCTGTACAGTATTGATTTTGAGCTTGGGATTTTTTTGGGGGATATCAATTGCAGTAAGTGATACATCTGATGCCCAAAATACGCGCAGAACTTCTAATTCACGGGATGTAATCTTATATTTTCCTATAGAAATCAGCCTCCTTTTTGGATTTATATTGTAAAAATTTTATCATTATAGGTAATATAAGTCAACACTTAATTATACAAAATATAAACACAAATAAAATCTATAAAAAAAAACTTTGTGTATATTTATATACTTATAAGCGATAAACTTTGCCATATAGCTTGAGACACCAGCGCTCGTGAGCAGGCGTTAAGTGGTAAAGTTTACTGCACTCCAGTATATCATTCTTTGCAGGTTATTGTTTTCTTAGTAGATACAGTATACACCCAAAAAGGCGTGATGCCTTTAATTTTAAGCCATTTTAGGAAACTTTTATAAAATTTCAAATTTGCTCATTTATAGATAAGAAATGATTTAATAAAAAAATATTGACAAAACTAAAAAAAATGATAAAATAAAGTTGAACGAAGGTTTTCGAAAACTAAAGGAAAAATAGTTGAAAAAGGAGATATAAGGTATGAGAATAACGAAAAAAGTATTTGGAGCAATGGCAGTACTATCTTTGACAATGCTTTTCAGTCCGTTGCAGGCAATTGTAGGGCAAGCTGCAGCATGGGATTCAGAATACGCATTTTAATATAATGGAAACGGAGGAAATGTGTCCACTGGTTATCGTTATAAAGAGGACGATACTTCTTTCTACGTATTCCACAAGGGGGATGTTAATGCGTTCGTAAATTTAATGGATGAATATAACAGAAATTGTTCGATTAATAAGTATTTTAAAGTAGAAAGTGGTAGAGAATATTTCCTTTATAATGATGCATTTGAAAATTACGGCTTAGTGCCTGGGAAGGATACTATCCGAGTGAGACTTTTGTTATCGCCAGAGCCCCACACTCCTTCATATCTGCATGGATTATGGAGTCCAGACAGCGTATAAGTCAAAATAAAACAGGAGTGCGCAATGTATGCTTAAGAAAATTATATGGGGAACTGCAGCGCTATTTATGCTGGGGACTATTATTGTATACTTCATCAAACCAGGAGAACTTTTTTCATCTGATAATATTTTTTCGGCTCAAGCTGATTTGACATCCGGGGAGGAGAACACACTGGCAGAAGAAAATAAAGAAAATATGCTGTCCACAGATAAAGGAATGGTTCCTGAAGAGCAAGTCTTGGAGGGGGAAGAAATAATTTCGGAAGAAAATTATTATAAAATGTCTGAAAGCCCCGTGACAAGGGGTATAAGATATAAAGTAAATTCCTGGCGCGTCACAAAGGAAAAAGGAAATTTTATAATAGAACCCTATATGAAATGGCCGGAATATCAACAGGCAGATGAAAATGGGAATATGGCAGGTTCGTATTCGTATATTATCCTTGATGTGTCCATTGAGAATGTAAGTGATTCCGTTGATGAGGTGGATCTTATGAACAACTATATTCGAATCAGAAGCCAGGACAAAATTACAATGGAGGAATTGCGTACATTCTCAGGGCTGGATTCCGGCAGGGGTATGCTGGCTGCGACGTATCCGCTGGAACCAGGGGAAAAATACGAAGGTGAACTTGCATATACTGTGTCGGATGAATTGCTGCAGGACTCTTCATACGAATATTTTATCCGGCCGTCAGGAATCATAGGTTACAATGAAGATACAAGGTACATAAAGCTTGAATGAACGAGGTCATACCTGGCATGGGGAGGGCAAAATGAACAAATTATTTAAAAACGAAATGCGCAGGGCTTTTTTGGGATATACAATGGCCTTTGTGCTTCTGTTTGAATGTATATTGGCAGTCCTGCATTTCATAATATATGGAATCGGCGATCTCGGAACAGTAGACCGGATTCTGTCATTAGAAAAAAATCCGTATCGCGCGCCCTATTCTGTTTTTATGATCTGGATGGGAGGGAATACCTACAATCTGCCGGGCTTTATTCATACTATGCTTTTGCCGTTATTAGCTGTGCTTCCTTACGGGGCATCCTATTACGACGATATAAAAAGCGGATTTGCGAAAAATGTATATCTTCGGACAAAACGGATGCCTTATCTGAAAGCGAAATATGCCGCTGCTTTTTTGTGCGGAGGGGTTGTGGCAATCGCCCCTCTCTGTATAAATTTTTTGCTTATGCTCATGATTTATCCTGCTCTACTGCCGGAAATATCGTCGTGTGTGTACTCAATATACGCAACGGTGATGTGGTATCAGCTATTTTACACACATCCGTTTTTATACGTGGGAGGCTTCCTGGTCATTAATTTTGTCTTTGGCGGGTTGATCTCAGGGTTAGGGCTGGCATTTGGTTTGCTGGCAGACTATAGATATATTGTGATATCAATGCCGCTCCTGATCCATATATTTCTTTACGCATTAGGAAATCTGACCGGACATGCGAGCATCTCTTCGGTTTTCTATTTGCTGCCGGGATCCGGAATGGCTTCCGGCAGGGTGATTTTAGTAGAACTTCTAAGCCTTTTCGTTTTTGAAACGGCTGTTTTTTTCGGGAAAGGACTGAAAGACGACGTATACTAAATTGCGGAATTGGACAAAGGAATACTGGAAAGGCTGCCGTACCTGTGCATGGCTGCTTTTTCTTTATCTGACATCAACAGGGATTCTGGTCGTATGCTGCCTGTCAGCCTATGTGCGGATGTGGAAACAACAATCCATGAATTATTGCCTGGCTGACTGCTATATTGCGGCGCAGGATGTATGGGTGTTTGGAGTGCTGGTTATACCGGTCACAGTTCTATTCCTTTTGTATTTTTTCAATGCTCAGGGAAGGGCGTGTTCTCTCATAAGAGAAGGGAGCCGACGGATGATATGGAGAAAACAAGGATACAAGGGAGCCCTTTTTTCCATAATGATGACATCCTATTTTCAGGGATGTATATTTATAGCAGGGGGGCTTGCGTCAAGAAGCTATATAAATTGGAGCAGTACGGCGTCATTGTTTTTTTATAATACAGAATACCGCACCAGCACGGTTTGTTTTCCTCTGGTTTTAGCCGTCTCTTCTGTTATAGTATTTTTGAAATTTTTTAGTATCAGCCTGATGGTCATATTTGCGCTATGGGCAGCAAAAAGCAAAGAACTTGTCATTATTTTTGTTGTTGCTCTGGCAGGAGCGGAATTGTTCCTGCAGAATAAATCCCTGCAGCTATTTTATAATGTATTAAATGCGTCTTATGATAAGTGGCTTTCAGCCTGGAAGATGACAGAAAGCATCATTTACGGTATCGTGCTGGCCGTATTGATCTGGCATATGGGAAAAAGCAAGATTATGCGAAAGGACTTTTTTCTATGAAAGAAACAAAAAATCCTGGATGCTCCATGCTTGGAAAACTGGTGATTTACGATATAAAATGCGGCAGGGGCTATACTTACTCTGCGTGTCTGGTTCCTTTTCTTTTGATCGGATTCAACTGTCTGATTTTGCGGAATCAAGTAATTAGTTTGACTGCATATAGCGGAACTGTCTGGAAAGCATCGTCAGCGGATTTCCTCTTTTCTTTTATGAAAGGGATGCCGGTATTTGTCATAGCAGGAGCGCAGACAAGATTTGAGGTTCCTGCGGTCTGGCTGATATTTCACTGGTGGCCGTCTTTTATAATCAGTGCCTATGTAATCAGAACTTGGAAGCTTCAAGGCGGATCGGTCCTTTTGCGGCTAAGATCCAGAGGGCTGTGGTGGCTCGGAAAATGTATCTGGTCAATGATGAACGTTTTTATTTATTATGTATTTTCAATACTGAGTATTCTTATTTTTTCATTTGCTTTTGGGGAATTATCGTTTGACATACAGCCAATCCTCCATGGTTTATCAGCAGTGACATCGGAAAAACTATCGCCGCAATGGCTGCCGGCATCCGGTATCCTGCTGCCTTTTTTGATCTCTGCGGGGCTGGTTTTGGGGCAATTGGTATTTACAATTTGTTTGAACCAGGCAATTGGAAACATCGTGACGCTTGTGGTTCTTATAACATCCGCATACCTGTGCGATCCTATTCTGCCGGGAAATTATCTTATGCTTTTTAGAAGCGGCAGCTTGATCGGAGCGGATGGAGTGACATTTGGACAAGGTATCTGCGCGGCTTTCTTTATGATTGCCGCAGCGGTTGCGGCAGGACTGCTGTACATACGGCGGTATGATGTGAAATAGGGCTCCTTGGCAGTGCGTGGGGATATGGGCTGTAAATAGTAACAGATATGGCAGGGAGGATATGATGCAGATTAAAGTGGAAAATGTGACAAAGAAAATCGGACAGGCAATGGTTTTGAACCAGATTAATATGGAGCTGGAATCAGGAACGATCTATGGCCTGAAGGGGAAGAACGGATCAGGAAAGACGATGCTGATGCGTATGGTCTGCGGCCTGATATTGCCGACTCATGGAAGGATAATGATTGACGGAAAAATTCTCGGAAAGGATTTCTCATTTCCGCCCAATGCAGGCGCCTTGATTGAGACACCGGGATTCCTTGGAGGATATTCCGGGTTTGATAATTTAAAAATGCTGACAGATATCCAGCAAAAAGTCGATGATACTGCAATTGCAGAAGCATTGCGCAAAGTCGGGCTTGATCCGGAGGAGAAGAAAAAGTATAAAAAATATTCCTTGGGAATGAAGCAGAAGCTTGGAATTGCCGCTGCGATTGTAGAGGATCCGGAGCTGATCGTACTTGACGAGCCTACCAATGCGCTGGATGAGGGAAGCGTGGAACGTCTGAGAAAGATTCTGCTGGAATTTAAGGAAAAGGGTGCTTTGATCTTGCTGAGCAGCCATGATACAGAGGAGCTGAAGTATTTATCAGACGTTATTTTTTACATGGAAAATGGATGCCTGAAAGAGATAAAGGAGACTGTATCATGAGGAAATCCAGATTATGGAAACGGTTTTGTATCATAGCATTTGCGCTTCTTATTCTGATTCTGTTTTTCTTTGGGTATGATCGGATTAATCAAAAATATCCGCAGGCTGCGGTAGAAATCGTAGGAATGGAAGAACCGATTGAGACGGACGGAGTGGAAATGCTTGTAAAAAATGCCCATTTTTATACAACGGAAGAGTTGGAGCGGCTCCAGGTTCCGGAAGAAATTATTTATTCAGATGGATTATGTATGATTACCTTTGAGGTGCAGATTAAAAACGTGAGCGGAGAAAGCAAAAAAGTAGAAGCAGCCTATAGGAGGATTGAAACCCTTGGATGGTCAGGCGGAGTTGGAATCAATGCGCTGGCATATTTTAATCAGAATCATATGCAATCTATTTTTGAACTTGCGGATCAGGAAACAAGATCTATAACCTTAACGTTTCCTATTATACCACGCAGCTTTACAAAAAAAGACTGGGAACATATCCAGGAAAAACAATATTATTATGTTTTATCATTTTATCCGACAAAGAAAATGATCCGGCTGCAGTTTACATAGAAATCTGCAGCCGTCACAAACAGAGCCCAGCCAGATATCCCGGCTCTGTTTTTTATTTTCGTGAAGGCGCATTTGCTTGCTATTTTCCATACCGCATGGTAGTATAAAAAACAGAGAAGCATGGGATAGAAAGGCATGGTGATGTGATGGGCAGGTTCTTTAATGTAAATGGCGACTGTAAACCAGGCTTGCATTATATGGTCGATATCCGGGCAAAGCTTGATGAGATAAAAGAGATGGTTGACCGGGGAGATTATTTCACCATAAACCGCGCCCGTCAGTACGGAAAGACGACAACACTGCGTGCATTGGGGCGCTTTCTGGAAAAAGAATATCTGGTGATCAGTCTGGATTTCCAGATGCTTAGCCATGCGGATTTTAAAGATGAGCCGAGTTTCATATCTGCATTTTCCGGTGAACTGTTGGATTGCGTTCCGGATATTCCGCGGGAAATCCGCGAAAAGCTTGCCATATTTATGGAGGAAACGGAAAGAAACCGTACCCTGTCGGCATTGTTTAAGGTGCTGAGCGGATGGTGCGGGCAGTTGGAAAAGCCTGTGATTCTGCTCATAGACGAAGTGGACAGCGCGTCGAATAATCAGGTATTTATGGATTTTCTGGCGCAGCTTCGCGGCTATTATATCAACAGAGATGTGAAACCGACATTTCGTTCTGTAATTCTGGCAGGGGTTTATGACATTAAAAATATCAGGCAGAAGATCAGAACGGATGAGGAGCATAAGAATAACTCTCCATGGAACGTTGCAGCGGATTTTTTGGTGGACATGAGTTTCTCAGCCGGGGAGATTGCGGGGATGCTGGCGGACTATGAGCATGACCGCCATACAGGTATGAATATTATGGAGATGTCAGAGCTTCTCTATGCGTACACCTCTGGTTACCCGTTTTTGGTCTCGCGCCTCTGCAAACTGATGGATGAGAGGATAGCCGGGGAGAATGAAGGGCTGGGTACTGCATGGTCGAAAAGCGGCTTTTTGAAAGCAGTCCGCATGCTGCTTTCAGAAACCAATACGTTGTTTGAATCACTGCTCAATAAGCTGACAGACTATCCGGAACTGGAGGAAATGCTTCGCGGCCTGTTGTTTACAGGAAAAGAAATTGTATACGTGGTCGGAGTGCGCTCGGTCGAATCTGCATTGATGTTTGGCTTTGTAAAGGTTTCGGACAGCCGGGTTGTGATTGCCAACAGGATATTTGAAACTTTGTTGTACAATTATTTTCTTTCGGTTCCGTCTATGCAGCAGGAAGAAATTTACGATGCGGCATTGAAGGAGAAGACGTTTTTCATAGAAGACGGACATCTGAACATGAAAATGATCCTGGAAAGGTTTGTGGTACATTTTGATGATCTCTATGGTGACAGCGGGCAGAAATTTTATGAAGATGACGGACGACGCTATTTCATGCTCTTTCTGAAGCCGATCATCAATGGAATCGGGAATTGTTATGTGGAGGCTGAGACAAGAAATAGGGAGAGGACAGACCTGATTGTAGATTACTGCGGAGAGCAATTTATCATAGAGACGAAGATTTGGCATGGCTCTGCAAAGCATAAACAGGGAGAGAATCAGCTATTTGATTATCTCGAACATCACCATCTGGATAAGGGTTATATGTTGACTTTTAATTTCAACAAAAAGAAGGAGATCGGGGTAAAGGAAGTTCCGTATCGGGACAAGAAACTCATAGAAGCGGTCGTTTAATGAAAAGGAAAATAGAATGGATAAAAAATACGAAATCTTAAAAAATATCTTCGGCTATGATACCTTCCGGGAAGGGCAGGAAACCCTGGTTGACAGCGCACTTTCCGGCAGGGATGTTCTGGGGATCATGCCGACGGGGGCGGGAAAATCGATCTGTTTTCAGGTTCCGGCGCTTATGTTTGAGGGGATTACCATTGTGGTATCGCCCCTCATTTCTTTGATGAAGGATCAGGTGGCGGCTCTCAATCAGGCAGGCGTCCATGCGGCCTATATCAACAGCTCCCTGACCGAAGGCCAGTACCGAAAAGCCATGGAAAACGCGCGCCGGGGCCAGTACAAGATCATCTATGTGGCGCCCGAACGGCTGATGACGGATTCTTTCCAGTCCTTGGTGCAGGAGGTGGACATCTCTATGACGGCGGTGGACGAGGCCCACTGCATTTCCCAATGGGGGCAGGACTTCCGGCCCAGCTATCTAAAGATCGTGGAATTTATCAGCATGCTGCCGAAACGCCCTGTGATCGCCGCTTATACGGCTACGGCCACAAAGCAGGTCAAGGAAGACATTCTCTGCATTCTGGGGCTCAATGACCCGACGGTGGTAGTCACCGGATACGACCGGAAAAATCTCTACTTCGCAGTAAAAAAGCCAAAGGACAAGAAAGCCCAGCTTCTGGACTATTTATCCAAAAACAGAGAAAAGAGCGGGATCATTTACTGCAATACCCGAAAAATCGTGGAAGAAGTAGAGATGGAATTAAGAAGGGCGGGCTACCCGGTCACACGCTATCACGCGGGTCTCACCGATGCGGAGCGGAAGCAGAACCAGGAGGATTTCATCTACGACCGCAGGCCGGTGATGGTAGCCACCAACGCATTCGGCATGGGGATCGACAAATCCAATGTGCGCTATGTCATCCACTACAATATGCCCAAGGACATCGAAAGCTATTATCAGGAGGCCGGACGTGCGGGACGGGACGGCGAGCCGGCGGAATGCTTTTTGTATTACTCCGGGCAGGATGTGCGGATCAATGAATTTCTTATTGGGACACAGGCGGAGAACAGCGAGCTGGATGATGAGGAGCGGGAGCTGATCAAAGAGCGGGATCTGGACCGGCTTCGGAAGATGACGTTCTACTGCTTCACCAACGAATGCCTGCGGGAATATATCCTGCGTTATTTCGGAGAGTACGGCGGAAATTACTGCGGCAACTGCGAAAACTGCCGGACAGAATTTGAAGATATGGATGTGACGGAGGAGGCGTGCCATATCATCCGCATGGTGCTGACCAGCCATGAACGCTACGGGATCAATGCCGTCCTGGACGGGGTGCACGGCTCGGACACGGCAAAGGTGCGGCAATTCCGGCTGAACCAGAACCCGGAGTACGGAAGCCTGAAAGACCGGACGATTGTCAGGCTCCGTCAGATTTTAAATGATCTGCTGCTGAAAGAATACCTGTTCCTCACGACCAGCGATTATCCGGTGCTGAAAATGACAAAGAGCGGGCGGGAACTGCTGGCGTACTGGGAGCAGCAGGAGAAGAAGACGGAGAATCCGGAAGAATGGACAAGCCAGGAAAGCCAGGAAAGCTTCGGCTCGGATGGCAGAGTGACAGATCCGGCTTTCCGAATCATCTTAAAGCTTCCGAAAGAGCAGGAACGGACAGCGGCCAAGGGGCAGGAAAAGAAGAAAAAAGCGGTTGCAGATGCCAAATATCAGGATCTGTTCGAACAGCTTCGAAAATATCGCTACGAGCTTGCCCAGAAAGAACACGTACCTCCGTATATTATTTTCTCGGATAAGACTTTAAAGGAATTGAGCACATTTCTTCCCACGACCAAAGACGCCATGCTGGAGATCAACGGCATCGGTACAGTGAAATATGACAAGTACGGGGAGAGATTCATGGAGATTGTCCGTGCTTACGCTGAGAAAATGTAAGGCAGACAGCTTTGAAGCACACCAGATCCGGCACCGGAAGTAAACAACATTCTCACACTTCATACACAAAAATTTCACAAACATTTGTTACCTTAGTAACCGTACAAAAATAACCTGAACAGATGAGGAAGCATGAACAGGTTATTTTTATGCGGTTCTTTTGCATTTGGAACACATAGTACATATCATGTAGCTGTTCAGAACAGATACTATATCAATGCCAGGGAGGTAAGGATTTGATTGAGGTAAAGAATTTAGTGAAAAAATATGGAACGCATCTTGCCGTAGATCACTTGGATTTTCAGCTCGAACCAGGGAGAATCTACGGCTTTTTGGGGCCGAACGGCGCCGGAAAATCAACAACCATGAACATCATGACCGGTTATCTGGGGGCGACAGAAGGCGCGGTTGTCATCGACGGGCATGATATCCTGAGGGAACCCGAGGAAGCCAAGAAACACATCGGGTATCTGCCGGAGCTTCCGCCCCTGTACATGGATATGACTGTACTGGAATACCTGGAATTTGCGGCAGAGTTGAAGGAGCTCCCGAAGAAAGAGCGGGAAGCTTCCGTCCAGAAGGTCATGGACATTACGAAGCTCAATGATGTGCAGTTCCGTCTGATCAAGAATCTGTCAAAAGGATACCGCCAAAGGGTGGGGCTGGCCCAGGCGATCCTGGGCTTCCCGGATATCATCATTCTGGATGAACCGACAGTGGGGCTGGATCCGAAGCAGATCATCGAGATCCGGGAGCTGATCCGGGAACTGGCAAAGGAGCATACGGTGATCCTCAGCTCCCATATCCTGGCGGAGGTACGGGAGGTCTGCGACTACATCATGATTATTTCCAGGGGAAAGCTGGTTGCCAGCGATACGCCTGAGAATCTGGAACATCTGATGGCAGGGCAGAACAGCCTGGAGATCGAGACGAAAGCAGAACCGGAGAGGGTCAGGAAGATCCTTCGGAGCATTTCGGGGGTTGACAAAATAGAACTCGAACGGACAGAGGAAGCCACGACATACGCCAGGATCGAGACAGGAACAGCGGTGTCCGGTGAAAATCAGGACATCCGCGAAGCCATATTTCTTGCGTTTGCAGAGGCCGGCTGCCCGCTCCTGATGCTGAAAGCATCCAAAGCAAGCCTGGAAGAAGTATTTATGGAATTGACACAGGGAGAGGAGGCGACCGCAGATGCTGGCGATTTATAAACGAGAACTGCGTTCCTATTTTCAGTCCATGATCGGCTGCGTATTTGTCGCATTTTTGGTACTGTTTACAGGAATTTATTTTACGGCGTACAACCTGACCGCGGGATATCCGTACTTTTCCTATACATTATCCGGCTCCCTGATCGTATTTATCGTGGGAATCCCGCTGATCACCATGCGGAGCTTCTCAGAGGAACGGAAGAATAAGACGGACCAGCTACTTTTGACAGCGCCGGTCAGCCTGACGAAAGTGGTTTTGGGAAAATATTTCGCGATGGCGACAGTGGTTGCGGTACCGAACCTGATCTTCTGCCTGTTTCCGCTGATCATCAAAATGAACGGGACGGCTTACCTGAAAGTCGATTACATTTCCATCGGGGTATTTTTCCTGCTGGGCTGTGTGTACCTCGCCATCGGCATGTTTCTGTCAACACTGACAGAGAGCCAGATCATCGCCTTTGTCAGTACGTTTGGGGTACTGCTGCTTTTGTATCTGTGGAACGGGATCGTCAGCTTCCTGCCGTCTTCGGCGTCCGGCTGCATGGCAGGGCTTTTGCTCATTTTGAGCGTCATCATCCTTTATATCTGGCAAATGACGCTGAACTGGGTTTTGAGCGCCATCCTGGAAGCAGTATGCGTGATCGGGTGCGTTACTGCGTACTTTGTGAAGCCTGGCCTGTTTGAAAATCTGCTGTCCGATCTGCTTGGAAAACTTGCGTTTGCAGATGTATTTACGGGGATCACGCAGAATCATATCGTAGACCTGAGCGGAATTGTCCTGTATCTGTCTGTGATTACGGTTTTTATATTCCTGACCGTGCAGACGATCCAGAAAAGACGTTGGAGTTAGGAGGAACAGACCGTGGAAAAAATGAAAAAATTATTTCATACGACAGGAACAGCGCATGGGATATACAGCGTGGGATTGACGGCGGTGGTGGTTGCGATCGTGGTTGTGGTCAATCTGATCTTTGGTCAGCTTCCGGAAAAATACCGCAGCATTGATGTGAGCAGTTCAAAGATTTATGAGATTACAGAAACGAGCAGAGACTTTTTAAAGGACCTGGATACGGATGTGAAGCTGACGGTACTTGCCGTGAAGGAAGAGGCAGACGAACGGATCCGGACATTTTTGAGTAAATATGCTTCCCTGTCGAAACATATTAAAGTGGAATGGATCGACCCGGTGCTGCATCCCTCCGCACTGCAGGATTATGACGCGTCTGAAAATTCGATCATCATATCCTGTGAAAAGACAGGGAGGACCACAAACGTGACATTTGACAAGATCGTGGTGGTAGACTATTCTTCCTATTATTATACAGGCAGCATTTCGGAAAGTGAGTTTGACGGAGAAGGGCAGCTTACCAGCGCGGTCAATTATGTGACCAGCGAAGCCGAAAAGCAGATCTATCGTACTGCCGGACATGGAGAGAGCATGCTCCCCGCAAATATTACGGAGCTGATGGATAAGAACAACTATACGGTGTCGGAGTGGAACCTGCTGATGGATCAGGAGATTCCGGAGGACTGCGATCTGCTTCTGATGAACGCGCCCGCCAATGACCTGACGGAGGAGGAGAGGGACGCAGTGCTTTCTTACCTGGCAGGCGGCGGCAAGATGATGCTTCTGCTCGGAGAGACTAACAGCACGGAATTGCCGAACCTGGCGGCTGTTATGAAGGAATACGGCATGGAGGCCGCGGACGGCTATATCGCAGACCCGCAGCGCTGCTATCAGGGAAATGCATTTTATATCTTCCCGATGCTGAGTGTGAGCGGAGACATGGCGAAGGGCCTGTCTTCGGAAATGGTCCTGCTGATCAATGCCCACGGGCTGAATCTGACAGAACCGGCGCGGGAAACAATATCCACAACCTCCTTTATGACCACCAGCAATACCGGATCAGCGGTGACTGAGGATACACAGACGGAGGGAACCTATACGCTGGGGGCCGTGGCGACGGAGACAGTGAGCGGTACTGAGGAACCGGGCAGCGGGAACGGTGATGAGACTGCAGAAGACGCCGACGGCACGGAAGAGACAGCCTCGGAAAGTGACGGAAGTGCGGAGGATCCCAAAAAGGAGGCCCGTCTGACGGTGATCTCTTCGGCGAATATGATTGATTCCCAGCTTACGGAAACCTTTACGACCCTGGAAAATACCGCGCTATTTATGAATGCGGTGACAGCGAACTTTGACGGAGTGGAAAACCTGTCTATCGAGCCGAAGAGCCTGGCAGTGCAGTACAATACGATTCAGTATGTCGGACTCATTAGCCTGTTTGCAATATTCGGAATCCCGCTGGTGATTCTTGCAGGAGGATTTACCGTGTGGTTTAAACGGAGAAAGGCATAGGAAATTCGGTCACTAACAGCAGGAGGGATTTATGAAGAAAAAAAAGAAACGTTTACTATGCCTTCTTCTGATCCTGCCCCTGCTTCTGGTTATACTTTTCCTTATGAAAAATTATAACAGGAGCCAGGAAGAAAAGCAGGAAGCCGAGGAGGAGGCGGCAAAGGTATATGCAACAGATATCAGTGAAGTATGTTCGGTCAGCTATGAGACAGAAAGCGGCAGGTTTGCGTTTGAAAAGAAGGAGGATACCTGGATCTATCAGCCGGATCCGGATTTCCCGCTTGCCCAGACTTACCCGGAACAGATCGTTTCTTCATTTGGTAAGCTGGAAGCTCTGCGGGAGCTGAAAGACGGCGACGATCTGGAAGCCTACGGCCTGACTGCCCCGGCATATACTGTAAAGCTGACGGACGCGGACGGAAATGAAACGGACTTGAGTATCGGAAACGCAGTCGATGAAGCCTATTATCTTCTGAATAAAACAACAGATAAGATCTACACCGTCAGCAGCTCCGTGACCGGAACACTCCAGCATACTCTGGAGGAAATGGCGCAGTTGGATGCGTATCCCAATATAGGAAGCGGTAATCTGAAAAAAGAAGTGATCACGCGCGGCGGCGAAACGACCATATACGATTCAGAAAATGAGGATGATGCGAAAAATATTGCCGCAGTGGCAGGCGGCCTCGGCGCGGTCAGCTTAAGCTCCGCAGCGGATTATTCCGTGGAGGACAAAGATCTCAAAGGCTTTGGGCTGGATGAAGCTTCCCGTACTACCGTGGAGGCGAGCTATACAAAGGACGAGGAGGAACAGGTTCTGACGCTGTATATTGGCGGTGAGGACGGGGAAGGGAACCGGTATGTTATGCTGAATGATTCCCGGATCGTGTACCTGATCTCCGTGGACGTGTGCGATAATATCCTGAATGTCGGGGAACCGGAAGAGACAGAGTGAAGAAATAAGATTTTATTAGAATTTTATTGACAATTCCAGTAAAACAGTGGAAAATAGCAGTCATACGAACGGAAGATCCGAAGGTCAAAAGCCTGGTTTTTATGCAGAGGGGCTTTTGACCGGACGGATCATTCGCATGAAAAAGGCAAAGGTGGGCTTGGCAATGAAAGAAAAAATCATACGTTTTATGCAGGGAAGATACGGTGCCTATGGGGCGGACGCACTTACAAAGTTTCTTATGGCCTCAGGTTTGATCCTGATCTTTATCTCATCAGCATTCACCGGAAAGAATACCGGGCTGGTCTGCTTTCTGATGGGCTGGTCGGTCATCATCTACTGCTATTACCGACTGATTTCAAAAAATGTAACAAAATGTTATGCCCAGAATCAGGCATTCCTTTCCCGTACAAGCGGAATCCGCAGCTTCTTCCGGAAGCAGATTTCCTTACTGCAGCAGAGAAAGGTGTACCACATATACAGATGTCCGGGATGTAAGCAGAAGATCCGGATTCCGAGAGGTAAAGGAAAGATTGAGATAAAATGCCCGAAGTGCAGTACGTCGTTCATTAAGAACAGCTGAATGCAGTATTTTAAGATTGATTGGCGAAACTAAAGAGGATCGTTGATATATTTTTTATCTGACTGTGAGTAGTAACCAAAAATAACAAAAAAATGAAAAAAATTTATAATAGGGGTTTACAAATGTAGGGGTATATGATATACTAGCATTCGTCGAGCGGAAGTGGCGGAATGGCAGACGCGCTAGATTCAGGTTCTAGTGGGAGTTTATCCTGTGAGAGTTCAAGTCTCTTCTTCCGCACTCGGTGAAGGATACCGGAGTCCACATACTGAGGATTCCGGTATTTAATGTCAAATTAGATATACAGATTATGCGGGTGTAGTTCAATGGTAGAACACCAGCCTTCCAAGCTGGATACGTGGGTTCGATTCCCATCACCCGCTTTTTATTATTTAGTGGGAAGCCTCTGTTTTTGAGGTTTCCCATTTTTTCTATGTTTTTCTTTTGGCTTGCGTCCGAAGTTGTAGTGTTACAGTTCACACGGTGTCGTGCACCCTGCTGCACGGCATCCGGCCAATAAAGTAACA
Source organism: Lachnospiraceae bacterium M18-1 (assembly GCA_000403295.2). Taxonomy (GTDB): domain Bacteria; phylum Bacillota; class Clostridia; order Lachnospirales; family Lachnospiraceae; genus Schaedlerella. Next base: position 120,347 of record KE159611.1, on the reverse strand, counting down.
TTTGCCATAATATCCAGCCCGTCTACACTCCGTTCCGGTCCGTCCTAAACAAGCGTCGCTGGCGCTTAGGACCGCCGCCAGGCGACTTAAAATGGGCTGGATACTGTTACTGGAGCACCCAAAGGGTGTGAACAGTAACGTTGTAGTAAGTAAATGGGGTAATTTACTCTTTTTCACAATTGAAAGGCCTCAGATCATATGATACAATGGATTTCATCGGAATAAACGGAAGATAAAATATACATGACATTGGTTTTATGGATGTAATACAAAAGGAGCAAAAAGAGATGAACCTTACGGAATTTATGAAGAAAGTGGATCAGATATCCGGGAGCATGCCGGCGGAGAATATGGCCGCATTCCTCCACGACTATGTGCGCAGTATTCCGGAATCAAAAAGAGAAGAATTTCTCGAACGTTTATCTTTTTTTAAGGGAGAAAATGTAAATCCTGATTATATGAAGAAGCAGGATAACCTGAATAAAGAGCAATTGAAGCAGGAAGCGAAAAAAATCCAGAAGCAGCTGGAGTTGATTGACAGCGGCGAGCTGACACTGATCGAAGTTATGAATGAGCAGTACAATGAATGGTATGACAGCTCCGACGAGGAATACTTTTATAAAGATCCGGACTATATCGGAGAGGCGATACAGAAAGCCTGCGCCCTTGTGCATGCCTGCGTGGACAATGAGCTGTATGAGGAAGCTTATGAGATGGCGGACCTTCTGCTGCTGATGCATGTAGAAGTAGACGGGGAGTTCGGCGGGGAGGACTTCAAGCTGCGGGATATAGAATATCATGGCATCATTACGCTGGATTATGAAAAGTTTGTCATGGAAGCACTTCTGGCCGCCTATTGGGGAAGTGCGCCGGAAAACAGGCCAAACGAGCTTTACTGGATGCTGGTGAATGCCGCTTCGCGGGAAGCGACGTTGGAAAAGCTGATGCAGCAGAGCAAAAAGGAGCTGGATCAGTTCCAGGAATTTCTGGAATCGTGGATTGATTATCTGGGACAAAGGGGAGACAGGGTTGCAGAGCGGTTCCTGGAGGAAGCGGTTTCCCTGGCGGATGATCCTGGAGCACTGCTGAGTGCGGCCAGAAAATATACAGATCTGCATCCGGGCTTATACGTTCAGGCTCTTGAAAAATATAAAGAAGCCGGGCTGCCGGAGGAAGGACTGATGGTCGGAAAAGAGGCGTTGGAGCGGATTCGGCCTGGCTATCAGATCCGGAGCAGTGCTGCGCTTCTGACAGCAGAGGCCGCTCTTATGCAAAATGATCGGGAGAGAGCGGAGCAATGCTGGCTGGAGGCATTCCGTTCAGACAGCAGCATTGAAAATTATCTGCGGCTTGTCCTGGAATGTGTGGATGCCCGCCGCAGGCAAAACGAGGCGGAACAGATCTATACGGAGCTGTTTTCTGGTATGGTGAAACTAAAAGACGGACAGTACCAGTCAGGAGAGAGAAAAGAGAACCGGCCGGAGCGCAGAACGCGCGATTCCCTGCTGTTTTTTGCCGGGAAGTTCCGGGAGGTGATCGAAAAATGCATGGATGATAAATATGCGCTGGGATGGACGGGAACATTCATGAAAGAAGGAATGGCGCTGTTTTTCTTATACCTTTATGATGGAGAGGAACTGCCGGAGGGCTGCAGGAAAATGCTTCGTAAATACGTTTCTTCGATGGGATTTAAGGCAGAAGTGTACCTGAATGGGACAGGACGCAGCAAAAAAGAGGACGATCAGACATTTTTCTGGGAGTGCTTCCGGAAGTGGCGGACGAATGTACACATACCGGAGGAGGAGACCCAGGCTATCCTGGAGCGGCTGGAACAATGGACCCGGATGCGGGTGGAAGGAATCATGGAGAAAAACCACAGGAATTATTACGGCGAATGCGCTGCTTTTGTGGCGGCACTTGGCGAAGTCCGGGAGTCCAGAGGAGAGCCAGGCAAAAAGGCAGAGATCATGGAAGCGTATCGGAGCAAATATTCCAGGCGGACCGCATTTCACCATGAACTTCGGGAATATGGAATGGCAGATACAAGGAAGAGAAGATGAAGAGCCGCTGCAGCAGATCATTCAGGAGAGGAATTGAAAAAACGGATGGGGAGGGGCTATGAGTAAAAGGAAAAAACCGAAGATGGAATTCCGGTATTATAAGATGCCTGAGGGAAGCCCGATCCTGGCATTGCTGGGCGAGAAGTGGATGCAGGCATACGGCCGGGACGTGGACTATCTCCACTTTCATAATTTCCTGGAGATCGGATACTGCTATGGCGGGGTGGGGGATATGGTGCTCGGGGAGCAGAACCTGAGATTTAAGGCGGATCAGTTTACTGTGATTCCAAAGAACTATCCTCATACAACCAATAGCGATCCGGGCACATTCAGCCAGTGGGAATATCTGTTTGTGGATGTGGAGGGAGTCCTCCGGGAACACAATGGGGGGGGCACCCCCATGAGAACAGAACGTATGATCCAGAGGATCAATTCCCGCGCTGCTCTTGTAAACGTAAAAGAATCACCTGAGATCGCTGGGATGATACGTCATCTTCTGGAGATCATGCGGGAGACGAAGGAGTATTATCTGGAAGAGGCAAAAGGGATCCTCACCGCGCTTTTGATCAATATTGCCCGGGAAAACCATATCGAAGAACCGGAATTTGAGGAAACAGAAGAGCTGGAAGGAAATGTGACGATTCCGATTTCACGGGCTTTGGATTATATTACCCTTCATTATATGGAGCCGCTTAAGGTGGGGGAGTTGGCAGACTGGAGTCATATGAGCGAGACGCATTTTCGGAGGACCTTTTCCGCATATATGAAAATGAGCCCTCTGGAATATATCAATCTGGTACGGGTGCGGACGGCCTGTGAGTATCTGAAGAAAACAGATATGCAGGTGTCGGATATTGCGCATAAATGCGGATTTACCACGTTGTCCACGTTTAACCGGAACTTCAAGCAGTTTATGGGATCCGCGCCCTATGAATGGCGGAAACGGCCGGAAAATTTTGAACAGCAGCTTTTCAAGTTCCAGATACACTCGGAGGCAGGCTGGTAAAGATTAGTATAGCGTTGTCATCAATTGATGATGCCGCCGCATCGACGGAATAAGAGAGGATATAGAAACCGCTGCAGGCAATGATATACATATCATCGCCCTGCAGCGGTTTTTGTCTTTTGATTTAAAGCTGCCTGGGAACTGTGTTTCCGGGAGAAGTGCTCCCTCCAGCGATCAGATTCCCCGGAACCGGAATGTAAAGCTCATTTTTTTACTGGTATCCAGCAGATATTCCGGAAGCGGGCGTGCTCCCCAGCTGTCGTCCCCAGCGATTCCCATCTGCTGCATAGCTGCCCGAACGACGGTGTAGTGTACCTCAGGCAGCTCATAGGGATGCCGTGCATTCTCCATCTCATGGGGCGTCCAGGGCAGTGCGGAGAAGCTCATGGAATCTCCCTCGAAGATGAGTCCGCGGCCTCTTCTGTCGGTCACCTTCGCCCAGCGGACACCGACCTTATTTCCGCATTCCTGCGGAACCATGTAGCGTGCCACATTGTCTGACACTTTATTCTTGTAAATCCCCAGCTTTGCACCTTCACAGCGGTCTGTATAGGTCTCTGCCGGACCCATGCCGTACCATTCCACATTGTCATAGTCAGCATTCATTTTCAAAATCATACCAAATTCCGGCATATCGCCCAGTTCCTTCACCGGATCATAGGACAGGGCGGTCTCCACGGTTCCGTCCCCAAAGACCGTATAGGCGACTGTACAGGAAGTCACCGGTCTGGTAGGAAGATGATAGAGGAACGAAACAGTGACGGAGCCTTCCTGTTCTTCTACAAGCACATCCTCGAACTGATTGGTCTCAAAGTTTTTGTGAGAGACATAGAGGCTTGCCAGCTTCCACTGTCCGTAGTGCGCCATCATCTGGTATCCTTCGTCGTTATCCACTGGCGCTCTCCAGAAGTTCGGCTTCGGAATGGTCTCCAGCATTTCCACGCCGCCCCAGCGGTAGGAAGAGAGACCGCCGAATAATGCGGAAAACAGGACTTCGAAGTTCTCGCCCCGCACACCCACGTTATTGGCGCCCCTTACGATGGTAAGCGGTTTTGTACAAGCTATGCCGGCAGCAGGAGCATTCACGGTATAGACGGTCTGTCCAAATGCGATCTCATGGCCTGCCTTTGCCCAAAGGGTATCCTCTTTCAAACGGAATGAAACGGTGACTGTATACTCGCCCGGCTGGTCTGCGCGGCGGACGGGAAGGTCATATTCCTTTTCGGCCAGCGGCGCAACGGCAGTAGCCAGCGGAGCTTCGTATACCTGGATCCCGTCTTTCGCAAGAGCAACCAGGCAGTCGAAGGCACTGGTATTTGTGAACAGATTCTTGTTACGGATCAGCACCTTATCCGCGGATACTTCTGCGGAAATGTTCTGGTAATTGTATTTGATCTCCTGCATCTTCGGGGATGGAGCGCGGTCTCCGCCGTATACGATCCCGTTCCCGCTGAAATTATAATCGGTGGGCCGTTCCCCGAAATCTCCGCCGTATGCCTGAAATTCTTTTCCATAACGGTCTTTTTTATAAATCGACTGGTCTACATAATCCCAGATAAAGCCGCCCTGGTACAGAGGCTCCGTGTCGGTCAGGTCCGTGTATTTGTGCATTCCGCCGCAGGAATTGCCCATGGCATGGGTGTATTCGCAGCAGATGAAAGGCTTGTCGCGGTGTTCAGACAAAAATTCCTGAATCTTAGCCGCCGGAGTGTACATCTGGCTCTCCATATCGCTCGTCTCGTTGTAGCGGCGGTCGCAGAAAATACCCTCGTAGTGTACGAGCCGGGTATGGTCAAGCTCACGGAATCTGTCTGCCATATCCCGGATCACGGTGCCGCCGAAGGATTCATTTCCGCAGGACCAGATCAGGATGGACGGATGGTTCTTGTCCCTCTGATAAGTGGAATTTACCCGGTCCAGCATCATGGCTTTCCATTCTTCCCGGTCGCAGGGCACGATCCTGCTCATATCTTTGTCCTTGCCCCGTGCGAAGCTGTCCCAGGAACCGTGGGATTCCAGGTTGTTTTCATCGATCAGATACAGTCCGTAACGGTCGCACAGCCGGTAGATCCGGGAATCATCGGGATAATGGCAGGTACGGATGGCATTGATGTTGTGCAGCTTCATGGTGGTGATATCCTGCAGGATCTCATCCTCCTGGGGGACACGGCCGGCCCTGGAACTAAATTCATGGCGGTTGACGCCCTTGAATACGATCCGCTTTCCGTTAAGGCACATGATATGGTCGATCATCTCAAACCGGCGGAAGCCCACATATTCGGAGACAACCTCCGCAAGCTGCCCATTTTCATCATAGACCTGCAGGAACAGCTCATAGAGGTTGGGCTGCTCTGCGCTCCACAGGTCGAAGCCGGATACCGGAAGATCCAGGTGAGCCTCTCCGTCTTTCATGTCAAATACCGCGGAAGCGAACAGAGGCGCCTCTTCGGGAATATGGGCCGCGTAGAGAGCAGCGGGGGCATCCGCAGCCGGCAGTTTCCGAAGCTGTGCTTCAACCCGTCCGTTTCCGGAGCTGAGAGCGTCGATCACAAGACGTCCGGCCTGATAGCTGTCGTCCAGAAGCGTCCGGATGCTCAGATCCCAGAGGTGAGCATCCGGTCTGGTAAAGAGATACACATCCCGGTAAATGCCGGAGAACCGGTAAAAATCCTGATCCTCGGCCCAGCTGCTGCTAGTCCACTTGAAGACCTGCACGGCCAGCTTATTTTCACCGTCACGGATATACGGAGTCAGGTCAAATTCCGTGGGGGTGAAGCTGTCCTCGCTATAGCCCACGTACTGCCCGTTCAGCCAGACCGCCATGCCGCTCTCCACACCCTGGAAGGAAATGTATACGGGCATGCCCTTCATGGATTCCGGAAGGGTAAAATATTTTACATAGCTTGCCGTGGGGTTGAACCGGGTGGGAATCTCTCCGGGCAGGATCTGTTCCCGGCCGTCCCACGGATACTGTACGTTCAGATAAGCAGGGACGTCAAAGCCCTCCATCTGGATGTGGGCGGGCACCCGGATCTCGCCCCAGTTTCTGCAGTTATAGTCATCTGCCTCGAACCCCTTGACCGTGTCGTCCAGATTTCTTCCGTAAGAAAACTTCCAGATGCCGTTCAGGGAAAAACGGAACGGATTCTCCCCGCGGTCCAGGTGCTCCCTGTCCGGATAGCAGATATGGTCCGAATGGGCCGGGATTGCATTTTCTTTGAAAAATCCAGGGTCTTTGATCTTACTGTAGTCAAACATGATGATACCTCCTAATTACGTTCCTTCCGCGTTACAGGCCGCTGGCTTATCAGTGAACTGTAACCGCTCTGCCAATGATAGTGACAATATTTGTTCTATTATGCTTGAAATGAAGTTAGAATACAATATAAAATCATTGCAAATACATGGAAAAATGTTGTCTGAAAGAGCAGATAGAGTTATACTGTAACTGACAAAAGGAGGAGAGAACAGATGACAAATCCAACAGAAGATGATGTCCGCTCCTATTATGCGGAGGACAGGTTGTTAAGCTCGCTTTCAGTATACAATGTAGGAAGCCAGAAATGTACGCCCGGATTTCAGTGGGGGCCGGGGGTGCGCGACCATTATCTGCTCCATCATGTGGTAAGTGGAAAAGGGCATTTTGAGATTCGGGGAAAGACCTATGATCTGAAAAAAGGAGACACATTTTTGATTTATCCGAATATGGAAGCATGTTACCGGGCGGACGAGGAAGAACCCTGGGTCTACACCTGGGTGGGATTTGCCGGGACCGACGCATATTATCTTTTGAACCATACGGATTTTTCAGAGGAGTCCCCTGTACTGGAACAGGCGGAGATCAGCGGTGAGATTGAACGGAAGATCCTGCAGGTGTATGAAGCAAAGGGCAATACCTTTTGCGATGCAGTTTCCATGACCGGGGCGCTGTATTCCATGATCGCCATGCTGATGGAAAACTCTTCGGCGGAAGCAAAGCAGAAAAATCTGCAGGCAGGCCGCGTGGAGCAGGCAATCCGTTATATCGAAGAGCATTATTCCTATCCCATTACGATTGAGGATATCGCAGGATATACCGGGGTATGCCGCAGTTATCTGTACCGGATGTTCCAAAAAATATTAAAGGTGTCGCCTAAGGACTATGTGGAGGAATACCGGATCCGGCAGGCATGCAGGCTGCTTCGGGAGACAGATATGCCGATCACGGCGATCGCGCATTCCGTAGGCTACGAAGATAACCTGTATTTTTCCAAAGCTTTTAAAAAATGCAAAGGACAGACTCCGAGCCGGTACAGAAAAGCGGAGAACGGAAAAAAGGTGTAGCGGTGTAAACTGTATGAAAAACAACAGAGAGGAACAAAGGATATGTATGATTACGCAATTGTGAAACAAGTGAAAAGAAAAACAAAAGCCATGACGGGGCTGCTGCGGAAAGTGATGATCGTCTTTGCTGTGATCATCCTGCTGCTGGGGGTCGCGATCTCCCAGGGATTCATGCTCCCGGGATTTCTGCTGGTGGTGCTTTATTTCGGGTACGATGTGTACAGCCAGAAGGAGTATGAGTACCGGCTGGAGGGCGGCAGGCTGACGATTGATGTCATTCTGGGGAAACGCTACCGTAAGACCGCTCATATCCTGGAATTATCGGAGATGGAGGTGACGGCTCCCAACCGTCATGAGGCGGTGGCAAAGTACCGCAGGGATGCGGGCGGGGTGAAACTGCCCAAGTATGACTATACCTCTTATGAGGAGGATACGCCTTATTATACCATGATCATCATGGAAAACAGGACGAAGATTAAGCTTCTGCTGGACTTGGACGAGGAGATGCTCCAGACTCTGAAAAGGCTGTATCCGGAGCGGGTGTTTCAGGAATAATGCACAGCAGGGTATATTTCTGCGTTTTAAAAGGCGGCGCGCTGCTTTCGAAACAAGAGTGGCGTGCTGCATTTTTATGCGATTATTTCAATATTTTTGTGTATATATTTCAAGATTTCTATTTGTAAAGACGGAAGAAATACGCGCGTTTTAGGTGAAAGTATATAGAATTTCTGTGTTTGAACTGGCTTTTTGAACACTGATTTTGTGAAAATTCACAAAAAAATATCTTGACAAAATTCGCGATAGTGCATAAATTACAAATATAGTTGAAAATGCACAGTTTTAGGATGAATTTGCAAACAATGAGAAAAATGCTTTTGGTACAATCTTATCATAACAAACCGGACAAAAAGTGAGAACTTTTTAAAGGTGAAAAAAGGAGGACAATGTATATGAAGAAAAAGTTACTTTCAGTATTGCTTGCAGGTGTTATGGTGATCTCCTTGGCAGCGTGCGGAGGCGGAAGCGGTGACGGCGGAAGCGGCGACAGCGACGGCGGAAGCGGTACTACGGCAGAGTCAGACGATGGCGGCGCAGACAGCGGTTCCGAGGGCGGACATAAGCTGACCGTATGGACATGGGATCCGGCATTCAATATCCCTGCGATCAAAGAAGCAGGAGAGATATACAAAGCAGAAGTTGACAGCGAGTTTGAGCTTGAGGTGATCGAGACCCTGTCCGATGACTGCGAGACCAAGCTTCAGACATGTGCAGAGTCAGGCGACTTCGGTACGATGGCAGATATCATCCTGATGCAGGATAACTCTTTCCAGAAATTTGTATCCTTCTATCCAGAAGCGTTTACAGATCTGACAGACAGCGGAATCGAATTTTCCGAGTTTGCAGAAGGTAAGCTTGCATACTCTACAGTAGACGGCAAGAACTACGGAGTTCCTTTTGACAATGGCGCCGTGATCTCCTGCTACCGTACAGACATCCTTGATCAGGCAGGATATACGATTGACGATCTGACGGACATTGACTGGGATAAGTTTATTGAGATCGGCAAAACTGTAAAGGAAAAGACAGGAAAATACATGCTCTCCGGACAGGCTAACAGCCAGGATATCATCATGATGATGCTCCAGTCAGCAGGCGCGTCTCTGTTCAACGAAGACGGAACTCCGAACCTGGTTGGTAACGATGCTCTGAATGAATGTATCGACATCTACCAGAAGATGGTAAAAGAAGGAATCTTCTACGAAGTAAACGAGTGGGATGAATATGTATCCTCTATTACAAACGAGCAGTGTGCAGGCACCATTAATGGTAACTGGATCATGGCAACCATTATGGGCATGGAAGATACATCAGGTAACTGGGCAATCACAAATATGCCGAAGCTGATGAATGCCTCAGGCGCAACGAACTACTCCAACAACGGCGGATCTTCCTGGTATATCAGCTCCAACTGCCAGAATACAGACCTTGCATTTGACTTCATGGCAAAGACATTTGCAGGAAGCGTAACTCTGTATGAGAACATCCTCCCGACCACAGGTGCGATCAGTACATGGGGACCGGCAGGCGATTCCGAAGCTTATCAGGCTCCGCAGGAATTCTGGAGTGATCAGCCGATCTTCGCAACAGTTGTAGAATTTGCAGAGAAGACACCTTCCAACAATACAAGTGCTTACTACTATGACGTGCGTGAAGTTATCTCTACCGCAATTCAGGATATCATGTCTGGCGGAGGAGAGAAGGATGCTATCTTAGAGCAGGCACAGGCAGACGCTGAATTCTATTATCAATAAGAAATAGGTCAGGCCAATATGCGGGGGGACCGCCATGGCGGTTCCCCTTTTTATTGCGCTAAACAGGAAATTTCTCCGAATTTTCCTATACAGGGTTTCCGTATTTTAAATTGACGAGTAAAGGGGGTCTTTCAGTGGATTCGAAGAAAAAAGGTATGAGCTTACTTGCAAAGCAGAAAGCTGCCGGCTGGGCGTTCCTGACTCCGGCAACACTGATGATCGTAGTCATGAGCTTTTATCCTATGATCAGGGCATTTCTTCTTTCCTTACAGACAGGAAGAGGTACAAACTACACATTTACAGGAATTTCTAACTATGCGCGTATGTTTGAAGACAGGGTATTCCTTCGCTCTGTAGGCAACACATTTTTCTATCTGGCAATTCAGGTGCCGATCATGCTTGTGCTTGCAATACTTCTGGCACAGCTCTTGAATAACCGTGACTTGAAATTTAAAGGGCTTTTCCGTACCTGTGTATTTTTGCCTTGTGCAACTTCGCTGGTTTCCTATGCAATTATTTTCAGATTCCTGTTTGCACAGGATGGTCTTGTGAATAATGCACTGGTGGCGCTTGGGATTTTTAAAGAGGGGTACAATTTCCTTGGAAATGCCGGGACGGCAAAGATGGTTATCATCCTGGCCCTGATCTGGAGATGGACAGGATACAACATGGTGTTCTATCTGGCCGGCCTGCAGAATATCGAATATTCTGTATATGAGGCTGCAAAGATTGACGGCGCAAACGGCTGGAAAACATTCTGGGGGATTACCGTGCCGCTTTTGAAGCCGACCATCATCATGACATTTATCATGTCGATCAATGGTACATTGCAGCTGTTCGACGAGTCTGTCAACCTGACTAACGGCGGACCTGCAAACGCTACGATCACAATGTCGCACTATATTTACAATACTTGTTTCCTGCGTGCTCCGAACTTCGGTTATGGCAGCGCTATGGCATTCTTTGTATTTATCATTGTTGCAATCCTTGCATTTATCAATCTGAAAGTGGGTGATACACGTGACTGAAAAAAAGAACAGATCAATGATCCAGCGCAGGCTGATTCCTACGTACATATTTTTGACCTTAGTTTCAATCATCTCCGTATTCCCGTTTTTGTGGATGATATCTGCGGCAACGAATAACTATATTGATATTTCAAAAGGACGTCTCCTCCCCGGCGGTTTTGCGGCGGAGAACTTCCGGAATCTGGTTGCACAGCAGCCGCTGGTTCGTGCCATGACCAATTCATTCGTGTATGCGATCGCGGTGACAGTGATCTGTCTCTTCATCTGCTCGCTGGCCGGATATGGTTTTGAAATCTATCATGACAAATGGAAAGATAAATTATTCTCAATCCTGCTTCTGGCAATGATGGTTCCCCAGGTGGCGACCATGATCCCGTTGTTCCAGATGTTCAGTTCGGCGAAACTGCTGAATACGGCGGCCGGCTTCTTCCTTCCGATGATATCAACGCCGTTTATGATCATGATGTTCCGTCAGAATGCGAGGGCGTTCCCGGTTGATATCATCGAAGCGGCCCGGATTGATGGGCTGAATGAGGTACAGATCTTCTTCCGCATGTTCTTCCCGACCATGAGGTCTACTTATGCGGCTGCTGCTGTTATCACATTCATGAATGCATGGAATGCATATCTGTGGCCGAAGGTAATCATGACAGATGGAAAGTCTCTCAACATGGTTATGTTGATCGCCAACACGATCGGCGGTTACAAGATTGATTACGGTATGATCATGATGGGCGTATTGTTCTGCTCGATTCCGACGATGCTGGTATTCTTCATACTGCAGAAGCAGTTTGCGGAAGGTATTACCGGTGCAGTAAAATAACAGATATAGATGCTAAAAAGAGTTTCGCTTGCGGAACTCTTTTTTATCCAATAATGAAAGGGGTAAAAAAATGAGTGAATTTATTTTGAATGTGATCCATCGCCCTGAAATGGTCCCGGAGTATTCCGCCACCGTGACCGGGCATGGCAGGGAAGAGGATATCGGAGATAAGAAGCTGCTGACGGAATCTCTGGACATTTTCCGGACGCAGCAGCGGCTGGCCCACGAAAACGGATTGAAGGTCACGATCCATATGACCTATGCATCTCTTTTCAATGCGGAAGCGGTGCAGATTGCGAAAGACGATCATGAGAAGTACGGGGATGAGATCGCACTGTCCCTTCTGGGACTGCCCTGTGAGCAGTTCAGGGAGAAATATCAGACAAAGGATTTCTGCATCTGGATGTTTTCCATGGAAGACAAAAAAAAGATTGTAAACGATGTATTCGGCAAATTCTATGAAATATTCGGCTTTTATCCGGAATCTACAGGTTCCTATTATATGGATGCGGACCTGACCAATTATATCAAAGAAACTTACCCTTCCGTCAAGTGCGCCGTAGCCACCTGCTGGGAGGAAGGGCCGAAGGCATACCACACCTGCAATAATTCCTGGTACACGCTGTTTGACGGCGGCCCATGGGCGCCCTGGATTCCGTCAAAGCAGAATACTCATGCTCCTGCGGCGGATGAGACGGAGGACAGCGGAATCGTTGCCATTCCGCATTTGTCCCGGGATCTGCTGGCCTGCTATGACGGCAACGGCTCCAATTTCGGGACGCATCCGCAGAATGTACTGCGGGGCATGATCTATGATTCCCAGACCTGGGAATATCCTTATCTGTATAACCTGATCGACCAGTACCGTGCTCAGTCAAAGTACAACAACGGTTATTCATATAACATGATGTTTGTAGGACCCGGCTGGATGAACAAGATGGGACGCTGGGAGGCGCCTTACGAGCTGCTGCTCAAGTCTTATTCCGACGGCTGCAGATATTATGGGGACTTAAAGAAAGAAGGAAAGCTCATTGACATGACCATGTCGGAATTTGCAGACTATTACCGGCAGAAGAAAACATACACCGAGCCGGAATGTGCGCTCTGGCGGGATATCCTTTACGGTTCTGACAAGCAGGTGTTCTGGTATACGGATCCTTACATGCGGGCCGGGGTCAACATGGACCAGGGCGGCGCAGTTTTTGACCTGCGCCCCTATGCTGCCAAGCTGAGGTGGGAAGTAGGTATCGGTACGAAGCATGTGCAGGATGCGTCCTATCCGTTTTTGATCCAGGAAAAATACAGGGCTGGTTATTTTACCCACTATGCCGGAGAGGGTACCATCCGGAGCGCCAAGCTCTGCCGCAACGGGGAAGAAGTGGATCTGTGCCTGTGCCGCACAAAAGCACATTTTACACAGGAAGGAAAGACCAGGATCCTGACGCTGGATCCGGTGACCATTGAGTTTGCGGATCTGACGGTCAAGCTTCAGACAAAGGAATATTTTGAAGAGGGGACCGGCTCCGTGAAGATAGAGAGGACCATCCTGGAGATGAGCAATCCTGACGCGGAAATGGAACTGAATGAGTATATGGTAGCATGCTATGGAACAACGGAATATCCGGAAGATATGAGCGGCATCCTTCTGAAATGTGAAGGCAGCGAGGAGAAGCGTATTGTCTACGAATACAGATGCAGAGAGGAAAGCCTGGAAAATGCAGAAGCGGTATCTGTGGTGATCCCTGCCATTGAGATAAAGGTTTCCATGACGCAGAGCGGCGGCGGAGAGGGGTATATACGGGAAGGCTATGCGTTTTCACCCATGTTTACTCTGGGATATAAGAAAAAGATTTCAGAAAAGGAGGTATATGCGACATGGCTCAATCTGGAAAAGGCAGATTAAACTATAGATGTCCGTCCTGCTTCATGAGGGACCTGGATATTGATATGTTTTATGATAAGGAAAAAGGGGAATACTACTGCCTGCGCTGCCAGTTTACGGGGACGGAACAGGACGTGCTCGCGGGAAATGAGACGGTCCGGATTCGATATAAGGCAATGCATAAGAGGTATGAAAAGTTTGACTTTGACTAAGAAAGGTAGGAAACGGCATAAAATGTTTTTATAGAACGGCCGAAATGGTTACTGTTCACACCCTTTGGGTGCTCCAGTAACAGTATCCAGCCTATTTTAAGTCGCCTTAGGCGAGAGGCTGGATATGATGGCAAATGTTACTTTATTGGCCGGACGCCGTGCAGCAGGGTGCACGACGCCGTGTGAACAGTAATCCGAAATGTATTCTCCCACAAGGAAAGGGAGGGAATTGATTGATTCCCGCCAGATTTTGTGATATGCTACAGAGGGTGGAGAGAGGCGGATTGTACTAAATATATGCGCTGCATCAGAAAGGATGGATTCATGGACAAGATCTTGTTAATTGATGATAGTATTTTAGTAGGCGATTCTTTAAAAGCAATCCTGGAAACGGACTATGATGTAACTGTATGCCGCGATGCTGAAAGCGGGCTTGAAAACGCCATGTCCGGAAAGTATTCCCTGATCCTTATGGATATCATTATGCCGGATATGGATGGATTCACGTTGCTGAAAAAGCTTCAGGACATGATCCTGACCAGATATATTCCAGTCATCATAGTGACAAGCCTTTCTGATGTACAGTATGAAGAAGAGGCTCTGACCCTTGGAGCGGTAGACTACATTACCAAACCAGTTGTTCCGGCAATCCTGAAAGCAAGGATCAATGCGCAGCTCCGTTCATTCGACAGGCAGATGCACTATAAAAAGCTCGCCATGGTCGATGAACTGACCGGGATCGCAAACAGAAGACGCTACGAAGAGGAATGGCGCATGAAGTGGCGGGAAGCCATGCGCCTTGGGATTCCGTTTTCTGTCTGCATTTTTGACATAGATAAGTTTAAGATTTATAATGACAGCTTCGGACATCCGGCGGGCGACAAGGTCCTGACAAATGTGGCAAAGACCGCATCTTCCTTCCTGCACAGGGCAACGGATTTTGTGGGACGTTACGGCGGGGAAGAGTTCGTGGCAATCCTTGTAGGCAATGACGCGCAGTCATCTTATGAATTTTTAAAAATGATCCGCCAGGCCATCGAGAACCTTCATATACCGCATAATTCTCCGGTATTCCGGTGGATCACGGTCAGCGTAGGAGGAGTCACCGTTGTCCCAAAGAGCGGGGATGTATATGATACCTATTTGAAGCTTGCAGATTCTATGCTGTATACCGCAAAGAAATCTGGCAGGAATATGGTCGTATGGTCTGACGAGGGCAAGGAGCAGTGGAGGGAGAAATAAGCTGGTGTTTACGGCAGTAACAGAGACTACACTAGACGATACAAGAGCCAGGATGATACCTGGCTTTTTGATGTAAGATCAGAGGGAGGTTTTACGATGCAGATTTCGATGATACCGGAACCAAAGAAAATCCTGGCAGGCGAGGAAGGATATGCGGATCCTGCGATCCGGGAAAAGAAAGTGAATCCTGACATGGGGGGAGAAGAATACCGTCTGCAGCTGAAAAAGGACGGCATATGGATTGAGGGCGGAAGTGAAACCGCATGTCTGTATGCGGAGGCAACGCTGGAACAGATCCGTCTGCAGTGTAAAGATGAGCTGCCCTGTCTGACGGTGGAGGACGGCCCGGAGCATTCCTGGCGATCATTTCATATCGACTGCGCCCGGCATTTTATTCCGGCAGAGGAATTGAAGAAAATGATCCGGATGTCCGCGCATTTTAAATTGAATAAGTTCCACTGGCATTTTTCCGACGACCAGGGCTGGCGCATAGAATGTAAAAGATTTCCTCTGCTGCATGAGATCGGCGCGGTGCGCAGGGGAGACCATATGGGCAACTATGATTCGGACGAGACCGAGGACAGATATTATACGAGAGAACAGGTCAGGGAGATCGTGGCATTCTGCGGGGAGCTGGGCGTGGAGGTGATTCCGGAGGTGGACATGCCAGGACATGTAACAGCGGTGCTGGCTGCGTATCCTCAGTATGGCTGCAGGGGGGAGCGGATTCCGGTGGAGACGCAGGCAGGCATTTTCAGGGATATCCTGTGCCCGGGAAAGGAGGAGACCTTCGCGTTTATCGAGCAGCTCCTGGATGACCTTCTGGAACTGTTTCCGGGAAACTATTTTCATATCGGCGGGGATGAGGCGCCCAAGGAATATTGGAGCAGCTGTCCGCTGTGCCGGAAGCGGATGAAGGAGGAAGGGCTTGAGACCCTGCAGCAGCTCCAGGGCTATATGGAAAACCGGATCACCGCATATTTGAAATCAAAGGGACGGACTGTGATCGTATGGAATGAAGCCGCATATGGGGGCAATCTGGATCCGGATACGATCGTACAGCTCTGGACGGATGATAAAGAGAACCGATTGGGAGAGCATATGGAGAGAGGCGGGAGGGCCGTCATATCCATTGTGAAAAACTGTTATTGTGATTATCCATATGGAATCACATCACTTCGGGATGTTTACGAACTGGAGGATTGTCCGGAAGGACTGGCGAAGGCAGGAAACGGGATTCTGGGGACAGAATGCCTGATATGGACGGAGCATGTCCGGGATGTGAAGAGACTGGAAACATTTTGCTGGCCCAGATTTGCAGCTTCGGCAGAGGTCGGCTGGCGGGGACAGGACAGGTCCGGATATCTGTCGTTTGAAGCAAGAATGAAGGCATTACTCCCTGTATTTGAAAAGTATGGGATTCATGCGGAGAAAGTCTCGGGATGGGTTCCGGCTCAGGAAGAGGCGGACAGGCAGAAAGCAGAATTTGAGAAGAATTTTAGTGCCGAAGACCGGCAGGAAGTGGAGAAAATGCAGGAAATCATCTGAGTGCCGAAGTGAGAGACCGGTGAGGAATGAATTTAGGAGGAAATAAAACGTGGGAACATCAACAGAATTGAGAAATCTACTGCACAGGATTGACCATAAGGGATATCCGGCATACAAGGACACGAAGGGCACATACCAGTTTCCGGGGTATGTGCTTTCTATCGACCATGTACAGGGAGACCCATTTGCATCTCCGTCAAAGGTGAGTGTGCATATGAAGGGCGGGATCGCAGGTTTTCCGAAGGAATTGTACTGCGGCAGCTGCCAGAGGGCGGCATTGCAGGATTATCTGACCCGGCAGTTTCACCGCACGGCGGAGAGTTATGCATTTAAGGCAAAAGGTTCGGGAAAGAGCGGGCTGATTTCCATCAGCAGGTGCGGACAGGAGATCCTGGAGAGGACGGCTTTCCATATGGACGCAAAAACAGGGGATATCGTGGTGCGTCTGGAAATTGGATTTCCGGCCAATGGGCGGACGATCAACGCACGGGAACTGGAAAAGATTCTGTTTGATTTTCTTCCAGACTGTGTAGAGAAATCGCTTTACTACAGGACCTGTGATAAAAAGAAGGTGCGCGGGGTCATTGACCTGGCAGAGGATCAAGAATATATCCGGGGACAGCTGGAGGCGCAGGGACTGACTGCTTTTGTGGCAAATGGATCAATCCTGCCGAGGGAATCCGGTATCTCGCCGCGTCCTATGAAAGGGGCGGTGCCCTTTCGTTCCCCGAAGGAGCTGGAAGTGACTATGGAACTGCCCCATAAGGGAACGCTCACCGGAATGGGGATCCGCAGGGGAATCACTCTGATCGTGGGGGGCGGATATCATGGAAAATCAACGCTTCTGAAAGCGCTGGAGCTTGGAGTATATGACCACATTGCCGGGGACGGACGGGAGTATGTGATCACGGACGGTTCTGCGGTAAAGATCCGTGCGGAGGATGGACGGAGCATCAAAAAGACGGACATCTCCATGTTTATCAACGATCTGCCCAATGGGAAGGATACCTGTGGATTCTATACCGAGGATGCCAGCGGCAGCACCTCCCAGGCGGCCAATGTGGTAGAAGCCATGGAGGCGGGGGCGAAGGCGCTTCTGATCGATGAGGACACCAGCGCCACCAATTTTATGATCCGGGATGAGCTGATGCAGCGGGTGATCCACAGGGATATGGAACCTATCACGCCATTTATTGACAGGATCCGGGAGCTGTATGAACGCTATGGAATCTCAACTGTGATCGTTGCGGGCAGCTCAGGGGCGTATTTCCATATCGCGGATACGATCGTACAGATGGACCGGTATGTACCCAGAGAGATTACGGCGGAAGCGAAAAAAGAGGCGGAGAATTTTCCTGCTCTGAGCGGGCTGGAGGAGCCTGCAAAAGAACCTGTATTCAAAAGGTGTCCGAGCCAGAACAGGGCTTATCGGGGAAATGACCGGATCAAGATGAAGACTATGGGGCGCGAGGGCGTGATGATCAACCGGGAAAGCATTGATCTGCGCTACGTGGAGCAGATAACGGACAGCGAGCAGGTGACGGCTCTGGGATACTGTGTGCGTTATGCGGAGAAGAATTTCTTCGGCGGTGCGGCTCCTGTGCAGGAAGTGGTGGATAAGCTGGAGGAAAAGCTCCGCAGGAACGGTCTGGCCGGCCTGTGTGAGAGCCCGTCCAATGTGGCGTGTCTTGCCATGCCCAGAAGGCAGGAGATCTTTGCCTGCTTTAACCGGTACCGGGGGTTGATGCTGTAATGTATTCTTTGACTTTGAAGATATTTCGTGCTAAACTGTGTATGAATTTTGTTGCTGTGAACCCTGCAGGAGTGAACAGGAACCGAATTTCGGAAAGAAAAGTATTCCGTAGTATAACTTTCAGATGACTGACAAAAAAAGGAGACAGACATATGGGTGGATTTTTTGGTGTTGCTTCAAAGAAAAACTGTACTTTAGAATTGTTTTACGGGGTAGACTATCATTCTCACCTGGGCACGCGGCGCGGCGGAATGGCGATGTATGGGAATGGAGGATTTCAGAGAGCGATTCATAATATCGAAAATTCTCCATTTCGGACTAAGTTTGAAAAGGATGCGGAAGAACTGGACGGGCATCTGGGAATCGGATGTATTTCTGACTATGAACCGCAGCCACTTCTTATTCAGTCCCACCTGGGCAGCTTTGCGATCACAACGGTCGGAAAGGTAAACAATCTGGAAGAACTGCTGAAAGAGACTTATGATGCAGGCCGTTCTCATTTTCAGGAGATGAGCGGCGGCCAGATCAATGCGACAGAATTAATTGCTTCTCTGATATGTAAGTCAGATACGCTTGTAGAAGGGATTCGCTATGTACAGGAGCTTGTGGACGGATCTATGACCATCCTGCTGATGACAAAAGACGGGATCTATGCGGCGAGAGACCGATATGGACGCACTCCGGTGGTGATCGGGAAGCGGGAGGACGGCTACTGTATTTCCTTTGAAAATTTTGCATATATCAACCTGGGATTTGAACATTATAAAGAACTGAAACCGGCAGAGATCGTTTTTGTGACGCCGGAGAGCGTGGAGACCGTCGGTGCTCCGGGGGCAGAGATGAAGATGTGCTCCTTCCTGTGGGTATATTATGGATATCCGACGTCATCCTATGAAGGGGTGAATGTGGAGGAGATGCGTTACACCTGCGGGAGCATGCTTGCGAAGCGGGACAGTGATTCTGTATCGCCTGATATCGTTGCCGGCGTGCCGGATTCGGGAATCGCGCATGCTATCGGGTATGCCAATGAGTCGGGGATTCCGTATGCAAGACCGTTTATCAAGTATACGCCCACCTGGCCCAGGTCCTTCATGCCTGCGAATCAGAGCCAGAGAGATCTGATTGCCCGTATGAAGCTGATTCCGGTACAGGAGCTGATCAAAGGGAAAAAGCTGCTTCTGATCGACGATTCCATTGTGCGGGGAACCCAGCTTCGGGAAACGACGGAATTTTTGTATCGGAGCGGGGCAGAGGAGGTCCATGTGCGCCCGGCGTGTCCGCCGCTGCTGTATGGATGTAAGTATCTGAATTTTTCTCGTTCGAAATCAGATCTGGATCTGATTACAAGGCGGATCATCCAGGAACGGGAGGAGGAAGTGACACCGGATGTACTGGCAGAGTATTCGGATCCGTGCAGTGCGCGGTACGAGGAAATGGTGGAAGAGATCCGGAAGCAGCAGAATTTTACGACTCTGCGGTATCATAGGCTTGACGACCTGATTGAGTCTATCGGACTGTCACCCTGCAAGCTGTGTACATATTGTTTTAATGGAAAGGAATAAGAAATAACAGTGGTTTGAAACAAAAAAGGGGCATATTGCGGTTAGTAACGAAGCAATATGCCCCTTTGAAATATTTATACCTTAAGATGATCTTTTATTCAGCGGAGCAATACTTCGGTTCAGGATTCCGTTCATATGGGCAATCGCTGTGCCGTAGTTGGTGATGGGGATGGTTTGGTCACAGGCGCACTGCAGGCGGTATTTCATTTCCCGTTCATTCAAGGTACAGCCGCCGCAGTGGATGATCAGGCGGTATTGTCCCAGGTCATCCGGGAACTCCGTCCCGCTTGTAAATTCAAAGAGGAGTTCCTTCCCGGTATGCTTTCGGATCCAGCCGGGCAGCTTTACAGTTCCGATATCTTCACACTGACGGTGGTGGGTGCAGCCTTCGGAGATCAGGATTTTGTCCCCGTCCTGCAGCAGGTCCAGTGTCCTGGCGCCATGCACTACCGTCTCCAGATTCCCTTTGTACCTGGCAAACAGAATGGAAAAGGATGTCAGCGGGATGTCCTGCGGGACAATTGCGGATACTTTTTTGAATGCCTGGCTGTCGGTGATGACCAGCGCAGGCTTCATGCCCAGCCGGGCCAGTGTATCCTGCAGCTCGGTATCTCTGACTGCGATGGCTGCGCCGCCTGCTTCCAGGATATCCCGGATGGTCTGCTGCTGAGGCAGGATCAGACGTCCCCTGGGAGCGGAACTGTCGATGGGAATGACCAGGACGACAAAATCGCCCGGATGGATCAGATCTGCCGCGATGTGTTTTTCTGTTCCGGCAGAAGGAACCTGCTTTGCGATCAGTTCTTTCAGCTCCCGTATATTTTCTCCGGTCAGGGTACTGACGGAGATGCAGCGGGATGGGTCTGCGGATTCGCTGAGCTTGCATTCCTGCCCATTGGTATTGAGGTCGGATTTGTTGAAGGCGATGACATAAGGAATTTTCTTCTCCTGGATTTTTTCCAGGATTCTTTTATCTTCGGCAGTCATCCCTGCGGATCTGTCAATGACCAGTACGGCGATGTCGGTTTTGTTCAGAACCTGATACGCTTTTCGGATGCGAAGAGTACCCAGTTCCCCTTCATCGTCCAGACCCGGGGTGTCTATGATTACCACAGGACCCAGTGGCAGCAGTTCCATGGCTTTTTGTACCGGATCGGTGGTGGTGCCCTTGATATCAGAGACAATGGCAAGGCTCTGGCCTGTTACGGCGTTGATGATGCTGGATTTTCCAGCATTCCGTTTTCCAAAGATTCCGATGTGGATACGGTCTGCGGATGGTACGGCATTTAAACTCATATTATATTTCCTCCGTTGGATCACCAGATTTGATAAAATGCAGGCCCATGAAAATCGTCGATACAAACGGGCCTGCGTTCTGTCTGATGGAATTAAAAACGGAAATCTCTCCGGTTATCCTGTTCGATATAACGCAGGTTTTCCATGACGACTGCCCGCGCTTTTTCATTGGGCACGTTGAGGACTTCACGCTCAATCAGCTTATCTCCGATTGCCTTGGTTTCCGGCGAAGCATAGTCCATCAGGTATTCTTTTAATGTCATCAGTGCGTTGGGATGGCAGCAGTTCTGGATCTGCCCGCTCTTACACAGGGACATAAAACGGTCTCCGGTGCGGCCCTCCCGATAGCAGGCCGTACAGAAGCTGGGGATGTAATCCATTTCCATCAGCCAGCGTACCACCTCGTCCAGGGAACGGGTGTCGCTGACGTCGAACTGCTCCGACTTCTCATCCTCCGGTTCCGGTTCATAGTAGCCGCCCACGCTGGTGCGCGAGCCGCCGCTGATCTGGGAGATGCCCAGGTGCAGGACACGCTCCCTTGTGGCCTGGTTTTCCCTTGTGGAAATGATCATGCCGGTGTAGGGGACGGAGATCCGGATGCAGGCAACCAGCTTTGCAAATATATCGTCGTCTATGCCGTTGTCGAACTGACCGGGGTCAATGTCGTCCGCACGTTTCAGGCGGGGTACGCTGATGGTGTGCGGCCCTACGCCGAAGGCAGCTTCGAGATGCTCCGCATGCATGAGGAGTCCGGCAAACTCATAGCGGTATTTATCCAGGCCGAACAGCACGCCCAGGCCCACATCGTCGATTCCGCCCTCCATGGCACGATCCATGGCCTCGGTGTGATAATTGTAGTCATGCTTCGGCCCGGCCGGGTGGAGGGTCAGATAGCTTTCCTTGTGATAGGTCTCCTGGAACAGGAT
Source organism: Lachnospiraceae bacterium M18-1 (assembly GCA_000403295.2). GTDB lineage: Bacteria > Bacillota > Clostridia > Lachnospirales > Lachnospiraceae > Schaedlerella. Next base: position 98,374 of record KE159611.1, on the reverse strand, counting down.
ATAAGTTCCGATCCCTGCGTCTTTGAGCAGTCGGTAATTGTCAACCGTAGTTGCGGCAATGTTGATATTCACGCGGCGGATGGCTCCGTTTTTGTGCTTGATGCCGTAGATCGTATTGATGCATTCCAGATAATACTCCATGGTGTTATGTACCGGATCTTCTCCGGCTTCGAGAGCCAGCCGTTTGTGCCCCATGTCCTGCAGCGCGATGACCTCCCGGCGGATCTCCTCCTGGGTCAGCTTCTTGCGCGCAATGTGCTTGTTTTTCAGATGATAGGGGCAGTAGGTACAACTGTTGATGCAGTAGTTGGACAGATACAGCGGGGCAAACATGACGATCCGGTTGCCGTAAAAATCTTTTTTGATCTGTTCGGCCAGTTTAAAGATCTCTTCATTCTTTTCTTTGATTTCACAGGCAAGCAGTACCGAAGCTTCTCGGTGCGTCAGCCCTTTTCGAAGCTTTGCCTTCTCGATCAGAGCGTCAATCAGCTCCGCGTTTTCCTTATTTTCGTCCGCGTAGGCCAGTGTGTCCAGAATTTCCTCGTGGCTGATAAAATCATCCGCACATTTTGAATTTACGTCGTACATGGTTTGTGTTCCTCCCTGTTTTTTGTTTCCGCGATGCAGCGGGCCAAACAGGTATACCTTGTGAAACGGCCAAATGGCCATAACGGGGTGCCCTTGGGTATACCTTGTGAAACGGCCGAATGGCCATAATGGGGTGCCCTTGGGTATGCCTGTATGAACTTTGGCGGCTGCAAAAGAGCGGTGTGGATCATTTGGTTTTTGCATAGATTGTTTTGGTGCTGACGCCCGGAAGCATGCCCAGTTTTCCGGACAGCGCGCTGATGGCGTCCGCCGGGGCATCCATGGCGATACTGATAATGGACAGGTTCTTTTCCCGGTAGGGGATTCCCATACGTCCGATGATGTAGCTGCCGTATTCGCTCAGCAGGCGGTTCAGCTCGTCCACGGATCTGGTGCTGTCGAGTACAATGCCGATTAAGGCGATCCTGGTGTCCATAAATGACCTCCTTTTTTAGTAATGCTGCTGTCTGGCAGGGCAGATCCGAACGATCATTCGGAGAAACTTTCTATAGAATAAAAAAGCGCCCTGGTTCCGGGCGCAGATTGATCTGATAAAATAATATACCGCTATAGAGCAGCAGTCCAACCAATGGTCCGCAGCTATCAAGAACGGCGAATATATATGATTCATAGGAATTATCAGCTTATCTAGTACGCCTTTTTACGCAGACACAGCTATCTTCGCTGCTCTTAGTAATCAGAACGAGTGAACTTATTATAGCATGGGGAAAATGGGATTACAAGATGTATGCAGATAAAAAGAAAAAAGTGTAAAAAGCAAACAGAATGTTCCAAATCCGTTGAGATTTCTGCTATAATAAAATAAATGAATTTGGGATATATAAAAGGGATATAGCGAAGAGGTTTTCCTTTCTGGCCGGCTGGCGCCCTTTTTGATGAAGTATAGGAGTCAATATGGACAAGAAAAAAGTAACGAATATGGAAGTCAAAAAACAGAACCGGAACCGGGTGTTCCGCTACATATGCAGGAATGGAACAGTTTCCAACCCGGACATTGCCCATGAGATGAACATGAGCCTGCCGACGGTGACGCAGATTACGAAGGAGCTGATCGAGAAGGGGCTGGTGGAAGAAAAGGGAGAACTGCAGTCCACCGGGGGGCGGCGTGCCAAGGCTTTGTCCGCGGCTGTGAACATCAAACAGGCGGTAGGGCTGGATATCACAAAGAACCATATCAGCCTGGTGCTGACCAACCTTGCCGGGGAAATGTTAAGATACGAGCGGATCTATCATCCATACGCTTCGGAAGACGGGTATTACCGGGAGGTCAGCGAAAAGCTGGAACGCTTTTTACAGGAAAGCGGCGCGGACGGGGAACGGATACTGGGGATTGGAATTTCCTTCCCGGGGATTATCGACCTGAACCGGGAAATGATCACGTATTCGCATATACTGGGTTTGGAATCCGTGCCTTTTGATGCGGTAAGCCGCTTTTTTTCCCACCCATGTATCTTTTTGAATGATGCAAATGCCGGGGCTTATGCGGAGGGAATCCATCCGGACGGTCCGGAGAGGTTCTTTTATCTGTCCTTGAGTAATACGGTAGGAGGGGCCATTTTCTATCGAAAGGAACTTATACAGGGGAATCATTTTCGCTGCGGGGAGGTGGGGCATATGACGGTGGTTGCGGACGGGGAATCCTGCTATTGCGGGAAAAAAGGATGTCTGGACGCTTACTGCTCCGCGTCACGCTTATCCGCTGCGTCGGATGGAAAACTGGAAAAATTTTTTGCAGCATTGGAGCGCAAAGAAAAAAAAGCCGTGCAGCTTTGGGACCGATATACGTCTTATCTGGCAATCGCGGTCAACAATATCCATATGGTTCTGGATTGTGATATTATCCTTGGCGGCTATGTGGGGAGTTATGCAGAAGCCCGTATTCAGGATATATGGGAGAAAGTATCGGAGAGAAATACATTTGCGGAAAGCAGGCCGTTTGTAAAAGCCTGCAGCTACCAGGTGGGAGCTGCGGCTCTGGGGGCGGCATTACGGGTCACGGAGGATTTTGTGAGACAGATATAAGGGGGCAGGAGACATATTTTGGAAAGAGATTTCAGAGATGAGGTCTCTTTTTTTTGTGCCTGGACAGCAGAAGGATTCTGCCTGTGCGGTTGTATGTGCATCTTAGACAAAAACAGGATGTTGATTTTGTGTATATTTCCGAAAATGGAATTACTGTTTATAATCTATTGACAAATTCAGTGTTCAGATATAAAATTAGAAACATAATAAAACTATTTAATAAAGTACACAATAAAGAAATAAAAAGGAGGAAATCATCATGGAAGGAACAATGAAAACTGCGGTAATGCTGGGGATCGGTGAGATGGGATTTGAGGAACGGGAGATTCCGAAAGCGAAGGACAATGAGGTGCTTGTGAAGCTGGAATATGTGGGGATCTGCGGCAGCGACCTCCACTATTATGAGACCGGAGCCATTGGGGACTATGTGGTAGAGCCGCCCTTTGTACTTGGACACGAGCCGGGCGGTACTGTGGTAGAGGTCGGAAAGGACGTGAAGCATCTGAAAGTGGGGGACAGGGTGGCATTGGAGCCGGGCAAGACCTGCGGACACTGTGAGTTCTGCAAGACAGGCCGCTATAACCTCTGCCCGGATGTGGTATTTTTCGCAACCCCTCCGGTGGACGGTGTATTCCAGGAATATGTAGCCCACGAAGCAGACCTGTGCTTTAAGCTTCCGGACAATGTGAGCACACTGGAAGGCGCTTTGATCGAACCTCTGGCAGTCGGTTTCCATGCGGCAATGCAGGGCGGCGCAAGGGCAGGACAGACGGCGGTTGTCATGGGAGCGGGCTGTATCGGCCTGGTAACCATGATGGCGCTGAAGGCCATGGGCGTATCCAAGGTTTATGTAGTGGATATTATGGAAAAACGTCTGGAAAAGGCAATGGAGCTGGGAGCGGACGGCGTGATCAACGGAAGCAAAACCGATGCGGTGGAAGAGGTCATGAAGCTGACAGAAGGAAAGGGATGCGATCTGGCAGTGGAGACCGCGGGTACACAGATCACCACAGTACAGACCATTCATATGACCAAAAAGGGCTCCACCATCGTTCTGGTAGGCTACAGCAAGAGCGGCGAGATGACCCTGCCGATGAGTCTGGCTCTGGACAAGGAGCTGACCTTCAAGACCGTATTCCGTTACCGCCACATTTATCCCATGGCCATTGACGCCGTTGCTTCCGGAAAAGTGAACCTGAAAGGGATCGTGACAGATATATTCGGACTGGATGAAGCGCAGAAGGCAATGGACTACAGTGTGAACAATAAGGCGGATATTGTGAAGGCGGTCATCCGTATCGGAGAGGAATAAAGGCGGATAATCCGGTATTTTCAGACACGGCGCTGACAGGCTGACGGAGCAGGGCTGTCAGCGCACGAGAAAATTTCCAAAAACAATAGAGATTAAACAGATCAGGGAGGATCATGATGGAACAGAGGGAAACGGATGTAAAGGTACCATTGCTCAGCAAGATTGCATACGGCATGGGCGATGTGGGATGCAATTTTAGCTGGATGTTTGTGGGAAACTTTTTGATGATTTTCTATACGGATGTATTTGGAATCGGAATGGGAGCTGTGGCAGGGCTGATGCTGTTCTCCAGATTCTGGGATGCAATCAATGATCCTGTGATCGGCGGGCTGAGCGATAAGACCCATACCCGCTGGGGAAGATACCGGCCCTGGCTGCTGGTTGCGGCTCCTTTGACCGCCGTTGTATTGATGCTGACCTTCTGGGCGCACCCGGACTGGCCGTCCAACGTAAAAATCGTGTATATGGCAGTCACCTACTGCATCCTTGTGCTGGGCTATACCTGTGTCAATATTCCCTATGGAACCCTGTGCGGCGCCATGACACAGAATATTGAAGAGCGCGCGAAGATCAATACCTTCCGTTCCGTCAGCGCCATGATCGCCATCGGCATTATCAATATTGTCACGGTTCCATTGATCGCCGCTCTGGGAAATGGAGATGACAAGAGAGGATACCTTCTGATCGCAATCCTGTACGGATGCATCTTTGCGGCGTGCCATATCTTCTGTTTTGCGAAAACAAAAGAGGTGGTGGAGGTGCCGGAAAAGGAAAAAACCTCTCTGAAGACCCAATTGTCTGCCGTTGCGAAAAACAAGCCGTACATGATCGCGGTTGCAGGGCAGTTCCTGTTCGGAGTTACGCTTTACGGCAGAAATGCGGATGCATTGTACTATTTCACCTATGTGGAAGGCAATCAGGCACTGTTCAGTACATACTCACTTTTTATCATTGTTCCGGCCATCATCGGGGCGGCCTGCTTCCCGCTTGTATTCCGGCTGACCAATAATAAAGGCCGCTCCGCGTCGATCTTCGCGCTGCTGACGGGAATCAGTATGTTTTGCATGTACTTTTTTACGGTGGGTAGTTCACCGGTTCCGTTTTACCTGTTTTCCTGTCTGGCGCAGTTTTTCTTCTCCGGATTCAATACGGCGATCTATGCCATTGTACCGGACTGTGTGGAGTATGGGGAATGGAAAACCGGGCTTCGGAACGACGGATTTCAGTATGCGTTTATATCTCTCGGAAATAAAATCGGAATGGCCATCGGAACCTCCGTACTTGCAGGCGTCCTGGGGGCATTCGGATATGCGGCGAACCAGCAGCAGAATCCGGCCGTCCTTGCCGTGATCAAGCATTCCTTTACCACGGTTCCGGGAATCCTCTGGATCGTGACCGCTGCGGTACTGTATTTTTACCGGCTGAACCGGAAGGCATATAATGAGATCGTGAAGGAAATTCAGGAGAGGAAGGAAAAAGGAATATCCGCACAGGCGTAATAGCCGATCTTAAAACGAGAATTAGTGGGTTCACATCTGCTGTGTGATATGATACACTAAAGACAGCTATTTAGAAGAAGTGTATGAAAATATGAATGGAAGCTGAAAAATATACAGATAGTGAAAAGGGCTTGGCTCTTACTTTTACGAAAGAAGGTTTTTTCCATGTACATAGCAGATTTGCATATCCATTCCCGCTATTCCCGGGCCACCAGCAAGGACTGTACGCCGGAATATTTGGATCTGTGGGCAAGGCGCAAGGGGATCGGGATCGTAGGGAGCGGAGACTTCACACATCCGGCATGGCGCGAGGAGCTTGCAGAAAAGCTGGAACCTGTCGGGAATGGCCTGTATGTATTAAAAAAAGAGTACCGGATAGAAGACAATACGGCTGCAGATACGATGCAGCCGCATTTTGTCATTACCGGGGAGATCAGTTCGATCTATAAGAAATACGACCGGGTGCGGAAGGTGCACAGTCTGATCCTTCTGCCCGGACTGGAAGAGGCAGAGATGATCTCCCGCAAGCTGGAAGCCATCGGCAATATCCATTCGGACGGAAGGCCCATCCTTGGACTGGACTGTCATGATCTGCTGGAGATCCTTCTGGAAATGTGCCCGGAGTCGGTGTATGTGCCCGCCCATATCTGGACGCCGCATTTTTCATTGTTCGGAGCGTTTTCAGGTTTTGACTCGGTGGAAGAATGCTACGGTGATCTTTCCAGCCATATCCATGCCATGGAGACCGGGCTTTCCTCCGACCCGCTTATGAACTGGCGGGTGTCCGCATTGGACGGTTATCAGCTTATATCCAACTCAGACGCCCATTCTCCGGCAAAGCTGGGAAGAGAGGCGAATCTGCTGGATATCGGGTTATCCTATGAAGAGTTAAAAGAGGCGATTCAAACCGGAAACGGTCTGGAAGGCACCATCGAGTTCTTTCCGGAGGAAGGCAAGTACCACTATGACGGCCACCGGAAATGCGGTCTCTGCCTGGCGCCTGTGGAAACAGAAAGGTATCATGGAATCTGTCCGGTCTGCGGCCGGAAGCTGACGATTGGGGTGTCCCACCGGGTGGAACAGCTTGCAGACAGGCCGGAAGGATACAGGAAAGAGCAGGCTGCAGGGTTTGAAAGTCTGGTTCCGCTGCCGGAGATCATCGGCGCATCTGTGGGCCTTTCGTCTGCAAGCGCCCGGGTTGAGAGGGAATACCGAAACCTGCTCCAAAAGCTGGGGCCGGAATTTTCTATACTGCGGGAGATTCCGCTGGAAGAGATTCGAAGCGTTTCGGGAATCCTGATTTCGGAAGGAATCGGAAGACTGAGAAAGGGCCAGGTTACAAGACTGCCCGGATTCGATGGGGAATACGGGATTATACGGCTGTTTACCCAGGGAGAACTGGATCATCTGGAGGGGCAGATGAGTCTGTTTGATATGTCTGAGATGGCTTCGAATGAAATGAAGTCCATGCAGAGTCCGGGGAGAGCTGGTGAGCGGGGCGGAAACAGCAGGCAGGAATCGGAAGGGCAATCGTATGACCCGGATGAAGGAATAAAAAGCGGGAAAATCCCGGATTTCCGGCAGCCCTCTGAGCAATTGAGGACAGGCGCTTCGAAATTGGCGGAGAATGAAAAGACGGCCGGATTTCCTGCGGAAATTTTGGGAACAGCGGACGCTCAAAAATATACATGGAACGAAAACCAGCGCAGAGCAATCGAGTCCATCGACCGGGTTACCGCGGTCACCGCCGGCCCGGGTACCGGAAAGACCGGCACTTTGGCGGCCCATATCCTTCATCTTCTGGAGAACAGGCGGGTAAAGCCTTCCTGTATCACCGCGGTGACATTTACCAACCAGGCGGCAGGAGAGATGCGGGAGCGTGTCCGCAGGCAGTTGGGAAAGGGTACCACCGCGAAAAAACTGCAGATCGGCACCTTCCATTCTATTGCATGGAAGATTCTGAAAGATAGTGGTGTAGAATTTACCCTTGCAGGGGATAGTGAGACGCGGGATCTGGCAGGCAGGATCATAAAGGCGTATGGCCTGGAGACGACAGTTTCCCGGCTCTTGACTTGGATTTCCAACTATAAGGCGGGGTCGCGTACACTTGATTTTGATGTGACGGCCGGGGAATCAGAACATGATGCAAAGCTGAGAAACGCATTCCAGGTATATCAAAGCACTCTGAAAGACTGGAATGCTCTGGACTTTGATGATCTCCTTCTGGAAGCCTTGCGGATTGCCCGGGAGAGAGCGGAAGAAAACAGAAAAAATATGGATGCGGGACAATTTTCTTATCTCATGGTGGATGAATTTCAGGATATCAGCCCTCTTCAGTACGAGCTGATGAAAGCCTGGAACGAAGGCGGAAAGGAACTGTTTGTGATCGGAGACCAGGATCAGGCAATCTATGGCTTCCGCGGAGCAGACGCCGGGTGCTTCCAAAGACTTTCGGAAGAATTTCCTCAGACCTGCCGGATCACCCTGGAAGAAAATTATCGTTCTGCTCCTCAGATTCTGACAGCGGCCTCCGAAGTGATTTCCCATAATCCGGGAGGAAAAAGGCAGCTCAGGGCAAACAGGCCGGAAGGGGTTCCGGTGCGGATCGTGGAAGCAGACAGTGAGATGTCTGAGGCGATCTTTACAGCAAAGGAGATCAACCGCCTGGCAGGGGGAATCGGGATGCTGGAGGCGCAGGAAATCTTTCCGGAGAGGGAAGGGCGTGCGCGGGGATTTGAAGAGATCGCGGTGCTGTACCGGACACGCCGGCAGGCAGACCTTTTGGAAAGCTGCCTGAAAAAAGAGGGTATCCCCTATGTGGTGGCCGGCCGGGATGATTTTCTTATGGAACCTGCCGTGCGGGGGACTGTCAGCTTCTTCAAGAGCCTGGTGCAGCCGGACAACCTTCTGGCAGGACAGACGGCGCTGAAACTTTTGTGGGATCTGGATGCCGGAGATATGACGAAGAGCATTTATCAAAATATGTCGGACAAGTACCGTCCTTTTATGAAAAAGAAGAAACCCCAGAAGATCTTGGACGAATGGATGAAAGACCTGAATCTGGAAAAGAATAAAGGCATAGGAAAGCTATACCGGACGGCGGTATTTTACCAGACTATGCCGGAATTTACAGAGGCTCTGGATCTGGGGGTGGAGAGCGACCTGAAACGCTGCGGGGAGAAGCGGTATACGTCGGGCGCGGTGACGCTCATGACGCTGCATGGCTCAAAGGGGTTGGAGTTTCCGGTGGTCATGATCTATGGGGCGCGAAAGGGGATGATTCCCTTTGAAAGTGAGAAATATAGTTCGGATGAAGAGGAAGAACGCCGTTTGTTTTACGTTGGACTCACCCGGGCAAAAGAGGAATTGATCCTTACCACATCAAAAGAAGAATCTTCCTTTTTGAAAGAAATTCCTGCGGAAGCGGCCAGCAGGGAAAAAGCACGTTCACATAAAAATATGGGAAATGGCAGACAGATGAGTTTGTTTGACTTTATGAAATAAGAGACCGCCGCTCCGGGGAAATGTGTTCTCCCGGAGCGGCTGGAGCTCCAATCCGTACACGGCAAAGGACTTCCACTTAAGATTTTCCCTGAAATAATTTAAGGTCACACCTATACCAGGCGTGACCTATAACTAATGTTTTGCATCTATTCCGTATTACTCAGCCTTTCTTCATCTTCATTCTCTTGATGACCTTCAGCCTTGTAAATTCTTCTCTGTCCTTTTCCTCCAATGCATTTGTGATGCTGCTGACCAACTCGGTATACATAGGGATCGTGATGTTCTGCAGCGCGTTGGCGCGCTTCTGCGTCTTCTTGATATTGGAAGCCAGCCGGTAGGCCGCATTCTCAACCATGGACAGCTTCACGGTCAGATCCTTTACTTTCTGAAATGCCTTGGTCGCCTGGTCGATGGATTCCCGGGTGGTACTGAATGCATAGGTGGGTAATTCATGGACCGGTGCGTACTTCACATGGGGAATCTCAGTTCCCATGATACTCCGGGTGCGGATTGAGATGGAATTTTCAATCGGTACCGTATAGGCAAGCTGAGATACTATATTGATTCCATGCTCGATATTGGCACGCTGCAGGCACTGGTAAGCATAGGTAAAGGTGCTGTCGATCTCATCCTGGATATCCCGGGCTTCATCGATCAACGACATCAGTTCGCGGATCAGGATATTCCGCTTCTTATCCATCAGGTCATAGCCCTGTCTTGCAAGCGCAAGCGAGTTCTTCGCCAACATCAGATTTCCTTTGGTTGGAAATGTTCGTGGATCCATAGGGCGCAGCCTCCTTTACTCGTCTTCCTCCGGCATTGGCTTGTAGTATTTATCCAGGATCTTCGTGTCCACACGGTCAAGTTCTTCTTTGGGAAGCCGGCCTAACAACTCCCAGCCAAGATCCAGGGTCGCTTCCATGCTTCGGTTTTCATTCACGCCCTGTCCGATGTAGCGGGTTTCAAAATCCTTTCCAAATGCCAGGTATTTCTTGTCCGTGGGCGACAGCTCGTCTTCACCGATAACAGAGGCAAGATTCCGGGCATCGCCTACCTTCGCGTAGGCGGAGAACAGCTGGTTGGCCAGGTCCTGGTGGTCCTCCCTTGTGTAGCCTGCTCCGATGCCGTCCTTCATCAGACGGGACAGAGAAGGCAGGATATTGATGGGCGGATAGATAGACTGCCCATGGAGCGTCCGGTCCAGTACAATCTGCCCCTCCGTGATGTATCCCGTCAGGTCGGGGATCGGATGGGTGATATCGTCATTGGGCATGGTCAGGATGGGCAGCTGTGTTACGGAGCCGCTCACGCCCTGAACGATGCCGGCGCGCTCATACAGGGTTGCCAGTTCGCTGTACAGATATCCCGGATATCCTTTTCGGCTGGGAATCTCTCCCTTGGAGGAGGATACCTCACGCATAGCCTCGGCAAAGGAGGTCATATCCGTCAGGATGACCAGGATATGCATATTTTCTTCAAATGCCAGATATTCCGCAACGGTCAGCGCTACCTTGGGCGTGATCAGACGTTCTACAACCGGGTCATTTGCCATGTTCAGGAACATGGCTACATGGTCTGCAACGCCGCTGTCCTCGAAGGCACGTCGGAAAAAGTCTGCCACATCGTGCTTGACGCCCATAGCGGCAAATACGATGGCGAACTGTTCGTCCGATCCATCCCCCAGGGAAGCCTGTTTTACGATCTGAGCCGCAAGCTGGTCATGGGGAAGGCCGTTTCCGGAGAAGATCGGCAGCTTCTGGCCGCGGATCAGGGTAGTCAGTCCGTCGATGGCGGAGATTCCGGTATGGATATAATTTCTTGGATATTCCCTCTTCACCGGATTCAGAGGCAGGCCGTTCACATCCCGCCGCAGAGCGGAGGTGATGGGACCCAGGTCGTCGATAGGCTGGCCGATACCGTTAAAGGTACGTCCCAGCATATCCGGGGAGAGCGTGATCTCCATCGGATGTCCGGTGAGCCGGGTGTGAGTATTTTTCAGGGACATATTTTCAGAGCCTTCAAAAACCTGGATGACCGCGCGGTCCTCGTAGATCTCCACGATACGTCCGATCTTGCGCTCCGTACCGTTAATTACAAACTCAACGATTTCGTCATAGAACGCACCCTGCACGCCCTCCAGGACGATCAGAGGGCCGTTGATACTGCTTAAGCCTAAATATTCAATTGACATGGCATCATTCCCTCCTTATGCATTCTTTTCCAGGACGCGCTGGTAAAATTCGTCGATATCGCGATGGTACTGGGTAAACATTTCCAGGCGGTCATTGGGCACATCATACTTAATGGAAATGACCCGGTCGAAGATGTTCTCAGACTTCAGCACGGACATCGGATGCCCCATGGTCACAAGCGCACGGGACTTTTTATAAAGGTACAAAATGGTATCCATCATCAGGAACTGCTTTTCCATGGACACACAGGTGTCGTCCTTGTGGAAAGCATTCTGCTGCAGGAAGCCCAGACGGATGACACGGGCAATCTCCAGAACCAGCTTCTGGTCGTCGGGAAGTACGTCGCTTCCGATCAGCTTCACGATCTCCAGCAGGCTGCTTTCGGAGTTCAGAAGCGCCATCAGCCTGTTCCGGTAATCTACAAACTTCGGAGATACCCGGTCCTGATACCAGGGCGCCAGATCCGTAAGGTATTCACTGTAGCTGGTGAGCCAGTGGATAGCCGGGAAATGTCTTGCATAAGCCAGGCTCTTATCCAATCCCCAGAAACAGCGGACAAACCGCTTGGTGTTCTGGGTGACAGGCTCGGAGAAATCTCCGCCCTGAGGGGAAACCGCGCCGATGATAGTCACGGATCCGTCCGTATCGTTCAGGTTGTGCATCATGCCGGCCCGCTCATAGAACGCGGACAGCTTGGATGCCAGGTAAGCCGGGAAACCTTCTTCGGCAGGCATCTCCTCCAGACGTCCGGAGAGCTCTCTTAAGGCCTCCGCCCAACGGGAGGTGGAGTCAGCCATGATGGCTACGTCATAGCCCATATCCCGGTAATATTCTGCAAGCGTCAGTCCGGTGTAGATGCTGGCCTCACGGGCAGCCACCGGCATGTTGGACGTATTGGCGATGAGCGTGGTCCGGTCCATCAGAGGGTTACCGGACCTGGGGTCCGTCAGCTCGGAAAATTCTTCCAGAACCTGCGTCATCTCGTTCCCGCGTTCGCCGCAGCCGATGTAGATGATGATATCCGCGTCAGACCACTTTGCGATCTGATGCTGGGACATGGTCTTACCGGTTCCGAATCCGCCGGGGATGGCAGCCGTACCGCCCTTGGCGATGGGGAACATGGTATCGATGATTCGCTGTCCGGTCACCAGCGGAACCGATGCCGGAAAGCGGTTGTTTGTGGGTCTGGGCACACGGATGGGCCAGTGCTGGGTCATACTCAGTTCCTTTGTGCTGCCGTCGGCAAGCTCCAGGGTGACCAGTGTTTCGTCAATGGTATAGTCGCCGTCCGGAACGACGCTGATTACGTTTCCTTCTACATCCGGGGGCACCATGCACTTGTGTACGATGGCCCGGGTCTCCGGTACCAATGCAATGATCTCACCGGGAGTCAGATGATCGCCGACAGAAGCGACGATGTGTGCATGCCATTTTTTTGTGCGGTCCAGGGAATCCACGCTGACACCGCGGGTAATGAACGCCCCGCCGGAATCTGCGATCTTTTCCAGGGGACGCTCGATCCCGTCAAAAATATTGTTCAGGATGCCTGGGGCCAGGGTCACGGACACGGCGCTTCCGGTCGCAATGACCTGGTCGCCGGGACGAAGTCCGGTAGTTTCCTCATATACCTGAATGGTGGTCATGTCCTTATCCAGTGCAATGACCTCGCCGACAAGCTTTTCTTTTCCGACGTATACCATTTCCTGCATATGGAAGCCTGTATTGCCCTTCAGATAGATGACGGGGCCGTTGACACCGTAGATGATTCCGATATTATCCAATTCCGTCACCTCCTGTAAAGATAAATCTGTCATATTCGTTGCGGAGCAAAGTAGTAAATGAGTTGTCGATCAGGATATTGCGTTCCCGGATGACAGCCCGTGTTCCGCCGATGAAATCCTCTGAACTTAAAGTCAGCCGTGTGCCGGTTGCTGCTTCCAGAGCGGCCTGCCGCGGTCCGTCAGAGGGATTGATGTAAATGGTCATCTCTTCGCCCGGAGCGAATGCAGTGGCCTTGCGGATGGATTTGATCAGATAATCCTCATAGGCATCTGTCTGCATATACTCCTCGACCAGCGCATGCGCTTCCTTAAAAATCTTGTCTTTCAGCTCGACCTGTACCTTGCCGGTCTTTCTCTTGAGCTCAAGCTGTGTCCTGGCGTTTGCCTGGTTCAGCATATGCCTGGCGTTGGACTGTTCCGCCTTGATACGCGTCTCAGACTGCCAGCGCATTTCCTCTTTATGATCCTTCAATACCTTTTCCAGGGCTTCGCGGTAGTTGTCAATGATCGCATTGCCTTCCGCCCGCGCCTCTTCCATGGAGGATGCCTGCAAATGTGAGAGTTTTTCTTCCAGAGTCAAGAAGGGTACCTCCTTTATATATGTTTTTGCTGCTGCCGTTTCGGGTCCCTGCCGTGTATTCACAGGGAACAAACGGATTCTTATAGCTTTAGTCCGATTGCTTCGGTTACATAGGATGTGATAAAGTCTTTCTTACGGCCGGTTCCGTGCCTGTCAGGAATTTCGATCAGCAGGGGCATCTGCCGTTCCAGACGGAACTGGTCCAGGATCTCGGGAAATTCCTGCCCGAATTTTTCCGTCAGAAGAACGATGCCGATGGACTTATCCGTCAATGTTTTTTCCAGTGCCTCCCGGAGCTCGTCGCGTTCATGCACCACGACGCCGTCCACGCCTGCCAGACGCATTCCTGTATAGGTATCGACATTATCACTGATCAGATACATCTTCATCTTACAGACTTCCCAGGATCATGAAGGAGATGATCAGTCCGTACAGACATACACCTTCTGCCAGACCTACGAAGATCAGGGACTTACCAAGAACACTGGAATCCTCGCTGATCGCACCCAGCGCCGCGCTTGCCGCGCTTGCTACGGCGATACCGCCGCCGATACAGGATAAACCGGTAACCAGTGCGGCTGCGATATAACCAAGGCCTGTTGCCATTGCTGCCTGAGATGCCGCGTCCTCTGCCGCGTGTACCTGCGGCCCGCCCAGCAGCATGATGGATGCGATGGCAAATGCACCGAAGAAAAAGAAGGCATTGACTCCGATTGCTGTCTTATAGCGGTTTTTGTTCTTTTCTCCGATCAGATAATATCCGAAAGGAATGATGATGCTCAGGACCAATGCAGCGATAAATACGATTTTTGTTGCGGTTGTCATAATGAAATCCTCCTAAATATCAAATTAATTTTTAATGTGTATTTTTCTTTTTGTTTGTCTTTGTATATGGATCAAATGCACGTCCGGAACCTTTATAGAACCGGCTGAACATCTCATAATATTCCAGTCGGAGTACCTGTATTCCGACGATCAGTCCTTCCATGCCGCATACGAACAGGTTGCCCAGGATCACCACGATCCAGTTGGGATTGCCTTTTTCCACGCCTGCCAGCATCAGGACAACCTCCATCATGGCCGCATGGCTCACTGCAAATGCGCCGATACGCACGAAGGAGAGTGTGTTGGAAAAGTAGCTCAGCATGGTCTCGAACAATTCGAAGAAGCCCTGTACCAGGAACATGGCCTTGCTCTCTTCCATTTTTTCCGCCCGCTTCTCGATCTTTTTGGTCAGAGGCTCCTTGAACAGGATCACAAGCAGCGGCACTCCGAACATTACAGCCATGACGATACCGCCCGGCGTCTTGTGTCCGGTCATGAATAATACGATGGTCACAACAATGGACGCGTAAAATACGAGTCCTGCCACGCCGTTCACGTCAAACCAGGCGTCACCGAAGTCATGGCACCGGAACGCATTGATGATGTGCAGGATCATGGCAAGTATGATGATCCCCATACCAAAGGCGACGGCGACAACAAATACGGTATTTAGCTTGCCGACGAAGGGCAGCATGGTCATATGCTCAATAGGCCGCAGCCAGACCGCGTCAATTATATCTTCAAATCCGAAGATGCTTCCGAACATAAAACCGAATATTGTGGAAAAGATACCTGCCGTAGCCACAATGCCTGCCAGCGGAATCCTCTTGAAATAGTACAGCAGTCCTCCTCCGATGAGCAGCAGGAGGCCCTGCCCCACGTCCCCGAACATGGCGCCGAAGATGAAGGAATAGGTCAGGCCCACAAACACCGTCGGATCCATCTCATCATGGGACGGAAGCCCGTACATCTGGACATACATCTCAAAGGGCTTGAAGAGTTTCGGATTTTTCAGTTTGGTAGGCGGTGCGCCGAAGTGAGTCTCCCGGTCGTCCACGACCACAACAAAGACCTTATCGTCGTTTTCGATATCCTTCTGGAATTTCTCCAGGTCCCCCTCGGACATCCATCCGCAGAGGATATAGTAATCCTCCTGATTGTCCTCCATCCGCGCGGCCATCTTGCGGACGTCAAAGTTATTGGACAACTCTTCCAGACGTTTTTTCGCTGCCACAAGCTGGGGCGCTCGTGCGGCGAGCAGCTGCGCAGCCTCTTTATCCAGCTCTTCGATCTGGTTCATATTCTTGTTGATCTCACGCTGCAGCTTGTGGTAGGCATCAGCCGGAGTACCTTCAAAGCCGTCCGTCAGCGTGATCCGTTCAAAATGCAGGGAGCGGAAGATGGCATCGGACTTCTGCGCATCCCTGGGAGAGACGAAGTAGGCGCCGTATACATAACTTTCATCCCGTTCGCCTTCTACGAAGATGGATTCCAGGTCCTCCATCAGATACTTCTGCATCTTGTAATAATATTCTATTGCGATTTTTCCAAAGCGGTAGGTGATGTACTTGTAGTTCAGCACCTCGCTCAGGTTACAGTCCAGCGGCCGGAAAGGCGCGATGACCAGCTGGCGGCTGCGGAGCTCTTCGATTTTCTTCTTTAACTTTTCTTTTTTCTCCTGCAGGCTCTGATAATCCGTGCTTGTGTTCCGGATCAGTTCGAACATGCCGTCCAATCCCAGATTGGAATCCGGCGTGATCTGGTCCGGGTCTTCTAAAAGGGCTGTGAATTGTTCTGCCTGCCCCAATGCCTCCCGGTATGGATTGATCTCCATAAAGGGCCTCAGATTATCGACGGTCTTCAGCTCGGAAAGCGCAGATTCAAGCTGGATCTCATACTTGGAGAGGTAGAGATCGATCACGCGGTCGATATCATCGCGGGGGCCGGAGATATTGATGAATTTCATTTTTACAATCATTGCGTCTTACCTCCAATATAAGCCAGCGTCTCACCGGATGATAAGCCGTAACGGATACATTCCAGGGCGGTCGTCAGCTTTCGTAGTTCTTCTTCTTTCAAAAACAGATAAGTAGTGATCGAGGCAATGGAATACGGGTTCTGCCGCCGCTCCCCCCTGTACAGGCGGTCCAGGCATTCAGAGTACATCTGCTCGATGGTAAGCTTCTGTCCGAAATCATAATGCCGCGCATAGGATGTCTTTCGCAGCAATGCTTCGTATTCTTCCATGCCGGGGGCCTCGATCATCCCCTTGATCTCTTCGGCCGATACCTTGTAGTGGACCGGTACGAGAAGGGCGTAGATGTTGGCAGGTTCCATATTGTAATACTTCTTGGCCCTGTAGATCCACTGCAGGTTCAAGAGGTCGATCTTGGAACCGCATACCTTTGTATAGAACTCCAATTCTTTTTTCTGTAATATTTTTTTCCGTTTTTTCCACAGAGTGGAAAGATTGTATTGACTCAGTGTCAGGTCGTAATCAAAGAGCGTAACGGCCGGATTATCCAGAAGCCTGTGAAGAGGTTCATAATACTCGGTACTTTTCAGATTCTCGATCAGCTCGTTAGTCGTCCGTGAGGTGATCAGACTGTCGATGGAAATCTGGGTATACCGGTCAAAGAACTCCTTTTTATAGTTCAGGTCAAAGGGTTCGGCATAGCGGTTGATCACGATACGCAGGCAGTAGTTGATCAGGTCGATCTCATAGCGCTTTACGTAAAGAGAAAGAAATTCCCGCTGCTTTAATCCGCAGAACCGGTAGATCTTGGAGTATTCATGGTAAAGCTGACGGGTCAGTATCTTTTCGATATCGCCGCGGTGCAGCCGGCTCTCATCCAGCAGATTCAGTACGTAGGCGTAGGAGGAATTATCGCGCAGATAATTGACCGCGTCCGGTACGCTCTGCAGAGAGGCGATCTCTTCAAAGTTCTCCGGTGTCAGAAGCTTTGCTTCCATGGCTTTCAGCTTGGTTACGATTCCACTGTAGGCTAGTAGATTTCCCATGCGTTTATACCTCTGTGATCCGTTTTAAAATAGTCTGCGCATACCAAGTATGCCGTTCCTCGTACTCCCTCTCAAGAGCAGCGATAGTATCGTTGCGCCCGCCGATCTGCGCCTTCAACAGTGCGCTTGTCTTTTCGGCAAGGTCATTTTGGATCTCCAGGATCTTTTTGTTCGTCCTCGATTCCAAGTCCGCGTCAAAACGGTTTCGCTTTTCGCGGTATTCGTGGTCGAGGATTTCCTTTTGTGCTTCCGCATGCTCAACAATTGCAGAAGCGGCAGATTCTATCTCAGATAGCTTTCTTACAATAGATTCCATAGTAGCCTCCCCATGTAGTTTGTGAGTGTGAAAAAGTTAATAGTTTCTTTCTTATTTTTTCATTATTATCATACTCTTTTTTTAGAAAAAAGCAATGTTATTTTTTACAAGGATAAACAAAAATTCGTAAATTTTTTTGTTTAAAATGCGAAAAGATATTTTAATAGGTAGAAACAGGGATGACAAGAATTGTGATTTCAGGAGTGAGATGATATAATCAATTTGAGTAAAAAGTGAGTTTGATTTTGCGGGCCGGCAATCAACCTGCCGCGCAAATTAGTGACGATAATCAGGAGGAAAGTTATGAGACTTCGAAATATACCTTGTGCGGACAGCGTGGTGCAGTCCCATGGGGCTGTGATCATGGATGCAAAAAGCCAGAGGGGCGGCTGGAAGCAGGTGTTTGGAAATGACAGACCCATCCGGATAGAGATCGGCATGGGGAAGGGGCAGTTTTTGCTGCAGATGGCGGCAGAGCATCCGGAGGTAAACTATATTGGGATGGAGCGGTATTCCAGCGTACTTTTGAGGGCGCTTGAAAAGTACGACAGGTATGGTTCGGATGGGCCGGATAAGGACAGACAAGAACTGGGCGGCGATAGAAAAAATACTCATAGTCTGGAGAATATACGCTTCCTTTGTATGGATGCCTGCGAATTGGAACAGGTATTTATCCCCGGAGAGGTGGACAGGATCTATCTGAATTTTTCGGATCCCTGGCCTAAGGCGCGCCATGCCCGGCGGCGGCTTACTTCATCCGGTTTTCTGGAAAGATATGCCAGGGTGCTTGCGTCCGGCGGAGAACTGGAATTTAAAACAGATAACCGGGATCTTTTTGACTTTTCGCTGGCTCAGGTGGAAGAGACGGCCGGATGGACGATGAAAATGTATACCCGGGATCTGCACCATGATGCGGTGATGAAAACAGGAAATATCATGACAGAGTATGAAGAAAAGTTTTCTGCAATGGGAAATCCAATCTTTAAGTTCACAGCCATCAAAAGCTGAATGGCTTCTTTGCTTTTGCATGCATACCAAAAGGGCATCCTGCTATGGGCATAGCGGGGTGCCCTTAGGCATAAAGTGAGATGTAGAATCTTTTATATAAGTATTGGGAGATGCGTCGATATGGTTACGGATTCCGGCTTTCCTGCATATAGTAAAATGGAACAGAAATTCAGCCGATGAGGCCTGTCATCGTCCTGAATTTTATGGCAAAGAGAATTTTGACAGAAGTGGGAAGGGATGTGGATGAAAAGAAGGAAAGGATGGCAGAACTGCATTTGTGAAAAGCTGTACTGCAGGCCGGAGTGGAACCGGAAGCTGATGTGTCTGAAACGCTCGCTTGACGAGGTGTACAGAATTTTGAATATGGACAGCTGCCATGGAAGCTGACAGGAAAAAGCAGGTGATGGCGATGAAAATAAGAGTGACCTCAGAAAACTACAGGCAGGAGATCCAGGAGTCAGATATACCGGTACTTGTAGAATTTTTTGCCGACTGGTGCGGAAAATGCGCCATGATGGAGGATACGGTGGACCTGGCTGCCGCAAACTGCGGAGGCAGTTTTAAGGTCTGCCAGATCGAGATCGAGGATTCGGCGGACCTGGCGGAGAAGTTTCAGGTGGAGATCGTGCCTACTTTCGTAGTATTCCGGAATGGCGAGCCGGTTTCGGCCGCTGCCGGGGTCCTGAATCGGGAGGTGGTTCTGGATATGATACGGGAAGAAATCGGGCTGGAAATATCAGGTTAAACAGGAAAAAATTTCTGTGATTTTTCCGTGACCTATGCGCAATATGGGTTGACAAATCTTTGTGAAATGTTAAGATGTATTATGTATGGGTTGAGTATGCTGCGGTCTTTAGCTTTAACGGCAGACCGCAGCAGTTGCTGCGGACAATTTGCTGTCAGTCAATTGTGCTGTATATAGATGTTTTACGATAGAAAGAAGGGGATTAAATATGGGCAAATGGAAAAGCCGGTTCAGGCGCGGACTGGTTATGATGTTTACTCTTGCAGTGGCAGGAAGCGGAATGTCTTTTGCAATACCGCAGATGCCGTTAGAGAGGATTTCTGTTGAAGCTGATTCGCTGGTTGGCGTAACTCTCGCAGATATAGATGAAATTGCACAACGAGAGATCTCTGTTTCACAGGAAAGCCTGCAGGCTGTCGCCTATGCTTCAGACGGAAAAGGACTGAAGAGCAATGATGCGGCAATCTATCAAGCGCTGAAGACGTGCATAGAGCAGGTGGCAAGAGGGGAGCGGACTTCGACGGAATTTACACTGGGAACGAAGATGTCTGAGGAGGCATTAGATAGACTGGATGTTAATGCGATCGTAGCATATCTGCTGAATGACTGTCCATTTGATCTGTACTGGCACGATAAGACAAGAACACAGGAAAACGGCCAAGACACGGATGGGGTTTACTGCAAATATTATGACGATGGAAGAATCGTATTCAGCTTCAAGGTTGCCCAGCCTTACCGGCAGGAAGCTGGCGATCTGTACACAATGAATACCGCATATATGGATACGGTGAATCGGGCCGTACAGAAAGCGAGATCCATCGTAGAGACGAATCAGAACAACACAGATTATGACAA
The DNA here is from genome assembly GCA_000403295.2 of Lachnospiraceae bacterium M18-1. Taxonomy (GTDB): domain Bacteria; phylum Bacillota; class Clostridia; order Lachnospirales; family Lachnospiraceae; genus Schaedlerella. Next base: position 78,105 of record KE159611.1, on the reverse strand, counting down.
GCTGCTGAATTACCGCAATGCGATCTGCGATCTGGTTTCCTATGATGACGCGGCGATCTGGTATGATTATCCGTATGGCAATTCCTATCAGGTGATTTCCGTGTTTGATGACGACCTTAATTCTAATGTGGTATGTGAAGGCTATGCGAAGGCATTTAAGTATCTGTGTGATATGTCTTCTTTTGATAATCCGATCAACTGCTATACGGTATCTGGAATTACTGATGCGGGAGCGGGCGCAGGGGATCATATGTGGAACATTGTCAGGATCGGCGGAAGTAATGGAGAAAGTTATCTGGTCGATGTGACAAACTGTGATACAGGTACGATCGGGGAGCCTATGCAGCTGTTTATGACAGACGGGCTGTCAGGCAGCGTGGATGCAGGTTATACATTCAGCAATGCTTCAGGATCAATTACATATACGTATGCAGAAGAAACAAAAGAAATATACGGCAGCGGGATTTTGTCTCTGAACAATGCAGACCACAGTCTGGAAGCACAGACTCATGTTAAGGGAAGCAGCACGTATAATAACAGGATTGATAATGCGGCGCCGGCTCCGGATAACTCCACAACGACCGAACCGCCTTCTGCTTCGGGTGAAAACGGTTCACCGAACCATACGACAGATAGCTCTTCAGATCAGAAGGAAGAAGGAAACGGCACAACAGGATTTGCTTTTGGAGTTGAAAAAGTAGATAAAGTGTATGGGGATGAATCTTTTGAAGAAACTGTCCTCGGTACGGAAGAGACAAAAAATATTACATATTCCAGCAGCGATGAGACTGTTGCTATTGTAACGAAAAGAGGTAAAGTAAGCATACAGGGAGCCGGTACAACTGTAATTACGGCTACCGTGATGAATGGGAAAAAATCTACAGGAGAAAAAGCTTCCTATACGTTGAATGTCAGTCCGAAAGAACTGGTATGGGATGTAAGCGGGCTGTATGCGGTTGACCGTGCGGATGATGTTCAGAAGAGTTCGGATAAGCGGGCAACGCTTTACGGTGAGATTAAGCTGGAAGGCATTCTTCCGGGAGAAAAGGATGAAAATTCTCAGTTCAGTTTTGACAGCGATACTTTGATCGGTACATATGCAGACGACAAGCCAGGAACTCAGGAAGTGACTCTGCAGTGGGTAAAAGGAAAAGAAGTCAGGCTGACAAGGGGAGCAAAGTCGGATAATTATAAAATGCCGGAAGGACTTCCAAATCTGACGAATGGCAGGCTTACGTCAATCAAAGATCTTCCGAAACCCGAATCGACAGACGGACGGGACCTTAAGCTGGAGATGGAGGATGGCATTTCCGAGGTGCCGGAAGAGTTCTTAAAGGACAGAACTCTGGGACTGGACACGCCGGGAAAAATCGAAGAGAAACTGAAATCAAAGATCAGCGGAGAGAATGAGATCCTGAAAGAAGATATCGTGGTCTATGACGTATCACTGTATTGGCGTGATGCGCCGGAGGGCGCGGACGACGAGGAGGATGCAGAAGACACGGAAGATGTGGATCGTGATGAAGACGAGGAAGACACAGAGGACGTGAAACATGCAGAAGACACGGAAGATAAAAATGATGTGAAACGTGCAGAAGACTCGAAAGATGCAGAAAATGTAATAGAAGTAGAAGGCATTGAGGATGAAGACAGTGCAGGCGTGTGGGAACCGGTTGCCGATGACGAGAAGTTTCCGGAAGACGGCGTTACAGTTACCTTGCCGTATCCGGACAATATGCCCAGAAATGTAGCCGATATTGTAGTATGCCATATGTATACGGCAGATATGTCTGGATCCTCACCGGGAGAGATGGAATATCGGGATATTGAGGAGGTGGACGGAGGAATCCAGTTTACAGTTTATGGATTATCTCCGATCGCAGTTGGATGGTCAAGAGCCTCGGATACAGGGCAGACGCCAGAATCTGAGAATACCGAAACAACTGTTCAGAATCCGCAGAATCCGAACAATTCCGGAAATACAGGCCAGCAGAATAATCAAAATAACCAAAATAACCAGAATAATTCTAACAAGAGCCCTGTAACAGGAGACCCGATACAAATTTTGATCTATATCGTATTAGTATTATTGTGTCTGGCAACGATCAAAGGTATACAGGCTGTTCGCCGGACCGGAAAGAAGCATGAATGATTCTTTCCCTGTGACGATACAAAAGAGATAAAATGAGTTTAAGAACCCTCGCAGACTGCTGCGGGGGTTTTTAAAAAGAAACTGGAAAAACAGCAGCATTTGTCCCTTTGCGCATGTGTGAGGACAGGCATTTCAACGAACTATTACAAATATTTAAGAAAAACTTCAAAAAAATAAAAAAAACACTTGATTTTTTTGTCGTCATGGGATATAATAACTTTTGTGCTGTTGAGGAAATAATAAATAGTACGAAGTAATAAAATTGAATATGCGCGATTAGCTCAGTTGGTAGAGCACCTGACTCTTAATCAGGGTGTCCAGGGTTCGAGCCCCTGATCGCGCACTAGAAATCACTGTTTTTGCAGACAATAGAGGCTGTGGGGACGGTGGTTTTTTTTGACAAAATTCCCGGAAATCTAAAACTTCCGGGAATCGTTGATCACACTCTGTATTTCGGCAGCATTTTTTTGTGTGCCTTTAATTTCTTCATGGCCCAGTCATAGTGACTTGATGTAACACTTACAAAGTAGGAGCCTAAAGAACTTCCGCCGACCCATTTATAAATCCCTTTGGAAAACAACTCTTCATTGGAAAATGATTCCGCGAGCTTCATAACTTCGGCATGAGATTTTTGCAGCATGTCTTTTGCGGCGTCCAGGGATGTGCTTTGGTGCTTTTTCCAAAACTCTATATTCATATCTCTGTAGGTCCTCCAATTATAGGGCTCAGGAATAAACGGTTTCCTGTCGCCGTTTTGGTTTGACTGCACCCAGTTCAGCAAAAGCTGATGCCATTCGTAGAGATGGATCAAAATATCCCTGAGATTCAGATCCCTTTTCCAGTGGGCCTCTTTTTTCTTCATATCACCGGAAAAATCAAAAGGTGTTGTCAGCTCCTGTTCTGTTAATCCGGAAATCAGTGTGTTTAATTTTTCAAAGCTGGTATTAGCAGCGGTCAATAAATCAGTTTTTGTTGCAGGTCTGCCCATATTCATTCTCCTCTCTGTATCTGCCTGAAATCTTGCTTGCCTTACATTTATGATTTTACCAGACTAATCCTGACATCCTGTGTCATGTTTTGTTTTTTTCGTAGATTAATTTTGCCTGTTCTGCTACTGCTTCTTTCAGATGAACAGGTGAAAGGATATCCACCTGCGTTCCAAAAGAAAGCAGAAATCCGGTCAGCCACGCATCTTGAGGCATGTCTGCGGTAGCGATCAAATCCCCGTTGTCCTGCCGCTGCACCTGCGATTTATCGAACTCATCATAGACCCGGTATGCCATTTCTTTCGGAAAACGAAGCGTGACCGGTTGATATTTCTCCTTAGAAGTATCGATCGATCCTGGAAGATTACGGCGCAAAAAACCTTCCTCCATCATCTCCAAATCTAAGATACGATTTAATTTGAAGGTGCGCCAGTCTTGTTTCTCAGTGCAGAATGCTTGTAAGTACCAAGCTTTTGCCTTGTAGACAAGCTTATATGGCTGCACGACTCTTTCACTGATTTTTTCGTAAGAACCGGCATAACGAATCTTGATATTCCTGCGCCGGATGACCGCCGATTTCAGAAGATTAAATTTTTCACTGTCAAAACCTAGATTCCCCCACCTGGAAAAATCCACTTCAAGCCAATTTTCCGAATGGAGCTGAAACATTGCAGAAAGCTTTTGCAAGGTCTGGCTGCTGTCAATTTCCCGCGTGATATGGAGACTCTGCAATGCTGCAAGGATTTCCTGCTTTTCATTCTCAGACAGAACAGCTTTATCCAGGACAAAATCATTCAATAAATAAATCCCGCCATTTCTGCCTGGTTCCGTATAAACAGGAATACCTGCTCCGCTTAAGGCGTCAATATCTCTGTAGACCGTTCGGACCGATATCTCGAATTTTTCTGCCAGCTCCGGGGCGGTAGCCCGGCCCTTATCAAGTAAGTGATATAGGATCTTAAATAATCTGCTTTCCTGCATCAGTGTTTCCTCCTGATCGTTCCTATGGGCATAGAGGTATGCCCCAGGGGATTTCTTGTTTCTGTTATATAATAACACGAATATCCTGACATGGTGTGTCAATATTCATTATATCTGATTATTTGTTTCGTATCAAATTATGGAAGCTGCTTTCTGTTCCGGAAGAGGAGACCATACGGCTGGTTGTGGCTTTTGGAAAACCGGGACATAAGAGTACCATTGTTGGGCCGAGAGAAAACGGCGGTTTAAAATACTATCTGGATGAGGCCAGAAACTATTATGTTCCCAAAAGGAGCTTTGAAGAAATTGTAAGGTTTGTATGAAAGGCATCTGCCCGGTCATCGCTCCATTATCAATATTTTATCTTTACGATTGTATAAAGGAAATCCTTGTGTCATAATGGAAGCAGAGGAGAAAATACTATGCATATTTTGATCGTAGAAGACGAACCTGCTATCCGTCAGGAACTGAAACTGCTTCTGGAAAATGCTCTGTACCAGGTAACTGCGCTGGATGATTTTACAAACGTACCGGAAGAAGTGTTGTCCTGCAGCCCGAACCTGGTGCTGCTGGATCTGAACCTGCCGGGAGAATCCGGCTTTGAGATCTGCAGCAGGATCCGCGCTTCATCGGAGGTCCCGATCATCTTTGTGACCAGCAGGACCGATTCTATGGATGAACTGACCGGTCTGATGAAGGGCGGGGATGACTATATTACCAAACCCTTTCATGCGCCGATCCTGCTGGCACATATAGCGGCGGTCTTGAAGCGCACCGTGCGGGGCAGCTCAGAAGTGACAAAGCTGGCTCACAGAGAGGCAGAGCTGGATATTGCCCGGGGCAGTCTTTCTTTCCGCGGACAGGTTGTGGAGCTGACAAAAAATGAATTGAAGATCATGCATTATCTGTTTCTGAACAAGGAAAAAATCGTTTCCCGGGCGGATCTGATCGAATACCTTTGGGATAACCAGGTATTCATTGATGACAATACCTTAAGTGTCAATATGACACGGATCCGTACAAAACTGGATCGGGCCGGGATGCACGACTTTATCAGGACCAGGAGAGGGCTTGGGTATTATATATGATCCGTAGGATATTGAAGGGAGCGCAGCATATGAAGGTAGAATCAGGCATCAGAAAGGGACAGACCCTCTGGGAAGAAGTCTCTCTGCCCTTCGGAGTGTTTCTGAGGGACAAGCTTCTGCTTTTCTTATTGCACATAACCTGCATGCTGGCGCTCACCGGTTTCCTTCTGCTTACAGGATATCCATGGGATTCCTGCGCGCTCATCCTGATCTGCTGGCTTTTGATCCTTACCGCCTGGACACTGTATGAATACCATGAACGAAGAACTTATTTTTCGCATGTCGGGCATATACTGGACAAGGTGGACCAGAGATTCCTCCTGGGTGAGCTGATGCCGGAATCTCCTCATATCGGGGACCGGCTGTACCGGGAGATGATCCGCCGGTCTAACAAGTCTGTTATCGAACGGATCCGCCGGGTGGAGGATGAACAGCGGGAATACCGGGAGTACATCGAAAGCTGGGTTCACGAGATCAAGGGACCGATTACCAGTATTTCCCTGATGTGCGAAAACCGGAGATATGAACAGAACGATTCAGGATATTTGGGTGGAAATGCTTCTGGGAATACTACAATCCGGCAGATCGCGCTGGAAAACCAGAAGGTGGAGAATTATGTGGACATGGCGCTGTACTATGCCCGCTCGGATGAGGTATACAAGGATTATGTGATCCAGGAAACCAATCTGCAGACGACCGCGGAGGAGGCAGTCCTGAAAAATAAATATTACCTGATCCAGAATCAGATCCAGGTGGAGGTACGGTGTGGAGAAGAAAAGGTATATACAGACCGGAAGTGGATCCTGTTCATCCTGAATCAGCTGATCCTGAACTGTACAAAATATAAGGCAAAGGAAAATGCCGGTATCCGGATCACTGCGGAAGCCTTTCCTAATTGCGTCCATTTGCTTGTAGAGGATAACGGAGCGGGGATTAAAAAGGAAGAGCTGCCGCGTATTTTTGAAAAAGGTTTTACAGGAACCAACGGACGTAAGAATGACCGGGCTACCGGAATGGGACTTTATCTCTGCCGGAAGCTGTGCAGAAAATTGGGGATTGAGATCCATGCACAGTCAGAGTATGGAACCGGCACGAGTATTGTTCTGGAATTTCCGGTAAGCAGCTATGTTATAAACGAAACACCTGTTTAAGAAAGGATGATGACGATGGCATTGCAAAATAAACTGGGGATCACGAACTCGGTAGAGCTGGCACGGGAGGAGTAAGGACAGTGAATCTTGCGAAAGGAAACTTCCGTTTTGCGCCGCTGATGTATCTGCAGCCTGCGTTGGAGAATATTAGCAGGATGCCTCAGTCCACATTTGACGAGATCATCGAAAAATATGTGGAGATGAATATTGCACATCCTTTTCGAGATGGGAATGTAACGCAGAGACCCCTGCAGAAAGCGGCGTAACAGTGGCAAACTGCTTTGTACATAAAATTGAATAGTGTATATGCCAAAGGACATTTCATTTTTTATTTCGGTGGATGTCCTTTTATATCTTTTTTATGGAACAGCTCCGACGCTTAAATATTTTTTGTTTTGAAATCATACGTAATTTAAAGACATTAAGACGGTTTGGTAAAGAGGCGGGAAATTTTTTCTTCGCACTCAGGATAAAAGAGCTGTTGGATGGAACAAAAAGATGAGCCATGAAACACCAGGGGCTGTTTCATATGTTGCTCACTTAAAAAGCATCTGTTCCGGCAAGGGAGATCAAACATGGGACAAATCATTCATCTGGATAAAGGGAATCCCCATTTTCATTTAGGATAGCATTCGAAACAGGGGATATGGTCTGCTACTGTCATTGATTGTCAGACATTCCCAAATGATCTATGGAAAAGTTTCTTTACGGATCAGGCGTACTTTAAGTTTTAATGAGATATCCGTCTGACGCGCAATTCCGGAAAAAAGAAATCCGAATCGGGTGGTTTTCGGCCCCAATACCAGAGTGTTCTATGGGTATTGTGTATATTATAATAGAAGAAACGCAGAAATTATCTGATGACTTTGGCTAAAATCACAAAAAGGTAGGAAATCATAAAAAAACCTCCCATTTTATGGAAAAATGAGAGATAATGTAATTAACCCAACAACATATCTTCACCCATAAAAGAAGGAGGTTTTTTACATGAAAAGAGAATAGCGGTTACGAGAAAAGAAACCCGGGAAAACTTACAGAAACTCCGGCTTGCATGTGAACTCTCAAAACTGATCCGGCACTACTTCCCGGATCTGGTGCCACTGCTGAAAAAACTGCCGGATCCCAGAAACCAAAGCTATATTACCTATCCGTCTGCCGTGCTCCTAATGACCCGTATCCTTTCTTCTATATTTTACATCAGCAGTATGAGAAAAACAAGTGAAGAATTCAATTCGGATCTCATGATTGAAAATATCTGGGAACTATGCGCAGAGGAAGAAACCGTCCGCGAGCTCCCTTACTGGGAGACCATCAACCGGTATCTGGAAAAATTGGAGCCGGAATCTCTGCAGGAAGTCATTTGGAAACTGGTGTACCGCCTGCTGCGGAGCAAGGCGTTCCAAGGGGCGCGAATTGGAGAGAAACACTGGCAGATCATTTTAGACGGGACCCAGTTACACAGCAGCCGTAAGCCGCTGGATCCGAAATGCATGTACCGGATCCATCACAAAGGCAAGCCGGAAGAATACCGCGAGAATTATTACTATGTCCTGGAGGCAAAGTTGGTATTGCATCCCAAGATTGTAGTAAGTATTATGACCGAATTTGTGGAAAATGATGGGAAAGAGATGGACAAGCAGGACTGCGAAAGGAAAGCAGGTGTGAGACTGATGGAAAAGCTGAAGAAGCAGTTTCCAAGATTAAATATCTGCCTATGTGCGGACAGCCTGTATGCATGTGAGCCATTTTTCCGGAAATGCGGGGAATACCGGTGGCAGTATCTGATCCGATTTAAGGAGGGAAGTATCCCGACAGTAGGAAAGGAATATAGAAAACTGAAAGACTTGGAAAAGAACCGAAAGGAAACGAAAATAAAAAATGGCCGATACTGGTATGATTATGTAAATGAGATTGACTATAACGGATGTAAAATCAATTTGATGGAGTATGGTGAGGAACTGAAACGGACCATAAAAAGAGGGATGTGCAAAATCGAACGTGAGGAAAAAAAGTCGTTCTGTTTTTTGACAAGTCTGCCGGTGAGAAAAAAGAATGTATGCGATCTGGTGGAGAAGGGGCGGATGCGCTGGAAAATAGAAAATGAAGGGTTTAATACGCAAAAGAATCAGGGATATTATTTGAAGCACTTGTTCAGTAAAAACTACCAGGGGATCAAAAACCATTATTACCTGATCCAGATCGGGCACATGATTGCACAGATAATGGAGACATGGGGAAGATTGTGGGAAGGGATGCATCTGAGTATGGAACAAAAGCATCAGAAGATACTGGAATCCTTTCAGGCTGTCAGGTTGAAAGAATACATTGGAATAAAAAAGAACATACAGATCCGATTACAATAGACAGGTCTCGAAGGAAGGGGGGATTCAAAAGGAAGCTGGAAATTGAATAGAGGAAACCAAGGGAATACTGTTTCCTGGAATCCATAATACTAAGAAAAGGCTGTGGAAGATATGAAATTTTCATAGCCTGGAAGAAAAAAATAAATTTAAGCGTCAGAGCTGTTTATGGAATAGAATTGTTGACAATGCGCATAATACGCATTATAATATAGTCAAATTAACGGAAAGGGGAGATGCCATGAATGAATAAGGAGGTATTGGATGAAATTTAGAGAAATTGAAAGTATTATATTACAAAACGGATGGTATCAAGTAAAGCAAAAAGGTTCACACCACCAATACAAACACCTGACTAAGCCTGGAAAAGTTACAATTCCAGAACATGGAGGGGATTTGAATCCTGATACAGTGAAATCAATTATGAAACAAGCGGGGCTTTAAGTCCCACTTGCTTTTGGATATAAATGGAGGTGAAATATATTGAAATTAATTTATCCGGCTGTATTTAAGCCCTTTACAGATCAAAGCGGTGGATATGTGGTAGAATTTCCAGATTTACCCGGTTGTGTAACAGAGGGAAAAGATTTGGAACAGGCTATTGAAATGGGGATTGACGCAGCCAGTGGCTGGATATTAGGAGAACTTGAAGATGGAGAAAAAATTCCACATGCCTCCGATTATTCAGAAATTACTGCTGAAAATGGGTGTATGATAAATATGCTATTATTAGACATTGATGCTTATGAAGAAAAATATGGTGAAAAATCTGTAAGGAAAAACCTTACTATTCCTGCATGGCTGAATACTTTTGCTGAAAAAAATAATATCAATTTCTCTAAGCTTTTACAAGATACCTTATTCACAATGGCACAAGCAAAGTAAATACGGGGAGCTGCCCATAGGGCAGCTTCGTTTTTTCTTAGTAATGGAACTGTTAAAATGATGGTGGTAGTTACAAACTTAGGGAATATTTCATATCTTGTAAAAAAAGAAAATTATAGCCGTAAAAAAGCTATAGAAATATATAATCACGCAGTTAATGTGCATAATGAAGGAAACAATATACGTGATTATCAGAAGGCTGTATTCTGTTTCCTTTCTAATTGTCATGAAGCAAATATTGTATACGAAGATCGTTAAGGAGGTATTGATATGACGAAGAGAGCTATTTTAAGTGAGAAATTAGAAGACAATAAGGCTGCTGCTGAATGGGGGATTAGACAAGCAGAATTGATTAAAAAAAGTGAAGATATAACGCGGAGGTTAGCAGAAAAATATATACCTATTATTTTATCGCGTAATGGAAGGAATAATTAGTGGTAAGAATACATGTATTCCTTAAAAAAACATATTTTTTCAGAGCTATTTGATAGTGTCGGATATAGACATTACTAGAGGGAAATGGCCGGAGCACCCGGATCTGGCTGGATCAGATTTTGAAAAAGGAACTGCATCAGGTGATTGACTGGAGCATGGTGGACAAGGAGGACCATCTTCTGGCCATGGAACGCAGCCCGATTCGGGATATTGAGATCAAGCATGTCTTGAAAGCCGCTCTGACAAATGAAATTCATGACAGGGATATCTATATGAAGGGAATCGATACCAGCTATTACTACGAAGGGTATACAACATATAGAACGGAGAAACTGGGCGGCTGATCGGAAGCCGCTTCGGAGATTAACCTGACATTACATGAAAAATGCCGTTCTTGTTTCTTTCAAAAATGTAAGATTATCGTAAGCAACTCTGCTACAATCCATTCGGAAAATCTGTTACGATGAAAAGGCCATAGAGGCTGCACATATATTGCCGCGAAGCAGCGTGCCAGGCAGCCATATCCAAGGGCGCCCCGTTATGGCTATCCGGCCGTTTCATAAGGAATATCCAAGGGCGTTACTGCGGATTTGAACGCGGCTCCTCATATGGTTTTGAAAGGAGAGTGACAGACTATGAAAGAATACATCCGGGTCTGCGATGTGGAAAAGTATTATGGTAACGGTGCAAATGTGACAAAAGCGGTGGACCGAGTCAGCTTCACGGTGGACAAAGGTGAATTTGTCGGCGTGATGGGGGCTTCCGGTTCCGGCAAGACTACACTCCTCAACATGCTGTCCACCATTGACAGCGTAACAGCCGGACATATCTACTATGGTGACACCGATATTACGGAACTGAAAGAGGATCAGCTTGCGGATTTCCGCAAGGAGAACCTGGGCTTTGTATTCCAGGACTACAACCTCCTGGATACCCTGACCATCGAGGAAAATATCATGCTGGCCATGACGCTCCAGCACAAAAGCCGCTGTGAGATTCAGGAAGAATGCTGGAAAATGCTGAATCTACTGGGCATTGAAGATGTCCGGGGGCAATTTCCCTATCAGGTGTCCGGCGGCCAGAAGCAGCGGTGCGCCTGCGCCAGGGCGCTCATCAACCATCCCCGGCTCCTGCTGGCGGACGAACCAACCGGGGCTCTGGATTCCAGATCGTCCCAGATTCTTCTGGAAACATTTACGGAGATGAACAGGAAGCTTTCGGCAACTATTTTCATGGTGACCCACGACGCATTTTCCGCCAGCTACTGCTCAAGGATCTTATTTTTGAAAGACGGACGCATGTTCCATGAGCTGGTCCGGGGGGAGAAGGATCGGCGGGGATTCCTCAACCAGATTCTGGATGTGCTGTCCCTGACAGGAGGTGAGTTTTCCGATGCTCGCTAAGCTTGCTTTCCGCAATGTCAAACGTTCCGCTAAGGATTATCTGGTTTACTTTCTGACCATGACCTTTGTGACCGCGATGATGTTCGCCTTCAACACGGTCATTTTTTCCACGGACCTGCAGGGCAGAGTCAGCGATGTGGATATGATGCAGGTGCTGATCATACTGGCAACGGTATTCGTGGTGATCATCATCGCATGGCTGATCAACTACATGGTGCGGTTTATGCTCCAGAAGAGGAGCCGGGAGTTCGGAACCTACCTGCTGCTGGGGATGAGAAAAAGGATGATCGCCCATCTGTATATGCGGGAAAATATCGTTCTTGGCGCAGGTGCTTTTCTGCTGGGACTGGTGCTGGGAATCCTCCTGCAGCAGATTCTGCTCTCGATTCTGTTCGGCATCCTCCAGGAACAGTATCATCTGCAGATAGTTCTGGATTTCCGCTGTGTCCTCATGACCATGTCCTGCTATGCGGGCTGCTACATCCTGGCGCTCTTTCGGTGTTCCTGGAAATTCCGGAAAATGAATATCCGGGAGCTGATGTATGCGGGACAGCAAAACGAAGAAATCAAAGAATCCCATGAAGAATGGAAGAAATGGCTGTTTCCGGCATCTATCCTGATTCTGTGTATCCTTGCTTTTAACCTGTTTTGCGGGAAAAACTGGAGTATGGGCGACATCCTTGTGTTTCTGGTGTCCCTGGTTGCTGCAATCTATCTCTTTTACATGGGGCTGTCCTCCTGGATCGTGTGCTATGTGAGAAAAAAGGGCAGCGCCGTCTACAGAGGAGAAAATCTTTTTCTACTGCGGCAGTTTTCCTCCAAGGTGAAAACCATGCAGTTTACCATGGGGACTCTGACCGCACTGTTTACCGTAGCTATGCTGGGCTGCGCCTTTGCGATGATGTTTGCGGATTATCAGAACCAGATGCTGGAGCAGAAATTCCCCTTTGACGTGCAGGTGTTCAGTGAGAAGGAGGATGAGGATTTTGCAAAGGAGCTGGAAGTGCTGGAGCAGAACACCCGGATAAAGGACGCATATCCATATTCAATCCTTCAAAACGGAACAAGTGAGGTGAGTATATGGCTGAGCAGCCATCTGGATACGTTTGGGGATACTTACCGCAATGCGGACGGAACGCCGGATCTGAAAAAGATTGAAAGTGACAAAGGCGCCTATTATGGGACATATGATACCTATATGAGCCTTTCTGTATATAATCATCTGCGGGAAATGCTGGGCTATGCAGCCGTTTCCTTAGAAAAAGGGGAATATCTGATCCACCTCAAGGAACGGATCTACGCTGAAACGGGAGATTTTTCCGAGGGGCTTTCCCTTCAGGGAACAAAAGGGGAGCTTCGCTGCGGTGGATACCGGACGGAACCATTTTCACAGGACGGGCACAACGGCGCGGATTATCTGATTGTGGTCTGCGACAGTGAGGCAGAGGAGATGGATATTTTTTACAGGGAGCTTGCGGTGGATATTGAAGGGGAGGCGCCGAATGATCTGGGAAAACGTCTGGACGATCTGGCAGAGCTGTCCGAAGAAGAAATCCAGGACCTGATGGGGCATGTTTATCTGGATGAAATGGATACAGGGTACGGGACGGACACGGTGGTGGTTTACTATGCGAAAAATCTGGTTCGCGACAACCTGATACCGGAGGTGAAATACATGCTTTCCTCTGTGATCTTCCCCCTGTTTTATATCGGCCTGGTGTTCCTGTGCGTTGCCCTGACCGTGCTGTCCGTGCAGCAGCTCAGTGACTCCGCAAAGTACAGGTTTCGGTATGGAGTGCTGCGAAAGATCGGCCTTAAGAAAAAAGAGCTTGCGTCCGTGGTGTGGAAGCAGTTGTTTATGTATTTCCTGTGTCCTGCGCTGTTAGCGGCAGTGCTCAGCGGGGTGATCATACTGTTTGTCAGTGCGGTGTTTGTAAAGTCCGCAGGGCTGCATACATCTGTACTGCAGTACTTTTCGGCGGCATTTGTGTTGTTTTTTGGAATATACGCGATCTATTTCACCGCAACCTATGTGGGATTCCTGCGAAATGTGGACGGGACGGCGTCTGGCGGGCCGCCTTCTGCCGCAGGGTAAGTGATCCGGTAAGACCCGCTTCGCTGTTTGGATAAAGGAACTGAAAACCGGGCCTGCCGGGAAACGGTGCTGACATATAAGATATCATGAGATTTTCATTTGAATATCTTACGTCAACACAGCGCTTCCTGACAGGCCCGGACATATTATAATCCTGTAAGCTGTTTTTTTAAGCTCTCGATTTCCTGTTTTAATGTCTGAAGTTGCTGCTCCTGCCGGGAAATCTGTTGCTCCTGCAGAAAGAGCTGTTCATCTTTCTGGTTCAATACAACCTTCTGTTCGTTAATTTCATCCTGCATCTCGTCGATCATTAGCTGCACGGTGTTCCTGTCCAATATTCAATTGATGGAATTTGTAGCCAGTTTTCTGAACTTCGATATTGGCCAGACTGCCATCCTCCATCTCGATCAGGATATCCATGACCAAAAGGCTGCTCTCCTCGGCGATTCTGCTATTTCAGGATGATAGAAATGAGGAAATCCAGGCCGCATGCATGGGTTCTTACCCCCAGATATATTTTTCTCCCACAGAGAACATGTGAAAAGCCTGCCCGGGGTTGATATTGTATAGGCAGTCCACAAAATGGGCCGGGTTTATGCAGTTCACATCGTACAGGTCAAAATGCATGGGGACGAGCAGGCGCGCATGGATTTTTTTCGCCAGCAGAACTGCTTCCACCGCGTTCATATTTCCCACAATATCATCCTGCAGCTTGTAATAGCTCCGCCCGTTGACCGGAACCATCAGGATATCAATCTGCCCCAGAAGGTTCGTAAGGCCGTCATAGATACAGCAGTCCCCGGCATGGAAAAGGGTGGTATTGCTGAAACACATTTTATAGCCCAGCTCCTTGTAATTCCCCTGTTCGTCGGTATGCAGCTCTTCGTGGGCGGCGGGAACCGGAATCACATCGCATAGCCCCAGACTCAGCTTCTGCCCGGCCGCGGCTCCGATGAGGGAGGAGGCATCGATCCCGTAAGACTGTATGGTCTCACGGATCGGCTCGGGCACAATAAATTTCGCTTTTTTATTGTGGGCCGCAAGGGCCTGAAGGGTGTCCGGGTCCGCATGGTCATAATGCCCATGGGTACAGAATACATAGTCTACAAAGTCCAGCTCCTCGGGGCGGACGGGGACGTCATATCGGCGTACCCACTTTACCTGATCCGTGGAGCAGTTCCGATCCACATAATCGGACAGGTAGGGGTCAATGAGGTAATACGTATCCTGATATCTGATCAAAAAGCCTTCCTGGCCAAGATAGAATAAAACAATCTGTCTGTCGGAAAGGTGCGTCTGAAAATATTCTTTTTCCATGTAAATCCTCCTTATTTTTTACTATCCTGCGGATTTCCTTCAGAGACGTCCGGATGAAGGAAGCTGTATTGAAGAATTTTGACATCCTCGGCGTCAACCGTATTTAAGATCACATTACCGGTATCCAGATACCATACGTCGCCGGGGGAAGTCAAATCTGCAAAACGGTCCGAATTATATTTGAATCCGCTTTTACCCAGCATATCCTCCGCTTCCTGATGGATCTTATCATAAACATCCATGAGATCGCCGGAGTCGTCGGTCTCATACATCCATGCCATGCTGACAAGTCTGTCCTTTTCATCAAAAGAATACTTGACCGTACCTTTTAATCCGTCATACTCCTTTGGATAGGAATAGACCAGGCCGCCGTATACGGTGGAATCATAGGCGTCACTGTCGCTTCCTTCAAGTTCTGTGATATCTTCCAGTGTATTTTCCCAGGTGATTGTTGTGAACGGACACTCTGCCGCTTTTTTTTGACATCCGGCAGTAAAAACAATGGAAAAAATCAGAGCGAAAACCAGAGTGAAATGTTTGTGTAATTGTTTCATATAAAACCTCCCTAATCGTTTCGTGATGTATTATGATTCGAGGCAGAAGACAAATCTGACAGTCTTTCCTTCCAGAATTTTATTCCCGCGAAGCAACGAGCCAAGCAGCTATGCCTGCATGAATATCTGACTCTATTATACACCAGGTGGAATGTAAATAAAATGACGAATTTTCTCCTAAAATATGGGAATTATTAGAAAATTTTGAAATTTCTATTGACTTGACCGAGAAAAGTATGCTTTACTAAAAAAAGTATTGAAACTAAGCGGTTCGTTCAACAGAAAGGAAGGTGAGAGTCGTGCCGGCAACAATGCGCGATGTAAAAAACAGAACAGGTTTATCGATGGCGACGATTTCCAAGTACTTGAATGGAGGAAACGTACTGCCGGAGAATAAGATCTTGATTGAAGAGGCAATCCATGAGCTGCATTATGAGGTCAATGAGATTGCAAGAGGGCTTGTGAAAAATAAGACAAAGATCGTAGGTGTCATGGTCCATGATATTTCATGTTATTTTTCGGGAATGCTGCTGCACTACATAGGACAGGAACTGAGAAAGCGGGGCTATGGAATGATGAGCTGTGATTCCTGCAATGACGAAGAGATTGAGGCGCAAAACTTAAAATTTCTGGTCAGCCGGAAAGTAGATGGGATCATTGTGCTTCCAGTCAGTATGCGGGGAACTTTTTTAAAGCCTGCGAAGCAGAATAAGATACCGGTCGTTCTGGTGGACCGGGCATTTCAGGATGAGGAGTTTGACTGTGTGGGCATAGACAATAAGATTGCGGCCTACCGGGCGGTGGACCTGTTATTGAAGCATAACCATAAGAAAATCGCAGTGATTGCTTCTGATGTGGAATATACAGGGATCGAACGAATCAAGGGCTATGAAGATGCCATGCGCCAGGCCGGGCTGGAAGTGCGGGAGGAGTACATCAAGCGGGGAAGGCATTCCATGGAAATGGGCTATGAAAAGATGAAGGAGCTTCTGGAGGGGCCGGTGCGCCCGACGGCAGTTTTGATGGGGAATTATGATACGATGCTGGGCGGGGTTCTGGCGGTCAATCAGTCTGAATTTTCGTGTCCTGAGGATATCTCGCTGATCGGATTTGATAACCTGATGCTATCCGGACTGATCAATCCGAGCTGGTATATGGTGGAACAGCCGATGGAACGTATGTGCGGAAAAGCGGTAGAATTGTTATGGAATCGGATGGAAAAGAAGGAGCAGGATGGAGCGCCTGTAAAGATCTGTTTCGGGACAAAAATACAGAAAGGCGAATCTATCCGCAGAATAGAGGAAGAGGAAGTGCTGGGACCGGGAGCGCATGGATCAGTATGCCGATAAAATATTGTATAAGAGAAAGCCTGTCAGGAAAGCTTTTTTAGCATAAGAGCGAAGCGTTTCGCTCTTATTTGAAACGCTTCGGGATTATGGATATTGAATATACAGTCTATTTGTAAAAATAAAATAAAAATATGTTGACTTAAAGGAGGATAGATAGTATAATATGCCCTATAGAAACGAGAAAACGTCGCGGGGTATCATGAAATATGTTCAAAACATTTCAAAATCATTTGGGGTGAATGAGAGCGAAGCGTTACGCGTGGCGAACCGGATGCGTTCGCGAGAGCAGTGTCTTGTACGTAAAAACGGACGTATTCCGGAGGGATCATTCATGGAGGAGGAATGAAAGTGGAAAAAATCAAACAAAATGCATTTGTAAAGAAGGTGGGGTTTAACAGAATTGTCCTGATCTTTGTACTGCTTTTAATGTATCTGGCATTCGGGGCATTGACCGGCGGAAGCTTCTTCGGCTTTTCGCGTATCATGAACACACTGAACTACGTTTACTTTCTGGGCTTTCTTTCGCTTGGGGTAACATTTGTGATCGCGACAGGAGGAATTGATTTCTCCATCGGACCGGTTATGTTTTGCTGCTCACTGGTGTCAGGATATTGTTTGACGACATACGGCGTACCGATGGCCCCCAGCCTGATCATGAGTATTCTCATAGGTGTTCTGTTCGGCGTTTTCAATGGATATCTGGTAGCATATTGGAAAGTACCTCCGTTTATTGTATCTATGGCAAGCATGAATATCGCAAAAGGAATTGCAGCCGTATTTACAAAGACACAGTCTGTAAGCTGGCCGCAGTCAACAACAGATGACGGCTGGTACAGGAATTTCATCAATATGAACGGTATTCCGGTGGGTCTGTTTATTTTTTTGGGGATTTCTGTTATCTGTGCGATTGTATTGAATAAGACAAAATGGGGACGTTACATACTCTGCCTTGGAAGCAATGAAGAAGCTGTCAGGCTTTCAGGCGTGAATGTGAAAAAGTGGAAAATGCTGGCTTACATCATCTGCGGAACTCTGGTCGGCGTGGCATCTATCTTCTTTGTAGCTGCATATACAACAGTACAGCCCGGATATGGTGACCAGTACAACAATGAAGCGATCGCAGGATGCGTAATGGGCGGTACATCCATGGCCGGCGGGCTTGCATCTATCAGTGGTACTGTAATTGGTGTGTTTATCATTTCTCTTTTACAGCAAGGTATTCTTGCACTGGGATTTACAAAAGAATATCAGTATATTATTACTGGTTTGATCGTTATTGCGGCAGTTTACTCGGACGTTTCCGCAAGACGCAGGAAGAATTAGTGATAGTATCAAAGAAAGGAGAGGTGAGAAAATGGGCGAAGTTATTTTGACAATGAAGGGTATTGACAAGTCTTTCCCTGGTGTTCATGCACTGGATCATGTTGATTTAGAGGTAAGAAAGGGAGAAGTCCTCGCACTTATGGGTGAAAATGGTGCAGGAAAGTCAACTCTGATGAAGGTATTGACGGGAATCTACAAGAAGGATTCCGGTACGATTACATATGAAGGAAAAGAAGTCGAATTTAAAAATACAAGAGAAGCTCAGGATGCAGGTATCGTAATTGTGCATCAGGAGCTGAACATGCTGGGACATCTGACCGTTGCACAGAACCTGTTCATCGGAAGAGAGTTCAAAAAAGGTATCCGGATTGATGACAAGAAGATGAATGAAGAGGCGAAAAAACTCTTCGACAGACTGAACGTACATATCGACCCGACGGAGACCATGTCCAACCTGACAGTTGGAAAACAGCAGATGTGCGAGATTGCCAAGGCCGTTTCCTTTGACGCGAAGGTCATCATCTTTGACGAGCCCTCTGCGGCCCTCACGGAATCCGAGATCGAAGAGATGTTCAAGATTATCCGTGATCTGAAGAAAAAAGACATTGCCATGGTCTATATCTCTCACCGTATGGATGAGATCAAGGTGATCACGGACCGTGTAACAGTTATGCGTGACGGTACTTATGTAGGAACGCTGATTACGGAAAAATGTACGAAGGAAGACATCATCAACATGATGGTAGGTCGTGTTATTTATGAAGATCCGAAGACCGAAAGTGCGGTTCCGAAGGATGCGCCGGTCGTATTGAAAGTAGAACATCTGAATGCCGGGAGGATGGTGCAGGACGTAAGCTTTGAATTGAGAAAGGGTGAAATCCTCGGATTCTCGGGGTTGATGGGTGCGGGACGTACTGAGACTGCAAGAGCGCTGTTTGGAGCGGATCCGAAGGAAAGCGGTGATATCTATATCAACGGACAGAAAGTTACCATCAATAATCCGCAGGATGCTGTTAACTGTGGTATCGGATACCTTTCCGAGGACAGAAAGAGATATGGTATTGTCGTACAGAAGACCATTGCGGAAAATACAACCATGGCTTCGATGAAGGATTTTATGAACGGTATCTTCATTAATAAGAAGAAAGAAGTAGAAGTAGCCGATCAGTATGTAGAAGCGCTTGCAACCAAGACTCCGGGTGTGGATGAGCTGGTTGTAAACCTGTCCGGCGGTAACCAGCAGAAGGTCGTTATTGCAAAATGGCTGACACGTAACAGTGATATCCTGATTTTCGATGAACCTACGAGAGGTATCGACGTCGGAGCGAAGAACGAGATTTATAAACTGATGAATAAGCTGGTAGCAGAAGGCAAATCCATTATCATGATCTCTTCGGAAATGACAGAGATCCTGCGTATGAGCGACCGGATCGTGGTAATGTGCGAAGGAAAGAAAACAGGCGAGTTGGATATTTCCGAAGCAAAACAGGAAACAATTATGAATCTTGCAACAAGAGAGATTGAATAGAGGAGGGCAGGAGAATGGCAAACAAGAAAGCTTTGGGTAAATTAAAAGGGCGTGAGGCCATGGTATTGGCAATCATCATTGCGATGATCGTCCTGTTCAGTATTCTCAGCCCTACGTTCAGAACCTATCCGACTCTGGTAAGTGTTCTGGATAACTCCTATTATATCACGCTTATGGCACTGGGAGTTACGTTTCCATTGATTACAGGCGGCGTAGACCTTTCCATAGGTACAGGATTGGTTTCTTACGCACTGATTGGTGGATTTCTGATCTTCCAGAAGGGAATGCCGGTTGGAGTTGCGATTGCAGTATGTATCGGGTTTGGAATATTGATCGGAATATTCAACGGTGTACTGGTTGCGATCATGGACCTGCCGCCGTTTCTGGCGACACTGTGTACCTGCATGATCACACGTGGACTTGGACCTGCACTCTGCGGTGGTTTTGGCGTATCATGGCCGTCATCCATATCGGCAGACGGAGGATTCCGGAAGATCTTCAAGTTTGTGACTGCGGAGGGAACAGTTATACCGATCGGAATCGTGTTTATGATCATTCTGGTAGCGATCATGTCCTTTGTATTAGACCATACAAGAGTAGGGCGCTATACGATCGCCATTGGAAGCAATAAAGAGGCGACAAGGCTTGCAGGTGTAAATATCAAATTCTATCACGTACTGGCATATGTGATCTCAGGATTATTTGCAGGTATGGCAGGAGTTGCGTATGCTGCGACTTATGCGACGATCTATCCGGGTGCCGGTGCAGGATTTGAGCTGGATGCTATCGGCGGAGCAATTGTAGGCGGTGTGTCCGCATCCGGCGGTGTAGGAACGATCCTGGGCTCTTTCCTCGGAGTTATCGTAATCTGTCTGATGAAGGTAGGACTTCCGTTTATCGGTCTCCAGGCGAACTGGCAGCAGATTTTTACTGGTATCGTGCTGATTGCGGCTGTATTGGTAGATGTTCTGAAAAAGAAGAAAGACTGAGAAGGAATAAAAACGGCAGTTTGCAAAAAACAGTAAGAATATGTTGTTCGAGCAAGAACTTCATATATAAAAAAATCTCATTAAAAGGAGGAAAAAAAATGAAAAAGAAGGTTTTAGCTATTTTACTCAGCGCAGCAATGGTGGTCTCCATGGCAGCATGCGGCAGCGGTGGAAATGACGGTGGTGATACCGGAAACGCAGACAGCGGAGCAGCAACAGAAGATACCGCAGATGCTGGCGATGCAGATGATGCAGGAAGTTCAGAAGGCGGAAACAAAGGATATTCTTTCCAGATGATCGTTAAGAGCTTCCAGTCTACATATTGGCAGGCAGCTATTAAGGGTGTTGAGCAGGCTAAAGCAGAACTGGGCGTGGAAGTAGAAGCAAACGGACCGGCGAATGAGTCCGATATCGCTGACCAGGTTCAGATGCTGGATAGTGCAATCCAGAAGAAACCCGACGGAATCGCTTTGGCAGCATGTGATACAAAGTCTGTAGTTGATTCACTTGCTAAGGCTCTGGAAGCTGGTATCCCGGTTGTATGTTTCGACACTGGTGTTGACGAGGCTCCGGAAGGTTCCGTATATGCAACAGTAGCAACAGATAACGCAGCAGCAGGTGCAGTAGCGGCAGAGAACATTTTCCCGGTTATCGAAGATAAGATCAAAGCTGCAACAGTAGATGCGAAGGTTCGTATCGGCGAAGTAAACCAGGATGCAACAGCACTTAACATCCAGCAGCGTGGACAGGGATTCATCGACAAGATGATTGAGCTTTGCAACGGCGCAGACAAGAAGGTTGCAGTAGTTGGAAACGAATTTTATGTAAACGGAACAGAAGGCGCAGTTGATGAGAAAGAAGCAGAAGTTATCATCGAAGTTGGTGTTCCGGCACAAACAACAGTAGACCTGGCTTCCACAGAGGCTCAGAAGATCATGTCCAAGGACGACACGATCGCAATCTTCGGCTCCAACCAGACAACAGCTGAAGGTGTTATTACAGCAAATCAGACTCTGAACAAGCTGTCAACAGATCCGGAAAAGGGTATCATCGGTGCTGGATTTGACGCTGGTACACCGCAGAAGGAAGCAATCCTGAACGATCAGCTCATCGGTTCTGTAACACAGTCTCCGTTGATGATGGGTTATGAAGCAGTTATCACACTGGCTAAGATCTGTGACGGCGAAGAAGTATCCGACATCCCGATGGATGGTTACTGGTACAGCAAAGACAACATGGAAGATGACAACATCGCTCCTAACCTTTACGACTAATCAAGATTCGAATGAGTCGGATAAATATTAGTTAGTAAACAGTGACTGCAAATGTGCAGGAGCAAATAAAAAGGAATCGGTCCGCCGATTCCTTTTTTGTTACTGTTCACACGGTGTCGTGCACTTGCTGCACGGCGTCCGGCCAATAAAGTAACATTTGCCATAATATCCAGCCCCTCGCCGAAAGCGACTTAAAATGGGCTGGATACTGTTACTGGAGCACCCAAAGGGTGTGAACAGTAACTCCTTTTTTGCGAATTATGATATTTTTTGCAGAGAGCTTGTCAGATACGGACTTTTTGTTGTATAGTTAAAACAAAAGACTGTCAGCACAGCGGGAGGGATCATATGCTAGAAAATGCGGTAACAATGTTTGATAATATGGATTTGATGTTAAAAAAATTAAAGAAAAAATCATATGAGGAGAATATGCAGCAGTTTCTCGGAAAAAACCAGCACTTTTTCCGGGAAATGACGGATCATATGGATGCAGCACAGGATAAAGAGAAGGCAGCCGATGAGATCGCGGATATCCTGGCGGAATGTGTGGAAGGCAGGTTTGCAAAAGGGGAAAAGAAGAAGATCTCTTCCCGGACGCAGGCAGACGTCAACTTCTTCATGATCTACTATATATTTCCGGCGATTCTTAAGACAGAGCACGCGGACTGCCGGCTGATCGCGGACAGGATCTGTGCCGAATGGAAGAGACGGTTCAAAGACAGCGCAATCGGATATACAGATTACGACTCGCTGCACGAATCATTCCGTGAAAAGATATTCGGGATTTTTTAGAAGAGAATATACAGATAGTGGGTTTTATGCTAAATGATCTGTAGATATGTCGCGTTTTTTATGATTAGATGCACGAATAATCCTGTTTTGTTTCGGAAAAAAGAGATAGAATAAAGAAAATGGCCTGGCGAATATGAAATTTAGGATAATCTGAGCCAGGCTCTTTTTATTATCAGACGGAACAGGAGGTTATTGAGGATGGATAAGATCAGGATTGCATGTATAGGGGACAGCATCACGGAAGGCTATGGAACGGCAGATCCCATAAGTGACTGCTATCCTGCGGTGCTTCAGCGAAAACTGGGGGAGGATGTAGAAGTCCGAAATTTCGGCATATCCGGTTTCTGTGTATTAGATACTGCAGACTGCCCATATCGTTCCACCATGCAATATCAGGCAAGCCTTCGCTTTAAGCCGGATATTGTGATCATCATGCTCGGAAGCAACGACAGTAAAATTGCTAATTTTGCCGGACACGACAATGATTTCCGCAGGACCTACGGAGAACTGCTGACAGTATATATGGACCTTCCGCAAAGGCCGGACGTGTATGCTGTGACGTCTCCCACGGCATGGCGTAAAGAAGGTGAGTTGTATTGGGATTACATGGTCTCGCCGGAGATCATTCATGAACGGATTGTAGACATGCAGAAGCTTACAGCCGGATTGCTGGATGTTCCGGTCATAGATATGCATCAAATGACGCAAAAGATGAAAAAATACTTTGAAGACGGCGTACATCCTAACACAGAAGGAAGCAAGAAAATTGCGGAGATGATCGAAGAGAGAATATCAGAAAGTGTTCAGAAGCATGCAGAAAGAAAAGCGAAGGAAAAGATTAACTGATTTCTTTAAGAATATGAAAATGCAGTACAAATTTATTTTAGTCTGTACTGCGATGATTGTTTTTCTGGTGGCGGCAATTCTTGGCGGTATGTATAAAATCTTATATGATATCAATGTTTCCAGAACAAAAACGATTTTCCATGATGAAAATGAAATCATCCGTGTCCGCCTGGAATCTATGCGGTCTAACCTGCAGACTTGCGCCAACATGGTGACTCAGGATGTCAACAGAGTATATGCGGAAGTGGGAAAGGAAGATATCAGCGGAGTCTCATTTATCAGAATTAAAAACAATTTGTTTACGGCGCTTGACTATGATACCAGATGCTTTAGTGATGTAGATTCTATCCTGTTTATAGACATGTACGGCAATATCTGCAGTTCGGGAAATATTGAAGCTACGGCTGAGCAGGTGGATCAGGAACTGGTTTCGGGCATTCCCCTTTCCGGCAGGACAAGCTGCATTCAATTTCCTATGGAAATACGTGATTATTTCAGTGACGAGCCGGTATTAACAGTTGGAAAACGTATCATCAGCATGAAAAACGGGCAGAATATTGGATTTGTTTTTATTAATGTCAGAGAAAGTATGATTTCCGATATCTTTCCGGAGATGAAAGAGGGAGAATATCAAAATGAGTTTATGCTGGTGGATGAAGAGAAGAGAATCGTCGGATATGAAGATGCGGATACTCTATTACGTCCAATAGAAGAAAGGGAAGTTGTCTCTTTTCTGAACAACAGTATGGAAACGGATATCCTATCCGTTGCCGGAGAAGACTACCTGATGGTAAAAACAGATATTGAGAAGCTGGGCTGGACGTTGTTAAGCGGGACTTCTGTTTCAGAGCTGACAAGAGGGATCACAAATACGGCGAAGCTGACTATTTTTATCGGCCTCTTCGCTGCAGTCACTGCCACGATTCTTATCGCTGTATTATCGAAAAAGATCACCAGGCCAATCCATGCGCTGACAGTGTCTGCAAACCATATTAAATGCGGAGACTTTTCAGCTGTATACGATACAGATGCAAAAGATGAGGTGGGGATACTGGCTCAGGCGTTTAAAAAAATGTCAGAGCGTATACAAGGACTGATAAAAGCAGTAGAAGAAGAACAGGAGCAGAAACGAAAATATGAGTTTGCGCTCATTCAGACACAGATTCAGCCTCATTTTCTGTATAATACTCTGGACCTGATCTATATCATGTGTGAAAGTGATATGGCTCATGAGGGATCTGCTGTGACTAAGGCATTGGCTGATTTTTACAGGATATCTCTGTCGGGCGGCCGGGAAATCATAACAATAGAAGAGGAACTCAGACATATTGAAAATTATCTGTATATACAGAGGGCGCGGTATGCAGACATTATGAATTTTGAAATAGACTGCTCTCCTATGGTTATGGATTATAAGATTGTAAAGCTGACGCTGCAGCCTCTGATAGAAAATGCAATTTATCATGGGCTGAAGATGAAAGATGGAGGCGGCATGATTCAGGTAGGAGGCTGGGCAGAGGGAGACGATATCATCCTTTCTATTTCGGACAATGGTGTTGGAATGAATCCCAACAGGATCCAGGAACTGCTTGATGAGGAAGAAGACGAAAACAGCGGACATTTTGGATTAAAGAGTGTTCGGCGCCGGCTCCAGCTCTATTATGGAAAAGCAGCTTCAATAGAGATAGACAGTGAAGAAGGCACGGGAACGAAAATTACGGTTAAGATCCCGAAAGTATAAAGTTTATGGAGAATGTGAAATGATTCGTGTGTTGCTTGCCGATGACGAAGCGTATTTCAGGGCATATATGGAGCAAGTCATTGATTGGGAAAAAGAGGGCATGTCTATTTGTGCAAACTGTAAAAATGCATCTGAGGTTATGGAATATTTTAGTCATGATACTGCTGATATCGTCCTGCTGGACATCAATATGCCGGGGATGAACGGCATATTGGCAGCCGAAGAGATCAAGCGGAAAAAACCGGAGACCTATATTGTATTTATCACTGGTTATTCAGAGTTTGAATATGCGAAAAAGGCTCTGAAACTTGGAGCAGAAGACTATCTGCTCAAGCCATTTTCGAAAACGGAACTGACAGGCTGCCTTCAAAAGATCATGTCAAAAATGAAGATGAAGCGTATGGAGAAGCAGAGACACCGCTTAGATGAGAAGATCGTTACGGAGGAGCTTCTCCGCCGCTGGATCCACAGCATTTATGACGAAGACGAGGAGGAACACAGAAAGAACCTGCATGAACGGAATATTTTATGGAGCAAATCCTGCTTTTATGCTGTTGTGCTGGAAGCGGACGCTATGCCGGTCATGCGTAAACGGCAGGAAGATATTGCGCTTTGGGAGTTTATCGTTGAAAATATTACTGGAGAGATCTGTGGTTTCATTGATCCTCAAAGAATCCTGTTTCGGGATTTTGGCGGCCAGCTGGTAGTCATCCTAAATACAGAGGGGAAAATAGAAAAAGATATTCTGCTCGAAAAGCTAAAAGAGATCCAGAATGCAGTCCGGTCCATTACGAAATATACAATATCCATGGGAATCAGTCAATGTGTGGAGAGGGAAGACGAGATTACCGGAGCTTATGGAGAAGCAGTCCGTGTATTGGGGGAAAAGTTTTTTGTGGGAAACGAATGTATTCTTTTTGCTGAAGATCTTCCTCTGCAGTCAAGGAAAATGTTTCACTTTCATATAGATCTGAGCGAACAGCTTCTAGGTGCGCTGCGAAAACAT
Source organism: Lachnospiraceae bacterium M18-1 (assembly GCA_000403295.2). GTDB lineage: Bacteria > Bacillota > Clostridia > Lachnospirales > Lachnospiraceae > Schaedlerella. Next base: position 51,850 of record KE159611.1, on the reverse strand, counting down.
GAAAAAGATAAAATGGACCTCATCATAATAAAGCTGGAGGGGGATCTGAAAAAAGAAAATTTTGCCATTGAGTATATTTATGGAATCATCAGTGAGATGATTTCTACCTGCCTCTCCTATGTTGTAGAAATGAATGGAAGCATTGAAAAGATATACGGGGATGATTTTGAGCCATATGCCGGGATATATCATCTGAGTTCCCTTTCAGAGGTCTTTCTATATGTCAGGGACATTTATGGAAAAGCAGAAGAAGCTTTCCGGGGAAATGTATCAAAAAGGGGCAGGGAGATTATCCAACAGGTGGAAAACTTTATTGCAGAAAATTATCAGGATTATGAACTCACAGTTGAGAAGATCGCAGAAGGGATCTTTTTGGACAGCAGCTATGTAAGGCGGGTCGTTTCCAGGCAGCTTGGATGTACGGTCAGCAGCCTTCTCTCGATATATAGGATGAAAAAGGCAAAGGAACTGCTAAAAGATACGAATTTTTCGGTCAGTGAGATCGCGGAAAAAGTCGGATATGGAGAACCGGGATATTTTAGCCGATGCTTCCGTAAATACTACGGTATTACACCCAGAGAATTTGCAGCGCAGTCAAAAGGTCTGTGAACTTTACAAAATTCAATGATCAAAAAAGTATACCCAAAGGCACCACGTTATGGACAATCGGCCGTCCTATAACATGTGTTCTTTGGGTATAGCCATGTAAAAAACAGGACGCGCAGGATGTCCTGTTTTTTACATATCTATACCTGAATAATCCTTTGGGCGGGAAGGGAAAACATGATAATATAACAGCATCAAAAATATAACAGCTCAAACAGAGCGGCTAGGAGGAACCTTTTATGAAGAAAAAAATTGTAAGTATGCTGCTTGCATCTGCTATGGTAATTTCCCTTATGGCATGTGGGAATGGCAGCAGTGATTCCGAAACAGGAAATGCGGATTCCGCAGAAACAGAAGCAGACGTGCCTGAAACAGAAACGCTGGATATTTATGTGCCGGATGTTCCGGAAATAGAGGGAAGCGACGCAGAGGCAGAGATTGATATATGGACCTATTACGGCGGCGACAATACGGCTATGGCTGATTTTGCGGTAGAACAGATTAAAAAGAAATTCCCGAACGTAACCATAAATCTTGAGGCATATCCTCAGGACGGCGGCCAGACAGTAAAAACAAGGGCAGCCGCAGGCGACCTTCCGGATCTGCTGCTGGTTGATTCGGGGACATTGATGACACTGGCTAAGAGCGGGAATATTATTCCGATTGACGATTATGCAGATGAATTTAATATCGGCAATTATTATACGGACGCGATTATGGAGAACTGTCTGGTATCAGAAGACGGACATGTGTATCAGTTCCCGATCGGGAGTATCTCTCCGATTCTCTGGTACTATAACAGCCAGCTTTTTGAAGATAACAACATCAAAGTACCAGAAAACTATGAGGAACTGCTGGAGGCTGTAAAACAATTCCGTCAGCTGGATATTACTCCAATGTCCATGTTCGGAAAGGAACCGTGGCCTCTTGGCGCTTTCTTCGATTCCTTTGCTATGAAAAATAATGAAGCTGGATTTTATGCGCTTTCTACCGGCGAGGCAAAAGCATCGGATGAGGGATATGCAGAAGCTGTTGAAAAGATCAAAGAACTGATTGACGAAGGGATTTTCCAGGAAGGTTCAACCAATGCAGATTTCGATACTGCATCAGCTCTTTTTAAGAGCGGAAAAGCCGCGATGATACTGGATGGAAGCTGGTATACGTCCGAGGCCATTGCAGAACTGGGAGAGAACCTTGACATTATGGAAATTTATCCCACCGGGGAACCAGGCGATACAGCGAACCAATATGCAATGTCGGGCGGCGGAGATACAAATGGCATGGCGGTCAGTGACAGCGCGGAGGATAAAGACCTTGCTGCAGAAATCGGATTTTTATTCACATATTACCGCGAAGTTGCCCATTACGAGACTACCGGACTGGTAGAAACTCCTTTAAAGGTGGAGGGACTGGAATTGGATACCGAACTGGATCATGTGTCTGCAAAGCTGCAGGAGGTACTGCCGAACTACACATTCAGCGGAAAGTTTCTCCATACTTTAACAAATACTGAGTTTTCGACCACATTTACAGAGGAGATGCAGAAATTTATTGTCGGCGAATCTTCAGAAGACTTTATCAGCAATATTGATAAATGCATTGAACGTACCGTTGAATAAGTATTGAAATGATACAGCACAGTGATAAAGAAAGGCTGATAGAAGGGGGATTAGTAAATGAACAAGATGTTAGGTGATAAGAAGGCGATATTCCTGTTTACTTTTCCGGCGCTGGCCGTATTTACAGTATTTGTCTTTTATCCCATCATGCAGACTTTTTACAGAAGCTTCTATGAATGGGATGGGATAAATGAGGCGGTATTCAGCGGGCTGGATAATTACAGAGAGTTGTTTACGGATCCGCTGTTCTATCAGTCTGTTGCAAATTGCTTGATCTTTGCTGTGATTCTGGTACTGTTTCAGATTTCGGCAGCGACACTTTTGACCTTTGCACTGCTCAATCCAAGGATTAAGGGAAAGAAGTTTTTCCGTACAGCATATTTTATTCCTGTCGTACTTTCTGTGACGGTTGTATGTCAGCTCTGGTCGGCGATCTATAATCCGGAATTTGGTCTGATCAACCAGGTGCTGGAGGCACTTGGTTCAGATCTGCACCAGAATTGGCTGTCAGACATGCATTTCGCTATTTTTGCAGTCACATTTGTAAACGTATGGCAGTATACGGGGTATCAGTTTACGATCATCTATTCCGGGGCAAGAGCGATTCCGGAGGACTATTTGGAGGCGGCCCGGATTGACGGCTGTACGAACTGGAAGATGAATCTCCACATAGTATTACCGCTTTTGAAAAGTACCTTCCGAATGTGTTTTGTATTCGCTGTTACAGGCGGCCTGAATGCATATGCGCAGATGAACTTGCTGACCAAAGGAGGTCCGGGGACATCTACATATACTTTGACCTACATGACGTTCCGAAACGCCTTCACAGTAGGAAAATTTGGATACGGCTGTGCATCGGCTGTCATGCTGGTGATCCTCTGCCTGGCTGCCACTGTGATTTTGAACAGGCTGTTTAAGGACAGAGACGGTATTATGGCATGAAGGATCGTGGATCCAAATTTGAATTGAGGAGTGCGGCTATGAAGAGTGGAAAAATAAAAATTACGATTCTTACGGTTCTGTTAGGCATCGTTGCAGTGATTGATTTATACCCATTGGTATATCTGATATTTTATTCATTAAAATCAAATGAAGAGATTTTTTATATCAATCCGTTTGGTATCCCGCAAAATCCATTATTTTCGAACTATGAGATTGCGGTAGAATCTTTTAATATGCTGAACTACTTTAAGAACAGTATCATTGTTTCAGCAACAGCCATTATTTTTGTGATGCTTCTGGCACTGCCGTTTGCATATGCGACGACTAGAATGAAATGGAAGCTAAAAGGGGTAATGTCGGTCTATGTAACGATCGGGTTATTTATACCGATACAGGTAACGATCATCCCTCTGGCGATTTTGATAAAACAGCTGCAGATCTCCAACACGTATTTTGCTCTGATCATTCCGTATACGGCGTTCAATCTGGTGTTTGCAAGTATGGTGCTGCAGACTTCATTTGAATCGATACCAAAAGAGTTGGAAGAATCTGCTTTTATGGATGGAGCCAGTGTATTTACGGCATTCCGAAAAATCATCCTTCCTTTGACAAAACCTGCGGTGGCAACAGCAGTCACGTTTATTTTTCTCAATGTATGGAATGAGTATACGGTGGCGTCTGTTTTCATCAGTAACGAAAAGGTAAAAACACTGCCGATCGGTCTTGCGGCATTTACAGGGCAGCATTCTACGGAATGGGGGCCGATGGGGGCATGTCTGGTGCTGGCGAGTATTCCGACGATCGTGATCTATCTGATCTTCAGCGAACAGATCGAGCGAGGAATGACGGTTGGAGGAGCGGTGAAAGGCTGACAGAGATATCATTTTATCGATCATGGGTGAATGAAAATGAAAAATTTATTACGATATGCACGTCCTGCAGAATCATGGGAAAAGGGGATGCCGCTTGGCAATGGGAGACTTGGGGCTATGATGCTCGGCAATCTTGCAAAAGAGCATATATGGCTGAATGAAGATACCCTGTGGTCCGGAAAGCCTGGAAATTACAATGATCCGGAAGTCTATTCTCATCTTCAGAAGGTCCGTGAGCTTATTTTCCAAAAACGATTTAAAGAAGGTGACGAAATCATCAATCAGCATATGGTCGGAGTCTGGAATGAATCTTATATGCCGATGGCAGATTTAGAATTTACCATTCCGGAGCTGAACGACGGGCTTGAGTTTTACGAAAGGACACTGGACCTTGGAAACGCGGTCAGCCAGGTATTGGCCGAAAAAAATGGCAGGCACTATTCCTGCCGCGGATTCTGCTCATATCCGGATCAGGTATTCCTGGTCCGGCTGGCCTGTGAGGAAGGATTTAAAGAAGGGATTCAGATATCACTCAGCAGTCAGCTGCATCATTGGACAGAAACGGGAGAAGATCAGATATGGCTGACCGGATGGTGTCCAACCAGAGTGGAACCGGACTATTATCCTTCGGAAAAACCGATCCGATATGATACCTACGACGACACGCCCGCCATAAAATATGCTGTGGGACTTCAGATCCGTACAGATGGTACTGTAAAGGCATCCGAGGAGGGAATAACAGTATCGGATTGCAGCGCGGCAGAAATCCTCCTCACAAGTGCGAACAGTTTCATCTCTTTTGATCAGGAGCCAAAAGCGGAGTTTAAACACAAAGCAAAAGAAAGATTACGGAAAGCAGTAATGTTTTCATATGATGAGCTCAGCGAACGCCACACAGAAGACCATAAACAATTATTTGAACGTGTGGAAATTGATCTGGGACACACGGAAAATGAAGAATTGTATATGGAAGAAAGGATGAAAGGCCTGTATGAGGGAGAAGAGGACCCTGAGCTGTTATGCACGGCATTTCAATTCGGCAGATATCTTATGATCGCTGGTTCGCGGGCAGGGTCTCAGGCTTTGAACCTGCAGGGGATCTGGAATGACAGCATCAGGCCGAGATGGAGCTCGAACTATACGGTAAATATTAACCTGCAGATGAATTATTGGGCAGCAGAGACAGGGAATCTTTCCGAATGTACAGAACCGCTTTGGAAGTTTATAGAAGAAACTGCCAGGGCAGGAGAAGAAACAGCAAAAATAAACTATCATTGCAGGGGATGGGCTGCGCATCACAATATTGATCTGTGGAGGCATACAACAGCAGTGGGATCCAGAAAAAAGGATACGGATGTTCTTCCGTGGTCATTTTGGCTGATGTCGGGAGGATGGTTTTGCCAGCATATATGGGAACACTATGCATTTACAGGGGATCAAAGTTATTTACGGGATTATGCGTACCAGCTGATGAAATCATGCGCGCTGTTTTATCTGGATTTTCTGGCAGAGCACGATGGAAAACTTGTGACCTGTCCTTCTTCGTCCCCGGAAAATTTATTTGTGTATGACGGTGAATGTCATGGCATGTATTATTCCTGCACAATGGATAATCAGATCCTGCGGGAACTCTTTTCCAATTATCTCAGGGCAGAAGAGGCACTGGGGTATCCGGATGCTGTATCTGCAGAAGAGGTACGTCAGGCGCTGAGGCGGATTCCAGATGATCAGATTGGAAAAAACGGGCAGATCCAGGAATGGTATGAGGATTTTGAAGAAAATGATCCGGAGCACCGTCATTTGTCGATGCTGTACGGACTTTACCCGGGAAATGAAATTACACCGGATGCGTCCCCGCAACTGGCGGCAGCGGCAAGAATAGCTCTTGAGAGAAGGGGAAATAAAAGCACTCCCTGGAGCAGAGCATGGAAAATAGGGATATATGCCCGCCTGGGAGACGGAGAGCAGGCAGCAGAGCAGCTGCGTCAGTTTCTGCAATTAACAGAATCAAATGAAATATCATATGACAACGGCGGGGTATTCAGTAATCTGTTCTGTGCACGTCCGCTTCAGATCGACGGAGCCTGCGGGTTTACAGCCGGAATGGCGGAAATGCTCGTACAAAGCCATACCGAGGAAATCCAGTATTTGCCGGCGATTCCATCCAAATGGAAAAACGGGTATGTACGTGGGCTGAGAATCCGCGGGAACCAGGAAATTGAAATAGAATGGAAGGACGGAAACATTGTTAAGGCTGAAAAAAGGCCTTGAAATTGAGGCTGTAATGAGTTATAATATTTTTTGTAAAAAGAATGAATTCTTCGGGGTCGGGTGCAATTCCCAACCGGCGGTATAGTCCGCGACCCGCTTCGGCGGCTGAACTGGTGACTCTCATATACAGAGGGGATTCCAGTACCGACAGTAAAGTCTGGATGAGAGAAGAAATTTGTGCCATAAAAAGCGTGGATAGAATCAGACCCCGGATTATTTCCGGGGTTTTTATATGCTGTAAATGCGGAAGAAAAGCTGTTCTCTGCCTTGTCAGGTTCGGAGATTGCTTCGGGCTTTTTGCAGAGCCCGGGAGAAATACATATCTTGATTCGATCCGGTGTAGAATGTGACAGGATTTCCATGAAGAGATTCTTTCTTTTTAAAATACGGCGGCTAAGGGAACGGCAAGTTTCCGGAACGGCTGCAATTTATCATTATTTTAAAGGAGAGAAGTAACATGAGTACACAGACAAATGTAGCAGCAAGAAAAGAATCAAAGACAGATATCCGTACCATCGTGCAGATCGGCATGCTGTCCGCAATTGCGATCGTATTGATGCTTTTTGAGATCCCGCTTCCATTCGCACCGTCCTTTTATGAGATAGACTTCAGCGAAGTCCCTGTTATGGTCGGATGCTTTGTGATGGGACCTCTGGCAGGAGCAGCCATTGAGTTTGTTAAGATCCTGCTGAATTTCGTCATCAACGGAACCGCGACTGCGGGCGTCGGAGAGGCGGCGAATTTTGTGATCGGATGTGCGTTGTGTGTTCCGGCAGGAATCATCTATAAAAGAAATCACACGAGAAAGGGTGCTCTCATCGGTATGCTCACAGGTACAGTCATTATGACGGTCGCAGGCTGCTTTATCAACGCGTTTATCCTGCTTCCGGCTTATGGGGCGGCATTCGGAATGCCGATTGATGCCCTGGTAGGGATGGGGACTGCTGTGAACTCCCACATCACCAGCCTGACGACATTTGTGATATTTGCAGTAGTACCGTTTAACCTGTTAAAAGGTGCGCTGGTATCCCTGATCGTATTCATCATCTATAAGAAAATCCGTCCGATCTTCAAGATGAGATAAAAAATGGAACTTGAAAAGACCTCCGTCCAATCATGAGCGGAGGTCTTTTTGGCTACCGTCATATGCAGAAAAGCCGCCGGCGGCAGATGTTCTGTATGAAACCGGCCGCAGGAAAAAGAATCTTTTCTGCCGGGCAGAGCCAGGCTATCCAATCAGGATTCTCTTCTTGCGATGTAAATAATATATGATGAACAATATGGATGTGATCAGCCAGGTCACCGGATAGCTGAGTATGATCGCGCCTACCGTAGGCCGGATCCTGAGTGCTCCGATCAGCCACAGGATTCGGAAGATACAGACGCCTCCCAGCGTGATCAGCGTAGGAATGATCACATCGCCGATACCGCGCAGCGCGCCGGACAGCACTTCAATACAGATGAAGAACATATAACAGGGCGTGATCAATGCCATCATTTCACATCCAATCCGGATTACATCCGGATCATTCGTAAAAATAGCAAACAGCGGATTGCGCAGCAGTAAAAAGAAAACAACCAGAACGACCGATATCAGAGTATCGATCCCCAGGCAGACCCGGACGCTTTTCTTCACCCGGTCGTATTTGCGCGCGCCGAAATTCTGTCCTACAAATGTCGTGATAGAAATTCCGATCGCGCCGCTGATCATCCAGAAAACAGCATCCAATTTACCATATACGGACCACGCGGCGACCGTATCTGTTCCAAAATTATTCAAAGCAGTCTGAATGATGACGTTGGAAAGACTGTACATGATGGACTGGAAGCCGGCGGGCATACCGATGCGCAGCTGGGATCTCAGCACATTTGCATGGAAACGCAGTTTTTTCAGGGATAATTTCATGATCCCTCCGGATATCATCAGCTTTCTCGTAACGAGAGCCGCGCTGACAGCCTGTGAAAAAAAAGTAGCTGCAGCCGCACCTGCGACACCCATATCAAGCCAGACGACACACAGAATATCCAGGATGATATTCAGCAGACAGCAGATCACCAGATAGTACAGCGGATGCTTGGAATCCCCGATGGCACGCAGGATACTGGAGCCAACATTAAAAATAAAGACAAACAGGATTCCTGCAAAATAAATCCGCAGATACAAAGTCGAATCCTGAATTAGTTCAGACGGCGTATTCATCCATCTCAGCATTTGGGGAGCCAGCAGGACACCGGGAATCGAGATCACAATGCTGCCCAGTATAGAAAAGGCATAGGCTGTATGCAGGCTTTCCTGTACAGATCGTTCGTCTTTGGCGCCGTAAAACTGTGCAATGATGACGGAAGCACCGGAGGAAAGCCCGGTAAAAAATCCGACGACCAGATTGACGATCTGGGTGGAGGAGCCTCCTACGCTGGCGAGAGCTCCCTTTCCGATAAAATGTCCTACGATGACAGTATCTATCGTATTGTACAATTGCTGAAAGAAGGTACCGAATACGATCGGAAAGAAAAAGATCAGAAGCTGTTTCCAGATGATTCCTTCCGTAATCTGATTGGCAAGTTGTGATTCTCTTTTCATAAGTATACCTCAGTTAAAAAATAAGGGCAGGGACTTACTTCAAAACGATGTAAAGTCCCTGCCCTTCCACACCCGGGCAGATTATTCAATAGGCTCGAAATCCGCAGCTCCGTGCTTGCAGAGCGGACATACAAAATCCTCAGGCAGTTCGTCGCCTTCGTAGATGTAACCGCATACAACGCACACAAAACCCTTCTTGCCTTCGGTCTGCGGCTTTGGCTTTACATGATTCTGATAGTAAGTATAAGTCATTGTATCAACATTTGAAATGACACGTGCCTCCGTAATGGTACAGATGAACATTCCGTGTGTATCCAGATCAACATATTGTTCGACCTTCAGTGACATGAAGGAGTTGATGTATCTCGGCAGGAATGCAAGTCCATTGTCAGAGCGCAGCGGTTCCATGTCCGCGAATTTATCCGCAGTTCTTCCGCTCTGGAAACCAAAGGTTTCAAATACTTTGAACGGCGCGTCTGTAGAAAGGCAGTTCAAATTCATGATGCCGGTCTGTTTGATCACATGGTGGGAATAGTTATCCTTATTGATCGTGACTGCAACCCGGTTCGGTGTATTGGTCACCTGGGATACGGTATTCACGATCAGGCCGTTATCCTTTTTGCCGTCGTTGGAGGTTACCACATATAAACCATACCCAATCTTGAACAGTGCGGTCAGGTCATTCTTATCCGCGGTTTCGTCATGCTGCGCCAGATAGTCGCGGCAAAGCTCTTCTGCCAGAGCTTCCAGCTGTGCATTACTTTCATCGTTCAGGGCAGACTTGATCTGTACAGTGGTTTTGGTAAAGGTCAGCTTTTTGCAGCCTTCCAGCATGTTCTTCATAGTTTTTGCGGCCAGAGGCGCCCAGGAACCATTCTCGATCAGTCCGACGATCCGATTCTGGAAATTCCGCTCGGTCAGATGATCGATAAACTGCCGCATGAATGGGAAGATTCCCGCATTGTAGGTAGTAGTAGCGAGAACCAGCTTGCTGTAACGGAATGCATCCTCTACGGCCTCAGCCATGTCTTCCCGGGCAAGGTCGGTTACAACAACCTTCGGGCAGCCCTTGGCGGTGAGCTTTGCTGCCAGAGCGTCTACCGCTTTCTTTGTATTTCCATAAATCGAAGTATACGCGATCATGATCCCCTCAGTCTCCGCGGAGTAGGAGGACCAGGTCTGATACAGGCCCAGATAGTAGCCCAGATTCTCCTTCAGGACAGGCCCGTGCAGCGGGCAGATGGTCTGGATATCCAGCCCGGATGCTTTTTTGAGAAGATTCTGCACCTGTGCGCCGTATTTTCCGACGATTCCGATGTAGTAGCGGCGTGCCTCGCATGCCCAGTCCTCTTCCACATCCAGAGCGCCGAACTTTCCGAAGCCGTCTGCTGAGAACAGAACTTTATCATAGCTGTCATAGGTCACAATAACCTCCGGCCAGTGTACCATGGGTGCGGCAACGAAAGAAAGCTCATGCTTTCCGAGAGAAAGGGTGTCTCCTTCCTTTACAACGATCTGCCTGTCCTCATAATCCGTGCCGAAAAACTGCTTCATCATCACAAATGCTTTTGCAGAGGAAACAATCTTGGTATCCTTATATACCTGCATAAAATTAGCGATATTGGCAGAGTGATCCGGCTCCATATGCTGGATGATCAGGTAATCCGGCTTGCGGGAACCCAAAACCGCTCCCACGTTGTCCAGCCATTCGTGGGTGAAATGGGCGTCCACAGTGTCCATGACTGCGGTCTTCTCATCCAGGATCACATAAGAATTGTAAGCCATGCCGTTTTCCACAACATACTGTCCCTCAAACAGATCTACCTCATGGTCATTGACACCTACGTATCTGATATCGTTTGTAATATCCATTTGCTATACACTCCTTTTCTTTTCAAATTAACGAACATTTTATCAGCCGCCGACCTTCGTAAGAAGATGGATGGCCTGTCTTTGCATCAGCGCAATTCATTATAACATAAGTTACCTTTTTTTGCAGGAAAATCGAAAAGATTTTATAATATATTTTGCATAGAAGAGCAGCGATTCAAAACAGCAGCGCTTTTTCTTGTGTATTTTACGGCGGCATGCTATAGTGAAATGCAGAAAGACGCGCAGGAGGACGGGGGATATCAGAACGCTCTGGAGGCGGCTGACAACACAGGATACTGTGCATTGCAGACGGACTTTGGCCTGCTGCTTTGATCATGAAAGGAGATGCGGATGTCAAAAATATTACTGGTAGAGGATGATGATACGATTTCATTTGGAATCCGTGTCTCACTGGAAAAGAAAGGATATGAGATCAGTGCCTGCTCCAGCCTTGCGGATGCGAAGGAACTGTTTTCCGCTGCATTTGCACTGGTGCTTCTGGATCTGAATCTGCCCGACGGAACCGGATATGAATTTTGTACATGGGTGAAGGCCCGGTGCGATACGCCCATTATTTTTCTGACGGTGCGCGATGAAGTGAGGGACATTACGAAGGGGCTGGATATGGGCGCGGACGATTATGTGACAAAGCCTTTTCATATTGCGATCCTGGAATCCCGGATCGCGGCGGTGCTCCGGAGAGCACAGGGGGAGACGGAGACATCGTTCGTCTGTGGGAATATCAGCCTGAATCAGGAAAAAATGCAGGTTCTTCTGGACGGACAGGAGATTACGCTTACCGCCCTGGAATACCGGATGCTGCTGATCCTGATGGAAAATAAAGGGCGTACTCTGCCCCGTAGTCTGATCCTGGAAAAGCTATGGGACTCGGAAGGAAACTTTGTCAATGACAATACGCTGACTGTGACGGTTAAGCGGCTTCGGGAAAAGCTGAACAATACCCGATGTATCGCCACGATCCGCGGAATCGGCTATCGGATGGAGGAGGCAGGAGATGGGGCATGATGACAGGGGAAAGGGTTCTTGTGAAGAAGCGGGGCGGAATCCCAAATATCCGGGAATGAAGGCAGATGCATGGGGAAGAGGATGTGCCGCCTGTAAAATGTCTGGCATCAGGACATGCATAAGCTGGCTTCTGCCCGGAGCTGCAGCCGGGATTTTGCTCGCGCTGGCTGTGACATATCAGGAGTACCGCAGTTTTTCAGAATTTGCAGGCGCGGTGCTGGAACAGGGCGGGAATGTGTGGGAGAGGGCGGAATTAGAGTCCGGGGACTCGGAGAAACCACAGCGGGAAACGGAAAAGCAGGGAGGAAATATTCAGAAGAATACAGCGAGAAAAGTCCTTGCGGCCGCAGCCAAGAACCGCAGCCCCAGGAACAGGGATGCAGGAGAGGCATTTCTGCGTGAATACGGTTATCGTACATGGGGACATCTGTGGAGATACCTTCCCTTTACACTGGGAATCTGCATTGTTCTGTCAGAAACTGCAGGATGGTGCGTATTCTGGAAAAAGGTGAGGGAACGGAGGATGCAGGAGCAGCGCATTGAAGAACTGACCCGGTATCTTCTGGCGGCGGAGCGCGGCGAAGCTGCCGTGCTCCGCCGCAGGGAAGACATGTTTTCACGTCTGGAGGATGGAGTCTATAAAGCGGTCATGGAACTAAAAAGCACGAAGGAAGAGGCGGTGCGCAACCATGAGGTGCTGTCAAGGCGGATTGCGGACGTGGCCCACCAGTTAAAGACTCCGATCACCTCTATGCTTTTGATGACAGAGCTTTTGGAGGAGCAGGAGACGGAGGAAGGGAAGGAATGTCTGCAGCGTCTGACATTGCAGATCCATCGGCTGCAGAATCTGGTCCAGGCCCTTTTGTCCCTGGCAAAGCTGGAATCCCATACGATCCGGTACGAGCCGGAAACTCTGGATATGGAGGAACTGCTGGACGGTGCGGCAAAGCCTCTTCGGGAACTGCTGCAGAACCGAGAGATCCGGCTGGAACTTTCCGGAGAACCTGTGTCTATTCGGGCGGACCGGCAGTGGACGGAGGAAGCCATTCTCAATGTGATCAAGAACTGTGCGGAGCATACCCCGTCAGGAGGCCGGATTCGGATCATCTGGGAGGACAATCCCCTGTACATGGAAATCCGGTTCACGGACAGCGGAAAAGGATTCAGTAAAAAAGACCTGCCCCATCTTTTTGAACGCTTCTACCGGGGAGAAAACGCTCAAAAAGACAGTGCAGGGATCGGACTTGCACTTGCAAAGCTGATCATAGAGCAGCAGGACGGGCATATCTATGCGAAAAATACGAGGGATGGACATGCCTGCTTTATCCTTCGGTTCTATCGGTAAAACATTTCCATCATGGCCATTCGGCCTTTTATAAGGTATGCCCAAAGGGCACCCCATCATGGCCATTCGGCCTGTTATAAGGTATCATTTTTGATCGTTGTGATGATATTTTCCTTCCGGATCCTTCGGATGCCGATCAGATACGCGCCGAGGACTGCCAGAAGGATCAGCGCCGTATATCCCAGGATGATGCCCAGCGGCGCGAAGGGCAGGTATTCGATCAGAGTTACTTCACTGAGCCGCAGGAATACGGACACGAATATGATCTGGAAGGGGAGGCTCCACAGCAGCGGCTTGAGTCCCAGTGTCACCCCTTCCAGGAACAGCATGTCCTTAAGCTGCCGATTGGACAATCCGACGGATTTCAGCATGGCGAACTCCCGGCTGCGCTGCCGCAGGTTTCCCGAAATAGCCGCCCACACATTGGACAGACCGATCACTGCCAGAAACGCGGTCAGGAAGGCAATGATCAGATTCCAGGATTCCTTCATATCAGCTGTCATTTTTTTGTGGTCGATCACGTCTGTAAACACATAATCTCCGCTCCCATAATAGTAAGAAACAATATGTTCCATCTGCCGGGAGACTTTCTCAATCTTGGAATCAGATAGAACGCCCTCGCCGCTGACCAGGAAGTTTCCATTGAGGTTTTGCGCGCTGTAATGGCGTTTCTCGCTGCAGAAAGCGCTGATATCCAGGACATGCTGCAGCGGCATGACAGCAGTCAGCGTAAAATGTGACGCCTTGTAAAGGCTTGCGCAGGGAAGGGCATCCACCAGATCTCCTACCTTCAGGGAAAATGTGTAGTCCCCGGTGTCTTCGTCATAGGCATGTTCTGTAAAATCCAGTGTCTGCCCCTGTTCCAGATCCAAAAGTCCGCAGTTCACTGGATGCCTCCGGGTACTTGCCTCCGGATCACGGGTATAGTTGTAGACCAGCGCCTGGCCGGGATCTGCAAGATAAGGGTCCGGGTCAATGCCAAGCCTGCCGCAGTATTCCCGGAAGCAGTGCTCCTCCAGGCCGATCAGTGCAGTCCGCATCCGGTATCGTCCGTCCCGTTTAATGAGAGAATATTTATTTTTGCTGATCACTCCGTCAAAGCCGCCGAAACGCTCCTGGATATCCGGAGAGGCATCTTCCGCCGAGACCCAGACGGCACAGGTCAGATTATTATAGACAGCGGCCTGCCCAATATCCGGAACCTGGACCAGATCTTCCAGAAATTCCGGATCCGGTTCCCGCCCGTCGCTGATTGATATCTGGATGTGCTCATCCTGCAGGGACTGCTCCCGGAGTATGGTATTGGAAGCGTCGTTGATCGTAAATCCATACAGGAAGGTGGTCAGCAAAAGGAAGGACATGCAGAGGGACAGGACAGCAGCCCGGTAGGAGTGCTTTCTCTGGGCCAGGGAATTTGCCGACAACTCCCCGATGATCCCTCCAAGCGGGGAGGCCGACGGTGCGCGGGACGGCCTGCGTATATGCCCTTTCAGGCGGCTGAGCCGCCTTTGACCATTTCTTCTTTTTTTCTTACTGGACTGCCGGATGGCTTCCTCTTGTTTTATGATTTCTATAGGCAATGCCCTGGCCAGCTTCTTCGCCGGAATCCGTGCCGACAGGCAGGCTGTCAGCAGGGACAGCAGGAGGGCGGGAAGGACGGAGGGCAGTCCGAACACCGGCAGGATATCCGGTGCCGAGCGTCCGATGTCATTGTGCGCATTGATATTTGCAAACAGCTGGATATTGACAAACCACCCTGCGGCAAGACCGAAGGGCAGGACCGGAATCACCAGGATCAGGGCCTCTGAGACAGCTGCCGAGAGAATCTGCTTAGGCGACGCGCCGACACAGGCGAGAGTACCGAACTGGGCTGTTTTCTCATTCAGCGACAGGGCAAAAGCATTGTGGATGATCAGGACAAATACTCCCACGATCAGCATGGCAAATACCAGAAACATCAGCGGGACCGCCAGCATTTCAATGGAAAAAGTCTGTTCCGGCGGCACAATAAAATAATCCGCCAGCAGTCTGGTATTATACCGCAGAAGATAATCCCCGTATTCATCCTTTTCATATCCTATGGATTCGGCCAGCGCGGGAAGCTCCCGGTAAGTGCTCCGCATGGGGTCAAACCGGAGATAGACCGTGATGGAATCTTCCGGTTCGATTGATTCCCGGCTCATATAGCTCATGCCGCTATAGGCCGGAACAGCAGAGGATGTGGCTGCATCCATGATTCCCACCAGCGTATAGGTTTTGGTACCGGTCTGACGGAATGTTTCCCCCTCCCGCCAGATATCTGTTTCCATGCAGACCTCCCCGTTATAAATGCGTTCCCCTACGGGAAGAGTCAGGGTGTCTCCCAGCTTTGCGTCGGGATGGTCTTCAAAATACTGTTTCGACAGGACCAGCTCCGAGTCTGTTTCGGGCAGACGCCCCTCCAGGATAGAATGCTGCTCAGGCATGGAGTTCCAGTATTCCTCCGTGGCAGGGCGCTGGATGATATACCGGCGCCTTCCGCTGTCGCTGACCTTTGCCACCTCCCAGGAGCCCTTGATCATGACGGCGGAAACCGAAGCGTAGTTTTCGATTTTTTCCAAATCCCTGCCATAGCTGTTGTCAAAGAGTTCCCCGTGCCAATCCCCGTCATACCATTTATTCAGAAATACATCGTCCGCCCACATGGTATACACCATGGCGCAGAAGGAGGACAGCAGAGTGGTCATCAAAAACAGGGCCGCCAGGATGGCAGCGCTGGTATACTTGTTTCTGCGGAGACTGCTGAAAACATATTCACGTATCACCTGCATCAGGACATCACCTCATCTCTGACAATTTTCCCGTCCTCCAGTGTTAAGATCCGGCCTGCCATGAGCGCCGTTTTTTCGTCATGGGTGATCAGGAGCACGGTCTGGCCGTATCGCTGGTTGGACAGTTTTAGAAGTTCAATCGTTTCTTCAGAATTGCGCCGGTCCAGATTTCCTGTAGGTTCATCGGCCAGCAGGATGGCAGGCTGGTAAATGAGACTGCGTGCAATGGCAGCCCTCTGCTGCTGGCCTCCAGAGAGCTCCCTTGGCAGATGGGACAGCCGGTCAGAGAGTCCCAGGGTGTTTACGATCTGCTCGAACCGGGCTTCGTCCGGCTTCCTTCCGTCCAGAAGTACAGGAAGAAGAATATTTTTCCGAACATTCAGGGTGGGGATCAGGTTGTAGAACTGGTATACGAGCCCGACCTTACGTCTGCGGAAAACCGCAAGTTCTTCCATATTCAACGTGGAAATATCCGTACCTTCAATATAAATATTCCCGCTGGTGGGACGGTCTACTCCGCCCAGCAGATGGAGCAGCGTGGATTTTCCGGAGCCGGACGCCCCTACAATGGCGGTAAAGCTCCCCTTTTCCAGCGATAGGTCCACATGGTCCAACGCGATCACCTGGTTGGAGCCGGTCTTATATGTTTTCGTCAGTTGGCTGCAGCGCAGTATTTCCATAAGATAAAATTCTCCTTTCTGTGAGGCTGATTTCTGATGCAAAAATCTCGTCAGCCCTGTGTAGGGTTATCATAACAAATGAAAGTGACAGGAAGGTGACAAAATAAAAATATTTCCACCTGTACGGTTGCAATCCGAAGTCACATTTTTATGCAATTTATTGCAGCGAAAATGCGACTTCGGATTAGCAGCCTACCTCTTTAATGAGTAAAATGTGACTGCGTTAACAGGCACAAAAGTGCGAAGCACGGATTTTACGAATGAATGAGGTGGGTTGGATGCTCAAAGAGCATCCAACCGTACAGGCGGAAAAAATTCCAACCGCACAGCCGGAAATTTTTCACAGACAAACTTACCGTTTGCTGGTAAAATAAAATTGTTTGAAGATAGTAAAGAGCAGAAAGGAATCAGTATTATGAAAATAGATTATAGAATCCGGGACGATTTTGCGGAGATCATACGCTGCAGGGGAACGATCTCCAAAGTGGTTCTGCCGGAACAGATCGGCAGATATCCCGTAAAAAAGGTGGCCGCATATGCATTTTCAGCAAAAAAAGGGAAGGAGGACACAGACATACTTGTCTACGAGAGCCCGGAGGACATCATGTTCGGAGAAAATGAAAGGCTTTTAGCAGGGGAGGAGATTGAGGAGGTCATATTTCCAGATACGGTAGAAGAGATTGGAAACTACATTTTTTATAACTGCAAAATGCTGAACAGGCTGGAATTTTCGGATTCTCTGGTACGCCTTGGGAGCGGCGCGTTTACCGGATGCGGGAATCTGGAGTTTTTGACGGTTCATTTGAAGCGGGGAAAGAAATCCTGTGTGAAGGAAATTCTGGGCGAACTGTGGCAGCGGATGGATGTGCTGTTTTTGCATGAAGGCGCCGATACGCACGAAGAAGTGCAGGCCGTGAGGCTGGTTTTCCCTGAACATTATGAGGAGGCCGTGGAAAATACGCCTGCACGGATCTTATTTACCCAGCACCACGGAATTGGGAACAATTACCGTCAGTGCTTTTACAGCCGGGAGATAGATTACCGGAAATATGACAGCCTGTTTCCTCTGGCAGCAGCTCAGGAGAAACCGGAGGTTCTGAACGATATGGTATTCTCCCGCCTGACCGGTCCCTGCGGCCTGACGGAGGAGTACAGAAAAATGTATGAAACCTACGTGCGGGAGCATCCCGCGGAAACGGCCCGGTATCTGGTCAGCCGGGAAAGATCAGAATATTTCCGGTGCATGTCAAATCAGGAACTGTGGAGCCGGGCCTCTCTGGAGGAAGCGATTGAAGAAGCTTCGGAAAAAGGGAAAACGGAAACGCTCAGCCTCCTGATGAATGAGAAGCATCGGCGGTTTCCGGAGATAAAGAAAAAGCGTTTTGAACTGTAAACGTCTATCCCTCCAGCCGCTCCTTGATCGCCCGGTATTCCTCCGGTATCTCCTCCATTGTGATCATATCATGTACGGAGCAGGTGCCGGCCTCACGGGCGGTTTCATAGTACCACTTTTTATAGTTCAGTGTATCAAGCGTCTCTTGAACCTGTGCCATCTGCAGGATTACGGCGTCTCTCCGGCGTTCGATCAGCTCCAGCCGCTGCTCAATGGTGGAATCGCCTTCTGCGCACCAGCCGATAAAGGTCTTGATATCCTTGATTGACATACCCGTTTTTTTCAGGCACTCGATGATGGAAAGCCATTCAAAATCCCCTTCACTGAACATACGGATGCCGCCCTTGGAACGCTCCACAAAGGGAAGAAGTCCTTCTTTGTCATAATAGCGCAGCTTGGAAGGCGCTACATGCAGCTTTTTCGCCATTTCTCCGATCGTATAATACATAGACACAACCTCTTTAAAGTTAATATAAGTTATTAAAGGTACTTTAACATTTAATATTATAACAGGAAATAAAAGGGGGAGTCAATTCTTTTATGGTTTACTGTTCACACCCGGGAGCCTCCTATTTGATATTTTGATTTAAATCACATATAATAGGTATAAAAAATTTCATGGTTTTGAATGATAAAGGAGTTGTGGTAAATGGATATCAAACGGGCAAAGCAGGAAATCAAGGACTCCATAGAGGCGTATCTGGCGAAGGATGAGTTCGGGGCATATCGGATTCCGGCCATACGCCAGAGGCCGATCCTTCTGATGGGGCCGCCGGGAATCGGCAAAACGCAGATCATGGATCAGATCGCGAAGGAATGCCGCATCGGACTGGTAGCATATACGATCACTCACCATACCAGACAGAGTGCAATGGGACTCCCGTTTATCAGGGAAACAAGTTATGGGGGAAAGACCGTTTCAATCACGGAATATACGATGAGCGAGATCATTGCTTCTGTGTATGAAAAGATTGAGCAGACCGGTATACGGGAGGGAATCCTGTTTATAGATGAGATCAACTGTGTGTCGGAGACACTGGCTCCGACCATGTTGCAGTTTCTGCAGGGTAAAACATTCGGTAATCAGCAGGTGCCGGAGGGATGGATCATTGTTGCGGCAGGAAATCCCCCAGAATACAACAAGTCGGTGCGGGATTTTGATGTAGTGACGCTGGACAGGCTGAAAAAAATCGATGTGGAAGAGCATTTCGGCGTCTGGAAGGAGTATGCCTACAGGCAGGGAATCCACCCGGCAGTCATTTCCTATCTGGAGCTGCGGAAACAAAATTTCTATAAGGTGGAAACGACTGTGGATGGAAAGTGTTTTGCCACGGCCAGGGGATGGGAGGATTTGTCCCAGTTTATCCAGGTCTATGAAAGTCTGGGAAAAAAGGCGGACCGGGAGGTCATATCCCAGTATATCCAGCATCCCAGGATTGCCAGGGATTTTGCGAATTACCTGGAGCTTTACCACAAATACCAGGCGGATTACGGGGTGGAGGATATCCTGCGGGGAAAATGGAATACTGCAGTCCTGCAGAAAGTGAAGGCGGCAGCGTTTGACGAACATTTGAAGATCGTCAGCCTGTTCAACGGAAAGCTTAGTGAACTTTTTACGGAATGCTTCCTGTTCGATTCATATGTTACCAGATTGTATGAATATCTGCTCCATTACCGGGATCAGCTGACGGAGGGAGAATCCGGCAGAAGCCGGATCCACTCATCAATCGAGGATGAACTGTACCGTGCGGAGAAGGATCTGAAAGAACTGGAACGGAAAGAACTGCTGACCCGGCAGGACGAGATCATCCTGAAAAGGGTCATTGCCGCATTGGAGAGGTTTTCTCTAAATAAGAGGACGCCGGCCGCGGAAAATACGGAATTTGAAACGGTGAAGGCTATGTTTCAAAAAGAGGCGGATGCACGGGAAGCGCTGATCATTCGTACATCTGAAACACTGACCCATGTATTTGACTTTATGGAGGATGCATTCGGAGAGAGTCAGGAAATGGTGGCTCTGATCACGGAACTGAATGCAAATTATTATAGTGTATGGTTTATTAAAGAATATGGGTGCGACCAGTATTTCCGTTATAACAAGGGACTTCTCTTCCAGGAACGCCATCAGGCGATCGTGCGGGAGATGGATGATGTTGAAGAACTGCTCAATATAGGGCTGAAGTAAAATTGCTTTGACCAGTAATGAAGTCAAATATCCATGCAAGCATGGCTACTTGGCTCGTTGCTTCGCGGAAATAAATGCACATACAGAAAGAAGCTCCGTCAGGAGCTTCTTTCTAATAGTTATCTAAAAAGGAATGAGAGTAAAAGTGCGGAATCCGGGGTTACCGCCCCGGATGTCCAAAACTTTATGAGGGGGGAGATAGTTGTTTTTCAACTATCTGACATTTAGTATAATAGAAAAATGTGTCCAAAGTGTTTTCATTTCATTAAAGAACTCGAAAAATTATTAAGAAATCAAAAAGGAAATGAAAAGTGTTTATGGAGTTTTGTACGTTACCCTTGCAGGTCTGAGTATACGGTCCTGCCGCCGCACAGGGTATATTTTACCTTTCCATACAATTCGGATCCTGTAAACGGAGAATTGGAGGACATGGAAAGATAACTGTCCGGTATCCAACGCTCTTCCGGGTCGAAGATTACAAGATCCGCCGGGCCGCCCTGCATGATTTTCCCGTAGGGCAGGCCGTAGAGGCGGGCCGGGTTTATGGTCATTTTTTCCAATAACTGCATCAGAGTAAGATGACCGGGCCGGACAAGCGACGTGATCCCAAGGCTTAAGGCTGTCTCGAGTCCGATGATGCCGCTGGGGGCGTCAGGGAACGGCCTACCTTTTTCCTCAGCGCTGTGGGGGGCATGGTCCGTGGCAATGATGTCGATTGTGCCGTCGGACAGTCCCCGGATGATTGCCTGCCGGTCTTCCTCCCTGCGCAGCGGAGGGTTCATTTTAGCCAGGGCGCCGTGGGCGGAGACTGCCTCTTCTGTCAGAGTAAAATGGTGCGGGGTCGCTTCAGCGTGGAGCTTCGCGCCCATTGCCCGGAACGCCCGTACAAGCTCTACGGAATATCCGGAACTGATATGCTGTATGACCACATGTGCGCCGGAACGCAGTGCCAGCATACAATCTCTTGCCACAAGAGATTCCTCAGCGATAGAAGGAGAGCCATAGAGCCCCATCTGTCGGGAAATGTCTCCGTGATTGATTCCGTTATTCCGGATAAACGCGGGATCCTCTTCATGGAGGCTGATAGGGACATGGAGCTTTCCGGCGGCCTTCATAGCCTCATAGCAGAATGCGGCATTGGTGACGGGAATCCCGTCATCCGTAAAACCGCAGGCGCCGGCTTCCCTGAGCGCGGGCATGTCCGTCATGACCTGTCCTTTCAGGCCCCGGGAAACAGTGCCGGCCTGGAAGATCCGGATTTTTTCCTGTTTTGCACGTTCCAGGATATCCCGCAGTACAGGAACAGAATCCACCGCAGGGGACGTATTTGCCATGCAGATCACGGATGTGAATCCGCCTCTTGCCGCCGCAAGGGCGCCGGTGTGGAGCGTTTCCTTATGGGTGAAGCCGGGATCCCGGAAATGTGTGTGGGTATCAATCAGCCCCGGGGCAATGACAAAGCCTTCCGTGTCCAGGTATTCCTCTCCGGGGGCAGCAGCCAGGTCCGGACCGGCCTTCTCAATGATACCGTTCCGGATGCACAGGTCTGCTTTGTACGATGTATTGGTGTCTGGATCCATAATCAAACCGTTTTTTAGAATCATAGTACTGTTCCTTTCCGATTTTGTAAAGTCTCTTAATGTTACAGTTTATGCGGCCATGCGGTAAATACACGCCATGGTATGACCTGTAACCTATTTTCACATATATTATGCTATTTGGCAATACAAGAAGTTCTTGACATTTGCTTCTGAATGAGGTATATTTATAACATAAAGAGCGAATTACACCACATAAAGGAGGAGCATGATGAAAAGAATGAATTACTTAGGGTGGTTATCCCTTCTTTCCCTGATCTCGGTATTGGGATGGAAGAGCGGCAACACAGGGCTATATGGATTTTTCGGCTTTATCTATTTTATCCGGTATTTTTGGGTGATCCCGGATGAGCTGTTTCTGCTGAATGTACGGAAATCCGCCACGATTGCATTTATGCTTAGTATGGTCTCTCTTGTTCCTTTTATGTTTTCCTGCTCTGCTATTTACAATATTTCTGCGGCAATCCCTATGTCGTTTGCACTGAGCTTTGCGGTATCGACGATCGCATTTGCGTTTACAATGACTGGATTGGAATGGAAAGAACGAAGAGGAACAGGGGAATGATCAAAAACAGGATAAAGGAATACCGGGCCAGATATGATATGAAGCAGGAAGACCTGGCAAAACTGGTCGGTGTGCGGAGGGAAACGATCGGGAATCTGGAAAAAGGAAAATACAATCCATCGCTGGTCCTGGCATGGAACATTGCAAAGGTATTTCATGCCGCGATCGAGGAGATTTTTACGGTCGAGCCATGACAGACTTTTACGGCTGTATGGCTGCAGTCCGTTCAGCGGATAAACCAGCCGGCCATGTTCTGCCTCAGGCAGCGTTCAGGCCGGCTGGTTTAAAGTGATGTAGTAGGGTGTGAACAGTAACTAACTGTGATCACGGACAGAACATAACGGTATGCATCCAGACTGCCATCTCCCCGGTCCCACGGTTGTTCCAGTATGCATAGGGCACTGCTTTACATACAATATCATCAAAATCCGGTACATATTCTTCATATAAATGCTCTGTATGATTTTTCATTTTTTTTCCGGGAATCTCCAATTCCACGATCCCGCCCAGTTTATCCACATAATATTCCTGAACCGGCCGATCTGTAAACAGATAGACAGAGGACAGATTTTTTCCGTTATCGGCTTCTTCAAAACAATAAACGACCGGCCCGCGTTTGACAGCGGCTCTTCCCGTATCAAAGCTTATATTTCTGTTTGCACGTAAGAAACGTACACGTATATCAAACTGAATCGTTACATCCAGGTCGTGCTCGACCAAAATCTTAGCATAACCGTTCTGAATGTCCGGATGTATTGCATGTTCCTGGGTATAGATTCTAAAATTTTCGGCATATTCCGGTATCCGCAATGCCAGCAGGAGACTGCTCTGCACCCCCAGGATCCGGATGTGGGCCTTTCCGTTCCAGGGCATTTCTGATTCGGTTATGAGGATGATATCCCCTTGGTCAAATGAAAGTTGGGTTTCATTTGATATATACAGATGCATGTAAATTTCATGCTTGGCGACACCATATATATACTTCCCGAGAGATGCCAGAGTACGGGCCACATTAGGAGGACAGCAGGCAACTCCGAACCACTTCTGCCTTACTGCTTTTACATGGCTGCGTGAGGTATGCGGCATACAGTTCTGGGGGCAGACTTCCAGCGGATTTACATAAAAGAAGCTCTGGCCGTCCAATGCCGCGCCGGCAAGGATCGTATTATAAAGCTGCAGCTCTGCAATATCTGCATATTGGCTTTCCCGCGTAATATTTGCCATTCTGAGGCTGAACATTGCCATTCCGATGGAGGCACAGGTTTCAGAATAATTGCAGTCATTCGGAAGATCATAATCTGTTGTAAAACGTTCCAGAAATCCGGAAGAACCAATCCCTCCGGTCACGTACATTCTTTTATTTACAATATTGTTCCAAAGCTTCCGGCAGGCTTCGAGCATTTCTTCATCCTGATATGCATCTGCGATATCGGCCATTGCGCTGTACATATAGACAGCACGCACAGCATGGCCTTCCGCAGTTTCCTGTTCTCTGACCGGCTTGTGAGATTGGGAATATGCAGGATCATAATCTGCAAATTCCGGGAAAAGCGATTCGTATCCGGGCTGCTGCCGTTCCGTCAGGAAAAAGTTTTCACCGACGCCTCGGATATCCAGAAAATATTTTGCCTGATCCATATATTTCCTTTCGCCTGTAGCAAGGGCGAGTCTGATCAGACCGATCTCAATCTCCTGATGGCCTGGATATCCATGGATTTTTCCTTCTTCACGGCCAAATGTATCACAGATAAGATCAGCCAGCTTCCTGGTACAATCCAAAAACCTTCGTTTTCCGGTCCCCTCGTAATAGGCTGCTGCAGCTTCCATCATATGTCCGGCCGTATACAGCTCATGTCCCTCACAAAGATTCTTCCACTTCTGATCCGGAGCCTTGGTAATAAAGTATGTATCCAGATAACCGTCAGGCTGCTGTGCTTCTGCGATCAGCTCGATCACTTCATCTGCTGTCTCTTCCAGCTCTGTATTTTTATGGACGGCGAGAGAGTATCCAACCGCTTCCAGCCACTTTGCGATATCCGTATCCTGGAAGACAGCACCATAAAAATCACCTTCTTTTTTTCCGGCTGCAATTTTAAAATTTTCCAGACAATGGCTTGACTCTACACAGGGATCCTGATCGGTCATGATCGTCCATTGACGGGGGATCATGACCTTTTCGACCAGCTCCGTATGCTTTGACCAAAAGCTGTCCTGTATCTGAATCCTGGAAAGCGGTACTGGCATCAGTTTCATCGTTTCCACCATCCTCTCATAAATATTTTTGTAGAATTTCAGAAAAGTCAGTTGTCTGGAACCGGTCCAAAAGCGCATACCAGCCTTTTACAGCAACGGCCTGGATCCATGGAAAACAGGTTTTGTTCCCTTCTCCCTTCAGACGGTTGCCGAATCCGGTGTCAGCAGTAAACATCGGGTCGTCAACAGCCCACCAGCTGATCATATACCCTTCTTCCTGAAGTCCGTTCTGTGCATAGCCCCAGGAACGGTCCGGAAGCTCTACGGTCTGATTGCAGCCCTGCCAGTACAGTCTGGCAGCCTCCAGCAATTCCAGGTCATTTGTATAGACCGCAATCTGCGCCATCTCGGCAACGCCCATGAGCTGGAAGGGGTGGACATATCCGGCTCCGCAGGTATCGCAGGCGCCCATTCCGATACTGTTGAATCCATATCTTCCCAATGTACTGTCTGAAGGAAGGGGGACATTCCATAAGCACACCCAGGAGGCGCAAAAATGTGCTGCTTTTGACGCTGCTTCTAAAAAGATATTATCTTTTACAGCCTCATATAAAGACAGCATTCCAAACATAGGATAAAGAATACTTTCGTTGTCGATCAACTGCCCTTTTGCATAAATACTGTCATGGACGCCTCCGTTGAAACGCACCCGGTCAATGATATACTCTTTGACGAACAATCCTGCTTTACAGGCTGCATCCAGGTATTTCTGCTCACCTGTCAGATGATACAGCTCCGTTAAAAAGGAAATGGATGTACCGGTGGATGATTTTTGTTCATAGATCGTCCCGCCAAACCAGATCTTCGGTTCCAGAATCGGTGTACCTTCCAGGTCATATGCACGATACCATCCGCCATCATCCTCTTGTGTCTTTAACAGAAAGCCTGCGTAGTTTAAAATTGCTTGCCGCCAGTTTGAATGTTCCCGCCCGTGTTTCTTTTCATAAATATACAGGCGCAGCAAAGCTGTTACATCTTCATTCATGCACCGCAGATAAGCACCTTTGAGGGGAAGAAGGGTATCGATGATCTCTTTTCTGTATTCATAGAGCGGGCCCATAAGCTGTTCCAGTTCTTCGCCCCTTGCATAAGCCAGGGGAAGCAGCAGGCCTGTCCACCAGAAGCTAACCGTTTTATTGTCAACATTATACAGATTATAGAACATGCCCGATTCTTTGATATGAATGACATTCGCGAAGAAATCGGCTGTCTTCAGTCCGCGCCGGATATATTCCTCATTCCCGTGTTCATATCCATATCGGACAAAATGATATGCATTTAGTATATTTTGTCCGGTGAATCCGTATTGTATAATATTTTCTAATTGATCTCCTTTTTGCGGGTGGCAGTTCAAAACATAACCGGCAGGTTCATTTTCGTCTTCTGCTTTTGGCTTCTCAACATAATATCGGTCCAGGGACTCCAGGCGGTACCGCGCGATCTCTTCGGGAGAAGCGGCGAGAGGTGCAGGCGCAGGCTTTTTCGCTTGGATCACATGGCTGATATGATACCAGCAGGCATCGTGGAAGTCAGCATGCTCTTTTCGTGAAAAGCGGTAAGAAATTTCAAAATGCTCTCCCTCTTCCAACGGCCAGAACGCACCGAACGGAATGGTTTTTATAATATAAAGTGCGATCGTTGCGTCGCCTTCCGCGAAAGGATAACAGGCTCTCAGACACAGCTTTTGTCCGCCGCTTCCATCCGCGCCCATGCTTCCGATATCTGTTTTCTGCAGAAACAAGGCTTCCGCTTCCCCGGTTTCCGAAGAGACTGCCCGGGCAGGAATGGAATCATACCGGGGAAGCTGTTCGCGCTCCATCCTTACCGCCAGCCGGCTCTTTTCGGAGTAGCACATAAACATTGGATAGTTAAAACGATCTTCCCGGAATACGATTTTCTTTGTATGAAAATAATCTTCATATCCATCTTCATCCAGGTCATTTTTATCAAAAACAGCAGGCGGGGCAAAATACCTGAGATCTTCGAATCTGCTGTCTTCATGCGGCAGAGGGATCATTTCTGTACAGAGCCGGATTCCCTTTTTGATTCCGCTTTTCTTCACATGAAGCTGTCTCGTTAAAACAATCCCGTCTTCGTCATAGCGATAGAAGTCATGCACTGCAATTTCTCCGGCGGACTCATTTGAGATCAATGCCTCTGCCTCGACCTGATTTCCCTGTTCTTTGATATCCGTATACCCTGCTTTGATCTTTTCGCCGGGATCATTCTGAGAGCCGCCCCATACTTCTAAAATGACAGGATGTCTCAAGACCCCAAATTCCTGATCGGCATTTATGAAAACTGCCTGTTCTTTGTTCACTTTGATCTTATAATTTGTTTTCATTTTTTATCCTTTCACAGCACCTGCTGTTAGTCCTTTTACGAGATCCTTCTGGAAAATAAATGTTAATATAAATGCAGGTATCATAAATAAGATCCCTGTTGCTGACATGCTTCCCCAGAATGTCTGAAACGATGTTACATAACCGGCAATGCCAATCGTCAGGGTCTGCGCTTTTGCGGTTGACGTCAGAGAAAGCGCAAACATAAATTCATTCCACGAAAACAAAAAGGCCATTAATCCGGCAACGCCCACAGAAGAGCGTGATAAAGGCAGCACTACCCGGACCAGGATCCCCCAGGGCCCAAGGCCGTCGAGTTCAGCTGCTTCCTCTAATTCTCTGGGAACCTGGGAAAAGAAATTCTTCAGCATCCAGACGATCAGGGTCAACTCAAAAGGAATATGAGTTAAGATCAGACCGGTGATGGAATCACTTAACTGAAGATTCCTCATGATCATAAAAAAGGGAATCACCATGGCCACCTGAGGCACCATCCGCACCGCTGTAACCGCGCCGAATACAGGCTTCATAGATCTGCGCATATATTTGGCAAAGCCGTAGGCCGCGGGAATCCCGGCGCAAAGTGAGATGGAGCAGCTGATCAATGAAACTGCAATACTGTTTTTGAGGTAATTTGGAAAATTGCTTTCTGTCAATACCTCATGGTAATGCGCTCCGGTTGCAGGATCAGGAAGCAGATCCGGCGGGATTGCAAACATTTGTACATCCATTTTTAAGGATGTGATCAGTGTCCATAAAATAGGAAATATTGTGATCAGCGAGCTGACCGTGAGAAGAAAGAATATCAATCCATTTATCATTTTCTTTTTCTTCATACCTCTTCCTCCTCTCGCATGAGCCTGTTGCAGAGCAGGCTTAATATACCGATGATCAGCATCACCAGAAAGGATGCGGCCGCCCCCTGGCCGAATTTCCAGTCTGTAAAGATCCGCTTATAGATATATGTGCTCAATACCTCCGTGGCACCGCCGGGGCCGCCGCCTGTCAATATATAGACCAGGTCATAGATCCGGAAGGCATCGGTCAGACGGATGACCAAAATGATCAATAGGGTAGGTTTTAACTGTGGAAGAATGACCTTCCAGAAAATCTGCCTGCTGTCTGCACCGTCTATGGCTGCGGCTTCATTTAATTCTTCCGATAATCCGCCCAGCCCGGCCAGCAGTACCAGGATGACAAATGGTGCTGCAAGCCAGAGGTTGGCTACTACGATCGTTACCCATGCCGTAGAAGAACCGGTAAACCAAAGTGGTGCCTTGATCCCGACAAGGCTCAGCAGATGGTTGATGATTCCGTACTGATCTGCAAACAGCCACCGCCACTGCAGTCCCGATACGACAGGGGCGACCATCAGCGGAACCGCAAAAATCAGGCGGAAGATTCTGGAGCCTGCAACCTCTCGGTATAACAGCAATGCAATGCCGAATCCGATCACAAGTTCTAATAAGATTGTAGTAATCACAAAAAAACAGGTGTGGAACAATGCGGACTGAAATTTGGAGCTTTTTATCACGGAAAGATAATTATCTAAACCGACAAAAACAAATTGGTTATCAATTACAGCATTGGAATCTGATATGCTGATCAGAAACGCATAGATCAGCGGCACCGCAAATGTTATGAGCAGCAGGATACATGCCGGTGCAACCAAAGTATATCCCGCGATTCTCCGTCTGCGTTCGCGTACTATTTCACTTCTCATATGTTCACCTCGTTTCATTTTTCAGAAGTGCTTTTAAAATGCCCATACGATGGGAATAGTGTATGGGCATTTCTGTAATTTATTCGATTGCCTCTTTGATTGTCTCTTCTGCCTGTTCCAGCCCTTCCTCAATCTCAACCTGCCGGGACATGATATTGGACAGGGTGTAAGAAAGCTCATTCTGTACGGTGGGGAAATTGGGATTCTCCGTCGCGTTGGATGCATAATTCAATGCGTCGCACATCGTCTGGATGCTTTCTTTATCAAAATCAGAAAGGGATATATCCTCTTGCACTGCATTTAAGGAAGAGGTCCTGGGAACCGGATTGCAGCTTGAAATTCCCAATTCAGCCAGCTTCTCTGAAGAGGTGGCCCATTTTATAAATTCCCATGCAGCCTCTTTATTCTTGGAACTGCTGGAGATTCCGAATCCCCAGGTCCATGCTGAGGACGCCTGCTCTTTTCCTGCCGGCTGTACGGCAACTGCGAAGGAATCAGAAACCGTTGACTGCTCCGGATCCTTTGCCATGGAATACATGTACGGCCAGTTCTTTACCATAGCCACTTTCCCCTGCATAAAGAGGTTGTGCACATCGGCATTATCATAGCCGATCGAGCCGGGCATTACACTTTCATCTTCGTACATCATTTTTAAAAGATATTCGAAAACTTGCTTGTTCTCAGGGGAATGAATAGAAATATTGCCTTCCGCATCTATAATGGAGCCGCCTGCCTG
This sequence comes from Lachnospiraceae bacterium M18-1, assembly GCA_000403295.2. GTDB lineage: Bacteria > Bacillota > Clostridia > Lachnospirales > Lachnospiraceae > Schaedlerella. The sequence goes on along the minus strand of KE159611.1, from coordinate 22,431 downwards.
ATAAATCCAGTCTACCAGATGGGTAACGGGTTCCACTGCCTGCTTTGCTTCAATGATCGTTCCATAGACTTCGCCGTCCGTGAGCTTTTTTGCAGCATCTGCATATTCTTCCCATGTTTTTGGGAACTCTTTGATTCCGGCGTCCTCGAACAGGTCTGTCCGATAAAATACGATCGGGGTATGCACAAAAAACGGGATAGAATAGATTTCACCGTTATAGGAAGAGGCATCCAATGCAGCTTCATAAAAATCTGCTTTATCTTCTTCTGTCAGCTTATCTCCCAATACTTCCAGATAACCCTTGGATGCAAATTCTGAGATCCATGGCTGGTCCGCATCATAGATATCGATCGCACCGCTTTTCGAGATCGCTTCCTGGACAAACCTTTCGTGCATATTATCATGCGGGATCTCTACCCATTCGATCTCAATTCCGGTTTCCTCCTCAAATTCCCCGCATTGTTCTTCATAAAAAGCAATTTGAGGGGAGCCGGACTCCACACCGATGACCAGTTTCGTTCCTTCCTTGCCGGCTGAGGTTTCTTCCTCAACAGGGCTGGTCTGTTCCGTTTCATTTCCGGTTGCTTCATTTGAAGTAGGATTCCCCTGGCATCCTCCTAATATCAGGGAAACCGCCATAAGACAAGTGATCATTCCTGCAGTTTTTCTTTTCATAATCTCCTCCTGGTATATGATCCGTAACTGTCTGGCTGCCTCACAGGACAGTTACTTTGATTCAATGGTTGCTACAGATTCTTTTTCTACGAAGCTGCAGGGCAGAATGATTTTTCTGTCGTCAGCCTCTCCGTCTTTGATCAGGTTCAGCAGCAGTTTTGCGGATTCTTTTCCCATCTGTTCGAGCGGGATATCAACCGTCGTCAGCCTTGGACGTGTGAAACGGCATTCCTGTCTGTTGTCAAACCCGACTATTGAAATATCTTCCGGAATTTTTTTGCCGTCGTTCAATGCGGCATCCATGAATCCTACGGCCATCAGGTCATTCATGGCAAAGACTGCGGTAGGCTTGACGCGGAGCCTCTTATACTGCCTGTATGCCGCCTCTCCGGATTCAAATTCCCAATCCCCTGTAAATGACCATACATGTTCCGGATCGATTCCGCATTCCTCCAATCCTTCAATATATCCGGAATATCGCTTTTGCGCAGGGCGGGATGAATCAGCCCCGCAGATGATTCCGACATCCTTGTGATGATGTCCTGCAAGATATTTTGCAATCTCTTTTGAGATATCTGTGTTGTCATAAGTCACACAATAATTCTGATGTGTCATATCATAGCAATAGGCCAGGACAACGGGAATATGAAATTGCGGGAGCAGACCGGATACGTCCCTGTCATGGTGGGAGGCATAGACGATCCCATCTACCTGGGCTTTTTCAAATAATTCCATTCCCTTTTTCAGAATATCTCTGTGTTCGCAGACCGCATCAATATTTTTGCCGGTTTTTTTTAAAAGTCCCAGATTATTTAAAATAACAGTATATCCGTTTTTTTCTGCGTACTCGTTAATCCCGTTGAGGATCCTGGGAGTCTGGAAGGAAGTGATATCCTCCACCATGATGCCGATGGTGCTGCTTTTCTTTGTACGCAGGCTTTTGGCAATCCGGTTCGGGCTGTATCCTTCCTTTTTGACAATTTCCAGGATTTCCTTCCGTTTTTTTTCACTGATATTTCCTGTCCCGTTTAATGCATACGAAACTGCTGCCACAGAGACTCCAGCCAATTCCGCGATCTCTTTCATATTCATCTCTTTGTCTCTCCTATAGCTTAATCGTTTAACTAAAGTTGTAAAAAAATAGTTGGAATAAAACCTCCTTTTCTGAATATTATAAACTTAATCGATTAATTTATGGACTAAATATAGCAGACGGAAAAAGCTTTGTCAATCATTGAGGCGGCCGATGGATTAATTTCGCCTATTTGCACAAGTTAACAAAAGTGAACTTGTGCATCTTTCTTTCTATATTTCCAGAATTTGTATTATTTTTAGCCTATACGGACAGGGGCAGTCTGAAGCCGATCCGATATCCCGGAGATAAAGACAAAGAAATCCGCCAACCTTATGGTCAGCGGATCTCTTGTTATAGTTATCTAAAAAGGAATGAGAGTAAAGTGTGACACCCAGGAATCACTCCCCGGATGTCTTAACTTTATGAGGGGGGAGATAGTTGTTTTATCAACTATCTGACATTTAGTATAAAAGAAAAATGTGTCCAAAGTGTTTTCATTTTATAAAAGAAGTAGAAAAATTATAAAGAAAAAGTTTAGAATGTAGAAAACTGTCATAATTTGCGGCAAAAGTATGATAAGATAGAACTATTCAGAATAGGAAATCGTAGTTCTGACCACAGTAAATGGGTAGACAAATAGACATTGAGATCACAGGAAGCGGGGAATCATGGTATGGAAAATAAAGAAGCAGCCGGGCGTCTGGAAGTGCTCGGAGAAAAGATATGGAATGCGTCGAGGGATGAGCTGTATCTTGGAATGCGTTTTCTGGATGTTGCGCTGAACAGCTTTGTGTATCAGATGGATACCCAAGTCAGCCCATTCGGAACCGATGGCGCCGTGCTGTATTTTCATCCTCAGCAGCTTGGCGGATTATACCGGCAGAACCGGATCCTGGTGAACCGTGGATATCTGCATATGGTATATCACTGCATCTTCCGGCATATGTGGAAGGAATATCCGGCAGGACCGGAGGATGACTTTCCGGAAGAGAAGCGCCAGGGGATGGATCCCGGCGCCAGACTGTGGAATCTGAGCTGCGACATTGCGGCGGAGTATCTGATTGACAGAAATTATCACCGTTCGGTCCGATATTCCCGGAGCCTGCTTAGACGGGAAACCTATCGAAAATTGGAACAGGAAGGCAAGACGCTGCACGCCGAACGGATTTTTAAGCTGCTGCGGGGCTGGAACCCAGATGAAAAGGGACTGGCAAAGCTGGAACAGGAATTTTATGCAGACGATCATCAATACTGGGCGTCTCACCAGCCGGACAGAAAGCCTGATGCGGATTCCTGCCTCCAGAAAAAATGGCAGGATATCGATGAGCAGATGGAAACAGATCTGGAAACTTTTTCAAAAGAGGCATCCGAACAGAACGGAGACTTGCTTGGGCAGCTGAAGATTGAAAACAGGGAAAAACACGATTACCGCTCTTTCCTGAAAAAATTTTCCGTTTGGAGAGAAGAGCTGGGAGTGGATACAGACACCTTTGACTATACATTTTACAGCTATGGCCTGTCTTTATACGGGAACATGCCGCTGATCGAACCTCAGGAGACAAAGGAAGTCAAAAAAGTAGAAGAATTTGCGGTGGTGGTGGATACCTCCATGTCATGCTCCGGGGAGCTGGTGCGCAGATTCCTGGAAGAAACATATGATGTACTGAGCGAAAATGAAAGTTTTTTCCGCAAGATCAATGTGCATATCATTCAGTGCGATGAGACGGTGAGATCTGACGTCAAGATCAGCGGCGAGAAGGAGCTGAGAGAATATATGGACAATCTGACATTGTACGGAGAAGGCGGGACAGACTTCCGCCCGGCGTTTGATTATGTGGACGAGAAGATCCGGCAGGGGGAGTTCACGGATCTTCGGGGGCTGATCTATTTCACGGATGGATACGGGATCTACCCCAGGAAGGCGCCGGGGTATCAGACAGCATTTGTGTTCATGCAGGAAGATTATCAGGACGCAGATGTACCGGGGTGGGCGATGAAGCTGACAGTGGACTGAGCAGGAGAGTATGCGGATGGATTTTCCTCTTACCTGCAGGCGACTTTTCAATGGGCTGGATGCCGTTACTGTGAGCGCCCGGTCAGGGTGTGAACAGTACCCCTCTTGCTTCAAATCGTTATTGCTTTGCAACTTTTTGTTGATTTATTGCTAAGATGTGTGTAAAATTGGTTTTAAAAGTGATACAAACACTTACAAATTGAGATCAAAGGCATAAATATAAGGTTTCGTAAGTGCAAAATCCTGGACCCCAAGGGCACGCTACGGCGTATGTCCCTGTGGGACAGACTTCGTCGACAATAGAAAGAAGGAGATCATATGCATCGTGAAGAGATAGAGCAGTATGCTTTTTTATATTTATGCGGGGCCAGAGACAGAAGGCTGCTGTCAGGAAGGGAGAAAATGACCTTTGCCGATTTTGACAGGCTGATCTATATTACGGCCTTTTTGGGATTGATCCACTATAACCTGAAAATGTGGAATCAATATTCTGTGCAGTTTCAAAACCAGTTAGAACGCCTCGACCTGTCATGTGAAGCGAGGACTGCTCCGCTGCATTTGTCAGAGTATGAAGAGGAGATATGGCAGCAGGAGCAGTGGCTCTCAGAATTTTGCAGCAGCGCTCCGAATCAGGAGGCACAGGAGTATCTAAGAAAAGTAGTAGAAAGGGCAGTTTAGTAATTGCCGTATACATGGAACCGTGGTATGATTGTTTTATTGATTAACCACTGACGGAGGTAGAAGGATGAAAGTATTACTGATCAACGGAAGCCCGCATGCAAAGGGAAGTACATATACGGCGCTGCATGAGATGGAGCGGGTTTTTGACGGGGAAGGTATGGAGACGGAGATCTTGCATATCGGCAATCAGGACATCAGGGGGTGTGCTGCCTGCGGCTTCTGCAGCGGACACGGCAGATGCGCCTTTCAGGATATGGTAAATGAAGCCGCTCCGAAGTTTGAAGCCTGCGACGGACTGGTAGTCGGAAGCCCGGTCTACTATGCATCCGCCAATGCCACATTGATCGCATTTCTGGACCGTTTGTTTTACAGCACGCGCTTTGACAAAACGATGAAGGTCGGAGCGGCTGTGGCGTCTGCCAGAAGAGGAGGGCTGTCCGCAACCTTTGATGAATTGAATAAATATTTTACGATCTGCGGAATGCCGGTGGCGTCTGGCCAGTATTGGAACAGCATTCATGGTAATAACGCGGAAGAGGCCGCGCAGGATGCGGAGGGCTTACAGATCATGCGGACGCTGGCAGTGAATATGGCATTTCTGATGAAGAGCATCGCCCTCGGAAAAGAACGGTATGGCCTGCCGGAGAAGGAACCTGTCTGCAGGACTAATTTTATCCGATAAAAAGAAAGCGGGAGGAACGATCATGAAACTGACTTTGAATGGAATAAAAGACAGACAGGATTGGGAACAGGCCGGAATCGGGCTCCCGTCCTATGATGTTGCGGCACTTGCGGCCAGAACCAGAACAGCCCCGGTATGGGTACATTTCGGTGTGGGAAATATTTTTCGGATTTTCATCGGCGGGATCGCGGATCAGCTGATCTCGGAAGGATTGATGGATCAGGGGATCATCGGTGCGGAGACCTTTGATTATGATGTGGTGGAGCAGATATACAGGCCCTTTGATAATCTAATTCTGTCCATTACGCTTCACGGAGACGGTACAACGGACCGAAAGGTGCTGGGATCTGTGACAGAGGCGGTGAAAGCACAGCATTCCGATGCAGAACAGTGGAGCCGGTTAAAAGAAATTTTCCGTGCTCCGGGACTGCAGCTGATCTCATTTACGATCACGGAAAAGGGGTATGCGCTGACCAGGGCTGACGGAACCTACTTTGACTTTATAAAAGCAGACATTGAAAATGGGCCGGAGAAAGCTTCGAGCGCCATGGCTGTTGTAACGGCCATGCTGCTGGAGCGCTACCGCGGCGGCAAGTTCCCGCTTGCCCTGGTATCCATGGACAACTGCTCCCAGAACGGACAGAAATTCCGAAATTCCGTATTGGAAATCGCAGAGGAATGGAAGAAACGCGGTCTTGCGGAGGAAGGATTTCTTCAATATATTCAGGATGAAAAACAGGTTTCTTTTCCCTGGACAATGATCGACAAGATCACGCCCCGGCCCAGTGAGAAGATCGCGAAGGAGCTGGAAGAGGCCGGAGTGGAAGCGATGCAGCCGGTAATCACATCTGGAAAAACCTATATCGCGCCCTTTGTCAATGCGGAGGGTCCCCAGTATCTGGTGGTGGAGGACTGCTTTCCAAATGGCCGTCCGGCATTGGAGAAGGCAGGGGTATACATGACAGACCGCGATACGGTCAACAAATCCGAGAAAATGAAGGTGACGGCCTGTCTCAATCCCATCCATACCGCGTTGGGGCCTTATGGATGCGTGCTGGGGTATGAACTGTTTTCCGATGAAATGAAAGATCCTGACATGCTGGAGCTGGCGCGAAGGGTCGGGTACGTGGAAGGCATGGAGGTGGTTCCAGATCCGGGTATCCTTTCCCCGAAGGCATTTCTGGACGAGGTGATCAACGAAAGGTTTCCAAATCCTTACCTGGGCGATACCACCCAGAGGCTTTCTGTGGATGTGTCTCAGGGAATCGGGATTCGTTTCGGAGAGACGATCAAATCCTATGTGGCGAAGTTTGGGGACGCAAAACGCCTGAATGGCATTCCTGTTGCAATTGCCGGGTGGTTCCGCTATCTTCTTGCGATTGACGAGGAAGGCAATCCTTTTGAACTGGCGCCGGATCCCATGGTGCTGGAATTGCAGGAGCAGATGGCAGGCATTGTATTTGGAGAGCCTGACAGTCTGACGGATCAGCTGCGGTCAATCCTGTCCAATGAGAATATCTTTTCTGTGGATCTGTACAAGGCCGGGATTGGGGAGAAGATCGAGGAAATATTTCGGGAAGAGATCGCAGGACCGGGAGCGGTCAGAAGAACCGTAAAGAAATACCTGTACCAGTAAAAAGACATTGAATTTTCTGCTGATCCAGAATATAATAATTTATGAAAAATTATCGAATGATACGGAAAAACAAAAGGAAAAGCAGGAAACTACAATGGAGAATTGGAAGCAAAAATTTGATCAGGAGACTTTAGACAGAGGAAAGTCAAGTTATCTGAATCAAAGAGTAGTTGATTTGACAGAGACCAGCGGCGGATATGAAGCCGCTGTTCTGGGAAGGACAAGAGTAATCGCGTCCGCAATCATCCGTGGCGGCCATTTGGGCCGGATGAAGTGCGGATGCCCGGCAGCAAAGGGCGGCAGGAATTGTGAGCACATGGCCGCTCTTTTATATGCCATAGAAGCAAGAAACCGTGCAAAGACACAGGGGATTACGGAGACAGAGCTTTTAGAAATAGAGCAGAAAGCAGAAGTTGAGCTGAAGGAAAAGGAAGAACAGCAGAGGGCTGAGGAACAGCGGCTCAAGCGGGAACGGCAGGCTGCCCGGCGGCGTCAGCAGGAAGCAAAGCTGACTTCTGAGGAACGGCAGCGTTTAAAGGAAGAACGGGAAACGAAGAAAGCAGAAGCGGCCGAAGAGCAAGAGCGGAGGAAGGCCCATATTCAAAAGGAAAAAGAAGCCGGACAGGCTCGTCCCGAGAAAGAAAAGGAGGATCAGGAAGCGCGCCGCCAGCAGGAAGAGCGTGAAGCCCGCCGTCGCGCCAGAGAGCAGCGAAAAGCGGAGATGGCGCGGAAAAAGGAAGAGCAGAAGCGAAAGGCAGAAGAAGCTCGCCGTCAGGAGACAGAGAAGCGTCTGGCAGAGGAAGCGCGTCGGCAGAAGCTCCGGGAGCAGAAGGAAGAGGAGGCCAGGCTTCGGGCCGAGAAGCGGAAGAGGGAACAGGAGGAAGCCAGAAGGAACGCAGAAAAAAGACGTAAGGAAGAGGAAATGCGCAGACAAAAAGAAGCAAAACGCCGGGAAGAAGAACGCCGCCGCCAGGAGGAAGAAGAACAGAAAGCTATGGAAGCAAAGAAAAGGGCGGAGGAAAAACGCCGGAAGGAAGAAGCGGAAAAGCAGAAAGCCGAAGAGGCCCGCCGTCAGCAGCAGGAACGGAGAAAGGCGGAATTTTCACTTCTCGGAGATTCCTGGGAGGAAGAATCCGAAAGCGCAGAGACGGAGCAGGATAATAAAAATATCGAAAGACTGGAACGCTATAAATATTTTAAGGGAACCATGATCAAGCATTCTATAAAAATTCCAGCTGATGTTATGGCAAAGGGCGAAAGGCTGTATGCTCAGGGAGATATTGAGATGGAAGATATCATGACCGGTTTTGACCAGTACAGCGAGGAGGTCCGTGGACAGATTGATGCGGTAGGAAAATCCGGCAATATGGAATTTCCTGTCAGGATTATCTTCTCACGCACCAATGTGACCTATACGGAGTGCCGATGCCCTCAGTGTATGCGAGAGTTTTATTCCTCCTGGGATATTGAGAAGACAAAATGCCCCTACAAGGCAGGGACGCTGAGGCTCCTGGAGGATTACCTGGATACCCACAGCTTTGGGGATGCCACGGACAGCTACGGAAAGGAGCTGCTGAGGCTTTATCAGGAAAAGCGGTCAAACCTTGCGATCGCGGATACAGAAGACAAGAAGGAAAGCCTTCGATTAGTTCCCCGGCTGACCCGGAAGGAGGGAAAGCTGTCCGTAGCGTTTAAGATCGGTGAAAAGAAGCTGTTTATTGTAAAAAAGCTGGATGATTTCTGTGAAAATGTAAAAAATTCGGCAACTGCTACCTATGGGTCAAATACCCAGATCAACCATAATTTTGAGCATTTTACGGAATCCGGAAAGGGCTGGATCCGCTTCATCAACCGGATCGTGCGGGAGGAAGAGGAATTTCTGCAGCGCCTTCAGGAGTCCAACAGATACGATTATTACGGCAGCCGGAAAACCACGGTAGGAGGGGCGCTGAACCTGTTCGGATGGAGGCTGGATGAATTCTATAATCAGATGGCGGAGGAAGCCATTGAATTTGAAGATAAAGACGGCTGGGAGAAAAGGAAGGATATTCTGACCCGTGCGGAACGCAATCCCAGTGTTTCCATGCGTATTTCCGAGGAAAAGGTGGGAAGCGGCAGGGTATTTCACGGAATCCGGGTGGACGGCAGCCTGCCGGAGCTGTATATGGGAACCGATACGGGATATTATGTCGATAATGGACAGCTCTGCCGGGTGGAAAAGGATTTCCAGGAGAAGATCGAACCCCTGTCCTGCCTGACGAGTGATGAAGGATTTTCTTTTCATGTGGGAAGGAACCATATGGCGGAATTTTACTACAGGATCCTGCCCCAGCTGGAGGAAATTGTGAATATCGAGGAGACAGAACCGGAAAAATTCCGTTCCTATCTTCCGCCGGAGGTGCGGTTTATCTTTTATCTGGATGCCGCGGATCAGAATGTGACCTGCCAGGTCAGCGCAAAATACGGCGGCAGAGAATTTTCGGCGCTGGATGTTCTGAGCAAGCAGGATCACGGCGGGATCGAGGCGCTCCGGGACGCGGCCAGAGAGGAGGAGATCCTGTTCCATGTCATGCCCTGGTTTCCGCGGATTGACTGGGAGCAGGAAGAACTGCACTGCGGCGGTGACGAGGAGCTGATCTACCAGGTCATGGAGAGCGGTACGGAGAAGCTGATGGAACTGGGAGAGGTGCGCTGCACCAAGAGCTTCCTCAAGTACCATGTGGTTCGGCCCATGAAGGTATCCGTGGGAGTTTCCGTATCATCCGGGCTTTTGAATCTGGATATTACGACAGACGACATTCCTCAGGCCGAGCTGCTGGATATCCTGGCAAGCTACCGGGCGAAGAAAAAGTATTACCGTCTCAGGGACGGCTCCTTCATGAATCTGGACGATTCCTCTCTGCAGATGTTGACGGAGATGATGGATGCCATGCACCTCAAGCCGAAGGAATTCGTGAAGGGAAAGATGCATCTTCCCATGTACCGTACCCTTTATCTGGATAAGATGCTGGAGGAAAACGACAGCGTGTACAGCAAGAGGGACAGCCATTTCCGAAAGGTGGTCAAGGGATTTAAGACGGTGAAGGACGCGGATTTTGAAGAACCGGAAAGCCTGTCCAGGATCATGCGTAATTACCAGAAAAATGGCTTCAAATGGCTGCGGACACTGGAATCCTGGCAGTTCGGGGGAATCCTGGCCGATGATATGGGACTGGGCAAGACACTGCAGGTGATCGCGGTGCTGCTTGCGGCAAAGCAGGAGGGAAAAGAAGGTACCTCCCTGGTGGTGGCGCCGGCCTCTCTGATCTTCAATTGGGGAGAGGAATTTGAGCGGTTCGCGCCGGAACTGAAAGTTTCCCTGATCACGGGAAATCAGGAGGAACGCCAGATTATTATTGATTCCTGGCAGGAGTCCGATGTGCTCGTCACGTCCTATGACCTTTTGAAACGGGATATTCTGTTCTATGAGGATAAGCAGTTCCTTTACCAGATCATAGACGAGGCGCAGTATATCAAGAATCATACCACAGCCGCGGCAAAAGCTGTGAAGGTGATTCGCAGTCAGATACGGTACGCGCTGACCGGAACACCGATTGAGAACCGTCTGAGCGAATTGTGGAGCATTTTCGACTATCTGATGCCCGGCTTCTTATATGGCTACGATGTATTTAAGCGGGAGTTGGAAAGCCCGATCGTGAAGAGCAGCGACGAGACCGCTATGGCCCGGCTGCAGAAAATGGTAAGTCCCTTTATCCTGCGGAGGCTGAAAGGGGATGTCCTGAAGGACCTGCCGGAGAAGCTGGAGGAGCACCGTTACGTCCGGTTCGGAAGTACGCAGCAGAAGCTCTACGACGGCCAGGTGCTTCATATGAAGGAAACACTGGCACAGCAGAATGAGGCGGAGTTCAATAAGAACAAGCTGCTGATCCTGGCAGAGCTGACAAGACTGCGGCAGATCTGCTGCGATCCGTCCCTGTGCTTTGAAAACTACAAGGGCGAGGCGGCCAAGCTGGAAGCCTGTCTGCAGCTCATCCAGAGCGCCATTGATGGCGGCCACCGGATGCTGGTATTTTCTCAGTTTACCTCCATGCTGGATATTCTGCAGACCAAGCTGTCGGGGCTGGACATCGCTTACTATACGATTACGGGCAGCACTTCCAAGGAAAAACGGCTTCAGATGGTTAAAGAATTTAATGAAGGAGAGGTTCCGGTATTCCTGATCTCCTTAAAGGCGGGAGGAGTAGGACTAAATCTGACAGGGGCGGATGTGGTCATTCATTATGATCCCTGGTGGAATCTGGCGGTGCAGAATCAGGCGACGGACCGCGCCCACCGGATCGGACAGACGAAAAAGGTGACGGTCTACAAGCTGATCGCGAAGGGCACCATTGAGGAAAAGATTCAGAAGCTCCAGGAGAAGAAGAAAGACCTGGCAGACCAGGTGATCGGCGGTGAGGCGGCGCAGCTCGGCAGCCTGAGCAGAGAAGAAATCATGGAACTGCTGGGCGTGTAAAGAACTGCAAAATCCGTCAAAGACCGGAAATGAGGCTGATAATCAAGAGGATGGATCCAGCCCGGCATGGCGATTGCATCCTGCTCGGAATGCCGGGGGATCTCTTCCTTTCTGTATATCATGATCTTTAAGCTGTCATAAAGAAGCACCCGGATCAGATCTTTTTCGCAAGCATATCCGGATTGGAAGCGTAGGACAGCGCGGTGTCCCTGCTGATCGTTCCATTTTGGCACAGCTTCTGCAGGCTGCTGTCCATGGAGATCATGTCGTCCTTTGCGGAGGAGTAAATGATTCCGTCGATCTGATGCACTTTGTTATCACGGATCATATTCCGGATCGCAGGAGTCACAGTCATGATTTCAAATGCGGGAACTACTTTTCCGTCTATGGTGGGGACAAGCTGCTGGGAGACGACAGCATTGAGCACGGCAGACAGCTGAATGGCGATCTGCCTCTGCTGGTTTGCCGGAAATACGTCGATGATCCGGTCAATGGTATTGGCCGCTCCGATGGTATGCAGAGTGGAAAGAAGCAGGTGCCCGGTCTCGGCTGCGGTCATGGCAACATTGATGGTCTCATAGTCGCGCATCTCTCCCAGCAGAATCACATCCGGACTCTGCCGGAGCGCTGCGCGCAAAGCGACTACATAATTTTCCGTATCCACATTGATCTCTCGCTGGCTGACGATGCTACGTCCATGACGGTGCAGGTATTCGAGGGGATCCTCCAGGGTAATGATATGGGAATACCGGTTCCGGTTGATGCTGTCAATGATGCAGGCAAGGGTCGTGGATTTTCCGCTTCCCGCAGGCCCGGTGACCAGGATCATACCGCTTCCGCTATTGCCGTATTGGATAATGTTCTCAGGGATTCCCAACTCATCCGGATCGGGCAGCTGGAATGTAATGATACGGATCACTGCGGACAGTGCGCCCCTCTGCTTATAGGCGCAGACCCGGAAACGGGAGACTCCTGTGAGGGCAAATGCGAAATCATCATCCCCATTCTTTTCAAAGATATGGATATCACGATGGTCAGCAAGATCATAGATTTCTTTCAGGAGACTTTCCGTATCCGAAGGCAGAAGCTTCTCCTCATTGACCTGGTGGATCACTCCGTTTTTACGAACCGAAACAGGAAGCCCGGCTACAATAAATACATCGGATGCATTTTCTGATACGGCCTGTTCCAAGATTGTCTGAATGTTCATCTTATTTTTATTCCTCCAAAATTATAAAACGTATTGTTTCCGGCCATACCTTAGGCAGGTGTGACAGGGAATACCATATTCGTGCTATTCGGGCATGGGCATGAGCTGCAGCGGCTGACTGCCTTCACGAGTTCCAGTATTGACCAGCTGCCATTTTTCAATCTCATAATGCCACTCATCCTTGTCCGGAGTTAATACAAGCCTGACTTCAAGAGCCTGATTTTCGTTGACCGGAATCTGATAGGAGAGTGCGGCAGCTTCAGGATCATACATGATTTCAAGTCTGACCGCGTCAAATTCTGCTCCGTTAATCTGTGCAAAGTCCAGATCTTTCATCCAATCTCTGGACTCATCAGAGCCGCCTGCCGGACGGTCCGCCGATTTCACCAGGATGGCATCGACCTGTGCCATCACATCCTCGGCCACGTTGCAAGCCTGGTAATAGTCTGTTCTGCGCTGCGCTGCACGGCTGCTGAAGGAATAATCACTCCGCGCGCTGGACAGGGATAAAGTAGCAAACGTGACAAGACAAAGCACAAGGAAGATGACCAGCAGCAAGGAAGAACCGATATTTACAAAAGGTGCTTGTCTTTTATCTCTTTGCATGGTCAGCCCTCCTCTGCAGATAATGCTTTACAGTCAGTTCATAGATCGGAGTCTCTTTTTTTGCATCACCGATTGTCATTCCGGCAGTAAGCATCTGTCCCTGCTCCCATAATACGGCCTGGAGTACATAGGCTTTGTCCTTTTCCGCGCAGGGTATAAAATCTTTATCATAAAAAATCAATGCAGATACGGAAGGCACATCCCCGTTTTCTTCGGAGTCCGTAAAAGAAGCATCCGGATAGATTCCGGAGATCACCTCTGCGGCGTCCGTCATCCCGCCGGAAGTATTTACGATTTCCGCGATCCCGGAGCACTCATTGACTGCATGATTGAGCCGCTGGGCATCCCGGCTCAGGATATGTGATTTCACAAAAAACTGTACGCAGACAGCACTTGCAAGTGAGAAAAATAAAATGGCAAGTATCAGCTCCAAGAGAAATAAACTGGATGATTTTGCCCGATTTCTGTGCTTCATGTTAAAACTCCCCCTGTGATTTAGTGAGCGCTCTCGGAAATGTCCCTGCTTTAGGAACGGCTCACTGGCTCCGTGTCCCTGCAATCATGCTGTCCCGGTTTCCGTCCGCATCTGTACAAGTGAAGCGGAATAAGCCGTCCCTCACAGCCTCCATGGAAAAATCCTCCACGGCAAGGATGGTTTTTCCGCTTTTTGCAGGGACTTGCACTCCATCCTTGATAAATAATTCTTTCAGTTCATTTTCGTATACATAGATGTAGGTCTGATAAGTATCCTCCCGGTTGGACTGCTTTAAGATCAGCGCTTCGCATCCGTCATAAGTACCGAGAGCCACATCGCCGCCGGTATCATTCTGATGGATCTTCTCGCAGATATAGGCCAGGGAAGTCCGGGCTGTATAGTTAAGAGAAGAATGCTCGGTGGTGGAGCGGTAGATACCGGTAGCCAGCAGAATGACAGTCATTGCAGACACTGCGAATACAAAAAATAACGCCACCGGAAATAAAAAATCTATCATATGATTCTGCTGGGTTCGAAAGCGCATCATTTTTCTCCTTTCTCAATGATCGTGACATCCGGCAGGATATTGGCGCCGATTACCTGGTAATCTACAAAGAAACGGTTTTCGTCGTAGATCAGGCCGTAATGCTCTTTCAGATAATCCAGACTTTCCGGATAAGAGCCCTCTACTGCATAACAATAGGTAATATTCCGGATCAGTGCATTTTCCAGACTTTCCTTCTGCCGTTTCTGTGTGCTGGAGGACAGGGATTCGATTCCCTGATAGAAAACTGCTGCGATCAGTGTAAACGCACAGACAGAAAGAACAAATTTCCGGTATGTATGAGGTGCTTTCCGATATTGAAAACGAGCCATTTTTTTCCTCCTCTATCCTCGGCATTCAGGAAAATACAGTGTCTGATTCCAACGATGGTATTAGCTGGATAACAGAAATTTTTATCAATTCATAGTGCTGCAGACAAAAAGCAGTAATCTGCAATTACAGGCTGGACATAATGCCCATCAGCGGCAGCATGACAGACAGCAAGATCACGCCCACGATCAGGGACAGCGCAATCACAAGGGTAGGCTCTAATACTGCAAGGGCTGTATTCATCCGGCTGTCAATGTCATCCTGGTACAGTCCGGCGATCCGGTCCATCACCTGATCCATGGAGCCTGTCCTGGAACCGATGGAAGCCATCCGGGCATAGATTCCGGTGAACATGCCGGTCTCGTGCAGAACTTCGGACAGATCCTGCCCCTCATCGATCTTTTTTCTGCAGATTTCAAGCTTTTCCTGATACAGAGGATCATCATTCAGGGCGCTGACAAGTTCCATACTCCGCTCAGGATTCAACCCGCTGCTCAGTGTCAGCGCCATTCCGCTGGCAAAACGGCAGGCAGCGATCTCCTCATAGACAGGGCGTATAAAAGCCAGATGATATCCGAGGTTTCGGGTAAAAATGCGTCCGCTTCTGGTGCGGGTACAATAAAGGATCAGAAGCACCACAGCCACAAGCAGTACAGTCAGAGCGATGGAATAGCGGTTAATGGCATTGCCAAGATCCATCAGCATCCGGGAAAAGCCGGTCATCTCTGTACCAAGCTGGACAAACACCTGATTGAAGATCGGCATAACCTTTACGAGTAGTACAATGATTACGGCTACCATCATGCCTGTCATGATCAGGGGATATGTAACTGCGCTTTTGATGCTTTTTCCAATGGCATCTTCCCGGTCATAGTGGCTGCTCAAAGCATCCATGACTTCGTCCAGCGTGCCGGTCTCTTCGCCGATTTCTACCATATGAAGCATGTAGGAAGGGAACAATCCGGTATCCGTCAGGGAATCATACAGGCTTCCGGTCTCCTGCATCCTCTCCAAGATATGCTCCAGGATCTGCCGCTCCTCACCCTCCGGGGCATCCTCGGCCATGATCGTAATTCCTTCTATGGAAGAAATGCCGGATTTGAGGATCAAAGCGATTTGCCCGCAGAAAGCCGAAATCTCCATATTTGAAAAAGGTTTTGCATGTATTTCTTTGTTTTCCATAACCGCCCTCCGTTTTCCTTTCGAAACTTATGTTCAGAATATTTCAATAAGAATATTTAACGACATAATTGCTTCCGTCACCAATATATTTTTCTACAGACTTTTTATTATTTGACGCGCCCAGCGTCGGATCCATCAAAGTCCAGTCCGTGCCGTCAAATTCGATTACATTGTCTACCCAGCCGGCTTCCTTCAGATAGACGCTGATCCATGCGTGGTATGCCTCGCCTGAATAGCCGATCTCCAGCCGGGTTGGGATTCCTTGGGAGCGGAGCATGGCAGTCATCAAAGACGCATAGTCAAAACAGATACCCTTTCCGGTGGACATAGTCTCGTCAATATTCGGAAGATAGTTGGGCTGGACATTTTCCGCCTTTTCTTTATCGTAGGTTATGTTTTCTATAATATAATGATATACATTTTCCACGTAGGTCAGATCATTTGGCGATGATTCTGATAATTGAAGGCCGTACTGCACGGCCTGAGACTCCTGAGTATACCATGCATATTGATTGGGATATAAAAAAGGCTTGAATTCATCGTTTAAAGTGACCTCAATGTCCTGAGAAAATGCCAGCGCATACATATCGTCATAGGCGTGTTCCAGCACATCTATGTGATAAGAACCATTGCCGCCTGTCAGCGGAAAAGTCTCATACTGGCCGATTGCCAGCGCGTAAGTGTAAACAGTTCCTCCAGGTATGGTGATCCGAAGCCGGACCTGCTCGGATGCTCCGGCATACTTTACCATCACATAGCCTTCGCCGGTATTGGAGGCATCGATGGAAATGGTTTCGCTTCCATATACAACGCTTCCAGAAGCCTGAGGCAGCAGGGACTGCTCTACACTTTCCCTGGCAGTTTCCGATTCGGATTTTTGATTCGAGCCGGAAGAACTTCGGCTCTGGCCGCCCTCATTGGAATCTTTGCCGCATCCTGTCAAAAATAGGGAGGCACCTGAAATGAAAAAAAACATACACCAGAAAAGTATCTTCCTATTCATTTCTACAGCCTCCCTCTCCTATTTACGGTTGTTACTATTCACAGTCATTTCACTCACATGCGCAAAAATGGCCGGCAATGTTCCATACCCATTTTGCCATAGATGCTTCAATTAATCAAGCTGTTTTTCTGACTTTACTCAAGGGCGAAAGCCGCCTGGTTACAGTTCACGGCCTGACCGGCCGCGCATTGTAACGGCATCCTGTCACGCTGGACATAAGTCATGGAATATACCTTGGGTGTGATATTACGGATATGAACAGAAGGCCAAAATACATATAATTAGGAAGAAAAGGGTACAAAAGGGACCGGAAAGAAAAAAATGTAAAAAATTGTAAAAAAAGTATTGACATCTGATAAAGCAAGTGATATTATATGCAAGCTGACTCGTGAGGGACGGCCAAGAAAAAAGAAGTTCGAAAAAAACTTCAAAAAACTTGAAAAAAGTTCTTGACAAGCGAAAAGCGATGTGATAATATATACGAGCTGTCGCTTGACAGAGAAAAAGACGAACCTTGATAATTAAACAATAGACAACGATCCTTGAAAATTTCTTAAAGAGAGAAATTCAAAGAACGAGCATCAAAAGAGAGATCGAATGATGCACCTCTGCTTCGGAAGAAGCGGAAAACAGTAAAAAAGGATGGATTAGCCAGAAAGGTTGATCCTGACGGAAAGAACTTATAACGAGAGTTTGATCCTGGCTCAGGATGAACGCTGGCGGCGTGCTTAACACATGCAAGTCGAGCGAAGCACTTTTTTAGAACTCTTCGGAGGGAAGAGAGGGTGACTTAGCGGCGGACGGGTGAGTAACGCGTGGGCAACCTGCCTTACACAGGGGGATAACAATTAGAAATGATTGCTAATACCGCATAAGACCACGGTACTGCATGGTACAGAGGTAAAAACTGAGGTGGTGTAAGATGGGCCCGCGTCTGATTAGGTAGTTGGTGGGGTAGAAGCCTACCAAGCCGACGATCAGTAGCCGACCTGAGAGGGCGACCGGCCACATTGGGACTGAGACACGGCCCAAACTCCTACGGGAGGCAGCAGTGGGGAATATTGCACAATGGGGGAAACCCTGATGCAGCGACGCCGCGTGAGTGAGGAAGTATTTCGGTATGTAAAGCTCTATCAGCAGGGAAGAAAATGACGGTACCTGACTAAGAAGCCCCGGCTAACTACGTGCCAGCAGCCGCGGTAATACGTAGGGGGCAAGCGTTATCCGGATTTACTGGGTGTAAAGGGAGCGTAGACGGACTTGCAAGTCTGATGTGAAAATCCGGGGCCCAACCCCGGAACTGCATTGGAAACTGTATATCTAGAGTGTCGGAGAGGCAAGTGGAATTCCTGGTGTAGCGGTGAAATGCGTAGATATCAGGAGGAACACCAGTGGCGAAGGCGGCTTGCTGGACGATGACTGACGTTGAGGCTCGAAAGCGTGGGGAGCAAACAGGATTAGATACCCTGGTAGTCCACGCCGTAAACGATGACTACTAGGTGTCGGGAGGCAAGGCCTTTCGGTGCCGCAGCCAACGCAATAAGTAGTCCACCTGGGGAGTACGTTCGCAAGAATGAAACTCAAAGGAATTGACGGGGACCCGCACAAGCGGTGGAGCATGTGGTTTAATTCGAAGCAACGCGAAGAACCTTACCTGGCCTTGACATCCCGGTGACAGCGGAGTAATGTCCGTTTTCCTTCGGGACACTGGAGACAGGTGGTGCATGGTTGTCGTCAGCTCGTGTCGTGAGATGTTGGGTTAAGTCCCGCAACGAGCGCAACCCTTACCTTCAGTAGCCAGCATTCAGGATGGGCACTCTGGAGGGACTGCCAGGGACAACCTGGAGGAAGGTGGGGATGACGTCAAATCATCATGCCCCTTATGGCCAGGGCTACACACGTGCTACAATGGCGTAAACAAAGAGAAGCGACCACGCGAGTGTGAGCGAATCTCAAAAATAACGTCTCAGTTCGGATTGTAGTCTGCAACTCGACTACATGAAGCTGGAATCGCTAGTAATCGCAGATCAGAATGCTGCGGTGAATACGTTCCCGGGTCTTGTACACACCGCCCGTCACACCATGGGAGTCAGTAACGCCCGAAGCCGGTGACCCAACCTAACCAGGAGGGAGCCGTCGAAGGCGGGACGGATGACTGGGGTGAAGTCGTAACAAGGTAGCCGTATCGGAAGGTGCGGCTGGATCACCTCCTTTCTAAGGAAGAAAGAAGTATGCACTGAACACTTAGCGAGCCTGTAAGGGGAGCTTAGTGAGAAGGCACACCCGAACACTTGGCATATGTATTATATATGCTTAGTGAGAGCGGTGAAGGAAGTTGTCTATTGTTTAGTTATCAATGATTATGTGTCTAAAGACACAAGCGAAATAAAACAGAAGATAACTAAGACCTTTCTGGCGGCGATGCGCCCGGGGGCAACACCCGTACCCATCCCGAACACGATGGTTAAGGCCCGGGCGGCCGATGGTACTACACTGGCGACGGTGTGGGAGAGCAGGTGGCCGCCAGATCAAAAAAGAGAGCTGTGGAAGGGGAGAGCGGAAACAGCGCTGATGCACCTTGAAAACTGCATACGAAGAAATAGAAAACTTATTGATAGAGATACCAATAAGGAAGAGCAGGATCGATATAGAGAGGAATCGAAGTATTGATCCACTCAAGACATCCGAGGTAATGTTAACAAACATGACCAGACCCGAAAGGGTCGCTGGAAGACGACCAGGATAAAAAATGAGTCAACCACCAACGCATGCAACGCTATGCATGTGTAGCCCTGAGTCCATCCCGTGGACGAAAGAGGGCGAGTTGGTTATGCTGATAAGAGCGTATGGCGGATGCCTTGGCACTAAGAGCCGATGAAAGACGTGATAAGCTGCGAAAAGCTTCGGGGAGGAGCAAATATCCAATGAACCGGAGATTTCTGAATGGGGAAACCTGCCTGAGCAGCCCTCAGGCATCCCTGACCCAATCCATAAGTCAGGGAAGGGAACCCGGTGAACTGAAACATCTAAGTAGCCGGAGGAAGAGAAAACAACAGTGATTTCCAAAGTAGCGGCGAGCGAAATGGAAGGAGCCCAAACCGGGATGCGAGTCATCCCGGGGTTCGGACCGCGGAATTGATTCAGTGAGCTTAGCAGAATGGTTTTGGGAAAGCCAGCCAGAGAGGGTGAAAGCCCCGTAAGCGAAAGGTGAACTGACAAGGCGGGATCCAGAGTACCACGAGACACGTGGAACCTTGTGGGAACGTGCGGGGACCACCCCGTAAGGCTAAATACTCCTTAGTGACCGATAGCGCATAGTACTGTGAAGGAAAGGTGAAAAGGACCCCGGGAGGGGAGTGAAAGAGAACCTGAAACCATACGTTTACAAGCTGTGGGACCACGATAGATGTGGAACCGCGTACTTTTTGTAGAACGGTCCGGCGAGTTGCGCTGGCTGGCAAGGTTAAGGACTAAAGGTCCGGAGCCGAAGGGAAACCGAGTCTTAATAGGGCCGGAGTCAGTCGGAGCAGACCCGAAACCGGGTGATCTATCCATGTCCAGGCTGAAGTTGCCGTAAAAGGCAATGGAGGGCCGAACCCACATCCGTTGAAAAGGGTGGGGATGAGGTGTGGATAGGGGAGAAATTCCAATCGAACCCGGAGATAGCTGGTTCTCCTCGAAATAGCTTTAGGGCTAGCCTCATACAAGTCTTGCGGAGGTAGAGCACTGAATTCCTAAGGGGGCGTCAAAGCTTACCAAGGGATATCAAACTCCGAATGCCGCGTAGATGGTGTATGGGAGTCAGACTGTACGAGATAAGTTGGACAGTCGAGAGGGAAAGAGCCCAGACCTGCGGCTAAGGCCCCAAAATGTGTGTTAAGTGGAAAAGGATGTGGGATTTCAAAGACAACTAGGATGTTGGCTCAGAAGCAGCCATACATTAAAAGAGTGCGTAATAGCTCACTAGTCGAGAGGTCCTGCGCCGAAAATGTCCGGGGCTGAAACACACTGCCGAAGCCTAGGAACCATCGAATGATGGCTGGTAGAGGAGCATTGGGTATGGGACGAAGCAGTACCGAAAGGAGCTGTGGACTGTACCGAAGAGAGAATGCCGGAATGAGTAGCGAGAGGAAGGTGGGAATCCTTCCGGCCGAATATCTAAGGTTTCCAGGGTAAAGCTGATCTGCCCTGGGTAAGTCGGGGCCTAAGGCGAGGTCGAGAGACGTAGCCGATGGACAACAGGTTGAGATTCCTGTACTGCCATATGACAGAACTGTGGGGACGCAGAGAGGAGAGCACGAGCCGGGATTGGAAAGACCGGTGTAAGCGAAGTACCAGTGCATCAGGCAAATCCGGTGTACAATGGGAAAGCGTGATACGGACCGAATCAGAGTAGGGAAGCGTGCGGCCTAGCTGCCGAGAAAAGCCGCTATTGTTCATATGGTACCCGTACCGTAAACCGACACAGGTGGATGAGGAGAGGATCCTAAGGCCGACGGGAGAAGCATTGTTAAGGAACTCGGCAAAATGACTCCGTAACTTCGGGAGAAGGAGTGCCTAGCGATAGGCCGCAGAGAATTGGCCCAAGCAACTGTTTAGCAAAAACACAGGTCTATGCGAAACCGAAAGGTGAGGTATATGGGCTGACGCCTGCCCGGTGCTGGAAGGTTAAGGGGAGAGGTTAGCGCAAGCGAAGCTTTGAACTTAAGCCCCAGTAAACGGCGGCCGTAACTATAACGGTCCTAAGGTAGCGAAATTCCTTGTCGGGTAAGTTCCGACCCGCACGAAAGGCGTAATGATTTGGGCACTGTCTCGACAATGCACCCGGTGAAATTGAAATACCAGTGAAGATGCTGGTTACCCGCGCCAGGACGGAAAGACCCCATGGAGCTTTACTCCAGCTTGACACTGGGACTCGGTATTGCATGTACAGGATAGGTGGGAGGCAGAGAAGTCGCGACGCCAGTTGCGATGGAGCCGCCGTTGGGATACCACCCTTGTAGTGCTGGGTTTCTAACCAGCGGCCGTGATCCGGCCGTGGGACAATGTCAGGTGGGGAGTTTGACTGGGGCGGTCGCCTCCGAAAGGGTATCGGAGGCGCTCAAAGGTTCCCTCAGAATGGTCGGAAACCATTCGAAGAGCGCAAAGGCAGAAGGGAGCTTGACTGCGACACCGACGGGTGGAGCAGGTACGAAAGTAGGACTTAGTGATCCGGTGGTATAAAGTGGGATTGCCATCGCTCAACGGATAAAAGCTACCCTGGGGATAACAGGCTTATCACTCCCAAGAGTTCACATCGACGGAGTGGTTTGGCACCTCGATGTCGGCTCATCGCATCCTGGGGCTGGAGTAGGTCCCAAGGGTTGGGCTGTTCGCCCATTAAAGCGGTACGCGAGCTGGGTTCAGAACGTCGTGAGACAGTTCGGTCCCTATCCGGCGCGGGCGTAGGATATTTGAGAGGAGCTGTCCTTAGTACGAGAGGACCGGGATGGACCGGCCGCTGGTGAATCTGTTGTTCCACCAGGAGCATGGCAGAGTAGCCAAGCCGGGCGGGGATAAACGCTGAAGGCATCTAAGCGTGAAGCCCCCCTCAAGATGAGATATCCCATGAAGATAATTCAGTAAGACCCCTTGAAGACGACGAGGTAGATAGGGCGGAGGTGGAAGTGCAGTAATGTATGGAGCTGACCGTCACTAATAGGTCGAGGGCATAACCAAGAGGTGGTTGATGCTTGAGAGAGCAGTAAGGATAGGATATAGATAATGGTTTCTTCGTGTGTAGTTTTGAAGGTGCACTAATTAAAT
>KE159610.1:1096078-1121289 GCA_000403295.2 Lachnospiraceae bacterium M18-1 | reverse complement strand
GCATCCCACTCTTTTATAAGAATGTCGGCGTGGTGTGCGTGGTATTCCCTGTCATGCAGTTCCTGTTTGCAAGTATCAATTAATGTTTTTAAATCTGTAATCATAGAACAGATCCTCCTTTCCATTCCATGATACAGCGGATTATTATGTAAAGAAATCTCTGCTGGAATTGCTTAATTTTAGGCTTTGTCGGACATTTCTTTACATAACGGATTTCTTTACTTAACCCTTGCTTGCCCCATCCCTTACTTTTGTATGGAGGAGCACCGTCCCGATGGAGCCGCAGATCAGGGAAAGCTGCTCATTTGCATAGCTGCACCCATTGTCAACGTATAGTTTCGCCGGGATCCCATAGGCGGAAACAGCGGCCTTGAGTACTTTCTGGAAGTGATAGGCATTATCACTGTAAAAAAGTTCTCCGCCAACCAGGAGCCTGGAATGGTCATCAATGATCATGATACAGTAGACACGCCTGCGTACCCCGTTTTCTGTAATGTAAGGGAGGTAGCAGGTATCTGCCTGCCACAGCTTCCCGAACGCGTCTTCCTCAAATGCCCTGCGGTCACGCATGGACAGATTTTTTTCGGATTTCAGGTCATGGTGCTTGACAAACCGCTGGACAGCGCACACGCTGACGGTTGCCGGGATGAACGAGCCTGCCACAAGCTGGCGGTGGATCTGTGTTGCGTTCAGCCTTGGGAATTCCGCTTTCAGGCGGTAGATCTCATCCACGGCACCATCCGGGAGCACGCGTGTCCCGCCGCTGTCAGAGCGTTCTTTCGGCATGAGCGCGTCAATCCCCCCTTTCCGGTAAAGGGATTCCCACTTGGAGAGTGTCCCTGGCTTATAGTGCGCCGTACTGCCGTCCGGGAGTGTGAGCGGCTGCTGTGTGACGCGCTTATAATAAGCGTTCCTTGAGGCATCCGGATAAAGCCCGTGGATGGCAGGGGCTATGACTGCGAGCTTGAACTGCGCTATGGCAGCGGCTCCTGAAAGTTTTTTTGCGTGATGTTCCATAGACATGGATCCTCCTTTGTTTTTTTCCATCATATCCCCTGGATGCCGGGAGGGGAATTCCCATGGCGTGTGAAGCCCCACAGAACTGGATGTGTCAGAAAAACTCCTGACGGTAATCTGCGGGGTTCCTGTGTGACTGCAGGAATGAGCGCGCGGACAGGAGGACGAACTGGCAGGCAAAAGAAATGGAATACCGCTCCAGAAAACAGAGGCCCTTTATGAATGCGGACGGGGCGGTCTCTGCGGAAACAAGCATGCCGAGCCACTCCTGCTTGTGGGACAGGAAGAGGTCCCTCCAGCGGTAAAGCATGGACACGGAGATGCCGAAGCGGGAGCAGAGTTTTCCTACCGTATGCAGAGGAAGGAAGTATTCTGCCAGCACCCGAAGGATGAAGAAAAGGCCATATACAGAGTAAGGGATGATGACATCAGGGAGGATGGCATGGGTATGCCCGCAGCTTGTACAGCACAGCCGCAGGACACAGATTTCCCCATAGACTGCCTTTCCATACGTGAAATCAGCCATGGAGCGCATGTAAGAGCCATGGGAGACGCAGTTCCCTTTGGAGCCGCACCATGGACATGCCTCATCCTCCCATGAATAAGACAGCATATATTCATTGAAAAGCTGTATGGATGTTTTTTTTATACGAATCATCTTGCAAATCAGGGAGTTTTTTCTTATCATAGTATTGTAGTGTTTTTAGTGCATCCACCTTAGTACTGGATGCCATTACAGGAAGAAAGAACCGGCTGGGGAGTTTGGTTCTTTCTTTTTTTGTTCCATACACCAATATATACCAATGAATGTGGGGATTCAATACCGAAAACAATGTGCCGGAAAAAACGGCACATTTACATAGTAATGTTTTTAGAATGAAGATTTTAATTTGCTGCAAACCTGCGGTAATAGATAAATTTAATTTGCTGGGTGACAGTATGCTTGCCGAGCAGCAAATCCCCACGCCGGGAACGCTGGAATACCGCCGGACGGGAAGCACCCGCCGCTACCACCCTGGCTATGAGTGCAGGTGGGCGACAAACACCGTGGCGCATATCCTTGAAAACCGGGAATACACGGGCTGCCTTGTGAACTTCAAGACCGAGAAGCCGTCCTACAAGGTAAAGCACAGCGTAGAGAACCCCGTGGAGAAACAGGCGGTATTTGAGAATCACCACGAAGCAATCATTGACCGGGAAACATGGGAGCGTGTGCAGGAGCTACGCAAGCAGCGCAAACGCCCTAACCGCTATGATGAAGTGGGCTTGTTCTCCGGCATACTCTTTTGTGCCGATTGCGGCAGCGTCATGTACCAGCAGAGATACCAGACGGACAAACGGCGGCAGGACTGTTATATTTGTGGCAGCTACAAGAAGCGCACGGCAGACTGTACGGCGCACTTTATCCGCACCGACCTGTTGACCGAGGGAGTGACCGAGAACCTACGGAAAGTCACCAGCTACGCCGCCAAGCACGAAGCCCTGTTTATGAAGCTGTTGACCGAGCAGACCGAGGACGGGAGCAAACGCCGGAATGCCGCAAGGAAGAAAGAGCTGGAAGCGGCAGAAAAACGGATTGCGGAACTCTCCGCCATCTTCAAGCGGCTGTATGAGGATAGCGTGACCGGGCGCATATCGGACGAGCGTTTCACGGAATTGTCGGCAGACTACGAAGCCGAGCAAAAGGAACTGAAAGAGAAAGCCGCCGCCTTGCAGAGCGAGCTTTCTAAGACGCTGGAAGCCACGGCAAACGCTGAAAAGTTTATGAAAGTGGTACGCAAGTACACCAGCTTTGAGGAACTCACCCCACCCTGTTACGGGAGTTTGTGGAGAAAATCGTAATCCACGAATCGGAAGCATTGGACGGGAAACGCCGGGGGAAGCTCCGCAGACAGGAAATCGAAATCTATTACTCTTTTGTCGGCAAAGTAGAATTGCCCGACTAAAGCCCGACCCGTCCGGCAGTCAGCCGGACAGGGAACGGCAAAATTTTTTACACTTCTTTTACTTCTTTATCTCACATGAGCAAAAGGCGAAGGAATACCTGCAGGAAGGAAAGCAGCTGGGAAGCGGGCTGGGGATCCTGCAGGTGGAGGCATAAGAAGAGCAGATGTTATATTCTGTCGATCCGGTCTCTGGCTTTTTTTCTGAGTTTAAACATCAGCCGGGAAGAATACTGTTCGTTTTTTACCAGCAATTCATAGATTTCCATTGTCCCGGCTGAATATACGAACCCGAAAAGCCCGACTCCGAATCCAAGAAAGACAAGGGAATGGTAATCCGACCAGGGGATGATTCCGTTCCCGGTAAATACAATGACAAGAAGGCCGGTTATAAACAAGGTCAGTCCCGGTACGGCGATCAGCCGGCACTTTTTTTCGACGCTCCGGTATTCTTCGGATAAGTCCTTTAACACGTCATAATCAAAGATCAGCGGTTCCTTTTTCAAGACCTTATACTTGTACTGCTCCATGAACATTCCTGCTATCATTGCAATGATCCCTGAAATGACACATACTGCGGTGCCCAGGAGCTGCCAGGTCCGGCTGCCGGAAAACATGACGTAAGGAATCCCGCCGAATGCCCAGAACATAAAACACAGACCGACGCATAGATTTTCCTTCTTTCCGTTGGAAATATATCCTCGTGCAAACTCTCTGCTCACATAGTAGCCCTTTTCATCGCTTTCGGCTCTGACTTTTTCATCCTTCAGCAGAAAATCCACAGACACCTCAAATACATTGGATAATTGTAAAAGTTTTTCTGTTTCCGGGCAGCCCTGATTGTTTTCCCATTTGCTGACGGCCTGCCTGGTAGTTCCCAGCTGTTCGGCCAGGGCTTCCTGCGAGAGGCCTTTTTCTTTTCTTAACTTCAAAATTTTTTCTCCGAGATTCATATTGGTTCTCCTCCGTGTTTATATAGTTTTCATAAGGTTTGACTGCCTGTATGATGGGAAAAGAATATCAGACCGTGATGTTATTTACTATACTTTGAGAGATGCACTTTGTCAATGTGTGGTTGCGGCGGTGTAAATATCGTTACTGTGAACAGTTACAGGTCACATTTTAAATTGCCTGGGGCAATGGACGGCGTGAATATCAACTTTTTACGGACTAACAGCATTTTCCGAGAGACAGTTTTTTGAAGTAGAAAAATTTATAAACAAATGCTATAATAATGCTATACTATTGACATAGACAAATGAGGAGATGAAAAGCATGGCTTATTCAGAAGAAATAAAGAAAATTCGTCAGAAATGTTTTCTTTCACAGGAGGCTTTTGGTAGAGAACTTGGAGTTTCGTTTTCATCAATCAACCGTTGGGAAAGTGGAAAAAGAAAACCAAGTATCTCTGCTATGAAGAAGATGAAAGATTTTTGTGATGCTCACAACTTTGACTTCAAGGCGCTAGAAGAACAATGGACTCAAATAGAAAATAAATAATATTACTGGAGGAAGAGGGTAATGATTCGAAAAGATAATCTTGGGTCTATGATACAGGCGATAGGTTATATAAGAAGTGAGAAAGCAAATGTATATGAAAAGAAGTATGCTCAATATGATTGCGTTATTAAAGTAGACTTTAATGGTTCTGGTTCCATTATTTATCCTGAAGAAAAAGGGATGTCTATTACAAGAAAGACTACCTGTAATTTTTCAGAGCCAGAGAACTTTGTAGTATTAGAATGTATTACAAGATTGTTAGACAAAGGATATCGCCCTGAACATATTGAATTAGAAAAAGAATGGCCTTTAGGCCATGAAAGGAAAAGTGGCTTTGCAGATATTCTTGTGAAAGATGAAGATGGTAAAACATTATTTATTGTAGAATGTAAAACTATTGGCAATGAATACAAAAAGGAATATAATAATACCCTGAACTATGGTGGACAATTATTTTCCTATTGGCGACAAGATGGTAATTGCAAATGGCTTTCCTTATACGCATCAGATTTTGATGGGACTAAAGTATATTATACAACGGAAACGATTGATTGCAGTGATGATGTTAATATTCTTGTTTCTGCAAAAAAGGATAGCACGATTCAACTATACAAAAATGCACATACTGCTGAAGAGTTATATTCCGCTTGGGATGAAACATACGATAAGCGTTTTTGTGGTGATATTATTTTTCGAGAGGATTCCCAAGCATATCAGATTGGTGTGAAACCACTCCGAAAGGCAGATCTTAAGGATTTTGGCGAAAATGATAAGATTGTAAATAAATTTGAAGAGATTCTACGTCATAATAATGTATCTGACAAAGAAAATGCGTTTAACCGACTTATAGCGCTTTTTATTTGCAAATTAGTAGATGAAATACAAAAGGGTGAACATGATATTGTAGATTTTCAGTATAAAATTGGATCAGACACGTATGAAACATTACAGGACAGACTTCAGAGACTTCATAAAGAAGGAATGGAAAAATTCATGCGCGAAAAAATCTTTTATGTTGCAGACGATTATGCATAAAATTTGGTGCAACAATATACTGGACAAAAACGTCACAAAATGATCGAGGATTTGCGTAGGACACTTCGTAGTCTCAAGTTTTATACAAACAATGACTTCGCATTTAAAAACGTTCATAATGAAGAGCTTTTTTACCAAAATGGGAAAATTCTTGTTGAGATAGTTCAGCTTTTCGAAAAATATCGTATTATTGGTTCAAATGATGTTCAAATGCTTGGAGACTTATTCGAACAATTGTTAAATAAAGGTTTCAAACAAAATGAAGGACAGTTTTTTACACCTATTCCAATTACACGTTTTATATGGGATAGTTTACCAATAGAACGTATTATCAAAAAAGATAATGGAATTGAATTTCCTAAAATAATAGATTATGCTTGTGGTGCTGGGCATTTCCTTACACAAGGGTTTGAAGCTGTAAATGCAGGTGTTTTATCATTTGAACCGTCGTATGAAATTGACCCTTCCTGGGCGGAACATAAAGTGTTCGGCATAGAAAAGGATTACCGTCTGGCTCGTGTTTCTAAAATATCACTTTTTATGCATGGTGCAGGTGATGGAAATATTATCTTTGGAGACGGTCTTGAAAATTATCCAGATAAGGAGATTACACAGGAATCTTTTGATATTTTGGTGGCTAACCCGCCATACTCTGTAAAAGCATTTAAGCCTCATTTGAAGATAAAAAATAATGAATTTGATATATTAGATAAAATTTCGAATGATGGATCAGAAATAGAAACCTTGTTTGTAGAAAGGATATCCCAACTTTTAAAGCCGGAAGGTGTCGCTGCTGTTGTTTTACCAACAAGCATTCTAAATAAAGAAAATGAAAGTTTTATAGGAGCAAGGGAAACTATTCTCAAAAATTTTATGATCAGGGCTATTGTCTTATTTGGAAATAAAACATTCGGTGCGACTGGAACTAATACGGCTATTTTGTTTTTAGAAAAGTTCAAAGAACCACCAAAGAGAATAGACCTTGTAACAGACAGTGTTACTTCAATTTTTGAGGCAAATAACCTTGTTGATTGGGAAGATGATGAAATTCTTAATGGTTATTTGGATAAAATTAAAGTGGATATTTCAACATACAGTTCATTTGTAAAATGTAAAAAAAATTATAACGAATGGCAGTCCGATCTGTATTTCAGAATGTATTATGAGGCATTTATTTCCTCTGCTGAATATGGGAATAAGTCCAAACAAAAGAATTTTATCAAGCTTTCTGAAGCGGATAAATTGCTTTGGTTCAATGAGCATTTTTATGATTATGCACAAAACATCGAGAAAGAAAAATTGACATACTTTGCATTAATCTATCAACAGACAACACTTGTTATTGCTGCACCCGATGAAAATAAAGCACAAGAAAAGTTTTTAGGCTATAAATGGAGCAATCGTAAAGGGCAAGAAGGTATTCAGGTTATCACCCCAGGGGGTATGTTATATTCTGAAGAAGATAGAAATAGCAATGATAAAGTTTCGGGATTAATTAGAAAAGCATTTATGGACGAGGAATACTCTATTTCAGAATTGAATGAATATGCTTATTATTTAAATCCTAAAACCCGGATAATAAAGACTCGAATCAATCGTTACTAAAATCCGACTATCCTCGAAGTTTTATACCAAGCTTTTCCACAAACAACATATCTCTTTTCGTTTCTTCTGTCCGCCATCCACTCTTTTTCTTGCCGGACACTTTTGTTTCTTCTATTGCATCAAACCACGATAGTATATTATGCATGGAAGTTTTTCGAATCCAATTTTTCAGTTGCTTTTCTTCCTTCAGTTTTTCTCCGGTATCGTGCTTTACATCACCATTTGGTATCGCCAACGTATCACGTAAGTTCCTGAGCATTGACGCAAAACTCTCATGCATACTTTGGGCAAGAAACCGCGCCAGGATCTGACCGTCGAGTGTATCATCGTCCCATACCCTGGGATGATTTCCTCCGGTATGACTTTTACTATTCTTGAAATCCTCCTCAACATACTCTCGTGATCGGTATTTCTCCAGTGCCCTGTTTGTATCCTTTTCCTTCGATGCCACGAGTATTATGAAACCATGATATCTACATCTTTTCTCATATGCTTTTTTCTTGACTTCGACCCTAGTTATCCGTTCACCCCAATAACTGATTTCCATGTACTGGTCAGCGAATTTCTGGTCTTCTGGAGTAAGATATGCTCCTGACAGAAGATCTGATTTTACAGCATCGAACTGCATTCTGAACTTAATATCTTCCTCCGCTTTTTTTAGCGAGCTGAAGTAGATGTGAACATATACGCGTCTGGAAAGGATTTCTGTATCCCCCTTTTCAAGACCGCTTTTCTTACTGGCCCTTTGTCTCTCATACGCAAAATCATGAATCTGCATGACGGTGACTCCCGAGAACTTCGGGTCACAATGTATGATCTCTCCACCGTTCATGAGTTTGTCTCTGTATTCATTTATCAGGGGCTGAGTCCATTTTGTGTCTGTCGGGATATGCATAATAAACGGGTAGCTATTCTTTATCATCATAATCATGTTGCTCTCGGCGGAATACCCGCTGTCTGCCACGATCTCTACCTTGGGACACCCGAGGATGTCTAGCTGTTTGAGTGCATTCTCCACAGTGGTTCCGTCAGAAATATTTCCCGGTATCCTCGCATAGGCAATTGGCTGCCTTGATGTTATGGAATATATCTCAACAATCTTATAGACATTTTTTATCAACTTATCCTTATGGGGAGCACTCCTTCCTACATTCAGGTTTTCAGACTCCGTGTATATGGTCGTCGAATCCAAAGCCAGCAACTCCCCGTCCCCCATCGTTTCTGCCCTGTGTTTGAAAACGGACTGTTTGATGCTTTCATTGTAACCAAGGTAAACAAAAAGGTCATGATACATATCCTGCGATATGGACGAATCACGGTACGGAAGCAGTCCGGCATATTTCGTAGTCCATGCCCTGATTCCCGGCCATGTCTCCCCATCAGTTGCAAAGGCATACCACGCCAATGTCTGGAGCTTTTGCGCTATGCCACGATCTCTTCCTACAGCTTTGTTGATTTCTGCGGTAATGCCGGACTTATCTGCAACATGGGAAACGATGTCAAGCATTCCGACATGTCTTCTGGTTATCTCAGTGGGCGTCACCCCGGAGCCTGATGTATGATCGGCCATACGTCTTTTCGGCCTTGTATCTACAATCTCATCAGTACCATTAACTATTTTTCCGATTAAAACCTTCGAAATGGTGTCGCTATACTTCTTATTTGGATCATATTTCGTTTTACGTTCATATATATAGATATCACCATTTTTTTGCCGTTCCCTTATAATTCCGACATTTATGGCACCTGAAGCTTTTCGCGGCATAAGATGTCCCCTTTCGTTTCGAGTCTCCTTTTATTATATGCGTACTCGTTATAAAAATCAACATCTTATGTCCAAAAAGCCTTATAATAACAGTATTTGTGGTGTCTTTATGACCCGACTCTAACCGAAATCAAACGTTTCGAGTCTCCTTTTCCCGGGTTTTGGGTTAAATCTGAAAGATATGATAGATTTTGGTGCTATTTCTTTCTCCAAGGCAATAAAAACAATAAAGACTCGTATTCTAAGGACAACACCGGGCCTGATCAATTATAAATTAAGCAATAACCAGCTATTTGATATAAGTATTGGAAATCGAGTAGTATCTGATGAGGTTGAAGAAAGTGGAACTATTCCGATTTATAGTGCCAATGTGTTTGAGGAATTTGGCAGAATTAATAAGCAGAATTTAACTGATTTTTCATTGCCATCTATCATCTGGGGAATTGATGGTGACTGGATGGTAAATCTCTTGCCCGCAGGAATGCCATTTTATCCAACAGACCATTGTGGGGTGTTGAGAATTAGAAATAGTGATATAGTACCAGAATATCTTGCGTTAGCATTGGAATACGAAGGAAAGTTGGAAAGATTTTCAAGAAGTAATAGAGCCTCAACACAGAGAATCAAAAACCTCACATTACAAATTCCAGAAGACAAAAAAATTCAACAAAAATTTGTGGATGAGGTGACAATGATTAATGAACAAATAGAAAAAGAAGAAAAGCGTATTAATGAAAATGATTTATTAATACAGCAAAAATATGAAGAATTATTTTTAAATCGTGTTTTTTCAGCTGTACCACTTTCTTCGATTTCAACATATTTTATAGGCTTAACATATAAACCAGGAGATGTATCAAGCGATGGCACAGTTGTACTCAGGTCTAGTAATATCCAGAATCAAAGACTCAATTTTAATGATATTGTAAGAGTCTCTTGTGATGTAAAAGATAGCTTATATGTAGCTGACAATGATATTTTGATGTGTTCTAGAAATGGAAGTGCAAGACTAGTTGGAAAGGCTGCTATTATAAAAAATCTGCATGAAAAAATGACTTTTGGTACTTTTATGACAATAATTCGTTCAAAGTATAGTCGTTATCTTTGGGCATATATACAAAGTGAAGATTTTAGGAATCAAATCACGAATGGAAAAACTATGTCAATAAATCAAATAACTACAAAAATGCTTGATAAGATTATTGTGCCCTTTCCAGATGAGGAAATAATTGATGAATTTACAAAATTTGTGCTCGAAATAGAACAGAAAATTGACAGTTCGCAGAGTAAAATTTCAGCATTAAAAGGACAACGACAGAATGCAATATGTAACCATTTTACTTAAAGAAAATTGTAACATGTCTCCAGTGCGGTAAAAGAGGGTAAAGTATTATGATACTGAGCGTCAGCAGAAGAACAGATATTCCGGCTTTTTATGCGGAGTGGTTTTTTCAGCGTATCCGGGAAGGATTTTTGTATGTCAGAAACCCGATGAATCCCCGTCAGGTGAGCAGGATCGGTCTGTCTCCCGAGGTGGTGGACTGCATCTTATTCTGGAGCAAGAATCCGGCGCCGATGCTGGAAAGGCTGGATGAGCTGAGGGAATATCCCTTCTATTTTCAATTTACGCTGACAGGGTATGGAAGGGATATCGAACCGGGACTTCCGGATAAAAGAAAAGAGGTTATCGGTACATTTCAGAAATTATCTGAAAAAGTGGGGAAGGAGAGGGTCGTCTGGCGGTACGATCCGATCCTGGTAAATGACAGGTATACGATGGAATATCACTGGAAAGCCTTTGAGGAGATTGCCGGCTGTCTCAAAGGTTATACGGAAAAGGTGGTCATCAGTTTTGTTGATTTTTATGCGAAGACGCTGCGCAATACAAAAGATCTGTATATAAAGAGTCTGAGCAGGGAAGAAATGAAGGAAATCGCGGAAGAAATGGCACAGATTGCAAAAAGCTTCGGGCTGATGATTGAAACCTGTGC
Source organism: Lachnospiraceae bacterium M18-1 (assembly GCA_000403295.2). Classification (GTDB taxonomy): domain Bacteria; phylum Bacillota; class Clostridia; order Lachnospirales; family Lachnospiraceae; genus Schaedlerella. Next base: position 1,110,433 of record KE159610.1, on the reverse strand, counting down.
AGAGCAGATCAATCTGCAGGATGTGGGAATCCGGCACGGGAGCTGTATTGATAAAAAGCAGATTGAGAAGATTGCGGGATGTTCACTGAGCGTAGAAAAAGACAAAAACCAGAGAGAAGCCTGCGGCTGCTGCGAAAGTATTGATGTGGGAGCCTACAATACCTGTAGAAATGGGTGTAGGTATTGTTATGCGAATTATCATGAGGAACAGGTACGGAAGTGTATAGCATGCTATGATGTAAATTCGCCGCTGCTCTGCGGAAGGATTGAACCGGAGGAACGGGTAACAGACAGGAAAGTGAGATCTTTTCGGAATCCGCAGCTGAGTATTTTTTAATAAATTGATATCGCAAAAGAACAGGAGGCAGAGGGAATGGAAGTAAAGTTTTATTCCTTATCGGACGAAACACGCGTGTCCTGCAGGGACATGAACTATGGGAGGCCTTTTAGCTGCCAGACAGTGGAGGAGCAGGTCTTAAAATTCGCCGTCATTATTTCAAGGGCAGATGGAAAATGGGTATTCTGTAAGCATAAAGACAGAAATACATACGAAGTGCCCGGCGGTCATAGAGAAGAAAATGAAAGTATACTGGAAACCGCAAAACGGGAATTATATGAAGAGACAGGAGCAATAGAATATGACCTCCGCCCTGTCTGCGTTTATTCCGTCATCGGGCGGACACGGGTCAATCAAACAGGGGAAGAGACTTTTGGGATGCTGTATTATGCAGAGATCAGGAAGTTTGAACAAGAACTGTACAGTGAGATAGAAAAGGTGGAGTTATTTGAAGAGCTGCCTGAGGCTTGGACATATCCTGACATACAGCCGCTGCTGATCCGGGAGTACCTAAGACGTGAAGCGAGATACTGAGCGCTAGTACATCATTGCATTAATAACCGAGTAAATAGTGCCCGCTGTTCACTTCGGAATTAATGCAATGATGTACTAGATAGATCTGCCGCTCAGTATCATATGGCTTGACTGGGTAAGGGCCTGCCGATTAAATTCAGCTTGGCTCATTTTGCAGAGGGCGGCACGGCAACCACTGTATTCCCCCCCCACACACACACCTCCTAAAACCACTGCAGGCATAGCAGTTCCTGACAAATATTGCCGCGTTTTCAACGGTTCGGAGCAAGTGCAGTATGGAGAAAAACTACTGCTCTATTTCGCATTTGGCAAATCGGAAGTTATCAATGATATGATGCATAACGAAAATGAGGCATATCAACACCTCTATAGTGCTTTGTCCATGTATCCACGACTGCCATACCATTTCTGACAGCTACATTTTGGGAGGCAGTATTTGTGTCTCTGATGATAGAACAGACTTCATCTGCTTTTAATACTTCAAAAGCATATTTTTTGCAGGCTGCCGCCGCCTCAATGGCATACCCTTTATGCCAAAATGATCGCTCAAAAAGATAACCGATCTCAAGGACTTCCGCATCTTTCCACGGCTGCATTGTAAGTCCGCACTGTCCTATCATCTCATCCGTTTCTTTTAGAATGACGGCCCATAAACCAAAGTTCCACTTCTGATAACGGTAAATTTGTCTATCCAGCCATTCTTGAACTTCGTCATCACTGAATGCTCCATTATATGCATACATCGTGTCTTCATCCTGCAAAATTTTACATAAAGAACCGAAATCCGACTGTTGCATTTCACGTAAATATAATCTATCCGTTTCAAGTATCATGTTTACCTCCGCATATTCCGATTGTGATTTGATGATTTTTAAGGGAAATATCAGCTGTTGCAGTTTGTTATTAAAATTCTCGCTAACCCTTGAAAACACTAAGTTTATAGCAGGTGAGCTTTCTCTTAAAGTTTCCATTGTGTTATATCTTCCCACAGGACATTATGACCCCTGATAACGGAAAAAATGAGGGAAACAAAATCATATAAATTATAACACAAAATATACGGGAATTACAACACCGCAGGGGCGCATTTTGCCAGACAGGACGGAAATTGTGTTACTGTTCACACCCTGACCGGGTGCTCACAGTAACGGCATCCAGCCCATTGAAAAGTCGCCTCTCGGCGAGGGGCTGGATGCCCGCCCCATCACTGAATTGGCCGGATGCCGTGCAGCAAGTGCACGACACCGTGTGAACAGTAACCGGAAATTTCCAGCAGGAATAAATCCTGCCCCGTCTATCTCCGCACAGCACAAAACAATGTGCTATTCACTCAAAAATATAGACGCTGGAAATTTGCTGTGCTATACTCCCGTCTTTAATACTTACAAAAAAGCAAAATGGCGCAATCCCTTGAGTTTACAGGGGTTGCGCCTCTTTTAGTCTGTTTATAAATGTTGTATGGAACAGCTACTTCGAAATTTTTTTTATCTTTTTATTCAAATCCTTTGGCTGGTAGTATTTTTTGTCCAGTCCCAGATCAAAAACCGCATTTAAGGCTGTACAGACTTTTGAGTTTTCATAAGTTGACATATAGCACATATCCTCAATGTTTGCAACCTCCATATTATTTAATGTTTCGATGATGTTTTCAATTGTAAAGTGCGTTCCATACCGGTTCAGTTTTACTTCCAGAATCCGGTAGATCAGAAGCGCCGTATAGCAGATCATGAAATGGGCAATGATGCGCCGGGGAACCTGGTGGTACACCGGATGCGCAGAAAGGTTTGTTTTCATGATCCTGAAACAGTCTTCAATCTTGTATCGGTTGGAACTGATACCAATAATTGTTTTTGCACTATCATCCAGGTTCGTTGCTACAGCATAAAAACCATCATATTTTTCTTCCTCATCTATCACACTCTGGTCTAATTCATACAAATCGGTTACTTTTTCACCATTTTCTGTAGAGGAAGTCCTTTTAATAAAGCGGGTAACATCATGGGGCCCTTTTTTATAGGTATCAGGATTCAGATCCTTTAGCAGCCTTTTTGCCCGTTCAATCTGGCGGTTACGGATATACCTCTGGTATTCCATCATCTTCCTGGAAAAAGTGACAATGACTTTTTGTTTCACAGTCGCTTTGGATTTTACCCTCTGGGTCTTGCCATTTTTTAGTTTTTTTTCTTCATAGAGGCCCAGGTCAAAAGCATTGTCAGCATTTATGATCTTATAGGCTCTGTCATTGTACAGATCCCTGTTATCTGGATCCATTCGGTCAAAGCCTTTCATTTCTGCAATGGTAACAGGGACATCCGAAGAGAGGAGCCTGTAATCATAATCATTAAAAACGGCTTTCTTTAACTTATCGGAAAGCTTCTTTATGGACTGCGTCACAATAAATGCCCGTCCGCCCATGGAATTAAAGTTCCGGATATGCAAGGATCCAAGGCCTGCATCAGCACAATAGATAAATTTCTTCTTCCGGAACATCTGGGTCAGTTTCTTTTCTAGAGGGATGGCAGTGGTCTGCTCATTGTCCGAACCGGAAGTGATGCACATGGAGAGCGGGATACCGTCAGTATCCATAAAAAGGCCCATTTCAACAATGGGATTGGGACGGTGTTCTTTGGAAGGACCATATTTACGGAGCCCCTTGATTTTTTCCCCGGTGACTTCATCTATATAGTCTTCATCTTCTGTCTCGATCTCAAAGTAATAATTCGTACAGTCGTAGAAGCAGACAGAAGTATTCCTTTTTATAAGATGGCAGCTTTTTTCAAAAAGATGGCTGATATATTCATCATAATGTTCCTCCATGATATCCATAGTCCGTAAGATATGGACGTAATCAAACTCTGGCTGTTCATAATAATTCCCGATATGCCTGTGTGTACCAAGCTTGGATTCCGGGGCGAGGATCCTCGCGTAGGTCAGGAAGCGGTTTATGAGATTGGGGTCAAAGGTTATTTTAGATTCCGCTGTTACCGTATCAAAAAAAGAACGGATTTCCAGGTCGTGGTAAAGCTGCTGGAGGAAAAAGTAGCCGATGTTGAGCTGCTTGCTGGAAGAAACGGCTGCATCAGAAGCCTTTAGTTTTTCAGCGAAGTTGATTTTAAGTTCCAAAGATACCTGTTTGTTTTGTTTAGCCTCCTCATTATATTTAGCGACCTGCTCTTTTGCATAAGAAAGTGGGTCGTCGGTAATCTTCAGAAGTTCCGAATGCCGTCCGATTCTTGCAATATTTTTTGTAGTTGTTTTTTTCCCATTACGAATCCCAAGCTGAACGAAGTAAGTTGGATTTTTTGATTTTTTGTCATACCATAATTTCATAGTTTTATTATAGCATTGTTTCACGTGAAACACAACACCATACAACAAATAAATTTCTAAAACTTGACAAAAAATACAGGCTTTATGCGGCCTGCAGCAATTTTTCACCTATTTAACTGTTAAACTCCCGGAATAAATCCTGCCCCGTCTATCTCCGCACAGCACAAAACAATGTGCTATTCACTCAAAAATATAGACGCTGGAAATTTGCTGTGCTATACTATATTAAATAGAGATTTAGCTGAAATTGAAAGACTTGCAGGAGCAGCTTTCCCCGAACTTTTGCCGTATCCACAGGAGTTTTTGCATTTGATTGAAATAACAACGAATAAGGAGAAGTATCATGCGAACAAGAAAACGATTATTAAGCCTGCTGCTCTGCGGCGCGATGCTGTTTTTCCTCTGCTCCCCGTCTGCCTTTGCCAAAGAGCAGACAACCCAGGACAGCGGACAGATTACGGCAGACGCAGGCGGCTTGTGCGAACACCACACCGAACATACGCCGGACTGCGGCTATACCGAGGAGGGGGAGCTGGGAACGCCCTGCGGCTTTATCTGCGAGATATGCGGTGCAGAGGATGCTTCCCTCTCCGACACAGCGGCAATAACCGCGGACCAGGCTCTTGGGAATGTTTTCAAAGATAAAACTTCAGATCATGAAAGAACGGAGGATTTAGTCGGGGTCTGGTCTGATAAAGAGCCGTTTTTGATGGAAGCCGAAGAGGAAGACGATTTATCAGGTCAGCTTTTTGGGATTACCAGAGCATCCAATATTTGTCCGACGTATGATGAAGCTTATAACGCGATGATTGGCATGAAGGATGAGTTTTATGAGGGGATGCCATGGACGAATTTTCAGCCTTATGGGAACGAGGGAGAACGGGGAAAATACTATCGTTTTCAGGGTGGTCCGGTAAAAGGAGCGAGCCTTGGGGTTGGCTGTGCGGCATTTGTCTTTCTATTGAGCGATGAAGCTTTTGGCGATCTTCCGGCAAGGACGATTGACAAAGGGGGATTCAAGTATGAAGACGTGAAGGTCGGAGACATTCTGCGAATTAATAACAGCCATTTTGTGATTGTACTTAGAGTAGCTTCTGGCGGAGTGACGGTTGCTGAAGGAAATTACAATAAGAGCGTGCATTGGGGACGGACGTTGAGTAAGTCGGAAGTTTTGAATGCGAATTTTATTGTGACCCGCTATCCGTCAGGGTACTCGGAAGATCAGGACGCGGATGAGGTTGCCTATAGTGGAACGGAAGGCAGTTTATTAAGCTGGACGCTGACAAAAGGAGGAACACTAACGATCTCCGGGAAAGGTGCGATGCCGGATTATACCGAGTCTGTTCGTCCGACTTGGGAGGATTATTATGCCGATAAGATCAATCAGGTAATCATTGAAGATGGCGTGGAAAGTATAGGCTCCTATGCTTTTTATAACAGTCAGGCAATGAGTGTGCAGATTCCAAAGACCGTTACAAGCATCAAAGAGGCTGCGTTTGGAGCATCGAATTTGATGGAAATAACGGTACCTGGAAGTGTAAAAGAAATTGGGGATAAAGCGTTTTATAATTGCCAAAGCCTGAAGTCGGCAACATTCTATGAGGGCGTGCAGAGTATCGGTGTTAACGCGTTCCATAAATGCGGAATTTCTTATCTGGATTTTCCCGCCAGTATCACTTCTGTGGGAGAGGGTGCGTTCATGGAGTGTGATAGTTTAGTGCGGGTGCGGTTTGCGCCGGGCGAGCAGACAGTATCATTGGGAGATAATCTATTTTCCAAGTGCTGGTATTTGTCAGATGTAACGCTGCCGTTGAAGGCGGATAAGATAAGCTCGGGTATGTTTACAAACTGCATGGCGTTAAATTATCTGTATATTCCTGCGGGAGTAGAAGTTGATGGAACGGGAAGTGTTGGTTCGCCGTTTGCGGGATGTACACTGTTGAAGACGATAGACTTTGGCGGGACTGAGAGCGAATGGAATGCGAATGGCGGCCCGCCGGCATTGAACTATGCTGGTTTGATAGGCAAGGTGACAGTGAATTTCAACGCAGCTTTTGATGATCCGTTTGGAGAGATTCCGGGCGATCCGGGAGAGTTTGTGCCCTGTGAACATGTGGATAAGGACGGCGACGGACGTTGTGATATATGTGACGCAGTGTTATCGACAAAGCCAGGTGATCCGGAGGGACCTGGAGACGGTGGGGACACGTCAGGAGGCAATTCTGGCGGTTCGTCCGGCGGCTGGGACGATTCTTCCGCTCCGGCCTATGGCAGCGATACTTTTTCCAATGGCGGCGTTACCCTTTCTGGCAGCGGCATTCACAAAAACGCCCGCCTGACCGTTACACCGAACAATCTGCATGACGGCAAGTGTGCCGAGTGCGACCAGATCCGCCAGTGGCAGGAGCAAGGCCGCGTGATTGCGATTTATGACGTGTCTTTAAGCTATGGCTTCCGGGGAACTGTAACCCTTACGTTCCCCGTTTCCAGCGAGTACAACGGAAAGACATTGACGGTCGCCCATTGCCTGAAAGATAAGCTGGAGAGCCATGATGTGGTTGTTTCAAACGGGAAAATCAAGGTAACAGTAGACAGCCTTTCCCCGTTTGCCATTCTGGACAATTCCAAAGACGAATCGGGCAAGGACAATCCCGATACAGGCACGATATGGACGAACCAGACCGACAAAAAAAGTCCGCTGACAGGCGATAACTGCACGGCAGGTACAGCGGACGCAGAAGTACAGGAAACGCCGCAGATATGGCGGACGTGTCCTGTTCGCAAAAGCTGACAGCGAATTGCTTATGGGTACGGCGGCTGTTATTATCAAACGCAGGAGGAAAATGAAAGCAGGAGCACCAGCCACATAATATAACACAGGGGGGGCGGGCAGTACAGATTATCCCGCCGCCCGCGATTCCCCCCTTTCCGCTGGCATGGCCTGTTAAGAACGCCGCTGCACTTTGACAAAGAAAGCCCCTTAAACCTTTTAACGATGTTTCCCAACTATGAAAGCAATTTTTCATTCTTCTTGTTCCTCAAAACGGAACCTGAACAGGGAAGCGGCAAGCTACAGATTTCCTTTCAATCCGATTTCCTCAGCCTTTTCCTTCATCCCCTCAATGGTCTCCCGGATCACCTCGTCCAGTTCCATCCCCAGCATTTCACAGCCCTTGCGGATGACGTCACGGTCTACGCCTGCGGCGAAACGCTTGTCCTTGAATTTTTTCTTTACGGACTTGACCTCCAGATCCAATACGCTCTTCGAAGGACGCATCAGGCATGCCGCATTGATCAGGCCGGTCAGTTCGTCGATCGTATACAGCACCTTCTCCATCTGGCTTTCCGGCCTGGTATCCGTGCAGAGTCCATATCCGTGACAGCTCATGGCGCGGATGTAGACCTCGTCAATTCCCTCGTTCCGCATGATCTCTTCTGCCTTTTTGCAATGCTCCTCCGGGAACTGTTCATAATCCAGGTCGTGCAGCAGTCCGGCCACACCCCAGACTTCCTCATCATCTCCGCTGAGGCGTCCGAAGTGGCTCATGACAGCTTCTACAGCCAGAGCGTGCTGCTGCAGAGCTGGGGATTTCGTGTAGTCCGTCAGCAGTTTCCATGCGTCTTCTCTTGATAGTTTCTTTTCCATTTTGAAAACCTCCATCTACTTATTTTATTAAAAAATGGTCTGTACCAGAAACATATACAAAACCGTCCCTCCTCCAATACTCAGCAGGGTATTCTTTTTCCACTTATGCAGAACAACGATAAAAAGAATGGCGATCAGCTCCGGCAGGGCAAAATGTCCGCCGGAAAACGCGTCCTTTAAGCAGTACACCACCAGCAGCCCGATGACCGCATAGGGCAGGACCGTTCCGAGATATGTAATATAGCGCGGCGGCTCCTTTCCTTCCGGAAATATGAAAAAAGGAAGAAAGCGCGTCGCCATGGTTCCCAGCACGACGGCAGCAATCGTGAGAATACTCTGTGCGGCTGTCATGGCTTCTCCTCCTTCCTGCCGTATTTTCTGCCGATAGAAAAACACAGGATGATCAGGGCCATGGCAGGCAGTATAAAGCCCTGGCTCCCGAATACCAGCAGGCAGAGCAGTGAACAGCCCAGGCCGGTGAGGGCCGGGCGGTGGTCCCTGGATTCCTCCCACTGGTTGATGAACATCACGACAAAGAGTGCGGTCATGACAAACTCGATGCCTGTCGTATCAAAATGTATGACATATCCCAGAAGGGCTCCCGCAGTCGCGCCCGCGACCCAGTAAATCTGATTCAGCAGTGTTACAAAGAACATGAACCATCCCCTGTCTACATCCGGGGGCGGCGCTACGGTGCAGTTGATGGTAAAGGACTCGTCGCACATCCCGTAGATCAGATAGGGCTTTTTCCAGCCCGTATTCTTGTACTTTTCCAGCATAGATATGCCGTAGAATAGGTGCCTCGCATTGACCATCAGCGCCAGGAAAAAGGCATGCAGCGGATGAAAAGCGGACAGCAGCAGCTCCACGGTGACAAATTCCATAGAACCGGCAAAGATGAACAGGCTCATGAACATGGGATAGACAAAGGAAAAGCCTTTGCTCCTCATGAGAAATCCATAGGACATGCCCAAAAAAAGAAAGCCGATACAGATGGGGAGCGTATAAGGCAGGGCGGCTTTGAATGCTTTTGTTTTCATTGATATCAATTCCTCCTGACCTGCAGTAAGGAACTGTCCAGAAAAATCCTGCAGATTCTTTCCGGACAGTTCTTAAGAAAGAAACAGGAGCTTTTTGCCCCTGTTTCTTGTAGTCTGAATCCAATCAATCTTGGATTTATATTTATAACTGAGGTCCAGCGGAAACCAAAGCCTTACCAGCCTCATTGCCCTCATATTTTTTAAAGTTCTTGACGAATCTCTCAGCCAGATCCTTTGCCTTGGTCTCCCACTCAGCAGCATCTGCGTAAGTATCGCGGGGATCCAGGATACCGGAATCTACGCCCGGAAGCTCTGTCGGAACTTCGAAGTTGAAGTACGGGATCTTCTTAGTCGGTGCGTTCAGGATATCGCCGTTCAGGATCGCGTCGATGATACCACGGGTATCCTTGATGGTGATACGCTTGCCTGTGCCGTTCCATCCGGTATTTACCAGATATGCCTTCGCGCCGTTTGCTTCCATTCTCTTTACAAGCTCTTCGCCGTACTTTGTCGGATGCAGTTCCAGGAACGCCTGTCCGAAGCATGCGGAGAAGGTCGGTGTCGGCTCTGTGATACCGCGCTCTGTTCCGGCAAGCTTTGCGGTAAAGCCTGAGAGGAAGTAATACTGTGTCTGCTCCGGAGTCAGGATAGATACCGGAGGAAGTACGCCGAACGCATCTGCGGACAGGAAGATCACTTCCTTCGCTGCCGGAGCTGCGGATACCGGACGAACAATCTTTTCAATATGGTCGATCGGGTAAGATACACGTGTATTCTCAGTCACGCTCTTATCGTTGAAATCAATCTTGCCGTTCTCGTCCAGCGTTACGTTCTCCAGAAGAGCGTTGCGCTTGATCGCGTTGTAGATATCCGGCTCAGATTCTTTATCCAGGTTGATGACCTTTGCGTAGCAGCCGCCTTCGAAGTTGAATACGCCGTTGTCATCCCAGCCGTGCTCGTCGTCGCCGATGAGGAGACGCTTCGGGTCTGTGGAAAGGGTTGTCTTGCCTGTTCCGGAAAGACCGAAGAAGATCGCGGTATTTTCACCGTTCATATCTGTGTTTGCAGAGCAGTGCATGGAAGCGATGCCCTTGAGCGGCAGGTAGTAATTCATCATGGAGAACATACCCTTTTTCATCTCTCCGCCGTACCATGTATTGAGGATAACCTGCTCGCGGCTTGTGATATTGAACATTGCAGCTGTTTCTGAATTCAGGCCTAACTCTTTATAATTTTCAACTTTTGCCTTGGAAGCATTGTAAACAACGAAATCAGGCTCAAAGTTTGCCAGTTCTTCATCGGTAGGCTGGATGAACATATTCTTTACAAAATGTGCCTGCCATGCCACTTCCATGATGAAACGGATCGCCATGCGGGTATCTGCGTTTGTTCCGCAGAATGCATCTATTACAAAAAGTCTCTTGTTGGAAAGCTCTTTCAGCGCAAGATCCTTTACAACAGCCCATGTCTCTTCAGAAGCCGGATGGTTGTCATTTTTGTATTCATCAGAAGTCCACCATACAGTATCCTTGGAATTTTCATCCATGACGATAAACTTATCTTTTGGTGAACGGCCTGTATAGATACCAGTCATTACATTGACTGCACCCAGTTCACTTAACTGGCCCTTTTCAAAACCTTCCAGATCAGGTCTTGTTTCCTCTTCAAATAACATCTCATAAGAAGGATTGTGTACAATTTCCGTAGTTCCGGTAATACCATACTTACTTAAATTGAGTTCTGCCATCTTCATTAACCTCTCTTCTTCAATATTTGTCTGTGTACGCAGGAATATATGACATCCTTCCAGCAAAACAAACACTTTAACTTCAATATCATATTATACATAATAAAGCGATAAAATCAATAACAATTCTCCAAAATTTTTGAAATACTGATAGAAAAAAGCGGTTTTGCTGAAAAAAAGAATCCTCTTTCAGGACAGACGCAAAAACAGGGCGGGTGATCGGCTCACCGGCCCTGCGGATTGATATGATTCAGTACATATGCGACAAGATGCTGACGTTCCCACTCGGCGCCGCGGTACTCAAGCACAAACCGGATCTCCTCGTCGGTCAGATAGAGGATGTCATCCGTACCGCTGCGGTAGGAGATATGATAAGGAGCCCTGGATTCCCGGAACTCATCTTCCGAGAACGGCGTGCGGACCAGCTGGTCCAATGTGATGGAATAAACCTCGCACAGCTTTGTCAGCAGATCCAGGTCAGGATCTCTTTTTGCGGTCTCATAGTTGGAATACGCCTGACGGGAGATGCTGATCCTCTCAGCCAATGCCTGCTGTGTAAATCCGTAAGCTTCCCGATATCTTTTTAAATTGTATGCAAGCTGTATATTCGCCACGATGCACCTCCGTACAGGGAAAAATATTCCCGGGAAATCTGTTGAATGTCGAAAAAAGGCTGTATCTCTTTTCTGAATTATAGCAATGATTTCCCCATACGGGTTATTATACAACAAAACGGAGAAAATATTTGTTCTGCATACAAAATGGAGCACACGAAAGATAAAGGGGAGACTATGAGGACGGCATAAGGTTTTTGAGAACTACATCCGGCTCAGCGTGCTGTTCTGGTATCGGGGGGAACAGGTAACATCTTCTCCGAACCAGCTTGGGGGCTGGAAGGAATTGGCCGACGCTTCATCCGGAAATTCGACCTCTGCAAAGATCATGCCGTCCAGAAAACCTGAGAAAAAGTCCAGCTCGATGTTCAGGCCGCCTTCCAGGGGGATGACATAGCGGTCCTTTGAAATCAGATGCCCGTCCGCTTTTTTGATCAGGTGGGCGTATGCCTCGCGGGTAAGCGGCAGGTTGTACTCTTCCCGGACCAGAAGGCCCTTTGATTTGTAAGTCAGGTAATAGTCGTCATTATCACGCCGGATTCTTACGACCGGCTCGGTGCACAGATATCCCTGTTCGATCCTGCGGCATGGGTAGTCCTTCGGGTCAAAGGGGATTTTTGAGCGTTCAATTAAATATTTGCGTTCAATTTCCATGGATAGCCTCCTCGCAGATGTTTTATAGATATCATAATACGCCGGAGAAAAAAAGTAAACGCCGATTGCATTTTTTTGAGCCTTCTGCTACACTGAAGTTATAGGAAGTTATAGTTAATTTAGGAAAGGAATATCAGATCAAAATGGATGAGAATGTTTTTGGCTTTGTCAGTATCATGGCTTTTGGATGTGGGATTTATGGACTGTATGCCTATATACAGATGAGGAGGACCGGGAGTATCAATGAAACGCTTCTCCTTGGAAAGAAGTATTCGGAGTATATGTGCAGAGATAAAGCTGCATTTGTGAAAAAAGCGCTGCCGGCGGTGCTGGTTTTCGGAATCACGGCAACAGTATATGGAGTGATCGATATGATACACTGCTTTGTGACGCCAATTCCGGTACTGGATTATACCGGGCTTGCAGTATTTCTCGGGATGTTGGTCTGGTATATGGTCTATACGACGAAGTTAAAAAATAAATATTTCTGAAAATTGTGCTTTTTGGGCCGGAAACTGCAGAAGTTCCGGCCATTTTTTTCAGACGGAGGATGAGCCGGGACTCTTGCATGACCGCATCCTCTGCCATAAGATGCCCCGGGCAGAGGATCACTCCTCAGGCTCAAAAGCAAGCCCCTTCTTGTCAAAGAATCTGGGGACCATGGCATCCCACTCGCGCTCCAGGGATTTATCCATGGAAAATGTGTTCAGAGAGGTTCCGGTGATACACTGGAGGCGGGCGCCGTCGAAGCGGATATTGAGGTACAGCCCCTGTACGTCGGCTGCCTGAAAATCCAGCCCCTTTTGTTCGATCAGCCTTGCAATATTCTCAGGAGACAGACTGAATACGAACCGGAAGCTCAGCGGAGTCCGTTTTCCTTTGATGATCGAAAAGCATAGTTCCCGCAGCTGTTTCCACGAGGAATAACCGTCCATAGATTCTTCATAAAATCCTTTCTGGATATAACCGTCTATGGTAAAGGTATTGAAGGTGACAATCTCGCCTTCAATAAACAGAAAATTATCAAAGGTGTCTGACAGCAGAAGGTGCGTCATGAAATTTTTGGTATTTTTAAGCTGTAGTGCGATCAATATTTTTTCCTCCGATCATCGGGAATCGTGTTGATTTATGGGCTGGATGCTGTTACTGGAGCACCAAAAGGGTGTGAACAGTGAACCATTTTATGTTACTGTTCACGGCCTAACCGTGCACTTGCTGCACGGTTAGCCGCCATAAAAGTGATGGGGCGATGACATCTGCCCCATCGCCGAAGGCGATTTTAAATGGCAGATGTCGTTACTATGAGCGGCCGGTTAGGCCGTGAATAATAACCATTCTATCACAAAAATTGGATGTAGTGAACCGCAGACATTGACTTTTTATGTTAAAAAACGTATGATATAGAAATATTGTAACCAGAATACATAAGAGAGGTACGATAAATAACATTGGATAATAAAAGTAAAAGAATCATGGTGATCGCCGGGCTGGCGCTTGCGGCTGTGCTGACGGTAGTCATCATATCGGTGGAAGCAGTAGGAAGCCTGACCAGGAAAAAGGTGGATACATCGGAAGGGCTGGAGATCATAAAGCAGGCGGAAGCGGCGGAAGTCACCGTGATCGAGACAAAGATACAGAATCTGGAGGAGCAGGAGAAAAAAGAGGCAGAAGCGGAAGATACCCGCAGTATAAAAGAGATATTTGCCACAGCGGCCGTCATGGGCGATTCCATTACGGCAGGATTTACAGAGTACGACATATTGAACGCTTCCAGTGTGGTTGCAGAAATCGGAGCCGGACTGGAAGGGCTGGAGGGACAGATCGGGAAGCTGAAGGAACTCAATCCCCAGGTCGTGTTTTTGTCTTACGGCATGAACGATATCCTCTCCACCCAGGGGGATGTGGATGCATTTATAGATAAGTACAAATCTGTGATCAAGCAGATGCAGAAAGAGGTGCCGAATACAAAGATTTTTATTAATTCTATTTTTCCGGTATCGCAGCAGGAAAGGGAAAGAGAACCTTTATTTCAGGAGCTGGATGCATATAATGAAGCGCTGAGGGAGATGTGCGACAGGCAGCAGATCGCGTATGTGGACAATACAGAACTGGTGTCTGACCGATACTATGAAGAGGACGGAGTCCATTTCAAACCAGATTTTTACCCGGTTTGGGCAAAACGTATGGCGGAGGTGGCTTCTTTATGACAGAGAGATACGGTGTGAATTATTCGGAAAGTTCCGGACAGGGTTACCGGACAGGCTATGACCAGAGCTATGGCCAAAGCTACAGACCCGGTTATGGGCAAAGCTATGACCAGGGCTACAGGGCGGATCATGGGCAAGTCTACGGCCAGGGCTACAGACCTGGTTATGAGCAAAGCTATGACCAGGGCTACAGGGCAGATCATGGGCAAGGCTATGACCAGGGCTATAGGCCGGATCATGGGCAAG
>KE159610.1:1060366-1096068 GCA_000403295.2 Lachnospiraceae bacterium M18-1 | reverse complement strand
GGCTATAGGCCGGATCATGGGCAAGTCTACGGCCAGGGCTACAGACCCGGCTATGAGCAAAGCTATGACCAGGGCTACAGGGCAGATCATGGGCAGGGCTATGACCAGGGCTATAGGCTGGATCATGACCAAAGCAACGGACCGGGCTATGAACAAGGCTACGGTCAAGACCAGGGACAAAACTACGGCGGACAATATGATGCAGATGAAGAAAGAAATTACGAAGACTCCTATAAAGAAAATTATGGAGAGGATCACCGTCAGGACCTTCAGGAGGTTTCTTCCTTTAGTAAAGCTGGAATCCTGAAGCTGGGAGCCGCATTTATGATCCTGGTGTATGTCGTGCTGCTGCTGATCTATACCAGCGGGAGTACGAAGCCTTTTGAAGAGGTGGCCGGATCCGTAGAGCCGCTGCTGAATAAAGAAAGCCTTGTCAGGGAGGACGCACAGGCGCTGAAGCGGTATTACGGGCTGAACAGTGCGGATTATGAAGGAGTCATGTTTTATTCTGCCGAGTTCAGCATCTCGGCACAGGAGGTATTGCTGATTGAGGTGAAAACAGACCAGCAGGTGCAGGAGGTACGGGACGCGATAGAGGAACGCCTGGAAAGCCGGAAGAATACCTTTGAGGGATACGCGCCGGAGCAGGCGCAGCTGATCAGAGAGGCGCAGATCCAGGTGCGCGGGCGGTTTCTCTTTCTGGCTGTCTCGCCGGAGGCGGAAACCTTAGCCGCTGCATTTACAAAGAGCCTGTAGACCGGGCTGGGAAGAGGATATATGAATGCTGTTTAGTAGTATAACATTTTTGTTTGTGTTTCTGCCTGTTACGCTGGCAGTTTATTATCTGGCACCTGTACAGATGAGGAATCTGGTGATGCTGGCGGCCAGCCTGTTTTTCTATGCGTGGGGAGAGCCGGTCTATATCATACTGATGCTGCTGTCCATGATCATGAACTATTACTGCGGGCTGGATATTGAAGGAAAGAGAAGCAGCCCGCAGCTTGCCAGACGAGGCATGGTCTTTGCAGTGACGGCGAATGTGCTGGTGCTTGCCTTTTTTAAATACTATGGACTTGTCATGGAGACTGTGAACGAGGTGCT
This sequence comes from Lachnospiraceae bacterium M18-1, assembly GCA_000403295.2. Taxonomy (GTDB): domain Bacteria; phylum Bacillota; class Clostridia; order Lachnospirales; family Lachnospiraceae; genus Schaedlerella. Next base: position 1,094,967 of record KE159610.1, on the reverse strand, counting down.
GCCGGTAGATATTCCTTACAGGGTGCTTCCGCTGCCCATCGGGATTTCCTTTTATACCTTCCAGGCGCTGTCCTATATTGTTGACGTATACAGAGGGGAAGTACAGGCGCAGAAAAAGTTTACCTGGTTTGCCTCCTATATCTGTATGTTCCCGCAGCTGATCGCAGGACCGATCGTCCGGTACATTGATATCGAGGAGCAGTTGAGGCAGCGGAGCTTCGGGATTGTAAAATTTGGCCGGGGGGCCATGTTTTTTATCCAGGGGCTGGCGAAAAAAGTGGTCATCGCCAATTCCATCGGTACGGTCTATGAGCAGGTGATACAGCTTCCTGTGGGGACCGTTTCCGTGCTGACTGCGTGGGTCGGATGTCTCGCGTATGCGTTCCAGATCTATTTTGATTTCAGCGGATATTCGGATATGGCAGTGGGACTGGGAAAAATGTTTGGTTTTGAATTTCGCAGGAACTTCCATTATCCGTATGTTTCCAAAAGTATTACGGAGTTCTGGAGGAGATGGCATATTTCCCTGAGCACCTGGCTCCGGGAGTACGTATACATCCCTCTGGGCGGAAATCGGTGCAGCGGACGGCGCAATATGGTGAATCTGATCCTGGTGTGGGCGCTGACCGGGCTGTGGCACGGTGCGGAATGGAATTTTCTGTTCTGGGGTCTCTACTATGGCCTGCTTTTGATCCTGGAAAAATATGTATGGGGTACGCTGATGGAACGGCTTCCGAAAGTGGTACAGCATATCTATACGTTTGTCCTGGTGATGGTGGGATGGGTGTTTTTCTTCAGCCCGGACCTGGGCTCGGCGCTGGATCACATCGGGATGATGTTTGGAATGGGAGCCAGCGCACTGGCAGACCGGCAGGCGGTGTTTTTGCTGACGACCCACTGGCTGCTGTTTCTGCTGTGCATCCTGGGTTCTTCATCCAGGGGATGGACGATCCTGCGCGCGTTTATGGAGTCCTATAAAAAAGGAAGGACGCAGAGAATCATGTCCTGCGTGATCTATATGGGAATCTTCCTGGTAAGCGTGGCATTTTTGGTGACGGAAACCTTTAACCCGTTTTTATATTTCCGTTTTTAAAACGGCATCCGTGCAGAGGAATCGGATGCTTTTCTATATCAGGAGATCGATATGAGGAATCATAGAAGGTTAAGAAGAATTGAAGGGACAGTAGGAAAAGTGTTTGTCATGTGCATGATTGTTTTTTTCCTGCTGAACCTGATGGTATCGGACAAAGAGATGTCCGAGGAGGAGAACCGGATGCTTGCCGGGATGCCCAGACTCTCCTGGAGCAGCCTGGTGTCAGGGGATTTTATGACAAAATACGAAACCTATCTGGCGGACCAGTTTGCCGGGCGTAATTTCTGGAGGAGCATCAAGGTGGGGCTGAGCGGTCTCGGCGGAAGCAGGCAGGAGCAAAATATCCTGATCGGAAAGGACGATTATCTGATGGAGGAGATCGTGTCGCCGGACCAGGAGACCCTGATGGAAAATCTGGAAGCGATCCGGCAGTTTGCCAACCAAAGCCGGGATGTCCAGATGTATATGCTGCTGGTGCCAAATGCGGCCAATATCATGCGCGACCGGCTTCCCGCATTTGCCACGGTGTCCGACCAGAGCCGGATGTTCGCTCAGGTGAAGCGTGAACTGGGTGAGGAGGTGGAGTGGCTGGACGCCGCAGAAGCCCTGAAGAAGCACGCAGGGGAAAAAATCTACTATAAGACGGACCACCACTGGACCAGCCTGGGGGCGTTTTATACGTTCAGCCAGGTCGCGGAGCAGATGAAGATCAAGACGGATGTGTCCAGCGGCTTTGTTTCTTACCCCATCTCCACCACATTTAACGGGATGCTGGCAGCCAAGAGCGGCTGCAGAATGGACGTCAGGGAGGATATCTATATGTATGTTCCGAGAGATACGGACAATGATGTGGTGGTCAACTATGTGGATGAACAGCGCAAGACGACATCCCTGTATGATTCGTCCAAGCTGAAGACCAGGGATCAGTATGCGGTTTTCCTGGGGGAAAATACGTCCGTGGTGGATATCAAGACAGTGGCGGAAAGCACCCGGAGGCTTCTGCTCATCAAGGATTCCTATGCAAACAGCTTTGTGCCGTTTCTGACGCCCTATTTCCGGGAGATCGTGCTGGTGGATCCCAGATATTACAGTGGGACGATAGAGGACATCATGGATACCTACAGGATTTCCGACGTGCTGTTTTTATACAGCGGCAATACCTTTTTCCAGGACAATAATCTCAAAGGCGTCCTGAGCGGGGAGTGAGAGAAGATGGGAAATCAGATTCAAAAGGAATTTCAGCAGAAACAGGGGCCTGTCCGGCTGAACAAATATCTCAGCGAGGCAGGCGTGTGCTCCAGGCGGGAAGCGGACCGCCTGATCGCGTCCGGCCGGGTGACGGTGGACGGCCGGGCGGGAGAGACCGGGATGAAGGTCTATCCGGGGCAGAGAGTGTGCGTCGGAAAAAAAGCGGTTGCCCGGCAGGAGGAGATGGTCCTGCTGGCGGTGAACAAGCCGGTTGGGATTGTCTGCACCGAGGAGCGCAGGGAGCGAAACAGCATCATCCGCTATCTGGATTATCCGGTGCGGATCACGTATATCGGACGGCTGGATAAGGATTCCCGGGGATTGCTTCTGATGACAAACAACGGGGATATCATCAATCAGATCATGCGGGCCGCGAACCGGCATGAGAAGGAATATAAGGTCACGGTGGACCGGGAGGTGACCGGGGATTTCCTGAGCCGGATGGCAGCAGGCGTTCCTGTCCTGGATACAGTGACAAGACCCTGTCAGGTGAATAAGCTGGGGAAATATACGTTTTCGATCATCCTGACCCAGGGGCTGAACCGGCAGATCCGCAGGATGTGCGAAGCACTGGGATATCAGGTTAAGGATCTGGTGCGCACGAGAATATTAAATATCCAGCTGGGGAACCTGAAAGAAGGGGAGTACCGCAGAGTAAGCGACGAAGAACTGAATGAATTGTATGAGCGGATCCGGGATTCTTCGAAATGAACTGTAAATGCGGACCAGACTGGTTTGCCGGCTGGTCTTGTGCATGTGAGTGAAGTGAAAGGGCAGATTAGCTGCAGAATGAATGGAAAAGAACAGGAGCAGGATTTTTATGGAGCAGAAAAGACAGCGGCTGCAGGAGCTGACAGAACTTTTAAACCGTGCCCGGCGTGCCTATGAGCAGGAAGACCGGGAGATTATGAGTAATTATGAATATGATAAGCTGTATGACGAACTTTCAGGGCTGGAGCAGGAGCTGGGAACAACGCTTGCATCCAGCCCCACCGTCCATGTGGGGTATGAGGTGCTCAGTGAATTGCCGAAGGAGCGGCATGAGCGCCCCATGCTTTCGCTGGATAAGACGAAGGAGGTTCCACGGCTGCAGGAATTTTTGGGAGACCAGCAGGCGGTGATCTCCTGGAAGCTGGACGGGCTTACGATCGTACTGACTTACCGGGGGGGAGAGCTTCAGAAGGCGGTCACCCGCGGAAACGGGGAAGTGGGGGAAGTCATCACAAACAATGCCAGGGTGTTCAAAAATCTTCCTCTCCGTATTTCCTTTCAGGGGGAGCTGGTCCTGCGCGGGGAAGCAGTCATCGGATACAGGGACTTTGAGCGGATCAACGAGGAGATCGAGGATGTGGAGGCCCGGTATAAGAATCCCAGGAACCTGTGCAGCGGTTCGGTCCGGCAGCTGAGCAATGAGGTGACGGCAAGGCGTAATGTCCGCTTTTTCGCATTTTCTCTGGTGCGGGCAGAAGGCGCAGATTTTGAAAATTCCAGGTTCCGGCAGCTGGAATGGCTGGCATCCCAGGGCTTTGAGGTGGTAGAGCACCGCATGGTGTCCGCGGAAACGATTCAGGAAGAGGTGGAGTGGTTCGCGGGGCGGATCGAGAGCAATGAGTTCCCATCGGACGGACTGGTGCTGGTCTATGACGATATTGCATACGGCCAGTCGCTTGGGGCAACGGCCAAATTCCCCAGAGATTCTTTTGCGTTTAAATGGGCGGACGAGATCCGGGAGACCACGCTGCGGGAGATAGAATGGAGTCCTTCCCGGACCGGCCTGATCAACCCGGTGGCAGTATTTGAGCCGGTGGAGCTGGAGGGAACTACGGTGAGCCGGGCCAGCGTACACAACCTGAGCATTATGGAAGAACTGGAGCTGGGGATCGGGGATTCAATCCAGGTCTACAAGGCCAATATGATCATTCCCCAGATCGCGGAGAATCTGACCCGGAGCGGGAAGTGCGAGATTCCGGCGGCCTGTCCGGTGTGCGGCGGCGCGACGCGCATTTCCACGGAAAATGAAACGAAAACTTTATATTGCACCAATCCGGACTGCCAGGCAAAGCAGGTGAAGTCCTTTGCCCTGTTCGTAAGCCGGGACGCTATGAATATCGAGGGGATGTCCGAGGCTACGCTGGAAAAGTTTATCATACAGGGATTTATTAAAGATTTTTCGGATATATTCCATCTGGACCGTTATGAGGAAGAGATTAAGAATCTGGAAGGCTTCGGTGAAAAGTCCTATGTGAATCTGCAGAAGAGTATTGAAAATGCAAGGAATACGACGCTTCCAAGGCTGGTCTATAGCCTGGGGATCTCGAATATCGGGCTGGCAAATGCCAAGGTGATCTGCCGGGCGTTTGGAAATGACCCGGCCAGGATTCCGGATGCGACCGAGGAAGAGCTGGATGAAGTTCCGGGCGTAGGCGGCGTGATCGCAAAGACCTATGTGGATTATTTTGCCCAGAAAAAGCACCGGGAGCTTTATCAGAAGCTGCTGGGTGAGGTCACGATCCCGCAGGAGGAGGAAACGGCGGACGGAGCCATGTTTGCCGGAGTAAATTTTGTGATCACGGGGAGCGTTGTACATTTTGCGAACCGGGGAGAGGTGAAGGAACTGATCGAGAGCAGGGGCGGCAAGGTGACAGGCTCCGTCACTTCCAAGACCAATTACCTGATCAACAATGATGTGCAGTCGGCCTCTTCGAAGAATAAGAAGGCAAAGGAGCTGGGAGTGCCTATCATCTCGGAGAAGGACTTTCTTGGGATGCTGGAAAACGGGATGCCGGGCTGAAATTGTCAGTCACGTTTAGAAAAAGTTAATTTGAATCTGGGGCGGGTTTCGTCTATAATGGAACAGTGGGCTGACATTTTGCAGGGTTTGAGTTACTGGGAGCACCCGGTCAGGGTGTGAACGGCAATCGAGTTGGAACTGCAGCCGAACACGAAAAGAGAAAGCGGTCCGCTTGGCGTTTTTGCCTGCGGAAATATGAATCTGGAGGATGAAGGATGTCGGGGAATGATTTTATCATAGTAGATTCGGACAAAGAGGAAGAGTCTGCTCCTACGGAAGAGAAAAAAGAAGTGACGGTTTCGGAAAAGGAAGAGAAAAAGCAGGAGGATGAGTACGAGAAGGTCTGCTTTATGTGCCACCGCCCGGAGAGCGCTGCCGGGAAGATGATCGAGCTGCCGAACCACATTACCATCTGCCAGAGCTGTATGCAGAGAAGCTTTGACACGATGACCAATGGTTCCGTGGATTTTTCGAAGCTGATGAACAGTATACCGGGAATCCAGTTTTTGAATCTGTCGGATCTGGAAAACGCGATCCCAAAGCGGCAGAAGATCAAGAAGAAAAAGGACGCAGAGCAAAAGCCGGTGAAGAAGCTGAACATCAAGGATATGCCGGTGCCGCACAAGATCAAGGCCCGCCTGGACGAGTATGTGGTCGGCCAGGAGCATGCAAAGAAGGCCATGTCCGTCGCGGTCTATAACCACTATAAAAGAGTCGCTTCCGGCACATTGGATGATATTGAGATCGAGAAGTCCAATATGCTGATGATCGGACCCACCGGGAGCGGCAAGACGTATCTCGTGAAAACGCTTGCAAAGCTTTTGGATGTGCCTCTTGCGATCACGGACGCCACCTCTCTGACGGAGGCGGGCTATATTGGGGACGATATTGAAAGCGTGGTGTCCAAGCTGCTGACTGCCGCGGACAACGACGTGGAGCGTGCGGAGCAGGGGATCATCTTCATCGACGAGATCGACAAGATCGCGAAAAAGAGAAATTCCAGCCAGAGGGATGTGAGCGGAGAGTCCGTACAGCAGGGGATGCTCAAGCTCTTAGAAGGCAGCGAGGTGGAGGTGCCGGTGGGCGCTAACAGTAAGAATGCCATGGTCCCGCTGACTACGGTGAACACGAAAAATATCCTGTTTATCTGCGGCGGCGCATTTCCGGACCTGGATCTCATCATTAAGGAACGGCTTTCAAAGAAGTCTTCCATGGGATTTAACGCGGAACTAAAGGACAAATACGACAAGGATAAGAATCTGGTTTCTAAGGTGACTGTAGAAGACCTGCGCAAATTCGGCATGATCCCAGAATTCATCGGACGGCTTCCCATCATCTTTACACTGCAGGGACTGGATAAGGAAATGCTGGTCAAGATCTTAAAGGAGCCAAGAAACGCGATCCTCAAGCAGTACCAGAAGCTGCTGGCGCTGGACGAGGTGAGCCTGGACTTTGATGAAGGCGCGCTGGAAGCGATCGCGGAAAAGGCTATGGAAAAGGATACCGGGGCCAGGGCGCTCCGCGCGATCATCGAAGAGTTTATGCTGGACATCATGTATGAGATTCCCAAGGATGACAGCATCGGACAGGTGACCATCACAAGAGAATACATAGAAGGTACGGGCGGTCCTGTGATCCAGCTCAGGAGCCAGAGCGTGCCGCTTTTGGGGCAGCCGGTCTGAGGCCGGAACAGAGACGGCGAAAGGAATCGGATCAAAATAAAATATGGCGGCTGTCGGGAAATATGAAGCATATGAGCCTCATTTCCCGGCAGCCGCTTTTCTGTGCGGATGTACGCCGAGACGTATGCTGCGGGGGATTTTCTTAGAGATCCCGGATCTCATTGAGTGCGTTGTACAGGTCCAAAAGGCCGTATCCCCAGTCCCGGTTGGGGAACGGTATCCCCGGAGGTCTCTGCGCACCGATCATGAGAATGCTTTTTGCCTGATAGGAATCTACGGAGGTATTGCCCATTTTGACCAGGATCCATTCCAGCAGCAGCGCCACAGCGCCTGCGGTGATCGCAGCAGCAGCGCTGGAGCCTGTGCGCAGGGCGTAGCGTCCGTTTGGGAGGGCGCCGAGCACATCCACGCCGGGAGCCGCGATGGTGGGATTGATGATATCATTCCGGCTGTAGCCTCTTCCGGAGCTTAAGGCCACCGCTTTGGTGCTTCCTTCATAAAAGGCGGTATTGATCGTACTCACGCCGTTTGCGGGGTTGGTGACGGTATAGTAGGGATTGGAATTTAAAAAATAAACCTCACCGCTGATAAATTCGCTGAGCGGAAGCCAGATATGGAACTGGCCGTTAAAGATCCGTACAGGTTCGATGTTGAGCCGCCAGATGCCGGGAGAAGGATTGGCAAACCGGAAAAAGATCAGCTCCGAGCTTTCCAGCTCCGCCGCGATCCGGTAATCAATGGTCACCCGGGTCGGCTCCAGCAAAAATTGAAAGGAAGTACGGGCATTGGCCCGGATGGCAAGCTTGGAGGTATTCTCACCGGACGGCGAGGTCAGGGAGATGGAGAGGATATTGGGGATGGACGTCCACAGCTCCATGGTAAATCCGATGACCCCCTCGCCCACACGGATTTCTGCCGTATGGTTCGTGTTGATATCCGGGATCTCATAATAGTAGTGGTGCCGTTTGTCTGCTTCATTGCCGCAGCCGATGACGGGAACCCGGTTGATGGAAGAACCATAATAGTTCAGAATGATCGGACAGGGAAGGGCGGCTACATGCCCTCCGGCATTGGTGCCGAGGGCAAAGCAGTATACAAGCGGAAGATCCAGTTTCTGCGCCAGAAGATGCAGATAACGCAGAGCCAGTATAATGTCAGTTTCCTGATGGCAGGGGACACCGTCCGGGATAAAATAATAATCCCGCAGATATTTTTTAGCCTGTTTTAGTTTTACGACGGCGAGAGTAGACTCCGGGGCGGCGCCTAAAAAGTTCTCCGCAGGATTTCCGCTTCCGGCGGCCAGGCTTGCGGTAAAGGTGCCGTGTCCGGATTCATCAACGGAAGGGACGATATTCATGGGAGTATCGCTTAACAGCGCTTCATTGATCGTTTGTTCGGTATATTCGGAACCGTAGGCAAACCACTCCGGCGGGGGCCCGTCCTGTATGGCCTGGTCCCATATTGCGGCGATTCTTGTGGTGCCGTCCAGATTTCGGAATACCGGGTTCTGGTAGTCGATCCCGCTGTCCAGAAAGCCGATCAGCACCCCCTTTCCCATGAGGTGCAGGGTGGGATAGCTGTGGAGCGGAAGGATGCCGGCCTGGTTTAAGGAGTCCGTGCTGATATGCGTATAACATTTAGGAACGGCCGTATAATAGAGCATTTCCGAGGTGAGAGGATCTGCCTGTTCGTTGGGAACATAGATGCAGCGGTAATTTGTTTCTGCAGTCTGGGTACAAAAATCTTCTTCATTGATCCGTGAGATCAGCGAGGAATTGTCATTTACGATAAAATCTCGGTAATCATCAGAGAGAATAGCTGTTTTACATGTTTCCTGATCGGTCATAGACGATGCAAACTTTCTTTTTTAATGCTACTATATGACAGAAGCAGATTTTTCAGAACATCGGACCGTAATGCTGCCTGCCGCTGCGAATCGTAAAAAAAATATTATGAAAGTATAAAAAAAGTTAGAAACTATTTGAAGTTGCCAGAGAATGGGGTATAATGAAGACTAGTAATCGTAACTGTGAAAGCTGAACGGCTTGATAGTTGCATGCCAAATTATAAACCAATGAAAGGGGCTGTGTTGATATGAGAAATTTTTTGGAGGATTTGGGAAAACGTCTGGGTGAAACTGCTGAGAGCATGACAAACAAAGCGGGAGAGGCGATGGAGATCCAGAAGCTGAAAAGCCAGATCCGTACACTGGAAAGGGAAAACGACAGTGACTTGGCTGAGCTTGGGCTGGCGGTTTACGATCAGTTTAAGTCTGGGACAGAGGTAGGCGAAGAAGCGGCAGGACTGTGTGAGGCCATCCAGAGCAGAGAAGAGAGCATTGCGGAATGTCTGCAGAAGATTTCTGATGTAAAGGGCGATTCCCAGTGCGAGGATTGCGGAAAGACCGTTGGAAAAGGTATGGCATACTGCCCGTTCTGCGGACATAAGATGCCTGAGATCGTCGAGGAAGCGGCGGAAGCTGCAGGAGAAGCAGCAGAAGCGGCGGCGGAGAAGGCGGAAGAAGTTGTGGAAGCGGCGGCGGAGAAGGCGGAAGAAGCAGCGGAAACGGTGGCAGAGAAGGCGGAAAAAGCAGCGGAAGCAGTGGCAGAGAAGGCGGAAGAAGTTGCGGAAGCGGCAGCTGAGAAAGCAGAAGAAGCAAAGACTGAATAACAAAGCGGATTGCCATGCTGGGATACCCCATGGGTATAAAGATCCGGTATTTTGGGAATCATGACCGTATCACCCCGCGCGTGCTGCGGGGACTCTGACGGATGCGCTTCAGGAAGAGCGCGTTCGGGAGTATAGATTATCGAAGGGGGAATGGTTATGGGAATTTTGTTATTGATCAGTATTACGGCCTGCTTTGCGCTTCTGGATATTACGGCCAAGTCCGTTATCGAAGGGTATATGACCAGGAAGGAAGAGCGGACGGCCTGCAAAGGCAAGGTGATCCTGCGCAAGGTATATAACCGTGGATTCTGTATGAACCTGCTGGAAGAGAGGCCGGAAGCCGTGAAGTATGCGTCGGCATATGCATCGGTACTCCTGACCATTTACCAGCTGTTCACTCTGATGCGGAAGAAGCACCGTGTTAAGAAGATCGGCCTGTCGCTGATGACGGCAGGGGCTTGGAGCAACACATTTGACCGGTGGCTCAGAGGGTATGTAATCGATTATGTGGGATTTCAGACCAAGTGGGAGAAGATCACGAAGATGACCTTCAATCTGGGCGACTTTTTCCTGGCTGCGGGAAGCGTCCTGGTTATGTTGTGTACGATATTTCATGGCAGAAAAAAATAGTTCCGACTGTGCTGCTCCCCGGAGCGTCGGCCGCACAGCCGGAAAGAGTTTCGCAAGCGATACTCACGGCAGATCTCATCGGCCGTGAGTATTTTATTTGGCGGATGAAAGAAGTTATGCTGGATATTGATAAGGCAATCTGGTAGAATGAGGGTATGAAAAGGAGTTGATTTCAGGATGGGATTTTTATCTTCGAATCGGAGCGGCACAACGGGCCGCTTTCTGTATTCTTCCCGGATTGGGATTTTGATCGCGGCAATCGGGCTTGCGATGATGGGATTTGGAATCTGCCGGGGAGAGATGGCCGCAGTGATGGAAAAAGCAATCAATATATGTCTGGAGTGTATTGGAATTGGATAAGAGAAGACATGGAATACAGGCGCTTTGGGCGCTGCTGACCAACAGTTATCTGCTGGGCTTTGTACAGGGGAAGATCTATAAGGGGAAACTGAAAAGTCTGTGTGTCCCCGGTCTGAATTGTTATTCCTGCCCGGGGGCTCTCGGGGCCTGCCCGATTGGAGCCATGCAGGCTGTGATCGGAAGCTGGAATTTTAAACTGACATTCTATGTGGCCGGTTTTTTCATGTTTGTTGGCGCTCTGGTCGGGAGGTTTGTATGCGGCTGGCTGTGTCCATTCGGGCTGATCCAGGATCTGCTTCATAAGATCCCATTTCCGAAAAAAATCGGGACATTCCGGGGGGATCGGGTACTGAGAAAATTAAAATATCTGGTCCTGGCCGTATTTGTTATATTGCTGCCCATGTTCCTTGTGGATTTTCTGGGGCAGGGAATGCCCTGGTTCTGTAAGCTGATCTGCCCGGCTGGAACGTTGGAGGGCGGGATTCCTTTGGTTTTGCTGAATCCGTCTCTCCGGGGGGCATTGGGCTGGCTGTATGTCTGGAAAAATGTACTGTTGCTGGTTACTGTTGTTCTGTCAATCATGATCTACCGGCCTTTTTGTAAGTATATCTGTCCGCTGGGGGCGGTGTATTCGGTATTTAATCCGATCTCTGTGTTTCGGTACCGGGTGGATCGTGAAACATGTGTTGCGTGCAAAGCCTGTGCAGATGCGTGTAAAATGCAGGTGAATCCGGTGGAGAACCCCAACGACCCGGAATGTATCCGCTGCGGCGTCTGCAAGAAAGTGTGCCCGGTGAAAGCAATCAAGTAAGGATTTTTTTGCTGCTGTTCACACCCTGACCGGGTGCTCACAGTAACATATTTTTGTTACTGTGAGCACGGTGCCGTGCACTCGCTGCACGGCATCCGGCCAATTCAGTGATGGGACGGGCATCCAGCCCCTCGCCGGGAGGCGACTTTTCAATGGGCTGGATGCCGTTGCTGTGAACGCCCGGTCAGGGGGGGAACAGTAACATATTTTTTCCTGAAAATAAAACAGTTCGGTCTGCCCGCTTTACAAATTCTGATAAATGGTCTAAAATTAGAATCAGAAAGATTTGCTTGAAAGGAGCTAACGGAAGATGGAAGAAAAGAGAAAAGACAGACGAATGAGCCTGTCGGCGAAATTGTTAATTAAAAATATGAATGATGATTCAGTGAAGGCGCAGGAAGTGGAGATTGAAGTCCTGGATGTATCAAAGACGGGCGTCGGGTTCATCTGTGATACCCCGTTGTCTATTGGAGCAGTGTATGAGGCGCATTTGACAATTTGGAACGATGAAACGATCCACGCTTTTCTGAAGGTAGTCCGTATAGAACAGACCAAGGAAGAGCGGTACATGTGCGGAACAATTTTCATGGGGCTGCCGGAAGTGAATGCCAAGCGGATTGAAATCTATGAGATGATAAATCGTATCAATGAAAAATAATTGCTCCGGGCAAGCCTGATCCGGGTTCCGCCTGTGGGAAATAATTGCGGATGTTCAGTACAGGGCAGTACAGGATCTGCGGGGGGCTGAACAGAGAACCGGAATATCATAAGGACTGTTGGAAAATGGGATTTACAGCATTTTTCAACAGTTTTTTTGGTTTATGAAAACGAATGAAACAATGTATGAATGAAAAAAATGGATAACATGTATTAAGGATAAACACGTGTTATCCGATATATATGTGGAAGCATTGTATGTTTAGGAAAGGAGATGACATATGGGAAATGAAGATGTAATGCCGAGCGAAAGCGAATGGCTGATCATGGAAGTGCTTTGGGAAAGTGACATGCCTTTGACTTCATCCGCAGTAATCCGGAAGCTGGAAGGGCGGCTGGATATGACGCCGAAAATGATACGTGTGCTGATGAACCGTCTGTGTCAGAAGGGAATCCTGAGCCACAGGGTGGATGAAAAAGATTCCAGAGTGTATCACTATTCGGTGCTGAAATCAAAGGAGGAATGTCTAAAGAGTAAGAGCAGAAAGTTTGCGGACAGCTATTTCTCAGGAAACCAGAGCAGTGCGCTTGCGTCACTGATTCAAAGTATCGTGCTGACAGACGAACAGATCTGTGAATTGGAGGAGATCCTGGAGAAAAGCAAAGGGAAGGTTAAGAAATGAACGAGAATATATGGTGGAGTTTCCTGCGTTTTCTGAATCTCCTGGATGATCTTACAATCTATTTTTCTATACAGCTGGGACGCTGTGCTGTACTGTCTTTTCCGGCGCTGGTTCTGGTATTGATCCTGCGCAGGAGTGTGTTAGAGAAAAGGGTTTTTTTAAAGGGGATGGTGTGGGGGACTTTTCTTGTAGTTCCTTTTTTGGGGAAGCTGAACCTGTTTTATGACAGTCCGTGGAAGCCGGAGATGTTTATGTGGTGGAACGATCTTTGTATGGTGTGCTGGCCGGTCAGATATGCCTATACGCTGGGTATAGCTGTCAGTGCGGGGCTTCTGATCCGGAAGCGCAGAAGGCTCTATGCACTGATGCGGCATCTGGACAGGCGCTGTATCTGCGGGCAGGAAGTCCTGGTCAGTGAGATGGCGGCTATGCCGTTTGCGTCAGGGCTGTTTCCGGGGAGGATCGTTGTTCCAAAAGTGATGGTTGAGGAACTCCGGGAAAAAGAGTTGGAACTTCTCCTGCTCCATGAAAAGATACATATCTGCCAGGGGCATTTATGGTGCTTCTTCCTGTGGGATGTGCTGCGGGTGCTGCTGTGGCCGAATTTGCTCCTGAGTGTCTGTACGAGGGAGCTCCGGGAAGATCTGGAGGCGATCTGCGATCAGGTGGCCATACAGGCGGGCGGCAGGGATGCTTATGCATATGGGGAACTGCTGATCCGAACGATGAAAGTCCTGCGGACGGAGGTATTTGATGGAACGGCTGCATTTGCGGGGGAAAAAGAATACAAGGCTGTCCGGCAAAGAATACAGAGAATTGCCGAATATACGCCTTATGACAGGAGGAAGGTACGGGCTTTGTGTGTATGTGGGCTGTCATTGTTGGCAGGAGTGTTTTTGATGGTTCACAATTATTCATTTCCGCGTTATTTGAACCTTACGGATATGGTATTGACGAATGACGCGGGGAAATTCTGGATTTTGAGGGACAGCGATATTCTGAGAAAAGCGGTTTCAGCGGATGAAGAGAAGGTTTTTATTGAGAGGGCGGCTATGGATGCGGTCCTGGAGGAATATAAAATAGAAGATACGGAATTTTCTATTCTTTTTGGCGGATATGAAAAGCTGCCGGGATTTGGAGGAAATGGAAATCTTGTGTATGTGGACTATGCGGGGCAGGAGGAGCGGATGGAGATTCCGTATGAGAATAGCGACGCGTATATTACGGCAAGGATTTTAAGGTGGATCTGAAAGTGGAACGTCTTATGCTGCAGATGACGGAACGGAGGTATGCGGCAGGGATGAGGCAGATGCAATCCTGGAAATAGTTTCAAACTATAGACGTGCTGATTAGAAGAAAAGGAGTTACTGTTCACACGGCATCTTGCACTACGCTGCAAGGTGTCCGACCAATGAAGTGATGACAGCGATATATCCAGCCCCGCGCCGAAGGCGACTTAAAATAGGCTGGATACTGTTACTGGAGCACCCAAAGGGTGTGAACAGTAACGAAAAGGAGGAACAATCTATGGCGAATATAATCACTGGCGGACTGAGTTTTGCGCTGATGTCGGCGGATTCGAGTGCAAAGGCAGCATTAAAGCCAATGAACATGGTATCGAGAGAGATGCGGAAGCAAGATCCGGATCTGGAGCTGATAGAAAGGGCCGGCATGTACGGCGGAAATGAATTGGATCATGCAGGGGAGGCTTTGGCCAAAGCGAAGGAGGAACTGAAGGAGTCTCAGAAAGCGGCAAGACAGGAAGAAAAAGCGGAGATGGAGGCGAGACTGGAGGAGAAGACGGCAGAGAAAAAGGCGGAACAAGAATCAGAGGAAGCTGCGGAACAGAAACTGACAGAAGGAGATAAGGCGGCGGAAAACATGGTTGTGAAGCAGGTGCAGACGGCGGGAGCGTTGGATGGGACAGGAAGGAATGTGGAAAAAGTGGGTTCGGAGACTGGCTTTAGAATGGAACTTTCCGCAAGGCAGAATTATTCGGCGATGATATTTCAGGATAAGATTATGGGGATGAGGATGGATCTGAGGGGATAGGGGGATTTCTGTCCCCGGATTGGAGCTGCACGTGGAAATGACGTCAGAGGCGATTTTTAAATAAGATTTATGTAGAAAAAGGCAGGGCGTGTGAAAAGTGCCCTGCCTAAAATTTGTAATTTTTTGTAAAATGCACTTGACAATTCGTGTAAAGCAAACTATACTAAAATGGTAAAGTCAACTTGACAATTTTTTGGATGCGACCTTGTGAACGGCCGAATGGCCATGATGGGATGCCCTTTGGGCATGATTTCCGAAAAATCTGGAGGGGGGGGCGAAGTGAAGAACAGAATCCAGGAACTAAGGAAAGAATGGCGGATTACCCAGAGTGAGCTTGCGGATGCGGTGGATGTGACGAGGCAGACGATCATTTCCCTGGAAAACGGGAGGTATAAAGCGTCATTGATACTTGCACATAAGATTGCGCAATATTTTGGGATGGGGATTGAAGATGTATTTATATTCGATTTGGAGGAGGAAAATGTATGCTGTTTAAATCATCAATATGGGGGCCCGCGAATACAGATGAAGAATACAGGGAAATTCTAAAAAGAAGAATAAAGCTTATCCCTGTGCTGATGCTTGGAGGAGCGGCATCCATAGCAGTATCGGTCATTCTCATGCAGTCCGGTGAGGAGAAGGATTTTCTGGCCGGAATGTATATGGGGATCGGATGCGGACTTCTGGGGGCAAGCACAATACAGTTTCTGTGGATCAGAAGTATACTGAAGGATGCGAAGAAGCTTCGGATGAAGCGGCTGCAGGAATATGATGAGCGGAATGTCCAGCTTAACTTGAAAGCACACAATACGGCCGGCGCGCTGCTAATCGTGATAGGATATGTGCTTATGCTTGTTGCAGGATTTTTCAGTATGGAAGTATTCTGGACGGTATGGGTGCTGGTCATGTTATATTTTATCCTGTTTATCGCAGTAAGAATGATTTATGACAGAATGATGTGACCATTCAGAACAGCAGGGATATACAGAAGCAGATGTGTCTGCGCGTGCTGTTTTGATTGATTCCCGCGAAGCAGCGGGTCAGGCAGCCATGCCTGCATGGGGATCTGGCGGTTGACACGAGGGGCAGATACTTCGCAGCTTGCTGCAGGGTATTTGGCTATAAAGAGAAAAGAGGAAGGTGATAACTATGATCGAGATTAATAATCTGACAAAGATTTATAAGCTGAACAAGAAGCAGATGAAGGAATCCAAGACAACCAACCCGCTGAAGACAGCGGTGGATGACTTGAGCCTCCGGGCCGTGCCGGGGGAGATCTACGGGCTTTTAGGGCCCAACGGGGCGGGAAAGACGACCACGCTTCGATGCATTTCCACCATTATCCGCCCTTCGAAGGGAGAGATCTATGTTGCCGGGCATGAGGTACAGAAGGAACCAGAGCAGGTGCGGGAGAAGATCGGGTTTCTGACAGGCGATATCAAGCTGGACCCGCAGTTTTCTGTAGATTATATGTTTGATTTTTTCGGAAGGCTCCATCATGTGCCGGAGGAGAAGCTTAAGGCCAGAAAGGAAGAGCTGTTCGAGTATTTCGGAATCAAGGATTTTGCGCATAAGAAGATCAAGGAGCTGTCTACCGGCATGGGGCAGAAAGCGGCGATCGCGGTATGCCTGGTCCATGATCCGGACATCGTGATCTTTGACGAGCCGACCAACGGGCTGGATGTGGTGACGGCTAGAGGGGTGACGGATTACCTGAAAAAGCTGAAAAATGACGGCAAGCTGGTCATTATTTCCACCCACATCATGTCTGAGGCGGAGAAGATCTGCGACAGGATCGGCGTCATCATTGACGGACAGAAGGTGGCAGAAGGAAGGCTGGGGGAGATTCTCCAGGAAACCGGGGCACAGGATCTGGAGGATGCATTTTTTGAACTTTACAGGGAGAGAAAGGGAGAGGTATTATGATGGACGGAATCAGGCAGATCTGCGGCAAGGAACTGGCGCGTGTATTCAAGGACGGAAAGATGCTGTTTTCTGTATTTATCCTTCCGGTCGTGATCATGATCGTGGTGATGAGCCTTGTCAGCAATATGAGTATGAAAGCAGAGCAGGATGTGGAGGAGCACGTGCCTGTTGTATATGTGGAAAATGCTCCTGCAGAATTTGAAGGTTTTCTGGGGCAGACCGGAACCCAGTGTGAGATCCGGACCGCGAAGGACCGGGAAGATATAACAGAGCAGATTCGAAACGGTGAGGCGGATCTGTGGATCGAATTTCCGGAACATTTTGAGGAAGCGGTCGGGAATTATCAGAAAGGGGACGAGATCGTACAGGTGAAGACCTACTACAATCCGTCGGAGGAATATTCCAGGGCTGCATTTGATGTGATCTCGACCGGGGTGCTGGAGATGTACCGGCAGGCGCTGCTGGCCGAGCGTGTGGACGATATGCAGAAGCTGGCGATATTTACCGTAAATTCGGATAATCCGGATATGATCATTCAGGATGACCAGAAGGCAGGGGGAAAGGTGCTCGGAACAATGCTGCCTTACTTCGTGACGATCCTCTTGTTTGCCGGAGCCATGGGGATCGGAACGGACATGGTGGCAGGAGAGAAGGAACGGGGGACGATGGCGAGCCTTCTGGTTTCTCCGATCAAGCGGAGTTCCATCGTGTTGGGAAAGGTATTTGCATTGATGATCATTTCCGGGGTGTCGTCGGTAGTCTATGTGGCGGCCATGGTGATCTTCATGCCCCAGATGCTGGGCGGGTCGTCCGGGGAAGATCTGGGCATCAGCCTGACGCTGAGCGTACAGCAGATCGGAATGCTGGCACTGCTTCTGGTCGCCATCGCATTTTTGTACTCGGCTATCATTGTGCTGGTATCTGTATTTGCAAAGACGGTAAAGGAGGCAAGCTCTTATGTGACGCCAATGTATATGCTGGTCCTCGTGCTGGGAATCCTGACCATGTTTACGACGGACGCGCCGAAGAGCTGGTTCTATATGCTCCCGATCTATAATACGTCGATCGCACTGCAGGGGATTCTGACCCAGGAAGTGACTTTTGCGCAGTACGGGATGACCCTTGGAGTGACGCTGGTGTTGGGCGCGGTCCTTGTGGGCGTGATCGCGAAAGCATTTGAAAGTGAAAAGATGATGGCAATATAAGACGGAGTGTGCGGCGGAAAGGAATTATGCCGCACACTTTTGTTTATGGATATTCTATATCACGCACGAGCAATGCGGTATTGGTCTTGTCGATCCGGTTCCGGATCTGCATCATCTGATAGTCCAGGACATCGATGGAGTCGGCGCAGACCTTTAGCTGCCGTTCGATCTCCTCCGTATTTTCCAAATCTTTTTTGTACCTCAGCTTGTGTTCCAGGCTGGCCCAGAAGTCCATGGCAATGGTCCGAAACTGTATTTCCACCTTTACATATTCCTTTCCGACGGACAGAAAGATGGGAACGTCCAGGATCAGATGCAGGCTGCGGTAGCCGTTGGACTTGGGGTTCTTGATATAGTCCTTTTTCTGCACCAGAATGATGTCATTGGACTGGACCACCAGATCGGCCAGGCGGTAAATATCATCCGGAAAGGAGCAGATCACGCGGACTCCTGCCACGTCGGCAAGATATTCCCGGATACTTTCTACTGTAATGGGAAATCCTTTTCGATCCAGCTTTTCATAAATGCTCTCCGGGGATTTCAGCCGGCTCTTGATGGATTCAAAGGGATTCCGGTTGTATTCCTGGGCAAATTCTTCGTAAAGGACCTTGAGCTTTGCTTCGATCACCATGATGGCGCTGCGGTACTGCATCATCAGATCGTTGAAGATCTTGGTATCCCTCAACTGCCGCGTGTGGAGACGGATGATCTGGCGCTGCTCCTCCAGTGCCCTTGTCTGCTGGGCGATAGTCTTCTCCAGACCGTTTTTGCGGGCAAAGAGCTCGACGATATTATCTACCCGCTTTTTGACAATAGAACTGTTAAAGGGCTTGTGGATAAAATCCGAAACGCCCATTTCGAAGCAATAGTTTTCAATCTCTACGGCTCTCTCGCTGCTTATGATCAGGACTGGGATGGTATCGATCCACTTGTGGTCGTTCATCCAGTTCAGGACAGCATAGCCGTCCATACGCGGCATCTGCAGATCCAGCAGAAGAGCCGCGATGCCGCCCCGGTATTCCTGCAGCTTTTGGACGGCCTGCGCGCCATCCTCCGCCGTTTCTACAATATAATCCTCCATCAGCATGTCGTGCAGTATCTCGCGGTTGATCTCCACATCGTCTGCAACTAATATCCTATGCATACTGTCCACCTCGATTTTATCTTACGTACCCGCGCAATCATTGTATCATAAAATGGGGGGTGTTTCAATGTTACAATTCATTACGATCATGCTTATAATTAACCCCCAGGGGGGCTTGTATTCGTGCTGTGATGTGATAGTCTTGTATAGTAAAATGAAATGAAAATCGGCACCGGGCCTGCAGGACAAGACAGTGTCCTATCTGCCTGGCATATGGATATGAGCATATGTAAGAAAGGCTGCCGATTTTTTTGGAGAATGGAAATGGGAGGGATCACGATGCATATGGCAGATGCTTTGGCAGCTCCGGCGGTGGCAGGTACGATGTATGTCTGCTCTGCGGCGGCAGCGGCTTATTCGGTGAAAAAGGTACGGTTGGATATGGATACAAAGAAGGTTCCGGTGATGGGAGTGATGGGAGCCTTTGTATTTGCGGCCCAGATGATCAATTTTACGATTCCGGGGACGGGTTCCAGCGGACATCTGTGCGGAGGGATGCTTTTGTCAGCTTTGCTGGGACCTTATGCCGGCTTTTTGACAATGATCGGGGTGCTTCTGATCCAGGGGCTGCTTTTTGCCGATGGAGGACTCCTTGCCCTGGGGTGCAATGTCTGGAATATGGCGTTCTACGGATGCTTTCTGGGAGCGCTCCTGATCTGGAAGCCTTTGATGAAGCGCGGGATGTCAAAAGCAAAGATTGCGGCGGCGTCTATCCTGGGATGTGTGCTGACCCTGCAGCTGGGGGCGTTCAGCGTGTGTCTGGAAACGTTAGCCTCAGGAATCACAGAACTGCCTTTCGCGGTCTTTGTGGGGACGATGCAGCCGATCCATCTGGCGATCGGTTTTGTAGAAGGGCTGATCACTGCGGCGGTTCTTGTATTTGTCTATGAAGCAAGGCCGGAGCTGCTCTATGACAGCTCGCCCAAGGAGAAAGACAGGGGAAGATTTTCCTTCAAGAAGACGATCCTTGTCCTGGCTGCTGCGGCAGTGCTGATCGGAGGAGGACTGTCTCTGGCGGCTTCTTCCCATCCGGACGGGCTGGAATGGTCCATCGAGAAGCTGACCGGTTCGGCAGAGCTGGAAGCGGAAGGCAGGATTTATGAGGCGTCAGGCGCAGTACAGGAAGCTACGTCACTGCTGCCGGATTATGCATTTCCGGGGTCGGAGTCGGCGCTTGGCACCACGTTTTCTGGTATCGCGGGAGCGGCGGCGGTCCTGGGCGTCTGTGTAGGGGCAAGTTATTTGTTTAAATTTTTTAGAAAATGTTCGGAACCGTAATGGACCAGAAGGAATGAGCAGGTATGAACAGGATCAGCGGCGCGATTTGCGAGATACATCATATGGATATGCTGGCATCAAGGGACCAGTGGGTGAATCGGATTCATCCGCTGGTCAAGCTTGTGCTGACCATCGTATATATCTCGGCGGTGGTATCTTTCCACAAATATGACGCGGCGGGAACTGCCGGGATGGCTGTCTATCCGATGGCCTTATTTATTCTGTCCGAATTATCCTTTGCAGACAGCCTGAAACGGCTTCGGCTCGTGCTGCCGCTGGTCTGTTTTGTAGGGATTTTGAATCCGTTTCTGGATCAAAATGTGATCCGGATCGGCGGAATCCGAATCAGCGCCGGGGTTCTGTCTATGGCAACGCTGATCATGAAAGGTGCGTTCAGTGTGCTGGCTTCCTATCTGCTGATTGCCACAACGTCTGTGGACCGGCTTTGTTATGCGCTCCGGCTGCTGCATGTTCCAAAAGCGGTGGTGACGCAGTTTATGCTCACCTACCGCTATATCATGGTGCTGCTGGAGGAAGTGAACCGTATCACACAGGCGTATGAGCTGCGGGCGCCTCATCAGAAGGGGATCCATTTTAAGGCATGGGGGCCGCTTGCGGGACAGCTCCTTCTGCGGAGCATGGACCGGGCGAATGAGGTTTATGAAAGTATGCTGCTCCGGGGATATCGGGGGGACTATGCTTATCTGCAGGAACGGACGGTATTCCGGCGGCAGGATCTGGCGTATCTGCTGTTCTGGCTGGCAGTTTTTGCAGTATTTCGGAGATGGCCGGTCATTCTGGCGGCAGGGGCGCTGTTTTCCTAAAAACATAGAATAAAAAGTGGTCAGAGCGGGACAGAAAAAGGTGTTACTGATTCACAGGAGGATACAATGAGCCATATACATATTGATGTGGAAAATGTTTCCTTTGGATATGAGAAGGGAAAGGAAATACTGCGGGGAATCTCTCTGCATGCGTCGGAGACGGATTCTATCGGCATCATCGGCGCGAACGGGGTGGGGAAGTCTACATTTCTGAAAATGCTGGTGGGGCTGAACCTGGATTTTACGGGTTCCATCAGAGTGGAGGAGATTCCGGTGGAAAAGCGCACGCTGGCCCAGATCCGCTCTAAGATCGGGTATGTGTTTCAGGACTCGGACAGTCAGCTGTTTATGAACACGGCCTATGAGGATATTGCGTTTGCACCGAGGAATTATGGGCTGCCGGAGGCGGAAGTGGAGAGAAGAGTGGAGCAGGCGCTTGCCGTGACGGGGATCGGACATCTGCGGGAAAAGCAGATCTACAAGATGTCAGGGGGCGAGAAGAAGCTGGTTTCGATCGCTACGATCCTGTCCATGACGCCGGATATCATATTGATGGATGAGCCGTCCATCGCGCTGGATCCGAGAAACAGGCGGAATCTGATCCGCATTTTAAATTCATTTGCGCACTTGAAGATCATTGCATCCCATGATCTGGACCTGGTCCTGGATACCTGTGAACGGACAGTGCTGATGGCGGATGGTAGGATCGTGAAGGACGGCCGGACGGAAGAGATCCTGTCGGACCAGAGACTGCTGGAGGAATACGGGCTGGAGTTGCCGCTTTGTATGCAGAAAGGGGCTGTTGAGATACAGGAACGCAACAAGCAGAAACCACCGCAAAACAGCGTAAAAAATCCTTTGAAAGAGATAGCCGATAGGCATTGAAAAACCGCCGTTATGGCGTTACCCATAGCGGCGGCATATATGATCATTTACTGACTGCAAGTGTGATTTTCATATCATGAATCTTGCTGATCGTTTCTTTCCTGCGCTTCGGACAATAGAGAGGAAAGTTTCTCATCTCGGTATCTTCTTGTATCATTGTTCGAGTTTTATTTCCAAAGACAGGACATAGAATCCATTGTTGCTGGTAACATTATTACGGAAATAATTGAAAAGTAAATTCCTGTAGCAATAAAAAATTCGCAGATTGTGCTTTCTATTGCTTGTTCTTTTGATAGATAGATGTCAGCTCCTGCAATCTCTCTAACATTTCGCTATCTACAATATCCAGACCAAAGCCTTGCAGCATCTGTTTGAATACCATAAATTTATGGTAGGATTCTTCCTCAGTACTGTCAAATATCATAGGATTCATCCAGACATTTGCAGCAAGCAAAATCAGTTCTGCCAATTGCTCTGGATAATCCGTTTTGATAGAACCGTCTGAAATACCCTGCCTGATAATCGGCAAAATATAGTTTGGCGCTGCGTTATCTATGGTATCATGCAAAAGACTGAAAAGAAGTTTCGGGTTATTATGAAAATCTGGAGCTACTGTAAAAATATCGTTCTGTACCGGTCGGCTGATTGATTCCCTAAAAATTGTTTTCAGCTTTTCTTTGCCACTAAGGTCAGAACGGTCACGAATGACTGCAAGCATTTGGTTAGATTCAGCCGTCATCCTTTCTGTAACAGCAACTAAAATATCCTCCTTTGACTTAAAATGATGATAGATGGCACCTTTGCTAAGACCGCCTAAATTATTTATAATATCCTGAACGGAAGTATGCTCATACCCCTTTTCCATAAATAAGCGGAAAGCAACATCCAATATTAAATTAACAGTTTCTTCTGGATGCCTATTTCTTGCCATGTTTTCTCACCTCCTTAACATACTAACGGTATGTACCTATATTATTATACTGTTGGTATGTTTGTCAAGATATTTGATAGTGCATTTATAGAACGGAAATTGATTTTCCTAAATTGTAGGCTTCCTGTAATTCGGGTTTTCCGGCAATATCCCCAATAGCCATTACACCGCCACAAAGCACTTTTCCAATGCTTTTCCACCCTAAATGTTTTTCAAGATGTTCATACCAATAAAGAGTTTCTTCAAAGCCGTAACCCTCGGCTGCCATAATGAGAACACTTTCCTTTTTAGGGTTTCGATAATTAGGGTCACATTCCGCAACAGCAAATAAGCGGTCAAAGGCAGTTTTTAACTGACCGCTGATAGTCCAATAGTAAAGCGGTGTTGCAAGAACAACTATGTCCGCTTCCTTGTAAACAGGGTAGATTTTATCCATATCGTCTTTTTGGACGCAAGGGCTGTCCGGGTTTTTACCACCGCCAAAACAGCCTTTACAACCGTTTATGTTCATACCGTCAAGAAAAAACTCTGTCACAGTGTTTCCGGCTTCCTCTGCGCCTTTCTTAAATTCTGCCGTTAATGCCGCTGTATTTCCGGCTTTTCTTGGACTTCCATTGAGAATAATAATTTTTTTGCTCATAATTACCTCCTTAAATTGCATTGGCTAAATCAGCCGCTTTTTTGCAGCCCTCTGTTTTGTCTATATCGCCAACATTTAATACGCCGGGAATTAAAACCTCGCCTGCCATTTTCCATTTATTTAGTGCCGCCATACGTTCAATAGGAATACGAACTCCGTCCATGACGGACATATCATCTTCTTCACAACAGGTGATCAGCGCACATTCCTTTCCTGCAATATCCTTGCCGCCTACAACCATAGAAAAGATACGGTCAATGACACCTTTAATCTGCGCTGGGATAGAATACCAGTAGACAGGCATGGTAAATACGATAACGTCCGCTTCAAGAATTGCCGGTGCAATCGTGTTGAAGTCATCATCAAAAGTACAGGCTTTTCCAGTGGAAAAACAGGTTTCACATGCCCGGCAGCCGCCCACTTTTTTTAATGCAGCGTCAAACCGTGTGATTGTGTGCCCCTTTGCTTCGGCTGTCTTGATGAAAGCGTCTGTCATAGCAAAGCTATTCCCGTTTTTCCGGGGGCTGCCCGTTATTACAACTACTTTTTTGCTCATAAAAATATGTCCTCCTTATTCTGTGAGATTGACTTTCTTTGCTTTTGATATTATAATCTTAGCAAGAATTAAAATAAAATCAAGTACGCACATATAAGTGCGATACTTACAATCAGGTTATATACTTACCTAAAGGAGAGTGTAAAAATGAATGAACGTTGTATTGCAAATGAATGTCTTGAAACGACAGGTTTCAGCTATACATTGTCACTAATCAATGGCAAATATAAAATGACTATTTTGTATACTTTAATGGAGTTCGGAGTCGTTCGTTTTAACGAAATGAAAAAATATATCAGTGAAATTTCGTATAAGACTTTAAGTTCCACTTTAAAAGAATTAGAAGCAGACCAATTAGTATATAGAAAAGAATATCCACAAATCCCGCCAAAGGTAGAATATAGCTTAACAGAGCGTGGAAAGTCTTTAATTCCTATTTTAGACGGAATGTGTGAATGGGGTGATAAAAACAGATTATAAAATGGGGAATGAGAG
Source organism: Lachnospiraceae bacterium M18-1 (assembly GCA_000403295.2). Taxonomy (GTDB): domain Bacteria; phylum Bacillota; class Clostridia; order Lachnospirales; family Lachnospiraceae; genus Schaedlerella. The sequence continues at coordinate 1,070,406 of KE159610.1, read as the reverse complement.
GGATTCCGTAGTCGTCGGCATTGGTGGTATTTTTGCTTCTTTACCGTACATGGGCAATTTGCACAAGTACATTATCTTGCATATAAATCCTAAAGGTTTTCTTAAGATGCTTGACAGGGGCAGGAAAGAGTGATATATTTTTGTCAAGCAATTGAAAGGGAGTAGCTGAACACCTGAAAACGGGTGGGTTTGAAACCGTCAACCGATATCGAGAGATATCCGTATCAAATGAGATAGCAAGACTTTTATTGTGGCTGGTGTCATGATAGAGGTCTTTTTTAATTTTGCAGGATACAGCCACATCGACTTGCTGACAGGGAAAAACTGCAATTGTTTAAACGAAAGAAAGTGAGGAAATGGAAATGGCAGAGGAACAAAGAAAACAGGAAATCAGAGAAGCGCTGGGTGCGGGCGCACGGGCGCTTACAAGTCTGAGAGAAGCACAGGAAAAGCTGGAAAGCGCAAGAAAATGGGGCGTCGTAGATCTGTTCGGAGGCGGATTTGTGACGGATATGATCAAGCATTCGAGAATGGACGATGCTATAAACTGCATGGAGACAGCAAAAAGGGATCTGCAGCGGTTCCAGAAGGAACTGGGAGACGTGGAGGTACCTATGGACCTGCGGATAGAGATCAGTACATTTCTTTCGTTTGCGGACTTTTTCTTTGACGGCCTTGTGGCGGACTATCTGGTGCAGAAAAGGATTGTGCAGGCCAGGGAACAGGTGGACGAAGCGATAGGCTATGTAGAAAGCCTGATGGCGGAGCTGAAGCGAATCGTATGAAGAGAGAGCCTGCAGAGGTTTCGACCAGAGGGCAGCGGGCAATTCAAAATGATAGCCAAAGCTGCTGGAGAAGAATCCGGCGGCGGTCCGGAACGGCTTGTTTGCTGTTCTGAGCAATGACGGAACATGGACACTACACATATATTATAAAAAAAGAAAGGATGAATTGTTATGGGATGTTTGGGAAATTTACTGTGGTTTATATTCGGCGGTCTGGTGACGGGATTGAGCTGGTGCCTGGCAGGCTGTCTGTGGTGTATTTCGATCGTCGGGATCCCGGTGGGACTGCAGTGCTTTAAGTTTGCGCAGCTCAGCTTCTTTCCGTTCGGGAAGGAGGTCCAGTACGGAGGAGGAGCGGGATCATTTTTACTGAATGTGATATGGCTTCTGATCTCGGGGCTGCCGCTGGCTCTGGAGCATCTGGTGATCGGAGGAGTGATGTGTATTACGGTGATCGGGATTCCATTTGGTCTGCAGCATTTTAAACTGGCGAAGCTGGCTTTGATGCCGTTTGGGACTGTGGTGTATTAAGGACATTATGATGGGAACAGATACGGCCTGGTCTGGAGAGAGATGTGAAATGTCTCCGGGCCGGGCCGTATTTTATTCCCGTGAAGAAGCAGGCCAGCGCTGGAATTATGCTGTGCCGTCAGTTTGCTGCGGGGTATTTGGCTCTGTGATTTCCTGCTGCTGCTCCAGGAGCTGACGGAGTATAAAGTCCCGGAAGTTCGTGACCGCAGGAGTCAGGTATACCTGCTTGTTGGAAACCATGTAAATATTGCCTTCCCAGGCAGGACGGACAATGGGGAGGATCTTTACATTCAGCTTCAGGAGGATCTCACGGTAGGGGGTGACGGCAATTCCGAAGCCGTAAGCAACAAGGCCGAAGATGATCTGCTCCTCGTCTGTTTCGTAGGCAATCTCCGGGCGGCGGCCGACGGTTTCGAACAGCTCGTCGATGACGAAACGCAGCCCGGTTTTATTATTAAAATAGATATAAGGATACTGCAGTGTGTCCTCCAGGGAAATAGAGGTATTTTTTGCAAGCGGATGGTCTTTCGGTACGATCAGGACGAGCTCCTGGCGGTCAATGGGGACGCAGGAGAGGTCGTCGGATTCTACAGGGCGGACGCAGAATATCAGGTCATATTTTCGAAGCCTCAGGCCCTCTAGGAGCTCCGGCGTCCGGTCTGCATGAAAGGTAAAATTGATCCTGCAGTCCGAGTTCAGGGAGAGAAAACGGGAAGCCAGCCTGGGGATGAACTGAACGCCCAGCTGGGTGAGAAAACCCAGGCGGATCAGGCCCTCGCCTTTTGCGTAGCGGTGCATGTTTTCTATGCCGTTGTCCAGAATGGACAGGGAGCGGGCGACGCATTGCAGAAATTCCTGCCCATATCCGGTCAGCCGGGTTCCCCTTCCGGCTTTTTCAAATAATCGTACTCCGAGCTCTTCCTCCAGCTGTGAAATGGCGTGGCTCAGGCTCGGCTGGGAGATATTCAGATGCTGGGCGGCATTGGTATAGTGCTGTTCCTGGGCAAGCTCGATGAAATATCTTAATTGGTATAAGTTCATAGGGATTCCTCATTTCATTTTATTATGGTCTGTAAATCTTCTGATCTGAAAATGTGTACAGATTCGAAACCGCTGCGGGTCTTTACACTGTTGTAGTGTGATTTAAAATCCGCTGTCTCCGGCAGAATTTCTGACTGCCTCTTTAGTATAGATCAATCCATAGATATTGTCTATGGATAAATAGAAATTATTCATTTGTTTTATATATAGATGTGTGATAACTTAGTATATGCAGAAACGAACTGCAGAAATAGAAAAGGTTGATGAGTAAGACACAGAAGGCAGTATGCCTGATCGTATAAAATGGAGGGATATAAAATGGATGCAAAGAAAACACTGGTCAGAGGAGAACTGGTTCTTCCGGTCATTGTCGTGATGAACAGTTTTGGGGTTGTACTGATGCTTTATTCGGGAACTGGAATCTCAGCTGTTTCCAGTATGACATATGCACTGAGTGAAGTGCTCCCGGTATTTTCGCTGGGAACATGGACATATATTTTCCAGAGTGCGCTGGTGCTCAGCCTGATGATCCTGAGAAAAAAATTTGTTCCGCAGTACCTTTTGAGCTTTGGAGTTGGATTTACATTCGGGATGATGATGGATGTACATAAGGAATGGATGCGGGTGCTTCCGCTGGCAGTTCCGTTCCGGGTATTCTATTTCCTGGCGAGCTACCTGATCATCTGTACGGGGGTTGCCCTGTCCAACCGCTGTAAGATGCCGATCATCCCGACGGACCTGTTTCCGAAGGAACTGTCTGATATTACGGGAGCGGCATTTTCCAGGATTAAGGTCTCCTTCGACCTGATCTGTGTGGTTGTTACGGCTGTGCTGACCTTTGTATGCCTCGGCGGGATCAGCGGACTTGGGGTCGGAACGCTGCTCAGCGCGCTGACCATGGGGAAGGTGATCGGACGGATGGATGGCTGGATGGACCGGCATGTGGAATTTGTAACCTATCAGATGAAAGGGCACGGAAGACGGAGGCTGCGTCTGGCCTGATGGGGATTTGAGCATCGTGCAATAAAACTGTTTTTTGAGTAAAAGATTCGCAGGGACTGTCCCGTTACATGTCACACCCCGACCAATCACCACGCTGATTGGTCGGGAGGATGCACATAAAAGCTGGTATTCAGGCCGCCCATTGCCGAAGGCAATTTTAAATGGCGGCCTGAGTTACAGGGCACGCCTGGTCAAGGTGTGACCTGTAACACTGTCCCTGTTCTGCTTCGGATTTTCAAAAAAGTGGATTGTGAAATTCCGGCAGGTATGATAAAGTAAAGAGGTAGATCATGAGCACCTGTTCAGGAGTGGTGTGCGCTGCATGCCCGATGGCTGTTCAAGCGGCAGTCTGCGTGCGGTTTGACTGGGCAGATCTGATTAAATTTATTATACAAGGGGAATGGAACATGGAAAGAAAAGTAGGTACTGTTTCAAGAGGAATCCGATGCCCGATTATCCGGGAAGGCGATAATCTGGCGGACATTATTGTTGCGAGCGTTCTGGAAGCAGCGGAAAGCGAGGGCTTTTCACTTCATGACAGGGATGTGATCGCGGCAACGGAGTCGATCGTGGCGAGGGCTCAGGGGAATTATGCTTCTATTGGCGCAATTGCGAAGGATGTGAGAGAAAAGCTGGGCGGAGAGACTGTGGGAGTGATCTTCCCAATCCTGTCCCGCAACCGGTTTTCTGTGTGTCTGAAAGGGATTGCGAGGGGCGCGAAGAAGATCGTGCTGATGCTGAGCTACCCAAGTGATGAGGTGGGAAACGAACTGGTTTCTTTGGATCAGGTGGATGAAGCAGGGATCAATCCGTACAGTGATGTGCTGGATGAAGCAAGGTACAGGGAGCTGTTCGGTGAGAACAAGCACCGTTTCACGGGCGTGGATTATGTGACTTACTATAGTGAACTGATCCGGGAGCAGGGAGCGGAAGCGGAAGTGATCTTTGCAAATAATCCGCGGGAGATTTTGAAGTATACAAAGCATGTACTGGCCTGCGACATACATACCCGGGCAAGGACAAAGCGGATCCTGAAGGCGGCGGGAGCAGAGGTCGTGCTTGGGATGGACGACATTTTGACAAGCCCTGTGGACGGAAGCGGATGCAATGAGCGTTTCGGGCTGCTGGGTTCGAATAAGTCTACAGAGGAATCCGTCAAGCTGTTCCCGAGAGAGTGTACGGGTCTGGTGGAAGAAGTTCAGAAGCAGATCCTGCAGAAAACAGGGAAGCATGTGGAAGTCATGGTATATGGAGACGGCGCGTTCAAGGATCCGGTAGGAAAGATCTGGGAGCTGGCGGATCCGTGTGTATCGGTTGCAAATACAAAGGGACTGGAAGGCACGCCGAATGAGTTAAAGCTGAAATATCTGGCAGATAATGACTTTAAGGATCTGTCGGGAAAAGAGCTGCAGGATGCGATCTCAAAAAGGATTCAGGAGAAAAAGGAGAATCTGGTGGGAGATATGGTATCTCAGGGAACGACTCCGCGGAGGATCACGGATCTGATCGGTTCGCTCTGCGACCTGACCAGCGGGTCGGGGGACAAGGGAACTCCGGTGATCCTGGTTCAGGGATATTTTGACAACTATACTCACGGCAAATAAAATTTGCCATTAATATTGCGTTAGTACATCATTGCATTAATTCCTTATGCGGCTATACGCATCCATCGATACGAAAGGGCTGCCTTTTTTGTCACTTAGCAGATATCCGGAAGCAGTCCGGGCGGAGATCAGTAGAAAATACTGGGGCTGTCGGGAAATAATGATTTATGCCCCTGATAGGTAAGAAAAAACAGTCCGGTAAAAATTCAGGCTTTTTCAAGGCCCTGGATTTTTACCGGACTGTTTCCTTCTTTTAGCAGTATCTATTTTGAGCACAAAATCCCCTTGTTTGGATTTTGAGAAGCGCTCTTTTGGCTAAGCTGCTTTCTGCTCCTTATTTCCTTCATATTTCAATTTCATGATGTTTCGACCGATTGCATACAACATAAACTTTTTATATATTTTTCCTCTATTTAAGTGTTAAACTCCCGACAATCCAAAAGTAATTAAAAACTTAATTGATAAAAAGGTATTGACATGGTTAAAAAATATGATAAACTATAAATAGATAAAGTTTTCGAAAACAAATAGTAAATATTGTAAGGGAGGGAGGAGGATTTCGGTCTGATATGGAAGCAGCAGTATGTGATGCCGTATTCTCTGACAGGAGAGCGCCCATATTGCCATGAAATATTGACTTTACTGACTCAGCTTGCGAAACAATAACATGAAAGGGAAAAAGCATGAAACAGAAAGTAAAATATATTGCAATTTTTGCAGTTTTGATAATTTTGATTATGGTAATAGCTGTAGTAGATTATTTTAATAATTTTTGCGGAATCGCATATTGCAGAATCGTAGAAAGAAATAGTGAAGAAATTTTACTGCAGCAGGATTATTTTGATCCAACGGAATATGGAACCACAAAAGTTTATATTATTGTGAATCAAGAGCTGATCAATGAATTTGATAAAATGCTGGATATGAATGATATCAGTGAAGAGGATGATTTAAAGGTTAGTTTTATATTTAACAAATTATGGGGTATCGAAAGAAAAGAAGAAGGGGCATATATTAAAGCAAGGAAATTAGTAGAAATAAAAGATTCTGATATATAAAAAATCAAACGGATGAAAGGATGTCTAGATATAATTCAAATTATTGCCGTAACGTATCTATTTCTAATTGGAGTTTATCAGGTAATTTTATAGGGATTAATATGAAATATCAGCTCGTTTCCTCGAATCAATGGTCCGATTCAGCCTTATATATAAATTTGTATCCGTAAAACAAAAAATGAGTTTGGATGCTATATGTGAAATCCGTCTCTGTCTCCTTTACATGCACCCTGATTCGTCCGTGCACTGTCTGGTGTGTACAGATAAATTCATGCATGCTCTCCGGCAGATAAAGACGAATCATAACTCTGGCCCCCCAGTTCTTCCCTGGTCAGAATAACAGGCGAGCAGGCCTGAAAAATCTAAATCCTCCATCACTTTTTTCAGGGTATAGACTGGATCGTGGTGGGGTAAAGCCAATTCATAGAGGTTGAAATTAATTTTCTGTTGCTCAAACTCAAAAAAGTTATTATAATAATCCTTAGTAAGCATAGTTCCATTATAATATGGAATGGGGAGAAGATGGTTGTCGTTAGCCATCTTTTTCTCTTTTTGGAAAAAAATTTCAAGGGGCGATGTGACTGTAAGAATCATATCCCCCCTGCTTTGGACTATCTATTTCCCGACACTCCCAGTTTAGTTTTAGTTCGGAAATTTTAGTTGTAATAGAGGGATTTTTAGATTATAATTAGAAAACTGAAAACTTTCCAGCTATCCGGTTGGAAAATGTTTCTTCGGATAAAGCGCACAGGTTGAATATACAACAAAAGGAGACTTTCCATATGAAGAAAAAAATAATCGTAGCCTGCGGCGGGGCGGTTGCAACCTCAATGATCGCGGCAAAAAAGGTAGAGGAGCTGTGCCGGCAGCATGGAATCGAAGCGGAGATCTGTCAGCTGAGGATCTCTGAGGTGGAAGCGAACCTGGAAGGGACTGCTCTCATCGTGGCGACCGTCAGGGCAAAAAAAGAATATGGCGTGCCGTTGGTCAGCGGGATGCCGTTTATTACGGGAATCGGGACGGAGGAAATGCAGGACAGGATCCTGGGGATACTTCGCTAGAGCGTATTTGAAAATTGCTTTCTGCAAGATGCCGTCCCACTTTGCATCAGATTGTAGGAATGAATTTTCACTAGCGGCGCTGGCCGATAAAGCTGCGGATCAACAGAAGACAATGAGCAGAGTCCTGCCGCAAAACAGGATTGAAAATGCGGAAATTCGGAAACCGGGAAAGAATTTCTGATCAAGGTCAGGATAAAATCAGCGGATCTGCAAATGCTAAACCTTATAAAACGGCCGGATGGTCCTAATGGGATGCCCTTGGGTATACCTTATAAAACGGCCGAATGGCCATGATGGGGCGGCTGTTGGGAATGAATTAAGAATTTACGGAGAGGGAAATAGGATATGATAAAACTGGACTGGAAGAGGCTGTGGTATGACCTTTTTATTGATGTATTCGGCGGGATTTTGATCGGGGCCGGAATTTATAATTTTGCGGCGAATGCGGAATTTCCGCTGGCCGGAGTGTCGGGTATCGCGCTGATCATGTTCCGGCTGTGGGGAGTTCCCATCGGATTTGGAACGATCCTTCTGAACGTCCCGATCGCGGTTGGATGCTATCGGACGCTGGGACGGGAGTTTTTTGTACGGTCGGTGCGCTCGGTTGTCATAACCTCCCTGATCACGGACTATATTGTTCCGATGTTTCCGGTATATTCCGGAGACCGGATGCTGGCGGCAATCTGCACCGGGATATTTTCCGGGCTGGGCTATGCGCTGATTTTTATGAACAGCTCGTCTACCGGGGGAATGGATTTTGTGTCCATGGCGATCCGGGTCAAGAAGCCGCACATTTCCCTGGGGCGGATCGTGTTCGCACTGGACTGCGCGATCGTTCTGCTGGGCGGGGTGATCTTCCGGGATGTGGACGCGACAATCTATGGACTGATCATTTCCTATCTGCTGACTGTGGTGATCGATAAGATCATGTACGGCATCGACTCTGGCAAGATGACCCTGATCGTGACGGACAAGGGGCAGGAGGTTGCAGGTAAGATTGACGAATATATCGGCAGAGGCGCTACGATCCTGACCGGGAAGGGCAGCTATACCGGGGCGAAGAAGGAAGTGGTGATGTGTGCCTGCAACAATAAGCAGATGTATTCCATTCGTAAAATGGTGAAAGAGGTTGACCCGAAATGCTTTATTGTGATCATGGAATCCAATGAAGTGGTGGGGGAAGGATTTAAAGAAGCGTAAGCTGTAATCTGTAAAATGAGAGGACTGTCGGGACATAGAAAGTTCGAGCAGGGGACGATGCGAACCGCTGTACGTTCGTTTGGCGAGGGGATTACATTCAAAAGGGAAGGGCCGGAATTTAGTCAGAAAAAGAAAGATAAGAATCTCCCCGGGAATAGCAGGTACTGAAAATGCTGATTCCTGTGGGAGATTCTTATTTTGATATTCAGAGACTAAAAATCGATATTAACCTACAACCCCTCAGAAAATGTTAGTAATGTACAACCACCGGCGTCCCGATCTGTAAGAAGGAATATAATTCCTGGGCGTTGTAGTAGGGCATGTTGATACAGCCGTGGGAGCCGTTCCATAGGTAGACGTCTCCTCCGAATGCAGGCTGCCAGGTGGCGTCGTGGAAGCCGATGCCGCTCCAGGTGACGCGCATCCAGAAATCAACAGGCGTCCGGTATTCCGGCTCTTTGGTTTCAGGATCGATATTTCCGACCAGGACAGTGGGAGACAGCTTTTCCAGGATGTCGTATACTCCGGGCGGGGTGATGGTGCTGTTCTTTCCGGTAACTACGTCGGACTCAAATAAGACGACGCCGTTTTCCAGATACCACATATGCTGAGCGGTCAGATCCACTTCCAGGAATGTGCCGCCCCAGTCCTGGGGAGCGTGGGAAGCAGCCGTCTGGTCGCAGGCGGGGGCTTTCGTCAGGACCTCGCCGTTTCGGATGCTGTTTACCAGTGCAGGAAATTCCACCTCTTCATTGATGATCCAGCCGTAGGTTCCGCCGGAAACCTCGGTGGCTTTTCCGGCCGGGGTGGTCAGCGGCCTCGTAGTGCCCACGGTGTCATAGCGTCTGCCGAACTCGGCCATCCAGTTCCGGATCGCGGCTTCATCCAGGGTGACGTGGAAATTCGTGTCATAGGACAGCCAGGTGGAGATCAATGTTTTATCTACCACGACGGGGACATCCATTTCGTAGGTGATGCTTGCCTTGCAGTATTGATTCAGGGTCTGGCAGAGTTCTTTCAGTTCCTTGGATTCTGTGGTGTATTCCGGGGCTTTGTAGAAGCCTTCTTCCTGGAGGTCGATTTCTTCCTCTAACTGGGCAACCGATTGATGGACTTGCTTCTTCAGCTTTTCCGAATCCAGGTCGGTTCCGTATACTTCCGGTTTTATCACGTAGGCATTGCCGTCAAATTCCGGGTAGGCGGACTTAGGCTGGATCGGCTCCGCGGTTACGGCATTCAGGGTACTGACCTTCTTTTCCAGCGCGTTTTTATCGTAGGAAATCTCAAACACAACCTCTTCGGATTTTTCTTTGAAGTATTCAAAAGGCCATGCGAAGGCATTCTGCTCGTTCAGTATGTCATCCAGAGCCTGATTGTCGTTCCAGGCCATGTGGATCTCGTTTCCGGTGATGTCCTCGGTCCGGCCGCCGCTTTCCGTAATCGTCAAGGTATAGGCGTTTGCTTCGCCTGCGAAAAAGGCGCGGGCGTCATCTACGGTCTGGCGGGAAAAATCCTGTCCGTTGATCGTTGTTTGGAACAGGTAATGACTCCGGAAGTAAATGGAGACACCCAGGTATGTAAGCAGCAGTACGGCGGCAATTGCAGCGGCAGTCCATACGGCGATTTTTTTGTAGGGGACTGCTTTTGCCGGTCCGGCTTCCTGGGAAGAATCTTTTGAGGAGTCCCCGGAGCTGCCGTTAGAGTCCTTCCTGGAAGAACTCTGTGAGGAGTCTCCGGAGCTGCCGTTAGAGTCCTTCC
>KE159610.1:1037969-1060356 GCA_000403295.2 Lachnospiraceae bacterium M18-1 | reverse complement strand
GGAAGAACTCTGTGAGGAGTCTCCGGAGCTGCCGTTAGAGTCCTTCCGGGAAGAACTCTGTGAGGAGTCCCCGGAGCTACCGTTAGAGTCCTTCTGGGAAGAACTCTGTGAGGAGTCCCCGGAACTGCCAGCAGAGTCCTCCTGGGAATCGTGTACAGAGTCTTTCGGGGAAGAAGCTTGTGGGGAATCAGCGGAGCCGTGCAGAGAGTCCTCCTGGGATGAACCTTGTGAGGAACCGGCAGAACTGCGCTCTGGATCATCCTGCGGCCTGCCCTGAGAAATATTCTGCGGAGTGGAATGGTTCCCCGGGTTCTTCATGGAATCAGCCTTTGGTGTTTCCTTCGGGTTGTTCTGCGTACTGCCTGTGATAGGGGTGTCTGTTGGGTTCATGGGTAGTTCTCCTTGTTAAATATAATATAGTTTAGTGATAACTGACCGCGGCTGGCGGCGTGCGCAGCGTAGCAGGGTATCGTATGGAATGAATTTCAGGTTTAGGAATTGCTCATTAATATCCGTACCTGCGGTTGATGACTGTCCCATCAGCCGCATTGATAGTCAGGAGGCTCTCGGCAGGATCGTCCAGAGTACGAGGTTCGCCGTCAGCGATGATGACCGTTGTTCCAAAAAAATCCCAGACAGGCACCAGAAGTGCGGTGGTGCTGTCCATGCCCGGGTCATAGATTCTGGCATAACCCAGGGTGATCCTGTCGACGGTCAGGCTGTCGACGTTTTCGGAATAACAGATCGGCATCAGCTGTCCGAAGAGCTCCATGATTTCTGGAAATGTCAGCAGTTCTATGTTGTCAGCCACTACTTCCTCAATCTCATATAGATTTCGGATAGATGCTTTTTGCAGCCCGTCCTGATTGATGTAAAATTCGACAGATTCGTTAGCCCAGGTATTCACCGGGGATTGTCCGGACGGAATACTGCATCCGGGACTGAGCTCGTATGTGATCGGAAATCCGTTGATGTCCCGTGTATATACGATTTTGTAGCCCCCGTCTATAAAAATCCGTTCTGCCTGAAGGTCTTCCGGCATACAGTAGCTGATGCTTTTTTCCGTATACTTTGCAGAAAAATCAGAAAGCCCGAGCTCTTCCAAATACCGGTCTGCTATTTCTATGGCCTGGGAAGGGGTGAACTTTTCGATACGCTCTTTTATCTCCGACGAAGGAGCGTGATCACTTTCGGAAACGGAAGCATAGGGCAGCCAGTCATAGCCGAACCATGTTTCATCAGGATCTGCTCCGCTTTCTCGTAAAATCTGGATTTCCATGTGACTTGGACCGCTTTTTTTGAAAAAGTATTGGAATACATCACCGTCCATTTCGACGATCCCGGAAAAATCGCTGCGTGCAAAAACGTCATCCGCAGCATCGGATCCGGAAGCAGGCGGATTGAAACCAGGGGATACTTTTACTTTTTGAACTGTATCAGGAGCTTCATTATAAATCTGTTCCCAATGCTCGATATCTTTTTCCAGGTTATAGACGGCTTCTGGATTTTTACTGCCGCCGGCCCGGCAGGATGCGATATGGCCGTATGGATCCGTAATGCCCTGAGCCTGAAATGTCCTGAGCCGCCGCAACTTTTCGCGCGCCCATTCCTTCGTAGGCTGCTGATAACTGGTATAGTCATAAACAGGGAGGCCGCCGAAGAAAACGTGTGTGACCCGGTCGATCCATTCCTGATCAAAGGGCTTCTGGCCGACCTTGCAGACAGAGACCTGATCCGCATCTGGGAGTTCGATTTCAGCCTTGCAGGACAGCGGGAAGCTGTTCTGCGGGTATTCTTTGAGAAATTGGCTTGTCTCCGATATCTGCAGCCGCCTGGCCAGGGCCTCTCTGCGGAGGAAACCGGAATTGCCGCCTGAATCTGAGGCGCCGCTGCCTGAATCTGAGCTGCGGTTGTCAGAGGAAGGAACGCTGTCTGAATCTGAACCGCTGTCCGGATTTTCTGAGTCTTCCGGAGTGTCAGAGGCCTGCCGGTAGCTGTCTGTATTTAATTCAGTTTTTTCTTGTACATGAATGTGCTTTTCGGAACCGCCGCCGCAGCCTGCAGCAATACAGACCGACAGCGTGATGAGAAAAAGCAGCATGGGTGTCCTTTTCATTTTAATACTCCTCTATGTTATATCAATATGCATTCCTATGCAAGTCCCTTTTTCAGGTGTACTCTGAATCTCCAGGCTTCCGCCGTGCAGGCGGGCGATCTGAAGACAGAGGGAGAGTCCGAGGCCTGCGCCGCCCTGCTTTCGGGAGCGGGATTTATTTATCATGTAGAAGGGCTCTGTGATCCGGCTGATCTCGTCCTGCGGGATTCCGATCCCTTCATCCTTTACAAAGATGCCGGAGGCCGTGCCGGTCAGGCGGATAAGGGAACCGGGAGGGCTGGCTTTGCAGGCGTTGTCGATGAGATTGGTGAGAAAGCTCAGCAGGAGATCGGGGTCCCCGTCAATGTGAAAATCCTGTTTCAAGTCTGTGTGCAGGCGGAGGTCCTTTTCTTTCAGACGAAAGTGAGTGACTTCTTTCACCTGGGCGAAGAGCGCGGCCAAAGAACAGGGCTTCTTTTCAATCGTGTCCTCGCGGGACAGATCGGTGAGCAGGAGCATTTTCGTGGAAAGTCGGGAGAGACGGACGCATTCCTCTTCTATATAATGCAGAGCATCGGCCTGCTTGAGGGGTGGGAGCTGGACGCGCTGTAGCAGCTCCGCATACCCCTGGATTCCGGTCATGGGAGTTTTCAGTTCGTGGGCCAGGGAACCGATGAGCTGGCGCTGGGTTTCATTCATTTCCGCCAGAGTGCGGATATGCTCCTCGATCCGTTCCGCCATCTGATTGAAGCTCCGGGAGACTTCGCCCACCTCATCGGTTCCCGGATGTTCTACACGCTTCTCGTAATCCCCCTCTGCGATCAGATTTGCCGCGTCGCGCAGAACATAGAAGGGGGCCAGGATCCGCCGGAGAATGTATGTAAGCAGTGCAGCCAGAAGGACGGCCAGGAGCAGGGCCGCCGCGATACCCTGGAAAAAAAGCAGCCGTTTGGACTGGTAGACCGCGGTGATGTCGCGGTAGTGGAGGATGCGCAGGGTGCCCAGCGAGCGGATGGGATCATCACTGCTATATATTTCCTGATCCTGAAAAAGAATCAGCAGATGCCGGCCGTTGATCTCTTCCTGAAAAATATCCTGCTGCGGGGGGCCTGCGGTCAGGCTTTCTGAATCAGAGGGGAGCGCTTCTTTTTCCGGACCGCCGGACAGATCCGACATGTCGAACTTGTAGGGACTGAGGTTGTATAACTCTTCATCATCATAATAGAGGACGGCATGGTCGCTGTAGCCGGAGGTAAAGGTCAGCCGGGCGGCATATTTGGCGCCGCGGATATCGTGATACTCCTTTTGGACCAGAGCTTTGCCGTAATCAAATACATCCGATGTCAGCCTGTCGTATTCGTAGGTGCGGATATTTTCAATGATCTGTTCCTGTGTCTTTGACAGGTTCCAGATAGAAAACGCCTGGGAAAGGCACAGGAGCAGGCTGACCGAGGCAAGGGTGATCTTGGTTCTCAGCTTCATGGTGTTTTTTCCTCCATACTCAGGGGCGCTTTAAGATGTGTCCGCATTCGGTTCTTCTGCCGGACGGTCCTCCAGCCGGTATCCGATACGGGGGACAGTCTTTATGATATCCTGGAAGCACAGCTTTTTCCGGATTCTTCCGACATGGACATCGATGGTCCGGGTCTCGCCGTGAAATTCCACGCCCCATAGCATTTGCAGGAGCTGTTCCCGGCTGAGGGCGATATTTTTATACCGGACCAGGAGCAGCAGGCAGTCGAACTCCATGGGCTTGAAGGGGACGACGGTCCCGGATCTGCGCACGATCCGTTCTTTCGGGAGGATCTCCACATCCCGGATGCGGTAACAGTCCTCTTCTTTTTTCTGGAAACGGCCCAGCACCTTTTCGACTCTTACCAGGAGCTCCAGCATTTCAAAGGGCTTGACGATGTAGTCCTCGGCACCGTCGGTGAGGCCCTTTACCTTGCTGTGCAGGTCGCCCCGGGCGGTCAGGAAAATGACAGGGATCCGCCGGGCCTGCAGTTCAGGGAGAAGTTCAAAACCGTCCTTTCCGGGGAGCATCACGTCCAGGAGCGCCAGTCCGTAGGAGCCGGGCGGGGCATCCGGAAGGTGCCGGCTGAGTGCAGCACCGTCGAAAAAGGGGACAGGCTCGTAGCCTGCGGTTTCCAGATTGAGGCAGATGAGTTCGTTGATGTGCTCTTCATCTTCGATCACAAGTATTTTACAGGACATAGGGTTGGGTTCCTTTTTCTCAATGTATTTTCAAGATTATTTTATAACGATTGAGGCGGATTTTCAACATTGGCGATGTAAACATATTGTAAATATCAGATATTCAGCAGACTCCGGAATGCTTTTAAATACGTTCTGCTGACAGGAATCTCTTCTTTTTGACCTTTGACCCGGATGTTATAGGTGGAATTGAACATGGGATAGATCGCGTCAATCTGATTCAGGTTGACCAGGTATCCTTTATGACAGCGGAACCACCCATAGGGGGATAAGTTAGAGTCTGGACCGGGATTTTGCTGCGATCGGAAATTAATGGCAGGCAGCCGTGCAGGCGGAAAAATATGGATGATGATCTGGAGCGGGCTTTTGGCCCGCTCACAGTGCTTTTATGTAATTGTAAATGAATTTTTTGGAAAGAGTCAGTTCTTTTTTGAATGTATGTGAAAATTGCTGATAGATCTTCCATGCATGCTTTGTGTCTTCTTTTGTTACAGTTCTTTGATAAAACATGGTTTCCAGGACAGCCTGATAGAGCCATTCCATATCTTCCGCAGCAATCTGGGGAAGGCAGCCCTGCAGTTTCAAAAAGCCCTGGGAGCTTAATATATCGGTTTTTTCCATTCCCTGAAACACTGCCGTATCGTAGAGGGCGCGGTAGATACGCCGGATTCCGGCGCCCCGGCGGGTACTGCGGAACTTCTGGTATCTGCGCTGTCTCCGGAGCGCTGCCTGGGTGAAGAGGAGCAGGGCGGCAGCGGCCAGGCAGAAGAGGCCGATCGCACAGGATTTCAGGACAAAAAGCCGCCAGCCTGCGGCATTGCGGATCCAGGATTGTCTGCCGCTGGATACGGCAGGGATGCCGGACTCCGGGCGGACGCCGTGATAGGGCAGGGTATGTTCCATGGTGATCCATTCCTCATTTTCCAGAACCTCGCACCAGGCATGTCCCATGTCCCCGGTGACCTCTGCGGCGTAGCTGCCGTCCTCCTGGCGGCGGAACGCGGAGGCGGGAATGGCATAGCCCTGTACATATCTGGACGGAAATCCGCATATGCGGTACATCAGTGCCGCTGTTGTGGCAAAATGGACACAGAAGCCTTTTTGATTGTCAAAGAGGAAGTATTCTGCAAAATCTTGCCCGGAAGGGGTAGGCCCCGGTTCGAAATCGTACACGGTATATTCCTCAAATTCTTTCTGGATAAATTCGGATGTTTTTTCCAGTGTTGTGAGAATCTGCTTCTGGCAGTGTTTTTTCAGGCGCTTCAGATCCTCCGGATATTCCAGATAGCTTTCCACAGGGGTGCTGCTTTCGGAATCCAGATGATACCAATGACTGTCTCTATAGTATACGCCATATGCGGAAGGATAGTATATGGTCTCTTCCGGCCTGGTATCCAGGGCGACGGTGAGCCGGACGCCGCTGTCCGGCTGAAAATGGGTCAGGGCGTTCAGATCCGGAAATGTATCTGTGCTGGCGGAAAACGTTCCGTCTGGAGTAGTAACGATATAGGAATCCGGGGGATTTCCTGAATAATTTCCATCGGAGGGCTGGGAACTGTCCGGAGTCTCCAGGGCGGAGTCTGTGAAAAAATCCGGCTGGATGTCTGTTTCCGGCGCTGTCTCCGGAGCGTCTGGTTCCTGCTCCGGCTGGTCAGGGGTGTTCGGTTCCTGTTCCGGCTGGTCAGGGACATTTTCAGAGGGAGTCTCGTCTGTGCTGTCCTGGTCTGGATCTTTTTCCTGTTCGGATCTGCTTTTTTGGGCAAGCTGCTTTTTTTCTTCGCGTTTTGCTTTTGCCTGGGCATAAGAATCCTGCAGGGGCTTGATCCATTCGGTTTCGATGGCTTCCCGGGTGCGGGCATAGAAGCCGTCGGACGGCTCCTTATAGGCTTCCAGAGGGCGGCTCGTGAAGGCGGACAGAAGGATCAGCAGGGCCAGGATGCACGCGGAAAGGATTCCCTTGAACAGCGCGCCGCGTCCTTCCCTGCAGCCGCAGATCGTTCCGTAGATTCCGCCGGAGAGGAGCAGGAGCCAGCAGGAGAGCTCAGAAGGAACCAGAGTTTCCGCCAAAATGAAGGCGGCGGGAGCCAGAAGCAGGAGGTACGCGAAAACCCTTCCCTTCCTGAGATGCAGGATCAGGCTCCAGAGAAACAGCAGGGGCAGCAGGAAGAGCGCAAACATGAGCGCCATTTCCGGATCGGAGACGGGCTGGATGGGATAGGGATCGGCATTGGGCCTTCTGACAGCCAGATAGGCGTTGGCTGTCAGATTGATCACATTGACTGCAGCTTCCAGATGCCGCCAGATCCAGGCTCCGGCAAGGCAGAAAAGCAGAAGCAGGACGCTGTATTTCCAAAGCTCCCGCAGGGGGCTGTTCCAGAGCGCGGTCAGGAGGGCTGTAAAAAGAAAGCAGTGGAGATACAGCCTGGGGGTATCTGCCTCAACAGGAAATACGCCGGTCAGGCTCTGCCACCAGGAGAACGCAAGAAACCAGACCGCAGACAATTGTACTGCGGCCAGCAGGAAAGGATGGGGCTGCTTTTTGACGGCCGGGGAATATAATGCGATCCCGTCCCGTATCTTTTTCCGTTCCTTCATAATTAGGGGGATCCTTTCGTATTTTGTAACCAGCCTGCACTGCAGAGCGGCTGTCTGCAGTGCAGATTTTACAGGCGGACAGATAGGATGTTTTTATAGCTGCAGTAATTCCTGGGGCTCGCCGTTTACGGTCAATGTTCCGTCTGCATTCAGCTCTACGGTACTGCTGAAATTTATGCCCCGGAACGCATCCTCACGGCAGGTCTTTTCCAGCTCTTCATCCTGGAAGGGCTCGGTGGACAAAAGCCGCCAGATCCATTCATAGACAGATTCGGCTGTGCTGACTCTCCATTTAATGACGCGGCCGCTTTTTTCCTCAAACCATGCGGCCATATGGATGCATTTTTCCTCGAGGAGGGTGACCGACAGGGAGGCTGCCTGTTCCAGAAGACGGTTAAAGCTTTTGCTGTCCGTATCTGCAAGAGGCAGGCGGATCCAGAGAAGCACCACGCATCCCATGGGAAATCCGTGCTCCTTGACCATCAGGTGATCCTCCTTGGCGCTCAGCTTCCAGTGGATCGAATGGATCGAATCGGGCGGGCGGTATTCTCGGATCTGATAGACCTCGCTGGGGTCATCGCCCTTTTTTTCCGTGGAATATTCGTCCGCTTCTGCAAGAAATTCCCGTGTCCGCCGCGTGATCTCCAGAGGCATCAGTTCAAAAGGAGGCATGATCCCGATGGTCCGCTGTTTTTTCAGCAAGACTCTGCGGCAGAAGATTCCCAGAAGATCGTAGAGGACCAGGGCATCCAGCTGATACTCTACGGTTCCTGCGTACCGGGAATCCAGCTCGATCTCCAGCCGCTGCTCCTCTGCGGGGAAGAGCTCGGAAGGGGCGTATTTTATCCGGTGGGAGGAACTTTTCCTGAAGCCGCCCTTTCGCATCCGCAGGACAGGCTGTCTGGAAAAATGATTTCTCACCTGTGCACAGAGCCTATACTTTACACTCCAGATCCGGGACTGGTTTTTGATGACCAGGACGCCGGAAAACCGTTTTTCCCGTTCGGCCATGGCCGGAAACCTGCCGAACCGGACGGTCACCTGCCTGCACATGTACCAGAGGAACAGGCAGGAGCTGACCGGGTAGAGGAGTTCCAGGATGAGAAAGCCGGTCCAGATATTTCCGTCATACATAAAAAACAGATAGGCGCTGATGAAAAAGACCAGCAGATATCCGATGATGCGTGTGATCATATGTGCTCCTTTCCGCATGGATCAGGAAGACTGCCTGCTGTGTGGAAGAGATCCGGCTGGATCTGGCTGCGGGCAGGGGAGATTTCCGGTTGCACTGCTGAAATTACCTTTTGGAAAGTGCCGGCGCGGCCGTGTGGTCCAGGATCTGCTGGATCAGGTCGCCCGCCAGGATATGTCCAACTTTGGCCTTGGTACTGAGCTGAATGCGGTGTGCGGCAACGGCGGGAAATACGGCCCTGACATCATCCGGAACAACGTATTCCCTGCCGTTCAGATAAGCGCATGCCTTCGCCATGGAGGCCAGCGCGATGGTGCCCCGGGGACTTAAACCCAGGGAGATCATTTCCTGCTCCCGGGTGGCTTTTGACAGACGGGCGATGTAGGAATAGACCGCATCATGGACAAAGATCTCGCTCACCTGTTCCTGGGCTTCGAGCAGGCCGTCGGCGGAAAATACACGCTCAGCCCGGGAATCTGCCCGGCCGAACTGATTTCGTTTTAAGATGTCTACCTCTTCCGTGACCGTGGGGTAACCCATTTTTACGCAGATCATGAAACGGTCCAGCTGGGATTCGGGGAGGAGCTGGGTTCCGGCAGAACCGGTGGGATTCTCCGTGGCGATGACGATAAAAGGATTTCCCACACTTCGGGTGGTGCCGTCCACGGTGACATGACGTTCTTCCATCACCTCCAGGAGTGCGGACTGGGTTTTTGGAGAGGTCCGGTTGATCTCGTCGGCCAGCAGGAGGTTGCACATGACTGCGCCGGGCTGGTAGACAAACTGTCCGGTCTCTTTCTGGTAAATGGTAAACCCGGTCAGATCTGCCGGGAGTATGTCCGGGGTAAACTGCACCCGGTTGGCTCTTAAGCCCATGGCGTGGGAAAATGCCAGGGCCATAGTGGTCTTGCCGGTTCCGGGGATGTCCTCTACGAGGATATGCCCTTTCGCAAGAAATGCCATCATGATCTGTTCAATGATATCAAATTTTCCGACTACCGCTTTTTGCACCTGGGAGATCACTGCCCGGGGAGTGCCGCGGAGGTCAGCGTCCTCGCTGTAATTTTTCATGATCAATGTCCTCTTTCGTTACGTGCTTTAGAGTGTATTTGAAAAATACTTCTATATGATAACATAATTTTTTAGAGGATACCATGATCATTTTAAAAGAGGATGTCAAAAATATACAATCAGAAAGTAAGGAATCTACATTACAGCAAAGCGGAAAAGGTATATGCTTATGATCAGAAGCACGATATTAGAAGTTGATAAAAGGAGAAGAAGCGGAGATGGAAAAAAATTATATTTTACCGTTTTTGTGGATGCGCGGCGAAGAGGAGGCAGTCCTCCGGGAAGAGATGGAGAAGATCTATGAGTGCGGGATTCGTGCGGTGTGCCTGGAGGCACGTCCCCACCAGGATTTCTGCGGGCCGGGCTGGTGGCATGATATGGACATTGTCCTGGACGAGGCGAAAAAGAGAGATATGAAGCTCTGGATCCTGGACGACAAGCATTTTCCGACCGGATACGCCAATGGATTGATCGAAAAGAAGTACCCGGAGCGTAAAAAGCTGTATCTGGCATGTACGACGGCGGATATCTTCGGGGGAGCGCATGAGCGGAGTCTGAATGTGAACCGGATGCGGAAGCCTTCCATCGGATTCTGGCAGATTGGGGATCCGGCGGATCATGCGGAACGGGAAAATAACCAGCTGTATGCCATACTGGCCGTGCGGTACGCAGAGGGAAATGTGTTCCATGAGGAAGTCATTGACCTGACGGAGAATTATGACGGATGCTATGTAAAATTTACCCTTCCAAAAGGGAATTGGAGGGTGTTTGTACTCTACAAGACACGGACAGACGGGGGGAATGATACCTACATCAATATGATCGACAAGGAGTCGGCGGCGACTCAGATCGAGGGGGTCTATGAGTCTCATTATGCCAGATACGGCAGTGAGTTCGGCAAGACGATCGCAGGCTTTTTCTCGGATGAGCCTCAATTTGGAAATGTGGTGGTCTTCAACAATTATGATGTCCAGGTGGGCAGGCTGAAAATGCAGCTTCCCTGGAGCGGCGAGCTGCAGGAAAACCTGACCGGGCTGTACGGCGGGGAACTGACAAAAGCGCTTCCGTTCTTGTTTGCGGAGTCCGAGGAGCAGGCGCTTCGGACGGGCATACGCTACGACTATATGGATCAGGTGTCAAAGCTTTATAAAAAGAATTTCAGCGATGCCATCGGGAACTGGTGTGAGGCGCACGGCGTGGAGTATATCGGGCATGTGGTGGAGGACAACGGGATCCACAGCCGTTTAGGCATGGGACCGTCCCATTATTTCCGGGCTATGTCCGGACAGCATATGGCGGGCATCGACAGCATCGGCGGACAGATCCTCTACGGAGCGCCGGTGGAGCAGCGCAACGCGATGACGGACTGCGACGGGGAATTTTTCCATTATACGCTTGGGAAGCTGGGGGCTTCCTGCGGACACTTAGAACCGAAGAAGCAGGGCAGGACCATGTGCGAGCTGTTCGGCGCCTATGGATGGAGCTTCGGGGTGCGGGATATGAAGTATCTGCTGGACCATTTGCTGGTGAAGGGAGTCAACCATCTGGTTCCCCATGCATTTTCCATGGCGGAATATCCGGATCCGGACTGCCCGCCCCACTTCTATGCGCGTGGCAATAACCCGGAATTTCCGTATTTTGCAAGGATGATGAAGTATGCGAACCGGATGTGCGGTCTGTTAAACGGCGGACAGCATGTGGCTTCTGCTGCGGTCCTCTATGACGGGGAGGCAGACTGGACCGGTAAAAATATGCCCATGCAGAAAGTGATCCGAAAGCTTTTGGAGAACCAGATCGATCTGGATATCGTATGCCTGGATATGCTGGATGACCTGGCTGCATATAACGGCAGGCTGGAGGGAAAGACGCTGTATATCAACGGGGTGCAATTCCAGGCGCTGATCATCGGGCATACGAAAGAAATTCCGGAGAGGCTGGCGGCATTTGTGGAACAGGCAGGGGAGTTTCCGGTGATCTTCGTGGACGGAAAACCAGAGACTGTGATCGGAACAGGCGGCCGCACAGAGCGGACCGCGGCAAAAGACGGGGAAGGCTTCAGGGCAGTGGCCGGCGGAGAGGTTATCGCTCTGTCAGAACTGGCCGGGAAACTGAAAGCAAGAGGATTTGTGGATATTGAAGTGGATAGGGAATTTAAGGATCTGAGCTTCTATCATTATAATAAAGACCGGCAGATTTTTGTGTTCCAAAACGAATCGGCAACGGAGATGTTTTGCGGGAAGGTGACACTGCCGACAGTGGAGCCGGTTGTATATTATGATGCTATGGAAGATGTGTATGAGCATGCGGATTTTCGTGAAGTGAAAGGAAACATAGAAGTTTCACTGGAATTGGAACCTGGGGAATGTGTCGTGATACTCGAACAAAAAAATATAGTATGCAATGCGAAACACAAAAGTTTCAGGGAACAGATCAACGGATTGAAAATCAGGGATATCTCTGCAGACTGGACAGTAAGCCTGGTGAAATCTAAAGAATATCCGCAGTTCCCGGAAGGGGAGAGGATGCATCAGTTGATTCCTGTTTCTGATTTAAAACCCTCGTTTTCTGGTATAGCATGCTATGAAAAAACGGTGTATCTGGAGGAGGCGCCGGAGAGGGCTGTACTGAAAGCGGAGCATGTGTTTGAGATGATGAAAGTGACTGTTAATGGAAGCGAAGCAGGCGTGCGGATCTTTCCGCCATATCAGGTGGAGATCAGCGGCGGACTCAAAGCCGGGGAGAATAAGATCGTTGTGGAGGTGGCCGGCACACCCTTGAGGGAAATGCTGGAGATCCCGCAGCCGCCGTTTGATTTTACACATGAGGCGTTAGAGCCGATGGGGATGTTTGGGAAGGTCGAGTTATACTGCAGCTGATGCTTGGATCAACGGTTTCTGTTTATATGTTGCCGTGCACTTGCTGCTTCGGCATAGATAAAGGTGGAAAAAGAGCGGCGGGAAGGCTGCTCTTTTTGGCGTGCAGAGATCCTCCTGTACCAAGGACAGTAAAAATTTGTGCATCATTTGTAAAAATCTGGTGTCTGACGGCAGCCTTCGGATTGTGTTATGATAAATTCATGACACAAAAAGGCACTTCAAAAGTACAAGGAGGTAAAGAGTAATGAAGAAAAAAGTCATAAGTGTATTGCTTGCTGGCCTTATGGTATTGGGACTCGCCGGATGTCAGGGAGGGACATCAGAGCAGGAGAGCAAAACGGAAGGGGCTTCCGGCGACGGGGGGAAGACTGCCGTAAAGCTGGTTGTCTGGTCGTCCGGAGCGGCGGAGAATTTCCAGAAAGGTGCGGACGTATTTAACCCAAAACCCGGGAAAAGGAGACTCGAAACGTTTGATTTCGGTTAGAGTCGGGTCATAAAGACACCACAAATACTGTTATTATAAGGCTTTTTGGACATAAGATGTTGATTTTTATAACGAGTACGCATATAATAAAAGGAGACTCGAAACGAAAGGGGACATCTTATGCCGCGAAAAGCTTCAGGTGCCATAAATGTCGGAATTATAAGGGAACGGCAAAAAAATGGTGATATCTATATATATGAACGTAAAACGAAATATGATCCAAATAAGAAGTATAGCGACACCATTTCGAAGGTTTTAATCGGAAAAATAGTTAATGGTACTGATGAGATTGTAGATACAAGGCCGAAAAGACGTATGGCCGATCATACATCAGGCTCCGGGGTGACGCCCACTGAGATAACCAGAAGACATGTCGGAATGCTTGACATCGTTTCCCATGTTGCAGATAAGTCCGGCATTACCGCAGAAATCAACAAAGCTGTAGGAAGAGATCGTGGCATAGCGCAAAAGCTCCAGACATTGGCGTGGTATGCCTTTGCAACTGATGGGGAGACATGGCCGGGAATCAGGGCATGGACTACGAAATATGCCGGACTGCTTCCGTACCGTGATTCGTCCATATCGCAGGATATGTATCATGACCTTTTTGTTTACCTTGGTTACAATGAAAGCATCAAACAGTCCGTTTTCAAACACAGGGCAGAAACGATGGGGGACGGGGAGTTGCTGGCTTTGGATTCGACGACCATATACACGGAGTCTGAAAACCTGAATGTAGGAAGGAGTGCTCCCCATAAGGATAAGTTGATAAAAAATGTCTATAAGATTGTTGAGATATATTCCATAACATCAAGGCAGCCAATTGCCTATGCGAGGATACCGGGAAATATTTCTGACGGAACCACTGTGGAGAATGCACTCAAACAGCTAGACATCCTCGGGTGTCCCAAGGTAGAGATCGTGGCAGACAGCGGGTATTCCGCCGAGAGCAACATGATTATGATGATAAAGAATAGCTACCCGTTTATTATGCATATCCCGACAGACACAAAATGGACTCAGCCCCTGATAAATGAATACAGAGACAAACTCATGAACGGTGGAGAGATCATACATTGTGACCCGAAGTTCTCGGGAGTCACCGTCATGCAGATTCATGATTTTGCGTATGAGAGACAAAGGGCCAGTAAGAAAAGCGGTCTTGAAAAGGGGGATACAGAAATCCTTTCCAGACGCGTATATGTTCACATCTACTTCAGCTCGCTAAAAAAAGCGGAGGAAGATATTAAGTTCAGAATGCAGTTCGATGCTGTAAAATCAGATCTTCTGTCAGGAGCATATCTTACTCCAGAAGACCAGAAATTCGCTGACCAGTACATGGAAATCAGTTATTGGGGTGAACGGATAACTAGGGTCGAAGTCAAGAAAAAAGCATATGAGAAAAGATGTAGATATCATGGTTTCATAATACTCGTGGCATCGAAGGAAAAGGATACAAACAGGGCACTGGAGAAATACCGATCACGAGAGTATGTTGAGGAGGATTTCAAGAATAGTAAAAGTCATACCGGAGGAAATCATCCCAGGGTATGGGACGATGATACACTCGACGGTCAGATCCTGGCGCGGTTTCTTGCCCAAAGTATGCATGAGAGTTTTGCGTCAATGCTCAGGAACTTACGTGATACGTTGGCGATACCAAATGGTGATGTAAAGCACGATACCGGAGAAAAACTGAAGGAAGAAAAGCAACTGAAAAATTGGATTCGAAAAACTTCCATGCATAATATACTATCGTGGTTTGATGCAATAGAAGAAACAAAAGTGTCCGGCAAGAAAAAGAGTGGATGGCGGACAGAAGAAACGAAAAGAGATATGTTGTTTGTGGAAAAGCTTGGTATAAAACTTCGAGGATAGTCGGATTTTAGTAACGATTGATTCGAGTCTTTATTATCCGGGTTTTAGGATTTAACAGCCGTCAGGATAAGATTGATTTTCAGATTGAGATGCAGACCGGAGATTATAATCAGTATCTGGGGGCAAAGGTTGCTTCCGATGACCTGCCGGATATGTTCTTTCTGAATCCTTATTCACAGGTACAGCAGTTTGCGGAAAACGACAGGATCCTGGATCTGAGCGGCCAGGAGTTTTCTTCTAAGATTTATGATTCCGTGAAAGACGCATACAGCTATGAGGGAAAAGCTTACGCATATCCGATGTGTCTGGAAATGCTGGGGATTTATTATAATGTGGATCTGTTTGAAGAGGCAGGAATCACAGAGGTTCCGAAAACATTTGCAGAGATGGAAGAGGTATGCAGAAAGCTGCAGGAAAAGAACATCACACCGTTTGCTGCAACCTACAAAGACGGCTGGACGCTGAACCATTTATTCAGCTGCCTGCAGGGAAATGTTGTGGGAGATTCCTGGGTTCAGGAAATGAATGAAGGAACAGGATCCTTCGCCAATGACAGGTCAGAAGAGGTGTTCCGATTCCTGGATCTGATGAAAGATAATTCCGGATCAAATTATATGGACGCAGATTCTACTGCCGGATTTAATGCCTTTGCATCAGGCGAAGCAGCCATGATCGCCAGCGGGGAATTTTCTTTGCTGAATGCGGAAAGCGTGAATCCGGATCTGAACGTGGGGCTGTTCGGCGTGCCGAATACGGATGACGAAGCAGACGCAAAGCTTGACGTGGACGTGGGAATCTGCATTGTGGTAAACAAGAAATCAGAGCATCTGGAGGAAACGCTGGAGGTTTTGAACTATATTGCGGATAATACGGATGCAGAAGGTTGGATGCATTATTCATCAGACGCCATGGGAGCAGCACCTCCGGCTATGGAATTTGAGATGCAGTTGGACAAGCAATATTATAAAGACTATACCGCATATATGGAATCCGGAAACTCGAAGCCCTGGATCTATCTGCAGCTTCCTTCCGGAATCGCGGACACGGTAGGTCCTGCGGTTCAGGGTTATTTTGCAGGAAGCACAGACATGGCAGAAACGCTGGAAGTGATGGACGCCGGATGTCAGGAACTGCTGGAATAGACAATGAATAAAAAGTTTAGGGGAGGGGATGGATCCTCTCCCATTTTCATCCGCTCGAACGCAGAAAAAGCGCCGATGGAAGGCTTTCTGCAAAGTGCGGTATTCTGACAGGGAAGAGAGGTGCGGTATGTCAGATTTTTTGTACAAGAAAAATAAGAAATTTTATCTTTCGCTGCTGATCCCGGCGCTGCTGCTCTACTGTGCGGCGCTGGCAGGCCCCCTGCTGATCGGGTCGCTTCCGTATTCGTTTTTGAACTGGAACCTGATCAAAGGGAAAAAAGAATTTATCGGACTCGGAAATTATATCAAGCTGTTTCAGGACGAGAGGTTTATACATGCAGTAGGTTTTACCATAATGCTGGCGGTTGTATCAATCATTTTATCGAATATCGTTGCATTTGCGGTGGCATTTATGCTGGACAGAAATGTCCGGGGGAAAGGTGTGATCCGGTCTTTCTTCTTTATCCCGAATATCATCAGCGGGGTTATGGTAGCATTCGTATGGATCTTTATTTTTACAAATGCCATTCCCAACGTAGGGGAGCGGCTGAATCTGGACTATCTGGTAAATATCAGCTGGTTTGGAAATGCGGATATGTCTATGGCGGCTGTGGTGATCGTGACCACTTGGCAGTCTACGGGATTTCTGATGATGCTGTACGTGGCGGGGCTGCAGACGATCCCCAGGGATGTGATCGAGGCGGCCATGCTGGACGGATGCGTGGGATTGAAAAAAATATTCCGGATCCAGCTTCCTCTGCTCATGCCTACGGTAACGATCAATCTGTTTGTCTCCATAGCGGGCGCGTTCAAGTCCTTTGATATCCCGCTGTCGCTGACCGGCGGGGGACCGGCGAACAGTACCCAGACCATAGCCCTCAACATCTATACAGATGCATTTGGCGCTTATAAGACAGGTTATGCATCCGCAAAATCTATGGTATTGTTTTTCATGGTTGCGGTCATTGCGTTTATTCAGCTGCGGATCACACGGAAGAGGGAGGTGCAGATGTAATATGAAAAGTCAGAGCAATCAAGGAAAAGTATGGATGAAAAGCCTGCTGTGCTTTCTGGCCGGCCTTGTGTTTATCCTGCCGGTACTCCTGATCGTTATGAATGCATTCAAACCCAACGGCGAGATTCTGACATCCTTTATATCACTGCCGAAGGGTCTGTATCTGGACAATTTTGTGCAGGCAATGGAAACCATGAACTTCTGGGTGGTTTTTAAAAATACGGTATTCGTGACCATTTGTACGGTGCTGCTGGCAGGAAGCGTTTCCTTCCTGGGGGCATATGGGATTTCCCATCTGCGAGGAAAGATTTCCGACGGGTTTTATATTCTGTTTGTACTGGGACAGATCATCCCCTTCCACACGGTCATGATCCCTATATCGGTCATGGCTACAAAGCTGCATCTGAATAACACTCACCTGGGACTGATCCTGTTTAACAGCGGTTTCTTTACGGCGTTCGGCATTATGACTTATGTGGGATTTTTAAAGACCGTGCCCAGGGAGCTGGAGGAAGCGGCAGCGATTGACGGGGCAGGGCCTTTCCGCATTATGATGCAGATTGTATTTCCACTGGTAAAATCAGCCACAGTGACACTGGGAATCCTGTTTTTTCTCTGGACGTGGAACGACCTTCTGCTTCCGAATATCCTCATCAGTGACGGGAATCTGCGGACGATCACCGTAAATCTATACATGTTTAAATCAGCCACCAATGCCCAGTGGAATCTGCTGATCGCAGGGCTTGTGGTTTCGATGCTCCCCATCATCGTGATCTATATTGCAGGGCAGAGGTATATTACAAGCGGCCTGACAGCAGGCGCGGTCAAATAACCAGACAGCGGGGGCGGCCAAATAACCAGACAGGAAGCCAGACAGCGGGCAGCCATAATAGGGCGCAGAGCCTTCCGGCAGTCCGGGCGGGATTAGAAGGAGGAAACATACAATGGCACCATTTTTTTATAAAGATAATATGAACATCAGGGAGATCAATGGTTTTACCATACAGCAGACAGCAAAAGACGTCTGGGCCATCGATGAGTTTGGGATTGATATCATGTACCTGATCATCGGAACCGAAAAAGCGCTGCTTCTGGACACGGGGATCGGCATCGGAGATATCCGCGCGGTCGTGAGGGAGCTGACAGAAAAGCCGCTTATCGTAGTCAATTCACACCACCATTATGACCATGTGGGAGGAAACGGACATTTTGACAAAGTGCTTGCCCATAAAAATGCGCTCCCTGTGATCCGGGAGCAAAATCGGGCGGAGTACAGAAAAGAATTTTTCCTGCAGCAGGAGGCAAGGCCGGAGTACAGCTATAAGGCAAGTCTGCGGGCGTACATGGAAGAAACGGCGGAATACGAACTGGAGGGGATCGAAGAAGGGGAAATATTCGACCTGGGAGGCCGGAAACTGGAAACAGTATTTACACCCGGCCATACAAAGGACTGCATCTGCCTTCTGGACAGGGACGATCGGTTTTTATTTTCCGGGGATACGATTGTGAGCACGCCCACGCTGATGCTGGATGTATTTTCAGATACAATGGGGGTATACCTGGAATCGTTGAAAAAGCTGCAGTCGCTGAAGGAACATTATGAACTGATCTTCCCAGGACATTATATCAGACCCATCGGCGGACGCTATATCGAGGACATGATACAATGTATCCAGAGGCTGCTGGAAGATCCAATGTCAGGGGAAAAGGATGCATGTGGCATGACGCGGAGTCAGGTATACTTTTTCCAGTACGGTCTTGCTTCAGTCTTATATACGCTGGACAGGGCAAAAAGATAAAAATATGGGGCTGCTGCAAAATGGAGATGATCATTTTGCAGCAGCCCCATTTCAGGAATTAAAAAATGCAGAGGTGATCTTTCGGTAATCCGTAGGCGACATGGAAAACTGGCTGTGGAATACGCGGGTAAAATAACGTACATTCGGGTATCCTGTTTTTTCAGCGATCTGGGGCACTTTCAGATTGGAATTGCGCAAAAGGTTCTTCGCTTCCTCCATCCTTCGTTCAGTCAGGATCTGGGAAAAATTCTTATTCGTATTTTGTTTGATAAAGCGGCTCAGGTAAGACGGATTCCTGCTGACATGCTCAGATAAAGAGGCAAGCCCGATGCTGTCGCTGTAATTTGCATCGATATAATCATAGATGCTCTGGATCAGATGGTTCTGCTCAGCCGCCTGCGCGTCGTTGATCCAGTCAACGATAAAGTCGATCCAATACTGGAGATATTGCAGCTTCAGCCGGATCTCCGTCTGCTGGCGCAGAGGGGTCAGGATATTGTTTTCGATCTTTGCTGTTTCCGTGGGAGGAATGGATAAATCCTGAATGAACAGCAGTATATTGGATGTGATCAGATCGATCATCTCCGTTACATAGCTTTTTGACCGGCCCTGAAACTGTTCTGTGATCTTTTCATATTCTTTTCGAACGGGTTCCTTTTCACCCAGCCGCATCAGCCGGATCAGTCTGGTGATGGACTGGATGATATCAAAATACTCTTCATGAACAAGCGTATCCGGCAGGTCGCTGAAAAAAGTGACCGGTGAAGTGGATCGGATGCCTGCATTTTCCAGACAACGTGTTACCTGTTTTCGCAGAAAAGGTATCTGAGACAGGTCATCTGTAAAATTGCTGATACCGACGGACACTTGGATCGGATAGCTCTGCTCCAGCGTTTCCCGGATATTCTGGAATCTCTGATACATGTCAGAGGAAGTGGGCGCCGGGTTTTCGGACATCCATAAGATATAGATCGTATCCCCGAAAGGATAGGTCAGAAAATCCGGATCATTGCGGGTCAGGTGCTGTTCGATCATGTAGGAATAGTAAAAATCCTCGCCAAAACCGCCGCTGCAGGTGAAACGGACCGCACAGAGACAGAAGAAATCAGCATCCATCTGAAACTGCTTCTGCACCGACAGGAGCTGTTCCTTCGTCTGCGTGAGCGGATGGAAGAGGAGCCTTTCGATAAACTGGCGTCTGGCAGAAGAAAAATGGGTGGAAAAATAGTTCTGGAACATACTGTGGATCTCATCGTGCTTTTGCTTTTCCAGTATGGTGTGCACGGCCTTACGTATAGCCAGCAGCGCCTGCTCTTCGTCGATGGGTTTTAATAGATAATCAAATACCTGGTAGGCGATACCGGATTTTGCGTATTCGAAATCCGAGTAGCCGGTAATAAATATGACCAGGGTATCCAGCTGGTTTTCGTGAATATAACGTGCCAGATCGACCCCGGAGATCCTGGGCATCCGGATATCTGTAAGCAGGAGCTGAGGGGGACATTCTTTCAAAAGCTCCATGGCCCGGGCGGGATCTGAAGTGGACATTACGGAATGTATCCCAAGGGACGACGAGGTGATAAGCTGCTCTAATCTTTTCTGGATCAATGGTTCATCATCAACGATCAGTAATTTCATGGGAGGAATCCTTTCTGTAGGGTACGGTGGATTTTGGAATGCATATGGTAACGCTGGTTCCATGCGGAGAGATGGAGCTTACAGTCAGGCCGTAGTCTGTACCATATAAAATCTGCAGTTTCTTTTGTATATTAAAAATACCAATGTGTTTGCTGGAAATGGAGGAACTCTCATCCAGGGCCTTCAGCTGCCGGATGATCCCGGGCGGCATCCCGGTTCCGTTGTCTTTGATATCAATATATAGATTCTGCTCGTCTTCAGAGCCGAAGATGCCGATCATTCCGGTCTCCGTCAGGTTGGACACCCCATGCAGAACTGCATTTTCAACCAGCGGCTGCAGGGTGAGCTTGGGAATATAATACTGGTACATGGACTCGGGCACCTCTGTCAGGAACAGGATCTTATCCTGGAAACGCATTTTCTGGATAAAAATATACTGCTTTATATAAGAAAGATCTTCTTCCACGGTGACAAAGGTCTCTCCTTTGATAGACATCCGCATGATATTGGCCAGGGAAGTTACCACCTTCTTGACATTTTCCTTCTCTCCCATATCGACCAGGCTGTTGACGCAGTCCAGCGTATTATAAAGAAAATGCGGGTTGATCTGTGCCTGGAGAGATTCTAACTGGGCGTTCTGCGTCAGGATCTCTTTCAGATAGACGGTATGGATCAGATGGTCGATACGTGAGAGCATATTGTTATAAACCAGCCCCAGCTCCTGAAATTCATCCTTTGATTCCACATTGATATAAGCGCTTTCATCAATCTGCTGAGTCTGATTCAGCTTCCGGATAAACCGGGACACCTGCCCGGAGATCATATTTCCGGAATAGATGATGGCGAACAGTATGATAAAAACGGACAGCAGTATGATAAAAAGTTCGATGCAGAAAAGCTTGTAAGTATTGGAAAACAGAATGGATTCGTCAATAATGCTTGTGACGAAGCACCCGCTGTAAGACAGGGCGCGCCTGTCCACCGTATAATGTTTATTCTTGCCGGAACGGCCTGCAAGTATGATCTCCTGGCATTTTTTATCTTCCAGCGGAGAGGTGTTGATCAGGATCTTCCCGTGGGAATCTGTGAGAAGTGTAAAGATCGCATCGGAGTTCTGCTGCATTTTGAGCTGTTTTTCCAGGGCGGCGCGGGAAATGTCCAGCAGCAGAAAGCCGATCTCCTCATCGCTTTCTTTCAGGGTCGGAATATATACGGTCCGTGCAACTGTTAGCACGTGGGGTCTTGAAGGAATATCCTCCAGGATCAGCTTGCCGTGATGCTCCCGGGCGTGGGAATGAATGGAATCTGCATATGCTTTTGCTGTCTCCAGTGTATTCGAATAAATGGCGTTGTTCGTATACAGGTCTCCGTTTTTGTTGAACAGGCTGACCTGCGCGATCTCCGGATTCTGATCCGTAAGCAGCAGTGCTGTGTGGGAAGCAAGATTTTGATGCAGTTTATCTATGGAATCCTGGGATAAAGGTTCCTGGTCAGTCATCAGATATTCCTGGATATCACGGGTATAATATAGATAATTGGTGGTGATCTGGTCGTAATTGTTGAGTAATGTATCCAGCAGATTGGTTTTTTCTATGATATTCTGCCGGGTCTGGTCATAGACCATGGTCCTCATCTGCTGATACATGATCAGTGTGATGCTGAGAAAAAGAATGATATAACTCAGTATGACAAACGGCAGACATGCCACGATGATCTTATTTTTAATACGGAACCGGTCAAAAAAGTTCTGCAGTTTGGGTCTCATATGGTCACTCCTTTGATGCAGTATTTTTGATTGCTGATACAATCATAGCATAGATGTATGGAACCTTCAATCTGGCATTTTTTGAAGATCGTTGGTCACATCCTGATGGTGTTACAGTTCACTGCCTAACCGGCCGTGAACTGTAACACATCCAGCCCATTGAAAAGTCGCCTTGCGGCGAGGGGCTGGATATTATGACAAATGTTACTTTATTGGCCGGACGCCGTGCAGCAGGGTGCACGACGCCGTGTGAACTGTAACTCCTGATGTGCTGCCGGCTTTGAACATCAGAAAAAAAGTCAATAGACTTTATATTTGCCCTGTGCTATACTGTTGTAAGAGAATCGGTCTGTCCGGCTGACAGGCAGACGGTTAATCAGAAGAGGTTATATGTAACAACACAGGCGGAAATGGAATTGCTCGAAGGGAGGGCATCATGACTGAGAATGAATTGTTGTTGGCTATATCTGATATGATGGATCAAAAATTGAAATCTGAGCTGCAGCCTATAAAGAATGATCTGCAGGTAGTAAAGGAAGAGGTGCAGGTAGTAAAGAATGATCTGCAGGCAGTAAAGGAAGAGGTGCAGGTAGTAAAGAATGATCTGCAGGCAGTAAAGGAAG
>KE159610.1:985253-1037959 GCA_000403295.2 Lachnospiraceae bacterium M18-1 | reverse complement strand
AGGCAGTAAAGGAAGAGGTGCAGGTAGTAAAGAATGATCTGCAGGCAGTAAAGGAAGAGGTGCGGGTAGTAAAGAATGATCTGCAGGCAGTAAAGAATGACGTGCATCATATGAAGCTTTACCAGGAAAATATCATCATGCCGCGGCTGAATACGATTGAATCCTGTTACACGGATACATATAGCAGATACCGAAATTATTCCGATAAAATGGAGACTGCGTTTGAGGACATTGGATTGCTGAAAAAGGTAGTATCGGAGCACAGCATAAAACTGCAGGCATTGGGATGAAAGGCATCATGACTGGCATGGATCGGGTTCTTACCATATATATAATTGCAGTCAGCTTACTGACATTGATCCTGTTCGGATTGGACAAGTGGAAGGCAATTCACGGAAAATGGCGGATCAGGGAATCCACTTTGCTGGGCCTGTCTTTCATCGGCGGGGCGGCAGGCGGACTGGCGGCCATGTATCTGTTCCGGCATAAGATTCGGAAAAGGCGTTTCCAGATCGGAGTACCTCTGATGCTTCTTGTACAGACAGTTCTTTGGCTGTATTTATACTTAGCGCGCGGATGCTAGTGTACTGGGTGAACTTCATGAAGACCGGCAATCCAAACGGGGCCGGGGCGGAAGTCTGGAAACCGTGTACCAGTGAAGAACCGGCCGTATTTGAACTATGCTGAAAATGTCCGTAGAACAAAGGCGTATCCTTATAGAAGAAAAAAACAGCAGGAACCGAATCGTATTTCTCGTGTTCCTGCTGTCTTTTTTTGATTCTTTTGTAATTGCCGTCCATCTGCTTATTTCCTTGAAGACGGTACATAATACTGTCCGCTCATGGCCGCAAGTCCTGCGCAGATGATTTCAGCATTTTCTGTAAAATATTTCTTGAATGCGTTGATGATGGTACTTCCGATTTTCGCGTTTGCCTCATACATATAGTCGATCTGTTCTGCTGTCAAATTCATATACATAATTTTTTCTCCTTTTTTTGCTTGGTATTGTTTCTATCCTTGCTACGTGTATTATAATAGCACTGTGGAAATGAAATTTTTAGATAACTTTTTGATGAATGATTAGGTCAAAATTGACACCGGGAATAAAGATGTTGCCATTATATCGCCTTTGCGATATAATAAAAACAGATTAAACATTCCGGAGGTGATATCATTGAAGAAGATTTTGTACCACGGTTCTGAGAGGATTATAGAGCGGCCGGAATATAACAAAGGCGCGAAGACAAATGATTACGGAAGAGGATTCTATTGCACGGAAGATATAGAGCTTGCGAAAGAATGGGCATGTAAGAAACAGCAGAATGGATATGTGAATCGATATGAAATAGATTTATCAGAGCTGAATGTACTGAATCTGAATAGTCCAAAATACAGCATTTTGAACTGGCTGGCACTTCTGACGGACAATCGGACCTACTGGCAGAATGGAAGTATTGCGGCAGAAGCGAAAGCATATCTCAAAGAGCATTTTCTCATAAATATATCCGAATATGATATTATGATTGGATATCGGGCAGACGATTCCTATTTTGCGTTTGCGCAGGATTTTGTTTCGGGTGTGATCTCCCTTCAAAAACTTGCCGAGGCGATGTATCTCGTAAAGCACGGCGAGCAGGTTGTTTTGAAGAGTCCCAGAGCCTTTTCGGAAATACAATATCTGGGAAATGAAAAAGCAGAAGCGGAAAAATATTATATGAAAAAGGTCTTAAGGGAACGTGAAGCGCGCAGGGAATACCGCAGAGCACGGAAAAAGTCGGCGGACATCCATGAACTGTTTATGCTGGATATCATGAGGGAGGGAATCAAAAATGGTGATACACGCTTATCCTGAGGATTATCTGCATTCGGCGCAGCGGATCATGGGAGATATGCTGGACTATGCGTCCGACTCATACGAACTGGACCCGGATGATTTTTTTCAGATGTTTCTTATATCCGATGTGGCATATCAGTTCCAGACAGGCAACCCAGGCTATGTGGCGGGAAAAACGGGCTGCGAACTGGTAAAAGAGGTGATCCGGCAGAGCGGGCTGAACCTGCCGGATCTGCCGGAAGAGATGTACCTGGACAAATCTCCGGAATACTGGGCGGGCCATGCGCTGGCCTTCTATCAATGGTACACGGGAAAGACATTTCAGCGTATCTATAAAGCGGTATCTGTCCGTGACATTCTAAACATGTATCCGGCATATCATGAGATGGACATTATGCAGTTTGTCTCTGCGATGGATGAAAAGCTGGCGGATTATTATAAAGAAACGAACCTGAAACGTCTCCGGCAGTATGCCGGTTTATCCCAGAGCGAGCTGGCAGAGCTGTCGAAGGTTCCTCTCAGGCAGATCCAGCTTTTTGAACAGCGCCAGAGAAAAATCAACCATACAAAAGCAGTCACAGTCCTGATGCTGGCCCGCGCGCTGGGATGCAGGTGCGAAGACCTGCTGGAAATATAGAATCAATGGTTACGATTCACAGTCAGATAAAAACTGCCGGATTACAGCCGTATAGCTGGAATCTGTCTGCAAATTCAGAAGAAAGGAAACAAATGAGATGGAAACCATCGGTATCATAGAAGACGATGAATTGCTGGGTCAGGCCCTGGCCATCGCGCTTCGGAAAGAGGGATACGAGACGCTGTCCGCCGTGAACTGCAGGGAGGGCAGGGGGCTGCTGGAAAAAAATCCGGATCTGCTGCTGATCGACATCAACCTGCCCGACGGCGACGGGATCAGCTTCTGCCGCGACATGCGCAGATACCAGGAGATCCCGGCGATCTTCCTCACCGGGCAGGACGAAGAGGAGGACATGCTGGGGGCCTTCACCGCCGGGGCGGACGACTACGTGGTAAAACCATTTCCCATGCGTGTGCTGATCAAACGGATACAGGCCGTTTTGTTCCGATGCAGGGAAAAGAAGGAGGCTTTTTTGTATAAAGGGCTTGGGATTGAATTTGCCCGCAAACGGGTGACCTGTCATGGGAAGGAGATCCCGCTGACGATGAAGGAGTACCGGCTTTTGGAATACCTGGCAAAGAACAAAGGGCAGCTCCTTACCAAGAATCAGATCCTGGAGCAGGTATGGGATGTGGACGGCGCCTTTGTGGGAGAAAATACGGTCAGTGTGACGGTGAACCGCCTGCGCAGGAAAATCGAGCCGGATGGGGCCAATCCCGTGTATATCAAAAATGTGTTTGGGCAGGGGTATGTATTCGGGGAATGATGTTCCGGGGGATGGGCACTGCGCGCAGGTTTTCAGGGGAAATCAGCTGCAGAGCAGAAGGGGGGAATAGAAAAATGGGAATATGGTGTATCATCACAACGGCACTGGCTGTTTTAAGCACCGGCGCCGTCTGGCACTGGCAGGGAAAATACAGGGAGCGGGAGCTTTCAGAGATCTCGTCCATGCTGGAGTGCATACTGGACGGCAGGGAGCTTCCAGAGCGGAGGGCTGATCAGGAGACGCTGTTATCGAAGATCACCCACCAGCTTTTCCGGCTGCAGAGCATGACGAAGGGGTACCATGCGCGTCTGGAACAGGACCGGGACTCCATCAAAAATCTGATCACGGAGATCGCCCACCAGATGCGGACGCCCCTTGCCAATATTGAGACATATCTGGATTTTCTGCAGGATGAGGATCTGAGCAGAGAGGAACAGAAAAGCTATCTCAAGGCGGTGATGCTTTCCGAAAAAAAGATCCATTTCCTTGCGGAAAGCTTCATCAAAATGTCCAGGCTGGAGCATCGGATCATCCAGATCCACCCGCTGGACACGGATCTTTTGCTGACGCTGTCGGAGGCGGTCAGCCAGGCAGAGGAAAAGGCGCGCAGGCGGGGGCTGCGGATTTGCACCCGGTTCCCGGAAAAGCTGTTCCATCCCCACGACGCGGACTGGCTGGGGGAGGCGGTCTTCAACCTGTTGGATAATGCGGTCAAATATTCCCCGCCAGGGTCAGGCGGTGAGATCCTGCCGGACGCGCAGCAAAGCGAAAGAGAGAGCACACTGCCTGGCACGGGTCAGATGGAAGGAACGGAGATCCTGCCGGATGCGGAGCGAGACGAAAGAGAGAACACACTGCCCGACGCGGGTCAGATGGAAGGAACGGAGATCCTGCTGGGCGCGGAGCAAAATGAAATGTTCGTGCGGATCTGGGTCAGCGATCACGGGACCGGCATCGAGGAGGGGGACGAGGCCCGAGTGTTCCAGCGCTTTTACAGAGGCAGCAATGCCGGGAAAACAGAAGGCTTTGGGCTGGGACTGTATCTGACAAGGGAGATCGTCCTTCTGCACGGCGGATTTGTAAAGCTGAAACGGCAGGAGGACGGGACCTGCGTGGAAATCTATCTGGGTTACTGTTCACACCCTTTGGGTGCTTCAGTAACAGTATCCAGCCCATTTTAAGTCGCCTTCGGCGAGGGGCTGGATATTATGGCAAGTGTTACTTTATTAGCCGGACCGGACGCCGTGCAGCAGGGTGCACGACGCCGTGTGAACAGTAACCTATCTGGAACGATCTCCGGTTGCCTGCTTCCCCAATGCTTGAAAAGCAAACATTCTTTTAGTATAATGAAGATACAGGCAGAGCAGCGGGGAATGGGAGGCGGAGGAAATACGATGGATAAAAAAGAGACAGGTGTAAACAGCAAAATGGGAGAGGCACGGATCAAGTCTGCTGATTTGCACATGAGAACGGACGAATCGGGAAAGGGAACAGTAATACCGGAACCTGACTCTCAAAAATCAGATGTGAAAACAACGTCTAAGGATTCTGTATTTCGTGACCTGTTCGGGGATCGTAAGTATGCCCTGCAGTTATATCAGGCAATCCATCCGGAAGATACGGATGTAACAGAAGCAGATATAGGGAATGTGACGATAAAAAATGTTTTCACTGACCAGGAATACAATGACTTGGGTATGACGGTTCGTGAAAAATTACTTTTAATGCTGGAGGCGCAATCCTTATGTTATGCATAACATAACGACTGTTATAAAAGGTAAATAGTTATGTAAATACAGGCTCTGTTTCTTAAAAAACAGGGCTTTTTCTTATGTCTTATCATAGCATAACTAATTCTCTAACTCAATAGATTTATCCATGCTCCATCGATGCGTAAAAGCCTCAACCTTTTATTATGTGTCTTTAAATTTTTCAAAAACAGACTCGAATTTCTTCCTATTTTACTATATCTTTAGCATGAAGGAAAGATATTTGGTTCCTGCCAAAGAAAGGAGATAAATATGTTGAAAAATGATTTAGAGCCTCTATCGGAAGCCCTTTTAGATAGGATGACAGACGATGGCTATAGCCAACAGATACTTGGAAAAAGCCGGTGGGTCTTAGGACTGTTCTGCCAGTACTGCAAAAGGAAAGGAATTGAATCCATTTCACTTTCCAACGCAGCTGATTTTGTAGGAGAGCATTTTGATTTTGACCTGTATAACCCCTCTATTCCCATACAGTACGCAATCAGGTATCCGCTCCTGACATTATTTGAATTTGATAAAAACGGAACATATGCCAAGACTCATAATAAGCCGAACAGCGTAGAAATCCCCAGGAATTATGATGCGCTTTTCCAGGAGTATAGGATGTATATTGAGGGATTGGAACTTAAAAGAAGCTCCCGGTTTAAACGCATCCTGACATTCGCAAAGTTTATCCATTATCTTGACGGTATTGGAATAACAGAAATTCATGGAGCCGAAAGAAAAAATGTATATGACTTTATAGAAAGCCTGGACGGGTATGCACCAAAAACTCTACAAGGGCACAAAGTCATCCTGCGCATGATCCTGGACTGGCTTCATGAAGAAGGATACATCCATTTTTCAGGCTGGGATGCACTGCCGGTGATTCATGACGAAACACGGCGCAAGCTCATGTCGTATTATTCAAAAGAAGAAATTGGTCAGATTCTTTCTTCCATTGATACGGACAGCAGGTCTGGGAAGTTTGCATACTGCGCAGTATGTTTTTTTGCTTATCTTGGTATGCGTGCCGGGGATGTCATCCGTCTCCGATTTTCAGATATAGACTGGAACAGGGGCTCGATTCGGTTTAGCCAGCATAAGACTGGGAACCCGCAGATGCTCCCTCTTCTGGATGAAATCCGTTATCCACTTATTGACTATATTAAAAATGCACGTTATCAGAGCAGCGATACAGAACATATCTTTATTACCCTGCGTGCGCCCCATAAGGCCTATGCAAACGGAGGAGTCCTCTACAACGTTGTAGAAGCCTGTATTGAAAAGTCAGGCATTGACTCTGGAGGAAGACACCGGGGGCCGCACGCCTTAAGGCACAGCCTAGCAACAAACCTTATGTCCGGGGATGTCCCGGTCAGCGGGATATCAGATATCCTTGGGCATACCAGTACCCTGACTACAGAAATATATCTTACGATTGATGAGAAACATCTGAAAGAAGTCTCATTGGAGGTGCCAAATGCGTGATATAGATGATTTCAAATTTACTGGCCCATTTTCAAAAGAGATTCCCCTCTATGTGCAGTATAAACGTTCCTGTGGCTATAAAGTGGCAGAAACCGACCTTTATCGGTTGCGGGAGATGGACAGGCTCTTCAAGGAGATGGGCATATCAGAGCCTGTCATTACAAGGGAAATGTACGAAGTCTGGACAGCAGTAAAACCAGGTGAAAGAAAAGTGACTTCGTCCCGCAGGAGGAGCATACTATCTTCCTTTGGGAAATATCTGATATCTAATGGATACCAGGATGTTTATGTCGGGCATGACGACAGGCGTTCCTTCAACAGCGACTATATCCCTTATGTGTTTTCAAAGGAGGAAATCTCCCGCATGTTTGCCCTGCTGGATGAAAACTGTTCCAAAGCTCCCTGCTATGAAAACGAAGCATTCCGTGCAATGATGTCTATGTATTACTGCTGCGGTTTCAGAAAATCGGAAGTTGTTATGCTCAGGCTCTGCGATGTCGATTTCCAGACAGGGAAAGTGACCGTGCTGGATGGAAAAAACCGTGTGAGCAGGATTGTCCTTGCATCAGACACCCTTCTTTCACGAATGGGATCATTCTGTAGTAAATACCATTCACACTCCAGCCCTGATACATTCCTTTTCCACGGAACAAAACATAAAGATAAGCCTTTTTGCAGGGCTTCCCTTTATAAAATGTACCACAGCCTCCTGAAAAATGCCGGTATACCTGACAGGGAGGACGGAAGAGTGCACAGGCTGCATGATGTCAGGCATACCTTCTGTGTCTATGCACTTGAGCAGATGCAGGAAAAAGGGTTTGATACTTATACCTCTCTCCCGCTGCTGTCAGCTTATCTTGGCCATAAGCATATCCGGGAAACGGAATACTATCTCCGCCTGGTTGAAGACAGGCAGGAGAATGTCCTCGAAAAAACAGGGGAATACACACCGGGGTTATTCCCGGAGATTGGAGAAAAGACCCATGGGTAACACGTTTACTTACCATCTGACAAAATATTTTTCTGATTATCTTCCAAACCAGCTTGCTGCTTCCATCCATACCATCCGCTCGTACCGTGATACGTTTGTACAGCTTATGGAATTTTACAAGAAATCTTACCGTATTCCGCCAGAAAAGCTGGAATACAGTTCTTTTTCAGCACAGCGGATTGAAGAATTCCTCAAATGGCTGGAGGACACGCGTAAAATAAGCATCCGGACAAGAAACCAGCGGCTGGCAGCAATCCATGCTTTTTTCAGGTACCTGCAATACCGTGATCCGACAGGGTTCAGCCAGTGTGCCCAGGTGCTGTCCGTACCCTTTAAAAAAGCCCCTGCTGTTCCGGTAAGCTATATGACCCTTGAGGAAACCACTTTCCTGTTTTCCCTGCCAAACCAGAAAGATGACATGCAGCTTAGGGATCTGGCCGTCCTTGTCCTGCTTTATGAGAGCGGGGCAAGGGTGCAGGAATTAACAGACTTATGTCCGTGCCATATCCGTTTTGGAGCAACGAATACCATTACACTACACGGAAAAGGGAATAAAACAAGGCTGGTTCCAATCTGCGATAATGTTGCAAAGATCCTTAAAGTCTATATGAAGCGTTGCGGCAGGGATGTGCCTGACTGTCCCCTGTTTGTAAACCGTAAAGGCGAAAAGCTGACACGTGCCGGGACGCAGTATATCATTGATAAATATATAAATATGGGAAAGAAACAGAAACCGGATTATTTTAAAAGCAGGATTACGAACCACTCCTTCCGCCACAGTAAAGCCATGCATTTGTTGGAAGCGGGGGTCAACCTTGTCTATATTAGGGATCTGCTCGGCCATACATCTATACTGACTACAGAAATTTATGCAAGGACAAACCCTAAGATAAAAGAGGAGCAGCTTAAGAAAAACAGTACATCTATCAATGCAACAGCAAAATATGGTAAAAAAGAAAAGGAAGATTTGATTGACTGGTTGAAAAAGGCCTTATAGCATTGTAAAATGTTATGTAAAGAAACAGCCGTCGCAAACCCTTGATATTTCAGGCCTGAGATGGCTAACTTTACATAACTATTTACCTTATATAACAATCCAATTGGACGATGAACATTATTATCAGGATTTTTCTTTATCTTGCGCATACATGGAATGAGTATATTGAGAGTACCAAACAAAATCGGTATGGGAGTAAAAAACTGGTTGTTCCCAGGCCGGAACTCTACGTCATATATGTGGGTGACCGTAAAACCAGGCCGGAATGGATTCGGCTCTCGGAGGAATTCTTTGAAGGAAATCAGGATTTTATTCAAATAAACGTAAAGGTGCTTTATGGAGAGGGAAAAGACGATATTATCAGCCAGTATGTAGATTTTACAAAGGTATATAATGAACAGGTGAAACTGCATGGTAAAACCAGGGAGGCTGTGCTGGAAACAATAAGGATATGTAAGGACAGAAATGTGCTGAGTGAGTATTTGTCCGGGCGTGAGAAGGAGGTTATTAACATCATGATGGGTTTATTTGACCAGGAAAAGGCGGTAGAACAGTTCGGGAATGAAAAGAAGGAAGAGGGCCGCACAGAGGGCCGTGCAGAGGGAAGGCTTGAAGGAAAAAAGGAAGCGGCCATTAACATGAAGGCAGAGGGCCTGTCAGAAGGTATGATT
Source organism: Lachnospiraceae bacterium M18-1 (assembly GCA_000403295.2). Lineage (GTDB taxonomy): Bacteria > Bacillota > Clostridia > Lachnospirales > Lachnospiraceae > Schaedlerella. The sequence continues at coordinate 1,028,824 of KE159610.1, read as the reverse complement.
GCTAAAATCTTAGATGTGGGTTTGAGTATAGTTCAGGAATGGATTTCTGGGACCGCTGTGGTAAGATAATACAATACCGCAGGATTTTTGGAAGAACAAAGGAGCGCTTATGAAATACAGAGAACTTGGAAAGACCGGCTTGATGGTCAGCGAGATCGGGCTTGGTGGAGAATGGCTGGAGCGTCATAATACGGAAGAAGTAAAAGCAGTGATTGATGCCTGTGAAAAAGAGGGAATTAATATTCTGGATTGTTGGATGTCGGAGCCAAATGTCCGGTCTAATATCGGATCGGCGATCAAGGGAAAACGCAGCCGGTGGATCATTCAGGGGCATATCGGCTCTATCTGGGAAAATGGGCAATATGTCAGATCAAGAGATCTGGAAAAAGTGAAACCGGCTTTTGAAGATTTGCTGGTACGGCTTCAGACGGACTATATTGATCTGGGAATGATACATTTTATAGATACTGCAGAAGAATTTGACCGGGTTATGAATGGGGAATTTATCGAGTATGTGAGACAGCTGAAAAAAGAGGGAAAGATCCGTCATATCGGAATGAGCTCCCATAACCCGTCCATCGCTAAAATGGCGGCCTGCCATGGTGAGATTGAAATGCTCCTATTCAGTATCAATCCGGCTTTTGATCTGCTGCCGCCTGTTACGGATCTGGAACAATATTTTACAGGGCAATATGATGAAAGCCTGAGTGGAATTGCTCCGGAGCGGGAAGAATTGTATAAGATTTGTGAACAGAACCGTGTTGGGATTACGGTTATGAAAGGATATGCGGGGGGACGCCTGTTTCAGGAACAGACATCACCATTTGGAGTCGCGCTGACACCTGTACAGTGCATTCATTATGCACTGACCCGGCCGGCAGTAGCGGCGGTAATGGCCGGATTTGACAATCCGCAGCATGTATACGAGGCTGTGGCATATGAGACCGCTTCCAGTGAGGAGAAAGACTATGCGAGTGTCTTGGCATCGGCTCCGCGGCATGCATTTTCAACAGGGCAGTGTACGTATTGTGGACATTGCGCACCATGCCCTGCCAGGATTGATATTGCTATGGTGAATAAGCTGTATGATCTTGCCTTGATGCAGGATGAAATTCCGGGAACAGTCCGTGCGCATTATCAGCAGTTAAATGCAAATGCAGCAGACTGTATCGGATGCGGAAGCTGTGAGAGCAGATGCCCGTTTCAGGTACCGATTACCGGCCGGATGCGGAAAGCAAAGGAATTATTTTTATGATTTTTTGCGGGCGGTGCTGCCTGCATCATCGTTCTCTGTCTGTTGTTTTCTTCTGATCCATGCTTCGTCGTCCTCGTAAAATGGAACCTGTTCAGGATAAGCACGGGCAATCTGTTCTTCGATATGGAAGCTGTTATTTAAAGTGTCATAGAGCAAAAAATCTGCGGTATACAGGATAAACCAAAATCCGGTAAGAGGCAGTAAGACAACAGACCATGGGAGGAAAAGGGCAAGGGCAATCCAATAAAGCATCTGGAGCAGTGCGGTGCCGAGGACTCTGGGAAAATACCGGAGCATGAATAAAAGGCAGTTCCCGGTGCTCCGGAGGAAAGGCTGTTCGAACAGAACGATCTGCGGCCAGATGGTGGAGAAGCACATGGTAACGATCAAGATACTGAATAAATAGAGCGCGATGGTTCCCCATCCGGGAAAGGAAGCAGACCACCAGAACAGCATAGCCATAAAGATATCGAAACCGAGCAGGAGGCAGAATAAGATGCCGGGCAGAATGGCCTGCCGCCAGTTCTGCCGCAGGGCAAGTGTATAATCACGGAAGCACCTTGGCTTTGCATCCCGAAAGCTGCGGAAAACGGCGTCATGCATACAGGATAGGGAGGGACCGGCAAAAATTCCGCCGATGATCCCGGCAAAGAGCATAACAAGCAGGCTGGAAGAGAGGATGGCATAGACGCTCCCGATTGCAAAAGGTAAAAAGCCAAGTATAGTCATCAGATTTGTAAACAAATATTTCCTGATATTCCGTTCTAAAACCTCGGTATATCGTGCAAAGCCGGTGAGGCGCTGTCCGGTTGATGCGTGTTGATTTTGATGGTGTAAGAAAGCCATGATAGTTTCCTCCCTGGTATTAATTTTGCTGGATATATTGACAGTTATTTAGGAAATCTTTCAGTAATGCGGTAAGATTTCCGTCATAATCTTTCGTACAGGTCAGTTCCGCGCATACCGCGTTTGCGCCGCAGACCCCTAATGCGGATACTCCATGGTCATAGGGTGTGTCTTCTCCGATACAGTCATAGGTGATCAGGGTATAGGACTGGCTGTTGCAGGTGATGGTGTCCGTGGTTTGGATTTTGTATTTGCCTTCGGCAGAAGCAAGCCATGCCTGGCGGCTTTTTTCTGCATCTTTTTCGCTTTTTCCTTCACTTGCAAGAAGGTACAGCTGTGCGTTATAGAGGTCGATCGTTTCTCCCTCACTGTTTTCGTAAGGCACAGGATTACCGGCACCCCATGCGGCATAAAAGAGTCCGTCTGCAGCGAGTACATCCTTATTATCAAGCAAGATAAATTCCTGCGGCGCATTGGCAGTCATAACTGTGCCGATTTCTGTCTGGCCTTCCGGCTGCTTCTGTCCATCTTTGGCAGCCGAAGAAGCGGAAGAACAGCCTGTCAGAGACAGAAACAGACAGCCAAAGAGCAAAGCGGCTTTTTGCTTCTGATTCCGGTATTTTTTTCTCATTTTCTCTCAACCTCCTGTAAGTGTTTGATCCGTCTGTAAAGTATCCCAGATCTGGCTGCATTCTTCTGCATAGAGAGTTTTGCTTCTGCTATAAAAGCAACGCCTTCCAAGGTACAGACCAAAATCCCAGGGGATCACTTTTCCTTCTGCGGAAAAATCATATTCATCCGGACAGCTTCCATCGGGCATGGCCAGTACCTGGAAATCTCTCTGAACCTTTCCGGGATCTTCCATCAGGAAGAAGTAGCTTGTGCAGTCATCAATGTCCCCGATCAGAGCAATCTCGGCTGCCTGCTGATAGGAAAGACTTTCGGCATCTCCTGCGGAGATATTGCTGACAAACTGGTTGATTTTTACCAGTATTTTTCCGTCGTGATTGTAATCTCCCGCCAGAGAGGTGAAGGTGTTTTCGATAGAAGCAGCTATATCCTCCGGCAGAGAATGGTCTCCGATATATGCAATCTGGAGATCTGGCGTATCCCTGAACCACCCAAGGTTGTTTCCGATGATATCGATTCCGATGAAGAACAGAATGATTCCGCAGAGGACATACCATTTGTGATAATACCACCAGTTTTTCATTGACAATCATTTCCTTTCTTTGGCGATGCCGCCCTCTTCTTTTGTAGTGCCGCCGTATGCATAGGATACAGGGAGGCAGACAAGGGGTGGTTTGGTAGACATATGCTCCTGCAACAGAAGCTCCACGCACATTTCGGCAATATCCATAATTGGCTGCACGATTGTAGAGCAGAAGTAATCGCCGTCCCCGAAAGCCCGTATACCGTCAAAACCAATCACCTGTACATCCTCCGGCACCCGCAGATTCATTTTACGGAGTATTTTAATAATCTCATAGGCGATATAGTCCGTCACGCAGAACAGCCCGTCAAATTCCAGCTTTCCGTCAAAAAGATGCTCTCTTAAGAAAACTTCAAACTCGCTTAAAGGATCATCGTCCTGCAGAATCTTCTCTGAGAAAGAAAGGCCTTTTATAAGACAGCCGTTTTCAAAGCCGGCCTTTCGTTTGTTGGGTTCGCTGTCAAGAGAAGAGCCTACGCGCAGAAAAGCAACGTTTTTGCAGCCCAAGTCTGCCAGCTTTGCCGCCGCCATCTGACCGCCGGCAAAATTATCGCTTGCAACACAGGGGATATGTGCTCCCATAGGGCGGTCAATAGATACAAAGGGGATGGTTTCATCCGGATGCAGTTCTGGGTTATAGGTCAGGCCGATGATACCGTCCACTTTGTTCTGCTTTGTTATGGTGAGATATTCCTGCTCCATCCTGGAATCGTAGTCGGTGGTACACAGAAGCATCCGATAGTTTCTCTTCATAAGGGAAGTGTTGATGTGGTGTACCAGCTTTGCAAAAAAAGGATTGGATGTGTTGGGGATCAGCAGTGCAACCGTATAAGTTTTGCTGGCTTTCAGGCCCTGCGCGTAGCTGTTTACATGATAGTCAAGTTTTTGGATTGCTGCTTCCACACGAAGACGGTAGGATTCGCCTACCGGCAATCCGTTGATCACTTTGGAAACTGTACCCAATGCAACGCCTGCCTCCAATGCAACGTCTTTCATAGTAGGAGCAGTATTTTTCCTGCGCATGATGAACACCTCATTTCTCTGTTTCGTGAAATAATTATAATACAATTTCATGCATTTGTAAAGAATAATTTCATGAAATTTCATAAATTTCATGAAACGTTATATGAAGGACTAATATACAAAATGCTTAACTTCTATTTATTTAATTTTCACAAAAATATAAGAATTGACGGATTTGTGTTATAAAATGGTTGTAAAATAAAATTCAAAGTGATACTATTTTAGAGTAATACATATAACGTTTCACGAAACCATGGTGAAGAACGTTATGCAGAAGGAACGGCCGGTCTGACTGCAAAGATGAATCCCGGAACGTTGGGAAGTGCTGTTTACATATTATAACAGCTGTGATTCAAAACGGCTCACAGCGTATGGTGCAGGCGCTTTCTGACAGTTCCATAGATAAGGAAGGAGAGATTTTATGGCTAGTTCAAAAAGAACACCTGCTCAGACAGAACAAAAATCGGTATGGGAACGCATGGGCGATCATTGGCAGTTATATCTGATGTTGTCGGTTCCATTGATTTTGACAATTATTTATAAATATGTACCGATGTACGGTATCCAGATCGCATTCCGTGATTACAAATCTGTGCGCGGGATGTGGGGCAGTGAATGGGTAGGCTTGAAATGGTTCCAGCGTTTCTTTAGTTCCCCAAACTGTATCCGGATGATCAAGAACACGATATTGTTAAGTTTCTATAGTTTATTGTGGAGCTTCCCGATTCCGATCATCCTGTCGCTGGCGATCAACCAGCTTAGATTCAAGCGGTTTAAGCGGTCCGTACAGACGATTCTCTATGCACCGCATTTTATATCCATTATGGTTGTCTGCGGTATGCTGCGCATATTTTTAAGTCCGTCGGGCGGTCTGATCAACCTGATTGCCGGAACAGGGATTGACTTTTTATCAGAAGCATCTGCGTTCAGGACCATCTATATTGCATCCGGTATCTGGCAGGATGCAGGATGGGGGATCATCGTCTACATGGCATCTCTTGCAAATGTTGACGTTTCCCAGTATGAGGCGGCGAAGATCGACGGGGCTTCCCTGTTCCAGCGGATCCGGTATATAGACCTTCCGGAGCTGGTTCCGCAGATCGTACTTATGCTGATTATGAGCGCAGGCAACTTAATGAACGTTGGGTTTGAGAAAGTATTCCTGCTCCAGACGGATCTGAATAAGGCAACCAGTGATGTCATTGCGGTATATGTTTACCAGCAGGGTATTGAACATGCAAAATACAGCTATTCTACAGCAGTCGGTCTGTTTAATACGGTAGTCAACGTCATTCTGCTGATTATCGTCAATAAGATAACGAGCAAGATTTCTGAAGACGTAAGCTTTGTATAGGAGGTGCAGCATGGGAAAGAAAAAAAAGACAGGACAGTTGCATGGTTTATCGGACAGGACCAGCGATATTATTCTGGTAGTGATCTGTCTTATTATTGTATTTTTGGTAGCATATCCGCTTTACTACGTGCTGGTTGCTTCTGTTTCCAATCCTTATGACGTATATGCGGGAAAGACGTTCCTGCTTCCAAGCGGGTTTACCCTGGATGGTTACAAGGCCGTATTTGCGGATAAGAGTATTATCACCGGCTTCCTCAACAGTATCAAATATACGGTGGTCGGGACGGTATTTTCCGTAGTGATGATCTATTTATCAGCCTATCCGCTGAGTGTAAAAAATCTGCCGGGACGAAAATTTATCAGTATATTTTTCATTATAACCATGTATTTCGGCGGCGGTCTAATGCCTACATATCTGGTAGTCAGGGACACTGGATTGATTGATACGATATGGGCGATGTTTCTTCCGGGGGGCGTTGCCGTGGGCAATATGATCATTGTCCGTAATTTTTTTGAACACAGTATTCCGAAGGAAATGATTGAAGCCGCGGAGATTGACGGCTGTTCGAAATGGACGACTTTCATCAAGATCGTGGTTCCGTTAAGTAAGTCCATTATGGCAGTTATGGTAGTATTCAGCATGGTGGCCTATTGGAACGACTGGTTTACGGCTCTCATCTATCTGCCGGGAAAGGAAAATGCGCCGCTGCCGCTGGTGCTGCGTAATATCTTGATCAAGAGTTCGGCAAGCGCAAGCCAGGCGGGCATGATTTCAGGAGGTTACGCGGAACTCAGTAAGCTGACAGAGATGATCAAGTTTTCTTCGGTTATCGTGGCGGCCCTCCCGATGCTGATCATCTATCCGTTCGTCCAGAAATACTTTGAGAAGGGTATGATGGCAGGCGCGGTCAAGGGTTAACATATGGTTGGATCAGTTCCGCCCATCCCCGGGGCAATGTATGGCGGGATGGACGGATGGATATGGAATTTTCGGAAAAGGAGATGGGATAATTGAAGAGATGGAAAAGAGTGGTTTCCTGTATGCTGACAGCAGGCATGACGGTATCGATGGCCGCATGTGGAAATAAAGTCGAAAATTATTATGAACCCGGTGTCACCAATACAGATACTTCTCAGACGGATTTTACGATTATGGGAGGAATCAGTGCGCTGAGCCCGGGATATGAAGATAATGAGGTTCTAAACCAGATGCAGGAGGACGCGGGGATTAAGATCAATTGGAATGTAATGAGCGATTCTCTGGCAGAGCAGGTCAATATTCGGATTGCCGGGAGACAGCTTCCAGATGCATTTATGGCAGTCGGATTCAGTAATTATGATATCACGACCTATGGAAGCGACGGCGCGTTCATTGATCTGAGTCCGTACCTGACGGAAGAATATATGCCGAACCTGTCAAAGATACTGGAAGAGAATCCGGATATTCGAAGTGCGATCACCATGAGCGACGGAGGGATCTACGGTCTTCCATCCGGAGAGAGGATGGGAACTGCCGGCATCGGAGCCGGGGAGGATTACAATATCTACCAGTTCCCGCAGTTTGCTATGATCAACAAAGCATGGCTGGATGAACTGAACCTGGAGGTTCCGGAGACTCTGGATGAACTGCATGAAGTCTTGAAGGCATTTGAAGAAAATGACATGGCAACCTACTATGGAAATGAAGAGGGCAGTACAATCCCAATGAGTACTGGGTTTGACCAGTGGTGCTGGGGACAGAATGTGTTCTATGCAGGATTTGGATTTACGAATTGGCCCAATGACGTGATAAATGATTTAGAGTTAAATGCTGATGGGAAAGTGGACTTCGTGTGTGCAGATGAGAAGTATCGGGATGCTCTGACTTATTTCCATGACTGGTATGACGAGGGACTGATGGATGTCGAGATGTTCAGCCAGGATGACAAGCAGCTGATGGCGAAATGCCAGCAGGGAAAGGTAGGGGTCGGTACCTGGTGGTGGTTTGACCTGTGGGGAGAACATAAGGATGACTATGTATATCTGCCGGTTCTTGACGGGCCGGATGGAACCCACAATGTCACCCTTCGTTCGGCGCCGCCCCTTAGCTGCGGGAACCTGAGCATTACATGCGCATGTAAGAGTCCGGCAAATCTGCTGAAATTTTTCGACCAGTGGTATGATCCGGAAAATGTGATGCAGCTGCAGTATGGCCCGATCGGGACGTACTTTACCGGGCAGGATGAAGATGGAGTATGGCAGAGCATTACGGAAGAAGATGCACAGAAGGAATATGGGAAAAGTGTTGCGGAGCTGAAGGGCGTAAGTGAGGTATACGGCCCGAAGTTGATTTTGAGTAATTATTATGGTTCCACTTTTGCGCTGGAGGATGCCGCGGTTATCCGGCTGACAGATTTGTATGAGACCTGGATGCCTTATGTGGATGAGAAGGCGGCATATCCGACAGACTGTGTATTTACAGAGGATGAGCTGGATGTGATCGACCGCTATAAGACGGATTTTGAAAATGCCGTATCCGAGCAGGAGGGGCTGTGGATCAAAGAAGGCGGACCTACGGATAGTGAGTGGGACGCCTATGTGAAGAAGCTTAAAGATACCTGCGGGATGGAGGAGCTTTTGAAGGTTTATCAGGATGCGTATGACCGCTATATGGAAGCGCGGTAAACCGAAAACCGGGAAATGACCGCTATAGGCAGTTTTATTCCTGCGAAGCAACGAGCCAATTAGATATGCTCGCATGATATTTGGCGACTGCCGCGAGAGTCAAATACCCCGTAACTTGCTGCGGGATATTTGACTGTTACACGGCAGTGAGCCTAATATCCAGGTCAGTATGTATGGATATTGGGCAGAAGGCGGGCGCTTGATTTTTAGAAATAGAGTTTAGGAGGCAATTATTGTATGACGAGCCAGACATTACGTGAAGCACGGAAATATGAAGAGGTATTTGAAAAGACGATAAAGAAAGGGGAACGCCCGGAATTTCATTTGTCTCCCCGTACAGGCTGGATGAATGACCCCAACGGATTTTCCTGGTATAAGGGGCAGTATCACATGTTTTATCAATATTATCCATATGAATCCAAGTGGGGGCCGATGCACTGGGGACATGCGGTGAGCGGAGATTTGCTCCATTGGGAGTATCGTCCGGCTGCGCTTGCTCCGGATGAATTCTATGATATGGAAGGCTGCTTTTCCGGAAGTGCAATAGAGCTTCCGGACGGCAGACAGATGCTCATGTACACGGGCGTTTCAAAAGAACATAAGCATTATAGCACCCAAAGCGAAGAATTGCAGACGCAGTGTATTGCAATAGGCGACGGGATGGATTATGAAAAGTATGAACACAATCCGGTTTTGGATGCAAAGGATCTGCCGGAAGGGTGCAGCAGAGCCGATTTCCGAGATCCCAAAATATGGAGAAAAAAAGACGGAACTTACTGCTGCATCATAGGAAACCGTCCGGCAGACGGAAGCGGGCAGATTCTTTTGTATACCAGTGAGGATGGTTTTCAATGGGAGTACAAGAATATCCTTGTCTCTAATTTTAATCGATTCGGGAAAATGTGGGAATGCCCGGATCTTTTTGAACTGGATGGAAAATGGGTACTGCTTACCAGTCCCCAGGATATGCTCCCGGAAAGATTTGAGTATCATAATGGAAACGGAACACTCTGCCTGATTGGGGACTTTGATGAGGATGCAGGTGTATTTCAGGAAATGCATAACCAGTCGGTGGATTATGGGATTGATTTCTATGCCCCTCAGACGGTGCTCACACCGGACGGAAGGCGGGTTATGATCGGGTGGATGCAAAACTGGGATTCCTGCGGCATCCGTTCGCATGAAGAACCATGGTTTGGACAGATGAGCCTTCCGAGAGAATTGTCAATAAAAAACAACAGGCTTTATCAGAAACCGCTAAAAGAGCTTGATGCGATGAGATGTAATAAAGTAGAATATACAGGTGTAACGGTGGCAGAGACGGTCTGGCTTGACGGAATTAAGGGAAGAAGAATGGATATGCTGCTTACCATCCGTCAGGGAGATCCGCAGGACTTGTACCAGAAATTTGCAGTCCGGTTTGCCCAGAACGAAAGATATCATACTTCACTCAGCTTCCGTCCAAGGGAATCCATTTTAAAAATAGACAGAAAATTCTCCGGCTCCAGGAGGGCCAGTATCCACCAGAGGCGCAGCTTGGTGAATACGTTGGATGGAGAATTGAAGCTGAGGATTATCCTGGACCGGTTCAGTGTGGAGGTCTTTGTAAATGATGGGGAACAGGTATTATCAGCAACGATGTATACGGATCAGGATGCGGACAGGGTGTCATTTTTTGCAGATGGGACTGCCAAGATTGATGTTGTGAAATATGATCTTGCATAGACTGCTTCAAGCAGCTGGTTCATGCGGAAAAGCACGAATTTTTTTGTTTGTTGTTACTATTCACAGCCACTTCACACACATGCGCAAAAACAGCCGGCAAAGCCGTCTGCCGATGCTGCGCATCTTGATTTTTTGCTTATGTGGGTGAAGTGACTGATTCCAGTCATATAAAAATCATCAAACAGCTTCTTACAAGCTGTGCTTGACGAATCTGTCTGCTGATTTTTATATGGCTGTGAATAGTAACTGTTTGTTAGCAATTTGTTAGATTTCCCTTGTATACTGCAGATATAACGTATTCAGGCGGTCTGCCTCCCGGCCGGGGAAGAACTGCAGGCCGGCGGGGCTGTCCGCAGCCGCTGGACTGTTCCGGCAAAAAAAAGCGGTGCGCTCCGGATACGGCAAAAGACAAGGAGGGATTTCATTTATGGAGATTGTGAAAACATGCGGATTGAAAAAGTATTTTGTGAACGGAGAGTATGAGGTTCGGGCTCTGGACGGCGTGGACATTTCCATCGAAGAAGGGGAATTTACGGCATTGGTGGGAAGCTCAGGTTCGGGAAAGAGCACGCTTTTAAACATGCTGGGCGGCCTGGATACGCCCACCGAAGGGGACGTGCTGATCCGCGGGCAGAGCCTGAAAACGATGAAAAGGGATGAAAAGACTATCTTCCGGAGACGGAACATCGGGTTTGTATTCCAGCAGTTTAATCTGGTGCCGGTGTTAAATGTCTATGAAAATATCATCCTGCCCCTGCGGCTGGACGGCCTGACCCCGGACGAAGTGTTTTTGAAAAAATTATACAGACCCTGGGGATTGAAGACAAAATGGGGCAGATGCCCTCCACCCTCTCCGGGGGACAGCAGCAGAGGGCGGCCATCGCAAGGGCGTTGAGTGTAAAGCCCGCCATCATCCTGGCGGATGTAAACTGGACTATGGTTTTTGACTGTATTTATCGTATATTGTGTTTAAAATGATGGAATATAGCTACTTGATACACAAGGCATGAGAAAAAATGTGTACAGAGTAGAGGGAATTAATGTAATGACTGGCAGGAGGAATGTAAGCTCCATATGCCGGTTTTTTTGTTGGGCAGAAAGCATGAATGGAAGGAGATGATGATATCAGGATGAAAGACAAGTGAGGCAGTTGGATTCAAAATCATTATGCATTTAGCAGAACCAACAAAGGGTTTTTCTATAAAAAATAAGGAAGAGGTGGTTCAATATGGGAAACGAGATCACAGAGATCAACAAGGAGACTTTCTGGCAGTTCATTGAAGAAGCAAAGGAACAGTGCGGACAGGACATGGACGCAGAGATCTGCTGGTTAAAAGCAGGGCTGCTGCGCATGCAGCCGGAGCAGGTCTTGAAGTTCCATGCAATCATGCATGGGTATCAGGAGGCAGCATATAAATATGGGCTTTGGACCGCGGCTTCGCTTTTGATGGATGGCTGCACGGATGACCTGTTTATTGATTTCAGGGCATGGCTGATCGCCCAGGGGAAAGTGATTTATATGGCCGCTTTAGAGAATCCGGACTCGCTTGCGAAAGTAGAGCAGTATGGGGATTGTGAATTCGAAATGTTAAGCTATGTTGGAAATGAGGCCTATAAGGAACTGACCGGGCGGGGTGCCTATGAGGATTGTACGGCTGAAATGAGGGAACAAATGCTGGCAGAAGTTTCCGGGGAGATCAAGTACCATCCAATGATTGAATACCCGTTGGAAATACGGGATGCGGTGGCCGTGTATCCAAAGCTTGGCGACAGGTTTGTAACAAGGTATGGCATCCAGTGCTTCTTTATGGGTTCCGTGTGGAATACTTCACGGCCGGAAATAAAAGAGCTGGTAGAAAAAGGAGCAGATGAGGTGCACAGGCTCCGAATGAAACAACAGAAAAGCAAAATGAATAAGAAAAAACGGGATGACCAGTCCAGATCATGATCCCAAATGAACAATCTTAAAAAGCAGATCCCTTTGATGAATTACCTGGATTCCGGCCTTTCAACCTCAGATGACAGGGGGCATTTGTCACATCTGCACAGTTTTAGAAGGGGAGGATTGGTAGATTCTGTGAATGGTTTTCCTATTTCATAGGTGGTATAGTGTCGTACTTGAAGCAGGAAGAATTTCAAGAAAGGAGAACAATGAATTGCTGGAACGTGACAAAGATGAACAATGGGCAGAGGCGTTGTCACTATGGGTAGACCAGAAGGCGGCCGCATATCTGAAAGAAAACCATTCCCGGTTTGAAACAACCCTGGAGGAACAGAGACGGCTGGCTGAAAAGTATCCTGGGATCATTCCATTCTTAGATGGAGAGGGAGCCATGGAACTGACGGCAGAAGAGCATCAGGCAATCAAAGAATACCTGAACCTGCGGGAGAAGGCAGAATTTCTGATTCGGGAATACCGCTATTACCTGGGTCAGACCATGCATATTCCAGGGGGGAAGGAATTTGAGGTCCATCAAAATGTGCTCTGGAGGGCAGGAGAAAACCGGACAAGCCGGCTTTTGGAGCTTCTGGCCGCAAACCAGATGGAGGAAGCTGACCAGATGCTTTGTTCCTCCAATCCGGAATACCGGGTAAAGGTGGAGATGGAATCCAAAACACAGAAAGCACTCAGCGATCTGCAGAAAACGGAGGAAGTAAACACTGCCATTGCCAACTATGTGGATGCGGTCCATGGACGGTGGCTTTTGTTCCACAAACTTTTTTATCAGTATGCAGTGGAAGACATTTTCAGTTCATCAAGAGAAGCCAGAGAACAGCAGGATTCTTGAAGAAGGGAGAAGGGACATGGCATTACAGAAACCAATGAAGGGAACAGCCAGAATCAAACGAAACAAATGGTGCAGGGGAAATGGCTCCTACAGCGCCAGGGGAGAGCTTCGCGCCGGGATTTCGAGAAACAAAAAGATACTGAACCGTAAAGTCAGGCGCAAATCTAAAGTGCTCCTGCAAAATTCGAATTACAAAAAGGTCTGCAGGTCAGGCATGATGGTAGACTTTTCCTGATCCCCAGCCAGGAAAATGCAGGAATCATAAAAAGCGTACAGGCAGGAACCCCTTCCAGGATGTTTCCTGCCTTTTAACGTTCAGGGAGGTGACGGATTTTGGAAATGAGTGTATTTGAGCTTCTGGCAATTGCCCGGGAGATGGCAGGCGCGGATTATGTAAAGGGGGACCGGATTCGCTGTGAAAAGCGGTATGCCCCGGATACGGACCACATGCTGGAATTCCGGATATTGGGCAGACAGGAGCCTTATGGAAATCCGGGAGACCACTGCCGCCTGTTTTTGACGGGAGAAGGGTATCGGCAGATGCAGGAAATGGAACGGCAGAAAAAAATACGAATGATCCATTACGCAAGGGTCAGGGAAAAGAACCTTGCCTATGGGCCGGCCGCAGAACGGCCGGCTTCCAGGGGGGAGTAACCCCTTCCGGCTGGAAAGAAAATGTATTCCGGCCCGCCCATTATGGCCATCCGGCCATTCATTCAAAAGATATTCCCACAGATACAGGGTGATAAACGAATCAAGAAAGGAAGTGATGTTCATGGTCATCGGGATTGACCATGGCTTTTATGCCATCAAAGGCCCCCATGTTGTGTTCCCCAGCGGGCTTGCCGCTTATGATTATGAGCCATATACTATGCAGAACGTGCTGCAGCACGAGGGAAAATATTATGTCTGCGGTACCGGACGGCAGGCATTATTGAAGGACAAGACCGTCAATGACAATTACTATCTATTGACTATGGCGGCACTGGCGCAGGAGATCCGATGCCGGAAAGCACAGAAGCAGATGGAGGTTGTCCTTGCGGCAGGTCTCCCCCTGGCTGGTTTTGGGAGGGAGAAGCAGGCATTTCGAAATTATCTTCTGCGGGATCATCAGCCGCTGTGTTTCCAGTACGACGATGAAAAATACCGGTTATGGATTCGGGACGTGAAGCTGTTCCCCCAGGGGTACTCTGCCATTGCGCTGCATCCGGAGTATATCAACGGGGAGCCGTCAGTCCTTCTGGCCGATATCGGGGGCTGGACGGTAGACCTGATGCGGCTGGACAATGCGGTTCCCAATGCGGCTGCCTGCCGCAGCCTGGAGCTGGGAGTCATCCGATGCATGGATGAGGTCATGGAGCAGATCCGCCGGAGGACGGGACTGTCCGTAACCGACATCCAGATTGAGCGTGTCTTAAATGGAAGCGCCTGCAGTATGGATCAGACCGCCAAAGAGATGATCCAAAGCCATGGGCGGATTTATACGGAACGGATACTGTCCTCCATTCTGGAGGCTGGGTTCGATTTTAAAGCCATACCGGTGGTCTTTTTGGGAGGCGGCGCCTCCATCATAGAACGCCACATCCGTCCCCAGGACGGGCTGTGCCGGGCAGTGTTTCTGACGGATGTCCATGCCAACGCTGCCGGATATGAACGGATCGCCGGACAGATGCTGAAAACATGAGCCGGCCGGTGTTCTCTTTTCGGCCCAATCTGGAAAACCCGGAGCATGTAAGGGCCTGGGAAATCCTGAAACGTGTTCCGGAAGGGCAGAAGAACCGGTTCCTGGTGCAGGCAATCCTGCAGAAGGATCAGGCCCGGTATCTGGAAAAAATGATACGCAAGGCTGTTCGGAGAGAACTGGAAGGAATCCGGCCTGAAAAAAGATACGTATCGGTAGAGCCGGAAGTCCCGGGGGCAGAGATCCAGGAGCCGAAGATCCCGGATCAGATGTTGGACTTTTTGTTTCAGATAGAGTAAGGACGGGGAAAGGAGGTGGTGCCGTTTTGAGGGAGGATTAAAAAATATGCCATTGTCAGGTATGCTGTATTTCCGTACTCCATATTTGTTGGGTATTGTGAATGGATATCCATGGGGTTTTCAAGTATCCTGTATGTAACAAAAGAAAAAGGAGGAACCAAGCATGGCAGGGATGAAGAACATCTGCGGAAAGATCCCCATGGAACTGCACGCGAAAATGCGGCAGGAAATTGAACAGAGGGAGATCAGCACACAGCAATTTATTCAGCAGGTCATTGAAGAACATTTCACAGAAAAAGGAGGACAAATCAGCATGGCAGTCAGGACAGTGGCAGTACAGGTATCGGAGGAACTTTTTGCAAGGCTTAAAGCGGCGGTCGCAAAGAAGGGATGCAGACAGAAGGATTTCCTGATCGAACTGATCGAGAAGGCAATCGAAGAGATTGAAGCGGAGTTTGGAGAGGAAAAGGCACAAGGCTCACCGGCTGTAGAGGCAGGGCCGGAGGCGCCGCCTGCACAGCGGGAAACAGGGAATGAGGAAGTATCCGAACCAGCAGAAACAGGATCTGGGGAAACAGAAGCTGAAGAACCAGAACAGACAGAAGCCGGGGACACGCCGGAAGAGGAGCCCGGAGAACTGGAGGGGCCATCGGGTGGGGAAGAACCGGATGAGGCAGAAGCCAGAGAAACAGCATCCGAACCGGAAACCGCTGACACAGAAGAAACGGGACTGGAGATGGACACAGTCGCATAGGAACACGGCCATAAGGCAGAAACGGCATGGGATAGGAACCATGCCGTTTTTTAGTGGAACGGATGGGCGGCCTGCCCTCCGTTTATTCCCGTGAAGCAACGAGCCAAGCAGCCATGCTTGCATGGGCATTTGGTGACTGCCGCCAGGGTTGCTAAGTGCCAGTGGCACTTGTTCAGCAACGACCGAAACGGAGTGTAGACCAGATACCCCGCAGCTTGCTGCGCTGGAATTTTGATGCCCCGTCAGCTTGCTGCGGGGTCTTTGACTTATGGAAGGGGTGATGACCGGAACAATTCGATTTTTTGACTTATTCAGCGGGATCGGCGGATTCCGTGAAGGGCTGGACCGGGCAGGCGGGTTTCAGTGTGTGGGACACTGTGAAGTGGATGCCCATGCGGATAAGAATTACCGGCTGCTGTTTGATACGGAAGGGGAGTGGTTTTGTGATGACGCAAGAGCAATTGAAACAGAAGGAATGCCAGGATTTGATCTCCTGTGCGCGGGGTTTCCTTGCCAGGCATTTTCCATCGCTGGAAAGCGGGAAGGGTTTGCAGACGCAAGGGGGACCCTGTTCTTTGAGATTGCCAGACTGGCTGAAGCCAGACGGCCTGCTTATGTTCTCCTTGAAAATGTTCCCGGCCTGTTATCGCATGACAAAGGCCGGACGTTTTATACCATCCTCAGTACATTTTGGAAACTGGGGTACCATGTGGAATGGAAGGTGCTTAACAGCAAGGATTTTGGAGTCCCACAGTCAAGAAGGAGGGTGTACATTATCGGATATCTTGATGAAAGATGTGCCGGAAAAATACTTCCTTTCCCAGAGACAAATGGAACAGCTCTTATACAGAGCATACCCGGAAGCCAGGGAAGGAGGGTCTACGACCCCGGCGGGCTGAGCTGCACATTGACATCAGGCGCCGGCGGCATGGGTGGGAAGACCGGGCTGTATGAAGTAGGCATCCCGATCAAGGAGGCGACCCGGAAGGGCTATAAGATGGCGTACCCGGGCGACAGTATCGACCTGGGGTATGCGAGCCTGAACAGCAGGCGCGGGCGTGTCGGGAAGGGGATCGCCCATACTCTGACTACCGGGAGCCAGCAGGGAACACTTCAATTCGTGGAGCAAACCTGTACTGCGCCGGAAATCATGAAGCCGCCGGCAGAGACAGGGACCCGAAAGGACCGCTGTGGGATAAAGGCGCCGGATGGGCCGGTGTTCACCATTACGGCTGCCGGCCGCCAGGGAAGCGCATACCACGGAAGGATCCGTAGGCTGACTCCAAGAGAGTGCCTGCGGCTGCAGGGATATCATGACGCGCGGATCGACCGGATCATCAAGGATACGTCAGACAGCCAGTTGTATAAGCAGGCAGGGAATGGCGTAACAGTCAATGTTATTGAATCCATCGGCAGGAGTCTCCGGGAAATTGACGCACAGCTAAGAGGGAAGAACCCTGTCTGAACAACGGTGGAAAGGGGGGAGCGGGATGGATTTCAAAAAACAGTTTTATGGAACTGAGATCGAGATGACCGGGATCACGAGACAGCATGCGGCGGAAGTGGTGGCGCAGATGTTCGGATCATCCATCCATCACCGGTCGTCTTACGATTCCTGGTGTCTGTACGATCCCCAGGGAAAGGAATGGAAATTCATGAGTGATTCAAGCATTTTTGCACAACGGCGGGAGGGAGGACGGATGGTTCCGGCAGATCCGGAGTACTGTACCGAAATGGTCAGCCCCAAGCTGACTTATTCAGAAATGGGGAAGCTGCAGGAAGTGGTGCGGTGTCTGCGGAGAAACGGAGCCAGGGTCAATCCGTCCTGCGGCCAGCATGTCCATGTGGACGCTTCCAACCATACTGCAAAGAGCCTCAAAAATGCGCTGACGATCATGTATTCCAAGGAAGATATCCTGTTCAAGGCATTGAAGGTGCAGACCGAAAGGGAAGAACAGTACTGCCAGAAAGTCCGCCCGGCGATGCTGGAGAAGATCCGGAGGATGCCGAACAGCAACATTTCCATGGAAAAGCTGAAGCGGGCATGGTATGAGGGCGGAGATGGCAGCTATGACCATTATAACTGGTCAAGGTATTATGCCTTGAATGTACACGCTGTTTTCTCTAAGGGGACCTTGGAATGGAGGTGCTTTGAGAGTACCCTCCATGCAGGGAAAGTGCGGGCCAATATCACGCTGGCACTTGCCATCTCCGCCCAGGCGATCAACCAGAAATGTACCCATATGAAGAAAACGGAGATCACGGAAAACCCGTGTTTTACGTTCCGCACGTTCTTGCTCCGGTTGGGGCTGATCGGGCCGGAATATAAAAATGTCCGGGAACACCTGCTGGAAAATCTGGAGGGCGATAAGGCATGGAGATACGACAAAAGCACATATCAGTGCCTGCATAGAAATGACGCAAGAGAGGAGCGATAGAACCAACAGGAAAGAGGTGAGTGAAATATGGAGAATCCATTTTATTTTGCCTATGGCAGCAACATGAACCTGGATCAGATGGGATTCAGGTGTCCGCATGCCAGGGTAGCAGGAACTGTCTGCCTGGAAGATTACCGGCTGGCGTTTTGCGGAATGTCAGCAGGGAATGGGGTGGCGACTATTTTTCCGGAGAAAGGCTGCCAGGTGGAAGGGGTGCTGTGGGAGATCACGCCGGAATGTGAACAGAGCCTGGACAGATATGAGGGATACCCGAATCTGTATGGAAAGCAAACAGTCCGCGTGAAAAATCAGGCCGGAATGCAGATGGACGTGATGGTTTATATTATGAACGCACCCTATAGGGAACACCTGGCCAGTCCGTCCAGACTGTACCTGGAGGGAATCCTGGAGGGCTGCAGGGACAATGGGATCCCGGAAAAGCCAGTCCGGGATGCAGTGGGCCGGGCAAAAAAAGAAACCACGAAGAAAAAGCAGCAGCACCGGAGGGCGGAAAGGTAAGATGTGTATGAAAGATTTCAAGGAGAAAAAGGAGAAGGGAATGACATTTCATAAAATGAGAACAAAACTGGCGGCTTTCGGGCTGGCTCTGTTGATGGGTCTGGTTCCAACGGGAAATATACCCACTGCCTATGCGGCAGAAGAACCGGCCCGCCAGCAGGAACATGGGGCGCAAGAGAGCTCAAAGCAGGAGGATACGCAGAAGGCCGTCCTGGCACAGCGCCGTGTCCAGGCAAAGGATCTGACGAAAAAAGTGAAGGACCAGACATTTTTCATAGGAACCTCTCTGGAAGGGATTCAATTTGACCCGGAAAAGGAAGAGGTTTCTTTTTATAAGGCCATTGGAGATGACGGCAGTGAATATCAGCCCCACAAGGCAGGAAGCTATACCGCCAGCTATCTGGTGGCTCCTAAGGATCAGGAAGAGTGCTACGTGGTGACCCGTAAGATCATTTTGACCGATACGGAAGGGACGGCGCATGTGTCAGAAAACGGTGGGGAACAGCAGAAAAGGGATACCGATTCGGAGGAGGAATCAGAAGCAAAAGAAGGCTTAGATTCAAAAACGAATACGGAATTGGATTCTGATGCAGAACCAAAAAAGGATGCAGACCCGGACAGTGATTCAGAATCAGAGAAAGATGCAGATCTGGGCAGCGATTCAGAATCAAAGGAAGATGCAGATCCGGACAGCGATTCAGAATCAAAGGAAGATGCAGACTCGGACAGCGATTCAGAATCAAAGGAAGATGCAGACTTGGACAACGATTCAGAATCAGATCAGGAAACAGATACAGAGAAGGATTCAGAGGATGCGGACAAACCACAGGACACAGAAAAAGTAAAGATTACGATCAGCGGGAAAGGAGAAACGGAAGAATCCCTGTCCAGACTGCAAAAGGACATTGCAGAGGGAAAGCTCATGATTGTTTCCGCAGCCGGAAGCGCTTTTGAGTCTGACGATTCCGCTGTAAATCTGGAAAAAGGAGATACAGCCAGATATCCGGATTCCCTGGGTGGGCATGAAATCCACTGGTTCCAGATCAATGGGGAGACGGCATATTGTCTGGAAAATTCGGAGCCAACACCTTTCCAGGTAGACGGGATCTCTTCTGTGCTGGAGTCCAATGTAGATTTACAGAAGGTATTATACTATGGATTTGGCGGCAAAGGAGATTTGACCGGAGAAGCACTTTCAGGAAAGAGCAGGGAAGAAAAATATGTGTATACCCATATCGCTGTCAGCTATGCATACGCAGGGAAAACAGGAGTTGCGGGATGTACATGGGAGGAACTGCAAAATACAGATGCGGGTGCATATATAGAGTGTTTGTTTAGGCAGGAAGTGCCGCCCAGTAATGGGCTCTCCCTATCTGCGGCATCTGTGGATGCCATCCAGGAGGGGGATCTACAGAAAACACCAAAGATCCGGCTGGAAGGGAACAGCAGGAGCAGCATTGAGCTCAGCGTCCCGGAAGATGTGGCCTGTTATAACGTGACCCAAAATGATTCTGTCACCCATGGAACCATCCAAATCAACGGAGGGGACTCGTTTTATCTTTCTGCCAAAATGAATGTAACCGGACAGTATGATTCCGGTGCAATGCCTGGTTCCTTAAAAGAAGACTGGAAGGTACTGGTTTTGTCTTCCAGAGAAGGAAAAGAGGACATCGGCGTATTCGAAGCCCGGCCTGCTGATCCGGTCAGATTCACGGTTCAATGGCTGGGACAGGCAAAGATCAGCCTGCTGAAAAAAGACCGGGATACCGGAAGCCCCCTGGCAGGCGCAGTATACGCGATTTATAAAGACGCGCAATGCAAAGACTGGCTGATGGATCTGCCGGAAACCGACGAAAGTGGCAATGCAACCAGTGAATCTTTTGATAGGGGCTTGAAGCAGGTCTACGTAAAGGAAATGAAAGCGCCGGAGCATTATCTTCTGGATTCCAATGTGTATCCGGTAGATGTGGAATCAGGAAAAGAGGTGGAAATGACGGTATATGATGTTCAGGAAAAGAATGGGCAGGAGGACCAGCCGACAGAAACACGGATTACCAAGACAGACGCTTCCACCGGAGAACTGTTGGAGGGCGCTGTGCTGCAGGTGATGGATCAGGACGGAAACCTGGTGGAAGAATGGACCAGCACAAAGGAAGCACATGTAATCTTTGGACTGCCGGAGGGAGAATACACTCTCCACGAAAAACAGGCACCCTTTCAGGAAGGCTATGTATCCGCACCGGATATCACGTTCCAGGTATCAGAAGAAACCGGGGCAGAGGTGGAGATGAAGGATGGATACTCTAAAATGGATCTTTCGGTCCAGGACCAATCCACGGGGAAAGAACTTCCAGGTGCCACTTTACAGCTCCTTGACGGGCAGGGAAACATCCTGAAGGAATGGGTAACGGATGGAAAGCCGTACCGTGTGGAGAAGCTCCCGGTAAATGCAGAGCTGATCCTGCGGGAAACTGCTGCTCCAAAGGGATATGCGATCTCCAAGGAAGTGAAATTGATCGTAACAGATACGGAGGAAGTCCAAAGCATAGCACTAAAAAATGCCAGGATATCAGAAAAAACGTCTAAGCCTGGGAATGCGCCGGCATCAGGGAATACATCAGCTCCCAAAACAGGGGACACATTCCAGATGCCGGCGCTGCTGCTTACTGCAGGCGTGATTTCACTTGCTTTGCTTGCAGTGCTGCTGATCCGCAGGATAAAACGTGATGACCAGGAGGAAGCGTAGAATCCGAAACGAAGTGTGTCTAAGGGATTTGAGAAAAGGAGTGTTTAAGAATCGGATATCTGCCGAAAGGGCACGGAGAAGTGTGTTCGAAAGCACCCCAAAAGTGCAGTATCTGAGACAAAGAATGTCCTTTCTCAAAAGCAGCGTACAAAATCCGGTTTAGAAGTGTTCAAAACTGCGTATTCGGGTTTGGACGCAACGTTCCGTTTACACGGGTTATGGAAAGGATACAATGAAGCAATTCTTTTCCTGGCAAAAAGGAAGAGATTCTCACAAATACAGTCATGAAAATGTCCGGCAGGAGATCCCCTCTGATCCAGAGGAAGGTCTCCTGCCTTTTTTGAAAGGAAGGTGTCGGTTATGAGACGATTTTATACAGCGGAATCTGTGACAGAAGGCCACCCGGATAAGCTCTGCGACCTGATCGCGGACAGCATCCTGGATGAATGCCTAAAGCAGGACCCGGAGGCCAAAGTGGCATGTGAGGTATTGGCGACAAAGGGGAATATCCTGATCGCCGGGGAGATCACCAGCAAATATGAACCCTATGTATTCTGGACAGCAAAGGAGGTTCTGGAAAAGATCGGGTATCCGTCCGGAGAAATCCAGATGGATGCCCGAATCCATCACCAGAGCCCGGATATCGCGGGGGCAGTGGAATGCCCCTGGGAAAAACGTGGAGGGATGCCGAAGCAGACGTTTGAATGGGAGTATGGTGCGGGAGACCAGGGGGTTATGATCGGCTATGCCTGCAATGAAACTCCGCAGAAAATGCCCATGCCGGCGGTGCTGGCAAACCGGATCGCGGCGGAATTGTCGGCCTGCCGGAAGAGCCGGTATATCCAAGGAATCCTGCCGGACGGAAAGGCCCAGGTGACTGTGGAATATGAAGATGGGAAGCCCATCCGGCTGGACTGCGTGGTCGTTTCCTGCCAGCATGAGGAAGAAAAAGATCTGAGAATGCTGGAGAAGGAAATCCGGGAGAAAGTGCTCCTTCCGGCACTGCGCCTGCTTCCGCCGGATGAGAATACACGAATCCTGATCAATCCATCCGGACGGTTTGTGCAGGGCGGCCTGGATGCCGATACCGGGCTGACCGGGAGGAAGCTGATGGTGGATGCCTATGGCAGCCAGGTGCCCCATGGCGGCGGAGCCTTTTCCGGAAAGGACGGTTCCAAAGCAGACCGTTCCGGAGCCTATATGGCAAGATACATTGCCAAAAATATCGTGGCGGCAGGGCTGGCCGAACGGTGCCAAGTATCCTTGGGGTATGCCATCGGGGTGGCCCACCCGGTGATGGTGCAGGTGGATACCTTCGGTACAGGGACGGCCTGCGCGGATGACTGCCTCTCCCAGGCCATTCCCCTGGTATTCGAATTGACCCCGAAACAGATCATCCACACCCTGCGATTGAAACGCCCCATCTTCCGGCAGACTGCCGCTTACGGGCATTTTGGCAGGAAGGAATTTCCGTGGGAGCGCACTGACCGGGTGAAGCAGCTCCATGAGGCGCTGCTTTAATGCCCTGGTATGGAGAAGAGCAGCTGGAGGCTGTCCGGGCGGTATCGGCCATGGAGTATCTGCAGAGGCACCAGCCGGGCCGTTTGAAAAAATCTTCGGCAAGGAATGAGTGGGAGCTGACGGACCACGACAGCTTCAAGATCAACGGCATCACCAGCAAGTGGCATTGGAAATCCAGGGACATCGGCGGGATCTCCGCATTAAATTTCCTGATCCATGTAGATGGCATGGAGTTCCAGGAAGCCGTGGGATTGCTGCTGCAGGAAACGCCTTCCATGTCTTACTTTCCTCCCCAGCCGGAGGAAACGCCGAAGAAGCCCTTTGTGCTGCCGGAATCTTTCCAGAATTGCGGCCGTGTACAGAGGTATTTGAACGGCAGGGGGATCAGCAGTGAGGTGATCCGATACTGCCGGAGTCTCGGCATTTTATATGAGAGCGCCCCGTATCACAACGCTGTTTTTGTTGGGATGGATGAAGAACAGAAGCCCAGGTACGCATTCCTGCGTGGAATCTACGATAAAGACGGAAAGACCTTCCGGATCGAGCAGGTGGGAAGCGAGAAACGTTATGCGTTTTGTGTACCGCCAGACAAAAGCAGCGTTCGGGTGGCAATCTATGAGGCGTGTATTGACGCGCTGGCCCATATGACTTTGGAAGGAGGGAGGGCAGACAAATACAGGCTTGCCCTGGGAGGCATCAGCGCGCCAAAAGAGAAGCAGACCTGTGGAAAAGAAACAGACAAAAGGATAGAGAAGAGAGTCCCGGGGAATCCATTCAAAAATCCTCCGGCACTGGAACATTTCCTGAAGCACCATCCAGAGATTGAGGAGATTGAAATCTGTACGGACAATGATTTTGCCGGGAGATGGGCCTGCGAACATTTCAAAGAGACCTACGGAAATGAATATAGGATCATTGAAAATCTGCCCCAGATAGAGGGAGCGGATTATGGGGATCTGGCGGTATGGGAAATGGAACCAGATCAAAGCAGATCCAGGCAGCGTGGGCAGGGGAGGTGAAGATGGCAGAAATTCAAACGAACATCAGGCAGAAACCAATACAACTAAAGGACCAGGAACGCATCCAGATGAAACTCTTAAGCCCTTTGACGGGCGGTTTTTTCAGGAAATGCAAACGCAGAGGGAAGGAGGATTACGAGAATACGGGCAGAGGGATTGACGGCAGGGAACTGGCACAGTATGAAACGGCTATCCGGAAAGCGGTAGACAGGGAGAACCATCTGGGGATGGGGGACGGAAAATCCTTTGACCTGATGGAGGAATGCTTTGACGGCAGCCCTTCGATCCAGAGGAAGGTGGAGCATGGCAGGATCTCCGTAGAGAATACCGGCGGCGCTTTGTATGGCTGTACCACGTTGATTCTCAAAGAAGAACTGGAAGATTGGGAAATGAAGGAACTGTGCGAATATATTGCCGGCCAGTACAGTGATGGCTGGGGGGAATGCTTCGAACAGAGGGATATCCCGGCAGAAGGAGGAATTATAAACGTGTATTTCGATTTCTTAGAAAGCCCGGATTTCCAGATCGAGTCCGCAGTTATAAAAAATCCGGATCTGGAAAAGCAAAAGGATTCTATTTCAGAAAGCGAAAAATGGACGATACCGGAAGCTGCGACCCCATGCTTGTCAGCGAAAAGCCCCCGGCCGAAGCTGCCGCTTGTCCGGTACCAGAGAAAAAACGATCCGGGAGGGCAGAAAAAGAAACCGAAGCAGACGAAAGGGCGGTAGTGTAAAGTATCGTATGAAAAAATGATACGGGTATTGCCCGCATTTAAAATCTGCTTCGCAGATGGCGGGCAAGCAATCACTTGCTGTGCAAGTGGTTGCATTCAGCAGGCAATCAATTTGCTTCGCAAATTGGTTACAAAGGCAAGGGAGGTGACATGGATGAAAAGCAAAAATAATTCTATATGGGATGGAAGTGTGACGAAGATCCTGACCCCTTTAAGCGGAGAATTTTTCCCGAAGGAAGGATACGATTGGAATGATGGGCCTGACAATTACGGGGAACTGCTGGACGGCAGGGAACTTGTGCAGTATATGAAATCCATTCAGGAAGCGGTGGTTCATAAGAACAGCCTGGGGGGAAAAGGCGGCGATCCCTGCAACCTGATGGACTATTTTTATGGCAGTGCTTCAATAAAAGAAAAAGTCAAGTCTGCCGTAGTCTCCGTAGAATGCGCGGAGGGCGTCTTGTATGGCTGTACCACACTGCGTTTGGAAGAGAATCTGGGAGCAGGAGAGCTGTATGAATTGTGTGAATATATTACCGGGCAGTACAGCGATGGCTGGGGGGAAGAGTTTGAGCAGAGGGACATCCAGGTAGAGGAGGGGACATTGCATGTGCATTTCTGGCAGAGAAGCGGGATGAGATTCCAGGTCCGGGAGGACGTAAAGCCAGATCCGGAACATGATAAAATCAGGGATTCAGGGAAAGAACCGCCGCCGGATATAGAAGAAGGCAGGCCAGGCCAATCCGCAGGGAAGGCACGGCCCAGCTTACAGCTCATCGGCCATGATGGAAATATTTTCTCGATTGTGAGCGATGCCGGAATGCTGCTTGCCAGGAATGGACAAAAGCGGGAAGCGGATGAGATGTATGACCGGGTTTTCAAAGCAGGCAGTTACCATGAGGCACTGGGAATTATCAGTGAATATGTGGAAACAGAACTGAGCAGCGTAGGGGAAAAGAAACACCAGAGAAAACAGAAATCGGAGAATACACCGTGCCGCTGATGGAATGCGCTTGGATCTATAAAAGAATCGAAATAAGAAAGGAAGGGATGCCTATGGAGAATTGTTTGCAGTTGGAGGAATTATTAAAGGAAGGGATGTATCCGGAGGAATCGGCCGGGGGAGAGCATTGGAGTATCCTGCATGGGGATACGCTGAAATTGGTGAAATCTTTCCGGCCGGAAATTTTTGACGCGGTAATTACAGATCCGCCCTATGCGTCCGGGGGCACGAAACAAAATGATAGAAACCGCACGACGAACCAGAAATACAGCAGTATGCGTTCCGGAAATGCCCTGCCGGATTTTGACGGGGATAATAAGGACCAGCGTTCCTGGACCCATTGGATGGCAGAGTGGCTGTTGGATGTGCGGAAAGCCTGCAAAAGCGGAGCGCCCATCTGTCTCTTTATTGATTGGCGTCAGTATCCATCCATCACGGATGCCCTGCAGTGGGCCGGCTGGGTCTGGAAGGGAACCGCCGTGTGGGATAAGGGTAATTCCCGTCCGCAGAAAGGGCGTTTCCGCCAGCAGGCGGAATACATCGTATGGGGGAGCAACGGCCCCATGCCCATCAACCGTCCGGTGGCGTGCCTGCCGGGAGTATTCCGGTATGGGAATCCCCAGAACCGAATCCATGTGACGGAGAAGCCGCTGCAGCTGATGAAGGACGTGATTCAGATCTGTAAATTACCGTTAAAGACGGTTTTTACAGCTAAATTGTTTTTAACTGGATTTTTTATTGAATTGTTTCCCCATTCCCGCTGTCGGTCAGATTTCCGATGAAACGGTAATGGATTTCGATAGACTGAACTTTCTCACCATTTACCCGGCGTTTGTCGCCCACTAAAATCTTTGTGATAAGTTCATTGATGATACAAGAATTTAATTCCTTCAGGTCACTGTACTGCCGGATCAGGCTTATCCACTTCCCCGCATTCTGCTCTGTAGCGTCATGCTCTGCCGACTGCTCCTGCAATGCGGAAAGCTGTTTTTTAAGTTCTTCCTGTTCCCTCTGGTACTTTGGCAGAAGATTGTCTATGCTTGCCCCTGCAAGCCTGCCGAGTGCGTAATCCTCATACAGCCTGCTTATGACTTTATCAATCTCCTCAAGCCTTTTCCCTATGGTTCGCTTCTTCCCTTCAACCAAACCGTAATCAACAGTACTGTTCACCTGTTGCTGTTCCATAACTTTTTCAAGGACTGCCTGCTCGTCCGCAAGTGCCATTGACGCCCATTCCCTGATGTCCTTCAGAACAATGTCATACAAGTCCTGCTCCTTGATGCGGTGCGGCGTGCATCCGTCCGGCCCGTTCGCCTTGTAGTTCTGGCATGAGCCGAAATAGGTCTTTTCCGGGTTGCTCTTGCTCGTCTTTTCCGGGAAGAATGAAATGCGCCTGCCGCAGTCCGGGCAGTAGGCAATGCCGGAAAAGATACTCGGCTCCCTTTTTGCCTTGCACATCCGCCTGCGCTTCCCGTTGACTTCCTGCACACGCTCCCACAGTTCCAGGTCAACAATCGGCTCAAAAATGTCCTTTACCACCACCCACTCGTCTTTGGGCTTCACATAGTTCTTGCCGACCTTGAACAGCTTTGACTGCTTCTGCGCCACAAGGCTCCCGATGTAGACCTCGTGCGAGAGTATCCACTTTATCGTTGTTTCATTCCAGATATAGTTGGATATGTCGCCCTCGCCCTTGAAGCGTGTCCACGTCCGCTCGCCCCTTACATGGTGCCAGTATGCGGGTATCGGTATGCGTTCATTTTTCAGCACGTTGCCGATTGCCTTGTAGCCTTTGCCCTGCACGGCAAGCTCATACATACGCCGTACAATCGGCGCTGTTTCCGCATCCGGTACCAGCTTGTGGCTGTCCTCCGGCGATTTCCGGTAGCCGAACGGCGGCACCGTGCTGTGGTAGATGCCCGCCCTCGCCTTCGTGGTCATGGTGCTGCGGATTTTCTTTGAGATATCCCGTGCGTAAAAATCGTTGAACACAGGTTATTGGGGAAAGGGAAAGCAAACAGGCAAAAATCCAGTATTCATGCGGGTTTGCGGCGAGATGGCTCTCAAAAGCTAACCTCACAAAAGACAGATTATTGCACAATCACATATCGTTTCTAAGGGAGAATGTTGATTCCGGTCACATTCTCCCTTTTTTCATACCAAGAAACGAGGTGATTATCTTGAACACGCAAATCATCGCCATCGCCAACCAAAAGGGAGGTGTGGGCAAGACCACAACCTGTGCCAACTTAGGGATAGGACTGGCGCAGGCCGGAAAGAAAGTGCTTCTCATTGACGGGGACCCGCAGGGGAGCCTGACCATCAGCCTGGGCAATCCCCAGCCGGATAAGCTGCCCTTTACCCTCTCTGATGCGATGGGCCGTATCCTGACCGATCAGCCGGTCCGCCCCGGCGAGGGGATTCTGCACCACCCGGAGGGCGTGGACCTGATGCCAGCGGATATTCAGCTCTCCGGTATGGAGGTATCGCTGGTAAACGCTATGAGCCGGGAAACGATTCTGCGGCAGTACCTGGACAGTGTAAAGGGGCAGTATTCCCATATCCTCATAGACTGCCAGCCCTCCCTGGGTATGCTCACCGTCAACGCCCTGGCCGCCGCCAACCGGATCATAATCCCCGTCCAGGCGGAGTATCTGCCCGCCAAAGGGCTGGAACAGCTGCTCTCTACGGTGAACAAGGTCAAGCGGCAGATCAACCCGAAACTGCAAATAGACGGTATTCTGCTGACGATGGTGGACAACCGCACCAACTTCGCCAAAGAGATTGCCGCCCTGCTGCGGGAAACCTACGGCAGCAAAATCAAGGTGTTCGGAACCGAGATTCCCCATTCTGTCCGGGCAAAGGAAACCAGCGCGGAGGGCAAGAGCATTTTCGCCCATGACCCCCGCGGCAAAGTGGCGGAGGGCTACGCAAATCTGACTAAGGAGGTGTTGAAACTTGAAAAGCAGCGCGAAAAAAGTAGAGCTGGCATCGGTCGATGATCTGTTTTCCACCGAGGAAAGCCGCGCCGACGCGGGGCGGGAAAAGGTGGTAGAAATTCCTTTAAGCGAGCTGCACTCGTTCAAGGGCCACCCATTCAAAGTCAAAGATGATGATGCCATGATGGAAACAGCGGACAGCATCCGGCAGTACGGTGTTCTGGTTCCTGCTATCGCCCGTCCTGACCCGGAGGGCGGCTATGAGCTGGTAGCCGGACACAGGCGGCATCGGGCCAGCGAACTGGCAGAGAAAGAAACCATGCCGGTGATTGTCCGGGACTTGGACGATGACGCCGCCACGATTATTATGGTTGACAGCAACTTGCAGCGGGAAAGCCTGCTCCCCAGCGAGAGGGCCTTTGCCTACAAAATGAAATTAGAGGCCATCAAACATCAAGGAGAACGGTCGGATTTAACTTCTCGCCAAGTTGGCGAGAAGTCCAGCACTTCTATTCAGCTTGTTGCAAATCAAGCTGGTGAAAGTCAAAGGCAGGTGCAACGCTATATCCGCCTGACTGAACTGATTCCCGAACTGCTGAATATGGTGGACGAAAAGAAAATTGCCCTGAACCCGGCCTATGAGCTGTCCTTTCTTAAAAAAGAAGAACAAACACAGCTTCTGGACGCTATGGACAGCGAACAGGCTACCCCCTCTCTTTCCCAGGCCCAGCGGCTCAAAAAATTCAGTCAGGAGGGGCATTTATCCATAGATGTAATGCGGGCGATTATGGGCGAGGAAAAGAAAAGTGATTTAGACAAAGTGAGCTTTTCTTCTGACACGCTCCGCAAGTATTTCCCCAAAAGCTACACCCCGGCCCGGATGCAGGAAACCATCATCAAACTGCTGGAACAGTGGCAGAAAAAGCGCCAGAGAGATCAGGAACGCTGAAAGGAGTGCCTATGAGAGATATTGCCGCCAGAGAGTTAAAGGGCCACAACATACTGGCTGTGGAACGGTTTCAGGATAAGACCCGCTGGATGGTGGAGTTTTCCGTTCTGCGGTCCCGTACCGGCTACGGCGCACCCGGCGATGAAATGCGCCTGTTTCTGGACGAGGACGGGTATCAGGCCGCTCTTACCAGCCAAACACGCCGGGACATCAAAATCAAGCGGTATGCCCGCGTCATTGAGGGGCATATCCTGGACTTCAAGCCCAAAAAGAAACGTCACCCGTAAACCCGACAAATTGAGAGGAAGGAATGAGTATGTGTACCGTTAAGGAAATCAGAGAAGCCATCCGGGAGGACTGCCGCTCCCAGCGAAACATGGAAACTATTGAGATTGACCGGATTTTTCAAACCCTGCCGTTTCCGCAGTTAGAGAGCCTGTTTGACAAACCGCCCATGCCGCCGTTTTTTCACCGGTACAGGCAGAAGTCAGCCAGCAAATGAACGCCGCAATTCTTTTTACAGGATTGTGGCTTTTTTCATGCCCTGGGAAACGAAAGGAGTGCAGAAAATGGCCGTTTTTCGCGTAGAACGCACACAGGGATACACCGTTATGAGCAACTATCATCTGCGGGACAAGAGCCTGAGCCTGAAAGCAAAGGGCCTGCTGTCCCAGATGCTCTCGCTGCCGGAGGATTGGGACTATACCCTTTCCGGCCTGGCTGTTATTAACCGGGAAAGCAAGGACGCGATCCGCTCCGCAGTCAAGGAGCTGGAAAAGGCGGGGTACATCAAGCGCCGCCAGACCACCGATGCAGGCGGAAAGTTCAGCGCCAACGAGTATGTGATTTATGAGCGTCCGGTAACAGAGGAGCCACCCGCCCAACCGTTGCCCCCAAAACCGTTGTTGGAAAAACCGTTGTCGGGTTTTCCGACAACGGATAATCCGGCAACGGGAAAACCGTCAACGGAAAATCCAACGCAAATAAATATAGAGAAATTAAATACCCAAAAATCAATTACTGACGGATCAATTACCGATTCCATTCCCTTCCGGGAAGCGGCGGCAAAGCCACCGGAACCGAAGCGAAGGGAAACGATGTCGCTGACAGAGATGGAAAATTATCGGGAGTTGATTTTGGAGAATATCGAGTATGACTGCCTCAAACAGCGGTTTGGGACCTACCGGGAGGACTTGGACGAGATTGTGGAGCTGCTGGTGGAAACCGTCTGCGCGAAGCGTAAGACCACCCGGATTGCCGGGGCGGACTTCCCCCATGAGGTGGTGCGTTCCCGCTTCCTGAAGCTGGACAGCTCCCACATCGAGTTTGTCATGGACTGCCTGCAAAAGAACACCACCGAGGTACGGAACATGAAACAGTACCTCCTGACGGTGCTGTTCAATGCGCCCACCACCATGAGCAACCATTACACCTCACAGGTCAACCACGATATGTACGGCGGCTTTTGAAAGCAGGCCGTTTTTGTTTGCCCGGAACTGCCGGGAGAAAGGGGCACGCACCATGCCTGAGCAAAAGACAATCTGCCAGCTGTACTATGACCGGAAAGGCCTGCTCCGATAGAGAAACCATGAAGAGGATCCATAGAGAGGAGGCGAAACACCCATGCAGGATGAAGTGGAAAGCAAAACCCTGACGCTCATCCAGGAGGATATTGTGATGGCGATGGAGGTATTGGAACTGACAGATGCTCAGACCCAGGTGTTTCTGGATTCCCCCTCTCCGCTGGCCGATGTGTACCGCCATTTTGAAAAGCTGGAAACCGGCTATCAGGAGCCGCCGGAACGCAGACCCGCCGCCCCTAAGAAACGGGAACCGGAACGATGAGCGCGGCAAAGCGGAAACGGGAGGTACAGGTGAATTTCCGGGTTTCCCCGGAGGAGCTGGCCCTGATTGAGCAGAAAATGTCCCAGCTTGGAACCGTCAACCGTGAAGCCTATCTGCGGAAAATGGCGCTGGACGGCTATGTGGTAAAGCTGGATTTGCCGGAGCTGAAGGAGCTGGTGTCCCTGATGCGCTATTCCAGCAACAACTTAAACCAGCTGACCCGTAAAGTGCATGAAACCGGGCGGGTTTATGACGCTGATTTGGAAGATATATCCCAGCGGCAGGAACAGCTTTGGGAGGGTGTGCAGAAGATACTGGCCCAGCTTTCCAAGCTCTCCTGACCGGATAGTTTACCCCATCTGCGGAGGGAGGAACGGCGTTCTTCGCCGCGCCTTCCTCCGCTTTTTCTTTTTGCCGGAATATCGGCTGATTCCAGCCACAACCCGGATTGGCCTATTGCTCTTTTGCTGTAATATATTTTTGGCTCCGGCTCTTAGGCTTATCAGGAATGGTCATTTTAAGTTTCCCAGATGCCAACAGCGGTTTCAAATAAGCCTTACTAAAATGAGAGCGGTTTGTAATCCCAACAAATGACTGCATCTCATCCCTGCTTCTGGCCTCGGTGCAGAAGTCCAATAAAAGAGCCTGTTTTTGCGTCAAAGCAAGGTCATGTATGGTATCATGTGTGGTTTCATGTGTGGAACTACCACTCATGATGTAATTCACATTTTTCAAAATCACCCTGAAATCCGATGGTGTTGAGAAAAACTCCGGTTTTAGATATTCTTCATACCCTGGCAGTTTTTCTGTTTCACTTACGATCTTACGCAGACCGCTTCCCCGCCGTTCCATATATTTCATACGGTGAAACAAGTCTGCAATGACTGGATTCCGGCGTACAGAGCGGATTGTATTGATGTCACATTCCTGAACAGGCGCACCCTCGAACATTCCACCTGGCGATACAATCTCTACCCGGTCATCGTACATATCAATATGAATCTCGCTGCCCAAAACGATATAATCCCGATGGATCAGGGCATTGACCACAGCCTCGGTTACTGCCCTCTCTGCGTAATCAGGTTTATCCACACGATACTGCGCTTCTTTTGCGAAACGGACTTTGGAGTTGTTTCGGATAAATTCACAGCCGCTTTGCAGGAGATAAATCAGACTGCCCTCATACTCCTTGTCATCCAGCGCATCATCAAAGATAGAGCCTTTCTCCAAACCATTCCAGCGGGTGCAGAATATCCGGGAGTTAAAAACAGTGCGCTGATCCGTCAGCAGCCTTCCGGCATTTGTGAGCATCCCATTTTTATCCGCAAGGCCAAAAGAACAGTAGTCCGGCAGTTCCATCCGCAGTCCTGTACGCTCCAGGTAGGTTGCTTCCAACAGTGTAAAGCTATAATCTTTCCTGGGGGCATCTGTCACCAGCGCGTCAAAGGACCGGTGTGTTCCTTTCAAAATCAGTTCGTTGACGATGTAATCAGGCGCAGCCACGCTTTCATTCCCAACCCGGATGTAGGCTTCCATAATACCGTCTGCCTTATAGTAATAGGGTGTAGAGGTCCCAGCTGGAATTTTTAAGGCAAGCATATCCTTTCCATCTTCCTGAAACGGGGTCAGCACAAATTGAGGGATGGGTGTAATCCGCTCCTTAATAAAGCGGCTGATGGCCTCGGCATCACCTTGAATGTCGGGCAGGCCGACCGTATTCTGATTATCGTCAATGCCAAAGAACAGCGTCCCTCCAATACCGTTAGAAAAGGCACTGACGCTTTTCAGCCAGCTTTTTGGTTTTTTAATTTCAACGGCAACTTTGAAATCACATTCCGTTGCCTCTGCTATCCATTTTTCTATCATAAAAGGCACTCCTTTGAGGTGCAGAAAAATTTTTATTTTATTATACCCGCCAAAAGGATTTATTGCAATAAAAGAAACGAGTTCAGAGAGGAGGATTCCATCATGGCAACTACACGCATCATGCCGCTGCACATCGGCAAGGGCCGCACCGAAAGCCAAGCGGTCAGTGACATTATTGACTATGTATCCAACCCACAAAAGACAGACAACGGCAGGCTCGTCACCGGCTTTGCGTGTGACAGCCGGGTAGCCGACGCCGAGTTTCTGCTGTTAAAACGGGAGTACATTTCCACCACTGGACGGGTACGCGGTGCGGACGATGTACTTGCCTACCATGTCCGGCAGTCCTTTGTCCCCGGCGAGATTACCCCGGAAGAAGCCAACCGGCTGGGCGTGGAGTTTGCAAAGCGGTTCACCAAGGGAAATCACGCCTTTGTGGTCTGCACCCATATCGACAAATCCCATATCCATAATCACATCATCTGGAACGCGGTCAATCTGAACTGTGACCGGAAATTCCGAAACTTCTGGGGCAGCACCCGCGCGGTCCGGCGGCTGAATGATACCATCTGCGTTGAGAACGGCTATTCCATTGTAGAGGACCCAAAACCGCATGGAAAAAGCTATAACAAGTGGCTGGGGGATCAGGCGAAGCCCTCCCACCGGGAACAGCTCCGCGTGATGATTGACCAGGCATTAGAACAGAAACCGGCAGACTTTGACGGGCTGTTAAAACTGCTTACAGAAATGGGATGTGAAGTGTCGCGCCGGGGACAGGCAATCCGGCTCAAAGCCCCCGGCTGGAAGAATGTTGCCCGCATGGATGGAAAGCTGGGAAAAGGATACAGTGAAGATGAAATACGGGCGGTATTGGCTGGGAAAAAAGAGCATACCCCAAGGAAGAAAGCGGCTGTTCAATCAGAGCCGCCCAAGGTCAATCTTCTGGTGGATATTCAGGCAAAATTGCAGGCCGGAAAAGGCGCTGGCTACGCGCGCTGGGCAAAGGTATTCAATCTGAAACAGATGGCGCAGACAATGAACTACTCACCGAGCATGGCCTGCTGGAATATGCAGTCTTGGAAGAAAAAGCGGCTGCTGCTACCACCCGCCACAATGAGCTGTCGGCGCAGATCAAGGCGGCGGAAACCCGCATGGCGGAGATTGCCACACTGCGGACCCACATCATCAATTATGTGAAAACCCGCGAGGTCTATGCGGCCTACCGCAAGGCGGGATATTCCAAGAAATTTTTAGCGGAACATGAAGCGGATATTTTGCTCCACAAGGCGGCAAAGCAGGCATTTGACGATTTGGGTATCAAGAAGCTGCCCACCGTCAAGAGCTTGCAGGCCGAGTACGCAACATTGTTGGAAGAAAAGAAAAAAGACTATGCCGAGTACCGGCGATCCCGCGAGGAAATGCGGGAACTGCTGGCCGCAAAAGCCAATGTGGACCGGCTGATGGGATACGGGGAGGAACGCCAGAATGACCGGGAAAAGGAACAGGGGCAGGACCGCTGACGCGCCCGTTTTTTCGTATTTTCTCACCGCCGCAGGCAGGTGAAAAGCGTTCCGCAGGAACGCGCAGCCACAGAATGAAATTCTGTGTTCAAAAGGGGCTTGGGGAATCCCCAACAAGCAGCGCCAGGAGCCGGATGGCTATCCTGGGGCATTGCTTGCCACGTTGTCCCGCACTCTGGGACAACCCACGCACTTTGGAGGCTTGGGGTGTCTGTCAAGGCTTGTTTTGAGCAGATAACATGACCGAAACATAAAACATCCCGTCTTTCCATTCAAAGCGGGTATCGCCGCTGTAACGCTCCACAGTCACCCGTACCGATTCCGTCCCAACGCCAAAGCCATCGTGACTGGAGGAAAGGAACCGCCCGTCATCGGACTTTGGCGGCTGGTCGCTGGTATTGTCCAGCGTCAGATAAAGGGCCTGCTTTCCCTGCTGGCGGATATGCAGGCGAATGATGCGGGGCGCTTTGGAACCGGCGCAGGCATCAATGGCGTTTTCCAGCAGGTTCCCCAAAAGGGCGCAGAACTCCGGCTGTGGGATGATGGTTTCTTCCTCCATCTGGACAGAAACCTCCATATCGGTCTGCTGCCTCACCGCCTGCTCCCCATAGTAATGCAGTACGGCATCCACCGCATAATTTTTGCAGAACCGGCGGACTGCATCCGGCGGCAGGCTTTCCTCATAGGCTTTCACATACTCCGCAACCCTGTCTATATCACCGCTCTCCACACAGCCCTGCAATGCCTTGAAATGCTGGCGCAGATCATGGCGGGCGCGCCGGGTGTCCTCAATGCTCTTTTGCAGGATGCGGTACTGGGCGGCCTGCATCTGCAAAAAACGGTTCTCCTGCGTCAGACGCATATTCTTTGTCAGCCCCCTTGCCATCCAGTAAAACAGCGCGTAACAAAACAGCAGCAGCGCCAGAAGCACCAGCATCAGAACCGGATAAAACATCATAACCCGGTTTGTGTAAAGAGTGGAATATTCCTGGGGCCGCATGGCAATGTTCAGGCTCAGGAACACCACCGGAAGAATCCAGAATACATACCATGTCCCCGGCATTTCAATTTCATCCAGAAGCCATCTTGCGGCATGGGTGGCCGGATACCACATAAGCCCCAGCAGCGTCCAGCAAAACAGGGCATAGGCCGCTGCCCCGCCCAGAGAAAAAACCACAGGGCCGCTTTTGGGCGAAAGCAGGGCGTCCGCCAGGACTGCCAGATTTCTCAAAGTGGAAAACGTCCCGCAGACCGCCAGAAATACGCTGACGGTTTTCCAGTAAGACAGCGTGATTGTCCGGCAGTAAAACAGGGCAGACAGCGCCAGCGAGGGAACCAGCCAGAGGTTCGTATCCCACCGGAATCTGTAACAGGCAGCGCCGCCCGCAACAGCCCACAGCAACAGAGCGGGGATTCCCCACAAAGCGATCCGTCTGCCCTTTCCATTCAGGTGTCCTTTCATGGGCAGATAACACAAAACAGCGCCGGGGATTATAACCGAAAGCTCCAGCATAGGGCGGAGAACGGTATCATTTCCCATCTCTAATGCCCTCCTCTCATCCGGGCATAAGTAAAAGCGAGAAACTGTTCCCGCACCTCTCGGTATTTTAACCGGCTGATTGGAACCGCTGTCCCGTTTTTCAAAAGAAAACGGTCAGCCAGCAGCTCCTCCACCTGCTCGAAATTGACCAGGACGCCCCGCGTACAGTCACAGAAATAGGGATAGTCCAGCAGCAAAGCCGCAAAATCCGCCTGCCGCATGGGGACGGTTATCTTTTCCCCGCTGGTGATATGGACTTCCACACAGCGTCCGCAGTATTCCGTATGGGTAATCTGGTGAAGCAGGAGCGGCTGCTGTCCTGCCGCGCCCGGAACCATCACACACTGGTTCTGTTCCAGAAGCTTTGCCCCGCACCGGGTCAGGGCCTGTGCCAGCTTTTCATAGGAATAGGGCTTGACCAGGTAAAATGCCGCCGCCACATCATAGCTGTCCACAGCAAATTCCTTGGTGGTTGTCGTAAAGATTAGCTGGCAGGCATCGTCCTGCTCCCGGATTTTTTTCGCCGCTTCCATGCCGGTCATGCCGGACATATAAATATCCAGAAAAATCACATCAAAGGTATCCGGGGCAAAGCCTGCAAGCAGGGCTTCGCCGCTTTCAAAAACTGCCGGGGCCGGAACCAGGACAATCCCCTGCTCCCGCGCCCAGCGGCAGATAAATTCCCGCAGTTTCCCAGCGTCTGCGGAAAGGTCGTCTGCAATGGCAATTCGCATCATTTTCGCCTCCTAACACAAAAGACTTCGTTTGTCAAGACCCATTATACCATATTTTCAGCGTCCTGACCTACATCTCATGCAGATTTTTGACATCTCATGCAGAGCCTATTGACAAGAACGGGAAAAACGCTATGCTAAATATATAACCGATTCCTTAAAAGGGTCGGTTTTTTTGATGCCATTTTTTCATTTTTATATACTGCGGAAAGGAGGAGCCGGATTGAGGATTGCACTTTATAATGAAAACCCCGGAGAACTGAAAGCACTGTCAGGGCAGCTTGACCGGTGCGCCAGGGAATACCTGCATTTTGCGGAAATCGTCCCCTATGCCAGACAGGAGGATTTTTGCAGCATGGTGCGGGACGGGCCAGATTTTGACCTGTTTGTGGTGGCGCAGGACGGCACGTTCAGCCTGGAGGTGGTGGAACTGCTGCGGGAGGAACGGCCAAAGGCGCGGATTTTCTGGTTTTCTGACCTGGACTTCGCCCTGCGCGCCTACCGCTACAACGCGGACTGGTTTGGGCGAAAGCCGGTTGCCCTGCCCGCCTTGCAGAAAGCCTTTGGGCAGCTTCTGCGCCGCAGAGGGCAGCTTATGACACAAAACACAAACGCTTTGTGAGCCGCCCGTCCCAAAACCCAAAAGCGCCTGCCCAGGGCGCGGGATTCATCCAAACACAGGGAATTGGGAACCATACATTTTTCAAAATATCAGGAGGGCATTTTATGAGAAACAAGTTAAGGAGGCCGTTGGCGTTCCTGCTGTCTGCGGTGATGATTGTCACCATGTCAGGAACTCCGGTTCATGCGGTGGCAGACAGAGGACAGCCGGAAACCGGACTGTGCGAACACCACGCCGCGCATACGGACGATTGCGGCTATACGGAAGAAACGCCGGGAACGCCATGCGGCCACGAACACACAGAGGACTGCTACACCGAAGTGACCGAGTGCGTCCACGAGCATACGCCGGAGTGTTACCGGTCGGAAACAGAGGACGGCGTATCGGACAACGAGGCTACCCCGGCAAACGCAGAGAAACGGGAGCCGGAAAACTGCCCCCATATCTGCGATGGGGAAAGCGGCTGTATTACGGAAAAATTGGACTGCCGGCATGAGCACAAGGTGAATGGCGGCGAAGCCGACAGAGAGGGTGGCCTGGACCGTGATAGCGAGTGCGGCTACACCGAAAGTACACCGGGAACACCATGCACCTATGTGTGTGAAATCTGCAATCCGCAGGACAGCGGCGAAGCCGACGAGGAACCGGAAACAGGAATCGTCAAACAAGAGCATTGCTCTTGTTTGACCCTCTGTACAGAGGGTCAGATCAATCCTGACTGCCCGGTCTGCGGCGCAGAAGATGCCGACCTGTCAGACTGTAAGGGGAAAGTTGTGGAAGAAGATATGGCACAGCCGGAAGATACCAGCATCTGCAAGCACCATCGGGAACATGATGATGCCTGCGGCTACCAGCCCGCGTCAGAGGACAGCGAGGGCAGCCCGTGTACCTATGAGTGCCGCGTCTGCCCTGTTGAGGAACTGATTGCCGCCTTGCCGGGTAAAGTGACGGAGGATAATGCGGACGAGGTGCGGGCGCAGCTTGACGAAATCCTCGCTTTGTTTTCAGTGCTGACAGAGGACGAACAGGAGCAGATCGACCTTTCCCGCTGCTACGCGCTGCAAGGGGTACTGGATGGGGCCAACGCACCCATGCTGGCGGCGGATGGCGCGGCCACGGTGGAGATCAACGGAGTAACGACAACCTACGCAACCTTCAAGGAAGCCTGGGACGCAGCCAACAGCGGCGGGCAGGCCGTCCTCACCCTGCATAAAGATGTGGATGTATATAGCGCCATGGGGTACAGTGCCCTTACGGTAAACGCTGGCAGCGATATTGAGCTGCGGGGCGGCAGTTATACCATAACCTCAAATGCGGGGACAGCCTCTGGCTTAACCACTATTGGGGTAAAAGGTAAATTTACCCTGACAGACGGCACAATTACAAATACGTCTTCAGATGCCGGAACATGCACCTTGCTTGTAAGGCCTGGTACGACCGCCGTCATCAGCGGCGGAGCGGTAATAGGTCGAGCTGGTATTGAAGTGGATGGCGGCTCCTTGACGGTTACTGGAGGAACGGTTAACGGGAGCGCGGAGGGCATCGGTATAACCAGCGGAGGCTCTGCCAACATCAGCGGAGGGAATGTTTCCACATCTGCTGGAAATGGCATTTATGTGTATGGCAACTCCAAACTGACGATGACCGGCGGTACGGTGTATGGCTCTGAGTACGGCGTAGGGGTATGGTGTATGGGTGAGTCCGGTCTAAGCAGTGTCGCTCTCAGCGGTGGTAACATCTCCGGCGGAGAATATGCTATTAAAGTTTTGGACTCCTCATATAATCGAATCAACGTCTCGTCACTTCTGGGAGCGGGCTGCGCTTATTACAACGAAAGCGGCAGTCTGATTGATTACCCGGAAACATCCACTCTGACTGATTCAGTCACGATTGGCGTGTGCGATCATTCCTCCGCAAGATGGGAACAGAACGATACGGAACACCAGAGTATCTGCCGGGGCTGTAATAAGCAGCTTTCTTCTGCAGCGCCCCACAGCTTTACGGAGTTCAAGGACCTGGGGAACGGGAAGCATCAGTTTTCCTGCGAGTGCGGTTGGGTACAGGAACCCGTGGCCCATACCTACGGCGATTGGAGCGACGAAAACGGCAGCCACATCCGTTCCTGCACAGTCTGCGGCGCGGAGGAACGCGGTGCGCACAGCTTCCACTGGCAGGACAATGGCGATGAGACGCACACCGGGACCTGCGAGGTCTGCGGCCAGACAGAGACGAGGGCGCACAGCTTCAAATGGACGGACAACGGCGATACCCACACCAAAACCTGCACGGACTGCGGCAAAGCGGAGACCGCGCCCCACAACTGGAAGTGGACGCCTATGACCAATATCCACACAGGCCAATGCCCGGACTGCGGAGCCACGGCAATGGGCAATCACAAAATATCGGGGTATCAGCAGTGTGACGAAGACTATCATTACATCAACTGTTCGATCTGCGGCGAAAAGGCTATGCGCGTTCTTCACAGATACGGGAGCGAATGGGTGGACGCCGGGGATGTCCATACGCAGAGCTGCCTGGACAACTGCGGCTATGCGAAAAGCGAGAGCCATACCTATGGTCCTTACCAGCCGGGGGACACAAACAGTCATATCCACAGCTGTACGGCCTGCGGTCATAAAGAAGTCGGTACGCACTCCCCGGAGTCATCCTGGCGTCAAGACGATAATGGACACTACCATCTCTGCTGGCTTTGCAAATGGGAAATGGACCGGACGGCGCACACTTACGGCGCTTGGAAGGCTGATGGGGCGGAGAACCACAGCCACACCTGCTCCGTCTGCCGGTATAAGCAGAGCGAAGCGCACACCTGGGATGAGAATCAGCGTTGTACGGTCTGCGGCTTTTCGGCGGGAGAGGTCGCCATTGTCAGTATTGAGGGCGCGGAGGACAAGGCGTTTACAGAGCTGACCGATGCGTGGGCTTACGCTGCCACCAACTCCAGCGCGGATAAACCCGCCACGGTCCGGCTGATGCTCAGCGCGAACATTTCCAAAAACTTAGAAGTAAGGACTGGCAAGAATATCATTCTGGAGATGGCGGATGGCGTGGTCCTTACAAGCAGCAACCGGGGAATTTCGGTCGCTGGAGGCGCGTTTACGCTGAACAGCGGTACGGTTCAAGCTGACGGAGAAAACGGAATAGCCGTATATGATAGCGGCACAGCTCAGATTAACGGCGGCACAGTCACAGCCTCCTTGACAAGCGTATCTGTAACTGGAACTGGATCGCAGATCTATATCAATGGCGGCAGTTTCAGCGGTGAGCGGGCCGCAGTAGAATTAACCTGGGCAACCTCCCAAATAGAAATCAGCGGCGGCACATTTTCCAATACAAATTCTGGCGACACAGTTTTTCGGGGATATTCCAGTGCCAATGCCAGCGTGTATGTGAACACGATGATTGCGGAGGGCTACTTTGTCTACGGCCCGGATGGAAACAGGCTCAGCGACAACGATTTGGCCGTGCGGCTGCTGAAAGGCGGTCCCTTCACGGTGCGGGAGTGCGAACACTCCTATAAATATGCCCACGAAGAAGGAACCACCGCTCACAGTCAGGTCTGCACCTTCTGCGGCCACGAAAAGGATAGCGAGAATTGTACGTTCACCAACGGAGCCTGCTCCTGCGGGGCGAAGCTGGCGGTTACGCTGAACGGCGCGGAGGATTTGACTTACACCGGCACAGCCCAGGAACCCGGCATCACTGTCACCGTGGACGGGCAAACACTGGCGGCAGGGAATTATACGGTGATCTACGCCGACAACATCAACGCCGGAACAGCTACTGTGACTATTTCCAGCGACAATTTTACCGGGGAAGTGAAAAAGATCTTCTCTATCGGAAAGGCTGCGCTGACCATCACGGCCAAGGACCAGACCATTACTTACAACGAGAGCATCACCCAGGGGACAGATCAGGTAACGCATACCACCCTTTGCACTGGCGATACGCTGCAAAGCGTCACCCTCGCCGCCTCTGGCACGGACATCACGCCCTCCGGCGCTCAAATCCAAAATGCCAGCGGCAAGAATGTGACTGATAATTACAAGATCAACTATCAGACGGGAACTCTGACCATTCAAAAGTCCAAGCCCACAATCGCCTTTGTCAGCGGCTATAACCCCAGCAAGGTCTATGACGGTCAGACGGTTGCCAAGCCCACGGCGGAGCAGTTGACCATCACCGGCGCGTCTTATGATGATGTGACCTTTACATGGAGCGCCACACCGAAAGACGCAGGAACCTACACCCTCACCGCCAGCATTAAGGAAACCGACAGCATGGAGGCGGCATCAGCCACACTGAATGTAACCATCAGCAAGGCCACCCTGACCGCCACCGGTGCGGACATTACCCCCAAGACCTACGATAAAACCGACTCGGCTACCGTGGAGACCGTGACCTTTACCGGGCTGGTGAACGGCGAAACGCTGGCCCTCGGTACGGACTACACCGCCACCGGCACATTTGGGAGCGCGGATGCTGGAGAGAACAAGTCCGTCACCGTCACTGTGGCCCTCAAAGAGAGTGCCACAGCAAAAAATTATCAGCTCTCCAATGGCACAGTGAACGCCACTGGAACCATTACCAGGGTCAGCAGCACAATCACCCAGGCCCCCGCCGCCTCCGGAATTACCTACGGGCAGGCGTTGAGCGACAGCAAGCTGACGGGCGGCACGGGCAATACTGAGGGGCGTTTTACCTGGACAGCTCCTGACACCAAGCCCAACGCCGGGACGGCGGAATACTCCGTGACCTTCACACCGGATGATGCGAACTATGACACTGCGACAGTGAATGTGTCCGTGATCGTTGCCAAGGCCACGCCCTCCCTGACCGCGCCTGCGGCATCAGCCATTGAGTACGGACAGAAGCTGTTCGACAGCGCCCTGACGGGCGGCGAGGCGAAGAATCCCCACGGGAATGCCGCCACTGCCGGAACCTGGAGCTGGGCCAACGGAGACACGCGGCCTACGGCAACCGGGACTTTCCCTGTGGCCTTTGCCCCCAGCGACATCGCAAATTACAATACCCCGGCGAATGTTGATACCAGCGTCACCGTGAACCCCGCCGCGCCGAAGATCACCCTGACCGTTCCCGCCTATCAGGTTGCGGGGGAAGATGTCATTGTGACCTGTACGGTGGAGAACCCTCACGACGCGACCTTTAAGGAGGGCATCCCTGAGAATATCACGCTGACCTATCAGATCGGGAGCGGAACCCCGCAGACGATTACAAACGGCAAATTCTCCATCCCGGCGGGGACAAAAAAGGACACGGTTATCACCGTCACCGCCAGCACCGACGCTGTAAACGGCAAATACACCGCTGCCACCAAGACAGCCACCGTGACCGTCACCGACAAAATCCCCGTAGAGATCAGCGGTATCAGCGTGACCGGGCGGGTGTATAACGGCCAGCCGGTCAACTATACCGGCACCCCGGTTGTCAAAAAGCTGGACGGCACAGTTGTCACCGACGCGCTGGTTTCCTACACATGGAGCAGCGTCACAGCCCCCGTCAACGCAGGGGACTACTCGCTTGTGGTCGCTGTGGACGGCGGCAAATACATTGGCAGCACAACGATTCCCGTTGTGATTGAACAGGCGGAAATCAGAGTTACCGCCCCAAGCAAAACGATTTATGTGGGGGAAACTGCCCCCGTATTCTCTGCGGCAGACTGTAACATCACGGGCCTTGTTCAAGGTGAAAACCTGAAAACCCCGCCAACCGTAGCCTATGCCGAAGCCCCGGATACCTCCAAAACCGGCTCTGTGACGGTCACGGCCAGCGGAGCGGAAGTCCCGGAGGGCGGTAATTACAAAGACAGAATCGTCTATGAGAACGGAACCCTGACAATTACCAGTAAACCCTTGCCGCCTGCCAAATATACCATAACAGTACAGGCCGGAACCGGCGGCACAGCTTCCGCTTCTCCGACATCAGCGGAGAAAGG
>KE159610.1:960352-984553 GCA_000403295.2 Lachnospiraceae bacterium M18-1 | reverse complement strand
GCAGGCTGGAACCGGCGGCACAGCTTCCGCTTCTCCGACATCAGCGGAGAAAGGGACAAAAATCACCCTGAACGCCACACCGGACAGCGGCTATCGCTTCAAGGAATGGCAAGTGATTTCCGGCGGCGTGACAATCAGCAACAACAGCTTTACCATGCCCGACACTAATGTGACCGTCAAAGCAGTATTTGTAAAAAACAGCAACGGCGGCGGAAACTCTGGCGGTTCCGGCAGCGGGGGAGGTTCCTCGTCCGGCGGCAACGGTTCTTCCAGCGGTGACAATGGTTCCTCCGGCGGCGGCTCCACGATTGTAGCACGTCCCGACGAAACCAAGCCGGACACTCCTACCACCAGCCAGACCAAACCGGCAGCACCGGATAAAAACGGGAATGTGGCACTGGATAACGGCGCTGTCCAGTCCGCCATCAACGCGGCAAAGAACGATGCGAAAAAGAACGGCAATACCGCAAACGGCGTGGCGGTTGTCATTCCTGTCAGCCCCCAAAAGGGCCAGACCTCTTTCAGCGTGACAATCAAGGCCCAAACTTTGGATACCCTTGTCCGGGAGAAGGTAAAACGGCTGGAAATCAATATTGAGGGCGTAATTGTGGAGGGAATGGATGCCGGCCTGCTGAAATGGCTGGATACGGCATCAGCAAACGGCGACATTATCCTCCGGGTAAAACAGATTAGTCAGGCCAGCTTGTCCAAGGAGGCCAAAGCTGCCATCGGCACAAGGCCGGTCTATGACCTGTCGCTGGTGTATCTCGCCGGTGGAAAGGAAACGCCGATTACCGATTTTGACGGCCACACCATCGCTGTCCGTCTGCCTTATGCTCCGGCAAAGGAGGAGCAGGCCGGAAATCTCTATGCGGTCTATGTGGATGGCAAGGGCAAGGTGGAATGGCTGACAAG
Source organism: Lachnospiraceae bacterium M18-1 (assembly GCA_000403295.2). Classification (GTDB taxonomy): domain Bacteria; phylum Bacillota; class Clostridia; order Lachnospirales; family Lachnospiraceae; genus Schaedlerella. Next base: position 983,638 of record KE159610.1, on the reverse strand, counting down.
ATCCAGCTATGACCCTGACCTGGGTACGGTTGTCTTTGAAGCCGGGCATTTCAGCATCTACGGCATAGGCTACAAGAACCCTGCCCCGGACTTTACGGACATTAAGAACCATTGGGCGGAGGATAACATCATCTTTGTAGCCAGCCGGGGGCTGCTCACCGGTACTGGAAACAACCAGTTCAGCCCCAATATGGGCATGACGCGGGGGATGTTTGTCACCGCCTTGGGGCGGCTGGCAGGCATTGACCCGGACAGCTACAAAACCGGGAAATTCACCGATGTGAAAGCAGATGCCTACTACGCCCCTTATGTGAACTGGGCGGCAGAAAAAGGCATTGTAAACGGCACTACCGCCACCACCTTTTCCCCGGACACCAATATCACCAGGGAACAGATGGCGGTCATTATGGCAAATTACGCGAAAAAGCTGGGCTATGACCTGCCGGTTGCCCATGAAGCTGTGACCTTTGCGGACAACGCGCAGATCAGCGGCTGGGCGGCAAAGGAGGTCAAAGCCATGCAGCAGGCGGGTATCATGGCGGGGAAAGGCGGCAACCGCTTTGACCCGAAAGGAACCGCCACCCGCGCCGAGGTCGCTACCGTCCTGCGGCGGTTTGTGGAGATTGTCATTGACCCGCAGACCGCCCAGGGATGGGTACAGAATCATAGCGGCTCCTGGCAGTACATGAAAAACGGGAAACCTGCCACCGGCTGGCTGCAAGACGATAAAAAATGGTACTGGCTGGACAGTAACGGCTGGATGTTTACTGGCGGCTGGAAACAGATTGACGGTAAATGGTACTATTTCTATTCGGACGGTTCAATGGCGGTCAATACCACCATTGACGGTTACACCATCGGCTCGGACGGGGCCAGAAAATAGGACGGGAAAGGAGCGGCATCAGCCTTGGAGATTCCTGAAGCGATACAACCGAATACCGTTGTGAGGTAATTAGGTGCCGCAATCCCGGCTGACCCAATCCTTCTTTGTCGCATAGCGGTTAATTTTATGGAGGCCGTCTATGCGTAAACGTCCCTTTTGATCTATCTCTGCCCTTATGGGGCAGAGGCTTGAATAACAGAATAACCGATACGTTCAGGGCGCAGATGATGCAACAATCATCTGCGCCCTGTTTTTGTCTGCCCTTTTTCGGCAAAAAGAAGGGATATTCTGGCAAAAAAGACAAAAAGCGCACTGTATGGGGAAAGAGAAACGACAAACCTCCCCCTGCCCCGCGCTTTTTCTGCATAGCCCGACAATTTCATAGGTTCCATTGTTTGTGGGGACCCAGCTGCCGGTCCCCGCCTCTATTCGATTCACCCGTCAACCACGCCTGAATCGAAATGGAGGAAAACTATGGGATTTCACTATGGATACGAAAAAAGGAAGTTTGATGCAGAATGGACCCGGCTGGAACAGGAATACCGCGCAGCCGGTATGGACGATAGGCAGATCGCGGCCATGAAGGAATATGACTGGACCTGGTTTTGCAGCCAGCGGACCTATCAGAACCGCGTACAGGCCCTTCCCAGCGAACAGTGTGAGGACGAGAGCGAGCAGTCCTGCCTGTTCCGAAAATTTGAATCCCTGTCCTGCACCTGGGACACCGGCGATGTGGATTTCCGGCGGTTTGGCTGGCTGTCCTCCCTGGAGGATGAACTGCTGTACCGGCGGCTCTGCAAATTGCCGGAGGACGATCTGGAACTGCTGACCCTGCTCATTGTGGACGGATACCGGCAGGCCGATGTCGCAAGGCTGTGGAACTGTTCCCGGAGCGCAATCACACAGCGAATAAATAAAATCAAGATTTTTTTGAAAAAGGCTTAACAAATCGCCTTTCCCAATGCCTACACATTGAAGGGACAAGTCCTCTTGCCCCTCATTGCAGCTTGACAACTGAATATACGGCATAACAGGTACATAACCCGTATCGAAGCGGAAAAGGCGCGCCGCCAGGACGGTTGCTTGCAGGAGGTGATGACAGACAGGCAATCCGAGCGATCTACGTCCAGCCTTAAACCCGGAGATGGCGTTCCGGGCGCGATGATGGTGCGGGGGCTTAAAGATACTTCCTCACGGCCCGCCAAAGACTTGGGGGGAACCCTGCGGCGCACGAGAAAAACGGCGCTGCGGAGTTATGACAGCTCTGCCGGGAGCGGCCTGTTATGTCCCCGTCGTCAGGGGGCGTGGCAAATATGACGAACCATCCAAACAGAATTGCAGCAGCCGTACCGGACGGTATCCAGCGGCAACCGCCGCCCTTATCTTTCGATACGGCTGCTTTTTAACCATAGAGCAAAAACAATTTTTGAACGGAGGTGCGTCTTTATGACCAAACAGACAACCCCGACAAGCTCCTACAAAGAGGTGCGGATCGGGAAAACCATTTATCGCGTCACCAGCTTTTTTTCGGGAGAAAAGGACCTGGGAAAGACGCTGGAACAGCTGGCAGTCAGACGCGCCATGTCGGAAGCCATTCCAGCTGCCAGCGGTTCCAAATAACAGAAAGCCTCGCGGCCTGCCGTTTCATTGCGCGGCGGTGGATTCTCCGGTAAGATATTCATGCAGGGTAAAACCTGCGGAGCCATTTTGCCGCACGAGGTATGGATTCTGAGATGGTCGGGAGGTAAAAGAAAGATGATGGATACAACATACAACGTGGGCATCTACTGCCGGTTAAGCAACGATGACGAGTGTTCATTTTGGTATAAAGGGCGTTTACTGTAACGCCCCCACAAACTTATAGTTAATCGTAACGATTTTCTCTTTCCCTTTGCGGTAACGCCCCATGTTGGGGGTTTCGTAGATTGTGATTTTCTCAATTAACTCATGGAGCATGAAATTGTCGAGTTCCTCAAAACTGGTGTATTTTTGGATTAGCTTTGAGAAACGCTCCACGTCAGACCTTGCGGCATTGGAAGCGTCAATGCGTTTTTCCAGTTCACGGATGGTTCGCTGCAATGTTTCTTTTTCTTCATCGTAATTCCCAATAAGCATCGTGAAAATGTGGTCTGGCAGCTTGCCAGAAAGGTTGTCCTCATACGCCCGTCGGAGCTTTGCGTCAAGCCCTGCAAGCTGATTCCTCGAAGCGGTCAGCTCGGATTTCATCTGCGACAGTTTTTTCTGGTCATCGGAGCATTTCTTTTCTGTCAGTTCTTTGACAGCCCGTTCCGTATCCTCTGCGAACAGGACGGCGTTTCTTTTTATGTCCTCACGAACAAGGCGGGTAATCACATCGCAGTTGATGTAATGGCTTGAGCAGGCGAATTTCCCCTGCTGGTGGTGGCGTCCGCATACATAATAGATATATTTCCCGTTATGTGTGCGGTGTTTCCGCATCGCAGTCCCGCAGGCTTCGCAGCGGAACAGCCCAGAGAAAACATCGGGGTCTACATGGTGTGGGCTGTCCTTACGGGGTTGGATTTTGCGGGAGTGGAGTGCTTTTTGCGCCTGCTCAAACAATTCCTCGGAGATAATTGGTTCGTGCATACCCTTGACGACAATCCAATCCTCCCTGTCATTCTTCACCCGTTTTTTTGTGCGGTAGGACGGTGTGTACTGCCTGCCCTGCACCATACTCCCAATAAACATCTCATTCTGCAGCATGGTTCGGATATATGTCTGACACCAGTAGCGTTTACGGACAAAAGCCCCGTCTTTCTCTGGGTCATGGTTTTTAAATCGGTTGTACTCTGCGGGGGAGAGTACGCCCTCATTGTTAAGGGTGGTCGCTATGCTCCTTGAACCCATGCCGCCCGCACACATCTCAAAGATGCGTTTCACGATGGGGGCTGTTTCCTCATTGACAAGCAGCTTGTGCTTGTCTTTCGGGTCACGGACATACCCGTAAGGGTCGAGCGCACCCAGATACTCGCCACGCATCGCTTTCATGTGCAGCGAGGATTTTATTTTTGTGGAGATGTCCTTTGCGTACATGTCGTTCAGGATGTGCTTGAAAGGCGTGATGTCCATGCTGCCCGTGTTATTGATGGTGTCAACATTGTCATTCACCGCAATGAAGCGCACGCCCTTTTCGGGGAAGTAAATCTCGGTGTACTGTCCGCACATGATATAGTTCCGTCCAAGCCTTGATAAGTCCTTTACGACAACCATGTTGATTTTGCCGTTTTCGATGTCGCCTATCATCCGCTTGAAATCTGGTCTTTCAAAATTCGTCCCAGAGTACCCGTCGTCGATATAAATATCCCCGACTTCCCATCCCTGCCTTTTCACATAGTCGCTGAGCATCGCTTTCTGGTTTCCGATGCTCATGGACTCATGCTCGGCAGAATCCTCGGAAGACAGCCTGCAATAAATCCCTGCGGTATAATTCTGCTGTTCTCTCATAAATAAATGCCTCCTTTTTGGGAAACAGCAGGAAAGTGTAACCTACGCTTACAGTATATAAGGCTGTAACGGCACGGTCAAATGTGCGCCTGCTGTTTCCGTCATGCATACGGGTTTTCATATAGGATTTTTTTGACAGCCGCTTGGTGGATGACCTCGCTTGCCGTCCTCGCCCCGTTGAAGATGCTGACAACACGGATGTTGTCTTTTGCGTCAAAGGTTTCCCTCTGATGAGGGAAAGAGCCTGCACCGCTGCAAGCCCCTTTGTGGGTAATATGTCCCCTTTCTGGAATTGTTTCCATGCCATTCCTCCCATCTTTCCTGCGGGTCATTCCCGCCCGTCTGTTTTCGGGATGACTTCATAATCAAAGCCCATCCGCTGGTTGCAGTATGTGCAGACGTCTTTCTCAGTCTGCCCTTTGTCAAGCCTTCGCAGGACGTAAGCCCCCGTGCTGTAAAAATTGTCCGCACAAGTGCCGCATAAGCAGAGCTGAAGCCTGTTTGGGACGGGGGAGATAAGACCGATGCTGACCGCCAGCGCATGGTTTACGCCACGGATATGTTTTTTGTCCAGCCGTCCGATATACCCCTCAAGCCGCTGCTTGCTGACCGTGCGTAGCTGTTCAAGAAGCACGATGGAAGGGAGCTGCAAGCCGCATTCAGCGTCGATAAAGTAGTGGGTGGGCAGCTTCGGCTTTACATCAACCTTGCTTGAGATGGATGCGACAATGACGGTAGTGCTGTGGCGGTTGCCTCTGTTATTCTGGATGATAAGGACGGGGCGGTAGCCCTCCTGCTCCGAGCCTATCCCTTTCCCCAAGTCGGCGTAGTACATATCGCCCCTTTTATATGTTCTTTCCATGTTATGTGAACCTCCTGTGAAATTTAGGCGGTATGCGCCGCCTATGTAACAGCCAGACGCAGGGGAGTGTTTAAGGTCGGGAGAGTGTGAAAAAACCATTTTCCATTGACCGCCCTGCATCTGGCTTGATTATGAATAGAGAGCATTTTCTATTTGTCCCCGACACCCCGAAAATGCTGATGCGTGATAACGCAAGGGAAGTCACCAAACGGTCAGCAGCGGACTGACGCCACGGGAGTTGCACCCCAACTGTCGGTCTGACAGAGCCGCCCCCATTGCCTGCGGCGGATTGGTTACCGCTCGGACTGTGGCTGGACGGGAGTATCATTGTCCTCTTTGTGTGTCATGGCGGAATCGGGAGCTGCCCGATATTTTCAGTCGGTATTTTCCGCTTGCCGCCTTTCGGCGGGGCATGGCGTACCGCTGCACACGCTTATGCTTATTACAGCCACAAAGAGAATGTATTTGGTGAATGGATATTCGGTTGTCAAAGAGCTGCCCTGTTTTCGCCACACATAGGAAAACTGGGTGAGAGTTTTTTGTCCTCTCACCCAGTAGCCGATGGGAACCCTCTAAATATTAGATGGTTATAAAATATTTTTTAATTTTTCTCTGAGATGCCAGACACGGAAGTTAATTGCACTTACAGATAAGCCGCATTTCTCTGAAATCTCCATGCTGCTGTAACCATCCATTTTCCATAAGGCAATCTGGATGGTAAGCCTGTCCACCTTAATCAAGACTTGATAGAGCCGCTGGTTTTCAATACTGTCCAAAAATTCCTCAACCGTTTTTGCTTCGGGCTGTGCTGTGTCCTCTGCCACTTCCTCAAGATATGTACCTGCATCCTGCAATTTCTCATAGTACCGTCTGTCGGAATTGAATACCGCCCAATCATGGACACGGAGCTTTTCAATATCGTTCTCACTGACACCCAAGCTCCTAAGCTGCTTTTCCTCGGCTTCTTTCCATAGCCGCCATTTTCTTTCTTCTCTGGCTTTGTTGTACGCCATAATCCGTTACCTCCAATCTGAATTTTTTTTGGATAATCCAGATTGAAAGGCGGAGAACGGCATCCCACGCTAGAAACAGCCCTGCGGCGTATTCCGACAAAAAACGACAAAAGAAAAACCGCAAGGGCTGTCGTGCCTTTACGGTTTTTAGATATATTGGTTCTTATATGTAGAGATTTGACTTCTACTTCTTGGATAGAAAGCCCCCTTGCACTGACAAGGATTTTTTTAACAGGCTGTCCACCCATCCCCGATATGATATGTGTAAATAGAATTTGCTATTTGCAGGCAATAAAAATCCCTCCAAACTTAAAACAGGTTTGGAGAGTGCTTGTTAAGTCTTTCGGGCATAGCAATACCGCCCACCAAATCGCCGTTTTTTTTATTTGGTGGACGTATCTGCATTTAATTAAGTAAAATGCAGAGCCGATAAACTGTGGTTTCATTCATTCCACACATTCATCGGCTCTGCATCTATGTGTCTGGCTCTGTGATGATAAATACTTGCATATTTTTTGCGTTAATTATCGTTTCCCGTTTACATTTTGGACAATAAAGCGGATAGTTTTTCAAAACAGTATCTTCCCTAAATTTGTTATGCGTCTTTTTTTTGCAAATCGGACAATATATCCACTCGTATTTCATATTTGAAGCAACCTGCCTTTTTTTAACTGAAAAACGGTATCCGCTTGTTTTACAAGGTCGTTGGAGTGGGTAACAATAATTACGCATTTATTCATCTGATGGGCGCAATTTTTCAAAATCCCCGTAATTTCTGCGGCAGTATCTTTGTCTAAATTTCCCGTTGGTTCATCCGCTAAAATAACAGGGGCATTCGATACCAGTGTACGGGCGATTGCCACACGCTGCTGCTGTCCTCCCGACAGTTTCATTACATTTCGTTTTGCTTCATCCTCCGTCAATCCAAGCTGCTTTAATATTGGCAGGGCGTCCTGTTTTGCAGTCAATTTTACGTTTTCAATCGGCGTCATATAATCAATAAGATTGTAATTCTGGAATATGACAGAAACATGATTGCGCCTATGGTATTCAAGTCCCTGCTCCGATATATCCCTGTCATGAAACATAATTTTTCCTTCCTGTGGAATATCAAGACCGCCTATCAATGATAACAGGGTCGTTTTCCCAGAACCAGATGCGCCAAGTATCGCATACATTTTTCCTGTTTCAAATTGAGTTGTTATATGTTCTAAGACCTTTGAGCCTTTTTCATATTGATATGTTACGTTTTCACATATTAGCGTTGTCATCTTTTTCTCCTCCTAACTCATGCGGGATAAAATTTCACGCGGCTTCAAACGCATGACCGCAATAGACGATATCATAACAGATACAATGATAATTACAAATCCAACAAGATATAACTGTAATAAATTTTCTATGCTTACAGAAACTTCAATATCCGTTTCCAAATAATCTGTATTTTCTGCACCGCTCAATTCTATATTGTCTACACCTCCTAATGCTGTACTTTCAAACGATTCTATCGCAATGTCATCTTGCTGCACGTCATTCGGTTCTTCTATTTTATTCTGTATATCCTGTTGTAAAAGCACATCGGCGATACGGTTTGAAACCATATTACTTGTAAAAAAGGAAATCCCAAAAGCAACGATTGCAATCAGCAATACTTCTGTCAGATATTGCCCTATAATGTCTGTCTTTTTTATGCCAAGCGAGAGGAACACACCTGTTTCACGGACACGTGATTTTCCCCATAGAGTAAGAATAAGCGATAAGATTACAACGCTGACAAGGATAGCCGCAATCAGCAGACCTATCACCAGTTTATCCATACTTTCCAGAGAGGAAGCCGTATTTTCATAAGTTTCATTGTCCGTATCAATCGTAAATCCATCCTCTTTAAATCCAGGCGTCTTTTTCACTTTTTCGATAATTTCATCCATTTCTTCTGGGTCGTTTATGGTAATTGAAACTTCTGAAAATCCCTGAACTGCAGGGGTGTTCTCGATAAGAATTGCCGACGCTATATCTATAAACACCCGATTCTGTATTTTATTATAGCCCTCTATATTCTTGCCGATTTTTTCTGTTTCCATTGCTGTAAACAATCCAACGATTTCCAGTGTCATGCTGCGCCCATCCATAGACCTCGTTTTCAGCATATCGCCTATCCCTAAGCCATTTTTATCAGCCAAATCTTTACAAATAATTGCTTTCCCCGTATCTTTTTCTGTAATATGCCTGCCTTCCGTTAGTTTGACAACACCATTTGTAAACAAATTGTGTTCTTCGGAACGCCATAGACTTACCGTAGTCGTGCTATTCCCTAATTCTTCCTCCAAAGGAATTGTCCCCTTGAAAAAAGACAACTGTTCAAAATCCAGTAATGTTTCATCAAATGCATCGCAATATTTCACTCCTGCTATATCACGGATATTTTTCACCATATCAGAGGATAACTGCTCTGTGGAATACATGATATATCCAGTCCCTCCACTTTCATCCTCGTCCGATTCTTTATGCAGATAGGGGTTATTATCTGTGTAGTCCGTCCAGACATGAAAAGAACCGCCAAGGCTTTGACGCAGATTTTGCTGTGCTTGTTTTGTAGCTTTCCCGATAGACAATCCCGACAAGACAAAGGTTGCCATAATAAGCAATATACAAAAAAGCACTATGCTTTTCCCTTTTTTTCGAGTAACATATAACATTGCCCGTTTTAAAAAATTCATATTGATACCTCCGTTTTTTATTTTTTGAACACAATATTAAAATAACATTCCTATATGGAACGTATATGGAATATCTGTGAAAAATAAACGGAAGAAAAAAATCCTCCGAAACATCGGAGGGTTTTTCATCATAAATATATAGTAAAACACATTCTTTGCGGATTGTCTTTCGCTTGAAATGTATATGGAATAGAAAGTGCAGAAAAAATAGTGTCCACAATATACAAGCCTAAGCCATTTCCTCCTTGCTCTCTGCTTCTTGCATAATCAAGACGGTAAAATGGCTCAAACAACCGGGGGATTTCGGATTGACGAACAGGGACACATTCATTTTCAACAACAAGATTTCTGCCATCCATAGAAACAGAAATCAGCTTCCCGCTTTCTGTATATGCAACTGCATTTGCAAGAATATTAGAAACTGCCTTTTCAAATAAGGAAATGGGTATACTGACTGTAAAATGTTGTGGCAGGCAGACAGAAAAATTTATCTCGTTTGCAGCGGCAATCAGTTTATATGGCTCACAAAGGTTTGTGAGCAGTTCTGGCAAATTTATTTCGGTCGGTTTTTCTTCATTTGTAATATTCATTTTGGATGTTTCTAAAATTTCATGTATCATCTCGGAAAGCTGTTCTGTTATTTCTTTGCACTCTGGCAGATATACGTCATAGTCTTGATATTTTCCTACTCCAAGTATCATATTTTCAAGAGTGGCGTTTAAAGCAGTAACAGGCGTTTTTAATTCGTGGGAAGCCGCACGTAAAAAATCTATTTTCAATTTCTCGCTTTCCTGCACATACTTTTTTTCTAATTCAAGATTATGGATTGCCTTCAGCAAATTCCTATAAAGGCTATTGATATTCTCTGCCAAATCTTCAATTTCATCTCCCGAAGTTACAGAACATATCGCAGATTTATCCATTTTTGTCATGCGCTGCGCTGTTTCTGATAAATGACAAATATTTCGTGTTATGCTTCTGGAAAAAAGTGCAGCACAGACAATGGCAATCACGATACAACAGGAAACAGAAACAGGCAGGGCACGTTTTATCGTAAATGTTACAAACTGTGAGGCATCTACGTCCGTACTGACGAAAAATCCGTCCAGTTCCATTCCTTTCTCGCCAACAAGCCCTAAAGATATTTGCGGGGCAAGAACATACATGATGCCATGTGCAGTTATTACAATAAATATCAAGACGCTCAATGTATATAAAAATGTTTTAGGAAATATTTTTATTCGTGCCATATTAGTCCACCTCATATTTATATCCAATTCCTTTTACAGTAACAATGCAGTCAAGATGCAGTTTTTTTCGCAGGTTTTTTATATAAGTATCTACTGTCCTGTCAATAATAGGATGGCTGTCGCCCCATAAATCGTCAAGTATCTGAGAACGGGTCAGAACCAGTCCTTTATGCTCCACAAACAATTTCAGCAAGTCAATCTCTTTTGGAGTAACGTCGATTTTTCCATTGTCATCTTTTGCTGTATAACCTAAAAAATCTACAATTACATTTCCAAATTCGATTGTATCTGGTAAAATCCCCTTTCCGCTTCTTCTTAAAAGTGCAGTAATGCGCCGCCCTAACAAAATCATGGAAAAGGGTTTTACGATATAGTCATCTGCCTGTCCGTCAAAGCTGGAAACTTGTGTATATTCGTCCCCTATTGCTGTTAGCATAAGTATCGGGACAGAACTTTTTTCTCTGATTTCATGCAAAACAGAAAGCCCCGATATTTTTGGAAGCATAATGTCAAGTACAATTAAGTCAATCCTGCTATTGCTAAAACATTGCAGCGCAGATTCCCCGTCATACGCAGGAATTAATTTGTGTCCCGCTAATTTCAAATACTCGCAAATCGCTTCATTTGTTTTTCGGTCATCTTCAACAATAAGTAATGTCGCCATATAAATCACCTCTTTTTTCAGTTTAACACTCCAATATGGAGCGAATGTGAAATTTTAGAAAGAACATCCATTTATGTGCTAATTTACATCTATTATAACCGCTTATATAAATAGCAACAATTATGCAAATAGGATTTCACATCGTTTAGTAGGATACCACACCTCTGTAAAATATAAGGGTAAAAGTTTTCAGAGTACAGGTGGTGAACGCATGGACAAAAGAAACAACGATTTTGACTTTGATTTCAGACCGTTAGGACTGGCAATCAAAAAAGCCCGTAAAGCTCAAGGCGTGACCAGAGAACAGCTTGCGGAGATTATTGATTATAATCCCAGACATCTTTAAGCTGTTGAAAATGAGGGGCAGTATCCAAGCATAGAGCTATTTCTTCAACTTATCACAATGTTTGATGTATCAGTTGACGAACATATACATACTGAGGAAAAAGCAAAGAAAAGTTCTATCCGAAGACGTTTGGATGCTATGCTTGACCGACTGGATGACAAAGAACTGTCCGTTGTTGAAGCAACTGTAAACGGGCTATGTAAAGCAAAAGAGCCAGAGGATTGACCTCTGGTTTCCTTTTGCTCCGCCCAACTAATAGTTTGGGCATCCGTAACCGTAGATAGAGCCGCTCCCGACTGGATAGCTCTGCTGTTTGCAGGCATCCCCAGAGTTGCCCTCCACGGTGTAGACCGTTCCATTCTCGCATCTCTCTACAATGCCTACATGGTCGATTGAGCCGTCGCTCCCCCAATCAAAGAAAATGAGGTCGCCTGCCTGCGGCTCATAGTCCTTGTCCTGCCATTGTCCTTTGCCCTTGAACCAGTTTACGCCGTCCGAGCAGAGGGAGAATTTCGGCACAATTCCGCTTTCCAGATAGCCGCACTGGTCGGCACACCACGATGCGAAGCAGGCACACCATTCCACACGCCCGCCAAATCCATACCAGCTCCAATAAGGCTGCCCGCCCTCGTTGCCGAGCTGTGTTAAGGCAACTTCTACAATGGCTTGGTTTCCTCCGCTTGTGAATGCCCGCCCGTATGGGTAGTAGCGTAACACATGGGCGGGGTACTGCGTGTCACCGTATTTCTCCCAACCGAGCCGCTGTGCCTGCATTGCGGAAAACTCCACCGCATTTGCATAGGAATAGCCGCCGTAGTTGGTCTTTGCCCATGAGATATACCCGTTGCCGAAGTTGTATCCCTGCAGGGCGAGCTTGATACGCTCCATGTCAATCGGGCTTTCCACTTCGGCTGATGTGAGGGCGGCTTTTAATTCCTGCACGCCGCACTCAATGGAATATTCGGGGTCTTTGATGCCGTTCGGCTGATGGGGGTACTTTTTGTTGAAGCTCCCCTCCGCCGCCTGCATCGGGTCGTTGCCTTTACCGCCAGATTCCTGCATCATCACCGCCTTGATAAGCTCCACATATTCGGGGATTCCGTACTGCTTCGCATACTTCTGTATCAATGGCGTGTAAGCTTCGACCTCCGCACTGACAGGGGTATAGGATGTGCTGTCGCTGCCGCCCCCGAACAGGGAAACGGCGCACCCAAGCAGGACGACGATGAGGATTATCACGACGGCAATCCAGCCGCCTGCGATAAGGGCAGAAATCAACGCCTTAGTCCCTGCGATAATCGCCTTAACTGCCGCAATGGTCGCCTTGACCGTGCCTTTCGTTGCTTCGGCTGTCGCCTTTGCGGTGGCTTTCGCTGTCTGCGCCGCTTTCTGGGCGGCTTTGGCAGACGCTTTCGCCGTTTTCTGCGCCGCCTTTACGGTCTGCGACCTGGTCTTAATCGCTGTCTTGGATGTCGCCTTTGCGGTTTTCACGCCTTTTTCCGTCGCCTTGACCGTGCCTTTGGCTGTGGTCTTGACGGTTTTTTCCGCATTTCTGGCGGTTGTCTTTATCGTCCGCTTTCCCTGCTGTCTGGTCTTTATCAATGAGTTTGCCGCCGTCTGGGGCGTTTCGGTCTTGGTAGAAGTAGCAGAAACAGCGGGACGGCTCGCAGTCCCTTGTATTTCCTGCAAGCCGTCCTGTCCCATTGTACGCATGGCGTTTTGTCCTGCCTTATTCCGCATTGTTTTCTGCTCTGCGGCTTTCTTCGCCCGCTTTGCCTTAAAGTCGGCGATTTTATCCTTTGCCTTACCGATATTTTCCCTTGTGGCTTCAGCGTTTTTCTGCCCCTGCTTATTAAATTGGTGGATGCCCTCGTCCTTGATACGCCCCGAAGCATGGGAAACCTTGTCGGCGGCATATTCCGTGGGGGAATTTCCCTCTGCATAATATCCCTGCTCCGCCTTGTCCTTTGTCTTGGTGTAAGCGGATTTCATGCGTTCCCCTGCAACAGCCGCCTTATCAAGCGTCTTAATTGTGCCTTTAACCGCATCTCTGGTCTTTATATCAGCCATAAAATCCGACCTCCTTTCCCAGAAGATTTGCGGTCATGTCAGTTTACCTTTTTTGCCACGACGACAAGCCTGCCGTTCTGTGCCGAGTATTCGCAGGTGGAGAGGGTAATGAGCTTATCCCCGTATTCAGCGGTCACGCCCGTATCATACAAGGCAAGCTCCTTACACTTCCCGACATAGGCATCAAATTCTTTTTCATTTTCCGCATTGACAAAATCATAGTAGCGGTAGCCCTCCGAACTGTACGCCACGGTCTTAAAAACGGCGATGATTTCATACTCTGCCTGCTCCGTGAGCGTGTCAAACTGGACGGTCTTATGCTTCTCATAAAAGTTCTTGGATTTGTAATCTTCCAACGCCCCGAACATCCTGCCGCCTTTGATGTGGTGTCCGTAAATAACCAGATTGTCGCTTGTGAGGATGTCGCAGTCCTCTTGGATATACGGCACTCCCAAATCGCTGTATTCCTTTTCAAAGCTGTGTTTCAGATAGAAATTCGGGCTGTTCCTGCTCTGCATGACGGGGTAGTTGATACCTGTTCCGTCAATGGCAATCCAACCGACCATATCCTCATTCTGCAAATACAGTTCCTTGTATTTCGCCAATATATCCTCGCCCTCGCTGACGGGCGTATCCTTATCTTTTGGCGGTTCTTCTTCTGGCTCGGCGTTCTCCACAACCTCGGCAATCTCCGCAAAGGCTTCCGTCTGCTCGTCTATCTGCTGGTAATGGGTGTAAATCTTAAAGCCGCAAAAAACTGCTGCTCCTAAAAAGGTAACAGCGGCAGCGATACATAGAATACATTTATAGTTTTTCAGATTCATAAATTATTCCTTTCCTTAATCCTGCCCTGCTTTCTGGGCATAGAGGGATACCCGCAGGGTGTTTCTTTGTTCTCGCCCTGCTTTTGGGCATAAAGGTATGCCCGCAGGGTAATTCCTTGACATTTATTTTCAGTTACCGTGTATGCTCCGCTTGCTTCTTGGGCGTGGGTAAGTCCCTGCAATATTCGGGATACCGTGCCTTGATGCCCTCCATGAAATACGGGGCGAACTCGCAGCAGAACAATTCCTCTGGTGTAAAGAGTTTCTCACGCCCCTCCTCGGCGTAACCGTTCCAGAGGTTAAAGGCAAGGTGACAGACTTTGACCGTGCCGCTTGTCTGCCATCCTGCGTGCATCCCCTCTGGCTTGATGCAGTCCGTCTTGAAGTCGAACATGGCATTGATGTTCTGCCTTGTTTCCCCCGCAATCCCCATCACATAGAAAAACGCCCTGTGGTAGCAGTCGTTTACCCTGCATTTCATCATGTTTTCCAGAAAAAAATCACGGTGAGCCGCATTGCGGAATCTTATCTCTGACATAAAGAATCCCCCTCTCTTAGACCTCACCAAATTTTGTCGTCATCAGTTTATACAGCTCCGTATTGCGTGGAAACTTGTTTACGAACGGCACAAGGGAGCTGCCGACTTTCAATAATCCCTGCCCCGCACCAACATTCGTGATATAGCTCATCTGCAAATCGGAGATATTAAGAAGCTTCGCAAGCTCAATACGGTCTGTGGATGCCTGATTCAGCATGATGATGAACTCGCTATTGGCAAGCATCGTCCTCGCCGTATGGCTCTGCAAGAGGTCATCGACATTTTGTGTGATTCCAGTACAGTACGCCCCGTACTTACGCACACGCTTCCAGAGGGTAAAAAGGAAGTTGGCACTGTATTCGTGCTGGAACAGCAGATAAATCTCGTCAATGAAGATAAAGGTGTTCCTGCCTTTCGCCCTGTTCTGGGTGATGCGGTTCAAAATGCTGTCGAGGACGACGAGCATACCGATAGGCTGTAACTGCTTGCCCAAATCCAAAATATCATAGCAGATAAGGCGGCTGTGGGTGTCCACGTTCGTATGCTTGGCAAAGGTGTTGAGAGAGCCGTCCGTAAACAGCTCAATCGCAAGGGCGATTTCCTGCGCTTCTGGCTCGTCCTGCTTTAACAGCTCCTCACGGAAGTCCTGCAAGGTCGGCGGCGTACCCATATAGTTGCCCTGCTGGTAGTAGCGGTAGACGCTTGCCGTGCAGCGGTCGATGATGGATTTCTGCTTTGCCCCAAGGCTTGCCCCGCCGATAAGCTGTTCGCACAAAGATAAAATAAACTCTGATTTCAAGATGACGGGGTTCGCACCGTCGCCGTAATCAGAGTTCATGTCCATTGCGTTGATGTGGTTGTCGCTCGTCGCCGAGATGTGGATAACCTCGCCCTGCATCGCCTTTACAAGAGGGGCGTACTCTCGTTCGGGGTCTATTACCAAGACATCGGCGTTGGGGTCGGTGAGGATGATGTTTGTCATTTCCTCCTTTGCCGTGAACGACTTGCCCGCACCAGACACGCCGAGGATAAAGGAATTTCCGTTCAAAAGGTGGCGGCGGTTGGCGATTATCATGTTCTTTGATATGACGTTCTGCCCGTAATACACGCCGTCCTTATGGTAGATTTCCTGCACACGGAAGGGGATAAACACCGCAAGGCTTTCCGTCGTCAGCGTTCTTAACGCATCAATCTTCCTCACGCCGAACGGCAGGGCGGTGTTCAGCCCGTCCATCTGCTGGTACTTCAGCACGGCGAACTGGCAGAGATGCTTCCTTGCCGTCGTGAGCAGGGCTTCCGTGTCATTGTCAAGCTGCTCTTTGGTGTCTGCGGTATGCACCATCGTAAGCACCGCAAACATCATCCTCTGGTCACGGGTCGTCAAATCGTCCAGAAATTCCTTGCTTTCCTTTCTCTGCTGCTCCAAGTCGTAGGGGATGACGGCGGAAAAGTTGTTGTTCTGGTTCTGCTTCCTCTGCCAGTTCGTGATGTTGGTTTCCACACCGAGCAGGCGGTTCTCTACCTCCCGCACGGCTTCATCTGTCGGGACAGGCACAACATCAACAGAGAGCATCATGTTACGGTTTAATTCGCAAAGCTCCGCCACCATGCTGTCCTTGATATAGGCGGCGTACTCACGCAGGAATATCACACGCCCATAGCGGTTGCCCATCTTAAAATAATCTTTCTCAAACTCAAAGGAGTCGGGGCAGATATAGTCCTTGAAGTCGTGACCTTTCCGCATGGTCTGTGCCATGTCAAAGGAGAACGCCGTTTCCTCGCCCGTGCGGTAGAAGTCGTGGAAAATACGCAGCTTGTCATTGGCGTCCAGTTCCGTACACTTCGAGCCTAAGCGGTTGAAATGCCCGATAAGGTCAGCCCCGACACGGGCAAAGTAATTCCTCGCTTCCTCAATGTTCTTCTTGCAGACGGAAACCGTCACATATTTGTCCTGCACGGTGGAGTTTGCCCCCGTTGCTTTATCGAGCAGCATCTTGTTGTACTCTCTGCGGTATTTATCCAAATCGTCCTCCGCCATCGGAATTAAGATTGTCTGCTCAAAATCCGCCTTATTGAGCCTGCGGTTGTTTATCGTGATTTTCGTGGTCGTCCCGCTGTCGAGGGCATTAAGAAGCTCCGAGTATTCGAGGAACATCGCTTCCTTGTCCTCACGGCTCGCCACGGCGTAGTTGATGTCCTCAAACTTGAATGTCTTTGCGTATTTATTCCTGCCCACAAGGAAAATGCCGTCCTCCCACATGGTCTTTAACGGGATGACCGCCTGCACCGACTTCGGCACAATGAATTTCTCCCTGTCCTGCTTAAACAGCGTTTTCAGCGTCTTAATCATAGTCTACCTCCTTACGCTTTCTTGATTTCTTAGGCTGCTTTCGCCCGTCTGTCTTTGTTCTTTTTTTCCTGCGTTTTCCCTTTTTCCGTTTCTTATCCTGCACGGCGGGCAAGCCTTTCTCATGTGCGTCCAGTGCCTGCTTCATCGCTTCGTAATAAAGATTCTCTGGGACAAATAAAATCTTCTTCGGCATCAGAAACTGCGACTTTATCCATGCCCACACAAACTGCTCAGCGGTCATGCCGTTGTACCTTACAAATCCCATGACCGCAAAAGGGGAAGCCCCCAAGATGCACATCCAGCTCAATGTTTCCGTCCCGAACCTGCCACGGAGCAGGAAGAACAAGCCGACCGCCACGCCGCAGGCAAGCACGGAAAACAGGAACTGCCGCATTGACAGCCCGAAGAACATGGATTCCGTGTAGTTGCGGATTTCCTTATTTATCTTGACTTCCATATCAGCACCTCTCCTCCCCGACATCCCCCGTCGAAATAAAGAGGATGCTGCGTTTTGGGATATATGCAAATCCAGAAATGGCATCCCCGATTTCAAATATCTCGTTATCGTCAGCTTTTCCAAATTTTCCGACCAGCCCTTTTTCCGCAGGCAGGTCATAGGCTTCGGAAGCCCCGATGACTTCTCCATTTAACAAATGGATATCATAATTCTGGCAATACTTCGTTTCTTTTTTCATTTCAATTTTCCTTTCCTGTTGGATAATTACAAGCCCATCATTTCCCTTACCACACGGTCTGCCATTTTGACCGCACCGACAAGGACGAGCATATTGAATACCAATTCCCCGATATAGCCCCATACCATCGTGACCGCCGCCGCATCGGGGTTGACTGCGGGCGGGGACGCCGCAAACACCGAGAAGATGATGCAGGCAAGCACGATGATTGCCCCCTCAAGGCACACGGCGGAGTAGCTCTTGATGAAGCTCTTCCCCACGCTCTGGCTCGGCTCTCCCGCAAACGAGGACAGCGGCACGGGGGCGATGGCAGTATAGAGATACAATTTAAAAAACCTGCCGTACACCGACATTATCATAATGAACGACAGCACCGTGATGAACAGCCCGCCTATCAGCGTGACCGCCCATAGGGGAATGCTCTCGAAAAATCCGCAGTCCTCCACGGCTGTCACAATCTCCTGCGGCAGCACCGTTTTCTGTGCCGAGCCGAAGCCTGCGGCTTTCATAATGGCGGAAATCACGCCCTGCACGATTTTGAACAGAGCCATCATCAGCTCCAAGCCGTAAGTGACCGCACCTTTCGCAAGGGCGAAGCGGATGAACAGCTTCAAGGCGTGTTCGGGCTTCTTGACCTGTGCGAAGTCGCCGCAGGTACGCATCACGCCTACCACAAAGAACAGCACGAGCAGGGCAAGCCCGATAGCTTGCAACGCCCCGTGGATGTCAACGATGACTTTCCATATCGCACCGCCTTTAAAGGTTTCTGGGGATTGGGTGATGAGCTGCCATATCTCGGCTAACTTTTCATTCCATGTGTCAAGGGCGTTCTCCAAGTTCTGGACTACCCAGTTGTCTGACATTCGACCACCTCCGTTCTTAAAATTTGATAGCGGGGCAAGTCCCGCAGAGCGGATCTGCCCCGTTATCCTGTCTTGTGTCAGTCTGTTATTTCAGTCTGTTTTGGATTAGCCTGTGATGAGGGTTAAAATCTCTTTCGCAAAGGTAATCACAACGCCGCCCGCCAGTGTGAGGAAGCCGTTCGCCCTCTGGGACGGGTCGTGGGATTTCAGCGACAAGCCGACCTGCACGATGCCGAAGCCGAGCATGATCATCCCGACCGCCCGTATCAGTCCGAAGATGAAATTGGAAAGGTTGTTGACAACGGCAATCGGGTCATTGGCGGCAAAGGCGGTCATGGACGTTCCAAGCATCAGAGCCGCAGCCAGTACCGCCATGCAGTAGAAGCGGAAACCTCTTTTTACCTTGCCTGCCATCGGCAGTTTCTGGGTTGCTTTCTTCTCGTTTTTCTGAAAAAGTTTCATAGGGTGATTCCTCCTTATAAATTGAATATTTCTTCCAAGTCCTCATCGGACAGAAGCTCATAGGAAGTGCTGACAGGGTTGAGCGCAACAGCGTCTTTTGGAATATCCCCGCCAAACACAAGGGTTGCGACCGCCTGCGTAGGCTCGCCGTGGAGATACGGCGGCTTTCCCCCGTCGGCGGTCAGTTTCACGTTCGGATGCTTCAGGATGTCGTACTTCAAATCCATGACGGGGCGTTCCCCACGCACAAAAAGAAGTGCGTAGCGGTTGTCCAGCATACGCACTTCGTCTGGGGTTAAAAGCTCACGCCCCGAAATCTGGTAGTTGGTGGAATAGTTGCCGCTCCGCCCAGAGCTTTTCCCGTAGGTGTTCGTGTCTATCGTGGCTTTTCCAAGAAGCTCACTTACAAACTTATGGGTACTCTGCTCGTTGCCGCCGAGATAGAGGAACTCATCGGCGTTCCCGACGATGCTTTCCCACTGTTTCTCGAATAACGCTTTAAGCTGTGCCAAGTTCTGTAAAATGATGCTGACCGACACGCCCCTTGACCGCATGACGCTCAAAATCTTGTCAAAGTCATCGGGCAAACTTACGTTCGCAAATTCATCCATAATGAACTGGCAGTGGACGGGCAGGCTCCCGCCGTACTTGTGGTCGGCGAGGTAGAATAGCTGTTGGAATAGCTGCGTGTATAAAAGTGACACCAAAAAATTAAAACTGGTGTCATTGTCTGGTATCAGTGCGAACAGTGCGACTTTCTTCTCGCCCAAAGACGGCAAATCAAGCTCGTCCGTGGCGGTCAAGGATGCAAGGCTTTCCAGATTGAACTTCTCAAGCCGTGCGGCAAGGGTTATCTGGATGCTCTTTAGCGTCTTGGCACTTCCGCTGTGATAATCACGGTAGTATTTCAAAGCGATATGCTCTGGGTTTACCATCTCCAAGCGGTCGAACAGTTCGTCAAGCGGACTTACATAGCCGTCGTCATCCTCCCTTACCTCTCCTGCACGAAGCAGCTCCATCACCATCGGGAAATTCTGCTCCTCTGGCGGGGCTTCGTATTTCAGATAGAACACGAGGGATAAAAGCAGCATACTCGCCGCTGTGTCCCAGAACGGGTCTTGCGACTGGCTTCCTTTCGGCGTGGTCGCCTTAAATAAATTTGTTACCAGCCGCTGCACGTCGTTGTCGTTTCTTAGATAGACAAACGGGTTGTAGCAGTGGCTCTTGTGCATGTTGATTAAATCAAGCACACGCACCTCATAGCCTTTCTGTTCCAGAAGCCCGCCCGTGTCACGGACAATCTCGCCTTTCGGGTCTAAGATTACCATTGACGTGTTGCACTGCATGACGTTTGGCTTACAAAAAAATCTGGTCTTTCCTGCACCAGAGCCGCCCACCACGAGGATATTCAGATTCCTGCGGTGTTTCTTCCCGTCAAGCCCGATGCGGACGCTCTGGGTCAGCAGCTTGTTTTCCGATGCGTCTTTATCTCGGTACTTTTTATTGAGAGTGCCTGCGTTGCCCCATTTAGCAGAGCCGTGTTCCTCCCCTTTGCGGTAGTTCCTGCGTGTGGAGAAATAAACGCCGATTCCCATGCCGTAGGCAAGCAGAAAAATAAGGACAGTCCTTACGCTGTCCCCGCATACCGTTATGGAAAACGGATTTTCGATTGCTGCGGATAAGTTGCCGATTATCTCCACGATGCCGCCGCTGACATAAGGGGCTGTCAGCAGGGCAAGCCACACGACAGGAACAAGCCCGCATAAAGAGAGGATTAAGCCCGCCTTATAATCATCACCGTTCTTCATGGCACTTGCACGGGGCGACCTTTACTTTCTTGGTCGGGGCGAATGCCACCCTGCTTATCAGCTCGTCAACAGGCTCGGTGGGGCGTTCCTCCTGTATCTGCTGTGTCCGCAGGGTGTTGAGGGCGTTGAGGACGATATTCTTGTCGTATTTGTCCAATGCCAGATGGTATCGTTCTTCTTTCATAGTCTGCACCTCCGATTAGCGTTCCTGCTCCTTGTGCTTGGGCGGCTTGTTCTTCTCAAGGCTCTTATACATGTCCGACTGGATTTCACCGAGTACGTCACGCATCGAGCCAAGCTGCCCTTTAAATTCCTGCGTTTCCATGCCCGCAAATTCTTTCGGGAGATTGTCGAAGCGGAAGCCCTTTGTGTCCACGCCGTAGCGGGAGCTTACCATATAGGCGACGCAGAACGACTTGAAATCCGAAGCGTCACGGCTCTCCTTGTGCTTACAGTCAAAGACCGCCGCCGACACTTCCTTTGCCATGCTGACAAAGAGCTGTTCCTCATTTAATCCCGTCTTGATGAAGATGGTCTGCTGTGCGCTGTCGTAGAACGCAGGCAGCTCAAGGTCGTCCACTGGCACAAAGGAAACGGGGCTTGCGTCAATCATCGCCGACACAAGCTCCCGCATGGTTTTGGCTTCCTGCGGCTGCTGCCTGTCCTTTGCCGAAGTCTGGGAAATGTCGTAGACCACTTTTGCGTTGTAGCCGACCGCCTTTGAGCCGTCCTCCCGCTCGTATTCTTTCCCTGGCTCAAGGATGGTGACTTTCTGTGCGTCCTTGTCCACATAGGCACGGCTCTGTTTCCAACTGCCGTAATCTTTAAGCTGCGTCGCTTCGGGCATCTGTGCCGAAACCAAGATGGCGTTGTTGACGGAGTAGCGGTCAAAATGCCCCTGCACGTCAAGGTACTGCTGAAACGCACCTCCGTCCGCCATCATTTTTTCGCAGGTCGTGTCCATCAGCTCATAGGCTGCTTTCCGCTGCTCCTGTTTCTGCGCCGCCCATTCCTCTTTGTTAAAAGGTCTGCCGCCGCCGCTGAATACGTCATAAATGCTCATGCTTATCTTGCTCCTTTCGATTTTGATTTCCGTTTCCGCTTCTGGGGCTGCTTATGCTCCGTCTTTCCTGCGGGCGGCTTCTTCGCCCTGTCGGGAGATTTCTCTTTGTCAAGGTTCGGGGAAGCGTCCGCTTCCTGCCCCTTGCGGCTCTCCTTGATTTTCCGCAGTTCCTCCCTGACTGACGGCTTCTCCGTCTTAGCCATAGTAGCCCCCTCTGCGGGCTTCCTTTGCTGCTTTAAGGTAGGCTCGGACAGAGGGGATTTTTCTATCTTTGCCACCGAGGGGTTTGGGGCGTTTTCCTCCTTTTGGAGCGGCTTGCCCATAAGGGCGTCCATGAGCCTGTCTTTCTCCGCCTTTTCCTCCACGCCGATGTCTGGCTCTGGCTGACCGTCCTCTGCCCCTGCGTCCTTTGCATCTGCGGTCTTGGCATCTTTCAGCTTATTCTTTTCTTCTTTCGTTTTGCCCTTTGCCCCTTTCGATTTCTCCGCTTCGGTCACGATGGAAGCGGTATCTACGGAAGCAAGGCTGAACCGCTCCACGATGCGGCTGATTTTCGATGCGTCCTCCGCACGGGCAATCACGTCCACCTCCGCATTGGGGTCTTTGTTCTTACGGTCTGCGAGGACGCAGTAGAGTACGCCGTATTTCTTCGCTTCCTGCGTGAACTTCTTCAAGTCGCCGCTTTTTACGGTAAAGACTTTCAGCTCCTTTCCAGAGCGGAGCATGTTTGTGAGCCTTGCCTTTCCTTTGGTTTTCTGTTCCTCTTTTAAAATGGAGTAGAGCAGGATTGCGATGTTCTTCGCACCCGCCCCCGTGATTCTGGCAGCAACTTCAAATCCCTCCAAGCTCATCCTTACGATTTGCTCCGCCGCTTCGCCGCCTGTGTTCATGCTTCATCAGCTCCTTTCCTTTTTCTTTGTTCTCATCTGCCCGTATGGTCTGCAACTTCTCTTTGAGAATGTCGCTGCGGGCTTCGATTCCCTCACATAATCTGACCTCCCTCCGCAGTGTTTTCATGCGCCCCGTGATTTCCGACAGCCGAGCCTTGACCGCTTCTTTTTCTTCCCCGACGGATTTTCGGGATTGGGAGTAAAGCCCCTTGCGCTGTTCGGTCAGCTCCTGCATCTCGGATTCCAGAGAGCCTTTATAAGACAAAAGCTGCTCCGCCGTATCTATATGGTTGCGGCAGAGCAGCCTTGTTTCGTTGGTAATAGCTTCCATCTTCATAAGGTCATCCTTTAGGAGATAGTGAAGCCTTGCATAATTCTGTTGTTTCTTCTTTGGCAGGATGCCGAGCTTGTAGCAGTAATGGAGATACAGCCCACGCAAGCCGCCGATTTTCTTGGCGTCCTTTAACGTGCCTTTTACCCTTATGACCTTGACGGGCTTTGTCGGCTCGGCAAATCGGGAGAA
>KE159610.1:920972-960342 GCA_000403295.2 Lachnospiraceae bacterium M18-1 | reverse complement strand
AGCCCACGCAAGCCGCCGATTTTCTTGGCGTCCTTTAACGTGCCTTTTACCCTTATGACCTTGACGGGCTTTGTCGGCTCGGCAAATCGGGAGAATTTCACCGCATAAGAATTTTCTTTGATGCGTTCCGTTATCCTCTCGTTGGTGTAATCCTCGCCGAGCTTGTAGAGCCGCTTCGGTCTTTGCCATCCCTTGCCGATTATCGTCCAGTATTTTCTGTTAGGGTCAAAATTGATGCGGTATCCCATTTCTGACAACTGGCGGTCAAAGTCTTTCAGCGTAAATGATTTTGAGATGGCTTCGTCCACCGCCTGCCGTGCCACGCTGTCCCTCGTAGGCAAGCCGTTCTTCTCGGCTTGGCCGAGGACATAGGGCTTCTTCCTGCCGCTTGGGTGTTCAATGACCGATAAGGAATACTCACGGCACAATTCATCCGAACGCTGGCGGAGCAGCCGCAGGTTCTTCTTGTTGTCGTGGTAATGCCTGCCGTCAATATAAGAAACGGAGTTGACGACAAAGTGGTTGTGCAGGCATTCCGTGTTCAGATGCGTCGCCACAATCACTTGAAACCTTTTCCCCCACATCTTCTCCGCCAGCTTCACGCCGACCTCATGGGCAACCTCTGGCGTGACCTCGCCGTGCTTGAAACTCTGGAAGCCGTGATAGCAGACAATTTCGCTTTCATCGTTCCATTGGGCTTTTGCCATCATCATCTCGTCCCTTGCGGTGGCAGGGTCGCAGTTCACTCCCGTGACAAAAAACTGCCGCTCGGTCTTGTCGCCGTTGGTGGCGTACTTCATCACATCGCCCATCGCCTGCAAGTCCGCATCCGTGTATTTGGGGTTGGCGGTCTTTTCTGGGTTCTCGGCGTAGTCGATGGGATGGTCGAGCCTGCCCCTTACGTCCCATATCTCGCAGACCGCCATCAGCCAGATGTCTTCCTCGGAACAAGGTAGCTCCTGCTTACGTCCAGACGGAAGTCCCGCCACCGCTTGGCTTCGTCATAGAGCATCGGCGTGTCCACAAAGTTCAAGGCGTTCGCCTTTGCCGCAAGTTGGTTGATGCGGTTGCCGATGGCGGACAGCTCCCGCATGATTTTATAGAACTCTGGGTCTGGCTTCTCGCATAGGCGGTAGCCCATGACCATCGACTGGAGCAGGGCTTGTCTGGAATGCCCCGCCCGCTCCGCAAGGGAGCAGAGGTATTCAGCTTCTTCCTCGGTCAGTCGGAACAGTATCTGTACGTTTCGTTTCCGCATCCAAATCCCCCTTTCCCTCGGAGAGCCTGTTAATCTGCAGCACGCACATAGCCGCCACGCCGCACATCCCTCCGAGCGTTGTGCCGAGAGCGAAGAACAATAAATCTCTCATCCTTAAAAACTCCTTTCCTGCCGCCGCATTTTCATGGCGGCATTACATCCTTTGATGCATTCTTTTTACGGGGTATTAGGGGTCGTCCCCTAACAAGCGAATTTTGTTTCCATCGGAAGATGGATAACCAAATTCAGTGCTTGGTAAGACGTGTCTTTAATCCCCGCCCTTATGACAGCATCCTTTACATACCGTTCTGAAGCACGGACAGCCCGAACAACAATCATCCTCGAAATCATCTTCCTCGGATTCGCTTTCTTCCCCTGCGTCCTCTAAGGGAGCGTTAATCTCGGCTTCGCCGCAGACAAAATCCCCGTCGGAAAACTTCACAAGGTCGGTGTCAAACAGGATAATCTTTAACTTCTCTGCCGCCTGTTCGGGGCTGTCGGCATGGATGGAAACGGTCTTTGCATAGTGGGCGACAAGGGTCACTTCATAATTATTCAATCGGTCTTTCCTCCCTTTCGGTCTTAAATTTTGTGATAATTACGGTTGTTTCTAACAGAAAAATCCTCATGCAGTCAGCGGGCATCCCCCCTTTTACGGCTCGATTTCTGCCTTGCAATCCCCAGATAGGACATTAAAAAATCGTTGAAGTCCTTGCCGACTGGCGGCGGTTCATCAACGATTTGGTAGTCTTTCTGCAATAATTCTTTCAAAGCGGCGGTACATAAACGACCTGCTTTATCTTTATCCAGATGCAGAAATATGGTCTTGATTTGTGGATTTGCTTTCAAAAAAGTCGTGAGGGCAACGGGGATTTTGCTTTCTTTCAGCTCTTTCTTCGGCTGGTACACGCCCGACAGGGAGAGAAGATTCTCCGTCTTATAGTCCTTTCCCTCGCATTTTAAATAGGTGGCGTAGGAGAGTAAATCAATGGCGGCTTCAAATAAATGCACCGAAGCACACGGCTCTTTTGCCAGAAGCCGAAACGAATACCGCTTGTCGCTGCCCGATGCGTCACGCTTGAAGCTCCCCATCGTGCCACGGCAGGCGGCGTACTTTGGCTTTCCGTTCTCATCTTTCCCGATAAAAACAGCGTTGTGGTAGTCGGCACTCTCGAAAATAATCCCCTCGGCAATGCACTCTTGGATAATCTGGTAGTCAATGCCACGCCCGAAAAGATACTTTGCCACCCTGTCGCAATTTTTGTTCTTTGGCGGCAGGAGCAGCACCTTTGGCTCGTCTTTTTTCATGGCAGGGGGCGGCGGCTTCCAGTCCGCCATCGTCTGCCCCGTGAGGGTTTCCACGGCTTCCACAAAGCCGTATTCCTTGACTTTCATCAGATAGTCAAGAGCGGAGTAGCCGCCGAAACCCCTCGACCACCAGTACCATTTGCCGTTGGAAATCTTCAAGCTGTCATGCTCGGCGGTACAGTACACGTTTGTCGTGCCTTTCACTTTGACAAGGTTGCTCGGCTCATAGGCTCGAAGATAAGACAACAAATCTATCTGCCTTGCCTGCTCAAGCACGTCTGGGTCAATCTGCACATAGGGTCTGTTACTTCTCATCCAAGCAAGCTCACCTCTCTTTCCCAGACAAAATCTTTTCCGTCTTAACCATATAGGATTTAAAATCTGCGATGGTCTGGCGCAGCTCATCCATGTGGGAATCCTCCCGTCCAAGCCATTCCTCATAAACATCCTGCAAAAGATTCGGGGATTTCATAAAGGCTTTTGCCGCCTGCGGGGAATAATCCGCATTGGAAAAACAATCGGCAATCTCATTTTTCATGGCAATCTGATATGCGGCATCGTAAATTTCCTGCGGCGTTTTTGCCTGCATTTCTTCCCGAAAAGAGGAAAGCTCCCGCTGTACCTTGTCGGTCAGCCTTTGGTTAAGGGACTGTCTGTACTCTTGGTAATTCAATCACACACCTCCTTGAAAATAAAATAAGCCGAGGGATTTTCATTGTGAAAACCTCTCGGCTATGTAAAACATCATTAATCTTTATGTGATATAAAAAATATACTTAATTTATTCAACTCTATTCGCTGTAAATTGTCTTCTATCATCATCACTCCCTATAAAAATATACATTCTTTGAAGATATTCTGATACGACAAAAGCTTCTTCATTTGAAAAAGCACAATCCAGTTGTTGCGTTATAAACTGTTTTATCGAAGACAAATTTGGTTCACGTGTGTCTGAACGTATTGCATATTTTATAATTTTGTCATCACTGTTCAATGTTAATAACAATTCATTATCGTTCTCTAAAATTGAATAATCTTTTAAAGAATATGATGTTGTATTATCATCATCGTCTGTTATTTTTAATATACACATATATCTCACCTCACATATTTTATTCCCTTGCGGGTTTAATACCCCGTATGCTTGCATCGGGTGGTTCATTTGTTAAATATCTATACTTAGTATATAACTTCGTGATATTTTTTTCAACCCCTACAAGCTATCTTATGTCTATAAAAGCAATAAACTTTTCACTATTACTATGTAAAAGACGGCATCAGCTCCACGCCGACACCGCCTTTTCCTCGGTCAGTCCGTTATAAAATCCCTGCCTTTTTCAGATACCCCACGCTGTCATAGCAGCCACGGAAGTAGACCGACTGCATCTCCATGTCCGTAAGTTTGTTCCTAAGCTCCATTACTTCAATCAACGCTGCACATTCTTCCTCGGTCAGTTCCGCCGATGTTTCCGTGTCAAACACGCCTAAGACTTTCGGATATTTCCCATACAAGCCCTCAATCTCAGCTCTTATGGCACGGTATTCCTCATTTTCTCTGGACAGCTTTGCGATGACAGAGCCGAGATATTCATTAAAAACATTGTCATGAACATCTACAAAAGTTTCAAATCTGAACGCATCAGACATTCTTCCTCACCTCCGATTTTTCTAATCGTCCTTATTATAATACCCCAAAATCAGCAGTACAAATGTGCAAACTGGATTTTAACGCTCCCTGTCCGTGCATTTTTTCTCTGGCTGCCCGTCGTCCTGCTCTGGCTCATCGTCAATCACGGAGTTGTCTTTTTCATTTAGATTGAGTTCGATATTGAGTGCGTTGAGCCGCTCTGTTTTTTCTTTCAGCTCATTTTCAAAGGCAAACGGCTTCTTCACTTCCTCTTTTGCGGTTTCAAGCTGTGCGGTGGTTTCCTCCTTTCTGGTCTTGGCGGCTTCCAATCTTGCAGGGATTTTGGCAATCTCATTCTCAATTCTCGTTAAATTGCCGAGGGCATCCGTTCCTAAATCCACTTTGTATTTCCTCATTCCGCATAGATTTAAGCAGTAGTGGGCATTGACGGTATCATAGAAAACCTCCATCTGGAAGCCACGGTAGCTGCCGATTTGTATCGGCTGTGACAGCGGGTTTTCCTTGCAGATGGCAAGCAGCATCCCGCCTGCGTCCGCTTTTTCTTTGTAGGTCACGCCGTTTAAGGTCATCGGGCAGAACTTGTCCTCGCCCTGCGGCATATGCTGACTTGCAATTTTGGCATCATTCCCATAGCCTATAATGCGTTCCTCATATTCCTTAATTTCCTGCGGGTAGTGCTTCAGTATCCTGTCCTCAAGGTCGTAATGCTCGGAAAGGTAGCTCTGCTTCAAGACTTTCAGCTTCGCCACCTGCATATCCAAGTCCATTTTTTCCTTGAAACGCTCGTCGCCCGTAGCCAGCATTTTTACCTCTGCAAAGGAGAGGGCGACCTCGTCTACGTCCTCGGCAGAACGCACGGGGCTTTTGCTCGTCATTATCTGGGAGATGAATTTCTGCTTTCCCTCGACAAGCTGATAGAGGTACGCATCAAAAGTTTGTTCCGTCACATAGCGGTAGACTTCCACTTCGGGAAACATATTGCCCTGACGTTCCAGACGACCAAGTCTTTGCTCCAAGTCCGAGGGTCGCCAAGGGCAGTCGCAGTTGTGAATTGCGATTAGCCTGTCCTGTACATTCGTACCCGCCCCCATCTTCGGGGTAGAGCCTAAAAGGACACGCACCTCGCCGCTCCTTACTTTTGCGAACAGCTCCTTTTTCTGTGCATCGGTATTCGCCTCATGGATGAAACGCACCTGCTCCGCAGGGATTCCACGGGCTATGAGCTTCTCTCGGATGTCGTCATAAATATTAAAAGTCCCGTCATTCTTCGGCGTTGAAAGGTCGGAGAAAACAAGCTGCGCCGCCTTTGTGTCGGCGTGTTCCTCCCAGATACGGTAAATATTGTCCACGCAGGCGTTGACTTTGCTGTTCGGGTCGTCTGGCAGCATCGGGTCAATCAACCTCTGGTCTAGGGCAAGCTGCCGCCCGTCGTTTGTCACTTTGAGCATATTATCTGTTTGTGGTTTTACCAGTCTTGCACGGATTTTCTCTGCCCGCTTCGCAAGCCCCGCCACCATTTCCGTCTGGATTTGGCTCGGCTTTGTCTTGATATTATGGTAATTGACCTTTGGCACGGGCAGCTTTAGCATATCGGCGGTCTGGATGTCCGCAACCTCACGGAACATCTGCATCAGTTCTGGCAGGTTGTAGAACTTCGCAAACCTCGTCTTGGCTCGGTAATTCGTCCCCTCTGGGGCGAGTTCCAGAGCCGTGACCGTTTCTCCGAACGTGGAAGCCCAACTGTCAAAATGCTGCAACCCGTTCCTTGCGAGGGTGTCATACTGCAAGTACCGCTGCACGGAATACATCTCGACCATCGAGTTACTTATGGGCGTCCCCGTTGCGAAAACCACGCCACGGCTGCCCGTGATTTCGTCCAGATAACGGCATTTCATAAACAAATCGCTTGACTTCTGGGCTTCGGTCTGGGCGATGCCGCCCACGTTCCGCATCTTAGTGTAAAGGTAAAGGTTCTTATAAAAATGGCTCTCATCTATAAAGAGCCTGTCTATGCCCAGTTCCTCGAAGTTTATCACGCTGTCTTTCCGTTTGGTGTCGTTTAATTTATCGAGCTTTGCCTTAATCGCTTTCCTCGTTTTCATGAGCTGCTTGACCGTGAACTGCTCCCCGTGGGATGCCTGCACGTCGTCAATGCCACGCTCAATATCGTCAAGCTGGCGCATGAGCTGTTCCCTCTGGCGTTCTTCGCTGATGGGGATTTTCTCGAACTGACTATGCCCGATAATCACCGCATCATACGCCCCCGTCGCAATCCTGCCGCAGAACTTCTTGCGGTTTCCCGTTTCAAAATCCCGCTTGGTCGTGACAAGGATGTTGGCAGATGGATAGAGTCGTAAATACTCCGACGCCCACTGCCCGACAAGGTGGTTCGGCACGACAAACATGGATTTCTGGCATAAGCCGAGCCGCTTGCTTTCCTGTGCGGCGGCGACCATCTCAAAAGTCTTGCCTGCCCCTACCTTGTGGGCAAGGAGCGTGTTGCCGCCGTAGAGGATATGGGCAATCGCATTGACTTGATGCGGTCTTAACTGGATTTCTGGGCTGATGCCGCCGAACGTGATATGGCTTCCGTCATATTCACGGGGTCGGATGGAATTAAAAGTGTCATTGTAGTATCGTACAAGCCTGTTCCTACGCTCTGGGTCTTTCCATATCCAGTCCTGAAACGCCTGCTTTATCACCTCCTGCTTTGCCTGCGCCGCCGTGGTTTCCTTATGGTTCAGCACCGCTTTCTTGTTGTTGTGTTCGTCATAAACATAATCAAAGATGCGGGTGTCACGGAGATTTAAGGTGTCCTCCATGATGCGGTATGCGCTCGCCCGCTTTGTGCCGTAAGTGCTGTCCGCCTTGACATTCCCAATGTCGGAACTCTTATTCTCGATGAACCAGTCGCCGTTATACGCCGTGTAGCGCACTTGCAGCCTGCCCGCCGCATAGCTTGACGGCGTTAAAAGCTCCACCATGAACTGCTGTATATCCTCCTGCGGTATCCACGTCGTGCCCAGACGGACGGAGATTTCGCTTGCGGGCAAATCCTTTGGGATGACCTTTTCCAGAGCCGACACATTGACGGCAAGCTCTGGGTCTGACTTTGCCGCTATCTCTGCAATTTTCAGTTTCTCCCGCACATTCCCCGATAAATACTCGTCTGCGGTCACATACCTTGCAGGCTCGGAAGATGGCACTTTATAGATTACGCCCTGCAATTCCTTGATGATTTCTTCCTCCGACCTGCATGTGAGCCGTGCCATATACTCCAAATCAACACGGGCTTTCTCCCCGATAGAGAGGGCGAGGGCTTCGCTGGCGGTTTCCACAAAGGTCACTTCTCGGTGGGGCTTTATTGTCCGCTTCGTGAACATATCCGCCTTGCGTTTGAATTTCCCCTCGTCGTCAAGCACTTCCAAAGAGCATAAAAGGAAGTAGCTTTCATCTGCCGCAAAAGCGAGGTAGTTCCCCCTGCTGTTGATTAAGCCGTACTTTTTGGTAAAGGCATCATATAATCGGTTTAGGTTTTCCTGCTCGGTCTGTATCATTTCCTCTGGACAGTCGTCGGTCTGGTACTGGATGAGCTTTCGGACACAATCACGGATTTCCAATAATCCCTTAATGCGGTTCTCCGCCGTCATGGACACGTTGGCGGGGGTCATCTCGTTATTCTCTCGGAAGTAAACCTTTCCACCAACAAGGGCAAAAGAGAAATTCCGCATGTTCGGGTCGGCGGGGATGGATTTCTCATTCTCATCGGATATTTCGTCAATATCAACATCCTGCTCCGTGATTTCGCCGTCTATCCGCTGCATGGCTTCATGGAGAAGCCCCGCAATCGTCACGTCTGGGTAGGCTTTGCAGGCACTGTCCATGCCGAACCTTGTGCTTTCCATCCTCATCTCGCCAAGCACCATCTCTGGGTGGGATACAAAATAGCTGTTCATCGTGACGCCGTTTTCATCCGTGTCAAGATTTATCCACTCTGGCTCAATATCTATGATACGGTCACGCTTTTGAAGGATAAGGATGTCGCTCGTGACCTCCGTGCCTGCGTTTGCCCGAAACGTGTTGTCTGGCAGACGAACAGCCCCTAAAAGCTCGGCTCTCCGTGCGATATACTTCCGCACCTCTGGGCTTGCCTTGTCCATCGTCCCCTTAGAGGTGATGAACATCACAACGCCGCCTGAGCGCACTTTATCCAGAGCCTTTGCAATAAAATAGTCGTGGATTAGGAACTTCTGGGCATTGTAGCGGCTGTCGTTGACTTTGAACTCCCCGAACGGGATATTGCCAAGCAC
Source organism: Lachnospiraceae bacterium M18-1 (assembly GCA_000403295.2). Classification (GTDB taxonomy): domain Bacteria; phylum Bacillota; class Clostridia; order Lachnospirales; family Lachnospiraceae; genus Schaedlerella. Next base: position 951,818 of record KE159610.1, on the reverse strand, counting down.
CACGTCAAAATGGTTGTCTGGGAGCTTCGTTTCCTCAAATCCCTCAATGGCGATGCTGGCTTTCTGGTAGAGCTGCTTCGCAATCCTGCCCGATAACGGGTCAATCTCAATGCCGTGCAGCTTTGATTTCTCCATGCTGTCGGGCAATAATCCTAAAAAATTGCCCGTGCCGCAGGACGGCTCTAAAATATTCCCCTGTGAAAATCCCAGACGGTCAAGTGCTTCGTACATTGCCTTGATGACAATGGGCGGCGTATAAAAAGCGGTCAGCGTGGATTCCATAGCGGCATGGTATTCTTCATCGGAAAGTGCTGATTTTAATTCCTTATATTCATTTGCCCATGCCGCATTATTGCTGTCAAACGCCATCGACAGACCGCCCCAACCCACATACTTTGCAAGGGTTTCCTGTTCTTCGGGCGTGGCAAGGCGGTTTTCTATCTGAAGGTCGTGGAGAAGCCTTATTGCGGACATATTGTTGCGGAATTTTTCTTTTGCGCCGCCAACGCCTAACGCATCATCGGTAATGCGGTAATTATGGCGGTCGGCGGAGAGAACAGGGGCGGACGGTTTCGCCGTAACGGGCGTTTCCCTCGGCTGCTCATGCTCTGGCTCGTCAAAGCGTATCTTCTCCACCACAATGTCATAGGGAAGCCCATTCTCCACGGCAGGATACTCCGCCACGGTTTCCGTGATTGGCTCTGCGAGGGATTCTGATTTTTCTTCGGGCTGTGGTTCTTTTTCTGCCTGCTCCAAGAGCCTGCGGACATAGCCGACTTTCTCCACACGGTTTATCGGAAAGCCCACGTTGTTCTGAAACGTGATGTCACGCATGGAAACGTCGCCGCTGATTTTACCGACGCTCTCGATAAGGTAGTGGCGGTTGTCAATCATAAGCTCTTTGCCGATAAGGTCAGACTTATCCTGCTGTTCATCTGTTCCAGACGGGGCAGGCTCTGATTTCTGCTGTCCCTCACGCTCCGCATGATTTAAAGTGTCGGCGTATTCCTGCGCTTCTTCCTCGGTTTCAAAGGTCTGGTAGATGCCGCCTGCGTCGTAGTATCGGTCGGCACTGTCCTCTGGGGCTTCGTTATTCCGTATGATAAACGGGTCGGCAAACGCATCGGAAGTCTGCTCTACCGTGTAATGCGGTATCTGCTCTGGGGCAGTTTCTTTCTCGGTGGGTTCTTTTCCCCTGTGAAACCAGTCCTCCTCGGTAGCCATTATCTCGCCAAGCCGCTTTTCATCCTCTGGGGTCAGCTCGGTGTTCTGCTCCAAGAACGGGATAAATACGTCACGCCCCAGACGCAGGGATTCCATTTTCTCTCGGTAGTAATCTTCGCCCTGCCGTTTCCATTCTGGGATAAACGGGCAAGTGGGGGAGAGGGAATATTCATAGAAATTTCGGATATGGGCAGTTAAATCCCCCTCGCCGTCGCCGATGTCAAACCGTCCCTCATAGTTAAATTCCTCGCCGCTGATGACGGCATGGATTTCAAAATCGGTCTTATGATACCAGCCGACATGGTTATCCTCATTCTCCCTTTCCCGATGCTGCTTTTCGTCCAGAACGCCGAGCAGCTTATTCCCAAGAGCGAAACTCAAATCCGTAAATCGGTCGTTCAGCTCCCTGTCATAAAAGGCGGGATGCTCGGAAAATCCGATAGCGAGTGTGATGCTGTCTGGCTTTTCCTCGGCAAGTGTTTCTGTTTTCTGGCTCTCGGTGATGACCGTTTTCAGATGGTCGTTTGCAGGGTTCTCCTTTAGCTTTTCTTCAAAATCGGCTCGGCTGAACTCCTTTCCGAACAATGGGAACTCCGCATTTCGTATAGAAACGGCGTTCTCATCAAAGGCGGTGACCTCATATTTGTCCGCTCCGATATACACCACGTCGCCCTCGTGGTAGAGGTAGCGGAGAGGGTACAGCTCCGTAAGCTCCTGCGAGAAACGCCACGCATTGCTGCGGCTGTAAACGCTGGTCGTCTTTTTCTGCACAAGGGAGAGGAAGTCTAACATCTCCTGCACGTTGTCGGGATGCTGCAATGTCTGTTCCATAAGGTCGGCGGGCATATCCGCAAAATCCCTGCATCCAATCACGCCCAACAAATCTTTCTCATAGCCGTCCAAGTCACGGATGAAGTCGGAGAGCCGCAGGGCGAGCGTATCCCGCTTGTCCGCAGGGAGTAGCTCCCTTTTTTCCTCAATAAAACGCTGCCTTGCCAGTTTCCTCTGGGTGTCGATTTCATACTGCGGGGCAGAGATGCTTTCCAGATAGTCGGCGTAGTGGTCTTTCTCTTTGGGATTGAGATAACGGTTATCCTTAACCAGCTCCCGCAGGCGTTTTTCCGCTTTCGACCAGCTCAGAACAAGGTCGTGTTCGGTGGAAATGCCGTCACGGTCAATGGAAATGCCCTTGCCGCTGTACCACACATACCCCTCCGTGCCGTCTGAAAAATTAACAAAGAAACCGCCCGTGCCGTATTCCCTTTTCAGAAAGTCTATATTTTTCTTTTTATCTTCCTGCTTCTGGAACTGGTGGTAAATACGGTATTTCCCGTTCGCAACGCTGTTCCCTTTTACAAGGACGGCGTCAATGTCCTCCTGTGAAACGGAAAAAGCAGAGGCTTTTTCGTCCTCTGCTTCAGCAATCATTTCAATCTGTTCGTCCACGGTCGGGAGATTTGCAGCAACTTCTTCCTCATTGGCAACGCTGCCTTTTTCTGTCTGTCCCTCTGGCTCTGCCGTCTGTGCCGCAGCCGCTTTTTCTTCCTGCCTGCCGCCGTCCGATTGCGGCTCTGATTTTTCTAACTGTAAATCAGTTCTTCCAGTATCACTTCCTCCGCTTGGCTGCGGATGTTGTTCATCATGCCGAGCCACTGCATCGGGGCTTTCTCTTTCAGCTCCTCCGTCACTCCCTGCTCTTTGGCTAACTGTTTCGTCAGAAGCTCCAACCTCTGCAACGCCGTCTGCTCGGTCTGGTAAAGGTGTGCGTTCAGCCTGCCCGACGCCAGCAGATTGAGATAGGTCACTCTTTTGTGCTGTTCCAGATAATCCCTGTGCATCAAAGCGTACCTGCCAAGCGGAAGCTCTGGCTCTGTCGGTAATGTCAGGTCGGGTATAAGGTAGTCCGCCTGTTTCGTGTAAGTGATTTCGCCCATTATCTTCACTCCTTTCGGGTTGTTTCCTGCCTTTATCATACTGGCTTGTGATATTCCTTGCAAATGTGCGGTTCTGACGTTTCGCTTCGATTTGCACATTTCGGACTGCCGCAGAGATTTCCCGCAACGCCATCTCAGAAATGTCGCTCGTGGCGATGCCGATGGCGTTCAGCGTCTGGGGCGTGTTGAAATTTATTATCTCCGCAAAGTCCTCACACTCAAAATACCCGTCCGCATCCAGACCGCAGCGGCTCAGCAGCATATAGGCGACGCTGTTTGCGGCAAGCCGCTTATAAATCACTTCTATATTATAGTCGTCCAGTTCCTCCAAAAAGCTGTCTTTCGTGCATCCCTTTAGCTGTGAGAGGTAATCGGGTAAATTGTCCTCCACGGCGTTCTCCGCCGTCCCTATTAAAAACGTGGCAAAATCTCCGCCCTCCGTGCCGCCGAACCTGTCCGCAAGCCGCTCCATTACGGGCTGCTCGTACCGCTTATCCATCTGCCATATCGGGACGGCTCGGCTGCCGTAGTAGCCCTCATGGGTGTCGGAAACGTCAAAATAATATTTCAGCGTGTTCCTGCGCCCTTTCGGGTCAAAGACCGCTATGCCTTTGCTGTCTTTATTTACCCACCTTTTAAAGAGCCTGTTCCATGTGCCAATCTCGGCGACTGCCGTAGCATCTGGGCGTTGGGCGTAGATTAAGAGCTGCTCGTCAAAGCGGCACTTGTAATTGTGGCAGGCAGAGGATAAAAAGCCCTGCCAAGCCTGCGGGTTCTTTGCGACCGCCATCCCCGTGCGGCGGTACAGCTCCGTAATAAGCTGGTACTTTGCAGCCATAGGCTCACACCTCCTTATCGTTCCAAATCTCTGTTTTTCTGCTTCCTGTCGTATTCCCCGCACCGCTCAGCGATTTCGGAATACATCTTTTCCCGCATGTCCTGCTCATAGGCTCGGTATTCCCTTGCCTTTTCCGTGGGCTTGTACCAGACGCTGTTCTGGTCGGCTTCGCCCATCTGCTCATAACGGTCGTCTATCTTGTCCATATATTTCTGATAGATGGCATGGGCGGCGGGGGCGTCCTTTGCGTAACGGTAACGGGCAAGGCTCTTATGCGTCCCACGAAGTTCGGCATACTCATAGAGCATACGGATAACCTCACGGTCAAGCCCTTTCTGCCCCTCGGCGTCATAGATTTCTGACAAGCCTTTACATCTCCATGAATGGTAGGGCGAGGTGTCGTTAGAGCTGTGGGAAGATACATACACGCCGTCTTTCTTTACCGTGATGCGGTTGATTAGCTCGGTACTCATTCCGTGCCACCTCCCAGAAATGAGATGACCTTGTTCCCCTTGATGCTCTTTTGCAGCTCGTTGATGAGCGTGATGTCCGCCACCGTAATGCCCTGCATGGTGAGAATGTCGTCCATCGTCATAGCGGCAATGGCTTTTTCCTCGGTAAATCCTGCGTCCAGAACCTTGTTTAAGGCTCTGACGGCTTTTGGGTTGACTGGCATACTAAAACCTCCTATCGTTCATGGTCTTTGTGCTTCGGGGCTTTCTGTGCGGACAGCGGCTCTTGCGGCTTCGGTTCGCAGCTATGCCCGTTCCTTTCCATACGCTCGGCAAACTCGCAGATGTGATAGAGGTTGCTGCCCACCTCGGTATGGTATTCGTCAATGAAACGGCAGCTTTTTTCCGCCTTTTCTCCCCAATCATAAGTGATAATGATTTTCCCGCCGTCTGGGATGCGGAACTTCTCTTTATAATGTGGGTCGATAAAGCGGATTCCCTGCTCTGCTTTTGCCATATGCTTATCAAGCCATTCTTTCACATAGCAGTAGCAGTAAAAATTGTAGTCGCCCTTTGTCGGGTTGCAGCGGAGCAGGAAAGCGTGCTTGTCGGTGTCCACACGGAAGCCGTACTCGGTACAGTAGCTGCCCTGAAATGCACTTTCGGGATTTTCCCTCGCAAATACCGCCATGTCATAGCGGTTGTGCAGAAGCCCCTTATCTTCACGCAGGGTATTGATAACATCGTCCAGTCCTGCCTTAAATTCATCGGTTTTCCATTGCCCCCTCGTATCAGTCCAAGAAGTATAAAAGCCATATCCAGAGGGGGCAAAATCACCTCGGAGATGACCGATACACCCCGTCTGCCCCTCAAGCTGCATACTCTGGGCATAGGTGTATTTCTGTTCGGATTGCGTCAAAGCCCGTACCTCCATCAGCGTTCCTCCCTGCTCTTTGATTTTTTTGCCTTTTCCTGCGGCTGGATTTTTGCGAGTGCTTCCTTTGCCCATTCGGGCATCTTCTCTGGCTTGATTTCCCCAAGCACGTCGCACCTTTCCCATCGGGCGTGCTTTCCGTCCGCAAGGGAAGTGCCGAACACCGCCTGCCCCCTGCCGCCCAACGCTCCGTGACCGCCGTCCGCCAGTACAAGCTGGTAGGCAGAATGCCTGTACTCATGGCGGTTGACCTCGGCATTGATGACCACGACCTTGCCCACAATGCTGCCGCATTTATTATCTGGGATGCAGTCGTCTATGGTAAACGGGGTCATGTCAAACTTGAACTGTTCCTGCTCGGCTCTTACACTTTCTATCTGTTCCCGCACCCTGTCGGTAAACATCTGCATGGCTTCCAGATAGTCGTCAGAGCCGACCGCATCCGTCACCCATTCTGCGGACAGCGGGTTGTCGTAAGTGCAGTAACAGACAAGATACGGGTATTCCTCTTTCTCATCTATGCCGAACACGACTTCCTTTTTTCCGATGTGGATGCTCTGCGTGACCTCGTAGGAGCTAATCATCCGCTTTTCTTCATTCTCCATCGGGATTCTCCTTCCTTTTCTTTTTCTCCCTCTGCCAGTCTAAAACCTTTCGGATACAGACGTCGCAGAAGATAACACGGCTGTCCTTATATCGGGGATAAGGACAGTCCGTGCAGTCATATTTCTTTTCCTTACCGCTCTCGGTCATCGTGCTGCTTCGCCTTTTTATCGGGCTGTTGATTGTATGGCATCTGGCACTCCGACTGGTAGCGTTCGTTCAGCTTTTCCCTCGCCGCTTCAAGGGTGTTGCAGTAGCAGCCCCAATAGTAGTTGTCGCCGCCCTTGCAGTACCAGCATACATAAGGGTTCGGGGCTGTCGGGTGATGCCCGATGACAAGCTCCGTGTTCCCGATAGTGCAGTTCTCTATGATTTCATAGCCCTGATTGGAGCGTGTTCCACCGTCCATAGGCGTTCCTCCTCTCTTTGGATTTTTTAATGTTTCAAGATTCTTTGGCATATCTGCGGTATGCCTTTTCGCCTCTGGCTCTGATTTTCTGCATCCGCACGCTCCCTAAAAGCTCTGGGCATTTCTCCTGCAATTTGCGGCGTGTCCTGCCCACGCTCTCAAAGCTCGGCAAGCCAAGCTCCTTATGGTTCAGCAGTATCTGGGCAAGCGGCATAGCCCCCGCATCTTTCAGATAAAGGTTGCAGAGGGCAAGGTACAGCATCATGTCGTCATTTCTGGCGTCCTCATTCTCTTGCAGGACAGACTTCACTTTCCCCTCTATGGTTTTCAGATTTTCCATATCTACCTCCATACATGGAAAGAGGGCGGTATCTTTCAACCGCCCCAATCCACATCAGTAAAATATTTCTCAAACTATTTTCTGCGGAGATGCAGCCACGCAGCCGCACCGCCGATAAACGCCACGAGCATAATGGCGATGATGGTTTTTCCCCTCATCCTGCTTAGTCCTCCTTTTTCTTTCTTCCGCACTGGTAGCCTGCAAATCCGAAGATTCCCGCACCGACTGTAAATGCTGCCGCAAGGCTCACCCACAAGCCGAGATTAAAATCGTCGCCCGTTTTCGGGGTGTCACGCAGCTCGTTGTGCATGGTGACAACCGCCGTTTCGTCTGTCTTGATGGTCACTTTCTGGTCGGCGGGCAGGATATAGCCAGCGGATGCCTTGTCGCTGACCTCGGACACGGTGTACTCGCCGATACGCAAGCCGTCAATGGCGATTTCACCGTTTTTGTCCGTCTTGAATGTCTGGTCATAATCTTTGCCAATCACTCGGAAAGAGAAGCCCTCCACCCTGCCGTCAGAGGATGTCTTGACGATTTTTAATGAGCCTTTCTGTGCTTCATTCAAGAAGCCCTTGCCCGCTTCATTCTCCACGTTGTAGGTCTTGCCGTTTTCCTCGATGGATACGGGATAGACGTTCTCATCAAGCACGAAGCCTGTCGGGGCGGTTTTCTCACGGACAAGGTACTTGCCGTATCTGAGGTCGTTCATCTGGTACACGCCTTTTTCCACCTCGCCCATCTCGCCGAGCAGCTCGTCTTTCTTGTCCAGTTTCCCGTCGCCGTTGGCATCAGAGTAGACCTCGAATACCGCACCTGTGAGCTTGTTGTCGGGATAATCCTTGTCTACTTTCGTCAGAGCGATATTGCCTTTGATGAAATAATTTACAAGCTCAATCTCCACAACTTCGTCTACTTCGCTGATTGTCACGCTGATTTCTTCCTCGGAGAGTACATATCCTTTCGGGCTTTCGATTTCACGGATTACCCATGTGCCATACGGAACTTTGTCAAAAGAAAAACTGCCGTCATCCTCGGATGTGGCAGTTGCGATTGCATTTTCCTTTGTATATTCTGTTGTGCCTGTCTGAAAGATGCCGATGAACGCACCGCCCAAGTCCTTGCCGTCCTCATTGGATTTCCTGCCGCTGACAGAGCCGTAAATCAGTTCGTTTTCAATGGCTTCGCCCTCGTTTGCCGTGATGTTCACAACGGCTGTTTCCTGCCCTGCGTACTCGAAGTCAACAGGGTATTTCTCGTCGCTGACAAGGTAGGCGGCATTTGTGCTGATTTCCTGCACATAGTAGCTGCCCATCGGTAAATCGCTGATAGCTTTTCCGTGACCGTCTTCATCAAGGAAAATAACCTCAATCAGCCCATCCGCAGGGATAACCGAGCCGTCGGCGGCGGTCAGCTCCTCGGCGGCATACAGACCGAACGTGACGTCTTTGATTTCGCCGTTGCTGCCCACGCCGTATGCTTCGTCCACCTCAAGGCTCTTAATTACGTTGATTTCCACACGCTGACGCTCGTTGTAGAACTCCGTGCCTGTTTCCGTCACTTCGATTTCCTGCCCCGCATACACAAGCTCCACGGTGTGGACTTCCTCACTTAACACCATGCCATATGGGGCGGTCACTTCCCTTACCTCATACTTTCCGAGATAAAGCTCCGTACTTTCCGCCGTTCCGTCCTCGCCAGTAGTTACAGTATCTACGACCTCGCCTTTTTCGGCTCTGATTGTGCCGTCTGTCGTGATGATGTCCTCGGCTGCGGTAATCTCATAGACCGCCCCCTCTAAATTATCCACGGCAAAAATCGGCTGGTACAGCCCCTTGCTTCCCGATACCCTGCTGAATACCTCGCCAGATTTTCCTACCGTGATTTTCCCTTTCTGCGCCACGTTGGAGCGTTCCACTTTTACAATGGTGATGCCGCTTTCCTCCTCGGAGTTTTCCTGCTCCACGTCAAAATAGACTGGCTCGGAATCTAAAACATAGCCGTATGGGGCTTGCACTTCCACAAGCGAATATCCCTTGCCGTATTCAAGTGTCTGCGGCGTGATAAGCCCGCCGTCCGCCGTGGTGTAGAACGTGTCAATCTCCGTCACTTCTGGATAAGTGAATTTCATTGTTACAAGGTTTCCCTCTGGGTCGTAAATCTGGAAGCCTGCGCCCGCATACGGGATAGCCTTGCCCGTTTCTATATCCTTTTTCACAATCTTGATATAGCTCTCAAAGTTGGCGTTGTTGATAAGGTAGCGGCAGGTCTGGCTGTCCTTGCAGATGAACACGTCAAAGTCTTTCATCAGCTCACGCCCGTCCCATCCAGAGGTCTGATGCACGGTATAAATGCCGTATGGCATATCCTTTGTCTGGGCAAAGCCGTTCTCATCGCAGATGAGCGTGTCACGCTCGGTTTCCTCCGCCGCATCGAAACCGCCTGCGGATTTTAAATATACCTCAAAGACAGCCCCCTCCTCTGGCGTTTCAATCTGGGTTTCGCCGTTGTCGGTATGCTTGATGATGGCGATGTTCCCCTTGATGACCTGCTCGTTTACGTCGTTCTTGGCAGAATTATATTCCACGGTGTAAAGCTCTGGCTCTGCGCCTACATGGTGGATTGTGGTATCCAGAAGATAGCCCTCGGACGGTGTAATCTCACGGACGCTCCAATCGTTGCCGCAGATATAATATTTCGTTGTGAACTGCCCGTTTTCATCGGTGGTGTAGGTGTCCACAAGCTCCTCGCCCTTATAGATGCCGTAAACCGCACCTGCAAGGGTGGCGTCGCCCTGCGGCTTCTTCCCCGTTTCCACGTCGGTCTTTAATACCGTGACATTGAATTTCTTTAAGATGTTGGTAAAGCTGCGTTTCGTGACCTTTTTCCACTCAATCGGGGCGGTCTGGGATGCAGGGACGACATAGCGGATTGCCGTGTCCACTTCCTCAAGGGTGTACGGCGTGCTGCCGCTGATAAGGACGTTCTCAAACTTCGCCAGCCCGTTCTTATCGGTCACGGCGTATTCATCCACTGCAAGCCCGCTTAAAGACGTGCCGTAAAGGTGGAACTTCACGCCCTCCACAAGATTGTCCTCGGATGTTTTCACGACTTCCAGACTGCCACGCTTCAAGGTATTGCTGAACGTGACCGTAGAGGTTTTCCCGCCGATGATTGTCACGGTCTGGGTTTTCTGCGGCTCATAACGGTCGATGGACTGCTCCGTGACGTTGTAAGTGCCAGGGAATAAGCCCTCCACCGTGATATTCCCGTCTTTATCTGTTTTTACGGTCTTGTTGAAGCCGTCGCCCTTGATGGTAAAGGAAATCCCCGCAACAACGCCGTCCTCGGAAGTCTTTTTCAATGCGACCGTGCCTGTCGGCGTTTCCACGTTGATATACGCCGTCATGGTGTCCACGTTCTCCACGCCCGTGATGACGTCCTGCAGGTTCGGGTCGCCGTAGGCAATCATCTTCGCCCCGCTGCTGACGGTCGGCGTGTTGTTCCTCGTTGCCGTAATCCTCGCCTTTCCGTCAATCGCTTTCTTTGACGTGATGGTGAGCTTGTTCCCAGACTTGGAAACTTTCACATTGCTGTCGGAACTGATAAAGGAATACTCGGAGAGGGAATTATTTTTATCCGTCAGTGTCAAGCTGTACTTCCCATCCTTATAGGCAAGCTCCTTTGTAATGTCTTTCTTGCCTGTTGCCATAAAGCTCGGAATCGTGCTGTGCCTTGTCATGAATGACACAATCTGGTCGTAAGCCGCCCTTGCCCCGCTGTTGGCATAATTCGAGCCAAAGTGCAGGCTGTAAACGGTCGTGCTTGTCTGGCTGTACGGGCTTGTGGCGTTACGGCATCCCGTGACGAACTCCCATACAAGGGTCTGCGTGGCAAGCCATTTCTCGTCATCGCTCCCAGATAAATTCCCGCTGTTCCCCTGATAGCCGTAGAGCAGGGCAAGCCCCACCGCCTTTTTCTGGTCTGCGGAGAGGGCGTTCCATGTGTTGGAAGACGCCTTTGCCAGCGTGTTGCCTGTTTTTAAGGGTACGCCCGGCTGAAGGCAGAACGCCGTTTCCCCGTCCACATACATGCGGTACTTGTATTCCCCCGTGCCGCCTGCGGTATGACCGCCGATGTTCGCACTGGAATTATATCGGATTGCGTTCCCTGCGCCGTCATAAGTGTGGGTAAAGCTAATCGTGCCGATGTCGCCCGCCGCAAACGCTGTCGTGGCAGGGACGGCGGACAATGCCGTGACCGCAGCCAACGCAAACGCCGCAGCCCTTTGAAATAATTTACGAATCTTCATTCATTACCTCCTGTTCGTTCTCATGTTGATAGTTGACTTTCTGGCAGAAAAAAAGCCGCCCGTGTGGACAGCCTTTAATTGTTCTTTTCTCGGATAGTTACTGGCAGTATCTAGGGGGAGAGGTGTGGAGAGGGGGAAGTTTAAAAAAATTTGCTATCCCCCAAAGGGCGGACTTCTCCCCAAGTGTGCGGTTATCTTTCCTGCCCCCGCTGCCTTTGCAGATGGCGGTTGTAGAACTCCAACGCCTTTACGACAAAATCCGTTTCCTGCCCTCTGGGGATGGACTTCGGTATGAGCTTGGTTATCCGCTCGTCCTTAAAGGCGGGCTTATCTTTCTGATTCGGCTTTTCCTCCTGCATGATGCTCTGGATAACCCCGTCCGTGAGCTTTCCCTCCTGCATGAACTTTTTCATCTTGATAGCCTGTGCAAGGGAGGGCGTGGCATCGTTGTAGCCCATCGCTTCTAAAAGCGTGTACTGCTGTTCCTCGGAAAGATAGGAGATTTCCACCGCAGGGCGGAAAGCAATCTGGCGTTCATCAACCATTTGCAGGATTTCGGGTACAAGCTCGGTCAAACGAATATAGCGGCGTATCTGGTCTTTGCTTTCACCAACAAGTTCGCCTAATTCCTTATCAGAACGTCCCTTTGATAAATTAGTCGCCAGTGGCGACGCATTTTCTTTCGGGGGTCTGCCTGCCTGTCGCTTCATTGCTTCAAGCCGCATCTTATACGCAAAGGCTTTCTCACTCGGCAAGATAGTAGTCCTTTGGAGATTACTCTCAACCATGACAATAATCGCTTCGTCACGGGTCAGCTCCTTAACCTCGCATTTGAGCGTTTCAAGCCCCGCAAGCTCGCAAGCCTTTTTCCTCCTGTGACCGCTGATAAGCTCATACCGCCCGTCCTCTTTTTGGCGGACAGTGGCAGGGGTCATCACACCGCTCCGCCTTACGCTGTCCACAAGCTGCTCCATGTCCTCGTCCATCAAGACCTTGAACGGGTGGTCTGGGAACTCGTCAATCTCCAAAATCGGGATTTCCCTTATTTTGCTTAAATTTGCTTCTGCACGGCTCTCGTCCGTTTCAAAGAGGTCATCGTATGCGGTCAGCTCGATTTTGCTTTCTCTGCTTCTCGCCAAGCTCTGCCACCTCCTTTCCGAACTGCTCGTAAGCGGCGGCTACCTTGCCGCCTTTGTCGTAGGCAAAAATGCTCTTTCCCTCTGCGGTGGCTTCCACGGCACGGATGGAGTGGGGTATCTGTGTGTCAAATACTTTAATCCTCTGCCCGTAGGCACTTTTAACCGTTGCCGTGATTTCCTTAGAGATGTTCGTGCGTGGCATTACCATCGTCATAAGGATGCCGTCAATCCGCAGGTGCGGGTTGATTTGCCGTTTCACTTTAGACACGGAGCGAAGCAACAGCTCTAAGCCTTTGGCGGAAAGATAATGGGGCTGTGTCGGGATAACCACGCTGTCAGCAGCCGCAAGAGCATTGATGGTCAGCATCCCCAAGCTCGGCATACAGTCCACGAGAACCGTGTCGTAATTCTTTTTTACTTCATTGATGCAGGTTTTGAGTACGCTTTCACGGCTTATAGCGTTAATGAGCCTTACTTCCAGCCCCGACAGTTCAATGTTGGATGGGAGCAGGTCAACGCCCTCGTCATGGTGCAGGATGCTTTTAAAAACATCGACGAGTTTATCATCAATGATGTTCTGCATGATGGTCGAGAGCGTGTCGGGCAAGTCGTCTGGGCGGCTGTAACCGAGCGACATGGTTAGGTTTGCCTGTGCATCGGCATCAATGAGCAGGACTTTTTTGCCCTGCTGTGCCAGAGCCACGCCCAGATTGACCGCCGTGGTGGTCTTTCCAACGCCGCCTTTCTGGTTGGTTAAAGCGATTACTTTGCAATTTGACATAGGGTGCGTCCTCCTTTCGCATAGATTTAGCCACTTTGTCAAGGTGGCTATGTAACTGTATCAGAGAACGACAGAACGCAAAAAAGCCGCTTACTCTTAAAAAATCAATAAGAATAAGCGGCTCTGTGATGTGCCTTAGACATATTCAATTTTCATTCTCTTTACTGGTGCGTTTACGACCTTATATATTAGTTCGTCAACGCAGTCCGTATATCTGCCCTGCTGAATGAGCTGGTTTTTCAGCTCCACAAGGCTATGTAATAAAATGCTCCGTTCTTGGCTGTCTACATATAAATGGTTTTTCTTTTCTCTCATAATCAACACCATCCTTTCATGGTTTAATTGTATAGGAAGATGGCTTTATGTTCAAAGGTGTAAAAAGAGTGTTATGCGGGGGTATTGATAAAAGGTGTAGTTACGCTTTTCTGCTGATTCTATGCGGTTTTCTGCTCTCCACCAAAATGACAACTCCAGAGATGATGAACGTGATGGGGAATCGGTCAGCATTGAGAACCAGAAGTTGCTGCTTCAAAACTATGTCAGGCAGCGCGGCTGGAATGAGGTCGATGTCTATATCGACGACGGATACTCCGGCACGAACTTCAACCGCCCAGGCGTCAGGCGGTTAATCGAGGACGCAAAGGCAAAGCGGATCAATGTGATTCTGGTGAAGGACCTCTCCCGTTTTGGCCGCAACTACATCGAATTTGGGCAATATACGGATTACCTGTTCCCCTCTCTTGGGTGCCGGTTCATCGCGCTGAACAACGGCATTGACACCATGAGTGACAACGGAAGCACCGATGTCATGTGCTTTTTGAACTTATTTAATGAATTTTACAGCCGGGACACCAGCAAGAAGGTCAAGGCGGTCAAGAGGGCCTGTGCCGAAAACGGAAAATTCATGGGAACCTACCCCGCCTATGGCTACCGGCGCGACCCGCTGGATAAGCATCATCTGGTGATTGACGAGGAAACCGCGCCGGTTGTGCGCCGTATCTTTGAAATGCGGGCATCAGGCATGGGATTTCACGCCATCGCGGTGGCGCTCAATGAAGAAGGGATTCAGCCGCCCGGTGTGCTGTACTACCAGCGCAAGGGCCAGAGCGACCCCCGCAGGGTCAACCACAAGTGGGCCGACCAGACGGTTAAAAACATGGTCCGCAACGAGGTCTACATCGGGAACATGGTACAGGGCAAAAGCGGCACACTCTCCTATAAATCCCGCAAGCTCGTCAATAAATCGGAGGACGAGTGGATTCGGGTGGAGGGGACCCACGAGGCCATTATTTCGCGGGAACTGTGGGATACCGTAGCCAGTATCGGAAAAAAGAAGGTGCGAAAAAGCACTCCGTCCGATGGCTGCAAGAGCATCTTCACCGGACTTGTGTACTGCGCCGACTGCGGTTTCAAAATGCGGAACCATATCGAAAAATTCACCTATAAGGATGGCAGGCCGGGACGGTACAGCTCTTTCATCTGCGGCAACTACTCCCGCAGCGGAAGGGGCGCGTGTACCATCCACACCATCTATGAAACAGTGCTGACCCAGCTGGTATTGGAGGACATCCGGGAAAAGGCCCGCTTTGCGGAATATGACCCGGACCGGCTGATGGGCGAGATTCTCCGGCTGAAGGAGAAGGAATCCCACACCCGGCTTTTCTCCTATGAGCAGGAATTAAAATCCTCCTTAGCCCGTATTTCCGATTTGGAGCGCCTGATGCAGAATCTCTACGAGGACAAATGCACCGGCTCCATCCCGCAGACGGTATTTCAGACCCTGATGCAGAAATATGAAGCGGAACGGGCAGAAAAGGCGGAGGCAGTCCCGGAACTGGAAAGGAAAGTCCGGGCGCACCTGGAAAACCAGGTGGATACCGACCGCTGGCTGGAAATTATCCGGCGCTATACCGAAATCTCGGAACTGGACGAAACCATTCTCTTTGAACTGGTAGACCGGATCGAGGTTGGCGATACCCAGAAGGTCAACGGGCAGCGGATTTGTGAGGTCAAGGTCTACTACCGCTATGTCGGGAATGTGGACGGGGTGCTGGCACAGGAAAGGGGGCAGGATTATGGCGAAGCAATATAAAGTCGGTATCTACTGCCGCCTGAGTGTGGATGACGCCTCCAATTCCGCAAAAGCGAAGGGCTATATCCCCAGCGATGAATCGGTGAGCATTGAGAACCAATATGAAATCCTCTCCAAATTCGTCATGCTCAACGGCTGGATCGAGGTCAAGACCTATCAGGACGATGGGTACAGCGGCGGCAACTTCCAGCGGCCCGGATTTTTGGAAATGCTGGAGGACGCAAGGCATGGCCTGATTAACCTGATTCTGGTGAAGGACCTATCCCGCCTGGGCAGGGATTTTGTGGAGGTGGGCCGTTATACGGATGTCATTTTCCCCTCCCTCGGATGCCGGTTCGTGTCGGTTCTGGACTGTCTGGACAGCGAGGGGGACAACACCGATATGCTGCACTTCCGCAGTCTGATGAATGACTACCATCTCAAGGACCTGTCCAGCAAGGTCAAGTCGGTGCTTCATGCCAAGAAGAAAAGCGGCCAGTATCTTGCCGCCTACGCTCCCTACGGATACCGCAAGAGCGAGGAGGACAGACACAAGCTGGTCATTGACGGGGAATCCGCCGCTGTTGTGCGGCAGATATTCCAGATGCGTCAGTCCGGCATGGCCTATGGGAAAATCGCCGCCGCTTTGAATGAGAAAGGGATTCTCCCTCCCCGCTGGTACTGGGCGGTCCATTACGGAAATGGCAGCTGCAAGTATTCCCGGCTGTGGGCTTACGCAACCGTCCGAAGCCTTCTGAACGATGATGTTTATGCCGGTACGCTCACACAGAACTGCACCGGTTCCCGTTCCTATAAGGATAAGACCATGATAAGGAAACCGGAATCGGAATGGATTTCCCATGAGGGCGCGCACGAGGCAATTATCGGGCCGGAGCTGTGGGAGGCTGTCCAGAAAATCAATCAGGCGGCGAAACAGATTTCCGCTAACAATACGCCGCCCCAAGCATCTCTGTTTACCGGAAAGCTGGTCTGCGCGGACTGCGGGCATCCTCTGGTTGCCGCCCGCGAAACACAGCGCCGGAAAAATGGCACTGTCAAGCACTATACTTCTTATTTCTGCTCCCGGTTTGCCACTACCGGACACAGCATCTGCTCCTGGCACCGGATTTTTGAGATCAGCCTGAAAAACCTGGTGCTGAGTGAAATCCGGGCGCATGGCAAAGCGGTTGCAGCCGATGAAGCCGCTGTACTGGATAAGCTGAAACAGCACATCCAATCCGCAAGCGCCACGCAACAAGAGGACTGCCGACAGGAAATCTGCCGTTTGCGGCGGCGTTTGGAGGAACTGGAACAGATCACCGCAAAACTTTATGAAGATAAGGTAAGCGGGGCAATCAGCGGCGATTCCTTCTCGGTTCTGATTCAAAAGAACGAGCAGGAACGCATCCAGAAATCGGAACGCCTGGACAGTCTGTTAGCCGGGGAACGGAAAGCCCAGCAGGACATCGCCAATATCCACCAGTGGGCCGGAACCATACGGCAGTATCTGGACTTGCAGGAACTGAACCGGGAAATCATTGAGGAACTGATTGACCGCATTGAAGTTGGAGAACGAACCATCATAGACGGTCAAAGACACCAGGACATTAAAATTTACTACCGTTTTGTTGGGCTGGTGTGATCGGGCAAAAAAAGCACCTGACCGCATCAGCAGCCAGACGGAAACATTCTGTAACAGCAGCGATATTTGATTGTTGCACACTGATTTGTCGAATTGGAGAGAAATTAGCAGTTTACCCCTCCCAAATGCCTCGTGTTCTTAAACAGGTTCTTGAACGGAGCCATCTCATTGTACCCCATAGAGGTGTCAATCCCGTCACTGATTGCAATGTAGCGTACTTTTTTACCGGGGAAATACACTTCGGTATAGTACCCTGTCTGCAAATAGTCACGCCCAAGACGTGAGAGGTCTTTTGTGATGACCGTGTTGATTTTCCCGCTTTCAATGTCCTCAATCATGCGCTTAAAATCCGGTCTTTCAAAATTCGTACCGCTCCAACCGTCGTCAACGTAGGTTTCCACAACCTCTATCCCGTGGTACTGTGCGTACTGCATGAGCATCTGCTTCTGGCTCGTTATGGAATTGCTTTCCCTGTCCGTGATGCCGTCATCAACGGACAACCGGGTATATAACCCGCCTTTTGGTGCTGTTTTGTATGTAGTCCTACCCATTCGCTTCTCCCTTCCCGGAAAAAGCTGGTGAACTGCAAAGTGGTTCTTCGGTTTCTATTATATCGGAATCCCACGATGCCTGCAAGCACTTTTCCTCTTTGTCGGAATTTAATATTGCCCTCACAAACGCATCCTGCGGCGTCCTCCTGCTGTCAAATACCCTTGTCACGATAAGTTTTGTTTTATTCAAATATATTCCCTCCAAATTTCACTCTAATATCAGACGTTTTCCGTGCCCTGCCCTGAAAAATAGAAGCCCGGCAAGGTGTAAAATTACTCTGCCGGATAACAGACGCTTTGAAATGACGTAATATAGACGCTTCCAAAATGCGCCCGAACCCTTGTATTTCCTGGCTTTATACGCTAAGACACTTCTTTTTCCATTTTAAATTTAAAAGTATTTATATATAACAGGGAATCCCCCATAGCCGTATGTATATATATAAAAAGGATTTGGCGATTTACACGTCTAAGCGTCCGTTGCGTCTTAATGCCTTTCCCCTGTCCGCACTTTTACATGGATACCCTTGAACCCCCTTGCGGTCTTTCCGTTTCCGAGTGCGATATTATTGGTATAGGTCAGTTTATATTTATCCTCATTCTGCCGTAAAAAGTTGGAGAAACTGCGCTCCCCCAAAGGCTTTTCAAGGTTGTCCTCGCACCACTGGCTGTATGCGCCGTAAAGCTGCTTTGACGTGGCGTGTGTGCCTTTCTCAAGCCGGATATAGCCCTCCGACTGCATGAATACAATGATGTTGTTCCCGTCCTGCATGGCTTTTGTCAGGTTGTCCTCCGCCCTTTTGCTTATGGTGAAGCTGTACCCGTTGTCAATCAGGCGGTGCAGCCCCTCAAGGCACCATAAAAATATGCCCTCTGCTTCAGCAATCAGCTTCTCGCCGAGGAACGGGTCATCTTCCCTGTCCGGCCTGCGTTCCTTGACTGTAAGGACAATCTGCCGCCGGAAAAAACCGTAGGAACGGTCATACAATGAACCGAGGTTGCCATTCCCGAAGCAAATGAACCTCACGCATAGATACCCCTGCTCGCTCTGCCTGCCCTTGCGCTCCAAATCCGTTTTATCTTCCAGTGTCACTATGGATTTGATGTTGTTCGTCTGCGGCAATGCCTCCAGCTTCATGTCATCATCAAGCATCAGCAGTTTCCATTCAAGGTCTGCCCGTGCGAAGCGGTCAACCTCCACCTTCTGTATGCTGCCCGTGTTCATGCTGTCACCGAGCAAAGCACGAAGCACCCTGCCGATGCGTGACTTGCCCTCCCCGCCTTTCCCTATGACGATCATCATTTTCTGCCCCTTTGTCGTGGGCTGCAGCACATATCCCATAAACTCCTGCAACGTGATGATGTCCTCCGGCTCCAATAACTGCCCAAGAAAGGCAAGCCAGCGTGACGGTTCCGGCGCATCCGGCGCATACCGCACCGGGAGCCTGTTCATGCAGAACTCTTTCTGTGCGGAGAAATCCCCCGACAGGAAATAGGTTCCGTTCGCCACATGGATACGGTCTGTCTGGTAGGGTATCGCTGGGGAGTAGCACCTGATCCGCAGCGCATCCAGGAGCGTTGTCGCCTTTTTTGCAATGCCTGATGTGACATAAGGCGCAATCTTGTAGTATATCTCCGCCTTAATCTGCTCCGCATCCCCGACTGCCCCGTTTACGTCAAAAAAAGTGCCGTGTATGCACTTCATAGGGTGTCCTGCGAGGAAATCCTCACAGAAAAGCACGTCATTGACTTTGCTTCCGTCAAACCATGTTTCCGGCTGTGACGCCTGCTCCATTTTCTCCATTGTCTTTTCCAGCGCCGCCCTCTGCTCCAGCGGCACACTGTTCCAGTCTTCTTTCAATTTTCAACACTTCCTCTCCATAATCCGCCACTAACTGCACACGCTCCGGTAGCGGAGCGTACAATAAAACATCCAGCAGGTACTCAATATAGTCTTTCTTTTCCAACGCTTCACAGAATAACGGGTTCCATTCCCCGTCCGGCTCCTGCGGCGCATACTGTTCTTTCCACTGCCTTAAACAGCACAGGTAATCGGAAAGCACACGGAAACACTTCTTTTCCGTCCTCTCAAACCTCTGCTCCGGTGACAGCTTCCGCTTCCGCTTTGGCGGCGGCTTCCTGCCCGTTTTATCCTCAAAACTGATACCGAAATCCGACGCTATCCGCAACGCCGCTTCTTTCTTCCCAAGCCCGTAAAACTTTGCCACAAAATCAATGGCATCTCCCTTTTCCCCGCACCCGAAACAGTAATAGCGGCTGTCTATCTTCATGCTCGGGTTTTTGTCCTTGTGGAACGGGCAGGCCGCCATGCCGCTGCGGTTTATCTTTATCCCGCAACGCTCCGCCGCCTGCCTTGCGGTAATGCCGTTCTCCCTCACCGCTTCAAATACATTCATTGAAACCTCCATGCACGCAAAAAAGGCAGCTACAAACCTGTCAAATAGGTTCATAACTGCCTTAACGCTGTGTAAATCAATTATCAGTGGGCAATGCCCACAATCATTCTCACTTAACCAAAAATCTAAAAACTGTCTATATAAGTATGGCTGCACCCTTTCCGCCAGTTCCCGGTCAGTGCGTAGTATAATGGGATAACATGGCTGTTGTCCTCCGCTGCCTTCACGCCGACATACCCGTTATGTGCGCTGAATGTTTCAAAACAGAGCGCAACATCCTCAAGCTGCTCCGAGCCGACGATATCCTCCGACAGATAGACCATGCCGCTTTTTGTCACCCTTATCTGGTTGTTGTGCCTGTCATTCCCGCAGGCAATCAGCATACGGAACTGCTCAAGGGTGATTGTCCTGATGTCATACGCCTTTATCCTCTGCCCGTTCAAAATAATAGATTTTCCCCTCTGTATGGGAAACATTTCCTCTTGTATCATCTGCCAATAAAAATCCCCGTTTTTACAAAATTTTATATCCTG
Source organism: Lachnospiraceae bacterium M18-1 (assembly GCA_000403295.2). Classification (GTDB taxonomy): domain Bacteria; phylum Bacillota; class Clostridia; order Lachnospirales; family Lachnospiraceae; genus Schaedlerella. Next base: position 931,638 of record KE159610.1, on the reverse strand, counting down.
CAAGTAGCTTCTGGGAGGGAAGCCCACATTGGAATCGCACCATCATCTTTGTGACCGTTTTACGGAAGTATCATTATCAGGAAACAGTGTCATGGCGCAAGGTTCCCACACCTTGTTTGCTTTAAAACATCTCTCGCTCTTGCCTGTCCAGTACAGGCGGTCATGGCGTGCTTTGGCACAGCTCGGCTGTTTCATACGTCTTGCAGGATTGCCCATATTCAGTTGTCAGTATGCCTTGCGGTTTTCTCTCCGCACCATAAATAAGGTATGCCCGTCTGCCCGGTTAAATTTCCAGCTTGTCCGCCCCGTACTTATGGATAATCCGGAACAGGATTTCCTTCTCTTTCCCCTCCGCTTTCCCGTATAGCCTGCACAGTGTTTCAAGCTCTGTTTCTGTGAGGGTATTGGTATAGGGCTTGTAGTTATCCGTGATAAAAACCCCGCCGTTACAACCCTGTTTTGTATAAATCGGGTAATCAAAAGTCAATGCGAAAATATCATGGTGTATCGTGCGTATCGTAACGCCTAATTCCCACGCAAGCTCCCTTGAAGTTATATGCCCTTTGACTGATAAAATGCTGATGATTTCCATTCTCCGGTGTGCCGTGTCCATGCTGCGCCTCCCCTCACTTTCCGGCTTGAAAACTGCCAGATTTTTTATGTATTCCTTTCACAGTACGGCCCGAATTCATGTATGATTGACAGGACAGTTTCCCTGTCTTTCCCCGTACATCCCACAGCGAGTTTTTCCAGGCATTCCAGTTGTTCACGGGATAGGGAGTTCTGGTATTTCCCTGCCCCGTCCATGAGGGAGTAGCCGCCGTTATATCCCTGCTTTGCAATCACGGGAAGTTCCTCACCAATAACTTCAAAATCCCTGCGTATGGCGTTCTTCCCGACACTGTACATAGCCATGAGCTTCGGCACGGTCAGCCTTTTCCCCGACAGCAGCATACGCTCGATTTCCCGCCGCCGCTGGAATGCGTGGTCTAACATTTTTTCACCCCCTTTCCCCGCTGTTTGTGATGTTAATTGTAGATAAAGGAAGTTCCCGTATATGGGTACGTTCCTCAAAAAAATTTCTGCCTTTTCTTACAGACAACTAAAACCCAAAACTTTCTCTTTGAAGTAATAGCAAGCACTGCCTGTGTTCCCTCACAGGCTCCGATTTTCCCAAATCCCCCCGGAGCGGGAATCTGTAAAATCTGCTTGTAGGGGGAAGAATCCCCCTAGCCCCCTCTGCGCTCAAAAATCATAAAATCTCCTGCCAGGATTTCTGATTTTTCTCACTGTTTTTTTGCACGAACAACCCCCATAGCAGGATTGAAGATTGTGTAAAATCCTTTCAAAAATCCAACACGGAAAGGAGATAATAAATGGCAAACCGTGAGCGCAAAAATGAGCTGAAAATATATCTAAGTGACAAGGAGCAATACATACTGGAGCAGAAAGTAAAAATCTCCGGTATGAAAAGCAAGTCCACTTTCCTCCGCCGCCTGATTTTGTACGGCTTTGTCTATGACATTGACTATTCAGACCTGCGGGAATACAACTACACGCTTGGAAAAATCAGCGGCAACTTAAACCAGATCGCCAAGCGAATGAACGCCACAGGCAACGTCTATAAAGCCGATGTGGAGGAAGTGAAAAAGCTGATGAAACAGGTGTGGGATACACAAAAATCCATGCTCTCAAAACAGCCCACCATGAAGCAGTAAGCCCAAACGGAGTCCCCCTCCAGAATCAAAATTGTTCCAGCCAGATTTTGCACACAAATACGCAACAGATAAACTGTAATAAAAGCCAAAATCAGACAAATTTCGCACCATTAAAAAAGGTGTACCGCAGTGAAATTTATTTCTTCCTTGCGGTACACCTTTATGTGTGCAATTATTCTTTGTTTTTTGTCTTTGGTGTGTATACAGTTTTCGCTTTTTTCTAATCATATCTTTTCCCTTACTGATAGTCTATAAAAAAGAATGGCAGTTTTACATTCAAATAAAACCGCCATTCTTAAGCTCATGCGCTATATATTTTTCATAAAATTACCGTCAGCGTTTGCTTTGAATATTTATAAAGATAATTTTATGAATGCTTTGTAAAATATAAAAGTTATGTTTTGTATAATTTATGTAAAATACAGGTTCTTTAGGAAAACTGCACCATATCACTTTTATCTTGCTGAAAAATAATCTGTATAACCGTTCCTTGCCCCAGGCTGCTTTGCAGTTCAATCTTGCCATTCAAGTATTGTACAGCATGTTTTACAATAGATAGTCCTAATCCCGTTCCGCCTGATTCCTTAGAGCGGCTCTTGTCTACACGGTAAAATCGTTCAAAGATTCTTGCCTGATGTTCCGGCGGTATGCCGATTCCCGAATCCTTCACAGTAATCGAGGCACTATTTTCCTGACTGCTTATAGCTACTTCTACCGTACCGCCGTTCTTATTATACTTGATAGCATTATCACAGAGGTTAAAAATAATTTCTGTTAAGAGCCGCCGGACACTTTTAATATAAACCTTTTTTCCTGTTAAAGCCACTTCAATATCTTTTGCCGCTGCTATATCTGCCAGTCCTGCCATCACCTCAGATGCGACCTCATATAAATCAACATTTTCAAACGGCATATCGCATCCCTCGTCTAATTGGGATAAACGGATAATATCATCAATTAATGTTACAAGCCGCCCTGCCTCTGTGCGGATATGCCCTACAAAGCGTGTCATATCCTCCGATTTTACAAGACCGTTCTCCATTAACTCCGCACTCCCCATTATGGATTGAAGCGGAGTTTTCAATTCATGTGATACGTTGGCAGTAAACTCCCGTCTGTTCCTTTCTGCGAAAGCTGCTTCTGTTATATCAAAGGCAAGAACAACCGCCCCAATTACAATACCGTTAGATTCAATGCGGTTGACATGGATCTGATACTCTTTTCCCTCACGTTCTATGCGGATTTCGCTGTGTCCACTTGAAAATGCGTCCTGTATGGCGTGGCTCACATTATGGCTTCTCTCTACTGTCAGAAAATCTTTACCTATGCTGGAACGTTTCGTATGAAACAGCTTCAGCGCGGCAGGATTAATGTTCAGAATTATATTTTTCTCATTCAAAAGGACAAGCCCTTCCGTCATGCCATATGTAATCTGTGCAAATTCATCATTTTTCCTTTGGAGTTCCGACAACTGCATATCAATCTGCTTATGCTGTTTATTGATACGGTTTAATAGGGGAGCCAGCTCCTCATAAGTATCGTTTTCCAGCGGTTTTTCTAAATCAAGTCTGTTTAACGGCTCCATGATATGTTTAGAAATACGGCTTGCTAATACTCCTGATAAAATGAGTGTTACAACAACTACAATTAAAATCGGCTGTATCATCCCCAAAACAAGCACCCATATCGTAACGCTGCTGACAGAAATCCTTAATACTGAACCATCATTAAGCCGCCTTGCACAATAAAGTGTTTTTTCTAAAAGAGTCGTGGAATAACGTGAGCTTTTTCCCTCTTTATTCCGCAGGGCTTCTTGAATTTCTTCCCTGTCCGCATGGTTTTCCATACTTTCCCCGTCAGACTGTGTATCATATATAACATCTCCATTTTCAGCAACCCATGTCAGACGGTACTCCCTTGACTGTAATTCCTCCAGATAGTTCCGTCCATCCTTTTCAACGGCTATGGCAGCTAAAGACAGTTCATCCTCCAACTGTTTTCCCTGAACATTACTGAAATAACTGTAAAGACATCCCATGATGATAACAAGGCTTGCAATCAGGACAGCCCCCGCTACAATCATAATTGATTTAAAAATTTTCTTTGTCATGCCCGCACCTCTAACCTATAACCAACACCACGCACTGTTTCAATCATTTTCCCATAATCCCTCAGTTTTACACGCAGAGTACGGATATGCATATCAACCGTTCTCGTTTCACTGACATAATCAGCTCCCCATATGTCATTAAAAAGCTGGTCACGGGAAAATGCGATGCCCGGACGGGAAAGGAACAGCCGGAGAAGTTCAAATTCTTTTAAGGTAAGCTGTATTCTTTCATTATCAATGGAAACTGTATGTTCGTCCAGATTGACAACAAGCCCCCCGGCTTTCAAAAGATGTTCCACCTCTGTAGGATTGCACCGGCGGAGTACCGCTTTCACACGGGAAACCATCTCCATCATCCCAAAAGGCTTTACAAGATAATCATCCGCACCTAAATCAAGGCTCTGGATTTTATCATACTCCATGCCTTTTGCAGTTGCCATGATGACGGGAATCCTGCAAGTGTCAGGGCTGTCTTTTAAAAATTTCAGCAGTTCCACGCCATCCTCTCCGGGCAGCATAATATCAAGAATTATCAAATCCGGCTTTTCCATAGATAAAGCGTCACGAAAGGCTATTGCATCCAAAAATCCTTTTGCTTCAAAATCAGTGGAATTAAGCGTATATACCTCAATATCCCGGATACTGTCATCATCTTCCACACACCATACTTTCATAATCATGCTCCTTTATGTTCTCCTGTCACGGAAAAAGCCACCCACTCTGCAATATTTACCGCATGATCCCCGATACGCTCAAAATATTTGGCAATCATCAGTAAATCCAGCGCATATCCTCCGTCTGTCGGTTTTTCTGCTATCAGCTTAATCAGAGATGACTTGACCTGTAAAAACAAATCGTCAACCACATCATCACGGTCAATCGCCGCACCAGCCAATACTACATCCTGTTTTACAAAAGCGTCAATGCTTTCTGTAACCATCTGGCTCGCCGCATCTGCCATAAACCGGATCTGTTCACATTCCCCTCCAGTCCTTCCGTCAAGAAACGTGATAATTTCCGCAATATCCGCCGCCTGTGTTCCAATACGCTCCATATCAGTAATCATTTTAAGGGCTGCAGATATTTGCCGTAAATCCCTTGCTACCGGCTGTTGCTGTAACAGCAGTTTCAAACACAGTGTTTCGATTGTGCGCTCCATCCGGTTAATCTCTCCATCAAGGGATAAAACCTTGTCTGCCAGCTTTATGTCGCCCATAGTTAATGCTTTTGAAGCAGCGGCAATCGCTTCCTCACACATTGCCCCCATTTGGGTAAGCTCTTTATTCAGCATAGCAAGCTGTTCATCAAAACGACTTCTCATTATCCAAACCTCCCCGTAATATAATCCTCCGTCCGCTTGTCCTTTGGTTGCTCAAACATCTTTTCCGTATTTCCATACTCAATTAAATTGCCAAGGAGAAAGAAAGCCGTATTATCGGAAATCCGCACAGCCTGCTGCATATTGTGCGTTACGATGATAATAGTATACTTTTCTTTAAGTTCCATTGCAAGTTCCTCTATTTTAGATGTGGAAATAGGGTCAAGTGCGCTTGTAGGCTCATCCATCAGAAGCACATCCGGCTCCACCGCTAATGCACGGGCAATGCAGAGCCGCTGCTGCTGACCGCCTGACAGTCCTAATGCCGATTTTTTCAGCCTGTCCTTTACTTCATCCCAGATTGCCGCCCCACGCAGAGATCGTTCTATTATATCGTCCAATTTTGCCTTATTTTTCACTCCATGTGTCCTCGGCCCGTAAGCAATATTGTCGTAGATGCTCATAGGAAAAGGATTCGGCTTTTGAAAAACCATGCCAATACTGCGGCGAAGCTCATTGACATCGACATCTGCATCAAAAATATTATCGCCCCTATAATACACTTCTCCTGTAATCCGTACACCAGCGATAAGGTCATTCATTCGGTTTAACGATTTAAGGAAAGTAGATTTCCCACACCCGGAGGGGCCAATCAGTGCCGTAATGCTCTGTCCTTCAATCTCAATATTTACATCTTTCAAAGCCTGTGTACTGCTATACCACAGGCACAGGTCTTTTACCACCATGGCAGGATTTTTGTCATGATTCATTATATTATTCATACATTTCTCCTTTTTTGGAAATATCTGCTCGCCAGTGTAGCCGACAGATTGATGAACACGGTCAAAATCATCAGGATAGCGGCAATTGCAAAGGCTATACCAAATTCCCCATTTTCTTTTGCATAGACATATAATGCAACCGTCAATGTTGCCCCTGCACTGCCAAGCCCTTCAAGAATCCCGTTCAGGGCATGGGCAAAACCAGCCGTAAAAAGAAGTGCCGCTGATTCTCCCAAAATTCGCCCCACTGACAATATACAGCCTGTTATGACTCCATCAATACAACCTGGAAGCACAACGGTATAAATCACACGCCACTTTCCAGCTCCCAGCCCAAAAGCACCTTCACGGTAACTTTGCGGTACTGTTTTCAGGCTTTCCTGCGTTGTGCGCATAATCGTAGGCAGATTCATGATTACCAAAGTAAATGCCCCCGCTAAGAGGGAAGTTTTCATACCAAAAAACTGACAGAAAAACAGCATACCTACAAGTCCATAAATAATAGACGGAATCCCTGATAAGGTTTCGGCTGCATACTCAATCATTTCTACCAGTTTCTTATTTTTGGCATATTCTGTAAGATAAATCGCCGCACCAACTCCAAGCGGGAGAACAAATACCAAAGTTGCCGCTACAATATAGACTGTGTTAAGAATATCCGGCAGTATCCCGATCCGGTCAGACAGATAACTCGGTTTCGTAGTAAGCAGCTCCCAAGATACATTCGGCAGCCCTTTCCACAATACATAACCAATCAAAAATAATACCAATGCACAAGTAATGCATACGGAAATCCCCATCAACACACGCATGGCTGTAATATATGTTTTCCTTCTAAGGGAAATTGATTGTTTTTCCATCTATATTTACTCCTTGCTTTGTTTCAAAAAGAAATTTAATACGGCATTTATCAGCATGATAAAGAGGAATAAAACCAGCGCAATCGAAAATAATGCCTGTTTCTGTAAACTTCCGTCAGCCGCATAAGACATTTCACTTGCCACAGCGGTTGTAAGGAAACGGACGCTCTGAAAAATTTTTGGCATATTTGGGGCGTTCCCCGCCACCATCATAATAGCCATAGCCTCGCCGATAGCCCTGCCAACGCCTAACACAACAGCCGCCGCAATGCCGCTTTTTGCCGCCGGAACGGATACACGGAAGTATGTTTCAATCGGTGTCGAACCAAGCGCAAGGGAAGCATCCTCATATTCCTTTGGAACAGCTTCTAATGCCGTAAGCGACACTTTAATGATTGAGGGTAATATCATAATTGCAAGTACAATGATAGCAGCAAACAGGCTGGCTCCATCGGGGATATGGAAAACAATCCGTATCCCTGGCACAAGCACCATCATTCCCACAAGCCCATAAACTACCGACGGAATGCCAGCCAATAAACTTACCGCTGTTTCAATAACTGTTTTTATTTTTAACGGCGCAATCTTAGCAAGATAAACTGCTGTCATAAAGCCAATTGGCACTCCAAGTACGATTGCGCCAGCCGTACCATAAATACTGGTAAGGATAAACGGAAAAATCCCATATTGCGGCTGTGCTGCTGTAGAAGCCCATTTCTTCCCGAAAAGGAAATTCAAAACTCCTATTTTTCGGATAGCCGGAATCCCTGATATGACAAGGTAAACGGTAATCAGGAGTACACAGCCAACTGTAATCAGACCAAGTATCAGGAATATGCCATGTATGGCATTCTCCATGAACCGTTTTTTGTTCATTTGACTTCACCTTCCAAAACCTTTCATAATCCGCCGGATTATTTATTTACTGGTACTGCACCCGCAGATGAGATAATCTCGCTTGCTTCAGATGAAGTAATATAATCAAAGAATTTCTGTGCAGTTGCCGAAAGCTCTGCGCCGCTCTTTGTCACTAACACAAACGGACGCTGCACCACATAGCTACCATCTTTTACCGTTTCCTCCGCAGGTACAATACCGCCGACAGAAAGGGCTTTTACTGTATCCTTTACAGATGCAAGGGAAGCATATCCGATTGCCGCCGGATTGCCTGCCACCGTTGTAATCACATCCCCGGTAGATGTAAGCTCCTGACGGTATTTGCAGGCATCCTCCGTGTCCGTAATGGCTTCAAAGCCATCTCTTGTACCGCTCCCGGCTTCACGTCCAATCAGGACAATTTCTAGATCATTGCCGCCTATATCCTGCCAGTTTGTTATTTCCCCTCTATAAATCCTGCTAATCGTTTCAAGGTCAAGGTCATTTACCGGATTATCCGGATTTACAATGACAGCAATCCCGTCAAGCGCAAGCACCGTTTCAGTCAATCCCTGCGCTTTTTCTTCTTCCTTTAAGTTACGGCTGGAAAGACCAATATCGCAGCGTCCTTCTGCCACAGCCGTAATTCCGGAGCCGGAACCGGTAGGGTTATATGTAAAGGTTACACCGGAATTGTTTTCCTCAAAAGCTTCGCCCAAAGCACCGATTACTTTTTCCATAGAGGTTGAGCCATCCGTAGATACTGTTTTGCTGTCCGCCTTCCCGCATCCGGTCATAGCTACGAGTGCAAGTGATAAAGTGGCAACAAAAGTAACAATTTTTTTCATAATAATTTTCTCCTTTTTTCTTTGTGATATTTTCTTCTACGCTTTTTATCATAAATACTGCTTGTAAAATCAAAAACATAACTTATGTCAAATTTTTGTAAAATGAACAGACTTGCCATAAAAACTGCATCATGGAAATGTGCATAACTGACTATTCCGTCATGGATAACTCTATTCACAGGACATGGAAAAGCAAAGTGCAGCTTTCCCACATCCTGCAAACAGAGTTACCCACAACTCCATAAGATAGCCAGTTATACGACATTTCCACAATGCCGATTACGGCGAAATCCCACTCATTCATTCCATTTTTTCATAAAACACAAATAAGAAAAGCTCTGCATCTCACAGAGCCTTTCTAACCTTTGATTATTCGCCAACTACCGTTCCATTTTCCTCACAAAAACAACATTATAGATATATCTCTGCCGCTTTTGCAAAAGTAGCTTTCCTCATGATAAGTTCCGACTGTTTTTCTTCCGGCAAACCCTCAAACACACCTTTATAGCCCTTCTCCAGCAACGGTGTGCCTTTTGCCAGTAAATACAGTTTTGTATTCAGCCATTCTTCCCACAAATCTTCAAATAGTTCCACACTGTCTGTAAAAGTTATGGCATCTTCAAAACCATGTGGCAGATTATAATATTTTAGCATTACAAAGCCATACCTGCCTACATCAAGCACTACGATATTCTCCATCTCATACAGCTCTGCAAACGCATCTGCCACCTTTTGACACTTTGTCCGTTCTTCCTCTGTGATATAAATTTTCTTTTCCATATAGCCTTACCTCGTTTCTTATAAAATTTTACCATATTCATTTTATAAGAACCACCTGCACACCAGCTTTTCTTCCACTTGTTTTTAGCAAAACCCACTTTACTAACAATTCACTTCTGTGAACCTGGAGGCCGGATTTTAGATCCTTTTGCGGGTTCCGGCACCACCATCCTGGCGGCTGTGGAGGAAGGATATGAAGCAGTCGGGATTGAAGTCACGGATACCTATTATACCCTGGGTACGGAGCGGGTACGCTCTGGGCTGGAGATGGGCAGTCAGAAGGAGGGTGAAGCTGATAAAAACGGGAAGTGAATGTATCCTGGAGCGGGAACCAAAATCCAGGCGTGAAAAAACATGGAAAGCATTGGAGCGAATATGGAATCGGAAATCCAGAAAGAAAACAGGAGGAAAGCGCCATGGGGTATAAGCTGGATTATGAAACATTCCGGCAGGAGGTGAAGAAGCTGGTGGAGGAAGGACTCCAGGAAAAAGGGGATTACAGCTGTTCCTGGCAGCCGGTACATAAAAACAATGTGACCAAAACCGGGCTTCGGATATCGGAAGCAGGAAGCAGGGTCGCTGTGATGGCCTATTTAGAACTGCCCTATCAGGATTACCTGAAAGGACAGCCCCTTTCTCAGATCAGCAGAGAGATCGTTGGGCTGAGCGCGGAAAGAGGATTCCCGGATATTTCCACAACGCAGTTCAATGATTACGGGGAAATGAAGGGAAAACTGAGGGTGCATCTGGTGGGAAGGGAACACAACAAAGCCTATCTGGAAGAAGGGCCGTATAAAGTACATCCGATGGGCGCACAGATCCTATATGCGGAATTGGAGAACACCGGGGAAGGCAGGATGGGATTCCATGTGACACATGAATATCTGTCGGTTTGGGATATATCGGAACAGGAGGCGTTTGATGCGGCGTTGGAAAACTCGCAGAGAAAAGAACCTGTCTGGTTCCGGTCGCTGACAGGAGGGATCGATAGTATTCTGGACGGGAAAGATCCGGGAGAAGGGCCCGTCCATAAAGAAGAACTTTATATCCTGTCCAATGCGTCTAGAGACCATGGGGCGGCGGTACTTCTGTATCCGGGAGCGCCCGAAGAGATCCATAGAAAAATGGAAGGGGATTATTACATCCTGCCCTCCAGTGTACATGAGGTACTCGTCCTTTCCAAAGAGGCAGATATTACGCCGGCTGTATTGCGGGACATGGTAGTGGAGGTCAACCAAGGTCTGGTTCCCCTGGAAGAACGCTTGGGGGATGAGATCTATGAATTTCAGGGCAGGACCGGCACACTGCAGAAATGTAAGATTCCGGAGAGGGAGATGACCCGATGAGGCTGCCGGGAGCATGAGGGCATCCAAT
>KE159610.1:857739-920832 GCA_000403295.2 Lachnospiraceae bacterium M18-1 | reverse complement strand
TGAACAGGGCATCCAATAGGATGCTCTAAAATGCAATCAGAAGTGAACAAGGCATCCAATGGGATGCCTATGGAAGAAAGGAGGGATTGCAGGATGGAGAAAGCATTGGCTTATGTATGCTGTCCGTCGGACGCAGGGAAAGCAAAGATGCAGAAATACTGCCGGAAGATCTACGAATTGGGGTATGTACCCATTTGTCCGCAGTTCGGTTTCTCCCCGTTTTTAAATGAAGGGGAGGCGGAGGACATGCAGGCGTTCCAGAGGATGTCCCATATGGTGCTTCGGAGATGCCGGATGGTGGTAGTCTGCGGAAAAGAGATGACTGGTACGATGAATACGGAGATCAGCATGGCAGACCGGCTCCATATCATCTGCACGACCCTGGATGGGCTTATCAGAATCAAAGAAGCACAGTGATGATGGAACGATGAAAGCCTGCATCGAATCTGCCGGGCGTGGACGAAGAAACGGGTGGTACCCGCACTGCAAGCATAGCGTTTGGATATCCCAAACGCGACTTTGGGGAGAACCCCAAGCCCCCGGAGCAGAGATTGGAAGGACTGTCTCAGGGACAGAAAAAAATTTAGAAGCAAAAAATATAAATGAGATACCACATGCATGTTTAAAAATGGATTCAGAAGTGAAAAGGAGAGGAAGAAATTTATGGGATGGTTATTAAGCGGCATTATGTTTGGCGGAGTGATCGGTGTGTTTATGACCTGTATCGTCATTGTGGGAGGGCGGGGCGACCAGATGATGGAACGTGCCAGGATGGAGTCGGAATGGAAGAAGCGGGACTCCGGGGGTAAGAAGGTGATCCGGTTCGTAGACCGGTTCAACCACAGCCTGTTCTACATCGAGGATGGAGACCCCATCCAGCTGTTCACCAACAAAGGGGAACGGAAATTTTGTATCTGCCATTACCTGGATGACCTGCATGCCAGAATTGACGGGAAAGAGTGGGCGCTGTGGGAGTTTGCCAAAACGATGGCAAAAAATGAGGTTGTGTATATGCCGCTGAAAATGCATGTGGAAAAGCGGAAAGGAGGTGCTGTGTAATGAAAAAACGATATATCGCGGGAATCATGGTTCTGACAACACTGGCAGGATGCGTGATCTGGAAAAGGAGACGGGGATAAGATGGCAGAAGATATGAGAAAGGCAGTCTATATGGAGTTTCACCGGAAACCTGCGGATGAGAATGAGATGCTCCATTCCGTGTTCCCAGGAGAAAAGTGGAGGGTGCAGATTGAAAAGATCATAGAGTTGCCCAGGGAAGAATTCCTGGGTTTTGCAGATGAACTCTATGGACATTTCGCGTTTCTCTATGACAACGGGGAATATATGTATTTTGATGAGGACGAAGGCTGTGCCCACTGCCTTCTGGTTATGACACCGGATCGCAGGGAAGGGATTCTGGCACAGGCGGAAGGTTTTCCATATGTCCGTTATGGCGCTTATGTTCCGGACTGCAATGTGCTGGATCTGTCCGGGATTTCGGTGGAGAGCCAGATACCGAGAACCAGTATTCCGGAACGCCCGATCACGATGCAGAATCCTGCGATACAGAATCCGAAGAACGGGAATAGAAGTGAAACATATAAAAATCGCACAAAGGAAAGGGAAGAACGATGAGGAAACGGAACCATGTGATACCCGTCCGGCTCAATGCCAAGGAACTGCGGTATCTGGAGGAACAGGTGAAAAAGAGCGGGCTTGCGCGTGAGGAATATCTGCGCACCCTGATCATGGGCGGGGAAGTCCATGCCAAGCCCTGTGAGCATCACGCCGATCTGCTTCGGAAGATCGCAGGTTTATGCAATAACGCCAACCAGCTTGCCCACGTAGCGAATGCTTCCGGTTCGGCCAGTCAGGAAAGCCTCCGGGAAATGCTCCGGATATCCCGAGAAACCTGGCAGCTTGTAAAAGAGGAATGGTGAAAGAGATTGGCGTATACCAGTATCATTCCCGTCCACCGCCTGGATTCCTCGATAGCCTATATCAAGGATGAAAAGAAAACCTCGAAAAGAACAGAGGCGGGTTCCCTGGAAGAAGCGGTCGCCTATGCCATGAACCGGGAGAAAACCGAGCAGGCAGTTTTTGAGGATGCCATCGGATGCACCTGTGATTCCGCTTTTGCGGATATGGTGGCCACCAAGAAGCGGTTCCATAAGATGGAAGGCGTACAAGGTTACCACCTGATCCAGAGCTTTGCGGAGGGAGAAGTGACACCCGAACTGGCGCACCTGATCGGGCAGGAATTAGCGGACGAACTACTAAAAGGAAAGTTCGAGGCAGTGGTCACCACACATCTGAATACCCGTCATTATCACAATCATATCGTCTTTAATTCAGTCAGCATGGAAGATGGCAGGAAATACCACAGCAGCGCAAAAAGTTATTATGAGGAAGTCCGTAAACGATCAGACGCAATCTGTGTGAAATACGGTTTGTCTGTGATTCCGGAAAAGGGCGGTAAAGGGAAATCCTACTCACAATGGCAGGCTGAAAGGGACGGAAAGCCTACCTGGAGGACAGCCATCCGCATGGATATCAAGGAGGCAGTACAAGAATGCTTTACCTGGAAACAGTTCCTGGCACAGATGGAGCAGAGGGGATATGTGTGGAAACTGAACCAGAAATATCCTGCCTTAAAGGCTCCAGGGATGGAGCGGTACGTACGCCTGAAAAGCCTGGGGAAGAATTATACGGAGACAGCGATCCGGGAATGGATCCTGAAGCCGAAACGGAAGGAACGCATCCGTCCAGAAGAGAAAGCATGGAATAAAAACCAGAGCGGAAAAAAGGTTTCTTCCCGGAAGAAACTGACAGGTCTGCAGGCACTGTATTATTCCTACCTTTATCAGATGGGTGTGCTGAAAAAGCGTCCTCCCAGAGTCTCCTACCTGGTACGTGAGGACATCCGGCAGTTAGACCGGAGGATCACGCAGATGGAGTTTCTGCAAAAACATGAGATCACCACAAGGGAGAAGATGGTTCCGTTCCGTGCGGCCAGAGAGGAACAGATCGTGTCTCTTTTAAAGGAGCGCAGGCGGCTGTACCGGACACAGCCGGATTCTCCACGGATCGGGGAGATCAAAGAACAGCTTAAGAAACTCCGCAAGGAGATCAAAATGTCTGTAGAGATTGAAAAGCATTCCAAAGAGATGGAGGAACGGATGCGTCAGGCGGAGCAGCAGAATCAGCAGAAGGAAAATCAGAGATCAGCAGGAAAGGAGGACATCAAATGGCAGAAATAAAGCAGGAAGAAACGGTAACTCAGGAAGAAATGGAACAGGCAGGCTATGTAGGGATTCCGGTCACCTATTATCCCATCAATGAAGATATGGCACGCAGGGCAAAAGAGATGAACAGTTTTTTTGATTATCAACCCGGCAGCGCCACCAAAGAATACCGGCATTGTGTGAATCAGGCTGTGAAGATTGCTGAACAGCAGAAAGAGAGGGCAGATCCCATTTACCATGAAAAGATAGACCGATTGGTAGATACTTATGCCCGGAAACTGGCTGATAACATGAATAAAAGATATGAGATTGACGCACGTGTGCCGTCGGTGATGGTCGCAGGTCCGGCGAATTTTCCGACGAGGAAAAAGGAGAAGCAGAATGCCGCAAGAGACAGCAATATGGAGGAATGGAGGCAGGTACAGGGAATCCTGGATAAGATCCGGAGTACAGGGATGGGTGGTATCCGCTCTGACCATCCCCAGGCCATCGGGCAGTTGGAGCAGAAGCTGGAGCGGTTGGAGAACTCCCAGAAGCTGATGAAGGATGTCAACGCATTCTATCGTAAAAATAAAACACTGGAAGGATGTCCGTTGTTAAATAAGGAACTGACTCATCGGCTTGAAGCATCCATGGAACAGCCCTGGCATTATGAATCCAAACCGTTTGCGTCATATATGTTATCGAACAACAGCGCCGAGATCCGGCGGCTAAAGAAACGTATTGGGGAATTGAAACAGAACGCAGAGGTCGGCTTCTGCGGATGGGAGTTTGACGGAGGAAAAGCAGTGGTGAATCAGGAAGCAGGACGGCTGCAGCTTGTGTTTGGGGAAAAGCCATCTCCGGAACATCGTGCCCAGCTCAAAGCCAATGGATTCCGCTGGGCACCCAAGGCCGGGGTATGGCAGAGACTGCTGAACCGGCAGGCAATCCAGGCGGCAGGGAGGATGGAGTTTGTCCGTCCGCTTTCTGGTCAGACTCCACAGGAATTACAGCCGAACGCAGGGAAGCAGGTGGAAAAACAGAAATCAATGCAACGCTGATCAGATGATTATTTTTTATCTGTAAAGGAATTGATGCGGAATAGTCGGCAGCTCATTAAGCGACTATTTCGTATTTCTTTAAGAAATACATAAGTGGGAAGGAGGATGAGCGATATGAACCTTGGAGGTGAGGCGGCGGATCAAGTCGTCCGTTATTCTTTGGAAGGGATCGACCATGGGCTGCGGCTGTCCGGAACGATGGCAAAGAACCTTGCGGTCTTCCTTGCGGCAGTCATGCGGAATAACCAGAAGAGCTATGGAAAGATCTCCATGTCCCGGATGCTGAGAGAAAACAGGCCGCTGAAATTTTTCACTATCCCGTCAAACCGTATCCATGAGTTTGCGAAGGAAGGAAAAAAGCGCGGCCTGCCCTATGTGGTAATCCGTGACAGAAAGAATCCAAAGCTGTGCGAGCTGATGGTATTTGCGGATGACGCGGCGAAGGTCAACCGGGTCATGGATCAGATGAACCTGGACTTCTTAAGATCGGAGAATGGGGAAGCCGTTCAGGAGAACGTGAGGGAGGCGGAAAGAATCCATCCAACCGGAAAATCCCAGGAGACCGAAAACGCATTCCGTCCAGAGCAGGATTTCGCAGTAAGGACGGAAACCGTGGAAATGCCGGAGGGAGAGATTCAGTTCGAACTCAGTGATTTTGAGGATGACTTTAATGTGGGAGAACTGTCGGGAATGGATCAAATGGAACCGGAAAATTTTACCCAGGCGCAAGAGGGAAAGAGTCTGTCCGAACCTTCCTTGCGCAGCAGAGATATTTCTACCGGGCAGGGGGAGCGGAATAAGAAGCCGTCCGTGCGGAAGGAATTAAACCAGATTAAGAAGGAAAAGGAAGCCGGAAGGAGACGGAACCAGAAAGACCGGAGCCGTGGAAAACGTCCGGGCAGGAAGAAGATAAAGGGAAAAGAGAAAGGAAGGTGAGGCAATGGATCTATCACAGTATTTACAGAACGGAGAGGAAAACCAGGCAGAGCCAGAACAGCAGTTATCGAAGGAGGAATACGCCGCCTTAAAGAAACAGCAGCGGGAGGAAGTCTGGGGAGAAGTGGATTCGAAAGCACAGGAGGTTTTCCAGAACGGGGAATCCTTGAAAGGATTTTTAAATTTCATGGCACAGTGCAAGCCGCAGAAAGCGGCCAACCTGTTACTCCTGTATGGGCAGAATCCAGAGATCCGGCAGGTCAAGACTTTTGACGGGTGGAAAAGGGAACGTAAAACCCTGCGTCCGGGCGTCCATGGTTATACATTTATTGCGGATCAGAATTATGAAAAGGATGGAGAGATCCGGCAGGGATATGTGATCACAAAGGCTTATGACATCAGCCAGATCCGCACGAAGCCGCCGGAACCGCCGGAGCCAAAGCCCATTCAGGTGCTGCTGGGTGCTCTTTTAAAGAACCCGGAAACAAAAGTCAGCATCGGGTATCAGCTGCCGGAGAAGGTGCAGGCACAGTATATCCCAAGACAGCGGACGATCTTTGCCCGTAACGGGATGAGTGAGGAAGTGACGTTCCATGCCATTAACCGGGAGATGGCATGCGCTGCCATGGATTCCCATGACGGTACTTACAGCCGTACCGCTGTATCTCCACAGGCATTCTGCGCCGCCTATGTATTGGCCCAGAAATATGGGGTGAATAATTCCGGGTTTCAGTTTGATAAAGTATGTGAGATGCAAGAATATGGGAAGAAAGACCCACAGGAACTCCGTGCGTTTATCGGGAATGTGAAGAACGCAGTCTATATGGTCTCCCGGCATATCGACCGCAACTTAGGACAGCCGGAGCAGGAGTTTACGGCGGATGAATTTGCGGTATCCGAAGGCGTGAAGGGGGAGGGGCGGCCACAGGAAGCACCAAGTCCTGAAGCACCAAGTTCAGAAGCGCCTGCGGAAAAGGCACAGAAGCAGAAAGGTGGGAGGGCGAAGAAACAGCCGGAACGTTAGAAACTAAAAAATGTGTTGAAAAGTTCACAGTTTATTCTGTAGATGATGATTGACATTTTGTCCGATCCATACTAAACTTATCCATACAAAACAATGTTCCGATAGAGAAAAACGCTTCACTATTCAGACTTCATACCGATAGAATATTTTTACTCGGCCAAGTTACATTCTACGATCTGGTTTTATCTTTCCCGGCATCAGGGGAATTTTCAAAACTGCTATGAAGAATAAAAACAAAAAATAATAGTAAAACCGCATTGTCTGTCAATGCTATTTTTGGTATAGTTATAGCAGGTAAAGAATTTCTCTATCTGGTTTTACGGAAAGGATAAACGATATGAACAATGAAAACCTGAAACCGGCCCTGGAAAATACAGAGCCTGCCGCGCAGTCTTCCGCCGTACAGCATGAAGATGTGGCATTAAAGACAGCTTTCCGGTATTTTGCCGATGAGCTGCTCCCCTATTTTGGGATCCAGAAGAAAGCGGTGAGAGTCGCCCCGACAGAGCTGGTGCATCTGGAGGTGAAAACCTTTCATGAGGATTTTAACCTGGTCATGGAGGACGGCTCCTGGGCGCATTTTGAATTCCAGAGTGAGAACGAAGGACGGGAGGGGCTGAAAAGATTCCGTGCCTATGAAGCGGTGGCCAGCTACCAGTACAAGGTTCCTGTTACAACCTACGTATTGTTTTCCGGCAAAATTCAAAGGCCAATGACGGAATTCACAGAAGGGATCAATACGTTCCAGATCGTCCCTGTCATTATGCGGGGACACAATGCGGATCAATTGATCCAGGAATTACAAGAAAAACAGAAATCGGAAGAGATTACGAAAGATGATCTGGTGCAATTGTCGCTCTGTTTACTGATGAACGGGGAGATGTCTCTGAAAGACAGGGCAATGAAAGCCTATCAGATCACGGAGACGGCGGCATCCGTTGACCGGATGGAGCGGAATAAGATTGAGACAGTATTATATGTTATGGCGGATAAATTTTTGAAAGCCGCGGAGAAGATAGAATTTAAGGAGGCGATCAGAATGACAGAATTGGGACAGATGTTGGTAAACGAAGGAATCGAGCAGGGAATCCAGCAAGGAATCCAACGTGGAATTGAGCAGGAAAAACTAAAAATAGCTAAGAAGCTGATTGGAATTTTGGATGAAGAAACGATTGCGGAGCAGACAGAACTTCCGTTAAAAACTGTACAGCAATTGAAAGAGAATCAGGTATCAGTTCCTGCATTATAAAACTGAATAAGCTATTTTTAAAGCCACAGATTTGGAAACAGTCTGTGGCTTTTGCTATGCCATGAAAATATATATGTTTTAAAGACGAAAGAGAGGTAATGCGTTTGACAAATAGGAAAAGTAAAAGAGTGATCTCAGGTCTTCTTGCTACAGTTACGATCTTATCGGCGCTGATTCAGCCAGCGGTATCTTTTGCGGAGGAACCGGAGACGGCGGCATACGAAACGGAGTATCCGGCTCTGGAAAAAGTGCAGTCGGAACTTGCAGAGGATGAGATCGTAACGGCAAGAGATTATGAAGTGGAAGTTGGAAGCGGTTTTGATATAGAGAATGATTTTTCTGGTATGGATATCCCGGAAGAAAAAGTGACGGTCACATTCCATGAAGCGAAGAACCAGTCCGGCCAGGACTTTAATGCGGATCAGCCGGATACATACAAAGCAGTCTACTTTGTGGAACCAGTCAGTGACAACCCATCTTACCATATCACCCGGAACATCATCGTGAAAGAAAAAGCGGACGTCCCACAGTCCGGCGATACCGGGCTGTCTGAAGGAGAGGACCAACCCCAGGAGTCCGAATCGGAAGAGGGAGAAGTTGATCCTGACCTAGAGCTGCCTCCACAGGAATGCATGACAGCGTCAGAAATGGAGGCGGTTATTGAGGACATGGAACAAGCTGAGGATATCCGGGATGACGCGGAGCAGATTGCGGAGGATGGCGGCCTGCTTTTATTTCCCATGGAAACGAGGGCGAATGCCCGGATGGCAAGATCCGCTCCGGGTAACGTATCCTTGGAAACCGGGGCGCAGGTATTCTACCCTACCAATCTGGGAAATTATTCCACCAATATCTTCACTGTAAACGGAAAGACCGCTTACTGCCTGGAATCCCCCAAGGGAACGCCGGGAACAGGAAATTATGCGGCCCACATTCTGGAGGGCAAGCCGAACCTGCAAAAAACGCTCTACTATGGATACGGTGGCGCGGGAGACCAGACGGATCAGTTCATGCCCCAGTTTGGGGCAGAACTGAAATACGTGTTTACCCATATCGCCGCAAGTTATTTCTACTGCGGGATCGAAGGCTTTGAGGGCTGTACGATGGCAGACCTGGAAGCCTGCGGAGTGCTTGGATGGATCAATTACCTTGCAGATCAGCCCATGCCGCCGGATCCTTATCTTAGCTTGTCAAGAACTTCCCTGAAAGCGGCCAGTGACGGTTCAGAGCAGGTGACAGGCACCACCACACTGGAGGGGGATTCCAGAAACTATATCACACTGAATATCCCCCAGAACGTAACGTACCATGACCAGGACACGGGGAATGAGAAGACCGGAGGAACCGTCCGGATCTTCGGAGGGACGACATTTTATTTCTCTGCCCCGATGAGCGTCAGCGGAAGCTGGTACAGCGGGGAACTGCGGGGAATCCTCCGGACGATCTGGAAAGCCCTGGTGGTCTCTACCGGGGACGCTAATCAGGATATCGGAAGCTATTATGAGGAAGAGAGCGGTAATACCGTCAGCTTTTCCGTGGAATGGATGGAGCTTGCCAAGGTGAAGGTGGTCAAGGTCGATTCCTCTTCCAACACCAGATTGGCAGGAGCCGTGTTCGGAATCTACAGTGATGAGGCCTGCCGGAACCTGATCGCAACTATGCCAGCGACCAATTCCAATGGGGAGTCCGAGGCAGAGATTGCAAAGACCCAGGATACGGTTTATCTGAAAGAAATTACTGCTCCTGTAGGCTACCGTTATAACGCAACCGCATATCGGGTGACATTACAGACGAACCAGACGGTCACCACCACGGTTCCGGATATCGAGCAGTTAGGGAATCTGACCATTTACAAGGAAGGAGAAGTCCTGACAGGAGCAGCGGCCCAGAGTGGCGGCGTAACATTCCAGTATGGAAACCGCAGGCTGAAAGGCGCTGTGTTCAATGTCTACGCCGCAAAGGACATCGTGACTTCTTATGGAGCGTTGGCGTTTAAATCCGGTCAACTGGTGGCGGAGAACCTGACAACAGGAGATGACGGTTCCGTCACTGTAAAGAACCTGCACCTGGGAGCTTACCGGGTGACGGAGGTACAGGCACCAAAGGGATTCTATAACGCAAAGGAATCCAAGGATGTGGTGATCGCCTATGCGGGTCAGATGGCAGAAGCGGCCTTTTCTGATACCACGTTCCACAATGACCGACAGAAAGCGGAGGTCAGTATCGTAAAACAGGATCAGGATACAAAGAATGGACTGGCAGGCGGTGTCTTCGGCCTGTACGCAGCGGGGGAGATTAAAAATGCGGATGGAAACACGGTGGTATCCAAAGATACCCTGATCAACACCGTGACAACCAACGGAGAGGGAAAAGCGACCTTTTCAGCAGACCTGCCAATCGGTTTCGGCTACTATGTGAAAGAAATCCAGGCTCCGGCAAATTACCTGAAATCTTCGGAAGATACCTATTCTTTCCAGTTTGATCCTGCCAATGGCAGTGAAGCGAAGGTATCCTTCTCTTATACCTTTACAGATAAACGTGCCACGGCTACGATCCAGTTACAGAAAGTAGACCTGGAGACCGGCGCAGGCATTCCACAGGGAGACGCTTCACTGGAACACGCAGTCTATGGGCTGTACGCAAGAAAAGATATCGTCCATCCGGACCAGAAGAGCGGCGTGATCCATAAAGCCGGAGATCAGGTAGCGACCCTGACTACGGATCGGGAAGGGAAAGCAAAGATTGAAAACCTTTATCTGGGAGAATATTTCGTAAAAGAGATCACTCCGCCTGCCGGATATCTGGCAGATGAAAATGAATACGATTTGATTTGTGACTATGAAGGAGAAAACACTGCTGTAATCGAGCGGAGCTGTACTTCACCAGAGCAGGTAGTCAAACAGCCGTTCCAGATTGTGAAAGCCGCGAATAACGGGGAAACGGATGCCGGACTTTTGGCAGGAGCAGGTTTTACCGCTTACCTGTTATCCTCACTGAAAACAAAGGAAGATGGGGGATATGATTTCGAGTCCGCCACTCCGGTGGTGCTTGGATCTAACGGGGAAACGGAGATATTCACCGATGAAAATGGCTATGCCTGCAGCATCGCGCTTCCCTTTGGAACTTATATTGTAAGGGAATCCACCACACCGGATAATTATACACCGGTCAAGGACTTCCTGGTTCATATCACAGAGCATAAGCCGGATACACCGCAGATATGGCGGGTACTTTTGGATGATGAATTTGAGGCGAAGCTGCGGATCGTGAAAAAAGATGACGAGACGAAGAAGCCAGTCCTGGTTAAAAATACGGAGTTCAAAATCTATGACTTGGATAATGAAAAATATGTGGAGCAGGTGACCACTTATCCCACTGTTGAAAAACACCAGTCTTTCTTTACCGATGAGCAAGGCTATCTGATCCTGCCCCAGAACCTGAAGATCGGGAATTACCGTATCGAGGAAGTGACCGCCCCGAATGGATATGTACGAAATGAAAATACTTATGAGGTGTCTGTGGATTCCAATACTTTGTATCAGATAGACGGGACATCCGGAGATGTAGTCATTGACGTGGCCTGTGAGGACCATCCGGTAAAAGGAAAACTGAATATCGTGAAAAAGGGCGAAGTCCTGAAAGGCTATGAGGAAACATTTCTTTATGAGGTGAAAAACCTGGCAGGAGCGGAATTCAGTGTCTATGCGGCGGAAGATATTTATACAGCGGATCATCAGAAGGATGCGGAAGGAAACCGGATCCGGGAGTATGCTGCAGGGGAACTGGTGGAAACACTGGTGACCAATGAAACTGGAGAAGCATCGGTATCAGACCTGCCTCTCGGTACTTACCGGATCGTAGAGACCAAAGCGCCGGAGAGCTATGTGTTAAATGAATCCGAGCAGACGGTTACCCTGTCCTATGCAGACCAGGATACGCCTGTTGTGGAACAGACCGCCGTGTTTGAAAATGACCGTCAGAAAGTGGAGATTGCCGTGGTCAAGAAAGACGCAAAAAATGAGGCTCTGGTTGCGGGCGCTGTTTTCGGTCTGTATACGAAAGCGGATATCATGGTAAATGGAGAAGCCATTGTGAAAGCGGATACCCTGCTTGGCGAAGCAGCCACAGGGGAGGATGGAAAAGCGGTCTTTGAACTGGAGCTGCCTTTTGGGGAATATTATATCCGGGAGCAGAAAGCGCCGGCTGGATATGTTTCTTCGGATAAAACGATAGATGTCTCTGCCTCGTATCAGGGACAGGACGTAAAGGTGGCGGAGTACAGCAGTGAATTTGAGAATGAGCCGACGACCGTTACTATTAAAAAGACAGATCTGGCAACCAGCGTGGAATTGGAGGGCGCGACGCTGACAGTTCTTGACAGTGAGGGAAATATAAAAGATACCTGGGTTTCCATCAAAGGGGAGGAACATGTGGTAGAACGCCTGACAGCAGGGGAAACTTATACGCTGCGGGAGGAATTCGCGCCTTACGGCTATCTGAAAGCGGAAGAGATGGAATTCACCGTAGAAGATACTGCCGAGATTCAGAAGATAGAGATGAAAGATGATGTCCCCACAGGCCTGATCCTGATCAATAAGGAAGGGGAGCTCTTGGAAGATGTTTCCCTGCTTGACACCGTTACCGGATGGATCCGGCATGTCTTTGAATATGTGACGGGGACATTAAAGGACGTTACCTTTGAAGTGTATGCTTTGGAAGATATCAAAGCGGCAGACGGGGAGAGCGCGGATTATTATAAAAAGGATGAACTGGTAGACACCATCACCACAGATGGAACCGGAGTTGCGAAGCTGGAAAACCTGCCTCTGGGGAAATATTACGTGAAGGAAAAGGAAACAGCAGATGGGTACATACTGGATGAGGAAATACGGGAAGTGGATCTGACCTACCGTGACCAGGAGACTCCGGTGGTCACATTTTCCACGGACTGGCTGAATAACCGCCAGAAAGTAGACCTTGAGGTATTGAAAACAGAAAAGGACTCAAACCATGTGGTTCCGGGAACCGTATTTTCCCTGTGCGCGGAGGAAGATATCACCAATGCGGAAGGAAAGGTGATCATGGAGGCGGATACCGTGATCGAGGAAAAAGCCACCGATGAGGAAGGGACGCTTACGTTTACGGCAGATCTGCCGGTGGGCTTTTCTTACTACGTGAAGGAAACCGCATCGGCTCCTGGCTTTACGACCGAGGGCGAGATACAGGCATTTGAGTTCACGCCGGGAATGGAAGGGAGAGCGGCGGCTCCGTCTCTGCTTTCCTTTGAAAATGAGACAACAGTCGTTGAGTTTACCAAGGTATCCATTACGGATGAAACCGAAGTAGAGGGCGCAAAGCTGCAGGTGACGGATCCGGACGGCAAGGTCATTGATGAATGGGTTTCCGAAAAAGAACCCCACATCATCCGGGAACTGGTAGCAGGGGAGACTTATAAGATGTCCGAGATTCTGCCTGCGGAGGGGTATGTGACAGCGGAAAGCATCAAATTCACGGTAGAGAATACAGGAGAGGTGCAGAAGATCGAAATGAAAGATGATGTGACGAAGGTGGAGATTTCCAAGACTGACATCGCCGGAGAAGAACTGCCGGGAGCGAAGCTGACAATCCTTAATAAAGACGGAGAAGCGGTGGAAAGTTGGACATCCACAGACAAGCCCCACTATATGGAGATGCTGCCGATCGGGGAGTATACACTCCACGAAGAAATGGCACCGGAGGGGTATCTGATGGCGGAAGATATCAAATTCACCGTGGAAGATACAGGCGAGATTCAGAAAGTGTCCATGAAGGACGGCATGACCAGGGTAGAGATTTCCAAGACCGATATCGCCGGAAAGGAACTGCCGGGGGCGAAGCTGACAATCTACGATCAGGATGGAAAAGTGGTGGAAAGCTGGATATCCGAGGATAAACCCCACTATATGGAAATGCTGCCGACCGGAAAGTATACACTCCATGAAGAGACTGCGCCGGACGGCTATCTGGTAGCGGAGGACGTGGCCTTTGAGGTTCAGGAAACAGGCGAGATTCAGAAGGTGACCATGAAGGATGACGTGACCAAGGTAGAGATATCCAAGACCGATATCGCCGGGGAAGAACTGCCGGGAGCGAAGCTGACGATTCATGATAAAGACGGAAAAGTGGTAGAGAGCTGGACATCTGGGGACAAGCCTCATTATATTGAGATGCTTCCGATTGGGGAGTACATACTCCATGAGGAATCCGCTCCAGATGGTTATCTGGTAGCGGAGGATATTCGGTTTGAAGTGAAAAATACAGGAGAGATTCAGAAAGTGACGATGAAGGATGAAGCAGAGAAACCTCCTGTGGAGCCACCGAAGACAGGAGATGGGACGAAATTTTTGTTCTGGCTCCTGCTGACAGGTTTGGCCGGAGTCCTTCTCATAACACCTCGTATTATCCATTTCAGAAAGCAGGGGAATCGTCATTAAGAATACCCGAAGGTAGTTTTAAATTTTCCCAGCTATGCGGCTGTCATTTATTGTAATGCAGCCGCACAGCTGGAAATGTTCCAAGTGTATGGTTGTAATCTGCAAATGATTCAATGGAACAGGCGGAAGTTTTTACAAATAAAAGTGTGGAGGGGACTGATGGCTTATAGCTGCAGATCCACTTTTCAGAAAGGAGGAACGATGCATACGGTGAATAAAAGACAATTAGAGCTATTGAGAGAGCGGTACCCACAAGGAACAACCGTCTGTCTGGACGCAATGGTGGGAGAAAGGCAGATGGAATCAGGGATGAAAGGCAAAGTGAGCTTTGTAGACGATATGGGGCAGATCCATGTGAAGTGGGAGAATGGAAGTGGCCTGGCACTAATCCCGGGAGTGGATCAATTCCATAAGGCGAGTGAGCCTGCGAAGAAAAAGCACAGGGAGGAACCATCCCGGTAAAACAGGGCGGGAAGTCGGACTGGATGGTCTGGCTTTTCGCCCTTCCCATTGTCTGGTGGGCGGCACTCCTGCTTGGGGATTCCATCAGCCCAGGAAAGAACCTGATGGAACTCCTTCCGGTCTTGACGGAAAAATTGAACCAGCCCTTCCGGATCCATTTCACAGAGTATACGGTGAAATGTCTTTTTCTCTGTACGCTCCTATATGGAATAGGGGTCGGCATCTTCTATGCCAACCAAAAGAATTACCGCAGAGGGGAGGAACACGGCTCCGCTAAATGGGGGGATGTAGGGAAGCTGTGTAAAAAATACCGCGATATGCCTTATGCCCAGAATATCCTGCTGACCCAGAACTTCCGTATCGGGCTCAACTGTTACAAGCACAGGAGAAACCTGAACATCTTAGTGATCGGAGGATCCGGTGCGGGAAAATCCAGAACTTTTGCTATCCCCAATATCATGCAGTGTAACTGCTCTATGGTGATCACAGATCCCAAGGCTGGTGCGAGACGTTTCCGTTTGAAAAGAACGGGCACGACTCAAATGATAGTAAGAAATCAGTTTGAGTTGGAGAACTGAATACACGAATGGTCGAATGAGAGGGTAACGCCTCGAAAGGCATCCTTAATACTCCGGCCTGCATTATGTGAGTAAACACAGAAGTGTGGGAAGCCCGGTGAAGTCGGCAGAGAGATACCGTAACAGTCAGGCTGACGAAAGCTGTCCAGAGGTGGATGGTGTATCCCATATGCCGGAGGTCTATAAAATACCTATGGTTAGAATGAAGAGAGTCCAAAAGCTCTTCTGGCGAATCTTTGAATGTACGGGTCTATATCGGGACTATGTAGAAATGCATAGTGACACAAGTAGTGTCGCTAGTGTGGGTGAGTAAGACTCGCGTTTTATGAAAATCCATACATTGTTACAGGCAATGTCAAGCTAGCAGGCTTATAGAAGAAACCTAAGGGTATATGTAAAGATAGTGTATTTGGAACGTCGTAAGCTGACAACGTGGAGAATTTACTTTCTATGAAGCGTATCGAACGGGAAAGCCACCGTAAGGTGGTATTAAGGGAGATTATGTCAGTGAAAGCGGAGGCATGGTACCAATGAAGCCGTGATAATAAGCGGTGGAGGGACGGCCTCTAGTCGTGTAATTAGTAAATCAAAATCGAATTGGTATGGGTTCGAGTAAGACTAAGAGATGTATTCGCTCCGTAATTGGAGGATACAGACCATGCTAAAGAAAACCAAGCTTCGCTATAACGAATACTATGATATGCAAGAAGCGTTTGATTCGTTATATGCGGCAAGCAAAAACGGCAACAACTTTTATAAGTTGCTGGAGATTATCGGTTCAGAGGGAAATATACGTTTGGCATATCGTAATCTTAAGAAAAACAACGGCAGTGCTACTGCCGGAACAGATGGTAAGACCATTGACGATATCAAGAATCTTTCGGATTATGAAGTGATAAATACGGTCAGATTTATGTTAGCTGACTATAAACCATCCTCTGTAAGAAGAGTGTTGATTCCTAAACCGGGCAGTGATAAAAAGCGTCCGCTCGGAATCCCCTGTATCTGGGACAGGCTCGTTCAACAATGCATTCTGCAAGTGTTGGAGCCGATATGTGAACCTAAGTTCCATAATCATTCCTATGGATTCCGGCCAAACCGAGGCGCAGACCATGCAGTCAGCAGAGCTGTAAGCATGGTGAATGTAGCCCGGCACTATTATTGTGTTGACATAGATATCCAAGGCTTTTTTGATAACGTAGACCATGGAAAATTACTGAAACAAATATGGACACTTGGAATCAGAGATAAGAGGCTGATTTGTATTATCAGCAAAATCCTTAAATCAGAGATTGAGGGAGAAGGAATCCCAACAAAAGGTACTCCACAGGGCGGAATTATCAGTCCGCTTCTGTCACTGATTGTATTAAATGAACTGGATTGGTGGGTAAGCAACCAGTGGGAAACCTTCAAACCCCAACGGATGAAATCAAAAGGATGGCTAAGTTATGCACGTAAATACACCAACCTGAAAGATGGATATATCGTCCGGTACGCTGATGATTTTAAAATTATGTGCAGAACCTACGATGATGCCCAGAGATGGTATCACGCTACCGTAGACTTCTTAAAGACAAGATTAAGATTAGATATCAGTCCAGAGAAATCAAAAGTAGTAAATATGCGAAAGAATTCTTCAAATTTTCTGGGTTTTAAAATCAAGGTTCTGCCAAAAGGAAACACAAGATATGGATTTATTGCCAAAACAGATATGAGTGAGAAAGCGATTAAGAAAGCCAAAACAAATTTAAAGGCTAAGATTATTAATATCAGGAAACATCCCTCACATATGGCGGTTGAGAATTATAACTCGGCAGTCAGGGGGATACAGAATTATTATTGTATTGCAACAAACATCTACAATAATCTGACGGATGTGAATTACGCTCTCTTACCAACCATAAGAATTCGTCTTAGAGATGTCGGCAAAACTGTTCCCTTTCGGGAGACGGATATTGAATTTCAGCAGAAAGCAACTGGAATCAGGGATGAGACAAAGATTGTAAAAATAGGCTCGGAGACGCTACTGCCGATTACGGGAGTACACCATAAAAGTCCTATGAATTTCTCTCAGGATGTAACAAGCTATACAGCCGAAGGAAGAAAAAAGATACACCACAATCTCGAAACAGTATCAAAAACACAATTTGAAGCACTTGCCAAAGGCAGAGACCCAAATGAAACAATTGAATTCAATGACAATCGTATATCAGCGTTTGTTGTCCAACAGGGAAATTGTTACATCACAGGTCGAAAGTTAAATGTACAGGATATGCGGTGTTTTAGGAAAAAGCCTTTATCCAAAGGTGGGACAGATAAGCACGACAATATCGCATTTGTCGAGGGAAGAGTTTTCAAACTGATATTTTGTAACACAGTCAATGAGGCCAAAAGTATGCTAAATGAGCTGAAATTAGATGACGTTAGGAAAAACAGACTGAACAGAATCAGACAGAATTATGGTTACCAAACAATTTAGATAATCTATGATTTACGAAAACACGATGGCACGCCGTATGACCTGAAAGGGTCATGTACGGTGTAGAGCGGGGGAAAAGGTGGAGATAACTTCAAAGCCTTACCTATCGCTATAACTCCTTCGGAAGACAGGCGGGCTGCTGAAAAAGAAAGGGTATGAGGTGCGGGTGTTCGACCTGATCCATCCGGATACGTCTTTTTGCTATAACCCGTTCCAGTATGTGCAGGATGACAAGGATGTGCTGCGGCTGATCAGTAACCTGATCAAAAATACCACACCCAAAGGTTCCCAGTCATCCGATCCGTTCTGGGAGAAGAGCGAGACCGCTCTCTTACAGGCACTGATGATGTATCTCTTACATGAAGCACCGCCGGAAGAACAGAATTTCCCGATGATCATGGAAATGTTAGCTTCGGCCCAGGTGAAGGAAGAAGATGAAGATTACGAGTCGCCGTTGGATATTTTATTTGAGCGGCTGGAAATGCGTGAACCGGAGAGCATTGCGGTTAAGCAGTACCATATTTACAAGCAGGCGGCGGGCAAGACAGCGAAAAGTATTTTGATTTCCGTTGGTGTCCGTTTGGCGGCATTCAACCTGAAGCAGATTGCAGATCTAACCTGTACCGATGAACTGGATCTTGCCAGTATCGGAGAAAAGAAGGTGGCATTATTCTGCTGCATTCCCGACGCGGATACCAGTCTGAACTACCTGGTAGGCATGATCTACAGCCAGTTATTCCAGACCCTGTATTATGTGGCAGACCGTCTCCATGGTGGAAAGCTGCCAATCCCGGTGCACTGCATTATGGATGAGTGGGCAAATGTCGCTCTGCCAGATGATTTTGAAAAGATTCTGGCAACCATGCGTTCACGCTCCATTTCATGCAGTATTATAGTACAGAACATGAGCCAGATCAAGGCGCTTTTTAAGGATTCCTGGGAAAGTCTCGCCGGTAATTGTGACGAACTTTTATACCTCGGCGGCAACGAAAAGGAAACCCATAAGTACATCTCCGAACTGCTCGGAAAGGAGACTATAGTGCGCCCGTTAGGGTGTATGCCATAAACCGCCTTTAGCAAGCGGTAGACAAAGATATCAAAGAAAGGACGGTGAAAATTTATAGTCTATCATTCCACGACTTATCCGTGAGGGGAAACCCTCTGGGGAGTGTAGCATGTCGTTGTTATAGCCGCCACTATTAACGCTATAACTGGCATAAAACGGCGCAATCTTCTAACCGCTGTTTTATGTGGGGATGAAAATCCGTGTATGAGGATGAAAGCTAAACTGCTTGATTGGTAGCCGGAGCCTGGGAGTATCTGGCCTACGTGCGAAAGAAGATGAAACGCACGGTGCTTTGGCGTCTGTCGCTCAATCGTCGGCAGACGTGCGATATCCAAAGCAGGGCAAGCCTTAGATTAGGTTGAACGGCGAACGCCACATATCTACAAAGATTACCGACAACACGGAACGCTAAGTATGGCATACGCTACCGGGGATGACCTAAACCCGCCCATATGCGGGCATGGTTACACAGCTCCCATAGTAGCCCGTGGACTCTGGATTTACAGGGATAGCCGTAAAAACGGAAGCGGGAGAGCCGCCCACATGACGAAGGGGAGCAGTATGCTTTTAATACAGAGAAAGAAAGGAAGGTGCGTGAGGCATCATGAGAAATCCAACTGATGTATTGAATAGCCTAAACAAACAGTCTAAAGATTTATCGTATAGGTTCCAAAGGCTCTACCGGAACCTGTACAACCCGGAGTTTTACCTTTTGGCATATAGAAATATCTACGCCAATGAGGGAAGCATGACGCCGGGTGTGGATGGTGAAACACTGGACGGAATGAGCAGTCCGAGAATAGAGCGTATCATCAGCGCATTAAAAGACCGTTCTTACCGCCCAAAACCTGCACGGCGTACATATATTGCAAAGAAAAACAGCAGTAAGAAGCGTCCGCTTGGGATTCCTTCCGGGGATGACAAGCTGGTGCAGGAAGTAGTCCGAATGATATTGGAAAGCATTTATGAGCCAACCTTCTCCGACTATTCCCACGGATTCCGCCCGAAAAGGAGCTGCCATACAGCCCTCGAACAGATACAGCGGACATTTGCGGGGGCAAACTGGTTTGTGGAAGGTGACATTCAGGCATGTTTTGACAGCTTCGACCACCATGTTATCATTGATATTCTGCGCAGGCGCATTGATGACGAAGCTTTTATCTCATTGATGTGGAAATTTCTGAAAGCCGGATATATGGAACAATGGCAGTACAACAGGACTTACTGCGGCACTCCGCAGGGTTCCGGTATCAGTCCCATATTGGCAAATATTTACCTGCATGAATTGGATATGTATGTGGAGGAATACAAAGAAGGCTTTATAAAAGGGAACCGGGTAAACCGTAAAGTGAACCCGGAATACGCCAGACGGAACCGTGAAGTGCAGAAGTTCATGCGCCAGAACAGGGAAGTATGGGATACGCTTACCGAAGCCGAAAAGAAAGAACGTGCCGGGGAATTACGCAGACTGCGGGAGAAACAGAGGGAAATCCCGTCTAAGCAGTTCAGGGATGAAACCTATAAAAACCTGCAATACGTCCGTTATGCGGATGACTTTATCATAAGCATTATCGGGAGCAAAAGGGATGCGGAAGAATTAAAAGCAGACCTTGCTGTATTCCTCAAAGAAAAATTAAACCTTACGCTGTCAGTGGAGAAAACCAAAATCACCTATGCTACTGACCGGGCGAGATTCCTCGGCTATGATATCTCTATTTCAAAGAGCCGGGAAATCACAAAACGCCAAGGCAGGAAAGTGAAGGGGTACAGCGGCGCAGTAAAGTTATACATGCCGCATGAAAAATGGGAATCAAAACTGTTGGAGTATGGCGCAATCCGTATCAAGAAGGACAAAGTTACACAAAAAGAGCATTGGAAAGCCATTCACAGACCACAGCTCATTAACCGTAAGGATATCGAAATCCTGTCAAAGTACAACTCTGAAATCAGAGGTTTGTACAACTATTACTCACTGGCATGTAATGTATGCGCAATGAGCAAGTATGCGAGTTTAATGCATTATAGTATGTTGAAAACATTCGCAAATAAATACCGCACAAAGACCAGAAAAATCAAAAAGAGATATTTCAGAAATGGACGGTTTACAGTCATTTATAAGACAAAAGGCGGTATGAAGGAGAGCGTATTTTACAGAGGGCCTTTTATCCGCAAGGACAAGCCTAATGTGCCGCAGGCAGATATCCTGCCCGCCTATAAGCGGTATGATAAACCGAACCGCATAGCGGCAAAACTGCGCTCCAAAACCTGTGAACTCTGCGGACAGTACACAAATGACGTGGAGATTCATCAGGTGAAACGGCTGAAAAGCCTTAGCGGTAAATATGAGTGGGAAAAAGTTATGTTAAAGAACCATAGGAAAACGCTGGCAGTATGCCCGGCGTGCCACCGTGAGATACACGGAAAAGACTGATTTTGTTAGTTGATGGCATATGGAGAGCCGTGTGCATCGAGAGGTGCCCGCACGGTTCGGGAGGGAGCGTCCACGAGGCGCTTACCTCATGACACCAATACCTATGGCCAAACAAAAGGAAAATCAGGTAGTTATTCCACTAATTTTCAGCAGAGTGGACGAGAATTATTGATGCCTGATGAAGTCCGAATGTTGGATAACGACTACGCCCTTTTATTTGTTCGTGGCGAGCATGCCGTCATGGATCGGAAGTACGATCTATTGAAACATCCGAATATCAAATACACAGAGGATGGAGGATATCCACCTTATGATTACGCGGAAGCACCGCTGGCACATGATGTACCGGCATTTGATGAAAAACGATATGAAGACTATGAACTGCTCTCAGGTGAAGATATTGCCGGAGAGCCTTTTTGAATGGAGGAATGTGGATGAAATTTTATAACATGAGAAAAAAATATAATAGCCAGAATCAAAAGAAAACAGTACCCATGCCAATGAGTTGCAGACAAAGAAAAATGTTTGCGACATATACAGCCATGGTTTTTGTGCTCTGTATGGGAAGCGTAACGGTTTATGCGGCCGGAGATCCGCTGTCAGTGATCAATAACCTGTCTACCTTTATCTTTTCCTTGATACGTGCGATTGGAATGATCCTGCTGGGTTTCGGAATCGTGCAGGTGGGTTTGTCTTTAAAGAGCCATGACCCCAGCCAGAGAGCGAATGGGTTCCTGACACTGGCCGGAGGGATCATTATTACCTTTGCGAAGGAAATCCTGGATCTGATCATAGGCTGATGCTTTTTTATCAGGATGGATGCAAGAAAGGGGTGAAACTGATTGGAAAGTGATAACTGGATTGTCCAGAACCTAAACTCCGCCTTATCCACGTGGAATGATAAGCTGACAGAGATCTGGACGCTGCTGACCCAAAGCCCGGAGAATTTTAAAGGCGGTTCCATATGGAGTGTAATGGTCAATGTCAATGACGGACTGAAAGCTATCGGATATGGCCTGTTGGTCTTATTCTTTGCGGTTGGAATCGTAAAAACCTGTTCCAGCTATACGGACATCAAGAAACCGGAGCATGTATTGAAAGCATTCATCCGTTTTGCGTTGGCGCAAGCCGCAGTGATGTATGGCATGGAACTCTTAACGGCCGTATTTTCTATCGTGCAGGGGGTCGTGTCCACGATCATGGGCAATTCCGGGATGGCCCAGGGGGTGACGGAACTGCCTGCGGAGATTGTGGAGAAGATAGAATCCGTGGGAATGTTAGAATCAATCCCTTTATGGATCGTCACCTTGTTGGGGAGCCTTTTGATCACGGTCTTGTCCTTTATTATGATACTGACCGTTTATGGCCGGATGTTCAAGCTGTATATGTATACGGCGATTGCTCCCATCCCGATCTCTTCCTTTGCGGGAGAAACGACGCAGTCCGTAGGGAAGAACTTTATCCGGTCATATACCGGAGTCTGCCTGGAAGGAGCGATTATTGCCCTGGCCTGTATTATCTTTTCGGCGTTTGCGGCAAGCCCTCCGGCTCTTGGTGACCAGAGCCTGTCAGCGGTAACAATCGTATGGAATTATGTAGGGGAACTAGTCTTCAATTTACTGGTGTTGGTAGGTGCGGTTAAGGCATCAGATAGAATCGTGAAAGAGATCATGGGACTATAGAAAAAAGCAATATAAAGCGGATTTGAGTATTCCAACAAGAGGCAATGGGGTGGAGATGAAGAAGTGATTCAGATATGTGGAGGTGATGTAGATAGAGGTAAAAATGAATAAGGAGATCATGGAGTACCGTGAAGCTATGTTTTTCGGACTGGATTTCCGGCAGATGGCATGTTCTCTGCTTGCGGTGGCAGCCGCGGTGGGAATTTATTTCAGCTTGCGGCGTGTGGCAGGGGATGAAGTCACCGGATGGCTATGTATGGCAGGAGCGGCTCCCTTTGCGTTCTGCGGGTTCTTCCGATACCACGGAATGACTGCGGAACAGTTTGTATGGGCGTTCATAAAGTCCGAGTTTCTGTATCCGAAGAAGCTGCTGTTCCAGCCGGAGGATCTTTATTACCAATGTATGAAGGAAAGGATTTCTGATGGCGAGACTGGGAAAAAGAAACGGAAAGCGGAGAAGAAAAAGAGAAAGAGGAATCAGAAAAACAGAGCTGACAGGAAATGTGATAAGAAGCGTGTGAATCGAAAGCTGGTAAAAAAGAAAAGGGAGAATCAGAGTCGGAAACTGTTGAATAACAGCAGATCAGAAGTCAAAGAGAAAAATCAGCGTAGAGTGCAGGTGAATAGTTCGCGGAAAATCCAACCAGACAACAGGTTAAAAAAACAACCAGAGACAGGCCGAAGAATCTGTTCGGTCAATGGACAAAGAAATCAACCAAACGGTGGGCGAGAAACCTGTCCATCTAATGAGCAGAGAAGACGCCTAAGTGGAGAACTGAGATCCCGTTCAGCTAATGTGGAAGGAAAAAGGACAGAGATTGAACAAAGAACCTGTCCGATTAGCAGGCAGATAAGCCCACTGGATAGAGAACTAAGGAATCAGCCGAACAGCAGGAAGGTAAGCCGATCAGATGGTGAGCGCGGGAATCCGTTAACCAGAAGGCAGGGGAACCGTCCGAACAGTGAACAGAGGGTTCAGTCAGCCGGGAGGCCAATAACTCGGCCAGACAGTGGGCGCAGGAACCAGTTACCCAACAGGCAATCAGCTCGACCGGACAGCAGACAGAAGAACAGGAGGGATGCGGATGATTAAAACACTGAATCAGGCAAAGAAGATGGATCGGGAGAAATTTAAAATTCCCCGGTCTGTCCAACAGGCCATCCCCATCCAACGGATCTGGCCGGATGGGATTTTTCAGGTAGGCAATAAATTTTCAAAATCCTTCCGGTTTTCGGATATCAATTATTCCATTGCCAGCAAAGCGGATAAGACAGAAATGTTTCTGGATTATTCTGAACTCCTGAATGCCCTGGACTCCGGAGCATCGGCAAAGATCACGCTGAATAACCGGAGGATCAACAAGGAAGAATTTGAAGAGTCTCTGTTAATTCCCATGAAAGGGGATGGCCTGGACGAGTATCGGTGGGAGTACAATGAGATGCTTCTCTCCAAGGTCAGCGGTACGAATAACAGTATTCAGCAGGAGCGGTATCTGACCATCAGTGTCCATAAGAAAAATGTGGATGAAGCCAGAACCTATTTTGCGAGGGTAGGAACGGACATCGTCACGCATTTAGCGAAGTTGTCTTCTGTAGCTGAAGAACTGGATGCGGAAGAACGGCTGCAGATATTCCGGGACTTTTTCCGGGCAGAACAGCCCCAGTGCTATCCCTTTGACCTGAAAGCATTTGCCAGAAAAGGGAGCAGTTTCAAGAACTGGATTTGTCCGGATTCCATGGAGTTCCATAAAGATTATTTTAAATTAGATGAACGGTATGGGCAGGTGCTGTACATGCAGGACTACGCCAGCTATATCAAGGACAATATGATTTCCGAGTTGTGTGATCTAAGCCGGGATTTGATGCTGTCCATTGATATCCTGCCGGTGCCTACGGATGAAGCGGTAAAGGAGATTCAGAACCGGCTCCTGGGAGTAGAGACAAATGTAACGTCCTGGCAGAGACGGCAGAACGCAAACAATAACTTTTCCGCAGTCGTGCCCTATGATATGGAACTGCAAAGAAAAGAGACAAAGGAGATGTTGGATGACCTGACTACCAGAGACCAGAGGATGATGTTCGGACTGCTGACTATAGTGCATATGGCTGACAGTAAGGAACAATTGGAATCGGATACGGAAACATTGCTGTCTGTGGCCAGAAAACATCTTTGCCAGATGTCAGTTTTAAAATGGCAGCAAGTGGACGGGATGAATACGGTACTGCCCTATGGCCTGCGGAGGATTCATACCCTGCGGACACTGACCACGGAATCCACGGCGGTGCTGATCCCATTTCATACCCAGGAGATCATGCAGCCGGGCGGGATTTATTACGGGCAGAATGCGGTCAGCAAAAACATGATCGTGGCAGACCGACGAAAACTTCTGAATGGGAATTCATTCCGATTGGGAGTCAGCGGTTCCGGCAAGAGCTTTTCGGCAAAGGAAGAGATCG
Organism: Lachnospiraceae bacterium M18-1; assembly: GCA_000403295.2. Classification (GTDB taxonomy): domain Bacteria; phylum Bacillota; class Clostridia; order Lachnospirales; family Lachnospiraceae; genus Schaedlerella. Next base: position 895,707 of record KE159610.1, on the reverse strand, counting down.
TAGATTTGGCTTTGTCAACAGAAGATGACATCCTGATCCTAGATCCGGAGTCAGAATTTGCCTCACTGGTGGAAGCACTGAATGGGGAAGTAATCTGTATTTCCGCAACATCAGACACCCATCTGAACGCTCTGGACATGGATGCGGCCTATGGAGATGACAAAAACCCATTGATTGAGAAATCAGAGTTCATCCTATCCCTGTTTGAGCAGTTGGTAGGGGCGGGCAATCTTTCGGCAAAGGAAAAATCTATTCTGGACAGATGCACGGCGGATGTTTACCGGGAATATATCCGGGGCGGTTTCAGGGGCCAGGTTCCGACCTTGAAAGATTTATACCGGGAATTGATGGCTCAGCCGGAGGAAGAAGCAAGGGGATTGGCATTATCCTCAGAACTATTTATTAACGGAAGCCTGAATACCTTTGCGCAGCCAACCAATGTGGATACGAAAAGCCGTATCATTGATTATGATATCCGGGAGTTAGGAGAACAACTCATGCCATTGGGAATGTTGGTCACACTGGACAGCATTTTCAACCGGGTAATCCAGAACTGGAAAAAAGGGAAAACAACCTGGATCTTTGCGGACGAGTTTTATCTGCTGTTTCAGTACCAGTATAGCGCCGATTTCTTCTACCGGCTCTATAAGCGGATACGGAAATATTATGGTTTTGTGACAGGGTTAACTCAGAACGTGGAGGAACTGCTGAAGTCAGATACGGCCAGGCTGATGCTTGCGAACAGTGAATTTCTAATCTTACTCAACCAGTCTAGCACAGACCGGGAAGAATTGGCAAGACTTTTGAACATTTCGGACAATCAGCTTTCCTATATCACTAATGTAGGAGCAGGCCACGGACTGATTCGCTGTTCGGGGAACCTCGTCCCGTTTGAAAATATATTTCCTAAAAACACGAAGCTCTTTGAACTGATGTCTACCTCCGCAGGGGATTTCCGTGGGAAAAAGTGAAAGTTAGATGCTGATTGATAAATAGGTTTTATAAAATCCGGCGGAAATTGATAAATCCGGTTCAGAATTGAAACTTTGATAAGGGGCAATGGGATAGAGATTAGAAGGCTGTGTGTTAAAAGAGGATGTCAAGACTTTGTGGGGAGTGCCAATAGAGGCGCTCCCTGTTTTAGTAAATGGAAAGGAGAGGTTGGAGATGGAAGAATCATTATCTACCCCGCTGAAAGAGCAGGAAAAATTCCGGGAACTATTTCAGATTTTGGATGAGAAGGGACTGTATGAGGAAAAAGGGCAGATCCTGAATCTGGTGGATTATATCGACAACATAGACAAGCAGTTTGGAAAGGTGCTGAAGGAATTAAAAACGGTAAAGCATCACGTAAAGAAACTGGAGGAACGGGGACTCAAGCAGAGACTCCTGCGTACCATAGGAGCACTGGAAGGAAAACTATGTGCTGCCAGAGACGAATTGATCGAGGTGAAAAATCAACTGGTAGACGGTGTGCATAGGACCATTGATGAATTTAAATCGAGAGGGGTTCTGGCGGTCTATAAAACCATTGATTTCCTTGGAATCAAAAGGGGACTGCTGGGCGTGAAAAGGCAGTTACATCAGTCATTGGAGACAGCAGACCGTGGGATTGTAAGCCTTGGAAATATCGGAGATGAGATGTACGGGGTGAAGACGCACTTGGGAAACATAAAACGGGAGCTGGCAGGGAAAGAACCGCTGACAGTCGGCTCCCGTGAAGTAGAGAAGGGCGCAGTGTTTCAAGTGCAGAAAATGTTATATGGAACGATGGGTGTTTTAGATCATATGGAGAAACATACGGATCGGACAATCCGGAGGCTGGATTCTCTGGGCGAAAGGGCGCAGGGGATTCAGAGGCCATCCGTAAGGGGAAGTCTGAAAGCAATTCAGGCGGAGAGAAACGCAAATTCCAGCAGACCGGTTCATCAGAGAGCGAGAGCGGCTGTCCGATAATGGGAAGATTCGGTTTCCAATAGGTTCCCTGCATTGGGGTGGCTGTGCGGATGACGATTTGTTTGTACGATTCTGGAAAGGAATTTGGCGGATTCTTTCCAGAAGTATACGTTTGGAAGAAGAGGTGATTCATGAAAGATATCAAAACAAAAGAGTGCAGAAGGACTCCAAAACTGAGGGATCCCATGGCCAGGATGCCGAAAGAGCTCATGCGGGATATGGCACTGAAAGCGAAAGAGAAGTCTCATAGTGTTTCAGAAGCAGGCGGCTCTGGAAGTGATACGGAATCTCCAGTGGAATATGCCAGCCAAAAAGTGATTTCCGTAGAGGAAAGGACAGCCGGGGTGACAGTCAAAGGCGTTTCCGCCGCAGGACGGATCATGGCGAAGAAATCCTATGAGAAAATAAAAGAACGTCGACGGGAACAGACCGTGGTAGAAAATGTTGAGGACAATACAGAAGAGTATGCAGGAGATTATATCAATGCCAACGGAAAAGAGGCAATCAACGAAGACTCAAAAAATTCGATTAAAGAACGTGGAAAAGAACAGATTGTTTCTGGGAAGCCAGATTCTTTCAGAAATGTAGAAACTGAAAAAGGAAGCTTAGGAGTAGAACCTGCTAAAACAAAAGTGGCTCAGGAGAAAGCAAACGCTGTTCAAGGAAGAACTCAATTAAGTAGGGAAAAATTTCCAGGTGTGGGAGGAATCAAAACCTGGCAGAGCAGGAGAGAGGTGTTCTATCCGAGTAGTGAAAAGGGAGTCAAAACTATTTCCGTTCAAACAGGTGCATCTGTTCTTTCCGTAAATAAAAAAGACGCAGTCCATACTTTGACGCCTCAAAAAACAATAAGGCATACTCATATACAACAAAAAGCCGCAGGCTATGCGGCAGCATCCAAAAGAATGGCCGGGGCTGCCGCAATACAGAAAAAGCAGGCGGACTATGCAATAAGGGCATCAAAGCAGATGGCAGTAAGGTCTGCCAAAGCAGTGGGAGAAACTGCGCAAACAGCGAAGAGAACAACGAAGATTGCTGTCCGGGGAATCATAGCAGCAGTCAAAGCGGCAGTATCCTCAATCAAAGCATTAATGACGTTCGCAATGGCAGGAGGCGGTCTGGCCACTTTTCTGATTATTATTGTAGGCGTAATCGGAGGCGTTCTTCTTTCAAGTAACAGCCAGAGTGCGGAGTCGCTGAGCCAGGAAGTACTGGATCATACTCCTGTGATCCAGAGATATGCCCAGGAGTATGGTATCTCGGAATATGTGCAGGTCATACAGGCAATCATGATGCAGGAGTCCAGAGGGCAGGGGAATGACCCTATGCAGGCCAGTGAATGTCCTTTTAATACCAGATATCCCAACAGCCCCGACGCAATCACTGATCCAGAGTATTCTATCCAGGTAGGAATTCAGTATTATGCCTATTGTGTTCAGGAGGCGGGATGCACAAGTCCGCAGGATTTGGACAAACTGAAATTGAGTATTCAGGGCTACAATTTTGGGAACGGTTACATATCATGGGCAATCCGAAATCATGGAGGCTACAGTGAAGCCAACGCCTTGCAGTTTTCACAGGAGCAGGCAGCAGCTCATGGGTGGTCAGGATATGGAGACCCGGAATATGTTCCACATGTAATGCGGTATTATTCCGGTGGGAATCTGTTTGCCGGTTTATTCGGAAACAATCAGATTGTATCAGTAGCAATGGCACAGGTGGGAAATGTAGGAGGACAGAAGTTCTGGTCATGGTATGGATTCCCCAGCAGAGAGGAATGGTGCGCCTGCTTTGTCAGTTGGTGTGCGGATCAGTGCGGGTTGATCACAAGCGGGGCAGTTCCGAAATTTGCGTCCTGCCCGGCAGGAGTGGAATGGTTTCGGAGTAATGGGAAATGGAAAGATAGTACCCATAGCCCATCAGCGGGAACGATTATCTTTTTTGATTGGGATGGAGATGGGGTGTCGGATCATGTAGGGATTGTAGAGAAATGTGAGAATGGAAGAGTGTATACGGTGGAAGGAAATTCAGGGGATGCGGTGAGACAGTGTATTTATTTGTTGGGAAATAGTCAAATTTTAGGATATGGTTTATTGATTTCAACACAAAAATTCTAGTTTTTACGTAGATAGATTATGCCGCTAAATATGTTTTTTGGCATATGTATACTGGAAAAGTATTAAATTTTTACAATTTCGGTGTTTGTAAAGTGGACAGGCTTGAAAAATACATCCTTTTTTGGCTAATTTAGACTTCCAAAATCCCCTTTTATATGGTATTATATATACGTAAATTACGGATATATATTGGAGGATGTTATGGCTATTCCAGAAGCAATAAAAGCATTGAAGCCAACCGAGTTTGGTGCAGTAGAAATCCGCTGTATTTCTGGCCATTTTTACGTTTATGAAATATCTTCAAAGTGGGATCCTTCGAAGGGGAAAGCCCGTAAAGTAACAGGAAAATCTGTTGGGAAGATTACCCTGAAAGACGGTTTTATTCCGAATGCGCATGGCATGCGCCAGACCATGCCGCTGCGCCCTATTGTCAAAAATTATGGGGCCTATACGATTCTCCAGCAACTATCCGGTTCTCTGGACCGCAACCTCAAAGAAAGTTTCCCGGATATCTACCGGGAGATTTCTGTCATAGCCATGCTGCAGCTTATTACCGGCTGCCGTGGGAAAAGGATTAAACGTGAGTTTGAGGCTTCATACCTAAATGATATCCATCCGGATCTTGCATGCAGCGATTATACGGTCAGGGAATTAATTGGAAAACTCGGAACCCGCAGCGGGGATATGGCATCCTTTATGCGCCGGTATATGAAGCCGGGATCCAAGCTGATGTTTGATGGCACCAGCATCTTTACAAGGGCGGATGACAGCTTTGCCCAAAAGGGCTACAACCCCGACCATAAGCAGGAAACACAGGTACGCCTTTTGTATGTCTTTGAGCGCGACTCCTTTATGCCAGTTTTTTACCGCATGGTTCCGGGGAATGTTGCAGACAAGATGGCCTTGAAAGAAACGGTTGCCGCATCTGGCTGCCGGGATTGCGTGGTCATAGCAGATAAAGGCTTCTATTCCAAAAAGAATGTAAGTTTCCTGATGGAGAATAAAATGTCTTACATCCTGCCGCTGCAATATAACACCAGGCTGATACCTGATGAATTTGTAGAAAATATGGATGACCATAAATTCGATGGGTGCTTTACCTACAAAAACCGGAACATCTGGTATAAAACGTTGGACAGCGGCGTGAAAGGCAATAAAGTATACATTTACCGCGATGATAACCGCAAACTGCAGGCGGAAATAAAGTTCATGCAAAAAAAGGAAGCCGACTACGAGGGGCTGGATCAAACAACCATTTTTGATGATGGGCGTCGTGGAATGTTTGCATTTGTCAGCAACACCGGAGATTCCGCCAAGCAACTTTACATGAGTTACAAGGAACGCTGGGATGTGGAACAGTGTTTTGACTATTTGAAGAATTCCGTCCGGATCGGAGCGCCTTATAAACGGACAAACGCAGAATTGGAAGCATGGTCTTTTATAAACCACATCAGCCTCCTATATTTTTACGGAGTAGTGAAAGCGCTGAGAGAAAAAGAACTTAACGGGAAGTATTCCCCGGAAGATATTCTTTCCATCGGGAAAAATATCTACTGTGTCCGTGAACACTATTATAGTAAGGATACCCGGCTGTCTGAAATTCCCAAAAAAGATCAGGAACTACTGGAAACCCTTGGCGTTAAATTGGTTCAGTAATTTATGCTTTAATAATTAGGAACTATCTACGTAAAAACTAAGGAGTTTGTGTTTCAAAGTGAATAGGAATAACATAGGATATCCACATGTCCTGCCCGCATGTCACCGCCACGAATAAAATGTGCTCGGTAGTATTTGAGAAAATTTAGGCAAGTCAGATGTAAAGAGTAATTCTTTAACAGTTCCTTAGATGCTGATAATTATTCTTTAATCACTTACGGATCTAATTCTCCTTAACTTGCTGTGTAATCAAGGGCGAAGTTGGGGCTAATACCCGCTTCTGCAAGAATTGCAGGAGGCAAATGTCCAGTGGACATTTGAATGCTTGCACCGGGGAAGTTTATGAATATTTAAAATATGTTTAAATCAAAGTTTGTGTCAAAAAGGATAGGTATGCGGTACTCATACATATAAAAACTAGGAAAACTGTCTGCATTATTATGTTCTGGACATGGATCTCCAGGAAGATAAATGTATTGCTAAAAAATCCCAAAACACACTATCTGTATTGAGAAAAATAGCGTATAATATCATCGGTTCATGCAAATGGAACAGCCAGAAGATAGAGAACAAGTTATAAATGTAATAGATGAAATAACAGACGATTTTTCTATAGTGATAAAATGGATTTTTAACAAAATCCAAGTCTCTATTAGATATAGAAGTTTAATTTTCAAAAAACTAGATTAGAGACAAGGGGAGATTGTGCGCTTTTTTATGGAAATAGTATGAGAAAAACTGCCGGAAGTCATATAAGGGATTAAATTTTATGAGGTTAAAACTAAAAGGTGGTACTATATAATTTACGGTCTTGCTAGCGATCTATAATACTGACTCAGAAATTCTTCATGAAACAACCCTAAAAAAGGAAAAAGTACCATTGATTTTATCTTTAGTATTGAGTTAAAATGTGTTTCATTAAGAAACACTACTTTATGCAAATATCAGCCTGGAAATTTAGTTCCCGATTGATGATGATTGGTACTTTGATACCGTAAGTACATTATAGCACATGTGTATTTGCTTTGGTGTGTTTCTTTTTATTTTGTTTGTAGCCAACAGCTACGATATGCTATTGGCCTGTAATAACTGTAAAAAAATCGTAGATTTCTTAAATGTTTACATACAGATAAAACCAGAATCAAACCTACTGGCTGACAAACTAAAGCAGAATTATCATGCGGATTTCGCTGCAAGCTTGGGATAGTCCTTATGGCGTAATTCTACAAGGGTTCCCATAATCCGTCTCCCTTTGAAGTAACGTGGTAACGGGTAGAATGTATGGTCAACCAGAGAGGGATAAATATCCTCTAAGAAGAACGTTCCTTAAACATGATATCGGTTGCGAACTCGCACTGATCTACGCGCCAGTAGCAGCCCTGCCCGAGCTTGTTTATTACAGTATCCGTAAAGGAATTGTCAAAGTGGCTATAGGTGATATTGTTCTGCTGGAACGTATGCTTCATCAACTCCCTGCCGTTTATGTAGAACCGGATGATAAAATATTATAAAAGACTGCGCATAGCTGTAAAGAAGAAACCGGTTTTCTCAAGAAAAAGTTGGTTTCTTTTTTAAACATTTTTGGTTTTGTTTTTGTGTTTCGACAAATCAAAATTTTTTTTATAATTTAGTCACAAAATAATAAGAAGATGAAAGGAGGTAACCGTCATGAAATATTTCAATCGGCTTGCTATGGGTACTTGTTATTATCCCGAACACTGGGATGAGTCTTTATGGTTGAATGACCTGCAGCGGATGCTGAAGGCGGGGATCGGCACGATTCGTATTGCGGAGTTTGCGTGGAATAAGTTTGAAAATGAAGAGGGTGTATTTACTTTCGATTTTTTTGACCGCTTTCTGGACGTGGTAGAACAGACGGACATGAAAGTCATTTTCTGTACTCCCACCGCGACTCCTCCTGCATGGCTGACTCAGAAATATCCGGAAGTATTACAGGCTGACCAGGATGGACATATTTTCTATCACGGCTGCAGACGTCATTATAATTATAATGCTCCGGTTTACCTTGAAAAGACCCGGATCATTGTGGAAGAACTGGCACAGCATTACGCGGATCGCAAATGTATCGTGGGATGGCAGATCGATAACGAGCTGAACTGTCAGATCGGAGAGTTTTTTTCCGAAGCGGACAGCGCGGCATTTCGCGTGTTCTTGAAAGAAAAATACGGGACCCTGAACAAATTGAACGAAGCGTGGGGAACCGTATTCTGGAATCAGACGTATACCGACTGGTCTCAGATTTATCTGCCGAGACATACGCCGCACAATACATCGAATCCTCATTTAAAACTGGATTCCCTGCGGTTTTACTCAGAAAGCTGCATTTCTTACTGCAAACTGCACTACGACATCCTGAAAAAATACCTTCCGAAGAATGTATTCGTGACTACCCAGGGGCTGTTTCCGCATGTCAATTATAACAGGCTGCATGATGAAGCGTTGGACTTTTTGACCTATGACAGCTATCCTATGTTTGGATTATCCGATGAAGGAGGAAACCGTCTCAAGGACCGTAAATGGAGTATGGAACTGGCAAGGATCCGTGGAGCCGGCAATGAATTCGGCATTATGGAGCAGCAGTCCGGACCGGGCGGCTGGTATAACAGACGGTTTATGCCTACTCCGAAACCGGGGCAGATCCGTCTGTGGACCTACCAGTCGGTTGCCAACGGAGCGGATTATATCAGCTATTTCCGTTGGAGAACCTGTACCTTCGGTACAGAAATCTACTGGCACGGTATTCTAAATTATGACAATCAGGATAACCGTAGACTGCAGGAGATTACAGATATTGGCAGGGAATTTGAAAAGCTCAGTGATCTGGCCGGAAAGACCTATCAGGCAAAAGTGGCTATCCTTTATGATTATGATAATGAGTGGGATGGCGAGACAGACGTATGGCACGGCCCTCTGAGAAAGTATTCCAATGCGGGATTGTTCCAGGCTTTGCAGGAATCCCATGTTCCGTTCAATTATGTAACGGTATCGCCCGATCTGCGGGCGGCTGACCTGAAAGCGTATGACGTAGTATTCGCGCCGCATATGACGATCACGGATCCGGGCCTGGCAGAATGTATGAAGGAATATGTAAAGGGCGGCGGAACCCTGATCGCCGGAGCAAGAACGGGATACAAAGACAGAAACGGCAGATGCCCGATGGAGGTTATGCCGATTGGTATGACGGATCTGTTTGGCATGGAAATCCGGGATTTTACGGCTTTGAATGCCGGATCACCTTATGCGTACGCGGCTTTGGGCGATAAGAAATTGTATATGCCGGTTTTCCATGATCTGCTGACTCCGGTTGCCGATACCTGTGAGACCGTGGCTGTATATAGCGAAGATTTCTATAAGGGTACGCCGGCTATCGTGAAGAATCAGTATGGGGAAGGCCAGGCATGGTATTTCGGAGCGGCTTTCGATTGTGAGACTGTCAAAGAGCTTTTGAAGGCTCTCGGTGTGGAAAGCCTGATCAAAGATCTGGCAGAAGTGCCGTCCTGCTGTGAAATTTCCATCCGTGAGGGTGATGGAAAAGCATATCTCTTTGTTTTGAATTACACCGGGGATATGGTGGAGCTTGAACTGAAAAAAGAGATGCGCAACGCATTGACAGACGAAAAGGTATCCGGTGCATATCAATTGGATGCATACGGAGTCCTGATTCTGGAAATCTAAAAGAGAAGGGAGAACAATGAGATGAAAAGAAAGGTAGCATTAGCATTAGTAGGTGTCATGGTATTGTCCATGGTTGGCGGCTGTAGTTCCGGAAACGGAGATTCCAAAGGCGGATCCGGTGATTCCGGAAAATCCGGCGATAAAGTAGTCATGAACATGACAACCTTAAACGGCGGAACCAACGATGTGTTTGCTGAGGCTGTTCAGAAGGAAATAGACAAATTCAACGCGGACAATGAATACAATGTGGAAATTCAGCTGGAGTGCTATTCCAATGATAACTATAAGACCAAACTGACGACACTGATGGCTTCCAATTCCCAGCCGGATATCTTCTACACCTGGGAGGCGGGATATCTGCAGCCCTTTGTGGAAGGCGGTAAAGTATATCCGGTAGGCGACATTTTCAATGAGGATGAAGAGTGGAACAGCGTATTTCCTGACAAGAGCGTATTCGGACCTCTGACCTACGATGATAAGATCTACGCGGTTCCCAATGCCAGACAGATCTGTGTGGTGGCTTATAATAAGGATCTGCTGGATGAGGCCGATGCTGCCGTGCCGACTACGTATCAGGAATTTCTGGATACCTGCCAGAAACTGACCGACGCGGGAATCCCGGCATTCTGCTGCCCGTGCGGCGAGGCCTGGTATGGCGGACAGCTCCTGCAGCAGATGTGCAACATCAGCGGCGGCGCGGATTTCTATGATTATATGGTCAGTGATGAAGTGGAATGGAACAACGAGACCTTCGTGGAAGCCGGCGAAATGCTGAAGGAAATGAACGACAAGGGCTATCTGATGAACGGTTCCCTGGGAATGGATCCCAGTGAAGGATTCGAGCGTTTCAATAATAAAGATGTGGCGATGATACAGCTGATCACCTCCAGCGTAAATAAGCTGATCTCTGACTCCGTTGCTCCGGATCAGATTGATTTCTTCATCCTTCCGACCGATGATCCCGCAAATGCAGGTGTAAATGTCGGTTCCATCGGATTGACCTACGCAATCAGCAGCCAGGCGGAGAATCCGGAAGCTGCCGCGGCGTTCCTCAAGCAGCTTTCCCTCAGCACGGATTACCAGCAGGATCTGACGGACAACAGCCAGGTATCCGTAACCAATCTGGAAGTAAATACGGAAAGTCTGGATCCTATGACGCTGCGCGCCCGTGAAAGATTTGAAGAGATGACTCTGTATACGCCATGGCTTGACCGTATCTATGGAGCAGGCGAAGGAGGAGAATTTAACAACGCGTCCGTAGCGATCCTTGGAGGAACCTCTCCCCAGGAGGCAATGGATAACTTGCAGCAGTTTGCCATTGACAACGCGAAAAACTAACGGGTAACGTGTGGAATAGTGCTGCTTTCGGGCAGCACTGTCTTTTGTAGAGGAGGTTGCGTATGAATAAAGTACTGAGTAATAAAAAGACCGTGGCAATCTTTATTTTGCCGTCACTGATTCTGTTTGCGGTATTTGTCCTGATCCCCATTATATATAATGTATACATCAGTCTGTTTCAGACCGATCTGATGGGAACGAAAAACTTTGTCGGACTTCGCAATTACATGAATCTGTTTAACGATAAATTCTTTTTGAAGGCACTGAAAAATAACGCCATGCTGGTTGTCGGTTCTTTGATCGCCCATCTGCCTCTGGCGCTGGTGTTCGGAAATTTCATTTTTACGAAAATCAGGGGAAGTAAATTTTTCCAGTCCGCTTTTTTCCTTCCCTCGGTTATCTGCGGAGCAGGCGTCGGTATTATGTTCAAGATGATTTATAACTCCGAATTCGGTCTCGTAAACGCCTTATTGGATCTGTTACATATGCCTCAGTTTAAACATTCATGGCTTAATGAGGAACAAACGGTTATGTTTGCTATGATCCTGGTGGTTATGTGGAAATTCGTGGGGTATCATATGGTCATTCAGTTGGCTGCTATGCGCTCCATTCCGGGAGAATTGTACGAATCGGCCCGTATTGACGGCGCGACCATGTGGCAGCAGTTTACGAAGATCACCCTGCCGCTGATCAAACACGTGATCCGTATTGACGTAGTTTTGATCATCACCGGTTCCCTGAAATATTTCGATCTGATCTGGTCCATGACCAAAGGAGGACCGAACCATGCCAGCGAGGTTATGGCAACCTATATGTATTATCAGGGCTTCCGTACGCTGAAGTTTGGCTATGCCAGTGCCATCGGTGTTGTACTTCTCATTTTGTGTACGGCAGTTATCTGGTTGGTAAATCGTCTGATTCGTGTTGAGAAAATGGAATACTAGGAGGTGGAGAGATGACAGTACAAAGAAGAATCTTACGGGGAACTGCCTTTTTGTTAATGGCCGTCTTCGCTGTGATGTGTCTGTATCCGTTGGTCTGGCTGATTCTTGGTTCCTTTAAAAGTAATCAGGAACTGTATACGAATACGTGGGGGCTTCCTGAATCTCTGGGGCTTGTAAATTATATCAACGCAATATCTAAAGCGGATATTGTTCACAGCTACATCAGTTCTGTAGTGATCACGGTCGCGGCCGTATTTATTACCGTATTTTTGGGGGCAATGGTTTCTTATGGGATTTCCCGATTACATTTTAAACTCTGTAAGCCGGTAAACACGCTCTTTGCCATGGGTATGAGTATTCCGGCTTATGCAGCCATTGTGCCTATGTTTTCCATGTTTAACCGGATGCACCTTCTGGATTCCTGGATTTCCGTTATTATTGCCCATACGGTGTTTGCGTTTCCGATTACTATTTATATTCTTACGGGATTTTTTTCCACGATTCCGAAAGAATTAGAAGAAGCTTTCACGGTAGACGGCTGTACAATTTGGAAAGGATATTATAAAATAATACTACCGATCGCGAAGCCTTCGATCGCGACGGTCTCGGTAATTAACTTTATCACTATATGGAACGATCTTTTGTTCCCGCAGATTTTCCTTACTTCAATGAATAAGATGCCGCTTCCGGTTATTCTGACCCAGTTTGCGGATTTGGATTCTACGGATTATGCCGGTATGCTGGCAGCAGTCGTTATGACAGTTATTCCTACGATCGTGGTATATCTGATCCTTCATGATAAAGTAATGGAAGGTATGACAGCGGGCGCTGTGAAAGGATAATGGATTTATGGATACCTACAAGCTTCTGATTGCTGATGATGAACCATTGATCCGTCGGGGGATCTCTTCTCTTGACTGGGGGAAGATCGGGATTACCGTGTGCGCGGTAGCCAATAACGGGAAAGAAGCCATTGATTTGGCTTCTTTGTATATCCCGGATCTGGTGCTGGCCGATATCCGTATGCCTATCGTGGATGGGCTTGATATGGCGGAACGGATTTTGGCTCAGAATAAAAAATGCAAAATTATCTTTTTGAGTGGCTATGAAGATTTTGCCTATGCAAAACGCGCATTACACATGGGCGCGTTTGATTATATTTTGAAACCGGCATCTCCCGAAGAAATTCTGGAGACATGCCGCAGGGCAACGCTTCAGATTCGTCAGGAAGTGGGGGCTTGTCAACTGCCATCAGTCCATATGGCAGTTCTGGAAAGAGAGGCCGGCGAAATGCGGGAGAAAGAGCCGGACAGCGAGGGGAAGATCAATGTGCGGGAGATCAACCGTTTTATTGAGCAGCATTATGCGGAAAATTTATCCTTAAACACACTCTCCCGAACCTTTAATTTCAATGCGGTTTATATCAACCGGATGCTGAAAAAAGAGACAGGCTTTACGTTTCTGGAGATATTGACCAATAAACGGATGTCGGAGGCTGTCCGCTTTCTGGAGGAAACCGACTGGAAGCTGGGTAAGATTGCCGAGACCGTGGGAGTTCCCGACCAGCGGTATTTCAGCACGATGTTTAAGAAATATTACGGATGTTCGCCGAAGCAGTACCGGCAGAAAATGAAGAGGGAAAACGTATGAGCAGAATCCACAAGCGGAAGTTTCGGGGAAAACTAAAATATAAATATCTGGCTGCATTTATCGGTGTCAGCCTGTTTCTGGCGCTGATGCTGACCTTTTCCTATTACTGGTATTTCAACCGGATATATGAGCAGCAGACCCAGGAATATATCCGTAATATGGGACGGGAATCCGTCGGCAGTCTGGAACTGACCATGAAACAGATCAATACGGTCATTTTGAGCATTCAGTCGGAGGATACGATCCAGGATTTTCTTTATGGTGTGGACCACCATCAGTATACGATAGCGGAACAGGCCAGAATGCAAAACATCGTGCGCGATACGGTTTATGCCAATATTCTCTGGACGGATTCCATTACGAATGTTTATCTGGAATCGGACCGCGGGTATTCGGAGGTCTGGGAAAAATCCGGCGGCGGCGTCATCTGGAACAGGGATCGCCGCCAGTTCATTTATGACGGCGGCGGCAGGGCCGTCTGGCTGGGGCTGGATGATTTCGGCCGTTTCATGCAGGTGGGCGCACAGATCAACAGCAAAAAGGATATGAGTGTTCTGGGCTTTTTGATGCTGCAGATACCGGCCAATGATTTTCGCAGCCATGTGGAAAATATGTCCTTTACCCGTGACGGCAAGAGTCTGATCGTGGACAGCCGCATGAATGTCATCGTAAGCACCGGTGACGAGGTGATCCGGGCTTCTGGGAAACTGAAGGATCTGATTTCCAATGATATGACGGGGAGTGATCTGCTGCGGACGAATGTCGCCGGAATCGACAGCTATGTGTATATTGAGAAAATGAACTCCGCTGACTGGTACATGGTTTCTCTGATTCCGCGGATAAGCTATCTGGGTGTGCTTCACGATCTTCGGGTGGTGCTCGGTGTGTTCTGTGTGCTGGTGCTCTTTGGAATTTCTCTTTTGCTCTTTTATATTGTCTCCCGGTTCACGGAGAGTATTGAGGATCTGCAGGAGGCCATGCGGCGTTTCGGAGAGGGCGATTTCAATGTGATCTGTGCCGTGCGCACCAATGATGAGATCGGAGAGCTGTCCCAGCATTTCAATATGATGGTTTATAATATTAATGATCTGGTGGATCGTGTCTACAATGCCAATATGCTGCGGCAGAAGGCGGAACTGGAATCGCTGCGGATGCAGATCAATCCCCATTTCCTTTATAATACCCTGGATATGGTGGCCTGGATTTCACGGGATAAGGGAGTGGCAGAGGGGGCAGATATAGCCGTGGCTATGAGCCAAATGATGCGCTATACGATCAAAGGCCCGGCTATGACCAATCTGGGGGCAGAGCTGGAACATATCCGCCATTATCTGACGATCCAGAAATTGCGCTATGGTGACCGGATTACGTTCATTGTACAGTCGCCGGAGGATTTGATGGAATTTCGGCTGCCTAAGCTGGTGATTCAGCCGTTGGTAGAAAATGCCATTATCCACGGAGTGGAAAACATCGAACAGGGTATTGTGGTTCTGGATGTTCAGAAGATGAAGGACCGGGTACGGATTTGCATCAGCGATAATGGGGTAGGAATGGAACAGAGCAAAATCGATGAAATCCTTGGGGAGGATGAAGAACTGATTATGGAAGCCCAGGACTCCATCGGTCTCAGGAATGTGAACCGCCGCCTGAAGATTCGCTACGGCGAGTCCCATGGGCTGGTTATTGAGAGTGTACCCGGCGGCGGCACCCGCATCTGCGTATGGATTCCCATGACAGAGAATGCGGAAGATAACAGTTGATTTTCTGTGGCATTTTGCGTATAAATTAGAGACAAGGTGGATTGTGTGCTTTTTTATGGAAATAGAATAAGAAAAACTGCCGGAAGTCATATAACGGATTAAATTTTATGAGGTTAAAACTAATAGGATATCTTGGGTTTGGCCTCTTTGAGTCTACCCCCCTTTTGAGGATCATCTTTATTGCTTTTAGAGGTATTGGCACCGTTAGTATGGAAAATGCAGGTGTCTCCGCCTCGCAGAAGATTGATATGGGACTTGGCACAGCTATTTTCGGATGGATATTGTCAGGCTCTGAATTTGACGGCGCACAAGATGTCCAAGGAATCGTGCAGACACAATCCAATTCGTATATAATTGAAATCTACTGGCACTTACAATGATTGTTTTCGTAATGTTTTCATGTTCTTTCATTTAGAGAGTGATCTGAAAACAATGGAGGCTGAAAAGGCGGCGGAATAATTGTACTAAAAAGTAAGCAATGTCTGAAATACGTTATAGAAGGTTATGGCCGAGTAAGTAGAGGAAGCAGGTGTGTAAAAATTTTATAAAATCATTTTGCGTACACGAAAGTAAATGACAATTCTGTACAATATAGAATAGATAAAATTAAGGCGGCTTTTTCTGATATGCTTTATAAGCAAGAAATTGCAGCCTTTTTGTCCTTGTGAGGGAAAAATCATGTCTATTTTAGTTTTGGAATCTATAAGGGGTGTATATACATCATTGATATTATTATTGAAATAGAATAATTTTAAGTGAAAAAAGATTTATCTAAAAAAGGATAGGATACGCTTTTTAAGTTTTTTGACATTTGGGTGATTATGATATTTTTGCAACTTAATCTATCAGGGGTTAATTCCCCGCAGCTTTGCTGCGAGGAAGTTTATTATGCTAGATCATAATGGTTTGTAAAAATTATGGAAGTATGTAAATGCCCAAAGCATAGAAGGAATCTTATAAAGGCATACCTGTCCTCTTTTTAGCTTTTACCTATGAGGAATCTGATTATTGTAATGGTAAAAATCTAACATAATTAAATAAAAGACCATATTATGCGGAGATTTAAATTCAATAATTATGGATAGTGGTGTAATTCTGGTGCAGGTCAGGCTGAACTATTATTGCTATGCCAAAATTCAACTGGAGAGCTCGTCTGCCTCCACACTTCGATTTGATTTTAAAAATTTCAGATCGGAGGAAAGAATAATGGCTTACAATAAAGCAAGAGAGGAACGTAAATGGAAGCAATGGAAGGAACAAGAAGAAAAAATACTCCGAACCCTGGGAATGGATGAAAAATCTATCCAGAAATTGAGAGAGTTTGACTGGAAAGATTTTAAGGCTGAAAGATGTTATCAGGATCATTGGGCGTCATTTCCAGAAAATCAGGATTGGGAAAGTCAGGTATTAGATGAACAGGAAATCAATAATATTCCTTTACTATTGGATTCCATTGATGACGAGCATCTTTTACATATCCTGCGGGATACAGACCGAAGTACTCTGCAGATATTATTGATGAGGATAATGGGATTTTCAGTAACAGAGACCGCAGAGGAATTGGGAATTACTGAACACGCTATTCATTGCAGGATTAATAAACTAAAAATAAAAATTATAAAATTTTCATAAAGTGAGAGAGAAAAAGGGGGTTCCCAACGGCTATATAGTAGAAGGGTAAATCTCTTCGGCCGCACTTTGACAACTTTATACCAGCATTACAGGTACGTTCCCGTGAGTTGTAGCGTGACAAGATAAGCGCCAGGACAAGCGGAAACAGCCACTGCATGGAGGGGATGGATTTTTTCAATATCGGAAATTGGAAAAGGGAGGGTCATTCCTTACCATGCAGTGTCTGTTCCGCTTCGAGCGATTCCTTATACTTGAAATAAGCCGCGGCTGGCTTTTCGCCATGATCACAAGCGGGGGATAATGATACACATATTTGCCAAAAAGCAAAAGGATGAAATTCAGGTTGTAATCAGCAAGACCTTTCGGACATCCGTGAACGGCATCGGTATAGCAGGAAGGAATTATCAGATCATCAGACTGGAAAACTTTATGCGAGTGTATAGTAAACGACAGTTTGTTTTATACCTGCACATTTTATAAATACTGTAGTATTGTCACATTCATGTAGTCTAGCACAAAAATAATGTTGTTTGCTATAAATACAGAGAAATAGAGTTTACAGTCTAAATGCGTATTTTTGATCATCTAATTGAAAATACATACTCGGCTATCGGAAATTCCGAAACACCATACCCGCCAGATGCCTGCCTGTAATGTTCCCAACCATCACAGAAGATGGACGGCTTTCGGGGATGCGGGGTCAAATACGAATGCCAAAAGAAACAAATGTATCTGTTCAGCTGAGGTAATATTTTTGAGGGAACTGAACAGAAAAATGAAATCAATCGAAGTGTGTCGTTGATATCAGATACCATGCGGCTGTGGGGTACTACGGCCGCATGCATGTGATACCAACGCCATACAGTTTCAAGAAAGGCAATCACGTTATGAATTACGATTATGACGGCCAGGAGACAGGCCGGAAAAAAACAGAAGGGATGAAAGTTCTGATAGTGGAGCCATTGAAAGAACCTTATCTTAAAACCATTTCCGGAGATTTAAGATCGTTGCAGAATATAGTTGGGGGACATATCGACGCAACATATCCTTTTAAAGATCCGGTTGCGATTGTATTGAACGACGAGGGGAAAATAAACGGTATGATGCCGAACCGTGGACTCTATGATGACAAAGGGAATTTATATGATATTGTAGCGGGAACATTTCTCATCGCAGGGCTGACAGAAGATGATTTTGGAACTTTGAGCGAAGAACTGTCGGCAAAATATATGGAGAAGTTTAAGGTGCCTGAAATGCCTGTCCGTATCAATGGACAAATGGCGATGGTTCCCATGCCGGAACAAATGAGGGGGAAAACAGCGCAGGCTGAAAAGGATTCAGCACGGGTTGAAATGGAATTCAAAACCGGACAGTGCCGGAACAGCCGGACGAACCAGAACAGAAAGATCAGAAAACGGAGCAGGGCAAATGAGGGACGCTGACAAGACTGTGCCTATGGGATGGCACCAGAAAAAAGCCCATGAGGAAGTGGATCATATTTTTCAAGAACTCATGCCAAAACATGGTTTGACCGTCCGGGAAGAGCAGCTCCGTCTAAGCCACGAAATGCTAGACGCTCTATGGGGGAATCAGATAGCATTGTGTGACGCCGGAGTAGGGATTGGGAAAACATACGCATATCTGGTAGCGTGCATCATGAAAGAAAAATACGCAAAACAAGTGGGAAATCTTTTCAGAACGGAAAACTATCCGGCGGTGATCTCCACCTCCAGTATTGCGCTTCAAGAAGCAATCCTGCAAGAGTACATTCCGTTTCTGTCCCGGCTCCTGCTGAAAGAAAAACTGATCTGCAGACCGCTGAAAGCTGTCGTCCGCAAAGGGAAGGAACATTTTGTGTGCGATAGCCGCCTGAATCAGCGGATTGCTTCCATTCAGGATAAGAAGAAAAACGGAAACCAGAAAAAAGCATTGCTCGCCCTGCGTACCTGCTATGACATGGATCAGGTGCATGGGCTGAGCGGGTTTGACAGGAGGCTTGTATGTGTTCCTAAGTTCTGCCCGAAGAATTGTACGGAGAGGGAAACCTGCCGTTATCGGAGATATATGAAGCGAGTGAAAAGCACAGGAATCCATTTTCAGATCTGTAACCATAATTACCTGCTTGCGGACGCTTCCCACCGGACAAAGGGATACAATCCGCTCTTATCGGATTACCGGGCGTTGGTGATTGATGAAGCCCATAAGCTCCCGGAAGCGGCGGTGCAGATGTGCGGAAAAACATTATGCAGTGACGATATCTTAGAGATCTGCTATTTACTGGAAAAGGAGCATCAGGGAATCCGTGCCAGACATTTAAAGGCAGAGATGAAAAAACTCTTTCAGGTGATTGCGGAAAATCATTCCTTTGAGAACGGGCAGAGGATTGCGTTCCGGCAGACAGAGGAATGTATTTCCATCTTGAAAGAGAGTGCCGCACTTTTATTTGAAATCGGCAGGCGGTGCAAGGGGAGTATTTCCAAATGGATCCGCAACCGGCTGGAAGAAGCAGGGATAGTTCTCTGCTATTTTTTAGTCCCCGGCAGGAAGTACGTTTTATATTTGGAGCAGGATACGGAACGGCTTCCGGTTTTCTGCGCCACAAGCCGGGAGGTTCCGGCCTATCTCCAGAAGGTGTTATGGAATCAGGGGATTCCGGCAATCCTCACCAGTGGAACATTAAAGGCCGGGAACGGCTTTATGCGAACCCGGCAGATGTTGGGGTTGAATGAAAAGAACCGGAAAAAGCAATCCGGGGTGCAGGAATATGTGGCGGAATCGCCGTTTGAATATAGGAGAAACTGTCTGCTTTACCTGCCGCAGGATGGAAAGCAGATCCGACATGGGAGCCGGGAAGAAGCGGTATGGATCGCAAAGCGGATTAAACAACTGGCGGGTTCCACTCATGGACATACATTGGTGCTGTTCACATCTTATTCTTTGATGGGGAGTGTGTACCAGATTCTGCGCAGTGACCTGCCGTTTCCCATGGTGGAAGTGTGGAGGCATACACAGGAAGAAATCATGCGGTTTAAGACATTGGAGAATGCGGTTCTGTTCGCAGCCGGTTCCTGTTGGGAGGGCGTGGATTTTCCGGGAGATATGGTATCGTCCCTGATCATTGTAAGACTTCCATTCGCTGTGCCTGATCCGGTGAGGGAGGCGGAGAAAGAGCAGTATGGAAATCTGCGGGAATACATAGAAGCTGTTGCGGTACCGGATATGCAGAAGAAACTGCGGCAGGGGTTCGGCAGAGCCATCCGGACGGAGACGGATACCTGCGTGGTGACGATCCTGGATCAGAGGGCGGTCAGGGGCGGAAGATATTATGAGGACGTGCTGTGCGCATTGCCGCCCTGCCAGATGGCGGAGTCCATTGAAGACGTAGAGAATTTCATTCGTAGGAGGAAGAATGTGGACTATTATATGTAAACGGTAGACTCAGAGGAATCGGAGTGCTGTTCGTTGAGGAACAGAGAAATCCGTAGTGTAGATTCTGAAAAAAATAGGCTCCGGTATTGTGGGTTCTGCTAAAAAAGAGGACAGGTTGGAGCGGAATGTTTGTTGGTATTTCAAGAGCGATTTACACTGATTTGGTGGTTTTGATAGATGGGTTTCTGTAAATAAACTGTGCATACTGTATATAGCGTTAGAGGAAGGAGGGAAACAGCATGGAACATTATAAGGTGATCGGTGAAATGGATGGAACATTACAGTGCTATTACATTTGTGAAACAGAGACACTGGAGATGGTTCTGGAACCCTCCCGGTATCTGATGCATAAGACAATGTCCAACAAATCGCCAAACACTGTCCGTAGGAATGCTTATTCACTGGCGGCTTATCTGGAATATCTCAGGATTGAAGATAAGACGGCTGACCAGGTGATCGCAATGGATTATGAGGAACAGAGCAGTCATTTTGTACAGTTCCTGCACTGGCTGAAGGATGGGAACCACAGGGAAACAGAAGAACATAAGATTCCAAACAATGGAACCTGCAACGCATATTTAAAGGACGTGTTCAGGTTCTATCTTTTTATGGAAATGCAGGGCAGGTACGAGAGCCTGAAAGTTCTTTACTATGATTCGTTTACCACGCTGAACAGTGCGGGAGCCAAAAGGAGACTGCGGTATCGGGCATTTAAAGGTTATCTGAAAGAAGAGGAACGGAAAGTCCGGGCGGCAGAGCAGAATGAGATTTTGACATTACTGAAAGCCTGCACGAACTGCAGGGATCAATTACTGATCCTGCTGGCGGCGGAAACAGGCTACCGGATCGGAGAAATCCTTGGGATTGATTATACGAAAGACATAGATTTCAAAAACCATACCATACGGATCTATTTCCGGGATGACAATGAGAATGGAGCCAGGGCGAAGAACGCAGAATACCGGAGGGCGAAAGTCAGTAATGAGACATTCGAATTTTTGATGTATTATCTTGCGGAATACCGGAAAATACTGCAGCATCAACAGTTCCTGTTTATTAACATCGCAGGAGACGATGAAGGGAAAGCATTGGATGTGGAGGCGGTATACAGTATGTTCCGGAGGATGGAGCATAAGACCGGGATCAAGGTTACTCCCCATATGCTGCGGAGATATTTTGCGGTCATGAGACGGAAAGCCGGATGGCGGCTGGAGATGATCAGCGAGGCGCTTGGACATAAGCACTTAGAAACCACGATAAAATACCTGAACATTGTAGATGATGAATTACTGGAGGCGAGCGATGCCTACTATGCGAAACATTCGGCACTCTATAATGTTCAGCAGTTACTGTAACGGGAGGTGGTGGACATGCCTGCCTATGCATTCAGGGCGGCAGAACCCCAGGAGAGCAGAGAAGAACTGGAGCGGCAGCTCACACAGGAAGTAAGAGCATGTAAGGAGGTCAGGAGCGAAGCAAGAAATTATGTAAAAAATTTTTTAATGAAATGTGGTGTGTGGAAACTGTCAGAGATAGACTATCCTTTGCGTTTAGTCTTCGAGGATTATGTAAAAAGATATAAGTTATTAAAGACAACTCCTTTGACCTGCCTACATACTTTTGATAGGATGAAGATTCATGCCATACAAGAGGAAATGCAGACAGTTGCCGGACGTAGGAAATATGAATTCAAATATGTGGACAAGATGATGTTCCTGCCATATGATACCAGGATAGAGATTGCGGTACAACTTGCGAAATCAAATGATAAAGATGGTCTAGTATGGGATTTTACACAACCTTGCAGCAGAGAATTGAAGGAACAGTTTTTTAAATGTCTGAACTATATAGTGACAACATATAGATCACATGAGCGAAAAGAGAAGTTGAGGGCATTACAGTATTTTTATAGTTACTGTATACAGATGGGGATTGCTGACTTGGAATTAATCACTTTAGAGCAGGAAAGAAAATTTGTGGATTATCTGCCTCCGGAAATATCTGGAAGAAGATTTGAAAGAATGCCAGGAATTATAGAATTATGTCGAAAGACATTGTTTTTGCAAGCCAATCAAATACACTGGCATGCACAAGTATGGTATTTGGAACGGTTCCATTTTTCAAGGGAACGAGTTAATCCAAGCAAAAAGGTGGAGAGCATTTCATTTCGGGAAATAAGCCAGGAAGAAAACAAAAAATATCTGAAAAACTACATGCAGTACGCTTTAGGGATTTCAGATATGTCTCTAAGCAGCATACAAACCAAATTCCTTGAGATCCGGAACCTGCTCCAGACATTTGATGAGGAAGATAAAAACATCTGTGAAATGCCGGAAGAAGAGATACAGTCGTATTTAGAAAGGCTTAGGGAAAAAGCGGTTGCTGAAAAAACATTTAATGGTCAGCTATCGAATATCCGGCATTTTTTCAATTTTCTTCTGGTAAAAGGGCACATCAAGAGAATACCATTTCAGTATGAGTTGTTCCAGAAAAAAGAAAATCCGGTACACCATGACAGGAGCGTCCAGGAGGAAGTATGCGAGGAAATTGTTTCAAAGCTGTACCGTTTTCCAGAACATATCCGTTTGATGTTTTTGCATTTATGGTGTGTGGGGCTGCGCTGCAGCGAGGTATGCACGTTGGAGGGCGATGCCTATGAATGGAAAAATGGCGATGCCTGGATTAAGGTATATCAGATTAAAATGAAAAATTACAAACGGATCCCAATACCGGAGACGTTATACAGGCTGATGAAAGTATATATTGAAAAGTATCAAATTCGACCGGAAGAATATCTTTTCAAAAATAAGAATGGCGGTGCATACTCTTATTCAACCTTTCGGAGTCAGATGCTGAGATTATGCGATGAGAATCAGATCGCGGGAGGGGAATACCTGTTTAAGTCCCACGATTACCGCCACGCTGTGGCAACGGAGTATTATGAAAGCGGTGTGTCCATACAGGCGGTGAGAGACTATCTTGGCCATGACTATGAAGATATGACCAGGCAGTATATTGATTACATGCCGAGAAGACTGGATGCCGCAAATGAAGAATTTTTCAACCAACAGGAGGAAAGCCTGGCATCAGGGCTGATAAAGGGAGAACGGAATGGAGGACAAAATTTACATTTGTGAACTGGAATGCTACTTGAAAGCATCCCAGAAACAGAGAGACAAAGTGAATCCAAAATGGGAATTTGACCTAACGAAACTTCCCACGGAAGGAATGCGGATAGAATTCCGGCAATTTATATTAGATCGTGGAAAGATGATGGCATTGTCGACTGTAGTTTCAGAGCGGAACTTATACAATCGTATCTGCCGATTCATGGAAGAAAAGAATATCCGGGTGGACAGCTTCCAGGAAAAAACATTAGAGGAATGGCTGAAAAGACTGAACGCATGGCTTATGCTGCAAGGGCAGATAAGAACGATACAAGGTATTACTGTATATGGAAAAGAAAAAATTACGCCATCAAATATCATCACATATTTTCGGAAGATATATTATTTTACAGAAGCTAAGGATACCCGGCTTGAAATGGAGAAAGATGTATGGGACTTAAGTAAGATTGGTGTATCATTCAACTCAAATATGATCAAAAATTTTAAAACATTGAATTTTTCCAAAATCATACAGATGTCTATAAAAGAGGAAACAAAGAAATCCATATTCCGGCATTTGCAATATGAAGCAATTGCTACGATTAGTAAAGAACTGACTGCAATGCGCCGAATGTCGGTATACCTTAACACGCATTATCCAAAGATAAAATCCTGTAGTGAAATCAGCAGGGAGATTCTGGAAGAATATTTGATTTTCCTACAGACAGAGGATACAGGGGTAAATAATTTCAGGAGCGACCTGACAAGATTAAGAGCGGTGCTTGAAACTATCGGAAAAATATACGGATACCGCCATTTGGAACAATTATTTTTGAATACAGATATCCCGTATTCCGCCAGAACCGAACTAAAATCTTATAGTGATAAAGAACTGAAAAGATTCAATGCGGTATTTGTAAAAATGGAAGAACAGTCGTTATGTTATGCATAACATAAGGATTGTTATATAAGGTAAATAGTTATGTAAAGTTAGCCATCTCAGGCCTGAAATATCAAGGGTTTGCGACGGCTGTTTCTTTACATAACATTTTACAATGCTATAAGGCCTTTTTCAACCAGTCAATCAAATCTTCCTTTTCTTTTTTACCATATTTTGCTGTTGCATTGATAGATGTACTGTTTTTCTTAAGCTGCTCCTCTTTTATCTTAGGGTTTGTCCTTGCATAAATTTCTGTAGTCAGTATAGATGTATGGCCGAGCAGATCCCTAATATAGACAAGGTTGACCCCCGCTTCCAACAAATGCATGGCTTTACTGTGGCGGAAGGAGTGGTTCGTAATCCTGCTTTTAAAATAATCCGGTTTCTGTTTCTTTCCCATATTTATATATTTATCAATGATATACTGCGTCCCGGCACGTGTCAGCTTTTCGCCTTTACGGTTTACAAACAGGGGACAGTCAGGCACATCCCTGCCGCAACGCTTCATATAGACTTTAAGGATCTTTGCAACATTATCGCAGATTGGAACCAGCCTTGTTTTATTCCCTTTTCCGTGTAGTGTAATGGTATTCGTTGCTCCAAAACGGATATGGCACGGACATAAGTCTGTTAATTCCTGCACCCTTGCCCCGCTCTCATAAAGCAGGACAAGGACGGCCAGATCCCTAAGCTGCATGTCATCTTTCTGGTTTGGCAGGGAAAACAGGAAAGTGGTTTCCTCAAGGGTCATATAGCTTACCGGAACAGCAGGGGCTTTTTTAAAGGGTACGGACAGCACCTGGGCACACTGGCTGAACCCTGTCGGATCACGGTATTGCAGGTACCTGAAAAAAGCATGGATTGCTGCCAGCCGCTGGTTTCTTGTCCGGATGCTTATTTTACGCGTGTCCTCCAGCCATTTGAGGAATTCTTCAATCCGCTGTGCTGAAAAAGAACTGTATTCCAGCTTTTCTGGCGGAATACGGTAAGATTTCTTGTAAAATTCCATAAGCTGTACAAACGTATCACGGTACGAGCGGATGGTATGGATGGAAGCAGCAAGCTGGTTTGGAAGATAATCAGAAAAATATTTTGTCAGATGGTAAGTAAACGTGTTACCCATGGGTCTTTTCTCCAATCTCCGGGAATAACCCCGGTGTGTATTCCCCTGTTTTTTCGAGGACATTCTCCTGCCTGTCTTCAACCAGGCGGAGATAGTATTCCGTTTCCCGGATATGCTTATGGCCAAGATAAGCTGACAGCAGCGGGAGAGAGGTATAAGTATCAAACCCTTTTTCCTGCATCTGCTCAAGTGCATAGACACAGAAGGTATGCCTGACATCATGCAGCCTGTGCACTCTTCCGTCCTCCCTGTCAGGTATACCGGCATTTTTCAGGAGGCTGTGGTACATTTTATAAAGGGAAGCCCTGCAAAAAGGCTTATCTTTATGTTTTGTTCCGTGGAAAAGGAATGTATCAGGGCTGGAGTGTGAATGGTATTTACTACAGAATGATCCCATTCGTGAAAGAAGGGTGTCTGATGCAAGGACAATCCTGCTCACACGGTTTTTTCCATCCAGCACGGTCACTTTCCCTGTCTGGAAATCGACATCGCAGAGCCTGAGCATAACAACTTCCGATTTTCTGAAACCGCAGCAGTAATACATAGACATCATTGCACGGAATGCTTCGTTTTCATAGCAGGGAGCTTTGGAACAGTTTTCATCCAGCAGGGCAAACATGCGGGAGATTTCCTCCTTTGAAAACACATAAGGGATATAGTCGCTGTTGAAGGAACGCCTGTCGTCATGCCCGACATAAACATCCTGGTATCCATTAGATATCAGATATTTCCCAAAGGAAGATAGTATGCTCCTCCTGCGGGACGAAGTCACTTTTCTTTCACCTGGTTTTACTGCTGTCCAGACTTCGTACATTTCCCTTGTAATGACAGGCTCTGATATGCCCATCTCCTTGAAGAGCCTGTCCATCTCCCGCAACCGATAAAGGTCGGTTTCTGCCACTTTATAGCCACAGGAACGTTTATACTGCACATAGAGGGGAATCTCTTTTGAAAATGGGCCAGTAAATTTGAAATCATCTATATCACGCATTTGGCACCTCCAATGAGACTTCTTTCAGATGTTTCTCATCAATCGTAAGATATATTTCTGTAGTCAGGGTACTGGTATGCCCAAGGATATCTGATATCCCGCTGACCGGGACATCCCCGGACATAAGGTTTGTTGCTAGGCTGTGCCTTAAGGCGTGCGGCCCCCGGTGTCTTCCTCCAGAGTCAATGCCTGACTTTTCAATACAGGCTTCTACAACGTTGTAGAGGACTCCTCCGTTTGCATAGGCCTTATGGGGCGCACGCAGGGTAATAAAGATATGTTCTGTATCGCTGCTCTGATAACGTGCATTTTTAATATAGTCAATAAGTGGATAACGGATTTCATCCAGAAGAGGGAGCATCTGCGGGTTCCCAGTCTTATGCTGGCTAAACCGAATCGAGCCCCTGTTCCAGTCTATATCTGAAAATCGGAGACGGATGACATCCCCGGCACGCATACCAAGATAAGCAAAAAAACATACTGCGCAGTATGCAAACTTCCCAGACCTGCTGTCCGTATCAATGGAAGAAAGAATCTGACCAATTTCTTCTTTTGAATAATACGACATGAGCTTGCGCCGTGTTTCGTCATGAATCACCGGCAGTGCATCCCAGCCTGAAAAATGGATGTATCCTTCTTCATGAAGCCAGTCCAGGATCATGCGCAGGATGACTTTGTGCCCTTGTAGAGTTTTTGGTGCATACCCGTCCAGGCTTTCTATAAAGTCATATACATTTTTTCTTTCGGCTCCATGAATTTCTGTTATTCCAATACCGTCAAGATAATGGATAAACTTTGCGAATGTCAGGATGCGTTTAAACCGGGAGCTTCTTTTAAGTTCCAATCCCTCAATATACATCCTATACTCCTGGAAAAGCGCATCATAATTCCTGGGGATTTCTACGCTGTTCGGCTTATTATGAGTCTTGGCATATGTTCCGTTTTTATCAAATTCAAATAATGTCAGGAGCGGATACCTGATTGCGTACTGTATGGGAATAGAGGGGTTATACAGGTCAAAATCAAAATGCTCTCCTACAAAATCAGCTGCGTTGGAAAGTGAAATGGATTCAATTCCTTTCCTTTTGCAGTACTGGCAGAACAGTCCTAAGACCCACCGGCTTTTTCCAAGTATCTGTTGGCTATAGCCATCGTCTGTCATCCTATCTAAAAGGGCTTCCGATAGAGGCTCTAAATCATTTTTCAACATATTTATCTCCTTTCTTTGGCAGGAACCAAATATCTTTCCTTCATGCTAAAGATATAGTAAAATAGGAAGAAATTCGAGTCTGTTTTTGAAAAATTTAAAGACACATAATAAAAGGTTGAGGCTTTTACGCATCGATGGAGCATGGATAAATCTATTGAGTTAGAGAATTAGTTATGCTATGATAAGACATAAGAAAAAGCCCTGTTTTTTAAGAAACAGAGCCTGTATTTACATAACTATTTACCTTTTATAACAGATGTGCCGGTTGATGGTCATTCACCAGATGCTTGGAACAAGGATATCCGACACTCTCACGCTGCAGACGGACTGCCTGTATGAGCAGGAAGGAAGACCGATGATACGCATCCAACAGATGAAAACAAATACATTTGTAAAACCGATCAGCGCGGAGTTGGAGTTGCTGATACAGAAAGCCATTCAGTATACTAGAAGGAAGTACGGGGAAACAAAATTTATTTTTGTAAATGAGAAGAACCCGGAACGGCCCATGCAGTATAATACGGTACAGAATCGGGTTATGGCAATGATACAAAAAGAAGACCTTCGGGATGATAAAGGGCAGTTATTCGGATTTGGCACCCATATGTTCCGCCATTGCTATGGAATCCGTCTGACAGAAATGCATTATGATGATTGGACGATCGCAAAGCTGCTTGGACACCGGAGTATAAAGAATGTGAAGTATTATAGGAGAATGAGTTTGCAGATTGTGGCGGATGAAACGAGAGAAGTCAGAGAGCGAAAAAGCAGGCTGATAGAAAAATATTTAGATGGATGGGGCGAAGAATATGAGCAAGTACGACAACATGATTGAGCGGAACCGGAAAGTTAGTGAAGAAAAGATATCAAGAGCGAAAAGCGCTATCAGGGAGATGATCGAAGACGAAGAAAAGGTAACCATTCCGAAGCTGATGAAAAAAACAGGGCTGTCGAGGGGCTTCTTTTATAAAAACGCTACGGTGCGGAAAGAGATAGACCGGGCACTGGATCTCCAGGCAGGGATGGTAGACAGCAAAAGAAAGATTCTTGATCTGGCGATGGAGAACCGGATCGAGTTATTAGAAAAGACAATAAAGGAACTGAAAAAAGAAAATATGGAATTAAAGCAGCAGAATGAGAAACAGCAGAAGTTACTGAATAAGAGAAATTTGAGTATATTGAAGTCATAAAATAAACATAGAAAATAATATGGAAACCAAGAGGCATGCAGTGGCATGCCTGTGGTTCTGTTGAAGATAAAGTACCAGACGGGTGCTGTGTGGAAAGTCGCTGAAACATAACATGCTGGAATGAAGGAGGAAATAAACATTATGCTAGAGGAACAGTATAAGGCAAAATGTCCCGGACATATTTTGATGGCGGATACGGCATTTTTTGAAGCAGATGAAAAGCAAAAGAAAAAATATGCAGTGATCGATCTAAAACCTCCGGCGGGATTTCAAATGGGAATCGTATTAGAAAGACTCACATCTTTAAATGAGGAGATCACTCCTCCGCATTCCATCCAGCTGTATTTTACACCGGAACAATATCTGGATCGCTGTCTGGAGTATGAGGATGTTCCCTGGCAGGATTTGCAAGCACATTACGAAATCCTTGATCTTACCAATTATCGGATTCTTGTTGATGGAAGGCAGGAAACTGTAGAAACGGGAGCATACAAGATTTGGGGTGAATGTATCGAATTTTACAGCTGTGACGGGGGTGCTGAGAAAACGGAGGCAGTGTACCTTACGGTCGGGGTACCGGAGCAGAAAGCATTTCAAAGGATGCGGAGGATGATCTATTCGCTGTTTGAAGAAGTGCGGATCTGGAAAAAGGAAAGGGAAAATATAGATGAAATATCTGAGATGCTGTCCATAAAAAAATGGGAAAGGCAGAAGAAAAAGAACAGCCCCGGACAGACGAAAAGAAAAATACAGCGGAACGAGGATTGCCGCTGAACAGAGGAAATCATGAATCAAGAGGTATGCGGTGGCACGCCTGTGGTTTAGTAGAAGATAAAGAGTTGAAAGCGGGAACTGCCGGGAAGGGGAGTGTCCGCTTTTTAGGTAGTTTTAGGGACTTTTGGGAAAAGTGACACATTACACAAATGTGCATACCGTTAAAGCCTGTATTTTCAAGGCATAAAGGGGATGGGGTACAGATTACGGATGAGCCCACCGGAAACCTGGATTCCCGGGCCAGCATGGAGGTGGCAGGGCTTCTGAAAACCTGTGCGGTGCATTTTCATCAGACGGTCATCCTGGTGACCCACGATGAGGAAGTGGCCCAGATGGCGGACCGGATACTGCCCATAGAGGACGGGAAGATCGCTATGCGGCACGGCGGGACATATGCCGGAACTCATCTGGCCGGAAGGGCCGGTGCAAGGGATGCCGTGACAACTGACGCCAGAGATATCGGCGGGACAATCTCTCCTGACAGACCGGAAGGGAGGGATTGAGATGCGGATTTTCGGAAGAAACACTCCCAACAACAATCAGGATGCAGTCAGGCTTCTGGCAAAGGCATGCCGGCGGTTTGGCAAAGGAAGAAACCGGCTTCTGGCAGGAGCCTCCGCACTTGGTATCATTGTATTGTGTACGGTATTCAGTATTGCTTACGGGAAAATGGAAGCGGATTATCTGCAGGCGGCCAGAGGAAATGGAACCGTGGCAGCGTCTTCCCTGGAGCGGGGCACGATGGAACAGTACCATGCAATTCAGGAATTGGATTATGTGGACTGCGTAGGCAGAAAGGTGGAGGCCGGTCTGCTCTACAGCGGAAAAGAGGGGATCTCCGGTTTGGAAGTAGTGGATTCGGTAGCCTGGGAGAAGATGCAGACGCCAGCCTATACCCATATCCATGGAAACTATCCCCAGAAGGAGGGGGAGCTGATGCTTTCCGTCCGGGCACTGGAAGCGCTCCATATCTCAGAACCCAAAGAGGGGATGACGCTGAAATTATCCGCAGTGCTTGCCACAGGGCAGAGGGAGGAAATAGATTTTACACTGTGCGGCTGGTTCCGGGAATATGAGGACCCGGGAATTTCTCTGCCCGCGGGCTATACCAGTGAAGCGCAGGTGCAGAAGTGGGGGATGAGCCTGGAGGAGCCGGACCTGCTGCTGATCTGCCAGAAAAGTACCATCGACGGATACAGCGTCGAAGACCGTCTGTATGAGGATATCCAGGTCAGGGACCGGACACAGCGTTTCCTCGGCGGGAACCGGTACGGCTATATTGTGGTAAATGGGTTTTTAGGGGGATACGGGATGGCGGTTTTCTGCGCGGTTCTCGTCCTGGTGGGTGTATTCTTCCTGATCTACAATATATTCGGCATTTCTATGCAGAAGGAGATCCGCCAGATCGGACTTCTGGATATCCTGGGGACGACGCAGAGACAGATCCGCCAAATCTATCTGAGACAGACTGTGTTTACGATATGCCAGGGAACCGTACTGGGAGCTGCGGGAGCAGCCGTCGTGATCCTGTTTTTGGTTCCCTGGGTTCTGGGAAACCTCTACCTCTACAATTTCGGAAAATCCGCGGATCTTATGGTATTCCGTCCGGAGCTGCTTATAGCGTCCGCGGGCTTTACAGCCATCGTCGTATTCGGAGCGGCCGCCTGTACGATTTACCAGGCGGCAAGTCTGACACCGCTGGACGCGCTGCATTACAGGGGCGTTTTGGAGAAAAATACGGGAAAAAAGCGCGGCGGTATCCGGAAGCATACACGCTTTGCACGGCAAAATCCGGTTCTCTATATGGCATGGCAGAATCTGATCCGATATAAAAAACGATGTGTCCTGACGATCGCGTCCCTGTTCCTGGGCGTTGTCACGGCTCTGGGGGCGGTGGTCCTGACGACCGGGATAGATGACACACATTCCATTGAAAAAGACCCGGATTTTTCTATTATCGGGGGCATCGTGTATACTTCCGAGCAGGATTCGGAAGGAAACACGGTGCAAGTTAATGAAAATGACGATTTTTCTCCGATCACAGAGGAGGCAGAGAAGAAGCTGCTTTCGATTCAGGGGATAGAAAAGGAACAGGCGGTGGTGGTGAGAGGCGCCTATCTGTATATGGACCTCCGGGCAGAGGCCCTTGCGCCTTTGATGGAGACGCTTAAGAGCCCGGAAGAAGCGGAGGAGGCCGAGACTCGGGAAGAAGGGCGGGGACTGCCGGCTTCCTGGGGGATTGCCACCGTCCAGATCGTGGACGAGGAATACATCGGGAAACTGGAAGAATATGCGGACAAAAACCGGCTTTCTGTCGATATAGACAGCCTGCGGGATGGAAGGGGAGCCGTCCTGCTCCATCATCATGAATTATCACAGATTTTGAGTGAAGAAGCAGAAGAGACGACGGGACTTCCGGTCACATTCTGGCAGCTTCCTTCCAAAGAAGAAAGGACGGCTTCCTGGGAACGGATGACGGAACCGGAGTATGAGAGCTGGCGGGAGGAAAACTGCCGTATGGCAGAGCTGGAGCTGGCCGGTTATCTGGACACCCAGGCGAAAGGATTTCCAAAACTAAGAAGGACATGGTTCGGCCCGGGGATCAAGTACTTTCTTGTCAGTGAACAGGGATTTGCAAAGCTGGGGACAAAAGAAAAATGTTTCGTCATGGATCTGAATGTGGAACCGGAGCTGGAACCGGCAGCCAAGGCAGCGGTCTGGAAAATCCAGCAGGACGAAAACCGCAGGGATGCGAACCTGGGGCTTGCAGTGAATTGTAAATCGGATACTCTGGCGAGCGCGCAGGGGTATATCCGGACGAACCGCATCATTCTTGGAGCGCTGAGCCTGGTATTGATCCTGATGGGGGTTCTCAATTACCTGAATGTGATCGCAACCGGCATTCTTTCCAGGCAGAGAGAGCTGGCGGTGATGGAATGCGTGGGTATGACCGGGAAGCAGGTCAGGTGGATGCTTGCTTTGGAGGGAGGCATTTACTGCATGATCGTCGGAGGGCTGGTGCTGACTGTGGGAAGCGGGCTCCTGCAGACGATCCGGTTATATATGGAAAACCGGATCGCGTATTTTAAGTTTCTCTATCCGGGAATGGAAACCGGATGCATTCTTGCAGCGCTTTTCGTTGTCTGTATCTGCGTCCCCCTGTTCATGTACGGACGGATGGAAAAAAGAAGCCTGACCGCCAGGACAGCGGAAGAATGAGGAAGTGCGGCGGCGCTGCCGATGGATGGCAGCGCCGTACCGGGAGGTTATGAGGATGCAGTCATCCTTCTATCGTATGCGCGATATAGGTCAGATGGTCGCCTAACCGTTCCAGATTGGACACCAGGTTGATATAGACGCTGCTGCATTCCGGTTTGCATTCGCCGGAATGCAGCCGTTCCATGTGCCGGTTCAAAAGCTTTTTGCGGAAGGCATCAATATCCTGCTCCGCCTGGTCGATCTGGGTAAGCAGCCCTTCATCCTTTTCCAGGATCAGCCGTTTGGTCAGCGCATACATTTCTTCCAGCCGCTGTACCATGACGTCAATCTCCGCCTTGACACTGTCGGAAAAATGAAGGTCATGCCGGATAGATCTCTGCGTATACTTGGTAAAATTATCCGCGATCTCGGCGATCCTCATAACATCTCCCACGTTGTTGTGGAGCGTGGAGATATTTTCCTCATCGGACAGCTTGCTCTGGGCGGACAGCCGGATCAGGTAGTTGACGATGGTATGGTAAATGCCGCCTGCCTGGTTAATCAAATCCTGGCTTGGTTCGATCAGGCTTTTATCCTTCTTGTAAAAGGAGCGGTACGCCGTCCGGAATGCCTCCATGGCAGTGTCGGATAAAAGGATCATTTCCTTTTCCAACTGGGAAATGGCGATGGAAGCGGAGGACAGCATCCTCTCGTCCAGGTAGGTCACTGCGGTTTCCGCCTTCTTTTCCGGAATCAAAAGCTCCGATATTTTCACAAATATATTGCAGAACGGCAGAAACAAGATGGTGCAGGTTAGGTTGAAAAAGGTGTGGAACATGGCGATTTCTGTCGCCGCTGATCCGAACCATGTACGGAAGGTGTCATTCATAAAATCCGGCCAGCACATCAGCAGGATGAAAAAGAGGACCGAACCGAAGGTATTGAACATCAGGTGGATCAGCCCCGCCCGCTTCGCATTGGCGCCGGATGTGAAGGAGGACATCAGCGCGGTCACGCAGGAGCCGATGTTCGTACCCAGGATGATGAAGAGAACCTCATTGCCGCCTGTGCCGATGGTCAGCCCGGCCACCGACATGGCAATGATCACTGAGGTCGTCGCGGAGCTGGACTGAACCAGGGCCGTGAGAAAAATGCCGATCCCGAATAACAGGAACGGGTTCGTGACCACCTCAAACATATGCTGTATGGCGTCCCGGTTGTACTTCATGGCGTCCGACATCAGGGACAGGCCGATGAAAATGAGGCCCAGGCCGGATAAAATGAATCCGGTCTTCTGCAGGTTGTCGCTTTTGCAGGCCATGCTCATCATCATGCCGATGAATACAAAGATTTGTATGTAGGTCGTCACCGGAAATGCGCTCAGCGCGGCAATCTGCGCGGTGATGGTGGTTCCGATATTGGCCCCCATGATCATGGCTGCGGCCTGGTGCAGGTTCATGATCCCTACGTTGACAAAGCCCACGATGAGCACGGTGGTCACGCCGGAGCTCTGGATCAGGGCGGTGGTGGCGGCGCCGATTCCTACATTGACCAGCCGCCTGTCCGCTGTTTTTTCGAACAGGTCCTTGATTTTTCCTGTGGCAAGCTGCTCGATATTGGCGGTGAGAAGGTGTACTCCGACCAAAAATACGCCTGTCCCTGCAAGCAGCCTGACTGTAAACATGATCAACTCTCCAAAAGTCATCTTCGTTCCCTCCATCTGCCTCCCGGAAGCCCTGTGCGTTCGGATTCGCGGGAGCGCTCTTTCTTCCTTTGTATACCTGCAGTGTTTTTCCGGCATAGCGTAAAAGAAGCGAGACAATGCCGCGATATATACAACAGCAAAGTCTCGCTATTTCATCACAGAGCCGGATTCGAAAATCGTACTGACGGCTAAGTAAACACAGGATGACCTGTGCAAGCTACTCCCTTTGTTGTGTATAGTATATAGGTTTTGGGAGGGGTTGTCAATCCATCTTTTGTTACGATTCACAGTCATTTCGCTTACATGCGCAAAAACAGCCAGCAAAGCTGTCTGCCGGATTCTGGAAGCAAAACTGAACCGATATGGTACGCGCTTTACAATTGAAAACATCATCGGAACATTAAATAATATGGAGGTCACAAACATGGAGGATATGTGCTATATGTCCACTTATGAAAATGCAAAAGTCTGTACAGCCTTAAATGCGGTTTTTGATCTGGGACTGGACAAAAAATACTACCAGCCAAAGGATTTGAATAAAAAGATAAAAAAATTTCGAAGTAACTGTTCCATACAACATTTATAAACTAACCAAAAGGGGCGCAACCCTTGTAAACTCAAGGGATTGCGCTATTTTGCTTTTTTGTAAGTGTTAAAGACGGGGTCAGTTTTATGGTTTTTATTCCGTTTCATCTCTTTGCAGGCGTCTGCGAAAATCCTCAGGAGTAAAGGTAAATGTTTTTTTGAACAATTTAAGAAAGTAATTTGTATTGGAATACCCAACATGAAAAGCAACCTGGGATATCGGGATGGAAGGGTTCTTTAGTAATTGGATAGCGCGATTCATGCGGATATCCAGCAAAAGTTCGGAAAATCCTTTCCCGGAATGTTTTTTCAGTAAGCGGATAATCTGCCGTTCACTATAATTATACTGGGAGGCCAGGCGAGAGAGCGTTATAGTCTGGCAATGTACATGCATGTAATTCAGCAATGCCTGAAAAAGTCTGTCTGTGCTATTGATGATGGGTACAGAAAAGACAGCCTCCTGCTCATGGTGGCGCATTAGGATGAGAAAAAACTGCATCATCAGTATTTCAAGCATTTTTCCGCTATATTTCTTTTGAACTTTCCATTCTGTAAATGCTGATATTACGATGTCTTTCAGTTTGGTATCTCCCATGCAATGCCATATGATACATCCTTCCCCAAAATTGTAGAGGGCATTTGAAAAAATAGCTGAAAGATAATTATTATTATTTAAAAGCTGGAAGAAAGCAGTATCAAATGTTGTTATACGTATAAAAAAATCAATGATGACGCTTTGAGCATTTTGCGAATCAAAGCAATGGACAAACCCCGGAGGACAAAGAATGATATCACCGTCCTGCAAAGGCAATCTTTCATCCTTGGTAATCATGGAACTCCCACTGCCTGCCAGTACATAATTCAATTCTATGAACTGGTGGGAATGGAGAATGAACGGCATATAGCGGAGGTTTTGTCGGATTGCAACATTTTGTTCTTGCGGGATAAAAAAATCCTCGTTCAAATAGTAAGAGGTTCCTTCAAGGAAAAAGGGGACTTTTGGAAAATACTGTTTCCACATCTTACTCATCAGATTTAAAAGATGTTCATAAGCAGTCTCGTCTTTATCAGACGAGCCGATAACTCTTAGACGATATTCAGGATAGCTTTTCAGAAAATTTAATAAAAATTTTTCGGCATCATTTAACTCTGTCAGCGAGGATAGTATTTCAATATGCTCTTTTTCCATAGTATTCCTTCCTTGTCAGAAAACCTATTTTCAACTTTAGTTTAAGTGTATCATGTTCTTTATCAGATGTCATTTTATTTTAAATATATGTCAGGAATATAATGACGTTTTATGGTACTATTGTTACATCAAATAAAATAGAAGATGAAAACAGGGGGGGATACAGACAGGTGAAAATCAAGATAGCTTTATGAAAAGAATTGATAATCAAAAGGAAAAGGAGAAAAATATGGAAGAATTACAGAAGTACCTGTTTGCATGGGCTCCTGCGGCAATCCTCATTATTCTTATGATTGGATTTAAAATGGTATATCAGTATGATGAAGAGGAACCGGAGGTCCTGGCAGAGTTGGCGCGCAGAAAGCAGGCTGGAAATGAAAAGATAGAAGGAAGAGGATAATAAATGTATACGAACGAAATAAATATCAGAGATCCATATGTTCTTGTAAATGACGGCAGTTACTATTTATATGGAACCCGCAGCAATACTTGCTGGGGAAACGCGGAAGGTTTTGACTGCTATAAAAGTTCTGATATGGAACACTGGGACGGGCCGATGGAAATTTTTCGGCGTCCGGTTGACTTTTTCGCTACAGAAAGCTTCTGGGCTCCGGAATGCTATTACTATAACGGACGATTCTATCTGCTGACTACATTTGGCGGGCCGAAAATGAAAAAAGGGATTTATCTGTTAGTGTCAGATCATCCGGATGGAGGGTTTGTGCCTTATGGCGGCCGGCTGACACCGGAAAACTGGACTTGTATTGATGCAACTTTGTATTTTGAAAATAATCATGTATACATGATCTACTCTCATAGCTTTGAAGACACTCCGAATGCAGATATCTGTCTGGAAGAACTGGAAAGTGACCTTTCTTCGGCAAAGACTTGTCCAAGAGTGCTTTTCTCCGCAAAGGAGGCGCCCTGGTCAAAGCCTGTCCCATTTGCGGAACAAGAATTCGGCATGAAGGGGGATGTCTATTTTTCGGACGGCCCCTGTGTGTTCCGGATGGAAAATGGGAAACTATATCTTACGTGGTCAAGCTGGAGCAACGGAAGTTATGCGGTCGGCGCGGCGGTTTCTGAAAATGGGACAGTGGAGGGACCATGGACACAGATAGAAACACCAATCTGGCCGGAAAACGGAGGGCATGGAATGGTATTTCAGAGTCTTGAAGGAGAAAGATACTTTGTATTACATTATCCGAATGATAGAGCAAAGGAACGGCCGTGCTTTAAGAGATTAGTATTAGAAGGAGATCGGTTAATGCTGTCAGATATAAAGGAGGCCGAACATGAAGCAGTTTGAAATGTATGAGATGAAATTTCGGTCACATAAGCCAGTGCTGTCCGAGGTGGCAGTAGAGCTGCAGGCTGAATTTGTACATGGGGAAGAAAAAACGGTTGTAAAGGGTTTTTATGGAGGAGATGGAAATTATTATCTTCGATTTCTGCCCAGGAAGACGGGCGCGGCCAGCACACTAGTATATCTGGATTATGTCATGAGAAGATTTTCTGCTATTCCTTCTATTTGGCGGAGTTTTGTATACCAGGGGAATGCAATCTGCAACATTTGACGGATATTTTTGCTTTCAAAAGTATCAAAGACTCTTGAATTAGCTTTTTGACCGTGTTATGATATGAAAAGAGGGAAAACAAAGAAGCGGCTACCCTCCGAATAAGTTTTAGCAGTAACCTTTTACAAGGTCAGCCGTCACTATTGGCAGTAGTGGCGGCTATTTCCTTTTATCCCTAAAAATCTGATATAACAGACTGAT
>KE159610.1:855879-856944 GCA_000403295.2 Lachnospiraceae bacterium M18-1 | reverse complement strand
TGATTCATATACCGGCATCATAATGAGCTATTATGTTTATAATCCTATATTTTTTGCAGCAAATTATAAAGGATTTATACTATTTGTACCAATAAGGGTAAGTTGATTCGTTTATGTAACATAATAAATATATCTTTATCGCAAAGATATTCAGGCGTTCCTAAAAATGTAATTAATATAGAGCCAGAACCAAGCGTTACGTTAACATGATTCATACCTGCATATGGCATGTATACGTAGGAGCCTATCCGGAAACCTATCATTTGCGCTGTTTCGTCCCATCCTTCTGGCAGAGGTATGCGGATCTCGTAGGTTCCAGATGTCTCTGATGGGGCTTTGCCTTTCAATATAGTAGTCTTTGCTTCGGAAGCGGAGTTTTGTATACCGCGGGAATGCAATCTGCAACATTTGACGGATATTTTTGCTTTCAAACTCTTGAATTAACCCTTTTACCGTGTTATGATGTGAAAAGAGGGAAACCAAAGAAGCGGCTACCCTCCGAACAGTGCTAAACTAACATTTATGTCAGCCGTCACTATTGGCAGTAGTGGCGGCTATTTCTTTTTACCCTTGAAGATTGTATAACACAACCCGATAAGGGTGACAATGAATATTCCAATTTGGATTAAATCCGCATATGTAACATACATTGGCAACACCCCCCTTTCTTTCGTCTGGAGGGTCAGCCCCTCCGCTATAGGAGGGAAAGCCGCCTGGCTCTTTGGTTTCCCATGCCGCTATTATAGCATGGGATTTTATGAAGCACAATATCCGTATTTTCAATCTATTATCTTTGAACGACAAAAACACCTGCCAAAACAGGTTCCTAAGCTATTTCTCACTCTTCCATTTATTCCCTATGCAATCGCTTTATTGTAATGATATTTTACGGATTCCTGATCTAAGCATACATAAACCTGCGTGGTACGCAGATCGGCATGTCCCAGAATCTCCGCAACCTCCTGAATTGGGACATTTTTCTTCACAAGGTCTGTCGCCAATGTCCTCCTGAACCTGTGAGGATGCACATTGTCCACCCCTGCCTTCATCCCCAGACGTTTAACC
>KE159610.1:853999-855013 GCA_000403295.2 Lachnospiraceae bacterium M18-1 | reverse complement strand
CCGGAAGCGTACAAAAATTCTGTCAGCGCCAGATCGCGCAAAAACTCACACGCATTTTTCAGTTTTTCCCGGTCTACTGCTGAAAACGGCTTCCGGACAACCTTATCATATTTTATTTGCTTTAGCGCCCTGGCCGGATTCCTACTTATAAAGCCTTCATCATTCAACCAGCTGAAAAAGCTGGATATTGATTTTCTTATATTGTCCAGTGTTCGGTTACTGATCTTTCTATTTTCCTTGTACAAAGAGAGATAGAGGCGGAGATTAAACGTCTCTACCTCAACCAGCTTCTTGTTCAGACATCCTATCAAGTTTTCTAGATCCATCTGGTATTTCTCCAGAGTCTTTTCACTCTTTCCTTCCAGCCTCTTTGTAGCTATAAATTTTCGTACAAATCCCAGGTTTGACCCGTCATGCAGCACTACCTCCGTACAACGCTCCTGAATCTCATAATCTTTCAATTGTATATGTAGTACACTTTCCACCTTGTCCAGAATCACATTCTCCATTCCCACCAGCGCCTCCAGAACATTGTTTATTATCTGCGTCCTCACATCCATTTTGCCATACTCCTTTTTGCTTTCAGTATAGCAAAATACCGTCCATCCCTAGTGTACTGACCGTATTATATTCCAACAAACCTCCTTGTCTAATTTTCCATCGGACTGTGTTGGCTTCAATCGACGATTAGGTCATAAGGAATCCTCCCGCAAGCGGGTCCCTCCTTGTGACAACAGCTACCGGCTACGCCTCATTCAGCCGCCTTGCCGATGAAAAAATATCCTGCGGAGTTTCATTGGATATAATACGGTCAGTACACTAGTATACAAAAACTCCGCTTTGATAGATAAATATGTCTTTACCAGGCTAAGCAGTGAAAAATCATTCCGGGATGCAATCGGCAAAACATCTGTCGAAGCTGGATATATGATAGACGCACTCGATAATATGCATGCTTCTATTTCCAATTATGAGAGTGGTATACATAACATTAGTGCTGAAACTCAGGCATTT
>KE159610.1:167386-853644 GCA_000403295.2 Lachnospiraceae bacterium M18-1 | reverse complement strand
TGATTCATATACCGGCATCATAATGAGCTATTATGTTTATAATCCTATATTTTTTGCAGCAAATTATAAAGGATTTATACTATTTGTACCAATAAAGGTAAGTTGATTCATTATTTATATGTCCTGTAACTAAATTATCCTCCAAGAGCCTAAAACTTTGTTTACTGAGCATATAGCCAGATTCCCAGTGCTTTGCCCAAAAAGTATTATTGTCCCGATTTCATTGTCTCTTTTCAATAGCATACCAATGGAGTATTTCCATTCCGCAATTTCCTGTGGAACACCGCTTGTATGTTGGCCTGTGAGAAAACATGTTAAGCCACTATGACTCTCTAAAAAAAGTGTGGTCATGTTTTGTACAATCTTTGCTTCGGAAGCGGAGTTTTGTATACCAGGGATGATAAAATTTGCTATATTCTTAGAGTTTTCTTCACAAGAAAAGCACGAAAGACTCTTGAATTACACTATCTAACGTGCTATGATGTGAAAAGAAAAAGGGAAAGCCAAAGAAGCGGCTACCCTCTAAATACTAACAACTATGACATTTTACAATGTCTAGCCGTCAACTATTCGCGGTAGTTGGCGGCTATTTCCTTTTATCCCAAAAAATCTGATATAACAGACTGATAAGGGCGACAACAAATGTACAAAACAAGAAAAAATCCTGATATGTAATCATCGTTATCCCCTCCTTCCTCTTTGGTCTGGAGGGTCAGCCCCTCCGACAATGGAGGGCAGCCGCCTTAGCTCTTTGATTTTCCCTGATAGCTATTATATCATGGGATTTTTTAACTACAATCACTTTTCAACTAAAAAAGCCTGCTAAAAAACAGACCTCTACAAATTTCTTCTTTCTCTTTTCGTTATCCTTTCCTATGCAATTGCTTTATTGTAATGTTTTCCGGCATTGTCCGCTGTGCTGACTGCGGCGAAAAGCTGTACTACTGCACAAGCAAGAATTTTGAAGCGCGGCAAGACCATTTTGTGTGTTCCACTTCAAGGCTGAAAGTAAAAGAAGTCTGCCCTATGGCAGCCTCTTTTTCCTCTTTAGAAGACTTCCCCTCCGGCTTCGTCAAGTTTCTTTCTCAATGTTTCTTCCAAGGCAATCAACGCGGGGATAAAACTGTCGCGGATCAGAAGGAGTATTTCGTCACCTTCGTCTTCATCGTAGATATGCGCCGAGGTATTACGTTTTCTCAGCATGAGAAGCCATACCGCGGGATCATCTAAAAAGCTGTGCTTATAGCCGAACTGTAAAATCTCTCAGGGCGATCCGGACGCTGCGCTTTCAACCCCGTGCGTAGAGGACACGCTTTGGATCAACTTTTACCATGACTATTACGAAGAAGGAAGCCCGAAACTGACAGAAAGGAGCAACCACCACATAATTAAGCGGCTTATTCTGAATGACAGTGTTACTATTCATAGTAGCATGACAGTGAAAAAATTTCTTAAACACCCTTGGCAAAGCGTACCAGACGTGACGTGGTTGAATCGGGGCTTTTAAAACGCACCTCTGGTATGCTAAAATGATAGAGAAAACAAAAAAAGACGTTCCAGCCAATGGTGGAATCTCCCCGATCCAACCGTTGGTTCGTGTGAAAAACATACAGTCAGGTGTATTGTCCAAGGAGAAAAAAAGATGAATCAGACAGAGATTGGAACATTTATTGCAAAACATCGGAAAGAGAAAAAACTAACTCAAGCGCAGTTGGCAGAAAAACTGAACATTACAGACAAGGATGAAAATTTGATTGCTTCAGGAATTAGTTTTTTATTAGCCATTCCATTTTTGTTTATCATCAATATCATGCTGTCCAAAATGACAGCAGAGCCTGTCCTCATAATCAAAAAATACAGCCTGTCATGGAGCAGATAGAAGAAAGCGATGCAGTGATCTTTTCGGTTCCGTGCTTTCAAGGGCATTTGCCTGGAATAATGAAAAATTTTGATATCACAAAGAGGTTTTATCTTGATGTGAAATCTGGAAAAATGCATGCACCGGGGATACCTATGACACCTTTGAAGAAATTTTGGGGGTGGGTGATTTACCTGGTGGGAAAAAAGTTGTCTAAAACAGTGGTAATCACCTATAAGAAATAGACAATGCGCCGGAATATATTTTTTCAAAATGAATAGACTAAAATACATATTACAAAAAATACGAAAATATAAAAAATATAAGTTGTAAATTATGAAATATAGTGATAATATAAAAACATAAGTTACAACTTAGGAAATATGCATATTGGATTGAAACATAAGTTATAACTTAGAAAAAAATGAAGAACATAACATAGATCAGGGGAGAGGAGGAAGCGACGTATGCATAAGCGAATCGAAAGGCCGGAATATCTGGAACAGCTAATACGTTTTCGGGAAAAAGAAGTCATAAAAGTAGTAACCGGAATACGCAGATGCGGGAAGTCTACGCTGTTTGACTTGTATTGCGAGTATCTGGTGCAGGATGGCGTGAGCAAAGACCAGATCATCCGCGTGAATATGGAAGATCCGGATTACCATGATATCCGGGATTATATGCAGCTGTATGATTGGATCCGGCAGCAGATGGATTCCGAAAAGATGAACTATATCCTGATCGATGAAGTGCAGAATGTGCCGGAATTTCAGAAGGCGGTTGACGGACTGTATATTAAGGAAAATTGTGACGTCTATATCACGGGTTCCAATGCGTATCTGCTGTCGGGGGAGCTTGCTACACTGCTTGCCGGCCGCTATGTGGAGATTAAGATGCTGCCGCTGTCTTTTAAGGAATATCTGTCTGCACTGGGGGATAAGACAGACCTGATGCTCAAATACCAGAACTATATCCAGAACGGCTCTTTTCCCTATGTGGTGCAGTTGGAAAAGAAGAGAGATATCCACGCATATCTGGAGGGGATCTATACGTCCATTATCCTGAAGGATATCATGGCCCGCTACCGGATCGCGGATGCAGGCGGGCTGGACAGCGTGATCCGTTTTATGTTTGACAATGTGGGCAGCCTCTGTTCCGCAACCAAAATCGCGAACACCATGACCACCGCAGGAAGGAAGATCGCGATTTCTACGGTGGAGAATTATCTGGGGGCGTTGACGGAGTGCTTTATCCTCTATAAGGCGGGACGGTACGATGTGAAGGGAAAGCAGTATCTGACGACGGGCAACAAATATTATCTGTGCGATATGGGGCTGCGCTATTATCTGCTTGGGACAAAGCGGGCGGATCTGGGGCATATACTGGAAAATGTGGTTTATCTGGAGCTGCTGAGAAGAGGCTATGAGGTGTATATCGGAAAAGTGGGGAATGCGGAGA
This sequence comes from Lachnospiraceae bacterium M18-1, assembly GCA_000403295.2. Taxonomy (GTDB): domain Bacteria; phylum Bacillota; class Clostridia; order Lachnospirales; family Lachnospiraceae; genus Schaedlerella. The sequence goes on along the minus strand of KE159610.1, from coordinate 850,328 downwards.
TCGACTTTATCGCGATCGGTGAAGAAGGGGAGGAGTATTACCAGGTTGCGTTGACTGTTATGGAGGAAAGCACGTTGGAGCGGGAGCTTGCCCCCTTGGAAAGGATCCGCGACCACAATCCAAAGTATCTTCTGACAATGGATTTTACACCGCTGACCTCCCACAACGGGATCAAACAGTGGAATGTGCTTGAGTGGCTGATGAAGTGACAGGCTGCAGATCAAAGAATCACGAAAGGAAGGAGAGAAAACTATGACAGCATTTTTAAAGGATTTGTCAAAATTTTACGGAACCGGGGAGCGGAATCAGGCGGGACAGACCTTGGAGGAATTTTTGGAAGGGTATGATCCTTATAAATATCAGACGCCAAGCTGTACGGCGGATGCGGTGATCTTTTCCTGCGCGGAGCCTTTGACAAAGGAGCTTCGGGGGCTTAAGCTCCTTCTGGTAAAGAGGAGCAACCATCCGAGTATCGGTTTTTGGGCGCTGCCGGGGGGCTTTGTGGATATGGAGGAGAATCTGGAAGCGTCTGCAAAGCGGGAATTGCTGGAGGAAACGGGAATCGGCGGTCTGCCCATGGAACAGATCGGGGCTTACGGGAACTATGACAGGGACCCCAGGACACGCGTGATCACCACGGCATATATGGCGCTCATCCAGGGCCGGGAGCCGGAGCCTGCTGCCGGGGACGATGCGGCAGACGCGGTCTGGTGTGAACTGGAGCTGGAAGAGATAAGGCGCGGGGCGGATTCCGGCGCGGGAGATATGTCCGGCACAGGGCAGCAGGAGGACGGGGCGGAAGTGAGAACGTACCGGCTTACTGTGAAAAATCCTAAGAAAGATCTGGACACCCATGCGCTGGTGGAACGGAAAATGCATCCGGGGCTGATCCGGGAGGAGTCATTTGCGGTAAAGGACGGCGGGATGATCGCGGTGGACCATGCGGCGATCATTGTGCAGGCGCTGACGATTCTGCAGGAGCGGTGCGGCAAATAAATTACAGGCGCGGGGCTGTCAGTTAATTCCGATCAGGAGTACAGGAAAAAATACAGGTATGGAGAGAGGAATCCTTTTCCGTACCTGTATTTTAATCCTGCAGGATGCAGGAAAACCGCCGGGGGCGGAAATTCTGCATATGTAATTTCATTACCAAAACGAGTATTGTGTGCATATGGGATAAAATATTACGGCACTAATTCCCAGTCGCCAATCCATTGTTTTTTTGTGGCGTTGTATCTGCGGCGATAGGTTTTCCCATTCACTACTTTGACTTTCCAGACAATGACATCTGACAGAGGCATTATGCTATCGGTATTGTTTGCAGATACAGAAGACGAAATTGGTGCTGTTGTACATTCGGCTTCTGCAAATGCTGTTGTAGGAGAAAGAACGGATAAAACAAATAATATAATCATTAGTTTCTTCTTCATATGATAATATGCTCCTTCTTGATTCATAAAAAAATTATTCCGTGTTATAAACAGGGAGTTCGCATATCCCTTCTACATTACGATTATGTATAGTGCTTATATAGTTTCCGCCAATATACATATCATAGGTTTCATCCCCACGCATCAGTAAATAGCTGTTGTCTTCATCCAAACTAAAAACTTCGCCATTAATTTCCTCTTCCGGCAACCAGGAAGGCTCAATAATAAATAGTGTAGAAGCAACCAGCATTAGAACGGCAATACTCATGGCAAAATAATTGGTGACTGACCTGCACGATTCCGAGTTTACAAGCCGCAATATTCTGTATTTAAGCGTCCCAGACCTATTCGTTGAAAAGAGCATGGTCATTGCCGGTAAAAGCGGTTTCTGCTGCTGGCTTCGCGCTACCTTTAGCAGGCAATCCAGATATAATTTCCGGTGACTGGGCGGCAGATTGGCAAAGGCTGTATTGTCCGCATGAAATTCCAGGATCTCCTCCAGCCGTGTCCTCAAAGATGTCACGAAAGGATTCCACCAATTGATGATGCATAAGATTTCCGAAACAAGCATCAAGATAAAATCCATATGCCGCACATGGCTTAATTCATGGAGAAGGATGCAATACAATTCTTCCGGGGTGAGATCAAGATCGGGAAGAAAGATTACAGGCGAAAAAAATCCTATGACACAGGGAGTGTTTACAAAACTTGTACGGATCACCTTTTTTACTGGATGCGGGACAGGATTTGTGTTATAAATAGCCGTCAATATTGCTGATACATTGCTGTCAGTGGCATCGATCAGATTCGGAAAACAGGGGATGACGCGATATAATCTCATATAGTTTCTGACAGTATTGCATACAATATAAACGACTCCGACGATCCAGACGGACAAAAGCAGCCTGGATGGGGTTACGGCAATATTTTTGATGGTAAAGAAAACATATTCGTTACAAAAATCCATAACTGTTGGCAGGATTTTTTCCGAAGGCACCGTTATGGTATGGAAAAATTCAAAAGGCAACATCATTCTCAACAGGATGAAAAATGAAAAATATTTCAGAAAGCGAATACTCAACTTTTGAGCAATACGCCCATCCCTCATGATGATACATAAAAAGCAAATTAAGCAGTTTCCGCCCAAAATAGTCATGATATAAGATGTTGCTGAAAAATGCATCTTATTTTCACCTCATATTAATTCGTATTTTTAGTAGAATTACTTTATACTGTGCCTGTGTTCCTGGATGATCTTTTCCAGCTCGTCCAGATTTTCATCGTTCGTTTCCCGTCTGATCAAGGTGCTCATCAGGTTCAAAGAGTTAAAATTCATATGTTCGAGCTGACCGCTGAGATAATCTTCAAATGAAATTGTCGGACGGTAAGTGCGGGTTAATACGGTTCCGCGCTGGGCAATATCGGCAACTTCGATCACGGACTTTTTCAACAGATTCTTGATGGCCACACGGACGGTATTGATATTCAATGAACTTTCTATTTTCGGAATATCACTGGATGCCAATGCTTCATCCGAGTTCCAGAACACAAGCATAACATCCATCTCCTTATTACTTAACTTCAAATTCTTCATGACAACCTTCTTTCTTTCGATAATATTCGTTTGCTTAGAATCTGTATCAGTTATTTTCCTACAGATTCTTATTTTACAGAGAACCTATACTATACATTGAGCTTTGCAGATGCATCATTTTTTCATCCTACTGGAGAGTAGTATACCATTGAATTGAAATTATATCAATAATTGAAATGTGAAATGATATTTGCTGTTATAATATGAATACATATATTATAAAAATATTTTGTAATATATATAATAAAAAAATATTGACAAATTATGTATAAGAGTGGTATAGTGCAAAATGACTGAAGTTTTCGAAAACAAGCAGAAAAATAATTAAAGAAGAGTACAAAGATGAAAAAGAAGTTAAGTTTATTTTTGGCAATGACTGCATGTGTTACAAGCATGAGTATGACCGCATTGGCAAAAAACAGCCCGCTTGATGTGAGCCCGGGAGACGAAAATTCTTTCTGGACAATTAAGGATGACGGAGAAACCAATTATTATATTACGGTATCGTCATTTGTTGGTGGGACGATCAAGGGGATTTCCATATGTGAAAATGGTGTAGGGACCCCTTACTATCGTGTAATAAGAAATGCTAAGGGGACTTACAAGGTTAGATATGGCTGTGATGTATATCCAACGAAGAACTATCAGCTTCGAACATATGGGGAACCTTCAACAGGATGGCATTTAACAGGTGTTTATTGTCCATAAATTACGTAAAGGGGCAGACTGACAATCTGTCCCTTTTCATAAAGGAGTGTAAGAAATATGTTAAAAAAGATAATAAATCTTGCGTTTATTCTTATGATTTCTTTTGTGGTTTGTTCCTGTTCAGCTAAAAGTGAAGCTGAACCAGAAAGGGGAAGAAAAGTAGAGCAAAATGAACAGAAAGTAGGAAATGAGACGACCAGTGAGGCATCATGGATAAAAAAAACGCTCCAGAAGCCGGAGGGAGCGGAATTTGTTAATTCTTTAAATTATCTGGCAGACGGTACGATACGTATTAATACAGTGGATCAGGATTTTCAGAACTCGGTAATATGGGACACCAGGAACAATGGAGACAGTTGGGACAATGCAGATGCTGACATGAGTCTGACCGTTGAAAATGGATATGGATATCACTATTCTGCGGAAGGAAGTTTGTATACTTATAATAATAGAAAACTGATTTTATCTGCAGGTGAAGGAACAGAAGTTAAAACGATTAATATAAATGAAGGTGAGAGCATTTCCAGTGCGGCAATTTCGGGAAATATGCTGGCTGTGCTGGTTGATAATATGAATAGTATGCAATCCCGAGTAGATATTTATGATTTAAAGACGATGGAATGCAGACAGTTGAATAATCCGCAACTTTCGGAATTTTTGACCTCTCTGTTTGAAATCGGAGGATCAATTGCAGTGGATAGCTCGGGAGAAATGATATATTTGGCAGGAATAGAGATTGCGCAGTATGATTTAAAGCGGGATAATTTTGACTATCTACTGGATCAAGAGTCATTAAACGGATTGGTTAATCAAGGAGAAGAGTCCATTACTTCTTTTGCGGTAGATAGTACCGGAAATAAGATTGTTCTTTGCGTAATGGATTTAGCGGCAAACAGATCAAAACTTTATATGTGTGAGAAGGGTATAAAGAAAGAACTGGGGAAGGCCTCAGAGGACAAATTGCGAATCTACAGTTTGAAAGAAAGTGGCATACGGCAGGCAGTGTCTCTTTTTCAAGAAAAATGTCCAGAACTGGAGGTGACATTTGAGGTAGGATATACTGGAAAGGATGGAGTAACTTTGTCAGACGCGATCCGAACATTGAATACAGAATTAATGGCCGGAGAAGGACCGGATATCTTATTATTAGATGGCCTGCCTGCGGACAGCTATGTTAAGAGTGGAATTTTGGAAGATGTGACGGGAATTGTAGAACCGAGGAAAGATCAATTTTTTTATAATATTATTTCTGCATATAACGGCGGAGATAATGTATACAAAGTACCTATGACTTTTAATATACCGGTTATTTTAGGGGATACAGAAGTAGTGGGCGCCAATAATAATGCAGAACTTATGGAAGTTTTGGAAAGAAAAGCAGGTAATGGTATACCTCTCATATCTCCGGAAAATCTTTCAAGTATTGCCGGAAGTTTATTTATAACTTCGGACATTCAACAAGAAACACTGGACGAAGAGAAGTTGGCCGATTTTTATTATGATTTAAAAATGATTTCTGATAAAAGTATTTCAGATGAAAAACGTCAGTCAATAGACGAGTGGCACAGGCTTACATACTGGGCAGATCAATATCCTACAATGAATTCCCTTCCGGAACTTGACATATATTTTGAAAGGGCGCAGTTTGGAATTGATAGTCTGTCATTATTTGAAAACTATATGCAGATTCTTACAGTGTGTAAAGAAAAAGGATTGTCGTATCAATATATAAATAGAGAAAAGGGAAATCATTTTATAGCAAGCAATGTGCTTGGAATCAATAGCACCGGAAAACATAAGGATGCTGCAAAGCTGTTTCTTGAATATTATCTGTCAGGAGAAGCACAAAAGGCAGGGGTATACGGAGGATTTTCAATCATTCGGAGCAACATGGAGGGAACAAGATATGTTTCAGAAGGCGGGGAATGGATGACATCCACATCGAACAAGGATACACCGGAAGAGGTCTTGAATATGTATGCTATTACAACTGCAGAATTACAGGAACTGATTGCTTTTTTTGAAAAGGCTGATACGCCGGTTAAAGATAATGCCGTAGTAATTCAAAAAGTGATGGAACAGGCAGACGCATGTTTGTTTGAAGGGAAAGATCCGGAAAGTGCAGCGAAAGAGGTCTGCAGAGAGATAAATTTGTATTTGAGTGAATAAATGACTTTTGCTGTCGTATACGGATGGGATATATGACAGCAGATAAAATGAGGAAAAGTGATATGCGAAGATATCAGCTGCCTTTGCGATTGTGTATATGAGATGGATGCGGGAAAGATTAAAAATGTACTGTAAATATAAGAGGCCCGGAAGAAGCCGGGAACGCTGGGGACTGCTGTTTGTTCTCCCAAGCCTTATGGGAGTTCTGGCGTTTTATGTGATTCCATATCTGGATGTGATCCGCAGGGCATTTACCCGGACACTGACCGGGGAATTTGCCGGATCATCAAATTTTTGCCTGGTGCTGAAAAACCCGGCATTTGGACTTGCGGCTGCAAATACGGCGAAGATGATGGCTGTCAGTGTCCCCATCTTAGTCGTATGTTCATTGCTGCTGGCTGTGCCACTGCAGAAAGGGATCCAGGGGGGAAGGTGGTTTAAGAGCGGGCTGCTGATCCCCATGGCCATCCCGGTAGCGGCGGTGGTGCTGCTCTGGCAGTGCATCTTCGCGAAGCAGGGATTTCTGAACGGATTTCTGGATCTGTTCGGGTATCCAGGGACGGACTGGATGAACACGGGGTATGCTTTTGCGGTCCTGGTATTCAGCTATGTGTGGAAGAACCTGGGGTACAGCGTCATACTGTGGATCGCCGCGCTGGAGGGAATCCCGGCGGAGATCAATGAGGCGGCGAGGATCGACGGGGCAGGGGAATGGGGCATATTCTTGCGGATCACGGTCCCCAACCTGCTTTCCGCATTTTTTACGATCACGGTGCTGTCGCTGATCAATTCCTTTAAGGTATTCCGGGAAGCGTATCTGGTGGCGGGGGACTATCCGCACGAGAGTATCTATATGCTGCAGCATCTGTTCAATAACTGGTATCGGAATCTGGATGTGGATAAAATGGCGGCAGGCGCGGTGCTCAGCGGTACGGTTCTGTTTGTACTGGTGTGTCTCTTTTGGAGGAAATGGGAAGGAGCAGAGGCGTGAGGGACTGTCTTTTTTGGAAAAGAACCGGGAGGGAAATGGAGCAGAGGCGGGAGCATAGAAAACGTGCAGGACTGATACGGAAAAAGAATATGATATTGCCCTTTTTGATGGGGCTGCTGGCCTTTATCTGCTGTTATCCGATATTATTTTTAATAACAGGGGCATTGATGGGACAGGGAGAAGCGGCGGAAAATCTCAGGCCCATATTCTCTGGCGCGGAGGGGTTCGCCTCATGGTCTTTGATCCCGTTTCAGCCTACACTGCGCTCCTGTGTTGAGGTGATTTTTGATACGCCGGATTTCTTTGTGATGTTCTGGAATTCTATGAAGATCACGGGCGGGGTCCTGCTGGGACAGGCGTTGTTCGGTATCCCGGCCGCATGGGGCTTTGCCAGGTATCATTTCCGGTTTCACAGGGGATTGTTCTTTTTATATATTGTCATGATGATGATGCCGTTCCAGGTGATGATGCTTTCAGATTATCTGGTGATCCGGAAGATGCAGCTCATGGATACGATGGGGGCGGTCATCCTTCCGGGGATTTTTTCGACCCTTCCGGTGTTTATCATCTGCCAGTTTTTTAAAGAAATACCGGAGGAATTGCTGGAGGCGGCACGGATTGACGGCGCCGGGGAAGGCTGCATTTTTTTCCAGATCGGACTGCCCCTCGGAAAGTCCGGGATCATTTCGGCGCTGGTGCTGCAGTTTCTGGAATGCTGGAACATGCTGGAGCAGCCCATGGCGTTTTTAAAGACGCCATCCCTGTGGCCTTTGTCCATGTTTCAGCCGCAGATCACGGTGGAGACAGCGGGAGCGGCATTTGCGGCGTCGGTGTTTGCGCTGCTTCCGGCAATCTGGGTATTCCTGGCCGGGCATGAATTTTTGGAGCAGGGGATACAGGCGTATTGTGGAAATGTGTGAGGTAGAGAGATGAAACAGAGGATGATAAAAGCCGGGGTTTTACTTTTGGGATTGATGGTCATATTTACGATCATTTCCAGGGCGGCTTATGATATCAGTACGGCCGAGGTTTCTACAAAAAAGCCGGAGCCTCAGACATTTACCCCGGATGTATCGGCCCGGGGGACTGTAGCAGGCCGGAAGGAGATTGCCGTCTCGACGGTGGAAAATCTGCGGGTAGGATCTGTGCACGTCATGGAGGGGCAGGCGGTGGAAGCCGGACAGCTCCTGTTCGAAGTGGATCTGCAGGATTTGATGGAGAAAATGAAGGAGAAGCAGCAGGAGCTGTATCTGCTTGACCTGCAGATCCGGGGGGCGGCGGAGTCCGCGGCATTCTCAGAGAAAAGCCGTCAGCTGACGCTGGCCCAGGTGCAGGAGGACTATAACCGTACTGCGGCAAGGGAAAACGCGGCTGTGGATGCGGCGCTGGCTGAGCTGCAGCAGGCACAGGAGGCATATCAAAATTATTTGTCAGGTGCGGGTGCGGGCGAAGAAAATTCTGTTCCGCCAGGTGCGGATCAGCCGGGATTTGGGCAGACGGCTTCGGATCCGTCTGGCTCTGTTCCGCCGGATCCTGGCCGGACAGCGGAAGGACTCCTTGCTGTGGTGCAGGAAAAGCAGGCGGTATATGACCAGGCAGTGCAAAACAGGGATGAATCTTTATATCAGGCGCAAAAAGCATTGGATTCAGCGAATCTGGGAACGGCAAAGGATTATTCCGCGGAGCAGAGCCAGATCACACGAGGGCAAAAGGAAGAGGAGATTGCCAAACTGCAGGCGCTGATCGATACCCAGGGCAGAGTGACTGCCCCGGTAAGGGGAATGGTAACAGGGATAGGTGTAAAAGCGGGCAGTGCAACTACGGGAGGGGGAGATATCCTGCTGTCGGATCTCTCCGGCGGAGCAAGCCTGACTGTGACTTTTCCAGAAGAAATGAGAAAATATGTCCGGGAGGGGACTTCGGCGGTGGTGACGGCAGAGAATCCCCAGCCCGGTCAGCAGGCTGCCATGGAGCGGGTGACGATTCAGACCATAGCGGACAACAGCATGTACGGGAATGGTGCATCCGGTATGGATGCAGGCACGGCCTCCGAAACGCAGCCGGGAGGCGGCTTTACGGTGACAGTCCATGTATCATCGGAGCATTTTTCAGCCGGGGAAGCGGCAGCCTTGAAGGTGGAAGCACAGGTAAGTGATTATGCGTCCTGCGTTCCGGCAGAGGCGCTTCATCTGATGTCAGGAAACCAATATTATGTAAATGTGGCTGAGAAAAGGTCTACGATCCTGGGGGAAGAATGGGTGGTCCGGCAGGTTAATGTGGAATTGCTGGAGAAGAACGAAAAATATGCGGCGGTGGAAGGAATTTCATCCGGGCAGGAGGTTGTGACAGAATCCTCCCGTACCCTGGAGGATGGAAGCAGGGTGAAGGTGGATCATGAAACGGATTGAAGCTGCGGACAGGAAAAAGTGGAGAGCGTGGTGTCTGCTTTTCCTTCTTGGGGCAGTCACTCTCTTCTGTTTTGGAAAAGCAGTCTGCTATGCAGAGATTTTGAAAATGCAGGCGTCGAAATTGAATTTTGCGGCGCACGGCCGGCAAGGAGCGCTGGATTACGCAGGAGCCCGGTCTGCCCAGGAAGAGAATCAGAAGCAGGACCATCCGCTGGAATATGTGAACTGGACGCAGACAGACGGGGTGCAGGTATCCGCCTCCGGTCTGGGAACCATGGTAGAAAGTAACGCATTGCTCCTTTGCGGCCGGTCGGATCTGCTGTTTCCGGGCTATGCCGTGCTGGACACGGGGGCTGAGTACGGATGCCTGCTCAGCAGCGCGTTGTCGGGCAGACTGTTCGGAGGGGAAGACACACGTGGGCTTATAGTAGAGGTACAGGACAGGAAGCTGGAAGTGCTGGATGTGATAGACAGTGAGGAAATCTTTTTGGCCTATGAAGCCGGAGAAGAGGATCCATGTTCCTTTGACCGCGCGGCAGTGAGCTGTGTATCGGGAGAAATCAGTAAAACAGAAGAGCGTTATCAGCAGATATGCGGCGGCTGGGAACGACTGGAGGGCAGGGTGCTTGTCTGGATCGCGGAGGGAGCGTGTTTTCTGCTTCCCTGTATCTTGTGGATATTCCTGATGTGTTATTGTGCGGAGATGTCACGGGCAGCCGGAAGGATGGAGCGGGCGGGCAGGATAGAAAAAATAATCTGGAAAGCACTGCTGTATCTGCTGCTGGCAGGAGGAATCCTGCTGCTTATCCGGAACGCGCGGATTCCGGAAGATATGATTCCTGCGAAGTGGTCGGACTTTGATTTCTGGACGGAGTATGGGAAAGAACTGGGGGCATCATGTCAGGCTTTGATCAGATCAGAGAAAAAGATCCCGGATATCCCGATGATGAAAGCATTTGTGAAAGCACTGCAGTGGGCCGTGGCCGCGGTGGTGGGTGAGATTGTATTTTTACGTAGATTCCGGAAAATATGAAAGCGGTCGTTTGATAGATTATCTGGATGAAGCCGGTTCGGTATTTTTGCATATAAAAATTCAGCAGCGGTGCAGCTATGGTTCAGGCTGCACCGCTGTTACATGTCACACCCCGACCAATCACCACGCTGATTGGTCGGGAGGATGCACATAAAAGCTGGTATTCAGGCCGCCCATTGCCGAAGGCAATTTTAAATGGCGGCCTGAGTTACAGGGCACGCCTGGTCAAGGTGTGACCTGTAACGCACCGCTTAGGTTTTTCTGGCAGTGCAGGATAATCAGTAGCCAAAAGCAGCAGCTTATGATATACTCGTATCAGAGAGACGGCTGTAATGCTTTCCAGGAAGAAAACTGACAATGCACTGAAATTAGCTTTTTCGTCAGTTCGTGGTACAGCAGCTGCAGACTTTAGACACGGTAAGTTTATATAATTTACTTAAATCGGAGTCAGTCACTCTACACATATAAGCAAAAAAGAGAGGCGAAGCCTCCACAGACAGCTTTGCCGGCTGCTTTTGCGCATGTGTGTAAAGTGGCTGTGAATAGGAACAAAAAAAGCAGGAGGCCAGATTGCCATGGAATCGAACGAAGATTCTATTAAAATATTGGAAATGCGGATTCGGCAGCAAATAAACGATTCCTTGCAGAGAAATTTAAAACCGGAAAATATCAAATACTATATGCCTTCAGCAGTGCTTCCGAAGGCGGACATACAGCAGGCGCAGCAAAGTGCCGATGCAGAGGGAGACGACAATCTGTCTGGAGGCGGGCCGGAGTCCGATTCTGCAGCAGATGGCCCGAAGATCGGCATGCCGTTATCAGATGTGCCGGCACCCGCATTACAGGCAGCAGATGTGAACCTGCCTGTCGGCGCTGAGTACATAGACAGGGCAGCAGGGACGATGCCTATGAGGGAATATGAAAATATAAAGATCCCGGAGTTAAAGGAGGTTCAGCATGCAAAGGCGATGACCGGCTATGAGGCATTCCGCTCACTGGACCGAAAGGGAACTTTTAACATGGAAGATATGCATTTTCTGGATGCGAAGGGATAGGAGAAGGGGCTGGTTTTACTTACCCAGCCTCCTTTTCTATTTGAAAAAAATGTGCTGACGCATTCCGGTGCGAGTGTGCGTCAGCACATTTTTTTATTTCCACGGATTTCCGTCCGGGGAGACACTTTGCTGTTCCCTGAGCCATTCCCGAAGGAAGGTGCGGAAGGAACCCTCCTCTACCCGGGCGTGGTAGAGTTCACCTGTCTCGCGGGTGTAGGTCTGCATCAGGAAAGCCACCTGATAGGTCTGCTCGTCTTTTAGCTCGGAGCCGCCTTTGGCCACCAGGATATAGGGATATGGATTCCCGTCTCCCCCCAGGTCAAAGCCTTCTGAAGCCAGCTCTTTGGCTTCTGCCCCGGTCATGGTCAGGATGGCATATTCTCCGTCGTGCCCCGGGGAAATGGTGCTGGCCGTCTCAGCAGTGACTGTGCCCTTGTAAAGCTTTCCGCTGATCCCGGCTCCCAGTTCCCGCTCCTTATAAAATGCAGCGGCAGGGATCATGGCTGCGTCCGCTCCTACGCTGCTTCCAAGCGCCTTTCCTGCCAGCGCTGCGGTTTCCTCAATGGTAAAGTCCGCAGTGCACTCGCACAGGTCCGTTATCTCTTTGTGGCTGAGGTTACGGGCCTGCAGTTCGTCCAGGATGGAGATACATTTCGCAGAGTCAAGCCCGTTTTCACCGCCGAACCACCGTTTGCAGACCTTTCCCATGTCATAGAGGATATTTTCCCAGCGGGTAAAGGTGATCGGGAATACCCGGCCGTCACGCTGAGCCAGCAGCGCGTCATAGATCAGAGAATCCTCCTCGGCTGTGGCGCTCGCCAGTACGCTGAGCCTGCAGAGCGTCTGGTCGTTAATAAAGGTGTCCTGTCCGTCAGGAGAATAGAGCAGGGAGAGCAGCTTGAGCGCGTCCTCCAGCTTCTTCTCATTGCCCGGCTCGGTCAGGCGGCTGCTGATGCCGATATAGCTGACCGGCTGATAGATATAGATATTGTTGCTGCCGTCTTCGCTGATGTATGGCATCATCCCAAGCTGATCGCCGCCAGGCAGTTCTGTCTTGCTGACCTCCAGCATAGAGGTGCAGAACATGGCCTGCCGGTTTCCAAGTTCCTCTGTGATCACATCCTGAGCGCTTCTCTCTTTTGGATCCGCGGAGTACATCCCGATATCAATGTATTGCTGGACGTAGTCCATGGTATCTTCCCACATCCCTGCGGCGGATGTACTGCCGGTCAGGAAATCCTGTTCCCATTGGATACCATCCGGAGTAGAGAACCAGCCGGCCTTGGCCAGGTTGAAAACAGCGGAAAAAGAGTCGTCATTGAACCGGGTCCCTACAAGTCCGGGAGTCATCCCGCCGTCCTGGATCTGGCTGCACAGCTCCTCCAGTTCGTCAAAATCAGCAGGCACTGTCCAGCGGTTCTCCTCCATCAGCGTTTTATTGTAGTAGATTCCGTGCATGGCGGTGCTGACGGGCAGAAGATAGATCCCGCCGTCTATAGAGGCATCTTCCAGAAAAGCCGGACAAATGTTGTCTGTAAAATCAAAGCCGGACAGATCTGCCAGACATTCACTTGCAAGCTCAGGGTCCTGGACCTGAGAGGTGACAAAGATGTCCGGGATATCATTACCACGCATCTGAGCCCATTCATAGCTGGCGGGGCTGGTGCCTGCATAGGTAGAAAAACCAAGATGGATCTCCGGATAAGTTTTGTCTGCCAGCTTTAGAAATCTTTCATAGCCGGTCCGTGTGCCCCAGGTCAGATCCGGCTCACCGGCATCGTCCTTCTTACTGGTGCAGGCAGTTAACAGGAAGATTGCCGCCGCAGACAGAAACGAGATGCGGCGCAGCAGTTTAGCGTTCATGAAAAAAACTCCTTTCGTGTGTCATTACCATGCCTTCTGCAGAAAATCTCCGCAAAGAAATAAGATGGTGAATTTATAATGTAATCATACCATATCCACCCCCATTTTTCAATTTTTGAAACCATTCTGAACGGCAGCAATCTGAAAAAACAGACTGCGCAAATTTATTTGCGGCAGTCTGCTTTTTCAGATTGCTATGGGGCGGAAGCCCCGGAAATCACAGACAGGAGCTGCAAGGCAGCGAAAAGTATGCGAAGCAGACGTGTCTGTGATCTGCCGTTCAGAAAAGGACAGGAAAGAAATGGAAAAAACAGACTGCGCAAATTTATTTGCGGCAGTCTGCTTTTTCAGATTGCTATGGGGCGGAAGCCCCGGAAATCACAGACAGGAGCTGCAAGGCAGCGAAAAGTATGCGAAGCAGACGTGTCTGTGATCTGCCGTTCAGAAAAGGACAGGGAAATTTGAACGATTGTTATAGAAAAACAGCCTATTCCGAAAGATTCTCCGAAAAAAATATGATATTGTTAGACGGAAAACGTAAAAAGGAGGTGCGCCATGATAAAGACAGAGCTCCTTCGCAGGAAGATGTTCCGTCTGATCCTTCCGATCGCTTTTCAGCAGTTCATGCTGGCCCTTGTGGGAGCATGCGATGCAGTCATGCTGGGAAAGCTGAACCAGGATTCCATGTCGGCGGTGTCTCTGGCTTCCCAGGTGACCTTCGTGTTCAACCTGTTCATTGCGGCGTTTGTAATCGGAGAAAATATGTTTACTGCGCAGTATTTTGGAAAAAAGGATTTCGTGAATATTTCAAAAGTATTCAGTTTTGTGCTCCGGATTTCCAGCATTGCGGCAGTCTTTTTTTCAGCCGGTGCGATCCTGATTCCAGAACAGATCATGCATTTATTTACCAATGAATCGAAGCTGGCCTTAATGGGGAGCGAATACCTGAGGTACGTGGGAATTTCGTATCTGCTGTCCGCAGCCTCGCAAGTCTGCCTGACGGTGATGAAAAACTGCAACGCAGTCAACCTGAGCTCGCTGATCAGTAGTACGACAGTGATCCTGAATATCCTGTTCAATGCGGTTCTCATCTTTGGACTGTTTGGATTTCCGGCTCTTGGGATCCGGGGAGCGGCACTGGCTACCGTGGCGGCGACAGCAGTACAGGCTCTCTGGTGCATTGCATTTGTAAGATTGAAAATGAAACAGCTGGAAATTCATCTGCTGGAGAAAAATAAATCTTTGGAAAAGCGTTTCTGGGAAAAGGCAGGACCGGTGCTGCTCAATGAACTTGCCTGGGGCTGCGGCTTTGCCATGTATTCGGTGATCATGGGGCACCTGGGCTCGGATGCGGTGGCGGCCAACAGCATTGCCAATATTTCCAAAAATCTTATCATCTGCCTGTGCAAGGGGGTTGGCAGCGCGGGAAGTATCATCGTAGGAAATGAACTGGGGGCAGGACGCTTCGAGGAAGCGAAGGCAGCAGGCAGCACGATGGTAAAGGCATCGATTTTGTGCGGGGTGCTCTCAGGGGCACTGCTGCTGGGATTATCGCCGGTGATCACGAGCCTGGTGAGTCTGACGGCAGAGGCAAAGGAATATTTGACAGGAATGCTGTTCGTATGTTCTTATTATATTGCAGGAAAATCCATCAACTGCATGACCATTGCCGGAATTTTTCCGGCCGGGGGAGATTCCAGGTTCGGGCTGTTCTGCGATACCGTGACCCTCTGGTGCATCACGGTCCCGTTAGGATTGTTATGCGCGTTCGTATGGAAACTCCCGGTGCTGGCCGTCTATTTTGTACTGAACCTGGACGAGGTCGTCAAGCTCCCGGTGGTTTACCGCCACTACATAAAATACAATTGGGTCAAAAACCTGACATAACAAATCGGAACAGCAGCAAAATGAAAAGACAGGCCGTGCATGCTTGCATGCAAAGGGATGTATTTTCATTTTGCTGTTGGGCGGATGCCCAACAACCTCAGACAGGAGCAGCGAAGCTGCGGATAGTCAGCGAAGCAGACGGGTCTGAGGTCTGCGGTTACGAGGCGAGATAACGTATCAATGTGAAGCAGCAAAATGAAAAGACAGGCCGTGCATGCTTGCATGGAAAATGGAAAAACAGTGGAGGAGGACTGAAAAATGAGTGGAATGAAGGAAAAATTGCACAGTGGAGAACTTTATCTCCCAATGGACGATGAGATTGTAAAAGAGCAGGTGGTCTATCAGGACCTGCTGTGCGAGTACAACCAGACAAAACCGTCGGAATCCGAAAAGAGGGCGAAGCTGTTGAAACAGATGCTTGGGGACTGCGGGGAAGGGGTATATATTGAAGCCCCGTTTTACTCAAATTTCGGCGGGCATCACTGCCATTTCGGGAAGATGGTGTATGTGAATTACGGCCTGACATGTGTGGACGATACCCACATTTATATTGGAGACTATACAATGATCGGCCCCAATGTGACGATCGCAACTGCAGGACATCCAATCCTGCCGGAGCTGCGGGAGCAGGCATACCAGTATAATATGCCTGTCCGCATCGGACGGAACTGCTGGATCGGAGCGGCGGTAGTCGTTATGCCGGGCATTACGATCGGAGACAATACGGTGATCGGCGCGGGAAGCATCGTGACGAAGGATATCCCGGCAAATGTTGTTGCAGTGGGGAATCCCTGCAGGGTGATGCGCGAGATCAACGAGCATGACAAGAAATATTATTATAAGGACCGGGAGATTCAGCTGTAGGACAGCGCCGGAACTCTATAAGACTGACAAAGGCAGCAGGAACCGAAAATAATTTTGATTCCTACTGCCTATCTTTTGGTTAATGTGTAAATATTGTCCATGGCATGATTATCTGCCTGACGGTACATAGAACTGTCCGCTCATCATAGCCAGACCTCCGCAGATGACCTCCGCGTTCTCTTCCCAATACTTTTTCAATCCCGCGATCAGCTTATCCACCAGGTTTGCATTTGCTTCAAGCATGTATTTTGCGTCTTCCGCAGTCATATTCGTATACATAATTTTATTCTCCTTTTCTGATATATCATATTCTGTCTTACTGTCTGTTTCCCTGTGACGTGTATTATCATATCACAGTCAGAAAAAGATTTTTAGATAGTTTATTGATGAAAAATTAGGTCAATATTGATATTGCGATGCGATTGTAAGGCATATAGAATGATAGTTACTGGTCACTCCTGGGCCGTGCACTTGCTGCACGGCATCCGGCCGATTCAGTGCTGGGGCGGGCGTCCAGCCCGTCTACACTCCGTTCCGGTCCGTCCTAAACAAGCGTCGCTGGCGCTTAGGACCGCCGTCAGGCGACTTTTCAATGGGCTGGATGCGTTACAGTTCGCGGCCGGTTGGGCCGTGAACTGTAACAAATGATAAAAATTGACGATGATTTTCATATCGGTTCGTTTGACGAAGTAAGAAATTCATAGTATGATTAAATGAAACCTTGTGAAACGGTCGAATGGCCTATATAGATGGAGAGAAAAACTATGTTGAATAAAAAGGCGATGAACCTTGCTCTTGCAGGGCCAGATAAGCATAAAGAAAATATTTCCATTTACCCGAAAAATACGGGATTTGCAGATTGATACTGTTTGGCTCCAGGGCGAGAGGGGACTATTATAAAACCAGCGATATTGACCTTGCGGTTTCGGGCGGAGACATCAGCCGTTTTTCGCTTAGTGTGGACGAGGAGACCTCCACACTGTTGAAATTTGATTTTGTCAATCTGGACAGAGCGGTACAGCCTGAGCTCAGGGCATCTATTGAGAGGGAGGGGGGTCATCCTATATGAAAAAGTTTGATAATTTTTGCAAGGCACTTGAAAACCTGCAGGAAATTTATGCTTATGAAGCGCCCTACAGCAATGTGATCCTTACCGGATTGGTTGGGCTGTATGAAATCTGCTTTGAACAGTCCTGGAAAGCAATGAAGGAATCTCTGTATGCCAGCGGGATCGGACTGGCTGCGACCGGGTCGCCCAAAGCAATCATAAAGGAAGCGTTCAGCAATGGGATGATCCAGGAGGAGCAGCTGTGGTTGGATGCGCTGTCGGATCAAAAGCATGTCGCACATGCATACAATCCTGAGATTGCGGGAGAGATTGTGGAAAATACAAAAGAAAAATATGTTGCCATGTTTCAGGAGTTGAAAACAAGTTTGGAGGAATGGCAGGGCTTAACCTCAAAGGCAGCAGGAACCAAAACATCACTTTGATCCCTGCTGCCTGATTTTCTGCTATTTCTGTTCTTCGACCTCGATCTTCCGGATCTTCTTCGTGCGGATCTCTTCACAGAGCTCACTGATAAACGCATCCAGCGGCTTCTGTCCTTCATCTCCCAGGTAACGGCTTCTCACAGAAACCACGCCTTCCTCCTGTTCCTTGGCGCCGACTACCAGCATATAAGGAACCCGGTTCAGGCGGGCATCCCGGATCTTATAACCCATCTTTTCAGAACGCTGGTCCACGGAGCAGCGGATGCAGGCCGCTTTCAGCTGTTTCTCTACCTGCGCCGCATAGTCATGATATTTATCCGAGATCGGGATGATGCGCACCTGTTCCGGGCAGAGCCAGGTGGGGAACAGGCCGGCGTATTTCTCGATCAGCCATGCCAGTGTCCTTTCATAGCAGCCCATGGAAGTCCTGTGGATAATGTAGGGGCGTTTCTTGTCGCCGTTCTCATCAATAAAATACATGTCAAATTGTTCTGCCAGCAGGGCATCCCACTGAATGGTGATCATGGTATCTTCCTTGCCATAGACATTTTTTGCGTTGATATCTACCTTCGGGCCGTAGAAGGCGGCTTCGCCTACATCTTCCACAAACGGGATATTCAGCTCCTGGAGCATGGTGCGGATATGTCCCTCGGTTTCCTCCCAGACCTCGGGTGAGCCGATGTATTTTTCCGTATTTTCCGGGTCCCATTTGGACAGGTGGTAGGTCACATCTTCCTCCACGCCCAGAACCTGCAGGCAATGCTGGGCCAGGGCGATACAGTCTTTAAACTCCTTCACCATCTGGTCTGGCCTTACAACCAGATGCCCCTCGGAAATGGTAAACTGGCGGACACGTGTGAGTCCGTGCATCTCGCCGGAATCCTCGTTGCGGAAGAGGGTCGAGGTCTCGCCGTAGCGCAGAGGAAGATCGCGGTAGCTGTGCTGCTCCGCCTTGTATACATAGTACTGGAAGGGGCAGGTCATGGGGCGCAGGGCAAAGACTTCCTTGTCCTTGTCTTCATCCCCCAGCACAAACATTCCGTCTTTGTAGTGATCCCAGTGTCCGGAGATTTTGTACAGGTCGCTCTTTGCCATCAGCGGGGTTTTGGTGCGGATGTATCCCCACTCGTTGTCCTCCAGATCCTCGATCCAGCGCTGCAGCTCCTTGAGCATGATCACACCGTTGGGCATGAGAAGGGGCAGGCCCTGTCCGATCACGTCCACGGTGGTGAACAGCTTCATCTCCCGTCCCAGCTTGTTGTGATCCCGCTTTTTGGCCTCTTCCAGCATGGTCAGATGTTCCTGAAGCTCGTCCTTTGTGCCGTAGGCAGTGCCGTAGATCCGGGCCAGCATCTGATTTTTTTCATTTCCACGCCAGTAAGCGCCGGAGGAAGAAATCAGCTTGAAGGCCTTGACACCTTTGGTGTTCATCAGGTGCGGGCCAGCGCACAGATCTACCCAGTCCCCCTGGGAATAGAAGGAAATCTCCGCACCCTCCGGAAGATCCTGGATCAGTTCTACCTTATAGGGTTCATTTTTCTCTTTGAAAAAGGCGATGGCATCCTCGCGGGATTTTGTGAAGCGCTCAATCTTCGCCCCCTTCTTGATAATCTTTTTCATCTCTTTTTCGATGGCATCCAGATCCTCCCTGGAAAATGGGGCGCTTTCAAAATCATAATAGAATCCGGTATCGATGGACGGCCCGATCGCCACTTTGGCATCCGGGAAAAGGTGCTGTACGGCTTCGGCCAGCACGTGGGATGCAGTATGCCGCAGCGCAGCCAGTCCCTTTTCGTCTCTGGCGGTGAGGATATTCAGGCTGCAGTCGCCGTCTACGATAGTCCGCAGGTCCGCAACCTCGCCGTTGACCTCCCCGGCGCACGCGGCACGGGCCAGGCCTTCGCTGATATCATAAGCGATATCGATAATGGATTTTGCTTCAGAGTATTCTTTTGTTGAACCGTCTTTTAATGTAATGATCATATCAAATTCGTTCCTTTCTGCAAAATATTAGTAAATGTTTCCGAAAGAGCAGGAATGTACTGGCTGCTGTTCACGGCCTGTGCACCTGCCGCACCCCGCCTTCTGGGATTCCTGCTGTCCGGAATTGTCAGAAAAAAATACAGCCCGCTCCCTGTGATTGATCGTGATCACAAGGGACGAGCTGAAATTCTTAGCCGCGGTTCCACCCTTCTTGCTGATTGCATACGCAAAAAGCCGCTTTTTGTGATGATAACGGAATCACCGGACCGGATTGGGGTCACTCGGAGGTGGTCTTCAAATGCTTCTGCAGTAAGATGCTTCCAGCACCGGACATAAATCCCTGCCCGGGCATCTCTCTCTGGAAAGTTCCGCACTCTACTCGTTTCGTCTAAGTGTTATTTTTTTCAATTTAGTTCTACTTTCGCTGTTCTCTTGTATTATATGCAAGAGAGAAGAAATTTTCAAGTAAAAAATTCAAATTGGATAAATTTAATGTTATTATTGTTACTGTTCACACTCTTTGGGTGCTCCGGTAATTATTATTCAAAGTAACCATGTATTATGCTGCATGTGTTCGATCATCCATGGCTGTATTCATCCGAATCCAGACCTGCAAAGAAATCATCATAGCTGCAGCCATAGATCTTCCGCAGCTCGATCAGCACACTGATCCGTATATTCAGTTCTCCTCTCTCATACTTCTCATAGGTACTCCTGCCGATATCGCATGCGTGATGCTGCAGCCTGGCACACAGCTTTTCCTGTGAAAGCCCATGTGCCAGACGGAGTTTTTTTAGATTCGCCCCCATGTTTCGATCCCGCCGTAATTTTTGCTCACGTTCCATTTTCTGCCTCCTGAAATTATGTTCTAGTGATACCATTCAAATCATGCCTGCTGATCTGATGCACTGCATATGTTTTCCGTATACCTATCATGTCCTCTGTGAACGCGGAATATGTCCTGCGATGCATGTCCGGCTGTCGTTTCAGCCAGTTACCGAAGTTCATACGGTTCATCGGGATCCAGCCCTGCAAAGAAATCATCGTATGCACATCCATAAATCTTTCGGAGCTGGATGAGTACACTGATCCGTATATTTAGTTCCCCGGTTTCATACTTTTCATAGGTACTCCGGCCAATGTCACAGGATCGGCGCTGCAATTCCGCACACAGCTTCTCCTGTGACAATCCTTTTGTTTTCCGCAGTTTTCTAAGATTTTCCCCCATGTTACAGTCGCGCCTTAACTTTTGTTCCATTTTTACACCTCGTTTGACTTTCAGTTTTTGACCAGTATTGGTTGCAACTTGTTGTTATTTTATGGTATGCTGACTGAAAATATTGACCTCTATACTGGTCAAACCGTAAAGAGAGAGAAAGATCATGAAGGAAATACTCGATAAAACGCAGAAGCGTACTGTAAACAGTAAGAAAAGGATTCTGAGAAGGCGGTTTCGTATGATCGTATGTCTGGCCGTTCTCATGGCGAGCTCAATCCTGGGATATCTGCAATTTGGTCGGGATGTGGAAGTGTGCAGCAGCAATCCAAAAATATTTTCGAATGGAAGCCTGGAGGAGATATCGATCATAGCGAATAAACTTTATATATTTGATCAGGAAAAATTTGCGGAATGCCTTTTGAAGAGATGTGCGGACAATTCTTTCAGGGAAGTCCGGTTCTCATATGATCTGAGCGGGTATCCAAAAGAAATGCATATTACAGTGTATATGAACTGGACTGCATGGAGATGGAAGAGAGCTGCTTTTGAAATCTGTTACAGTTCCCCGGAGGACGATCAATATAATATGGTAGAAAATCCCGAGATGTTCAAAATTGAGATCCAATAAACGCTTATGTGGGTGTAATACGTTACTGTTCACGGTGCCTTGCACCCTGCTGCAAGGCATCCGGCCAGTAAAATAGCGGTTGCGTGCATCCAGCCCCTCGCCGAAGGCGACTTAAAATGGGCTGGATACTGTTACTGGAGCACCCAAAGGGTGTGAACAGTAACCTGTAATACCGGAAAATGTTATAATTTGATTGAATTTTGTTGACAAGGAGGCGGAAACTGTGAATAATTGAAAATAGAAAGAGTGGAGGGATAAGAATATGACGATTTATGATATTGCAAAGGAAGCCGGCGTATCGGCCAGCACGGTGTCTAGAGTAGTGAACAACAAATCGGGAGTTCATCCTTCTACCAAGGCAAAGATAGAGAAACTTTTAAAAAAATATCATTATTCACCCAATGAAACAGCGAGAGGGCTGATCAAGCAAAACAACCATATGATCGGGGTCCTGGTTGCAGATATTCGGAACGTTCATTATACAGACGGGGCTTATACGGTAGAAAAAGCATTTGCCAAACTGGGATATTGCTGTATTATTTTTAATACAGGCTCGGAAACCAAGGAAAAGACAGAGTATATACAAGTGCTGAGCCAGCGCCGTGTAGAAGGCGCTGTCATGATCGGCTCCACATTTCAGACAAAAGATGTAGAAGAGGCGATCATTCAGTATATGCCGAATACGCCGATCGTTATTGTGAACGGATACCTGGAGCTTCCAAATGTATATGGGGTACTGGCGGATGAACGGACAGGGGTATCCAGCCTGGTGAATCTGCTATTTTCAAAAGGACATCGGCACCTGGCATTTATAAATAATTGTTATACTCCCAGTAATTTATTGAAAATAAAAGGATTTGAAGAAGAAGTAAAAAAATTGGGGGTGGAACAGCCGACGGTGGTCTATGATACGGATACGACTCTGGAAGGCGCCTATCAGGTGACAAAGCAGCTGATGGAGGAACACCCGGAGGTTGACGGAATCATATACAGCGTAGATCTCTTAGCGTCAGGAGGAGGAAGGGCGCTTCTGGATATGGGGTATGCCGTGCCGGAGCAGGTGGCTTACACAGGAATCGACAATTCCATTTATGCGGAGTTCAGTACACCGAAAATCACTTCACTGGATAATAAATTATTGGAACTGAGTATGATGGCCGCACGTTTTTTGGTTGATCTACTGGGCGGCGGGAAAGTGACAAAAAAAGTGATGGTCTTTTCTTCCATTGTAGAACGCGAGACGACCTAATGTGTCAGCACACTATAACGGGAATTGCACATTAGGACGTCACTGTTTAGGCCGTGAATAGTAAATATTAGGACAGACAAAACAGAATTTCTGCAGAGTCTGTTCTTTTTTATTGTCTATTTTTAATAATTTAGCAATCGATATTTAAGAATAAATTCTGTTTTGCAGACGAAAAAGTGAATTGGAATGCAATACAGTGGTTAAAATATACAAAAAAACAGGATAAAAAGGTGGAAAATAAATAAAAATAGATAAAAAATATTGACTCAGAAACGAAAAGGTGATAATATGAAATTGCAATCGATACCGAAATTGCAATCGGTTTTAAAAAGGAGAAGATGTGATGAAAATTACGATACTCGGTGCGGGGGCCATGGGTTCTTTGTTTGGGGGGTACCTATCCCGATATAATGATGTCTGGTTAGTAGAGATCGACCAGAAAAAGGTAGATAAAATCAATCGGGACGGTATCAGGATACGGGAACCGGATGGAGAAAAGGCATTTTATCCGACGGCGCTGACTGATACAAAAGGGCTGGGCGCGATGGATCTGGTGATTGTTTTTGTGAAAGCGATGTACTCCGTAAGCGCTTTGGAAAAAAACAGGCATCTGCTTGGAGAACATACATATGTGATGACATTGCAGAACGGCGCAGGGCATGAACAGACAATTTTAAGATTTGTAAACAGGAGCCGTGTGATCATTGGCACAACGAAGCATAATAGTTCGATCATAGATGCAGGCTATATCAATCACGGAGGAGGCGGAGGCAGCAGTATTGGACTCCTGGACGGTAAAAGCGAGACGATTCAGGAGATTGCGGACAATTTTTCGCAATGCGGATTTCAGACGGAAGTTTCAGACAATGTGAGGAAATCTATCTGGAGCAAGCTGTTTATCAATGTTTCAGCCAGCGTTATGACAGGAGTTTTGCAGACGAATCTGGACTTTTTGAAAGACAGCACATATGCATGGAAGCTGGTGGAACAGCTGCTCAGAGAAGCAGTGGCTGTAGCAGATGCGGACGGCCTGGGATTCGACGAGGCAGAAGTGATAAAGGATGTACGTACCCTGGTGGAGAATGCGCATGACGGTTATACATCCATATATGCAGATCTGCATAACGGCGTCCGTACAGAGATAGACACGATAAACGGTACGATCATCACAGAGGCAAAACGTCTGAAGGTTCCGGTTCCTGCCCATGAATTTGTAGTGAATCTGGTGCATGCAATGGAAGATAAGGCGGCAATATATGAAACAGGAGGCGATTTGCGGGTGTAACGCGAATCACAGTAAGAGAAAGGAAATGAACAATGTGTGTATTTAAAATGGGTAATTTCAGGATCGTTGATCTGACGAAACCACTGGATCCGGCAGCAGAAACGAGAAGATGCCATTTGTTCCGTTTCAATACAGGGGGACCGATTCCGGATTTTCATACCATTATGGACCTGACCAGCCATCTGGGAACACATGTGGAGTGTCCATACCATCACCATGACGACTGGCCGTCAGCAGCAGAACTTCCCTTAGACTGCTTTATGGGACGCGCCGTATATCTGGAATTTGAGGCAGAGCCGAACAGCTATATCACAAAAGAGCTTTTAGACAGGGCGTGTGCCGAAAAGGTGCGGGAAGGAGATATTTTGATCCTGGATTCTCCGTATAAGCTGCAGCCGTTTACACCTGATACGAATACGGAAAAAGATAAAAGACTTTTTGTAAATGGGGAAACTGCGGAGTGGATGGTTGAACATAGGATAAAATGTGTCGGATTCGGAGACGGGGTATCGATTGAAAACTGCAATAAAGATGTAAAGGCGTTTCATGACATATGCATGGCAGAAAACATCGTATTTCTCGAAGTATTGAAAAATTTGGACCGATTAGAGAGCCAGGTGTTTTTTATGTCGTATTCTCCGCTTCCGATCATGGGGCTGGATTCCTGTCCGGTCAGGGCTTATGCCATAGAAGGGATCAAAGAACTTTAACTAAGGCGCCGGATGATATGTATAAAATGTAGATCATATAAAAATATATGCGCAGGGGGTGTTATATGAAACGGGAAAAAATAAACTTGAAAGAATTGATATCCAAAGAAGAAATCATCATTGTTCCAGAACTGCACGATTGTGCGTCTGCACGGGCGGCAGAGATCAACGGATTTGAATGCATTATGTTAAGCAGCGGAGACTTTGCATGTGCGATGACCGGCGTGCCGGATTTACAGCTGTTATCCCTGGATGAATTTGTGTGGATCACAGACCGTATTACCAATGCAGTCAGCATGCCTCTTTTGATCGATGCAGATGACGGCTTTGGTTTTGGGAGGGCTCTGAATACCTGGTATGCCTGCAGGAGACTTGCCAAGGCCGGCGCTGCCGGTGTGCTGATCACAGATGCGGCGGCGCAATCGAAAGCAGGGGTGCTGCCGGCGGAGGAAGCAGTTCTCAGGTTCAGAGCAGCAAAAGATGGGTTGGAGGAAGCAGATTCAGGAGCTGTTTTAATTGCCCGCTGTGATGTAAACCCGGTGGAACATTTTGAAGAAGTCATCAATCGTTGTAACCGATATGTTGAAGCTGGGGCAGACTGCATCTGTGTACTCGGCCTGAACAGCGCCCCTGCCGAACTGCGTTTTCCTTTGGCGAAACAGCTTTCCGAAGCGATTCCCGGCTGGCATTGGTATCCGGATCTGATGTCTCATGAAGGAAAAAGTGACGTGGACCTGGATGAGATCGCGAAATACAGGTATAAATTTGTAGGTGTTCATTATTCTATGCATGCCGCAATGCTGGCGATGCTGGATACCGGAAAGCATGTAATGGAATCTCGTAACAATGTGTATGTAGACAATCATTACGATGATACCGGGTTTAAGTGTTTTTCACCGATGACATTTTACCTGCGCGATGGATATTGGGCGGAGCTGGAGAGCCGGTATGTGGTAGATCAGGAAGATGCTCTGGCAAAAAGGATTACGCCGTTTTTTGTGAAAGAAACAGATCGATTTTAGATTTTAAAAGGAGGTAAAAAATGTCGTGTAAAAAATCATTAAGGCAGCTGCTGTCAGAATCGGAAGAAATTGTGATGTGCCCGGAAATTTTTGACTGTTCTTCTGCAAAATGTGTGGAGCTGTGCGGATTTCAGGCGATCCTGCTAAGCAGCGCAGAGTTTTCCTGCAGTATCATGGGGAACCCGGACATGGGGCTGATCACTCTGGATGACGTGGCAGGCGCTACAGAAAGGATCGCTGCATTTTCCCCTCTTCCGCTGGTCATTGATGCGGACGACGGGTTTGGCAAACCGATCAATACTTACCATGCCTGTGTACGCATAGCCCGTGCCGGTGCTTCTGGCATATTGATCACAGATCTGGATGCAGAAGGGAAAATAATTCCACAGGAGGATGCGGTCAAGCGTTTTACAGCCGCTCATGCAGCATTGAAGGATACGGACTGCATGCTGATCGCCCGGTGTGACGTGGATCCGTACAAGAATCTGGACGAGGCATGCGCGCGCTGCAATGCCTATCTCGAAGCGGGTGCAGAGATGACGCTTCTGGTGGAGCTGAATAAGGCTCCCGCTGAGAAAAAGATGGAATTGTGCCGTGAAATTTCCAGGAGGGTCCCGGGATGGAAAATGTATCCGGATCTGGGCTCCAAGGATGGAAAAAGCGATGTGGATATCGACGATCTGACTCCCCTTGGATTTAAGTTTGTGGGTATCCACTACCTGATGTACGCCGCGCTGGAAGGAATGCTGGATTACGGCCATCATATTTTCAAAGACCGTAACAATACCTATTTTAATAAGACACTGGCTCCGGATCCGCATTTTGTATGCCCCTGTGAGTTGTTCGGCCTGCAGGACCACTACTGGCAGGATATTGAGATGAATTGGGAAAAACGGCCGGAAGATACGATATCGGGAAAAAGATCAGATTTCTTCTGCCATATGGAGACTCATATGAAATAATTCATATAAAGAACGAAAAAAGGAGGAAAAGAACTATGAAGAAACGTGTAGTAAGTTTTCTGCTTGCGCTGGCACTGTCTTTGGGATTGTGCGCATGTGGAAATGATGCCGGCCAGACCGGTACAGACCAGAACGACGCCGCTGAAACTAAGACGGAAGAAGAAACCGGCGAATCCGATGCATCCTCAGAAGAGCCGCAGAAGGGCGGGGACCTTGTCATCATCGATACGGCTGAAGTTACCCATACAGTGTGGTATAATCTCCAGTCCTACAATGATAAATTCCAGTATATGATCACCGTATATGAAACACTGTTTCGTGTAGATGATGCTGGAAATGTGATTCCATGGCTGGCGAAATCCTACGAAGCAGATCAGGAGAATCTGAAATATACCATCGAACTGAACGAGGGGATTAAATTTCATGACGGTACAGACCTGACCGGGGAAGCTGCCGCATGGTGTCTGAATGTCTATAAAGAAAAAGGAATTAAGAGCGGTGCATTTTTCAGTAATATCGATTCCATAGAAGCGACCGGGGATCATACATTTGAAATCAGGCTGTCTCAGTGGGATGCAACCATTCCTTATTCTCTGGCGCGGGAATGCGGCATTATGACTTCTCAGAAAGCCTATGAAGAAGGCGGGGAAGAAGGGTGTGAAGCGCAACCTGTCGGAACGGGTCCATTTGCTTTTGAGAGTATGAACCGTGATACAGAGAAGGTGTTTGTCAGATTTGACGATTACTGGCAGGGTGCGCCATATCTGGATACCGTAACAGTGAAAATCTATTCGGATTCACTGGTAGCTCAGGCGGCGATGCAGAATGATGATGCACAGATGATGTACTGTACTGATTATAAACTGGTGGACGAGCTGAAGTCTTCCGGGTGTACGGCTGCTCTGGGCGTACCTTCCCAGATTGCCCTGCTCTGCTTTAACTGCCTGGACGAAAAGGACAATCCGTTCTATGACGTGAAAGTCCGGCAGGCTGTTTCCTATGCGATTGATAAAGAAGCGCTGATTGACAGTATCTACAGCGGCTATGCGGCTGTAACCAACCAGTTTGCTCCGGAAGGTTCTGTATTTTATAACGCGGAAACCAAGGGGTATGAATTTGACGTGGAGAAGGCAAAGGAGCTTTTAAAGGAAGCCGGCTACGAGGACGGCTTCAAAACGACCTGTATTGTCCGGAATGATATCATGCAGGTAAACTGTGTAACAGCGATTCAGGCGATGCTTGCGGAAATCGGTATTGAGATGGAAGTGGACGTACAGGATACCGGCGATTTTTCCCAGAATCTGACCAAATGGAATACAGGGATGTTCTTCCATACCTCGTCTCTGCCGATCGATGTCACGAATCAGATGTCTTCCATGTTCCGTCAGGGATTAAGCGGCATTGTGCTGGGCCTGGATTCCCTGCTCCGTCCAGATGAACTGGATGCAGCGATCACAGGCGCGGTAGGAGCAAAGACACCTGAAGAAGCACAGGCGTCTATCCGTGAGGCACAGACGATCCTGATCGATGATATCTGCGATCTGAATCCAGTTGTGACGGTATACCAGCCGATCATCAAGAGCGGTAAGCTTCATGACGACGGTGTAAATGATGCGGAATATTCCGCAGGTACGCTGCATAAAGCCTGGATAGAAAAATAAATACGGATGTTTTATACTTTCTTCTCAAATTGACTGGAAATTTCAAAGGAGGAACAGAGATGAATTTAGACGAGATGGAAAAACGTCTGGATGCGCTGGAAAAGAGGATCGTCCATGCAGAAGACGTGATCGCCGTCACCAAGGAGATCAACAAGTACCTTTCTTACTTCCAGGGAGCAGACTGCAACGGCATTACCGATGCGGTGAACTGGGATGCGCCTCGTGTGTGGTCAGATGCAGGTATGGGCGGGCGCATGGTAGGCTCCAGGCCCAATCTGGAGTTTTTCGATCAGCGCCCCGCACTGGCGCGTATGCCGGGCGCGCTGGTGGAGCATGAATCTGTGGCAAAGGTGATCGAGATCGCCGGAGACGGCAGGACGGCAAAGGTGGCCGAATTTTCTCCGGGCTATAAATGCCTGGCGCTGGGGCGTTCTCAGGTATGGTCGGAAGGGAAGTATTATCATGATCTGATCAAGGTTGACGGGGTGTGGAAAATCTGGCACTGGCACTGGTTTATTTTTGTGGAGGCAGATGCAGCCTATGGGTGGCTGTATCAGAACAGAAGTTATTGGAAGGAATGCATGTTTGATGAACTGGACAGCATTCACAACGGAAATATTACGGTAGAGCCAGAGCCTTGTCCGTATGAGGACAATTACCGTCAGGACGGTTATATGTATGTTTATCCGGAGCCGCCAAAACCTTATGAAACCTGGGAAGAAGCAGATGACCTGATAAGAACAAGAGGATATTAGAGGAGGAAGGAAACGAATATGGAAAGGGAAGAACAACTCCGTGCAAGATATGAGGATTTGAAGAAAAGGGCACAAAGAGTATCAGATATTCAGACAGTTGAAAAACTGTTTCACACATATCTGCAATATTACAATCTGCAGCATGTGGAGGGGATTTTGTCTACCCTGGCTTTGGATCAGAGCGATGTTTCTGTAGAAGAAGGTTATTCTGAGGTGTACGAAGGGAAGGAAGCAGTGGAAAGCTATTTCGATTGCTTCCGGAGACTGTCCAAAAAGCCAGGGATTTTGGTAGAGCAGCATTGCGTCTGCCCGGTCATTGAACTGGCAGGTGATGGAAAGACTGCGAAACTGGTATGTTTTGCAAGAGGGATTAAAGGGGTTGCTGCCGCAGAACTGCAGACTTATCTGGCAGGGCGCTATTATGTAGATTTTATCAAAGAAGAGGATGGCACATGGAAAATCTGGCATCTGCACTGGTTTATCATATACGATTCAGAAGTAAAGAAAGGCTTCATGTATTCGCAGACTACGAATAATGAGGAATGGAGGCATCCGGAGCTCTCGGACGTGTTTACTTCGAGGGCGAACAAGCCCAGCACGTACTGGCCTGTTATCTTTAATCCGAAAACGCCTTATGATTATATTCCGGAAGCGCCAGAACCCTATGAAACCTACGACGGTATCACAGCATTAAAGAGAACCCGTATTTTGCAGCACTTTTGGGACAGAGAGAAATATTAAGGGAGGTCGTCAAGATGGATGCATTTGAAAAGGATTTGGAACAATTGGAGCTTTTCACAGAAGGCTTGTCGGATATGGATGCTATATTGAATCGCTTTTACCGCTATATACATTACTATGGGGAACTGCATCTAAACGGCACGATGGAACAGTTTTCCACCCGTCAGGATGTTTCTCTCGAAATCGCAGAAGAGGGGATTTTTGAGGGGTATGATAAGATCAAAGAATATTTTGGATTTATGCCAAAGCTTGCCAAAAAGCCAGGTATTATGATCTATCATTATGTAGATACTCAAGTGGTGGAAATTGCAAAGGACGGAAAAACGGCGAAATTAACCTGCCTTGCGTCAGGTCTTGATGCTGCGGCAAAGGCCTTGGTCCAGAACTGGATTTACGGGAAATATCATGTGGACCTGATCAAGGAGGGAGACGTATGGAAGCTGTGGCATGTACAGTATTTCCGTACATTTGAGACACCGATGACGGCAGGCTGGCTGAAGGAGCAGACAGCTCATGATAAGGAACTGGTACATCCAGAACTTGCTGACGTTTATGCAGATATGCCGAAGGGAGCACCCGGAAGCTACCCGCCGGATTACGCGTGGCCTAAGCACTATGATCCGGCAAGGGTGAACTATCTGATGCCGGAGCCTCCGAAAGCATATGATACATGGAGCGGCAAAACCTCCATGGACATTACCAGGAAGCAGTAAAGGAGGAATCTGCTATGACAGAAAAAGACAGTATCAGCAGGCTGGACGTATTGGAGGAAAAAATCAATCGAGCTGCGGGTCTGGCTGAAATCCGAAATTTGATAAACAGGTATTTGTTCTATCTGGAAAATGGAGATGTAAAAGGAATCGCCTCCTGTTTTGCCCTGGAGGATCCGGAGGTGTCCCTGGAATTGGGGCGTGGAAAATATCAGGGAAAAAAGGAGATTATGGATTTTTATGACCAGAGAGTAGAGATTGGCCGTATGGCAGGCGCGATCGTGGAACATGGAGCCGCCGCGTTAAGCATCGAGATCGCAGGGGATAAGAAGACCGCTCGTGTAAGCCTTTTGTCGCCTGGTTTTAAATGTCTGCCTCAGGCAGAATCGGAGGCATGGGACATGGGCCGCTATTATGCGGAGCTGACAGCAACAAAGGAAGGCTGGAAATTCTGGCATCTGCAATGGATCGTGGCAGTAGAAGGCGATGCATGCTACGGCTGGCTGACACAGAATAGAAGCTACCTGAAGGAGTGCGGGTACCCGCTTTTGGATGAAGCATGTAAGGCGGAAGAGCTGGTCAGGCCGTCTGACTGTTATGTAGACTATTACAGGCCGGACGAGATCAATCAATTCCTGCCCGAACCCCCGCTGCCTTATGAAACGTGGGACGGCTATGGGGTGAAAAGGGATACAAGAGGCTACTAAAAGGAGTATGATTATGGGAAAATACATTATAAAAAGACTGGCGATGTCCATTTTGATTATTTTCCTGGTATCTGTATTTGCATTTTCCCTGATGCACATTCTTCCAGGCGATCCGATACGGATTGCCCTGGGGGAATCTGTATCGGAAGAAACGATTGCAGAATATCGCGCGAAATATCATCTGGATAAGCCTGTCCTTCAGCAGTATGGTCTTTGGGTGGAAGGGATCCTGCGAGGTGATTTTGGGAAGTCTCTTCTTTATGGCGAGGATGTTACTACATTGATAAAAACAAAACTACCTGTCACGATGGCGATTGGCATTCCTGTCGTGCTTATCTCAGCTTTTTTCGGCATTCTGTTTGGCGTGGTGACTGCTGTGAAGAGAGGAACGTGGATGGATCAGCTGATCACGACCATTGCCAATATCGGCATAGGCGTTCCGCAGTTCTGGATTGCCATATTATGTATCTTCCTGTTTGGCTTAAAGCTGCACGTTCTCCCGATACAGGGATATACGGCGCCCTCTGACGATTTCGGGAAATATGTGTATATGTCCCTTTTACCGGTTTTATGTCTATCCTTTGGCTTTATCGCCACGATCACCCGGCAGACGCGTTCCAATATGCTGGAGGTCATTAATCAGGATTATGTACGGACCGCCCGGGCCAATGGGATTTCCGAGAGAAGCGTGATTTTCCGTCATGCGTTGAAAAATGCCCTGATTCCGGTGATCACGATCATTGGCCTGCAGGTCCGTATCATTGTGGGGGGATCTGTGGTCATTGAACGTATTTTTAATATTCCGGGGATAGGGGCTCTTTTGATACGGGCTATCACAGAGAGGGATTATTTCATCATCCAGGCCTGTGTACTGGTCATTTCTCTGGTGACGGTGGGCTGCAACTTTATTGTGGACTTGCTGTACGGGGTGGTAGATCCTCGTGTTAGAAAATCTTGGAGGTAAATGTCATGAAGAGAAAAATAAAGGTCTTTTTCAACAGGGGCATTTTATCCGAAATTTGTTTTGCGATCGTGGTACTTTTGATTTTTGTGGCAATATTCGCCCCTTTATTAGCGCCATGCGATCCAAATGTGAATGATCTGAGAAATGTCGTGAAAGGCGTATCTTCGGAACATCTGCTTGGTACGGATTATCTGGGACGTGACGTTATGAGCCGGATCCTATACGGGGCCAGGATTTCTTTATATACCAGTATCCTTGCGGGGGCGCTCAGCGCGGTGCTGGGGGTTCTGCTGGGGTTGGCTGCCGGTTATTTCGGCGGTGTGCTGAATCAGGTGATCATGCGGCTGACGGATGCCATTCTTGCAATTCCGGCTCTGATTTTTACGCTGGTCCTGGCGTCTGCCCTGGGCGGCGGCGTTCTCAGTATCGTGATCTCTATTGGGGTCAGCCTGGTTCCGACTTATATCCGCATGGTGAACGGGCAGGTGCTGTCTATAAAGGAAAGTGATTATGTGACTGCCGGAAAATTAATTGGGCTGAAAAATGTAAAAATTCTGCTCAGGCACCTGCTTCCTAACTGCTTTCCATCCCTGATCGTATTATTTACAATGAATCTTGGGCAGGGCATCATGCTGGAAGCTACCATGAGTTATCTGGGCGTGGGGATCGCGCCGCCTACTGCTACCTGGGGCGCTATGGTATCCGACGGTTATTCTTTTTTGACGACTGCGCCTCTGTTGTCTATCCTGCCGGGCGTGTGCATTATTTTGGTAGTGGTTGCTTTTAATGTAGTGGGAGACGGCTTGCGGGACGCTTTAGATCCCAGATTAAGGGGGAAACTGTAATATGGCTGAGAAAAAGCATTTACTAGAAGTGAATCATCTGAAAACTTCTTTTTTTACAGATTCGGGAGAAGTGAAGGCGGTCAATGATGTTTCTTATTATGTAGACGAACAGGAAATTGTTGCGGTAGTAGGAGAAAGCGGCTGTGGAAAATCTGTGACTCAGATGTCGGTCATGCAGCTCATCCAATCCCCGCCGGGAAAGATCCTTGGCGGCGAGGCGATTTTGGAGGGACGGGATATCTTGAAATTCCGTCCGGATTCTAAAGAGATGCGCGCAGTGCGGGGAGAAAAAATTTCTATGATCTTCCAGGAACCTATGACCAGCCTGAATCCTGTTATTACAGTGGGAAAGCAGTTGACAGAAGTGATCCGGACGCATAAAAAGGTAAGTAAGAAAGATGCCTGGCAGATGGGGATAAGTGCGCTTGCGAGCGTGGGGATCCCGGAACCAGAGGCGCGCATGAAAAATTATCCTTTTGAGATGAGCGGCGGAATGAGACAGCGCGTCATGATCGCAGTAGCAGTGGCCTGCAATTCCAGGCTGATCGTGGCTGACGAGCCGACGACGGCATTGGATGTGACAACACAGGCACAAGTAATGGAACTGCTTTTGGATGTGGTAGACAAAATGAAAACTTCCCTTATCGTCGTAACGCACAATCTGGGATTAGTGACTCGCTATGCAGACCGCATCTATGTGATGTATGCAGGCAGGATCATTGAATCGGGTACGACAGAGGAGCTGATGACGAAACCCTGCCATCCTTATACGATCGGTCTGCTGAGTGCGGTGCCGAAGCTGGATGCGGATGAACAGACACATCTGACGACGATTGAAGGAGCGCCGCCGGATCTGGCGAATCTGCCGGATGTCTGCGCATTTGCCCCACGCTGCCCCTATGCAGATGAGGAGTGTAAAAATTCAACGCACCCGGAGCTCCGCCTGGCAGACGGGCATACGCATTTTGCCGCCTGTCATCGGAAGATCAGGAGGGAGGAAACATGAGTGAACAAAATATTCTCTTAAAAGTGGAAAATCTGAAGATGCATTTTCCGGCAGAAAGCACCTGGTTTGGAAAACCAACAAAATTTGTGAAAGCCGTAGACGGCATTGATTTCCAGATCGAGTCAGGAAAAACATTCGGGCTGGTGGGGGAGTCCGGCTGCGGGAAAACGACTGCCGGAAAGTGTGTACTTCGGATTTATGAGCCGACAGAAGGAAGCATTTATTACCAGGGAACCGATATTTCTAAGATCACAGAGAGTCAGCTGAAGCCTTATAGACGGAGTATTCAGCTGATCTTTCAGGATCCATATGGATCTTTGGACCCACGGCAGTCCGTTGGATCTATCGTAAGAGAAGCGGTTCTGGCTGACGGAAAAAAGAAAGCCGAAGCAGATGTGAAGGCGCGCATCGAGGAACTTTTAACGTTAGTCGAGCTTGATCCTTCTATGGCGGGCCGTTATCCTCATGAAATGAGCGGCGGGCAGCGTCAGCGGCTGGGAATAGCCAGAGCCCTGGCCTGTGAGCCAAAGCTGATCGTATGTGATGAGCCGGTGTCAGCTCTGGATGTTTCTATTCAGGCCCAGATCATCAATCTTTTTGAAAGCCTGCAGGAAAAGCTGGGGCTGACGTATCTGTTTATAGCCCATGATCTGGCGGTGGTGAGGCATATTGCAGATACGATCGCTGTCATGTACCTGGGGCATATTGTGGAAATGATGGATGCAGGAGAGCTTTATGCGAATCCATGCCATCCTTATACAAAGGCATTGCTTTCTGCCGTACCTGTTACGGATTATTATACAGAACAAAAGAGAAGCCGTATCGTATTGGAAGGGGAGGTTCCAAGCCCGATCCATGCGCCTTCCGGCTGTCCCTTCCATCCACGCTGCCGGCATGCTGCGGACTTGTGCAAAACACAGATGCCGCCTCTTGTGGATCAGGGAGGAGGTCATTTTGTGGCATGCCATAATTACTGATGACTGATAACATGGAAAATCAGCTTCGGTCAATTTGAAACAGCATTCTGGATTCATAGAAAGAAACAGAGCCGGCAAACTGTGATTTCTCACAGGTTTACCGGCTCTGTTATATCTTTGGCATTACGAAAAAGTGTACTTTTTCGTAATGCTCTATCTCACACAAATTCTCAATCATTCTATAATACTATCGGCAATTAGTCAATATTATTAACCACATTTTCATACAAATTATCTCATTTCCCTCAAATGTAAATCGTTTCCAAAAAGTACACTTTTTCGCTTCTTTTTTCTTTTGCTGGGGAAGCGGTTGTGCTGCAAAATCTCAAATCATTTCAATGAGGGAACTGAGATGGCGCCAGATAAGATATGCAAGACGGTTCACCAGTATAATAAGGAACCTTTATCCGCCGGGGACATGCAGAAGCTTCTGGATATTGCGGAGGACTATCGGAAGGTAAAGAACTATGTATATGCGCGTTACGGCGGAATCGGAAGCCTAAAAAAGATTTATCCGGGTTACACCGTGCAGAATGAGATGACCAATACCAGTCTGAGGTCGAGCCTGGGATTGCCCTCCGTATATTTCTATCTTGCAGTTTTTGATGCTTTAGGAGAAATTAAAAGCCAGTGGACCAGGATAAAATCAAAGCTGCAGAAGCTGATCAGCAAGAATGACCGATTCACTGCAGAGGAAAAACATTATCTTAGGTTTATTCTCAAAGTCAGTAATGCATTTGCCCAGGTGCTCAACGGAGAAACGGTAAGTCTTACTGCGAAACTTCAGATGCAGTATGAAATGCTTGCCGCTGAGACGGATACGGAAAGTCTTCACAGATACCTCCGCAGACAGGTGCGGAAATATCATGTAAACCTGCATACCGACATGGCGGAGGGGTTTGCCATAGGAGAACGGGCATATCGATATGCCGACCGCGGGATTTATATTTCGATCAAGGAAAAGAGAAAACGTATTTTTATCCCTCTAACGGACAGAAATCAGTATAAGTCGCAGCTTTATATAAAGCTTTATCCTGATCAGTCAAGGCTGGAGATTAAAGTCCCTGTATACGTCCGTGTAAAGCACCCTGCAGATTATGTGAATCAGGTAGGAGTAGCAGTTGGATTTCATACTATGCTGACAACGGATCAGGGACGCCATTACGGGGAGGAACTGGGAAACTATCAGAAAGAATACGCAGAG
Organism: Lachnospiraceae bacterium M18-1; assembly: GCA_000403295.2. Taxonomy (GTDB): domain Bacteria; phylum Bacillota; class Clostridia; order Lachnospirales; family Lachnospiraceae; genus Schaedlerella. The sequence goes on along the minus strand of KE159610.1, from coordinate 814,207 downwards.
TGGGTGCGTAAACAGACGATCCGTTATAATCAGAATCGCAGTACCAGCCCCGGCAGAAAAAAATACAATGCAAAAAAGAACAGATTTGAAGAATGCCTGCATAGCTATATCAATCATGAAATAAACCGCTTTTTTCAGATAGAAAAACCGAAAACAATTTATATCGTGAAGCTGCCCAAACCCGGGGCGGGGGGAGTCAACAAGAGGATCAACCAATCCATCAGCCAGTGGCAGCGCGGCTATATCCGCAGGCGGCTGGAGCAGAAATGCAGGGAGAGATCGGTGGAAATTGTAGAGGTGCTGGGGAAAAATATCAGTAACGAATGCAGCCGGTGCAAAGAAATCGGGAAGCGAACGGATAGAAGGTTTGTCTGCCCTGCATGCGGGTATGAAGCAGAAGAAAAGACGAATACCGCTCAAAATGTAAAAAAGCGGGGACAGGGAGACGGGGCATTGTATTAAGAATCGTACATGCCAGGGAGAGATCATAAAAACTGCCGTTAGATAAATCAAGGCGATGAGCCTGGGTTTTACCGAAAGGACTAACTGGTACGTTTATGATAAGGCAGATATATCAGGAGAATATATGTGAGGTATCTGCAATATAAAAAAGAATGAACGGCATTCGAAGGCAGTGTTTCAGACCTATTTGGGCGCTGCGTATTGGGAATGCCAGGACTCTGTGAACATGAAGCTGTACCAGGAAATGTAAAAAAGCAGTCTGTCATACAGGAGTTTTGAACTGTTGTATGTATAAAGACTCTGGACATTGTCCCGCCGGCAGAATGATGTAGCAGGGAGCGAAGCAGAGTTATCTGCAGCATCTGTAAAAAGATGACCAATATGCCTTATTTAAAAATATAGAGGATAAGACAGGGCTGGAAGATGAGAAAAGCAGATAAAAAACAGGCAGAGGAGTTTGTAGGATTATTGAAACGTGCCCATACGGGTATCAAAAAATCATTGGAAAATAAAAAAAGGACGGAAGCATTGGAATTGCTGGAACAGTGCCAGAACTGCGCGATCCGGCTTGGAGATATCATCGAGTACATGGAAGGGGAAGACTTTGTGACCGTTCGGCTGCTGGAGGATTATTGTGAAACCATTTATCAGATGTATGAAGAAATCCGGCAGCAGGGATCAGTCAATGCGAATAAAGTTTTTAGAAGTCTGCACAAGGCTCTGATCTGTATTGAAAACAGCATTAAAAACGATATATCGGTGCGTACAGAGGCCGTATTTCTTCCTTACAAGGCTTCTATGTGGGATTCTTTGGAAAGTATCTGGAGGGAAGCCGATCAAGATCCGGAGTGTGATACTTATGTGATCCCTATCCCTTATTATGACAGGAATCCAGATGGAAGCTTTCGGGAGCTGCATTACGAAGGAGGCCAGTATCCTGAGTATGTGCCGGTTACAGACTATAGGGAGTATGACTTTGTAAACCGAAGGCCGGATGTCATATATATCCACAATCCATATGATGACTGTAATTATGTGACAAGTGTGCATCCGTTTTTTTATTCAAAAAATCTAAAACAATTCACGGATAAATTAGTATATGTACCTTATTTTATATTGGGAGAAATCGATCCGGGAAACGAAGAAGAAGTAAAGAGGATGGAACATTTCTGTACCACTCCGGGAGTCATGTATGCAGATCAGGTGATCGTGCAGTCGGAAAATATGCGGAAAGCATATATTAAAGTGCTGACCAGGGAAACAGGGGAAAAGAGGAAAAAATACTGGGAAGAGAAAATTAAAGGTTTAGGATCTCCAAAAGTGAGTAAACTGCTCGACACAAGAATAGAGGACTTGGACATACCAGAGGAATGGAGGCGGATTCTGGAAAAACCAGACGCCGGCAGGAAAAAAATCGTATTGTATAACACAAGTGTAGGCGCGCTGCTCCGGTATGAAGAGAAAATACTGAGAAAAATGCGGAGTGTACTTCAGGCTTTTTATAAGGAACGGGAGGACATTGTACTGCTGTGGCGTCCGCATCCATTGATCCAGGCAACGATAGAATCTATGCGTCCGGGGCTTTGGGAGGAGTACAGAGAGATCGTGGCAGAGTACAGGCGGCAGCAATGGGGGATATACGATGATTCGCCAGATCTTGACAGGGCATTGGTGATGAGCGACGCATATTATGGGGATGAAAGTTCGTTGGTAGAGTTATGCAAGATTATGGGGAAACCGATTATGATACAAAATGTTGACGTACAGTAAATATCTGGAATTGAATCTATACCAGAGTGACGGATTCCAGTGTTTGATCAATGAAAAATGTAAGAGAGTAAAGAAAATGAGACGATTAGGGTTATATTTAATTTACGACAAAGAGGGCATAATAGACCGTTACATCCCATATCTGCTTCATAGCATAAGATTACAATTGTCCTATTTGATTGTGATCTTAAATGGAGATCCTGCAAAAGAAGAATGCAGAAAGTTAGACGGAATTGCAGATGAAATATTTATCAGAGATAATGCAGGATATGATGCAGGCGGCTTTAAAGATGTATTCGTCAAATATTTGGAACGTGACAGGTTATTTTCATTTGATGAAGTGATTCTGTTTAACGATTCTTTTTTTGGTCCATTTTTTGACTTTTCTGCAGTGTTTGAAAAAATGAGTGAAAAAGAAACTGACTTTTGGTCTCTGACAAAGGATAACGGATCAGTTGACAGACCTGCATCGATCCAATCCTATTTTTTAGTAATTAGAAAGAATCTGCTCCATTCAGATACCTTTCAAAAATATTGGGAAGAATTGCCGTACTTTGATGACTTTTATGATGTTGTAACAGAGTATGAAGCAAAATTTGCAAAATATTTTGAAGATAGAGGTTATAAATGGGATTCTTATATCTGTATGGATAAGTATGACTGTGAATGTGCCAGGAAATATAGTTTTTCATCATATCATAATGTTCAATACGAATTGATGAGAGAACAGAAGTATCCTGTATTAAAAAGAAAATTATTTGCGCTTGAGTCGGATAAAGGGGATTATGGATTAAACAGGAAAACACAGGAAAACTTCTTACAGGCACTGAAGTACATAAAAACAAGCACAAGCTATGATATGAGTATGATTTGGGAAAATATACTTAGAACATATAATTTGCGGGATATCCAGGATAACTGCTGCTTTCATTATGTATTAAATGAAAGAGCGGATGAACATCCCCGGTATAGATTACTGACATTTGTATGGCTGGACAGCAGCGACTTTGAGTATATTGACCGAGTAAAAATAATATCAGAAATAAGTGATTTTATTATTTTTGCGGCTTCTGCAGGGGAAGCAAGGAAATTAAAAGAAATATTTTGCGGATATAACTGTAATGTGGTCATAGAAAAAAAAGGATTAAAAGAGATATTCAAATATAAAGATGAAATCAGGCGATATGACTTTTTCTGCGTCATACCATATTATGACCTGACGCCAGATGAAATGACTCCTTATACAGTAGAAGCTTCAAAGAAATGGGGAGACTGGACAAATACGATAGAAAATATTGGTTATGTGAATGCAGTCATTCATTTATTTGAGAGTCAAAAAAATATAGGATTAGCGGTCGTACCGCAGGCAATACATGCACATTATTTCAGAAGAATAGGAACTGGTTGGGAAAATGAGTATCCTCAGGTGCATCAGCTGGCAGAGAAACTGAAAATAGAAAAGTATATTGCATTAGAAAAAGAACCTGCAGACTGGTCATGCGCATTCTGGTGCAGGAGCGTCCTTTTTGATTCAGATGCTGACGATACCGTTTTCTGTGAATATAAGGATGAAATCATTGCAATGATATTGCCCTATTTTGCTCAGAGTATGGGCTTTTATACAGGTATCATAGAAAGTATGACATATTCCGGAATGCATTTAAGTCTTCAGAATATCTGTCTGAGGGGATTGATACAAAGCTATAGCGAAACCAGTATGTTTCGTTCTTATACCGATCTGCGGTACGAGAGAGAAATTAATCAAAAAAATAAAAAGGCCCTCGATAAATTTATAAAAGAACACAAAGATATTTACATATATGGAGCAGGAGTCATTGCAAAAAAGGTTGCGGCAAACATGGAGCATTATAAAGGATTTATTGTCACTGACGGACAGAAAAAACAGGATGAGTTGTTTGGAAAACCAGTCATGTTTTTGTCAGAGACTTCGATAAAAGGTGAGGATGGAATCATTGTTGCAATGGACAGAAAACATAAGAAAGAAGTAATGCCGGCTCTGATCGAAAAAGGACTGTTTAAACAATTACTGCAGATCGAAGGATGAAAAAATGGTACTGCTGATTTAAGAATCATGCAGATATCATAGAAAGGCAAAGTTATGAAATGTGGTGAGTTTAAGAAACAAAATTTAGATACCGGTCTGACGGATCATTACTGTATCTTATGTAATTCGCAGATTGATTCATTTTTTCCCGGTGGGTATTCCGGAGATTTTTTTCGCAATAAAAAAATCATAGGCAGCGGATACCGTGAAAATGTGATCTGCCCTAATTGCAGATCCATGGACCGGGAGCGCTGGTGCTATTATGTGATGCAAAAGTATACAGATATATTTCAGAAAACGAGTACGATACTCCATTTTGCTCCCGAGAGAAGAATTGCAGATATCCTTCAGAAAAATGAGAAGGCAGATTATTATAAATGCGATCTATATAAAGCTGGAGATATTCATAAATGTGATATTACAGATATTCAATTCCGCGATCATTTCTTCGATTATATCATAGTAAATCATGTTCTTGAACATGTGAAAAATGAGGCGGCGGCAATAAATGAATTGAAACGCGTGCTTAAAGAGGATGGAAAAATAATCTTGTCTTTTCCTGTCTGTCCGGATATGAAAACCTATGAGGACGACAGGATTGTAGATGAAGCCGGCAGACTGAGAGCTTTTGGACAGGAAGACCATGTCAGGATTTACGGAAAAGATTTTCTCGAAAGGCTGTCACAGTATGGTCTGAACATTAAAGTATATACGCCTTGTCAGGAATTGGAAAAGGGTGAGATTGAGAAATATGGATTTATCAGTGATGATATTTTAATGGTGTGCTCAAAATAGACAAGTGGTGAGCAGGTTTTTAAATTTATGGAAGGACAATGATGATGGAAAAATTTTATATCCAAAATGATGGAATGTATTTGGATCATGAAACGGGATATGGATGGTTTGTTGATCGAAATGACAATGTTCTAAATCAGTTAAATTTGAAAACCAGGGAAATCGAGTATGTATGCAGACTGGATGCAGACATGGAAAGCCCATACAGAAGAACTCCGTTCTGTTATAAAAAAGATCATACGATCATTGCATTTCCGGACAAAGGAAAAAAAATATGTTTTTACGATGAGAAGGAAAAGACAATAGAGGAATATGAAATCAAGGCAGAAAGTAACATCAGATTAGGAATCTGCTGCTTCGGCGGTTTTCAGGAATTTATATGGGCGGTTTCGCATGGGCTGAATCAAATTTTTTTGGTCGATGCCGGTAAAAAGAGAATTGTCAGAACTTATGAAGTGTTCCGCGGAAAGAAACAGATTCAAATGGGCTATGAATCTATTTTAAATGGAAATAAAATTCTCTGCATATCGGGAAATTCAAATTGTGTCAGCGAAACGGATCTGCTGGACGGGACAGAAACAGTATATGAATTGCCTGCGGCAGAAGCAGGATTTAACACAATTTGTTATGACGGCGGACAATACTGGCTGTCAGGCATGAATGGCAATGTATATCGATGGGATCATAGAAAGAATACTGCGGAACAGATATATGCCCAGAACAGAACGATGTACAGGAGCATGAAAATAGGAGAAACCATTTGCTTCCTGCCGTTTAATCTGGAAGGGGATTTGTGCAATAAACTGCTATGCTGCAATATCAAGGAGAAACGTTGTTTCACTATTAAAATATGTGAAGAATTGAAATCAGGAATCTATACATTCGAATATACAAAAGGTAGCAGCGTGATAGGAATCAACGATTCAGAAAATGATTTTATAACAGAGATCAATATTGAAAACGGTATGAAGGATACGGCGTATTTTTATGCTTCTGGAGAGTATTTAAAGAAAAAAAGGTATGGAGAAGTCTGGCTGAAGATGAAATGTGAGAAAAGGCTTTCTGAAAGTAAGGCGCAAGATATTGGTTTTTATTTGAAGATGATACAGATGGGAGAAAAAAATGTACAGATCGACAGAATTGTTTTTTAAACCGGAAGAGAACTGTAGACAATATACAAATAATCTGGCTGGTATTTATTCAGAAATGACATCTTTTGAGCAGGCGTTTCTTTGTGGAATCCTGAGAGAAAAGCGGCCTAAAAAGATTGTAGAAATCGGGGTGGCGGCAGGAGGGACCACCGCGGTGATGCTGGAAGCAATCAAACTCTTGGATCTGGAAACGGAAATCTATTCTGTAGACCTGGCCGAACAATGGTACAGAACAGGAAAAAAACCTACAGGTTTCCTGATCACTGAATTTTATGGGGATTATGAGAAACATTCTCTGATGCTGGGAAAGTCGATCCCTCATGTGATAGAAGAAATCGGGGCGGGCATAGACATGCTTATATTAGATACAACACATTGCCTGCCGGGAGAATTATTGGATTTTATGATCTGTTATCCTTTTCTGGACAGGAACTGTACAGTGATTCTTCATGATATTACAGAGAATTTATTGACGGGCAGAGACAATGACATTGCAACAAAACTTTTGTTTGACGTGATCAAGGCGGACAAATGGTACATGCATGATACGGAACGAAATCTATATGGCCAGTCTAATATTGCGGCATTTCAAATGAATGAAAAAACGAAAGAAAGCATAGAAGATCTGTTTTCCGGCCTGTCGATGACATGGCAGTACCATTTTAAAGAAGAAGAGGAGAAGGCGTATCTGAGGATCATAGAAAAATACTACGGGGCAGAGAGAAAAAATGCTTTGGAAAATATTTTGCATGCTCAAAGATATGTGCATTTAAAAAAGATGATCGCATCACATTACAGGCTGGATGATGAATGGCTGAAGATGAAGTGGGCTCATGAGAAAAAAGATGTCTATCTATACGGGGCGGGCTTTTGGGCAGAACAATATATAAAGTACGCAAAGCATAATGATCTGCCGATCAGGGGGATGGTCGTTTCTGACGACCAGGATACAGGAGCGGAAGAGAACGGTAAATTCCCCGTCGTGCATTTGAATAGCCTGCAGGCAGCTCCGGAGCAGTGTGTCTTTATCCTGGCCTTAGACCATAAACATTTTTCACAGATAAAAAGAAACATGTCGGCAAAAGGTTATTACAATTATATGTAGCAGTCAAAGATCCCGCGGCAGCCGTCCGATATCCATACAGGCATGGCTGCAGATCATAACAGGAGGAACGTAAAGTTGATACATATTCCGGTAGCGTATGCTATAGACAACAATTTTCAGATCATGCTGGTTTCTATTACATCTCTTCTTTTAAGAGCTGAACCAGACGTCTTTTATGACATTTATATTTTGGTCGATCATGAATTTGATAAAGAAAACGAAGTACAAGAAGCTTTGGCAGAACTTGTGCGGGGTAAGGCCAGAATTGAGTTTAAAAATGTGGGAAACAGGTTCGAAAAAACCTATAAACGGTATGATTTTATCAATAATCCGACCTATTTTCGGCTGGCGCTGCCGGATCTGCTGACTGAAAAAAAATGTATTTATCTGGATATGGATACGATCATCTGCCGGGATCTGAAGCCACTGTACGATGTAGATATTACAGGGCAGTATCTGGCAGGGGTCAAAGCGCCTTATTTTCATATCAGAGAGGATGCGGACAGATATTGCAGGCAGGCATTACTTCCCGACCTCAGTCAATATATCAATGCGGGCGTTTTGCTGATGAATCTGGAGGAAATGAGAAAATATAAGCTGTCCGGCCGGTTCCAGGAATATTTAAAATATGATATGGAATGTCAGGATCAGGATATCCTGAACAGCTGCTGCTATGGCAAAATTAGATTTTTACCCTTTCACTACAATGTTATGACAAAATATGGCGACTGGCAGACAGCGGATTATAAAGGGCATTTTTCAGAGGACGAACTTTTGGATGCATGGAACAATCCATCCATTATCCATTATGCGGACAGGATCAAACCATGGAACGAGCCAGAGAGCTGCCTGGCTGAATACTGGTGGCGGGAATGCAGAAGAAACCCGTATGCGTGGTCTTATTATACAGAAAAGTATAGTATCAAGTTTTTAGTGAAAACAATCTTTCACGCAAAGCCGGTAAACCGTCAAGATAGTATAGTAAAATTTTCAAGAATACCGAAGCTGTTTGAACTTAGAGAAAAAAGAAAACTCGTCGTATATGGAGCCGGCGCAAGAGCAAAGGAGCTTTTAGCCTATCTTGCCGGGCAGGATATCGTACCGGATAAGATCCTTGTGAAGGACAAAAATGGAAATCCTGAGAAAATTGATCAAATCCAGGTGATCCCGCTGAGTGAAATAGAGGAACGGCAGACGGATACGGCGTTGCTGATCGCTACAAGAGAAAGCCTTCATGAAGAAATAATGGAGGATATCGAGAGATATGGATTCGGTGAAATTCTTTTATTAAATGATGATTGGAAAGGTGGATCATGACAAAGACGGCTCTATTGGCGCGACGTCGTGCAGCAAGTATGGGGAACAGCGTAAACTATGACAAAATAGCAGAGCCTGAAATGATTCAGGGATGAGGAGATTCAAGATGGATATTGTGATTTGGGGAACCGGCGGTACAACGGCTCATTTTTTAAAGAAAAAGGCATTGTATAAAGAATTTCGTATTATGGCTTTTGTTGATAATGATTCCCGGAAATGGGGAACTTTTTTTGGAGACCATACGAAGATCATCGCACCGGAACAGCTGCAGACATTGGATTTCGATTACGTTGTGATCTGCTCCTTATATGATAAAGAAATAAAAGAACAGCTCATACAGGATCTAAAGATTCAGGAAAATAAAATCATTGTATATTCTCAGCTGGATGAAGAGTTAAAGTGGAAAGTGATCAGTAAATATGCAGATACAGATGACCGTGAGATCCAAAAAATCATATCCATGTGGAAGCTCGGCGGATTAAATATTTTTGGAGATTATAGATGCGATGAGGAAATTTTCCATGAGGTATATGGAGAAGAAGAGCCTTACATTATTTTTGAAAATAAACGGATGTACTTTCCTCCGCAATATCCGTTTGAAAGAAGAGAGGGAAAACGGGCGGTCTACAATCTATTTTTCGAACAGGGAGAAGCATGCCCACATTTATATTTAAGAAAGGATGAAGAAATTAAAGAAGGGAGCGTTATGGTTGATGCAGGAGCCTGTGAAGGAAACTTTTCTTTAAGATATATAGATCGATTAAAAAAATTATATTTGATCGAATGCAACCCTGATTGGATGAAGGTCTTGAAAAAAACATTTTCAGCTTATAAAGAAAAGGTGGTATTTTGTGATAAGTATCTGGGCAGGTATGACTCTAAAAATACAATCCGCCTGGATACATTGGTTGATGAAAAGATAGATTTTATAAAGATGGATATAGAAGGGGCAGAGACGGATGCGTTATTAGGAGCAAAACGTGTTTTGGAAGAAAGCGATGCGGCATGCTCCATATGCTCTTATCATAAGCAGTATGATGAACAATATATCAGGTTTCTTCTGGAAACCTGCGGGTATCATACGGAAACATCCAAGGGATATATGTTCTATATTTATGATGAAGACATCTCGGACACTTTAGATTTCCGCAGAGGGATTGTATATGGAAAAAAGAAAAAATGATATGGATCCAAAGGTTTCTATTATCATGCCGACCTATAACCGGGGACATATTTTGAATCAGGCGATTCAGAGTGTGGCAGGCCAGGCTTACAAAAATTTGGAACTGATCATTGTAGATGACGGATCAACGGATCATACGGAAGAGATCGTCAAAGAAATATCTGGTTTAGATATCGTTTATCTGAAATTGGAGCAGAATCACGGCGCTAATTATGCGCGCAATCATGGACTGAAAAATGCGAAGGGAACCTACATTTCCTTTTTAGACTCAGATAATATCTGGGAAAAGGACTTTTTGCGCAGCAGAATCAGGACACTGGAAGAAACACAGTCAGATTTTGTATTTGGACGGGTGAAGATTGATTACAGCGAAACGTATCGTATAGAACCAGACGAGGCGGCGGAAGAATTACAAAGCAGAGAATCGCTGCTGAAAGCTATGGCGTTTAAAAATGTAGTCGACACAAATACCGTGTGCATGAACCGGAGATGTTATGAAGACACAGGCGGTTTCGACGAATATCTGGAGCGTTGTCAGGACTGGGAATATTTTTATCGGATTCTCAGAAATAAAACATATAAATATCAATTTATAGATAATATCTTGGTCAAAAGCGCCATTCAGAAAGACAGTATTTCAAATAATAATCCATATTGGCCCGCAAGATTATACATATTTAATAAGTACATATCCGATTACAGGACCTGTGGATTTTTGCCGGAATTAATGTATCTTCTGTATCATCAGCTGATCGGGAGCGAAGTCTATCATGATCTGAAAGAAGATTTGTTCCGGCAGATCACAGAAGAGGAAAAGCTGCGGCTGCTGCAGGATATCCATGGGGCGAAAAAGGAAGGGGAAGAACTGATTCAGACGTTATCTGACATGTACAATGAGCGATGTCAGAAAGACGACCGGATCATAAAAAACCTGTCAAATTGGCTGCGGCTCGAAAGAGAAGGAATCCATATAGAAAGAAGAATGATGAAAACGGGGATAGAGCATGCCGCGATATATGGGTATGGATTATTGGGCAGACACCTGTATGACGCATGCAGGAAAAGCGGAATAAAAATAGGATATCTGATCGATAAAAATCCTTCGGCATTTCCAGAAGATATCCATGAAGCCAAATATATTTTTAATTTAAAGGAACTAACACACTGCAGCATTGATCTGATTGTGATTACTGCGGTTTATAACTTTCAGGAAATCTGCAGGGAATTGGGGCCGCTGACAAATGCAAGGCTGATATCGCTTGAGGATTTGATTGAGGAGAATATGATATGAAGATTACTTCATTAACAATGATCGGAAATGAATGTGAAATTATAGAATCGTTTGTTCGCTACAACTGTCATTTTATTGATGAGATGACGTTTGTCTTTGATACGGGCTGTATTGACAATACACTGGAAATTTTGAGGAGACTTCAGAGAGAAGGCTGCCCCATTATTTTGAAAGATGAGTCATTGGTATCATATGAGCAGAAAGCAATGGAAAATAAATATCTGCGTATTTTAGCCTCTGATCCAGAAACGGACATGATCATTCCATTGGATGCGGACGAGTTTATTACAGCAGCGGAAAACCCAAGGACCGCCTTAGAAAAGCTTAAGCTGGACAGAGTATACCAAATGGGATGGAAAAATTATGTCCCGTTTCCGGGGGATGATACCAGTGAAAAATTTATCCCGAAAAGAATGACCCACTGTAAGAAAACAGAGGCTTCCTATACAAAAGTGATGATTCCATCAAAGCTTGTCAGAGAAGAAGAAATTATTTTGACGACAGGACATCATGGCGTTGAGTCAAGATCGAAAGTTACAGTGGAAATGATCTCGCATATTTTTATCGCGCATTTTCCTATGATCAGCAGGGAGCAGTATCAAAGCAAGATCTACTGCAACAATATCAGATATATTACTTGGATGAACCGGGGGAATGGAGAAGGGGCGCATTTAAACAGCCTGTTATCTGAACTGGAAGCCGGAAAAGATAATTTTTATGAAGGGATTTCGGTTTATGACTATGAGGATCAGCATGGTACTGTCATCGAGCAGGAACTGGAACTGAAATATTGCGATCCGGAAAAACTGGAGATCCGATATCCGGAGCTTGCCAAAGTCGACCTGACAAGAAATCTTGTGAAAACAGGAGAAGTGATGGCGCTCAAGGCATATAACCTGGAGATCGACAAGCTGGACAAAGCAGACCGGCCAGTGGCTTTGATATATGGAACAGGAAGGAATGCGGAACTTATACTGCAGGAAATTCCGGAAAACATTCTGAATATCCGGGCATATATAGATACGCATTCCGAAAAAAAATTTACAATGTTCCATAGACGGATCGTCATAACTCCTGAAATGATCCGATGCTTCCGGTTTGATAAAATTATCATATCCAGCGAAAAATTTTATGAAGAAATGCTGCAGGAGTTAATCCGTGCGGGAATCGATAAAAATAAAATTGCCGGGAGGGAATTTATCCTGAACCTGACAATAGAAGCTTTGAACAATAAAAACAGATCATAGAATACTGCTGTATTCCATGATCTGTAAAATATTCAGTCGGAGGAGACTTTCATGATCATTACAAAAACCCCTTTCCGAGTCAGCTTCTGCGGTGGAGGAAGCGACATGGCGGATTTTTACAGGGAGCATGGCGGATGTGTCTTAAGCGCTACGATCAACCGTTACATGTACCTGATGATCCATCCATATTTCGATGAGAAAAAAACAGCTTTAAAGTATTCGGAAAATGAGACGGTAGCTGATATTAATGACATCAACCACTCTATTTTCCATTGCGTATTAAATGAGAAAAAGGTCAGCGGAATAGAAATCACCAGCACTGCGGATGTACCCAGCGGGACAGGACTTGGCTCCTCCAGCGCGTTTACTGTAGGCCTGCTGCATACTTTGTACTGCTATAGAGGTAAGTATGTATCAAAAGAGCGTCTCGCGTCAGAAGCATGCCAGGTGGAAATCGAAAAGCTCGGCGCGCCGATCGGAAAACAAGACCAGTATGCGTCTGCCTATGGAGGACTGAATTTTATCTGTTTCCATAAAGACGATACCGTATCTGTAGAGCCGGTCATCACCAGCGGGGAGACGATCAGGAACCTTCAGGAAAATCTGGTCATGTTCTATACCGGGCTGACTCATGACGCCAATCAGATTCTGTCAGAACAAAAAAAGAATCTTCTCAAAACAGATAAGGTCAGAAATCTGTTGAAAATGTGCGGACTTGCCAGAGAGATGAAGAAATCTCTGGAGCAGAACGAGCTGGGAAATTTTGGGGAGATTTTAAATGAAGGATGGAGAAGAAAACGGGAACTCTCAGGAAGCATAACCAATTCCAGAATTGACCAGTTATATGACTGTGCCATGGAACACGGCGCTTTGGGAGGAAAATTGTTAGGAGCGGGGGGCGGAGGTTTCCTCTTGTTTTACTGTCCGCGGAGCCGTCAGGCGCAGCTTAGAGAAAGTCTGCGTTTAAAGCCGTTTCCGTTTAAGTTTGAACATGATGGGAGTTCCGTAGTTTATATTGGAGACAAATACTGGGAGGATGAATAGATGAAAACAATGGTGGTCGGAGGTGCGGGATTTATCGGAAGCCATTTGTGCGACGCACTGCTCGCGGCGGGGGAAGAAGTCGTATGTGTGGATGATTTCTCTTTGGGAACCAGAGAGAATATCGCCCACTTGAAAGAACATCCAGGATTTAAGATCTATGAGGCCGACGCCTCCGTCTGGGACAGGATTCATTCGGTATTTGCGACAGAAAAACCGGAATATGTGTTTCATCTGGCGGCAAATTCGGATATCCAGGCAAGTGCGTCTGACCCAGGAGTGGAATACAAAAATACGTATACGACGACATTCCAGATTTTGTCCTGCATGAGAGAGTATGGAATTAAAAAGCTGTTCTTTGCGTCCACATCGGCAGTATATGGAGACAAGAGAGAAGAGCGGCTGGATGAGGAGACGGCGGGGCTGGCTCCGATTTCTTATTATGGCGCGGCAAAGCTTGGGAGTGAGGCGCTGATCAGTGCATTTTCTTATATGAATGATATGGAAGCACTGGTATTTCGTTTTCCCAATGTGATCGGACCGAGACTGACCCACGGCGTGATTTTTGATTTTATTCAGAAGCTGAAAACCGATCCCGGGCATCTCAGGATTCTGGGAGACGGAAAGCAGACCAAGCCTTATATCTATGTCTGTGATCTTGTGGATGCAATTATGAAATTCAGAGATGTGCATAAAACCGGAATGTCTTTATACAACGTGGGCGTGCAGGGAGAAACGGATGTAAAACGGATTGCAGATATGATCTGTATGGAAATGGGGCTTACCGCTGTGGAATACAGCTATACCGGAGGGGAAAGCGGCTGGAAGGGAGACGTCCCCAGATTCTGCTACTGTATGGACAAGATCCATGCGGCTGGCTGGCGGGCAGTGTACACATCGGATGAAGCGGTGAAAAAAACAATTCAGGAGAATCTGAAAAGGCAGTGATGAAGAATGAAAAAAAGGATACAGTGGTAATTCAGGCAGGCGGGCTGGGCAGCCGGATGAGAGAACTCACAAAAGATGAGATCCCAAAACCAATGCTGTGTTTCAACGGAAAACCTGTGCTCCAATGGCAGATTGAGAATCTGGCAGGATATGGGTTCAGAGAGTTTGTTATTATTATCGGGCATCTGGGGAAGAAGATCCAGGATTATTTTGAAGACGGCAGGAGACTTGGGGTACATATCTCTTATATCCAGGAAGAAGAGCCTCTAGGGTCTGCGGGAGCTTTATATTTTTTGAAAGAGATGCTTCTGGCAGATCGTTTTCTGCTGATTTTTGGGGACGTGATGTTTGAACTGGACTGGAACAGGATGTTTGCTTTTCATGAAAAACATCAGGGCAAGGCTACGCTTTTGGTACATCCCAATAATCATCCGTTTGATTCGGACCTTCTGACAATGAACGAATCCTGCCAGGTGACCGGGCTGTCGCCGAAGAATCAGGCGAGGAATGGATGGCACGACAATTGTGTGAATGCAGGGATCTACATTTTATCAAAGTCGGTGACAGAACAGATGACCGCCCCTCAGAGGATGGATCTGGAAAAGGATGTCCTGACTCCTTTGATGAAAGAACAAGAAGTATATGGATACCGTACCCCGGAATATGTCAGGGATATCGGGACGCCAGAGCGTTTTTGGAGGGCTGTTTCGGAACAAAAGTCAGGACTGTGGAAAAGAAAATGCCTGACACAAAAGCAGCGGTGTATTTTTTTGGACCGGGACGGAACGATCAACAAGTTCCGGGGACTGATCCATGATGCGGAAGATTTCGAACTGGAAGAATTGGCCGGACAGGCAGTGAAACGGATTAATGAGTCTGGTTTTTTGGCGGTTGTGGTCACGAATCAGCCGGTTGTAGCAAGAGGAATGTGCAGCATAGAGGAAGTGGACCAGATTCACAGAAAAATGCAGACGCTGCTGGGGCAGCAGGGAGCATATCTGGATGATATCGTATTCTGTCCCCATCATCCGGATCAGGGATACCCGGAAGAAATCCCGGAATATAAGATTTCCTGTAAATGCAGGAAACCAGGGACTGAAATGATTGAACGAATGGCTGCCAAATACCATATTGACCTGTCTGAGTCCTACATCATCGGAGATAGTACCGTGGATATCCAGACCGGCCTGAATGCAGGAGTAAAAACGGTATTGACAGAGACAGGGCAGGCGGGCAGAGACGGGAAATATGCGGTACGGCCAGATTACAGAGCCTCTGATCTGCTTCAGGCGGTGGAACAGGTTTTACAGGATGCAGAAAGTACAAAAGAAGCTATATAGTCAAAGAAAATAGATTTTTCAGGGGGAGTATAGAAAGGGGAATAGAACGAATGACAGATTACAGGGAAAAGATCAGCCAGTATATTGAGATGGAAAAACAGGTGCTGGACGCATTGCCGCCGGATGAGATCAGTCAGGTGATGAATGTGCTGGAACGGGCAAGAATGGATGGAAAAAGAATCTTTATCTGCGGAAATGGAGGAAGCGCGTCTACAGCGGCACATCTGGAGGGAGACTTCAATAAAGGAATCAGCTATGATCAAAAAGTGAAGTATGACATTGAGTGTCTGAGCGACAACGTTCCGATGATGATGGCCATTGCAAATGACCTGGGCTATGAAGATATTTTTGTGGTACCGCTTCGGAACAAGCTGAAACCAGGAGATATCGTACTTGGCATTTCCGGGAGCGGAAATTCGGAAAATGTCATCAGGGCTTTCCGGTACGCAAACGAACTGGGGGCGGAAACAATCGCATTTACGGGATATGATGGAGGAAGATTGAAAGCCCTTGCAAAATATAATATACATGTGGCTGTTAACAATATGCAGATTACAGAGGACGTCCATCTGATACTGAATCATATGATGATGTACATATTGTCCGGAATGAAGGGATGCTAAAGGAGGGGGCGTCATGCAGAAGCTGCGTCAGTCTTACCGCCCGTGGAAGGACGGGGAAAAAATAGAAGCAGCCTTTTTCTTTCAGGCAGGAACAGTATGGGCCTCGATGGAAACGGTCTATAAAAGCTGTATCGAAGATATGCGGTTTCATGTACGTCTGATCCTAATGGAAGAAACGACGGTGGAGACCTCCCACATGACCGGGGCAAGGGAATTTTTAGAAAAAAAGGGACTGGAGTATGTGAGGTTTGACGAGGCGGATCTGGAACAGAATTATCCTCATGTCGTGTTTATCCAGTTTCCTTATGACGCGGCGTTCCATACGCCGCAGACCCTGTCGGTCCAGTTCCGGAACAGAGGGGCGAGGGTTGTCTACATCCCTTACGGGCTTGAGATTTCAGATACGGAAATTGCCAGAAAGGATCATTTTCAGAATTATGTGATCGAGAACAGCTGGCGGATCTATACATGCTGTGAAGGCATCCGCAGGGAATATTGGAAATACTGCCGGAACCGCCATGCAGTACGCGTATGTGGTTCTCCCAAATTCGACGGAGTGTTCAGAAAAGAACAATTCCCGCTGGATGAAGGCATTGTAAAGGCGGCAAAAGGGCGCAGGATCGTAGTCTGGAAGTTACACTTTCCAAAAAAAATTATGGAGCATGGGAACATCAGACAGATTACGCCGGAGCTTGAGGAATATCTGAACTTTGCCAGGCAGATTGCGCAGTACAGAGATTTCTTTTTTGTTCTGCTGGCACATCCTAAGATGCTTGGCAAAGTGGTAGAGTCCGATATACAGGGAGATGAAAGTCTCACAGAAAAGACCAGGGAACTGATCGCAGCGCTGGAGGAGCAGGAGCATGTCTGGATAGACAGGACAGAGGATTACCGCAATTCCCTGTATCATGGAGATGCGATCATGATGGACCGCAGCGGCGTTATAGCCGAGGCGGCGATGACCGGGGCTCCGGTTCTGTTTATGAAAAACGGGGAGTACAGTGAACGTATGACTTCTCCGGTACAGAACGTGGCGGACAGCCTGTACGCAGGAAAATCCTGTCTTGATATGAAGAAATTTATGGAACAGCTCCGGGCCGGAAAAGATGAAAAGAAAGAATTGAGGGCAAGAGCCGTTGCAGAGAATTTTCCTTTTCTGGACGGGCTCTGCGGAGAAAGGATCAAAGAAAATATTGCGGAGGGGCTCAGAGAACGCCGGAAGGAGAAACTGGACGTGATCCTCTACGGGACAGGGGAAATCTGCCGGTACTATATGGAACAGCAGCGGTGGGGCGAACAGAAAAAATTCAGGATCATCAAAATTGCGGATACCAGTGAAGAAAAATGGGAAAGTGATTTTTACGGCTATAAGATCGCGCCGCCGGAAGAAATTCTGGAAGCAGATTTTGATGCAATTGTGATCATGACGGAGCCGCATTATTTTGAGATAAAGAAGAAACTCGTATATGAGATGTATCTGGATGAAAGAAAAATCTGGAGATTGGATGAGTTTATATGGGAATTGAGCCAGAGTTAAAGAAGAAAATACTTCAAAATTATAAAGATCAAAAAATCGCTATATACGGAATTGGCATTGAAACAGAAAACCTTTTAAGGGAATTGGGACGGGACATAGAAATCGCGGGGCTGCTGGACAGTTTTCGGGAAGAGGGCTGTTTTTACGGATGTCCGGTGATCTCTATGCAGGAAGCGGCAGAAGCAGGAGTCAAGCTGATCGTAGCTGCGGCACGGCCGGGCTCCTGCCGTGCGATCGCAAAACGTATTGGCAGGCTCTGTATGGCGAAACAGATCAGCTTGATTGATATACGTGGAAATAATTTATGCGATCAGAAAAAGGTTTCCTATGATCTGAAAGGAATGAAGGGCATTAAAAAGCAAGATTTACGGAGACGTATGCAAACCAGCCAGGTCATCAGTATAGACTTATTTGATACGCTGGTGATGCGCAGGGTTTTGTTTCCGGCTGACGTGATCGAGCTGACAGGAAGACGGCTGATGCGGCAGGGGGTTGTGATCGATGATTTTCTGAAAAAACGTCTGGCCAGTGAAAAAGAGCTTGCAAGAACCGGCGCGCCTGTTTTGACAGAAATCTACTCTCATATGATGGAGTTATATGGAATTGCGGGGATAGACCCAGCCTGGCTGGCAGAACAGGAGTGGCAGACGGATCTGAGCCTGATTCTGCCGCGCGGCGAGATGTGCGGCCTGCTGGCAGAAATGCGGGAACAGGGGAAAGAAATCTATATTGTTTCAGATACCTACTACACGAAGGAACAGCTGGTAAAGCTGCTGGATCACTGTCAGGTAGATTCCTATACGGATATACTGGCGTCCTGCGATTATCAGACAAGCAAGAGCGGGCGGCTTTTTGAAAGGCTCCAAAAGAAGATCGGGGAAAAAAGCTGTATCCATATCGGGGATGATCTGGCGGCCGATATAGAAAATGCTCAGAAAAATGGTTTGGAAACCTGCCAGATACCGAGCGGTGCGGATTTATTTGAGGAGGCTGGCTGCCTGGGAATCAGAGACAGTATAGAAAGCCTGTCAGGCAGGATCAAGGCGGGGCTGTTCGTTTCCAGATTATTTAACAGCCCGTTCCAGTTCGAGGAGGACGGGTGCAAGATCAGCGCTGCAGATGCGTATGAAATTGGTTTCTTGTTTTTTGCACCAATGATCAGTGATTTTGTACTGTGGCTTGACAGGCAGATTCAAAAAAGACAGATCCGGAATGTCTGGTTTTGCGCAAGAGACGGATATCTGATCAAAAAACTGTATGATGAACTGCAGGGAAAGGACGCTTCTGTGTACTTTTTGACTTCAAGAACAGCAGCAGTTTCCGCCGGTATGGAAAGCGCTCAGGATATTTGTTATGTGGAAAAAATGAGATTTGGCGGTACGATTCAGGAACAGATGCAGGAACGGTTTGGGATTTCTATTTCCGGGGGAACAGGAGAGAGCCTGATGCCTTACGCGCAGGACATTTTGAAGGCAGCTTCTACTAACAAAAAGAATTATCAGAAATATATCAGCAGTCTGCAGACAGGAGCAGGGGAGACTGCGTTTTTTGATTTTGTATCAAAGGGAACTAGCCAGAAATATCTGCAGCGTCTTGTTAAAAACCATTTGAAAGGATTCTATTTTTTACAGATAGAAAAGGACTATACGACAGGGGAAGAGCTGGATATTTCTTCCTTTTACAGGACAAAAGACCTGGGAAGCGGAGGGCTTTTTGACAGCTACTACATATTAGAGACTATTCTGACTTCGCCCATGCCGTCTGTAAAAACATTTGATGAAGAGGGACGGCCCTGCTATGCAGAGGAAACAAGAAGCAAAAAGGATATCCGATGTATCCTGTCCGTTCAGAAAGGGATTGAGGATTATTTCAGGGTATATACGGAAATCTGCGCGCGAAATGGTCTGGGAGACAGTCAGGCAAATGATCCGAAAAATATTTTAGAGGCAGATCTGTGTGAGGATAAAAAGGCAGCAGAACAGATTTTATCGCTGATACATCATATTTTTATTTTGGATGAGGATTTTTTGAATTTAAAAGTGGAAGACCCTTTTTTTCACCGGGTAACGGACATGCTTGATCTGATATGAGGGCTGCAGTTCTAAAAATACGAAAAAAAGGCAGAATGGAGAGGAAAGAGAAAATGCAGTTTGAACTGATGGCATCCATGATGTGTGCCAATTACGGAAATCTGGAGAAGGAAGTAAAAGCGCTGGAGGAAGGCGGCATAGATTCTTTTCATATCGACATTATGGACGGGCGTTATGTTCCGAACTATGCGATGTCTCTGAATGACCTGATTTATATTGCAAAAACAGCTTCCAGACCGCTGGACGTGCATCTGATGATCGAGCACCCAAATAACCGGATCAACTTGTTTCTGAAAAATCTGCGCAAAGGCGATACGGTATATATTCATCCTGAAGCGGAGTATCATCCGTCCACAACCTTACAGAGCATTATCAATGCAGGAATGATCCCGGGAATTGCGATCAATCCTGGGACATCGGTGGAGACTGTCATGGAGATGCTCCGGATTGTCAAAAAAGTGCTTGTCATGTCGGTGAATCCTGGCAATGCAGGACAGATGTATCTTCCTTATGTCGGCAAAAAGCTTACGAAGCTTTTATCTATGAAAGAGGATATGGATTTTGAACTTTATTGGGACGGGGCGTGCAGCGCTGACAAGATCACGGAATTTGCGCCGAAAGGGGTGAAAGGCTTTGTTCTTGGGACAACACTTTTATTCGGAAAGAACAGGCCTTATAAAGAAACGCTTCAAAATATACGGGAATTAAAGTTTTAATTCCCGCAAAGCAGCGGCGGCAGCTCACATTGACTATGATCAGGAGTATAGATATATGAATATTGCATTGATCTTATCCGGCGGCACAGGTACAAGGCTTGGTTCGGAGATTCCGAAACAGTATATAAAAGTTTGCGGAAAACCGGTTATATCTTATTGCATAGAAATTCTGTCTGCCCACGAAGCGATTCACGCGGTCCATATTGTTGCGGAATCTGCCTGGCAGGAGCAGATAGAATTTTGGATGGAGTCAGATGGATTAAAACAGAAATTTCGTGGTTTTTCAGCGCCTGGCGCGACCAGGCAGCTCTCTATATGGAATGGGCTGCGGGATATAGGCCAATATGCCATTGCCTCGGACTGTGTACTGATACACGACGCTGCCAGACCAATGCTTTCAGAGAAGCTGATTACCGATTGTTTAGACAAAATTCAAGGGCATGATGGGGTAATTCCTGTGCTTCCGATGAAAGACACCGTGTATTCCAGTCTGGATGGAAGGACGATCACATCTTTGTTAGATAGAAGCAGTGTTTATGCGGGGCAGGCGCCGGAAGTTTTCCGATTGGGAAAATATTATGAGGCGAATCAAAGGCTGCTTCCAGAGAAGATATGGAAAATAAGCGGTTCTACAGAGCCGGCGGTAGCGGCAGGAATGGAGATAGCAATGATTCCTGGAGAGGAAAGGAATTTTAAGATTACTACAAAAGAGGATTTGGAGAGATTTTTAACTTTGAATGAAGCAAAATGATGTCTCGTCAGCTTGCTGCGGGGGACTTGACTTTTTTATTTGACTCAGCGGGACTCTACCACCGGTAGGGTGACTTTTTCCATCGTTTATGTCATAATAAAGCTATGGAAGGAGGAGAGGGTTATGATCGATGTCCAAAAAGTCGGAGCATTTATCTCAGAATGCCGGAAGGAAAATGAGTGGACACAGAAGCAGCTTGGTGAAAAGCTTGGGGTCACCGACCGGGCGGTGTCAAAATGGGAGACCGGGGATTCACTTAGATAAAGATACCACACCATTCCCACGCTGACTTTTGCTCAACCGATACAGCCGGAGGGCTGGATAACAAGAAAAGGCGGTATGCGCCCCGTAGAGGGGTAGCGTACCGCCTTTTCTTGTGGGGGGTTTCCAAAGGGGGCAACGCCCCCATTTGGCACACGACTTTGCGAAGCAAAGTGTAGTGTGTTATACGCTCTGTCGGCGTTGCCGTGAAAATGCCGTTGCCGCCGGGGAGGGGCGGCAGGAAAACAGGGCTGTGCTTGTGTGGCGTGGAGCCGCAAGCGCAGGTCTGTTTTCATCAGCAGACAGGGCGTATATGAAAGCCCCCGTCCCTCGTCCTACGCTCCGACTTGTGGACAAAGTGTCCCGAAGTTGTGGCTACACTCCCGGAAAAGTAACAGGACAGCGGGTAACCGTCAAGGCTGAAATGAACGGGTTTACACCCGGCCTTGACCGCCACCCGCCGTCCCACTGAATGGGTGGACAAGGCGGCCAATCCCTCAAAGTGCTTGTCCGCGCTCTTTCTGATTTTGAGGTATTCAGTTTTTCAAAATTGAATAATCAAAATAAATTTTTTCGATTGAAAAAATTTTATTTGTTATCATCTTCAATGCCATATTTTTTCTTTTGCCGAATCACATAATTACTGATTTTTTCATCATATAGTGGATACTGGTAATCCAACTGGCATGCCACTTCTGACGAAACCTCCCGGAACAATGCCATACATTGTTCAAAGGATTCCCACATATGGGGATAGGAATCCATATTATAAGTGGACATAAGTCGTTCCCACAATTCCTCTGGGACATATTGCTTCATAAATTTATAGTTTTTTCCCAAACTGAAATGAAATCCCTGTTTGATACCAATCAGCCAGGAAATCATGCGAAGCAATTCTTTTCGTACTATATCATTCATATGGTCAATAGCAAAAAGAATTTCTTTGCGGCATAAGCCCTTTACTACATATGTTGTAGTATTCCAAAATTCATTACAGCAATCGTCAAACATTCTTTGAGTAGGCTTCTGCAAGTGGTAGTCTATATCCGTTGGTATTGGCGGCTTTACGATACGGTTGTCTTTATCCAACAGTAACTTTACCAGTTTATCCCATGTAAAATACTCGTCTATCAGTTCCAGCGGCAGCAAAGTTAAATCTATCTTAACATCATCAGTAAACAGCATTAAATATGAAAATCCCTTTTCTACAGCTGGAAATAATTCCATATCTTCCGGCTTTTGCAGAATCAACCTTTCACCAAATATATCTAGCCATTTATCATCACTTGTGAAGCTGTCCATATCCGTAACAAAAAAAGTAATATCAAAATCCTGAAAATCATCAGGCGGAATATTTGTATTTGTTCTAGATCCTTCCAAAGTAACCATGCGAATGCGTTTGTCTGTTTTTGCAAAATTCAAAACAATATCATAAACTTCCTTTTCTGATCTCATTTTTATCTCCTCCAATTATTGAAATAGGTGTGAAACCATTTTAGGGCTTTCCCGCCTTGATTACCCTTTAGCAAAGACGGGCGGGACTGTCAACGGCGGCGCATGAAATGCGCCGTTCATCTTGACCATTGACTGGCTCGGCTGGCTTTGCTATTTATTTTCTAAACTTTTATGCTTGTAGTTTTCGAGTTTCTTTCAGAATTGTTTAAGAATTTTTCAAATAGTATTCATTCAATATATCTGCTAAGGCTTTTGGATTTTCTTCATTGACAACATGGCCTGTATTCTCAATAATTTTCAATTCTGCGCTTCTAATACTTTGTGATAAGTAATCCGCTGATTTCATATTTGCACTGTCTTTCTTTCCGCAAAGAATTAAAGTGGGGCACTTAATATTTTTCACCCTATCACTGAAATCTAAATTCTTCATAGTGTCCCCTAAAGCAAATGTGTTCTTTTTATCAAATGCCATAGTTTCAAAAATAGATTTTGGTAAAAATCTGAAAATTATATTTTGAAAACTAAATGCTACTTTCGGGACTTTATATGGCGTTCCGATTAAAACTAATGTTTTCACTTTTTGCGGGAAATCCAAAGCAAAATTCAGAGCCAAAATACCACCTAATGAAAGACCGCATAAATGAATTTGTCCGTCAAATTCGTTACAATATTTTACAAATGAAGAATATAGATTTTCGTAGCTTGCCTCTTTCCCTTCAAGGATGGAGGATAAATTTGGACATACAATATCTTCGTTGTTTGTCATGTATGAAATTGTTTTTTCCCAACTTGTTGCTTTGTGTCCTGAGCCGTGAACAAATATTTTTGTTGCCATAAGTATCTCCTTTGAATTTTATGTTTTATTTTCCTGCCTGCTCAATCATCTTCTTCGCCAACTGCTGGAACAGGTCGGCAGTTTCTTTGTCCATCGGCGCAAGCTGTCCGATCTGTCCGGCTATCATCGCTGTTACATCGTCAATGGAAAGCGGGTTTTGTTTCTGCTCCGCCATAGTGTCCCGCATGGCTTGGAACATAGCGGCGGTCACAGCTTCTCCCGGCTGTTCCCCGTTGTCAATGTCTTTCTTAATGTCCCGCAGGATAGCAAGGAACACATTTTTGATTTTCTCTATCTCCGCTTCATGTTCCCCCATCTTCTGAGCGTTCAAAAGCTGTAAATCCTGCTTTGCTTCCGCCCGGTGTTCCGGGTGTTCTTTCATCAGGTCGGACAGGGAAGCCGTTGCCATCTCGATAAGCTGGTTTCGTGCCATTATCCCCTTTGCCGCCGTGTCCTGAAAATAAATCCGTATCAAATCTATCAGCTTGGGAAAATTCCTGTGTTCCAGTAAGCGATTGAGTATTTGCACATCAACAGCACCCGTCACAAGCCCCCTCACGGCTCCCTCGGACAAGCCTAATTCAGAAATATCGTAGCTTTTGCGGACGCTCACGGTAGACAAGCCCAGTATGTAGTCTGTCGATACCTTAAATTCCTTTGCCACACCTATGAGAATATCACTGCTGACCGTTCTCGTTTCGCCGCTGACAATGCGGCTCAACTGGGAAGCGGAAACGCCTATCTTCTCCGCAAGTTCCTTTTGTGTGATATGGTTTCCGTTGCATAAATCGGAAATCCGCTGTCCGGGTGTTCCGGGTAAAGCCATAGACACGCACCTCCTCCGCATACTTCCATTATACAGGATGATTGCAAAAATGCAATTTCCAAAGTGTAAACTTCATCAAAATGCAATTCTCGCAAAATTCCGGGGATTGCATTTTTTTCGTGTAGACTTAGGATAGTTCATCGATGGACAGCACCTTGAAAACAGAATGACCGTCCGAAAAGGAATACCCCGGCTGGGGAAGCACCGCAAGGAACCGGACTTCGGGACAAAATGTCCCGAAGCTGCGGGGAGCGTGCCAAAGCTGGAAATCCTTTCGGGGAAAACGGCAACGGAAAGCAAAATGGAGGGAACGCATGAGAAATAACCCCTATAAAGACTTGCCGCCGCTGGAACGCAGGCCGGACGGTTCCCTTTACCGCATGACACCGGCACAGAGGAAACAGGCGGCCAGCCTGATACGCCGGGAGTGCTGTTGCTGTGAGGACGGCAACTGCATTGTCCTTGACGATGGGGACACCTGCACCTGCCCGCAGACGGTTTCTTTCTCGGTCTGCTGTAAGTGGTTCCGCTGGGCGGTCTTGCCGCTGGACGGGACGCTGGAAGCGGAGATTTTCCGGGATAAGGACTTGAAACGCTGTGTGGTCTGCGGCGGTGTGTTCGTCCCCAAATCCAACCGGGCAAAATACTGCCCCGGCTGTGCCGCCAGAGTTCACAGGCGGCAGAAAACAGAAAGTGAACGGAAAAGGAGGTCTGCTGTGGACAGTTAGGAGCGAAAAAAGCCTTGATTTATCAGGCTTTGCAAGCCCCAAACCGGGGCAGGTGGTATAAAGTATCGCCCGCCCCGGAAAACGGGCTTCTAACCGTCCACAAAACGCACTATGACAAATACCATCTATATCCATCAGCCGGAAAAGGCGTTCAGCTTCACCCGGCTCCCGAATTTCCTCTTTGAAGCCCCCACATTCAAGCCCCTGTCCAACGAGGCAAAGGTTCTGTACGCCTTTATCCTGCGCCGGACAGAGTTGTCCCGCAAGAATGGGTGGGCGGATGACTGCGGACGGATTTTCCTGTATTACCCCATCTGCGAGGTGGTTGACCTGCTCCACTGTGGGCGGCAGAAAGCGGTGAACACCCTGCGGGAACTGCAATACGCCGGACTGGTGGAAATCCAGAAGCAGGGCTGTGGAAAACCCAACCGCATTTTCCCAAAATCCTATGAAGCGGTTCCAAACACTGACTTCAAGAAATCCCGTTCTGGTACGCCGGAGGACTGAAAACCGTACCCATGAAGTACGGAAACCGCCCCTCTTGAAGTACGAAAACCGGACGGTATATAGAAATACAAAGATTAAAATGATTTATTTATATCCATTCCATTCCTATCGTATCAGAGATAATTCCGGCGGGATTTTCCCTGTGGAAAACCCCGGATAGGAAAGGAATGGGGAAAGGAGCAGAATGGCACAACACGCAATTTTGCGGTTTGAGAAGCACAAGGGCAACCCGGCAAGGCCGCTGGAAGCCCATCACGAAAGACAGAAAGAACAATACGCCAGCAACCCCGACATTGACACAAGCCGGAGTAAATACAACTTCCATATCGTCAAGCCGGAGGGACGCTATTACCACTTCATTCAGAGCCGTATCGAGCAGGCTGGATGCCGGACGAGGAAAGACAGCACACGGTTTGTCGATACGCTGATAACCGCCAGCCCGGAGTTCTTCAAGGGGAAATCCCCAAAAGAGATACAGGCGTTCTTCCAAAGGGCGGCAGATTTCCTCATTGGCCGGGTAGGACGGGAAAATATCGTGTCGGCGGTGGTACACATGGACGAGAAAACGCCCCACCTGCATTTGACCTTTGTTCCGCTGACAAAGGACAACCGCCTGTGCGCTAAGGAGATTATCGGCAACCGGGCAAACCTGACGAAGTGGCAGGACGATTTTCACGCCTATATGGTGGAGAAATATCCCGACTTGGAGCGTGGGGAAAGTGCCAGCAAGACAGGCCGGAAGCATATCCCCACCCGGATTTTCAAACAGGCGGTTTCCCTCTCCCGGCAGGCAAGAGCCATTGAAGCCGCCCTTGACGGCATTAACCCGCTGAACGCCGGAAAGAAAAAAGAGGAAGCCCTCTCCATGCTGAAAAAGTGGTTCCCGCAGATGGAGAACTTCTCCGGGCAACTGAAAAAGTACAAGGTCACAATCAATGACCTGTTGGCGGAGAATGAGAAGCTGGAAGCAAGGGCAAAGGCCAGCGAAAAAGGAAAGATGAAAGATACGATGGAACGGGCAAAGCTGAAAAGCGAACTGGACAATTTACAGCGGCTGGTTGACCGTATCCCGCCGGATATACTGGCGGAACTGAAACGTCAGCAGCGGCACACGGTAAAGGAAAGGTGATAGATATAAGCAGAAATTTTCGCCGCCTTTGTGCGGCATTGTACCTTGAAAACTGAATATGGAGGACACTGGATGGCAAAAAGCGAAAGCGATATTTTCACACCCCGGACAGGGCAGGTCATACAAGCAGAGAACGGCACGCAGTATTTTGTATGTGGGAACAACCGTATAAAAATCTCCGAACACTTCGCCGCAGGCGGGAAGCCCCTCGGTGATCTGATTGTAGATGTGGTGCGGCATACCGCAGAAAAAGCCGCTTCAACCTGATAGCCCATCATTGATAACACGCCCACGCTTATGATATAATTGCCATAGAGCAAAAGTATTGTAAGCGTGGGTTGTTTCTTTAGAAGGAGGATTTTTAACGGTGAAACAACCTTACAATACTACGATTTACAACACGGCGCTTTATATGAGATTGAGCCGGGACGATGAAAACTATGGTGACAGCGTAAGCATTGAAACACAGCGGACAATCCTGCAACAGTACGCAAAGGAACAGGGGCTTCATGTAGTCGGTGAGTATGTGGACGATGGCTGGTCGGGGACGAACTTTGAACGGCCGGATTTTCAGCGCATGATGGACGATATGGAAGCCGGAAAAGTAAACTGCATTGTCACGAAAGACCTGTCCCGTTTCGGGCGGGAACATGTGATGATGGACTACTATCTGGAATTTCTGTTCCCGGAGAAACGGGTTCGCTACATCGCCGTTGCGGAGAATGAGGACACAGAGAAAGGGCTTTCCGATTTTGTCCCGTTCAAAAACCTGTTCAATGAATGGTTTGCGAAAGATACAAGCCGCAAGGTAAAGGCCGCTTTCAAAGCAAAGTTTGCCACAGGACAGCGTATCGGCGCCTATGCTCCCATCGGGTACAGGAAACACCCGGAAATCAAAAACAAGCTGATAATCGACGAGGAAACCCGCTGGATAGTGGAGAAGATTTTTGACCTTGCTATTCATGGCAGAGGGGCGGCCAGTATCACAAGAATACTGATTGCGGAAAAGGTTCCCACACCGGGATTTATCAACTTCCAGCGTGACGGGACTTTTGCAAACATCTATGCGGGTGCGCCGGAGGAAAAAAGCTACGCATGGACGATAGCCCAGGTCAAGAGCATTATGAAAGACGAAACCTATATCGGCCATACCATTCATTACCGGGAAACGAACATTTCCTTTAAGAACAAGCGGAGGGTACGCAAGCCCCAAAGTGAATGGGTGCGGGTGGAGAACACGCAGGAGCCGATTATCAGCGAGCAGGTTTTCCGGCAGGTACAGGAGCAGATAGCAAACCGCCGCAGGAAGTGCAAGGATGGTACAACGCAGATTTTTTCCGGATTGGTAAAATGTGCGGATTGCGGCTGGTCGCTGTCCTATGGGGAGAACAGGCAGAACAGCAAGCCTTACGGCCATTATCATTGTAGCAAGTACGGGCAGGGCACACGCCAATGCTCCATGCACTATATCCGTTATGATGTGCTTTATGCCTATGTCCTCTCCCGTCTGCAATACTGGTCGGGGCTGGTACAGCATGATGAAGAACGGCTCTTGAAGCAGCTGTTAAATGCCACTGATAAGGGACAGGCTGCCGCAAGAAAGAAGCAGGCCGCAGAACTGAAAAAGGCAGAGAAGCGAAAAGCCGAAGTCGATACTTTGTTTGCCCGGATGTATGAGGACTGGGCGGCGGGGCGTATCACGGAATACAACTTCTCTATGCTGTCCGGGAAGTACCAAAGCGAACAGGCTGAACTGGACGAAAAGATTGAACAGCTTCAATCCGCTATCGCCACTGAAAGCCAGAACGCCGTAGACGCAGAAAAATGGATTGCCTTGATGAAAGAGTGCGTCAATCCAACAGAACTGACCGCCGAACTTTTGAATATGCTGATTGAAAAAATCGTTGTCCATGAAGCGGTCAAAGGTGAGGACGGAAGCCGGGAACAGGAGGTAGAAATCTTCTACCGCTTTATCGGCAAAATTGATTGAATGATACCAATATCTTTAACTATGTGATACCGGAAGATCGCTGCCGGATATCAGCCTGATTGAACCGCTATGCGGCCTGTTTGGGATCAGTGTCAGCGAAATTCTGGCCGGAAAGAAGATGGGAGCAGAAGAGTATCAAAAGGAAACGGATGAACTGCTGATCCGGACGATCGATGAACATCAATTGATCGGATTCCAGATCGTGATACATCTTCTGACGGTTATCGCGATCCTTATATTTTTCATTCCATTTTTTATCAAGCCGGAAGGCCAGTGGCTCCCCGGATTTGACGGGGCAAATATCCTCTGCTGGATGATGGCCGGTATTTTGGCCGGTATTCTCTGGTATCTGGATGAAAAGCTTCCGGCCAGGAAATACCGTTATTCCAATCCCTGGATAGAAGGCCTGGCAGGAATCGGTCTTTTTGGAGCCATGATGTTTATCACTTTTTATAACGCGGGCGGGATGAAGGCTCTGGAAAATGAAGCGTTAGAAAGCAAAATAAGAGTTGCGGCCATATGTGCCGCATCGGGAATATATGTAGTTGGAATCAGGGCATTTGCGGCCCATAAGAGAAAAAAGGAGTGGGAGCAGGAAACGATAGATAGAAAGACTGCTGTAAAATAAGCATCCGTGCTGCTGGCGGATGCAGAAAGGGTTGTCAGGACAGGATAGATTTACACGATATATTGTGTGAAGATTTCCTGCCCAGACAGCCTTTTTTATTCCCGCGCAGCAGCGAGACAAGTAGGACGTACCTTATCGGACGAAGTCACTACCTCCAGTATTATAGATACATAGATGGATTTTTACCCTGTATAGTTACGGTATAGTGGGCTGTGTCTTCTATATTGTTTTTCTATAGCCTCACGATAACACTCATTTTGAATAAATAGCATCATTCCTGGAAAGCAAATATACACAATACTGATTCATACTTATTCCCTCTCTTTTGGAATGTTCTGCCAATAGCCTGTGCAAACTTCGAGGTATCCTTAATTTAAATTGTCCTGAATAATCATCTAAATTGTCTGGATCATAAATTTCTATTCCTTCTTCAAGTGCAGCTTCAAGCCATGCTCGTTTTGCGTCTAGCGCACTTAACACCGCAGATTCCACTGTTTCACCACAAGTAATACATCCCGGAAGATCCGGATAAGAAACCACAAAGCCACCCTCATCTTTGTCTTCTACAATCTCTATACGATAAGACATTTCCATATAATCAGCTAAGGTTTTCATCATTTATCGCCTCACTCTCTACAATTTGTTTAACCATCTCCACATATACTTTCTTAATTGGCTCATGCTTTGGAATAGTAATAGGCCGACATCCTGATTTTCTAAATGTACAATGGCTGCTTCCACTTTTCGGAGTCTTCATCTCATAACCATAACTTTCCAATACCTTACATAATTCATCGAATCTAATATCTTTTTGCAAAGCACAAATACGTGTTAATAGTTTATCCCATTTTGACATCTTGAATACCTCCTATTCTATATTATAGGTGGTGTCATATTAGGTGTCAACAAATTTAATATAACTATTTTCTGACCTGCAAATATAACTATCCATATTTTCAGCATATTTGTCTCTGGATTTGTTTATGTACCTCTAACACTCGTGTTATCTTCGTCAATCCCGCAGGGACAAGAATGAGGGGATGCCCTTTGGGTATACTTACATGGATATTTGACTTCACATAGGAAATAGACAGGATTTCTATATTTATTACACTGGTTTCTTTTTCAAACCCCTGTTACAATCAAATCATGACCAGTACAGTTCTTTACTGACCAGACCATTTAAAAAAGGAGATCAAACAAAAATGGATGCTTTTTTAGAACGGATCCGGCGGCAGGGGCAGGAGGAATGCGGGCCCGGCCTGACGGAAATATTTATAAACTGCTATACCAACACACTGGATACAGCTGTCCGGAATATGGGGGACGGCACGGTCCATGTGATCACAGGGGACATCCCGGCCATGTGGCTGCGGGACTCGGCGGCCCAGCTGCGGCCGTACATCGTTCAGGCAAAGGAAGAGGAAGCGCTTCGGGAGTTGATCGCCGGGGTGGTCCGGAGACAGTTTCAGTACATCTGCATCGACCCCTATGCCAATGCATTTAACGAGTCGCCGGATGGGGCGTGCTGGTCGAAGGACGATCCGGGGCAGGATCCCTGGGTGTGGGAGAGGAAGTTTGAGGTGGATTCCCTCTGCTATCCGATCCAGCTTGCTTTTCTCCTGTGGAAAAATACAGGATGTACCTCCCAGTTTGACCGGAATTTTCATGAAGGGATCCGGAGGATCTTTCAGGTATTCCGGACAGAGCAGTTCCACGAAGAGAAGTCTGGATATCGGTTCAGGCGGAAAAGCCCGCTGTTCCGTGACACACTTTCCAGGGATGGGAAGGGGGCGCTGGTCAGATCGGGAACCGGACTCATCTGGTCGGGCTTTCGGCCCAGCGACGATGCCTGCACCTACGGATATCTGATCCCCTCCAATATGTTTGCGGCGGTGGCCATGGGGTATCTGGAAGAACTGGCGGCGAAGTTATTTTCTGACCCGGAACTGGAACAGGAAGCCGGGGCGTTTCGGGAAGAACTGCGGCAGGCTGTTGAGCGGGAGGGCAGGACGTATACGGAAGAGGCGGGTATGATCTACGCATATGAAGCGGACGGGTTCGGTATGTACGAGCTGATGGATGACGCCAATGTGCCCAGCCTTCTTGCCATGGACTACCTGGGGTATCCGGCGGATCCCAAAACGGCGGAGAATACCAGGCGCTACATTTTGAGCGAGGCCAACCCGTTTTACTACAAGGGCGCAAAGGCGGCAGGGATCGGAAGCCCGCATACGCCCCCGGGTTATATCTGGCATATCGCGTTGGCTGTTCAGGGGCTGACCTGCAGGAGCAGGGAGGAAAAGCTGGAGATCCTTCGGACCATGGCGGCCACCACAGGAGGGAAGGGCGTGATGCACGAGGGATTCTCCTGCGAGGATGACAGCAAGTACACGAGAGACTGGTTTTCCTGGGCAAATGCCATGTATGCGGAGTTGTTTTTGGATTACCTTGGATATCAGCTGGAAAGATAGCGTTACTGTTCACACGGTGCCGTGCACTTGCTGCACGGCATCCGGCCAATTCAGTGATGGGGCGGGCATCCAGCTCCTTGCCATCAGGCGACTTTTCAATGGGCTGGATGCGTTACAGTTCGCGGCCGGTTGGGCCGTGAACTGTAACAGCCGGATTCCGGCCCCAGTACGATACTGCCTGTGACCGTGCAGCGTAGTGCACGGTCCAGGAGCGAACAGTAACAAGATAGCCGCCTGAAAATTTTCTACCTGAATGAACAGGCAGAAAATTATCAAGATAAAATATTATAATTGCTATAAAAAATAAGATATGGAGGTTCATACAGAGATGTTTCACACAGACAGAAAATTAGACAGAAGAATCAATGAAGTAAAAAACTACAGATACCGGGATGTCAGAGAACTGAAAGAATTTGCGGTTCGCGAGGATGTGCAGGGCGTGGTCAACCCGGAGGTGCCGGTCTGCTTTGACGATTGGGACACCATCCGGGTAGGAGACTGCTGGTCCGGCCGGGACCGTTATCTCTGGATGCACAAAGAGGTTGAGATCCCGGAGGAATGGAAGGGGCAGCGGGTGGTCGGAATCTTTGACTTCGGCAAGACCGGGGCAGGCAACAACTCCGGCTTTGAGGCCATGTGCTACATCAACGAAAAGCCTTACCAGGGAGTGGATATCAACCACATGGAAGTGTTTTTTCCGGAAGAGCTGTGCGGAAAACGCTTCAGCCTGACCTTCCGGCTCTGGTCCGGGCTGGAGGGCGGCGGCGTGCCCAGGGAGCAGGAGCACAAGATCAAACGGGCGGATCTGGCCTGTCTGGATGAACAGACAGACGACCTCTATTATCTGGGTTCCCTGATCCTGGACACAGTCGGCCAACTGGACAATGGAGATCCTGTGAAATACGACCTGCGGACTGCGCTGGATCAGGCCAGCCACTGCATTGACTGGTCTTACCCGGGGAGCAAAGTATTTTACGAAACCGTCCGACAGGCAGATGAGCTTCTCAATGAAAAGATTGACGGCATGGGAAAAGAGTCCAGGATCAACGTTCACTGCGTGGGGCACACCCACATCGACATGGCGTGGCTCTGGCGGCTCAAGCACACCCATGAGAAAGCGTCCCGCTCCTTTTCCACGGTGCTGCGCATGATGGAACTGTTTCCGGAGTATATCTTCCTCCAGACCCAGCCGCAGATTTACGAATATATTAAAGAAGATTTTCCGGAAATCTACGAAGAGATCAAAAAGCGCGTGAAAGAGGGCCGCTGGGAGACAGACGGCGGCATGTGGGTGGAGGCGGACTGCAACCTGACCAGCGGGGAATCCCTGACCCGCCAGCTCCTGATCGGCAGCCGTTTCCTGAAAGAGGAATTTGGAAAAGACGTGGAATACCTGTGGCTCCCGGACGTGTTCGGCTATTCTTGGGCGCTGCCCCAGATCCTGAAAAAATCCGGGATCGACATGTTTATGACCACGAAGATCAGTTGGAACCAGTACAACCGGATGCCCCACGATACCTTCCGCTGGAAAGGGATGGACGGCTCCGAGGTGCTGACCCATTTTATCACCACTCCGGAACCGTGGAACGGGCCTGACTCCTGGTTCTATACCTACAACGGCCTTCTGACCGGCCGGACCGTGAAGGGGGTATGGGATTCCTACAGCGAGAAGGAAATGAACAAGGATCTGCTGATCTCCTTTGGATACGGAGACGGAGGCGGCGGTGTGAACCGGGATCTGCTGGAAGCCAGAAGAAGGCTGGATAAAATCCCCGGCCTGCCCAATGTAAAGACATCCACGGCAGGCGCGTATTTTCGGAAATTAAAAGAGAATGTGAGAGATACGGAGCAGTATGTTCATACCTGGGACGGGGAGCTGTACCTGGAATACCACAGGGGTACATACACCAGCCAGGGCTATAACAAGCGCATGAACCGGAAAATGGAGCTGCTCTACCGGAAGGCGGAATGGCTCACCGCCATGGCGGCTGTGGGGAAAGAGAACCTGGACGGGGCAGAGCAGGAAAAGCTGACAAAGGGATGGAAAATGATCCTGACCAACCAGTTCCATGATATCATCCCCGGCTCCTCAATCCATGAGGTGTATGAGGATTCCCGCAGGGATTATGAAATGGTTCGGCAGATCGGGGAGGAAGTCATCGCGGATTACCGGGATCAGGTATTGCAAAATGCGGAGGATGCCTATACCGTTTACAACGCGTCCGGATGGAAGTCGGATATTCTGGCGGAAATCCCGGAAACAGCGAGCGGGGTATTCACCGACGGGGCAGGAAACGTGCTTCCCTCCCAGCAGGGGGATGGAATGTACTATGTACAGGTACCGGATGTGCCCTCCATGGGGCATCGGAGAGTCCTGTTCTGTAAAGAGGGAACCGCCGCAGAGGCAAAGGGATCTGAGGTGAAGGCTAAAGAAGCTGCAGACGGAATGGATCAAACAGGCCAGCGTATATTCACGGTTCATGGAAAGGAACTGGAAACCCCGTTTTACTCAATCACCCTGAATGATTACGGGCAGATTACCCGGCTGTATGATAAGCAGGAAGCGCGGGAAGTGCTGGCGCCGGGAGAGCGGGGAAACGTCCTGCAGGTATTTGAGGATAAGCCATTGGACAATGACGCCTGGGACATTGACATTTTCTATCAGCAGAAAATGCGGGAGGTTACGGATCTGACCGCCTTTGAAGTGACCTGCCAGGGGCCGCTGCGGCTGGTGGTTCACATGGAATGGAAGTACATGAACACATCCATTTCCCAGGATATGATCCTGTACCGTTTTGACAGAAGGATTGATTTCCGGACGGACGTGGATCTCCAGGAACGGCAGCAGCTGTTTAAGGCGGCATTTACGGTGGACGTGCGGAGTACCTATGCGACCTACGACATCCAGTACGGCAACGTGCGCCGGCCCAACCACTGGAATACAAGCTGGGATCAGGCCAGATTCGAATCCGTGGGACACCGGTTTGCGGACCTGTCGGAGAGGAACTACGGGGTGGCGCTCCTAAACGACTGCAAATACGGGTATGACGTGAAGGACAACGTGATGCGCATTTCCCTGCTTCGGTCGGGGCTGCAGCCGGATCATCTTCAGGATCTTGGAAAGCATCAGTTTACCTATGCGCTGCTTCCCCACAAGGGAGACTTTGTGGAGGGGCAGGTGGTTCAGTCCGGATATGCCCTGAACAACCCGGCGGATGTGTTTAAAGGGGCGGAGCAGGCAGAGAGCGCAAGCTTCTTCACCGTGGACAATGCACAGGTGGAGATCGACGCCGTAAAACGCTCCGAGGACGGACAGTATCTGGTGGTGCGGTTCCACGATTTTGCAGGGGCAAGGCAGAATGTAACGGTGAAGCCGGCATTTGCATACCGGGCATGGGCGGAAGGAAGCCTGATGGAACAGCCGCTGTCGGCATTTGACGGAGGCGAAGTCAGGCTGGAGCTCCATCCTTACGAAATTAAGACGATCTTATTTCAGCTTTGAGAACGGCGGAAATTGAAAAAATCGATCCGAAACGGCAGACTTCGGGACTGCCTGCCGTTTCGGATCAATGTACAAAAAAAGAACGGGAGGATTTACGATGCTTGGAGAACTATTTCATATAGAAAAAATTATGGGAGCGTGCGAGAAAATTATCTATTTTCTGCTGGTCAATCTGTTTTTCTGGGGGTCCAATCTTCCCCTGCTGCTGTTTTTTGTGTTTGTGGGAATCAGCCAGGCAGAGACCTTCCTGCCCCTCTTCCTGCTCTGTGCGGTTCCTGCGGGGCCGGCGCTGTGCGGGGTGTTCTTTTCCATGAACCGAATGCTCAAAGGGACGGAAGTCTCGGCCTGGAAAGACTATTGGGCAGGGTATAAGGACGGGTTTCTGAAAAAGCTGGGCGTTGCGGCGATCCAGGCATGGATGGTCGGGATGTTCTGGACGAATATCCGGTTCTTCACGGTTCAGTGCCCGGTATTTTTGCTGGCCCTTCTGTTTATCCTGCTGTTTGCGGTGAGCCTTTTGATGACGCCGGATCTGTACCTGCTGGCCTCCAGATATGACATGAGCATCCGGGATATTTGGAAGGGGGCGCTGGTGCTGTGCATCGGCCAGCCGCTTCTGACCTTCGGAAATACGGCGACACTGGCATTTGTCCTGATGCTTCTGGAGGTTCAGGCGGGAATCGGTGTATTGTTTGTTGTCAGCCTGTATGGTTTTGTGGTAGTATTTATAAATCAGAAGATCTTTCGGATGCTGGAGGCAGGCGCATGGAGAAGAAAAGACCAAAACAACTGTATTTGAAAATGTTTCGGACCTATACCGCGATGGTGCTTTGCATTGTGGCGGCTCTGGTCCTTTACTTTATGTCCGCCACCAGAGGCAGGCTGCTGGAAAACGGCCGGGAGGAGCTGGAGCGGATCAGCGGGGAAGCGCTTGCCTACGCGGAAGGGGTGGAGCAGATTGCGGATTACCTCCACCGGGA
Source organism: Lachnospiraceae bacterium M18-1 (assembly GCA_000403295.2). GTDB lineage: Bacteria > Bacillota > Clostridia > Lachnospirales > Lachnospiraceae > Schaedlerella. The sequence goes on along the minus strand of KE159610.1, from coordinate 777,460 downwards.
CCTCTACCGCTCCCAGTCGGAGCTGGAGGATCTCCTGCAGTATTTCCGGCTGGAACCGGAGGAATACCAGCAGTATTCCCTGAGACGCTACATTTCCTCGGAGGAGCTGGTATATAAGAGTGTCTTTTACTTTATGAACCAGGCATTTGAGGCGTATTCTGAGTTGGAAAAAATAGAACTGGTCAGTTATGAGACGCAGCAGCTGACAGAATGCCGCCCGGAGAAAATCGTCTTTCCGGGGAAGGACGGGCAGGTGCGGCTGGCCCAGATTCAGAATCAGGAGTATTGCGTGCCGGGGAAGCTTGTCTATGTGAAGGAAGTCCGGGAAATGAACACGATGGAACCGGCTGGCTGCATGGTGTTTACATTTGAGGCGGAGCAGGCGCTGGAAAAAATCCGCAGCTTCAGCCCGTTTGCGGAAATGGCAGTTGTTTTCGGGGAGGACCAGGTGATCTTCCAGTCCCCGGAGGGAGCGGACTATGCCCTTCGGCTTGAGGACCGGCACTATTTTGTGCGCAGCCAGTCGGCGGGGGAATACCAGATCCATACATTTCTGGATGAACGGCAGGCCGCCCGTCTGCCCTGGACCACATTTCTGGCCATCCTGGCAGCGGGGGCGGCGGCAGGCGTGATCGGGATCTTCTTTGTGGACTATTATGCGAAACGGTTTGCCGGGCGGGTGGAAGCCATCCTGGACGCCATGAACCAGGTGACCACCGGGGATTTTCAGGTGCGCCTGGAAACCGGGAAAAAAGAGGACGAGCTGGACATGATCGCGGACAATTTTAACGGGATGTGTGAAAAGCTGGAGCTCTATATCGAAAAAAGCTATCTGGAGGAAATCGAGCGGAAAAATGCCCAGATGCAGGCGCTCCAAAGCCAGATCAACCCACATTTCCTGTACAATACCCTGGAGGCGATCCGCATGAAGGCCATCTGCAACGGGGACCGGGAAGTGGGAAAAATGCTGTACAGCATGGTGGTCCTGTTCCGAAGCCAGTTAAAGGAGGCCGATGTGATCACCCTGGGGCAGGAATTGGACTACTGCAAGCAGTATCTGGAATTGTTTGAGTACCGCTATCAGGGGTGTTTCCGGTCGGAGGTGGAATGCCCGGCAGAGCTTTTGTCCCTGCCTATTATCAAATTTGTGCTCCAGCCTGTGATGGAAAATTATTTTATCCACGGCATCGAGCGGGAGCGGCAGGACAATCTGGTGCAGGTCCGCGGGGAGAAAAAAGGGGACACGCTGTTTCTCTATGTGAAAGATAATGGCCGGGGCATGGACCCGGAGAAGCTGGCGCAGATGAACAGGGAGCTGCGGGAGAATGCGAAGGTGGAGAGGCGGAACGGGCAAAAGCTGCGGGAGAATACGAAGACGGAGAGGCAGAACGGGCAAAATCCGCAGGAGAATGCGAAGGCGGAGAGGCAGAACGAAGAAAATCCGCGGGAGAATGCGAAGGCGGAGAGGCGGAACGGAGAAAAGCTGCGGGAGAATGCGAAGACGGAGAGGCAGAACGGAGAAAATCCGCGGAATAAACCGGAATCAGAGAAGGGCCGGGAACCACAGGAACAGGCCGGGACGAAAAAGCGGAATGAATCCATCGGTATCCATAATGTAAACCGGAGGCTCAAGGCGGTCTATGGTGAGAAGTACGGGATCTATCTGGAGGCGGTACAGCCCAAAGGGCTGATGGTGGTACTGATGGCCAAAGCGGAGGAAGACGCGGGCAAAGACCGGGTGGGCGGTTGTGCAGAAGAAGGGGAAGAGCATGAAAAAGGTAATGTTAGTTGAGGATGAGGAGTTTATCCTCCAGGGGATACGCTGTATCATTGACTGGGAAGAGATTTCCATGACCGTGGTTTCCATGGCCCACAACGGGCGGGAGGCATTGGAGATGTTCAGCAGGGAACCTGCGGATATCGTGGTGACGGACGTGGAGATGCCGCTGATGAACGGCCTGGAGCTTTTAGAGGAGATCCGGAAGATCAATCCCAGGACCAGGTGCATCATTTTATCCGGCTATGATGAATTTGAATACGCCAGGACCGCACTGAAGCTGGACGTGGAGGAGTACATCCTGAAACCGGTCAATGAGGAACAGCTGAAACAGGCGCTGATCCATGCGGCGGAGCATTTTGACGAGATTGCCAGGGAAAAGGCGGGGAGCATGGAGGACAAGATCGGCTGGCACAGATTTCTCAAGGGGAAGCTGGACAAAAACGAGGCGGAGACCTTTCTCAGGATGCTGCCGGAGATCGGCCCGGAGGAATCCGTCACGGCGGCCATGATGAAGATCGATGCCGACAGCCTGGAAGCCAGGGACGGCATGCAGGACGTTTTGATCGGGCTGCAGAAGCTGCCCCGGAAGCTGAAAACCATTTATCTGTCGCCGGACACGCTGTTTCTGCTCTTATACGAAGAACGGGAAGGTATTCTTCAAGGCAGCCAGGAGGCGTCCGAGATTTTCCGGGCATTTCAGAATCAGTTGGAAAGCTCCTTCGGCATCATGAGCTTCATTACGATCGGCCCGCCGATCCGGGAGTACCAGGAGCTGCCGCCGTCCTACAAGATCATTTCCAGGCTGCAGAAATACAGGCTTTTGGAAGGCTACGGCTCCTGCATTACGGAGAGCTACATCAAGGAACGGAAGAACCAGGACGTGGCCATTGATGAGAACCTTCTTCGGAAAATGATCCTGAAAAAGGACAAGGAAGGCGCGCTGAACTATATTGAGGATCTTTTCATCAATAACCTGAAATCCGAGGTGGATGTGGATGTCCTGTACCAGCTTGCCCTGAAAATGGCGATTCTTTTGCAGGACATCAAGGTGGAATATAAGCTGGAGCAGTCCAGAAACCTCCAGGCCCTTACGGAAATGGTGGAAAAGATCTACCAGGCGGACGACATTTTCGGGCTGAAAACCATTTTCATTTCGGAGATCACGGAAATCATCCTTTACCTCCATACCGAGGATTCCCAGTACACGCCGGTGGTGAAGCAGATCATGGAGGAGGTCCGGAAAAATTACAAAGAGGACATGAACCTGAAAACGCTGGCGTACAAATACCATATGAACGCGTCCTATCTGGGGCAGATTTTCCAGAAGGAGGTGGGGTGCTCTTTTACCCAGTATCTGAGCAACACGAAAAATAAGATCGCAAAGGATCTGATCTTGAATACGAATATGAAGATCAATGACATTGCCAAGGAAGTCGGGTATCCGGATACCAGTTATTTTTACCGGAAATTCAAGCAGTGCTACGGGGTGTCTCCGGCGTCGCTGCGCAATATGAAGAAATATTGAGACATTCGGAAGGCGGGGGCTCAAAAGTGGGGGATGGTCTTCCGAATGTTTGGGAAAAAAGTCGGATCAAGAAAACCGGCTTTTTTTCGCGTTTGTGTGATGATTCCGGTGATGTTTTGCTGCAGGCCGGCGGTTATTTCAGCCTAAACGCCGCAGGGCTTTTGTACAGAAGTTTACCGTCCTCTAAAACATTGCGGAACAGTCTGGTTGTATTTTGATTCCGGTGCAGTTCTTCCTGGTTATGAACGCAGATCACATCGTACAGTTGATCGTAATCATCCTTTTCATGCAGCCTTCTTAGAAATTCCTGATACCCTTTATCTTTATACAATTTTGAACGGGGTGTATCGCTGATCACCAACATATCGACATCAGAATCTTCCGTACATCTGCTTTCGATTACAGAGCCAAACAGAATGATCTGGCAGATTCTGGAACATACGCCGGCTGCTTCAATGATATTTTCAACCACTTCTTTTTTTATATCAGCTACTTCAATCTCGGTATTAAAATTTGTTTTGACATTTACCAGCCGGCACATATGTCGGCCTCCTTTCGAAAACCAATCCGTCTTCCAGCCCCGGAAAAATTTGCGCCAATCCCTCCTGACCTGGTATCGTATTTTACCTCTGTTTTGGCGGGAGGGCAAGTGGAAAGTTACTGTTCACACGGTGTCGTGCACTTGCTGCACGGCATCCGGCCAATTCAGTGATGGGGCGGGCAATCCAGCCCCTCGCCGTCAGGCGACTTTTCAATGGGCTGGATGCGTTACAGTTCGCGGCCGGTCGGGCCGTGAACTGTAACATAAATTTGAGTGTCAACGCGGAGGTGTCTATTTAGTGGGTGTACTAAATGGAGAAAATAGTGTAAAATACAATTTGGAAATATAGAACATTTTTTTATAGAATAGAAAGAGGAAACTACAGAATATAAAAAAATGGTAAGTTAAGGAGCATATTATGAGGCTGGAAGAACTGGTAAATAAAAATTATGATAAATTAAATGAAAATGATAAGATGATTTGGCAGTATATTCAGGAAAATAAGAAGAAATGCTGTGATATCTCTATTGAAGAATTGGCGAAAATATGCTGTATATCCAGAACAACAATCTCAAGATTTACACAAAAGCTTTCTTTTGAGGGATTCCGTGAATTTAAGCTCCACCTGAAATTAGAGTGTGAAAAAGACAGCTCTCAGGGTAAGCTTCTTCTTGAAGATGTCTGTAATAATTTTGTCAGGGACATTCAGGCGGCAAAAGATATGAATATGGATGAGATTTGCGAACATATATTTTGTGCGGAACGGCTTTTTGTTTTTGGAACGGGGGAAAGCCAGTATGCGGCAGCACAACTGCTCAAAAGAATGTTTATGGGCGTGAATCGATTTTTTGTTACGCTTTATGGAAGAAGCGAGCTTGCAATGGCATTGGAAGATATGAATGCCAATGACGTTGTTATCATGATTTCTTTATCAGGGGAAACAGAACCCGCTGTGTTTGCGGCAAAAACTATGCGGCTCAAAGGCGTGTATACAGTATCGATTACGAGATTGAGCGACAATGCACTATCACGTTTTAGCCGCGCAAATTTATATATTCAGCCGAATCCATTTGTGCGCAGGGGCAGTGTAAGTTTTGAAACCTGTAGTTCTTATTTCAATATCATCGAAATCCTATGTATAAAATATATGTTGTACATAAAACGCAGGCGTGAAGAAATCTGAACATGGATGTACACGATGTTGTAAAAATGCTTAAATTCTAAAGCTGATAAGCAGAAGAATTTGAGCATTTTATATATGGAAATGTGTGCGTATGTACAAGAAGTGTGCAGATGTATGAAAGATGCACATGGGAAGTAAAACCGGAAACCGTATTGAAATATGCTTTTTCATGCACTAAAATGAGGGTGCAAAAAGCAAAGACGTCTGGCTGAAAATAAATTAAATTGAGGAGGAAATGCTTTGAAAGGAGTAATGCAAAAAGTACAGCGCTTTGGAGGCGCAATGTTTACACCAGTCCTGCTATTTTCTTTTGCCGGTATTATGGTAGGACTGTCAACGTTATTTTTAAACGCGTCTATATTCGGTTCAATGGCAGCAGAGGGACATTTCTGGTATCAGATATGGTACATGATTCAGGAAGGTGCATGGATGGTGTTCCGGCAAATGCCGCTGTTGTTTGTAATCGGGCTTCCCATTGGCTTGGCAAAGAAGCAGAATGCAAGATGCGTGTTAGAGGCATTTGTTATTTATGTAACATTTAATTATTTTTTGGCAGCAGTGTTACAGTTTTGGGGATCGTTTTTCGGCGTGGATTATACGGCGGAGGTTGGAGGAACAAGCGGTCTGGCATCAATCTGTGGGATCAAAAGCCTGGATACGGGTATGTTTGGGGCTTTGATTATTGCAGGGATTGTCGTATGGATACATAACCGTTATTTTGACAAGGAGCTTCCTGACTGGCTTGGTATTTTTTCGGGATCAAGTTTTGTAGTAATCATCGGATTTTTTGTAATGATACCAGTGGCATTCATTTTCGCCGGGTTATGGCCGAAAGTGCAGGCAGCAATCTATATGCTGCAGGATTTCTTCAAAGCCAGTGGAACAGTCGGAGTAGGGCTGTATGCATTCTGCGAAAAGATTCTTCTTCCCACAGGCCTGCACCACTTTATCTATGCGCCATTTACGTTAGACTCTGCGGTTGTTCCGGGCGGAATAGAGGCTTATTGGGCATTACATTTAAGTGAATTTGCAGACAGCACTGTGCCATTGAAGGAACTTTTTCCGGCAGGCGGGTTTGAGCTGTTCGGTAATGCGAAGGTATTTGCGCCAATCGGAATTACATTAGCATTTTACAGCACGGCAAAGAAGGAAAAAAGAAAACAGGTTCTGGCACTTATGATTCCGGCGGCGCTTACTGCAATGCTGACAGGAATCACGGAGCCGATCGAATTTACATTTCTGTTTATTGCTCCTGTACTGTTTGTTGTCCATGCGCTGCTTTGTGCGTGTATCAATGCTGTAATGTATGCGGTGGGCGTATCCGGTGCTTTTGGAAACGGATTGATTGCGTGGCTTTCCCTGAACTGGATTCCATGCGGTAAAAACCATTGGCAGACATATGTCATACAGGTAATTGTAGGGCTGGCCTTTTCCCTGATCTGGTTTTTTGTGTTCCGGTTCCTGATTAAAAAGTTCAATTTCCTTACGCCGGGGCGTGAAGAAGATGGCGAGGATGCCAGGCTCTATACAAAGAAGGATTATCGGGAAAAACAGGCAGGAGGCGGTGAACTGGGATATGCCGCACAGATTTTGGCTTTCTTAGGCGGAAAGGATAATATTATCGATGTTACAAACTGTGCAACAAGACTCCGGGTCAATGTGAAAGACGCTTCTCGTGTACGCCCTGAAATAGAATTCAAGAAGATAGGCGCACATGGCCTTAGCAAAAACGGCACAGCAATACAGGTAATTGTAGGACTTAAAGTGCCGAAGGTAAGAGATCAGTTCGAGGAATGTATGGCAAAAAATATTCTGCCGACAGAATATGCGGATGCGGCAGAGAAGAATGATGTAAATGACACCACGGAAAGGAAGGTGCAGAAAACGGAAAAAAGATGCCTGTATGCAGCCCAGACAGGAACGGCAATTCCTCTGGAGAAAGTGCCGGATGATGTGTTCTCTCAAAAAGTAATGGGGGAAGGGGTAGCAGTTATTCCTGACGATACTTTGGTGGTTGCTCCTGCAGCGGGTGAGGTTGCAGTAGTTGCGGAAACAAAACATGCATATGCGATTGTGGCAGAAGACGGAACAGAGATTTTGATACATATTGGCTTAGAAACGGTAAACCTTCAGGGCAAGGGCTTTGAAGCCTTGGTAAAACCAGGGGACAAAGTCCAGATAGGGACTCCGCTTTGCAAGGTGGATGAATCATTGGTAAAAGGAGAAACGCCTTTATATACGCCGATGATTATAACGAATGCGGATGAAGTGGCAAACTTGAAATGTAGGACCGGAAAAGCAGCGGCAGGAAAAGACTATATTATAGAATATGAAAAATAAAAAGGAGATGTTGGATATGAAAAAATTTTCAATCACAGTAGCAGGCGGCGGCAGTACGTTTACACCAGGAATTATCCTGATGCTTTTAGACCATCAGGAGGAGTTCCCAATCCGTAGATTGTGCTTATATGACAACGATGAAGAACGTCAGGGAATCATTGCCAGGGCGTGCGGTATCCTTTTAAAGGAACGTGCCCCGGAGATTGAATTTCGGTATACGGCTGATCCGGAAAATGCATTTACGGATGTAGATTTTGTGATGGCACATATCCGCGTTGGAAAATATGCAATGCGTGAAAAAGATGAAAAAATTCCGATGAAATACGGGGTAGTAGGACAGGAAACTTGCGGTCCGGGAGGTATTGCCTACGGCATGAGATCCATCGGCGGAATACTGGAAATTCTGGACTACATGGAAAAATACAGTTCGGATGCGTGGATGCTCAATTATTCAAATCCGGCTGCGATCGTAGCTGAGGCGACAAGGAGGCTTCGTCCGAATTCAAGGATCATCAATATCTGCGATATGCCTCTTGGAATTATGGTGCGCATGGCGAGGATCCTGGGAATACCGGAAAAGGACTTGGACATCAGTTACTTTGGACTGAATCATTTCGGTTGGTGGACGCAGGTAAAGGATAAAGAGGGCAATGATCTGATGCCTGCGCTGAAAGAATATGTGAAAGAAAACGGCTATGACATCAATATCGAGGAGGATCAGCATGCGGACCAGAGCTGGCATGAGACCTTTAAGAAAGTAAGGGATGTCTATGCGGTTGACCCTGACACACTGCCTAATACATATCTGAAATATTATCTGTATCCCGATTATGTAGTAGCGCATACGGATCCAAATTATACCAGAGCGAATCAGGTGATGGATGGAAGAGAAAAAGAGGTGTTTTCAGCAGCAAGAGAGATCATTGAAAAGGGAACAGCAGAAAACTGCGGTTTTATGAAGGATGACCATGCATCCTATATTGTTGACCTTGCGAGGGCGCTGGCATTTAACACAAAGGAAAAGATGCTGCTGATCGTACCGAACGGAGGCGCGGTGGAGAATTTTGATCCGGAGGCCATGGTGGAGATTCCCTGTATTGTGGGTAGGGATGGATATGAAAAGATTGCACAGGGAAGAATACCGCAGTTTCAGAAAGGGCTTATGGAGCAGCAGGTCAGCGTGGAAAAGCTTGTAGTGGAAGCCTGGGCTGAGGGCAGCTATCAGAAATTGTGGCAGGCGCTTACACTGTCAAGAACTGTGCCGAGCGCTGCTGCTGCAAAACAGATTTTGGATGACCTGATTGAAGCCAATAAGGAATTTTGGCCGGAATTAAAGTAAGGGAGAGTGCTGGTATGAAATGTGCTGTTTTTTATGGGAAACACAGTCTGAGGGTGGAAGAACGTTCCACCCCGGACATTGCGCCTGACGAGGTTTTGATACACGTAAAGGCATGTGGGATATGTGGTACAGATGTCCATATTTTTGAGGGAGACAAAGGTGCGGCAGAAGTGATGCCACCTACGATTCTGGGGCATGAATTTTCCGGCGTTATTGTTAAGACAGGAAGCGCTGTAACAAGATACCATGCAGGAGACAGGGTGTGTATTGATCCGAATTGTTATTGTGGAGCATGCGAATTCTGTAAGAGTGGGGAAGTACATTTTTGCGGAAACATGATTGGCTATGGAACCACAGTAGATGGTGGATTTGCAGAATACTGTGCGGTAAATGAGAGCCAGGTCTATCCTCTTGGGGCGTACACCACATTTGCACAGGGAGCTATGACGGAACCAGTTGCATGCTGTCTTCATGGAATTGACATGTGCAATATACAACCCGGATATCAGGTGGTGGTAATTGGCGGCGGTATGATTGGACTCTTGATGGTGCAGCTTGCAAAGCTGGCAGGGGCTTCCCGCGTAGCCCTTCTGGAGCCGGTGGAGAAAAAACGTAAAATGGGGCAAAAACTGGGAGCTGATGTTTGCATTGATCCATTGCATGAGGATGTAAAGGGAAAATTGAAGGAAGCCGGGATGGGATGGATCCGTACGGTAATAGAATGTGCCGGGCTTCCTGCCACGATGGAGCAGGCCGCTGAACTTGCAGGGAATAAGGGGACAGTTATGATGTTTGGCCTGACCAGGCCGGATGCGGAAATTGCAGTGAAACCGTTTCAGATTTTCCAAAAGGAATTGACTTTGAAAGCTTCTTATATTAATCCTCATACGCAGCAGAGGGCATTGGAGCTGATTGATTCCGGTCGGCTTGATGTGGAAAGCATGGTATGCAGGACAATCGGGCTGGAAGAGCTGGAAGAAATTTTAGGCAATCCGAAGATGAGGGCAGAGGGAAAATATATTGTTAGCCCGGAAGCCAAGAAATACCAGAGTAAAATTGGTTGATCATTATACTGCCGTTCAAAAAGGTTGACAACGTAAAAGGGAGACAATATACTAAAAACCAGGAAACAAAAGGACTGGGGGTAGACGTTTCAATGCGGGAAAAAGATGTGGATATTCAAGCTGCCGCAGAACCCTCCGTACAGGAGCTTCGGGAACGTTCTTATGAATTTGGACTGCCGGATTACCTGCAGCATGATCTGGACGCTTACAAAGAAGGTCTGGAAAAAGGATCTTCCTTGCTTGACTGCCTGTGGGGGGAGTTATACGGGAGCATCAACACAGCAGAGATCAGCGCCGGCGCAATCACTCCGGAGCATGCGGACTATCTGCGGAAAAAATTCCTTTGGGGAGGCCAGGAGAATGGGCGGAATTGATTTTACGGATTGCCGGCGGATTTTTGGGAAAGCGTATAATGGTGCAAATGGGAAGAAAATCGCAGTAGAATATAACGGGGATGCATATATGCTCAAATTTCCGCCGTCTGCGGAAAAGAAACCGACCGCGTTATCCTATACGAACAGTTGCTATAGCGAGCATATTGCCAGCACCATTTTTCAAATGCTCGGGATCTGCGCTCAGGAGACGCTGCTGGGGACTTTTCAGATATCGGGAAAGACAAAAATCGTCTGCGCGTGTAAAGATTTTACGGAAGACGGAAAAATACTATATGATTTTTGCTCCATAAAAAATACAGTGATTGATTCCGAACATGGGGGAACTGGTACGGAATTGTCGGATATTATGGAATCTCTTGAAAAGCAGCAGTTTGTAAATCCGGAAAAACTAAAAGAACACTTTTGGGATATGTTTATCGTCGATACCTTGCTTGGGAATTTTGACAGGCATAATGGTAATTGGGGATTCCTGATTGACAACAAGCGGCAGTCTGCGGAGATTGCGCCTGTTTTTGATTGTGGGAGCTGTCTGCTTCCGCAGGCTGATGAAAGTATTATGAATACAATCCTGCGGGATGAAGACGAGCTCAATGCCCGTATTTTTCATTTTCCTACGTCTGCGATCCATGAGCATGGCAGGAAGATCCGTTATTATGATTTTTTGATGAAAGGTGAACATACGGAATGTATGGACGCGCTTTTGAGGATTTTACCGAGAGTGGATATAGAAAAACTGAAAGCTTTTATTGCAGGCGTCCCATATCTTTCTTCTTTGCAGCGGGAATTTTATCAGACCTATATAGAGGCAAGGCTGGAAAAGATTCTTTTACCGGCTTATAAGAAAATACATTGCTGATCACATTAAGACATACAAAGGAACTGGAAAATTTCCAGTTCCTTTTTTCAATTCCACATATAATTTTTCCACTTTCCCATGTCTCCGCCATAGAATTTGTGCATGGAAACTGAAAGTTTTCAACTAGGAATCAAATCTCCATCTGGTATATAATGTAATTGTTCAGAACACGGAAATCGTTTTAAAAAGATGACAGAAACAAGCCGGCAATCTTCCGTTATCCGCCGCATCTGCGAGACAGCCGATGCGGGAGAAGCATCTGACACCGCAGGACGTGCAGATCCCAGCGGTGAAACACTATCTGAAAGTGAAGGAGGTTGTGATGCAATGCACGACAAAAAAGTAAAGAAGAGGGGATTTTTTTCGAAGCTTAGGACCAACAAAGAGCTGCTGATCTTAAGCGCCCCGGGTGCAGTCTGGTTTTTTCTGTTTGCCTACCTGCCTTTGTTCGGGATTCTGGTGGCATTTAAGAAATACAGGTTGTCGGGCAATTTTTTCCAGAGCCTGATCTCCAGCGAATTTGTAGGGCTGGACAACTTTAAATTCCTGTTCAGCAGCGGGGATGCCTGGATCATCCTGCGGAATACGGTACTGTACAACGTGGCGTTTATCGTTCTCGGAATCGTACTGCCGGTGATCGTGGCCCTGCTTTTAAATGAACTGAAAAATAAAGGAATGGCGAAGATCTATCAGAGCTCCATGTTCCTGCCCTATTTCCTGTCATGGGTTGTGGTCAGCTACTGCGTGTTTGCGTTCCTGAACCCGGAAAAAGGCTATTTCAACGCAGTGCTCCAGCAGTTCGGCCAGGACAGCGTTTCCTGGTATACGGAGAAAAAATACTGGCCCTTTATCATCATTTTCATGAGCCAGTGGAAAGGCGTGGGCTACAACACCGTCGTATACCTGGCGTCCATCTGCGGCATTGACAAGACCTATTACGAAGCCGCCGTACTGGACGGGGCCACCAAATGGCAGCAGATCAAGTACATCACCCTGCCCCTTTTGCGGCCGGTTATCACGATCCTGCTGATCATGTCCATCGGAGGCATTTTCAAGGCGGACTTCGGGCTGTTCTACCAGCTTCCCAAGGATTCCGGCCCTCTGTACCCGGTGACAAACGTACTGGATACCTACATTTTCCGGGCGTTGAAAACCAGCGGCGAGATTGGGATGAGCTCGGCGGCGGCGCTGTTCCAGTCTACGGTCGGATTTGTACTGATCATGATCGCCAACAAGATCGTGTCCAAAGTGGACAGCGAAAACGCGTTATTCTAAGAAAGGAGATAGGAGAAAATGTCATTACTGAATTTAAAAGAGCGTGCTTATGAGAAAAAGCTGCGGAAGCTGGAAGACGCGCAGTGCAGCTACAACTCCATAAAAAGCTCCACCAATGTACTGTTTAACACGATCCTGACGATCCTGTCCCTTCTGAGCGTGATCCCGTTTATCTTCGTCATCATCATTTCGCTGACGGACGAGGAAAGCCTGGCCATGAACGGCTACCGGTTCATCCCGGAAAAATGGAGCTTTTACGCATACGAATACATCGTCAGCGCGGGAGAAAATATCATCAGAAGCTACGGCGTGACCATCCTGGTAACGGTGACGGGAACGCTTCTGGGGCTGCTTCTGACCGGAACCTACGCATACGCGCTTTCCAGAAAAACCTACGAGTTCCGCTCCTTTTTTACAAAGGTGATCACGATCCCCATGCTGTTTTCCGGCGGTATGATCGCCAATTACCTGATCGTGACCAAGGTGCTGATGCTGAAAAATACCATCTGGGCGCTGATCTTGCCGTTGTGCCTGAACTCCTACAACATCATCGTGCTGCGGACATTTTTCAAAACAAGCATTCCCGATTCGGTGGTGGAGTCGGCAAAAATCGACGGGGCGTCGGAGTGGCACCTGTTCTTTAAGATCGTCATTCCCATGGCGCTGCCGGGGCTGGCAACCATCGGACTGTTTTTAACATTGGGCTACTGGAACGACTGGTTTAATGCTATGATGTACATGGACGACAAAACTTGGATTCCGCTGCAGTATTTGCTGATCCAGATTGAGAGCTCCATCGACTGGCTGGCCAGCAACAAGTCCATGATGGGCGTGGACGGCATCCAGGCAGCGGCCAACCTGCCCAAGGAAACGATCAAGATGGCCATTGTTGTAATCTCCACGCTGCCGATCATCTTTGCCTATCCGTTTTTCCAGAGGTACTTTGTAAACGGGCTGACCATCGGGGCGGTAAAGGAGTAAGAGCAGGCCGGACAGCGGATTCTGCGCATAGAATCATGGAAGAAATATGGAAGAAAAACTGACAGCCACGGAATCCTGCGTCATTTGCCGGATACGGGATTCCGGGAGGACATAGAAATAGAAAAGGAGAATTTGATCATGAGATGGAATAAAAAGTGGATGGCACTGACAATCGCGTCCGCACTTGCGGCCGGAAGTTTAGCAGGCTGCGGAGGAAAAGGGGAGACCAACGAGAGCGGAGAAGAGATCACGGAGCTGACCTGGTACCAGGTGGGGGATTCCCAGAACGACGACCAGACGGTCCTGGAAAAGGTGAACGAGTACACCCAGGAAAAGATCGGCGTAAAATTAAACATTGTAAAAGTAGGCTGGGGAGACTATAATCAGAAGATGCAGGTAGTCATCAATACCGGCGATGCATGGGATCTGTGCTTTACCTGTTCCTGGGCCAACGATTATCTTCAGAACGCCCAGAAGGGGGCATTTCTCGAGCTGGACGACCTGATCCAGGAGCAGGAAATGTACGAGCGGATCGACCCGCGTTTCTGGGAGGCGGCCAAGGTAGGCGGAGTGACCTACGGCGTGCCCAGCGAGAAGGAGATCGGAAACTGCCCTATGTGGGTATTTACCAAAGAATATGTAGACAAATACGACATTCCATATGAAGAGATCCATTCCCTGGAAGACTTAGAGCCCTGGCTTAAGCTGATCAAGGAGAAAGAGCCGGATGTGGTGCCGCTGTATCTGACCAAGGACTATACGGCGCCTACCTATATGGATAAGATCCAGGATCCGGTGGGCATCGAATACGGGGACGATTCTCTGACCGTGAAAAATGTTTTCGAAACCGAGAGAATGAAGTCCACCCTTGCAACCATGCGCAAGTATTATACAGAAGGCTATATCAACAAAGACGCGGCTACCGCTTCCGACGACAAATCCATCAAGCGTTTTGTCACAAAGGGCGACGGCCAGCCATACGCGGAGCTGATCTGGGGCAAGGACCTGGGGTATGAAGTGGTGGCGACCCAGATCATGGATACGAAGATCACCAATGCTTCTGCCAGAGGGGCGCTGACGGCTGTCAACAAAAATTCCGAGCATCCCGAAAAAGCCATTGCACTGCTCAACCTGATCAACACCGACGAATATCTGCGGAACCTGCTGAACTACGGAATCGAAGGCGTACACTGGGAGAAGGCGGAGCCGGACGCATCCGAGGTCGAGGCTGCAGAGGGAAAAGATTATGTCTATGACTTCAAGATCAAGCTGGACGAAGCGGCGAAAAAAGACTATTCTGTGCCTTACTGGGTGCAGGGAGGACTGTTCAACACCTATGTATTAGATAACGAGCCTCTGGACAAATGGGCAACCTTCAAGGAGTTCAACGATGCCTCCGAGGAAGCGCCGTCCTTTGGGTTCGACTTCGACCTGGACCCGGTCAGCACCCAGGTAGCGGGCTTCCGGAATGTCCTGGATGAATTTGGAAAATCCCTGTATACAGGAAGCGTGGATCCGGAGGAATACCTTCCGCAGCTTCAGAAGAAGCTGGAGGCAACCGGCGTGCAGGACGTGATCGACGAGATGCAGAGCCAGATTGATGAATGGAAAGATGGAAAATAAGCAGCCGGTCAGGCCGTGAACGGCTGCAAGTGCAGAGACGCCGCTTCCGCTGAGACATGCGGGAGCGGTGAATCATACGAGAGGAGAGATGGAACGATGAAAAGAAGCGAGATCAACCAGGCCATCAAAGGCATGGAAGCATTAATCAAGGAGCACGGTTTTGAACTGCCCCCATTCTGTAAGTGGACCCCCCAGGACTGGGCGGAAAAGAATCACGAATACGATGAGATCCGCGACAACATGCTGGGATGGGATATCACGGATTACGGACTTGGAAAATTTGACGAGGTAGGATTTGCACTGATCACTCTGCGGAACGGAAATCTTAAAAATGACAAATATACGAAAACCTACGCGGAAAAGCTCTTGATGGTCAAGGAAGGCCAGATGGCGCCCATGCATTTCCACTGGAACAAGATGGAGGACATCATCAACCGGGGCGGCGGCAATGTTTTGATCACGGTCTACAATTCCACGGAAAACGGGGAATTTGCGGATACCGACGTGAAGGTGAACTGCGACGGCAGGGAGTTTACCGTGCCTGCAGGGACTCAGGTTCGGCTGCAGCCGGGAGAGAGCATCACGGTCTATCCTTATATGTACCACGATTTCCATGTGGAAGAGGGAACCGGGGCGGTTCTTCTGGGAGAGGTCTCCATGTGCAATGACGACGAGAACGACAACCGGTTCTACGAGCCCATCGGACGGTTCCCGGCCATCGAAGAGGACGAACCGGCGTACCGGCTTCTCTGCAACGAGTACCCGGCGGCAGAGTAGAGACAGGAAAGGGGAGCCTTTTTATGGAAGTGAGAACATTAGATAAAAACTGGAAAATGCGCCGTGCGGGCGGAGAGGAATGGCAGGAGGCGGCAGTTCCGGGATCGGTATATACGGATCTGCTGCGGAATCACAATATGAAGGATCCGTATTGGAAGGATAACGAGGATGAAATCTGCGCCCTGATGAATTTCGATTATGAGTATGTCTGCACCTTTGAGGAATCAGACACTGACACATACTCTGCAGCTTTCCTGCGTTTTGAGGGCCTGGACACGGCGGCGGAGATTTTTCTGAACGACAGTCTCATCGGGGAAGCATGCAATATGCACCGGACATGGGAGTTTGATGTCGGCTCCCTGCTCCGCACCGATGAAAAGAATGTTCTCCGGATCCTGTTTCGCTCCCCTTTGAAATATATCGCGGATGCATACAAAAAATATGGAAATATCGGAAATGAGGATACTTATGAAGGCTTCATGCACCTGCGGAAAGCGCATTATATGTTCGGATGGGACTGGGGGGCGCATCTTCCGGATGCCGGGATTTTCCGTCCGGTCCGGCTCTGTAAAGTAACAAAAGGAAGGATTGACAGCGTCCGGATCAGCCAGACACACCGGGACGGGCGCTGTATCCTGGACTTTGACGCGGAATACGCGGCCGAAGAGCAGGAAGGCGGCAGCATCCGGATCCGTGTGACTGCTCCCGGGAATGAGAAAAGTGAAGAAATCATACTCGCTCCGGACGGAAAGGGCCGCATCGTCGTAGAGGATCCTCAGCTCTGGTGGATCAGCGGCCTGGGTGAACAGCCCTTATACGAAGTGGAAGCAGTTCTGTTTTGCGGCGGCGTACAGGCAGATACCTGGAAACGGCGGATCGGCCTGCGCAGCATGACCGTACAGCGGGAAAAAGACGAATGGGGCGAGAGCTTTGCCCATGTCATAAACGGAAAGCCGTTTTTTGCCATGGGCGCGGACTACATCCCGGAGGAGCATCTCCTGGGGAACCGAAGCCGTGAGAAGACCCGGTGCCTTCTGGAGGACTGTAAGCTGGCCAACTTCAACGTGATCCGTGTCTGGGGCGGCGGCTTCTATCCGGATGACTGGTTTTACGACCTCTGCGACGAGCTGGGGCTGGCGGTCTGGCAGGACTTCATGTTCGCATGTTCGGTGTACGAGCTGACGCCGGAATTTGAGGAAAATATTACACAAGAGTTCATCGACAACGTGAAGCGGATCCGCCACCATGCCTGCCTGGCGCTGTGGTGCGGAAACAATGAGATGGAAATGTTTGTGGATGAAAGGTGCTGGGTGACAAAACCAACGGAGGTGCGGGATTATCTTTTCATGTATGAGCGGATCATCCCCGGCATCCTGAACATACACGATCCCCAGACCTTTTACTGGCCTGCGAGCCCGTCCTCCGGCGGTTCCTTTGACAATCCCAATGACCCGGACAGGGGGGATGTGCATTACTGGGAGGTATGGCACGGCAATAAGCCGTTTTCTGAATATCGGAAACATTTTTTCCGCTATGCATCGGAGTTCGGATTCCAGTCCTTTCCGTGCAAAAAGACGATAGAGACATTTACCGACGATCCGCGGGACTGGAATATCTTTTCCTATGTCATGGAAAAGCATCAGCGGAATTACGGCGCAAACGGAAAAATCATGAATTATCTCCAGCAGACCTACCGTTATCCCACAAGCTTCGAGGACGTCCTGTATGCCTCCCAGCTTTTGCAGGCAGACGCTATCCGCTACGGGGTGGAGCATTTCCGGAGAAACCGGGGACGCTGCATGGGAGCTGTTTACTGGCAGCTGAACGACTGCTGGCCGGTCATTTCCTGGTCCTCCATTGATTACTGCGGACGGTGGAAGGCGCTCCACTATTATGCAAAACGGTTTTTTGCCCCCATATTGATTTCCTGCGAGGAGCAGAGCTGGCTCACCCAGGAAGCCAACATGAACCGGCAGCATTTTGAGTTTGAAAAATCTATCCGGCTCAATGCAGCCAATGAGACGTTGGAAGATAAGCAGGCGGTTATTCAGTGGAATCTGAGAAATGCATCCGGCGAAAGCCTCCGGGAAGTGCGGGAGGAAGTGCTGGTTCCGGCACTGTCTGCCGTCTGGCTGGAAAAGACGGAGCTGCCGGAGGTGGATGTATTTACCCAGTATGTAAGTTTTGAGGCTTTGATAGACGGGAAGAAGGTCTCGGAAGGAACCGTGATCTTTTCTTATCCCAAGTATTTTCAATATGAGGACCCAAAGCTTTCCCTGGAAACGGACGGGAAACGGATTACGGTCACGGCCGCGGCCTACGCAAAAAGCGTGGAGATCCAGAATGAAGCGGAAGACCTGGTGCTGTCGGATAACTACTTTGACTTAAACGGCGGCAGCAGGACAGTGGAGATCCTGAGAGGAGAAGCGAAGGGGCTGAGGGCGAAGAGCGTGTATGATTTGTAGACAGATTCGGGCGTTACGGTATGTGACGCCCGGTGCGGATCTCCTTTCTGCGCTGAGAATAGGAGATCAGATACCAGGCGTGTGACTTAAAGACCAATTTGAGCGGCTCTGCAGTCTGACTGGTGACCGTCAACTCCGAATTAAAGTAAGTGAATGTGATTACATACTTATTGATGACCGCGCGCTCCAAAGCCGTCATATTGTTCCGTTCCTTTTCAGGGCTGCCCCAATAAGAAAAATCAATCTCAAGCCATTCGGACTGCAGATTGTGGCTGAACAATCCGGCAACCTTGTTCAAGGTTTTCTCCGCGTCCGGATAATTTGATGATTTCAGGATCTGCAGCGCCTGTACGATATTGCTCTGCTCCGCTTGCGTGAAATAGGTCTTGTCCAGTGAGAATCCCTCCAGTAAAGACAGCCCTCCGCCGTATCCCTTTTGGGATAGGATCGGGATGCCTGCTGCAGAAAGGATATTGACGTCCCTGTAGATCGTGCGGGCTGAGACACCAAGCTCCTCGGCCAGCTGTTTTGCTGTGATATTCTCATGGCTCAGCAGGAGAAAGATAATCTGGATCAGTCTGTCTATCTGCATCAGTTCATTCTTCCTTTTTATATTCAGCGGAAAGAAAACAACTCCTCTCCTAAGTATTTGTCGTGGGGAACGACTAAGCACGCTTCGATGGATCTCCAATAGCTGCCGTAGAGATTTTTTTGTGCGGTCCCGTAGTTTTCCTTTGTATCAAATTCCCAATAAAGCACATATTTCACGCTTTTTACAATGCGGGTGAGCTTCAGAGGGGGAAGCCCTTCTCTGATCTGCTCCATATCAATGCGGTATCCCCGCTTGATGAGCCGGAGCAGGAGCAGCCCTTCCTGCTGCTCCAAAAAGTGTTTCGCTTCCTGCATCAATGATTCAAATTCCTCTGCCTTTTGCGGCTTGACTTGATAAATGCAGGTTTCACTGAATGACATATCTGATTCCTCCTTTGATTCGTGTATTTTATTTCCGTGAAGCAGCGAGCCAGGCAGCCATATCTGTACGGATCTCTGGCTGCTGCGTGGTATCTCATTTTATCATCAGGAATGTGACATCAGCGTGTCGTATTTCTCTGGTTTTTCTCAGTATCAAAACGGGGTATTTTATTTTATCATATGTTTTGGCATCTGTCACGGGACTTTCAGAAGAAAATAATAGCTGACGGGCCGGAGCCGTTACAGTTCACACGGCGTCGTGCACCCTGCTGCACGGCGTCCGGCCAATAAAGTTACATTTGCAATCATATCCAGCCCGCGCCTTGTCCAGTAACATTTTCTCTGGTCGGACCAAAATGATATGATGTATTTTTCGGTTTACCTTTCCTCGGCTCTGTGATATAATCAACACAAGACATTCAACCGTAACAAGAGATCTACAGCATCCGATCCGTTCTGGTCGGAGCAGAGAGGAAGGGTATATGGCGAAACAAAAGTTAAGACCGAAGATTGTGAAACTATGTAAGGTAGTAGGCGGCCTGACAGGCGTGGTCAATAAGATTGACGAAAATGCGCCGGAGTATTACGCGCTGGCCTCCATCCTGACGGATGAGGAAGCGGACGTGGCGATCGCGGCCGGCCTGCGGAAGGAGCGTTCTCTGGATTACCTGGTGAAAAAGACGGGGATGCCGGAAAAGAAAGTCAAAGAGCTGGCAGACCATCTGGCATGGATCGGAGTATTCCGTCTGACCACCAATCCGGAGACGAAGCAGGATCAGTATTTCATGCAGATTTTTGCCCCGGGCATTATGGAAATGCTGGTCAACAATCAGGAGCTTTTAAAGACGCATCCGGAAGTAGGAAGGGCATTTGAGGAATACACCCGGCTCCGTATGGCGACGATGTCGCCCATGATGCCGAACGGCCACGGGCTGATGCGGGTCGTCCCTGTAGAGAGCGCGATTCAGGATATCCCTAAGGCGCACGATTATGACAAGCTGAGCTATTACATCAACAAATACGACAGATTTTCCGTTTCTCCATGCTCCTGCCGTGCATCCAGGCGTACTCTGAACGACGGCTGCGGACACCTGGAGGAGGACATGTGCATCCAGATGGGAAAGGGCGCGGAGCATTATATCCGGACCGGACGGGCCAGGGAGATTACCCGGGATGAAGTCTATGAGATCATCAAGCGGGCGGAGGACAACGGGCTGATGCACGACATGCCCAATATCGAGGAGGCCGGGGAAAGCGCGGCCATATGCAATTGCTGCGCCTGTTCCTGCTTTGGCCTGCGGATCGGCCTGATGTACGGGGCAAGGGACATGATCCGTTCCAACTACGTGGCAAAGATTGACGAGGCGAAGTGCGTGGCCTGCGGCCAGTGTGTGGAAAATTGTCCGGGCAACGCGCTGAAGCTGGGCCAGAAGCTGTGTACCTCCGAGCCGATTGTCCCCCCGGAGTATCGGAAGATGCGGGACAGCGTATGGACGAAAAAGGACTGGAACCTGAATTACCGGGAGAACCGGGAAGACGTGGTAGAAACCGGAACCGCGCCCTGCAAGACGGCCTGTCCGGCGCATATCGCGGTGCAGGGATATCTGCGGCTGGCGGCGGAGGGAAGATATCAGGACGCGCTGGCGCTTATTAAAAAGGAAAATCCGTTCCCGGCAGTCTGTGGACGGATCTGCAACCACCGCTGTGAGGACGAGTGCACGAGAGGAAATGTAGACGAGGCGGTCGCTATTGATGAGGTGAAGCGGTTCATCGCGGACCATGATCTGAACGCTGAGACACGTTACATCCCGCCTATGGTGAACCAGATCGGAAAGCCCTATCCCCAGAAGATCGCTGTTATCGGGGCAGGTCCGGCGGGTATGAGCTGCGCGTTTTATCTGGCGGAAAAAGGCTATTCCCCGGTGGTATTTGAAAAGGCTGAGCGTCCCGGCGGCATGCTGATGAACGGCATTCCTTCCTTCCGTCTGGAAAAGGATGTCGTGGAAGCAGAGATTGAGATCCTGAAAGAAATGGGTGCGGAATTTCGCTGCGGTGTAGAGGTCGGGAAGGACGTCACCATCAGCGGACTCCGGGAAGAGGGCTTTCAGGGCTTTTACCTTGCCATCGGCGCCCAGGGCGGACGAAAGATCAATGTGCCCGGGGAAGACGCCCGGGGTGTGGAATCCGGAATCCGGTTCATCAAGGATGTGAACCTGGGAAGCGGGACAAGCCTGTCCGGAAAGACGGTAGTCGTAGGCGGCGGAAATGTGGCTGTGGACGTGGCAAGGACAGCGGCCCGGGTAGGTGCGGAGTCAGTGGAGATGTATTGCCTGGAATCTCCCGGGGAAATGCCTGCGGCTTCCGATGAAGTGGAAGAAGCCAAAAAGGAAGGCATTGCCGTACACCATTCCTGGGGGCCAAAGGAAATCCTTGTAAAAGACGGAAAAGCAGCGGGGATCGTATTCAAGAAATGTACCGCCGTATTTGACGAAAACCATCGATTTGCCCCACGGTATGACGAGGAAGATACGATCACGGTGGAATGTGAAAATGTGCTGCTGTCCATCGGGCAGTCAATCGAGTGGGGAGAGATTCTGGCAGGAACAAGAGTGGAGCTGAACCGGAACGGCACTGTTAAGGCGGATCCGCTGACTTACCAGACCGGCGAACCGGATATCTTTGCCGGCGGCGACGTATATTCCGGCCCCAAATTTGCCATTGACGCGATTGCGGCAGGGAAGGAGGCGGCAATCTCCCTTCACCGCTATGTACAGCCGGGACAGACTCTGACCATGGGGCGGGACCGCAGGAATTACCATGCACTGGATAAGAGCAAGGCGCTGGTTCCTATGGACTGCTTCGATGCGGACAATCGTCAGATCCCCGGCTACAATGCGGCAAAGGCAAAGTCCTTCGGAGATACCAGGACCACATTTACGGAAGAGCAGGTGAGAAAAGAAACTGCAAGATGTCTGGGCTGCGGCGCCACCAAGGTGGACGAATATCTGTGCGTAGGCTGCGGGCTGTGTACGACGAAATGTGAATTTGACGCTATTAAACTGGAGATGCGGACTGATATGAAGCCCGTCCAGGCCGGAACCTTCGAGACCATACCGATCAAAGCAGCCGGGCATGTCGTGAAGAAAGTGGGCAGGATCGCTGCGAAGAACGGAAAGAAGCTTCATAACAAATAGAAGGGAGAACCCACATGCACGAACTGGGACTTTGCGATGCCATGCTGAAAATGCTGGATAAGATATTGGCGGAGGAGAGCGCGGCCGACTGCAAGGTCCGGCGGGTCGTGCTGGAGATCGGTGAGCTTTCCGGCGTGGTTCCGCATTTTATGGAAGAAAGCTGGAAAGCGGTCACTGACCGGACCCTTTATGCGGACGTTCAGCTGGACATCTGTACGGTCCCGGGCTATGCTGATTGTCTGGACTGCGGGGCGCATCTCCGCCCGGTGCAGAGCGGCTTCAGATGCCCGGAATGCGGCGGGGGAAAATTAAAGCCCGCATCAGGGACCGATATGACGATACAGAGTATTGAAGTGTGGGAGGAAGAGTAATGGTCTGCGGCCATATCTGTGAGGACATACGGCAGAGAGATCATTTTATCATAAGGAGTAGCAGAAAAATGGAAAAATACAGAGTAATCGAAATCAAGCAGAGCATATTTGCGGATAATGATAAACAGGCGGACATCCTTCGCGGAAAACTAAAAGAGAAAGGCGTATTCCTGCTCAACCTGATGTCCAGTCCGGGAGCAGGCAAGACGACTACTTTAAGCCGCACCATTGAGATGCTGAAAAGTGAGATGCAGATCGGGGTCATGGAAGCAGATATTGATTCTGACGTGGATGCGGCGACTATCGAAAACTACGGCGTCAGGGTCATTCAGCTCCATACCGGCGGGATGTGTCATCTGGATGCGGGAATGACAGAGCAGGGGATGGAGGAGTTCGGCGTGGACGGTCTGGATCTCCTCGTTCTGGAAAATGTGGGGAATCTGGTCTGTCCGGCGGAATTTGACACCGGGGCAGTAAAAAATGCCATGATCCTTTCCGTCCCAGAAGGCCATGATAAGCCGCTCAAATATCCGCTCATGTTCCAGGTATGCGATGTGGTGCTGGTGAACAAAGTCGATGTACTGCCCTATTTTGACTTCGATATGGAGAAATGCGAGGAATATGTATACATGCGCAACCCGGAGGCAAAGGTGATCCCCATCTGCGCAAAGACCGGGGAAGGGATGGAGGCCTGGGCGGACTGGCTGCGGGAGCAGGTGGAAGACTGGAAGAAATGATTTTTACATGGATGAGCAGTAAGGTTTACTGATCGGTACAGGACAGCGCATTCACGGCGCTGTCCTGTACCAAGTTAGAAAGGGCAGGAATGTGATCAGAATTTGGATCATTCCGCCGTCAGACCAAAATATTTTAAAATACGGTAGCTGTCGAGAAGTCCGGCCATATATGCCAGGGTCGTATGTTCAAGGTCACGCTCGTCTTTTCGGGCCAGGAGGGTATCTACAAGGGCGCGCTGGTCTTCTGTAAAGTCGGTCTTCTGGTAGAGTCTGTATGCCTGAATATATTTTAGATGACAGATCTGATATTCGTTATCTTCGGCAAGAAGACTGTGCATGGTTGTGCTTTTCAGGCTGTCAATATATAATTTCAGGGTTTCTTTTATTTCTTCGATGGTGTTATCTTCTGTAATGATGGAAAAGAGCTCTTGTGCGATTTGATCATTTTTAAGCATTTGTTAGATTCCTTTCTGCCGCAGGCATAGTGAAAAGAGACTGAATTTTAAGTAACAGTTTCTAATTCCGAGGCAAACAGGCAGAAAGCATGGTCTGCTTTCTATGTATACGAGTAAAAGAGGGAATGCAGTGCTTTACCAAGCGGTTATCCCTCTCTTTAGAAGTATCGTGATGCGATTGTACTTGTGATGGTGGCCGAGG
Source organism: Lachnospiraceae bacterium M18-1 (assembly GCA_000403295.2). Classification (GTDB taxonomy): domain Bacteria; phylum Bacillota; class Clostridia; order Lachnospirales; family Lachnospiraceae; genus Schaedlerella. The sequence goes on along the minus strand of KE159610.1, from coordinate 753,385 downwards.
GTTAAATATAACTGTATCTGCTTGGCTGTTTATTCCCGCGAAGCAACGAGTCAAGTAACCATGCCTTATCGGACGTATTCTGCCCGTCCCGCAGGGACATGAATGGGGGGATGCCCTTTGGATATGCTTGCATGGATATTTGGTGACTGCCGCGAGGTCTTTGACTGACGGCTATTCCGCCTTTTATCAACCTGTTCCCACATGACTATTCTATCATGGGCGTATAAAAAATAAAATTGAAATCTTTCTACAAATAATTTCTTTTTTCTTCATTATTCGACAAATTTCGACACAAAAAAGACCAGCATGAAAAGATAGGGATGATTTTAGAAGTAAGGTCGGCAGTAGTAAAGAGTCACGGTTACAGGCCCAGGGTGTGCTCTGGATCAATAAATACCATTGAAACATCAGTTCAAAATTGCTATACTATCAGAGGAATTGAAAATCAAATCTGCAGCAGAAACATCAGCAGATACCTTTTTCGTACATTCAAATCCAGTAGAGAAAGGAATATAAAAAAGGAGAGAACAATGAGAGAAAGAAATATTATTCAGGTTGAAGAGAAGGTTCCTGTTAATCTGTTGATTCCGCTGAGTATCCAGCATATGTTCGCTATGTTTGGCGCGACGGTGCTTGTGCCCTTTATCTTCGGGATCAACCCGGCCATCGTGCTGTTTATGAACGGTGTGGGGACGCTTCTCTTTATTGCAGTCACAAAAGGAAAAGCGCCTGCCTATCTTGGCTCCAGCTTTGCATTTCTTGCGCCGGCGGGGATCGTCATCAACCAGATGGGGTATGAGTATGCGCTGGGCGGTTTTGTGGTGGTCGGTTTCTGCGGCTGTATCGTAGCCTTTATCATTTATAAATTCGGTTCGGACTGGATCGATGTAGTGCTTCCGCCTGCAGCCATGGGACCGGTCGTGGCGCTGATCGGTCTGGAACTTGCCGGGAGTGCGGCAAGCAACGCAGGGCTTCTTGATGAAACCATCAATCTGAAGCATGTGATCGTCTTTGTGGTGACACTGGGTGTGGCCGTGTTCGGTAATATTATGTTCAAGGGCTTTTTGTCTGTGATCCCGATCCTGATCGCTGTCATCGCAGGATATATTGCCGCGCTGGCCTGCGGGATCGTGGACTTTGCGGAGGTGGCAAAGGCACCTCTTTTCGCACTGCCGAATTTTCAGCTGCCGAAGTTTGACGTAGCGGCAATCCTGACGATCCTTCCCGTGATCCTGGTGATCACTTCAGAGCACATCGGCCACCAGGTCGTGACAAGCAAGATCGTAGGACGGGACCTGCTGAAAGATCCGGGGCTGCACCGTTCTCTCTTCGGAGATAATTTTTCCACCATGCTTTCCGGTATGATCGGTTCCGTTCCGACCACAACTTATGGAGAAAATATCGGCGTGATGGCGGTTACAAAGGTTTACAGTGTGCGGGTGATCGCGGGGGCGGCAGTGCTCTCGATCCTCTGTTCCGTGATCGGAAAGCTGTCCATGCTGATCCAGACGGTTCCGGGGCCGGTGATCGGCGGAATCTCTTTCCTGCTGTACGGGATGATCGGCGCGTCCGGCATCCGGATCCTGGTGGATTCTCAGGTGGATTACGGGCGTTCCAGAAACCTGACGCTGACTTCGGTGATCTTTGTCACAGGTTTGTCCGGAATCGCTGTGAAGCTTGGAAATGTAGAACTGACCGGAATGGTGCTGGCCTGTATCGTAGGAATGCTTCTGAGCCTGGCATTTTATGTGCTGGACAAGCTGAATCTGACGAATGATCAGGAGTAGCACCGGATTAGACATATGGCTACTGCTATTTGCAGATCGTGTATGTGGAAGAGGGATTTTGGGCGGAAGTATTTGGAGAGGAATATTTAGAGTATCAGAAAAAGGTTTGCCGATATCTGGGAAGGAAATGATAGTTTAGAGTTTACAATGCAATTTTAAAGTGGATTTGTAAACTAAATAGTTGACATGCAAGAAGATGCTGGAGTAAACAAAAAAATTGCTTTGGTTCGTAAATATAGAAAAAATCACTGGGAGAAAAGTTGATCTTGAAATAATATTTAAAGGAGATTATTTGGCAGATATTGAAGAATTATTATTGTCTGATCGTGTACCCGGAAGAGCATATTCGGCATTTATTACTAAAGGAATAGATAAGGAAAAATTGGTATTGTCTGGATTTTTTCTGTAATCTGTGTTATGATATTTCCGACATATGACGGAAATGATTACGGCCAGGCAAGGTGCAAAACGTAAGGAAGAGTTTTCCGCTGGAAACGGAGGCGCGAGCGATGGCAAGACCAAGCAGGTGCAGAAGAATCTGCACGGAACCGGCTTATGACAGCTTTATCCCGGAGGGTATATCCTGCGGGGAGCAGGTGATCCTGACAGTAGACGAGTATGAGGTGATCCGCCTGATCGACCTGGAGAAGCTGACTCACGAGCAGTGCGCCAGGCAGATGGATATCTCCAGAACTACGGTGACAGAGATATACGAAGCCGCCAGAGAGAAGATTGCGGACAGCATTGTCCATGGAAAGCCGCTTTTGATCGGGGGTGGGAATTACCGGGTCTGCGATGGTTCGGCAGATCATTTTTGTCAGAAAAAATGTCGTAAGCATTGTGAAAAAATAGACGGTACGGATCAAAATCCGGACGTGCAGATGAAAGGAGCAGGCGAGATGAGGATTGCAGTTACATTTGAAAATGGAGATGTATTTCAGCATTTTGGACACACAGAGCAGTTTAAGGTTTATGATGTGGCGGACGGCCAGATTACCAGGGAGCAGGTGATCGATACTAACGGCAGCGGACACGGCGCGCTTTCCGGTCTTTTGGGCGGCATGGAGGTGGACACCCTGATCTGCGGCGGGATCGGCTACGGCGCGCAGGCTGCGCTGGCGGAAGCAGGGATCAAACTTTATGGAGGCGTTACAGGCAATGCAGACGATGCGGTCAGAGCATTTCTGGCAGGAGACCTTGCTTACAATCCGGATGTCCAGTGCGGTCATCACGGACACGGCCACGAGGAAGGGCACCATTGCCAGGGCCATTGCGGGCAGAATAAGCATGGCTGCGGGGGCAATTAATTGAGAAAACAGGCTGCGCTTTTTTGAGAGGCGCAGCCTGTCTTTTTCAATACGGCTTCGCATCACTTACACAATTAACTCCAAAGTGTGCCATAGAACATTGTTAGGGGCTTTTCTGCAATTCTTCCTCTAAAAACTGCTTTATATATGGATTGTTTTCCCCGCTCAATGCACACAGAATGTGTGGTGTGGATACAAAGGAAACATATCTAGAAATCCTTTATTTTCGGCAGTTTTATAAGCATTTTGTGTTCGTGGAAGATGAAGAGGGTAACCGGAAAAAGAGGCTGGAGAAGTATTTAGAGCATAATAGATGTTTTGCGACAAAAGGGGATTGTATATGAAGAGACTGATTGCAGAAGAATATAAGCGGTTTGAAGATATCAAACAGATTCATGAGGACGGTTCGGAATTTTGGAGTGCAAGAGAACTTGCGGTTGCTTTAGATTATACTCAATGGAGAAATTTTACTGGTGTGATAAAAAGAGCAATGATTGCCTGTGAGAATAGTGGACATGATATTTCTCACGATTTTGCTGAGGTCAGCAAAATCGTGGAAGCAGGAGTAACGAATAAGCCTGTAAAGGATTATGAGCTGACCAGATATGCCTGTTATTTGATTGTGCAGAATGGAGACCCACGGAAAGAAGTGATTGCTTTGGGACAGACATATTTTGCAATCCAGACGTATCGTCAAGAGGTAGCAGATCATTTTAATGAGTTAAGCGAGGATAATCGAAGACTTGTTGTGCGTGGAGATATTAACAGAATGCTGGTTATATGGGATTGTATGGTGGTTTAGATGTAGATGATATTCATACAAAAAAGGGATTGGAAGTTGGACAGAAAATTCTTGATTACATGGGTAGTACGGAATTGATTGCCAATCTGTTTCGTATATCCCAGACAGAAGAAAAATTGCGAAAAGATGAGGTTGATAATGCAAAAACGGCAACGTCGGTTCATTATTCTGTGGGGAGAGAGGTGCGGACTGCAATAGAAAAAATTGGCGGGACGATGCCTGAGAATTTACCTACTCCAGAAAAGAGTATCCAACAGATAGAAAAAGAGCAGATGGCTCGTTTGAAAGCAAAAGCCAAAAAAGGAAAACTGATGCTTGATGAATAATAAGGGAAGGTAAGCTTGGATTTAGGAATGGGTATAGAATTACGAAAAATTGTGTTCCTATATGAGTGACGAGGCTCAAAAATTGTGTTTACAAAGTAGTTCCGATGCAGGCTGAAACGCCATGTAACGGCATTTCTGATACTGCTCGCCATCCAACGTAAAAGTATATCCCATTACACATTTCGGATTACAGTCATCAGGATTGATAAGCCGTTTGCAGACGGACGCTTTCTTCCTCTCTAATCTTGCACAAAAAAGAGAGTTGTTACTGTTCACCCCCTTTGGGTGCTCCAGTGACAGAGAGTTTCGTTACTGTTCACACCCTGGCCGGGTGCTCACAGTAACGGCATCCAGCCCATTGAAAAGTCGCCTGCCGGCGAGGGGCTGGATGCCCGCCCCATCACTGAATTGGCCGGATGCCGTGCAGCGAGTGCACGACACCGTGTGAACAGTAACAGAGTTTCTTCTGAAATAATTCCAGTTTAGATAAAAGTTGACGGTACACAGAATTTAGCGGTATAATCAGACGTATCAAACAGTTTGAGATGGAGAAGAAGATGAGCCAAATCGAAAACAAAGCAATTTTTGAAGATATGCCGATTCCAAAAGCGGCAAAAAAACTGATGGTCCCGACGGTGCTCAGTTCTCTTGTCATGGTCATTTACAGCCTGGCTGATACGTATTTTGTCGGAAGGCTGAACGATCCGCTGCAGAATGCAGCCGTGACTCTGGCGGCGCCCGTCATGCTGTCCTTTAACGCGGTCAGCAACCTGTTCGGCGTGGGCAGCTCCAGCATGATGAGCCGGGCCCTGGGGCGGAAGGATTTTGACACTGTGAGAAAAAGCGCGGCTTTCGGGTTCTATTGTTCTCTGGCGGGAGGGCTGTTCATTTCCATGCTCTGCCTGTTCTTCCGGACGCCGATGCTGCATCTTCTGGGAGCGGACGCGGCTTCCATGGACGCCACGGCGGCCTATATGAAATGGACAGTCATCTGCGGCGCGGCGCCTTCGATCCTGAATGTGGTGATGGCGTATTTTGTGCGCTCGGAGGGCGCCGCATTTCACGCCAGTATCGGAACTATGAGCGGATGCATTTTAAATATGATCCTGGATCCGATCTTCATCATGCCCTGGGGGCTCGGTATGGGAGCAGCCGGAGCGGGGCTGGCGACCTTTCTTTCGAACTGCACGGCCTGCGGCTATTTTTTTGTGCTGCTGTATGTAAAAAGGGGACGCACGTTTATCAGTGTGAAGCCGAAGGATTTTACCTTGAAACGAGAAATCGTGACGGGCATCTGTGGGGTGGGGGTTCCTGCATCCATCCAAAACCTGCTCAATGTGACCGGGATGACGATCCTGAACAATCTGATGTCCGGCTATGGGACGGAAGCGGTGGCGGCCATCGGCATTGCACAGAAGATCTATATGATTCCCATGCAGATCGCGCTGGGCGGGACACAGGGGATCATGCCTCTGGTGGGATATTCCTATTCCAGCGGAAATTACCGGCGGATGGATGATACGATTCGGTTTGTGAGAAGGCTCTTGATCCCCTGTCTGGCAGCTGTGGCGGCGTTCGGGTGGATCTATGCGGCCGGGCTGATCCGGATTTTTATCAGCAATCCGGAGATTGTACGGTATGGGGCGATTTTTCTGAGGGCGCTCAGTCTCTGTATTGTATTTCTGGTGATCGATTTTCTGGGAATCGGTGTATTCCAGAGTGTGGGGAAGGGGAGGATCTCCCTGGTGTTTGCAATCCTGCGCAAGATCGTATTTGAGATTCCGGCGACGTTGATCCTGAATGGGATGTTTGGGATCTATGGGATTGCGTATGGGGCATTTGCGGCGGAACTGATGCTGGCAGGGATCAGCACCGTGATCCTGAACCGGATGATGAAAGGGCTGCGTGACATGTCACCCCCTGATTGATCACCATGCGCGCTTATGTGTTGGGTGAAGTCATAATATTGTAGTTTTTTCTTGAGATTCCGTAAGACATTTCCACGCATATCCGTTATACTATTAAAAATTTCCGAGGAGCGTTCCCAGCAGTCCGGCACAATTGCCGCACAGGAGCTTCCCGGGGCTTAGGAGAGGCTTTGCTTATGAAAACTGCAATGACAAAATCATCCACTTTTTACAAGGACATGTTCCGACTGGCGCTTCCTATCGTGTGCCAGAACCTGATCACCACGGCCGTCGGCTCAGCAGACGTGATCATGCTGGGCTGGGTGAGCCAGACTGCACTTTCCGCCGGTTCCCTGGCAAGCCAGATCATGTTTATCCTAAACCTTGTTTATTCCGGCATCTCCTCCGGGATCGGCATGCTGGCCGCCCAGTATTGGGGGAGGAAGGACACACGGACGATTGAAAAGATCATGGGGATCGGTATGAAGCTGTCCATCCTGGTTTCCTTTCTCTTTTTTGTACTGGCCTGCTTTTTCCCGAAGCTCCTGATGTTGGTCTTTACATCCGATCCGGAGCTCATTGAGACGGGAATGTCCTATCTGAGGATTGTCGGGATCTCCTACCTGTTCATGAGCATTTCCCAGGTGTATCTGTGTACCATGCGCTCCATCGAGCGGGTGGTGTTCGCGACCGTCACCAACGGATCTGCCCTGGGGCTGAATATCATCCTCAATGCCGTGTTCATTTTCGGCCTGTTCGGGCTGCCGAAAATGGGGATTCTTGGAGTAGCGCTTGCGACGACGACTGCGCGGGGCGTTGAGCTGCTCATCTGCCTGGCAGATGCCTGCCGGTTCGAGACGATCCGTTTCCGGCCGCGGATCCTGCTGGAGCATCATCAAGTGCTGTTTCAGGATTTTATGAAATATTCCCTTCCCGCCTTTGGAAATGAGGTCTCCTGGGGAGTCGGCTTCTCCATGTACTCGGTGATCATGGGACATCTGGGCAGCGACATGGTAGCGGCCAACGCGGTGGCTGTTGTGGCCAAAAACCTTGGGACAGTGGTCTGCTTCGGGATCGCCAATGCGGGGGCTATCCTGCTGGGAAAGGCCATTGGGGCAGGACAGATGGAGACGGTTAAGGAGGATGCGTCCCGTTTCTGCTGGATCACATTTGCCAGCGGGATTGCAGGCGGCGCTTTGATCTTCCTGCTGCGGCCGCTGTTTATGAATATGGCAGATTTAAGCGCCGTGGCACAGGGATATCTGAATATCATGCTGTTCATTAATATGTATTCGGTCCTGGGGCAGGCCATGAACAGCACGATCATCTGCGGAATCTTCCGAGCGGGCGGAGACTCCAGGTGGGGATTTATCTGTGATGTGATCGATATGTGGCTGTTTGCGGTGCCGCTGGGATTTATCAGTGCGTTTCTGCTTAAGCTCCCGCCCATGTGGGTGTATTTCCTGATCTATCTGGATGAATTTGTAAAGCTGCCGTTTGTATATAAGCATTATAAAAGCTATCAATGGCTGAAAAATATTACCAGGGATTTTGACTGATCTCCTTTTTTGTGATAAGGTAAAGACAAGATTGGAAATGATGTACTTTCTATGTGTGGAGATGAGATTATGGCAAGAAATAAACACCCAGAGGAAACCGTGAACTTGATGAAGAGATCCTGGATGAGAAAATTATCGGCCGGATGCAGGAACTTACGGAGATCTATCAGAAGAACCGTTGATCAATACTGTTCATGCTGCCGTGTGCATGCCGCGCGGCATACGGCCTGCGCAGGAGGATTGTAATGTCTCAATTGATGGAAAAAATAGAATTACTCTGCGGAATCCCCATATTCCATACAGAGGACGAGAAAAGTGCACCGGAAAGTGTCGGTGCATTTTTAGAACAGGAGAGTCCCTTCGTGTGTGCCCCGCCTCTTGTGGAGATGCTGGTCAAACGCTGTGAGAGTCAGGCGCTTCCGGTAGTCTATAAAGATGAATACGACGTGTTTTTTATCTGCGTAAAAGGAAAGAATGGCTTTTATCTGGCAGGCCCGGTCTGTACGGAGGACTTGGATTATGCCGGTCTGAACCGGTTCTATGAGGCTTACGGCATTGCCGGGGAGGAGAAGAAGCATCCGGTGAAGACGGTCCTTTTTCGGATCCTGACCTATGCGGCTGTGATCAGTGAACTGGAAAATGGAGTTCCGCTCGACTGTGAGGAGATTTTGAAGGAAAATGGTCTGTCGGAGGAAGTGGAGGCGGAGGTTGAAAAAGAGGATACGGTCCTGGAGATGCGGAAGCTGGACGACGATATGTACCATCACACCTACCAGGAGGAGCGCCATGCCATGGAAAGCGTCCGGGAGGGCCGTCCCGGGGAAGCCAGGCGGAGGGCGGATGCGCTTTTTGAAAATGCGGGAATCCTTTCCGGTAGGAAAAAGAACCACTATAAGAACCTGGCCGTGACCACGGTGACCGTGTGTACGCGGGAGGCCATCGCGGGCGGGGTCTCTCCTGCCAGGGCCTACCGTCTGAGCGATATTTTTATCAACCGGATCGACAGGTGCGCGGAAACAAATCAGCTGCAGGAATATTTCCGAAAAGCAATCTACGAATTTGCAAGCCTGGTCGCGGAGGTGAAGTCTGAAAAGGCGGCCAGCAGCTATACGGAACAGTGCAAGGATTACATTTATAAAAATTATAATCGTAAGATCTATCTGGAAGAGATCGCAGAGGCCATCGGGATCAGCCCGGGGCATCTCTCAAGGGTATTCCGTCAGGATATGGGCATGACAATCCAGGAATATATCCAGAAGTTCCGTGTGGAGCGGGCGGCAAATCTTCTGAAATATTCGGAGGCCAGCCTGACGGAGATCAGCGACTATGTATGCTTCCACTCCCAGAGTCATTTTGGAAATGCGTTCAAGCGGTATATGAAGATGACGCCCAAGCAGTACCGGGATCAATATAAAGAGAAGGAGTTCCGCTCCTGACCAATGCGCTGGAATGACTTGTACCTGTACGGCTTATGATCCAGAATTGGAGCTTTATCGCGGCTGTACAGGTAAAAATATGTTTATATTTTGATATAAATGTCGAAATAATGATATAGATATCCTCTCACAGAAGCTATAATACACCTATCACAAGTGATCAGGAAACGCGTTTCAAAATGAAAAGGAAGAGGAGATAATCATTATGCAAATATTAAAACATGAACAGAGCTATTATGAGACGACCGCCTTTAAGTGGAGGCAGCGTATTGGATTTGGTATCAGCGATTATGCCTGCAACCTGGCATACCTGCTGGCAAATACCTATCTGTTGTTTTACTATACAAACTGCGCGGGTATCGACGCTTTTGCAGTTGGATTTATGTTCGTTGTTACAAAGTTTATTGATGCATTTACAGACTACATGGTAGGTTCGCTGATCGACCGTACAGATACGAAGATGGGCCGTTACCGCCCATGGATGCTGTGCGGTGCGCCGGTTCTGGCGATCGGCATGGTACTGCTGTTCTCCGTTCCCACCGGATGGAGCGCAGGCGCGAAGCTGGCCTGGGCTTATGTGACCTACGTGATTTTTTCCTTTGGATATACCCTGGTCAATATCCCCATGGCGCCCATCGTTTCCGCACTGTCTCCGTCTCCGACAGAGCGTACCAAGATCGCGACCACGCGTACCGTATTTTCGAACCTGGGATCCTTGACCTCCTCCCTGTTCGTTATCCCGATGGTTTACTATTTTGCAGGCTCCGAGGATGCGACCGGCGCGGCGCTGGCGACAGGCTACCGGAACACCAATATCGTGCTCGGCCTGATGGTCATTGCCATCATGTGCCTGTGCGTATTCAATACGGCAGAGATCAACCCGCCGTCCAAGACCGTGGCAAAATCCTCCATCCTGCAGGATCTGGGCGCAGTCTTCAAAAATAAGTATTACATCATGCTTCTGCTCCTCGTGTTCTTCCTGTTCCTGGGTTACCTTGGAATGTACGGGGCAATGCAGTACTACTATAATTACATTGTATGCGATCAAAGCTCCATGCCGCTGGCCCTGTCCCTGCTGACGATCCTGGCAATCCCGACGATGATCCTTGCGGCATACCTGAACGGACGCGGGATCCACAAGGTAAAGCTAATGCAGTTCGGCGCGATCGTTGACGTGATCGGCTACGCGATCCTGTTCTTTACCTCCAACGGTACGATAGCAACCCTGTCCCTGGCATTGATCGGACTGGGCTTCGGCTTCCGCTCCAGTATGTTCTTCTCCATGATGCCAGATATTTACGACTACACGGAATGGCAGTGCGGACGGAACCTGGGAGGAACCCAGAACGCTCTCTCCGGCTTTGTGAACAAGCTGTCCAGCGCATCCGCATCGGCCATCGTATCCGCGCTTCTGGTATGGGGAGCGTATGACTCCGAGGCAATGGATGCCGCATTGAAGGCAGGACAGAATCTGGCGGAATTATTTCCGAAGACACAGACCGCCATTAACTTCGCGTTCGGCGGATTGTCACTGGTGTCTACAGTCCTGGCTATCGTGGTCATGATCCCTTATGACCTGGATAAGAGATATCCGGAGATCCGCGCGGATCTGAACAAGCGTCAGGAAGAATCTAGTACTAGGTAAGGCGGTCTTGAGAGAGGAGAAAAATATGTGGAATTATGAATATACAGTACCGGAAAATAAAAAGGTCCGTGTGATCGTACATACGGACTGTAAAAACGAAGCGGACGACCAGTTTGCCGTAGCCCATCACCTGATGACGCCCCGATTTGACGTGAAAGGGATCGTGGCAGGACATTTCTGGAAAAATCCCCAGACCTACGGGGAAGAAGGGACCGCAAAAGCCAGCTATGATGAGGTCGTCAAGGTACTGGACCTGATGGGGCTGGAAGGAAAATACCCTGTGCTCATGGGAGCTGCCACCGGAATGAAGGACGAAGAGACTCCTATTGATTCCGAGGGAGCGAGATTTATCATAGAGGAGGCCATGAGGGAGGACAGCCGCCCGCTGTACGTTGCCTGCCAGGGCGCGGTGACTGACGTGGCCTCCGCCTTGCTGATGAAGCCGGAGATTGCCGACCGGATGACTGTCATCTGGATTGGAGGAGGGGACTACCCGAAGGGTGGGTTTGAGTTCAACCTGATGATGGACGTCCATGCGGCAAATGTGATCTTTTCCTCTAAAGTTCCGCTGTGGCAGGTTCCCATGAGCCTGTACAAGGTGATGGCGGTGTCTCTTGCAGAATTGCAGCACAAGGTCCGTCCCTGCGGAAAGATCGGGGAATATCTGTTCAGACAGATGACAGAGTTTAACCAGTACGCGGCAAAATATGAAATGGCATGGCCCCACGGAGAGATCTGGGGACTGGGCGACCAGGGAACCATCGCGGTGTTGATGGAGGAATTGGAGAAGGTCAGCTACGATCTCGTACCCGCCCCCAGGATCGCGGAGGATATGACCTATATCCACGGACAGGACAACCGGGAGATCCGGGTGTATAAGTATCTGGATGCCAGACTGACGCTGGAAGACTTTTTCGCGAAGCTGGCGATCAACTTTGGATGACCGGTACATCGTGGAAAATGGACTTGGGGCAGTGGATGTTTGAATCATGTTGATAAGGGTGAACAGCAGGCCGCAGAAGATACGCAGCAAGGGAGCTGCTGCCTGCGGCTGCTGTCCCGGACAGTCAGAATAATCGTTACTTCACACCCTTTGGGTGCACGACGCCGTGTGAACAGTAACGGATAATCATATGTCAGGAGGAGTAATCATGGCAGAAGCATTGATAAGCGTGATACCGGAAATGAAAAGGAAAACGGTGGATGCATTTGTAAATAAAGCAGTAGAATTGGATCATGATCTGATCGAGAAAAAAATAGCGCCTGTTTCGCTGGTGACGATCGGGCGGTCTGAAAAGGGCAATGGCATCGTCACAGCAAGAGCGGATATAGAAGAGATGCCGAAGAGGCGGCTGGCAAAGGGAGACAGTATCTGTATGGACTTCGGCGACCATCATGTGGGATATGTGACGTTAAAGCTGGATTCCGCAGGAAGCCCTCAGGATGCTCCGGCATTTCTCAGGCTGAAATTTGCGGAGATCGCCAATGAGATCCTGGAAGATTCCTCTACGTATGAGGGCTGGATCAGCAAGGGCTGGATTCAGGAGGAGTTTATACACATTGACGTGCTGCCATGCGAACTGAAGCTCCCCAGGCGGTATGCTTTCCGCTACCTGGAGGTGCTGGCGCTGGACACTTCTCAGAAGTTCCAGGTGGTGGTAGAAGGAGCACAGCTGACTGCTGTTTCCGCTGTATCTATGGATGTGGTGAAGCCGGTGGACGGACTGCCTGAGGTCCTGCAGAAGATCGACCGTGCCAGTCTGAAAACGCTGCAGGATTGTATGCAGCATGTATTCGAGGACGGCCCCAAGCGGGACCGCCGTTTGTGGATCGGGGATCTGCGTCTGCAGGCAAAGGCAAACTACGCAACTTTCGGCAACTATGATCTGGTGAAACGGTGCATGTATCTCTTTGCGGGCCTGACCCGGGACGACGGAAAGATCGGCGCCTGCCTGTTCACAGAGCCGGTGATGCAGGTGGACGATACCTTTTTGTGGGATTATTCCCTGTTTTTCGTTTCTATTTTGTACGACTATTATCAGGAGACAAAGGACCTTGATATTGTAAAGGAATTGTGGCCTGCAGCTTACCGGCAGATCGAGCTGGCGCTGGAGGATATGAAGGACGGTGTGCCGGATACGGAAAAGAATCCCATGCTGGCGTTCATTGACTGGAAGGACGGGATCGACCGTCAGGCGCCTGCCCAGGGCGTCTGGATTTACTGCCTGCGCCACGGCAAAGTGCTGGCAGGTCTGGCGGAGGATCTGAAGGCAGAAGCAGAGATCGGGAAGCTTCTGGAGGAAGCGCTGGAAAATGCAAAGAAGCATTTCTGGGATGAAGGGCAGGGCTTTTTTGTCAGCGGCCCGTCCCGGCAGGTGTCCTGGTCCACTCAGGCGTGGATGGTCCTTGCAGATGTATTTGAAAAGGAAAAGAGCCGGGAGCTGATGCTGCATCTCCTGGAGGAAAATCCCAAGATGGGCGTTGCCACGCCTTATGCGTACCACCATGTGATCGAGGCGCTGCTCCATGTAGGAGAAAAGGAGAAGGCGCTGGAGCTGATGAAGACGTACTGGGGCGGTATGATCGAGCTGGGGGCGGATACATTCTGGGAGGCATTTGACCCGAAGGATCCGAACGCGTCGCCTTATGGAAATACACAGGTAAACAGCTTCTGCCATGCGTGGAGCTGTACGCCGGCGTGGCTGCTGAGAGAGTATTTTTAATGTTGCTGTGATCACCCGGCCAGGGTGTGAATTGGCCGAAAAGCAACCTCACTCTGAAGCGGAAAACAGAAAACGGATTCGTGCAGGATTCCTTTGACCATGAGCAGTATATTGTTGTGAAGTCGGAGGGGAAGAGGATCCTGATCTCCGGATGCGCCCATAACGGAATCCTGAATATCCTGGACCGCTTCCGGAAGCTGCACGGATGCAATCCGGATGTCGTGATCAGCGGCTACCATATGATAAAAAAGACCGGGTATGAAGCGGAGGAGACAGAGCTGATCCGGGATGTGGCAAAGGAACTGCGGGGAATGGACACCCGGTTCTATACGGGACACTGCACCGGGATTCCGGCCTTTGAAATATTGCGGGAGATCATGGGGAGCAGGTCCGGTATATGCATTCCGGGGATCAGGTTTTGCTTTAGATCAAGCTTTCCCACTCTTTTTCTTTAAATCCCACCAACACCGTTTTCTCTGTCACCAGGAGCGGCCGTTTGACGAGCATTCCATCGGACGCGAGCAGGCGGAACTGCTCTTCCTCGCTCATGCCGGGCAGCTTCTCTTTGAGATTCATTTCCTTATACAGGATGCCGCTGGTATTAAAAAAGCGTTTCAGCGGCAGCCCGCTCTTTTTGTGCCATTCTTTCAATTCGTCTGCCGAAGGGTTCTGCTCCTTGATATCCCGGTCCTCAAATTCCAGCTGATGCCCGGTCAGCCATTTTTTCGCCTTCTGGCAGGTGGAGCATTTTGGATAATTTACAAACAACATGTCTTGCGCCTCCTTTTCAAACACGCTCTTAATTTCTTTTGTCTATAATGTATCACAAGGGGCAGCAGGATTCAAGCCGGAAAAATGTTATGATTCACAGTTACATAAAAATCAGTTACTGCCCCATTCCATTATCTCTCCTGCCCAAAACGAAGGCAGGAAATGAATAAACAGATGACTGTGATTCCTGCAGCAGCAGGGATCCACGGAACAAGCTCTATCTGCGCCGTATTCAGGTTGGCGGCCAGTTTTCCATATTCCGCCGTGATCACAAAGAGCGGATAGGACATGGGATATGCGAACCACGCCTTCGTATTGACCGCCAGAATAGAAGGGATGATGGACGCAAGCCCGATCCCCACGGAAAAAATCGGCTTTTGGATGCAGACGGACAGAAGCCAGAAAAACGAGAGCATCGGAATCGCGGTCAGATAGATCAGTCCCGCTTCCTTCAGTACAAAGAGAGGCGGCAGGAGCAGATGATAATCCTGCGTATAAGATGCAATGGCTCCGCCTGCAAAATACATTCCCACAGACATCAGGATCTGGGCCGCTGCCAGGGCCGTCAGGATCACGAACTTTGCCAGGCACAGCATGGCCGGACGGATCGGCATGGCCAGCATTTTCAGGATGCCGTGATTGTTCTGCTCTGTCAGATTCAGCAGGACCGTACTGACCACCATACTGGCCGGGAACAGAAACCAGGCCATCCCTAAAAAGCCCTGGATCAGGAAATTATGCTCCGGCGAAATCCCTTCCGCCTGCATCTCAAAGTTCAGATGGGCGTTCAGGACGGAGGGCAGCCATAGAAGAAAGGCGGCAACAGTCAGGATCAGCAGGAACCTGGAGCGGCGTATCTTTTTTGCTTCAATGCAGACGAGTGAAAAAAAGTTCATGTGAATGACCTCCTTGCTTTTAAAAATAGAAGTTCCCCGGCGGCAATGACCAGGAGTTCGGCCGCAGCCGCGATCATAAAACGGCGGGCAGTCTCTGCGGCTGTGCCCGCAAAGCTCTGAAAGGGCATAGCAAATGGAAACAGCGACAATACAAAGTTTCTGGCGGGCAGCAGAGTGGCCGTAAAGATACAGACCACGCCGATCCCCAGAGACACCCACAGATTCCGGAACGCTGACGCGATCCAAAGGGAGATGAGCACCGCGGGCAGCATCAGCAGAAACGCATACCCGAAGCTTTTCACAAGTACACTCCAAGGTCCGGCGGCCAGTCCATTCCAGAACTCTCCGAACAGGATATGTTGGAGCCCTTCAGACAGCAGGGGCTTCAGTCCCTCGGATTGCCAGAACCAATGGAAGGAGCAGAACGCGATGCCGGCGGCTTCCATGGCCAGTATGACGGCGCACATCAAGATCAGGAAAGCGGACTTGCCGAAAAACAGCCGTCCTTCTCTGGCGGGAAGGGTGCAGATCCGCTGGATGGCATTGTCTGCGTATTCCGTGTGATACATCATACATGCCCCTGCGGTGACCAGCAGGATATTGAGCATGGACATCATCTGCCAGTTGGCGTCCATCAGGATCTGGACCGGCGGAGCATCCAGCTCCAGATATATTTGTGAGCGGAAGGTCATATTGAGGACGGGGACCGCCGCGGCCAAAAGCCCTCCGAAGAAAAACGCGGGAACCAGTCCGGTCCGTTTCATTTTTTTCCATTCCAGATAAAAGCTCATCTTGCGCCTCCTCTCTGCAGGTTATCTGATTCGATCATGGCCAGGAAGGTTTCTTCCAGATTGTCGGTAGGGTATCCCAGAGAAGCGGCGTTGAATTTCAATTCCTCTAGTGTCCCCTCGAACAGCAGATGACCATGATTCAGTATTCCGATACGGTCTGCCATCAGTTCGACTTCCGATAATAAATGGGAGGATACCAGTACGGTGCAGCCGAACCGTTCGGGCAGAGAGCGGATCAGTGTCCGGATCTCATGGATGCCCACCGGATCCAGCCCGTTGGTGGGCTCATCCAGGATCAGGATCTTCGGTCTGCCGATCAGAGCGCTGGCAAGCCCCAGCCGCTGCTTCATGCCCAGGGAGTAGGTTTTGGCAAGCTTGTGCTTGTGGGAGGTCAGCCCCACCAGTTCCAGGGCTTCGGAGACTGCGGATTTCTGCAGCCCCAAAATCCTGCGCACAATGTCCAGATTTTCCTCGCCTGTCAAGTTGCCGTAAAATGCAGGGGCTTCGATAAAGGAACCAGTCTCTTTTAAAATACGCATCCGGTCCCGCGGAAATTGTTTTCCGCCGATCCTGAAAGACCCGCCGGTGGGCTTTGCAAGGCCGAGGAACATCTTCATGGTAGTGGACTTGCCGGCTCCGTTGGGGCCGAGGAAGCCGTAGACCGCGCCCTTGGGAATATGCAGGCTGATCCCGGAGACGGCGGAAAAATCCGCGTAGAATTTGGTCAGGTTATTTGTTTCGATCATGTACATAGCAGTCTTGCTCCTTTCGTAATAGAATATCATATTTTTATTAGTGGATGGGCGTCGGAGGCTCTCTGCAGCATCCAGCTGTACAGTGCTTCCGCGTGAACCATCACTGCTTCTTTATTGTACAGGTGAAACCTTACGGCAACATTTCCGCAGCCTTACATTTACCTTACATTTTCTGATCCATGAGAAAAGGCCGGGCCGGTGTGTTATAATAGGATCATATAATGTAAATAGAAAACTGCTTTGCGGCGGATGATCTGCGGGCGGACAGGCCTGTGTCCCGCAGTGCTGCAGACCAGTCAAACAAAAGGAAGAAGGTGTCCGTATGGATCTGGAATTTTTGAAAAAGAAACGTATCCTCCTGGTGGACGACGAGCAGGAGCTTTTGAAAATGGTAATCTCTATTTTGAAAGAAGAAGGCTTTCAGAATATCGCGGCAGCCCGGACAGTCAGGGAAGCATTGGAGTTGTCCGGCAGCTTCCGGCCGGAGCTGGCCGTGCTTGACGTCATGCTTCCGGATGGCGACGGCTTTTCTCTGATGGAGCAATTGAAGCAGGGAGGCGGATACCCAATCCTGTTTCTGACGGCCCGGGGAGAGGATGAGGATAAGTTCCGGGGCTTCGGCCTGGGGGCGGATGATTATGTGGTGAAGCCGTTTCTGCCAAAAGAACTGATCTTCCGCATTACAGCGATTCTCCGCCGGAGCTATCAGGGAGAAAATCCTCTGGTCAGGCTGCGGGACTGCGAGATTGATTTTGAGCGCGCGGAGGTGGTCAGGGAAGGGGAGAAGACTGCATTGACTGCGAAGGAATACGAGATTCTGGGCGCTCTGTACCGGAATGCGGGCCGGATCGTGACCATGGACTCTCTGTGCGAGGCGGCCTGGGGAGAGAACCCTTTTGGATACGAAAATTCCCTGATGGCACATATCCGCCGGATCCGGGAAAAGATTGAGGCCGATCCCTCACACCCGGTTTCCCTGATCACAGTGAAAGGGCTGGGTTATAAACTGATGATAGAAAGTTACTATCCACAGTCACAGAAAAATCAGCAGTCGGCTCAGAAAGGAGAATAGGCTGATATGAAAAGTTTACCGAAGCTGATAAGGCGTTTCGTGGGAATCCTGATGTTTTCGGCGATTCTGTTGTTTATTTTGAATATTGTGCTGCTGGGGATTGTTGCATCTACTCAGATGCCCAATGCCTATCCTTGGAAGACTGCCCAGGAAACCGCGGAAAATCTGCGGCGCGATGGGGACGGATACGATCTGTCAGATGAAATGACACAAGAATTAAGAGAGTCGGATGTCTGGGCGATCTTTATAGACAACGCCTCCATGGAGGTGGTCTGGCAGACGGATGACCTGCCGGAGACAGTGCCCATGTCCTATTCGGCCTCGGACATTGCGCGTCTGACCCGGGGGTATCTGGCTGATTATCCTACATTTACAGGTGAAGCGGAGGACGGGCTGGCCGTACTGGGCTATCCGAAGGACAGCTTTTGGAAGCATATGTGGCCAAGCTGGGATTATCAGTTTATTGCAAATCTGCCGAAAACGTTTTTCTCTGTATTATTGGTCAATGCCGCAATGGTTTTTCTGATCTATATGGCCGCGAATACCAGCCTGCTTCGGTCTGTCAGGCCGATTACAGACGGTATCCAGGCTCTTCCGTCAGGGGAGGCGGTCTACATTAAGGAAAAAGGGCTGCTCTGCGAGCTGGCCATGAGCATCAACAAAACCTCGGAGCTTCTGCAGTCTCAGAGCAGCCGGCTGCGGAGGAAGGAAACGGCAAGGGCGAACTGGATCGCAGGGGTATCTCATGACATCCGGACGCCGCTGTCTATGGTGATGGGCTATGCGGACCAGCTGAGGGAGGATCCGCATCTGACCGGGGCGGGACGCCAGAAGGCGGCGGTCATCGTAAAACAGAGTGAACGCATGCGGAACCTGATCAACGACCTGAATCTGGCTTCCAGGCTGGAGTACAATATGCAGCCTGTGCATCTGCAGACAGTCAATCTGATCGCGGCGGTCCGGCAGGTGGTGGTGGATTTTATGAATATGGATATCGACGGCAGGCATCCCGTCGAATGGGAAACGGAAGAAGCACTGACTGTCTGTCCGGTCCGTGCGGATCCGGCTCTGATGAAGCGGGCAATCAGCAATTTGATCCAGAACTGCATCAACCACAATGAGCAGGGATGCACGATTTATGTCTGTGTATCGAGTGAAAACGGGACCTGTACCGTCGCCGTTGCCGATGACGGTGTGGGAATGTCAGAGGAGCAGATGGAAACGCTCAGCCGGGCTCCCCACTATATGGTCTGTGATGAGAGGACTGCGGAGCAGCGGCATGGGCTGGGGCTGCTCATCGTCAAGCAGATCATGGCAGCCCATGGCGGGGAAGTTAGAATGGAACAGAATGCGTATGGCGGATTTACGGTGAAGCTTAGAATGCCTGTGGAAAGTCAGGAATTTGATTAAAAATGCGGCGTAAGTGTTATTGTTCACACGCCTGGTCAAGGCGGATATTTTCTTGTTTTTATCTGCTCATTCTTATATAATGGATAAAAGAACAGGGGATATTTTGAGGCAGAGAATTTTCATATGCAGAGGCAATAAAGAGTGTGCATGGGAAGACATGGAAAACGCTTCGAAAAGGAGTCCTTTCGATTATGGGAAGAAATTCAAACCCAAAGCGGGGGAGGAGAAAAAAATCGACAGAATACAATATGGGGATGGAGGATAAGTAAATAATGAGTAATGAATATGATGATAAAAAGTTTTTTGAGGAGTATGCAAAAATGCCTCGTAGTAAGGGCGGTTTAACTGCTGCCGGAGAGTGGCATCAGCTGAAGCCCCTGTTCCCGTCTCTTCATGGTGAAAAAGTGCTTGACTTAGGCTGCGGTTATGGATGGCATTGTAAATTTGCGGCAGAGCAAGGGGCTGTGCAGATATTAGGTCTTGATCTGAGTAAAAAAATGATTGATAAAGCCAAACAAGAGAATAAGGCGGAACAAATAGAATATAGAGTTTGCGGAATTGAGGACTATGACTATCCACAAGGCGCCTGGGATTGTGTTATTTCCAATCTTGCTTTACATTATGTTGAAGATATAAACCTGATATTTGAAAAAGTACATAGAACACTAAAAGAAAATGGAATATTCCTTTTTAATATCGAACATCCAGTATTTACTTCGGGTATCGGACAAGATTGGATTTATACAAAAGAGGGCGCGCCACAATATTGGCCGATAGATAATTATTTTATGGCGGGAGAACGAAAAACTCACTTTCTAGGCTGTAATGTGACAAAGCAACACCACACACTTACCCAAATATTGATGGGGCTTTTGAATAATGGATTTGAACTTAAAGTCGTAGAGGAAGCAGAGCCGTCAGAAGAAATGATGGACCTTCCGGGAATGAAAGATGAACTACGCCGTCCCATGATGTTGTTAGTGAAATCCATCGCAAAAAAAGCAAAGTGATTTCTCATTTGTTGGAGACACTTGAGGTCAGCATGACCACACGATGGAGGATAATGAACAGATATGGAATGGAATCCAAATTTGAAAAGGATTAAGAAGGAACTGGCGAAAAAGAGGAAAACGCTGCTTCTGGCAGTGAAGATCGCGGTGGGAAGCAGCGCGGCGATTTATATTGCCCAATTGCTGGGTCTGGAGTACGCCATTTCAGCAGGGACCATCACGCTGCTGACGCTTCTGACCACCAAGTGGGAGACCGTCAGGCTGTCGGCATTCCGCTTTGTCACGTTTGCTGTGACGATCCTGCTGGCATGGGCTTCCTTTGCTCATATCAAGAGCATGTGGACCGGCTACGGAGTCTTTATTTTCTGTGTCGTCCTGTTTGCGGAAATGCTGGGCTGGCGGGCCACCATATCGGTCAATTCCGTGATCGGCGCCCATCTGCTGACCAGCCGGGATTTCGGAATGGCCTTCGTGGAAAATGAATTTCTGCTCGTACTGATCGGAGTGGTGATCGCCTTTCTGCTGAACCTGTTCCAGAACAATGACAGGAATGAAAAGGATATCATCGCAAATATGCGCTACACGGAGGAACGGCTGCAGCAGATCCTGCGCCGGTTCGCACAGTATTTATCCCAGGAGGAGGTTTTGGGAGCCGCAGACAGGGGAGAGAACATGAGAGCGGCAGGTTCTGCGCTGCAGGCAGAACAGGAGCAGGCTGTGGCGGACAGCAGTTCGCAGGGAAAAATCCGGCAGGGCGGCCCTATGCCTTCCGGCAATCTGTGGGATGATATCATCCTGCTGGAGAAGGAGCTGCAGGGCTTCGTTCTGGAAGCATACGAATATCAGGAAAATACATTCCATTCCCATCCGGTTTATTACATCGATTACTTTGAAATGCGCTCCGATCAGTGTCATGTGCTCCACAACCTGCACTATGAGGTGAAAAAGATCCGTTACATACCGAAGCAGGCCGGGGTGGTGGCAGAGTACATGCTGTACCTGGCGGACTACGTGGTGGAGCGGAATGTCCCGTCCGCACAGATGGAAAAGCTGGAAGGCATCTTCCGGGATATGAAAAAGGAAGAACTGCCCAAGTCCAGGGAGGAATTTGAAAACAGAGCGATCCTCTATCACATTCTGATGGATATGGAAGAATTTCTGGTCTATAAACAGCGGTTCGTGAGATCGCTGGATGAACGGCAGAAGAAGCTGTATTGGGAAGAAAAATGAGCCGGATAGGAACGTGCTCCGGCATCACTTCATGTTTTTGATATGAACGGATGAATCTGCCGCGCAGTATCACGTGACGTGCGCAGCCGCATAAGGAAGTATGCTGCTTTGCGGCTGTGTCTGGCGCGATACTTACGGCAGACTTTATGGGCCGTGAGTATATACCTTATGAAACAGCCGGATGGCCATAACGGGGTGCCTTGGGTATACTTTGTGAAACGGCCGAATGGCCATAACGGGGTGCCTTGGGTATAAAACTTTGGAGGAAACGATATGAAAGTCGTGATCGCGATAGATTCATTTAAAGGAAGCATGAGCTCTATGGAAGCGGGGTGTGCGGCGAAGGCCGGGATCGAAAGGGCCTGCGGTGCAGATGGAATTGAGAGAGCCTGCGGTGCAGATGGAATTGAGAGAGCCTGCGGTGCGGACGGAATTGACAGGGTCTGCGGTGCGGACAGGATCGTTGTAAAACCCCTGGCCGACGGCGGGGAAGGAACCACAGAGGCGCTGGTGGAAGGCCTGGGCGGGGAATATGTGACCGTCTGGGTAACCGGCCCCCTGGGGGAGAAAACGGAAGCCAGATACGGCATCCTGGGAGATAAAAAAACCGCCGTGCTGGAGATGGCTGAGGCTTCGGGAATCATTTTAATAAAAAGAGAAGAGCTGGATCCTTCCAGAGCCACCACATACGGCGTGGGTGAAATGATCCTGGATGCGGTAGGCCGGGGCTGCCGGGAATTGATCATCGGGATCGGCGGAAGCGCCACAACCGAGGGCGGCGCAGGGATGCTCCAGGCCTTGGGCTACGAATTTCTGGACGGGGATGGCAATCCCATCCGGCCGGGGATCCGGGATCTGGACAGGATCGCGTCGATCACCGCAAAGCATGTGCCGGACGCATTGAAGGCATGCCATTTCCGTATTGCATGCGATGTAAAAAATCCGCTTTGCGGCGACAACGGCGCGGTGTATGTGTTTGGGCCGCAGAAGGGGGTTAAGGAAGAGGAAAAGCAGAGCTTTGACGAGAAGATGAAGCATTTTGCAGACAAGACACAGGAATTTACCGGCGAGGATCACAGGATGGCGGAAGGAGCAGGCGCCGCAGGCGGACTCGGTTTCGCATTTTTAAGCTATCTTCCCAATGCGGAGTTACAGTCCGGGATCGATATTGTGCTGGACGCGATCCAGCTGGAACAGGAAGTGAAGGACGCGGATATCGTGATCACCGGGGAAGGCAGGCTGGATTTCCAGACCGCCATGGGCAAGGCGCCGGTAGGCGTGGCCCGTCTGGCGAAAAAATATGGAGCAAAGGTGCTGGCATTTGCCGGAGGTGTCACAAAGGACGCAGGAGAGTGCAACGCTGCGGGGATCGACGCGTTTTTCCCCATCGTCCGGGGCGTGACGACATTGGATGAGGCTATGGTTCCGGAGAACGCCAGGGAGAATATGACGCTGTCCGTGGAGCAGGTGTTCCGGGCGCTGTCTGTGTGAATATAGAATCCCTCAACCCGTTTGCCGAATCGCAGCCGCGCAGCCGGGAATCATTGCCTGGTGAATCAGGTGCTGTACCATCTTGGTTCCCGGGGAAACGAATATTCTCTGAAGCCCTGGATGGACGCCCACGATGTGGCCCTGATGGCATACTGCCCGCTGGCTCAGGCCGGGGAGCTGCAGAGAGGGCTTGTGGACCATCCGGTTCTGAACCGGATCGCCGCAGAGCATCAGGCCACGGTGCTACAGCTTTTGCTGGCATTCGTTCTGAAGCGGCAACATACGATCGCGATCCCCAGAAGCGGGAAGAGCGCATATGTGGAGGCAAATGCCGGAGCACTGGATATCCGGTTCTCGGAGCAGGAACTGTCAGAAATAGATCAGGCATTTCCCGCGCCGGATCATAAGACATATCTGGATATCGTGTGACAGAAAAATTGTATACAGGTTATCATTTTAATTTGGAGAGTATGGCATTCGTCATGCTCTTTTTCTGCTACAGGTCACTCATTGTCGAGGTGTGAGCTGTAACCTTTTTCTCTCAGAGAAGTTGAGGAAAGCTGTTGCAACTTGCACTATTTAGTATCATTTCTATCAAATCTATGGTAAAATCATGAACTATAAAGTGATCATAGATTTAACATACAGATTTGAACTATAATGGGAAGGCGTAAATCCACATGAAAAGAAAAGAATATAGTGCCGGAGCAGTAAAGCATTCTTTTTGGTTTATGGAATTTCGTAACGAGGTAAAGCTGCTGTCGGAGGGAAAGAGTTTTGAAGAGATCAAAGAATTATGTAGAAATGAAAATATATTTGCTGCATCTACTCCGGAGAGAGCCTCACAGATTTTTAATACGGTATCGTCAAGGATCAAGGCTATGGGAGAAAGCTTTTATCCAGTGTTTTTAAATGGAGATGTATCGACACAAAAGATTTTTAACCTTGCTGCGATTATGGAAGACGATACATTATTTTTTGATTTTGTATATGAGGTGATCAGAGAAAAAATGATCATTGGAAGTAATGAATATAAGCCAAGTGATCTAAATATTTTTTTTAAGGATAAGCAGCTGCAGAGTAAAAAGGCAGCCGGATGGACGGATGCTACATTAGCAAGATTGGGTAAGAGTTATAAAACATTTTTATATGAGGCGGGTATCACAGATAAGGGGAAGGATGTAAGAACAATCTATAGACCGATATTAGAACCGGAAATGGAAAGATGGCTTGCAGATCATGATATGGAGCTGATAATAAAAGCTCTTTCGGGGGTAAGATAATGGCGAGTATTGAAGAACGGTTAGACCAGATGGAAGTGCTGATAAAGAACCCATCTTTTAGACAGACAAAGGGGAAGGCAAATGAGGTAAACTATTGGGTGTTTGACTATGCGCCGGAACATGAATTGATTGTAAGGAACCGGATTTCTTACTTGAAAAATAAGAACCTAAAAGGGACAGATGGCTTTCAGCTGGTGGTCTATGATCTATATGATTTGATCATAGACCATCTGCAGAGCAAGAATTTTATGGAAAAGTGCTACACGCAGGAAGAAAAGCGCGGTATTAAGAAAGTGCAGGATGCAATCCAGCATACATTAAAGATCACTGACAAGGAAAATCTGCTAGTAAAGCATATTGCAGAGAATACACCGGAGAATGCGGTCGTTTTTTTGACAGGAGTAGGAAAATGTTATCCATTGCTGCAGGCTCCGGAAGTGTTTAATAAAATTCTTTACAATATGCCCCAGACGTTTGCCAGTGTGCCTATGGTTTTATTCTATCCGGGTACTTACACGGAACAGGAACTGATCATATTCAACCAATATCCGGAAGATAATTATTATCGGGCATTCCGCTTGGTTCGATAGGCAGAAAAAAATACAAGTCGGCAATAAAAGAAGAAAACGAATGATTTATCAGGAGGAATGCATATGCTGATCAAAGAAATATTTGAAAAAGAGATTGAACGTGATATACAGGGCGTGATCATTGTAGGGCAGAGCGAAGCAGAAAATGCGGCGCAGGAATTGGACGAATATGTAGTCACAAAGGAATTACAGAAACATTTTGCAGATTTCTTTTCCGCATATAAAAAAGGGATTGCCGGAACGACTCCGAAAATGGGTGTATGGATCTCTGGTTTCTTTGGAAGCGGTAAATCCCATTTCTTAAAAATCCTTTCTTATTTGTTGGCAAATAAATCCGTGAGCGGTAAAAAAGCTATTGATTATTTCGCGGATGATAAGAAGATTACAGACAGAGCCGTGCTTGCAGATATGATGCTGGCTGCCGATACGGATACGGATGTGGTGCTTTTCAACATTGACTCAAAAAGTGACTCGAACAGCAAGCAGAATAAGGATGCGATCGTGAATGTATTCTTAAAAGTATTTAATGAGATGCAGGGCTTTTGCGGGGCCATGCCTTTCCTGGCGGATTTGGAAAGAAAACTGACAGGGGAAGGACGATATGGTGAGTTCAAACAGAAATTTGATGAGTATTATGGCGAGGCATGGGAGGATTCGAGACAGGACTTTGATTTTATCCAGGATGATGTAGTGGAAGTCCTTACCGGAATGGGATTTATGAGCGAGGCGGCTGCGCGCAACTGGTGTGAAAAGGCAGCGGAATCCTATCAGATCAGTATTGAAGATTTTGCAAAACGTGTCAAAGCTTATATTGACCAGAAGGGGAATAATCATCATGTGGTTTTTCTGGTAGATGAGATTGGACAATATATCGGAGAAGATTCAAAGCTGATGTTAAACTTGCAGACTGTAACAGAAGAACTTGGTAAAGAATGTATGGGGAAGGCATGGGTGATCGTCACCAGTCAGCAGGATATTGATTCCGTGACAAAAGTAAAGGGGAATGACTTTTCAAAGATCCAGGGACGTTTTGACACAAGACTGTCTCTTTCCTCTGCGAATGTAGATGAAGTGATCAAAAAACGAATTTTGGAAAAGAAAGAGATGCCTGCGCAGACATTACGTCTGTTATATGGTCAGAAGGCTACTATTATAAAAAATTTAATTACTTTCAATGATGGCGTGGAAAAGAAGTTGTATGCAGACGAAAATGATTTTGTGTGCGTGTACCCATTTGTACCGTATCAATTCAACTTACTGGCAAGTGTCCTGACGTCTATCCGAACCCACGGGGCATCGGGAAAGCATCTATCTGAAGGAGAACGTTCCATGCTGGCAATGTTCAAAGAATCGGCAATGGAATATAAAGAAGATGAAGTAGGGACAATCATTCCATTTTATGCTTTTTATGGCGCATTGGAAAATTTTTTAGACCACAGCCATCGCGGAGTCATTATCCGTGCATATGAGAATGATATGATCAATCCGGAACATAAAGAAAAAGTATTTGCAGTGGATGTACTCAAAGCACTTTTTATGATTAAGTATGTAGATAAGGTGGTTGCGGCGAACATCGACAATATCACGAGTCTCATGGCAGAGGGGATTGATGATGACCGAATTGCGCTGAAAGAAAAAGTAGGAGAGGCGCTGAAGGTATTGATGCGCCAGAATCTGGTACAGAAAAACGGGGACATTTATGTATTCCTCACGGATGAAGAACAGGAAATTAACCGGGAAATTGAAAATCAAAGCGTAGAGATGGCAGAAATTATCAATAAAGTATCTGAAATGATCTTCGAGGATATTTTTACAGATAGGAAATATAAATATCCTGCATTTAATGGCAGATACTCTTTTAATTTTAATCAGATTGTAGATGACAGGCATTATAAACCGACACAGAATTTTGATATTGGGGTGCATATTCTTACTCCGGCATCTGATTACGGGACAGACGAGACAACACTTAGAATGATATCCGGACAGGGCAGGGAGGTATTGGCGGTGCTTCCAGATGACCGTGCCTTTATGGATGAGATTCAGAGATACTTAAAGATTGAAAAATTTCTGCGTTTAAATACATCTTCTGCATTATCCAAGTATGAGAGCATCAAGGAAGCAAAAAGACTGGAGATGCGGGAGCGCGACAGTAACGCCAAATTGTTCCTGACAGAATCCTTAAAGAATGCGGTGATCTATGTGAATGGGGATCGGGCACAGATCGGCGCGAAAGACGTATCTGCAAGGGTCAGTGACGCCATCGGCAGATTAGTAAAGAACGTATATCATAAACTGGATTATATTGACGCTGCTTTTGGAGAGGATGACATTCGGAAGCTTTTCAAGGCCGACAATCAGAGATCCTTTGATCTGGAAGGCGGTACAGAGCCGAATATCCATGCGCTTGATGATGTGTTACAGTATATAGCGGGGAACAGCCGGATGCATGTAAAGACGTCCATGAAATCCATAAAGGATCGGTTTATGAAAGCTCCGTATGGATTTGTAGAAAATGATGTTCAATGGCTTGTTGCAAAATTGTTCAAGAGGGGAGATGTCTATTTCTCTGTGAATGGCGCGCAAGTTTCCATGATTAATAAAGACATAGAGGAAATCATTAATTATATTACAAAGAAAGCCTTTGCAGAAAAGCTGATGATGGAGGAGCGCGTCCGTGTATCAGATAAGGACAAAAAAGTTGTCCGTGATATCTTAAAAGAATTATTCCATACCAGCAGCCCGTCTGAGGATGAAGATGCGGTAATGAAATTTTTTATAACCTTTGCAGATAAGCTCATGACAGAACTTCGGGTTATGAAAAAAGATTATGACAGAGCAAAATACCCGGGAATAAAAGTGGTTGATGAGGGCATCCGGATCATGTCTGATATTGCGCGGAACCAGTCTGCGGTAGAATTTTTCCAGACAGTATCTAGGAAGCAGGATGATCTGCTTGATTTTGCTGAGGACTATGAACCAATTAAGGCGTTTTTCGCAGGAGAACAGAAGGGGATATTTGATAAGGCGCTGCTGTATTTAGAAAAATATGACGACAGTAAAACTTATATCGTGGATGTTGAACTGGAGAGCGTTGTGGATGCGATCCGGACAATTGTAAAGAAAGATAAGCCCTTTACAGATATTCCTAAACTTCCGGAATTATTGAAACAGTTTACAGACGCATATACGAAGGTGTTGGATGAACAGCTTGTGCCTGTGCTTGATTCCGTGTCAGAATCCCAGAAGAGAGTGTTTGAAGTATTAAATACAAAGGCGTATAAAGAAAGTAAGAGGAACAGGTATATTGAATTGTTTTGTGAAATTACGAACGGAGCAAACGGCTGTACAAACGTATCTGTATTAAGAGGTTACGCTGACAGGGCAGAAACCTTAAAAATCCGTCTTCTGAATGAAATGGATCGCCTGGATCAGGAGATTGCCGCAAAAAAAACGGAGGAAGTCAGGAAGAAACTGGAAGCAGAGGCAAAAGTAAACGGACGGTATGATACATATTTGATCGAGCAGCAGGTAAGCCAAATCGCAGAGGAAAAAGGGTATCATTGTAAACAGGTAAAAAATATATCATTTAAAAAAGTAGCGAAAACTTCATCATGGCATATCGAAAATAAAGAAGATGTAGAACGCTATATAGAGGATCTCCGTTTAAAGTTGATGAATGAACTGGATGCGGATACGATTGTAAATATTGAATTTTAGGAGTGTTGGTATGGATAAGACAGCCATAAAGAATTTAGTGGAGATAAACTATGGGTGAGAAACAGAATTATGGTGAAGCTGTTAAGGCAATAAAAACAGCGATATTGCAAAGTCAATATGATGCTGCAAGAACCGTGAACGAGAAACAGTTGATGCTCTATTACGGCATTGGCAAATATATATCCTTAAATTCCCGGAGCGGATTCTGGGGTAAAGGAGCGATTGATGCCATCAGTGAGCAATTGGATAAAGAGTTACCCGGACTTCGAGGATTTACATCTCGAAATCTTCGGTATATGCGGACGTTTTATGAAGAGTGGAAAATGTTGGATTCTGTTGGACAGAACGAGAAAATTGTAGAAAATGTATCCGATAATTTGGAACTTACGAATTTCAAAACAGAAAAAACTGCAATTAAGTTAATTTGGAATTTGCAAGTTCCAAATTACCAAGATTTTCCGATGGACGCATTTCTACATATAGGGTTCACTCACCACAGGGTAATTCTTGGAAAAATAAAAAATTTTGAAGAACGTCTTTTTTACATCAGACTGTGTGCAGATGAGCATTTTACTGTGAAGGCATTGAGAAGCAGTCTCACCGCAGATGATTACCATCATCAAGGAAGTCTGCCAAACAATTTTGCGCGGACTCTTCCCGCAGGACAGCAGGCACTGAAAGCCATAGGAACATTCAAAGACGAATATCTGCTTGATTATATCAATGTAGAGGAGTTGGATGTCAGAGAAAAAGCCGATGTTGATGAAAAGGTCGTGGAAAATGCTATCATTCATAATGTAAAAAATTTCATTCTGACTTTTGGAAAAGACTTTGCTTTTATTCGTAATCAGTATCACTTGGATGCCTTCGGCGAGGATCAGTATATTGACCTTTTATTCTTTAATCGGGAACTAAACTGCCTTGTCGCTGTAGAATTAAAGAGAGGAAAGTTCAAAACATCCTATCTGGGACAGCTACAGGGATATTTGAGTGTCCTTGACGGATTTGAGCGCAAGCCTCATGAAAATCCCGCGATAGGAATTATTCTATGCAAGGATATGAATAAGTCTTTCGTGGATTACGTGATTCAGGATTATACCAAACCGATGGGAGTAGCCACCTATAAAACATCAAAAGATATGTCTGAAGAGTTACGGAAAGCGCTGCCGGATATTGAAGATTTGAAAAAGTTGTTGGATGCAGAGGAAGATGTCGCATTTTAAAGAGAATAGTGATGTAGAGTTGGACGCGGATATGATTGTAAATATTGAATTTTAGGAGTGTTGGTATGGATAAGACAGCCATAAAGAATTTCTCTGTCCGGGCGAGAAATAAACTGATCGAGGACATTCGATATAAAGCAGGATTGCTGGGCATCACAGAGGAGGGCATCAAGGACGCCCTGCCCCAGTCTGCGCAGGATGCAGAATTTTACGATATCGGGACAAAAGAGCCCTATGCCGTTCAGGGAGTAGAAATAAAACAGCGCAAGGAACTGGTAAGCGTAATCAGGAGAAAAGCGTCACAGTCAGAGTATAAGGACGCATACCGTAATGTGATTGAGGAAGTGGCCTATACATGGTTTAACCGTCTTATCGCGATCCGGTTTATGGAGGTCAATGACTATATGCCGGCACATATCCGGGTGCTGTCTTCTGAGAGCGGGAAGCTGGAACCGGATCTGGTCACAACGCCTTTTGATGCAGAGATCAATTTTACACAGCAGGAAATGGAATATATTTTGCAGCTAAAAAATGAGAATCAGGTGGACGAGCTTTTCCGTTTCCTTTTTATCAGACAATGTAATGCGTTGAATGCATATTTGCCGAAACTGTTTGAAAAGACATCGGATTATACAGAATTGCTTTTGAACGTATCTGTCACGGATTCAGAGGGCATTGTATACCGTCTGACACATGAAATTTCGGAAGACGACTTTAATATCAGCAAGATCGGAGCGGATGGAAAACCCCATCAATAAGATTGTAGAAGAAATATTGGAATTATCAAAAAATGATTGGGATTCTTTTGAAACCTCATGGGACTTTAGACAACACCTCCTCATCCGATGTGCCTCATTTTCTATAAAAGAAATACAGGAAGATAGGAAAAAGTATAGGAAAGATATGAATTATATAGAGGAGGCATTTAGTAATTGGGAAAATGAATGTTTCCTCCGATTCAACCAGCTCAAATCAAATGAAGAAGAACTCAACCGCATTTTTATCGAAATCTATGGCTTGCAGGACGAATTGACACCAGAAGTAGAAGATAAAGATATTACAGTCCGCAAGGCAGATTTGGGAAGGGATATCCGCAGTTTCATTTCCTATGCAGTCGGATGTATGTTCGGCCGGTATTCTCTGGATCAAGAGGGCTTAATGTTTGCAGGTGGAGATATAAAGGATGTATATGCATATTATGATGGAACATTTGGCGCTGTTGATGCCGCCAATGTTAGATGGGATGGAAAATATACATTTGAAGAGTTGACAACACCATTTTATTATTTGCCAATAGAGGGAAAAGAACCTTTAGAGTGTTGGAAAATAGATGCGGACAATATCATTCCAATTACAGATGAAGAATATTTTACAGATGATGTTGTGAACAGATTTGCAGATTTCGTGAAAACTGTTTATGGTGAGGAAACTTTAGAAGAAAATCTGGAATTTATTGCACAGGCATTAGGAAATAAAGGAGGTTCTCCGAGAGAAGTCATACGTAATTATTTCCTGAAAGGCTTTTATGCGGATCACCTGAAAGTATATCAAAAGCGCCCGATTTACTGGCTTTTTGACAGCGGTAAGTTAAACGGTTTTAAAGCGCTTATTTATATGCACCGTTATAATGCAGATACAATCGGAAACTTACGTGTAGATTACTTACACCGCATGGAACGTATTTATGAATGTGAAATGGATCGCATGCAGGACACAATTGATAATAGCGGAAATGCAAGAGAAGTGACAGCAGCATCCAAACGTAAAGAGAAATTGCAGAAGCAGATCAAAGAATGCCAAGAGTATGATGAGAAGATAGGGCATTTGGCATTATCCAGAGTAAAAATAGATTTGGATGATGGTGTAAAAGTTAATTATGATAAAGTGCAGACTGCAAGGGATGGGAAGAAATATCAGGTGCTAGTAAAGATTTAGATTATTCATAAAGATGGGATAAGTTTTAGTTGTTGTTGGTTTTTAAGTAGTGAAAGCGATTCTTGGTATAATGGAGAGGAACAATAAATGAGATACAACTTTAATACGATGGATTCGGATTCTTTTGAATTAATGGTTAGAAGTTTGAACGAAAAAATTTTTGGGATTAAGTGTGAGCAGTATGGATCAGGTCCTGATGGACAAAGAGAATTTACATTTGACGGGGATATTACAGATATGTCAGGCACTGTATTCAAAGGAAGGACTATTGGACAAGTTAAATTTAAGTATCCAACAACAAATAAGGACGATTATAAGTGGCTTGAAAAAGAAATTGATAATGAATTAAAACGATTTTGTAAGAAGGATAAAGAGTATATTCCAGAAAATTATTTGTTTT
The DNA here is from genome assembly GCA_000403295.2 of Lachnospiraceae bacterium M18-1. GTDB lineage: Bacteria > Bacillota > Clostridia > Lachnospirales > Lachnospiraceae > Schaedlerella. Next base: position 721,316 of record KE159610.1, on the reverse strand, counting down.
ATACAAATATTGTATTAACACCTACAAAAGATACAGGAGTGAAAGATAAGATTAATAAGTTTATCAAGGAAAATAATAATATTATTCCCTATTTTTATGTTAAGGGATATGATGAGATATGTACTTTATTAGATAATAACAGAGATGTAGCAACCGCTTATTCTTCTCATATACTGCCAGGTGATATACTGATACAATATTTGAAAGAAGAAAATAGTAATTATACAGAGATACTTGGTAGGTATCTGGCACGTGAATTAGAAGAGGACATGTGTACGCAAATGGAACAGGCAGGGTCGGTGACGGAAAAGAAAGTATCAATTGAGAAAGTCTATATAGATATTGACGTAAAGGAATTGAATGGGAGCGAAACATTTAAGTTTGTTCATAGAGTATTGGACATAGGAAATAAAGTTTTAGGATATCAGAAACAAAATTTAGCGCGGGAAAAGGAGATTTTTGAACTGGATAAATCTGAAAATTTTGTACTTGTAGGTGGCCCGGGTGGAGGAAAAACTACAATATGTCAGTTTGTTGCCCAAATTTACAGGGCAAATTATCTTCAGGCTACTAAATATACAAACATATATGCAAAATCTTTTATGCAAGAGATAGAGGAAAGCTATTCTTATAATGTAAATTGTCAAAGAGTTCCATTTAAAGTTATATTAAAAGAATATGCAGCTTGGATTAACAGACAAGAAAAAGATGCTAATATTTCTATTATTAATTATATGAGAGATAGAATTAAAAAAATTGAAGGAAGCAGCTTATCTATATCTGAAATACGTAAAATGATAACTCAGCTAGCATGGATTTTCTTTTTTGATGGTTTAGATGAAGTGCCAGAAACATCTAATCGTCAAGAAGTTTTAAGGCAGATTAATATATTTATCTCAATTGAATTGAAAGAAGATAATTGTGACTGTATGATTATTGCAACGACAAGAATGCAGGGGTATAATAAAGATTTTAATGAAAATTGCTATGAACATTTGGAAGTCATGGAACTTTCAGAGAAAGATTGTGTTAAGTATATTAATAAATTGTTTAAGGAGATAGAAGAAAGAACAGAAAAACGTGAAGAATATATCCGAATTATGAAAGAGGCCTTGAAAGATAGTACAACAAATAGGCTGATGAAAACACCTTTGCAGGCGGCTATCATAGCCATTTTAGTAAAAAGTGGCGGTAAGCCGCCACATGAAAGATATTCTTTATTTCATCAATATTACGATATTGTGGTTAAACGAGAGAAACAAAAAGAAGTTATACCTACTCTAAATGATAAGACTGAATGGTTAGAACAGATTCATTTAATTGTAGCTGAAAAACTACAACGGGAATCTGAAAAAGATGAAAATCCTTCTGCCGAAATAAGTAAGGCTGATTTAAGACAAATTATAAGGAAGTATATTGAAGACAACAGAGATGAATTTTACGAAGGGAAAGAAACATATACAAAGGAAAAAGATTTTTTGAAAATTATTGCAGAAAGAGTATGTTTCTTGTGTGAAAACAGAGAAGAATATTATAGTTTCACCATACGGACATTGCAAGAATATTTTGCTGGAACATATTTTGTGAAAAATAGTGACTCAGAAGCAATTCAAAATATTAGAAAAATAGCGTATAAACTGTATTGGAGGAATACATTTCTTTTTGCATTAGGATATATTGAATTACATAAAGAATATTTAGAAGGTAATATAGGTAAATTGTGTGAAGAAATGAATGGAATTGATAATTTGACAAAAGCAGATTATACATCTGAAAATATATGTTTATATGGGTCTTGGTTGGCGATAGATATTTTAGCAGAGGATATTTTTAAAGGAAAATCGCAAGATAAATACATACGATATGCGGCAGAGGCAATAAAGCTATCAGGTTGCAAGATGTTTTCTAAGTTTAGCGTACTTACTGGGGTTCAGTGTAAGAAACTACATGATTATATAAAAGATAAATATGAAATGGAAAAGATGTATTTAACAAATGTATTATCACTTTATATAGTATTGCATGAAAATAAAAGAAATAATTTGGAAGGTGACATTGTTTCATTACTAAAAAGGTGCGATGAGAAAGATCAAATTAATTTATGTATTCGATTACTTGATAAGGATGTATATTATACCAATACGGCAAAAAATGAATGGAAAGCTTTATTGACTCAATATATTAAGGCAGGAAAAGTAAAACAGCGATTACCGCAAAATGTATTAGAAAAACTAATTTTTGATGATATTAGAATGAAAAGGTTTTTACTTTTACAATGTATTTGTGATGAATCAATTCATGGAAAATTTGTAAAGAAGGCTTTAGGAATAAGCGATATTAAAATTAGTGGTTATTTCCGCTCTAGACGATTACATTTGATTACACATGAAATAAAATTAACAAATGATTTCAAATACAATTTTTATGAGTTTGAACTAAATGATTTGGAAGAATATAAAAATCTGGCGAGAAAGTTAGAATTGCATTATGTTGTAAAAACATGTGAGTTTTTGGTCGATCCAACTTATGATAGATATAAGGAATTATTGTGCATATCAAATGAGGAGGAAAGAGATATTGTTAGAAGAAATTTAAGGAATGCATATTTTGAATATGGAGAGAAAACGGAGGAGGAGTTTAATTTATTGATAGAGGATAGAATGAGAACCCTAAAATTAATTAAGCAGCAAGATATAAAAGAATTAATGAGAAAAAATAAATGCTTTGGTTTAGAGTATTCTGCAACTTGTTTTCCTAGAGTTTTCGATGATTTGATGGAAAAACAACTATATACGGATATTCAATGTTTGGGGGACGTATTTTTGGTATCTTATGCATTTGCAGCTGCTGTACAGATAGAATCCTGGGTTGATAATAATGCAATTGAAGAAATTACAGTTGATAGGTTAATAATATTATTGAAGGAGATGAATCAAAGAAAACTTTATGCATGTAGAATATTTACAATAATTATATTCATTTTAAAATCTAATTATTATACAAGATTTAAGAGAGTGATTCAAAATTTAGATTTTATAGAAAATATGAGTGACATGCAGATAACAAATGAAATTCTGTATCGAAGTAGATTGCGAAACTTGGATGAAAATTCAGAAAAAATTATTTTAATTGTAGTAAGACATACAATTAATTTGGCAGAAGAAAACTACTATTTAGTTATATTACTTCAGATATTTATGAAGAAGGGTAAGTTTTCAGCACACATATCGTCTGACGATATGATAGAGCTAGAACGAATAGATTATAGGAATGAGTATAATAAATTAGCAGTATATCTCTTGAAACTGTGTAATTGTGAAGATGAAAATTTAGAGGAATTAATAGAATGCATTGTAAGTGTAGGGGTTCCTAAAAAAATGTTATATTCTGTTATGGCAAATATATTGCACAATTGTAAAATTAGTAATAGGGATAAATTGTGGGTACTAGTTTATTATCATTTAAAACAAGAAAATTTTCAAGGGCAAGAAGAGCTTTTGAATAAAATGATAAACAATATGATAGAAATAAAAGGGAATAGCTAATTTGGTAGCTTACATGGAAGGATATTTTTATTATGGATATTAGGAGAAGCTGAAATGGAAAAAATATATAACGACAACAGCATAGACATAAAAATCGGCAAATTGGAAGCAGAAGAAGCAGGCGTTGATTTTGAATATGAAAATATAGAAAACGATGAGGAAGAAGAAAAAGAACAGCCCTTCGATGCAGAAAAAATCCGAGTAGATCAGCAAATGCTGTCAGTGAAATATATGCTGGAATTGATGGAACAGAATTTAATTGAATTAAATCCGGGATATCAAAGAAGGAGTGTCTGGAAAGACAATAAGAAAAAGTCATTATTGATTGAGTCTTTAATGCTTCGGATACCAATTCCAGCTTTCTATTTTTATGAAAACGAAGACGGAAAATATCAGGTGATCGACGGACAGCAAAGGCTGACAACGATAAAAGAATTTGTTGACGGTGGGTTTCGCCTGAGTAAACTGGAGTATCTAGGAACGGAGTACAATAAGAAAAAATTTAAGGATTTAGATACAAAATATGTTCAAAGAATTTACCGCACACAGATCGCGGTCAATATTTTGGATGCAAGGTCGCCTAAGAATGTTATTTATGATATTTTCCGGCGTGTCAATACCGGAGGCGTCAATCTGAATCCACAGGAAATGAGAAACGCGATCTGTAAGCAGGAAGTACGTGATTTTCTGGTAAAAAGCACTCAAAATGAAAATTATATTATGGCAACGAGGGGGAGGGTCAAAGATGACAGGATGGATGCCCAGGAACTTGTTCTACGGTTTTATGCGTTTTATATGGCATATAATTTTGAAAAAAAAATCTTGCATTATGAGTATTCCAATATTGCGGCAATGCTTGATAATGCGATTGAAAGTTTAAACAAGATGAATCCGGAAAGAAGAGAGGAGTTTTTCCAAAAATTTGATTTGGCAATGAAAAGATCTTATGAGGCATTTGGTAAATATGCTTTTTCAAAAATTCAAAGGGATGGAAACAGAGTCAGGAGAAATTTGGATTATATAAATAAATCATTATTTTCCTCTTTTTCTGTTTTACTATTAAGTCCTGATTTTGATAATATGAATATAAAAGGACACCAACAGAAATTATTATTGGGCTTGGCTGATGCTTTGGAAGAGCATTATTATACAAATTCAATTACAGTTGGTACAGGAGATAAAAGAAATGTGTATGCAAACTTCGAGTATTCGAGAAAGGTATTGGAAGAATGTCTGATATAAAAATAGAGAAGATCATATTAAAAAATTTTAAATGTCATAAGAATTTCGGGGCTGATCTGAAAAAACTGAATATTCTGACAGGAAGCAATGCAGCGGGGAAATCCAGCCTGGTTCAGGCATTGCTCCTGGCTTATAAAAGTTGGGAAGAGTGTGAAAAAAAGCGGGTTAATACAAACAAAATTTATGGCATGAATCTGGGAATCCCTATAAACATTGTTTCAGAAGATTTAGAAGAGAAGAATATAGAGATTGAATTATTCCTTAATGGAAAGAAAAACAAAGTAGTGCTGGGACTTCCGGATGATAATGATGAAATATCTTTTGATATTTGCAATGAGGAAGATATTTTGGAAGCCAAAGAGCATGAATATAATCTGAGCAAAATCTCTCTTTTCTACTTAAATGCGGAACGAAAAGGCCCAAGAATTGTATCATTTATCAATGATATCATGCCTTATTCAGTAGGCACTAGCGGAGAAAATACAGGTTATGTTCTCAGTGAAATGGATAAGCTTCAAAAAGTGGCTGGAGCTTTCCATTTGCCCAAAGATTTGAGGATATCTGAAATTGACAGGTTTTCCGCTAATTGTGAAGAATGGCTGAATGTGATCATTCCAGATACGAAAATACGGTATAGTGTTGATGTGGAAAAAAATATTACGACTGTGATGCTGCAAAATCAAGGAGAGTTTCATTTGCCGATCGCGACTGGCTTTGGCATCACGTATGTATTACCCATTATTGTCCAGGCATTAGCGGCAAGTATGATTAAAAACTCTGTGCTAATTGTAGAAAATCCAGAAGCGCATCTGCACCCGTTAAGTCAATCCAGACTGGGGAAATTTTTGGCGTTAGCGGCAGTGAATGGCGTACAGGTAGTATTGGAAACACATAGTGAACACATTGTAGATGGATGCAGGATTCAAATTGCGAAAGAAAAACAGTTCGAAAATATGAAGATATTATTTTTTGAAAAAAGGGATAATATGAGCATTTGTAAAAATATTAATATACAGGATGACGGAGAACTTGAAGAATGGCCAGAGGGATTTTTTGACCAAAAGCGGGCAGCTTTATCGTGACGTCAGATCACGGATTTATTTATAAGAGAAATCCGGTACTGCAAAGTGATAAGATTAATACAGCGGAAGAGCCGGGCAAATTAAAGAAGCGCAGGTACATTGTCGCGAAGGAGCCGGTAGTCGATGACGGCGTATTTAATATCGGATTGGGACATATGCTCGGAAATGGGGACGATAAGGTGATATCCTATCCCGGCGGTACAAGTGTATTTTCTGCAAAGGGAAATGCCGGACTTCATTATGTGCATGGCGGATCGTCTCCGCAGGAAATGTTAATTCCAGTGATTGATATTAAGATGGATAAGGGTGCGGTGGAAACTCGTACCGTTCAAATTATGCTTGTGAGCTTGATACAGAAAATTACGAATTTGATTACCACACTTGATTTTATTCAGTCAGATCCGGTCAGCGATGTGGTAAAGGGTACGGTGTATAAGCTGTATTTTCTGTCGGAGGATCATGAGCGGATTTCCAATGAAAACATCTATTTGGCGGACAAGAGAGATGAGGATGTACATAAGAGATTGTTCCGTATGCGTTTTACATTTAAGAATAAGAGGTATGACAAGAGCAAAAATTACTATTTGGTAGCGTATGATGAGAGCAATGATGTGGAAGTATTCCGACACGAAGTTATTATGGATGTAGCATTTCCAAATGATTCTGGTTTTTAATAAGCAGGAAAACAGTTGACAGCATCCGAATAAAAAAAGAATGCCATAAAAATTATTGACAAACGATAATTTCATGCTATGATGAATATAAGAAATTATCGTAAAACAATAATTAAGGAGGGCCTATGAAAAGAAGAGGAATGACCCTGATCCTGACTGTAGAAGCTGCCGCCTGCGTGGTATTCTGCTTCCTGCGGACAAGCTTTTTCGGAGGCTTCACCAGCCTTGCAGCCTTTCCGTTTGAGCAGGCCGGCTATGTGCTCCGGCAGATGTCCCTGTCCGGGACAGCCGGAAATGCGGCGGCAATTGTACTGTATCTCACACTGGGCCTTCTCCCGTGCCTTGCCTGGCTGCTCCTGAAAAAACAGGGCAGGCTGCTGGTCGTTGACCATCTGCTGCCGGCGCTTTCGGTCCTGCTGCTGGCCGTGATTTATTATATGGTCAATCCCGGGCTCATTGTATCTGCTGTTCCGGGAACGGGAAAATGGCTGCTGGGCTGTACCTTTTATTCCGCCTTGTCCGGCTATCTGGTGATCCGGGTACTGGCGGTCTGCCGGAGGGCCAGGCCGGAAACGCTGGAATCTGTTCTGCAGGGGCTTTTAGGATTTCTGAAAATGGTCTTTGTGTATCTTATATTCGGACAGAACCTGGACCGCCTTCTGAATTCCCTGCGGGATATGGGAAACGTCAGCGGCGGCCTGTATGCGGACGGGGCGGCTCAGGGGGCGCAAAGCGTGGGGTTGACCTGCCTGTTTTTCGGACTCGGTTATCTGGTCGATGTTCTGCCCTATGCGTTTGACCTGGGCATCGTCTTTTGGGCTGGCAGGCTGCTGGCCGCTTTGAAAGCAGACCGCTGGGGGGATGCGGCGGCGGAGCTGGCGGACCGTCTGGCCGGGTTCTGCGCGAAGGCGTTGGGGATTACGGCGGGGGCGGACGTGATGTTCAATGTGCTGCAGGTTTTATTCGGCGCCGGACTTTACCGGATGGACCTGGTGATCCATGTGCCGGTTTTGTCCATCCTGTTTGTACTGGCGGCGCTGCTGTCAGCGCGGTACATACGGGAGGCTCAGAAGCTGAAAAAGGAGCACGACCTGATTATATAAAATTTGAAGGACGGAGATTATGGGAATCAAGGTTTGTCTGGAAGAGGTTTTAAAAGACCGGGGAATGACGTCAAAGGAACTGTGCAGACTGGTCAATATCACAGAAGCCAATCTGTCAGTTTTGCGCAGCGGGAAAGCGAAAGGCGTCCGCTTTCACACCATCAACCGGATCTGCTATTTTCTCCGGTGCGACGTAGGCGATATTTTAAAATTTGACGGAAAGCTGGAGGAGGAAGATGAACAGTAAAAAGTACATTTTACGGGCCGGTGAAGCTTCGGGATTTATGGAGATCAGGAAGATTACAGCAGGCGGAAAATCTGCAGGCAGCAGGTTTTTTGCGTGTATCCTGTGTCTGTTTCTGATTTTCTCCCTCTGCGGCTGCTCTCTGGCGGTTTTGGATGCGGGGGAGGAAAGCAGAGAAGACCGGATGATCGGGGTTCTGATCACCAGGGAATTTCTGGATATGCTTTCGGCGCAAGGAACGGAAGGGTTCCCGCCGGACACAGATCGGGGAATCCGATCCGCCCATGATGGAAAACTTTACGCAGAGATTGATAAAAGCAAAGGGGAGGATCCCGCTTTCTGGGAGATTTCCTTCGGGGATCTGGACGGCATCCAGATGCTGACCCCGCTGTGGACGATGGAAAACGGCGAAAGTTATTGGGGAAACGTCTGTACGGAAGGCATTTCCGACCTGGATATCCGCTACAATGTGTTGGACGACGGGGAGGAGCGCAGTATCAGCGGGACAATTTATATTGTTTCCGGAAACGGGAACAAACCGACAGCCTTTTATGCCAATCCGGTGTATCAGACGGCAGACGGAAATCTCTACGTGTCCCAGGGCCGCGGGGTTTCCGCAAGCGGGGATTCTCCGGAGGGGGTAGAATTTTCCAGCGCCCTCAGCGAAGAGACGACGATCACGGAAAATGGGAAAACGAAGACGGAAACAAGTAGAGTGAGCGTGCGCTACGAGTTCATGGATCGGCCAGTACGGATCAAGGTCTGCCAGATGGACTCCAGGCACCGCGTCCTGAAAGAGGAGGACTACCGGCCGGAGGACATGCCAAAGGAGCTGGCGGCGGAAGCGGACTCCGAGTATATTCTGGTGGAGACGAAAAAGGAAGGCCCCTCGGGAGAAAAAACAGTGTCCCGGGAGGTATTCAGTTTACTTGCGGAGGGGGATCTTTATCTGACATCGTACCGCGCACGGGAGGACGGGGTCGTGGTGAAGCAGGAAACTATTGTAATGTCTCAGTCACTCTCAGCCAAATAACGCAGCAGATGGAAATTCAGGCAAGTTAATTTGACGAAATGTGAATGAGACATTACACGAACATTCTTTGAGGTCAGCTTTCGAATATCACAAATTGTTTTTTCGTCCCGCCACATACCGGGCAGCGCTCCGAACCAAACGTTTCCGTCATGACATATCCGCAGATTGGTCAGACATAGACGGTCTTTTCTCCGAATCCCGGTACATCCTTGGCCTGCTCTAACAGGGCCGTATGCGTTTTACATTTAAGAACAGACAGCTCCTTGCCGGAGATACATGAGAACAGGTGATGAATATGAAGATGGATGTATATAGAGAAATTCTGGAAAATGAAAAAAATTTCCGGTATATGATCGCGGCAAATCTGATCAGCCGTTTCGGGGACTCGGTGGACGCGATCGCCTACAGCTGGATGGTCTACCAGCTGACAGGCTCTACAGCATGGCTTTCTGTCATTTTAGGAGTGAACATGATTCCAACGGTTCTGTTCCAGCCGCTGGGAGGCGGACTGACGGAATATTTTCGAAAAAAGAGGGTCATTGTAATCTGTGATATTGCCCGGGGAGCGGTGGTTTTCCTTACAGGCGTGTGTATGCTGACGGGAGTTCTGAGACCCTGGCATCTGCTGATCTTTACATTTGTAAATTCTTCCATCGAGGCGCTGCGGATTCCGAACGGGCTTGCAATCCTGCCGCAGATATTGATGAAAGAGAACTATAAGGCTGCCATTTCCATGGACCAGGGAGTGCGCAGGACCTCGGAGCTGATCGGGATGGGCTGTGCAGGGATCATCATAGGATGGCTCGGGATCGGCGGCGCACTGTTTGTCGATGCAGTGACGTTTCTGGCATCAGGATTGCTGCTTTCATTTTTACAGGTGAATGAGGAGAAAAGGAAGAACGTCCGGTTTCAGATACAGGGATACGCCGGGACATTAAAAGAAGGGTTTGTATATTTTAAAAAGAGCGACCTGGCAGTCATGGTATGCGTGATCTGTGTGGTACAGAACCTGTGTACCCTTCCGATTGAAAATCTTCAGGCAGCCTATATCAGTGAATATCTGAGGCTGGATGTGTTTGCAATGTCCGTCGGCGGCACGGCGATCACGATAGGAATGATCCTGGGGGCGCTGTGCCTGCCAGCTGTATCTCAGAAGATTTCGGAAAAACGGCTGCTGATTCAGGGTGGGATCCTGATTGGGATTCTCTATTTCATCTATATTATGATTGGAATGATTCCAGTGGATGCAGGAAAGTATATCAGCTATTTCGCAGCGGCCTTTGTATTTGGCGTTTTAAATTCCATGATCGGGGTTACGGTCCAGGTGATTTTTGTGAGCCGTATACCAGAAGAGTTTGTGGGGAGGATCAGCGGGATCTTCAACGCACTTGCCTGTTCCTCCCTGCCGGTGGGGTCGTTTTTGCTGGCGGGATTGTCGGCGTTTTTCACGATTGCTGAATTATATCTGCTGACGGGGACTTTATCAATCGCGGCATTCATTTTTATCGGAAGGTCGAAAGGGGGACGGAAGATAGAAAAAGGATAATCTGGTTCTATTCAAATAATCATGGAGCGATAGGCGTGGTAAGAGAGTCCGGCATCCCATTATGGCCATCCGGCCATTTCACAAGGTATAGGTGAGAATATGGAAAAATAGAGCTTTGCGGACCGTTTAAAGGTTATCCCGGTGTCGCCGGAATGGTCATTTTTAAAACCCAAAGCTATGAAGAGGCCGAAGCCCTTTGCCGGCTGGAGCCTCTTGTGGCAGAAGGCTATGCATCGTATACGCTTGCGGCTCTGCAGGTGGCCGACAGGGATAATAATTAGTTACTGTAGCACGGATTTATTACTGTTCACGGACTAACCGTGAACCTGCTAAAACCAATTGAGCTGGATGAATTGCTAATCAATGTTGAAAAATAAAATGTTTCAGTCATCACAGAGCCAGACGCAGAGCTGATGAACAAGTGAGAAACCACACATTATCGGTTTTTTATCAGAAATTTAATGTAGCGTTTACCATTTCAACGGAGCGTTTGTTGAATATAGTATTTCTTGTGGTAATATAAGAGGTAGAAAGAGGGTGTAAAAATTGAATGCTCAAAAAACAGGCAGCTTGATTGCTGCTATCAGAAAAGAACAAAATCGTACTCAGCAGGATTTAGCTAACGAATTAGGAGTATCAAGTGCAGCTATTTCAAAATGGGAACGGGGGATTGGATTTCCAGATGTATCTCTTATTGAGCCATTAGCTACATCTTTGGGGATTACCATAGCGGAATTATTCAAGGGCGAAAGGATAGAAAACGGCGATGCTAACGAGTATGAGAACTTGTTATCAGATGTTGTGAAAGTATCAAAGAATGAAATAAGCAAGAAGAAAAAAATAACGAATTGGATTATCGCTATTACTGTCGCTGTCCTTTATTTATTGATTAGTATAATAACACAAAAGTGGGAAATAACTTGGGTGGTCTGGATTGTTTATTGCTTTTATCGGATTTTCACCGAATACATCTATAAGAAATATTAGAAATCGTTGAACTTACTATATTCATGCGAATTATCATCAAAGAGCCAGACGCATAAGACGCAGAGCCGATGAATTATGAACTTATAATGAAGTCAAAATCAAGTAAAAACAGTAATTTAGGAGTGTGATGAAAATGTTTAATTTAAAGAAAACAAGAATAAAGAAAAATTTATTTTTGGCGCTATCCATTATATCAGTGTTTATATTTATTGCAGGTGTAATGTGTACTATAATGGGTGACGATAGCCCAGTTAAGTTTATAGTTAATGAAAGCCCAATAAAATTAATCGTTCCACCATCATTAGTATTTTTTATAACATTCTCTTTATATAAAAATAGTAAAAAAGTTATAAAAGAAAATACAAAATAATTACCTAATCAACTGATGGTTGAATTGGGTGCAATCAACTGTTAGTTCGTTTCACAATCTGTTTTTAGCTTGTAAAATAACTGCCAGGAGGTGGAACATGGAACAAGAAATGATAGGAAAATTTATATCAGCCTGTCGAAAAGAAAAAGGGCTTACGCAAATGCAGTTGGCTGAAAAATTAAATATTACCAATAGAGCAGTCTCTAAATGGGAAACAGGAAAAAGTATGCCAGATGTTTCTCTAATGCTTGATTTGTGCAGCATACTGGGCATAACTGTAAATGAACTGCTTAGCGGGGAAAGGATTATTATGGAGGATTATCAGAAAAGAGCGGAAGAAAACCTTATGGAATTACAGGCGAAAAAAGAAAAAGCACAAGGGGAATATAATTCTATATTGAAAATTTTGATTGTAACTTTCAGTTCATTTTTTGTGCTTAATATGGTTATGAATTATTTCTTTCCAGAAATAAACTTTAACAATCTGTTGGGTTTGCCATCAATAGCTATTGCCGCTATTCTTTTGGTCAAGTGGTTTTTTAAAAACTATGAGATAAAACCAAGATAAGAACGAATGATTTTATCCTATTGATATGAAAAGCCTATTTGTCGGGTAGAACGATATATCATTACAGAGCCAGACGCACAGACGCAGATGACCGTGTTATAATAGGGACAAGTTAGAGGAACCCAGTAAAATCAAGGGGTTGCACTAACTTGTCCCCTTATTTTTTGCCATAAAAAGGGCAAACGAAATCACCGCATTTCTGGTTTCCGTCCGGGAGCCGTACATATATTGCTGGCCAGCAGTATGAAAGTCTGATAGCGATTAAAGCAACCATACCATCCTTTGGAGGTGGATTTGAAGGTCCGAAGTCCTTATAAATGCTGACGGGTTGCAACGGGGCGTTGTAATATTGGTTGACAGGTTTCGGCCGGGTTTAAGGTGAACCGGGCGCCATGGAAGGGTTAAACCTGCGTTTCTGTACCATGGGGATAAATGGGATTTATCTACGAAAAGCCGGGGAACTTACAGCGCCCATATTGTTGTGATGGTTTTGAAGTTTTAATGCAGCGGAGAATTTGGTTTTATAGATTGGCATATCGTTTCGTTCGGAAACAAATTATTTCTGTTTTGCGGGGAGCGGCACAGGCCGATAGCGCCTGGGAGCGGTCTCTGTAAAATCCCAGATGGAAGATCAGCAGCGGAGAGGCAGCGGAAAGTCCGGTCTGCGGGCCGGTGGAAAGGACGGGATATAGATGAGGAAGGAAGTTCGGAGGTTTAAGGTATATGAGCAGAGCGGGCATAATTACAAGCCGACGCCAACAATCACATTGAAGGGATTGTGGCTGGAAGAGCTGGGATTTGGGGCGGGGACGCTCCTGACTGTCCGCTGTGAGGAAGCAAGCCTTTTTTCAAAGAAATTTTTTAAGACATAAAAAGGCCAGCCGTGTTGTGTCGGCTGGCTGGTGGGTAAAATTTTCTCGGAGAAATATTGTTTGCGGTTTATTTATTCTTCTGACCGAATCAGATTGCTTACATACGGACGTGCGCCGGAAAGCACTTCGTCATAGAAGTTTTGTTTCCAGTCGATATAGTCCACGCTATCCTCTAATTCTTTGATAGAACCAAGCAATGCCTCACGCTTTTTCGTCAGCATTTTTTTACGCTGCATAATGGTGGATTCTCCTTGTAAGCAAAGTTCCAGATACTCTTTCATTTCAAGAATACTCATGCCACATTTTTTTAAGCAGGTGAGGTCTTTGATCCATTTCATATCTTTTTCATCAAAAATCCGGCGGTTATTGCCGTCTCTTTTGACATTGGGGACTAATCCCTCATTGCAATAATATTTTAAGGTCTGGTAGGTCATATCAAGCTCCCGGCAGACCTGCATCATCGTATACATAGTGATTGCCTCCTGTGTGTTCACAAAAAATTCATTGAAAAAATTGCGGAAAGGTATTGACCGATAGTTACTACCGCAATTTATAATCGGTTGTAACAAGCGGTTCAAACAAACGCATTATAGCATGGAAACCAAAAAATTTCAAGAGTAAGGAGTGAGCATTGTAAATGAGAGTATTGCTTATAAATGGCAGTTCCCGAAAAACAGGCTGCACGAATGCAGCATTGTGCGAGGTAGAACGTGCCTTAAACGAAGAAAGGATTGAAACAGAACAATTTTTTATCGGAAACGAGGCGTTGCCGGATTGCATTGCTTGTCGTAAATGCAGGGAAACCGGCGGCTGCGTTTTCAATGATATTGTCAATGAATTTGTAGAGAAGGCGAAATCTGCCGATGGTTTTGTATTTGGCTCTCCGGTCTATTTTGCCCATCCAAGCGGCAGGCTCCTGACATTTATGGACAGAGCTTTCTATTCTGGCGGTGCGGCGTTTCAGTTTAAGCCTGCGGCAGCAGTTTTATCCGCAAGGAGGGCAGGAACCACGGCATCCTTTGATGTGATTAACAAGTATTTTACGATCTGCTCCATGCCGGTTGTTTCTTCTACTTATTGGAACCATGTTTATGGCGCACAGCCGGAAGATGTGGCAGAGGATAAGGAGGGACTTATGACAATGTATAACATTGGGAAAAACATGGCGTGGCTGTTGAAATGTATTGCTCTTGGAAAAGAAAACGGACTGGTACACCCGGATAACGAAAAGGTTTTAACGAATTTTACGAGATAAGGAGGTTCTTAGGAACATGGATACAGAAAAAAGGATTCAAAAATTATTTGCAGGAGTTTCATCCACTTTGAAAAGGACTGATCCGGAGTTTGAGGGGATCATTACAAATTTCGCTCAGGGAGAAGTAGTAGAAGCAAACAAACTGACGGAAAAGGAGCAAATGCTCTGCATTTTATCCGCATTGCTTGGCTGTCAGGGCATGGGAGAATTTCGGAATATGCTCCATGCAGCGCTTAACATGAGTATTGATCCCATTGCAATAAAAGAGGGTATCTATCAGGCAACGGCCTATCTTGGGATTGGGCGTACCTACGATTTTCTTATGATGGCAAATCAGGTTATGGAGCAGCATGGGATTAATTCGAACTCAGCGATTTTGAGGAGGATTTCAATGTCGGGGATCTGCCGGAGGTGAAGGAGCCGGACATGAAAAATTTTACCCAGGCGCAGGAGGGAAGGAATCCGTCCGGACCTTCCTCGCGCAGCAGCGGTATTTCTTCCGGGCCGAGGGAGCCGAATAAGAAGCCTTCGATACGGAAGGAATTAAACCAGATCAAACAGGAAAAGCAGGAGGCCGGGAAGAGGCGGCAGAAGGACAAAAGCCGCAAAAACCGCCGGAGTAAGAAGAACATGAAGATCAAAGACAAAGGAAGGTGATGGGATGGATTTATCACAGTATTTACAGAACGGGGCAGATGCCCCGGCAGAGGCAGGCCAGCAGTTATCGAAAGAGGAATACGCGGCCATGAAGAAGCAGGAGCGGGAGGAAGTCTGGGCAGAGGTGGATGCCAAGGCCCAGGAAGTATTCCGGGATGGGGAATCCTTAAAAGGGTTTTTAAATTTTATGTCCCAGTGCAAGCCCCAGAAGGCGGCCAACCTCCTGCTCCTGTACGGCCAGAACCCGGAGACCCGGCAGGGGTATGTGATCACCAAAGCCTATGACATCAGCCAGATCCGCACGAAGCAGCCGGAACCGCCGGAGCCGAAGCCCATCCAGATGCTGATGGGCGCCCTGTTAAAGAATACGGAAACGAAGATCAGTATCGCGGATCACCTGCCGGAACATGTGCAGGCCCAGTATATCCCCAGGGAGCGGACCATCTTTGTGCGCAACGGCATGAGCGAAGAGGTGACCTTCCATGCCATCAACCGGGAACTGGCCTGCGCTTCCATGGATGCCCATGACGGCACGTACAGCCGTAAGGAGGTAGCCCCCCAGGCATTCTGTGCAGCCTATGTGATGGCGGAAAAGTATGGTGTGGACAATTCCGGATTTGATTTTAACAAGATCTGTGAGATGCAAGGCTATGGGAATAAGGAACCACAGGAGCTCCGGGCGTTTATCGGCAATGTAAAAAATGCCGTTTACAGCATCTCCCGGCATATCAACCGCAACTTAGGTCAGCTGGAGCAGGAGTTTATGGCAGATGAATTTGCCGTATCCGAAGGAATGAAGGGAAAAGTGCCGAAAGCGGAGGAACCGGCAGAAAAGAGCCAGAAGCAGCGGGGCGGGAAATCCAAGAAGCAGGCGGAACGATAGAAAATGTGTCCGAAAGTTCACATTCTAATCCATCATTTGTATTGGCATTTCACATCATCTGCCATAGACTTATTTATGCGGATGGTGTTTCGATACAGAGAAGCCATTTATTTTTAAACATCCTACCTGAGAGGATATCTCCGATCAGGGTACATTCTATTGTCTGGTTTTATCTTTCCTGCTATCCGGGGGATTTTCAAAACTGCCATAGAGAAAAAACAAACAAAATATTTTTAGTAAAACCGCATTGTCTGCAAAGGCTATTTTTGATATAGTTATAGTAAAGAAGGTTTCTCTGTATGGTTTTACGGAAAGGATAAAGGGTATGGATACAGAAAACTTGAAACAGGCTCCGGAAACTGTGGAACCCGAAGCGCAAGCCTCTGCCATCCAGCATGAGGACGTGGCCTTAAAAACGGCCTTCCGGTATTTTGCGGATGTGCTGCTCCCGTATTTCGGGATTAAGGGGAAAGCCGTGGGGATTGCGGCAACGGAATTGGTGCATCTGGACGTAAAGGTCTTCCACGAAGATTTTAACTTTGACATGGAGGACGGCTCATGCGCGCATTTTGAGTTCCAGAGCACAAACGAAGGGCTGGAGGACTTAAAGAGGTTCCGGGTATACGAGGCGCTGTATAGCTACCAGCATAAGGTTCCGGTCACTACTTATGTGTTGTTTTCCGGGAAGATCCAAAAGCCGATGGCGGAATTTACAGAGGGTGTGAATACATACCGTGTCGTCCCGATTACAATGCAGAGCCGCAATGCAGACCAGGTGATCAGGGAGCTTCAGGAGAAGCAGGAATGCGGCGGGGAACTTACGAAGGAGGATCTGGTTCCACTGACGCTCTGCCTGTTGATGGGCGGGGATATGTCGCAGAAGGACAGGGTGGAGGAAGCGTACCGGATCACACGGGGTGCAGGTTCTGTCGGACAGGATGAGCAGGATAAGATTGAGGCAGTATTGTATATCATGGCGGATAAATTTTTAGAGTCTGCTGAGAAGAAAGAATTGATGGAGGCGGTTGGAATGACAGAATTGGGACAGTTACTGGTGAATAGAGGAATTGAGCAGGGAATCGAACAGGGAAGCGAGCAGGAAAAAATAAAAATTGCCAAAAACCTGATTGGGACTCTGGATGAGAAGATGATTGCGGAAAAGACAGATCTTCCGTTGAAAACGGTACTGGAATTAAAGAAGAAAGCAGCCATCCCTATGGCGTAAGTAACCTTTTAAACTTTACGCTGTTTGTTATGAGATGGAATAGAAGAACAAAAATAGAATAAATGATGGAAAGGGGCTGTCGGGAAATAGATAGCCCTACACAGAGGCAGATGTGATCCATGCGGATCACACCTGCCTCTAAAATTTATCCATTAAAAAAGAAAAAAGATGGCTAAGGCTGTTACCACATAAGGAGATTATTTGAAAACATTATTGGAATACAACTTATGGGCGATAGCAAAGGCAAAAGCCAGCGTAAGAA
Source organism: Lachnospiraceae bacterium M18-1 (assembly GCA_000403295.2). GTDB lineage: Bacteria > Bacillota > Clostridia > Lachnospirales > Lachnospiraceae > Schaedlerella. The sequence goes on along the minus strand of KE159610.1, from coordinate 703,768 downwards.
GCAGAAACGCTTCTTGCACTGGCTTTCTTTAATGTCAACAATAAAATCGCACATTCGCAAAATGAAAAATCCTTTGCTACACTTTGGCCAAAGGAGGTCGAGAAATGTATGATGTGAAAAATGTTACATAGCAAGTGATGAAAATGAACGACGAATTATCATCAACAGCTTAAATAATCTACGAAACAAACTAATTGAGAACAACAGATACACCGATGCGGTTGATGAAATTCTAATCAAAATCGTAAGCACACCAATCAAAAAATTCAAAAATACGGAGGTTTAATACGATGAAAAAGACAATTTTTGAAGAAATGGGTGGCACTTATACACAGATTGGAAATTATTTTCTTCCCAATTTAAAGCTGACCGAAGAAGAAACAAAGCCTATCGGCGTATGGGGACAGCGACACAGACGGTATCTAAAAGAGCATAAACGAGCGACTTATACTACTTTGCTCACAAGCGGTAAACTGAACGGATACCTTGCGGATATTGACGGACAGGCAGAAGAAATGTTTTCTCGGTTGATAGAGCAGACGGCAGAGTGTGAAGGTTCTCCGCCTGTTTTTCTTAATGGTCTATTTAGATAACGCCTATATTCATCAACCAAATTGTAAATTTTAGAACTTTCGTCATCAAAAGGTAAACCGTTAAAAATTGCATTTGTTGTCCTTGCATACACCAGTACATAATCAATTTCGTTTGAAATTGTAGCATTTCCTTGCCCTGTAGGTGTGCCAGTTGCTCTGACAATTTGTCCTCTAAAATTACTATTGCCAAAAATCTCATCACACAATATTTTAAGTTGAGCCACCTCATTGTCGTCTATGCTGATAAATACTAAACCTGTATCACTCAAAAGTTTTTTTGCGAGAGATATTCTTGAACGCATAAAAGATAGCCATTTACTGTGTTTAAAATTGTCAAGGCTATCAACATACACATCATCATATGTAAAATCCTTATTGCCTGTATTATATGGTGGATCTATATAAATAAGGTCGATTTTTCTATTGTGCGTTTTCTTTAAAAGTTGTAACGAAGCAAGATTATCCCCCTCAATGAGAAAATTCATCTGTCCGCCATTGTCAATAAAAAGGTCTTTTTCCTCGGTCAATACTGGAGTATATGTGTCCAACACTTCGTCAATTTCTTCTCGGTGTTCTTCATAAACAAGTCCATATTTTTTACCGTTTACATCTTTTTCAAGCTCTGCAAGGTAAGAGAGAAGATTGTTTGTATTCTCGTCCTGTGGTGCAGTAGCAATAAAATTACGAATCTCTTTTATTTTATTAAGCAAGTCTTCTCGTTTTTTCCTTGAGATATTACCAATATTTTTGTCAGAAACAGCTTCTTTAGCTTTTTGTTCAGTTATAATTCCATCATCTTTTTCAATACCAAAAACTTCGTCGAACCATTCGTATGCTGTACAGCAGCGGTAAATGGTGCAGTAGAATCGTGAAATGTTTGTAACGCCGCAGTAATCCCATCAGCAGGAATTTTTACAGCGTCAATAGTCTGTTGCAGTTCTTTCATTGTAATGGTTAATGCACTATTATTAAACTGTTCTTGAATTCTTCTCAAGGATTCAAGTGCAGAGGTGCTCATAAAGCCATATAAATCGTTTGTTTTCATCACTTTTCCTCCCTAATTTATAGCCAGCTACTATCCGTTACAGACCATTTCTCAGTAAATTCAGTTTCTTTAATCGCTGACAAAAACGGCAGTACAAGGAAATTTTTTATTACCTTCAGCACGGTATTATAATCATCCGTTTTTGTGTCAATCTTACGGACAAAGGCTTTCCATTTTTTCTGCATTGCATCATCGCTATCAAATGCCATAACTTGCTCAAACTGTTCCGCTGTAAAGGTATGTCCACGATTTTCAAATGTCTTTCGCAATGCTTCTGTCAGCGTTGCTCCGTCAAAATCAAATTTATTTGCAAGATAATAAATATCGTAATAATCTTTCATGCGGCTGGAAAATTCCATAAGACTTAGAATAGCATCAATCTTTTCGGCTATCGTTGTTTCAAGAGAGTAGGTATTTACTATCGGCGCGGTAAAATCATCAAGCTGCGTTGGAATCTTCCTCTTTTCCTGCTTCGGCACGATAACATCACCCACCCCGAAATCAATACTAAATGGCGTTTTCGTATTTTTAATTCGAGCCACAAGAGAAACCCCAATACCGGCGTACTTCTTTGCAACGGCAATAGGGGCAATATCTTTAATCTCAAAAGTCACAAAATCATTGCCTGTAGGCGTGGAGATGATTGTCTCTATTACAGTCTGTAGCTGTTTAGGAGTGTTGGAAACTTTCCGAAGAAGAAAATCTACATCTACCGTCACACGGCTGTCAAAATCGGTAACGGAATAAATGAACAATCCGCCTTTCAGCACAAGATTTTCCGCATATTGTGATTTTTCCAAACGGCGCAGGAATTCCTCTTGACAGAAAAGCTGCAGACAAAGCTGATAGCTTCGTCCACTTTCTTTTGCCTTGTTTTTTAATCTTGCAAGCACAGATGCAGCAATATCAGCCATTAAGCAGTACCTCCATTACATTCATAACTTTTGTATACAGTTTCATTTCCTTTGCGTATTTTGACAAGTTTGCAAGGTTCTTTTTTTCATCAGCAGCGTAAGCATTGACAGCTTTATTGAAAATTTCATTATCAAGTTTTGTGCGGTACTTAAAACAATCGCATATGGTTCTCTCCCGGTCATACACGGACAATGTCACACCGTTAAAACTATCCACAGATTTTCCGATTGTCAGAAAGTCTTTTTGAATATAATATGCCTTCATCGGAAATTCTACAACATTCTTTACGACACGGGACGCTGTTCTTGGTACGGCAATCGACCATTCACGGGGAGAAAAATCATTGTATCCATAATGGAATAATGCAGATTCCACGCAAATAATCCCTTGCGGAAGAAGCTCATGTATGAACTGTTCCTCCGTTGTGTCATTGCTCTGCGGAAGCTGATAAAATCCCCTTCTAATCCTCTCAATAACCCCTTCTTTACAAAAAGCTGCCACTTCGTATTTATTTATTCCTTTATCGGCAAAGTCTGAAGTTTTTGCAATACCGCCGTTATTTTCAATCACATTTTGTATGATTTCTTTCTTATTCAAGCAAGCACCAACTTTCTACACACATAAAATAAATAATGTATGCATTCATTATAGCGTATAATCAGCAGAATTGCAACAATTAAACGCTGACATTTTTCCAAACTTGCATGTCAATCGTATATACATATAAATTTAAATTCTGGCTATCACTAAAATTAAATATTATTCCCACTTTCCGAAAAAATTATTTAAAAACTTTTTGGAAAGTATTGACAAACACTTATCTCATTCAGTATAATAAAATGTTTTTTATGAGAATCACAACCAATTACATATCTTCACAGAATATTGGAGTACGGCTTTGCACCGTACACGTCTGCGGTATGCGAAAAGGAAATACCGCCGCTGCCATTGCCGCCTTGAACTGTCGGCGGAGGTCAAGCGTAAAAGACAGTTTCGACTTTGAATTTCAAAGCCGGTTACATCATTGTGAAACCAAAACCGCAAGGGATAAGACAATAGTTACAGTCCGGCGGCAGGGATGATTGTACTGAAGAATCTACGAATACTGAATGGTTTGTGCAATTGTAAAAGGGCGGTAAGCGAACCTCAATGTCATCCATTTAAGTTATTGAAGAAACTTGTGCCTGACCAAAACGTATATAAATATGGCTATATCAGTTTTAGGAGAATGACATTGTAACTAATCTTTCTATTTTTGAGGTAAAATTGCATCTTGCACATTTTAAAATACCGGATAATCAAAAGGTGTTTTTTCCTTTTGAAAATATAGTAAAATGTGAAATGTCAAAGAGATAATGATAAACGAATTAGCTTTGTATAGATAAAAAAGGAAAAGGGGAATGCTAATGGGATTTATTGCCCAAAAAACAGATAAGATATTGGCTTCTGCTGTATCAGGATTTATATGATGACAAAAGTGTGATGTTGCTAAAAGTTAGTTAAATATGAATTTATACAATGAAAAGTTAATGGAGAAATGAGCACTTATGGCGTCATGGGTTTATGTGGATTTAATGTTTACTGTATTCCAACCCAAAACCCGGGAAAAGGAGACTCGAAACGTTTGATTTCGGTTAGAGTCGGGTCATAAAGACACCACAAATACTGTTATTATAAGGCTTTTTGGACATAAGATGTTGATTTTTATAACGAGTACGCATATAATAAAAGGAGACTCGAAACGAAAGGGGACATCTTATGCCGCGAAAAGCTTCAGGTGCCATAAATGTCGGAATTATAAGGGAACGGCAAAAAAATGGTGATATCTATATATATGAACGTAAAACGAAATATGATCCAAATAAGAAGTATAGCGACACCATTTCGAAGGTTTTAATCGGAAAAATAGTTAATGGTACTGATGAGATTGTAGATACAAGGCCGAAAAGACGTATGGCCGATCATACATCAGGCTCCGGGGTGACGCCCACTGAGATAACCAGAAGACATGTCGGAATGCTTGACATCGTTTCCCATGTTGCAGATAAGTCCGGCATTACCGCAGAAATCAACAAAGCTGTAGGAAGAGATCGTGGCATAGCGCAAAAGCTCCAGACATTGGCGTGGTATGCCTTTGCAACTGATGGGGAGACATGGCCGGGAATCAGGGCATGGACTACGAAATATGCCGGACTGCTTCCGTACCGTGATTCGTCCATATCGCAGGATATGTATCATGACCTTTTTGTTTACCTTGGTTACAATGAAAGCATCAAACAGTCCGTTTTCAAACACAGGGCAGAAACGATGGGGGACGGGGAGTTGCTGGCTTTGGATTCGACGACCATATACACGGAGTCTGAAAACCTGAATGTAGGAAGGAGTGCTCCCCATAAGGATAAGTTGATAAAAAATGTCTATAAGATTGTTGAGATATATTCCATAACATCAAGGCAGCCAATTGCCTATGCGAGGATACCGGGAAATATTTCTGACGGAACCACTGTGGAGAATGCACTCAAACAGCTAGACATCCTCGGGTGTCCCAAGGTAGAGATCGTGGCAGACAGCGGGTATTCCGCCGAGAGCAACATGATTATGATGATAAAGAATAGCTACCCGTTTATTATGCATATCCCGACAGACACAAAATGGACTCAGCCCCTGATAAATGAATACAGAGACAAACTCATGAACGGTGGAGAGATCATACATTGTGACCCGAAGTTCTCGGGAGTCACCGTCATGCAGATTCATGATTTTGCGTATGAGAGACAAAGGGCCAGTAAGAAAAGCGGTCTTGAAAAGGGGGATACAGAAATCCTTTCCAGACGCGTATATGTTCACATCTACTTCAGCTCGCTAAAAAAAGCGGAGGAAGATATTAAGTTCAGAATGCAGTTCGATGCTGTAAAATCAGATCTTCTGTCAGGAGCATATCTTACTCCAGAAGACCAGAAATTCGCTGACCAGTACATGGAAATCAGTTATTGGGGTGAACGGATAACTAGGGTCGAAGTCAAGAAAAAAGCATATGAGAAAAGATGTAGATATCATGGTTTCATAATACTCGTGGCATCGAAGGAAAAGGATACAAACAGGGCACTGGAGAAATACCGATCACGAGAGTATGTTGAGGAGGATTTCAAGAATAGTAAAAGTCATACCGGAGGAAATCATCCCAGGGTATGGGACGATGATACACTCGACGGTCAGATCCTGGCGCGGTTTCTTGCCCAAAGTATGCATGAGAGTTTTGCGTCAATGCTCAGGAACTTACGTGATACGTTGGCGATACCAAATGGTGATGTAAAGCACGATACCGGAGAAAAACTGAAGGAAGAAAAGCAACTGAAAAATTGGATTCGAAAAACTTCCATGCATAATATACTATCGTGGTTTGATGCAATAGAAGAAACAAAAGTGTCCGGCAAGAAAAAGAGTGGATGGCGGACAGAAGAAACGAAAAGAGATATGTTGTTTGTGGAAAAGCTTGGTATAAAACTTCGAGGATAGTCGGATTTTAGTAACGATTGATTCGAGTCTTTATTATCCGGGTTTTAGGTTCCAACTGCTAGGTGGAGAAGCGGGCTGATAAGGGAAAAGCTGGGCGAAATCGGGAAAAGTTATCACAAACTGAAACAGCAGTATCTGGAAGAAATCTCGGATGCAGAATGTGGAGAGGCCGTGCAGTCTTACAATGATATTCTGTTCTTTGCGGCTAAGGTGTATACACCAGAATCGGACTTTATAGGGGGATGAGAGGGAGAAACTGACAGAAGAGGACATTCATGTATATCGTGCTACTTTTTATTACCGGGGAGCTTTCTAGTGTAGTGACCGCATTATATCCAATGAAACTCCGCAGGATAATTTTTCATCGGCAAGGCGGCTGAATGAGGCGTAGCCGGTAGCTACGTCGATTGAAGCCAACACAGTCCGATGGAAAATTAGACAAGGAGGTTTGTTGGAATATAATACGGTCAGTACACTAGTATTACGAAGATTGTATATTTCACGCCGGATGTTCTGGTCAATGTGGTAAGAACCGTAAAAGTCCAGCATATTTTCCAGATAGGGAGCGTTGTGTTCTGACAGATTCCATTTGTGATGGGAATATATTTCGCAGTTTCTGTATTGTTACTGCCGTTTATATATAAAAGCTATGCCAGATATGGGCTTACAAAAAAAGTAAGCAGTCATTTGCGAAAGAGAAGTTCTTTCAGATATGACAAGAGAAATCGGCTTGAAAAGGTCTGAACTACTCATGTTGTATGCAGCCTGCCTTGCAGAATAAATGGAGGTGCGCAATCCATGGCAATACAAGGCGGGGAATGTATGAATAACAGGAGTTTCAGAAAATAAACAAAAGGTGTACAAACACGTGCAACAATTGAAGGAGATAAAGTTTCTATATTAGGTGGAACACTTTGGGCTACATGGAGTAATGGTACATTATTTAGAGCCAATTATGATCATAGCTCAAAAAACCATAGATGCTCTGCCACGAACGATCACGGAACAGTACAAAGGAGTGCATGGGTGTCGGCAGGAACAACAGCTATATCGCCGTGGTTATCTCAAACTTTGAACAATAATAAAGTTTGGGCGGCAACGGAATAATAAATGATTACAGTGCGAAATAGCACCAATTCAAAATCATTCGGCACTTTGCACAAAAAACAACCGATTTTCGTATGATTTAGTAAGAATAAAAGCGCAGATTGGCTTAGGTTATTATGCATATTGACGAATGATTTTTTTCTAAACAGTATTTTGCGCTGTATCATAAATATATTAAATAGCATAGTCGGAGATTTTGTTTTGGCTAATAAAAATTCTATATCACTGTAGAAATTGCAAACAAAATCTCTGACTAATTTGATTGTAGTAAAGAGAGGTTTGGAAGGTGGAAAAGAAATTAGTTATAATAGTTGCTATTTTGACGGCATTGCTGAATGTCTTTTTTTTCTTACAAATTAGTAACAGTGAAATAGATAAATTATTGTCGGATAAAACCACTGTATCTTTCCGTTTTCACACTGATAAGCAGGGCGGATTAAAAAAGGAATTTTTGAATAAAATCAGAGTTTTCTCGGAAGAAAACAAAGTTGAAATAGCACAATATAGTTTTTTGACTTCAGATAAAATAGACATATATTCAACAATGGAAGATAAATACAAAGAAATTTTATTCATACCAAATTTTGTCTTTAACAGAAATATAAAAGTTCATAATTTTGAGAAAATTTTTGACATTGGATTTAAAAATATATTATATGTTGATACTAATGATATGGACATAATTAAAAAGTTTTCTGAAACATTCAAAAATGATTGCGACATTTACTATTTAAAAACGCCATTTGAAAATAATAAAAATTCATTTGGCAGACTTTTCATGGACAAGGAACTTAATTTTATCCCTATTATTTCTTTCTACCTTTTTTCGTTTGTGCTGATTATTTTTTTCTATTATTCGATTAATAAAAAAAGATATTTTATTTATAAATTATGGGGTTATAGAGATAGTCAAATATATTATATATTGAATAAACCTTTGTATATGTCATTGTTTTTTACTATGGTTTTGAGTAATCTGGTTATGAGCGGGATTATATATAAATTTGTTTTTTCTGATCTATTATTTGAAGTGTTTTTAACAATGCTAAAATTGGATATTGCTATAGTCTTGTTCATATCCATATTATTGATTTCTTTTTTTAGATTATTTTGTTTTGTCACAAATAGCAATAGAAAAAAAGGTTTGACAAAAATGATGATGATATTTTATGTGCCGAGAATTATTTTATTTTTTGTAGCTATTATTTCTTTTGAACAATTTTTTTATCAGAATGCAGAATTGAAGGAAAAGATGGATGGCTTAACCTTATGGAATAATACCAAAAATCTTTATAATCTATATGAAACATATTCGCCATATTACGTAGATAATTTAGCGGCAGAGGATATACTTAATGATAAATTTTTCAGAGTATATAAGGAACTAAGTGATTCAAATAAGGTTTTCATAATTCAAGCAACTAACTTTGAAAGACCAGGAATAAACGATTTGTCTATAAAAAGTCAAGAAGATTTTGATTATAGTTATAGAATAAATGTAGAAAGTCAGGAAGATTTATATTCGCCTCATGGAAAAAATATAGTAGTGGATAAAAATTATTTAAAAAAACATATTATCAAATCATTAGATGGAAAAAATGTTCTTACCAAGATAGATAACAATGATATTGTGTTGAATATCTTAGTACCCTCTAAATTTAAACAGTATGAAGATATTATAGAAAATTCATTTAAAGAGTGGTTTTATTTTCAAAAAGTCGAAGTTACAAACAAATATAAAGAATCCAGAGGTCAAAATAAAATTGAAAAAAGCATTAATGATTTAAAAATTAATATAATTTATATAAGAAATGGTCAGGATTTTTTTACTTATAATCCAAATAGTGGTGATAATTGTAATATAATAAGAGATACGATAATTACTGTTTATACTGAAAATGTTGATAATTCATTTTTAGCTGCATGTTTTGGATCTTATATATTTATAGAATCTTCGGATGAATATAGTGCATTGAAAGAAGTTAGTGCTATAACTCAAAAATATAATGTTATTGAATTAAATTCGATTTCATCAGTATATGACAAAAAGGGAGAAGAAATTAGAACTCTTGAATCCAGGATGAATAATTTGATTTTAAATACTATAATTATATTTTGTTTTTTGGCTATACTTATGGTTGTTATAGTGTATACCTATTATGAGGCTTTCCTATCAGAAATAATTATAAAATCCTTACATGGATATAGCTTTTTCCAGATTTATAAGCGTTTTCTTTTTATGAATTTCATTATAAATATAGTTACACTATTTTTGGTAGTAATTGTGTATGAAAAAGTATCGTTATATATGATTGTTATTACTGCTCTAATGTCTTTTATAGACTATGTTATTGAGAAAACCATAAATAAGTGCTTACTAATAAAAGGAGAAATTCAATTCATAAAAAAGAAAGGATGAAAATAAAGTGATACAATTATTAAATGTTAATAAGAAATTTGAACAAAAAAATATTTTGTCGAATGTATCTTTGTCTGTAAGTAAAAATGAATTTGTTTGCATTACAGGAGAAAGTGGTGTTGGAAAAACCACTTTATTGAATATGATAGGCTTACTTGAAAAACCTGATAGTGGAGAAATAATGATAAATGGTAAAAATCATTTTACTCAAACTTCGCACTTGAATAAGCGCCTATACACCTTGAAAATCCAATAAAAACTGGCAATAAAATAGCATGAAACACTCTGTTTTTGGTATAATTGAATTGTCCAGAAACAACATACCAGCGGAGGCTCATGCTATGAATAACAGTATAACACAAGACAACCAGAATGATAACCAGATTTCTAAAACCATCAAAAGATTTTTCGCCAGATTCCATGTGGCGTCTGCCCTGAAAACGGCGGGCGCTTATCATAAGAAAGGTACACCTGTGACACAGATTTTTCAGTATCTGTTCCTTCTGATCTTTTCAAACAGAAGCATGTACATGAATCTGCTGTCGGGAAGAAATACGCCGGCTTTTGCTAAAGATACGGTATACCGCTTTATGAAATCAACACAGATCAACTGGATCAGGTTCACAACGATACTTGCATCAAGAATTATCAAGGATGCCGTTGCCCCACTAAATAACGCGGACAGGGAAAATGTTCTCTGCATTGATGATTCTATGTTTGAAAGAAACCGCTCCAAGAAGGTGGAACTCCTTGCAAAAACTTACGACCATGCAAAACATGCTTATAAGTTTGGGTTCCGTATGCTGACCCTGGGATGGACTGACGGAAGTACGTTTCTTCCAGTCAACAGCATCCTTTTATCCACGGATAATAAGAAAAACCGTGTGAATGAAGCCGTCAGCCTTGATAAAAGGACCATCGGTTATAAGCGCCGCAAGCTTTCCATGACCAAAGGGACGGAAGCTATGTTAGAACTTCTGAAAGCCGCTAAAACAACAGGGATTCCTGCCAAATATGTCCTCTTTGACAGCTGGTTTTCTTCTCCCAAATCGCTTCATGCTGTAAAAAATCTTGGCTATGAAGTGATTGGAATGATTAAGAAAACCCCGAAAATGTTCTTCCGATACAATGGAGAAGAACTCTCCCTTATCGATATCTACAAGAGGAACAAAAAACGCAGGGGACGTTCCAAATACCTCTTATCAGTGGATGTGGAAGCCATCAAAGATGGGAAAGCGGTTCCGGCCAGGGTTGTATATGTCCGCAACAGGAATAAGCGCAAGGAATACCTTTGCCTTATCACAACAGATACATCCTTATGTGAAGATGAAATCATCCGCCTTTATGGAAAACGCTGGGATATCGAAGTATTCTTCAAAGTCTGCAAGAGTTATCTCAGGCTCAGCAAAGAATGCCATTGCCTTTCTTTTGATGCAATGACCGCCCATACGGCAGTTGTTTTTACCAGGTATATGATGCTGTCCATCGAAAACAGGGAATCAAACGACAGCCGCTCACTTGGAGAACTGTTTCTGTACTTTTCTGACGAAATGTCTGACATCACATGGATGCAGGCATTTCAAATGCTGCTTCAAATGTTCCGAAAACTTTTAGAGGAACACTGTGATCTTGTTGATGAAAAGATAGATGAACTGGCAGACACTTTCATCAGCACCTTACCATCCCTGCTACAATCCCAATTAGTAGCAGCATAGTGTTCCAAAAGGCTGTTCTTTGATAATTGAATCATTGCCAGATATTGAATTTTCAAGGTGCATAGCTAAAATCTATGTGCGAAGTTTGAGTAAATGAGTTATTATCTTTTTAGTTAGAGGTCACAAATATGGAAATTGAGAAGAAATTAAAAGAAGCAAGAGCAAATGCTGGTATGACACAAGAACAGGTTGCTGAGAAAATTATGGTTTCAAGACAAACCATATCAAATTGGGAAAATGGAAAATCCTTGCCAGATATTGTTAGTATTATGAAATTGAGTGACCTTTATCAAATTAGTTTAGATGAACTATTGAAAGGAGACACAAAAATGAAAGAAAAGATTGAGAAGGATGTAAAGGTTGCGAAAGGTAATAAGAAATTAATATTAACAGCAGCAATTTTATTATTTGCTGTTGCGATAATTTATTCGATTAGCGCTTTCGTGGGTGGTGCGTTTTATGACTTCTGTGAGGCTGCTATAAGGTGGGTAGTGTTAGGCATTGGCGTTGCGTTTGCTATAACATATATGAGCCAAAAAGGCGAGGTTATTTCTGAAAAAAAGGATGCGTAAACTTCCAGTTTGTCGAACTGATAACCCATCAAAAAACTAAATATTCCGCCGCCCACCAGCGGCATACCCAAGCAGGAAACTGAAAAAGTTATCCTGCTTTTTTAGTGCGCCCAGCGGCGCACGTTTCTAACAGGTTAAAGTTCCGAATCCGCCCGGTAGTGGGAAGGATATAGCCGAAGGCAAGGGTGTCCATCGTGAGGTGGAATCTGAAGGAAGCCGGATATGAGGAACACACTAACTCACGGGCAAATCTCTGGTCTGACGAACAGAAATCGAGATCGCACAGATGAGGTTTGGCATGATTGCGCCGGTGATACAGGATACCTATCCTGATCCATCTGTCAGCGCATACTGTCGCAGGGTATCACAGACCGGTCATCACTCCTGAGGCAGAACAGGAGATCGGGAGGCTGAAAAAGGAATATCCCCGGCTAGATCCATGGGAGACTTGTGCAGGAGGCGGTCCTGCCGGCAACGATATCCGTTTCCCGTGTACAGAGATATATCAAACATACTTATCCAAAAGGCAATGGAATCCAAGAGGCTTTAAAGGACCGGAAGGCCTTTGAAAGTTCTTTTGCATACACCGGTAAGAGACGGTACAGCCAAAGGTTATGTAAAGACTTAGATTTTGTAAAGAAATCCAGGCAAAACCCTAATGGATAAATGATAACAAGGGAAAGGGCTGTTCAATGGCTCTTTTCAACATGTTATGCAATGTGATATGTACTCCCCCCAAAGTAACTGCTTGCTATTTTGACAACGATTCCTTATAATATCAGCGGAGGTGACGAGTATGGTTCGTTTTTACATAGTCAGGCATGGTCAGACGCTTTTGAACAGCTTAGACCGGGCGCAGGGATGGGCTGATTCACCGCTCACCGAAGCAGGAAAGCAGATGGTGGCTGACATAGGGGAAAAATTAAAGGGAATTGATTTTGATGTGGTTTATACCAGCGATATGCTCCGTGCCATACAGACGGCAGAACTGATTCTGGAAGCAAACGGAAAGAACGGTGTGCCAATAGAAAGGGACGTAAGGCTTCGGGAATGGTGCCTGGGGTGTATGGAGGCGGAGAATAATGCGGTTTTCTTAAAGAATGTATCGGACTGGCTGGGAGGAGTGTCTTTTGCAGAGCTGAATCAGCGTCTCCCCGATGTTGCAGATGCCATCTATGAACATGACAAGACAGGAATGGCGGAGCCATTCCAGGCAATAGAAGAACGTCTGGAAGCTGCGTTCATGGACACTGCCCAAAGGCATGGGATGGGGGAAAGCAGCAATATTCTGATAGTAACCCATGCCCTTGCCATAAAGACAATAATCCATTTATTTGCGCCGGAGCAGTTAGGCAAATTGGGGGAGGTAAAAAACGCATCAGTTTCCCAGCTTGTATTTGAAAACGGGGTTTTCTCATTGGAGCCGGATATACAGTTATGAAAAGTCAGCAGGAAAGCCTGTCACGGTTCTCCTGCTGACTTTTTTGTACAGCATGGTGGTTGGATGTCTAACCCATCTAAAAAGCCTGCGCCCCAATCGCACATGGCGTCCAGCACGGGAATGACGCTGCGTCCAAACGGGGTGAGGGAGTACAGCGCCCTGGGCGGCTTGTCCGGGATGACCTCCCGGTGCAGCATCCCGCATTCCTCCAGATCGTGTAGCTGCTGTGACAGCATCTTTGGCGTTGCCTTGGGGATCATGCGCTGTAGCTCCATGTAGTGGAGAATATATCAGAAAAATGTACAAAAAAGGCTATTCATTCGAGCAGATTGCAGATGTGTCTGAAAAAAGCATCGGAGAAGTAAAAGCGATCATTGAAGGGAAGAAGCCTATATTGGTGTAACCGCAGGAATAAAATCTCTGAAACAGCAAATAGCGGAGTGCTGCACAAGTCTCAGGTGCAGCACTCCGCTTTGGTTTTGACTTTAGTTCGTATTATTCCTCGGCAGCTTCCTGTGCCTTCATCTCTTCAATCTCTTTCCTGTGTACCTCCGCCGGATTCTTTTTCAGACAGATCAGTTGGATTACTGCGAAAATAACCGGAATCCCAAATCGTGTAGCGTTGATCGCGAAAAGTGCGCTTGCAGGTTCCTGCCCGATGGCATTGGGTATATAGCCGGACACGGCCAGGATTGCCAGAATGCCGGTATTGACCACTGTGGTTCCGCATTTTTCGGCAAAGCCTTTGATAGAAGCAATCACTCCGTTTGAACTCCTGCGGGTCTTCCACTGCATAAAGTCAATGGCATCAATGGTCAGGATTGACATCAGCGCAATCTGCGGGGTAGTCACCAGATTCACCAGGCCGGAGAGCACGAGCATCAGCATCACATTATATTTTCCAAAGAAAAACAGCAGTAAATACAGGATTCCGCTTACAATCAGAGTAAAAATATATACCCTTTGCCCTGTCCTGAAGATTTTAAGCATGAGCGGGAACAGGAAGGTGATTGCGATAAATCCGGTCACGGTCAGCATTAAAAAAAACGGGGTAATCAACCCGGGATTTTCCAGATAATACATGAGATAGTATACCGCTGTTCCAAAATTCAGTCCATACCCAATGAAAAACGTAAGCCATACAATCAGCAGCGGCCAGAGTTCTTTTTCCCCCAGCACTCTGAAGATATCCTTTGCATTTGCTTTTTCTTCCGACTGCACGACATACTTTTCTTCCGAAGTCCTGAACAATCCCCAGAAGGTCACACACGACATCAGACCGAATACAAGCATCATCGGTACATATCCATTATCTATGCGGAATACATTTTCAAAAAATGCCTTCATCTGCGGAGTGAAGGATGAGGCGATAGAAAATGCTGCCGTATTCAGTATCGCGCCAAAATGGATCACATGGTTTCTCTCACTGTCACTTTTTACGCAGGCCGGCAGGAGCGCCACATGGGGCATAGTATACATGGTCCTGGTCATGCCGAAGCCCATATACACAATTAAGAAAAAAACAGCCTTTGCCATGGTGGGCAGGTTTGGGTTTACCCACATCAGCGTGGAAAAGATTGTCAGGAGCACCGGCGCCGGAATCAGCCATGGACGGTAACGCCCCCATTTCGTATTGGTCCGGTCAGCGATCACGCCCATCATAGGATCATTCACTGCATCCCACAAGCTGGAAATAAACATGATCACTGAGCAGCTTGCCGCCGGCAGAAGCATCGTATCCGTCATAAACGGAGATATAAAAGTTGCCGCGACCGCAGCCATAATAGCTGCCGGGCCGTAGGCGGAGGTTGCATAAAAAAATGTAAATGCCGGGGTTGCTTCTTTTTTCGTTGTCTGTAAAGGTTTGTTTGACATCCTTTCTCTCTCCTCTCATTTTTAGAAAACAGGTATCGGATTTTATGTATCTGTAAATCCCAGGATTACTATAGCAATTTGATCATCCGATAAACAGCGCGAAAAATGACATTGGCCCGAAAATAAGTGACAATCAGGAAAACGCATGGTATGATTAAGGCAGAACTTTTTTGGAGGGCGCGCTATGAAACCTTATAAACAGAGCTGCTACAACTTCAGCACTATGTACTCTCCACGCAGTGCAGACAATATGGATTTTAAAATTGAGGATTATCTCAGAGAATTGTATCTTCAGTCCCATAATAAGGACTGTTCTATTGCGGAAGCACCGGAAGCCGGGCACAGAGTGGAGGTGAATCATGAGGCAGAGATCAACCGTGAGATTCAGGAGCGCTTTCACATCCATTTCCAAATTGACCATAAACTGGAGGAGTCCTTCATCGCTTCCGGGGATGACCTTCTGATTGCAAGGCATCTGCGTTATCTTCCGCCTTTCCTCCACACCCACAACTTTTTCGAGATTGCCTGTCTGGTAGAAGGGTCCTGCAGTCACTACATTAACGGCCAGCAGCAGAATTTAGCTCAGGGGGATATACTGATCATGGCGCCGGGAACCATCCATGCCATCCATGCCGCCGATGACGACTGCCTGCTGATCAATATTCTGATCCGGTCCAGCACATTTAACTCGGCATTTTTAAATACATTGACCAACAAAACGATTCTGGGAGATTTTTTTCGAAAAACACTTTATCATAATAAAGAGCATTCCTATCTTTTATTCCATGCAGGGCATGACGAAAGCCTGTTCCGAATCCTGGAATATCTCTATCGTGAGGAATGCTCTGATAAACGATACAAAAACGCGGTAAAAAATCAGATTGCAGAGCTGTTCTTTTCCCTTCTGCTCCGCAGCCATGAGAAGGATGTATTTATTCCGAATCCAACCGGAGAAAATGACGAGCCTGATTTCGTGTTTCTGCTGAAATATATGGAGCACAATTACCAGAGCATCAGTCTGAAAGAAATGGCAGATTTTTTCCATTACAGCGAGCGGCATCTGATCCGGCTGATCCAAGACTATACCGGGATGAGTTTTTCCAAAAATATCCGGCAGATCCGGCTCAATCACGCGGCCGCGCTGCTGGAAGGGAGTGAACTGTCTGTGAGTGAGATCTCCGAACAGGTCGGATATTCCAATGTCAGCCATTTCCGGAAGCTTTTCATCGAACGGTTTTCCATGCCGCCCCAGGAATACCGAACAGCCCGGCGGAAATGGTAAAGCTACCCGCCCCATTTCAAGTATTGCATTACTCCCGGGGATGCAATATAATGATAACAGAAAAGAACGGAATGTATAGAGGAGGTGTTTGTTTTGGATTTTTCTGTGATGCAGTCAATCGGTAACTATACAAAAAATATGGAAATGCAGATGAAGTGGAAACGAAAGAAAGCGAACAGTGATTTCACTGCTGACGGAAGTACAAAAATAAGTGATTCCATTGCGCGTCAGGCGGAAGAGATCCGGAAGTCCCAGGCAGACGGATCATCCAAGCTTTCCGCGCAGATCCGGACGAAGCTGGCAACCGGCAAGAAGTTAACGCAGGAGGAAATGGATTATCTGCAGAAGCATGATCCCCAGACATATCAGAAGGCAAAGTCCATCGAAGAAGAGCAGAAAAGCTATGAGGAGGAGCTAAAGAGATGCAGGACAAAGGAAGACGTCCAGCGTGTGAAAATGAATCATACGGCAGCTTCTTTGAGCACCGTGAACAATGTAAAAAATAATCCTGCCATACCGGAAGGCGCGAAACTCGGGATCATGTGGCAGGAACTGATGAAAAGCAGGGCTTTGGAAGAGACCCTTGGGGAATTTGTAAAGAGCGGCAGATATGCCCAGCTTCCCACAGAAGCAGAGAAGGCCGAGGCAGAAAAGGCGCTCAAGGAAGCAAAAGAAGCGGAGCTTGGAATGGAAGATTCCGCAGAAAGCATTGAAAAAACGGACAATGACGAGAAGGAAGTCCATGCGGAGGGTACGCCTGAAGAGATTCAGGATGATGCCAAAAAGGAGGTTTCACTTCATGAATCCGTGCAAAGAGACAGGGCTGTTTTACAAGAGCGCAGGATCACCGTCGCAGAAGCGGAGACAACGCCGGAAGCTCTGAAGGTAAAGCGGGCGAAGGTTCGTGCGGCATATAAAGCGAGCCAAGCCGAAATTCCTGAACAGGTTATGGATCTGAAACATTAGCTTCGAGCATTAACAATTAACTCTTCCATCCATACATTGTAAAGATTTTAGGGTAAATAATCGTTGATTTATGCGATTTTCCATTTTCCATGCGGTTCCCTTCTCTTTATATGATAACTATAATAAAACCCGCTTAAAAGAAACTACGTTTAGAGTATTTTTAATGGGCCACAGGTTATTTGACTCAGCGTGGGAAGGCAGATGAAACTGGCAATTCCCAATTTGGAGATTCGGGATATTTACGTGACTCAGATCATGGAATTTTTTAAAGAGAATGTCCGGGAAGACGGGGATACGCTGAACCGATTCTGTAATGCTTTGGAGAATGAAGATGGGGACTAAAGGACAGTCCCCAAGTGTCTGCTTTTACCATGGCGTTCAGCTTGGAATTTTAGGTGTGAAAACCCGGTGGGGGATTTCTTCCAACCGGGAAATGGGAGAGGGTTATGCTGGTAAAAAAATAATTAAAAATAGAGGTAAATGAAAGCTCTGGAGCAGGTATGTTTCAGGGCTTTTTTCATGCCATATGATAAAGAAAAATGATCAGTGGCAATTTAGAATTATTTAAAGTCGATCAGGGTGCAGAAAAACGGGAAGAAATACAAAGTAATCGGCACGCTCATGGACGCAGAAACCGGGGAGGCGATCCTGGTTGGGGAGAAGCCGATAACTGCAGACCCGAAGTTCAAGGATCAGCAGATGTTTTTCCCGGAGATCGGTGCCACGGCCAAAGACGGGAAGGATTGAGACTAGGAAGTTTTTGCAGATCAGGATACGCAGATTGTAGATACAGTTGCCTATAAAGGGCTGGTGACAAAGAATCTGCATTACCAGCGTTGGAACCCTGATGGATAAGGAGACTGGAAAGGAAGGACAGGCGGAACTATGGAGGGAGGAGTATGATCAGCGAGAGGGTACAGGAAGAACAGTCTACACAAGATTTCATAGGCATTACGTTCTTGTTATCTTGGGCTTCCGGTTACCTCCGCAGCGCTTCTTTTGCCGGCATTTCTGATGATTGGGAAACAGTTATCCCTTGGCCTGTCCAGGCTGGTGCCGGTGCTGTTAATAGGGATGGCGGCTGCATTTGTTCTGCCCTTGCGTGTAAAAAAACCAAAGTTATTCGGAAAAATAGGAATTGTATTTACTGGAACCGTAGAATTTGTTATCCTGCTAATGGGACTGGGTATGGAAATATGAAGAAAGAAACCTTGATGATTCGCTTTTTATATGGAACAATACCTGGCCGTGCTGTTTTAAAGCCGCTGGTTTGTCCAACTGTGTCCAGAAAAGCAGGAAGGTTTCTGGATTCGCGGTTTTCCAGATGGCTGGTGCCCTTATTTATCAAAAAGCATCATATAGATATGAAGGAATATGAGGGCAGGGTGTACCGTTCATTCAATGACTTTTTTACAAGAAAACGCGGTATGGAACGAATTGACATCACTCCCATGCATCTGATCAGTCCCTGCGACGGATATCTCAGTGTATATCCGGTAGCAGAAGATCTGACTTACCGGATCAAACATGTAGAATACAGCCTGGAGAGGCTTTTCAAAAGCAGGGATCTGGCAGAACAGTATGCGGGAGGGACTTGTCTTATCTTCCGGCTGACTCCCCAGGATTATCATAGATACTGCTATGCATGTGAAGGAGTCAGGGTCGAGTCAGGGGTAATTGAGGGATGCCTGCATTGTGTCCGGCCGGCAGCACACTCGTCCGTACCGGTTTTTGTGGAGAACAGCCGGGAGTATATCGTGCTTTCAACCCCTGCTTTCGGTACTGTCGTTCAGATGGAAGTGGGCGCTCTGCTTGTGGGGAAGATCCATAACTTCCGAAGCAATAGAAGGGTCTTTCAGGGACAGGAAAAAGGATATTTTGAATTCGGCGGTTCTACGATATTGGTGCTGGTAAAAAAGAATCGATTGGAATTATCGGAGGATGTTGTAAAACAAACAAGAAACGGGAAGGAAATGAGGATTTGCCTGGGAGAAACGGTCGGCGCTGCTGAAAGTGTTTCTGCAGGTCATCCGCAGAGAGATTATTTACATGGAACAGAAGGCTTTCCAGATATGAAGAAATAGAGAGGAGTGTGTGCAGGGATGGAAAAGGAGCAGGTATTGATTGTTGAGGATGACGCGGATATCCGCGAAGGGGTTCGTATTCTGTTAGAAAGCGAGAATTATCATGTGTCGGAAGCGGAAAATGGGAGAAAAGGGCTGGAACTATTAAATGATGAAACGGATCTGGTTATTCTGGATGTGATGATGCCGGGAATGTCAGGGCTTCGGACATGTGAAGAAATCCGGAAAGTATCCAATGTCCCTGTCCTTTTTCTGACAGCGAAGGCACAGGAATCCGACAAGCTCATCGGGCTGATGGCGGGAGGGGACGACTACCTTCCGAAGCCATTTTCCTATGCAGAACTTTTAGGAAGAGTAAAGGCTTTAATGCGCCGGTACAAGGTATATATGGGAAAGAACCCGGAAAATGAGAAGGATGAGGAGCCCTACCTGGAGATGAAGGGAATCCGGATTCATGAGACTTTTAATGAAGTGTTTGTAAATGATGTGGAAAAGGACATAGCGCCGCAAGCTCATCCTTCCCCTTATAAAGGCGAAGGACAGTGGAAGGAATATGTGGAGAAGATTGACCGGAAAGCAAGAAGAATGAAGCAGCTTACAGATCATCTGTTTGAATATTCCCTGACGGCAGGAGAAGAAGAGGTGCAGTTAGAAGAACCGGAAACCTGTGAAACACTGTTCTATGACCTGTTTTCGGAGACTTGCAGTTATCTGGAGCAGCAGGGCTTTGAGGTGTCATTTCAGGTGGAATGGCCGCAGAGCAGGCTTCGGATTTCAACGGATTATGTGATGCGGATCATGGATAACCTGACGTCTAATATCATGAAATATGCCGATACATCCATGCCGGTTGCGGTTTCTGCTGTGGAAGAAGGGAGCATGGTGGGATTTTTGTTTGAAAATAAGGTGAAGAAACCGGAAGAAGAGACGGAGAGCAATGGAATCGGGATACAGAGCGTTAAAAATATGATGGAAAAAATGAAGGGAAAATGTATGACAGAGCAGGAAGGAGAAAGATTCCGGGTATTGCTGTTATTTCCGGGACAGACAGTATAAGGCTAAAAAACTGTTTATATAAAGAACTATAGGATTTAGATTTATTAAGAAATGATTTAGGAACGGTTAAGACTTTTCCGTGATAATAGAAAGAAATACAAAGGAAGGAGGCAGAAGAAAAAGCGGACTGTACGAAAGGTGTACGGTCCCTTTATCTGTAAAGAAAAGATATGGGAAAGAAGGGATTTATTTTATTGATACTCCTGCTAAGTCTGCTTGGTTTTTCTTCCACTGTATCTGCAAAAAATAAGACACAGACGGAAAATGGAAATCAAAATAAAAATATAGCCGGAATTCGAAAAGAATCGAAAAATACGATTGACGTTCTCGCTGCCGGGGACAGTTTAACGTACAGTTCCGTTTCACCCTTAGTGTTATGGAACCAATATGGAATTACATCCTATGTATGCGGACAGCCGGAACAGGTAGAAATATATATGGAAAAAATCCTGAAGCTATGCCGGAAGCATGGAGCCAAACTTGTCCTAGTCAGCACGCCCTCCCCTAAAAATTATAATTACCAGAAGCACAATACACTGTAGGAATTTGCGGAAAAGAAATCTCTTATGTATCTGGATATGAACCTGATTACAAAAGGGCTTAAGATTGACTGGAAGACAGATACCATGGATCAGGGAGACCATCTTAATTTATCCGGTGCAAGGAAGGTTACAGAGCATCTGGGGAAGTATCTTAAGAAAGAGTTCGGGCTTTCGGATCACAGGAATGAGGCGCTTTATAAGACCTGGAAAAGAACGGCAAAAGAATATACAAGAATTCCTGTAAAAAACAGTACATAAATTCTCTTACGTTAGTGACAAATACAACGAAAAACCCCATAAATACGGGCTTTTTACACAACAGATTTAATTGTTTCTTAAGTTCCATATTCTTTGCTTTGTACCATCCTTTCTGTAATAATCCGCACCCCGCACAATGCCATGTTCATGCTTTTTGCATCCCCGGGCTTTGCTTCATTCTTCCTGCCCTTTGATATTTCCTTTATGTATGGAATCAGCGTGTTGTATGTGATCATATGGAAATCCTTTAAAGCCTTTCCGCAGGCTTCTTCCAGCGCTTCCGCTTCCAGAGAGCGGAATGTTTCATTTCTTAACATGCCAATGATCTTTCCCGCTATCTTACCTACAGAACCTTCTACGCTTGCTTTCTGCTTAGGTTTTCTGACTTCTGCCGGCATGATTGCAACCTGATAATGTTCCGCAAAAGATAAATATGCATCATTCAAAACGATCTCCCCATGCTTCGGATGAGTGATAACTCCGGTTTTCAGGTTGTCGCATATGATCTTCACGGGAGAGCCTTCAAAGAATTCAAGCATATGTACATTACAGTACATCCAGTCTGACTGGTTCCTGGATGCAGCAGCTTCAAAATATGTATACTGGCTGTAAGGAAATGTTGCAACTAACAGATATGCTGTACATTCCGTATTCTTATCCGGATCGATATAACTCATCGTCAGACATCATGAGAAGTTCCTCCCATTCCTTGTGGAGCTCATCGGAAACCTGCCTGATCCGCGCAACAGAATTCCGGGAGACGCCAAGAACACCGGAATTCTCCCGGTCACTTAGATTTTTTTGAAGCAGATCTATGATCTGCCTCACTCTTGTTTTCTTGAACATAAAGAAAACCTCCTTAAAATGTATTTGAAGGATAGAATCCTTCATGAAATACAGTTTAAAAGAGGCTGACATGCCATATCAATATATACTAATGCAGACACTATATATAGTGGTGGATCTCAAGCGTGATAATACAGTAAATTTTAGCGGCTCCCAAGTGTGAGCACAGTGGCTTCCAAGCGTGATAATAATCAATAGTGAATCACGCCTTAAAAACTAATATAACCAATTTAATCTTAATATTCAGGATGTTTTTCGTGAGAGGAGATGCTAACATACATAAATAGATGGAATACATCAAAAAAATACATCATTTGAGAGGTGATAGCTTGAAAAAGGAATGGAAGTATCTGCTGGAAACGCCATATCATCTTGAGGAAGAGGATGTGGAATGGGTTCAGAACACGATCCAGGGCATGACTGTAAAAGAGAAAGCGGCTCAGCTGTTTATTGTCATGAATGACAAAAAAGAGGAAGATGAGGTCAAAGCATTCCTTCAGGATTACCCGATCGGAGGAATCCGCTACCGCAATATGGAAAAAGAAGATGTCATGCTGCAAAACCAAATGTTTCAGAAATATTCAAAAATTCCTCCGTTCATTGCGGCAAACTGTGAATGCGGTCCGAACGAAGTATATAAAGGGGCTCCCTTTATTGCGACAGAGGCAGAGCTGGGCGCCGCGGGGAAAAGCAGCTGGGCAAATCAGGCAGGGTCTGCTTCCGGAGAAATATGCAGGGAAGTCGGCGTTAACTGGACTTTTTCCCCGATCGTGGATGTGTATCTGAACGGAAAAAACACCATCGTAAATTCGCGCTCATACGGTGATGATCCGGATCAGATCCTGGAATTAAGCAAGGCGTATATCCAGGGCGTTCTCGAACATCCTGTGTTATGCTGCGCAAAACATTTCCCGGGCGACGGCGTAGACGACCGGGACCAGCACCTTGTCATGTCCGTGAACGACCAGAGCTGCGAGGAGTGGGATCAGACCAATGGAAAAGTATACCAGGAGCTGATCGATGAAGGTCTGGAAACGATCATGGCCGG
This sequence comes from Lachnospiraceae bacterium M18-1, assembly GCA_000403295.2. Lineage (GTDB taxonomy): Bacteria > Bacillota > Clostridia > Lachnospirales > Lachnospiraceae > Schaedlerella. The sequence continues at coordinate 680,488 of KE159610.1, read as the reverse complement.
GCATATTGCGCTGCCTTCTTATTGTAAAAAGCTGAATCCGAAGCTGACGGATGCGGATATACTGCCGGCAACTTTATCCAAAGAACTGCTGCAAGGACTGCTTCGAAAAAAAATGGGATTCAAGGGTCTGATCGTTACCGACGCGTCCCATATGGGCGGCTTGTACGGCACGATGCCGCGGCAGGAACTGGTCCCGCGGGTCATCGAAGCAGGATGCGATATGTTTTTATTTGCGCACGATATGGAAGAAGATCTGAATTATATGATCCAGGGGATCGAGAAAGGGATCATTACGGAGGAACGCCTCCAGAGTGCGTTAGAGCATATCCTTGGAATGAAAGCGCATCTTGGGCTGCACAAAAAGCAGGGACACAGCAGGGATACGGCGTCAGAACAGGCGTCCGGGCAGTATGCGCAGATAGAAGAGGAGATTGCGGACGGGGCGGTGACGCTTGTAAAGGATGTAAAGAATTATATTCCTGTGAATCCGAAGGAAAGCCCGAAAGTACGTCTGTATTTCCTGACAAACGCACCGGAAACGCGTCTGCAGAAAGGGAATCCTGTAAAAGAGATGGTGGTGGAAGAACTGGAGCGCGCAGGGTTTCAGGTAGACGTGAACGAATCGCTGTACGAAATGGAGGAAAAAGAAGTATCCCCGGGAAATATCCCGAAGATCATGAAAAAGCCTTCGATCAGAGAGTTCCGTGAGAACTATGACGTTGTGTTCATAGTGGTCTATATGCATGGATATTCAAAAGAAAACAGTGTGAGAGTAAAATATTCCTTTGAGCACTCCAATGAGATTCCATGGTTTAACTGCGAAGTGCCTACGATTGGGATTTCGCTGAATTTTACCAATCATTTGTATGACCTGCCGATGCTGAAAACCTATATCAATGCATATGCGCCTACAAGGGCCTGCATCCGCGCGGCGATCGAGAAAGCTGCCGGAAAGTCGGAATTTAAAGGAAAGCATAATGATACGGTATGGTGCGGCAGATGGGATACCAAGGTATGAAAGTGAGGGGACAAAGGTGACACAGAAAAGTCTAAGCGGATTTTGTAAGGCACGGGACTGGTTAGTCTGTATTGACAGCGACGGGACGGCAATGGATACTATGACAGTCAAGCATCAAAAGGTCCTCGGCCCATGCCTGATAGAAGAATGGAATCTGGAGCAATGGCGAGAAGAGATCCTTGCCCGGTGGGATGAGATCAACATGTATACAAGTACAAGAGGGATTCACCGGTTCCAGGGACTGAGAAGGGCGTTGAAAGAGATCCATGAGAAATACGTTCCGATTGAGGGAATCTACTGCTTTGATAATTGGTGCGAAACAGAAAGCACACTTTCAAATGCCACTTTGAAGGCGGAACTTGAACGGAGCGGGAATGTATGTCTGAAAAAAGCGCTGCATTGGGCTTCTATGGTAAATGAAAGGGTTGAATCACTGAAAATTGAGGAAAAACAGCCGTTTGAAGGTTTCAGGGAAGCATTAGAAAGGGCAGCCGGACAGGCAGACATTGCCGTGGTGTCCAGCGCGAACCCGGAGGCGGTATTCACAGAGTGGGGCTACTACAGACTGCTCGATCATGTAGATGTAGTGTGCGCGCAGGACTGCGGCAGCAAAGAATACTGTATCGGGCAATTAAAAAACAAGGGGTACGAATCCACACATATCCTTGTCTGCGGTGACGCATTGGGGGATCTGGATGCGACGGAGAAAAACCAGGCATTGTTTTACCCGGTCTGCCAGGGGCGCGAAAAAGAGAGCTGGGGGGAGTTTGAGGAGGGTTTTCAGAGGTTCCTGGCAGGTACATACGAGGGAGGATATTACGAAGAAAAAAAAGAACGGTTTAAAAAGAACTTGTCTTAAAAGCGTTGACAGGGAATGAAAAATATCGAAGGAATGTATACTAGGAGGAGAATATGAAAGAAGAAAATGTAAAAACACAGGTTCAGGGAGAAAAGGCGGGAAAAGGTTTTACCTTTTTCTACGCGACATCTGTGAATGGTACGCCGATGCTGATCGCGTCCATCATTACCAGTTATTACGCACTGTTTCTGACAGATGAACTGATGATCTCGGCAGGCGCGGCTTCCCTCATCATGCTGATCGCAACGGTATGGGACGCAATTAACGACCCGCTCATGGGCGTCATCGCGGACCGGACGCACACCAGATTCGGACGCTATCGTCCTTATTTCCTGTTTTCGCCGGTTTTGCTGACCCTGTTCGCAGCATTGATGTGGGCAAAGCCAAACTTTTCCCAGAATGGGCTTTTCGTATGGGTATTGATCATGTACATTGGCTATGGAATGACAGTGACCATGTATACCATGCCGCGGTATTCCATTCTGCCGGCGCATGTTAAGAGCCAGGAAGCACGTAACAGAGTGGTTATGTTCTCAACAGCGATCGTTTCGATCGTGTACAGTATTGGTTCTACATTCAAAGTGCAGATGGTAGCATTTTTTACAGATACGCTTGGATTTGAGAATGGCTATATCCCGTTGATGCTTGTCTGCGGAATTTTTGCCTGCGTCTGCTTCTGGGGGCTATTTGCAACCTCGAAAGAACGCTATATTGTAGAAAGCAAGAAACGTCCGGCATTTCAGGAGATCGGAAGCGTTTTAAAACACTTTGGACTGTATCCGTTTATCGCGATTTGGTTTTTGGCGTCGATCAGTTATGGAATGATGTTTTCCACATCTGTTTACTATATTATGTATTACATCGCGCGTCCGGACCTGATTTCGCTTTACATGGGGATTGTATCTGCAGGGACGATGGTTTCTATGATCGTATTGATGCCTCTCTGCCTGAAAATATTTAAAACAGGGCAGAAAGTATTGGCGTTTACCCAGATTGCTTCGATTGTCCTTTATGTTATTTTGTTTATCTTCGGCGGAAAGAACCTGATGGCTTTATACGTATTAACCTTTATCGCGACAAGTTTTTCCGGAATGCAGAATGGACTGGTAGATATATTTGTCAATGACGCGGTTGACTTTATTCAGTTTAAAGACGGCACTTCCGCAAATGGAGTGATTTCCTCTATCAAAGGATTTTCACAGAAATGCGGCAATACGGTTACAAAGGCAGGAATCTTATTCGCATTAGGACTTGCCGGGTATGTAGCGAATGCGGTTGGCAACCAGCCGGAGTCGGCTATGTTCATGATCAATTTCCTGCGGTTTGGAATTCCTGTTGTAGCAGCGGCCATTATGTTGGTTTGTATCCGGTTTAACCCAATTGAAAAATATGCGGATGAAATTGCGGAAATGAAGAAAAACATGGAGACAAAAGCATAACAGGACAGAAAGCCGCACAGATGGAAATTATTCCGCCTGTGCGGCTGGAGCATCGGGAAAAAGTGTAGAAGTATGCCCCTTTCTCCACTGAGAGCAGCTGCATCCATATTTTTTCTTGAATGCCGCGCTGAACTGTCCATAGCTGTCAAAGCCGACAAGATATGCAATCTCCGTGATCGGAAGGGACGTATTCTTTAATTCCACACAGGCATAATCGAGTCTGATCTCGGTCAGCTGCTGGAAGATTGTCATGTTGATTTCTTTTTTAAATAACTGGCACATATAGTTTGGGTGGCAGGGGATGGAGTCGGCAATTTGGGATAAATTTAGTGACTGCATATAGTGGACATGAAGGTAAGACATCACCGCCTGCACAATGGGAGAGTAAGAAGCAATCTTGTGATATTGTACGGCATGGCAATAATCTTTGGCCATCTGGGAAATCAAGTCTTCCAACTCTCCTTCATTCCGGCATCTATGGATCTGGAAAAAATATCGCTCGCTGATCTCGTGTATCTTTTGGGGCGGGACCCCGCCTTCCCTGGCGGCAACCCGCATGATCGTTCCTAAAACGGAAGCCATATGCTGCATATGCCATAGACTATATCCGTCACTCCGATATTCGAATCTGTTGCCGGTATCAGCAAGTGCCTGAAGTGCCATCTGCGTATTCCCGTGCTGAACGGCACAGTGGATCTTATCCTCAGTCGCGTATTGGTTCTGGATATTTCTAAGGGTCTGCTTCTGTACATATTTTTTGGAAAATCCAGACGCGGGCTGTACATTGTAGACTTCCGTGCTCCGCCCTGAAATGATCCCGCTTTTTAATAATGTAAACATCAGCGATGATGTCACTGATAACAGGCGGTGGTTGAGTGGGATCATCTGATGCCAGTTCTCATAAACATTATATAAATTACGCGGAACCTTGTAAGTCTGGAGTATATGGTATATGAGATCCTGCGGAGCATCGCTGTAACAATAGGGACCGACCACCGCGTAAATCTGATCAGAGTTACATAACAGAAGAAAATATACATAAAAATCTGAAAAAAACATTTGCCGGTATTCTCCGGGCTGGATTTCTAAAACAGCACGTGTTAGATCCTGGATATAGTCAGAAAAAGCTAAACGAATCTCTTTCGGGTAACAAAGCGTTTTCTTTTCGGAAAGTATGCTTCCATCAGAATTTAAAAGGACCGTATCAAGGCGTGTAATATTATAAAAGAAATCCGCGATCATATGATAATCCATCATGAATCCTCCTCTTAAAACTAATATATCAATTATAATCTTAATATTCAAGATTTTTTTAAAGAAGAAAGATGTTAATTTATATTAAGAGATAATAAAATAATTATGAGAGGTGGGAAACACGTGAGTCAAAAGAGTTTAGATGAATTTTGTAAGAAAAAAGAATGGCTGGTCTGTATTGACAGTGATGGAACAGCGATGGATACGATGACGGTCAAGCATAAAAAGATTTTTGGCCCATGCATCGTAAAAGAATGGAATCTGGAACAATGGGGTGAAGATATCCTTGACCGGTGGAATGAGATCAATCTGTATACAGGTACAAGAGGGATTAACCGGTTTCAGGGATTGCGGAAGGTGTTACGGGAGATCCATGAACGATACATTCCCATCGAAGGAGTCGAATGCTATGACCATTGGTGTGAAACAGAAATCATCCTTTCCAATGACACCTTGAAGGCAGCATATGAACGCAGCGGGGAGCCCTGTCTGAAAAAGGTACTGGATTGGTCCGTTACGGTAAACGAGAAGATCGAAGCAATGAAAATCGAGGAAAAGCTACCATTTCAAGGCTTCAAGGAGGCATTGGAAGCAGCTTCAAAGCATGCGGACATAGCTGTGGTGTCAAGCGCCAATACGGAAGCGATATTTACGGAATGGGAATACTACGGGCTGCTGGATCATGTGGATATTGTGTGCGCACAGGACGTCGGCAGCAAGGAATACTGTATCGGGCAATTGATACGGAAGGGATATGAACCCGCCCGGATTCTTTTCTGCGGGGACGCGTTGGGGGATTTAGTGGCGGCAGAGAAAAATCATGCATTGTTTTATCCAATCTGCTGGGGATGTGAACAAAAGAACTGGGAGGAATTCGAAGAGGGATTCCAAAGATTTCTGGCGGGTACATACCAGGGAGCGTACCTAGAAGAAAAAATAAAGCAATTTAAAAAGAATCTATCTTAAAAGGAACACGAGGAGAAAAAAGGGAGACACTACAGTAAATCAACCAGAAATAAAAAGGAGAATGGTATGAAATGTGAACTGAAAAAAGTAAAGCAGTATGAAATAGCGGAGTTGGTTTTTAAAGGCGGGGAGCCGGAAGGTTCGGCTGTTACGGTGGATCTTCAGGCAGTTTTTTCCCATGGAGAAAAAGCGGTTACAGTCAAAGGCTTTTATGCCGGGGAAGGTGTATACAAGGTTCGCTTTTTACCGGAAGAAACAGGTACTTATCCGTATTGTGTGACAGGCTCCGTGCTTGACGGACCGATGAAAGGGGCGCTGGAAGTTATGCCTGCGGAGGAAGGATGCCATGGAATCGTCCGCGCGAACGGCACACATCTGCAATATGAGGACGGGGGCTGGTACTATCCTTTTGGAACTACCGTTTACGCGCTTATGCACCAGTCAGAGCCGTTGATTGAGGAGACTTTGGATACGCTCTCAAAATCGCCGTTCAACAAGATCCGTACGTGTGTGTTCCCGAAGCACTACAGCTATAATCTGAATGAGCCTGCAAACTATCCCTTCCTGCCGAAAGCAGGCGCGGCGGAAAAAATATTTTCCGGCGAGGGTCTGCCGGTCTATCCGCAGGAGATAAAAGAGCGGGATGATTATTGGGACGTCCACCGTCCGAACTACGTTTTTTGGGATCATATGGAAAAGTATCTGCTTCAGCTTCAGGAAATGGGCATGCAGATCGATCTGATCCTGTTCCATTCCTATGACCGATGGGGATTTTCGAATCTGAAGCCAGAGGATGATCTGGTTTACCTGGATTATCTTATGCGCCGGTTTGCGGCGTTTCCAAATATCTGGTGGAGCCTGGCAAACGAATATGATCTTTGTTTTAATAAATGTGTAGAGGATTGGGAGGTGATTGAAGCTTTTGTCGCGGAACATGATCCATACGGGCATTTACTGTCCAACCATAACTGCTTTAAGCGGTGGGATCCGGGCAGGAAGAATATTACCCATACATCCTGGCAGAGCAAGCAGTTTTACCGGATATCCGAGATGATGCGTCTGTATGGAAAGCCGGTTCTGATTGATGAATGCCGGTATGAGGGGAATGTCCCGGAGGTATGGGGCAATCTTTCAGGCAAGGATATGACGCGCAATTTCTGGCGTACAACGGTACAGGGCGGGTACTGTACCCACGGCGAGACATTCCTCCCGGGAACCAAGGAAGGGGAAAAGGCTACACGGACCGGTGAGAAGGACGTGGTATGGTGGGCAAAGGGCGGACGTCTCAATGGGGAAAGCCCGGCTAGGATCGCGTTTCTCAAGGAGATCATCGAGAGCCTGCCTGGCCCGTTGGAGCCGCTGAATGGCCGCTCTGGTTGGTTTGGAAAAGATGATGATGAAATTTTAGAAATCTGCGCCCAGGCTCAGGAAGGGTTCCGCGTATTCCTGAAACGCATTGTGTGGATGGATCAACGGGAGCGGGACAACTTCTACAGTGTTGAGTTTCAATACGGCGGACATTGCGATGACAGGGCATTTTTATACTACAGGGATGACCAATGCTGTGCGATGACTGATCTGGAGCTTCCAAAGGATCATAGCTACCAGATAGATGTGATCGACACCTGGGAAATGACGCGGAAGACTGTCCTCCATGGGGCAAGTGGGAATGTGCGTATCCAAATGCCGGGAAAGAAGTATATGGCTGTCCTGGCACTGCGGGAGGATATTGACTAAAAGATACGCGCGGAAAATTATGAATGAAAAACAGAGAATTTAAAAATCTTTATTCGGTTCTGCACGGTCAGAAAAAGAACTGGTATCCAAACATCAGGAGTTCGTCAAAATGCCGATGGGGGTATCCGGGGCAGTTTGCGGACCGCCATAGTTTCCACTTTAATCAGCGTTTGACTTCCCGGCCGCGTTATGATTAGAAGAGTCGGTAACTCGTATGAGTTACCGACTCTTCTATATAAGACTATCTATTTCCCGACAGCCCCATAAAAACTTTTCACGGCCTATTTGTTATTCGCATGGCCGGAGACGGACCACGTTTACACGGTCTATTTTTTCTCATCCCAGCTTTCGCACTTAGGATATCCCCATATTCAACATTGCCTGACCGGCGCAAACGAGAGGCTGCATCCGATGGCCGCTTTTCTATCACATAAAATTACCGCACTATCCGCGCCTTGCCGCAAGCTCCGCACAGTTCTCCTCCACCCGCTTTTTGTTCAGCGGATAGATAAACAGCAGGGCAAGCGCTACCGCAGCCAATCCGACAGCCGGAATGATGCAGGACAGGTTGAAGATCCCGGATGTCACTGCCGGGTCAAATGCAGTCTCTGTCGTATATCCGATCATAGACAGCAGTGACCCGATCATACCGGATGAAAATGCCTGACCCAGCTTCCGCGCAAAGGAATATACGGAATAGATCGTGCCGTCCTCCCGGACTCCGTTCCTCACCTCCGCATCGTCAATCACATCTGTGATCATGGCCCAGATCACGGTATTAAAGAATCCGAGCCCCGCGAAGGCCAGTGTATAAAATACAACATACACATACGGGTTCTGAGGCCTTACGATCAGGCATACCAGGTAAACAGCAGCGCCGAAAGCACAGGAAACAACCGAAAGCTCCTTTTTGCCAAATTTTGCGGCCAGCTTCGAAGCAAACGGCGCACAGACTACCAGCACGACTAGACTCCCTGCAAGCGAGGATAATGACTGGGCAGACGCGGAACCATAGTAATTGGGGAATACGTATCCTGCCATTCCCTGCATTCCCAGCATTCCCAGCAGGAGCAGGATTGCCGCCGCGATAATACCGAGCAGCGCACGGTTTGTTACAAGGCTCTTGATCAGTTTCCCCACTTCCAGCTTTTGGTTATTCGCCTCTACCGGGATACGTTCACGGACCAGATTGAAGCAAAGCAGATAACAGATGATCGCGCACACACTGAACACCCCTGCAATAATCGTCATACGCGTACCGGAAAGGACTGTATTGCCGTCCACCACCTCGTAGGCCACCAACGGAGTCCCTACGCCGATCGCTAGCCCGGCAAGGGTCGCGCCGATCGTACGCCAGGTGGACAGATCCGCGCGTTCTTTTGGATCTGCGGTTACCGCAGAGGCCATAGAACCGTAGGGAATATTGATGGACGTATAGAAGATGGATCCCCAAAGGATATATGTAACGACCATCCAGAATACTTTAAAGCCCATCGACATATCCGCAAATTCGGATTGATAGATCAAAAACGACGCGATCGCCACCGGGCCGCACATCCTCTTAATCCAGGGCTTGAATTTCCCATCCTTCGTCGGTTTTGAGCGGTCTACGATCTGTCCCATCGTAACATCCGTAACTGCATCCACAAAGCGCGCCGCCATCATCAGCATTCCAACCACGGCTGCGTTGACTCCCATCACATCCGTATAAAATTTCAGCATAAATGAAGAGGATAATATAAAGGTAAAGTCGTTTCCAAAATCGCCGAACATATATCCGAGTTTATCTTTCATTCCGAAAGCCGGAACTGAATTTGCTGTATTTTCCATACTTTTTTCTCCTTTTTTCATGGAGAGTATTCCCCCAAAAATCCAAATAGGATGATTTTGGGAATACTCCTTTTTTCGCCGCCAGGATCAGACTTTATCGAATCTGATCAGCTTGCTGTTCAAACTTTCCACAAACCCCTCCGGCATCATGGAGCCCGCCATTTCTCCAACCTTTTCCAGATTCATGGATTTGAACATGTCCCACATTCCCTCACCGGGAGTCACCTTCATATTCATAGCCAGCTTTACGGCCTCCTCCACGATTGCAAAGGCCTCCGGACATTTGGCTATCTCCTCCATCGTATCCTTGATGCTGTACTTTCCCTCCGGAAATTCCATAGGCGCTTTCAAGTCCAAATCGCCGTTCAGTTTAAACCAATTCGCCACGCCTTCCGCTCTCTCATTGACCTCCGGAAGCACATAGATTGCCGGCTCCGTCTCTACCTTTTCCAGCGTCATACTGTCCTTTAAGTCTCCGGAGACCACTGTCACAATATTCTGTCCATCTTCCAGGGCTGCCCGGAATACAAATACCTTGTCCGCAGATTTCTCTTCCAAAAGCTTCCCGTTCAGATACAAGGCCACTGAGGGCTGATTGGAGTACACCCGGATCTCCGTCGCGTCGCCGGCCCTCTGCGCGTAACGTCTGCCGCAGAGATGGAGCACAGGCTCCTTGCTCCAATATGCCTGGTAGATATAATAGCTGTCCTTTTTTGTCTTCCGGTCCATGGTCATCAGGCCTTTGTTGTTCCGTCCTGACACCCCGCCCTCGTCACGCGCCGCACAGCCGAAGTCGAACATATTCCACACATGGCTTGACCAGATCCAGGGACGCTCGTCCAGCATCTTCGCCATATGCTCATGGTACAGTGCCTGGTATTCCTCACTGTAATCCTTGCAGGCCGGGTTCGGGCCGTGATAGGTAATGATCCCTTCACAGCCGTATTCGGACAGGCCAAGACAGATCTTCGGATGTACTTCATGGAAATGATCCATCCAGGGGCCGTTATCCTCCATCCTTCCGCCGTACCAGCCGAAGTAGTGGTTATAGCTCTCTACATCGGTAATATCATGTATCGGGCTGTCCACAGGGGTCATAGTCACATGCGCGATCGTAGTCAGGCGGGTGGGGTCCAGTTCCTTGCATAGCGCATTCAATTCTTTATGGTTTTCCACCAGCTGATTCGAGATCCCTCCGATCAGGATCTCATTGGAAATTCCCCAGAAGCAGATCGACGGATGGTTGTAATTCTGGATGATCAGCTCCTTCATCTGGCTGATACAGTTCTGATGTGCATCCGGGTCCGGACTCATCACACTGATAAACGGGATCTCCGCCCATACGACAAATCCCATCTCATCACAGGCATCGTAAAAGTCCTGAGAATGCTGATAATGCGCAAGCCGGATGGTATTCGCGCCCAGCTCCTTGATGAGCCTTGCATCCTCATAATGGTCTTCCCTGTTCAGCGCATTTCCTTTATAAAGCTGATCCTGATGACGGCTCACGCCGCGTAAGGGAATCTCCTTGCCGTTGATGATAAATCCCTTCTCCGGATCACAGGAAAAGCTTCTCACGCCCGCCCGCGCGGTTACCTCGTCATATGCCTCATTGCGCCGCTGCAGGGTGGCTGTCACCGTATACAGATAGGGACTGTCAATCTCCCACAGATGGACGTCGGGAACATACAGTGTAAGCTTTGTATCATCCGCCGGCCGGACTCCCGCAGCTACTTCCTTTCCCCGGGCATCCAGGATGGAATACATCACAGTAAAATTTTCATCCCCGCCTGCTATCCAGGACTCCATCTCAAACACCGCTCCGCCGTCCTCACACGGCCTTGGCGTAATCTGGATGCCCGGTCCTCCGTAGTATTCCAGTTCAAAGTGTGTCTTCGGCACACTGATCAGGTTCACGCCCCTGTAGAGCCCGCCGTAAAATGTAAAGTCTGCTGACTGGGGATATACACTGCTTTTATTTTCATTGCTGCATGCGATCACCAGAAGATTGTCTTCATCCTCTCTGCACAGATCCGTAATATCAGCGCGGAACGTGGAATATCCGCCTTCATGATAGATCACCTTGGTTCCGTTTACAAAGACCTCGGCCTGCTGCCCCGCCGCCGGGATCTCTACATAAACCCTTCCTCCCTCCAGCGGCTGGACAGGCTTCCGGAAGCTCTTTGCATACCAGAATCTGCCGCGGGCATAGTTCCCGTTCCCGTCATGGCCGTCCACCGCATTCCATGTGTGCGGCAGATCGATCTGCTTCCAGTGCAACGGGAACTCCTCCGGCAGCCCCGCGTCCTCCTGTATAAATCTCCAGTCCCTGTTTAAATTGACAATATTCCGCATATTGTTCCTCCTTCTTTCCGCAATGTATATATCCAGTTATATTTGTGCATTTCATATAAAAATCCTTCTGTTTTTCTACATTGCTTTGTATTGTTTTTTATTATATTTTTCTGCAGTATTCATTTATAGAGAGAATTTTTAGGATTCTTTGTATTATTTTTGGATTGGCTTGATTTCCTTTAAAATCTATGCAATAGATATATAAGACGTATTGTGTCATACATACAGAAATACGAGGAGGGATGGATATGAGCAGTGATATCATTCAATTCATGCATAATTTCTTAGAATCAAGCCATATCCCCGTACACTATTTCACGATATCCCCGCATGAAGAAGACTTTCTGGAATTTCTCCAGAATTTTGACCTTGGCCTGCGTTATCATGTCCTTGGCATGACCAAGAGTTCCGAACGCTTTCGCCAGTGGTTTTTTTCCAGAGTTCCATCCGTGATCTACTTTGAAAAAGATATTTTTTTATGTACCTATATTTTTTTATTCCTGCCAGAAAAACAAAAATGGCTTTTCTGCGGTCCCGTCCTTTTTGAAGAAATCACCGAAAATCGGCTGTCTGTTCTGGTCGATGATCTGGAACTGCCGGAAGAATTTCATGCAAGCCTGAAATATTATTATGAACACATACCCTTTTTCCCATCCGTGGATCTTCTGAAAAGCATGTTCTTTGAATTTGGTAATATGGTCTATGGGAAAGAGAGATTTGATATGAAATACCGCGACAATACTGACCTGGAAATATGGCATTATGATTATAAGAATTATTTACGGATACCGGAAAAGCCCTTTCACAATATCCATGTGATCGAAGCAAGGTATGAGGCTGAAAATGCGCTGATCGAGGCGGTCTGCAGCTGCAATGAAGCTGCCGCGATCGAGGCGCTTACAAAATTTCATGCGTATCTTCTCCCTCAGCGCCTGCCTGACAGACTGCGGGATATGAAAAATTATACGATCACCTTCAATACACATTTACGTAAAGCCGCCGAACGCGCAGGTGTGCACCCCATCCATATCGATGCCCATTCCAACGGTACGATCCCGCGCATAGAACAGCTTGGCAGTGTAAACCAATGTATCACCTTTCATAAAAAAATGACACATGAATACTGCGAACTGATCCGCCGGCATAGTCTGCAGAATTATTCTGTGATCATACGCAAAGCACTCACCTATATCAATACAGATCTCTGCACTGATCTCACTCTCAATGTCCTGGCAGAGCAGCTCAATGTTAACGCAAGCTACCTGTCCATGCTTTTTAAAAAAGAAACAGGCATGACCCTGACAGATTATGTAAACAAGCTTAGGATCGAGCATGCCGGAAGACTATTGTTATGCACGAATCTGCCCATTAAATCCATTGCCCAGAAGTGCGGTATTTCAGATATCTATTATTTTACACGACTGTTTAAGCGCATTATGGGTACAACACCAAAGATATTCCGCCAGAATGCCCCCCATGGAGTACATTCTGACCTTCTGGCCTGCAAAAAGCAATAAGGAACTGTAGTCTCCTCAACAACGCGGACAGGCGTCTGAAAGTCAGGCGCCTGTCCGCATATTTCATTCTATAGGAAACTTCTCCGAATTTTCCTATAGAACAAAAACCCTCCGGGGGATGCGCACTGCGGCGTATGAGGTAGATGTCGCACTGCGACCGCCGCAGGCGCGAGTTTCGCAAGCGAAACTCTTTGTTCTTTCATCCGGATCCCCGGATCACTTCTAGGATTCTTTCCGCATCCTTGCCCATCTGCTCCGGGATCTTGTCCCGCAGATTTAAGTCCAGATAATTCTTCCGGTACTGTTGAGGCGACATGCCCTGGGCTTTTCGGAATACATGGTAAAAATGATCCGAACTGCTATATCCTACCATTCCCGAGATATCCTCAATGGAAAAATCTGTCTCTTCCAGATAATAAATGGCTTTGCGCATTTTGGTCTCGTTGACAAGCTGCTTAAAGTTTTTCCCGGTGCTTTTTTTGATGATCTTGGAAAGATACGGGACAGAGTAATGGAAGATTTCTGACAGCCTTGGGAGCGTGATCGTGTCATAATGGCTCTGGATGTAGCGCAGGATCGGCGCGTAATCCGGACCGGACTTATAGCTGGAGAACTGGCTGTAGGTCTGATAATTCCTGAGAATATTCGTAAAAAGTAAATTGAGCCAGTAAATGGTACAGCGGTCCACATATTTATCGTAGCGGAATTTTTCCAAAAATAAACGCTTCATGATATCACGGACCTCATAGGAGACATTTGTCTTAAAAAGAAGATAGTTCGGTTCTGCTGAGTCAGATAATAATTTCTTAAAAAAATCGGAGACCTGCTCTTTGATCAAAATCGGAAAAATACAGGAATCCTTTGTCAGAAGGGTCATGTCGTGGTTGGTATAAGGGGAAAGAATACAGAAATCCCCCTCTGTTAAAACACGTTTTTCATCAAGAAATGACAATTCACATTCTCCCCTGAATATATAATCAATTTCAAAGCAATCGTGAAGATGGATAAAGCTGCGAGTTCCGAAAAACTGGTTGATCACAGTCAGGGCAGAGGCAGATGGAACTACGTCAAAATGTTCATCATCATAGATAAGTGTTTTTGGAAAACGAAAATACAAATCCCGGATTTTTTGTAAAAACAGTTCATCATCCATTTGAAGGAGCGAACGGATATCAGAAAGCGGTGTCTTATTTTCCAGACAAGGCTTTTCATTGAATATTTCCCGGAGGATATCCGGAAAGTTTGCGCCCTTGTGGTATGTGTTGGTATAATTCTCTATTTTATCACGGATATCCCCGATAGAAGCATAAAAATACATTTTACAAACCTCTCTATATTTATTGATTTGATTATACTGAGGCGGAAAACCGAGTTAAAATGCCATGTACAGACCGCTTGATAAATTGCAACATTCCTTTTTTGATTTTAATCAGCCGCTTGGGATGCATATGAATCCCAAAAACAGGTGGATCCGTCTTGCTGACCGGATCCCCTGGGATATCAGGAAGAGCCTCCTTTTGATGCAAGTACATTGACCCTGTTCCGTAAGCGCCTGACCCATGAGATCATCATGGAAGCAAACGAGTACATTCTGGATCATGATGATGAAAATACGCCGCCCACCTCAGGAGCGGGGGATGCGGAGTCATCAGGAAACAACCCGGACAAACCTGAGAATCAGGGGACTGTGCCCCGGTGAATATCCGCTATCCCCAGGGCTTCGTCCAATCATAAGAGGAAAAGTGAAAACATCGGTTGAGTTTGGCGCAAAGCTGGATTTAAGCATAGACGAAGAGGGTTATGCCCGGATTGAAACGATCTCATTCAATGCATATAATGAAAGTGCTCATCTTCAGGAGGAATCATCAGGTATTATGAGCGCACAGGAAGTTATCCTGAGCGTGTATTGGTGGACCAGATTTACAGGACCAGAGCAAACCGGAACTTTTGTAAAGATCAAGGGATCCGGATTTCAGGCCCAAAACTTGGAAGGCCAGGTAAACCGGAACAGGTAAAAGCAGAAATATCAGGACAATACGGATCGAATCGAAATCGAACGTGAATGCAGTGTCGAAAAGCGTAGTTACGGATTGGGGCTGATCGTAACCTGGTTGGAAACAACCCAGCTGATTTGCTGAAAAAATAGTTTTTGCATTTATTGCAGTAACTCAGATATTTTGATTGTCAGGCCGTCAAATATATGAACCGGTATTTCTTCATCAAATAAAAAAGCATTTGAGTCTTCTTCACCCTCAAAGGAATAAGTCTGTACCACTTTTTTCAAAGGATTCACGATCCAGTATTCACGCACCCCGGCAGTACGGTATTTGAACAGTTTTACGGAATAGTCCATTCGTGAGCTGCCGGGGGAAACAATCTCAATGATCCAGTCGGGCGCGCCTTCGCATCCCCGATCGGACAGTTTGCTTTTATCGCAAATGACGGAGATATCAGGTTCCACCCATGTTTTATCATTTGCTGTAAGGTTTACGGCAAATGGGGCCGGATAAACTTTACAGAAACCATTTTTTAAATGGATGTAATTATGAATCGTGGAATAAAGTTCACCAACTAATTCCTGATGGATGCGGTATGGCGGGGCCATGGCGTACAGCTTTCCATCAATCAGTTCTGCGCGCTGGCCGTCTGGAAGGTTCCAGTAATCTTCGGATGTATATACCTGCTTTTGCGGCAGTGCCATAATATCACTCCTTTTCATGATTAAGTGCAAAAGTGGTTAATGGTTAATCCTGATTTCATAGAATAAGTTAAATCTATATATTTTTTTGAGTATATCACGATCCATCTGATTATTCAATTTGATCTTATATTTTTCACTATATTTTTCAATCACTTTTTAGCGGGAGTTTAACAGTTAAATAGGTGAAAAATCGACGCAGGTCGCTAAATATAATGAGGAGGCTAAACAAAACAAACAGGTATCTTTGGAACTTCATATTAACTTCGCTGAAAAACTTAAGGCTTCTGATTCAACCGTTTCTTCCAGCAAACATCTCAACATTGGCTACTTTTTCCTTATAATGGAAACTATGGCGGTCTGCAAACTGCCCCGGATACATCTGATAAGTATCTCGGAGGACCGCCATGAGGCCGTTGATCGAAAGCTGTATGTCGGTACGCCCTGTAATGAGACAGAGCTTTGATACTCCGGAAAGATCGCCTGACACAGGTTCTGCAGCGCGAGGAGGGTTTTTGTGATGGTTTCCTGCGCCGGTTAGAGAAAGAAGGGCTCATTACGCTCAAACAGCTCTATATAGATGGTACAAACACGCTCTTATCCCACTATAAAATCTTCTTCCAGTAAGCCTCTAATATTTGATCATCGGAATTGAAGATCTCATGTTTACTTCCCTTTACCCGGATCAGCTTTGCGTCTATATTTTTTCTCCGACATAATTTTTTTACGAATCGTTCCTGCTCTTTTTTGGAAACATATGCTTCCTGGTCTGCCTGAAAAATCCGTGTGGGACAGGAAATCCGGCGCCACGCTTTCTTTTGGAGGGCACGGTTTAGCCGGTGGGTCTGCCAAAGCCATCCATAGGAGGCCGCGTTCATCTGAAATAAAGGCTCTTTGCCGCGTTTCTCCTGATAAAACAGAAATCTGCATTCGGAGGCGGAAGCGCTGTCCGCATATTGTTCCGTTCCATCGTAAGGATGATTCCCCGGCAGATAGTACTCTTCCCTGCCGGCCAGACAGAAAGCTTTTGCTGCCAGACATGCCAGGGGCCAGGGGATGGGGGCGCTGTTTGGGCGGATCATTGGAGAAGACAGGATAAGCCGGGAATAGAGTCGGGGCTCCTGCGCCGCGGCGCAGGCTGCGATCCCGCCGCCCATAGAGTGGCCGTACAGGCATAGGGGAAGTTCTGGAAATTCCTGTGCCGCGATGCGGCTTACATAGAGCAGATCCTCCACATATCTTTGATAGTCATCAATATGTACCAGGGAGAAATCTCTGGTATCGCTGCACAGCCGGTAGCTGCGGCCGTGCCCGCAGTGTTCCGGCATAAAGACATGATACCCTCCGCGAAGGAAATAATAGATATTCTCCAGATACTTGTCGGCCGTTTCCGTATAGCCGTGGGACAGGACGGCAATGCCCGCAGGATGGTCCGCGAGACAGCGCAGGTAGAATATTTTTTTCCCTTTTTCACGCTCACAATACCGCTCCGTTTTCCTCTCTGCAAGATAAGGCAGAACGACCGATTCCATAGTTTTCTTGTAACTTTGTGCCGGTATGACCAGATTGTGAATCTTTTTTTTATCCACGTAAATATCCCCTTTCCATATGTAACCAATGTGCGCAGCAACTTGATTGCCTGTTTGCCGCCATCTGCGAAGCGGATTTTTCATGCGGGCAGTTCCCTACTGTATATCCTGGTTGATTTTGTGTTCGTTATAAAAAAGGAATAGGATTCCGCCTAAAAAGCAGAAGCACGCTGCTGAAAATGCTGCTATGCGATAACCCGTCCCGGATGCGTCCCCAATTGTGGAAACCGCTGTAAACAGGAGCATGGAGAGACTCTGCCCCAGCTTAAACGCAAAGGTCCTTGCGGCATAGAACATCCCTTCCCGGTTGCTGCCGGTGCGTTTTGCATCGCTCTGGGCGATATCGGCAACGACTGCCTGTGGAAGGATTCCAAAGACCGCCATAGGCAGAGAGGCCGCGGCCATCAGAATCAAACCCTGTACATTTGCGGGAATCACAGAGATCCGTCCAAGGAATCCGGTATAGAGATAAGACAACGAGAAAATCACGAATGCCGCCAATATCAGTTTTTTCTTCCCCAGCTTCGGCGCCAGCTTATTGATCGGGATATAAAATACCAGTGACAAAGCAGTCATGCCGACAAAATAAAGTGTGGTCATCGTTTCCGGGAGTTTCAGCAGGCTGGTCACGAAGAATGGAAGGCCTGTCTGGAACATTGTGATGGCAATCCAGTACAGGATATCCGAACCTACGAATTTCAAAAATTCCCGGTTCCGAAATGTGGAAGCGAGAGAGGAAAACGCGGTATCCTGCGAGGGGACAGTATTTACATATTCTTTTTCGCGGATCGACCAGACCGGCACCTGCATACAGAGAAACGCGATGACAGCCATCACGGCGAATGTAACGCGGATCGCGTTCACACGTCCCAGTGCCGGAACCAGTGTTCCCCAGATTACCGGTGCCAGGTAGGCAACCGCGGTTCCCGCAATAAAAGTAAAAGAAATGACGGTGGAAATATTCAGCCGCTCCTGCTGGTTATGCCCTAACTCAGGGATCAGGGCATTGTAGGGCGTACAGTAGGCCGTAATTGACAGATAATACACTAGTACCATCACGAACAGGAAAGCGGCATTGATCCAACTGTTCTGATCAACCGGAGACCAGAATATCAGTACGGTGGACAGAGAAAGGGGCAGGGCGGCCCATTTTAAAAATGGGATACGCCGGCCATTTTTCGAGGTACAGCGGTCCGACAGCGATGCAATCCAGGGATCTGTGAAGGCGTCAAAGAGCCGTCCGAAGGCGGTAATGCCGCCGATTACCGTAAAGATTCCAAGGATTACCAGTCCCTGGGGGATGAACAGCGTCTGTCCCTGCGCGACAGACGCTTCATCCGGCTGGTAAAAATAAACCAGCCAATTTGAGATCAGACCTGACAATAAGGACCACCCAAACTGTCCGGCCGCAAAAAGCCATATTTTACCTGTAGATAATGATTTCATATGCATCCTCCTCATTTTATATCATATGTCCAAAGGATCCCCTGCTATGGTTATCTGGCCGTTTTACAAGGGACTTACTTTCGATACTTCGCTGCTGAGCCCTTTTAGGAGCAGGCCGCCCGTGATCTCTACCTGTAATGCAAGGCCGACCCTT
Source organism: Lachnospiraceae bacterium M18-1 (assembly GCA_000403295.2). Taxonomy (GTDB): domain Bacteria; phylum Bacillota; class Clostridia; order Lachnospirales; family Lachnospiraceae; genus Schaedlerella. Next base: position 661,626 of record KE159610.1, on the reverse strand, counting down.
TCGTCAGATGAGAGGATGTGCCCGCTGCATGCCAGTTTCTGCATCAGGCTCAGAAGCGTGTGTGTTATGGAAAAATAGATTTCATCTACGGTATAGGAAAATATCAGACTTCCGTCCCTGAGGCCTTTTTCCAGAGCATTTGTCATATAAGGCCTCAGGTTCAGGATCTGTTCTTCATAGTTTTCCAGATGTTCCTTTGAAATATGGTATCTTTGAATAAAAATGTCAAATTCCTGGATAAATTTCAGAAATAAAAATTCTTTTTCAAAAATTTCCGAATAGATATGGAAAATCCATTCCATCTGCCGGAGCCCGCTTTGTTCCTGATAGTCTTTTTGGGACAGGGCATCCGTATACTTTCCGGCAACCATCTGCCAGTAGGCAGTCCCTGCCGAGACTGCGAGTTCTGCTTTGGTCTCAAAATACCGGTAAATCGTGGCGGGACCAACGCCGGCCGCTTTCGCGATCTCATCCACCGATGTATCTTCGATCCCCTTTTCACAGAATAGATTCAGGGCAGTATGAAGTATCTGCTGTGTACGCTGTTCCATCTGCTGCTTCCGGATCATAGACTCTCCCATAAGATTCATCTCCTGTCTTTTGATTTTGCGATAGTAATACTATCACTTTCTGGGGATGATGTCAATAGTTACATATTTATGGTTTCGGTCCATTCAATACAGAGATTGTCCATTCAGAACGATTGGAAAATGGGGAGATAAAAGTGTATATTGAAACCTCAGATGAAAAGGTCTGCTTTCATAGTATCCAGCCTATCAACAGATAGCATAATATGTATTTTATTCTGCCGGATGTCTGTGGTATAATTCCATCGAACAGCGAAAGAAAATATTCTATGAATAGAAAGCGGAGGTTGTCCGATGGAGATTGTAGTGCTGCTGCTCAGGCAGAATCTGGTGATGCTTGTATATATGATGATTGGTTATTTCCTGTATAAAAAGAAGCTGGTCAGCGCCGGAGGAAGCGCGGATATCGGCAGGATCCTGCTGTATATCGTTATGCCGGCGGCAATCCTGAAATCCTATCTTGCGGATTTTTCGCGGGAGCGCTTAGAAGGGCTTTTTGTATCCTTCCTGGCCGCTCTGCTGTCGCTTCTGCTTTCGATTGCCGCGGCCCGGATTGCATTTTCAAAAGAACAGGGAATCGAACGGTTCGGAGCCGCATTTTCCAACGCAGGTTTCATCGGGATTCCGCTGGTACAGATGACCCTGGGGGAAGAAGCGGTATTCTATGTCTCTTCCTATGTTGCGCTGCTGAACATCCTGCAGTGGACATACGGGCTGGTCACGATCACGGGCGACCGGTCTTTGATTTCAGTGAAAAGGCTCAGGACCAATCCGATCCTCCTCAGCTTTCTGGCAGGCATCGCATTGTTCCTGCTTCCGGTATCCCTCCCGGAGACCGCGGAAAATGTGGTCGGTACGATCGCAGCCATGAACGGCCCGCTGGCCATGATCGTATTGGGAGTCTACCTGGGGCAGGTTCCGCTCCGGTCGTTGTTTTCCGGCCGTGTGGTTTACCGCTGTGCTCTGGTGCGGCTCATAGTGATCCCGGTTTTGACGATGGCGCTGCTGTTTGTGTTTCCGGAAAAATATCATATGCTGAAGCTGACGATCCTGATCGCCGCTTCGGCTCCGGTGGGCTCCAACGTGTCAATCTTCGCCCAGCTGTACGGGCAGGATTATATGCAGTCCGTGAAAGAGGTGACGCTCAGTACGCTGCTGTGTATCATCACACTTCCGCTGATCCTTGGAATCGCGGATTATGTGTTGTGAAGCGGCTGAACGGACGTAACAGGATGCGCTTGAGTATATTCTTTGAAATAGCGGACGATCACATCCCGGCAGGTTCGGACCGCAGAGGTCTGGAAACTTTCCGGATTCCAGGACAGCATCAAAAATCGCTCCATGGGCATCCCGGAGACCGCTTTGAGAGACATGGAAGGGGTAAGAAAATCATGCCATGTATATTCCGGGATAAACGCGATCCCGGGTCCGAGCGGAAGGAGGTCCCGCATGACAGCCGGCGTATCCGCGACGGTTGTGACATTTGGCGAAAAATGATAGCGTTCACAGTAATGCCGTACAATGGAGGTCAGGTTGGTTCCAGAAACCAGCTCTGAGAAGGATTCCCCGCGGATCTCGTCCAGAGTCAGGGCAGAACGGTCCGCCAGCCTGTGGTTGGAGGGAAGGACCGCCTTGATGGGCTCCCGCAGAAGAAAGATCCGGCTGTTGCTGTCCGGCAGGAGGGTGTGCACGGAGGTCAGGGACAATGCCGGGAGCGGGTCATTCGGGGAGGGCGGCTGCTGTGTGATCTGCAGGCGGATGCCCGGATCCTTTTTCTGGATCCGCCGGACGATGGCAGGAAGGAGCATGGAGGCGGAGCCTACATAGAGGGAGACCGTCTGATCCTCGCTGGATTTCAGCTCATCCAGTTCCAGCCGGGCATTGTCAAGGGCAGTAAAGACCTGTTCCACATAACGGAGGAAGATCGTGCCGGCGTGGTTCAGGCAGATTCCTTTCCCCTGGCGGTCGAACAGAGAACAGCCAAGCTCGGTTTCCAGACGTTTCAGGGTCTGGCTTAAGGAGGGCTGGGCGATGTGCAGCTTCTGCGCTGTTTTTGAAAGCTGCTGTGTACGGGCGACTTCACGAAAATATTTTAACTGTAGTAAATCCATAGATACCTCACAGATGATTGAAAATGATATATGGCTGCGATACTATTATAGTAAAAGCGGCAGCGCGCGGCAAGACTTTCTGATACATCCGGTTCACGGAAAAATGGTTATATGTAACGAAAAGCCACATGACGGCACCGTGAGCAGCGGATAGTCCGCATCTGCGCTCAGAACAGTTATAGATGAAAAAAGAGAGGAGAAGACAAATGGAAACAATGGAAATCATTCAGGGATTCATGAAAAGGGAACAGCAGGAGAAGATCGAGAAGTACCGTGTTTTGAATGAGACGGTAAAAAAGGGAAAAATTTTGTTTACCGGTTCTTCATTGATGGAACAGTTTCCAATCCATGAGCTGATGATGAACGAGGGGTTGGGACTGACCATTTACAACCGCGGAGTCGGAGGCTTTACAACTTCGGATATGCTGGAAAATATGGAGGAACAGATTTTCGGTACGGAACCGTCCAAAATTTTTATCAATATCGGAACCAATGACATCAGCGATGCGTCACGGTCATTTGAGGCGGTTTTGGAATCCATGCTGGAGAACTATGAAAGAATTCTGACGCAGATCAAGGAGCGTCTGCCGGAAACAGAGGTCTATATGATGGCTTATTATCCGGTCAATGAGACGGATAAGGTTCCGGAGACGGAATGGGCGGGGGCGATGTTCGTCAACCGCAATAACCGGAACCTCCCGATCGCGAATGAGGCGGTGAAGAAGCTGGCAGAAAAGATGGGATATCATTATATTGATGTCAATGCCGGATTGTGCGACGAACGCGGAATGCTCAGGAGAGAGTTTACGGTGGAAGGGATTCATATGTACGCAAATGGCTACCAGGTGGTTCTTAAGAATCTGAAGCCGTATCTGTAGGCAGAAATTTGGTTATTTTTCACTCCTGGACCGTGCACTACGCTGCACGGTCACAGGCAGTACAGTACTGGGGCTGGAATCCGGCCTCTTGCCGTAAGGCAACTTTCATTAGGCCGGATTCGTTGCTGTAAGCACCCGGCGAGGGTGTGAACAGTAACGAAATTTGGGATCGCAGCCATTGATTTACTCTTGCAATATTCTGGATTCTATATTACACTACTTAGACAGTAGTCTTTTCACCCATTGGACCGTTTAAGAAAGGAGTAACTATGGACCAGAAAGAGATGAACGAACAGGTAGGGAAAATGCTTTCAGAAAATCCGGCAAAGTTTATCAAGATCAGAGGTATCCTGGACGATATGTTTGAAGGCCGCACTCTCGAAGGCTCCAAAGATATCAGCGATCGTGAGTTCGAAAGACTTCGCTACAGATTCCGGGACATTGATGTACCGCTCAGTTTGTGTGTGAACAAAGAGGCGGCTTATCAGCTGCAAAAGGCGGTGAAATACCACCGTACCCAGTCCAGAAGCAGATACGACGACCGTCCCACAACTAAAAAGTCTGCAAAGTCCAAGAAAAAAGGGCTGTTTGGTATCTTCGGATAAATTAATATCGACTTTTCGGAAGGCATACCCCAAGGGCACCCCATTATGGCCATTCGGCCGTTTCATAAGGTATACCCAAGGGAATTTTCAAATCTTATTTTCAAACCCAGGGAATATTCTTTGACTCAGCCTTCCGAATCTGCATATCTTCCCAATATCCGCCATATTTAATAAGAGATTTACAAAAGGTATGAAATATCCTGCTTCGAGAATAAAAAAATCCAAATATGTCTTCCGGTGCGTACAGGAAGCAAAATGGAAGAACGAATTGGGAAATGCCGTATCGTCGGGCTGCTTTTATACAATATCCAGCTGGATTCCGTCCTCCTCTAAAAGCTGCTTCCATGGATCCGATATTTTATTGTCGGTCACAACGCGGTGAACAATATCCAGATCACAAAAGTATGAAGAACATACACGTCCGAATTTTCCCGAGTCGGCCAGAAGAATCCGCGTGGAGGCTGATTCTATGATTGCTTTTTTGGTGGCAGTCTCATATTCCTTTGCACAGGTGATCCCTAACTGTTCATGTACTCCGGCGGCAGACAGGAAGAGCTTATTTGCACGGAGGCGTTTCAGGAACATGATACCCTCCGGGCTTTCGCACAATTCAGTTTCAGGATGATAGATCCCGCCGGCAAAGAAAATATGGATGCCCTGTTTATGGCGGAGCTCTGCAAGCACATTTGCATTAAAACATACGATGCTGATATTTTTATTCTCAGGAATATAAGGAAGCATGCGGTCTACAGTGCTTCCGGTATCCAGTATGATGATATCATTCTCATGGATCAGGCTGGCAGCAAACTTGCCGATTCTTTCTTTTTGTTCATTGGATTCCTGGATCGCCTGGATCAGATTATAGGAGGAATTGGTCTCATCATCTTCTCCAGGGCTGTCCGGCGAAGCAGTCATGTCAGGCTTGTATTTTAATTCATTTAAGTCCCGGTAAACGGTCATTGGAGAGACCTGAAGCAAAGAAGCCATATCTTTCATGGATAGCATCCCATGTGTTTCAATGATTTTGACCAATTCAGCCTGACGCCTTTCTTTTTTATTCATTTATGTTTGTCATTCCTTTCATGATCTTCTTTTGTTACTGTGAGCAGTAATTTTTTTTGTTCTATAGGAAACTTCTCCGAATTTTCCTATAGAACAAAAACCCTCCGGAGGATGCGCACTGCGGCGTATGAGGTAGATGTCGCACTGCGACCGCCGCAGGCGCGAGTTTCGCAAGCGAAACTCTTTGTTCTCTCATTAAAAAAAATCACTTATTCAAAAAAATAAAATTGTTCAAAACAAGGGGATTCAGTTTCATATCCATTTATAACATATAAAATAACAAAATACCAGTGTAAATATCAAATATATTGTGGAAAATGCTATGGAATCAAAGAAAAAATACTTTTTATTTGAAATTTATTGACAAAAAACATCTAATATGTTAATGTTTTTATAACATTTGATACATAAAATGTTATTCAAGAAAAGCGAGATTCTATAGAATTGAAGTGAGGAGAACAAAGAGGATTTTGAATGACAGGAGGGACAGGCTGTGTCGAAAAGACTGTATCTGGAGACAAAGTTATACAATGTAAATGACAGACTGGCATCATTGGAACTGTGCGAAAGAATCGATGAATGGATCCGGCAGAATGATTTTGCGGATTTGGGACCTTGTTTTCTGCCATACCGCGATTCTAACGGAGAACTGGAAGAACATGTTGAGGACGAGGGGCAGGAGATTTTCCGGCTGGACATACAGGCATTGCGTTCCTGCACAGGAGTGGTCGGGTACTTTGACGGCGTGCACTACGATTCGGGCTGTGCATTTGAGGTTGGCTGCGGCTATGCGTGGGGATATCCGATCCACCTGATTTCTACGGATTTTCACAAGTGGTCAGTGGGCGGTTCGGACAGATTCTATGTTGCCAGCAAGCTTTTGGAGCATTTGGCAACCCTGGTTTATATCCCGGAGGGAAATGCATCCATCGCAGATTACAGGCGGCAGCAGGAGGATTTGAAGGAACAGGCAATGCAGGAATTGAGGAAAAATCTAAAACGATCCTTTGGTGAAAAGACGGTCTTAAAAGATGCCCTGAATGCGCTGGATGTGAAGTATGACTATTATCTGGACCCTAATTTTCAATATACGGAATCCGGACGGATCATTTTAAAAGAAATCATTTCTATGATAGAAAAAGCAGGAAAAACGTATATTACGGGGGATAACCAGGGTGATATCACGGCGGATATCGATCGGTTAAGGGAAAGCGGACATGCAATATTTTTTGACGACTGCTTTGAGCCGAATGTAGATTCTGCTTTGATGCATGGGATCGCATTTGGCATCGGCAGACCGCCCATCGTATATACCAGCAATCTGCAGAGGACAGAAGCGGGAGACCGCAGAGACTGGCTGAATATCATGATCCGCTATTCGGCGGATGCCATTGTTGAAAATCTGGAAGAATTAAATGTGACGATTCAAAGTCATAGGAATGTGAATCATAACAATTAAAGGATAAAAAGGAAGGAGGAGAAAAGCGATGCCTACACCACATAATACAGCGTCAAAGGAGCAGATTGCAAAGAAGGTGCTTATGCCGGGGGACCCGCTCCGCGCAAAGTTCATCGCAGAAGAATATCTGGAGGAGGTGACACAGGTCAATCAGGTTCGGAATATGCTGGCCTATACCGGAAAGTACAAAGGGAAAGACGTAACCGTTATGGGAAGCGGAATGGGAATGCCGAGTATCGGGATCTATTCCTATGAACTGTTTCAGTTTTATGACGTGGACGCCATTATCCGGGTTGGATCCGCGATCAGCTACTCCAGGGAGATCGGGCTTTTTGATGTGGTGATCGGAAGCGGCGCCTGTTCGGAGAGCTCATTCGCTTTCAAGCAGGGCGGATTTGAAGGGGATTTCATTGTGCCGGATACAGGATTGGTGCAGGGATTGAAGCAAAGCGCCAAAAAGCTTGGCATTCAGGCTTATGAAGGAGTGATACATTCCAGCGATGTATTTTACTATCAGCCGGGATGCGGGGCGAATGATACATTGTTTCAAAAATATCCTGTAGCCTGCGGGGAGATGGAGAGCTTTGCGCTGTTCCATAATGCGGCGGTCACCGGAAAACAGGCTGCAACGATCCTGACGATATCAGATACGGCGTTCTCAAAAGAAGAAGTGCCGCCGGAAGGACGTCAGAACGGCTTTCATAATATGATGAAAATCGCGCTGGAAACCATCTGACTAAAAGAAAAATTATGGGAGGCACTACAATGGAACAAAGTAAGATCTTGAGACTGGTTGACCATACGGCGCTTTCGGCCGTGACTACCTGGAAGGATATTGCAAGGCTCTGCGAGGAGGCAGTCAGATACCGGATGGCATCGGTCTGTATCCCGCCGTCTTACGTAAGACGGGCATATGAAGCATATGGAAATGAGCTGGCAATCTGTACGGTGATCGGCTTTCCGCTTGGCTACAGTACAAAAGAAAGTAAAGTTTTTGAAGCTGAAAACGCCGTAAAGAACGGCGCATCCGAGGTAGATATGGTCATCAACCTGGGGGATGTAAAGAACGGGGAGTTTGACCGCATCACAGAAGAGATCAGAGAGATCAAGCAGGCGGTCGGAAGTAAAATTCTAAAGGTTATCATAGAGACATGCTATCTCGATGAGGAAGAGAAGATTCGGCTCTGCCAATGCATTACGGATGCCGGAGGAGACTATATCAAGACTTCCACAGGATTTGGGACAGGGGGCGCAGCCGCAGTGGACATTGAACTATTTAAGCAGCATATCGGAAAAAATGTCCGGATAAAAGCAGCCGGAGGAATCCGGAGCAGGGAGGATTTTGAGACCTTTTATAAAGCCGGGGTGGACAGAATTGGTGCATCCTGCGCGGTAAAAGCTTACGTAGAATAGCATAAAAATCACGGATGCAGGATGCATCCAGGAGACGAGGAGGAAGAAATAGCGATGAAAAAAAGAAGTATACTTGCGTTGATCATGATAGCGGTCATGGCTGTCAGCGGATGCGGTAAAACAGAGTCAAAAGAAGAAGGAAATGCCGGGACTGAGGACAAGAACGGGGAAAACCAGTATCAGATCGCTCTGATCACCAGCTTCAACGGTTCGATAGACGACCGTTCTTTTACACAGGGATCCTGGGAAGGCATACAAAAATTTGGTGATGAGAATGAAAAAACATATCAATATTACAGGGCAACAGACGAATCCATTGACGGCTATCTGAACGCAATTCAGATGGCGGTGGACAATGGAGCGGAATCCGTGATCTGCCCTGGCTATCAATTTGAAGAAGCCATATTCCGGGCGCAGGACCAATATCCGGATGTTTCCTTTGTGCTTCTGGATGGAACACCGCATAACAACGACTATTCAGAATATAAGACAGCTGAGAATACGTATTCCTGTCTGTTCGCAGAGCAGCAGGCCGGTTTTCTGGCCGGATATGCCATGGTAATGGACGGACAGAAAAACCTTGGCTTTATGGGCGGTATGAAGATGCCTGCTGTAGTGCGCTTCGGGTATGGATTTGCACAGGGGGCGGACTATGCGGCGCAAAAGCAGGGATTGAGCAGTGGGGATATCAGCATGAAGTTCGGCTACACAGGCAACTTTGACTCATCGCCGGAAAACCAGACGAAGGCGGCGTCCTGGTACAGGGACGGTGTGACAACGATCTTTGCCTGCGGAGGAAATATTGTCTATAGTATTACGGCCGCTGCGGAGGCGGCAGACGGAGAGGCTAAAGTCATCGGTGTGGATGTAGATCAGTCAGGGGAATCCGAAACCGTAGTCACGTCGGCTATGAAAATGCTTTCAACTGCGATCTATGACGCGCTGACAGAGAAAGAAGCAGGAAATTTCCCGGGAGGGGAGAATGCGGTCCTGGGGATCACAGAAAATTCCGTAGGACTGCCGGACGATTTTACCAGATTTGCTTCTTTTTCCAAAGAAGACTATGAGGAGATCTATCAGGAGCTTCTTGAGGATCAGGACGGTCTGCTTTCCGGTATGCTGAGCGATACCGATGAGAACGGTCAGGAGATTGCCCTGGATCAGGTGCAGGCAGAACTGGAAATCGTGGAAATACAAGAAATTGAGTAAATAAAGAAAAGAGCAGAGTTGTCTGCTGCTGTCCGAAAGACGGTGCAATAAAGAAGAGGAAACAGGGGCGGATTTTTGATTCGCCCCTATGTGTAAAATAGAAACAAAAACAGGCAGCGGTTTTTATAATACAGGAGAAAACAGCGATGAGCGAATATGCGATCGAGATGTTAGGGATTACAAAAAGTTTTGGAGCCCTCATTGCAAACGACGATATCAATCTGCAGGTGCGCAGAGGGGAGATTCATGCCCTGCTGGGCGAAAACGGGGCCGGAAAATCTACATTGATGAGCATTCTGTTCGGCATGTATACACCCGATAAGGGGAAGATACTGATCCAGGGACAGGAGAAGAAGATCACAGGTCCGAGGATTGCTACGGAATACGGGATCGGAATGGTCCACCAGCATTTTCAGCTGGTGAAAAATTTTACGGTTCTCGAAAACATCATCCTTGGTTCGGAGACCGTAAGGCATGGATTTCTCCGTTATGAACAGGCAAGGGAGAAAGTGACGGAATTAAGCCGGAAATATCGGCTGAATATTGATCTGGACGCGGTGGTAAGTGATATTTCCGTAGGAATGCAGCAGCGGGTAGAAATTGTAAAAATGTTATACCGGGATAATGACATTCTCATATTTGATGAACCGACGGCATTACTGATCCCCCAGGAGATCGAGGAATTAATGGATATCATCAGGGATCTGCGTAAGGAAGGGAAGTCCATCATTTTTATCACACATAAGCTAAAGGAGATCAAGGCAGTGTGCGACCGCTGTACGATCTTGCGGAAAGGAAAATATGTGGATACGGTTTCAGTGGCAGACACGTCCACTCAGGAACTGGCGGAGCTTATGGTAGGCAGGAAGCTGGAAAAGAGCGATACGAGAGCACAAGCGGTACAAAAGGAGGAGGTCATGGTCGTGTCTGAACTGACCATGCCGTCTCCGGATCATAAGAAAAATTTGCTGAATAACGTCAGCTTTTCTCTGCACAGAGGGGAGATTCTCTGTATCGCGGGGATTGATGGAAACGGACAGAATGAACTGGTGGAGGCGCTTACCGGACTGAACCGGTCCTATACGGGAACGATCCGGATCGGCGATACGGACATTACGGAAAAAAGCATCCGTTTCCGCAACAGCCACGGACTTTCCTGTATCCCTGAAGACAGACATCAATATGGGCTGGTCCTGGGATATACGCTGGAACAGAACCTGCTTCTAAAAAAATACCGGCGGCAGCCATTCTCAAGGCATGGGCTGCTTCATTTTAAGGAGTGCAGAGAATATGCGGACCGCTTGATAGAAGAATATGATATCCGAAGCGCCCAGGGAAATGTGACCGCTGCTAAGGATATGTCCGGCGGAAATCAGCAGAAGGTAGTGGTGGCGCGGGAAATCGACGCGGACGCAGACGTTCTGATCGCTGTGCAGCCGACAAGAGGAATGGATGTGGGTGCGATTGAAGGCATTCACAAAAGCCTGTTTAAACAGACTGAAAAAGACAGGGCGGTTTGCCTGATCTCTTTTGAACTGGATGAAGTTTTTGAGATCAGTGACCGGATCCTGGTCATGTATGAAGGGGAGATTGTAGGGGAATTTGATCCCGGAAAAACTACGGCGGAGGAACTGGGACTTTATATGTCGGGAGCGAAAAGAATGGAGGTCCGGCCATGAGTAGAAAAGCACATTTGAAAAAAATTCTGGCTGCATTACTGCCAACGGTGATCTGTATTGTCATGGGTCTGCTTGTCGGTTTTTTGATCTTACTTTTTGCAAATCCATCCCAGGCGGCAAACGGATTTAAAACGATACTTTCCGGCGGTTTTGTAGGAGGGATGCGCGGTATTGGAAATGTATTTTATTATGCGACGCCTGCTATGATGGTTGGACTGGGAGTAGCGGTTGGCTTTAAAACAGGTGTATTTAATATCGGCGGGTCAGGACAATTTGTGATCGGCGGCTATTTTGCTATGCTGCTTGCACATACGCTTCAGATACCAAGACCGTTCAGCTGGATCGTTCCCATCCTTGCAGCGGCGGCCACAGCGGCGGTGTGGGCTTCCATAGCCGGACTACTCTACGTATACTTTAAAGTAAATATCGTGATTTCCACGATTTTGCTGAATTATATCGGAATGTATCTGGTGAATTATCTCATTCGGTATACGATTTATGATTCCGGGAAAAACCAGGCTAAGCTGACGCCGGAATCCGCGCAGATACCTGGCATGGGACTGGATATTTTGTTTCCGGACAGCAGTCTGAACGGCGGATTTATCATCGCGGTACTGTTTGCATTTTTGATCTATATCCTTCTTTTTAAAACAACAAAAGGATATGAAATGATCGCGGGCGGGCTGAATCCATCGGCCTCCCTGCTTGCGGGAATTTCCGTAAAAAAGAATACGGTGCTGTCCATGTGTATCTCCGGCGCCCTGATCGGAATCGGAGGAGCGCTGATGTTCCTATCCAACAGCGGAAAGAGCATCAGTGTCGTAGATACCCTGGCGGCAGAAGGGTTTAACGGGATATCAGTTGCACTGTTAGCAGGCAATCATCCATTGGGAGTCATACTTTCTTCAATATTTATAGCAAGTATTACTGTGGGCGGATTCTATATGCAGGCATATCGTTTTGTCCCGGAGATCATTGATATTATTGTAGCGGTCATCATTTATTTCAGCGCATTTTCACTGCTGATCATGCAGAATTTTGAGAAGCTTCAAATATGGTTGAAAAATAAAAGAGAGGAGGGGCATGAAGGTTGAATACGTTGGTTTTTACTTTACAGCAGACATTCCTTTTCTTTGTTCCGCTTTTGATCGTAGCGCTGGGAGCTATGTTCTCGGAGCGGAGCGGTGTTTTGAACATTGGGTTGGAAGGGATTATGGTCATGGGCGCTTTTTTCGGTATTTTAACGATAAATGCCCTGACTGAGCTTCCGGCACAGCTGCAGCTTCTTTGCGGGATCATCGTATCTATGATCGCCGGAATGGTATATACGCTGTTCCATGCATTTGCAGCGATTACATTGAAAGCAGACCAGACGATCAGCGGAACCGCTCTGAATCTGTTTGCGCCCGCATTCTGTATTTTTATGGCCCGGGTCGTACAGGAAGTGCAGCAGGTGGCGTTTAAGAATGTCTTTCGGATTGACAAGGCGCCGGTTCTTGGGGAGATTCCCTTTTTGGGAGAGGTGCTGTTTCAGAAATTTTATCTGACCACATACCTGGGAATCCTGATCCTGATCGTGTCATGGATCGTGATTGAGAAAACACGGTTCGGGCTCCGACTGCGTGCATGCGGAGAGAATCCGCACGCTGCAGATTCGGTGGGGATCAATGTGACAAAAATGCGGTATCTTGGAGTGATGATCTCCGGAGCGCTTGGGGGACTTGGAGGGCTGGTCTTTGTTGTGCCTACAAGCACCACGTTCAACGCAACCGTGGCCGGCTATGGATTTCTTGCGCTGGCAGTGCTGATCTTTGGACAATGGCAGCCGGGAAGGATCGCAGTTGCAGCCCTGTTCTTTGGGCTGATGAAAACGATCGCGGCGGCATATTCCGGGATACCGCTGCTGATGGATCTGGGATTTCCGGATACCATATATAAGATAATCCCTTACGCGGCTACGATCATTGTTCTTATGTTTACCTCTAAAAACAGCAAGAGCCCCGCAGCATCAGGTACGCCCTATAATAAAGGAGAAAGATAAATTCAAAAAGCCATTTTAAGAGTTTCATAGAACTTACTTCCAATCGCAATTATTATAAAACAAATTGCGATTGGAGGTAAGTTCTTTACAATTGGAAACTTAAATCAATTTTCCAATTGTAAAACTATTTGGAGAGTGGTAGGCAAAAAACCACTTGACTTTCTTTTTAACATATGTTATTTTTAACCTATGTTAAAAAGAGAGGAGATATTAAAATGAATTGCAAACGAAATGAAAAGAGTGATTCGGTACTTACATCCGGCAGCACTGTCGGCAATAGGGGCGGCCATCCCGATCTACCTCTTGCTGATATCCGTAATCATGGGAATTGCAATGGGGGTCATGATTTTGCTGTCGCAGCTTTATGGCGCAAATCAGGAAGATCAGATTAAACGTCTGTTTTCCACAATGCTGATCTTTTTCCTGTTTTTAGTGGTTTTTGTCGGAGTGTCCGGAGCAATACTCGCAAGACCGATGCTGGAACTGATCAAGGTGCCGAATGAAATTTTGAATCAGGGTACGAATTATCTGCAGATCCTGTTTCTCGGTGTACCATTTACAATGCTGTACAATTTGGCAGGTGCGGCTATGAGAAGCCTTGGGGACTCGAAAGAACCGCTGTATGCCTTGCTTATTTCCTCAGTGATCAATCAGTTTGGATATGCTGCTCTTCGGGGAACATGTCATCGGTCTCATCGTCGGCAGCGACACGCAGGCCGTTACGAGCGGAAACAGCTATTTTACTGTCTGTGCATGGTTTTATCCGCTCATGGAAATTATGTATTGCCTGGCAGGAGTGCTGGAGGGCGCCGGTGACACGTTCATCGCGGCTGTCCACTCCGCCGCTTCGATCGTCACCCGGCTGGCGGTAACGGTGATCTTAGCGCCGATGATAGGCTTTCCTGCCATTGCTGTATCCACGAGTGCCGGCTGGGGTGCTGCCGCAGCAGTTGTCTGCGCGCGATATTTTAAAGGGGCGTGGAAGTCGAAGCGGATCATTTCCGCGCTGGAAAACAGATAGGCTTTTCCAGCAGAGCAGGATTGACGCAAACAAGAGCATAGGTTAAAATTAACACATGATAAGGAGGAATATATTATGATCATTGATTACGCTATTTTGGGCCTGCTGAGTTGGAAACCACTGACCGGTTATGACGTGAAACGGGTGATGCAGGACTCTCCGTTTCTCTACTGGTCAGGCAACAACAACCAGATTTACAAGGCGCTGGAGAAACTACTGGAACATGGTTTCGTGACAAACGAGATACAGTATCAGGAAAGCGCGCCGAATAAAAAGATTTATTCCATTACGGAATCCGGCATGGATGAATTGATCCGATGGGTGACGAGTGAAGAACCGGAAGTGCCGGAATTTAAGAAGACCTTTCTCATACAGCTGGCGTGGGCCGGGCGTCTGGAGCCGGAAAAGGTGGATGAACTGCTCACAAGGTATGAGACAATCATGACGCAGCAGTTAGCCATGCGCAGAGAGGAAAAACGACGTGAAAAAAACTTTCCCAACAGAACAAAACAGGAACATTTTGTGTGGGAAATGCTCTACGACAATTATGTTATGATGTGCGAGGCAGAACTGCGATGGATTCAGCAGTTCCGTGAGGGACTGGAACAATTTAGAATAGGAGAATAAATATGAATTTTAAGAAGATTGAAAATGAATATGGATGTTATTTGGACGGTACTTCGCTCGTGGGCGTACTGTCCTCGGAGAAAGATGTTATAGAGTTGGTATCCGCCTGCCTGAGCAGCGGTACCGGCAGCCTGCTGCTCCATGAGCGGTCGGTATCCCTGGACTTTTTTAGGCTGAGGACCGGGCTGGCCGGCGCTGCGCTGAACAAATTTCAGATTTATAATATCAAGACAGCGCTTATCGTTGAGGATACGTCGCTTCTTGAAGGCAGGTTTGGAGAAATGGTATTGGAGTCTAATAAGGGAAACGACTTCCGCGTATATGACAGCGTACAGGCTGCCGAGGAATGGCTGCTTCCGGCTGTTTAGTACAGCATTGCATTCATTCCGAAGTAAATAGCGTCTGATATTTACTTCGGAATGAATCCTATGATAAAACCATGAGCAGTGTGCCGGCGCCGATCAGGATGCAGCCCGCAATGGATCTCGGCGTGAATTTCTCATGGAGGAAGATAAATGCAAGCACAAGCGTAATGACAACGCTTAATTTATCGACAGGCACGACTTTTGACGCTTCGCCCATTTGGAGGGCCTTATAATAGCACAGCCAGGAAGCGCCTGTAGCCAGCCCGGATAAGATCAGGAACAGCCAGCTCTTTTTCCCGATACTGGAAATCCCGTTCTGGGCATTTGTTAAAAACACCATCCCCCTTCTTTGCTTCAATGCCTTGATTTACAGGCAAAGGTTCTCTACTGCATCTGCTTTATAAACGATTTCTTTCTACAGATAATCTTATCATACCTCAGACAATATTTCCATTCTATTTGATATCCGGCTTTCGAGCTGTTACAGTTCACGGCCGCGAACTGTAACGCATCCAGCCCATTAAAAAGTCGCCTGCCGGCGGTCCTAAGCGCCAGCGACGCTTGTTTAGGACGGACCGGAACGGAAAGGGCGGTGAGGGAGGACGGCGGGCAAAAAATGTTATGGCAGCTGTTTTAAATATGTGATAAACTGAATAAATAATGTGCAGCCATTAGGCAAGATGCCTTCAAAAAGCAGTGCGGAGGAAATGGCTTTAAAAAGGGGTACGATATGATCCGGAAACTGGAAACTCTGACAGAACGGGAAAAGAAGATGAAAAAGCTGTTCCAGGGGGAAGGAAGGGAATTTCTGTCCACTCCCATGAGCTTTGCGGAATATAAGAAATTAATCCAGGAGCATCCGGGGTATCCGAATGTGGGATTTGCGTATGAACTGTGCTCCACGGAACCGCTGGGGACGACAGTACCAGAAGTAGAGGAACTGACCGACGGGGATGCGATTGATGTAGAAGTACATGAGCGGTACGGGTATCCGGTAGTGCATAATCATGTGTATATCGAGATGATCTATGTATACAGCGGAACCTGCACGCATTTTATCGAATCCGAAGCAAGAAAAAGACCAGGAACGAGTCCGAAGTCAGCGGACAGCCGGAAGCCGGGAACGGACGAAAAGCAGGAAGCAGGTCCGCAGCCAGGGATCTATCAGGATCCGGGGGATGATTCCGAATGGAACCGCTTTCAGATGAAGGAAGGGGATCTCTGCTTTCTGGCTCCCAACGTCCGGCATGTGATCACGGCGCTGAAGGATGATGTGATCGTGCTCAATGTCCTTCTGAGTAAGCAGATGATCGATACAGGATTTCTGGCGCTTTTGAAGGAAAAATATCTGTTGGCGGATTTTTTCAAAAATATCCTGTATGAAAAAGGGGCGAGTGCGTATATTCTCTTTCCGACGGGAACAGATCCGTGGATGAAGCAGACCTTCGGGCTGCTCTATCGGGAGGAGCAGGAGAAGGAATATGCATACAGGGAATATCTGGTCTTATATGTGAAACAGGTGATGATCCATCTGATCCGGCGTTATCAGCTCCAGGCGGTGGTTGCAGAATCGGTGCAGCAGGAAACGGACAATCATGTGGTGGCCATTCTGGCCTATATTTCTGTTAATTATAATCAGACGACGCTGAAGCAGACGGCAGAATTTTTTCATTTCAGCGAGGCACATTTAAGCCGGATGCTGAAAAAGTATACGTCCAGGACATTTGTACAGATTATCACGGAACTGCAGATGAAGCATGGGAAGGAACTGATCGAGGAAGGGAAGCTGAATCTGGCGCAGATCAGCCAGAAGGTGGGATGCTTTGACTCCAGCCATTTTTCAAAGAAGTTCAAGAAGCAGTTCGGGATGGCGCCGGAAGAATACCGGAAAAAGATCTGCGCTTCCCCCGATTAAATAACTGATGGATCAGCAGAAAAGCAGACGCTGGAGGCCATGCCTTATCAGACATGGCCCGCAATAGTTCGTCTTACTTTCTGGCTGCCGGAAAAACAGCATTTCCCGGCGGCTTCTTTATGCTTCAAAAACCTCAAATTGCCGTTTGGGCCCGCCGCACACCGGGCAGCGTTCCGTGACAGAATCCTCTGTCATGACATATCCGCAGATCGGGCAGACATAGATGGCCTTTTCACTGAAACCGTGCACATCTTCCGCCTGCTTCAGGAGGGCCGCATGTACCTTTTCCGCGGCTGACGCGCCTCTGTAAGCCTGTTCGGTAAGAGGGCTTTGGTGTTCCTGCGCGTATGAGGCTATCATTTGATACAGGTGTTTATATTCAAATTCTTCCCCCGGTATATAGGTTCTGACAGATTCCATAAAAGCGGCGGGGCGCTCCAGAATAGAATAAAAATTTCTGGCATGGTGGTATTCGGAAGAGGCAAGGGCACGAAACAGGTTGGAGATCTGACCAAGTCCTCTTCGTTCCGCCCGGTCCGCAAACATCAGGTATCTGAAATGCGCCGTCAGTTCCCCCTGTACCGCGTCTTTCAGCTTCTCGCCTAAGATACCGTGCTCACTTTCGCGTCCGTAGCAGTCCTCGGAAAGATTGGCGATCCGATAGTCCAGCACGCCGTCCTTTTCATAGAAATGGACGATATGATGCTCCACGTCACAGGCCCGAATCTCCTTTGAGACATCTTCGATCATGGCTCCGCCGCCTCCGGTACAGATTAGGGGGATTCCATCCACAACATCAATGAACCGGGAATGCACATGCCCGCACAGAAGATATTTCACTTTTTCCCTCCACGGCCCGTAAGCTTTGCGCAGGCGGGAAAATTCATCCTCTGAGACACAATTTAAGATAAAGTGGTTGGGCACCGGGATGTGGAATGCGACGATCACCTGCTCAACCTCTTCCATTGCAAGAACGTCTGACAGCAACGTCAGTCCTTCTTCCTCAAAAGTCCGCAGGGCATTGTCCAGCACAACGACAGCGAAATGCTCCGCCAGCAGCGCATAATTTTTTTCACCGAAATAATCCGTATACTCGCCTGTATCATGATTCCCGCGGAGAGAATAGACAGGGTTTTGCGCGAGCGTTTCCGTCATATCCTGTATCACCTGGTAATAGTGATTTGTACCGATGGGTACCAAATCGCCCACAACCAGTGTGATATCATCTTTGCCGCTCTCTTCCAGCGCTCCGGCATATACTTTCATATTGTAAGTGCCAAGGCCTTCGCATCCCGGATCGCCGATCACACCGATGGAATGCACGTTCTCGAGCCGGAGGATCCGCTCCGGCACCTTTTTCATTTTCTTTTCATCCATATTCACATTTCCTCACTTGATTTTATTGTTTCGTTTACCAGCCGGCCGCAGCTGCTCCAAAAGAAGAAGGCGGAACCTTAACCTCATATGCCGGACGGTCATTAAACCTGATGCCCGAAATATCTCATGTTTTGTTCTGCGGTTATCATTATAAATATATATCTGTGGAATGTCAACGGTCCGTCCGGAACAAGCATCGCTGACGCTTAGGACCGCCGCCAGGCGACTTTTCAATGGGCTGGATACTGTTACTGGAGCACCCAAAGGCTGTGGATAGTAACACAGCATTTTTTGCTCTTTCATTGTTTTTTTTCAATAAATCAGTTATAATTTGAAAAAGGCAGCATTTTAACGGGGGTTGACTGTGTATTTGTGGTTTGATGCCTGGACTGAATTTTAGAGGAGACGAGAGTATGAAAACAAAAAAGAGAACTGAACACCGGACGGCAGCAAAAGCCCGTCGGCGGGGCGGAAGAATCGCGGCCAAGCTGGTCGGCGCCATCGTAATCACCATCATGATCATGGTTGCGGTGCTGCTGGCACTTGTTTACCGCAGGGTTTCCGACGCACTTTTGGATAAAAGCGAGAAGCTGATCCAGGAGACCACCGGCAAGGTGACCCAGGAGACCACTGCATGGATGAATAAGACGCTGACCATGCTGGAGATGCAGAGGGATACCATCGAGTACGAGGACATGGACATCCCGGAGATGGAGGAGTATATCCGTCATACCGTGGATCAGAACAGCGCTTATCCGGCAGGGCTGTATGCAGCGCTTACGGATGGTTCCCTGTATCACGCATCGTTTATGCCGGGGCCGGATTTCAACGCACTGGAAAAATCCTGGTATAAGGACGGCATCACGTCGGAGGATTTTATCCTGGGGGATGTGTATTTTGACGAGGACAGCCAGTCCTACGTGGTCGGCGCTTCCGGAATGCTGAAAGGAGAAGGAGGAGAGATACGCGGCGTGGCTGCTGCGGATGTATATCTGGATGCGATCTCGGATATTGTGGCGGAGATCCAGCTGGAAGAGACCGGCGGAGTATTCCTCGTAGATACCCGGACGGATACGATCATCGGCCATAAGGATCCGGAGATTACCGGACGGCTTTTGAGCGAATTCAGCGGGGATATGTATGCATATGCCGCGGAGCAGATTCAAAAAGGCAATTCGGAGCTGTCCCTGTTTGACGGCAGTACATATATCCAGGCGGTGAACATTCCGAACAGCGACTGGACGGCCGTCGTCTATGTGCCGAAGGCGGAGGTGCTTACGGAGCTGAATGTACTGACCGGTATCATGACGACGATATCTGTCCTGGCAGTCCTGATCACCATCGTTCTGATCATCATCCTGGTGAGAAGGATCATCGGCAGGCCAGTAGCAGAACTGAACGAGGTGGCGGCAAGAATCGCGGAAGGCGAACTGGAACAGACGATTCGCCATTCCTCCAACGACGAGCTGGGAGAACTGGCGGATAACTTTGAGAAAACCGTGCTCCGGCTGCGGGAATATGTAGACTATATCAATGAGATCTCGGAAAAGCTGCAGGAGATCTCCAGAGGGAATCTGGATATCACATTATCCCATGAGTATGTAGGGGAATTTTCGAAGATCAAGGACTCTCTGGAAAGCATTACCCGGTTCCTGAACCAGACCATCGGGCAGATTAACGTATCTTCCGGTCAGGTTGCGGAAGGGGCCGGATATGTTTCGGAAGGAGCGCAGACCCTCTCCATGGGCTCTGTACAGCAAAATGATTCAGTAGAACAGTTGGCAGCCCACATCAGCGAGGTGTCCGACGGTATCCAGAAGACTGCCCAGGGCGCAAAGAAGGCAAGCCAGATCTCAAAGGATGTAGGCAGCAGGATCCTGGAAAGCAACGACAAGATGCAGCATATGAATGAGGCAATCCGGAAGATCAGCGGCAAGTCGACAGAGATCCACAATATCATCAAGACCATTGAGGACATCGCCTTCCAGACCAACATCCTGGCCCTCAATGCGGCTGTGGAGGCAGCCCGTGCAGGCGAGGCCGGAAAAGGCTTTGCAGTGGTGGCGGACGAGGTGCGCAACCTGGCCGGAAAATCTTCTGAGGCCGCCAAGAATACAACAGTCCTCATCGAGCAGACCGTGGAAGCCGTGGAGGAAGGAACCAATGCGGCGGAAGATACGGCAGCGTCCATGATGGCGGTGGTAGCCCAGGCCGAAGAGGTCAACAAGCTGATCGAAGGGATTGCAGAGTATTCGGCAAAACAGGCGGCGGCTACGGAAGAAGTCAGCCGGGGGATCGACCAGATCTCCGGCGTGGTACAGTCCAACCTGTCCACCGCAGAGAAGAGCGCTGCAGCCAGCGAGGAACTGTCCGGGCAGGCCAATATGCTGCGGGAGCTGGTGGCCAAGTTCCGGCTCAAGACGCGCTAGGCAATGCATTAATAATTGAGCAATATGTACCTGTCTTTTGCAGGATTCTTTATCTGACATAAAAAAGGCAGACCTTGCCGGGAGGCGGAGGTCTGCCTTTTTGAACGGAAGGCTTATTTCAACCGCTCCGCCATTGTATAAAACTGATAATACGTGCCTTTGAGCGCCATCAGGCTTTCATGGTTTCCTTCCTCTGTGATCCCCTGGTCGGTGAGCACCAGGATCCGGTCTGAATTTTTAATACTGGACAGCCGGTGCGCGATGGTAATGGTAGTCCGTCCCTCGGACAGGTGATGGAGCGACTGCGCGACCGCAAATTCGCTCTCATTGTCCAGGGCCGAGGTGGCCTCGTCCAGGATCATGATAGGCGGATTCTTTAAAAATACCCGGGCAATGCTGATGCGCTGTTTCTGCCCGCCGGACAATTTCACACCCCGCTCGCCCACATAGGTATCATATCCGTCCTTTAATTCCCGGATAAATGTATCCGCGCCCGCTTTCTTCGCGGCTTCAACCGCATCCTCCCTGGAGGCGTCCGGATTCCCGTACAGTATATTCTCCAGCACTGTGCCGGAAAACAGGTATACATCCTGCTGGACGATCCCTATATTTTTCCGAAGACTCTTCAGAGTAAAAGACTTGATATCTTTCCCGTCGATGCGGATGACACCGCCGCTGATATCATAGAACCGGGGGATCAGATTGCACAGCGTCGTCTTTCCGCCGCCGGAAGGCCCTACGATCGCCAGCTTTTCTCCCGCGTGTACGGTCAGGTCCAGATGCCGGAAAACAGTATTGTGGTCATCCGGATATTCAAAGGAAACATCCTCAAAAGAAATAGTTCCCTCCGGCATGCCCATTTCCACGGCCCCGGGCTCGTCAAAGATTTCCACGTCCGCGTCCATGATCTGCAGGAAACGCTCAATACCTGTGAGTCCCCTCTGGAACTGCTCGGCAAATTCGATGATCCTCCGGATAGTGGCGATCAGCGTGGACACATACATCACATAGGCCACCAGGTCTCCGGCAGTGATATATCCCTTCACGAGGAAAATGCCCCCCATCAGGATCACTGTCAGATTCATCAGCCCGTCAAAGGCACGGGTTGAGGTCTGGAAGGCCGCCATATATTTGTAGGTCTCCTTCTTGATATCGAAAAAACGCAGGTTGCCTCTTTCAAACTTATCAATCTCCACAGGCTCATTGGTAAAGGCCTTGACTACCTTCTGCCCCAGCAGGCTGTCCTCAATGGAGGCGTTCAGTTCCCCGATCTGGACCCTCTGCCTGGCAAAGGCGCGCCTGCTCCGCCGGTTCAGTTTAATACACACATAAGCCATCACCGGAACGATCAGGAAGATAGCCAGAGTCAGGGGCAGATTGACGGAGGCCAGGATCAGGAAGGAAATCACCGCCTTCACCGCCGCAATAAAAAATTCCTCCGGACAGTGGTGGGAAAATTCCGTTACGTCAAACAGATCGTTGGTGATCCGTCCCATGATCTGTCCTACCTTCGTATTGTTGTAATAGGTATTCGACAGCTTCTGCAGATGGGCGTAGGCGTCTCTGCGCATATCCGTCTCAATGGCGGCGCCCATGACATGTCCCATATCCGCCATATAGTAGTTCGCCATACAGTCAATGACACGCAGCGCCAGATACAAAAGCGCCATCTTTCCCACGACCTCCGCGGTCAGCACGGCCAGATCCTGCATGCCGGTGTTCGTGATAAACCGGATGATCATGGGGAGCACCAGCTCGCAGAGCGTGGTAAGAGATGCACAGAACAGGTCCATGGAAAGCACGGCCTTATGCTTTCTATAGTAGGGGAAAAAACGCTTCATCAGTTCTCCGGTCGTATATTCTTTATTTTCTGCAGACATCGTATCCTCCGATCTTTTAAGCTCTGCCGCCTGGAATCTGTATTTCATGTTCGTATGCATTAGTTTATACGATATGACTCCGGAAAGCAATAGAAAAACGTTTCGTTTTCAAAAGTTCATTGACTTTTTGGAGGAGATATGAAATAATGAAATCACATTAAAAAGTAAAACGTTTCGTGAAATAAGAAAAAAGGAGATTAAAAAGATGAAAGACACAAAACAGCAGTGGTTTAAGGATGCCAAATTCGGTCTGTTCATCCACTGGGGGCTGTATGCGCTTCTGGCCGGTGAGTATAACGGAAAGAAGACGGACCGTATAGCAGAATGGATCATGAATGACCTGGATATCCCTGTGGAAGAGTATGAAAAATTAGCTTCCCAATTTAACCCGGTCGAATTTGATGCGGAGATGATCGTCCGCAAGGCAAAAGAATGGGGCATGAAGTATATCGTATTTACGTCAAAGCACCATGAAGGTTTTGCAATGTGGGATTCCAAGTGCAGCGATTATAACGTGGTAAAAGCGACTCCCTACGGCAAGGATATCGTAAGACAGTTCAGGGAAGCCTGCGACAAGTATGATATGAAGCTGGGATTCTATTATTCCCAGGCACAGGACTGGCATGATCCGGATGGTTACATACACAGAAAGGACAATTCCAAAAAGAATTACCGCGCATACCTGGAACGGAAATGTTTCCCGCAGCTTCGGGAGCTTCTGACCGAGTACGGAGAAGTCGCACTGATCTGGTTTGATACCCCTATGGGGACGACGAAGGAAGAAAGCCAGGAGATGGTAGATCTGGTAAAGAGTCTCCAGCCGAACTGCATTGTCAGCGGACGGATCGGCAACGAGCTGGGCGAGTACATGACCACCGGGGACAACTTCATACCGCGTCTTCCGTATGAAGGAGACTGGGAGGTTCCGGCGACTCTGAATGATACCTGGGGCTTTAACAAGGACGACCACAACTGGAAGGATCCGGAAGAGATCATCCATCTCCTGGTCAAGATCAACAGCAGGGGCGGAAATTACCTGCTCAACATCGGACCGGAGGCTTCCGGGCATGTGCCGGATGAAAGTATCCGTATTCTGGATGAGGTTGGGAAATATGTGAAAGAGAATGAAGAAGCCATTTTCGGGACAAAAAGAGTAGGGATCTATGCTTATGAACTGGACTGGGGCATGCTGACCAGAAAAGACCATAAGCTTTATGTCCATGTATTCAAGCCCAGAAGAAGGGTGGAGCTCATCAACATCGCAAATAAGATTACGGGTGCTTACCTGGTAGCGGACAGGCAGGCGCTGGAATTTAAGACCTCCATGACCTGCGAGGGCTGCAGCGCAATTGAAGTAGAACTTCCGGAAGCGTATTTTGACAGGAAAAACTTCAGTATCTGCCTGGAAATGGAAGAGGAAGAACCGATTTTTGAACCGATCATAGGATAAGAGCTACAAATCAAAAGGGGGCAAAAGCCCCCTTATTTTTATTCTATAGAAACTTCTCCGAATTTTCCTATAGAACAAAAACCCTCCGGGGAGAGCGCTGTGCGGCGTATGAGGTAGATGTCGCAATGCGACCGCCGCAGGCGCGAGTTTCGTAAGCGAAACTCTTTGTTCTTCTATAGGAAACTTCTCCGAATTTTCCTATAGAAGAACAACCCTCCGGGGGATGCGCAGCTACGCGCGCGGAACAAAAGCTGCGCTGCTAAAAATGTAACAACGCGGGAGTGTGCGAAGCGCACTTTTGTTCTGCCATCATATGCAGAAAAGCTGCCGGCGGCAGGTTTTCTGTATGGTCTATTTCATATCCAGCGTCAGATCTCTGACGGACTGTCTTTCGCAAAAACTCACGTCTACGCACCTGGTCAGCGGAAAATCAGAATAATCTCCCTGCATCCTCCTGTACAGGATGCGCGAGGCCGTCTCCCCGATCAAAGACAGATTCTGCGCCAGGGAAGTGATGGGCGGGTACATGCTGCGGAACAGGGGATCGTCGTCAAAGGTGACCACAGACAGATCCCCGGGAATGGAGCAGCCTGAAGTGCCGGCCTCCATCAGGCCCCCAAGCGCGCTTAAGTAGTTGGTGAAAAAAATCACGGTGGGAGATTCCTTGCTTTCCATAAGCTGGCGGAAATGCCGTTTTCCTTCATTGATGGCATTCTGGTTGGTCGAGAATACGATCGGCTCCGGATAAGTAATGGAGCTGATGCCGGCTTTTTCATAAACATCCCGGAACCCCTGGATGCGTTCGGATACGGGACTGGAATAATAGGCAGGATCCAGGATATGGACTCTTTGATGGCCTTTTTTCAGCAGATACCGGGCCAGCAGAGCGCCGCCGTTATAATTGTCCGATACTACGCAGTCTACAGGCGGATGGCCTGCCGTGACAGGATTCTGGTCCAGGGCGACCACAGGGATGTTCTCTGCCTGCAGCAGACGGTATCTGTCATCTAACAGGTTGGCCAGCAGGATGATCACGCCGTCGATCTTGCGGACGATCAGATCCTGCAGGAGTTCCCGTTCTATCTGCGTGTCATGGGAGTAAGAACAGGTGATTACCGTATAGTTGTAGTTTACAAAAAACTGCGACACGGCGCTGATGATGGTGCCCCAGAAATAGTTGCCCAGGTCGGAAACCAGGATGGCAACTGTCATAGTACGCCTGGAACGCAGAACCTGGGCGGTACGGTTCGGCTTATAATTCAGGTGGGCGATGGCTTCTTCGATGCGGAGCCGGTTCTTTTCCTGGATTTTTTTATTATTGAGGTATTTGGAGATGGTAGCCAGGGAGAGGCCGGTTTCCCTGGCGATATCTTTGATCGTGACTTTCATATGCTCCTCCCTTTCACTGTACCGGATCAGGGCTGTTATTGATGCGGCAGGGCTTCTAAGTAAGCGCTAAATATACGATTATTCTATCATGAGATGAAGAAATCCTCAACAGCAAACAAAAGTGAAACGATTTTTGTTGCTTTTTGCTAAAAACAAATAATACATATTGTGCAATAATACTAAAATTAAGTAAAATGCACAACATTATTGACATTTTTTTGTGGGAAGGTTATAATAAACCTACAAAACGAAACGTTTTACTTCTGCAGATGTAAACTATTATACACTAACAACTTTAAAATTGAAAGAAAAATGGAGGGATTTATTTTGAAAAAGAAATTAGTAGGACTTCTTTTGACGGCAGCGATGCTTGTAACAGCACTGGCAGGATGCGGCAACGGCAATTCTTCATCTTCTGACAATGGGGGAAGCACAGATTCAGGTGCAGGGGATACAGCAGCAGAGTCAGACGCGGGAGCAGGAACAGACTATGATGTGGAGAACAGGGAGTATAAGGATGTAAACATTACGATCCATACCAGATGGGACGTGAGCGATGTTTCCGGTCCTCTGTATCAGGCGATCGTAGAAGGCTTTATGGAGAAATATCCGGGGATCACGGTAGAGCAGATCAATATTCCGACAGAGTCTGAATGGCTGAACTCAGAATCCGTGCTGATGTCCGATCCATCCTCCATGCCGAATGTTCTTGTAGAATACGGCGGTTCCAGAACTGCGGAGTATGTGAAGTCCAATCTGATCGTTAAGATGGATCCGTACTATGAGCAGTATCCGGAGTGGGGGGAAAGCTTCAACTCTCTGGGCGAAAGCCTGACAGACTACAGTTCTTACGGGATGGAAGGGATTTACGGCGTGCCATTTACGGCATATCAGGTCATGTTGTTCTATAATGAAGACATTCTGAGTGAAAATGACATCGATCCGCAGAGCATCGAGAGCTGGGATGACCTGATGGCGGCATGCGAGACTCTGAAGGCGAATGGAGTACAGCCGTTTGATATGGGTGAAAAAGATGACTACCGTTTCGGACATCTGCATTCCGCGCTGAATTATAAAACATTCGGATGCGATATGGCAGAGAAGCTTGGAAGCCGTGAAGTGGCTTATGACGGCGACGAGCAGAAAGAAATCTATCAGATGATCATTGATGCCAGCGATAAAGGCTATCTTGGAACAAACCTGCTTGGAAACGACGACGGACAGGAAAGAGCACTTTTCAACACAGGAAAGGCAGCGTTCTTGTTCATGGGAACCTGGTTCTGTGCAGAAGATCATACAGGACTGGAGCTTTTCGATAATGAAAAGATCCATGCGCTCCGTATGCCTTATGTAAATGAAGAATTTAAGCTGCACGACATGGGCGGCGGAAATGAAGCTTACTATGTGGTAGATACCGGCGATGCGGATGAAGTGGCAGCTTCTGTATTATTCCTGAAGTATATGACAAGCGAGGAAGTTGTGAAGGAATTTGTAAAAGGATATCCGACTCCGGTCTGCGTAAATGTTGAATCAGAGGGAGGCAACTATCTGAGCCAGGAAGCTTCAGCGATCATAGCAGAGACAGCGGAAGTGCGCGGCGATATCGAGAACTACGACAGCGCGACACATATGATCAATACAGTCCGCCAGGCGCTCCAGGGCATCGCGATGGGTGATGATGCGGAAAAGGTCGGAAAAACCGTTGTGGATACGATCGCTCAATATGAATAAGATCGGATCGTCAGATACAGTTCTGCGGATCAGGCGCTGCGCCTTTCAGGTGCGGCGGTCTCGTAGATAAATTATAAAACAGCTTCTTAGATACGTGGGCATTGTAAAAGGGAAGTGCTTTACAATGTCCACGTATTCAGTTCAGGAGGTGGACTGTATGTTTTTTACATCAAGTAAATATCGAAAAGCCTTTTTCAAATCCATGCTTTTCGTCCTGCCCGGCGTCGCGATCACGGTGATTTTTGTAATTTATCCGGTGATCAATACATTCTGGTTATCCCTGAATGACTGGAACGGCGTCGCGACAGCTCCGGTGACATGGGTAGGGCTTGACAACTACATAAAAGTGTTTACAAGTGAGAAGTTCTGGAACAGTATGCTGAATGCGCTCTATTTCATGATCGGAGGATTTGTGGTCCTGATGCCGATTGCCTTTGGAATGGCGCTTCTCGTTACATCAAAGATTAAATTTACGAAATTTTTCAAAGCGTCTTACCTGATGCCTGTCATGTTAGGTACGACAGCGGTAGGTCTGATGTGGACCTTTATGCTCAATGCGGATTTCGGCATTTTTGCTCAGTTCTTAAGGGCGATCGGACTTGAGAGCGCGGTCATCAACTGGCTGGCGACTCCGACGGTCAATATCTGGTGCGTGGTTCTGGTCAATGAGTGGATGTATGCCGGCTATAACATGCTGATCTTTGCCGCAGGAATTGTTGCGATACCGGAAGATGTGCATGACGCGGCGCTGCTTGACGGCTGTACCGGCCTGAAAAAGATTATTTATATTATCGTGCCTCTTTGTAAAAATATGTTCATGGTATTCTCCGTGCTCTGTGTGACCGGATGTCTGAAGGCATTTGATATCGTATGGGCAATGACGAATGGAGGTCCTATGGATTCCAGTGCGACTCCTGCGGTTCTTCTTTACACACAGGGCTTCCAGTATAAGCTGATGGGCCGGAGCAGTGCGATCGGTATCATTCTTCTGGTGCTGGGACTTGTGTTATCTGTTTTTCTGAATAATGTTATTTTTAAACAGGACAAAGATCTGTAAGCGGATTTTACAGAGAAAGGAGACATGCATGAGTAAAAAGAAGAGCTTGAATAAACTGGGAGCAGGAATTTTGTACGTGGTGGCGATCTTTTTGGCTGCAGCTACGTTCCTCCCGCTGATCATTACGTTGCTTTCTTCATTTAAAACAAATGAAGATCTGCTTTTAGGTATGTTTTCGCTGCCGGAGACCTGGAAATTCAGCAACTATCCTGAAGCGATGCGGACGGCGGATGCGATCCGCTCCATAGGTAATTCTCTTTTTGTCGCGATAGCGACGCTGATTTTGACGGTTGTGGTTGCGCTTCCGGCCGCCTATGTACTGGCCAGAAAACCTTATACATATCTGAAAGGCATTTATTTTCTCTTTATGGCAGGAGTGATGGTTCCGGTCCATACGACACTGGTATCCATATCCAAGATATCAAGTACGTTAGGGGCAAGGAACAGCTATGTATTCCTGATCATTATTTATGTTGCGTTTAACTTGTCACAGGCAATCTTTTTATTTACCGGGTATATCAGAGGGCTGTCCAGAGAACTGGATGAAGCGGCTAAAATTGACGGCTGCGGTGACTTGAGGCTTCTGGTAAACATTCTGGTGCCGATCTGCAAGCCGATTCTTGCGACGGAGGCGATCCTGGTATTTATTTATGGCTATAGTGAACTGATCTTCTCTTTGATCCTGATATCAGACAGCAGCAAATATACGGTATCCAGAGCAATGCTCAATTTTACGAGCAACTTTACTACAAGCTACGGTCCGCAGTTTGCTTTTGTGATCATGTCCATGATCCCGATGCTGATCATCTACCTTGTACTCCATGAAAAGGTAGAATCAGGAATCCTTGCCGGTGCAGTCAAAGGCTGATCCAGAAGGAAGATTACCGATAATTTTGTTAATGAACAGTGAGGTTTAGATGAATAAAAAAGAATATTTACAGCATATTGAAGATGTGATCGTACAGGGGCCATATACGGACACATGGGATTCTCTCTGCGAGCATCCGGTGCCGAAATGGTATCAGAAAGGAAAGTTCGGTATTTTCATCCATTGGGGTGTATACAGTGTGCCGGCATTTGGAAATGAATGGTATCCGAGAAATATGTATATCAAAGGTTCCAAAGAGAATCTTCATCATGTGGAGACTTACGGCCCTCTGGACCAATTCGGATATAAAGATTTTATCCCTATGTTTCAGGCGGAAAAATTTGATCCGAAGGAATGGACGGAGCTTTTTGAGGAAGCAGGAGCAAAGTTTGTAGTTCCGGTTGCGGAGCACCATGACGGCTTCCAGATGTATGACAGCGAGTATTCCGAGTGGAATGCGGCGAAGATGGGACCGAAACGAAATATACTGGAAGAGCTGAAAACGGAAGCAGAGAAAGCCGGCATCGTGTTCGGAGCGTCTTCCCACCGTGCGGAACATTACTGGTTCTTCAACGGAGGCAGGCAGATCCCGGAATCCGATGTGAACCAGGGGGAGGCTGACGGCCTGTACGGTCCGGCTATGGGGATTACCCGTGACATGAGCAACATTTATGATAATCCGCCTTCGGAAGAATTTATGCAGGACTGGCTTGTCCGGACTTGTGAGCTGGTTGAGAGATATCAGCCGAAGCTTCTGTTCTTTGACTGGTGGATCCAGCAGTATGCATGGAAGCCCTATCTGCGGAAATTCGCTGCTTTTTACTATAACCTGGCAGAGCAGTGGGGAGCGGAAGCCGCGATTGACGCGAAGTTTGACGCATATGTATTTGGAAGCGCGGTCAATGATCTGGAAAGAGGACAGTTGGATCACATTACGCCGGACTTCTGGCAGGACGATACCTCTGTGGCGAAAAATTCCTGGGGATACACGGTCGGGAATGACTACAAGGATCCTTCGGATATTGTTCTGGACCTGGTGGATGTGGTCAGCAAAAACGGCGCGCTGCTCCTGAACATAGGCCCGAAACCGGACGGCACGATCCCGGAGGAGGATGCCCATATTCTTAAGGAAGTAGGAAAATGGCTGAAAGTCAATGGAGAGGCTATCTATGGAACAAAGTATTGGAAAGTATTCGGGGAAGGTCCTACGGATGTTCCGGAAGGCCATTTTACAGATACATACAGTAAGGACTATACTTCCCAGGATATCCGTTTTACAAGCAAGGCAGACCACATTTATGCGGTTGTGATGCGGTGGCCCGAGGACGGCGAGATATCGATCCGGTCTCTTGGCAATGACTATAGATATTTAAAATCAACGATCCGGGATATCCAGATACTTGGAACGGACCACCATCCGGATTTTCACAGAAATGAAACGCTGGATATTTCCTGTGGGATCAAGCTGGATCCGGGCCGTATGCCGGTGGTGCTGAAACTTACGATTGACTGATCGTTATGATCCTGAGGGTCAGACAGATCGGCTGATCCGGATCATATGACGTGCACAGCCGTATGAGGGATCATCACGATTTTCGGCTTCGGCTGGTGCGATACAGAATGGAAAGAAAAGAGGTTTTGATATGGCAGATAAACATTATACAGGAACATGGGCTTCTGTTCAGACGCATACTGTACCGAAGTGGTACGACGATGCAAAATTTGGTATATTTATCCATTGGGGAATCTATTCTGTGCCCGCTTATGCGCCGCATACGTGGGAGCTTGGGGATGCGGAAGCTACGGACTGGTTCTGCAATAACCCTTATGCGGAATGGTATTATAATTCTGTCAATGTAGGACGGGGACCCGGCTATGAGCATCATGTGCAGAAATATGGAGCAGATTTCAAGTATGAGGATTTTATTCCCATGTGGAAGGCGGAAAACTGGGATCCGGCGCAGTGGGCAGAGATTTTCAAAAAGGCAGGCGCCCAGTATGTTGTCCTGACCACCAAGCATCATGACGGATTCTGTCTTTTCCCAAGCCGGTATACGGAGTTTAACTCTCTGAAAATGGGGCCGGAAAAGGACATCACCGGAGAACTGACAGAGGCTGTCAGGAACGCGGGGCTGCGGATGGGATTATACTATTCAGGACTGATCGACTGGCAGTATGCCAATGATCCGATCTTTGAGGATGACGACCTCTTCGGAACGGCAAGTCCTACCTATGCATATGCAGACTATTCCTACAACCAGATGATGGAACTGATTGATACTTATGAGCCAAGCGTATTCTGGAACGATATCGGGTGGCCGAAGCAGAGTGAGGAGGCAATGCCGTATCTGTTTGCCCATTATTACAATAAGGTTCCGGAAGGCGTCGTCAATGACCGTTTCAATGGAAGGTATTATGATTTCTTGACAAAGGAATATCAGGCAGGCAAGATGGACAGAAGCCAGAAATGGGAAATGTGCAGAGGAATGGGCTTATCCTTCGGATATAATGAGATCGAAGGGGATGACGAGCTTCTGTCTGTTCCAAAGCTGATCAACCTGCTGATCTCTACGGTTGCCAATAATGGAAATCTGCTTTTGAACATCGGTCCCAAAGCTGACGGGACGATCCCGGCAGAGCAGATCAAAAGGCTGGAGATCCTGGGAAGCTGGCTTGCGGTCAACGGAGAAGGAATCTACGGAACACGCTGCAGCGAGAGAGAATCAGAAATACGTGACGACGGCCTGGAACTGCACTATACAAGAAAAGACCATGTGCTCTATGTATTTGCGGACGGACTGAAGGAAGGGAGCAATACATTTTGTATTCCGGGATTCAAGGGCAGCTTAAAAGCATTGGATCCGCGGGTACAGATAGAAACAGAACCAGCACAGGAAGGACTCCGTGTTACAGTTAAAAATTATCAGGCTGATATGTACGCAGTCGGACTGACATCAGAAGGATAAATAAAATATCCGGAACTCTGACCCGGATCAATTTAGTAAAAGCCGCCGTTCACGGTTATGTGAGCAGCGGCTTTTACTAAATTGATCCGGGCAGGGCTTTTCGTGCGGGGCTGATTATGCTATAATGAGTTGCCGGCGGTTCTTCACACGGTATCGTGCGCTTGCTGCACGGCATCCGGCCGTTACATGTCACACCCCGACCAATCACCATGCTGATTGGTCGGGAGGATGCACATAAAAGCTGGTATTCAGGCCGCCCATTGCCGAAGGCAATTTTAAATGGCGGCCTGAGTTACAGGGCACGCCTGGTCAAGGTGTGACCTGTAACATCCGGCCGATTCAGTGACGGGGCGGGCAGAGGATATGCGGGCAGGGTATAGGCAGAATGTGGTATCATTATATGAGGAATGAAGAAAGAAAAGCCGGACGGCACTCCGGCGGGATGGAGAATGGAAGGGGGAAGGGCATATGGCTGTGACGATCAAGGATGTGGCGAAGGAAACGAACCTCGCGATCTCTACCATCTCTAAATATATGAACGGCGGAACAGTGCGCCTCGAGAACCGGGTCCTGATCGAGGCGGCAGTGCAGAAGCTCGGGTATTCCCCGAATCGTTCGGCCAGGGGGCTGAGGACTTCAAAGACTTATATGATCGGGCTGGTAACGGGTCAGGTAAACTCCCCCCATACAGCAGCGATCGTCAGCGGGATCGAGAAGCGGTTTCGGAATCTTGGATATTCCGTGATCTTTGCAACATACGAAGAAAATGGGGTCCAGATCGAGGACTATCTGGATTATCTGCTGGAACGGGGCGTAGACGGGATTATTTCATCCCCAATCGCTGCCGGAGAGGATTGTTTAAAAAAGGCTGTGGATCAGAATGTTCCGGTACTGGTCGTGGAAGAGAACAGCGGGGAGATGCAGACAGATTGTGTGCAGGTTGACTGCTGCGGGGGCGTCTATCAGAGCGTGGAACACCTGATCGAATCCGGGCACCAGCGGATTGCCATCATCAAGGGACCGGAGCATAAGCTGACAGCCCAGGAACGTCTTCGGGGTTACTACCGTGTAATGGAGGATTATGGATATCCGGTCAGGCAGGAATACCTGATACCAGGTGATTTTACGTATCAGTCCGGTTACAAAGGGATCATGAAGCTGTGGGAGCTGGAGGAGAAGCCTACGGCTGTATTTGTCAGCAACTATGACATGTGCCTGGGAGCGATGGCAGCGGTACACAATCTGGATATCCGGGTACCGGAAGCGTTGTCGGTTGTGTCGTTTGATGATTTTGAACTGTCCGTCATGGTCCGGCCCAGGCTGACTACGGTCCGTCAGCCGCTGGAGGAAATGGCAAACGCCGCATGTGATCTGCTGTACCGGCGGATCCAGGGCGATTATTCGGATTTTCCCAAAAAGATCCGTTTAAAAACACAATGTATTTACAGGGACTCTGTAAAGACTTATAGCAGAGGTGGAGGAAATGACATTTTTTGAGTGGGTGTTTATCCTGGCGAAACCATTCCGGGAGGAGAAGGAAGCGGTTTTATTCCCGTAACGAGCCAAAAGAGTGAATATGTAAAGAGGAGGACTGTATAATATCATTGAAATATCATACAGTCTTCTTATTTCAGGTATGAAAAAAAATCCGCAGCTTTTCCACTGCGCTTTTTTCAATCCTGGATACATAAGAACGGGAGATCCCGAGCTGGCGGGCGATTTCCCTCTGGGTGTATTCTTCCCCGTTATACAGTCCGTACCGCATTTTCAATACCAGCTTTTCCCGCTGGGATAGCTCATTTTCTACTTTCTCATACAGCTTCTGGATATTTTCCTTAAGGTAAAGCCGTTCCGGAACGTCCTCTTCTTCTGTTTCAATGATATCATAAAGCTTGATCTCATTTCCTTCCCGGTCCGTGCCGATCGGTTCATACAGGGAGATCTCCCTGCATGTTTTTTTCCGGGACCGGAGATACATCAGGATCTCATTGTCAATACATTTGGAGGCATATGCCGCCAGACGGTTCCCTTTTTCTGCGTTGAATGTAGCGACTGCTTTGATCAGCCCAATCGTTCCGATGGAGATCAGATCTTCCTGGTCTTCTTCCAGGTACTGGTACTTTTTAATCACATGTGCGACGAGCCGTAGATTCCGTTCGATCAAGATATGCTTTGCATGAAGGTCTCCTTCCGTATATTTCTGGATATAGTATTTCTCTTCCGAAGGAGTGAGGGGATTGGGAAATGATTTCAAGACGACACCTCTTGGCACATTTGATATAGTTTATGTGGAAATATGGGATTTTGTGCTTTTCCACCTAAAATTGTTATATATGCTCAAAAAAGAGGTTGACAATCCACAGTCAGATAAGATATGATAACAAACATCAAGCGGTACTTTCTGTACCGGGCAATCCGGCCGTTTCGGCCAAGATCCATCAACTTGTGGCAACTGAAAACAGCGATCGGCAGTGCGGATTTTTTCTGTTTGCGGAAATTAAGATTCAGCCTGATCCACAGATAAAAAATGACGTATTGCAGATACAGGGTATGAAAAAAGAAAGGAAGTGTATGAATGAGCTTCAGCACAGTATTGTCGGCCTCTATGTTCGGACTGAAAGTGGAATTTGTCAATGTGGAGGCGGATGTGAGCAACGGCCTTCCGGCGTTTCAAATGGTGGGATACCTTTCGTCGGAGGTGAAGGAGGCGGCGGAACGGGTGCGTACAGCAATCCGAAATTCCGGCCTGGATTTCCCGGCAAAAAAGACGGTCATCAATCTGGCGCCGGCAACGATGAAGAAGCGGGGGGCGGCCTTCGACCTGCCCATTGCAGTCAGTATCCTGCTCTCCCTGAACAGACTGGACTCTGGGTCGGTTCATTCCATGCTGATCATGGGCGAATTGAGCCTGGACGGCAAGGTACGGAAGGTGCCCGGCATCCTGCCGATCGTGGCGCAGGCCAGGGACGCGGGAATCCATACCTGTATGGTGCCCCGTATCAATGCGGCGGAAGGCGCGCTGGTCAAAGGGATTGACGTGATCGGAGTGGAGAGTTTGGAGGAAGCTTATCAATATCTGAGCGGAAAAGTCCGGATCGCGCCGGAGCCCTATCCTGCATCGGAACAGCGGGAGGCGTCTGCCCACAGCCTGGACTACAAAGATATCTGCGGCCAGGCGGCAGTGAAACGTGCGGCGGAGGTCGCGGTGGCAGGAGGACACAATCTGCTCCTCATAGGCCCTCCGGGAAGTGGGAAATCCATGACCGCACAGCGGATTCCCACCATCTTTCCCGACATGACGCTGGAAGAAAGTATGGAAGTTACGAAGATCTACAGTATCCTGGGAATGCTGGACAGCGAAAGCCCCCTGATCCAGAATCGCCCTTTCCGGAGTGTCCACCATACCTCCACCAAGGCGGCCCTTGCAGGAGGCGGAAAGATACCGGTTCCGGGAGAGATCAGCCTGGCCCATGAGGGGGTGCTGTTTCTGGATGAACTGCCGGAATTTCAAAAAAATGTGCTGGAAGTGCTGCGTCAGCCGCTGGAGGATCATCAGGTGCGGATTACCAGAAGCCAGGGGAGCTACCTGTTTCCGGCAAATTTTACGCTGGTGGCGGCTATGAATCCCTGTCCCTGCGGCTGTTATCCGGACATGAACCGGTGTACCTGCACACCCGGACAGATTCAGCACTATCTGGGGAAGCTCAGCCAGCCCTTCCTGGACCGGATGGATATCTGTGTGGAAGCGCCCCGGGTAGAGTATGAATCGCTTCGTACCGGGGGGCAGGAAGAAACTTCCGCTGCGATCCGGGAACGGGTCTGCCGCGCCAGGGAGGTGCAGAACCGGCGCTACCAGGGAACCGGCGTCCTGACGAACGCCATGCTGGGTGTTCGGGAGACGAACCAGTGGTGCGTGCTGGGGGAAGCGGAAGAAAAGCTCATGAAGCAGGCATTTTCCCGTCTCGGGCTGACCGCACGGACCTATCACAAGATTTTAAAGGTCGCCCGGACCATTGCCGATCTGGACGGAGAAGAACAGATTCAGGCAAAGCATTTAAAAGAAGCAGTGGGATACCGTACATTCGACAAAAAATATTGGGGGAGATAGTATGGATAAATATGAATACTGGCTGGCGGCTCTTCCTGTTGCAGACCGGAAAAAATCTTTGCTCCACTCATACATGAAATCAGCGGAGGAAGTCTATTATATAGAAGAAACAACTTTACGCCGGTTTCAGTTCTTAAATGAAAAGGACTGTAATACAATGATTCAGGCGAAAAAAATATGGGACTTGCAGGGAGAGTACACCAGCCTCATAAAAAAGCAGATCCGGTTTGTGACCTGCCAGGATCCGGAATATCCGAAGAAGCTGGCGGATATTCCGGACAAACCTTACGCCCTGTATATAAAAGGAAGCCTTCCGGATGAACAGCTTTTCAGCGTTGCCATTGTAGGTGCAAGGAACTGCAGCAGATATGGGGAAAAGTATGCCTATGAATTTGCAGAGTTTTTGTCCAGGCATGGAGTCCAGGTCATCAGCGGCCTTGCCCGGGGCATAGACGGGATCAGCCAGCGGGGGGCGCTGGTGGGACAGGGAAAGACCTTTGCCGTACTGGGCAGCGGGGTGGATATCTGCTATCCGCGGGAGAACATCGGCCTGTACGGCGATATTCTGGAACTGGGGGGCGGGATCCTCTCAGAGCTTCCGCCGGGGACAGTTCCGCGGGCCTATCATTTTCCAAAGAGGAACCGGATCATCAGCGGTCTGTCCGACCTGGTGCTTGTAGTGGAAGCCAGAGAAAAAAGTGGCTCGCTGATCACGGCAGATATGGCGCTGGAGCAGGGAAAGGACGTCTATGCCCTGCCGGGACCTGTGGACAGCAGTCTGAGCCAGGGATGCCATCAGCTGATCAGGCAGGGGGCGGGAATCCTGACCTCTCCGGAAATCCTTTTGGAGGAACTGGGGCTTTCTGGAAGAAATATTCAGGAAAAAAATACAGAAGCGAAAAAAATGCTTGAAAGTCTGGAAAATATGGTGTATAGTTCAGTTGTTCTTTATCCCAGGAATATTGGAGAGATCGCGGACGAATCCGGGCTTTCGGTCCAGAAGGTACTGGAGACACTGGTTTCCCTGGAGATCAAAGGATATATCAAAGAAATCTCGAAAAATTATTATGCCAGAATATAATCTGGTATTTATACTATGATCAGTGTGCTGAGAGTTCCTGTTTGCTTCCGGGCTCTTTTTTGCAGGCTGGTCAGACGAATCATATGCGGAAGATCTTCGGTGGCAGATCTTCCGCGGGGAGGAAAGGTTTACATGGCACATTATCTAGTGATTGTGGAGTCGCCTGCCAAGGTGAAGACAATCAAAAAATTCTTAGGCAATAATTATACGGTCGCGGCCTCAAACGGGCATGTCCGTGATCTTCCGAAAAGCCAGATGGGAATCGATGTGGAGAATGATTATGATCCGAAGTACATTACCATCCGTGGAAAGGGGGATATCCTTGCAGGTCTGCGCAAGGAAGTCAAAAAGGCTGACAAGGTCTATCTGGCAACCGACCCGGACCGCGAGGGGGAAGCTATTTCCTGGCATCTGTCATCGGCTCTGAAGCTGGACGAGAAAAAGATGCGTCGGATCACATTTAACGAGATCACGAAAAATGCCGTAAAATCTGCGCTCAAGGCTCCCAGGGATATCAACATGGATCTGGTGGACGCCCAGCAGGCACGCCGCATCCTGGACCGGATGGTAGGATACCGGATCAGCCCTCTCCTGTGGGCAAAGGTGAAGCGGGGCTTAAGCGCCGGAAGAGTGCAGTCCGTGGCTCTGCGGATCATTGCAGACCGGGAGGCGGAGATCGATGCGTTTATTCCCAAGGAGTATTGGTCACTGGACGCCATACTTCGTGTAAAAGGTGAAAAGCGCCCGCTGACGGCAAAGTTCTATGGAACGGAAAAGCAGAAAATGGAGATTCGTTCCAGGGAAGAACTGGATCAGATCCTGAAGGAAGTGGAAGAGGAGCAGTACCACATCATCGATATCAAAAAGGGAGAGCGGGTTCGGAAGAGCCCTCTGCCCTTTACAACCAGTACGCTGCAGCAGGAAGCGGCAAAGGCGCTGAATTTTGGTACGCAGAAGACCATGCGGATCGCTCAGCAGCTATATGAAGGGATCGATATCAAGGGAAACGGAACTGTAGGTGTGATCACCTATCTGCGTACAGACTCTACCCGGATCTCGGACGAGGCGGATGCAGCGGCAAGAGAATATATTGCCCGGACCTATGGGGAAGAATATGCCGCGTCCGGTAGTACGGCGAAGCAGACCGAAAAGAAGATCCAGGATGCCCACGAAGCCATCCGTCCTTCTGATATCACCCGGACTCCGGCCGCCTTGAAGGATTCACTTTCCCGCGACCAGTTTCGGCTGTACCAGCTGATCTGGAAGCGCTTTACGGCAAGCCGGATGCAGCCGGCAAGGTTTGAGACCACATCGGTCAGGATCGGAGCAGGAAAGTATGTCTTTACCATTTCCGCATCCAGAGTGGCATTCGAAGGATTCCGTTCCGTATATATGGAAGCGGACGAGGAAAAGGAAGAGAGCAATGTGCTGGTAGGCGGCCTGCAGAAAGATTCCGAGCTCACCAGGCAGGACTTCGAGACGAAGCAGCATTTCACCCAGCCGCCTGCCCATTATACAGAGGCGACGCTGGTGAAGGCTCTGGAAGAGCAGGGAATCGGACGGCCCAGTACCTATGCGCCGACCATCAGTACGATTCTGGGAAGACGGTATATCACAAAAGAAGGAAAGAACCTCTATCTGACGGAGATCGGGGAGGTGGTCAACAACATCATGAAACAGTCCTTCCCGAGCATTGTGGATATCCATTTTACAGCCAATATGGAAGGGCTTCTGGATATGGTGGAGGAAGGCCGGGTGCCGTGGAAGGAGGTCATCCGTAATTTCTATCCGGATCTGGACGAGGCCGTCCAGGTGGCGGAGAAGGAACAGGAAAGCGTGACCATAGAGGATGAAGTGACAGATGTGGTCTGTGAGGAATGCGGCCGCAATATGGTGATCAAATACGGTCCTCACGGCAGGTTTCTTGCTTGTCCGGGCTTCCCGGACTGCCGCAATACCAAACCCTATCTGGAGAAGATCGGGGTTCCCTGTCCGGTCTGCGGCAAGGAGATCGTCATCCGCAAAACGAAAAAGGGCAGAAAGTATTATGGCTGTGAGGATAATCCAGAATGCGATTTTATGTCCTGGCAGAAGCCTTCCGCAGAAAAATGCCCGGAATGCGGCGGATATATGGTAGAAAAAGGAAATAAGCTGGTCTGCGCAGACGAAAAATGCGGCTATGTGAGAAATAAAAAGCAGGGAGATTAGAATAGTTGTGTTACAGTTCGCGGCAGGTCAGGTCGTGAACTGTAACAATTATTTGATATTTCCTGTAATATATATTCACATTTTAATTGATATTTCGAAAATTGTATGATAACATGGTTTTATCTGGTAAATGTAGTGAGTTGTGTATACAATTAACCGCTGCAAAAGAGACTTTTGTTCCATAGGAACTTACCCGAAGAAAACGGTCTTTGATAAAATGTGGAGGAAGCTGATGAGTGTACAATTATTAGATAAAACAAGAAAAATCAATAAACTGCTTCATAATAACAATTCCAGCAAGGTGGTCTTTAATGATATCTGTGCAGTAATGACAGATATTCTGGAGTCGAATGTTCTGGTGGTCAGTAAAAAGGGCAAGATACTGGGAGTCAGTGGTTCTTCCAGGATCAAGGGGATCGAAGAGCTGATCGCGGAGTCTGTGGGAGCACATATTGACGAGATGCTCAATGAACGGCTCCTCAGCATCTTGTCTACGAAGGAAAATGTCAATCTGGAGACACTTGGTTTTTCACCGGAGGCTGTAAAGGGGTATCAGGCTATCATCACGCCGATCGATATTGCAGGGGAACGGCTGGGAACATTATTTGTATACAAGCAGGATGCGCTTTATGAGATTGACGATATTATTTTAAGTGAATATGGGACCGCCGTTGTCGGACTCGAGATGCTCCGTTCTGTGAATGAGGAAAGCGCAGAAGAATCCAGGAAGGAGCATATCGTTCAGTCTGCTATCGGTACGCTGTCATTTTCAGAGCTGGAAGCTATCCTTCATATTTTTGAAGAGCTGGGGGATACGGAAGGGATCCTGGTGGCCAGCAAGATTGCGGACAGAGTGGGGATTACCCGTTCTGTGATCGTCAATGCATTGAGAAAGTTCGAAAGCGCCGGGGTGATCGAATCCCGTTCATCAGGAATGAAGGGAACGTACATAAAGGTTCTGAATGAATATGTATTTACAGAATTGGAAAAGATCAAGAAAGAAAGAGTGTGAGAGGAAGAAGGGATGTCAGGATTCTGATATCCTTTTTTTCGAAAGATATCAAAAGCATTGCAGGAAAAATCTGCATAGGCAGTATCAGAAAAAATGATACCGGCAGGCAAAAATTCAATCTGCAAAAACAGGCTGGCTGTACCCGGCAATCAATTTGCGCAGTTATTGGATTACAAATCATAGGAGGAGGACATAATGTTTGAGGGAAATTCGGTAGACTTACGGATGGCAAAGACGATATCTGCAGATGTTGCGCTGGATGATACGACGCATAAGTGTAAAGTATACAGGTATGACATGGAGGAAGATTACATATACTTAGAGTTAACGGAGGAAGACCTGACGGTGATCTCCCTGGATGCCAAGTATCAGTGCTACATTTCTACCAAAAAGGAGCTTCTGTACTGTACCGGAGTGGTAAA
The DNA here is from genome assembly GCA_000403295.2 of Lachnospiraceae bacterium M18-1. Taxonomy (GTDB): domain Bacteria; phylum Bacillota; class Clostridia; order Lachnospirales; family Lachnospiraceae; genus Schaedlerella. The sequence continues at coordinate 620,676 of KE159610.1, read as the reverse complement.
AGAACGCTATCGGTCAGAGGCCGGGAACATGATCACATTCCGGATCGAAAACGGTTTTTACAGTGTGTCGGAAAAAAGGTTTATAAACTAATTATAAAAATTTGGAAACATTGTTGACAAATCGTCGGTGTAGTGCTATTTTATATTCATGGGTTAGCACTCAGATGAAATGAGTGCTAACAAAGAAAATGTTTGAAGGAGGAATTACAATGAAGTTAGTACCATTAGGTGACAAAATTGTATTAAAACAGTTAGAAGCAGAAGAAACAACGAAGTCCGGTATCGTTCTTCCAGGGCAGGCGAAGGAGAAGCCGCAGGAAGCAGAAGTCGTTGCAGTCGGACCCGGCGGAATCATAGATGGAAAAGAAGTGACCATGCAGGTGAAGGAGGGAGACAAAGTCATCTACTCCAAGTACGCAGGAACAGACGTGGAGCTGGACGGAGAGAAGTTTATTATCGTGAAGCAGAATGACATCCTGGCAATCGTAGAGGCATAGTAACTGATATAACAGATACGCAGCATAAAAATGATAGATGATGATATGAGGTGAATGAAAAATGGCAAAGGAAATTAAATTTGGCGCAGAAGCCAGAGCAGCATTGGAAAAAGGTGTGAACCAGCTTGCAGATACCGTAAGCGTAACACTGGGACCAAAGGGAAGAAACGTGGTACTGGATAAGTCTTTCGGCGCTCCGCTGATCACAAACGACGGCGTGACCATCGCAAAAGAGATCGAACTGGAAGACGGGTTTGAGAATATGGGAGCACAGCTCATCCGGGAAGTTGCGTCTAAGACCAACGACGTAGCAGGCGACGGAACTACAACCGCAACCGTACTTGCACAGGCTATGGTCAATGAAGGCATGAAGAACCTGGCAGCAGGCGCAAACCCGATCGTACTCCGCAAGGGTATGAAAAAGGCAACGGATAAAGCCGTGGAAGCTATCGCTGAGATGAGCAGCAAGGTAACCGGAAAAGAGCAGATCGCAAGAGTAGCTGCAGTTTCCTCAGGGGACGAGAACGTTGGAGCAATGGTAGCAGACGCAATGGAGAAGGTTTCCAACGACGGCGTGATCACTATTGAGGAATCCAAGACAATGCTGACAGAGCTGGATCTGGTAGAAGGTATGCAGTTTGACAGAGGATATATTTCCGCATATATGGCAACAGATATGGAGAAGATGGAAGCCGTTCTGGAAGATCCGTACATCCTCATTACAGATAAGAAGATTTCCAATATCCAGGATATCCTTCCGCTTCTGGAGCAGGTAGTACAGTCTGGAGCAAGACTTCTGATCATCGCAGAAGATATCGAAGGAGAGGCGCTGACCACTCTGATCGTGAACAAGCTGCGCGGAACCTTCAATGTAGTGGCGGTCAAGGCTCCGGGATACGGCGACAGAAGAAAAGAGATGCTGCAGGATATCGCGATCCTGACAGGCGGACAGGTCATCTCCGAAGAGCTTGGGCTGGATCTGAAGGATACAACTATGGATCAGCTCGGACGCGCGAAGTCTGTCAAGGTACAGAAGGAAAATACTGTGATCGTAGACGGCTCCGGCGACAAGCAGGCGATTGCTGACAGAGTGGCTCAGATTAAGAAGGGGATTGAAGAGACTACTTCTGATTTTGACAAAGAAAAGCTGCAGGAGAGACTTGCAAAGCTTGCAGGCGGCGTAGCAGTGATCCGCGTAGGAGCTGCAACCGAGACCGAGATGAAGGAAGCAAAGCTTCGGATGGAAGATGCTCTGAATGCTACAAGGGCAGCAGTAGAAGAGGGTATCATCGCAGGCGGCGGTTCCGCATATATCCACGCTGCAAAGCAGGTTGAGAAGCTGGCAGAGGAGATGGACGGAGACGAGAAGACCGGAGCGAAGATCATCCTGAAGGCTCTGGAATCTCCGCTGTATCATATCGTAAGCAACGCGGGGCTGGAAGGCTCTGTGATCGTAAATAAAGTAAGAGAGTCCGAGGTTGGCATGGGCTTTGACGCATACAAGGAAGAGTATGTGGACATGGTAAAAGAAGGAATCCTGGATCCGGCGAAGGTAACAAGAAGCGCGCTGCAGAATGCAACAAGCGTTGCTTCCACCCTGCTGACAACAGAATCCGTTGTAGCGACGATCAAGGAAGATACTCCGGCAATGCCGGCAGGCGGCGCAGGCGGAATGGGAATGATGTAATCCGCAGTTATCGCGAATGAATGAGCAGGTTGGATGATCCAAAGATCATCTAACCGCTCTTTTTGCTTTGCGCAAAAAAAGCACTTGACAACCCTTCGGAATTTTTGTACCATATCAGATAAAATACCTATGATTCGAACGTTAAAAGTCTGTATTCATTACAGAGACATTTTGCCAGGCGGATCATACATAGGAAAAGTTTCAAATGTTTCGGGATTTCCCCAATACAAAAGGAGAGGAAGGTAAAGTCATGGGCAGAATTATTGGAGAAGGTATTACATTTGATGATGTGCTGTTGGTACCCGCATATTCGGAAGTGATTCCGAACCAGGTTAATTTGTCGACGAATCTGACAAAGAACATTAAGCTGAATATTCCGATGATGAGTGCAGGGATGGACACGGTAACTGAGTATCGTATGGCCATCGCGATGGCACGTCAGGGCGGAATCGGCATCATCCACAAGAACATGTCTGTAGAGCAGCAGGCAGAGGAAGTGGACAAGGTAAAAAGGTCTGAAAACGGGGTCATTACTGATCCGTTTTATCTCTCACCGGAGCATACATTGAAGGACGCCAACGATCTGATGGCAAAGTTCCGTATATCCGGTGTCCCGGTAACTGAGGGCAGGAAGCTTGTCGGGATCATCACAAACCGTGATTTAAAATTCGAAACAGATTTCTCCAAAAAAATTAAAGAAAGCATGACCTCAGAAGGCCTGATCACAGCCCGGGAAGGGATTACACTGGACGAGGCAAAGCAGATCCTTGCGAAGGCAAGAAAAGAAAAGCTGCCGATCGTGGACGAATACGGTAATCTGAAAGGGCTGATCACCATCAAGGACATCGAGAAGCAGATCAAGTACCCGTATTCCGCAAAGGATGCTCAGGGGCGTCTGCTCTGCGGCGCGGCTATCGGGATCACGGCCAACTGTCTGGATCGTGTGGAGGCTCTTGTAGATGCCAAGGTGGATGTGATCGTCATGGATTCCGCTCACGGGCATTCCGCCAACGTGCTGCAGGCAGTCCGTATGGTAAAGGAAAAGTTCCCTGAGCTTCAGGTCATTGCCGGCAACGTGGCCACAGCTGATGCCACAAAGGCACTGATCGAGGCCGGAGTAGATGCGGTGAAGGTAGGGATCGGACCTGGTTCCATCTGTACCACCCGTGTTGTTGCGGGAATCGGTGTTCCTCAGATCACAGCTGTGATGGACTGCTATGGGGCGGCAAAAGAATATGGAATCCCGATCATTGCAGACGGAGGTATCAAGTATTCCGGAGATATGACGAAAGCAATCGCGGCAGGAGCCAATGTATGTATGATGGGAAGTATCTTTGCAGGGTGTGACGAAAGTCCGGGAACATTTGAACTGTATCAGGGAAGAAAATATAAAGTATACCGTGGAATGGGATCCATTGCGGCTATGGAGAACGGCAGCAAGGACCGGTATTTCCAGGAGAATGCAAAAAAGCTGGTTCCGGAAGGCGTGGAAGGACGTGTGGCATATAAGGGAACCGTGGAGGATACGGTATTCCAGCTTATGGGAGGCCTCCGGTCCGGTATGGGATACTGCGGAACAGCGACCATTGAAGAACTGAAGCAGAACGGACAGTTCGTGAAGATCTCTGCTGCTTCGCTGAAGGAAAGCCATCCTCATGATATCCATATTACGAAGGAAGCGCCGAATTACAGTGTGGATGAATAAGAAAGCGCTTTTATGAGCATCCTCCCGACAGATCAGTGCAGTGACCGGCGTGGAGGAGAGGCAAGGAAAAAAGTACGGAGCAGATAAAGATGGAACAGGAGAGTACGGAACAGAAAGGAATCGGGCGGAACAGTATAGATTCAGGCAGTATAGAGCTGAAAAATACTGGATCGGCCGGCACAGTACAGAGAAGCACGGGGAAGACTCCGAAGCATAACGGGAAGCGAAAGAAAAAAAGGCGGAAGAAGAAAAGCAGCCGGAAGCTGAAAGTGAGTGTAAACCTGGAGCCAAAAAGTTTTCTGGCTGGAATTGCCGCAGGAGTGCTGCTGACTCTGCTGGCGATGTTCCTGCTCACCCGCTGTTCCGCCGAGGAAGCAGAGACCAGCGGACTAAAGCTGGATGCGTCGGAGCCGGAGATCAGCGTCCAGCTTCTTGATGTGAATGATTATTCCAGGCCGGGAACGGAAGTAGATTCCGTTGCTGGGATTGTGATTCATTATACGGCGAATCCGGGGAGCACGGCGCAGCAGAACCGGGATTATTTCAACAGCCTGCAGGACGGGCACGGAGCCTCTGTGAGCAGCCATTTTATCGTGGGTCTGGATGGAGAGATCGTACAGTGTATCCCGACCCAGGAGGTGGCATACGCGTCCAATGAACGCAACCATGATACCGTTTCTATTGAGTGCTGCCATCCCGATGCTACGGGAAAGTTCAATCAGGAGACTTATATTTCCATGGTACGTCTGACAGCGTTTCTGTGTGCAAAATATAACCTGGATGCGGAAGCAGTCATCCGGCATTATGATGTGACGGAAAAGAACTGTCCCAAGTATTTTGTGGAAAATGAAGATGCGTGGAAGCTCTTCAAGGCTGACGTGAATGCCGCGCTGAAAACTAAGAGTAAAGAAGAATAAGCGGATTGTCAGGAAACTGAGGAAAAGGAGATCCGCGAAAGGGAGAAGAGAAGCAGGATGAATGATTTGGAGATGTACCGGGAACAGCTTGCCATGTGCGACGACAGGATCATTGACGTTCTTGAAGAGCGTAATACGATTATAGAAAAGATCATGGCCTATAAGCAGGAGTACGGCATGCCGGTCCTGCAGCCTGCACAGGAGGAAAAGCAGGAGAAGAGACGGCAGGAACGGCTGGAGGGCCACCGCTACCAGAACGAGATTGAAAATGTCTTTTCTGAGATTGTCAGGAACAGCAAACGGATCCAGGCAAGGCGGCTGTTTGACTACAATATTGTCCTGATCGGCTTTATGGGGGCCGGAAAGACGACAGTTTCCGAATACCTGAGCACGATGTTTGCCATGGATGTGGTGGAGATGGACCAGGTGATCGCGGAGCGGGAAGGCATGAGCATCCCGGATATCTTTGCCACCTATGGGGAAGAATATTTCCGCAACAGGGAAACTCAGCTTTTGAAAGAGATGCAGCTTCGGAAGCGCGCGGTGATTTCCTGCGGAGGCGGCGCGGCGCTCCGGGAAGAAAATGTGGTGGAGATGAAGAAAAACGGGCGCGTAGCGCTTCTGACGGCAAGTCCTCATACGATTTACGAGCGTGTGAAGGACAGCACCGACCGTCCGGTCCTGAATGGAAATAACAATGTAGAATTTATTACGGAGTTGATGGAAAAGCGCCGGGAAAAATATGAAAAGGCGGCGGATATTGTAATCTACACGGACGGCAAGAGCGTGCTTCAGATCTGCGAGGAGCTGATCGCGAAGCTGTAGCGGTCCATATGCCATATGGAGAAACGGATACCAGAACTCGTATAATGGCCGGTGCATTACTACTTGATTATTAATGCGATGATGTTCCAGAGCGTGTTTGAAAATTGCTTTCTACAAGATGTCGTTCCACTTTGCATCAGATTATAGGAATGAATTTTCAAACACGCTCCAGAGAGAGCCGGCTGTGCCGCAGATCTGGTTTCCGCATTTCCAGGAAAGGAGACAGGGATATGTTTGAGATGTTTTTTCCGGATGAATATGTGGCTTCCACCTATATCATACCTTTTGAAAAGTTATATGAAGAGGGATACCGGGGCGTGATCTTTGATATCGACAATACCCTGGTTCCCCACGGCGCGCCTGCGGACACAAGGGCCAAGGAACTGTTCCGCAGGCTGGAATCGATTGGATTTGCCTCCTGCCTGATCTCCAACAACCAGGAGCCCAGAGTGAAGATGTTCAATGAGGAGATCGGGACAAAGTACATTTTCAACGCACACAAGCCGTCGCGCAAGAATTACATCCGTGCCATGGAGATGATGGATACGGACCGGACCAATACGATTTTTGTAGGGGATCAGCTGTTTACCGATGTGTGGGGCGCAAAACGGACCGGAATCCGCAATATCCTGGTCAAACCGATGTATCCCAGGGAAGAGATCCAGATTATTCTGAAGCGTTATCTGGAGCGGATCGTGTTGTATTTTTATAAAAGAAAGCAAAGAATGACTCGGGGAATATAAAAAAAGGTTGAAAAAAGCCGGAAATTATTATAAAATGTAACACAGCGAGAATTAAAGGAGGATTATATATGATCGCAGCAGGAGAATTTAAGAATGGTGTTACCGTTGAGATCGACGGAAATATTTACCAGATATTGGAATTTCAGCATGTTAAGCCGGGCAAGGGTGCGGCATTTGTCAGAACAAAGCTGAAAAATATCATCAGCGGCGGTGTGGTAGAGAAGACCTTCCGGCCCACCGAGAAGTTCCCAAAAGCCCATATCGACAGGAAGGAGATGCAGTACCTGTACCAGGATGGGGATTTATATAATTTTATGGACGTTGAGACTTACGATCAGATCGCTCTGAACGCTGAAGTGGTAGGCGACGCATTGAAGTTTGTCAAGGAGAATGAGAACGTGAAGATCTGTTCCCACAAGGGAAATGTATTTTCCGTAGAGCCGCCTCTTTTCGTAGAACTGGCAATCACAGAGACCGAGCCGGGCTTTAAGGGCGATACCGCTCAGGGCGCGACAAAGCCGGCTACCGTAGAGACGGGAGCCACCGTTATGGTGCCGTTGTTTGTAGAGACTGGGGATGTGCTGAAGATCGATACACGTACCGGAGAATATCTGTCAAGAGTATAATGGCAGGGGAGAAGTCCGGGAGTTATTATTCACAGCCACTTCACACACATGCGAAAAAGTAGCCGGCAAAGCTGTCTGTCGAGGCTGCGCTTCTCTGCTTTTTGCTCATGTGTGATGTTTTCGGCCGGATTCGGTAAGATTTGGGACGGTATGTCAAGAACTGAACGGCAATACAGCAGATTGGAATACCGCAGGGCATGTATTATGAAAATGAAGCAGGATATTTCATCCGGGATGGGTGAGGTGTCCTGTTTTATCTTATATGAAACGTTGTCTCCTATAAGACCCTCCGGGGGATGCGCACTGCGCGCATAAGGAAAATAGCTGCTGCCGCAGCTGCGCTCCGGCGCGAGTGTGCGTCCAGGCACACACTTTTTATCTTTATGAAACGTTGTCTCCTATAAGACCCTCCGGGGGATGCGCACTGCGGCGTACAAGGAAAGGATGTCAGATATGTTAAAACTTGGTTCACATGTAGGAATGAGTGGCAGGGAGATGCTGCTTGGTTCCGCTAAGGAGGCGGTTTCTTACGGGGCGGATACGTTTATGTTCTATACCGGCGCACCGCAGAATACCCGCAGGAAGGAGCTGGACGAGCTGAATATAGAGCCGGCCTGGGCATACATGAGGGAACACGGCATTGAGGAGATCATTGTCCATGCTCCTTATATCATCAACCTGGGCAACTCCGTAAAGCCGGAGACCTTTCAGCTGGGAGTGGAGTTTTTGGAAAAGGAGATTCAGAGGACGATCGCCTGCAAAAGCCATATTTTGATCCTGCACCCGGGCGCTCATGTGGGGGAAGGCGCAGACGCGGGAATCTCTCAGATCGTGAAAGGACTGAACGAGGTCCTGACCAGAGACACGGACTGCTGCATCGCATTGGAGACCATGGCAGGAAAGGGCTCCGAGGTGGGCCGCACATTCGAGGAACTGGCAAGAATCTATGACGGTGTTGTATATAATGAGAAGCTGCGGGTCTGCTTTGATACCTGCCATACCAGCGACAGCGGATACGATATCATTCATCATTTTGATGATGTGATCCGGGAGTTTGACCAGCTTCTGGGAAAAGACCAGATTGCCGTATTCCACATCAACGACAGCAAGAATATGCCCGGCGCCGCAAAGGACAGGCACGCGAATATCGGATTCGGGGAGATCGGATTTGAAGCCTTGAATGCGATCGTGCATCATCCGGATTTTGAGACTGTCCCCAAAATCCTGGAGACGCCGTATATACCGGATTTAGAAAATAAGAAAATGTCCTATGCGCCATACAAATATGAGATTGAAATGTTGCGAAACGGAGAATTTGATCCGGAGTTGCAAGAAAAGATTCAACCTGTACGGTTGGATGCTCTTTGAGCATCCAAACCACCTCATTCATTCGTAAAATCCGTGCTTCGTACTTTTGTGCCTGCTAACGCAGTCACATTTTACTCATTAATGAGGTAGGTTGCTAATCCGAAGTCGCATTTTCATTACAATAAATTGCATAAAAATGTGACTTTGGATTGCAACCGTACAGGTGGAAAAGATTAGAAATGGGGTAAGGTGATTTTTGAAAAGGAATAGAACGGATGAGCAGCTCGCTGCTCCGCGGAAATAAAAAAACACGTCTGGGCGGGATCGAACCGCCGCACCTGCCTCCGGAGGGCAGTGCTCTATCCACTGAGCTACAGACGTGTATTGCATTCCAGAAAAAAGTATCTCTCTGGAATGCAATAACTATGTTATCATACATTTTGGAAAAAGTAAAGAACTAATTTTTTACATGTGAGTGAAATGACTGTGAATTGTAATTAAGAAGCTTCAATCTGAGACAAATCTTTTAGAAATTGAAAGAATTTTGCATGACCAGCCTTCTGGCCTCCCTTTGATAGAGGTATGCGTGATTGCTTAAAATCTCTTCTTCAGCTACCTGGGTCTGATTGATCTCTGTGACCATTGCGTTCATATCTTCCGGCTTCATACCCTTTGAAGCAGGTACAAGCACGACCTCGTGGACACTGCTGGGGAGCACGTAGTAGTCTTCTCCCAGAACCTGCCCGGCCATGTCCAGAACTTCTGGATAGACGATGCAGGCTGCGCCGAAGCTGCGGATCGGATTGGATAGCACATACATAAAATCATCCGCCTCTGTGACAGATTCAATCAGCAGATTTTTCCGCTTGCCCGGAACCGCGCGCAGGATTTCATCCACGGCCTGCTGCATGGTAAACAATTCTGCCGGAAGCAGGCGCGTTACATTTTTGCGGGCCAGCGCGAGCAGTTCATCCGCCGTCACGTCCCAATACTGCAGGTGTTCGTTATTCACCGTCATGGTAGCGGTCCCCTGGCTGTTTACATCCAGCAGGACATAAAATACGATACTTAGGTCCAGCAGCTCAATATGGGGGACGCCTTCCAGCAATTCACGGTTTTTCTCAGTGTGGACCAGCTTAAATACAATCTTGTCCTGAATCGTGTCATAGTGTTCGATATCGTTGGTATCCATAGAACGGTCGCATCTTACAATGCGGTAAAAATTGAGGATATCCTGCACAAGCTCGTCGACCAATTCGCCGTCCAGATAACGATGATAAAATTCCTCCAGATAGATCGTGGGGGAAATGTTCACTCCCGGGGCCTCGATGAGCAGCCCTTTCTTTACTTTTCCATTATTTTTGACTGTCGTATACTGTGATGCCTTAATCCCTCCTTCGAGTTTCTGATTCATTCTTTTTTCGATAGCGCATACAAACTCCTGATATGTCATGTATTCTCCCTTCTTCTGCGCGTCCACTTGAAATTAAAATGAGAAAGCCGGTACTGAAATCGTACCCAGAAAAATGATTTGAAAAATATTATGTAGATAGATTATAGCGGACCAGGGAGAAAAAAGCAACCTTTATTTTGAAAAATATTCAACGCAACGAACACTTGCTAGAATCCGGGATAGATGATAAAATGTCAAAAGAACAGAGAAATCCAGATATAAATAAAAACAGCAGCGATTTAAAACAGCAGGCTGTAAAATCTGCCTGCGATGTTGGCTTGCTGCAAAATAAACATATGGAGAGTGAAAAAAGTGAAAACATTTCTAAAGCTTATTACAATGGAGATGGAAGAGGCATTCCGGGCAGCGGGATACGATGAATCTTATGCAAAGGTAAGCCTGTCGAACCGTCCGGATCTTTGCGAATATCAGTGCAATGGTGCGCTGGCAGCGGCCAAGGCCTACAAAAAAGCGCCCATCATGATCGCAAAGGATGTGGCGGCCCGCCTGCAGGAGAGTACAGTCTTCTCATACGCGGAGGCGGTGAATCCCGGATTTATCAATCTGAAAACAGCTCCCGGGTTTACGGCGGAATTTTTGAATGAGATGACAGAGGCACAGAACCTGGGTGTGGAGAAGGAAAAGGAGCCTAAGACGGTTATGATCGATTACGGAGGTCCAAATGTGGCAAAACCTCTTCATGTAGGCCATCTTCGTTCTGCGATCATCGGTGAGAGCGTGAAGCGGATCGTCCGTTTCAAAGGCAATCAGGTCACCGGAGATATCCATCTGGGAGACTGGGGATATCAGATGGGGCTGATCATTACAGAGCTGGAAAAGCGAAAACCGGACCTGCCTTATTTTCAGGAGGATTACGAGGGAGAATATCCGGAGGAAGCTCCGTTTACCATCGGGGAGCTGGAGGAAATCTATCCCACGGCCAGCGCTTATGCAAAGGAGAATGAAGAATATCGGGAGAAAGCCCTGCAGGCAACCTTCCTTCTGCAGAGCGGCCGCCGGGGCTACCGGGCAATCTGGCAGCATATTATGAATGTGTCTGTGGCGGACCTGAAAAAGAATTACAGCGTTCTCAATGTGGATTTTGACCTCTGGAAAGGCGAGGCAGATGTACAGAAGTATATCCCGGATATGGTCAATATGCTGAAGGAAAAGGGATTTGCGCATTATGACGAGGGCGCCTTGGTGGTAGATGTGGCTGAAGAGGATGACAACAAGGCCGTGCCGCCCTGCATGATCCTGAAGTCAGACGGCGCGGCTCTCTATGACACGACGGATCTGGCAACCCTGATCGAACGGGAAAGCCTCTACAAGCCGGATCAGATCATTTATGTGGTGGACAAACGGCAGGAGCTTCATTTTGTACAGGTGTTCCGCTGTGCCAAGAAGACAGGGATCGTGCGCCTGGAGGTGGATCTGAAATATCTGGGCTTCGGCACCATGAACGGAAAAGACGGAAAGCCGTTCAAGACCCGGGAGGGCGGCGTGATGCGCCTGGAAAACCTGCTCCGGGAGATCACGGATGAGATGATGAAGAAGATCATGGACAACCGGACCGTGACTGAAGAAGAGGCAGAAGCAACGGCCCGGACCGTAGGACTTGCGGCTGTGAAGTACGGGGATCTGTCCAACCAGGCTTCCAAGGATTATATCTTCGATGTGGATCGGTTTACTTCTTTTGAGGGAAATACAGGGCCTTATATTTTGTATACCATTGTCCGGATTAAGTCCATTTTGAATAAATATCAGGAAAACGGCGGTTCCGTGGACGGGCTTAGGATCAGGGAGCCGGGGAGTGAGTGCGAGAAGGCGCTGATGCTGGAGACGGCGAAGTTTAACGAAGTGATCAACACTGTTTATGAAGAAATCGCGCCCCACAAGCTCTGTGCTTATATCTACGACGCGGCAAATGCATTTAACAAATTTTACCATGAGACCAGGATACTGGCGGAAGATGACGGGGAAAAGAAGGCTGGTTACATCGCCCTTCTGAAGCTGACAAAAGAGGTGCTGGAGGTCTGCATTGATCTTCTGGGATTCGAAGCGCCGGAAAGGATGTAAGAGACTGTGAACCGTGCGCTTTGCAATTTTGCCAGCGTATTTTTCACAGTTCCTGAATAAAACGAAAATGACAGAGAAGTTATTTTATGAAGACAGCCATTTGCGGACATTTACGGCAGTCGTGCTGGAATGCGGACCGGTTGGAGAACGTGGTACGAAGGCATCCGGCAGGACGGCGGATGCCCTGAAGGGAGAAGGAGATCCGGAAACGTCCGGCAGGGCTGAGGATATTTCGGAAGGAAAACGGTATCAGATCGTGCTCGGACGGACCGCGTTTTTCCCGGAAGGGGGAGGACAATATGCCGATACCGGATGGCTGCAGGAGACCCCTGAAAATAGAATCCGTGTTTTTGATGTGCAGGAGCATGACGGGAAGATATTTCATATCACAGACCGGCCCGTTCCTGTCGGAAGCACTGTGTCCGGTCAGATCGACTGGGAGGAGCGTTTTATGAAGATGCAGCAGCATACCGGGGAACACATCGTCTCCGGACTGGTGCATGCCCGCTTTGGATATGACAATGTAGGCTTCCATCTGGGCAGTTCAGACTGCACCATGGACTTTAACGGGGAGATCACCCGGGAGGAGCTGCATGAGATCGAGCTCCGTGCAAATGAAGCCGTTGCGGCAGATCTGGATATCCAGGTTTCCTGCCCTTCCCGGGAGGAGCTTGCCGGACTGGACTACCGCAGCAAGATTGAGATCGAGGGGCAGGTCCGCATTGTGACGATTCCGGGCTTCGATGTCTGCGCCTGCTGCGCTCCCCATGTGAAAAAAACAGGGGAGATCGGGGTGATCAAGCTGACCAACGTGCAGCGGTATAAGGGCGGCGTCCGTGTCACCATGCTCTGCGGATCCCGTGCTCTGGCTGATTATGACAGAAAATCCACATCCGTCAGACAGATTTCCGCGGCGCTCTGCGCCAAAGAGGACGAAGTGGCGGAGGCTGTGGAACATTTGAGGGAGGAATGTGCCCGGCTGAAGACCAGGCTGGCAGAGCAGCAGAAGGAAATACTGCGGTTCAAGGCCAGGGAAAGCGACGGCCAGGAAGGCGCGGTCTGTCTGTTTGAGTCCGGGCTGGAAGGAGACGGACCAAGACTGCTCATGAACCTGGTGATGGAAAGAGGGCATGAATTGTGCGCTGTATTCTGCGGAGATGACCGGGAAGGTTACCGTTATGTGATCGGAAGCAGCCATATAGACCTGCGGAATCTGGTGAAGGAACTGAACGCCGCATTTTCCGGCAGAGGCGGCGGAAAGCCGGAGATGGTGCAGGGGTCCCTGAAAGGAAACGAGCCGGAGTTGAGAGCTTGGCTCCGGGCGTATATCCAGGGGCATCCTGACAGGGAGATATAAGCCACGCCGCGCGGGATTGCCTGGGTCGTGCAATCTGCAGAGCTTCAGGAGAAAGTGAGGAGAAAAAAAGATGAATAAAGCTCCGGGAAAAAACAGATTCTGGTATCTGTTCGGGCCATTTCTGATCTATTGGGGGGTTGAATTTGTGGGGGCCATGATCGCGTCGCTGGTGCTGGTCATCGTATCTGTGCCCGAGGTGATACAATCTGTGACATGGACGGATTCCATGACCAACGAAGAATTTACGGCCGCGGCGGTCCAGATGCAGACGGCGCTGATGGATCTGGCAGCACGCTACCAGGTGCAGATGCTTGCGGCAGCGGCGCTCCTGACCATTCCTGTGCTCACGGTTCTGTACCGCAGGGACAGGAAGCAGGATCTGCTTCAGAATCTTCCGGTCAATAAAAAAGCACCTCTGTCCCAGTACATTTGGACGCTGCTGCTTGGGATCGCCGTGTGTATCGGAGGAAATATGCTGATCGTTATGACAAACCTGGCATTTGTAAGCGAGAGCTACCAGAACACATCGGCAGTATTTTATGCTCCGGATTTTGCTGTGCAGGTGATCTGCCTGGGAATCATCATGCCTGTTTCCGAGGAACTGCTTTTCCGCGGACTGCTGTTCAAACGGTGCAGGGCGCTGATGGGATTTCTTCCGGCGTCCTTAAGCATTTCCATCCTGTTCGGTTTCAGCCATGGGAATCTGGTGCAGTTCCTCTATGCCTTGGGGCTGGGGATGCTGCTCGCCTATGCGTGTGAAAAATATGGTTCTCTGAAAGCACCGGTCCTGCTCCATGTGACAGCCAATCTGACTTCACTTATCATCACGGAGACCGGATTTTTGGACTGGGTCTGCACCGCATTTCTGCGGCTGGCAGTTTCCGTGGTGGCCTGTGCATTTGTAGGAGCTGTGATGTTTGTGCGGATCCAGAGGATTGACGAGAAGCCGGAAGGAACGGATCAGACCGGGGATTCCGGGAATATTCCGCTGACAAAGGATATGTTCCGTTGATTCCTGGGAAGCAGCTATCCCCGGGAGCATCCTGCTTTGGGTATACATTATCGGTATCGGATGAAGTCCGTCTGTCCAATCGGGACACGGGTTATGGGATGCCCTTGGGTATGCTTGTATGGATATTTGACTTTTTATGATGGACATGTAGGCGAAGTTTGCATTTGAAATGAGGTGTATGATATGAAAGTATTAAATTTTGGATCATTAAACTTAGATTACGTGTATTCGGTGGATCATATGGTAGTCGAAGGAGAGACACTTGCGGCCAATGGGATGCAGACATTTTGCGGCGGGAAGGGACTAAACCAGTCCATTGCCCTTGCAAGAGCCGGAGTCCAGGTGTACCATGCGGGGCTGATCGGGGAGGAAGGGAAGATCCTTCTGGAAACCTGCCGGGAGAGCGGGGTATGCACCGATTTTATCCGCGAGATACCGGGGAAAAGCGGCCACACCATCATTCAGGTGGATCAGAACGGGCAGAACTGCATCCTGCTCTATGGAGGGGCGAACCGGAGTATGACCAGGGAATTTATTGACGAGGTGTTATCACATTTTGAAAAAGGCGATTACCTTTTGCTGCAGAATGAAGTGAACCTTGTAGATTATATGGTGGAACAGGCCTATGAAAAGGGAATGGAGATCATCCTCAATCCGTCTCCTTTTGACCGGAACCTGGAAGCCTGCGACCTTTCCAAAATCTCTCTGTTTTTGATGAACGAGATCGAAGGATGGCAGATCACCGGGGAAAAGGAGACGGAGAGGATCCTGGTCAGGCTCCGGGAGCTGTATCCGAATGCCAAAGCAGTGCTTACGCTGGGCGGAGACGGCGCGGTGTATCAGGATCAGGAAAATCAGTACAGGCAGAGCATTTTTAAGGTGGAAACAAAGGACACGACTGCGGCAGGAGATACGTTTACCGGGTACTTCATTTCTTCCATGCTTCAACAGCTGCCGGCTCCGGCAGGGCTGGAGCTGGCGGCAAAGGCTGCGGCCATTGCGGTGTCCAGGGACGGGGCGACCGCGTCCATACCGAGCCGGGATGAGGTGGCGCAGTTTTAAAAGGTTAGAAGATCTGGAAATTTTTCCAGACATACCGGCGGTTCCAGTTCTTCCCGTGCCACATAGAGTGACAGATCTTCTTTCGTTTTCATGGTCCACTTTACCAGGGTGATGCGCCGTTTCTGGATTTCAATACAGGTAACGCAGCTCGGATGAACGCAGCTTCCGGTATTAAAATAAGGTGAATCCGGAGTTCCTGCCATAGGGCGGTGGGTGTGCCCTGTGATGAGCAGCTTTCCTTCCTGGGAGGCCCATTCTGCAAGCCGCATTTCCGTTTTGTGCTTTTTCGTATAATTTCGGGCTGCACTGGTCGGATCAGATACGCCTATCGCCTCTAACGGCTTCCAGAAGTACCGCACCAGGAAGCCCGAGAGGGGCGCAAGCGTACTGTTCAGAAAATCCGCCTGGTGCCCGTGAGTCAGATAGATTTCTTTTTGGGAAATGGTATCGCGCAGGATGAGGCCGGGCAGAAAGCGGAAATCCGGCAGCAGCTCTGCTTTGTCTCCCTGTACAGGATCCGGTGAAAAAAACGGATGGGAGGCCTGCCAGGAGCCGGATATGAGTTGCCGGCATTGAGGCTGTCCGGAGCCCGGCGTGATATGCCAGCGGGGCATCTGTGCGGACAGGTTCTGGCAGTGGAAGGCAGAGCAGTGCCGTCGACAGTAGCGTACATTTTTTTTACAGTGGTCATGATTTCCGTAAAGCATATAGAGCCGTTCCCGGCGATAAAATTCCCTGAGCAGGCAGAATACGTCATTGTGGATATCTATGATCCGGGCGAGGGAATGATTTTCCCACAGTTCATCGCCGTCTCCGAGTTCCAGGTAAGTATATCCTTTTTGAAAATAATGCTGGAGTGCGGCAAGGTATAAATGCTGGTTTTTCAAAAAATTATCGTTGGAATTACCCACGCCCCGGTGACAGTCGCTGAACAGGACAAAATGAGAACTGCAGTCCAGCGGGAGCACCGGGGCGTCCCGGAATGCATTGGAAATCCTTTCATACCACCCCATCAGTAAGCGCTCCGGCGGGAGGAGTTATATTTTTTCCAGGCACGCTTTTTAAATTTGCGCGGGCAGATCGTCCTGCGGAACGCGAACGGCAGATAATAATACAGGTACAGCAGCCGATCCGCGGTGGTGGAGAAGGGGCGGGTGAATCTGAGATAGATCCTGCAGAGCAGCCGGTCTTTCCAGAGCACAAATTTCTGCCGCCATTCGGGGGACAGCGGGGATTCGGGAGACTTCGGGACGGAAAAGATAAAATGCAGCGTGGTTCCGTCCAGCTCAATTTCATTCCATCCATATCCCAGTTCTGTCAGGCTGGTGAGGAAGGAGCTGCACATC
The DNA here is from genome assembly GCA_000403295.2 of Lachnospiraceae bacterium M18-1. Lineage (GTDB taxonomy): Bacteria > Bacillota > Clostridia > Lachnospirales > Lachnospiraceae > Schaedlerella. Next base: position 604,059 of record KE159610.1, on the reverse strand, counting down.
TCCATATCCGGAAATGTGATCGTATATTCCGCAGTCATTTCAGAAGGAGGAATGCACCGTCCCACAAGGAAACCGGTCAGCCACCAGTGGATGTGTGAAAGGCAGAACATCTGCCCGCAGCAGTCAGAGAGCAGCCGGATGCGCATGGGGAGCATTTCTCTTTCCTCCGCAGCCTGGAACATCGTCTGGCCGCGGAGCATGGGGGCAACGATCGTATCGGCGTGATAGATTCCCATCTCGGCGCCTGCAGTGATTCCGTACTGGCCTTTCCAGAACTGGAAGAGCCAGGTTTTTTTCTGATAGTTAAAATAGACAGGTTCCGTGTCCAGAACCATATTCATAGACGGCGCTGCCAGATCGTACAGCTTTCCATACCCGAAGGTCCTCTGCCAGGCATCGGTCCTGGTGGAGAAGACATCCTGACAGTGGTCGTAGCAGAAGCCGAACGGCTCGGCAAGCTCATTGAGGAGACGGCATTTTTCAGCTGCGCACATGCAGCGGACCCGGCAGATGATCTTCTTTTTTCTGCAGTGGTTGAGAATAAGAAAAAGGATTGCGATCAGGATAAAGATCGATAAAAGTTTATACATAGGCTTGGTTCCTGGTTGAGTTATTTGTTTGATATAGTATATGTGAGGGCAGGGGAAGGGGTGTAAAAGTCCGGGGGGAGAACAGAGGTGTGATTATCTTATTGTCTTATTTATTCACATCTTAAATATTCTGAAAACTACATTTTATAATCGAAGTTAACGAATTATCCGACAATTGCATGAAAAGTCTTTATTTACAAATCTCCCTAAATGATGTATATTAAGAAAAGTAATACAGCACTTTAAAATGAGAGAGCAGCAGTGAACTGTTCTGGCTGTGTTTTTATGCCATAGTCATTATTGCAGAGCATTTCCTTGCCGCTGCCTCCGGATCTCAATTATTGAAGAAAGGACATCCAACATGAATATTCAATCAGCAGGCCGTCAGGCCGGGCTGTACCATTCTCAGTTTGAGCATGACAACTGCGGAATCGGTGCAGTGGTGAACATTAAGGGCATCAAGAGCCATGACACTGTGGCAAACGCCCTGAAGATCGTAGAGAATCTTGAACATAGAGCTGGCAAGGACGCCGAGGGTAAGACAGGAGACGGAGTTGGAATCTTGTTGCAGATTTCACACCGGTTTTTCTCCAAGGTCTGTACACCCCTCGGTTTTTCTTTACCCAAAGAGCGGGATTACGGAGTGGGGATGTTCTTCTTCCCCCAGGACGAATTAAAGCGCAACCAGGCGAAAAAAATCTTCGAGGTCATCGTAGCCAAGGAAGGACTGCGCTTCCTCGGCTGGCGGGAGGTTCCCATCCATCCGGAAGTGCTCGGAAAAAAAGCGGTGGAGTGCATGCCCTGCATCATGCAGGCATTCATCGAACGCCCCCGCAAGGCAGAACAGGGACTGCCCTTTGACCGCCGCCTGTACGTGGCCCGCCGGATCTTTGAGCAGAGCAGCGACGACACCTATGTTGTCTCACTCTCCAGCCGGACCATTGTCTACAAGGGCATGTTCCTGGTAGGACAGCTTCGTCTCTTCTTCGAAGACCTGCAGGACAAAGATTACGAATCCGCCATCGCCATGGTTCATTCCCGGTTCAGTACCAACACCAATCCAAGCTGGGAGCGGGCCCATCCGAACCGGTTCATGGTACACAACGGGGAGATCAACACCATCCTGGGAAATGCGGACAAGATGCGGGCAAGGGAAGAAACCATGTCCTCCGAATATCTGAAAGGAGAGCTGCACAAGGTTCTTCCAGCCATCAACAACTCCGGCTCGGATTCCGCCATGCTGGACAACGCGCTGGAATTTATGGTCATGAGCGGTATGGAACTGCCCCTGGCCGTGATGATCTCCATTCCAGAGCCCTGGGAAAACAACCGCAGCATGAGCCAGGATAAAAAAGATTTCTACCATTATTATGCCACCATGATGGAACCATGGGACGGCCCGGCCTCCATCCTTTTTTCCGACGGAGACTGCATGGGGGCGGTGCTGGATCGAAACGGCCTGCGCCCGTCCCGGTACTATATCACGGACGACGGCCAGCTGATTCTCTCCTCCGAGGTGGGCGTGCTGGATATCGACCCCACCCGCATCGTGGCCAAGGAGCGGATTCATCCGGGCAAAATGCTGCTGGTGGATACCATTGCCGGCAAGGTCATCGACGACGAGGAGCTAAAGGCCCGCTATGCAGATGAAGAGCCCTACGGGGAGTGGCTGGACAGCAACCTGATCCACTTAAATGACTTGAAGATCCCCAACCAGGAGGTGCCGATCTATTCCAGGGAGGAATGCACCCGGCTGCAGAAGGCATTCGGCTACACCTACGAGGAGGTCAAGACGTCCATATTGAATATGGCGAAAACCGGGGCGGAAGGCATTTCGGCTATGGGAATCGATATGCCACTGGCCGTGCTTTCCCAGAAAAACCAGCCTTTGTTTGGGTATTTCAAACAGCGTTTCGCCCAGGTGACCAATCCGCCCATCGACGCTATCCGGGAGGAAGTGGTGACCTCCGCCACGATCTATGTGGGGAAGGATGGTAACCTTCTGGAGAAAAAAGAAGAAAACTGCAAAATGCTGGAAGTGAGCAATCCGATCCTGACCAATACGGATCTGCTGAAAATAAAACACATGAAAGTGGACGGCTTCCAGGTGGCGGAGATTCCGATCACCTATTATAAGAATACCAGCCTGGAAAAATCCATGGAATACCTGTTCATCGAAGTGGACCGTGTCATCCGGGAGGGGGCCAACATCCTCATCCTGTCCGACCGGGAGGTGGACGAGTACCATGTGGCGATCCCGTCATTGCTTGCCATCTCCGGCCTGCAGCAGCATCTGGTACGGACCAAGAAACGGACCTCGGTGGCCATGATCCTGGAATCCGGGGAACCCAGGGAGGTGCATCATTTTGCCACCCTGCTGGGGTACGGCGCCTGCGCCATCAATCCCTACCTGGCCCACGAATCCATCCGCCAGCTCATTGATTCCCGGCTGCTCCACAAGGATTATTATGCGGCTGTCAATGACTACAACCGGGCGGCCCTCCACGGGATCATCAAGATCGCGTCCAAGATGGGGATCTCCACGATCCAGTCCTACCAGGGGGCGAAGATCTTTGAGGCCATCGGCCTGAAAACCGAATTTATAGACCAGTATTTTACCGACACGGTGAGCCGTGTGGGCGGCATCGGCATCGAGGAGATTGCCGGAGATTACATTGCCTTCCATTCCCAGGCGTTTGACCCGCTGGGTCTGGAGGTGGATATGACCCTGGACAGCGTGGGAAAACACAAGTCCAAGAGCGGCGGGGAGGAGCACCTGTACAATCCCCAGACCATCCACATGCTGCAGCAGTCCACGAAACGGGGCAGCTACGACATGTTCAAACAGTATACCCGGATGGTGGACGCGGAAGGGGAGAAGATCAACCTTCGGGGCCAGTTGGATTTTGCATGGCCTGAAAAAAGCATTCCCATCGAAGAGGTGGAGCCTGTGGACGCGATCGTGACCCGGTTCAAGACCGGAGCCATGTCTTACGGCTCCATTTCCCAGGAGGCCCATGAGACATTGGCCATTGCCATGAACCAGATCCATGGAAAATCCAACAGCGGCGAGGGCGGAGAGGACATGGAGCGGCTGGATACCAACCGGTGCTCCGCCATCAAACAGGTGGCTTCCGGCCGGTTCGGCGTGACTTCCCGGTATCTGGTCAGCGCAAGGGAGATTCAGATCAAAATGGCACAGGGGGCCAAGCCCGGGGAAGGCGGCCACCTGCCGGGCGGAAAGGTGTATCCGTGGATCGCGAAGACCCGTCATTCCACGCCTGGGGTGAGCCTGATCTCCCCGCCGCCCCACCACGATATTTATTCCATTGAAGATCTGGCGCAGCTCATTTATGACTGTAAAAATGCCAACAAAGACGCCAGGATTTCGGTGAAACTGGTTTCCGAGGCCGGGGTCGGTACCGTGGCGGCCGGCGTGGCGAAGGCCGGGGCAGGCGTGATCCTGATCTCCGGATATGACGGCGGTACCGGGGCAGCCCCCAGAAGTTCCATTCAGAATGCCGGACTTCCCTGGGAACTGGGGCTTGCGGAAACCCACCAGACCCTGATTCAGAACGGCCTTCGGGAACGGGTGCGCATCGAGACCGACGGAAAGCTGATGAGCGGCCGGGACGTGGCCATCGCGGCCATCTTAGGCGCCGAGGAATTTGGCTTTGCCACGGCTCCGCTGGTGACCATGGGCTGCGTCATGATGCGGGTGTGCAACCTGGACACCTGCCCGGTGGGCGTGGCAACCCAGAATCCGGAGCTTCGGAAGCGTTTCGCGGGAAAACCGGAATACGTGGTGAATTTCATGAAATTCATTGCCCAGGAGCTGCGGGAATACATGGCAAAATTGGGCGTGCGCACCGTGGACGAACTGGTGGGCAGGACCGACCTTCTGAAAGTAAAGGACGTTCCGGTTTCCGACCGGGCGGCCGCGCTGGATCTGAGAAATGTACTGTACAACCCCTATGCAGGGAAAAAGAAGGGCATGATCTTCAATCCGAAAAAAGTCTTTGACTTCGAGCTGGAAAAGACCTTGGATGAGCGGGTGCTTGTAAAACAGTTTCTCCCGGCCCTGGAAAAGAAGCAGAAGAAGAGCATGGAACTGGATGTGACCAACATCAACCGGACCTTCGGCACCATCTTTGGTTCCGAGATCACCCGGAGATATCCGGAAGGACTGCCCGAGGATACCTATGTGATCAAGTGCAGGGGCGCAGGCGGCCAGAGCTTCGGCGCGTTTATCCCCCGGGGACTGACACTGGAGCTGACCGGGGACAGCAACGATTATTTCGGAAAAGGGCTTTCCGGCGGCAAGCTGATCGTATGCCCGCCCCAGGGAATCCAGTTTAAGCCGAATGAAAATATCATCATCGGAAATGTGGCCTTCTACGGGGCCACCAGCGGAAAGGCATTTATCAACGGCGTGGCGGGAGAGCGGTTCTGCGTCCGTAACTCCGGAGCCATGGCGGTGGTGGAAGGCGTGGGCGACCACGGCTGCGAGTACATGACCGGGGGCCGGGTGGTGATCTTAGGCACTACAGGAAAGAACTTTGCGGCCGGCATGAGCGGCGGGATCGCCTATGTGCTGGATCTGGACAGCGACCTGTACAAGAAGGTCAACAAGTCTATGGTGAAGATCGAGCGGGTGTCCGACAAATACGACGTGCAGGAGCTGAAAAGCATGATTAAGGAGCATGTGGCGTACACCAACTCCGGGATCGGAAAAGAAATCCTGGATCATTTTAAGGATTATCTGCCGAAGTTCAAAAAGATCATCCCCGAGGATTACGAGAAGATGATGTCCGCCATCCTGCAGATGGAGGAAAAAGGATTAAGCGCAGAGCAGGCGAAGATCGAAGCATTCAACCAGATCAAGAATGGAAGATAGGAGGCGGAAAGAGTGGGAAAACCAACAGGATTTATGGATTATAAAAGACAGGACAAAACAGCAGAAGCGCCGGAGAGCAGAATCCGGCATTTTCAGGAATTTCACACGCCTCTTTCCAGGGAGGAGCAGGAGATCCAGGGGGCACGGTGTATGGCCTGCGGCGTGCCCTTCTGCCAGTCTGGCCAGGTGTTAAACGGCATGGCAAGCGGGTGCCCGCTCCACAATCTGGTGCCGGAGTGGAATGATTTGATCTACAACGGCAACTGGGAGGAAGCTTACCGCCGGCTCATCAAGACCAACAATTTCCCGGAATTTACCTCCCGGGTGTGCCCGGCACTGTGTGAAAATGCCTGCACCTGCGGTCTTCATGAGGAGCCGGTGTCCACCAAGGCCAATGAGTACGGCATCATTGAAAATGCTTACGAAAAGGGATACGCCCATGCCCGCCCGCCCAAGGTGCGGACCGGGAAGAAGGTGGCAGTCATCGGCTCCGGCCCATCCGGGCTGGCCGCGGCGGATCAGTTAAACCGCCGGGGCCACCTGGTGACGGTCTACGAGCGGGAGGACAAAGCCGGGGGCCTGCTCCGGTACGGCATTCCCAACATGAAGCTGGAAAAACAGATCATTGACCGGAAGATTTCCATATTGGAGGCGGAAGGGGTGGTATTCAAAACCGGCTGCGACGTAGGAAAAGACGTGAAGGCCGCGGCCATCCTGAAAGAGTATGACCGGGTGGTGCTGGCCTGCGGGGCCTCCAATCCCAGGGACATCAAGGTGCCAGGCCGGGACGCGGCAGGAATCCATTTCGCGGTGGATTTTCTGAAGTCCACCACAAAGGCGCTCTGGGCCAATGAGATGAAATTAAAAGATGGCCGGTACATTTCCGCAAAAGGAAAGAAGGTTATGGTGATCGGCGGCGGGGACACGGGCAATGACTGTGTGGGCACGGCCATCCGTCATGGTGCGAAGTCCGTGCTGCAGTTGGAGATGATGCCCAAGGCGCCGGATCAGCGGGCCGAGAATAATCCCTGGCCGGAGTGGCCCAAGGTGTGCAAGACCGATTACGGGCAGCAGGAGGCCATCGCCCTGTTCGGCCGCGATCCCCGGGTGTACACCACCACGGTGAAGGAATTTATCAAGGACAAGAAGGGAAATGTCTGCAAGGCGGTGCTGGTGAAACTGGAGCCGAAGAAGGATGAAAAGACCGGGCGCATGGTGATGGCGGAGATGGCCGGAAGCGAGTATACGGTAGAGGTGGATCTGGTGCTTATTGCGGCCGGATTTCTGGGCGGTGAAAGCTATGTGGCCAAGGCATTCGGCGTGGAGCAGGATGGCCGGACCAACGTGAAGACCGCTCCGGGAGAATACCAGACCAATGTGAAAAATGTGTTTGCTGCCGGGGACATGCACCGGGGACAGTCCCTTGTGGTGTGGGCCATAAGGGAAGGGAGAGAAGCGGCGCGGGAAGTGGACTTGAGCCTGATGGGGTATACGAATCTGTCGGTGCAGTGACCTGAAAGCTGTTTGCAGGTGGTTCATAACTTATACCCCAAGGCACCCCCATTATGGCCATGCGGCCGTTTCACAAGGTATACCCAAGGGTGCCCCGTTATGGCCATGCGGCCGTTTCATAAAGTATAGAAAGCCGCCGTTGAATTTTGTTTTTCCAGAGAGAAGGCTGGAAAAACAAGGCTCAACGGCGGCTTTGGTATTTTTTACGCCTTATATGGTTTTTTATTTAGCTTTTATACTTACTATAAAATAGATACCTTCATAATGATTGAGATAATATGGGAATGTGGGTTACCATTTTGGGGAATAGCCTTGGAATATATGTAGTAAAAAGTTGGGTAAAGGAGAACCGAATGAAAAATCAATACGGATATGTGCGTGTGAGTACCAGAGAACAGAACGAAGACAGGCAGATAATCGCTTTAAAAGAAATTGACATTTCGGAGGAAAATATTTATCTGGACAAACAATCAGGAAAAGATTTCAACCGTCCGATGTACCAGCGCCTGTTAAACAAGCTGAAACAGGATGATACACTGTTTATAAAAAGCATTGACCGGCTTGGCAGGGACTATGAGGAAATTTTGGAACAATGGAGAATTTTGACGAAAGAGAAAAAAGTAGATATTGTAGTTTTGGATATGCCATTGCTGGATACCAGAAGAGGAAAAGACCTTATGGGCACATTTCTCAGCGATATAGTACTTCAGGTATTGTCATTCGTGGCAGAAAATGAACGTAAAAATATCCGGATGAGACAGAGGGAAGGGATTGAGGCTGCAAAATTGCGGGGGGTTAAGTTTGGGAGGCCGGAAAAACCCGTCCCAGATAATTTCAGTCAGGTTTATAACCAATGGCTGATTAAGGAAATATCCGGGGAAGAGGCGGCAAAGCTTTGCAATCTTACGTGTGCAACATTTTACAGACGAGCAAACAGGCAGAAAAAAATAGCTTCAATAATCTGAAACTATTGTGCTTTTCTGAAATTTTCAAATTGTGTACTTTTTGCAAATATTAAACATATAAAAATCTTTACATATTCTATTATAATATCGGCAATAAGTCAATAAAAATAATCAGATTTTCATATTTTCACATGGCAAAACGTCTATATTTTTCCATAAAAAACATTTTTCATAAAGTACACATTTTGAAAAAAACAAGAACGTTTTCTTGAATAAGGCGAAGAGAGGAAAAATCAGAATATAGAAATGCTGAAAAAGACAATCTGCAAAACGATACATCAGTATAATAAAGCGCCTGTTCTGGAAGCGGATATGAAAAAGCTTCAGGCAGTTGCACTGGATTATGCAAAGGTTAAAAATTATGTTTATCAGCGCTATGGAGGGATTACAGGGCTGTCAAAGATATATCCTGGATATACGGTTCAGAATGAGATGACGAGAAGCGGCCTGCGGGAAGAATTGGGATTGCCGTCTGTATACTTTTATCTTGCGGTTTTTGATGCTCTGGGTGAGATAAAAAGCCAGTGGACGAGGACAAAATCTGAAATTTCGAATCTGGCAGGAAAAAATGAAAGCTTTACCGAGGAGGAAAAACATTATCTTCGTTTTATTCTCAAAATCAATAATTCCTTTGAGGCTGTGCTGAATGAAAAAGCAATCGTGTTGCAAAAGGATATACAGGAGCAATATGACCGGTTGGTAAAAGAGGTGGATAGGAGAAGACTGCATCATTATTTGCGCAGGCAGGTTCGGAAATATCACAGGAAGCCTCACACAGATGAAACAAGCGGATTTTCTATATCTGAGAGGGCATACCGCTATGCAGACCATGGAATCTATATTTCTACAAAGGAAAAAAGAAAACGGATTTTTATAATACTTACAGATAGCAATCAGTACACGTCCCAGCTCTATATAAAGCTATATCCGGAACAGGACAGATTGGAAATCAAAGTACCTGTCAATGTGGCTGTAAAGAAGCATGGAGATTATGTAAACCAGGTTGGACTTTCTGTTGGGATGCTTACAATGCTGACGACAGATCAGGGACATAAATACGGAGAAGAGCTGGGAGCATATCAGGAAGAGTATACGGACTGGATTCGAAAACAGGCAGGAAACCATAAGCACAGCGGGGACAAAAATTCCGGACGAAAAAAATATAAAAACAAAAAGAAGCAGTATGAAGAACAACTGCACAGCTATATTAATCATGAATTAAACCGATTTCTTCAGACGGAAAAACCAAAGATTATTTATATACCGAAACTGCCGAGACCGCAGTCGGGGGGCGTAAATAAAAAGATAAACCATGTTGCCGCATTGTGGCAAAGGGGATATATCCGCAGACGTCTGTATCAGAAATGTATGGAGCAGTCCGTGGACGTAGAAGAGGTTTTTGCAAAAGATATCAGCAGAGAATGCAGCAGATGCAGTACATCAGGAACAAAGCAGAACGGCATGTTCCTATGCGGCGTCTGCGGATACAAAGTGGAAGAAAAAATAAACGCGGCACAAAATGCGAAAAAGCGTGCGGCAAAATCAACGGCAGGAAAATAGATTTTCATATACCTCAATGGATTGGATATATGAAATTCAGATTTTGAAGGTCATAAGAACAGTTGGTTAGATATATTTCAGAAAAAAGAACTGTTACCATCTGAGATATTTACCGTAAGGACTGAGCAGCGTGTTCATGATATAAAAAACACAACGGCATTAGAAGGCAGTCATAGATTGCGTATTGGGTATGCCAAGACCCTGTGAACATGTGGACAAATCATGATGTAGCAGAGAGCGAAGCGGAGAAATCTGCATCATCCAAAGACTTTTGCGTTCGTAGGATGACCAATATACCTTATTATATAGAAGCGGATATCTATGGAAAAACCTGACAGCGGGGGGACAGAGATATGACAATAGCGCAGAAAAAACTGGCTGAGGAATATGTAAGGCTGCTTGGCCAGGCGCATCAGGGGATTAAAAAAGCAATTGAGACAAAAAAAGGGGATATTACAAAAGACCTGCTGGAACAATGCCAGGAGATTGCAATCAGATTAGGAAATGTGATAGAGGAAGCAGAGGGGGAAAGCTTTGCAGGTATTCCGCTTCTGGAGGATTATTGTGAACGCGTATATCAGATCTATATAAAAAATGTGCAGAAAGAAGAAGTTTATGCCGGTCAGATATATAAAGGTTTGCGTCAGTCATTGGTCAAGATAGAAAACTGTATAAAAAATGAGATAAATGTGCGGTTAGAAGCAGTCTTTCTCCCATATAAAGCATCCATGTGGGACTCTATGGAAAGTGTGTGGAAGGCAGCAGATGAAGATCCGGATTGTGACGCTTATGTGATTCCGATTCCATATTATGATAAGAATCCGGACGGAAGTTTTGGCAAAGAGCATTATGAATGGGATCAGTATCCGGACTATGTGGCGGTTACAAGATACGATGCATATGATTTTGAAACACGTCGGCCGGATATGATTTTTATACATAATCCATACGATGAATGCAATTATGTGACGAGCGTATCTCCATTTTTTTATTCAAAACATATAAAGCAGTTCACAAATCGTTTAGTATATATGCCTTATTTTATATTAGAAGAGATTGAACCGGAGAATAAAGAGGAAACCAGGAAAATAGAACATTTTTGTACCGTTCCAGGGGTGATTAACGCGGATAAAGTAATTGTACAATCTAAAGGAATGAGGCGGATTTATATTGATACATTGGTGAATGCCGCAGGAAAAGATACAAAGCAGTATTGGGAAGATAAAATTATAGGATTGGGGTCGCCTAAAATAGAAAAAGTTTTATCATCAGGAAAAGAAAATCAAAAGATACCACAGGAATGGCTGTCAATCATTGAGAAGAGAGACAAAAGCAGAAAGAAGATTATTTTTTATAATACGATCGTTTCTACTCTGCTTGTGTATGGAGAAGAATATCTGAAGAAAATTGAAGAGACGATTCAAATTTTTTCTGAATATAAGGAGCAGTATGTCCTGTTATGGCGTCCGCATCCGCTTGTAGGTGCAACGCTGGCTTCCATGCGTCCGGAACTGGAAGAACGCTACTGGGAAATTGTAGATGGTTTTCAAAAATGCGGGACAGGGATTTATGATGATTCATCCGATCTGCACCGGGCAATCAGTTTATCAGATGCATATTATGGCGATGGCGGAAGTGTCCTGAATTTATATATGGAAACTGGAAAACCTGTCTTAATCCATGATTTTAATTATTAGATTGGAAATATAGGGAGATACATATGAAGGTTGTGATACTTGCAGGGGGATTTGGAACCAGGATCAGTGAGGAAAGCCATTTGAGACCAAAACCGATGATTGAGATTGGCGGACAGCCTGTTCTGTGGCATATTATGAAAATCTATTCGGCATATGGATTTCATGAATTTATTATTTGTGCTGGATATAAACAGCAGGTCATTAAAGAATATTTTGCAAATTACTTTCTGCATAGAAGTGATGTTACATTTGATTTTTCGAACAGCGGTGAAATGACCGTACATAGCCACATTTCAGAACCATGGAAGGTTACGGTTGTTGATACTGGATACACAACGATGACCGGAGGCCGTATTAAAAGGATTGCGCCTTATATAGGAGACGAGGCATTCCTGCTGACATATGGGGATGGCGTGGCAGATATCAGGATAGATGAGGTGGTAAAGTTTCACAAAGCCCATAAAAAAATCCTAACGCTTACAACGGTGAACCCGGGACAGAGGTTTGGTGTACTGGAAGTAAATAAAGAAGACCTTGTGACGGAATTTCACGAAAAACGGGATTCAGACGGCTATCTGATTAATGGGGGATTTATGGTAGCAGAACCAGAATTGTTCCATTATATTGATGGTGATCAGATTTTTTTGGAAAAGGAGCCATTAGAAAGGCTGGCTGAAAAAGGAGAACTTGCCGCATACAGGCATGAGGGATTCTGGCAGTGTATGGACACCCAGAGGGATAAAGAAAAACTTGAGATGATGTGGAATACCGGTGCGGCGCCTTGGAAAGTTTGGTAGCAAGGCGGTATGTTTTGGGCATCGCTTATGATGAATTGAGAGATCTGGTAATCAGGCTATAAGAAATTATTTAAAAATTTATATAGAGGTATAAATAAGGAAAAATGAAATGTTATGAGAGGCTGTTCAATGAACTTCAAAGCATAGATGCAAGGAATGGAATGCCGGAGGAGGTATTTTTGGCTATATCGACTCTTATGCCGATACCAAATGTGGATTTATTGATTAGAGATGAAAGCGGTCGGATTCTGCTTTCGTGGAGAGACGATATGTATTTTGGGAAAGGGTGGCATATTCCGGGCGGCTGCATCCGATTTAAAGAGACAATGCTGGAACGAGTAAAAGAGACTGCGATATTGGAATTGCATACAGAGGTAGAGATAAATCCGATACCATTGGCGGTAAGGGATGTCATAGAAGGGAAAGACGAAAAAGAACCCAGGATAAGGGCGCATCACCTTGCGGTTTTGTTCGAATGCAGGCTGCCGGAACAATATAGGATCAATAATCAGGATAAGACAGAAAAAGATGCCGGATTTTTAAGATGGTTTTCTAAAATTCCATATAATATGTTGAAAGTACATGAATGTTACAATGATATATGGAGTCAAATGGGGCTGACTTGAGCAGAATATTGTTGGCAAAAGGGGGACAAGTGAGATGGGGCAGCCATCTATGGAAGGGGTATGCATATGTATACCAACCAGAAACCGGGCGGAGATGGTGAAAGAGGTATTGGAATATACCCGTCCTTATTATGCGGATTACCGGTTTAAAATACTATATTTTGATTCAAGTGATAATGATGAAACTAGAAAAGTGGTAGAAGCACACAAAGAGGCGGGATATCGCAATTTGATGTGGAAATCCATGGATACTGATTTATGCTTGGACAGGAAGACATTTGAAATATTCAAGGAAGATGAAGAAGTACATCTTGCGGATTATATATGGTTGATTAATGATTCAATCGCAATTACGAAAGATGCATTGGAAACGATAGCTGAAATAGTGGAAGAGGACTATGACCTGATTCGCCTTCCGGCTTCAGGAGAAGGAAAAAAAGAGGATTATATCTGTACAGATATAAATGACTGGTTTCATCAATGTTCAAAAGGTATGGCGCATATGGCATCTACAATCATGAGCAGCACACTGTTCGGGGCAGTATCGGATTGGAGAACCATGTATGAGAAATATGTGGTGACAGACAGGATCGGAGACGGGCAGCATGAATATTTTTTTACATTGGGTTTTTATTTAGAGCAGATTGCAAAACTGGAACATTTCAAAGGAATTATGCTTGGAAAGCACAGACAGTGGCGTAGAGACAGTCCGTGTAAGAAAGGAAATTCATATTGGAATGACTTGGTTTTTGAGGTATGGGTAAAAAGCTATTGCGATACGATTTTTAAGCTGCCGGATTGCTATACGGATAAGCCGGATGTCATCCGCAGTTCCGACAATATCGTATATGGGCGTTTTGAGCGACAGAGTATGGTGGAATATAGGCGAAGCGGTCTGCTGACAAAAGAAGTAGTTTTAAATTATCGGAAATATTGGGAAATGGTTTCCACCCTTTCTTTTGATGAACTAATTGAAATTGCATCAACACCAACAGAAAAATTATCAGAACGATTTGGCAACAGACTTTTTGATTGTACTTCATGGGAAAAAAATATAGAACGATTGGAAAGCCGGTTAAATGGAAAAAAAGTAATTATATACGGTGCCGGAATCTATGGGAGTTATGCCTTAAAAAAACTGTTGGATGACGGGTATGCGAATGAGATTGCCGGGGTGGCAGTTTCTGACACCTCCCAAAATTTAGATGACCTGGAAGGATACCCAGTTCAAAATATCCATGAATTTATGAGCCAGAAGAAAGAAGCGGAAGTGATGATTGCAACATTGCCGGATACAGCATTGGAAATTGAAAAAATATTGAGCCGGATGGGTTTTAAAAACCTTCATTTGATTTGTGAAAGTATCTGCAGTTGTGAAGACGGTTTCCCAGCTTCACAAACAGACTAGAGTACGGCATGGGAGAGGAGTATAACAATGAAGCGGCTTCACATCAATTATAATGAAACTTCAAACCATTTTGAGAAGATAAAAAATGTACGGACTGATTTGATCTATGGAGATCCAAAGTATATAAAAACACCATGGTTCAGCTACATCATACCCGTATTCAAAAGGCCGGATCTGCTGAGACAAACACTGGACAGCGTATTGGATCAGGAGGCTGTAGATTTTTTCTGGGATATTGTGATTGTAGATAATGAAACAGAACCCAATAATCCAACAGAGAAACTAATACGTGAGATAGACGATAAAAGAATACTTTACTATAGAAATCAGGAGAATATTGGACCAGGAGGAAACTATAATCGCTGTATTGAGACGGCAAGAGGCAAATGGGTGGCTATGCTGCATGGAGATGACCTCATAATGAAAGACCATTTACAGCTTATGGGGGAATATATCCGAAAGTATCAAAGAGGGGTTCGGGAACTTGCGTATATCAGTCCGAGGTATACAGACTTTTCCAAAGTGAGCGATTTGAAGCTCGATCGGAAGACTTGGAAAAAGGATGAAATTTGCTATTTTGGTAGATTAAAACGACTGACATTTCTGGATATTATGATGACGGGAAATACTGTTGGCATTCCTTCTTTCGGCACTGTCATGAATCGGGAAATTATGCTGAGGACAGGTGGTTTTCAAGTGGATCTCGGAATTTGTGAAGATGTGATTACGCCATATAAACTATCTCAGAAGTACAGAGTTTATACCACCCCAAAAAGGATGGGCTTCTATCGGTTTGAAGATAATACATGCTTGAAAAGGCAAGTGATCTTCGATATTTGCGAAGGAATGACAGATTTTCGGGAATATCTGTTTGAAAGGAATCTTCTGACACGTTTATGGAGCAAGGTTGTACGTGACGAATTTTTCCGAAATATAACGATCTACTGTTCTCACATTTCCAGATATGGAACGGACAAGATGAGATTGTCTGATTTTGACTATATTTATCCTGAACGGAAGAAACGTCAGGGAACTATGCAGAATATTTATTTTCGGATGAGTGCTATATATGCAGTTCTAAATGGATATACAACATTCGAAGAAGGAATTGCATGGGAGATGCGCAGAATACTGTCGTATCTCAGGAAAAGCGGACACCTTAAGATTATTATATATGGAGCGGGGAGAGCAGGAGAAGAAGTGGCCAGGATTATAAAAAAGAATCCTGAATTTGATATTGCGTGCTTTGCAGTTACGGATAAGGAAGGAAATGAAAAGAGGATTCGGGGAATCCCGGTGAAGCAGATTGATGAGCTAATAGGCTGCAGAGAAAAATATTTTGTGATTATTGCAGCTACAATTGAAGAGTTTGATGAGGACATGCAGGATCGGCTGCAAAAATTGGGCTTTCGCTATAGCTGTTCATTAATAAAAGATTTTCGTATAAAAAGGAGAAGAGAAAGTGAAAAGATGCAGTAAATGCTATACCCATAGTTATGTATTTGTAGGTGGAGATGTCAGGATATGCCCATGGAATGAAATTGTAATTGGCAATTTGTTTGAGAATACGTTAGAAAAAATCTGGTATGGAGAAGCAGTCGAGAAAATAAGAGATGCTTTTATGAGAGGAGAACTGATAGGATGCTATGAGGATACTTGTCCGGACTGCATCAACGATTGGGATTCTATAAATTTGACAGAAGAGCAAATGAGAGAACTTAGGGATAATTTACAGGATGTACCGGAATACCTCAGCCTGGCATATGATGAACGGTGCAATCATGCATGCCCTTCCTGCAGAAAAAGCATTATGAAGGTTGATAAGCAGTATTTGGATAAAGTACATAAAATCACTGAGAATATTAAGCCATATATTAATGGTGTAAAAGAACTGGCAACAAATGGAATAGGTGACCTTTTTGTTACGACCGAGATTGTCGGGCTGCTTGAAGAACTGAAGCCATCCAGACCAGATTTTTCATTATTCTTGGAGACCAATGGAGTTCTGTTTAAGGATAATTGGAAGAAAATCGAACATCTCAGCAAGTACCCGATTACCGTATCAGTAACGCCGAATAGCTTTGACAGAGAAACCTACAAGTATCTGACAGGAGGAATTGACGATCTGGATAAATTTGAAGAAAGCATGCAGTTCATCACCGACTTGAAACATCAGGGAAAAATAAACCGAATCCGTTTGATCATGGTAGTCCAAGATACAAATTTCCGGCAGATTCCTGAATTTGTCCGCCGGGGAATTGAGTATGATGCAGATGATATTGTTTTAAGATCACTTTTTTTCTGGTTTGGCCTGGAAGAAGACCTTTGGCTTTATAAAAATGTATTGAATCCCTGTCATCCATATCACAACGAGTATCTGGAAATATTAAAAGATCCGATTTGTAAAGATTCCAGGGTGCTCAACTGGGGATACGACGTGATTCAAGAGCCTGTGGAATTTCCGACTTTAGCGATGAAACGGGCATATCAGGGAGTAAATAAATTTAAGGACCAGGTGAATTTGTGTGTATCTGATATACGTCCGGAGCTTAAAAAAGAACTAGAGAAAATCGAGGACGGTAAATTAATCATTTATGGCGTTGGAACAGTTGGAAAGCTGGTATTTGAGAACTTGTCTTGTGGGTGTGATGTTCTCCCGATCCGAGGGTTTATGGTGGAATGTAAAAGCTGCAATCCTGATTTTTGGATGGGATATAAAGTGGAAGAAATAGAGGAATATCAAAACAATAAGGACACGGATATTGTATTAGTGGCACTATCATCGGCAAACCAGGAAGGTGTGAAAAATAAATTGGAAAAGGAAGGATATAAGCATATTTTCCTGATTAATGAAAAGTCTGGTTTGATTTTGTAAACATAGGCCATTTGTACGAGAAATTCATAGATTTGCTGAAAGCAGGAGAGGACAAAAAGTGATGAGGGTATGTGATTATATTGCGGATGAAATATATAAAGCCGGAGCCAAGGATGTTTTTTTGGTAACAGGCGGAGGAATGATGTTTTTAACAGATGGGTTGGCTTCCCATCCCAAAATAAATGCAATTCCCTGCCATCATGAACAGGCTGCCGCTATGGCGGCGGTTGGGTATGCAAAATATAACGGATTTGGGAGTGCATTTGTTACGACAGGCTGCGGAGGAACAAATACGGTAACGGGTGTGCTTCATGCATATCAGGATAGTACACCTTGTGTTTTTGTGTCCGGACAATGCGCAACAAATGAAATTATACAAAGTGCGCCTGCACCGCTCAGACAATTTGGTATGCAGGAGGCGGATATTGTAAGTATCGTGAAGCCGATTACCAAATATGCCGTTACACTGAAAGAGACAGAATCGGTGGTATATGAAATTGAAAAAGCATTATACCTTGCAAAAGAAGGCCGTCCGGGACCTGTATGGATTGACGTACCTCTGGATATTCAGCAGGCAGAATTGGAGGGCATAGCGCAGAGGCATTTTCCAATACCTGACCAAGACAAACCGCTTTGTACAGATGATGAACTTTGCAGTATAGCAGAAAGTCTGAAAAACGCGGAAAGGCCGTTGATTATAGCTGGACAGGGAATACGTCTTTCAGGAGCGGTAGAGCTGTTTGGAAGATTCATAGAGGAATATCAAATTCCATTTGTATATTCGAGACTGGGCTTTGATGTTTATCCAAATGGAAAAGATTTAAGCATAGGGTGCATAGGGATTAGAGGAACAAGGGCTGGTAACTTTGCTGTGGCCAATGCAGATTTCATTTTAGTTCTTGGCAGCAGGCTGAGCATTAATTCTACAGGTTATAATTCTGATCTGTTTGCCAGGGAGGCCCGGGTGTGTGTGGTGGATGTGGATGAAAATGAACACAAGAAGAATACGATCCGCATCGATCAGTTTATATGTTCTGACGTAAAGTATTTTCTGGAGCATATACCTGCACTAGACAGGGGAAAGTATAGTGAGTGGGTCAGTATATGTAAAAACTGGAAAAATAAATATCCTGCATGTACCGCAGAGTGTTACGATGACAGGCATGGGATCAGTTTGTATGCCTTTACTAACGAAATGTCAAAGTATTTGGATGAGGATGCCGCAGTCGTGACAGATGCCGGTTCCACCTGCTATGTCGTTCCTCAGTCGATGAAATTCTTGTATGATGGGCAGCGTTACATGCCCAGCGGTGCCCAGGCTGAAATGGGTTATACACTGCCTGCCGCATTAGGAACATGTTTTGCAAGGGGAAAGAAAAGTACGATAGGAATTGTCGGTGATGGAAGCCTGCAAATGAATATTCAGGAGCTTCAAACAGTGAAACATCATGATCTGCCGATAAAACTGTTTGTTTGGAATAATGATGGATATATGTCCATCAGGGGTGCGCAAAAAGGCCGTTTTTCCGGACGATATTTAGGTTCCGGGAGGGCGTCCGGTGTGACGCTTCCAAGTTTGGATAAAATCTGCTATGCATATGGAATAGATTATGTACGGCTGGAAAATTTGGCCCAGATTGATGAAATTATGAAACGGGTCATGAGGGTAACACATCCGATCATTTGCGAGGTTATGTGCAGGCCGGATGAGTGGATTTTGTGTACATGGTCCAGGCGGACACTGGAAAATGGAGACGTTATCCGTATGCCAAATGAGGATATGGCGCCTCTTTTGGACAGAGAAGAATTTTACAACAACATGATAGTAAAACCTGTTAGCTGATAAAATATTTTATTGATGGGAGAAAAAGGTGAAAATGCAGCAATTATCAATGGCATCGGACAGGCTCATGGGACAGCCGATGTTCCAAATTTTAACAAAGATTAAGGAAATGGAACGTGAAGGAAAAGACGTGATTCATTTTGAAATAGGCGACCCGGATTTTGACACACCAGATTGTGTTATTCAAGGTGCTAAACGGGCTTTAGATGAAGGGTGGACACATTATTCTTCTCCGGCAGGCGATTATGAGTTAAGACAGGCAATATGCAGCAGCCGCTTTTTTACACCTCGGTTTACACCTGATTTGGATCAGGTAGTGGTTGCTCCGGGTGCAAATCCGCTGATATATTATGCAGTCCGCTGCCTTGTAGAACCGGGAGAAGAGGTTATCATCCCAGATCCAAGTTTCTCTACATACCAGTCAGTTTTAAGCTTTGCAGGAGTCAATGCAGTACGCGTGGCATTGCGTGAGGAAAATGGTTTTCAGATGCTGGCAGAAGATATAGAAGAGAAAATAACAGATAAGACCAGGCTGATTATTATAAACAGCCCCCATAACCCGACGGGGGCTGTCATATCCTCGGATGAGTTGAAGGCAATCGGCGAGCTGTGTTTGAGCAGAGGAATTTATCTGTATTGTGATGAAATTTATTCTTATCTAAATTATACAAATAAGACACTGTTTAGTCCCTCAGAACTGGATCAATGTAAGGAGCGCACGATTATTGCCACTGGTTTTTCTAAAACATTTGCTATGACGGGCTGGCGTCTGGGAATTGGAATAGGGCCTGCTGAACTTATGAGAAAAATTTCATTACTGATTGAAACAACGAATTCCTGTGTATCTACGTTTATTCAGAGAGCGGGAATCAGCGCGATTGAAGAAGGGCTGCCGGACGTAATTCGGATGCGTGATACATATAAAGAGAGAAGGGATTATCTGGTAAAGCGTTTAAACCTGATTCCAGGAATCCATTGTATCAAACCAGAAGGAGCCTTTTATGTATTTCCAAGTATCAAAGAATTAAATATAGGCGGGATAGAATTTTTAGATAGACTTCTTATGGAATCACAGGTAGGCGTATGTCCAGGGGAATATTTTGGAAGCTGTGGGAAAGGGTATATCCGTCTTTGCTATGCTACATCCATGGACAAAATAAAAATCGGTATGGATAGGATGGAAGAATTTGTATGCAAACTAAGGAAAGAAAGATGAAAAATCAGGAGGCAGCAGCATGAATCGTCTTGACGGGAAAGTAGCAGTGATCACAGGAGGAACCTCCGGAATGGGGGAGGCAAGTGCAAAAAGATTTGCGGAGGCAGGGGCAAGTGTCGTCATCGCCGGAAGGAGTGAACAGAGCGGGAAGGCTGTTGAAGCGGAGATCCGAGAGAACGGCGGCGACGCAGCTTATATACATCTGGATGTTTCGAAAGAAAACGAAGTAGAAGGGGTCATAAGAAATGTGATAGAAAAATACCGCAAGATAGATATTCTTTTTAATAATGCCGGTATTTTTCCTGTAACATCTTCTCTGGAACAGATGGAAACAACGGTATGGGATGAAATTATGGACATTAATTCAACCGGAACGTTTCTCATGACAAAATATGCGATGCCCTATCTGGAGGAAAGCAGAGGAGTGATCCTGAATAATGCATCTATTGCGGGGATGCATTCCTATTCCAGCGGAAAGGCATATGCATATAGCGCCTCAAAAGCGGCAGTGATTCAGTTTACCAGAATGATCGCAAAAGTATATGGGGAAAAAGTTCGGGCAAATTGTATCTGTCCGGGAGTAATTGACACGCCTATTTTTATCAATCGGGATCTTACAAGATACCATGACGACATCCCGATGCACCGTGCGGGAACTGCGGAAGAAGTAGCAAAAGCAGCAAATTTCCTTGTATCAGATGATGCAGGATATATTAATGGAGCCGTATTGACGATTGACGGCGGAATGTCTATTTAACATGGGGATTTGTAATGGGCGAAATAAAATTGTTGGACTGTACATTGAGGGATGGCGGTTATATTAATGAATGGAATTTTGGCAGTGGGGCGATTCGTGATATCAGTCAAAAATCTGCAGAGGCCGGAAGCGATATCGTAGAACTTGGATTTTTAAGAGATACACAGTATGAAGAAAATATTGCGGTATTCCAGGATATCAAACAGACCAGGACGTTTATGTCTGAAAACAACAAGAAAACACGGTATGCTGTGATGTGCGAAGCTGTAAATCCCCTTCCTCTTAAGAAAATTTCAGACAGAAAAGATGGAGATGTGGAGATCATACGAGTCATTGTATGGAAACGTCTTTTGCTGGAGGGAATTGAATATTGCAGAGGAATTGCGGAGAAAGGGTACAAGCTTTGTGTACAGCCTAATCGGGTTGATCAGTATTCCGAAGAGGAATTCATTGATATGGTTTGCCGATTTAATGAATTGAATCCATTTGCACTTTATATTGTTGACAGCTTCGGGGTTCTGGACAAGAAAGAACTTTTACATTATGCGGATCTTGCAGACCAATATTTAAAGGATGGAGTGGCATTGGGATATCATGGACATAATAATCTGATGCAGGCATATGGAACGGCACAAGGTTTTTTGGAAAAAGAATATATCAGAGACTTGTTTTTGGATGCGAGTGTCTATGGAGCAGGACGAGGTGCCGGTAATCTGAATATTGAATTGATTGCAAAATATCTGAATGAATCTAAAAAAACAGCATATCGTCTCGAAGATTATATATACATCTATGATAAATATATAAAAGATATTTATAGAAGAGAACAGTGGGGATATAGTACGGCCTATTATCTGACAGCGCTAAACAGATGCAACCCGATGTATGGAAGATATTATACGGTAGAAAAGCAGTTGGATGCGTTTGAGATTCAATCTGTATTGCAAATACTTTCTGGAGAAGAGAAAATCCGATTTTCCGTAAACACTGCGGAGATGGCATATAAAAAATATCTAAATTCTGTAAGTGGATAGAAAGAGGTTTGATTATGGATAAAAAACTAAGGCAGCTTCGGAAAGAATGCCTAAGGCTTTCACACATTTGTCAGGACGGAAATCTGCAGAGTGCATTTTCTTGTATGGAAATTATATGGTCATTATATAATGGTGCGATGAATTGGTGTCCCGAAAAGGCTTTGGATGAAAATAGGGACTATCTTGTGATCAGTAAGGGACAGGCTACTTTGGCGCTTTACGCAGTTTTGATAGAAAAAAAATTGTTTGATAGAAATGATTTCGCAGATATGGGAAGTTTTCACAGCAGATATTGTATTCAGACCGATCCTACAAAATTTCCAGAAGGGGGAATTGAAAACGCCGCAGGCTCGTTGGGACATGGGCTTCCATTTGCGGCAGGTCTGGCTATGTCTGCAAAGATCAAACATACGGCATCTATGATCTATGTGCTTACAGGTGATGGTGAATTTTGTGAAGGGACAATGTGGGAAGCATGTCTCTTTGCAGCAGGAAAACATCTGGATAATCTGTGTGTGATTATAGATGACAACCATTCTGCAGGTGCGATGGTCAATATGGGGGATATGAGGCTGAAATTAGAAGCATTCGGATTTGAAGTATTTGAGGTGGACGGACATAATGAAGAATTTCTTGCGGAGACATTTGCAGGACTTCAGAAAAACGGAAAACCAAAAGCAGTTATTGCAGATACGGTGAGAGGATATGGGAGCAGGACATTGACAGACGAATCCATCTGGTTTCATAAAGCGCCAAATGCAGAGGAATTTGTGATGCTTTGCAAGGAGGTAGATGAATTTTGAGGCGTACATTTTTGAATCGTATCAGCCAAATGATCAAAGAAGAAAAAGATACGGCTTTCTTTACGGTAGATATTGGAATGTGGGCGATTCAGGATATCCTTTTGGAATACCCGGAACGCGCAATGAATGTTGGAATTTATGAAGACGGAATGCTCGGGATTGCGGCTGGATTGTCTGCGGGGGGGATGGTTCCTGTTATATTCGGAATCCAGCCGTACCTAGTAGAACGGACTCTGGAACAGATCAAATTGGATCTCGCATATCAAAAACTGGGGGTCAATGTAGTTGGGACCGGGGCTGCGGTAGATTATTCCAAATACGGTTATTCCCACTATTGTGCGGAGGATGCAGGCGTATTAAAGATGATTCCTGGTGTAGAAGTGGTCACGCCTGGGACAGCAGGAGAATTTCTGAGTCTATTTAACCAAGTATATAGGAATGGGCATCCTACTTTTTTCAGAATTAGCGACCATCCGAATCAAATATATGACATTTCAGTAGAATTTGGCAAAGCAACGGTAGTTCAGACAGGAACGAAGGCTGTTGTGATTGCGGTTTCCGTGATGCTGGATGACGTGATGAAAGTATGTGGAGGAAAGGATGTAACCGTTCTATACTATACTACTCTTGCGCCTTTTGATGGAGAAACGCTAAAAGCAGTGTGTAAGAATGGGAAAATACTGGTATGCGAGCCGCATTTTTCAGGGACATTGGATTATGATATCCTGCATGCAATGGATGGTGCTCCTATACGGCTTTGCCATGTGGGATTTCCCAGGGAAATCTTCCGCAACTATGGGAGCTATGATGATAAGCGGACGTTTTATCATGTAAATGCAGAACAGATAAGCCGGGAATTGAATCGGCTGTTAGGCGATGGGGATGATTAAGGAGAATGGGAAATGTATCGACAGCTTAAGGCAGTCTATGAGGCATTACAGGATCAGGAGTCTAAAATGATCTTTGAGAAACGCTGTATGCATTCTTTATCAGGTGACAAAATACATCTTGATGAAATGATCCGTTTACTGGTCAGACAGTATCATCAGACGGATCAGATGTACGATTTGCTGCAATGGCTCCAGACAAAAAGAAAAAAGTATATGATTGTGTTTGGGGCAGGGTTTGCAGGAAGGGAACTGGTAGAGGCGCTGGAAGTTTTTGGGATACATATTTCGTATATTTGCGACAGCAATGCTTCACTGCATGGAAGCATCAGATATGGAAAAGAAATTATTTCAATAGAACGGTTGAATGAACTGAAAGAGGAGATGGTTATTGTCCTGGGGACAAACCTCTACGCAAACGAGATGTATAGGCAGCTTGAAAAGATGGGGATCGGACCCGACTGCATATATATGCCCCGCGGACAATGGTGGCTGGGTAATGAAAGACAGTATTTTGACAGTCGGATTATGATACCCGGAAAATCGGAAGTATTTATTGATGGGGGCGCCTATAAAGGCGAAGATACGATTGCGTTTTCAAAGTGGTGCGGGAAGGCGTTTGAGGATGCGTATGTTTTCGAGCCGGACAAAGATAATCATCGGGATACCTGCCGCAATCTGATGTATGCAGGAATCAATTGCCATACTTTGAACTGTGGTTTGTGGAACAAAACAGAAAAGATTGGATTTTCATCAGGAGTTCAGGCGGCATCCCACGTAGAAGCGGCGGGAACAGAACAAATTGAGATGCGTTCGGTTGATGAAGTCATGCAGGGAAACAAGGTGAGCTTTATAAAGCTGGACGTAGAAGGATGTGAGATGGAAGCCATAAAGGGAGCGGAAGATACGATAAAAACATACTGCCCCAGGCTTGCAGTTTGCGTCTACCATAAGCCGGAAGATATTTTTGACATTCCTATGGCTATCCTGAATTTGAACAGGAATTATCGTCTGTATCTGAGGCACTACAGTTACATTTTTACGGAAACCGTATTATATGCAGTCTGAGAATACTAGAGAGTACAAATCGGGAGGAATATGGAACAAGAACGCGAAAAAAGGATTAGAGAAAAGTTTAGCAGTGGCCGTTATATTATAAAATGCGGGGAAGAAGACTGCCCAGATAAGAGAAAGGCTACAATGGAAGAATTTTTGTGGTTTGTAAGCCAGAATAAAACGGACCAATGTAGGAGTAGTTCTGGCATTGGAAGAAAGATTTGGCAAGAAATGAAAATGAAATAGGTTTTTTAAACGGTGTACAGAATTTAAGGGTGGAGGATTAGGTATATGTTTGAATCTATGACGAAGGCAGATGCAAGAAACCATATTTTATTCGAGGTCGATGAATACTGCAAAAAATTCCACAGTCAGAAAACATGGAAACCAGGGGAAAGGATACCATATGCTTCAAGAGTATATGACAGTTCCGAAATGGTGAATCTTGTAGACAGTGCATTGGAGTTCTGGCTGACATCAGGACGGTATACAGAACTGTTTGAAAAACAATTTGCTTCCTGGATGGATATTCGTTATTGCAGCCTGGTAAATTCAGGATCTTCTGCAAACCTGTTAGCTTTTATGGCTTTAACATCACCCCTGCTGGAGGAGCGACGGATACTGCCGGGAGATGAAGTCATTACAGTGGCAGCGGGTTTTCCAACGACAGTTGCTCCGATTGTCCAGTATGGGGCAGTTCCGGTCTTTGTCGATGTAACAATTCCTCAATACAACATTGATGCCGCACAGCTAAAGGAAGCGCTTTCTGAGAGGACAAAAGCAGTGGTGCTGGCCCATACACTTGGTAATCCATTTGACCTGTATGAGCTAAAAAGGTTCTGCAGGGAACACGATTTATGGCTGATAGAGGATAATTGTGATGCATTAGGCTCAGAGTATGAAATCGACGGTGAATGGAAACTTACAGGGACGGTAGGAGACATCGGGACATCAAGCTTTTATCCACCCCACCACATGACGATGGGAGAAGGAGGGGCTGTTTACACAAACCACGCTCTGCTCTCAAAGATTATATGCTCTTTGCGGGACTGGGGAAGAGACTGTGTTTGTCCTTCAGGAAAAGATAACCTGTGCGGGCATCGATTTGACAGACAATACGGGGAGCTGCCGTTGGGATATGATCATAAATATGTATATTCCCACTTTGGATACAACCTTAAAGCCACAGATATGCAGGCGGCGATAGGATGTGCGCAGCTTGAAAAGATTGATTTCTTCACAAAGCTCAGAAGAGAGCACTTTAAGATTCTGAAGGAGCGGCTCATGGCAGTTGAAGATTTTCTGATTCTGCCAGAGCAGGAACCCCATTCAAACCCAAGCTGGTTTGGCTTTCTGCTTACCTGCAGGCCGTGTGTTGATAAAAATAAAATTGTTTCATACTTGGAAGAGAAGGGAATCCAGACCAGAATGCTGTTTTCAGGAAATTTGATTAAACAGCCGTGCTTCGACTGGATGCGGAAAGACAAAAAGAAATACCGGATCGTCGGGGAACTAAAAAATACGGAACGTATTATGCATAACTCATTTTGGATCGGAGTATACCCTGGAATGACGGAGGAAATGCTTCATTATATGGCGGATATAGTGATAGAGGCAGTGGGGAAGAAATAATGTCAATAGAAAAATTTTATAAGGGAAAGAGAGTTCTTGTAACCGGGCATACAGGCTTTAAAGGGACTTGGATATGCGGCGTATTGCGTTTTTGGGGGGCACAGGTAACAGGATATGCATTGGAACCTCCTACAAGTCCGTCTCTTTTTTCGATTAGCGGTATGGAAAGCGGGATTTCTTCTATAATAGGAGATATCCGCGACTTTGAGCATTTAAAGAGTGTATTTGATGAAACCCATCCTGAAATCGTAATCCATATGGCGGCCCAGCCTTTAGTTCGGGAATCCTATTTGCATCCTGTCTATACATATGAAACAAATGTTATGGGAACAGCACATGTGTTGGAATGCATAAGGCTATTTCCATGCGTTAAATCTTTTATAAATGTAACTACAGATAAGGTCTATAAAAATAAGGAATGGATATGGGGCTACAGAGAGGAAGAAGAATTAAACGGATATGATCCATATTCAAATTCGAAGTCGTGTTCGGAATTAATCACGGATAGTTATCGCAATTCCTTTTTCGAAGACAGGAAAATTGCGGTTTCAACTGTGCGTGCAGGTAATGTGATAGGCGGGGGAGACTTTGCAAAGGACAGGATTATTCCTGACTGCGTCAGAGCGGCTAGTAAAGGTGAAAGAATCCAGGTGCGTAACTGTCAATCCACGCGCCCGTATCAGCATGTGCTGGAGCCGGTTCTGGCGTATCTTCTGCTCGCCTGGAAACAATATGAAAATGCCGGGGTCGCAGGCTGTTACAATGTGGGGCCAGAAGAAAGCGGCTGCTGTACTACCGGAGATCTGGTGGAATTATTTTGTGAAACATGGAATGCCTGCTTTCAAACAGATATTACCTGGATATGCAGTCCCGGAGAGGGGCCTCATGAGGCGAATTATTTAAGACTGGATTGTTCAAAGATCAAAAGTTGTCTGGGGTGGCATCCGATCTGGAATATTCAGACGGCTTTGGATAGGATTGTTCAGTGGAACCGTGCTTATTTTAGAAAAGACAATATGAGAAAATGTATGGAAGGACAGATTGAGGATTATATAAACTATGCAGATATGTTTTGATGTCCTGAGAGGGGGAGGCCTGGTGAAATTTGCTATATTTGGTGCGAAAAGCACAGCTCTTGGTATTTGTCTCGCGATTCGGAAAATCTATCCGGAATTAAAAATAGAAACATTTCTTGTCAGCTCTTTGGAGAACAATCCTATGTATCTTGCGGGGCTGCCGGTTCAGGAGATCAGCAGCTTCGCGGACAAAGAAATACGGATACTGATTGGTACGCCGGAAGATTTGCATGAAAAAATTATACACTCCTTGGAAATACATGGGTTTATGCATTGGGTTTGTATCAATTCTTATCAAGAATCAGAACTGATGGAAAGATATTTTTATGAATTGGGGTTGTTTCCATCAATCCATAAGGTTCCGATCGGCAACATAAGGGCTGTTTTAAAAATATATCAGGCAAAGCATTGTAAAGATAAACCGGTGAAACATTTTTATTCACTTCCAGATTGGATAGTGCCAATACAGGCGGGGGCGGCTTACTTATCAAGAGGGGGAAATACAGAAGCTGACTGTACAGGCGAGAATATATCCTCGAAAAATGCAAATTACTGTGAATTGACGGTTTTGTACTGGTTATGGAAGAATTGTTTGCAGATATCCCAAGGAAAAGGTTCAGACGCAATCCAGCCTGCGTCTCGAGAAACAGAGTACTATGGTTTGTTTCATTACCGGAGGATTTTGGATATCAGAGATCATGATTTGCTGCGTATGACAAAGAACCAGATAGATGTGATATTACCCTATCCTACGATCCATGAACCAAGTATCTACGAACACCATGTAAGATATATTCAGGAAAAAGATTGGGAGGCTGTGATGGATGTGCTGGCGGAACTGCAGCCGGAATATGCAGAAGCTTTTTCGGAAATATTAGAGCAGCCTTATCTGTATAATTATAATATTTTGATCGCTAAACGGCAGATATTATCAGACTATTGTGCATGGCTTTTTCCTATACTGTTTCAGGTAGAAGAGAGGACTGATTCAAAGGAAAAAAAGCGTATGGACAGATATATTGGGTATATAGGGGAAAATCTGCTGACCCTGTATTTTTTTTATCATAAAGACACTATGAATATCCTGCATTCAGGACGGATTATGCTGACCTGAGGATATGTTCCTCAGCGGGATAATGTATACGGAGTTGAAAGAATATGGTCAAGGAGAATATAAAGATGGATTTTGAATTAACCGCCTCCATGATGTGTGCCAACTATGGCAATCTGGAGAAAGAGGTGAAAAACCTGGAAGAGGGAGGTATAGACTCTTTCCATATAGATATTATGGATGGGCGTTATGTTCCGAATTTTGCTATGTCACTAAATGATATGAGGTATATAGCAGGCGCAGTAGAAAAACCATTAGATATACATCTGATGATCGAGCATCCGAATAACTGCATCGGACTTTTTTTAAAAAATCTGCGTAAAAGGGATACGGTATATATCCATCCAGAAGCGGAATATCATCCTTCAACAACTCTGCAGAAAATAATCAATGCAGGAATGGTGCCGGGAATTGCCATTAACCCAGGTACATCTGTTGAAACGGTCATGGAAATGCTGCGAATTGTAAAAAAAGTATTGGTTATGTCTGTGAATCCTGGAAATGCCGGCCAGATGTACTTGCCATATGTGGGAAAGAAGATTACCAAGCTTATAGGATTGAAAGAAGATATGGATTTTGAGATCTACTGGGATGGAGCGTGCAGCGCAGACAAGATCCTGGAATTTGCACCTAAAGGGGTGAAAGGATTTGTGCTGGGTACAACATTGTTATTTGGAAAAGGGAGGCCATATGCGGAGACAATCCGGAATATTCGTGAATTAAAATTTTAATGGAAATAGGTGGGAAGGAAAACATGAATATCGCTTTAATCTTATCCGGGGGCACAGGGGCGAGGATGTATTCAAAAATTCCAAAGCAATATATAGAGATAGGAGGCATGTCTATTGTAGAATACTGCATTAACAAACTGTCTCTGCATAATGGAATTGATGCAATTCAGATTGTTGCGGATTTGCCGTGGCATGATCAGATTAAGGAATGCTTTGATCAGAGAGAAACCAGGAATAAATTCCGAGGATTCTCTGCGCCAGGACTGAACCGCCAGTTTTCTATATATCAAGGACTGAAAGATATAAAGGAATATGCAGAGGATTCGGATTATGTGCTTATCCATGATGCGGCCAGACCTGTGATATCCGAAGCGCTGATTACACGCTGCCTGTCTGCGGCGGCAGGGCATGATGGGGTTATGCCTGTTCTGCCGATGAAAGACACGGTTTACTACAGTACAGATGGAGTAAAGGTGAAGTCATTGCTGAACAGAAATGAGATTTATGCAGGACAGGCTCCCGAATTGTTTCAGCTGGGAGCATATTACGAAGCCAACAAAAAATTACTTCCTGATCAGATATTGAAGATAAACGGATCTACAGAGCCTGCTATTATCGCAGGATTAGATATCGTGATGATTCCTGGAGAAGAGAGCAATTTTAAGATTACAACGAAATCGGATTTAGAGCGATTTCGAAAAATGATAGAGGAGACTACCCTGTAGCTGGCTGCTGGGAAGTTTTTCTTTTATATGATGATTACTGTTCACGGTGCCTTGCACCCTGCTGCAAGGCATCCGGCCAGTAAAATAGCGGTTGCGTGCATCCAGCCCTTCGCCGTCAGGCGACTTTTCAATGGGCTGGATGCGTTATAGTTCGCGGCCGTGAACTATAACGTATGATGTGATGAATGGGCATAAAAATTATATTGACGGGAGTTCGGCAAACGATTATGATAGTAAAGGACTGCCCGGGGAAACAGGTGCAAATCCTGTACGAGCCCGTCGCCGTGAGGCATAAAACAGCCCCGGCCCGCCAGACAGAAAGCGGGCCGCAGCGAAATACAGACTGCTGACCTGATATACAGGCACGTTTTTGGGAATGCATTTTCCGGAAAAAGGATGTGCCGCTATACATACCTGAACGCCACAATTCAGGGAAAAGCCATTGGAATCTGTGATTCGAACAGGAGCCGGAAAGGGAAAAGAGCTCTTTCGGCAGGCGAATCATCAATCTGAGAAGGCCGGTCAGGAACTGCCGCAGCATAAACTGTGCGAAGGCACAGAAGCTTTAGAATCTGCGGCAGCCCTTTTGCAGCCATGCCGAGTCGAAATATCCGGACAGGACGATCCTCACGCAATATAAAGCCGCGGGCGCCGGCTGACGGAGGAAATACAAATTGAAGGAGAATCGAAGTTATGCGAAAGAAATGCATGAGAAAACAATGGTCATTCTTCCTTTGCATCGTGCTGATTGTGGCTATGGCACTGTCTGCAGCGGGTTGTAATGGCGATAAGGAAAACCAGTCAAAGGGTGGCTCTGCCGCGGAGCAGCAGACGGAATCGGATGCAGAAAACGGGAATTTGGACGAACCAAAGGGTGAAGATCCGGATGGGGCGAAGAACGAAAATCCGGATGAAGTGGACAGTGAGGCCGCGGACGATGACCAGGCAGATACCGAGGGCAATGTACTGGGAGAGGGCGAGACACAGTTTCCCTTCACCGTAGTGGACCAGGAAGGGGAGGAAACCCTGTTTGAGATCCATACGGACAAAGAAACCGTCGGGGAAGCGCTGCAGGATGTGGGACTGATCGAAGGCGAAGAAGGGGAGTACGGCCTGTTTGTCAAGACAGTCAACGGCATTACGGCGGACTATGACAAGGACGGCGTTTACTGGGCATTTTATGTCAACGGAGAATACGCGGCGGAAGGTGTGGATTCCACGAAGATTACGGAAGGAGACACCTACGCTTTTAAGGTGGAATAAACGTGAAGCCGACAACAAGGGAAATTACCATATTTGCGATGCTGGGTGCGGTGATGTACGCGTCCAAGCTCCTGATGGAGGTAGCGCCCAACATCCACCTGCTGGGCGTATTTACCATCGCCTTTACGGTGGTCTACCGGAAAAAGGCATTATATCCTATTTATATCTATGTGATCTTAAATGGAACCTTCAGCGGTTTTGCAGCGTGGTGGGTTCCTTACCTTTATGTATGGACGGTCCTGTGGGGCGCTGTCATGCTCCTTCCGGAACATCTTCCGAAAAGGCTGCGGCCTCTAATATACATGACAGTTTGTGCGGTTCATGGTTTCCTGTTCGGGACGCTGTATGCGCCGGCGCAGGCTATTTTATTTGGAATGAGCTTTCAGGGGATGATCTCCTGGATCATTGCTGGACTGCCCTTTGATCTTATACACGGCGTCAGCAATTTTTTCTGCGGAATCCTGATCGTGCCGGTGATTTCTGCCCTGCAGCTTGCAGAAAGAAATAAAAATTTATAGTAACTTTTCAAATGAATGGAGCCGGGGTGAAATTCCCCGGCTTTTTTCTTATCTAGGAAACTTCGTCTCCTATAAGGTGAAAGCCCTCCGGGGGATCGCATTGCGGCAGAAAAGAATTATGTCGCCTATGCGGCCCGCAGGTAAACTATTTAATATACTTGAAGCATAAAATATTACAAAAATGTTAAAAGGGTATTGCAAAATCTCAGAATATACATTATAATACGACTGTATCATTAAGTATAAATTAATTACATCGGAATTATTTTGTCAATTTTTTGTAAAAGGGATTGAAAAAGGAAAGATGATGTTGTATAATGATATTTATATGTGGGGACATATAAATAATTAAATAATAATAAGGAAAGGTGACAAGATGAAATTTAAAAGAGTACGCAGTCTGTTGCTGGCAATCGCGTTGGCTTGTTCCATGGTTGTCACTCCGGCATTTCCTGTTAGTGCATCACCTGAAGAGGAGAGGCAGGCAAATCTGGAGAATCAGAAAGCAGCAGTTCAGGGTGAAGTAAATGATTTACAGACACAATTGAATACATTAATGATCAAGATGAATGAACTGGAGGGGCAGTTGATCGTCAAGGGTCAGGAACTTGTACAGGCACAGCAGGATCTTGCGGTTGCTGAGGAGAAGAAGCAGCAGCAGTATGAAGATATGAAGATCCGTATCAAGTATATGTATGAAAAGGGAGACGCTTCCGCGTTTGAACGTGTAGTCAATTCAGGAAGTATGGCAGAAGCACTCAAGCAGGGTGAGTACATAGAAAAGGTACATAGCTATGACAGGAAGCAGCTTGAGGAATACGCTCATACAGTGACAGAAGTAGAGAACCTGAAGACAACATTAGAAGAAGAGACAGTGACTCTGAAGAATATTGAAGCAGAGTATCAGGTACAATCTACGGAGCTTTCCACAACGATCGAATCTAAGCGTTCCGAAGTTGAGAATTTGGACGAGATGATTCAGATCGCGGCTCAGGAGGCAGAGGCGGCGCGTATCCGTGCAGCAGAGGAAGCAGCGGCGGCAGAACGTGCGGCAGCAGCAGAAAGAGCCCGTTCCGCAGCATCGCATACTCCTTCTCAGCCGGCAGCTACACAGCCGACAGACAATGGAGAGGCAGATAATACAACACCGGAAGGAACAGGAGAGACTACGACAGATCCTTCCACAGAGGAAAACACGAACGGAGAAGAGAATACCGATTCTGTAGCAGATCAGACACCGGTTCAGCCGGAACCAAGCTATGATGCATTTACAGGTAATTCTGTTGTTGACCGTGCATACGGCTGGGTAGGCAATGCAGAATATGTATGGGGGGCTTGTTCCCCGGGAGCATTTGACTGCTCCGGTTTTGTAAGCTATTGTCTGACAGGCAGTTACAGCCGTTTGGGTACTACATATACATTCCTTGCATGGCCGCAGGTAAGTGACCCGCAGCCAGGCGATGTGTGTGTGAACGCAGGTCATTGCGGTATTTATATTGGCGGAGGCCAGATGATTCATGCAGCTACAGAAGGCGTAGGCGTTGTTGTCGGTCCTGTACAGGGCGGTATGATTTATGTGCGGTACTAAAGATAATTTCATCATATAGATACAAAAGAATTATAAGATACAAAAGAATCCTAAAAGACAAAAGAGGAAGACCCCTGTACTGTACAGGGGTTTTTTCTGTTACTGTTCACACGGCGTCCGGCTAATAAAGTAACGTTTTTAAAAAATCCTTGCGCTGTGCGGGGTTCTGTGCTATACTACAACCGTTGCAAAAAACACGTATGCGGGTTTTCCGCAGGTGCCTAAGCCTGTATGAGCAGGACGGTTTCGGAAAAAGAGAAGCATACGGAAGATTAAAACCGATGGAGGAAAGAAACATGAGCGTTATTTCAATGAAGCAGCTTTTAGAGGCAGGTGTTCATTTTGGACATCAGACAAGAAGATGGAATCCTAAGATGGCTCCGTACATTTACACGGAGAGAAACGGCATCTACATTATCGACCTGCAGAAGTCAGTCGGCATGGTTGACGAAGCTTACCAGGCAGTAGCAGATATCGTGGCAGAGGGCGGTACTGTTTTGTTTGTAGGAACAAAGAAACAGGCTCAGGATGCGATCCGCACAGAAGCAGAGCGTTGCGGTATGTTCTATGTGAATGAGAGATGGTTAGGAGGTATGCTGACCAACTTCAAGACAATCCAGAGCCGTATCCAGAGACTGAAGGATATTGAGCGTATGGAAGAGGACGGAACCTTTGACGTACTGCCGAAGAAGGAAGTTATTGAACTGAAGAAGGAATGGAGCAAGCTTGAGAAGAACCTGGGCGGCATTAAGGAAATGAAGAGAGTTCCGGACGCAATCTTCATCGTTGACCCGAAGAAGGAGAGAATCTGCGTTCAGGAAGCACATACTCTGGGTATCCCGCTGATCGGAATCTGCGATACGAACTGTGATCCGGAAGAACTGGATTATGTCATTCCGGGTAACGACGATGCGATCCGTGCGGTGAAGCTGATCGTGTCCAAGATGGCAGACGCAGTCATTGAAGCAAATCAGGGCGCTGCAGAAGAATATTACGAAGAAGCAGAAGAAGCTGCGGACGAATACGTAGAAGAATAATAGATCAGAACAGCGGATATTAGATGGAGGAAAAGATTATGGCAATTACAGCAGGCTTGGTGAAAGAGTTAAGAGAGATGACAGGCGCAGGCATGATGGACTGCAAGAAGGCTCTTACAGAAACAAATGGAGATATTGATGCTGCAATCGAATACCTGAGAAAGAACGGACAGGCAAAGGCTGAGAAGAAGGCAGGAAGGATTGCCGCAGAAGGTATTGTACGTACCGTCGTGAAGGACGACAAGGTTGCGGCAATCGTGGAAGTAAACTCTGAGACAGATTTTGTTGCTAAAAATGCGGATTTCCAGGCATTTGTAGAGGCAGTGGCGGCTCAGGCAGTAGAGACAGAGGCGGCAGATATTGACGCATTCATGACAGAGGCATGGAAGGAAGACAGCAGCAAGACCGTGAAGGAAGCTCTGGTAGAGAAGATCGCGGTCATCGGAGAGAACCTGAACATCAGAAGATTTGAGAAGGTTCAGACAGACGGCTGCGTGGTATCCTATATCCATGGCGGCGGACGGATCGGCGTACTGGTAATGGCTGATACGGATGTAGTTAATGACGAGATCAAGACATGTCTGAAGAATGTGGCGATGCAGGTTGCTGCAATGTATCCGAAGTATGTATCCCGTGCAGAAGTTTCTCAGGAATACATGGATCATGAGAAGGATATCCTTCTTGCTCAGGCGAAGAAAGAGAATCCGGAGAAGCCGGACAATATCATCGAAAAGATGATCATCGGCCGTCTGAATAAGGAACTGAAGGAGATCTGTCTGTTAGATCAGGTATATGTTCAGGACAGCGATCTCACTGTTGCGAAATATGTGGACAAGGTTGCAAAGGAAAATAATGCAAATGTTACAGTGAAGAAGTTCATCCGTTTCGAGACAGGCGAGGGCCTGGAAAAGAAAGTGGACGACTTTGCAGCAGAGGTTGCGGCACAGGCTGGAATGTAAAAATCATAATATGAATTGAGCTTGCAGGCTCTGTGGATCCGCAGTTGTTCATAAGACTGCGGATCTTTCTTATTCTATAGGAAATTTCACCGAATTTTCCTATAGAACAAAAACCCTCCGGGGGATGCGCACTGCGTGCATAAGGAAACTGGCTGCTGCCGCAGCCGCGCTCCGGCGCGAGTGTGTGTCAAGGCGTACACTTTTTTACTTTACAGGAAACTTCGCCTCCTATAGCGAAATGCTTTGCTCCTCTTATGGGGGCAGGTGTCACACTTTGCAGGCTTCCTGCATAATATAAAGGAAGACTGTACAGGATATCATCTGGGAGCATAAACAGTTACTGAGAGTCTATTGAGGGAAAAGAGAGGTCATTACATGAAAAATATTTTGAAGAGTCTGCCGTTCAGACTCCTTTTGGGAGTTGCGGCAGGAATCATCATCGGGCAGTTTGCCAATGAGACGGCGATGAATGTGGTCGTAACCATTAAGTATATTTTAGGACAGATGATCACATTCTGCGTTCCGCTGATCGTGATCGGTTTTATTGCCCCGTCTATCACAAAGCTGGGAAATAACGCGTCCCGGATACTGGGTGTGGCGGTCGTATGCGCCTATGTCTCATCTATACTGGCAGCATTTCTGTCCATGGCGGCCGGGTACGGCCTGATCCCGTACCTTTCCATCGCATCGGATGTGGAAGGGCTGAAAGAATTGCCGGAGGTAGTATTCCAGCTTGATATTCCTCAGATCATGCCGGTCATGAGTGCGCTTGTATTCTCCGTTCTGGTGGGGCTGGCTGCGACGTGGACGAAGGCTTCCGTGACTACCCGCCTTCTGGATGAGTTCCAGAAGATTGTGCTGGAGATCGTAAAGCGGGTCGTGATCCCGCTCCTGCCTGTATTTATCGCATTTACTTTCTGCTCCCTGTCCTATGAAGGGACGATCACGAAGCAGCTTCCGGTATTTATCAAGGTCGTACTGATCGTAATGGCGGGACATTTTATCTGGATGGCAGTGCTCTATACGGTGGGGGGGATCTATTCCGGAAAAAACCCGTTCCATGTGATCCGTAATTACGGTCCGGCGTATATCACTGCGGTGGGAACCATGTCCTCCGCGGCGACACTGGCGGTTGCGCTGAACTGTGCGAAAAAATCGGAGCCCGCGCTTCGGGACGATATGGTGGACTTTGGGATCCCGCTGTTTGCCAACATCCATCTCTGCGGTTCTGTATTGACCGAGGTATTCTTTGTGATGACCGTATCCAAGATTCTGTACGGTACGATCCCGCCGGTTGGGACCATGATTTTGTTCTGTCTGCTGCTGGGGGTATTTGCCATTGGAGCGCCGGGCGTGCCGGGAGGAACGGTCATGGCATCCCTGGGACTGATCACAGGCGTGCTTGGATTTGACGAGACGGGCACTGCGCTGATGCTGACCATCTTCGCGCTGCAGGACAGCTTCGGTACTGCCTGCAACGTGACCGGAGACGGGGCGCTGACCATGCTCCTGACAGGATATGTGGAGCGGCACAACATTGAGAAACAGGAGATCCGGATTGACTTTTAAGCGTGCCGTTCACAATAATTCCGAATTTTGCAGAGTAGGATTGAAAGCGTCCTGGATGGTGCGGATGGGCCGATCGTCCAGGACATAATCCGGGGGGAGCTGCCGGGGCGACATCCCTGTAATATTTTTGAACACCCGGTGAAAATGCCGTATAGTGTCGAATCCGCACCGCGCGGAGATTTCGGTGATCGAGAGGTCTGACTTCTGATCCTGGAGAAGTTCTACCGCATGCTTCAACTTCACGGAATTTAGATACTGGGAAAAAGTCATACCGGATATTTTCCGGAAAAATTTCGAAAAATAAGGTTCCGAGAGCCCCATAAATGCAGCTGCATCAGAAAAGGTGATGTAGCTGTATTTATTTTCAAGTTCATCCAGCAGGCGCTTATAGTGAGAGATAGAAGAACCCTCGCCTGCTCTTGTCTTTTCCGTCAGATCTTCTCCCCTGAAGATCCGGATCATCAGGGAAGTAATGGATTCACAGCACTGTAGCTCAAAAAAAGGACGGCGCTCCTCCAGTTCCCGGCGGATTCCCTCCAGACATTCCAAAATGTCATACTGGTGTGTGAGCTTTGCATGGCGGAGCTGGTATCTGCCCAGCAGATCCTGGATGATGGCGGAATCAAACAGGGCCATTTCCACGATGCTGTCCTCTTCACTTTTGATATAATGAACCTCCCCGCTGCTCAAAAACACTGCGTCCCCGGAATCCAGGCGGTAGTTCTGGTGGTTGTTGGAGACTGTGATAGTTCCACGTTCTATGTAGATCAATTCACTTTCCAGGTGCCAGTGGGGGAGATTGTTCAGGTTCCGGTAACGGCCGGTCCACACCCGTTCCTTCCCTTCATAACTTCTTTTTTCAAAATTTGCTAACATAAGAAATCCTTTTTTCACACTTTTTCTAATATTTTATCTCAAAGATTAATAAATGTCCATAAGTGGATAACTATTTTCTTTCAATAATTCCAGATTTACAGTATACTATACATTATGAAACGGCCGAATGGCCATGATGGGATGCCCTTTGGGTATACATTATGAAACGGCCGAATGGCCATAATGGGATGCCCGTAGGGTTTATCTAACAAAACAAAGGAACGCCGTAAGTATGAACAGTAATGATTTGGGTTACGGGAAAGGAGAAATCAGGTTATGGACAAAATGAGAACAGCAGAAATCATCCGCGCGGGTCAGACAGTTTTAGGAATCGAATTTGGTTCCACACGGATCAAGGCCGTTTTGGTGGATACGGACAACGCCCCCATCGCATCCGGAGGGCATGACTGGGAGAACCGGTTTGAGAACAACATCTGGACTTATTCTATGGAGGACGTATGGGAAGGCCTGAAGGACTGTTACGGAAAACTAAAGGAGGATGTAAAAAGTCAGTACGGCGTACCGCTGGCTAAGGTAGGAAGCATCGGTTTCAGCGGCATGATGCACGGATATCTTCCGTTTGACGGGGAAGACAGGCTCCTGGCGCCATTCAGAACCTGGAGAAATACGATCACCGGAGAAGCTTCGGACAAACTTTCCCAGGTGTTCCGATTCCATATTCCCCAGCGCTGGAGCATCGCGCATTTGTATCAGTCAGTCCTGAACGGGGAGGAGCATGTGAAGGACATCCGTTTTCTGACGACGCTGGCAGGCTATATCCACTGGAAGCTGACCGGGGAAAAGGTGATCGGAATCGGGGAGGCGGCCGGCATGTTCCCCATTGATTCCGACGCAAAGGACTTCCATGCAGGGATGCTGAAGCAGTTTGACGAGCTGGTGAAGGATAAGGCATTTCCGTGGAAGATCGGGGAAATCCTGCCCAAGGTGATGGTGGCCGGAGAGCATGCGGGGACATTGACAGAGGAGGGGGCGCGTCTCCTGGATCCCAGCGGCGAACTGGAGGCCGGGATTCCTCTCTGTCCGCCGGAGGGGGATGCGGGAACCGGAATGGCAGCGACCAACAGCGTAGCGGTGCGTACCGGAAACGTATCCGCAGGGACCAGCGTATTTGCGATGGCGGTTCTGGAAAAGGCACTGTCCAGGCCTTATGAGGAGATCGACATGGTGACCACGCCGACAGGCGACCCGGTGGCGATGGTCCACTGCAACAACTGTACTTCGGACCTGAATGCCTGGGTGAATCTGTTTAAAGAATGTCTGGAAGCCTTCGGCGCAGAGGTGGATATGAATACCCTGTTCGGAACGCTTTATCACAAAGCCATGGAAGGAGATCCGGACTGCGGCGGACTTCTGGCATACAATTATTTTTCCGGAGAGCATATTACCGGATTCGAAGAAGGGCGGCCGCTGTTCGCTCGCAGGCCGGACAGCAAATTTAACCTGGCGAATTTTATGCGGGTGAATCTCTTTACTGCATTGGGCGCTTTGAAGACGGGCATGGACATCTTGACCAAGGAGGAGCATGTGCAGCTGGACAAAATGCTGGGACACGGCGGACTTTTTAAGACAAAGGGTGTGGGTCAGAGCGTCATGGCGGCGGCGATCAATACCCCGGTCTTTGTGATGGAGACAGCCGGAGAGGGCGGCGCATGGGGTATGGCCCTTCTGGCCTCTTATATGAAGAATAAGGAAGAGGCCGAGACCCTTGCGGATTATCTGGCGCAGAAGGTATTCCATGGAGAAGAGGGCGAAAGCATTTCACCGGATGCGAAAGACGCGGCCGGATTTGAGGCGTTCATGGTGCGCTATAAAGCAGGGCTTTCCATTGAACGTGCGGCGGTAGAGAGCCTGCGGTGACAGAAGGCTAGTGTACTGCTTTCGGAGCAGATTTGTACAGAGAACGGCAGAAGGATTCTGAATGCCGATAGACAGAAACAGGAAGGAGACAAAAAAGATGTTGGAGCAGTTAAAAGAACAGGTCTATGAGGCGAATATGCTTCTGCCCAAATACGGACTTGTTACGTTTACATGGGGAAATGTCAGCGCGATCGACCGGAAATCAGGGCTGTTTGTCATCAAGCCCAGCGGCGTAGAGTACGGCCGGCTTACACCGGAAGATATGGTGGTGGTAGACCTGGAAGGAAATAAGGTGGAGGGAAAATATAATCCCTCCTCTGATACCCCGACTCACCGGATTCTCTATAAGCGTTTTCCAAATGTGGGCGGGATCGTACATACCCATTCCTCCTGGGCTACAAGCTGGGCCCAGGCAGGGCGGGATATTCCCTGCTACGGGACGACCCATGCGGATTACATTTACGGGGAGGTTCCCTGTGTCCGCAACCTGACAAAGGAAGACATAGAAGAGGCCTATGAGCTGAATACCGGGATTCTGATCGCGGATGAATTTGAGCGTAGGAATAAGGACTATCTGGCGGTTCCGGCGGTGCTCTGCAAGAACCACGGTCCGTTTACCTGGGGAAAGGATGCCGATGAGGCGGTCCACAATGCAGTGGTGCTGGAGGAGGTGGCCAAGATGGCGTTCCGGTGCGAGCATCTCAACCCGGAGATCAATCCGGCACCCCAGGAACTGCAGGATAAGCATTATTACCGGAAACACGGAGCGAACGCGTATTACGGGCAGACTGTGTAGTAACATGTTACTAAATTAATTTAGGGAGGAAATTTCATCATGAAACAGAAAGCGTATCAATTTTGGTTTTGCACCGGTTCACAGGATCTTTACGGGGAGGAATGTCTTGCCAATGTGGCGGAGCATTCGCGTATCATCACGGATGCCCTCAATGCATCCGGCAGACTGCCATATGAGGTGGTCTGGAAGCCGACCCTGATCACAAATGAGCTGATCCGTAAGACCTTTAACGAGGCCAATATGGATGAAAACTGCGCAGGGGTCATCACCTGGATGCACACCTTTTCCCCTGCAAAATCCTGGATCCTGGGACTCCAGGAATACCGGAAGCCTCTGCTTCACCTGCATACCCAGTTCAATCAGGAGATTCCGTATGATACCATTGACATGGATTTCATGAACGAGAACCAGTCCGCACACGGAGACCGGGAGTACGGCCACATTTTCAGCCGCCTGGGCATGGAGCGGAAGGTGGTTGTCGGATTCTGGGACGAGGAAAGTGTGCAGAAGAAGATCGGCTCCTGGATGCGCACGGCGGTCGGCGTGATCGAGAGCAGCCATGTGCGTGTGATGCGGATCGCAGACAATATGCGCAATGTGGCAGTCACCGAGGGAGACAAAGTGGAGGCGCAGATTAAATTCGGCTGGGAAGTGGATGCTTATCCGGTCAATGAGATCGTGGAAGCAGTAAATGCAGTTTCCCAAGCGGACATCAATGCGCTTGTAGAGGAATATTACAGCAGATACGAGATTCTTTTGGAGGGCAGGGATGAAAAAGAGTTTCGGGAGCATGTGGCAGTTCAGGCAGGAATCGAGATCGGATTTGAGCGTTTCCTGAGAGAAAAGAATTATCAGGCGATCGTGACCCATTTCGGGGATCTGGGCGGACTCCGGCAGCTTCCCGGCCTGGCTGTCCAGCGGCTGATGGAAAAGGGCTACGGCTTCGGCGGAGAGGGAGACTGGAAGACAGCTGCCATGGTGCGCATCATGAAGATCATGACCCAGGGCATGAAGGACGCCAAGGGAACCTCCTTTATGGAAGATTATACCTACAACCTGGTTCCGGGAAAGGAAGGTATCCTGCAGGCTCATATGCTGGAGGTCTGCCCGAGTATTGCGGAAGGCCCCATCAGCATCAAGGAACAGCCGCTGTCCATGGGCGACAGGGAAGATCCGGCACGTCTCGTATTTACCGCCAAGACGGGACCGGCGGTGGCCGTATCCCTGATCGATCTGGGAGACCGTTTCCGCCTGATCATCAATGACGTGGACTGCAAAAAAGTGGAAAAGCCGATGCCTAAGCTCCCGGTGGCTACCGCATTCTGGACGCCGCAGCCGGATCTTAAGACCGGGGCGGAAGCAT
Organism: Lachnospiraceae bacterium M18-1; assembly: GCA_000403295.2. GTDB lineage: Bacteria > Bacillota > Clostridia > Lachnospirales > Lachnospiraceae > Schaedlerella. The sequence continues at coordinate 562,414 of KE159610.1, read as the reverse complement.
GGATCCTGGCAGGGGGCGCCCACCACACAGCATTCTCCTTCGACCTGACGGCAGAGCAGATGGGTGACTGGGCGGATGCCATGGGAATCGAAGCGGTGTATATTGACAAGGATACGACGATCCGGCAGTTCAAGAATGAGCTGCGGTGGAACGCATTGGCGTACAGGAAATAAATCGCGGCACGCCCATACATTTGCAATAATCCTGCTACAGCAGATGAAATGATTTTTTCGCCATAGCAGACAGAAAGAGAAATGTCTGCTATGGTGATTTTTTAGGATTTCTGTCCGAAATATTCTGTAATTTTGTGAGTTTTCCTTATTGAATATAAGTTCCTTCTTTCATATAATAGAACCCATGCAATTTTTTTGAAAGTCAGAATAGCAGTAATTCAGAAAACTATGATGAAAAGGAGGATGGATGATGAAAACATTGCAGCAAGACATGACGACGGGAAATCCGGCAAAAACCATTTTAAATTTCACATTTCCTATCTTTATCGGAAATGTATTTCAGCAGTTTTACAATATGGCGGATACGATCATCGTAGGAAAGTTCGTAGGGACGAAAGCTCTGGCGGCGGTGGGAAGCACAGGTACGATCATGTTTCTGATCATTGGGTTTGTACTGGGCATGACCGCAGGGTTTACGGTGCTGACGGCCCAGAAGTTCGGCGCCGGGGATATGAAAGCTATGCGGCAGACCGTAGGCGGCGCAGCGGTCCTTTCCGTGCTGGTGTCGGTCGTGCTGACTGTGCTGAGCATGGCATTTATGAAGCCGCTGCTCAGGTTCATGCAGACACCCTCCGATATCTTTGCGGATGCATACGCCTATATCATGATCATCTGCGGGGGGATCTTTGCGCAGATGCTGTATAACCTGCTGGCCTGCGTCCTGCGTGCCCTTGGAAACAGCCGGATTCCGCTGTATTTCCTGATCCTGTCCGCAATCTTGAATATTGGGCTGGACCTGCTGCTGATCGTAGTGTTCGGGCTGGGCGCGGCCGGCGCGGCCTATGCGACGGTGGCGGCGCAGGGAGTATCCGGACTGCTCTGTCTGGTCTATATCGTGAAAAAAGTTCCCCTTCTTCGTCTGGAGAAAGAGGACTGGAGACCCAGGGCGTCCCTGCTTAAGATACAGTTGGGCGTGGGATTTCCAATGGCGCTGCAGTATTCCATTACGGCAGTAGGGACCATGATGGTACAGACTTCGCTGAATATACTGGGTTCCACTGCGGTGGCGGCATTTACTGCGGCAAGCAAGATCGAGCAGGTAGTGACCCAGGCGTATGTGGCTCTGGGAACGACGATGGCTACCTACTGCGCGCAGAACATAGGCGCAGGCAAGGTGCTCAGGATCCGTCAGGGATTCAAAGCAGCCACGCTGATTTCCGCATTTTATTCGGTTGCAGTGGGGGCATGGATCCTGACAGGAGGAAAGTATATGACTTACCTGTTCCTGTCGGAAAATGTGACAGAGGTGCTTGGACTGGTGGGAACCTATCTGAGATGCACCGGGATCTTCTTCATTCCGCTGGCGGTTGTCAACATTTACCGGAACGGCATCCAGGGCATGGGATATGGTCTGCTGCCTATGACGGCAGGGATCGTAGAGCTTGCCGCAAGGGGGATCACATCCTGGATCGCTTCAGCGCAGAGGAGCTACGCGGGAGTCTGCTTCGCTGGTCCGGCAGCCTGGGTGAGCGCAGGCCTGCTGCTGATCGGGATGTACTGGTACATTATGAAGCATGATATGAAGAAGTTCATGGAACTGCATCCCCAGGAGGAAACGGAACGGATAGAAGTGAACAAGGACAGGAAAAGAAAAAAGGGCAGGAAGCTGCCGGCATGTAATTAAGTCAAAGACCCCGCAGGAAGCTGGCGGGGCATCAAAATATCAGCGCAGGAAGCTGCGGGGGATAGGGTCTGCACTCGGCTGCGGGCGTTATTTCGCGGGAACAAAAGATCAAAGGCTGTTGCATCAGGGACAGGAAACCATCTCTGACGCGGCAGCCTTTATTGATATCACTTGCCTGATTCTATAATGGACTGCTTCGGTTTCCATCGGCGATGCAGCCGCATCGCCTCCGCAGCTTCGGATCATGATCCCAGCTGGTCCAGCGAACGGAAGGTATATCCCATTTCTTCCCATTTGGCGAGAAGTTCATCCAGGATCCGGGCGTTAGTCGTCGAGGTGCTGTGGAGCAAGACGACGGCGCCCGGATGAATCCGGCCGAGAAGCTTTTCGAAAGCTTCTTCCTTTGAAGGCTGGTTGTCCTGATACCAGTCTACATAGGCAAGGCTCCAGAAAAAGGTCTGATAGCCCAGTTCTTTTGCCATCTGCAGATTGGTCTCACTGTATTTCCCCTGGGGAGGCCGGTAGAATTTTACCATCGGTTCTCCAGTGACCTCCTGGTAGGCATCCTCCACATCCTTCAATTCCTTTTCAAAAGCCTCTTTAGACGCAATCTGAGACATATCGGGATGATGATAGGTATGGTTTCCGACCGTGTGCCCCTCCTGGACCATCCGTTTGATCAGGTCCTGGTTGGAGGTGATATAGGTTCCTACAACGAAAAAAGCAGCAGGCGCATTGTGCTTTTTCAGGGCATCCAGTATGGCCGGGGTATTTCCATTTTCAAAACCAGCGTCAAAGGTGAGATAGAGAACCTTATCCTGGGTAATGTCTGCATAATAGGCATCGTATTGTTTCAATTCTTCCGCGCTGGCGTTGGCCACAGGGGGCTGCCCATCCTGCTGAAAGCTCAGCCCCCAATTGCCCTCGGAAGACTCGGCCGTATGGCTCTGTGATATGGTTTCCAGGGCAGTTTTCTGTGTAAAATGCTCCTGCAGCCGGGCGGCAAAATGTCCGGCAAGGAAAGCAGCGGCAAAAAACAGGACCAGCTTTCCTATGTAGAGAAATAATGCTTTGTTTTTCGGATCATGAGCATCCTCGCTTCTGACATTCATAAGCATTTCCTGTATTCATTTTTTACTCTATTCTATTCCCGGGCGGTGGAAAGTATGTGGAGATTTGCTTCAATAGCAAAAGGAAAAGGCAGAGCCCGGCAAGTAAACTTGCTGAACTCTGCCGCGAAGTCCAGGGCAGATTCTGCCAGAGGTTTATGAAAAGTATTTTTCTTTGATCAGCGGAACGGGCATCTCCTGTCCGGTCCAGAGGCGGAATGCTTCTGCACCCTGGTACATCAGCATATACAGCCCGTTGAAGGTCCGGCATCCGGCTTCCCGGGCAGTCCGGAGCAGCAGGGTCTCCTTCGGGTTGTAGATTACATCAGATACTACCAGATCTTTGCGGAACATGGACGGATCAGTGATGATGGACCGGTCCGTACCCGGAGCCATGCCGACGGAGGTCCCGTTGGTCAGGATGTAACTGTCTCCGATCTCACGGCGCAGAATAGACTCGTCATCAAAATCATAGAGACGGACTTTGCAGTCTGTACGTTCATTTAACTGCTCCACGATTTTTTCCGCACGTGGGAAAAATGCGTCGTGTATGCTGAATACAGAAATCTCAGAAAGCCCGTCCAGCGCTGCCTGAACCAGAATGGCAGTGGCTGCGCCGCCTGCCCCCATCAAAGTCATTTTTTTCCCGATCAGGTCGTGCCCGGCATCTCTGGCCGCCTGCATATAACCGATTCCGTCTGTGGTATATCCGGTAAGCACGCCGTCCTCATTGACCACGGTGTTCACTGCACCGGAGATCTCAGCGGCGGGGGACAGTTTGTCGCAGAGCGTGCACATGAGGTTCTTGTCCGGCATGGTCAGGTTGAATCCACGTACATTCAGGGTACGCAGACCTTCGACGGCGGTCTCCAGCCTGTCTGTGCCTACGTCAAAGGCGAGATAGACATAATCCAGTCCGAGATGATCAAATGCTTCGTTGTGCATCATTGGCGAGATGCTGTGTGCAACCGGACTTCCCAAAAGCCCGGTCAATCTGGTGTGGCCTGTTATCTGTTTCATACTCTTAAACTCCTTTTGTTTTGTCTTACAGATCCCGTATCTACCGGATCAGGGTACCGGCCTTGCCGCGGACGCCTTCTTTTATTTTGTCAAAGGATGTGATCAGTGCGCTTCGGCCTTCTCCTTTTTCAATAAATTCAACAGAGGCACGGAACTTCGGATACATGTTGTATATGCCGAAATGTCCCTGCTCCATATATTCTCTGGCTTCATTGACCGTGATCTCTCCCAGCTTGATCTCATTCTCCTGCCCGAAGTTGATGCATACCTGCTCCACGCTTGTCAATATGATCAGGATGTCGGCGCCCACGCCTTCCGCAAGCTTTCCGGCTGCAAGATCTTTTTCAATGACTGCGCTGGCCCCTCTTAAATGGTTGTCCTGCTTCATGACCGGAATCCCGCCGCCGCCGCAGGCAATGACAAGCTGGTCTGCATCCAGCAGGGCGTTGATGGCATCCAGCTCCACGATCTCTACCGGATTGGGAGCGGATACGACCCTGCGGAAGCCTTTTCCGGGTTCTTCAATGATGTAGTTCCCTTTTTTACGTTCCTCATTGGCCTCCTGGACAGACATATACCGTCCCAGAACCTTGGTAGGAGTGTAAAATGCCTCATCATAAGGATCCACGATGACCTGGGTCAGAATGGTGCTGACCGTGCGGTAAATGCCCCGGTTCAGCAGCTCTTCCCGGATACCGTTCTGGAGGTCATACCCGATATAGCCCTGGCTCATGGCAGAGCATACGGACATGGGGGCAGCCGTGTAGTCCGGATGTGCCTTCCCAAATTCATTCATGGCAGTATGGATCATACCGACCTGTGGAGCGTTGCTGTGTGTGATCGCAATCTGGTAGCCTTCCTCCAGAAGATCGGCGATAGATTTTGCGGTTTTCTTTACGGCCACCATCTGTTCCGGGAGTGTAGTGCCCAGAGCACGGTGCCCAAGTGCGATGACTGCTCGTTTTTTCATATTCTGTACCAAGCCTTTCTTTATAAAATGATGTGCCTAAAGTTACTGTGAATAGTAACGCTCTAAATCATCCCTCCGTCCAGTCCAATGATCTGTCCGGTCAGATAAGGGTGATTTTCTGCCAGATCATAGACAAGATCTGCTGTTTCCTCCGGTGTTCCGAACCGTCCGGCCGGAACCTCCTCCATCAAAGCACTTCGTTCTTCGCCGGAGAAACCGGCATTCATGGCAGTGTCAATGACTCCGCAGGCAATGGCATTGACCTGGATATTGCTCGGCGCCAGTTCCTTGGCCAGAGCCATGGTCAGCCCGTTCAGCCCGGCCTTCGAGGCGGAATAGGCAGCTTCACAGGAAGCGCCGACTCTTCCCCACATGGAAGAAATATTGATGATCTTCCCTCTTTTTTGGGAGATCATGTAGGGGAGGGCAGCCCGGGAACAGTAAAAAGCGGAAGACAGGTTTGAATGCAGGATCTCTTCCCAATCCTGGTCTGTCATATCTGTGAGAAGCCCGATATAGGAGATTCCGGCATTGTTCACCAGGACATCCGGACCGTCACAGATCTCATGCATACTGGAAAACATCTGTGCTACATCTGCAGAATGCCCCGCATCTCCAGGTACTGCTTCGCAAAAATATCCGTCGGCAAGCAGCTGTTTTTTAATATCATCTAATGCTGAGACGGACTGTCTGCAATTCATAAATACAAAATATCCGGCCCGAGCGAAACGAAATGCACAGGCCCGGCCGATACCGCGGGAGGCACCGGTGATCAATACGGATTTTTTTTTCATGTATACTCCTTTGTTCTAAAATCACTACATGAATAAGAAAGCTGTATAATTCATTTCTTATCATACCACTGTTCCGTGTAAATATCTATCAGTTTTTCAACCATTTTCCGGAGGGAACCGCGGATGCAGTTTGGGAATAAAAATATGACTTGACAAATCCATACGGCTTAGGTTAATATGAACCACAGAAACGAGAAAAGCGACGAAGGGAACAAGTAGCGGGAATGAGGAGAAGACAGAGAGCTGCCGGCAGGTGAGAGGCGCAAGATCCTGTTCCAGGCGAATACATCCCGGAGCTTCACACTGAAAGCATAGTGAAAAAGAAAAGGCAGAGCCGCAGACAGCAGGAACAGACAGAGACATACCGAATGTTGATCTACGACGCTGTGCCCTTTGCTCATGCAAGTAGGCTGTGACGGATTGGTGCACGTTAACGCACGGAGTGACTGAACCGGATGCAGAGAGATCAGCTTTCAAGCGCCAGACAAATGGCTTTCCGGGCAGAATGACTCATAGAGGCAGGCAATGGGAGTTGCCTGTAAATAAAGGTGGTACCACGAGCGTAAGAGCCCTCGTCCTTTTTCGGATAGGAGGGCTCTTTTTTTGTCTGTTAAACCGGCTGGATCACCTGAAGATAGCAGCCGTACAGACAGAGAATCTTTTGAAAAAGGAGAAGAATCATGAAACTTTACGATGAACTTAAGGCCAGAGGCCTGATCGCCCAGGTGACGGACGAGGAACTGATCTCAGAACTGATCAACAACGGGAAAGCTACATTTTACATCGGATTTGATCCTACGGCAGACAGCCTGCATGTGGGCCATTTCATGGCGCTCTGCCTGATGAAGCGGCTGCAGATGGCGGGAAACCGTCCCATCGCGCTGATCGGCGGAGGCACAGGAATGATCGGGGATCCGTCGGGAAGGACGGATATGCGCCAGATGATGACACAGGAAACGATCCAGCACAACTGCGACTGCTTCAAGAAGCAGATGAGCCGGTTCATTGATTTCTCGGAAGACAAAGCTATGATGGTGAATAACGCGGACTGGCTGCTGGATCTGAATTATATTGAGGTGCTGCGGGAAGTGGGAGCGCATTTCAGCGTGAACCGTATGCTGACCGCGGAATGCTACAAGCAGAGAATGGAGAAGGGATTGAGCTTCCTGGAATTTAACTACATGATCATGCAGGCATACGATTTCTACGCATTGTTCCAGAAATACGGCTGCAACCTGCAGTTCGGCGGCGACGACCAGTGGAGCAACATGCTGGCAGGGACCGAGCTGATCCGCCGGAAGCTTGGCAAAGACGCCAGCGCCATGACCATTACGCTGCTGCTCAATTCCGAGGGCAAGAAGATGGGTAAGACCCAGTCCGGCGCGGTCTGGCTCGATCCGGAGAAGACCTCTCCGTTTGATTTTTACCAGTATTGGAGAAACGTAGGGGATGCAGATGTGCTGAAATGTATCCGCATGCTGACCTTCCTGCCCCTGGAGCAGATCAATGAGATGGATGCATGGGAAGGAAGCCAGCTGAATCAGGCCAAGGAGATCCTGGCTTATGAGCTGACCAATATGGTCCATGGAGAAGAAGAAGCGAAGCGCGCCCAGGAGAGCGCAAGAGCACTGTTCAGCCAGGGAAACGCGGCAGATATGCCCACCGCGGAGCTGACTGAGGAAGACCTGTCGGAGGACGGCATTGACATCCTCACTATGCTGTTAAAGAGCGGCCTGGTGCCGTCCAAGGCGGAGGCAAGGCGTGCCGTACAGCAGGGCGGCGTAGCTGTGGACGGTGAGAAGGTGTCCGACATCCAGACTGTATTCGGAAAGGAAAAGCTTTCTGGAGAGGGGCTGGTCCTGAAAAAAGGAAAGAAGAATTTCCGGAAGGTTGTCCTGAAATATTGATCAAATAGCAACCTAACCCGGATAAACCGGAAAAGTTTTTTTGCATTTCCTCCAAATTTCAAGTACAATAAAGAAAAATATTGGAGGATGTGTTCATGTTACTTACGGATAAATATGCTGACAAAATGAATGGTATCATCACTTGCTATGACCGTATGATCATCCAGGGCTATATCCCCGGATGGAGTTATGCGGAAGGTATGACCAGCTATTTAAAAGCCAACAACATCCGTATTTTTGATTTTTCGACTTTCTCCCAGCCCCTTACGGAACAGGTTCGTGTAAATGCCCAGCGCATTGCAGATGAAAACGGCATCCAGATTGAGTTCATCCGGAAACTCCGGGCGTTCCGAAAAGATGACCGCATCCAGGAGATCATTCAGAAAACCGGTAAGTCTGAGGGGCTGATTCATATCTTTTCTGCCATGGAACAATGCAATACTTATAAGCCATGGCATGATAAAACAACCGGAAAAACATTCCTTAAGTTTGACCAAAGCAAATGTCTCCATTATTATTTTTATTTTATAGATAAAGAACTCGGCTTGTGTTATCTCCGGGTTCCCACCTGGGCTCCCTTCCGACTGCAGTTCTACATGAACGGTCATAATCTTCTGGCCCATAAGCTGCAAAAGAAAGGGATCACTTACCGTATGCATGATAACGCCTTCCTTGAAATCTCAGATGTCGAAACTGCCCAGAAACTATCTGACAGAATCAACCCGGAAGGTCTCCATAAAATCCTGGATGTATTTGCAAAACGCTACTGTCCCATTGCGGAATCGCTCGGTCTCGGCTACACTTGGACAGTCCAACAGATTGAGTGTGCAACCGATATCATGTTCAAACAGGCCTGTGACCTGGAGCCCCTTTATGATGAGATCATCCGGACGGCAATCTTTACGGTAAAGCCGGATAACATCGCTGCATTCCTGGGACAGCGCATTACCTATAACTGTAAGAAAGAAGTCGGTACAAACTATAACCAGCGTATTCTCGGTACGAGAATCAAACACCATATGGGTGATGTATCAATTAAAATGTATGATAAATTTGGCTGTGTCTTACGGATAGAAAGTACTTGCAATGACATCGGGACTTTTCGTGTAAAACGGAAAGTGGAACACAGGGACGGCAGTTCCACAGAACAAAAAGCGCCTTTGAAAAAAAGTATTTATAGCCTGTATCAGTTATTCACAATCATGAAAGCCGCCAACTACCGGTATCTGGAATTCGTATCATCCTTTGATGACCACAGCGGCGGAAAGAAGAATCTTACAAAAGCAACAGAGGCTGTTAAGGAGAAAGGCCGTTCCTACCGTGGGCTGAACTTCTTTTCCCCAAAAGATCTGTTGGTACTGGAAGTGATCAGCCGGGGCGAATACATGACTTTTGGAATGCAGGGAAAGGATATCCGCCGCCATCTGGAGGATATCAGTCCGTCTGCCATGTCGAGAATTTTTAAGCGGCTCCGTCTCCATGGGATTATTGAACGGGTTCAAGGAACTTATAAGTATTTTACAACAGCTTACGGCAAAGAGGTCATTGCGGCAGGATTAACCGTTAGAAACCTTGTGCTTATACCAGCATTGGCATAAGTGTTTTTCTTATGCAGAAATTTTGCCATTTTGCGTCAAAAAATATTTATAAGTGGCCTAAAAATATCGATCTATCCTGCAGGAATAATAGCATATCCGTTTTCAACCGAAAGGTAAGAAAAGGAGCTGTTTACAGAGTATTTCTGAGCAGCTCCCAGACGGCAGGGCGGCGAGTCGCCGTCCGAGAAACGATCATCAGCGCTCCATCCGGAAAAGGGCATGTGCAGAAAATCTGTCCGTAGCAGTTTTTCCGTGCTTTCGCCGGATGGAGCACCGGAGAGATAAGACCTCCGGATGCTCCGATGTACTTCCGCACACTTCCGTGTGCTTTTCCGGCATAGCCTTGGTACACCTGCGCATCCTATGGAATCCATTTTTTGTATTGTTTCTGCAGGATCATGAAATTTAATTTCGAAAGGAAGTGCATGATAATGGGGGGAAAGGACTTATGGAAATATTGTACTGCAGAGCAGGTCCGCATTACGCTCCGCTCCCTTCATCTTCTGGACGGCGTGCACATGGAAGAGGAAAAATATTTTTCCTGCCTGTATGCGGTCAGCAACCATCCGGAACTGCACTACCGTCAGGCATCCGTTCCCAAGAAGGGGGGAGGCGTGCGGAACCTCCTGGTCCCGGATCATCTCCTGTGCCGGATCCAGAAAAATATCCTCCGCCATGTACTGGCGGATTTTCCGATTTCGGACTATGCCATGGCATATAAGACTGGGACCGCGATCGTGGAAAATGCGAAGCCCCATGCAGGTATGAAGGAGATCTTGAAATTGGATATCCGCAATTTTTTTGACAGCATCACCTATTTCCAGGTCTATCGAAATGCATTTCCCGCTGTGTATTATCCGCCCCCGATCCGTACCATGCTGGCAAGCTTATGCTGCTGCCGGGACTCGCTTCCGCAGGGGGCGCCTACGTCGCCTGCAGTCTCCAACCTGGTGATGAAGCCGTTTGACGAATATCTGGGTGCGTGGTGTGAAGAGCGGGGGATCCGGTATACAAGGTACTGCGACGATCTGACCTTTTCCGGCAAATTTGACAGGCGGGAGGTCCAAAATAAAGTGCGGGGGTTTCTGGCAGCGTATGGATTTGAATTGAATGAAAAAAAGACCCGGCTGCAGAAAGCGCATCAGAGGCAGACAGTGACAGGCATTGTAGTCAATGAAAAACCACAGGTCAGCCGTGAGTACCGGAGAAAATTACGGGCAGAGGTGTATTACTGCAGCAAATTCGGCGTGGAATCCCATCTGCAGAGATACGGGGGCGAGGGACCGCAAAAGGAATCAGTTCCCCGGGAAGCGGGTGAGGCCTGTGTGCGTTATCTGCAAAAGCTTCAGGGAAAAATCAATTACGTGCTGCAGGTGAATCCGGAAGATCCAGAATTTTGCAGGGCGAAGGAATTGGTGAAGGAAATGCTGGAAGCCAGGGGATGTTCAGCGGAAACAGAGAAAAAAAGTTCAGAAAGGGGAGAGAACGATGACCGTAAATCCAAAAAAGTTATTTAAAATGCAGATGGCATGGAAGCAGTTTCATGATACGCACCCGAAAGTGCTGCCATTTATCAAGGCGGTAGAGGCAGCAGGCATCCGGGAAGGGACTGTGATCTCGATCACAGTGGAAACGCCGGAGGGGGAGAAGTTCGAAAGCAACATCAAGGTGCAGCAGTCAGACCTGGACCTGCTTAAGGGGATGAAGGAAGACTGAGAACCAACTGGCCTGCATAAAAAGAACAAAAATGGTCGTTTTCAAATGGTCACTTTGATGATAGGATAGGAAAGAATCAGCACACTCAGATACTTGTTCCGCCGCAGTATTTGCTGAGGCAAAGAGACTGTGCAAAAAAGAAGAAAAGAGGTAATCTATCATGGAAAAGAGAAATCAGACCATTATGAAACTGGCTCAGACCGCGCTGATGGCGGCTCTCTGCTTCGTAGCCTTTACATTTCTGCAGATCAAGATTCCCATGCCGGGCGGCGACGCAACCTCCATCCACATCGGGAACGCCTTCTGTGTACTGGGGGCGCTGCTGCTGGGAGGGCTGTACGGCGGGCTGGCAGGTGCAGTAGGCATGACGATCGCGGATATCATGGATCCGATCTACATTGTGGTCGCACCCAAGACATTTGTCTTAAAGCTTTGCATCGGGCTGATCGTCGGCCTGGTGGCGCATAGAGCGGCAAAGATTAATGAAAGCACGGATAAAAAATATATTTTCCGCTGGAGCTTGATCGCTTCGGTGTCCGGTCTTGGATTTAATGTGATCGCGGATCCTCTGGTGGGATACTTTTATAAACAGTACGTCCTGGGACAGCCTCAGCAGATGGCCGAGGTCCTGGCAAAATGGAGCACGGCGACCACCTTTGTAAATGCGGTGGTATCGACTATTCTTGTAGCTTTTCTCTACAACGTCCTGCGCCCGGTACTCTTAAAATCCGGATTGCTGGACACAAGAAGCCAGGTAATGTCTCTGACGGAAAGTAAATGAGTAAGAAAATACATTCCCGCGGCCTTGTTCAGCCGTAATACAAGAGTTCCCGTACTTCGTCCAATGCGGCGGCCAGTTCTTCCAATCTGTCATAAGACTCAAAGGCATCCGACATGATCGTAAGGATGCAGTCATGGCCGTCTGCACGGACGATTCCGGCGTCATTGCGGGCAATGTCCTCCCAGTCAGAATACCAGCCGGCCTTGGTATATACTGTATAGCCCTCATTCAATGCCGAACCGATAAAGGATTCTGCGGTGTCAGTGTAGAGCTTCCGGCACCAGGCTGAATTTTCATTGGTCTCTTCAAAAAAATAAAAATAAGTACCGATCCAAAGCTGTGTCAGTTCCTTTGGGGTCAGGTAAGGATACCAGTTGTGATCATCAATGATGGAATCTGATACAGCGGTATATTCTGTCATATCGAACATTACATCATTTCCGTACAGCCAGTGCAGCGTCTCGTAATCTTCATTACTGGACCAGCAGATGGTATTTTTCATTAGAGATTCTGTATATTCATCCACAACCTCCGGACTAAATTTATTGAGCGCCGCGATATATGGTCCCTTCATGGTGCTTGCACTGTAAAAGCTATGATCCGGATGGAAGGTAAAATAATTTCCGGTATGTAAATCCAGCAATACAAAACCGATGTTACACCCTTCTTCCTGAAAATCATCGAGGATATCCCGGACATTTTCCGCCTGGGGAGAAGAAAGGATTTCCGCTTTGGAGCAGGAGAGCCCGCCGCCGGGAAGTCCGCTGACAATGGACAGAAGCAGATTCAGATCCGGTTCCGCCGTTCCCGGTGACGCCGTCCACGCCGTTCTTCCATCATGATGGAGGGACTCGGGAGCAGCAGAGGAAGATACTGCATACGGGGTGTATTCTGCAGATGATTCTTCGAAAGCTCCGCTAAAAGAATGGGAATCCTGCGCTTCTGTGACCGTAATCCTTGAAAAATCCTGGGAAGAAACCGGGGCGTCTGTGAACTTCTGAGCCGGAATTACCGTCTCTGAAAAATCTTTTGGAGGATTGGACGCCATACCGAAAGCAGACAGAACCACGGTGAAGAGCAGCACAGCAGCGCTCTGCATGATTCGTTTCCGGGATGAAATTGCTTTTTTGAAAAAATGGAACATCGGTACGTCCTCCCTGCCGGTAATTTTTTGTCAGATTTTGTAATATTTTGGGTGAATGCCTCGTATGAGCAGTATATTTGTTTTCCTGAAAAAAATCAAGCTGTCCGGATCATGAAAAGTATCGTTACTGTTCATTGAAAACAACATTGACAATTTTTTTATGACTGTGGTATGCTTCAAAATAAAAGGATGCCGGGAGAAAACAATACCATGAAAAATAAGATTGATTTTATCATCATAGGCGCGTCCATTCTGGATGTGCTTGCGCAGCCGGTTCCGCCGGACGTATTTGAAACGGGCTCGGTGTCTGCCGCCCATACGGCCATGCATACCGGGGGAGACGCGCTGAATGAGGCTGCGGTGCTGGCCGCGCTGGGTTCTTCCGTCCGGCTGGTCAGCAAGATCGGCACAGATTACGCCGGAAATTACATCAAGACGCACTGCCGGTCTGCGGGAATGGACACGTCATATCTGCTGGAGGATGCTTCCCTGGAAACAGGGGTCAATCTTGTCCTGGTGGATGATTCCGGAGAGCGGCACTTTGTTACATCCCAGAATGGAAGCCTGCGGAAACTGTATCCGGAAGATATTTCTGATGCGGCGCTGGCTGGAGGCAGGTATCTCTGTTTTGCGAGCATGTTTGTCTTTCCGGCATTTGACGACGCTGCGCTGGCCGGATTATTTTTGAGGGCAAAGGCAAACGGGCTGATTCTCTGCGCTGACATGACCAAGCGGAAGAACGGGGAGACATTAGAAGACATGAAAAACAGCCTGTCGCTGCTGGATTATATTTTCCCCAACTATGAAGAGGCATGCCTCCTGACCGGACTTGCAAACGAGGATGAGATCGCGGACGCATTTCTGGCATGCGGAGTGGGCTGTGTCGTCTTGAAGGCCGGAGCAAGAGGGTGCTTCATCAAAACAAAGACAGAGCGGTATTGGGTTCCCGCCTATCCCCATGCCCTGTGCCTGGATACGACCGGCGCGGGAGATACCTTTACCGCATGCTTTCTGGATGCGCTGAACTGCGGGAAGACACTGCGCGAATGCGGAAGCTATGCAAATGCGGGGGCGTCCATCTGCATCGAGCGGATGGGGGCAACAGGCGGGATCCAGGGCAGAGAGCAGGTTATGGAACGATATGCGGAAATTCGGAAAGGATCATCTGATGAAAAAACGTACCAAAGAAATTCTTGAGATTTTGGATCAGCAGTATGGAACAGAGTATGTCTGCTATCTGAATTATGAGACGCCCTGGCAGCTTCTGATCGCTACGATGCTGAGCGCCCAGTGCACAGACGCGCGCGTGAATATCGTGACGAAGGATTTGTTCCGCAAATATACCTCTGTGGAGGCATTTGCGGAGGCGGACCTGGCGGAGCTGGAGCAGGACATTAAGCCTACAGGCTTTTACCGCAACAAAGCAAAAAATATCATTGCCTGCATGCGGGCGCTCCGGGATCAGTTCGGCGGGGAAGTGCCGCGGAGCCTGGAAGATCTGACCTCCCTGGCCGGAGTCGGACGCAAGACGGCAAATGTGATCCGGGGAAATATTTACCATGACGCAAGCGTGGTGGTAGATACCCATGTGAAGCGGATCTCCAACCGGCTCGGACTGACGAAAAATTCCGAACCGGAAAAGATCGAGCAGGATCTGATGAAGGAGCTGCCGAAGGACCACTGGATCCTGTACAATATCCAGATCATCACATTTGGCCGGAGCATCTGCACGGCACGGAATCCAAGGTGTGCGGAATGCCTTCTGACGAAGTATTGCAAAGGACTGAAATGAAGAACCGGCGGGAAACCACACTAATTTGACAGCCTTCTTACGCTGTCACGCTCTGTCAGGCTCGTTCCGATATCAACTTTCAGCGACTGTTTCCGCGGCTGTTTCAGTTTCGTGACCAGCAGATCGACTGCAGTTGGCCCGAATAATGTCTGTGAGACGGCGATCGTTGTTAGCTGCGGTTCGATCAGCCGGCAGATCGGCCGGTCATCGAACCCAATGACCGAGATATCATCCGGGATATCGAGACCATGTTTTTTAAAGGCCTGGACTGCATGGCATCCCAAAAGGTCATTATCAGCAAAAAAAGCAGTGGGAAGATCTTTTCTGGGGAGATAAGCATTCACTGCGCTTAAAATACTCTGCTCACAGTAACCACGGCCCCTCCTGTTTTTTTGTGTCCTGAAAAAGAAAATTGACTCTAAACCAGAGATTTGCTACAATGAACCAGAAAGCCTTATGCCTGAAAACAAGGAGGATCATTTATGAAGAAACAGTATAAAAAATATCTGCTGCCCTGCATCCTGACGGCCGTTTTACTGTGCGGCTGTGCAGGAGGGAGTACGGAGAAAAAAGAAGAGGACGCTATGGGTCAGGATACGCAAAGTACGACGGATACGGAGGAAAACGGAGCTTCTGCCGCTGCGGACTTTGAAGGAACGGATATGGAGGGAAATGCGGTAACATCGGAAGTCTTTTCTAAATCCAAACTTACGATGATCAATGTATGGGCAACCTACTGCAGCCCCTGCCTGAATGAGATGCCGGAACTGGGGGAGCTGGCGCAGGAGTATGAGCAGGAAGATTTTCAGATCATCGGGATCGTCAGCAATGTGCCGGAAGGGGCGGACGAAGAAAAGCTGGAGCTCGTTGAGGTGCTGATCGACCAGACAAGCGCGCAATACCCGCACCTGCTGCTGAACAACTCTATGACTGACGGGCTGCTTGCAGATGTATCTGCAGTGCCGACGACATTTTTCATAAATCAGGAAGGGAAAATTCTTGATACCGTTGTGGGAGCCAGGGATAAAGCGGCCTGGAAAGAGATCATTGACGGGTATATCGGGTAAAGTCAGGAAGATTAGTTAATGGACATTTTCGTACCATGGATGCATCCAATCCCTGTAAAGACGAAAATCTATTTTATGAAGTGAGGAGCAGATCACATGAAAGAATTATGTTTGGGAACCATTGGTTCCGGTTCGATCGTACACACGATATTGGATCAGGTAAAAGTAACGGAGGGGATTCGTCTTACCGCCGTCTATTCCAGAACAGAGGAAAAGGGAAGACTGCTTGCGGCAGAATACGGGGCGGACCGGGTTTATACGGAGCTGGATGCATTTCTGGCAGATGAGGAGATGAATACGGTCTATATTGCATCGCCCAACCTGCTGCACTATGAGCAGACGAAGAAAGCGCTTCTGGCAGGAAAGCATGTGATCTGCGAGAAGCCTTTCTGTACAAAGGCGGAGCAGGCAAGGGAGCTGACCGCCCTTGCGAAAGAAAAGAAGCTGTTCCTTGCGGATGCCGTACCCACCGCATTCCTGCCGAATCTGGAGGTGCTGAAAAGGGAGCTGCCGAAAGTGGGGAAGGTGAAGCTGGTGCTTGGAAATTACAGCCAGTATTCCAGCCGTTATGATCTGGTATTAAAAGGGGAGACAACTCCCAATGTATTCAATCCGGAATATGGAGGCGGCTGCCTGATGGATATCAATTTTTATAATGTCTATCTGAATGCAGCGCTGTTCGGAAAGCCCCTGTCAACGGCCTATTATCCCAACCGCTGCGGGGAACTGGCGGATACCTCCGGAATCCTGGTCATGCAGTTTGACGGATTTGTCAGCAGTTCGGCAGGGGCCAAGGATACGTGGGGCGTGAATTATTTTCAGATTGAAGGCGAGAAGGGATATATCTATATCCGGGACGGGAGCAACGGGCTCGCAGAGATCCGGGTGGTCACGAAGGACTCGGAGGAAACCTTCAATGAGCAGGACAATCCGGAATGGCGGTTTTACGAGGTGCAGAAGCTGACGGAGTATATGCTTGCCGGAGACTATGAGGCGGTGTATGGCCGGCTGGATGTGATGATCGATGTGGCAGAGATCCTGGAAGAGGCCAGAAAGAAGGCAGGAATCCTGTTTCCGGGCGACTGATGGAAACAGTTACTGTTCACACCCTTTGGGTGCTCCAGTAACAGTATCCAGCCCATTTTAAGTCGCCTTCGGCGGTCCTAAGCGCCAGCGACGCTTGTTTAGGACGGACCGGAACGGAGTGTAGACGGGCTGGATATTATGGCAAATATTATTTTATTGGCCGGACGCCGTGCAGCAAGTGCACGGCACCATGTGAACAGTAACCAAGAACTTTCAAATAAGAGCCTCTTAATCCAAAATATGTTGACAGATTTTCTGGAAAAGCATAAAATAGTATAAGTGTTTAAATAAAACGAACATAAAAAGTTTTTTGTGAACAAGTTGCACAACGGAGGTACTGTTTTTGGGAAGTGGCTCAGAGGATCTGATCGGAAAACTCTGTTCCGGATCTGGAACAGCAGAAAAATAAAAGCTTTTCCTCAAATATAAAACAGGGAAATGATTTAAAAAAGGAGAATAATGTATGGAAAAAAACGCATTGGTGTTCCAGACGGATTTCGGTATGGAAGACGGAGCAGTGAGCGCCATGTACGGGGTTGCCTACGGGGTCTCGCCGGATCTGAAGATCTATGACCTGACCCATGGCATCGAGCCCTACAACACATGGGAAGCCAGCTACCGTCTGATCCAGACGGTGAACTACTGGCCGGAAGGAACCGTATTTGTATCGGTGGTGGACCCGGGGGTGGGTTCTGCCAGGAGGAGCATTGTCGCCAAAACAAAAACCGGGCAGTATGTGGTGACCCCGGACAACGGAACGCTGACCTTTGTGAAGCGCAACCTGGGGATTGAAGCGGTCCGGATCATAGACGAGTCCACCAACCGCCGTTCCGGCTCGGAGGAGTCTTATACATTCCATGGCCGGGATGTCTATGCATTTACCGGGGCAAAATTAGCCTCCGGGGAGATCAAATTTGAGCAGGTCGGAGAGGAGATGGATCCTGACAGCGTAGTGGAACTGCCCACCATTCCTGCAAAGGAGACGGAAGACGGCGCTGTGCAGGGCACGATCGATGTGCTGGACGTGCGCTTCGGAAGCCTGTGGACAAACATTCCGATCGAACTGTTCAAAAAGCTGGGCATCGAGTTTGGGGAGCGGGTGGAAGTGATGATCAGCAACGACACCAGGACACTGTACCGCAATACCATGCTATACGGTCATTCCTTTGCGGATGTGTATGTGGGAGAACCGCTGCTGTATATGAATTCTCTGAACTGCATGGCAGTGGCGATCAATCAGGGCAGCTTTGCCAGAGCCTACAATATCGGGACCGGAAACAGCTGGCATATTGCTATCCGGAGAGATTCCCGGGGCTGACAGGCGCAGCGCCGCAGCGGGTTTGCCGTCTGTTCTGCGCGTGTGGCTGACTGAGGCGGCTGCAATAATCTGGATACGTTCGGCCAAACGGCCTTTTATAACGTATATACCCAAAAGGAAAGAGTTACAAAGAGGAGGTTTTACACATGAAGAATTTTGCAGTAAAAACAATCGTAGCAATCGGTATCGGGGCAGCGCTGTTTTTTGTGCTGAGCACCTATATTGCGATCCCTACCCCGATTCCGAACTTGAAGCTGAGCGTGCACTATCCGGTGATCGGAGTCATGGCGATGCTGTTCGGTCCGCTGGCAGGATGCCTGATGGGACTGATCGGACATTTCTTAAGCGACCTGGCAAGCGGCTGGGGCGTATGGTGGAGCTGGGTTGCAGGTTCTGCCTTTTTCGGACTGGCTATGGGATTTGTAGGCTACAAGATCAATCTGTCCAAGGGTGAATTTGGCATCAAAGGGGCTATAATCTTTAATGTAGTCCAGGTGATCGCGCATCTGATCTCCTGGGGACTGATCGCGCCGGGACTGGATATCCTGATCTACAACGAGCCTGTGGAAAAGATTTTCCTGCAGGGAGCAGTGGGCAGTGTGGGAAATATTCTCTCTACGGCAGTCGTAGGCACGATTTTATGCTTTGCATACGCATCCACAAGGGCGAAAAAAGGATCTTTGAAAAAGGAAGATTAGGAAAAACAGGTAAGGAAGGGTGGCTTGCTCGCTGCCCTTTTTTCCGTGTGAAACAGATAGGAGGACGTGATTCGTGAAAGAACCGATCATAAAATTCGAGAACTTCGGATTTCAGTATGATGCACAGGCAGAGCCGACGTTAAAGGACATCAACCTGGAGATCTATCCCGGGGAGAAGATCCTGATCGCAGGTCCGTCAGGCTGCGGAAAATCGACCATGACCCATTGTATGAACGGATTGATTCCGTTTGCGTATCCGGGAGAATCCACCGGGAAGCTGACGATCCAGGGGAAGGAGACAAAAAATCTGAGCATCTTCGAGATCTCCAGGATGGTGGGAACAGTCCTGCAGGATCTGGACGGACAGTTCATCGGTCTGACCGTTGCGGAGGACATTGCGTTTGCATTGGAAAATGCCTGCGTAGGACAGGAGGATATGAAAAAGACTGTCAGGCAGGTGGCACGCCAGGTCGGCATCGGAGACCATCTGGGGCACTCGCCGGATGCTCTTTCCGGAGGCCAGAAGCAGCGTGTTTCCATGGCAGGCGTGATGGTCAATGAGGTCAGTATTTTACTGTTTGACGAACCTCTGGCAAACCTGGATCCGGCCACCGGAAAAAAGGCTATTGAGATCATTGATCGGATCCAGGAGGAGACCGGGGCCACAGTCATCATCATCGAGCACCGCCTGGAAGACGTGCTGTGGCGGGACGTGGACAGGATCGTGCTCATGAAGGACGGCCGGATCGTGACGGACGCGCCGCCGGATGAGCTGCTTTCTACGGACGTTCTGCTGGAAAACGGTATCCGGGAGCCCCTGTACCTGACCGCTCTGAAATATGCGGGAGTGAAGATCACACCGGAGTGCCAGCCCCGGAGCATCCGAAGCCTGACCCTGACGGAGGAAGACAAAAATAAAGTGCGGACCTGGTTCCATGCAAGGAAAAAGGGGAAAGAGAAACAGGAAAGCAGGCCCCTCCTGACAGCAGAGAAGATTGATTTTACATATGACAACGGATTTCATGCCCTGAAGGATATCAATATTTCCATCGATGAAGGAGAGCTGCTTGCCATCGTGGGCACCAACGGCGCCGGAAAATCCACCTTTTCCAAGGTGGTCTGCGGGTTCGAGAAGCAGCAGCTGGGAACATTGGAATTTCAGGGGCAGGACATGAAAAAATACAGTATCAAGGAACGGGCCGACCGGATCGGATACGTGATGCAGAATCCCAACCAGATGATTTCCAAGCCTATGATCTTTGACGAGGTGGCATTCGGCCTGCGCCAGAGAAATGTACCGGAATCAGAGATCACGGCGAAGGTGGAGGAGGTTTTGAAGATCTGCGGACTCTACCCCTTCCGGAAATGGCCGGTGTCCGCGCTGAGCTTCGGCCAGAAGAAGCGTGTCACCATTGCGTCGATATTGGCGCTGGATCCCCAGATGATCATACTGGACGAGCCTACGGCGGGGCAGGATTACCGGCATTACACGGAGATCATGGAATTTCTGAACGAGCTCCACGGCCGGGGCATCACAGTGGTCATGATCACCCATGACATGCACCTGATGCTGGAATACGCGCAGCGGGCTGTCGTATTTTCCGGCGGGCAGGTGATCGCAGATGACACTTCAGCGAATATCCTGACCAACCCGGAGATCATCGGGCGGGCCAACCTGAAAGAGACGTCGCTCTACGATCTGTCGCTGCTCTGCGGGATCGGGGATCCCAACGTGTTCGTGCAGCATTTCATAGACTTTGAAAAGGAGGAAAAAAGAGGATGATCCAGTTATTTAATTATATCGACAGAATTTCTCCGATTCACAGACTGACAGGGGCGGCCAAGCTGGCGTGTATGCTCTGCTGGGTCCTGGCGGCCATGATCACCTTTGACACCCGTTACCTGATCCTCCTTACGATCTGCGCTCTGGGATTGTTTGGGGTCTCCAGGATCAAGGTGGGGGAAGTAAAGGTGATCCTGATCTTCTCCCTGGTCTTTTTGTTCCTCAATAACCTGCTGATCTATCTGTTTTCCCCGGAACACGGGGTCAGCCTGTACGGCTCCAGAACAGAACTGCTCCATATTATAGGGCGGTACAGCATTACGGCACAGCAATTGCTCTATCATGCAAATGTGATACTGAAATATACTGCGACCATTCCGGTGGTCATCCTCTTTGTGTCCACCACACAGCCCAGCGAATTTGCGGCTTCGCTGAACAAGCTGGGGGTGAGTTACCGGATTTCCTATTCCGTGTCGCTGGCGCTCCGGTATATCCCGGATGTGATGGACGAATTCCATTCCATTTCGCTGGCGCAGCAGGCGAGAGGGGTGGAGCTGTCCGGGAAGGAGAGTATCATCAAGCGGCTGAAAGGCGCGACGGCGATCCTGATGCCGCTGATCCTGTCCAGCATGGACCGGATCGAAGTGGTGTCCAATGCCATGGAGCTGCGGTGCTTCGGAAAAGAGCCGAAGCGGACCTGGTACCGGGAGCGCAAATTTACCGGGCTGGATTACGGGACCATGATCCTGGGATTCGGCCTGATCGGGATTTCCTTTGTGCTGCAGGCAGTCAATGGGGGGCGGTATTGGAATCCGTTCTGAAGTTTAAAACACAGTAAAAAAATTCCGGAATTGCGTCAGAAATTCCGGGATTTTTTTGTCCAACTCTTATGGGATTTCTGTTACAATGAACAGAAAGATTTCTTTCTGTGCGGCAAAGACAGGCTTCAGTTTTAAAATAATCGTAATTGAGAATGGTTTGTGATTCTTTTGAGATATACTTTGTTTATAGCTCCGGGCGGGACATTCCACAACTCGTGTCCCTGCGGGCGGGGCGGGCAGACTCGGTCTGCTGAGGAATAAGAATAAGGAGGTACGCATATGGAATCATGGATCATCAGGACTAAGGATCTGAAAAAATATTATCAGCTTGGGGATCATACGGTAAAGGCATTGGACGGCATGGATTTTCTCGTCAGGGAGCGGGAATTTGTGGCGGTCATTGGTACATCAGGCTCAGGTAAATCCACGCTGCTTCACATGGTCGGCGGCCTGGATGTACCCACCGGCGGCGAGGTCTATGTGGACGGGAGGAACTTAAACGAGATGAACAAGGAGCAGCTTGCAGTGTTCCGCCGCCGGAAGGTGGGGTTCGTCTTCCAGAATTACAATCTCGTGCCGGATCTGAATGTGTTTGAAAATGTGGTGCTCCCTGTGGAACTGGACGGGCGGCACGTGGACAGGAAGTTTGCGGAAGAAATCCTGGAGATTTTAAAGCTGGAAGGGAAGCAGGAGGTGCTGCCGGGTGTCCTCTCAGGCGGACAGCAGCAGAGAGTCGCCATTGCCCGGGCCCTTGTGTCCAAGCCTGCCATCCTGCTTGCAGATGAACCTACGGGAAATCTGGACACGGCTGCCAGCCATGACGTGATCGGATTATTAAGGCTGGCGGCGAAGCAGTTCCAGCAGACAGTGGTATTGATCACCCATGACAGCGACATTGCACAGACGGCGGACCGGATCGTGCGGATTGAAGACGGACGGATCGTGAAGCGAAGCGGGTCAGGGAAGAAGAAAGACAGATGGGCGGATGAAGAGAATCCGGAAGAGAAAGGCGGTGCCTGCCATGTTGAGGAATAATAATACCGCAGTCATCCGGAGGATGGCGAAGCATTCCTTACGGACAAACCGCCGCCGGAATATCAGCATTCTGCTGGCAGTCCTGTTCTCCACCTTTTTGCTGTTCAGTATTTTTACGGTGGGAATCACTTTTTTTGAAATGCAGCAGACACAGAATATCCGGCTTCACGGCGCGGATTTTGACGCATACCTGTACGGCCTGACCCCGGAGCAGGAGAAGCTGTGCCGGAATCATCCGGACATCCTGCATGCCGGGATCGAGGCGGTGGCCGGCTACGTGGTAGAGACGGAACAGAACGATACACCGGACGCCGGGCTGCTCTGGACCGATGAAGTCTGCTGGGAGGAAATGAGGAAGCCTGGCAGGACCTGGATGGAGGGACATTATCCGCGGGAGTACAATGAAGTGCTGGTCAAAAGGGACAGTCTCAAAGCCTGCGGCCTGGAAGGGCTGAAAACAGGAGATACCTTTACTATGACCTACGGTACGCCTATGGGGGAATTTACAGAGGAGTTCAGAATTTCCGGCATGTGGGACGGATACGGAGCCAAAAATGTCCTGTTTGTGTCCGAAGCTTTTTACAGCCGGACCGGGGAGGAATTGTCCAATGTAAGTTCCGGACGGTGTATGATCGATTTTAAGCAAACGTTTATGACACGGGCAAAACAGGAAGCATTTACCGAGAGCCTGAACCTGGAAAAACAGCAGAACCTGTTCTTCCATTCGGAATATGAGTATTCGGTTCAGGTCCTTGGGGGCGTCCTGGGGCTGGCCGCGGTCGCCTGCCTGTGCGCGTACCTGCTGATCTACAATATCATGTACCTTTCCGTTTCCGGAAATATCCGGTATTATGGCCTGCTGCAGACCGTTGGGATGTCAGGGAAGCAGATCCGCTGTCTGGTACGGCGGCAGCTGACGATCCTGGCAGCGGCTGGGACTGCAGGCGGCCTGCTTGCCGGAACCGTTGTTTCCTTCTGGGTGATTCCCACGGTTGTGAGATCCATGGGAGTCTATCTGGGAAAAAATGAAAATGTACATGTGGTATTTCATCCGGCGGTTCTGGCGCTGGCGGCGGTACTGTCCGGGCTGACAGTATTTGCCGCAGGGTACAGACCGGCCCGGACCGCGGAAGCTGTGTCTCCGGTGGAAGCGCTGGGATATCGTCCGGTGCAGTCCGGGAAACGAAGCCGCAGGACAGGAAAGGGCGGTATCCTGTGGCGTCTGGCAAAGGAACAGCTGACGAAGGACAAAAGGAAATCCGGAATGGTGATATTGTCGTTGTCCGCCGGACTGTCGTTGTTTTTGTGTCTGGTCACCCTGCTGGACAGCCAGGCGGCACGGACAATCGTGTCCAATTACATGGATATGGACATGGTGCTGGTGAATAAGACTCTGAAAAAGGAAGACCGGGAGGATCGGCGGCAGGTGATGGACGAGGCGTTTCTCAGGGAACTGAAAGAGAAAGCGGCGCTGGAAGAGGTCCACGAGGTGCTGTGCGCAGAGATCCTGGTTCCCTGGGAACCGGATTTTTCAGAAATGTGGATGAAAGAGTTTTACGACATGTGGATGTCCTATGAGACCTATGAGGAGGGACGGAAGAAATACCAGGAACACCCGGAGGAATACAGCTCTTTTCTGGTGGGAATTGATGATGAGGAGTTTTCTTATCTGAACAGCACTCTTAAGCATCCTGTGGATGAGGAAGCTTTTTTCCGCGGGGACACCTGCATCCTGTACCGGAACGACCTGGATCTTACGGATGCGGATGTGCAGGGAAAGGAGGTCGTCTGCGGAGCATTTGAGGATCCAAAACATATGCGGACTTTTCGGATCGCAGGCCTGACAGATGAGTATTATTATACCGGAAATCTGATAAGCTCTGCACCTACGGTAATCGTCAGCAGCCGCACCCTGCGGGAATTTTCAGATCATCCGTATGTGTTTAAGCTCAGCCTCCGTTACCGGCAGGAGTACGATAAAGAGATTGAGGCAGAGCTGCAGCAGATGATAGAAGACAGCGGGTACTCCAAAAACATTTCCTGCGAGTCCAAGCTGGAAGAGATGAATACCGTGAAAAAGGCTCAGGGAAACATGATGGAGGTGGGACTCGGGATCGTTTTGATCCTGGCGCTGATCGGAATCCTGAATTATGTGAATACCCTGGTGGGAAATATCCAGAGCCGGGAGATGGAGATCTCGGTCATGGAAAGTATCGGCATGAGTGCAAAGCAGGTCCGGAGGCTGCTGGTGATGGAGGGGCTTCTGTTCGCAGGAGGCTCCCTGTGCGTTACCTGGACTGCCGGGCTGGCGGCAACCTATGCGTTGTACCAGTCCATGAATTACCGGAAGGTGCCCTTTGCGGTGCCGGCTGCGCCTATGGCGGCGGCTTCGGCCCTTGTACTGGCGGTATGCGCGGCGGTGCCGCTGATGGCTTACCGGAGTATGGAGAAAAAAGGGACGGTGGTAGAGAGGCTGCGGGGAGTGGAGTGAGCGCCAAAAGGGTGTGAACAGTAACCTTCGGATTGCAACCGTACAGCTGAAAAATTTTTGAAGTGGTAAACATTACGGATTTGTGCTATTCTTTTATGTAGGAAATCCATTGTTTAGAACGGTCAACAAAGAAGGAGGGGGAGTATGGAACTAAAACGTGACATTTACAGGAAATTACTTGCGTGGAAAAGTAAAAGCAATCATAAGGTTTTGGAACTTGAGGGAGCACGTCAGGTCGGAAAAACATATATTCTGGATAAGTTTGCAAAAAAAGAGTATAAGAGTCATCTCTATATTAATATGATTGGATCTTCGGGCAAAGATTTTCTGCAATGTCTCGAAACGGCTGCAAGCTGGGAGCCGGGGAAGAAGCGGGAAAAAAATCCGGTTTATAGAGCGTTCCAGTTATACGACCCTGATTTTTCGGATTGTGAAGATCTGGTGATCGTGATCGACGAAATCCAGGAATCATCCGCTGTATATAGTAAGATAAGGGAATTTGCCAGAGATTTTAAGGCACATTTTATTGTAACAGGGTCTTATCTTGGAAAAACACGGGAAAAAGAGTATTTTCTTTCAGCCGGTGACACAGAGGTGCTTACTATGACCACGCTTACATTTCCAGAATTTCTGGATGCTTTCCATAAGCGCGGATTATACGAAGCAATCGATTTATATGGGGGATCGGATCACGCCGGATATGAGGAATTAAAGTCCTATTTTCATATTTACCTGCAAATAGGCGGATATCCGGAAGTTGTAACCACATATTTAGAAAGCAGGAGTATTCCAGATTGTGAAGCAATGATAAGCAATCTGATTCAGATATTTGTCAAAGAATCTTCAAGATATTTTGACAGTCCTTTAGAATTGGAAATGTTCGAAAAGATTTTTTCTTCGATTGCAGCGACTCTTTTGAAAGAAAAAAAGGGAACGCCGGATCTTACAACGGATCTTACGAAGATCATTTTTAAGGAGGAAAGCGGGAGAATCACAAAAAAAATGACGAACTATGCTGTTAGTTGGTTGTTTTTATCACACCAGATTGGCTACTGCAGTATGAGTGTGGATTGCAGTAATCTGGATATTGTAGATAATTGCCGTTATTACTTTAATGATTTGGGTGTAGCAGGCTATTTTCTGAAACTGACAGGAGAACCATTGAGTATCATTGAAGGGGTTCTGTGTGAGAATTTTGTCTACCTTGAGCTTGTCAGACGGATTCGGAAACAGGAAATAGCCGGCCAGGTGCCATGGTTTGCCATAGATAAAAAAACAAGCGGTGAATTGGATTTTTATGTCAGAAGCCGAATTGACAATATGGATTACGGCCTGGAAGTAAAAAGAGGGAAAAACAGGGCAAACACAGCAAATGCCCTGCTGGAAAGAGGAAAATTGGATTTTGTTTATCAGCTGAAAAATACCTACGGCGGAATTGCGGATAGAAGGTATTCTGTTCCTCTCTATCTTTGCGGCCGGATTCCATTTAACCTGGGAAAAAAGTGAGGTATCTTTTAAATTAGCAGATTCCAGCAGAACATATAAAGTCAATCAAAAGAATGACCAGAGTCATTGAGTTTTCTTCTGCGATTCTGTATAATGATAAAAACAACATGAGCTTCTGCAGATTCCTGCCTCAGGGATTCCGGGAGCGCATCACACAGCCGAAGGAGGAAATGATATGCGTTATAAAAAGTTCAAGGATACCCAGGAGCTGTCCATGCTGGGCATGGGCGCCATGCGCCTGCCGGTGGTGGGCGAGGATCAGGGAAACATTGATTACGAGAAGGCAAAAGCCGTCATCGACAAGGCTTATCAGGGCGGGATCAATTATTATGATACGGCGTACATCTACCACAACGGAAAGTCCGAGGAATTTTTGGGAAAGGCTCTGGCAGAATATCCCAGGGACAGCTACTATGTGGCGGACAAGTTCAACCTGCAGGCAGAGCCGGATTATAAAAAGCAGTTTCCGGAACAGCTGTCCAGATTGAATATGGAATACATCGACTTCTACCTGATCCACGGCATTCAGGATGCATGGATGGATCAATTTCTGGAATGCGGCGCGCTCCGGTATTTTGACGGTCTGAAAAAAGAGGGCAAGATCAAAAATCTGGGCTTTTCCTTCCACGGGTCGCCGGCATCCATGAAAAAGTTGCTGAAAATATATCCCTGGGATTTCGTGCAGATCCAGCTCAATTATCTGGACTGGTATTATGGGGACGCAAAGGAACTGTATGACATTCTGGAGGAGGCAGGCATCCCGGTGATCATCATGGAACCGGTCCGGGGAGGAAAGCTGGCAAGCCTGACGCCTGAGGCGGAAGCAATGTTCAAAGAAGCGGATTCCCAGGCTTCCATTGCATCCTGGGCAATGCGGTTTGTGATGAGCCGTCCCCAGGTGCAGGTCGTGCTGAGCGGCATGTCCGATCCGGGGCAGGTGGAGGACAATCTGCTGACATTTTCGGAGAAACCGTTTTTGACGGAGGACGAGGAGGAGCTGGTAAAAAAAGCGCTGGATGCATTCCGGTCCAAGATTGCGGTGGGATGTACAGCCTGCCATTACTGCACTCCGAACTGCCCCGTTGGGATCGACATCCCGAAGGTTCTTTCCCTTTATAACGATGTGAAGCTGGTAAATGAGGAGTGGAGGGCCAACTTCGCGGACTCCATGCCGGAGGGGAAGCGGCCGGAAGACTGCATCGGATGCGGCGCCTGCACGGGACACTGCCCCCAGAGTCTGGATGTGCCTGCGATCATGCAGGAGATGGCAGAGCTCCGAAAGAAATTGCGGCAGGAGAATTAAGAGATTGGAAAGCTGTATATAAATACATTGCTTCGGCGGCAGAAGCCGCTTGTCACTCAGAATGCATTCTGCCTGCGGTACTGGCTGGGTGTCATATGGTGATATCTCTGGAAGACCCGGATAAAAGTTTCCGGATTCTTGTATCCCAGCCGTGCGCTGATATCCGCTACGCTCATCTGAGTCAGCAGCAGGAAATTTTCCCCCTGCTGGAGCCGTACCGAGGTTAAAAGCTCCGAAAATGTGGAGCCGGAAAAATCTTTGATCACCTTGGAGCAGTAAGGGACGGAGTAGTAGAATTTTCTGCTCAGTTCCTCCAGGGTGACGGTCTGGTAGTTGTTCAGGATATAGTTTACCAGCGCCTCCTCATTTCCACGTTTGCTCTTCCCGGCAGAGGAGAGTTCCATCGTCTTTTTATGCCTGCGGGTCAGCTGGGTAAAGAAGATCGTCAGCAGGCTGCAGATGATGCGGTCCGAAAATTCATCTTCATTGGTCTGTTCCAAATACATATCCAATATATAATTGCGCACAACCATATCCTTGCCTGTATGAAAAAGCAGGTAAGGGTATTTCTTTTTTGCAAACAGATTTTCCATGAAAAATAATCCGATCTGGGATTTGTCCCGGATGGTATTCATGAAGATATCCATAAATGTACTGCGCCGGATGAGGATATTCATGACCAGGCAGTCGCGAAAAGCAGAAATGCCGTGAACCACATCCGGGGCAAGGATGCACAGATCCCCTTCGGACAGTTCGATCTCCTGGTCTCTGCCAAAGCTCTGCATGCAGCTCCCGGAGATTACATAGATCATTTCAAAATAGCCATGTTCATGAAAATAAAAAGGACAGTACCGGGGATGCTTGATCAGCACCGCGTTTTGAGAAACGCGCATAAAGGCCTCCTCGTCCTGCCTGGACGGCAGGAGCTCCGGGTGCATGACGATGGAGGTGTTGTAGGGGTCGTCCTTATGCTTTTCATAAAATGCAAAAATCGTTTCCGGTGTCTTTTCCATTTCATAATATTCTTGAAACAGCAATTCGTCCTTGTTCCAGGTATTTAAGCTTTCAATGACCATATCATAGTTCAGGTTCATATTCTTACCGTAACGGTCCCAAACAGCAGGCGGGTATCCGCTCTGCAGTCTGGAACTGCTGCGTTCCTCCTTTCCTGACCGGGCTGCGGCATGTGACGGCAGACAGCCGTGAAAATGGCTGTTTCTGCGTTCATGGCTGTATATCAGTATAATCCGAAGATGAAATAAAGTCAATTTATAATATGATTTTGAGTCAGGATTTCTAAAAATGAAATCAGCTAAACAGACTCAGCAGAATCCTACCAGGAAAAAGAAAACAGATCTATAATATCCACAACATAAAGAAAGGCATGGATTACCTGGAACATGAGAGGCCGGCGATCGAAAAGCCGGCAAAGAGAAATGGCTTACAATTCAAATATTAAGGAGGAACATACAATGAGGAATATCAATGGACTTACAGTAAAGAATCTGACAGTGGAGCATATGACCAATCCGATCGGTCTGGATGTATCGGAACCGAGATTTGGCTGGAAGCTGGAAAGCGGGAAGAAGAACGTTCATCAGACTGCGTATCAGATCCGGCTTTACAAAGAAAATGAACTGGCGGCGGACACGGGAAAACTGGATCGGGACACCAGCATCGAGGTCACCGCGGAGGGCTTCCGGGCAGAACCGAAGACCGCCTACCAGGTGGAAGTCACCGTCTGGGACAATCACGGAGAAACCGCTTCCCTGGAAGGCGGCTTTGAGACCGGGCGGCTTGGCGTCCCCTTTGTATCCGGGTGGGCGGAGCCAGAACAGGAGCCGACCCCGGACAGCCTGGCGGGAAAAGAGATGGACTGCGATTCCGTATCCGTCAATGCATTTGCGGATCAGGAAAGGGATTTTGCGGAATTTCGCCCGGCCCAGTATGTCAGGATTCCGTTTGAGGTAAAAAAGGGGCTGAAAAAGGCAAGAATCTACATGACCGCCCACGGGATTTATCAGGTATATGTAAACGGAACCAGGCCGGACGCGCGGGAATTTGCGCCGGAAAATACCTCATATCATAAGGTTTTGCAGTACCAGACCTACGATGTGACGTCTCTGCTTTCGGAAGGAAAAAACGTGCTCGGCGTGATTTTGGCTGACGGCTGGTGGGCAGGCCGGGTGGGCGTATCCGGCGATAGCTGCCAGTACGGGAACAAGACCGGGCTGCTTTTGGACTGTGATCTGGACTATATGGACGGAAGCAAAGAGACGATCACCGGGGAACAGGGAAAATCCTCCACAGGCCCGATCCTGTTTTCCGACCTCTTCGTAGGGGAGAAGTATGATGCGGGAAAAGAGATCAGGGGCTGGAATACGCCGGACTTTGACGATGGGGACTGGATTCCGGTTCATCAAGCGGAATATCCGATGGAAAATCTGACCGGCCAGTGCGCGCCTCCGGTCCGGGTGATCAAAACGCTGGAACCGGCAGAGATCTTTACCACACCGGCAGGGGAGACCATGATCGACATGGGACAGGTCATGGCAGGCGTCCTGGAGATTGAGCTGGACGCGCCGGCGGGCATCCAGGTGAAACTGGAGCATTCGGAGGTGCTGGGAGATGACGGAAATTACTTCAACAACATTCTCGGAACCAACAAGGAGCAGACCGATTTTTACATCACAAAGGAGGGCCATCAGACCTACCGCCCCTCTTTTACCTACCACGGATTCCGGTATGTGCGCGTCACAGGATGGCCGGGGCGTATCTCGAAACATGCGGTGAAGGCCCACGTGTTTTCCAGTGAAATGGAGGATATCGGAACCTTCCATACATCCGATGAGAGGCTCAACAAGCTGCAGGAAAATATCTGGTGGAGCCAGACGGCAAATACCATTTCCATCCCAACAGACTGCCCCCAGAGGGAAAAAGCCGGATGGACCGGGGACATCATGGCCTATGCGCCGACCATGTGCTTCAACCGGAAGGCGGACGCCTTTCTGACGAGCTGGATGGCAAATGTCCGGGCAGATCAGTTGGATTCGGGAGCGGTTCCGGATATCGTGCCGTTTCTGAAAGCCTACGAGATCTTCATGATGGCCGGACAGGGCAGCGTCACAAGCTGCGGCTGGGGGGACGCGGTGTTCACCGTGCCTTACGCGGTCTATCAGGCATACGGCGACCGCCGGATTCTGGAAGAGAACTACGGCGCCATGGAAAAATGGATGGACTACATTGCAGACCGTGCGGCAAACCATCATCCGGAAGCGTATGAGAGCTGGGATGAGGAACACAAGGCAAGGAGCCGTTATCTCTGGAACACGGATTTCCATTTCGGGGACTGGCTGATTCCAAGCATTGTCCTGGGCAATCCGGACGGCGCCGCCATGATGCAGACCGCGCTGGCAACCATGGAAACGGTGGCTCCCGCATATTATGCGTTCAGCGCCATGAACATGGTAAAGGTGGCAAACGTGCTGGGCAGAACAGAGGATGCCCAAAAATATGAAGCACTTTATGAAAAGATACGGGATGCATTTATCAAGGAATATGTCCATGCGGACGGAACCATGGACGCGGATTTTCAGGGGCTGTATGTGATCGCACTGAAGATGGGGCTGGTTACGGATGCGGTACGGCCGCTGATGACAGAACATCTCTGTGAAATGATCAAAAAGAACCGGGGCTGCCTGGATACCGGGTTCTTGAGCGTCCTGTTCCTGATGGATGTGCTCTGCGAAAACGGAAAGCGGGATGTGGCTTACAGCCTGCTGTTCCAGACCCGGTGCCCGAGCTGGCTGTACGAAGTGGAACACGGCGCCACCACCATGTGGGAAAGCTGGGGAGCTGTCGGAGAAAACGGGGAAGTCAGCACCTACAGCTACAATCACTATGCATTCGGCTGTGTGGGAGAATGGATGTATAAAGAGATCGGCGGCCTGCAGATGGCAGAGGCGGGATATAAAAAGCTGCGTATCGCGCCGGCGCTGGACTGCGGCCTGACTTCTGCAGGTGTTTCCGAGGAAACGCCTTACGGGAAAGCGGCGGTGGACTGGGAGCTTTTGGACGGCCGGGCAATCGTACACGTGGAGATTCCCGCAAATACCACCGCGGAGGTGGCGCTGCCTGGAATCCGTGAGGAGATTGGAAGCGGGAGGTATACATTTACTGTAAATAGTAACGATCAGGAAGGACTATGAGATTCATGGAAACTGCCAATATGGGTGCTGCCAAGATGGTAGGCGGTTAGCCCTCTGCGGAGGGACTGCGGCCCTCTGTTTACATAGAAACCTCGAAAAAAAGGGCTGAAAGGGGGACTTGAATATGATAAATTATGCTGACGTGCCTATCTGGGAAAAATACACCCTTACCATAGAAGAAGCTGCAAAGTATTTCCGCATCGGAGAAAACAAGCTGCGGAAGCTGGCAGAGGAAAATCCTGCAGCTGGCTGGGTGATTATGAACGGCAACCGTATCCAGATCAAACGGAAACAGTTTGAAAAAATAATTGATAAGCTGGACGCAATTTAGTGAAAAAATGTGTGAACCCGGGCCTTGTATGTGGTACAATTAGATTGAAAAAAGGAAACTGTGGAGGGAATATATGAACTATAGGGAATTGCCGGAACGATTGGATAGAAAAGTTATATATGAAAGTGATTATGTGTGTCTGTATGCTGATAAGGTAAAACTATCGAATGGATATATGATAGAGAAGTATCATCAGATTCATTATCCGCATGAAGCAATAAGCATTGTCGTATTCAACGAAAATGATGAAGTTTTGCTGATTCAATCTAAGAGATATACAGTAATGCGTTTAGAATGGGAAATTCCAGCAGGATATATTGAAGATGGAGAATCAAAAGAAGATGCCGCACGTCGAGAATGCATGGAAGAAACAGGGTGTACGGTTAAAGATTTAAAGTTTTTATGTACTCAAAATCCATCTAACGGAATGTCTGATTGCATATGTCATGTTTTTGCTGCAAGAGTGGATACAGAATCTATGGATTTTGATGAAAATGAAGTAAAGATGAAAAAGTGGGTTTCAAGAGATAAGGTTTTGGAAATGTTAAAAGATAATGAAACGAAAGACGGGGCTTCTATCTTGGCATTACTTTATGCGTTTGAGTTTTACAAATAGTCATAAAATAATAGAATTTAATATAAGAAAAACAGCGGAATCATCACACCTGTATATGTGTTCGTTCCACCGTTTTTCTTGTCTATGCACCCATATTCAAAGGTTCGGATACCAGCGCAGCGATCGCCACGCCCTTCGGCCTTGATCCGCTCTACCGCATACCGGAGCCACTCCTCCGGCGTGGGTGGCTTCCCGGCGCGGGGTATCCTTTCCCATTGCGCCCGCTTCTCCGGGTCAGGGTCATTCATTCCGGCTTCAATGCGGGCCGAGATAATCGCCCGCATTTCCTCCACCGTGATATTCCTTTCACGAGGATTCTTTTCCGTAATATTTAATCGTTCCATTCCAACGCCTCCCGCAGTCAAATTTTCTGGTTCCCTGCAGACCACACATGACTATCCTTTGCAGTATCCTGTGTATTCTGCGCCATCACGCCCACCAGTTTGTGAGGTATATAAAGTTCCTCCAAATAGGAAAGTTCTTCTTCCGATAATTTAAGCTCCGCCGCCTTTGCCGCGCCCTCCACATGATGAAGTTTCGTTGCGCCGACTATCGGTGAGGTTACTTTTGTCATAAGCCATGCAAGAGAAATCTCCGTCATAGAAACGCCTCTTTTCTCTGCAAGGAGCGCAACCCTGCTGATAATTGCGCCGTCCTGCTCTGCGGCAGCGTCATATTTCAGCCTTGCATAGCTGTCCTCCTGCATACGCTTTGAAGTTTCGCCGGGATATTTCGCAAGTCTGCCTCCTGCCAGTGCGCTGTAAGGTGTCATGGCAATCTGATCTTCACAACAGAGCTTTGCCATTTCCCGTTCTTCTTCCCGGAAAATGAGATTGTAATGATTCTGTACGGATATAAATTTTGCGAACCCTTCTTTTTCCGCCAGCGCATTTGCTCTGACAAGCTGGTAAGCATAACAGTTGGAAATGCCGATATAGCGGGCTTTTCCCGCCTTCACTACATGATCCAGTCCCTCCATGATGTCATAAAGAGGTGTTTCATAGTCCCACATATGATAGATATATAAATCTACATAATCCATGCCAAGATTGATAAGACTTTTGTTTATCATCCGCTCGATATGCTGCTGCCCGGTAATGCCTGCCTTGATTTCTTCCTGTGTGCGGGGAAGAAATTTCGTAGCCACAACCACCTCGTCACGCCTTGCATAATCTCGCAGCGCACGTCCAAGATACTGCTCGCTGGTTCCGCTCTGGTATCCTATGGCTGTATCAAAGAAATTAACGCCCAATTCCAGACCCCGGCGGATGATTTCACGGGAATGTTCCTCGTCAATCGTCCATGTATGCTGGCCGTTTCCCGCCTCACCAAATCCCATACACCCCATACAAATGCTGGAAACATTCAGCCCGGAAACGCCTAATTCACGGTATTGCATAATCTCAACCTCCTAAAATCACAAATCCATACTTTCTACCCAATAGTACACTTAAATAACCTGAAAGTTTTTCCATCTACCGGACTTTTGCCGCAGAATAAAGATAACCGCCCGGATCATCCAGTCGCATACCATAGCAGCCGCAATGCCGATGACTCCCATATCAAGGACAACGCCGAGAAGCCAGGTCAATAACAGCCGGGCTGCAATCGTGGACGCAATGGAAACATACATGGTAAATTTCACGTCCCCCGCCGCCCGAAGCCCATTGCTGACCGCGCCGGAAAACGGAAAGGCCGCCGCATTGAATACATTATGAATCAGCACCAGCCAGACAACAAGCCGCTTTGTCTCCGGTTCCAATGCATAGAACCTCAGAAAGAGCGGTGTCAGAAGAAATACAATCAGGTTCCATGCCGCGGAAAGCAAGAGCGTAATCCCCGTCAGCTTTTTGAAATAATAGTCCGCTCCTTCCGTATCCCGGTTTCCCATACACTGTCCGATCACTGTGATAAATACCGGCCCCATCGCCACACCTGCCAATGCTGCCAAAGACCAGATACTCTGCGCCACTCCGTTAGCCGCAATCTGATAAGTTCCAAAAAGGGCCACAATGCTGCTAAGAGCCACCTTCACCAACTGGAATACACCGTTTTCCAGACCATTGGGGACAGCAATCCGCAAAATCTTTCTCATGGAATCGCCGCTCCACTTAAAAATCCATTCCCGCTGATAAAACACCTCATTTTTTCTGCGAAAGCACAGCCATGTAATCATCACAGCCGAAAATGTCCGGGCAATGAAAGAAGGATATGCGACACCCGCCACTCCTGCATGAAGCACAAATACGCCGATTAGATTTCCGATCACGTTGACAATATTGGAAACCACGGACAGATACATGGTTACATACGTTTTCCCAAGACTGCGGCAGACTGCTGCGCCGGAATTATAAACCGCCAATGCCGGATAGGAATATGCCGAAATCCGAAGATAGGTCACACAGGCTTCCATGACGGAATCCTCGACCTTGCCGAACATCAGACGCAATATCCATTCATTTCCCAACAGTACCAGTCCTGCCGCAATGCCCGAAAAAACGGTGGAGAACAACAAAAGCTGACTGGCAGAAGCTCCCGCATCACCCTTTTCATTTCTGCCGATATACTGGCTGATCACAACCGCTCCACCGGATGCCAATGCAGTAAACAGATAGATAAAAATCGTATTGAATTGATTTACCAGAGAAACACCGGAAACGGCTGCTTCCCCCGCATAGCTTATTACCAGCGTATCCGCCAGTCCCACCAGCATAACCAAAAGCTGCTCGAAAAACAGCGGGACAATCATTCCTTTTAATTGTTTATTAGAAAATGCTTCTGCTTTCTGATTCATTTCTTGCCCCTTCGCTTAAGGGCAGAACGCCAAAGCAAAACCCTGACGCTCTGCTGACCGTTTATTCTGCGCTTACATCCAGCCCAAGACCGTTTACCCATTCCATAACCGTTTCCTCTGAATCACTTCCGTTCAGCCGCCGTCCCTCCAGCCAGTCAGCGCCGCTGGTAAGCTGCTCCAAATTGGAAGCGCTGGAACCAATACCGCTGCCGCCGGAAGTGCAGAAAGGAACAATCGTCTTGCCGGAAAAATCATAACTTTCCATAAAGGTGCTGACGATTCTTGGCGCTTCGCCCCACCAAATCGGGTATCCTATAAATACAATGTCGTATTGCTCCATGTTCTCCACCGAACCGGAGATAGCCGGACGTGCAGAAGGGTCATTCATTTCAATGGTGCTGCGGCTGTTGTCATCGTTATAATTCAGATCCGCTTCTGTATAAGGTTCCTCCGGGACAATCTCATAAAGATCTGCGTTCAGACCATTTGCAATATGTTCGGCCACACCCTCTGTTGTATTGGTGGCAGAGAAATAAGCTGCCAGCACCTTTGCCCCTTTCGCTTCATGTACAGATTCTGTCCCTTCCGCTTCGCCGGACTGCGCAGCTTTGGTTTCCGGTTGGGATTCTGCTGCGTTGCTCTCTGGTTCGGAAGTTTTCTCTGACACACTGCTCTCCGCATCAGGAGAACTTGTTTCAGACGGTTCACTGTCCCCGGCACAGGCCGCAAGAGATACGGTCATCAAAAGAGTAAGTAATAAAGCTGCCAATTTTTTCATAGGTCTTTCCTCCAATTTTTTATAGAAACCTCCGAATCTTTCTTAATTTCATGGATCATATAATCCAACTGGTCTAATAACTGCTGCTTGGAATGTATTTCATCCAACAGTTGTAATCTGCTTTTTCTTAAAATCCGTATCTGATCCTCCTTTGTTTTTCCGCTCTTTTTTACCTGTCTGGTTACTTCCTCTAATGTCATCGCCAGCCTCCCTTATTTAATAGAAAGCACTCTCTGCAAACTTTCCGCTGCATAAAAATGCAGGTGCAGAAGAAAAGCGGCTGCGCTTTTTTCTACACCTACATTATAATTTAAGGCGTTAGTTATATCCAATACTTAGTTTTTATAGTTTAGTTATGCCTAAAAGGTATCTCATGTGTTCTATAAATTTTGTCGCAGCCAGACTAAACGGCTGTTGTTTTTTCCATGCCAGCACACTGCTTGCTGTCAGTTCCGGAGATAGTGGCCGATAAGTAATTTTTTCTTTATCCCAAAAGGGGACGGAACCCTCAATTACGATGGAGTACGCCAGCCCCTGCTGAACCATAAGGGCGCTGTTTGTGGCTAGATTACTGGTAAAGAGAACCTGTTTTTCCTGGAAGAAATCGCCGAGCCAATGAGATAATTCGTTCTTCACATTTGTCCGCCTCGGAAGAATGAGAGGCTTATTCTCTAAGTCCTTTGCGCTTACGGCTTCTTTTTCTGCAAGCGGATCATCCGGGCGCATTAAAACAACCCATCGCTCTTTTCCTTTCAGCCGAATAAAATCAAACTTTTCTATGTCAACCGGCTCCAGTAAAACACCAATATCAATCAGCCCTTTTTCCATCTGCTCCTTTACCAGATCGGCATTTCCTGTAAAAATGTCGAAAGTTACAAGGGGATACTTGTCTCGGAAAGTTTCAATGATTTCCGGCAGCACCTGCATGGCTGCCAGCTCCCCGCCGCCTATAACGATTGTGCCTTCCACAAGCTCGTCCTGCTCAATCAGCTCTCTTTCTGTCCGGTCAACTAAAGACAGAATTTCCTCTGCCCGCCGCCGCAGTAAAATTCCCTCATTTGTTAAAGTAATCTTTTTTGCACCTCTGTGAAACAGCTTAACACCAACTTCTTCCTCCAACTGTGACAGCTGGCGGCTCAATGTCGGCTGGGTAATATGTAAGATTTCTGCTGCCCGATTGATTCCTTCCTCTCGAACCACTGCTAAAAAGTAACGAAGTACCCGGATTTCCATTATAAAACCTCCTCACAAAAGCGTTTGCTGATGATTCTGCATATGATCTTTGCTCGTTATTTTAGCATTTTTTTGATCTCTTCCATAAATTTTTCAGAAGCCTTGGAGAATATCTGATATTTTTTCCAGATCATGCTCATACCTGCTTCTCTTTTAGGGGTGAGGGGACGGAAACACAGGCTGCTGCTGCCGGAGGTATTGATGATCTTATCAAATCCGATTGCGTATCCCAATCCTTCCTCCACCATCAGGGAGGCATTAAAGAGCAGGTTATAGGTTGCGATGATCTCTAATTCCGACATTTCTTTCTGCATCCAGTCTGACAGCGCACCATGGTTATCCCCCTGCTGCGATACGATCAGCGGCCTGTCCCACAGATCTTCCGGGGAGACGGCAGCTTTTGCGGCAAGAGGGGAATCCTTCCGCATCAAGACGCCCCAGGTATCTTTAAAGGGCATTTCCACGGAATTGTATTT
Organism: Lachnospiraceae bacterium M18-1; assembly: GCA_000403295.2. Classification (GTDB taxonomy): domain Bacteria; phylum Bacillota; class Clostridia; order Lachnospirales; family Lachnospiraceae; genus Schaedlerella. The sequence continues at coordinate 524,182 of KE159610.1, read as the reverse complement.
TGCGTGGTCTACAGGGCCGAACACGATGCCGAAGTCGATCAGCCCTTTATCTAATTGTTCCGATACAAACTGTGCGTTGCCGCTGGCAATATGATAGTGGATGCCGGGATAAGTCCTGTAAAGCTCCCGCGCCGCTTTCGCGATGAAGCGGACCGCATCGGTTTCGCCGGTTCCGATATAAACCTCCCCCACGATGACCTGGTCGGAGAGGGTGATTTCCCGTTCTGTTTTCCGAACCAGATTGAGGATTTCTTCGGCACGTTTCCGAAGGATCATGCCTTCTTCCGTAAGGGTGACTTTTCTTGAGCCTTTCGTCCCCCGAATCAAAAGCTGCTTTCCCAGTTCTTCCTCCATTGCTTTGATCTGCGTAGAAAGCGTAGGCTGTGAAAGGTGCAGGGATTCCGCCGCTCTTATGATGCTCTGCTCCCTTGCCACTGCAAGGAAATATTGAAGTACACGCAATTCCATCTGTTTGATCTGTTCCTTTCGTATGAATACCATCGTATGTAGAAAAGCTGTTACTGGCAGGTTTTCTGTATTTCTATACACCAAGGGTCACGTTATGGCTATACAGCCGTATCACAAAGTATCCTCAAGGGCACCCCGTTATGGCCATTCGCCCGTATTACAAAGTATCCCAAGGGCACCCCATCATGGCCATTCGGCCGTTTTATAAAGTATAGCATCCCTTTCAATAGGTTTCAACTAGACAAATGGATTATATACAAGTTTTTGCTATTTATATGCCGCTCTTCACGGAGAAAGTAAACGGAGACAGAAGAATAATGCAGAAATAGCAGGTGCAGAATTCACCGTTAATTACGCAATGCTGTGCTAGTGTACTGACCGCATTATATCCAATGAAACTCCGCAGGATAATTTTTCATCGGCAAGGCGGCTGAATGAGGCGTAGCCGGTAGCTGTTGTCACAAGGAGGGACCCGCTTGCGGGAGGATTACTTATGACCTAATCGTCGATTGAAGCCAACACAGTCCGATGGAAAATTAGGCAAGGAGGTTTGTTGGAATATAATGCGGTCAGTACACTAGGTACTTTCTGTAAAAATAAAATTATGGGGTACTGCCATAACGGGTAGGCGGTCAGTCTTTCTTCGCAGAGGGACTATCCCTCTGATTGCGGGTAAAACCGGGAAAGGAGGGATTGCTTATGAGTGACTATGAACTGCTGACAATTGTTCTGATGATTCTTGGAATCATCGTGTCAATCTTGATAGCATACATAAACCACACAAAAAAGTAACCGCCCTGGCCAAGGAAACGGTTACTTTTGTTTTGAGTAATTTATTTTTGGACTGACCGTCTATCGGCAGTACCACTTTTTTGCGGCTTTATTGTAACAGATTTCCCTACGGATGTCAAACGTCAAGGGGCTTTTTTGCATACATGAAATACATATAGAAAAAAACTATAGTTATGAATAAACAATAGGTATTTGCTATTTCTTTAAGAGACAACTATAATTAGATACAGAAAAGGGATAGTTGATAAACAGGCTTAAAATGATTCGGGGGAATGAACATGGATAACAGAAGGATTGGATTGGAGAACATAGCCTCCTACGGGTCAAAAGAAGCAGTCATTCAAAATCTGAGAGATGCGGGATGTAGCCAGGATACGATTGAATGCTGCATGGCCTCTCTGGACTGCGGGGAAAAAGCAGAACTTTTAAAGCAGTTGGAACATCACAGAAAGAGTCTTCTTCACAAAGTGCATGAAGAGGAAAAACGCATTGACTGTCTGGATTATCTGGTATATCAGATCAGCCGATGCCGATGACAGGAATCAGAACAATAGTAGCTTTATGAAACGGAGGAAATCAGACAATGAAAGTAATTGAAAACCAGACTTTTGACATGGAACGCGCGCTTTACGGATGTAATGGGATTGCTGTAAGGAACTGCTCTTTTGACGGGCCGGCAGACGGCGAGAGCGCTTTTAAAGAGGGAGAACAGATTGAGGTATCGGACTGCTTTTTCAATCTCCGTTACCCCTTCTGGCATGACCGGGGGCTGACCATCACGGATTCGGAAATGACCCAAGGCTGCAGAGCCGCGCTGTGGTATTGTGACCAGGTGGAGATTGCAGATACGAAGCTGCACGGGATCAAAGCGCTTCGGGAATGCAGCAATGTCCTCATCCGGAACTGCGATATCATTTCTCCGGAATTTGGCTGGTCTGTGCGGGGAATCCGTATGGAAGACACCACGGCGGTGAGTGAGTATTTTATGATGCGCTCGGAGGATCTGACATTCAGAGGCGTTCATTTTACAGGAAAATATTCCTTCCAGTATATCAAAAACGCTGTCTTCGAAAACTGTGTGTTCGATACAAAGGACGCGTTCTGGCACGGAGAAAATATCACCGTCAGGGACAGCGTGGTCAAAGGTGAATATCTGGCATGGTATTCCGACGGGCTGACCCTGCTCAACTGCAGGATCGTCGGAACTCAGCCTTTGTGTTACTGTAAAAATTTAAAACTGGTTGACTGTGAAATGGTCGGCACGGATCTTGCTTTTGAAAAATCCGAAGTGGAAGCGGTCCTTACAACAAAAGTGGACAGTATCAAAAATCCCAGATCCGGCCGGATTTGCGCACCGGAGCTGGGGGAGCTTATCATGGATGATGAAAAGGCAAAAGGCCAGGTGATCATCGCCGGACGGGAAAAGAATGATTGTAAAATGTGCAGTTGTGCCTGATAAGAAGCCGAAGGAAAACAAAAAGGAAAACAAAATGGAGGCCGCGTCTGGGCAAGGCGTGGCCTCCATTTTGTTGGTGTGATCCCGGAATATGTATAGCGGAAGCTTCCTGAATATGCTAATATATTGTGTAAAGTGTTGCAGAGCACTCTCGGAAACTCCCTTGCACCCATCTTTGCGGCTGATTTTCCGCCAGAAGCACCCAAATTTAATCAACGTACGTTCCACGTACGCCTCATAAATTTGTGCACTTCTGACAAAAAATCATCTCACAAATCTGGGCACAAAGAGTTTCCGAGAGTACTCCTGCATGTGAATGGAGGAATGAGATGATACGGATAGCGGTTGTGGAGGACGATGAACTTTATATTTCCCAGCTTTTAAAGCACCTGGAAGATTACCAGAGGGAAGAAAAGGAAGAATTTAGTATCCAGGTATACCGGGACGGGGACGGGATCACGGCAAATTATAAGGCGCAGTACGACATCATCCTGATGGACATCCAGATGAAATTTGTGGACGGGATGACCGCGGCGGAGGAGATCCGCAGGGTGGATTCCCAGGTGGTGATCATGTTTATCACCAATATGCCCCAGTATGCGATCCGGGGCTATGAGGTGGGCGCACTGGATTATATTTTAAAGCCGGTTTCCTATTTCGCCTTTTCCCAGAAGCTCAAGCGCGCGGTATCCAGATTAAAGCGGGGGGAAAAGAAGTTTGTGGTCGTTCCCATAAAAGGCGGAGTTCAGCGGATGGAGGTATCGGACATTTATTATATCGAAAGCGAAGGCCACAATCTGGTCTACCATACCCGGGAAGGGAATTTTATATCCGCCGGGACGATGAAGAGCGCGGAAAGCGCCCTGGCGGACATGCATTTTTCACGGGGCAACAAGGGATACCTGATCAATCTGGAGCATGTGGAAGGGGTTCGGGACAAGTGCGCGGTTGTAAAGGGAGAGAGCCTGCTGCTGAGCAGGCCCAGGATGAATGCATTTATGCAGGACCTGACCAAATACTGGAGTGAGGTGAAGTAGAGATGGGAGATTGGGCGGCAGGGCAGATCCTTCCGGATATCCCGCGGTTTTATACGGCTCTGGCAGAATGGCTGTCCTGCCTTCTGTGTATGCGGGAGCTGGTCCGGCGTTTTTCCGGATGGAGATTCTGGGGGATCGCGGGAACTGTGTTTTTGGTACAGTCCGTGTTTCTGGTCCTGACCGGAGGGCTGGAAGGGCCGGTCTGGCTGATGTGCATGGCGGCAGCCGTATTTCTGATGTTTTGTTTTCTGCGGATCAGCTGCGGGAGCAGCAGTCTGGATGTGGGGTATGTCTGTGTCAAGGCATTTGTCCTTGCGGAGTTTATGGCTTCCCTGGAATGGCAGCTCCACTGCTTTTTCTATTATGGAATGGGATATGAAAGCGGCTGGACGGGGCTGCTGTTCCTGCTGGCAGTTTACGGAGGAACCTGTCTTGTGGCGCGTGGGATTTCCAGCCGTTATATCTCCGGGACAGAACAGATGGATACGACCGGGAGAGAGCTGCTGTTTGCCTCCGTCATCGGTCTTTCCGTATTTCTGATGAGCAATATCGGGTTTGTCTATTCCCAGACTCCGTTCAGCGGGAGATATGCTTCGGATATTTTTAATGTGCGGACGCTGATCGACCTGGGAGGTCTGGCGATCCTGGTGGCCTACCACATCCAGCGGCTGCATCTGCGGGCGCAGCATGATCTGGAGCGCATGGAGATGATCCTGCATAACCAGTACACCCAGTACCAGCAGTCCCAGGAAACGCTGGATCTGATCAATTACAAATATCATGATCTGAAACACCATATCATCGCCCTTCGGGCAGAGGAAAATAAGGAAAAGCGGAATGCCTATCTGGATCAGATGGAGGATGAGATCCGCAATTATGAGGCGCAGAATAAAACGGGAAATCAGGTCCTTGACACGCTTCTGACTGCCAAGAGCCTGTACTGCATGCGGGAAAAGATCGCGCTGACCTATGTGGTGGACGGCGCAAGACTGGATTTCATGGATGTGATGGACATCTGTTCGATTTTCGGAAATGCCCTGGACAATGCCATTGAATGTGAGAAGAAAATTCCGGAGACGGAAAAACGGATGATTCATGTGTCCATGTTCGTACAGCAGACATTTTTGATCATACGGTTTGAAAATTACTGCGAAGGGGAACTGAACTTCGAGCAGAATCTGCCGGTGACCACGAAGAAACAGGCGGAATTTCATGGATATGGGCTGAAGAGCCTGAGACATACGGTGCATAAGTATGGCGGTGAAGTGGATATTGATGTGGAGGATCAATGGTTCAGATTGAAGATATTGATTCCGCTGTGAGCGTTAAGCGGCGAAAGAACAGCCTGTCCGGTTTGATGTTTATTGTTCTTGCTTATCATCAAAAAGATAAGCAAGAATTTTTTTGTGCCAAATAGTAATAAATACTTTACATTTAGAATGGAATAGTTTATAATGTGGGCGATAAGAAAGTTTATCAAATTATGAAATATGAAAGGAGCTATACATCAATGGCAAGCGAAAAAAATGTCAGCAAAATCATGAAAGAATTAGGGTTTGAGCCCAAAGAACATGCCTGTATCGTTGTAAAGTATGCACCCGACGATTCTTTAGGCAGCAAGTTATCTAATTTTTTTACTTTGAAATATTACATCATGCAGCTGTGTGAAAAAGAAATTGTTTTTCTGCCCCTCCAAACGATCGTTGGTGCAGGTATGTTTCCGAAGAAAAAAATTGCATTGCAGATCCCGTATGATACACTCCGGTCTGTAAAGATTACCGAGGTCGAAAAAACATTGAATTATGAAGTCGCCTTCACAACAGATACGGACACCATACGCCTCTCAGTGCATAAAAAAGAATGGAGCGAATTTCGTACCTCTGGAACCGTTGCAACAGGAAACACTTTTCTGAATGTTGGAGGATTCGCAGCTACTGAGAGCTGGAAGTCCATCAATTGGCACAGGCAAAACCTGGACAACACGTTTTCTTATTTGCAGAATTTACCACCATCAGCAAAGCCGGCCGAGACAGTCAACAGCGAGATGAGCGCCGCTGCGGGCTGCTGTTGACAGCTTTGCCTGTCCTTGCCGGTGGGGAATCAAAAGGGCGGCAGCAAAAATGCCGCCGCCCTCTTTAGGCATAAATCAATTCCGTGTTCATTATGATATATCCTCCTATATCGCTGTGAAGTGTAAGCCGCTTCTGTATCTCATATAAATTATTTTTATATAAATGTTGGGTATTTTATACATGAAAGGAAAGAAAATACCATCCTCATTCAGGGGATCAAGAGCATGGCGTAAGATGATGTGAAGTATACGTTATCTGATTTTCTTTAAAATCAGCAATGCAATATCAGTCGTTAAAAGAAACAGGCTATAAACTGTCTGTATCCCATTTGCTAACCGAACGATGTTATCCATAGCCCACGGCAGAAAATATGCGAAAATATTCAAGAGGAAAAACAACACGACATAAGAAATCAGCGAAGCCGTAGCGACCAGCCCTCGTCCTCTTTCATCTCTTCCCTCTTTCGAAAAATAGAAGAATAGGAAATAACCTAAAAACAGGAAACCAAAAAGTGCATTTATCCGCATAAAGGTTCTGTTGTCAAATAAACGAGTCAACCATTCAATCATTTAACATTCCTCCTTAAAGTCAAATAAATCTTCAATCGTAACTCCAAACACTTTTGCTATACTGTATGCAAGCAGCATAGAGGGATTATAACGATTTCGTTCAAGCTGCATGATTGTCTGCCTTGATACACCCACCAAATCGGCAAGCTCTTGTTGTGTCATTCTTTTTGTGGCTCGATATATATGAATTTTACTATCAAACTGATATTTGTTTTTTTTAGCCACAGGCTCACCGCCCTTCATTGTTTTTCGTTTTTTATGCAACTATAAGCATAACATATTTCCTGCATTTTGTCGATGAAAGATTCGAAACGATCTGATTTATGGATCTGATTTCTTATACATGTACTAGAAAAAAAGGCTTATAGCCGCAGAGAAGACGATCCGGCAGGATGAGTCTTTTTCTGGGCAAATCAGACAAAAATAAAATATAAAAATTGTGCAGATTATACAAAGCGAACACAATTTATGCAGAAATCAAGCAGTTTATGCGAAAATCTGCACAATCGGAAAAAGTATGCTAAGATTCCTTCCAGAACAGAAAAACCTCCCTGTACGGCTTACAAAATCAGGCGCGGTGAGATCCGGAACAGGGAGGAGATCAAAAGGAGGAGAAAAGGGAAATGATTGATTTTTTGGCAAAAGTACTGGGACCTGTATTTGTGAACTACGGCGTCAGTGAAGCAGATTTTCAGGCATATCTGACACAGCTTAGCGGCTACGTGTATTTTACACTGGCACTATTGGCGGTGCTGGTCATTGTGTTGGTGCTGGCCCAAAAGGCAAAGAAGGGATTCCGGCATGTGGTCCGCTGGCAGGCAGTGCTGGCGTTTGTCGCGATCATCGCGGTGATGGTCAATATGATCTGCTACGGCCCAATGTACAGCAACGTGTCCGGTTTTCTGAATGCGTCGAAGGTAGACCTGTCTGACGAAACCGTGGCGCAGAGCAGGGAGATGGTGAAGAAGCTGGGAGAAGAGGGACTGATCCTTGCAAAAAACGAGGGGATGCTTCCGCTGGCATCTGACGTGAAGAAGCTGAATGTATTCGGATGGGATTCTACCAATCCGATCCTGGGCGGGATCGGCTCCGGATCTTCGGATTCCTCCTCAGCGGTGGGAATCCTGCAGTCGCTGCAGGACGCAGGCTACGAGACGAACCAGACTCTGACCGACCTGTATACGGAGTACCGGGCAGAACGTCCGGAGATGAGTATGCACTATCAGGACTGGACCCTTCCGGAGCCGACCGCAGATGCCTACACGGACTCCATCATGAGCGAGGCAAAGGATTTCTCCGACACGGCAGTCATCGTGATCGGCCGCTCCGGCGGGGAAAACGCGGACCTGCCGACAGACATGTACGGGGTGATCCACGGTACATATGATCTGGCAAATGTGGTGTCCAGCGCGCCGGATAACTTTGATTTTACAAGATGTGCTTATACCAATAACGGCTCCTATGATGATTTTGAAGAAGGGGAATCCTATCTGGAGCTTTCCAGGACAGAGGAAGATCTGGTGGAAAAGGTCTGCTCGGAATTTGACCATGTGATCGTAGTGGTGAACGCGAATAACACGATGGAGCTGAGCTGGGTGGATGAATATGAACAGATCGGCGCGGTGATCCTGGCGCCGGGTACGGGAGCCTCCGGCTTCGCGGCTCTGGGCGAGATCATCAACGGAACCGTAAATCCATCCGGAAAGACGGTAGATACGTTTGTCAGAGATCTGACGGCGACACCCTATTACAACAACATTGGAAATCATTCTTACAATAATGTGAAGGATCTGAACGACCAGGGAGTGGCGGCGGACCCGTCTTCCATGGGAAATCTTTCCTTTGTAAACTATGTAGAAGGCATTTATGTGGGCTACAAATTCTACGAGACAGCGGCAGAAGAAGGACTGCTGAAATATGAAGATTATGTACAGTATCCCTTTGGCTACGGATTGAGCTATACCACATTTGAGAAGGAAATTCAGAATTTTAAAGACAGCGGCGATACCATTTCCTTTGACGTGGAAGTGACCAATACCGGCGACGTGGCAGGACGGGACGTGGTGGAGATCTATTTCACACCGCCTTATGAAAACGGAGGAATTGAAAAGGCTTCCGTGAACCTGATCCAGTTTGAAAAGACAGAGGAACTAGAGCCCGGGGCTTCCGCAAAGGTTTCCTTTGAGATCGCGAAGGAAGACATGGCGTCCTATGATTCGGAAGGCATCAAGATCCAGGATGGCGGTTATATCCTGGAGGCAGGCGAGTATACAGTATCTGTCCGCTCCGATTCCCATACGGTGGAGGATGAGGAAACCTTTCAGGTGGAAAAGGACATCGACTACAGCAAGGACGGCCGGGAGAGCGATATGGAAACGGCTGTGAACCAGTTTCAGGAGTATGCCCGGGGCGATTTCGAGCAGTTGTCCAGGAAAGATGGATTTGCAAATTATGAAGAAGCATGTGCGGCTCCGGCAGAGGAACAGTATGTGATGTCCGACGAAGTACGGGAAAAGGTGATCGAGAGCGCCGTAGGCACCTACGACGGTACGAAATATAATGACGATGGGGATGAAATGCCCACCATGGAAGCGGACAACGGACTGACGCTTTACCAGCTCACCGGTCTGGATTATAATGATCCCAAGTGGGAGGAACTGCTGGATCAGCTGAGCTTCGATGATATGGCGAAGCTGATCAACATCGGCGGCTGGCAGACGACGGAAGTAAAATCCGTGGGCAAGATCGCTACCTCCGACTGCGACGGCCCGGCAGGCTTAAGCAACTTTGTGACCGGGGCATACGGAACGGCATATCCGTCCGAAGTATTGATGGCACAGACCTGGAACCAGAGCCTGGCCTATGAATTGGGACAGTGTATGGGACAGGAATACAAAGAAGCCAATAACTACGGATGGTACGGCCCGGCCATGAATACCCACCGCTCCGCATTTGCAGGACGGAACTTCGAGTATTATTCCGAGGACGGCGTGCTGGCAGGACGGATCGCGGCAAATCAGGTCAACGGCGCGGCAGAACACGGCGTATATGCATACATCAAGCATTTTGCGCTGAATGACCAGGAGATCAACCGGACCTCCATGCTCATGACATTTTCCTCTGAGCAGGCCATCCGGGAAATCTATCTGAAACCATTCGAGATCGCGGTCAAGGGATTTGAAGGAACCTCCCAGGCGGTGATGTCCTCCTTCAACTGGATCGGCACGGTGCCGAGCTGTGCGAACAGCAATCTGCTGAACAATGTGCTTCGGGACGAGTGGGGATTCGTCGGTATGGTAGAGACGGATTATGACGGCTCTTACGGATACATGATCACTGACCACAGCATCCGCAATGGAAATGATCTGATGCTGGGCTTCGGAAGCGCGGAATCCAATCTTCTGGAGGACCACAGCGCGACCGCGGTCAAAGCCATGCGGCAGGCATGTAAGAATATCCTGTATACGATCGGAAACAGCGGATACTACACGGTGGATGAAGATCCGGCAGGTATTATGACCAATATGACAAAGATCTTCCTGACAGTGGATGTGATCGTTGCGCTGGTGCTCCTGGGAGTGGAAGCGATCGTAATCCTGCGGTATCTGAAAAAGAAGAAGGCAGTTTCCGCAGAGTAAACGATCAGGGTGAATCACGATTTGGAACAGCGGGCCGCAGATGAGCCTGCTGTTCTGAATACGGTCATATGCAAAAATTTAAAGAAGAAGGTGAGAGACGTGGAAATAAAGAAGATTGTCCGGGAAATGACCCTGGAAGAAAAATGTTATCTGCTCTCAGGGAAAGATTTTTGGCAGACCCGTTCTGTAGAACGTCTGGGGATTCCGAATGTGACACTTTCAGACGGACCCCACGGAATCCGGAAGCAGGAGGGGGCAAGCGACCAGTTGGGGCTCAACGGGAGCCTTCCGGCCACCTGTTACCCGACGGCGGCTTCGATTGCAAATAGCTGGGACCCAGAGCTTGGGGAAGAGATCGGGGAACATCTGGGCATTGAGGCCGCATCCCAGGATGTCTGCGTATTGCTGGGGCCGGGAATGAATATCAAGAGAAGTCCGCTGTGCGGCCGGAATTTTGAATATTTCAGCGAGGACCCCTACCTGACAGGGAAAATGGCGGCAGGCTACATCCGTGGGATTCAGTCCAAAGGCGTGGGCGCGTGTCCCAAGCATTTTGCCGCAAATTCCCAGGAGCTGCGCCGTATGGCAAGCGACTCCGTAATGGATGAGCGGACGCTGCGGGAAATCTACCTGACCGGCTTTGAGATCGCGGTAAAGGAAGCGGAGCCCAGATCGATCATGACCTCCTACAACCGGATCAACGGCGTGTATGCCAATGAAAATGAACATCTGCTGCAGGAAATCCTGCGGGATGAATGGGGATTTGACGGATTTGCGGTTTCCGACTGGGGGGCTTCCAATGACCATACGGCAGGCGTGGCGGCAGGCTCTCACTTGGAAATGCCCACCACCGGAGGAGATTCGGATGAGGAACTGATCCAGGCGGTGCGATCGGGCAGGATCAGTGAAGCACTGATCGACCGGCGGGTGGAAGAGCTTTTGGCCGCCGTGCTGCCCATAAGGGAGGCTGTGGACAAGGCAAAAGGGAAAGAATTTGACAGGGAAGCGCACCATAAAATGGCGCAGAAAGCAGCGGAGCAGAGCATCGTGCTGCTGAAAAATGAAAATCGGATCCTGCCACTGGCCGAACAGACGAAGGTGGCGGTGATCGGAGATTTTGCGAAAACACCCAGATACCAGGGGGCAGGCTCTTCTGTCGTGAATCCGACGAAGCTGGATTCTACGTTGGATGTGATCAAAGAATTTCCGCTGCAGACGGCAGGCTTTGCGGCAGGCTATCACCGAACAGGCCCGGCAGATCCGGCATTGGAGAGAGAAGCGGTGGAGCTGGCAAAAAAGGCGGATGTGGTGCTGCTTTACATCGGACTGGATGAGATTTCCGAATCCGAAGGACTGGACCGCCCGAACATGAAGCTGCCAGGAAGCCAGATCCGGCTGCTGCAGATGGTCTCGGAAGCCAATCCCCATGTGGTGGCCGTGCTTTCCGGAGGTTCGCCGATTGAGATGCCCTGGATCGGACAGTGCGAGGCGGTGATCCATGGATATTTAAGCGGCCAGGCAGGCGCGGCGGCCATGCTGAATGCCATCCTCGGAAAAGTCAATCCTTCCGGAAAATTGAATGAAACCTATCCTCTGGCCTATGAGGATGTTCCGTCGGCGCCTTATTTCCCATCCAGGGAGCGGAACGCGGAATACAGGGAAGGGCTGTATGTGGGATATCGATATTTTGAGACGGTCGGAAAGCCGGTTCGTTTCCCCTTTGGATACGGACTGTCCTACACCACCTTTACATACAGCGATCTGACGGTGAATGAACAGGAGGCGTCCTTTACCCTGGCCAATACCGGAGAAATGGACGGCGCGGAGACGGCGCAGCTCTATGTCCGCGCGAAATGCAGCGGTGTGTACCGTCCTGCGAAGGAACTGAAAGGATTCCGGAAGGTGTTCCTGAAAGCGGGGGAATCTCAAAAGGTAACGATTCCGCTGGATGACAAGGCATTTCGCTATTTCAACGAAACGACAGGCCGGTTTGAGGTGGAAGGCGGGGAGTATGAGATCCTGATCGGCGCCAGCTGCGCGGATATCCGTCTGTCAGCAGCGGTGACCGCAGCAGGGAGTGAAGCGCCGCTTCCCAGGGATATTTCCAAGCTTCCCTCCTATCAGTCAGGAAATATTCTGGCGGTTTCGGATCAGGAGTTTCAGACGCTGCTGGGGCATGCCATCCCGGACGGACGATGGAGCGGCGGGCTGGATATCAACGATGCCATCTGCCAGCTCTATTATGCGAAACGGTGGATCGGAAGGCTGGCATACAAGGTGCTGACCGGCCTTTTAGATAGGAGCATGGCAAAGGGAAAACCGGATCTGAATATCATGTTCATTTACAATATGCCCTTCCGCGGCATCGGAAAAATGGCCGGCGGCATGTGCAGCCAGTACATGGTGGAAGGAATGGTAAAGGCAGTGAACGGACAGTTCTTCAAAGGACTGGGACAGATCATTTCCGGCTTCTTCCGGCAGAGAAAGGTAATGAAGAAGGCAAACGGGATGAAGTAAGGAACTGTGCAAAAATAACTTGCCTTTTTGCGCAGAACAAATTTTCAGACACAAGGCGGAGGAATGAGGCGTACCGGGGTACGTCGATTGACGACAACGCAGTGTATGAAGATTTGGACAAGTAAAATGGTAAGATTATTTTTGCACAGTTCCTAAGTAAAGGAGGCAAACAATGAGTCAGAATCCTGTGATGAAATGGTGGGGAGGCTTTTCAGAGAAACACCCTTCCGCGGCGAAGTGGATGCGCGAAGGCGGCCTGTTCATTATTTTCAGCTATGTAGTGACATTCTTAAAATATATCATGCTGCAGTTTTTACCGGCGATGTTTACCGGCTACGCGGACATCGGCTGGGGATGGCCTTCCGTCGATGTGAGCCTGTTCGGCATCGACTTCGTATGGAATGCCATCGGATACAGCGTAGAACAGGGCGGCATGGCCTACCTGCTGGCCTACCTGATCTCCAGCTTCCTGGGCGAGTGTGTGAACTTCCCGCTGCAGAGGAACTTTACCTTCCGCAGCCATGGGAAGCTTGGCCCCCAGATCGCCGGATATTTCCTGGCATGGGTGGTGATCACCATCATCGTAAATTCCATCAACTGCGTATGGGTTGCAGTCGCCAGCCAGCTGGTTCCGGATTTTATCTACAATATCGGGACTACAGTTTTAAACGGCGGCGTGTCCATGGTGGTATTCTTTGTGGTAAATAAGATCATCTTTGCGGATGCACAGCCGGAGGGAGCGAAGTGATTGGTTGGGAGGATGCACGGATGATTTTACCAAGGATGAGATAAGGCAGGGAAGATGGAGAGCCTTTATCAAAAAGAAGAAAGCACTGGTGAAAGTAGAATTTGAAGAAACTATGCAACTACTAAAAGAATTATTGCTGCCCATCGTGGATTCAATTCATAACAACAATTCCTTTGAGTAGACATGGAGTAAAGAAACAAAAAGCTGGATGTAAATGCATAAAATTAGTAATAGGGGGCTGTCGGGAAATTTCCGACAGCCCCTGTTTCTGCGTTCAGCGGTCCAAATCTCCGTATGGTGAGCAGGTGGCTCAAGATGACAGATGAGCAGAAAAAAAGCCATCCCGTTCTATGGTTTTCCCAATTACGAGAATATCCTGCAATTTCTTATTGCAAATTACGCAAGGTCGGAGATGCCTGCCAAGAGGTCAGCCTTGTTTTGATTTTCACATTCTTTGATGTGATTCCGTTAAACTAAAATCCCAAAACAGCCACCTCTCTTAATGGCATAAAAAAGTACCATTCCACTAGAAAGTTGCGACGCATACGATGCAAGAATATAGTAGACGGTGCTAAATAGGAGTAACCTCGAAGGGCCACTCCTAAATGGTATCAAGCTTGGTTTGTTGGTTAGAATAATTCTACACGACCAAGCAGCAGGTCTATCAGATTGCAATGGAAAATTCCGTTGTCATCATAGAAGTTATGAGGAATATCCATGCGGACAATGATTTTTTTGAAAAAATCTTTTGTCAGTATCAACGATGCCAGTTCAGAGGATTCTTTTTTATCCGTATCCATCTGGAAAGCTGACTGGATGTAGATTTTTTTATCCGCATCATTGACAACGAAGTCAATTTCCTTCTGTACATTTGCGCCGCCGGTACGGTCGGTCACAACACCAACATCAACGGAATATCCTCGACGCAGAAGTTCGTTGTAGATGATGTTCTCCATAATGTGACCGGGATCGTATTGGCGATAATTTAATCGGGCATTACGAAGACCGATATCCGTGTAGTAGTATTTGTTCGGATATTTGAAATGGGTTTTTCCTTTTATATCATAGCGTTTTGCCATCGAAATAAGGAACGAATCGATGATGTGTTGCACATAGTTTGAAACCAGAGTGGAGTTAACCTTTTCGTTCTTGATGCTGGTCAGCGCATTGGCAATATTCGTAGGATTGGTCAGAGAACTAATCTGTGAGGCGAGGAAATCCAGAATGTCATTCAGAATATCTTCACGTTCGATACCGTTGCGTTCTACAATATCCTTGACATACAGCTCGCTGCAGAGAGAGGACAGGTAATCCTTTTTGTCCTTTTCATCTGTTAATGCCAGCAGGCGTGGCATGCCGCCGTAAAGCATATAGGTGTCCAGAGCCTTTCGCTCGTCACCGCCTACATGAGAGTAGAACTCCTCGAAGGACAGAGGGAATACATGGATTTGAGTAGCACGGCCACGGAACTCTGTAGCAATGTCTTTTGACAATCCCTTTGAGTTACTGCCGGTAACATATACATCCAAATTCTTATATGCCTTGAGTTCATTGAGCATATCATAGATAGAAACCTCAATATCACCATTTTCTTTGTCGATAACCTTAGTGGTAAGCTGGACTTCGTCGATGAAAAGATAGAACTTCCCATCTTTCTTTCCCGAAACAAGGTCCTCGACATATTCACAAAGCGTGATTGGATTTCTGAACTTATAGTAACGTCTCTGGTCCAATTCGATTTTTATGATGTGGTCTTCCTGAACTTCCTGCGAGAGAAGGTATTCATAGAACAAATCAAACAGCAGTACCGATTTTCCGCAGCGGCGGATACCGGTAATGACTTTGACCTCGCCGTTCCACATATGATGAATCATACGATTCAGATAATAATCTCGTTTAATCATTACAATTACCTCGTACTTGCGACGATTGCGTCACTACTTTCTTGTATAGTATATCACGAATTTCTCAAATTATCAATAGCACCACAGAAAGTTCATAATAAAGTTACGACATTTACGTCGTAAGTACAAGGTAAATAAATCAGATTCCGTCCGGGATAATGTCATCAATATACATTTCACGCTTTGGTTTTGCCATACCGTGATACTGCTTGTGGCATTCCCAAAGATCCAGCAACAAGCCAAACGGCATCAGACATACTTCATCCTGTGACAGATGAAGATGGGCGATGCCTTATTTTTACGCTTATTCAGAAGTTTAACAAACCAAGTGCAGAACCGATCTATCCTGACCACGATATAATCATTATGTCTGACGAAGCTTACCGCAGCCAGTATGGCATTTTTGCGGATCATATGATGAAATTACTGCCTACTGCAGCACGTATCGGATTTACCGGAACGCCATTGAAAATGCGGATCTTGATGTAGACAAGCAGAAAGGCTATGTTTGTCTGTCTGAATAAGGTTACCTGTGTCCGTATGTACAATTACGTGCAGGAATACTGGAAAGAAGCTGAAAGCAAAAATAAAAAAAGCCACTCAACAGGAGGCACAGGAACTTGAACGTAGGTTGAAGTGGATGCAGGAAACAGAAATGGCCGTAGTGATCAGCCAGGAGCAGAATGAAATCCAAACTTTTAAAAAGAGGGATTTAGATATTAAATATCACAGAGCAAAGATGGAAAAGCGTGAATTGGATAAAGAATTTAAAGACGGGGTGCTGATTATGAGTGTCTATGATTTTCTGCTGAATGAGGGCAAGGGAGATCAAACATGGGACAAATCATTCATCTGGATAAAGGGAATCCCCATTTTCATTTAGGATAGCATTCGAAACAGGGGATATGGTCTGCTACTGTCATTGATTGTCAGACATTCCCAAATGATCTATGGAAAAGTTTCTTTACGGATCAGGCGTACTTTAAGTTTTAATGAGATATCCGTCTGACGCGGAATTCCGGAAAAAAGAAATCCGAATCGGGTGGTTTTCGGCCCCAAGATGTGCAAAATCGAACGGGAGGAAAAAAAGTCGTTCTGTTTTTTGACAAGTCTGCCGGTGAGAAAAAAGAACGTATGCGATCTGATGGAGAAGGGGCGGATGCGCTGGAAAATAGAAAATGAAGGGTTTAATACGCAAAAGAATCAGGGATATTATTTGGAGCACTTGTTCAGTAAAAACTACCAGGGGATTCAAAAGGAAGCTGGAAATTGAATAGAGGAAACCAAGGGAATACTGTTTCCTGGAATCCATAATACTAAGAAAAGGCTGTGGAAGATATGAAATTTTCATAGCCTGGAAGAAAAAAATAAATTTAAGCGTCAGAGCTGCAAAGCGGATACGGAACATGGCGATAACAGATACGATAAACGAGTTGTAAATGGGGCGATAAAAAACTGCGGTACAGTAGAAAGAAAAGGCTGCTGTACCGCAGAGTGTTTTATATACTTTTTTAGGATTGGATGTGGAACATGAAAGATAAGACTTCTATTTGTATTTTGGGAGGAACCATTCAGAGGGTAAAGGAAATGGTAGGAATGGGAATCCTGTGTGCTTTTATCATCCTGTTGTGTATGCTGTTTGCCGTTGTTGGCATTGTATGGCTTTTGGCAGATTGTACGGTCAGGGAATTGGAGAAGGTTGGATGCCTATGAGGAGAAAGCTGAGGAATCCGGATTTGATCCGGACGGTGGCTGGTGGAGGTTATCGGTTTGTGGGATGAATAAGAGCCGGTAGCATAGTATCTGGAAACAGATGGGGCTATTGACTATACAGATTTTAAGATAGCAATCACGAAATAAGACCTTATTTTTCATCCTTTTCTGGAGTATAATATTGCAAAAGTTTTCAAACAGGAGATTTTAAGGTAATGGATATAGAACGAACGGTGCTTTGCGAAAATCTGAAAAAATTTCGTCTTGCAAAAAATTTTACGCAGGAACAAGTAGCTGATATTTTAAATGTTAATACGCAGACTGTTTCAAGATGGGAATGCGGGACAACTTTACCGGATGTTTTATCACTTCCGGTTTTAGCGGGGATTTATGGGGTAACGATTGATGATTTTTATAAAAAGAATCCGGAAGCCTATGATAATTATGCGCAACGTCTGGCGGCTGTCTATGAAAAGACAAGAAACCCCGATGATTTTATGAACTGCCTTTATGAGTATAAAAAGCTCATAAAGGAAGGAACACTTTCTATAGAAGATAAGTGGAATTATGCGGCCATTCATCAGTGGATGCTTGAATACTGCCAAAATGAAGCAATGAAGTGGTATGACAACATTCTGAATGGAGGCCCTGATTTGGATGAACATTCCTTTTACAGAGCCTGTGCCTGCCGGATATCTTTACTTTCTACACTGGGGAAAGGGGAAGAAGCAATTCTTCAGCAGAAAGCACGGGCAGACGCAGATCCTGAAAATCCCCAGGAGATGGATTTGCTGCTTGATGCATATATTTGTGCGGGAAAAATTCAGGAAGCGTATGACTGCTTTTTGCGGGCAATCGAAAAATTCCCTGATGCCTGGACACTGTATATTAATGGCGGAGAGGTTTGCGAGAAACTTAAAAAATATGAGGAAGCGATCTGGTGCTATGACAAGGCGGGGGAAATAGGAACCTTTTTCTTCGATGAATTATATAGTAAGGCAATGCTGTATGAGAAAACAGGAGATTATGGAAAAGCGTGTGAACTGTATGGGGAAATTGCGGAAAAACTCCGTCGGAAAGGGTTCGATGTTGAAGCTGACATGGCACAGAGAAGCGCAGAAAAAGATGGATTCATGGCTAAAGAGAAAGAAGATCATGAATCAGAAGAATAAAAGTATTTTTTGGATGGATTCAAAGCGGGTATGTTATGAAAGTATTGTGATAAAGACCGTGTCCATACCTGTGGCTTTTCTTCATGCACAGATGCTGGCGATGGTAGTCAGCCAGGCAACTTCTGGAAACGTAGAGGGGGTTGTCCGGTATGCATTTATCCTGATCATTTTGGTGGTGTTATATGCCCTTTTCCAATTGGCAGCAAATATTGATCTGCGGAAAAAAGCGGCGCATGCGGTGCATTGCTCCAAAATTCATTTTCTGGAAAGCTTTCTGGAAAATACGCCCGATCAGTTGTTCAGAACAGATTATGGAGAGTTAATCGAAAACATTACCAGAGATATGGATCAGGTGACTGGAAGATATATTGAATTGTATCCAGGCATTGTTTCCGGAACGATGGAGGCAGTTGGATACTTTTTATTTTTGTTCATCCAAAGCCCCGCCGTGGCTGCAACTTTGGCTGTTATTTCGTTGACCCAGCTGCTTCCTCCGATGATCGTAAAGAAGTATATGCAGATCAGCTATGAGAAATGCGAGGAAATAGAAGCTGAGATCACGAATCATGTGGTTGAGGCAGTAGAAGGTTTTGAGACGATAAAACTGTACGATTTAAAAGCATGGTGGCAGCAGAAACTGTCCGATTATCATAGAAAATATGTGTTGATTGGGAGAAAAGCGGATGCTGCTGCAGCGGCACAGAGATCCATGTATCGGTTGATGGATCATATTTTGCAGTTTGGAACTTATGCGCTGATTGGATTTTACGTGATAGCAGGTTACTGTTCGACTGATCTTGCAGTTCAGGCAGTCTATCTCTCCAAAGGTTTTTTCCGTTCAGTCCAGGGTATATTTGCTGCCCTTCCCCAAATGGCGGTATCAGAGAATGCAGAAAAACGGATTAGAAAATGGATCTGTCAGGATGAGAAGCAGAAGAGCCCGGTGAGCCATTACAAAATAAAGGGAATACGGATGGAGCGTGTATCCTGTCGTTGTGGGGACAAAGAGATATTGAAAAGAATCTGCTACCAGTTTGAGCCTGACAAAAATTATCTGTTAATAGGAAACAATGGCGCAGGAAAGACCACTTTGCTAAACCTTTTGGCCGGGCTTATCCTTCCGGATGACGGTGAAATCTGTATGAAAGGAAAAACAGCTTTTTCGGAGACAAATCCGGATATTCTGTTTTATATTCTGCAGCATGATTCCCGGTACCACTATGATGCGGATACTTTGTTTCAGATGTTTGGAAAAGAGAAACAGGAAAAGATCGTCCGGATTGCTGAAAGGTTTGGCCTGACAGAAGAGATCAGGAGCGGCAAAGCGATTTGTGACCTTTCTGGAGGAGAAAGAAAAAAAGTATTTCTGTCAATCGGCTTTGCCATGGAGCCAGTCTGGCTGCTGCTGGATGAACCATCCAATAACCTTGACAAAAAAGGCAGGGAGACACTTTTTGAATTGATCAGAGAGAGAAAAGGAACGGTTCTGGTCAGTCATGATCCTTTATTTCGTGATGCGGCGGACCGTATGATTAGAATTGAGAATGGACAGATCTATGATGAGGAGAAAGAATTACAGGATTAAGAGAACAGTCATGCAGGAAGTCATCCGGGAATGCGCATATGCAGTGAGGATCCCCCTGCTGATGAATGTACTTACGGCAATCCTGACGGGAACTCTGGGGGTGATTACTGCGGATACGCTGGGAAAATTCGCAGATTCCGCTTTTGATTTAAACTTTTCCATGGGGATAAAACATGCGGCAGCTCTGCTCCTGTGTCTGTTTTTCGTAGTATTTGCCGTACCGTTTACGGGAATGCTTTCAGATTTCGTGATGTTTAAAGAATCACTGCGTCACGATCAGGTTATTTTTGGGCATTATCTGAATAAAGAAATCCAGAAAGGAGTGTCATTAGGCAGCGGCAATCTGCAGTATGAACTGGAAGATGCGCCGAACCTTCTGCGTATTCAGTGGGTAAGGCTTTTGGGGAAAGCTGTTTCTCTGCCTTTTTGCCTGGGATATTTCCTGTATTATGTCGGAAAAATCAGTTGGGGTATGGCAGGATTACTGTTTGCCATAGCGGCAGCAAAACTTACCGTACTTTTTTTCTTTAAAGAAAAGCTGGCTGAATATGACAGACAGGAAAAAACTTATCAGGCAAAGCGTAGAGATTATGAGGCGGATATTGTAAGCCTGCCGTACATCATAAAAATGTGGGAGATCTGGCAGGGAGCCAGAAGCCGCGTAGAGGAGCTGTTTTGGGAATATTATCATAAAAGCGCGGTTCATCAGATTGCCTGTAAGGTGTCTTCGGAGCAGGCACAGGAACTGACGAACCAGGTCACCATGGTACTGCTTCTTTTGGCAGGGGCCGTAATGGTGGCTGGGGGAAGCGTGACTCCAGGTGAATTTGCCTCTTTGTTTATCTATCTTACGGTTGCTCAGGGGTTTTTAAATGATCTTGGAGAAATCATTCAGAATTATCCGTTACTGAAGAATGCGGCAGAACGGGTATGCGGGTTTTATCAGGATGAAGAAATAACAGGAGGAGAACCAGTGAAGCATTTCCTGGGTATTTCGGGAGAGAAGATCAGTTTTTCTTATCCTGGGAAAAAAGTTTTTGAAAATTTGGATTTTCAAATCATGGCAGGAGAAAAGATCCGCATCTGCGGGGAGAATGGCAGGGGAAAATCTACCTGGATGAAAATTCTTTGCACTTCATTGGAAAGCTATGAGGGCAGGGTCGAGATATCAGGCCATGATTTTCGCGTCATTAATAAAACGGATTGGAGAAAGCTGATTGCCTGTGCGCCGCAGACGCCATTTTTGTTCCACGAAACAGTGCGGGAAAATATCCTTATGGGCAATAACAAGGCGGGGGAAGAAGATGCGGATTGTCTGATGCGGGAGTTTGGAATTTGGCATCTTGCCGACCGGAGAATGGAAGAAGATACCAGCTTTTCCGGTGGTGAAAAGCAGAAGATATCGTTGGTCCGCGCATTGCTGAAAGATTCGGAAGTTCTGCTCCTGGATGAACCTACAAACCATTTGGATCAGGAGAGCATCCGTGTTTTGAAGAAATATCTGCGGGAAACAAAGAAAACAGTAATTTTGATCACGCATGATACGATTTTGTTTGATGTGGCAAGTCGGTGTATCCAGATAGGATGAAAAAAATAAGGAACTGGCTTTAGTAATGAGAAGATAGGATGAGCAGGGATGTATGAAATATGCAGTCTCTGCTTATTTTATAAAACAGAATTATATTTTAACCAAAGGAGGATTTTGAAATGGGAAACGAAGTAACGGAAAAATTGGTGCTTTTTCTGCAGAACCTGAGATGCGAGGACGCAGGCAGAAAGGGTAGCTTTTGAGGAACAGCAGGAAGCGTATCTGCAGGGTATGTTTGACGCTTTCCAAATTCTGCAAGGGACAGGTGTGATTCGGGCGAGTGAAAAGGTTGAAAATCTGATTGTAATTCGTTTGGAGATCGGTGCATTAGCGGCATGGACACCGGCAAAATAAAATGAGATTTTATCCTAGAGCATGGGCGAAATACCCGGAGGCTGTTTCTGGCAGTTTAAAGTTGTTGCCGCCGGCTTATCGATTTGAGAGTTTGGCTACAGATTATGATTGGATGAAAGGTATGCTTTATGGAGAAATTCCTTCTTTTGAGGCAGTTATGACAGCAGTTGGTGAATTAGAAAAAGAAATTAACATATTGGAGCAGATTTTAGAAGTTTTTTTGATAGTGTGTTAACACAACATGTTTTTTGATATCAAACCGTATAAATTTATAGCGGTTTTTATGTCTTCAGAGGAATGGTTTGTATTAAAACAAACTCATTAAAAACAATGTTCCGTTTGTTTTAGAAAATTGGCTAAATAAAACGAATTCGTTTACAAGTCGTGTAAGTAGTATTTTATTCAATTCTAAAGATGTGCAAAAAGATATTATTGAGAAATTAGAAAAAGAAAAAATAGAAAATGGTAGTGAAAAAAAGCCTGAGGCATATATGTTTAAAGATAACACTTTTTATCTTACTAAACGTTCCTTAATGAATCAGTTTAATGAAATGATATGTAATAACGAGAAAAAAACAGAACGATTGTGGCATATTTAATGGGAATGTTTTTGAAAAAAGTTAGCCGAAATAAAGAAAATAGTAATATATTTCGAGAGAATGTATCTTCGGGAACTATTTTCAATAGATGATAAACGTGTCGGTGATATTTGTGGAAATTTATTTGTTGAATTTTAAAAACAAGTCGTAAGCAATTTTTTGAGTGGAGTATACATGAAAAAGACTTTTTGAGACAAATTACTTTCAAAACTTATGAGAGGAGTATATTAAAAAACTATAAGGAGACATTAAATTTTATGGATTGGAATAGTATTTGATTTCTAATAGTACTTAATTGATAAGGATGAAATGATTGATCCTCATCGTTCCATTTCCAGACGGTAATGGCAGAACCGGAAGGCTGCTTGTAAATCTTGAGTTGATGAAAGCAGGATTTCCGCTTATTGATGTTAAGTTTAGAGATAGGATTGCCTACTACAATGCATTTGATGAGTATCATGTAAAACATAATCTTTCCGCGATGGAAAATCTGTTTGCAGGATACATCAATGCAAGACTGGATATGTATTTAGATATGTTGCCGTAAGCGATACAAAACACACTGTAATGAAAAGAAGTGCATCCTGTTTCTACCAATGTATATACGATGCCGCTGGCTCTTGCACCTGCCGGTGAGTCTTGGGGCAGGGGCAGAGCCTTGTGCCGGGAGCGATAACCTTGGCATCATAAGGTATCTTAGTTTCCAATCAGTATCTTTAAGCCATTCGGGAACCGTCCATCCGGCGTTCATCATGTCGAGAAAGAGTTGGATTGTTCCATAATCCTCTAAGGAGTATTCCAAGGAACCGCTCATGCCGCCCTGTACCTGTAGTTTTTGATCACCAAGATAAAATTCACTGCAATGTAAATAACAGCAGCTTCGTCCCTCATATTCTTTTAATATCCATCTGTGGTTGTGGATGCCTTTTCTGTTTATGGGTTCCTGCTTATCGTATGGCTCGATGATATAGAGTTTTATTTCATCGGATAAGGTCATATCAGGAATGTGGTATTTCCGGCCATCCCGTTCTATGGTTTTCCCGATTACGAGAATATCCTGCAATTTCTTATTGCAATCGGATAAGATTGAAAAATTCATGGTAGCACCTCCGCAATTCGATGGGATAATTATACCATATATGCAAAAATAATTCTATGAGTGTGCTTGTTTGTGATATGGTTGTTTTATACGTTTCATTTCCAGAAAATCAGTCGTTACTTGCCAACGGGAAAAAAATAGAAAAGTTCTAAGGGTAAAAAGCCAGTGTCGCAGAAACTGTTCCGGGCAATTTAATAGGGGATGGCAAGGCGGTTACTGTTCACACCCTTTGGGTGCTCCAGTAACAGTATCCAGCCCATTTTAAGTCGCCTTCGGCGGGGCATTTTTCTTTATGTGGAAACAAGAAGGGATTTGTGCTATTATAATATTTGGGGTATTTTGTCCTATCTAATTGAGAAGATATCTTCATGCATTGGGAAAAACAGAAACTGAAATTGTATCTGTCTGTTATGATTTCGCGTCTGCTTTTGACAGTACATTTGGCTCATTAAGATGTTTTAAATTACGCCCTACAGGTTTTTCAGAAAACGCCACGTCCCAGATGTGTGAAAATCTGACTTGTAAGGGTATTGAATTTTCATACCAGTATATTTTAAAAATCACTAAGAAGTAAACATGAGGAAAAACCAATGATTAATATCCGTAAATTAGAAGCAGAATTATGGGAATCAGCCGACTTGCTTCGTGCAGGTTCAAAGCTAACATCCAACCAGTATTGTATGCCGGTACTTGGCTTGATTTTTCTGCGTTATGCATATAGCCGATTTAAAATGGTAGAGGCGGAAATTCTCAAAAATCGTCCGTCTCGTGGCGGCAGAGTAATGCCGGTAGAAGCAAGTGATTTTGCAGCTAAAAGTGCACTGTTTCTTCCAAAAGAAGCACAGTACGATTATTTATTAAATCTTCCGGACGATATTGCATCTGCAGGGTTAGTGAATCGAGACAGACAGACAATGACCAGCCTTGGTGAAGTAGTGAATAACGCAATGGCACTGATAGAAGAACAAAGCAGCCAGCTTACAGGTGTATTGCCTAAAAGTTATACTGATTTTTCGGACGAGCTTTTATCAGAGCTTCTTCGTATTTTTAATAACAGTGCACTTGATGAAGTAGGCGGAGATATTATTGGGCGTATCTATGAATATTTCCTTAATAAATTTGCTAAAAATATTGCATCTGATGATGGCGTTTTCTTTACACCAAAATCTTTGGTAAAAATGATTGTAAATATTATCGAACCCAAAAGTGGTATTTTGCTTGATCCTGCCTGTGGTTCAGGTGGTATGTTCATTCAGTCCGGCGACTTTGTAAATCAGTCCGGTATGAATGCAAATAGTGCAATGACATTTTATGGACAGGAAAAGGTGGAATATAATGCGCAGCTGTGTTTGATGAATATGGCTGTTCACGGTCTTACCGGTGTTATTAAATCGGGAGATGAAGCGAACAGTTTCTATCACGATGCTCACAACCTTGACGGCCGCTGTGACTATGTAATGGCAAATCCGCCTTTTAATGTGGACAAAGTGAAAGCAGAGTCTTGTGAAAGTGCAAAACGTCTGCCCTTTGGTATGCCAAGTATGAATAAAAATAAAGAAGTTGGAAACGGAAACTATTTGTGGATTTCTTACTTCTACAGCTATTTGAACGAAAAAGGCCGTGCTGGTTTTGTTATGGCTTCGTCTGCAACGGACGGCCAGGGCAAAGACAAAGATATTCGTCGGAAATTAGTAGAAACAGGCCATGTAGATGTAATGATTAGCGTGGGAAATAACTTCTTCTACACAAAATCTCTGCCTTGCTCTCTGTGGTTCTTTGATAAAAATAAAAACGAAGCAATCAAGGATAAAGTTCTGTTTATTGATGCAAGAAACTATTACACAGTCGTTGACCGTACATTGAATGAATGGTCAGAATGGCAGCTGAAAAATTTAAATGCTATTGTATGGCTTTATCGTGGTGAAACTGAAAAATACACAGCATTACTGGATGAATATAGAACGATATTAGGAAATGGCGATTTTGAAGATATTCTTCATCAGTTGACAGAGGAGTTGAAAGACCTGCAGAAGCGTGCAAAAATTGAAGTGGAACACGCAGGGCGAGGCGACAAAAAACGTATTCAGGCTGAATATGACGAAATGATTGCCAGTAAGAATGAAGAAGTCACTGTGGCAAAAGAAGCAAACTGGCTGTATGAAAAATTTGGTGACGGTGGATATAAAGATATTCTCGGTCTTTGCAAGGTGGCTTATAGAACAGATGCTGCAAAGGGCGAATATAAAGATGGAATTAGTATTGAAGAAAAAGGCTGGTCTCTGACACCGGGAGCCTATGTTGGTGTTGCACCTGCGGAGGATGACGGCGTAGATTTTGAAGAGCGGATGGCTGAAATTCATCGTGAGCTTTTATCTCTGCAGGCAGAATCCAATGACTTGATGGATACCATTTCTAAGAATATGAAGGAGATGGGGGTATGAGTTGGGAGCAAAAAGTATTAGGAGACATTTCTACATCCATACAAACAGGGCCTTTTGGTTCACAGCTACATCAATCCGATTACTCAGATGAAGGTGTTCCGGTGGTGATGCCTAAAGATTTAATACAAGGAGTAGTGTCTGAAGAATCAATAGCTCGAGTTTCCAAAGAGCATGTGGAACGTCTAAGCAAACATAAAATCAGAGATGGAGATATTCTGTATTCACGCAGAGGAGATGTCGGGAAATGTGCATTTACATCTGAGCGTGAAATAGGATGGATATGTGGTACGGGATGTTTGAAGGTAAGTGTTGACAAGGAGAAAGCAGACCCTCAATTCATTTTTTATCAGTTACAGAAAGCAGAAACGATTGGGTGGGTAATAAATCATGCTGTTGGTTCTACAATGTTAAATTTAAACACTTCAATCCTAAGCGCCGTGCCGGTAGATGTTCCAGAAATAGAGATTCAAAGGAAGATAGTAAAGATACTTTCATCTTATGATGAACTCATTGCAAACAACAAAAAGCAAATCAAACTCCTTGAAGAAGCGGCACAGCGTCTCTATAAAGAATGGTTTGTTGATTTGCGTTTTCCGGGATATGAAGATGTAAAGATTGTTGATGGCGTGCCGGAGGGGTGGACAAAACCATCAATGAATGATATTGCGGATTATTTAAATGGATATGCTTTTAAACCAGATGATTGGAATGATAAAGGAAAACCGATTATTAAAATCAAAGAAATGAATGAAGGTATAATACCAACTACGCCAAGAAATGATGGCAGAGCTATTCCCGAAAAATATAATGTAATCGCTGGTGATATTTTGTTTTCTTGGTCGGCAACTTTGGCTGCTATGATATGGGACTCAGAAGATGGTTTATTAAATCAGCATTTGTTCAAAGTCACACCAAATAACGGTGTATGTAGGGAATATGTATTACAATCAATTTTGAAAACACTTGATGAATTTAAGAATCTTACAACAGGTTCTACGATGAAACATATTCAACGAGGGAAATTAAAAGAAGTGTTTGTTAATTTACCATCACAAGAAATTATGGATAAATTTGCTTCCATTGCGGATGTGTATAGAGAAATGGTTTTAAGGCTTCAAAAGCAGAATAGTGCTTTGAAAGAAGCTCGTGATCGTCTATTGCCAAGGCTAATGAACGGAGAAATAGAGGTATGGACATAATTTTACAAATGAAACTTGGCATGTAAAGGAGGAACTGTATGAGCTACGATTATTCCGAAAATATACTCGTTCAAGAAAGTGCCGGTAATCTGCTCCGTGACGAACTGGGCTGGGATGTCCGGTTCGCTTACAATACAGAAGTCTTAGGGAATGACGGCACTTTCGGCAGAGAAAGCTATAAAGAAATATTGCTGCTTCGTTATTTCCATAATGCACTGAAGACACTGAATCCATGGATGAATGAAAGCCAGATTTCCGAAGCGCAGAAAGCATTGGAAAACAGACTTTCTACATCCTCTCCTTTACAGGTGAATGAAGAAAAATATTTCCTTATTCGTGACGGCATTCCTATTACGGTAAAGAAGCCTAATGGACAGACAGAAACGAAGAAAGCGTCTGTAATTGACTTCCAAAATCCGGATAACAACTATTTTCTTGCTGTGAAAGAATTGAAAATTCACGGTGCTTTATATCGACGCAGAACAGATATTGTGGGGTTTGTGAATGGCATTCCATTGCTTTTTGTGGAACTGAAAAAGAATACGGTTGATGTACAGAACGCATATGATGATAACTATACGGATTATCAGGATACCATCCCGCATCTGTTCTATTATAATGCGTTTCTTATGTTGTCTAACGGTACGGAAGCAAAGATTGGTACTCTTGGCAGTCAATATGAGTTTTTCCATGAGTGGAAGCGTCTTGCAGAAGAGGAACAGGGGAGTGTAGCGCTTGAAACAATGCTTCGTGGTATTTGCAGGAAAGAGAACTTTCTTGATTTGTTTGAAAACTTTATTCTATATGACCATTCCGGCGGACATACAGCTAAAATTCTTGCCCGTAACCACCAGTATCTCGGTGTAAATGAAGCAATGAAAGCGTATGCCGCAAGGAAACTGAATGATGGGAAACTGGGGGTATTTTGGCATACACAAGGCTCAGGCAAGAGTTATTCTATGGTGTTCTTTGCGCAGAAAGTGCGCAGAAAATTTGAAGGTTCTCCAACGTTTGTGATTCTTACTGACCGTGAAGAATTGAACTCCCAGATTAGTGATACGTTTGAAAACTGTGGCTTGCTTGGTAAGACAAAAGCGGCAAAGTTTATTGCCACAAGCGGGGATGACCTTGTGCAGAAACTGAAAGGCAACCCAAGCTTTATCTTTACGCTTATTCAGAAGTTTAACAAACCAAATGCAGAACCGATCTATCCTGACCACGATATAATCATTATGTCTGACGAAGCTCACCGCAGCCAGTATGGCATTTTTGCAGATCATATGATGAAATTACTGCCTACTGCAGCGCGTATCGGATTTACCGGAACGCCGTTGTTGTCCAGTGACAATATTACCGCTCGTACATTTGGCGGCTATGTATCTGTTTATGACTTCAAAAGAGCGGTAGAAGATGGTGCTACGGTTCCGCTGTATTATGAAAATCGCGGCGAAAAGATTGCAAACTTACATAACCCGAAAATTACAGAACAGATTCTGGATGCCATTGAAAATGCGGATCTTGATGTAGACCAGCAGGATAAACTGGAAGCGGAATTTGCGAAAGAGATACATCTGCTGACAGCAGAGCCGAGATTAAAATCTATTGCTCGTGATTTTGTAAATCATTATTCCGATTTGTGGACAAGCGGAAAGGCTATGTTTGTCTGTCTGAACAAGGTTACCTGTGTCCGTATGTACAATTATGTGCAGGAATACTGGAAAGAAGAAATCAAGAAGCTGAAAGCAAAAATAAAAACAGGTACTCAACAGGAAGCACAGGAACTGGAACGCAGGTTGAAGTGGATGCAGGAAACAGAAATGGCCATAGTGATCAGCCAGGAGCAGAATGAAATCCAAACGTTTAAAAAGTGGGATTTAGATATTAAATACCATAGAGTAAAGATGGAAAAGCGTGAATTGGATAAAGAATTTAAAGACTCCAAAAATCCACTTCGTGTAGTTTTCGTCTGTGCCATGTGGCTTACTGGATTCGATGTAAAGTGTTTATCCTGCTTATATCTGGACAAGCCGTTGAAGGCACATACACTGATGCAGACAATCGCTCGGGCAAATCGTGTCAGTGAAGGCAAGAGCAACGGTTTGATCATTGACTATATAGGTATCGTAAAAGCACTCAGAAAAGCATTAGCGGACTATACAGCCAATGTTGGCGGAAATGGTGGAACAGATCCTACCGTAGACAAAGATGAACTGATCGCTCGTATCATTGAAACGATCGAAAAAGCAAAAGCATTTTTGTCAGAAAATGATTTTAATCTGCAGATGTTGATTGATGCCTATGATTTCAAGAAGTTGTCTTATCTGCAGGAAGCTGCGAATGCTGTTTGCGGAACGATTGAAGATAAGAAAACTTTTACTACCTATGCGTCCGAGCTGAATCGACTTATGAAATATATTGACCGTGATGATATTACGGACCATACTCGCAGGGAATATGAAGCAATAGCAGCTATTTATGCAGAACTGAAGAAAAAGCGTAAGCATGTTAATACAACAGATTTGATGGTAATGATCAATACAATTATCAGTTCCTATATTGAAATTCAGCATATGCCGACGATGATACGTGAAGAACCACGCCGTTTTGATATCAGCGCTATTGACTTTGATTTGCTTCGCAGAGAGTTTGCAAAGGTTAAGAAAAAGAATTTAGTATTAAAGGATTTGGAAGAACTGATCCGGATGAAATTGGATAAGATGCTGTTTGCCAATCCGGAGCGTATCAATTATTATGAACGATACCAGCAGATTATTGACGATTACAACAGTGAACAGGACAGGGCAACGATCGAAAAGACCTTCATGGATTTGATGAATCTGGCAAACAGTATGAACCAGGAAGAACAGCGTTATGTTCGTGAAGGTTTTGCCAGTGATGAGGAACTTTCACTCTACGATATGCTGTTCCGAGAGGATTTGAGCAAGAACGATATCAAGAAATTGAAAGAGGTTGCAGCCTCGCTGCTTCAGAAAATCAAAGCAAAGATTTCAGAATTGGATCATTGGACAGATAAACAGGAAACGAAAGCGGCCGTAGATAATCTGATTCGTGATACTCTTTGGGCACAGCTGCCGGAATGTTATGACGAAGTAAGTATTTCGGTGTACCGTCAACAGATTTATGAGTATGTTTATACACGATATAAAGAGGCTGCGTAGAAGGATTTATCAGTAAGAAGCATATATCAATGTGGTAGAAGAAATGGATATGGAGGAGACGGTATGCAGAAAAAGAAAAAGCTTCCGATCGGAATCGAGTTTTTAAAGATTTCAAGAGAGATAATTTCTACTATGTGGACAAAACCAGTCTAATCCGCGACCTGATCGATTTGAGAGGGAGCGTAAATCTGTTTACAAGGCGAGGCGTTTTGGAAAAAGCCTGAATACGGATATGCTGTTTTCTTTGTATACTCACTTTATCGATTCGGTGACAGAAGGGATCCGGAAACGAACAAAATTAAATCAGGAGGAGCAGACAATGAAAAAGAAACATGTACTTCGGCTATTGGCCGCAGCAGTCACAATGGGCATGCTGGCAGGAACCGTTTCATGCGGAAACGCAGGCCAGAACGACAGTCAGGAAAGCTCTCAGGCAAAGAAAGAAAAAAAGGAAGAACCGGAACAGGAGAGCGGGGATGGAGAAGAATCGGACATGGTATTTCGCGGTGGAACAATCCTTACTATGCTGTCGGAAGACGATATGGACAATTCTGCCGTTGCAGTGAAGGATGGCGAAATAGTTTATGTCGGAGATGAGGAAGGTATAGAAAAATATATCTCCGATGAAACAGAAGTGATCGATCTGGACGGACAGACATTGATGCCTGGTTTTATTGACAGGCATTTCCAAATAACATTCCTGAGAACAGTTGGATGGAAGAACTGGATACAGATAAACCTGTCGTGTTATCAGATACCTCCAAGCATGGCAGGCTGGCAAACAAGATCGCGATTGAAATGGCAGGCATTACAAAAGACAGTACGCCTCTGGACGGCGGAAAGGTTTTCCTGGATGAAAACGGAGAACTGACAGGGTATTTTTCGGATGCGGCAAGCATGTTGGATTCCCTGCCGACCATTGAGCATACGAAAGAGCAGATCAAGGAAGCTTATGATATGTTCCAGAAGCTGGCAAACAGCTACGGGCTGACGGTCATTGATTCCGGCGGTGCGGAGGACAATTACGCAGTGGTAAGTGATATGGAAAAGGATGGGGAACTGACACTGCGTATCAATACCACATCATGGGCAGGGCAGCCCTTGGGAACAGAAGAAGCGGAACGTTTAATCAAACCCGTATGGCGGACGAGGGTGTGATCGCGGCCGTGCAGCCGCTGTGGTTTTACTACGATCCGTTTTTCCCCGCCCAGGAAGAAAGCAACCTGGGAACAGAGCGTTTTGAGCAGGAATACCACATCCGGGACATGGATGTAAAAGCAATCTCGGACATCACCGTGGAATATACGATATCCGACGGACGCATCGTATATCAGAAATAAAACGTTCGGTATCTTAAGAAGCCATAACAAAAAAGACAGCCTGCAGTAAGAAAACTTACGCAGTCTGTCTTTTTTTATACCATCGTATGCAGAAAAGCTGCCAGTGGCAGGTTTTCTGTATACGGCTTTTCTGTATACCAGCCACTTCTTTATTCAAGAAACCTAGTAATTACAAAATGATCTTAATGTACTAGCGCATATTCTTCAGCTTGAAAGAACGCATCAGATTCTTCAGCAGGCTTGCCTGAGACGACAATTCTTCGCTGGCAGCGGCACACTGCTCGCTGGTGGCGGAATTGGTCTGCACTACGGAAGAAATCTGGTCGATTCCGTCGGTGACCTGAGAGAGGGCGGAAGTCTGATTCTCTACAGCATCCACCACGATGGACATCTGGTCGGTCACATGTCCTGCGCTCTGGCTGGTCTGATCCAGCGCCTCTGTTACCTTATTTACGATATTGCCGCCTTCCGTGACAGCAATGATAGAGCTTTCGATCAGCTCCTTGGTGGCCTTTGCTGCCTTGTCGGACTTGGAGGCCAGATTCCCGACCTCATCCGCTACCACGGCAAAACCTTTGCCTGCAGAACCTGCACGGGCAGCCTCGACTGCTGCGTTCAGGGCCAGAATATTGATCTGGAAAGCAATATCCTCAATGGTGGCGATGATCGTGCCGATTTTCTTCGAGGAATCGGAAATATTTTTCATAGCTACGTTCAGTTCATCCACAAAACCGATGCTGACTCCCAGATGGGAACCTGCCTCGTTGACATACTCGCCGGCCTTCTCGGCAGCCTCTGCGGTCTGCTTGGCGTTCTGGGAGATCTCTGCCATAGTCGCGGAAATCTCCTCAATGGAGCTGGCCTGCTCGGTAGCGCCCTGAGCCAGAGCCTGGGAACTGCTGGAAACCTGCTCCGCCCCGGAAGAAACCTGTTCCGCGCTGGTAGAAATCTGTCCCATTGTATGGTTCAGCGCGGACTGTATGCCGTCCAGAGACTTTTTAATGGACTGAAAATCGCCCAGATAATCCTGGGTAACGTTTTGGGTCATATTTCCGCGGGCCATTGCTTCCAGCACACTGGAGATCTCCCCGATATAGGACCGCAGCGTGCGGATAGTGTCTTCAAACATCTCCGCCAGTGTGCCGATCTCATCATTGGAAGAGATATCGACCCGCACCTCTTCATTGTTCGCCAGTCCTAAGTCTCCCTGTTCCAGACGTCCGGCTATCCGGGTAATCTGGCCCAGAGGATAGGAAACACTCTTTTTCATGTAAACAGTCAGGAACATAATACAAATGCCGATTACAGCTAAGCCTACCAGAACAGACAGGATAATGACGAGAATGACCTCCTGCCGGGCCTCTTCCCTGGAAATTCCCGCAAAGATCAGTCCGTTAATCTTACCGTCGTCTCCTTTTGTAGGTACATAGGAACACAGAAAACTCTCCCCTTGGATTGTTGCTTCTCCAACGTATGTATTTCCCTGCTGCAGCACGATCTCGTTCAGTTCGGAAGACAACTGGGTACCAACCACCCGCTTGCCGTCCTGGGTCACGGTGCTGTAAGCCCGGGTATCGTCTTCAAAAATAGTAAATTCACACTTCATACGGCTTTTCAGTTCATCAAGCAGCTCGTTTGGATCCTGATCCTCAGACATCTGACTGAGTTCATAGGCCAGCATATTTGTACCGTTGGTACAGCGGTCCTTTTGCATCTTAGTCACCAGAGTGTTGTACATAAAAATACAGACCAACATCACCATCAGGATTGAAATTGCCTGCATGATAATCACTACCCTGCCGACCTTGGCACCGATCCTCTTGTACTTTCCTTTCTTTTTGCCCTCAGGAATACGAATCCCTTCCATATCTTGTCCTCCCTATGTTTCAAAATAATCTTCGCTTAAAGCGCCTTGTTTCCTTATTGTAGCATAGATTGAAGGCGAAGGAAAGACTAATTTTTCCTGAATCCGGTTTCCGCATTCTGTAAAATTTTACCATATATCGTTCACCGTTTTCTACTGGGTAAGTGAATGCTCGCTGCCTTTGTTGGTAATGGCACGGGGATGCGCAGGGTATAGATCACGTTCTGCAATAGATCCATTCGAAATCAAAAAATTTGAAAAAATCAATAACGGTTGTTAACTAATAACAAGTGTTAACCGATATATAATATGAAGATGATTTCTCTATTATAGAAATCATGTATCCAGCAGCAAGGAGGTATATATGTTGAAAAAGGAAACAGCGCCCAGTGAGAGTGAATGGCAGATCATGGAGGTATTCTGGTCCGCAGGCACGTCCCTGACATCTTCCGAAGTCATACTAAGACTAAAAGAATACACGGATATGACTCCCAGGATGGTACGGGTACTTGATGAACCGCCTGTGCCAGAAAAAGCTCCTGAGCTACGTGATTGATGAAAATGACGCCAGAATTTATATCTATACCCCATTGAGATCCAGGGAAGAATGTCTGGAAGAGAAGAGCAGGAGATTTGCGGACAGCTATTTTTCCGGAAGCTATGCCAATGCGGCAGCGGCTCTGCTGAAAAATACCGCCCTCACAGAAGCGCAGATGGAGGAGTTAAAGGGGATTTTAGAAACCTGCAAAGGCCGGCATTCAGAAACCGGCAGGGATAAGAAAATGAATAAAAGAAAGGATCTGTGATGGCAGGGCAATTGACAGACAATCTGACACTGAATACTCTGGATTACACCGTTACATATATTTCCGTGGTGCTGGGTCTATGTGTCTGGGTTTCGTTCTTCCTGTTTCTGCTGATTCTTCTGATTCGGCAGATTCTGCCTGGAAGAGCAGTATTTCTAAAGGGGATGCTCTGGGGCATCTTGCTCATAACACCGTTTATGGGAAAGCTGAGGTTTTTCCATGAGAAAAATTTTTTCTGCTGCTGGACGTACTGGTGGATCGGATTTTGCAATGAGCGCTGGTGGGTCAGATACGGTTATCTGCTGGGGATGATACTTTGTGCAGGTGTTCTTTTTTCAGGGAGGAGAAGACTTGGCAGATTGGTAAATGGTATGGAAATGGACAGGGTATGCGGGCAGAAAGTCAGGATTCATGATCGTCTGCTCACCCCATTTTCTACAGGGCTGTTTCGACCCAGCATCGTTCTGCCGCAGATCCTGCAGAAAGAACTGGAGACAGAAGAGCAGGAGATGGTCCTGCTTCATGAGAGGACCCACATCCGGCTGGGGCATCTTTGGTTCTGCCTGTTGTGGGATATTCTGCAGATCCTGCTGTGGCCAGATTTTTTCTTTGCAGTATGCAGGAAGTATTTCCATGAAGATCTGGAACAGATCTGCGACCGGGTCACGATCCGGAAAAGCGGCCAGGATGCGTATGCCTATGGGCTGCTGCTGTTAAAGAATATGCAGCTTCTGAATCCGGGAGCTCCGGGACTGAAAAGGCGAAATGTTACCATTGCTTTTGCAGCCCCGGGAGGTTACAGAGATATGAGGAAAAGATTTTCCAGGATTGCGTCGTTCACTCCCTACCGGAGATCTGCGGCAGGGGCGTTGTGCCTTGGCAGCGCCGTGCTGATCGTGGGAATACTTTTGCTGATCTTGTATAGTTCTTATCCGCGTTATACGGAGGTGCGTGAGATCGTATTGTATCAGGGACCGGAGGAAGCGCAGATGATCATCCTGGAACCCGGAAGCTTTGAGCAGGCAGTGTCCTGGGATGAAGAATACATTTACATCCGCAGGACTCCCATGGATAAGCTTTTGGAAGAACTTGGAGCCGGGGGAGAACGGTTTTGGATAAGCTTTGGGGGATATATGAAGCTGCCCAGTATGGGAGGCAGCTGCAGCTGTGTCGATGTGGATTACCGGGGACAGGAGGAAGAATTGCGCATCCCATATTGGAACGGTGAATCCAATTTCTGTTCTGCACTTTTGAAGCAGATACCGTGATTCGATGAATCATGGCTGCGCAGGAAATGGTCCGTAAGATCCGAAAGGGCACAAACGGACAGATTGATAAGAAGAGGAGAATATTAATATGAAGCTGAATTTTAACCCGGGAATACAAAATCAGATTTTTCATGCATACCGCATCAATCAGAGTGCGGCAGCAAAAACAGGAAAGGCCGCAGGCACTCAGGCGCAGGAAAGCCGGACGGACCTTGCGGTTATCTCTCACCAGGGCAGGAAGGGAAGCCTGATCGAGACGCTCATGAAGCAGAAGATGAGTATCACGGATCAGAAAAATTCCCTGATCAGCTCTGCGAAAAAGGACGGCCGGTCGATGGACTCCATCAAGCCCCAGATAGAGGCTTATGAAAAGCAGCTAAAGGAGATTGACCAGCAGATGACCGAAGTTATGGCGAAAGAAATGGAGAAACAGGCCGAGAAGTCGAAAAAGAACGACGAGCCGAAGACAGAACAGGAGATTGAAAATCAAAGGCTGGCAAATGTGATGGATCTCTCACAGGGCCTGGAAAAGGCAGAAACAGTCGATTCTGTGAAAATGAGGGTAGACGGGGAAGCACGTGTGCTGAAGTCAGAGATTAAGCTGGATAAAATGTATAAAAGTTCAACAGAAATGGCTGCAGATGTTTCAGATAAGGAAAAGAAGCTCGCCGAACTGGAGAAAAAATCAGCGGAGCTGCTCTCGGACATAGGTGAGATTGTGGCAGAGAGTGCAGAGAAGGCAAAGGAACAGAATGAGACGGCGGCTTCAAAAGAGAAAGAAGAAAGCGGCGGAGATCAAATGGCGGATTTTTGGGAGAACGCAATAGAGAAGGGCACAGAGCCGGAAGAAAGCAACGAGTAAAGATTGAAATAGAATCAGGAAACCAGGGGGACGTCAGGAAATTGAAACGATTATTTCCAACGGCTCCCATATTGTAATCATCTGAGGAAAGGAGAGGATGTATTTTGCAGAAAATCATCGTAGTGGAGGATGACAGGAAGCTGAACCGCGCCCTATGTTATGCATTGGAAAAGGAAGGGTACGGCGTGGTTTCTTCTTATTCTATAGAGGAGGCGAAGGCGGTCTCCCTGCAGGGCGGCGTGCAGCTGGTTTTGCTGGATGTGAACCTGCCGGACGGGGAAGGATTTGAATTTTGCAAATGGGTCAAAACACAGGCGGCGGTTCCGGTTTTGTTTTTGACGGCGCGGGACCTGGAGGAGGATGCGCTGAACGGGTATGAGCTGGGGGCGGAGGACTATGTGACAAAACCGTTTTCCATGAAAATACTGCTGAAAAAGATTGACGTGATCCTGAAACGGACGGAAACGGAAGGGCATCTGTGTTTTGACGACGGATTTTTGAAGGCGGATTTTGAAGCAGCGAAAATGGAGGCAGGAGGACAGGAGTGTGTGCTTACGCCTACGGAGTTTCGGCTGCTTAGGCAGTTTGTGACGAACCGGGGGAAGCTTCTGACTTATGAGGTCCTGCTGGAACGGCTGTGGGATGTGAACGGACAGTTTGTGGACAAACATACGTTGGCTGTGAATGTAAACCGGCTTCGGAGAAAGATTGAGGACAAGGAACACAAGTATATTTCGAATGTATATGGGATGGGGTATCAATGGCTGGGATGATCATATTGACCGGATGTGCGCTGCTGACGGCGGCAGTTCTGGCATGGAAGCTGTATACTCTGAAAAGGGATATTTACCAATTTGCGGACCAGATGGAAAAGAGTCTGGACGGGATCCTTTCAGGGAAGGAGCCGGAGAAGGGCTGGGAGGACGAGGACACACTGTGGGGAAAAATCTGCGAAAAGCTGCGTCGGGTGAATCATATCTGGCAGAGGAAAGAGGAAGAAAGCCTGTCTGAAAAAAACAAAATGAAGGAACTGATCTCCGACATTTCCCATCAGACAAAAACTCCGGTCGCCAATCTGAAATTGTGCATAGAGATCCTCCAGGATGAATCTATGTCGGAACGGGCAGAGGAATTTTTGAGCAGTATGGGAGAGCAGATCGAAAAGCTGGACTTTCTGATGCAGGGCATGGTCAAGATCTCCCGGCTGGAGACAGGAGTCATTACGATCCGGGATCAGGAATCAGACCTCCGTGCGACCATCGGGCGGGCAGTGGCGGCAATCGTTCCCAAGGCGGAAGAGAAGCAGATCCGGCTGTATGTGGAGTGTGACCGGGAGGTCCGGATCCGGCATGATGGGAAATGGACGGAGGAAGCGATATTTAATCTGCTGGATAATGCGGTGAAATATACCGATGCCGGAGGTACGATCCGGATAGGAGTGAAGGTGCAGGAAATTTTTACGCAGATCAGCGTGAGGGATACCGGAAAGGGGATTGCGCCGGAACGGCAGGCAGAGATCTTTACAAGATTCTACCGGGAACCGGAGGTTCACGAGCAGGAAGGAATCGGGATCGGACTATATCTTGCCCGGAAGATTATCGAACTGCAGAAGGGATATATCGAAGTAAAGTCAGAAGCAGGAGAGGGCTCGGAGTTTCGGATCTACCTGCTGAATACTCAAGAATACAAAAAATCCGGCTGCTAAACCGGATTTTTTGCAATTTCGATCAGAATCTTTACGACATGCTCCATAGCCTCCACCGTGATATGCTCAAAGGGCCCGTGGAAACCGTCCCCTCCGGTGCCCAGGTTGGGGCAGGGAAGTCCCCGGAAGGAAAGTTCCGCTCCATCCGTGCCTCCCCGGATGGCAGGAGATACCGGCGTGATTCCCACGGCCTTCATTGCCGCTTCTGCTTTTTCTACGATATAGAAATGTTCCTTTACTACTTCCAGCATATTCCGGTAGCTTGGAGTGATCGTGAGCGTTACTGTGTCCTTTCCATATTTTTCATTGAATGAGGTTTCCAGTTCACGCAGAAAAGCAAGCCGCTTTTCAAACAGCTCCTGATCGTGATCCCGGACAATGTACTGCAGTTTTGCGTGAGATACATTTCCTTCCATGTCGGTCAGGTGGTAGAAGCCCTGCCGATCCTCCGTATGCTCCGGAGCTTCTTCGGGAGGAAGCATGCGGTGCAGCTCACAGGCAATGGAGCCCGCATTGACCATGATATCCTTGGCGCTGCCGGGATGGACATTAACACCCCGGATCTGGAACAGGGCCGCCGCCGCATTAAAGTTTTCATAGGAGATCTCACCCTCATAATCCCCGTCCACGGTATATGCATAATCCGCTTTGAAGTGCTCCAGGTCAAAAGCTTCAAAGCCCCGTCCCACTTCCTCGTCCGGCGTGATTCCGATCCAGATGTCACCGTGGGAAATATTTTCGTGGATGAGCTGCTCCAGCGCGGTCACGATTTCCGCCGCTCCGGCCTTGTCGTCGGCGCCCAGCAGGGTGGAGCCGTCCGTTACGATTAAAGTCTGCCCTTTCCGGGAAGCCAGTCTTGGAAAATCCGAAACCTTCAGAACATCTCCGGTAGCCGGCAGCGTCACATCTTTCCCGTCATAATCCGGGATGAGCGTGGGATGTACATCCTTTCCGGAAAAATCCGGTGCGGTATCCATGTGCGCGATAAAGCCGATAGACTTCTTATTTTCATAGCCCTCTGTGGCCGGGAGCAGGCCGTATACATAACAGTGCTCATCACATTTCACCTGGGAAAGCCCCAGTTCTCTCAGCTCGTCCGCGAGGGCGCGCCCAAGCTCAAACTGCCGGTCCGTGCTGGGAATCTGTTCCTGACCGTCGCAGGATGTGGTCCAATAAGAGACATATTTTAGAAATCGTTCTTCAACCTTCATAAGTAACCTCCTGAAAAATGCCCTGTATGACAATTTTACATTTATCCTTGACTTATAGTATACGCAATCAGAATTTAAAAATCAACCTAAATTCCATTAGTGTACTGTCCGGATTATATCCGGTAAAACTACGCAGGATATAATGCGGTCAGTACACTAGGAACAGAACAAGCAAAAGTATAATTAAACAAACAAATATATAATACGTTTTGCGTCTCCCCCTATAAAATATAGAAAATGACAATATTTCAGAACAGAGAGGAGAACCAAGATGTTAAACATCACACATATGACCTGTGAACATCAGATCAATCCGCTGGCAATCGAAAACCCGAACCCTCGATTTTCCTGGGAGGTCCATTCGGAGGAGCCGGGAGTTTTTCAGACGGCCTGCCGGATCACGGTATCCGAAAAAAACGGTCATACGGTATGGGACAGCGGGCGTACAGAGACAGGCAATACGCTGGATATGGAATATGCAGGAACGGATTTAAAGCCTGCCGCACGCTACGTGTACAACATTCAGGTATGGGATAACCGAGGCAATTCCTGCATAAGTGAAGCACAGATTTTTGAGACCGCATACCTGAATAAAGAGGGGTGGAATGCAAAGTGGATCGAGCCGGAACCATTGCCTCAGCTTTCGGAAAACCCCCTCGTCAAAGCGCAGGAAATGTGGATGGAAAGCCTGACTTCGCTGATGAAAGGGGAGCAGCCGTTATATCATACAGATGACCAGATCTGGGATACGCTGCCGGCCGAACCCTACGATCCGCCGGTACGGTTCCGCAGAGTATTTGAACTGGGGCAGAAACCGGAATATGCCAAAATATTTATCACGGCCCACGGAATCTACGGTCTTTCCATCAACGGGAGGAAGGTGCCGGGAACGCTTCTGGCGCCGGGATTTACCACCTATGACAAATGTCTGAAATATCAGGCTTATGATGTGACGGAATATCTGCATGCGGGAAAAAATGCATTGGCAGTTACCGTGGCAGACGGCTGGTATAAGGGAAAGATCGCGCTGGGAAAAGGCTGTGAATATGGGGAGATCCCGGGGCTCCTTATGCAGATGGAGCTGTGGAATCCGGACGGCACAAGGGGACAGATCTGTTCGGATGAGGCATTTACCTGTTCCTATGACGGCCCTATCCGATATGCGGATCTGTTTCTTGGAGAATGCGTAGATGCACGGAAATATGACGGGGAACCCTCGGAGGTTTCCTTCCGGGCAGAGAACTGGAAACAGGTGATCTTCAAAGAAGGCCCGCGAAAAACAGCACAAAAAGAAGCGGTGAAGAGAGGAGAACTGCAGGCTGAGAAAGAGAATGCAGTGCTCATGGCCCGGAGCGCACCGGAAATCGAAGTGTATGAAGAGCTTCCGGCAAAGCAGATCTTAACCGCGCCGAACGGCGAGACAGTGGTGGATTTCGGGCAGAACATGGCAGGCACGATCCGGGTGGAGATCTCCGCAAAGGCAGGGGAAGAGATTACCTTTGACCACGGAGAGGTATTGGATCAGGACGGCAATTTTACCTATGCCTTTACCGGAACAACCCGCGCCCAGCGGGATGTATATATCAGCGCAGGCCGGCCGGGGGAAGTCTTTGAACCAGAATTTACTTATCACGGATTCCGCTATGTCCGGGTCATTGGAGGAAAGGACTGGAAGCCGGAACAGTTTACGGCAAAGGCCGTCAGCAGCGCCAATCCGGTCACAGGAAGTTTTCGCTGTTCGGATGAAAAATTGAACCGGCTTCAGAGCAACATCTACTGGAGCCAGCGCTCCAACACCGTCGGAACACCCACGGACTGCCCCACGAGGGAAAAGGCAGGGTGGACAGGTGATGTGGTAGTATACGGCGCGACTGCCCTTTACAACCAGGAAATGACGTCGTTTTTCGAGGACTGGCTGGAAAGCATACGAATGGAACAGAACCCACAGGGCCACGTGATGAATACGGTTCCTCTGATTAAAAATTATGTACAGCAGACCATGGCAGGGTCTCTTGGCTGGGGGGATGTGATCCTGACGCTGCCGCTGCAGCTCTATCAGCTCTGCGGGAATCGGAAGGTACTGGAAAAAAACTACGGAGCAATGGAACGATGGGTCCAGGCTATGCAGAAAGCAGCGGAGGAACTGCCGCCGGGCGCGGCGTCCCTTTCAGGCCGCAGACTGGAAAATCAGCATTACCTGATCAACACGGGCTTCCATTTCGGGGACTGGCTTGTGCCCAGCGTGAAAAACGAAGCAGGTTTTTCCGACGGCCCGGCATCCGCTTTTCTGACGATGCAGACGGTAGATACGACACTGCTTGCGGCTGATGCGGATATGCTTTCCAAGGTATCCGAGCTTTTGGGGAAAACAGAAAAAGCGGAAGCTTACCGGCGGTATGCCGCAAGAGTGCGAGAAGCATTTTATGAAGAACTGTGTGATGAAAACGGAAAACTGACACAGGAAATGCAGGGAAATTATGTTCTGGCATTGAAACACCATATGGTGCCGGAAGCATTGGAGAAAAAACTGGCAGAACGTTTGGCAGAGCAGATCATACAAAATGAGAACCGTCCGGATACCGGGTTTATGTCGGTGGCGCACATTCTGGATGTGCTCTGTGACTACGGTTACCGCGGTCTGGCCTGGAAAGTGCTCAACCAGAATGGCTGTCCGGGATGGATTTACGAGGTGGAGCACGGGGCGACCACCATGTGGGAAAACTGGGACGCAGTCCGCCCGGACGGACAGGTGGACGGCTGTTCCTTTAATCATTATGCATTCGGCTGTGTTGGAGATTTCCTGTATCGGAGAGTGCTGGGAATCCAGAATGCAGGCATCGGATATGACAGGATCCGTTTTGAACCGGGCTATGATTTTGGACTGGAATGGGCGGAAGGATCTTTTCACAGTGTACGCGGAAAGATTCGCCTGAGATGGGAAAAAACAGAAGAAAGGATATTGGTCAGCGGAACTGTTCCGGCGAATACGGAAGCGGTTCTGGTGATGCCGGATGGGACTGAGAAAAAGCTTGAGAACGGGAGATTCCAGATTACATTTGACAAAATTTCATAATCAAGCAGGCATGAAAATCGGGGATTGTATAAAGTGATGACAAAAATATAATATAGTGAACAAATATAAAATAATTTTGTTCCCGGATTACTTAGAATACACGTATCAAGACATACACAGGTATGATCTTAGAAAGGAAGAGAGCTCATGAATAAGGAAAAAATCAGACATCTCATTTCGCAAATGACATTGGAGGAAAAAGCGGGACTCTGCTCCGGGGCGGATTTCTGGAGTACGAAGGGCGTGGAACGTTTGGGGATTCCCGCCGTGTCGGTATCGGACGGCCCCCACGGACTGCGCAAACAGAGCGGCGAGTCGGACCATCTGGGGCTCAATGAGAGTATCCGGGCAGTCTGTTTCCCGGCAGGCTGCGCCATAGCGGCAAGCTTCGACCGGAATCTGGCGAAAACTTTGGGAGAGACCCTGGGGGAAGAATGTCAGGCGGAAGACATCAGCACCATCCTGGGGCCGGCCATGAACATCAAACGCTCCCCCTTGTGCGGACGGAACTTTGAGTATTATTCCGAAGATCCGCTCCTGTCCACAGAACTGGGTGCGGCATACGTGGAGGGCGTTCAAAGTAAGAACGTAGGTACAAGTCCCAAGCATTTTATGGCAAACAACCAGGAATTTCACCGGATGACCAGCGATTCCCGGATGGATGAGCGGACCATGCGGGAATTATATCTGGCCTCCTTTGAAGGCATGGTAAAAAAATCCAGACCATGGACCATCATGAATGCCTATAACAAGCTGAACGGAACCTATCTCTGCGAAAACAAAAAGATCCTGACCGACATTCTCCGGAAGGAGTGGGGATTCGACGGCTATGTGATGACAGACTGGGGCGCCATGAACAACCGGGTGGAGGCTTTAAAAGCAGGATGCAATCTGGAAATGCCGTCTTCCGGCGGAGCCACTGACGCGGAGATTGCTGAGGCAGTCCGGGAAGGAACCCTTTCGGAGGATCTGCTGGACAGATCCTGTGAAGAACTTCTGAACATCATTTTCCGTTATGTGGAAAACAGAGACCCATCCGCCGGACTTGATCTGGAAAAGGATCATGAGACAGCGAGAAAGATAGAGGAAGAATGCATCGTGCTCCTGAAAAATGAGGAACAGCTTCTGCCGCTGTCACCGGAGACCAGGACCGCGTTCATCGGAAAATATGCGGCTGCGCCCAGATATCAGGGCGGCGGAAGTTCTCACATTAACAGTTTCCGGGTGGAATCCGCTCTGGAACAGGCAGAGACATTTGCAGAGGTGGTTTATGCACAGGGGTATGACGACGATAAGGACATGACGGATGAATCCCTGCTGGCAGAAGCGGTGGAGGCGGCGAAACATGCGGACGCTGCGGTGATATTTGCGGGACTGCCGGACAACTTTGAATCCGAGGGGTATGACAGGAAGCACCTGCGGATGCCGGAGTGTCAGAACCGTCTGATCGAGGCCGTGGCAGAGGTACAGCCAAATGTGGCGGTGATCCTGCACAACGGAGCCCCGGTGGAAATGCCCTGGCTGGGAAAGGTTAAAGCGGTTTTGGAAGCCTATCTCGGCGGCCAGGCCGTAGGCGGAGCCGCGGCGAATATCCTGTACGGAAAGGCGAATCCCAGCGGACGTCTGCCGGAGACTTTTCCGCTCCGCCTGCAGGATACGCCGTGCTTTCTGACATACGGAGGAGAACATGACCGGTCCGAATACCGGGAGGGTGTATTTGCAGGATACCGGTATTATACCTCCAAAGAGATGCCCGTGCTCTTTCCGTTCGGACACGGACTGTCTTACACCACATTTGATTATCAAAATCTGCATGCGGAGAAGGACAGCATCAAAGAATCCGAAGGGCTGAAGGTTACGGTGGATGTGACAAACAGCGGAAAACGGGCCGGAAAAGAAGTGGTGCAGCTCTATGTATCCCCGAAAGACAGCAGAGCGATCCGCCCGGTCAGAGAGCTCCGCGCGTTTGAAAAAATCGAACTGCAGCCGGGGGAAACGAAAACGGTCAGCATCACACTGGACAGCCGGGCATTTTCATACTGGAATACAGAGATCCATGACTGGTATGCAGAGTCCGGGGATTATGAGATTCAGATCGGGAAATCCGTACAGGAGATCCTGCTGTGCACCGAGGTGCATGTAGAATCTGAAAAGGTAATTCCAAAAATCTTTCATCTCAATTCCACTCTGGGTGAGATCCTGGCAGACCCGAAGGGAAAAACGATCCTGGAGCAGGCTATGGGCGGCGCCATGGGGGCAGGTGCGGCAGAGATGGCGGAAAGCGCGGACAAGGATGAAGCGGTCAATGCGGAAATGATGGCGGCTATGATGGAATCCATGCCGTTGAGACAGCTGCTGAGCTTTGTGCCGGGTGTGACGAAGGAATCACTGGAGCAGCTGATAGCGGCATTGAACGCGTAAAAAACGGTGTTAAATAAAATCTAATGGACAAACCATAACGATTCAGAACGGCAGGAAAAAGGAGAGAGAAAAAATGGCAAAGAAACCGTTAGGGAAAGACAAATTCGGAATACAGAAGGTCATGCGTGCAGGCGATTATTTCGGAGATTCACTGGGGCAGTTTTCGCTCAATGCAATCTCCGGGCTGGTAGGACAGCTGACTTACTTCTATACAGACAAGGTGGGACTGGCGG
This sequence comes from Lachnospiraceae bacterium M18-1, assembly GCA_000403295.2. Lineage (GTDB taxonomy): Bacteria > Bacillota > Clostridia > Lachnospirales > Lachnospiraceae > Schaedlerella. The sequence goes on along the minus strand of KE159610.1, from coordinate 479,269 downwards.
CAGGCGCGGTGGCGACCGCATTTATGATCACCAAGATTTTAGATGCATTTACAGATTTGATCATGGGGAATATCATCGACCATACCAAACCGGGGAAAGAAAAATACCGGCCCTGGCTTTTGAAGATGGCGGTCCCGACAGCGGTGCTGACCGTACTGCTGTTTACAGTTCCGGCAAATGTAAGCCCGACGCTTCAGATCATCTATATGTTTATTACAAATTTACTTCTGACTGCAGTGGTCTATACGGCGATCGCGGTTCCCTACAGCGCGATCATGGTGGTACGGACCGCAAGTCAGGAGGAACGCGGGACGATGGGAACCTTCCGTGCGGCGGCAGGCTATGTGTCCGGAATGATCATTGCGGTGCTGACCATTCCGCTGACCAATATCTTAGGCGGCGACCAGGGCGCATGGATCAAATACGGATTAGGATTCGGTCTGGCGGCCCTGCTGTGCCTGCTTTTGTGCTATGCAAGAAGTAAGGAAACGAATCCGGCTGAAGAGATTCAGCCGGAGGAGGACGAGGAGGAGCAGATCCCATTTGGCGAAGCAGTAGGAAAGCTGTTCCGAAATAAATACTGGGTGATGGTGCTGGTATTAAGCCTGTGTGCTAATGTGACATACGGCCTGGCCAATTCTGCGGGAACCTATTATGCAAAATGGATCTATGGAAATGACAACCTTATCGGGATTCAGGGAGCGATCGGGATGATCCCCACATTGCTGGGATTTATACTGGTAGGCCCCATGATCAAAAAACTGGGGGTTACAAAAACACTGCGGGTATCCTTTTTCCTTGGAATGGCGGCAAATGTGATCCGTCTGCTGAACCCATACCACTTCTGGCTGAACACGATCCTGGGATGTTTCGGGACATTTTCCAATATTCCGATGATGTGCCTGCTGGGGGTACTGACAGCGATGTCCATCGACTATAATGAGTATCAATTCGGACAGCGCATGGTGGCGCGCTCCCAGAGTGCGGCAAGCTTTGGATCCAAAGTGGGGAGCGGGGTAGGAGCATCCCTGGTAGGCTGGTGTCTGGGAATCGCAAGCTATGATCCCAATGCGGCGGCTTTGACGGCAGGAACCAAATATGCGATCTTCACATTTAATATTTATATTCCGATCATACTGTTTGCGGTGATGTTCCTCATATCACTGAAATTCGACCTGGAAAAGCGGATGCCGGAGATTCACGCAAAGATTGCAGAACAGAAGGCAGCAGAACATGCGGAGTGATTGTAGGAAAGTTCCGCTGTCATCCCCAAGGGCACCCCACTATGGCCATACGGCCGTTTCATAAGGTATACCCAAGGGCACTCTATTATGGCCGGGCAGAGAGATCATGTAAGATTTGTGTCTGCCCGGCCCAAAATGATTTCGTTCAACGTTCCTCCGGCAGCAGCCCCTTGCCGTGCAGCGAAGGATTTTTCCGATACTGCAGGGGCGTGATCCCGTACTGCTTTTTAAAGGCTGTCTGAAAATGGCTCTGGCTGGAGAAGCAGAGGTAATTGCTGATGACGCTTAAGGGTTTGTCCGTAAACTGCAGCAGCTGTTTGCTCTCCTCCAGTTTGCACCGGAGAATATACGCGCTCAGAGAAAAGCCCATCTGTTCCTTGAAGTAGGTGGAAAAATAGGAACGGCTGAACCCCACATATTCCGCCACATCGCGGACCGTGATCGGGCTGTTCGTATTCTGCTGGACGAACCGGAGCGCGCGCAGGAGGAGCTCGTCGGAAGTGCCCGGCAGGAAACGCTCCTGCACCTTCCCGGCAAAGTCCAGCAGCATCTGAAAAGACAGCGCATTCAGGGCGGCCGGATCGTTTGTTTGCTCTGCGGTCCGGATATAGAGGTCGGAGATCTGAAACGCGGTATCTGTATCCACCCCGCTTTTGATCGCGGATCTGGTGGCCAGAGTTGTGATTGCGATGTGCGTGTTTTTGATCTGCCGTAATTGCGTCGGCGCTACAACTCCCGCCTGGATAACTGCGTCTGTAAATGTCATATTTTTCAATCCGTCCATATTCCCTGTTTCAATATAATGTAAGATCAGCGATTCTACCTCGTAAGAATTATTGTGCGTAAATGTTTCCTTCTGCTCGTAAGTCTTTTCCACATGCTGTGCGGAAATCTTCCCGGAATTATTTTTTAAAATATCGGACAGCTCCAGCTTCTCTTGATTGACATAATAATTTACGAGAAGCATTTTTGTGAGGAAGGAGGTCAGCGATACCGGAGGGATGAACTGAAAGAAACCCTGGAAAAATGCGCGGTCTTCCTGCACGACGATATAATCGGCATACATATGGTGGAAATCCGAGTCCGTAAAAGGGATGTGGTTGACCGGACCTGCGAGAATCCAAAGCCCAGGGGGGGTGCTAGGGTGTACAGAGGCATACAAGATCCCGTAGTCCGTGAAAAGGTAGGAAATGGTCTCAGCATTTTCAAAAAGGGCGTCCCGGTACCGGGCAGGGGGATAGACGCAGGCCGGCTGCGTATCGGGAAATGCAGATAGAAGTTCCGTATTCTGATACAGGTAAAAGGGGATATTCGTATCCTGATAAAACAGCTGGCAAAGGTTTTTTAGATCATCTGTTCGGTTCATGAGGCCGCCTCCTGATTCGTTTTTCATCCGTCCGATGCATGCAGCTTCCAAGTCTCAGACAGAACCGGTCTGCTGTTCAAAACTGCTGTGATTTATAGATATGATAGCAGAAATATGACAGGATATCAAATGTATTTATAATATATCGGACAAATCTGTAAGATTAAGAGAGCGAAATCAGGTAGAATGATTGACAGGTAAACCGGGACTGAGGTCAGGCAGATATACTCAGGGGGCATCGTAACATGCATGTCTCTGTGGAGCGGGCGGACTGCGCCGGGTAAGGTAGAGAGGAGAGAAAAGTATGAAATTATATGATCTGAGGACAGAATACAGGGTAAACCCGATTGGAATCGACAGAAGGCATCCGAGATTTTCCTGGAAAATGGAATCGGAGCAGGCTGATACGGTGCAGAAATCTTACCGCATCATGGTCAGGACCGGGGAAAAAACGGTCTGGGATCACAGGAAAGAAAGCGATACCTCCGTATTGATTCCCTACGCCGGAACCAGTCTGGAACCGGAAACAACATATCATGTGACTGTGGAGGTGACGGATAACCACGAAAATACGGCAGAGGAAACCATGACCTTTGAGACCGGAATTTTCCAGCCGGAGGAATTTCGGGCAAAAATGATCACACATGATTTTCCAGAAGAGGAAACCGCGTGCCCAGTCTTTTACAAGACATTTCCCTTAAAAGGAGCGGTGAAGTGTGCCAGATTCTATTCTACGGCATGGGGGGTCTATGAGGCGTACCTGAATGGAGTGCGCATCGGGGACGAGCGCATGGCGCCTGGGTGGACCAGCTACCACCACCGCCTGCAGTACCAGATCCACGATATTACGGAGCTGCTGCAAAGTGAAGTACCAAAACAGGGAAAATTGGAGATGATAGTTGGAAACGGCTGGTATAAAGGGATTTTTGGCTTCATGCTGCAAAGCAAGATTTACGGCAGCAGGGCCGGTGCATTCGCGGAGCTTCATATTCTCTATGAGGACGGCAGCAGGGAAGTGATCTGTACGGATGAAACCTGGAAGGTCAGAACAGGAGAGATCCTTTACAGTGAGATCTACATGGGAGAAACGATTGATACGGATCAGCCCGGGATCAGGGAAGGGCATGTATCAGCGGCTGAGTTCGACAAGTCCATACTGACCGCCCAGGAAAATGAGCCGGTGCGTGTCACGGAGCGGATCGCGGCAAAGGAACTGATTGTTACGCCGAAGGGAGAGAAGCTGGTAGATTTCGGGCAGAACCTGACCGGTGCTGCAGAAATCCGGGTGCATGGAAGAAAGGGACAGAAAATTGTCATCCGCCATGCGGAGGTCCTGGACAAGGACGGCAACTTCTATCCAGATACCCTTCGCCAGGCGAAATCCACCGACACTTATATCTGCAATGGGGAAGAGCAGACGTTCCTGCCGCATTTTACATTTCATGGGTTCCGCTATCTCTGCGTGGAGGGGCTGGACGAGCTGTCTCTGGACCAGTTTACAGCCTGTGTGATGCATTCTGATATGGAAAAAACAGGAGTATTTTTCTGTTCTAACCCAAAGGTCCATCAGCTTCAGAGCAATATTTCCTGGGGACAGAGGGGCAATTTCCTGGATATTCCGACAGACTGCCCACAGCGTGACGAAAGGCTGGGCTGGACCGGGGATGCCCAGATCTTCTCCTGGACGGCAGCATTTCACCGCAATACGGCTTTATTTTTCGGTAAATGGATGCGGGATGTGGCGGCAGAATCCTCTCTGGAAAAAGGGGTGCCCTATGTGGTGCCGGATATCCTGGGACAGTACAGCTCTTCGGCGTGGAGCGATGCGGCGGTGATCGTTCCCTGGGTCGTGTACCAGATCTACGGCGATCAGGGGATTTTGGAGGAATCCTGGAAATGTATGCATGAGTGGGTAGATTATATCCGAAACCAGTGCGGTGAAAACGGGCTCTGGCAGAGCGGCTATCAGTACGGGGACTGGCTGGCGCTGGATAAGGAGGAGAGCGCGGACCGGACAGGGGCAACGGATAAATATATGATCGCAAACGCCTATTATCTGTATGTGACAGACCTGGTAAAGCAGACTGCGGAGGTCCTGGGACTCGGGGAGGCTGTGAAAGAATATCAGGATTTGTATGACACCACTCTGGAAGCATTCCGACAGGAATATTATACCAATACGGGCAGGATCGTCAGCGAAACACAGACCGGGGCAGTGCTGTCCCTGTATTTCCGCCTGGCCCGAGAGAAGGACCGGGAACGGATCCTGCAGATCCTGCGGACGAATATCGAAAATCATAAAAACCATCTGGCAACCGGATTTGTAGGGACTCCGTACCTCTGCCATGCATTGTCCGAGAATGGGGCCCATGACCTTGCGGCAGCGTTATTTATGAAGGAAGACTATCCGTCCTGGCTGTATGCGGTCAACAAGGGGGCGACCACCATCTGGGAACGCTGGAATTCTATCCTTCCGGACGGCAGCTTTGACGTGTCGGGCATGAATTCCCTGAACCACTATGCCTATGGCTCCATCGGGGACTGGATGTACCGGAAGGTGGCGGGAGTCAGCCAGCTGAAACCGGGCTATAAAAAGTTCCGGGTGCAGCCTATGTTTGTAAAAGGGATAGAAGAAGCCGGGATAGAATTTGAATCGGTCTATGGGAAGATTGTGAGTAAATGGAGCTGTAAGAATGGGAAGATCCGGGTGCATATAGAGGTACCGGCCAATACTTCGGCGGAGATCCGTCTTCCGGAAAAGGACGGGGTGATCAGGGCCGGTTCCGGAATCTATGAATACGAATACGAGACGCAGACCAGCCTTGCCTATGAACGGTTCAGCATGGACAGTACGCTGGGGGAAATTTTGAACCAGCCGCTGGCGGTGGAGATGTTTGATCAGCTGGCGCCGGGCATGCTGGACAACCCGATGCTTGCCATGGCGCATCAGATGACCATGGCGGAACTGTGTGCTCAGGCGGCGGAGGCGAAACCGCTGTATGAGGCGGTGATCGGGGCGCTGAATCAGCAGGAGACTGCTGCAGCGGGTGTAAAATAAGGCGATAAGGCGGCCGTCCGGCTCCTGTGGGAAACCTGCGGGAGCCGTTTTTTGTTGTATTTTGGGAAGCTTCTCCGACTTTTCCTACGGGGGCTGCGCATTGCGCACATAAGGAAAATGGCTGCTGCCGCAGCCGCGTTCCGGCGCGAGTGTGTGTCAAGACGTACATTCTATTATATGGAAAGAAAATATTTTTACGGGGCGGAACTTTTTTTCTGTACAGAGAATAAAAATTTCGATATAATAGATTTCAGAATGATGTGATTTTCCGGGGGCATCCGGTAAAAATAAGGAGGTCGTCATGGCGAAAGGACAAGCGAAAAAGGTTCCAATAAAGGTACAGGCTAAAGTGCAGCCCAAGACAAAGACAGAGGTACAGGCGGATAATATGATATTTTCCCTGGACATCGGGACGCGCAGCATCATCGGAATGGTGGGCGTAGTTGTGGAAGATAAGGTGAAGATCATTGCGATTGAAAAAGAGGAGCATAGCGAGCGGGCAATGATCGACGGACAGATTGAAAATATAGAAAAAGTATCCGCGCTGGCGAAGAAGGTGAAAAAGCGGCTGGAGGATAAGGTCCACGCAAAGCTGAAACGTGTCTCGGTCGCGGCTGCGGGACGTGCTCTTCGGACCAGCAGGGTGGATTACGAGATGGTTCTGCAGGGCCCCCAGGTGATCGACGATGAGGTCATCAACCGTCTGGAAGCGGGGGCCATCAGCAAGGCAGAAGCCCAGTTTGATGCGGAAAATGAAGCCCAGGAGGATACACGCCGTTTCTATCTGGTGGGATATACGGTCTGCCAGTATTACCTGGACCAGTATATGATCTCCAGCTTAAAGGATCACCGCGGAAAGCACATCAAGGTAGATCTGATCGCAACCTTTCTGCCAAGCGAAGTGGTGGAAAGCCTGTATACCACGATGAATAAGATCGGTCTGGAGGTTGCCAGCATCACCCTGGAGCCGATCGCAGCTATCAATGCGGCCATCCCGGAAAATTTAAGGCTCTTAAACCTGGTGATCGTGGATATCGGGGCCGGGACCTCGGATATCGCGGCCTGCACCAGCGGCAGCGTGACAGGATATACCATGGCGACCATTGCGGGAGACGAGATTACCGAAGCCATCATGAAAGAATTTCTTGTGGATTTCATGACTGCTGAGAATATGAAGGCACAGATCGAGACTGAGGAGGAGATCATCTTTACGGATATACTGGGATTTGAAAGAAAAGCTTCCAAGGAAGAGCTTTTTTGCTGTATCCAGGGCATGTCCGAATCCCTCTGCAGAGAGATCGCGCAAAAGGTCCTGGAGGTCAACGGCAGCGCGCCATCCGCTTTGTTTCTGGCGGGCGGCGGAAGCAAGCTGGCGGGGCTGAGAGAGGGACTTACGGCGGCGCTTAAGATGGACAACAACCGTGTGGCAATCGCAGGAAATAACTTCCGGACCAATGCATTTTCTGATGAATATGACCTGAATAATCCGGAATATGCCACTCCGCTGGGAATTGCCATTTCTTCCGGACTGAATATGATCAATGACAGCTTTCGGGTAACATTGAACGAAAAATCCGCCAAATTATTCCGCAGCGGGAGTTTTACGGTGATGAACCTTCTGATGATGAATGGCTACGGTTTTCAGGATATGCTGGGACGTTCCGGAGCCAGCGTAAGCATCAGGGTAAACGGAAAGCGGAAAATCTTCTACGGCATGGCAGCACAGCCGGCCTCGCTGTTTATCAATAAAAGGGAAGGACGGCTTTCGGATATCGTTCATGCCGGAGATCATATTGAGTTTGTGCCTGCTGTCCACGGCCTGGCCGCAAAGCCTTGTATAAAAGATATCGAAGGCGCTGCGGAGTGTCTGGAACTGACCCTGAACGGAAGGCCGGCAGATTTGGAAACCCCTCTGAAAAACGGGGACATTATCATGATGATGCTTTCTGATGAACAGCTGGCGGCGAGGAAGCGTGAGGCCGAGGAAAAAGCGGCGGAGGAAGCGGCTGCGGCTGCCGCCCGTGCGGAGCAGGAGGAAGCAGCAGCGGCGGCTGAAGCAGAGCAGGAGGCAGATATCGCGGCTGAGGCGGAGCAAAAAGAGAATCTAGCTGTCCAGACAGAGGAGAAAGAAGATATTGCTGCTGGGATGGAGCAGAAAGAGAATCTAACAGTTCATTCAGAGCAGGAAGAAAATTTTGTTGCTGAGACGAAGCAGAAGGAGAATCTGGCAGTTCATCCAGAACAGGGAGAAAATTTTACTGCTGAGCCGGGGCAGGATGAAGATTTTGCTTCTGAGTCAGGGCAAAAAGAGGATTTCGCTGTCCGGGCGGAGCAGAAAGATGCAGTATCTGCTGAGACAGGGCTTGAAAAGGATGTTTTGCCGGAGGAAATCATATCAGAAGCAGCGCCCCTGGAATTGGAGGAAACAGAGCCGGATCAAGGCGCAGAATCTGGATTTGAAACGGACTCGGCGAAGGATGCAGGGCCGGAGCCGGAAGCAGAATTTGCGGTGGAAATGGGATCAAATCCAGAATCCGATTCAGCTGTGAAAGAATATCAGAACCCGCAAGCCGTTCCGGCACCGGAAGAAAAACATATGCAGGAATCTGAATCAGCGCAGATACAGTCAAATCCGGAACCAGAATCGGTGATGGATAAACTGCAGCTGTCTCAGGCAGAGACGCCGGCAGAAGAACTGCAGATGCATGGGGCAGAACCGATACCCGAAGAATTGCAGAGGTATGGAGTAAAACCGATAACTGAAGAACTGCACAGGTATGGAGCGGAACCGATAACGGGAGAATTGCAGACGCATGAGGCGGAACCGCTGACGGAAGAGATGTGGAATCCAAAATCCGGGTTATCGGCAGAAAGGCCATCGGAAGCAGAACTGACAAAAAAAGAAGCCCGAAATGCTGTGGAAATGCTGTATGAAGCGGATGAAAAATCGCTGGTCCAGAGTACACTGAATCTGGAAACGGAGACAGGCAGAGTTCCTGCAGCCGATACAGTATCAGAAAAGAGACACCATTTGCAGCGCAGCGGTCTTTCAGTGAAGGAGCGTACTTCAAAGCTGCCGTCCATAAAGGAGGCCCTTGCATCGAAGGGATTTTCCGCAAAGAAGGAACCGGCCGCGCTGCGTGGGTTTTCTCCGGTGAAGGAGCCGGATATGCCAAGGGAGACATCCAGACCGAGAGAATCTGCTGCGCCGGGAAATATTTCCAGAACGGTCAGTGCTCCTTCTTCCGGATCAGGAACTGTTTTGTTCTATCTAAATGACGCGCCATTGCGCCTGCCGCTGAAAAAAGACGGTGCTTCCTATTATCTGATGGATATGATCGAATATTCCGGCATCGATCTGAAACAGCCGAAGGGCAGGGTTACATTGAGCGTGAACGGAGAACCCGGAACATTTATGCAGAAGCTGCGCGAGAGGGACATCATACGTATCGTGGAAGAGGGATGATCCTTTATACCGGCAGGCTTATATTTTAGAAATCAGGCCTGCCGGTACAGAGGAACTGCGGGCTGCCATGCAGGAATGGGATTCTGAGGGCAGCAATATCTAGTGTCGATTCGTTCCATGGAAAGGCTGTGTGAATTTATGAAAGCAAAATATGCAGTAAGGATGCTTGTACTTGTGCTGGGAACACTGGCACTTGCCGGATGCGCCGGAGAATTTGAGATCGAAATTCCATTTTTTCGTCAGAGCACCGGGCAGACGGTTACAGGAGAAGTGTGCCAGGTGAATAAGGACCTGCTCATCATCCGGACAGAAAGCGAGAAGGATGGAACGGGTGATGATGAGGATAAAAGCGATCCCGCCCCGGAGTACACAGGCGAAGAGCAGGAAATCGGCCTGACAAAGGATACGGCGTTCATGGTCCGCAGACCTGATGAAGATGAAGAGGGCAAAGCAGACCCGGTGCAGGACGGAACGGAAATATCTGATGACGGATCAAACGAGGATACCGGTGAATCAGAGGAGCAATTCGCAGAGGAAGAGATTTCATCCTCCGAAATCTCAGAAGGCGACGTGGTTACTGCGAGTCTGGATAAAAAAGGAAATGCATCCAGGATTCTGATCATTTCTCAGGCAGAACCGGGCGGCGCAGGGAAGCTCAGGGAAGCGGAGGAATACGATGCGGCGGTGGAATTTGCGGTAGATATTGAGTCAGACGGAGAAACGTTTGCATCAACGGGAACAGATGAAAATGCGGTCCATGTATACGGGGAGGCCAGGGCGGTCCTGAAAAATGCCGAGATTACCAGGACGTCCAGGGACAGCGCAGGGGGAAGTCCGGCCAGTTCTTACGGCGTAGGATCGGCTCTGCTCACAACCAACGGCATTTCCTATCTCAAAGACAGCACCGTCATGACGGATGCATCCGGAGGAGCCGGGATCTTTTCCTATGGAAATGCATATGTCTATGCCATGAATACCGAAGTGTCTACAAGTCAGGACGTCTCCGGCGGCATCCATGCGGCAGGCGGCGGTCAGCTTTATGCATGGAATCTGAACGTGGAGACTTCCGGAACATCGTCAGCGGCCATCAGCAGCGGCCGGGGAGGCGGCAGGCTGGTGGTGGACGGCGGCGCGTATATTTCCCACGGGGAAGATTCGCCGGCTGTATTATGCGGGGCGGATATCGCGGTCCGCGAAGCCGTGCTGACTGCGAACGCATCGGAGGCTGTCCGCATTGAAGGAGGAAGTTCTCTGCATCTGTATGATTGCGGACTGACGGGAAATATAGGAGACAGCCTGTACAATGACAGCGCCTGGAACATACTGCTTTATCAGGAGACATCAGGAGACTTTGAAGCGGGAAAAAGTACCTTTGGGATGAAGGGCGGCAGACTGACGGCCAGGAACGGCGGTATCTTTTATACTACAAATACGGAAGCTGTCATTACGCTTTCAAACGTAGAGATCGTGTATCCGGATGTTCAGGAATTTTTCCTGAAATGTACGGGAAACGACCATCCGGATGGCTGGGGAAAAGATGGCGCCAATGGGGCAGACTGCCTGTTTACCGCAGAGAATCAGGACATGGAGGGCGATGTTCTTTGGGATGATATCAGCAGGCTTGATTTTTATATGACGAAAAGCAGTACCTTCAAGGGAGCGGTTCTGCATGAGAAAAACGATGAGGCCAAGGAGTCAGACGGATATTGCAATCTGTATATCGAGGAAGGCTGCACCTGGATCGTGACAGGCGACAGCAGCCTGACACGGCTTTCCTGCAGCGGACGGATTGAGGATGAGGAAGGAAAAACAGTGACCATCCGGGGCAGGGACGGAACGGTCTATGTGAAGGGGACCGGAAAGCATACGATCACGGTAATGTCACATGAACCGGTGGCGAATCTGTCCGGCGCTTCAGAGATGAACCGATGGACAGATTATCAGGCGGAGCTTCCGGATGTCTTTTTATAACGGTCCACACCCTGATCAGGTACTCACAGTAACGGCTTTTTCGTATCTTAGCCTTCTAGAGCGCGTAATGACCGTATCAGGCTGACCATCTCAATGGCTCCCTGCGCGCACTCTGCTCCTTTATTTCCGGCTTTGGTGCCGGCCCGCTCGATGGCCTGTTCAATGGTATCGGTGGTAAGGACACCGAACATCACCGGGATATCGCTTGATAAGGCTACATTTGCAATACCCTTGGAAACCTCGCTGCACACATGATCGTAGTGGCTGGTGCTTCCGCGGATGACGGATCCAAGTGCGATCACAGCGTCGTACCGGCCGCATTTTGCCATCTTTGAAGCAATCAGCGGAATTTCAAACGCACCCGGAACCCAGGCAACATGGATGTCATCAGAATGGACGCCGTGGCGCAGGAGCGCATCCTCGCATCCGTCAAGCAGCCTGGAAACAATAAAGTCATTGAAGCGGGCGGCGATAATACCAATTCGAATGCCTTCCGCAACCAGCTTTCCTTCAAATTTTTTCATCACATTTTCCTCCTTGATCTTCACCAATTTGAGCAGTAAACGGAGTGTCTGCTTACCCGCTCTTTGTATTCTGGAGCCGGCTGTTTTACATGGCCGGTCAAATCGTCGTTTCCGCCGTAGAATAGTTTAAGATATGGCCCATTTTTTTCTGCTTGGTGCGCAGGTAGAAGAGATCTTCCCGGGTAGCGTCCATCTGGATTGGTACGCGTTGTGCGATTTCCAGACCAAAATCCTTCAGCTGATAGATTTTATCCGGATTATTGGTCAGAAGCCTCAGTTCCCTGGCTCCCAGGTCGCGCAGGATCTGTGCCCCGATCCAGTATTCCCGCATATCCGGGGCAAACCCCAGCTTCAGATTGGCTTCCACGGTATCATACCCTTGTTCCTGCAGCTCATAGGTTTTCAGCTTATTGATCAGGCCGATGCCCCGGCCCTCCTGCCGCATATACAGCAAAATCCCCCGGCCTTCCTTTTCGATCATCTTCAGGGCGGCTTCCAGCTGCTGTCCGCAGTCGCATCGTCTGCTTCCCAGGATATCTCCGGTGAGGCATTCGGAATGGACCCGGCAAAGAAGCCCTTTTCCGTCACCGACCTCCCCCTTTACGAGAGCCACGTGGCTTTGCCCGGTCAGATCGTCGGTGTAACCGTAGATCTTGAAATCACCATAATGAGTGGGCATCCTGGCGGCAGCCTCCCGGAGTACATGCTGATCGTGAAGCCTGCAGTAATCCTGCAGGTCTTTGATGGAAATGACCTTCATATTCCAGATCTTTGCATGCTCCAGCAATTCGGCGGTGCGCATCATAGTGCCGTCTTCCCGCATGATCTCACAGCACAGGCCGCATGCCTCCAGCCCTGCCAGGCGGCACAGGTCCACAGTGGCTTCGGTATGTCCACCGCGAGACAGCACCCCTCCAGGACGGGCAGTCAGAGGAAATACATGCCCGGGCTGGCGGAAATCCCGGAATCTGGATTGGGGATCAGCGCATTTTCGGCAGGTCAGCCCCCGTTCCTCTGCGGAGATTCCTGTGGAAGTGCCGATATAGTCCACAGACACGGTAAACGCCGTTCCATGGTTGTCCGTGTTCTGCTTTACCATCTGTTCCAGCCCAAGGCGTGCCGCAATCTCTGCGGACATGGGGGTGCAGATCAGTCCTTTGGCATGTGTTGCCATAAAGTTTACATTTTCTGTAGTGGCGAACTGAGCTGCGCAGATCATGTCTCCCTCATTTTCGCGGTCCGGGTCATCCATACACAGGATGATACGGCCGGCTCTCAGCTCGTTCAGCGCGTCTTCGATCGGTGCAAAGTTCATATATAGAATTTCTCCTTCCTGGAATCTTTTTCTGATAAAATGGCCCGACAGCAAATTTCCTGGAATCCTGTTTTAGAATCCATGCTCCCGCAGAAAATCTTCTGTGAGTCTGCTTTTTGGCAGTGGTGCAGGGGCAGGACTTGCGATCAACCTTTGTATATATTTTCCGATGACATCGTTTTCCAGATTGACAAGATCTCCTGCTTTTTTTGAAAGAAGGGTCGTGTGCCCTCCGGTATGTGGAATAAGGGAAACGCAGAAACTATGCTCTGTCAGCCCAGCGACAGTCAGGCTGACGCCGTCGATGGCAATGGAACCCTTTTCTACGATCAGGCCCAGGATATCCGGCGCGGTCTCCACGGTAATCCACACCGCATTATCTTCCCGGCGGACGGAATGGATGGTTCCGGTCCCGTCAATATGCCCCGAGACAATGTGACCGCCGAATCTTCCGTCTGCGGCCATGGCACGTTCCAGATTGACCCTGCCGCCTGCGCGGAGCTTCCCTAGATTTGTCCTGCGCAGAGTTTCCGGCATGACGTCGGCAATAAAACCGTCCGGCAGGAGCTTTGCGGCTGTCAGGCATACGCCGTTGACGGCAATAGAATCTCCCGGTCTGGTTTTCACCAGGACCGTATCGGCCTGAACGGATATTTCCCCGGAAACGTGGTTGGAAACCACGTGGCGTACCCGGCCGATCTCTTCTATGATTCCTGTAAACATTAGCATCACCTCATAGCTGTAGATCTATCCGCTTCTGAAAAAGCAGTGAATCCACTTTAAATTCCAATAAAAGGTCCTCACCGATGGTTGAAACCGCAGGGGACGAAAGGCGGATGCCCTCCCCGGGTGAAGGAAAACCGATTCCTTCCACAGGAGTTCTGGCGTCCCGTCCGCCAAGGAGCAGAGGAGCGATATAGGCATATATCTTTTGCACCAGTCCGGCCCGGAGCATGGCTTCATTTAGGGTGCCGCCGCCCTCCAGCAGGATGCTGTCAATCTCCATGCGGCCGAGCGCGTCCATCAGGGCCGGGAGAGAAACGCGGCCATTCTCTTCCGGAAGCTCCAGCAGGGTGATGCCCATTGCATCCAGCGACGACTGTTTTTCGGGAGTCCCATGAGTATAAGCGATGATCGTCCGATATTGCCCGGCTGTGCGGCAAAGGCGGCAGTCCGCGGGAATCCTCAGCTGAGAGTCGCAAAGGATACGGACGGGCTGGCGCGGATCGGATACAGAGACATCCGCGGCAGACGAGCCATCTGTCTGCAGAGGATTTTGGACGGCCGAAAGCCGCTCCTCCTGTCTGGATCTTCGTTTCTGTGTTCTGCAGTTGAGCATAGGATCGTCCGAGAGCACCGTGCCGATCCCGGCCATGATCCCGGTGTACCGGCTGCGCAGACTGTGGACATGCTTCCTGGCCTCATGGCCGGTGATCCATTTCGAAGCGCCTGTGTGAGAGGCTGTCTTTCCGTCGGCGCTCATGGCATATTTCATTGCCACATAAGGCCGGCCGGATGTAATATAGTGAAAAAAGACTTCATTGACCGCGTCGCATTCATCCTGCAGAAAATGTTCCGTTACAGTGATCCCGTTTCTACGCAGAATATCCGCGCCGCCGGCTGCTTTTGGGTTGGGATCCCGGGAGCCGATGACTACATGGGCGATCCCATTTGCCAGGATGGCATCCGTGCAGGGCGGAGTGCGGCCCTGATGACAGCATGGTTCCAGTGTCACATACATCGCGGCGCCTGCTGGATCCTCGGTACAGGAAGCCAGTGCGCTGCGCTCCGCATGGGGGCCGCCGCAGTATTGATGAAATCCTTCGCCGATGATGCGTCCGTTTTTTACGATGACCGCGCCCACCATGGGATTCGGGCTGGTCCGTCCAAGTCCCAGCCGGGCAAGCCGGATGGCCCGCTGCATATATAGTTCTTCTGGCATAGGTTCCCCTCCGATATTTTCCGTCATTTTTGCGGCAGACTGTTAATCTGCATGAAATTTATATCCGTATCCGGCGATGGTTTTGATAAAATCCACATCCTTTGCAACGCCCCTGCATTTTTTTCGGATCTGGAAAACCGTATTTTCCACCGCGTGGCAGTACCCGCCGGAGGGCTCATGCCACACCGCCTCATAGATCTGCTCCTTGGTATAGGTGATGTCCGGGTTGGAATACAGCATGTACAGAACATCAAATTCCTTGGTTGACAGATAGATTTCCTGATTGTTGACGGTGGTCTGGTGATTTTTGACGCTCATATGCAGCCGGGAGGAGATCATTTGGATTCCGAAAAATTCCTGGGCCGCGATACAGTCCATTCGGATCTGGTCCAGAAGCATGGACAGGTTTTCAAATTTTTTCGGACAGCGGAGTTTTTTGAAAAGCCGTATTTCCATCTGCTGTCCGTGAATATCTCTGGAAAAGTTCATGATCAGAGTTTCGATGGAAATCTCGTTGTTCTTGTTGACTGTCGGGGAGGTCCCGATATTCGTGACCCCGTAGTAGAGCTGTCCATCCAACAGGACCTCGGTGACATATACACCCACCGGAGGCAGTTCGTCCCTGGACAGGATCTGGAGATTCGCAGTCGGCGTCCCGACCAGCTTCCCGATTCCCTGCCCGTATACGATCTTACCTGAAAGATGATAAGCGGGGGGTTGGTGTATTATTGGAGCCATGGCTATACCTCACATATATGATTGAGCGGGAGAAAATCCCGTTCAGGCGCGGAATTTCAACCGTTCGGATAAAATTATAATCTTCGGAAGTCAAATTATCAATACAGGGAAGGAATTTCGGAAACTTTTCGGAAAATGGATATAATATAGAAAAAGGTTACTGTTCACACCCTTTGGGTGCTCCAGTAACAGTATCCAGCCTATTTTAAGTCGCCTTCGGCGAGAGGCTGGATATTATGGCAAATGTTACTTTATTGGCCGGACGTCGTGCAGCAGGGTGCACGACGCCGTGTGAACTGTAACAGAAAAAGTTCGTTCCTGTAGTTTCGGAAAAGATTTTAGGTGAAATGCAGTGAAGATATGGTATAATTAGGAAGTCTGCCGGAAGGCGGGTATCCGAAAAGGATGGTTTTATAGGGAATAAGCCTTTTAACATGGAAATCTTGTGAAAAAGATAAGACGAACAGGGAGGATCCACATGGAAGTGATTTTACAGAATCTGACGAAAAAATTTCCGGGCCGCGGGAAGAAAAAACAGGAAGAAGTGACCGCAGTCAATAACTTTAATTTCAACATACCGGACGGAAGCCTGATCGGCCTGCTGGGGCCGTCGGGCTGCGGGAAGAGCACGACTCTCCACCTGATCAGCGGACTGCTTACGCCTACCAGCGGAAAGATTTTTTTCGGGGAGGATGATGTGACTGGCCTCCCTCCGGAAAACAGGGGGATCGGACTGGTGTTCCAGAATTATGCCCTGTACCCCCATTTGACCGTGAAGCAGAATATCCTTTTTCCATTGGAAAACCGGAAAGGGAAGGACAGGCTTTCGAAACAGGAAATGCTTTCCAAGGCAGAGGAGGCCGCAAGGATGGTCCAGATTGACGGGCTGATGGAGCGGCGGCCGGGGGAGCTTTCGGGCGGGCAGCAGCAGAGGGTAGCTATTGCCCGGGCGCTGGTAAAAATGCCGAAGGTGCTTCTGCTAGATGAACCTCTGTCCAACTTAGATGCCCGCCTGCGTCTGCAGACCAGGGAGGAAATCCGGAGGATCCAGCAGGAGACAGGCATCACCACTATCTTCGTGACCCACGACCAGGAAGAGGCCATGAGCATCTCGGATCTGATCGTGGTGATGAAGGACGGTGTGGTCCAGCAGACAGGGAAGCCCCAGGAAGTTTATGACGATCCGTTGAACCTGTTTGTAGCAAAGTTTCTGGGCAATCCGCAGATCAATGTTTTTCAGGGAAACGTAAAAGGAGAGAAGCTTTATATAGGAAAGGATGCAGTTCTGGACATCCGGGATATTTTGGGGAAGGATGCAGGAACAGAGGTGCCGGGGATCACGGAAAAAGAGGTCTGCGTGGGCGTCCGTCCGGAGGGCTTTGTGCCGGATGCGGACGGTCCCTTCCGCTGCAGCCTGCGGGGGGTGGAGGTAATGGGCCGGGATATCAGCGTGGTGTCCGAAAACCCGGCAGCGCTTTCCCCGGCCATCCGGGCTGTCATCAACTCAGAACATATGTCGGAGATCGGAAGTACGGAGGTCCGCTTTTCGCTCCTTCCACATAAGGTATTTCTGTTTGACAGGGATACAGAGGAGCGGATTGGCTTCCGGGGGACACAGACAGAGGCGGTGAAAAAATGAAGAAAAAAATGCAGGACAGCACGTTAAAAGGCTGGCTCTATCTTTTGCCGGCAATCGTATTTCTCGGATTTTTTATGGTGTACCCGCTCATTGACGTGCTGATCTATTCTTTTGAGGAGGGGTATAATTTTGCGTCCCAGACTTATTTCGGTACGGGAACTTACAACTATTCTTACATCCTGCACGACCCGTATTTTCTGCAGGCGGTGAAGAATACATTGATTCTGGTGGCTGTAACGGTGCCGTTGTCTACGGGGATCGCGCTGCTGATCTCGGTGGGCTTAAATTCCATTACGGCGCTGCGAAGCCTGCTCCAGACCATCTATTTTCTGCCCTATGTGACCAATACGCTGGCCGTTGGACTGGTATTTATGATCCTGTTTAAAAAGACGGCTTATTCGGATGGGCTGGTAAATCTCTTGATCAACTGGTTCGGCGGGAGCTCCGTGGATTTTATCGAAGGCCCTTACTGGGCAAAGATGTTTGTGCTCTGCTTTTACACGATCTGGATCGTAATGCCTTTCAAGATTCTGATCCTGACCAGCGCGCTTGCATCCATCAACCAGGATTATTATCATGCGGCCAGGGTGGACGGCACGTCAAAGTTCCGGATCTTCCGGCGTATTACGCTGCCTATGATCGCTCACATGATATTCTACCTGATCATCACCGGCTTTATCGGCGCCTTCAAGGCTTACAGTGACGCGGTCGCACTGTTTGGAACAGATCTGAATGCGGCGGAAATGAACACGATCGTGGGTTATGTCTACGACATGCTCTACGGTGACAGCGGCGGGTATCCGTCCTATGCATCCGCGGCGGCGGTGATCCTGTTTGTGATTGTGCTGACCATCACCTGTATCAATCTGCTGATCAGTAAGAAAAAAATACATTGAGCGGTTTAAAGTTTTCGAAAGGAACAGGCAAAGCTATGAAAAGCAATCTTGATTATATCAAAATAGAAAAGGAGACCAGGATCCGCAGAAGGACCGTGCGCGCATTGACCTATATGTTTCTCATTTTCTGGGCGGTCGTGGTACTGTTTCCCTTTTACTGGATGGTGCTCAGCTCTCTGAAAAGCTACGGCGCATACAATTCGGAATACATTCCAAAGTTTTTTACCCTGTCGCCGACCCTGGAGAATTATACGGAGGCGTTCACTGCCGTGCCGCTGGGACAATATTTCCTGAATACCATTATTTTTACCGCTGTGACTACGGCCCTTATGCTGGCGGTGATCACTCTGGCGGCGTTTGCGTTTGCCAGACTGGAATTTCGGGGGAAAAATATCTTTTTCCTGCTGTTTCTCTCCCTGATGATGATCCCAAACGAACTGGTGGTCATCACGAACTTTGTGACCATCACCAACTGGGACATGCGAAATACATTTCCCGGGCTGATCCTGCCGTCGGTGACTTCGGTGTTTTACATTTATCTGCTGAAAGAAAATTTTGAACAGATTCCTGACAGCCTGTATTATGCGGCAAAGGTGGACGGCACAAGCGACTGGAAATACCTTTGGAGGGTGATGATCCCCATGTCCAGGCCCACTATCATCACCATTACCATCCTGAAGGTGATCGAGTGCTGGAATTCCTATATCTGGCCCAGGCTGATCACGGACGACGAGAAGTATTTCCTTGTATCCAACGGCATCCAGGAAATCCGGGAAAATGGATTCGGCCGGGAAAATATTCCGGCAATGATGGCGGCTGTGGTGGTGATCTCGGTTCCATTAGTGATCTTGTTCCTCATTTTCCACAAAAAGATCATGGCAGGAGTGTCGAGAGGAGGGACAAAGGGATGAGAACGATGAGAAAAAAGGCGATGGCTTTTATCCTGACTTCTGCTCTTGCGGCAGGCAGCCTGACGGCTCTGACAGGATGTCATGGATCTATGGGAATGGGAGATTTTGAGATGCCGGAGGAGTTTGACAGCCGGGGAAGCTATGAGATCACGTTCTGGGCAAAAAATGATACCAACAAGACCCAGACGGCCATTTACGAGCAGGCGATTGCGGGATTTGAGAAGGCATATCCGAATATCCGGGTGAATCTGCGCCTGTATACGGATTACGGGAAGATCTACAATGATGTGATCACAAATATTTCTACCAATACCACGCCAAATGTATGTATCACCTACCCGGACCACATTGCCACCTATCTGACAGGGAACAACCAGGTGGTCCCGCTGGATGAGCTGTTCGAGGATGAGTCTTATGGTCTTGGGGGCAGCGAGGTGCGGTTTGATGCTCCTGCGGAAGAAGAGATCATCCCTCAGTTTCTGGAGGAATGCCGTTTCGGCGGACATTATTATGCGCTGCCGTATATGCGTTCCACGGAAGCCTGTTACGTCAACAAAACCTATGTGGAGAAGCTGGGCTATACCCTGCCGGAGAAATTGACCTGGGATTTTGTGTGGGAGGTGTCTGAGGCGGCAATGGCGCAGGATGAGGAGGAAAATTTCCTCGTCAACGGGCAGAAGGTGATGATTCCGTTTATCTATAAATCCACGGATAACATGATGATCCAGATGCTGCGGCAGAAGGAGGCCGGTTATTCCACGGAGGAGGGCGAGATCCGGCTTTTTAACGATACCGCCAGGGAGATTTTGTATACTGTCGCAGAACACGGGAAGACAGGCGCCTTTTCTACTTTCAAAATTTCCAGTTATCCGGCTAATTTCCTGAATGCGGGGCAGTGTATTTTTGCCATTGACTCTACTGCGGGAGCAACCTGGATGGGGACTCATGCGCCGCTGTCTGATATGAGCGAGGACAAGATCGTGGAGTTTGAGACGGAAGTCATGCCGATTCCCCAGTTTGACCCGGAGCATCCCTGGATGATCTCCCAGGGACCGTCGGTCTGTATTTTTAACAAATCGGATTCCCAGGAGGTATTGGCTTCCTGGCTGTTTGTGCAGTATCTTCTGAGCAATGAGGTGCAGATCGCCTATTCGGAGACGGAGGGGTATGTGCCGGTCACGGTGAAGGCGCAGCAGTCGGAGGAGTACCAGGATTATCTGTCCAGATGCGGGGAAGACAACGAGGCTTACTATGACGTCAAGATCCGGGCGGCGCAGCTTCTGCTGGATCATACGGAGCATACCTTCGTGACCCCGGTGTTCAACGGCTCCGCCTCCCTGCGGAACGCGGCCGGCCAGCTGATTGAAAATACAGTGAAATCCGTGCGGAGGAAGGAGACCATCGACGAGGCGTATATGGAGCAGCTATTTGAGGATATCACTTCCCTGTACCGCCTCGACCAGCCAGGAGGTTCTGCCGTGCCGGATGGGTCCGCAAAGGAAGATCTGGGGAAACTGCCCGGGACAGCCGTTGTTCTGCTGGCCTCCCTGGCAGGGATATGGATGGTGATGATTGTATATTTTGTTGCGCAAATGGTCAGGAAACGGAAAAGAATTGCGGAATAATACTATTGATTTTGCGTAAAATTGCGAGTACAATCAAGTCGATGCTTGAAGATGGACGGGCTTCTATGCCGGTACATCGCAGTTTCAGCAGAGAACAATGAAAGCGGAAGCTTTAGTTGAAGAGACACGCTTTCGCGGAAAGGTGGAGAACATGAAAAAGTTAACAGTATTATTTCTGACCTGTGCGCTGGTGCTTGGGTGCGCGGGGTGCGGCGGTTCAGGCGATGACAAGGACAGCGGCAGCGACGCGGCGAACACGAATACGTCCGCGGAGTCAGACGCAGATGCACAGGAGACGGATGCCACTTCCGGGGAGGAAGGGACAGACGAGAAGTCCGAGGGCGTCATGACCTATGAAGAGTATGCCGCGGCTGACGTGGATACAGAGGTCGTGGTGGAGACCTATGTGCAGGCAAAGCAGTCCTGGTGGGAAGACAAGGCGACTCTCTATACACAGGATAAGGACGGGGCTTATTTTATCTACGACATGCCCTGCTCTGAGGAAGACTATGAGAAGCTGGTTCCCGGAACCAAGATCAAGGTGACAGGCTTCAAGGCGGAATGGTCCGGCGAATTTGAGATCATTGACGCGGAATTTGAGATCCAGGAAGGAAATTACATCGCAGAGGCAGAGGATGTGACCGCTCTTCTTGGAAAGGATGAACTGATCGACAAGCAGAACATGTTCGTATCCTTCCAGGGGATGACGGTGGAAGCTGCCGGACAGGACGAGGCGGGAAATGATGTTCCGTTTTTGTACTCCTGGGACGGCTCGGGACAGGACGGGGACGACCTGTATTTCAATGTTTCTCTGGACGGGGAGACTTACACATTTACAGTGGAGTCTTACCTGTGCGACAATACCACTGATGTGTATCAGGCTGTGAAGGAGTTAAAAATCGGCGACACGGTGGATATGGAAGGATTTTTGTACTGGTATGAAGGCGTTAATCCGCATATCACTTCTGTAACCGTAAAATAGGATTGAAGAAAGTGATTCGACTACTGCCTTGCAGCAAGGCGCGGGGCACCGCGAATAAATAGTAAGAAAGTCAGGCCGCTGGTCTGGCTTTTTTATGCTTCTGTGATTCGAAACAGACGGAAAGAACGCATCACGGTGAAAGCATGCCGAAGGGATATTTTGTCTGTGGGAGCCAAGAAAGGTTTCAAAAAGAAACATAAAAAATAGTTGCTTTTTGAAACCTTTCGCGTTATAATAAATAAAAAGGAAAGAAGTGTTGCGGAAATGAAAACAAAATTTCATGAATATCTGACAATGTTTCGAAAGCAGAAAGGCTTTACACAGGCACAGATGGCTGAGAAGCTGGAGATTTCCCGCTCCACCTATACGAATTATGAGTCGGGGAACCGTTCGCCGGATCTGGACGGTCTGGAGCGGATCAGCGAGATCCTGGACTGCTCCCTGGACGAGCTGTTCGGAAGGTCGCCCCTGTGGCATGCCAACAGGATCAGTGAAGGGCCCATCCCCTATCATGTCCATGTGAAGGCGCCCCAGAGGGGACCGGGCAGAAGGCTTGCAATCGGCACCCAGGATTTCCGCAAGCTGCGGGAGCGGAAGGCATATTATGTAGATAAGACACAGATGGTAGAGGAGTTTCTCGAATCCTGGTATGAGGTGACGCTGATCACCAGGCCGAGACGTTTCGGAAAGACCCTGAATATGTCTATGCTTGCGGAATTTCTGGATTGTACGAAGGACTCCGCAGATCTGTTTGCAGGCACCCGGGTCAGCGGCAGCTATGTGATGGAGGAGATGAACCGGCATCCGGTGATCTTCCTTTCCTTCCTGAACGTAAAGGGCGGCAGTGCGGAGAGGATGCTGGATGAATTACGGATTACCCTGAAGCGGGAATACGAGAGATACCTCTCCATCGTGAATGACGGCTCCCTGCCGGCCGTACACAAAAGCCTGTTTGACAGCAATTATGAACGCCTCTGCAAAGCCGGCAGTGAGGAAGAGAAGAAAGGCTGCATCAGCCGTGCGATTTCCGAATTATGCCAGGTGCTGGAAGCATATTACGGCAGGAAAGTGTACCTTCTCCTGGACGAATACGATACCCCGTTCATTGCTGCCAACGCAAAGGGATATTACGGTGAGATGCGGGATTTCCTCGCAGAGATGCTGACCTCCTCGCTGAAAGGAAATCCGTCCCTGGAAAGGGCGCTCCTGACAGGAATCCAGCGTGTGGCAAAGGAAAATATTTTTTCGGATCTCAACAATCTGATCGTCTGTACGGTAAAAGATCCGGAATATGCGGACTGCTTCGGCTTCACGGAAGAGGAGACGCAGCGGCTTCTGGATTACTGCGGAGTGGACTTTACTGAGGAGGTCAGGACCATGTACGACGGGTACCAGTTCGGGACGGCAGACGTCTATAACCCGTGGTCCGTTTCCTGCTATGCGGCGAGGAAGGAGCTGGAGCCTTACTGGGTGAATACCAGTGAGAACAGCATCATCAAAAATGCGTTCGAACAGAGAGGAGAGTCCTTTGCTGCAAAATACAACGAACTGATCGAGAAGGGAGCGGTGGACGCTAGGGTGGAGTTGTCTGTGTCCTACTATGAGGAGCCGGATGACGCGTCGCTCTGGGGGCTTCTGCTCAATGCCGGGATGATCACCATCCAGGAAGAAATGGGAGACAAAAACTGCAGGCTCCGTATCCCGAATTACGAGGTACGGGAAGCCTTTCAGGGACTGACTGCCTTCTATCTGAAGCTGGAGGACGGCTATATATCCGATATGCTGAGCTGTCTGCGGACAGAGGCCATGGAGAAGTTTGCCGAGCAGTACCAGCGCATCCTGCTGCGCCTTCCGTCGTATTATGATCTGAAAAGCGAGAACAGCTACCATATGATGATGCTGGGGATGTGCGCCTTTATGTACCGGTATTATGACGTGAAAAGCAACCGGGAGGGAGGCATCGGGAGAAGCGATATCCTGCTCTACGCAAAGAAAAGGCCGCTGCCCCATATGATTCTGGAGTTTAAGTACACAAAGGATGAGGGTGAGGATCTGGAGGAGCTTGCGTTAGAAGCCATCGGCCAGATCAAAGATAAAAAATACGACGCGGAGATGACAGGCGTTGTGTATTACATCGGACTTGCGCATTTCGGAAAAGCCGCGCAGGTGAAGTGGGAAAAACGAGTAATAAACTGACAAGGAGAATGCCATGAGCCTTTACGCGATCGGGGACCTTCACCTGTCCTTTTCCGTCGATAAACCGATGGATGTTTTCGGCAGAGTCTGGAAGAACCATGAAAAGAAGATCTGGAAATACTGGAACAAGCGGGTGACGGACCGGGATACGGTGGTGGTCACCGGGGATCATTCCTGGGGAAGGAACCTGGAGCAGAGCAGGAAGGATCTGGAGTTTATCGCGGAGCTGCCCGGAAGGAAGATCCTGCTCCGGGGGAATCACGACATGTTCTGGGATGCCAAAAAGACGCAGCGGCTGAACGAAGAGTTCCGGGGCAGGCTGGAATTTTTGCAGAACAACTGGTTTGCCTATGAAGATTATGCGCTGGTCGGGACGAAGGGGTACTGCTACGAGGGTCTGGATACCTATGAACATTTTGAAAAGATCAGAGACCGGGAACTGGAACGTTTGAGAATTTCCTTTGAGGCGGCCCGTATGTCGGGAATCAGTGGGGAAAAAGCGGACATTTCCCCTGCCTTTAGATCGGAGGAGATCCGCCCGGCAGGAAACAGGAAGTACATCATGTTTCTGCATTACCCGCCTACCAGCATCGGGGAAGCGTCAAGCCCCTTTACCAGGATGGCGGAAGCCTACGGGGCCGCAAAGGTGGTCTATTCCCATTGTCATGGAAAGGCGAGATTTGACGACAGCTTTAAGGGCTATGTGAACGGGATTGAGTATAAGCTTGTTTCCGGCGACTATCTCAATTTCAAACCGGAATTGATTTTGGAATCATAAGTTACTGTGAATAGTAAAAGAATAATAGAAAAAATAAAAAAACACTTGACTTTCCACCTTGTGGAAGCTGTATAAATCAGATATAGCCTTTCGAGAGCTTCTTGATTTCTCTGGATTTCAAAGGATTTTGAGAGACTGTATCGGAGTGGGATCGGAAAATACCTGTACCTGTTGCCGGGCCGGTTTTTCCGGGAACATTCCAAAAGACACGAGGGGTACGATGAGGAGCTGAGACATGAAGATCAAGCAGGTTGAAGAGTTGGTTGGCATCACGAAAAAGAATATCCGGTTTTATGAGGATCAGGGGCTTCTGGAAGTGAAGCGTGCGGACAACGGATACCGGGAATATGGTCTGGAGGATGTAAAACGTCTGCAGGAGATCAGGCTGCTGAGGAAGCTGGCCATTCCCATCGAGGATATGCGGCAGATGTACGGCGGAGAAAAAAGCCTGAGAAGCTGTCTGGAATTTCAGATGGGAGAGATGGAACGCCAAAAAAAGAATCTCCGGCAGATCCAGGCATTCTGCGAAGAACTTCTGAATGCGGATACTTCATTGGAGACGCTCAACGCGCCCCAGTGTCTGGAACAAATGGAACGTCTGGAAAAGGAGGGAACAAATTTTATGGATATTAGAAAAACAGATGTTCATAAGAAGAAAATCATGGGTGCAGCCCTTGGCGGCGGGATTATGATCGTGTTTATGGCTGCGATGATCGGATTCATGGTTTGGGGCTGTATGGAGGATCCGGTTCCAATCGGGGTAATGCTGTTTATGATTGGGATACCGGCGGCAGTGATCATTGGCGTGATTGCGGCAATGATCGGAAGAGTAAGAGAAATCGAAGGAGGAGAAGAGGATGAAGCTTCTAAGTATTGAATATATTCCGGGTGTGGAAATTGAGGCATTGAATATGGTAAAAGGAACGGTTGTGCAGTCAAAGAATTTCGGAAAGGATTTCATGGCCGGAATGAAAACACTGGTCGGCGGAGAGATCGTAGGGTATACGGAAATGCTCAACGAGGCGCGGCAGATTGCGGTCAAGAGAATGGTGGACGAGGCGAAAGCCCTCGGCGCGGATGCGGTGATCGGGGTAAAATACGGTTCCTCACAGATCATGCAGGGCGCGGCGGAAGTGGTGGCCTACGGAACTGCCGTAAAATATATCAACAAGTAGTAAAAAACAAGCTGTATGAAGCAGGCTGCTGTTTTTATGAAAAAAAGCATGGCCGTGCAGACATTCCACACAGGGGAAGGTCTGCACGGCCTTAAAAATGTCCGGCAGGATGAATAGGCTGGATGCTGTTGCCGGAGTATCCAGAGGGTGTGATCAGCAATATAGTTGTTACAGTTCACACGGTGTCGTGCACTTGCTGCACGGCATCCGGCCAATTCAGTGATGGGGCTGGCATCCAGCCCCTCGCCGAGAGGCGACTTTTCAATGGGCTGGATGCCGTTACTGTGAGCACCCGGTCAGGGTGTGAACAGTAACATATATTTGGGGGGCTGTTTTTCGGCTGTTCCGTGTTGAGAAAAGGATGCAGGTCATGTATAATGGCAGAAGAGAAAATGTGACGAAAAATGACTGTGAAAGGTTTCGATAGATGATGAAAAAGATTCTGATCGTGGAAGATGACAGAGGGCTGAATGACGGCCTTGTATATGATCTGCAGGAGGAAGGCTATGAGGTCTGTTCCGCTCTGACAGCCTCGCTGGCCCTGGAGCTGTTCAGGATGCAGGAAACGGACCTGGTGCTGATGGACATCAACCTGCCGGACAGCGACGGATTTACGCTCTGCAGCCGGATGAAAAAGATAAAGGACGTGCCGGTCATTTTCCTGACCGCCCGCGACCTGGAGCAGGATGAAATGCGGGGGTTTGACTGCGGCGCGGACGATTATATTACAAAACCGTTCAGCATGGTGCTGCTTCACAAACGGATTCGGGCCGTATTGAAGCGTGCCGGCGGTAATCAGGAGCAGAAGGTCTATTCGGACGGATATCTGACGGCAGATTTTGATACGGCAAATGTGACGCTGGACGGGAAAGCGCTGCCCCTGACCCCTACGGAATATAAGCTGATGAAGCTGTTTATAGACCACCGGGGAACGGTTTTGACGCGGCAGATGATCCTGGAACGGCTGTGGGATGTCAACGGAAACTTTGTCGATGAACACGCATTGACGGTCAATATCGGACGGCTGCGCGGAAAAATCGAGAAGGACGGGCACAAATATATCAAGACCATATATGGGATGGGATATATGTGGGAGGGAGAGCGCGGATGAGAAGGGGATTTGCTTCAAAGCAGTATTCATTTCGAAGAGAGAACCGCTGCGCACTTTGCATTTGTGTTCTGATGCTGCTGTCAATTCCGGTTCTTATGTTTTTTCAGCTTGATTGGGCTGCCTATGTGGTTCTCGGGATAGGCGGGGTTATGTTTTATCTGCTGTTTCAGGCATACCAGCACAAGGTGACAGACTTTTTTGACCAGGTCAATGAGGGGATGGATCAGATGCTTTCCATGGGAAGTGATGTTTTTCTCCCGGAAGTGGAGGATCATGAGAATGTATTTTCTCGATTTGTGTCGAAGCTGTCAAGGCTCTATGGGGCCATGCGTGTTGCCGAAGAGAATGCCGACGAGGAAAAACGTGTGATGCAGGGGATGATCGCAGACCTTTCTCATCAGATCAAGACTCCTGTAGCCAATATCAAGATGGATCTGGAACTGCTCTCCAAAAGACAGATGTCTCCCCAAAGGCATCAGGAATTTTTGGAACGGACGCTGCATGAGGCGGATAAGATGGATTTTCTGATTCAGTCCATTATTAAGATGAGCCGATTGGAAAGCGGTGCGATCCAGATACTTCCTGAGCAGGCCGACCTGGCGCGAACCCTGGCAAATGCGCTGCTGAGCGTGAGCGCTGGGGCAAGCCGGAAGGAGATCGGGATAACCGTGGACTGTCCTCAGCCGCTGATGGTCCGGCATGATCCGAAGTGGACGGAAGAGGCAGTATTCAATCTTCTGGATAATGCGGTAAAATATTCCCCGGAGGGAGGAACCATAGAAGTGTATGCAGAAATGCGCGAGTCCGGGGCGTACCTGTCGATTACGGATCACGGAATAGGCATTCCAGAAGAATGGCAGGGAGCTGTGTTTTCCAAGTTTTTCCGTGCTCCCGCAGTCCACAATCTGCCCGGCGCCGGCGTGGGGCTGTACCTGACCCGGCAGATCCTGGAAGCCCAGGGCTGTTATGTGACAGTGAGATCGGCTGCGGGGGAGGGGAGTACGTTTTCAGTTCAATTTCTGTGAGCTTGATTTCCGCGAAGCAATGAGCCAGGCAGCCAGTACATCATTGCATTAATAACCGAGTAAATAGTGCCCGCTGTTCACACCATCGCTGCGTTGGAGTCAGTCAACGATGCTACCAGCATCGCCTCCTTCCTCCGTCTTGCGCTGCTGTAAACATCAGACGCTATTTACTT
This sequence comes from Lachnospiraceae bacterium M18-1, assembly GCA_000403295.2. GTDB lineage: Bacteria > Bacillota > Clostridia > Lachnospirales > Lachnospiraceae > Schaedlerella. The sequence goes on along the minus strand of KE159610.1, from coordinate 451,134 downwards.
CGGAATTAATGCAATGATGTACTAGTAAGAATACGAAAGCAAAGACCACTTGAAACCGCATAAAATCATCATTTTATAAAATTTTTAAAAAGTATTAGCACTCGCTAGTTGACAGTGCTAACAATATCTGTTATTGTTATATTGTTGATAGAACAATGTAACATAATTCAGAGTATTGCTGGAAACACATTTACAAAAATATAGTTTTAAAAGTTTTCAGGGAATACTCAATAAGGAACTGACATAAAAGAAATCACAGGTGATTTTAAAGCTGTTCCAAAACAGGCAGGTAATCAGCTTACAGCAAATTGTAGCTGCAGACGAGGAGGTTTTAGTATGAATATAAATAAATTTACGCAAAATTCCATGCAGGCCGTGCAGGCTTGTGAGAAGCTGGCTTATGACTATGGCAACCAGGAGATCGCGCAGGAGCATCTGCTGTATGCGCTGATCACTCAGGATGACAGCCTGATCTTAAAGTTGTTGGAGAAAATGGGCTTTCAGGCGTCCTACATCGTGAACCGTGTGGAAGAACTGCTCGCGAAGCGTCCCAAGGTACAGGGCGGCAAGGTTTTTGTGGGACAGGACCTGAACAATGTACTGATCCATGCGGAGGATGAGGCAGCGCAGATGGGAGATGAATATGTCTCCGTGGAGCATCTCTTCCTTGCACTGTTGAAATATGCCGGCCGGGAGATGAAAGCTTTTCTGAAAGAAATGGGCATCAGCCGGGAAGGATTCCTGCAGGCATTGTCCTCTGTTCGGGGCAACCAGCGGGTGACCAGCGACAATCCGGAGGCAACTTACGATACATTGAACAAGTACGGACAGGATCTGGTAGAGAGGGCGCGGGACCAGAAGCTGGATCCGGTCATCGGCCGTGATGAGGAGATCCGCAATGTGGTCAGGATCCTGTCCCGGAAGACGAAGAACAATCCGGTGCTGATCGGGGAGCCGGGTGTCGGTAAAACAGCTGTCGTGGAAGGGCTTGCACAGAGGATCGTAAAAGGGGACGTGCCCGAGGGACTGAAGGAGAAGACCATTTTTTCCCTGGATATGGGCGCTCTGGTTGCCGGAGCAAAATACCGGGGAGAATTTGAGGAACGTCTGAAAGCCGTTCTGGAGGAAGTGAAGAACAGCGACGGCAGGATCATTCTTTTCATTGATGAGCTGCATACCATCGTTGGAGCAGGCAAGACAGACGGCGCCATGGATGCGGGCAATATGCTAAAGCCCATGCTGGCCCGGGGGGAGCTGCACTGTATCGGCGCCACCACGCTGGACGAGTACCGCCAGTATATCGAAAAGGATGCGGCGCTGGAGCGCAGATTCCAGCCGGTACTGGTAGAAGAACCGACGGTGGAGGACGCGATCTCCATCCTTCGAGGCCTCAAAGAACGCTATGAAGTATTTCACGGTGTGAAGATCACGGACAGTGCGCTGGTCGCTGCGGCCATGCTTTCCCACCGGTATATATCCGACCGGTTTCTGCCGGATAAGGCCATCGACCTGGTGGACGAGGCCTGTGCGCTGATCAAGACGGAACTGGATTCCATGCCAACAGAACTGGATGAACTGAGCCGGCGGGTGATGCAGCTGGAGATTGAAGAGGAGGCTCTGAAAAAGGAAGACGACCGTCTGAGCCAGGAGCGTCTGATCCATCTGCAGGAAGAATTGGCAGAGCTGCGGGAGGAATTTTCCGGGAAAAAGGCCCAGTGGGATAATGAAAAATCCTCTGTGGAGCGGGTGCAGAAGATCCGGGAGGAGATTGAGCAGGTCAACAAGGAGATTCAGAAGGCACAGCAGGATTACGACCTGAATAAGGCGGCGGAGCTGCAGTACGGCAGGTTGCCCCAGTTAAAGAAACAACTGGAAACCGAAGAAGAACGGGTAAAAGAGAAGGAACTCTCTCTGGTACATGAAGCCGTAACGGATGAAGAGATTGCCAGGATCATTTCCCGCTGGACAGGAATCCCGGTGGCGAAGCTGAACGAGAGTGAACGGAGCAAGACGCTGCATCTGGGGGACGAACTGCATAGGCGGGTGATCGGCCAGGAGCAGGGCGTGGAGCTTGTGACAGAGGCCATCATCCGGTCCAAAGCCGGGATCAAGGATCCCTCTAAGCCCATTGGGTCCTTCCTGTTCCTCGGCCCCACCGGCGTAGGCAAGACCGAGCTGGCAAAGGCGCTGGCGCAGAGTCTGTTTGACGACGAAAACAATATGGTCCGGATTGATATGAGCGAGTATATGGAGAAATATTCCGTATCCCGCCTGATCGGAGCGCCTCCGGGATACGTAGGATACGACGAGGGCGGACAGCTTACCGAGGCGGTCCGCAGGAAGCCTTACTCTGTGGTGCTGTTTGATGAGGTGGAAAAAGCACATCCGGATGTATTCAATGTGCTTCTGCAGGTATTGGATGACGGGCGGATCACCGATTCCCAGGGGCGGACGGTGGACTTTAAGAACACCATCTTGATCATGACCTCCAACATCGGAGCACATTTCCTGCTGGAAGGCATCCAGGAGGACGGGACGCTGACAGAGGAAAGCCAGTCCATGGTAATGAACGAACTGCGGGCGCATTTCCGGCCCGAATTTTTGAACCGGCTGGATGAGATCATCATGTTCAAACCGCTGACAAAGTCCAATATCAACGGGATCATTGACCTGCTGGTGGCGGATGTCAACAGACGTCTGGCGGAAAAGGAGCTGTCCATCGAACTGACACAAAGCGCAAAGAGTTTTGTGGTGGAAGGAGGATATGATCCCATGTACGGCGCGCGGCCGCTGAAGCGGTACCTTCAGAAAAATGTGGAGACTCTGGCTGCGAAGCTGATCCTGGCAGGAAATGTGGGCCGGGGTGATACGATCGTGATTGATGTGGCTGACGGAAAACTGGAAGGCCGATGTATGCGCTGACGGAATATCTTTTAAATGAAGAGAAAAAGCTGAACTTCGTCTGAGACGGTTAGAGCAGAGTTCAGCTTTTTCCAGCTTTACCGGTCAGCTTCTTGCTTCCTGGGCGGACGGGCACGATTCCTAAAGTGAATATCACCGGAGAATCTTCTTTTCTTTGTCCTTTTTTTGAAAAATGATTGATAAAAAAGATTCATTTTGTTAAAAATAACGGCATTATGCAAGAAAAAAACGAATTTATTTGGAAAAAATTGTCGGTATTTTATTGCTTTACTGTCATGAAGGATTGACAAAACGTTATTAATTTGCTATTATAATTCGCAGTGAGGAACGCTGAGTGTTTGTCATTGAGTAGTGTTCCTTATTTTTAATAGGATGTATTTTCGGAATCACGCGCGGAAAGTTTTCCGGAATGCATTAAGATAAGGAGTGGAAAGCATGTTAAAGTACATTGCAAAGCGAATCGGTCTTGCCATTGTGACGATATGGGCAGTCGCGACCATCACATTTTTCCTGATGAATATGGTTCCCGGCGGGCCGTTCCTTTCAGAGAAGGCGATCAGTCCTCAGGCAACGGCGGCGTTGGAGGCTAAGTACGGCCTGGACAAGCCTTTATTTCAACAATATCTTACGTATATCAGCGATGCCCTGCAAGGTGACCTCGGCGACAGCTTAAAGCAGCGCGGACGTACCGTGACGGACATTATCTTAATGAAATTTCCTGTATCAGCCAGAGTGGGAGGCATATCCGTACTGGTTGCCCTGACGATCGGGATCCCCCTGGGCTGTATCGCGGCCTTGAAGAGAGGAAAGTTCCTGGATAGTTTGATCAGTGTAGTAGCGACCTGTGGGATTGCGGTCCCCAGCTTTGTAATCTGCACGGTGCTTCTGTATTTCTTCGGTGTGAAGCTGAGAGTGCTCCCAACGCTTGGGATCGGAACATGGAAGCATTATATCATGCCGGTCATGGCATTGTCCTTCTATCCGACCGCATATATCATGAGACTGATGCGGTCTTCCATGCTGGACGTGCTGGGACAGGACTATATGCGTACAGCAAAGGCAAAAGGTGTGTCAGGATTTGTTTCCTTATTTAAGCATGCCCTCCGCAACGCGATTCTGCCTGTAGTGACTTACGTAGGCCCTATGCTTGCCTATACGGTAACAGGAAGCTTTGTTGTGGAAAAGATCTTTACGATCCCGGGGCTTGGCGGTGAGTTTATCGGCGCCATCAACGGGCGTGATTATACACTGATCATGGGAACTACGATTTTCCTTGCAACTCTGATCATTGTGATGAACGTAGTCGTGGATATTGTATATAAGATCGTAGACCCGAGAATTAAACTAAAGTAAGGAGTGCAGTGATCATGAAAGAGAATCCGGTCAGCTTTCAGCTGAAACTTAATCCTGAGGATTTCCTGCCTGCAACAGAAGAAGAGAAGCAAAGCCAGGTCATCATGCGGGAAAGTGTGAGCTTCTGGAAGGACGGCGGACGCCGCCTTGTAAAAAATAAAGTAGCAATGACAAGTCTTGTGGTTGTAATACTTGTCATGATTTTCTCATTTATCGTTCCTTCGTTTTACCCTTATTCTTATAAGGACCAGATGAAGGGAGCCAACAACCTGGCTCCGATGGAATACTCGGAGGAAGAGCAGGCCAGGATCGATGCCGGGGAAAAGGTGTTTCCGCACATTTTCGGAACCGATAAGATGGGGCGCGACTATGCGATCCGTGTTATGATGGGAAGCCGTATCTCTCTCCTGGTAGGTTTGATCGCCACAGGCATTATCCTGATCATTGGTTCTACCTATGGCTCGATCGCTGCATTTTTCGGCGGCTGGGTAGACCTTGTGATGATGCGGATCGTGGATATCATTTATACGATTCCGGATATTCTGCTGATCGTCCTGCTGTCCTTTGCATTAAAGGATCCCTTGAGCCGGTTAAAAGATGTGCCGGGCTTTTCATGGGTCGGGATCGTCGGTGAGAACCTGATCAGTATTTTCGTGGTATTTGCCCTGCTGTACTGGGTTGGTATGGCGAGAATGGTCAGAAGCCAGGTGCTGATGCTCAAAGAGAGTGAATATGTGACAGCAGCCAGGGCGCTGGGTGTGGGCAATGGCAAGATCATTAAAAAGCATTTGCTGACAAACTGTATTGGTACATTGATCGTAACTACGACACTGCAGATTCCTTCTTCGATTTTTACGGAAAGCTTTCTGAGCTTTCTGGGAATGGGTGTGGCGGTTCCGCTGCCGTCCCTTGGGAGTCTTGCGAGCGACGCGATCAACGGCATGAATACGTATCCGTACCTGCTGTTTATTCCTGCGATTTTGATCAGTTTGATCATCCTGAGCTTTAACCTGCTGGGTGACGGACTCCGGGACGCATTTGACCCGAAGCTGAAGAATTAGGAATAGGTATCTGTCCAGTGAAGGACTGGCGGTCTGACGCGGCATTTACATGCGGCCCGGCGGTCCTCATGAGAGAATTAGGAAAAGCAGCATAGCTTCAGCTATGCGGAAATGAGGAATATATGTCAGAGTATCTTGTAGATATAAAAAACGAACGGCTTTCCTTTTTCACACCTGCAGGAGAAGTGAAAGCTCTGAATGATGTTTCCATCCATTTAAGAGAAGGAGAAGTGCTGGGAATCGTTGGAGAAAGCGGTTCTGGCAAATCTGTAACAGCATACAGCCTGATGGGGCTGACGGCTTATCCTGGCAAGCTGATCGGGGGAAGCCTGTATTTTAACGGCCATCAGGTGGATCAGATGACAGATAAGGAGATGCGGAAGATCCGCGGAAATGAAATCTCGATTATTTTCCAGGATCCCATGACCAGCCTGAATCCTGTATATACGATCGGAAACCAGATCATGGAGGCAGTGCTGCTCCATACAGACAAGACGAAGGCGCAGGCGAAGGAGCGGGCAAAGGAGCTTCTGGAGCTGGTTGGGATCAACGAGCCTGAGAAGCGTCTGAAACAATACCCCCATGAGCTTTCCGGCGGTATGAGACAGCGTGTGATGATTGCCATCGCGCTTGCCTGCGAGCCAAAGCTCCTGATCGCGGACGAGCCGACTACCGCTCTGGACGTGACCATCCAGGCGCAGATCTTGGAACTGATGATGGAATTAAAGGATAAGCTGGGGATGGCGATCATTATGATCACCCATGACCTGGGTGTGGTAGCCAGCATGTGTGAGCGCATCGCGGTCATGTATGCGGGAAAAGTGATCGAATACGGCACGGCGGATGATATTTTCTACAATCCGAAGCACCAGTATACGAAGGGGCTGATCCGCTCCATTCCGAGAATTGACGCAAAAGAGCATGAAAGGCTGGTTCCCATTGAAGGAACGCCGGTTGACATGCTGAATCCTCCCAAGGGATGCCCCTTTGCACCCAGATGTGAGGAGTGCATGAAGATCTGTCTGCGGGAGATGCCTCCGGTCACCAATTTTGACCGGATCCATTATACACAGTGCTGGCTGATCCAGAAGGAGGAAATGGAGAAAGGAGCTGCAAAATGAGCGAGAAAAAGAACAGCTTCATACAGGTAGAGCATTTACAGCAGTATTTCCCGGCAGGAGGCTTTGGGAAAAATAAAAAATATATCCAGGCAGTAGACGATGTGTCCTTTACGATCGGCAAAGGAGAGACCCTGGGACTGGTAGGGGAGTCCGGCTGCGGCAAGACGACCACCGGACGTACACTGCTTCGGCTGTATGAGCCGACTGGTGGAAGATTTGTTTACGATAATGAAGTGATTTTTGATGTGGAGAAAAAGCAGTTTGCGGATATGCTTCCTTACCGGAAGCGGATGCAGATCGTATTCCAGGATCCATACGCCAGCCTTGATCCGCGTATGACGGTCGGGGATATCGTCGGTGAGGCGATCGACGTCCACAAGATGGCGGCGAATAAACAGGAACGCTATGATATTATTATAGAAATGCTCCGAAGGGTGGGACTGAACTCTGAGCATGCCAACCGATATCCTCATGAGTTTTCCGGCGGACAGAGACAGCGTGTGGGTATCGCAAGGGCCCTTGCGGTAAGGCCGGAGTTTATCGTCTGCGATGAACCGATCTCGGCGCTGGATGTGTCCATTCAGGCACAGGTCATCAACATGTTTGAGGACCTGCAGGAGGAGATGGGGCTGACCTATCTGTTCATTGCACATGACCTTTCAGCGGTGAAGCATATTTCCAACCGGATTGGTGTAATGTACCTCGGACGTATGGTAGAGCTTGCGGACAGCTATGAACTGATCACCCATCCCCTGCATCCTTACACGAAAAGTCTGATCTCCGCGATCCCAATTGCGGATCCGAAGATTGCAAAGGAGAGCAAGCGTATCGCGCTCCAGGGAGATGTGCCGAGTCCGTTGAATCCGCCGTCCGGCTGCCGGTTCCGTACCAGATGCCCTTATGCAGACGAAAAATGCGCCCGGGAGACGCCAAGATGGCGCGAGGTGGACAGAGGACATTTCTCAGCCTGTCATCATATTGAACTTCTGGGTTAAAGAGACGGATATTTTTGACCGGCGTTGGTTATGATAAACAAATATAGATGCCAGAATATGCGTCCGTATTGTTTATAGAAAACAGAGCGCCCGTTTATTCGGAAGCGCTCAAAGTAAAAAAGGAGGATATACAATGAAAAAGAAAGTAATCGCTTTATTACTGGCGACTACAATGGCTTTCAGCCTGGCAGCCTGCGGTGGCGGCAATGACCAGGGGGGGGATAATAATTCATCCCAGAGCAGTACGGAAGGTACTGATGAGAGCTCAGGCTCTGAAGAGAAGATCCTGTCCGTTCAGATCGGACCGGACCCCGAGACGATCGATCCGGCGCTGAACAGCGCGGTAGACGGAGGTAATATGCTGCTGCACTCCTTCGAGTGTCTTCTCACAGTTGACCAGGATGGACAGCTTGTAGAAGGACAGGCAGAAAGCTGGGATACCAGTGAGGACGGCCTGACATGGACATTCCATTTAAGGGATGGCCTGAAATGGTCTGATGGTTCCGACCTGACAGCTAATGACTTCGTTTACAGCTGGAAGCGTGTGTGTGACCCGGAGGTTGCCGCTCCTTATGCGGAGACCGTACTGGGTATGGTAAAAGGCTATAAAGAAGCAACTGAAGGAGATCTGGATGCGCTCCAGGTAAAGGCAGAGGATGATCAGACTCTGGTTGTAACATTAAGCAATCCGTGTACCTATTTCGGAAGCCTTGCAGCATTTGCTACATTGAGCCCGGTACAGGAAGCAACCATCGAAGCAAACGGCGACGGATGGGCAACTTCAGCAGAGACCTATATCTCTAATGGATCATTCTATATCTCTGAGTGGGTTCCTGGATCACATATCCTGATGAGAAAGAACCCGAATTACTGGAATGCAGACGCGATCAAGCTGGACGGTATTAAGTTCAACCTGATCGAAGATGCAAATGCGTCCTACAGTGCATATCAGACAGGCGAAGTTTTGATGATCAAAGATGTTCCTACCGAAGAAATTCCGTCTCTGGAAGGAAATGATGATTATTACGTAGATCCGATCATCGGAACCTACTATCTGAGCCTGAACATTAACAGAGAGCCGTTCTCAGATAAGAACGTGCGTAAGGCACTGAGCCTTGCGATCGACCGCGACTATGTTGCAAATACATTGATGCAGGGAACTTACACACCGGCAAGCAACTTCATGGGACCTGGCTGGATAGATATGGACGGCAAGGAGTTTATTGAAAATGCAAACGGCGGCCAGCCATACATTGACATCAATAACCACGAAGCAAACCTGGAAGAAGCGAAAAAGCTCTTGAAGGAAGCTGGCTATGAGAACGGAGAAGGACTTCCGGCTATCACATATTCCACCAATGATGCCAGTTACCACAAGGTAGTTGCTGAATATCTGCAGGAAGCATGGGCAGAGCTCGGTATTGACTTAAAGGTTGATATCGTAGAGTGGGCAAGCTTCACACCGATGCGTCGTAACGGAGACTATGATTCTTCCCGTAACGGATGGGTTGGAGACTACAGCGATCCTTCCAATATGTTAGACCTGCTGTATTCTACAAACGGAAACAATGACGGTAAGTTCAACAATGCGGATTACGATGCTGCAATGGAACTGTCCAGATCTACACTGGATCCGGAAGAGCGTTCCAAGGCGCTTCATGATGCAGAGGATATCCTGATGGAAGAGACAGGATGTGTTCCGGTAGCTTACTACAATGACTTCTGGCTGCAGAGCGACAAGATCACAGGATCCTGGCATTCACCATACGGATACTGGCACTTCATGTATGCTGATATCACAGAAGGGGGAGCTGCAGATGCAGAAACCACAGATGGTGAAGACGCAGATGCAGAGGCTACTGACGAGGATTCCGCAGACGCAGAGACTACGGATGAAGAAGACGCAGAGACTGCAGAATAAAGAGATATAAAATTTATGGGACTTCCGAGAGTGATCGGGAGTCCTTTTTTGATTATAAAGTATTGACAAAAGCAGGATATCAGGTTAAGATAAACGCGTACTCTACCGGGTGAAGTCCGCAGAAAGAAATGCGGGGATGCCCTTTGGGAATATAAAAAAGGCAGGTGTGTGGATGTTAGTCGTTCTGTAAAGACAAAAAGCAATTGAATGAAAAAGGGGAAGCACGGGAAGTATCGTGTTTTATTTGAGTACCCTTTTCGGCATGACTGCATGCCGGTTGTTTCTGCCTTACAGAATACTGCATACACCGGGATTTAACTGTCTTATTGCGATCATATAGGATAGGGAAAGTATGGCTGTATTTGTCATACTTTTTTGTTGCTTTCAGAACAGCAGATGTGTCTGCGATCTGCTGCCCTGAATACCACAGCGCGCGGAAAGGCTGCCAGCGGAAGGCCTTCCGTACAGTTTTTCAGAGAATCCATGGTTTCAGTCTGTTTGTAATGGGCGGAAACCATATTTTTTTGTTCTATAGGAAACTTCTCCGAATTTTCCTATAGAACAAAAACCCTCCGGGGAGAGCGCTGTGCGGCGTATGAGGTAGATGTCGCAATGCGACCGCCGCAGGCGCGAGTTTCGCAAGCGAAACTCTTTGTTCTCAGGACATAGTCCTGTCATCCATTAAGCATTTCTTGCAGATCTAAAAAATGAAACGAAAGAAAGGTTGAATCAGAAAATGACAAATATAGAAGAAATCATAGAATTTGACAAGATGAAAAACTGGTGGGCCGGACTGGCCCTGACCGAATGGGCAAAGGAAGCGATCCAAAATACACAGCCCTTTCTGTCCGAAAGCGAACTGCGGGCAAAGCTGAGGGAAACAAGCGAAGCCAGGAAGCTGATCGAAAACCACGGAAATCCTCCGCTGGTCTCCCTGGAGGGAATCCGGGAATCGGTTCAGGCGGCGGTAAAGGGAGACTGTCTGTCCGCTGCACAGCTAGAAGAGATGGAGCAGTCGCTTGCCGCCGTTATCCGGCTGAAAAGCTATCTGAGCCGGGCGAAACAATGGGAGATCTCGCTGGCATATTATGAAGAAAATCTGAACGGGCTTGAGGATGTGAAGGATATGATTGGCCTCCAGATCCGAAACGGAAGGGTGGATGATAATGCCTCCAAATTACTGAAATCGTTCCGGAACGAAATCGAAACCAATGTGCGGGGGATGCGGGAGAAGGCCGATGCGGTGATGCGCGCCAACAAGGAATGTTTATCAGACAATTTCTGCACTATGCGGAACGGACATCTCTGCATTCCGATGAAAAAGGAATATAAGTTTAAGATCAAAGGGACCGTGATCGACAAGTCTTCCACGGGAAACACCCTGTTTATGGAGCCGGTTTCTGTTGGGCGCTATTTTGAGGCGCTGCAGCTTCTCTATGTCTATGCGGAAAATGAGGAACGCCGGATCCTATACGAGCTTTCTGCCATGATCGCAGACCAGGCTGAGGTCCTGGAGCAGGATATCCGCACCATGGAAAAGCTGGACTACATTTTTTCCAAGGGCAGACTGAGCCTGGAATACGGCGGAACAGAGCCTGTGATCAACACGGATCATTACATGGTGCTGAGGGACGGGCGGCATCCGCTGATGAGCCGGGAGGAATGTGTGCCGCTCCAGCTCGAGATCGGAAAAGGATATCGGGGGATCGTCATTACAGGACCCAATACAGGCGGAAAGACCGTTGCTCTCAAGACCGTAGCGCTGAACTGTATGATGGCCCAGTGCGGCCTGCATACCGCCTGCCGGGAGGCAGACATCTGCATGAACAGCAATTTTCTGTGCGATATCGGGGACGGGCAGAATCTGTCCGAGAATCTTTCCACCTTTTCCGCCCATATCGCAAATGTACTGGATATCCTGAAAAGGGTGAACCAGGACAGCCTTGTGGTGATGGATGAACTGGGATCCGGCACAGACCCGGCGGAAGGCATGGGAATCGCCGTTGCGATCCTGGAAGAACTGCGGAAAAGCAGGGCGCTGTTCCTGGTCACGACCCATTATCCGGAGGTCAAGCAATACGCGGATCAGAGAGAAGAGATCGTAAACGCCAGGATGACCTTTGACCGGGACAGTTTGAAGCCCTTATACCAGCTGATCATCGGAGAGGCGGGGGACAGCTGCGCGTTTTATATCGCGGGACGGATGGGGATGCCCGGAGAAATGCTGCGGACCGCCATGAAGGCTGCCTATGGGAGCCGGGAGATTCCGGAAAAACTGGAACTTGCGGCGTCAGAGAACCGGCTGGAAAAGATCCACACGCCGGGAATCCGAAGGAGAAAGCCCCAGAGGCCGACACAGTCCAAGAGCAGGCAATTCCAGAGGGGAGACAGTGTGATGGTGTATCCGGACAAAAAGATCGGGATCGTGTGCCAGCCGATGAACGAAAAGGGTGTCCTGCGGGTGCAGCTGCAGGATAAAAAGATCTGGATCAACCAGAAACGGATCAAGCTCCATGTGCAGGCGGAGGAGCTGTATCCGGAGGATTACGATTTTTCCATTATTTTTGACACCGTAAAAAACCGGAAGCTGAGACATCAGATGGAACGGGGAAAAGAAATAGATGATTTTTTGTCGGATTTGGAGTAAAATACAGGAAAGAAACATTCGTGTATTTGTGAAGATGTGGAGGTAATAAAAAATGCAAGCAAATTCCATGTGTATCGCCTGTATGATCGACAAGCAGGAAAAGCTGATCCGGCCGTTTCCGGATGAACATAAAAAATCCGACTATATGCACCGGGTACTGGAAATACTCTACAGGCACGGGCGTTCGGAGTCATCGCCGTGGCTTGCGGAGAAGATCGGACGGCTGTATGAGGACTTCTGGGGAGAAGCGGAAGACTACACACAGATCAAACATAAGTATAACCAGCTGCTTCTGGCAAAGGAAAAAGAACTGTCGGCAAGGATCCGGGAGACCGAGGATCCGGTGGAGGAGAGCATCAAGTACGTCTGTGCGGCAAATTATATCGACTTTTCCGCCGTGGAGCATGTTACGGAGCAGACCTTCGAAGCGCTGCTGGAAAAGGCGGCTTCGGAGACGGTTCCGCAGGAGGAGTACCAGGCATTTCAGCAGGATCTGAAAAAGGCAAGAAGGATGGTCTACCTGACCGACAACTGCGGAGAGATCGTATTGGACAAGGTGTTGATTCGTTTTTTGAAAGAAAGCTATCCGAGTCTGCAGATCACGGCCATCGTCAGAGGAGATGACGTGATCAATGACGCTACCATGGAAGATGCGCGGGAAGTAGGACTTACAGACCTGGTGCCCTGTGTGGGAAATGACAATGGGGCGCCGGGCACGGTCCTCAAGCGGTTCGGCAGGCAGACAAGGCGGCTGCTTCTGGACGCCGATGTGGTCATCTCCAAAGGCCAGGGGAATTTTGAAGGTCTGTTTGGGGAAGGAGTGAATCCGTACTATTTGTTCCTCTGCAAATGTGAGCTGTTCGTGCGCAGGTTCGGGCTGGAGCAGTATCAATCGGTGTTTGTGAAGGAAGAGCGGGTAAAAATCATGACAGGAGGCGCAGATGGAAAGGGTGAGCTTGAAAAAAAGGAAAAAGTTTAAAACGTATCACAGATTATTTTGAAGGGAATCGAATCATGCCATGTCACCAGTCATTTTTCACATAGATGTAAACTCCGCCTACTTAAGCTGGACGGCGGTAGAGCAATTGAAGAACGGGGCAGAGGTGGATCTGCGGGAGATTCCGTCTATCATCGGCGGAGACAAGAAGTCCCGCCACGGCGTGGTCCTGGCCAAGTCCATCTCTGCCAAGAAGTACGGCATCCGCACCGGGGAGCCTGTGGTGAACGCATTCCGAAAATGCCCCAATCTGGTGATGGAGCCGCCAAACCACAGGATGTACCGGGAAAAAAGCCAAAAGCTGATGGAATATCTGCGCGGCTTTACCACGAAGATCGAGCAGGTCAGCGTGGACGAATGCTACCTGGATTTTACAGAGATTGCAGACAGGTTTCCTTCCCCGCTGGACGCCGCGTTTCTGATGAAAAACGGGATCCGGGAGCGGTTTGGCTTCACAGTGAATATCGGGATCTCGGAGAACAAGCTGCTTGCAAAAATGGCCTCGGATTTTGAAAAGCCGGACAAGGTACATACCCTGTTTTTAAGGGAAGTGCCCGTGAAAATGTGGCCTCTGCCTCTGGGAGAATTATTTATGGCGGGGCGTTCCAGTGTGGAGGCGCTGAAAAAACTGGAGATCAATACCATCGGAGATCTGGCAAACGCGGACTTAAGCCTGATCGAGCTGCATCTGAAAAGCCACGGGAAAATGCTGTGGGAGTTTGCAAATGGAATCGACCATTCGCCTGTCCAATGGGAGCAGACAGAAGCCAAGGGAATCGGAAATTCCACAACATTGGCGGAGGATGCCGCCACCTATGAGGAGGTCAGGGAGGTGTTCGCCGGGCTGGCGGAAAGTGTGGGAAGGAGGCTGCGCAAAGCCGGGCAGAAGGCGAACATGGTCAGCATGGAGATAAAATATCATGATTTTCAGTCCATGTCCCATCAGACCCAGCTTTCGAAACCCACCAGTGATGAGCAGGTCTTGCTGGATACCGCATGCAGGCTGTTTCAGGAGGCATGGACCGGGGAGCCGGTGCGTCTCTTAGGGCTCCGCACGGCAAAGCTGGTGGACGCGGGGGAGCCGGAGCAGATGTCCATCTTTGATCTGGAGCCGCAAAAGCCTGTGGATGAAAAGAGGCAGAGGCTGAATGCGGCAATGAATCAGATCAAAGAAAAATATGGGGATGACGCGGTGATGAAGGCCAGCAGGATGAAGAAAGTAAAATAGTGATTCAAAGGGGCTGGGTCAAACAATATAAAATTGATTGATGATTGTGTAATTAGTATAGCGGGCTTTGTCTTTGAGAGACATGGTGGAAATCATCATAGGAGGAATCATATGAAGCAAAAACTTCCGCTTTCCGATATGACAGCATGAAAACTGCGGAAGGAAAGCGGATGTTTTCGTTTGTCTATGCTAAGGAATTGTGCAAAAATCGCTTACTATTTTTTGCGGTTCCTAATACCGCGATCGTCTGCGCTGCGTGGCCTCCTGCCGGCGTATGTATTCCCGCCGCCTCTGTGCCTCTTCCCGCCTGGCCCGCTTTCGGTAGGCAAATTCCTCCTGCCTTCTGGCAGAGCGGGCCGGGGCCAGGAAGACCCAGCAGATGATCTGGACGGTCAGGATTCCGAAAAAGGCGCCGATGCTGTCGATGCCCACATCCTTTACCGAGGGGCCGCGCCCGGCAACAAAGGATTGGTGATATTCGTCCCCCGCCGCAAAGGCGACGCAGATAAACCCGGCCACCAGCATCAGCGGGAATCCCCGCAGCCCGTATACATAAAATGGAAAGGAAACCGCAACAGCCAGCAGGAAATATTCCGTCATATGTGCAAGCTTCCGGACCGGATATCCGATCTGGTCCGCACAATCCGCGATCTGTGTCTCATCCAGTCCTTTATCCAGGATTTCATTTCCAATCTCCACAATCTTATAGCTGACCTGATAGCTCATATTGCCCGAAGCGCTGCCATCCTGGGCTGAAAAGCCGTAGATGACGCACATCATGGCAAGGGCGGGAAGAAATGACAAAGGTTTCAAAAAAAATAAGATAATATGTTTCATGAATGATCACTCCATAAAATGATGTAAACAATGTGTAGGGTTTCTGCATCTGTCATGCCGCAGTTCACAGGATAATAGCCGTGGTCTGCGGCTTCATAGTTACTAAGTATGCCACGAAATGCGGGATTTGTAAAGCAGGTTACTGGTTACAGTTCACGGCCCGACCGGCCGCGAACTGTAACGAATCCAGCCCCTCGCCGAAGACGGCTTAAAATGGGCCGGATTCGTTACTGTGAGCACCCGGTCAGGGTGTGAACAGTAACTATTTGCAAC
This sequence comes from Lachnospiraceae bacterium M18-1, assembly GCA_000403295.2. GTDB lineage: Bacteria > Bacillota > Clostridia > Lachnospirales > Lachnospiraceae > Schaedlerella. The sequence continues at coordinate 435,779 of KE159610.1, read as the reverse complement.
CCGGGCTTCTTTGTGGTATTCTATACAAGGAAAAATATATCGGTTCGATAGCACAGGCTTGAAAATATTGCTGTTTACAGCAGTGTGAAACAGTCTGCGGCTGTTCGGACCGTGATGGAATCATGCTCTTTCAAGGAGGAACACACATGAGACTGAGCCAGTTATTAGAACGTTTACAATACGAAGTGATACAGGGCAGCGACCAGATTGAGATATCGACCCTGATTAACGATTCTCGAAAGGCGGAGGAGGGCGCTGCGTTTGTCTGTATCAGCGGCGCGGTTTCGGACGGACATCGGTTTGCACGGGAGGTCGCTGAAAAAGGCGCTTCGGCCTTGATTGTAGAAAAAGAAGTCGATGTACCAAAGAACGTGACCGTGATCCGGATGAAGGACACCCGCTACGGGCTGGCGCTGATGTCTGCCGCTTATTTCGGCTATCCCGCGGAAAAATTAAAGATCATCGGCATCACCGGAACGAAAGGCAAGACCACCACCACCTATATGATCAGGTCCATCCTGGAGGATGTGGGACACAAGGTAGGGCTGATCGGGACCATCGAGGCGGTCATCGGGGAAAAGAAGATTCCGGCAGCCAACACTACGCCGGAGTCCTACACCATCCACAAGTATTTTGCAGAAATGGTGGAGGCCGGCTGTGACAGCGTGGTCATGGAGGTCTCCTCCCAGGGACTGATGCTGCATCGGACCGCAGGGATCCCATTTGAGATCGGGATTTTCACCAACCTGGGCCATGACCATATCGGCCCCAACGAGCATAAGGATTTTGAGGACTACAAGCGGTGCAAGGGACTGCTTTTCCGCCAGTGCAGGCTGGGCATCGCCAATATAGACGATCCCTGGTATGAGGACGTGTTCCGGGGAGCGGACTGCCGGGTGGAAACCTTCGGACTTTCGGAAAAAGCGGACCTCCGGGCGGAGGATACCCGCCTGGTATCCAGGCCAGGCTACTTAGGAGTGGCATATCATGTCAGCGGAAAGATGGATTTTGATGTGGAAATCGATATCCCGGGGACGTTTAGCGTATATAATTCCCTGACAGCCATTGCAGTGTGCGGACATTTCGGAGTTCAGCCCGAGGTGATCCAAAAGGCATTGAAGGCGGCGAAGGTGAAGGGGCGGATCGAGATGGTAAAGGTATCTGATGAATTTACCCTGATGATCGATTATGCCCATAACGCCATGAGCCTGGAAAGCCTTTTGACGACATTAAAGGAATACCGCCCTGCCCGTCTGGTGTGCCTTTTCGGATGCGGGGGCAACCGTTCCAAAGACCGCAGATATGAGATGGGCGAGGTGTCCGGGCGGCTGGCGGACCTGTCCATCATCACATCCGACAATCCACGGTTTGAAGAACCCCAGGCCATCATCGACGACATCAAGGCCGGGATCGGAAAAACCTCCGGAAAATATGTGGAGATCTGCGACCGCAAAGAAGCCATTAAGTATGCCATTGCCAACGGGCAGCCGGGGGATGTGATCGTGCTGGCCGGAAAAGGGCATGAGGATTACCAGGAGATCAAAGGGAAAAAATATCCCATGGACGAACGGGTGCTCATCGCGGAGGTGCTGGAGGAACTGTCGTAGAGAGGGGCCGTAAGGATTTTCATGTACGCAAATATTATCATAGATATCACTCATGAAAAACTGGATAAGATATTTCAATACGCCGTTCCCCCGCGTCTGGAAGGCATCCTTGCGGCAGGCTGCGAGGTGGAGGTTCCGTTTGGAAAAGGAAACCGGCTGACCAAAGGCTATGTCATCGGCTTTGCAGAACAGTGTGACTATGACCCTGCGAAGATCAAGGAGGTCCGGGACATTTCCCAAAAAGGAATTGCCATTGAGGGAAAGCTGGTGGCCCTTGCGGCTTGGATGAAGGACCACTACGGCGGCACGATGATCCAGGCATTGAAGATGGTCCTGCCGATCCGGCAGCAGGAGAGGGAAAAGGTGAAAAAGAAGCTGCGCCTTCTTCTGGATGGGGAGGAAGGACGGCAGAAGCTGGAATACTACCTGCATAAAAACCAGAGGGCCAGGGCCAGACTTTTGGCGGCGCTTTTGGATGACCCGGTGCTGGACTATGAGCTGGTCAATAAAAAGCTGAACATTCCCCTTTCCGTGGTACGGGCGCTGGAGGAGCAGGGGGTGGCCGTGCTGGAATCGGAGCGGGTATACCGGAATCCGGTGAAGCACAGGGAAGCGGCTCCGAAGCCTGTCACATTTACGGAGGAGCAGCAGTATGCCGTCAGCCGGTTCTGGGAAGACTATGAAAAAGGGGTGTATGGGACTTACCTGATCCACGGCGTCACCGGCAGCGGCAAGACGGAGGTCTATATCGAGATGATCCGCCGGGCAGTAGAGACAGGGCGGCAGGCCATTGTGCTGATTCCGGAGATCGCGCTGACCTTCCAGACCGTCATGCGGTTTTACCGCCGTTTCGGCGACCGGGTGTCCATCATGCATTCCCGGCTGTCAGCAGGGGAGCGGTATGACCAGATGATGCGGGCAAAGGAAGGGAACATCGACGTGATGATCGGACCCCGCTCCGCATTGTTCACTCCGTTTCCGGACCTGGGGCTTATAGTCATCGACGAGGAGCATGAAAATACCTACAAAAGCGAGCAGGTGCCCCGCTACCATGCCCGGGAGACGGCCATTGCCCGGGCAGAGATGGAGCAGGCCAGTGTGGTGCTTGGCTCCGCGACCCCTTCCCTGGAAGCCATGTACCGGGCAAAGGCAGGAATCTATCAGCTGCTGGAAATGAAGAATCGTTCCGGGCAGCAGGAACTGGCCCGGGTACATACTGTAGACCTGAGACAGGAATTAAAGGACGGGAACCGTTCCATACTCAGCATCCGCCTTCAGGAATTGATGGCGGACCGCCTGGAAAAAAAGGAACAGATCATGCTGTTTTTGAACCGCCGGGGCTATGCTGGTTTCATATCCTGCCGGGAATGCGGTTATGTGGCAAAATGTCCTCACTGTGATGTATCTTTATCTTCCCACCGGAACGGAAGACTGGTCTGCCACTACTGCGGATATGAGGAAGAAAAGCCAGACACTTGTCCGGAATGCGGCTCCAGACATATCGGGGAATTTCGGGCAGGGACCCAGCAGATCGAGGACATCGTTAAGTCCCAGTTCCCGGAGGCGCGGGTGCTGCGGATGGATATGGATACCACCCGGGAAAAGGACGGGCATGAAAAGATCCTGGCTGCATTTGCCAATGAGGAAGCGGACGTGCTGGTGGGCACCCAGATGATCGTGAAAGGACATGATTTTCCAAATGTGACCCTGGTCGGCATCCTGGCTGCGGACATGTCCCTGTACGCGGACGACTACCGGGCAGGAGAGCGGACCTTCCAGATTCTGGCCCAGGCCGCGGGACGGGCCGGCAGAGGGCAGAAGAAAGGGGAGGCAGTGATCCAGACCTACAGTCCGGAGCATTATGCCATCGTGACGGCGGCGGCTCAGGATTACGGAGCATTTTACGAAGAAGAGATCCGTTACCGGGAACTGATGGGGTATCCCCCTGTGGAAAATCTGCTGGCAGTGCTGGTAAGCTGCAGGGACGAAGCGCTCCTGGAAACAGGATGCAGGTATCTGAAAGAGTATGCCCTCCGGGTGAAGGGACAAAAGCAGGTGGAGCTGATCGGTCCGGCCAGCCCGGGAATCGGAAAAATTAATGATATATATCGAAAAGTAGTCTACCTAAAAACAAAAAGATATGATACACTAGTAACGATGAAAAATCGATTGGAACAATATATTGAAGTGAATGCAGGATTTAATACCATGCGGATTCAGTTTGATTTCAATCCTATGCAGGTTTTTTGACAGGCTGATTATAAATATGAACTAGGAGGAAATGAAGAGTTATGGCTATAAGAGAAGTTCGTGAGATCGGAGATGATATTCTGACAAAACCGTGCAAGCCGGTTCCAAAGCTGACGATCCGCACGAGGATATTGATCAACGACATGCTGGATACCATGTATGAAAAATCAGGCGTGGGACTGGCAGCTCCCCAGGTGGGGATTTTAAAGCAGATCGTGGTGATCGATATCGGGGACGGCCCTCTGGTACTGATCAATCCGGAGGTGATCGAGACATCCGGTACTCAGACAGGAGAGGAAGCGTGCATCAGCGTCCCGGGAAAATATGGGATCGTGACCAGGCCCAACTATGTGAAGGTACGGGCCCGCAACGAGGACATGGAAGAAATTGAGATCGAAGGCGAAGAACTCTTAGCCAGGGCATTGTGTCATGAGATCGATCATTTATCAGGAAAATTATACGTAAATCAGACAGAAGACGGCCTTCATGATGCCGCATCCGAGGAGGACGAATAGATGAAAGTGATATTTATGGGAACGCCGGATTTCTCCGTGGGAACGCTGGAAGCGCTGGCGGAAGCGGGGCATGAGGTGTGCCTGGCCGTGACCCAGCCGGATAAGCCGAAGGGAAGAGGCAAGGAGATGCAGTTTCCTCCGGTGAAGGAAGCGGCTGTGAGCCGCGGGATTCCTGTGTTTCAGCCCCAAAAGGTAAGAAATCCGGAATGCGTGGAATACTTGAAGCGCTTTCAGGCAGATGTCTGTGTGGTCGTGGCATTCGGCCAGATCCTTCCCAAAGAGATTCTTGATATGACGCCTTTTGGCTGCATCAATGTCCATGCCTCCCTGCTGCCGAAGTATCGCGGGGCAGCGCCCATCCAGTGGGCCATCCTCCGGGGCGAGCAGGTCACAGGCGTGACCACGATGCAGATGGATGAAGGGCTGGATACGGGTGATATGCTCTTAAAGACCGAGGTTCCCATCACTTTGCAGGAGACCGGGGAGAGCCTTCATGATAAGCTTGCAGAGGCCGGAGCCCGGCTTGCAGTGCGGACTCTGGAGGAACTGGAAGCCGGGACCCTGCATCCTCAGAAGCAGGGCGAAAGTACCACACCGTATGCGAAAATGCTGGATAAAAAAATGGGAAATATTGACTGGACCCGGCCTGCCTCCGAGATCGAGCGGCTGGTGCGGGGACTCAATTCCTGGCCCAGCGCCTATACCCGGTGGAATGGAAAAGTGATGAAGATCTGGAAAGCCGGTGTGAGAAGCCAGGAAACCGGGCATACTATGGAAAAGGCGGCGCCGGGCACCATCCTTGCGGTGGAGAAGGATTCGTTTTCCGTGCAGACCGGGGACGGCTTGCTGCTGGTAAAAGAAGTACAGCTTCCGGGTAAAAAGCATATGGATGTACAGGCATTTTTAAGAGGAAATACGGTCGTGCCGGGGACGGTCCTGACAACCTGACTCAGTCCGGCTGCCGATCGGCAGTGTCGGGTAATCCATTTACTGATCACAGCTATATAACAATCACTGTGCAGGGAGCAGCGCAGATCAATTAAAATAATGGAAAGGGATTAAAAAATGGGAATGTTTTACATGGGATATGATTCGACCTATATACTGGTTCTGATCGGAGTGGCTATCTGTCTCCTGGCTTCCTCACGCGTGAACAGCGTGTTCCGAAGGTATTCCACGGTCAGGAGCCGTTCCGGGCTGACTGGAAGGGAAGCGGCGGAGAGGATCCTGCGGGCCAACGGAATCTACGATGTGACCGTGCGGCATATTCCGGGCAATCTGACCGACCATTATGATCCGAGGAATAAGACACTCGGTCTTTCCGATTCGACCTATGGTTCGACATCTGTGGCGGCCATCGGCGTGGCAGCCCATGAATGCGGCCATGCGGTACAGCACGCCACAGGTTACGCACCGCTGAAGTTCAGGGGGGCGCTGGTCCCGGTGGCAAATTTTGGTTCCACTTTGGCTTGGCCGCTGATCCTGATCGGATTGTTTATAGGCAGCAATACGGCAGTCCTTTTTATCAACCTGGGGATCCTGCTGTTTTCCGCAGCCGTGCTGTTCCAGCTGGTGACGCTGCCGGTAGAATTTAATGCTTCCGGCCGTGCAGTGAAGGTGCTGGAGACGACCGGCATGCTGTATCCGGAGGAGATCCGGCAAACAAAGGCCGTGCTGGGTGCAGCGGCGCTGACCTACGTGGCAAGCGCGGCGTCCGCTATCCTGCAGCTGATCCGTCTGCTCCTGATCACAGGCAGACGGCGGAATGATTGAGGAGGAATGCTGCCCTTTGGCGGCAGCATACCGCCGAAGGCATCATGCTGCATTGGGGACCGTGCAAAAATAAACGGATCATGCTGCGAGGATTCTTTAATATATAGGAGATATATAGAATATGGCGAAGCCGGTAAATGAACGGGAACTGGTGCTTGGGATCCTCATGGAGGTGACGGAAAAGGGGCAGTACAGCCACATAGTCCTCCGGGAGGTCCTGGATAAATATCAGTATCTGGATAAAAAGGAGCGTGCTTTCATCACCCGGGTGACGGAAGGTACGCTGGAACATATGATAGAGCTGGACTATATTTTGGACCGGTTCTCCAAGGTAAAAGTAAAAAAAATGAAGCCCGTGATCCGCAATATCCTGCGGAGCGCGGTCTATCAGTTCAAATACATGGATACGGTGCCGGATTCTGCTGCCTGCAATGAGGCTGTCAAGCTTGCCGTAAAAAAAGGCTTTTCGGGCCTGCGGGGATTTGTCAACGGGGTTCTGCGGAGCACCGCTGCCGGGCTGGACGGGGTGGAGTATCCCAGGGATTCTGCAAAGCGGCTTTCCGTTCAGTATTCCATGCCACATTGGATTCTGGAGCTGTGGCTGAAAAGCTATGACAGGCAGACGGTGGAACGGATGCTGCAGGATTTTCAGAAGGAGAAACCTCTGACGATCCGCAGCCGGATCCTGCAGGAACCGGGTACAGATCTACAGAAAATCAGAAGCAGCAAGAAGCCGGAACCGGAACGCATCCCCGCAGAAGCAGAAAGCCTTTGCAGGGAACTAAAATCCGAAGGGATCTGCGTCACACCTCATCCCTATCTTCCCTATGCATTTTATATTTCCGGACAGGATTATCTGGGGGGGATCAAAAGCTTTCAAGAAGGCCGGTTTTCTGTCCAGGATGTAAGTTCCATGCTGGTCTGCGAGGCGGCGGCGCCCATACCGGGGAGCACGGTCATTGATGTCTGTGCGGCACCCGGAGGCAAGGCCGTACACATGGCGGAACTGCTTGGGGGAACGGGAATGGTGGAAGCACGGGATCTGACCGCATACAAGGTAGGGCTGATCCAGGAAAATATTGACAGATCCGGACTAGCCAACATCCGGGCCGTACAGATGGATGCAAGGGAAACAGACGCCGCTTCTGTCGGGAAAGCAGATATCGTGCTCGCAGATCTTCCCTGTTCCGGGCTGGGCGTCCTGGGCAAGAAGACGGATCTGAAATACAAAACATCGGCAGAGAGCATATCAAGCCTTGTAATGCTCCAGAGAGAGATCCTCTCGGCGGTAAAAGACTATGTAAAGCCCGGCGGAACTCTAATGTACAGCACCTGTACTGTGAATCCGGCGGAAAATCTGGATAATGTACACTGGTTCCTGGAGCAGAACCCGGAATTTTCCATGCGTGATATCCGGGAAAACCTCTGCGAAGAATTGAGGGGCGATGTACAGGAAAAAGGCTGCCTCCAGTTATTGCCGGGGATTCATAAAAGCGACGGTTTTTTCCTGGCATGTATGCAGAAAAACTAGTAGATCATTGGTAAGACTGAATATAAGGAAGAAAAACAGGAAACATGAAAAAGGATATCTGTGCATATACATATGAACAATTGCAGGCAGAGATACAGGCTATGGGAGAGCGCAGCTTCCGGGCAAAGCAGATTTACGAATGGCTGCATGTCCGGCTGGCCGAGAGTTTTTCAGAAATGACGAACCTTTCAAAGGAACTCAGGGCCAGGCTGGAGGAGCAGTACGAGATTCTCCCCGTAGTCATGCTGGAAAAGCAGGAATCCCGGCTGGACGGGACCTGCAAATTCCTGTTCCGCCTCCACGACGGCAACGTGGTGGAGAGTGTATGGATGCGTTACCATTACGGCAATTCCGTCTGCATCTCTTCCCAGGTAGGCTGCCGGATGGGCTGCAGATTCTGTGCTTCGGGCATCGGCGGTCTGGTTCGCTGCCTGTCCCCTTCGGAGATGCTGGGACAGGTCTACCGGCTTCAGCGGATCATGGGGGACCGGGTATCCCATGTGGTCGTCATGGGAACCGGGGAACCTCTGGACAATTATGACAGCCTGCTCACATTTCTGAGGATCCTGACAGGGGAAGAGGGGCTGCACATCAGCCAGCGCAGCGTCACGGTCTCCACCTGCGGGATCATTCCGAAGATGTATGAACTGGCCAAAGAGAATCTGCAGATCACACTGGCTCTGTCCCTCCATGGCGCCACCCAGGAAAAGAGAAAGCGCTTGATGCCCGTGGCAAATGCATACGAGCTGGAGGAAGTGCTTACAGCCTGTGATGATTATTTCCGGGAGACCGGACGGAGGATCACGTTTGAATACAGCCTGATCCGCGGGGTGAATGACACGGAGGAGGACGCCCGGGAGCTGGGCAGGATCCTGGGGTCCAGAAATTGCCATTTGAACCTGATTCCTGTAAATGCGGTAAAAGAGTATGATCTGAAACAGCCTGACAGGAAAAATGCACAGAATTTCAAAAATAAACTTGAAAAATATGGGATAAATGTTACACTAAGAAGAGAACTTGGCGCAGACATCGACGGTGCCTGCGGCCAGCTCAGAAGAAGTTATGTACGGACACGGATAGAGGAGGCAGAGCTATGAAGACATTTTCAATCACGGATGTAGGGATGGTAAGACAAGTGAATCAGGACTATGTCTATACAACAGACAATCCGCTGGGGCCTCTTCCGAATCTGTTTGTGGTGGCGGATGGCATGGGAGGGCATCAGGCAGGAGATTATGCCTCAAAATATACAGTAGAGGTCTTGAAGAGAGAACTGGAGCAAAGCAGCGAAGAGGATGTAGAAAAGGCTCTTGTATCAGCTATTAAAACGGCGAATCAGGAGATCATAAAAAAAGCCTCTCAGGATTCTCATCTGAAGGGAATGGGAACGACAGTCGTGGCGGCAACGATCGTCAGGCAGATGATGTATTTTGCCAATGTAGGCGACAGCCGGCTGTACCTGATCAATCAGGGCATCACTCAGCTCACGAAGGATCATTCTCTGGTAGAAGAAATGGTTCGTCTCGGCGGGATCAAGCCCGAAGAGGCGAAACACCATCCGGATAAAAATATCATTACCCGCGCGATCGGTGCAAAAGATACGGTAGATGTTGATTTTTATGAACACCGTCTGAAAAAGGGTGACATCATATTGATGTGTACGGACGGACTCAGCAATATGGTGGAGGATGAGGAACTTTTTCATATTGTACAAGGGGGGCGGGATATTGTGGAAGCAGGAACATCTCTTGTAGCAGCAGCAAAAGAAAACGGTGGTACAGACAATATCGGAGTCGTGCTGACAGAACCGTTTACGGATGAGGTGACTATATGTTAAAGGAAGGTATATTTTTAGGAAAACGCTATGAAATTCTTGAGCGGGTAGGCTCAGGAGGCATGGCGGATGTTTATAAAGGGAAGGACCACAAGCTGAACCGCTTCGTCGCGGTAAAGGTGCTCAAGAGTGATTACCGCTCGGATGAGATCTTTATCCAGAAGTTCCTGAGCGAAGCACAGGCGGCTGCGGGACTGATGCATCCCAACGTGGTAAATGTATATGATGTGGGACAGGACCGGGGGCTGTACTACATGGTCATGGAGCTCGTGGAAGGTATCACGCTGAAGGATTATATTGAGAAAAAAGGACAGCTCTCTGCAAATGAGACCATCAGTATCTCCATTCAGATGGCGACAGGAATCCAGGCGGCTCACAACCAGCACATTATCCATCGGGATATCAAACCCCAGAACATCATTATTTCCAAGGACGGCAAGGTGAAGGTGACGGACTTCGGTATTGCGCGGGCCACAACTTCCACACAGACTATCAGTACCAACGTGATGGGATCGGTACATTATACTTCGCCGGAACATGCCAAGGGCGGTAATGTGGATGAGAAGAGCGACATCTATTCTGCCGGGATCACAATGTATGAGATGATCACGGGTCATGTGCCGTTTGACGGAGATTCCACGGTATCCGTGGCGATCAAGCATCTGCAGGAGGAGATCCCTTCGCCTGTAAAGGAAGTGCCGGAGATCCCCTACAGCCTGGAATGTATCATTTTAAAATGTACACAAAAGAATGCGGAACGCCGGTATCAAAACTGTCAGGAACTGATCATGGACCTGAAGCGTTCCCTGGTAGACCCGGACGGGGATTTTGTAAATAACCCCGAATATATACCTGGAGGTGATGAGACAGTCATGATGTCAGATGAAGATCAGAGAAGGGTACAGAACAGGAATAATTACCATCAGGAATATTATGAAGATGATTATGATGACGGCGGCTACGATGATGATTATGATGATGAGGACTATGATGATTATGACCGTAACCGCGGCAATGGAGACGGAAGCGGGTCTGCTGTGAGCAGTATTCTGAAGACAGTTGTGGTGCTGGCTATCATCATTATTGCCGCTGTGGTGATCTTCATGATCGTAAAGTCAGAAGGATTTCTGGATAAGCTTTCCGTGGACAGTCCGATCAAAGAAGAGGAAGAGACAAAACAGGTCAGCGTGCCTTATCTGGTCGGAATGACGGAAGAAGAGGCAAAAGATAAGCTTATAAAAGAAGGCCTTGGATACGGCGTAGAAAAGAGAGAAGAGTCCGATGAATTTGAAAGGGGCGAGATTATCAGCCAGAGCCCGGAAGCGGATGAGAAAGTAGACGTCAATACAGAGATAAAAGTCGTAGTCAGCATGGGCAAAAAAGCAAAGAAGGTAAAAGTGCCGGATGTTACCGGACAGGACGAGGCAGCTGCAAAAAATATGATGACGAACAGCGGCTTTGTAGTTGATGTGGAGCAAAGAGAAGATGACAATATAGCGGTAGGAAAGGTTATCACTACGGCGCCCGCAGGCGGGATTGAGGTAGTGGAAGGGACGAAAGTCATTCTGTATGTCAGCAAAGGGACCACGAAGGTGACAGTGCCCTCTCTTCGGGGAAGAATGAAGGAGGATGCAGTCAGAATGCTTGCGGATGCCCAGCTTTCAGGAAGCATAGCAGGCGAAGAATTTAGTGATGAATTTGAAGAAGGCCAGATTATCAGCCAGAGTCCTGCAGCAGGAGAGAAGGTGCCCAAGAATACCGTCGTCACTTATGTCGTGAGCAAAGGAAAAGAAGAACCGGAAGAGCCGGAGGAGCCGGAAGAACCGAGTGATCCGGGGCCGGGAACACCGAATTATCCGGCAGGTTATACGGTGACAGTGCCTGACGTAAGCAGCAGGTCTTTAGACCGGGCTATGAGTATGCTTGCCAACGCAGGATTGTCAGGAGTTGTGGTAGAATATCAGACCAGCAACAAATTATCCGAAGGATATGTGATTTCACAGACAGTGACTGGCGATGTTGCCGCAGGTTCCACAGTCGGACTTATAGTCAGCAGCGGATCGAATTAGGATGTTATGAAGGGAAAGATCATGAAAGGGATTGCCGGATTCTACTACGTTAACGTGGCAGGATCCGGCCTTTATGAGTGTAAGGCAAAAGGAATCTTCAGAAAAGAAAAAATTAAGCCTCTGGTCGGTGACGAAGTGGAGATGGAGGTATTGGATGAAACGGAGAAGTCAGGGAATATCGAACGTATCCTGCCGAGAAGGAATGAACTGATCCGTCCTGCCGTGGCAAATATCGACCAGGCACTGGTCATCTTTGCTGTGGCTGATCCAAAGCCGCATTTCAATCTGCTGGACCGGTTTCTGGTCATGATGGAGAGGAAGGAAATCCCGGCGGTGCTGTGTTTTAACAAAATGGACATTGCAAAACCGGAGGAGGCAGAGGAATTGGAGGAAATTTACTGCACCTGCGGATATCCGCTGATCATGACGAGTGCATTGACTATGGAAAATGTAGAGAGCATTCGGGATCTTCTGCGAGGAAAGACTACGGCGGTCGCAGGGCCTTCCGGGGTGGGAAAATCCTCCCTGATCAATCTGCTGCAGCCGGAAGCACGCATGGAGACTGGCAGCATCAGCCGGAAGATTGCCAGAGGAAAGCATACGACGCGGCATTCGGAATTGATCTATATTGAAGACGGATCTTATATTATGGATACGCCGGGATTCAGTTCGCTGTATGTCAATGATTTTGAGAAAGAAGAACTGAAAATGTATTTCCGGGAATTTGCGCCCTATGAAGGAGCATGCAGATTTAACGGCTGCAGTCATGTGCATGAACCGGGCTGTGCGGTGAAGCAGGCTGTGGAGGAGCGAAAGATCCACAGGATCCGGTATGAAAATTATCTGGAAATGTACCGGGAGCTGAAGGAAAAGAAGAAATATTAGGGTGCTTTGTATCCGGCAGCGTGCTGTGCAGGCGGCTGAGATTTGGAGGAATATGATAATGAAAAGAGTATTAGCGCCATCAATCTTGTCGGCGGATTTTAAGGTGTTGGGAGAGCAGATGAAGTCTTGCGCGGAAGGCGGAGCCGGATATCTGCATTTTGATGTGATGGATGGAATGTTTGTGCCGAATATCTCCTTCGGAATCCCGGTGCTGGAATGTGTAAAGGGGTTTGGAGGAATGGTGATGGATGTGCACCTCATGATCCAGGATCCCATCCGTTATGTGGACAGATTCTGCGACGCGGGAGCGGATATCGTGAACGTTCACTATGAGGCATGCGGCGATCTTCAGGCGGTACTGGACAAGATCCACGGCCGGGGCCGGAAGGCGGGGATTACGATCAAGCCGGCCACGCCGGTGGATGTGCTGGAGCCGTTTCTGGATCAGGCGGAGCTGTTTTTGATCATGTCGGTGGAGCCGGGCCTGGGCGGACAGGCATTTATCCCTTCTTCGCTGGATAAGATCCGCAGGCTCAGGGAGCTTCTGGAGGAACGGGGACTTACGGCAGATCTGGAAGTGGACGGTGGAATATACCACAGCAATGTGCGGGAGGTCCTGGATGCGGGGGCAAATGTGATCGTGTCGGGTTCCTCTGTATTCCGGGGCAGCATTGAGGAGAATGTTTCAGGATTTATGGAGATTTTTAAAGAATATGAGTAAACGCACGGTGATCGTCAGCGGGGGAATGCTGGAGGAATCATTTGTTTTGGAGATTTTGAGAAGTGAAGAGACCGAATTTATCGTTGCGGCAGATCACGGACTGGCTTTTCTGTATGAGCATCAGATCCTCCCGGACTACATCGTGGGGGATTTTGACAGCACGCCGGAAGAGATCGTGTCCTACTACCGCAGCAAAACGAAGGTTCCGATCCGGCAGTTCAATCCGGTGAAGGATGCTTCGGATACGGAGATCGCGCTGCGGCTCTGCCTGGAGCTTGGCAGGAAGCATGTGGTGATCCTGGGTGCGACCGGGAAACGCGCGGACCATCTCTGGGCCAATGTACAGGCATTGAGTATCGCGTTGGATGCGGGAGTGGATGCCCGTATCCTGGACAGCTGCAACCAGATCCGTCTGCTGGACCGGGGGATCGTCCTTCGCAGGGAAGAGGCGTTCGGTCCTTATTTTTCGGTATTTCCGCTGGCAGGTATGGTGGCGGACTTCAATATCATCGGGGCCAGATATCCCCTTCATCACCATCTGCTCACCCCCCATGACAGCCTATGCGTCAGCAATGAATTTGCGGAAGACGAGGTGAAGATTTCTTTCCCGCTGGGCGAGGTGATACTGATGGAGACGCGGGACACGCCGAAAGCGGCGGATGAAAAAAAGTAGGATTTATGCAATGCGCAGTTTGTTAAAAATAGAAAAACTTTGAAAATACAAGGAGAATCAAAGAAAATGAAACTAGGGATTGTGGGCTTGCCCAATGTAGGAAAAAGTACGTTATTTAATTCTTTGACCAAGGCAGGAGCGGAGTCTGCCAATTATCCGTTCTGCACTATCGACCCCAATGTGGGCGTAGTGACTGTGCCGGACGAACGTCTGAATGTTCTGGGGGAGATGTATCATACCAGGAAGATCGTACCGGCGGTCATCGAATTTGTAGATATCGCGGGCCTGGTGAAGGGCGCTTCCAAGGGAGAAGGCTTGGGGAACCAGTTCCTGGCAAATATCCGGGAAGTGGATGCCATTGTCCATGTAGTCCGCTGCTTTGAGGACAGCAATATCGTCCATGTGGACGGTTCGATCAATCCCCTGCGGGATATCGAGACCATCAATCTGGAACTGATTTTTTCCGACCTGGAGATTTTGGAGCGGAGGATCGCAAAGACCACAAAAATGTCAAGAAATGACAAGACGGCTGCAAAGGAACTGGAATTTTTGAACCGGGTCAAGGACCATCTGGAAGAGAACAAGCTGGCAAAAACATTCCAGACAGATAACGAGGACGAAGAAGCCTGGCTTGCGGAATATAATCTGCTGACCGCCAAACCGGTGATCTTTGCGGCAAATGTGTCCGAGGACGATCTGCCTGACGACGGTGCATCCAATGAAGGAGTCCGGGCCGTGCGGGAATATGCCGGGCAGGAGGACTGCAGGGTGTTTGTAGTCTGCGCTCAGATCGAGCAGGAAATCGCGGAGCTCGATGACGAAGAAAAGAAAATGTTTTTGGAGGATTTAGGTTTAGAAGAGTCAGGATTGGAAAAACTAATAAAAGCAAGCTACAGCCTGCTGGGATTGATCAGCTATCTGACGGCTGGAGAGCCGGAGGTACGTGCATGGACCATCAAAAAAGGGACCAAGGCGCCTCAGGCGGCAGGGAAGATTCATTCAGACTTTGAACGGGGCTTCATCCGTGCGGAAATCGTGAGCTACAGCGATCTGATGGCCTGCGGGACTCATGCGGCTGCAAAGGAGAAAGGGCTGGTCAGGCTGGAAGGCAAGGAGTATGTGGTACAGGACGGCGATATCATCCTGTTCCGGTTTAACGTCTGATGATTGCGGCCCCATCAGCTTGCTGCGGGGTCTTTGACTGGAAGGAGTACAAGGAGTATGCATGAGAGTATCGCTTTCCCGAATCTGGGAATCAAATTTGAGCATGTAGGAAAATCCATCTCGGTCTTTGGCTTTGAGATTGCATATTACGGGATGATTATCGGTCTGGCAATCCTGATCGGATTCGGAATCGCTACTGCGGAGGCAAAGCGGACCCGGCAGAATCCCGAGGATTATATGGACATGGGAATGATCGGCGTGATCTGCGGGATTGCAGGAGCCAGGATCTATTATATTTTATTTTCCTGGGATATGTATAAGGATAACCTGCTCAGTGTATTCAACCTGCGGGAGGGCGGTCTGGCAATCTACGGAGGAATCATCGGCGCCATGCTGTCCGTACTGGTCTGTGCAAAAGTGAAGCGGCTTTCTGCACCTCAGATTCTGGACACGGCTGCCATGGCCATTGTGAACGGACAGATGCTTGGACGATGGGGTAATTTTTTTAACCGGGAAGTGTTCGGGGGTTATACGGACTCTCTGTTTGCCATGCGGCTTCCGCTGGATGCGGTGCGCAGCAGGGACGTGACAGAGGAAATGCGCCAATACATGGAAGTCATAGACGGAGTCAGCTACATCCAGGTGCATCCTACATTTTTATATGAATCGCTGTGGTGCGGCGGGGTGCTGATCTTCCTGTTCTTATACCGGAAACATAAAAAATACGAGGGCGAGCTGTTCCTGCTCTATCTCTTTGGATACGGACTGGGCCGGGTCTGGATCGAAGGCATCCGGACAGACCAGCTGTTCCTGCCCGGCACCACGCTGCCGGTGTCCCAGGTTCTGGCCGCCGGGATGGTTGTGGTAACAGGCGCATTGCTTTTGTATCTGCGCAAGCACCATAAACGTATCCCGCTGCTCAGATCGCACATGGACTATAAACCAATGCCCCCCAAGATCGAAGGAAACAAAAAACCCCGATCCAGGGACCGGCTGTTCAAAAATATGGAATAAGATTCAGAATTGAGTAAACCTTGTGACCCGGCCGGATGGGTCTGGATTCGATTCAAGACAGTTCATACATTTCCCCGGCCAATTAGCCTGATTGGCCGGGGGTGCGTCAGACAATCGGGCAAAACAAATTCTTCCTCTGCCCTCGTGTCAGTTCTATATGATTTTATCTAACAAAGATTCCCCGATCGCATGCTCCGGCATCTGCACCCCAAAGTTGTCAGCCACCGTCGCTCCGATTACGGCAAAGGTGTCAGACTCCGGCAGTTCGCCGCTTCCTTTTAAAGACGGAGAATAGGCAAGGAACGGCACCTTTTCCCGGGTATGGTCCGTGCCGGTATAGGTTGGGTCATTGCCGTGGTCAGCTGTCAGGATGAGCAGGTCGTCCTCTCTCAACAGATCCAGAAGCACTCCCAGATTTACATCAAATTTTTCCAGCTCGCGGGCATAGCCGTCCGGATCTCTGCGGTGTCCCCATAAGGCGTCAAAATCCACCAGGTTGACGAAGCAGAGCCCATGAAAATCCTCCTTTGCGGCATCGATCGTCTGCTCCATGCCGTGGACAGAACTCTTGGACTTCCAGGCTTTTGTAATACCTTCTCCATCAAAGATATCCTTGATCTTGCCGATGGACAGGACGTCCATTCCGTTATCCTTCAAAACATTTAAGACTGTTGCGTCAAAGGGCTTTAATGCATAATCGTGTCGGTTGCTGGTCCGCTTGAACTCCCCTTTTTTCTTTCCGACATAGGGCCTTGCAATGACACGGCCCACCTTCCATTCGTCCCGCATGGTAAGCTCCCTTGCTATTTCACAGCAGCGGTACAGCTCATCCAGTCCGAAGGTTTCCTCGTTGCCGCAGATCTGCAGCACAGAGTCTGCGGAAGTGTACACGATCATGTGTCCGGTGGCGATTTCTTCCTCTGCCAGTTCTTCCAAGATCTCTGTTCCGCTGGCGCTCTTGTTGCCGATGATGGTTTTCCCGGTGCGCTTTTCCAGCTCTGCGATCAGCTCCGGCGGAAATCCGGTTTCAGTAAATGTCTGGAAAGGCGCTTTCACTTCCAGTCCCATGATCTCCCAATGGCCGGTCATAGTGTCCTTTCCGTTGCTCCGTTCATTCAGCTTCGTATAATAGGCCAGGGGAAGGTCCGCAGGTGCGACCTGCTTCAAAGGGCAGAGATTTGCAAGCCCCAGTCTCTGCAGGTTGGGAATCTGGAGGGCATCTACAGACTGTGAAATGTGCTCCAGTGTGTTGACGCCTACATCTCCGAAATTCGGGGAATCAGGCATGGCCCCTACACCGAGGGAATCCAGCACGATGATAAAGATACGGCGGTATCGTTCCATATTATTTTCCTCCTTTATTGCCGCAGGTGTCAAATCCCCCGTGGCTTGCTGCACGCAACCGCTATTTTACTGGCCGGATGCCTTGCAGCAGGGTGCAAGGCACCGTGAACAGTAACAATGCTCCGTCAGCTTGCTGCGGGGTATTCGACTGTTGTTATAGATAACGATTCAAAGCAGTTAGCAGTGCATCATTATGGTTATTTTATCACGATTCCTGTTTTAATGGAATCATGCCAGGTTCTTTTTTATAGTTATTTTACTTCCAAAACACTGACATAAATTCCTTCAACGCCCGTTCCGCGTCTACTTCCAAAGCAAACCCTATATACTCCGACGGGATTGGATGCTCCCGCAGGTCCGTGACCACCATCCCCCGGCAGTACGTCCCCCCGCATTCGATCCGCGCTTTCCGTTTTTCCACCCGGACCAGATCCGGAATGACAGCGGCCATCATGGCCAGCGGGTCGTGGAGAGGGCAGTCGCCTATACAATAGTTCTGCTTCTGATTTCCTTCCCAGTAATACTCCAGTGCCGCCTTCATATAATCCACAGCCTTGCGGGCCCGGGGGCTGCAGCACTTGTCCAGCCAGCCGATCGTTTCCCGCTTTAAACGGACCTTTTCCGTTACATCCAGGCCCACGGTGAGGATTTCCATGCCGGACTGGAACACCCGGTCACAGGCGGCAGGGTCGGAAGCAAAATTGGCCTCGCACACAGGAGATACATTGCCCCTCATGCAGACCGTCCCGCCCATCATCACGCACCGTTTGATCTTCCTTGCAAAGGAAGGGGATTTCCCAAGCGTCCTTGCGATATTAGTCAGGGGGCCCAGGGTGACCAGCACCAGCTCGTTTTCATATTTCTGCGCCATCCGGATCTGGAAATCACAGACATCCTCATGGAGCAGCGTTCTTCCGCTTGGAGGCAGCTCTACGTTTCCCAGCCCGTTGTCTCCATGGATAAAGGTGACCCGGCCCTCCCAGTTCCCTTCCAGAGGCTGCTCATGACCGCAGACCACAGGGATATCCGGGGCATCCGCCAGATCCAGGATCTTTAACGTGTTTTCCGCCGCCAGTCTCGCTTCCACATTGCCGCATACTGTGGTGATCCCGACGATCTCGACCTCTTCCTTGTTCAGCGCGTACAGAAGAGCGAGAGAATCGTCCACTCCGGTATCCACATCCAAAAGTATCTTTATACGATTCTGTTCATTTTTCATAGGTCAGGCCAGGTTTAAAGCACAGCGGATCATGTCGTCCAGCTTCTGCTCCCTTTCTTCATTTGTCAGTGCGCTGCTGTGGTGCATGCTGCTGCCTACGGTGAGGAGGCTTAAGGCACGCTTGCCGGCCCTCGCGGCGTTACAGTAGAGAGATAGGGTCTCCATTTCCTGGACCAGCACGCCCATTTTTTCCCATAGCCCTTTTTCTCCGGGGGTATCCTCATAAAATATATCGGAACAGAAGACGTTTCCTACTTTGTAAGGGATCTGCTGTTCTCCGGCGATCTGTACCGCCTGCGCCAAAAGTTCAAAATCCGCAATGGGAGCAAAACTTCCCGGCAGATGGTACTGCGCCGGAAAATTCGAATTGGTGCAGCAGCCCATGGCAAAAACTACCTGGCCTACCTGGACATCCCGGTGGATGGCGCCTGCTGTCCCGATGCGGATGATAGTGTCCGCTCCGTAATGGTTGTAAAGCTCGTAGGAGTAGATCCCCATGGACGGGATGCCCATGCCGCTTCCCTGGACAGAGACTTTTTTTCCGTTGTAATAACCTGTATATCCGTTCATCCCGCGCACCCGGTTGTAGCAGAATACGTCGGTCAGATAATGCTCTGCAATGTATTTTGCGCGCAGAGGATCCCCAGGCATCAGGACTGTACTCCCGATCTGCCCGGCCTCCGCTTCATTGTGAAATGTTTTCATGTGATTTATCCTCTTTTCAGATCTGTCCGGCCCGCTTGTATCATTTCGGCGCCGGACAGTTGTAGTTTTTTGTTGACAGATGCCTGCCCTGCATATTATGACATACTCATCGTCCGTTCATTTTTCCTGCGTATGGGCAGCTCGTGCTGATTGGGACTGAAAAATAATTTCTGAGAAAGTACGGGGACGTCAAATTCCGAATATAAGACCTCCTCCAGGATCAGAAGAGGGTATTCCTCCTGGATATCCAGGATCCCGGACAGCCGTTCTCTGGTCAGCCCCATCCGGAAGCGGGACTCACTGTAGAGGCCGGGTGTCTGGAGGAATTTGGAATAAAATTCGTAAACCGCGTCGGTGGCTTCCAGATCTATGTTATGCTGGTCCAGTATTTCATGGGGCATATAGATCATGGCAAAGCCTGCCGGGGCTTCCTCCGTATAATATGTAATGTTGATCACAGCCACGATGCTGGAGGGACGGAGCTTCAATACCTCCTGGTGCTTCTTGGTGGGAGGCTGGAAGCCGATGGTCGTTTCCGTCCGCACGACAGGCTGGATGCAGAAATCTACGATGGGATTGCCCAGTTTTTCCAGTCCGTTTTTACCGATATCCTGGTTGGAAAGCACGATATTTCCCTTTCCCTGATGATTCATGATCAATCCGTCTTCCTGTAACAGGAGCATCGCCTGGCGAAGGGTACCTCTGCTGACATCAAGCTGGGCGGCCAGGACATTTTCCCCCGGCAGTTTTTCACCGGGCTGGTATTTTCCGTCGATCAGCCATTGCCTGATGGTTCCGTATACTGTCACATACAGTGGTATCTTTACGTTTTTTTCGTTCATAGTCGTGTCTTTCATTCGCCGTGATGCTCCTTCCTGGTTCTGATACGGCAGCGCGTCTAGTGTACTGACCGTATTCTGTCTGGTATTAGTATAAAACTAATTTACCAATTTGCCAAGAGCCTCGGGTCCTTTTACTTTTTTTCCGACAAAGAGCAGGATCAGCAAAGTGACCACATAGGGGAGCATTTGTACGATCTGGGACGGGATCTCCAGATCGGTGAGGTAGAACCGGGCGGACTGCGCCACTGCAAATACCATTCCGGCCGCCAGGGAGCCGACAGGCTGCCACCCGCCGAAGATATTTGCCGCCAGTCCCATGAAGCCCCGGCCTGCGGTCATGTCCACCACGAACAGGTTGTTCTGGGAGATGGACAGATAAGACCCTGCCAGCCCGGCGATGGCCCCGGCTGCGATCATAGCCGTATAGCGGTAGCGGTTGACCGGCACACCTGCGGTCTGCACGGCGTAGGGCTGGTCACCGATGGCGCGGTAACGCAGCCCGTATTTGGTCCGGTAGAAGACCAGCCAGATGCCGCCCACGATGAGGAACATGAGATACAGGTACGGCGACTGGTCTTTGAACAGTGCTCCCAGGATCGGAATACGGCTCAGACCCGGAACCGTGAGGTTGGAAATAGAAGCTACGGTTTCCGACATTCCTTCCTTCTGCCAGATAGTTTTCAGCATCACTGCGGTTATGCCGCTTGCAAACAGGTTGACCCCTACGCCGACCACCGACTGGTGGGCTTTCCATTTCAGGCAGAACAGGGCGTACAGCCATCCCACCAGCCCTCCCAGGAGGATGGAAAACAGGACTCCGGCCAGGGCGCTTCCTGTAAAAAAGGAACCTGCGACGCCTGCAAACGCGCCCATCAGCATCATGCCTTCCACACCCAGGAGGATGACGCCGCCCCGCTCGGCAATGGTCCCGCACAGAGCGCCCAGGACGATGGGAACGGAAAGCTGCAGAGTCAGGCTTAAAAAGTTATTGATGATCTCCATAATGTTATCCTCTCTTTTTTATTTTTTTACAGCAGACAAGCGCTGCGGCCTGCTGTTTCGGATCATTGTTGTTTTGCGCGGCTTCGTTTCTGCCATTTGATCAGCTCGGGAGCCGCCACGAACAGGATGACAAGGCTCTGGATGACAGTGACCATATTGGTGGAAACCATGGTCTCCCGGCTCATGCGCAGGGAACCCATATCCATGATGCCGAACAGGAACGCGGTCAGCATGACTCCGGCGGGATGGTTTCTGCCCAGGATGGCTACGGCAATCCCCGTAAATCCAAAGGAAGGGGAGAAGCCTTCGATGAACCGGTGATATTTTCCAAATACCTCGGTCACTCCGGCCAGCGCGGCAATCCCTCCGCTTAAGAGCATGGAGGTGATGAGGTACATGTTGACCTTGATGCCTGCGGTCCGGGAGGCATTGGGATTGGCTCCCACGGCACGGAGTTTGAAGCCGGCGGAGGTCTTCCAGAGGAAAATGTACATCAGCACGGCAACCAGGATGAGCAGCGGCAGAGCATAGGTGAGCTGGGTCCGGGGCAGCAGCCTGCCGAACCAGATGGATTCCGGGATCAGCTCGGTCTGCGCGGTGGAGCCTTCCACCTTGTAAGGGCCGTTCACCAGCCAGGAGGTGAACAGAGTGCAGATGTAGTTCAGCATAATAGCCACGATCACTTCGCTGGTATTGAATTTTGCCTTAAAGATACCCGGCACACAGCCCACCAGCATGCCAGCCAGGATCCCGGCTGCAATACTCACCAGGATGAGCAGCGGAGCAGGCAGGAAGGAAAACCACAGGGCCGTCAGGACGCTGGCCATGGCGCCCGCGTGGAGCTGGCCTTCGGCACCGATATTGAGCATGCCGCAGCGGGATCCCAGAGCTACCGCAAGCCCTGTAAATGCAAGGGGAATGCTCTTGCTGATGGTATTTGCCAGAGCCTGGGGAGAACCCAAAGCGCCTTCGATCAATGCGCCGTAGGCGGTCAGCGGGGATTCCCCGGATATCAGGATAAATAATGCTCCGATCACCAGGGCAAGGAGAATCGCCGCCAGTGACTTGGCAAGTTCGGTCATATTTTTTTGATTCTTCATCTTAGGATACCTCCTGCTTTTTTCCGGCCATAAATAATCCGATTTCTTCTTTCGTGTAGGCGCCGTTTTCAAATTGGGCACAGGCCTCCCCTTCGTAAAGGACGGCGATGCGGTCGCTTAAGTTCATGACCTCGGAAAGCTCCGCCGAAATGAGCAGGATGGCCTTCCCCTGGTTCCGCAGGTCCAGAAGGGTCTTATGCACCCGCTCAATGGCTCCGATGTCCAGGCCCCGGACCGGCTGTGCCACCAGCACCACGCCCGGGTCATGGCTGATTTCCCGGCCCAGGATGACCTTCTGCTGGTTTCCTCCGGAGAGCTGTCCGATCTGCTGGTCAATGCCTGCCACCTTGATCTCAAAGGTTTCTACCTGCTTCTGGGCATCCGCCGCCAGAGCCTGATAATCTACCAGGCCCTTTTTGCAGTATTCTTTGGAATCCTGATAGCCCAGCAGGAAATTTTCCGAGATGGAGAAGTCGGAGACCATGGCATTTTTGTGCCGGTCCGAGGGAATGTAGCCCAGCCCCATGTTCTTCCGCTCCTGGATGGAGAGCGCCCCGGCACTGGTTCCGTAGAGGAACAGCTCGCCCTCGGTCAGCTTCTGGTTTCCGGTGATCAGGTTTTCCAGTTCCTGCTGTCCGTTGCCGTCCACGCCCGCGATGCCTAAGATCTCCCCGGCCCGGACTGTCAGGTTTACGGGAGAGGCGGCGCGGGAATGAAGCCGTACATTCCTGAGCTCCAGCAGGACTTCCCCCGGCTTGGAATCCCGGCCGGCCACGATCTCCTCCACCTGGCGGCCTACCATCTGGGTGGCCAGCTCCTTTTCATCAGTGTCTTTTGTATCACAATTGAAGACCACCTTTCCTTTGCGGATGACCGTGACCCGGTCGGACAGGGACATGGTCTCGTTCAGTTTGTGGGTGATAAAAATAATGGTCTTTCCGCTGCTCTTGAGCTGGCGCAGGATCTTGAACAGCTCGTCCACTTCCTGGGGTGTCAGCACGGCGGTAGGCTCGTCCAATATGATGATGTCCGCGCCGCGGTAGAGTGTCTTGAGGATTTCCACCCGCTGCATCATGCCTACGGACAGATTTTCCACTTTTTCGTCCAGGTCGATCTGGAAGCCGAAACGTTCTACCAGCTCCTGCACATTCCGCCGGCTTTCCTTCCGGTTCAAGATAAAATTGCCTGCTTCTTTTCCCAGGATGATGTTTTCCAGCACAGTCAGCTGATTGACCAGCATGAAATGCTGATGGACCATACCGATCCCTTTTCCGTAGGCATCATTTGGGTTGGAGATCTGTGCTTTTTCCTCATTAATAAAGATTTCACCTGCGTCCGGGTGGTACAAGCCGAACAGGATGTTCATCAGGGTACTTTTCCCGGTCCCGTTTTCACCCAGCAGGCAGTGGATCTCCTGCTTCTTTACAACAAAATCTATTCCGTCATTGGCCCGGACACTGCCGAAGCACTTGACGATCCCGATCATTTTAATCGCGTCCATGTTATCCTCCGTTGTGTTTTTATACCATCGTATGCGGAAAAGCTGCCGGCGGCAGGTTTTCCGTATGGAGTCTCCCGGAATCTTCTGTGATCTCACTGAAAAAACTCGGGATGACTTTTGCCTCCGTACCGCTTTATAATTCCTCCGGCACCTCGATCTCTCCGGAGATGATCTGTTCCTTCAATTCCTCCAACTGGGAAATGATATCCTCGGAGACTTCAATATTGCTTTCCTCCACCGTATAATCCACGGCTTCCTCCGCCAGTCCCAGCACCTGGTTTTCTCCGGTGTAGGTATCCTCCACGATACTGGTGATGGCATGGTATGCGCAGGAATCCAGCTTTTTGAGCATACTCGCCATGATGTAGTCGGGAGCGATGGAATTTTGATTCAGGTTTACGCCGATCCCGATGAAATCCTTTTCCTCCGCAGCCTGGAACATACCCATTCCGGATGCCCCGGATGCGTGGAAGATGATGTCCGCCTTCTTTTCCGTGAAGGTATTTGCAATGGTCTTGGCTGTGGTGGGATCGTTGAATCCGCCTACATAGTCGATCAGTACCTTGATCTCAGGGTCAATGTGCTGTGCGCCTGCCTGGTAGCCTGCCGCAAAATGGTTGATCAGCGGATTGTCCACGCCGCCGATAAATCCGATCACGTTATCGCCGTTCAGCTTGTCGCTGACCTGCTCCTGCTTTGCCAGCGCAGCCAGCGCGCCCACCAGAAATGCGCCTTCCTGTTCCTTACAGGAGTAGGAAGCCACGTTGTCTAGATCCAGGGTGGCATCCAGAAGGGCGAACCGCTGCTCCGGATACATGGTGGCTACGTTGGTCAGGGAGTCGATCTGCTCTGCGCCGACACAGATGATCAGGTCGTAGTCCCCGGAGGAAGCCATCTCGTCCTGGATGATCTCCTCATCGGATACGGACTTGGGCTCCACCTCGTCATAGGTGATCCCGTAATCTTCGGAAGCCCGCTTCACTCCGTCCAGAACCAGGTCGTTGAATGAATTCCCACCCAGGCCGGCCTCCGTGAAGATGACTCCTACATGTGCCTTGCCGTCAGAGCCGTCAGATTCAGATGAGCCTTTATCTCCGGAGCCGCCGCATCCGGCGAGAAGCCCTCCTGCAATCCCTGCTGTGAGACACAGCGCAATCCATTTTTTTCTTGTGTTTTTCATAGTGTGATCCTCCTTAGATTTTTTGTTGTACCTTTAATATAACTTGTTGTACATGTTGATATTATATATAACACAAGTTTACAAAATTGTAAATCATATAATTCTGTTTTGTTGTCGATTTGTGAAAAAGTGACAGTTTTTAGAAGGGAATTTTGTGCAGAATGCCGATGGGATATGGATTTTTCTTTGAGGTATGCTATACTTTACAGTGGAGTATAGGAGGAAGTAAAGTCCTCTGACGGAAGCGACGCCTGGAGCCGGAAGGCTGGAAACCCGGTTCATGAGAAAGAGACCTTTTTTCCGACGGAATTTATGGATAAAAATGGGAAAAGAATCCTGGATTTCGATATGTATGTCTGGAGGGATATGAGGAAGAAATCCGGCCGGAAGACTTTACTGCTGTGGCGGTCTATTCAGATCTGCCGGAGACCGGGGATTTTCCGAGATAGATAAAACACTTCATGGGAGGAACAATCATATTGACTTGTAAGAAAGATCCGGAACACATCCACCTGTGCGATGACGGGGAAATTTTTTGCTTTCGGTCCGCCGCTCTCAGAAGCTGTTTTTATGATTTTCCCGGAACAGGACAGTGGCGGTATAATTGACTGCCGTTCCATACAGGGTTGCATCCAGATCTTTCTTGATCACCACAAAGCTCGCGTTGGCGATAAAGTACAGACTCTCAGCGGTCAGACGGCTTAAGCCCCGGGATGCTGATAAAGAGGACTGCCAGAAAAAAGAGGAGAAAAAGCGGCCATGCTGCCTCCGTACAGTATGGCCTCCATGACCGCTGTTATATTCTCAAATGCCAATAATGCTGCTTCGTTCATGCGGCTGACTACCCCCACACAAGTTTTTTGGTATGCTCCAGAACAGATTCTGTGGAATTTCCGCCCAGGGTCGGGCCGAAAATCTCCTGCAGGCGGTTTCCCTTCATCATTTCAGCGAGCTGCGCCTTTGCTGTCTGTGAGGCATTGTAGTCAGCCAATCCTGTGGACAGGGAACCGCTGCTGTTCAGGCTGTCCATCAAAGAGCCGATCACGCCCAGATCTGGCAGCAGAGAGCCCGCTCCGGAGAAAGAGGAGAAAAGGCTGTCTGCTCCCGTAGATGATGAACTGCCGGCAGACAGACCGGCGATCAGAAGCCGGTGCTGCAGCTGTTTTTCTGTGATCAGGCTCATATAATACGCATGCCGGGCCTTGCGGATCTCCCACCAGTCCTCCTCGTCACCGGAGCTGCTCCTGGTAAGCCTGGGCTGACTGGAGGAGACCGCATTGACAATGCATCCGTCCTCGCCGATGGCAACGGCCTGGGACATCCCGGCGGCAGAGCCGGGCAGGATGGCTTCGTTCCTCACCGCGTCAAAGGTAAACCAGGTATCGATCCGCTCCATGATTTCTTTTGCGTACTCTGGATCCTCCTCCATACGGGTCTGCACTTTTGGGTGGATGACCACGGCCTTGCTGCCGGGAGGCACCGCACCCAGGGCGCGGATTTCCCTGGAAGCCTCAAACGGGGTATAGGGCGGGTTCGGACCGGAGGGCTTCCAGTTTTCTATGGCATCGGTGTCGATCTGATCCTGGTAGAGCAGGTAATGGGGATAATCATTTCGGGTTTTCCAGTAGCTGGAGCCGGCGTCAAACACATGATATTTGATTCCGGGATATTTTGCCTTGAGCATCTCTTCCAGAGTGGGAGGCTGGATGGATGCGGTCTCTCCCGCATGAAGCCTGGAGGAGGAAACCATGCTGCTCCGATAGGTCTCTATGGAAGTGATGGCCGTGCCGGAGGCTCCCCTCATATAATTGTTCCCGACATTTGCCCCTGTATGAACGCCATATTCTGTACCGGCAGGACCGGCCTGCCCCGTCCGTGCCGCAAGAGCCTGAAAGCTCAAGGAAGCGGATTCCTTCCGGCTGGTACTCCTTTTCCCTGCGGTCTGACCGTATACTTCTCTGCTTCTGTAATCTGTTTGTATCGTGTGACTCATAAATGACTGCTCCTTTCCTGTAATAAAAGAGTGATATGAAAAATCTGATCCCCCGTCCGGATTTCCAGATCTCCCTGGTACATTGCGGCCTCCTGTCTCACACTGGAAAATTTATTCCTTGATTTATATATCGTAAGAAACAGGCATTTTAAAAAGTCCTGCGGCGTAACTGGCAGATCTGACGGCGTGAAGAACAAAAACGTTACTGTGAGCACCCGGCCAGGGTGTGAACAGTAATACACAAAAATAATTGCCTTCAAGAACCTGTCTGTAATTTGTTGCGGAACCCCGGCCTCTGTGATACACTAAATGAAAATGTCAACGAAGGAGAATGATGGAATGAGAGAGAAGTTATTTTCAGATAAATTATTTCTAAGAAAGTTGTGGGATCTGGCCCTGCCGATCGTGTTTCAGAACCTGATGCTTGCGTCGGTTGCGGCGGCCGACGCGCTGATGCTGGGACGGGTGACTCAGGATTCTATGGCGGCAGTATCGCTGGCCACGCAGATCCAGTTTATCCAGAATATGATCCTGGCGGCTATCATTTCGCCCATCGTCATCCTGGGGGCGCAGTATTGGGGGAAGAAAGATACAAGGACTGTGAACGACATTTTCTGTATCGGGCTTCGGCTGTGTGTCGGCGTGTCTCTGCTCTTTTTTATCGGGTGCGTCATGTTTCCACGGTATCTGATGCTGATTTTTACCAATGAAGAGGCGCTGATCCTGATCGGAGTCCGCTACCTGAAAGTAGCCGGATGGTCTTATCTGCTCACCGGCATCTCCCAGTGCTACCTTGCGATCATGAAGGTCAGTGAGCATGCGGCGCAGACCGCAGTCGTCAGTACCGGTGCGGTGTTCATCAATATCGTGCTCAATGCGGTGCTGATCTTCGGGCTTTTCGGAGCTCCGGCAATGGAAGTTCAGGGTGCGGCCGCGGCTACCCTGATTTCCAGAATCATAGAATTGGTGTGTGTGGTGGTGTTTTCTTATAAAAAAGGATATATCCATCCGGACTGGAGCAGGCTTTTCAAAAGAAACCGTCTGCTTTTCAGTGATTTTCAGAGGTGTGCGCTTCCAATCCTGGGGGCCTGCCTGTTCTGGGGCGTTGGCTTCACGTCCTATTCCGCATTTATGGGACATCTCGGAACAGACGCGGCGGCGGCCAACTCCATCGCCGCGGTAGTGCGCGATCTGGTATGCTGTATGTGCAACGGCCTTGCAAGCGGCGGCGGGATCCTTGTGGGCAATGAACTGGGCGCCGGACATTTGGACCGGGGAAAGCTGTACGGAGACCGCCTCGTAAAGATCGCGTTTCTTACAGGTTTCGTGTCCACAGCGATCATGCTCGCGGTGACGCCCTTTGTCACAGGTTTAGTAAAAATGACAGATCAGGCGGAGCGTCATCTGATCGCTATGATGGTCATTATGGCATTTTACATGATCGGACGTACCGTGAATACGATCATCATCAATGGGATCTTTGCGGCCGGAGGGGACACGCTGTTCGATATGTACAGCCTGGCGGTCTGTATGTGGGGGATCGCCATACCGCTTGCGGCGGCAGGAACTTTTTTCCTGAGCTGGCCGGTGCCGGTGGTGTATGCATGTACCTGTCTGGACGAGGTGGGAAAGATTCCGTGGGTGATGTATCATTACCGGAAATACATATGGGTGAAGGATCTGACGAGGGAACTGTAAGCTTTACGGTCCGTCTGCAGAGAATCAATATCGTTACTGTTCACGGTGCCTTGCACCCTGCTGCAAGGCATCCGCCCAGTAAAATATCGGCTTAAAGGCAAAAGTGGCTGTTACAACATTTGCCTTTAAGCCGATATTTATAATAGAGGATACGGCAGACGGATCTGCAGGCTGCTGTTAAGAACAGTTATGACTATGTCAGACATAAAACGAATGTTCCGGATGTCCCAGGAAAAGGTATATCGGGAAACGGATCTATAAGGAATGAGGAAATAAGATGGCAGGAGTAAAAGAAGTAGGCGCCTCTCCGATGCCGGCCGCCTCTCCGATGTCGGCCTCCGAGGCAGCAGCGGCAGGGCGGGCAGCAAGAAAAAGCATGGAACTGGAGGCAGGTCAGGTGATGGTCGCGCAGGCGGCAAGACAGGCGGCCGAGGCAAAGGAAGACCTGGAAAGGGAGCGTGCGGAAAAGGAGACGGAATATGAGCGGGAGGATCAGACGGAGAAGCGGGATACGTCTGAGCTTTCCAGACAGAGCAAATGGTTCGGCATAGACGGAAAACTCCTGGAGAACGGGGATATCAAGTGGGTTCTGGAAATGGAGCAGGAGCTTCTGGAAGCTCTTTTGAAATGGATGCCTTCCGGAAACGGGGATATCGCAAAGCAGCTTAACGAGCTGTCCCGTTTGTATCTTGCACTTCTGGAAGCCATCCTGACCCATACGATGGGAGAAGAGCAGGCGGCCCAGATTGCAAGGCTGGATGAGATATTGGCCCAGAAGCTGAACCTGTTGATGGCTACGGATCTGAAGGACCTGATGGACTTTCTGAAACAGACCGGACAGACAGATACGCTTCAGAATGTAAAATCCAGTATCTATAAGCAGACTACCGGGGCTTCTATTTCCGCCAGGGCGGCGGACCAGTTTTATGCAAAGGGCAAAACGGCAGGCGTCGGTAACCTGCGCTATTTTATGCCGGACTCATCCAGAAGCGGTCAGCCGGGGAGGGCGGGTTCCACGGCCGCCGCATTTTCTTCCACGGAGGAAGGGGCGATATACAAGCTGACGGAAGGAAGAAATGTCCGGCTGAATCAGGCATTTGACGCCAGCAGAAGATCGGGCGAGGTTCAGATCAGCCAACGGAACCAGGCTTTGAACGGAACCAGGGGACACGGATCTGTAAATGCCGGTATTGCAGGCGGAAGGACTGCATTTTCAGGAAATGACCTGGCCAGGGCAAACCGATTCGCAGCGCACATGAACGGCAGCGGCAATTTATTGAAAAATTCGGATATCAGTGCGAAAAACGATGAAGTGGTGGGATACCTTGCGGCAGTCACTTCGATCAAAGGGGAGATGTTTTCCGCCGCATCCGGCAGTCAGAACGCAATGAACGTTCCGATGAAGAATGCCCTCAACCAGATGGTGGATTATTATCTGAGCCGAAAAGGAGTATACAAGGTTTATGACTATACTACCAACGTCTATGAAAGGACCAACAGTTCTCAGAGGGCTTTGGAGGAGGGGCTGGAGTACGCCTACAGGCTGTTCCAGGAGAAAAAGGAAAATACGGAGGCGCAGAAGCAGGCCGCATATCTGGAACAGGCCGGATTTTTTCAGAATGTGCTTAAAAACCAGAATATGCAGGCGGATCTGCTGCGGGGAATGCGGCTCCTGGAAGATAACTGGAAAGCATTTTTAAAGTCCATCGGGGAGAACGAGAAGAAGGGTATCTCCCTGAAAATGCAGAAACACAGCCCATGGGGGATCCTGCTGGAGCCGGGAGAGCACAGAAGCCTGTTCCGGGGAAAATCATCAAAGATTCTTCTGTCGGAAGCGATTGTCGTGGCAGTGCTGATCGTGGTGTATCTCTGCTATCGGATGTTGGCAGGGTAGCTTTGATACGTGCAAAGCAGAATACGAAAACACCTACGGTTATTGAATTATAAAGTGGATCCGGCATTTGCCGCAGTGGTCTGTTATGCAGCCGCAGAAAAATCTTCACAGTAGATAGTATGACATGTGATTGATTACGAACATTTTGCATTTCATACTATCTACCGCCTTTCATAAAAATATCTGCAGACCAGAAGAATTGATCAATGAATGACCTCATAACGCAGCCGCAAATATGAGTTCTCCAAAATCACACATTCCTGCAGTTTCAGAACGCCTAATTTTGACAATTCGCTTTGTGAGTACAAAGAGTTCCCATCAATTAAAGTAGATGTATCTTTGCCGCCGATCAGAACCGGAGCAATAACAATATCAACATAATCAAACAGTTTTTCTCGAAGAAATAAGCCGTTTAGCGTTCCACCGGTCTGTACCGTTAATCGTTCGCAGCCATATTCTGATTTGAGCTTTCTAAGCGCATCCTCCAGCGATAATTCTTTTTGATAGATGATATGAATATTATCTTCCTTTATTTGAAATGCCGGGTGTTCTGCATTTGACGTAATCAACATAAACTTTTTTGATAAAGCGCAAAAATATTGTATACCATGTTCATCCAAATGCCTGTTATCTATTACCACAAAAGATACCGGCGTTTTATTCGGCATTTTCTTTGTATTGACACCCATTTTGGCCTGAACCCGGCCAGAATTGATCGACCACAAATCTGTCGTTTGCTCGATTTCATAGTATTGGTGCAAGCCTTCTCTGACCCCTGCGATTTTTGGAAAATCTTTGTCCACATCTAAATCGTCCACTGCGCCGGTGCTTATTTTTCCGTCAACCGACATCAGCATAAACAATGTTGTAATAGGTCTGTCCATTTTATCCCTCCTAAATTTTGTTATTGGGATTTAAGACTCTGCTTTCATCCGCCTCTCCAGAAGCGCATGAATCTTCTCCGTCGGCGTCATGACGGATCCGATCGCGGTATCATGATTCAGGGAATCAATGATGATCGCAAGGTATTTGCTCAAATCCGCCGTGATAAAATAAGGTTTCTCCTTTGCCTCAGGCGGCAGATAAGTCAGGTTGGTAGTAATGACCTTGTTGATATACCCGCTTTCATAATATTTATCGAATTTTTCAAACCCATCGGTAAACAAGCCGAAGGTAGTGCAGGCGATGACACGCTTAGCCTTACGCTCCTTGAGCTGCTTCGCCACATCCAGCATACTTTCTCCGGAAGAGATCATGTCGTCGATGATGATCACATCTTTCTCTTTCACATCATCTCCAAGAAATTCATGTGCTACAATAGGATTTTTTCCATTTACGATCTTGGAATAATCCCGGCGTTTGTAGAACATTCCCATATCCACGCCAAGCATGTTGGAAAAATATACGGCCCGGTGCATGGCACCTTCATCCGGACTGATGACCATCAGATGATCTTTATCCACAGTCAGATCAGGCACCTCGCGGAACAGAGCCTTCATAAACTGGTAGAGAGGATTGAAGCTGTCAAAGCCATTTAACGGAATTGCATTCTGGACACGGGGATCATGTGCATCAAAGGTGATGATATTGGCAATCCCCATGGCTGCCAGTTCTTCCAGCGCCAGCGCGCAGTCCAGGGATTCGCGTGCGGTCCGCTTATGCTGGCGGCTCTCATAGAGGAAAGGCATAATAACGGTGATCCGGTGCGCCTTGCCTGTGGCCGCGGAGATGATCCGCTTCAGATCCTGAAAATGGTCGTCCGGAGACATATGGTTCGGATGCCCGTTGACCGTATAGGTCAGGCTGTGGTTGCATACATCTGTCATGATAAACAGATCCGTGCCGCGGATAGTCTCCCTGAGAATGCCTTTGCCTTCCCCGCTTCCGAACCGGGGGCAGCAGCAGTCTACGAGATAATTTTTGGAACGGTAATTCACATACAAGGGGGATTCTGAGACTTCATTGATAGTATTTTTCCGAAACGATACGATATGGTCGTTCACCTTCTGCCCAAGCTCGCTGCAGCTTTCCATGGCAACAATCTTCAATGGTGCAACCGGGAGGGTTTTTTCTAATAATTCGATGTTTGACATAAATTCTCTCCTGTAGTTTGTGCATACTTTTTACAATGCGGTGCCTTTAAAACTAGTCTTTAGTACAATTTGTCTCCATATATGGTTATATCATTTTTTTTACCGAAATTCAAGTTAACACGATAAATAAAGCCGAAAATCCTTTTGGAGCAAGGAATTTTCGGTTTTTGTTTTATTTTTTGATACTAACTGCTCTAATCTGTCCGCTACTTCCTCATGACGGATCGGGTACAGGTGACCATAAATAATAAAATTTGCAGCACCAGGTTCCTGCTTTTTCATCTTTATAAGCTGGCATTTTATCATCTTCCTTTCATTCCTGCACGTGGTAGTGCCTTTTGAAATGAATGGATTTTAGTTTGACAATGCGCATGTTAGGTAGGACGGCTATTTTTTATGCTTGTCATAAATGCTCTTTACAAGAGTGATGATTGCAGGACAAGCCGAAGCCGGTTTTGACCTGGGGCCGTCCTTCCAATGGGGGAAATATTTGCAACGAGACCCAAAAGGGCTTACTCACCAAAAGTCAAAAACATTCCCCTACCTTTATCACCAATATAACACACTATTTACACATTAACAATAACAATGATTTTATATGCTGATAAAGTGGTGGAAAATTCAAGTTATTATGTTATAATGCTGAAAAGAAGGTGACGTTGTGTTACAGTTCACACCCTCACCGGGTGCTCACAGTAACGACGCTGCCGGACGAAACCAAGATTGGGAGAGTATTTATGGCACATGAGCATAAGATCCGTTTTGTTCAGCCCGAAAGCATTGCGTGGGAGATGGGCATAGAGCCGGGAGACCTGCTGCTGGCGGTGGACGGACAGGAGATCGAGGATGTATTTGATTATCGTTATTATATAGAAGAAGAGGAGATCTTGTTGCTGATCGAGAAGCCGGACGGCGAGCAGTGGGAGCTGGAGATTGAGAAGGAGACTTACGAAGATCTGGGGCTGGAATTTGAGCAGGGACTGATGGACGAGTACCGTTCCTGCCGGAACAAGTGTATTTTCTGCTTTATTGACCAGATGCCGCCAGGGATGCGTGACACACTGTATTTTAAGGACGATGACTCACGGCTGTCTTTCCTCCAGGGAAATTATGTGACGCTGACCAACATGAGTGAACACGATATCCAGCGGATCATCCGATTCCACCTGGAACCTATCAACATTTCCTTTCAGGCCATGAATCCCGAGCTGCGCTGCAGGATGCTGCACAACCGGTTTGCCGGGGAGGCTTTGAAGAAGGTGGACATGCTCTATGAGGCCGGGATCGAGATGAACGGGCAGATCGTTCTGTGCAAGGGCTTCAACGACGGGGATGAGCTGGATCGGAGTATCCGGGAGCTGACCAGGTATCTGCCTTTCCTGCGCAGTGTCTCTGTAGTGCCTGTAGGGCTGACCAGGTTCCGGGAGGGGCTGGAGCCTCTGGAGCCTTTTACAGGTGAGGAGGCCCGGCAGGTGCTGGAGCTGATCCACGGATGGCAGGAACGCCTGTATCCGGAGCATGGCCTGCACTTTATCCACGCCAGCGACGAGTGGTATATTCTGGCCGGGAAAGAACTGCCGGAGGAGGAATCTTATGACGGTTACCTGCAGCTGGAAAACGGGGTCGGGATGCTGCGGCTTCTTTTGAATGAATTTACAGAGGCATTGGAAGGGGAGGAAGGCGACCAGAAAGAACGGAAGCTTTCCATTGCCACCGGACTTCTCGCCGCGCCATACCTGGAGCAGATGGCAGAACTGCTTAGAGAAAAATTTCCGCGCACGGAGGTGACGGTCTATCCGATCAAAAATGAATTTTTCGGGGAGCAGATCACGGTATCCGGGCTGATCACCGGGCAGGATCTTGTGAAGCAGCTTTCCGGAAAAGACCTGGCGGAGCGGCTTTTACTCCCCTGCAATATGCTGCGGGCAAAAGAAGACGTATTTTTAGATGATTTTACAGTTTCACAGGTAGAGAGTGCTTTACAAGTGCCGCTGAATATTGTAAAATCAAGCGGTCAGGATCTCATGGATACAATCCTGGCAAGGAATCCTGACGTATAGAGACCGTGAATATAAATAAGATGGTATTTTTGTCGGATCTACAGGGATTCCCAACAGATACCAATCAGGAATGAAACGGACCGGAGAGCAAAAAACAGCCTCCGGTCAGAATACAGGAAGGACTATATAAGATGAGTAAACCAGTAGTAGCAGTGGTAGGCCGCCCCAATGTGGGGAAGTCTACGTTATTCAACGCCCTGGCGGGAGGGATGATCTCCATCGTAAAAGACACGCCGGGAGTGACAAGGGACCGGATCTATGCGGATGTGAGCTGGCTGGACCGGGAATTTACCATGATCGATACGGGCGGCATCGAGCCGGACAGCAAGGACATCATCCTCTCACAGATGCGGGAGCAGGCGCAGATCGCCATTGACACGGCGGATGTCATTATCTTTATCACCGATGTACGGCAGGGCCTGCAGGATGCGGACGCCAAGGTGGCGGATCTGCTCCGGCGTTCCGCCAAGCCGGTGGTGCTGGTGGTCAACAAGGTGGACAGCTTTGAGAAGTTTATGCCCGATGTGTACGAATTTTACAATCTGGGAATCGGCGATCCCATTCCTATTTCCGCGGCTTCCCGGCTGGGGCTGGGGGACATGCTGGACGTGGTGATCTCCCATTTCCCGGAAGGAGCCGGGACGGAAGAGGAAGACGAACGCCCCCGGATCGCCATCGTAGGGAAGCCAAATGTGGGAAAATCCTCCATCCTCAACAAGCTGGCAGGAGAGAACCGGGCCATCGTATCGGATATCGCGGGAACCACCCGGGATGCCGTTGACTCCGTGGTAAAATACGACGGAAGGGAATATGTATTGATCGACACGGCCGGACTTCGCAGGAAGAGCAAGATCAAGGAAGAACTGGAACGCTACAGCATCATCCGGGCAGTGACGGCGGTGGAGCGTGCGGATGTGGTGCTGATGGTCATCGACGCGGTGGAAGGGGCGACCGAGCAGGATGCCAAGATCGCGGGGATTGCCCATGAGCGGGGCAAGGGTGTGATCATCGTGGTGAATAAATGGGACGCCATTGAGAAAACGGATAAGACCATGCGGGAGTATGAGAATCAGATCCGGCAGATCCTGTCCTTTATGCCCTATGCGGAGATCATGTATGTGTCCGCTGTGACCGGACAGCGTCTGAACAAGCTGTATGACCGGATCGACATGGTCATCGCCAACCAGACGATGCGTGTGGCCACCGGGGTTCTCAATGAGATCCTCAGCGAGGCGGTGGCCATGCAGCAGCCGCCGTCAGATAAAGGAAAACGGCTCAAGCTGTATTATATGACTCAGGTTGCGGTAAAGCCGCCTACATTTGTGATTTTTGTAAATGACAAAGAGCTGATGCATTTTTCCTATACAAGGTATCTGGAAAATAAAATCCGGGAAGCATTTGGATTCCGGGGGACGGCGCTGAAATTCTACATCAGAGAAAGAAAGGAAAAGGGGCGGTAGGATCATGGAACGTATCATCTGTCTGGCAATTGGTTATGTATGCGGGCTTCTGCAGACCGGATATCTGGTCGGCAGGCTAAACCACGTGGACATCAGGAAGGAAGGGAGCGGGAACGCAGGCTCCACCAACGCGCTTCGGGTCATGGGCTGGAAAGCGGGTGCTATGACATTTGCGGGTGATGTGATCAAGTGCCTGGCGGCAGTGCTGATCGCTCGGTATTTCTACCGGGATGCCGAGTACGTGCCGCTGCTTGCCATGTATGCAGGAATGGGCGCCACGCTGGGACATAATTTTCCCTTCTATCTAAAATTCAAAGGCGGCAAGGGAATCGCGGTGCTGGCCGGACTGGTGCTGGCGACAGGGCTGGTGATGGTGCCGATTCCGCTGACTGCGTTTCTGATCGCGGTCCTGCTGACCAGGTATGTCTCTCTCGGGTCGCTCCTTGCATCCTCCATGTTTTTTCTGGAGGTTCTGTTTTACGGCCAGCTGGGAGGCTTTGATATGGCGTTTCAGTATCGGATGGAACTGTATGTACTCGTGTTTCTGCTGATGGCGCTGGCCTGGGTGCGGCACAAGGAGAATATCAAAAGACTGCTGGCAGGTACGGAGAATCCGTTCAGGAGCAAGAAATAAGGGTATGTTTGATTCGGAATTTGAATGTATGTGAAAGGTATGGTGAAAATATGGCGAATATCGGTGTGATCGGCGCGGGAAGCTGGGGAACGGCGCTCAGCGTCCTGCTGTACAACAATGGAAATGAAGTGACGGTGTGGTCTATCGACCCCGCAGAAGTGCAGATGCTCCATGAAAAGCGGGAACATGAGAAAAAGCTGCCCGGCGTGAAGCTGCCGATGGATATGAAGATTACGGGAGATCTGGAAGGGACCATACGGGGAAAGGATTTTCTGATCCTTGCGGTGCCTTCTCCGTTTACCAGGGCAACGGCAAAAAAGATGTCCCCTTTCGTTGCAGAGGGGCAGATCATCGTGGATGTGGCAAAGGGGATCGAGGAGAGCACTCTGATGACCCTTTCCAGGCAGATCGAGGAAGAGATTCCTCAGGCGGATGTGGCAGTGCTGTCCGGTCCCAGCCATGCGGAGGAAGTAGGACGGGGGCTGCCCACCACCTGCGTGATCGGTGCGCGGACGAAGAAAACAGCGGAATATCTGCAGTCTATTTTTATCAGTAAGGTGTTCCGGGTCTATACCAGCCCGGATATCCTGGGAATCGAGCTGGGCGGCTCCCTGAAAAATGTGATCGCCCTGGCAGCAGGGATCGCGGATGGTCTGGGCTACGGCGATAATACCAAGGCGGCGCTGATCACCAGAGGGATTGCGGAGATCGCAAGGCTGGGAGTGAAGATGGGCGGCAGGATCGAGAGTTTTACCGGGCTGACCGGCATCGGCGACCTGATCGTGACCTGCGCCAGCGTCCACAGCCGGAACCGGAAGGCCGGCTATCTGATGGGACAGGGCAGGACCATGGAGGAGGCCATGGAAGAAGTCCAGATGGTGGTAGAAGGCGTATATTCTGCCAAAGCAGCTAAAAAGCTGTCCCAGCAGTATCAGGTGTCCATGCCCATCGTGGAAGCGGTCAATGAAGTCCTGTTTGAAGGAAAGAATCCGGCAGAGGCCGTGGACGGATTGATGATGCGCGCCTCCCGCAGCGAAAATGCATCGCTGCCCTGGGAGGAGTAATTTAGAAAGAACCGTATGAAAGTAATCTGTGCATTTTGCGTGCTGACTGAGGAAGGCGCAGGATATCCGGATTTCTATCCATACGGTTCTTTGATTACATGGGGCAGCCATGCGTCTGTATCCCGCGGGCTTC
This sequence comes from Lachnospiraceae bacterium M18-1, assembly GCA_000403295.2. Classification (GTDB taxonomy): domain Bacteria; phylum Bacillota; class Clostridia; order Lachnospirales; family Lachnospiraceae; genus Schaedlerella. Next base: position 397,821 of record KE159610.1, on the reverse strand, counting down.
CCGCAGAAGCGCCCGTTCGTAGATCATTTCCCCGGCAATGCTGACGGCGATCTCTTCCGGCGTCACCGCCTTGATGGCCGTGCCGATCGGAGCGTGTACCCGGGCCAGGACGTCCTTTTCGATACCGCATTCGAGAAGCTTTTGATTCACAAAGGCCGTTTTTCGGCGGGAGCCGATGACGCCCACATAGGCAGGAGGATTTTGCAGGACCTGGCGCAATACGTCAAAATCATGAGTGTGGCCGTTGGTCATGACCACCACATAATCAGCCGGAGTGAGGTCCATATAATCTGCAATGTGAAAATAATCGCCGCAGAGGACGGTTTCCGCCTCCGGAAACAGCTCCGGTCGGGAAAGTGCTGGTCTGTTGTCAATGACGGTGATGCGGAAACCAATCCTGCTCAGCACAGGCGCCAGCGCCTGGGTACAGTGCCCGCCGCCGAAGATCACGGCACGGTCCTGTACCGGAAGGGGCATCGTAAAGGAAGCCTTTGTCTTTATGCATTTCATGTCGGAAGGCGGCAGGGCATCGCCGGTTCGGGACGGTGTGGGAGATTCCGCAGCCAGTTCAGATACATGAGAGGATGCGGCATTTTCCGGATATATGCCGGGAACCGGTCTGCCGTTCCCATCCAGCAGTGCGGGAAAGGAACCGTCCATATGCAGCACAAGAAGCCCCGGCTGATGGGCGCAGAGCATGACGAGCACACGGGAGACAAGCTGCTTCCATTCCTCCGCGGCCGAATCAATATATTGGAAAAAAACAGAGACCTCTCCGCCGCAGACCATCCCGGGATTGCTTTCTGTCTGCTCCCGGAGAGAGAAGCAGCATTCCCCGGAACGCCGTTTTTGCAGCAGCGTTTGCGCCGTCTCTTCCGAACGGTGCTCCACCGCGCCGCCGCCGATGGTGCCGCAGAGACGCCCGCTTTCTCCGACAAGCATCTGGGCGCCGGCGCCCCGGGGCGAAGAGCCGCTTTTTGAAGTGATGGTGACGAGCATCAGGTCATGGCGATGTTCCAGTTCTTCTGATATTTTAGAAAAAACAGCATTCATATCTGGATTCCTTTCCTGCGTTTATATATATTTCCTGTAAATAAGATATCGGATCATTCCGTGAGATGTTACAATCCGATGATTCATCAGGGCCTGTTATGAAAAAAAGTATAGCATATTTTTGGATTTAATCATACCCCTCTTTTTTTCTGCATACATTGTTATCAGCAGAACAAGGGGGTATTTTTATGGATTCATTTCAGTTATACAAGGATATGAAAGCAAGGACCGACGGGGAAATCTATATCGGCGTGGTCGGTCCGGTTCGGACAGGCAAGTCAACCTTTATCAAACGGTTTATGGACCTGCTGGTCCTTCCCAACATGGCCGATGAAAACAGCAGGGAACGCACGAAGGATGAGCTGCCCCAGTCGGCATCCGGTACAACGATCATGACAACTGAGCCGAAATTTGTCCCGAAAGACGCGGCGTCCATCCAGCTCTCGGAGGATGTGGAGGTAAAGATCCGGCTCATAGACTGCGTGGGATTTATGGTGGAGGGGGCATCCGGACACATCGAGAACGACACGGAGCGTCAGGTGAAGACACCCTGGTTTGAATACGAGATCCCGTTTACGAAAGCGGCGGCCATCGGGACACAGAAGGTGATCCACGACCACGCGACCATCGGCCTGGTGGTTACGACGGATGGCAGCATCTGCGACCTGCCTCGGGAAAATTATGTGGCTGCGGAGGAACGGACGATTCAGGAACTGCAGTCCATCGGGAAACCATTTATTATTTTGCTGAACTGCACGAAACCCTATACAGATGAAGCCAAAGCCCTTCAGACAGCCATGGAGGAAAAATACGGGACTGCCGTGCTTCCTGTGAACTGTGAGCAGCTTAAGGAAGATGATGTGAATAATATCATGCGCCAGGTATTGTATGAATTTCCTATTTCTGAGGTGGAATTTTTTGTTCCCAAGTGGGTGGAAATGCTTTCCAGGGAGCACCGCATCAAGCAGGATCTGCTGGCCGCCGTGAAGTTCATGATGACGGAGCTGGATGATATCCGAAGCGTCACATCCGGGATTCCAGAGGTAGATAGTCCATACATAGAAAAAATTCTGGTCGACAAGATTGAGATGGATACCGGAAAGATCCGTATCCTGATCCGGTTTGCGGAACAGTTCTATTATGAAGTCTTAAGCGAACTGACCGGAACCCAGATCCAGGGAGAGTATGAGCTGATCTCTGTGATGAAGGAACTGGCCTCTATGAAGGAGGAGTATACCCAGATCAAGGACGCGTTTGCGGATGTGAAGATGAAAGGCTACGGGGTGGTGAGTCCGAAGAAGGAGGAGATTGCCCTGGAGGAGCCCATGATCATCAAGCAGGGCAACAAGTTTGGTGTGAAGATTCATTCCGAAGCACCGTCCATCCATATGATCCGGGCCAATATTGAGACGGAGATCGCCCCCATTGTGGGAAGCGAGAAACAGGCCCAGGATCTGGTGGAGTATATCAAGGCGGAGAGCGAAACGGAAGAGGGCGTCTGGGGGACCAATATTTTCGGAAAATCCATCGAAGAGCTGGTGATGGACGGCATGCGTAATAAGATCACTATGATCAATGACGAGAGTCAGGTGAAGCTTCAGGATACCATGCAGAAGATCGTCAATGACAGCAATGGGGGGCTGGTGTGCATCATCATCTGATCCGGCCGCGGATTGTTATGCATCCAGCCTGTTAAAAGCCGGTTTTGGCAGAGGGCTGGATGCCATATGCGTTATGAGACTGAAAGTGAATGAGACACTACACCAATAACGCATATAGGTGTTAAATAAATATAACTTTGGGTTGACAATTCTCGGGTTAGCGATTATAGTGTTTCTGTAAATAATCCTTTAGCAAGATAAACTGGAAAAGTGTAAATACAAAACAATGAGGAGAGAGCATCCATGAATAAGATTCCATTTGTAACAAAGGAACAGTTAGATAAGATTGCCGAGACCTATCCGACTCCATTTCATTTATATGACGAAAAAGGAATCCGGGAAAATGTAAAAGCGCTGAAAGAGGCGTTTTCCTGGAATCCCGGATATAAGGAATATTTTGCGGTAAAAGCTACGCCGAACCCGTTTTTGATTCAAATCCTGCAGGAATATGGCTGCGGCTGCGACTGTTCTTCCTACACGGAGCTGATGCTGTCCGACGCGATCGGTGCAAGAGGGGCGGACATCATGTTCTCCTCCAACGATACTCCGGCAGAGGAATTTGAACTGGCGGACCGGCTGGGTGCCATCATCAACCTGGATGACATCACTCATATTGAATTTCTGGAAAAAACCATCGGCCATATCCCGGAGACCATCAGCTGCCGGTATAATCCGGGCGGACTGTTTAAGATCAGCAATGATATCATGGACAACCCCGGAGATTCCAAATACGGAATGACCACCGAACAGATCGGGGAGGCATTCCGCATATTGAAGGAAAAGGGTGCAAAGGAATTTGGGATTCATGCATTTCTCGCCAGCAATACGGTGACCAACGACTATTATCCGATGCTGGCAAGGGTGCTGTTTGAGCAGGCAGTCCGGCTGCAGAAGGCGACCGGCGTGCATATCAAATTCATCAACCTGTCTGGCGGGATCGGAATCCCTTATACGCCGGACCAGGAGCCCAACGATATCCGGAAGATCGGGGAAGGCGTGCGCCGGGTTTATGAGGAGGTACTGGTTCCGGCAGGCATGGGCGACGTGGAGATCTATACGGAGCTGGGCCGCTATATGATGGGGCCTTACGGCTGCCTGGTCACAAAGGCCATCCACGAGAAGCACACCCACAAGGAATATATCGGCGTGGACGCATGCGCAGTCAATCTGATGCGTCCGGCCATGTACGGGGCGTATCATCACATTACGGTGATGGGAAAGGAAGACCTGCCCTGTGACCACCAGTATGACGTGGCTGGGTCCTTATGTGAAAATAACGATAAATTTGCCATCGACCGGATGCTGCCGGAGGTGGAGACCGGAGATTATCTGGTCATCCACGACACCGGGGCACACGGATTTGCCATGGGGTATAACTATAACGGAAAGCTAAAATCCGCGGAACTGCTGCTGAAAGAGGACGGAAGCGTGGAACTGATCCGCCGTGCAGAGACCCCGGCCGACTACTTTGCAACCTTCGATTGCTTTGAAATTGGAAAAAAACTGGTATAAGGTATTGCAAAAATGATTTGGATGTGATAAGATTAATTCTGGTTTGAAGAGGGAGCAGGAAGAACTTTTCAGATCAGATGAGCGGATGTGGCGGAATGGCAGACGCACAAGACTCAAAATCTTGCGGGGGTGACCTCGTGTGGGTTCAAGTCCCACCATCCGCATTAGAAGGCGCGAAGCAGAACATAAGGAGTTCGGGTTTCGCGCCGTTTTTTTGTTCTGTTAGGAAACGTAATTTCAGGTCTATATTCTGGCAGGAATGCTGGTTGTATGGGACGCGGAGGATATCGGATTCACCCTCTTTATCTGCCTGCTGACAGCCGCCTCATCTGTGCCGGTGGCAAGATACATCCTGCTCCAGTACCATTCCATGCCGCGCCTGAACCGGATCCTGTCCAAAAAGGAAATGGACGGCCTGATGGAAAGAGAACATTTCCAGCGCGTTCAATTTTCTAACGAGGCTTTGAACAGATTTCATCCGATCTACAGAAGCATGAACTGGCTTGTAGTGGATGGAACAGCCATTTCTAAAAGACTGGCCGTCATCGTCCAACTGAACTGCCACTTCCATCGCCACCATGGGTTACGATATGTCTGGCTGGAAGTGTATTACCTGAACGGGAGGAAGGTAAAGGCAAAGCTGGGGAATTGGTCGGTCCGCAGCGGAGAAAGGGAGAACAGGAAGGCGCTTGAAAACTTCCTGGCAAGGGAAAATATGCGGGTGGAGGATTTCGGACCGGGCGGAGAGAAACGGCTGTTGGATCACATTGCAGAACAATACGGCAGACTCCTTCCAGAGCTTAAAACAGAATCCGAAAAAATCTTATATTTACTCAAAAATGACACCAGAGAAATCAAAGAACATATTTTATAGGATGTTTTGGAAGAATTAAGGCAAAAAGTTGTTGCAAAATCCTCTCTGTTTTTGTAAACTCATAAGAGGAGGAAGATTGATATGGATAAAATATTGATTGTTGACGACAGCGCCATCCAGGCGGCCCGGTTAAAATCAATTTTAGAGGAAGACTATGATATTACGATCGCACAGACGGCGGAGGAAGGGCTCAGCTATGCGAGCTCCCAGGATTTTTCGCTGATCCTGCTGGATGTTGTGATGCCCGGGATGGATGGGTTTATGCTGTTGAAAAGGCTGCAGGAAGAGATCATAACCCGGAGTATTCCGGTGATCCTGATCACAAGCCTTTCAGACATTCAGAATGAGCAGCGCGGATTTACACTGGGAGCGGTTGACTATATTGCCAAGCCATTTCACCCGGTAATCGTACAGGCCAGGGTCACAACACATATCAAGCTGTACAAGTATCGGAAGCAGGTGGAGCATCAGTCCATGACTGACCAGCTGACCGGGATCGCCAACAGGCGGCGGCATGACCTTTACAGCGTTGCAAAATGGAAAGAGGCTGCCCGGCTTAAGATTCCATTTACCATCTGTATGTTTGATATTGACCGCTTCAAGGCCTATAATGATACATTCGGACATCCCGCCGGAGACAAGGTCATCATTTCCGTGGCAAATACTCTTTCTAATTATCTGCGGCGTACAACAGACTTTGTGGCCCGTTACGGTGGAGAAGAGTTTGTAGCCATTATCGTGGGTGCGGATGCCAGGATCAATTATGAATATATGAAGCAGATCCGGAAGGGGATTGAAGACCTTCATATTCCTCACGCTCCGTCTGCCGGTGAATGGGTGACAGTCAGTATCGGCGGGGTCACGGTCCTTCCTGTAGACAGTGAGCAATACCCTACATATTTGAACATTGCGGATACCATGCTGTATGACGCAAAGCGTTTTGGAAGAAATCAGGTCGTGTGGTGCGGCGATGAGATGAAGCAGTGGCTGCAGACGGATGATGAGTGATATAGGGAATGCGGCTGAGCAAGGCCGGGTTTTAAAGATGATCAAAAGAGTCCTTCTCGAGAAGAGAGGGGCTTTTTTTATCTTATAGAAAACTTTGCCTCCTATAAGATAAAAACCTCTGGGGGTTCGCACTGCGCGCATAAGGAAAATAGCTGCAGCCGGGTTTCGGCGCGGATTTCGCAGGCGGGAGTCTTTGCCTTCATCAGAAAAAATGTCGGCTTTATATAAAAATAGGAGGTAGAAAAATCTGCGGGAATCGTGCAGAATAGTATATAAACAGACGAATACCCAAAGGGTGTGAACCATAACATGTACAGACGGACGAGGAGGATGGAGATGAAAAAAATAAATTTGAACAAGGGATGGAAGGTATGGAAGGATCTGGATCCCTTTGAACTGGTTTTCCGGGTGCCCCGGGATGCGGTCCGGGTGGATCTGCCCCATGACGCCATGTTCCATGAGGAGCAGAAACAGGGAACAGCCAATGGAGGCTATACCGGCAATATTGACGCAGGCGAATACAAATACTACAAGCGGTTTTTCGTACCCGAGGAATACCGGGGCGGACATGTGATGCTGCAGTTCGAAGGCATTTACCGGAATGCCAGCGTATTTGTCAACCAGTCGAAGGTGGGCGGCAGCGCTTACGGCTATACGGATTTTACCGTGGAGGCCGGGGATTATCTGAGATACGGCGAGGAAAATGAGATTCTGGTCACGGTAAAATGCGGCACCAGGAGCAGCCGTTGGTACAGCGGCGCGGGAATCTACCGGGATGTATGGCTGCTCCATGGCGGGGAAACTTATGTAAAGCCTTACGGCCTGAGCTTCACTACTATAGATGTGGATTCCGAGGGTGCTCTGGTCTGTGTCTCCGCCCGGATCCACAATGACGGCCTGTCCGCGAAAACATTGGATCTCTCGGTCAGGGTGCAGGAGGACGGAGAAGGAAAGACGGCTGCGGACCAGGTATATCCGGTCAGGATCAACAGCCGTTCGGTCCTGGACTTCCGGAAAAATATATACATAGACGAGGCGAAGCTGTGGGAGGAGGACTCCCCGAACCTGTATCAGATCACATTGACGGTCCGGGAAGGGGAAACGGTACTGGACGAGACGAGAGTAACCTCTGGTATCCGTAAGCTTTCCCTGGATTCCCGCCGCGGCCTGCGCGTCAACGGGAAAACAGTGAAGCTGCGGGGAGCGTGTGTCCATCACGACCAGGGGCTCCTGGGAGCAGCCACCTATGAGGATTATGAGTACCGCCGGGTGAAACGACTGAAAGAAGCAGGCTTCAATGCCATTCGCTCGGCCCATAACCCGGCGTCGCAGGCACTCCTGAATGCCTGCGACCGTTTGGGGATGTATGTGATGGACGAACTGGTGGACGTGTGGAACAAGAGTAAGGTGAGTTACGACTATGCCATTGATTTTGAGCGGAGCTGGGAACAGGATCTTCGGCATATGGTGGATGCAGATTATAATCACCCGTCAGTCATCATGTACTCTACTGGAAATGAAATCTTTGAGATCTGTACGGAAAAGGGATTTGAGACCAGCCGGATGCTCAGCGATAAATTTCATGAACTGGATTCCACGCGCTATACGACCAACGGGATCAACGGCGCATTTGCGGCCGGGGACGGACTTGCCCGGATCGTGGACGACATCACCCATGGGGAGGCGGATACCGGAACCGGAGATGTGAATGTCTTTATGGCGGCGATGGAGAGGGATATGCCGGGCATCGTTTCCCACCCCATCATCAGCGGGATACTGGAAAAACTGGAAACCACCATGGACGTGCTGGGTTATAACTATATGACCTCCCGTTATCTGAAGGATGCGGCAAAGTATGCGGACAGGGTGATGGTGGGGACCGAGACCTATCCAAAGCAGATTGCGGAGAACTGGGACGCGATCACCCGGTGTCCGGCGGTGATCGGAGATTTTACCTGGACCGGATGGGATTATCTGGGCGAGGTTTCTTCGGTATATCCGGATCTCATGAACCCGGCCGGAGACATTTCCCTCATCGGAAACCGCCGTCCTGTCTCTTATTACCGGGAAATCGTATTCGGGCTGACGAAGCAGCCCTGCATCGCTGTACAAGATCCGGCGAATTATGGGATCCCGCGGAATTTCGGACCCTGGTGCTACACGGACTGCACCTTCTCTTATTCCTACCAGGGACAGGAAGGGAAGCCCATCATGATCCAGGTCTATGCGGGAGGCGATACAGCGGAGCTGTTCCAGAACGGAAAATCCCTTGGAAAACAGGCCTGTGGAAAAGATACCGCATTTGAGACACAGTTCCATACGGTATACGAGCCAGGAGAACTGGTTGCAGTTGCCTATGAAAATGGAAAAGAAATCGGCCGCACTGCTTTAAGAACTGCGGGAAAACCGGCAGCCCTGGAGTTATCTGCGGAAACCTACGGCACACTGGCCTTTATCAATGTGGATGTGGTGGACGAACAGGGCGTGCTGACAGCAGATGCCTCCACACCGCTCCATATCGAAATCGAAGGCCCGGCCTGTCTGCTTGGCTTCGGAGGACTGAGAGCCCGGCACCAGGGCGGGTATGAAACCCCAGATACGACCGCAGGGGAAGGACACGCGCTTGCAGTGCTGAAATTAGATCCGTCTGCAGAAGATCACAAGCGTATTACAGTGAAAATTTCCGGAGAAGGCCTGACAGAAGGAAAGATTGAAATTTAGTAACAAAGATAAGTTATCCAAAAACGTAGCTCAGACAAAAATAATTGTCCAAAGGAGCCACTCAAAAAACGCCGGCACTGAATGAAGTTTTTTCGAATTGAGTGCCGCTGCGTTTTTTGTAAAGTGAAAGCGGACAATTATTTTTTCTAAGCTGCCGAATCGAAAATAAAAATTACCGGAGGAAACCAATACAATGAAAAAAGATTATGAATCCCATATTTTCGCACTGCTCTCCAAAATGACCTTAGAGGAAAAGATCGGCCAGCTCCAGCAATGCGGCCCTTCCCTGGTAGGCGCCTTCGACGTCTCTTTCGACGAGCTGCTCAATATGATGTTTGACGGCCGCATCACAAAAGAAGAATTTGACCGTCTCATGGGCACGGCCCAGCAGGATTTCCATGAGGAGGATCTGCGGGCAGGCAGGATCGGCTCCTACAACGGGATCGGAGATTCTGCCACCGCCAACCGTCTGCAGAAGATCGCGGTGGAGGAGACACGCTTAGGGATTCCGCTTCTGTTCGGCTATGACGTGATCCACGGCTTCCGCACAGTCACCCCCATCCCCCTGGCGGAAAGCTGCGCCTGGGAGCCTGCTCTCTGGGAAAAGACCGGCCGGGTGGCGGCGGAGGAAGCCACCGCCGCAGGCGTACATCTGACCTTTGCTCCCATGGTGGATGTGGCAAAAGACGCCCGCTGGGGGCGTATCAGCGAGGGCGCCGGGGAGGACGTGCTTCTGAACAGCGCTTACGGCGCGGCAAAAGTCAAAGGCTTTCAGGGGGACGACTTGTCCAAACCGGATGCCATGGCCGCCTGCGTGAAGCATTTCGCGGCTTACGGCGCGGGAGAGGCAGGACGGGACTACAACCGGGTAGACATGTCCATGCAGAGGCTGTGGGAGGAATACATGCCGCCCTACAAAGCCTGCATTGATTCCGGCGCCAGAGCGGTCATGCCCGCCTTCAATGATATCAACGGCGTGCCCTGTACGGCCAATCCCTGGCTGCTGCGAGATATTTTACGGGAAAAATGGGGCTTCGACGGGCTGGTGATCAGTGATTCCAATGCCATTGCAGAGTGCGTGGACCACGGTCTGGCGGAGGATAAACGGGATGCGGCGAAGCAGGCCATTCAGGCCGGGATGGAGATGGACATGTCCTCCAATTCCTATGCCGAATATCTGAAAAATCTGGTGGAAAGCGGTGAGGTGCCGGAGCGCGTGGTGGATGAGGCGGCAGCGGATGTCCTTCGGATCAAGTTCGAGCTGGGACTTTTTGACAACCCTTATCAGACCAGTGAAGAGAGGGAACGCGGCGCCATGCTGACAGAAGGCTCACGGGCCGTTGCCAGGGAAGCGGCCGTAAAATCTATGGTACTTCTGAAAAACGAAAACCATATACTGCCCTTAAAAGCGGACGCCAGAATCGGAATCTTCGGCGCGCTGGCGGCAGATCAAGGGCAGATGACCGGAGCCTGGGCCATCGGGGCAAGGCCGGAGGACTGTGTCAGCATCGTGGAAGCCTGCGGGGCAAGGGGCATTTCTTATCAGTACAGTGAAGACGGGAAAGACCTGCTCAAGATCGCTGCATCCTCCGATGTCCTTGTGGCGGCCATCGGAGAGCAGAAGGAAGAGAGCGGCGAGGCGGCAAGCCGGGCAGACATTACGCTGGGAAAAGAGGATCTGGCGCTGGTCCGCGACCTGCTGGCCACCGGAAAGCCGGTAGCAGTCGTTTTGTTCAACGGCAGGCCCTTAGCCATCCCGGAGCTGGCGGAGCATGTACCGGCCATTCTGGAGGCATGGCATCCGGGGGTGGAGGCTGGTCCGGCCATCCTGGACGTGCTTTTCGGTGAAGTGAACCCTTCCGGCAAGCTGACCGCGACCTTCCCTGCGGCGGTGGGACAGTGCCCCATGTATTATGCCCATATCAACACCGGAAGGCCGGGCGGAAAATCCAAGTTTACGTCCAAATACCTGGATGCTCCGGTGGAGCCGGTCTATCCCTTCGGCTACGGCCTGTCCTATACGACCTTTGCCTACGACAATCTGGCGGCAGAACAGACAGGGGAAGCAGTGCATGTATCGGTATCCGTGACCAATACAGGCAGCCGGGACGGGGACGAGATCGTACAGTGCTATGTACAGGATGCGGCCGCAAAACGGGTGCGCCCGGTACGGCAGCTCAAAGGGTTTGAGAAGGTCAGCCTGAGGGCAGGTGAGACAAAAACGGTGGATTTTGTGATTCCGTTTGCGGAATTGAGCTATTACGACTGGAATATGGAGAAGGTTCCCTGCGAGGGCATCTTGAAGGTCTATGTGGGAGGAGACTCCCGGGCGGAACTGAGCCGGGAAATCCGCATATAAGAAAAGTGTGCGTCTTGACGCACACTTGCGCCGGAGCGCAGCTGCAACAGCAGCTATTATCCTTATGCGCGCAGTGCGCATCCCCCGGAGGGTCTTATAGGAGAGGGAAATCCGCATATAAGAAAAGTGTGCGTCTTGACGCACACTTGCGCCGGAGCGCAGCTGCAACAGCAGCTATTATCCTTATGCGCGCAGTGCGCATCCCCCGGAGGGTTATTGTTCTATAGGAAAATTCGGAGAAGTTTCCTATTAAGAACAAGAAAAGTGTGCGTCTTGACGCACACTTGCGCCGAAGCGCAGCTGCAAGAGCAGCTATTATCCTTATGCGCGCAGTGCGCATCCTCGGAAGTTTTCCTACGGCCGCAGCGGATATGAAAAAATGTCGGAAAAATATGAAAAAGCGCCGGATTTGCATGATTTTAAGTAGATTGATGGTAAAAAACGTCGGGTATATATGAAAAAACTACATTCAAAAAGGGATTCCCATTGTGTATCATAGGTTTATAAGATACAGGGAGCGAACAGGAAGGACTGCAGGCCGTATGTGAGGAAAGGCAGCGGAAAAAAGAATTGATCCTGTATCAAATAAAGAGAAGGGAATGAAGAAAATGAGTAATGAAGCAACAAAAACCCCGGCAAAGCAAGGGAAACTTGGTAAACCATTTATCTGGTTCCATGCCACATCCGTAAACGGCGGCGCAATGGCGATCGCGGCGACAATCGCAAGTTATTTTTCTCTGTATGTACAGGAAACCATCGGAATCACGGCTGCGCAGTTATCGGTCATTTTGCTGATCTGTACCCTGTGGGATGCCATCAATGACCCGATCATGGGAGTGATCTGTGATACGGTAAAACCGAGATGGGGGCGGTACCGCACCTGGTTTACATTTACACCGATCTTTCTGCTGGTTGATATGTTCCTGCTGTTCAGCAACCCGGGATTCATCCAGGGAAGCCCGATGAAAAAATGTATTTACGTGTGTATTACCTACATGTTCTACGGGATGATCGTAACGGCATATACCATGCCGCAGATGGCAATCCTCCCGGCTATGACGCTGGACGATGAGGAGCGCAATGATGTGGTCGCAAAGGGCGCAGGCGTATGTGCCTTGATGTTTACAATTGCTTCCACATTTTCCACACAGCTGGTTGAAATCTTCGGAAGCTACCGGAACCTGATGTGCTTTTACGCCGTATTCGCAATCATCTCCTTCTGGGGCTTGTACAAGACATCGGAAGAACGCTATGTCATGCCGAAGGAAAAAGGGGAAGGCGGATTGAAGCAGCTGGTTTATGTATTCCGTCATAAAGAAATCTGGCCGGTGATGGTGGTATGGTGTCTGGCGGCAGTTTCTTATGGATTTATGTTTACCTCCTCCGTATATTATGCACAGTATATTCTGGCAGGGCAAAGAGTTGATTTTGCGACGATGGACGAGGCGGCGATCGGGGCAACGATCGGAGGCACCATTTCCACTTATATGGGATTCATCTCCATGGGCGCGCTGATTTCCATGGTGGTGCTGATGCCGATCTTCCTGAAAAAGTTCAAGACAGGATACAAGGCGATGATCATTTCACAGATTCTGACGATTGCATGCTATGTAATCCTGTATTTTACAGGGCGTATGAACTTTATGTACTGCTGTATCCTGTCCTTTGTGGCAACGGCAGTAGGCTCTATGGTAAACGCGTTGGTGAATGTGCTTGTAAATGATACGATTGACTTCATTATGCTCAAGGAAGGAAAACAGCTGAACGGCATCATCTCATCCGTGAAGGGATTTGCGCAGAAGTGCGGCAATACCATTACCAATTCCGGTATGCTGGCAATTCTGGCGATCTGCGGATTCGACGCGCAGTTAGGACCGTTCGGACAGTCCCCGACAGCGGTTGCGGGTACCAATATGGTTCGTTTTCTCGTTCCGGCGCTGGTTTCCACTGCGATCCTGGTGATCATGATCTTCTATCCATTGAAGAAATATTTCCCGGAGATCGCGGAGATGAAGAAGAGAATTGCGGCAGAACACGAAGCAAACGGAGCAGAATAGCATTGATATCCGATTGCGGATGGAAAGACGGGAATGGAGAGTATTTCACAGGGATCGACCGGTGGGATACTCTTTTCCCATATCTGCGGACCGCAGATTTGGAGAAAAAGAATGCGGAGAGAGGGAATATGTATTATAATATTGAAAAAATGGACGGATATTTCCGGATTGGAAGCCCGGAAAATGTATTTTGCTATTTGATTGAAGGAACAGACAAGGCAATGCTGATTGATACGGGGTTTGGATATGGAAATCTGCGGGAGGCTGTGAGGTCTGTTACAGATAAGCCTCTGGTTATCATAAATACACATGGACATTGCGACCATGTGGGAGGAAACGGACAGTTTGAAGAGAGCTGCTTTATCCATGAACAGGATCTGGCACTTTGCTATGAGCATAGCAATCGGGAAATACGTGCAGGGAATGTGGAACAGGCAAAACACAGTCTGAATTATGAAACAGGTGAAATGTTTGATGCCCTGCCGGAAGATTTTGAAATGGAAACATATCTTAACAGGAGCTGTGGAAACCTGCAGACAATAAAGGAAGGGGACCTATTCGAGCTTGGCAAGGCTTCGATGGAAATCCTGGAGACGCCGGGACATACCAGGGGAGGAATTTCCGTGCTTTACCGCGAAAAGAACCTGTTGTTTATCGGAGATGCCGCCGGATTCTTTGTCTGGCTGTTTGCGAAGGAGACAACCAGCCGTGAAACCTATATCCATACATTGGAAAAAATGTATGCTTTGCAGGCGGACGGATATATCGGCGCACATAATCCTGAAATAATGCACAAGGAGGATTTCCAGCTGTATATCCGGGCTGCGTCAGAAGCAGATTATGAAAAAGGCGAGCCCTTTGAAAGTTTTTTTGCCCAAGAAACAAAGCCAAAAGTCTGTGCGCTGGATGGAATGACGTTAAAAGATATGTTCCGCCCAGGATTTGCCGCCGTGGTCATCAGCGCAGAAAAGTAGCGGAATCATACAGGAGAACAAAAAGAGGAGAAAAGAAATGCAGATTCAGGATTTAAAAATCAATGGAGTAAATAATCCAGTGGGATTCCACATGGACAGTATCATCTGTTCGTGGAAAGTAACACATACGAAGAGTCAAAAACAGGCAAACGTGAAAATAGAGGTCAGTGCGGATGAAGATTTTTGCGAAATAATTTTCACTAAGGAAGGCGCGGACTTAAAGCAGCAGGGGGAAACCCTGTGTATGGAGCTTAAGCCCAGGACAACGTATTATTACCGGGTCGCGGTGACCGGGGATCAGGGGGATTCGGCGGTCAGTGAAACCGGAAGCTTTGAGACCGGAAAGATGGAGGAGTCGTGGAAGGCGGAGTGGATCGCAGCGGCAGAAGAGGACCGCTTTCACCCGGTGCTGCGCAAAATATTTTCCGTGGAAAAACCAGTCAGAAGAGCCAGGATCTACGGTACCGGCGTAGGACTGTTCGAGCTGTACATGAACGGGGAAAAGCTGGGGCAGGAATATCTTGCTCCTTATGTGACCCAGTATGAGACCAACATCCAGGTGCTGACCTTCCCGGCGGAGGGATTGGCGCAGGGAGAAAACACGCTGGAATTTCTCCTTGGAAAAGGCTGGTACATGGGCGTATTCGGCCTGGAGCTGCAGAAACACAACTACGGGGACCGGATGGCGGCCATCGCGGAGCTGCACATCGAATACGAGGACGGCACAGAGGATCTCATCTGCACGGACGGAAGCTGGGAATACAGAGGCTCTATGATCGAGGATTCCGGTATTTACGATGGGGAGATCTACAATGAACTGCTCTGGGAGGGAAAGGAGAACCCTTGGAAACCGGTGAATGTCCTGGAGCATCCGGAGGAAAATGAGGGGACGAAAAATCTGGTGAAGAGTCACCTCATGGATCGCTTAAGTCTTCCGGTGCTGTCCATGGAAGAACTGGCGGTACAGGAGATCATTCACACCCCGGCGGGAGAAACCGTGCTGGACTTCGGACAGAACTTTGCCGGATTTGTGGAATTTGACGCAGCGTTTCCGAAGGGGACAAAGATTACGCTGGAATGTGCCGAGATCCTGCAGGAGGGGAATTTTTACCACGGCAATTACCGGGACGCAGTATCCACATTTACCTATATTTCTGACGGCACAGCGAAAAAAATCCGGCCCCATTTTACATTTTTCGGATTCCGCTATATCCGTCTCACCGGATGGCCGGGAGAATGCAGAAAAGAAGCGTTTACAGGAAAGGTGCTGTATTCGGACATTGAACGGACCGGTTATATCCGGACAAACAATGAGAAGATCAACCGCCTGTATGAAAATACGGTGTGGGGTTTAAAAGGCAATTTCATCGACATGCCCACGGACTGCCCCCAGAGGAGCGAACGCCTGGGCTGGACAGGCGATGCCCAGGTCTTTGCGCCTACGGCAAGCTACCATATGGATACCAGGGCATTTTTCCACAAATTCATGAAAGATCTGCGTGATGAGCAGAGATTTCTGGACGGCGGGATTCCCAACTATGTGCCCAACATCGGACACAAGCCGGACTGCGGGAGCGTGTGGGGGGATGTGGCCACATTTGTCCCCTATGTGCTGTATCAGTATTACGGAAGCGCCGAAGAGCTGGAGTATTGCTACCCGATGATGCGGGACTGGGTGGAGTATATCGACCGGCAGGACGCGGCCAGGGGCGGCAGGCAGTACCTGTACAACTTCGGATTTCATTTCGGGGACTGGCTGGCACTGGACGGGCCGACGCCCACCAGCTTCAAGGGCAGCACCAACGACGACTTCATTGCCTCCGTTTACTATTACCGCTCCGTGCAGATCGTCCGGGAGGCGGCCGGGCGTCTGGGAAAAACAGAGGACGCGAAGCGGTATCAGGAGCTGGAGGAGAAGATCTATGAAGCGGTTCTGCGGGAGTTCTATACACCCAGCGGCAGGCTTGCCATTGATACCCAGGCAGCTTATGTGATCGCACTGAAATTCCATGTATACAAGGACCGCCAGAAGCTGGTCGGCCAGTTTAAGCAGCGCTTGATGCAGGACTGCCATCAGATCAAATGCGGCTTCGTGGGGGCGCCCCTTTTGTGCACCGTGCTGGCGGAAGCCGGATTGTTTGAGCTGGCCTATGATTTTCTCTTAAAGGAAGGTTTCCCAAGCTGGCTCTACAGCGTCAACCTGGGGGCTACCACCATCTGGGAGCGGTGGAACTCTGTGGGAGAGGACGGAACCATCAGCGACACCGGGATGAACTCCCTGAACCATTATTCTTACGGCTCTGTGATGGAATTTGTATACGCTTACGCAGCCGGCATCCGTCCGCTGGAGCCGGGATTTGCAAAAGCGGTGATCGCGCCCCATCCGGACATCCGTCTGAGAAAAATAGAATGCAGCTACAATTCGGTTTCCGGAAACTATGTCTGCAATTATGAGATCTGCGGGGACGGAAAGATGCGCGTGCAGGTGGAAGTGCCGTTCAACTGTGAGGCGGTTGTGGAGCTTCCGGGCTATCCGGAAAAGAGCATGACACTGGGGGCAGGGACCTATGAATACTGCTATGTGCCGGAGACGGATTACCGGAAGCCATACAGCAAGGATACCACGTTGAACCGGATCGCGGCGGATGGAAATGCTATGAAAGTGCTGGCAAAATATGCGCCTGCAATCGCGGGAATTGCAGCGTCCGGCGATCCGGAGCTGGGGGCGAATACGCTGGAGGATATTTCCCATAAAGGATTTCTGCCCTTTGAGCCGGAGAAGCTGGGGCAGGCGGTTGAGGAATTGTCGGAGCTGACTGTGGAGTGACGGATATGGGTTAGAGCCGTTTGGCGCTGACTGTATATGCAATGTTTGGAACAGGATCGTTCAGGCGCTGTGCGGTCTTGTTCTGATTCGTAAAAAAGAAAAGGAGAGAAAGCGATGCAGAGTAATGTGATCTATTTATATGACGACAGGAAGGATGTGACACTGACAACATACATCTTGCAGGATTCCCCGGAGCTTCTGAACGGGAAAGACCGGCCGGCAGTGATCATCTGCCCGGGCGGCGGATATTTTAACTGCTCAGACCGTGAGGCGGAGCCGATTGCGTTAAAATTTGCCTCCATGGGATATCATGCGTTTGTACTGAGATATTCTACGTATTGTGAAGGCACGGGCGCGTTCCCGGATCTGTCGAAGCCTTTGACCGCAAAAGCACACTGTCAGAATCCTGTGCCTGTGCGGGAGATCGGACAGGCTATGCTGATCGTGCGGGAGCATGCAGGGGAGTGGCTGGTGGATGTAGACCGAATCGCGGTCTGCGGCTTCTCTGCCGGGGCGCACAATGCCGCAATGTATGCCGCAAACTGGCACACGGATATGATCAGCGGACATTTCGGAAAAGAGAAGGAACTGTTCCGTCCTGCGGCAGCCATCCTGGGGTATATGCTCAGTGATTATATTTACATGAAAGAGGCCGTAAAGGGCGCCAGTCCTATGGATCAGGCATTTTTTGCGGCTTCCAATACGGCGTTTTTGGGAGAGGCGGAGCCTTCGGATGAGGTTCTGGCAGCAGTGAGTCCGGCAAGAAATGTGACGGAGCATATGCCGCCTGTCTTTCTGTGGGCAACGGCGGAGGATGAACTGGTCCCGGTGCAGCATTCGATCCGGATGGCACACGCGCTGGCAGACAAGAAGATTCCGTTTGAACTGCATATTTTTGAGGAAGGCCCCCACGGTCTGGCGCTTTCGGACCAGTCTTCGGCAGAATCCCTGTCGCAGGTATATCCGGATGCGGCAAAATGGGCGGATCTGGCGGGAGAGTGGCTGAAAAAGAGATTTGCGCTGCCGCTGCCGGAGAAATCCTCTTTCGAGAAATTGCTGGAGAACGGCGGGATATAAAGGCGGATAAAAATAGATGAAATCATTGCACATGGAAGAGGAGTGGATTGAATATGTTTCAAACAGTAGACGGCTGGCTGAAAACCAGCGGACAGATCTTTATAAATGAGAAGGGACAGGAGGTGCTCCTGCGCGGCCTTGGCGTGGCGAACTGGCTGAACCCGGAAGGCTTTTTATTTGGCGGTGCTCCCTTTGGCGGGGTGATGGGACGGTTTGCCAGATCCTGCGAATTTGACCGGGGACGGACGATGGATCAGTTTGTAGCCGAGCTGTGCGGCCCGTCTTATCAAAAGAAATTCTGGAAGCAGTGGGTAGACAACTATTTTGCGGAGGCGGATATTCGGAAGATGAAGGAGCAGGGATTTAATTCGGTCCGTTTTCCGTTGGATGCGAGGCTTCTGCTGGAGGAGGAGCCGGGCTATCATTTTATCGAAGAGCATTTTCAATTATTGGAGCATTATCTGGACCTGTGCGAGAAGTACGGCTTGTATGTGATTCTGGACATGCATGCGGCCTGTGCGGGGCAGAGCGCAGTCTCCTGTGACAACGGCGTAGACAACCAACCCCACCTCTTCCTGGATGAGGAAGGGGCAAACCGCACCATTCGCCTGTGGCAGGAGTTGGCCGAGCGCTGGGCGGACCGCTGGATCATTGCGGGATACGACCTGCTCAACGAGCCTATTTCACTGCCGGAATTTGACTGCCTGATCCCGGAACTGAAAGCATTCTATGACCGGCTCGTGACGGCGGTCCGCCAGGTGGATCAAAAGCATATTCTGTTTATACAGGGAAACCGTTTTGCAAATCGGCTGGATATTTTTGACCACGATTATGATCCGGAATATCACAACTGGGCGATCTGTACCCATTGCTATGAGACATTTCCGGATCTGGCCCTGTTCGGGCCGATCCTGGAAAAACGGGCGCAGTGGAATGTGCCGGTGTGGATGGGGGAGACCGGAGGGAGCAGCCCGGCCAATCCCGAGGCAGGCAGCGCCTGGATGGCAGTGACATTTGAAATGATGATGGAGTATCATATCAGCTACAATATCTGGTGTGCGAAAGCGCTGGAGGGCGTGGATACTGCCTATTCGGTTTCTTTTTGCAGCCCCGATCCAAAAGGGTGGCGGCAGATCGTGGATTACTGTGCGAAAGGTACGGCGAAACCGGGCTATGCAAAGGCAATCAAGATTTTTGATGAATTGCTGGAGAATATCAAACTGGAAAACTGCACGGAACAAAAAGACCGGGTGGCGGCCATGCTGCGGCGCCCGGGAATCCGGGTTTTGGCCAGTGGATACGATACGGACCAGGAGTACAGCGGGACGTGGCCTTATGCGCTTTACTGCGGCTACCGCCGGGAGGACAGGATGCATCTGGTTTACGAACCGGGATATATGCCAAACGATCTGGGCGGACTTGCTATGATGAATCCCCATCCGGAAAAGTATGGCGACTATCCCCACATCTGGCTCCGGCTGGAGGAAGGCGACTGCGCAAGTTATACGGTTCGAGAGGCAAAGGAGCCTGTTTCGGTGCGGCTCCATGGGATGGCAGCGGGAGAGAATCAGATCCGGGTTTCCGAGGGGGAGAAGATCATTTTTGAAGGCAGCGTACCTGTTTCCAATGAAATCACGGCGATTCCGGCAGGAAAAACCGGAAGCGGGGAACGTGTCGTCATCAAAATAGAAGCTGTCAGCGGCAGCGTGGTGCTGAAAACGGTAGAGTTTTGTTAGTTGCAGGCACATACTGTTCACGGTGCCTTGCACCTTGCTGCAAGGCACCCGGTCGGTAAAATAGCGGTTACAGGGAAAGCAGGTTGACAATAGATACTTCTTGTGACATGATAAAGAAAAGGAACAGCATTTATGATTTAGGCATGATAGCAGGAAGGTGATCCGGTATGTCCGCAGAATTAAAAATCAAACTGCCTGTTGGCATCGAAAGTTTTGAAGAGATCCGTACAGAAGGCTTTTACTATATCGATAAGACAAATTTGATCAGGGACTTGCTGGAAGGATGGGGAAAAGTGAACCTTTTTACACGTCCAAGGCGGTTTGGAAAGTCTTTGAATATGAGCATGCTGAAAAGTTTTTTTGAAACAGGCGCAAAAAAAGAACTGTTTGACGGCCTTGCAATTTCAGGGGAACATGCGCTGTGCGAAAGGTATATGGGAAAATTTCCTGTGATTTCCGTCACATTTAAGGGCATTGAAGGAGCGGATTTTCAGACTGCAAAAGGAATGCTGAGCTATGAACTGAAAAGGGAAGCCGAACGGTATCAGCTTCTGACAGACAGCGACAGACTAACGGAGACAGACAAGCACAATTATTTTGAACTGCTGAGAATGGAAACACAGGAAACGGTGATGGTGTCGCTGGCTTTATTATCCAGGCTTCTGTACAAGCATTTTGGCAAAAAAACCTTGATTCTGATTGACGAGTATGATGTACCTCTGGCAAAGGCACAGAAGAACGGATATTATGAAGAAATGGCATCGCTGATCCGCAGTATCTTTGAGCAGGCTCTGAAAACCAATGACAGTCTTTATTTTGCGGTACTTACCGGCTGTCTGCGCGTGTCAAAGGAGAGTATTTTTACAGGACTGAACAATCCGAAGATATTTTCTATAGCAGATGTAAGGTGCGATGAATATTTTGGATTTACGGATCATGAGGTCCGGTGCCTGCTTGACCACTATGGATTCCCGGAACAGTATGACACGGTAAAGGATTGGTATGACGGGTACCATTTCGGCAATTCAGATGTATATTGTCCGTGGGACGTAATCTGTTATGTGGATGACCTGTGCCAGAATCCGGAAGCATGTCCGCAGGAATACTGGATGAACACAAGCGGAAATGATATCATCCATACATTTCTTTCGAAGGCAAAGCCTGCTACGGTGAAGCGGCAGATTGAGCGGCTGATGGATGGGGAAGCTGTAACAATGGCCATCCAGGATAAACTGACCTATAAAGAAATGTATGACTCGATTGAAAATATGTGGAGTGTGCTGTTTATGACCGGATATCTGACACAGCGCGGAAAAGCCCAGGGTAGAAAGCGGCAGCTCATGATTCCAAATACAGAAATCAGAAATATATTTTCAGAACAGATTTTAGAACAGTTTTTTGAAAATGAGAGACAGGATGGAAAAAATATAGATATCTTGTGCAGCGCTTTGGAAAGTGGGAATCCGGGGACGGATTTGCAGACATCATCATTGAGACGGAGTACGGACCAGGGAGTACGCGGCTTGGAATAGTGATAGAACTGAAATATTCGGAGTCAGAAAAGATGGATGCAGCAATTGGAGAGGCGATGAAGCAGATGGAAGAGAAAAACTATACAGCGCTGCTTCAGGCAAAGGGATGTAAGCCTGTTCTGAAATATGGGATCGCATGTCATAAGAAAAAATGCAGAGTCGTTATGCAGGAGCTTCTGTAGGATCTGCCTGCCGCGCAGGTTTAGATCCTGCTTGGAATCCCTCTGCGGTACGAGGAATTTCTGCCCGCATATCCGGCGGTTCAGAGTAAAATGAACGTAACAAATTTCAATTCATTTCAGCCGTTTTTACGAGGCAGAAAGGAGTAGCTATGGAAGCGGAACGTCTATTGTATATGTTTGCTATGATCCTTCCCGCATTTGGCCTGGCGCGGCTGGTCTGGGAAAGGAAGCTGGAGGTTTCAAGAAAAGCGGTTACCGGTACGAACGCTTTTTCCTCTACAGTGCTGGGAGGCATTGTGGGGACAGGCGCGTTGTGGAAGCTGACAGGCAGTTATATCTATGCGGCCGTCTATGCGGCGATTATCGTTGTATGCTACGGGGTCATTTGCGTGGTTGTGAAAAAGAAGGAATATCCGGAGGAAGAACGGTTTACGAAAGAAGAGTAATCTTGGGAAATATGGAATCCGATTAGGGAAAAAGACGAAGGCTGGTCAGAGGATGACCAGCCTCATTGCCGGATAAACTACGTATCTTTATAATGGCCTCGACAATGTGCAATATAAATTCGTTCGTCTTCCATATGGTACACAAGGCGGTCTTTATCATTGATATGACGGCTGTATTACCCTTGCAAATCGCCTGTCAGAGGTTCTGGTTTTCCAATTCCATTCATACAGCCATTTCGTTCAATATCCTTGATAAGCTGATTGATACGTTTTATTGTTTTTTTATCTTGTGTCTGCCAGTAGAGGTAATCATCCCAGGCATCATCAGACCATATTTTTTCACTCATCGTCCACCTCGATCAGTTCATGGGATTTCCCTTTTCCGGCTTTCAGTTCCTGTACAGATTTTTTTACATAAGCGATGTTTGCTTCAGAAAAAAAAGGATCAGGTGACTGTGTAATTTCAAAGGGAATCCGATTTTCACGTAAGACTGCTTTCACAAAAAGGTTAATAGCAGTGGAGGTATTTAAACCGACATTGGAACAAAATGTGTCAAAGCTGGTTTTATCATTTTCATCTACTCGTGCGGTTAAAGTTGCCAGTGCCATAGATACATCTCCTTTCACTCTTTATATGTCTATTATATTACTATTGTGTGCTTAAAGCAAGCGTTTGTAATACAAAAATTTTTTGATTATAGTTATAGTTATAATTCACGGCTTAACTGGACGCGATTAGTAATGAATCAGATACTAAAAGGGAATGTTTACGAAACTGGAATCTCAATCTGCGTAATATAATCCTCCATCCTCTCGATCACATTTTCATTGATCCCCATTTCATAGGAAAAGCCGTACAGCGTCAGGTTCTGCGCTTCGGCAAAATCCAGGATTTCCCGATATTTGCGGGGAATCTCTTTCCATGGCCCCTTGTGAAAAGCCTGGATATACCTGCCGGCGGGCTGTATATGGAATGAGCCTTCCCGGGGGCGGGGTTCTGCGGATTCTTCCGTAAAAACCGATGCTGCGGGATCGGGAATCTCAATGAAGAGGCGGGTATAGTCCTCAAAATGCCCTCCGTAAATGCTTTCCGCCGGAAGCATGGTCCCGTAGGAGGCGTCGTGCAGGCGGCGGAGCTGGCATTTCTTCGTCTCAGCGGTGATCATTTCTACCTCTTTTTCAAAAGAAGTCTCCCCGGTGATCTCAACGGTCACTAAGGCCCGTTCTTCCTTTTCCACAATACGGATCTGGGACAGGTCCATAGTCAGCAGGGTTTCCATATGTTCATGATAGCTGCATAAGGTTTTTCGGAGTGACTTCAGATGTTCGATACTCTGATCCAGGGCCGTTATTTTTTCTTCCAACAGGATTTTCAGGCTGGCGGCGGAACGGTTTTTCATAAAATCCTGAATCTCGCTGACAGATACGTCCAGTTCCCGAAGCAGGAGTATGGTCTCTAAGACAGCGCTTTGACGATAGCTGTAACAGCGGTATCCATTTTCCGGGTTGACGGCCGCCGGCCGGAACAGCCCGATCTCGTCATACCACATCAGTGTTTTCTTATTGATTCCGTGCATGGCCGCAAACTGGCCGATGGTGAGCAATTTCTCGTTTTGAATCATTTTTTAAAAATCTCCTTGACCGTACAGTTACTGTACGGTCTATGATACTATATACAGATTATAAAAGCAAGGAGAAAACACAATGGAAAATCAAACTTTATACGAAAAGCCGGTCACATTGAAGCATATTCTGAAATTTGCCGTCCCCACCATAGCCATGACGGTATTTATGTCCTTCTACACCATGGTTGACGGCCTGTTTGTGTCCAACCTGATCGGTACAAACGCGCTCTCTGCGATTAACCTGACGGCGCCGGTCATCCAGGTTGTGACCGCCGTTTCCACCATGCTGGCCACCGGAGGCAGCGCGGTGATCATGAAAAAAATGGGAGAGCAGAAGGTCTCGGAGGCAAGGGAGGACTTTACCTTTTTGATCCTGGTCAACGCGGCGGTGGGATTTGTGATGTGCGCTCTGGGCTATCTGGCGATGGGGCCGGTATTTGCGGGGATGAATCTGTCTGCGGAGGTGGCCGGATACTGTGTGGAATACTTGAGCCGGTATCTGCTGTTTACGGTTCCGATCCTGCTGATGAATAACTTTACCCTTTACATGATCGCCAGCGAAAAGGCAACGCTTTCCCTGGTATGCTCCGTGACGGGGGGCGTTTTGAATATGGTGCTGGACTATGTATTTATAGGGATGCTGGATATGGGGATCGGCGGCGCGGCCGTGGCGACAGGGATGGGATACTCTGTGACAGCGGTTGTGGGACTGTTCGTGTTCAGCCGGAAAACAAGCCTTCTCCATTTCCGCAAACCGGTGCCGCGTATCAAGGTGCTTGTAAACGCGGCGTCAAACGGATGCTCGGAGATGGCCACAGCACTTGTCACCGGGATCATCACGATGATGTTCAACTGGACGATGCTGAGATATGTGGGGGAAAACGGCGTGGCGGCGGTGACGATCATCATGTATGTACTGATGTTTGTCAGTTCCCTGTATACCGGATATTCCTACGGGGTGGCGCCCATGATCAGCTATTATCACGGGGAAGAAAACCACGGAAAACTGAAAACGTTGATCAGGATCAGCCTGAAAGTGATCGCCTGCATTTCCGTCCTGTCACTGGCTGCATCCTTTGCACTGACAAAACCGCTGGTATCCGTGTTCGCAAGGCCGGATAATCCGGTCTATGACCTGGCCGTGACCGGAAACCGGATCTGTACCATAGCGCTTCTATTTATCGGATTTAATATTTTTGCAAGCGGGATGTTTACCGCACTGTCCAACGGAGTGGTGTCGGCGGTTCTGGCATTTTCTCGATCCTTTGTATTCATGCTGGTCACCATGCTGGTGCTTCCGCTGTTTCTGGGGGTCAGCGGAATCTGGCTGGCCACGCCTGCGGCGGAGCTGATGGCGCTGGTGCTGTCGGTGGGGATGTTCTGGAAGCATAGGAAAACGTATGGCTACCTTTGAACAATCTCTGCGTTTTCCATAGTAAGCAGATGCAGCTTTTTCTCAATCCCGCCGGCGTAGCCTGTCAGGCTTCCGTCTGTTCCCACCACCCGGTGGCAGGGAATGATCAGTGAAATGGGGTTGTGCCCCACCGCGCCTCCCACCGCCTGGGCAGACATGTGAGGAAGCCCCATCTGTTTTGCGATGCGGTCCGCAATCCCGCCGTATGTCAGAGTCTGCCCGAATGGAATCGTAAGCAATAGTTCCCATACGGCTTTGCGGAAAGGCGTTGTCTCCATTTTCAGCAGCGGCGTGAAATCCGGAGCCTTGCCGCTGAAATAGATGTCAAGCCATTTCCTGGTTTCTTCAAACACAGGGAGGGGCTGTTCCTCATATTCTTTTGGCAGCGTACTGCCGAAATACTTCTGGCCGTCAAACCATAGTCCTGTGAGTTCGTTTCCGCTGCCGGAAATCGTAATACCGCCCAGGGGCGAATGATAATGATAAACAGATGTCATGATATCGTACCTCAAAATATGTGTTATTTGCTTTGTTCGCTTGTTATTTGGTTCATACTGCAATAGTATCATATCTTTTCTGCGAGTGCTATCTGTTTTTCAATGGGATATGATCGGGAGGCAAGGTATGGTTACTGTTCACACGGCGTCGTGCACCCTGCCGCCTTAAATTGGTAGATATAATATTTGAGCCGGTTTTTTGTTTGCTTATGAAAATGTTAAATGTGAAAAAATCGTTTAAAATCAAAAAAATAGGATAAAAATAGATTTATGGCATTGACAAAAGTGAAAAAAATACATATGGTATAAATATCAAGTATAGGAGGCGCTATAAATTGCTTATTCGATTTAATGTAAAAAACTTCTTGTCATTTTCAGAAAGAGAGGATGGAAAATCAGAAGAGTTTTCTATGATTACTGGAAAAGTAAGGAGTAAAAAGGAACATGTATATGAGGATGGTAAGATTAAGCTTCTAAAATTTGCTGCAGTTTATGGAGCAAATGCCGCTGGTAAATCTAATCTGGTAAAGGCACTGGATTTTATGCAAAGAATCGTAGTATCAGGTTTACCAAAAGGACACACCGATCATTACTGTAAAGTTACTGAGGAAAGTAAAGAGAAGGAAAGTTATTTTGAATTAGAAATTTTATTAAATAATAAATACTATGCTTATGGGTTTGAAGTGATTTTAAACCAAAGCCGATTTATATCAGAATGGTTAGTAGAGTTAACATCGGATAATAGGGAAAAATTAATTTTCAGCCGTGATATCAACAAAGGGACTTATGAACTTGGCGGAGAAGTAAAGGCAAAAGGATTAATAGAAAAATTGAATGTTTATGCAGAGGATATACAGGAGGATGGCAGTGCATTATTTTTATCAGTTATGAATCAAAATAAGAAGACTTTGTATCAACAGTTTAAGCAGGCCGTCATATTTCAGGATGTATATATGTGGATAAAAAATAATTTGGATATTAATTATCCAAACAGACCTATTTCCGATTACTCCTACATGGCGGAAACAGAAAATGTAGAAAAAATCTGTAGAATTATAGCAGCGTTCGGGACAGGGATTACAGATTTTCAGATGGTGGAAGTTCCTGTTGAGAAGGTATTAGGACATTTACCAAAGAAGATTCAAGAGGACTTGCTTGCGGATATTGAAAAGAAAATGGTGGAGATGAAGGAGGATATGGATTTAGGTGGATTTGGATTTGTAATGCGAAGTTACAGAAATTTTTTCATGATCAACATTGATAAGGAAGAAAACATTATTTGCAAAACAATTAAATTTTCACATGAAAAAAAGAATGTTTTGTTTGAATTGTCAGAGGAATCGGATGGTACTGTAAGACTTTTAGATTTATTAGAAGTGCTGTTATCAGGTAAAAGCAAAACATATATCATTGATGAACTGGATCGATGTCTGCATCCCAGTCTGACATATAAATTTGTCGAAACATTTTTAGAACTGGCATCCGAGAAAAATATTCAATTAATTGTAACAACTCATGAATCACGCTTATTAGATTTTGATTTGCTGCGCCGTGATGAAATTTGGTTTGTAAATAAAAGGAAATCCGGAGAAACCGATATTTATTCTTTAGAGGAATACAATGCCAGATTTGATCAGAAAATTGATAAAGCTTATTTGGAAGGACGTTATGGAGGTGTTCCGGTTTTCAATACTATATTTCCGATTCGAGAGGTATAGGGATGAGAGAGAAAAGAACATTTGCAGAGCGGACACAGGTATTCGCGTCGGATAAAACTCTAAAAAAGTATTTCCTCGTATACGAAGGTTCTGAAACAGAAGCGATCTATTTTGATGCAGTTAGTTCCCTGCGTGAAAAAATGAAGATAAACCCATTGATTGAGATTATTCCAATTATTAGAAGCTATAGTGAAGACGGATGGAGTAATCCAAAAAAAATATTGGATCGGGTTATTGAAAACTTGGAAGAAAGCAGAAATAATCAGTATCAGTATGTAATTGATAAGTGTGAAGAAATGGGATTTGGGTTATATGTCACAAACCCATGTTTTGAATTTTGGCTGTTGTTACATTTTGATGGAGTATTTGAACTGGATAGAGAAAAGCTGTTGAAAAATCCAAAAGTGACAGCAAAAAGAAGGTATGTAGAACAAGAACTTCGAAGACTTTGGCCAGGGTATAAAAAGAGTTCCTATAAGGCAGAGAAATTATTGAAGGACATCGATAAGGCTATTAGTAATGAAAAGGAATTTTGTGAAGATGCTGCAGAGTTAGAAAATTGTGTAGGCAGCAATATAGGAAAGCTGATCACTGATATGCGAACACAATGAAGGTGCCGTAAAAGAGAACTGGAATACCCGGTAGACGATGCATCCTATGATGCCTTAAAATAAAACAAGTCATAAAAGGTCTGCCGGGAAATCCCGCTGTTTCCCGGCAGCCACAGTTACAGATCAGGCAAGCGCATCTTTCGTACCCCTGCCGGCAAACGGCCCGGCGATCGGTACAACGCCCCGTTTATTTCCAAAGTAATCATATGCAAACACAATCGGCGTCCCGTCAGGCTCTTCGAACTTCTGCTCCGGTTCAAATGCCTCCCCCAGCGTTTCCGTGCTGACAAAGGGAATCTCAAATTCCGGGAGATGCTCGTACAGGTTGGTTTCCAGACGGTATCCGCCGTTTTCCTCCTTCAGAGATACCGTGACGTGATGCTCCCTGTCAACCCGGTAATTTTCCTCACAGCCGCAGGGCTGCGCACCGTTGAAATACACATTTCCCCCTGTATACACCGGAAGATGGTCATAGTAGATATCCTTTCCCCAGTGATCCACCGCAGATTCCGGCGTGAATCTGGAAAAATACTCCTCCGCCGTGGGATAGCCGTCATAAGGTCTGGTGCCGCACACAAACTGACACATTGCGGCCATGCCGCTGTTTTCTGCATATGCGGCCAGATCCTGCCGGATCTCCTTCTGTACGAAGATGTTGTTGTAAAACCGGGCGTCCCCGTGAAGGATGGTCATAAACCCGGCTACCTCCGTGCGGTGGGGCACATGGTAGGGCGTGTAGCGTGGTGTGGGAAGGCGGCGTCCCCCGTTGTCCGTCCCCTGTCCCACCCAGGTAAAGGAGCCGGTGATCAGGTTGTGGACAAACGCGATCCCCTGGGTGCTGATGCGGGCGGCGCAGTCGGAGAGCAGCAGGTTGTTGTCGATGAGGGTGGGGCCGTGGGACACTTCGATGAAAATGTCCTCCCCAAGGGCAAGCCCGTCTGCAATCTCTGTGCCCTTCGGTGGTACATTGTCGTGGAACAGATTCTGTGTGACCCGGGTGCCCTGTGCCTGCCAGTCCAGCCAAAGCCCCCGTGTGCAGTGGTGGAAATGGTTGCGGCGGATGGTCACGTCAATGGCCGCATGCATTTTGATGCCGCCGATTTCGGCTCCGGCAAGGTTCTGCTTGTTGTTGATATGGTGGATATGGTTGTCCTCGATCACAGAGAACACGCCCCCCAGATGTCCCACGATCCCGGTCTGTCCGCAGTCATGGATATTACAGCGGCGCACAATATGGGAGCCGATCCGTTCCTTCGTCCAGCCTTCCCTCTGAGCCTGGCAGATGGCGTCCCGTTCGGTCTGGGTGCCGTCCTTGTAAAGCCGGGTGGTCCATTTGTTTTCATTTTCCGGCTGCAGATATTTTCCCAGAGAAATGCCGGAGCACTTGGAATGGGAGATCTCACAGTCCTCAATGATCCAGCCCTTTGACCAGTGAGGGCCGACCATGCCCTCCTGATAAGCGGTGGGCGGAGCCCAGGTGGTGGCGGCCTGCCTTACTACAAATCCGGACAGGGTGATGTATCCCACTCCGGTCTGATCCGGGTAAAAGCAATTGCGGCGTACATTGATCTCCACATTCTCCGCATTGGGATCAGCGCCCTGGAAATTGGCATAGATCACGGTGTGGTCTCCGTCCTGCTCTGTATACCACTTGTAGATTGTAAAATCCGGATCCCAGGAACTGAGATATTTGGAAGGATGCGTTACCTCCTCCAGAGAAGCGGCCTCGTACAGGGATTTTCCGTTTAAGTAGACTTCCCCGGTATGGGCAGGTGTGACCGCATTGTACCAGTCTCCCCGGATCACGGTGGTGTAGGGATTGTAGTTTCCAAACAGGCCGTTTGGAATCCGGGCCGTCCACACATGTCCCTCATAAGGCGTCCAGTGTTTGACAGGCTCGGCTCCGGTGATGACTGCCCCCAGAGGAATCTCGCTGCGGTATACGATCCGATGATTTTCGTCGGTGCCGCCGCAGAACGGATTCACATATTCGCGGTAGATTCCGGGAGCAACGATCACTTCATCTCCCGGGCGTGCGATTTTGGCAGCTTGGCTGATCGTGGGGAAAGGGTTTTCCTTTGTGCCGCTTCCTCGATGGGAAGCATTTGCAGATACATAATAAATCATAGATGACAACCTCCTGTCTTTGGTTTATAATATATCATGATACTGCAAAGAACGATTGTTTTAAATAAGGATACAGACAAAAAATATAAAGATTCTGCCGGAAAAGCTGTTGATATAACCGCCCCTATGATGATCAATCACAAATGAGGATTCATTTAGAAACAGAAGCAAAACTTCATATCCAGGATATGGTAAGGAGAGGGGATCTGGAATTGGTTGCTTCTTTTGCTCTGACTTATGAAAATGCAAAAAATCGATTTGCGCATAAAAGAGAAGCTATTTCGAAATATATGGAAGCCAATGCATCATATTATGTTGGAAAGGAAAAGGATAAAGAAGTAGCAAAAATTGCGGAAAACATAAAGTTGACAGGAATTAAGGACATGGATGCATTTCATATTGCATGTGCAATTTTTTCGGAAAGCGATTTTTTTATTACCACAGATGACAGGGTCTTAAAATATAAGTCTGAAAAAATAGAAATCGTGACTCCGGGAGAGTTTATCAGACGGATGGAGGAGAAAGATGATGAGTAATGCGGTTGAAATTATGGATACAGGCTTTGCTTGCTTAGTAGAGAAATTAGGCGTTGTAAATGCAGAACGTTTTATTGCAATGATCAAAAGAGAAAGCTTTGATTATACAATTTGGAGAAAAGAATATTTCAAAAACATGAATATGGAAGAAATCAGAGAGGAAGCAGCTGCTTACGATGAGTCCCATCCGTTTAAAGGAAAAGCTGTCAGACTTTAAAATCTACTTTATGACATTTTTTAAGGAAGGCTCAGCCAGCAAAAGAGATAAAGATTCTGCCACCCAAAACGCATACTGCAGAGTCTGAGAGAGGAACAATGGAAGAGACGTCAAAATTCCAGATTGACAAAACAAAAAAAGAAAGGATCATCTACCAGAACCAGCTGCTGCACTATGGACTGTACATGCCGGAACCGGAAAAATGCTACTGGACGGACATTCCGTGGCACTGGCATGATGAGTTTGAATTTGGCTATATCGTGAGCGGCTCGATCCTGTATAAGACGAACCATCATGAGTACACCCTCCGCAGAGGAGACGGCATCTTTATCAATTCCGGTACGCTGCATTCACTGCATCGGCAGGAGGCGGCGGAAGAGATGGCGCTGTGTTCCCAGTTTTTTGACCGGTCTTTCCTGGCAGGCAGTTCCGGCAGCATATACGACCTGAAATACATGATGCCCGTGCAGGAACGAAAGCGATTGGATGCCAGGCCCCTGTATCAGGGAAATCCATTGGATGCGGTATTTTTGGAGAGACTGCAGGAGGGCATCCGGCTCAGTCAGGAAAAGGCACCTTTTTTCGAATTGCGTGTCAGAAGCCTTTTTTCCGAACTTTGGGAGACGGTGTATTCCTGGGCAATGGAAGGCAGAGAAGAAGACAGTGCATTTGATTCGGAAGAGGATGCAAGGATCAAGAAAATGCTTTCCATGATCCGGGAGAATTACAGTGAAAAAATAACCGCGGCCATGCTGGCAGACGCGGTGCACATCAGCGAGCGGGAATGCTACCGTGTCTTTCGGAAAATACTGGGCATCACGCCCGGGGAATTTCTGGTCTCGATACGACTGCAGAAGGCCCAGGAGCTTTTGTGGAACACAGACCAGAGTATCCTGGAGATCGCCCTGGAGACCGGGTTTGGAACCGGCAGCTATTTCTGTAAGATTTTCAAAGAAAATCATCATATCACGCCGAACCAATACCGTCGGCTGAAAAGAAAATAAGAAACTGTCCGGGCAGGTACAGCAAAAACAGGACGCCCGGACACGATCAAAGGAAGGCTGAGAGTTTTTTTCGCTGCAGGCTTTTCCCGCCCCGGCGTTCATTTCCCCCGGGCCTGTACAATCCGCCTGGCCTTTTCGATATCGTCCTTATGGACATAGAAGATATATTCATACATCAGACCGGGATTTTCGCCAAAGCTTCCCGTACGGGCCCTGGAGCCTGCATCCGCAGGAGACGGGCTCTTTCGGTTGATCACCTTTACGGAATAGTCAAGCCCGTTTTGCGCCAGTAAGCTGCGGATCTCGCTCTGCTCCTGCATGGAATAGGTGATATAGGCTTCTCTACGGTTGAAAAGGGTAATCATAGTTTTCCTCCTTATCTCTTTGCGGCTTCATACATCTTTTCATTCCAGTATAGACGGATTGGCAGAGTCTGTCAAATCCTTGCGAAGGGAGCCGGCGTTTTTATCATGTTTGTCTTGTAATGGAACTCCGGATAAGATATAGTAAAAACAAAAACGGATAAAGTAAGGAGATTTCCCATGGCAAAACAAAAGAAGACCCCCGCGATTCAAATTCCATCCGGCGATGCCGAAATCATCTGCCGGGATTTTGAAGCGTTCTGTAAGTATCTCGTTGAGCATAAAGCAAAGCTTTCTAAAACCACTGCGCATATCGGAAAAAAAGATTGCTTTGAACTGAACAGGCTTTTCCATCGAAAAGAAGAATATGAAAAAGCGACCCGGTTTCAGAAGCATTATCCTGTGATTCACTTTTTTTACTACGCTGCCTTAAAGTATCATATTCTGGAGTTAAACGCGGCGGAAACCGGTATGGTGTATGGCAGGAACTATACCCTGTTCCAAAATGCTCCCATATTGGAGCGATATACGCTGTTCCTTCTCAATTTCCTGTATGATGTAAATTTTTTGAGAGACAAGTATGCCCTATCTCATATCCGGCCATTCTTCCAATGGTATGAAACAACAAAACCCGAGACAGGAAACGTATATCCGTGTATGTATGGGGTGTTTCCCGATGAGTATTCTTCCGAAAAAGGAATCACGGCTCATCTGGAAGAACTTCGTCTGATCAGGATACAGAGAAAAGGGGAGATGCAAGCAGCGTTTGTTCCCTGGGAAATCGAAGTGCTTCCTGCTCTGAATGCAGCTTTCCGTCTGTATCATGAGATCCATATCAGAGAAGAAGGCATATGGGAGAAAGAGAAGAAAATAGAAAGCTTCTTTCTCAAATCAATGGATGTTCTGGAGCCTGGACAGAAAAAATATACATTGTCAGAGATTTTTATGCCGGCTCAGATTGAGATTTTGGATCAGACCGTAGATCTGGAAGTCAGTATGAGATATTATGACTGCAGCCGCACGATCCGGATGAATCAGAGGAACTCCCTGTATGACCTGCATATGATGATCCAGGAAGCGTTCGACTTTGACAACGACCATCTGTATGAATTTTATGTCGGGAAAGAGCCGCTTCAAAAAACATACTCTGTCCCGGAATCTATGGGGTCGGGAGCGGCAGAGTCCGTATATAAGACTGCATTGGGAAAACTGTCTCCTAGAAAAGGGATGAAATTTACCTATCTGTTTGATTTCGGAGATTCCTGGTGGTTTGAAATCAAGGTGGTCAAAATTGCAGACGGATCTGTGTCAAAGCCTGTGATCGTCAAGTCAAAAAATCCGGCGCCGATGCAATACCCCATGTGGGATGAGGAATATGATGAAGAGTATGACGAAGACTATGATGAAGATTACGATGAGGAAGAATAGGATATAGAAAAAAATTAGCAGCCATTTGAAACAGCAGCAATCGAAAATGCAGACCCGGCAAACCAGAGACGTCTGTTTTTCGATTGCTGCTGTTTTGGATACCATCGTATGCAGAAAAGCCGCCAGCGGCAGGTTTTCTGTATATCCGTGTATGTAAAAAAGGGAGACAGATTTTTCGCGCTATCAGAAATCAATTCACCTGGGCCATGGGCTGGAACAGATCCTCCGCGCTCTGGTGCTTCTTCCGGTATTCCTGGGGCGACATCTGGTATTCCGAACGGAAGATCCGTGAAAAATGATCCGCCGAATTGTAGCCCACGCACTCCGCAATCTCACTGATCTTCATTTTCGTATTGATCAAAAACGAGGTGGCATCGGCCATCCTGAGCTGCTTGATCAGCGCCGTAAAGCCGCAGCCGGTATTCTGCTTGATCAGCGTACTCAGATGGGGCTCGCTGTAGTGGAAAAATTCTGCCAGCGACGCCAGCGTCAGCGTCTGGTAATTGTGCTGGATATACTGCAGGATCAGGGAAAAATCCGTTCCAAGCTGGTAATTGTAGAACTGCACCGTTTTACTGTAATCCCGCAGTAAATGTGAAAAAAACAGGTGAATCCAGTTGATCGCGTTGCTGTTGCTGAACGTATCCTGCTTGTAGCATTCGGCCATGGCGTTTCGGACGATGATCTTCAGCCAGTGGATATCGTCGGAGTAAAACAGCAGATAGTTGGAGTGGGCATCCCCCTGCAGGATCGTGCGGAAAAAGTGGGAGAGCAGGTTTTTCTGCGACATCAGGGAGAAAAAAGTCGTGTTAAATGTACTCTTCCGGATCATAATCGTAAATACAACGGATTCGTCGTCATTGATGATCACGTCATGCTTAGAGGAGGGCGCAATGATACACAGCTCTCCGGCTTTTAAAACTCTTTGCTCATTTTCAAACGCCAGGTCGCATTCCCCGGAGGCGACGAAATTGATCTCAAAATAATTGTGCGTATGCTTGTACGGCCGCGTATAACGGGGATGCCGGATGATGTAGACGTCCCGTGCCAGGGGGATGATATCATGCTCCGGAACATCGGAGGAGACGGACTGGTATGGAGTCAGTGCAAGGACAAAGGAATTGACAGCCTTGTCAAATTCCTCATCCGTCAAATCTCCGAACATCTTATTCGTGGGAAGCTCCGGGGGCGGAGTGGGGGACATCATCCCCTTGCGGAACAGATAGTCCGTCATCTCCGGAAACTGCATCCGGCTTCCCGTTCGTTTAAAGTAGTCTTGCAGGTGATACTGAAATTCACCGTAGGTTATATAGTATGGCATAATACCTCCCAGTTGCGTATAAGCAGAAAAAATGTGCTGCCAGTATATTTCCATTATAGCAGATGGCATCTCTTTTGCAAGGAAAAATCATTTTGCGGCTACAGAGCGCCGCCGAACCAGCTCCGTACCGAGCCGGATTTTTTCCATCGGCGCCCCCGGCTGCTCCAGCCGCGTCATGAGGCGGGAAACGGCAGCCTCCCCCATGGACTGCTTGGGTACCCGGATGGTGGTAAGGGACGGCTCGATGACGGTGCAGAAAGGAATATCGTCAAACCCGACCACCGCCACATCATCCGGAATCCGGTACCCCATCTTTTTAAAAGCCTTCATGGCGCCCAAGGCGATCCAGTCGTTGTCCGCAAAGTAGGCCGAAGCGGTGGGCGTCCCGGCCTTCAAAAGCTCCAGCATATCGCTGTAAGCACCGTCCATGGACGGGGGCAGCCGGTGGACGATGGAGCTGGAGGTGGACAGGCCGTGGGTGCGGAGCGCCTTGTAAAAACCGTCCTGCCGTTCGTTAAAGTTGCTGATCGGATAGAAGGAATGCAGGTAACCGGGCTGGCAGCGGGTACGCTTGATCAGGTGGCTGACCGCCTGGAACGCCCCCAGGACATTGTCCATCAGCACACAGTCGCAGGCAACCCCTTCCATGGACGTATCCAAAAAGATCACCGGAAAAGGCAGATGGGAAAAATGGGTATAATCCTCCGGCATCATCTCGGTTCCAAGCAGGATTATGCCCACACAGTCAGAGAACTGGATCTCCTCGATCTCCCGTTCCAGCTCCGAATCCTCATACAGATAAGTCACCTTCATCCGAAATTCCGCTTTTTTGCAGCCGGAGGCAATCCCCTCCGAAACCTGGGAAAAGAAGGGCGTGTCCCCCACCACGGCGCCGTGCTTTTTATAGATACAGAAATAGACCGTTCCGGAGGCCCTTTTTTTCTCCGAGATCCTTGTAAAATCATAGCCGTATTTTTCTGCGGCATCCAGCACCCGTTTGCGGGTCTCTGTGCTGACCCCGTGCCGGCCGTTTAAGGCAATGCTGACAGCGGCCGGCGATAAATTCAGTTTTGCTGCGAGTTCTTTTGCGGTAATCTTCATCTAAAATCTCCTTCACATTTAGCGGCAGGTTTTCCTTACTTTTGTTTCGATTCACAGCCAGATAAAAACTGCCAATCCGCTTTTTGCAAGCAGCGTTTGACGGATCTGACTTAGCTGTCAAGGGCAGTTCTGCATGATCAGACATATGCGCAAATACGTGCGATATTGGCATGGCAAAGCCTTAAGTGAATGACATTGACTGTGAATTGTAACATGTTTTTACAATCAGTATGCATGATTTACCTGAGAAATGCAATAGAAGCACATGAAATTTAGTAATAATTTAGTTTAAAACACTTAATAATCGAATGAAATTTAGAAAATTATGTATTATGATGATACCAGATTCAAGATAAGGGGAACGGAAGAACACAGATCTGTCCGGGATGCAGATGATCCGCTGTTTTTCGCGGCATTTGCTGTGAACAGAAGGCAGGCTGCAATTCAAAGCCGGATCGACTGGGGACTGTAACCAAAACATGCAATCAAAGAAACGGAGGAACAAACATGGCAACGATAAAAATCGGCTACGCACCAACAAGAAGAAGTATTTTCAGCGCGCCCGACGCGGTAAAATACCGGGGGCTGACGGCGCAGCGCCTTAAGGAGCTGAACATTGATTTTGTGGACATCACGGACATCAACGAAGAGGGTCTGCTCTACGATGACGGGGACCGCATCAAAATTGCGGAAAAATTCAAGCGGGAAAACATCGACGGGCTTTTCCTTCCCCATTGCAATTTCGGGACAGAATTTGAATGTGCCCGCCTTGCCAAGGACTTAAACGTACCGGTTCTTTTGTGGGGACCCTTGGACGAGCGGCCAGAAGCGGATGGCACCAGGCTCCGGGATACCCAGTGCGGCCTGTTCGCGACAGGAAAGGTACTGCGGAGATTCAACATCCCCTTTACATACATGACCAACTGCCGCCTGGAAGACCCGGTATTTGAGCGGGGCCTGCGGGATTTCTTGGCAGTCTGCAATGTGGTGAAAACCTTCCGGAACATCCGCATTTTACAGATTTCCACAAGACCCTATGAATTTTGGTCTACCATGTGCAATGAAGGAGAGCTTCTGGAGAAGTTCAACATCCAGCTCACCCCCATCCCTATGCCGGAGCTGACCGATGAGATGAAGAAGGCAAAGGAGGAAGGCAGGGAGGTAGCGGAAGTGATTCAGTACTGCCGGGACCACATGGAGATCTGCGTCAAAGACGAAGAACTGGAAAATGTAGCGGCCCTCAAAGTGGCAATGAAGCGCCTGGTAAACAAATACGGCTGTCAGGCAGCGGCTATCCAGTGCTGGAACCAGCTCCAGACCGAAATCGGCATCATGCCCTGCGCGGCAAATGCGCTGATGAACGAGGAGGGAATCCCGGTGGTCTGCGAGACCGACATCCACGGAGCTGTCACCGCTCTGATCACCGAAGCGGCCAGCCTGGGAGAGAAGAGAAGCTTCTTCGCAGACTGGACCATCCGCCATCCGGATGCGGCAAACGGGGAACTGCTGCAGCACTGCGGCCCGTGGCCCATTTCGGTGGCAAAGGAAACGCCGAAGATCACCTATCCATTGGCATTTGACCATCCCGGCAGCATTACCGCGGAGGCGCAGCACGGCAGGGTGAGTCTGGTGAGATTTGACGGGGATCACGGCGACTATTCCCTGCTCCTTGGAAACGCAAAGGGAATCGAAGGACCGAAGGGCATGGGCACCTACCTCTGGGTAGAGGTGGACAACATCAAGCGCCTGGAGGCGAAGATCGTGGAAGGACCGTACATCCACCACTGCGTCGGCATTCATGAAAATGTAGTGCCGGTCTTATACGAAGCATGTAAATATATCGGAGTCACTCCGGATCTGTATGATCCGATCGAGGAAGACGTAAAAGCATACCTGAGAGGGGAGGACATTGCATTATGAGCAATCTGAAAGCATTGGCTTATGAAATGCGGGAACGCACCATTGACATTATCGTAGAAGGGAAAACCGGACACATCGGCGGCGATATGAGCGTCATGGAGATCCTGACCGAGCTGTATTTTGACCAAATGAATATCAGCCCGGAAAATATGGACGATCCGGACCGAGATAAATTTGTCATGAGTAAAGGCCATTCCATGGAAGCCTACTATGCGGTGCTGGCGGAAAAAGGATTTTTCCCGATTGAGGAAGTGATTGAAAAATTCAGCAAATTCGGTTCCAAATACATCGGCCATCCCAACAACAAGCTGCCGGGCATTGAGATGAACTCCGGCTCTCTGGGACACGGGCTGCCGGTCTGCGTGGGCATGGCGCTGGCGGCAAAGATGAATGGGCAGGGATACCGCACCTATACCGTAATGGGCGACGGAGAGCTGGCGGAAGGCTCCGTGTGGGAAGGCGCCATGGCCGCAAGCCATTACAAGCTGGATAATCTGTGCGCAGTGGTAGACCGAAACCGCCTCCAGATCTCCGGAAATACAGAGGACGTGATGGCCCACGACGACCTCCACGAACGATTCCGGGCATTTGGCTGGCATGTCATCGATGTAGCGGACGGCAACGACATTTCCCAGTTAAAGGCGGCCTTCGAGGAAGCAAAAGAAACCAAAGGGAGACCTACGGTACTGATCGCCAACACGGTCAAGGGAAAAGGCTCCCCGGTGATGGAACATAAAGCAGGATGGCACCACAAGGTACCGAACCAGGAGGAACTGGCGCAGATCAGAAAAGATCTGAAGGAGAGAAAGGAGGCGCTGCTCCATGAATAAGATAGCGAACAGACAGGTCATTTGTGACGTATTGGTTGAGGCGGCAAAGGAGGATAAGGATGTGGTGGCGCTCTGCAGCGATTCCAGAGGAAGCGCGTCCATGACGAAATTTGCGGACACCTATCCGGAGCAGTTCGTGGAAGTGGGGATTGCGGAGCAGAACTTGGTGAGCATTTCCGCAGGTCTGGCAAAATGCGGAAAGAAGCCTTATGCGTCCTCGCCGGCCAGCTTCTTAAGCACCAGAAGCTACGAACAGTGCAAGGTGGATGTGGCCTACTCCAACACCAACGTAAAACTGATCGGGATCAGCGGCGGCGTCAGCTACGGGGCTCTCGGCATGAGCCACCATTCCGCCCAGGATATTGCGGCTATGTGCTCCATTCCCAACATGCGGGTCTATATCCCCAGCGACCGTCTGCAGACAGAACATTTATTCAAGGCTTTGCTAAAGGATGAGAAGCCGGCATACATCCGGGTCGGCAGAAATCCGGTGGAGGACGTTTACGAAGAAGGAAACGTGCCCTTTGAAATGGATCGAGCAACGGTTCTGAGAGAAGGTACAGACATTGCCATCATAGCCTGCGGGGAAATGGTAAAGCCGGCGGCGGATGCGGCAAAGCTTCTGGAAGAGAAGGGCATCCATGCCGCGGTCGTGGATATGTACTGCATCAAGCCTCTGGATAAAGCGGCCATCGTAAAGGCGGCGTCCGGGGCAAAGGCAGTGCTCACGGTGGAGGAGCACGCGCCCTTCGGAGGACTGGGCTCCATGGTCAGCCAGGTGGTGGGAAGCGAATGCCCGAGAAAAGTGGTCAACCTTGCCCTGCCCGACGCGCCGGTGATCACCGGAACGTCAAAGGAGGTATTTGACCATTATGGACTGAATGCGGAAGGAATCGCAAAGAAAGCCATGGAATTGCTGTAAAAACGATCATAGATAGCCACATCAGAGGGATGCTGTCCGTAGATTCTGATGTGGCTTCAATCAAAATTAGGAAGGGATGGCAGGATTCAGTATACTGGCATCCAGATGAAGGATGGGGTGAATGATGTCAGAACAATATATGATCAGCATTGATCAAAGTACCCAGGGAACAAAAGCATTATTATTCGATTCAACCGGAAACCTGATCCGGAGGGTGGATCAGGCCCACCGGCAGATCATCGATGAGAAGGGCTGGGTGTCCCACGATCCAATAGAAATTTATCAGAATATCATTGCAGTGACCGCCAGGCTGCTGGAGGA
Organism: Lachnospiraceae bacterium M18-1; assembly: GCA_000403295.2. GTDB lineage: Bacteria > Bacillota > Clostridia > Lachnospirales > Lachnospiraceae > Schaedlerella. Next base: position 357,848 of record KE159610.1, on the reverse strand, counting down.
GACGCAGATCGACAGGGACAAGGTGGCCGGTGTGGGGATCAGCAACCAGCGGGAAACCTCCCTGGCATGGAACCGGATCACCGGGGAGCCTGTGGGGCTTGCGGTGGTGTGGCAGTGCGCCCGGGCCGCGGATCTCTGCGACCAGGTGGCAGCGGCGGGCCATGGGGAGAAAATCCGCCGAAAGACAGGCATGAATCTGTCCCCCTATTTTCCGGCATCCAAGATCGCCTGGATCTTAAGAAATGTGGAAGGCGCCAGAGAGCTTTCAGACGCAGGAACGCTTTGCCACGGAACCATTGACAGTTGGGTGATCTACAAGCTGACCGGCAAAGCCTCCTATAAAACCGATTTTTCCAATGCGTCCCGGACACAGCTTTTCAACATTTTTGACCTGAAATGGGATGAGGAAATCTGTGAAATATTCGGAATCAATCCGAACAATCTTCCGGAAGTGTGCGACTCCAATTCCAACTTCGGAGAAACGGATTTTGACGGGCTGCTCCCGAATCCGGTTCCGATTCACGGCGTGCTGGGCGACTCCCACGGCGCGCTGTTCGGACAGGGCTGCCTGCAGCCGGGCATGATGAAATCCACCTACGGCACCGGATCGTCCATCATGATGAACATCGGTGAGAATCCTGTGTTAAGCACCCACGGGGTGGTCACATCCCTGGCATGGAGCATGGACGGAAAAGTCAATTATGTGCTGGAAGGAAACTTAAATTATACGGGGGCCGTGATTACCTGGCTCAAAGACGACCTGAAAATGATCGACAGTCCCCAGGAAACCCAGGCCCTGGCAGAGCAGGCGGCGTCAGACGATCCGCTGTATCTGGTTCCGGCATTTTCTGGATTGGGCGCGCCCTATTGGGACAGCCGGGCCACCGCCATGCTCACCGGAATGACCAGGACCACCGGACGGGCGGAGATCGTAAGGGCCGGCCTGGAATGCATTGCCTACCAGATCCAGGATGTGATCGGGGCCATGAGCGAGGATTCCGGGGTGGAGGTTCATGAGCTGCGGGTGGACGGCGGGCCGACCAGAAACGCGTATCTCATGCAGTTTCAGAGCGACATTGCCGGGATCGACGTACAGGTGCCGGATTCCGATGAACTCTCCGGGATGGGGGCCGCCTATGCGGCCGGACTGGCGCTTGGCGTCTGGGACGAAACCATTTTTGAAAAGCTGGGCCGTAAAAAATATACACCGAACATGCAGGAAAAATTACGGAATAAAAAATACGAAGGATGGAAGCGTGCTGTAAAAAAGGTTCTGTCCTGAGCCGTGATGTAAAGTACTGTATCAAAATCTGTCCTGCTGACTGCTTATAAAGGAATAGATAAAGATCTGTTTTGCAGACTGCATATAATAAAAGAGGGAGAAATGATGGAGAAATTAAGGATTTCAGAAAACAGGCGTTATTTTGTCACTGCCGACGGCAGGCCGTTTACATGGATTGCGGACACGAACTGGACGATCCCCCAGAGGCTGAAATGGGACGATGTGGAATATCTGATGAAAAAGAGAAAAAGCCAGGGCTTTACCGTGCTCCAGATCGTGGCGCTGGACCCGGAGCGGGATATAGAGATGCACAGCCCGTCCGGGGAGAAGGCGCTTTTAAATGACGATCCGGATACGCCAAACGAGCGTTATTTTGAATACCTGGACTGGATTCTGGACAAGGCGGAGTCGTACGGCTTCTATGTCCTGCTCCTGCCTGTGTGGGGCCAGCTGGTGGTTGGAAGCGACTGGAGCGGCTGTACCTATGAAAAGACGATTACCGAAGAAAACGCGTACCGCTACGGCCGGTGGATCGGAAACCGCTACCGGGAGAAAAACCATATCCTCTGGTGTCTTGGAGGAGACCGCCAGCCCATCCATGACGGGGTGGATTATAAAAATGTGTGGAGGCGCCTGGCGGAAGGAATCGCCAAAGGCGTGCTGGGTCAGGACTTAAAGTACAACCAGCCTGACGATGCCTGGAAGGACGTCCTGATGACCTACCACGCATGCCACGAGATGCAGACAGGGGAATGCTCCACCATGTCCTACTGGACGGACGAGGAAGCCTGGATTGATTTTATCATGCTGCAGTCCGGCCATGGCCTGACACCGAAAAATTATGAACTGGTGGAAAAGGAATACAGCCGCAAAAAAGTGATGCCGGTATGGGACGGGGAGCCTGCCTACGAGATGATGCCCACCTCCTGGCCCATCACTCCGGAAACGAAGATGCACGGCTCCTGGATGACAAGAAAACGGGCCTACTGGTCGCTGTTTTCCGGCGCGTTTGGGTATACCTACGGGCACGCTTCCGTATGGTGCTGCGTTTCCGAGCAGGAGAAAAGCCCCATCAGCAGCCAGACATGGTATGAAGCGCTGCAGTCCGAGGGCTCTGAACAGATCCGCTATCTGCGGCAGTTTTCTGACAGCCTGCAGATCATGACCGCCCGTCCGGCCCGGGAGATACTGCCTCAGACCGAGGGGGAGGATGTGCTGGATCTGCATCTGCAGGCATGTACCTGCCTGGATGAAAGGTTTGCCTGCGTCTATTTTCCAAGCGGGGGCGGGGCCGTCCTGAACCTGGGAAATGTGTGGAAGCCGGAAGCGACCCGGGAGTTTGACGGGGAAGTCTGCCTGTGGTGGTATAATCCGAGGGACGGGAAGTTCTATACCCACGCCGGGCAAAGGGCAGAAGCAGCAGAGACTGCACAGGCAGCCGGAGGGAAACTCAGCGTATCCGCCCCGGATTCCGGCCCGGAGCATGACTGGGTGCTGATTGCGTCCAGAGAACAGACGGAGGCTCCGGTGAAAGAACAGACCTATTATAATATGGATGAGGAAAAGGCGGTAAAGAAAGTATTTGAGTGGTAAAAAAGAGTGCTGCTAAAGGCTTTACACTCAAAAATCCTTTTGTTATAATGGAACGATCTCATAGACGTATTTTCATTATAACGAAGGAGGGAATTACATAAATGCTGCAAAATAATATTGAAGAGTTTTCAAGATTACAAAATTATATGATACTGTCTGAAAAAGATTCAGAAGCGTATAAAGTTATGAAAGATCGGTATATTGAATTAAAAGTAATCTTGACAGCTTGTGGTATTCATTTGGCAGAGCTTGATAAGATAAAAGAATAGCTTTCATAATTTACAATTAAAAAAGGCGGGGCAGTCAGGAAATAGCTGATTTTCTACAGTATATCGCGAATCATCAAACATGCGCGGTATGTTGTGTATAAATCCTATTTCCAGGCTGCTCCTTCTTTTTTTGTTCTTCGAACCGAAAACAGCCAGGAAAGCCGAACGCATCCGATCATACACTGAAAAAATGTCGGATTCAGAAAAAAATAATACATTGCATTCCACTTTTTGCAGGCGTATGCTGTATATAGAATCAGGACAGAGGGATTCCAAAAAGCATGCCGTGAGAATTGGCTGCATCGGTTAAGGAGGAAGATGAGATGTTGGATTTAAAAGCAAATCCGTTTTTTCTGGATGACAAAAAGGAAAAATGGGTCTATGACACACTGGCGGGGATGAGCACAGAGGAGAAGATCGGGCAGATGTTCTGCCCTGTCGGCGGCAATACGGAGGAAGGTTTCTTAAAGGAATTTCTGGAGGAGTACAAACCCGGCGCGATCATGTACCGGCCCATGCCGGCGGCAGAGATCCAGAAGACACACCGCTTTCTTCAGGAGCATTCCAGAATCCCCATGCTCTTCGGCGCAAACCTGGAATCCGGCGGCAACGGGATCTGCTCGGACGGGACGTATTTTGCAAGGCCCATGGGGGCGGCGGCTACCGATGACCCGGTACAGGCTTACCGCCTGGGGGCGATTGCGGGAAAAGAAGCCATGGCCGTGGGATGCAACTGGGCCTTTGCGCCCATCTGCGACCTGGATCTGAATTTCCGCAATCCCATCACCAACGTGCGGACCTTCGGAAGCGACCAGAAACGGGTCACCACATTTGTCAGGGAGCAGCTAAAGGGACTCAGTGACCAGGGCGTTGCCGCGGCGGTCAAGCATTTTCCAGGGGACGGGGTGGACGAACGGGACCAGCATCTGGTGGCCTCTGTGAACAGCCTGTCGGTGGAAGACTATGACAAAACCTACGGGGCCATCTGGCAGGAGGTTGTGGACGCAGGGGCTCTGTCCGTCATGGTGGGGCATATCCTGCAGCCTGCGTACAGCAAGTACATCAATCCGGAATTGAAGGACGAAGAGATCCTTCCGGCCACCCTGTCAAAAGAAATCCTCCAGGGGCTGCTGCGGGGGAAACTGGGCTTCAACGGCATGATCACAACGGACGCGACGCCGATGGTGGGCTTCAATACCTCCATGAAACGTTCCCAGGCAATCCCGGCAGCACTGGCAGCAGGGTGCGACATGATCCTGTTCAACAAGGACATCCGGGAGGATTACCGGTTTGTGCAGGAAGCCATCGCAGACGGCCGTCTGAGCATGGAACGGGTGGACGAGGCCGTGACCCGGATACTGGCCATGAAGGCGGCCATGGATCTGCCCGGAAAAAAAGAAACGGGGACCCTTGTGCCCGGGGAAGAGGCACTGTCCGTTGTTGCCTGCGGAGAGCATCGGGCATGGGCGAGAGAATGCGCGGATAAAAGTGTGACTCTTGTAAAGGATACACAGAATCTGCTCCCAATCTCACCGGATACATATAAAAGAATCCGCCTTTACCTTCTGGAGGACCGCCTGGAGGGCGGCTTCAAAGATGGAGACGGGGCCATCGGACTGGTAAAGGAAAAGCTGGAAAAGGAAGGCTTTGAGGTGACGCTGTTTGACTATTCCAGACCGGATTTTCATGAGATGTTTGAAGGCGGGGTGGAGGACATCCAAAGCAAATTCGACCTGGCGGTCTACGTGGCATGCCTGGATACGGCCAGCAACCAGTCCGTGAGAAGGATCGACTGGCTGCACCTGATGGCGGCGGACGCACCCTGGTTTTTAAACGAGGTTCCGGCAATGTTCATTTCCATCGCAAACCCATACCATCTGCTGGATGCGCCCATGTTTCGGACGTTTATCAACGGGTACACGCCCACGGAGGAAGTGGTGGATCAGGTGATTGATAAGATCGTGGGAAGGTCCGCATTTCAGGGTGTGAATCCGGTGGATCCGTTCTGCGGGGTATGGGGAGCGGAGTTTTGAGGAAGTGCAGATGCATGACTATAAATAGTAATGGATTGGCCTAAAGAACGATCATAAAAACTGGACATTTTGTATGTTTTAGAGTATAATTCCTTACAAAAGACTAAAAATATCTGAATCGGACAAAATGTATGATTATGATAGAAAAGGTGGAAAGATGGAGAATCAGTGTATCGTTCGTATCATTCAGAATGAGCTGGCCAATTTTAAAAATGTGGAGTATGGAGAAATCCGCTATATGAATTACGGCTCGGTTCAAAAGAACGCCGGAATTGAAAAAAATGACATCGTCGGTTTATACGGACAAAATGGATCTGGAAAAACCGCAATGATCGAAGCATTGGCAATATTGAAATGTATTCTGGCCGGAGAAGAGATTCCATATGAGCCATATGAAGGGCTGCTGGCCACTGAAGGCCGGACCTGTATTACGACGATGTTCTATATCGAATATGGCACGGCCAGGTATAAAGCCCAATATGAGGTTTCTTTGGATGCGGATCATGAAGAAAGAAAAATTCATCTGTGCTCGGAAAAAATTGTGTATTGGCAGAGGGGTGCGGCATGGAAGGCAAAAAGAGATCTGGGATTTCAGAATCCTTACTTTGATCCGGGCTCTATTATAAATAATGCCGCTGTTTCTTTTCAGACCGGACATCCAAAGGAGTTGGAAAGTACCGGGATCGCGAAAGGGCTGCAGAACCTGGCGGTTTACTGCGCACAGAAAAATCTGTCCATTTTTTTTAATGACCTTATGCGGGGGAAGCTGACCAAAGAGGAGTCTGCGGATGATTCGGAACAGAGCATATTAAGCAGGGTTCTGCTGGGGCTATCTAATTTTGGAAGGCTTTATTTTCAGGTAGTGAAGGTAAGCCAGCTTGCAGATATCAACAGAAATGCTATTCTGCCGGTTAATGTACATGCAGAAAGCAGCAATTTTATTATACAGGGATGCCTTCCGCTTGTTATGGGCGGTCAGGGAAAAATTCCAGAGAGCTTATATATTCAATTGGCGGAGGCGGTCAAAGCAATCAATATTGCTTTGAAAGCGATTATTTCAGATTTAAGCATTGAAATACGGCCTGTGGATGAGGAGTTGGATAAAGAAGGAAATAAGAATATACTGGTACAGGTGTATTCCGTTCGGGCAGGCAAGGAATTTTTGACAAAATATGAATCAGAAGGGATCAAGAGGATTATTTCTCTTCTGAACTATTTGATTTCCTTGTATAATTACCCGGAGATCTGCCTGGCGGTTGATGAATTAGATTCCGGAATTTTTGAATACCTGTTGGGTGAGATTTTGGGGGTTTTAAATGAAGAAGCAAAAGGGCAGCTCATATTTACATCTCATAATCTGCGTGCCTTTGAAAAACTAAATATCAGGAATATCGTCTGTACCACATTGAATCCTAAGAATAGATATATACGTCTTACAGGGAAAGAGAAAAATCATAATCCAAGAGATTTTTATATCAGAACAATTACGATCGGAGGCCAGAAGGAGGAGCTATATGACGAAGCGGATCTCCAGTCCATTGGCTACGCATTCAGGCGCGCATGCAAAAAGAACAGCGATAATATAAAAATTCATTTTTCAGATCAATTCAGGGCAAAATTAGATAAAAGAATGTAATTGTCCAGATTTGGAATAGGTGTTTTGCTGTACCTGTTCATATAAGGAAAGGGGAGTCTGATGTCTAAAAAAACTGCTGAACTGAAAAAGACGGTTGTTTTTATCGTAGAGGGATGCTCTGACAAAAAAGCATTGGAAAAAATTTTTCAGAAAATTTATAAACATAAAAACATCATTTTTAAATTTACGGATGGTGACATCACAAGTGATGAAAATATCAGCGCAGATAAAGCTCCGGAACTAATTTACAGAAAAGTATATGCGTATATGCAGGATAAAAAGCTCCTGCCAAGGCATATTTGGCAGATTGTCCATATTTTTGATATGGATGGGGCATACATTCCGGATGCGGCCGTCGTAAAAGGAACTACATCGGAGTATATATATTCGCCGGAAAATATAAGCTGCAAAAATGTAAACAGTGTTTTGGAGAGAAATAGAAGAAAGAGTAAATTAATGGATTATTTGCTTAGCCTGCAGAATATCAAAGGCATTCCGTATGTTGGATATTTTATGTCGTCAAATCTGGATCATGCATTATATAACATACAGAATCTTGATAAAGAATTGAAAGGGGATTATGCAGATGCATTTTATTCTGAGTTTGCAGGAAAAGAAGAACTGTTTATTGATTTTTTGCGGGATGAAGTCGTAAATGGTGTACCGGATTCATTTCCGGCTTCGTGGAAATATATACGGGAGGGCATACATTCATTAGAGAGACATACAAATTTACACGTATATTTTGACATAAATCCAGTATGATATTCTGCGTAAATCAGACAAAAGGACAGGCGGTCCGGCAAAAAGCTAAAATAGACAGAAAAGAAGCAGCATAAGATATCCAAATCATAGAATAGGGCAAGCGGCAGAGATAAGTCGGAAGTAATGGGGATTACCACCATTAGTTTCGACGTATCTCTGCCGCTTTTTGTATGCCGCCATATCCAGAAAAGTGGCCGGCAGGAGGTGCTCTGCACAGGATTTTTGAAGGCCGGGAAACAAACTGAAAAAAGGTCGGATTCTGAATAAATTACTACATGGATTCTGTCCCCGGCTGTTGCTATCATGAAAAAGTATTGAAGTGCATTTGAAAAAATCTCGAGGAGGAATTTCATGAAAACATCAGGACTGAATCCATACCTTCCTTTCTGGGAGACTGTTCCGGACGGCGAACCCCATGTGTTTGGGGATCGGGTCTACATTTACGGAAGCCATGACCGGCTTGGAGGGACCTCATTCTGTGAAGAGGATTATGTGTGCTGGAGCGCACCGGTTGAGGAGCCGGGCGTGTGGACCTGTGAGGGTGTTATCTATAAAAAAATGCAGGACCCGCTGAACGGCGCACCCTACGGAAAAAAGCTGCCTGAGATCGGAATACCCCTGGGAACGGAGGAAAATCCGCATCTTTTATATGCGCCGGATGTGGCGCAGGGGCCGGACGGCAGATATTACCTGTACTATGCGCTGGATTTTGTAAACGTGATTTCCGTGGCAGTCTGTGATACGCCTGCAGGACAATACGAATTTCTGGATTTCGTGCGCAGGGAGGACGGTACAATCCCGGACGCGGGGCGATGGTTCGATCCGGCCATTCTCTCGGAGGAAAGCGGGAATTATCTTTATTATGGATTCGCGCCGGCCCGGAAATTTCCGGGGATGGAGCAGGTGATATTTCCGGGGGCCATGATAGTGAAGCTGGCACAGGATATGCACACCATCATCAGCGAGCCGAAGTGTGTGGCAAATGGTATAGATACGGCAAAGGGGACTTCCTATGAAGCGCATCCGTTTTTTGAAGCGTCCAGCATCCGGAAGCTGGGAAACCGGTATTATTTTGTCTATTCCAGCCTGCAGGGGCATGAACTGTGTTATGGGACGGCGGATACTCCCGAGGGCCCTTTTGCGTACAAAGGGGTGATCGTATCCAATGGAGACCTGGGATATGAGGGAAATACCCTTGCAGTGAATTATACAGGAAATAACCACGGCGGTCTGGAAAGGATCGGGGACCGGCTCTATATTTTCTGGCACAGACATACCCATGGAACCGCATTTTCCAGACAGGGGTGCGCGGATGCGGTGAAGATTTTGGAGGACGGAACCATTCCCCAGATTGAGATTACAAGCTGCGGACTCCATGACGGCCCGCTGCCTGCGAAAGGGGCGTATGACTCCTGCATCGCCTGCCATCTCACCGAGGCAGACCGGGAACAGGTAGGGCAGGTTGTGATGAGCGGCCCGGGCGAGGCAGTGCCCGAACTGCCGGAGGAAATGCCGTATATCACGGAAGAGGCGGACGAGACGGGAGAGAAGGGGCTGAAACCATATATCCGCAACCTGCGTACCGGGTCGGCGGCAGGCTTTAAATACTTTCAGTTTGAAGGAACGGAATCCCGGATTACCGTGGAGCTGCGGGGCCTTGGATGCCTGGAGGTGCGGGCGGACAGTCCCGATCCACAGGCGGGAACTATGGTCGGGTCGGCAGCAGTGGATTCAAAGAACTGGAAGCATGTAACGACCGGACTTCAAGTGGAAGCAGGAAAACATGCGCTTTATTTTCTTGTAAAAGAGGGAACGGTGGATTTCGCATCATTTGAGATTGCGTGATTTTGCGCAGATATAGAAATCCGGTGATTTTTTCGCAGAGACGGAAATTGAGAGACTTTTACATAGAGATGGAAATTGAGTGATTTTTTGCAGAGACGGAGATTGAGAGACTTTTATACGGATGTGTGTTGACGCACGAATATAAAATTAAGAAGGAGACAGAACATGAAGGCTTTTATTTTTGATTTGGACGGAGTGATTGTATTTACGGACAAGTTCCACTATCAGGCGTGGAAAAAGATGGCGGACAGGATGGGAATTTATTTTGATGAGGTCATCAATAACCGTCTGCGTGGTGTGAGCCGCGCGGAGAGCCTGGAGATCATTCTGGAAAAATGTGAGGAAGTGCTGACGGAGGAAAAAAAGGCGGAACTGATGGAGGAGAAGAACAACACCTACCGGGAGCTGCTGCATACCATGACTCCCGCAGATGTTTCGGACGAGGTGCGGAATACGCTGGACGCACTGCGGGCTGCGGGCTACAGGCTGGCCATCGGTTCCTCCAGCAAAAATGCGAAATTCATTCTGGAACGGGTGGGGCTTCTGGATGCATTTGACGCAATTTCCGACGGCACCAACATCACCCATTCCAAGCCGGATCCGGAGGTGTTTGTGAAAGCTGGGGAATTTTTGGGGATCGGCGCCGAAGAATGTGTGGTTGTGGAGGACGCATACGCCGGGATTGATGCGGCCCGGGCGGCAGGGATGAAGTCCGTGGGCATCGGGGACGCATCAGGGTACGGGAAGGCAGATTATAAGATCCAGGCATTCAAAGAACTTCTGGACATTGCAGAAGTATAAGATCCGGATATTACAGAAATAGGAGCTGTGAATCTTTGAAAGGGTTGCCGAATCCTGCAGAAGCATAAGATCTTCCGCTTAATCCGGCAGCCCTGGAAGCCGATACATTTTCTTCCGGTTTCTCACGTGTCCACATGAGTACCAAATTAGAACATATCCCCACAAAATTAAGGAAATATGGGCAATATTTATACAGTAGTAATACCGTACGTGCAACCCTTTTCCCACAAAATATAAGTTCCACCAATTTTGCACCACCCTAATGCAAAATTTCAATTGAGTCTTTTTTCAATATCTTCAATCGATGGCAACTTGTCCTGTAATTCATCTGAAACATGATTGAAAAGTTTGTATTCACTAACTTGGTTTGTCAATATCTTTCAAAATATATTCTGCTACCATTTTATCTTTACCCTTACACAGCAACAATACAATTGTAAGATTTCCATTCGACAATTTTAATTTTCCATCAACTACTGACAAGTAAAAAGATACGTTTCCATAAAATATTCAAAATCTCTATCTATTTTCAATTCTAAACAATTTTTCTTGTTGGGAAAGTTCTACTGCAATATGTGCTTTGTCCAATACAGCCACTGGTAATTTATCCTTTAATATAGAAATTACTAACTGAATATTTTCATTTTGTACAAATTCTGCAACCTTAATTAATTGATTATCATGCATAAGTTCTTTCTTATCATTAAGCAAAAAATGCAAACAAGGAAGTTGTTCTTCATCAGCAAACAATAAATATGCCAAATCAAAACATAAAATTTCCCCCTGTTTCTTACCAGAACTCATATTGGCATTAAAGGCATTAAATTTATAAAATTGTTGCTCTTTTTTATTTATTTCTTTTTTAAACGTAAGCGCATATTTTTCGCCATACAATTCTTGTGAAATATTAGAAAATATTTTATTAAATTTTTTAACCTGTTCTTTTAACAGAATTTCAAAATCTCCTGAAAAAAGATAATGATCTATGTTTCCAATTTGCTCATTAAGTGTATCTATATTTTCTTCAACTTCATTTATCTGAGAAATTATGCTTTCATACTCACCTTTTAGTCTATACTTTTCATTCAATTCAAAAATTATTTTCTCTAATTCTTCAAAAGAGTCTCCTTTAGCAACTTTGTCTGTCAATTCTTTTTCTTGCCTTAATAGTAAAGATAATTCCTCTTGTGAATCTTTCAACTTCTGTATTAATTCAGGCAAATCCTGAGAAATATACTTTACTTTTTCTATCACCATATTATTATGAAATGCAACTAAATCCTCAAATGTTTTCTGAATACCAGAAATGTTCTCAGCAGCTTCTTCATATAGTAATCTTAATTGTTGCAAATCAATATGCGAAATACTTTGTTCTAAATCTCTCCGAGATTCTTCTATCAAATTCTTACGAATTTCAAATTTACTAATTAATGCACTTGTTCTGTTAATATTATATTTAACAATATTAAGTTGCTCCAAATCTTCTTCTAATGTTTCATTTAAATTAAAAGACGCTTTTTTTCCATTAAGAGCATTAATTTCATCATCAACCAAATCTAATGCTATTTCATAGGTCGTTTTTGTCTGTTTTTTCTCCAATCGCTCTCTAAATGTTTTTTCTTGATTGATTTTAGTGACCAATGCTTGTTTTTTTGCTCCTTCATTAAAAGAACATCCTAGTAAATATAAGTATAATGTTTCGTATTCTACATCTGAAGTAAATTTATCCAATGTTTTTAGAGTATTATTTATACTGTCATCCTTATAACGAATATTATGAGATATGATCTGTCTAAAAGTAGGTTTTTCGGCATCTTTATCTGGCATTATATTTTTTTCCAGTTCATCTTCAAAATCTTTGTCAAGAATGGCTTTTCCATTAATTTTTCTAACAGCCTTTTTTCGCTGCAAAAAATTCCTCTGAATTTCTAATTGTTTTGCATTTGGATCATTTAAGTTTTCAGTTAAAATAAGTTTGATTTCTATTTCTTCATCAACCAAAAAATTTTTTACAACATCATAAGTTTCTTTTTTATTTTCTGTATCTGTATAAATTATACTCCCTTTCGCCCCCAAGCAAAAATCGACCAATTTTAAGACCGTTGTTTTTCCAACATTATTTCCAGTTGATTTAGTATCTTCAACCGGGGTATCATCAATAATTAGATTTAGTCCAGAACAAAAGTCTATTTCTCGAATAATCTCAGACGGACTTGATATTATAAGTTTCTTCATAAACATAATTGAATATACCCCCTTTCATCCATTTTTGCCACTTCGATTAAATATAACCAATCAAGACATAACATAAAAGTTGGAAAAGACATTTCATTTTTGACCTTTACATTTTGATACAAATCCATAATTGTCTGATTATCCATTTTTCTCAGCTCTCCAAGAACAACTGAACCATTATAATATATACTTAATTCGGGATGTATATTGTCAGGTAATAACATGATTATATCCCTCCGGATTCTTAAATATCTTACAACGAATAAATGCATCCACAACCAAAATAGAGACACACATTTCCAATTCTTCATAAGGTATTTCTACATAATTTTTACTATTCATTATTAGCTCAATTAAATTGTCTATAATGGAAAAAAACAGCTCATATGGTTCTACATTTTCCCCTAACCCGGATAAACCGGAAAAGTTTTTTTGCATTTCCTCCAAATTTCAAGTACAATAAAGAAAAATATTGGAGGATGTGTTCATGTTACTTACGGATAAATATGCTGACAAAATGAATGGTATCATCACTTGCTATGACCGTATGATCATCCAGGGCTATATCCCCGGATGGAGTTATGCGGAAGGTATGACCAGCTATTTAAAAGCCAACAACATCCGTATTTTTGATTTTTCGACTTTCTCCCAGCCCCTTACGGAACAGGTTCGTGTAAATGCCCAGCGCATTGCAGATGAAAACGGCATCCAGATTGAGTTCATCCGGAAACTCCGGGCGTTCCGAAAAGATGACCGCATCCAGGAGATCATTCAGAAAACCGGTAAGTCTGAGGGGCTGATTCATATCTTTTCTGCCATGGAACAATGCAATACTTATAAGCCATGGCATGATAAAACAACCGGAAAAACATTCCTTAAGTTTGACCAAAGCAAATGTCTCCATTATTATTTTTATTTTATAGATAAAGAACTCGGCTTGTGTTATCTCCGGGTTCCCACCTGGGCTCCCTTCCGACTGCAGTTCTACATGAACGGTCATAATCTTCTGGCCCATAAGCTGCAAAAGAAAGGGATCACTTACCGTATGCATGATAACGCCTTCCTTGAAATCTCAGATGTCGAAACTGCCCAGAAACTATCTGACAGAATCAACCCGGAAGGTCTCCATAAAATCCTGGATGTATTTGCAAAACGCTACTGTCCCATTGCGGAATCGCTCGGTCTCGGCTACACTTGGACAGTCCAACAGATTGAGTGTGCAACCGATATCATGTTCAAACAGGCCTGTGACCTGGAGCCCCTTTATGATGAGATCATCCGGACGGCAATCTTTACGGTAAAGCCGGATAACATCGCTGCATTCCTGGGACAGCGCATTACCTATAACTGTAAGAAAGAAGTCGGTACAAACTATAACCAGCGTATTCTCGGTACGAGAATCAAACACCATATGGGTGATGTATCAATTAAAATGTATGATAAATTTGGCTGTGTCTTACGGATAGAAAGTACTTGCAATGACATCGGGACTTTTCGTGTAAAACGGAAAGTGGAACACAGGGACGGCAGTTCCACAGAACAAAAAGCGCCTTTGAAAAAAAGTATTTATAGCCTGTATCAGTTATTCACAATCATGAAAGCCGCCAACTACCGGTATCTGGAATTCGTATCATCCTTTGATGACCACAGCGGCGGAAAGAAGAATCTTACAAAAGCAACAGAGGCTGTTAAGGAGAAAGGCCGTTCCTACCGTGGGCTGAACTTCTTTTCCCCAAAAGATCTGTTGGTACTGGAAGTGATCAGCCGGGGCGAATACATGACTTTTGGAATGCAGGGAAAGGATATCCGCCGCCAGCTGGAGGATATCAGTCCGTCTGCCATGTCGAGAATTTTTAAGCGGCTCCGTCTCCATGGGATTATTGAACGGGTTCAAGGAACTTATAAGTATTTTACAACAGCTTACGGCAAAGAGGTCATTGCGGCAGGATTAACCGTTAGAAACCTTGTGCTTATACCAGCATTGGCATAAGTGTTTTTCTTATGCAGAAATTTTGCCATTTTGCGTCAAAAAATATTTATAAGTGGCCTAATAATTTAATATACTGTTTTCGAATAACTGCCAAAACAGAGAGACTTTTATTTGCACCTTGTTTATCAAATTCTTTATACTTTTCGTCTAATCTGCTATAATAAATTTTATAATCATCTATGGTAGGTTGAACAGTCAATAAATCATTAAATTCTATTTTTCTTAATATTTCAAATGAATTTATTTCCGGCGAATCAACTATACCTGACAAATCTTCCTGAGATAGTATATTAATAATAGACGCCAAATTAGAATCGACCTTAACTATGTCAACAAAACTTCCCAACTCATCTTTTAAAAATTCATACAATCCTCGTTGAACACTAATCTGCATATTCAAAACAATATTCAACAATGATTTAATATCATATATATCGTTCGATGGCGAAAAAATAACTTTGTAGGGATTCACAAATGTTTGTGTCCTTAGTTTATCAGCATCTCCTGAAATTGCAATAAACTTAAAACCAAATCCAGAATAATCTTCAAAAATCTTTTTAGCTAAAGAGTTTTCAATCTTTTGTTTTGAAGAGGTAGCTGAGACTTGAACAATAACCCTATTTTTATTATCAACTAAATCTATTCCCTCTGTATTTTGTTTGATAACATTAATATTTTCTAACTCATATCCCAACAAGCGATTCATAAGCTCAGCAAAAAATGTCTCAGAATAAATATTTAAATCTAGTAAATTTATTTTGCCTCTACTTTTTATACGATACGATAGTATATTTAGTTTTTCTTCTATGTAATTAAAATAATTACTACGGTTCATTCTATCCCCCTCCCATCAGAACTCACACTAGCCATAAAAAGTATATAGGAATCAATCTCTAATGCTCCAGCTATCTTTGTACATTCTCCAATATAATACTTTCTTTTTCACTCTTCTTTGATAAAATTCTACCACTGATAAATGCAATAAGTCAATCTATCAATATTTTGTGAGATATCAGCAATACCCTCTTCCTTTTCTTCATCTTAAATAATTATCCCAAAATACTCCAAAGCATCCTTTATTGCTTCCGCTTTCTCTGCCGTTTGGTGTTTCCTCGGCTGTTTCAATTCCTCTACCGCATTAGGGGCATCATACATCGGCAATCCTAATTCTCTCTTTACCTCTGCTATATATGCGGTATGTACTTTGAAACCATACTTCGCCTCTATGTATTCCTTAATCATCTTGTATATAACTCGCTCTTTCGGTTTGTATGCTGTAGCTCTCTTGGCAATATTATCAAGCGGCACTTTACCCTCACCTTCGCCAAACTCCACTTTTACGTTGATTACGCTGTCGGGTTTTTGTGGGAAAGCATTACAACCGTCTCGTCGTGCCATTTTCCCGGAAGCCCTGGAGGAGAGCCTTAGATATTCTCCGTATATCGACAGTTCGGATACCCGCTGCATCCCCAGAAGTCTCCAAATTTTCCGCTGCGTTTTTTCAAAAGCTGGCCGCACCTGGGGCAGGTTTTCAGATTTTGCGCAGCCTTCAGAGAGGAGAGCTCCTGGCCCAGCTTTTCGAAAATCTTCTGATTCATGCTGCAGTCGGCAAGGGCACGGTGGGCCCCGTCTGTGGAAATATGGTAATAAGAGGCCAGGTCCGTCAGCTTGTAGTTGGAAAGCTGGGGCAGGCACTGTCTGGCCAGGGGCAGCGTGTCGATGTAATCATTTGCAATGGTCTTTCCCCAGTATTTTTCCGCGTCACGCCAGAGAAACCTCATGTCAAAGGTATGGATATTGTGACCAACCAGAATCCGGTCTCCGATAAACACATCAAAATCAGCCAGCGCTTTTTCAAATAAGGGCGCCTGTGCTACCATGTCGTCATAGATATGATTCACTTTTGAGGCATGATAGGGGATGGGTCTCTCCGGGTTCACCAGCGTTGAAAATTCATCCGCGGTTCTGCCGTTTTGCACCAGGATCGCAGAGATCTCGATGACCGCATCATTGACCGCGCTGGTTCCGGTGGTCTCCAGGTCGAAAACTACATAGTCTGCCGTATATTTATTCTGTTTTTTTCCTCTTTTGTCTCCAAGCATGTTTCTCTTTTCCTCCGCCAATGTATGTGGTGCGCAGTTAGGATTTGCAGTAACGGCGCGCATTGCAGCAGGTCCTGAATTGCTGCACAGATTTTATTATAACAGAACTTTTCGCGCCGCGCCATATGTTTGTGGCTGCCGCCGATTGTACCGGAGACGCCCAGTTACTGTTCACACCCTACGGGTGCTCCAGTAACAGTATCCAGCCCATTTTAAGTCGCCTTCGGCGAGGGGCTGGATATATCGCTGTCATCACTTCATTGGTCGGACACCTTGCAGCGCAGTGCAAGATGCCGTGTGAACAGTAAGTGCGCCCACCTTTGATCTGCCGTTATCTGAGATAAATATAGACAAAATATATGGCATACATCAACAGGAAGAGTACACCCTCCTTTTTGGAAAGCACCCCTTTACTCCTGGTAAATACATAAGCAATGCCGCTCATAACGATCAGGAGCAGCATATCAAAGATGGCTTCTCCATCGACTGTGATGGGGGAGATGGCCGCGCTCATTCCCAGGATCAGAAGGATATTGAAAATATTGGAGCCGACCACATTTCCAAGAGCCAGGTCATTTTCACCCTTTTGGGCGGCGACCATGGAGGTGACAAGCTCCGGCAGGGAGGTTCCCATGGCGACGATGGTGAGCCCGATGAAGGACTGGCTCAGCCCATACTGCAGGGCGATCTCGCATGCGCTGTCCACGACCAGATCTCCGCCCAGGATGATTCCGGCCAGCCCGACGAGGACAAGAAGGACGCTTTTCAGGGGGGACATGGTTTCGTAATCCTCCCCGGATTCATCGGTCCGGGCCTTCAAAGCGCCTCTGACCTGTGAAACTAAAAAGACAAGGAATAAGACCAGAAGCGCCAATCCGTCGATCCGGTCCAGATGAAAGCTGCCTGTGCCGTCGAAGAGTCCGCCGAAGGACAGGCCGGTGCAAAGCAGTGCAAGTACGGCCGTGATGAGGATGGAAAAAGGAAATTCCTTTTTCAGGACAGTGGGGCTTGCCTTCAGGGGACGGATCACAGAGCTGAAGCCAAGTACAATCAGAAGATTGAAAATATTGGAGCCCAGCACATTGCTCACGGCCAGTCCATTCTGCCCCTTGAGAGCGGCGGTGACGCTGACAGAGGCTTCGGGCATGCTGGTCCCGAACGCGACCACAGTCAGCCCGATGATGATCGTCGGGATCTTCAAAAGCTTTGCCGCGCTGGAGCTCCCGTCTACAAAAAAATCCGCGCCTTTGATCAACAATACAAATCCCAGAACTAAAAATACATATACCATTTTTTTCCTCCCTTTGTCTGTGTGGCCTGCAGCAAAAAAAGACTTTTACTGCAGAGTTACAACTGTTATGTAATCCTGCAATAAAAGTCTTGCTAATTGACAATACGAACCGGATCATATCAGGAATGAACGTGGTGACGATTTCGTATCACACTGAGAACGAAAAGGCAGGGATGTGAAAAAACAAAGGCCCTGGTGTTGTTCTCAATGGAAGCTACTCCCTTTTATTGGGTATAACTGCCTGCATGGAAATGCAGGGATATCTATACCGTTGCCGCTAGTTTACCCTGATTCCTGCCAAATGTCAAGAAAAAAATGGAAGAGAATCGCTATTTTACTGGTTGGATTTATACTCCGATCGGATTCTTTTTTTCACTCTGCCTTACAAGCAGGACATCCGCATATTCTACTTTGTCGTTCCGGCGTTTGTAGTTCCGCCGGTACTGCGCTGGCGGGATATCATAGTATTTCTGGAAGGAATGATTATAAGCCCGCAGATTCGGAAAGCCGTTTTTGATGGCGATATCAATTAGCGGAAGATCACTTCCAAGCAGATCCTTCTGCGCATTGATCAGACGGATCTTCGTCAGATGCTCCCGGAACCCTTCACCCACATAGGAGCGGAACTCCCGTGAGATATGTTCTTTGGATAGATGCAGCAAATCCGCGATTTCATCCAGGGTAAGCGGCTGGCTGTAGTGTTCCTCCATGTAGGACATGAGCTCACGGTAGCGGCCGTAATATTTTTCAGAATGTGCCTGGGGACTGCCCATACGCGAGACACAGCAATATGTGATCATCAGATATACGATGTGGAACACAAGGGCATTTGCCTCCAGGAGCAATCCGGGATTTTCTTCTTTCGCCGCATAAAGTTCATAAAGGTTCCTGCAGCAGGAGGCGATATCTCTGCGCGCTTCTTCGTTTCGGCTCAGGTCGAACCAGTTGTGGTTTTCTTTTGAATAGTTTTTAAATAATCCGGGATCCAGACGGAGGGAAAGGCTTACGATGGCATGCCCTTTCACAGGGGTGACACGGTGGATCATGGAGCTATTGACAATTGTAACATCATTTTCCATAAGAGTGACTTCGTTCTGGCCGCAGGTAACATACAGGCGGGAATCCAGGGAAGCAACCAGTTCCATGCATTCATGCCAGTGCATCTCACAGATGGTTGTATTTTCAGGTGAATGAATCAGTATAACCGCGGGAAAATTATCGGGCGGCACCACGATTTCATGGAATGCATTCATTTTTTACCTCCTCGGGGAAAGCTACTTTACGAAAACTTCATATGACTGGAAAATAGCATAATTACTTGGAAAAGTCAATGCAAAAAATATCAATATTTTACATTTTTTTCCGCATGGAATCACATCCATGGAACCATATTATTTTATATAATAAGAATTGAAAAAACGGCCGTAAATATTTGGATACCACAGTAGATGAAAAGCTGTCTGCGTAGTTTTTTCGCATGTGATATCATAAAGTATAGAATGAGAGGAGACGAAAACTATGGCAATCATCCAAGTAAAATTTTTTTCCAACTGTCTGATGCGTAATGTGCCGTTTACGGCAGTGCTTCCAAATGACGGGGCATTCAGCGAGTATGGAGAACCGGATTTTATAACCGGAAAAATGAGGACACTGTATCTGCTGCACGGTTATACCGGGGATGAGACGGATTATCTGGTCAATACCCGGGTACGTGAGCTAAGCAAAAAATATGGGATCGCTGTGGTCATGCCAGACGGCGACAACAGCTTTTATGTGGACAATCCTGTGGAAAAACGGTATTTTGGAAGATATATTGGAGAAGAATTGGTAGAATATACGCGCAGGCTCTTCCATCTGTCTCACAAGCGAGAGGATACGTTTATCGGGGGGCTGTCCATGGGAGGCTACGGAGCCATGCGCAACGGGTTGAAATACACCCGCAATTTTTCGAAAATAATTGCGCTTTCTGGGGCTTATGTGCCGGTTCGTATAGTGGATAGCGGAGGAGTCCCTGCGGATGACGGCATTTCTGACGCGGCATATCAGTGTAGGGTATTCGGAGATCCCAAGAAGATTGGAGAAAGCGATCTGGATCCCAGATTTATTTATCAGGAGCTGAAAAGGAACGGAGAAGAAATTCCGAAGATCTATATGGCCGAAGGCAGTGAGGATATCCTGCTGAAGGAAAATCATACTGTGCGCGACTTCTTAAAGGAACAGAATGCAGATTTTGTATACATTGAGGACAGCGGCTGTCATGACTGGGATTTCTGGAATAAGCATCTGGAAGAAGCATTTGTATTTCTGGTTGGAGAAAACTAAAGAGAGAAGGGGAAAACTATGTTAAAGGATACGAGTAAAATCAGTTTATTTGAAAAATTAATCTATGGTTCCGGCGCATTTGGTATGAACGCCCTGTATACACTATTCAGCACTTATGTCCTGTTTTTCTATACGGATGTCATTCTGTTAAATGCGGCTCTGGTGGGAGCAGTGATCGCGTTTTCCAAGATTTTTGACGGCATTTCCGATCTGATTGCCGGACAGATTATAGATAGCCACAGGAGCAAAAGGGGACATTGTATCCCGGTTGTTCTGAAATGGTCCATTCCCATGATATTTTCTGTCATATTGGTATTTCTGGTTCCGGACGGAAGCCTTGCGCTGCGAATTATTTATATTTTTATTACCTACAACTTGTTCAATACGGTATTATATACGTATGTCGGCATGGCGTTCGGTTCCCTGCCGTCCTATGTGACAAATGACTCGGTGGATCGTTCTCAGATGCTGATCTTCAATATGATGTTTTCCGCGCTGACCCAGACCATTATGGCTTCTGCGATGATGCCCATGGTAGAGTTCTTTGGCGGGCAGGGGCAGCAGTCTGCCTGGATTAAATCCATCCTGGTATTCGGTATTATAGGCCTGATTCCCCTGGTACTGAACGTGATCTTTGTCAAGGAGCGGGTGGAAAATGAAGTACCGCCGGAGAATCTGATCGTAGGCGTAAAGTGTGCGGTTGTGAATAAATACTGGTGGATGGCATTTGTAGTAAACCTGATGGCTAACTTTATTCTGACCTTCAATCTGTCCGTCTCGGTTTACTACCTGAATTCGGTTCTGGGAAACATGGCGCTGATGGGAACCTTTGTGGCCTGCTCCAACCTTCCAGGCGTATTTTTGTCTGCGATCGCGCCGTTTTTTCTCAGGAAGTTTACCAAACGCCAGATGGTCCTGTTCGGTTCCATATGCATGCTGACGGCGCAGATTGCGTTTATCCTACTGCCTACGAGCAATACGGTTCTGTTCGTGACTGCGCTTATGTGCGGGATTGGAATGGGCTTCGCCATGGGGATGGCAGGGGCGCTGATTGGGGATACCATTGACTACGGGGAGTGGAAGACCGGTATCCGCGTTCAGTCTGTTCTGTTTTCCGCAAGCTCGGTCGGTGCCAAGGTAGGACAGGGCGCGCTGACTGCGGCATTTGGCTTTGTGCTGAGCGCCATCGGTTATAACGGGGCTCTGGAAACACAGGCCGCCTCTACCGTTTCAGGTATTGACGCATTTTTCAAATTCGGGCCGCTGGTTGTGGCGATCATCCTGTTGGTAGATATTTGGTTCCTGGATGTAGAAACAAAAAATCCGCAATTCATAAAAGAAATCAAAGAGCGGAAAGCTGCCCAAAAGGCAGGAAATTGACAGAGGATAATATTTTGTAATCCGGGGGGACGATTTTCATAGTGGAAGGAGAAAAATCGAATGTCAGAAAATATGGAAAGAAATTTGAAAGTTCAGGAGGTCATTGATCGAATCTTAAAGGATATGTGCGGCGGTCCGAAGTTCGAGCAGACCTGTGATGTGATTACTGTAGGAAGTCCGGACAATGAGGTGACAGGGATCGTAACTACATTTATGCCTACATTTCATGTGATTCAGGAGGCAGTGCACCTGGGGGCGAATTTTATTATTTCCCATGAACCAACCTGGTTTACCGGAAATGATGCGACAGACTGGTGCAAAGACGACAGTATTTATCTGGCGAAACGGAAATACCTGGAAGAGCATGATATTACGATATGGCGTTTTCATGACCATATGCATATCGGTTCGGAAAAGGATTATATTTATGAGGGGCTGATAGAGGAATTGGACTGGCGCGGGTATCTGCAGCCCGATGAAAAGCAGCCGTGGATCTATGAACTGCCGGAGACTACGGTAGGGGAACTGGCAGAATTTTTCAAAAAAAGGCTGGACATGGATACCATACAGATTATTGGTTCCCCGGAAATGAAGGTGAAGCGTACAGGCATTTTGGTCGGCGGCGGAAGCCTTGGGCTTGGTGTAGAGGAAATGCCGATGCAGGTGATGGAGCGCAACGGCCTGGATCTGCTGATCGTGGGAGATATTACGGAGTGGACGGTGTGTGCTTATATTAATGATGCGTATCAGATGGGGTTCCATCGTGCCATGCTGACCCTTGGTCATGAACGGAGTGAAGAACCAGGAATGAAGTATCTGGTGCCATGGCTGCAGAAACGATTTCCAAAACTCCCCATTACGTTTGTGGATGCAAAAGAACCATTTATATATTTGTGAATTATGAGTATATAGTGGGTATGCTTTAAGAATCTTACATTATTTTAGGGGCATTGAGGCAGTTCAATAAAGGGCCTGGAAATTTTTTCTTCGCATGTATTAAAAAACACCCGACAAATAAAAAAAGAAAGAGACGAACATCCGGGATTTCCAGTTGTAAAGAGGTCCGCAAAAACGTATAATAGGAAAAAGGGCAGAACTTCCATCCGAAATTCACCCCCGAGAAAAAGAGAGTACTCAAAGAGTCTCATCCGGGACTCATACCCGCAGAAAGAACGCATTTTGAGGTGGCCTATGCAGTTGTTATTAAAGGACATTCCCCTTCTGGATATCGGGGAAAACGGAACCTGTACGATTCTGGATTTTGACCGGCTTCCGTTTTCTCTCAGGAAAGAAAATATAACTTTTATAGATTTCATCGAGTGGGCCTCGAACCGTACCTTGTCCATCGGGCGGAGCTTTGCCAAGGAGATACTGAATGCGCTCCGGCTCTCTCAGACCAACCGATATGCCGTGTGCAAGGCATGCCGGGGGCTGAGCCTGGAGGATGCGTACTGGATTCGGCAGGACGGGGACAAAAGGGTGTGGGAAGAGGTGAACCTGTTCCAAAATCCGTTATCTTTATATATCACCGAGATATCCCTCTCCGGAGCCAGCGTACACTGCTCTGGGGAGACGCTTGACAGGCGGCAGGACATCCATACGCCGGAGCTTACCACACTGGGGGCAAGCGCAAAAGGCTGGATTCGGAAGAACGGGACTCTTTATCTGCACAAAGTCGGAAAATACGAAATTCCCGCAGACCGGATATTGACTGCATTGGATATTCCCCACATCCATTACCGGATTTCATCAGAGGAAGAGCTTTGCTCCTATCTGACGGAAGAACGGAGAGAGTGGATCGAAAGCGTGGGTGATGCCGTTGTGAATGCAGAGCTGTTTACCTCCCAGGAGGTTTCTATGGTGACATTTGAGGAATTTCAGATATTCTGCGGAAATTACGGGCTGGATGCCTATGAGGAAGCCGAAAAAGCGGACAGGGAGTTTTATCTGAAAATGCAGATTGCAGATTATATTCTGAACAACAATGACAGACATGAGCAGAACTGGGGATTTTTTATGGAAAATGCAACCGGGAGGCTGACAGGCTATTGTCCCCTGTTTGATCATGACCATGCCTTCGCCGGCTACTCCCATGTGTTCTCACAGACCAGAAGAGAGCAGATGACATTGTACGAATCGGCGGCTGCGGCCCAGAAGGAGCTGGGAATGGATCTGAAAAGGGTGGAGGAAATGGAACGGCCTGAGTTTTTGACGGAGGAGCAGTGGGAAGGCGTTTTGACGAGGAACCGGAGGCTGAAGGATTTATGATTACAAATGAAAGTGTCAACCAGGCAATCGACTATATACTGCGCCACATGGAAGAGGATGTGACGTTGGACGACGTGGCGGAATACTGCCATTTTTCCAAATATTATTTCAGCCGCCTGTTCAAGGAGCAGACCGGGGAAAGCGTATATGCGTTTATCAGGCGGCTGCGTCTGGAACAGAGCGCGTTCCGCTTAAAGACGGAGCAGGAGCGCAGGATCACGGAGATCGGGGCGGATTATGGCTACAGCTCGTCCAATTTCAGCTCCGCATTCCGTCAGCATTACCGCATGGCTCCGGCTGTTTTTCGGAAAAAATGCCGCAGATCTTCCATAGAGCACCCGTTTTTCCATCATGAGAAATGGCATACGGAAAGCTTTGAGGAATGCAACGCCAAGATCACAGTGGAGGAGATCCCGGATTACGAGGTGATCTATGAAAGGCGGATCGGCAGCTACGAGCGGCTTTCCAGAGACTGGGACGGATTTATCAAAAAATATGAGAAGTATATCACGGATGATACGAAGTTTTTGGAGCGCACCTATGACGACCCGGCGGTAACCTCTCAGGAGCAGTGCCTTTATGATATCTGCATGAGCGTCCCGGTAGGCTGTCCGCTGGAAAATACGCTGCGGATTCAGGGCGGCACTTGCTTTGTGTATCATTTCAAAGGGCATGCAAAATATATTTACGCCGCCTATCAGACACTATTCCTGGTATGGCTGCCCGGGACCCGCCGTGAACTGGACTCCGGCAGAAGCGTGTTTGACATTTATCATAAGATAGATTGTGAAACCATGTATATGGAACTGGACATCTGCCTTCCGGTGAAAAGCTGTTAATGTTCACACCCTGGCCGGGTGCTCACAGTAACGAAAAGCTGACCGTACATCCCACCCTGCAACAGCCCGGATGGGATGCGCCATACCCGAAGGGCAAGAATCCAGAAGTATATAATCAATCTCCTCCTTATAATGGATACCGTATCAAAAGGGATTCATTGTAAGGAGGTTTTATTATGGAACTGAAACAGATTAAAAACAGTACGTCAAGCATGATCCTGCAGTTTTCCATACCGTCCATCATTGCCATGATGCTTACGTCATGGATCACCGTTGCGGACGGATTTTTTATGGGAAATTATGTGGGGAAGGAGGCGATCGCAGCCGTGAACCTGGGGCTGCCTATCGTGTATCTGTACCTGGGCGTGGGGCTGATGGTATCCATCGGAGGGGTGGCGATTGCCGGAATGGCCCTTGGCGCCGGTGAACGGGAAACCGGCAATCAGGTCTTCCGCCAGACGATCGCGCTCACCCTGTTCCTTTCGGCAGGGATCAGCGTCCTCATAGGTTTCGGCTTTGGACCGATGCTGCGTATCCTGCATGCGGATGAACGGGTAATCGTTTATTTTCAGGAGTACTACCGGATCATGCTGCTGGAGCTTCCGATCATGGTGGTCAATTCTTCTCTCGGTATGTTCATCCGGGGAGAGGGCAGTCCCCGGTACTTTATGAAAGTCACGATCTTGAACGTGCTGCTGAATATCCTGCTGGATTACCTGTTTGCCGGATGTTTTCACAAAGGGGCGGCCGGGATCGCGGCTGCGTCCCTGATCTCCGCAGCGGTGTCCCTGCTCTTTCTGTTATACTATTTTTGGAAAAAAGCCCGCATCTACCGCCTGGGGAAATTTCGCTTTTCCGGGGAGGTCTGTGTGCAGGCGCTGCTCAACGGAAGCTCGGAGTTTATCGGGGAAATCTCAACGGGGATTACAATGTTTGCCTATAATTTTGTGATCATGAGACAGATCGGCGTGGACGGGGTGACGGCTTTTACCATTGTCGGGTATACGGCGTATGCATTCAGCATGGTCATCGTAGGATTCGGCCAGGGATCAAGCCCGCTGATCAGCTTCTGCTATGGGGCCGGGGAGAAAATGCTGGCTTCGGATATCCGGAAACGGACGAACCGGTATGTTTTCGGGGCAGGGGCGGCGGTATTCCTGCTGATGGCCTTAAGCGCGGACTGGTACGGCGGTCTTTTCGTACAGAATGAACATGTGGCGGGGATGGTCCGGTCGGGGATTCTGATTTTTATGGTTTCCTTTTTCTTTTCCGGGATCAACGCCATTACATCGTTCTATTTTACCGCCGTCGGAAAGGCAGCGGAGTCGGCCGCGATCTCCTTCTCCCGGGGGCTGGTGGTTTTGCTGGCCTGTATCTTCACGCTGCCGGCCCTGTTCGGGATGACCGGGGTCTGGCTGGCGGCGCCTGTGACGGAGTCAGTGACCCTGATCATCACCGGGGGACTTCTGAGCAGGGAATCTCTTCGGGAGAGGTAAGGGCGCTCCTAACGAAAACTGTTTTCCACGATGCCCGGAAGCAGGCTGTAGACAGAACAGCCCATCTTCTTTTCAAACATCGCTTTGATTTCCAGAATCTTTTTCCATCTGCCGATGGTCGCCGGGTGGACGCCGTAGCGTATCGTCACGTCCACAAATCGTTTTTCCAGAAGGCAGAAGCCGGTGGGCATAGCCAGAGAATCGCATAGCTGCACCAGCCGGTCGTAATCGTCGTAGACCGCGTTTGCAACAAATTCCTTCATAAACAGGTAATCCGGTTCGATGACGTCAAACTCCCCGATGGAGGTGTCCATATGTTTCATGATGCCCTTGATAACCACTACTTTTTTGTGTTTTCGTGATGTACGGAAGTGTAGATAATCAATGCCTTCATGTTTCTCCTCCGATTTCTTTTTGATTTAATTGTTTCGCCCGTTCTGCCATCGTATGAACCAGTTTGGTGAAATGCACAATCTCCGATGTGTTCATCCCCTCTGTCATGGCAGAGATCCAGCGGGCTTGTAATTCTCGCAGCTTTGGTTCCAGAGAACGGGCCTTTTCCGTCAAATAAATTTTTTTCGCACGTTTGTCGGAGGCATCTGTCCGGCGGAGTACCAGTCCCTTTTTTTCCATCAACTGTATAGTTCTTGTGACAGCGGCTTTGTCCACGGTATATTCCTGGGCCAGGTCGTCCTGGGGGATGCCGTCGTTTGCATAAAGTGAGGATAAATACAGCAGCTCCGTCGAGGAAATATGGATATCGCTTAATTCACGGTTGAAATACAAATTGAGCTGGCGGAATAAGATGCTGATCTGTTTTCCTATCACGTGTAGATTCACCTCCGGTTGGCTGATGAACTCATCATACAGGAAAATAGTTGACATGTCAACTATAGTAAAACAGGTACGGGTAGGGAAAAAAATATCTTGACAAACATACCAACAGTATGTTAATATATTATACATACCGGCGTGCGGTATTAAAAAGAGATATTCAGACAGTTACGAAGCAGGAAAAACAAAAGGTAGTGTAAAGTATCGTATGAAAAAATGATACGGGTATTGCCCGCATTTAAAATCTGCTTCGCAGATGGCGGGCAAGCAATCACTTGCTGCGCAAGTGGTTACATTCAGCAGGCAATCAATTTGCTTCGCAAATTGGTTACAAAAAAAACGGGAGGTTTCAAGTATGAATCAAAAATTATTTTCAAAGGATTTTACATTGGTGGTCATCGGTCAGATCATTTCTTTATTCGGCAATGCGACAATCCGGTTTGCGCTGCCGCTGTATTTATTAAATTTGACAGGTTCATCGGCGCTTTACGGAACGGTTACGGCATGCGCGTTTATTCCGGCTATTTTGCTGTCGCCCATCGGCGGCATTGTAGCGGACCGGGTCAATAAAAGAAATATTATGGTAATCCTGGATTTTTTTACGGCGGCAGTGATCCTGGCTTTTTCTCTGCTTATGAATGAAGTGAATCTCCTGTTTCTTCTGACGGTGACGCTGATGCTTCTGTACGGCATCGCAGGAGCATATCAGCCGTCCGTGCAGGCAAGCATCCCCGCGCTTACCAGCCAGGAGCATTTTATGGCGGCAAATTCCATCATCAATACGATCAGCTCCTTTGCGTCTTTGATCGGCCCTGTACTTGGAGGTGTTTTATACAGTGTATATGGGTTAAAGCCGGTATTGTGGGTCTGCATGGTATGTTTTATGATGTCGGCGGTTATGGAAATTTTCATTCAAATACCGTTCCGGAAACAGGCTTCGGAGGGCGGTATTTTGAAGACAGTCAGAACCGATTTTGCAGAGAGCATCCGATTGATCCGAAAGGAAAAGCCTGTGATTGGAAAGGTCGTTCTTTCGGTCTGCGGAATCAATTTGTTCCTTTCCGCAATGCTCATTGTCGCACTTCCATATCTGGTAACGGAGGTATTGGCTTTCGAAGCTTCACAGGCAAACAGGCTGTATGGATTTGCAGAGGGAGCGCTGGCAGCAGGCGGATTGGCAGGTGGGATCGGAGCAGGCATTTTTGCAGACAAACTGGCGGTCCGCAAATCGGGCAATTTCATAGTCGCCTGTGCGGTCTGCGTGTTTCCTATGAGCGCTTCATTGGTACTGTTTTCGTCTGCAATCGTAAATTATATCGTCATAACCGTATGCAGCTTTGCCATTACAACATGTTCAGCGCTTTTCACCGTGCAGATGATGTCCTTGATCCAAACAGAAACCCCGCAGAATTTAATTGGAAAGGTGATTGCGGTCATTCTTACCGTTTCCATGTGTGCACAGCCTTTAGGCAACGCATTCTACGGTGTTCTGTTTGAAATATGCAAAGGACGTGAATATGCGGCCGTTCTCTTTTCGGGAGTTGTATCGCTTGTAATTGCCATTCAGACAAGAAAAACTTTAAAAGGATTGTCAGCATAAAAATCGAAAACCATCCGGATGTGAATGCCGAATCAAGGCGATAGGGGGGATAGAAGCAGATTCCCCCTATTATTTTTTTGGAAATTGCTATTGACATTATTTTTCGAATTAGATATAATTTATATTAAGAATATTTAATACAAGAGGGAGGCGGTGGAATGACAAATAATTTTTTGCTGATCATGTCACTTTCGGGAAGTGTTATTTTGCTCTTGTATTTACTCGTATCTCCAATTGCGAAAAGGTATTTTTCCGTGTCATGGAGATATCGTATTTTAAAGATTGCGCTTGCCTTTTATCTGATTCCGTTTCCGGTTATCTTATCTGAAATCAAGGATTCGATAGTTGGATTTTGTCCACGGGCGGTTGATCTGTTCAGCCGGCCGGCCAGCCTTTTGAATACAAGCTATGCATTTTATGCAGATGGCAGTTCCTTATATGTATCATCAGCGTTGGAAAAAATGCTCATATTCATACTCGGGATGGGACTTCTCTCGTTTGTTGTTATTTCGTGGTATGCCCTTCGATATTGGAAAAGGAGAAAAACATGTCTGGAATATTCAAATATACCAGTGGAGCAAGAGCACCAGGATATGCTTCATGCGATAAAAAGCGAATTGGATATCAGGAGAAATGTAAAGCTTTTATGCTCTGAATATTGTAAGGCGCCGATCACGATGGGTATCGCTTCCCCGACGGTCATAATACCTCCATGGAATCGGGATGAGGCTGATCAGAACTTATATCATGATGTGCTGAAGCACGAGCTGGTACATGTTAAGAATCGGGATGTTCTTATAAGATTTTTAGGTATGGCGGCGATAGCAGTCCATTGGTTCAACCCGTTTACATATATCCTGTACAATGAGATTTTAAATATCAGTGAGATATATTGTGACAATATTGTGCTGAGAGGAAAAGAAGAACCGGCACGCAAAGCATATGGCGAATTGCTTCTGAAGCTTGCGGTACAGAAAAGTATGGCCGGTAATGAATTTTCTGTTGGAATTTTGGGGGGAAACAGTAAGAGAGCCTTTAAAAGGCGGATCGTAGAAATGAAAGCAGTTAGAAAAAACAAAAGAATTTTGTCTGCGCTGATAACGGCGCTGATCGGTGTGATGGGCGGGATTACGGTCTGCGCGTATGACCCGCCGGTGAATATAACGGATCATGGGCCTGTCTACGCCGAACAGGGATTTGATTTTCAGTTTACCGTGGGGGAATTAAAGCTGGAGGTTGAAGAACTTCCATATGAGCATTTTTTTGTTGATGATGCCGGAAATGTCTATGAGATAAAGGATGATAACAATGATACAAGGGACGACTGCAAACACAAATATGCTGCTGGGACAACAACATTCCATAGTAAAAACAGCAGTGGAGACTGTTCGGCGACAACTTATGAAGCGCAGAGGTGTACTTCTTGCGGCTATGTAAAAACAAGTGATGAAATTGTGCTGAAATGGTATGGAAAATGTCCGCATTGATGAAGGAAAGGGGAAGATTGTATGGGAAGAAATTACGGATTATCTAATACGGAAATGCTGATTATGGAGCTGCTGTGGCGGACGGGGGAACCTATGTCTTTTAAAGAGATCATGGACGTAGCGCAGAATGAATGGAAAAAAACATGGAAAGCACAAACCTTAAATACGTATTTGATCAATTTACAAAAAATCAAAATGGTAGGAACAGACAGAAGTTCTACACATTATATGTATTATGCATTGTGCAGCAAGGAGGAGTTGATCCATAACTGGACACGGCATTTAGTAGAGGAATGCTTTGACAATTCCATCAGCCGGCTGTTTGCTGCCTTTATAGGCGACAAAAAATTGTCTGAGGAAGAGGCAGAAGAGTTAAAGAAATTATTGTGAATTGTATAGGAGGTATTTATTGATGGTAGGGATTTCTTATGGGAGTTATTCTTCGGCAGCAGGGCAGTTACAATATCAGGCAGCGAATAGCAGCAAAAAAAGCAGCAGGAACGGTACCTATGGGACAAATGTGTCTCATGAGGAGCGCTATATTAAAACTGTATCGAGAGGAAATTTTGAAACCTGTGCCGAAGTGGATAAAATACCATGTAAGTATGCGCTCAAGGATGAAAAAGCGATTGGATGGCACTGGAAGGCTCCAGGAATAGAATACAGATTTTTTCATGCGGCCGAATCCACAGAGGAGAATCCGGTACTGGTTGCGAGAGGTGTAGATGAGCATGGAAAGTTATTTGAAGAAAAAATAGATGTGAAGCAGATTGATCCTTACAATACCACCCCTCTTGAAATAGACGCGCTGGCATATTTTAAACCGGGAGAGTATCATAAGATCAGTACCAGCAATCTCTATGGGAAGGAAGATGTGGGGATAAACGAACGGTTTGATTTTGTTGCCATGATTCGGGAGAGGCTTGCGTCCTGCAGCAGGCTGCATTTATCGAAAGAAGCCGCCTGGCATGAAAAGGATCTGGATTTCGTGCTTGGCTTCACGGAAAATCGTACCAGGGCGGATCGGATTGGAAACCATATTGAATTGGGGCCAGATATTTTCAGTGATTTTGCCGAAGAAAATAAAAGAAAATTGGAACTATATTCCGAAGCAGCAAGAGAGCGGATGATATCTGGTATGGCAAGAAAATGCTCCGAAAGCAGATCTTGGAAAATAAGATAGAAGAACAGCGGGAGACTGGCCCGAGCACAAGCCGAAGCTGCAGAAGCAAAAGGTTCAATATGGTTGCAAACGATTGCACAGAGGATTATCAAAGTATATTAGGCGGGAAAGCAAGCTGAAAAAAAGACATTTATATCTAGGGGAAAATAGAGGCGATAACTTAGGCATCCAAAGGTGTCTCCTTCCCCGGCAGATACGGACACGGAAAGTCGATAAAGCCCGTAAATCCGCCATTTTCGGCACTACATAGATTCAAAAGTTACATTATTTCCGTGTGCTTTCAGGGGCGTTTTTACATTCGTAGGGGTGCGAACTTCTGTTTCAGAGTTTCCGTGTTTGTATATGAATAAAACAGTAAAAATTAAATGGATAAATGATAAAACGGTAGAAGGACTGTTTCGGCAGTCCTTTTTCTCATGTCCTAAGATTTCAAAATTCATTTCTTTACATTTCAAATATCACAGATATTTTTATAGTGCTTCAGAAAATAATAAGTTGGAAAGCGGGGAAATCAGAGTTAATATGCTTACACGGCGGTTTGCGTTTGTGCCGCCTTTCGGGGCAGCCGTCCCTTTCAATTTAGAGAGAGTGAACAATTGTTTTTTGGAAAGCAACCAACAGTTGCCGGATTGGAACACATAGGTGGATTGATTATGGAAAAACGCTAAAGTATAATGAATGTCTGGAGGATGTCAGAATGGAATTTAAAGAAAAATTGCAATTACTAAGAACAAATATGAAACTGTCACAGGAAGAACTTGCTAACAGGCTGGATATATCAAGACAGTCTATAACAAAATGGGAGAATGGACAGTCTTTTCCGGATATTCAGAACCTTATACAGTTTAGTGAGATTTTTAAAGTCTCCATAGACAGGCTTGTGAAGGAAAATGATATCTGTACAATCAGCCTCTTTTATGACCATAAATATTCTATGCAGGATATCAGGATTTTTTTAGTCAGGGCAAAAAATAACACATATATCACGGATGAAAATGAAATCATGCCGTCACAGCCTGGCTCCCACGATTTCCGTTATGAAGATGGTGATTACCTGTATATGGATACTTACCTTGGCGGGCAGAAATTCATAGGCGGGGAACGTGTCTGGATAAGGAATCATGCAGTGTGGGCTATGAATTATTACGGGGAGAGCCTGGATGAGAATCTTGATATTATATTTTTGAAAGAAGCGCTTTCCCATGTGTCGGTTTCCATGCCGTTCCGAGGGCCGGAATTCTATCAGAAAGGCGATTATATGTACCAGTGCCAAGTGCAGGGTGATTTTGAATGTTTTTCAGGAGAGGAACGGATATATTGTAGGCAGAAAAAGGTATACGCCTGTATGTTCCACGGAGGGACTATCTTATGAACATGGTAGAAAAAGAAGTTAAGGGACATTGATTTACTGAAACAGTGTAAAAATCTGAAAGTTTCGGTTTCGGTCAATACATTGGATGAGCAGTTTAAAAGTGATATGGATCGTGCCAGCAGCATCGGAAAACGGCTTGAAACGATAGAAACATTGCATGAGAACGGCATATATACCGTTTTGTTCATGTCGCCCATCTTTCCGGGCATAACAGATTATAAGGAAATAATAGTAAAAACACACAGATTCGTGGATGAATACTGGTTTGAAAATCTGAACCTGCGTGGGAGTTATAAACAGGATATCCTCAGCTACATAAAAAATGCCTACCCACAATTAGTGGAATTATATGATGAAATATATGTAAAAGGGAACATGGGGTTCTGGAACAATCTTTCCGTTGAGATTGAGGAATATTGCGTTGAACATTCAATAAAACATATAAATTATTTTTACCATAAGGAGTTGGTAGAAGCAAAATTGAAACCAAAATAACCGGGTAGTGACCGCCGCTGTGGACTTATTCTCTATATGCGGCGGTCTGTTATTTCTGTAGGCAGGCCGGAAATTACTTGGAAAGAGGGGAAGTGCTTAACTATGATCTGTCCATACACATATCATATAAAAACGTCAATGGCTCTTAATGATTAACGATAATTGACCGATATATAAAGTGTCGAAATAAAATGAAAGGAAGGCAGAGATATGGCAAAGGAAGAGATTACACCGAGCGAATGGCAGATCATGGAAGTTCTATGGGCAAGCGATACGCCGCTGACATCCTCTGAGGTCTACAAGAGGATGCAGGGGAATGTGGATATGTCGATGAGGATGGTGCGGGTGCTGATGAACCGCCTGAACCAGAAGGATATCCTCGGATACACCGTGGATGAGCATGATTCGAGGGTTTACCACTACTATGTGCTGAAGCAGAAGGAGGAATGCGTGAAGGAGAAAAGCAGGAAGTTTGTGGACAGCTATTTTTCCGGCAGCGGGACAAATGCGATGGCGGCACTGCTGCAGAGCTTCGCATTGACAGATGAGCAGATAAAGGAACTGAAGGAGATTCTGGAGAAAAGCAAGGGGCAGAATGCGGAATCCTTGGATAAAAAGGAGTGATGGCCATGCCCGACTGGAGACAATTAGCCAGCCTTATAAATTTTTGCACGGCTTATTACACTACCCAGCTTGTGCGGTGTGCGGCATTTTCCTTCGTGCTGATCGGGCTTGTGATGCTGCTCCGGAAGATATTTTTTTCGGAACGGACTTTTTTAAGGGGAATGTCGTGGGCATTGTTCCTGGTCATCCCGTTTCTTGGAAGATTGAAGATGTTTTATGAAAATGCCGCCGTACTAAAAGCAACATGGAGGATTACGGCAGTAACGGCTTCATGGCTGTGGGGTGACCGCATTTATATGGCAGGCATTCTGGTGACTGCCATCTGTATATTTGGAAAACGGATACGTCTTCAAAGAACTGCTTCCGGAATGGAAAAAGTTATGTTTGAAAATGTCCGTATCTATGTTACAGACATGAATATCACGCCATTTACCGTCGGGCTGTTAAAGCCGAAAATCGTCCTGCCGAAAGTGATGGCGGACAGTTACAGCAAAGATGAGCTTAAGTCTGTTATACAGCATGAGCAGACGCATATCCGGTTAGGGCATTTATGGTTTGGCTTTGCATGGGATATGCTCAGATGCCTCCTGTGGATCAACCCATTACTGACAGTTTTCCAGAAACATTTCCGTGCAGATATGGAGGATATCTGCGACAGGGTGTGCATACAAAGCAGCAGAAGGACGGCTCATGAATATGGCATGGTGCTGCTGAAAACCCTGAAACTGCTGAGTTCAAAATCGGAGGGTACGCCGCCTGCCGTCACCTATGCGGGGGAAAGGGAATTTGCAGACATGAAAAGGAGGATGGGCGAAATTGCCAGTTTCCGTCCATACCGGAAAAAACTGTGCGTAGGCATGTTAGCCACAGCTTTTCTGATGATTGCGGCCATGCTGTTGGCGGTACATACACATTCCTATGCCCGCTGCAATGAAAGCAGGGACATTCTAGTTGGAAATTATGACGGGGAACCTCAAGTTATTTCTTATGATACCGAGGAATTAAGCCAGATGATTTCGTATGATGACAGATACGTTTATGTTGAAAGGCAGGCCTTTGAGGATTTTTTAGAAGAAAACAATGCAGAAGGAGAAATTTGGATTGTCTTCGGCGGATTTTATAAACTTCCGGGTTTGGCTGGCATAGCGGAATCCTGTATTTATGAAAACAGTTCAAAAGACAGGATAATACAGATTCCCTATGAAAGTATAAGGAATTACTGGTATTATGAGTTGCTTGAAATATTATAGGCCAACTGTACAGGTGAAATGGATTTCAAATAAATTTATTATCAAGGAGGAAAAAATTATGGCAATGGAGATTACAAACAATTACAGAAGTTATGTAGCGCAGGGTATGGCGGGAAACTCTGCTGCAGGCAGCACGAAAAAGAAGGAAACAGAAAAAACACAGGAGACGGCAGAAAACAGTAAATCCAAGAAGACAGCAGAGTATGCGAATGAACTGGCCAAACTTGTTCCAAGCGTAGATTTTAAGGTTGGGAATGTCTGCTCATCAGCCAAAAGTGGCAAGTCACTGACCGTCAATCCCCAACTTTTGAAAAAAATGCAGAATGATCCCGAAAAAGAGAAGGATATGAAAGACATGATAAAAGGCGTTGAGTCTATGTCTAGATTGGCAGAAGGCATGGCGAAAGCCACTGGCTGGACTATAGTGTATCAGCACAGTTATATTGATGAGAACGGAAAATATCATTGCAGAATGCAAACCAGAAACGATGGTATGTTAAAAATGAGTGCTAAGATGCGGGAAGAAAGGAAGAAAATTTCTGAGAAACTGTTTGAAAAGACAAAAGAAAAGGCAACAGAAAGGAAGGAAAAATTAGCGGAAACATTAGAAGAAAAGAAAGCGGAAAAGGCAGGGGATGGATCAGCCTATAACAAAGCAGAGCAGCTCTTAGAAGAAAAAATGTCTGCTTCCCAAGACGGCACGATTTATCTGAATGACGCAGATATGAAAACAATCATCGTAGCAACCAAGGAAGAGGATGCGGGCAAAACCACCATAAAAGATCAGCCGCAGGTTGGCGCGAATCTGGATTTGAAGATATAAGAGGGAGGCGAGGATATGTATATCAGCAGCAACAATATGAGAGGACTTTCGCAGTATTCCCTTTTGAATAAACTTGAAGTGCTATAATAGTAGAAGGAAATTTACAGATATAAGAACAGCGGATCTTATTGGAATGACTTAATCCTTCCCAATCGATCAAGCGTCTCAGATCTTTGGTGATGCGGTCAGTGAAATATACAGATAGTTTCTATTATCGGTCCGACAAGAAACATGCACGGATCGAATATATGCTGAAACGGATATCCGAAACGGATTATATTTATATTGACAGAAGTATATACTTTGTGTATACTAATCCTATAAGGATATCCGTTGTATATACTTGCGTGAATGAAGATAAAACTAAGGAATCAACCAAAAACAGAAATAAGAACATGCCAGAAGGAAAAGAATAATGAAAACAAATTTAATGCCAAAAGATCAACAGAGAAAACCAATAGGCATTTTTGCAGCGAAAACGACTATAAGGAGGTGGGGAAATAGTCAAGGAATTAGATTGTCAAAGGAAATATTATCGCAAATGGATTTAAAAGAGGATGACACAGTGGGAATAAATATTTGCGATGGGAAAATGACTATTGAAAAAGTCAATAAGCCAAAATATACGAATTTACAAGAAAGGCTGGAAGCATTCTATAAAAGACCGATTGAAGAAATTTATGTCGAAAGTACAGAAGAGGCTGATGTAGGGAATCCAGTAGGTAATGAACAGTGGTAACTTATAAGCAAGGTGATATAATTGTTATGGATTTTAGTCCTCAAAGGGGACATGAACAAAAAGGAAGAAGACCAGCAATTGTCTTAAGCAATAATATTTTGAATCAGCACAGTTCAATAGCTCTGGTTTGCCCTATAACCAATACGAACAAAAATCATCCATTTCATATAGAACTGGATGAACGAACACAGACTACGGGAGTCATACTATGTGATCAAGCAAAAATGCTGGACATAAAAGCCAGAAATGCTGAATTTAAAGAGGAATGTCCAGAGGATATCTGGAATGAAGCAAAAGATTTAATTATTAGTTTTATGTAGATAATTATAAATAGTGGATTATTTTAGAAAGCATTTGGTGAAGTCCAGATGCTTTCATTTCCGTGAAAAAGAATACGGTATCCGCAGGACAGAACTTTTATTTCTCCTTACTCCGTCTGCTGTGGGGCTGATGCTCTGTCTGCTGCTGCGCATCATCATAGTCGCAATGGAGGACGGCGCCCCCCAAATTTTGAAAGAGCATGCGGAACTGAAAGACTATCTGGCGGAGCTGAACCGGACGTTTGAGAAGCTGGAGGTCCGTTTTCGGACAGGGAATGGGATTGTGGATACCCTGCTGAATATGAAATATTATGAAGCCCTGCGGGAAGTTCCGGATCTGAAACTGGAGGCGGACGGGCTGCTGTTCCCGCCGGGGCTTAAGATCCAGAGCTATGATGTGGGCATTATCCTGGGAAATGCTTTGGACAACGCCATCGAGGCGTGTAAAAGGCTAAAAGCGGAAGAACCAGGGGCGGACGCTTTCATTCGGCTGAGTTCTTTGCAGAAAGGAAATCTTCTGATCTTAAAGATAGAGAACAGTTTCGACGGACGGCTGGTAAAGAAAGGGCAGGATGAGTTTCCGGAAACCGTCAAGGAGGACAGGGAGTCCCATGGGATCGGGCTTTCCAATATCAAAAGTACGGCAAGGAAATACCAGGGGACAATGGATTTTAAGGTGAACGGCAGGGTGTTCATCCTGTCTGTGATGATGAAAAATGAGAGGAGAGAAGAGGATGGAGTTTGGAACCCGGTTGGATTTGAATAGTAGGAGGGATTGATCATGTATATAGGGAATTATTATCAGGGAATCATGCGGCTTTTTTTAGGAACGCACGGACGCGGAATCCATGCGAACATGCCGCTTTTCGGCGGGGCATCCAGAAGACCCAATGCCGGCGGCAGGAATACGCTGGAGGATTTGCTTACCGGACATTACAAAAATTCGTATGGTGTGGAAGGAATGTGCGTCACGAACAACCCAAACGCAAGAAAGATCATCCAGGTGTCGGATGAAATGAAGCAGCGTGTTTTTGACAACGTGAAAGATGCGTTTTACAAATATAACGGCATGTCCGGCGACAATGAAGCCGAATGGGAAGAGATGGCGCAGGCAAAGAATGCATATTATAAAACGTTAAAGAAAAGCGACCGTGCGGCTGCGGCATGGACTTTGGGACAGTTCGAAATAAGCGTTTCAAGAAAGGTCGCAGGAGCTGTAAAGGAGAGGGTGCCCGGCTGGACATATGGAGATCAGATTCCTGCGGGTGTTTTGGATGAGGTTTTTGCAGACGAGAGCATCACGTCCATGGTATCCGGGAAATTCGGCACAGCGGGAGGGCTGGATATTCGGGCATAAAACGTCATGGAATCATTTCAGACCTGCAGGTGAAAACACCGTACAAAATCAAAGCTTCAGACATGCAGGTCGAAAATACCGTACAAAATCAAAATTTCAGACTTACAGGCCGAAAACTTTATGCAAAATCAAAGTTTTCGACTTGTAAGTCTGAAATAACAGGTGGTTCTGGTACTATTCATCGCGCGATTCTTCCGCACCGTCAAGAAAATCCCGGAGATATACCCCTACAGACCGGCTCATTTCCCTTGAAAAATCAGAATGATACTTCCGATTGCAAAATGCCTGTATCCAAGCATCATAATCCTTCTCCCCGGCGTGGAAGGAGAGCATATCAGAGAGCTCCTGGTCAGACATCGTATGGTAAGTATTTTCATGGACGAGATATGCTTCGTCGATCCGCTGCGGTTTTTTCCGGGACTTCTGCTGTTCGGTGGGATAGCCGAAGACCAGAAGGGCAGCAGGGAATACATACCTGGGAAGCTGCAGCAAGTCGCGCATCTGTTCGCAGTTTTCCATAACATCGCCGATGTAGCAGGAGCCGATCCCAAGGCTTTCGGCCGCGGTGACTGCATTCTGCGCGGCGATCAGCGCGTCATCGACTGCCAGCAGAAGATCCCCGGCGCCCGGCCTGCGGGGGCTGCATCCGGCAGCAGCGAAGGCGTCGTACCATTTTTTACAGTCCGCGCAAAAGGCCAGCACCAGGTTGGCTTTCGCTATAAAGGGCTGGTGGTCGCAGAGGTCGGCCAGACGGTCCTTCAATTCCTGGTCGGTCACATCCAGGATGGTGTAGAGCTGCTGGTTGCCCGCAGTGGGAGCCATGGCGGCGGCTGTGATGATGGCTGCTTTGTCCTCCTTGGGAATCTCCCGGTCTTCAAAAACCCTTACTGATTTTCGGTTTGCTAATTGTTTCAGTATTTCATTTTTCATGAGCATTTCCTTTCTTTTCACTCAGCAGCTCGCACAATTCAGAAATCTTTTGAATCCGCTGCCTGGCATCGGGCACGTCGCCGAATCCGTATTCCGCAAGGATGAAGGGGATTTCCGCTTCCCTGCAGGCATCCGCGTCGCCCTGGGTATCCCCCACATAGACCACATGCTCCAGGTGGTTTCTCTCCATCAGCAGGCGGATGGTCCGGCCCTTGGAAACCAGCGTCTCCCCAAAACAGAGATGATCCTTTACACAGTCCTCCAGTCCGGCGGCACGCAGGAACAGCTCAATATACCCGCACTGGCAGTTGCTGACAATGTAAAGGCTGGTTCTCTCCGCCAATGCCCGGAACGTCTCCGCAACGCCCTCATAGAGTACGCCGGGATGCTCTTCCAGATATGCATTTTCGTAAGCATAGCAGGCTTCCATGACTTTCGCCTGTTCGGCCTCTGACAAGGTGGGAAATAACGCGCCGGAGATTTCCGTCATGGTCTTCCCGAAGAGGCCCCGCAGGCGGTCTGCGCTCACCCGGGTATCCAGATCCGTATGCTCCCGCACGGCCCGGGTCCAGACCTGAGCGGCCTGCTCCGTGGAATCCCACAGTGTTCCATCTACGTCAAATATAATGCCGTCCAAATGTGCAGTATTCTGCTGATTCATAATATCCGATTCTCCTTTTCACTTTTTACATTTCCTACTATAACATATCCACGGACGGAATGGGAGGGGAAAAAAACTCC
This sequence comes from Lachnospiraceae bacterium M18-1, assembly GCA_000403295.2. Lineage (GTDB taxonomy): Bacteria > Bacillota > Clostridia > Lachnospirales > Lachnospiraceae > Schaedlerella. The sequence continues at coordinate 317,946 of KE159610.1, read as the reverse complement.
TTTTAAAAAGATTTCTTTTAGTGTATACTATCTTGTATGATTTGGAAAAAGATGTGAAATTTATATAGAAGGAGAAGCTCCTATGAACGAAAAAATTGTTTTGATTGACGGACACAGTATTCTGAACCGGGCATTTTACGGGGTGCCGGACCTGACCAACTCGGAAGGGCTGCACACCAACGCCATCTTCGGGTTTTTGAATATCCTGTTCAAGATCCTGGACGAGGAAAAACCGGAATATCTGACGGTCACCTTTGACGTCCATGCGCCAACCTTTCGGCATGAGATGTATGCGGACTACAAAGGGACGAGAAAGCCCATGGCGGAAGAGCTGCGGCAACAGGTTCCGGTGATCAAGGAAGTGCTGGAGGCCATGCAGATTGAGATCGTGGAGCAGGCCGGGCTGGAGGCGGACGACCTGCTGGGGACCATTTCCCGGACTTGCGAGGAAAAGGGGATGGAGGTGTCCATCATTTCCGGAGACCGGGATACGCTGCAGCTTGCCACGGAGCATGTGAAGATCCGGATTCCCAGGACAAAGCAGGGCAGAACCGAGGTGACGGATTACTATGCCGCGGATGTGAAGGAAGCTTACGGGGTGACTCCCACGGAATTTATTGACGTGAAGGCGCTCATGGGAGACGCTTCGGATAATATCCCGGGGGTGCCGGGAGTGGGGGAAAAGACCGCCACCAAGATCATCCAGGAATACGGCTCCATTGAAAATGCCTATGCCCATGCGGCGGAGATCAAGCCCCCCAGGGCCAGCAAGAACCTGCAGGAGTACTGGGATCAGGCGTGTATGAGCAAGACGCTGGCCACCATCGATACCCGGGCTGAGATCGGTTTTGACCTGGAGCAGGCCAGGTTCGGCAATCCTTACACAAAGGAGGCCCACGACTATTTCCAGCGGCTGCAGTTCAAAAATCTGCTCAGCCGGTTTGATGTGGAGGCCGATACCAATGCGGTGGAGGATCATTTTCAGGAAGTGACGGATAGCGGCCTGCTGGAACGGATTTTTGAGGAGGCAAAGAAGTCGGCCGCGGTGGGAATCGCGGTTTCCGAGGACGGGGGAAATGTGCTGCCCCTGTTTGCCCATGCGTCGGGATACGGCAGGATCGCCGTCTGCTATGGGGAGGAGCAGATCTATTCCATACCCTGCGATATGGACATGGATATGGGATACCTGTTCGGAAAGCTGTGCGAAGTGGCGGACGCGGTGGAGCGGTTCGTGATGTTTGACCTGAAAAAATATCTGCCGGAGCTGCCCATCACCCGCAGGGAGCACTGCTTTGACGCCACGGTGGCGGCGTATCTGCTGAACCCTCTGAAAAATGATTACGGCTACGAGGACGTGGCCAGGGAGCAGCTTCATCTGCTCATCAACGAAAAGGCAGACGCCTCCATGCGCGCCTGCTACGAAGCTTATACGGCTTACAAGGCGGCGGAGCCTTTGACAGAGAAGCTAAAAGCTGCGGGCATGTATGACCTGTTTACGGAGATTGAGATGCCCCTTTTGTTTACCCTCTATGAGATGGAGCAGGCAGGGGTGAAGATCGAAGGAGAGGCGCTGAAAGTATACGGAGACCAGTTGGGCGCAAGGATACTGGAACTGGAAAAGGAAATCTATGAGCTGGCGGGGGAGACTTTTAACATCAATTCGCCCAAGCAGCTCGGGGTGGTATTGTTTGAGCATATGGGGCTTACAGGCGGCAAAAAGACAAAGACCGGATTTTCCACGGCGGCGGATGTACTGGAAAAGCTGGCGCCGGATTACCCGGTGGTGGCGAAGATTCTGGAGTACCGCCAGCTTGCAAAGCTGAAGTCCACTTATGCGGACGGGCTGGCCAATTTTATCGGATCGGACGGAAGGATTCACGGAAAATTCCACCAGACCATCACGGCGACCGGGCGTCTTAGCAGCACGGACCCGAACCTCCAGAACATTCCCATTCGGATGGAACTGGGACGGCTGATCCGGAAGGTCTTTGTGCCGAAGGAGGGCTGTGTGTTCGTGGACGCGGATTATTCCCAGATTGAGCTGCGGATTTTGGCCCACTGCTCCGGGGACGCCCAGCTCATCCAGGCATACCGGGAGGCCCAGGACATCCACAGGACCACGGCGTCCCAGGTATTCCACGTGCCCTTTGAGGAAGTGACGGACCTGCAGCGGCGCAATGCCAAGGCGGTAAACTTCGGGATCGTGTACGGGATCAGTTCCTTCGGGCTGAGCCAGGATCTGAGTATTACGAGAAAGGAAGCGGCCCAGTATATCGAGAATTACTTTGATACCTATCCGGGAGTCAAGCAGTTTCTGGACGAGCAGGTGGCCCATGCCAAGAAAAACGGCTATGTGGTGACATTGTTTGGGCGGCGCAGGCCGGTGCCGGAGCTGAAATCCAGCAACTTCATGCAGCGCAGCTTCGGGGAACGGGTGGCTATGAACGCGCCCATTCAGGGGACTGCGGCGGACGTGATCAAGATCGCGATGATCGGGGTAGCCCGGGAATTGAAGGAAAAAGGCTTGAAGTCAAAATTGATTCTGCAGGTGCATGACGAACTGCTCATCGAGGCATATGAGGAAGAACTGGAGCAGGTAAAAGCAATCCTGCAGGAGCAGATGGAGCAGGCGGCAGATCTGCAGGTGCCGCTGATTGTGGATATGCATACCGGAAAGAACTGGTATGAGGCGAAGTAAGGCAGGCGGAAAATGATGAAAATACTGGGAATTACCGGAGGGGTCGGTTCCGGGAAAAGTGAAGTCCTCCAATTTCTGCAGGAAGCGTACGGGGCCGTGGTCTCCCCGCTGGATGACGCGGCAAGGCGTCTCCAGCAAAAGGGGCAGCCCTGCTATGAACGGATCGTGGAGGCATTCGGCCGGGACATCCTGGGGGCAGACGGAGAGCTGGACCGGGGAAAGCTGGCCGAAACCGTGTTTTCCAGCCCCCAAAAACTGGCCCTTCTAAATTCCATCGTCCACCCGGAAGTGCGGCGATGGGTGGAGCAGGACATTTCCCAAAAAGAGAGGGAAGGCGAGGAACTGTATGTGCTGGAGTCGGCGCTGTTTCCCGATGTGGATTACGGGGATCTCTGCGGGGAAATGTGGTATGTCTACGCGGAGGAATCGGTTCGCTGCCTGCGTCTGGCGCGCTCCCGGGGATATACAGAGGAGCGGACCCGGGGGATGATCCGGTCCCAGCCTTCGGAAGCGGCATTTCGAAAAATCTGCACGGCGGTCATTGACAACAGCGGTGCATTTGAAAATACAAAGAAACAGATAGGAGAATTATTATGAGATTGTGCAGCATTGCCAGCGGGAGCAGCGGGAACTGCATTTACGTCGGCAGCGACCATACCCATCTTCTGGTGGATACGGGGATCAGCAAAAAGCGCATCGAAGCGGGTCTAAAGGAACTGGACATCAAAGGGGAGGAATTGACGGGAATCCTGGTGACCCACGAGCATTCGGATCATATCCAGGGTCTGGGCGTATTCAGCAGGAAATACGGGATTCCCATCTATGCGTCACCGGGAACCATTGAGGGGATCAAAGGCTATTCCAGCCTGGGAAAGATGCCGGAGGGGCTGTTTCATCCCATCCGGATCGACGAGAAATTTTCCCTTGGGGATATCACCATCGACCCATTTGCCATTTCCCATGACGCCAACGAGCCCACCGGCTACCGGATGGAGTGCGCAGGAAAAGCGGCGGCCGTGGCCACGGATCTGGGGATGTATACGGATTACGTGGTAGGCAAGCTGAAAAATCTGGACGCGGTGCTCTTAGAGGCAAACCACGACATACATATGCTGGAGGTAGGGGCTTACCCTTATTATCTGAAGCAGCGGATTCTGGGGGAGAAAGGACATTTGTCAAATGAATTGTCAGGACGGCTTCTTTGTGATATACTACATGATAATTTGAAGCACATCGTCCTGGGGCATCTGAGCAAGGAAAATAATTATGTGAAGTTGGCGTATGAAACCGTGAAGCTGGAAGTGACGCTGGGCGATAACGCTTATAAAGGGGAAGATCTGGATATGACCGTTGCGAAACGGGACAAGGTATCGGAGATATACTCTTTTTGAAAGGGCCGGATGGCCGGCAAACAATCACTTGCTGCGCAAGTGGCTGCATTCAAAAGGCAATCAATTTGCTGCGCAAGTGGCTGCATTCAGAAGGTAATCAATTTGCTGCGCAAATTGGTTATATATTACAGGAGGAACAGGACATGAAGAAATGCATCGTAACCGTGCTGGGGAAGGATACCGTGGGGATCATCGCGAAGGTATGCACCTACCTTGCGGAAAATGGGATCAACATTCTGGACATTTCCCAGACTATCGTGCAGGGATACTTTAATATGATGATGATTGTGGATGTGACGGAGAAGGATACCCAGTTTACAAAGATCTGTGATGATCTGGAAAAGCTGGGCAAGGAGATCGGGGTCAATATCCGCTGCCAGAGAGAAGAAATTTTTGAGAAAATGCACAGGCTGTAACAAAGAATGCTGCGACAGACAGAATCAGCCGCAAAAGGTGAGGAAAACAGATATGATTAATATGTATGAAGTTTCAGAGACAAACGAAATGATCGAGCATGAGAACCTGGACGTGCGTACGATCACGCTGGGGATCAGCCTGCTGGACTGCATCGACTCGGATCTGGTAGCGCTGAATGAAAAGATCTATGAGAAGATCACCAGGGTGGCGAAGGATCTGGTCAGCACAGGCCGGGACATTGAAAAGGAGTTCGGCATTCCGATCGTCAACAAGCGGATCTCCATTACGCCCATTTCCCTGGTGGGGTCTGCGGCGTGCAGACGCCCGGAGGATTTTGTGACCATCGCCCGGACGCTGGACCGGGCGGCGCAGACCGTAGGCGTAAACTTTATCGGCGGATATTCCGCACTGGTGTCCAAGGGAATGACGAAAAGCGAGGAATACCTGATCCGGTCGATCCCCCAGGCGCTGGCGGAGACGGAGCGGATCTGCAGCTCCGTCAATGTAGGCTCCACCAGGACCGGGATCAATATGGATGCGGTTCGCCTCTGCGGGGAGATCGTAAAGGCCACAGCCGAGGCCACCAAGGACCGGGATTCCCTGGGCTGTGCAAAGCTGGTGGTATTCTGCAACGCGCCGGACGACAATCCGTTTATGGCAGGGGCATTTCTGGGCGTGACGGAGGCGGACGCGGTCATCAACGTGGGAGTCAGCGGGCCGGGCGTCGTGAAGAAGGCATTGGAAAAGGTTCGGGGCAAGGGATTCGAGGAACTCTGCGAGACCATTAAGAAGACCGCCTTCAAGGTGACCCGGGTAGGCCAGCTTGTGGCGGGAGAGGCATCGAAGCGGATGGGAATCCCCTTCGGAATCGTGGATCTGTCCCTGGCGCCCACTCCGGCCATCGGGGACAGCGTGGCGGAGATCCTGGAAGAGATCGGCCTGGAGAGGGTCGGCGCGCCGGGGACTACGGCGGCCCTGGCCATGCTCAATGACCAGGTGAAAAAGGGCGGTGTGATGGCCTCCTCCTATGTGGGGGGCTTAAGCGGCGCATTTATCCCGGTGAGCGAGGACCAGGGAATGATCGACGCGGTGAACGTCGGTTCTCTGACGCTGGAGAAGTTGGAAGCCATGACCTGCGTCTGTTCTGTGGGCCTGGATATGATCGCCATTCCGGGCAAGACGAAGGCCAGCACCATTGCCGGGATCATTGCGGACGAAATGGCCATCGGCATGGTGAACCAGAAGACCACGGCGGTAAGGCTGATCCCGGTGATCGGAAAAGATGTGGGCGAGACGGCGGAATTTGGAGGGCTTCTGGGCTATGCGCCCATTATTCCGGTGAATGAATTTGGATGCGACACATTCATCAGCCGGAAAGGACGGATTCCGGCGCCGATCCATAGTTTTAAGAATTGATGCAGTCGCCGGGAACAGTTCGGAAAACAGGCCGGCGGAACGTTTTTGGGACTGCAGGAATATTAAAGGAGCAAGAGACGATAAAATGAGCAGGATAGCGATTGTAACAGACAGCAACAGCGGGATTACACAGGCAAAGGGAAAGGAGATGGGGATCTATGTCCTTCCGATGCCGTTCTATATCAATGGGGAACTCTTTCTGGAAGACATTACCCTGACCCAGGAGGAGTTTTACAAACGGCTTGGGGAGGATGCGGATATTTCCACGTCCCAGCCGTCGCCGGGGGATGTCATGGATCTGTGGGACAGGGCTCTGGAAGAATACGACGAGCTGGTGCATATCCCTATGTCCAGCGGCCTGAGCAGTTCCTGCGAGACCGCTGTTTCACTGGCAGAGGACTACAACGGGCGGGTGCAGGTGGTGAATAACCAGAGGATTTCCGTGACCCAGGAGCGGTCCGTCATAGATGCCATGGAGCTGCGCGACGCAGGAAAGTCGGCGGCGGAGATCCGGGAAATCTTAGAAAGAGAAAAATTTGAATCCACCATCTACATCACCGTGGATACGTTGAAATATCTGAAAAAAGGCGGCAGGATCACCCCCGCGGCCGCGGCTCTGGGAACCGTGCTGAACTTAAAACCGGTACTGCAGATCCAGGGAGAAAAGCTGGATGCCTTTGCAAAGGTGCGGGGCTGGAAGGCGGCAAAGCGGACCATGCTGCAGGCAATTGAGAAGGATATCAAGGAACGGTTTGCGGGGAAGGAGTCCCAATTGATTTTGGGGATGGCGTATACCTGCGGGAAGGAAGAGGCGGCAGAGTGGAAGGAAGAGATCCACAGCCATTTCCCGGAGTATGAGATCATGGAGAACCCGCTTTCCCTGAGCATTGCCTGCCATATCGGGGCAGGAGCCATGGCGGTGACTTGTACAAAGAAGGTATAAGAGGCGAGGGTTAAACACATTTCAGTAAGGGCAGGCATTTTGTAATCGAAGAATGTCTGGAAGGGATGATAGCTGCTTTACGGTAATACGGTAAAGCAGCTATTGTATTTAAGAGGTCTAGATTTTGTCTGTTTGTTTAAAAATCAGACGTTGCCAGACCAACTCAAGAAAGGGAAATAAAGTTGAAAATATCAGAATTGCTCGTAGAAACACCTGTTTCCAGACTGCGTGAACGAGATTTGCCACAGGCCCTCTTGCGCTACATGAAAGAGAGGAATAGCTGTTATGGATTATTTTAGTATAGGGCTTAATATTTTTTGCCTGATAGCCCAAGGCATTATGCACGTTTACTTTTGTGCCAGCCTCACCGGGAAAAAACAGAAGGCATATAATTTTGCCATATACATTTTCATTTTCTTCATTTTGGACTGGATTGCAAGTAAGTTTTCTTTCCCATGGATTATAGTGATTGGGATAGAACTGCTTATTTTGTATGGGGTAAACCGTTTTATTCTGGGCAATCGTCCCTCTGCGTCCTGGGTTGCGGCAATCCTCGCCAATTACATCTCCCAGTTTTCCTTTGGGCTTATCAACTCGGTGGAGGCGGTGATATTTCCCCGTGTGACGAACACCCTGCTTTTGTACTCAATGGTCACAGCGGCAACAGCGGTCTCCCTGGCCATAAGTATTGCCTGCTATACAAGCGTAGTAAAATCCATATCGCCAGAAGAAATTGGACACATGACAAATATGGGCTGCTTATTGTTCCCTGTTCTGTTTTTCTTTACCGCAGAATTGTATATCATGCAGACCTCATATACACAGATTTACTATGATGTGTTGTCTCCTGCCCTTCTGTTGGAACATACTGCGCTGCTGTTTTTGCAAGCCCTAGGGCTGGGAGCTTTACTCTGTACCTTGTATGCCTATCGTCACCTATGCCGCAGTTTACAGACCAAAGCAGAAATGCAATCTTTGTCTCAAGCAGTCCAGGCACAGAAAATATATATTGCCGAGGCACAAACTCGCTATGAACAGACAAAAGCATTCCGCCACGATATTAAAAATCATCTTTCTGTATTGAGCGCCCTGCTTAACAATAACAAATTGGAAGAGAGCAAAGCCTATCTGCAAAAGCTGGAAACAGTCTCAACCACGTTGTCATTTCCTTGTCAGACAGGTAATTCAGTGGTGGATATTTTGCTGGGAGAAAAGTTAAAGATGGCAAAAGCAGATGGGATTACAGCTGAGGTTTCATTGTTCCTTCCAACCCCTTGCGGAATAGATGATTTTGATTTATGTGTGATTTTTGCCAATGCTTTGGACAACGCGATCAGTGCGTGTCAATCCATTGAGGGAGTAAGGTCAATTCGCATCAGCGGAGAGCGGCAGGGCGACTTCTATATGCTGGCATTTGAAAATACCTGTTCAGATAATCCGCTGCCACCAACGGGAACCGGCCTTTCCAATATCAGAGCTGTAGCAGAGAAATATCACGGTGCGATGTTGACAGAGAAAATTGAACGGAGGTTCTCTTTGAACGTGTTGCTGAACATTTCAATACATCCAGAGAGCATTTCAATACAAAAGCCTTGAAATTCTTTTTTTACGGGGTAAACTGATAGTAGCAATATCAGTTGCCTATCTTGTGGATTGGAGGAATATATTATGCAGTCTATTTCTGGAATAAACTTTGGCGCAGCGCAGCCGTCTGTGCCGCTTGCTGGTGTGGAGGAACCGAAAAAAGTCCAGCGGCCCGAAGATGAAACCCAATCGCGCTACCAAAAACCTGTGATGGATGAATATGTTCCGGAGGAAAAAACGGAACCATCAGGGCGTTATTGGCTTGGCAAAGACGAGGACGGCAAGCCTAAATTCTATTTCGCTGACCCGGAGCGGGCAGAGGATGCCCCAGATGCTTCTGATCGGGACAAGAGTGCGGAAGGGCCGGAAAAAAGCGGCTCTGACAAAGATGGGCAAAGTTGCACCTGCAATACCGACAAGGTTGACCGTGAGATTGAAAAACTAAAAAAGCAGAAACAAGAGCTGGAGCAGCAAATCAACAGGGAAACAGATGAAAGCAAAACAGAGGATTTGAAAGCAAAATTGGCACAGATAGAAAAAGAATTGAGCCAAAAGGACAATGACACATATAGGCGTCAGCACGCTACATATACATACTCCTAATGTCTGCCACACGACGGCAAAAGAAAAAAGCCGTCGTACAAGCAGGAAAATCGCTACGCCCCGAACGGCGGCTTTTGAGAAATCGAAAGCCGCCGTTTTCAATGCCCATCGGCGGCAATGGGAGGATGCCGCCATGCGATTGCGAATCTGAAGGAAACTGGAGGCAAACCTCTGGTCTGACGAACAGAAATCATATCAGGCTGTAAATGAGGATAAGACTGCCAGACAAGTCAAAGCCCAATAACTACACGGAATCATTTGCAGTAAATATGGCGGACATAAGAGGGAAAGAATGTGTGAGTACCCGGGGAGGTCTCACGGACGTGGGAAGTTTTTTTAGGAACCACGGTTGAAACAAGATTTGTCGTGAGAAGTCAGCATCAGCCGTATTACAATACCCGGCCAGTCGACGGGCTGGGAATGGGCTGAACCTTAGGCCACTTATAAATATTTTTTGACGCAAAATGGCAAAATTTCTGCATAAGAAAAACACTTATGCCAATGCTGGTATAAGCACAAGGTTTCTAACGGTTAATCCTGCCGCAATGACCTCTTTGCCGTAAGCTGTTGTAAAATACTTATAAGTTCCTTGAACCCGTTCAATAATCCCATGGAGACGGAGCCGCTTAAAAATTCTCGACATGGCAGACGGACTGATATCCTCCAGCTGGCGGCGGATATCCTTTCCCTGCATTCCAAAAGTCATGTATTCGCCCCGGCTGATCACTTCCAGTACCAACAGATCTTTTGGGGAAAAGAAGTTCAGCCCACGGTAGGAACGGCCTTTCTCCTTAACAGCCTCTGTTGCTTTTGTAAGATTCTTCTTTCCGCCGCTGTGGTCATCAAAGGATGATACGAATTCCAGATACCGGTAGTTGGCGGCTTTCATGATTGTGAATAACTGATACAGGCTATAAATACTTTTTTTCAAAGGCGCTTTTTGTTCTGTGGAACTGCCGTCCCTGTGTTCCACTTTCCGTTTTACACGAAAAGTCCCGATGTCATTGCAAGTACTTTCTATCCGTAAGACACAGCCAAATTTATCATACATTTTAATTGATACATCACCCATATGGTGTTTGATTCTCGTACCGAGAATACGCTGGTTATAGTTTGTACCGACTTCTTTCTTACAGTTATAGGTAATGCGCTGTCCCAGGAATGCAGCGATGTTATCCGGCTTTACCGTAAAGATTGCCGTCCGGATGATCTCATCATAAAGGGGCTCCAGGTCACAGGCCTGTTTGAACATGATATCGGTTGCACACTCAATCTGTTGGACTGTCCAAGTGTAGCCGAGACCGAGCGATTCCGCAATGGGACAGTAGCGTTTTGCAAATACATCCAGGATTTTATGGAGACCTTCCGGGTTGATTCTGTCAGATAGTTTCTGGGCAGTTTCGACATCTGAGATTTCAAGGAAGGCGTTATCATGCATACGGTAAGTGATCCCTTTCTTTTGCAGCTTATGGGCCAGAAGATTATGACCGTTCATGTAGAACTGCAGTCGGAAGGGAGCCCAGGTGGGAACCCGGAGATAACACAAGCCGAGTTCTTTATCTATAAAATAAAAATAATAATGGAGACATTTGCTTTGGTCAAACTTAAGGAATGTTTTTCCGGTTGTTTTATCATGCCATGGCTTATAAGTATTGCATTGTTCCATGGCAGAAAAGATATGAATCAGCCCCTCAGACTTACCGGTTTTCTGAATGATCTCCTGGATGCGGTCATCTTTTCGGAACGCCCGGAGTTTCCGGATGAACTCAATCTGGATGCCGTTTTCATCTGCAATGCGCTGGGCATTTACACGAACCTGTTCCGTAAGGGGCTGGGAGAAAGTCGAAAAATCAAAAATACGGATGTTGTTGGCTTTTAAATAGCTGGTCATACCTTCCGCATAACTCCATCCGGGGATATAGCCCTGGATGATCATACGGTCATAGCAAGTGATGATACCATTCATTTTGTCAGCATATTTATCCGTAAGTAACATGAACACATCCTCCAATATTTTTCTTTATTGTACTTGAAATTTGGAGGAAATGCAAAAAAACTTTTCCGGTTTATCCGGGTTAGGAGGTGAGAGTAAATGAATGTTACCAAAACCGAGAGAAAAGAAAGCACAAAACATTGCTGTGCAATAAAGGAATGATTGAGAATATCGGCTCTCATAGAAGCGGACATTGGACAGTTACAAAATAATTGTTTGGGTATGTAAGGGCAAAACGGCACTTAGTCAAATAATCCTTAACTGTGCTGCATTTTTTCTGAATATCTATAAGATGATATTCTGCAATTCAGCAAGGAAAAGGATTGCTTCGTACAAGCGTCTCATAAGTGGAGCAGATCTTATCCGCAAGACAGACGATCACCGCGGCCCTGCACTTCGGAAGCGAGAACAGCGTCAGGGGCCACATGTGGCTTTGGATGATATTCTGCTCCACCGGAGAGAGTGTATACAGCCGCATGGCATTTTTCAGGGCGACTGACGGATGATGGAATCCGTGGAGCCGCTCGTGGGAATCGCTTATGTGCCAGTCGTACAAATAAAAGTCATGGAGAAACGCGCCCCGCACCAGTTCGGAATCCGACGCGCCGAGGTGCAGGCGGCGGTTCAGATAAAAGCTGAGCCGGGTTACGCTGAGTACATGTTCATAGGTGGAAATGCGCCCATGCTGGATAAAACGCTTCATAAGCTGGGCCTCCTCCGTCAGATTCAGCCCACGAAGATGTTTTCTGATCTCGGATCGTTCTTTTTTTGTCAATCTCATTTCAGATCCTGCCTTTCTGTCTCTTTCCTGCGGAAGGAGAGCGCATGCTTCATCCTGCTTCCCAGTTCGCGGTACCGCGCATGGCGGAAGGATACGGAGGAGCGGAGCGCCCGGGTCTGGTTCCAGTTCATGGTGGAAAGCGTATGCTTTAATTCCTCCATCATCCTGCGTTCGCGAAATTCTTCCAGGGAAATTTTTTCTTTCAGGGTTTCCAGCCCTTCGGAAAGGTTCTGCCTTGTGTTCTCAATCCATGCGTCATACCGCTCCGAAATCTGCGAGTCAATGGCCTTCATGGTGGTCTCCAGCTTGACGTTCAGCGCGATCAGGGAGTCTGCCGTCAGCGCGCAGTCCGCGGAGAAAACCGCCATCAGAAGCAATGCGGCAGGCTCCTGCCAGGAAAGCGAAAGGGAGTCGGTGACACGCACCATATAAGGGTGGATGCCGTACAGCACGATCAGTCCGGCCGCGCCGAAGCCCAGGGAACAGGGCAAACAGATCCGGCCCTTGATGTTCAGAGGGAGATCGCTGTAATCCCACCATACCGCGTGAAACAGCTTTTCCGTAGTATACGAGGTGGTATATTCCAGGACCGCGGAGCCGAGCATACAGGTCAGAAATACCGCGCCGTAATTGGGGAGCCCGCTGCAGACCAGCACGTCCAGTACCGCGCCTACGCCGTAGATCGGGCAGTAGGGCCCGATGAGCATGCCCCGGTTGTCCCATTTCAGAGTCTTTACACTGCAGAAGATCGTTTCATAGATCCATCCCAGAATACTGTATAAAATAAACCAGATAAATATTGTTGTTATATGCATCATACACCTCATTTGTATTTTCAGAACCTTTTTTTGACAAATGATTCTTTTGCTGGATACTGTTACTGGAGCACCCAAAGGGTGTGAACAGTAACGGAATTATTTTAGCAGATATGAAATACAGAAGCAAGTGGTTGACAAAAAGATTCAGGATGATATAATGTACTTGTACAATAAGTACACTTTACATATAAAAAAGAAAAGGCGGTGGAGCATGGAGATCATTATCAGCAATAATGCCAATAAGCCGATCTATGAACAGATTACATCCCAGATCAAAGCCATGATCATGAGCGGAGAGCTGCAGGCCGGGGACGCAATCCCTTCCATGCGGGCTCTGGCGAAGTCGATCCATGTCAGCGTGATCACGGTTCAGAAAGCATATGAGGATCTGCAGAGGGATGGATTTATCGAAACCACTGTCGGCCGGGGAAGTTTTGTATCGGCACAGAACAAGGAATTTTACCAGGAGGAGCAGCAGCGGATCGCGGAGGAGCACTTACAGGCTGCCGCAGAGATCGGCCGGATGAGCGGCATTTCCCTGGAAAAGCTGACGGAGCTTCTGGCATTATTCTACGAGGAGGATGATTGATATGGACTATATTTTAGAACTGGATCAGGTATCGAAAAGATTTCCGAAAGACGGTTTTGTACTGGACAGGGTATCATTTTCTCTGCCTTACGGCGCAGTTATGGGACTGGTCGGACAAAACGGTGCGGGAAAGACGACCGCCATCGGCTGCATCCTGAACACGTCCTCCAGGGACGGCGGAACGATCCGGCTGTTTGGACAGGAGATGGGGGATCAGGACACGGCCATAAGGGAAAAGATCGGCGTGGTCTATGACGGAGATAATTTTCCCGGATACCTGACGGCGGCGCAGTTGTCGGAGATCATGGGCGGACTGTATCAGGCGTGGGACCCTGCAATGTTTCAAAAATACCTGCAGGATTTTCACCTGCCTGCCGGACAGAAGATCGGGACCTATTCCAGAGGGATGACGATGAAGCTGGCGCTTTTTGCGGCGCTTTCCCATCACCCGAAGCTTTTGATTCTGGATGAACCCACCGGCGGTTTGGACCCCGTTATGCGGGATGAGATCCTGGACGTATTTCTGGATTTTGTGCAGGAAGAGGACCATTCCATCCTGCTGTCCTCCCACATTACGAGCGACCTGGAGAAGATTGCGGATTACATTACCTTTATCCATGAGGGAAACGTGCTCCTGACCGCTTCCAAAAATGACCTGGCCTATCATTACGCGGTCATGCGCTGTAAGGAGAGCCAGTTTGACGCGCTGGACCGGGGGGATATCATAGCCTATCGGAAACGGGATTTTCAGATTGACGTGCTGGTGTCTGACGGCAAAGAAGCGGAAAAAAAGTACAGGGACACAGTTTTAGACCATGCTTCGCTGGATGAGATCATGCTGCTTTTGGTAAAGGGGGAACGGATATGAAGGGACTTCTGAAAAATAATGTTTATGCGGTGCTGTCCAATGCGAAGCTGTTTTCGGCCATGATGCTGGTGCTTGGGATTTTTGTCGTTGGGATAGATCACGATGCGCAGATTTTTATTATCGGCTATATGCTGCTGTGCATGACGGGATTTTCTGTCATAGCTGCGGCAAGCCTGCGCAGGGAAAGCGTGTCAAAGTGGAGTAAATACAAGCTGACGGCTCCGATCAGGCGTACGGATATTGTGAAAAGCTATTTTCTAAGTCAAATGGCCTGGCTTTGCATAGGAATGCTGCTTGCGGGAACCGCGGCGGCACTGTCCATCCTGTTTTATGGATTCCCTTTTGACAAAGACACGGACATTTTTATGGTGTATGTTGTGGGGATCGGGCTCAGCCTGTTTATGGGAGCCATCTTTTTCCCTCTGTTTTATCTCGGAGGAGAGGAACGCAGCGAGATACTCATCGGGGTCAGCCTGCTTGGCGGCATTGGGGTGATTATGGGAGCCAGTTCACTGATGAACCGCTGGTTCGGCCCCCACATGACTGCCTTTCAGATCATGACGGCAGGGGCGGCTATCCTGGTGTGCGCACTGCTTGCATTCTTCCTGTCATTTCTGCTGACGGCGCGTATTTTTCAGAAGAAGGAGCTTTAAGCGGGGGAGAAAACCAGATACTGAGATGGACGAATTGATGGAGGTGATGGGAGTGACACGGTTAGGAGAAAAATTGGTGGATAGAGGAATTGAGTAATAGAAATACAGGAATAAAAAGCAATCTGGAGGTATTACGGTATGGGCAGTATGAAAGAGAATACCGGAGAAGCGGTATTGGAATATATGAAGGAAAAGATTGTAAGCGGGGAGTGGTCAGAAAGAAAAGGATGGGAACTTTTGTAAAAGAAACGTCTCCGCAGCTCCTTTTAAGCAATCTGGTTATAAAGGTGATGGATATCATTCAGGACATTCTTGGATATTATCAGCAGGCCAATCAGACGATCGGCTCTCAGAGCGGGGGCTCAGAGCATAAAAGGATTCTGGAAGCCATTCGGGAACAAGACGGGGAACTGGCAGGGAATCTCATGAAACGGCATATACAGAGAAGCCGGAGGGACATCTGCGAGTACAGGGTAAAATAATAATGTAAGATAGAGAAAAGAGGGGCTGCCGGGAAATAGATATCCCCTTTTTTCATGGATATATGGACGCTATATGAGTTGTCAGAAGGGAATATATATGGTAGAATCTTACCAAGGAGTGATCGTGTTACAAGGTGGAAAGCCTCCCTACACTTGAAAAAGAGGGGAGGTGGTGTGGATGGAAATGTTTACGTTTCAGGATTTAATGCTGTTCGCAACATTTTTAATTGCGCTGCTTGCCTACATAGATAGGAAGAACAAGCGAAAATAAATAAGCCTACCTTGTTTCTTGGCCGATTCAGGTAGGCTTATAACTTACTTATGAGGCTAACCACTTTGTGGGTGGTTGCTCCTTTTATGTCTATGATTATAACATTTTTTAGTTCACTTGTAAATATTTAGTTTAATATTGAACTGTACACCTGTAATACACAAAATAGTTGAACAATGCTGAAAATACAGTGCTTTCATGAATATTCTGTTCCCATGACAGAAACGGAAAATGTCCGGAGAAGAAAGACGAGGACGCTGTTATTGTAGATGCGGTCTATGGCAGAATTGAAAGGGCAGAAATATGGATTTCCTATGGTGAGGTCTTGAAACATTACAGAAGCATCAAGGTGAAACTCTGCAAGAGAATCCGGCGAGGAGCAGATGCAGGAGGAAACATACATAACCACTTTCTCCCTGAAAAAAAATTTCAAAATACTCTTGACATACACGCTAAAACGGCCCTTTTGTTTAAGGCATATTTTTTCACCACTACTACTTAAACAAAAGGAGGTCACATTTATGTTCAAACCCGAATTATGGCAAAACCATAACGAGTATCGAACCCTGGTCACTAAGATTGGCCGCAGGCTCTCACGTAACAATCCCAAATATTCCTTCGACTCTTACAAAGAGGAATCCCAGAAACTCTTGAACCTCAACCTGGACGCGCTTACTCAATACATCCCAGCCTTTTACTCCAATGGAGGACGTCCCGCTACACATCAGGCCCAGATCCTGCGTTCCCTGATCCTTTTTGTACTGCTTTTTAATGAGACAAAAGCTCATACAAGCCTCACTCTATGGGAGAGGAAAGTACTTCCAGAATCCATTTCACTTACCGTCCTCATCGGCTGCGCGTCCACCCAAGAACTGCCGCCCCTCGGTTCCTATTATGATTTTATGGACCGCTTCTGGCTGGCACCGCGGGATAGTTATTCCAGATCGTTCCTGCTCCCCTCCGGCAAAAACGGCAGGAAACCCAAAAAGGAGATCGGTGCTGATGGCAAACTGATAGAACCGGAAGATCCTTCCTCAATTACTACCAGGGATATCGCCAACAGTATCATGGATGGAAAACCTGCCTCCGAAAATCCGGAAGCCGCGCTTCAAAAGATTTTTTCCATCCTTGCCGTGTTCCCTTCCCTGCGCCTTGGGCTGGTCGATTCCAATGACCTCACCGTCTCCGGCGATGGCACTGCCGTGGTTTCCCATACCTCCCCTTACGGGCATTTCAAATCGGAGGAAGGATAAATGTAAGCTCGAAATAATCCGTATCTATGAATCCACCATCATTTTTGATACAATAGCTCCAAATCAAGGAGGTACTGCCTATGAATGAAACGAACCTTACAAAAGAAGATTTCTGGATGAAGCGGATTCAGGATTTCCAAAAAAGCGGATTGTCAAGAAAAGAATGGTGTCAGGAAAATCAAGTCCCCCTGTCGACTTTCAGTTATTGGATCAGAAAACAAATGCAGAAGCCGTCCGAATTGGCTCAAGGGATGGAACCAGTCTTTGCCAGGCTACCTTCTGAGTTAGAGGTTTCCTCCCAACTGTTGTCGGAGTATCCCCCCATAACGGTCCATCTTCCGTAAGCGATGAATAATCTAGCGTTTTTACAAATCCAGAAATCTGTGCAATAATCTCTTTGACTGGAGAAGCATTCCCCCATTTCCAGGTTTTTGCATTCAGGGCATGTTGGCTTTCAAAACATTCGGTTGCTCTATGCGCGCTTACTCCAAATAAATAAGAAGAGGTGAGCTTACATGGCTCAAAAACGTATCAAACGTACCGACCAGGAATGGTTCGACCTGATCAAGGACTGTAAGACCAGCAGCTTGAAAGTTAAAATCTGGTGTGAACAGCATGGGATTACGGAAAAGGCCATTGACTACCATTCGCGGCGTCTCCGCCAGAAGGGCTATACGATCCCGCGAAAAATACACCAGGCCATCCCCTACGAAAAACAGGAAGTTATCTGTCTGGATATTTCGAAAAGCTTATTTTCAGGCCAGGAAAAAATTTCATCACCGAATCCCTTCACTGCCAATGGGGCTGCGCTCCGGTTCGATTTCCAGGGAATCCCCATTGAGATTTCTAATCACGCGGCGAGAGAAACCATCGAAAATACCCTTCTTGCGCTGCGCAGCCTGTGTTAGGCGATATTTCCGGAGTATCAAAGCTCTGCCTTATCACAGGGCGTACAGACATGAGGCTTTCGGTCAATGGCCTTATGTCGATCCTCCGGGATCATTACCAAATGGATCCTTACGCAAACACACTGTATCTTTTTTGCGGCAGGAAGACAGACCGGCTCAAAGCACTGTACCATGATAAAAACGGTTTTGTTCTGCTTTATATGAGGTTGGACTCCGGCCGTTTTCAATGGCCGCGTAATGCCTCCGAAGCACGGATGCTTACCCGGCAGGAATACCGATGGCTTATGGAAGGGCTTTCCATTGACCAGCCCAGGGCGTTACGTCCATCACAAAAAAGGGATTTCTAGACCGTATTTGTGAAAAACAGAGAATTTAAAACTCTTTTTTCTGCTCTTAGGAGCCGGAAAAAGAAAAGTTATCCACACAACGGCAGATTTTCAGGAGGCTTATCCACAAATAGCTGCCTGACGGACAGTTTCTGTGAATAAGGATCCTGCCATTTGGTGGATAAGTCCGCATTTTCAGAAGTGATCCACACATCAGAAGTCCGTCAAAATGCCGATGGACGTATCCGGGCCAGTTTGCAGACTTCCATGTTTTCCTCTATAATAAAGGGAACGAAAACAGAAAGGCGGGTCAGACTGTGGAGGAATATAAAGACGATTTGATCGAATTCCTGCAAAAAACAATTGAACAAAAGAATGCACAGATCCAGGAGCTCCAAAAAACCATCCAGGAACTAAACGCTACGGTTGCGAACCTGAATGAAACCATTGCGGAATTCCAGAGGAAATTTTTCGGCACTTCCAGGGAAAGGACCGCCGGCAGGGCTGCCCAGGAGGAAGCAGGGCAGGAAGAGCCGACGGAGAAATCCACTGTCCGCAGCCATACCCGCCGGAAACCAAAAGCCAAGCGGGAAGATCTCTACAAAAACCTGCCGGTCAGGGAAGTACACTGTGCGATGCCGCAAGACCAGAGGCTTTGTCCGGATTGTGACGCTGCGATGGAGACCATCGGATGGCAGTTTGTACGTGAGGAACTGCGGATTACGCCCGCAAAGGTAGAACGGATCCGATATATGCAGGAAGTCCTTGCATGTCCGGTCTGCCGTGAGGAAGATACCGGCACGATCGTCAAGGCGCCGGTACCGACTGCACTGCTGGCACACAGCCCGGCTTCCCCGTCTATGGCAGCCTTTGTCATGTACCAGAAATTCCTGAACTCGGTTCCCTTTTACCGCCAGGAAATGGACTGGCTCCAAATGGGTGCCCCGCTTGCCAGGGAGACGACCTCAAACTGGTGTATCAAATGCGCGCTGGCCTATTTCGAGCCTGTTTATAACCTGCTCCACGGATACCTGATCAAACGGGATCTCCTCCATGCGGATGAGACCGTCTGCCAGGTCCTCCATGAGGAAGGGAAAGCGGCATCCTCAAACTCTTATCTGTGGATATATCTCACCGGCAACGACGGCCAGCCGCCCATCATCCTTTATGATTACCAGCCCGGGAGGGCAGGTGAATATGCGAAAAATTTCCTGGAAGGGTTCTCCGGACTGTTGGAGTGTGATGGCTATACCGGCTACAACAGCGTGGAGAATGTGACCCTGGTATGCTGTCTTGCCCATTGCCGGAGATATTTCTTCGAAGCAATTCCGGCAGCCCGCCGAAAGAGAGTAAAACTGCTGGACATCAACTCACCGGAAGAAATCCCGGGAGATGCGGCTGATCCGGAAAAAGCAAAGGAAGAACAGAGGATTCCAGCAGAGGTCGGACTTTGCTATTGCAACCAACTCTTTCGTATAGAGCGGACACTAAAAGCGATGTCCCCGGAAGAACGAAAGACCAGCCGCCTGGAGTTGGAAGTCCCTGTCTGGGACAGCTTCTGGTCCTGGCTTGCAACGGTAGAGCCGCTGGGCGGCAGCCTGTTGGAAAAAGCCGTAAACTATGCGTCTAACCATCGGGAACTTCTGGGCAACTACCTGCTGGATGGGCGATGTGAGATTTCGAATAACCGGGCGGAACGATGTGCAAAGTCCTATGCGACCGGGAGAAAGAACTTCCTTTTCCACGATACCGTAAACGGCGCGAGATCGAGTGCCATCATCTATAGCCTGGTAGAAACCGCGAAAGCAAACCACCTGAACGTGTTCCAATACCTTTACACCCTGTTGCTTTACATGCCGGACTATAAGGAAGAGCCCGCAGGCGTGGAAGCAATGATGCCGTGGAGTGACTTTATAAAGGAACGCTGTTCCAAGGTGATGGACACGGAAACAGAAACGCCGGAGAACCGGGGGCAGATACCACTGTGATAGCTGCCCCTTATTTGTGATAAAAAACAATCGCTGATAAAAAGCGATATCCTGTTTATCGTTCCAGGAGGCTATGGAGCCTTTTTCCGTTTTTAAACTTATAAATCTAATATACTTCGGTTCTATTAAGAACTTATTATGAACAGATCTTGAATACGGTCAATCACTTATCCATCAAAAAGATTATCCCACAGATTTTAGAATATGTAAAACCGGCAGGTTATTCATCGCTTACCATCTTCCAGGAAGCATCCGGATCGAGGTCAGCACCGGTTGCCCGTGTGAACTGATGGTCTCTTTGATCCACACACTAAAAAATTATGCTTGACCTGGCAGGCGGGACCACCGTATACCTGGCCTGCGGCTTATTCTCACGATATTTTTATCCTCATCTTTTTAAGAAATAGCGCATTTATGCAGTTTTTTCTTGAAAAGATAAGGATAACTTTTTAGCGCAATCCACATTGTCTGGCCAATTCTTCCTCCTCATCTGGCCATTGGGGTGTCTCATCCGTTGCTGGTTTTCCTGTTTCCATTACATTCCGCATCATTTTAACGGAAGGGATGGCATAAATCTTGGTGGTTTCTGTTGATGAATGACCAAGTATTCTTGATATTAATTCCAACTCTGCCCCATCCCGGTACATATTTGTCGATTTTGTCCTCCGGATCATATGCGGTTAGCAGCTTTTGGGCAGATTCGGATGTTCCGGACGTATCTGTTCCGCATATTTCTTTACGATCCGCTCTTTATCGCCTTTTCCGCAGATCCTGATATAGGGGATGGCTGATTCCAGATTGACAGACTGTACATCAAGGGACAACAATTCTGATACCCTGACAGCTGAATCATACAGGAGGATCAGTATCATCCGGTCATGTTTCCCGGTTTTTGTACCCGCTGGTGCCGATAATAATGCTGCCAGATCTTCTTCCTTTATGATCTCCCGTATCCGTTTTGGCACTTTTAGAAAGGGGACATGTGAAGCTGTCAGCGCAACTGACTGCAGTGAGATATCACTGCCCGCGGCATACCACAGATAGGCCCGGATGGCTGCGAGCCTGTTATTACAGGTTGTCGCGGCATTTCCACTTTCATGCAGGTGGTGTAAGAATTCTAACAGAAGATCATGGGTGCAGTCTTTAAAACAGAATGTTCGGATAGACAGCCGGAGAGTATCCGAGAGATATCTTCTGAATATCGTCAATGTATCTCTGTACGTTTCAATCGTGTTGGTGCTTTTCATGGCCTGCTCCGGCAGATAATGGTCCAGGAAGTCCAGTGTTTTTGAGAAGAACAGTTTCTCTTTGCTTTTTTTCTTACTCATCTATGGTCACCTCCGGAATTACTTTTGCAGAGGTTTTGTCAAGGCTACGTATTATGCGGAATCGACCTGATGATAATAATACAGCGTCTCTTCCGGGCTTGTATGGCCAAGAAATTTACTTAAAAATGGCAGCATTTCTTTCAGGGAAACCCCTTCTTCCATCCAGAGGTTCATCCGCTTCACGACAAAACTATGGCGGAGGCAATGGACGGTCGGGTTTCGGTCACAGTTTTTGGCAAACGGAGTTTTTGCCCAGCTGTCACGAAATCTTTTATCGATCGTTACGTTGCTAAGCTGCTGTTCGGGATTCCTGGCCGGAAAGAACCAGACCGACTGGCAGAGAAAGACTGAGGACAGCTTAAAAACATACTCCCTCAGCAACTCCGTAAGATCTTCTGATAGATAGACCATGCGGTCTTTTCGACCTTTTGACTGCATGATCCATTCTTCAGATTCATAGATAAACCCGGCATCTCTTTTTTCCTGCAAAAACTGTTGTATGTATGGGCCGAAACAACTCTGATATTCATATCCTGCTATCTTCATGCCAAGCCTCCCTTCATTGGAATCCCGGCATTGACAAAGACAATGCACAGCTTTTGCTTCTTTCCTCATCAAGGAGAAGATATGTCATGACACTTGTGGGATCCCGGTGGCCAAGGGCATCCATCACCGCATCAATTTCTGCCTGGTTCCTCAGCAGATTTGTTGCGAATGTCCGACGCGTTACATGAAAGCCGCCGCCTTTGACTGCTTCTCTTTCCGGAAGGATCCGATAAAGGGCTTTTGTACAGACTTTTCCAGTCAACTTTCCATAAGGCGCTTTCGTTCGGATAAAAATATGCTGGTCATTGGACGCGGGCCTGCCATTACAAAGATATGCATAGATCGCATTTCCAACATCAACAGGCATTGGCAGTGTGATCTGTGTTTTGGTCTTAGCCATAATAATGGTTGCGAAATGCAGATGATCCGCAAGTGTAAATACAAACGAATCACTTAAATTCATCTGGGAATAGGATTTTGCTTTATCCACAATTTCCACGGAAATATGAATCACAGATTCCGGTATCTCATTAAATAAAGAGATTGCTCCCGGGTTTAAATCATAAAACGTCCTGTCTATCAACGACAAGTCCTTGAGTTCATAATGCAGGAGCACTTTAGATTTGCGCCTGACTTTCCGGGACTTTTCCTGATCTCCAGCCCTGCATAAGCAGTACGGACATTTTATATCCAACCGGCTTAGGCAGGGCTGCTATCAGTTTTACAATCAAGCATCGCTTTATGTGTGATCATCTTTGTTTTTCCCGTCTATGAGGTAATCATAAGAGACATGGAAGATTTGGGAGAGCGCCTGGAGTTCCAGGTCAGTGACGTATCGTTGGTTTGTTTCAATCCTGGTGATCACATTCTTATCCATGTCATAGCCTGCAAGTTGGAGCAGGTAGGATACATACCTTTGGGAATAATGGTGTTGTTTCCGAAGTTCCACTAATTGACGGCTGATGAGGTTTTTCTCGCCGGTCTTAGTTCTTGGTTTTGGCATAAGATTTCCTCCTGAAATTGTCTCATTTTATTGGCTTCTATAGATTTTATCTTTTTAATCATAAAAGTGAAGTTAAAAAAACAGCACGCTCTTTTCTTGCTTATGGCAGAATATCTGGTATGCTGGTGTCTGTAGCCGAAGGCCAGGTCTTTTGGATTCCCGAAAAGGACTTTCTTGAAAAAGATCTGGCTCCGGGAATGAACGCAGTGGTAAGATTGAATGTAGGTATTGTATTGCTTGGAAAGTCTTTTTTTAAAAGAAAACAAAATGAGCTTAAAACAGGGAGGGATTTTCCGAATAATAAAATTTTGAATGGGAATTGAGCTCTGTTTTTTGCATGCAAATTTATTGTTGAATGAATTATAACATGATTTCTAAAATGACAAATCTGAACTGCGAGTTCGTAAAGCATGAATTTGAAATTTTGACATCTTGATTGTACTATTCGCACTTCTATGCTATGATAGAGGAAGTAACGAGAATACTGAACTTTGAACAGGAATAATGGTAAGAGGTGACAATATGGCAGTATGCTATAAAAAGCTGTGGAAAATGCTGATTGATAAAGACATGATAAAAAAAGACTTGCGCTTGCAGACTGGTTTCAGTACGACAACAATGTCGAAGTTGTCTAAAGATGAAAATGTCAGCATGGATGTATTAGAAAAAATTTGTTCCGTATTAAATTGCGATGTTGGGGACATCATGGAATTTGTTCCTGATAAAAAAGAGGAACCGTAAGGAGGCAAAACATTATGGATCATTCTTATCCGTATATAGCGTCTTTGACCAGAGAACCGTTCCTTTTCTATGAAATGCGTTCCACCGCAAAGCTGATGAGCGAAGGTCTCTCAGATGAAGCGATTGTAACAGAAATTGTGGAGCAGAATCTTTTCCAGTATCCAACTGAAAAATCGATTACACGGATGGCAAAAGCCTGTATGAAACGACTTCATGCTCTGGAAGATGAAACTCTGGTTTCTGCGATTGCATCGCAGCCGACAGAGATAGCAAAGCAGATCTGCCTGTATGCGATGATGAAGCAGAGCCGACTTGTTTGGGAGTTTATGCTGACAGTCATTGGAGAGAAGTACCGGTTAAGGGACACGTCCTTTGGTAAGATAGATTTGAATACATTTTTTATGCGTTTGCAGGAGCAGAATGATACCGTGGCTTCCTGGAGCGACAGCACAATCACAAAGCTAAAACAGATTATTGCCAGAGTGCTTGTGGAGACGGAGTATCTCGACAATCGGGGGGCAGATCATTTGAATCCAGTATGGTTGCATCCTGTTTTGGAGAATGCCATCAGAAGCAATGGCGATACAGCGGTACTGCCAGCGTTTAATTGCTTTTCATACACATAAGCGTACAACGAAATGCTCCTGTGAAGCATTTCGTGTAGGAGGTAGCCAATGCGTGACATAAAAGAACGTCTGGACAAAGTTCGGACATTGATTCAGGATCCGGAGTTCCTGGAAGGCAAGGGATTGAGCAATGAGGTGAATATCAGAATCTTCTGTTATGAGCCGGAAAATGAAATGGTGGTTCGGCATTTTGTAAATCAGATGGAAACCGATCAGTTCCTGGATTGCCATTTGAAGATTTGCAACTTATATAAAACATTTCTCTCTATCTGCGATGACATGGACATCACAGATGAAATTCCCGATATGGAAGAAGCTGATGGAAGTGTGTATCTTCTGGAGCAGCTAAATTCTGCAATCGGCAATGGAGAGTTTATTGATAAGATCCAGTACGAGCCACATGAACCAGGCGATGTACTGATGCTTACGGGTGTCGGTGAAGTATTTCCGTTTATGAGAATCCATACATTACTGGAAGCTTTGCAGCCGCATTTTTCGGATGTTCCGATTCTTGTTATGTATCCGGGTGAGTTTGACGGTCGCCATGTAAAACTGTTCAATCGTCTGACATCAAATGATTATTACCGGGCATTCAACGTGATAGAGTGAGTGTTAGCGAGAAAAATATGCTTGCATATTTGGCGAGCGGCGAACGATGATTATGGACAAAGTCCATAATAGATTAAGGGGGATAAAGCCATGAAGATTCGAGATATGTTTGCGGACGACATCAACCGCAAAATCAATGGTGTAATTAAAGTAGATCAGGCTGCTGACGATGTGATTGAGCAGGAGTTAAATGAATACGTCATCACCAGAGAATTGAAAAAACATTTTATTACATTTTTCAATTATTACGGGGATGCCTTTGATCAGCCCACAGCCGATATGGGTGTGTGGATCTCAGGTTTCTTTGGAAGTGGTAAATCTCATTTCCTGAAAATGCTTTCTTATCTTCTGGAAAATAAAGAAGTAAAAGGTGTCCGCAGTGTAGAGCGTTTCCGTAAAAAATTTGAAGATGATCCGGCAACCTTTATGCTGATTGATCGTGCCACCAAGGGACAGACAGAGACAATTCTGTTTAATATCGACATCGAAGGATTCAGCAATAAAGACAAGACTGCTGTCCTCCGTGTTTTCGCTAAAATGTTTTATAACCATCTGGGATTTTACGGTGAAAATCTGAAAGTTGCCATGATGGAGCGTTATATTGACCAACAGGGAAAGATGGAGGAGTTTTGCAGAGTTTTTGAGGAAAAAAAAGGAAAATCCTGGCTGGAAATGCGTCGTGCATTTGCGTTCAATGGCAAGTTCATTATTCCAACTCTGATGGAAGTTTTGGATATGAGCGAAGACGATGCACGAGGCTGGTTCAATGATAAAACCGCAACAGAAATTTCTATCGCACAGCTTGTGGAAGATATAAAAGCCTATGTGGATACCAAACCGGCGAACTTCCGTCTGCTGTTTATGATTGACGAGGTTGGCCAGTATGTTGGTACAGATACCGATATGCTTTTGAATCTCCAGTCTCTGACAGAAAAGATCGGCAGTGAGTGCGAAGGTAAGATTTGGGTCATCTGCACCGGACAGGAAGCGATTGATGAAATCATCAAAGTTCGTGCCGATGAGTTCTCCCGTATTCAGGCTCGTTTCAAAACAAGACTGAGCTTATCTTCTTCCTCTGTGGATGAAGTCATCCAGAAGCGTATTTTGAAAAAGAAACCAGAAGCAGCTGCTGATTTGGAAAATGTTTATGAGCAGAATGATTCCGTTTTGCGTAACCTGTTCAGCTTCAGCGGTTCCATTCTGGATATTAAAGGGTATTCTGGTTCGAGGGAGTTCACTGAGAACTTCCCGTTCGTGCCGTATCAGTTTATCATTATGCAGAAGGTATTTGCAGAAATCCGTAAGCACGGAAATTCCGGCAAGCATCTTTCCGGCGGTGAGCGTTCCATGCTTTCCGGCTTCCAGGAGGCGGCGCAGAAAATTCAGGAGAAGGACGAATATGCACTTGTTCCATTCTTTCGTTTTTATGATACCGTACATACTTTCTTGGACGGTTCTATTCGCCGAGTCATTGAGCGCTGCCAGAAAGCCGCGGACAATGGTGATGGTATCGAACAGCAGGATGTGGATGTGCTGAAACTTCTGTATCTGATTCGGTATATTGATGATATTCCCTCTAATCTGGATAATATCGTTATTCTGAGGGCAGATGATATTCGTGTGGATAAAATTATTATGCGTGAAGCTGTCCGTGGCTGCCTTGACCGTCTGATCAGCCAGAACTATATCGGCAGAACAGGCGACACTTATAACTTCCTGACAGATGAAGAACAGGATATTCAGCGTGAAATCCGGGATACCAACGTGGATACCGCTTCTATCGTGGAGCGCATTGCCCAGATGATTTACGGTGATATTTTTACAACCAAGAAATTCCGCTATGGAAAATATGACTTTGCGTTCGACCAGATGGTAGACGGTAATACTGTGGGTGTGGCAACTGGCGGTATGCGTCTGCGTTTTCTGACCGTCGCAACCGATGCCACAGAAAAAACAGAGTTCCGCCTGATGACAGAATCCAAAGGCAAAGAAGCCATTGTTGTTCTGGCTGATACGCCATACTATGAATCGCTGGAATCTGCCATGAAGATTCGTAAATATGTAAAGCAGAGAAACGTAAGCCAGCTTCCAAAGAGTGTGCAGAAAATCATCAGCGATCAGCAGGATGAAGCCGGAAAATACGAGCTGAGTGCCATGACAGAATTGCAAAATGCCATCGAAGGGGCACAGTTCTATGTAGATGGGGAACATCTGGAAATGAAAGGTGGAAATGCCAAGAGTAAAATTGACCAATCATTGGAATATCTGGTTGCTCATGTATATAGCAAGCTCGATCTGATTACAGAAAATGCGGGCAGTGATGCAGATATTATTGCTATTCTGACTGGTACTGTTACCATGCTCCCAGGCATGGAGCCAAACCGTGATGCTGTTTCTACAATGGAAGAATATCTGGAAATGCAGGATGTGAAAAAGCTGCCGACTTCTATGGCTGATGTGCAGAGCAAATACAGTGCAATTCCGTATGGCTGGAAGGAAATCGACATTGCTGCGGTTGCGGCACAGCTGATTTATTCCCAGAAAGTAACCATCAAATATGCAGGCAATACCATTCAGCCGGATGACCCGAAACTGCCGGATATGCTCCGTAAAAAGAGTGAAATCGGCAAGACTTCCATCAGCAAACGTAAAACCATTTCCGCTACCATGATGCGGGATGTAAAAGAAATGCTCCGTGAGTATTTCGATCTTATGGATGTGCCGGATGATGAAGATGGTTTGATTCGCTTTGTAACCGAAAAATTCAGCGAACAGCGGGATTACTATGCTTCTTTGAATCACCGTTACGAAGGACATAAATACCCGGATCGTGGACTGGTGCAGACAGCTATCAGTCTTATGGATGATGTTCTTTCTCAGAAGAAAGACAATATCGCACTGATTGAGCGTGTACTGAAAAAAGAGGATGACTTGTTTGAAAACAAAGAATCCATGAGCAACGGCATTGAGAATTTCTTTAAAACGCAGGTAACGGTATTTGACCAGGCAGTGCAGTTTGAAAAATCTCTGCATGATGATCTTGACCGTATTGCGGAAAATGAAGAAGCTCATAAGGCACTGAATACCATTCGTCTGATTACGATGGTTCAGCCAGGCAGTAAGTTCAACTATAACCGGATTCGGGAATTGAATCCACTGATGGATACCGTTCGTACTGCCCATGATAAGATGCTGGAAGAAAAACGTACCGAGGTTCTGGAAACAGTTCGTCAGTGTATGGAAGCAACCCATACTGCCGCAAATGGAGATTCCAAGGCGTTTCATCTGATTGAAAAATCAGACAAGTATTTCAGCCAGTGCAAGGAGAAAATTGCAGAATTAAAGAGTCTTGCCCTTCTGGATGCCATGTTCCTGCCAATGTGCCAGTATAAGGATGATATTGTCAGCCATATTGAAACAGTTCTCGCACCTCCGGTTCCGAAGCCGCAGGTTCAGCCGACACAGACTGGAAAAGAAGCGGCTCCGGTGAAGAAAAAGGTAGTCCGTATTTATAATCGTCAGGTTGTATTCCAGGCAAAGACCTTACAGACGGATGCGGATATTGATGATTATGTAGAGAAAATTCGCTCTCAGCTGAAACAGTTGCTGAAAAATTGCGACGAGATTAAGCTGAATTAAAGATGGAGAACCGCGAAGGATGGAATTGATTAGTGCAGCTATTGGCATTTTAGGAGTTATTATTGGCTGGGGATTAAATGAATTGACTACTATTTTTCGAGGGCGACCGAAACTCTGTTTCCAAATGGTAGCAACACCTGAAAATGAGTTGACAGAAAAAGCATACCGTGTGAAAGAAAGTTCCTCTGAACATGGAATTGAAATCTTTAATGTCGGGGAAAAGCCGTTCGTTTTGGAAAGTTTCGTGATTTGTCATAAGAAAAAAATATTGGTAGATTGTCAGATGCCCGATAGTGACAGGATTATATTGCCTTCCATAATATTGTATATACTTTATCAGAACAGGAAGCAAATGTACTGGAATGGCATTGTCAAAAGGATCACTTCGAGGAGTGTCAAGTGACTGCATATAGTATTGAAAAGAAAAAGGCAAAGGGAATATTATCAGTTCCGCTGTTTGCGATACGGGCAAATATTAGAAACGTGAAGAGCAATTCAGAAGATTAGGAGACAGATAATGGATAATAACCCAAAAGTGTTTATTTCATATGCACATAAAAATCAAGCATATGAAGATAAAGTGTTGGAGTTGGCAAATAGACTACGTTCAGAAGGCATTGATGCGATGATAGATCAATATGAAGAAGCACCTTCTGAAGGATGGCCAAGGTGGATGGAGCATCAAATCATGGAGTCAGAGTTTGTTCTTGTTTTATGTGAAGAAACATATAATCAAAAACTCTATTCAGAGAAAAAGGGAAGAGGCGTTGTATGGGAAGCTAACATTGTTTATCAGATGTTATATGATTCAGCGGCAGAAACAAATAAATTTATTGCGGCATTTTTTGATGATGATGACCAACAGTATATACCTACACCGTTGAAACCATATACATACTATAATCTTTCGGATGAAAAGCAATATGACAGGCTATATTGGCGTTTTAGAGGTGTTACTAACAGTAAAAAGCCTCCATTGGGAGAATTGAAGCCATTGCCGGAAAAGGAACGAAAAACAATGTTCTTTTCTTCACCAATTAACCTTGAAAAATGGAATGCTGCAAAGTGGAGAGGAACAGTATATCTTTGGGGTGGAGATGCACCTGCAATAGGCTTATTCTTTACAAATTACTCGGCAGGTAAAGAAATTTTCAAAGAGTGGAAGAAAAATTATAGAGATATGGAGTTTGCAGATACTTTTTTGAAAGTTGATTACATTGTTCCACCATTTCCTAAGTCGTGCTGGGTATATGAATCCTATGATAGAAATTATGGAAAAGGATATTTTTTACATATAGGTGCAAATATTGATGCAAGTATTAGCCGAGCAAATAATTTTGGAATAGAAATGCAAGAACTACTTTTAGCAACGGTTTCACGTTATCAGTGGATGGATGAAAATAATGGATCAGGTAATAGAGATCAATTTTTGGACATGTATAACAAGGCTGGAAAATATTATTTAGTTCCTGTTGGATTAAAAAATCCATCAATAGGAGCTGCAATAGAGAATATGCAATTTGATTTTGAATATGCAATTCCAATGAAAGAAATAACGGTTACAGCTGGAGCAAAGATAACGGATGAGAATCCCTGTAAAGCAGTTCTTATGAGTCCGGAGGAATGATGTATGTATAAAAATGCGATTAAAAAGTTTGCTGTCTGGGCAAGAACAGAGTTGATCGCCCGTGTTTCGCTCAAAGGTGTGGAATATGGTATCACAGAGGACAATATTGCTGATACTGCTGCTGACAGCATCAACGGAAAAGTCCTGACTGATACTGAGAAAAAACAGCGTCAAGCTCTGATATCCGAGATTAACGATAAAGGATATAAGCAGGTTATGGAGGAGGTTGCCTACACATGGTTTAACCGTTTTTCTGCCCTGCGTTTCATGGAGGTCAACGGCTATCTTCCTTCCCATGTGCGTGTGTTTACGGACGAGAAAAACAACTTCAAGCCGCAGATTATCACCGAAGCCATCCATCTGGATTTGGACGGACTCGATATGGAGAAAGTATATGAGCTGAAAGAAGCTGAAAAGACCGAAGAACTGTATAAATACTTGCTGATCGTGCAGTGCAATGCTCTGAACAAGATTCTGCCGGGAATGTTCCAGAAAATCAGCGATTACACGGAGCTTCTTCTGCCGGACAATCTGCTGAGAGATGGCAGTGTGATTCAGCAGATGATCGAACTGATACCAGAGGATGACTGGAAGGATGCGGTACAGATTATCGGCTGGCTGTATCAGTATTACAATATTGAACCTAAAGCAACCGTTTTTGGAAGAAAAAGTTCTAAAAAAATAAAAAAACAGGAAGTCCCAGCAGCAACTCAGCTTTTTACACCGGATTGGATCGTCCGATACATGGTAGAAAATAGTCTTGGCCGCTTGTGGCTGGAAGGGCATCCGGATGCAAAAGAGCAGCTTTTGCCGACGGATGAAGAACAGTCTGCCTATGTTGCCGGAAACCGTGATCCGGAAGATAGAAAATGGCATTACTATCTGGAAGAAACTGAGCAGGAGCCAGAAGTGCAGGCACAGCTTGTAGAAATCCGTAAGGAATATGCTGCATTGACACCAGATCAGCTGAAAGTGATCGACCCATGCTCCGGGTCTGGTCATATCCTTGCCTATATGTTCGATGTGCTGATGAAGATTTATGAATCTTACGGCTATACCACCCGTGAAGCGGTGGCAAGTATTGTGGAGAATAACATCTATGGTTTGGACATTGACGATCGTGCGGCACAGCTGGCCTACTTTGCTGTAATGATGAAAGCCCGCCAGTATGACCGCCGTTTCTTCAGCCGTGGCATTCAGCCCCATGTGTATGCTATTGTAGAGAGCAACCATATGGACAAGTACGCAGTGGAGTATTTTTGTAATGGGAACACCAAGCTGAAAGCGGCAATGAACACCATTATTAGCGAATTGTACGATGCAAAGGAATACGGCTCGCTTCTGACGGTCACGCCGAAGGATTGGACAGATTTGTATGATCGCTTTGCAGAGATTACAGAGGATATAAATATGTCCCGTGATGTAGCACTGGCAGAACTGTTGCCGTTGGTGCAGGTGGCAGAGGTACTGGCACAGAAGTATGATGTGGTTGTGACGAATCCTCCTTATATGCCGGTAAGCAACGCAGATGATAAACTTAACAGTTACATAAAAGAAAATTATCCTGATAGTAAGGTTGATTTATATTCTGTATTTATTGAAAAGTGCCACAAATTTACCAAAAATAATGGATACCAGGCTATGGTTACTATGCATTCCTGGATGTTTTTAACAAGTTTTGAAAAACTCCGCAAAATGTTTACTGAAATATACCTTGTTAATATGATTCATCTGGGTGCAAGAGCATTTGAAGAAATCGGTGGTGAGGTTGTACAGACGACCAGTTTTGTTTTTCAAAATTCTTGCATTCGCAATAGCAATGGAATTTATTACCAGATGACGGAGCAGACCTCACAAAATGATAAAGAAAATGCTTACTTACAAAAAACTCAAAAATATATAGCTAATCAAACTGATTTTCAGAAAATACCAGGAACACCAATGGCATATTGGGTTACGCATAGAGGGATAAGTAATTATGACAAAATTAGTTTGCTAAAGGAGATTGCGGTAACAAAGCAAGGCTTTAAAACTGGAAATAATGATCTATTTCTTAAATTATGGTTTGAGGTTTCAAATAAAAGCATAGATTTTCAAGGCAATAATAAAGCGGCAAAATGGTTTCCGTGTAATAAAGGGGGATCTTATCGCAAATGGTTCGGAAATCAAGAGTATATTGTAAATTGGGAAAATGATGGTTTCAGAATCAAAAATTATAGGGATGAAAAAGGAAAATTATTATCCAGACCGCAAAATTTAGACTATAACTTTAGAGAAGGACTTACTTGGTCATCTATTTCATCTGGTTCTATATCTCTTAGATATAGTGGTAATAATATGATGTTTGAATCAAAAGGTTCCGGATGTTTTGCAAGAAATGATATTGACATTTATTGTTTACAGGCATTTTTAAATTCTGTTGTAGGAATGTATTATATTCATGTACTTGCTCCAACATTAGATTATTCTGAGGGTGCATTATTGAAATTGCCATATGCTATTAAAACTCACAATGATATTTCTGAATTGGCATTAGATAATATAGCAATATGCAAGAAGGAGTGGAACACGTTTGAGGCATCTTGGGACTTCCAGCGGCATCCGCTACTCTGCAAAGTTTCTACTATTTCCGAAGCATTTGACCAATGGCAGAGTGAGTGCGATAGTCGTTTTAACCAACTGAAAGCCAACGAGGAAGAACTGAATCGCATCTTCATCGACATTTACAGCTTGCAGGATGAGCTGACACCGGAGGTTGAGGATAAGGATGTCACTGTCCGAAAGGCTGACCTTGGCAGAGATATTCGCTCTTTCATTTCTTATGCTGTTGGCTGTATGTTTGGTCGCTATTCTCTGGATGTGGACGGTCTTGCTTACGCTGGCAGTGAATGGAATGCCAGCAAGTATGCGTCTTTCCCTGCCGATAAGGATAACATTCTCCCGATTTGCGATGATGAATATTTTGAGGATGATATTGTGGGTCTGTTCGTAGAGTTTGTGAAAACGGTCTATGGTGCAGAGATGCTGGACGAAAATCTGAAATTCATTGCCGACGCACTGGGCGGCAAAGGTCAGCCGAAGGAGGTAATCAGAAATTACTTCCTCAACGATTTCTATGCTGATCATTGCAAGATTTACCAGAAACGCCCGATCTACTGGCTGTTTGACAGTGGTAAAAAGAACGGCTTCAAGGCACTGATTTATATGCACCGCTATCAGCCGGACATCATTGCCCGTATCCGTACCGATTATGTGCATGAACAGCAGGCTCGTTATCGTACAGCTATTGCCGATCTGGAACAGCGTATAGCCAATGCTTCCACAGGCGAACGTGTGAAACTAAATAAAAAGCTGACTGCTTTGCAGGCTCAAGATACCGAGATCCGTACCTATGAGGAAAAGATTCACCACCTTGCCGATCAGATGATTTCCATTGATTTGGATGATGGCGTGAAGAAGAACTATGCAATTTTTCAAGATGTTTTGGCTAAAATAAAGTAAAGGAGGGCTTGCTTATGATGGCAGATGAGAACATTGAAAATTCCAATGAGCTTGAGTTTGTTGTATTTTGTATTGAAAATGTTGCGGCAAAGCTGGGCGTGGATGCAGAGCGTGTTTATCAGGCGTTTACCGAAAAGAGCGATATTCTGAACGGTTATATCGTGCCGGAATATGAAGTGTTGCATACCAAAAGTCGGGAATATATCGTAGATGACCTCCTTGATGTGATAAAGGAAAGGGCTGTGGAAATCTCATTTTCTAATGGAGAGGTTCAAAGAGAACAATCATCTGGCATGACAGCAAACCCAATTTTACTTCAGAAAAAATATTGTCGTATCATCGAGTGCTTTGCAAAACAGCAGGGACTTTCACTGGATGCGGCATTGAACTTTTTCTATCATTCTGAGGTTTATCAGTTGATTCGAGATGGTGTATCGGATATGCACTGTATGAGTGACGCGTATTTGGTGGATGAACTGGAACAGGAATATAATCGAAATATGGAATAATAACTTGTCAATAAATTTTGGATTCAGTGAGTCCAAAATTTAGAAACACAAAAAATAATGTGAATATCTAAACACAGGGAGGTGCTGTATGACACTACAAGAAGTGGTTGCAAGATTTAATACAACTCCATTTTTGTTTGCAGGATTTGGTATTACTCGAAGATATTACCGATTACCAGACTGGGTTGGTTAAATTTATAAAATTCATGGTTCTGTACAAAATCCAGAATCTATTGTCATTAACAAAGCGGACTATCAGAAGTTTCATGACAAAGGCAAATATCTTGCGGCCAAACTGATGACGATTTTCATGGAATATCCGATTATTTTTATGGGGTATTCTATTTCAGATTCAGATATTCAGGCAATTCTTAGCGACGTTGTGGAATGCCTGCCATTGGATAAAATAGAAATGTTACAAAAACGCTTTGTGTTTGTTGAATATAAGTCGAATTTTATTGGAAGTGAGATAGCTTCACATTCGATGGTTATACACGGTAAATTGTTGGAAATGACTAAAATCACACTCTCGGATTTTAGCTTGTTATATGATGCTTTGTCTGTGAAAAAAGCGGCTTTGCCAGTTAAATTATTGCGTAGGTTTAAAGATGAGCTTTATACTTTTGCGTTGACTCAACAACCAGGACCAACGATGCAGGTTGCTTCGCTGGAAGATGGTCGTATTGACGAAAATATGCTTGCAAGAAAAAGTAGATATTGTACAATATCAAAACATTTTGGAAACTATATTTACAGAAAATATTAATATTTTGAGCTCACTGGATGGTCCTAATCGTAGCAATCTTAATAGAATGATAAGAATATATGATTTCTTAAAATATGGGCAAAAAAAGACCCCGTGATTCAAGCATCTGCAAGCAGACACCATCACGGAGGCTCGGACAGTTGGAATACAGGCAACATAGCATCTGTAAACGGACACCATCACGGATGCACTATAAACCTATGCTTATTATATGAGGAGAATTATTTTTTGTCAACGACCAGATTTTGGATAAAGAAGGGAGGAGGATCATGACCATAGAAGAAATTCTTGCAGGGGAATCCAAGAATGTGGAGTTCAAAGAAAACCTGCCAGAGAAAAGTATTAAATATATGAAATCTGTGGTTGCCTTTGCCAATGGAACCGGAGGTAAAATCATTTTCGGAATTGCCGATAAGACCAGAGAAGTAATTGGCTTTGACAAGGAAGAGATATTCAAGAAAATGGATGCCATTGCCAATGCCGTATCAGATAGCTGTGAACCGACGATTATTCCGGATATTACATTACGGACAGTTGACGGTAAGACTGTTATTGTAGCGGAAATTTCCGAGGGCAGGCAGCGACCGTATTATATCAAGGCTCTTGGCAGAGAAGGCGGGGTATATGTCCGTGTTGCCGGAACTACCCGTCTTGCTGACGAATACATGATTAAAGAGCTGATGTTTGAAGGAAGCAATCGCTATTTCGATCAAGCTTTGTGTACTGGATTAACGATCACAGATGAAGATATTGATGCTCTTTGCAAAGCCATGAAGGAACAGGCATTGAAAAACGCTCATAATGAGGAACAGAAAGCATCTGTCAAGGAGGTTGGCAGACAGCAGTTGCGTTCTTGGGGGGTTTTGATTGAGCGTGACGGAAAAGATTATCCGTCCAATGCCTTTGCCATTTTGACTGGCAACGGAGGACTTCATGTCACAACACAATGTGGTGTGTTCAAAGGTACAACAAAAGCGGTATTTGTTGACCGTAGAGAATATCCCGGTCCGCTTTGGGAGCAAATAGATGAAGCATTTCAGTTTGTCTTGCGAAACATTCATTTGGGGGCTGCGTTTGTGGGAATTTATCGGCAGGATATTTATGAAATTCCACCGGATGCCATTCGTGAGTTGATTATCAATGCTATGGTACATCGTAGCTATTTGGATCATGGTACGATACAGGTTGCGGTATATGACAACCGACTGGAAATCACTTCCCCTGGAAAGCTGCCAATGGGACAGACGATGGAGCGTATGAAAGAAGGGTATTCCAAAATCAGAAATGAAGCTCTTGCTCATGCATTTGCTTATATGAACTTGATCGAGCATTGGGGAAGCGGCATTCCAAGAATTATTGATAACGTAAAAGCTGCCGGACTGCGGGAGCCAGAGTTTATTGGCGGTGAGGTTGATTTGCGTATCAATATTTATCGAGGTCAGATTAATGACAATGTTGACCGGGGTAGTGATCTCAATGATCCCAATAGTGCCGATAAAGTGCCGGGTAATATTTCAAAAGTGCCGGATAATACTTCAAAAGTGCCGGATAATGCTATCAAAATGCCGGATAGTGAACAGGAACAACGTATTTATAAATATGTACTGAAAAATGGTTCTATAACAACAAATAAAGTGATGGAACTTCTTAATGTGAAGCAGCGTAGAGCAAGGGTTATTTTGCAGTCGATGATTGAAAAAGATTGGCTGAAAAAAACGGGTGCAGCAAGAAGTACCATTTATTTGAAGAACACAGAGGGGAGGTAACGCAGCATGGATACCGACAAAGTAATACAAGACTTGAACCGGCGGTTTGCTGCCCCTTTGCCGGAATTTTATCAGCGTCGTATCATCTTCTGGTACGACAAAGATAAAGAATTTGAGGACAAGTTGGACGAGGTGGTCCTTGAAAATGCAAAGGTGATTGCACTGACTGGTAACAATGCGTTTTCTGTGAAAAAACTGCTTTCAGTGGATGATTTGACTACCAATTATCTGGTTTACAGTCCATTGTCTTATGACCGCCCAGATGATAACTGGCTTTTAGATATAGAGATTTACAGCGAGGAGTTCCGGGCAGATTTGATTTCTATTTGGATGGATGAGATGGGACTTGCATCGAATCCGGCCATGAGAAAGCAGGTAAAAAATTATCGTGCCTATTTCAATGCGAAAGACCGTCGTTTGAAAATCAGCACTCAGAATAAAGTTCCGGCAACTCCGGCACAGCTGCATATGGCTGTGATGGCGGCAATCTGCGGATTGAAGGACGCACAGCCGAACCTGATTTTACGCAGTGTGTTCCAGGCAGGACTTGATTTGAATAGCAATGCAGTTTATCAGGATTTCGTAAAGTATCATGCAGACGGTGCGTTCTGGGCGATGGTTCACCAGGGATGTGGCTTTGCTGAGGAAGAACCTGATCTTGGACGGCTGGCAATTCATTTACTGCTGACCGCTGTTACTCGTACTATGCGGCAGGAATACCTTGCCGGACTGGACGGATTTATTTCTATGCCGCACCAGGCGTATTGCTACGATTTCATTTCGGAATGGCTTCATAGCAACAAGGTGAATTCCGGCGAAGCCGGAAGACAAGGGGAGCCCGTTAGGGCGGGAAGGTGCCCTGGGGCAGAGGGCAGCCTGGGCCGAGATATTCAGCAGCTTTATGATGTGGCAAGATATGTGGAAGATGAAGCACGTCTGCGTCAGCGGTTTGAAAAACTGACGGTTGACGATCTGGTTGGTACAGAGTGCTTTCCGTGCATCAACGAAGTGATTTTGACAAAGCTGATGACCGAAATCAGCGACCATATCATTGATGTGGATACCATTATTTCAACCGTGGAGAAACGTAGAACCTGTGCATGGTATGAGCCATTTGAGAATTTTTATGACGGTATTTTGCAGGTTGCAAATATGCAGAGCTTCTTCAAGGAACACTCTGCCGGATTCCATACCGCAGAAGCAAAGGGCATCTGGAAGGAATACACCGAAAGCTATTATCAGATGGACACTTACTACCGTTTGTTCCACCTGAGTTTCCAAAAGAGCCTGGAGACTTCCAATATTCTGCTGGACGATCTGTTCAAGCACGTTGTTGATAAAGTGGAAGGAATTTATACTCACTGGTTCTTGGGTGAACTGGGTAACAACTGGTCGGATGTGTGTGCAGACGAACTGGCAGCCTATGGCAAGGTTCTGGAAGTACCGCAGCAGGAAGAATTTTATTGTTCTCGCATCAAAACTTCAGATACCAAGGTATTTGTGATTATTTCGGACGCTATGCGTTATGAAGTGGCGGCAGCGATGGCAGATCAGCTTCGCAGAGAAACACAGAGTAAGGTTTCTCTTGGCAGTATGCAGAGCATCTTCCCTTCTATCACAAAATTTGGTATGGCAGCACTGCTTCCGCATAAGGAACTGACGGTAGAACTTCGGAACGATATTTTGACTGTGCTGGCAGATGGGCAGTCTACGGCAAGCGGCTATCGTGATAAGGTCCTGAAATCAGAAGATCCGGCGAGTGTAGCATTGAAATATAATGACATGATCGCCATGAAGCGGGCAGAACGGAGTGCATTGGTGAAAGGAATGGATGTAGTTTACATCTATCATGATACCATTGATGAAGCAAGCCACACTTCTGATACCGCTGTTTTTGCCGCCTGTGATAAAGCGATTTCAGAACTGAAAAATCTTGTGCGTATTATTGTAAATGAATTTGGCGGTACGAATATTTTGATTACAGCTGACCATGGATTCCTTTATACATACAGCCCGTTGACTGAGGATGACAAAGTAGGAAAAAATGAGTTTTACGATGTGGACAGTGAAAACATAAATGATCTGAAAAAAGAAAGTGCGAAACGCTGTGTGGAGTATGGCAGACGATATGCAATCATGCAAAAAGGCGTACAGCCAAACTACTTATTGCCTGTGAAGTTCCTGGACGGGAAGTCTGACTTTGGCGGTTTTGCCCCAAGAGAAAGCATTCGTATTAAGATGAATGGCGGCGGCATGAACTTTGTGCATGGCGGTATCAGCTTGCAGGAAATGGTTGTTCCGGTCATCGAGTATCACTATCTCCGCAGCGATTCTATGGAGTATAAACGTAATAAGCAGAAATATGATACGAAGCCGGTAACGGTTAATCTGTTGTCAGCAAACCGTAAAATCAGTAATATGATTTTTTCTCTGAATTTCTATCAGAAGGATGCTGTTGGTGCCAACCGTGAAGCAGCTGCCTATCAGGTTTACTTTACGGATGAAAATGGCAGGCAGATTAGTGATGTTCAGAAGATTATTGCAGATAAGACAAGCGATAATGGTGCAGAGCGTACTTTCCGTTGCCAGTTTAATCTGAAATCTCTGAAATACAGCAATACTGCTACTTATTATCTGGTCATTGCAGACGAACAGGGATTGCAGATGCCGCAGCGTGAGCCATTCCAGATTGACATCGCTTTTGCGGTGGATGAGTTTGATTTCTTTAGCTAGGGGAGGTGAGACACTATGCTGGAATTTCGATATGATACGCAGCTGCTGATAGAAGGAGAAAATCTGGATGAAGATGCAATCAGTGAATACTTTACTGCACATTTTAACGGAGACTGTCTGTTAGCGGTTGGCGACGAGGAGTTAATAAAAATCCATTTCCATACGAATGAGCCGTGGAAAGTATTGGAGTATTGTGCTTCCATAGGGGAAATTTATGATATTGTTGTGGAGGATATGGACAGGCAGGCAAGGGGATTAAAGGGATAAATTCCGTTCTTTGCGGCTACGGGGAATTTTTGCAATAACTTATGATATTATTTCAAGAATTTCTCAGAATCCAGGTGAGAAAATAAAAGATATATACTGGAAATTAGCTGTCATTTAGCTGTCGATCATATTTCATTTCGCATCAAGGGAACTTTCCGTTGGCCAATGGCAGAAGTTCGCTATAGCGCGGGGGATGTTTAAAAACAGCAGTATGATCGTATTAGATGAACCAACAGCAGCACTGGATCCGGTTATGTGAAGAAGTCACAGTGACAGGAACTTTGAAAAAACCGATTTATTATACAAAGCAGCGATAAGATAGCTGAAAGCATGATGTTTGAAATGCCGCTCCAGTTTATTGTTACATTTGGCAGGATGACAGAAAACCAGCTTGACGATCTGCTGCGGATGCTGAATGCGGATGTTCACACCATCGCTGCGTTGGAGTCAGTCAACGATGCTGCCGGCGTCGCCTCTTTCCTCTGCCTTGCGATGCTGTGAACATCAGACGCTATTTACTTCGGAATTAATGCAGCGCGTTTTCATCTGAAAATGCTTTTGGTGGTGATGTTCCTGCTGGGTATCGCTGTTGTAGAGATGGTCAATGATGTCCAGATCATCATGATCGGCTATATCTTTCAATCATGGCAGATAAAGTAGCCCGGCAGTATATCAAATCTTTATGATCCCCTGGTTATACTCATTTTCAAAAGCCGTCTTATATTTATCCGTGACAACCGAAGTGTACAGATTGGAGGCGAGGATATCATGGGTGAGCATTTTTCTTCCTGCAGGTTCGATCCACTCGTCGTCATAGGGTCTGGTGAGCAGAGGGAGAGTGTTTTTTTTCGCAATGGCTGAGATCAACTTTTCAGAATCCCGGCGGAATCCGAGAAGGCGCGCGTAAAAATGGGGCCCCTGTTCTAAATATTCTTCTACCGCGGTTTTCTTGATGCCCAGCATGATGTGAAGCAGGGCGCGGTTGATTCGGGTCTGGGTTACTTCCCTTGTTTTCAGAAGCTCGCAGAACTGCTTATAGTTAAAATAATTGTTGAGCTGTCCGCAGATCCGCCCGGCCAATTCCTTTGACACATCCATATAGCGGAGGAGGGTATCGGGCCGTTTGTTCAGCAGCTTATATTTCAGGATCAGAGAAAAATCGTTCTGATAGACCGGATATTTGACCCTGTGGTAATCCTTCAAAAGCTCCAGGCATCTCTGGGGCACCTGTTCCTCCAGCTCCCCCAGGATATCTACAAAGGACGTATTTTCAAAGGTGTGCGCGGAGGACACCCCGCTCAGCGCGGAACCGGAATACGCCAGGAGGGAGCGGATGGCGGAAGCCGAGCCAAAGGGGGACATCAGATCCTGATCGTGGTAATGGGAGCCCTTGCGCCGGATGGTATAGGGACGGATCTTGCTGTTCCGCTTTTTCAACGCTTTCAGATATTCGATGCCCAGGATGTTATTGGGATCCCGGAGCAAGAATGAATAATCTTCTGTCTGCATGTAGGCGGAAAGGGCATTTTCACGGGCGGATGGAAAGGACATGCCCTGCTTTAAGCAGGCTTTCAAATGGGACTGATATTCTTCTGGTTCTTCCAGAAGGATGTCTGCAACCTTTCCCAGTCCTTCCAGGTCGCTGCATTCGCTTCCGAAGCAGATGGAATCTACGATTCCCAGCTGGTCGAGGAAAGAAACCGCCCCATAGGCAAATAATTCGGCACTTCCGGTGGCGTAGCAGACCGGCAGCTCGAACACGGCTGCTGCGCCGCATTTTAAAGCCATTTCTGCACGGAGCCGTTTGGGCATGATGGCGGAAGTGCCCCGCTGCACGTAGTCCCCGCTCATGATGACCAGCGCAAGATCGGCCCCGGTTACCTCTTTTGCAGTCTGGATATGGTATTGGTGTCCATTATGAAATGGATTGTATTCTGTGATCAAACCGACAATTTTCATGAGAAACTCCTTGTATATCCTTTTGAGAACCATTATACTATAAAATGTAGAAAAAACCATTGTATTGTGAAAAAATAGATTGATTTAGCCGGAAATTGCCCGATATTTACTTATTATATCGTGTATCTTAGTTCATGATATTTCTGTGAAGGGCAATTTATGAAAGGAAAAAGGGTGCACGGGATGATCAAAGAACAGATACTCGCATTGCTTGAGGAAAGAAGATTTAAAGAACTGAAAGAACTGCTGGAAACCGTGCATCCTGTGGATATCGTGGAAGTGCTTGAAGATATTACCAAGAAGCAGATGATCCTGATCTTCCGGCTTCTGGCAAAGGAAGAGGCTGCGGATGTATTTACGGATATGAACAGTGACATGCGCGAATACCTGATCAATACGCTGACTGATTCCGAGCTGGAGGAAGTCATGGATGAGATGTATGTGGACGATACGGTAGACGTGCTGGAAGAGATGCCGGCCAATGTGGTGGACCGTCTGCTGATGGTGACGGACGAGGATACGAGAAAAAAGATCAATGCCCTTCTCCAGTACCCTGAGGACAGTGCGGGAAGCATCATGAATATAGACTACGTCAGCCTGCGCAAGGAGATGACGGTGGAGGAGGCCATTCTGAAGATCCGTCAGGTGGGG
This sequence comes from Lachnospiraceae bacterium M18-1, assembly GCA_000403295.2. Taxonomy (GTDB): domain Bacteria; phylum Bacillota; class Clostridia; order Lachnospirales; family Lachnospiraceae; genus Schaedlerella. The sequence goes on along the minus strand of KE159610.1, from coordinate 275,693 downwards.
ATCAACAAGGAGACTATTTACACTTGTTATGTGACGGAAAAGAAGCGTCTCATCGGCGTGGTCGATGTGAAGGACCTGCTGACCGCCGGGGAGGCCAGGCTGATCGAGGAGATCATGGATGAAAATGTTCTCTGCGCAAAGACTCTGGACGATCAGGAGGAAGTGGCTTCTGCGATTCGGAAATATGGTCTGGTGGCAATGCCCATCATTGACCATGAGAACTGCCTTGTAGGTATTGTAACGGTTGACGACGCTATGTATGTCCTGCAGGACGAGACAACGGAAGATATCAGCATCATGGCCGGTGTCAGCCCCAATGAGGATTCTTATTTTGGAACCTCCGTATTCCGGCATGCGAAGAACCGTACCCTGTGGCTCATGCTCCTGATGCTCTCCGCCACCGTGACAGGAGAGATCCTGCGCCACTATGAGGAGGCTATGTCGGTGATGCCGGTGCTCATCACCTTTATCCCGATGCTCATGGGAACCAGCGGAAACTGCGGTTCCCAGAGCTCCACCATGGTAATCCGCGGGCTGGCGGTGGGAGAGATCGAGTTCCGGGATTTCCTCCGGGTGATCTTTAAGGAAATCCGCGTGGCGCTTGTGGTAGGGCTTCTGCTGGCAGCGGTCAACGGGATTCGGATCTACCTGATGTATGACCAGGATATCATGCTGGCCTTTGCGCTGGGAGTGACCATGATCGCGGTGATCGTCATGGCAAAATGTATTGGGTGCACGCTGCCCCTTCTGGCGAAAAAGATCGGGGTAGACCCGGCGATCATGGCGGCTCCGCTGATTTCCACGATTATGGATACGTGTACGATACTGATGTACTTTACGATTATAACGGCGTTTTTCCGGTTGGGAGGGTGAATGGGGGAGATGGTTTCAATTGACCCAGGGAATGAATAGCCGGAGTTTGCAGGAGGTATTGGATATGGAATTAGCAAAAGTAACGTCAAAGGGTTAGGTTACAATCCCTGCGGCAATCCGTAAACTGCTTGGCATTCAGGAAGGAGATAAAGTTCTGTTTGTTGAGGAAGGGGAGAAGGTCGTTATGGTGAATGCTTCCACAAACGCACTGTTAAAAGCACAGAAAGCTTTTGAAGGGATTGCGGAGGAGAGCGGCATTCGTAATGAACAGGATGTGATAGATTTGGTAAAAGAAGTCCGTGCGGAGAGAGGTGATGTATATATATGCGAATAATGCTTGATACGAATGTATTGATCTCCATGATATTGTTTCCAGGCAAAGCATTTCAAAAGATGCTGGATTTTATTACCCGGAGTCATCATCTCGTTCTTTCATCGTTTGTAGTCGATGAATTATTTGCAGTAGTCGAACGCAAATTCCCAGGTAAGAGGAAAGCAATTGATGAATATCTTTTAAATTTGGCGTATGAACTGGTTTATACGCCGCGTCACATGCCAGGCGGGCTGTTCGAAATCAGGGATGTGAATGACTAACCTGTACTTTATACGGCAATCATTGAAAGTGTAGATATTTTCATTACCAGTGATAAAGATTTTCTGGGGATTGGCGTTGAAATACCGGAGATTATGACTCCGGCAGATTTTATGGAAAAATATGTTCCATAATTATAAACGGTGCGGTGTATCTCGCTTGGGGGGATGTGTTTTATAAGGCGGGAAGTAGAGGTATACGGATTCCATCCGCAGTGCAGCTCGATTACGCTGCGCTTCATCTCGCTCACGGGCATGCGCCCTATGAAAAAGAACAGGAAAGATTCTGCTTACGTGCGAGCACGACGCAGCATCTTTCCTGTTCTTTTTCGCACTGCTCATTGCCAACGTGGAGATTGTTCTTAAAAATAGACATGGAAATGGGTTGTATACAAAAAACGATTGCGTTATAATAATAGGCAGAAAAAGGAAAGGTGGCTTTAATTATGGGATTTATTGATGAAATCAAAGCAAGAGCAAAGACAGACATTAAGACGATCGTGCTTCCGGAGACGGAAGACGAGAGGACCTACAAGGCTGCTGAGGCGGTTTTGAAGGAAGGAACAGCGAAGCTGATCCTGGTGGGAAGCAAGGAAGAGATTGAGAAGATGGGAGCAGGATATGACATTTCCGGGGCGACTATCGTGGATCCGGCGACCAGCGACAAGACAGAGAGCTACATCGCGAAGCTGGTAGAGCTGCGTCAGAAAAAGGGGATGACCGAAGAACAGGCGAAGGAACTCCTGCTGAACAATTATCTGTATTACGGCGTTATGATGGTAAAGATGGGCGATGCTGACGGTATGGTATCCGGTGCATGCCATTCTACCGCAGATACTCTTCGTCCCTGTCTGCAGATCTTAAAGACAAAACCGGGCACAAAGCTGGTATCCGCATTTTTCGTGATCGTAGTTCCGAATTGCGATATGGGCGCGGACGGAACCTTTATCTTTGGAGATTCCGGTCTGGAGCAGAATCCGGATCCGGAAAAGCTGGCCAACATCGCGGTATCTTCCGCAGAATCCTTCCGTGTCCTGACAGGCAAGGAGCCGGTAGTGGCAATGCTTTCCCACTCTACGAAGGGAAGTGCAAAGCACCCGGATGTGGACAAGGTGGTGGAAGCAACCCGGATCGCAAAAGAGATGGCGCCGGAATTGAAGCTGGACGGCGAACTGCAGCTTGATGCGGCGATCGTTCCTTCTGTAGGAGAATCCAAGGCGCCGGGCAGCCCGGTAGCAGGACATGCCAACGTACTGATCTTCCCGGATCTGGATGCAGGCAATATCGGATACAAGCTGGCGCAGAGACTGGCAAAGGCAGAGGCTTACGGACCGCTTACCCAGGGAATCGCCGCTCCGGTCAACGACCTGTCCCGTGGCTGCAGCGCGGAAGACATCGAAGGCGTGGTTGCGATCACAGCAGTACAGGCACAGGGCTGAGATTTGGTTACAGTTGATGCCGAGTACATCCTGCAACGAGAAGAAAGCATATTAAGATGAGAATGAAAAATGCATTTCCTGCCTGTGCGGCAGCATTTGGCAGTATAAAAAGGATATCATAAATATCAGGAGGAACATAAGGAAATGAATGTTTTAGTGATAAATTGCGGAAGCTCTTCTTTAAAATTCCAGTTGATCAATTCTGACTCTGAAGAAGTTCTGGCAAAGGGACTCTGTGAGAGAATCGGGATTGACGGAAGCCTGACCTATCAGCCGGCAGGCGGCGAAAAGGTAAAGTCCGACAAGGCAATGCCCACCCATACAGAAGCTATCCAGTTTGTGATCGATGCCCTGACGGATCCGGAGACCGGCGTAGTCAAGAGCCTGGACGAGATTGGAGCAGTGGGACACCGTGTCGTACACGGCGGAGAAAAATTCGCGTCCTCCGCAGTCATTACAGAGGAAATGAAAAAGGCAGTGGAAGAGTGCAACGACCTTGCGCCGCTGCACAACCCGGCAAATCTGATCGGAATCAACGCATGTGAGAAGCTGATGCCTGGAACACCGATGGTCGGCGTATTTGATACGGCATTCCATCAGACGATGCCGGAAAAGGCATATATGTATGGCCTTCCCTATGCGTACTATGACAAATACAAAGTAAGACGATACGGATTCCACGGAACAAGCCACAGCTTCGTATCCAAGAGAGTCGCAGAGATCGTAGGGGTTCCCTATGAGGCAACTAAGACTATCGTCTGCCACCTTGGAAACGGCGCCAGTATCTGTGCGGTTTTGAACGGAAAGTCTGTAGACACCTCCATGGGTCTGACCCCGCTGGAAGGTCTGGTTATGGGAACCCGCTCCGGCGATATTGACCCGGCAATCCTGGAATTTATCGCAAAGAAGGAAAACCTGGATGTTGCAGGATTGATGAAGATGCTGAACAAGGAATCCGGTGTATACGGCCTTTCTGACGGCGTCTCCAGTGATTTCCGTGACCTGTGTGCAGCAGCGGAAGAAGGCAAAAAGCCAGCTCAGATTGCCCTGGAGGTCTTTGGCTACAGAGTGGCAAAATATGTGGGTTCTTATGCGGCAGCCATGAACGGCGTGGATAACATCGTATTTACCGCAGGTATCGGTGAAAATGACGGAGACATGCGTGAGAGGATCTGCGGTTACCTGCAGTACCTGGGTATCGAGATCGATAAAGAGGCGAATGCAAAGCGGGGCGAGGAAGTGATCATCTCCACTCCGGATTCCAAGGTAAAAGTTTTAGTTGTTCCGACTAACGAAGAACTGGCAATTGCAAGAGAGACCGTAGCTCTTGTAAAATAAAACTCCAAGAACTTTATAATTACTCATGATCATTCAGATCATTCATTTACATGCGTATAGAAAATCTGTCATCGGCAGATTTTCTGCATGTTAAGGCAAAAACAAGCCCGCAAAAGCCGTCTGTCGAGGCTGCGCTTCTTGACTTCTTGCTTATGTAGGTGAAGTGACTGATTCCAGTCAGATAAAAACTGTGAGTAGTAACATATTTTTCCGTTACTGTTCACGGGGCAACCGGGCTGTATGTTTGGATTTTCTATTAGTAAAAACGCTAAAAATCAAAGAATAGTTATTCACATATTTTCAGTCTCCAACTGGATTTTTTTAGTGGGCGTTTACACAACTGGAGGAAGAAAGAGAAAAGAACCGGAAGCCGACAGCCCAGGTAAATAAAGATATTGAAAATTCTTCGATTATTTTCCATGAAGATGGGAAAAAAATCCATAACAGCAGGAAAAAAACAAAGAGAAGGCCGGGCGGCCAGCCGGGTCATCAGGGGCATGGCCGGAAAAGACTGCAGCCAACGCACGTCTTTAGAAAGAACCGATGATTCGTATTTTAAATGGGAAGGATATATGGTTATGAAAGCAAACAGCATTTTTAATGCGATAAGACAGGGGATTTTAATCTGTAACAGTCAGGGGCAGATTGTGTTTTTTAATCAGATTTACGGAGAATTTATCGGCGTCCGGCTCCAAGATGTAAGAGGACAGTTGATTACAGATATCCGTCCGGGTTCACGTATTCCAGAAGTCCTCAAATATCACCGCCCTATTGAGAATATCCTGAGAAATGAAAATGGTCAGGAATACTTTGCCAGTATTTATCCTCTCATAGAAAATGATATAGTCAATGGTACTATTTCACTGGTTACGACGATTGGACAGATTGAGGAGCATGTGTCCAAAGACGTACGTCCCTTGTGCGAACGTACACGGGAGTTTGAAAAGAAAGAAATCCTTCGCGCAGTCGCCCTGTACGGGAATACGCTGGAAGGAAAAAAGATGGCCGCAAAAAGCCTTTGTATCTCTCTGGCATCTCTTTACAATAAGTTAAAAGATTGAATTGCTATTATAGATGATTCGATTTATTTTGCTTAGATTCTAAATTCTTAGAATATCATTGTCATTTTCCTTTATTTATCTATAATAAAACCAGATATTTGAAAGGAGATCATCATATGAAAACAATTCGTATCGGAAGCGGAGCCGGTTATGCCGGGGATCGCATTGAGCCAGCTGTAGAGCTGATGGAGAAAGGCAGTCTTGATTATATTATCTTCGAGTGTCTTGCAGAGCGTACCGTTGCGCTTGGTCAAAAAGACAAGCAGTATAACCCGGAGTTGGGTTATAATCAAAGGCTGAAGGAACGTATGATAAAAATCTTGCCTCTGGCCAAAAAGAATCATATCAAGGTTATCACCAATATGGGGGCAGCCAATCCCAAGGCAGCAGCAGCGGAGACATGCGTCATTGCAAGGGAACTGGGCATCAGTGGATTGAAAATTGCCTGCGTTACCGGGGATGATATCAGTGATCGTCTGGAACAGTATGCCGAAAATGAAATTCTTGAAAATGATAAGAGACTAAAAGAACTTCAGGATTCGCTGATTTCAGCGAATGTCTATATGGGGGCGGATGGTATTGTGGAGGCGCTTGCCCGGAATGCGGATATCGTGATTACGGGGCGTGTATCAGATCCGGCACTTACGATTGGTCCGTTGGTATATGAATTTGGATGGTCTCTGGAAAAGTGTCCGGATCAGATGGGACAGGCCGTTTTGGCAGGACATTTGCTGGAATGTGCAGGACAGGTTACCGGCGGATATTATGCGGATCCTGGATATAAGGATGTTCCGGATCTTGACCGGCTCGGGTTTCCGCTGCTGGAAGTGTCTGAGGACGGCAGCTTTATCGTGACAAAGGTCGAGGATTCCGGTGGACTGGTATGTGTTGATACCTGCAAGGAACAGACTATTTATGAAATTCACGATCCAAAAGCTTATATGACACCTGATGCTATTGCAGATTTTTCCATGGTTCACTATGAACAGCTCGGGAAAAATTGTGTTAAGGCAGCAGGAGCGACAACACACGGAAAGCCGGATAGTCTAAAAGTAACCATCGGCTATCAGGACTGTTTTATCGGGGAAGGGATGATATCTTATGGTGGCAGGAACTGTCTGGAGCGTGCCAGACTGGCAGCGAAAATTGTGGAAAGCCGTTTTCAGCAGATGAAACTTGAAATTGAGGAACTACGTATAGATTATATCGGCTGTAATTCACTCTATTTGTCTGAGATTTCAGATAAACTGACTCAGACCGATCCAATAGAAGTCCGTCTTCATGTCAGTGCCAGAACACCGGATGAGGAGACTGCGAGGGCTGTGGCAGATGAAGTGGAAACACTGTACACGAATGGCCCGGCAGGAGGAGGCGGTGCCCGGAAATATGTAGAAGAAGTTTTTTCTGTTTGTTCTATTTTTATCCCACGGGAAGATATCCGTGCGGAAATAAGTTATATGGAGGTATAAAGGCTTTATGAAATTAAGAGAAATTGCGCATTCACGTACCGGCGATAAGGGAGAAATCTCTAATATTTCCCTGATCCCATATGATGAAAACAATTATGAATTGTTAAAAGAGAAGGTGACTTCGGAAAAGGTAAAATCATATTTTTCCGAGATATGTCACGGTGAAGTTGTCCGCTATGAGATGGACGGACTGAGAGCACTGAATTTTGTATTGGACAAAACGCTTGGCGGCGGTGTCACTCGATCTCTGGCAATCGACAGGCATGGTAAAACATTGGGAATGGCGCTGCTTGAAATGGAAATATAAAGGAGGATTTTATGGATGATTTTATGCAAATGCTGATCAATCAGATAAAAAAGGATTATGAAAAATCAGGTTTCCCTGTAACGGTTTCTGATTATATGATTGAAAAGATTATGCTTCCCATGAGAGATGGAACACGAATGCGTACCGTGATTTACAAACCTGTGGGATTGGAGAAATATCCGGTTCTTCTTCGCCGTACCTGTTATCCGCATGATGAAGGCCGGCTCATAGCAGATGCCGAAAATTGTGCTCTTCGTGGTTATGCCTTTGTCTATCAATTTTGCCGGGGAACAGGTGGCTCTGAGGGAGACTGGGTTCCAAATGAAAATGAACGTAACGATGGGATTGACACAGTCAATTGGATTTATGAGCAGCCTTGGTGCGATGGCATCGGTTATTGGGGAACTTCATATGCGGCTCTGACAGGATGGGCTTTTGCGGATGCGATAAAGGGGAAAGTAAATTCCATGTTTTTGCTGCACTATGGGACGGATCGTTTCGTGTCCGCCTATCATAAAGGATTGTTTCATCACGATGTACTAACAGCCTGGTCCATGCAGAACGCAGGGTGGCCGGTGGAGGCGGACTATGAAGCATCTTGCCGTTATCTGCCGCAGATGGAAGTAGATGAAGCACTTTGGGGCGGAAAACTTCCGTGGTATCGAGATTATATTTCTAATGAATATCAGGAGGATAAATACTGGCAGCAGGGCTGGTGGAAGCAGCTCAGAGAAATTCCGTACAGGGTAGAAATCCCTCTGTACATATTAAGCGGCTGGTATGATCACCATCATGAAAGCACAATGAAGACCTGGAGCCGTCTTAATCCCGATGCACGGAAAATGAGCTGGCTTGAGATTGGGGGCTGGAATCATGGCCTGCAGCCGGTCCTTCAGGATAAAAAAGTGGAAAATATAGAGAACGCGGAAGCGGTCAAGGCACTTACATGGTTTGAAATGACCCTGAAAAAGAAACAGATACCTGAAGAAAAAATTCGTTACTATGTTCCTGGGAAAGACTGTTGGATGGAAGCAGATTCCTGGGAAAATATCAGACGTCAGGAACAGATATTTTATCTGGATGCCTGTCATCGGTCGATTCACCGAACCCCGGTGGATTTACAGATTAGTTCTTGTAGTTATACCTTTGACCCTGTTGATCCGGTGCCCACAAACGGCGGGGACTGTACACTGGCAAGCTGGTCGAAAACCGGAAGCCTTCTGCAGGAAAAACCGAACTGGCGGGAAGATGTGATTTCTTTCATGTCCGATACATTGGAAAAGGATATGATTATCAATGGAAAAATTGAGGTGGTACTGTGGGTAAAGACAGATTGTGAAAATACGGCCTTTTTTGCCAGTATAGATGAAATGACTTCGGCGGGAAAATCCTACCACATCCGTACATCTGCAGCTACAATCTGTCATGAACTGCCGAGGGGAGAACGATACATACCGGGAACGCCGGTGAAAGTAGTGGCAGATATGAGTGATATTTGCTATGCGCTGCCGAAAGGTTCACGCATCAGGATTGACGTGACCTCATCTGACTTTCCACAGTATCATGTCCATAGCAATCAGCCGGGTAATTGGGCGCAGGCCACAAAAAATGTGATTGCTCATCAGACGATATTAACTGGAAAAGAGTATTCCAGCTTTGTGAAAATACCGTGTTTAGTATTAAACAGTAACGCTTTTTGTTAGAGATGGCAAAGCCAAAAGGCATCCTTATTTAATGAATTAGAATTGTAACCCACTCTATAATTATCTGTACATATTGTAAATGAACTATTATTTATGGAAAAACGCCATGATGAAAAAGATAAAAGATTTCCTACGTTACAGGACAATCCGTCAACAAATGATTACTGTACAGTTTTTAATAATTTTACTGACTGTATTATTTATGGGAAGCAGCATCTATCTGTTTACATGCCGGATTCTTAAGCAGGAAAGGCTGCTGGCTTATGAACAGCTTTTAAAGGCTTCGGACTCCCTTCTTGAAGAAAAATTTGATTATTACCGGGGAGAAATCCGTACGATTTTGACAGAAGACTCTATCCAGCAGGCTCTGTCACAACCACATAGGACTACGAGTGGCGGAAGATTTTTGGATCCGTTTGTATTCAACCGGGTAAAAAAATCAATCCAAAGCTATGTGAGTGGTTTTACAGGGATACAGTCTATATATGTGTTTGACCTGAATGGCGCAGCCGCATATTATGATCCGACTAAAAATACTCAGCAAATTATTGAGGCGGTAGATTATGATAGTTTTTGTAATGCGGAGTGGTATAAGGCGGTTGTCAGGATGAATGGAAAAGAGCTGTTTATCGGCGAAAATGTTTTATTTCATGAAGCAGGACAGTTTTCCTGTGTAAAAATACTCAGGCACACGGTAACCTTAAACCCTATAGGGCTCCTCATCCTAAATATTAATTCTGAAAAGTTGGGCAGTATTTTTTCAGCTAATATGGATGATGAGGGAATCTATGCTCTGACAGATTCACAGGAAAATATTATCTATGTGCAGGGATACAGTGATACGGAGTATGAAAATTCGCTTGAACAACTGTTTTTTCATGAGTATTCCCATTTTGAAAAATCTATGTTTAAAAATTCGACTTCACAGTGGACATTAGTGCATGTGATTTCATCATCCAAGATTGTCGGATCAGCAAATGCAATCGCAAATATTATCGTTGCTTTTCTGTTTCTCTCCCTATCGATCATGATCATAGCAACATCTATTAGTGCAAAGCATATTACAAGACCTCTGTATCAACTGAAAGAAAATATTATCCGTGTCGGGGAAGGGGAGCGTAATATACCTGTCTCATATGATGACAGCGAGATTGGATCTATCGGGCGGGTTTTTCAGCAGATGGTACAGGAAAAACTGCTTCTGAAAGAAAAGGTTACACAGACGGAACTGAAAAATAAAGAAGCGGAACTCCAACTGCTGCAAAGTCAAATGAATCCTCATTTTCTGTATAACACACTGGATTCTCTGTATTGGATGGCGATTATTCATGAGACAGAAGATATTGCAGAGATGGCAAGAGCACTGTCAGAGATATTCAGAATTAGCTTAAGTAAGGGAAAAGACATTATAACAGTACAAGAGGAAATCACATTTATCGAGGATTACCTGACGATTCAGGACATGCTTTATGATGGCCGTTTTTCAATCAGGATGCAGGTAGATGAGAGTATTAGGAATTTTTATATTCCAAAGCTTTTGCTCCAGCCTTTTGTGGAAAATGCTATTATCCATGGTCTGGCTCCAAAATCCGGAACAGGAATGATTGGGATTAAAGGAATGTTTTCGGATAGTCTGGTTCAGTTTGTTATATCTGACAACGGTGTAGGAACAGACAACTGCCATGCCATGGAAAAGGGGTATGCGATACGAAATGTAAAAGAGAGATTAGAATTATACTATGGGGAAAAAGCAAGGCTTACTCTGGAAAGTTTGCCCGGACAGGGAACAACTGTCAAGATTTATATACCTGTGGACAAAATGAGTGGAGGGATGTCTCATGAAAATGGTATTGGTTGAAGACAAAAAAATTGCCTTGGAGGGGATGCTCATGGTCTTGAGAAAAAATCCAAAGATTCATGTAGTTGGAACCGCTATGGACGGGAAAAATGGACTTGAACTGATTCGGCAGCAGAGGCCGGATATTGTGATGACAGATATTGAGATGCCGGAGATGAACGGTCTTGAGATGATTGAAAGCATCTACAGGGAGCTGCCAGATACAGTATTTATCGTATTTAGCGGGTACAATGAATTTCGATATGTACAGAAAGCGATTGGTATGGGGGTGATTGATTATCTGGAAAAACCTGTGACTGTGTCAAAACTTATGGAAGTACTGCAGCGTGCGGAAGAACTTCTTGATTATCGAAAGAATTATCATCGTATGATTCAAAAGACCAAACGCACAAAAAGGATTTTAATAAAACAGGCGTTGCAGCAGCTTTGTACGCAGCCTTCACAGATGGAGGCGGAGAATATCAAGGAGTTGTTGAATACGGCCGAGGAACTGCAGTTCTCCCTAGAATTTACCGTGGTATGTGTCAGTACCAAAGATATGGTGGGTGAAACTACAGAAATCTATCGTGCCCTGTTTGAAACATTCACTTTTGATGTAGTAAAGGAGCATACGATTGACATCTATTCATTTACCGTAGATGGATTCTTTATTTTCTGCTATTTTAATCAGGAGTGTTATCCATTCGATTTCTATCAGGCCGTGTCATTGTCCTATCAAAACTTTGTGGAAGCAGAGCAGTTGGAATGCTATGCGGGAATTGGCAATATTCATCAGAATATCTATGATTTGAGAATTGCGTTTTTGGAAGCAAAAAAAGCGGCAACTTATGCGATATATCTGGAAAAAGATCGTATTATACGTTGTGGTGAAGTGGAATATTCAAGGGACATTCCTGCGGAGTTATATGAGATACAGTCCTCTATTGAATTCAATATGCGAATGGATTCCTTTGAAAAATGTGGGGAACTGATCCATCAGTATCTGGAAAGGCTGGGCAAGATTGGTCTTCAGCCTGAGAGGATACGGCAGGAATGCCTGGAATTGATTTATATTCTGCAGCGTATTTCAGTCGAAGATGGTTACCGGGTGTCTCAGGATATCATTGGTATCCCTAGTACAGAGATTACAAAAATCAAAAGTGCGGATGATATTTTGAAATGGACGGAGAATAAAGCAGAGCGGCTTATCCGCTATACATCTGAAAATCGTCAGAAGGAACGGAATCCGGTCGCAATGGTAAAGCAGTATATCAATACTCATTATTCAGAGGGGATCACTTTGAATACATTGGCCGAGCGTGCAGGTATCAGCGCGAATTATCTGAGTATTTCCTTTCATCGTGAGGAGGGAGTTACCTATAGCAATTATCTGACCCGGGTGAGGATAAAGAAGGCCATGCAGTTTCTGAAAGAAGGAGAAAAACTAAAGGATGTATGCATGAAGGTTGGATACTATGATTACAAACATTTTGTTCAGCAGTTTAAAAAATATACAGGAATGACCCCTGAAAATTATAAGAAATCCCCCATTGACGAAATATGATTTTTTGTAGGAGACTGCTATTGACAGAGAAAAAGCCCCATATGAATGGAAGTTCGCCCGACTTTTAAAGTTGGTTATGTAGAGATACAATATAGTTACTAGAAACATAACCAAATTTATAGGGAGGTAGTACCAATGAAAAGAAAAATCGCAATGTTATTAACCACGATGCTCACTGTAACAGCAGTCACCACAGCATGCTCATCTGCACCATCGTCCGGCTCAGGTTCTGAAACAGAAACCGAATCTGGATCCGTATCATCTGATGAGGGAGACGCACGTGTTATCAAAGTGATCACGATCTGGAATGAGGATGAGGAAGGAACCTTATTTATGAAGAACCTTTCTGATGAATATCATGAGGAGCATCCAAATGTATCCGTAGAGTTTGAAGTAGTATCTCAGGATGGCCTGAATGAAAAATTGTCCGTATTGGCTGCATCCAATGACCTGCCGGATGTATTTCTCCAGTCACAGTCAGCAACGATCCGTAGCTTTGCGGAACAGGGGCTGACGGTAAATGTAGGCGAAAAGTTAGAAGAACTGGACATGAAGGATGTAATGTCCCAAGAAACCATTGATTCTATCGTAACCCGTCAAGGAACGGATGGCTTGTATATTATGCCAACTCAGAATAATATTGAAGGCTTCTTCTATAATAAAGCAGTCTTTGAAGAAAACAAACTTGAAGAGCCTGACAACATGGATGAATTTATGGATATCTGTAAGAAGCTTTCTGATAATGGAGTGCAGCCACTTGTGTCCGCGGGAGCGGAAAAATGGCCCCTTACCAGGTTGATGGGAGCCTATACAACACAGGTTGGCGGTGTAGATGCATTGGTAAAAGCAAGCCATGGAGAGATTTCCTGGTCAGAAGATGAGTTCCTCCAGGGATATCAGTGGCTTAAAGATATAGGAGAAGCAGGATATCTTGGGCTTGGAGCGACAACTCTCGATACTGATACCGCGAATTCTATGTTCTTAAGCGGACAGGCTGCTATGCTGTATAATGGTTCCTGGTTTACCAGCAATCTGAACAGTGATGCCAATACTTTAGGCCACTTATAAATATTTTTTGACGCAAAATGGCAAAATTTCTGCATAAGAAAAACACTTATGCCAATGCTGGTATAAGCACAAGGTTTCTAACGGTTAATCCTGCCGCAATGACCTCTTTGCCGTAAGCTGTTGTAAAATACTTATAAGTTCCTTGAACCCGTTCAATAATCCCATGGAGACGGAGCCGCTTAAAAATTCTCGACATGGCAGACGGACTGATATCCTCCAGATGGCGGCGGATATCCTTTCCCTGCATTCCAAAAGTCATGTATTCGCCCCGGCTGATCACTTCCAGTACCAACAGATCTTTTGGGGAAAAGAAGTTCAGCCCACGGTAGGAACGGCCTTTCTCCTTAACAGCCTCTGTTGCTTTTGTAAGATTCTTCTTTCCGCCGCTGTGGTCATCAAAGGATGATACGAATTCCAGATACCGGTAGTTGGCGGCTTTCATGATTGTGAATAACTGATACAGGCTATAAATACTTTTTTTCAAAGGCGCTTTTTGTTCTGTGGAACTGCCGTCCCTGTGTTCCACTTTCCGTTTTACACGAAAAGTCCCGATGTCATTGCAAGTACTTTCTATCCGTAAGACACAGCCAAATTTATCATACATTTTAATTGATACATCACCCATATGGTGTTTGATTCTCGTACCGAGAATACGCTGGTTATAGTTTGTACCGACTTCTTTCTTACAGTTATAGGTAATGCGCTGTCCCAGGAATGCAGCGATGTTATCCGGCTTTACCGTAAAGATTGCCGTCCGGATGATCTCATCATAAAGGGGCTCCAGGTCACAGGCCTGTTTGAACATGATATCGGTTGCACACTCAATCTGTTGGACTGTCCAAGTGTAGCCGAGACCGAGCGATTCCGCAATGGGACAGTAGCGTTTTGCAAATACATCCAGGATTTTATGGAGACCTTCCGGGTTGATTCTGTCAGATAGTTTCTGGGCAGTTTCGACATCTGAGATTTCAAGGAAGGCGTTATCATGCATACGGTAAGTGATCCCTTTCTTTTGCAGCTTATGGGCCAGAAGATTATGACCGTTCATGTAGAACTGCAGTCGGAAGGGAGCCCAGGTGGGAACCCGGAGATAACACAAGCCGAGTTCTTTATCTATAAAATAAAAATAATAATGGAGACATTTGCTTTGGTCAAACTTAAGGAATGTTTTTCCGGTTGTTTTATCATGCCATGGCTTATAAGTATTGCATTGTTCCATGGCAGAAAAGATATGAATCAGCCCCTCAGACTTACCGGTTTTCTGAATGATCTCCTGGATGCGGTCATCTTTTCGGAACGCCCGGAGTTTCCGGATGAACTCAATCTGGATGCCGTTTTCATCTGCAATGCGCTGGGCATTTACACGAACCTGTTCCGTAAGGGGCTGGGAGAAAGTCGAAAAATCAAAAATACGGATGTTGTTGGCTTTTAAATAGCTGGTCATACCTTCCGCATAACTCCATCCGGGGATATAGCCCTGGATGATCATACGGTCATAGCAAGTGATGATACCATTCATTTTGTCAGCATATTTATCCGTAAGTAACATGAACACATCCTCCAATATTTTTCTTTATTGTACTTGAAATTTGGAGGAAATGCAAAAAAACTTTTCCGGTTTATCCGGGTTAGGGGACGAAGTTGGATTCTTTGCATTCCCGGCTGTTGAAGGCGGAAAAGGAACAGGGAATAACTATGTGGTTTCCACAGGCCTGAGTTGGTGTTTCAATGAATCTACATGGGATGATACGGTCGCGGACTGGTTTAAATATGTATTTTCAAACTATGGTGATGAAGCAATGGAAAGCGCAGGTATGATCACCGCATACACACTTAATAAGGAACATGACATAGCCGCGACCACACAGATGATTTTGGACGCAATGGATAAAGGCGGCGACCTGGCAGTCTGGCCGGAGTATTATGTAGATATGTCCGTAGCAGAAGTGATTTATGAACAAGGACAAATGCTGGTACTCGGTTCAGTAGAACCGAAGGATGCAGGCGTGGCGATTGATGAGGCGATGAATGCTGCAGAGTAAAACCTGAGAAATGAGATATAAATCATAATATGCTATGGAGGTGCTTATTATGCAGAAAATGCTGAGCAATAAAAAGGCAATCGCTGTTTTTACACTGCCAACATTGTTATTGTTCATTGTACTCGTATTTGTACCCATTATCTGGTCACTTGTATATAGTTTTTTTACTGGTATGCCGGGAGTGAATTTCCAATTTGCCGGGTTAACAAATTATGTGAAAATTTTTTCTGACTCACGTGTTATTATAAGCTTTTTAAATAATTTTTGGTTTGTACTGATTAGTACGGCAGGACAGATCATCTTAGGATTTATTGTGGCAATCGTTATCAGCCGTGTAGTGAAAACGCATCAGAACATGGTC
Source organism: Lachnospiraceae bacterium M18-1 (assembly GCA_000403295.2). Classification (GTDB taxonomy): domain Bacteria; phylum Bacillota; class Clostridia; order Lachnospirales; family Lachnospiraceae; genus Schaedlerella. Next base: position 260,040 of record KE159610.1, on the reverse strand, counting down.
CGTACATTGCTTTTTATCCCGGTTGTGCTGCCTAGCGTTGCGGCTGCGCAGATTTGGAGTAAGATTTATGCGATTACCCCGCAGCTTGGTGTACTGAATAGTATTCTAAAAATGATGGGGCTTGATCAACTTATGCATGCATGGACCGGTGAAATGGAGACGGCTATGGGGGCGCTTATAGTGGTAGCCATCTGGAAGAGTTTTGGGATGTATGTTCTTTTGTTTTATTCCGGAATCATTGATATTTCGGAAGATATACTGGAAGCATGCGCCATTGATGGAGCAAATACCCTGCAGACCGTCTTTTATGTACAGATGCCGCTTTTGAAAAACGTGCTTCGTATGAGCCTTGTAATGATACTTACTGCCGGATTTAAAACATATGACGCGGTAGTAGCGTTGACGAACGGCGGTCCGGGGACAGCAACGTTGATGCCGTCCATGTATATGTACAGTACGGCATTTACAAGTGGAAATTTTGGATATGGGAGTGTTATCGCTATATTAATTCTGATTGAATGCGCACTATCTACATTTGTTGTCAATAAGCTGTTATCGAAAGACAATACCATATAGTGGGAGGGAACGGATGAAAAAAGAAATAAAAGTAAGCCATATTTTCGGTTACATTTTTCTTGGCATTTTTATTGTGATTTGTGTTTATCCAATCATCTGGCTGATTATAAATTCGTTTAAGAGTACGGAAGAGTTTAAGCTGAATTCCATCTTTTCGCTTCCAAACAGATTGATGTTCGAAAACTATGTTGACGCTTGGAAAACAGGAAACATTGGACAGTCATTTTTGAATAGTGTGGTCGCGACTGCGCTTTCTATGGTTATTGTACTGCTGACTGCGCTTCCCTTTTCGTTCGCGGTATCAAAAATGATCTGGAAATTTAGGAAGGCAGTTCAGTCGCTGATCATGTTTGGTATGATGGTTCCGGTTATGATTGCGTTGATACCGCTATTTACCATTTATAACAGTATGAATCTGACCAACAGTCTGATAGGTCTCACGATGATTTACGTCGCATATCAGCTTCCGTTGATGGTCATGTTGTTTACCGGATTTTTTTCTTCATTTCCTAATGAAATGCTAGAGGCAGCCGTAATTGATGGATGCAATATTTATCAGGTGCTTCTCAAAGTGGCATTGCCGCTTATGTTGAATTCCATTATTACGGTTGAGACATTACAGTTTATGATGTCCTGGAATGATTTGATCTTTGCACAGACGATGATGTCTGATACATCTAAAAAGACCATCCAGACCGCACTTGTCATGTTTAACGGTTCGTATGGACAGGTGAACTGGGGCCCGTTGTTGGCCGCTGTTTCTATCGCAATAGTTCCGACACTAGTAATCTATATGTTTTTAAGTAAGTTTATGATGGCCGGTATGACGAACGGCGCGGTAAAAGGATAGAACAAATATACATAAAGCTGCTGTAAAATAGATGAAAAATCATCTGTAGTGCGGCAGCTTTAAAGTTTATGAATAAATATGCAAGGAAAGCAGGATGAGCCTAATGGACATTATTCTTTTGTTGTTAAAGCAGAACATGGTGATGCTTGTGTATCTGGGCATGGGCTTTTTTCTATACAAAAAGAACCTGATCAGTGTACAGGGAAGTGCTGATATTGGGAGAATATTGCTCTATATAGTAATGCCAGTGGCAATTTTGAAATCTCATTTTGCGGAAATTTCTTTTGAACATTTGGAAGGGCTTGCTCCTTTAGCATCCGGCCAATAAAGTAACAACTTTTTTCCATTTTTTCCAAAAACCTGATTTTTTGGTTGACAAACGGATTTCTCATGATATAATAATTTAGGTATGAATAGGAGTAAACAGCAATGATGATGAACCTGTCAGGTGTATTATCAGAACAGCATAGGCCCATAGACGAGATGGTTTTGCCAGAGCTGGAGTCTATTCAGCTGAAGTCCGGGGCATATCCGGTGGTCCGTAAGGATCCGGTACATGTGACTGTTGTGCACAGGAAGGACAGGGAGCTGCAGATTCAGGCGGATGGGAAGGTTACGCTTCGGATTCCATGTGACCGCTGTCTGGAAGAAGTGGAGTATGAATTTCCGCTTTATTTTACAAGATATGTGGATTTGGGGTGTTCGGATGCTGAACTGAGAGAAGGATTCGACGAATCTGACTTTATCAACGGATATCATCTTGACGTGGACAAGATGCTCTTTCAGGAGATTTTAATGTGCTGGCCCGAGAAGATACTCTGCAGGGATGACTGTAAGGGAATCTGCAATGTATGCGGCCAGAACCTGAATCAAGGGAGCTGTGACTGCGAGGATACGGGATTAGATCCGAGGATGTCCGTTGTCCGTGAATTGTTTAAGAATTTTAAGGAGGTGTAACCGATGTCGATCTGTCCAAAAAATAAATCTTCAAAAGCCAGAAGAGACAAGAGAAGAGCTAATTGGAAGATGAGCGCTCCGAACCTGGTAAAGTGCAGCAAGTGCGGAGAACTTATGATGCCTCACAGAGTATGTAAGGCATGCGGCTCATACAACAAAAAAGAGATCATTTCCGTTGATTAATAACGGAGGAGAGAGGCTTTCCAGGTTTGGGAGGTCTCTTTTTTTATTCTATAAGAAACTTCTTTATGTAATATAAAATCAACCGGTAATTAAAATAGGAATGTAAGGCTGAAAAAGTAATTGCTAACCAGAAAGTTTACGAGTATACTATCATTATGGGTAAAAATGTAAGAATATGACTGCAGATCACTCTGCAGGATGCGCGTTTGGAAAAAGAGGGCAGAAGGATCAAAGTATGATTTGACTGGTAAGCAGAGCAGATGCAGATTCAGGCAAGTCATTTGGTGAAATATGGACGGTACATTACACCAGAGGCTGTCCATTTGAGGAGGAGCAGCAGGAAGGAGGAGATAAACGATGCTGACGCTGATTCGAAATGCAAAGGTATTTGCACCGGAAGATCTTGGAATACAGGATGTTTTGACAGCTGATTCCAGGATTTTAAAGATCGCACCCCATATTCCGGCAGTCGGGGAATACGATGTCCGTACAATCGATGGGACAGGCATGCTGCTGTTCCCGGGATTCATTGACTGCCATGTACATGTCCTGGGAGGAGGCGGGGAGGGCAGCTACCATACCAGAACGCCGGAGATCATGCTCACGGATATCACCTTAGGCGGCGTAACTACGGTTGTGGGATGTCTGGGAACCGACGGCACGACGCGGAATATGGCGTCCCTGCTGGCAAAGGCCAGAGGGCTGGAGGAAGAGGGAATCACTGCATATATCTATTCCGGCTCGTACCAGATTCCAGTACGTACACTGACAGGGAACCTGGTGGATGACCTGATCCTGATCGACAAAGTGGTAGGCTGCGGAGAGATCGCGATTTCCGACCACCGTTCCTCCCAGCCCACAAAAGAGGAATTTGCAAAGATCGTGGGAGACACAAGAGTCGGCGGAATCCTTTCTGGAAAAGCAGGACTGGTGAATATCCACATGGGAGACGGGAAACGAATGCTCTCGTATCTGCGGTATGTGGCGGAGGAGACGGAGATCCCGCCCGCCAATATGCTTCCAACCCATATCAACCGGAGCACCCGGCTCTTGAAAGATGGTATCGATTATGCGAAGACCTTGGGCGGTTTTGTGGATCTGACGACAAGCTCAGATCCGGATCATCTGGAAGAAGACGAGGTAAAAGCAAGCACCGGTTTAAAAATGATGCTGGATGCGGGGGTGCCGGAGCATCAGATCACATTTTCCTCGGACGGGCAGGGCAGTATTCCGATTTTCAGCAAAAGCGGAGAATTTGCCGGACTGGGAGTGGGGAAAGTGAGTTCTCTCTACCGGGAAGTCCGGGACGCGGTCCTGACGGATCATATAGGCCTGACGCAAGCGCTGAGAACCGTGACCTCAAACCCTGCGGATCTGCTGAAGCTGAAGCAAAAGGGGCGTATTGCTGTGGGAAAAGATGCCGATCTGGTGCTTGCAGAGGAGGGGACCATGGACATACATACTGTGATGGCAAAAGGACATCTCATGGTATACAATAAGGAGACTGTCAGAAAAGGTACTTTCGAATCAGACTGAACCGCAGGAGCAGCACGAAAGAAATTATAAAATTAGGAATGGAGAGAACTGATGGAAACGAAAAAAAGAACGATAAACATGCCGCATACTTATGTGATCATTTTCTGTATGATTTTATTTGCGGCGCTGTTAACGCTGTTTGTCCCGCTGGGGCAGTATGAGACAAAAGAGATCACCTATATGCAGAACGGGGAAGAGAAGTCCAGGACCGTACTGGATCCGGAGAGCTTTCAATATGTGACGGATGAGAACGGCAAAAAGATGACTCACACCGCTCCTCTGTTTGGAACCGAGGATTTCGGCGGACAGGGAATCCTGAACTATGTATTTGAGGGACTGACTGTCGGGGATAAATGGGGTTCCGCAGTGGGGATCGTGGCATTTATCCTGGTCATCGGCGGAGCCTTTGGGATCGTGCTGAAGACAGGGGCCGTGGATCAGGGGATCCTGGCCATGATCGAAAAGACAAAAGGAACGGAAAAATACCTGATCCCGGTACTGTTTGCCCTGTTCTCTCTGGGCGGCGCGGTCTTTGGGATGGGAGAGGAGGCGATTCCTTTTGCCATGATCCTGGTGCCTATGTTTATTGCCATGGGGTATGACGCTGTCGTTGGTGTCTGCGTGACATACTGCGCCACACAGATTGGATTCGGAGCTTCCTGGATGAACCCCTTCAGTCTGGCGATTGCGCAGGGGATCGCGGAAGTGCCGGTGCTCTCCGGCGCTGGTTTCCGTATCGTGCTCTGGTTCATATTTACGGGAATCGGGATGGCGTTTACCATGGTCTATGCAGCCAAGATCAAAAAAGATCCCAGGATCTCAGTTGCCTATGACAGCGATACCCGGTACAGGGAAGAATTTGAAGGAAACGATGAGAAAAAAGCAGACTTCCGGCTGGGCCACAAGCTGATCCTGCTGGTAATCCTGGCGACCATGATCTGGACAGTATGGGGCGTTGTGGCAAAAGGCTTCTATATTCCGGAAATTGCGTCACAGTTTTTTGTGATGGGTCTGGTATCCGGTATCATTGCTGTGATCTTCAAGCTGAACGATATGCACGTCAACGACATTGCCTCCTCCTTCCAGAGCGGCGCGGCGGACCTGGTTGGGGCGGCGCTGGTAGTCGGTATGGCGCAGGGGATCATCATCATCCTGGGCGGAACGGATGCGTCTTCACCCACCGTGCTCAATACGATCCTCCATGGGATCAGCAGCGGAATGCAGAATTTCCCGGCAGTTATCTCCGCATGGCTGATGTATGTGTTCCAGACAGTATTTAATTTCTTCGTTGTATCCGGTTCCGGACAGGCAGCGCTGACCATGCCGATCATGGCGCCGCTGTCAGATCTGGTAGGTGTGTCCCGGCAGACAGCGGTCCTGGCATTCCAGCTGGGAGACGCATTTTCCAACCTGATCGTGCCGACCTCCGGTTGCCTGCTTGGTACACTCGGCGTTGCAAAGCTGGAGTGGGGAAAATGGGCGAAGTTCCAGATTAAGATGCAGGGAGTTTTATTCGCTGTGGCCTCTATTGTCATGGTGATTGCGGTGCTGATCGGATTTTGATAAATGTGACTTGAACGAAGAATTGATAAAATTATAAGAAAATGGTGTCTATAGTTGAAAATTCTGTTATAATAAGGAACAGGTTCAGATAAACCGAAGAGCAGAGGCTTTATAGGAATCTATCACTATCAAAAAAGAAAGTGCAGGTAAAAAGATATGGCAGAAGAAGTAAATAGCGGCGGATGCACGGAGGAGTCCTGTGCAGGGTGCGCGCATGCGGGAAATTGTGAAAGCAAGAAGGAAGATCTGCGGGCTCCGGCCAACGCATATTCGAATGTGAAGAAGGTGATCGGGGTCATCAGCGGGAAGGGCGGTGTCGGAAAGTCGCTTGTGACCGCATCCCTGGCACGTATGATGAAGGAAAAGGGCTATAATGTAGGAATCCTGGATGCAGATATCACGGGGCCGTCAATCCCTAAGATGTATGGAATCCACGAGCAGGCAAAGGGAACAGAGGAAGGAATCTATCCCTGTCTTGCCAAGGATGGGACAAGGATCATGTCCGTGAACCTGCTTCTGGAGGATGAGGATGCGCCGGTGATCTGGCGCGGGCCGATCATTGCGGGTGTCGTGACCCAGTTCTGGTCCGATGTAATCTGGGATGATCTGGATTATCTGTTCGTGGATATGCCGCCTGGAACCGGGGATGTACCGCTGACTGTATTCCAGTCTCTACCGGTAGACGGAGTGGTGATCGTGACCTCTCCTCAGGATCTGGTACAGATGATCGTCAAAAAGGCATACAATATGGCAAGGCAGATGAATATCCCGGTGCTGGGCATCGTGGAGAACTACAGCTACGTAAAATGCCCGGACTGCGGCAAAGAGCTGAAGATCTTCGGGGAAAGCCATGTTGACGAGATCGCGGGAGAACTGGGAGTCCCCGTACTCGGCAGGATGCCTATTGATCCGGCAATCGCGGAAGTGGTGGAGGAAGAGCGGTTCTATGAAGCGAAGAACCCCTATCTGAATGAGGTAGAGCTGTAAATATTTTGTTGTAGGAGGAGTGCACCGAGGACTTACCTTCGTATAAAAACCCTTTATCGGCAGATGCTTTTGCATAGCCGATAAAGGGTTCTTTGTTCTTCTATAGGAAACTTCTCCGAATTTTCCTATAGAAGAACAAAGAACCCTCCGGGGGATGCGCACTGCGGCGTATGAGGTAGATGTCGCAATGCGACCGCCGCAGGCGCGAGTTTCGCAAGCGAAACTCTTTGTTCTTGAAAGCAGAAAGAAGGATCAGGTATTCCGGATATCCGCAGAAATTATGATCTGATCTACGATTTTTTCACTGTGAGGAAGAAAGATGCCTGCCACCGGTCCCACCAGTGCCGCGCATATGATCGTTCCGATCCCTACAGCCCCGTCCATCAAAAATCCGGCGGCTACAAAGCACACATCCACAACAATACGGGTTATGCTGAATTTGCGTTTCAGTTTATCGCTGATCACGATGGCCACCAGGTCATTTGGCCCCACGCCGGAATCGGATTTCATGACGATCGTCATACCAAAAGCCAGGATCACACAGCCGGCAGCCAGCACGAGAATCCGCACCGCAAACGGATTGCCGGAATGGATGAGTCCGCCCAGAAGCAGTGTAAAAAAGTCAATGATAGGTCCGCCGCAGATCATGCACAGGATCGTACCGATCTTGATATAACTGCGGTCTGCGATCAGCAGTACCAGGATGATCAGGAAACAGACCGCCATATGTACCCGGCCGTGTGTAAGGAACAGCCATCCAGTCAGGTTCTGGGCTGTCCGGTACAGCCCTTGGATCAGCACATTGAAGGGATCTGCGCCGAGGTCGGCCAGGAGGAACAGGGTGACGCCCAGATGGGCGATGGTCAGGCCGATAAAGAGGATGACGATACGCAGCAATATTTCTTTGAGACTTCTTTTTTGCATAGCAGTGTCCTTTCTGTTCGATCTTTTTTTCAGCAGATGATTCGTTCGCATATGTGCTTATGATAGGCAGTTCTGCCTCAGGCACACGGATTTTCTCAAAGCTCATGAAAACCCTAAGATCATTTTCCTACATTATATCGGCAATTCAACTTTCCGTCAATCTATAAATGCGGCCTTGAACTTTTAAAATTCGTATTGACGGCCCTGCCTAAAATAGCTATGATATGTTCAAAGAATGGCAGGAGGAAAATAAGAATATGGAAGTTCAGGAACATAGGCTGCAGGTAAAACTGGTCTCAGACATGGAAAAGGTTTTTCCGTCCCGGGAGCCTTCGGACGACGGGGCAGTCAGCCGATTGACAGCCCTGAAAGGGGAAACGGTTTCTTTCCAGATCGCATACTATGGAAATGTGGAAAGAAAGCAGAGAGGGACAGTCCGGGTAGAGGCTCCGGATGGAATTGGGGTGAGGGTGAAAAAGGTGGAACTGGTGCCTTGCGCCTATCCGTGCCATATGGAGAAGGACGAGGGATATCTGACAACAGAGCCGGGGCTGTATCCGGACCTGCTGGAGGATCTGGGGGAATTTGGATTCCCGATCGTTTCCGGACAGTGGCGGAGCCTGTGGATTGATATCGAAGCAACGGAAGACACTCCGGCCGGTGAATATCCGGTAAAAATCATTTTGGAGAGCCTGGCTCATGCGCCGGGGATGCGACCATTGTCCGCGGAGGCGGATATGACTGCAGAGATATTAAATACAGTGCTCCCGGAATCTGAGATCCGGCATACGGAATGGTTCCACTGCGACTGTCTGGCGGAGTATTACGACGTGGAAGTATTTAGTGAGAGGCACTGGGAAATCATAGAAAATTTTGTACGCCATGCTGTCAGGCGCGGCTGCAATATGCTGCTCACTCCTGTATTTACTCCGCCGCTGGACACCGCTGTGAATGGAGAACGGCGTACCGTACAGCTGGTGGATGTGACAGTGACGGATCAGGGTTATGAATTTGGCTATGACAGGTTCGAGCGGTGGGTGGAAATGTGCAGACGCTGCGGAGTATGTTTTTTTGAAATTTCGCATCTGTTCAGTCAGTGGGGGGCGAAGGCGGCGCCCAAGATCATCGGAAAAATAAACGGAGAGGAACGCAGAATCTTTGGATGGGAGACCAGGGCTGACAGTGAAGAATACGGGAAATTTCTGCAGGTGTTTCTTTTGTCTTTTACGGAAGAGATTGAAAGGCTCGGTATTGGAAAGCAGTGCTATTTCCATATATCGGACGAGCCGGAGGAAAAAGACCTGGAGTCCTACCTGTATGCAAAAAAACTTGTAAAAGGATATGTGCCAGGATATCATATGATAGACGCGCTTTCCGAGTACAGGTTCTACGAGCAGGGGGCTGTGGAAGAGCCGGTATGTGCCAGTAGCCATATAGAACCATTCCTGAAAAAACGTCCTCCCAGGCTGTGGACGTATTACTGTACCGGCCAGCATCTGGAGGTCTCCAACCGTTTTATCGTGCTTCCGGGATTCCGGACAAGGGTCTTGGGCATTCAGCTTTATAAATATGCGATTACCGGTTTTCTGCATTGGGGATATAATTTTTATCACAGCGAGTTTTCCATGTATCCGATCGATCCTTACCGATGCACTGACGCGGACGGGGCATTTCCGTCAGGGGATCCGTTTCTGGTATATCCGGGAAAAGATGGGAAGCCGGTAGATTCAATTCGCTCGATGCTGATGGAAAGGGCCATGGAGGATCTGCGTGCGATGTATCATCTGGAGAAATTGACGGACCGGGAAACAGTCATGAAGTGCCTGATGGAAGAAGAAAACGGAGAGGTTACCTTCCGCTCCTATCCGCAGAAGGCATCCTATCTCGTAGAGGTCCGGGAAAACATTAATGCCGCGATCAGGGCGGCAGTCTCCGAGAAAAGCCACTGCCCATTGCAGATGCGGCGGTAAGAGTCCACTTCGCCGAATCGGTAATAAAATGCGGCGATCACATCTTGATGCTCCACGCAGACATAGCTGCAGCCGCTCTCAATGTCGGATTCCAGAAGGGATCGGGGAGGGTAAATTGAAACTGAAAGTTGAAATTATGAGTATAAACATATATACTATAGAAGCAACAGCAGAAAAAGGAGACAAAAGATGAGATTATACATTGTAAGGCACGGAGAAACAGACTGGAATAAAGCGCGGAAAGTGCAGGGATTCTCCGATATTCCGTTGAATGATTACGGAAGGCACCTGGCGCGGGAGACGGCGGAGGGCATGAAAGACATCCCCTTTGACCTGGCGTATACAAGCCCGCTGGTCCGTGCAAAGGAGACTGCCGAGATCATACTGGCAGGCAGAGGCATCCCTGTGATCGAATCCAACGGGATCAAGGAAATGGGATTTGGCGAATATGAGGGTATGTGCATCAGCGGGAAAGAAAAAGCGGCGGAGAGTGAAGCGTTCAAAAAATTCTTTACCGATACAGGGAATTTTGTCCCGGCAAAGGGCGGGGAGAGTATTGCTGACATTATGGACCGTACCGGACAATTTTTAAAAGAACTGTGTGAAGATCCGCAGCTGCAGAGGAAGAGGATCCTGCTTTCCACCCACGGCGCCGCCATGACCGCACTGCTGAATCATATCCGGGGGAATCTGGACGCAGCGGATTTCTGGAAATGGCAGGTTCCTGCCAACTGCGCGGTGACGATCGTTGACGTGAAGGAAGGCGTGCCGGTGATTGCGGAAGAAAGTAAGGTCTATTATAAAGAGCCTGTCAAACGGTGGAATATAGAATGAAGAAAACCCCCGCAGCGGCGGGGGCATTTTTTAATCCTCTTCTTCAGTCTGTACCGTATACGTATGCCGTTTTCTTGCCATCTCGTCATTCGCCAGATATTCGTCGTAAGTCGTGATCTTGTCGATCAGCTTGCCGCCCGGTACGATTTCCATGATCCGGTTGGCTGTCGTCTGGACGATCTGATGGTCGCGGGAGGTGAACAAAAGCACGCCTGGGAATTTGATCATACCGTTATTCAATGACGTGATCGACTCCATATCCAGATGGTTGGTGGGCTCGTCAAAGAGCAGCACATTTGCGCCGGAGATCATCATCTTCGAGAGGAGGCACCGTACCTTTTCTCCTCCGGAGAGCACTTTCAGCCGTTTTACGCCGTCCTCCCCGCCGAACAGCATCCGCCCTAAGAAACCGCGGACATAGGTTACATCTTTATTTTCAGAATACTGGGTGAGCCATTCCGTGATGGTGTAATCGCTGTCAAATTCCTCTCCGAAATCCTTCGGAAAATAAGCCTGGGAGGTGGTGATCCCCCACTTGTAGGTACCCTCGTCCGGCTCCATCTCACCGATCAAAATCTTGAACAAAACGGTCTTGGCAAGCTCATTGCTGCCTACAAAAGCCACTTTGTCATCGTGGCCCAGAGTAAAGGTCAGGTTATCCAGGACCTTTTCTCCGTCAATGGTCTTGGAAAGCCCCTCCACAGCCAGAACCTCGTTGCCGATCTCGCGGTTGGGGCGGAAGTCAATGTAGGGGTACTTCCGGCTGGACGGCTTGATCTCATCCAACTGGATCTTTTCCAGGGCACGCTTCCTGGACGTGGCCTGCTTGGACTTTGACGCGTTGGCGCTGAACCGGGAAATAAATTCCTGCAGCTCCTTGATCTTTTCTTCCTTCTTTTTATTGGCTTCCTTCATCTGCCGGATGATGAGCTGGCTGGACTCGTACCAGAAGTCATAGTTCCCGGCATAGAGCTGGATCTTGCCGTAGTCAATATCCGCGATCTGGGTGCAGACCTTGTTCAGGAAATAACGGTCATGGGAAACCACGATCACTGTATTTTCAAAATTGATCAAAAATTCTTCCAGCCATGCGATGGCATCCAGGTCCAAATGGTTGGTAGGCTCGTCCAGGAGCAGGATATCCGGATTGCCGAACAATGCCTGTGCCAGCAGTACCTTTACCTTCTCCGGACCAACCAGGTCCTTCACGGATTTGTCATGAAGCTCCGTATCGATTCCCAGGCCGTTCAGCAGGGCGGCGGCGTCAGACTCCGCTTCCCAGCCGTTCATGGTGGCAAATTCACCTTCCAGCTCGCTTGCCTTGATTCCGTCTTCATCGGTAAAATCCTCTTTTGCATAGATGGCGTCCTTTTCCTTCATGATCTCATAAAGGCGGGCATTTCCCATAATGACGGTGTCCAAAACAGGATATTCGTCGTATTTGGACTGGTCCTGCTGCAGGAAAGACAGACGCTCTCCCGGAGTAATGGCAATCTCCCCGTTGGTTGGCTCAAGCTGCCCGGACAGGATCTTCAAAAAGGTAGACTTTCCCGCGCCGTTGGCGCCGATGATGCCGTAGCAGTTTCCTTCTGTGAACTTGATATTCACATCTTCAAATAATGCTTTTTTTCCGACTCTTAACGTAATATTATTTGCACTGATCATTCTGTAAACCCTCTGTTTTTCTGAATCTTTTCCAGGCGGAACCCGCCTGCTCCGCAAGGGATATCCTCCGGAGAACTATCAAGTTTTACTGTCACTTCCTCTATATTATACATAAAACCTTTTGTTTTTCAAGGAAAATCATCGTACCATTTAGAATTTCAGCAAAAAGGTCTACTTAATGGAAAGAATGTGTGCTATAATTGGAAAAAATGAGAGCTGTGGAAATGCAGGGGGATCATTCACGGCCGGCCAGGCCGTGTAAAACGAAGAGATAATAAAACGGTATAATTTTTAAAGCGAGGTTTTGAATATGCAGAAAGCAACAATGATTCTGGAGGGCGGGGCCACAAGAGGAGTATTTACTTCGGGAGTCCTGGATTATCTGATGGAGCAGGAACTGTATATGTCTCATGTCATCGGCGTGTCCGCAGGCTCCTGCAACGCAGTGGATTATGTCTCAAGACAGCCTGGCAGGACAAGAGACTGTATGATCCTGACAGACAAAAAAGAGAACTATGTGCATGGATTCCGGAGTCTTGTCAGGGAAAAAAGCGTCATGAATATGGACATGATTTTTGATACATTTCCCAATGAGACACATCCGTTTGATTATGAAACGTATTTTCGATCAGAGATGAAGTGTGAGATCGTGGTGACAAACTGCCTCACTGGTAAGGCGGAATATCTGGATGAACGTCAGGACAAAGCCAGGCTGATGAAGCTCTGCAGAGCATCCTGCAGTATGCCGCTTTTGACTCCTGTCGTGAGGGTGGACGGGATTCCCTGCCTGGACGGCGGACTAGCGGATTCGGTCCCTATTGAACGGGCAATGACCTATGGCAATCAGAAGATCGTGGTGATCCTGACCCGGAATCCGGGTTACCGGAAAAAGAGGGTGTCCAAGGGGATGGCAAGAGTCTACCGGGAGGCCTACCGGTCATACCCCAATCTGCTGCGGGCCATCATGACAAGGAGCCTGTATTATAATCGCACCATGGAACAGATCGAACGTCTGGAAGAGAAGGGCCGGATTTTTGTTCTGCGGCCGCAGGTCAAGGCTGTGTCCCGGCTGGAGCGCAACGCAGAAATCCTGACAGGATTTTATGAGCACGGTTATCACCTGATGGAGCGGGAATACACACGGCTGACAGAGTATCTGGAGGGATAGGTTCTAGGAGGAAAAGAAGATGGGCAAAGAAAAAATGAGCTACACACAAAACAGAGAATTGTCCTGGCTGCGGTTTAACCAGCGGGTCCTGGAGGAGGCACGGGACGAGAGCGTGCCGCTTCTGGAGCGGATGAAGTTCGTCTCGATCTTTACCAGCAACCTGGACGAATTTTTTATGATCCGGGTAGGCAACCTCTTAAATATGGCGGCAGTGGATAATAAAAAGGTAGACTTAAAATCCGGAATGACGCCGGGGGAACAGCTCAAGGCAATCTACGGTGCGGTGGCGCCCCTATACAAGGAGCGGGATAAGACCTATTCGGAGATCAAGAAGCAGCTTTCCACCTATGGGATCAGCAGCATGGGCTTCAAGGAACTGGAGCCCCAGGAAAAGAAATTTATTAAAAAATATTTTAAGGAACAGGTTCTGCCGGTGCTTTCCCCGCAGATCGTGGATGTGAATCATCCGTTTCCACACCTGTTAAATAAAGAAGTCTATATTGTGGCAAATCTCAAACTGGAAGACAGGACCATGATGGGCATTGTCCCGATTCCCCAGTTTGTGCCCAAGATCGTGTATCTTCCGGGACATGACGTGCGCTACATCCGTATCGAAAAGGTGATTTTAGAATATATGGAGCTGATCTTCGGTCAGTACCAGGTGTCTGATAAAAATTATATCTGTGTGACACGGAATGCGGACATTTCCCCTGACGATGATTCTTATGCGGACAATGACGATTTTCGCTTTGTGATGCAGAAGGCGCTGCACAAAAGGAGAAGGATGGCAGTGGTCCGTCTGGAGGTGGCCAGTCCTCTCGGAAAAGAGATGGAGAAGTTTTTCTGTGAAAAGTTCAACATCGCCCAGGAATGCATTTTCCGGACCAAGATGCCAATGACGCTTGATTTCGTGTTCTCTGTGATCGAGAAGGTGCCGGATTCTATGAAGCGTTCCCTGACGGATGCAACCTTTGTCCCCCAGCCGTCGGCATCGGTGGCGGAGGGCAGCGTGATGGCCCAGGTGAAGCGCCGGGATATCCTGCTTTCCTACCCATATGAGAGCATGGAGCCGTTCCTGCAGCTCATCCGTGAAGCATCGGTGGATCCAGACGTCATGACCATCAAGATCACCATTTATCGGCTGGCGAAGAAGACCAGGCTGGTGGAATATCTGTGTGCCGCCGCGGAAAATGGCAAGGAGGTTACGGCGCTGATCGAGCTGCGGGCACGGTTTGACGAGCAGAACAACATCGACTGGGCGGAGCGTATGGAAGAGGCGGGATGCCGCGTGATCTATGGCTTCGAGGGGTATAAGGTCCACTCCAAGATCTGTTTGATCACCTACCGCAGCCGTAATGAGATTCGGTATATCACTCAGATCGGAACCGGCAATTACAATGAAAAGACGGCGAAAATGTATACCGACTTTTCCCTTATGACAGCCAACCAGGCTATCGGGGAGGATGCGGCGGTCTTTTTCAAAAATATGGCTATCAGCAACCTGCATGGCGCTTATCAGCATCTGATCGTGTCTCCGACCAGCTTAAAGCAGAAGGTCCTGATGCTGATCGATGAAGAGATCAAGAAAGGGGCGTCTGGAAGGGTCCTGATGAAAATGAACTCTGTCACGGACATTGACTTTATCCGGAAGGTGGCGGAGGCATCCAGAGCCGGCGTTAAGATCGATCTGATCGTGCGGGGGATCTGCTGCGTGCTGCCTGGCATTCCGGGGGAAACGGAAAATCTCACCGTGACCAGTATCGTAGGCCGTTATCTGGAGCACCCCAGGGTATTTGTATTTGGATCGGGGGATGAAAAGAAGGTGTACATCGGCTCCGCAGATATGATGACCCGAAACACGGAAAAACGTGTGGAGGTGGCCTGCCCGATCTATGATCAAGCCATCAAAAAGCAGCTTGTGCGGTATCTGGGTATCATGCTCGCGGACAATGTAAAAGCCAGGGTCATGACCAGCGACGGGATTTATCAGAAAAAGAAGGACGGGGAGAGGAAGATCTGCGCACAGGAAATCTTCATGAAAGAAGCGCTCCATGCGAAGCGGCCGGAACGGATCGAGGAAAAGAAGTCGCTCCTGTCCAGGCTGCGTGAAGCGGTCCCCGTTGTTCAGATTAAAAAAAGAAAATAGTGGAGGGAAACAAATGAAACCAATCAAGATCAGTACATTTGGAACAGTAAAGGACGGGAAAGAAGCAAAACTGTACACTCTGACAAATGATGCCGGTATGTCGGCGGAATTTACGGATTACGGCGCATCGCTGGTGAGGCTGTTTGTGCCGGACAGGGAAGGGCGGCTCCGGGACGTGGTATTGGGCTATGAAAATGCGGCCGGATACGAGGCGGGAACGGAATCCATCGGCGCTCCGGTGGGCCGCAACGCAAACCGGATCGGAGGGGCTTCCTTTGAACTGAACGGTGTGACCTATCCGCTGGCAGCCAATCAGAACGGCAACAATCTGCACAGCGGGCCGGAGGTTTATAACAAGCGCTTCTGGGAAGCAATAGAGACTGCGGATGACCATTTGACTTTCCTGCTGCACAGCCCGGACGGGGACCAGGGCTTCCCGGGGGAGCTGGATATGAAGATCACCTGCGCTCTGACAGAGGAGAATGAACTGCGGTTTACATATGATGCGGTTCCGGACGCGGATACGGTTATCAATATGACGAACCACAGTTATTTTAACCTGAATGGACATGACAGCGGAAATATTCTTTCTCATGAGGTTACCCTGGATGCGGATGCCTTTACCCTGACGGACGCCGATTCCATCCCGACAGGAGAAATCCTGGATGTGACCGGTACGCCTATGGACTTTAGGGCCGGGCGCGTGATCGGCCATGAGATTGATTCTGACTTTGAAGCAATCCGCCTTGGAAAGGGCTACGACCACAACTGGGTATTGAAAAATGGCGGAAAATTTGGTAAAGTAGCGGAGGCGGCCGCACATGAAAGCGGTATCGTTATGGACGTGTATACAGACCTGCCAGGCATACAGGTGTATACAAGCAATTTCCTTGATCAGGAAGCCGGAAAAGATGGTGCGGTCTATCCGTACCGTGCTGCGGTCTGTTTTGAGACCCAGTATTTTCCGGATGCTGTCCATCATGAAAATTTTCCGAGCTCCGTGTGTAAGGCGGGGCAGGCATATCATACGGTGACGGCATATCGCTTCCGCAGGGAAGGGTAATTCCTGTAAAGTATCAAATCTGGCGCTGCATGGGTTTTGGAGAAAATCGAATCGGTTTGATCCGGGCGGCAGTGTACCGTTTTTGAGTGACAGGATATGCCGGACGCACAGGAATTGATTACAGAAGGAACGGGTAGCATAAATCTATGGGGAAAGCAGTATATATAGCAGAGAAACCAAGTGTTGCACAGGAATTTGCCAGGGCTTTAAAACTGAATGTACGGCGCGGTGACGGCTATCTGGAGGCAGAGGACGCCATCGTGACATGGTGCGTCGGGCATCTGGTGACGATGAGCTACCCAGGTGAATATGACCCTGCATTGAAAAGGTGGAGTCTGGATACTCTGCCTTTTCTGCCGGAAGAGTTCCGGTACGAGGTGATTCCGGCTGTGGAAAAGCAGTTTCGGATCGTCAGCAAAATCCTGAACCGGGAGGATGTGGAGTGCATCTATGTCTGCACCGACTCCGGGCGGGAAGGGGAATATATCTACCGATTGGTTGAGCAGGAAGCACATGTGCAGGGAAAGGAGCGCAGGCGGGTATGGATCGACTCCCAGACCGAGGAAGAGATTCTGCGGGGGATCCGGGAGGCAAAGGATCTGTCGGAATACGACAACCTGAGCGCCTCTGCTTACCTGCGTGCAAAAGAGGATTACCTGATGGGGATCAACTTTTCCCGCCTGCTGACCTTAAAATATGGAGACAGTGTTTCCAGTTATCTCCGCACGAAAGACCGGCCGGCGATTTCGGTGGGCAGGGTGATGACCTGTGTGCTGGGGATGGTGGTGCGCAGGGAGCGGGAGATCCGGGACTTTGTGAAAACGCCCTTTTACCGTGTCCTGAGTACGATCAGGGTCAATGACCAGACCTTTGAAGGAGAGTGGAAGGCTGTTCAGGGCTCCCGGTGGTTTGAGTCTTTTGACCTGTATAAGGAAAATGGATTCAAGACCCGGGAAAAGGCAGAGGAACTGATCGCATACCTAACGGGCGGTCAGGGAGACGCAGAAGCTCCTGGAGGCAGAAATCTGCCCGCACAGGGGAAAAACGACGGTGCTTCTTCAGGCGCACGGCAGCCGGTCACCTGTCAGGCGGTCTCCATTGAAAAGAAAAAAGAAAAGAAGAATCCGCCTCTCCTCTACAATCTGGCGGAGCTGCAGAACGACTGTTCCAAACGGTTCAAGATCAGTCCCGACGAGACGCTGCGGATCGTGCAGGAACTGTACGAGAAAAAGCTGGTCACATATCCGCGTACTGACGCCCGCGTGCTGTCCACAGCGGCGGCGAAGGAGATCAGCCGCAATCTGAACGGGCTTTCCAAATACCAGATGGCAGCGCCTTATCTGCAGGATATCCTGCAGTTCGGGAATCATAAAAACCTGGCAAAGACCCGGTATGTCAATGACAAGCAGATCACGGATCATTATGCCATCGTGCCTACCGGACAGGGGCTTCAGAGCCTGGGCTCAGTCTCGGAAATGTCCCGGAAGATCTACGACTGTATTGTACGCCGTTTCCTGAGCATTTTCTATCCGCCGGCAGTGTATCAAAAGATATCCATCGTAACAAAGATTAAAGAAGAAAGCTTTTTTTCCGGCTTCAAGGTGCTGGCGGAGGAAGGTTACTTAAAAGTGACGGGCGTTCCCCAGCCGAAAAAGACGGCCAGGGAAGACGGAGAGGCAGAAGGAGACGGAGGAGAGAAGCAGAATGTAGACAGGGCTCTGTTCCAGGCTGTCCAGGGACTCAGGAAAGGGGCCGTTCTTCCTGTGGACCGGCTGGAAATCAAGGAGGGAGAAACTTCGCCGCCGAAGCGGTATAACTCTGGTTCCATGATCCTGGCAATGGAGAACGCGGGGCAGCTCATTGAGGATGAAGAGCTCCGGGCCCAGATCAAGGGCAGCGGGATCGGGACCAGCGCCACCCGTGCGGAGATCCTGAAAAAGCTGATGAATATTCAGTATCTGGCGTTAAATAAAAAGACCCAGATCATTACGCCCACCCTGCAGGGTGAGATGATCTATGACGTGGTGGATCATTCCATCCGTTCTCTCCTGAACCCGGAGCTGACGGCAAGCTGGGAAAAGGGGCTGTCGTATGTGGCGGAAGGAACGATCACGCCGGAGGAATACATGCAGAAACTGAGCCATTTTATCGTCAGCCGGACGGATGTGGTGATGAACCTCCGCAACCAGTTCCAGCTCAGGACGTGCTATGAACAGGCGTCGCAATTCTATAAAAAATGATAAGGAGATCATTTATGAAAGCATTAACCGTACAGGAACTTTATACTTTAGAGGAAACCATTGCAGCCCCCCTGTTTGATGGGGTGGCCTATCCGTGGGAGGTGCTCCCCAGGATCAGCGCGTTTATCGTGGAACTCGGCGCCTCTCTTTCACCGGAGGAGTATGAGAGACGGGGAGAAAATATCTGGATCGCCAGGTCTGCGAAGGTGGCGCCTACTGCATTTATCAACGGGCCGGCCATCATCGGGAAAGACGCGGAGATCCGCCACTGTGCATTTATCCGGGGAAATGCCATCGTGGGGGAAGGTGCAGTGGTGGGAAATTCCACAGAGCTGAAAAATGTGATCCTGTTTAACAAGGTGCAGGTTCCACACTATAATTATGTGGGAGATTCTATTTTGGGCTATAAGTCCCATATGGGTGCAGGCTCCATCACCTCCAATGTGAAGTCAGATAAAAAGCTGGTAGTGGTAAAGACTCCGGAAGGAAATATCGAGACCGGGATGAAAAAGTTCGGCGCCATGCTGGGAGACGAGGTGGAAGTGGGCTGCGGCAGCGTCCTCAATCCAGGGACTGTCGTCGGAGCGCATACGAATATTTATCCGCTGTCCTCTGTACGGGGATTCGTTCCGGGCGGCAGCATCTATAAGAAGCAGGGAGAAGTTGTAGAGAAGGCAGAGGATTAATACGGAGGGCAGAACATTGGGAGAAATAAAAAGTATCGGATTTATCGGCGTGGGGATCATGGGAAAATCCATGGTGCGCAATTTGATGAAGGCAGGTTTTGACCTGCACATCTATGCAAGGACAAGATCCAAGGTGGAGGATGTGATCAGCGAGGGCGCGGTTTTTTACGATAGTATTGCTGATTGTGTAAAGGAGCGGGACGCGGTGATCACCATCGTGGGATTTCCGCAGGACGTGGAAGAGGTCTATTTTGATGAGGGAAATATTCTGGACAATGTGAAAGAAGGAGCTTATCTGATCGATATGACGACTACCAGTCCCCAGCTTGCGGAAAAGATTTACCGGGAAGGAAGTAAAAAGGGCTGCCGTGTCCTGGATGCGCCGGTGACCGGAGGAGATACCGGAGCAAAGGCAGGGACTCTTTCCATCCTGGCAGGCGGCGACGAGGCGGACTTTGAAGCCTGTATGCCTCTTTTCCAGGCCATGGGGACCAACATCAACTATCAGGGAAAGGCGGGCTGCGGACAGCACTGCAAGCTGGCCAACCAGATCATGATCGCAGGAGCGCTCTCAGGCGTTTGCGAGGCCATTGCCTATGCAAAGGAAAAGGGACTGGATCCGGACACGCTGCTGCGGTCGGTCTCCTCAGGCGCAGCAGGCAGCAGGCAGCTGGACAGCCTGGGGCCCAAGATCGTGAAGGAGGATTTCGCGCCGGGATTTTTTATGAAGCATTTTATCAAAGACATGCGGCTGGCCCTGATCGAGGCAAATATGAGCGGACTTTCCCTGGATGTCTTAAGCACTGTGCTTGCAGGCTGCGAGGAACTGGAAGCGGAAGGCATGGGGGATTTGGGGACCCAGGCGCTGATCCGGTATTATGATCCCATCGAGATGGAAGATGAGCCTGAGGAATCGGAAGATACGGAAGAACTGTGAAATGCATCAGACAGGAAAGAAGGCATAAGAAATCATGTTAGAGATTCAGGAATTGAGCAAATCATATGGAAAGCATCTGGCTGTGGACAAGGTCAGCTTTTTCGTGCCGGACGGCCAGGTGGGGATCCTGCTTGGCCCCAATGGGGCGGGAAAATCTACGATCATCAAAAGTATTGCAGGGCTCTTGCGGTATCAGGGGCGGATCGGGATCCAGGGGATGTCCTCCAGGACGCTTGAGGCGAAAAAGATCTTTGGATATGTGCCGGAGATCCCGGCCATGTTTGATGCGCTGACGGTCCGGGAGCATGTAGAATATATCCGGAAAGCATATTCCAGTACCATTACGGAGGAAGAGGTGCAGGCACTATTTGAGCGTTTTGAACTGGCTGACAAGCAGGATAAGCTTGGAAATGAACTGTCCAAGGGTATGATGCAGAAGGTCAGCATCTGCTGCGCCCTCGCCGTCAAGCCCAAGGTGATCCTTTTCGACGAGCCTATGGTGGGGCTGGATCCCCAGGCAATCAAGGAACTGAAAAAGGTGGTGCTTGAGCTCCGCAGCCAGGGAGTGACCGTGCTGATCAGCACCCATATGCTGGAGATGGTGGAGGAACTGTGGGACGTAATGTTCGTGATGGATCAGAGCCATATCATTGGATCTTATCGGAAAGAGGATGTAGGGGAAAAGGATCTGGACGATCTGTTCTTTGAGATGACGGGCGGTGAAAAGCGATGAGGGCATTGTTATATCTGACCTGGAGGTCTTTTGTCAATAGTGTAAAGCGGGCGCTGAAAAAACCGGTGACCCTGATCCTGATCATTTTTCTCGGAGTGTATGCGGCCTATGTTCTGTTTGTGCTGGGAAGGCTTGTGACGGAGCTGCGGTTTGATTCCGCAGACGGCCTGATCGCTCTGGTTTCTGTGTGGTCGATCTATATTTTCCTGGCGGATTTTATTGCTTATTCGTCCAGAAAAGGGGTCATATTCCGGCAGGCGCATCCTCATTTTGTATTTCCGGCGCCCATCAGTCCAAAGCTGATCCTGGTCCACAGCGCCTGGATGAACTATCTGACCTCCGTGATCGTCAGCCTGCTGTTCGTGCTGGCCGGTGTGACCGTATTCAGTGTGGAGCCATGGAGGATGGCGCTGTTCTTCTTTGTGTGCTGCATCCTGGAGCTTTTACTGGAAGTCAGCCTGATGGTATTCCTGTATACGAATGAAAGTCTGTCGGAACGCTTCATTAAAGGTCTTTGTATGGGAATCAAAATCTTTCTCGGGGCGGTCGCTTTGCTTTTGATTCTGTATTTCCGGCGGGAAGGCTTTGATCTGGATTCGGTTTCCGCCTTCTTTGACTGGCCGGGACTCCAGATGATCCCTGTAGTGGGATGGAATATTGCGGCCTATCGGCTGATCCTGATCGGCCCCACGACCCTGAATATGGTCTGTACGGCCCTGTATGTCTGTACGGTGGCAGCCGCATTTCTGACGGCAAAGCATATGCGCTGCGAAGGCGCCTATTATGAGGACGCTGCGAAATTTGCGGATGATTACGCGGAGATGAGGCGGAGGAAAAACAGCGGAGAGATGGTCACCAGTATCGGGGAAAAGAAACGAAAATTCCGACGGATTTCGGGAAACTACAGGGCTGGAGGAGCAAAGGCGGTCTTTTATCGGCAGCTTTTGGAATACAAAAAGGAACGATGGTTTATTTTTACCAAGGCCACTGTGATCAACCTGGCAGCCTCTGCGGTCATGGCGTTCGCACTCAGGCAGAACGTTGCGAGGACAGAGGTTCCCCAGTTTTTCCTGCTGGGAATGACGGCTTACATGACGCTGGTATTTTCGGGAATCACGGGAAAATGGGAAACGGAGCTGAAAAGTCCTTATCTGTTCCTGATTCCGGATACGCCTTTTAAAAAGCTCTGGTACGCTACGCTGATGGAGCATGTAAAAGCATTTGCTGACGGAATCGTGTTATGCCTTCCTATGGGGGTGGTGTGGGGCGTATCACCGGGGATGATTCTGATGACAGTTCTGATCTATACGGTGCTGCAGGCAAATAAGATGTATACCAGGGTGGTTGTCCAGTGCATGGTCGGGGACTTCCTGGGAAAGACAGGTCAGGATATCATAAGGATGTTTATGCAGATGTTTATCATAGGAATTGGAATCATGGCTGCGGTCGTAGCGGGGATACTGATTCATGTCAATTTGGTCTTTCCAATCATCCTGATCTATAGTATCATAGTAACTGTAGTGATGGGGGCATTGGCGTCTGTCCGGTTTGAGACTATGGAACAGATAGACTGAGGATGCTGTGCGCACCCGCAGGGGTTAGACAGTGATGGATACGAAGGAGGTATTCAAGATGTTAAATGAAAATTTTGTGACAATGGAGATCGGCAAGGCAAAGAACATTGCTTTGGTTGCCCATGACGGTAAGAAGCAGGAACTGGTGGACTGGTGTGACAGGAATAAAGAGATTTTGAAAGGACATTTTCTCTGCGGCACCGGGACGACGGCAAAGCTGATCGCAGAGAAGACGGGCCTGCCTGTAAAGGGCTACTGCAGCGGTCCGCTGGGAGGTGACCAGCAGATCGGTGCGAAGATCGTGGAAGGAAAGATTGACTTTATGATCTTTATGTGGGATCCGCTGGAAGCGCAGCCGCATGATCCGGATGTCAAGGCGCTGCTGCGTATTGCGGTGGTATATGATATCCCGATCGCGAATAACCTGGCGACAGCAGACTTTATGCTGAGCTCGAAGTATATGAGCGAGCCGTACAGCCGGAAGATTGAGAATTTCAACAAGACCATCCAGGACAGAGTGGACAGGATGAAATAAAGATATAGTAAGTTGTATGTCACACCCTGACCAATCGCCATCCATGGCCAAGGTGTGACCAATCACTATAGTAAGGGTTGAGGAAACTTTGAACACATTGTAATTCTAAGGTATAGCGTATTTACAGCGATTGTTCAATGTTAAAGCTTGTGTAAAATGCTGTTAGATTGCGCACATAATACACAAGTAATACATAAATATGAACAGCAAAAAGGCTATACCAGGAAACCACTTTTTGATTGAGAGTGTCAGATAATCGGTGTAAATTGTTCAGACCGCAATTCTGATTTTATCGATATCATGAAAAAAATGGGTATCTGATTCCAGATTTAAGATTACCTACTGAACAAGAACAGCCGATAGGCATATGAGAACAGCGGCATCTGGATTATCTGAAGCAGTACCGCAAGGTTACATACACCAATCTTCTCACAAGCGGCAGGCTGAATATGTACCTTTCCAATGTAGACAGGCAGGCACAGGAATGCTTTGAAAGGCTCATAGAGGGCATGAAACAGGCACAGGGCATAACGGAACGCCTAAAAGAGGAAAAGTTAGGTTTCTGGCACTATCCAAAAGTCTAATTGCAGAATTGCAGAACTTTATGAAAACTATTGACTTCCTAGTTTTGCTGTGCTATACTTCCTAAAGTTAAGTAAACAATAGTCTGCCACCGGGTAGAGAAGCGAAAGCATTCGTTACACATCGTTAGGTCTTTGAAGATGTGTAGTCGGGTGCTTATTTTATTTTAGGAGGTAATTATATGCATATGAGAGAACGAAAATCATTACTTGATTATTTTACAAAAGGAGAGATATTGTTATGGCGTATTTCAGTGGCTTTCATTGTCGTATCATTTTTGTTGTTTGACAGAGAAAATTATTTAACACTTATTGCTTCTTTCATTGGTGTAACATCGCTAATCTTTAATGCAAAGGGAAATCCGTTCGGACAGTTTCTTATGGTCATATTTAGTATATTATATGGGGTCATATCTTTTGCGTTTGCTTATTATGGGGAGATGATAACCTATTTGGGAATGACAGCCCCAATGGCTGTTTTTGCATTAGTTTCATGGTTGAAAAATCCGTATAACGGAAATAAGGCAGAAGTAAAAGTAAATAGATTAAAAGCAAAAGAGATTATTTTTATGATAACATTGACAGAAGCTATTACACTTGTTTTTTATTATATTTTGGCAGCTTTTCATACGGCAAACCTAATACCGAGCACGCTATCTGTCACAACAAGTTTTCTTGCGGTTTATCTGACTTTTAGGAGGAGTGCATTTTATGCAATCGGTTATGCCGCAAATGATATTGTGCTTATTATTTTATGGGTGTTAGCAACAACTTCTGATATATCGTATTTGTCTGTCGCTATTTGTTTTGTCGTGTTTTTAGTAAATGATATTTATGGATTTATCAACTGGTCAAGAATGCAGAAACGCCAAGAGAACGATTGTATTGCCTTGGTGAACAATTAAAGGATAAAAGAGGTAAAAAGATATGTTCAGAGAAATGAGGAGAAAAAAACAAATTTTAAGCAATAAAGAAAATATTGAAATACTTGAGAAAGGAACTTCTGGGGTATTAGCATTACTGGGTGATAATGAATACCCCTATGCTGTTCCCATCAGTTATGTTTATGAAAATTTTAAAGTTTATTTTCACGGTGCAAAAACAGGACACAAAATAGATGCCATAAGGAAATGCAGCAAAGCATCCTTTTGTGTAATCGCACAAGACGAGATATTCCCAGAAGAATATACAACGTATTTTAGGAGTGTGATTGTATTTGGTAAAATACGCATATTGAAGGATGAAAATGAAATTAGAGAAGCAATTGAAAAGTTAGCAATTAAATATCATCCAACAGATGGCATTGAAAACAGGAATCAAGAAATTGCAAGAGAATGGAAACTTTTATGCATGATGGAACTGTCTGTTGAGCATATGACAGGAAAAGAAGCAATAGAAATTGCCAATAAGAAATGGTAACTTATCATCGCTTATTGTTGCAGCCCTCCATATAAAAAACAGAGTTATGGTGGGAAGTTTTGTCATACCTTATTTCCCTCTGAACTTTGTTTTTGAAGTTTGGAGGGATTTTTTATGTTCTTTTTTCGGGCAGT
Source organism: Lachnospiraceae bacterium M18-1 (assembly GCA_000403295.2). GTDB lineage: Bacteria > Bacillota > Clostridia > Lachnospirales > Lachnospiraceae > Schaedlerella. The sequence continues at coordinate 234,779 of KE159610.1, read as the reverse complement.
AATCTATCTGCTCATGCAATGCAGCTTAACAGAATTAGTATCACTTATAACCGTAAGGGTCACAGAACCTTTGCGGTTTTTCTTTTGTCGTTTTTATCAGGATATGCCACAGGTTTGTATCTGGTATTCGTCGTCGCTCTGCACCTTCTCCATCTGGATTTTAACATTTTCAAAAATTTCAGATTGGAGGAAAAAAGGATGGCTTACAACAACAAACAACGCCGAAAATACAGGGGTTTTTACAAAGAATATGTTGACACTGAGGAAACTCCGTGTTAAACTATGTTACAGTGCTTTAATACTTTAAAGCGCAACGCTTTAAAGCGAGCTAGTATCAAAAAAGGAAATGAGGATGAGAAAATGGCAGTGAAACTGATCTTACTGATTGTATTTTTTGCGGTAATGGTTTATGTAGGAATCTACTCCAGAAAGCATGCCTCCAGCGTGGACGGATTTGTTCTGGGCGGGCGCAGCGTAGGGCCCTGGCTGACGGCATTTGCATATGGAACGTCCTACTTTTCGGCGGTGGTCTTTGTCGGATATGCCGGACAGTTCGGGTGGAAATACGGAATCGCCTCCACATGGATCGGATTGGGAAATGCGGTGATCGGAAGCCTTTTGGCCTGGGTTGTGCTGGGAAGAAGGACGAAGGTCATGACTCAGCATCTGAAATGCAAGACTATGCCGGATTTTTTTGGAGAGCGGTACGGATGCGACGCGTTGAAGGTGACGGCATCTGTTATTGTATTTATATTTTTGATTCCATATACGGCTTCGGTTTATAACGGACTGTCCCGGCTGTTCGGAATGGCATTTCATATTCCGTATACAATCTGCGTTATCGTGATGGCTGTGTTTACTGCAGTTTATGTGATCCTGGGAGGTTATATGGCAACTGCCATCAACGATTTTATCCAGGGAATCATCATGCTGGGTGGAATCGTAGCAGTGATCGGCGCAGTCTTAAGCGGACAGGGCGGTTTTCTCAATGCCATCCAGACGATGGCGCAGATTCCCAGCGACATTCCGGTCACCCAGGGGCAGCCGGGGGCATTTACCTCCTTCTTCGGACCAGATCCATTGAACCTGCTGGGAGTCGTTATATTGACGTCCCTGGGAACATGGGGGCTGCCTCAGATGATTGGAAAATTTTATGCGATCAAGGACGAAAAGGCTATCAATACAGGAACTGTGATCTCCACACTGTTTGCGGTGGTGGTATCCGGCGGATGCTATTTTCTGGGCGGCTTTGGGCGGCTCTTCGATAATGACGCGCTGTATCATGAAGAAACCGGTGCAGTGATTTATGACAGCATCATTCCCTATATGCTGTCCACCCTTCCAGATATCCTGATCGGAATCGTGGTGGTGCTGGTGCTGTCCGCATCCATGTCCACGCTGTCTTCTCTGGTGCTGACGTCTAGTTCTACCATGACACTGGACCTGCTCAAAGACCGGGTAATGAAAAATATGAGTGAGAAGAAGCAGGTTGTGACCATGCAGATCCTGATCGTGTTCTTTATCGTGGTATCCGTAGTGATCGCGTTGAATCCGCCTACATTTATCGCGCAGCTTATGGGAATCTCCTGGGGGGCGCTGGCAGGTGCATTTCTGGCTCCGTTCCTGTACGGCTTGTACTGGAAGGGCGTGAGCAGGGCGGCAGTGTGGGCAAGCTTTGCCGCAGGGGTAGGTATCACCGTGTCGAATATGTTCATTGGATACATTGCTTCGCCGATCAATGCCGGAGCGTTCGCCATGATCGCAGGTCTGATCGTGGTGCCGTTGGTGAGCCTGTTCACGCCGAAGCCGGAGAGACAAAAGGTGGATGCGATTTTTGCATGCTATGACGAGAAAGTGACGATCACAAAGAAGCGGTCATTGGAAGCAAACTAAGAAGATTAAAAATGCTTGTATATGATGGAAGGCGATACTGTCACAGGATTAATACCTTCTTTTAACGGCCCGGCGCTGTGCGGCAAATGCATGGAACCGGGCCGGACTGCAGCCCGGATATCGTACTGGTGACTGTGCAGCGTAGTGGAGAACCAGAACTATTTTCTTACAAAATCAATAAACCAATAAAAAACCTATCAATATCTGCTTGATAGGTTTTTTATTGGTTTATTGATTTTACAAATAATGGAAGTCCAGTAAAACCGACAGTCTGACAGAGCAGATAACGGGAATCGAACCCGCCTCTCCAGCTTGGGAAGCTAGCATTCTACCAATGAACTATATCTGCACATGAATTATTATAATACTGAATGACTGGAAATGCAAGGAAAAATATGAAAAAAATAAAAGATTGAAAATTGCAATAAAACTATCAAATAATCAGACGATAATGAGGAGAAACGTCAGGGTGCGGATAGTAACGAAACAGATGAAAAAATTCTTGTGAATCATCAAGGAGTATGGTAAGATGAATGAGACCGCTGAAAAACCGCGGGATTCTGTACAGCGTATCTGGCTGTACGGCAGGCATCTGCTTTATATCATCTGATATTCTTCAAGAATTCCCTGATGTATATGGAGAAGAAAAATCGAAAGCGTGCAGATTATAAAAGACTCCGTATTTATATATGCAGTGATTTATTCCTGGGTGCAGGACAGGAAACAGTACGTCTGCCGGCTTTCATTATGTCTGGGATTTGTAATGGTTGCCGTGCAGCAAGTGCACGGTTAGGTTACGAACATTGACTGTTACTGTTCACTCCTGGACCGTGCACTACGCTGCACGGTCACAGGCAGTACATTATTGGGGCTGGAATCCGGCCTCTTGCCGTAAGGCAACTTTCAATAGGCCGGATTCGTTGCTGTGAGCACCCGGCGAGGGTGTGAACAGTAACCAGTGACTGATTTCAGTCATATAAAAACTAAGATTTATTGTTGACATTTTGCAGAAAATATAATAAGATAAGAAAAGAGCGAACAATTGTTCGAAAAAAGGAGAATGAATTATGGCAAATGTAGTTGAAGATAAGAAAAAAGCATTGGATGCGGCAATCGCAAAACTGGAAAAGGATTTTGGAAAAGGAACGGTTATGAAGCTGGGGGATTCCAGCGCACATGTGAATGTGGAGACCGTACCCACCGGGTGCCTGAGTCTTGACCTGGCGCTGGGGCTGGGTGGTGTGCCCAAGGGACGTGTAGTCGAGGTCTATGGGCCCGAGTCCAGCGGTAAGACGACGGTTACTTTACATATGATCGCAGAAGTACAGAAGAGAGGCGGGATTGCAGGCTTCATTGACGCGGAGCACGCGCTGGATCCGGTCTATGCCAAGAATATCGGTGTGGATATCAACGAACTATATATCTCTCAGCCGGACAGCGGAGACCAGGCATTGGAGATCGCGGAGACGATGGTCCGTTCCAATGCTATCGACATTATCGTGATCGACTCTGTCGCGGCTCTGGTACCCCGTCAGGAGATCGAAGGGGATATGGGGGACAGCCATGTGGGACTGCAGGCCCGCCTGATGTCTCAGGCACTTCGGAAGCTGACTCCGGTGATCAGCAAGTCCAACTGTGTGGTGATCTTTATCAACCAGCTCCGTGAAAAGGTGGGAGTGATGTTCGGGAATCCGGAGACGACCACAGGCGGGCGCGCTTTAAAGTTCTATGCTTCCGTCCGGATGGATGTGCGCAAGATCGAGACATTAAAGCAGAGCGGGGAGATGGTCGGAAACCGTACCCGAATCAAGATCGTGAAGAATAAGATCGCACCTCCATTCAAAGAGGCAGAATTTGATATCATGTTCGGAAAGGGAATCTCCCGGTCCGGGGATGTTCTGGATTTGGCAGTCAGTATCGATGTGATCAAGAAGAGCGGCTCCTGGTATGCCTATGAAGGCAATAAGATCGGCCAGGGCCGTGAGAACGCTAAGACTTATCTGGAAGCCAATCCAGAGATCATGGAGGAGATCGAGAAGAAGGTTCGGGAGCACTACAGCTTGGAAGAGGATGCAAAGGACGGCGGTGCCGACGACCTGAAGCTGAAGCCAAAGGGAAAGGCCGAGGAGAAGGGCACGGAAAAGACCAAAGGAAAGGCGGACTCAGGAAGTGCTTCTAAGGCGGAAGAAAAGCCTGCGGAATGAGAATTGAGGTTTGGCGATGACCGTAACAAAAGTAGAGGAACTGACAAAAGCAAAGTACAGGGTAGAGCTGGACGGAGAGTTCGCCTTCGTGTTATATAAAAAGGAGTTATCCCGATTCGGGATTGAGGAGGACGAAGAACTGCCGGAAGAGACATACCAGAAGATTCGGAAAGACGTGATCTTAAAGCGCGCAAAGCTGCGTGCCATGCATCTTCTTACGGATATGGCCCGGACAGAATCGGGTCTGCGGGAGAAGCTGAGACAGGGGCTCTACCCGGAAGATATTGTAGAAGAAGCCCTTGCCTATGTCCGCTCTTTCGGGTATCTCAATGACCTGCGGTATGCGGAAAGCTTTATCGAGAGCAGAAGGGATAAAAAGAGCAAAAAGGAAATTTATGCTCTGCTCTGCAATAAGGGCGTGCCCCAGGAGCAGATTGAGGAGGCATTTGCATCCTGCTATCCAGAGGAGGGGGAAGGGGACGCTATCCGCCGCATTATCGAGAAAAAACGGATGGATCTTGCCCATGCTTCAAGGGAAGAAGTGCGCAAATTGTGCGGTTATCTGTCCCGGAAGGGCTTTCGCTATGAGGATATCAACAGGGAAATTCAAAACCTTTACCAAAAATCTGACGAGAATGCTTGACAGAGTTGTGAAAACAGTATAAAATTTAACTGTTGTATTTCTATAAATGTACAATGAAAATTAAATAAGGAGGTGCTCCTGTGCCAATACAATGGTGTATTGCTATTGCTGTAGCCCTCGCGTTGATAGCAGGCGTAGTCACATATCTTGTTACGGTCTCCAAGCTGAAGAATGACGCGGACTCGAAGATCGGGAATGCGGAGACCAGGGCAAGAGAGATTATAGACGATGCCGTGAAAACTGCTGAAGCAGCGAAGAAGGAAGCTCTGTTAGAGGTCAAGGAAGAGTCTATCAAGACGAAGAATGACCTTGAGAAGGAGACGAAGGAGAGACGGAACGAATTGCAGCGTTATGAGAAGCGCGTGCTTGCAAAGGAAGAGTCTGTCGATAAACGTGCCGATGCAATGGAACATCGCGAAGCAAAATTTACAGCGCGGGAAGAGCAACTGAAGCAGAGAGAGATCAAAGTGGAAGAGCTCGGACAAAAGAGAGTACAGGAACTTGAAAGAATCTCAGGACTTACCTCCGAACAAGCAAAAGAATATCTGTTGAAAACTGTTGAAGATGATGTGAAGCATGACACAGCAAAGATGGTCAGAGATCTGGAGATGCAGGCTAAGGAAGACGCGGACAAGAGAGCCCGGGAGTACGTAGTCAACGCGATCCAGAGATGCGCCGTAGACCATGTAGCGGAGACCACGATCTCAGTCGTACAGCTTCCCAGCGATGAGATGAAAGGAAGGATCATTGGAAGGGAAGGACGGAATATCCGTACCCTTGAGACATTGACCGGTGTAGAACTGATCATTGATGACACGCCGGAAGCTGTTGTATTATCCGGATTTGATCCAATCCGAAGAGAGGTCGCAAGGATTGCTCTTGAACGTCTGATCGTAGATGGACGTATTCATCCGGCAAGGATTGAGGAGATGGTGGAGAAGGCGCAAAAGGAAGTGGACGTTATGATCCGGGAAGAAGGAGAAGCGGCAGCACTGGAGGTCGGTGTGCCGGGAATCCATCCGGAGCTGATTCGTCTGCTTGGGCGTATGAAGTTCCGCACAAGCTATGGCCAGAATGCATTGCGGCATTCCATCGAGGTTGCACAGCTTTCCGGTCTGCTGGCCGGTGAGATCGGGCTGGATGTCCGCATGGCCAAGCGTGCAGGTCTTTTACATGACATCGGGAAATCCATTGACCACGACGTGGAGGGATCTCATATCCAGATCGGTGTAGATCTCTGCAGGAAGTATAAGGAATCCCCGACAGTGATCAATGTGGTGGAGTCCCACCACGGAGATGTGGAGCCCCAGAGCCTGATCGCATGTGTGATTCAGGCGGCTGATACGATTTCAGCGGCAAGGCCGGGCGCCAGAAGAGAAACCATCGAAACATACACAAACAGATTAAAACAATTAGAAGAGATCACCAATCATTTTAAGGGTGTGGATAAGTCTTTTGCTATTCAGGCAGGTAGAGAGATTCGAGTTATGGTAGTTCCGGAGCAGGTATCGGATGATGATATGGTACTTATGGCCAGGGATATTGCAAAGCAGATTGAGTATGAATTGGAATACCCGGGACAGATTAAGGTAAATGTGATCCGCGAATCGCGGGTAACAGATTATGCGAAGTAACATGATCAAACCGGCTTATGAAAGTACAGCCCTTGTCGCAAGACAGGGGCTTTTCTTTGAATATTACAGTGTGCAGATGCATTGTCGGGGATATACTGCAGCATAGGAAACGGATGCCGTAATGCGTCCGCCGCCGGTTGGGAATTTTTCGGGCGGCAGTGAAAACAGGAGCAGGATAATCATGAGTGAACAGATCAAACGAATCAAAAGAGAGTTGAAGTATAAAGGAACAATCCTGGATTTTTATCAGGACACAATGGAGATCAATGGAACCCATACGGCGCTGTGGGATTTTATCAGGCACAAAGGCGCGGCGGCTGTTGTGCCGGTGACGGAAGACGGGAAGATTTTGATGGTCAGACAATACCGCAATGCACTGGAGCGGTATACGCTGGAGATTCCGGCAGGAGCGCTGGATGCGGAAGATGAACCGGGAATCGTATGCGCGGGCCGGGAGCTGGAAGAAGAGACAGGATACCGCTGCGAAAATCTGGAATGGCTGATCACGCTTCGGACGACCGTTGCATTCTGCAATGAACGGATCGAGGTCTATGTGGCAAGAAATCTGATTCCCTCCAAGCAGCATCTGGACGAGGATGAGTTTATTGACCTGAAAGCTTATTCGATTGAAGACCTGAAAGAAAAGATTTTTTTCGGGGAGATCGAGGACGGCAAGACCGTGTCATCGTTGCTGGCATATGCGGCGAAATATACCGACTGAGAGGGGTTTGGTTACGATTTACGGTGCCTTGCACCTGCTGCGGGGCATGCGACTGATCAAACAGCGGTTTCAGACATCAAGCCCCTTACTGTCAGGTAAATGTCAACAGGTATAATACGTTACAGATAACAGGCATGGAGGAATTATGACCGGCATATAATGAAGTATCGAGCGATACTCTGCGGCCTTGAGGCTGTGGATTATCACAGCATCGGGACGATGGGAGGAAACGGTGTGAGGATACTTCATTCAAAGAAGCAGATGCTGGCCTTTTTTTTGCCGGGGTTTCTGCTGGGGATCTTATATGTGAATTTTATCGTAAAGCAGTATATTGCGGAGCCGGGCATTTTCAGCACGTATTTCCTGAGGCAGTATGCGGCGGTGGAGATCATTGCCGGGGAATATATGCTTTATCTGGTACGGGTGCGCCTGTTCCCGGCGCTGCTGCTTGCGGGCATGGCCTTTACCAAGCTGAGAAAATTAGGGGCGGCGGCTTTCTTGCTTTGGACGGGCTTTTCCAGCGGGATGCTGCTGACCATGGCTGTGGTGGGGATGGGAGTGAAAGGGATCATCCTGTGTGTTGTAGGGATCCTGCCCCAGTTCTTGTGTTATATCCCTGCCTGTATCGTGGTGCTCTGGTACTGCTGGATGTATCCCCGGAATCGGTGGAATAAGCAGAAAACTGTGTTTGTAGTGCTGATGGTATTGATGGGGCTGGTCATGGAGGCGTATGTCAATCCGGTATGGATGAAAGCCTTTTTGGGAATCGTATAGAAAGAGGAAACGGATATGGACGGAAAGATTCTGATCGTGGATGATGAGAAAGAGATTGCGGATCTGATTGAGGTCTGCCTTCAGAATGACGGATATACGGTCTGGAAATGCTACAATGGGATCGAGGCTTTGAAATATGTCGAGACTGTGCCGTTTGACCTGGCGATCTTGGATGTGATGCTGCCGGATATTGACGGATTCCGGATCTGCCAGAAAATCCGGGAGAAGCATTTTTACCCCATCATCATGCTGACGGCCCGCGGGGAGGATATGGACAAGATCATGGGGCTGACCATTGGGGCGGATGACTATATTACCAAGCCCTTTAATCCGCTGGAGGTGGTGGCGAGAGTCAAGACGCAGCTCCGCCGGTATATGCAGTATAATCATGGCGGCACTTCGGGGGGAGAAGCGGCTCATCTGGCGGAAGAATATGATATCCGGGGGCTGACGATCAATAAAAATACCCACAAGTGCATGCTTTACGGAAAAGAGATCGCATTGACGCCTATAGAATTTTCCATTCTCTGGCATCTGTGCGAGCACAGGGGGAGTGTGATCTCCTCAGAGGAACTGTTTGAGAATGTCTGGGGCGAAAAGTATATTGATAATAACAATACCGTGATGGCACATATCGGGAGGCTGCGGGAAAAGCTGAAGGAGCCTGCGAGACATCCGAAATTTGTAAAAACAGTGTGGGGAGTGGGGTATACGGTTGAATAGGAAAAAAGGGAAGCGGCAAAAAAATAAAAAAGAAAGATACAAACGCGATGGTCACTACAGACAGCTGCGGACTACGCTGTTTGTTCGCACGATCCTGCTTTTGATAACAGATGCGGTTCTGCTTCTTATTTTCAGCGATCTTTATCTGTTTGGACGGTTCGCGAACTTTATGGTCGGGATTCTGAACCGTTTTATCTACCACGATTATGATCGGGCACTGGAGGCTTATCAGCTGATCTTCAGGAACCGCCTGGAATGGTTTTGGCTCATGGGACTGTTTGCTGTGTTTCTGGCCAGCATGTGGATCTATTTAAGGAATTTTACGAAATATTTTTACGAGATCAACCGGGGCATTGACGCCCTGATCGAGGAAAATCCGGGGGAGGTTATCCTCTCTCCGGAGCTGTCTCTGACGGAGCGGAAGATCAATCACATCCGGCACACGCTGGAACGGCGAAAGTCAGAGGCGGCGGTTGCGGAGCAGCGGAAAAATGACCTGGTGGTCTATCTGGCCCATGATCTGAAAACGCCGCTGACCTCTGTGATCGGATACCTGACCCTTCTGCGGGATGAAAGGCAGATATCCGAGGAACTGCGGGAAAAGTATCTGTCCATTTCCCTGGAAAAGGCGGAGCGGCTGGAGGACCTGATCAATGAGTTTTTTGAGATCACTCGGTTCAGTCTTTCCAGTATTACATTGGAATACAGCAGCGTGAACCTGACCCGCCTTCTGGAACAGCTGACTTATGAATTTCAGCCCATGCTGTCAGAGAAAAATCTGACGTACAGCCTGGAGATGGAACGGGATATGACGCTGAGATGCGATGTCGATCAGATGCAGCGTGTCCTGGACAACCTTTTGAGAAATGCGGTCAACTACAGCTTTGAAGGCGGTACGATCCGGATAGGCGCCTCGCAGGAAGGGGAATATATGAAGATCCGGTTTTCCAACCGGGGCAATACGATCCCGAAGGAAAAGCTGGAGAGGATCTTCGAGCAGTTCTACCGGCTTGATACCGCGCGGAGTTCCCGAAGCGGCGGCGCCGGTCTGGGACTTGCCATTGCAAAGGAGATCGTGGAGCTGCACCAGGGGTCGATCACGGCCAGGAGCGAGGACGAGAGGATCGAATTTGAAGTGACGCTTCCATGCGGTAAAATCTGAATACCAATGTATGAGGATTGGGCAGGCGTTCCGTATCTAAACTGACAGGATGCAAATGGAAACTCCGTTTTGGTGTTTCTGCCTGTTAAGAAAATCATAAGAATTTCTAGATAAAAAAGTAGGAAAATCTTTGGAATAAACCGAAAAACAGCAATCTTTATTTTGATACAATACTTGTGTCAGAACAAAGATTGCTGTTTTTATATTCAGCGTACAGTGAATAAACACCGCTTTGCGGCTGCGGACGGTGCAGCACTTACGGCAGTTTTCTTCTTTGCGTGCTTTGGAGCTGACGGAATCATCACAGGAGGAGAATCAATATGGATAAGAAAAGAATCGCAGTTATTTTTGGAGGATGCTCAACAGAATATGAGGTGTCGCTGCAGTCCGCGTGTTCGGTGCTGGCGAACCTAGATCTGGAAAAATATGAGGTGATCCGGATTGGGATCACCAGGCAGGGAGACTGGTATCGGTACGAGGGAGACCTGGAACGGATCCAAAAGGATATCTGGTATGAAGATGCGGCTCATCTCATCCCTGTGGCAGTTTCCCAGGACCGGACCAAATCCGCCCTGATCGAGCTGCGGCCAGAGGGAAACCGGATGGTTCGTCTGGACTTGGCATTTCCTGTGCTGCACGGAAAGAACGGAGAGGACGGAACGGTGCAGGGGCTGTTTGAACTCTCAGGTATTCCGGTTGTAGGTTGTGATACCTTATCCTCTGCGCTCTGCATGGACAAGGATCTGGCTCACCGGGTTGTAGAGGCGGCGGGGATCACAGTTCCAGGCACGGTGACCGTTGATCGGTGGGAGATGGAAAAGCCGGGAAAAAAGACGAAAAACCTGAGATACCCTCTTTTTATCAAACCGGCCAGGGCAGGATCCTCCTTCGGGATTTCGAAGATCTATGAGGAAAGAGAATTGGAACCAGCGGTCAGACTTGCCCTGGAGCATGATGACAAGGCTGTGATCGAAGAAAATATTGATGGCTTTGAGGTAGGCTGCGCGGTGCTGGGAACAGAGGATCTGCTCGTGGGAAGAGTGGACGAGATCGAACTGGCAGACGGATTTTTCGACTATACGGAAAAATATACGCTAAAGACCTCCAGAATCCATATGCCGGCCAGGGTGGATGAAGAGACGGAAAGGCGGATCCAGGAAACGGCAAAAACCATTTACAGGGCGCTGGGCTGCTCCGGATTTGCCAGAGTGGATATGTTCTTAAATACGGCAGGGGAGATCGTTTTCAACGAAGTGAATACCATTCCCGGATTCACCTCCCACAGCCGTTACCCAAATATGATGAAAGGAATCGGCCTGAACTTCGGAGAACTGCTGGACAGGCTGCTGGGACTGTACCTATGATGAAGCTGAAATTATCGGATGAAAAAATATATCAGGGAAGCCTGCTTCTGGTCAATGCGGATCATCCCCTGCGGGAGAACGGGGAGGAGAGGCTTCTGCCCGTGAACGTACAATATCCGGACATCCTTCTGATGCGGGAGGCGGTGTATATCCTCCACCTGATCTTTGACAAGCTCCATTGCCGGGACAGCATCGTCCCGGTGAGCGGATATCGTTCCGCAGAGGAACAGACTGAGATTTTTCAATCCTCCCTGCGGGAGAACGGAGAGGAATACACCCGAAAATATGTGGCGGTTCCCAACCACAGCGAACATCAGACCGGCCTGGCGATTGATCTGGGCTTAAAGCAGGAAGTCATTGATTTTATCTGTCCGGAATTTCCTTATGAGGGAATCTGTGACAGATTCCGAAGAACTGCTCCGGCGTACGGCTTTATCGAGCGCTACCCGAAGGGGAAGGAAGGGATCACGGGAATCGGTCATGAGCCATGGCATTTCCGGTATGTGGGGTATCCACATTCCGAGATCATGAGTGAATACGGACTGACGTTGGAGGAATATATGGCTTGGATCAAACAATTCTCCTGTAAAAGCCCGCTGCGGTGGACAAAGGGCAGTCAGGTGACGGAGGTGTTTTATACAGAGGCATTTCAAACAGGAACGACTGCGATCACACTGCCCGAGGATTCGCTCTGCATGATATCCGGCAATAATGTGGACGGATTTATTGTGACCCGGCGATGTCAGCAGAGCTATGGGTTTACGATACAGGCTGGCCCGACAGGCAGATGGAGAAGAGATTATGAATGACAGAACAGCTTATACAGGAATTGATGAATTCAGGCTTGCGGCGGCGCTGCTGGTGATTACGATCCATACCTCCCCGCTGGCCTCCTGCAGCGAAACGGGCGACTTTTTCCTGACTCGGGTCATAGCCCGCATGGCAGTGCCTTTTTTTCTGATGGCATCGGGATTTTTCCTGATCTCTCAATACGCCTGTGATGCCGGGAGGCTATGGGCATTTCTCAAAAAAACGGCAGTCCTCTATGGAATCTCGATTGCGGTCTATCTGCCTCTGAATCTGTACAACGGATACTTTTCCGGGAAGCATTTTCTGCCGGAGCTGATCAAGGACCTGGTCTTCGACGGGACCATGTATCATCTCTGGTATCTTCCGGCCTCCATGCTCGGCGCAGGGATCGCATGGTATGCGGTAAGGAGACTTGGGTTCAAAAAAGCGCTGATCGTCACACTGGGCCTTTATACCGTGGGGCTGCTGGGAGACAGCTATTACGGGATCGCAGAAAAGCTTCAGATCCTTTCGGTATTTTATCAGAATCTTTTCGAGATCACAGACTATACGAGAAACGGTATTTTTTTTGCACCGGTGTTTTTGGTGATGGGAGGAATGGCGGCGGAGGAAGCGGCCAGAGGGGAGAGATTATCTCTACGGATCTGCGGGGCAGGCCTGGGAATCTCCTTCCTGCTGATGTCGTGCGAGGGACTGTTGCTCCGCAAGCTTGGCATTCAGCGTCACGACAGTATGTATCTGTTTTTGCTGCCCTGTATGTACTTTCTGCTTCGTCTGCTTCTATTCCGGCGGGGAAGCCGGAAGGAAAGGATCCGGACCTGGGCGCTTCTGATCTACATCATCCATCCAATGATGATCGTCGGAGTCCGGCTCCTGGCCAAGCTGGCCGGACTGGAAAGCCTGCTGATCCAAAACAGCCTGGCGCATTTTCTGGCCGTCAGCATCCTGTCCGTTGGATGCAGCATAGCGGCCGCAGAATTATATACCGGTTTGTATGGAAAAAAGAAGAATAGCGGAAAGCATTCTGCGGTACAGGGGAAGGACCGCGCATGGATCGAACTGGATCTGGACAACCTGCGGCACAATGTAACCGAATTAAGAAGGGCCATGCAGCCGGGGTGCGAGCTGATGGCAGTGATGAAGGCAGAGTCTTATGGACACGGGATGTATGAGACGGCGGTCTGTGTCAGCCGGATGGGGGTAAACGCCTTTGCGGCAGCCTCCGTTGAGGAGGGAATCCGGCTGCGCCGCTTCGGTATTTCCGGGGAAATCCTGATCCTGGGGTATACGGATCCAGAAAGGGCGGGAGAACTCCGCAGATACGACCTGACGCAGACGCTGATCGACTATCGGTATGCCCGGCTTTTAAACCGGCAGCGGCAGACCGTAAAGGTGCATGTGAAGGTAGACACGGGAATGCACAGGCTGGGCTTCGGCAAGGAGGCTGTGGAGCAGATCGCTCAAGTATTTACCATGAAAAATCTCAAGGTCTGCGGGATCTATACCCATCTCTGTACGGCCGACAGTCTGGAAGCAGAGGATGTCCGATACACAAAACAGCAGATCGGGAGCTTCTATGGATTGCTGGAAAAGCTGAAGGAAAGAGGCATTGTCATTCCGAAGGTGCATATCCAGAGCAGCTACGGGCTTTTGAATTATCCGGAGCTTCCCTGTGACTATGTGCGGGCCGGGATTGCCCTGTACGGGGTACTGAGCGCGCCCGGCGACCGGACCAGGCTGGAATTGAACCTGCGGCCGGTACTTTCACTGAAATCCAAAGTGGTTCTGGTCCGGAAGATCCGAACGGGCGAAAGTGTGGGCTATGGCAGGGCATTTACCGCAGAACGGGACAGCCGGATCGCAGTGCTTCCGATGGGTTACGGAGACGGATTGCCCCGCAATCTCTCCTGCGGCCGGATCCAGGCGGTGATCCGGGGACAAAGGGTGCCGGTGATCGGCCGGATCTGTATGGACCAGCTTATGGTTGATATCACTGACGCACAAGGGATCTCCGTGGGAGATGTGGCAGTTTTCGTCGGCTGGGACGGCGGTCTGGAGGTAACGGCCGCGGACCTGGCAGACCGGAGCGGGACTATCACCAATGAACTGCTGAGCCGGCTGGGGGGAAGGCTGGTGCGGACAACGGCCGGGATGTAGGCGGGTGCAGGACGAAGGTCGGCGATACCATTCCTATGGTTTTGCAGACGAAGGCCGCAGCAGTTATGGGGGAACGGCATCTTTCTCCGCGGATGCCTGACCGGGAGAAAGAATTATCTGAGGACAGCCTTTCTTCTGGTATTGAGATAGATGATCCAGACGGACAACAGGGTGGCGGCAAGCTGGCTGATGAGCAGGCCCCAGAGGTAACCCTGGATCCCGTACCGCGGGATGGCATAGAACACCCCGGCAATCCGGATCAGAAGGCTGAACGTGTTAACGAACAGGGTGCTGCTTGTTTTTCCTAGTCCGTTGATGATACTGGAAAGGGCGCTGTTGGTGTAGAGGAAGGGACAGATCCAGGCCAGTGTGAGGATGAATTTTCCGGCGTCCGGGCTGCCGAACAGGGTGATTCCGACCCAGGAACCGAACAGCAGGAAGACGAGACAGCAGAACAGTCCCAGGGTAAAGCAGGCGCCGGTTACTTTCTTAATGATATCCAGCATTTCATGACGGTCATCGGCGGCCTGGATCTCAGCCACGGTGGGCATCAGCATGATGGAAATGGAACTGGTGACTGCAGAAGGAAATAAAATGCAGGGCAGCGCCATTCCATTCAGTACGCCGTAAAGGCTTAAGGCTTCGGAGGCGCCAAGTCCGAAACGCTGCAGGCGGCCGGGAATGGAGATGGCTTCGATACTCTGCAGCAGATTGATCAGGACCCGGTTGGCGGTCAGCGGGACGGAAAGGGGAAGCAGTTCTTTCAGATTCCGGCAGAAGACCCTGGCGGTCATGGAAGGAAATGCCCGCTTTTCTGGGAGACTAGAAGAGCGCCGATGCAGGACTCTGAGGATGCTGCGGCCTTTCAGGAAGCCGGGCAGGATGCTGGTGGTGTACAGGGCGGAAAAAAATTCTCCGATCACAAGGCCGCAGACGGCGATGGTAATAGGGGCCTTTCCCTGATCCTGGATCAGGATTCGATACAGCAGCCAGACTCCGGCTATGCGGGTGGTCTGCTCGATCAGCTGGGCTGCCGCCGGAATGGAGGTCTGTTTGAGTCCGTAGCAGTACCCGCAGATGCAGCTATGTATGGCGGAACAGGGGACCGTATAAGATAAAATAGTAAGCAGAGGGATGCAGCGTTCATCGCCCAGGATTTCGGCAGCGATGAATGCTGCATTTTTCTGCATTGCCACCATGCAGATACAGGCCAGGAGGAAGGACAGGGAAAGCCCGGTCAGCAGAAACTCCCGCGCCTCCCGTTCTTTTCCAAGGGAGACTTTGCGGGCTACGGTCCGGGATACGGCAGTCTCGATTCCTGCGGTCGTGAGAGAGTAGCAAAGCGCATAAACAGGAAAAATAAGCTGGTACAGCCCCACGCCTTCCTCCCCAAAGGTACGGCTTAAAAAAATGCGGTAAAAGAATCCCATGAACCGGCTAAAAAAGCCGGTAATGGTCAGAATGATGGTCCCGCGGATGATGGTTTGCTTTCTGGACATGTAAAACTCCTTTATGTAGTTTTACGGTTTTTTAATGATATTCATATTTTGGGGTTGACAGAACATAAGACAGGTGTTATTCTACATTACGGAAAGATATCCTAGTGAATTTATAGGAATTAAAACGCTAGGGATTGGAATACTGGGAATTAAGATGTTGGGGTAATGATTTGGAACAGTAAGCCGCAGATCCGGCGTATGTTTCGAAAAATTACGGCCCGGGAAGTAGAGGACAGAAGGTTGAAATTATCAACGAAGGGCAGATACGGGCTGCGTGCATTGATTGATCTGGCGCAGTATAGCGGGGAAACGCCGGTGTCCATCACCAGCATTTCGGACCGGCAGAATATTTCGGAGCGCTATCTGGAACAGCTGATGTCGATGCTGAAAAAGGGCGGGCTTGTGAAAAGTCTGCGGGGCGCAGGAGGCGGATATGTGCTTGCGAGGGACGCGTCGGATATTTCCGTGGGAGATATCCTGCGGGCGCTGGAAGGGAGCCTGGATCCGGTGGAGTGCTCCGGGCTGAACCCGGAAGAGGGCTGTCAGATCGCGGACAGCTGTGTGACAAAATATGTCTGGCAGAGGATCAATGAGAGCATCAACCGGACGGTGGATGAGATTATGCTGGACCAGCTGGTGCAGGAGAGCCGGAAGCGGAGCTGCCAGGACGCGCCGGACCGGAATATCTGTAAAAATTAGTGAAATGTATGATGCGTCTGAACAGACGAAGAAGGATGCGGGAAATCGTTATCTTACCGGCGGGACACCATACGGCGGGCTGCGCGGTATCATGACCGGCATGATATTTCAGGAGGAAAACACATATGGGAAAATTAATTTATCTGGACAATGCGGCTACAACAAAAACAGCGCCGGAAGTGGTGGAGGCCATGCTTCCTTATTTTACGGAGCATTATGGCAATCCGTCCAGCATCTATGGATTTGCCGCGGCAAATAAAGAAGTGATCACCGGATGTCGGGAGAAGATCGCCGGGATCCTGGGTGCTAAGAGCGAAGAGATTTATTTTACGGCAGGGGGGAGCGAGTCGGACAATTGGGCGCTGATCGCTGCTGCGGAAGCCTATGCCTCCAAAGGAAAGCACATCATTACCAGCAAGATTGAGCACCATGCCATTCTGCACACCTGCGAATACCTGGAAAAGAAGGGCTATGAGGTGACCTATCTGGATGTGGATGAAGCCGGGCTGGTGGATCTGGAACAGCTTCGGGCATCTATCAGAGAGGACACGATCCTGATCTCAGTTATGTTTGCAAATAATGAGATCGGCACGATACAGCCCATCGGAGAAATCGGGCAGATTGCCCGGGAACACGGTATCCTGTTCCATACAGATGCGGTGCAGGCCTTCGGTCAGGTTCCGATAAATGTGGATGAGATGCACATTGACATGCTCAGCGCGAGCGGGCATAAATTCAACGGCCCCAAAGGAATCGGCTTTTTATACATCCGTAAAGGGGTGAAGATCCGTTCCTTTATCCATGGAGGCGCCCAGGAGAGAAGGCGCCGGGCCGGAACGGAAAATGTACCTGGTATCGTGGGGATCGGCACCGCGGCGGAACGTGCGGCCCGGACCATGGCAGAGCGTACCGGGAAAGAGCGGGAGGTGCGGGACTACCTGATGTCCAGGATTGAGTCGGAGATTCCCCACTGCCGTTTGAATGGAGACCGTACCAGACGGCTTCCCAACAATGTGAATTTCAGCTTCCGCTTTGTGGAAGGGGAATCTCTGCTGATCATGCTGGATATGAAGGGCATCTGTGCATCCAGCGGCTCGGCCTGCACATCCGGATCCCTGGATCCCTCTCATGTGCTCCTGGCCATCGGCCTGCCCCATGAGATCGCCCATGGCTCCCTGCGAATGACGCTGAGCGAGGAGATTACAATGGAAGAGGCGGATTATGTGGTGGAGGCATTAAAGGAGATTGTTCAGAATCTGCGGAACATGTCCCCGCTGTATGAGGATTTTGTTAAAAAGGAACAGGCTTGAAATGCTTGATATATAAGTGCTTCGGGGAAGAACTGAAGTATATAGACCAGGAGGAAGGATTATGTATACAGAGAAAGTAATGGATCATTTCCAGCATCCAAGGAATGTTGGAGAAATTGAAAATGCAAGCGGCGTAGGTACGGTGGGAAATGCGAAATGCGGAGATATCATGCGCATTTATCTGGATATCGATGACAACCAGATCATCCGCGACGTTAAATTCAAGACCTTTGGCTGCGGCGCGGCAGTGGCTACGAGCAGCATGGCTACGGAGCTGGTGAAAGGTAAGAGCGTGCAGGAGGCGATGGAGGTTACCAACAAAGCGGTGATGGAGGCGTTGGATGGACTGCCGCCGGTGAAGGTACACTGTTCTCTGCTTGCAGAGGAGGCGATTCATGCGGCTCTCTGGGATTATGCGGAAAAGCACGGCATCAAGATCGAAGGGCTGGAAAAGCCGAAGGCAGATATCCACGAGGGTGAAGAAGAGGAAGCAGAGGAATACTGATGAGCAGGGTAGTAGTGGGGATGTCCGGCGGAGTGGATTCTTCCGTAGCCGCATATCTGTTAAAGGAACAGGGGTATGAGGTGATCGGAGTCACCATGCAGGTCTGGCAGGAAGAAGCCCGGGAGTTTCAGGAGGAAAACGGCGGGTGCTGCGGCCTGAGCGCTGTGGAGGATGCCAGACGCGTGGCGGCCCGCCTGGACATTCCCTATTATGTGATGAATTTCCGGGAGGAATTTCAGGAGCATGTGATCGACTATTTTACGGAAGAATACCTTCGGGGGCGTACCCCTAATCCCTGTATCGCCTGCAACCGCTTTGTAAAATGGGAATCGCTGCTCTCCAGGAGCCTGTCTATCGGGGCAGATTATATTGCCACCGGGCATTACGCAAGAGTGGCACAGCTTCCGAACGGAAGATATTCCATCCGGCGCTCGGCCGCATCGGCAAAGGATCAGACCTATGCGCTGTACAACCTGACTCAGGAGCAGCTGAAACGGACGTTGATGCCGGTGGGAGGATTTTCCAAGGAGGAGATCCGGAGGATAGCGGAACAGATCGGCCTGTCTGTGGCAGAAAAGCCGGACAGCCAGGATATCTGTTTTGTACCTGATGGAGACTATGCTTCTTTTATAGAAAGGAACGCAGGAACGGAGATTCCCAAAGGAAATTTTGTGACGGCGGACGGCAGGGTGCTTGGCCGGCACAAGGGGATCATCCATTATACGGTGGGGCAGCGCAAGGGCCTGGGGCTGGCCTTGGGGTATCCGGCATTTGTCCTGGAAATCCGGCCAAAGACCCATGAGGTGGTCATCGGGACTCATGAAGAATCTCTGGCGGATTCCCTGAGGGTATCGGATCTGAATTTTATGTCTGAAGAAGATCTGCCCGAACCCAGGCGTGTCTATGTAAAAATACGCTATAACCATAAGGGAGTCTGGGGGATCATCGAAAAGACCGGAGAAGATGAGGTGACATGTACCTTTGAGGAACCTCAGCGGGCCGTAACACCGGGACAGGCTGCGGTGTTCTATGACGGGGAATATATCCTGGGAGGCGGCACGATCCTATAGAATCGGGGAGGTATGATTCTCTACATTTTAAGAAATAAAACAAAAGAAAAAAGCGGGAGGAGTAAGGATGTGATTACGAGCGACTGTCATATGCATACATCGTTTTCCACGGACAGCAGCACCGCGCCGGAAGAAATGATAGAAGGGGCGCTGAAAAAAGGACTGAAAGCAATCTGTATCACAGATCACATGGACTGGGATTATCCGTTCACTGAGGAACTGGGGAAGGATGCGTTTCTCTTTGATACGGATGCATATGTTCAAAAATTGACAGAGCTGCGCGGACAATATGCGGGGCGTATCGAGGTGCGCATCGGGATTGAACTGGGACTGCAGCCTCATGCAGGGGCGTTCTGCCGGGAGATTACGGAAAAATATCCTTTTGATTTTGTGATCGGTTCGATTCATGTGGTGAACAAAAAAGACCCTTATTACCGGGATCTGTTTGCTGATCTTTCGGACAGAGAACTCTACCGCCTGGCGTTCGAGGAGACGCTGGAAAGCATCCGGCACACGGACTCTTTTGACGTGCTGGGACACATCGATTATATTGTGCGGTACGGGACATACAAGGAAAAGGAATACTCTTATGAGGCGTTCTCCTCCTGTCTGGATGCGGTTCTGAAACAGATCATTGAGATGGGCAAGGGAATTGAACTAAATTCGGCGGGGCTGAAATACGGGCTTGGCTTCTGTCATCCACATCCGGAGGTGCTCAGGCGCTACCGGGAGCTTGGCGGAGAGATCATCACCGTGGGGGCGGACGGGCATAAGCCGGAGCACATTGCGTATGAATTTGGCAGGGCGGCTGAGATACTTCGGGAATGTGGATTTGAGTATTATACGGAATTTTTGGAGAGAAAGCCGGTATTCCGGAAACTGTAATGAAGCATGGCTATAAAAAGTAACTAAAGGATTTATAGGCAGGGTATAAGATTTACACAAACTTCCAGAAAAATGGATTTAGGACTTGAATTTTTGTTCCCCATTTAGTACAATATTTCTAGTTGATGAATCTTTAACAAACTGCGCCTGATTTAGGTTTGTTGAGAGTTCACCATAATAACTGTGTCACAGTTAACATTTTAAACTTTTAGGAGGAATTAATCATGGCAGTAAAAGTAGCGATTAATGGATTTGGACGTATTGGACGTCTTGCATTCAGACAGATGTTCGGAGCAGAAGGTTTTGAGATTGTAGCGATCAACGATCTGACATCCCCGACGATGCTGGCTCACCTGTTGAAGTATGATTCAACACAGGGCAAGTATGAACTGGCAGATAAGGTGACTGCAGGTGAAGATTCTATCACAGTTGACGGCAAAGAGATCAAGATCTATGCTAAGGCAAGCGCTGCAGAGCTTCCCTGGGGAGAGATCGGCGTAGACGTTGTTCTGGAGTGTACAGGCTTCTATACATCCAAGGCAAAAGCGCAGGCTCATATCGATGCAGGTGCGAAGTATGTAATCATTTCAGCTCCGGCTGGAAATGACCTTCCGACTATCGTTTACAACGTGAACCATGACAAGCTGACAAAGGATGATCAGATCATCTCCGCAGCATCCTGTACAACGAACTGCCTTGCACCGATGGCAAAGGCTCTTAACGACCTTGCACCGATCAAGTCCGGTATCATGTGCACCATCCACGCTTACACAGGCGACCAGATGACACTTGACGGACCGCAGAGAAAAGGCGACCTGAGAAGATCCCGTGCAGCAGCAGTGAATATCGTTCCGAACAGCACAGGCGCTGCAAAGGCAATCGGACTGGTTATTCCGGAACTGAACGGAAAACTGATCGGAGCTGCTCAGCGTATCCCGACTCCGACCGGATCTACCACAATCCTGACAGCAGTAGTAGAAGGCACCGTAACTGTTGATCAGATCAACGATGCTATGAAGGCTGCTTCTAACGAGTCCTTCGGTTACAATGTAGACGAGATCGTATCCAGCGATATCGTTGGTATGAGATTTGGTTCTCTGTTTGATTCTACTCAGACAATGGCTATGCCGCTTGACAACGGTACAACAGAAGTACAGGTTGTTTCATGGTATGACAATGAGAATTCTTACACAAGCCAGATGGTAAGAACAATCAAGCATTTTGGAACATTACTGTAGGACAGGCTTTCAGAGAAAACTGAATTTGTCAGATTTGATTCTGAAATAGACTCACGAAGGGGTCCGGTCTTATAATGGACCGGATCTCTTTTATCATACAGGAAAATCCACCGTATGATAAAACCCTCCGGGGGATCCGCACTGCGGCGTACAAGGTAGATGTCGCACTGCGGCCGCCGCAGGCGCGAGTTTCGCAAGCGAAACTCCTTTGTTTTACAGGAAAATCCATCGTATGATAAAACCCTCCGGGGGATGCGCACTGCGGCGTGCAAGGTAGATGTCGCACTGCGGCCGCCGCAGGGGTGCGTCTTTACGCACATTTTTTAAAACGAAAACAGGGAGGCAATTACATGCTTAATAAAAAATCAGTAGACGATATTAATGTAAAGGGTAAAAAAGTCCTGGTAAGATGCGATTTCAACGTGCCGTTGATCGAAGGCAAGATTACCGATGAGAACCGTCTTGTTGCAGCGCTTCCAACCATTAAGAAGCTGGTTGCGGACGGCGGAAAGATTATTCTCTGTTCACACTTGGGCAAACCGAAGGGAGAGCCGAAGCCGGAATTGTCCCTGGCTCCTGTTGCATCGAGATTATCTGAACTGCTCGGCCAGGAAGTAAAATTTGCGGCAGATCCGGAAGTAGTCGGACCGAATGCAAAGGCAGCGGTAGAGGCGCTTCAGGACGGCGAGATCGTTCTTCTGGAAAATACCCGTTACCGGATCGAAGAGACAAAGAACGGCGAAGCATTCAGCAAAGACCTGGCTTCCCTCTGCGATGTATTTGTAAACGACGCGTTTGGAACTGCGCACAGGGCGCACTGCTCAAACGTGGG
This sequence comes from Lachnospiraceae bacterium M18-1, assembly GCA_000403295.2. Taxonomy (GTDB): domain Bacteria; phylum Bacillota; class Clostridia; order Lachnospirales; family Lachnospiraceae; genus Schaedlerella. The sequence goes on along the minus strand of KE159610.1, from coordinate 212,656 downwards.
CGTGACACAGTTTGTTGATACGGCTGCTGTAGGTTATCTGATGCAAAAAGAGATTGATTTCCTGGGCAACGCAGTGAACAATCCGGAGCGTCCATTCGTGGCGATTCTGGGCGGAGCCAAGGTATCCAGCAAAATTTCAGTCATTGAGAATCTTCTGGAGAAGGTAGATACCCTGATCATCGGCGGCGGAATGTCCTATACATTCAGCAAGGCGCAGGGCGGCAGCGTAGGAAAGTCTCTGTTGGAGGAAGATTACTGCCAGTATGCACTGGATATGATCAAAAAGGCAGAGGATAAGGGCGTGAAGCTTCTGCTTCCGGTTGACAATGTGATCGCAGATGATTTCTCCAATGATGCAGATACCAAGGTTGTTGCAAACGGCGAGATTCCGGATGGCTGGCAGGGGCTCGACATCGGACCGGAGACTGCGAAGATCTATGCGGACGCAGTAAAGGAAGCAAAGACCGTTGTTTGGAACGGACCGATGGGCGCGTTTGAGATGCCCAAGTTTGCGGCAGGAACAGAGGCGGTGGCAAAGGCACTGGCTGATACAGATGCAGTGACGATCATCGGCGGCGGAGATTCTGCAGCAGCAGTCAACCAGCTCGGCTACGGCGACAAGATGACCCACATCTCCACCGGCGGCGGCGCATCACTGGAATTTCTGGAAGGAAAAGAGTTACCGGGAGTAGCGGCGGCGAATGATAAGTAAATACCCAGAAATACCAGGCGCGTTAGTGTCTGGCTGAGTTTAGAGTTTACTTAGCTCTCCGAACGAAGTGCGGAGAACATTCCGTACCAAAAAGATGCATTGGACTTTAAGATAGAATTTATATACAAAAAATAAGGAGACCATATCATGGCAAGAAAGAAAATTATTGCAGGCAATTGGAAAATGAACAAAACACCAAGCGAGGCTGTTGCTCTGGTAGAAGAACTGAAGCCGTTGGTTGCAAATGAAGAAGTTGACGTTGTATTCTGTGTACCGGCAATTGACATCGTTCCGGTCGTGGAAGCTGCAAAGGGCACCAATATCCAGGTGGGCGCAGAAAATATGTACTTCGAGGAAAGCGGAGCATATACCGGAGAGATTTCCCCGAATATGCTGGTTGATGCAGGTGTGAAGTATGTAGTTCTCGGACATTCTGAGAGAAGAGAATACTTCGGCGAGACCAATGAGGACGTGAACAAGAAGGTGCTTAAGGCGTTTGAGCACGGTATTACACCGATTATGTGCTGCGGCGAGAGCTTAGAGCAGAGAGAGCAGGGTGTGACTATGGACTTCATCCGCCAGCAGGTAAAGGTTGGATTCCAGAACGTGACCGCTGATCAGGCAAAGACCGCGGTGATCGCTTATGAGCCGATTTGGGCGATCGGAACCGGAAAGACCGCTACTACCGAGCAGGCACAGGAAGTCTGCGCAGGAATCCGTGCGTGCATCGCAGAAGTATATGATGATGCGACTGCAGAAGCAATCCGCATCCAGTATGGCGGATCTGTAAATGCTGCAACAGCAGCGGATCTGTTTGCACAGGCAGATATCGACGGCGGCCTGGTAGGCGGAGCTTCTTTGAAGGCTGACTTCGGTAAGATCGTGAATTATAAATAAATATACGAAAGATTTTCAGTCTAATTATGTAATGAATGATTTACGAAGGGCATCCCGTTATGGACATCGGGCTGTTTCATAAAAGATAAAAAATAAATCCTCCCGTTTTGCAGCATATAATATATGAATAGAAACGGGGGGATTTTTTCTTCATCAAAATAAATTCTGGTCTGTCTATTTCTGAATTGACAGGTGCTCCAGTAACCGTATCCAGCCCATTTTAAGTCGCCTTCGGCGAGGGGCTGGATATTATGACAAATGTTACTTTATTGGCCGGACGCCTTGCAGCAGAGTGCACGACGCCGTGTGAACAGTAACCGAAATATTACAAAAATATTCTGGAACGATTAAAATGATTTGCAAAAAACGGAAAAAGCATGTACAATAGATACTGGACTTTTAGGTGACAAAACTGTTATAATTTCAGTGTTTAAAAGGAGAAAGAGAATGAGCAAAAAACCAACTGTTTTAATGATTCTTGATGGTTATGGACTAAATGACAATACAACAGGAAATGCCGTTGCGCAGGGAAAGACCCCGGTCATGGACAAGCTGATGGCCGAGTATCCTTTTGTCAAGGGAAATGCAAGCGGCCTTGCAGTCGGGCTTCCGGACGGCCAGATGGGCAATTCCGAGGTCGGACACCTGAATATGGGCGCGGGCAGGATCGTATATCAGGATCTGACCAAGATCACAAAGGCAATCCAGGACGGAGACTTTTTCGAGAACAAGGCTCTTCTGGCTGCCTGCGAAAATGTTAAGGCACATGACTCCGCGCTGCATATGTTCGGGCTGGTGTCCGACGGAGGCGTGCACAGCCACAACGAACACATTTACGGACTGCTGGAACTGGCAAAAAGGCAGGGCATCCAGAAGGTATATGTACACTGCTTCCTGGACGGACGTGATACGCCTCCGGCATCCGGCAAGGAATATGTAGAACAGTTGGAAGAAAAGATGAAGGAAATCGGTGTTGGCCAGGTTGCAAGCGTGATGGGACGTTATTACGCTATGGACCGGGACAACCGCTGGGAGCGTGTGGAAAAAGCTTACAACGCGCTGGTAAAAGGCATTGGAGAGAACGCGGAGTCCGGACCGGCAGGGATTCAGGCATCCTACGACGCGGACGCGACAGATGAATTTGTGCTTCCTACCGTTGTGATGAAGAACGGCGCTCCGGTGGCTACGATCCAGGATCATGACTCCATCATATTTTACAATTTCCGCCCTGATCGTGCGAGAGAAATCACAAGGACCTTCTGCGATGACAATTTCGGCGGCTTTGACAGAGGCCCGCGTATCAAGACGACCTACGTATGCTTTACGGAATACGATGTAACGATCGAGAACAAGCTGGTTGCTTTTGCAAAGGAAGAGATCACCAATACGTTTGGGCAGTTCCTTGCAAAGAACGGCCTGAAGCAGGCACGTATCGCAGAGACAGAAAAGTACGCTCATGTAACCTTCTTCTTCAACGGCGGCGTGGAAGAGCCCAATGAAGGCGAGGATCGGATCCTTGTAAAATCTCCGAAGGTTGCGACCTATGACCTGAAGCCGGAGATGAGTGCATTTGAGGTATGCGGCAAACTGGTGGATGCTGTCAAGTCTGGAAAATATGACGTGATCATCATCAATTTTGCCAATCCGGATATGGTGGGACATACCGGCGTGGAAGCAGCGGCGATCCAGGCCATCGAGGCGGTGGACGAATGCGTGGGCAGAGCGGTGGACGCAGTGAAGGAAGTAGGCGGACAGATGTTTATCTGTGCGGATCACGGCAATGCGGAGCAGCTGATCGACGAGGAAAACGGAGAACCCTTTACCGCACATACGACCAACCCAGTTCCTTTTATCCTGGTCAATGCAGACCCGGGTTATAAGCTCCGGGAGGGAGGATGCCTGGCAGATATCGCTCCGACTCTGATCGAGCTGATGGGACTGGAACAGCCGGCTGAGATGACAGGAAAGTCACTTTTAACAAAATAGCGACAGGAAGCAGCGAATTGTCACTTGTACACGGTTGTTAAGGCTGAAAAGCAGAATGTCTGCTTTTCACAGTCTTTCTGCTGCTTATGAGATGAAATACTGGCAGTGCTTTGGATGTTGAAGACACTGCCAGTTGTATATAAGCCGGCTGCGGATTCTTTGACTCCAGACAGGCGGAGTGCAATACAAAGGAAAGGAAGAAAGAACATGAGGAACCTGACAGAGATCAGATGGCACGGCCGGGGCGGCCAGGGTGCCAAGACAGCGGCGCTTTTGCTGGCGGATGTTGCATTCCAGACAGGAAAGTATGTCCAGGGATTTCCAGAATACGGCCCGGAGCGGATGGGCGCTCCAATTACCGCATATAACCGGATCAGCGACGAGGTGATCCGGGTACACTCCAATATCTATGACCCACAGTATGTGGTTGTTGTAGATGAATCTCTTCTGGAGGCTGTGGATGTTACCGCAGGCCTGAAAAAGGAGGGTGCGATCCTGGTGAATACCCAGCGTTCAAAAGAAGAGATCATTCCCCACCTGAAAGGATACGAAGGGGAAGTTTATATTATTGACGCCCACAAGGTATCCATGGCGACGATGGGAAGATATTTTCCCAATACGCCCATGCTGGCGGCCATTGTGAAGGTGGCGGGGATCATGGAGGAGGAGATCTTTCTGAAAGAGATGAAGGCATCCTTTTCCCACAAATTTGCAGGTAAGCCTGAAGTGATCGAGGGCAACATGGCGGCGTTGAAGATGGCATTGCAGGAGGTGCGGTAGATGGCGGCAGATATCAGTAAATTAGGCGTGAAAGCAGGATGGAAGGACCTGACGGAAGGGATGGTCATCGCAGGAGCCGGCACATCCAGAGAGTTCAATACCGGTGAGTGGTCTACGGACAAGCCGGATTTTATCCAGGAAAAATGCAAACAATGTCTGCTGTGTGTCCCGGTCTGTCCGGACAGTTGCATCCCGGTTGCGGATTATAAGCGGGGGGCATTTGATTATGAGCACTGCAAGGGCTGCGGAATCTGTGTGAAAGCATGTCCTTTCGGTGCGATCACGATGGAAGGGGTGGAATAACATGGCAAAGAGAGACCGTTTATCAGGAAATGAGGCAGTTGCGATCGCACTGCGCCAGATCAATCCGGATGTATTTCCGGCATTTCCCATCACACCGTCCACAGAGATTCCTCAGTATTTTGCTTCCTTTGCGGCAAATGGACAGGTGGATACGGAGTTTATTCCGGTGGAGAGCGAGCACAGCTCCATGAGTGCGGCCATCGGGGCATCTGCGGCAGGAGCGAGGAGCCTGACCGCCACATCGTCCTGCGGACTGGCCTATATGTGGGAGGAATTATATATTGCGGCATCCAACCGTCTGCCCCTGGCCCTGGCGCTGGTGAACCGGGCGCTGTCAGGTCCGATCAATATCAACTGCGACCATTCGGACAGCATGGGCGCGCGGGATTCAGGCTGGATTCAGCTTTATGCAGAGAATAACCAGGAGGCTTATGACAATATGGTTCAGGCATACCGGATTTCCGAGCATCCGGATGTCAGGCTGCCTATCATGATCTGCCAGGACGGATTCATTACCAGTCATGCGGTGGAAAATATGGAGCTTTTGGAGGATGAGGACGTCCGAAGCTTTGTGGGCGAATATGAACCGGAAAATTATCTGCTTAATCCGGACTGCCCAATGGCAGTAGGACCTTATTCTATCACAGATTATTATATGGAAGCAAAACGGAACCAGGCGGAGGGCATGAAGCATGTGAGCCGGGTGGTCTTGGAGGTGGCGAAAGAATTTGCCGCATTGTCAGGCAGGGAATACGGACTGTTTGAAGAATATTGCATGGAAGATGCGGAACTGGCCGTTGTGATGATCGGATCCGCGGCAGGCACCACCAAAGATGCTGTTGACCAGCTGCGTGCAAAGGGTGAAAAGGTAGGCCTGGTGAAGCTTCGGATGTACCGTCCCTTCCCGGCAGAGGAGATTGCAGAAGCACTGTCAAAGGTAAAGGCTGTTGCGGTCATGGACCGGGCCGAAGGCTACACGAATCAGGGAGGACCTCTGGGCGCGGACGTGATGGCGGCATTATTCCGTGCACGCTCCCAGGCGCTGGCAGTGAATTATATCTACGGACTTGGCGGACGGGACGTGCGTGTGGAAGATATGGAACATATTTTTGCGGCCCTGAAACAGATTGCAGAAGACGGCGATGCAGGGGAAACCTACCGCTATCTTGGGATTCGAGAATAGGGGGGACAGAATATGAGCTACAATTTTAAAGAAACCATGAACAAGCCGGAACGTCTGGCTCCCGGACACCGGATGTGCGCGGGATGCGGCGGGACCATCGCGGTGCGGAATGTCCTGCGGGGGCTCCGCGAAGGGGATAAGGCCGTCATCGGCAATGCCACCGGCTGTCTGGAGGTATCCACGTTTACTTATCCTTATACGGCATGGGAAGACAGCTACATCCACAATGCCTTTGAGAATGCAGGGGCAACCTTAAGCGGCGTGGAAGGCGCTTATAAGGCATTGAAGAGAAAAGGGAAGCTGGATGCGACGTATAAATTTATCACCTTCGGAGGGGACGGCGGAACCTATGACATTGGTTTCCAGTCATTGTCCGGTGCCATGGAACGGAATCACGACATGGTGTATGTGTGCTATGACAACGGCGCATATATGAACACCGGGATCCAGCGTTCCTCCGCGACTCCCATGTATGCGGATACGACCACAACCCCGGTAGGCACGAAGAGCAATGGAAAGCCCCAGAACCGGAAGGATCTTGCAGCGATCATCGCAAGCCATGACATCCCCTATGTGGCACAGACCACATTTGTACAGAACTTTAAGGACCTTCATATCAAGTCGGAGAAGGCAATCTATACACCGGGAGCGGCATTCTTAAATATTATGGCGCCCTGTCCCCGTGGATGGAGGTACAATACGCCGGATATCATGGAAATCTGCAGGCTTGGAGTGGAGACCTGTTATTGGCCGCTGTTTGAGGTGGTGGAAGGGAAATGGATTCTCAATTATGAGCCTAAGAAAAAGCTCCCGATCGAAGACTTCCTGGTAAAGCAGGGGCGGTTTAAGCATCTGTTTAAGAAAGAGAATGAGTATCTGATCGGGGAATTTCAGAAGGAAGTAGACCGGAGATGGGATGAGCTGGTATTCAAATGTTCCAGAGGATGATGAAAGGGGCAGCAGAGATGAGCAGACAATATGAAAAGGTAAAAGCATGTTATGAATATTGCAGGACGGTCACGGATTTTCAGCCAAGAGTTGGTCTGATCCTGGGGTCCGGGCTGGGCAATTACGCCAGAAATATGAAGGTGGAGTGTGAGATCCCTTACGGGGATATTCCGGATTTTCCGGTCTCCACGGTGGCAGGCCATGACGGGAGGTTCCTGTTTGGATTTATCGGCGATGTGCCGGCAGTAGTGATGAAGGGACGGGTTCATTTTTACGAAGGGTATACGCCCCAGGAGGTGGTACTGCCGATCCGGGTGATGAAGCTTCTGGGAATTGAAGTGCTGTTTTTGACGAATGCATCTGGCGGGATCAACCGGAATTTCCAGGTGGGAGATTTTATGATGATCACGGATCAGATATCCAATTTTGTTCCTTCTCCGCTGATTGGGGAAAATGTCTCGGAGCTGGGGCTTCGGTTTACGGATATGACCAATATCTATGACCTGGAGCTTCAGGAACTGATCCGGAAGACTTCCGCGGAAGAGGGAATCCCGATTCAGGAGGGGGTCTATGTACAGACTTCCGGGCCGAATTATGAAAGCCCGGCCGAGATCCGCATGTTTGCGGCTCTGGGCGCGGATGCGGTGGGGATGAGCACGGCAGGAGAAGCACTGGCGGCCCGGCATGCGGACATCCGGGTGTGCGGTATTTCCTGTGTATCCAATATGGCAAGCGGAATCTCCAAGGAGAAATTAAAGCATGAGGATGTGCAGATTGCAGCTGATAAACGAGCAAAGGATTTTGAACGTCTGGTGACCCAGATTATTAGAAAGCTGTGAAAGTGAGGAAAAAGTAAATTCATGAACACAAGAATTTATAATGTAAGAATACTGACCATGGAAGAAGGGAAAGATATCTTTCAGGGAGAGGTATGGATTCAGGATGATACGATCACCTATGCGGGGCCCAAGCGGGAGGATCAGAAGGCCTGGGACAAGGAGATTGACGGACAGGGGAATCTTTTGATGCCGGGCTTCAAAAACGCCCATACCCATTCGGCCATGACTTTCCTGCGTTCCCACGCGGATGATCTGAAGCTGGATGAATGGCTGTTTAACAAGGTATTTCCGGCAGAAGGGAAGCTCACAGGGGAAAGCCTCTACTGGTTTACCAAGCTGGCATTCATGGAATATCTGACCAGCGGGATCACGACGGCATACGATATGTATTTTTACGTGGACGACGGAGCGCGGGCAGCAAAGGATACCGGGTTCCGGTATGTGTTCTGCGACAGCATCAACAATTTCGGCGGAACTGTGGATCAGGTGGAAAAGGACTATCTGAGACTGAACATCGACCCGACACGTCAGATCAGCCATAGGATCGGTTTCCATGCGGAGTACACCACCAGCAGGGAGTTGATGGAAGGAGTCGCGGCACTGGTAGAACGGTATCAGGCTCCGGTATCTGTGCACTGTTCGGAGACTCGTAAGGAAGTGGAGGAGTGCCGGGAGCGGTCAGGTATGTCGCCGGTTGCGTATATGGATTCTCTGGGGCTGTTCCAATACGGTGGCACGCTGTTTCACTGCGTACACATGGATGAGACGGATTTTGAGATCATCAAAAAACGGGGGATTTATGTAGTCACCAATCCGGCTTCTAATCTGAAGCTGGCAAGCGGAATCGCACCCATCAAGCGGTACCTGGAGATGGGGATCCCGGTAGCTATCGGAACAGACGGGGCGGCCAGCAACAACTGTCTGGACATGTTCCGGGAGATGTTTTTGGTGACCGGGCTGCAGAAGGCTGTCTGCGATGACCCGGAGGCGGTTCCGGCAAGGGAAGTATTGAAGATGGCGGCTGTCAACGGGGCTTATGCCTGCGGTCTGCCGGAGTGCGACAGCATTGCGCCAGGCAAAAAGGCGGATCTGATCCTGATTGACCTGAACCAGCCCAATATGCAGCCTATCCACAGCCTGGATAAAAACCTGGTGTACAGCGGGAGCAAGTCGAACGTGAAGATGACGATGATCGGCGGGAAGGTGCTGTATCAGGACGGAGAATTTTATCTGGATTCCTCCAAAGAAGAAATTTTTGCAAAAGCCAACGAATATGCGGAGAAGATATTCGCAATGTAAAAGACCAAGTACAACGAATAATAAAAATAGCCTGATAAGGTAACCCGAAGGGCAGCCATTATGGCTATTCGGCCTTTTTTAAGGTATCATTTGTTGCACTGGACAGTATATGAAAGAGGACTGGTATCATGAAGGCAGCGGTATTTACGGTCAGTACAAGGGCATATAAGGCGAAGCAGGAAAGTGCGGCAGGAACGGCAGTGAAGCGTATCGTGGAGCAGGTGGGATTTGATGTCAAGGCAGGGGTGCTGCCGGAGGATAAAACTGTTGTGGAAGCGGTATTAAGGCAGCTGGCGGATACCGGTGCGGTGCAGCTGATCCTGACGGTGGGATCCAGCGGCGTTCTCAAAAAAAACTGTGCGCCGGATGCTCTGACAGATGCGGCGGAGCGCCTGCTTCCGGGGATTCCGGAGGCCATCCGGGCATATAATATCCGATATTCAAAAAAAATCGTACTGGACCGGTCGGCCGCCGGCATACGCAATCGAACGGTTATGGTAAATCTTCCGGACAGCGCGAAGCTGGCAAAGGAAGGGATCGAATATATCCTGCCGGAACTGGTGCGGGCGGTGGAAATGCTGAATGTTTAAGAACTGTCCGCGGAAATTTTTATTTGTTGCTGAGACAAGGAGTGATTCACCGTATGATAAAAGTAGTATATATAGAACACAGCGGCTTCCTGGTGGAGCTGGAGGATGCATATTTCCTGTTTGATTATTATCGCGGGGAACTTCCGGAGCTTGATCAGGGAAAGAAGCTTTTTATCTTCGCAAGCCATGCGCACCAGGACCACTATCAGAGAAAAATATTTGAATTTGAGGAAAAGATGCCCCATACTTGTTATATTTTATCAAAAGATATCAAAAGGGACGCATTGAAACACGGGGGCCAGGAAGAGAAGATAAGGTTTGTAAAACCGGAAGAAGAGTTGGATGTAAATGGATGCCGGATCCAGACTCTGCGCTCCACGGATGAAGGCGTGGCCTTCCTGATTCGATACCAGGGTGTCTCCCTTTACCATGCCGGAGATTTGAATGCCTGGTACTGGGAAGAAGAGGGCGATGACTATGTAAATATGATGCGCCGGAACTATGAGCGTGAGATTCAGAAAATCGATGGTGAGACGATTGATGTGGCATTTGTGCCTGTAGATCCCAGACTGGAAGGGCAGTATGCAGAAGGACTTGATTTCTTTATGCGCCACACCTGGACCAAATGCGTGTTTCCCATGCATTTCTGGAATGATTATGGAATCTTTGAACGGCTTAAGAAAGAGACAAACACGGTGGAATACAGGGATCGGATCATGGAGATCCGGAAGCCGGGGCAGGATTTTGAGATAAGAGAAGGACGGAAATAAGGATGCAGGTGAAATTATATACGGACGGTTCGGCAAGAGGGAACCCGCATGGGCCCGGCGGCTACGGCGCGGTACTGGAATATGTGGATTCGAAGGGTGAGCTGCACACGAAGGAGATGTCCCAGGGGTATGTGAAGACAACCAATAACCGAATGGAGATGATGGCGGTGATCGTGGGGCTGGAAGCACTGAACCGCCCCTGTCAGGTAGAAGTTTATTCGGATTCCCAATATGTGGTCAATGCATTTAACCAGCACTGGATTGAAGGCTGGATCAAGAAGGGGTGGAAGCGGGGAAAAAATGAAGAGGTCAAGAACGTGGATCTCTGGAAGCGCCTTCTGGAGGCGATGAAGAATCATGAAGTGACATTCCACTGGATCAAAGGCCATGCCGGGCACCCGCAAAATGAACGGTGTGATGAGCTTGCGACTGCGGCGGCGGACGGCGGCAGTCTGCTAACAGATCCGGGGGTATGATCTGCGGTTACAGGTTTAAGTAAGACAGACAATCGCGGCTGCAGAAGCCGAAAGGCTGCAGACGAGGAAAGTCCGGGCTTCACAGGGCAGGATGCCGGATAACGTCCGGTGGAGGTGACTCCAAGGCCAGTGCAACAGAAATAAACCGCCTCGTGTTCCTGTGCTGACAAGTTTATATTCAGAGATAAGCTTGTCAGCACAGGAACATGGGGTAAGGGTGGAAAGGCAGTGTAAGAGACTACCGCCTCACTGGTAACAGCGAGGGCACATGTAAACCCCATCCGAAGCAAGACCGGAAGAAAGCAATGTGGCGGCCCGTCACGCTTTAGGTAGGTCGCTTGAGCCTGGCGGCGACGCCAGGCCTAGATAGATGATTGTCCAACGACATAACCCGGCTTATCGTCTTGCTTAAACCAATGAAACTGCTCAGCCATTTTTAGAGAAAGAAGGCACAACAATGGGAATGACCGTAAATGCACAGCTGCCCCTGCCGGCAGATCTAAAGGCAGAATATCCTCTGACAGAAAAACTTCGTCAGATAAAAATAGAAAGAGATCGGGAAATCCGGGATATTTTTACCGGAGCTTCGGATAAGTTCATCGTATTGGCCGGTCCCTGCTCTGCGGACAATGAGGACTCGGTCTGTGAATATGTGACCCGGCTTGCGAAGGTCAGTGAGAAGGTTTCGGATCGCTTGATGGTGATTCCGCGGATCTATACCAATAAGCCGAGGACCACCGGGGAGGGGTATAAGGGAATGCTGCACCAGCCGGAGCCGGATAAGGCACCGAACCTCTATGCGGGGATCCTGGCGATCCGGAAGATGCATATCCGGGTCATGGAGGAGAGCGGACTGACCGGGGCGGATGAGATGCTTTATCCGGAGAACCGGAGCTACCTGGATGATATCCTTTCTTATGAGGCAATCGGGGCACGTTCCGTAGAGAATCAGCAGCATCGGCTTACGGCCAGCGGCATGGATATTCCTATCGGAATGAAGAACCCTACCAGCGGCGACTTTTCGGTGATGTTAAATTCTGTTATTGCGGCACAAAATTCTCACCGCTTTATCTACCGGGGGCTGGATGTCAGCACAGACGGCAATGATCTGGCGCACGTGATCCTGCGGGGCGGAGTAAATAAATACGGAACCTGTATCCCCAATTACCATTATGAAGATCTGGTACGCCTGCTGGATATGTATCATAAAAAGGAGTTAAAGAATCCGGCGGCAGTCATTGATGTGAACCATTCCAATTCGGACAAGAAGTTTCGGGAACAGATCCGTATCACCAGTGAGGTGCTCCACAGCAGGAACTACAATCCGGAGCTGAGAAAGCTGATCAAGGGGATTATGATCGAGAGCTATCTGGTAGAAGGCTGCCAGAGCATCGACAGCGAACGGGTCTATGGAAAATCCATCACAGATCCCTGTCTGGGATGGGAGGATACCGAACGCCTGATCTATGAGATTGCGGAAAGGTGCTGATATGATACTAATGTTCATTAGTACAAGTCATAGAATACAAAAAACTGCCTGAGAGAAATCATTCGGCAGTTTTTTTGCATTTACTTTTGTATTACAGCTATTTCATACTGCGGTGCTTCTCCTCACAGTATTTGCACCGGTAAACCTGTTTCTCCTCATCTGTCAGGATAAAGATTTGATCCAGCCCCTGCTCGATGGACGTGATGCATCTCGGGTTCTTGCAGCGGATCACATTTTTGATCTTGGCAGGAAGCTTTAACAGCTTCTTCTCTACAATCTGCTCGTTCTGGATGATATTGACCGTAATGTTGTGGTCAATGAATCCCAGAATATCAAGGTCCATAAAATCAATGGGGCACTCGATCTTTATGATATCTTTTTTGCCCATCTTGCTGCTCTTCGCATTCTTGATGATGGCAACGCAGCAGTCCAGTTTATCCAGGTGCAGGAATTTGTAGATTTCCATGCTTTTTCCTGCCTCAATGTGATCTAAAACAAATCCTTCGGAAAGCTTTCCAACGTTCAATGTACTATTTACCATATTCGGCCTCTTTCTTTCAATAATCTGCAGAGCTTCCGTATCCATACCGCTTCGGGCTGTAGCCGCCGATGATCTGCAGCACGGAAGACCTGCAGGGTTCTATACTTAAGTTACACTTGAGCTATGTTCCAAATTAGTCCACATGGATCTCCAAAAGCGTCAGGATCAGCGCCATGCGTACATAGACGCCGTACTGTACCTGGCGGAAATATGCGGCGCGGGGATCGTCGTCTACCTCTACGGAGATCTCATTGACCCTGGGAAGGGGATGGAGCACATACATATTCTCCGGCGCCAGCTTCATTTTTTTGCGGTCCAGGATATAGAAATCCTTCATCCGAACATAATCTTCTTCATTGAAGAAGCGTTCCTTCTGCACACGGGTCATGTACAGGATATCCAGGTCCGGAAGCGCGTCCTCCAGACGGACTACCTCTTTATACGGAATATTCTGTTTGTCCAGGACATCCTGGCGCATATAATCCGGGAGCCGTAATTCTTCCGGAGAGATCAGAATGAAACGGATTCCGGTGTAACGGACCAGGGCATGGATCAGAGAGTGTACGGTACGGCCGAATTTTAAGTCCCCGCAGAGTCCGATGGTCAGATTGTCCAGACGTCCTCTCAGATTCTTGATGGTCAGAAGGTCGGTCAGGGTCTGGGTTGGATGCTGATGGCCGCCGTCGCCTGCATTGATCACAGGAATGCCGGAATGCTGACAGGCCACCATGGGAGCTCCCTCCTTGGGATGCCTCATGGCGCAGATATCCGCGTAGCAGGAGACGGTCCGGATCGTATCGGAAACGCTTTCCCCCTTCGCCGCAGAGCTGGAATCCGCAGAGGAGAATCCCATCGTACTGCCGCCCAGATTCAGCATTGCAGCTTCATGGCTCAGACGCGTCCGTGTGCTTGGCTCATAAAATAAGGTTGCAAGCGTCTTTCCTTCGCAGGCATGAGCATATTTTTCCGGATGTGCCTCAATATCCTGTGCCAGTTCCAAAAGAGTGTCCAATTCCTCGACAGATAAATCCAGAGGGCTCATCAAGTGTCTCATAAAATACCTCCTCGTACTTTGTGTGAATGATCACGCTGATTACTATTCAAGAACCATATGTTTTGGGAAAAGGAAAATAGAAAATATAAATAAAACAAATGAATTGAGAATCTTCCCGGACGGGAAATAGAAAATGCAGAAATAAAAGGAACAGTGATACCACGACAAGCGGTGACTGGTCTTGGTTTGCGCCTTCGTATGATGTTGCATCTGATCAAGTTCATTTGTCCTCCTCCTTTCCCGATACGGATTCTTATGCTGCTGTTCACAGCAACATTCTTTTACATACAATATCTTAAAAATGACCCGTTGTCAACAATATTTTGAAAAATATGTTTTGTTAAAATAGTAGCATTTATTAAAAAAATATATTATACTAATAAGAATGAAATGAAACAAGGAAAAAGGAGAAAATAGAGAGTATGGCTGCACTGGAAGACTTGAGGGTACGTTTGGACGGAATCGATGAGCAGATCGTCAGGCTCTACGAAGAGCGGATGAAGATCTGCGAGGAAGTGGGGGAGCTTAAAGTACAGACCTGGGGACGGGTGCTGGACCGGCAGCGGGAGCGCAATAAGCTGAACGATGTGGCTTCTAAGGCCTCCAATGAGTTTAATAAAAAGGGGATTCAGGAATTGTATGAGCAGCTCATGTCCATGAGCCGGAAGCTGCAGTACCAGCAGATGGTGGAAGCAGGCGCGTTGGGAAAGCTGCCCTTTATCGGAATCGATTCTCTGGAAAAAGATACGGCACGTGTAGTCTATCAGGGGGTGGAAGGCGCATACGGACAGGCTGCCATGCTGAAATATTTTGGGGAGAACTGCAATAATTTTCATGTCCGGACCTTCCGGGACGCCATGGAGGCCATCGAAGACGGAGCGGCGGACTATGCGGTCCTGCCCATCGAAAATTCCTCGGCAGGAGCGGTGACAGAAGTCTATGACCTTCTGGTGGAATTTGAAAACTATATCGTGGGAGAGACGATCCTCCCGGTGCGGCATACTCTGGCCGGACTTCCGGGAACGGACTTAAACGAGATCAGGCGGGTCTATTCCAAGGCTGAAGCCCTGATGCAGACAACTCATTTCCTGGATGAGTATCCCAACTGGCAGCAGATCAGCGTGGTCAATACGGCAGTTGCGGCAAAAAAGATCCTGGAGGACAAGGATCCGGCCCAGGCAGCGGTCTGCAGCGCCTATGCAGCGCAGGTTCACGGGCTCTCTGTGCTGGTGGACGGCATCAATGACGAATTAAATAACTCCACCCGTTTTATCGTGATCACCAACCAGAAGGTATTTCTCAAGGATGCGTCCAAGATCAGCATCTGCTTTGAAGTGCCTCATCAGAGCGGTTCCCTGTACCGGCTGCTCTCACATTTTATATACAATGACCTGAATATGTCCAGGATCGAATCACGTCCGGTAGAAGGGAAGAGCTGGGAATACCGCTTTTTTGTGGATTTTGACGGCAATATGGGGGACGCGGCGGTGAAGAATACGATCCGCGGGCTGAGAGAAGAAGCGATCAACCTGAAGATTCTTGGGAATTATTGATGGAACAGGCGATCACTTGCTGCGCAGATGGTTACAATGGGGAAAAGAATATGCGAACAAATGAACTGATGCTATATAAAAATATGGAACATGGGGATATCCTGCTGGATATGACCTTTTTGATGGAAAACTATGAGAACGAATACTATAATCGGGAGGACCTGCGGAGTCTTTTCTTCGAGTGTGTCAATGAACTGCTGGAGATTGCGGCAAGGTATGGGTTTGAGGGCAATCTGTGGCATGCTTATCTGACTTTTTTGCTGGCAAATCACGAGAATGCCTACAGTACATCCTGCGAGATCGTGGGACAGGTTAATGGCAGCATCAATCAGATCGTACTCCATGATTTTAAGGTGCTCAAAGAACTGTTTGATTATGATTTCGAGCCTATGAAGAAGGCGCTGGATGCGGACTGCTTTTCCATCCTGCAGGATTATGAGAATATCAACGCTTCCAGCAAGGTTTTCAATAAACGGATCCGGGATCGGATCTGCGGTTTAAGCAGGTCTCTGGGGGAAGCGGCCGGGGTGGAGGAATTTAAAGAGTGCCTGACCCGGTTCTATCAGGAATTTGGAGTGGGAAAACTGGGACTCCACAAGGCATTCCGCGTGGAGCATCCAGAGGGGGAAGAGGTGCGGATCGAACCGATCTCCAATATTGCCCATGTCCACCTGGACGATCTGGTGGGCTATGAGATCGCCAAGAAAAAGCTGATCGACAATACAAAAGCATTTGTGGAGGGGCGCAAGGCCAATAACTGTCTGCTCTACGGAGATGCGGGAACAGGAAAATCTTCTTCTATTAAAGCAATCTTGAATATGTATTATGACCAGGGGCTTCGGATGATCGAGATTTACAAGCACCAGTTCAGGGATCTGAATGATGTGATCGCGCAGATAAAGAACCGGAATTATAAGTTCATCATTTATATGGATGACCTGTCTTTTGAAGAATTTGAGACAGAGTATAAGTATCTGAAGGCAGTCATTGAAGGAGGACTGGAGAAGAAGCCGGAAAATGTTCTGATCTATGCTACCTCCAACCGAAGGCATCTGATCCGCGAGACATTCCGGGATAAGGCGGATCGGGACGAAGAGCTGCATACCAACGATACCGTGCAGGAAAAGTTGTCCCTGGTAGCCAGGTTCGGTGTCACGATCTACTACGGTTCTCCGGATAAGAAGGAGTTTCAGGAGATCGTGCGGACTCTCGCACGGGCAAACGGAATCGGCATTCCGGAGGAGACGCTTCTGCTGGAGGCGAACCGGTGGGAGCTAAACCACGGGGGTCTGTCCGGAAGGACGGCACAGCAGTTTATTGATTATTTATCCGGGACAGATGCAGGGACATGCAGAACCGAATGAATACTTTTGAAAGGATACAAAATAGCATGGTACGGAATTGGAAAACTGTATGGAAATGGATCAGATGTCTTGGACTGATGTTGTTGTCCATCTGTATGCTGACAGCATGCGGAGAAAAAGTGACTCCTCAAAAGCTGATGGAGTCAATGTCTAAAAATATGTCAGAGATCACGTCATTTGCAAATAAGGTGAAGCTGGATATTGAGCTGGAAGATGTGCTGTATACCACTGCAGTCTCCATGGATATCAGTCTGGAAAGCACGTCAGATCCAAAAGCGGGGCATGCGCTTGGAAAGGCGCATGTAAAGATGCGGGGAACGGAGCTGGAAAGTGTCCTGGAGGTCTATCAGGTGATGGAAGGCGGCCGGAGGGCCACTTACAGCAGCCTGGACGGCGTTTGGACCAAAGAGGTCTCAGAGTACACGAAGGGATCAGTCATTACGATCGACAATAGTTTATTTTCTAAAATGTCAGATTCCGGAGATGATTTTCATATAGCTGAGGGCACGGTTGATGTAAACGGGCAGGAGTGCTATCAGATGTATGGGGAAGTGACCGGAGAGAACCTGAAAGGACTTCTCGGAGGCCAGATGCTGAATGCTTATGGACTGGTGAAGCTTCCGGATGAGGATGCCGTCTCAGAGCTGGTAATCCCCATTACCTTTAACATCTACAAAGAGAAGCTGCTTCCGGCGCGGATTGTCGTTGATATGTCAGAAGCCATGAATGGACTGTATGATAAGTTTGATAAATCGACAAATGTAAATTCTTACAATATCAAACTTGATTTTGATCATTATGGAGCAGTAGAAGAAATTAAGGTGCCAGAGGAAGTCAAGACGCTGGTAACGGGAAATACAAATCAAGGGCAATAAATGATTGCTGATTTTTATATGACTGTGAATAGTAACATTGAATATGACAGTGCATTTCCTGCGCTGGTATAAGAATCAGGGAACAGGCCGGAGACAGCCTGTTCCCTGATCGCATATTGTATCTTGTTACCGGACCTCATGGAGTCTGCTGATATCACTGTCAATAACAAGGGAGTAATTTGTGTAATATACCACAAAGCCGGGCTTCCCACCTTTTGGTTTTTTCACATGCTTTTTCTCCACATAGTCAATCTCCACCTTTTCTACTCCGCGCATACTGGAATAGTAGGCAGCCAGCCGTCCGGCTTCTTCGAAAGTCCGGTCCGGCAGTTCCTCCCCGTTTGTCTTTACGATAACGTGAGAGCCGGGAGCCTGCTTAACATGAAACCACCAGTCATTTCCGACGGCAAAGTTAAAGGTCAGCTGGTCATTCTGAAAATTATTTTTTCCCACATACATATGGTAGCCGTCGCTGGAAACGTAATGCAGGGGCGTATTTTTGATCTTCACTTTTTTCTTGGTAAATTTGCGGCGCATCAGGCCGGACGAGATCAGTTCTTCCTTGATCTCCGCCAGGTCGTCCTCGCTCATGGCAATATCCAGGGAGGTACGGACGGATTCCAGGTAGGTGATCTCTTCCTGGGTCTCCTGGATCAGGTGGGAGAGGGCCTCAAAGGTCCGTTTCAGCTTGTTATATTTCTCAAAATAGCGCTGGGAATTTTCCTGTGCTGTCTTCGTAGGATCCAGCGGAATGGAGACCATTTCATTATTATAATAATTCAGGGCTTCCAGCTTCTTCGCCCCTTCTTCCAAGTTATATCCATAGGTATTGATAAGTTCCCCGTAGACCTTGAACTTGTCCCGGTTTTCAGTGTCTTTGAGCTGCCGCATCTGAAGGTCATACTTTTTCCGGTTCCGTTCCAGGGCGGTCTGGAGGATATGCCGCAGGTCCGTGGATTTCTGACGGATCCGCGTGATGGTATTTTTTAGGGCATAATAGGTCTCCAACACCTGGGAAATGGAATCAAATTCCACCTGTTCCCATCCCTTCTGGGGGAGGGGCAGAGAGGAAAATTCCTTTGGCTCCTTCCCTTCATAATAAATGGACGGAGAAAATTGCTGTTCTCTTACACCGGCAAAATAAATGTCAAACTGATTGTAAACATGCCGCAGGAGATCTTCTGAAAATGCGGACGCCGGAAGGCCGGAATCTATCTGGGCGATGGAACAGACTGCCTCCGCCGTCACCGGGCTGACCCCTGTAAAGCTGGTGTAGATGGCTTTGGAAAGAGGCATCGGCTTTTCAATTAATACCTGGGAAAAGATTTCAAAATCCACGGACAGCGGGTCCTGCTTCTCCATGGTATCCGGGACAAAATAAGACCTCCCGGGAAGCACCTCCCGGACCGAACTCATCTGGGCGGATACATGTTTGATACTGTCGATGATGACGCCGTCCTCCGTGCAGAAGATGATATTGCTGTGCTTGCCCATGATCTCCACGATCAGATCTTTACGGCACAGGTCGCCCAATTCGTCGAGATGCTCGATGGTAAAGTGTATGATCCGTTCCAGCTTGGGCTGGTAAATGTCCACGATCCGTCCGTTTGCAATGTGCTTGCGCAGCAGCATGCAGAAATTCGGGGCTGTCATGGGGCTTGCCTTGTTGGATTCCGTCAGGTATACCAGCGGCAGGGACGCGCTGGCAGATAGATAGAGCCGTTTCTGCCCGGCGGGAGTCTTGATGGTCAGCAGGAGTTCATCTGCTTCCGGCTGGGCGATCTTTGCGATCCTGCCGTTTAGAAGCTGTTCTTTTAATTCGTGGACCAGGTTTGCCACGACAATTCCGTCAAAAGCCATAATGTATTCCTCACTTTCTGTTTGGAAGTGTAAAAAAGTCACTGTGATTTACGGAGACATATTCTTTTTGCAGTATGTGGTCCGATTGATATATTATAATATGGAAATATTGTTTTTTCAATATCCTGTGTGAACAGCAACATAATGTAAACTAAAAAAATAAAAAGGTTGACAATTGCTGTATATACATTTATACTGAGGAAGGATTCAATCTGATGCCTGTATAAAAGGGGGAGAGGACTCCAGAAGATCATACCCAAGGGCGCCTCATTATGACCAACCCATAATTCATGTCCCTGCAGGACAGGCATACTTCGTCCGATTTCGTATGTGAAAATACCAGGAGGTATCTATGATGTATCATTCAAAAATTTCCGTCCAGGACATATGCAGCATTGCTATCATGACGGCCATCACAGCGGTCATGGCGCAGATTTCCATACCCATGCCGATGGGAGTGCCGATGACCATGCAGACCTTTGCCGTGACTTTGTCCGGAGTTGTCCTCGGCGCAAAGCGGGGGGCAGTTTCTATGATCATTTATGTACTGTTAGGAGCGATCGGCGTTCCGGTGCTGGCCGGTTTCAGCGGAGGTTTCCATCATCTCATCGGGCCTACCGGAGGATTTCTCTTATCCTTCCCGATCATGGCATACCTGATCGGTGCAGGTACAAAGCTGAGAAAGCACAAAGGGATGTTTCTTTTATTTCTGATCTTAGGGACGGCAGCCAATTATGCAGTCGGAGTGCTGATGTTCTGCGTCCTGATGAAAACGTCCGTTTGGACAGGTTTTACGGCATGTGTGCTGCCCTTCCTTCCGACGGCGGTGATCAAAGCTGCCGCGGCATCTATATTGGGGCTGAAGCTGCAGGCAAGATTGGGGGAGGTGCTGCAATGGACTTAAGACCGCATCATCTTCTCTGTACCCAAGGATATTCCGGAAAAGGGTACAGTGACAAATTTGTAGAAAATATGAACCGGGTGACTGAGAAGCTTCGAGGCGATGAGCCGGTTACGATACATTTGAAGTTTTCCACAGATGAATTATGCAGCAGTTGTCCTAATATGCTGGGAACGGACATGTGCAGTACCAATGAAAAGGTGAAAAGATTTGACCGAAAAGCGGCGGAATATTTCCATCTGGAAGAGAAGGACTATATTTATCAGGAGCTGGTGCAAAAGATAAAAGAAGAGATTACGCCGGATATGCTCTCAGACATATGTAAAGGGTGCAGCTGGTATCCGGTCAGCGCCTGCCGGGAGAAGATATTGGGAAAGAAGAGTAAAGCAGAGGGATGAATACCTCTGCTTTTTCATTCTATAGGAAACTTCACCGAATTTTCCTATAGAATGAAAACCCTCCGGGGGATGCGCACTACGGCGTACAAGGTGGATGTCGCGATGCGACCGCCGCAGGCGCGAGTTTCGCAAGCGAAACTCTTTGTTCTGAAAACTTATTTACGTAAAAAGTGTATTTGCTGCCCGGAGAAAATCGGTTACACAGTAAAGACATTGTGTGCTATAATGCGTAGAAAGGCTTTCTTTCAAAGGGATAAGGGAAGAGGGCTGATCAGGAACAAATCAGATGACATTTGAGGGCGCAGGGATAAGAAAGGAATAGAATCATGCAGTGGGACGATGGAAAAGTAAGATGCCGTTGGGCCAATCCCAACAATGAGAAGTATATTCACTACCATGATGAGGAATGGGGCGTTCCCGTATATGACGACCATAAGCTGTTTGAAATGCTGGTACTGGAATCCTTTCAGGCCGGACTCTCCTGGGAATGTGTGCTGAATAAGCAGGAGGCTTTCCGGGAGGCATTCGACGGATTTGATCTGGAAAAGGTGTGTGCATATACGGAAGAGGATTTCGAAAGGCTGCAGGAAAATCCGGATATCATCCGCAATAAGCGGAAGATCCGTGCTGCAGTATCGAACGCAAAAGTATTTCAGGAGATTCAGAAGGAATATGGGAAATTTTCACACTATATCTGGCACTGGACAGACGGCAAGGTCATATATGAAAAAGGGCTCGCATCATCGGAACTTTCGGATCAGGTGTCAAAGGATCTGAAAAAGCGGGGGATGACGTTTGTCGGAACAACGATCATCTATGCATATCTGCAGGCAGTCGGAGTGATCTATTCCCATGAGGATGGATGCTTTTTGGAGCATTGCGGCGGAAAGCATTAAGATTCATGGTTACAGTTCACAGTCTAACAGGCCGCGAACTGTAACCGATTCATGAGCCGTTACTATAAGCGGACTTTTGCTCTGCTTGCAAAGAACTTTCCTTTATGCTAAGATATTACAACAACGGATTATATTTTTAAGGCGAAAAAAGATTTCCAGCTGTGTGGTTGGATGCTCTTTCAAATAAAGAAAAAAAGGAGGCTGCTATGAGCAAAAGCATGATCCGGGCTGCAAAGGGAGAGATTCCTGCAGACCTGGTACTGAAGAACGGCAACGTATTGAATGTATTTTCAGAGGAGATCGTCCCCTGTGATGTGGCCATTGTGGACGGCCGTATTGTGGGACTTGGGAGCTACGAAGGGGAACGGGAGATCGACTGCACGGGCAAGTACATCGCCCCGGGGCTGATCGACACCCATGTACATATTGAATCTTCCATGGTGTCCCCTCTGGAGTTTACCAGGTACATTATAAGAAAAGGAACCACCGGGATCGTGGCGGATCCTCATGAGATCGTGAACGTATGCGGAAAGCGGGGAATGGAATACATTCTGGACGCGTCGGACCATGTCCCGGCGGACGTCTATGTCATGGTGCCTTCCTCAGTGCCTGCTACCAACATTGATACGAACGGCGCCGGAAAATTTCTGGCAGAGGACATGGCGGAATACAAATCCCATCCAAGGGTATTGGGCTTAGGAGAGATGATGCGGTTCGTGGATGTACTGAACGAGGACCCGGAGACATTGGATAAGCTGCATGCATTTTCGGAAATGGTGATGGACGGGCATGCTCCGGGAATCTCACAGAAAGAGATTCAGGCATACCGGATGGCCGGGATCCAGGACGACCATGAGTGTTCCTCAGGTGAGGAAGCGCTGGAAAAGCTGCGTGCCGGATTCCACATCCTTGTACGGGAAGGCAGCGGGGCGAAGAATCTGGAAAGCATCCTGGGCGGCCTGCTGAAAAACGGGGCTTCCCTGGATCGATGCATGTTCTGTACAGACGATAAGCATCTGGAGGATATCGAAAAGGACGGACATATCAATTACTGTGTCCGCAAAGCGATCGCCCTGGGTGTGCCGGAGGTCAGAGCCTATAAGATGGCGTCCTGGAATGCAGCGAGGTTCTACGGTCTCAAAGAAAATGGAGCGGTAGGGCCGGGCTACAGGGCAGACCTTCTGATCATTGACGATCTGAAAGAAGCAGTGCCTTCCATGGTACTCAAAGACGGAAGGATTGTGGACGAAGCATGGCTGGATTCATTTGCGTATGAGCTGAAAGACCGGGCCCTTCTCCGCACAGTCAGGATTCGGAGCATGTCAGAGGAAGATCTTCTCCTGGTGAAAAAAGAAAAGAACCATGTACTGGAGCTTGTGCCCAATGAACTGCTGACCCTGCACAGGGAGGAAGAAGTGCCGGGCCGGCACGGAGTATTCATCCCGGATCAGGATTATGCGAAGCTGGCCGTGGTAGAAAGGTATGGCAAGAACGGCAAGGTGGGCGTGTGCCCGGTGAAAGGGTACGGGATCCGGTCCGGCGCCATTGCCACCACCATTTCCCACGATTCCCACAATATCATTGCGGCAGGCGATAATGACCGGGATATCCTGTGCGCAGTCCGGGAATTGGAGCGGATTCAGGGAGGATACGTGATTGCTTCAGGCGGAAAAGTGGTGGATGAACTGCCTCTTTCGATTGGCGGGCTGATGAGTGTGGGTCATGCGGAAGACGTGCAGAAGAAAACCGGAGAAATGGTGCAAAAAGCACGGAATATGGGCGTATCCGAAGGAGTGGATCCGTTCATCACGCTTTCCTTTATGGCGCTGACAGTGATTCCGGAGCTGCGGCTTACGGAAGCCGGGATGTTTGATGTGACGACAATGCAGTTTATCAAAGAGTAGAAAGAGATGGCAGAGAAAAAAGAAAATCACTTGATCAGTTTCATAAAAAAATATGCCGCCGCATTACTGGCAGGCTGTGCGGTCCTTCTGCTTGTAGCATATTTTATCAATATCATGTTTGTGCAGAACAAAAAGACGGCCGTTTCCGTGCTGGTCCTGGAATTTATGGAGGATACCTCCGTGCTGGAGCAGCAGGTCCGGGAAGTGCTGGGGACGGCTGAGGATGAGAAAATAGAAATTCGGACCATCTCTGCCGGAGTCGGGACGAATAAAGCAGTTGCACTGACCTGGATCCGGGCGGAGGTAGTGGATGTGATCATTGGGGAAGAAGAGCAGATGACGGAATACGCACAGGCCGGGTATCTGAAGGATCTGGGCGACACAGAAGCAGAGCAGCCGGACGCTTTCCTGTGCGGGCTGGCGGAGTATGATAAGGAAGGCAATGTGACCGGTACGGGACCGGAAAGCTGTTTTGGAAAATATGCCGGGGAGATTGCCGGGGTCCAGATGAAGAAGCCGGTGGCTGGTCTGGCTGGCAATGCCTCGAATCTGGATAATGGGCTGATGCTGCTAAACTTTTTTTCTGAAAATTAAATAGTAATTATTTACCAAAAAACTTGCAATCTGCTTGTCAGCACACTAGAATAGAAAGAGGGCAAATTGAACTCCCGCAAAAGGAGCGAGGTGATTGATTGAAAGCAACGATCAGGGAGATTGCAGAACGGGTCGGAGTTTCTTCTGCAAGTGTTTCTTTGGTGCTGAATCACAGGGATTGCAGGATCTCAGAAGAAACGAGACAGAAAATATTTGATACGGCCAGGGAAATCGGCTATGTCAGAAAGAAAGACAGAATAAAAAGCAAAAGCAGGTATAGCGGCCGGCTGATCGCGCTGATCTATCCGCGCCTTCGGAATGAACTGATTGAAGAATGCATGCAGGGGATTGAAGAGTATGCGTCGTTGTATGACTACCATGTATTTCAGCTGTACTGTTCGGAGACAACGCAGAAGTGTATTGAGCAGATTGAAATAGCGGTGTTCATTGGGGCGGCCGGGTTGATCCTGATTCCGCCGAATGACATGAATACAGGGGATAACCATATCCTGCTGGGGGAAGCGCTGAAGCATTCCGGGATCCAGTATCTGCTGTTGGATAAAGCGGTCTATAAGGTGTTTTGTGATTTTATCACAACGGACAATAAACTGGGCGCTGACATGGCAATGGACCATCTGCTCAGCTACGGCCATCGAAGGATTGGGATTCTGGCCGGAAAAAAAGAAATCTATAACACCAGAAAAAGAGTGGAAGGCTATAAGGACAGCCTGGCGCTCCATGGCCTGGAGTATGACGAAGAACTGGTCTACTATGGAGAATATTCCCGGCAGTCAGGGTACGAGGGAACCGGTTATCTTCTTTCAAAGGGTGTGACAGGGCTGGTATCCTGCAATGGAGAAATGTCACTGGGGGTATATGAATATGCCAGAGATAACAACAAGGTGATCGGAGAGGATATTTCAATCGTGAGTTTTGGAAATCTCAGGGAGGCCGGGTGGGTGAATCCCATGCTGACCAGTATCATTCAGCCGGGGGAGCAGATGGGGCGAAAGGCAGTGGAAGTGCTGATCAGCCGGATCCGGCATGAAGAGATCGGGGGGATCCATACGAATTATTTTACCCCCACCCTGCGGCAGGGAGATTCTGTAAAAAGAATCGGGCATTGATACCGGCTATATACTGAGCGCCAGATTTCATCGGCCGTGAGTATCATTTATGAGTTATAAAATAAAAAGCACAGTTATTTTTATGTTTTGTAAGATTCATAGAAATGAATGTGTTTTTTTTGTGCATAACTTACAAAAACATAAAGTTTATCAAAGTTTATCATATGTAAACAAAGAAAAATATATTTGATAAAATATTAATAATCAGATTATTTAATTTAATGTGTAAAAAATAACGAAAATTATATTATGTCAAATTAATAATGTGCATAAATGGTAATTGACAAATGAGAAAAACTAAGATATAGTATGCTTAACAAATAAAAAATGATAAACAAAAGATAAAAGTTTATCAAAAAGTGATGAAATTAAAGGAGGAAGTACATGAAAAAGAAAATGTTATCCATTTTACTGTGTGCTGCAATGTTCACATCTATTTTATCCGGATGCGCGATATCAACCACAAAAGAGTCTGATGACAGCAGCACAGAGAGCACGGAAGGAACAGAAGGCTCAGATGATGCAGATTCTGACGCAGAAGCAGGGGACGATGTTGTTGTCATGAAGGATGAAGATCTGGAAGGCAGAGAGGAGATTACATTGTGGTTCTGGGGTGCAGAGCCATATGCTCAGGAGGCTTTCAAAAAAATACTTGTAGACAGCTATAATGCATCCCAGGATGATTATCAGCTTGTAGTAGAGTTCCGTCCGTCTGTAGATGCGGATATCAAAACAGCCCTGGCAGCAAATCAGGGACCAGACATCATTTACGGTTCCGGCCCATCCTTTGTAATGCCGCTGGTAGAAGCAGAAAAGCTGGAAAACATGGATGCATATTCAGAAGAGTATGGATGGAAGGACAAGATCCTGGAACCATATTATGAGTCAGGTACAGTACATGGAAGCCTTTACAGCCTGGTAAACGGCGTCAGCACAATGGGTGTATTCTACAACAAAAAAGTGCTGCAGGATAATGGCTGGGAAGTTCCTGCGACCATCGAAGAAATGGAAGCGATCATGGATGAAGCGATCGAAAAGGGAATGTATGCTTCTGTGACAGGTAATAAAGGCTGGCAGCCGGTAAATGAAAATTACGCGTCTCTGTTTCTGACCCATATCGCGACGCCCCAGACCATGTACAAGGTTCTGACGGGCGAAGAAAGGTGGGTAAATGACGACGTGAAAGCAGCCATTGAAAAATCAAAAGAATGGTGGGATAAAGGATATCTTGCAGGCGAAGATTATGTA
This sequence comes from Lachnospiraceae bacterium M18-1, assembly GCA_000403295.2. Classification (GTDB taxonomy): domain Bacteria; phylum Bacillota; class Clostridia; order Lachnospirales; family Lachnospiraceae; genus Schaedlerella. The sequence continues at coordinate 186,069 of KE159610.1, read as the reverse complement.
AACCTGAACTTCAGTGAATCACTGCAGCTCTTATCCGACGAAAAATCACCTTTCTTTGTGGGACCGTCTATTGCATTCCAGTGGGCAGCTTCCTTCTTTACAGGCGATAAGGAAGAAAACATCGCGTTTATCCCGTTCCCGGCAACGGAACAGGTTCCGGATGAGACTTATACATTAGGCGGGGCCTGCACATTGTCCATCAATGCAAACGCGGAGGATTCCCATAAGGATGAAGCTGCAAAAATCATTGATATGATGATGAATGCAGAATTTATGCAGGAAATGACAGCAGCCTGGCCCGGATACTGGGGAACTCCTCTGAAGGACCTCTCCGGTGTTGACGCAGGTAATATGAATTATCTGTCCGCAGAATTTGTAAAGGTAGTCAGCGATATTTCAGATGCTGTTAACCAGGGGAATTTCGGATATTATGACAACACCTTCTTCCCGTCCGCAACGCAGACAAGAATCGTCAATATCGATGAAGTCTGGTATGAGACATCAACGGTAGATGAGTATGTACAGTCCCTGGAGGATGAATTTAAAACAGAGTTCGAGAACGGTATGGTGCCGCCGACTCCGAAGCCCAATATGGATTAAGGAGTTGTGTGCTGAAGAACCATGAATAAGTGATCAAGCGGGTCGGAATGGATCAAATAGCAGATTCCGGTCCGCTTTTTCACTAAAGCTTCCTTTGTACAAGCAGGCAGGCACTTTGCTGCGCAAATTGCTTACATTTATTAGGAGAAAAAGATGAAAAAAAGAAAAATCAATTGGAATTATTTTCTGATCGCTCCTGCGCTGCTGATCAGCGTAAGTATTATATTGCTTCCCGGGGTTATGACATTTGCGTATTCCTTTACGGATTGGAATGGATTATCCCCAAACATCAATTTTATCGGACTGAAAAACTTTATCGAGCTTTTCCAGGATAAGATCTTTTTCAAAGCGATCCAGAACAACATTATCTGGACCCTGCTGTTTTTGACGATCCCGGTCTGCATCGGAATGCTGGCGGCCATGCTGCTGCTTTCCAGAAAAAAGACCAGGAGTATCTACCAGGTCGCGTTTTTGATTCCCTATGTGCTTGCGCCCTCTGTCAATGCCATGCTCTGGCTGAACGTGGTGTTCAGCCCGGTATCCGGCGTGATCTCCGTATTCCGGAATATGGGAATTGACATCAGCTCTCCGCTGGCGGATATGAAAACAGCGATCTACGGATGCGCGGCAGTGGATATCTGGCATTACTGGAGCTACCTGACCGTTATTTATCTGGCGGCGCTGCGTCAGGTGCCAACCGATCAGGTAGAAGCGGCCCGGCTGGACGGATGCAACGGATGGCAGCTGTTCCGTTACATTTATCTGCCGAATATCATGTCCACGGTGAGCCTCATGTTTGTCATGATCACCATCGGCTCCTTCCTGGCCTTCGATTATATCAAGCTGATGACAGGAGGCGGACCGGCTCATGCGACGGAAGTGCTCGGAACCTATGCGTATTCCTTCGCCTTTGATTCCATGAAGGTCGGAAAAGCGGCGGCAGTGGGCTTATTTATCAGCTTCTTTGGACTGATCGCGTCAACCATTTACACGAGACTGAGCAAGAACGAAGAGATGCAGTAGAAGGAGGGGAAACAAATGGGAGTGACATCAAAGAAAAAACAATTTGGTATTAATTTTATCATCCATCTGGTACTGATCGTTCTTGTGATTATCTGTCTGGCGCCTATCGCGCTGGTGGTGATCAACAGTTTTAAGACCAACACGGAGATTGTCAGCAATCCTCTTTCCTGGCCATTTGTCCTGCATCTGGAAAACTATATCCAGGCATGGAAGACCGGCAACTTTTCGGTAGGGTTTATCAACAGCGTGAAGCTGACCGGATGTACGGTAGTGATCGTACTGATCACAGCAAGCCTGGCAGGTTATGTGCTGTCCGGCAAACGGATCAAGGGAAGCGGCGTGATCCTGATGTATTTCATGATGGCAATGACCGTGCCGATCCAGCTGTTTTTGTTCCCGCTGTATTATGCCTATGCAAAATTAAACCTGATCGGAAATATCCTAGCTACAAGCTTTATCCTGGCTGCGCTGTATATGCCTCTTTCCGTATTTTTGATGCGGACCTTTTTCCTGAATGTACCGAAAGAGCTGGAGGAATCCGCGCGGATCGACGGAGCGGGCACCTGGCAGGTAATCTGGCATATCATGCGTCCGGTAGTTTCCCCGGGGCTGATCACGGTGGCGATCCTGATCGGGCTGCAGTCCTGGAATGAGTACCTGATTTCATCCACGTTCCTGCAGGGGGCAAAGAACTTCACGGCAACACTGGGATTCCTGGCAATGAACGGATCCTATGGTTCCGATATGGGCGTTATGATGGCGGCTGCATCGACACTGATCGGGCCGATCATCGTATTCTTCCTGTGTACCCAGAGGTACTTTGTGGACGGTATGGTCAGCGGAGCGGTGAAAGGATGATATGGGGCCGGATTCTGCGGCTGGATCAACATGAAATAAGGAGGACAATATGCAGATAAAGGATTATCAAAATCAAATATATTCCGGCGTGCTTGGAAAAATTATCGGGGTATACCTGGGCAGGCCTGTTGAAGGATGGAGTTTTGAAAAAATCCGGGAGCATTTCGGGGAAGTGTACTATTATAAGGGACATATTACCGGGGCGCCGCTGATCGTGCCGGACGACGACATCTCGGGAACCTTCGCTTTTTTCCGGGCTCTGGAAGACAATGGCTGCAGCGCCGGACTGACGGCGGAGGATATCGGAAATGCCTGGCTGAATTATATCGTGGAAAATGAGACGATCCTCTGGTGGGGCGGACTGTGCAGGAGTACGGAGCATACCGCGTATCTCCGTCTGAAAAACGGGATCAAGGCACCGGAAAGCGGAAGCGAAAAGCTGAATGGAAAGAGCATGTCGGAACAGATCGGAGCGGAGATCTTTATCGATACCTGGGCATTGGTCAATCCGGCCAATCCGGATCGGGCGGCGGACATGGCCAGGAAAGCGGCCAGTGTCAGCCATGACGGGCTGGCCATCGATGCGGCGGTGTATCTGGCCGTGATGGAAGCCATGGCGTTTGAAGAAAAAGAGATTGACACGCTTCTGGACAAAGGTTTGGAGTATATAGACAACCCGTTTTTCAAAGAACTGGTCGGCGAGCTGAGGAGGCGCTGCCGGGCGGCAGAGGACTGGCATGAGGTGCGGGACTGGATAGCCAGTGAGCACGGGTATGAAAAATATCCTGGAAACTGTCCGATGGTCACGAATCACCTGACTCTTTTGATGGCGCTGATCATGGGAGGCGATGATTTCAACAAGGCATGCATGATCGCATGCTCCGCAGGTTGGGATACGGACTGTAATTCCGGAAATGTGGGATGCTTAAACGGAATCCGACTGGGTCTGGAAGGATTTTCGACAGGGACAGACCTGAGAAAGCCGGTTGCAGACCGTCTGTATGTAGTCACCAGCGATGGCGGCGAGACGGTTTCCGATGCGGTCATTGAGACGAGGAAGATTGTAAGAGCAGCCGCCATGCTGAATGGAGAAGAAGTGGAGATTCCGAAGGAACGGTATGCCTTTGAATATCCGGGAAGCGTACAGGGCGTGATCCCGTTTGACGGAAACCAGGAAGAGCAGGTGCTGACCCGGATCGAGAATGCTTACGATTCCACAGGGGAACCTGGCTGCAGGATCTCTTATGAAGGCCTGGGCGCAGGGGTCCATGCAAGCTGCTGTGTGGATACCTTTATCGACTTAAAATCAAAGGGCAAGGAAGGGACAAGCTATTTTGACGTGCTCTGTTCCCCCACCCTGTACAGCGGACAGGAGATTACGGCCTGTGTGACGGCAGTCGAGGATGTGAATCCGGATTTCCGGTTTTTCATTCAGTATTTCGATGAAAATGACGAGCTGGCGATCCGGTACGGGGATTCCGTGAAGCTAAAAAAGGGACGCAATGTGATCCAATGGACGGCGCCGGATACCAGGGGCCATGCGGTGTACCGGCTGGGGATCACCCTGCTGAGCCGGCTTCGGGTGGACGGCAGTATCATCCTGAATACGCTGGACTGGTCCAATACACCGGTGCGGTATGAGATGGGGCGTTCCATGGAAATGACTCCCTCCCTGACACCGTGGACCACGACGACCTCCTGGCTGAAAACCTTTGTTTCTTCGGCAGACCATTTTAACCCGGATTATACGGTTACATTTTCCATCTGCCATGAACGGGAGAACGGCGTAGTGACAACGGGAAGCAGTGACTGGGATGATTATACCGTATCCTCGGTGATCACATTTTCCCAGCAGGATCTGGCCGGACTGGCTGCCCGGGCGAAAGGGCACAGGCAGTATTACGGCGCGGTACTGACCGGAGGATGCGCGGAGATCTATAAACAGAAAAACGAACAGAGGATCATTTTAGCAAAGGAACCCTTCGGCTATCGGATTGATGAGACGCACCGACTGGCATTTACGGTCAAAGGGGAAACACTGAAGCTGTATATAGACGGAGAGAACGTACTCTGTGCAGAGGACTCGGAATACTCTTGCGGGCAGGCCGGATTTGTAGTGGATTCCGGCGCGATACTGGGTGACGGGTTTGTAGTGGAAAGAGCATGAAAAGTGAAGGCGGTTGAAGTTGAACAATGAGTATACAGAAATATGAAAACAATATATATGCCGGGGTGCTTGGAAAGATACTCGGCGTATATCTGGGAAGACCCGTGGAAGGGTGGAGTTATGAGAAAATCCAGGATACCTTTGGAGAGATCCGGTATTATGTCCATGAAAAAGCAGGGGTGCCCCTGATCGTGGCGGACGATGACATTTCCGGTACATTTGGTTTTTTCCGGGCCATCGAGGATCATGGATTTGAAAAAAACACGCCTGCGAAGGCATTCGGAGATACATGGCTCAATTATATCATAGAAAATAAAACGATCCTGTGGTGGGGCGGATTGGGCCGATCTACGGAACATACCGCGTATCTCAATCTGAAAAACGGGATAGAAGCGCCAAAAAGCGGCTCCGTCGAGGTCAATGGAAAGATTCTGGCAGAGCAGATCGGCGCACAGATCTTTATTGACGCGATCGCCATGGCATGTCCGGGAGATCCGGAGACAGCGGTGGAGCTGGTCCGGAATGCGGCCAGCGTCAGCCACGACGGGATCGCGGTGGAGGCTGCCTGCCATCTGGCGGCTCTGGAAGCGATGGCTTTTGAGGAAAAACGGATTGACGTGCTTCTGGACCGGGCGGCCGGATATGTGAAGAGTCAGGAAATGCTGGATATCATCGGGGACGTCCGGGACATCTGCAGCAAAGAGACAGACTGGCGGAAGGTCCGGGCATATCTGGACCCGAAATACGGTTATGACGTTTATCCGGGGTGCTGTCATATGGTTCCTAATCATGCCATGGTCATTGCGGCATTCATCCTGGGCGGCGACGATTTTCAGAAGTCCATCAGCATTGCGGCTTCGGCGGCATGGGATACGGACTGCAACGCAGGAAATGTAGGGGCGCTGAACGGTATCCGTCTTGGGATAGAAGGGATCAATGCGGGTGCGGATTTCCGGGGGCCGGTGGCGGATCTGATGTATGTGGTGACGTCCGACGGCGGTTCGGTAGTGACGGATGCGGTTCTGGAGACAAAGAAGATCGTGGAGGCTGCCGCGAAAATGCGCGGGGAAAACCTCTCTGTATCGGAATCCAGATATACGTTTGAATACCCGGGTGCTGTGCAGGGATTCTTGAAATGTGAGTTTGACCATGGGGCAGCGGCGGACGTCCGGATCTTTAACCGGAATGAGATTTCCGGGGAAAACGGACTCTGTATCGAGTGCTGCCATGTGGCGGACGGTGTGACAGCCAATGTTTCCACCCAGACATTTATTGATTTTTCGAAGCTGGCGGTCAATTTTTCGACGGTTGCCTCACCAACGCTCTATTCCTCTCAGGTAGTCTCTACGACTGCATACAGAGAATCAGGCGGTCAGGTGTATTTAAGGCCGTATATTCTGTACTATGATATAGACGATCAGATTCAAGTGATCTATGGAGACGGCTGGGAGCTTTCTGAAGATGCAGAAACCTATTTCTGGACAGTACCGGACACAAAGGGAATGTCCATATGCAAGCTGGGATATCAGATAGAAAGCAGGGAGCGTTTTGACGGCAGGATCGTATTGAAGGAAATAGATTGGAACGGCGCGCCGGCGGATTTTTCACAGAGAGGAATGCTGATGAATTCCATTTGGAATACCAATCCTTTGTGGCTGGCAGGCTTTGCAAGTTCTGCGGCGCAGTTTGCGGCGGACTTTAAGCGGACCTACTGTGTATCCCACGCAGAAGCAAACGGAGTGGTGACCATCGGAAGCAGGGAGTGGAAAGATTACAGCGTGGAATCTACGATATATTACAGTCTGCATCAGGAAGGCGGGCTGGTGGTGCGCAGTGCCGGACACAGGAGATTTTACGCTGCCGTTCTGAGCGGTTTCAGTAAGGCGCAGATCATTTTGGAAAAGGACGGAAAAAGAACGGTCCTTGGAGAAACAGGGTATCCATATGAGGAAGAAACCGGATATTGCATGAAACTGACCGCAAAGGGCAGCTGGCTGTATCTGGATATCAATGGAAAGCGGGTGCTGGAAGCAGAGGATGAGACCTTTGGATGCGGCGGCGGAGGTTTTTTGATCTCCAAAGGTACGATGACCTGCGACAGCCTGATTGTGAAAAACGATCAGCAAGGACTGCAGTGAGGCTGAAATGGGCTGTTAAATTTGGAGGTTTTTATGAAATATGTGGTAGTATCAGCCGTTGTTACGGATGAAATACATTTTCCGGATGGAGATGTGAAGATTGCCCCGGGCGGAGCCGGCTTCTATGCACTGTGCGGCCTCAGGCTGTGGAGCGACCAGGTCGTGGCTGTGACCGGGATCGGAGAAGATTACGAAAAACTGCATGGGGAATGGTACAGGAGGAATCACATTTCCATGGAAGGCTTCCGGATCAAGGATGCCAGATCCCCGTATACGATCGTGGAATATTTTCCAGACGGCGAGCGGATCGAAACGCCGGCGCTTGGATTGGAACATTTCCGCTCTCTGGAGACAACCGGGGAGGAGTTAGTACCGTATCTGGACAGTGCAGAGGGAATGTATATTTTCAGAAATTTGGATCCGGACTTCTGGACTGGATTCCTGAAAAATAAGAAGGATTCCTCATGCAAGATCATGTGGGAAATTGCCGCAGATGCCGCGCAAAAAGAAAATCTGGAAACCGTCAGGGACATTGCAGGGCAGCTGCACGCATTCTCCATTAATATGACAGAGGCGAAGAGCCTGTTGGGTACCTCAGACCGGGAGCAGATCATAGAAGAGCTCAGGAGCTGGGGGCTGGAACTGATCTTCCTGCGCCAGGGGGCAAAGGGGGCGGTCATGATCACGGCGGATGAAGTGGTGGAGGTGCCGTCTCAGCCGGATGTTCAGGTGGTGGATGCCACAGGCGGCGGCAACAGTTCGACAGGTGCGGTCCTGTGCGGGCTGGTAGAGGGACGTTCTCCGGAAATCTGCGGAAGGATGGGAAGCATCTCCGCAGCGATGTGCATCTCCCAGTATGGCGTTCCGGAAGAAATCACCGAAGAAATGCGAAAAGAAGCATGGGAGAAGGCTATTTGTAAAAATATGAAAGGTCTGGTGTAAATTCATGTTAAGTGAGAAGATCAGAGCAAAACAATCAATAAAAAATATCCGGGAGCGCTATGAATATTATCAGAATGTTCCGGAGAGGGGACTGGTCATCAACGGCAGGCCGGCATTGACACAGATCATCCCGGAAAAAGCGGGGGATTTTGTGCTGGTCACAGTGCGGGATCCATTGTGTGCTTATGACCGCGACCCGGCGAAGATCATTGCCGACAAGATGGAACATTCGGAACTGATCGGCAGTTCCGGTATGTTTACGAGTTATACCGGGGAGTACAAAGGAGCACGGATCACAGTGGTCAGCGGAGGCAGCGGTTCGCCGGAGATGGAGCTGATCCTGTATGACTATATGGAATACACGGATGCCCATACATTTCTGCGTGTAGGCGGGTCCGGCGGGATCGGAGATGAAGTGAAGCCGGGGGATGTAGTCATTTCCAGCGGGATCGTAAGAGAAGAAGGAATGACAAAGGCTTATATCCCGGCGGCCTATCCCGCGGCCAGCCACTACGAGGTCGTGACGTCCATGGTCCAGGCGGCAGAGGGTTTAAACGCCCCGTACCATGTAGGGACTACGGTATCGGTGGACAGTGATTTTATCGGCGGAGGAAGGCCCGGGGTAGGAGGCTATATGCAGCCCTGGAACATAGAATTTGCCGGGATCTACAATCGGGCGGGGGTGCTCAACGGAGACCGGGAATCCGCGGCCATCGTGACACTTTCTGCACTCTTTGGAAGAAGGGGCGGTTCGGTGTGTTCGGTTGCGGACAATCTGTGCACCGGAGAAAAATTTGACGCGGGAAGCGGGCATAATTTTGCCATCGATATCGCTCTGGAAGGGTGCTATCTGCTGAATGAAATGGATCGGCAAAAAAAGAAACACGGAAAAAGGTACTGGCATGCCGGACTGTGTAATGGAAAGGAAATCAAAGATGAAAAAATATGATAATCCCATGAGCAGACAGGTAGAAAGTCTGCCGGAATTGATGGAACAGCAGTATGACGACCTGGAACCAAAGACAAGAAAGGTCCTTTCGTTTCAGGAGATCTACAATATCCAGAGAATCGTATTGACTGGATGCGGGGATTCCCTGGCAGCTGCAATGGCTACAAAGCATGCTTTTGAAATGCTGACCGGTATTCCTACGGAGGTGGTGACTGCCATAGAACTAGGGCGGTTTTACTGTGAGAGGCACTTAGGAATAGACTGCCGGAACCCGCTGGTGATCGCCGTCAGCAATTCGGGTACCGGAGCCAGGGTGTCGGAGGCTGTACAAAGGGCCGGAAAGCATGGATGTTTCGTGCTGGGAGTGACGGGAAATGAAGCGTCCCCGCTGGGAATCCATTCGGATAAGATTTTAAAGCTGAATATCCCGGCCTTTGAGAGCGCGCCCGGAACCCGGAGCTATCTGGTGAGCGTGATGTCCTTGCTGCTGCTGGCGATCCGGTTCGGCGAAGTGAGGCATCAGTATACCATGGATCAGGCCATGGATTACCGCATGGATATCCGGAGACAGGGGGAACTGCTCCGAACGTTGCTTCCGGAGATGAAGACGGTCTGCCAGGCTGTGGCAGAGGAGTGGCAGGGATTTCCGTGCTATGACTTTGTAGGTTCCGGCTTTGACTATGCGGCGGCCTGGTTCGGGCAGGCAAAGATTCTGGAGGCAACCGGAAAATTTGCTATGCATATCAACACCGAGGAATGGTTCCATTTGAATTTTTTTGCTAGAAATGCAAGGGAAATGGGGACCGTGGTGGTTGCCAATACGACGAGCCCCGGGCACAGCCGTGCAAAGGAGATGGTGAAATACGCCAACGTGCTGCACAGACCGCTGGTGGTCATCACGGATGGAAGTGCGGAGGATTTCGGAGGAGAGCAGGCAATTTATATTCAGGTACCAAAGCCAGAATATCCCATCACCATGCCCCTGACCCAGTTCGCGCCGGTATGCCTGATCGCGGCGTATATTGCGGAACTGACCGGGGAGGAATACGGAAGAGGCTGCGAAGGAGACTGGTCGTTCAGCAAAAACGGGGCCGGTGTAACGGAGAGTGAGATCATAGCATAGAGCTGACAAAGGTACGGCGCCCGCACCGGCCGGAAAGGCATTGTTTTCCGGGACGGGCGCCCTGCAGACAGGGAAAGGATGACGGCAGGAGGAACAGGATGCTGAAACATTATAAGATCAAGACAAAGTATAACGATGTATATGATATTACAAAGGAAGTCAGACAGGCGGTAGAAGAGAGCGGTGTAGAGGAAGGAATCTGCATTGTATATAATCCTCATTCTACGGCAGGCATTACGGTATTTTCACCGTGGGATCCGGACGGGTTTGTGGATCTGGACGAGGAGATCCGCCGGCTGATCCCTACGAGGGTGGACTTTAAGCACCAGCATGATACCCCCCAGGATGCCGCGGGACATGTAAAATCCGCACTGCTTGGGATTTCAAACAGCTTTATCGTACATGAAGGGAAGCTGCTGCTGGGCGGGTCTCAGGGAATTTATTTTCTGGAATTTGACGGGCCCAGGGACAGAGAATATTTTGTGAAGGTATTCAGTGATAAGTAGAAAGGCAGCAGCGACAGATATTTGACAGCTGCGGTCAGTACTAGTGTACTGACCGCATTATATCCAATGAAACTCCGCAGGATAATTTTTCATCGGCAAGGCGGCTGAATGAGGCGTAGCCGGTAGCTACGTCGATTGAAGCCAACACAGTCCGATGGAAAATTAGGCAAGGAGGTTTGTTGGAATATAATACGGTCAGTACACTAGGATAGATTCAATTAATATAAGGAAGGAGACGAACATGAAGAAGATCATATTGGATTGTGATCCGGGTATGGATGACTCTATGGCCATTGTCATGGCAGCCAAGTCGGAGGCGCTGGATGTACTGGCTGTCACGACTGTCAATGGAAATTACCCGGTGGATGTGACGAGTAAAAACGCAAGAAAGGTACTGGAACTGTTGGGAAGGACGGACATTCCCGCTGCCCGCGGCATGGCCGGCCCTATCATCCGCAAATCTCCGCCGGATCCATTTACCCATGGAAAGGACGGACAGGCAGAGGCTTATCTGCCGGAACCCTCAATGCCGCTGGCAGATCTGGACGCGGTGGACCTGATCATTGAATTGGTGAAGGCAAATCCGGGAGAGGTGACGCTGATCGCGACAGGTCCTATGAGCAATATCGCCATGGCCATGATCAAGGCTCCGGAGATCAAGGAAATGATTCCCGAGATCGTTGCCATTTCCGGCGCGTTCGGACTCAACAAATATGCCTTTTTAAACGCGACCGGAGATACGCCCCAGAGCGAGTGGAACGTGTATGTAGATCCGGAGGCGGCAAAGGTGGTCTATGAGTCCGGCGTCCGGCTGGTGGCATTGGGGCTGGATGTGGCAACTTATTTTGATGTAAATTTCAGCGATGCGGATGTGAAGCGGCTGGAAGAGAGTGATAAGAAAGAAGCTGATTTTCTGGCAAATGCGATCCGCTTCGTGAAGAAGAGAGGCTTTGACGCATACTGTACCGTGATTGACTGTATGGCGGTGGCCTACGCCATTGACCCGACTCTGGTAGAGACCATGGAGGCCCATGTAGGAGTGGAGACAAAGGACGGGCTGACTCTGGGGATGACGGTCATTGACCGGAGACATCATTTTGTATGGGAGCAGCTCCCGCTGATCCAGGTGGGATGCAGCGCGGACTGCGGGAGATTCCTGCAGATGCTGCTGGAGCTGGTGCTAAAATAAGAACAGGAATTTACAGACTCCCGGATACTTTTGACTTCTGCTGTTCCGGCACAAAGCCGGAGGTTCAGTTGTGCGAGGAAGGTTCGGGAGCTGATAGGATTGGAGGAAAAAAGGATGTACAGATATCAGCATTCTCTGGTCAGTGACGAAGCGTTATACATCGCAGGGCCGGAATGTTTTTACACGTATGGCTACGATGCCCTTGGGGCGATGAAGGCCCGGGCGGAGGCGCTTGGATTTTCTGTGACGCTTCCTAACAGCGATCCGCTGGATATGGAAAACCCGGATCTGCAGAAGCGGGCGGACAGTATCTTTGCCAACCTGGAAAAGGTCATGCTGGACACTACGGCGATCGTGGCAGACCTGGAGGCCTACAGAGGGGCGGAGCCGGACAGCGGGACCGTCTACGAACTGGGAATGGCCTATGCAAAGGGTGCAAAATGCTATGGCTACACAAGAGATAAACGGAGTTTTGCCACGAAAAATCCGAACACAAGGCTTCAAGACGGGAAAGTCACAGATGAATTTGGAAATCATCCGTTTTACGGGCAGCTTCCCTTTTCACCCACGATCATCGGTTCCACAAAGATTGTGGAGGGCAGCTTTGAGGACTGCCTGCAGATGATGATCCTTGATAAGGAAGAAGAAAGTAAATTTAAAGCCCGGAGAGGATACTATGTGGACCGCTCCAGGGCCCGCACGGAAAAAACCGGGGAGAAGCCGCTGGTATACCTGGCAGGAGTCGGGCGTTACCAGGAAAATGCGCAGGAGATTTTTGGAAAAATGAAAGAGATCTGTGCAAACTATGGGATGCAGGCATTTTCACCGGTGGACTGGGCAGCAGGAGTGGAGCAGATGGAGACAGAGAACCCCTATGTGTGGGCACAAAATCTGTTTGATAATTTCCAGCAGCATGTCAGGAACTGCGATGTGATTGTTGCAGACTTAAACAATTACCGCGGATACGAGGTGAACAATGACGTAGGCTTTGAGTGCGGAATGGGATTTCAGCTCGGTAAGAAGCTGTACGGATATATGGACGATGCTTCACCTATGATAGAGAAGATCCCGCACCTTGGTGTAGAAAAAGAATACCGGGATCACACGGGCAGTAATGTGGAAAATTTTAATTATCCATGCAATCTGATGTTCAGCTGCTCAATGAAGATTTTTGAAGGGGACTTTGAGAAGACCATTGCTAAGGTGGCAGAAGATCTGTTTTCGAAATAGATGAAAAAGAAAGGAGCCGAAAGATGGGAACACCGCACAATCATGCGAATCCAGGAGAGATCGCGGACAAAATACTGCTTCCGGGCGATCCGATGCGCGCCAGATTTATTGCAGAGAATTTTCTGGAAAATCCGGTGTGTTATAATGAAGTAAGAGGAATGTATGGATTTACCGGAAACTATAAAGGAAAGAGGGTATCTGTTCAGGGTACCGGCATGGGAATGCCGTCCATGCACATTTATGCCAGCGAATTGATGGAAGTATACGGAGTGAAAAATCTGATCCGGGTAGGAACCTGCGGCGGTTTGAAGTCCAGTGTCCATCTGAAGGATGTTGTGATCGCGATGGGAGCAACTACAGATTCCAATATGAACCGTGACCGGTTCGGAAGTATTTCTTTTGCACCCACTGCCAGTTTTGAGCTTTTGAGAAAGGCTTATGAGGAAGCTCAGAAGCAGGGGATAAATGCCTTTGTGGGAAATGTATTTACCAGTGATAAATTCTATGACGACCGCGGAAAAGAAAAAAATGATCTGGTAGCTTCTTACGGCGTAGCTGCAGTTGACATGGAGACCTGTGAACTTTATACTCTTGCGGCAAAGCATCAGGTCAACGCGCTGACGATGCTGACGGTCAGTGATGACCTGGTAACCGGAGAATGCTGTACGGCAGAAGAACGACAGAATACATTCCAGGATATGATCAGGATCGCTCTGGAGATCGTATAGGGACTGGGGTGTGAGTTTAATAAGGACAACACAGGAAATGCTGATAAACAAGACGTTTCTGGGAACCTAATTCATTGACCAGGAATGAGACACCGTATCTGCGCGGACATGTGAATGTAAGTGAAAAGAGGAGCAGTTTCGGTAAATATATATTTATAATTGAATACTTGTCTGTCTTAAAGCAGGATGTCAGAATCAGGGCCGATGCGTTTACGGAGCAGTTTACAGCGGAAAGATTTGCGGATGTCTTATTTTCGCTGATGTTGTCCGCTTTACTGCGTCAGGACTATGATCCTACCGCTGTGCTGGAGATTGTCCGCAGAACTCTTTATTAAAATTCCACTGGATGGTGGAATTTTTTATCTCATAAATTGAACGATGTTCATTGAAGGAGGCAGGTTATGATCAGCGCCTATTTGGAAGAATGGCATTTTTTCTTGAAGTTCTTTGATGGAAAAGCATTTGCGGTCATGGCAATGATGATGACAGGCGGTATTGGCCTGCGGGCAAGCGGGCTTGCGCCGGAGCGTTTTATAGCAGTTTTCTATACCGGCCTGGGCGCTTCCCTTCTGCTGGCCGGATTGTTGTTTGGCTGTAACTATGGCAGAGCAGTTTTCGCCGCCACAGTTTAAATAGAATATACTAGGAGAATAAACTATGCAAGCAATTGTAGAACCCCTGTTTGATGCTGCCTATCTGATTTCTGTCATTTCCATCGGAATCTTGATGATCCGGGGCTTCGGCTTTTATATCCCGGTAGTGTTGTGGGCGGACACTGTTCCCATGATTGGGATGCTGATGATTCCCAAGACCTGCGCCTATGTGTGGACGGTGCTTATCGGATATTTCGCTATGAAACAGGTTTGATAATGCGAGATTTGTTCTAGTGGGGGTCCGTGACGAATGAATATTTTCATTTATGCCTTGAGATTGAGAAAGATTTGCTGGGAAATATACAAAAACGGAAGAGTTACATATTATAATAAAAAGCAGTAAAAGCAAAAAGGAAGAATGAAATATGAAACGATGTGTTCCGTTGGAGTCCGCTGCAGAATCTGTCTGCAATCAAAGCTCTGTTCCTCCGCTGATCTTTCAGATGCCGCCGGAGCAAGGCAGGAGGGTATTGGAGGAAATGCAGGATACACCCGTATATAAATATCCTGCCGATATATCCTCTGTTTGTGTCAATACGGGGATGTGGGGGAGGATTCCGGTATATTTTATTGTGCCCAGAGGTGAAAAAATCAGAAACATTATATTTTATATCCATGGCGCAGGCTGGGTGTTTGGCAGTTTCCATACACACGAAAAGTTAGTCAGGGAGCTTTCCGCAAGGACAGATTCATTGGTCGTATTCCCTGAATACAGCCGGTCGCCGGAAGCGAAATATCCAACAGCGATAGAACAGTGCTATTTTATCCTTTCCCATATATGGGAAATCATCGAGGATTGTTTTCCGATGGAAAATGGCGCGGCACTCACAGTGGCAGGCGACAGTGTTGGCGGGAACATGGCGATCGCTATGGCTCTGATGTCATTTATGCGGTATGGTCCGTGTATCCATAAGCTGCTGTTATATTATCCGGTAACGAACGCATGTTTTGACACGCCCAGTTACTGTCAATTTGCAACGGACTATTATCTATATCGGGAAGGGATGAAATGGTTCTGGCGGCAGTATACAGCATCTATGGAAGATAGAAATCAGATGACTGCATCTCCTCTCCGGGCGGAAATAGATTGTCTAAAGTGTTTTCCTCCAACGATGATCATAAACGGCCAGGCGGATGTTTTACGCAGCGAAGGGGAAGACTTTGGCGAAAGGCTTCGGTGTGCAGGCGTGGAAGTGACAGCGTTGCGGGTGCAGGGTACGATTCATGATTTTGTGATGCTGAATGCGCTGGATCAGACGAATGCCTGCCGTACTGCTATGGATGCGTCAACCGAGTGGGTGAATCGTCTGAATTGAAATCCAATGAAGAAATACTTTTACCATTTGGGGACATATAAAGATGAAATGAGTTATTATGGAAACAGAGCCATAACAGCTCATTTTTTCTTTTTGGAGCACATAAAACATAATTACATATTATGCATATAATTAACTAAACCAATCGGGAAATCAAGTATGATGCACTCTTTTTGTACGGCTGCGGAATACGAAACAGATGGCTTGGATTCACGTCCGGGCCGGTGTGTATTGCGGCGGGAAGTGCATCATTACTTGGTACCGACTATAAATGAGGTGGTTTTGATTGAATAATTATAATGCAAACTGGATGTTACACCCGCCGAACCGGTTCGGCATGGGAAGAAATTGCAATAGAAACTGTAATAGAAACACGGGCCGTCCGTCCGCCTGCAATGCGTCTGAGCCGAACATGGACCAACCCGCGTATTCCCGATATTCAGATCGTGCGGGATCGGAGGAATGTGATTTTTCCAGCAGTCATAAGTATGGATCGGGAGGACAGACAGAAACGCCGGATTTGCCGGGATGCCCCGGAGAATGCGCAGACTCATGTGTGCCGTTTTGTCCCGGAGACTGTGCAGACGCATGCGTGCCGGGATGCCCTGGAGACTGTGCAGATGCATGTGTGCCGGGATACCCCGGAGACTGTGCAGACGCATGTGTGCCGGTTTGTCCCGGAGAATGCAGAGAGCCAGGGGCCCGGGGACCAAGAGGAGAGCCCGGTCTGCCGGGGTGCCCCGGAGAACGGGGAGAGCGGGGAGAGACTGGCCCCCAGGGGCCGAGAGGGGAACCCGGTCCGCCGGGATGTCCCGGAGAGCGGGGGGAGATTGGACCCCAGGGTGTCACCGGGCCTCAGGGGCCGCAGGGAGCAACAGGCCCCCAGGGACCCAGGGGAGATCCAGGCGCACGGGGGCCGGCAGGTCCGCCCGGTTACCCGCAAAACAGTATCTTTGCGTCATTTTTAGGTCAGGAAGTGATCCTGCCGGAAAAAACCAGCCTTCCGCTGAAGACAGATATACCGGATGTTACCCGGAATATCACTCTGTGCAATGAGTATTCCGTATCGCTGACGCCCGGCTGCTATGCGGTCTGCTACTATATATCTACGGTCATGAAAAGGCATGGTTTTATCAAGCTTGCGCCAATCTTTAACGACAGTGTACAGACGGTATATGCCGCATACGCAGAGGCGTCAAAAAGGAAGGAAATGCTTGTTTTATCCAGATATTTTATCGTCCGGATACCCGATGCGTCCACGCTGTTTTTTTCATGGACATCATCATGCGTTTCCAAAATCAATATGAATATGAGTATCGTAAAGCTTTACAGAGAATAATCGAACAAGGAGGGTGAATCGACATGCCGACAATCAGTCTCTGCATGATCGTCAAAAATGAGGAAACGCATCTTGCGCGCTGCCTTGACAGTGCAGCGGAGCTTGTGGACGAAATCATTATTGTGGATACCGGTTCGACGGACCGGACAGTCGAAATAGCGTCTGAGTATACATCCAATGTCTATTCGTATCCGTGGAAGGACGATTTTTCCGATGCAAGAAATGATTCTTTTTCCAAGGCGTCTATGGATTACTGTATGTGGTTGGACGCGGATGACATTCTGGAGGAAACGGAAAAGGATAAGTTTTTGCAGCTAAAACAGACTTTGCCGTCGGATGCAGACATTGTAATGATGAAATATAATATTTCTTTTGATGAAGCCGGAAATCCTTCTTTTTCTTACTTCAGGGAAAGATGGATCAGGAACTGCTCAAAATTCCGCTGGGTAGGGGCAGTCCATGAGGTGATTCCGCAAAGCGGAAATATCATTTATTCGGATATTGCGGTCTGCCACAAAAAAATCACGTCCGGAGACACTGACCGGAATCTGAATATTTACCGCAAACTCCTTGACAGGGGAGAACGTTTAGAGCCCCGGCATCAGTACTATTTTGGGCGGGAGCTGTACTATCACAAGCAATATGAAGAGGCGGTTTCTGTACTGGAACAATTCCTGCTCTCGGCGGATGGATGGGTTGAAAATAAAATAGAAGCCTGTTCGGTCTGCGCCAACTGCTATTACCGTCTTGGGAAGGAACAATCTGCGCTGGATATTCTTCTGCGCAGCATGAGCTTTGATTTGCCAAGAGCGGAATTGTGCTGCGAAATCGGGAAACATTTTCTGGAACGCGGAGATTATCATACTGCGGTCTACTGGTATGAGACTGCGCTGAACAGACCGAAAAATCGTTTTTCCAATGGATTTGTCCAGCCGGACTGCTATGATTATGTTCCTCTTTTGCAGCTATGTGTATGCTTTGACAGAATGGGGGACAGAAAAAAAGCGAAAGAATACAACGAAAGGGCGGGAGCGTGTAAACCTTATTCCAAAGCATATCTTTATAATAAACAGTATTTTGACAGTCTGCAGATTTCTTGATTGGGAGGGCAAACATAAAATATATTCTGTTTTTTCTGGAAAAATGTAACAAATATTTCCGCTGACCATAAAATATTTGTATGAAAAGATACTTTTTAAGTGTTTTTTTAGATAATTTGGAAAGGATATGATGTTTATGGATAACAGAAATTCATGCAGCAGTTGTCAGAATCAATGCTATCCTCCCCGTTGTGAACGAGGGCCTGTGGGGCCCAAGGGAGATCAGGGTCCTGCAGGCCCGCAGGGGATCAAAGGGGATACCGGCTGTCCCGGCCCGAAGGGTGACAAAGGCGATCCCGGCCCTATGGGACCGCAGGGGATTCCAGGCGCTCCCGGAGCGCGGGGACCCAGAGGAAATCCGGGGCCGGTAGGGCCTACCGGAGACACGGGGCCGAGAGGCTATGCCGGACCGAGAGGTTATGCCGGTCCGCAGGGTATTCAGGGAATCCAGGGTGTCCGCGGTGATGTTGGTCCCAAAGGTGATCCGGGATGCGAAGGTCCGAAAGGAGATGCGGGCCCCCAAGGACCGGCAGGACCCCAGGGACCGATAGGACCTGTGGGACCCCAGGGAGATGCGGGACCTCAGGGGCCAAGAGGTATTCAGGGCCCAACCGGAGCCACCGGCCCAACCGGCCCTATGGGCCCGCAGGGTGTGACCGGTCCGCAGGGGATTCAGGGTGAAACCGGTCCAAATGGTCCCCAGGGACCGAAAGGATGCCAGGGAGATGATGGTCCGATGGGCGCTACCGGTCCTACTGGAGCCGATGGAGCAACGGGAGCGACTGGAGCTACCGGAGCAACAGGTCCCACCGGAGCGACCGG
>KE159610.1:141225-167056 GCA_000403295.2 Lachnospiraceae bacterium M18-1 | reverse complement strand
ACAGGTCCCACCGGAGCGACCGGAGCTGATGGAGCAACAGGTCCCACCGGAGTGACCGGGGCCGATGGAGCAACAGGTCCCACCGGAGCGACCGGAGCCGATGGAGCAACAGGTCCCACTGGAGCGACCGGCCCCACCGGTCCAACGGGTGTTGCTGGTACGGGAGCAATCATTCCATTTGCATCAGGGCTTCCGGTTTCACTGACAACAATCGCCGGAGGTCTCGCGGGAATCCCCGCATTCGTTGGATTTGGAAGCAGTGCGCAGGGGCTTACGGTTTTGGGAGCTTCAATTGATATCACAAATGCCAGTGGAACACTTTCGAACTTTGCATTCCAGGTTCCACGTGCCGGAATCATTACCTCGTTCAGTGCATTCTTCAGTACCACAGTAGGACTTTCGCTGCCAGGTTCCACGGTTGCAGTAAGAGCGCAGATCTATCAGTCCGCAACGCCGAATAATGTATTTTCTCCGATTGCCGGAACACTGATCAACCTGACGCCGTCGCTTACGGGAATCGTCGCTATTGGTACACTGCTGAACGGTTCACTTACAGGACTGAATATTCCTGTAACGGCCCAAACCCGGCTGATGCTGGTATTTTCAGCGACAGCAAGCGGTCTGACGCTGCTCAATACAGTCGCAGGATATGCAAGTGCCGGCTTAAGTATTAATTAATGATATGCTGATACGAACAGAAACATGACATGAAATAAAAACAATTCCCAGAGGTTTCGGGATTCCGGACCTCTGGGAAATCGTTTTTAAGTTTGTTCTGAAACTCCGGTATGGATCATGATTCTGATTCGAAATCGGCTCCTGCTCCTTTGGAAGCTCAATCTAACAAAAGACTTTTCGAGATTATTCATAGCCATTTATAGAAGTAATATTTTATCACTGCTTCTGACTCAATGAAATGTAATGGCGCGGAGCTGCTGTTCCTTTAGAATACTATTTTATCTGGCAATTTTTCAGTCTGCAAAGTTTTCCAGTTTACCCTGTCCGCAAGAATACCGCCTAAAGGCGAAAGCAGAATTATTTTAGCTATCTTATTTGACAAGGGGCATATCCATAACCAGAAAGCAGTCCTTTCCAAAAAATACGGCGGACAACGGCTTTTCCAATCCTGTTTTCTTCCTTGAAATGTAAACCGCTTAATTGATACAAAGGAAATGAACAGAATATCGGGAAAACCGCTGAAAATAAGGGATTCCGGCACATTGGTTGTTGCTGGAATCCCTTGTTTGCTTTTTGGTTGGTTTGAAAATTTGTGGCAGTCGGCAGAGGGGGGTCACTTTTGAATCCTCATCAAAGGGCATTTGAACCCTGTGGTCAGAGAAAATGAACACCCCATGGTCAGTTTGAACCCCGTGGTCAAAAAAAGTGAACCCCCGTGGTCACTTTTGAAAGATTGTTCAGACAATCATTAACAGCCGCCCAGGCGGCGATTTCCAATTGATGCCATAGGATTTTGGGTACTCGTAGGCGAAAGTATTGAAGAATGGCTTAAAATCAAGGGATTTTGAGGTTTGGCGGGGTTCATCACGGTGGGTGGTGGGCCCCGCTTTTTTGTGTTTTTTAATGCCGCTTATAAAGGGACGATTGGGGAGAAAGTGTACTATCACGCAAAAGTCGGCAGTTTCCGTGATAGTATCCGAGTTTTGCGTGAAAGTATAAGGGTTTCCGTGATTGTATAAGCAGTTTTCGTGATAGTACACATAAAAATGATAAAAATATCTTGCAAAACTGTTTTTTTCTTAAAACATTTTTATTCAGCGCAAAACTCTACCAATACAATCTCCGGACGGTTATTTGAAGCGGAACGGTATGATGCTGTTGCCAATGCCGCGGCTGACGACCATGTCCGTGCTGTCATCCGTATACAGCCCTGCATCAAATTTGGGGAACAGTCCCTGATCGGGTGCAATCAGCCCGCCGATGAGGGGCAGACGGAACTGGCCGCCATGTGCATGGCCGCTTAAGACTAAACCAATACCGCAGCCTGCATAAGTTTCAAACAGCTCCGGGCGGTGGGAGAGCAGGATCGTGTAGCTGACTTCGCTGCCGGCCAGGGATTTTAATTTTGTACCGACCATAGAAGGCACTTCCCCGAACATATCACCTTTCACTGTAAAATCGGGATCGGAAAGCCCGATAAGCATAATCCTTCCACCATCCCGTTCCAGCCATACGGTTTTATCTTCAAGCACAGTCACGCCAGCCGTTTCAAGGCCGGTTCTGAGCCGATCATACTCTGTCAGGCGGGCTTCGTGGTTGCCTGTCACATAGTAGACGGGTGCGATCTGGACGGCCTCTTTTGCAAAGGAAAGGGCTGTGTCTATGTCTGTATGTGCAGAATCTACAAGGTCCCCGGTTATCACAATAATGTCCGGCCCGCTCTCGGACAGCATCCGCAGCAGCGTGGAGTTATCCTTTCCAAATTCGGCATTATGAAGGTCGGATACCTGTGCGATACGGAACCCGGAAAAGGCAGGAGGGATTCGGCTGCTGGAAATGGCAGCGGTGCTTACCATCAGCGCAGTGTTCCCCATACTGTCCATATGATCAGAGCCAGCAGCACGGATACCGTGCAGAATGCGGCTGTCTTTTTTGGAGAAAATCTTTTTTTCATTTCTTTTTTCACCCCATTTCCACTGTTATGCCCCTGGACAGGCAGGGACTTCCCGGCATCACATTAAATGCGTGTCGCTCCATTTTTTAATGTCTCTCAAAATAGGGATGAAACTTTTTCCCAGATCAGTCAGGGAATACTCCACCTTCGGAGGCACTTCCTGATAGATATAGCGGGAGATAAAGCCGTCCTGTTCCAGTTCGCGGAGCTGCTTGGTAAGGGTGGACTGCGTGATGTCCCCAAGCCTCCGCCTCAGTTCCCCGAACCTCTGCACTTCATATTCCGCAATGTACCATAATATCGTTATCTTCCATTTTCCGCTCAGGATGTTCTGTACTCTGACCATAGCCGCACATTGGGGCAGCGGCGCTTTCATATTACTCATGTGGTTCCCTCCTTTTGCCAGCATTATACTATATCCGCTCTTTCATTTCAAGGTACTATGCTTTTTGATACCGGTATCATTTTTCGCACTATAAACGAAAAAAGACCGTACTTTTCTTTTTACTGCCAGTTGTTATAATGTGATTCAAGAAAGGAGGCGGACGGGATAAACACATCAGTGGATATAGCGGGCATCACATTGAAGAACCCGGTGATGCCTGCGTCCGGGACATTCGGCTCCGGGCAGGAATACAGCGGGTTTGTGGACCTGAACCGGTTAGGGGCAGTGGTCACAAAAGGCGTGTCCCTTGTCCCGTGGGAGGGGAATCCCACACCAAGGATCATGGAAACTGCCAGCGGCATGATAAACGCGGTGGGGCTGCAGAATCCGGGGATTGAAGTCTTTATCAGGAGGGACCTCCCTTTCCTCAGACAGTTTGACACGAAAGTCATTGTTAATGTCTGCGGCAGCACCGTGGAGGATTATCTGGGAGCCGTGGAACGGCTGTCCGTGCAGGGGATAGATATGCTGGAGATCAATATTTCCTGCCCGAACGTGGAGCATGGCGGGATAGCTTTCGGGCAGGAGCCGCGCATGGTGGAGTACATCACGAAGGAGATAAAAAAGAAAGCGGCGCAGCCCGTTTCCATGAAGCTGACGCCGAATGTCACGGACATAACGGAGATTGCGAAAGCGGCAGAGGCAGGGGGAGCGGATGCGCTCTCGCTGATCAATACCATCACGGGCATGAGGATTGACGTGAAAAAAAGGACGTTCAGCGTGGCGAATAAGACGGGCGGGCTGTCCGGACCCGTAATAAAGCCGGTTGCGCTGCGGATGGTATAGCAGACCTGCCGGGCAGTAAGCATCCCGGTCATCGGGATGGGAGGAATCCAGTCGGCGGAGGACGCCCTGGAGTTCATCATGGCCGGAGCCGCAGCGGTGGCAGTCGGTACGGCAAATTTCAGGAACACCCTGCGCCATGCCGGAGATCATCGGCGGGCTGGAAAAGTACATGGAGGAAAACGGTATCCGGGACTTAAAGGAGATCAGGGGTATCGTCAGTTAGATTTTTACAGACAGGAAGGAGAGATGTTTTATGCATTACACGGGAACGATATGGAGGCCGCCTTATGAGGCTGGGAGCGCACTGGTACAGGTGACGGCGGGCTGTACACACCACAAATGCAAGTTCTGCACGCTCTATGAGGACGTGCCGTTTAAGTTCCGTATGTCGCCTTTATCCGAGGTGGAGGCGGACTTGAAGGAGATCAGCCGCTACTACCGGAACGCAAAGAGGGTATTCTTCACCGGGGCGAACCCTTTTGTATTAAGTTTTGACAAGCTGAAAACGCTGGCGGAACTGGTACGGAAATATTATCCAAAAGTGCAGTCCATCGGCTGTTTCGCCCGCATCACGGACATCACGCCGAAGACCACGGAGCAGTTGAGGGAACTGCGGAGGCTTGGCTACAACAGCCTTACCATCGGCGTGGAGACGGGTGATGAAGAATCCCTGTCCTTCATGCATAAAGGGTTCGGCGCGAAGGAGATCATAGAAGAATGCAAAAGGCTGGAGGAAGCAGGGATGGATTATAACTTCTTCTACCTTGCCGGGATATACGGCTCCGGGCATATGGAGGAAGGGGTGAAGAACACGGCGGAGGTGTTCAACCAGCTCCACCCGAAGGTCATTGTTTCCTCCATGCTGACGGTCTACCCGACCTCGGAGCTGTACCAGGAAATCCAGGCTGGCAACTGGACGGAGGAAACGGAGATAGAAAAGCTGTATGAACTGAGGAGGCTGGTCGGCAGCCTTGATATAGACACTTATTTTGCAACGATGGGCGCATCGAACTGCATCAATGTGGAAGGGCATCTGCCGAAGGACAGGGAACGGATGGTAAAGTGGCTGGATGAGGTCATCGGCGCTGTGGATGAAAAGGAGCTGCGCAGATACCGTGAGAACCTGTGGCACCTGTAAGGAGGGGAGCCATGATACTACAGCCCTGCATTTAAACCACTGGTACGAGAATAACAGGTATTGCGGCAGATGCGGAAGTGCGGTGGAAAAGAAAATGTGGCAGAGGGCGCTTGTCTGCCCGGACTGCGGGAACACAGTATATCCCTGCATCGCCCCGGTGGTAATGGTGGCGGTCATCAATGGCGATAAGCTGCTTATGACTAAATATGCAGGCCGTTCCCTCCCGCAGTGGGTACTGATATCCGGCTTTGTGGAGACAGGGGAGACACTGGAGGAAGCGGCGGAAAGGGAGGTTTTTGAAGAGACAGGCATCCGCATCAGGGACCTGCAGTATTTTGGCAGCCAGCCGTGGGGATTTTCCGATTCCGTGATTGCAGGCTATACCGCAAGGCTGGACGGCCCTGATGAAATCCGCCTTGACAGGAAAGAATTGGCGGAGACAGAGTGGCACCTGCGTTCCAGACTCCCGGATGAATTGACGGATATCAGTATTGCCCATGAGATGATTGAATCACTGAGGCTTTAAAGGAAAGGCCGGATAAAAAATATTTTGCTGTACTAAGGATAAAGAGGAAGAGGGCTCATGGGCCTTTTTTCCAATTCTGGCGGTCTGCCTTTTCCGCAGGCAGGCCGGGCGGACTGATAAGGGAAATTAGTTGGAAAGGGAATATCGGACGAAAAGCAAAAAACTTTAGAGGTGATTTTGAGATTTTTGAGAAGAGAAAAAAGATTTCGTTCCATTTCAAATAGGGTTTCGTTCCCTCCCGGCGAAATACGAAAAATATCTGCCGATATAAAAAGTAAAAAGAACTGCCCGTGGGGAAGCTGTTTCTCATGGGAAACGAATTGCAGGTGATGAAGATTGAATATAGCCATATGCGATGATGAGAAAGTCATCCGGGAACAGATAAAGGAACTGATAGAAAAAACGGGCTTATGCCCTGAACTTTTTGAGACAGGGGACAGCCTGCTTGCCGCCGGGAAGCAGTTTGACATAGTCTTCCTCGACATACAGATGGAGGGGACAAACGGCATTGAAACGGCGAAGAAGCTCCGGGAAAGGGACGAAGATACCATACTGATCTTCATAACGGCTATCCGGGAATATGTTTTTGAGGCATTTGACGTGGCGGCATTCCACTATCTGCTGAAGCCCATTGAGGAAGATAAATTCCGAGAGGTGTTCCGCCGGGCAGAACGGGAGCAGGAAAAGAGGAAAAAACAGCAGCGGGAAACGGTATTCGTAAAGACGAGGAACCGCAGTTTTACGTTGGAAAAGGACAGTATCCTCTATATAGAGAGCAGGGGAAAGAAAGTGGAGATACACACCAAAGGAGAAACCATAGGGGCATATGCCTCCATGAACGAGCTGGAGGCACAGCTTGGGGAGGGTTTCTACCGCTGCCACAGGGGGTATCTGGTGAACATGGCATATGTGGCAGAGTACGACAGTGAGAGCATCACCCTGAACAATGGGGAGTATGTCTATCTGGCGAAAGAAAAGTATGGGGAGTTTGTGAAAGCCTATATGCGGTATCTGAGGAATGGGGTGAATGAGGATGCTTGAATGGATCATGGGAATACTTGGCATTCCGCAGTATCTATTTGAGGGGTACTGCATCCAGTTCTTTTTTGGCAGGTTTGCGGAACCAAAGCTGTGCAGAATGAAGAAAGCACAATGGGCAGCCGGGATTGTATGGATTGCAATAAGGATTATCGGCGGATGGTTATTTCGTGAAACAGACAGTGTGACACTGGTTCTGGGGCTGATCTTTACCACGGCTGTACTTTTTGTTTTTTGTGTGGGCTGGTACAAAGGGAATATCCTGCTGAAAATCTTCCTGGTCATTCAGTTTATCGCCCTTCGTGAACTGGCATTTTGGACTGGGTATAGTTTTCTTTATATTGGAAATGAATTGATAGATGTGCTTGTGCGTGAGGCTGGAAATAGCATGGCGCTGGCAGGATATTTACCTGCGGCGGCAGGAGTGCTGGCCTGCCTGTCGGTGGCGCTTGTGGAAATCATAGAAGGCATCCTGCTCTTGGCTTCCATAAGAAAGATTGCAGGAAGTTATCATTGCAGGGAAAAAGGGAGGATGGATAAGGAAGTGGTCTTCTATCTGCTCCCAGCTGTGGCGGGGGTTCTGGTTTCGGTGCTTGTGCGCCTGCTGTTGATCGCAGTTACGGATGGCGTCCCGGTGCTGCTGTATGAAAGGCATCCGGCTCTGTACCTCATCATTCCCATGACAGCACTTGTATTGCTTGGGACTGTCGTGTTCAGTTTCCGCATTTATCAGAACATGGCGGCCCTGCAGGAAGAACGGGCGGAGAAGATCATACTGGAAAACCAGATTACGCAGATGCAGGGTTCCATGGTGGAAATGGAGCATCTGTATGATGGGATACGCTCGGTGAAGCACGATATGAAGAACCACATGGCAGTCCTGCAGAACCTGATACGGAAAAAGTACAGCGGGGAGGATGAGGAAATCCGGCAGTATTTTGAGGGGATGTATCAGTCGGTGGAGCAGCTTGACAGCAGAGTGCATACGGGCAATGCAGTCAGTGATGCGGTGGTGGGCAGCAAGTTCCGTTATGCGGAAAAAAAGATAAAAGGCATCAAATTGGATGCGAAATGTTTCATGCTTTCAGATGCCGTTACGATAAAGGCTTATGACATGGGAATCATCCTGAACAACGGGCTGGACAATGCGATTGAAGCCTGCATACGGATGCGTGAGAAACAGCCGGATGCAGGAGCCTATATCACGATCCGGTCTTTCAAGGCAAAGAATATGTATTTTATAGAGATTGAAAACAGCTTTGATGGTTCGGCATTGTCCCGCAAGGACAGTGGCCTTCCCATATCAACAAAAGAGGATAAGGCGGTGCATGGGATAGGGCTAAAGAATATCAGGAAATGTGCAGTAAAATATGGCGGCGATTTAGACTGCATTGTAAAAGGCAATAAATTCACGCTGTCGGTCATGGTAAAAAGTTAATCGGTAGGAAGGAGAAAAATTATTATGAGCATTTTAGGAGTAAACGGAACTTTGGCGGGCGCATACCAGTATGCGAACAGGACACAGAAAACAGGCACAAATAAGACAGGGTTTACGGAGCAGTTGCAGAAAACGGGAGAAGCGGCGGATACGTCAAAAGTGGATGCTTACACAGAATATCTACGGTCAAAGTATGGCAATGTAAGAATCCAGAACGTAGGAAAAGACCAACAGAGCCTCGACAGGGTGGGAAAGAGCATGAATGGCAGTGATGTTGTTATTGCACCGAACATTCTGGAGCAGATGGCAAATGACCCGGAAAAGGCCGCTTACTATGAGGGCAAGATAGATGATTTCTTTAACGCTACTCCGAGACTGAAAGTGTCCTTTGCGGCACAGGGGCTTGACTACCAGCCGTGCGGGGTGGTAGTCCATGAGGATGGAAGCGTCACTTATATCGGCGGCTGCGGCGATTCTCCGGAGCGTGTGGCAGAAGTGAATGCTATCAACAAAGCGAAACGGGAAAAAGAGGCGGCACAGCGGAAAGCGAGCATTGAGCGTAGCCAGGAAGCAGCAGAGGAACGGAAACAGCAGATGGAAATAGCTTACAGGAAACAGACGATGGCAGAGGCTCTTGCCAATCATGCAACAGATACAAGCAGGGTTACATACACAAGTTCGCCGGAAACTATGGGTTCTGCGATTGCGGCTTATGAGAGAAACATCATGGAAGCGGCGGGCATTTTGAAGTAAAACAGGATATGCCCGGACTTACCGTAAGGGGGCATGGGCGGCTCTGAATGACAGAGGGGCCGCCGTTGAAATATTTTTATCAAGGAGGATAAGAAAATGTCAATGGATGTTAATCAGGATTACAGCCAGTTTTATGTGGGGACGGAGCAGCTAAAAAGCTATGGTTCTAATCCGGCGGCAAAGAAGGACACCTTAGTGAAATACCGGTTCAACATCACGGATGAGCATGGCAGCAAGGTCATGGATAAGATGTCAAAAGAGGAAACCATGAAAGCCGTGAATGAGATTTCAGCACAGTATGGGGACAGCGTCATCGTGCAGTTTTCCGGTGACGGCCTTGCGGCTCTTGCAGAGGGCAGGAAATTTATGTCCGGCAGGGAAATGACGGCGGAGGAAGCAGCAAAGAGGGCGGCAAGGGATGCCGCATTTCAGGAGGAGAATGTAATACAGCATGAAAACACGCGCAGAATCGTCATACCGAATTATGAAACAAACGAACAGCTTTACAACAGCCTTGCGGGGGCAGAGGACAATGTGATCAGTTCCACGATGGGGATTATCTCAAATTACCTTATGCCGGGCAGTGCATCGGGATTGTCGGAACAGGAAAGGCAGGATAAGGTGGCTTTCGGTTTGGAAGCGGCTAAGTATCTGGCAGAGAATTATCTGGATGAATCCCATGCGGGAGATTTCATGTCTGCAATGGAGGCGATTGCGAAATACGGCCTGAGCGGTTCCGTTTCAGACAGCGGAAAGGTAATTTACAATGTGCAGGAAGGGCAGGTGCGGATGTCCGGGGCACCGGACAGCTATGTGGATATGGAGAGCTGGCTGAGAGCAAATGACACTGATTTGTATAACCAGATCAACGAGTTAAACCAGAGCATCATAAACCATAAGGACGGGGAGAGCCATGCTGCTAAGTTCATCGAATTATACACAAAGGCGGCAAAGGAGATACTGGACGCTTCCTCCGACACAAAGAAAGACAGTGATTATGCAGACTGGAAAGAGACTGTTGAGAAGACAGAACTGCCGACAACATTCCAAAATGTAAAATATAATAATTTCCAGTCATTTTTTGAAAGTCTGCGGAAGCAGAGCAGCCTTTCCGATTCATGGATCAGTGAAAACATAGGCCGCTTTATGAAATGGCTGGCGGTCTGATGTAGATAAAATATTTTATCAAGAAACCGGAACATTCTGCTTTTCTCGCCTTTATTTGGATGCGTTGTAGGGGTATCCCCATTTAGCAGGCACTGCAGGATCTCCTCATCGTTGCTGTATCCCCTGTCTGCGATGCCTTCAAGGTTTTCTACTCCTAATGCGGCTTTTGAGACCTCAATGTCGCCTCCAAGCAGATGCAGATGCCAGTCCGTGCATTCATTCGTCACATCATAATGGACGATCAGATGGTTTGCCGTTTCTATTGCTGTCTGCACGTTGAAGCTTGGCCGGATGCCGTCCCTCGTTTTCATAAGGCGGCTTTCCGGGGCGGTGGTGCAGATGTGGTTCTCCACGCTGCCTGCCATCTGCTCCAGTGCTTCTGTCAGCTGGGCCTTCCGGCGTTCCAGATAATCCAGCACCCCGGCGATGTCTTCTTTTGTTAAAGCACCCGGCCTGGATTCGGCGGCATCTGCTTCATCCAGTTCTTTCATGTATCTGCTGATTTTTTCTTCCACATCCAGAAGAACCTTCTTGGCATTGCTGCTGACATAGCTTTTATTGTCGGCATTCACCGCATGGAATTTTGACCCGTCGATCACCACTGATTCATGCGATAGCAGCCCTGCTCTGTTGCACAGCTTCACAAATGCCTTAAACACTTCTTTGATTGATTTTGCATTATCTTTCCGGAAGTCTGCAATGCAGCGGAAATCCGGGACAACCTTCTTAAGAAGCCACATCAGTTCCACATTCCGGGATGCCTCCTTCTGCAGCCGTCTGGAGGAACGGATGTGGTTCAGGTAGCCATACATATACAGTTTCAGCATATCGCGGGGATCATAACCGGGACGGCCTTCTTTGGCGGGAGCCGCTTTGAAGCCCATGAGGGATATATCCAGTGAATCGATAAAGGCATCGATGGCACGCACCTCATTATCCCTGCCAACATAATCATCGGGGGTATCAGGCAGTAAGATGACCTGGTTTCGATCTGCTCCTTGAATGTACCCCATGCCTGCATCCTCCTTGATGGTTCTAATGGTTTAATTATACCATATCCTGAACCTTGCCTCCATGTTTTTCCAGAGTTTTCGGACAGTCTGCAAGTGGGAAAAAGAAAAAAGCCGGAAAACCATCTTGTAGCGTCCGGCTTTTTTTGCTAATTACTTTTCTTTTCAATAAATTTATCGTGCATCTGTTCGAGTAATGAAAAATCAACGGTGCTTTTCAGGTATCCAATGGCAGGGTTGTTCTCCTTTTTCTGCTTATAGAGAATTTTTGCATTCTGGATAATTTTGTTTTTATTTTTACGGATAAAAAGCATTTCTTTATGTATGAGAGCCTTATAGAATAAGTCTGGTTCATGCTCCATATCATACAAGGTTAATTCCGATGCAGGAACTGGAATCATATTACTCAGTTTCAATGTTCCCTTTAATTCCAATTCCCCGGATGAGGATTGGGAAGTGATGCGGATGATGGGAACAATGCTTCCCCGGATTTTCTGTACTCCATTTTCCATTCGGTAATCAGAATTTTTAGGTGAGGAAAGGGGGATGTAATAGTTATACCCGTTAATGCTGTATACAATGCCCAGATACTTCCGTGTATGGTTCCGGTCATTTCCCTTTGAGGAAAAAACATTTTTTTCAACGGTACTGATATATGAGATGTATTCCTCAGATATTTCATATAGTTTTAATTCGCTCATTGGTATCTCCTACAGAGAAAAGGGCGATCATGGCGATCACCCTTCGATTTTAAAGTTTCCCACTGTCTGGCAGGGAATCTCCTGATTGATAAAGTTTTCCACTATCTGGCAGGAACTCTCCTGAATATAAAGTTTTCCACTGTCTGGCAGGAACTCTCCTGACGATGGTTTCCCATCTCTGATATTATTATACGTTTTTGCGGGAAATATGTCAATAAAAATGAAAAATTCCGCTGAAATGATTTTATACCGAATCCCGCATAAAGGCAAGGGCATAATTTGTCGATTTGTCGAATGGCTTATTGGGGTGGGGTAAATTCCTCACAGGTGGGGTAAAAGTCATCATAATCTAACAGCGGCACAGGCGGCTATTTCAAATTGATGCCATAGGAATTGTTGAACTATCAGGCAAAAGTATTGAAGAATGGCTTAAAATCAAGGGATTTTGAGCGTAGAGGGATTCACCGGAGTGGTTGATGGGCCTCTCTTTTTGCGTTTTTGATGCTGCTGATAACATGGCGATTGGGGAGATATTATACTATCACGCAAAAGTCGGCAGTTTCCGTGATAGTATCCAAGTTTTGCGTGAAAGTATAAGAGTTTCCGTGTTTGTTTAAAGTTTCGCCTGTTTGTAGAAAAATGCTGTTGGAATTGGGAGGTATGCTATCTTGATGGACTGAATATAGTTTTGATGGAAAATATGGAATGGATAAATCGTAAGCGATGAATAACCTATCGTTTTTACATTTTCTGAAATCTATGGGATAATCTTGATTAAGAAGCAGCTTCTTATAAATGAGCTAATGAATCCGAAGTGTATAAATCTATATTTCAAACGTGGGAAGGCTCCATCGGGCCTTAGTACTGTCAGCAAAATATCATCTTCTATCAGAGATCCTTTTTCCATCAAATGGGGGCGGCTCCTGTCAGAGCGGTATCTGCCCCCTGTTTTCCGGTGTTTCTGTTTCTGTATCCATCACCCTGGTACAGCGCTCCTTTATAAACTCGCTCCACGGCATCATCGCTTCCACACCTGCGGGCTCCTCTTTATAGTCCGGCATATACAGCAACAGTGTGTAGAGGTATTGGAACACATTCAGGTGGTTTGCCTTTGCGGTTTCTACCAGGCTGTAGATGATAGCACTGGACCTCGCACCCTTTACCGTATCGTGGAAAAGGAAGTTCTTTCTCCCCGTCGCATAGGATTTCACACACCGCTCGGCACGGTTATTGGAGATTTCGCATCTCCCATCTAGAAGATAGTTCCCCAGCAGTTTCCTGTGATTGGCTGCATAGTTTACCGCTTTCTCCAACAGACTGCCGCCCAGCGGCTTTACGGTCGCAAGCCAGGACCAGAAGCTCTCCCAGACAGGGACTTCCAACTCCAGACGTTTTTCCTTCCGTTCTTCCGCAGACAACGTCTTTAAGGTCCGTTCTATACGGAACAGCTGATTACAATAGCAAAGCCCCACCTCTGCCGGTGTCCGTTTGCTTTCTCTGGATCCGCTGCCTCTTCCGGGATCTCTTCCGGTGAGTTGATATCCAGGAGTTTTACTTTCTTCCGGCAGGCTGCCGGCACGGCTTCGAAGAAATGTCTCCGGCAATGGGCAAGACAGCATACCAGGGTCACGTTCTCCACGCGGTTGTACCCGGTATAGCCATCGCATTCCAGCAGGCCGGAAAACCCTTCCAGGAAGTTTTTGGCATAGTCCCCGGCCCTCCCAGGCTGGTAGTCATAAAGGATGATGGGCGGGAGGCCATCATTGCCGGTGAGATAGATCCACATATTATGTGCTGAGTTTTTGAGAAAGGCCGGAATCCACAAGAATGCTGTATTTCAGCCATTTATTCCAAAAACTCATAACATAATTATTTATCTTGCATTCTGAATGAAATCAGGTATATCCTGATTTTTTGAATGCGATTGCTCAAGTGTATTCGGTATATTTGTTTCCGCTTTTCTTTCTTTCAATATCTTTGAAACAGAGCCTTGATGGATACGCAGATAATGTTTATGACAAGCTTGTCATAAGCATTATTATGGAAAGCAAGTACTTATGGAAAGTAATTATCTCAATTCATTAAAAAAAGCAAGTTTTCCATTGATTTACTTGTCATAAATGCTTTTTGATATAGTGGGGTACAGAAATGTACTACTAAATTATATCAGGAGGATTTGCCATGATAAGACAAATCAGCGTTGGAAACCTTTGCGGTGAACTTGGCGGACTGTTTGACAAGCTTCAATACTCAGCCGATTCTATGCGCAGGTACAACAAAGTTTTTGATGAATTTACAGAGTATGCGGGCAAAGCGCAGTATTCACAGCAGCTTGGCACGGAATTCCTTGCCTGGAAGTTTAACCAAATCGGTGGATTCGTTACAGCCGGAACCTATTCAAAGGATGAAATGTACTACTTTCGAGCAATTCGTTCTCTTGCTGAATATTATAACTTCGGCGTGATATTCCGCAGGCATGACTTCCGCGGGGAAATTGTCTGGCCGGAACCTTTCAGGGAATGTACCGAGAAATTTTTCCTTTCAAAAACAGAGTATGGAGTCAGCTATGGTTATGTCAGGAGCAGCAGAATGGTAATGAAAGACTTTATTCTTTTTCTGGACGCACTGAACATACATACGCCCCAGCAGCTCCGCTATGTCCATATCGAACAGTTTACCCATTCTCTGGTCGGATGGTCAACGTCTACGGTGCGCAGCAGAATCAGCCTGCTGCGTAATTATCTTAGATTTCTGTTCCTGAACGGATATATCCCGGAACCGTTGGCGGAGAAGATTCCAGCGGGCCTCACTCCGCGTGGACGCCGGAAACTCCCGGCAGTATGGTCCGAGGATGAGATCCGCAGGCTTCTTGAAAGTGTAGACCTGACAAATCCAAATGGAAAGCGCAATTATGCAATGCTCCTCATGGCTGCACGGCTTGGGCTGCGCATAGGCGATATCCGGGATCTCCAGCTTTCTGCCATCGATTGGCAGGCATGCACACTGACCATCGTGCAGAATAAGACAAAGGAACCGCTGACACTTCCCCTTCCGGAAGATGTAGGCTGGGCAGTCATTGATTACCTGAAGAACGGACGCCCCGCTACAGACAGCAAAAATATATTTGTGCGTCATGTCCCTCCTTATGATGGATTTGCAGTTACGAGCAACCTGTATAACATTATAGCAAAAGCTCTTTCCAGAGCAGGCATTCCTTGTGATGGGAAACCAAGCGGATTCCATACGCTCCGCCATTCTGTAGCCACCCATCTGCTCCAGGGCGGGGTGGAAGCTGCTACAATCTCTGATATTTTAGGGCATACATCTCCTGAAACAGTCAGACACTATCTGCAGGCAGATACTGCCAGCCTCAGGAAATGCGCACTTGAAGTGGAGGTGAAGCCATATGCAGAAGGATAAAGCAGGGATATTTACCGGTCCATTGTCTTTCGTCCTGACAGGCCTTGTGGAAGAACGCCACCGGATGGGGTTCCGTTTTAAAGAAGAAGAACGGCTTCTTCACGAACTGGATAGAATGAGCATCGGATTTGACTGTACCGGCGGGCTTACACAGGAACTGGTAACGAAGTTCATTGAACGGAAACCAAACTGGCATCAGGGGACGCAGAAACAGCACGTACATGCTGTAAGGCTTCTGGCACTGTATATGCTAAGACATGATATGCAGGCATTTGTTGCAGACTATTCAAGTGTGACGGATTTACATGAAGATTATAAGCCGTATATCTTTACCCATCAGGAAATAGATGGAATCTTTGATAAAGCTGACCATATCCGCCCAAATGGCCAGCGTTCCCATATTTTTTATCCGGTATTGCTGCGGGTACAGTACGGCTGCGGGCTACGGATTTCGGAGACGCTTAACCTGCAGATGTCCGATATTGATTTTGAGGGAAAAGTTTTTCATATCAGGGATGCAAAAAATCATAAAGACCGGGATGTGCCTTTCAGTGATTCCGTTGGAAAATATCTTTCCTGGTATTCCCGGCAGATACACCCGGTCTACCATGCAGAAGATTACTTTTTTGCAAGCAGATGGGGAGACCGGCGCTATTCTATAGGAACAGTCTCCTCCTATTTCCGGGAAATATTGTCCCGTTGCGGAATCCGCCATGGCGGACGAAAAAACGGCGGCCCGCATCTCCATTGTCTCCGCCATACTTTTTGCTGTCACAGCCTCGAAAAAATGCTCCGGGAGGGAACCTCCCATCAGGCAGCACTGCCTCTTCTGATGATTTATTGTCTGTATAATGGGGTTAAAACCCTCGCCTTAAGGCGAAACCTTTAGGTCAACCCCATAACCTCAAGTTTAGAAAAAAGAAAAATTGAGATACTAAACGTGAGGTGAAGAATATGGAGAATTATAGAAAATCGTCACATTGCACATATGATATCAAGTACCATCTGGTATGGATTACGAAATATAGGAAACCAGTAATTACAGGGAAAATAGCAGTTCGGACAAGAGAATTGATCCGAACCATTTGCCAAAGAAATGATGTGGAAATCCTAGCGGGTCATGTTGGGATTGATCACATCCACATGTTAGTGTCAGTCCCGCCGCATTTGTCAGCAAGCAAACTGGTACAGTATATAAAAGGGGCAACATCAAGGAAACTGCAAATGGAATATAAAGAATTGAACAAACAATTTTGGGGGCAGCATTTGTGGGCAAGAGGATACTTTGTAGCAAGTAGTGGAAATGTGACAGATGAAATTATCAAAGAGTATATCCAAAATCAAGATTTACAAGAGAAAACAAAAACGGACAACTTTGAGATAAGTTAAGTAGAAAAGGAAATAAGTAAAGTGACGACAACTTTAGGCTGCTTCAGCAGCAAACCGAACCTACCGGCTTTAGCCGGTAGTGGTTCAGTTAGGTCATTCATCATTATCTGCCACGGGATACTATCTGAAATTGACTGCGGAGGCATTCCCGGATCTGCGTGACAGGATAGACAGGCTCTACGGAGATATCATTCCGGATTTGAAGGTGAGGCTTTATTATGAAGACGACTGATCTGGCAAAACACCTGACCTCATTTCTGACCATTGAGCTGGCTTCCGTCAGAAATGTAAGCTCCAATACAATACTGTCCTACAGGGATACATTTAAACAGTTACTGTCATTCATGGAAATACACAAGGGAATCCGCCCTGAAAGGCTAATGATAAAGGATCTCACAAAAGAAGTTGTCATTGCTTTTCTTGAAAACATTGAATCGGTCAGGGGAAACAGCATCAGCACCCGGAACCAGAGGCTTGCAGCAATCCATGCACTGTTTCGTTACCTCCAGACACAGGAGCCGGACACCATCTTCCAGTGTCAGCAGGTGCTGTCCATACCATTCAAAAAGCAGGCAGGAAAGACGGTCAGATACTTGACGGAAGAAGAAATGTCAAGGCTTCTGTCTGCGCCGGATCAGGATTCCAGGAAAGGGCGGCGCGACCTGGCCATCCTCTGCCTGCTGTATGACAGCGGTGCCCGCGTGCAGGAACTTGCAGATCTCCGGGTGAAGGATGTCCGATTATCAGCGCCGGCTCAGATCACGCTGACCGGGAAAGGAAGAAAAATCCGGGTTGTCCCATTGATGAAAAAAACGACTGCCATCATAGAAAACTATCTGAAAGAAAACAGCCTTGACCAGGCAGGGACTGAGGGACAGCCTCTTTTTCGGAATCCGAGAGGCGAAAAACTCACACGGCAGGGGATTGCATATATTCTCAGGAAGTATACGGAGGAATGCCATTTGGAAGGGATCTCTCCACATAAGGTCCGCCATTCAAAGGCAATGCATTTAACCGAAGCTGATATAAATCCATTTTTTATCCGTGATTTTCTCGGACATGCAGATATAAAGACTACAGGTATTTATGCAAAATCCAGTTTAAAGATGAAAAAAACTGCACTGGATAGACTCAATGACTCAAAACAAAATCCGTTGCCTGAACAAAGCCATAATGAAAGTTGGAATTCAGATCAAGATCTCATGGAATGGCTAAATAATCTTGGGAAATAATTATGGAAAGTTTTTTGGCGACAAACTTAATGAATTTAAGCATTGTCGCCAGTTTACTTACCATAATATTTTGCTTTCCATAATAATGTTTATGACAAGCTTGTCATAAACATTATCTGAATGCCATAGATGACAGGCTGATCGAAGCCAGCGACGAGTTTTATGAAAAGAACGCTGCCCTCTATAATGTCAGTCAATTAATGTGATGGAGGTGACAGAATATGCCTGCGGCAATCTTACAGTGGGCAGAGAAAGAAGCAGTACAGCCGGAACGGTTGAAAGAATCAGAACAGAAGATTGCGGAGGAACTTGCGGAGTGTCCGGGAATTGAAAAACGGTGGATGAAAAAACTGGCAAAATTTCTGGTACAGTCAGGAATTAGACATATTTCAGAGATGGATTATACATTAAGGGCAGAATATGAAATTTATTTGGGGG
This sequence comes from Lachnospiraceae bacterium M18-1, assembly GCA_000403295.2. Lineage (GTDB taxonomy): Bacteria > Bacillota > Clostridia > Lachnospirales > Lachnospiraceae > Schaedlerella. Next base: position 148,943 of record KE159610.1, on the reverse strand, counting down.
CAACACCGCAATGGAAAAAGAATTGTCTGAAAACTTTTGATAAGGTAGTCAAGTATGAAATCCAGAAACAGATGCAGACTCTTTCCGGGAGACAAAAGAATCAATGGAAATACAGGAACCGGATCCTCTTCCTGCCATACCATCCGGATCAGGGGATTGCTTCTGAATTCGAGGCATCAAGGAAATCTGATATCCTGATATGGGATTTCCATAAGGACTGTGCGGAAAAATTGAAACGGCAGATATTCGGGGGCTTGGATCATATCCTGAAAAACTGTAAAAATCCACGTGTTAAAAGAAAAAAACTCTTGACGCTTCAATATTTTTATACATTTTGTGTGGAGAATCATATCGAGGATGTTGAACTGTTAGAGGAATGTGACCTGGAAAAGTATCGGATATATGTTGAAAAAAGCAGAAAAGAAGCAGACCTGGAACAGAGTCCAATGGCAGTAGTTACGCTATGCAGGAAAGAATCCTTTGTAAAGGCGCAGGATATCCATTGGCATGCAGGAGTCTGGTATCTGGACCGGTTTCATCTTCCAAAAGACCGGGTGAACCCAAGTGCTTCGAAAGAAGGGATTTCTTTTTTAGAGATTCATGATGTATCAGACCGGAAATGTGCGCAGGAATACATGAAATATGAACTGGGCATCTCCGGGCAGGCAGTCAGTACGATCATGAAGAGATACCGCAGCATAAGGGAATTTATTGTTTTCCTGAAGCGAAAAGGAATCAAGGTCTGTGAATGCGGCAGAGCCCATGTGGATGCTTATTTTAGGAAACTTCAGGAGAGGAACCTTGAGGCAAAAGGATTTAATGAGAGGATTTATGGGATTACCCATTTCTATAAATTCCTTGAGGTCAGGCAGTATATAGGGCGTGTGCCATTCCGTCCGGAATATTATGCACAGAAAGTAGTGCCGGTACACCATGACAGAAGTGTGGAAACAGAGGTCTATATCGGGATCATGCGGAATCTGAAATTCTTTCCGGAGCACCTGCGGTGTATGTTCCTGCATTTATGGTGCCTGGGATTGAGGGCAAGTGAAGTATGTACTTTGATGGGAAATGCTTATTATAGACAGGGAAAAGATCCCTGGATACAGATATATCAGATCAAAACAAAAGGATATAAGCGGATCCCGATACCGGAAGGTTTATATGAGGTCATGCAGGTATACATAGGGAAATACCAGATTGGACCGGAAGAATATATTTTCAAAAATACAAAAGGCGGGGCATTTTTATATCAGACATTCCGGGTACAGATGCTGAAATACTGTGAGGAATACAAGATCTCGGGAGGGGAGTATTTATTTAAATCCCATGATTACCGCCATACCGTGGCAACGATATTTTATGATAATGAAGTCTCCCTGCAGAGCATCCGGGATTATCTTGGGCATATGTATGATGAGATGACACAGCAATATGTAGATTACATGCCCCAAAAGATTGAAAAGGCAAATGAGGAATACTTTGACGATCCAGACAATGATCTTGCGGTGGGACTGAAGAAAGGCAGTACATATGGAAGAAAAAAGAATTTATTATAAAGAACTGCCGTGCTATCAGGAGGCGACAGAAAAGCAAAAAAAGAGAGCATATGGTGAGCAGTATTTTGATCTGGATGAACTGCCTGCAGAAGCAATGCAAAAAGAAATGGAACGGTTTATCAGGAAACGAGGCATGGAAGTAAATTTCGGAACCATCCTGCGTGACAAAGCGTATTATAAAAAGCTGACAGCATTTTTAAAGAAAAAAGCCGGAAGAAACGAGAGCTTTCAAGATCTGGAACAAGAGAAATGGGTGCGGCTGCTCAAAGCTTGGATGATGGAAAACGGGATGCCCCTGACAACAGAAGGCAGGAATGTTTATGGGATGGTGTCTATAAAAAATGCGCCGCTGATCCAGTACTTTAACCGGCTGCTAAAATTCCTTGAATCAGAGGAAGAATGGGATGAACAGGAAAAGGACATCTGGGAGATCGAGAAGCTGGGTTTAAAAATCCGGAAAAATCCTATCTACAATGAACAGACAATAAACTTCAAAACCATTAGCCAGCCAGATATCAAGAAAGAGGTAAAAAAGGCTATTTACAGGCATCTGGAATACGAAAGCCTGGGAACCGTACAAGGTGATATGACAGCAATCCGAAATTTTTCCCGATATCTGGAGGAAAAATGGCCGAAGATAAGATCCTGTCTGGAGATTGATCGGAAGATATTGGAAGAATATCTTATCTATAGAATGACGGAAAATGGATCTAATCGCAGCGGCAGCACGTATATATTAAGACTTCGAGCAGTTTTGGAAAGCATAGGAAAGATATATCAGGCACCGCATTTGGAAAAGCTGTTCATCAATACCGATATCCCGCCGGAGTTGGATCCGGAATTCAAAGTATACTCGGATGGAGAAATGAAGCGGCTGATGGTATGTATCACCAAACTGGATGAACAGATCGCAAGATGCATGGTCATACACCAGATGTTGGGGACAAGGATCTCCGATACTCTTACACTAAAAATGGACTGCATGTCAAAAGCAGATGGGCATGACATGATACGCATTGAGCAGGTCAAGACCAGCGTATATGAAAAGCCGGTCAGCAGGGAAGTGGCTGCTTTGATTGAAAGGGCGATGGAATATACCACAGAGAAATATGGAAAAACGGAATATATCTTCGTAGATGACCGTAATCCTGTCAGCCCTTTGCGGTATACGACGGTGAAGCATAAAGTCCTCCGGATGATACAGGAAGAAAATCTGCAAGATGACAAAGGCTGTTATTTCAGATTTAATACGCATATGTTCCGGCATTATTATGGTGTAAAACTGACAGAGCTGCATTTGGATGACTGGACGATCGCAAGGCTTTTGGGGCATAAAAGGCTGAACAGTGTCAAGCACTACCGGAAAATGAGCAACCAGCTTATGGCAGATGAGACACGGAAAGTACGGGATATGATGACGGAGATCATCTATGCAAATTTAGATGGATGGGGTGTGGAATATGAGCAAATACGACAAAATGATTGAGGTAAACAGAAAAGCAAGTGAGGAAAAGGTCAGCAGGGCACGGACGTCCATCATGGAGATGCTGGCGGAGCAGGAACGGATCAGCGTTCCGGTTTTGATGAAGAAAACGGGGCTGTCCAGAGGGTTCTTTTATAAAAATCCGATCGTCAGAAAAGAGATGGACCATGCGCTGGAACAGCAGGCAGGGATTATTGATCCCAGGCGGGGAGTCATTGATGCGGCGATGGACAAGCGGATGGAATTGATGCAGAAACAGATGGAGCAGTTGAAGCGGGAAAATATGGAATTGAAAAAAGAGAATGAGAAGCTGCAGAAAGCATTGGGGAAAAAGAATTTGAATATTTTGAAGAATTTGTGAGTGATGAGGAAAATAATTGGACTGGACGGACATGCTGGGGAGCATGTCTGTTGGTCGTTGAGATAAAGTTCATCTTGACTATTTGATTAATCTTTACTCTGGAGTATTTTTAGAAATAGATAACAATTGTGTAGAAGATACCTTTTGGGCTTGATTTGCTATTTCTTCTAAATGTTGGATATGAAATAGAGGATGAAAAATATACAAATATAGAACCAATTAAACATGATGTTGTAGTGGCTGATTTTTTGGATAATGATATTTTGAAGGTTTGTTTGATGTCCTTTTGTAAAATGCAATTGTAGAGAAAGGGGGATTTTGTTATAATATGGGATATAATTCTAGGTTGAATGGTAACGATTTTCTGAGTAGATTCTGGTGAAATTAAAAAATTTAAAAAAGTACATACTATTTATAGAGAGTAGATAGTGGAAACTGGATGAAGGATACAGTTCTAGAGCCTAGATGGCTTAATAGTTATGACCTATGCTACATAAAACAATTTGAAGCGCTTAAATGCTTATAAGTTATACTTCTAAAGAAAGATTAAGGCAATTCTGAAAATTTAATGATTATAAGGAGGATAAAGAATTTATGGGAGACAATATAGTTTTTCAGAAGCTGACACCGATAGATAGTGTCAAAATGGAAGTTTATGAGGATGCATTTAATTATGTATTTCAGAATACGGATGTAAAAAATGTAGCTATTTCAGGACCATATAGTGCTGGAAAAAGTAGTGTATTAGAGTCATATAAAAAGAACCATAGCAATAAAAAGTTTTTACATATTTCTTTAGCGCATTTCGAAGAAACGATAGTTCAAAATATTACGGAAAGTAATAGGGATATAGAAACTATATTAGAGGGGAAAATTCTTAATCAGTTAATACAGCAGATAAAAGTGGAAAATATTCCACAAACTAATTTCCGTGTAAAAAGAACAGTAAGCAATATTAGGTGTGTAACATTTTCATTTGGAATTGTTATATTTATTTTATCTATATTGCATTTAAAGTATTTTAATATGTGGTCTGATTGGATTGCTTCGTTGTCAGATTCATGGATAAAGGCATTATTACTGAAATCTACGAACCCGTATTCTTTGATAATTAGTGGAATTGTAGCAACACTAATATTGGGAATAGGAATATATCAGTTAATAAAGACACAGAAAAATAAAAATATTTTCCGTAAATTAAATGTACAAGGAAATGAGATTGAAATATTCGGAGAAGATGATAATTCTTATTTTGATAAATATTTAAATGAGGTTTTATATCTCTTTGAAAATTCAGGAGTAGATGTTATTGTTTTTGAAGATTTAGATCGCTTTAATGACAATAAGATATTCGAAAGATTAAGAGAAATTAATATTCTTTCAAATATAAGGATTCAAAACCGTAAGGATAAGAAGCAAATGGAACCCTTACGTTTCTTTTACCTTTTAAGAGATGATATTTTTGTAAATAAGGATAGAACAAAATTTTTTGATTTCATTCTTCCTGTAGTTCCAGTAGTGGATAGCTCTAATGCATTTGACCAGATGAAAAAGCATTTTGAACTGGGAGGAATTTTTTCGGTATTTGAGGAAAAATTTTTACGAGGATTATCACTATATATTGATGATATGAGAGTCCTTAAAAACATATATAATGAATTTATGGTCTATTTTAATAAATTGAATACTATAGAACTTAATCCAAATAAAATGCTTGCTATAATTACATATAAAAACATATTTCCCAGAGACTTTTTGGAATTGCAACTGAACCAAGGATTTGTGTATGAATTGTTTACTCGGAAACAAGAGCTTATTAAACAAGAAAAAATAGAATCTGAGGAAAAAATAAAAGATAAAGAAATACAAATTGATTATTTGAAGAAAGAAAAGTTAGAATCAATAACTGAATTGGATGATGTAAAAGAAGCAAGAATGAGGAGAATATCTCCTCATTATTCCCGGCATGAAGAGGATATAAAGAAATTTAATGAATGGACAAAAAAGCAGTATCCATTACGAAAAAGAGCAATAGAGGATAAAATGCAGAATTGCTTAGAAGAACTGGAGGAAGAGTTATTATTGTTACAGGAAGAAAATCGTACTATAGGAAATAGGATGCTGCATGAAATTATAACTAGAGAGTAAGCAAGAAATAATCCGTACCTATTCAAAATCACCAATATTTGCTAAACTGTGCCTTAATGAGAGTTGATCTTTTATATCATCACCAAGTTATCTGCACTTTGACAAAAAAATCCACCCAGCAGTTTCTGCTAAGTGGACGCACCTGGACGATTTGTACGACAGGACTCCGGTATGGATTCTGACCATGGTAATAGTTGCTGGAGATCTTCTTTTGACGGGAATGGCCCCAGATCTTTCATACGTTCCAGTATGTAAGCCACATAGTCATATGGCTTAAGCCCATTCAGTAACGCCGTCTCCGTGATGCTGTATACGGTCGCGCTGGCCTCCGCGCCTTTGATGCTTTTGGAGAACAGCCAGTTGCGGCGCCCAATGGCAAAGTTCTTGATCGCCCTCTCCGCGGCCGAGTTATCGATACTCAGATGTCCGTCTTCCAGATAGGCTTTGAGGTATTTTTCCTGATTTAAAGCGTATAAAACGGCCTCTCCTATTTTAGAAGACCGGTTTACAGAGCCTTCCAAAGTATGCAGCCATCCGAAGAAAGCCTCTAAAAGCGGTTTTGACTGCTTCTGACGCTCAGCATATCTTTCCTCAGGAGATTGGTTACGGATCAGTTCCTCTATCTTATAAAGCATGCCGATCCGTGCCATTGCCTGGTATGCAGTTGTTTCTTTCAGCTGTTCTTTGGTAAAGCCCTTTTTTAAAGGGGTCAGGGCTTCATCAAAACGCCGCCTTGCGTGTGCCATGCACCCTGTCACGGTGATCTGCTCCGGGAGGCCGTGGTAAGCCTGGTATCCATCACAGGTCAGATAGCCACGGAACTCATCCCCCAGGAATTCCACCGGATGGTATCCACCCCTGGTCCTTTCATATTGGAAGAGGACCATCCGTGGGGATCCGCTGTATTCATCCGTAAGATACACCCACATCCAGTTCTGGGTTGTCCCTTTTTGCTCGGGCTCATCGATCACCTGGAGTCGGGTTTCATCACAGTGGATATATCTGCTGCGCAGGAATTCTTCCCTCATCAGGTCATAGATCGGCTGCAGGTACCGTTTTGCGCACAGGATGATCCAGTTAGCCATGGTCTTTGTTGACAGGTTCAGGTTATATCTTGCGAACTCCCTCTCCTGTCGCGCAAGCGGCATCCCGTTCACATATTTCGCATTCATAATGCCGGCAACGAGGGATGGTGTCGCAACACTGCCTTTGAGAAGTGACGGATCTTTCTGCGGGCGCTTCATCATCCCGCATTTGGGACAGGCATAAACATAGGTGGTCTCCTCCACCACTTCAAATCGGGCAGGGATGAATTTCAAATATTTTACGGTCTCCGTAGTCACCACTTTATATTTTGTCCCACATTCAGGGCAGAATCTGTCGTTTCCTTCTAATTTATGTTTGATCACTTCTGTGGTTTCAAAAGCGGAAAGGTCCTCTTCCTTTTTTCCGGTTGGTTTTTTACGTTTATAAGATTTTGGATGGATCTCCTCCATCTCTGGCTCGGTTGCATTGGGATCGGCCTCCTGCTCCGCCTCATTGAACAGGTCCATCTGCTCATAGCCTTCCGCGTATTTTTCGCTGGAAGAGCCAAACTGCTTCCTCTGCGCAAGTGCCAGCCGATCCGAAAGCAGTGCATTCATAAACTCCAGTTCCTTCGTTTTTTCTTTCAGGAGCTGGATCTCTGTTTCCTGTTTTTTCTGATGCACCTGCATGGCCTGTATCAATGTGATGATATTCTCTTTGCTCATATCCTGCAATTGTTTTTCAGAAAAAAGCGGTTCCATGATCCAGCCCTCCTATCTCTTGTGGTCTGAGAAAAGTATATCATGAAACCGCTCTGTTTTCGAGAGGAAACCGGATGGAAAAACAGAGGAAAATTCATTGAAAACTGCCACTTTTTCAGCTTTTTGCGAATTGACAGGAAAATCGGTGTAGATTAGATTGTGATCTTCGGATGATGTTCCTCAAAAGCGCCTTTTGGGTCGAGGGACAGTCCATCACATAACCAATGAATTTCCTTTAAGGTCACTTTTTTCAACTCATCCGGCGTATCCGGCCAGCGGAAGTAATTGCGGTCGAGCCGCTTCATCAGGATCCAGAAACCGGATCCGTCCCATTGAAGGATTTTGATGGATGTCCGTCTGCGGTTACAGAAGGCGAACAT
>KE159610.1:119284-140900 GCA_000403295.2 Lachnospiraceae bacterium M18-1 | reverse complement strand
GTTTTCTGATCCAATAACTGAAAGTCGACAGGGGGACTTGATTTTCCTGACACCATTCTTTTCTTGACAATCCGCTTTTTTGGAAATCCTGAATTCGCTTCATCCAGAAATCTTCTTTTGTAAGGTTCGTTTCATTCATAGGCAATACCTCCTTGATTTGGAGCTATTGTATCAAAAATGATGGAGGATTCATAGATACGGATTATTTCGTGCTTACACTAGAGAGAATGTAGATGAGATATTCCGAATTTCATCTCGGAATGAAATTGGAGATGTTAATGAATATAAAGAAATAAAATCTAGCGAATATTTTGCCTTGCTAAAATATCTTATTTGGAACGGCTACATAGATGAATCCTATAATGACTATATGACTTTTTTTTATGAAAACAGTCTTACTAAAGGGGATAAAATGTTTCTTCGTAGTATTACAGATAAGATAGCTAAGCCATTTTCATATCAATTGGATAATGTGATTTTGGTAATGTCGAATTTGGATATTTCTGATTTTGATCAGGAAGAAACTTTGAATTTTGATTTGTTTGAATATTTACTTCAAAATGAAGACAAAAGAGAGATTCTTTTATATTTTGTGAAACAACTAAAGAAAGAATGCAGAGTCCAGTTTATTAGTGAGTTTTTTGAAACAGATCGAGAAAAGGCAAGATTGGTGGTAATAATAAATAATCAATGGCCTCAATTTTTTGAACAAGTAAATATTAGACAAAGAATGTCTGTTAAACAGATTAGGGATTATAGTATTGCCACGTTAGAGTATACGAATGAGGATGATTTGCATAAGATTAATGTAAATAATTGTTTGACAGATTATATTTCTTCACAGAAAGATTACTTAGCAATACAAAACCCAAATGTAGTAAAAATATGTGATGCCATGAAAACACTTGGAATATCTTTTAATGAACTTGATTATGAGATAAGCAATAAAGATTTATTTAGGGCTGTGTATCAAAACTCATTTTATGAAATTAATATTAACAATATTTGTTTAATGTTAGAAGTAGAATACCATATTGAGAATATTGAAGATGCATTAAAACAGTGTATTAGTTTGATTTATAGTCAACCAGAGCAACCATTATGTAAATATGTACAAGAGAATATGGATTTACTTATGGAAAGTATATTAGGCATTCAAGAAAGTGAGTTCACAGATAGAAGTACCGATGCAGTAATGATAATAAATGATGATAATATATCAGAAGAATATAAAGTAGCATATATTGCAAGATTAAAAACATTAATTGATATATTGGAAGATATTGACGAAGTAAGATATCAGACGGAATTGATAACAAAATTAGGAGTACAATACACAGTAGAGAATATTTTGGAATATTATGGAAAGGTGGGATTGACAGATGAGTTAGTAGAATTCATTAATTCTGGCAGGGAATATTTGAACTATAAAGTAGTTTCTAATCATGATTTGATTGAAAGATTTTGGAGTCAATGTATTTCAAATAAAAAGTTAACGTTACATAAATATAGGGAGATACTTTTGTCAATTTCGCCATCGTATTCAATGTTTGATACTGTTGGAGTTCCTTATGATAAAATGGGAATATTAATTAAGGAGAAATATATTCCTATGACAGAAGAGACGCTTCTGTTTATGAGACAAAACTATGAAAGTATTAAAATGGACTATATTATAGGTAAGATATATGAATATGTAAATATTGCGACAGGAAGTATGGCTTCTGCAGAAGAGATAAAAGATATTTTATTATGTGAAGTTACAGATGAAGTGAAGATTAAATTGCTTGATGAAATTGTAGAGAAAATATCAATTGTAGATCAAAATTATTCGGATGAGATTATAGTATATATATTAAAAAATAATTTGGATAACCGTGATTTACCTAAGTTATTCCAAAATTACAAGAATTATAGTCTTAAAGTGCAGAAGGAAATTTTAAAAATAGCAAAAAGAAATATTGTCCAAATAAGTACTGATCCGAAAAATATTAATAATGATATTATCATTGAATTATTGAAAGACACCAGTATTAGTGAAACTGATAGAATAAACTTATTTATTACAATTATTAAGGAAATAACAAGTGACGAGTGTAAACAGTATCTTGCATTTTTAGGACTATCAGAGTTTGTCAAAATTTTTGAGTATAATAGAAGACCGAAAATTACGATTAATCCAATGAACAAAAAGATATTAGTTGCACTAAAGGACGCAGGATTTATTGATCGTTTTATTGAAAATGAGGAAGAAAAGGTATACAAAAAAATCCGAAGAAGGATTGTTAGAACAGAACTTCCAAATGAATTACTATAAAAATGGTGGGAAAAGGTCTACAAGTTCAAAATGATTTGGAGAATTTGATTTCCACATTTTGATTACGAACATCTACTCAAAAACGAAATTTGATAATACACAAGCTGTGTACTAAATAAGTAGAAAAAAGTTATATCTGCCAATCAAGGATTATTCTTGACACGATAACTTTAAATTATGGAAATACTGCGTATGGATGAAAATGACTTCTGTAAAGTGGTACACAAAACACATTTTTGTATCCAGTCAATGCCAGTAAAATCAAGGGATAAGGGGAGAGGGCTACAGTTTATTATCCTATCTGGTGGGGAATTGCTGCATGGCCGGTAGATGGTTTCATAAAGGCGAATGATTTCACAGGGAAAACGGTGATCCCTTTCTGCACTTCTTCAAGCTCCGGTTTTGGTGAAAGCGGAGACTTGCTGGAAGAAATGGCTGGAACCGGGGAGTGGCTGGAAGGTGAGCGTTTCCGTTCAGGGGATTCGGAAGAAACCGTCACATCATGGGTAGAAGGATTAGGATTGTAGAACAGGAATCAGGAAAAACAATCTGTACCGGAAGAAAACATAATATTAGACAGTACGTCCCTATCCTCAAGGCTTTATCCAATAATTTCTCAATTATGCCTTTACTGTATTTATAAACTGAATTACATTATCAGATGGATTTAAAGAATACAAAAGTCCATAGGGCGAACTGTAATCCCATTTTACAGGAATGCTGACAAGTGCCGGATGGACGTCTTGCCAGCATTCCAGTATCAACAGGACATTCCCGGTTTCTACACAGCGATTAAATACAGACATATCATAAAATTGTGTAGTATCTTCAATCTGAATAGCTGGATGATGTTTTCGCAGATCGTTTCGTATGACATCATTCGCTTCCGAGTCCCCTTCTTTTACCATCATTAAGGTCTCTCCATACAGATCGGAAAGTTCAAGGTATTTTTTCGTTGCCAATGGATGTTCGCGGGAAACGGCGCACATTTTTTTATATCGTCCCAGCGGCAGCATATTGCAACGGTCAAGCCATTGTCTGGAGTCGCAGACTCCAAGCAGAAAATCAAATTTTTCTCCTAATTGTTCAATTTCGGAGAGAATGCCTTCGTGGTTATCTTCAAAAGGCACTAAATGCAGTTTGTGATCGGGAAATTGACTGTTCACCTTGTACCATAAGTCCATGAAAGGCTTTGCCGGGTTTAATAAGGAAGTTCCGACACAGAAGGTTCGGTCATGTATATTTGCAGCCTGTTTTGCGTTCTCAATGGAGCGTTTTGAGAAGTCAAATAAAAATTTTGCATCTTTATAAATCACTTTTCCTGCTGGTGTCAAACGGACTCCATGACTTGTTCTTTCTATCAACTTTAAGTTGAGGTGGGATTCCAAAGAATTTATCTGTTTCATAACAGCAGTCGGGGTGACAAACAATTTATTTGCAGCTTTTGTGAAACTGCCGCAGTCTACGGCATATACAAAAGCCGTTAAATTATGATTGAACATAAAATCAGTCCTTTGCTTAGTATCTACTTTTAGTATATGCCATAATAACAAATAGGAGATTCTCTGTCAAGGTTTTCGAGGCTATAATGAAAGAAGAAAACAAGTATTTTTCAGCATCAATATGTGATCAGGAGGATTTATAAATGAACAGACCGTATATTTTTTGCCATATGATGACGGGTTTTAAACACTTTTGAACCGCAAAAAACGCCATAAACCGCAAAAATGCGGCTTTTTTTATGTCAAACTTTATAAAATTATATGTTGTATGGAGTTGTATATTGTGTTATAATGGTATTATGAAATTGAATTATGACAGAAAATCAAAAAACCCAACTTATTTTATCCAGCAAGGATTCCGCAATGGCAAAAAGACTTCTACCAGAAATGTAGCTGTGATCGGTAAACACTTGGATCTTCTTAAGATCACTGATGATCCCCTTGCTTATGCCAAGCAAAAAGTTGCCGAATATAACGAGCAGATGAAAAACAGTAAGGTCTCTATGGAGGTGACAATCGACTTTGACGAAAAGATCAAAGCATCAAATGACCTTATTTCATCGGACACCAGCCGCAATATCGGCTACTTTTTCCTGCAGTCCGTTTATCATAACCTTGCAATTGGCAGCTTCCTCAAAAAAGTATCCGCTGATTCCCGGATCACCTTCGACCCTAACCTTGTGAACCGGTTTCTAACCTGCGCAAGGATACTGGAACCAGAATCCAAGTTTGCCACGCTCCGCCATCTGGGCCGTTATTATGAACAGCCGGAAATTGGGTACCAGCATATACACCGGACACTGGATCTTCTGGCTGAAAACTATACCGGATATCTCCAGAACCTTTTCCAATATAGCTGCAGGATTGTCAGGCGTAATACTTCCATATGTTACTTTGACTGCACAAATTTTTATTTTGAAGTTGAGTCGCCTGATGATGATTATGTTGATGAAGTGACCGGGGAATTTATAAAAGGCTTCCGTAAATACGGCCCTTCCAAACAGCATCAGCCCGCACCATTGGTAGAGATGGGACTCTTCATGGACGCGGACGGGATTCCTCTTTCCATGTGTCTTGCCCCGGGGTCAGATAATGAACAGACACTTGCCATCCCCTTGGAAAAAGAACTGACAAAGATGTTTAAAGGGAAGACGTTTATTTATTGTGCAGATGCTGGGCTGGGCTCACTCAATATCAGACGTTTTAATTCCATGGGTGGGCGGGCTTTTATTGTGACCCAGTCAATCAAAAAAATGGCAGGCACTCTGCAGGAAGCTGTTTTTAACGATTGCGACTACCGGCTTCTTTCTTCCGATGATCCGGTTACGATTGATAGCATGAAAAGCTTTGACCATCATAAAAAAGAAAACTATCGCCTTTATCAGGACAAGGCATACAAAATAATAAATGCAGACCGTCTGGAAGACCTGGGTTTCTATGAAGAAAAAATATGTAAAAATGGAAAAAAGAGACAGGTAAAAGCCAAAGGGATGCTCAAACAAAAGATTATCATCACATTTTCCAGAAAAACCATGGAATATCAGCGCTATATCCGCAACCGGCAGGTTGAACGAGCCAAGCGCCTGCTAAAGGATTTGGACCCTGAAACATATAAAAAAGGCCCAAATGATGTGACAAGATTTATCAAAAGGGTATCGGATGGGAGCGTGAAGGATATTTACGAGATTAATGAAGAACGGATCAGGGAAGAAGAAAAATACGATGGTTACTATGCGGTTGCTACCAGTCTGGATGATGATGCCGCCCAGATTCTTGAGATATCTTCAAAACGGTATAAAATAGAAGACTGTTTTCGGATTATGAAGACAAATTTTTCCGGCCGTCCTGTATATCATCATACCAAAGAACATATCACCGCTCATTTTATGATATGCTACACAGCACTGCTGATCTATCGGCTGATGGAAAAGCAGCTTGAAGATTACTGTAAAGATTATGACCGCAGGTGTGGTATTGACCACAATGATCCTGCGGAAAGAATGCATTTTACCATTGATAATATCATTGAGATGCTGAAAAATATGAATGTTGTAAATGTCCAGGATATGTACTATATGTCGGCCTATACGGGGTCAAAGCTGTGCACTGCACTAAATAGCATTTATGAGCTTGGTCTGGATAAAAAATACTATCAGCCAAAAGAGCTAAATAAAAGAATAAAAAAAATTTCAAGCTAGGATTTCCATACAACATTTTCAAAACACCAAAAAGAAGGCAAAACCTCGTGTTTTCAATGGTTTCGCCTTCTTCTATTAATTCAAAGTGTTTAAAACGGGATAATAACAAATAGGAGATTCTCTGTCAAGGTTTTCGAGGCTATAATGAAAGAAGAAAACAAGTATTTTTCAGCATCAATATGTGATCAGGAGGATTTATAAATGAACAGACCGTATATTTTTTGCCATATGATGACTTCCCTTGACGGGAAAATTATGGGTTCCTATATGGGAACACCAGAAGGAAGTGCAGCCGGGGATGTATTTTATAACCTTGCCTTTGGCAAGGAACCGTATTACAGGCATCAGGGCTGGCTTTCCGGGAGAGTGACGACTGACGATAACTTTACCTTTTATGAAAAGCCGGAATTGGATGAAAATGCCCCGGTTGTACCAGAAGGAGACTTTATCGCAAAGAAAGCAGATATGTATTATGTTTCCGTTGATCCTTCCGGTAAACTGGGATGGAAAAGCAATACTTTAACCTATATTGATACAACAGCTCATGTGATCGAAATACTTACGCAGAAGGCTGGAAATGCTTATAAAGCATTCTTACGGAAGTTAGGGATTTCCTATATCATTGCGGGAAACGATGTACTGGATCATGAGACTGCGATAAGCAAGCTGAAAACGCTGTTCGGGATTGAAACGCTTATGCTCGGCGGGGGCGGTGTGCTGAATTGGTCTTTTATTCAGGCAGGAGTGTGTGATGAGGTTAGCGTTGTGATTGCTCCCACGGCAGATGGTTCTTCCGATACCCCCGCCCTTTTTGCAACAAGAGGGGGACTGGGGGACTGGCGGAAGATAAGCCGGTAGGATTTGACCTGCAAAGTGCGGAGATAAGGGAGGGTGGCAGTGTGTGGCTACGATATCTTGTAAAAGAAGCTGCCATACTGAAATGACACAGGAAAACTACAAAGAACGATTATTTACAAACCGTGAGCTTTGGCGTTTGATGTGTCCTTTGGTGATTGAGCTTCTTCTTACGCTGTTGGTAGGTATGATCGATTCCGTCATGGTATCTTCTGTGGGCGAGGCCGCCGTATCGGGAGTTTCTCTCATAGATACCGTTATGCAGCTTTTGATTTATCTGCTTGCAGCATTAGGAACCGGCGGCGCTGTTGTTGCAGGGCAGTATCTTGGCAGCGGAAATCAAAAAGATGCCTGTAAAAGCTCAGAGCAGCTTATTGGATTTTCAGCGGTGTTCTCATTGGCCGTTATGACAGTTTTGATCATTTTGAAAGACCCCATACTGAACCGCTTATTTGGGGAGATCACTCCCGAAGTAAGAAAATATGCAGAAACTTATTTGACAATCACAGCTTTTTCGATTCCGGCCATTGCGGTGTATGAAGCTGGTGCGGCAACATTTCGTGCTATGGGTAATTCAAAAGTAACGATGTGGATTTCTTTGATGATGAATATTATCAATGTAACAGGCAATGCCATCTTCATTTATGGAGTTGGTATGGCAACGGGAGGCGCGGCTGTTTCTACGCTTCTTTCCAGAATTGCTGCTGCTGTGGTTGTTATGCTCCTGCTGTTTCGTGAACATCAGGAACTACATATCAGAAAGACGTTAAAGATTCGGTTTGACCGGAAATTTATTGGAAAAATTTTGTATATCGGCATTCCGAATGGCGTGGAAAATGGGATGTTCCAACTTGGAAAAATCCTTGTTTTAGGATTAGTTTCCGCTTTTGGGACAGGTGCGATTGCAGCAAATGCCATTGCTACGAACCTGTCCGCCATTCAGGTGATTCCGGGCTCTGCCATTGCATTAGGGATTACTACGGTAATTTCACGATGCATAGGTAAGGGAGACTATGAGCAGGCGAAATATTATAACAGGCTACTGATAAAAGCTACTTATGCGGCTCTTTTGGTAATTGATATGTCAATTTATTTTGCTTTGCCACTTATTCTACCCATTTACAATTTATCACAGGAAACTGCCAGCCTGACGGCACAGATGCTTTTGATCCATACGGTGGCGGCTGTCTGTATCTGGCCGTTGACTTTTGATCTGCCTGCATCTATGCGGGCGGCAGGTGATGTAAAGTTTGCAATGATAGTTTCCATAGCCTCTATGTGGATTTTCCGAATTGGGGCGGCGTATTTGTTAGCAAATAGCCTTCATATGGGGGCGGTTGGAGTATGGGCGGCAATGGCTGTTGACTGGCTGTTCCGGGCGGTTGTGTTTGGTCTGCGGTGGCTTGGAGGAAAATGGAAACTGAAAAAAATAATCTGAAGAAAGGAGTGAAAAAGAAAATGTTGATTGTTTATTATTCCGTATCAAATGGCAATACCAAACGAATAGCGGAGCAGTTACAGAAGGCTTTTGGAGCAGATATTGCCCAGATTGAAACGATAAAGCCCTATTCCGGTTCCTACAACGAAATTGTGGATCAAGGGAAGCGTGAAGTGGATCAGGGCTATCGGCCTGCGATAAAATCTTTGTCCGTAAATCCGGCTGAGTATGGTGTGGTTGCAATAGGAACATCAACCTGGTGGTATACAATGGCTCCGGCAGTATTGTCATTTTTGGAGTCCTGTGATTGGAAAGGAAAGACGGTAATCCCGTTTCAGACACATGGCGGATGGCCGGGCCATGTTATAAAGGACATAAAAGCTGTCTGTAAGGGAGCGGATTTCTCCCATGAAATGGCGGTCCAATTTGATTCCACCGGAGGTGCAGAGCAGGTAACACCTGATAAAGAGATTGAAACATGGATAAAACAGATGAAAGGAGAAAATTGAAATGAAACCTGAAGAAGTAAGTATATTCCCGGTTGGCGGGAAGAATGAGGCATTTGCAAAATATTTTGTAGGACAGAGCTACTTGAATATGCTCACTACAGAAAATGTGGTAATCGGTAACGTAACCTTTGAGCCGGGCTGCCGCAATAATTGGCATATCCATCATGCGGAGGAAGGCGGCGGACAGATTCTTCTCTGCACTGCCGGACGCGGATATTATCAGGAGTGGGGAAAGGCGGCACAGGAACTTCACCCCGGTGATGTAGTGGTCATTCCTGCCGGTGTGAAACACTGGCATGGAGCCGTTGCAGATAGCTGGTTTGCACATTTAGCTGTCGAGGTTCCCGGAAAAGAAACATCTACTGAATGGTGTGAAGTTGTGTCCAATGAGGCATATGGAGAATTGAAGTAGCGAGGAGAGAGAACAATTATGAAAAAATTTATAGTTTTTTTTATGACAACTGCCATGCTTTTTGCTTTATCTGCTTGTAGCAGTAATTCTTCTTCAAGAGAAAATTTAGAAACGGATAGTATTCCTGAAATTTCGTCAGAAAGTACACTGCCCGAAGAAACAACCGCGGTTATGCAGGAGGAAACAGGAAACGGTTCAACAGATGAAAATGGTAATGTGTTGGTGGCTTATTTTTCATATAGTGGTAATACAGAGCAGGTTGCAAATGAAATTCATACGCTTGTAGGGGGCGATATTATCAAAATTGAGCCGGTAACACCATATCCGGACGATTTAGACACAGTAGTAGATCAAGGGCAACAAGAACAAAATGAAGAATATCATCCGCCTGTCAGCACTACGATAGATAATTGGGATGATTATGATACTGTATTGATTGGATCCGATTTGGTGGTATGAGATAGCTCCAGCAGTAAAAACATTCCTTGAAGAAAATGATCTGTCTGGTAAAACAGTAGCACTCTTTACAACAAATGGAGGATTCGGTGCAGGCAGAAGTGATGAAAATATGGAAGAATTCTGTTCCAACTCAACACTTTTAAAGAGCATATCGATTGAGGAAACAGCTCTTGATACCGCCAGTGAAACGACAGAAATATGGTTAAAAGAAATTGGTGTGCTGCAATGAAAATAAAGCTACTGATAAAGAGAGTGATTGATTGTCTGATAACAATAGGATGTGCTGCGTTATCCCGGATTGAAAAAATCTGGGATAGCGCAGCATGTTCTGTTTAGTTCTTATTTACATCCGCAGTCTGACGACATATCAAATGCCGGATTGAATGCGTAGAAGTTTTTGCTGTCCAGATGATCCTGTACGATTCGGAGGCTTTCACCGAAACGTAGTTATGTAAGCACTTTGAGCAACGATAAACAAATTTTATGTGCAGGCTGTCACTCTCTACGTCGAAAGATTTAGCATCCGAAAGGGTGCTTTTTCTTTTGCCTATGTAGATTGGACTCTCTTTTTCGTTTACCATTGAGTAAGCATATTTCCAACAGGAGGTGAATCTATTACCGGCTGGGGAAAGTATCTTTCGGTGTGTGGTTGCCATTCTTTCTAGCAGGGAGTTTCAAACAGAAATGATCGAAAACGGATTGGGATTTTCTTTATAGGAATGCTAAGTAAGGATTCTGTTATACTATAGAATTGTTTTAAAATTATGATGAAATGGTATGGATTCGGAAGTCTGTAAGTAGTGTTATTATATTCCAGAGTAATATTCTGTTTGTCAGAAATCAAACAGAGCAATAATTCGTGTCAACTGATTCCAGATTTATGCGGAAAGTGTTCGAAAAAGTTCTTTTTATGCAGAGTGCAAAACAATTCGTTGCAAAGCGGGCTGGGATATAAATGGAAAGTGTTTGAAACAGCTCTTTTATAGAATTACGCAACAGTCCGTAGCACTGTATTTGCTTCATGACAGAAGAAACGGATGTAGGGAGGGCATCCAATCGGATGCCTAAAGAGTCATTCAGAACCAAGTAGAGCATCCAATGGGATGCCTTAAAAGCCATTCAGAACCAAGTAGAGCATCCAATGGGATGCCTTAAAAGCCATTCAGAACTAAATAGAGCATCCATATGGATGCCTTAAAAGCCATTCAGAATCAAATAGGGCATCCATGTGGATGCTCTAAAGCTATTCAGAGTCAAATACGATATCCATATGGATATCCAAAAAAGGAAGAGAAGTTTTATAATAGAGAAAGAATTGGCTTATGGACGAAGAGAAGACAAATTCTATGAATTGGTATATTTTCATCTTTCTAAAGTGATCAGAATCATGAATATAAAAATCAGCATGACGTACTGGATTTATATCATCAGTACGACATTGGACAGGGTGATTCAGAACAAAACGATAAAATGATAACGATGCAAGATTGAATAGAATCTGTTTGGTGAAGTACGGAGAAAAGGCCAGGATTGGTACTGCAAGCATAGCATTGGGATATCCAAATGCTATTTGGGGAGAGCCCCAAGCCCACTCTCCGCTATAATTAATGCTGTATCAAAGGAAAGATTAGAGCGAAAAAAGAAGGATAATATCTGTGTTATTCTTTTTCATAAATATTTGATCTGTTTTTGTTGCCTATGCCGCAGAATCTCGAGTATCAATGATTGAGGAATTCTGCGACACTTATGATGCGTGGATCATCCACCGAAGATTCCAGAAAATCCTTGTCACCAGTCAGGAACAGATCAGCATTCGAGGATAAAGCAGCTCTTAAAATAGGTCTGTCCTTAGGATCTCGGATTTTATACTCTGCTTCCACAATGTCCTCCGGTGTTGCAATTACGTGGATAATCGGCAAAGCAGAATACAGGAAAGCTTCCATTTCCGTCATTTTGTCAGGGAATTTCTCCCTGAACTTGCGATGCAGCTCATCTACCACATAATCGCAAGTAAGCGGCTGATACGGTGGAGTGAGTGCTTTCCATAGGGCAGCGGAAGCTTTGCCATTCGGAAATAGAGCAGCAGAAATAAAAATGTTGGTGTCAATCATCACTTTCATTGTGTATTCTCCTCACGTCGGGAATCTGTAATCCATTCAGCGATGTCATCCTCACTCTGAAATCCGGCTTTCTCAGCTTCCCCTTTCATCTGTTCCTGGAGTCTCATGAGTGCATATACTGCAGAGTTTACTATGCGGACATTTGTGCCGTCAACAATAAAAGTCACCCGGTCACCCGTCTCAATACCGAGTGCAGTACGGACATTCTTTGGTATCGTTACCTGTCCCTTTGACATTACTCTGGCATCATTTACAAATACTGTATCAACCATAATCGTACCTCCAAAATAAAAAATAGGAATTTCCTACTTTTATAATATGCCTGAATCCATTTTTTTACAAGTGGAAATTTCAAAAAAGGTAATTGCTTTTACAATGTAAAAAACAATAAAAAAATATGCTAAATATAATGCAATTACAATCTGTTTTTGGTACAATGTAGAAAAAGTAATTAAATTTAGGAGGAGAGGATTTGGAAAAGAAAAGTAAAGTTCCTATGGAACATTTTAATATCGGCGAATTCAATCGCGGGCAATCCTCAAAGCTGATCAGAGGGCTGTCCGAGGATGACAAGACAGGATTTATCTTGAAGAATGGAAAGCCAATAGCTGTGGTTCTTTCCTATGCAAGATATGAGCGAATGCTTGAGGCAGGTATAGATATTAATGAATATTAAAAAGTACTGCTATAAAAAGAACCAGGAGGAAACTGAAGGATGAATAAACGGCAATTGGCATCGACTATCTGGAAATCAGCCAATGAAATGCGTTCGAAGATTGAGGCGAATGAGTATAAGGATTATATTTTGGGATTTATTTTTTACAGATACCTTTCAGAAAAGGAACTGCGTTTTTTTTCAGAGCAGGGAATGAACGACGAAGATATCAGGCAGATGGATGAATCAGATGAGGATTTTGTAAACTACACAAAAGAGACTATTGGTTATTTCATTGCCTTTGAAAATCTGTTTTCTACATGGCTTGATAAGGGCAGCGACTTTGATGTGTCTGATGTGAGAAGAGCATTATCTGCCTTTGAACGACTAATTAGTGATTCTCACAAAAAGGTGTTTGAAAAGATATTCAATACACTTCAGACAGGACTGTCTAAACTTGGGGAAACGGCATCAACGCAGACAAAGTCCATTAATAACTTGATAAAATTGATTAAACGTATCCCTATGGACGGCAAACAGGATTATGATGTTCTGGGATTTATTTATGAATACCTCATAAGTCAGTTTGCCGCTAATGCAGGAAAAAAGGCTGGTGAATTTTATACCCCACATGAGGTATCTGTTTTGATGTCTGAAATTGTTGCCGAACACTTGAAAAACAGACAGGAAATTCGTATCTACGACCCCACATCTGGATCAGGCTCCCTGCTTATCAATATAGGCTCGGCTGTGGCAAAGTACCTTAAGGGTGATAACAGAATCAATTATTATGCCCAGGAATTAAAGGAAAATACATACAACCTGACAAGAATGAATCTTGTGATGCGGGGGATTGACCCTTCAAATATCTATGTGAGAAATGGTGATACTTTGGAGGAAGACTGGCCTTTCTTTGAAGGCGAAGATATGGAGCATTATCAGCTTGTTCGTGTGGACGCAGTGGTTTCTAATCCTCCATATTCCCAGAAATGGGATTCCAAAAACAAAAAGTATGATCCTCGTTTTTCAGATTATGGCGTAGCGCCGAAGGGGAAAGCGGATTATGCATTCCTTTTGCATGAACTATACCATTTAGAGGATGATGGCATTATGACCATTGTTCTTCCGCATGGTGTTCTCTTTCGTGGTAATGAAGAATATACGATCAGAAAGAGTCTGATTGAAAAAAATAATATTGATGTGATTATCGGTCTGCCCGCAAATATCTTTTTCGGCACCTCCATCCAAACTTTAGTTATGGTTTTGAAACGGAACAGGGAGGATACGGATCTCCTCATTATCGATGCGTCAAAAGGATATGAGAAAGCAGGAAAAAGCAATCGGCTTCGTTCTTCTGATATTAAGAGAATTGTTGATTGTATACATGACCGTGCTACAATACCGGGATTCTCCAAGCGGGTAAGCAAGAATAAAGTCCGTGAGAATGATTATAATCTGAATATTCCTCGCTACGTGGATTCTTTTGCAAAGCCGGAACCTTGGGACTTGTACTCCATTATGTTCGGCGGTATTCCGAATGAGGAACTGGATTGTTTGCAGAAATATTGGGAGGCTTTTCCAGGATTGAGGGAAGATCTTTGCGAACCAATATCAGAAAGTTATGTACAGCTTGTATCCGGTGATATTGGACAGATGGTCAGAGGGCATAAATCGGTTGTTGATTACAGAAAGCATTATGTATTTGCTTTTTCGGACTTACGCAAGAATTTAAAGGCATCTCTTATTGAGAATTTTTGCAACGCATAGTATCCCGGAGGCAGTGAAGTATTACAGGTTGTTGAAATCAATGGCACCACATTTACAGGTCACGGCTGTGTTCGATCCTAACATAGATAATGAAGGCGGTGGAACACTGGAGAAAGAAGATGGGATTGTAGAAATTCTTGAGGACTATGAGGCAAAATTTGGTCCATCCTTTTCCATCCCTGCGTATGATGCGTTTAGGGAGGACGTTCAACTGCGCCTTGCGCACAAAAAACCATATAATCGGATCGGAAAGGACAAGCAGATTAATCTGTTGATTGTGGTCAATCAGATGTTGACCGGCTACGACTCTAAATGGATTAACACTCTTTATCTGGACAAAATGCCTGAATATGAAAATCTAATTCAGGCGTTTTCCAGGACAAACAGGCTATTTGGAGATGAGAAGCCATTTGGAATCATAAAGTATTATCGTCGTCCTCATACGATGAAGCGCAATATTGAGGCAGCAGTAAAGGCATATTCAGGGGATATCCCTACAGGGCTGTTCGTGGATAAACTTCCAAGTAATCTCAATAGTATGAATCGTTTCTATGACGAAATGGAAGATGTTTTCAAGAATGCCGATATTGAAAATTTTGAGAAGCTGCCGAGAGAAAATTCTGAAAAACGTAAGTTTGCAAAACTATTTAAGCAATTTAACCAGAGACTAGAGGCTGCTCAGATACAAGGATTTAACTGGGCAAAAGACACTTATGCTGTAACTGAAGCAGATGGTTCGGAATCATATATAGTTATGCATTTTGACTATAATACATATTTGATTTTGCTGCAGCGTTATAAGGAGCTTCCGTCCGGCGGCGGTGGAGGAGCGGGGGAAGAACCTCCATTTGAAATTGACACGCATATTACGGAAATAAATACAGATGCGATAGATGCTGACTATATGAACTCCCGTTTTGACAAATTTTTCAAGCTATGGCAGCAGGGCGATTATGATCAGGCAGCTATAGATCAGGTGTTAAGGGCATTGCACAAATCTTTTGCAATGCTATCTCAGGTTGAGCAGAGATATGCGAATCTCTTTATTAGCGATATTCAGTCAGGGGAAGTAAAGTTTGATCCGACCATGACATTCCGTGAATACATTGCAAAATATATGAGAAAAGCGGAGGATGCCCGGATTGTCCGGATTGTGCGGCGGCTTGGATGCCTTGAAGATTTGTTAAGAAAACTGCTCGACAGGAAAGTCAATGTTACCAATTATAAAGATTTCGGGTACTTCGATGAGCTTGTTGGTTCTGTTGATAGAAGGAAAGCTGAAAAATTTTTTGCTGTTATAGAACTGAATAATTATAAGCCTTACCGATTGCAAATGTTGATTACGAAATATTTGAAAGAGTTCGTGATCAGTGGAGGCATCGATCCATATGCGGATGTTATTGAAGTGGGCAGAAAGGCTGCTGAAAAGCAGGAACAGAAGCAAAGTCAGGATACGAATCAATCTCAATCAGAAAATGGTACGGTTATGGGGGAAGATGTTCCTTATGAGGAAGATGGAGATGATAAGGTGGTAACCAGAACTACTGTAAACAGTCGTCGGCTCTCACAATGGTACAGTAAAAGTAAGGCTTTGGCCTGCATGATGAATACGGGATGTTTTGCTTATATCGAAGAAAAAGTATGTCTGGATGAACCAAAGTATGTTGAACGTCAGGAATCAGGAAAGATGTGCCTGACCGCATATGCGAAAGAACATGAGGAAGAATGTTTCTTGCAGTTCAAAATGGGAGAGGATGGAAAACTGCATTATATAAAACTTCCGGAGAGTATCGCAGATAAGGAATTCCATTATACAGACTATATTTCAGAAGACATTTTAAAGCAGCTGGGTCTCGTGAATGAGATAGCTGAGCGGATGTTAGATGTTATACAGAATATGGGGTTTGGTGATGCTTTAAGGGAGTTGATGAGTAATCGGGTTTGTAACTATAGCGTGAATGTACTTAAGAATATCACCGGACTTGATAATAATACGATTGAGAAAATGTGGAATGACAAAAGCCTCACAAAAGTAAATGTAATATCTGCTTGTCTGGGGTTACATCTTCCATTTCCTGTTTCGAGTACCATGGTAGAAGCAGCAGAACTCACGATTAATATGTTTGTGGGCTCAGTAAAGGGCAAGGCAGAAAACAGGTCATACCAAGGGCTTCTATCCACGCGATGGGCTTCTGAGTATGATGATATTTATGATGACTTGAAAGCAGAAGGAATGGAGGCGCTGATTAAAGCACCACCAAAGGCGAAGCTGTCAAAGAAGAAGTCATAGAAACCAATTTGATCATATTTTAGAACGAGGTCAGGGTAAAATCTGGCCTCTTTTTTCTTATTCAGAGTTTACAAAAAATTTACAAAATATTTTGTTGAACTTTGTTCAACGGATTTTGCTGCCGTTATGTCCACAGAGGGTATTTGATACAGGGTGTATCTTTTTATTCTGTCCTCAATATCATACCAAAAACAGGATTTGTCCATTGAGATTTATTCAACGGGCAAGAATGAGACTTTTGTTATGCTATGGATGTCGAGCATCCTAAAGATGTTCAAATAAAAAATGTTAATGCCATAGCGTGTGTATATTTGGTAAGGGTAAATAAAATCTCAGAAATTTTTAAAGATTTTATTAGGAATTTTAAGTTATTATAAATCCCATTTATTTACCGTGCGTCAGATGGGGCCTTGCCAGGTATTGCAGTTAAGGCAGAAAGGACAGCCTTATGAAAAAGAAAAAAAATATTGTTAACCCGAATCCGCTACATTATCAATACCCGTACTATGTAAAAATTGAAGATGGAGACAAAGATTCGATTAGCTACTATATGAGAAACGGCGTTCCTATTTGTTATATTCATTGGCCGCACCGCATGTTACATTTTTATGCCGTTTTTAATGCGCAAAGCCAGAAAGAAGCAGATTCAATGAACCGTCTTTTTAACAATTGGGACAAGAAGGAGTATCATGATACAAAGGTACAGATGGAGAATGAGGTTTCCTATGAGAAATTGGTGGAGGAAGGATTTGATGTGTTACAAATCGGAACAAATCCAGAAGAAATTGTGGTATATAAAGCACTAATCCATGCTTTGAATAAAGCACTGGACGAACTTACAGAGGAGGAACTCCGTTATTGCAAAATGGTAGCTGATAAGGAATCGGAATACGAAGTGTCGAAGGAAATGAGTATTCACCCCACAATACTGAGTGCCAGGAAGAATGCTGCTCTTGAGGAATTGGGTAAGAAAATGAAAGATTACAGATAAAAAAATATCCCTGGCAAATAGCACGGATTGTCAGGGATATTTCTTCACATTTAACCTACGAACCAACATTTCCTCCATGTGAATAGCCTGATCGATTTTTATGATTTCCAGATGGTTTTCTGGAAGAAAACCATCTAATAAAGCCTGCCTTGCCTTTCGGTAATGCTGCAGACTATCTTCTGGGAGCCTTTTTGATTCAATAACAGCAAGTGATTTATAAAGCTGTGCCAGAAACAGATTCATACCATCAATCTTTTTCACAAAACGTATCATAGCGAATAAGCGTTTTCGAGCTTCTTGCCAATTTCCGTTTGCAGCAAGCAGTTGAGCATAGGAAAGCCCTTGTACAAGTGTATCATGGGAAGAAATCGTTCCGTATTTCTCGCGAACTGAGATTGCTTCTTCGATAACCGAAAGTGCTACACGTACATCTCCCAACGCAAGATATGTCTGCCCGAGATTATTTTTCAAATTTGATACCAGGTCAGCATTTACCGGGTGAAATGGTTCAAGCAGTTCCAGACCATGAAGATAATATTGTTTTGATTTTTGGTAGTTGCCACTTGCATATTCAACATATCCTGCATAACAGTCATAAATGGCAGTATGACGCGCATTTTCCCTGTAATCCGGCATATTTTTCATAAGATTAAGAACTATTTTAATAGCTTCTATACGCCCGTATTTCGCCAGATATGCCAAGGTAGTATCCATAAACAGTGTAGCAGATTCCGCATCATCCAGCTTTATATTGCGGTAAATGCTTTCTATTGTATTCAGCAATGCATTGTAGTAAGGTACATCCATGCCATACACAATACAGTTCTCAAAAATTCCTTTTAACAGATCCGCACATTTTGTAATAGACGGGACGGTTTCGGTTAAAAGAACCTCATGGAGATATGGATGCAGTAAAATTTGGTTATGTACAGTATCTTCCTGTATCCATCCATATTCCACCAGATCATTCGTAGTGTTCCAGTCTGGTTTCCCTTGCCATGTATGGAAAAGCACTTTAGAGATTCCTTTTTTCGGCATGAGCACCATGTTTCTGAGAGCATCAAGAGCATCCGATGATAATTTTTGTATTTGAAACAAGGTTTGGATATGTTGGTAAAGCCGTTGTTTGTGCGATACGTTATCTTTGGTTAAGACTACTTTATTCGGATTCGCCAGGCTTAATCCTTCTGTACGTAGCGCATGCAGGAAATCTTTTGCTTCCATGCCAGATGCAGTCAGTGTTTTCGCTGCTAACTCGACAGTCAAAGTGTGTCGGTATATTTCCTCAATAATCTTTACAATTATTTCAGGATGCTGTTTGCTGTTGGGAGCATAAGCGAAAAATAACTGTTTCAAATCTTCTATATTTTCCGTCTCATTGACTTTATAACAAGTTGTATCCCCAATATGGCTTCTGGTAGTTGCCAATATCTGAAAAGGCATGGATAGAAATGTATGAAACATTTCCTCATCTTCTGGGACAGAGTTAAAATTATCAAGGATTACAAGGGTTCTGCTGTCCAGACATTTGAAAAAACGATAATGGTTACGAAATCGTTCATCTTCCGACATTTCCATTGTATCTTCTATAAAATCCATTTCCAGAATTGTTCGTCTTAGATTCTCATGATACCGTAGATACAATATATTGGAATACTGATTTTTGTAATGATTTGCGTAATATTTCGCAAGCTCAGACTTCCCAATTCCGCCGATCCCTTCCAGAAAAATACAGTGTTCGTGTTGTAACTGTTCTGCAATTTCTTTCAATTCTTTTCCCCTTCCGACAAAATGACGGGTGACAGAGGGAAGACGGCAATCTAACAGATAATCCGATATTATCAATTGCGTTCCTACAGCTTTTTTGCCTTTTGGAATGAAGCTTCGTGATAAAGCAAATAACAGACAGTCCGATACAAATTCAACAGCATTGTAAGCAAGAAATAATCCGTACCTATTCAAAATCACCAATATTTGCTAAACTGTGCCTTAATGAGAGTTGATCTTTTATATCATCACCAAGTTATCTGTACTTTGATAAAAAAATCCACCCAGCAGTTTCTGCTAAGTGGACGCACCTGGACGATTTGTACGACAGGACTCCGGTATGGATTCTGACCATGGTAATAGTTGCTGGAGATCTTCTTTTGACGGGAATGGCCCCAGATCTTTCATACGTTCCAGTATGTAAGCCACATAGTCATATGGCTTAAGCCCATTCAGTAACGCCGTCTCCGTGATGCTGTATACGGTCGCGCTGGCCTCCGCGCCTTTGATGCTTTTGGAGAACAGCCAGTTGCGGCGCCCAATGGCAAAGTTCTTGATCGCCCTCTCCGCGGCCGAGTTATCGATACTCAGATGTCCGTCTTCCAGATAGGCTTTGAGGTATTTTTCCTGATTTAAAGCGTATAAAACGGCCTCTCCTATTTTAGAAGACCGGTTTACAGAGCCTTCCAAAGTATGCAGCCATCCGAAGAAAGCCTCTAAAAGCGGTTTTGACTGCTTCTGACGCTCAGCATATCTTTCCTCAGGAGATTGGTTACGGAGTAGTTCCTCTATCTTATAAAGCATGCCGATCCGTGCCATTGCCTGGTATGCAGTTGTTTCTTTCAGCTGTTCTTTGGTAAAGCCCTTTTTTAAAGGGGTCAGGGCTTCATCAAAACGCCGCCTTGCGTGTGCCATGCACCCTGTCACGGTGATCTGCTCCGGGAGGCCGTGGTAAGCCTGGTATCCATCACAGGTCAGATAGCCACGGAACTCATCCCCCAGGAATTCCACCGGATGGTATCCACCCCTGGTCCTTTCATATTGGAAGAGGACCATCCGTGGGGCTCCGCTGTATTCATCCGTAAGATACACCCACATCCAGTTCTGGGTTGTCCCTTTTTGCTCGGGCTCATCGATCACCTGGAGTCGGGTTTCATCACAGTGGATATATCTGCTGCGCAGGAATTCTTCCCTCATCAGGTCATAGATCGGCTGCAGGTACCGTTTTGCGCACAGGATGATCCAGTTGGCCATGGTCTTTGTTGACAGGTTCAGGTTATATCTTGCGAACTCCCTCTCCTGTCGCGCAAGCGGCATCCCGTTCACATATTTCGCATTCATAATGCCGGCAACGAGGGATGGTGTCGCAACACTGCCTTTGAGAAGTGACGGATCTTTCTGCGGGCGCTTCATCATCCCGCATTTGGGACAGGCATAAACATAGGTGGTCTCCTCCACCACTTCAAATCGGGCAGGGATGAATTTCAAATATTTTACGGTCTCCGTAGTCACCACTTTATATTTTGTCCCACATTCAGAGCAGAATCTGTCGTTTCCTTCTAATTTATGTTTGATCACTTCTGTGGTTTCAAAAGCGGAAAGGTCCTCTTCCTTTTTTCCGGTTGGTTTTTTACGTTTATAAGATTTTGGATGGATCTCCTCCATCTCTGGCTCGGCTGCATTGGGATCGGCCTCCTGCTCCGCCTCATTGAACAGGTCCATCTGCTCATAGCCTTCCGCGTATTTTTCGCTGGAAGAGCCAAACTGCTTCCTCTGCGCAAGTGCCAGCCGATCCGAAAGCAGTGCATTCATAAACTCCAGTTCCTTCGTTTTTTCTTTCAGGAGCTGGATCTCTGTTTCCTGTTTTTTCTGATGCACCTGCATGGCCTGTATCAATGTGATGATATTCTCTTTGCTCATATCCTGCAATTGTTTTTCAGAAAAAAGCGGTTCCATGATCCAGCCCTCCTATCTCTTGTGGTCTGAGAAAAGTATATCATGAAACCGCTCTGTTTTCGAGAGGAAACCGGATGAAAAAACAGAGGAAAATTCATGGAAAACTGCCACTTTTTCAGCTTTTTGCGAATTGACAGGAAAATCGGTGTAGATTAGATTGTGATCTTCGGATGATGTTCCTCAAAAGCGCCTTTTGGGTCGAGGGACAGTCCATCACATAACCAATGAATTTCCTTTAAGGTCACTTTTTTCAACTCATCCGGCGTATCCGGCCAGCGGAAGTAATTGCGGTCGAGCCGCTTCATCAGGATCCAGAAACCGGATCCGTCCCATTGAAGGATTTTGATGGATGTCCGTCTGCGGTTACAGAAGGCGAACAT
>KE159610.1:77175-118904 GCA_000403295.2 Lachnospiraceae bacterium M18-1 | reverse complement strand
AATTCGGAAGGCTTCTGCATTTGTTTTCTGATCCAATAACTGAAAGTCGACAGGGGGACTTGATTTTCCTGACACCATTCTTTTCTTGACAATCCGCTTTTTTGGAAATCCTGAATTCGCTTCATCCAGAAATCTTCTTTTGTAAGGTTCGTTTCATTCATAGGCAATACCTCCTTGATTTGGAGCTATTGTATCAAAAATGATGGAGGATTCATAGATACGGATTATTTCGTGCTTACACAGCATTCGCATATTGAGCAGACAATTCCTGTTTTTTTGCTTGTGAAATACTAATGTCATTCCACAGAATGCGGTAAATCTGTTCTTTTGCATAATTAACATCAGATATTTCATCAAATATGATGTTCAGTGCTCCTTTTAATTCTGTTGAGCCGGAAATTGTTTGATACAGGTAAATAATATCCTTTGATACATTTCTTTGGCCGCTTATGATTTTGCTGATTTCCGGATCTTCTGGAACAGCTAATTTAATATCTGTCTGATTGAAGGCATATTGAAACAGGTAGGAATAGTATTCTGCCTGTGACATTGCTCCGATTTTTCGGTTATCCAATATAATCTTTGAAATAGAAGAAAAATCTAATCTGTCTCTCATAGATACTCCTGATGTATAAAAGAAAAATAAATTATTGTACTTTTATAATACAAGATTATGTTGCAGGAAGTTATGTAATTCTTTAAATTCAGGCAATTTCATATATGAGTCAAAATATTCTGATTTAATGAGTTTATCTTTAATCGTAAAGCGAACAGGCTTATCAGGCTTAAGAACCGTCGAAATGGCGCCAAATTGTACTTTATCAGAATAAAATTCCTGCACAGCATTCTTTTTTGCCCAACATTTTTTGCGAAGCTCTTGATAATCTTCTGACATCATTTTATTACGGTATTCCTGCGCATCCTGATATAATCTGTTGTAGGAAATATTTGAGCATTCAAGCAGTAATTTTTCAATCGCACCAACGCCGACTCTTGGAAAAAGATACAATTTGCAGATTATCTGATTCTCCAAAAATTCTATATAATCATTTTTAAAGGGGATTTCATTTGCAAGCAATTTTTTTGAAAAATCGCTTTTGAATTCATCTTTGGTATTTAAATCAGTATCACAGAAAACGAGGAAACCGCCAAAGGTATCATATGATTCCAATTTGTCAATAAGTTCAACGAATAAACTTATTTTTTCAGGAATTTTACTGCATCCGCCAGCTTGCTTTACAGCTACGCAGACAGCATCCTTATGGAAAAATGTCGGACTATCCTGTCTCTGAAGCTCTCCGGCAGCAGCCGGATATTTTCCAATCATCTCTTGAAATAACAGAGGCAGTTCGTTTACGTTTTTATATTGTACAAATCCCAGATATTTTTCAAGAATCGCCTCCAGAAGGGAGCAGTCTGTAATGCCTTCAGCCATTAAAATATATTGTTTATTTGTAGTCATCGTACATCAAATCCTATCTCGTTTCGTAAAGTGAAAAGTTTTTCACCGCTATATTTTTTCGCAACTGTCTGTTTTTCTTTATTCCGAATATGATATATAGACACATCATTTAATCGAGATTGACAATCTTCGAGAATAATGTCTATGGACTCTAAACTGTGTGTGGTTAGAAAAACCTGAACATTATTGATTGAGCAGACATCTAAAAGTTTCTCGATAAAATTCTTTAAAGCCTTACTATGGATTCCGGCTTCGATTTCATCCACCAATAAAATACCGTTTTTTGATAATAAAGCAGAGGCAGCAATAGAAAAAGCTTTATACATTCCGTTTCCGTAATCATATAATGTTAGTGGTATATTTTGGTTTCCCTTAAAGAGCTTTATTGTCCTGTCTTTTCCAACAATTTCAAAGTTATTGATTTTATCATCAAATAATTTCAGGATATCGATTAGTTCCTGACGCAAATTTCGTTCCAGAACCTTGTCAATATCATCTATAAGACGCGATGAACTTTCAAATCTGGAAAAGGATACAAATTTACAGGGAATATGCATATTTAAAATATTATTTTCAGGTGATTTACCTATTACTATTTTAAGTCCATCTTTTACATTTTCGAAATGAAAACTAAAATTTTTAGAATTATCTTCGGTTATATCATCATAGCTACATAGAAATTGTAATTCAAAAACGTCTGAAATACTGGCGGATTCGTCATTAGTAATTATTTGGCTTTTTTCATATTTTAAATTTGTATGAAGCATTTTATTGCTATGTTCCATTCCGGATTGAAGACGGATAATCGGTTCTTGTCCAACTGGGAAAAGTGACCTAAAATATTCTGGAGAAAAGTTATGATACCGTGATTTTAATGTATCTGCCAGTAAGTCAACATCATCAAATAGACCGGAGAGAATAAATGCTTCCAAAATAGAGGTCTTTCCGCAATTATTCGGTCCGACGAATACATTGATTTTATTTAAATCTTTTAAAGCTAGATTTTGAAGACCACGATAATCATTAATAATAAAATTTTTAATCATATCATCTGAAACCTCCCTAGTTCAATTGTACTCAAAATCTCTTTAACATACAAGCTTTTTATATACAAGTAGGAATTGTGTGTTATTTTACCAATTCTATGCCAAGTCGCTGCCATTCAGAAAAACGCTATGGCTCTGTATGATGAAACTGTGACAAGGCTTCTTGAAAAATTATAGCTGATACAGCCGGATTTTTCAAGCGAGTGTTGCACCTGACAATCAGAGAAAGCGGAATCGGCGGTAATCACATAATGACACTTACATCTAATAGGTGAAACTCCTTGGGGTGGCCCGGCATTCAACGGCGGGTTAAGCAATTTGCTTAAAAGGAACGTGAAAAATCGTTCGCCAAAGAGACTGTAATCTCGGTCTGGACTGTTTTGTAAAAATAGGCATAGGACAAATTTCAGTAGAAATAAGATGTTTTAGGGGGATTTTATGAACCAGACAATGGAAAGTAAGCAACTCGCAGAGATTCATGTTGAAAAAATGCATTTTCGTGTAATCAGTAAGCATCCACAATATTCCAGTGAAACAGCGGTTAAAATAAAACGAGATATGCGCCGGGAACTTTATCAGATTTTTAAAAATTATCGGTAAAAGCGGCGAGTATCGGCTTCAAATGGCCACAAGTTTGTGGTATACTGATGGTAGTGGAGAGTGACTGTCTACACATCGTAGGGAGGTATGTACTATGATGTATCCGATCGATGCGCTATATGCAAGACAGTCACTAGATAAACAAGATAGTATCTCCATCGAAAACCAGATCGAGTTTTGTAAATATGAAACTCGTGGCGGTGACTATGAAACGTACATTGATAAAGGTTTCAGCGGAAAAAATACCAATCGTCCGGCATTTACTCAAATGATACGGGATATCAAAGCCGGAAAGATCAAACGTGTAATCGTTTATAAACTGGACAGGATCAGCCGATCTATTTTGGACTTTTCTAACATGATGGAAGTATTTCAAGAATACCATGTGGAGTTTGTATCTTCTACAGAAAAATTCGACACTTCTACACCAATCGGTAATGCAATGCTGAATATCAGTATTGTATTTGCGCAGTTAGAAAGAGAAACCATCCAGAAGCGTGTTGCCGATGCATATTATACCAAAAGCCAGAAGGGGTATTATATGGGGGGACGTGTGCCTTTTGGATTTAAACTGGAAGATGCCATTATTCGCGGAATACGTACATCGCGCTTTGTGCCGGAACCGGAAGAAATAAAACAGATTAAACTGATTTATAAACTCTATTCGGAACAGGATATGACTTTAGGAGCAGTCATGCGTGAACTTTTGAATCGCGGTTTTACAGAAAAACGCGGAGCCGCATGGTGTACGGCAAGAATCAGCGAAATTGTACGGAATCCGGTGTATGTCAAGGCAGATATAGATGTTTATAATTTCTTTGAAAGCCAAGGTTCTCATTTAGTAAATCCAGCATCTGATTACATCGGGACGAATGGAATTTTCCTCTATAAGGGCTATAACGGGGATAAGACAAAGAAAAAGCAGTATGATCTTGTAGACAGAGATGTGGTTTTAGCACCGCATGAGGGTGTAATTGATTCTGACATCTGGTTGAAATGCAGACTAAAAATCATGAATAACCGGCAATCTGCCAGAACGAATAAAGGCAAGCGAACCTGGCTTTCCGGAAAAGTAAAATGCAGGAAATGCGGTTATGCTTATACTGTTACCCGGTCAAATACAAAAGCAGGACGGTATTTTCAATGTTCAGGCTCCCGGTATTCCGTTAAATGCAAGGGCTCCGGCCATACCATTTATGCGGATGTATTTGAAGACTATGTGCTTGGGGAAATTAAGAAAGAACTGGCAAAATTCCAGTATCTTTCAGAGGAACTGACACAGACCGTCTCCTTGTCTGATAACCAGAACAAAATCCGTATAGCAGAGATTGACAAAGAGATCACTTCGTTATTGTCAAAAGTTGCTGATGCGAATAAAACGTTGATGAATTATCTCAATAACCGCATTGAAGAGCTGGATAAAGAGAAGCAGTCTCTACAGGAAAAGCTGGTAGAATCTACTGCAAATAAGCCAGCCCAAAAGCTAGATAAGATTACGGATTATGTTTCAAAATGGACAGATTTAAGCCTTGAGGATAAGCAGAAGATAGCAGATATCCTTATTAAAGTCATTTATATTGATGAGGATGTGATTGAAATCGAATGGAAGATTTAATACGGGCTATGATACACCGCAAGCTAAGACCTTTGTGTATGGAAAACGTATGGAGAAGCTATTTGCCTAAGTTTCTATACACATTTCTTTTTCTATTTTGCTTGTATAACTACTCTTTGCTTCACCGAAACGCTGATAATGCACCACCTCACGCTCCCGCAGGAACCGGATCGGGTCGCATACTTCCGGGTCTTTTATGAGCCGGAGGATATTCTCATAGGTAGTTCTGGCTTTCTGTTCGGCCGCCATATCTTCATGCAGATCCGTGATCGGATCGCCCTTGGACTGGAAGTAGGTGGCGGTCCAGGGGGAGCCCCCTGCGGACTGGGGCCAGAGTGCAAGGGTGTGGTCCACATAGTATTTGTCGAATCCGGATTTTTTCAGCTCCTCAGGAGACAGGTTTCTGGTCAGTTGGTGAACGATTGCGCAGACGATCTCCATATGTGCCAGTTCTTCCGTACCCAGAGAAGCAGCGGTAATGTTCCACTTACTGTATTTTGGGACGAGGATGATACGGTGGGATTTCCGATACATAGCTTTTCGACGTTTGAACGGATAAAGAAGTATGATGAAAATGAAGATGCGGGGAATGTCGGGAAGCCTTATTCTATCGAGGTTAGAGATACGGAAAGAACGATAACTATATATGGCATTGCTTCAACGAGATTTGATATAGCAGGTTAAATTGTGTCAGACCTATTTGTTTTATTGTGGACAAGTAGGTCTGATTTTATGTAGTAAAGCACACAAGTATAAGATTTGAAGTTGTTCGATTTGATTCGCTTGATTTTTTTGCGTTGAATAGATATAATGTAGTAAAGCACACAAGCGATAAAAAATTTATGCGTATTTTAGTGCAGAGGTGAAAGTTTGGAAGTGAACTTCCAAATCTACCTGAAGGACGCAGTAAATGTGTCAGAAGGAGGCAATAATGCTAACACAGAATGATATAAGAATACTGAGCAAAATATTTTCTGATTATGGCTATGTCATGACAACGGCACAGCTTACAAATGAAAAATTGTTTTATAGAGATATTCAACGTATGCTGGAACAAGGATTGATTGAAAGAATAAAAAGGGGCTGTTACCATTGGGTGGATGACTATGGTACGAGTGAGGTGGTTATTGTCAACCGCCTGTTCCCTGATGCAGTTCTTTGTATGGAAACAGCCCTTTTCTATTATAGATACAGTGACAGGAATCCCGCTGAATGGAATATTACCATTGACAAAAATACTTCCAGAAAGCGCACAAATATAGATTATCCTTTCATTAAGGCTTATCGGGTTGAGCCAGAGCTGCTTTTCATTGGAAAAACAAAAGGAGAAATTGACTTCCAAGAAGTTCATATTTATGACCGTGACCGTACCATTTGCGATGTGCTGAGGAATATGAATAAGATGGATAAAGAGATTTTTAATAAGGCAGTACAAGGCTATGTAAAAGACCAGAAAAAAAATATTCCGAACCTTATGCAGTACGCAAAGACTTTGCGGGTGCAAAAGCGTGTAAAGGATTTGATTGGAGTGTGGTTGTAATGACAGATAAGGCGGCGTCTGTTCTTGCAAAATTGAAAAACAAAGCTAAGATTTCTGGAATCAGCTATCAACAGTGTTTGCAGTTGTTTATGCAGGAGGAATTTTTGCGGAAACTTTCAAAATCTGGTTATGAAGACAATCTTATTCTGAAAGGCGGATTGTTTATCTATACGCTTACCAATTTTGAAAGCCGTGCAACCATAGATGTTGATTTCCTGCTTCGTGGATTTTCCAATACCATAGAAGATGTAAAAAGTATGATTGGTAAGATTATTGAGACATCAACAGGAAATGATTTTGTTTCCATGACAGCAAAGGGATTTGAAGAAATTTCCCCACAGAGGAAATACCACGGCATCAGCACTCAAATTATCGGTCAGATAAAAAATGTCCGTGTGCCGTTTAATGTTGATATTGGTGTGGGAGATATTATTGTGCCGAAAGCAGAGGAAAGAAGAATCAATACACAGCTTCCAGATTTTGAAAAGCCAGTGATAAAAACGTATTCTTTGGAAAGTACGATAGCAGAGAAATTTGACGCTATCTTGCAACGATTTGAATTGACCGGCAGGATGAAAGACTTTTACGATATATATTATCTGGCAAGAACATTCGATTTTGAGGGAGCGAAGCTACGGGCGGCAATTTTTGAAACATTGAAGAAAAGAGAAACACCTTATGACAGAGATAGCTTTAAGCGTATTCTGGCACTTTCCGAAGATGAAGATATACAGAAGCGGTGGAGATATTTTTTGAAAAATATGAAAGATGTTACGCTTGAATTTGAGGTAATAATTGCGGAGATTCAGACTTTCATTGAGCCTGTGTTTGATGCGATAGTGGATGAAGAAGAGTGGAAGAAGAATTGGACTTTCAAACAGAAATGGAACAGATGAACAAAGGGGGGATACAGAATGGGTAAAGTTCTTGAATTGGAACAGAGGGAACAGGCAGGTTCTGGTTCATATAATCGTTTTGAGTATCAAGTTCACTGGATTGTGTGTCATATTATAGGTCAACTTGAAAATAACGCAGAATGTATTGTTTTTTGTGAGTTTCATGACGATATGGCAGAATTTATACCAGAGAAAGAAGAGTACCAATTTTATCAAATTAAGACGAAAGAAGATTCTTCAGATTGGACGGTTGCGGAGTTATCAAAACGAGAAAAAAAGAAAAGTGGAGGATATAAAAAATCCTTTTTAGGGTTTATATATTACAATTTTTTGAATTTTGGAGTAGAATGTTCACATTGCTACTTCATTTCAAATAACGATTATGATAAAGATGTTCGTCTTTGGCAGTCATATATTGAAGATGGAAAAATAGTTGCGGTCGAAAATAATGAACTCTATCAAAGGATTAAAGGAAGAATTAAGGACGAATATGTAGATTCATTACCATCTAATTTTGATAGTGTATTTGATATATTTATTCAAAATACTTTTGTACATAAATCTAAATTACAATTATCAACATATACGACGCAAACAGCAGGTATGTTTTTTGACCAGTTAGCAAATAAAAATATACCAACAGATACGGCGCATCTTATTTTTCAACAGCTGGTAAATGACGTGAGAAAAAAGAGTACAGAACAAATAAAAACGCCTATTAGCTTCAAAAGTTTAGTGGATAAGAAAGGAATAGAAATTTCAAAAATAAATGATAAAATCAATTCAACAATTAGCAAAAAGGGAAATTATACAGATTTTTATAAGTATTTATCAACGCAAGGATTAACGGATAAGGAATTGCATTGTATTGAATCTGCAAAAACATTACATGATTCAAGGTGGCTTAATGTGAATGATTTTAAGTACCAAGAAATTGTCATTACATTACGAAAGGTTATTTCTACATATATTGAATGTATGGGGGATTTTTATGATGCAAGTGTTTTAGAGAAAGAATGTATGCATGAGTTGTTAAAACAAGGGCTTTCGTCGCAATCATTAGATAGAACATTAATAGAGGTGTTGTATTATGAGCAAAGATTCAGCAAAGAAATTTGAGATAGAACAAAAATATCGACTTTTAATAAGAAATATGCGAAAAAGAGAGGAGGAAAAGAATAATGAAAAGGCTGATAATAAAAAAACTGGTTGTAATCAGTCAGAGTGAGTCACGTTCATTAGAAGTTCCTTTTTCAAAAGGATTGAATATTATTTTAGGTGGGAATAAGACTGGAAAATCTTCAATCATCAAAAGCATTTTTTATACTTTTGGGTGTGAACTTAAAAGAATAGAAAAGGATTGGAAAGAGCTTATATCTTCATATTTAATCTTTTTTCAATATGGGAAAAATCAATATGTCATAATACGGCAAGGTAAAAAATTTCAAATTTTTGAGCAGTCGAAAGGCGAATATTTATGTATAATTGAATCAGATGAATTTCATAAATATAGCAATTCCTTAATGGATATTTTTGGAGTTAAAATGCCGTGTATTTCAAAAGAGGGGAAAGAGTTTAATATAACACCCCCTTTACTTTTTAGGTTCCAATATATCGACCAGGATGAAGGGTGGAACAAAATAGCTGACGCTTTTGATAAAGTGGGATATATTAAAGATTGGAAAAAGAATACAAATAAATATGTTTGTGGTTATCTTGATGATAAGTATTATTCTCTTCAAACCCAAAAAGCGCAACATATAATGGAGAGAGAGGAAAAGAAAAAGGAATTAAATCACAATCAGAACTTTGTTGAACAGATTTCTAATTCTTTGTCACAATTGGATAATTCAAAGTCTATTGAGGAAGCAACTAGAGAAATTGAGAATCTAGTACAACAAGCAGATGCTTTACGAAAAGATATTTTTTCTATAAAAGCGGAAATGACAATCTATGAAAATGAGACGTATATGAATCAACATAAATTGCATATTGTTGAACAAAATCTTATTGAAACAGAAAAAGATATAGAATTTGCAATGAAACAAGAAAATGAATTAGTTTGTCCAACCTGCGGCGCTGTTTATTCTAATGGATTAACGGAGCAAATGAATATAAGTTCTGATTATGCTCATTGTGAAAAATTAAAAAAGGAGCTAACAGAAGCATTAGATGTGACTGAAAATACTTTATCTGATTTGGCACAAAAGTATGAGCAGATTAGTAGGCAATTGGAGTCGCTTGAATTAAAAATACAAAAATCACAAGAGTTTATATCATATTCTTCATACTACAAAAATAAAGGTCAATATGAAATGTATGAGGCGTGTGGGCAACAGTTGGACATCCTTGAGAAACAAGTGGATAAAATTTCATTTAAAATTGCAAAGTTAGATGATGAAATTAATGAAATGAAATCTAAAAAAAGGTCAAAAGAAATTAAGGATAAGATTGAAGGAAATTGCCGTATATTGGCAGATAAAATCAATGTACCAAAGACATTCATAAAATTACGAGATTTTGTGCAAGTAATTGACCACACTGGTAGTGAAACACCTCGAATAGTTTATATGTATCAATCAGCATTATATTTATATAATCTTGAAAGAACAGACAGTCCTTTTAACTTTTATATAATTGATACTCCAAATCAGCAGGGACAGGATACAGATAATTTAGAAAGTATATTTAAGTCTTTGAAATTAATTATGTCAGACGATGGGCAAGTTATAGTTGGTACGGAACGTGAAACGGGTATAGAGGATAAAGCTAATAATGTGATTAGATTAAGAGAAAAACGTAGATGTTTATCTTCTGAAAAATACAATGAACACATTGAATTGTTTCAAAAATTACAGAAATTAGCTTTAAATTGGGTTGCAGAAAATCATAAGAAACAAAAAGAAGTTGCGGACGAGATGATTGAGTAATGATGAAGTGTGCTATTTTCAAAATATCGACCCAGAGAAGCAGCGGTAATGTTCCATTATCACAAAGTAATGAATCATCTGATTTTACAGGCTTTTTAGTATATTCTTTAAAGACTTCGGATAAGGTGGTACGGTATGGTGAAAATAATCAAGTTGAGTTTTCGGAACATCCGACAGTGGTTCAACGAGGTAATGAACGTACAATTAACCTTTTGGTATCTACTCCCGATGTTGCATAGTTGGACAAGTAAGGTTGGTGAAATTTATGAGAGAAAAGAAAGTCCATTTGTATGTGGATAGCCAAGAACGGAACATTTTATTACATAGCCTTGTAGAGCTGAAAAACCAGCTCATTCAGCAGGGCAGATATACAGACTGCGTTGACGAGCTGATATTCAAAGTCGTAAACGCACCAGTCAAGAGAATGAAAATTGAATATGTCTAAGGCACATCACAGAGCCGCTTATTCTTATTGATTTTTAAGAGTAAGCGGCTTTTTTGCGTTCTCTGGTACTCTTACATAGCCACCTTGACAAAGTGGCTAAATCTATGCGAAAGGAGGACGCACCTATGTCAAATTGCAAAGTAATCGCTTTAACCAACCAGAAAGGCGGCGTTGGAAAGACGACCACAGCGGTCAATCTGGGCGTGGCTCTGGCACAGCAGGGCAAAAAGGTACTTCTCATTGATGCCGATGCACAGGCAAACCTAACCATGTCGCTCGGATACAGCCGACCAGACGACTTGTCCGACACGCTCTCCACCATCATGCAGGACATCATTGATGATAAACCCGTCGATGTTTCCAGAAGCATCCTGCACCATGACGAGGGCGTTGACCTGCTCCCGTCCAACATTGAGCTGTCGGGGCTGGAAGTAAGGCTGATTAACGCCATAAGCCGTGAAAGCGTACTGAAAACCTGCATCAATGAGGTGAAAAAGAATTACGACACGGTTCTCGTGGACTGTATGCCGAGCTTGGGTATGCTGACAATCAATGCGCTTGCGGCTGCTGACAGCGTGGTTATCCCGACACAGCCCCATTATCTTTCCGCCAAAGGCTTAGAGCTGTTGCTTCGCTCCGTGTCTAAGGTCAAACGGCAAATCAACCCGCACCTGCGGATTGACGGCATCCTTATGACGATGGTAATGCCACGCACGAACATCTCTAAGGAAATCACGGCAACGGTAAAAAGTGCCTACGGGCAGAGGATTAAAGTATTCGACACACAGATACCCCACTCCATCCGTGCCGTGGAAGCCACCGCAGAGGGCAAGAGCATTTTTTCCTATGACAAAGGCGGCAAGGTAGCCGCCGCTTACGAGCAGTTCGGAAAGGAGGTGGCAGAGCTTGGCGAGAAGCAAAGGAAGCAAAATCGAGCTGACCGCATACGATGACCTCTTTGAAACGGACGAGAGCCGTGCGGAAGCGAACCTAAGCAAAATAAGGGAAATCCCGATTGCGGAGATTGACGAGTTCCCAGACCACCCGTTCAAGGTCTTAATGGACGAGGACATGGAGCAGCTTGTGGACAGCGTAAGGCGGAGCGGCGTAATGACCCCTGCCACAGTCCGCCAGAAAGAGGACGGGCGGTATGAGCTTATCAGCGGTCACAGAAGAAAAAAGGCTTGCGAGCTTGCAGGGCTTGAAACGCTCAAATGCGAGATTAAGGAGCTGACCCGTGACGAAGCGATTATTGTCATGGTTGAGAGTAATCTCCAAAGGACTACTATCTTGCCGAGTGAGAAAGCCTTTGCGTATAAGATGCGGCTTGAAGCAATGGACAGACAAGGACAACGTGTTGATTTAACTTCGACACCAGTGGTGTCGAAGTCAAGGTCTAATGAAGAACTTGCTGACAGAGTAGGCGAAAGCCGTGAGCAGATACGCCGCTTTATCCGTCTGACCGAGCTTGTACCCGAAATCCTGCAAATGGTTGATGAACGCCAGATTGCTTTCCGCCCTGCGGTGGAAATCTCCTATCTTTCCGAGGAACAGCAGTACACCCTGCTTGAAGCGATGGGCTACAACGATGCCACGCCCTCCCTTGCACAGGCTATCAAGATGAAAAAGTTCATGCAGGAGGGAAAACTGACGGACGGGGTTATCCAGAGCATCATGCAGGAGGAAAAGCCGAACCAGAAACAGAAGCCCGCCTTTAAGGACGAGCGGATAACCAAGCTCATACCGAAATCCATCCCCAGAGGGCAGGAAACGGATTTTGTCGTAAAGGCGTTGGAGTTTTACAACCGCCATCTGCAAAGGCAGCGGGGGCAGGAAAGATAACCGCACACTTGGGGAGAAGTCCGCCCTTTTGGGGATAGCAAATTTTTTTAAACGGTCTACGCTCCGCTTCGGTCGGCGTTAAACGTGTGCCACTGGCACACAACGCCCCCCTCTCCACACCTCTCCCCCTAGATACTGCCAGTAACTATCCGAGAAAAGAACAATTAAAGCTGTCCACATGGGCGGCTTTTTTTCTGCCAGAAAGTCAACTATCAACATGAGAACGAACAGGAGGTAATGAATGAAAATTCGTAAATTATTCAAAAGGGCTGCGGCGTTAGCGTTGGCTGCGGTCACGGCACTGTCCGCCGTCCCTGCCACGACAGCGTTTGCGGCGGGCGACATCGGCACGATTAGCTTTACCCACACCTACGACGGCGCAGGGAACGCAATCAGATATAATTCCAGTGCGAACATCGGCGGTCATACCGCAGGCGGCACGGGCGAATACAAGTACCGCATGTATGTGGACGGGGAAACGGCGTTCTGCCTTCAGCCGGGCGTACCCTTAAAAACAGGCAACACGCTGGCAAAGGCGTCTTCCAACACATGGAACGCCCTCTCTGCAGACCAGAAAAAGGCGGTGGGGCTTGCCCTGCTCTACGGCTATCAGGGCAACAGCGGGAATCTGTCTGGGAGCGATGACGAGAAATGGCTTGCCACGCAGACCCTTGTCTGGGAGTTCGTCACGGGATGCCGTAATTCAGCAAGCCCGTACAGCCAGACAAGCACGACCGTTTACAGCCTGCACTTTGGCTCTAATTATGCAAACAGCGGGGCGAGGGCGGCTTACGACCAGATTGTGTCATTTATGACAAGGCACAGCACGATTCCGAGCTTCATGTCGGCAGGCAAGAAAGACATCACAAAGGAGCTTGCCTATAAGGACGGGAAGTACAGTCTGACATTGACGGATAAGAACAATGCCCTCTCCGAGTATTCCTTTACCAGTTCCGACAGCAATGTGAAAGTGTCCAAGTCTGGGAACAAGCTCACCATCACGTCAAAAAAGGCGATTGACGGCAAGGCGAGGATTACTGCAACGAGGAACAACACGCCGACGGTCAGCAGCGGGGCGAAGATGATTGCCTACGGCGACCCGAATTTACAGGATGTCATTACGGGCGTGGAAAACGTGGACACCATGACGGCGTATATCAACGTGGAAACGCCGACAGGGACGGTCGCACTGAAAAAGACTTCCGAGGACGGCGTTGTTGGCGGGATTTCCTTTACCATCAAGGGCGACGGCTTCAACAAGACCGTAAAAACAGATAAAGACGGAAATATCACGGTGGAGGGCTTATTCCCTGGCACTTACACCGTCACGGAGCAGTCCATCGACCGCTACGAGCCGCAGAAAACCCAGACCGTGACAATCATCGGCGGGAAAACCTCTACGGTTACGTTCAGTAATACTTTGAAGCGTGGAAGCCTTGAGGTTGTGAAAACATCCGAGGACAATCTAGTGGAGGGCGTGAAGTTCCACCTTTACGGCACTTCTTTAAGCGGATTGGCGGTTGATGAATACGCCGTGACCGATAAGAATGGATTGGCGAAGTTTGAGAACGTTCTTATCAGCGGCAGCACGCCGTACACCCTTGAGGAAGTGGACACGGCTATCCGCTACGTTGTCCCTGCATCCCAGACCGCCCCGATTGAGTGGAAGAAAGTTACAAAACGCAGCTTTACCAACATCTTAAAGAAATTCAATGTCACGGTATTAAAGACCGACATGGAAACGGGAAAGAAACCGCAGGGCGACGCCACCCTTGCAGGTGCGG
Organism: Lachnospiraceae bacterium M18-1; assembly: GCA_000403295.2. Taxonomy (GTDB): domain Bacteria; phylum Bacillota; class Clostridia; order Lachnospirales; family Lachnospiraceae; genus Schaedlerella. The sequence continues at coordinate 104,744 of KE159610.1, read as the reverse complement.
TTTACGGCATTTATAAGGGCGAGGAGCTTGTTGACACTTACACCACTGACGAAAACGGTCAGTTCACAACGAAATATTATATCTGCGGAAACGATTGGAGCGTCCGTGAGATTACCCCGTCCGAAGGCTATCTTCTGGACACGACCGTACACCATGTAGGCGCAGAGCCAGAGCTTTACACCGTGGAATATAACTCTGCCAAGAATGACGTAAACGAGCAGGTCATCAAGGGGAACATCGCCATCATCAAGCACACCGACAACGGCGAAACCCAGATTGAAACACCAGAGGAGGGGGCTGTCTTTGAGGTGTATTTGAAATCCGCAGGCAGCTTTGATGCGGCGGAGGAAACCGAGCGTGACACGCTTATCTGCGATGAGAACGGCTTTGCCCAGACAAAGGATATGCCATACGGCATTTATACCGTGCATCAGACCTCTGGATGGGACGGTCGGGAGCTGATGAAAGACTTTGACGTGTTCATCTGCAAGGACAGCCAGACCTACCGCTACCTTATCAACAACGCCAACTTTGAAAGCTATATCAAGATTGTGAAAAAGGATATAGAAACGGCTAAAGTTATTCCCTATGCGGGCGCAGGCTTCCAGATTTACGACCCAGAGGGAAACCTTGTAACAATGAAATTCACTTATCCAGAAGTGACGGAGATTGACACATTCTACACCACGGCGGACGGCGGGCTTATCACGCCGCAGACCTTAGAATACGGCAAGGGATATTCGCTTGTGGAAGTGCAAGCCCCATACGGCTATGTTTTAGACTCCGAGCCAGTTTATTTTGACGTGGAGCAGGAAAACTCCGAGGAAGAAAGCGGCGTCACCATTGTAAAGGTGGAACGCTCCAATATGGCACAGAAAGGGAAAATCACGGTAGGAAAGTCTGGGGAGGTATTCAGCAGGGTATCGGGAAACAAGGGGCTGTACCAGCCGATTTTTGCCGTGGATAATTTAGAGGGTGCAGTTTACGAGATTACCGCAGCCGAGGACATCATCACGACAGACGGAACAGTCAGAGCCGAAAAAGGCGAGGTGGTAGATACTGTAACGACTGGCGAGGACGGAACGGCGGAAAGTAAGGAGCTTTATCTCGGAAAGTATGAGGTAAAGGAAGTGTCCGCCCCGTATGGCATGGTGCTGAATGATGAAATCCATGCGGTCGAGCTTGTGTATGCGGGGCAGGAAATCGAAGTGACGGAAACAGGCACGGAGTTTTACAATGAGCGTCAGCGTGTAGAAATTGACGTAATCAAGAGCCTTGAGGTTGATGAAGCATACGGCGTGGGTAGCAACGGCGAAATCAAAGATGTTACGTTCGGTCTGTATGCCGCCGAGGAGATTACCGCCGCTGATGGCTCTGTTATCCCTGCCGACGGGCTGATTGAGGTTATCTTCCTTGACGAGAACGGTCACGGAAGGGCAATCAGCGATTTGCCGATGGGCAGCTACTATGTGCAGGAAATCAGCACAAACGCCGCTTACCTTGTCAGCGATGAGAGATACCCTGTTGACTTCGAGTACGCAGGGCAGGAAACAGCCATCGTGAACATCACGGCAAATGAGGGCGAAGCCATTGAAAATGAACTGATTTACAGCTCTGTCAGCGGCAAAAAGTCCAACGAGGACGGCGAAGATTTAGGCGGTGCGTTAATCGGCATCTTTCAGACGGGGACAACGGAATATACAAAGGAAAATGCAATCGCAACTGCCACATCCGAGGATGACGGCAGTTTTTCTTTTGAGGAAGTTCCGTATGGCACATGGGTAATCCGTGAAATCGAAAGCCCGAAAGGATATGTACTCTCCGAGGAAGAAATCAGCGTAACTATCAACGAGGTTGACGAAGTTGTGGAGATTGAGCTTGTCAATTACTTTATTACGGGAAATATCGCTCTGACTAAGGTAGATAAAGACTACCCAGACAACAAGCTCACGGGTGCGGTATTTGAAATTTACTCGGATACAAACGAAGATGGAAAACTGGACAAAAAGGACGAGCTGCTCGGCGAGATGGGCGAGGTGGAGAAAGGCGTGTACCAGATGAACGACTTCAGATACGGCAAGTACCTTGTCCGTGAGAAAACCGCCCCGACAGGCTTCGTACTGGATGAGAACGTCTATCCCGTATCCATTGAGGAAAACGGCAAGACCTACAACGTGGAGAATGAAGCGGGCAAGGGCTTCTTAAATGAAGCACAGAAAGGCTCACTCAAAATCGTCAAGACATCCTCTGACGGTAAGGTGGAGGGCTTCTCTTTCCGTGTCATCGGCAAAGATTACGACCAGACCTTTACTACCGACAAGAACGGAGAAATCGTCATTGACGGCTTGCGTATCGGCGAGTACACCGTGTCTGAGGTCAGCGACAAGGCATCTTCTGGCTATATCCTGCCCGCCGACCAGAAAGTGACCGTCAAGACGGACGAAACGGCAACCGTAACCATGCACAACGAGCTGCGTGACACCCCGAAAACGGGCGACGACTTCAGCCTCGGTTTTTGGGTAAGCCTTGCGGCGGCATTTACAGTCGGTGCGGGAATCTTCGGGTTTGCAGGCTACCAGTGCGGAAGAAAGAAAAAGGAGGACTAAGCAGGATGAGGGGAAAAACCATCATCGCCATTGTGCTTGTGGCGTTTATCGGCGGTGCGGCTGCGTGGCTGCATCTCCGCAGGAAATAGTTTGAGAAATATTTTACTGATGTGGATTGGGGCGGTTTTCAATGACCGCCCTCTTTCCATGTATGGAGGTAGATATGGAAAATCTGAAAACCATAGAGGGGAAAGTGAAGTCTGTCCTGCAAGAGAATGAGGACGCCAGAAATGACGACATGGTGCTGTACCTTGCCCTCTGCAACCTGTATCTGAAAGATGCGGGAGCTATGCCGCTTGCCCAGATACTTTTGAACCATAAGGGGCTTGGCTTGCCGAGCTTTGAGAGCGTGGGCAGGACACGCCGCAAGTTGCAGGAGAAATACCCAGAGCTTTTAGGGAGCGTGCGGATGCAGAAAATCAGAGCCAAAGGGGAAAAGGCATACCGTAGATATGCGAAAGAATCTTGAAGTGAATAAAAAATTTAAAGAGAGGAGGAACGCCTATGGACGGTGAAACACGCTCCAATCAGGGCTATGAAATCATAGAGGGCTGCACTATCGGGAACACGGAGCTTGTCATCGGGCATCACCCGAAAGCCCCGAACCCTTATGTATGCTGGTACTGCAAGGGCGGCGACAACTATTATTGGGGCTGCTACTGCAACACCCTTGAAGCGGCGAGGGAAAAGCTGAACGAACGCTACCAGTCGGAGTGCCAGATGCCATACAACCAACAGCACGATAAAAAGGCGAAGCAGCACGATGGGCGTGAGCGGTAGCACGGGAAACAATGAAAATGACAAGAAATATGACTGCACGGACTGTCCTTATCCCCGATATAAGGACAGCCGTGTCATCTTCTGCGACGTCTGCATCCGAAAGGTTTTAGACTGGCAGAGGGAGAAAAAGCAAAGAAAGGAGAATCCCGATGGAGAACGAAGAAAAACGGATGATTAGCTCCTACGAGGTCACGCAGAGCATCCACATCGGAAAAAAGGAAGTCGTGTTCGGCATAGATGAGAAAGAAGAATACCCGTATCTTGTCTGCTGTTGCACTTACGATAACCCGCTGTCCGCAGAATGGGTGACGGATGCGGTCGGCTCTGACGACTATCTGGAAGCCATGCAGATGTTTACCGACAGGGTGCAGGAACAGATAGAAAGTGTAAGAGCCGAGCAGGAACAGTTCAAGTTTGACATGACCCCGTTTACCATAGACGACTGCATCCCAGATAATAAATGCGGCAGCATTGTGGGAAAGGTCGTTGTCATCAATGCCGAAGTCAACCGCCACGAATACCGACATTCTGCCTACCAGCTTGTATTGGCGGACGGCGGTCACGGAGCGTTGGGCGGCAGGGGGCAGGCGGTGTTCGGCACTTCCCTTGCGGACGGAAAGCACGCCCGATGGGAACGGTGCGACCTGCTTGGGGAAATCAAGCCAGAGAAGATGCCCGACTGGGCAAAGGAAGCACTCGCAAAAATCAAGGAACAGGAAAAGGCGAAGAAATCAAAGAGCAGGGAGGAACGCTGATGGAGGTACGGGCTTTGATGCAATCCGAACAGAAATACACCTACGCCCAGAGTATGCAGCTTGAGGGGCAGACGGGATGTATTGGGCATCTCCGAGGTGATTTTGCCCCCTCTGGATATGGCTTTCATACCACTTGGTTTGATACCAGAGAACAATGGAAAACGGACGAGTTCAAGACAGGTCTGGACGATATTATCAACGCCCTGCGTGAAGATAAGGGGCTTCTGCATAACCGCTATGACATGGGTGCATTTACAAAGGAATTTCCCGATAGTGGCTTTAATGGGAACTATTGCACGGAGTACGGCTTCCGTGTGGATACAGAGAAACACGCTTTCCTGCTCCGCTGCAACCCGACAAAGGGCGACTATAACTTTTACTGCTACTGCTATGTGAAAGAATGGCTCGACAGGCATATATCCAGAGCAGAAAAGGGAATCCGATTTATTGACCCCCATTACAAAGAACTGTTCCGCATCCCAGACGGCGGGAAAATCATCATTACGACGGCGTGGAAAGAAAAATTTGAACACGCCTGCCGCTATATCGACGAAACCCATTTAGAGTTAAGTTCTGGCAGGGGCGGCGACATTTACCACATCTGTGAGTTTGCCGAGCGCATGGAGAAAAACGGGGCAACGTATGAGCCGAAGCCGCAGGAGCCGCCGTCCGCACAGAAAGCCCCGAAGCAAAAAGACCATGAACGATAGGAGGTATGGGATATGCCAGTCAACCCAAAAGCCGTCAGAGTCTTAAACAAGGTTCTGGACGCAGGATTTACCGAGGAAAAAGCCATTGCTGCCATGACGATGGACGACATTCTCTCCATGCAGGGCATCACGGTAGCGGACATCACGCTCATCAATGAGCTGCAAAAAAGCATCAAGGGGAACAAGGTCATCTCATTTCTGGGAGGTGGGATGGAATGAGTACGGAGCAAATCAACCGCATCACGGTAAAGAAAGACGGCGTGTATGTATCTTCCCACAGCTCCAACGACACCTCTCCCTACCATTCATGGAGATGTAAGGGCTTGTCGGAAATCTATGATGCCGAGGGGCAGAAAGGGCTTGACCGTGAGGTTATCCGTATGCTCTATGAGTATGCCGAGCTTCGTGGGACGCATAGGAGCCTCGCCCGTTACCGCTACGCAAAGGATGCCCCCGCCGCCCATGCCATTTATAAGAAGTATATGGACAAAATAGATGACCGCTATGAGGGCTTGGATGAAGCGGATAAAAAGAGTGTCTGGTACAAGCCCACGGAAAAGGCAAAGGAGTACCGAGCCTATGAGCGGGATATGCGGGAAAAGATGTATTCCGAAATCGCCGAGCGGTGTGGGGAATACGACAGGAAACAGAAAAACAAAGATTTGGAACGATAAGGAGGTGTGAGCCTATGGCTGCAAAGTACCAGCTTATTACGGAGCTGTACCGCCGCACGGGGATGGCGGTCGCAAAGAACCCGCAGGCTTGGCAGGGCTTTCTATCCTCTGCCTGCCACAATTACAAGTGCCGCTTTGACGAGCAGCTCTTGATTTACGCCCAACGCCCCGATGCCACCGCCGTAGCCGAGATTGGCACATGGAACAGGCTCTTTAAGCGTTGGGTAAATAAAGACAGCAAAGGCATAGCGGTCTTTGACCCGAAAGGGCGCAGGAACACGCTGAAATATTATTTTGACGTTTCCGACACCCATGAGGGCTACTATGGCAGCCGAGCCGTCCCGATATGGCAGATGGATAAGCGGTACGAGCAGCCCGTCATGGAGCGGCTTGCGGACAGGTTCGGCGGCACGGAGGGCAGCAATTTTGCCACGTTTTTAATAGGGACGGCGGAGAACGCCGTGGAGGACAACTTACCCGATTACCTCTCACAGCTAAGGGGCTGCACGAAAGACAGCTTTTTGGAGGAACTGGACGATTATAATATAGAAGTGATTTACAAGCGGCTTGCCGCAAACAGCGTCGCCTATATGCTGCTGAGCCGCTGCGGTCTGGATGCGGACGGGTATTTTGAGCGTGAGGACTTTGCGGAGATTATAAATTTCAACACGCCCCAGACATTGAACGCCATCGGCATCGCCACGAGCGACATTTCCGAGATGGCGTTGCGGGAAATCTCGGCGGCAGTCCGAAATGTGCAAATCGAAGCAAAACGGCAGAACCGCACATTTGCAAGGAATATCACAAGCCAGTATGATAAAGGCAGGAAACAACCCGAAAGGAGTGAAGATAATGGGCGAAATCACTTACACGAAGCAGGCGGACTACCTTATACCCGACCTGACATTACCGACAGAGCCAGAGCTTCCGCTTGGCAGGTACGCTTTGATGCACAGGGATTATCTGGAACAGCACAAAAGAGTGACCTATCTCAATCTGCTGACAGCGGGCAGGCTGAACGCACACCTTTACCAGACCGAGCAGACAGCGTTGCAGCGGCTGGAGCTTCTGACGAAGCAGTTAGCAGCCGAGCAGGGAGTGACGGAGGAGCTGAAAGGGAAAGCCCCGATGCAGTGGCTCGGCATGATGAACAATATCCGCAGCCAAGCGGAGGAAGCCATCTTGAGCGAACTGATTTACAATTAGGAAATTCAGAACCAGAGCCGCAGTCGGACGGCGGCAGGCAGGAAGAAAAAACAGATAAGGAACAGACAGCAGAGCCAGAGGGACAGACAGAAAAAGGCAGCGTTGCCAATGAGGAAGAAGTTGCCGCCAATCTCCCGACCGTGGACGAACAGATTGAAATGATAGCTGAAGCAGAGGACGAAAAAGCCTCTGCTTTTGCCGTTTCACAGGAGGATATTGATGCCGTCCTTATAAAAGGGAACAGCGTTGCAAACGGGAAATACCGTATTTACCACCAGTTCCAGAAGCAGGAAGATAAAAAGAAGAACATTGATTTTCTGAAAAGGGAATACGGCACAGGCGGCTTTTTCGTTGATTTTTCAGACGGCACGGAGGGGTATGTGTGGTACAGCGGCAAGGGCATCTCCATTGACCGTGACGGCATTTCCACCGAACACGACCTTGTTTTGAGCTGGTCGAAAGCGGAAAAACGGCTGCGGGAGTTGGTTAAGGATAACCGCTATCTCAATCCCAAAGAAAAAGACCATTATGCCGACTATCTGGAAAGCATCTCTGCCCCGCAGTATGAAATCGACACCCAGAGGAAACTGGCAAGGCAGCGTTTTATTGAGGAAAAAAGGGAGCTGCTCCCTGCGGACAAGCGGGACACGCTCGCCCTGCGGCTCTCCGACTTTATCCGCGACTTGGACGGCTATGAGAAAGATTTGTTGGGCGTAATTGGATGCAGGGATTTTGCGGATATGCCCGCTGACCTTATGGAACAGGCATTGCAGCATCCCGACAACGTGCAGGAGCTGTTAGACTTCCTCTCCCTTGTGCAAAAAAAGACGACCAGCGTTTACAGCCGCAGCAATGCGTGGCGTTTCTCGCAGGAGCTTACGGAGCTGTACCCTCTCCGCTACCTCTACCACGAGGGCGACGTGGTGTATATCGGGGCGGACAAATATGAGGTCATCGCCTTTGATGAGAACGCCGTGTCTTTGCGAAATGCGGAGTTCCCATTGTTCGGAAAAGAGTTCAGCCGAGCCGATTTTGAAGAAAAGCTAAAGGAGAACCCTGCGAACGACCATCTGAAAACGGTCATCACCGAGAGCCAGAAAACAGAAACACTTGCCGAGGAAAAGCCAGACAGCATCACACTCGCTATCGGATTTTCCGAGCATCCCGCCTTTTATGACAAGGAGCTGAACGACCGATTTACGGATTTGAGTTTCGCTTTGGGAAATAAGCTGCTCGGCGTTCTGGACGAAAAACAGCATCGGGAAAGGGAGAATGAGGAGAACCATGTCGGCTGGTATCATAAGACCGATTTTGAAATCCATGCCGTCATCGGGGGTGAGGAATTTAATTACGAGGGGCGGTTTGACATCGGCGACGGCGAGGGGGATTTAACCGACCATATCCGAAATTTCTATGAATATTCCCTCTCCCCAACTTGTCCGTTTATCCCAGAGTGGAAACGGCAGGGGGAAGATTACTACCGAGAGAAAATGGAATCCCTGCGTCTGGGGCGTGACGTGTTTATCCCGTTCTTGGAGCAGAACACGGAACTGACCCCAGAGGATGAAAAGCAGCTTGGCGAGATAATGGCTACCGAGGAGGACTGGTTTCACAGGAGGAAAGAGCCTGCCGAGGAAGAACTACTGGAACAGGCGAAAGGCTGCATCGACGCATACTGCGATGCGGAGTTTGGCGGCGACGCCGAAGTGGACTATACGGATTTGTCCAACGTCAAGATTGCATTTCGGAATACCGAGGATGGCTTGCACGGGATACAGGCATCCGTCAACCTCTTGCAGTACCGCATGGAAACGTATGTGGATGGCGTTCTTGCAGAATATACGCAGTACAGCGACCTTGCCGACCTTATCCAGAACGCACTTTCCAATCTGTATTACCACGATTTAGTGTCCTTGACGGAGGAACAGCTTGAGCCGTTTTATCGAGAGGGAAGTGCAAAGACTGATGGAACATTGGGGAAAGAAATTGTACCCGATACCCCAGAGGAGATATCGCATTACACGGTAGAGCAGACTTCCGATGCCTTTGCCGACCCGTTTATTATACGGAATAACGAAGCCCCAGAGGACAGTGCCGACCGATACTACGACGTAGGTGGCATCTACCAGACTTTTGAAACCGAGGAAGAAGCGCAGGAATACGCCGACACTTTAAACAGTGCTGAGCATATCACGGAACTTTTTGCGGCGAAAGATGCGGAGCGTGATGAACAGCAGAAATCAAAGCCTGCCCCGTCTGGAACAGACGGAAAGCAGGATAATTCTGACCTTATCGGAAAGGAAATTTTTATTGACAACCGCCGTTATATGATAGAAAGCGTTGGAAAAATCAGCGGCGATGTTTCCATGCGTGACATCACATTTCAGAATAACGTGGGTTTCCCGATAAACCGTGTGGAGAAAGTGGGCTATGTCCGCAGGATTTTAGAGCAGGAAAGAGAACAGAACCAACGGCAAAGACTGGCACAGAAAGAACCAAAGTCCGAAGAAAAAACAGAATCCCCCGCAGAGCCGACCACGGAAACCGTGACAGAATACCCCGCTATGGAGAACGGTCTTCCTTATGACATTGTGGTGGAGAAGATACGCTTTGACGAGCCAGAGCATGAGAAGCCGAGGAAAACACCTGTTACGGCGAAACCGTCCGCCCCTGCCCTCTCTGCCGACCGCCGCAACTACCGCATTACCGATGATAATTTAGGTATTGGCGGCGCAAAAGAGAAGTTCCAAAACAATATGGCAGCAATAAGGCTTCTCCATGACCTTCAGATAGAAAACCGCCTTGCCACGCCCGAAGAACAGGAAACTCTTGCAAAATACGTCGGTTGGGGCGGTCTGTCGATGGCGTTTGACGGCAACAATGCGGCATGGGCAAATGAATATAAGGAATTAAAATCAGCTCTCTCCGATGAGGAATACCATGCCGCTATGGAATCCACGCTGACCGCTTTTTATACGCCGCCCATCGTCATTAAGGCAATGTATGAAGCACTTGACCGTCTGGGATTTTCACAGGGGAATATCTTAGAACCGTCCTGCGGCACGGGCAATTTCTTAGGGCTTCTGCCCGACAGCATGGAGAAATCAAAGCTGCACGGCATCGAGATTGACCCGTTATCGGGCAGGATTGCGAAGCAGCTCTACCAGAAAGCCAGCATTGCCATTGAGGGATTTGAGGAAACAAAGCTCCCAGACAATCATTTTGACGTGGTGCTTGGCAACATCCCGTTCGGGGAGTTCAAAGTCAACGACAGCCGCTACAACGCCCAGAAGTTCCTAATCCACGACTATTTTATTGCAAAGGCTCTGGATAAAGTGCGGGCAGGTGGTGTTGTGATGTTCATCACCTCTAAGGGGACGATGGACAAGGCAAGCCCAGAGGTGCGGAAATATATCGCACAAAGAGCCGAGCTTTTGGGTGCGGTAAGGCTTCCAGACAATACGTTTCGGGCAAACGCAGGGACGGAGGTCACGAGCGACATCCTTATTTTACAAAAACGTGACCGCATGATAGAGATAGAGCCAGAGTGGGTACACCTCGATACCAATGAGGATGGCATTACGATGAACAGTTATTTTGTCCAGCATCCAGAGATGGTGCTTGGCGAGATGAAGATGGAAAGCACAAGGTTCGGCATGGACAGTGCCTGCAAAGCCTACCCAGACGTGCCGCTTGCGGGGCTTCTCCATGAAGCCATGCAGCGGATAGACGGCGAAATCCCAGAGATAGAAAATGAAGTTGACCGTATCTCCGATGAACAGGAGAAAGCCATCCCCGCCGACCCGAACGTGCGGAACTTCTCTTTTGCCCTTGTGGGAGGAAAGGTCTACTTCCGAGAGAATAACGGGATGACCCCCGCCAACGTGTCCATGACGGCGGAGAACCGCATCAAGGGGCTGTTGGAAATCCGTGACTGCGTGAGGAAGCTCATCCAGTACCAGACCAACGACTGCCCAGAGGAAATGATACAGACCGAGCAGGAAAACCTAAACCGATTATATGATGCCTTTACCAAAAAGTACGGCTTGATTAACAGCAGGGGGAACTACCTCGCTTTTGCGGCAGACGAGAGCTACTTCCTTTTATGCTCTTTGGAGGTGCTTGACGACGAGGGAAAATTCAAACGCAAAGCGGATATGTTTACGAAGCGGACGATAAAGCCCCACCGAGAAGTGACCTTTGTGGAAACCGCCAGCGAAGCCCTCGCCCTCTCCATCGGAGAGAAAGCCCGTGTCGATTTATCTTATATGGCACGGCTCACCTGCAGGTCGAAGGAAGAAATCATTAAGGAATTGCAGGGAGTTATTTATAAAGTTCCATCTTCCGAGCCTGCAAGGTATGTGACCGCAGACGAGTATTTATCGGGGAATGTGCGGGAGAAACTGAAAATCGCAGAGATAGCGGCAAAGTCAGACCCAGAGCTTGCGGTCAACGTGGCGGCACTGGAAAAGGTCATCCCAAAGGATTTGCCCGCAAGCGAAATCTCCGTCCGTCTTGGCACGACGTGGATACCGCAGGAGGATATACAGCAGTTCATGGTGGAACTTTTAACACCATCAAGCTATGCGGCGGGCAGGCTGCAAGTGCGCTACACGGCATATAACGGCGACTGGTTCATCGAGAATAAGAGTTCCGACGTGGGGAACGTCAAGGCGGACAGCACTTACGGCACGAAGCGGGCAAGTGCCTACCGTATTGTAGAGGACACATTAAATTTAAGGGATACCCGCATCTTTGACTATGTTTATGACGAACACAACAATAAAAAAGCGGTGCTGAACCATAAGGAAACCACGGCGGCGCAGGCAAAGCAGGAGGTGATAAAGCAGGCGTTTCAGGACTGGATTTGGAAAGACCCAGAACGGAGGAACAGGCTTGTACGCTATTATAATGACACATTCAATTCCATCCGTCCCCGTGAATACGATGGAAGCCATATCACGTTCGGCGGCATCAGCCCAGAAATCCAGCTAAGACCGCATCAAGTGAACGCCATCGCCCATATCCTTTACGGCGGCAACACGCTCCTTGCACACAAGGTAGGTGCGGGAAAAACCTTTGAGATGGTCGCCGCCGCACAGGAAAGCAAGCGGCTCGGCTTATGCCAGAAATCCATGTTTGTCGTGCCAAACCACCTTGTCGGGCAGTGGGCGTCGGAGTATTTACGGCTCTACCCATCTGCCAACATCCTTGTCACGACCAAGCGGGATTTTGAAACGGGAAACCGCAAGAAATTCTGCGGCAGGATTGCGACGGGGGCGTATGATGCGGTGATTATCGGGCATAGTCAATTTGAAAAAATCCCCATCAGCGAGGAACGCCAGAGGGAACAGCTCATGCGCCAGCTTGACGATATTGAGCATGGCATTGACGACGTGCAGGCATCCCACGGGGAGCAGTTCACGGTCAAGCAGCTTATGAAAACAAGGAAAGCGATTAAGGCGAAGCTCGATAAATTAAACGACACCAAACGGAAAGACAGCGTGATAAACTTTGAGGAATTAGGCATAGACAGGCTCTTTATAGACGAAAGTCATTTTTACAAAAATCGTGCGAAACGTTGTCGCACAAGGGAAGTCTGATAAACTGACCGAAAACGACCGGCAGAAATCACTTAGAAATAAGAATGAGCTGTCAGAACTTAAATCTCGAAATCAAGGGGGAAGTACCCTTGCCACACGGAATCAACGCCGATGATGGCATATCAAAGCCGTAGGCGGTGTGCGGGATAATACTTCACTATGCGAGGCGGCTGTATCCGCCCACGTATAAAGCGTGAAGAAGTCGTAACTTGATGTCCTAAGTCCTTATGGATACGGAATATATAGTGCGGTCTTCCGAAGACTATGGTTACACGCAGAATAAGCTATGCAGCATCGTAAGAGTGAACGGCATCCGAAAGGGTGAAAGATTAGGGAAGAATGTGTCGCTGGTTTTTCGGTACATTCCTGCATGGGTGGAATACCGTGCAGAATACACGGCAACTATGATTCAAAGTGTATTTGTCCCTACGGTGTAAGGTAGCGACCTAAGGTCTTTAAGCAGTTAAATCTGCAAAAGGATAGAGATTTAGGAACGTTTGAGAGCCTGTGTTGGAGCCGTGCAGGGCGACGAAGATACAGGCAGTCAGCAGTCTCATAGTAGTCTGAGATTGGAACAAGCCAGTCACACGGGCTGAAATGCCCACGGCGAAGGGGACTAGTCAGACCAATTTACAAATTTCACAAAACAAAGAAGATAATAACTCCCTGAAATACGGGTGACGAACTGCGAGGTGATAGCCTTGTGCATTTGAACGTCAGATTTTCAACAGAAGCGGAAATGAAGCAGACCTTAGATTTTCTCTATGAGAAATCAAAAGAGGGAATCGCTTTCACAGGTCTTGTAGAAGCTATGGTGAATGAAGTGACCATAGTGACCGCAATCCATAACATCAAGTCTAACAAAGGCAGTAAGACGGCTGGCGTTGACCAGGCGAAAATGGATAAATATCTGCAAATGCCAAGAGAAGAATTGATTGCACTGATAAGAGACAGCTTCAGTAATTACAGACCAAAGCCTGCAAGACGGGTATATATCCCGAAAAAGAATGGAAAACTGCGCCCACTAGGTATTCCAACAGTGTTGGAGAGAATCATACAGGAATGTGTGAGGATAATCATAGAGCCGATATGTGAAGCAAAATTTTATCCGCACAGCTACGGTTTCCGCCCATACAGGGCACAGAAACACGCAATACGTGACATTATAAACGTGATAAATTCTGCAACACGTTCCCCAGACCAGCCAGTATGGGCGGTTGAGGGAGACATCAAGGGCTGTTTTGACAATATCGACCACAGAATCCTGTTAAAGAAGATATGGCGAATTGGAATCCATGACAAAAGGGTAATCAAGATGATACAGCAGATGTTAAAAGCTGGGTATATCGAAAGCCGAATGCTGAACGATACGAAACTCGGCACAATGCAGGGAGGGATTTTATCGCCATTGCTGTCAAATGTGTATCTGAATGATTTTGACTGGTTTGTAGGGAGAATGTATATGGAACCGCACAGGCAATGCAAGCATAAGTGTAATGACACACGGCGGCTGAAATGGTCTGGCGTAACCCCAAAGTACAACTTCCGTTTTGCCGATGACTGGGTAATCCTCACGTCAACGGAGCAGGAAGCATACAGGCTGAAACGTATGCTCACAAAATATTTCAAGAACAAAATGAAACTGGAACTGTCACGGGAAAAGACGTTTGTAACAGACCTTAGGACGGAGGGAATACACTTCCTCGGTTTTGTGGTCAAAGCGGAGAGAAAGCGGAAAACCCCAGACCCGAAAACATGGACGGAAAATCTGGTAGGGAAACCATTGCCAGATATGGAACGGCTGAAAGAAAAGATTCAGAAGATAGCTGATGAAGTCCGTGTGATAGGGGAAATCACAGAAAGGAGCGTACAAGCGGCACAGATACAGCGTGTCAATTCCATGATAGTAGGATTGGCGCAATACCTGCAACCCTCGATATGTTCCCATGCGTTCCATGCCATTGACAGGAGAATCAACAACACAGCACTGGCGATATGGAAAAGGAGATTTCCAAAGCATTACAACAAGTATCAGATACCATTGGAAAAGCTTTGTAATCTCCCGCACAGGCATGAGGGGTATAAAAGCAAGACATTTGCTGTCCCGATAGAGGGTGAATGGTTCGGAATCACTATGGCGTTTATTACGCACAGCAAATATGAAACCAGACCATTTGACCAGCGTATGACACCCTACACGGAGGAGGGCAGGCGGATTCACAGTTACTACCGTAACAAAAGCAAGCCTCTCCCATGCGACAGACCGTCCGTGAATACCGCAAGGGATATACAGCTATCGGTCTACGCAAAGACGGTGTTCAATTTTGAATACTTCATGAACAGGGAATATGCGTACAACAGGGACAAAGGCAAGTGTAAATGCTGTAAGAAGCCGCTGTTTTTAGACGACAAGAAGTTTTGTTACCACGTTAAAAGGGAACTTCCGCTGGAGAAAGTGAATAAAGTGCAAAATCTCATATGGCTATGCAATGACTGTTACCGAATGGTCAACAATGGTGCGATACCGCCAGATATAGACGAAAAGGTATTAAAGAAGATTCAGAAGTACAAAAATATGTGAAATTTGTAAGCACGATATGTACCGTGAGGGCATAGAGTGTTGAACCCCGATGGAGGGTAGTAAGTTGGTCTGATGGAACGCCGGGTGCGGTGAAAGCCGCATGCCCGGTGTGGAGCGGGGGAAAAGGCGGAGATAACTTCAAAGCCTTACCTATCGCTATTCTACCTCTTTACAAAGATGCGTAACGTGGGCGGCATCGCCCAGACCGAAGCCCAGAAAAGCTCCGACCTCTTTATGAAATGCCGCTATCTGGACGAAATCACGGGAAACCGTGGCGTGGTTTTCGCAACGGGGACTCCCATCTCAAACTCGATGGTCGAGATGTACTCCGTGCAGAGGTACTTGCAGTATGACACCCTCGCAAGGAACGGGTTGCAGCATTTTGACAGTTGGGCTTCCACGTTCGGCGAAACGGTCACGGCTCTGGAACTTGCCCCAGAGGGGACGAATTACCGAGCAAAGACGAGGTTTGCGAAGTTTTATAATCTGCCAGAACTGATGCAGATGTTCCGTGAGGTTGCGGACATCCAGACCGCCGATATGCTAAAGCTCCCCGTGCCAAAGGTCAATTACCACAACATCAAGACCAAGCCGAGCCAAATCCAGACGGAAATGGTGGCGGGGCTTGCGAAACGGGCAGAGAAAGTAAGGGCTAGGCTTGTAAAGCCACAATCTGACAATATGCTCAAAATCACGAATGACGGGCGGAAACTGGCACTCGACCAGAGATTGATTGACCCAATGCTGCCAGACGACCCGAACAGCAAAGTCAACGCCTGCGTGGACAATGTGTACCGCATCTGGGAGGGACACGCCGACACAAAAGCGGCACAGCTCGTCTTTTGTGATTTATCGACACCGACCAATAAAAAGATAATAGAAACGCAGGAAGTCAGTGAAAATGTTTTTGCAATGCTACCCAACCAGTTTGATAATGTCTATGATGACATGAGGAAGAAACTCATACAGCGTGGAATCCCTGCGGAACAGGTGCGTTTTATCCATGAAGCGACTACTGATGCACAAAAAAAAGAAATGTTTGCAAAGGTTAGAAGCGGTGAAGTGCGTGTGCTGTTCGGCTCTACCCAGAAAATGGGTGCAGGCACGAACTGTCAAGACAGGCTCATTGCGATTCATAATCTGGATTGCCCGTGGAAGCCATCATGAGTAGAACGGATTTTGCGGACATTCAAAATAAAAAAGAATGTGGAGGTAACAGACAATGGCAAAATCATTATTTGAGGAACTGGGTGGCAAATACGAGCGGCAAGGAGATTACTTAATACCGTGCTTAACTGTACCCGCCGAAGAAGAACAACCCATAGGCATATGGGGACAGCGGCACTTAGACTATCTGAAGCAGTACCGTAAGGTTACGTACACCAATCTTCTCACAAGCGGTAGGCTGAATACATACCTTGCCGACATCGACAGACAGGCACAGGAACGCTTTGAAAGGCTCATAGAGGGCATGAAACAAGCACAGGGCATAACGGAACGCCTAAAGGAAGAAAATGCCTTAGAATGGATAGGAAGAATGAATAATATAAGGGCTTGTGCGAGGGAGATTGTGAATGAGGAAATTATTTACACATAGGCAATACAGCGACAGAGGGTTAAATTTCTGTCGCTTTTTTCTGGAATCTTAGTGTCTGTATTCGTACCTTTCATATTAGAATCTTGAGAAAGGCAGCATAAGTGTCTATAATTGTGCTGGAGGTGTTAAATGGATATTCAGACTATTGAACATAAAGAAAGAAATGTTACAGGTGATTATTAATGCCGACAGATAAATAATGAAATTATGCGGTTAAAATATCATGTTGAAATGTTTGATAAAAAACTGTAGGCGAAAAAAGATAACGGATAGCTAGCATTAACTATTCGATGTAGTAGTCAACTGATGGTTGAATTAGAGAATCAACCAATAGTTCCTTTCAAAAAAATGCTTATTATGTATGATAAAACTAGGAGGTAAGAAATGAATCAAGAAAAAATTGGAAAATTTATTGCTGAATGTCGTAAAGAAAAAAATCTTACTCAGTTACAGCTGGCAGAAAAGCTTAATATTAGTAATAGGGCTGTTTCAAAATGGGAAACAGGAAAAAGCTGTCCAGATGTATCAATAATGATGGAGCTATGTGACATTCTTGGAATAAATGTAAACGAATTGTTATCGGGAGAAAGGATTATAATGGAAAATTATCAAAAAAAAGCAGAACAAAATTTGGTGGAATTACAGAAACAAAAAGAGCAAGCAAACAAGATGAAAAGAAAATTGGAAATTTTATGGGGAGTGATTGCAATTATTCTATGTCCAGTTCATTTAGCTATAAATTATTTTTATCCTGAAAATCAAGGAACATATATTGGTTGGGTGATTTTGATAGTAGGGGCTCTTTTGTTTGTGCCATATTTTTTGAAATATTACAAAGTGGAAATTAAATTGAAATAAGTTACTAGCTGATATATTTGAACTTTTTTGTAAAGAAAAAGTTAAATTCCTATCTATCGGGCAGGTAAATATATCATTAAAGAGCCAGACGCATAGATGTAGAGCCGATAAACATGTGGAATAAAAATCACAGTTTATCGGTTCTGTTTCATTTCATAAGGTTTTAAGGCAAACGCCTACCATATAAAAAAACGGCGTTATGGTGGGCGGTATTGCTATGCCCGAAAAGACTTAACAGACACTCTCCAGACCTGTTTTAAAGTTTGGAGGGTTTTTTTATGTTCTTTTTTCGGGAGGTAATCTATCTGCTCATGCAACGCAGATTTGACTTATACATAGCATATCGGGGATTGGCAGGAAGCCAGTTAAAAAAATTCCTGCTTATGCAACGCTACTTCTCACCATGAAACCAGAAGTAGAATCTCCACTTAACAGAATATGTATCTCCTACAACCGTAAAGGTCACAGAGCCTTTGCGGTTTTTCTTTTGTCGTTTTTTATCGGAATGTGCCGCAGGGCTGTTTCCGCTGTTGGCTGTCGTTCGCCGCCTTTCCAATCTGGATTTTTACATTTTCAAAAATTCGGATTGGAGGAAATAAGAAATGGCATATAACCACGGACGAGAGGACAGGAAGTGGCGTATCTGGAAAGAAGCCGAGGAAAAGGTGCTGCGGGAGTGCGGCGTTGATGAAGCGGTCATTGAGCAAATCCGCATAGAGGACAGGGCAGACTTTAATTCCAACAGGCGGTTTTACCGATGGACGAGCGACTTCGGGGAATACCTTGAGGGAATGGCGGACACCGAACAGCAGGCAGAGCCGAATACCGTTGCGGACTTACTGGACGAGATTGAGGACGAGAAATTGTATCAAGCATTGCTTACGGTGGACAAGCATACCCTGCTCATTCTCCTGTTGAAAATGCAGGGGTATTCCACAAGGGAGATTGCGGCAATGGCAGGACTTACCGAAAGGGCGGTCTATAAACGCCTTGAAAGGCTCCGTAAAAAATTAAAGCCTATTTTTTATCCTTTCGGGGAAATTTAAGCATCCCTACGGGCTATTGGGTGAGAGGGCAATCCTCTCACTCAATTTTTTTCGGGAGGAAAGGAAATGGCATACGGGGCAAAGACATATACGCTGAAAGAAGAAGCCGCCGAAAGCGGCACAAGGTATTCTATCAGTTTTAAGGACGGGCAGGGGGAACATCACGAGCTGGAAGTGTCAGAGCAGTTATTCATTGAATTTCGGCAGATGGAACGCAGGAACAGGAATCTTCAACAATGGAATCAGCGGCACAGGGAATTTAACGAGGTATGGGATGAAACCCTTTACAGACGTGCGTTGCGAGTGCCTAAAACGCTTGATGAAAGAATGATTGAAAAAGAAAGAAATGAAATGTTCTATAAGGCGGTCGCCCGACTGCCAGAGATACAAAGGCGGCGTTTCCTGCTCTACTACGAGTATGATTTCAACTTTTACCAAATCGGTAAGATGGAGCATTGCACCGCTTCCGCAATTCAGAAATCCGTTTCTGTTGCAAGGGAAAAGGTCAAGGCAGAAATGAGGAAGTATCTCCAACCGTGACCGTTACCGCCCGAAAAAGAAATCTGCTCTTGATTGGCGTGGGACTGGCGGCATTACATACTCTCATTTATTCGTGGGAGTAAATCTTTTTAAGGAGGTTTATTTTTATGTGTAACAAAACCAAAGACACCGCCCGAAAGGAGGAATCCCATGCAGAAGCTTCAGACCGTCAACGCCGACACGCTCCTTTATGAGCCGCTTGAGAAGCCGTCCTTTGTGGTGGATAGTCTTATACCCACAGGCTTAATCCTGTTTTGCGGCTCACAGAAAATCGGCAAGAGCTGGCTCATGTTAAAGCTCTGCCTCTGCGTGTCGCAGGGAATCCCATTGTGGGATATGCCCACACAGGAGGGCGATGTGCTTTACCTCTGCCTTGAGGACACATTCTGCCGCATACAAGACAGGCTGTTTCGCTTAACGGACGAAGCAAGCGGGCGGCTTCACTTTGCCGTGGCGAGCGATAAGCTGCCAGACGGTCTTATCGTGCAGTTAGAGGACTATTTGAAAGAATATCCAGACAGCAGGCTCATTGTCATTGACACCTTGCAGAAAGTCCGTACCTCTTCCAAAGACAACGCCTATGCCAGTGATTATGGGGATATTTCCCTTATCAAAGACTTTGCCGACAGGCACTCTCTGGCGGTGGTAGTCGTCCACCACATCCGAAAGCAGAATGACAGCGATGTGTTCAATAAGGTGTCTGGCACGACAGGCTTGACGGGGAGTGCGGACGCAACCTTTGTTCTGGAACAGGAAAGCCGTGTATCCAATGCCGCAAAGCTGTATGTGACGGGCAGGGACACGCCCTATCAGGAGTTCACGCTCCGTTTCCGTGATTGCAGTTGGGAACTGGTGGAGCGGAAAGAGCAGGAACAGCTTGCCAAAGAAGCAATACCAGATATCCTTTTTCGGATTGTAAATTTCATGCAGGACAAAGAGAAATGGACTGGCACAGCCACAGAGTTGTTGGACGCTCTAGGGGAAACAGGGACAGCGGCGAATGTCTTAACAAAATGGATGAACGAGTACCGCCTTGACTTCCTGCTTGAAAACCATATCCGCTATGACTTTTGCCGCAAGAACAGCCACAGGCTGATTTCCCTTGCAAGGCAGGAGGATACGGACGGTGACGGTAGTGACGATGGTGACGGTGTTTTTGGGATACCCCCTGCCGCTGTCACTGTTACCTAAAAGCTATGTGAAGTCGGCGGCTTTGGCTTATGCGTGACGGTCAGTGACGGTAGTGACGGTGTTTTTGGGATACCCTCTGTTGCTGTCACCGTCATAGCAAATGTATGTAAAATCGGCGGTTCGGCCCTTCGGGAGAACACCCCATAAACGCAAAGTGCAGGCGTGGGCATTACTCGCCCTTTTCGGCTTGTAAAGCCACCCCTGCGGTCAGAAAAATCCTCCGATTTTTCCGACTGCGTTTACAGGGTGTAACACACTACACTTTGCCCTGCAAAGTCGTGTGCCAGACGTTCCCTCTGGACTCCCTTAAAGCAGGGCTTACGCCCTGCCCATCCTCTGCCTTGCGGCTTCGGATGGAAGAATGTGCGGTGACAGTCGGCGGCTCCCGTGGGGGTATCCCAAAAACACCGTCACCACCGTCACCAACCGTCACCCTTTGGGAGATTACCCGCCGAAGAAAGGAAGATGATGAACTATGCCCTATGCAATCCTGCGTTTCCAGAAACGCAAGGCAGGCGGCGTTGCGGCTTGTGAACGCCACAACGAGCGGAAGAAAGAAGCCTATAAAAGCAACCCAGACATTGACGTGGGACGCTCCAAAGATAACTACCATCTTGTGAATCCGCCCCGTTACACCTACAAGAAAGAGATAAACCGAATGGTAGATGAAGCGGGCTGTAAGGTAAGAAAAGACAGCGTGATGATGGTGGAAACGCTCATTACCGCTTCGCCCGAATTTATGAACAGCTTACCGCCCGAAGAACAAAAAGCCTATTTCCAGACGGCTCTTGACTTCATTTCGGAGCATGTGGGAAAGCAGAATATCCTCTCCGCAGTCGTCCACATGGACGAAAGAACGCCCCATATGCACCTGTGCTTTGTGCCGCTTACGCCAGATAACAAACTGTCAGCGAAGTCTATCTTAGGCAACCAAAAGAGCCTGTCCGAGTGGCAGACCGCCTACCATGAGCGGATGTCCGCACGGTGGAATCAACTTGAACGGGGGCAGTCCGTGGTGGAAACAAAGCGGAAGCATATCCCCACATGGCTCTATAAACTAGGCGGCAGACTGGATAAACAGTATGAAGAAATCGTGTCTGCCCTCTCCGACATTAACGCCTTTAACGCAGGAAAGAAGCGTGACAAGGCTCTGGAACTGATTGCGGCATGGCTCCCAGACGTGGAGAAATTCGCTAAGGAAATCGGCAAACAGAGAGCTTATATCGACAGCTTGAAAGAGAGAATCGGGCAGGAATCCGACTATGCGGGGCGTATGCGTGATGAAAAGTACGAGCAGGAATTAAAGGTACAGAAAGCCAACCAGAGGATATTTGAATTGCAGAAAACCAATCAGCAGATGGAAAGGTTATTGAAAAAAATACCGCCAGAAGTATTAGAGGAATTGCAGAAAAGCAATCGGAACAGAGCGAAAGAAAGGTAGGAATGTGAATGAAGAAACAGGATTTTAAGGTATTAAAGACCGCAGATTTATATCCGTTTCCCGATAACCCGTTTCATGTAGTGGAGGACGAAATGTTATCAGAATTGGCAGAGAGTATCAAAGAGTTTGGAATCGTAACGCCGATTATCGCACGCCCGAAAGAGGACGGGAATGGCTATGAAATCATTGCAGGACAGCGGCGTGTGCGTGCTTCGGAGCTTGCAGGGTTAAACACAATCCCCGCTTTTGTCCTGCCCTTAGACCGTGACCGAGCCATCATCACCCTTGTGGACAGCAATTTGCAACGAGAAAATATCCTGCCGAGCGAGCGGGCGTTTGCCTACAAGATGAAATCCGAAGCCATGAAGCGGCAGGGTTTCCGCACAGACTTAACCTCGTCACAAGTTGGGACGAGGTTGCGGACAGACGATAAGGTGGCACAGGGCTTCGGCGTTGGCAGGATGACCGTGCAGAGATTTATCCGATTGACGGAACTGATACCGCCGATTTTGCAGATGGTGGACGAGGGGAAAATCGCCCTCACGCCTGCGGTGGAGCTGTCCTTTTTGAAGAAAGACGAGCAGGAAAATCTACTCGCCACAATGGAGAGCGAAGAAGCAACGCCCTCACTCTCACAGGCACAGCGGATGAAAAGCCTTAGCCAGAGCGGGCGGCTTGACATGGATATGATATTTTCCATTATGACCGAGGAAAAGGGAAACCAGAAAGAAACCTTGAAAATCAACACAAGCAAGCTGAAAAAATATTTTCCGAAGAACACAACGCCGAAGCAGATGGAGGACGCCATCATCAAACTGTTAGAGCGTGAATTGCAGAGGAAACGGGGCAGGGACAGCCGCTAATCTTCTTTTTTCGGGAGGTAAATACAGAAAGTTGAGGTAGAAAATGAAAGAAATCCAGTACGAGATTGTAAAGAAAATCGCCGTATTGTCCATGAGCGACAGCGGCTACACAAAGGAAATCAACTTGATTTCATGGAACGGGAACGAGCCGAAGTATGACATCCGCAGTTTTTCTCCCAACCATGAGAAGTGCGGAAAGGGAATCACGTTGACTGCCGATGAAGCGGCGGCTCTCCTTAAAGCATTGCAGGAAGAATTGAACAGCGGGGATTGATTGTGTCTGATTGGCAGGTGGGGACGTTTTCAGACGCTCCCCTGCCCTGTCTGGAAAGGAAGATTTGAATATGGGCGAGGATAAGACAACGAACAAAAAGAGAAAGCGTATCATGCCAAAAGCACAAGTGCAGGTAATTATCAGTCGGGAATATGTCGGCACACAGACCGTTGCCGAAGCGTTTATCCCGATTATCTCCGAAGATATACGGAGGGGGATTGCCAAAGATGACACCTTCGACAATGAGGATATATCCGCTTAGAATGTACGCAATGGAACATGAAATTAAGTAGAGCAAGGACGGAGGTTTAACAGTATGGCAGGGATAAGAACGGGGAATCAGATTTATGAAGTCGGCATTTACTGCCGCTTGTCAAAGGACGATGGCACGGAAAACGAGAGTGCGAGCATTGCCACGCAGAAATCCATCCTCACGGATTATGTGAAAAAGCAGGGCTGGCATTTGGCAAAAACGTATGTGGACGACGGTTACTCTGGTACGAATTTCCAAAGACCGAGTTTCCAGAACATGATTACGGACATTGAAAACGGACGGATAAACTGCGTGATTACGAAAGATTTATCACGTTTAGGGAGGAACTACCTTGACTGCGGATTATATCTGGAAGTCTTTTTCCCAGAGCATAATGTGAGGTATATAGCGGTCAATGACGGCGTGGATACCTTGAATAAATCGGCGATGGACATCACCCCATTCCGCAATATCCTAAACGAAATGTACTCTGCCGATGTGTCGGTCAAGATAAAATCGGCGTACCGAGCGAGATTCCAGCAGGGGAAATTCATGGGGACGTATGCACCCTATGGGTATATCAAAGACCCTGCCGACCATAACCACCTGCTGATAGATGATAAGGTTGCCCATGTGGTAAAGGAGATATTTCAACTTGCATTGGAGGGAAATGGAATCTCCAAAATCCGCAAGCACATCAATAAACAGCATATCTTACGCCCTGCCGCTTATGCGGCGGAGCAGGGGGCGGCAGGCTACGAGCGGTACTTTGAGGGCAACGAGGAAAACCGCTATATATGGAGCGAGAACAGCGTGAGGGGCATTTTAAGAAGCCCGATATATGCGGGAAACCTTGCAGGTTACAAGCGGATTGCCGCCAACATGAAAAGCAGGAAACGCCCCTCTAAGTTGCCCGAAGAATGGGAAGTGATACCCGACACCCATGAGGGGATAGTCACGCAGGAGGAATTTGATACCGTTCAACAGCTTATGACGAGCCGCAGGCGGGAACAGAACGCAGGGGGATTTGAGAATATCTTTGCGGGAGTTATCAAGTGTGCGGACTGCGGCTATGCTCTGCGGGCGATGAACGCTAACAGGAGGAAACGCCCAGATGTCATTGACTGCGTACAATACTCCTGCAATAATTACGCCAGATACGGCAATACAATGTGTACCGCACACAGCATTGAAGCGAGGGATTTATTCAATTCCGTGCTTGCCGACATTAACCGTTTTGCGGATATGGCGGTGAATGACGGGCGGGCGGTGAGGGCGATTGAGAAGCGGCTCACGGAAACAGACCAGAGCAAAGCAAAGGCAATGGAGAAAGAACGGAAGAAGCTGAACAAACGCCTTGCAGAGCTTGACAGGCTGTTTTCCTCTCTCTATGAGGATAAAGTCATGGAGCGTATCACTGAGCGGAATTTTGAGATGATGTCGGGGAAATACCAGAAAGAACAGCTTAAAATCGAAGCACGGTTAAGGGAAGTAACGGAAACGCTTAACGAAAGCTATGAGAAATCGCGGGGAATCCGTGACTTCCTCTCCCTTATCCGCAACTATCAAGGCTTAAAGGAACTGGACGCAACAGTAATAAATGCGCTGATAGACAAGATACTTGTTTCGGAGCGTGAGAAGTCAGCGGACGGAACGGTTAGGCAGGAAATCAAGATTTATTATAAATTCATCGGCTTTGTCGGTGAATTACATATCACACCCACGAAGCGGTGGACGGCGTTACCCGCTAAACACTGTACGGTGTGCGATGTTGAATACGTCCCTGGCTCCGCTATCTCAAAATATTGCCCGATATGTGCGAAAAAGGTGCAGAGGGAGAAGTCAAACGAGAGCAAACGCAGGAGCAGGACAAGGGATAGACAGGTATGTATTGAACTGTCCGCAAAAAATGACCGACTTGCTTAGAGCAACGACAGGGTAGAATTGAAAGGCAGGGCAATATGTTCCCAGAGGTGGAAGTCTACCGCTATGTGACGGAACAGACCTTTGATGCCTATCTCTTTCAGCTCGTGGAGGGGAAGCAGAAATTTATTTCCCAGATAATGACGAGCAAAAGCCCTGTCCGTTCTGCCGAGGACGTGGACGAAGTGGCTCTTTCCTTTGCGGAGGTGAAAATGCTTGCCACAGGAGATGAGCGTTTCAAGGAAAAAATGGATTTGGATATGCAGGTGGCGAAGCTGAAAGTCTTGAAGCAGAGCTATCTTTCCGAGCATTACGACCTTGAGGACAGGATATTGAAGCACTACCCGCAGGATATTAAAGACTATGAGGAACGCATTATAGGCTATGGGAATGATGCCAAGATTGCCAGTCAGCATAAGCCGCAGGGCGAGGATAAGTTCTGCCCGATGACCTTAAACGGCGTAACCTACAAAGAAAAGGCGGATGCAGGCGAGATGCTCTTAGCTATCTGCAAGGAAAATCCAATGTCACAGCCGATAGAAATCGGCAGTTACCGTGGCTTTCAGATGGAGGTTTTCTATGATACCGTCAATGCACACTACTGTTTAAACCTCTGCGGAATGAGGAAATATAAAGTGGATTTAGGCATGGACGCCCTCGGCAATCTGACCCGAATCGAGAATGAGATTGCCAAGCTCCCTGCCAGACTGGAAGCCGCCAAGACGAGAAAGGAGGAAACCATTGCACAGCTTGAAACTGCAAAAGAGGAAGTAAAGAAGCCGTTTGCCTTTGAAAATGAGCTGAAAGAAAAGACGGAAAGGCTCAACGCCCTCAATATCGAACTGAATCTGAATGAAAAGGATAATGCTGTGATTGACGATGAGCCAGAGCAGAACGATAAGCCGGCAGAGAAAAAAAGTGAGGACAGGGAGAGATAAATTCAGTTTGCACATTTGTATTGCTTTATTTTGGGCAGTATAATAAGTGACGGTAAGAAAAAGTCGGAGGTGAGGAAGAATGTCGGATGCGTTCAGATTTGAAACCTTTGTAGATGCCCACAGCAATATCTTTCATGAATATCTCGGCTCTGTCGTAGCAAAGCTGTCCAGAGAAAACGAGGAATACCGTGCCATAAGAGCCGAGATTGAGAGCCTTTATGAAAAATATCCGAAAGTTTTAGGCGTGTTTGACACGGAAACGGCGGTGGAACTGACCGAGGAAGAATGTGCCGCACTGATTAAAGTGATGGAGTTTAGGAACAAACTTACAGACATGGAGATGCAGTCGGTCTATTTCCGTGGATGTTATGACAGCGTGGGGTATCTGAAAAAGGCAGGGATTTTATAACGGACTGACCGAAAAAAGGCGGTGTCGGTGTGAAGCTGATGCCGTCTTTTACATAGCCGAGAGGTGGAAAATTTTGTATTTATGTAGTATAATGAAAACAAATTTTTTAAGGAGACTAAGAAAGATATGAATAAGGTAATTACAGTTAATCCATACTCTATGGCATCATATTATGTAGATATGTTTTTTGATGATATAAAATTATCTAATGCTACTTGTTTTTTCACGAAAAGGAAAGATAAGATATATTTAGTAACGAATTGGCATGTGGTGAGTGGACGAAATGCTGACACTAAGAAATGTTTGAATGAAATGGGGAGTGTTCCTAATAAATTGCGTGTGTATGTGCCAAGAGAGGGGGAAAATTCTACTATAAGTTATGATGATGATTTCTATATGGATGTTGATTTAATAGACAGAGATGGCAATGAATTGTGGTATGGAATGCAAAAAAATGGCAGAATGATTGATGTTGCTGTAATCCCTTTGCATGAAATGAATGGTAGTTATATAACCGTAGAAGATGCAGAAGAACCATTTAATGAGCAAATTGATTTGGAAGTAGCATCCGAAATTTATATAATTGGATTTCCTTTTGGAAAACAAACTGGATATATTCCAATCTGGAAAAGGGCGAGTGTTGCAAGCGAACCAGAATTAGATGTTGATGATTTACCATATTTTTTTGCAGATACTGCAACTAAATCAGGAATGTCTGGTTCGCCAGTAGTATTATACAAAGATAGACCTGCTACTATAATTAGCGAAAAAGAAAAAAGGGTCAGTAAGCACAAGACAAAACTTGTTGGAATATATTCTGGGAGGATTGGTGCAGATAGTGAAAATAAAGGTGATGCTCAATTAGGGCGAGTATGGAAATCACATATTATTCAAGAGTTAATAGATAGTTATGAATCAGAAGTTTTAAAATTAGAATAAATGTTTTGCTGAGAAACTTACATAGCCGAGAGGTTTTCACAACGAAAATCCCTCGGCTAAATCTATTTTTGGAGGTGATTTTTATTTGAATGAGAGGTAACAGAACTTATGTGCAGATTGACCCCGACGTGCTTGAGCAGGCAAGGCAGATAGATTTGTTGTCTTATCTTCGAGCCTATGAGCCGAGCAACCTTGTCAAAGTCAAAGGCACAACGAATGTCTACTGTACCGCCGAGCATGACAGCCTAAAGATTTCCAACGGCAAATGGTACTGGTGGTCGAGGGGCTTCGGCGGCTATTCTGCTCTTGACTATTTGATGAAAGTCAAGGAATACGGCTTTGTGGAAGCCGTGGAAACCCTCACGGGGCAGACGATGGCGGA
>KE159610.1:74737-76720 GCA_000403295.2 Lachnospiraceae bacterium M18-1 | reverse complement strand
AATCGTTGATGAACCGCCGCCAGTCGGCAAGGACTTCAACGATTTTTTAATGTCCTATCTGGGGATTGCAAGGCAGAAACCGAGCCGTGAAAGGAGGGATGCCCGCTGACTGAATGAAGATTTTTCTGCAAGAAATGACCGTAACCACAACAAAATTTCAGACCGAAAGGGAGGAAAGACCGATTGAAAAACTATGAAGTGACCCTTGTCGCCCACTATGCAAAGACCGTTTCCATCCATGCCGACAGCCCCGAACAGGCGGCGGAGAAGTTAAAGATTATCCTGTTTGACACCGACCTTGTGAGGTTTTCCGACGGGGATTTTGTCTGCGGCGAAGCCGAGATTAACGACCCTTTGGAAGACGCAGGGGAAGAAAGCGAATCCGAGGGAGAGGATTTTGAGGACGATTGTTGTTCGGAATGTCCGTGCTTCAGAATGATGTGTAAAGGATGCTGTCACGGGGGCGGGGATTAAAGACACGTCTTACCAAGCACTGAATTTGGTTATCCATCTGCCGATGGAAACAAAATTCGCTTGTTAGGGGAAAGCTCCCCTAATACCCCGTGGAAAAGACCGCCGCCAGAGTGCGGCAGGAAGAAAGGAGTTTTTAAGGATGAGAGATTTATTGTTCTTCGCTCTCGGCACAACGCTCGGCGGGATGTGCGGCGTGGCGTGTATGTGCGTGCTGCAGATTAACAGGCTCTCCGAGGGAAAGGGGGATGCAGATGCGGAAACGAAACGTGCAGATACTGTTCCGACTGACCGAGGAAGAAGCTGAATACCTCTGCTCCCTTGCAGAGAGGGCGGGGCATTCCAGACAAGCCCTGCTCCAGTCGATGGTCATGGGCTACCGCCTATGCGAGAAGCCAGACCCAGAGTTTTATAAAATCATGCGGGAGCTGTCCGCCATCGGCAACCGCATCAACCAGCTTGCGGCAAAGGCGAACGCCTTAAACTTTGTGGACACGCCGATGCTCTATGACGAAGCCAAGCGGTGGCGGGACTTCCGTCTGGACGTGGGCAGATGCTACCTTGTTCCGAGGAAGATGTCTGGCTGATGGCGGTCTGCGAGATATGGGACGTGAAAGGCAGGCTCGACCATCCCATCGACTACGCCGAGAATCCAGAAAAGACCGCCAACCCGAAATACACGGATGCGGACTTGCAGGCGATGGGCGACGTGATGAAGTACGCCACTAACGGCGACAAGACTGAGCGGCAGTTTTTCGTCACGGGCGTGAACTGCGACCCTGCCACCGCAAGGGACGAGATGATGATGGCAAAAGCCCAATGGAACGACCAGAGTGAGATTGTATGCTACCACGGCTTCCAGAGCTTTAAGCACGGCGAGGTCACACCAGAGCAGGCACACGAGGTCGGCGTGAAGCTGGCGGAGAAGATGTGGGGAGAAAGGTTTCAAGTAATCGTGGCAACCCACTTGAATACGGAGTGCCTGCACAACCACTTTGTCGTCAACTCGGTTTCTTATATTGACGGCAGGCATTACCACGACAACAAGAAGAACCTGCGGCTGCTCCGCCAGCGTTCGGATGAATTGTGCCGTGAGTATTCCCTATCAGTCATTGAACACCCAAGCGGCAGGAAGAAGCCTTATGCTTTATACCAAGCCGAAAAGAACGGTCTGCCTACAAGGGACAGCGTGGCACGGCAGGCGGTGGACGAAGCAATCTCAAAATCATTTACGCTAAAAGACTTTGACCGCCAGTTAGCGGAAATGGGATACCGTATCAATTTTGACCCTAACCGAAAATACTGGACGATAATCGGGAAAGGATGGCAAAGACCGAAGCGGCTCTATAAGCTCGGTGAGGATTATACCAACGAGAGGATTCTGGAACGCATCAAGGAAAATTCCTATGCGGTCAAGTTCTCCCGATTTGCCGAGCCGACAAAGCCCGTCAAGGTCATAAGGGTAAAAGGCACGTTAAAGGACGCCAAGAAAATCGGCGGCTTGCGTGGGCT
>KE159610.1:72891-73847 GCA_000403295.2 Lachnospiraceae bacterium M18-1 | reverse complement strand
AGAAAAATCCCCTCTGTCCGAGCCTACCTCAAAGCAGCAAAGGAAGCCCGCAGAGGGGGCTACTATGGCTAAGGCACAGAAGCCGTCAGTCAGGGAGGAACTGCGGAAAATCAAGGAGAGCCGCAAGGGGCAGGAAGCAGACGTTTCTCCTGCAAGAGAGAAATCTCCCGACAGGGCGGAGAAGCCGCCCGCAGGAAAGACGGAGCATAAGCAGCCCCAGAAGCGGAAACGGAAACCAAAATCGAAAGGAGAAAGATAAGCATGAGCATTTATGACGTATTCAGCGGCGGCAGACCTTTTAACAAAGAGGAATGGGCGGCGCAGAAACAGGAGCAGCGGAAAGCAGCCTATGAGCTGATTGACAATACCTGTTCGGAAATGATGGCGGACGGCGTGGCGTTCCAGCAGTACCTTGACGTGCAGGGGCATTTTGACCGCTACTCCGTCAACAACGCCATCTTGGTTTCGGCACAGATGCCCGAAGCAACGCAGTTAAAAGACTACGGCAGTTGGAAACAGAGCCGTGCCTATGTGGACAAGGACGCACAGAAAGTCACCATCCTTGAGCCGGGGAAAGAGTACGAGCGGGAGGACGGCTCAAAGGCGGTCGGCTACAACGCCAAGATTGTCTATGACATTTCCCAGACTTCGGCAAAGGACAGGCTGCAGCCGCAGGAGCAGAAAACCATGCGGGAGCTTGTGTCGGCGATGATTGACGCAAGCCCCGTTTCCTTTGTGCCAGTGGACGACCTTGAGCTGCCTGCGTTTTACGACAGTTCGCAGCAGACCATCTTCATCAAGACGGGATTGAATGAGGAACAGCTCTTTGTCAGCATGGCAAAGGAAGTGTCGGCGGCGGTCTTTGACTTCAAGCACAAGGAGAGCCGTGATGCTTCGGACTTCAAGTCGTTCTGCGTCGCCTATATGGTAAGCTCCCGCTACGGCGTGGACACAAA
>KE159610.1:66829-72591 GCA_000403295.2 Lachnospiraceae bacterium M18-1 | reverse complement strand
CCTGTCGTGTGGCTTGCCCTGCTGACAGCCCCTTATGTCAGCGGCGGCATCGTGGAGATAATCAGTAATTTATCCGCAGCAATCGAGAATCCGTTTTCCATAACGGTGTGTAAGGACAGCATGAAAACTGTCCTTATTTTTCTGCTTGCCTACGGCATGGGAATCGGCGTTTATTTTTCCACACGCAGGAACTACCGCAAGGGGGAGGAACACGGCTCTGCAAAATGGGGCAACGCAGGTACGCTCAATAAAAAGTACCGTGACAAGAACGCATCAGAAAATAAGCTGCTGACCCAGAGCGTCCGCATCGGGCTTGACGGGAAGAAGCACAGGAGGAATCTGAATATTCTCGTGGTGGGCGGCTCTGGTGCAGGAAAGACAAGGTTTTTTTGCAAACCGAACGTGATGCAATGCAACACTTCAATGGTAATCTTAGACCCAAAGGGCGAGATTGTCCGTGACACGGGCGGGCTTCTGGAAAAGAAAGGCTATGAAGTGCGGGTGCTTGATTTAATCAATATGCACAAGAGCCACTGCTACAACCCATTTGTCTATTTAAGAAACGACAACGACGTGCAGAGGTTGGTAACAAATTTGTTTAAGGCGACCACGCCGAAAGGCTCACAATCGCAAGACCCGTTCTGGGATACGGCGGCGAGTATGCTGCTCTTATCCCTCGTGTTCTATCTGAAATACGAAGCCCCGCCAGACGAGCAGAATTTCCCGATGGTGATGGAGCTTTTAAGGGCGGGCGAGGTACGGGAGGATGACGACGGCTATGTAAGCCCGCTTGATGAGCTGTTTGACCGTCTGGAGATGGTGAACCCAGAGCATATCGCATTAAAGTATTACAGAGATTACCATTCTGGTTCAGCAAAGACCCTTAAGAGCATCCAGATAACCCTTGCCGCAAGGCTTGAGAAGTTCAATCTGGAAAGCCTTGCATCTTTGACCGCCACGGACGAATTGGATTTGCCGTCTTTGGGCGAGAAGAAAGTCGCACTGTTCGCACTGATACCAGACAACGACACCAGTTTTAATTTTTTAGTGTCACTTTTATACACGCAGCTATTCCAACAGTTATTCTATCTCGCCGACCACAAGTACGGCGGGAGCCTGCCCGTCCACTGCCAGTTCATTATGGATGAATTTGCGAACGTCAGTTTGCCAGATGACTTTGACAAGATACTGTCAGTTATGAGGTCAAGGGGCGTGTCCGTTTCGATTATCCTGCAAAATCTGGCACAGCTTAAAGCGTTATTCGAGAAACAGTGGGAAAGCATCGTCGGGAACGCTGATGAGTTCCTCTATCTCGGCGGCAACGAGCAGAGTACCCATAAGTTTGTGTCGGAGCTTTTAGGAAAGGCGACCATCGACACAAACACCTACGGGAAAAGCTCTGGGCGGAGCGGCAACTATTCCACCAACTACCAGATTTCGGGGCGTGAGCTTTTAACCCCAGACGAGGTGCGTATGCTGGACAACCGCTACGCACTTCTTTTTGTGCGTGGGGAACGCCCCGTCATGGATTTGAAGTACGACATCTTGAAACACCCGAACGTGAAACTGACCGCCGACGGGGGAAAGCCGCCGTATATCCACGGCGAGCCGACGCAGGCGGTCGCAACCCTTGTGTTTGGCGGGGATATTCCAAAAGACGCTGTTGCGCTCAACCCTGTCAGCACTTCCTATGAGCTTCTGTCCGACGAGGACTTGGAAGAAATATTCAATTTATAAGGAGGATTTACCCTATGAAACTTTTTCAGAAAAACGGGAACAACCAGAACAAAGCAACCCAGAAACTGCCAATGGCAGGCAAGGTAAAAAGAGGTTTCCGCTTCTACTGCGTGGCGGTACTGGCTGCGGCTCTGATGCTTGGGACGTCCATGACCGCCTTTGCCGCCAATGACCCGATTGCCGTTGTCAACAACCTCTCCAACTTCATCTTCGGTCTGATACGGGCGGTCGGCATGATTATGCTCGGTTTCGGCATCGTGCAGGTCGGATTGTCGCTGAAATCCCACGACCCGTCCCAGAGGGCGAACGGCTTCCTCACACTGGCGGGCGGCGTTGTGATTACCTTTGCGAAAGAGATTTTGACCCTCATCACGGGCTAATCCAAAACAGACTGAAATAACAGACTGACACAAGACAGGATAACGGGGCAGATCCGCCTTGCGGAACTTGCCCCGCTATCAAATTTTAAGAACGGAGGTGGTCGAATGTCAGACAACTGGGTAGTCCAGAACTTGGAGAACGCCCTTGACACATGGAATGAAAAGTTAGCCGAGATTTGGCAGCTCATCACCCAATCCCCAGAAACCTTTAAGGGCGGTGCGATATGGAAAGTCATCGTTGACATTCACGGGGCGTTGCAGGCGATAGGGCTTGCCCTGCTCGTGCTGTTCTTTGTCGTCGGCGTGATGCGTACCTGCGGCGACTTCGCAAGCGTGAAGAAGCCCGAACACGCCTTGAAGCTGTTCATCCGCTTCGCCCTTGCGAAAGGTGCGGTCACTTACGGATTGGAGCTGATGATGGCTCTGTTCAAAATCGTGCAGGGCGTGATTTCCGCCATTATGAAAGCCGCAGGCTTCGGCTCGGCGCAAAAGACGGTACTCCCGCAGGAGATAGTGACAGCCGTCGAGGACTGCGGCTTTTTCGAGAGCATCCCCTTATGGGCGGTCACGCTGATAGGCGGGCTGTTCATCACGGTATTGTCGTTCATTATGATAATGTCGGTGTACGGCAGGTTTTTCAAGCTGTACCTTTATACCGCCATCGCCCCCGTGCCGCTGTCCTCGTTTGCGGGAGAGCCGAGCCAGAGCGTGGGCAAGAGCTTCATCAAAAGCTACTCCGCCGTTTGCTTAGAGGGGGCAATCATCGTGCTTGCCTGCATCATCTTTTCGGTGTTTGCGGCGTCCCCGCCCGCAGTCAACCCCGATGCGGCGGCGGTCACGATGGTGTGGGGCTATATCGGGGAATTGGTATTTAATATGCTCGTTCTTGTCGGTGCGGTCAAGATGGCAGACCGTGTGGTAAGGGAAATGATGGGCTTGTAATTATCCAACAGGAAAGGAAAATTGAAATGAAAAAAGAAACGAAGTATTGCCAGAATTATGATATCCATTTGTTAAATGGAGAAGTCATCGGGGCTTCTGAAGCCTATGACCTGCCTGCGGAAAAAGGGCTGGTCGGAAAATTTGAAAAAGCTGACGATAACGAGATATTTGAAATTGGGGATGCCATTTCTGGATTTGCATATATCCCAAAACGCAGCATCCTCTTTATTTCGACGGGGGATGTCGGGGAGGAGAGGTGCTGATATGGAAGTCAAGATAAATAAGGAAATCCGCAACTACACGGAATCCATGTTCTTCGGGCTGTCTATGCGGCAGTTCCTGTTTTCCGTGCTTGCCTGCGGCGTGGCGGTCGGCTTGTTCTTCCTGCTCCGTGGCAGGTTCGGGACGGAAACATTGAGCTGGATGTGCATCTTGGGGGCTTCCCCTTTTGCGGTCATGGGATTTGTAAGGTACAACGGCATGACCGCCGAGCAGTTTGTGTGGGCGTGGATAAAGTCGCAGTTTCTGATGCCGAAGAAGATTTTATTTGTCCCAGAGAATTTATATTACGAAGCGATGAAGCAGGCACTGGACGCACATGAGAAAGGCTTGCCCGCCGTGCAGGATAAGAAAAAGAAAAAATGCAGGAGGGCAAGGCGCAAGGTGGCACGGGAACGGAGAAAACAGGCTGAAAAAGCCAGAAAGAAAAATAAGGAATCAAGAAAGCGCAAGGAGGTAGACCATGATTAAGACGCTGAAAACGCTGTTCAAGCAGGACAGGGAGAAATTCATCGTGCCGAAGTCGGTGCAGGCGGTCATCCCGTTAAAGACCATGTGGGAGGACGGCATTTTCCTTGTGGGCAGGAACAAATACGCAAAGACATTCAAGTTTGAGGACATCAATTATGCCGTGGCGAGCCGTGAGGACAAGGAAGCGATGTTCCTCGAATACTCGGAGCTTCTTAACGCCCTCGACAGCGGGGCGACCACGAAAATCACTATCAACAACCGCAGGCTTAATAAAGCGGATTTTGAGCAGACAATCTTAATCCCGATGGCGGAGGACGATTTGGATAAATACCGTAGAGAGTACAACAAGATGCTGCTTGATAAAGCAACGGGGGCAAACTCCACCGTGCAGGATAAATATGTGACGGTTTCCGTCTGCAAGAAGAACATCGAGGAAGCGAGGAATTATTTTGCCCGTGTCGGTGCTGACCTTATCGGGCATTTTAACCGTTTAGGCTCGAAGTGTACGGAACTGGACGCTAACGACAAGCTGCGTATCTTCCATGATTTTTACCGCACGGGCGAGGAAACGGCGTTCTCCTTTGACATGGCGCAGACCATGCGGAAAGGACACGACTTCAAGGACTATATCTGCCCTGACTCCTTTGAGTTTGAGAAAGATTATTTTAAGATGGGCAACCGATATGGGCGTGTGATATTCCTCAGAGAGTACGCCGCCTATATCAAGGACAGCATGGTGGCGGAGCTTTGCGAATTAAACCGTAACATGATGCTCTCTGTTGATGTTGTTCCTGTTCCCACAGACGAAGCCGTGCGGGAGGTGGAGAACCGCCTGCTCGGTGTGGAAACCAACATCACGAACTGGCAGAGGAAGCAGAACCAGAACAACAACTTTTCCGCCGTCATCCCCTATGATTTGGAGCAGCAGAGAAAGGAAAGCAAGGAGTTTCTCGATGATTTGACGACCCGTGACCAGAGGATGATGTTTGCCGTGCTTACAATGGTGCATACCGCCGACACCAAAGAGCAGCTTGACAACGACACGGAAGCCCTCTTGACGACGGCAAGGAAGCATTTATGCCAGTTTGCCGTGCTGAAGTACCAGCAGATGGACGGGCTGAACACCGCCCTGCCGTTCGGCGTGAGGAAGATTGATGCCCTGCGTACCCTCACCACGGAGAGCCTTGCCGTATTTATCCCTTTCCGTGTGCAGGAAATCTACCATAAGGACGGCGTGTATTACGGGCAGAACGTCATTTCCAAGAACATGATTATCGCCAACCGCCGCCATTTGCTGAATGGAAATTCCTTTATCCTCGGCGTGTCTGGTGCGGGAAAATCCTTTACGGCAAAGGAAGAAATGACGAACATCATCCTGACCGACCCCAACGCCGATGTAATCGTAATAGACCCAGAGCGAGAGGTGCGACAAGAAGTCGCATAATAAATTGCTGGTCGTCAGCTACCCTATCCATTTGGGGTAATCCTACCACAATCTGCGTGGATGGTAACGTTCAGGTGGGAAGCTTGTGGGACAATATGGGAAACCTGACAGCCTAAGTCGGGCGTACTGTTAGGATAAGAGTGCTATGACGAATGTAATGTGAACCATTGTAAGAGTCGTTACAGGGAATAAGTGAAATAAGGCTGATACACTTACACCAAAAGGTGCGGAGGTGGTTGCGGTGACTTTCGCGACGCCGTAACAAATGGACGTGATTCCTCCCGGCTCAAAGATGGCGTCTAAGGCATTCATAATTATTTATTATGCGGAACTTGGTAAGCCCTATGTGTTCCTTATTTAAGGTATCGACCCCGCAAGGGGAAGAAATGACGCAGAGGGTAAAGGAATGGGATAAAAAGCGAATGGCTCTGCTGTAATGGCGGAGTATAGGGGTTCAAGATTTGCCCTGACCTGAAAGGGTGCAGACTTATCCCACGGTATTTCATGAC
>KE159610.1:64728-66819 GCA_000403295.2 Lachnospiraceae bacterium M18-1 | reverse complement strand
AAAAGCGAATGGCTCTGCTGTAATGGCGGAGTATAGGGGTTCAAGATTTGCCCTGACCTGAAAGGGTGCAGACTTATCCCACGGTATTTCATGACGAGGGGTCTCGGAAACCCAATAAGCATTTGAGAAAAATAGGGATGCAATAAAAAGGCAGAGGTGTTAGAAATGATATAGAGGGGAATGAAAGACGGATGGATGAAACGCTGGATAAAGAAGGGCATGGTTTTTAAACCTTCGAAAAACGGAGGTTTGAAAGCATTTGCATAAAGAGCAGATAAAAGTCAGGCCTCAGCCTGTGCCTGTTTATAGCGGGCATCCAGATGGATGCAGATGCCAATCATAGTGGTCATGAAAGAGTAATGCTTTTTTGTATGGATCATCATGCGGTGCAGGCCATAATCATTCAGGATCCTGTTGTTGATCCGCTCCGTTGCCGTCCGCTGGTTATAAATCCTTTTATAAGTTTCTGTCCCGCGTGGGATCTCTGTGTACAGGCGGATATCCCATTCAGGCCTGGTCTTGATGACCCTGCCGTATTTAGAAGAAGTACAGCTGTTTTTACATTTTGTACAATGGTCTTTCCCGAAAGGGCACCGCCACATGAGGTAGCCGCTGGACTTGTCATAGCCGTTTGGGACCATGCGTTTCTTCTCCTGACAGATGGGGGTTCCGTCCCTGTCAATGGTTATGGTATCAGGAATCGTCTTAGGTCGCCCGCATTGATTGTTCAGGTCGATAAACGCCCGGATGTTCCTGCTTTTCAGGAGACGGTAAGTCGGGTAATTGTCCATGGCGGAGTCGAGGCAGATATTTTCGATGGGAAGAGCGGGCATATGTTTTTCCAGTTCATGGAAAGCAACGAGAAAGCTGACAGAATCATGTCTCTTAGCGCTGGTAAAGCGAAGGAGGAGAGGGAGGTCCGCTTTCAGTCCGCTGTTATAACAGGAGAGCTGGAAGAGTGTATAGCCGAAGTAAAACTTTTCCAGGTCGCTGTCCCATCCCCAGGAAGCATCCGGGTCAGGGAAGTGGCGCAGAGTTTCGGGCGCGTCTTCCCTGTGGTGTCCGCGAGGGCAGGAGTGGGTATGGACGGCAGTGCCATCGCCGGAAACAGTCAGGTGTTCCTTTGGGATCAGGCCGCATTCGATGGAAGGGAGAACGGCGGCATGGTAAAAGAGAAGCTGGAGCCGCTGCTCAAAATGAAAAGGAATGTCCCGGCCATCCATCAGGCGGTTGGCAATGAGTTCTGTAATTTTGGTCTTGCTTTCCTGCGCTTTCTGCTTTTTGCCTTTCGGTTTTTCAGGTTTTTTGTTGTTCCAGGAGGCCGGAAGGAGCTTATTACGGGAGTATCGGTCAGATTCAGGTGCAGCCCAGAGACGGTCCATGAAGTCAAAATAGGAACCGAGCGGGGGCAGGGAATCCGTGGTACAACCGATGAGGGCAGCAAGGACGCGGTCGTGTTTGAGCCTGTCCACCCATAAAGTAAGAGAGGAAGGTGTGAGTCCTTCGGAATAAAGGAAGAAGAAAAGGATGAAGGACCTTAAGATCTGGGGCTGGTTCTTGGCGGGCCTGCCGGTGGCGGAATAAAAAGGCAGAAGAACTTCCATTGCCCTGTCGGTATCGAAGCAGCGGAGTTTCTGCCAGGGTTTCCAAAGCTCTGTATGTAGCCTTGTTCTTTCAGAAGAATCAAAATGTACTTTGGATTCGTGGAAAAAGTGCAGGTAGTCGTGCATGGATTGCCAGTATTTAATCATAGTGGGTATCCTCCTTGTAGTTTTAAGTGCTGTGCGGGTGTGGCACAGAATATTTTCTTAACTACAAGGGGCGCGTTTGGTGACTGCCGCATAAGGTCACCAAACGCGCCCGCACATTTTGGAGTATATGTCAATAGTTTTTTGGAAATTTATTAAAATATTTTCTCCGAGGTTTGGAGGAAGAGATAAAAAAGAAAAACAGAAAAAGAGCGGAAATATGGGCTTTAAAGAGTTTCCGAGACCGCTCATGACAAGGAATGGAGGTAAACCTATGAACGGTAATAATTCAACGACGGAAACGCCAGTTTCTGAGAGATTATCGGACAGCAAACAGCTTTCT
>KE159610.1:0-64718 GCA_000403295.2 Lachnospiraceae bacterium M18-1 | reverse complement strand
TCATGACAAGGAATGGAGGTAAACCTATGAACGGTAATAATTCAACGACGGAAACGCCAGTTTCTGAGAGATTATCGGACAGCAAACAGCTTTCTATGCAGTGGAAAACTATTGACTGGAAGAAAGCGGAGCAGGAAATTAATAGGCTGCAAGTCAGGATTGTCAAGGCAACTCAGGAAAAGAAATGGAACACAGTGAAGCGGCTTCAGTATTTATTGACGCATTCGTTCTATGCAAAAGCGCTCGCCGTAAGGCGGGTGACCACGAACAAAGGAAAGAAAACCGCAGGAGTAGACGGAGAAATCTGGTCAACGCCTGCAATGAAGATGAGGGCTGTCCTATCATTGACAGACAAAAACTACAAAGCAAAACCGTTAAGACGTGTCTATATCGAGAAGAAAGATAAGAAAAAGAAACGTCCGTTAGGAATTCCAACTATGTATGACAGAGCAATGCAGGCGTTATACTCTTTAGCATTAGAGCCAGTGGCAGAAACAACCGCCGACACGAAATCATTTGGTTTCAGGAAAGGACGGTGCTGTCAGGACGCTTGCGAATATATCTTTACGGCACTATCACGCAAGGTATCGCCCGAATGGGTATTAGAAGGCGACATTAAAGGCTGTTTTGACAACATCAGTCACGAATGGCTGGTCGAGAATATCCTTATGGATAAATCTGTTCTGAAACAATTCCTCAAAGCAGGATTTATTTTCAAGGGAGAACTGTTCCCGACAGAGGACGGCACTCCGCAGGGCGGCGTTATATCGCCGATTCTTGCAAATATGGCATTGGACGGTATGCAGAAAGTGTTATCGGACAGATTCCACACCAACAGGCTTGGAAAGGTGGACTTGAGGTTCAAAAACGCCCATAAGGTCAATCTGGTGCGTTATGCTGACGATTTCGTCGTCACAGCGGCAACAGAAGAAATCGCCTTAGAAGCAAAAGAGCTGATAAAGGATTTCCTGAAAACAAGAGGTTTGGAATTATCTGATGAGAAAACGGTAGTCACCCACATCAATGACGGATTCGATATGTTAGGCTGGACATTCCGAAAGTTTAAAGGAAAGCTGATTGTGAAGCCGTCAAAGAAATCCATACAGGCAATCGTGAGGAACTTATCTGATACGATATTGAAACGTGGAAAAGCATGGAATCAGGATGTGCTGATTATGAAACTGAATCAACAAATCCGAGGATGGACGAATTACCACCAGTCCGTAGTGGCAAGCGAAGCATTTGCACATCTGGACTATATCCTCTACGAATTATTGTGGAGATGGGCGAAAAGACGGCATCCGAAGAAAGGGCAATGGTGGATTTCCACGAGGTATTGGCATCGCAGGGAAAACCGAAACTGGGTGTTCGCTACGGACACAAAGGAGCTGATACGGGTAGACCATACGCCGATTGTCCGACACACAAAAGTAAGGGAAGCAGCCAACCCATTCCTTGATACGGAATATTTCAAACAACGCAAGTTCAATCAGGGAATGAAGAAACTGACAGGACGCTTCAAGCTAATCTGGAAGAATCAAGACGGCTGTTGCTATCACTGTGGAATGCCACTGGATATTTTGGACGAGAGGGAGATTTTCTTCAAAGTGCCGAAGTCCTGTGGCGGAAAAGAGGAAGTG
Organism: Lachnospiraceae bacterium M18-1; assembly: GCA_000403295.2. GTDB lineage: Bacteria > Bacillota > Clostridia > Lachnospirales > Lachnospiraceae > Schaedlerella. The sequence goes on along the minus strand of KE159610.1, from coordinate 63,078 downwards.
GCAAATATGGCGTATGTTCACGCTGACTGCCAAAGAATCTATCTTGAGAGCCGCTCGAAAGAGTGATGAAATGCTTGAGCCGTATGAGCGGAAACGCTCACGTACGGTTCTTAGGCGAGAAAGGGCGAGTAATCGCCCCGACTTAGCCGACTATTCCCCGCTTGTAAAGGCGATGCAGGGCGAGGTCGTCCACATCTCGGCGACGAGCGACAACCACATCAACGCAATGGACATGAACTCTGATTACGGCGACGGTGCGAACCCCGTCATCCTCAAATCGGAGTTTATTTTATCCCTCTGCGAACAGCTCATTGGCGGGGCAAGCCTTGGGGCAAAGCAGAAGTCCATCATCGACCGCTGCACGGCGAGCGTCTACCGCTACTACCAGCAGGGCAACTATATGGGTACGCCGCCGACTTTGCAGGACTTCCGTGAGGAGCTGTTAAAGCAGGACGAGCCAGAAGCGCAGGAAATCGCCCTTGCGATTGAGCTTTTCACGGACGGCTCTCTCAACACCTTTGCCAAGCATACGAACGTGGACACCCACAGCCGCCTTATCTGCTACGACATCCTGGATTTGGGCAAGCAGTTACAGCCTATCGGTATGCTTGTGGTGCTTGACAGCATTTTAAACCGCATCACCCAGAACAGGGCGAAAGGCAGGAACACGTTTATTTTCATTGACGAGATTTATCTGCTCTTTCAGCATGAATACTCGGCGAACTTCCTCTTTACCCTCTGGAAGCGTGTTCGTAAGTACGGGGCGTACTGTACGGGCATCACGCAGAACGTGGACGACCTCTTGCAGAGCCATACGGCGAGGACGATGCTTGCCAATTCTGAATTTATCATCATGCTGAACCAAGCGTCCACAGACCGTATTGAGCTTGCGAAGCTCCTTAACATCTCCGATTTGCAGATGAGCTATATCACGAATGTCGGTGCGGGGCAGGGGCTTTTGAAAGTCGGCAGCTCCCTTGTGCCGTTTGTAAACAAATTCCCACGCAATACGGAGCTGTATAAATTGATGACAACGAAATTTGGGGAGTGCTAAAAGGATGGCATTTTTGGAAATGTTGACTGATAAATAAGTTTTATACTTTGCAAAATAAGTCTTATAAATTCGCAAATAAGTTCCATAATGCTGTGGAGATTGAAATTTTTATAAATAGGTTTCATAAAAACAGCATGACTTTAAAAATAAGTTTCATACTGGAACGTGGAAAATTGCGGATGATAGGGCGTTGTTTGGAAAGGCGTGTTTGCTGATACAGGTAGATGTGCCTTTTCTTTATGCAAAGGTGGTAGAAGTCACATTATTATGAAACTTATTTAGCAGAAAAGGAAGTGATTAGTATTGAACTTATTTTTGAAAGGACAGGAAAGGAATTGTGTTTATCCTGCCGACTGTCTGGAAGTGCTGCGGGGACTTCCAGACAGAAGCGTGGATTTAGTGATTGCCGACCCGCCGTATTACCGCATGAAAGGGGAGTTTGATTTTGTGTTCCAGACAGTTTTGGAATATCTGGAATGGTGTCTGGCGTGGGCGGGGGAATGCCACAGGATTTTGAAGCCTACGGGTGCGTTTTACTGTTGGGGGAGCTGCCAGATGATAGACAAACTCTCTACCCACGTCTTAGACAAGTTTGACTGGATAAAGCGGAATCTGATTGTCTGGAATTATAGGACGGGGCGACCTGCGAAAGCGACCTATCGGAATGAAGCGGAGTTCTTGTGGTTTTACAGTAACCCCCTGCATGAAATCAACATTGACGCCGTCCGCATCCCGTATGATGAGGGAGGCGAAAAAGACAGACGGAAGAACCAAAAGGGGAAATCCTGCGGGAACGTGTGGGAGTTTCCGAGGATTATGCCAAACTATAAAGAAGCGACGGGGCATCCCACGCAGAAGCCAGAGAAGCTGGCGGAACGGATGCTGCTTGCAAGCAGCAGGGCGGGCGATTTAGTGGTAATCCCCTTTGCAGGCTCTGGGAGCGAGGTAGTCCAGTGCATCAAAAACGGGCGTGACTTTATCGCTTCTGAAATCAATGAATCCTATGTGGGTAATATCATTTTGCCACGGCTGCAAAAAGAAACAGATTGCAGCATATCGGCGCAGGAGAAAGGAGGATTTTTATGTCAGAGATAAGGTTTCGCAACGCAGCCCACCGTGATTTTTTTCTGGAAAGCATGATGAAATGCAGGGTAAACGACTGTTACCACAGGGCATTTTTTTATGTGATGGGGATTGCGGGGGAAACAAGGCGGAACATCAACGCCATGTTCGATTTTAAGACAGACTGCATCAAGCCAGAGGGGATGCACGCAGGCTGGCAGACGAGCGGCACGGTCAAGGTCTGCCACCTTGCCTTTAACCTCTGGAACGGTTACGCCGAGGAGGGGCGTGAGAAGCTGTTCACGCCAGAAGAATTGTTCTGCTGCGAGTTCGCCCCGTATTTCATGGAGGGCATCAAGGCACGGTATCCCGAATATTGCAGGGACTTACCCACGCCCAAGAAGCAGACGGAGCATACACGGTAACTGAAAACAAGAAAAAAGGAAACACCCTGCGGGCATCCCTATATGCCCAGAAAGCAGGGCAGGATTAAGGAAAGGAAAAGCCTATGAATTTAAAAAACTATAAACCTATTATCTGCATCGCCGCCGCTGTTACCTTTTTAGGAGCAGCGGTTTTTTGCGGCTTTAAGATTTACAGCCATTACCAGCAGATAGACGAGCAGACGGAAGCCTTTGCGGAGATTGCCGAGGTCGTGGAGAACGCCGAGCCAGAGGAAGAACCGCCAAAAGATAAAGATACGCCCGTCAGCGAGGGCGAGGACATCCTTGCGAAATACAAAGAGCTGTATTTGCAGAATGAGGATATGGTCGGGTGGATTGCTGTTGACGGAACAAGCATCAACTACCCTGTCATGCAGAGCAAGAACAATCCGAATTTCTATCTGAAGCACAGCTTTGAAAAAGAATACAGCGACTTAGGCGTACCGTATATCCAAGAGGACTGCGACATCCTCACAAGCGACAATCTGGTTATTTACGGACACCACATCAAGGGCGGTAGGATGTTCGGGGCATTGGAAGATTACAAATCCAAGAGCTTTTATGAGAAGCATAAGACCGTCCAGTTTGACACCCTCACGGAGCAGGCAGAGTATGAAATCATTGCCGTGTTTAAGACCGTGGCGTACAGCTCGGAGGGCTACCGCTACTATGATTTTATCAATGCGGAAAATGAAAAAGAGTTTGATGCCTATATCGGGAAATGTAAAGAGCTTTCCTTGTATGATACGGGCGTGACCGCTGAATATGGGGATAAGCTCATTACTCTCTCCACCTGCGAATACTCCGCACAGAACGGCAGGCTTGTCGTGGTGGCGAAAAGAGCAGACTGACATGACCGCAAATCTTCTGGGAAAGGAGGTCGGATTTTATGGCTGATATAAAGACCAGAGATGCGGTTAAAGGCACGATTAAGACGCTTGATAAGGCGGCTGTTGCAGGGGAACGCATGAAATCCGCTTACGCTAAGACAAAAGACAAAGCGGAGCAGGGATATTATGCAGAGGAAAATTCCCCCACGGAATATGCCGCCGACAAGGTTTCCCATGCTTCAGGGCGTATCAAGGACGAGGGCATCCACCAATTCAATAAGCAGGGGCAGAAAAACGCCCAGATTACAAGAGAGAATATCGGTAAGGCGAAAGATAAAATCGCCGATTTTAAGGCAAAGCGGGCGAAGAAAGCCGCAGAGCAGAAAACAATGCGGAACAAGGCAGGACAAAACGCCATGTGTACAATGGGACAGGACGGCTTGCAGGAAATACAAGGGACTGCAAGCCGTCCCGCTGTTTCTGCTACGTCTGCTAAGACCGAAACGCCACAGACGGCGGCAAACTCACTGATAAAGACCAGACAGCAGGGAAAACGGACGATAAAGACAACCGCCAGAAATGCGGAAAAAACCGTCAAGACCACAGCCAAAGGCACGGTCAAGGCGACGGAAAAAGGCGTGAAAACTGCAAAGGCGACATCCAAGACAGCGATTAAGACCACGGAGCAGACCGCAAAGGCGGCGCAGAAAACGGCGAAAGCGTCTGCCAAAGCCGCACAGAAAGCGGCGCAGACGGCAAAAGCCACCGCAAAGGCAACAGCCGAAGCGACGAAAGCCACGGTCAAGGCGACCATTGCGGCGGTCAAGGCGATTATTGCAGGGACTAAGGCGTTGGTTTCCGCCCTTATCGCAGGCGGTTGGATTGCCGTTGTGATAATCCTTATCGTTGTCCTGTTTGGATGTGCGGTTTCCCTGTTTGGCGGCGGCAGCGAAAGCACGTCATATACCCCTGTCAGTGCGGAGGTGGAAGCCTACACGCCGCTGATACAGAAGTATGCAAAGCAGTACGGCATCCCCGAATATGTGGAACTGATAAAGGCGGTGATGATGCAGGAATCTGGCGGAAAGGGTAGCGACCCGATGCAGGCGGCGGAGGGGAGCTTCAACAAGAAATACCCCCATGAACCGAACGGCATCAAAGACCCCGAATATTCCATTGAGTGCGGCGTGCAGGAACTAAAAGCCGCCCTTGTTTCTGCCGAAGTGGAGAACCCGATTGACATGGAGCGCATCAAGCTCGCCTTGCAGGGCTACAACTTCGGCAACGGATATATCTCATGGGCAAAGACCAACTACGGCGGCTATTCCTATGCAAATGCGGTGGAGTTTTCCTCAATGCAGGCACAGCGGCTCGGTTGGGAGAAATACGGCGACACGCAGTACCCCGCCCATGTGTTACGATACTATCCATACGGGCGGGCGTTTACAAGTGGCGGCAATCAAGCCATTGTAGAGGTTGCCTTGACGCAGCTCGGTAACGAGGGCGGACAGCCTTATTGGAGCTGGTATGGCTTTGAGGGGCGTGTGGAATGGTGTGCTTGTTTTGTTTCGTGGTGCAGCGAGCAATGCGGCTATCTGGAAAACGGCATTATACCGAAATTCTCCCTCTGCTCGGACGGCGTGAACTGGTTCAAGGGCAAAGGGCAATGGCAGGATAAGAACTATGAGCCGCAGGCAGGCGACCTCATTTTCTTTGATTGGGGGAGCGACGGCTCAATCGACCATGTGGGAATCGTGGAGAAATGCGAGAATGGGACGGTCTACACCGTGGAGGGCAACTCTGGGGACGCCTGCAAACAGCAGAGCTATCCAGTCGGGAGCGGCTCAATATACGGTTACGGAGTGTTATGTGATTAGTCACATAAAACACCTTATGTAGAGAAAGTAATTATGAAAAGAAAGCAGAGAAATAGCCGTTAGAATGCAGCGTTCTCTGCTTTCGATACATATATTTCTTTACATAATTATTGTTGCTTCCCAAAAGATTTCAGCCATTCTAAAGTATCCGTATCTGTTGCCCAAGACGGTGTGCTTGGTGCCGTCACAATCGAATGCTTCTCCAGAGCCGCACGCTGTGTTTCTATGCTTGCTTTGGCATACACTTCCGTAGTGGATATATCCTCATGCCCAAGGAAATCCTTGATATAAAAAAGGTTTACTCCTGCTTCAAGCAAGTGCATGGCTTTGGTATGGCGGAGGGTATGGGGTGAAACATGTGTTTCCACGTTTGCGGCTGCGGCATATTTTTTCAGTATGTAAGCAGCTCCCGCACGGGTTAATGGCCTGCCCTGATGGTTCTGGAATAAATTCCTGTCTAACTTTACGGGCATGTCCAGATGATTTTCTGAAATGTACCGTTTCAAATGCTCTGCCGTATTGGAAAGTATCGGGACTTCCCGCAGTTTCCGCCCTTTCCCAAACAGGATTACTTTGGCGGGATTTTCCAGGCGGACATCCCGCACCCTGACAGACAGGATTTCTGACACCCTTGCGCCTGTATCATACAGCAGGCTTAAAAAGCAGAGGTCACGCCTGCCGTAAGCCGTTGACTGGTCTGGCTGTCTTAGGATTTCGCCCATCTCTTCAACGGACAGGTAATTCATGACAGGCTTTTCACGTTTTGAAAAAGGTATCTGTATGATTTTTTGGCACAGCAGCATATTTTCAGGGCTTTCCACCTCCGCATATCTGAAAAAAGCCCGTATTGCCGCCAGCCTTTGGTTTCGCGTGGAGATGCTGTTTCCCCGTTCATTTTTCAGCCATGAAAGGAAATCCTGTATCATATCGGGCGAAAAGTCAGATATGCCCAGGCTCTCTGCTTTTAACCCGTAAACATCACGGCAGAATGTGAGCAGAAGGCGGAACGTGTCACAGTATGAAGAAACTGTGTTCCTTGTCACATTCCGCAGTGAAGGCAGGTAAGCTGTCAAGTAGGATGCTAAGATTCTTGAAAAGTCGGTTGGTTTTTTCATTCTTCCTCCATTCTAGGGACGATTTCCCCAAAAGACGATTCTACGGCAGTTATTACATGAGGGAACATATCTGCTGTAAACTGTAGGTATGTTTGTGTGGACGATGTGTTTTTATGGCCGAGATACTGGCAGAGCAGCGGCATTACTGCCATGATATTTTCACCATGCAGGACAAGTTTGCGGAGTGACTTTACTGCGAATGTGTGCCTGAAATCATGCACCCTTGGCCCTTTCCCTGCGCCTCCATGGGAGATTCCCGCTTTCCAGAGCGCTTTGCGGAATGTCACATATACTTCGTGTTCTGAATACGCCTGTCCGTGCCCGGCAGGAAAGACCGCCGTGCTGTCTGGAAAAAGAAGGGCGGTTTCTTGAAGGTATTCTTTGAATTGGGCTGTCATTTCTTCGGCCAGTGGTATTTTTCTCTCTTTATTGAATTTAGCTTCCCTTATGGAGATTACGGCATGGCCATTGTAAAAAGATATATCGCTTTTTTCCAGATTCAACGCTTCCCCAAGCCGCATCCCCGTACATATGAGCAGAGAAAAAAGCATATAGAAAACTTTCCGCCTTTTTTCAGAGCGTTCCATTTCACGGGCTGCATCAAGAAATTTCCGTAATTCCTCATTTGTAAATATGTGCGGGCGGTATGTCCTGTCTGTCCTTAACCGTGCCATAGCGGGCGGCACATAAGCGTCCCCGCCAGACCTTACAATGTACTGGCAGAGCTGTCTGAAAGTATTCCGCCGGTTTTCGCAGGTTTTATCCCTTTCATAAATACGTTTGGAAGTCCATGCTTCAAATATTTCTTTTGTAATGGTATTTTCCTGAAAGCCGTTCTCTTTCACAAACTTGTCAAAGTGCCATAAATTCCGCATCTCGCATATGTATTTGTTTCCAAGCCCCTGCTTTTCACGGATAAAGCCTGTGAGTTCCTGCGCAAACTGGCTTTCAAAGCACAGCTTTCCGATATATTCATTCATGTGCCGTCACCTCCTGAAGTTCCAATGCACATTTAAGCAGCCCGTCAAGGTCTATATGGGTGTAGGCGTCCGTTGAGCCGATTCCAGAGTGCCCGAGGATTGCCGATACCGTGCTGTATGCTTCCCCTTGCCGCACCAGCTCACTCGCCAGTGTGTGGCGGAGTATATGCAGCCCATGGCTGACGTTTTTTCCCACGCTGATGCCTGCGTTGCTGATACATACAGACATGACACAATAAAAAGACACAGCTTTTTCAAACGGGGCTTTATGCTTGACAAACACATAGCTGCTGTCAGTCTGCGGCCTGCCATATTTAAGGTAGTCAACCAACGCATCGCCTACTGCTGGCAGTAATGGGAGCTTTACCATGCGGCTGGTCTTTTTTTGAAAAAATGTAATGCAGTTTTTCTCCCAGTCCAGATTGGAAAAGGTAAGGTTCGTGATGTCGCTGTCACGCATTCCGAGCAGCGCCGCCATTAAGAGGATTGCGTAATTCCTTTTCCCAATCGGGTTCCCCCTGTCGATGGAAGCAAGGAGTTTCCTGACATCATCTTCACTGAGGATATGCGGTATTTTTTCGCCAGTCGCGCCATGAAGCCGTGGCACAAAGGGGGAAACATCTGCCTTAACATATCCTTTTTCATAAAGAAAGCGGAAGAAAAAGCGCAGCCCTGCCAAATGGACGGTTGCAGTGGCTTTTGAGTAGCCGCTTAGTCCAGCGGCGTACTCTGATATGGTTTTAGCATCGATTTTTTCAACTTTTACCTGTTTGTCAATAAGGACAACCTGCATAAAACGGCTTGCAGCATACATCCGTGATTTTACAGTTGACCTGCTGTTCAGGTTTTCCTGGCAGAAAACTTCAAACTCTTCCCGCAGGCTTTCTGTTTCGCTGTCCCATATGATACGCCTGCGTGGAAGGGCTGAAGGGATTGCGCCGTTTTCCTGATATTCGTTAAGGAAACGGATGGCTCTGATGAAATCCCGTTCGTCATGCGTAAGGGTTCTTTCAAGGATTTCTGGATAATTGATTTTGTAATGCAGGTAATCCAGACCATTTACTGGCGCATAGGATGCAATCCCTTTAGAGGAAAGATATTCGGAAAGCTCTCTCCATATTTTCCCATGCACGCAGAGGGACGTTGAGCTGTATCCTGTGTCTTTCAGGTTCTGTTTTGTTTGGTTAATTAGTTCCTCAAGGTTCGTGATTTTTTTAGTTTCCATTTTGAACACCTCCTGTGCCAAGTATATCGTCAGGAGATGAACTGCCTATGTGTTATGTAAAGTTTTGATATATAAAAATGGGTAAATCTCTCGGTATTATGAAAGATTTACCCATTCTCTTTACATAAGTGCTTTCTCTACATAAGGATGCCCTGCCTATTGATGATAGAATGGGTGAAAGAAAAACCAGAGGTCAATCCTCTGGCTGCTCTTTTGCCTTACATAAGGCGATTGCGGTCGCTTCGAGAATGGATAAATCTCTGTCGTTCAGTTTATCCAAAATCACATCTAGGCGTTTCCGCATGGCACTTTTGGTATCTGCTTTTTCTGGAAATATGTACGGGTCGATAGGCATATCGAATATTGTTGCGATATATGCCAAAAGACCGAGGCTTGGATGTTTCCCTTCCAGTTCGATTGCTTGGAGATGCCGTGGCGAAATATCAAGCGTTTCCGCTAATTTCTCCCGTGTTATCTTTTGGGCTTCACGAAAAGTTTTGATGTCAAGCCCTATCGGAGTAAAGTCAAATCCGTATCTGTTTTTCTTGTTTTTTTCCATTTCCATATGTCCACCGCCTATTCTGAAATTTGTTATGTTACATTTTACAGAGATAGAAGTTCTCATTAAACGAGATAGAATCTCTATGTATAGGAACTACAAATGCTATATTGGAGAACAAGTAGCATTGGATTATTGAGTTTAAATATAAAAAGTGCTATAATACAAAAAGTCCTATTTCATATCGAAAAATGATGAAAGGGAATATGAGAAGAAAAAGTTTATTTGATACTTTGATGTGAAGCTATCGTTTGGAGGATATTATGTGTAGGAATAAAAAAAGAAAAAATAAAGGTTTACTCCATGCAAAGCCAGTGTAATAAGCGACATTTGCATGGAGAAATATAAGTCGCTGATATAAAATATCTGGCTTTGCTGCTTGACGTTAGAACCTAAAAATACACATTTCATGTGGTCTTTAGGAGAATCAAGGAGGAAGCCTGCGTATGAAATATGTGAATGCAAATGACATTCTCCCCGACATGCTGATTGAGGAATTACAAAAATATGTCCAAGCAGGATATATTTATATTCCAGTTAAGAACGAACAGCATAAATCTTGGGGTGAATTGTCTGGTTATCGGAAAGAACTTGAAAGGCGCAATAAAGCTATCATTGAAGAATACCGCAGAGGTGTTTCTATTGAGAAACTTGCGGACAAATATTATCTTTCGATATATGCTATAAGAAAAATAATATATCAGAAATAATTGGAGAGGGCTGCTGTATCAATGGCGGCTCTCTTTTATACTGATTATTTCTGCATCATTCTATGTATTGAGGATGTATCAACGAAAGGGTAAAATTACGGTGTATTATGTATTGACAGGAGGAGAACAAGATGGCAGATTTACAAAAAATATTTCCGAGGACAGGGGATACACAGACTATCTATTTAAAAAACGTGGTTACTAATCCAAATATTGAGATTGGCGATTATACGATGTATAACGATTTTGTAAGTGACCCTGCGGAATTTGAGAGGAATAATGTACTGTACCATTATCCAATCAATCACGATAAGCTCAAGATTGGAAAATTCTGTTCTATTGCTTGCGGGGCAAAATTTCTTTTCAACAGCGCAAACCATACGATGGCTTCCTTATCCACCTATCCGTTTCCGTTGTTTTTTGAAGAATGGGGGCTTGAGAAAAAGAGTGTCACAGAAGCATGGGATAATAAAGGGGATATAAACATCGGGAATGATGTATGGATTGGGTATGAAGCGGTTATTTTAGCAGGCGTGACGGTTGGGGATGGAGCAGTTATTGGAACTCGTGCGGTTGTCACGAAAGATGTGCCGCCTTATACTATTGTGGGCGGCGTCCCTGCAAAACCAATAAAAAGACGTTTTTCAGATGAAAAAATAGAACAGTTGCTTAAAATGAGATGGTGGGACTGGTCGGAAGAAAAGATTGCTTTGAATATTAGAGCGATACAAGCAGGCTGCTTGGAACAATTGGAATAGGCGTAATAGAATGGATGATAGCTAAAAAGGAAATATCTCTTGACTTTTACTATTATCAATAGTAATATTGATGATAGTAAAAACGGAGGTGAGAATATGTCATCCATAGATTTGGTGATTCTCGGAATTGTTATGGAGAAACCGCAGAGTGCATACGACATCCAGAAAGATGTGGAATACCATCATCTTTCAAGATGGACAAAGATTAGCGTCCCGTCCATTTATCGGAAAGTGCTTCAAATGGATGAGCAGGGCTATTTAGAGAGCAGTATTGTGAAAGGGGATAAATTCGCTGATAAAGCGGTTTATTCCATCACGGATAAGGGACGGGCGTATTTTGGGCAGCTTATGGAAACTTACGCAAGCCAGAAAGTCCCATTGCTGTTTGACTTCAATGTTGTCATTACAAACTTAAACAAAATGGAAAGGGAAAAAGCAATGGATTTGATAAAGAAGCTGCGGGACAATCTTACGGCTTCAGCAAAATCCATTGACGAATATGCCGCCAGCTATCCAGATATTCCATTGGGTGGGAAAGCGATTTTTGAACAGCAGCGTTTGTTATACCAATCCCTGTTAGAATGGCTTGATAAATTTGAAAACCAGTTTAAAGGGAGTTGATGGTATGGCAATGAAAAGCAGCTTGACAATTCTGTTTGAAAATCCCTTTTGGATTGGATTGTTTGAGCGTATAGACGGTGACAAATATGAGGTTTGTAAGATTACGTTCGGCGTAGAGCCGAAAGATTATGAAGTGTATGATTTTCTGCTCAAAAACTGGCATAAGCTAAAATTCAGCCCACCAGTTAAAACAGAAAAAATCGAAGAACGAAAAATCAATCCCAAGCGTATGCAGAGGGAAATCAACAGCCAATTGGAAAACAAGGGCATTGGAACGAAAGCCCAACAAGCCTTAAAGCTCCAACATGAACAAGGGAAACTGGAACGGAAAGTGAAGTCCAGAGAACAGAAAGAAGCAGAGAAAGAGCGGCAATTCGCTCTGCGGCAGGAAAAGAAAAAAGCAAAGCACAGAGGGAGGTAATGTTCTGATGATAGCAAGAGAATGGGTGCGCTGCCCAATTTGTTCTAATAAGACCCGTGACAGGATTAGGGAAGATACGGTATTGATAAATTATCCATTGTACTGCCCGAAATGCAAGCAGGAAACATTGATTGAAGCGAAAAATTTAAAAATAACAGTCATCAAAGAGCCAGACACACAGATGCAGAGCCGATGAACTTGTGGGAAAACTCACAGCTCATCGGCTCTGTTTGTTAGAAAGAAAAGATATTTAGTTGTTTGGGCTTATTTCAGCAGTTTTTCTCTGCATCTCATTCAGCTTTTTGTGGAGCGGTATCGCCATGAATACCGTTATGACTGCGGAAAGCACATCGGCAATCGGCTGGGCGTACATAATTCCATTTAGCCCCCAGACCATCGGAAGAAGCAGGATAACAGGGATAAAGCAAATCCCCTGCCTGCAAGCTCCGAGGATAAAGCCCTCTCTGCCTTTTCCCAAAGCAAGGAACAGGGAAGAATACACCGTATAAAATCCAAAGAGCATGATGGAAATGCCGTTTGCCCTTAAAGACGCTGCACCGATGCGAATCATCTCGGCATCGCCCTTTGTGAATTGGGAAACGATAGCTGTAGGGAACAGAGCCAGTATCACACCGAAAATCACACAGAAAACCGTAGACCATAGGATGGAAGTCTTGATTGCTTCACGCAGACGGTCAAACTTTTTCGCACCATAACTGTACCCTGCAATGGGCTGAAAGCCTTTGATGAACCCGAATACGGACAAGCTGCCCATTGAAATAAGGCGGGTAACAACGCCCATGCCTGCTATGGCAGAGTCCCCGTAATCGCCAGCGGCATTGTTGATTAAGGAAATGGACACACTCGTTAAAATCTGGAATACCAATGTCGGGATGCCGATTTTGAAAATCTCAGACATGGTTTCTTTTGTATATGTGCAGTCCTTAACCCGAAAACGGAATACGCTTTTTTTCCGAAAAATATAGGTCAGATATACGCAGGTTGAAACGACTTGTGAGATTGCGGTCGCTATCGCCGCTCCCGCTACGCCTAAATCAAACACATAGATAAACAGCGGGTCTAAGGCGATATTGAGTACTGCACCCGTCAGCAAGGCACACATGGTTGTTTTAGCAGCCCCCTCGCTAGTCACAATGTTATTCATCGTGACATTGAATACATTGAAGATGCAGGAAACAATGTAAATGCCTGCGTATGTGGCGGCATAAGGCAGGATGCTGTCGGTTGCCCCCAAGAGCTTCAGTATGGGATGCAGGAACACCATAGAAATGATAATGATGACCGCCCCTACGGATACGCTGCTGTATAAAGCGGTACTTGCCACTTTATCCGCATTTTCCTTATCCCCACGACCTAACAATCGGGAAATGTAAGAAGCCGCACCGTTTCCAAACAGCAGACCAAGACCGACAACGACCTGTCCGAGCGGATAGACCACGGAGATTGCCCCCATTTGGCTTTCCCCTAATCCGCCGACGAAATATGCGTCAACAAGGTTGTAGAAAGCATTTACCAACATGCCAATCATTGTTGGGATGCCCATTGCTAAAAGTGCTTTTGGTATGGATGTGCTGCCGAGCAGCTCCATCTTTTTACTTTGACTGTTCATTTTGAACTCCTTTCTCTTGACAAATAGTATTGTTTATACTACTATAAAATACAGTAATTGTGTTGCGGGAATTATAATACTATAATTTATAGTAGTTGTCAATAGAAAAAGGAGGGATTTTAAATGGCGACCATTGATTTGATTGTATTGGGAATGTTGAAGCGGGAATCCTTGAGTGCATATGATATTCAGAAACTGGTGGAATACCGCAACATTTCAAAATGGGTAAAAATCAGCACACCATCCATCTATAAAAAGGTTATCCAGTTGGAAGAAAAGGGGCTTATTACAAGCCGCACGGAGAAAGAGGGAAAAATGCCCGAAAAGGCGATATATTCCTTGACGGATGCAGGAAATGAGGAATTTGAGAAACTGATGCTTGAAATATCCTGCAAGCCGATTCACATATTCTTGGATTTTAATGCGGTTATCGTTAATTTAGAAAGTATGGAAAAGGAACAGCAGAGGGAATGTCTGGATAACATTGAGAGCAATATCAATGTGCTGAAATCCTATCTTGAGGAGAATATGGACTTAAAAGAAAACGCCCCCGATATTCCTGCTACGGGCATGGCGGTTCTACATCAGCAATTTCGATTAGTGCAGGCAATAGAAGAATGGATAAGGGCATTGAAAGAAGAACTGCTGTAAATGTAGATGGTTTAAAACATAGCAAGAATGATGAAAAGAAAGGAAACTCCTTGTGCTACAATATCTCATTGAACCCCCGCTTTGACATTTCGTAATGTTTAAAAAATGTGGGTGAAAACGAGGAAAGGAGGTCGCAAAATGCAAGGTCAGACAGTACGCATTGTTTCACAGGCTATCCGCTATACCGAAGAACATCTGCATGAAAAGATGGATTTAGATATGGTGGCATCGGCGCTGCACTATTCCAAATACCACCTGCATCGGATTTTTACAAAGGCCGTCGGCTTGACTATCCACGACTACGCAAAACGGCGGCAGCTTACAGAAGCGGCAAAACTTCTGGTGTTTTCTGCAAAACCGATTATCGAGATTGCCCTTATGAGCGGGTATGAAAGCCAGCAGGCATTTACAGATATTTTTAAGGCGATGTATAAGGCTTCCCCTGCGGAATTTCGGGAAACGGAAAATTTTTACCCGTTACAGTTTGAAATCTATCTGAAGGAGGAGCTTGTAAAAATGGATTTGACAAAAGACAATATAAAATTTGCCACGCCCGAAGATGCGGATGACTGGATGGAACTGGTAAGCCTCACGGTTGACGGCTATCCATGTCTGGATAAGGGAGATTACACCGCAAACCTGCATCAGTATATTGCGGATAAAAAGGCTCTGATATTGCGGGATGGCGATATGGCTATTGGCGTGATGGGTTTTTCGCCCGACACAGGCAGCATAGACTTTCTGGCTGTCCATCCGCAGTATCGGCATCTCGGCATTACAAAGCTGTTCCTTGATAAGCTGGCAGACGAGTTGCTTTATGGGAAAGAGATTACGTTGACGACATACCGTGCAGGCGATAAGGCAGATACGGGCTGGCGGGAAGAATACCGCCGTCTTGGATTTGCAGAACGGGAACTGCTTGTGGAATATGGCTACCCGACGCAGCGTTTCGTGCTTCCACCGAAAAACAAGGAGGAATCAGAGAATGACCGAAGCACAGAAAAACCCGTTAGCAGAGAGCTTTAACGCCTTATCCCTTATCCGATTTGCTTTCCCAAGCATGGTAATGATGCTGTTTATGGGATTATACACCATTGTAGACACGATTTTCGTAGCAAGGTTTGTAGACACGAATGCCCTGTCGTCCATCAATATCGTCTGCCCCGTCATCAATCTGATTGTCGGTCTGGGGACGATGCTTGCGACAGGAGGAAGTGCGGTTGTTGCGAAGAAAATGGGGAATGGAAACACAGAGGAAGCCAGAAGCAATTTTACTTTGATTGTCGTGGCAGGGGCGGTTATCGGTCTGCTGATTACAGCGGCAGGTCTTTTCTTTTTGGATGAAATCATCTGGGGTTTGGGTGCAAGTAAAGTATTGTTCCCATATTGCAGGGATTATCTGACGGTACAGCTTATTTTCGCCGCCTTTAACATGATGCAGGTGCTGTATCAGAATCTGTTTGTGACGGCGGGGAAACCGACATTAGGCTTAGTGCTTGCTGTTCTGGCGGGGATTGCCAACATTGTTTTTGATTATGTTTTTATTGTTTTGCTGCAAATGGGAATCAAAGGGGCTGCTATTGGGACAGGCATCGGATATATGATACCGTCAATCATCGGTACAATATTTTTTCTGATGAAAAGAAGTGAATTGCATTTTTGCAAGCCTAACATGAACGCATCTGTTCTGTTGAAAAGCTGTTCCAATGGTGCGTCGGAAATGGTAAGCCAGTGTTCGACTGCTGTAACTACATTTTTGTTTAATGTAACAATGATGAAATTGTTGGGCGAGGATGGTGTAGCCGCGATTACGGTACTCATCTATTCGCAGTTCCTTTTAACAACGCTTTATATTGGCTTTTCTATGGGAACAGCCCCCGTCGTAAGCTATAACTATGGGAGCGGGAATGTAAAACAGCTAAAAAAGACCGTCCGTATTTGTTTCTGCTTTATAGCGGGGATTTCCATATTTGTATTTTTATTTTCCCTGTTTGGCGGAGAAAGCATTGCAAAGGTATTTGCGGAGGATAATAGGAATGTTTTTGAGATTACAAAGAATGGATTTGTCATTTTTTCATTCAGCTTTCTGACCTCTGGATGCAATATTTTTTCATCCGCATTATTTACGGCGTTATCGAATGGAAAGGCATCGGCAACCATATCTTTCCTGAGGACATTTGGATTTATTACGGTGACCCTTTTGGTATTGCCGAGATTTTTAGAGGTAACGGGCGTATGGCTTGCAGTACCGTTTGCGGAGCTTTTCACGCTTATGCTGACGGTATATCTGCTATGCAGGCATCGGAAACAGTACCATTATTTTTGAAAGAAAGGCAGGCAAGAAATTGAAACAGACAGAATGGATATTATGCCCTGTCTGCGGGAGCAAGACCCGCAGCAGAATAAGGGAGGATACTATTCTGATAAATTATCCTCTCTACTGCCCGAAATGCAGGCAGGAAAGATTGATAGAAGTGAAAAATCTGCATGTGACAGTGGTTGGGAATGAATGGAAAAACGATATTTAGGAGAAAGAAATGATACGACCATTAGAGGAAAAGGACATTGATACGATATGCGGCATTGTAAATGAGAACTGGAAAAATGTTTATTCTGGATATGTCAATCCGCTGCTGTTAAATTCAGATGGATGTGCAGCAAGGACACGCCGATTAAAGACAGATTTTGCCGCCCGCAGACTGTCAGAGTATGTGTGGGAGGAAGAAAAGCGAGTGTTGGCAATGTTGTCTTTTGGAGATACGGCAGATGCGGATATGGCAGGGGCATTTGAAATCTGGCGTATTTATGTTGCTTCCCAATTTCAAGGGAAAGGAATTGGGAAAATGCTGATGGATTTTGCCGAGCAAAAGGCGGAGGAACAAGGGTATAAAGAAATTGTAATATGGGCGTTTAAAAATAACCATCATGCGGTTTCCTTTTATAAAAAAAGAGGGTACAGCATTGACAAAGAAGAATATTTAAGTGAGCCGTATTTTTCAATGGGAATACGGTTAAAGAAGTATATAGGATAGAGCCAGACACATAGATGCAGAGCCAATGAACGTGTGGGAAACCATAGTTTGTTGGCTCTGTTTTTATACAAGCGTAACATCTAATTTAATTATGCAATACCTCTTATATAAGATATAAAATTTCCTATTATGAGAGATAAAAACTGAAAATTTCATAAAAATAGGATTTGACAAACTGCTGATTTTCATGCTAAAATAATTTGCACTAATTTTAAAGGAGAACAGTTTCATGAGCTTTTACATTACAAACGAACTTCCGCCTAAAAAGAAAATCAGCTCTGTACAATCAAATCCGATGAAACATTGTACAGAGTATAGCGTAATATAACACGTTAGGATTTCATCGGGAAATACAGCAGTACATGAGAGGGATTTTATATCTTTTTCATATATTGTTTCTTTTCCCGTACAAATTTGTGTGCAGCAGGCTATGGACAGTGTTTTGTCCGTAGCCTTTTGTTGTATATGGGCTGTTTCCTAAAAGCGGTTTGTGATGGAACGGATATAGCAGAAGGCATGATACCAAGAGTATCTGACTTCTGCTATTTTTTTGCCCATTTTGGAAAATCAGACAGGAAAAAGAGAGGACAATGATTATGAGTTTATTAGAAGTTACGGGATTAACACATTCTTTTGGAGAAAATTATCTGTTTAAAAATGCAGATTTTACATTGAACAAAGGGGAGCATATCGGGATTGTCGGTCAGAACGGAGCAGGAAAAAGCACGTTCATAAAGATTTGCACAGAGCAGCTTATCCCCGACTCTGGCAGGATAGTATGGCAGCCGAACACAAAAATAGGGTATCTCGACCAGTACGCCCAAATTGAAAAAAGTGTGGCGATGAGGGAGTTCCTGCAATCCGCATTTTCTGGGCTGTATGAGATAGAAAACAGGATGAATGAGCTGTACTGCCAGTCTGCGGATGGGGATATGGCGAAGCTAAGCACGGCGGCAAGGTATCAGGAAGAATTGGAACGTAAGGAGTTTTATTTGATTGACACAAAGATAGAACAGGTGGCAACAGGTCTGGGCTTGACGGCAGTTGGGTTAGACAGACCGATTGAGCAGATGAGCGGCGGGCAGAGGGCAAAGGTCATACTGGCAAAATTACTGCTTGAGAAGCCAGATATTTTGCTTTTGGACGAGCCGACAAACTTCTTGGACAAGGAACATGTTACATGGCTTGCCGAATATCTTTCCAGCCTGCCAAACGCTTTTCTGGTAGTATCGCATGACTATGACTTTTTAGAGAAAATATCCACAAGGATATGCGATATTGACAACGAGAAAATCACGAAATATTTTGGCACTTATTCAGAGTTCACGAGAAAAAAGGCACTGCTCCGTGAGGATTATATCAGACAGTATGCCGCACAGCAGAAAACCATCAAAAAGACGGAAGAATTTATCCGCAGGAATATTGCGGGGAGAAAGTCAAAAATGGCTCGTGGTAGGCAGAAACAGCTTGACCGAATGGATAAAATGGAAGCTCTGGAACAGAAAGAAATCAAGCCGCATTTTCGGTTTGCGGCTCTCCCGCTAACTACGACAGAGCATCTAAAAGTAAAACATCTGGATGTTGGCTACCACTATCCTGTTTTGTCAGATATCAGCTTTTCCATAAAAGGGGGAGAAAAAATTGTTATGACGGGATTTAACGGTATCGGCAAATCTACCCTGCTAAAAACACTTATCAGCCAAATACCCTCATTAAGTGGGAGTTTCCGTTTTTCGGAGCAGGTAAAGATTGGGTATTTTGAGCAGGAGCTTGCATGGGCGGATATAGAAAAAACGCCCATTCAGATTGTTTCCGATGCTTACCCGTCGCTTGCGATAAAAGACGTGAGAAAGCGTCTTGCAGGCTGCGGCATCTCAAGCAAACACGCCATGCAGGAAATCGGGACTTTGAGCGGAGGAGAACAGGCAAAGGTTAAAATGTGCCTGCTTATGATGAAGCCGTGCAATTTCCTTATCATGGATGAGCCGACAAACCACCTTGATGCGCTTGCGAAAGAATCGTTGAAAACCGCATTGGAGGAATTTGAGGGAACAGTGCTATTGGTGTCACATGAAGAAGCGTTTTACCGTGAGTGGACGCAGAAAGTGATAAATATAGAGAAGAAAATATAGGTCAAAAGCACATTTTGTAAATAGTGCCAGAGGTAAGGGGAAGCCCGCCAAATAAAAAAAACAGCGTTTGGTGGGCTGCTTTGCCATGCCAAAAATAAAAGTCCTTCCAAACCTGCTTTAGTTTGGAGGGACTTTTATTGCCTGCAAATAGCAATTTTCATTTACATATATCATATCGGGGATGGGTGGAAAGCCTGTTAAAAAAATCCTTGTCAATGCAAGGGGGCTTTCTACCCAAGAAGTAGAAGTCAAATCTCTACATATAAGAACAATTATATCTATAAACCGTGAGGGCGTGACAGCCTTTGCGGTTTTTCTTTTGTCGTTTTTTGTTAGAACAAGTAGTAAGGCGGTTTCTGGGATTGGATGCCGTTCTCCGCCCGTCAATCTGGATTTCCAAAAAAAATTCAGATTGATTGGAGGAAATTACAATGCTTGAAAAGCATCCAAACCGAAAAAAGGACAAGTATAATCCGTACACTTTGACGATAACCGAGGGACATTATTACCTCTCTTTTAAGGACGGGCGTGGAAAGCAGCAGAATATTGAGATTGACGAAATGCTGTACCAGACATTTGACAGATTTGAGCTTGAGGACATATCCCATCTGAACAGGGTGAGCAGGCACATTGAACACTCCGAACTGACCGAAGAAACGCTGAATG
The DNA here is from genome assembly GCA_000403295.2 of Lachnospiraceae bacterium M18-1. GTDB lineage: Bacteria > Bacillota > Clostridia > Lachnospirales > Lachnospiraceae > Schaedlerella. The sequence goes on along the minus strand of KE159610.1, from coordinate 43,312 downwards.
ACCGAGCTTTTTATAAGGCAGAACGGATTGAGGATATTGTTTCAGAGAGCAGCGAATACGAGCAACTACATAGGGCGGTTTCCGAACTTCCAGAAGTGCAGCGGCGCAGGCTGAAGCTGTACTTTTTCGGGGAGCTGACCTATGAGCAGATTGCAAAGCTGGAGGGCTGCAAATATCAAGCTGTCCAGTGTTCCATAAAAGCGGCATTAAAGGCGATAAAAAAATTTATGAAATAATTGCCTTGTGTTGTGGCAGTTGAGTGAGCAAACAGGTGAAGGGGATTAAAAACCCTTTCACCTGTTTTCCGTTATGGCAAAAACGGGACGGCTCTTTGAAAACCGAATACCCATTCACCAAATACATTCTCTTTGTGGCTGTAATAAGTGTAAGCGTGTGCAGCGATACGCCATGACCCGCCGAAAGGCAGTAAGCGAAAATTATCGACTGAAAATATCGGGCAGCTCCCGATTCCGCCATGACCCACAAAGAGGATAATGATACTCCCGTCCAGCCACAGTCCGAGCGGTAACCAATCCGCCGCAGGCAATGGGGGCGGCTCTGTCAGACCGACAGTTGGGGTGCAATTCCCGTGGCGTCAGTTCGCTGCTGACCGTTTGGTGACTTCCCTTTGCGTTATCACGCATCAGCATTTTCGGGGTGTCGGGGACAAATAGAAAATGCCTTTTATCATAATGCCAGATGCAGGGCGGTCTATCGGAACAGGGCTTGTTTTATGTGCTTTCGACTTTAAATACTTCCTTGCGTCTGGCTGTTACATAGGCAGGGTATTCCTGCCTAAATCCAGATAGGAGGTTCTAAAGAATATGGAAAGAGCAATTAGGCGTGGCGACATCTACTACGCAGAGCTTAATCCCGTTGTCGGTTCGGAGCAGGGCGGCATACGACCCGTACTTATCATTTCTAATGATATAGGAAATAGCCATAGCCCGACAGTCATTATCGCTGCCATAACAGGTAAAACACAGACAAAGGCAAAATTACCGACACATACCGAAGTAAAGGATGTTGAGGGGCTTGACAGGGACTCTATCATCCTGCTTGAACAGATACGGACGATTGATAAGCGACGTTTGCGGGAGTATATGGGAACTCTTGACAAGCGTTTTCTTCCTGCAATGGACAAAGCATTGGCAATCAGTATTGGATTAAACGGATATTCGCATTGCCCGATGAAGCAGGGCAGGCTCTCGGCTTCTTTACCTGCTCATGAATGTTGTCCGCTGCATGATGACAGCGTTCAAAAAAAGGATTAGCTCCCTCGTTATATGGTACAATCATTCGCTCATACATTGAGAATGAGGGAGGTGTTGCCTGTTGGAGCATAGAGAATTTAGGTATGTTGGCGAGCCTGTTCCAGAATTAAATGAGCAGGAACACGCAGCATTTCTTATGAATTTTCAAAGGTCAATCCTTTTATCATTAGAAAAACGGAATCTGTTGACCGCATCACAGCGGGAACGCTGTTTGCTTGAGCTTGAAAAACAATATCGTCTAAATTAGAAAAAAGCAACGTCAGGCATAACCGCTTGACGTTTTTACATAGTCAAGTGTGAGAATTACAAATTTGCACATTCGACATACCATTTTCAATTAACTATACTGAAAATACGGCAAGGGATTGTCGGGAAAGGAGATATTCTTATGTCAATAGATAAATACGAAACCCTAAATCAAGAAAGGAAGATACAGCACACAAAGAGAAAGGTTGCCGCATACTGCCGTGTGTCTACGGACAACGAAGACCAGGCAAATTCATTTGAAAGCCAGCAGCGTTATTTCAGACAATATATAGAACGTAATCCCGATTGGGAGCTTTATGAAGTGTTCGCAGATGAAGGCATCTCTGGTACGAATACAAAAAAACGGAAAGAATTTAACCGCATGATTGCGTGTGCAAAGAACGGTGATTTTGATTTGATTGTAACAAAAGAAATCTCCCGTTTTGCGAGGAATACCCTTGATAGTATATTCTATACCCGTGACCTCAAAAAGCACGGCGTGGGTGTTATCTTTATGAATGATAACATCAACACTTTAGACGGCGATGCCGAGCTTCGCCTTGCCATTATGTCCTCGATTGCACAGGAGGAAAGCCGTAAGACTTCCGAGCGTGTGAAATGGGGGCAGAAACGCCAGATGGAGCAGGGAGTTGTGTTTGGGCGGAGTATGCTTGGCTACGATGTGAAAGATGGCAAAATGTATATTAACGAGGATGGGGCAAAAGTTGTCCGTCTTATCTTCCATAAGTTTGTAAATGAGGGGAAAGGAACTCATGTGATTGCCCGTGAGCTTCGGGAGGAGGGCATTAAGCCCATGCGGGTAAAGGAATGGCAGAATACAGTTATTCTCCGTGTTATCCGCAATGAAAAATACTGCGGTGATTTGGTGCAGAAGAAAACCTATACGCCAGACTTTTTATCCCATGAAAAGAAGTATAACCGAGGGCAAGAGGAATTTGTAATTATCAAAGACCATCATGAGCCGATTATCTCCCGTGAGCTTTTCGATAAGGCAAACCGCATTTTGGATGAAAAGTCGCTTTCACAGGAGGGCAAAGCGAAACACAGCAACCGTTATCCATTTTCTGGGAAAATCAAATGCGGATGCTGCGGTTCAAGTTATGTGGCGAGATATAAAACCCGAAAAAATGGGAGCCGCTATAAGGCGTGGCGGTGTCTTGAAGCTGCAAGACATGGAAGCCCTCATGTGGACAAAGCAGGGAATCAAGTTGGATGCAGTGGACTTAGTATACGCAACGAAGATGCAATCCACATCATGTACCTTGTCACGAGCAGCTTAAAGTATAATAAGGAGAAAATCACTAACAATTTGCTTGCTATTATCAAGTCTATTATCGCAATGGATACCGCAGGTACAGATAGTGAGAAACTAAAATCACAGATAAAAGCCATTGAACAAAAACGCACAAATCTCATTGACCTTTATACATCTGGCGATATTACCAGAGATGAATTTTCAGCAGCAAGGGCAAAATGTGAGAATGAGATTGCTGAACTGCAATCCGTGATAGACAGCATAGACAAACAGAGGGAGATGATTGAAAAACAGCAAGAGCTTGTCGCTGAAATTACAGAAGCGATGAATGAGCTTATAAACGGTGTGGAATATGAAGATGATTTTTACAAAGAAATTTTAGATAAAATGGTTGTGAATGATAAAGACCATATTGATGTGTATTTGAACCTGCTCCCCCTCAAATGGAGCTACACGGTTGCAAAAAGCGTAAACTGTCCACAGGGTAGACCGCTAAAAAAAGCGCAAGCCCCTGAGATGGAACATTTCAGGGGCTTCTCTACCGATATCCGTCAAAATCCCAGTCACTTCCTTATACGGCATCGTATATCTCTGCGAGAGGTACCGCATGGACGCTGCCAATTCCCCGTCCGGTCCACCATATTGCTAAAACAGATAATCAGATATAACCCCTGTATTTACAGGGGTTATGATATGTACAGGTGGAATACCAGCTGCCGGCTTTTCTTATCCAGGACGATATCCTCCACAATGCTCCGCATAAAGGTTCCCTTGGTATCATAGTCCACATCCGGATCCTTGATCACATCATAGACATTTCTTACGCAGGCGAGGATGGTTTCCTTGGAGGGCTTTTTGGGGGAAGCAGCGGAGTCCAGTTCTGAAATCTGGTTCTGAATCGCAACTCGGGTCCGCTGAAGTCTCTCTTTATTTTCCTTGTATTCCTCTAAGCTGTCAATACCATTTTCGAAGGCAAGACGTATCCGTGCTTCCCGGGAGCTTATCTTTTCAAGCTCGTTCATCAGGGAGGCGCGCTGGGAAGCCAGATCAGCAGATTCAGGCGTTCGGTATTCATATTCAAAATCCATGCCGCCAAGGAGCTTTTCAAAATACTCATATACCCCGGTAATCGCTTTCTTTTCACTGATAGAGGAAGAACCATCATGCATGCCCTTCGCGTATTTGTAACACTGGAAACCGGGAGAGCGCCGATTGCTCCCGTTATAAGCCAGGGAAGAACCGCAGATACCGCATTTAAGCAATCCGGAAAGCCAGTGCCTGCAGGCCGAAATATCGCGGCGTTTCATGGGGGAGTAGCGGCTGTGTATCTTCTTCATGCGCGCGTCAAATTGTTCCTTTGTCAGCCGTGCCTCATGCGGTCCCATAAAGGAATATCCATTCCAGACAACCAGACCATAATAAAAAGGATTCGTCAGGATCCGCTCAATCCCTCTGGCCTCAAAAGGATTCCCGCGCCGGGTCCGGTATCCGAAAAGATTGATCTGCCGGGCAATCTTAGTATAGTCATCATCATAGACATCATATCGTTCAAAAATATAGGAAACAATCTTGTATTCTTCCTCATTAATCAAATATGGTTTTCCGCCGCCAGCAGCTTGATATCCGAGACAGGGGACTGCTTGGTATCCGCCGCGGAGGGCCTTTTCTTTCATCCCGCGCAGGACCTCATCAGAAAGGCGGATAGAGTAGTATTCGTCCATCCACTCAATAATCCTTTCGATCAGGCTGCCGAAGGGTCCTTCAACCAATGGCTCGGATATGCTGACTACATCGATGTTATGCTGCTTTTTCAGCAGAGATTTATAGACAATGCTTTCTTCCTGGTTTCGGGCGAACCTGCTGTACTTCCAGACCAGGATCACATCAACAGGATGCTCTTGGGACTTCGCCAAGCTGATCATCCTCTGAAATTCTGGACGTTTATCAGCCTTCCGGCCGGATATGCCGACCTCATAGAAAATTTCCAGCAGGATAATATTATTTTTCGAAGCATGCTCGCGAAGGAGTTTAGCTTGGGATTCTGGCGAGAGTTCTTCCTGCTTCTCGGTACTGACCCGTACATATCCGTAACCGTATTTAGTAACGAAGGCCTTTTTGTCGATTTTTGTGTCTGAATCTGACATTATATCACGCTCCTTGTACAGTATATAAAAATAAGTATAAAAATAGCACCTTGCCAGAACAGGTGCAGGCGTGTTATAATCCTATTGTTTGTGGGGGATTATATCACGCGCATCGTGCATGACATGATTGCCTACGTGAAAGCCGTTCCTGTTGGCGCAGGGGCGGTTTTCGTTTATTACAGTAAATCAGAGATCTTGATAGTCAGATTGTCAAATATATGGCTAGGTATTTCATCATCAAAGAAATATACGTCTGACTCTTCTATGCCTTCAAAAGTATACGTCTGGACAACTTTTTTCATCGGGTTTACGACCCAGTATTCACGGACACCCGCAGTACGGTATTTGAATAATTTGATCGTATAATCATTCTTAGGATTGCCTGGGGAGACAATCTCTATGATCCAGTCCGGAGCGCCTTCACATCCACGATCTGACAGTTTATCTTTGTCACAGATAACAGAAATATCGGGTTCTACCCATATCTTATCATTCGCATTCAGATTGACGGCGAATGGGGCAGGATAAACTTCACAAGCGCCCTTGTTAGAATCAATGAATGAGCCTATAGTCTGTGTTAATCGACTGACTAACTTCTGATGTATCCGATTCGGCGGTGCCATGGCGTATAGCTTCCCATCAATCAGCTCCGCACGCTGGCCGTCTGGAAGGTTCCAATAGTCTTCTGATGTGTAAACTTGTTTTTGTGGTAATGGCATGTAGTCACGTCCTTTCAATATTGTTTTGATTAACATTGATGTCGGAAAATTTTTCTAATAAAAGTTGCTTTAACCTGTCGTTTAAATTCTCTGGAAGTCCTAGAATTTTTAATATAGTACTTCTATTCATGACAATAGTTTTATAAGGATCGAGAATATAAATTAAATCTCTTAAAAAGTTAGATAATATGTAACGGTCATCTATTAGTATAAAACAAACAAGTATAACAGCAAATAGATCGCTTTTTCCAAAGTTTTTGTTATATTCATCAGGTGACAACGCATTGCGTGATAATGTCAAGAGCTGTCTTTTAGGGAGAACAGGAAGACCTGTAACATTAAAGGTTCTATTCGAATGCGCAATTCGATTTCTATACTCACGCAGTAAAGAAAAAGCAATAGTTATAAATTCTTTTTTATCTGAAATCGAAATATCTGATTCAGGAATAAATTCTGTACACAAACGTGCTTTATCATCGTTTTTTAAAATACTGTACCATTTGATTGCTAAGCCAAAAGTAAGGTTTGTCATTAGTATCCAAGCAGGGATATGGTTTTTATCATTCGCATAATGAGCAACGCTCGGATTTATCCGGTTTGAAGTCAGGGTTTCTTTTATTCTAAGAAGAATATTATTTCGTCCATATGCACTTCGGCTATAATTACCCCGAAAAAGATAATCTTTTGGATTACAATTGGATAAGTCCTCAATATTGGTATAAACACCGTAATTTTCTGAGATAATATAGGATAATTTTGTTTTTAAATACCTTTCAACAAATAGAATATATTTTAAAATTATAGTATTTAAGTTGGTATCAATCATATGGAGGGTATATAAGTCATCAAATTTAGTTCCTTCAATAAAGTTATCAGTTCCAATCTGAGATAGAAAAGTATTTTTGTAACCGTTAATTATTGTATAATAAGACAATCCGCTTAACGCTCGGCGTGTAAAATCTCTATTCTGGATTATGATATTTCTTGATTCCATAAGATCCATCTGCTCTTCATAGGTCAAAAAAGGTTTATCATAATCTGTTATATTCTCCACAATAGTCAAAGCCCCCTTACCAAATAATGGGAAGAGGGCTTCTCCAGTCACCTTGTGCGGCGACCATCTCTGTTCGAATCCATCTTACCATTAGAAAATTTATTTGTCAAGTAGACACCACATAACAAGTACTGTATAATGATGAAATTTACGCCAATTTTATAGGATCTCCTATTTGTATTTTACGGTTGAAATCTTTAATAGGAGAAATATCGTTATCATTGATATTTAAAGGAATAGGTTCTTTATTTTCATCAAACAACGGGGACAAGGATAAAATAGTTGCAACGGAGGTCATACTTGATTCAACAGTTTTTTTCTTCATCTTTCGACACACAGAATACTTCTTATTTACATCAGTAACTGTCAAAGTATCTTTTGTATATTCATACATGCATAAAAGAGAACCATCTACATCGTACAAGGGTTCTACCTGGGTATAAACCTTGATTTCATCTCCTTTTTTCAACTTTGCTTCACCAGCATTTACCACTAAAGTTTGAGTATCTAATATTCGTATTACATTACCTATATAATCAGGCCCATAATCATTTGTTTTAGTATCTTGTTCATTCATAGATTGCCTCCATATTATTCATATAAACTCCTTTCAATTTACGTTTACATTTCAATACTTTCCTACCACTTTACCCGTACAGACAATGTTATCATATTCAGAACTTGTTTTTGTGGTAATGACATAATCGTCCTCCTTTAGGCATACATTAACCGTCCTTTAGGCTCTGGAACTTCAAGCCCGCGTTCAATAGTAACTTCAATCCATTCTTTTATAATAACTTCTGCATTGGCGATCGCTTCCTCAACGGTCTTGCCATCAGCCATGCATCCTGGAAGTTCTGGAACTTCTACAATAAAGGCATTATCATCGTTTGACCAGTAAATAATACGTTCATACTTATACATGTGCGTACCTCCTATAATCTGATTTGATATTTCTGCAAAAAGTTCCGGATCTGCCTGACCTGATAAGGTTTCGCCATGTTGCTGTCAGGCTGGATGTTTATATTTTCTCTAAGGTTACCATAAGAATATATGAAATGATCCCCTTTTATGCGGCATTCAAAACCTAAAATATCAAGAAGTTTTTGCAAATCCCTAAATTTAGTGTTTTTGTCTTGTGTACCGCTTACTATTGATAGATATAGCTTTTCTATGGTTGACATAATGTATTATACTCCTTTTTATATAATCGCTGGTGCGGTTATAACTCAACTTTCCCGATCACTTTTCCGATCAGCCGAACCTTTTCATCTCCCGGAATATCATCATAATTCTTATTTCTGGATATCAGGCCATCTTCGCCAAGTTCTTTCAGGAAGCATTCATTCCCTATGGTGAAGATACCTACATCGCCGTTCCTAAGGTATTCCACTTTCCGGACGTAGAGCTTTTCGCCGTCATGGTAATCTGGCTCCATGGATTCGCCGCTTACCCCAATGATAAAATCAGCGCCTTCCACATAAGGGGCCTTGATCGTGTCCGTTGGGATGTCATCGAAGTAAAAGCCGGTACCGGCGCAGGCAATTTTTCCGAGGTAGGGGTAGGTACAGGCTTGAGCTATCTCTTCGGAAAGTTCTGTTGCTAATTGCTTTTTCATTTCTTCGATTTGCTGTATTCGTTCGCATTCTCTATCCAATTCATAATCAATATGTTTTTTGCCGGAATCATCAAGAGAGCGGTATTTTTTTATATGGTCATATTCTAATGCTTTAAGTTCGTAGGAATGTAAAATTTCTCGTTCTTCCGTCAATCCAAGTATATAATCTATGGAAGTATTGAACAATTCTGCTATTTTTATAAGAAATGGATGTCCTGGTTCTGTCACTCCTAATTCATAATTACGAAGAGTATATTTTGAAATGCCTAAAAGTTTGGCAAAGTCTTCGCGCGTGTAATTCTTTTCTTTTCTTAATTGAACAAGTCTATCTCCAAGTTTCATATTTCACCTCCTGTTGATTGCATTATATGAAATATTTTACAACGTGTCAATATTAATGTATCAAAAATTGGTAACTTTTTTTAAAAAATCTGTTGATACGTATCAAAAATTGGTATATGATGACTGCAAAAGGTATCAAAAAATGATACCTAAAACGGAAGGAGGTATTAGATGTTGGTCAATATTGAGGCAGAAAGGGCAAGAAGACAGATGTCAAAAGGAGAGACAGCAAAAGAACTTGGTGTCTCAACCAAAACATATTACAACTGGATAAATGAATCTGTTGATATTCCAAGTTCTAAATTATTAGAAATGTCTCGATTTTTTGGAACATCAATGGAATATCTGCTCGGGTTAAGAGATAGCAGATAAATTTAACGTAAGCATTGATTATTTGCTTGGGAGGAATGCACCAAGGCAAGCGGAGAAGGAGGCAGGTAAATGAAAATGATAAAGAAGATAAAACAAAAACTAAAAACAATCCAGAGAAATAATCCTGAGACGAATTCAGAACATCTTGATAGCGTTGATATGGAAAAGGAACAAGCTATTCTTGTGAATGCTATCAGACAGTGTATGGCGGATAACAGAATGACTTTAGAAGTTCTTGATGATGCTTACCAAGAAATTCAATTTTGGTATAGGAAAAATGCTCTGATACCAAAATGTGGAAAAGTTTTCGAGGGGATAAATGGGACAAGTTCACTGGAAAAGTAAAGAAGGAGACAGTGTAAGTGAAGAAAGAGAATACAGAAAAAGTATTTTATTCATGTGATGGTGAAGTGGAAAAGTGTAAAAAAACCAGGTGCTATAAAAATGGAGGTGATTGCAATTACACAACAAATATAAGTCATGCTAAAAACTTTCATAAAACCGATGCACCATATCCTGTTTTTTATGAAAATGAAGCTGTACCAGGAGAACCAGATACAGCTATGGTAATAGAGCATTAGAGATTAAACGGCAAAAAATTTGAAAGGAACATAGCAATATCTTTTATACCGTTTTTAAAGCGGTTTTCCATGTAGATAATGGTTTTGTCAGTCAAGACTATATTATTTGCTAAATTGTCTCCGGGACTACAAAAGATGTATCCTTTCGACTTCAAGTTCCAGCATAAATCAGAGACGTACTCGGAGGATTGATCTGGCAAAATAAGTTCTTGCACTACATTGGAATCTTTAAAATAGTTGAGTTGTAATGATGACTTCCATGTTTAAAAGACTGTCTAATCATTGACAGTAATTTTTCTTCATATTGATTCATGGAAATTCTCCTTTCTTTCGTACTCGGCTCTGGCGGGAGCCTATACCTAAATTATAGGGGAATCGGAAGAGATTTGCAAGCAGAAGAGAAGGAGGTGGGTAAATGAAAAAAATAAAAAATGGAAGGGTAACTTTCTTGCGTATTTTTAATAGGGATGGCAGTCGGAGTAACAAAGTAGAGATTGTGGATGTTGAAAATAAATATTCACTGGGCATATTTGATATAGGAAAATATACCCAATGTATTGTTACAAACCCAGCAGATATGCCAGAAGTAAAAAATATCTACAAAGAGAGCTTTGATATTCTGGAAAATTCTAAATAGTATTTAGATTCGTTTTTAAGCACTTTTACTTGCGCTGCATCATTTGTTCCATCATTTGCGGTTAGAACTATTACGCTTCCTGCGGGATCGTAGTTATGACGAATCCATTCTTTAAAAAAGAAAGTTCGTCCGGTTTTAGATGAAACATATTTTTCGACATCATAAGTATGAAAAGGAGATTCATCATTAAACACAGATTCACTTTGAATGATTTTTTCCATATATTTTTTCCTTTCTTAAATACTCAGCTCTGGCGGGAGCCTGTACCTAGATTATAGGAGAACAGGAAGAAATTTGCAAGCAGATAGGAGGTGGTATAGAGGTGAATGCTGCTGGAAGGAAGGCACTTGGTTTTACATCAAACCTGGAAGACGAAGAAACGATAAGAAAAATTATAAAAATATTGTGTGAGGATGAATTAACAGTTGATCGCGCATCCCGCATACTGGCAGATGCGCTAAAGTTGTTACCTTTTTTAGGTAAATTAGTTATTGATTAGAAAGTCGTTTACAGACTCGTTTACAATTGATTGGTCTTCCTGTTGAAGAATATTGGCAATATTATCGTAACAGGAATTGTAAACAGATAAAAGACGAGTAGAAAAATCAACATCACTCTCATTTTCGTTCCGTTTACATTGTTCACAGACAATCAATGCAAGTTTGTCAGCTAAATTCATAAGGAAGTCTCCTTTCTTTCATACTCGGGCATGGCAGTGCCCTGTATGTAAATTATAGGAGCGCTGGAAGAAATTTACAGGCAGAATGGAAGAAGGTGGTGTAGACGGATGATAAATACAAAAGAAGCGATTGATAAAAAGATATTAAAGTTGAGAATTTCAATAATAGTGCTTTTTGGTCTTTTGATAGTGAATCTGTGTAGTCAAATTATTGCCTGGAAGCATATGAATGTTCAGATTCAAGAGAATATTCAGTTTCTTGAACGGAACAATCAGATTCTAAAAGAGAATAATTCTTTGATTATTGAATATTTAGATGAAATTGAGAGAAGGGAGACAGTAAAAAAATGAGAAAATATATTGCAGCATTAGCAATGATTCTATCTTTAGGGATGACTGGGTGTGCGGAGGCTGAAAAGGTATCGAGCAATATTTCCTTAGAAGCTGATAATTTCAATGTGCTCCGGAGATTTGCCGTGATCAATTCCAGGACAGATAAAGTGGAATTTGAAGTGATCGGGGCGTTCTCTCTGGATGCATCAAATGAAAATAAGATCAGTATTATCTGTGAGATGGAAGATGGTACATATAAGAAGCACATCATTGGACTGAATGAAAATACGATGTATGTGATCGAGGATCTGGGCGGGGCGAAGGTAAATAAGTATAAATATGAAGTCAATTATATTCCAGAGTCTATCGTGCCCTTTACTGTGACTGAGAAAGAGTAAAAAGATTAAGCAACAAGTACAACCAGTGATTCATAAAATGCAGTGAGGTGGTGTAAATGCAGAAATTTGAAGTGGTAAGCATGATTAAGATCAATGGGGAATGGGTCAGGCAGGAAGATATTCCCCGGGAGGAACTCTGCAAATTGCTTGAAAAAAAGTTTGACCAGGCAATGAAAGGAATCGGATTCGAAAGAGTAAAAACCGCCTGAGGGCGGTAGAAAGGACAAGCCTATGGATAAATATGACCGCGCATTTGTAAGGCACAGACAGAAGAAACGGAGGAAGCGAAAAGCGCTGATACTATGCGCCTGCAGCATCGCACTGGGGTATGTGCTGGGGAATCTGTCCTGCATGGCGCTGGTGGTGTATTTCAGATTATGAAGAAGAGGAAGATTACATTTGAAGATTGAATATGACATAAAGAGCCTACCACTTTTGCATCTGGTAGACGAGTGCATCAAAAAGCATAAACAGGTTTTCGAGAACAGGAAGATGCGCTGGGATAAGGGAGACGTGACCGGGATCTGGCGGGACTCGGATGGCTCCGTGCGGATCAGATACGAAAATGGCCAGTGGTTCCACTACAGGGAAGAGGACGGGGACATTGTGTGGAAGTAAAAACGAGCACTCAAGAACGGCGGCAACCGTTGAGTGCTCTGAAAATCAGTCAACTATATTCTAACTGAAAGTGAGGGTTTTGTAAATGGTAAAGATCAATGAAAACGAAGCAATAGTATCGAAAAAGGATCTGGCTGTGCTGATCGGTGCAGTCATGGCTTTAACTATTGATTCCTATGATCTAACAAGTAAACAGGAATCGTTGATTATGAAGTACACTGTAGAAACAATCTTAAAAACAGAAGGTCATATCTGGGGGGATGAAAAAATACCGGAAGAAACACTTGGCTTGACAAAGGACATAGCTTGGATATATGAAAGACTTGATCCGGTATACGGACCGGACCAAGCAGAAGAGGATAAACAAGCGATTTGTAAACTGCTCCTGACAGCGTTGCAAAAGACCAAGGCCTACCACGACCTTACAGATTTGGAGTATGGTCCTTCCGCAGTGATAGCGAAGTATGCCAGCGGCGGTACTCGGCGGATTAATACGGAAGGAGATTCCGGTATCGCCCTGATCAATGATATCTTAGCGCATATATAGGGGCGGACAGGAGAAAAAAGTGATAAACAAAGACAAGGACATTTAAGAATCTTACGTAATGAATGGAAGGAGAACAGATGGCAGCAGGAAAGTACATAGATCACAGTGGGATGGCATGGGTGCCGTGGATTCGGTGGGAGGACAATACGATTCAGTGCGCCCCTGCCGGGCTGGACACCATGGAACAGGTCGAAGAGTACGCAGAGAGGAAATCCATTGAAAACGGAATGAAATATTTGATTCTCTGAAGGATCGGAGAAGGCAGGATGTAAGCTGGAAGATACAGAAAAAATTTCTTCCGGGATAGGATACAATCCTGCATGGATGCAGCTTGAAAATAAAAAAATAACACATCCATCGCACTGGATGTGTTAAAAAAATGGCTTTCGGCCACATGGATATATAGACAATATAAGTATACATCCGTGGGGCCGGAAAGTCAAGGGAAATGGGGATTTTTTGCCCATTTTATCACTTGATAAAGATATTAAAAATAGGACGTGGATGTATGGGTACGATAAGAAAAATGTACAGGTTTGAAAAGTTCATGGAGATAGAGGAATACCATGACGGAAGGTATGGCGCTCCGGGGAAGAAACGGGAGGAAAAGAAAAAGCCAACACCGGAGCAGATGGAAAAGGTCAACCAGATGAACCGGGAGAAGAAGGCCAGGTGGCGGATGCGGGAGTATTTCAAAGAGAATGATTATTTTACTACGCTGACCTACCGGAAGGAGGAACGTCCTCCGGATATGGAGCGGGCGAAGGAGGATTTCAAAAAGTTTATCCGGAAGATGAAGGACTGGTATCGGAAGAAAGGGTATGAGATCTTCTGGATCCGGAATATCGAGCACGGTACGAAGGGTGCATGGCATGTGCATCTGGTGATCAACCGGATCGAGGATACGGACATCCTGCTGACAAAAGCCTGGCCCCATGGGAAGGTGATCAGCCAGCTGATGTATGAGAAGGGAGGCTTCGCCGACCTGGCAGCTTACATGACGAAGACAGAGAAGGCCGGGGAGCCGGAGAAAAAAGAAAAGAAGATCAGGGAAGCCAGTTCTTCCGCTTCCAGGAACATGCCCCTGCCGAAACCGAAGATACGGAGGCTGATCCGCTGGCCGAAGGAGCCCTATGTGAAGAAGGGATGGATCCTGGAAAAGGGGACATGTCATGAGGGCATCAATCCGGTAACTGGCTATCAGTACAGGCACTACACACTGATGAAGCCGACGAATCCGCACAGGAGGATCTGATATGAAGACAGTGAAGGTATTTGTAAAGACCAGCCTGCAAGGGCCGTGTATCCGGGATGGGAGGTATGCGGCAGTTGTGGAGTACATAAGCAGCAAAGGAGCGGTCACCAGGGAGATATCCGGGGAAGAGAAGGAGACCACCTACAACAGGAGCGTGCTCCTGGCGGTCATCCGGGCGCTGGACCTGCTGAAGGTGGCGTGCAGCGTGACGGTCTACACGGATTGTATCTTTGTAAAGAATACGGCGGAGCGGGGCAGCTTGGAAGACTGGCGGAGGAGTGAATGGAAGAAGGCCGGAGGAGGGGAAGTGAAGAACCGGGATTTGTGGCAGCAGTTCACGGAGCTGGCGGACCGGCATGAAATTGTGTTCCGATTCAGTAAACACAACGATTACAGCCATCGGCTGACGGAATTACTGGAAGCAGGACAGTGAACGCGGGAAAATGCCGCCGTATTCAGTAAATGCAAGGAAAACAGGGAATGACATGCGGGAAAACTGCCGCAGATCGGAAGAGGAATGTGGAAAAGTGGTTCCGCATTCAGTAAATCAGGGAAAAACAAGAATTTTTGCGAGAATGGAGGATGAACACGTGTTTGATAAATTTGGAGAGTTTGATTCTTATGAGGAGATCAACGAGCTGGCGGAAAATCTCTTCAACGAAGGAGACATGGGAAGCCTGAAAGCAATGGCGGAGGAGAACGGGATCCAGAAGGAAATTGTAGAGGTGTATATGTTGGGGGAGCTGCCTATGCTCTGCGATCCGTTGACAGCAGCGATCGGTAAGATTGAGGTGGAAGCTGTGGAGCTGAAGCCGAAGGAAATCATGGAGGACTGGGTGGAATATCTGAAAGGCCAGTGCATGGAGAATGAGGAGATCGCCCTGGCGGTCCGCGGGAAGGGGAGATCCTTAAAAGGATGTATCGGAGAACTGCTGAAATGGTCCTTCAAGAACCAGATCGGGATTGATAAAGATATATTGAAGGCAGCAGGCGTAACAGCTTCCAGGGTGACACTCGGAATCCCGGGGATGGGACGGGCAAAGAAGATCATCAGGGACTACTACATGGGAAAGTAGGCGGAACGGATGAAAAAGAAAGCGATTGAGAAAATACCGTATTTGGGATTAAAGAAAACCAGCAGAAAGAAAGATGTGAAATATATCGGAGTCACAGCGGTCAAGATCGTGGGACATGAAAAGCATTTTTTTCTGGAGGTGTACCGGAACCATAAAGGATCAAAAGACACACCGGAGGTGCGGATTGTGCTCACAAAGAAAGATTTCGGGACATATTGGCCGGAACGGGAGGAATGGACACGGAAGAAAGCGGAAACAGGCAGTTATGGAGGACTGATATGGGCAGAACGAATAAATACATGGCAACAGGCAGAGAAAGAAAACGTCCTGCAGAGCACGGAGGATCTGGAAAGGATAAAAAAATTCTGCAAGGTGACCGTCTACCGTGAGGAACGCTGGTGGGAATACATAAACAGGCATGAGGACGATATTGTGATAACGGAAAGATGGAACAGAGAGCACAGAAAATGTATGCGCCGTCAGGAGGCACTAGCAGACAGAATGGCACATACTGAGGAACTGCCGGAGAAAAAGATTCTGGAAAGAGCAAATAGAGTATATTTCCAAAACGAGCATTATCTGTATTACAAAAAACGTGGAAGCTGGGTAAAGATAGCATGCAGCAAATGTGGAGGAGTAACAGACGCGAGATGGAGAAGCGGGATCTCCTATGAAAGCCAGTTCCAGAGATGGACGGAAGAACCGAGGGAGGGCAGATATGGTACCTGTCCGATGTGCGGAGCGCGCGGAAAGTATAAATGCCAGGGAAAAGTGAAAGGAACGAGCAGTAAATCTATCTCTCTATTTTTGGGACAGAAGTACAAAGAAAATGGAATGGTCATGCGGTATGTGGAAGTGGAGAAAAAGTGGATACTGGGATTTATTTGTGGAGATAAAGGCGTGGAAATGCACAACGCCTGTGAAGAACTTTCTGGAACAGAGATTGCAAGAGCGTATTTTGAGCCGGGCAAAAAGACCCAGATAGACTATCACAAGTATAATACGTATACGGGGAAAACTTTCTGGGATGATTGCAATCTGTACGGTATGGAGAATATTTCAATAAAAGCCGGTACGGTCATGCAGGAAACCTATGAGGAAATGAAAGAGACAATGTTCCGGTACAGCGCATTACAGGAATACGCAAAGAGCGTGGGAGAACTCAATCCAATTGATTACCTGGAGCGTTACATCCAGACACCACAGATTGAGATCATGGTAAAGATGGGGCTGGATAACGTGGCAGAAAAACTGGTCGAATGCTATTACGGCATTATTGCTGATCAGAATGCAAGACGGCCGAATCACTTCCTGGGAATCCGGAAGGAAAGGGTAAAGCAGCTCATCCGAAAGAAAGGAGACATACAGCTCCTGGAAGTCATGCAGATGGAAAAACGTCAGGGGCAGAACTGGACAGATGAGCAGATCGAACATCTGGCAGAGACGAATCTAAGCGGCGTGCAGGTGGAAATGGCCACCAGATACATGACATTGCAGAAACTACTCAACCGTATAGAAAAATATGCCGGATGCGAATATGGGACAGAGTGCGGAAGTGCATCAGAGCGGATCAGGAACACGGCCACAACCTATACGGACTATCTGAGCATGAGGCTAAACCTGGGTTATGATCTTAACAATACTGTATATCAACAGCCGCGGGATTTAGGGGCAGCACATACCAAGATGGTATTGGAAACGAACAAAGAGGAGATGGATAAACATCTAAAACAAGCGGCAGAGAAGTATCCAGAGATACGCAGCACCTATAGAAGCCTAAGAAATAAATATTTTTACGAGGATGACAGCTATATCATCAGACCAGCCAGGTCGGCGGAGGAAATTGTCATGGAGGGGCGGTTGCTTCATCATTGTGTGGGAGGAGACACTTACCTGAGTAAACACAACACAGGCAAGACGTACATACTGATGCTGAGACACAAGACAGAACCGGATGTTCCATACATCACGGTTGAGATAGATGCCAGGAATCCAAGGATCATCCAGTGGTACGGAAATAAGGACGGGAAACCGGACAAAGAAAATATGCAAGCATGGCTGGACGCCTGGCTGATGAAATTAAAAACGGGAACGCTGACCGAAACGATACAAACGGTGGAAATAGAAATAGCATAAGGAGGCAGACATGGAATATATACAGATGACGCTCACTGACTGGGTGGAGATGAAGCAGAAGCTGAGAAGGGAACTGCTTGGGATCAAGCAGAGCTTTGTGCGGATCGGCTTCATGCTCCGACAGATTGAGGAACAGAAGCTATATGAAAATGACGGATATAAGAGCATTGCGGAGTTTGCCAAGGCGGAGCTGGGGCTGGAAGCATCTACCACAAGCCGGTTTATCAGCATCAACCGGGAGTATTCCGTAGATGGATATTCCGAGATACTGAGTCCGGAATATGCGGAGCTAGGGAGGAGCCAGCTGGAAGAGATGCTGAAGCTGCCGGAGGAGGATCGCTGCATGGTGTAGCCGGAAACTTCAAGGCAGGATATCCGGGATCTGAAAAAGTTCAATAAGGCAGAGCCGGAAACGGGCGTGGCCGATGACCTCCGGGAGGTGGTCGAGAATTTTTATAAGGATAACGAAGAGATTCTGAATGCGGTATTTTCTGAAAAGGACCTTGGGACAGAGAAGGAAAACATCAAGAACCTGGTGGAGATTATCAACCCGTCAGGAAACCGGTCCTACAAGAAAGGCCTGTTCTTTCTGATCATGTATGAGGATAAGATTGCGGTCAAGAAGTTCGGCGCGTCCCCGCAGGAAATGACCTGGGAGGAGTTCATCAAGGTGACGGTGGATATTTTCGGGGAGTCGGCAGCAGGCAGGAATACCTGGCAGAGATACTTCGGGAAAGAAAAAGCTGAAAAG
This sequence comes from Lachnospiraceae bacterium M18-1, assembly GCA_000403295.2. GTDB lineage: Bacteria > Bacillota > Clostridia > Lachnospirales > Lachnospiraceae > Schaedlerella. Next base: position 25,256 of record KE159610.1, on the reverse strand, counting down.
AGTGCTCCTGCAGACGCTGCCCAGGCCGGGGAAGCTGACCATGGAGATTCAGAAGAACTGCAGAAGCCAGATGAAGAGGATCCGGACGGGCAGCAGGAATCTGCAGAAGAAGATTCAGACAGGCAGCAGGCCTCCGCTGAAAAAGATTCGGAAGGTCAGTATGAACCAGAGAAAAACAAAACCGACAAGCTGCCGGATGGACAGGGTGGAATCGAAAAAAATGCAGAGGATTATGAGAAAACAGAAGAAGATGTAATTGCGCCGGCGCAAATAACGACAGGAAACACGGAGGCGGAAGAGGATTCTATAGAGACGGAATCTCTGATGAATGCGGAAAGTATTCCAGAGAGCATGACAGAAGATGATGAGATTCCGGGGCAGATGGAAATTACGAAAGATATGCCGGAATATTGCCCTCAGTTCATGAACGAACCGGAAGAAACAGGTCAAAACCAAATTGCGCCGGCGCAAATAACGACTGAAAATACTGAACGGGAAGCAGATTTCCAAGAGGTAGAAGATCCGGAAAAAATGGTCAGGCCGTATGGTACCAGAAAAGCATACTTGGATAAACAGACAGAATATACGGCGGCCTTATATATAACTGCATTCATAAAAGATTTGAGAAACAAGACATTTACGGAACTGACTGACGCTGGACGATGGGAAAAGTGGCTGAAAGCGGAAGTGGATGATCATGGAGAGGAGATTGATATTGTTGAGTGAAAACAGCGGACTGGCGATTCCAAAGCCGCAATGGAAGAAAAAAAGGAAGCGGCATAAGCAAAGCATCCTGAACACGGCAAGGGGAACCTGTTTCCTTTGTGCGAGGCTGCACAATGATCTTAGGGAGAAATATACCGAAGAGCATCATATCATCTTCGGATCTGGACAGCGAGATATTTCAGAGGCGGAAGGGCTGAAAGTAGACCTTTGCCTGGACCATCACAGGGCAGGGCCAGAGGCCGTGCATAACAATCAGGAAATGCGGGAGCTGCTCTGTCGGATCGTCCAGGAAGAATATGAGAAGAGCCATACCAGGGAAGAATGGATGGATATCAGCAGGAAAAATTATTTAGAGTGAGGGAGGACCGGAGATGGAGCCAGGAAGCCTTGCAATCGGGGACCATGTAGAATACCGGAACGGGAATCAGACAGAGACCGGATATGTGACATTTATAACAGGATGGTATGATTATGAATATATCGACATCGGCAGCAGGCCGGTGATGCAGAACGGGCAGAAAAGCACGATCGTAGATATAGAGGACATCATAAGGAAGGTACCTCCGCTGGAATAGGCGTATGGATACACAGGTAGGTATGTCACACAGCGTACAAGCCATCTTTCTTCATCTTCCGGCCTATAGTGCCGGAGGATGGGGAAAAGAGAAAATAGGAAGGAGAACAGATGAAGAAAGATGGAAAGGCAAGAGCTGAAGACGTGAAAATATGTGAGGTATGTGGGAGGGAGATTGTTGGTGAATACGACTGGGTTTTGACAAGGAGGAGAACGAAGTTGTATTTCTGCAAGGGGATGAAATGCAAAAGAATGAAAGGACATTAAAAAATGAGTGAAGAAAAATATACAATCGAACAGATTATTGATGCTATTGTACAGGCTGATGATGAAATCATTTGTGCAATACAATATGGAGATAGGGAAGGGCTGGAAGATGTTTTGAAGGAATATCTGAATTAAATCTTATGTGAGGCAGGGGATTCCAAATACTGAAATCGCGGAAAAGACGGGAATAAAATATGTTACTGTATGGGCCGCGGCAAAGAAAATCCGGAATCAGCTGGCGGAAACAAAGGGGAAGAACGCTGACCGCCATTTGTGCAGGACCTGTAAATACAGAGCAGTCACTTACAATCAAAAAAATCCGGGATCAAATGCGAATACATTTTAAAATCCGGAACGAAGCATACCCGGGGATGTGATGTAGAGGACTGCGACAAGTACGAGAAGGACGCGACGGTCAAAGTGAAGGATGAAACTTAAACCAGAGGAAGTGCCAAAATAAACGAAACGGAGAGAAATCATGAACAGGAATAAAAAGGGCGTCATGCCGGAGATCACCAGGGAAGTATACAAGAATGTCAAGAAATATGACCGCCAGCAGTTTGCCGGGTTCTGCACGGATCTGTACAAGTACGGATACGAGGACGGCAGGGAGAGCGTTCCGGGAGTAGAACTGGAAGAGGTTATGGCGGCGGTTGCGAATGCAAGGGGAGTCGGAAAGAGGACATTGGACAATATCAGGGATTGTGTGGAGCAGCTATTCAGGAAGGATGAAGAGAATGGGTAAATCAGCATTGATTATTGATACACCGGTAGACTGTAGGGACTGTAAGATTAGAAGTCTGGGTGATGATTGCCAGGCAACAGGAAGACATGTTAAAGATTACAGGGGGAATAAGGAGAAGCCAGAGTGGTGCCCTCTGGAAGAGGTGAAGGAGAGCAGTGTTGAACGTTGCATCTCATATTTGGAGAGGCATGGGTATATTGTCTTGGAATTTCACGGGGTTAGCAAGAAGGATATGCAAAAGGCTGCGAAATGTTCCTGCTCTGTATGCCTGGTTCAGTAAGGAGGGGCTGCGAAATGAGATCAGTGCTAAATTATCCAGGAAGCAAGAAGCGGATTGCTTCCTGGATCATCAAACACATGCCACCCCACCACAGCTATCTGGAACCATACTTCGGATGCGGAGCGGTGCTGTTTGCAAAGGAGCCGTCTCCGATTGAGACGGTAAACGACCTGGACGGGGAAGTGGTGAATTTCTTCCGGGTGATCCGGGATCCTGAAAGCCGGGAGAAGCTGCAGGAATGGATTGCTTACACGCCATATGCTAGGCAGATATATGACGAAGCCGTCCAAAATGACCATGGGGATTCCATTGAGCGTGCTGCGTGTTTTGCAGTAAAGTCTATGCAGAGCCACGGCTTCCGGATGACTGGGGACTGCGGATGGAAAAAGGATGTGCATGGCCGGGAAAACGCATATGCGGTAAGATACTGGAATGAGTTGCCGGGATCTATCGCGGAGATGGCCGCAAGGCTGAAAAATGTACAGATAGAAAACCGCCCGGCTCTGGAACTGATTGAAGCGTATGACTATGAAAATGTTCTGATGTACTTAGATCCACCTTATGTATTTTCAACCAGGGCCGGAAGGAAACAGTACAGGCACGAGATGACAGATCAGGGTCACATAGAGATGCTAGAGAAAGCGACCAGGGCGCAGGATAATAGAAGACGGACTGAGACACTATGGATGAATTACGATTTGGAAGCGGAGCAGATCACGCTTCAAATTTAAAGGGAGGTTTAGTGAAGGGATGGTAGATAAGTGGCTAAATTGGGAAAACGGAAAAGAATGGGGTGAAATACAGTGCCCTATGTTGGATGATGAATATGTAATGACATATTATCCAGAGGGAGTACCATGTTATTATTCCTATACGGCGCCGTTTGTACATGATGGTGATGTCTACTATTACAGGTATGATCATGACGAAGGTTGCTGGGATACAGATACATTATTCTGTATGGGGGAATACATAGAGGGAATGATTCTAAAATTTGGTCAGAGGGCTTACTAAAATGACAGAAAACAGGATAATGAATGATCAGGCTGTTATTGACAAATTACTGAACTATATTGTTGCAAGCTCTCTTTATTGTCCGCTTGGTGTTGAAAAGAGAGTCCGCATACTGGGAGAATGTGTAGGTCTCAGGAAACCTGGATGCAAGGAGTGCTTGCGGAAGCACATTGAGGATTTAAAAATAAAGCGCGCAATGATTTATGAAACCAAGGTGTATAAAAAAAGTTGAAAATGAGGACAACAGCGGTGAAAGAAGAAAATGAGAAAAAGAAAGAATATCTGAAAAGCTATCTACGGCATGTCCGCAGGATTCACCGTATTAATGATGAGATCAGGGAGATCCGTTCCATGAGGGCATCCATATCCATGAACAATGACGGCATGCCACACGGCTCCGGCCAGGAAGATCTATCAGGATATGCCGCGGAGCTGGATGCCATGGAGAGAGACTTGATACAGGAACGTTATCACCGGATTCGGACATACCAGGATATAGCTGCCAGGATTAAGAGGCTGTCCAGCGAAAACGAGAAGGACGTGTTGTTCTATCGCTACATAAAGGGACTTGACTGGTGGGAGATTGCGGAGAAGATGCGGTATTCAGAACGGCAGGTACATCGTTTCCACGGTAAAGCCCTGGCCCATATCCGGCTTCCTGAAAATCTAAAAGATGTCATAGAATGTCAGTAGTATCTGTGGTATTATGGTAGCATCGAAAAGCAAGGGAAGAGAGAACTTCCAGAGCCGGACGATCAAACCGAACCCTCATATACGAAAGGCGTTCTGCACAAAGATGCAGGGCGCTTTTTGCATATCAAAATAAATGGAAAGGGGAGATACTATGCCGCTATACAAACGTTGCAGCAGATGCGGCCAGCGCATCCCGTCAGGTTCAACCTGTCCCTGCATCAAAGCCAGGCACAAAGAGTACGACAGATACAGCAGGGACAGGAAAAGCAAACAGTTCTATGGCAGCAGGCAATGGCTCCAGATCCGGTCAGCAGCAATGGCAGCAGATGATGGTATAGATGTCTATCTCTTCATGACAGAAGGGAAGCTGGTACCGGCCGACACAGTCCATCATATCATCCCATTGCAGGATGACTGGCAGAAGCGCATGGACATCGGCAACCTGATGAGCTTAAGCCATGAGACACACAGCATGATCGAACAGATGTATAAAAAAGATAAACCAGGAGCACAGAAAAAATTACAGAAGATGCTGATGGAATACCGAAGCAGATAGGGGAGGGGCATGCGGAAAAGTTTTGGACGGCCAGGAACGACCGCACGTCCTCCTTTCTTCACATAAATTTCCGAATACGAAAAAAAAGTTGGCAAAAAGGATAGGAGGGGAATCTGGATGGGGAGGCCAAGGAAGATCGTGGACATGCAGAGCGCCCACAATACAAAGGAAGAAAAGCAGGAAAAGAAGCAGGAAGAGCGGTATGTGACGACCGGAAGGAACCAGCTGAAGACTCCGCCGAAGTGGCTGGTCGATGATGTGGCGAAAAAAGAGTGGCGCCGGATCATCAAGGAGCTGAACCAGATTGACATTGTAGGGAATCTGGATTATGCAAACCTGGCCGGATACTGCAATGCCTACGCCAACTATATCAAAGTGACGGAAGCCATGCGGGATCAGGATTACTGCATAGAACGTGAGACCAGGACCGGGACGATCACGGTTAAGAATCCGATGGTGGATATCCAGAAGACCTACGCCTCTGAAATGAGGCGTTTTGCGTCTATGTGCGGGCTGACAATTGATTCCAGGTTGAAAGCGGCAGTGAACAAGAGGGATCGGAAAGAGGATGAGATCATGGAGGAGTTTGGCGCAATCTGATGGAAGTATATGAGAATATCAAACAGTATGCGCAAAAGTGTATAACAGATGAAATTATCAGCTGTAAAAAGCACAAATGGGCATGCAAGAGGTTCCTGAATGACGCAGATAGATTCGAGACAGACCAGGAATACCCGTACTGTTGGAACGAGGAATCTGCACAGAATATAATAAACTGGTTTAAGCTTCTGCGGCATTCAAAAGGCATTCTTGCGGGGAAACCGATTGAACTGACAGAATGGCAGCAGTTCCGGATCTGTCAGTTGTATGGCTGGAAGCGGAAAAAGGATGGGAGACGGCGCTTTAAAAAGACCTTTACAGAGGTGGCGCGTAAGAACGCAAAATCCCAGGAGGAGGCCGGAATCGCCCTTTATGAAATCTCTGTCATATCTACAAAAAACAAAGAAGTCTGTGAGATGTATACGGCTGGAGTAAAAAGGGATCAGTCTAAGATCGTGTTCAATGAGGCGGGGCTGATGATGAGAAATTCGCCATTAAGGGGAAAGTTCAACGTAACAAGGGACTCCATTACACACATCAGGTCAGGGAGCTTTATAAAACCACTGAGCAAGGAAGATGGAAAATCAGGAGATGGGACAAACCCTGCTGGTTTAGTGCTGGATGAATTTCACCAGCACCCGACCACGGAGTTTTACGACCTGGGGCTTGGGGCGAATACCAGGGAGCCGCTGCTGATGATCATTACTACGGCGGGGATGGATCTGACATATCCCTGTTATGTGACAGAATATACATACTGTTCTAAGATACTTGATCCGGATTCCGATGTGGAGAATGAAGAGTACCTGGTGGATATCTGTGAGCTTGATCCGGAAGATTATGAGGATATCAGCAGGCTGGATGATGAAAGCCTATGGGAAAAGGCAAACCCGATCCGGATGACCTATGAGGAGGGAAAAGAAAAGATCCGGGGGGAATATAAGATTGCAAAAGAAATTCCGGAGCATATGACAGCTTTCCTAACTAAGTGCCTGAACGTCTGGGTGCAGGCAAAAGAGAAGGGTTACATGGATATGGCGAAGTGGAAAGCCTGTGAGGTTAAAGAAATACCGATAGACACCCGCGGCATGAGCGTATATGTGGGCTTTGATATGTCCGCAAAGACGGACCTGACTTCAATAGCATTTATCATTCCATACAAGTCCGGGGAATTTGATGCCGAAGGAAGAGAGATCGTGAAGTATATCGTATACTCTCATTCCTTCATTCCGAACCGTGAGAAGCTGATGGAAAGAAAGGCCAAAGACAAAGTCGATTATGACGCATGGGAACGGATGGGATTCCTGACAGTGACTAACACGCCGATCGTGGACCAGAGCGCTGTTATGAAGTATGTATTGGAGACCTGCGAAAAAAATGAATGGAAGATCGAGTGTCTTTGCTTCGATCCGGCCAATGCCGCCAAGCTGATGATGGATCTGTCTGATGAGGGGTACACCGTGGAAGAGGTATACCAGAGCCATAAGTCACTGAATGAATCGACCCAGGGATTCAGAGAGCAGGTGTACTGCAGGAATATTTTGTACACTTATAATCCGCTTTTGAATTATTCCATGAGCAATGCGGTAATCCGGCAGAACCAGGGACTGATCAAGATTGATAAGGATGCAACAACAAAGAGGATCGACCCGGTGGATGCGATACTGTGCGCATATAAGCTGGCGTTGTATCACACATTTGGAACAGATTTTCTGGATTCAATTGACGCGTTTTTAGAAAGTGAGTGGTGATTATGGGGATGTGGAACAGAATCAGGAATGCATGGACGGCGCTGACTATGCCGACGGTAAATATGGATGATGAGGAACTGCTGGACTGGCTGGGGATCACAACCAGGGATAAGAGGAAGATCAGTGAGGTGACTTACTTCACCTGCATGAAAATGCTGTCGGAGACAATGGGAAAATTGCCGCTGAAATATTATCAGGACACGCCGGAGGGGAAGATCCGGGCGGAACCGACAGATATGACAAGGCTTTTGACAGTCCGGCCGAACCCGGTCATGACGCCCACCACGCTGTGGTCTTCCGTGGAGCTGAACTGTCAGCATTACGGAAATGCGTATGTATGGATCCAGAGGAACTTCCTTGCGGATCGGTATGGCGGGGAGGTCATAAACTATGGATTGTGGCTGATGCCGTCTTCTGATGTCACCGTGCTGATGGACGACGCGGGAATCTTCCGGGAAAAGGGAAAGCTGTATTACCAGTACACGGATGCGAAGACCGGGGAACTGTATGTATTCCCCCAGGAGGATGTCCTGCATTTTAAGACAGGGTACAGTCTGAATGGGATCATGGGGGAGCCGGTCAGGCAGATCATAGGATCATCCATTGACGGAGCGCTGGAAAGCCAGAACTTCATGAACAATCTCTATGAGCAAGGGCTGACTGCAAGTGCGGTGATGTATTTTCCGGCAGGCGAGCTGGATGGAAAACGGAGAAGGGAGCTACAGAACCGGTATGAAAAATATCTGACCGGGAGCAAGAATGCAGGGAAGATCGTACCGGTTCCGATCGGGCTGGAATTGAAGCCGCTGAACATGAGCCTGACAGACGCCCAGTTCTTTGAATTGCGGAAATATTCGGCACTGCAGATCGCGGGGGCCTTCGGGATCAAACCGAACCAGATCAACAATTATGAAAAGTCCAGCTATGCCAACAGTGAGACGCAGCAGCTGGCATTTTTAGTAGATACCATGTCATACCGGATGAAGGCGTATGAAGAGGAGATCAATTATAAATGCCTGAATCCGAAGGAGATCAAGGAAGGGTATTACTACAAATACAATGAAAAGGTGATCCTCCGGACTGACGCAAAAACACAGATGGGGAATCTGTCATCGGCGGTGAATAATGGTATTTATACACCGAATGAAGCAAGGGAATATCTGGATCTTCCGCAGAAAGAGGGAGGTGATATCCTGATGGTAAACGGAAATTATATTCCTGTCACAATGGTGGGAAAACAGTATGGGAAAGAAGGTGAAGGAAATGAAGGAAGCGAAGATCAGGGGTGACATTATCAACAATGATACCAAATGGATCTATGACTGGCTGGAATGGGAATCTACATGCCCGAACGATATCAAGTCCGTAATTGATACGCTGGATCCGGGGGAGGAGCTGCGCGTGCTCGTGAACAGTGGGGGCGGGGATGTATACGCAGGCCAGGAGATCTACACGCTCCTGAGAAAATGTAAGAACTCTGTTGCGGAAATCGACAGCCTGGCGGGAAGTGCCGCAGGTGTGGCGGCTATGGGGGCCGCCCGTGTACTGATCAGCCCGGTGGGGATGATCATGATCCACAACGTAACCGGAAGCGGGTACACAAGCGGAGATTATCACCTGTATGAAAAGCGGGCCAAGGCATTGAAGGAGCTGAACGCAGCGCTGGCCAGTTCTTACTCGGAGAAGTCCGGGAGACCTCTGGAAGAGATCTTGAAGATTATGGACCGGGAGACCTGGCTGACTGCAAACCAGGCCATCGAGATGGGATTTGCGGATGAAACCCTGGGAGCGGGGATGCAGGTCACCAATGCCTATGACGGACTCCGGCTGACGGAAGAGATCCGGCAGAGAGTCATTCAGGAGAAGGCGGAAGCCGATAAAAATGAGGAACTGAAAAAAGAGATTCTGGGAGACTTGGAGCTGTACGGCGTCTAAGTCTTTCTTTGTGGAAGGGAGAAACAAGATGAATAAAAAGTTATTGGAATTACTGAATGCGATTAATGAAAAGAAGCTGGCGATCCAGAACCTGGTCGAGGCCGGAAAGCTGGAAGAGGCAAAGACGGAAAAGGCAGAGCTGAAAAAGCTGCAGGACAAGTTCGATCTGCTGAAAGACCTGGATGATAAAGGTCTGGAGGAAATGCAGAACCGCGCGGCAGCAGGCGCTGTGGATGCCATTACGTCAGGGGGAACAGATCCGGAAGAGCATGAGGCACCGAAAGACGCCGTACACGAATTTGCCAATGCCGCAAGGAGAAGGTTCCGGGTGTCTGATGATATGAGTGAAGGCAGCAATCCGGACGGCGGATATACGGTACCGGAGGACATCCAGACAAGGATCAACGAAAGACGGGAGGCGAAGGCGTCCCTGATCAATCTGGTGGATGTGGAACCTGTCACTACCAATAAAGGTTCCAGGACATTTAAAAAGAGAACCCAGCAGACCGGATTTTCTCAGATCGGTGAAGGCGGAAAAGTTCCGAAGAAAGAAACCCCGCAGTTTGAAAGGATGGATTATGAGATTAAAAAGTATGCCGGATATTTCCCGGTGACCAATGAACTGTTTGAGGATTCAGACGCCAACATCAGCTCTGTACTGATCAACTGGATCGGTGATGAGTCCCGCGTGACCAGAAATAACATCATCCGCACGGAGATCAACAAGAAAGCAAAGACGGCGCTGTCCGGATTGGATGATATCAAGAAGGCACTGAACGTGACACTGGGAGCGGCGTTCAAGTCTACATCCAGGATCGTGACGAATGATGACGGGCTGCAGTATCTGGATACGCTCAAAGATTCCGATGGGAAGTATTTATTGCAGCCGAATCCGGCCGATCCGATGCAGATGCGGCTTTGCGCCGGCGCAACGGTGGTTCCGGTGGAAGTGATTCCGAATGCAGATTTTCCATCCGATACTTCTACTGCAAAGAAAAGGAAAATCCCGATGGTCATCGGAGACTTGAAAGAAGGGATCAAGTTTTTCGACCGGAAGCAGCTCACGATCATTTCCTCCAACATTGCGGCAGCAGGCGATCTGAACGCTTTTGAAGAGGATCTGACGTTATTCCGGGCAATCGAACGGGAGGACTGCCGGACGAAAGACGATCAGGCATTCGTGAATGGGGAGATCACGATTGACGACGCATCGGTAGCAGGCGCGGAAACACCGGCAGCGAAATAAGAATGGCCGTTAGGCAGCGGAGGATATCATGTTAGAGATTGTAAAAAACAGATGCGGGATTGCGGAATCTGTCACAGTTTATGATGGGGACATTGATCTGTATATCAAAGACTGTCTGGCGGATATGGCAGCATCCGGGGTTCCGGAACGGCTGGTTACAAATTCAGACGATTATGAGGGCGTGGTCACGGCGGTCAGCCTGTATGTAAAGGCATACCTGGGAAACGACCGCACGGACACGGAGAAGTACCTGCAGCTCTACAGGAAGAAAGTATTCCGGCTTTCCCTGGAAGAAGGAGGTTCCTGATGTGGAATGAAAGTATCAGATTGCTGAAAAAAGGAAACAGCACCCAGGACAAAGACGGGTTTTACCAGCCGGAGGGGGAACTTTCAGAGAGCATCCCGGCCAGCTTTACGGATGTGACCCGGAATGATGAGATCCTGGCATCCCAGGAAGGGTATACGGCGGATCAGAATATTGAGATCCTGGCCTGTAATTATTCCGGGGAGGGCAGCCTGATGGATGAATCAGACGGAAGCATTTATGAGGTCAGGCGGACATACCGGAGGAATAAGTCCATGAGCATGATCCTGACCTGTGAAAGGAGGCAGAATGGCACAGTTTGAAGTGGAAGGCATTGATGACCTGATGAAGGAACTCTCTTCGCTGGATGCGGAGAAACTGGCTCCGGTGATGCTGGAAGAGGCAGTCCCCATCTTAAAGGATGCGGTTGTGAAAGGTGCGTCTGCCCATAAGGACACCGGAGCAATGGTCGATTCCATAAAACCGTCCGGGGCATCCAGGAATCAGATGGGGTATTATATCTGCGTGCGCCCAACAGGGAAGGATAAAGACGGGGTACGGAACATGGAGAAAATGGCTGCGCTGGAATATGGCGTGGGCGGACGGCAGGCGGCAACGCCTGTCCTGACCCCGGCCGTCCATGCGGCCGAAGAGCCAGTATTGAAAAAGATGCAGGAGGTATTTGACAGGGAGACGGGGGTATGACGGAATTTGAGAAGATCATAACGGCAATAGAGCCTTTCGGATTACCTTATGCGCCGGATATCTATGAAGGCAGTGAGGAACGTTTTTTTGTGTATAATTACGCGGACGAAAGGGCGGTATTCTATGCAGATAACGCCCCGGCAGCAGTCAGGGCAAGCGTGCAGGTGCACCTGTACATCCCGGCAGAAGAAAATTTCATTGTACTGAAAAACAGGGTACGGAGGGCGCTGTACCAGCAGGGCTTCACCTATCCGGAGGTTACGGTACTGAGAGAAGTGAAAAAGCGCCACATCATCTTTGAGTGTGACATTGAGGAAGAAATGGAGGAAAAGGTTATGGCATATGTAGGATTAGCAAAACCGACGGTAGCAAAGTTGGATGAGAGTTCGGGGACTCCGAAGTATACGGACGGATTCACTTGCGGCAAGGCGATGGCCCTAGATATCAGCCCGCAGTACGCGGAGGGGTCGCTTTTTGCAGACAACAAAAAATCGGAATACGATAAGGAATTTAAGTATGCGGACGTAACGCTGGGGACAGATACGCTGCCGATCCAGGCGCACACGGTCATGTTTGGGCATACGGTTGCAAAAGAGGGGGAAAGCGGTACATCAATCAAAAACAGGACGACTGATTCATCGAATTATGTGGGGCTCGGAATCTATATGGATGAAAAGGTGGATGGTCTGAAAAAATATGTCGCTATGTGGATCTATAAAGTGAAATTTGCGGAAGGGCAGGAAAGTTTCAAGACGAAAGGGGATAACATTGAATATCAGACTCCTTCTATCGCGGGACAGGCGATCGGGATTGATGATAACCTGTGGAAAGAAACCATGATCTACGATACAGAGAAGGAAGCCCGGGACTGGATTGATGAAATGGCTGGAATTAAGAAGGATCAGACACAGGAAAGCGGCGGAGAGTCAGGAAACGAAAGCGGGGGACCTGGAGGCGGAACAAACGGCGGTGAAGAGCAAGGAGAAGAAGAGACCGGAGGGGAGACTATCTGAACAGGAGGTAAGAGATGTTCGAAGAATTAAAGTTTATTGAGCTGTCCGGGGAAAAGTACCCGGTTAAGTGTGACCTGGTGGTCCTGGAAAAAATACAGGATGAGTTCGGTTCCCTGGATGCATTTGAAAAAAAGATTTACCCATGGACTCCGGTACTGGATGAGGCAGGGGAAAAGACCAGAGATGAAAATGGAAACGTTGAGACAGCATTTCAGATGCCGGATATTCCGACCGTGAATACGGCGCTTTTCTTCATGGTAAATGAAGGCGAGGAGATCGAAGCGGAGAAAGAAGGGCGGGAGCCGCGTTCCTATTCCAGGAATGAGATTGTACGAAAGGCGGATATCAGTCCAGTAAGCCTTGCACTGAAGCTGCACGCGGAATATTATCGGTGTTTCGAACTAAAAAACGAGAAGACCACGCAGGATCAGAAGAACCAGAAGAAAGCAGCAGACAGTTAGATTTTGCGTGGCTGGTATTTATGGGACTGCAGATGGGGTATACAGAAAAGGAGATTTCCCGGATGTACCTGGGAAAATGGCTGGAGTTGTATACCCATTTCAAGTGGTTCCATAATTTTAAGATGAAAAGGTGTATATTTGAGGAAAAAAGGAAGGTATCGCTGCTGGACTTATAGTATGGCGTATGGTACAATGGACGAAAAGCAAGCGAGGAGGAATGAAACATGAAAGAGAGAAGAAAAGCCTGGATTCAGCTGATCACGGGAATCATTTTACTGCTGTGCATGTTTTGTACTCCTGAATTTGCGGTATTGGTATTCATCGGACTGGTTGTTTTCTATATCGGGAAGAGATTATGGCATGTTCCGATCGGGACGATCAAAAGGAAAAGAAAATAAATTGTAAAAACCACCTGTTTTGAATCAGGTGGTTTTTTGAACATTTCTTTATCCGAGATGGAGCTGGGTTTTCAAGGCATCCTGCAATACTTGGGAAAAATTAATATTTCTTTCCAACGCTGCAGCGTTGAGCCATGCAGGTAATGTTACAGTACGGTTGACAGAACGGTTGACATGAGCCTGGCGGATGGAGGGCATATAGACATCAACCAATACGGCACGCTCATTCGGCTGGATCTCTACCTGAGCCAGAGGGGTGGGGGCAGGAATTTCCTCCTTATCCTCTTCAAGGCCGTAAAGGACGCAGCCGAGGAGCTCCCGTGCGGATAAAAGTGCGTCATCATCATTGATACCGCTGGTGGCGCATTTTAAATCAGGAAAATCAACAGCGATCTCCTGTCCAGGCTCATAAGTGAAAACAGCAGGGTAGAAATAGCGTTCTACTTTTTTCATGGAAATGACCTCCTTAAATCTGATATGTCGGGAGGGAGCCAGGGCTATCTGAATCTTAGCCCCGACTGTTCTTCAATGCGTTTCAGCGTTTTAAGAGGGATATCTTTGTCAGGATGCTTTACTGTAGTACGTCCCTTTTTGGTTGGGTGTTTGTATTGGTGGTGACTTCCTTCCACATTTACTTCATACCAGCCATCCGCTTTTAGCATTTTGATAACTTCCCTTGATGAATAGCTTTTCATTTGTAGGTCCTCCTGACAATAACATAATAACACATATAAAAGTATTTGTCAATTAAGAACAAATATTTTTATATGTGTTAAAAGATTGCCTGCTTCGGCGGGTGGTTTTCCTCTCTTTCTTGTAACATCAATTTGTCTAATGTATAATGAAAATGCGCTTTGATGGGACAGGAGAAAAGGAGAAGAATATAAATGGGAAGATGTAAGATTTGCGGTAAAAAAGGATTTTTTTTACAGATTTATGGTTCTGGAAGGTGTAAAAAATGTGAGGAAAAGTATCTGAATGAGCAGAGGCGTTTAAAACGTATTGAAGAGGAAAAAAGAGTTCGGCTAGAAGAGGAACGGTTAGAAAAAGAAAAATCAGAGATTCAAGATGCAAAAAAACAGTTATATAAAATTCTCGATATGATTATTTTACTCGATGGGGAATTGTATCTGGTATTAACTGATGATTGTGAAAAATTCCTTCCGATAATTGACAAGCGGATAGAGCAAAGTTGTGAACTATGTGAGTTGATTTGGAATGCAAAAAAGAATCCCTACTTTTTCGATGTACTAAAACAATATGCGTATTCAAATGATGAAAAGAAAAAGTATAGACTGTTGGGTATACAATGTGGTCTTAGAAATCAATTTGAAATGGAATATCAAGATCCTGGTTTTCTGGCAATAAACTATTTAGAGCATTTTTCCGATGAATTTGAAAAAGCGTGGAAGAAAGAGAAAAAAGAAGTTGAAAAATACTTAAACAAGAAAAAATGTCCTAAAGCTAAGTCAAACTCAATCACTGATTTTAAAGGAAAAGTTAAAAATGGTGTTGAAAAGGATAGTCGGGAAGAAAACGATCTTAATAAAAGAAACTTTGAGATTCTTCCAGATTGTGTTATTACGGATATTGAAACCAGTGGATTGATTTATAATAAAAATTCTATTATTGAAATTGCGGCAATCAAAGTGATCAACGGAAAAATTATGGAAACATATTCATCACTTATACATCGTGATAAACCGTTAAGTAGCAAAATAACGAATCTTACAGGTATTACAACAAAAATGTTGAGGGACTGTGAGAAAGATGTTGATGAGGTAATGTCTGAATACAGGGACTTTATCGGAGATCTTCCTCTTGTTGGACATAATATAGAAGGTTTTGATATTAAGTTTATTAATGAAGCATACTTAAAAGTATGGGGAGAAGAAATCAAAAATCAGAGTGTTGATACTCTGAAATTATCGTATGAATATTTTGATGATGTAGAGAGTCATAAACTTGGGGATTTAGCAGATTATGCAGAGATTCCGAAGGGAAGTTCGCATCGAGCATTGGGGGATTGTGAAACTACATTATGTTTGTATGAGTATATGATGAAAAAGGCTATGAGTATTTTTCTAAATTGGAGCAAAAAGGGGAAGAAGATTGATGAAAGCAATATGGATTATCCTAAATACATAAAATCATTATATCCTTTGGAAAGATGCTCAGAGTATCATAGAAAAATTATGGCTTCGGGGTATTTGGAAAAGGCCAAGCCGGAAGAATTGTTGAATACATTTAAAGCTCAGGAATTAAAAGACATATTACAAGAACGTTCTCTTCCAATTAAAGGAGCGAAAGCAGTATTGATTTCTAGAATTATTGAAAATATGGATATTTCGGATTTGGATTTGCCAGAAGTATATGTTCCGTCTAAAAAGGGGATTGAATTTTTAAATTTAGAGGGAAATATTTGAACTTGTATTTGACTTTTTGATTACCAATAATTACAATAAATTTGTGGTAATCAAAAAGTGAGGTGATAAAAAATGAGTCCACGAACAGGTCGCCCGAAGAGTGATAATCCCAGAGGAAAACAATTAGGAGTTCGGCTTGATAACAAAGAACTTGAAAAACTAGATGCTGTGGCAGAGCATTTTAGAGAAACGCGAGTTGCTAGTATTCGTCGAGGGATTGAAAAACTATATTCGGAGATAAAAAAATAGAGCGTTGTGACGCTACCAACGAATACAACACTCTATTATAGGTTGAGGTTTCCCTCCGTAGAATATTTTAGCATACGAAGGGATATCTTTCAAGATTCATTTTAGAAAGGAGATTTCGTTATGCAGAATATTGAGCAAACATTAAATTCTATGGAAGTGGCTGAAATGGTAGAGAAAGAGCATAAACGATTGTTGAAGGATATTAGAAGATATGAGGTACAATTAGGAGAGGGCAAGATTGCCCCGTCCGATTTTTGGACGCAAAGCACTTATAAAAATAGTCAGAATAAAGAAATGCCTTGCTACCGAATCACAAAAAAAGGTTGCGAATTTATCGCCCATAAACTGACAGGGACAAAAGGGACTGTTTTCACCGCCAGATACATAAATCGTTTTCACGAGATGGAAACAGAACTCTCAACCGGAGCGAATCAGGAGCTGTTGCTTTATCTGAAGGACAAGCTGGAGCGACAGGAGGCTGTTCTGGCAGACATTAAAAGCCAGACGAAGGTACAGGGGTATTTGCAGGCGAGAACACAGAATACAGTTCAAAGCGAGTATAAAAAAGAAATAGAAATGAGAGTAGAAGCAAGTATGGATATAGAGTATTTGCGGGCGGTATATACATTTGCAAAGCATTATCCAAACAAAAGTATTGTTGCATGAAATATAAAAAAATGAGAAGGGAGCTTGGAAACAGGCTCTCTTTTCTAATGCAGAAAAGGTAGGTGATAACATTTGGCGGCAAAAAAGATAGGAGCCCTGATTGCACTGGATGGTGAAAAAGAGTTTAACCAGAATGTCACAAGCTGCAACAAGACATTATCCTCCTTAAAATCAGAAATGGGACTGGTGAAAGCGCAGTGTGAAGGGCAGCAGAACTCCCTGGAATCCCTGACGAAAAAGCATGAGGTTCTGACAAAGATCCTGGAAGAGCAGAAGAGAAAGGAAGAAGAAGTACGCAAAGGCTTAGAGCATGCAAAGAAGAATTATGAGAAGGTGGCTGATGGTCTTTCTGTTCTGAACAAAGAGCAGGCTACTCACACGAAGAGAGTGGAGGAGCTGAGAACAGAGTGTAAGACCGCCAAGGACCGGCTGGAAGAGATGACAAAAGCGGGGGATGCTTCCGAGGATGCTATGAAAGCCCAGGAAGAGGCAGTGAACGCCCTGTCCCAGGAACTGGAGAAGGAAAACACAGTGTTGAAAGAAGTCGAGGCTACCATTTCCAAAGGAAACCAGAACCTTAAGACTGCAGAAAATAGAATACGGGACTGGGAGACAAGGCTGAATACGGCAGAAGCACAGACTATCAGCACATCCGCGGCGTTAAATAAAAATGCGGCTTATATGGATGAAGCCCGCAATTCCACGGACAAATGCGCTTCCTCTATTGATGAGTTCGGAAAAGAAGTCAAGAAAGCGGAAGCCGTGACTGTTGACTTTGGTACAGTCGTAAAGACAAACCTGGTCAATTCGATGGTCAATGTGGTAAAAGATACCGCAGTATCCGCGGCGCAGTCCATGATGAGCCTGGAAACGGCGCAGAAGCAGTTCCAGGCAAGTACAGGAGCGACCACGGAAAAGATGCGGATCTACAAGTCCGTCATGGATGACCTGCATCGGAATAATTATGGGGAAGACATCAACGATGTGGCGCAGTCTATGGCGTTGGTCAGACAGTATACCGGCGAACTGGACGCATCCAAGATCCGGGATATGACGGAAAATGGACTTGCCATGCGGGACGTGTTCGGGATGGATTTAGGCGAGACGATAAAGGGCGTGGATTCCATGATGGACAACATGGGCGTGACATCGGAGGAGGCGTTTGACCTGATGGCAAAGGGAGCCCAGAGAGGACTGGATAAGTCCGGGGAGCTGGCCGACAACATAGCGGAGTATGGCCCCCTTTGGTCCCAGGCCGGATTCAGCGCGAAGGAAATGTTCGCTATCCTGGAAAACGGCCTTGACTCCGGAGCCTATAACCTGGATAAGGTCAATGACTTTGTAAAGGAGTTTGGAAACAGCCTGGCTGACGGACGGATTGAAGAGAATCTGGGAAGTTTTTCCGAACAGACAAAATCTCTGTTCTACCAGTGGAAATCCGGACAGGCCACGACGAAGGATGTATTCCGCTCTGTGATCAATGACCTGGCGACCGCAGCGAATAAACAGGAGATGCTCACCCTGGCAAGCAATACGTGGAGCGCCCTGGGGGAAGATAACGCAATGAAGGTCATCACATCCCTCAATCAGGTGAACACAACGTTCGATAACGTGAAGGGCACCATGGAGGAGATCAAAGAGGTCAGATATGACACCCTGGAAGCCAGATTCCAAACACTGGGAAAAAAGTTCCAGACTGATGTTGCAGTACCGATTGCGGAAAAAGCCCTTCCGGCCATGGAAGAGGGGCTGGACCTGGTAGTGGACCATATGGATGAGCTGATCCCGGTTATGGGCGGGGTGGCAGCAGGCGCAGTGGCTTTTAAGACAGTTTCAGCGGCGGTTGCACTTTATACAACGACCACGGAAGGGGCCACAGCCGCAACGACCATATTCAATACTGTAGCGAATGCAAATCCGCTTGTACTGGTGGCAACGGCTGTCGCCGTAGCTGGTACGGCCCTGGCAATTTATACGGATTCAGTCAGTGAAGCATCCGCGGAAGCCCAGGTACTGGCAGAAGCAAACCATAAGATCTGTGATTCCGCGAATGAGGTGGCGGCATCTACGAAGGAGCTGATCTCTGATTATGGGAATACTACTGCGGAGATGCAGGCCCAGGGGGAATACGCCAGGATTCTGGCAGAGAAAATCGAAGTATTGTCACAGACGGCTGACAGGAGCAATGAGAAGACCCAGGTGATGCAGGGGTACATTGCGGAACTGAATACGCTGGTTCCGGAATTAAACCTTGCATATGATGAGCAGTCCAAGAGTCTGAACCTGACCAATGAAGCCATTGAGGAATATCTGACCAATAGCCAGAAGCAGATCGAGATGCAGGCGGCCCAGGAGTATGCCGTTGAATTGATCAAAAAGAAAACGGAGCTGGAGATTGAGGGCATCAAGATAGAAAATGAAGCGGCGGATCTGAAAGAGAAGACGAACGCCCTGCTGGAAGAGGAAAATGAGCGTGCGGGAGGGGTTGCAAGCACCTATGCCCTGTTAAACGGGTTGAACCGGGATCAGAAGAAAACGTATAAAGAACTGACGGAAGCCCAGGAAGAAAATACGGAAGCTCTGGAAACAAACAGAACTACGAAGGAAGAGCTGCAGGCGCAGATTGAAGCAGCTTCCCAGCAATTGGAGCAGTATGGAATCAAATGGTCTGATGTTACAGCGGCAACGGACGCAAACACGGAATCCACCAATACGAATGCAGCGGCTCAGACTGCGGCTGCGGATGTCAACAGCGCGGCAGTGCAGAATATCACGGAGACTTATCTGGGAATGCAGGAGACCGTTTCCGGGGTTCTTGAAAGCCAGATGAACATGTTTGAAGAGTTTAATGCCGGGACGGAGATTTCCAGCGAAAAGCTGCTGGCAAATATGCAGAGCCAGATTGAAGGGGTTACGAACTGGGCGGATAATATGGCCGTCCTGGCAGAGCGGGGCGTCAACCAGGGGATCCTGGATAAACTGGCGGAGATGGGCCCCCAGGGCTCCTCGTATGTACAGGCATTTGCCGGGATGACGGATGAACAGCTGAAACAGGCTAATGAAATGTGGTCACAGTCTCTGGACATGAAGGATGCCGTAAATGAAAGCGTCCAGGGTATGATTGAGGAATATACCAATTCTCTGAACGGCGGAAAAGAGCAGGTGGCCGCGGCCATGGAGTCGCTTGGCGTGGACATCAGCACAGGGCTGGGAAATGGAATCCGTTCCGCAATGGACCAGGGAAAGATTGCCGCGGATGATATGGGAAAGGTGGTAATCCTCCAGGCAAGGACAACATTTGACAGCCATTCTCCTTCCAGGGTATTTGAGGGAATCGGGCAGGATGTGGTATCCGGGCTTGCGGATGGAATCGGCGGAAGCCAGGAGCAGGCAACAACAGCAATCCAGGCACTGGCGGATCAAATGATCGATTCCACAAAGCAGGTATTGAATGCGTCAGATTTTAGCGGGATTGGAAGGGAAGTTGGCTCTGGACTGCAGAACGGGATCCAGTCACAGAAAAACGCGGTGGTCAGTACAATTTCTTCCGTGGGAAGGAGCGTAAGGGATAAGGCAAAGGAGGAGCTGCGGGAAGATAAATTCAAAACAATCGGAAGCGCGGTTTCGAAAGGGCTGGCATCCGGGATCAAGGGCGGACAGTCATCCGTCAGGAGCGCGGCAAATTCTGTAACACAAGCCGTTATCAGCGAAGGCAGGAAGCTGGGAACCAATACACTGCACTCTGCGGGATATAACGTGTCAATGGGACTTGCAAACGGGATCAGTGCAGGACGTTCCGCAGTGATTAATTCTGTGGCCTCACTTTGTGCATCGGCAGTAGCGGAAGCAAGATCAAGGCTGCGTATCAATTCACCATCAAAGGTATTTGCAGAGATTGGGGGATATACGGCAGAAGGCTTTGGAGTTGGGTATGAAGAGAAGATGGGGGAGGTGAACCGGGTCATCCGCGACAGCATGAACTATTCCGGATATATGGGAACGGCGGGAGCGGCAGGAACCGGGGCAGCAGGAACATTTGAATGGACAGACATTATTCAGATGCTGCAGAAGTACCTTCCTTATCTGGCAAATGTGGGGAACGGAGAGGTTTACCTGTATCCGGGCCGGAGGACATTCCGGAAAGAAATCACCGAGATTGCAAACGAAGGGATTGGTATGAGAAATGTAATGGAAAGGATGCGGTAGGATGTACGTGAAAGGCGCGGCGATCAACGGGAAGCGTTTGTGGGAAGACTGGGGACTGCGGATAGAGGATTGCGACATAGGGCCTCCGGAAGTCAACGATGTATTTGTACCTGTGCCGGGAGGAAAAACGCTGGATCTCTCCGAGACAAACGGGCCTGTAAGCTATAAAAAGAGGGAAATCCATCTGGAATTGGGAGCTGTCAAGGAAAAGAATGCATGGCGCACATTTCTTTCCAGCTTCATGAATGAGTACCACGGAAGAAAGGTGGAGATCATATTTGACGATGACCTTGCGTTTTATTACATTGGCCGCGCTTATATCAAGGCGGATGTGGAAAGGACAGCAAGGGTCGGAAAATTTGAGATGGAGATCATTGCGGAGCCGTATAAATACGAGATACAGGATTCACAGGAGCCATGGAAATGGGGATCATTCAATTTTATGACTGGGGTGATCCGGTATCTTGGGGAAGTGGAGATCAGCCAGGATCGAAAGCAGATCATCATACCGAAGGGGGATATGCTTACGGTGCCGGTATTTGAAGTATCAAGAGCCGACAGGCTGAAAGTGCTGCACGGTTCGAAAGCATATGAGCTCAGGGACGGAAAAAACAGATATCCGCAGATCAAGGTGGGTGGGGCGTCCGAGGTAAGGCTGGATTTTCAGGGAACAGGATTGGTAAAGGTGAGGTACAGGGGAGGGAGTTTGTAATGTATGAGGTATACATAGACGGGAAAGTGCTGTATTATCCTGGGGATGATGAGAATGTGATCATAGAGCCTCAATTGGAGCTGGCATTGAATGATGCGGGTTCTTTTGAGTTCCTGCTGCCTCCCGGGAATCCGGAATATGAAAATATCCAGAACAGGCAGAGCATGATCCAGGTACTGAAAGATGAAGAGGAGATCTTTTACGGTGAGGTCAGGAGCTGTGGAAAAGACCAGGACAACATCAAAGAGTGCCTTGTGATCGGTGAGCTTGCCTTCCTCCACGACAGCATCCAGCCCCAGGCGGAATACCACGACCTGACTACCCGCCAGATTCTGGAGACCTGGCTGAATGAGCACAACAGCCAGGTGGAGGAGCGGAAACGCTTCTATGTGGGGATTGTGACGATCCATGATACCAACGACAGCCTGTACCGGTACACGAACCGGGAGACTACCCTGGATGCCATCCGGGAGAAGCTGGTGGGCCGGCTGGGCGGTTACCTTCGGATCCGGAAAGTGGACGGCGTGCGGTATCTTGACTGGATCACCCTGCCGGAATACGGAAAGTACTGTGAGCAGCCTATCGAGTTCGGCTCGAACCTGCTGGATTATGCGGAGAACTGCAGCGCGGAGGATCTGGCAACGGCGGTGATCCCGCTGGGAGCCAGGCTGGACGAGAGCCACATTGAGGGACTGGAGGCGTATACGGACATCACATCGGTCAACGGTGGAGAGGATTACTTGTATATCCCGGAAGCTGTGGAGCGTTACGGCTGGGTAAGAAAGGTAGTCACCTGGGACGATGTGACGATCCCGGCTAACCTGAAAAAGAAGGGGGAGGAGTGGCTAAAGGATAACCAGTATGAGAGCCTGGTGCTGGAGCTCACTGCCCTGGATCTGTCTGATCTGGACAGCGACTATGAAGCGTTCGCCCTGGGAGATACGGTCCATGCATCGGCCTGGCCCTACGGGATGGACAGGACCTTCCCGGTACAGGAGATGACCATATACCTGCAGGAGCCGGACCGGAACCGGCTGACACTTGGCACTACCATCCGGAAGAATTATACATCCCAGATGAAGGATTCCAACAAAAAGGTCAGTACCGAGCTGGACAACGTCCGCCAGACCACGAGCTGGATGCAGTCCGCCATCGACAACGCCACGGCCATGATGACCGGCTCCAAGGGCGGCTATAAGATATCGGAGTTCGATGAGGACGGCCGATGGCTCCGGGACCTGTACATGAACGCACCGAATAAAGAGGATGCTTCCCAGGTGATGCAGATCAACATGAACGGCATCGGCTTTTCCAGGACAGGCTTCGAAGGGCCGTATCTTAACGCCTGGACGATAGACGGCGTATTCATGGGGGAATTTATCAAGGCCGGTTCTGTTACCGCGGAGAAGCTGTCCGTAGAGTACCGTGAATCAGTAAATGAAGAGATCGTTTCCAAGTTCAATGTGGCAAAAGACCTGATCTCCGCCGAGGTGACCCGGGCACAGGGAGCGGAGGTGGAGCTGGCCGCTTCCCTGAAAGTGACGTCTGAACTGGTGGAAACGAAGGTGTCAAAGGGAGATTTTGGATCATATGTGCAGCAGTATTATGACAAGGTGATCTACGGGTTCAACCACAGCAGCAGATATGTGCAGATCAATCCCGGGGAGATCGCCATCTACGACAACGGCGTGGAGGACAGTAAGCTGCGGTCTTCTTTCGACCAGAATGGGAACCATTTCTACAGGGACGGGTACTACATCGGGAAGATCGGGACAAACTTCCAGACAAATGACAGGTCGAAAAGGGGGCTCGTATTTGACCTGGAGAGTCAGGCGGCCTATATGACTTGGGCGGCGAAGAAATCTGCATCCAGCAGTGGATATACCATGGTTTTTACCTATACGCTGGATGCTATGGATGATTACTCAAGCGATACGCTGCATGCAGGGTGTGACCTGGACATGCACAACCGATGGATCCGGAACGCGAAGATTAGCGGATCCGGGATCCAGTATGAGGATGCAGGGATCAGTGCCACGATCGATTTTGTACAGGTACTGGAGATGAACCCGGACGGGACGGCGTCTCGGTGGGGAGACAGCGGAAGGATGCAGTTCAAAAACGGAAGGCTGGTCGATCTGAATTATTATGCATAGACCGAGAGGAAGGAAATGATGGAAAATAGGAATAAAGATATCGTAAATGAAGATGTGGTCCTGATGGCGGAAGAAGGGGATCCGATGGAACAGACCGAAAAGAATGGGAATATCCGGAAGGACGTAAAAGAGCAATCAGGCCGGGAAAGAAATACGGAACTGCTCATCAGTATCGACAGGAAGCTGGATCTGCTTCTTGCGGCGCGGGATATGGGGGAAACAGTCTAGGAAGGAGTCTTATATGATCGAAGGGAAAAAAGAAAAGAAAACTGTAAAACCAGTGACAGTAAAGATTGACGATTTTCGGAGGGATCTGAATCAGGTGGTGGCCGATTCCGGGCTGCCGCCTTTCTTGCTGGAGATGATCCTGGGGGAGATGCTCTCCGCTATGAGCAGGGTTGCCGAACAGGATCGTAAACAGGACCGGGAGTCCTGGGAGAAGGCCTGCAAAGAAAAGGTCCCTGCAGATAGAAGAGAGCAGGGACAGGCATGTAAGGACGGTGAAAAAGATGGCTGACATCAGTAAAGAGATCCAGAATTTACGAGAGGCTAACTATGGGAAAGATGTCAGGGGGAGCCTGATCTCTCTGGCCGAAAAGGTGAACACAGAATCGACTGCTGCAAAAGAGGCGGCAGTCAACATGGCAGGAATTGCGGCAGAAGCGGTGGCCGGGGCAGATGAAGCAGTCGAAAGGGCTGATGCCGCGGTCAGCAGCGCACAGGAAGCAGCAAAGGATATTCAGGACGCCGCAGACAGGGGAGATTTTTCTGCTACAGTCTCCGTGGATGAAGTGGTCACGGCGCAGCCCGGGGAGCCAGCTTCTGTGGAGAATGTAGGGACAGAGAAGGATGCCAGGTTCCGGTTCAAGATCCCGAAAGGAGAGAAGGGGGAAAAAGGGAAGGACGGGACCTCGATCAACATCACCGGAAAAGCGGATTCCGTGGAGAAACTGCCTGCCGAGGGGGAGCCCAATGCGGCCTACATCATAGGAGAAAATGTCTATGTGTGGGACGGGACACAGTGGAAGGATATGGGAAAGCTGCAGGGGCCTCCAGGAGAGTCGGCCACGATACAGATCGGGCAGGTCACAGACGGGGAGACGGCATCGGTGGAGAACGTGGGAACGCCGAGCCAGGCAGTCCTTAACTTCATCCTGCCAAAAGGAAAAGACGGCAGATCTGTAGGGCTGGGGGAGCCGGAGATAACAGTGGACGCAGGAATCGGAGAACCTTATGCCGAGATCTCCATCAGCGGCCCGGATGATGCAAGGGTGATCAGTTTTAAATTCCATAACCTGAAAGGGGAGCCGGGGACGAAGGGCGCCATCGATGAGAATGCATCCGTTTCATATACGCCTGCCGAAGAACGGGCAAACATCCAAAGCGGTGAGACGCTGGCGGTCATCCTGGGAAAGCTGGAGAAGATCGTAACAGACCTGAAAGATGTTGCATTTTCCGGGGATTACAAAGACCTGACAGGAGCGCCGAAGGATGTGGGAGACCTGACCAATGAGGCGGGATATGTGACGACAGATACCTGGAAGGCGAATACAGCAGAGAGTGAAGGCTATGT
>KE159609.1:1130776-1157219 GCA_000403295.2 Lachnospiraceae bacterium M18-1 | reverse complement strand
ATCCTCCCTGATGTCATCATCCCTTACTCTGTATATGGCCTTTTCTTCATCCTTCGGGTGCTGGCAGAATACTTCCTTCCTCTGCATACGGTAGGAAAACTCTGCTCCCGCTTCGGCATCTCCGTGTCCATGCTTTACCGCTGGAGGGACCTCTTCCTGTCCCACAAGCAGGAGTGGCTCGGCATGCTTGTTTCCGCAGAGACCGCCCCGTCCGCATTCATAAAGGGCCTCTGTTTTCTGGAGCGGTATTCCATTTCTTTTGCCTGCCAGTTCGTCCTCCTGTCCGCGCGCTCATTCCTGCAGTCACACAGGAACCCCGCAGATTACCGTCAGGAGTTTTTCTGACACATCCAGTTCTGTGGGGCTTCACACGCCATGGGAATTCCCCTCCCGGCATCCAGGGGATATGATGGAAAAAAACAAAGGAGGATCCATGTCTATGGAACATCACGCAAAAAAACTTTCAGGAGCCGCTGCCATAGCGCAGTTCAAGCTCGCAGTCATAGCCCCTGCCATCCACGGGCTTTATCCGGATGCCTCAAGGAACGCTTATTATAAGCGCGTCACACAGCAGCCGCTCACACTCCCGGACGGCAGTACGGCGCACTATAAGCCAGGGACACTCTCCAAGTGGGAATCCCTTTACCGGAAAGGGGGGATTGACGCGCTCATGCCGAAAGAACGCTCTGACAGCGGCGGGACACGCGTGCTCCCGGATGGTGCCGTGGATGAGATCTACCGCCTGAAAGCGGAATTCCCAAGGCTGAACGCAACACAGATCCACCGCCAGCTTGTGGCAGGCTCGTTCATCCCGGCAACCGTCAGCGTGTGCGCTGTCCAGCGGTTTGTCAAGCACCATGACCTGAAATCCGAAAAAAATCTGTCCATGCGTGACCGCAGGGCATTTGAGGAAGACGCGTTCGGGAAGCTGTGGCAGGCAGATACCTGCTACCTCCCTTACATTACAGAAAACGGGGTACGCAGGCGTGTCTACTGTATCATGATCATTGATGACCATTCCAGGCTCCTGGTTGGCGGAGAACTTTTTTACAGTGATAATGCCTATCACTTCCAGAAAGTACTCAAGGCCGCTGTTTCCGCCTATGGGATCCCGGCGAAACTATACGTTGACAATGGGTGCAGCTATGCAAATGAGCAGCTTTCCCTGATCTGCGGCTCCATCGGGACGGTGCTCCTCCATACAAAAGTAAGGGATGGGGCAAGCAAGGGTTAAGTAAAGAAATCCGTTATGTAAAGAAATGTCCGACAAAGCCTAAAATTAAGCAATTCCAGCAGAGATTTCTTTACATAATAATCCGCTGTATCATGGAATGGAAAGGAGGATCTGTTCTATGATTACAGATTTAAAAACATTAATTGATACTTGCAAACAGGAACTGCATGACAGGGAATACCACGCACACCACGCCGACATTCTTATAAAAGAGTGGGATGCTGTTTTACAATGGTTTTCCCATAGGGGTGTTTCCGAGTTTGGACAGGACATTGGCTATAAGTACTGCGATGAGGAAATCGGTTCCCACATCATTGTTAAGGGCATGTCTTCCAGGCAGAAAAAACGGCTCCGGGCCGTCCGGATGTTGCTCTCTTATCAGCAGGCTGGCGATTTTGAGTTCCGGACACCCCGTGTCGAACGGACTTATGATGGTGAAACCGGACAGCTCATTCTCCAGTTTTTTCAGCACGAACGCATGATTGGGCGGTCAGAAAAAACGATTGCATGCAGGCAGATAGCCTTATATCATTTTAACCAGTACCTGACCGGACACAGCCTTGGATTCCCGGATCTGGATATCGATGCCATTGAGGGCTTTTTTAAGGCAATGGATTATTCATTGTCTGCCCGCCATACCTGTGCCAACCATTTAAGGCAGCTGTTCCATTACCTTTATGATTATGGATATACGCCTACGGATTACGCGCTGTTTGTTTTGAAAGACCAGTACAGGGATCAGTGTAAAATCCCGACAACTTACACGGAGGATGAAATATCCAGAGTGTTATCTGCGGCAGAGCGTTCCTCCGCCATTGGCAAACGCGACTACCTGATCCTTCTCCTTGCAGCCGAGTATGGCTGGCGTAGCGGAGACATTGTCAGCTTCCGGTTCTCCCAAATAGACTGGGACAGCAACCGGATATCGTTCCGTCAGGACAAGACGGATGTTCCGGTTGAATACCCGCTGCTTTCATCTGTTGGCAATGCCATCATTGATTACCTTAAGCATGGCAGGCCAAAGTCAGATGCCCCTGAGGTCATCGTTTCAGCCGAGGTTGGAAAACACGGGACACCGCTGAAGCCGCCGACCATCCATTCCATTGTGTGCCGGTATATGAGGGAAGCAGGCATCTCCCACTGGAAAGAGAAAAAACACGGCCCACACTCACTGCGGCACAGCCTTGCGTCAAACATGCTGAAGAATAACGTATCCATGCCGGTGATCGGCACTGTGCTGGGGCACCAGAGGACGGAAACCACAAAGATTTACCTCAAGGTGGACATTGGAAAACTTGCCCTGTGCCCGCTGCCTATGCCTGCGCTTGCCACCTCCCATTATAAGGGGGTGACACTGGGATGAACCGACCGAAATTTATATCCGGCTTTGCAGAAGAGATCGACCGTTACCTTGATTACAAAACTGCAAGCGGATACAAGGAATCCAGCTTCACGTTTATCCTCAGGCAGTTTGACCGTTTCTGCGCCGGGCGGGGCATCCGGGACGTCTCTTTCTCAAAGGAGGACGCGGATGCATGGTCTGAAAAGAAGGAGACAGAGGCATCCACTTCCCATTACGCAAGGGTAAACAAGGTCAAGTGCTTCCTAAAATATCTTGGCTTAAAAGGATACGACGTATACCTTATGCATGACGTATTCTTCCGGGCAACGGATTTCCAGCCCCATATTTATACGGATGATGAAATCCTCCGGTATTTCCATGCCGTTGACACTTATACTTCTGAGCGAAGCCGGATGGACGCAGTCCAGTTCCCGGTCCTGTTCCGGCTCCTGTACTGCTGTGGCACCAGAATTAATGAGACACTCGGCATAAAAAAGAAAGATGTTGACCTTGAAAACGGGATCATAAGGCTTATGGAAACGAAAAACGACTGTGAGCGGTATATCGTTCTGGATCCGGAAATAAAGAGCCTGTTTGAGCAGTTTTCAGATAAATGTTTTTATCTTTTCAGTGATGATGACTATATTTTTCCATCTGCGGCAGGGATAAGGAGAAAGGAAAACAGGCTTTACGATATCCACCGCATGATCCTGAAACAGGCCGGCATCCCGTATATCGGAGGGGGACACGGGCCAAGAATACATGACTGGAGGCACACATTTGCTGTCAGGGCATTTAAACAGATGGTTGACCAGGGGATGGACATGTATGTGGCACTCCCCGTGCTTTCAACCTATCTGGGCCATAAGACAATTTACGCTACAGAGCGGTATGTGCGGCTGACAATGGAACTCTATCCGTACATCGGGGAAAAATGCAGCGCAAAGTTCCAGCGCGTGTTCGGAAAGGCGGCTGATCTTCATGAAACAGACTGATTTTGCCATCTGCCTTAACCGGTTCCTTACGGATTTCCTTGTAAATAAAAAAGGATGCTCGCCCAAAACCATTGATTCCTACCGGTATGCGTTTATCTTCCTTCTGGATTACTATAACGAAGTCATCGGCATCCCCGCAGATCAGATGACGATAAGTAGCCTGACTTACGAACGCCTTCTCGGTTTCCTTGACTGGCTGCAGTCTGAAAGAAAGAGCGGCATAGCAACGCGGAACCAGAGACAGGCAGCAATAAACAGTTTTATCCGTTTCCTGATGTATGAAAAGCCGGAATTCCTAAATGAATACCAGAAAATCCTTGGGATTCCTGTAAAAAAGGCGCCGCAGAAAGAAATATCATATCTGAAAACAGATGGCGTTTCTGCATTAATGGAGCAGGTGGATACACGAAAAGCAGACGGCCTGCGTGACTACGTCATGCTGATGCTCCTGTATTCCACCGGCATCCGCGTCAGTGAACTGACCGGCATCCGGGTAAAGGATTTATCACTCCATGAACCGCGCACGCTTCTGGTACATGGCAAAGGAAAAAAGAGCCGTTACGTTCCCCTGATGAAGGATTCCCTCCCCATCATACAGGACTATTTGAAAATGATGGGCTACCAGTCACCGGAAAAGCTGGACGAATGGCTTTTTATAAACCACATGGGCAGGCAGTTCACCCGTCAGGGTGTGAATTATATCATCAAAAAATATGGCGCCATGGCCCGTGAGAGTTCGCCGGACCTGATCCCGGACAGCCTCAGCCCACACAAAATGCGGCATACTGCCGCCATGGAACTTGTGGATTCTGGTGTCGATCTGATCTACATAAGGGATCTGCTCGGCCATGTAAGCGTCAAAACCACAGAAATTTATGCCAAAACGGATGCAAAGCTCAAGCGTGAAGCCATTGAAGCAGCAAGCAGGGAGATTGTTCCTCACGAAGATGCTAAGTGGGACAGCGATGATGACTTGAAATCCTGGCTTAAATCATTTAATAAGCATTGATTATTATGTAAAGAAATCCATGCCGGAGCTGCTGCATTTCAGGCCTCGGCGGGCATTTCTTTACATAACGGATTTCTTTACTTTCCCCTTGTTATGTAAATCTTTACATAACAAGGGGAAAGTAGAACGGCATTTCCGTACGCTCAAGGAACGATGGCTGTACGCACTTGACATCGAATCCATCCAGTCCCTTGCGCAGTTCAACGGCCTGCTTGCGGATTATATCCGGGAATACAATACCACATACCATATCGGTATTGATGGCGTCCCTTTTGAACGCTACCGCGGCACATGCGGCTGTACGCGCCTTCCAAAATCCAGGGAATGGCTGGATGAGTGCTTCCTGAACCGTGTCTGGCGCAGGGTAAACAGGGATTCCACGGTTTCCATTGACAAGGTATCCTATGATGTGCCCATGCAGTTCATCTCCTCAAAAGTGGAGATCCGTTATCTTCCGGAGGACATGGGTTCCGCGTTCATCCTTTCTGACGGCGGGCATTACCCGATCCGCAGGACGGACCGCAACGAAAACTGCCGCGCGAAGCGGGAAAACCAGCCAGCCATTGACTATTCGAGGATCGGGGGTGCAGGGTCATGACACCTCTGGCTTATTACGGCCTGTCATTCAACCCGTTTGACAAGCAGGCTGTCCGGGAGAAAGACCGTTTCCTTTCCGCGGACCTTAAGGAAATGACTTCCAGGCTTGATTACTTAAAGGATTCCCGTGGCATTGGCGTGTTCACCGCCAGCCCCGGCATGGGCAAGTCCTTCGCCCTGCGCTGCTTTGCCGCCGGGCTGAACCCGGGCCTTTACCATATGGAATACATCTGCCTTTCCACCGTCAGCGTGATGGAGTTTTACCGCCAGTTCTGTTCTGTGCTCGGCCTGGAGGACCGGGGCGGCAAGCCCGGCATGTTCAAAGCGATACAGGAGCAGGTATACAGCCTTTACAAGGAAAAGCGCAAGCCGCTGCTTCTTGCGGTCGATGAAGCGCAGTACCTGTCCACAGGCATCCTGAATGACATAAAAATGCTGATGAACCACGGGTATGACTCGCTGAACTGCTTCACGCTCGTACTCTGCGGGGAACCGCACCTCAACAGCATCCTGCGCCGCCCGGTGCATGAGGCCCTCCGCCAGCGCATCACGGTGCATTATAATTTCATGGGGCTTGGCGATTCCGAGGTCGCAGAGTATATCGCGCATAAGATCACATGTGCCGGTGGATCCCGGGCCATTCTGGACAATGCCGCGCTCTCTGCCGTGCACAGCCATTCAAACGGGAACCCGCGCCTGATCGACAACCTGATGACGGATGCGCTCACACTTGGCTCACAGATGGATAAGAAGACCATCGACGCAGAGGTCATCCTGGCGGCTGTTGCCGGCCAGAACCTGATGTAAGGGAGGTGCGGGCATGGGTTACTATTATAAATGCACCATGGAGGAAGACGGACGTATGGTATCATGGACAGCCAGCATCGACACGCTCAGGATGACAGCATCCGGCCAGTATGAAGCTGAAATAAATGGACGGGGCACCTATTTCCATGTCATTGCGGGACGGCATAAATACGGCAGCTTCCTGTGCATACCAAACCACGATATCGGCTGCGAGCTTGCGGATTTTTCTGATATACGCTGGACGGTCGGACGGCTTTCTATGCATCCGATAGGGAAAGTAGATGCCGTAACAGTAGCTGCCGGTATTAGCCATCTTGAAAAGGCTGGCGCAGTATCCGGGTAAAAAACGTGAAAGGCCATGGATTCTTAAAGTCCATGGCCTTCTGTATGTTTGAAACTGCCGATAGAAGTGTGTTGTTTGTTTACTGGCAGCGTGCGGTTAAATACGGGACTGCGCAGTCAAATATTCAGAACATGTTAAAATAATTCGCTGTTAGTTCCGATTACAATTCGCCGTTCAACAGTTGGGGGTGTCGGTCATAGGCTCTCCTTTCTGTTCTGCAGCGTTTTAAGCTGTTCCATTTTCTCCCTTGCTCTGGCTTTTCTGAAATTCTCCCCGGTAATGCGGACGGGGGTACACATTTCTGTAAGGCGGTCATATATCCGGGCATGGGCGGTGTCCTCCGGGTTCTGCAATTCTTCCAGCGTCAAATTTGTGGTGACTATCAGCGGCTTTCTGCTGCGGTATCTGCTGTCAATCACGTTGTAAACCTGTTCAAGCCCGTATTCCGTGCCACGCTCCATGCCGAAATCGTCAAGGATAAGCAGAGGGAAGCTGCAAAGGCGGGAGATGTATTCGTTGCGGTCTTTGTAGCTGGCGGCAAGGTCATTGAGTAGGCGAAATTTGGTACTGTGGTAGAATCTTGCTCTAAGAAAGTGGCGGCTTCCTCTGTGTGGGCTTCCGTCAATACCTTTAGTGCCGCAAACGGGGATTTTGCCAAAGCTGCGGAAACATTTCTCCCTCTGATACCTACAAACCTGCAAAATGCAAAATGGACGTTGATTTGCGGAAATTTCCCCTTATTCCTTACAACACCACACAAGCCGGAATAGGCGGAGATTTACGGAAATTTCTCTTTGCCTGCCCTCCACGGACAGCTTGCGGATTTGCCAAATGGGAGAGGAAATTTCTTTCTATCCCCTTTGCACGGCATAATACTGGCGATTTTTCAAAATGCCAAAAATGGGCGCAAAAAAACAGGAAACCTTTTCTTGATTTCCTGTCTTGGTGTGCCGTTCCATGTAGCGGCGGTTATTCAGTTTACAAATAAGCCGGATTTAATTTGCCCCAGTGTTGTTCCTTTTCGCAATTACAGCAAGTAATTATTTTCCCGGTTTGCAATCTGCAAACCAACCAATTTGTAGGTTGCATATCCTCCCATAACCAGCGGCTCTGCTTTACAAATTTCTTCTGCTTCTTCACGGCTCTCTGTTTTTAGGATATACATACCTGCCATTCCCGGATAGCCTTTAAAGACACCGCAGATTTCCAGCTTTCCCTCATCGTCCAGCTTTCTTATGTTCTCAACGTGTTCCATAACTACCTGTTTTGTCATTTTATTATAGGTCTTGCTTTTCTCAATCATCATCATATACATCAATTTTTCCATACGATTTTCTCCTTTACATTCTATGGGGATTCACTGAGGGTATTATATTATATTTATCCGGCAATAGCAATCTGTCTGTCATTCTCTGGAAACAAACTTATAGCCCACGCCTATAACGGTCTTTATGTAGGTAGGCTTGCGGTTGTCCGGCTCTATCTTTTTTCGCAAGTTGCAAATTACATTGGCAACGCTTGACTGGCAGCTTTCACTTTCCATGCTCCATACAGTTTCAAAGATTTGCGCCTTTGTAAATACCCTCCCCGGACTGGTGGCAAGGCAACAGAGTGCGCCATACTCTAAACGGGTGAGATTTATGTCTGCCCCACCTTTCAGTACCCGGCGTTGGTGTAATCTGATTTCCAATCCTGGAAAAATCAGTGTGGGGAAGTGTGGCGGCGGCATGGCTTCCAGCGGTATTATATGGGCAAGGCCAGCTATGGCTTTTTCAATCGCTTTTTCTTCTGTGCCATTGAATGTAAGCATGACTATTTTCCCGACAAATCTCACCTCCCATTATGTAGCCTGTCCGTCAAACCGAAAACGGAACAAAGCAGAGATAAGCCGCTGTTTTATGCTATCCTCGGTGTCTGTATCTATATGACCATTTTCAAGGGCTGCCATACGGATACGCTTGCTGTAATGTCGTAAAACCTCTTCCACGGCTTCCGACTCTCCGCTGGTCGCCCGGACAATCGTTTCATAAGGCAAAAGATTCGGATTCCCCATGTGAAAGCACCTCCATTTCTTTATGCAGGAGTTGTAAAGTCCTATGGATTTGATACCCGGTCGTACTCCGGCAGCGTCCGTACATTTCCCCGATTTCCCGCTGTGTGTAATGCCTGAAAAAGTAAAGGAAAATAATTTCCCGGTTTTTCTCCAGCAGAGCTAACAGGGCGGCGGCAAGTTTTCCGTTGGTGAGGATAACTGTCTGACCGCACATCGTAATGGAGTATTCTTCATAGGGTGCTTCAAAATATTCGTCTGTTGTGCCTAAAGGGTAAAACTTTTCTTCTGTGAGGTATTCAAGGGATATTTCTTTTTGTCGCCGTCTGCTCCTGTCACGCCATGCGTTGATAGCCGCAAAGCGTATGACGGTCTTGCAAAAGCCGTTGAACGTATACATGATATGTTCTTTGTATGCTTCTGTACAAGCCATAAATGATCCCCCCTTTCTCCCACATGGGGCGTGCATGGTTTCGTTTTAATGCTATATTGCATTTGGTACATGGATAGTTTATCATAGAATAGTGACAAGGGCTGTCACCATTCGGAAAGGAGTTCAAAAATGTCAAAAGCAGAACGGCTTATCGAGATGATGATAACAATAAATGCAAAAAAAGATTTTACTGTAGGCGAATTGGCAAATGAATTTTCCGTATCAAAAAGAACCATACTACGTGACTTGCAAGAATTGGAACAAGCTGGTTTCCCTCTTTACTCCGAAGTTGGGGCGGCGGGTGGGTATCATATCTTAAAAGAACGCATTTTGCCGCCTATTGCTTTTTCAGAAAGCGAAGCAAAAGCTATTTTCTTTGCCTGTCAAGCCTTGCAATATCACCGCAGCTCTGACGCTTAAATTTATTTTTTTCTTCCAGGCTATGAAAATTTCATATCTTCCACAGCCTTTTCTTAGTATTATGGATTCCAGGAAACAGTATTCCCTTGGTTTCCTCTATTCAATTTCCAGCTTCCTTTTGAATCCCCCCTTCCTTCGAGACCTGTCTATTGTAATCGGATCTGTATGTTCTTTTTTATTCCAATGTATTCTTTCAACCTGACAGCCTGAAAGGATTCCAGTATCTTCTGATGCTTTTGTTCCATACTCAGATGCATCCCTTCCCACAATCTTCCCCATGTCTCCATTATCTGTGCAATCATGTGCCCGATCTGGATCAGGTAATAATGGTTTTTGATCCCCTGGTAGTTTTTACTGAACAAGTGCTTCAAATAATATCCCTGATTCTTTTGCGTATTAAACCCTTCATTTTCTATTTTCCAGCGCATCCGCCCCTTCTCCACCAGATCGCATACATTCTTTTTTCTCACCGGCAGACTTGTCAAAAAACAGAACGACTTTTTTTCCTCACGTTCGATTTTGCACATCCCTCTTTTTATGGTCCGTTTCAGTTCCTCACCATACTCCATCAAATTGATTTTACATCCGTTATAGTCAATCTCATTTACATAATCATACCAGTATCGGCCATTTTTTATTTTCGTTTCCTTTCGGTTCTTTTCCAAGTCTTTCAGTTTTCTATATTCCTTTCCTACTGTCGGGATACTTCCCTCCTTAAATCGGATCAGATACTGCCACCGGTATTCCCCGCATTTCCGGAAAAATGGCTCACATGCATACAGGCTGTCCGCACATAGGCAGATATTTAATCTTGGAAACTGCTTCTTCAGCTTTTCCATCAGTCTCACACCTGCTTTCCTTTCGCAGTCCTGCTTGTCCATCTCTTTCCCATCATTTTCCACAAATTCGGTCATAATACTTACTACAATCTTGGGATGCAATACCAACTTTGCCTCCAGGACATAGTAATAATTCTCGCGGTATTCTTCCGGCTTGCCTTTGTGATGGATCCGGTACATGCATTTCGGATCCAGCGGCTTACGGCTGCTGTGTAACTGGGTCCCGTCTAAAATGATCTGCCAGTGTTTCTCTCCAATTCGCGCCCCTTGGAACGCCTTGCTCCGCAGCAGGCGGTACACCAGTTTCCAAATGACTTCCTGCAGAGATTCCGGCTCCAATTTTTCCAGATACCGGTTGATGGTCTCCCAGTAAGGGAGCTCGCGGACGGTTTCTTCCTCTGCGCATAGTTCCCAGATATTTTCAATCATGAGATCCGAATTGAATTCTTCACTTGTTTTTCTCATACTGCTGATGTAAAATATAGAAGAAAGGATACGGGTCATTAGGAGCACGGCAGACGGATAGGTAATATAGCTTTGGTTTCTGGGATCCGGCAGTTTTTTCAGCAGTGGCACCAGATCCGGGAAGTAGTGCCGGATCAGTTTTGAGAGTTCACATGCAAGCCGGAGTTTCTGTAAGTTTTCCCGGGTTTCTTTTCTCGTAACCGCTATTCTCTTTTCATGTAAAAAACCTCCTTCTTTTATGGGTGAAGATATGTTGTTGGGTTAATTACATTATCTCTCATTTTTCCATAAAATGGGAGGTTTTTTTATGATTTCCTACCTTTTTGCGATTTTAGCCAAAGTCATCAGATAATTTATGCATTTCTTCTATTATAATATACACAATACACATAGAACACTCTGGTATTGGGGCCGAAAACCACCCGATTCGGATTTCTTTTTTCCGGAATTGCGCGTCAGACGGATATCTCATTAAAACTTAAAGTACGCCTGATCCGTAAAGAAACTTTTCCATAGATCATTTGGGAATGTCTGACAATCAATGACAGTAGCAGACCATATCCCCTGTTTCGAATGCTATCCTAAATGAAAATGGGGATTCCCTTTATCCAGATGAATGATTTGTCCCATGTTTGATCTCCCTTGCCGGAACAGATGCTTTTTAAGTGAGCAACGTATGAAACAGCCCCTGGTGTTTCATGGCTCATCTTTTTGTTCCATCCAACAGCTCTTTTATCCTGAGTGCGAAGAAAAAATTTCCCGCCTCTTTACCAAACCGTCTTAATGTCTTTAAATTACGTATGATTTCAAAACAAAAAATATTTAAGCGTCGGAGCTGATATCACCGTGACTTGCCGTTTGAACAGGAAACCATATCCGTCCTAAAAAAATTTTTGAATTGTCTGCCATTAGATGTACAAAACAGTATTACGCAGATTCAAAACAAGGTAGTATTTTGGATTCCAGACAGACATTGCGATTCGCCATTACTTAAATCAATGTTCCTTGTTGTGATAAACCGTCATGCCGCAACAATACGGTATTCGTCAACATATTCTGAAAGTACACGCACAATTATACCTATCGGCTTATATGCTATGAATGGACTTTGGTATTGCCCCGCCTATTGTACAACGGCAAATCAAATCAGAGTATTCCGGGTTGACCGTATTAAAGAAATCATAATGGAAAAGCCCTATCCAAAAGGGAAATACCCTATTCCTACGTCTATTCAAGAATATCTTGAAAAAACAGATGTTAGGAATGATTACCATATGAAAATCCAACTAACGGATATAGGCGTTAAACGCTGTGAAAGTGAATGTTTACTTGCAAGCGGATTAACAACATTTCCAACGGGCGGCGGGATAATCGACATGGAAATAAATCATGCAGCTTTAGAATGGGTTGCCGATTATATATTGCCATTTGGGAACAACGCCACTGTGTTAGCACCATTGGAGCTAATAAAACTAATGCAGCAAAAAATATATGAATTACATCAGCATTATTGCAGTTTGGAAACAAGTATGAATGAATGAGAGGGATTCCGTCGTCATCGGCATTGTGGGAATATGTATAACTGGCTGTCTCATGGAATTGTGGGTAACTCTGTTTGCAGGACGTGGGAAAGCTGCACTTTAGCTTTTCCATGTGCTGTGAATAGAGTTATCCATGATTCCATAGCCTGTTATGCACATTTCCATAATGTTTGTCTTTTGGTCTTTGGCTTCTTTGGTTCGGAATAGTGTGGTGCTGGCGGTCTATCTCTTGTTTTCGGTTGCTTGCTTCTTTACCGTACATGAGCATTTTCTGCAGGGATGTAGCTTCGGGGTAATCCGCCGGATCCTCGGACAGCCTGCCGAATATACGCCGCTGTGCTTCCCCTCCGTCAAAATCTACCCGCATGATTCGGAACAGCTTCTGAAACTTTATGATATTGCTTTCTGCAGGCAGGATTTCCGCAAGCCCCGGATACAAGAGCCAGGAATCACAGATAAAGGGAATCTGACTTCCCCATCTCTGAAACGCCTGTCCAAAAGAAGCCTTCACCGCAGAAAGCTCCAGCTTCTCCCCCTGCGGGATATGGACATTGAGCACAGGGATGTATTCCTGAATCTCCGTATTTTCGTCAATCTCCTTCCAATAGACGCTCATCTCCTCAAATTCCAGACGTCCCAGCCGCCAGATACTGCATTCGATATGCCGGAAGAACCATTTGTACTCATTGATCCCATATTCCCCAAATTGCTGAAAGCAATTTTCGCACCAGATTGTCAGATCATAGAATGTATCCCAGTATATTTTCTCATCCACATTTCTTTCGCGGTAACACTCATAAGTATCGCATGCCATTCGGCTAAAATAATATAAAAACCTGAGCCGGAAATTCTTTTCCTTTAATACGGCACGGTAAAAACCATCCTTATCTGTCCGGAACAGCCTTTTCATCTTCTGATATCCTTCCTCCGGAATCTGCAGTTCAGCTGCCTCACTGACCGCCTCAGGCATCATCCGGATTCCCTCAAAAAAAGTATTTAGATCCATATGCACTCTCCTGTATATTTTCTATGATGCGCCGGACAAGTATCTCTGTCTCCTGTTTCGGAACAGTATATTTATGAAAGCCCTCTATTTTCGGCACTGTTCAATTATTTTGTGTATTACAGGCGTACAATTCAATCTGCTGTAACAACATGAGCCGTTGAACACGCTGAACTAATTATTTACAAATGAACAAAACAATGTTATAATCATAAGCATAAAAGGAGCGACCGCCCACAAAGTGGTTGACCTCCCAAGTTTAGTTTATGGAATAAACCTACCTCGACCAGCCAAGTACAAGGTAGGTTTATTTATTTTCGCTTGTTGTTCCTATCTATGTAGGCAAGCAACGCAATGAGGAAGGAGCCGCCCAGAAATAACAGGCTTAAAACTTCATAGGTACTCATATGCATCACCTCCCCTCTTTTTCAAGTGTAGGGAGGTTCACCACCTTGTAACACGATCACTCCATAGCAAGATTCTACCATATCTATTTACTTCTGACAACTCATATAACGCCCATATAGGAATGAAAAAGAGGCTATCGTTACTGTTCACACGGTTGTCGTGCACTTGCTGCACGGCATCCGGCCAATTCAGTGATGGGCTATCTATTTCCCGACAGCCCCTTTTTCTCTTTTATAATCCCAGTTCCTTCTCAATCTCTTCCCGAATCTCATATGCACTGAACCGCATCGGAATCTCGTAAGTTTCCTCCGGGCTGTGCTGCGGATCCCACACCTGGGCGTAGAATGGATTCTTCCTCGCAAACTTCGGATAAGCCCAGCTGTTCTTCATACACTCCGGACACCAGTGACCGCCGTGGAGCGCGCCGTTCACAGACAGCTTAAATTCATGTCCGAACGCACATTTCCATCTTACCGGAGTATAGATATCTTTTACATCCTCCTTCAGATATTCTCCGCCGCGGAACTCTGCCGCTTTCTGCAGATCCTCCGCATCCAGGTTCTCCAGGCCCTTTTCTTCATCATATCCGTGATCCAGGAATGTCTCCTCCTCACTCGGACGGTGCAGCTCATACTCTGTTCCGATCAGCTTGTGCTTTTCCTCCAGAGATCCGTAGAACGCCTGAATCCACTCTGTCTTATTATTTTCCTCTGCCCAGATCGGTCCCATCTCTTTTCTTGCAAGCTGCTCATTCCTGCCCTTCATCATCTCCAGTTTCGGCATCATGGCCGCGATCATCGGATTTTTCATCATACGTTCCATCTCAGCCTTCACGCCTGCCCAATACTGGTCGCCCGGGATACAGCGGAAGTGCAGATAATTTTCCAGAACGTCCGCATCCGTGTAGTACTGCCCGTGGAAGTTGAAGCGTGCCATCATCTCCGGCGGATAGACCTCCTCAAACTTGAATCCCATCGGCTCCAGATTCAGATTCATAAATTCCCAGGTCGTCTTGCGGTATGACTTGCCGCTGCTCAGGTTATAAGCCTTTCTCCAGGAGGATTCCGGAACCCAGTCCTCGCACAGGTTTGCCATACAGATACACCAATCTGGAAGCGGCGCTTACGCCTTATCTTGATCTGGAGCTAAGCCAGCACGGACAGTTAGAGGTTCTGGCCAATTTCCGGCAGCTTGTCATGGGAGAACGCTTCGAATAGCTGCAAAAACCGCAGCCCCCTGACAGAAACTGCGGTTTTATGTAACTGCTCAGCAAGATGCACAGCAGCGGTTTTATTTTTCATCGTCCTCAAACAAGTGACGGATCAGCATATGCCCTTTCTCCGCCAGGATCCCGCTCTCCTGCCCGGTCTTCTCATCATACCGGACTGCTCTGCCGCCCAGATCCTTTGTGCTGTCATACAGCAGATAGGGAACCGGATCCCCTACATGAGTCCTTACCCGGACCGGAGTCGGATGATCGGGCAAAACCAGCATGCGGAAATCAATGCCTTCTGCCTCCAGCTTTTCCACGATCGGGCCGATGATCTGCGCATCGATTCGTTCAATGGCAGTAATCTTATCCTCAAAGCTGCCTTGATGTCCCATCTCATCCGGAGCTTCGATATGGATATACACAAAATCCATGTCCTCCCGAAGTGCATCTATGGCTGCCTGTCCCTTACCTGCATAGTTCGTATCCAGACCGCCGTTGGCGCCTTCCACGGTTATATTGCGCATTCCTGCGCCGACCGCAATGCCCTTGAGAAGATCCACGGCGGAGACCATAGCGCCCTTCCGGTGATGCTCCTCCTCAAAAGAGGTCAGTGCCGGCCGCGTGCCGGCGCCCCAGAACCAGGCGGAATTAGCCGGATTCAGCCCCTCTTCCTTCCGCTTCACATTGATCGGGTGGTTGGAGAGAATATCATAGCTCTTCACCATCATCTCCCGCAACACGGGATCCTGAGGCAGATATTCCCCGATCCTCCGGGTCAGGATATCGTGGGGCGCGGTCAGCTCTGCGGCCCTGCCCTGCTTCCAGATCAGCAGATGCCGGTAGCTGGTTCCCGCGTAAAACTCATACCCGTCCCGTTTCAGTCCTTCCTTCAATGCTTCGATCAGGACCGCCGCGTCCTTTGTACTGATCTCTCCCGAACTGTGGTCCAGGATCCGCCGGTCCTCGTAGTTTTCTTCTTCCTCAGACAGCGTCACCACATTGCAGCGGAACGACACGTCATCCTCCTTCATATCCACCCCGATGCTCAGCGCTTCCAGCGGAGAACGTCCAGAATAATATTTTACCGGATCATACCCGATAACAGACAGGTTGGCCGTATCGCTGCCCGGTGACATGCCTTCCGGAACCGTCCGCACCATGCCGATCTCGGAGAGAGGCGCCAGCCGGTCCATATTGGGCGTCTGCGCCGCTTCCAGAGGAGTCTTGCCGTTCAGCTCCTGCAGCGGTTCATCCGCCATACCGTCACACAAAACAATCACATATTTTTTCATCATGTCCCTCTATCCGTTACAGGTCACTGGTGAAGCAACGCCCTGTAACCCCTATCCTTCCACACGGATTCTGTGGAGAATGCCTGGAAATTCTTTCGCATTTTCCTCATAAGCCTGCTCTGTCAGCACACCGGTCAGGAATCCAAATTCTCCCTCCAGGCCGTCTGCCCTGACGATCTCCACCGGACCGAATTTACTTTCTACGTGGGCCCTGAGAGCCTCCGGCTCCCCGGAAATCCGGACAAAGAACCGTTTGCTCGTATCTTTGAAGGGAAGCAGCTCCAGCTTATCGCTCTTCCACATGGTCATGATATTTCTGTGGAGATGCTTCGCCTCATCCACCACGTCGGCCACAACAGCGCTGGCAGTAGGAAGCTTCCCTGCACCGCAGCCGTAGAACATGGCGTCTCCAAGGACATTTCCATGGACAAAAATCGCGTTGAACACATCATTGACACTATACAAAGGATGCTCCTTTCTCAGCAGATACGGCGCAACCATAGCCTGCAGAAGGTCTCCCTGCCGCTTGCTGGTGGCCAGCAGCTTGATGGTCATCCCCATAGCCTTTGCATACATCATATCCTCTTTGGAAATGTTGGTGATGCCTTCGGTGTAAATGTCTTCAAAATCGACCTGCTGTCCGGAGATCAGGGAGGACAGAATGGCAATCTTGCGGCAGGCGTCATAGCCTTCCACATCCGCCTCCGGATTGCGCTCCGCATAGCCCTTCTCCTGTGCTTCCTTGAGCACGTCGTCATAATCCGAGCCTTCATAGAACATCTTGGTCATCATATAATTGGTCGTCCCGTTCAGGATACCTGTGATCTCTTCGATCTCGTCCGCCGTCATAGAAGAATTTAACGGACGGATGATCGGAATCCCGCCCCCCACGCTTGCTTCGAACAGGAAATTGATTTCCCGCTCCCTCGCGATGGACAGAAGCTCCGCTCCATGCTTGGCAACCAGTGCCTTATTCGAGGTCGCCACACTTTTCCCGGCAAGCAGACACTTTTTCACAAAGGTGTAGGCAGGTTCGATCCCTCCCATGACCTCTACCACGATCTGTACCTCCGGATCATTTACAATAACGTCAAAATCATGGACGATCTTTTCCTGGATCGGATCCCCCGGAAAATCCCGCAGATCCAACACATACTTGATATGAAGCTCATCGCCGATCCTCTGGTTGATACGCGCTCCGTTTGTATTGATCACCTCTACGACTCCGGAGCCTACCGTACCATACCCCATTACTGCTATATTTACCATCTTTTTCTCCCTTTCCTTATGATTTTGTATTTTTCGTCCGGATGCCCTGCAGCTGGGTGCAACGCACCGTGAACAGCAGCCAACTCAGAACAGCAGACCTGTCAAATGTCTGCTGTTCCTTTTCTATTATTTTCTTATTTACCGGAAGCCCCCAGATAAGCATTGATAAACGGATCGATATTTCCGTCCATCACACCGTTCACATTGCTGATCTCCGCATTGGTCCGATGATCCTTGACCATGGTGTAGGGCTGCATCACGTAGGAGCGGATCTGATTTCCGAAATTGATATCCTTAACATCTCCCCGGATATCAGACATCTTTTCCGCCTGCTCCTGCTGCTTGAGCAGATACAGCTTGGATTTCAGCATCTGCATCGCCTTGTCCTTGTTCTGGTGCTGGGAACGTTCA
The DNA here is from genome assembly GCA_000403295.2 of Lachnospiraceae bacterium M18-1. GTDB lineage: Bacteria > Bacillota > Clostridia > Lachnospirales > Lachnospiraceae > Schaedlerella. Next base: position 1,139,548 of record KE159609.1, on the reverse strand, counting down.
TTCTGGCACTGTACCACGATCCCGGTGGGAAGATGGGTGATCCGGATGGCCGAGGAGGTCTTGTTGATGTGCTGGCCTCCCGCACCGCTGGAGCGGTATGTATCAATCCGAAGATCATCGTCATTGATATCAATCTCAATGTCATCCTCAATATCCGGAATCACGTCGCAGGAAGAAAAGGACGTCTGCCGCTTGCCCGCCGCATTGAACGGGGAAATCCGCACCAGACGGTGCACCCCTTTCTCCGAACGCAGGAAACCATAGGCATTCTCGCCGGATACCTCAAAAGTCACTCCCTTGATCCCGGCCACATCCCCTTCCAGATAATCCAGGACTTCCAGGGAAAAGCCTTTCTTCTCCGCCCACCGGCTGTACATCCGGTAGAGCATCCCCGTCCAGTCGCAGGACTCGGTCCCGCCGGCTCCCGCATGCAGTGTCACGATGGCGTTGCTCTTATCGTACTCCCCGGTCAGGAGCGTCTGGATCCGCAGTTCTTCAAATTCCGCTTTGAATCGTTCCAGTTCTTCCTCGATCTCAGCGATCGTCCCTTCATCCGGCTCTTCCTCGCTCATCTCGATGAGAAGCCCCAGATCCTCATGATCCGCAAACATCCCCTCGATCTGCTTGACCGCGTCCTGAAGGCTTTTCAACTCCTTCATCGTATGCTGGGATTCCTCCGGTTTATCCCAGAATCCAGGTTCTTCTATATTTCTTTCCAGTTCTTCGATTCTTTCTTTCTTTGACGCTAAGTCAAAGTGAATCCCTCAAATCTTTCAGCGGTTCTTCATATGCAAGCAGAGTTGCTTTTAATTCATCTAATAAAACCACCTTAATCACCTCTTTCTTTTTAATGAATACCGGGCATCGCGCCCGTCAGCCTCAGACACATGCTGCGCGCAGAACAGCTCCTCTGCACGGCAGCCGGTCTCGTTTCTGTCTTGTGCAGACTTAATATCACTTTCTTCCGCAGCACTGCTTATACTTCTTGCCGCTTCCGCAGGGACACGGGTCGTTGGGGTAGACCTTCTTCGTGTCGCGCCGCTTCGGAGCGCGCGCGGCGCTGTCGTCCTTGTTGGTGCCGGTCACCTTGGCAACCTGCTCCCGTTCCACCTTCTGCTCTACCCGTATATGGAACAGGGTGCGGATGGTGATCTCGGCAATGGCATTGGTCATGCCGCCGAACATGTCGTAGCCCGTCATCTTATACTCTACCAGCGGATCCCGCTGCCCATAGGCCTGCAGGCCGATTCCCTGACGGAGCTGATCCATATCGTCGATGTGATCCATCCATCTTCCGTCAATGGCTTTCAGCAATACGACACGCTCCAGCTCCCGGATATGCTCCGGCTCCGGGAACTCCGCTTCCTTCGCCTCGTATGCCTTGACAGCCCGTTCCTTCAGCAGGTGCTTCAGTTCTTTCTGCTGCATGTCCTCCGCTTCCTTTGCAGAAGGAATCTCAAGCTGCGGAATCACGCCGTGAAGCGCCACATCCAATCCGGCCAGGTCCCATTCTTCCGAGTCCACTTCCGCCGATACGTGCCGATCCACCGTATTCTCCACATACTCGGTGATCATATTGTAAACCGTATCCCGCATGCTCTCCCCGTCCAGCACCCGGCGGCGTTCCCCGTAGATGATCTCACGCTGCTCGTTCATGACCTGGTCATATTCCAGCAGGTTCTTACGGATTCCGAAGTTGTTGCTCTCAATCTTCTTCTGCGCTTTCTCAATGGCGCCGGAAAGCATCTTATGTTCGATCTGTTCGTCCTCTTCCACACCCAGCGTATTGAACACGCTCATCAGCTTCTCGGAACCGAACAGGCGCAGCAGGTCGTCCTCCAGGGAAATATAGAAACGGGATTCCCCTGGGTCTCCCTGACGTCCGGAACGTCCCCGGAGCTGGTTGTCGATCCGCCTGGATTCATGCCGTTCCGTACCGATGATTTTCAAACCTCCGGCTGCCTTGGCCTCGTCGTCCAACTTGATATCCGTACCACGGCCCGCCATATTGGTGGCAATGGTCACCGCGCCGTGGACTCCCGCGTCCGCTACGATCTCCGCCTCCATCTCATGGAACTTGGCGTTCAGGACATTGTGCTGGATTCCCTGCTTTTTCAGCATCTTGCTCAAAAGCTCCGACACCTCGATGGTGATGGTTCCCACCAGAACCGGCTGCCCGGCGGCATGCGCTTCCTTGACGGCTTCCACGACTGCCCGGTACTTTCCTTCCTTCGTCTTATAGACCGCGTCGTCCAGGTCCTTCCTCTGGACCGGAAGATTGGTCGGGATCTCCACTACGTCCATCCCGTAGATATCACGAAATTCTTTTTCTTCTGTCAGGGCGGTACCTGTCATACCGCTCTTCTTCTCAAATTTGTTAAACAGGTTCTGGAAGGTAATGGTAGCCAGAGTCTTGCTCTCCCGTCTCACCTTCACATGCTCCTTCGCTTCAATGGCCTGATGGAGTCCGTCCGAATAACGCCGTCCCGGCATGATACGTCCGGTAAATTCATCAACAATGACCACCTCTCCCTCCGGGGTCACCACATAATCCTGATCTCGGAACATCAGATTGTGCGCCCGCAGCGCAAGGATGATGTTGTGCTGAACCTCTAAGTTCTCCGGATCGGCCAGGTTTTCCAGATGGAAGAACTTCTCCACCTTCTTCACGCCGTCCTCGGTCAGATTGACGGATTTTTCCTTTTCGTTGACAATGTAGTCTCCAGTCTCTTCGATCTCTTCCCCCATGATGGCATTCATCTTGGAGAACTCGCCGCTTGCCTCGCCCCGTTCCAGCTGTCTTGCAAGGATATCACAGGCTTCATAGAGCTTCGTAGACTTGCCGCTCTGCCCGGAGATGATCAGCGGTGTCCTTGCCTCGTCGATCAGGACCGAGTCCACCTCGTCGATGATCGCGTAATGGAGTCCCCGCTGTACCAGCTGCTCCTTGTAGATGACCATGTTGTCACGGAGGTAATCAAATCCCAGCTCATTGTTCGTCACATAGGTAATGTCACAGTTATACTCCTTACGGCGTTCGTCATTATCCATGCTGTTGAGCACGACGCCAACTGTCAGCCCCAGAAATTCATGCACTTTACCCATCCACTCCGCGTCACGCTTTGCCAGGTAGTCGTTGACCGTGACAATGTGGACACCTTCTCCCGGAAGCGCGTTCAGATATGCCGGCAGCGTAGATACAAGCGTCTTACCTTCCCCGGTCCTCATCTCGGCAATTCTGCCCTGATGCAGGATCACACCGCCGATCAGCTGTACCCGGTAATGCCGCATGCCCAGACTTCTCACCGCAGCTTCCCTGACAGCCGCAAATGCCTCAGGAAGAAGGTCGTCCAGGGTCTCCCCTTCCTCCAGGCGCGCCCGAAACTCCCGGGTCTTGCCTTTGAGCTCCTCGTCACTGAGTGCCTGCATCTCAGGCTCCAGCGCCTCGATCCGGTCTACGATCGGGTAAATACGCTTCAGTTCGTTTTCGCTGTGCGTACCAAATATTTTCTCTATCAAGCCCATAATCTGCAATTAACTCCTTCTTATGTTTATTCAGATTGTATTTTAACACTAACTTCCCTCAAATTCAACTGATTCATAGTTTATTAACAAACTCCAGGGGATATCTGACGGAATATTCCCCGCTCCTCCTCTCAAGATCAATATCTTTTATAAATATCTCCCCTGTTTCCGGCATCTACAACGCATACAATCAGCCTGCCGTTATCTACAGTATAAATAATTCTGTAATCTCCTACTCTGAGACGATACATTCCTTTGCTTTTCTTTCCGCGCATCTGCTTTATATCATTGCCTTCCGGTAATTTATAGATTGCCTTCAACACCCTTTCTTTTTCAGGCTTTGAAAGTTTAACAATAAACTTTTCTGCCAGTTTTTCAATGATGATCGTATACTTCATAGTTCAATCCCTTCCCTTTTTGCCAATTCCTCAAGGGTTATGGATTCATGTTTTTCAGGATCCGTATTATTCAGATAATCTTCCACTAATCTCTCACAATAAAAATCATCTTCCAGTTCATCATCAAATTGAATCCCCTTTAAAAATAGCAGCAAATTACTTATTTTATATTCTGGAAGCTGATCAATGATCTGCTTTGCTAATTCCTTTTCACTCATTAGGCATTTCCTCATCTTCTATCTTTACATTTCATTTATTCTACAACTTATCTTATATCAAATCCTGTGGATTTTCAAGTTGTTTTCATTCTGCAAAGCTCCCTGTAGGGGATCTTTCCTCCGAACAGATCCAGGGCACTCCCGATGGTAAAGTCCAGCCTTCCGCCGCTGATCCTCCGGAAATGCTCCAGCTCTTCCATGCTGCCGATGCCCCCCGCGTAGGTCATATCCGCCCCGTTCCACTCTGCCAGCATACGGACCAGGTCCTCCTCCACGCCGGAGGACTTCCCCTCCACATCCACCCCGTGGATCAAAAATTCACCGCACTCCCCCGCCAGCATTTCCAGTGTTCCTCTTTCCAGCTTAACCGATGTAAAGGTCTGCCAGCGGTTTGTCACGATGTAGTACGCCCCGTCCCGTTTCCGGCAGCTCAGATCCAGGACGATGCGTTCCCGGCCGACCGAGCGTTTCAGTTTTTCCAGGTTTTCTCTCTGAAAGATTCCGTTTTGGAATACATAGGATGTGACGATCACATGGCTGGCCCCCGCTTCCAGAAACGCGCCCGCATTCTCCGCCGTGATCCCGCCTCCGATCTGCAGGCCACCGGGATATTCCCGCAGCGCGGAAAATGCCTGCCTCCTGTCTGCCTCATAGTAGGGGGAATCCTGACCATTCAGAAGGATCATATGTCCCCCCGTAAGCCCGTCCCTTTTGTACAGCTTCGCATAATATGCCGCGTCCAGCTCCGAAGCAAAATTGGTCTCTGCCTGATCTCCCTGATCCGTCAGGCTGCCTCCTACGATTTGTTTTACTTTTCCATTATGTATATCAATGCAAGGTCTGAATTTCATGTTCCTGCCCCTATCCTTCTCCATTTCCTCGTTCGGTTTCCACAGCGGTCAATATCATCCGGACCGCGGCTGCCATGTCATTTCGATACCTGACAGCGCGCCGGAATCTTCGGATAAATCCCCGTATACGGAAAAAGGAGCCGTACTGCATTCCCGGCTCCCCTGTCATTGTCAACTGTTATCTGTTTTTGACATCATCCGCCACGTCATCAATACCGTCTCTTACATCGTCTTCTACGTCGTCTATTGCATCCCCGATCACGCCGTCCCCATCGTTTCTGTCGGTAGTTCCGTTATTTGTACCGTTGGTTCCGTTATTGTTGGTAGTTCCGTTATTGTTGGTAGTTCCATTATTCTTGTCAGTTCCATTGTTCGTATTGTTCTTATCGTTCCTGTTGTTCTTGTCGGTCCCATTGGTCGTATCATTTTTGTTGGTACTGTTGTTTCCGCCGGTTGCATCATTCATATTGTCATCCCGGTCGATATTCTCCGTATCTGTCTGGTCCGCGCCGTCAGTATCCCTGTTCCTTCCGCAGGCAGTCATGCTGCCGATCACCCCGGTACATACCACTAATAATAGAAGCTTCTTATATCTTTTCATAGTTTTTTCTCCCTTTCAAAAAATATTTTTCATACATGTAATATCTTCAAAAAAATCGATATTATGTATGTAAATATTTCCAAAAAAACTATACATTATGAAACGGCCGGATGGCCATAATGGGATGCCCTTGGGTATACTTTGTGAAACGGCCGGATGGCTCTGCCCGAGCCCCACATTCAATCAGCGTTTCTCCTTGATCTCACCGCTCCGGTACGCCGCCAGCAGCGCTTCCAGATCCGCGATACGTTCCCTCAGGTCCGCGCCCGCATCCGTATCTCCCACCAGGCGCCGTTCCATGACCCGCTTGATGATCACGCTCTCGGAATGGATATCACTCTCCCGCTCGATAGCTGCCTCCGTAGATTCAAACGGCTCATGAGCTACCAGGCGCAGCCCGTAGGAATTGTAGATCAGCGTATAACCCGCGATCCCCGTCTCCTTCTGGTATGCCTTGGAAAATCCCCCGTCAATGACCATCACCTTCCCGTTGCATTTGACCGGATTCTCCCCGTTTTTGCTCTTTACCGGAACGTGCCCGTTGACGATATAAGCGTGATCCGGAGACAGTCCGAACTCCCGCATCACGTTGTCGATCACCTCTTCATTTTCCAGAAGCTTATAGTACGGATTCTTCTTTTCCACATGGGTCTCCTTCTCCCCGAGGAAATACCGCTCAAAGGTGGCCATCTTATCCTTGCCAAACAGCGGGGAATCCGGGCTCAGCCAGATATACCACATAATATCCCTGCCGTTCTCCCGGTCCTGCTCATCCAGGGCAAAAAAGCCCTTGCGCACATAGCGGTCCAGCGCGTCATACAGAGAACGTCCCTTGAAGGTATGTCCGAAAAGATTCACTTCCCGCAGGCTTCCATCCATATTGAGCGGCACGCATCCATGATATAGCAGGTTATTATTGTGCACCTTGTAAAGGTTGCCTTTGGTCAGCAGAAGCCGCATATGCTCCTGAAGCTTCTCACAGCTCAGAAACGCGCGTTCCAGGCGTTCCATCACTTCCTCTTCCTCCTCAGACAGCGCGTAAGGATCCTTCGGATCAATGGTCGGGAAATTCATGTCCAACATGGCGTATTCCTTCCCGTTGAGAGAAATGGTCCCCTTCTCATAGTCGATCCGGTGGAGCATAGCCCTGTCTTCCATGTGAAATCCCTTCTGCCGCAGAATGATCTGCCCCTCCACCTTGAACTGGATCACGGAGATTGCCTTGTGGATCCGCAGGTTCATCTCCATCTCCGCCTTACTGATAGTATTATCCTGTCCCTTCAATGTAAAACAGGTACATGGATCCGTCTCATATACTCGTATGGCAAAAGAAGCCAGAGGCAGAAGGTTGATGCCGTACCCGTCCTCCAGGATATCCAGATTCCCATAGCGCGCGCAGATCCGGATCGCATTGGCAATACAGCCCCGCTGCCCTGCCGCAGCGCCCATCCAAAGCACGTCATGGTTTCCCCACTGAATATCCAGGGAGTGGTAGTTCATCAGCTTGTCCATGATGATATGGGGTCCCGGCCCCCGGTCATAGATATCTCCCACAATATGAAGATGGTCCACGACCAGGCGCTGGATCAGAGAGGAGATTGCCGCTATAAACCCTTCCGCCCTTCCGATCCGGATGATCGTCATGATGATCTCATTATAATAGGATTCTTTATCATTGACCTCCGCCTTTTCCGTGATCAGCTCCTCGATAACATAGGCAAAATCCCTCGGCAGGGCTTTGCGCACCTTGGAGCGGGTATACTTGCTCGCCGCCCGCTTGCTTACCTCGATCAGACGGTACAGGTTCACCTTGTACCAGTCCTCCATATTATCTTCCGTCTTCCTTACGATCCTCATCTTTTCTTTCGGATAATAGATCAGCGTCGCCAGCGACCGTTTTTCCCTTGTACTCAATGTATTGCCGAATACCTCGTCAATCTTGCGTCGTACAGACCCGGAACCGTTCTTCAGTACATGTGCAAATGCCTCATACTCGCCGTGCACATCCGTGATAAAATGCTCCGTCCCCTTCGGCAGATTTAAAATTGCCTGTAAATTAATGATCTCCGTGGATGCCGCCGCGATCGTAGGATGCAGGTCCGACAGTCTCTCCAGGTATCTTGTCTCTAAATTCTTCATTCAAATTCCCTCATTTGCGCCCTATGAAATATAGATCCGCCCCTCTTAAAACTGAATCACATCGCTCATATCATACATCCCTGCCGGCTTTCCAGCCAGGAACTTTGCCGCTTCCACCGCCCCTTTGCCGAATACGCTTCTGGAAAAGGCAGTGTGCTTAAACTCAATGACCTCATCCACACCCGCAAAAATAACCTCATGCTCTCCCACGATCGTCCCGCCGCGGACTGCGGAAATCCCGATCTCTTTCTGATCCCTCTTCTGGCGCACCTGGCTTCTGTCATATACATAATGATATTCCCCGTTCAGCGCTTCGTTCATAGAATCCGCCAGCGCCAGCGCCGTACCGCTGGGCGCGTCCAGCTTTTGGTTATGATGACGCTCCACCAGTTCCATGTCATATCCTGCCGGAGCAAGTACCCTTGCCGCGTCCCTCAGAAGCTTCAGCAGCAGATTGATCCCCATGGACATATTCGCAGATTTCAGAATTGCCGTTTTTCCGGATGCCTCCTCGATCTTTCTCAGCTGCTCTTCCGAATATCCCGTGGAGCAGAGCACCGCCGGAACCTGCTTTTCCGCGCAATACGTCAGAACATCCTCCAGCGCAGACGCCGTAGAGAAGTCGATCACAACATCCACGCTGACATCGCATTTCCCGATCGTATCAAAAACCGGATAGGGATTCTGTATCTCCTGATACGTATCTACCCCCGCCGTGATCGAAATCCCCGGATCGTCCTTCACCAGGCCGGTGATCATCTGTCCCATCCTTCCGTTGCATCCATGCATCAGCACATTTACCATGTCATTTTCCTCCTGTATGATATCATTTTACATTCCTGTTCAAAGCAACATAAATAAAGGATATCATATTTGAGAAGATTCCTCAACAAATGATATCCCTTTAACAAACATTTTGATATGCCTATTTATACTTTATGAAATGGCCGGATGGCCATAATGGGATGCCCTTGGGTATACCTTATGAAACGGCCGGATGGCCATAATGGGATGCCCTTGGGTATACCTTATGAAACGGC
>KE159609.1:1051431-1130766 GCA_000403295.2 Lachnospiraceae bacterium M18-1 | reverse complement strand
TAATGGGATGCCCTTGGGTATACCTTATGAAACGGCCGGATGGCCATAATGGGATGCCCTTGGGTATACCTTATGAAACGGCCGGATGGCCATAACGGGGTGCCCTGCTCTCTGCTAATCCTCCTCCGGGCACTCAAGCTTGCTGACGGATACTTCATATGCCGTCCGCGTCTCTGTTTCTGTCTCTGATATTTTTTTCACATAATCCCGGCTCTGGATCCTGCCCAATATCCGGACATGCTCCCCCACCTCGAAGCCGGACGCATAGCGCGCGTTCCTGCCCCAGCAGATGCAGGGGATATAATCTGATTTTCCATAAGGGCGGTTCACTGCAAGCAGCAGGTCCGCAATTTCCCTCCCAAGCGGCGTCTTCCGATAAATGGGCTTTTTACAGATGTAGCCTTCCAGAAGGATGTGGTTGGTCTTTGCACCGTCCAGCTCCTCCTCAATAAATTCCGCTTCCCGGACAAACACAGACAGCACAAGGCGGTTCTTCTGCTCCTCATGCCTGTTGTAAGACCGGAACTGCCCGGATACCATGATAAATTCCCCTGTGTAATCCTGTGTCACGTCAATCAGCCGTTCTGAGATCATCAGCGGGATCCGGTCTTCGGAATTGCTCAGCCGGCGCACCAGCACGTCTACCATATAAAAGCCCTCTCCAAAGACTTCATGGCTGTATGTAAATCCGGACGCCACCTCACCCATGATCGTTACCTGGTTGTTTTCAATAATCTTATCTGACATAATTTATAGGTCTCCCTTCCTCTTTGCGGTATTTTTAAGTCACTACTAATTCTATGACTGAATGCTTCCGGATAGAACCAAAATCCCTCTGGAATCGTTCGACATTTTCCCTCGACAATTTATTACAATTCACGTCATGGCAATTTTCCTCTTTTTTTCCTCAATAATTTATGATAGAATGAGTAAGCTGTAAATACACAAGGTATGGAACATCATTGATCCATTTTATTTTATTGATTATAAGCGCTGTTTATGACAGTCGCAGATTTAGAAAGGTAAGGTATCCGTTCATGAAAACAAAACGAGAAGACGTAAGAAATATTGCCATTATCGCCCACGTAGACCACGGAAAGACCACTTTGGTGGATGAACTTTTAAAGCAGAGCGGCGTATTCCGGGAGAACCAGGAAGTCGCGGAGCGTGTCATGGATTCCAACGACATTGAACGGGAGCGCGGCATCACGATCCTGTCCAAGAACACCGCCGTATTTTACAAAAACACCAAGATCAACATCATCGACACCCCGGGACATGCCGATTTCGGCGGGGAGGTAGAGCGTGTGCTCAAGATGGTCAACGGAGTCGTCCTTGTGGTGGATGCCTTCGAGGGCGCCATGCCGCAGACCAAGTTCGTGCTGCGCAAAGCACTGGAGTTAGATCTTCCGGTCATCGTCTGCATCAACAAGATCGACCGGCCCGAAGCCCGGCCCGATGAGGTGATCGACGAAGTTCTGGAGCTGTTCATGGATCTGGACGCTTCCGACGATCAGCTGGAATGCCCCTTCGTCTATGCCTCTGCAAAGGCCGGAGTAGCGGTGCTGGATCTGACGGACGAGGAAAAGAACATGGAGCCGCTGTTCGAAACGATCCTGAATTATATCCCGGCTCCGGAAGGGGATCCCGAGGCCCCCACCCAGGTTTTGATCAGCACCATTGATTATAATGAATACGTCGGCCGGATCGGCGTGGGTAAGGTGGACAACGGCACCATTTCCGTAAACCAGGAAGTTCTCCTTATGAACCACCACGATCCGGACAAGCAGAAAAAAGTAAAGATCAGCAAGCTCTACGAATTTGACGGTCTGAACAAAGTGGAGGTCAAGGAAGCAGGCATCGGATCTATCGTCGCCATTTCCGGCATTGCGGATATTTCCATCGGAGATACCCTGTGCTCCCCGGAAAATCCGACCCCCATCCCGTTCCAGAAGATTTCCGAGCCTACGATCTCCATGCAGTTTATCGTCAATGACAGCCCCTTTGCCGGACAGGAGGGCAAGTATGTCACTTCCCGGCATATCCGCGACCGTCTGTTCCGGGAGCTGAACACCGACGTCAGCCTCCGGGTGGAGGAAACAGAAAATGCAGACAACTATAAGGTTTCCGGCCGCGGGGAGCTTCACCTGTCCGTACTGATCGAAAATATGCGCCGGGAGGGGTACGAGTTTGCGGTCAGTAAAGCGGAAGTCCTGTATAAGACGGATGAGGACGGCAAAAAGCTGGAGCCGATGGAGGCTGCCTTCGTGGATGTCCCTGATGAATTTACAGGTACGGTCATCGACAAGCTCAGCCAAAGGAAAGGGGAACTGCAGGGCATGAACAGCATCGGCAGCGGCTATACCCGTCTGGAATTTTCGATCCCGGCCCGGGGACTGATCGGATACCGCGGGGAATTTCTGACCGATACCAAGGGAAACGGCATCCTGAACACCAGCTTTGACGGTTACGCCCCCTACAAAGGAGACATTCAGTACCGGAAACAGGGTTCCCTGATCGCCTTTGAGACCGGGGAGTCCGTTACCTACGGGCTGTACAGCGCCCAGGAACGGGGCACCTTGTTCATCGGCCCCGGCGAGAAGGTTTATTCCGGCATGGTGGTCGGCCAGAATGCAAAAACAGACGATATTGAGCTGAATGTCTGCAAGACGAAGCACCTGACCAACACCCGCTCGTCCAGCGCGGATGAGGCCCTTCGCCTGACTCCGCCCCATATCCTGAGCCTGGAGCAGGCGCTGGATTTCATCGACACAGACGAGCTTCTGGAGGTAACACCCAAGTCCCTGCGCATCCGGAAGAAGATCCTGGATTCCAGAATGCGCAAGCGCAGCAACCAGAAATAATCGCCGCCTGCCCTGCAGCCTGTTCCAGACCGGCCAGGGCAGATGACCGCAATCTGCAAAGGAGGCAGCCGGACAATGAAGGAATATATGACTTTATTTTTAAAGCGACTGACCAATCTTCTGGAGTATGTCATCGCACTGCTCCTGGCGGCCGGAATCTTTATCATGACTGTCCGGCTGATTCTTACTTTCGGCAACCTGTCGGACTTTAACAAGTATCCGAACTATGATGATCTGCTGACTACATGTTTTAATCTGGCTATCGGGATTGAGATGGTGCGCATGCTCTATTTCCATTCCCCTCAGACCATGTACGAGGTTCTGCTTTTTGCCATTGCAAGGCAGATCATCATCGACCACTCCTCCCCGGTCAACAGTCTGGTCGGTGTGGTCTCCATCGCGATCCTGTTTGCCACCCGTAAGTTTTTATTCGTGGCATTTGATGAATCCGAGAAAATCCTGTTCCGGGCCACCCAGAGGGTCCAGAGAGTCAACCGTCTCATCCACCTCAATATCCCTTACGAGGAAAATGAGACCCTGGTCGACGTGATCCTGAAAAAACTGCAGGAAGAGGAGACCGAGATCGGCGTCGGCGCATGCATCTACTACCCGGACTGCGCCCTGCGCATTGCCAAGATCACAGATGGGAAAATTACAAGAATTGAAGTGATTCGTTCTATACATTAACTCCTTTTCATGTTATAATAGGAACAAGTCTAATATGAGTAAAGGAGTTGATCTGCATGAAATTTATTATCAGTGGAAAAAACATCGAAGTAACACCCGGACTGAAAAGCACAATTGAACAAAAACTCGCAAAACTGGAAAGGTATTTCACTCCTGAAACCGAAATCATCGTAACACTCAGCGTCGAGAAGGAACGGCAGAAGATCGAGGTCACGATTCCTGTAAAGGGCAATATCATCCGTTCCGAACAGACAAGCAACGACATGTACGTATCCATTGACCTGGTAGAAGAGGTGATCGAGCGTCAGCTCCGCAAATATAAAAACAAGCTGGTCGCACGCAGCCAGGGACATCCTACCGCTGCCGCCTCTCCAAGTAATTTCAAAAAGGAATTTTTCGAATCCGATGAAGAATCAGAAGAAGACGGCGAGATCCGGATCGTGCGTACCAAGAAGTTCGGAATCAAACCCATGTTCCCCGAGGACGCCTGCATCCAGATGGAGCTGCTCGGACATAATTTCTTCGTATTCAGCAATGCGGAGACCGACGAGGTCAATGTAGTATATAAGAGAAAAGACGGAGCCTTCGGCCTGATCGAACCGGAATTTCATTAAACATTCTGAACAGCAGCAATATATAATAAGGCCCTCAGACAAGTTCACTTGTCTGAGGGCCTTATTATATATTGCTATTGGGCGGAACACCCAAGAACCACGGACAGGAGCTGCGCCAGCAGCGGATAGTCTGCGCAGCAGACGGGTCTGTGGTCTCTGCTGTGTCCCCCCTGGAACACCCCCATTCCCCGCCCTCCAGTACCGCGCACAAATATTTTACCCCTCCTTGTCTTTAAAACACCACCACTCTCCCCTCAAAACAAGCAAACCTGCAAGCCCTCTCCCGCCGTACAGCAGCCTGTGCGTTGGTCGCTTCCGTGACCGCTTCCACAAACGCCGCTTCTTCACCAGCCGCAATCAGCGTAGAAAGAGTCACTGTCTCCGCGTAATCCGCCTCAACCGTGGGAAGTCCGCGCTGGGCCAGAAGGTACTGCAGCTTTCCCAGTCCGGAATAATCCGTCTCGATCTTCAATTCATACCCATCAATCTTCGTGATCAGCGTACTTGCAGCGATCCCCTCCTGGGCCGACTGGGTATAGGCGCGCACCAGGCCGCCGGTCCCAAGCAGCGTCCCGCCGAAATACCGGGTCACCACCACCATGACATTTTTCAGGCCATGTCCCCGGATCACTTCCAGGATCGGCTTCCCGGCCGTCCCTCCCGGTTCCCCGTCATCACTGAACCGTTCCTGAGCCTGGTCTTCTCCGATCACATATGCCCAGCAGTGATGGCGCGCGTCCCAATACTGCTTCCTGATATTCCCCAGGATCTCCGCCGCCTCCTCTTCCTTCTCCACCGGGAACACTTCCCCGATAAAACGGGACTTTTTTTCTACGATCTCTCCTTTTCCGCCTTCATACACGGTACGGTAATCCATCTCAGCACCTCTCCGCAATTTCATACAACAAACGTTCCGAGTCCTCCCATCCAAGGCAGGGATCCGTGATGGACCTGCCGTAAATGTGATTGCCGCAGCCGATATCCTGACGGCCTTCCTCTATATAGCTTTCGATCATCACGCCTTTCACCAGCCTGCGGATCTCCCGTGAATGCGCACGGCTGTGCAGCACTTCCTTCACGATCCGGATCTGCTCTTTATACCGCTTTCCAGAATTGGAATGATTGGCGTCGATGATGCAGGCCGGGTTGGCCAGCTTCCTTTCCTGGTACATCTCCCACAGCCGCATCAGGTCTTCATAGTGGTAGTTGGGCAGTGTACGCCCATACTGATTGACTCCTCCACGCAGGATCACATGGGCGTAAGGGTTGCCGCTTGTAGTCGCGTCCCACCCACGGTACAGAAAATTATGGCCGTGCTGAGCTGCCACCACCGAGTTGAGCATCACGGAAAAATCTCCGCTGGTAGGGTTCTTCATCCCCACCGGAACCTCGATCCCGCTGGATACCAGGCGGTGCTGCTGATCCTCCACGGAGCGTGCGCCGACAGCCACATAGGATAAAATATCAGACAGATAGCGGTAGTTTTCCGAGTAGAGCATCTCGTCCGCGATCGGAAGCCGGAACTGCTCGAGCACCCGCATATGCAGATGGCGGATCGCAACCAGCCCCGCCAGAAGGTTCGGCGCCTTCTCCGGATCCGGCTGATGAAACATCCCCTTATACCCTTCCCCCGTGGTACGGGGCTTATTGGTATAGACTCTCGGTACAACGATCACTTTCTCCCTGATCGCCTCCTGAACCGGAACCAGACGGCTGATATAATCGCATACAGCCTCCTCATTGTCCGCCGAGCAGGGCCCGATGATCACGATAAACCGGTCGCTTCTCCCGCTGATGGCGTCCTGCAGCTCCTTGTCCTTCTCTTCCTTACATTTTGCCACTTCCGCAGACACCGGATACATTTCCTTGATCTCCTTCGGGGTCGGCAGTTTCTTTTCCATTATAAAGCTCATGCTCTCTTCCTCCTGAATATTATAGCCATTTTGTTCAGCAAATGGTTTGCCCCGAATCACTCCTCTCTCTTCCACTGTTTCACAAAGCACTTTAAGCCATTAAAATCCGTAATCTATTTATTCTGTTGAGGTACTGCCGCCTCCGGTATCTCCTCCGGATGACGGCGGAGTCACTGTCGAATTACCGTCCCCGCCAGTCGAATCTCCTCCGCTTGACCCTCCGCTGGTATCACCGTTGCTTCCACCGGTTGTTCCATCTCCATCTCCGGATGAAGTTCCATCTCCGTCATCTACCGGCTTATCATCGTCTCCTCTGTCCTGCACAACGGGAGCTCTGTAATGCCCTGAACAGCTTACGGAAGGAACCGTTCCCTCTGCAAAATATTCCGTGATGACACTGCTGCAGGATGACGTCGCCAGAAAGCCGCTCTGCTGGCATACCATTTTCTGCTGTACGGAAGGCGGCATGGTAAATTCCTGACGCGGCAGGCCTTCGTGCACCCGTTGCATGATGTTTTTCCAGAGCACTTCGTGCCATACCTGGTTATAGATATTTTCCATAGGTTTCGCGCAGTCATATCCGCCCCATACCGATGCCGTATAGTAAGGCGTGTATGCAGCCAGCCAAAGGTCGCGGCTGAACTCTGACGTACCGGTCTTCCCCGCCACCGGCATATTATACATCTGGGCCGCCGTACCTGTACCTCTGGTGATCACGTCCTGCATGGCGCTTGTCAGCAGCGCCGCGGTGCTGTCCTTCAGTACCGGATGAGTATCTTTGATCTCATTATCCAGCAGTACATTGCCGTCATGGTCCAGAACCTTGCTGTATAGAACTGGTTTGATATAAGTGCCGTTGTTGGCAATGGTGGCGTAAGCTGCTGTCAGTTCCAGATTCGTCACGCCAAGGGTAAGTCCTCCAAGGGCTGTCGGAAGCTGGACATCGGTATAGTCCGGATATGCCGGATGATCATAATTCACGACCGTAGTAAATCCAAAATTAATCAGATAATCATAACCCAGCTGAGGCGTGATCGCCTGCATGGTCTCCAGGGCGCATACATTCATGGAATGCAGGATAGCGTAACGCACCGTCGCGCTGCCTATATAAGCGTTGTCCCAGTTGTGCGCCTTCTTGTTTGGATCGTTGGGATATTGGAAAGGCCCCTTATCCGGAATCGAAGTCGCCAGTGTATATCCTGCCGCGTCAAGAGCCGGAGCGTATGCGGCCAGCGGCTTAAAGCAGGATCCGGGCTGCCGGGGGGAATCTGTTGCCCGGTTCAGGGAAAGGCTGGCCGTCTTCTTTCCTCTTCCTCCGACCACTGCCAGTACCTCTCCGGTATGCTGGTCCATGAGCACTACAGAGGTCTGAGGCTGAGGTGTGACATCTCTCCATTCCTCCACCGTGTCCCCTTCCGTGATCCCCAATGTTCCTTTATATTCATTGATCGCCTGATCCGCCTCTTCCGGAGAGGAAAAGAGCAGCGCATATTCCCGTCCCCACGCGCCTTTCAGATACTCTTCCAGCATCTCCTTGCTGTAATTCTCTATGGTGCCGTCCGCCCGGTAAACAGTCAGTGCAAAATCCAGACCGTACTCCGTACCATAAGGATAGACCGCGTCATTGGCCACTTCCTCATCGCAGATCGCCTGGATCCGAAGATCCTGGGTGGACGTGATATCCAGACCTCCGCTGAGAACCGTGTTATATGCCTGTGTCTCCGTATATCCTTTTCGCTCCTGCAGATCCTGGATGAGCTGCGCGAAAAGCTGGTCGTTAAAATAAGAATATGGCGTCGTGTTCTGCACCGGAGGAGTCGGAATGATCCGCTCATACACTGCATCCGTATCTGCCATTGCCTCGTCATAGGCTGCCTGGGTAATATAATTCTGGTCCAGCATATGATCCAGTACAGCCTCCCGCCGGGTCCGGTTCGCTTCCGGATGAAGGATCGGGTCATAGCCTGACGGGCTCTGTGTGATCCCGGCGATCAGCGCGCTCTCGGAGAGCGTCAGCTCCGACACATCCTTGCCGAAGTAACGCTCCGACGCGCTCTGTACCCCGAGACAGCTCTGTCCCAGGTTGATGGTATTCATATAGGCTTCCAGGATCTCGTCCTTTGACATCTGCTTCTCAATCTCTACGGCAAGCAATTGTTCCTGAAGCTTCCGTTCCAGCCTGTCATAGAACGTTTTCTCTTCCATGAAATCGATGAATACGTTGTTCTTAAGCAGCTGCTGAGTCAGCGTACTGGCTCCTTCATCAAAACTTCCTGACGTGATACCTTTCACACCGGCTCGTATGATACCCTGAATGTCGATTCCGTTGTGCTGGTAAAAACGCTCGTCCTCAATGGCAACGAATGCCTTTCCCAGATATTCCGGGATCTCGTCAATTGATTTATAGACACGGTTGGAACCTGACTGTAAAAATTCTTCGGTCTTCGTCCCGTCCTTCGCATGAACCACCGAGATATAGCCTGTCGGTTTGACCTGAGAAGGTGTCACTGTAGGAGTTTTATCAAGGATCTTCTTTACAAAATAACCCACGCCTCCGACACCAACCATAGCGATAAGAAGGACACAGACGATCAGGGCCTTGAAAAAACGCACCCCAACCCGCTTTTTCTGCATATTCTTTTTCGAGGAGATATCTTTTTTTCGTTTCTCCAGATGTTCTTTTCCGTAATTCATGAATCCTACCCTCCTTTATACATGCTGTTTATTATACCAAATTTATTTTTCTAAATAAAGGAAAAAAACAAAAAGTTCATATATATTAGGAAATTTAAGAAAATCTTTCGAAATTCCGCCTTTTTCTCATTCCCTCACTCACATACAGAAGAAAACCTGCCGTCGGCAGGTCTTCTTCTGTATGTAATATCCGCTCAGGCATCCAATATCATTTTTGCCGATCCGCAGATTCCGGCGTCATTGCCCAGCGTTGCAAGCTTAAATTCTATATCCCGGTTGGCAAAAAATGCCTTTTCCCTGTATGGCTTCTGAATAAATGGAATCAGGACCTCTCCAGCCTTGGACACCCCGCCGCCGATCACGATCACGGCCGGATCCGCGATCACCGCCAGGTTCATCAGGCCGCTTGCCAGATAGTTTCCAAACTCCTCCGCCACATCAATTGCCACCGCATCCCCTGCTTTCACCGCGTCGAACACGTCCTTAGCCGTGACGCTTTCTTTCTTCAATACCGTCTCCCGGTTCTCCCGCTCCAGACGTTTTTTCGCCAGCCTTACGATTCCGGTGGCAGACGCGTACTGCTCCAGACATCCGTGATTTCCGCAGCCGCAGGTGTCCTGCTCATCATAATTCACGCAGAGATGTCCTACCTCGCCGCCTGCACCGTGCTCTCCTGTGATCACCCTTCCATTGATGATCACACCGCCGCCTACTCCGGTGCCCAGGGTGATCATCACCATATTCTTCTGTCCGGCTCCGCCGCCCTTCCACATTTCGCCGAGCGCGGCTACATTGGCGTCATTGCCGATAACCGAGGTGATACCGGTCAGTTCTTCCAGTTCCCGCTTAACCTCCTTGTATTTCCACCCCAGGTTGGCGCTCCCGTTGACAATGCCATCTGCCGTCACCGGTGCGGGAACTCCGGCTCCGATCCCGATAATATCCGTTTTTTCCAGCCCGTGTTCCTTTGTCTTCTCCAGAATGGACGCTGCGATATCCGGCAGGATCGCCTTTCCCTCATCTTCTACCCTGGTCACGATCTCCCACTTATCCAGGATATTGCCGTTCTCCTCAAATAATCCCATCTTAACTGTTGTTCCGCCGATGTCTACTCCATAACAATACTTCATGACTTCATTCTCCTATCCCTTTTATAACGTTTTACGAATATCTTTACAGTCCGGGAACATCCGCGGACCGTAACGCAGACAGCCATTATCCCTTTCTCACAAGATTCTCCTGTACCCGCTTATACAGCTCCTGGGCCGCATTGTAGCCCATCTTCTTTTGCCTGTGGTTCACCGCCGCGGATTCCATAATGATCGGGAGATTCCGTCCCGGACGGATCGGAATGCTGTGGCAGACGACCTTATTTCCCAAAAATTCCGTATAGTTCTCTTCCAGCCCCAGACGGTCATATTCCTTATCGCGGTTCCATTCTTCCAGTGTGATCACCAGGTCGATATTCTGTGTCTCACGGACACACTGCACACCGAACATAGATTTCACGTCCACGATCCCGATTCCTCGAAGTTCGATGAAATGCTTGGTAATATCCGGCGCCGAACCAACCAGTGTATCATCACTGACCTTCCGGATCTCAACCACATCATCCGTTACAAGACGGTGCCCCCTCTTGATCAGCTCCAGTGCCGCTTCACTCTTTCCGATCCCGCTTTCCCCCATGATCAGCACGCCGACGCCGTACACATCCACCAGCACCCCGTGAATCGTGATGCAGGGAGCCAGCTTCACATTCATCCAGCGGATCAGTTCCCCCATAAACGCACTGGTCTGTCTGGAAGTCTGCATGACAGGAATATACCTGCTTCGGGCAAGCTTCAGAAGCTCTTCTTCCGGTTCCAGGTTGCGGCTGAATACGATACACGGCACCTGACGCGACAGCAGCTCATCATAGATCTGCTGCTTCCGGTCCTCCTCCAGCGTCTGGAGATACGTATACTCCACATATCCAACAATCTGCACCCTGTCATACGCAAAATGATCAAAAAAACCTGTAAGCTGTAATGCCGGCCGGTTTACTTCCGGAACATTGATCCGCTTATCTGCAAGATCCACGTCAGGAGTCAGGTTCTTGAGACCCATTTTCTCCGCCAGCTCGCTAATCTTAACGCCTTGTCCCATCTTTATTTTTTCCTTTCTTAAGAACTGTCATGCAGCCGGCTGCTGTTCGCAGCGATTCACAGCGGCGTGCGCCCTGCTGCAAGGCATCAATTCTTTTCTTTTCAAAGCGAAGCCCGTTCCTCCTGCTCCGCCTGCTGCATTTATAGTATATCATTAATGAAAGAATTTGTACACGGATTCTGCCGCTTTTTCATTCATTTCCGGAATCTGTGCCAGACGTTCCGCCGAAGCCGCCCTGATCTCATCCAAAGAGGCGAACTCACGCATCAGCGCCTTGCGTCTTGCCGGCCCGATCCCCGGAATATCATCCAGTATGGAGTGGACCTGCCCCTTGCCCCGAAGCTGCTTATGATACTCGATGGCAAACCGGTGCGCCTCATCCTGGATCCTGGTCACCAAAAGAAACGCCTGGGAAGAACGGTCGATCGGAATCTCTTCATTCTGATAATAGAGCCCCCTGGTCCTGTGATGATCGTCCTTGACCATGCCGCATACCGGGATATCCAGATGCAGCGTTTCCAAAACCTGCAGCGCCACATTGACCTGGCCTTTGCCGCCGTCCATCAGGATCAGATCCGGAAACGACGTAAATCCTCCCAGTTCCTTACTTTCCGCCTTCTCACGAAGCCCGTGGGTAAACCGCCGGGTGAGCACCTCCCGCATACTGCCGTAATCATCCGCGCCCTTGATCCCCTTGATCTTGAACTTCCGGTAGTCATTCCGCTTTGGCTTCCCGCGTTCATACACCACCATAGAGCCCACAGACTCAAAACCATTGGTATTGGAAATGTCATAGGCTTCCATCCGGGTGATCCCGTCAAGTCCCAGCAGCCCTGCGATCTCCTTCACTGCTCCGATGGTCCGCCCTTCCTCCCGCTTCAGCCGTTCCTTATCCTTGCTCAATACAAGCCGTGCATTGTCCACCGCCAGTTCCACCAGCTTTTCCTTGGTCCCTTTTTTCGGAATCCGCAGCGTTACCTTCGTGCCCCGCTTTCCGGAAAGCCATTCTTCGATCAATTCCCGGTCCTCCGGCTCCTCCGGCAGCACCAGTTCTCCCGGAATAAAAGGCGTGCCTCCGTAATACTGTTTGATAAAGCTGTCCAGGATACTCCCGATGGATTCATCTTTAGAAATCCGCAGGTAAAAATGATCCCTGCCGATCAGCCTTCCTCCCCGGATAAAAAAGACCTGTACTACCGCGTCCTCACCTTCCGTGGCCGCCGCCAGGATATCCCGGTCCTCACCTCCGGTATCCGTGATCTTCTGCTTCTGGGAAACCTTCTTCACACTGTTCAAAAGCTCCCGGTATTCGATGGCCTTCTCAAATTCCATGGCTTCCGCCGCTTCGTGCATCTTCGTCTCCAGTTCCGAAAGGATACCTTCATAATGTCCGTTCAAAAACCGGACCACCTGGGATACGGCTTTGGCATACTCTTCCTGGGAAACAGATCCCTGACAGGGCGCATCGCACTGATGGATATGGTAGTTCAGACAGGCCCTCTCCTTTCCGATATCCCTGGGCAGGTTCCGATTGCAGCTCCGCAGATGGTACAGCTTGTGGAGCAGTTCGATCGTATCCCGCACCGCCTGGCCGCTGGTATAAGGTCCGAAATATTTTGCCTTGTCCTTCACCACATTCCTTGCCAGCATCACCCTGGGAAACGGCTCCCCCACCGTCACCTTGATAAACGGATACGCCTTGTCGTCCATCAGCATGGTATTGTACTTCGGCCTGTGCTCTTTGATCAGATTGCATTCCAGCACCAGCGCCTCCAGCTCGGAATCCGTCACGATATACTCAAACCGGCGGATGTGGGTCACCATCTGCTCGATCTTGATGCCCTTGTTCCGGCTGGTCTGAAAATACTGCCGCACCCTGTTCTTCAGGCTGATCGCCTTTCCTACATATATAATGTGGTCCTTCTCGTCATGCATCAGGTATACGCCCGGCCTGGCAGGCAGCTTCTTTAATTCTTCCTCAATATCAAAATTATATTCTTCCATCGCCTCGTCTGTCACTCCCTTTTTATAAATCAGACTGCCGCAGCCCTCCAAAAAAATCAGGCAGAGATGACCGTTCTTATCCCTGCCTGTTTTTTAGTAGCTGTAGAAAATATCCCATACAGTTCCTTACCAGTCCTGTGTATCTGATTCCTCTTTTAGCTCGATTCCTTCCACCGGGCGCATAGCGATCCGGTTTTCCTTTTTTTCTTTTCCCTCTTCAGACTCCAGCGGTTCCGGAATCCCCTTCACCTCCCGGAAAATCTTCATAAACTCTTTTCCGGTGATGGTCTCTTTCTCAATCAGAAATTCCGCGATCTTATCCAGCGCTTCCCGGTTCTCCTGGAGCAGGCGCTTCGCCTCTTCATATGCATTTTTCAGCATCAGCATGACTTCCGCGTCAATCTCCGCCGCAGTCGCATCCCCGCAGTTCATCACCGCCCGGCCGTCCAGATAGCGGTGCTGTACAGACTCCAGGCCGATCAGTCCGAACTTTTCAGACATCCCGTACTGGGTGATCATCTCCCGGGCGATCTTCGTGGCCTTCTCGATATCATTGGAGGCGCCGGTCGTAATCGTCTCAAATACGATCTCCTCCGCCGCGCGGCCTGCCAGCATTCCCACCAGCATAGCCTCAAGCTCCTTCTTGGTATTCAGGAACTTCTCTTCCTCCGGCGTCTGCATCACGTAACCCAGAGCTCCCATGGTCCTGGGCACGATGGTGATCTTCTGCACCGGCTCCGCATCCTTCTGCAGGGCGCTGACCAATGCATGACCCACCTCATGGTAAGATACGATCCGGCGTTCCTCTTCACTCATGATGCGGTCCTTCTTCTCTTTTCCGACCAGCACCACTTCCACAGCGTCAAACAGATCCTTCTGGCTGACCACCTGCCTGCCGTTCTTCACGGCGTTGATGGCTGCCTCGTTGATCATGTTGGCAAGATCGGATCCCACAGCGCCTGAGGTTGCCAGCGCAATGGCCTCCAGATCCACCGTCTCATCCATCTTCACATCCTTGGAATGTACCTTCAATGTATCCACACGGCCCTTCAGATCCGGCTTATCCACGATGATCCTCCGGTCAAACCTCCCCGGACGCAAAAGCGCCGGATCCAGAATCTCCGGACGGTTCGTCGCCGCCAAAAGCAGCAGACCCTTATTCGTATCAAATCCGTCCATCTCCGCAAGAAGCTGGTTCAGTGTCTGCTCCCGCTCGTCATTGCCGCCGCCCATGGCGGTGTCACGGCTCTTTCCAATCGCATCGATCTCGTCGATAAATACGATACACGGCGCCATCTGCTGCGCCTGCTTGAACAGGTCGCGGACACGGGACGCCCCCACGCCTACATACATCTCCACAAACGCAGAACCGGACAGGGAGAAAAACGGCACCTTGGCCTCTCCTGCCACAGCCTTTGCCAGCAAGGTCTTACCGGTTCCCGGAGGCCCCACCAACAGGGCGCCCTTGGGCAGCTTCGCTCCGATGCCCGTATATTTTCCCGGGTTATGGAGAAAGTCCACAACCTCCTGCAGCGACTCCTTGGCCTCATCCTGGCCCGCCACATCCTGGAAAGTGACGCCGGTCTCCTTCTCCACATAGACCTTGGCATTGCTCTTGCCGATCCCCATCATGCCGCCGCCCTTCGTCATGTTGCGCATCACGAAGCTGAACAGGATTCCCAGCAGTAAAAGCGGCAGTATCACGGTGATAAAGATCTCCATCATCATCACCGACGCCGTATCCGGAATGGTCTGTCCGTACTTTACACCGGCTTCGTTCAAACGGTCCGGCAGCTTGTAGTCCTGCACTGCCCCGGTAAAATAATCCGGGCTTCTCTCCTGCCCGTCGCGCTGCCCTGCGGCTTCCTCCATCTGGTTCAGAAGATTGTCCCGCATATCCTGAAACTGATCTTCTACCTGGTCCTGCGCGTCTTCCCCTTCCTGCTTCTCCTCTTCCTTTTCCACGCCTTCTTTCAGCGTAATGTAAATACGGGAGGATTCCAGCGTTACCTTCTCTACCTTTCCTTCATCCACCAGTCTTAAAAATTTATCATAACTGATCTCTTCCGGATCCTTATCCTGCATCAGTCCATAAAGTCCCATTACAATAAAAAGGGTCAGCAATGTCGTGAAAAGGATCACGCCCCATCCCTGCCGGTTGTTTCTGGGATTATTCTTATTATTCTTGTTATCCATCCTGCTCCTCCTAAAATCCACTGCCACTTTTCTATTATAAGTACAGGTTCGGTATAAATCAACTAAAAGATTATGAAAATATTGTAAAAACACAGGTTTTTGTTGTATACTAAGATTTGAATTGCAACTTGCTAGAAACAGATTCGAGGAAAATATTATGAAAACAGGATTCGATAACGAAAAGTATCTACGTACACAATCAGAGCATATCCGGCAGCGCATCGAGCAGTTCGACCATAAGCTGTATCTGGAATTTGGCGGCAAGCTTTTTGATGATTATCACGCTTCCCGCGTGCTTCCGGGCTTTGCGCCGGATTCCAAGCTCCATATGCTCAAGCAGCTCAAAAGCCAGGCAGAGCTGATCATTGTCATAAGCGCAAAGGACATTGAGAAAAATAAAATACGCGGTGATCTGGGCATCACCTATGATTCCGACGTCCTGCGCCTGATCGACTCGTTTCATGAACACGGCCTCTATGTGGGCAGCGTAGCCATCACACAGTATTCCGGGCAGGACAGCGCCCTTCTCTTCCGAAGGAGGCTGGAGAATCTGGGCATCCGTGTCTACCTCCATTATCATATCCCGGGATATCCCTCCAACATCCCGCTGATCGTCAGCGAAGACGGTTTCGGGAAAAATGAATATATCCAGACCACCCGCCCGCTCGTCATCGTCACAGCGCCGGGGCCGGGAAGCGGAAAGATGGCCACCTGCCTTTCACAGCTATATCATGAGCACAAACGCGGGATTCATGCAGGCTATGCCAAGTTTGAAACATTTCCCATCTGGAATATCCCGCTGAAGCACCCGGTCAATCTTGCCTACGAGGCCGCCACCGCCGATCTGAACGACGTCAACATGATCGACCCGTTCCATCTGGAGGCTTATGGGGAGACAACAGTCAACTACAACCGGGATGTAGAGATCTTCCCGGTGCTCAATACCATTTTCGAAAAAATTTATGGGAAAAGCCCTTACAAATCACCCACAGATATGGGCGTCAATATGGCCGGAAACTGCATCTGCGACGACCAGGCATGCAGGGACGCCTCCTGCCAGGAGATCCTCCGACGCTATTACGCTTCCCTCAATTCCTTATTAAAAGGGAACTGCAGTGAGGAGGAGACCCAGAAGCTGGAGCTTTTAATGAACCAGGCCGGGATCACTACCGCCGACCGGAGCGTGGTCGCCGCGGCGCTGGTACGCGCGGAACAGACCGGCGCCCCCGCGGCAGCCCTGGAGCTTCCGGACGGGCGGATGATCACCGGAAAGACCAGCAGCCTTCTGGGCGCGTCCGCGGCATTGCTTTTGAACGCCATCAAGGAATTGGCAGGACAGCCCCATGATCTGGACATCCTTTCTCCGGAATCTATCGAACCGATCCAGAAGCTTAAGGTGGATTATCTGAAAAGCAAGAATCCGCGGCTCCACACGGATGAAGTTCTGATCGCCCTCTCCGCAAGCGCGGCTTCAAGCCATGACGCACGCCTGGCCCTGGAACAGCTTCCGGCGCTGGAGGACTGCCAGGCCCATACATCCGTCATGCTGTCCGACGTGGATATTAAAATATTTAAAAAGCTTGGGGTCCAGCTTACCTGCGAGGCAGTCTATGAGGCAGGATCGCGGTATCATTGATTTTTAAGAGAAATTGAATCATAACTATTTTCACACATAAGGGAGGAAGCCATGGCAGTAAAATATGTTTTTGTAACCGGCGGGGTCGTATCCGGCCTCGGAAAGGGCATCACAGCAGCATCTTTGGGGCGGCTTCTGAAGGCGCGCGGATATACCGTCACCATGCAGAAGTTTGATCCCTATATCAATATGGATCCGGGAACCATGAACCCCGTCCAGCACGGAGAAGTCTTTGTCACCGACGACGGAGCGGAGACCGATCTGGATCTTGGACATTATGAGCGTTTTATCGATGAAAGTCTGACACGCAACTCCAACGTGACTACAGGCAAGATCTACTGGTCTGTCCTGCAGAAGGAACGCCGGGGAGATTTCGGCGGCGGAACCGTACAGGTGATCCCCCATATCACAAATGAGATCAAAAGTCGGTTTTACCGCAATCCCTCTGCTTCCGGCACGGAGATTGCCATCATCGAGGTAGGCGGAACCGTTGGAGACATTGAAAGCCAGCCTTTCCTGGAATCCATCCGTCAGTTTCAGCACGAAAAGGGACGTGAAAATGTGATCCTGATCCATGTGACGCTGATCCCATATCTGAAAGCCTCCCAGGAGATGAAGACCAAGCCCACGCAGGCCAGTGTCAAAGAACTGCAGGGAATGGGGATCCAGCCGGATATCATCGTCTGCCGTTCCGAATATCCGCTGAATATCGGCCTGAAGGACAAGATCTCCCTGTTCTGCAATCTTCCGTCCGACCATGTGCTTTCAAACCTGGATGTCGACTATCTGTATGAGGCGCCCCTTGCCATGGAGCAGGAACATCTGGCAGAGGTTGCCTGCAAATGTCTCCATCTGGAATGCCCCCGGCCGGACCTGAAAGACTGGATCGAGATGGTAGAAAAGTTAAAGCACCCAACCCAGGAAGTTACAGTGGCATTAGTCGGAAAATATATCCAGCTTCATGACGCTTATATCAGTGTGGTGGAAGCATTGAAGCACGGCGGGATCTACAGCCACACTACCGTCAACATCAAATGGGTGGATTCGGAGACGGTCACTGCGGAAAATGCAGCAGAGATCTTCGGAGATGTCAGCGGGATCCTGGTTCCCGGCGGTTTCGGCAACCGTGGGATCGAGGGGAAGATCGAGGCCATCCGCTATGCAAGAACCCGGGGCGTCCCGTTCCTCGGCCTGTGCCTGGGCATGCAGCTCTCCATCGTAGAATTTGCCAGAAATGTGATCGGGTACAATGATGCTCACAGCATGGAACTGAAGCCAGACACCACCCATCCTGTCATCCATATCATGCCGGAGCAGATCGGCGTCGAAGATATCGGCGGCACACTGAGGCTGGGTTCCTATCCCTGTATCCTGAAGGAAAACTCCAGAGCCTTCTGTATGTATGGAAAGAAAGAGATCCGGGAGCGGCATCGGCACCGCTACGAGGTGAACAATGATTACCGGGAAGTGCTGGAAGAACACGGTATGACACTGTCCGGCCTCTCGCCGGACGGAAATATAGTAGAAATGATCGAGATCCCGGAGCATCCCTGGTTCATTGCAACCCAGGCGCATCCGGAGCTGAAGTCCAGGCCGAACCGTCCGCATCCGTTATTCAAAGGGTTTGTGGAAGCGGCGCTGAAAAAACGGCAGGAATAATTTCCGCCTGCAATCTCAAATACCGCCGCACAGGAGCAGATTTCTCCTATACGGCGGTATTTGATTCTAAACACCAAAGGGATTTTCTCTGATTCACTCCCTTTCTCTATGCGTCCTCACATATTTCTGCAGCTGCCAGGCAGCCCACGCCCCAAACAGGCCGATCGCCAGTCCTGCCAATACATCCGAAGGGTAATGCACTCCCACATAAAGCCTGGAACATGCGATCAATGCCGCAAGGATCATCAGCGGAACACTGTATTTCTTCGGCATCATCCGCCAGTACACCCCGGCGGCCGCGAAGGACGCACAGGTATGGCCGGACGGAAAAGAATAATCCCCCTGCTTTTCGATCAGCAGTACCAGGCCGTCTATGACTTCATAGGGCCGGGTACGGGCAACCAGATTTTTTAAAGTCACATTCGTGATCAGTGCTCCGATGACGACTGCCCCCAGAGAGGTGATCCCGATCCAGCGGGTCCGCCTTGGGATCATCAGGAGGAGGGAAAGCACAATCCAGAACCACCCGGAATCTCCCAGCATCGTGATTCCTTTCCAAAGTCCGTCCATCCAGTCCTGACGGATATATTCCTGAATCCATAATAAGATATTTCCATCCAGGTTAAGCAAAAAATCCATATATCTCTATATCCTCTTCCAATATTTTTTCCGCAGTCCCGCTCCTGCCAGTACAGACATACTTAAAAATATGACTGCTGCATATATCTGCCAGGAATCCGCATCTCCTGTTCCGACTGCCTGATTCTGTCCCGCATACAGCGTATCCTGCCCATACCGCTCTTCCACACTGGTGATTGCCGCAGGCACCAGGCTGCCGACCGCATTCATAATTGCTTCTGCCGCCTGATCCACTTCCTCCTGGGAAGCATTTACATCGTCCAGCACCGCCTGTCCTGCTTTCACTGCCTTTTTCAGCAGTGCATAGCTTTCTGATGTATAATCGGCTTCCAGGTATCCCGCTGCCAGGTTTAAAACTTCCTGAAGCTGAGACTTATCTGCTCCCGGGCGTCCTGTCCCTTCCTGGTTCTCTCCGGTTCCGTCCCCGGGATCTGTCTGACCGGGCTTTTGGACACCCGGATTCTGGACACCCGGATTCTGGACGCCAGGATTCTGGACTGCCAGGAGCACTGCATCCGGCTGTGCCGCCAGGACAGGTATCCCCTCGGCGCCGCGGGCCATCTTAAAAGAGTCCTGCGCCGCGCTGATATAAATCTCTGTACCTGCGCTCCCGCCGCTTGCCATGGCTGCTGTTACGGTCCCCAGCGCCAGGCCTCCGCCGTCTGCCCCATTGTCTCCAAAGAGCTGCTCCGTTCCCGCAATATAGATCCGAAGGATTCCCGCTTCTCCCTCATAACGCTGCTCCGTGATCTTGGCTTTTGCCTGCACATCCGGATTCCATTGGAAAGACAGACTTTCAATCTGCTTCAGGACGTCCGCCCCTGCTCCATTTCCATCCTGGTCTGTGATCTGCAGCCCCAGCTGAAGAGAAGATATCTTCTCCCCGGCTGCTTCCGGAATCATGACAGACACTTCCACACCATTCTTTTTTTCCGCATTCAGCCGGATCTCACCGTCTTCCGCTGCAAATACCTGCAGCGGAAGTATTGCAAGACCGGCTAACACCGCGATTATAATCCCTGATAAATATTTTTTCATAGCCTGCTCCCCTTTTGTACGGATGATTGAAGCTGGATCTCTGGCAGTCCATCCAGGCTCTGAGCCGGCATTTTCTCAAACTTCGAATCGCTTACAAGCCTCTGGCCCGTATTTTCCGAAGCATCATCTACACGGTACAGCTCTGCCCGGACATGCGTCAGCTTCGTAAGGTCTATCATATGTTTCGGTTCGATCCAATATACCCAGGATCCGTCTGAAACATCCTGAATCTGGCCTGTATCCGGCACATCTGCCAGAATAATCTGACTTGCATTTAAACTGCCGTCTGTATCGACACCGCCGACGATCTCCCCGTTCTGGTCATACAGGATCACTACGTTGTACGCCGGATTCCCCTTATAAACTCCGGTAAATACCAGAGAGTCTGCCGGAATCACACCGCCGCCGTAAGAGAAGTCCTCTTTCAGCCGTCCGATCACCGGTGTATCCTCCCCGGCAGTACGCCGGAAGTCCACATCATCTCCGGTCACTCCCAGTACATCCAGCTCCGCAATTCCGATCTCCCTTCCTGCCTGGTTTTTGATCTGCAGCTTCACCGCCGTCGTCTGATAAACATTAAGATTGCTGTTCTGATCGTTTCCAAAATACACGATCTGGGCATCGTCTGACTGGAACGTTCCGGCCGCCACTTCTTCCCACTGGCCTCCTTTGCGGACAGAAATACTGTAGTCCTTGATCAGATCGTATCCCTGCGCCGGTGTATATTTGAATCCCGTGACCGTATGGGTTTTATGGAACTCCAGGACGATCTCCGCCTTTTCTCCTGCTCTGCCCGTATAAACCGTATCTGTGCTGTTGTCCAGCACATGTTTGATCGGATCTTCCGCTGCCGGACCGCAGATCGTATCCTGATCCCAGGTACCCGCCCCGGTTCCAAGCTCTTCCTCAGACTCACTTCCTGTTCCGATCCCATTTCTGGCCTTCACTGTTGTATCTATATTCTTGACGGCCGCTGTCCAGCCTGCCTTATCAATGCTTCCGTCATGCTGGATCTTCAGTTCCGATGACTCCGCCGGAGCTGATCGGTTCAAATACTTGTCGATCACCGTAACCTTATACTTCACCACACGATTGTTCACTGTCGTCACATAATCGCTGAAGGAACCGCTGGTAGTGAAGCCTGCCACTTCCTCCTGTATGCCGCCGCCTGATCTCATACAGCGCACGATCTCATATCCCAGAATATCTGCGGATGGAATAGACGATGAAAACTTCAGGTCTACCCTGTTCGCCTCCCCGGCATTGATCTCCTCTGAGATGATATTCACTGCCTGTTTGCTGCCATCCATATTCAGACTGCTGCCCGGATTTGTCAGCCTGTATACCCGAGCTTCATCATTTACATAATAGATTGCCCTTGTTTCCTCTTCGAACTGTTTCGCATATGCGGCTGTCCCTTCATCGGGCGTCATCCCCCAGCGCTCAAAGAACTCCAGAAGATTTTTCTCCGCCGCCGCACAGGACAGGCGCATCAGGTTCTGATCCGAGTCTCCTGAAAGCTCCAACTTGATATTGCCCGGAGCTTTGGAAGGTGTCCTTGCATAAGTATCCACCCTTGCAAAAAACAGATTCTGAAGCTGATCATTATAGTTTTCATAGGTCTTAAAGTTATATCCGTTGTCATAAGCCAGATGAAGCTGCCAGTACAGTCCCAGCTGTGTAAATACGTTGGAGGAATGTCCCTTCGTACCGGATGTCACTTTCTTATAGACCTCGTCATATTTAAACCGCACGCTGCCGTTGTTATCCTGAGCCTGCGCAAGCACGGAAAAGTAATTATTGGTGACCTCCGCAACTGCATAGCTTCCCTGGTTGATACAGTGCCCGATCTCATGAGCGATTCCCCATCCAAAGTATCTTCCACTTACGTACTTTCCATCCGCGTCTGACACGACCGGCGCCGCAGATACCATTCCGGGCGTCGAGCCCCATTCTATTCCAATATGGTTGCCGGACGCATACATAAATGCCCCCGCAAACATCCGCTGATACCGGATATTCAGATGTCTGGAAGGATAGGTGTCCTTCCCGTCCACAGGCACATTGTTCTCATCTGCGGACTGTGTTGTCAGCCCCTTATGCTGATAGAAAAGATGCATCATCTTTTCCATTGCTTCCACAGAGCTGACGATCGTTTCTGCATCATTTCCTGATCCCTTAAGAATCTGGGAGGCAGGAAGCGACAGCAGCATCGTATCCATCATAATATCTGATGCACCCAGTATACACTCGCTCTCTGCATAATCGTACTTCACAGAGCCCAGCTTTGATTCCTGGTGAAGCTTCTCGTGCCGGGCCGGCATCTGATCTACATGCTCCTTCAATTCCTTCAAATACGCTTCTGCAAGCCGCACACGCTCGTTTCTGTCCGTCACCTGATACAGATCCAGGACCGGTACTTCCGCGCCTCCGTTTACGCGTACCCCATAATGATCGTCTTTATGATTGCCGGTATACTGAATATACAGAGCGCCTCCCGATTCCGCATCAATAGAACTAATCTTCGGAACCGTAATATCATTTCTTCCGATCTTCAGGTTCACTGCCTGACTGAACATGGCGCTGGCTTCGGCGTGATACTGTGTCGCGATCAGCTGCAGATTCGTGCTGTCACCGGTCTTCTTTTTATTATGTCCTACATAAACCGTGATTTCTTCACCTGCGGCCGCTGAAACTCCGAGCGGCTGCCATGCGTTCAGCCCGCCGAATCCCCGGTTCAGATCGTCCGTGGTAATACTGTTATGCACCTCTACTGTCTTGTTCAGCTGCTTTGCATTCAGGATATCTTCCGCCGTCTTGAGCTCTCTTTCCAGTTTCTCCTGATTCGGATGGTACTCTTTGCTCACCTCATCCGGCGTATTGACCTTTTCCCTGAGTTTATCAATCGTATCCTGGGTCACATCGCTTCTCAATTCCGTATGTAGGTCATTTGTATAGAGCGCCATGATCTCATCTTCCAGAGTATCATAGTGATAAAAATAAATCTCGGAACAGGTGATCGTACCGAAGGCCACCGCGCGGGCCAGTCCGATCTGGATCTTCTTCGCCGTTATCGCCTCGTCAAGATGCAGCATGTAATACACCCGTTTTTCCGAATCCGTTTTTCTCTGTACCGAAAATGTCACTTCTTTTGATGTTCCGCTCTCATCCCAATATTTCACCCTGGCATAACCATATGCCGGACTCTGTACCGCCACTTCCTGCAGGGCAATATCCTGCAGCTTATACGCCTGGTCAAATTCATACGTCAGTCCGTCCATTTCCCCCATCGGATTAAATCCGCCGGAATCCCAGCTGTTCAGCAGATAATATGAGACAGGGTCATTGTCCACAGTCCCCCATGCCGTTTTTTCCTCCGCAGTGTCCCGCGTGCTTTCCTTCATCATGCCCTTTCCAAAATAAGCATCAATGATATGTCCGCTGACTTCTCCGGCCTCAGCATAGTTGATCAGCTTATACCTGGGCATCTGCGCCGGGTCCGGTGAGACGGTCTCCGCTTTCCCGGTCAGGGACGGCTTACTCTCGCCGAGTTCATTGACTCCGGTCACATAGACTTCATAGCTTGTCTTATCCTTCAGGCCGGTGATCGTATAACTGTTGGCAGGGATTTTTTCCACCTTAGTAAAGGAACCCTTACCGCTCTCCCGATAATACAGATTATATGTATCCGTGTTATCCATCTTTTTCCACGCCGCGCTGATTGCCTTATACGCTCCCGTAAGCTTCAGGTTATCCGGGGCATCCGGTTTCTTATCCGCTTTCGGCGTCACCTCAACTGCTTCGCTGTATCCGCTTCTCCATGCCCCATTGACTGACTGCACCGCCGCCTTATAGGTTGTATTGTTCTTAAGCTTCTCTTTCCCAAAGGACGTGATCTGTACTGTATTCCCCTTCACCATTACGGTTTCTGATACTTCTTCCCCGGAAGCGCCCGATGTGATACGCACCTCATATCCCGTGATATTCACACAGGGATCCCAGTTCAGGGTAAAGCTTTTATTTCCTGCCTTCGCTGAAAGCTTCTCCGGGATATTCATCTCAGGCTCCGGAATGCGCTCCTCCATATCATTCAAAAATTCCACTTTGGAGATTTCCGCAAGATTATTATTATTCCGCATCCCCATAATCTTCAGCGTAACCTTCTTTACTGCGATCTGCATTCCGAAATCAATGCAGATCGCCCCGCTTTTATCCTGGCTCCGATGCACGGTGTCTGCATCCAGTAAAAAATTGATGTCACGGTCAAAAGGAATGTCAACCTCCTGTTCTATATTTCCTTCTACATATTCAACCGTAGCGACCATTTTGCTGATCGAATCCCCGTTTCCTGTGTCGAACACCATACCCGCCATCGAAATTCCGTCTTTTCCGCCGAACTCAAATTCCACACATACAGGCGTATTGGAAGAGATTGTCCCGCCGCCTGCAGGCTTCAGGACCACGCTCCCTTCATTTTTCAGCAGAGCCTCCAGATCACCGGTAACTGCAGTGTCCTTATCCGGACTGACCGCTACAGCATCTGCCGGAACTTTTCTCAGCACAGTAGAACTGGTATCTCCGGAAAACCGGTACCCCTTTGCAAAATACTCCAGATCCGCCAGATCGATCTGTCCATTCCGGTTCAGGTCCAGGGCCGGATTTCCATTCAGGGCGGCAGACTGCATTTCCGGATTCCGCTCACCTGCGTCTATGGCATCTACCAGCATATCCCGGTCCATATCATCGATCGTGCCGTTCCCGTCTACATCTCCCCACAGCAAAATGCCCGGGTGAGGCCTGCCCTCGTCAAATCCGCTGACCATCCCTGTCGTCAGCGTAACCGCATATGCCCAGTCCTCTACCACGATCTCCTGTGAAAAAGCGGCGAAGCCAGGCGCCTCAACCGTAAGGACATAGTTACCTGCTTCCAGCTGTTCAAACGTCACGTCAGCCTGCGGAGCCCGCATGCTTTCTTCTCCCGGATCCGACCCCAGTGTGACGTTCCTGGACCCCTGTCCCGTAAGAGACACCGTAAAATCCACGGCCCCCTGCATATCAAATGCGGAAAGAATCGTCACATCCACCTGGCCTTTGTTTCCTGTCCGGCGGTTCTCAGGCTCTTCCTCTTCTTCCTCAGATTCCGCATCTTCCGAATCTTCATCCTCCGCATCTTCATCTTCCGGTTTGTCTTCATCCTCTGTTCCGGATCCATCCCTGTCATTCTCGTTCTCCGAATCCTTCGCTTCCTGATCTGCCCCCGAATCGCCCTCTGTATCCAGAGTGTCCCCCGCTCCCGGGTCATCTCCGGCATTCATATCGTCTTCCTCTTCTGCAATGCCGCCGGCTTGAGGTTTTTCTTCTTTTTCCTCTATTTCATTTTCAGTCAGACTTGTCCCATCTCCTGAACCCAGATTGCTCCCCGCAGTTCCAGGCTCCGCCCAAGTCTTCATACACAGAGAAAAAATGAGAATAACCGCAAGCAGACATGAAACTATCCGCTTCATACTCCTCTCCTCTCTTCGCCTCGCAGCTGTCCGTACTCTGCCGGTCACAGCTGCTTTAACCCCTTATTAATATGCTGCAAATATTACCGAAGATCCTATGCGCCGCGCTGTGGACCGGAAGTTCCCCGATCCGGCAGGCTCTGACCGGCGCTGCCTGGAGCACCCGGTCAGGATCGCAGCGTCTTTCATGTCTCCTCCCATAAGTCTCCGGAAATATAGTACGTACAGTATACATGATATAAAAAAAAACGACAATAGTTTTTTTCTTGTATTTTAAAGTTACTATTCACAGCCACTTCACACACATGCGCAAAAACAGCCGGCAAAGCCGTCTGCCGATGCTGCGCATCTTGATTTTTTGCTTATGTGGGTGAAGTGACTGATTCCAGTCATATAAAAATCATCAAACAGCTTCTTACAAGCTGTGCTTGACGAATCTGTCTGCTGATTTTTATATGACTGTGAATAGTAACATTTTAAAAGCATTTTCCGGATATAGATTTCCTCGATTGATTATGGTAAGATAAGCTGAAACTGAAAATATAAACGAAAGAGAGTGAAACCAATGCTGCATATTGCAATCTGTGACGATGAACAGAGCTTTGTCGATCATCTGAACGGCCTCATCCGGCAGTACGCTGCTGAAAACAGCGAGGAGATTAAAGTAACCCCCTATTACGACGGCCTGGACCTGATTGAAAAGTACGACCCCACCATCGATCTGATCTTCCTGGATATCCAGATGAAGCTTGTAGACGGCCTCCGCACGGCGGAGAAACTCCGGCAGATGGATGAAAAGGTGGGGATCATCTTTTTGACCACTCTCACCCAATACGGGCTGGAGGGTTATAAGTACCAGGCTGCCGATTACATCATCAAACCCATCAAGTACGTCCGGCTGCGGGAGGAGCTGAACCAGTTTCTGGCCCGGAGCCGCAGGGAAGATTCCCCCTCCCTGGTGGTCAAAAATGATTCCGGTAAATATAAGGTATTTCTGAAAAGCTTACGCTATATCGAGACATTCAACCGGAACCTGCTGTTTCACACGGAGCAGGAAAATATCATCTGCTACAAAAGCATGAAGGAAATGGAGCAGGAACTAAAAGGACAGGGCTTTGCCAGGAGCCACAGCAGCTATCTTGTGAACCTGTTCTATGTGAAGGGCGTGCAGAAGCTGGAGATCACCCTGGTGACCGGGGAGGTCCTTCCCATCAGCCAGCCCAAAAGAAAGCAGTTCATGGAAGAACTGACAGACTACTGGGGGGATCTGATATGATAAAAGCGCTTGATTTGATCTCCCGCCTTCTGATCTGGGGATATATCCTTGTATTTTTTCTGATCCTCCACAGCTTTCTCCCGCTTCGTAAAAACCGTCTGCTGTGGATCCCGGCTGTTGTGATCAGCGCATTTTTTTCAGATATGATCATCTTTTCCAACGACCTGCCCAACCTCCTCGGCGCCCTGTTGGTCTTTGCAGCCTATGTCCTCGTGTTCCACCGCGGAAGATGGGTGGAAAAGCTGACCGCCGTGCTGGTATTCTATCCCGTAGTGATCGCAGTCAATTATCTGATGCAGGACATCGGGACACGGCTGTTTTTTGCCTGTACCAATGCATCGGGCAGTCCCTCCGAATGGCCTGAAGGCCTGCTCCTTTTCAGCACGGCCGTTCACACCCTGTCCCTGCTGGCGCGGCTTTTATTCTGGTTTGCCGCATGGGCCTTTTTGAGAAAATACCTGCGCCGGATCACATCCAATCTGACGCTGCGGATGTGGCTCATCGTAGACGTCCTGACGCTGGCGTCCATTGTGGCTATATTCACGATCATCTATTTCCTGCCGGAGGAGATTGCCGTCGTGTATCCCATCTGCACAGCGTCCATCGTATCCAGCTTCGGCTGCATCTACCTTGCCGCCTATATCTGCGATTCCGTACAGACCGCGTACCGAGCCCAGGAGCTGGAGCAGAAGCAGGCTTATTTTCAGGACAAGCTTCGGGAGGAGGAACGGGTCCGGAGCATTTATCATGATATGAAGAATCATCTTCTTGTCCTTCAGGCGCAGAAGAACGATTCTGAAGCGCTGAACGAATCGGCCCGTTCCCTGCAGATGCAGATTGAAGCTTATGAGACCTACTATCATACAGGAAATGACTATCTGGATATGGTCCTCCGTGACAAAGCCCGGCTGGCCAGGGAGAAACAGATCGATTTCCACGCCTCCGTCCGTTTTTCGGAGGGGACGTTTCTGGAACCGCTGGATATCAGCACGATCTTCGGCAACGCCCTGGACAATGCCATCGAAGCCAGCGAAAAGCTGCCTCAGAGCCTGCGGCTGATCAATGTAAAGGCCGCCCCGGTCCATGACATGCTGGTCATTACGGTAGAAAATAACCGGATGATCGAAGAACTGACTTCGCAAAGGACGACCAAAAAGGATCCTTTCCTCCACGGCTTCGGCATTTCAAATATCCAAAAGGCGGCAGAAAAATACGGAGGTGAATGTGTTGCCAGGCCGAAGGGAGAAAAGTTTGCTTTAAAAATCATCCTGCCCATCGCCGCAAAAAGTTCATAACGATTTAGATTTTACCTTCTCCATATTAGTTTACGCATTCTATGTTGCGGCATTTTAGTTCCCGGATATAATGGAAACCGTAACAGGAACGTGATTTCTAAAGCAGAACATACCTTTACTGCAAAATCTGTATACGCACCGTATCAATCAGATTATTTCCGGTCAGACCGGATTGGGAGGAGGACAAATCAACATGAGTATTTTAAAGAGTGAACATTTAATCAAGCAGTACGGCAAAGAGCCGAATATCGTAAGGGCGCTGGACGATGTGAGTATTTCCGTGGAACCGGGGGAGTTTGTCGCCATCATCGGCACTTCCGGCAGCGGAAAATCCACCCTGCTCAATATGCTGGGCGGGCTGGATAGGCCCACCTCCGGCAGCGTAAAGGTCGACAAGTTCGAACTGAGCAATCTCTCGGACGACGATCTGACCGTATTCCGCCGCCGTTCCATCGGATTTATTTTCCAGAATTATAACCTGGTACCAATCCTGAATGTGTATGAAAATATCGTGATGCCCATTCAGCTGGACGGAAAAAGACCAGATGAAGCATTTATCGAAGAGGTGGTTTCCCTCCTGGGAATCCAGAAGAAGCTTTATCAGATGCCGAATACCCTTTCCGGCGGACAGCAGCAGCGTGTCTCCATCGCCCGGGCGCTGGCAGGAAAGCCTGCTATCATCCTGGCCGACGAGCCCACCGGCAACCTGGACAGCAGGACCAGTGATGAGGTGATCGAGCTCTTAAAGCTCACCAGCCAGAAGTTTCATCAGACTATCGTGATGATCACCCATAATCCGGAGATCGCGAAGCTGGCAGACCGCTGTATCCACATCGAAGACGGCAGAGTTCACGAATAGGAAGGGGAGGGTCAAAGCCATGAAAGAACAGAAATCCATGATCCGGATCCTGACGAGCCGGAGCTTTTACAAAAATAAAGGCCGCAACCTGGCCGCGGTCCTGGCCATTACGATGACTGCCATGATGTTTACCACATTATTCACGCTTGCCCAGAGCCTGACCAAAAATGTTACGGAAATGTACCTGCGGCAGTCCGGCACCAAAGCCCACACCGCTGCCAAGCAGATCACCGATGAGCAGATTGAACTGCTTGCGGCGCACCCGGATGTCAAATCCTACGGCCGCTCCATCGTTCTTGGCCTGGCGGAAAATGAACGGCTTGGCGGACGGCAGGTGGAGATCCGCTATGCCAGCGAACAGTACGCAAAGGACGACTTCTCTTATCCCGAAGCCGGACATATGCCGGAACAGAAAAACGAAATCGCACTGGATACCGAAACTCTGCATCGGCTCGGAATCCCTCTGGAGCTGGGTGAATCGGTCACTCTGGAATGGCGGAAAGACATCTTCTCCAGCCAGGTCACGTCCAGCACCTTCACGCTCTGCGGCTGGTGGGAACGGAATCATTCCGTATATGCCAGCATGGCCTGGGTCAGCGAGGATTTTGCGCTGGAAGCCTGCGGCGGTATCGAAGAGCCTGCCGAGGGCCAAATCTGCGGCCTGCGGATGATAGGCATCACTTTCGCGGACAGTAAGCATATCGAAGAACACACCGACCGGGTCCTGGCTGAATGCGGCATCTCCGGCGTGGAATTCCAAACAGTCCTGGCCTATAACGAGGAAACACAGTGGAGCATATTTATGGAAAGCCTTCCCATGTACGCGGGCATGATCCTGGTATTCCTGGCCGGTTATCTGATCATTTACAATGTATTCCAGATCTCCGTCGCGTCGGATATCCAGTTTTACGGAAAGCTGAAAACTCTGGGCATGGAGACCCGGCAGATCAAAAAGCTGATCTACGGGCAGAGCAGCCGCCTGTCCCTGCTGGGCATCCCGGCGGGCCTGATCCTTGGCTACATTCTGGGTATTTTGCTGATCCCGGCTTTGATCGCCGATCAGAACGCCCGGCCGGTACTGTCCGCAAATCCGGTCATTTTCATAGGCTCCGCGCTGTTTGCCTGGATCACGGTCATGATCTCCTGCATGCTGCCCGCAAGGCTGGCCGGAAAGGTGTCTCCCATCGAAGCGCTGCGCTATACGGATGCGGACATGGAAGTCAAGCGCCAGGTAAAGAAATCCAAAACCGGCGCTTCCCTCTCTAAAATGGCCTGGTCAAATCTTGGCCGCAACCGGAAGCGGACCATCCTGGTCATCACCTCCCTGACCCTGGGACTGGTGCTGATGAGCTTCTTCTACGCGAAAAACGCAAGCTTTGACGTGGAAAAGTATCTGATTGATATGTGCGTTGCCGACTTCCAGATTGACGATGCCACCAACCAGATCGCCGACGGCTACGATCCGGAAAGCAATACCATCCAGCAGGAGCTGGTAGATCAGGTGACCGGAATGGAAGCCTTTGAAAAAAGCGGAAGGCTGTACTCCCGGCAGATCCCCATGGCCTTAAGCGATCGCGCCTGCGAGAATATCCGCTCCTACTATACCCAGGAACGGCTGGATGATTTTGCGTCCATAGATCCCACCTTTCCTCAGTGGAAGGAGGAATGCGACCGGGCATTGAAAGGGGAAGAAGTGCCGATCACCGTGTATGGCGCCGACGGCCTGATCCTGGATGCAGCCGTGGGAGATCCATATATCCTGAACGGAACCTTTGATTCGGAAAAATTTGCCTCCGGGGACTATGCACTGGCGATTGGGCCGGCAGTCCATGATTTTGAGTCAGATCCTCCTGCCTGGACTGTGGGAGAAACGGTTTCCATCGAAGGACGGGAATTTACCGTCATGGCGGTTCTGGAACCGCTGACACCCATGTGTGAAGGAAAAAGGACCAATGCCTTTGAGGTTCCGCTGATCATATCCGCCGATGCCTATACGCAGATCTGGCCGGACAGCAATCTGCAGAAATTCTTTTTTAATGCGGCAGACGAAGGGCTGGAGGATGCGGCCTCCATGCTCAGTGAATATCAGGAGCGTACCGCTCCCGGCATGAATCTGGTCTTCCGCGAAAGCCTGATCGCACAGTACGAAGCAGAGACCCGGGCCGCCGCGGTCATGGGATATGCCATCAGCAGCATCATCGCGCTGATCGGAGTTCTGAACTTCGTCAACAGCATGGTCACCGCGATCATCTCGCGGAAGCGGGAATTTGCCATGATCCAGAGCATCGGCATGACCAAGCGGCAGCTCCGCGGCATGCTGACCTATGAAGGCTTTTACTATGCAGGGCTGACCCTGGCGGCATCCTATTTTCTGGGAAGCCTGACCGTAGGGGTGATCGTCCGTGCGATCACATCCACAGGATATTCCACCTTCCGCTTTACCCTGCTGCCGCTGGCAATCTGCACTCCGATCCTGATCGGACTTGCGGTTTTGATCCCGTACCTGTGCTTCAAGAATCTGGAAAAACAGAGCATTGTAGAAAGACTGCGGGTTGAAATGTAGATATTAATTATAATGTGGGGGCTGAATGCAGGATCACAGCATTTCGATAAATGCAGCGACTCTCGTATTCAGCTGTCCCACATCCTGCCGGGAAAAATCGGACTATATTCTCTCTTTGTAGTCATGCGCTCGCTACTATAAACTCAGCGCCGCGCCCACGGCCCCCGCAAATCTGCCCTCCGGCTTCGCCTGCACCTCGCAGCCCAGCTTTTCAGACAGGTTCTCCCGCAGATACGCGCACTCGCACAGCCCTCCTGTCAGACAGACTGCTGTGCCGCGGACGTCCAATCTGCTGCTCTGGGATACCACCTTGTTCACGATGGACTCTACCACGGCAAATGCGATGTTCTCCTTCTTTTCTCCCTGCCCGATCAGGCTGATGACTTCTGACTCCGCAAAGACCGTGCACATAGAACTGATCGCAGTGCCGCCGCCCTGCCGCGCCAGTTCACAGATCTCGTCCGGACGCAGGGCCATCGTATTTGCCATGACCTCCAAAAAACGCCCTGTTCCCGCAGAACATTTATCATTCATCACAAAATCCTTCACCCGGCCGTCTTCGATCCGGATGATCTTCGTATCCTGGCCGCCGATATCAATGACCACCAGCTCACTTCCGCCGTGGAGCCACATTGCCCCCCGTGCATGACAGGTGATCTCCGTGATCATTTTGTCCGCATAGGGCACGGATATCCTACCGTATCCGGTGGCTACACAGGACGCCTGCTCCGCATCGATCCCCTCATCCAGCAGCTTCTGACGGATGGATTCCGCCGTATCCACACTGCTCCACCCTGTAGGCTGTACAGACTTGAAAAGCAGCTTCTGATTCTCATCCAGGACCGCCAGCTTGGCACAGGTAGATCCAATATCTATTCCTATATGGTATTCTTTGTTCATGATTCCATCCTTCTATGGTCTGATCACGGTTTTCGCATTTTCCATGGTTTCCACAATATCATACATATTCGTCACAGTTCCTACCGCCAGCTTTTCTTTGATCCCGTAGAAATCCAGGCAGGTCCCGCAGGTCATGATGTTGACGCCCTCCGCTTCCAGCGCTCTAAAATCTTCCAGAGAATCCGATCCCTCACAGGTCAGATATGCCCCCGAATTGTAGCACATCACCGTCTCCGGAAGCATGTCCTGCTTGGTCAGGGCAAACACAAAGGCTTTCATCAGCGCCTTGCCCAGCTTTTCCTCCCCGCCGCCCATGACATTTGCAGACAGCACCGCCACAAGACCTTTCTTTCTCGCATCCGGGCTGCAGCTGATCTCCTCCTCTTCCGCTTCCTCTGCCGGAGCGGAAGCTGCCGGAACGCCTACGGCTACCTGAATGGTCACCTCGTACTCCTTCTCGCCCTTCTTCTCGCCTGCGGCCTGCAGCCCCTTCTGGGAAGCAAACTTCTGCAGGTTCTGCACCGCGATCTCATTGTCCACCAGCACAGTCAGAACACCGTTCTCCTGAAATTCCCCGACAGCCTTCTTCGCGTTTACAACCGGGAGCGGACATGCCAGTCCTCTTGCATCTACTATCTTTTTTTCCATCTTTATAATCCTCCATATCTTTTATTTTTTTGTATATTGATATCAGGCCGTGTCTGCTGCCTGCCGTTCCGCAGTGTGACCGGCCGCACCGTTTCCGTTCACGCCCTGACCTGGTGCCCGCAGCAACGGCATTCACTCTGCCAGTTCTCGCAGCGCATCCGCAGCAGCGTCGATTTCTTCTTCCGTATTATAATGGGAAAAGCTGAAACGTACCGCCCCCTGCTCCACTGTCCCCAGCGCCCTGTGCATCAGCGGCGCACAGTGTGCCCCCGGACGGGTGGCGATTCCATAGGTCATAAATAACTCGTCGCTCACCTCCGAGGAATCATACTCTCCCAGATTCAGCGCCACGATCGGACACCGCTCCGGCTCTGAAAAGTCTCCGTAAATCTTGATTCCTGGGATTTCTTTCACCCTGTCATAAAACCGCTTCATCAGATCCTGTTCCCGCTTCCGGATCACATCCATTCCCATTTCCTGGATGTAAGACACCGCCGCATTCAGCCCGGCAATCCCATGTCCGTTCAGGGTTCCCGCTTCCAGTGCTGTGGGCATCTCCGGCGGATGCTCCTTCCGGTATGTCTGGACGCCGCTGCCTCCGCTTTTCAGAGGACGGACTTTTACGCCCTCCCGCACATACAGTCCGCCGGTTCCCTGGGGCCCCAATAAGCTTTTATGCCCGGTAAAACAAAGGATATCGATCTTCATTTCCTGCACATCGATGGGAAATACCCCTGCCGTCTGTGAGGCATCCACGCAAAAGAGCACCCGATGCCGGCGTGCAGTCTCGCCAACCGCTGCAATATCCACCAGATTCCCCGTCAGATTGGATCCGTGGGTACAGACGATCATCCGTGTATTCCCCCGGATCTCACGCTCAAAATCCTGTACGTCAATGCATCCTTTTTTATCGCTTGGGATCATGGTAAGTTCCACGCCCATTTTCTCCATTTCATATAAGGGGCGGAGCACCGAATTGTGTTCCAGCTCCGTTGTGATCACATGGTCCCCGCTCTGCAGGCTTCCCTTGATCGCCGTATTCAGGCTTTCCGTCGAATTCATAGTAAATGCGATCTGCTTGGGGCTTTCCACATGAAAAAAGTCCGCCAGCCTCTTTCTCGCATCAAAGATCACCCTGGAAGCGCCCAGGGTCGCCTCGTGCACCCCTCGCCCCGCATTTCCCAGGGAGCACATGGCCTCTGCCACCGCTTCCGCAACCTGCCTGGGTTTCTGCAGCGTGGTTGCGGCATTGTCTAAATAGATCATATTTCTGTCCCTTTTCTAAGTATTTCTCCCGCCGCTCAGACCATGCACTCATGCATATCCTGCTCCCGGATGCCGATGCTTTCCATCACGTTTTTCAGCATCTCCCTGCTCTCCAAACCAGCACACCAGGCCAGCCCGCAGCCTGCAGAGATTGCCCTGGGAACCGGGATCAGCCGCCCGTCTGTCTGACGCTCCTTACAGGCCTGCTCCATCGCCATTGCGTCCGCCGTGGTATGAAACGTTACCACGAGCTGTAATTTTTTCGTTCTCATGCTTCAACCCCGCCTTATTCTGTCTTAGGAAAATCATCTTTTACACAGGACAGCAAAATTTTTGCTGCCTGACAGCCAAGTACACCTTAAATATCAGTATAACTTTTATTTTCACCTGCGTCTAATTGGAAAACAAAATAAGGACGGACAGATTATAGTTTTTTTCTATAATCCGCCGTTCCTTTGATATGATCCTTACTTCTGATTGCTTTCCTGCAGTCCTGTAATCTCCCCCAGGAATACCCTTCCCTGTTCGTCAGATACATTTCCAAAACGGATTATGGCTCCATCCTTCTTCCGTCTTGCCATGACATACAGTCTGACATTCCCCGCTTCTATCGTGCAGGCCAGAGTTCTGTGTTCCTGACTTTTCCAGCCCTTCATCCGGGTTTCCAATACCTCGGAAGAATCCGCACCGCTGCTGTCCATATATTCCAGACGTATCTCCGCTTCCTGATAGTATCC
This sequence comes from Lachnospiraceae bacterium M18-1, assembly GCA_000403295.2. Taxonomy (GTDB): domain Bacteria; phylum Bacillota; class Clostridia; order Lachnospirales; family Lachnospiraceae; genus Schaedlerella. The sequence goes on along the minus strand of KE159609.1, from coordinate 1,095,629 downwards.
CGCAAAGCCTGTATTTTCGACTTCTACCTCAACATGGTATATGTGATGTTTCCTCTTTGGAACAATATATGCCTTCCGGACAAGAAATCGATATCCTAAATGCCCGCTCACATAATCATAGAAGCTTTTCTCTTTCCATACGCCCGTTCCCGGATACTTCCATTCCTTCCAGACCTCCAGCATTCTTGTATCGTGGGCTCTGTTCAAATACGTGATCTGCATTTGACAGAGTGTATCCAGTACCATTTCCGGAGTCAGCTCCTGCAGATATCTCCCGCCGTATACCGCTTCCCCTCCGTTAGGCGCAGTCATGCCGATCTCTGTCTCAAAGGAAAGCTCATCATCCCGTTTCCACGGTTCATTCCATGCCGCATCTTTCCTACCCTCTGTTCCGAAAGTTCCCAAGTGGCTCTCCGATCCAAGGATCCCATCATCAAAAATCCCCATATCGTTCGCCGCAGCCACTCCCTTTTTTTGTTCCTCATGCAGCATCCTCCAGTATACCGGCCGTCTGACGGCCAGATATGTCTCCTCCCCCCTGGATCGACGCAAGATCTCCGCCATCTGCCTCAGCCGGGCTTCGGATAAAAATCTGGACGAATGCATTTCCCCCCAGTTGCCTACCAGCATTCCCTGGAACACATAGATGGTATCCATAAACTGCTTCACCAGCTTCCCAATCTGCTCCAGGTGGGACTCCACCTGCGAAAAAAGAGAAGGCTCCCGCAGGGAAGCCTTCCCTTCATGGTCATAGACTACCCTTACGATACAGTCATAGGATCTCTCCGAAAAAAAAGAAAAAATCCGGCAGATCCGGTCCAAAATCTCCTGCTCCAGATCCCTGTCCCAAAAATGCCCAATGTCAATCAACAGAAATGCCAGCGTATCCTTCGGATAGAGACACCAGCGCAACTCTTCAAAGTCCGGTTCCTGTTCCGCCAAAAACGTATGTATCTGATACCAGCCTCTGGCAGGATTGGACAGTTCTGACGTGGATTCCTCCAGTTCCGCAGCCTGAAAACCAATATTTGTTTTTCGTTTTCCAAAAGCGTCTATCCAATCACGCATATCCATTCTCCTCAAGAACGATTTATTTTGTCCAGTATAGACTGTTCACACCCTGACTGGTTGCTCACAGTAACCGTAACCCGCAATCTTATCATTGTGTTTTTAGAGCAGCTATATTATATTATTAAATATACGAAGCTGAGGCTCCTATTAGCAGCATATGACACATTACTATTCGTTACAGGCCGCACCCTGACCAGGCGTGCCCTGTAACTGCCATTCCCCAGCAAAATGAAAGGATGAAAATATGATTTCCATAATAATCCCTGTCTACAACACTGAAAAATATCTCCGCCGCTGTATGGATTCCGTATTACATTCTGCCTATGATGATCTCGAAATCCTTCTGGTCAACGACGGTTCCACCGACGGCAGTCCGGCCATATGCGAAGAATATTCCCGGCAGGATGCCCGTGTCAAAGTCATCCATCAGGAGAACCAGGGTGTTTCCTCCGCCCGAAACACCGGTCTGGACCACTGTCAGGGAGAATGGATCGTATTTGTTGATTCCGATGATTTCATTTCCAAAGATTTCCTGAGCCTGATCACCCGGGAAAACTATCAGGATAAAGACCTGCTGCTGTTTGATTTTTCCAAGCACATCGCGGGGCAGGCTTCTGCGGATTATCCGGTCCGTACCCTGACATTTCGAGGGAAGGAAATGCAGGAGCTGATCAGGAGAATCCTTGTGCCGCAGCCCCTGTACGCAGGCGGAAGCACAGATTTCCGCACTCCCTGTGCAAGAGCCTATCGAAAATCCATCATAGACCGTTATTCCATCCGCTTCTCTCCCAGCCTGACTGTCGGGGAAGACCTGCTGTTTAATCTGGAATACCAGCTCAGGGCCCGTTCCTGTGTGTATACCTCAGTCCCCGTTTACTATTACGATATCCATATGGGCTCCGCGACCCATGGCTTCCGGTCCGGACTTCTGCAGAACCATGCAAGGCTGATGCGGCAGTTGAAGAAGCTTTTAGATCACTGCCATATGCTCCCTCTTCTGGAAAATGCATACAACTCTTATTGCCTTGAAAATCTGACCTACGTTCTGATCTGGGAGGTATTCAGTCCCTTAAACCCCAGGTCCTGCCGTACAAAATGCCGGATGTGCGCCGTAATGCAGAAAAATGCAATCTACCGGAAGGCCATGAAATACAACTGGAAAAGCGGGATCCTGCCGAGGAAGATCCTTGTTTTCTTCTTCCGTATGAAATGCTACCGCATGACAAGTCTGATCTGCCGGGCCAGCTATATGCATTTGAAAGGAAACGATTTCTAAACCTCTTTTAAATAATATTTCTCAGCCCGTCTGTCAATTTTTAATAAAAATTCTCTGCAGTATTGCCAGGATGGATCGATCAGCTCATGCTCCAGCTTGGCAATCTCCCGATGATTTTTTATAAATAGCCACAGCATAATAAAGTAATATGGTGAAAAAAACCTCAGCAGCCGCACGAAATAATTTGGATTTGCCCTGAATGAGGCAGATTTTTCCTGGAGATATAGCATCGTCCTGAAAAAAAAGGACTTTTCCTGCTTTCGTTCCTCTCGGCAGAGCAGCGCAACCTCCTGATTATGCAGCCACCGGTTCGGGCTGCTAAAATTGGAAATCGAGTTCTGCGATACGCGGTACAAAATAAACGGCCGATTCATATAGCATACCCTGAGATTCTCATGTCCGCCCACAATCTTCTGAAAGCAGGCCCGGTCATTGACTGTCCTGAACTGCAGGATAAAGTCAAATATCTCTTCCGTCAGCAGTTCTTTCCGATACACGGCCGGACCCATAATCGCACAGCCCAGTTTGATGGAGCGCCGCAGGATATTTCCCCGGATAAAGTTCTGCAGTACCACCTCCAGATAGACCGGATAGGACCGGATCATATCGCCGGAACCGGTAAATTTTATGAATGCGTTGCATACCATATCATATTCATCCAGCAGATCTGTAACCTCAAACAGATTGTACGGAGAAAGCAGGTCGTCGCCGTTCAGGACAACAAAACGATCTCCCGCCACCTGCCTCAAAGCTTCCACATAATTTCTGCAGATTCCGGCATTTTTCTCCCGAAAAATCCTGTCCACCCGTTCAAATAGATCTTCATTTTCTGCAATCCACTGTTCGATCACCTGACAGCTCTGATCCTCAGATCCATCGTCTGCGGCAATCAGCTGGAACTTCTGCCCCTTTCCGAATCTGCAGATCTGGTAGCGGATGCTTTCCAACGCATGTATGACAACTTCCGCCTGATTATAGCATGTCACTACAAATGTAAACATTTCATTCCTCCATCTGTTCCTTCATTTCCTTCATTTCCTTCATTTCCTTCCGACGATTTTCTGATAGATTGGATAAAGGTTTTCTTCCACCCAGCCATTCACAAAACAGACCCAGATGATTTCCTTCAACGCTTCGCTGACACTGAATCCGCCGCACTTGTGCAGCCAGACCAGCGCACGGACCGCAGCTTTTTTGCGCCCGTACTTGAGGGCAATCTTATATCTGCGCCTTGCCTTCCAGCATAGGATCCGTTCTCTCGATTCCCGGTCCGTAATGCCGCAGTTTTCCGTGATATCATCCAAAAGCTTTTCATAATCCCTGTACTTTTTCTCTTCCTGCGCCTGCGTCAGCGCCGTCCTGGAATGGCTTCCTTCCCTGACGGCTACCCCGTACAGCTCCTCCTCTATCGTGGGGCATTTGTGACGGTACATAAAGGGCAGCAGCATCTGAAAATTCTGTCCCACATCATATTCCGGTATCCGCCGCTCTGGATACACCTCAAAAAAAGCTTGGGCGCGCAGCATATAGCATCCGCAGCAGACAAAGGTCTTCGATTCTAAAATATCCCAGAACAGATCCAGCTTTTTCAGGTCTCCTCTCTGCTCATCCGCCCTCTCGCCTCTTGCCCCGGTTTCCGCATTAAAGTAGTATGACAGCGACCGGACGCACTCATACTCCGGATGCTGCTGTAAAAACTCTACTCTGCGCCGGACAGATTCGGACTCCAGAAAGTCGTCGCTGTCCGGCCAGATCAGATATTCCCCCGACACATACTCAAGACCATGGTTGATCGCCGCAGACGCATTTTTATGCTCTGCCTGTATGATGCGGTATTCATATCCTTTTGCCGCAAACCTCTCACAATAGCTCTGTGCCGCACGGACAGTCTCATCCTCTGAGCCGTCATCCACAAGGATCATCTCCATGTCCGGGTATGTCTGGTTCAATACGGAATCCAGCATTTTGGACAAATGCGTTTCTCCATTGTAGACCGGAGTTACGACCGATACCCGGCCCGGCTTATATTCATATCGCTTCTGGTCCATCTTCCTCTCCTTCTATATATACAGACGCCCTGACGCAGACAGATTTTCCGTATGCTGAAGCATCCGGCTCTTTTGCTGCCTTCCCTGCTGCTCATCGCACCCGCACGATCTTCTGGTTTTCAATCTTATACACGACATCACATTCATTTGCCAGGCTCATATGATGCGTCACCATGATCAATGTCTTGTTCTCCTTGATCTGACGGATGGAATCGATCACTGCCTTTTCCGTTTCCATATCCAGGGCTGCCGTTGCCTCATCCATGACCAAAAGTTCAAAATTCTTGTAAAGCGCCCTTGCCAGCGCGATCCGTTGTCTCTGTCCTCCCGACAGGGTGATCCCATTCGCCCCGATCAGAGTATGGACCCCGTCCTGCATCTTCTGAACGTCTTCCCATATCTGGGCACATTTGAGACATTCGATCACCCGCGCTTCATCAATCTCTTCTTCCTCTTCGAAAAAAGCCACATTATTCTGTATGGTTTCTCCATTCAGATATACGGTCTGAGGAATATAGCTGACCAGTTCACCCATACTGGCCTGACACGGCCCCTCCCCGTCAGAATGGGTCACAATATCATAATCGTCAAAAAAGACATGCCCCTCCTGCGGCTTCAAAAGTCCCAGCAGCAGATCCACAAAGGTCGTCTTTCCGGCGCCGGACGCCCCGATCACCGCAATGGAGCAGCCCACCGGGATGTCAATGGATGCATCCTGAAAGATCTGTACACGGTCTGTATATCCGAAAGTCATGTTCCTGACAGAAACCCCCTTCCGGAGCGTCAGCTTTCTCTGACGGATTTTCTCAGCGCGCGTTTCTTCTTCCTTCATCAGGCTGTACTCTGCCATCGATTCTTTCACAGCCTCATAAGGCTTTTGGGCAAATTCGATCTTATTCATCCCATTCAGTATGTTGTATGCCATCGGCAGCATACGCACCAGTGCCGTAATATATACCACCATCGGCGCAAGGACTGCCGCAAGGTCGGTCCCGAACACCAGGATCACTGCAAGGATCACAAACATCGCTCCCATGATCGAGTTTTGCAGAATGACGGCGATACTGCTGATCTTGTACTTAAATTCTCCCTGCACCTGCGCAAATGCCCGGCTTGCGTCCTCATATTTGCGGATTACAAAGGCGGAACGGTCATCAATCTTCATTTCCTTGAAGGAACCGTATGCAATGGTGATCTGAGAATTTGCTTTGATCGAACAAGCCCTGCTTTTTTCCCCATATTCCTGCATCCTCTTACGTGTACGCAAAAAGATCACTGCCATTAGGATCAGAAGGATCACACAGCTGATGATCCCCATCCACTTCGACACATAGATCAATACAGCGGCAAATCCCGCCATGGTAATGCCATTAATCACCGCTTCAATAAAGTCTGTGATGATCTGAATGCTGTTCGTCGTATCATTGCGTACCGTATTCATCGCCTGGATGGCGCTTTTTTTATTGTGTTCCATCAAATCCTCTTTGATTAGAAGTTCATAGATCTTCATGGACAACTTTTGCGCGCCGTCGTACACGAATCGGTTTGCAAGCTTGCTTTTATACAGCTCGAACAGACACTTCAAAATAGAAACCAGTACCATAAAAACGGTAAATGCAGTCAGCTTCGGATCCGCTTCGTTCTCGCGTACTACAATATTGATAATATAAATGATCACAGAAAAGCTGAAGATATCCACGATCGGGCTTATCAAGCTCAAGACCGCATAGATCTTCCACATCTTCTGCTCCTTTGTATCCAGGATTCCCGTCAAAAATCTGAACATTTCCGCCATATCATTTCCCCTTTGATTTTGTAGTCGATCTATACAGCTGGCAGCTTGACGGAGCCGGTCTTCTTCCGCAGCTCTCTGCCGTGATTTCTATGCTGTAAAGGCTATTTTTTTATCTTTTTCAGCAGCGCCCTGCCTGACGCGAGCACCTGATACAGTCTCAGGACCTGTGAAAATGGCAGGACTCTGTAAAAGCCCATAAAGATCCCGCGGCTTTTCGCCGACTCTGTCGGTCCTGACAGACGCGGCTGAAGCACATCCTTTTCCCCGCATTCAAACCAGGAAAGCTCTTCCTGCACCGCCTTCCATATTTCCTTCGCCTTGTCCGTGTGAAGAATGACCAGTGAGGTCCCCATACCATCGTCGATCTCCGGCTTCACCTTCTCAATCCCCCAGAAATCACCGATCGTCAGATCGCTGCTCCTTTCCACCGTGCAGAATCTGCATTGATGGCAGGAGGGACGCAGGATATGATTTGTAAAGTACATCCTGCAGTACGCATCTGCATAAAGAGAGCCTGAATATTCCTTCCCTCCGACCACGTAGGCGCAGGTATGCCCGCTGTCACGCATCCTTTTATCCCGGAACGAAAAGTCCGTCATTTTACCGCCGTGCTTTCCTTCCAGGTGCTTCACATAATCTCCCCATATTCCCGGAGAAGGCACTCCATAGCAGACCAGATCTGCAGTGATGAGCTTGGGATACGGCTTTTTCAGATACAGCCTTAATCCCTCCGCCTGGCACGGAGTACCGCAGAACAGCACCCATTGTTCCTCTTTCAGCCGTGCTTCGATCCTGCGGCAGATCCCCTTCATACTGCTCTGTACATATTTGGTCCTCTTGACCGCATCCAGCTCTTCCCTGTTATGGATCTCCCGGTGCACTACTCTCATATTTTTGTCATAGGCAGCGCCGTAGACGACACCCTGCTGCCGGAATACATATTCTGCAAGGACCGGGAACATACCACCGGAAGAGCTGGCATACCGGACCTTCTCCTCCTTTGCCTGGACTCCAAAATACTGCCGGTGCATTTCTTTTTCCGCGCCCTTCTTTTTCACAGGGCACACTTCCTCACATCTTCCGCAGTCTATACACAGATTTTTATCAATCTTCGGATAGCGGAAGCCTTCCCTGTCGACCACCATCCGGATCGCTTCCTTACCACAGATATCTAAGCATGCCCCGCAGCCGCAGCATTCCTCTTTTTTTGCATACAATTTTCTCATGAGATAAGCCCCCTGTCCTCTATTCCTGCAGATTTTTAAGCAGAAATCCTCCCGATGCTCTGACATTTTCCTTTGTTTTCTGTCTCACAGACTCCCAGTCTATGCGGGCATGGATATCTCCGGCTTCCTCCACACACAGTCTGTCCTCCAGTCCGTGGATCTGAAGGATATTCCTGACCCGTGCCCCCAGGTTGCTGTGTACAAATGCCAGAAACTGTTTCTCGTATATGATGCTGAACGCAGCCGCATGAAATGAATTGGATACTACATACTCCGCTTTATGGATATATCCCAAAAATTCAGACGGTCCTGCCGCCCGGTCCACTTCAAATCCCATATCGCTTCCCAGACGTTGGGCACACACCTCGATCATAGACAGCCCGGTCTCCGCCGAAAGCTTCTTCGCGTACTCGGACATGGTCCGGTTAGGTTCCGTCACATAGACCAAGATATACCGTTCCTTTTCCGCATGCTCCGGTATACGTTCAATCCTCTGCCAGGATTCTTTTTTCAGAAAAAATACCGGGTCTAACACAGCTGTAACTTCTCTGCCGCAGATCCTTTTCACGTATGGAACGGCCGATTCTTCCCTGACAGAAACGGCATCCACATGTCTGATCAGCTTCGCAAACACCCCGTCGTCCCGGCCGGAAAGCCCCGAGCTGCCGAAGCTTGCCGCATAAGAGATCACCTTTTTCTTCCGCGGATTCGAAAAAGCTCCGAAATATGCCCTCCTGAGGCCGCAGGTGATATCAGGATTCCAGATCTGGTCGCTTCCAACTACATAGCACCGATATTTCAGACCTTTCAGGCCGCCGCAGGAGCACAGCTTCCTCTGCTTTTTATCCACCAGATACTTGAAACGAAAATAATTCATATTCGTAAGCTGTCTGGAAAACTCCTCTCTGTTGCAAAAATGAGACACGAGCCCGTCCCACATGTTGAATATTCCCCACAGCCGCCCCTTCAGCCCCCGGATCGGCGAATATGGTATCCACCAATGCCTTCCTGTCATAAAAACAGGCTCATATCGGACAATCTCCGCTTTTTTTCCATTTTTCCGCAAAAAAGTCTTCAGTCCATATGCCTGCAGCATAGCGCCGAAATTGTTGGAACAGTGAAATGTAATGATCCCTATATCCGCATGTTCTTTTCTCATCATGAATGACTCCCTCCACGCCAGCAGCACAGGGACATACCGGCTCACCAAAGCATAGACAGGGTAGCAGGAAAAGCAAAGATCAAAGAGAAACTTCTCACTGAACAGAAGCCGGTCAAACATAGGGTGCTTTCTTTCTTCCGCCGCGGTCCTTCTCAGACTCCTGCAGCCCCTTTGGTTGCCCGTACTCTGCAGCATCCTGTAATTTTTCTCCATCTGCACAGCAACAAGCTGCTCCCATCCCAATGCAAAATCGTGCCTTCCCCTCCTATACTCTTCATCCCGGATTCTCATACTGCTTTCAAAATACCGTTTTCCCTTTATCATTGCCTGAGAATGTGTGACGCTCTCCTCGTGGATTCTGTAATAGTACCAGCTCTTCTTAAGAAAAACACTCCGTATGCCCTGCCGGATGATATGATACAAAAACAGCGTGTCTTCTCCGTTTGACAGCTTCTCATCAAACCTCAGCGGCCCGATCGCCGATCTGCGTATCAGCTTGCCTCCGATTCCTGACAGGTCATTCATGTATTTCCTGTGAAACCAATCTTCCGCCTCTTCTCCCTTGGCCGTCTGCCATCGGAATCGTTCGTTTTTTTTCGGATCCTCAGCCAGTATTGTCTCTATCTTCTCTGTTCCCAGCTTATAATAGCTGCAGAACACCAGGTCGGCCTGCTGTTCTTCCGCCAGCAGAAGCATCTTTTCAATAAGAAACGGATGGATTGCATCATCGCTGTCCAGGAAAAAGACATATTCCCCTTTTGCAGACTCAATTCCATGATTTCTTGCTGAAGAAACACCTTCGTTCTCCTGACGGCGCAGGCATACCCTGGCATCTGACCGTACAGCTTCCTCACAGATTTCCGGCCCCTGGTCCGATGAACCGTCATCGATCACAAGGATCTCCATATCCTGACAGGTCTGCGCAAGCACAGAGCTGAGGCACTGCCCAATATATTTTTCCGAATTATACATCGGAATGATCACTGATACTTTTTTCATAAAATCCCTTTCTTTATGTGACTGCCATTTTCAGATGGCTTTTTTATCCCACAGATGTTATAATGTGTTGCGCCGATGCAAAAGCAGCCGTATCCAAAGCGGTGCACAGCCCAGGAGTAAGCAATAACAACAGGAGTACTATCATATGAAGTTCAAAAAAATTTTTTTTACTGTGTTTCTGAGTATATGTATCTGCATGATCCTCGGACTTTTTCTATCCTTCCTGACCCTGCGTTTTGTCAGATACTCTCCCGTCAGCTGTACGGAATCTGCAAAGGAGCTTCAGAACCCCTATATCGGATGGTATCAGATCCATGGCTATAAATTGTCGGAAGAGGCATCCTTTGATATTTCCAAGATAAGGGAGCCGGAGGAAAAAGCCGGTCTTGTTCTGCTGGAATTTAATCTCCAGGACTATGCTGCCGGTCCGATCGGCGACCGCGGACTGGCGCTTCTGAATCAGCTGCTCCATTGCTGGCAGTCTACAGACAGGCAGCTCATCGTCCGTTTTTTCTACGATTGGGATGGAAATGCCATGTCAGCGGAACCGCAGGAACTGTCTATAATCCTGACGCACATGTCTCAGACCTCTGAGATCGTAAACCGCTATAAGGACTGTGTCTATATCATGCAGGGCATCTTCATCGGATCCTGGGGCGAGATACATGGCTCCCGCTATGCAAACGACGAGGATATGAAGACCTTGATCAGCCATCTGGCTTCCGTCACTGCTCCCGAGATCTTCCTGGCTGTCCGCACACCGCAGCAGTGGCGGCTTCTCACGGACTCTGCGGAGCCGTTAAATGAATCCGGCGCATTTCAGGGAACGCTTTCATCCAGACTCAGCCTGTTCAATGACGGTATGCTCGGTTCCGATACGGATCTCAACACTTATGCTGCCGCCCCCGCCCCGGAGGGCTTCCCGTCCTCTCATAAAAGGAGCCGACAGGAAGAAATCGAATTCCAGAACCGGCTTTGCGCTTATGTGCCAAACGGAGGAGAAGTCGTGATTCCCAACCCCTGCAATGATTTTCCCGCTGCCGTCAGGGATCTGAAGGCCACCCGTGTTTCCTACCTCAACAGTGCCTATGATGAAGCTGTATTCTCCAAATGGCGGAACGCATTCTGTACAGAGGACCCTCTTTTCAGCGGAATGAACGGATTCGATTATATTTCCAGGCACTTAGGGTACAGATATGTGCTGCGTTCTTCCGAATGCACCTCTGTCCTTCCCTGGGAAAAGGATACAGAGCTGACGGTCACTTTGCAGAACACAGGTTTCTCAGGCTGCTATCGTCCTTTTGATGTAGCTCTGACCCTGAGAGAACCGGTCACAGACAGAAGCTTCACCCTGCCTGTCAAAACAGATACCCGATCCTGGGATCCCGGAGTGCAGATCCATCTGTCGCTTCCGATCCGTATCCGTGAATATGCCACCGGAACCTATGATCTCTACCTGAAGATCAGCGATCCGGTCTCCGGACGGATCATTGAGCTTGCAAATGAAGAAGCCTCCAATGAATACGGCTATGCTCTCGGACAATTGGACATCAGCATATTTCCCCGGTAGAGCTTCTGTACGGAGTTATACTGCTATATCTTATCCGCACTCAAAAGTCCTACCTCCGAGTCCATCTTCAGAACCTTTGTCTGGAATAATACAACGCAGACGCTGAACAGCACCCTAAGCATATACCAGAACGGTTTCAATCCTGAATGCATACTCTTTCCCTCTACCCTTGTATGCATCACCGCCGGTACCTCGACGACCCGGAACTTGATCAGCATCATGAGTATGATCATATTTGCATCCGGATATTTATCATCAAAATGGTCATATTTTGAATAATACAGAAACGCTTTCCGGCTTAAGCCCTGCAGTCCCGTGGTTGGATCTGCAACCCTGTGTCCCGTTGTCATTCGGATGAGAAAGCGGAATATGGAATAGACGATTCTCTTCGGCGGAGAAACCGGGAAGTCAGAACTGCCCTCCATAAACCTGGCTCCAAGAACGATATCCGGACAGCGCCCATCCGCATCCTGTTCTTTCAGCTTCCTGTAGATCACAGGAATATTGCACACATCATGCTGTCCGTCCCCGTCCATCTGGATCACATATTGATATCCCCTGCGCACCGCATATTTATAGCCGGTCTGCAGGGCACAGCCATATCCCATGTTATAAAGCTGTGAAAGCATGGGATAATGCATTTCCTTCACGATCCAGTTCGTAGCATCTGTGGAAGCATCGTTTACGATCAAAATATCCGCTCTGTCTTTCATTTCCAGCTCCTCCAGCTGCATAAGCAGCCTCCGGATATTATTTCCTTCATTATAAGACGGTATAATGATCAGCAATTCTTTTTTCTTCATGATCCTGTCTCCTTTAATTCCCGTACTGCAGATTTTTCAAAAAATACGTTACACTACAAGAACCTGAGCAGCTTCTCCAGTTCTTCCTTCTGAGCAGTTTTTTTCTCTGACGCCGCCTGCCCAAGTCTCTTCCTCTTCTCTTCATCCCTCAAAAGCATCGCAGCACTGTCCGCGACTGCCCGGGGCGTCAGCCCACAAAGTATGCCGTCCACTCCATCCACGACCTGCTCCCTGTTGCCGTTGCAGTCAGAAGCGATCACCGCACAGCCCAGTATCTGCGCCTCCTGAATCGCAATACTTTTTCCTTCAAACCGGGTGGCGTGTATGTACAGATCTGCCTGTGCATAGTATGGAAATGGATTTGACACCGCTCCGAGAAGTATAAAATCCTCTTCCAGTCCTGCCGCGGCAATTTTTTTCTCCAGCATAGATCTCTGGTCGCCCTCGCCCAGCACATACCACCTGGCCCGGTATCCCGAATCCTTCAGGATCTTCATCGCGTCTATCGCAATATCATACGCCTTTTGGTACGTCAGCCGGCCCACCGTCAGGATCCTCATTCCGCTGTAAGGATCCTGGAAGCCTCCCTTTTCTTCCGCCCGCCTCCGCACTGTCTCCTGATCGATCAGATTCTGGAATGTATCTGTTTTTGACGCATATTCCGGATAGACCGCCAGAAAATGCGTTCTCACCTCATCCGAAACAGTAAAAATCTGGTCAAACCGTTCCCAGCACCCCTGATCCATCTCTCTTGTATATCCTGCGCCCTCATAGTCAATATGTACAAATGCACATTTTCTGTCTGCATTCACATGCTCTGCCGTATAGTAGGCAGACGCCCCCTCCAGATACGCCACCGCCATGTCAAACCTCATCGGGAAACGCTGTGAACCGTCCGAAAGCATGCGCCACAAAAGCTTATCTGTCTGAATACGTCCCTTCCTTTTCATGATTCTGAGGTTTTTCAGGACAGAGCCCAGCTTGCTGACAAATCCGCCGTTTCGGAAAAAACAGCGCAATATGGTCCCTGCCATCAGCCGCTTTCCCTGTTTCGTCAGTACGGACTGGCTGCTGAAGCTGGAATTTAATAGGTTCACATGGGGCGGAAGCTCTCCGATCATCTCTCCCTGTCCCAGGATCACATAGAGGAAAAGCTCATACTTCTGACTGTCCAGCTGTCTCAGCAGCTCCAGGAGCGCTGTCTCCGCACCTGCCCGTCCCAGCGTGTTCACAACAAACAGAAGATTTTTTTTCTCCCTGGTCATCGTTCTCTTTTCCATCGCCCTCTCCTACTATCCGGCTCAACCTGTCGAGCTCTTTCAGGATGATCTCATTTTCCTGGTTGAGCATAGCCACATGCATGGCCATCTCCCGTGTCTTCAGGATCAGCTGAGAGATCATCGCACTTGTTCTGAATTCTTCAAATAAAAAGACCGCTCCTACACAGAAAAATGCCAGCCCGGTTCCCGTTGCAAGCTGTTTGGTCCATTCTGAGAACACAGGCACGATGCCGATCAAAACAAGCATGGCTCCCAGCAGCTCCCATATCACGGTATAATTGACCGTGATCTTTTTGTAAGAATGCATCAGAAAGCTGGCAACCATGAGCAAGAGCCCCGCAAGGCTGACTCCAGCCCTTATCATATTGGCGTCCACGTTCAGGCCTCCTCTCTTTCCTTTTGAATATTTTTATCATATACCTTTCCAGGCGGCTGTGTCCCCATTCCCGGTTTCAAAAGCGACCCTTCACAGAATATATGCGCGTCCAGATGTTTTTCGATATAACGCAGACGAATATAGGCAACCGTCCACCCCGTAAATGCCCCCATCACCAGTCCAAGCCCATACCACAGCTCAGACAGGCCGGAAGCAAAGATGCTTCCAAGGAATGTGACCAGGCAGAAAGACAGTGAGGTGAGCACTGCTCCGTTCAAGTCATTATAATAATATAAAAATATAATCTCAGAATACATCAGAAAAACAATAAAATATCCAACTACCAGACAGGGATAGATCCGAAGTGTCAGGCTGGAAAATCCGAATCTCGGCAAAAATACCACGCAGAGCAGATATACCACAGACGTAATAATGAACTGGATACGCACCAGGCTCATCAGCTCCGAGGACAGCTGGCGGAACATCTCGCTCTTGGCAATATCGATATCTCTTCCTCTCCCGCCGATCACCGCTTCGGAATAATTTTTATACTTGCCATGAAAATTCATCTCCACCCGTGTGATAAATATGATCGTCATAGAAATATTGGTAAACATCGCCAGGCATGTGGCCATGTCATAAGGCTGATTGCAGACAAATGTTTTTACCAGCACAAGTCTCATATCCTGAGTCCAGAACACAAAATTGTGGATATAGAGTCCCAAAATATAGGCAAAGTTAGCCGCTACGAGCTGCCAGTATTTTTTGAAATACCGCAGTACCGAGCTGTACCGGTTGCTGTTATATACAAAATAGCGTTTCACGACCGCGATCTCCAGAAAGGCGATCAGAAAGAGTCCTGTCATCAGCGCAAACAGCATGCTCTCTCTGATCCCCCATTTTAAAACAAGTCTCAGGAAAAGCGAAGCAAAAAAAGCCCATACCATTCCGATCGTATAAAACAGCGAGATCTTCTGGTAAGCCTTCGCAATGGACAGATAGATCATCGAATAAAAAACCAGAACGAGCGCGATATAACCGCAGTATCCGGTAAACACATAAAACACATCCACCTTACCCACAAAATGCTCCCACAGGCAGAACGGGATCCCCAGCAGGCTGCTGAGCAAAAGATTCATCAACAGTCCCAGGTAATAGCAGGGTCTGATATCCTGATAGCGTTCCTCATAGATGACATCCGACATATACTTTGACAGGACCGAGTTAAAAGGAGAACAGGTCAAAAGCGCAAAGATAAATATATACAGCACTGTACAGGAAAATAACTCTCTCTCAACAAGCGTGAGACTGCTGAAGTCCAGGAAGTGTCCCATCAGCACAATATTCAGGATGACCACGAACATCGGCGTCACCGTGGACATGGAGCTGTATGCAAATCCGATCAGATAGGTTGTGAGCGTATTTTTCTCAAAGATCTTACTTAGTTTATTTCCTATAGTAGCCATTGGCCCTCTCCTCTTCACTTCTCTCTTTTCTATTATTCCCAGCGAAGTCCCATACTGTCTGAAAAGTCCTTATAGATTTTCCGGTATTTACTGCGCATATGCCCGATCTGATAACCGGAGACTACCCTCTGATAACCGTTTTCTCCCATCTGAAGACGCATGGACTCGTTTCGCGCCAGATCTACCATGGCCTGTGCGATCTCCTCCACATTCATGATATGGACCACGATTCCTGCATCGCCAAAATCATCGTTTTCTCCATATATCAGCCCACGGCAGTTCCCGACATCCGTCGCAATGGCAGGCTTGTGCGCCGCAAAGCCTTCCAGGATCGTTAGCGGCTGGCCTTCACTGATGCTTGTCAGGATCGTCATATCCATCCTGCCCAGATAATCCCGGATATCAATCCTTCCGGTAAATACAACATCTGTAACCCCCAGCGTCTCTGCCTGCTCCAGACATTCACGCGCATATCCCTCGTCCTCGTCCCTGGGCCCCATAATCCACAGCTTCAGCCTTGGTTCTCTCTCCTTTGCAAAGCTGAATGCCTGGATCATTGTCTTCACATCCTTGATCGGAGTCACACGGAGCACCGCGCCGACATTAATCTTTCCTTCATCTTCCTCTGTCCTGCCCGGAATATCCGTCAGCCTCTCCAGGGCAACCCCATTGGGCGTCACCATCGTCTTTTCCACCGGACAGCCAAGATCAACCTGAAGCTCTCTGGCATACTCGTAGAGACTGGTCACCAGATCCGCCTTCTCATATGCCAGCTTTGACATCTTTTTAAACTGATCGATCCATATGTTTTTATAGACGCCCTGAACCCAGTCCGCCCGGAGCAGTTCCTCTTCCCGTTCCCTGGTATAGATCCCGTGCTCAGAGATCAGGAAACGGCTGCCATAGAGTTCCTTCGCCATGCTGCCCAGCACTCCCGCATATCCGGTGGCCAGGCAATGGTACAGATCTGCTTTGGGCAGCTTCATTTTTAAGGTAAACAAAAGCGGCAGATATACGGAACGCACGGTCCATAAAAAATCCGAAAAGACCAGCTGACTGTAGTTCTGATCGTAATATTCTCTTACGATCTTCAGAAAATCCTCCCCCATCAGCAGCTTATCCAGAGAAACCGGCTTTTCCTGAAACAGCCTGAATACCGCTTCCCATTCCACATTCCGGTTATGTACCAGGCTGTGAAACGCCTGATACTCCGTCTTGTTCAGTTTTAATTTCTTCCGTCCCTTCCGGTTCCAGTCAACGTCCTCCAGGTACAGTTCATGCACCTCCGTCACATTCTCTGGAAGCTGATATGTAAATTTTCCGCTCATGGAGCGGCTGCTGATAATGGACAAGATCACAAATTCCAGCTTCGGAAAAGACTGGATCAAGCCATGTACCCAGCTGGATACCCCGCCTGTCACATATGGATAACATCCTTCTACTACTATGCAGACTCTCACCTGATAACTCCTTTCAGAAGGCTAATATACCCCAAACAAACTAATAATAAAATCTCTCATCGACCGGTTTGAGCAGGATCGTAAGATCATTTCTTTTTGCTTCGATCAGATAAGCACCGTCTTCCAGCTCCTCAAAATCTCCGCCTTCCACTTCTTCTATACCGCTTTTGTAGGTTCTGAAAACAAACCATGCCGGTCCTTCTGTTCCGCTGATCTGGAGGCGGACTTCATTTTCGGTCCGTCTTTCCGTATAGTCCAATGCCAGGAAGCTGCGGATCTTTACATCACATTGTGCCGCTGTCGCCCCTGCAAATCCCTGAAATGCCTGTGCGTATGCATCCACATTTTTTACAAATTCCGTAGCCAGCTCATCCCACGTATCCTTAGCATTTTCCGGATACGCAATGCGCCCCATATCACAGCACAGGGTGTAATAGCCCAGCGCGGTTGCCGCACTTCTCATCCTAAAATCCTTTGAATAGGAATATTCCGGTCCATTGACCACAGCCCTCTGCTCTGTAATATGATCTGTCATATATCTGATCAGTTCGATGTCTTCTTCATCATAGTCCCGAACCACAGTCCTCACCGACGACAGTACGTCCTCCCCCAGGGCAGCCTCTGTCTGCTCCTCGTCCATGTCACCTGCATAAAAGGATGCAAATTGATAGTCATCAGCCGTTTCTTTTATAAATTTCTGGTCTTCACTTAGCTTCTCATCCATAGGCGTATCGGACATATTCCGTCCGTACAGCCCCAATTCCGCTGATCTTTCGTGCAGGACCTTCATATAATATCTGAACTGTTCTGGATCCGGAAGCTTCTGGTCCGAATAGTCATACTGCGGCGCCGCCATACAGGTCAGTCCGATCTGATGATCCTGAAGCGTTGTGTCGATCGACGGCCATATATTTTCCTGGAACAGGTACTTTATAGAGCGTCCGTAGTACTTATCCATCTCTGCCCTATTCTCATCCGCCACGCCAGGATACCCGGCCAATACGATATTCTGTGCGTTTATAACCGGATAGATCTCGTAAGGATACATCTCGGATGACATAGCTGACAGAAGTCCAAGCGCCGGAATTCCCTGCATATATCCGCCGTTCACGGCAAATACATACGCCGATCCAAAGCTCTTTCGCCAGATCAGGACAGGATAGTCTTCTTTCTCCACTTCCTCATCTTCCGGAATGCCTTTCATATAGACCTTGGTTCCGGAAGCCAGAGAATACCATGGAAATGTCAGTTCCATATCCTGATACTTCTCATCCTCTTCTTCCTCTGCTTTATAGACCATCTCACCACCCAGCAGGAAACCGCTGTACAGATGAATCCCCGCCGCTGTGGTCTCGTCCTGCTCCACCTCTCTGATACCGAGCAGTTCCCGGATCTGCGCATTCCTTTTTATCACAGACGGCTCAGGAAGCGTTGCAAAGATCAGGTGGATTCCCTGTGTCACACACTCCGTCAGCAACTCTGCTTCTTCCCTTTGGTCCCAGTCTATATACTCTGAATCAATCACCAGCATCTCCGGAAGCCCCATATCCTGCTCTGCCTTATCATACGATGTAAGTGAATCATACCCGCCAATATCACGCTTCGTATACAAAGCCCATTTCTCCGCCGCCTCACGAAGCTCTCCTTTTGGATCGCCGATGCACACCACTCTGCCGCGGGGAACGTAAGACATCTCATCCCCGGCCCCGGTTTCCGCCTTTTTCTGTACGGACTC
Source organism: Lachnospiraceae bacterium M18-1 (assembly GCA_000403295.2). Taxonomy (GTDB): domain Bacteria; phylum Bacillota; class Clostridia; order Lachnospirales; family Lachnospiraceae; genus Schaedlerella. Next base: position 1,077,362 of record KE159609.1, on the reverse strand, counting down.
CCTGCCATCCTTCTGGCTGTCCGGTATATACATGCTGACTTTGGACGGATAGTTTTCTGCCGTTCCTGTGACAAAAGCATTCACTTCATAATCATTAGACCAGTCCTTTAGTTCATTGATAAACATGCACAGGAAGAATATAACCGACATCAGTATTGTAATTATGAAAAAATTCCGGCGCGATACCATATTCCCTTCTCCTAATCCTTCTTCATCTTATCATATCCGTTATATCCGTAATCGATCGCAAAATTATACAGGCTGTATTCATTCTGCCTTACACGATAGCACACGAAATCATCCGACTCGTAATAGACCTCCATCTCATTCGGATAAAGTTCTTTAAAAGCCTGTGCCCAATAGTACATATGGGACATTGTGATCCATCTGTCCTCTTCCAGGTACGGCTGGATCCCCGGCTTATCCGAGAGCGGCTTCCTTGCTCCCTCCTGCGATACTTCCCTGTCCGGTTTTTCCAATGTCATATAATCGCGGTACAATACCGGGATCTTTTCGACAAAAAAGTAAACTGTGGATGTCGGTATCTTAATTGAAGTATCTTCATCAAGAGAACGCATATTTCTTAAAAACTTGATCAGCTCATAGTGATATCCCTGTTTATAGTCGCCGATCATCTGACGTTCATCATTGGCAGAGCAGATCGTCCAGGCCTCCTCTTTATTCTCTCGTATGATATTATTCAGGCAGATGACAGAGCCATTTGTCTCATATGCATTTATAAAGATCGGACTTCTCAGCCCCTCTTTCGCCGTCATGACACAAGCTCCCGTCAAAACCGCAAAGGAACAGAAATTGAGGAGCTTTCCCTTCCTGAACAGTACATATAATAAAGAATCCACACAAAGTCCCCAGACTGCCGGGATTCCATATCCCAGATATACAGAATAACGGGACACATCCAGGATCTGCACGATTCCAAATTCCAGTGAAGCCTGCAGGACTGCCATGATCGCCATGTAAGTTCCGACCGATACCAGAACAGCACCATATTCTGCTTTTCGAAACAGGTACCCCAAAAGCCCCATTCCCAAAAGGATACCGATACTGACCAGGATCACCTGTCCGGTCTTTATATCATACACTACATAATATTCCAGCCTGTCAAGAATGGTCTCAAGTGCGCTGAGTCCCTCTTCCGCAGTGCCTGCCTGGGTATGCGACGATGTAGAAGCTTCCCACTGGGTCATGCCCCAATTCAGAGATTCCTGCAAAGGCGTCCCGAAAAGAAATGCAATCCCCATAGGCAGTATAGCCATAAAAAGCCCAGCAATTCCCGCCGCCACGATCCGTTTCAAATACTGCCACCGAAAAACCCGAAAACAAAATCCGACCCCGATCGCAATACAGAACAGACCGGCGATAAACGTATCATAAAAGTGGATCGCCAGAGTCAGGGAAACACTGACAGCAAACATGGTCAGGTATATCCCTGCGGCCGTCACAGTCTCTTCCCGCCTTTTTGTTTTTTTTGCTTTTCCGGCATCCGGTCCGCCTGCCGGATGATCTGCCGTTACTCCCGCATCAGGAAGCGCACGCCTGAATACCGGATTCTTTTCCTGCAAAAACGCGATTGCAAAATACGCGGCCGGGAGGATAAAGATCATTCCCATCTCCTGGGGCAGGGTCGCATAATACCGGATATAGGTATAGTAATATAATCTGTTCGATACGATATATATGATGACCCCGATATACGGAGCATACCGTGACTTGCACACATTCCGCAGAAACGCCAGCAGCATCATATGAGCCATAACTGTCTGCACCACATAAAAAAGCCTGAGCAGCACGTTTGTATGTATCCCGAATATTCCGTGCAGATAATACAGCAGACAATGCATCCCGAACGGATACACGCCGCCCGCGAAGATATTGTTATGCCCCATTTCATTGATCCAATAATTGTGCACCGCAATATCCGAGGCGCCATAGCCATAGACATTGACGGCATTGCTTCCGTACATATACACCAGGAGCACAGTCAGGCCGGATATCAGCAGCATTTCCAGGCCGCATCTCTTGAACCATTCTCTGCTCTTTTTGCCGATCGCTCCAAAAAATCTTCTCCGTCTTTTTCTCATACGGAGAAGCAGCGTCTTTCTTCCTGTTTCCCCTCCCAGGACAAGCATGATCTGTCCCAGCCTCTTTTCCAGAAGCTGCAGAAAAGAGCCTCTGTATCTGCGGACTGCTGCCGCTGTAAACGGAGCTGCCGTTCCGAGGAACAATGTCAGCCGGCAAGAGATATGTAAAAACTGAAGCAGGTACACTAGATTGATGATATAAAAATTTCCGGCCAGAAAATATATCATGAACCTCACGGACACACTGCCGAAGCCGGCAAGCCATTTACGCAGGAACAGCCACGGCAGCAGCAGTACCGCGATAAAATACGCCGCCGCGATCCCCGCGAGCTGCAATCCAGTAAGTATCGCCATTGACATCGTTATTGCCTCCTTGTGCTGAAGATCCGGATCAGTTCCAGTGTTTCACGGTCGATCACCACATCTGACTTTTTCAGAGTGTCCAGAGTCTGGAAGAAAGCCTCTCTGTCCTGCCTTGCAAAATAAAGCTTCAGTTTACAGGTATATGTCGAAAGCTCGCCCGGATATTGTGCTTCCATGCGCAGGCACCATTTTTCAGTGTTTCCATACTCCTTCAGCTCTAATGTTCTGAGGCAGAGCGCCTCATACCTCTCAAGTGTGATCCTGGAAGCATCCTTCTCATAGAGCAGTTCACCTGTCTCGGCCATCTCATTCACAAATTTGCGCTGCTCATGCTCTGAAAAAATATGCTGCTTTAGGATATGATCCATATAATCTATCAATAACTCTTCGCTCTCGGTATCCTGGTTCTCCTTCTCCCGGATCTGCCGGAGCTGCTTTTGTACAAATAAACGGAATTTATTCAGTTCGTCTGATAAGACTGCAGCCGCATAGTGCGAAGTCTCCGAATCTTCACTGTCCAGTGCAAGTGTAATGGAGGCCAGTGAATTTCTGATATCCTCCCGCATCACATTTACAAATACAGACCGCAGATCCTTTTTCTCATTTACCAGGAGGGCCTCCTCCAGAGGAATGATATCGCGCTCTGATGCTTCATCCGCTTTTTGATTGGTTTTTACTCGCTTTTTACTAAAAACCACATCTGTCAGATTTGCGTCCCTCCAGAATACAAACAGATAAAACAGATGTCCCATCAGGAAAAACAGCGGAACAATGACCGGGCACAGAACCATTTCAATGAAACGGATCACATAGGATCTCCTGTTATCGTACATGACCTCCGTATGGTTCTCCTCCGCAAGCGCGGCCCGGCGCGGCACCGCGATCAAGATCCCCGCCAGCAGGTAAATGACTGACACGATCAGGTTGGCCGCAAGGATCATCAAAAAAATGTATTCGTCTCTTGCCAGGGTCATAGTACCGCCTCCTCATCAATCCGGCACGCATAACCCAACTCGCGGAATCGGTCTGTAATACCTCCCACATTCTCCTGATTGGTATTGGGCAGCAGCGCATACAGCCTGCCTCCTTTGAAGATCCCCAGGTAATCTGTCTGACGCATGGCGGTACCAAGCGCACCTGCCACAGACTCGTAATTCTGTCCGCCGGTCTCAATCTCCAACAGTATATATTCCGTCAAGCCTTTATCCTTCGCATCAAAAAATGCCTTGGCCAGATGGGTAAACGCTTCCTCCTCCAGCACTCTCGTGCCCTCCACATAGCGCTGGTTTCTGAGCGCATCTAGGTAGCGGTTCGCACGCACGACTGCGTTCTGGATCAGATATCCTACAATCGTCAGCCGGTTCGCCTCTCCAAGTGTCATGCGTTCCCACGGAACCCCCCAGAGCATGATGATCAGCTGCATATCATCCTCCGAATACACAGCGCTTGCCATCATCGGCATCTGTTCATCCATATTCCTGTTGATATAGACCCGGCGCTCTTTCAGTTCAGCGTACAGGTCCTCCATTCCCGTATACTTTATAGAATTGCCCAGCCGCCTCGCTTCCGGAGACGTCGCCGAAAACAGTCTCGCGTAGTCTCTGTTTGCCACATTATAAACAGCCACGTCCCGGCAGTCCATCAGTCTGGACAGCACCTGGGCCGCATAAAAAAGTACCTCTTCCGGTCCATACTGTTCCAGAGAAGAAGAAACCTCGTATATCTTCCCAAGGCTTTCCCGGTGATTGACCACCTGTGATTCAAAATTATGCTTTAGCTTTACATTGCTGTCATTGATATCTTCAATGTCTTTGAGCTGTCCGTTCAGATATTGGACCCTGCATCTTCCCTCATCCCTGATAAATCTCAGCTGATCCTTGATATAGCCCACTGACAGCCCAACAATAAAAAGCTGTGCCATCCACACATATGTATTATAATCCAGAAGCACTTCAAATAAACTAATGTCTGACATCTGCTGATCGCAGTAACCGAGTACCGCAAGAAATGCCGAAAAAACAGCCTGCTGCTGCCCATGCACAAGCGCAAGCAAAAGTACATACAGCAGATAAATATCCAGCTTCGCCAAAAACGCACTGTCCGCTGCTCTGCCATTCAGGAAATAGGCCAGCGCAAAGACCGCCAGTGCCTCCGCGAACGGAATCAGTGCCTTACAGATCTTCTGGATATGGGTCCAGATTTTCAGTGCCAGCCCGCCGCCCTCATCTTCCTCGGAAAGGAAAGAGCTGCTGTGCCGCATCATATATTGGGTGATCTGCTTGATTCCATCCTCATAATCATGAAACAGTTCATAGTCAAACTCTGCCTCATACCTGCTGCCGTCCAGGACCAGACGGCTGTTCGCACCTGCCGAATTATCAATTACTGAGACAGATGCCCCCATCTGTTCTTTTATCATCTCTGCAAGCTGCTTTTCATTGATCGTTTTCATAGAGGAAATGTTGTAGACAGAATGCTCCGGTTCGGTCCTGCACATAACTCTGTAAGCCAGCTCCACGGCATCATTCAGATAGATCATGGAAAAGGCTCTTCTTTCATTTGCCGAAATCCTCCCTGTCTTTAAAGCTTCCAGGCACATCCGGAAGCAATGGTCGTCTCCGGCCTTTCCCTTTTCCGGGATCCAATACAAATGGTCAAAGCGGAGGATCTGCGTATCCATGCCCTGTGTCCTGCGGAAATTCTCACAGGTCTCCTCTCCCTGGACCAGAGCCATCGCTTTGAAGCCTTTCGGAGATACCGGCTCGCCCTCCGTAATCTTATCAATATATACATCACCAAACACTTCATGGGAAGAAAAATAGATAAACTTACAGCCTTTGACTACGCTGCATGCAGATAAAATATTCACGATTCCCGCCACATAGCGCACAGACTCCTGCCTGGCATCTTCCTGCCAGTCAAAATTCGTATCAAACGCCCCCGAAAATACGACAGCATCCGGTCTGGTACTCTCAAAAATGTCTTTTATACTTCCGCTCTCATAGGCAAAATCATATTTTTCAAATACCTTTTTGTAGGAAAACCGATTGTTTTTCTGCCCTGTCAGCAGATATACGCGATGCCCGTTCTTAGTCAGTTTACTGATCACCGCATCCATCAGCACACTGCCGCCGCCTATCAATAATACAACCATCCTGTCCACCATTTTCTTTATAATTTTTTCTCTCAGGAGTATACACAAAAAGGGCACCTTTCTAAATAAAAAGTATGCCCTGGCCGAACTTTGGCTCAATCCTTTTACTGAGTAAATATTATCATAATCTGCATATTTTTTCAATGCCTACCTTACTCTAAAAGGACTTTTTAGCAGGTATTGGGTTACTGTTCACACGGTGTCGTGCACTTGCTGCACGGCATCCGGCCAATTCAGTGATGGGGCGGGCATCCAGCTCCTCGCCGAGAGGCGACTTTTCAATGGGCTGGATGCCGTTACTGTGAGTACCCGGTGAGGGTGTGAACAGTAACCGCCCTTGGGTATACTCCAATGGTCACTTTAAATTTTTCTTGTACTCCCCACCTTGGTATGCTAAAATGGAAAAAAGCATATTTTCTAAAGTTTCACTATATCGGGACGTCTGATTCCGATATATCCGGACTTAGTACATCAATATTTTCCGTTTTCTTTGAGGTTGATAAAGCTATGTACTATGCACATCTATAACAAGGATCTCCGTATCCTGCCTTTCAGAAAATCCGTGCTTTTATCCACATAAGCAGGAGTTTTTCTGACAGGTCAACGGGAAATCTCCTGACACATAACAGAACAGGGAGGTTTTCTATGAAATCAAAGAACACGGAAACAACGGAAATGTGCGGCGGCAATGTCACAGCTGCGGAACAGGAAGAGCCATCTGCTGCTGAGACGGTGGAAAAAGAAAACCGCGAGTACAAGAACAGCGTCTTTGTAGACCTTTTTTATGAAGACGAAACAGCGGAAAAAAATCTGCTCAGCCTTTATAACGCTTTGCATGATACCGATTACAAAAGCGAGAAGATGATCCGTAAGGTCAGAGTGGAGAATATCCTGTATAAAAATTTTAAGAATGACATATCCTTTGAAGCGGATGGGAAAATGCTTGTTTTCGGGGAGCACCAGTCGACTATCAATAAAAACATGCCGCTGCGTTGTCTTATGTATGCGGGAAGGGCTTATGAGCAGCTGGTTGATAAAAGAGCACGTTATCAGACCAGTCTGGTCAGCATTCCCACCCCGGAATTTTATACCTTTTATAATGGTGTGGATAATTATCCGCTGGAAAACGAACTGTTCTTGTCCGATGCTTTCCTCAGCACACCGGATGGTAATCCACTGGAGCTGAAGGTAAAAGTGATCAATATCAATTCTAAAAAGGCGCATGGTATCTTGACAAAATGCAGTGTGCTGCGGGAATACAGCATGTTCATTGATACGGTACGGAAGTATTCCAACGAAAAAGGCTCCGTAAAGAAAGCAGTCAATGAATGCATCCAGAAAGGGATCCTGGCAGATTATTTAGCACGTAAGGGCAGTGAGGTGACGAATATGTTGATTGCAGAATATAGCTATGAAGAGGATATGCTCGTAAAGCAGGAAGAGGCCAGAGAAGAGGCCAGAAAAGAAGTGTGGCGCATCGCCCATAAACAGATTCATGCGGCAAAGAAGGAAACTGCAGCTGCCAAGATGGAAGCCAAAAACGCAAAATTAGCAGAACGGATCTCTCTGATTCAGAAAAAGTGTGTCAAGAACAAACCGCTTTCCAAAATTGCAGACGACCTGGAAGCTGAGCCGGAGGAGATTCGTCCCCTTTATGATCTGGTAACCAAGTATCCGGAAAAGACAGCAGATGAGCTTTGCGAATTGACTGATAGATCTTGACATTTTCAAATTTGAAACCGGCATGTAATAGCAGTATAATAGGAATATATTTTTGAATGCCTGAGAGAAAGGGTGATCGGAAGGCGAACAGCGGACAAACTGCGGAAGGAGCTGCTGTTTCCGTTCCGATTCCTTCACAAACTTCACAAGGAGGACCCTATGATTTCCGTGATCATCCCTGTTTACAATACAGAAAAATATCTGGACCGCTGTATCCGTTCCGTGCTAAATTCTACATATAAAGATTTTGAGGTTCTTCTGATCGACGACGGCTCCGTGGACGGCAGTCTGGAAATATGCAGAGCATACTGCAGATTGGACCGCCGCGTAAGACTCCTTACCCAGAAGCACAGAGGCGTCTCCGAGGCAAGAAACCGCGGGATACAGGAGAGCCGCGGGGAATGGCTCGTGTTTGTAGATTCTGATGATTTTATTTCTGAAGATTTTTTGGATCTGATCGCACAGAAAAAACACCAGTCCTGTAATCTGCTGATCTTTGACTTCCTGCGCCGAAAAAAGAGAGCCGGAAATACTGCTGATCTCATGCAGGCAGTTCCGGCTCAGAATATCTGTACATATTCATATATTTTATCTGACGGAGTCCATCACAAGGGGGGCATTGACCATGGAATGCCCTTTGGACACGGAAAAAAAGAAAGGCTGCGTCTGCTTGGCCATCTTCTGAACGGAACCCAGCTGACCGGAACCAGCAATATCAGCCTGCTCTCCCCTTGGGCCAAAGCTTATAAAAAGTCCGTCGCAGAACAGTATGCGATCCGTTTTCCCGAAGATCTTGCCATCGGCGAGGATCAAATCTTTAATATAGAGTATCTGCTGCATATGCAGTCCTGTATGTATATCCATAAGACGGTCTACTGCCTTGAGCTGCGTCCGGATTCCGCCTCGCACGGCTTTTCTCCGGGCTATCTGCCAAATGACCTCAGATACCAGAGACACTTAAAAAGCAGATTGCTTAAGGGTGGGATTTTCCGCTATATTGAAAAATCATACTATAACAGAGTGCTTTCCTGCATGGCTGATGTTTTGATCCGCGGCATCTTTCACCCACACAGCCCCAGAACCCGGTACGAAAATTACAGGCTGTGCCGTATGATGCACAGGTTTCCGATCTATCGCCGGGCTCTGAGATATAACAAAAGCACAGGCATCCTCCCCAGGAGAGTGCTTTTATTCTGTTTCCGCATCAAGTGCTTTTGCCTTGCCGCGCTTCTGGCGAAGGCCAGCTACAGAATCCTGGAATATCGGGAGGAATTGTAGGCCGGTACAGCATTGCTTTCATAATTGAGTAATTCGCCCTCATCTCTTTTAGGCTGCCGTCACCGATATAGAGCCTGTTCAAACCAGCCGTTCAATGGGTGGTATTTATTGTCTGTTCGTTTTTGTTCAGTCCGTCCTTGTGTGCTTCTTCCGGAAAAGCATCAAAAAATTGCTGTTGCCTATCTTTTTGAAGATTATTGTATTCCATATAAAAATAATCATTCACCGCTTTCGAGTATTCTGAATCCGCATCATACAAGTACTCGTTCATATTTTTATCATAATAGGTCCGAGACGTCAGAATCGGAACTTCTTCCATTAAATCCAACATATGCTGATAATACTGTGACAATGGCACTTTTGCAGTTTCAAATAACGTGGGAAGCAAATAGTTCATACTAATCGATCCCATATCCTTATCTTCAATATCAAAATTCGCCCAGATGATAAATGGTGTACTTCTCAGCAGCAGTGAGCTGGCAGGATCCTGTTCCTGATCTACGATATCCTTAGCAAAAGAAGGGGAATGATCTCCTACCATGCACACAATCACCTTTTTGTGGTACTCCTTTAACTGATCTGTCAAATACTTCAATGCGGAGTCTGACATTCTTATACCTGTCAAATATTCATCTATCTCCTCATTCAGTTCTCCATAATCATTACTTACATGAACCGTATCAAATTTCCTTTCGTTTTTATCCCACGGCCCATGATTTTGGATTGTCAGCAAATAGATAAATTGAGGAGTATCGGTGTGATCTTTCATCCACAATAAAAGATTTTCGTATGCGCTTTCATCTGTCAGCATCCATCTATTGCCATAAGATTTCCTGTCTGTAAAATCATCATAAAAATAGTATTCATCAAGGCCCATATCCGCATAAGCGTTAATTCTATTGTAATTTGATCCCTTTTCCGGATGGCCTGCCATCGTATAATATCCCAGTTGTTTTAAATGACTGACAACAGAATTGGCTCCTTTCATATTAATTACATTAAATGGCGTAACCCCAGGCATAAGTCGTAATGAATTACTCGTTAACAATTCATACTCTGAGCAGTTGGTACTGCCGCCAATATATGGGACTACTGCATAACCTCTGATCGTATTTTTCAGGGTATTCATGTTTTCCAAATAAGGAACGTCTGTTTTTATATCGGTAATTAAAGATAAATCATAAAAAGTCTCATTTAAGATCAAAATAATATCCGGCCGCTCATTTTCCCTGCTGTCATGCTCAACATTTACAAGCTCAATATTACCTATGCCATTCTCATACCCATCTGGCTTTTGAAGAAAATTTGCAGAATCAAACGCTAATTTTACAGTACACGCCGCATAGCCATATTGGCGGTAAGAGCTTGCCCATGCACCTGCCACTTTCTCACCCATTAAAGGAGTTGAAGATAAATATGTGAAGAAAATAATCCCAAACACTACAGCGTATAAACAAAAACACTTTATCAAGCGCCTCCAGAGCATTCTTTTTTTCTGCACTCTAGTGCCTAGTCTTTTCATCATATAGCACAATACAATTTCGATGCAAAAGATAACAATAATCTCGGCTATATCTTTGATATCAAACTTGTAGCCTCCTATAACATTTAAGGCTGTTTTGAAATTCTTCAATTCCATAAGAGTCAGTGGTGTTCCATGAAACTCAATAACATAATAATTTACCGCTGAAAGCAATGTTATAAAGATACTGAAAAATACACATGACTTCCATAATGAGTTTATGATCGAATGGGCAAGCAGATATACTGTACATATCGTCACTATATTGACTGCAATATATTTTGCGCTCATAGAAAATACATCTATCCAACTATCATATGTAGAACTAACTTCCAGCTGAATCCAGGACAAGAAAAAGATTGTTATGACAATGAAATATTGTAAAACATTTTTTCCAAATAAAAAACCAATGATAGACTCTTTCGCCTGGAGAAGTTCGATTTTCGAAAATTCTTTTTTCAAAACCCAACCAGCAGCATAGATCAGTATCAGGCAGATGAAGCCAAGAAGCGGCAGGATTCCGGTGCCATACAGCAGCAGCTCCAACGGCGAATAGACATAATGGCAGTCAAAAGAGAGGTCCGCGTATTGCACCGCTTCCCCCTCTTCCCACTCGGGGCAGCGCAGATTCCATGTTCCGCTGTCCCTTCCGGCAGAAGACACAATGGTAACGCTGCCGGCGTAGGGCGTATACGGAAATCCAAGGTGGACCTCATTCGCCACAAAGCACAGGGTCAGCCGGTTTTTTGCCCCGTCTTTTTCGGGCTGAATCATAAAATTGTCCCATTCTCCTCGATATAACCAGCCGGTATTTTCAACCACATAGGCCTCAGCCACGGGGATGTTTTCTCCGTCTACCACCACATCGCACAGACATATCTCACCGACGGTCTCAGCGCACAGGGAAATATACGTCTCCTGCCGAGTCGGGAAAAATACATTTCTGCATGCAGCTATAATCAAAACAGCAGCGGCAATAGACAGCAGTATCATTTGAAGCGATGGGGCAGATTTAAAGATCCGGACGGCGGCATACAAAATCGCTCTATGGACGGCGAAAATGCCCACAAATAATAAAGGGCATAACCATATAATATGCTTCAATGTGTACACCTTCGTCACGTAAGCTGTTGTACAAAGGCTGAAAAGAGCACAAGCCAAAATGATCAACATCCTTGGCAATGTCAGATTTTGCAGATATTTTTTTAACATATTCATTTTGGACCCTCCGTCCTCACTGTGCAAGGATATAAAGTGTGTTTGGCGGCTCAATCCAAATTGGATTATCCATCATATTTTGTCACCAATTTTCGTCAGGAAATCATAAGCGCTGACTTTCAGATATCCTATAAAGCTTGACACACTCTTCTTGGAAAATAAGAGCCATTAAGACTCTTCTTTCCTTTCTCTCTTCTTTCTATTTTCTTTTGCAAATGTATCTACCGCTATATCTTCAAATTCTTTATAAGAAAAACCAGTTGCAAAACATTTTCCACACTTTCTGCCTCTTTATTTTAAACAATACGTAAATCCTTTTTATACATATGTTCTACATATTTTCTGCTTCACTACCCACATCACCCTAATCGGAGAAATCGAACATCCTATCAGCAAACTGAAAAATAGTCCTTTTGTCCCTCCTGGAAGTTTTCTATACACCGGATTTCTCATTTCCAAAAGCATCCTTTTTTTTAAATATCTGCTGTTTTCCTGATCCTTATTGTTCTTCATTACTAAATAAGCCGACAGAATAGTCCACACAATCGTTCTTTCCCACTTCAATGCCCATTCTCGATGTCCAGCTTTATATTCCTGATTCCTAATCCGCTCATAAACCTTCAGCTTCTGACGGATCATGCCAATATCATTAGAATGCGACAAGCTATTCGAACGTATCCGGTAATAGTACCATTCCATGTCTGTATAAACCATTTTGACCTGCTTGCGGCAAAATTCATACATAAACATTGTATCTTCTGCGCTTTTTAGTCCCTGACAAAATCTTTGTCCTTTTAAATTATCCCGAAATATGAGTTTTCCCCAGGCATATATCAATTCCCGTTCTAACTTTATATGAAAACATTCTTCTGACTCCCGCCTTTCCGGTATTATCCATTGGCTCCTTTTATCTTTTACTGATTTCTTACAAAGTCTTTCTTCCATCTGCCGATCATTAACTCTTACATAACTGCAGAATACCAGCCCTGCCTGAAATCTCTCTGCCTGTCTGATCAGCTCTTCAATCAGTATTGGATGGATTGCATCGTCACTGTCAAGAAAAAAAATATATTCTCCAGCAGCAGCTTCAATCCCTCTATTTCTTGCCGCCGATACTCCCTGATTATTCTGTGTCAGTATCCGAATTCTGTCATCAATACGGCTAAGATCTTCACATACTTCTAAACTCCGATCCGTCGAGCCGTCATCAATCACAAGAATCTCCAGATTGCTCCAGGTCTGTAAGATGACAGACTGGATACACTGACGGATATACGGCTCTGCATTGTACATCGGAATGATTACTGATACCTTTTTCATACTCCCAACAACGTCTCCCATTGGTCCAATATCAATTCTTTATGAAACCGCATCACTGTCTTGGCTGCCTGCGCGCCCATCCTTCTGCGTAACGCCTCATCCTTCATAAACAACTCCATTTTTTCTGTAAATATTTCTATATTCCCAGCTTCTACTAAATATCCATTTACTCCATCTATTACAATTTCTTTCGGTCCCGCTTTACAGTCATAGCTTACCACTGGCAGGCAAAAATACATCGCTTCGAGCAGAACCATCCCAAATCCTTCATTTCTAGACGGAAATGCCAGGAATGCCGCTTTCTCATAATATTTTTCAATATCTCTCACGTTTCCTATAAACTGTATTCTTTCAAGTCTCGCTGCTTTCACCTTTTTTTCCAGCTTCTCTCTGTCCATTCCTTCACCTGCGATTATCACTGACCACTGAGGATATCTGGATTCCAATTGTCGCCAACTGTCTATCAACAGATCAAACCCTTTTGCCTCGGTAAGCCTTCCCGCCGCAAAAATCATCGGTTGCTCCACTTGTTTTGAGAACGCACCTGTAAAGGGAAGCGGATCATAGATCCGAGTGATACCGCATCTTAATCTCAACTTTTTCTCATAATGGCCTTTGTCCTCATCTGTCAAAACCACCAGCTGATCCGAATGCCTTGCCACCACTCTCCTCACAATCTTCCGCAAAAAGTTGTTTCTTTCAAAATGATAATAATAATGGAAATGCTCCCAGGAAATCCAATACAAATCCGGCATCTGCCATTTCATAAAGATGGAATAACATGCCAGGATAATATCCACATCCACCAGAAAATCCGGCTTTTCCCGGTCAAAAAGCGCCGCCAGATATCGAAGATTCCCCAGAATCCCGGACTGCTTCCTTTCTTTTTCCACCCAATAGACCGGAATCCTGTCATGCAGGGAAAAGACCGTCTGTCCGTCTCCCCACAGGCTAATCACAGATACCGTAAATCCCCGGTCTGACAGTCCGTTCGCTATGACAGACAACACTCTTTCCGTTCCGCCGGAATGGCTCATATTTCCTATAAAAAACATTATTTTATTGTGTTCTGCTTCTGCTGTCACTCTATTCTATCCTCCCCGTTTCCCCCACTTATCGGACAAGCTGTTCCTGTAATGCAAGCCTATTTTTCCAATGTAATATCCATATTCCCTCTCTTCTTGCTCATTTGCCATCTGAATGGATTCTCCTGTAGCTGGGTCCTCCATTCGAAAGTATACTTCATAATCTCCACGCCCTAGATCTTCCAGTGATATCCTTGCATAAGCCGTCTGTACTGCACTTGCTTCCTCTGCCCCCACCAGCATTCGTATATCACATATCATATCTACAGGCGGCTTCTGTCCATCCATCTTACTATATAAGATTATTTTCATCCTAGGTTCTTTATATATCGGTGCAAATCCCACATTTCTCAGATCAACAGATACTTCAATACAGTTCCTTTTTAAATCATGCTTCAGCTTTGTATCTGCGATAAGCAGTCTGTATCCCAAATGACGTTCGATATAACTATAGCCATCCATTCCATAAAAGCAGTCGTCTCCTTGCCATACATCATTCTTCCATTTGCTCATAACAGTCTGGTCATAGTCTCTGTTCAGATATGTGATACGTCTTTCTTTGAGTCCTTCTACCGCATTTACAAAATCATTACCTGGGTTGCTGGTAATAACTTCACCTCCATTAGGGACTATACGGCACAAATCCTTTTGAAAATCCAATTCCTCCTGAGGCATTTTTCTCTGAAGCGGGTCTTCCCCGACAACATTATCCGGCCTGTATGTGCCGTAATCACTCCCATTACCAAGTATTCCGTCATTAAACAGGCACAGCCTTCCTTCTAAAGCCTCAGACAACGTTTCTGAATTCATGATGCGGCGCCATTGTGCTGGGGTGCGAACACCAAGATAGGTCGTTGGATTGGTAACAGTCATTAACTGTTCAGCCAACCGCTGTATATCCTGATCCGTATCATAGCGAGTGCCGTTCATTTCCCCCCAGTTACCCGTAAAAAGCCCCTGTACAATAAAAATATCCCTGTCAGCCTTCTTCAGAATCGGTTCCAGCTGCTGCATATGCTGCAGAATGATATCCAGACTTGGAGGTTCATGCAATTCTCCCTGCCCATCTACATCATACAAAAACCGGACAATCAACTGTCTGTCCAAAGCCTCTGCCATGCAAAACAACGTTTCAATATCATCAAGCCCCTTTTCACTGATCGGTCCTTCCCGATACTCCTGCAGGCAGATTTGTATCTGTATCAGTTCCGTTTCCTTGCTATTATAAAATTTTTCATTTATAAAATGTTGATAATCTGTTTCTTCCTCTCTAATCACAAAAGTATATAGACAATAAAATCCTCTGTTCGGATTGTTCACCTCCTTGGAAGATTCTGTAAACAAAACATTCTCCAAATCCACCTGCAGCCGCATACCCTTCCATACAAAAATGCACCCAGACAGTACTGCAATCGTCAGAATAAAACGAACAATCAGCAATCCATTCTTCACACGCCACTCCATGCTGTGTGTTTGAAGTCCCTTATCAACTGTCATCTTCCTGCTTGGTTTCTGCCTATTCCACATGTTCCTCAATTCCCAAATGATATAGTTTCTCTGGATTCTGTCTAAGATAATAGCATACGAAGCTCTCATCCTCATAATACACATCAAGTACTGCCGGATGAATCTCCGAAAAACGCATACACCAATCATAAACCCTTGCTTCAAGCATGGTTCTCTCTTCAAGACGTATATACGAATGCCATTTATTTTGTGGTTGTTCTCTTACATTTTGTATGGTCTTTTCCGTAATGTCAGAAGCCTTGATCTCAGGCGCCTGGCTGGCCCCGCTGTAAGGATATTTCTGTGAATATTTCTTCCAGTAGATGTCCATATATTTTTTTTCTCCCAACCAGAAAGGTCCTTGGAAGAAATGAGCCTGGGCATATAAAAGAGGTTGTTTTTCTACATAGACAAACACATACTCTGTCGGCAGGGAATACTCCGGATCCGTACATTTTTCCGCAAATCTCTGCAGTTCCTCATGCCATCCATCCAGAATAACCGGATATAATTCATCCGTAGGCGCAACAATTGTGTAACTCTTCTCTGGAAAATTCTCTATTATTGAATCTGTCACTTTTACTGTAGAATTATACCGCGTCAGTTCATAAAATAGCAATCCCCTGTAATGTCCCAGCAAGAGTGCACCCACATAAATCCCCACTACTGTAAAAGCAGATGCCAGCCTTAATACAAACGCACTGCAAAAATGCAGAAGCACAGAAAACAACGCATCTACCGGCATCAGCGTAACGGCCAACACAAGCATATGCCCCACTGAACAAAATCGCGAATCCGGGATCAATTCTGGATAGCCAACATAAGGCATGGCATAAATCACCATAAATAGTAAATTAAACAGGATCAGCGGCGGATACCCGTTGCAGACTCTCTTTAGCCATCCGAAATAGCTCAGCCTGGCAATCAGGCAAAGTAAGACCGTAATCCCCGTCATTCCCAGAATCCATCGTGTTCTCCTCTCCCCATAGAGAGCAGGATATCCATTCCTGTAAAGCTCCGGCAGCATTTCTTTAAAAAATCGGACTCCCTTGTCTTTCCATTCCTCCCGGTGGACGGTTCCAATTGCCTTTGCCTGTATCTCCTCTGTCTCATCGTCTGTTCCTTGATCTGCATCTACCTTTTCCTGAAGCTGTCTTGCCTCTTCTCCCTTTAGGGCATTCACCGCCCAGTCGATTGAATAATTGAAAGGAATTCCTGACAGTAAAGCTCCTGCCATAGGTGTAATTGCAATAAAGCATCCGCAAATCACACTTATAGTCAATGGAAGCAAATACCTTCTGTCAAATATCCTTTTCAGGAAAAAAATCGCAAAAGAAACACAAAGGATAAAGGCCATGATCACGATGTAAAAATGTGTTGCAATGGATGCAGTCAGAGACATCATAAATAAAAACAGATTCACATCCCAATAACATTTAGAAGTTCTGCCCTTTCGCGTCAAAAGAGTCCCCTTTTTCAAATAGCGCACCAGATACAGAACACATAAAAGCTGCAGATGCAGGCCAAATTCCAGAGGAAGCGTAATCTGCAGACGAAACATACTGTATACATGCTCAGCACTCACTACATCTACAGTCAAAAACAGCATCAGCACAAATACAGGCGAATACTTCCAATGGAATACTTCCCGCAGTAAAAGATGCGCCGATAGCAAAAATACCGCCACATGGATTCCCTGCAAAAACAAGAGAATGCTGTAAACCCGGATGCCAAACAGCACGCTCATACTATATATAAAGCAGTGCATAGCCTCTGGGTAAACTCCTCCTGAAAAAATATTCCCCTTAATAAGACCATAAATCCACTCATGATGCGCATATAAATCTCCACCCCCATACGAATGTACTTGAAACGCGCCATATGAAAAGTAGATCATCCCAAAGACCAGAACAGCACCGAGTATACCGTAGTTCTGAATCCATGGACTCAGTTTCTTTCGGCATTTCCATATTCCTTCCCGCACCCTGAGTCTCATATTGAAGAAACTCTGCTTTGCAGAAGAAGATGTTTCCTTTCCAAAAGGAGCTATTTTTTGCCATGATCTTCGCAGTCTCCTTTTCTTCAAAGCAGCACCGCTTTTCACAAATAGGAATTCTCCCCGTCTTTTCCAGAGCGAATAAAAAAAGATACCGTAAAAAAGGATCACCACGACCGCCTGGTGCAGGATATGGAGCAGTCCGAGAACTAAAACCACCGAATTGATGATCACAATCTGCACCGTAACACAGAAGCTGAAACGGTATGCCCTTGTTTTTTCTTTTAAATGCCCGCCAAAAACCACCGACGGCCAGAGGAACATCAGGAACAGCCAGCCAAAGAACACTTTACCATATTCCGCTATCCAATACAGATTTTCCATGGCTCCTCCCTCCTTCCATACATGTTCTCTCCTTTCATCCGATACCTTTCTTTGAAAAAACAGATAGACTGCTGAAACCTACTTCAACAGTCATACCTGTCAGACTTCTTATCCATTTGCAACTGTTCACAGCAGCATGCGTCAGCCCCTCTGCTGTTCTGAACAGTTACATTATATCCCTTTTTTCTTCGTTTCTCCCGTCTGGATCCGGTATACCAGTCCGGACGGTTTGGGAGCACGCTCCTGCTTCAGGAGCATTCCCTGGCAGAATACATGCGTATCCAGGTGGCGTTCTACCCAGCGCAGACGCATATAAGCCACTGTCCAGCCCGTAAACGATCCCAATACGACACCCAGTCCATACCAGATTTCCGGAAGTCTCATGGAGAAGATACTGCATAGCAGCGTCACACCGCAAAAGCTCACCGTTGTCATCACTGCTCCTGCCATATCATTGTAATAGTAAAGGAACAGGATCGCCGCATACATCAAAAACAAGATAAAATACCCGGCTGCCAGACAAGGATAGATCTGCATGACTGCCCCCGCAAACCCGAACTGCGGCAGGATCACAATGCACAGCAGATATATGACGACTGATATGATGAACTGCACACGCATCAGATTCATCAGCTCATTGCCCAACTGGCGGAACATCCGCCTCTTGGCGCTCTCAATGTCACTTTTCTTTCCGCCGATCACAGCCTCAGAATAGAGTTTATACTTCTCATGGAAATGCATTTCCACATGTGTAATGAAGATCACCGTGGCGGATATATTGGTAAACATGGCGAGACAGGTCGCCATATCATAGGGCTGGTTGCACACGAAGCTGTCCACAATGACCATCCTTGCATCAGAGGTCCAGAATACGAAGTTATGGATATACAGCCCCAGTATATAGCAAAAGTTTGTCACCACCAGCGGCCACCATTTTACAAAGTACTTCAGAACAGGCAGAAACCGGCTGCTGTTCCTGGAGAAATACCGCTTCACCGCGGCGAACTCCAGGATCCCGATGGTCAGGAAGCCCACTGTCAGCGAAAAGAGCATACTATAGGCAATATCCCATCCGCGCCGGTATCTTAAGAACAGCGCGAGAACAAATGCCACCGCCATGCCAAGGAAAAAGAAGATGGATATCTTCTCATAGTCCTTACAGATGGAGAGATATACCATGGAATAAAATACCAGGATCATGGAAATATATGCACAGAACCCGGTAAATACGTAATACACCTCCACGCCTCCGACAATATGCTCCCAGAGGCAGAAGGGGATTCCCAGCAGGCATCCCAGAATCATAGTTATCAAAAGCCCGATATAATAACAGGGCAGGATATCCTCATAACGCTCCGCATAGATTGCATCCTGCATATACTTTGACAGCACGGCATTGAACGGGGATACGACCAGCAAAGAAAAAATAAACGTATATAATATGGTACAGGAAAACAATTCCCTTGTCAGGTAAGGCTCCTGATTAAAGTCCAGTGCCCATCCGATCAGCAGGATATTCGCGATAATCAGGATCATGGGCGCTACGGTGATTACAACACTATAGACAAATCCCAGCATATCTGCTGCGATCGATCTCTTTTCAAATATCCGATTCAGCTTAACTCCTACACCAGCCATTCTTTAATTCCTCCCGCCGTCTGCATCCGGCTGCCGCTCTTTCTCAGCTTCATTCCAATCTGCCTCATCCTGACTTGCCTGATCCTGATCGTCTTCTTTCCAAGGCAGCTGCATACTTTCTGCAAAATCTTTATATAAACTTCTATAAGCGTCCTGAAGATGGGAAAGCTGATACAGAGCCATTACTCTCTGGTATCCGTTCTCTCCCATCTGAATACGCATCTCTTCATTTCCTGCCAGCGTAGTCATAGCATATGCGGTATCTTCCACATTCATGATCCGTGTGACGATCCCCGCAGGGCCATAGTCATCCCGTTCCCCGAGGAGCAGTCCCCGGCAGTTTCCCACATTGGTCGCGATCACCGGCTTATGCGCCGCGAAGCTTTCCAGAATGACCAGCGGCTGGCCTTCACTGATACTGGTCAATATCGTCATGTCCATCCTTCCATAATACTCGTGCATATCCACATTGCCGGTAAACTCCACATCACGTATACCCATTGTCCTCACAAGGTCAAAGCATTCCTGTGCATACTCGGAATCTTCCTCCCAGGTTCCCATGATCCAGAGCTTCAGAGCAGGCTCCTGTACTTTCGCAAAGCTAAATGCCTGGAGCAGAGTCATAACGTCCTTCACCGGAGTCACGCGGAGTACGGCTCCGATATTGATCTTTCCCTGATCCTCCTCCTTTTTTCCCGGAAGATTCTGGAAGTCCTCAACCCGGACCCCGTTCGGAACGATCATCGTCTTTTCCATCGGGCATCCCAGTTCCACCTGCAGGCCTCTTGCATGCTCATAGAGGCTGGTCACCATATCCGCCCTTTCATATGCCAGACTGGACATCTTATAAAACTGTTCGATCCAGATATTGGTATAGATTCCTTTCACCCATTTGGCCATGATCAGCTCTTCTTCCCGTTCCCGGGTATAAATCCCATGCTCCGAGATCGTCAGGCGGCCGCCGTGGAAGTACTTCGCCATGCTTCCCAGTACTCCTGCATAGCCCGTACAGATGCAATGATACAGGTCAGCCTTGGGAAGCTCTGTTTGCAGGACGGTAAACAGCGGCAGATAAATGGACCTCATCATCCACAGGAAATCCGTAAATACTACCTGACTGTAGTTCAGCTGATAAAATTCCGTCACCGCATCCAGAAAGTCTCTGCCCATCAGCATCCCGTTCAAAGAAACCTGCCTTTTCTGAAAAAAATCAAACAGGACTTCCCACTCAATCTTCTGTCCCAGCAGAAGGCTCCGCAGCGCATGGTATTCCTTTTTGTTCATGCGGTGCTTGCGCATCCTTTTTTTGCTCCAGTCAGAATCATTCAGATAAATCTCATGTACCTCTGTCACATTCGAAGGCAGCTCGTATACATATTTTCCCCTCATAGAGCGGTCTGACACGATTGCCAGGATTACAAACTCCTGCCCGGGAAAAGAGCGGATCAGACTATGGATCCAGCTGGACACGCCGCCCACCACGTAAGGGTAACAACCCTCAGCTACAATACAGATTCTCATCTTTTTCCTTCCTTTTACTCCAATTCTATACTTACATCCGCGCTTTCCGCTTCGATCAGCCATGCGCCGTCTTCCAGCTGCTCCCAGCTGCCGCCGTCTACACGGACGATCCGCTCGCCTTCAGTCCGCAATGCGAACCAAACCGGCGTCTCCGTACCGGTCAGTTCCAGATGAATGATATCCTCCTTGCGGCTGTCTGTATAATCCAATGCAAGGAAGCTGCGGATCCGGCTGTCGCATTCTGATACGGTAGTTCCCGCAAAGCCTCTAAAATCATCCCAATAATAGCCGATATTGCCGCTAAACTCGGATACCACCTTTTCCAGAGTATCCTCTTCGTTCTCCGGATATGCCACGCGGCTCATATCCAGTCTGACACTGCTGTACCCCAGGGCTGTCTGTACGCTCCGCATCCGCAGATCGTCCCGATATGTATGCACGGTTCCATCGGACAGGCTGCTCTGTCTGGTGATCTCTTCCGACTGATATCCTATGATATCGTTCTCTCCGCTGTAATCTGTCAAAATAGTCCGGACATCTTCCACAATTTTTTCATTCAGAGCCGCTTCTACTTCACTCTCTGTCAGGCTGCCTGCATAGAAGGAAGAAAACCGGTAATCCGGAAGCTCCTTCTCCATGAAGTTCTGATCCTCTCTCAGCTTCTCCCGAATATCGGTATCAGATACACTCTCCGGCGACAGACCTGCTTCCACTCCCTGTTCCCGAAGCCGCCGCATATAATATTGGAGTTCTGTCTGTTTTGGGAACTGCTCATCCTCATAATCATACTGAGGCGTCAGCATACAGGTAAGCCCCAGCGTATTCTGCCGGTAAGCTGCCACAAGGGAGGGCCACGCAATATTCCTGAACATCTCAGACATAGACTGACCGTAACGTGCTCTCATTTCTTTACTATTTTCTGACGCAAAATCCGGATAATTGATCAGTACCATGTTCTGAGCGTTCACCACCGGGTAGAGCTCGTATTCATTTGACCTGGCCGACATTGCCGTCAGGATTCCCAGCCCTGTGATATCCTCCATGTAGCTCCCGTTTACAGCAAACACATCCGCTTTACCCAGATGGTTGCTCCAGATAACCGCCGGATAATCCTCTTCTTCCTCCAGGATGTCCTTTGTAATCCCCCGTATATAAACCTCTGCATCTTTCCCCAATGTGTACCAGGGAAACGTAAGCTCCAGATCCTGTCTCTTTGCACGTTCCTCCTCATCTTCAGCCCGATATACGGCCTCTCCTCCAAGAAGAAATCCTTCCCGCAGATAAATGCCCTCTACCTCGGTCTTCTCGGATTTTACTTCTTCAATCCCCAAAAGCTTTTGCAGCCGGGCATTGTCTTTGATCACCTCTGCATCCGGAAGGTTACAGAACACCAGATCTGCTCCGCCATCCGCATATTTTTCAAGTTCTCCGCACAAGCCCTTCTGATTCCATTCTATATCATCAGAGTTTATAATGATCATTTCCGGGGATTGATTCTTTTTTTCTGCCTTTTTATACTCTTCGAACGATGTATAGCTGTCGATATTCTGCTTTGTGTATACAGCCCATGTAGATACGACATTTTCTTCCGCACCGCCCGCAGCTCCGATATATACCACCCTGCTGCGGGAATCGCTGAAAGCTGCATCCGCTCCGCCCTCACCTGCAGTCAGATCTGTTCCCGGCTGATACGCACTGCTCTCGCCGGGAAGCCCTTCTCTGTCCAGATAGTATGAATTTTCCTCATAGCCATCCCAGCTTTCCAATGCAACGTTGGTAAACTGAAACATGAAAAATACAACCAGCATGACTGTGGTAATTGCAAGATAATTCCAACGTGATATCATTTTTTCCTCTCCTTAGCTGAACGTCCTGATCATTTCCAGCGTGTCACTGTCAATGACAATATTCGAATTTTTCAAGGCATTGAGCGTCTGGAAAAAAGCCCCCCTGTTTTTTACTGTAAAGTATAATTTCAGCTTACAGGTGTAAGTGCATAGTTCATCCGGATACTGTTCCTCCAGACGCTGACACCACTTTTCCACCTTATCATAATCGCCGCTTTCCAGCAGCCGCATGCACAGGCTCTCATACCACTCTGGAGTGATCCTGGAAGCATTTTTTTCATAAAGCAGTTCCATCGCCTCTTCCATCATATGCGCAAACCGGTTCTGCTCCAGATCCATAAATACTCTCTGCCCCAGGATATCGTCCATGTACGCGATCAATGCCACTTCATAATCCGTATCCTTCCGCTCTTCTTCCTGCATCTCGCTGTATAATTTATGTACGTTGATACGAAATTCATTCAGCCGGTTGCTCAGGATCGAAGCAGCATAATGGGCGGATTCGGAGTCTTCCGCACCCAAAGCCAGAGCTATGGAAGACAGTGACTCCTTCATATCTCCTTTAATAATATTCATCATAGCCATGCGCAGGCTCTTCTCATCACTGACCGCCAGAGCATCCTCTACCGGAATCACATTCCTCTCCCGCTCTTCATTGGCCTTCACCTGCGTCTTTACCCGTGACTTGTCAAAAATAACATCTTCCAGATTCACCTGGAATCTGAAGATCGTCAGGTACAGCAGATGTGTCACAAAGAAAAATACAGGTCCGACTACCGGACAAAGCAGCATAATAATGAATCGTATCAAATAGGTCTTTCTACCGTCATACAGATATTCAGCTTGTTCATTTTTCTTTTTCCGGATCGGCACTGCTATGAACAACCCGCAAAAAAGATAAGCTGCCGCCACGATCAAATTAATCAAAAGCATCATGAAAAATAAATGCTCTTCCCTTGTCAGTGTCATACCACAGCCTCCTTTAGCAGGCTTTCATAGCCCAGCTTCCGAAAACGATCCCGAACCCCTTCTGCATTTTCCAAATCTGTATTGGAGAGAAGTATATACAGCTTCCCGCCGTCCATCGTCCCCATATAGTCCGTCTGGCGTATACAGCTCTCCAGCAATGCAGAAGCCTGTTCGTAATTCTGATATCCTGTCACGATCTCTACCAGCGTACATTCTGTCAGCCCTCTGCTCTTTGCTTCGAGGAATGCTTTTACAAGGAGTGTAAATGCTTCCTCGTTCAGAACACTGGTCCCCTGCACATAGCGCTGCCCTTTCAGACTCTCGATATAACGGCTGGCACGTATAGATGCATTCTGAATCAGAGTTCCGATGATTCTCAGCCGGTTTGCTTCTGCCAGAGTCATCCGCTGCCATGGGATGCCCCATACCATCAGGATCAGCTGCATCTCATCTTCGGAGTATACTGCACTTGCCATCAACGGCATTCCTGCCTCCATCGTCTTGTTGATATAGACCCGGCCATTGATCAATTCATTGTACATTGTTCCCATACCCGTATACTTCACTGAGTTTCCCAGCTTCCGTGCCTCCGGTGACGTCGAGGAAAACAATCTGGCATAATCCCGATTCGCTACGATATAGATTGCCACGTCTCTGCTGTCCATCAACTCTGCCAGCACCTGCGCCGCGTAAAACAGCACTTCCTCGGTAGCATATTTTTCCAAGCTGGAAGTGATCTCGTAGATCTTCCCAAGGCTGTCCTTGTGATTGACAAGCTGTGCCTCAAAATTCCGTTTCATCCTGACATTACTGTCATTGATCTCCGAAATATCTTCTATCCTTTCATACAGATATCCCACTTCTTCCTCTTTGTCATTCTGGACATGGCGCAGACGGTCCCGGATATACCCTACGACCATTCCCACGATGAACAATTGGGCCATCCACACATATGTATTATAGTCCAACAGCACTTCGAACTGGATTTGACCGTCTGCCTGCCTGAAGCAATATCCTGCTGCGGCCAGCAGTGCGGAAAAGATAGCTTCCTGCTGTCCATAGATTGCCGCAAACAGCAGTACATACAGCAGGTAAAAATCCAGTCTGCCAAAGTATTGGCTTCCAGAAGCCAGGTTGTTCAATATATAGAAAATAAAGAATCCGATGATATTTTCCAAAAAGGGAAGCAGGCTTTTTACTGTCACCTTCGTACCATGCCAGATCCTGCCGCCCAGGCTGCCCCCCACATCCTCAGCCTTCAGGAAGCTGTCGCTGTAACGCTTCATAAATGCTACGACCTGAGCCACACCTTCCGGATAATGGGTAAAGATCCGCTGGCCGTATTCATTCTCATATTGTCTTCCATCCAATATCTGGCGATACATGTCGCCTACGGACTGATCGGCAAGTGAGATCCCTGCCCCCATCTTTTCCATGATAAGCTCCGCAAGCTCAATCTCATTGATCTGCTCCATGGATGAGATATGATAGCAGGACTGGCTGGTCTGTTCTGCCGTGATCACCTTATAGACAAGCTCAACCGCGTCATTGATATAAAGCATGGAAAACGTATTTCTGCTGTTTGCAGATATCCTCCCGGTCTTCAATGCTTCCAGGCACATCTTAAAGCAGGGATTATCCTCCTCCTGCCCTTTCTGTGGTATCCCATATACATGGTCCAGGCGCAGGATCACGGTGTCTGTCCCCTGCATATTCCGGTAATTGCCGCACATCTCCTCCCCCTGGGCCACAGCCAGAGCCTTGAACCCTTTGGGAGATGCCGTTTCTGTCTCTGGAATGTCATTCGCATAGGACCCGCTGAATACCTCATAGGACGAAAGGTAGATAAAACGCCCGTCCCCCGTCATGGAATATGCCGACAGAATATTGGTCAGTGCTGACATATAGCGCACGGATTCTGTCCTTCCATGATATTTCCAGTCAAAATTACTGTCATAAGCCCCCATAAACAGTACAACGTCAGGCCTTACACTCTCCATGATATCCTTGACGCTCTCGCTGTCATAGGGAAAATCATATTTCTGAAATACCCGTTTGCGGGAATTGCCTTGGTCTTTGTTCCCTCTCTTCTGCCCCGTCAGCAAGTAAATCCGATGATCACTCTTATTCAGTTTATCGATCATAGAATCCATGACCTTACTGGCTCCGCCAATTAATAATACATTCATTATTCTCTGCCATCCTCATCATAAATAATCTTTTTTTGAATTTTCAAATCCTGTTATTTTCCAAACACAAAAACAGGTAAGCTTTCTAAAATTTACGTAAAAAGTTTACCCCCCCCC
>KE159609.1:464724-1051421 GCA_000403295.2 Lachnospiraceae bacterium M18-1 | reverse complement strand
TGTTTGGCAGGCAAATGATTTGGTGAAATATGATCCGTACAGCGTATTAGTTGACTGCAGAATCTGACTCTTCAGAAGAAAAGCAGTCTGCAACTTTTAAACGTTTCATGTTTTCTCTTTTCAGATTTAAATTCGGATGTACATAGCGTTCCAGCGTGACCGAGATACTTGCATGTCCAAGAATCTCACTTAATGTTTTAACGTCAAATCCGACTTCTACGCACCGTGTTGCAAAGGTATGCCTAAGCGTGTGGAAATGAATCCCCTCAAGGCTGCATTCTTTTGTGTAGCTCCTCAGATATCTCTGCAGTTTGCGTGGCTCCATACAGTTTTTACTTCCGGTCAGAACGAAATATTCCGGTTCATTCTGATAAAATTTCATGCATAGTGCCGCAATATCCGGCATGAGCGGTATGATTCTCCGGGATTTATCACTTTTAGGAGAATCGATCATCAATACAGTTTTAGAATCTACCTCAGAGCTGATATTTTTAATGCGCTGAACAGTATTGCTGATACAAATCGTTTCATCCGAAAACGAAATATCTTTCCAGCGCAGCGCGCAGATCTCGCCTATCCGCATTCCAGTGCGCAGTGCCAGGTACACGGCAAACTTTCCTACATTCATTTCCTTTGCCAGATATAAAATAAGCTCTGATTCTTCCTGCTCTGTTAAGATTCGGATGGCTTTAGGCCTTTCTCGCGGATAGGTGATTTCGACATGGGATAACACGCCATGGGTCTGCCTGTTAACATAACAAAGAATAGAACGTACACAAGTGAGAATATCACGCACAGATTTGGTAGATAATTTCTTTTCATTCAACAG
Organism: Lachnospiraceae bacterium M18-1; assembly: GCA_000403295.2. Taxonomy (GTDB): domain Bacteria; phylum Bacillota; class Clostridia; order Lachnospirales; family Lachnospiraceae; genus Schaedlerella. Next base: position 1,050,592 of record KE159609.1, on the reverse strand, counting down.
ATCGTGCGAAAAAGCCGAGATCTTTTCCGTAGTGATATCCTTCAAATACAGGTCTCCCAGATAGGGTTTAACATGTTTTTCAATCCCGTTTTGATATTTCACATAACTGGAAGTTTTGATCTGAATACTGCGGAGATCCAGCCAGCAGTCACAATAGAAAGAAAACTTTTTTTCCTTTACATGATCATCGGAGACCATACTATTTGTTTTTTCAGCCATTGCTTCTATAACTTTGGCTTTCGCCTCAGCATATGTTTTTCCATAACAAGATCCATACCTGATCTTACCGTTGTCCTCACTGGATTTGATATAATGAGCTTCCCAGCGTCCGTCCTTTCTTTTGAAAATATTTTCGCCTTTTGCCATATAAGTACCTCCTGTATTTTGCATTATCCATAGTGCCATTAAAATGTTGAAGATTTTACAATTTTATCATATAAGATAATGACTGCAAAAAGCGACCTAAAATACGCTGGATACTGTTACTGGAGCACCCAAAGGATGTGAACAGTAACTTTTGGGATATTGGGAAACATTGTAATACATAGATTAGTATTGAAAATATATTAAAAATGTGTTAATATTTACTCAAAATTGTCGGTATTCTTGTGTCGCAGAGTAGGACAATCTGTGATACTTTCGTAATATCAGTTTGTCCATTTTATAAAACTCCCGAAAATGTATTTCTGTCTGTAAATACATTCAGGGTTCTGTATCAATTGACCCTGTATGATTCTTTATCAAAGGATTCGGAAATATATTCTTCTTTTTTATTCTTGCCGGTACCCGAGGGCACCCCATCATGGCCATCCGGCCGTTTCACAAGGTATATCTCACCGGATAAATTAATCACAATTTTTACAAAGCAGACTTTGGGTTATATTTTGCTGAAGATATATTTTAGATCGTTGTCAAAAGGATTTTACTTTTCCGGATAATCATTTCATGTTATGATAGATTCACAAATCAAGACCATTCTTTTTTATTCTTATGCAGATGGCCGAATGTTACTGTGAATCTTGATGATTCATCAGGATTCGGCCAAAGAAAAAAATTCAGAAGGAGGCAATCATGAATTACCAGATGACAATTGAAGATATCAGCAATTATAAGGAATATCTCTGCCATGCAGAACGCAGCGCCGGGACGATCGAAAAATATCTGCGCGATATAAAAGCGTTTCTTTCCTGGCTTTCGGGCAGAGAGGCGAGCAAGGAAAACGCCGCGGGATGGAAAGAATATCTAACAGAGATGTCATACGTCCCTGCTACGATCAATTCCATGCTTTCCGCAGTAAATGACTTTTTCCGTTTCATGGGCTGGGAGGAATGCCGGGTAAAGTTTCTTCATATTCAGCGCAAAATGTTCCGGGAGCAGGCGAGAGCGCTTGACAGGAAGGAATACCTGCGGCTTCTGCAGACCGCGCAGCAGCAAGGAAAAGAACGCCTGCGGCTGCTGATGGAAACAATCTGCAGCACAGGGATCCGGGTTTCGGAGGTAAAATATATCACGATAGAAGCTATACTCAACGGAAGGACTGATATTTCTTTAAAAGGCAAGATCCGAACAATCCTGCTTCCGCAAAAGCTCTGCCGGAAACTACGCAAGTACGCAAAAAAACGAGGCATTAAAAAGGGACAGATCTTTATAGCCAAAAATGGAAACAGCCTGTCCAGGACTCAGATCTGGAAAGAAATGAAAGCCTTGTGTGAATCTGCGAAGGTGGAACCCTCAAAGGTATTTCCTCATAATCTCCGGCACCTGTTTGCGTCCAGTTTTTACAATGTTTGCAAGGATGTTGTTCGTCTGGCAGATGTACTTGGACACAGCTCCATTGAGACGACCCGGATCTACCTGGTCACCACCGAGACAGAACATGCCAGACAATTAGAACGGCTGAGGCTGATCATCTGATCTTTTTGAGTAATCAAGAATCCAATTCTATTTCTTGTAAAAGAACGGGCATTTATTTTCTTTGTGCTCGTGTTTCTTTATGCGCATTTTTATTTTAAATACAGGCTTTCCTGCCTTTTTCTAAACAGGTTATTTCCTTTTTCAAGGCATAAAATAATATTCTGTAATTTCGTACCTCCTCTCTTTCTCTGCAGATAACAAAATGCGGATTTTGTCAATCCGTCAAAAAGGAGGGACTATGCGAAAGAAAAACCAAAAAAATCAAGAAGGAAGCACAGCTGACTCAGCAGCAGTGCAGGGAAGTGACAGAAAACGCCGAAGATGGTCGTTTCTATTCCTGTTCCTCACTGTCGCCGTATTGATTCTCGGCGGACGATATCTGCTCTCAGATGAACTGGAGGTCACCTTTAATCATCTGTACTCCCCGAAAATAAGAGGATCGGAAAATACCCGTCTCGTCGTCTTGTCGGATCTGCATAACCATGAGTTTGGCAAAGGCAACTCCGACCTAACAGAACAGATCCACGCCCTGATGCCCGACCTGATCGTGATCGCGGGAGACATGGTCAATTCAGACGACGACAATCTGGATATCCTGATGAATCTGTGCGATGAGCTGCTCAAGATCGCGCCTGTCTATTACGGCCCCGGCAACCATGAAAGCCATTTGCTCTATGAAAAAGGGATTCCCCTTGAAGAGATGCTTGCCGAAAAAGGCGTCCATGTCCTGATCAATCGTGCCGAATCGGTCACAATTCACAAGACACCGTTCCTGATCGGCGGGCTGACCACGGCTCCGGAGGGATATGAGGAATACGGAGAGGAATTTATCAAAGAGTATGAAAAAAGCGAGGATTTTAAGCTGCTGATCTCCCACTACCCCACGCTCTACTATGAGCATCTGGCGGACACGGAGATTGACCTGGGGGTCTGCGGGCACTTCCACGGCGGAGTGATCCGAATTCCCGTGATCGGCGGCCTCTTCCACGGAGATACCGGCCTTTTTCCAAAATACAGCGGCGGAATGTATCAGCTGACGGACAGTACGATCTTTGTTTCCAGAGGGATGGGCGGGCACAGTGGATTTCCCCGGATCAACAACAGACCCGAACTGGCGGTCATTGATATCAATATCCGGAAGGAACCGGATGTTCCGCAGAAATAGTAAAGGAGTGAATACGTTATGATTCTGTTAAGTATGGTAAAACCTGTTTTGATGCTGTGTATGCTGTTTCTGTACATAACTCTGATCTGGCGCTTCTTCAAGGTAAAATCAAAGGTGCAGATTTCCGAGTTAAAAAACGGAGTCGGCTCTCTGGCAAAGAGAAAGAGACAGCTAGCGTTATTTGGTGTGCTTTTCTTTCTGGTCTTTTTCATCGGCCGTCTGCTGACCGAGCTCTGGTCACCTAGCATGCTGATGATCTTCAACTACGAGGAGGCGGCGCGGGGGCAGAACCCCAACGCCACCAGATTCAATGAGTCCAATATCCTGTCCGAACACATCCTTGAAAAAGTCATTCAGCGCGCCAATCTGAAGATGAGTCCGGAGCAGTTGTCCGGTTATCTGTCCATATCCACTCCCCTGGATTCGGAAAAGCTGGATGTTTCCCAGGAATCCGATTTGAAAATTTCAACAGAATATTGGATTCACTGCTCGGACCGAGTGTCCCTCCATCACACGAAACCGCAGACTGTCCTGAACTTTCTGGCAGACGTGTACCGGGAAGATTTCACACTCAATTACGCGGAAAATGACAGTGTGCTGGATCTGTCCTTTGATGATCTTGAGGGAATGGAATACCTGGACGTAAAGGATTATCTGCAGATGCAGGCCACAAAAGTCAGAGACTACCTCCCCGGCTACAGCAGCGAGAGCAGCAGCTTCCGTGCGGAGGAAGACCAGGAAACCTTCTCCTCTTTGTACCAGAAGATTGAGAATTACATCAATATCGAACTGGAACGCTACGGTGCATTTATCCTGGAGAAGGGCCTTTCCACAAACAAGGACACCTATCAGTCCCGGATGCAGTACGCAAACCACCTTTTGGAAAACACCCGTAAGAAAGAAATGGCTGCCCATGACGTGCGCATCGAAGCCATCGATATCTACGACGCGTTTATGACCCGTTTTGTTCTGATCCCCACCTACGATGTGGAACAGGAGTTTTACATGTCCAGGACCAAAGTCGGTGTGGATTATTTCGCGGAAGAAGCCACGGAATTTCTGGCAGAAGCCACGGAACTGGTAGAAGAAATGGAGCACAACACTTATGCTTCCGCGCAGGTCGGCAAAAGTCAGGCGCCCTCCAATGCCTATGAGGAAGCAGACCTTCAGATTGACAGTCTGAAGAGCGAACTGCTGAGTCTGGCGGAGCAGAGCAGGACACTATGCGATACCTATATCGCGGAAAAGCGCGACGGCTACATCCAGGTATGTTTTAGTTCGCCGTCAGTCTCAGGCATTGCGGTTGATGCCCTTCTGTTCACGATCCTCTTTGTGATCGCGCTGGGCGGGAATATGATATTGGAACCTTTCTGCCAGGACTTCGGCAGAATCCGCACAGCCGGACATAAAACCTGGAGACCGGGCAGGAAGAACGGAAAAACAAAGAAGGGGGACGCGTCATGAAAGAACTAGATGTTTTTCGCTATTTAAAAAAATACCGTAAAGCGATTGCCGGATTTTCCATTCTGGCAGGCATCGCTTTTTACCTGATCGCCCAGCTGTATATCCAGCAATATACTGCAGTCACGGTGATCGAATATACTGGATCCAGGGCTGCCGAAGGGCTCTCTCCGGATGATACCCCCATTGACCCGTCCGAAATCTATGCCACCAATCTGGTTTCCGATGCAATGCGTGCGCTGGGGATTGAATTTACGGAAGCAACCACGGATGATATCCGCATGAACATCCATGCAGAACCCATTATTACAGATGAAGACCTTTTGATACAGCAGGCAAAACTGGACAATGGGGAAGAGGATTATGAGTTTATACCGACCCGTTTTCTTGTCTCCTTCAACTGCGGCGTCAGAAACGGCAAGGAGTATCCGCGCAAGGTTCTGAACCAGGTGCTGCAGGAATACGCCAGCTATTACGGAAAATCCCATGTCAACACCGCCCTGGCTGCAAACCCGGTCAGCGATATCTCCACAAAAGGCTATGATTATCTGGAGATGGCCGAGGTCATGGACGAAACCCTGGAAAGTATGACAGAGCATCTGGCCAATAAGGCGGAATGGGATATGGATTTTCGTTCCAGCAAAACCGGCCGCAGCTTCCAGGATCTGAAAAATGAATTTGAGTTTATCCAGGAGGTGGAAGTACGCGAACTGCTTTCCGAGATTCTGGAAGGAAAGATCACAAAAGACTGCAGCCTGCTTCTGGACAAATATAAAAACAGGAACAACGACCTGGAGATTTCCAACAGCGCGGTGTCTTTTGAAGTGGAACGGATCCGCGGCATCATTTCTTCCTATGAAAATGCAATGGACGAATTTAGCGCCACGAATACACCGGAGACGGATCCCAATACGATCGACCAGACCCGGGAGAGCGCTCTGCGCAACTATGTACTGCCAAACGTATATGACGACTGGAACCGGAAGTATGAGGAAGACGACTGGGAGCCCGTAGACCGGACCGCAGAATACGACCTGCTGATGATGCAGTATATCGAAGACCGCACCCTGTACGAGCAAAACCTGATCGACAAGGAATACAATAACTATATCCTGGATGTGTTCACCGGAGCGCCCTCCAGTTCACCTCAGGAGGTTCAGGATGAGATCCAGGCCAAGATTGAACACCTGGCAGAAAAAATCAATAATCTCCAGACGATTTACTATGAGACCAACGATGAATACAACGAATATCTGGGCGTGCGGAACATTTCCATGCTGTCCAGCGTGAGAGTTACGGAACGGTTTCCGATCCTGATCTTCACCATCCTGATCATCGTGATCTTCGGCGCTCTGGGCTGTGCCGGCGCGGCGCTTTTCGGCAGAATCGAAGATTTTATAGAATACTATGCTTTTACAAACAAGGTGGACGGACTTCCCAACCGTGCAAAATGCGATCAGTTCATCACAGCCCGGGACCGTCGTCCGATACCGGAGAGCTTTGCATGTATTGTATTTAAACTTGCCAACCTGCAGACGGAAAATGCCCGTCTGGGCCGCGAAGCAGGGGATCAGATCATCAAAGATTTCGTAGGAATCCTGACCTCCGTCTTTGTCCCGTCTGATAAGCTGTTTGTCGGCAATAACGGGGCCGGACAATATCTGCTCTTTGCCGAGTCACTGGAACGTGAGCAGGTAAACGCCGCTCTGACGCAGATCATCCTTGTCATGGAGGAAAAGGCCGGGGAGCGCGGCTATCATATCGGACTGCAGAGCGGCTCCGCCTGTGCGGGCGAGGAGCAGTGCTATTATATCCGTGAACTGCTGTCCACTGCCATGAAGCGGGTCAGCAGCGTTGATACAGGAGAGGATCGGTTTTGAAAAACAAAAAATTAAAAATCTGCTTCGCAGCATCATCCGGCGGTCATCTGGAAGAGCTTATGATGCTGCGGCCCCTCATGGGCCGGTATGACAGCTTTATCGTCACGGAGCGGACCATGTACGAAGCGTCTGATGAGGAAATCCGTTTTTACTATCTGCAGCAAGTCAACCGCCGGGAAAAGAGCTGCTTCCTGCGTCTGGCTGCAAATGCCTTCCTCTCCCTCAGAATCTTATTTGCAGAACAGCCGGATGTGGTCATAACCACCGGCGTTCTTGCCGTTATCCCCCTCTGCCTGCTGTGCAGGATATGGGGAACGAAACTTGTGTTTATCGAATCCTATGCCAATGTTCACAGTCCTACCAGGACTGGAAAATTCCTCTATCGGTTCGCGGACCGCTTCTATGTCCAATGGCCTGAGCTGTTGAAGTTCTACCCCGGCGCCGTGTATCTCGGAGGTATCTATTGAGGTGATCATATGATATTTGTAACTGTCGGATCTCAAAAGTTTCCATTTAACCGTCTGCTCAAAAAGGTAGACCAGATGGTCCGGGACGGCGCCGTCACCGAGGAGGTCTGCATCCAGACAGGTTTCAGTGACTATGTGCCTTCTCATTGCCGCTATCAGGCCTTCTATGACCGGACTCAGTTTTCGGAAATGCTCCAGGCATGTACGGTCCTCATTACACACGGCGGCGCCGGTACGATCATTGATGCCGTAAAGCGGGGTAAAAAGACCATCGTAGTTCCCCGGCTTTCCAGATACGGGGAACATGTAGACGACCACCAGCTGGAGCTTCCGGCACGGTTTCATGAGATGAATCTGGTGTGCACCTGTCCGGATGAAAATCTCCTGCCAGATGTACTGGCGGTCGTCAGAACTCATCCGTTTGATACATACCAGTCCAATACGGAGACATTCCTCGCCTCCGTTGACGATATTCTTCGGTCATATCTGCTTGATACCGTCACGGATACGGCCCCAGCCCCCTGACAGGCGCGGCATCAGCCCCTGATCCCGCGCCTGTCAGAGAACGCGTAAAGTTATACTCACGGCCGAGGAAATCTGCCGCAGCCGTGAAGCGGCAGATTTCCCCATGCGGCTGTGTGCATCATATGATACAGAGAGACAGATTTATCTGACGTTCTGTATATACTCATTTCAGGGAGGGTGAAAGCTTGATCTCAATCATCTATTTTATACTGGCAACTGCAATGTTCTTTCTGCAGGATACATATTTTAAAGTGGGGGGCGTTGATTTCAGCCTTAAAAATCCCTGTGCGTTCGCGATTCTATTCCTTGCGCTGCTGAATTTTACGGCCACGGTACGGCTCAATCGAGTCGTCCTTCTGGCCCGCCATACTGCGGTACAGGTCCTGCCCTACCTGATCCCCTTTCTCTTTTCCTCGGTCATCTGGGTGGCGTCCGGAGCGGACGCCGTCACCATCGCAAACGGCATCGGCATGATCATTCCGCAGCTTTTGTCGGTCTGTGTGGCTGTAGCGACTCTGTACCTGTTTGGTGAAAAGGGGATCTGGTACTGTCTGGGCTCCATGTGCGCCGCAAATTTTCTGCTTGTCCTGGTCGTGATCGCAGAAGGCGGGCTTGGGCCTTTTCTGATGGAATTTCGCACGCTGCTGCTCTCCTTCGCAGTGGAAAGCGGCCCCCTCATGACGAAACTGGAGATCAACGACCTGACCTTTGCGTTTGGTCCCTTCATACTCTACCTGCTTTTGAACCGGAAGGAAGTCTCACATTCTTTCCTCTGGATGCTGGTAGTGGCCCTTTTGTTTGTTCTCGGTTTAAAACGGATTGCTATTCCCGCCATCCTGCTTGGATTCCTCGTAGCCTTCATCCTGCGCCTGCTGCCGGAAAAAGCATCCAGACAGACGGCGCTGTGCCTGGCCGTAGGGATGATGCTGGTCAGCTTTCTGTACATTGCGGGAATCCGCCTGGGCCTTTTCGAATACCTGGAGACAGCGCTTCAGATTGATACGAAAGGACGTCTGGGCATGTTTACGAACCTGGAGCCCTACTACGATATCAACTTCACCTTTATGGGCAGGGGGATTGGATTTGAGCGGTATGTGGACTGGCAGACCGGCGCCGTATTCCAGACTCCCCAGAGGACGATCATGCAGATCCACAACGATTTTCTGCGCATGTACCTGAATATGGGGTTTGTGGGATACTGGATCTGGCTCTGGTGCTTTTTGATTGTAAGGCTCCGTTACTGGTTCCGGCAGGGCGGAAAAAATGCAGGCTGCCTGTTTCTCAGTATCTGTATCTACTGCTTTGTGCTGTACGCCACAGACAATACGATCTACTACCCCTATACCATGATCGCCTGCGCCCTGGTTCCCATGTCCTACCATATGGATTCCCTGGCGGACAAGGCGCTTGAACAGCACTGCGCGCAATGGGAGGATGCATCATGAAGGTTTTAGTCATCGGCCCCAGCGATACCCGCTCCTGCGGCGGGATGGCTGAGGTTATCCGCGGAATCCGGGAAAGCGTATCTCTGAACCAAGAGTTTCAGATCGACATTTTCCCATCCTATATCGACGGCAGCCTGGCGGTCCGGCTGCTGTATTCCGCCTACGGCTATCTGCGTTTTCTGCTGCGGTATAAAAATTATGACCTGTTCCACATCCACACCGCAGAAAAAGGCAGCACCTTCCGAAAGAACCTTTATCTACGAAAAATAAAACAGGCCGGAAAAAAAGCAATCGTACATATCCACGGCGCGGAATACCTGGTGTTTTACGACAGGCTGGGGACGCGCAGAAAGAGGATCGTGGACCGTTTTATCCGTCAGGCGGATCTGGTGCTGGCATTGTCTGACAGTTGGAAGAGGGAACTGGAAGCCCGCTTTCACATCGATACCTGCCGGGTGCTGAACAACGGGGTTGATACCGCCCAATTCCGTTCTGCAGCCGCGGACGTATCAAAGTACCGCAATTCCTTTCTCATGCTGGGGAGGCTTGGCGAGCGAAAAGGGGCCTATGACCTGGTTGACGCCCTGGAACTTGCCCTCCGAAGAAACCCTGATCTCACCGTCTGTATGGCGGGAGACGGGGATGTGGAACAGATCCGCTCCCTGGCTGCCCAAAAAGGACTCCAGCGTCAGATCCGGGTGCCTGGCTGGATTGGCCGGGAGGAGAAACTGGACTGCCTGAAGCAGGCCGCAGTCCTGATCCTCCCCTCCTACCACGAAGGTCTGCCCGTATCCATCCTGGAGGGGATGGCAGCCGGCAAGGCCATCATAAGCACCGCCGTAGGCGCGATTCCAGAGGTCGTCACGGAGGAAAACGGAATCCTGGTGGAACCCGGAGATACTGCCGCGCTGGCAGAAGCCATGCTGCGCTGCAGCAGCGATGTAAAGATGCTGGAAGCCATGTCCCGAAACAATCTGGAAAAAGCGGAACATACATTCAGCATCCGGCGGATGCATGAGCGGCTTGCCGAATATTACAGACAGGTTATGAACCTTGAGTAAAACGGATGTACATAAAATGACATAGGAGGAAGAACCCATGGAACAGGAAAAACCGATGATCAGCGTGATCGTACCGGTATACAATGTGGAAGCCTGGATTGGAAGGTGTCTGGATTCAATCCTGTCTCAAACGTATGAAACTATCGAGGTGATCCTTATAAACGACGCCTCCTCCGATGAAAGCGGCAGGATCTGTGACCATTACGCCGCCCGTGACGGTCGTATCACTGTCCTGCATTTTTCAGAGAACCGGGGCCCGTCCGCAGCCAGAAACGAGGGCATCCGCAGGGCCCGCGGGGCCTTTGCCTCATTTATTGATTCCGACGACTATGTAGAGCCCTGCCTGCTGGAAAAGCTGTATGACAACCTGTTGGAAAATGGTGCCGATGTAAGTGCCTGCGGCGCCGACGGAATCAAGCTTAAGGGAGGTCCCCCGGGTACATTTTCCCGGTCTGAGGCCGTCTGCTGCCTGGCACATGGCGTCCCTTTCAATCACGTGCCCTGGGGGAAGCTCTATACAATGGAGCTTGTAAAAAAGCATCCTTTTGACGAACGTTATTTTTACAGCGAAGATCTTCTGTTCCTTTATGAAATTTTAAAATCCTCCAACCGGGTCAGCTATCTGCCGGACCGGCTTTACCATTATGTCAACCGGGAAGGCAGCCAGGTACACAGCGGCGTGGACGACCGGAAGTGCACCGCCCTTCTGGTGCATGACAAGATCTGCCGGGATGCCTCCGTCCGTTTTCCGGAGGCGTTGGCAGGCTTCCAGCAGATCGCCCTGGATACCAACACTCGTCTGGCCATGCTTGCAGTGGAGGCAGACATGCCGTCCGGTGTGTTGTACGGATATCTGAAGCGGCTCTGTCAGAATACCCGGCGGCATTTCAGCCGGAACGCGCTTATGCTCTGCCAGGAGAAAAAAGTGACGGCAGCGGCGCTGCTGCTGTACGCCGGGGCGTCGGTTTTCCAGGAGGCTGCACGTGTCTATGGACAGATCAAACGGTGGAAGGGCAGATAAAATGGATTCGAATAAGCCAAAGATCAGTATCATCGTGCCGGTATACAATGTGGAACCCTATCTTGAAAAATGTCTGGATTCCATATCGGCGCAAACCTATTCAAATATAGAAATCATCCTCGTAGATGACGCGTCCGCAGACCAGGGCGGAAGCATCTGCGACGCTTACGCGGCCCGGGACAAACGGATGCAGGTGGTTCATTTTCCCGTAAATCGCGGGCTGTCCGCTGCCAGAAACGAGGGCATTGGCAGGGCCACCGGAGAATATATTTCTTTTATTGATTCGGACGACTATGTAAAGCCGGACCTGCTGGAAAAGCTGTATGACAATCTCATGGAAAGTAAAGCGGACATCAGTATCTGCGGAATCGAGGGGTTTGGGAAATCCAATACGCCTGCAGGCACCTGTTCCGCCGCCGAAACCGTCTGCTGCCTGGCCCGGCGGACCCCTTTCCTCTGGAATGTGTGGGGGAAGCTTTATTCAGCAGAAGATGTAAAACGGCATCCCTTTGATGAGCGCGCCCTCTGCTGCGAGGACCTTCTTTTTTTCTATCAGATGTTAAAGGATGCGGAAACGGTCCGCTATTTTCCGGATACGCTGTACCACTACCTTTACAGGCCCGGCAGCCTGATCAACAGCGGCGTTGATGAGAAACGATGCACGGTGCTTTCCGTTCTGGATCATATCTGCGCGGATGCTTCCGTCCACTTCCCGGAAGCAGTTCCAGGCTTAAGGCTCCTGGCCATGGATACCGTTGTGCGCCTGGCCATGCAGGCTGTGGAAGGAGGAACCAAGGGAGCCGATCTGTCCGCATATCTGAAACGGTTCCGGGAGAACATCCGGCATCATTTTAGCTGGAAGGCACTGGCGCTCTGCCGGGATAAAAAGACCAGGGTTTCGATCCTGGTACTGTATGTCAGCAGGACCGCTTTTCATGGAATTGCCGCTGTCTACAAGTACATCAAAAAGGGTTCTGGCAAAACCCCAGGGATGGAGTGAATAAAGCAGATGGACCGAACGGAGCATGTTGTAAAAAACTTAAAATTTGCCGCAGTCAGCGAGCTGGTACTGGCAGTCTTAAAATTCGTATCCCGGCGGGTATTTGTTCTTCTTCTGGGAAAAGAATACTTGGGAGTCAGCGGATTGTTTACCGATATCCTTTCCATGCTCTCACTGGCAGAGCTGGGATTCAGCGTTTCGATCACATACAGCCTGTACCGTCCTGTGGCGCAGGAGGACATCCCGCTGATCAAATCCCTGATGCGTTTATACCGGCGTGTCTACCGCGGCGTTTTTGTGATCGTCCTGGCTGCAGGTCTTTCCCTGACCCCTTTTCTGGATTTTTTTGTAAAGGAAATGCCGGAAAATATCCCGAATATATCGCTGATCTACGTGCTGAACGTGGTGAATGCCAGCGTATCGTACCTATTTGCCTATAAGTCCACTTTATTGTTCGTGTACCAGAAAAAGTACATCGACAGCCTGATCCGCACGGCAACAGCCTTAATCTCCACCGCAGCACAGATCGCGGTGCTGCTGCTGACCGGAAATTATGTGTTTTATCTGTTCATTGCGATTGTAGCCTCCCTGACGCAGAATATAATGATTTCTGTAAAAGCGGACCGGCTCTATCCATATCTGAGGGAGCAGGATATCTCCCCTATGCCTGCAGAAATCCTGCAGGATATCCGCCGAAATGTGGGTGCCATGATCCTGCACCGCATTGGAGCAGTGGCTGTATTCAGTACAGATAATATCCTGATCTCAAAATTTGTAGGCATTGTGACGACCGGATTATACTCCAATTATATCATGATTCGAGGCTTTTTGAATGTGGTGGTCAATGCACTGTTCAATGCCATTACCCCTGCCCTGGGAAACCTGAACGCTACGGAAACCGTACAGAGCAGGCAGGCGGCATTCCGCCGTCTCAACTTTTTCTCGGCATGGCTGTTCGGCTGGATGAGCATTTGCCTGCTCTGGCTCTACGATCCATTTATCAGCATCTGGCTGGGCGGAAATTACCTGCTGCCCAGGCCGGTGGTACTGATCATCGTAGTAAATTTTTATGTGAACAGTATGCGTGTTCCAGTCGCCAACACAAAAAGCGTCATGGGTCTGTTCTGGGATGAACGCTACAAATCCATCCTGGAGCCTCCGCTCAACCTGGTGGTTTCCGTCCTTCTGGCACAGCGGTGGGGAATTTTCGGGATTCTCGCCGGGACACTGATCAGTACAATGGCGCTGCCCTTCTGGGTCGAACCGCTTGGGCTTTACCGGCATGGACTGAAGCAGCCTGTAAGAGAATATTTTCTGCGTTATCTGGAGCATGTTCTTCTGACTGCCGCAGCAGGCTGGCTGACGGGGCTGGCGTGTTCGGCTGCAGGCCAGGGTTTTCCCGGATTTCTGATCAGGCTTTTACTCTGTATCCTGATTCCAAATATGGTCTATCTGGCCGTTTACTGCAGGACGGCGGAGTTTTGCTTTATGAAAGAGACGGCGGGGCGGATTGTAAAAAAGCTTTTATAGTAGTTTTACTATTGTCAAGTGATAGAATACGATTTAAAGGAGAAAAAGCATGTATAAAAAGGCATCCTACGGCTGGTTAAGATACTGGGATTTTCTGCTGCTGGACCTGATCGCCATGCAGATTGCTTTCCGGACAGCCTATGCATTCTGTCTCTCTCCGGCTGTCTACAGCGACCGGATGTATCGGAACGAACTGGTCATGCTTATGTTTTGCCAGATTGCCGCCGCATTTTTCATAAGCCCTTATCAGGACATCCTGAAACGCAGCTACTATATTGAGTTCAAAGAGTCCCTCAAGCATGTGTGCGCCGTCATGCTGCTTGCTGTGCTGCATCTGTTCCTGACCAGGCAGACCGTAGAGCATTCCAGACTCCTTTTTACATCAACCGCAGCGCTCTATTTTGGTCTGTTATATTTCAGCCGTATCTTCCGGAAGATGTATCTGACAAAAAAGGGGAGGTCGTCGGTGGGAAGCCATTCTATGATCGTGATCACTGTATCTGATCTGGCGTCCGAGGTCCTCTCCAGATTCACAGGCGTTCCCTATGAGGGGTTTACCATATCCGGTATCGTCCTTCTCGACAAGGACCTGACCGGACAGCACATCGAGGATATCCCGGTTGTAGCTTCTGCGGAAAGTGTAAAGGATTATATAAGGCACGAATGGGTAGATGAGATTTTTATCAAGGTTCCAAATACGGTAGAATATCCCGGAAAGCTGATCGATTCTTTTATTTTGATGGGAGTCACCGTACATATGACCCTGTCCAAGATCGAAAATATCCAGGAAGGAATCCAGCAGGTGGAGCTGATGGGCGGCGAAACCGTACTCACCACAAGCATCAGTATGGTCTCCCCAAAGCAGCGTCTCTATAAAAGGGTGATGGATATCGCCGGAGGGCTGATCGGATGCCTGATCACGGCCGTCCTGTTCCTTTTCATCGGTCCGCTTATTTACATCTCCTCTCCCGGCCCCATCCTCTTTAAGCAGGTCAGGATCGGGCAGAACGGCAGGCAGTTTAAGCTCTATAAATTCCGAAGCATGTATATGGACGCGGAACGCAGAAAGCAGGATCTGATCGAGCAGAATAAGATACAGGGCAGTCCGCTGATGTTTAAGATGGACTGTGACCCGCGGGTGATCGGAAGTGGAAAGAAAGACCGGCACGGCAATCCCAAAGGAATCGGCCACTTTATCCGCAGAACTTCGCTGGACGAATTTCCTCAGTTCTGGAATGTGCTGAAGGGAGAGATGAGCCTGGTCGGCACCCGTCCCCCTACGTTGGATGAATGGGAGCTCTACGACCTGCACCACCGGATCCGGATGGCGATCAAGCCTGGAATCACAGGCATGTGGCAGGTCAGCGGGCGGAGCAAGATCACGGACTTTAATGAAGTGGTCAGGCTGGATACCGAGTACATAAAAAACTGGTCTCTGGGGCTGGATTGTAATATTCTGCTGAAAACACTCTGCGTCATATTCAGCAGAGACGGAGCTTCCTGAAAAAATGCCGCAGATGGACATTTATACAAGTCATTGTCATGAGTTATTTCTGAACAGTTCCTTACACGGCTGTGCACATCATACTGAACGGCAGATCTGTCTGGCGCTCAGTATGATTCTTCCCGCCCTTATAAGAGCACATATGAAAAAGGCACAAAGCCCTTTTCATATGTGCTCTGCGCCTTTTTAAGCCTAAACTTCTATACCGCAAAATACAAGTACCAGAATCTGTGTTCCCTCTTCCTTTGCTGTCCCTTACATCTTCACAATCCTGACCTCTGTGCTCTCGTCTCCTCCCAGCTCCACGCTGACGCTCAATTTTCCGCTTAAGTTTGTGCTCATCTTCCCTGCCGACACACCGCCGATCAGCACCTCATACTCGCTCTCCGGCTGCAGCTCCAAGGTAAAGTTCACATCTTCCGGAGCAGAAATCCGGAAATTCACTTCCGTATCCGTTGCACGGAAATTCTCAACTGCGCTGCCCGGAACAGATTCGTACACGAACATGCCGTTCCGTTCCAGCTTGGTGATTTCAGCAAATGTTTTTACTTTATAAAGATCGCCTTCAAATTCGAAATTATCCAGCTTTGTCTTCGATACCAGTGTGTAATCCCCAAAGCTGATCGTCCCATCCTTTTCCGCACGTAATAATTCCTCTACTCTTGCCATGTCAATGTCCTCCTAGGTATTTTAAGAAAAACTTATGTTGTGTATATACAGCTCCCGGTACCGGGCCGCAGGCTTCCTGCCCCGCCCTTAAAAATTCCGGACCGCTGCCTCTTGTCTATATTATATAATATTCCGTCCGTATTTTCTACTCATTTATTTCTTTTGGATAAAATTTAATCTCTTTTTTGGCAATCCCGGCTTCTACCTGGGTTCCGGGAGAGACCTCGCCCTTTAAGATGGCTTCGGCCAGCTTATCCTCCAGCTCAGTCTGCATCGCACGGCGCAAGGGACGCGCTCCGTATTTCGCATCGGTCCCTTTTTCTACAATGTGTGCTTTTGCAGATTCCCGCAGGGTCAAGGTGATGTTCATCTGCTCCTTCAGCCGGGTTGTAAACTCTTTTACCAGCAGGGACACGATCTGCTTCAAATGGGTTTTATCCAATGGATGGAATACGATGATCTCATCGATCCGATTTAAAAATTCCGGACGGAAGATCAGCTTTACTTCACTCATGACATTCTGTTTCATTCTCTCATAGTCGCTCTTTTTATCTTCCTTCACGGCGAATCCCAGCTTCTTTGGGTCTATGATGGCCTTAGCCCCGGCGTTGGAGGTCATGATGATGACCGTATTGCTGAAATCCACTTTTCTTCCCTGGGAATCCGTGATATGCCCGTCATCCAGCACCTGCAGAAGGATATTGAACACATCCGGATGTGCCTTTTCCACCTCGTCAAAAAGCACCACTGAATAGGGATGGGTGCGAACCCGGTCACTGAGCTGGCCGCCGTCCCCATGTCCCACATATCCGGGAGGCGCCCCGATCATCTTTGCAACCGAATGTTTCTCCATATACTCGGACATGTCCACCCGGATCATGGACTCTTCATTTCCAAACAGAGCCTCCGCAAGCGCTTTGGACAGCTCGGTCTTCCCTACGCCCGTAGGTCCTAAAAACAGGAAGGAACCGATGGGCCTTCTGGGATCCTTCAGGCCGGTACGCCCCCGCTTGACGGCCCTTGCCACCGCGCTCACTGCCTCGTCCTGACCGATAACCCGCCTGTGCAGCTCCTTTTCCAGCTTGTTCAGCCGCTGGGTATCGCTTTCTTCCAGCTTCGACACCGGGATCTTGGTCCATGCGGACACCACCTCTGCGATATCCTGCTCCGTCACGGCCGGATGCCGGGACTCATTTTTCTTGTCAAAACGCTTCCGCGTGGCATCAATCTTTTTCTCTACCGCCTGCTGTTCCTTCTGGATCAGATGGGCTTCCGTAAAGTCACCGGCCATGATGCTCTCTTCCTTCTGCCGGATCAATTCCTTCAGGGAGTCTTCCAGCTTGGAAAGATTCTCCGGAACCTTATAGCCCTTCAGGCTGACCTTGGAGCAGGTCTCATCCAGCACGTCAATGGCCTTATCCGGGAGATTGCGGTCCGTAATATAGCGCTCCGACATGTGTACGGCCGCCTCCATAGCATCCTTTCCGATGGTTACTCTGTGATGGGTTTCATATTTTTCCTTTAACCCTTCCAAAATCTCCAGACAGTGGGTCTTGGTAGGTTCTTCTATCGTAACCGGCTGGAAACGGCGTTCCAGGGCCGCGTCCTTTTCAATGTATTTCCGGTATTCCGCCAATGTAGTCGCCCCGATCATCTGCAGTTCCCCTCTTGCCAGCGCAGGCTTCAGGATATTGGAAGCATCCATGGCACCCTCCGCGCCACCGGCGCCGATCATCGTGTGAAGCTCATCCATGAACAGGATTACATTGGGATCTGACTCTACTTCCGAGATCAGAGCCTTCATCCGCTCTTCAAACTCTCCCCGGTACTTGGAGCCTGCGATCAGTCCGGGCAGATCCAGGGTATAGATCCGCTTTCCCTTCATGCTCTCCGGCACCATTTCGGAAGCCAGCC
This sequence comes from Lachnospiraceae bacterium M18-1, assembly GCA_000403295.2. Lineage (GTDB taxonomy): Bacteria > Bacillota > Clostridia > Lachnospirales > Lachnospiraceae > Schaedlerella. The sequence continues at coordinate 1,033,036 of KE159609.1, read as the reverse complement.
GCTGTGCCAGCCCTTCCAGGACCGCCGTCTTGCCCACACCCGGCTCCCCTACCAGACAGGGATTGTTCTTCGTTCGTCTGCTTAAGACCTGCATCAGCCGGAAGATTTCTTCCTCCCGTCCGATGACCGGATCCAGCTTCCCTTCCTCCGCTTCTGCCGTCATGTCCTTACAGAACTGCTCGACCGCGCCGTTCCTGCCTCTGTCGTCCTGAAGCTCATCCTGATAGCTTTTGGGATCCATTCCAGCCGCGAACAGGATATCCTGCACCACCTTCTGAATATTGACATTCAGCGTGGTCAGGATCCGGGCCGCTACGCAGTCTGCATCATGGATGATAGCCAGCAGCAGATGCTCTGTTCCTATTTTATCCATATGCAGATGACCTGCTTCCCGCAGGCTGTCTTCCAGGATATACTGAAAGCGCGGGCTTCTCTGCGGCCGCTGCGTGATCGGCTCTTCCGCCGCCGGTACGATCAGCTCATCCATAAGCTGCAAAAGCTTCTCCTCCTCCACTCCGTGCTTTGCCAGAACCTGGCCTGCCACCCCCGTCACTTCCTTGCAAAGCCCAAGCAGAAGGTGCTCTGTCCCGATATACGGGTGCTTGTTCTCCCTTGCGGCCGTTGCCGCATAATTGATAACATTTTCCGCCTGTCTTGTATATTGATTCTGCATAAACTCCTCCTGAAATCATCATATAATATCCGGCAGTTCCATCAAAGGCAGCCAGCCTTACGTCCTGACTGTCTTTGATCTGCCGGTCTTTCGTTATTGGCCGGATACCGAAGGCATCTAATAAAAACGCTCTGTATCCGCCTTTCTCAAAATCACAGAATACGTGTCAAATATATCATCCACCAGTACGTGCACTTCTTCCCTGGTGATATTCTTACAGCAGCCCTTTGCCAGTACAAGCCGAAGCTGCTCCCGCATCTCTTCCAGTGCCTTGATCTTGTCTATATCCACGCAGATCACTGCGCCCCGCCTCTTGTCCAGGCTGATAAAGCCCTCCTGCTTCAATACGGCATAAGCCTTATTGACCGTATGCATATTCACACCGATGGTCTCCGCCAGCTGGCGGACAGAAGGCAGGGAATCCCCTTCCTGAAACATCGAAGTCGCAATTCCCAGGATGATCTGATTCCGAAGCTGGATATAAATCGCCTCATCACTGTTAAAATCTATCTCAATCAGCATATGTTCTCCTTATCTTTCGAATTGTTATAGCCATAGTAGCACAAAAAAAGAATCTCTGCAACACTAACGCAGAAGATTCTTTTTTCAATCATATCCGTGCCGGCCGAATCATTCCTGTCATAATGCCCGAAGCTTTTCCGTAAATTCGCTGCTCAGACTGATTTTCGCTACATAGAATACGTCTCCGGTCATATAAGTCTCCCAGTCGTCGTCAATCTCAATCTGCAGATTGCCGCCCGGCATGTGGACGATCACCTTATTGCCCGTCAGCCCCAGCTTATATGCCACCCCTGCCGCCGCACATGCTCCGGTCCCGTTTGCCATGGTATATCCGGCTCCGCGCTCATATGTCTCGATCGCGATATTGGTATTGTCTATAACCTTCATGATTTCCGTATTCACCCGCTCCGGAAAATATCTTGCTGTTTCGGAGACGCTTCCGATCTTTCGCACCAACTCTTCCGAAATCTCATCCATTGGGATAACACAGTGAGGATTTCCCACAGAGACACAGGTTGCCGGATAGAACATATTTCCGAATACCATATCTTCATTGATCACTTCTCTGCGTTCCCCGGTCACCGGAATCTCATCGCTCCAGAAGGAAAGCCTGCCCATGGAAATACGCAGCCTGCTCCCATCCTCGTTCAGGTAAGCGATCTCCACCATCCCGCCGTCTGTCTGCAGATGATATTTTTTCTTCTGCACATATCCGGCGTCTTTCAGATACTTCGCAAAAATGCGTACTCCGTTCCCGCTCTTCTCAGCAACGCTCCCATCCGGATTCCAGATCTTGAGAGACATGTGTTTCTCTCCGATGAACGGCCCTTCCAGTATTCCGTCGGAGCCCAGACCCAGATTACGGTTGCAGAGCATCGCCGCATTTTCCTGATTCAGCTTCAGCTCATTTTTATTCGGATCAAATACCAGATAGTCGTTTCCCAGCCCATGATATCGTTCTACTACAGTTTTCATCGTCATACCTCCCTAGTTTTCTAACCAATTTGCATAAGCAGATTAACCGCTTGCCCGCCATCTGCTTTCTCAGCCCTTCCGTGGGACTTCCGAACCTCTCTTTTTATTTATTATACCAAGCATTTTTTTCAAATAATACGTAAGAAATGCTTTAAACATTGCAGATTATGCCATATAATAAAAATAGACGCACCGGAAAGCTTTTCTGTTCGGCGTCGCGTCGGAAACCGGAGGGACCTTTATGGGAATTTATGAAAAAAGAGGCTATCTAAACAGTGATTTCCGCATTTTTCACCTGACAGACCAGCTGGCAAAGGAATATGAATTTCATTATCATGAGTTTCATAAGATCACAATCTTTATACGCGGAAACGTACAATATTATATAGAAGGAAAAACATACACACTGGAGCCTTATGATATCGTACTGGTGGAGAAAAACGATCTGCACCGGATCCAGGTGGACGGCTCCATGCCCTACGAGCGGATCATCGTATATATCTCCCCTGGCTTTATGGCTGATTATAAAAATGAAGAATACGACCTGAACTTTTGTTTTCAAAAAGCAAAGGAGGAGCATTCCCATGTACTGCGGATTCCTTCTCTGGAAAAAAGCTCCCTGTTCAAGATCACGAACCGCCTGGAACGCTCGTTTGACGACACGGAATATGCCGGCAGCCTGTACCGTCAGCTCCTGTTCCTGGAATTCATGATCCAGCTGAACCGCGCGGCGCTGAAAAAAAGGATCGAATTTTTGGATACGGAGCGGTACAACTCGAAGGTCATCTCCATCCTGAACTATATTAACGCCCATCTGACCGAGGCCCTGGACATCGACAGCCTTGCAGACACATTTTTTATCAGCAAATATTATATGATGCGTCTGTTCAAGGCCGAGACCGGATATACCATCGGAAGCTATATCACTTACCGTAGGCTGCTTCTTGCCCGAAATCTGATCGAAGAGGGCGCTCCCATTACAGAAGCCTGCTTTGCAGCCGGATTCCGGGACTATTCCACGTTTTCCCGCTCCTACAAAGCAGAATTTAAAGAGCCTCCGAGAAACCTGCAGTCAAAGTCAAAGCCCCCGCAGCAAGCAGGATCCACACCGGAGTCACGGAAGCCGCCAGGATATAGATTCCTGCAATGATCATCCATACTTTATTACTCAGATAAAAGGGATGGATTGATGCTTTTTAGATATATTTTATACTTTTATATTTTGTAAATCCTACAATAAATCCAGATACGCCGATTCTTCTTCGCTCAGTTTTATGGACATAGCGGAAATATTCGCCCGCATCCTCTCCGCGCTGGATGTACTGACCACCGCCAGCGTATTCAGCTCCTGCCGGAAGATCCATGCCATGGCGATCTGGGACACCGTACACTGCTTCTTCTCCGCCAGTTCCTCACATCTGCGCAGCCGTTCAAAATTATCCGCGCAGCCGTATCCCTTCATGGCAAATTCATCCAGGATCTGGCCTGCTTTCTCACGCTCGACGCTTTTCACCTTTCCAGATAAGAACCCGTGGGACAAGCTGGAATAAGCAATCACCGGCATCCCTTGGCTCCGGTACCACTCCCTGGCCGCCCCGTTAGAGGGACCGGAGATGGATACGCAGCCGCCGCCCCAGAGGTCCTGAATCTGCTCCGCAAGGCTAAAGTGCGGGCTGGATACAACAAACGGAATCAGACCGTGTTCTTTTGCATATGTATTGGCCTCGGCAATCCTTTTGTGGGTCCAGTTGGAGCCGCCGAAGGCGCCGATCTTCCCCTCTTTGTGCATGGCGTTCAAAATCTCCACGACCTCCCCTGCCGGCATCTCCGGATCATCCCGGTGCAGCAGATAGATATCAATATAGCCGGTCCGCAGGTATTCTGCAGATTCTGCAAAGTCCTCCCGGATTTCTTTTTCATTCACCCGTTTCCTTCCGGATGGATCCGGATGGGCGCATTTGGAGAGGATCACGACCTGATCCCGCAGTCCCCGCTCTTCTATCCATTTTCCGAGCGACTGCTCTGCCTTCCCGTACACCCGTGCCGAATCAAATGCATTGATCCCAAGGGCATACATGTCGTCCAGCAGGTCATTCCCATCCCCGCCCTGCATAAACGGCGGCGCGGCAGTTCCGTACAAGATACGGGAGACCTTTTTCTTTACACAGGGAATTTCTACATACTTCATGACAATGCTCCTTTCATCGTTCTCACGTATTCTGCTACATGAGGCACGCAGTCTTTCCCATACTGCGCAATGAGCTTCACGATCGCACTTCCTACGATCGCCCCGTCGGCCACCTCCGCCATCTTCCTTGCCTGCTCTGGAGCAGAGATACCGAATCCCACCGCACAGGGAATCTTTGTGATCTCTCTCACCAGCCTTACCATCCCGGCGATGTCGGTCCTGATCTCGCTGCGCACGCCTGTCACTCCCAGAGAGGACACGCAGTAGATATATCCCTTTGCATCTCCGGCGATCATCCGGATCCGTTCCTTCGAAGTGGGCGCGATCAGAGAAATGATATCCACACCGTATTCTTCACAGACTCCGGAAAGCTCTCCCTTCTCTTCAAAAGGCATATCCGGAACGATGATGCCGTCAATCCCGCATTCCCTGCAGCGCTTCATGAACCGCTCTTTTCCGTAAGTATAAATGGGATTCAGATAAGTGAGAAAAACCATCGGCACCGTGACCCTCTTCCTTGCCCGGCAGATCATATCAAATAGCTTATCTGTGGTACAGCCTGCCGAAAGCGCGCGTTCATTTGCCCCTTGGATCACGATACCCTCCGCGATGGGATCTGAAAACGGAATTCCAATCTCGATCAGATCTGCTCCTGCCTCCTCCATAGCATACAAAAGCTGCTCTGTAATGTCAAGTGTGGGATCCCCGCCCGTTACAAACGGAATAAATGCTTTTTGATTCTGGAATGCCTTTTCTATCCTACTCATAGATCTCTACCCCCCTGTATCTTGCGATTGCCGCAACATCCTTGTCCCCCCGTCCGGACAGGTTGATGACAATGATCTCATCCTTTCCCATCGCAGGCGCCAGCTTCATGGCATAGGCCACCGCATGGGCGCTTTCCACCGCCGGGATGATGCCTTCTGTCCGGGACAGGTATTCAAATGCCCGTACAGCCTCTTCATCTGTTACTGGAACATATTGGGCACGCTTCATCTCAGCCAGCCTTGCATGCTCCGGCCCGATTCCCGGGTAGTCCAGCCCTGCAGAAATAGAATAGACCGGGGCGATCTGTCCGTATTTGTCCTGGCAGAAAATGGATTTCATACCATGGAATACTCCTGTGCTCCCTTTCGCGATCGCCGCCGCATGCTTCCCGGTATCAATACCGTGGCCCGCCGCTTCGCATCCGATCAGCTGTACTTCGTGATGTTGGATAAATTCATAAAACGCCCCCATGGCATTGCTCCCGCCCCCCACGCAGGCAATCACCACGTCCGGAAGCTTTCCTTCCCGTTCCTGAAGCTGTTCTTTAATCTCTTCCCCAATGATCTTCTGGAAGTCCCGCACGATCATAGGAAATGGATGAGGACCCATTACGGATCCAAGCACATAGAGGGTATCATCCATCCGTTTCGTCCACTCCCGCATGGTCTCGTTGACCGCATCCTTCAAGGTCTGGGTTCCGCTGGTCACCGCGTGGACCTTTGCCCCGAGAAGCTCCATCCGGTATACGTTCAGCGCCTGCCGGTCCGTGTCTTCCTTTCCCATAAAAATCTCACATTCCATGCCCATCAGAGCCGCCGCTGTGGCCGTAGCCACTCCGTGCTGGCCGGCTCCTGTCTCCGCAATGACCCTGGCCTTTCCCATTTTTTTTGCCAGAAGCACTTGACCCAGAACATTGTTGATCTTATGGGAGCCAGTATGGTTCAGGTCCTCCCGCTTGATATAGATCTTCGCGCCGCCCAGATCTTTTGTCATTTTCTCTGCAAAATAGAGCATGGACGGGCGTCCTGCGTAATTTTTCATCAAATCATCCAGTTCCCGGATAAATTCCGGATCCCGGCTGTATTTCTCATAGGCCGCTTCCAGCTCATGAACCGCGTTCATCAGCGTTTCCGGGATATATTGACCACCGTACTGACCATATCTGCCTTTCCGGCCTGTTTCACTGCTGCTCATATTCTCATCCTCTCTTTCTTACATCTTTTTTCCAGCCGCACAGACTGGAGTCAGGGTTCCCGCCCTGTATACAGCTCTCATAAAGCGTCTCACCTTCTCCTCATCCTTCCTTTCGTCCGTTTCCACGGAGCTGCTCACATCCACGGCCCATGGACGGCAGGTTTTCAAAGCTTCTGCAATATTTTCTTCATTCAGTCCGCCGGCCAGAAAAAAGGGCTTCTCCATCTCCGGAATCATCTCCCAACAAAAGCACTCTCCGCTGCCTCCATATTCCCCTTTCTTATAGGTATCCAGAAGCAGATATTCACAGGGTAACTTCTCCGCCATCAGGATGTCCTCCCGGCTCCTCACCCGGACAGCCTTTATGACCGGCTTCTCTGTCATGTCTTTTAACCGCCGGATGTCCTCTCCGTTCTCATCCCCGTGGAGCTGTATATAATCCAGCACGCCGTCTTCTGCCATCCGGGCGATCCGCTTCGGCTCCTCATTGACAAAGACTCCCACGCTCCGGATCTCCGGCAGCAGTTCCTTTTTCATCTCTGCCGCCTGCTCCGGCGTGATCCGCCGCTTGCTCCCCGCAAATACAAATCCGGCAAAATCCGGTTTCCGGCGGTTCACCATGTGAATATCCTCTATCGTTTTCAATCCGCAGATTTTAATCTTGGCGGCCGCTTCATTTCCCATTTTTTTGCTCCCTTCTTCCGGCTCCCCGCAGTTTTTCCAGCATCGCTTTTTTATCCCCGCACCGCATCAGCGTCTCCCCGATCAGTACGGCCTGCACGTTCCCCTGCCGCAGCCGTTCGATATCCTCTGCCGTTCGGATGCCGCTCTCCGCCACAAAAATGATTTCATCTGGAACGTGCTTCCGCAGATTCAGGCTGTTGCCCACGTTAACCGTAAAATCTTTCAGGTTCCGGTTGTTTACACCAAGAATTCTCGCCCCGCCGGACAGCGCCCGGTGGATTTCCCGCACATCATGGGACTCCGTCAGGGCCGAAAGTCCCAGGCTGTCCGCGATCCGGATATATTCCCTCAACTGCTCATCACTCAGGATCGAACAGATCAGAAGGACCGCGTCGGCACCCAGTACCTTCGCCTCGTAAATCTGATAGGCATCAACCGTAAAATCCTTTCTGAGCACCGGAATCCACGCCTTTTCCGCAATCTCTTTCAGATAACGGTCCTGCCCGAGGAAATATTCCGGCTCCGTCAGGCAGGAGATGGCTGCCGCTCCTGCCCGTTCATATTCCTCCGCGATTTCCAGATATGGAAAATGCTCCGCGATCACTCCTTTGGAAGGCGATGCCTTTTTCACCTCGCAGATAAAGGAAATATCTTCCCCCCGCAGCGCCTTTTCAAACGGAAACCGGAACCCGCTTTTTCCGCGTTCCCGTTCCGCAGCCGCTTTTTCTTCCGCAGCCGCTTTTATTGTTTCAAACGGCACTTTTTTCTTCTGTTCCGCAACACGTTTTTTTGCGGACTCTGCAATCTCATCTAAAATCATGACTGATTCTCCCTCCCGCCGCCGGTCTTCAAAGCAGATTTACTGCCTGCTTTCCTGCCGGTTGTGAAACTGTTTTTCCGATATACACGATCTGCATATCCGCTATGCTTCATATTCCTTCGTTGCTGATGCAAATTCCTCCAGCTTCGCCAGAGCCTTCCCGCTGTCGATCAGCTCCGCGGCTTTTCGAATCCCTTCCGCCAGCGTGATGCCGTCGATTCCCAGATACAGGCTCATTCCCGCGTTCATCAATATCACATCCCGCTTCGCGCCCTGTTCCCTTCCGGACAGGATATCCCGGGTGATCTGTGCGTTCTCCTCCGGATTGCCTCCGATCATCTCTTTCAGGCCGCAGCGCCGCAGTCCAAACTGCTCCGGCGTGATGGTATACCGGGTGATCTCGCCGTACCGGATCTCGCACACGATGGTTTCCCCGGTCAATGTGATCTCGTCCAGACCGTCTTCCCCGCACACGGCCACGCCCCGGACTACTCCCAGATTGCCCAGAACCCTTGCCAATGGCTCCACAAGCTTTTTATCATAAACGCCGAGAAGCTGCATGGCTGCTGCCGCCGGATTGGACAGGGGCCCGAGAATATTGAACACGGTACGCACGCCCAGCTCCTTTCGGACCGGGGCCGCATATTTCATGGACGAATGATACACCGGTGCGAACATGAAGCACATCCCCGTCCTGTTCAGGATCGTCTCATTCTGCTGCGCATTCAGCGCCACATTGACTCCCAGACACTCCAGAACATCCGCCGCGCCGCTCTTGCTGGATACACTCCGGTTCCCATGCTTTGCCACCGGGACTCCTCCTGCTGCCACCACAAATGCGGAAGTCGTGGAGATGTTAAAAGTTCCCACCTCGTCTCCCCCGGTTCCGACAATGTCAATGACCTCACGCTCCGGATGGATCTTGACTCCCTTCTCCCGCATGACCTCCGCAAACGCGGTGATCTCCTCGATGCTTTCTCCCTGCATCCGAAGAGCCGTCAAAAATCCTCCCATCTGCGCCTGGGTCGCTGTTCCGTCCATCATTTCCTCCATCACCTGCTTTGCCGTATCATAGCTTAGATCTCTGCCTTCCAGTAATTCATAGATTGCTTCCTTAATCATGCTCTTTTCTTCCTTTCCGATCTTGATATTTCAGCCTGTACATAGACCCCGTCAGCCCTTCTGTTTCTCCCCTCTTTCAATAATTTTGCCTCTGTACTGTCCTTCTCTCCCGAATCTTCTGCATCGCTGCCGCATCCGTTCTCCGGATGGTCTTTATCTTATAGGAGACGTAGTTTCCTAATAAAGTAAAAAAAGTCCCTGCCCCACTGGAGATTATTTTCCAATGGGGCAAGGACTGATTTCATGATCATTCACCCTGCGGTGCCACCCATATTGCCAATCTGCTTCTTCCGAAAAAACGAACAGACCGACCACTCTTTCATGTACTAACATACACTCCCTGCTGATAACGGATCGGGATCCCCGTCAGCGTCTACTCTTCCCGGACTCCTTCCGAAAATTTCAAGCTGCCCTCACAAGTCCATTCAGTAAAGACTCTTGCTGCCATAATCCCACCGCCTATGGCTCTCTGTAAACAAATATCCTTCGGAACAGCCCTGACCATATCCAGACAGTTCCTTACCTACTCCTCTTGTTCATCGGTTTGATGTGCTAAAGCATTAAATTGTTAATATGATAAATAGTATATGCGCCATATTTAAAAATGTCAAGAAAAAATTTTTCCAGCTGTGCGGTTGCAATCCGACAGGTTACAGTTCACACGGCTTCGTGCACCCTGCTGCACGGCGTCCGGCCAATAAACTAACATTTGCCATAATATCCAGCCCGTCTACACTCCGTTCCGGTCCGTCCTAAACAAGCGTCGCTGGCGCTTAGGACCGCCGAAGGCGACTTAAAATGGGCTGGATACTGTTACTGGAGCACCCAAAGGGTGTGAACAGTAACCCCGACAGGCCGCACTACAGCTCACACTCACCGCTCACAGCGATCCCTTCGCGTCCAGTTCAAACCAAAATTCCACTCCATTGTTGTAGTTGCATACCCCATATTCCTGATGGAAGGATTCCATGATGGCCTTCACAATGGACAGGCCGATCCCGTTTCCGCCGTATTCCCGCGTATGGGCTTTATCCACTTTGTAGAACTTATCCCACAGCTTTGCGATATCTTCCTCCGGTATAGGCGTTCCGCTGTTAAATACAGTAATGCGCACGATATCTTCCCTCGGAACCACTCGGATCTCAATCCGCTTCTCATGGTCCACGTGATGGAGCGCGTTGGTCAGATAATTGCGGAACACCTGCTCCGTCTTATATTCATCCGCCCATACATAGACCGCCTCTCCCGCGATAAAGTCCACGGATGCCTCTGCCTGCTGAATCAGGATCTCACAGCTCGCGAGCACTCCCCGAATCAGGCCGATCACGTCAAACCTCTCCACCTCCAGCTGTTCCGAACCGAACTCCAGCTGGTTCAGAGTCAAAAGATTCCTGACCATATGGTTCATCTTATTGGATTCATCTATGATCACGTCGCAGTAAAATTCACGGCTCTCTGCGTCTTCGCTGATCCCTTCTTTCAGTCCTTCTGCATATCCCTGAATCAGTGCTATCGGCGTTTTCAGTTCATGGGATACATTTCCAAGAAACTCGGTCCGCATCGTTTCTATTTTTTCCTTCTGCTCAATGTCCTTCTGCAGCTGATGGTTTGCTTTTTTCAATTCGGATATGGTCTTCTCAAGCTTCTGGGACATGATATTGAAGCTCTGGCCCAGAACGCCGATCTCGTCATCGCCGCCGCCTGTATACCTGGCGTTAAAGTCCAGGTTCGCCATACGCTTGGACAGTACGGCCAGCTCCAGAAGCGGGTCCGTGATCTTCTGGGAAAAGAACCAGACAAACCAGGCTCCGAACACCAGCGTCACAATCCCCACGTAAGCCAGAAACTTGTTTGCCAGCGCCGCGCTGTCCCGGATACTTTCCAAAGGACTGCGCAACAGAAACAAAGCGCCGTTGGAGAGCTTCCCGCACATTTCCAGGTAGGACGTATCCTGATTCATTGGATCCGCAGATTTATAAAACGTATAATGTTCTGCCTGGTCCAGCACTTCCGCCATATTGTTTCCTGTAATATAGCCGAACAGCGCCTGCTCCAGCACTTCCTTGGACTGTATCGAAAACAAAACATAGTCCAGCGAGTACTCGCCGGTGTGCTTAAGGACCAGCATGGAAATATTTGCACTCTCACTTTTCCAGTTAATCTCTTCCTGCACTTTTTTCTTGGTCAGGCTTTCTGTAGTCACTGCGGAATCGATCATCTGGTACATCTCTATCATATCCGTTTTTTTATGAAGGATATAATATTGTCCCAGAAAAATAGAATTCACGATAAAAACCACTGCCAGGAGCATTGCGATCAATCCGACAAATACCACCGCAAGCTGCCGCTTAATTGATTTTGTCATAATCTAGCTTTCTACCTCAAACTTATATCCCATACCCCAGATGGTCTTGATGCACTCACCCTTTTCTCCCATCTTACTCCGCAGCTTTTTCACATGGGTGTCAATGGTACGCGCGTCTCCAAAATAATCATAATTCCAGACATGGTTCAGGATTTTTTCCCTGGACAGTGCGATTCCCTGGTTCTCAACGAAATAGGACAGCAGTTCAAATTCCTTATAGCTCAAGTCTACCTGCCGGTCACCGATCTTGACGATATGAGCCGCCTTATCGATCAGGATTCCGCCTGCGTTGATCACGTCATTCTTCTCCGCGCCGACGGTCCTTCTCAGGATTGCTTCCACCCGCGCCACCAGGATCTTCGGGCTGAACGGTTTGGAAATGTATTCATCTACTCCCAGTTCAAAGCCCTGCAGTTCATCCCGTTCATCCGAACGTGCGGTCAGCATGATCACCGGAACTTTCGAGTGCTCCCGGATCTCGCGGCAGACCTGCCATCCGTCCATCTTCGGCATCATCACATCCAGTATAACCAGCGCGATATCCTTATCTTCGTAAAAAATGTCCATTGCCTCCATGCCGTCCCCGGCTTCCATGACCACATAGCCTTCTCTTACAAGGAAATCCCGGACAAGCTTTCGCATCCTGCTCTCATCATCCACGACTAAAATCTTAATCTTTTCCATAGGGCAATTCTCCTTTTTCCTGCGGTGCCGTATTTTTATAGCTGAGCACGTAAAAGTTACTATAAAGCTCTTACGTGCGCTGCATGAAAAAATCGTTCACAAGATTTTTCCAGCTGTGCGGTTGCAATCCGACAGGTCGTTTACATGCAATTTATTGCAATGGAAATGACCTGTCGGATTAGCAACCCATTTATTAATGAGCAAAATGTGGCTGCGTCAGCAGACACAAGAGTGCGTTAGCACGGATTTTGCGAATAGATGAATGGGTTGGATACTCTTTAGAGTATCCAACCGCACAGCTGGAGATTTTTCTGCGTTTACAATTTTAGATTAGTATACGAAAAAGATATGTTTCTTTTGTGAAATCTTTCCCATGTTTTTTGTATTTTAGCCGTGATTCAGGATCACTCTACACTTTTCAAAGATTCTACCATATTAATCTTCTTTAACTTAAAATACATCACGCCGTTTACAAATGCAGAGAACCCGACGGTGATCACAAATCCATAGATAAAGCTGCTGACGTCGATATTTCTTCCAAACATGGCCGAATCGATTTCCACTGTCACAATGACAAACTGATGCAGCAATTTTCCAAGCACCATCCCGGCAAACGAGCCAAGCACCGTGAGGATCACATTTTCCCGGTATACATACTGGGCCACCTCGCCGGGATAGAAGCCCAGCACCTTCAAAGTGGCCAGTTCCCGCTTGCGCTCCGTGATATTGATATTGTTCAGATTATACAGCACCACAAACGCCAGCATTCCCGCCGAGATCACCAGCACTACCATGACGATATTCAGACTCACGAGCATATCGTCCAGCTGTTCCTCTATGTCCTTCGTATAGCTTGCGCTCAAAGCGCCTTTTTCCTTTAATACGGACTCGCCTACATCCTCCAGCTCCTGCTCTTTTCCCTCTTTCATGATAAAGTAGATGGAATTGTATTCCGGCGCCCTTCCATGGACTTCCTCATAAAGGTCCGGAGTCATATAGAGGTAATGCTCCATATAATTCTCGCAGATCGAGGAAATCTTGACTTCGATCTCCCCTTTGGCGTCGTCCTTGATCCGAATCGTATCCCCCGCCTGTACCTGCAGCTGCTTCGCCATTTTTTCCGTCAGGATCACACCCTCGTCGTGCAGGGTATAGACCTCTTCTGTGATCCTGTCCCTGTGGATCACAAATTGCGAAAACAGTTCCGTATTCTCCGGTACGTTCAGATATACGTCCTTTTTTCCGCTCTCGCTGCTGATTGTCACCTGTTTGAGCAGGTTCAGCTCCGTCTTTTCCACCCGTGGGTCTTTGTCCAGCATCTCAAATGCCTGCTTTTTTTCTTTTGTGGACGCGTCCTCATTTAAAATGATATCTCCATCATAAATCTGCAGTTCATGATACTGCAGAAATCCAATGTCAAAAATGGAATCTTTCAGGCCGAAACCAACCAGCAGCAGGGCCATACATCCGCCAATCCCAAAGATTGTCATAAAGAACCGCTTCTTATACCGGATCAGATTCCGTATCGTTGCCTTCCATGTAAAATTCAGCCGTCTCCAGATAAATGGGACTCTTTCCAGTAAGACCCGCTTTCCCTGCTTCGGCGCAGGCGGGCGCATCAGTTCAGCCGACTGCTCACGAAGTTCCCGGTAGCAGGAAAAAATAGTCGCAAGCAGTGTACATGCCAGAGCCGCCGCCGATGCCATCACTGCATAATAGATGTCATACGGAATCACTACGTTGGGAATATGTTCGTACATGATCCCATAGGCCGTAATGATGATATAAGGAAACGCTTTTTCCCCGAACAGCACGCCCACAATACTTCCGGTCACTGTAGCCAGGCAGGCATATCCAAGATATTTTCCCGCGATGGAATGCCGTTCATATCCAAGCGCTTTCAGGGTCCCGATCTGGGTCCGCTGTTCCTCCACCATACGGGTCATGGTGGTCAGGCTGATCAGGGCTGCCACCAGGAAGAACAGCACGGGAAACACCTCTCCGATCGCACGCATACGGTCCGCATTTTCCCCATATCCGGCATGCTCCGGAAGATCGTTTCGGTCATTGATGTACCATTTTGCATGTTCGATCTTACTGATCTCATCCTCCGCATCCAGAATCTTCTTTTCCCCGTCCGCAATCTCGTCTTCCGCTTCCTCTTTTGCCTCCTGATATTTCTTCTCGGCATCTGCCAGTTCCTGTTCTTTCTCCGCAAGCTCTGTGCGTGCATCTGCAAGCTTGATCTGCCCCTGCTCCAACTGATACCAGCCGTCATTAATCTCAGCCTGGGCGGCGTCCAGCTGATCCCTTCCGGATTGGATCTGCTTTTTCCCATCCTCCAGCTGAGCCAGGGCATCATCCAGCTGGGCTTTGGCATCCTTCAGCTGGCGGTCTCCATCATCCAGCTGGGCCTGCCCCTCGTCAAACTGAGCCTGAGCTTCATCAATCTGAGCCTGGGCGGCTTCAATCTGAATCCTGGCCTCCTCCAGCTTAGGGCCTGCCGCATCCAGCTCCGCTTTTCCTGCTTCTAACTGGGTCCAGCCGTTCTCTAATTCAATCTTTCCTGCTTCCAGCTGGGCCTGCGTATTTTGAAGGTAGGTCTGAGTCGCGCTGATCTGTGCTTCTCCTTCGGCAATCTGACCCGCCAGGTCCTGCAGCGCAGCCGCCATTTCTGCCAGCACGGCATCATCCGCCGCACCTCCGGCAATGAGCGCATCATACTGTACCTTCAGCCCGTCATACTGCGCCTTGGCTCCGTTCAGTTCATTGACTCCTGTCTCCAGTTTTGCAAAACCGTCCTCCACCGCACGGAAGCCCACATCCAGCTCTGCACCCTTCTCTTTCAGAAGCTGCTTATTGCTGTTATATTCCTTCAGTCCCCGCTCATATTCCTCTCTTCCCTGTTCATACTCCTGCTTTTTCTCGTAGAATGCTTCCTTCTTTTCATTAAATTCATCCAGCTGTTGGTTAAACTCCGCCAGCTTCTTGTTATACTCGTCCAGCTGTCCGTTATATTCCTCCACATGCTGGTTGTATTCCTCTATTTTTTCATTCAGAAGATTGTTCTGCCGATTCAATTCGGCCCGGTTCCGGTCCACTTCACCCTGGCCGGAGATCAGATCTGCCCTGGCTTTTTCCAGCTCAGCTTCGGAATCGCTGATCTTCTTTTTTCCGTCATTCAGCTGCTTTCTCCCGTCGTCCAGCTTCTTTTTGGCATCTCCAAGTTCTTTCTCAGCTTCTTTCTTCCCATCCGCGAGTTCTTTTTTTGCGTCATCCAGCTCTTCGTTTGCCTCGTCTATGATCTCCTGATACCGTGCTTCCTCCCGCTCTTTTCGGATATCTTCAACATGCTCCTTCACTTCCTCCACACGATCCGTATAGGAATCCGTAAATGCCAGCAGATCGGCTGCACCCTCCACCGATGCATAGATCTCTGTGTAGATATCCATCGCAAAGCTTTCTTTTGGCACACTGATAAAACCGGCAATATTTCCGGTGCCGATGGTCGTACTTCCTCTGTGGAATCCAATATAACAGGGACTACTGACCGTTCCCACAATGGTAAATGTATCTACCGAAAGACTCTCCGTGATCGCGTCATCCGTTCCGGAGGTGACTGTAATCTTGTCACCGATCTTGTATCCGCTGGCTGAAAGATAATCCACATCCACCGCGCATTCATCCTTTTTCTCCGGAAGCCTGCCCTCTTCCACGGTCAGCAGATTCATGGAAGGGAGAATGGACATGATATGTACCGCCTGCCGGCTGTCATTCACCAGACAAAGCGCATCTACGGAATAGCCGTATTCTACTTTCTCAATCCCGTCAACTTTTTTCAATGCCCGGACGTCATCCCCTGTGAGCCCGAGCGTGCTCATCACCTGGATGTCAAACAGCTTCTTTTCGTCAAAATAAGCGTCCCCCGAATACCGCATGTCCGGTTCCGCTGCCCGTATACCTGAAAAAAAGGCAACTCCGATAGCCACAATGAAAAAAATCGACATGAACCTTCCCAAGCTGGTTTTGATTTCCATGAAAAAATCTTTTCTTAATGCTTTTTTACCCATATGTAAAACCTGCCGTTTTTCTTTTTTTCATAATTTGTCCTGATATCCTGCCAATGGTTACAGATCACCAGCAGCGCCCTGCCGCCTGGCCTGCCAATTTGCCTGCGGCAGCGGACAGCCGGAATACCCGCTTTCAGAAGCATCCTACCACTCAATCAGGTCGATTGACAGTGGATGCGCATTGGTCTCCATACTGGAGATCTTTCCGTTTTTGATCTTGATCAGGCGGTCCGCCATCGGCGCCAGTGCAGAATTATGAGTGATCACGATCACTGTCATACCTTTTTCCCTGCACATATCCTGCAAAAGCTTGAGTATCGCCTTCCCAGTATTGTAATCCAGCGCCCCGGTAGGTTCATCGCACAGCAGTAGTTTGGGATTCTTTGCCAGCGCCCGGGCAATAGATACTCGCTGCTGTTCTCCTCCGGAAAGCTGTGCCGGGAAATTATCCAGGCGGTCTCCCAGCCCCACATCCTCCAATACCCTCTGCGCATCCAGAGGTTCCTTACAGATCTGCAGCGCAAGCTCCACATTCTCTTTTGCCGTCAGGTTCGGGACCAGATTATAGAACTGAAATACAAATCCAATGTCATTTCTCCTGTATCCGGTAAGCTGCCGCTCATTATATCTGGTAATGTCCTCTCCGTCCACCGTGATCCTTCCTGTGGTTGCGGTGTCCATCCCGCCCAGGATATTCAGGACCGTCGTCTTTCCTGCTCCGCTGGGTCCTACGATCACCACGAACTCTCCTTTTTTAATAGCAAAATCAATCCCGTCCACAGCCCGGATCTCTACCTCGCCCATCTTGTATACTTTTGTGATATTTTCCAGTTGAACAAACTCTGCCATAAGTCAATTCCTCTCGTTTTATAAAAAAGTAGTGCATTCTTTTTTATTTTTTGTATCTCCATATGTTTTTTAATTATAACATATAAAAACTCATATTTTCTAAAATTCATATTTTTTTTAGTTTTTTATACCCATATCTAATTTTCCAAATACTCTAATAATGGAACTAAATACTTCTTATCTGTCCAATCGCAATTTTGTCCTTTTGCACACATAAGAGCTTTCATCCACGGTTCATATGTACTTGGGTCCTTTTTAGCTACAGATTTTTGTAACATTTTGCATAAAGTTCGATCCATGAATTTCATTTTACTTTCATTCCATGAGCCTCTCCCATAAAAAAGCGGAATATTTTTTAAATCCCTCGTCAGATTACGCTCCTTAATTTCTGCAAATGCACTTTCATCATAAGGAGACGCACCAACACACAATATAGCGATCTTCTTTTTCTTGAATTTATCAATGTTCTTTTCCAAAAATGATAATCCTGCTATTCCCGAAGCATATATTCCGCCGCACAATATGACTGTTTCATATTGTGTTACTTCATCTGCCATAGCTTTTGATATTTCTACACAATAAAAATCTGTCATATTTTTAAGCCATTCGGCATATTTCTTTGTTGCCCCGTACTTGGATTGGTAAACAATAATTCCCTTTTTCATCATCGATTCCTTTCTGCAAAACTATTGGATCGGGTTTTGCTTTGTAATGCGTTTTCAATGGCATCTTACATATACAAGTATGATTCCTGTTTTCTTTTTCATCAGCAAGGCGGCAGATTGTAAGAATGAATTTTCAAACGCGCTCTAGCGCTTGTTTCAAAAACGCTTCATAGGCAGCTTCTTGTTGTGTATATATTTCATCTGTTGAAATTCCCGGCGTTGTCACAGAAAAGATAGTGCCAATGCCAATCGTATAGATCATCATGTTCAAATGTAACTGTTTCGCCTGTGCCGCGCTAATATGCAATTCATCAGCAATAAATTCTGCGATCTGCGGATTAGCTTCCGATTGGTACAAATCATTTAATGAAGAAATTCCTTCCCGTTGGTGTAAAATAAAAATCTTAAATAGATCAGGTTCTTCTTTTGCTAACTGAATATATGATTTTCCCATACTGCGAAACAAATCATCTTTATTAACATGAGCCGCCACATATTCCTGTATAAAATGATTAACCTGTTCAATCACATCTTGCCGTAAACCATCCATGTTTTTACAATAGCTATAAATAGGCTGTACAGAGCATCCTATTTTTTCTGCAATATTTTTTACCATAACCTGCTCCATGCCGCTCTTTCTCGCAATTTCAAAAGCGGCATTGACAACCATTTTTTTTGTAATTCTTTGTTTTGGCATTATCCGCCCTCCTTATAATTCATTTATATAATTCATTTATATAAATGATTTATATAAATGAATTATAATATGTGTAATGAGCTTTGTCAATTTCTATAAATGAAAAAATCTTTTACAATATCTGCGAACTTCTCTGGATTTGATAATATAGCGGGATGATTGCCTGTTGGGAAAAAAATATTTTGCCATTTGATACAAGCCGTTCCATTTGCTTATATTCCTCTTCAAGAATGCTTTTATTTGCATATAAGAATATTGCATTAAAAAAGGGATAATAAACCGTAATGGCTATTATCCCATCCTCCGTTTTCCAATTCCTGCATGGCCTCTATGGTCTCGTCATTTCGTATTTTTTCTGAAATCCCCCATTCTTTCATACACTCTTCAAGTGTATATGTTTTGTCTTTTTTAGGATCGGAATCATTTTCATAGTCCTCAACCATCCTTTGACAAAAAGTATCATCTGCCTCTTCATCTGCTGCTATTCCCTGGACATATGCCAGGACATACCCTATTTTATAATCAGGTATGATATCTAAAAGCTGCACGATTCTTTCTCTATTACTCATAGCTTGTTCATAAGGTGTATTTGTCTTTGTAATCTCTCCCATTGGCAACCTCTTTCTTTTTTGTCAAGCATACGCCAAACGCCCTTTAGGTTCAGGGACCTCTGCTAAATAACAGCCGTCTTCCTTACTCCACCAAATAATCACTCCATACTTTGCCCCCATCTATCACACCTCCAAATATTTTTCTATAAATTTTCTCACTTGCTTCAGTGTACAAAGGATTACAATAAAAATGGACTGCCAACCTACAACTTCTACCGCTCTTCCAAAGAGCGGTGTTTCATTTTTCTGAAATGTAATGATTACATGCTCCAGCTTCGAGCCAAGCTGGCCCGAAGGTCGATAAGCTGAATATGACACTGACGTATTTGAATTATCAACCAAATATTCTTTTCCAGCTGGTAAAAATGATTAAAAAGGGAGTATGGCTGTTACGATTTGGCCGTATAGAAGCCGTTTAGTTTCAAGCATTATCTGCGTGGTTTCCAAAGGCTGAGTATTTTTATACCTTTGCCTCTTGTTTTATGGAGTATTTCGTAACACTAAGGTATTAAAATTTAAACTAAGCTGGTATAACATATTTTCTAAATGGAAAAATATATCTTCATCCTGAGCATATTCCATGATATAATTATCCCAACAGACTATCGGAACGAGGGAAATGTATGGACGATTTAGCATTAAACTATCAAAGTGATTTTCATGCCATTCTGCAAATGATAGCAGATGCCCGCCGGAAAGCTACCTATCAAGTGAATGCCACAATGATTGACCTTTATTGGGGAATTGGAGAATTTGTTTCCAATAAGGCCGTACAGGATGGCTGGGGACGTTCTACCGTAAAGGCACTTTCTGAATACATTCTGACGCAGGAACCAGGGATTAGAGGCTATTCCCCACAGAATATCTGGCGCATGAAGCAGTTCTTTGAAACTTATTGTGACAAGCCAGAGTTAGGAACTCTGCTAAGAGAAAATACATGGTCAAATAATTTGCATATCATGTCAAAGACAAAATCGGATGCAGAGAGATTATTCTATTTGAAGCTGGCCTCTCGTGAAAAGTATAAAGCAAAAGAACTGGAACGGCAAATTGACAGCGGATATTATGAGCGTTTAATGCTATCAGACGGTAAAGCGCCTTCCACCATATCCCATGCTGCGTCTGCGAACATAATCAGGGACATGTATATGTTGGAGTTTTTAGACTTGCCCGAGCCTTATAGGGAATATGATTTGAAAAAGGCCATTTTGAAGAACATGAAAAAATTTTTACTGGAAATTGGCAGGGATTTTATTTTTATGGGAGAAGAATATCATCTTCAAGTAGGAAAGAACGACTTTTATACGGATTTAATCTTTTTTCATAGGGAGCTACAATGCCTTGTTGCAATTGAGTTGAAAATTGATGATTTCAAACCGGAATACTTGGGAAAAATGCAGTTTTATCTTGAAGCGTTAGACCGGGATGTAAAGAAGCCCCACGAAAATCCCAGCGTTGGCATTATTCTTTGCAAGAGTAAGGACGAGGACGTTGTTGAATATGCCCTGAGCCGGAATATGAGTCCAACCATGATTTCCGAATATAGGACAAAACTAATCAGCAAGGAAATCTTACAAAAGAAACTTGAGGAATTAACGGAAATGGTGGATGAGGATAAAAACTCTCAATGACGTTGAGAGTTTTTCAAAAAATCAACTTATTATGTTAGTACAGAAATAGCAGGGGATTATAATGAGCCTCTGCTATTTTTATAACCTCAAGCTAATATAAGGAGCAAAGCGACGCTGACATTTCGGGCCAAGTTGGCCCGAAGCCGGGTTTGGGGGTGCTGTGCGTCGGTGGCGCACGTCCAGCACCGATCGGAGCGGCAGCGGAGACCTCCCCAACAAGCAGATTTTTGCGTTCTGGCCGGAAGGCCGGAACGTCAAAAATAGCAACTGTGGCTACAGTTGCCCTGCTTGCCATTTAGCGGAACCCTCGATAAACGCCGCAAAATAGAGACTCATTCAATCGGGATTCCTTTCTTCTCTAAACTTTTGTATACCTTCCGCCGCATATTCTATTATAGCTAACTCCTGCTTATTCATGGAATCCAGAAGTATATAAATATGTTTGCGGCAACTGCTTTCTTTATATTCACTGTCCCCGTGAATAAACTGATCTACAGATATATTAAACATTGTAACAAGTTTGACAAATACCCCAAAACTCGGGTACTGCCCCTTATTCTCAATGTTCATAATCGTGCGGGAATCTCGTCCGACAAGCTCGGCTACATAGCTCTGTGTCCAGCCTTTTTCTTCTCGGGCCTTTTTGATTGCCAGCCCCAGCCCGTGAAAATCAAATTTTTTTGTTGATTGGTTCATTTTCATATCACCCAATAGTATTGTACATTTCATGTTAAAATATGAGAATGTAATTATATATCATATTCGGTAGTATTTTATTTCACTATAAATGTGATATAATTAAATAAAAAGGCTTGTTTAAACTTGACGCACTCTACCTTGTTTAATATTCTTATATGGCAAGGAGGTACTTTACAATGAAAAGCAATCGTATGTTTGGAATACTAAGTATCTTATTAGATAAAAAACAAGTAACGGCAAAGGAATTAGCAAATTATTTTGAGGTTTCGGTCCGCACTATACACCGGGATTTGCTGGATTTATCCAGTGCTGGTTTTCCAATAACAACGCAACAAGGTATAGGCGGCGGTATATCGTTGCTACCGAACTTTAAATATAATAAATCTGTTTTCAATAAGGAGGATATGGATATTATTCTTGCGGGAATACAAGGACTTTCTACGATTGATGATAGTGCAAAAATTAAAACGCTTCTGGCAAAACTACAATTTAATAGCAACGATAAAATACTGTTGGAAAATGATGTGATAATTGATTTTTCTTCTTGGAACCAAAAGAATGTAATGGCAGATAAAATTAAGTCTCTCCGGTTAGCAATCAGAAGTCATCATTTAATTACCATGAACTATTATAGTTCAAACGGATTTCGCGAAAGAACTGTAGAACCTTATAAATTATTGTTCAAAGAAGAAGGATGGTATTTATATGGTTATTGTTATTATAGAAATGACTTTCGTGTATTTAAAATTAACAGAATTACTTGTCTGCAAGTTGATACAAAAACTTTTCTGGAACGAGATGGACATGACGCCCCTCTGCTGGAAAGCAGTTTTTCAAATGAAACTGGGATAGAAGTTTCGGTCCGTATGGACAAAACATTAGAATTTCTTGCTATTGATTTTTTCGGAATAGAGAATATCCGAGAAGAGGGGGATAATTTGTTTATTACATTTTGGACGAAATACCCGGACTGGGTAATCAATACGTTTGCTCATTTAGGCCACTTATAAATATTTTTTGACGCAAAATGGCAAAATTTCTGCATAAGAAAAACACTTATGCCAATGCTGGTATAAGCACAAGGTTTCTAACGGTTAATCCTGCCGCAATGACCTCTTTGCCGTAAGCTGTTGTAAAATACTTATAAGTTCCTTGAACCCGTTCAATAATCCCATGGAGACGGAGCCGCTTAAAAATTCTCGACATGGCAGACGGACTGATATCCTCCAGATGGCGGCGGATATCCTTTCCCTGCATTCCAAAAGTCATGTATTCGCCCCGGCTGATCACTTCCAGTACCAACAGATCTTTTGGGGAAAAGAAGTTCAGCCCACGGTAGGAACGGCCTTTCTCCTTAACAGCCTCTGTTGCTTTTGTAAGATTCTTCTTTCCGCCGCTGTGGTCATCAAAGGATGATACGAATTCCAGATACCGGTAGTTGGCGGCTTTCATGATTGTGAATAACTGATACAGGCTATAAATACTTTTTTTCAAAGGCGCTTTTTGTTCTGTGGAACTGCCGTCCCTGTGTTCCACTTTCCGTTTTACACGAAAAGTCCCGATGTCATTGCAAGTACTTTCTATCCGTAAGACACAGCCAAATTTATCATACATTTTAATTGATACATCACCCATATGGTGTTTGATTCTCGTACCGAGAATACGCTGGTTATAGTTTGTACCGACTTCTTTCTTACAGTTATAGGTAATGCGCTGTCCCAGGAATGCAGCGATGTTATCCGGCTTTACCGTAAAGATTGCCGTCCGGATGATCTCATCATAAAGGGGCTCCAGGTCACAGGCCTGTTTGAACATGATATCGGTTGCACACTCAATCTGTTGGACTGTCCAAGTGTAGCCGAGACCGAGCGATTCCGCAATGGGACAGTAGCGTTTTGCAAATACATCCAGGATTTTATGGAGACCTTCCGGGTTGATTCTGTCAGATAGTTTCTGGGCAGTTTCGACATCTGAGATTTCAAGGAAGGCGTTATCATGCATACGGTAAGTGATCCCTTTCTTTTGCAGCTTATGGGCCAGAAGATTATGACCGTTCATGTAGAACTGCAGTCGGAAGGGAGCCCAGGTGGGAACCCGGAGATAACACAAGCCGAGTTCTTTATCTATAAAATAAAAATAATAATGGAGACATTTGCTTTGGTCAAACTTAAGGAATGTTTTTCCGGTTGTTTTATCATGCCATGGCTTATAAGTATTGCATTGTTCCATGGCAGAAAAGATATGAATCAGCCCCTCAGACTTACCGGTTTTCTGAATGATCTCCTGGATGCGGTCATCTTTTCGGAACGCCCGGAGTTTCCGGATGAACTCAATCTGGATGCCGTTTTCATCTGCAATGCGCTGGGCATTTACACGAACCTGTTCCGTAAGGGGCTGGGAGAAAGTCGAAAAATCAAAAATACGGATGTTGTTGGCTTTTAAATAGCTGGTCATACCTTCCGCATAACTCCATCCGGGGATATAGCCCTGGATGATCATACGGTCATAGCAAGTGATGATACCATTCATTTTGTCAGCATATTTATCCGTAAGTAACATGAACACATCCTCCAATATTTTTCTTTATTGTACTTGAAATTTGGAGGAAATGCAAAAAAACTTTTCCGGTTTATCCGGGTTAGGAATATAAGCCATTATCTTTTTTTGCATTTCTACATTTTAAAACAAGTCCGAATGCGTACCGGTTCTGGAAAGTTCTAAAAATTCTCCATTATAACGATATATCAATAACCAATCCGGCGAAATATGGCATTCTCTAAATCCTTTGTATTCCCCTCTTAAGTCATGGTCTTTGTTCTTAATATCCAAGGGTTCCGGTTTCATCAATTTCTCAAGTATAACTTCAAAAAGCTGGAAATCATATCCTCTTTTTTGGCATAGCTTTATGTCTTTCTTCATTTTCCCGGAATATTTCAAATTATACATACTTAACTCTCCAGCATTGCAGAAATAAAATCATGCGCACTGCCTTCAAAGACTGTACCGCCTCCATTTTCCAATTCCTGCATAGCCTCCACTGTTTCCTCATTCGGTATTTTTTCTAAAATCTCGTCCCCAGCGGTCACCCCTTGCAGATACGCAATTACATATTCAATCTTATAATCTGGAACGGCTTCAAGCAACTGCATTGCTCTTTCTCTATTGCTCATAGTTTTATTCCCTCTCTTTCTGCTTTTTCTTTAATTTCCTGAAACAATATCCGTCTATAATATTCTGATATTTATTATATTTCAATTCTTCTTAATAGCCATTATATCCTGAATCGCCACTAAACACAATCCCCAATTCCAGCCATCTAAACCACGAACTCGCTAATATCACTGTCGCCATTCCGCCGCCACTCACTCGTCGCCGTTCCCCTTTGCAAGCCTTTAGATGTACTTCCTTGTGTATACGCTT
The DNA here is from genome assembly GCA_000403295.2 of Lachnospiraceae bacterium M18-1. GTDB lineage: Bacteria > Bacillota > Clostridia > Lachnospirales > Lachnospiraceae > Schaedlerella. Next base: position 1,008,399 of record KE159609.1, on the reverse strand, counting down.
TCTTCCCTGTATTTCCCGTCCGAAACAACGAAAAAAGGCTCAGTTCCGGTATTCTCAGAACCAAGCCTTGACGATGGAAACAATGGAGCTCGAACCTATGTTCGTTTCTCGAACTCTTGTTCTTTTTCTTGTCTTCTATAAGAGAGCGCCCGGCAGACGAATTGGGAAGGATTCTTTTTGGAAAGCGTAGGCAATTCGTCGCCATACTTTTTTGCAAACGATTTGTTTGAAAAGCGTCTAGGCACTCCTGCTATCAGAAATGCTTTAGGATGTCATGATGCCCCACATCCAACAAAATAATCATCTTATCCCCTTCATAGTACCAAATAATGCGAATATCCATATTAACACTGCATTCCAAGAGGTCTGTACCCTGTATCCGTTTTGTACGTAGTGATGGATGGGACGGATTCTGCGCCAGAAGTTCCAGTTTGATTTTTAGCTGATTTTTCTCCTGTGTACTTAGACTTTTAATTTGATTATTTGCAAACCCCTGGGTATCGATTTCCCAAACCGCTATCATTGAGCCTGTGCAAATGCATCGTCAAGCTTCTGCATGTCGTCCCGCATCTTCTCAAATTGGGAATGCTGGTAACGTTTGGAACTCTGTACGGTGCGGTGTCCGCCTGTCCCGATCATAGAAAGCTCACTGAATCCCTCCACGTTAGAACAAATCGTAAAATATGTGTGGCGTAAGTCATGCAAGCGAAATTGCGGCAGGTCTGGACAGTCATTTTTCATGAACTGTTTGTAGCTCTTGTACAGCCCCATCGGCGTAAGTGAAGCATGCGGTTCTTGGTTCATGATGAATACGCTGTTGCCGCCTTCAAAACCCGGCTCAGACTGGAATTTCATATGCTCCTTCCTTTCCCGTTCCAGTATTTGGTATACCGTTCCTCCGACTGCCAATGGAATGATACGTCTCCCGGATTTGGTTTTTGTTTCTTTCTCGATCAACTGGCTATTCACCTGAACGATCGACCTCTGTACTTTGATGTAGGCCTCATCCCTATTCAAAACGATATCTTCCCACCGAAGCCCTGCCAGTTCTGAACGCCTCAATCCTCCGGCAAGGCAGCAGACCGCAACTAAAAGTTCCATTGCTCGGTTCTGAGTCTGGTAAGCCCTTTCCAGCATGGTCTTCACCTGACTGATTGTATAAGCATTCCCTTCCACTCCCGATGGCTTCGGCAGTCGAACGTATGCACAGGCAGTATTTTCCTGCCTCTTAATGTAGTTATCACTCATTGTCTCCTTCAATATCGCCGAAATAAAATATAGATAGTTCCGGATGGTTTTAGGTGATTTTCCCATCTTAACGTATCGGTTCACCATATCCTGCAAAACTTCGACCGTCACCTCTGTAAGCGTGTAATGTCCCAAGCAGTCACGCACGCCGTCCCTAGTCTTATACATCTGTATGTATGCTTCTTTCGTCGTTGGTGACAGATACAGTGTGTACTTCGGGAAGTAAATCTGCTCCACGTAGTCTGAGAAAAGCATTGACTTCTTCTGCAGGAAGTCCCCGAAATCAGCATTCAGGTTCATTTCACAGCATATCTTCTTCGCTGTTTCCTTGGTAGTACCTGCCGGAAGGGTATGGTAAGTACGGTTGCGCTTTCCTTCCCTGGTCATGTCTCTGACGATACGATACCTCACACCTGTCTTACGTTTGATAGTTTCCAGATAATAGCCCATTTTTTTCACCATAGTCAAAAAAGAGAAGGGCGGTTAATACACACCACCCCTTCTCTAATCCTTTATTCTGCTATTTCAATAGTTCCGCTGTCTTTTTGAAAATAGTATATGGTGTCAGACAGACGGTCTTGCTCTGGTACTTGTGTCTCATTAATCGTTCTTACAGTTTCCCTCATATCGTCTACAGAATAATTACCATTGTCAGGTATGAGAATCAATTCATGAACTGAACTGGGAAGAATATACAAGTTTCTGCCTGCCCCCATGGCAAATGCCTGTAATAAATCTGTACGCAGGATGGCCCTTGCTCCATATGCCCGCTTTTGATTAGACAGAACATACAACGGAAGCATGCTGTCCATCTCCTTATAGTCGATATCCATTTCATGCTCCCTAATTTCTGATTTGATCACATCATTCATACTCTGGATATAGAATCTTTCCTGATATAAATTTTCCCATGCCGCCGCCCATAGCTCTTCTTCCGTAATCTGCCAATAGGACATCAGTTCTTTTGTGACCACCATACTACCTATTCCTTGAGATGATATATCCACTATACTGCGCAGCACTATCACAAAATTTAAAAACTTGCAGTGTGATACTTCCTCCTCTTCCAGCCATTCCTTATTCCAATCTTCATACAGCAGATTCATGCATATGCTTCCCTTTATGCTATCCCAATCTCTGTCAATGAAATCCAAGCCTTTGGATTCCTGCTCCATGTACAGCTTTTTTATCTCCACAAGACACGCATGGAACTTCTCACTATCGCCTTCTTTTTTGTACAGTATATATAAATCCTGCAGATGTATTGCAGGGGAAAGCATTACTTTTGTTTGTAACCCCTTCTTTTTTAAAGTCATTGCTTCGATTTCGGTATGATTATTTTTTAAATACGTTTCAAACCCGACTTCAATAGCGTCTCCCATGATTTCCTGCATTCTTTTTTGAATCATTACTTTAAATTCCTGATATTCCATTTTTTCTCCAATCCCGGTTAAAAAACCGATTATATTTTTTTTGTGCTTTATCGCCAGAGCAGCTCTGGCGAATCCTGTTCCATCTATTCAGAGTCCTGCAATTTTTTTATATTTTTGGTAATGGTTATACGGTCTAAAAAATTGAGGGGAAGGAGGTAAAGATTGATAGATGGTAAAAGTTGCTCTAACCTGGTCTGAATATACCTGTGCCTGCTCTTCCCGAGAAAGGCTGACACAGGTACCATAGAAAACTGTATGAATAAAAGGGATAATACCATCATGGCACTATCCCTCTCAGTTAGTAGAAGCATTATTGTTTTTTTGATTTTTACTGCTAATTTTTTTTAGTTCTTTTTAGATTTTTCCAGCCTCAAATCATGTACTATTTAAGATGCCTTAGCATCTCTCTTTTAAATGGCTGATTATGCTGACCATTTTTCGCTGACGTATCCTGCAGCCGCTTCATTGGTAAGTTTAAATCTTTCCATAATTTTCTCTATGATAGTTGCATCATCCAGACTAAATTCACGATAGGTTCTAATGGATGCTCTAATCGAAGCCTCTTTTGCAATCTCCTCTCCAATTCTACTCATTTTCTTCACTCCTTCCGGATTCTTCTTTAAATATTTCGTGCGTTCTGCCATTAACTCAAAATACATATCATCAGCATCTGTACAGTTAAAATCATGCATCAGCCTTCCTATCTCAGAGTCTCCCCGGTATTCGCCATTCACATACAAAATATGCTCTCCGTCCTCGAATGGCTTTCCTGTCACCAGATTGATTCTTTCAATAGGGTATAATGGTTCTCCTTTTCCGTAGAAATCTTCATCCACGATAAAGATTACATATGTATCTGGTAACTCTTCAAATTCCTGCCCTGCATTCAGATTTTCAATATCCATTACACTGGAATGGTATCTTGCCCTGTGTGGAGATGCACCTGCTTCCCCTTTCTGTACTTCTATATCATATTTTTTGCCTATGGAGTCTTCCCCATAAGCATCAAGGCAGAGGGAACGTGCTCCTGCAAGCCTTTTCATGTCCGCTTGTGTTTCGCAGTTGGTAATGACCAAGTCCTTTTTCCCGGTAATGATTCTTAATACAAGCTCCACCAGTGGGATATTGTCTTTAAACATGCATCGCATAAACTCGTCGTCAATGGGTCGCAAATCCTGTAGTTTCTGTAAATTTGCTTCATATTCCCGTTCTCTTATCTGCTGTTCCGTCTCACTCATCAACCGCTCTCCTCTCTTTTATAGTCATTATACCCTCAATCAGCATCTAAAACAATCCCAAATTATTCTACTTTCAGAAACCTGATCCAGCCCACTTTCCCAGACTTCCAATCCTTCCCAGCCGTCGCCATTCCGCCGCCACTCACTCGTCGCCGTTCCCCTTTGCAAGCCTTTAGATGTACTTCCTTGTGTATACGCTTTCTTCCCTGTATTTTCCGTCCAAAACAACGGAAAAAGGCTCAGTTCCGGTATTCTCAGAACCAAGCCTTGACGATGGAAACAATGGGGCTCGAACCCATGACCTCTCGCGTGTGAGGCGAACGCTCATCCCAGCTGAGCTATGTTTCCATACAGTATTGTGATTTTTAATTAACGCCCTGACGTAATTCTGAACGTCTGTTTTGTGGTAAGAAGCCCTCTCCTTTTACGGACTCCTCTATACCACAAATGATGGACCTGGCGGGAATCGAACCCGCGTCCAAAAACCCATCCCATGTACTTCTACTATCATAGTCCGTTCTTTTTCATTCCCTCTGCCGCACGGAAACGAACATCCTTACGGTTTCAGTAGCTTCATGATACGCCTGCTGGCTCAAAGCTTTGCCGGCATCGTTTCCCGCATAGTCGGTGCCAGATTCCCGGAGTGCGGGTGCCCCGGGGCTGACATGCAGCAATTAGGCTGCAGCTAATTCGAAATTATCGTTAGCGTTTAATTTTAAATGTGCGATTTGACGCATCTGCCTGCGGATAGCTTCTCCATCTTCAAGATCCCTGTCGAAACCAGTACAAGCCCTTAGATGAATGACAATTACTCATATCACATAGTTATTTTAAAAAAGAACAGCATATTAGTCAAGTAAAACACACAAATTCATAAAACTTTTACAAACCATTTAAAATCGCCCCTACATTTTAAAATGTTCTTTTAAGAAATGTTTTATATTCTCTTCGGTTTGTGTTAAGATAGTAAATAGAAAATTTTATATTTTTACAGATACAAACTGTTAACCGGAAAGGAGTGTATATTATGCCGACAACATATGCACACTATAAATTTGGAAAGGACGTGATCGACACCCTCCCGAAGCATTTCCAGAAAACCATAGAAAGCAAACGGGAATTATTTGATATCGGACTGCATGGGCCTGATATTTTATTCTATTACAGAGTGTTCATGACAAACCATGTAAATACCACCGGATATGAACTCCATGACCAGCCTGCGGATGCTTTCTTTTTTCAGGCTGCCCAGGTCATTAAGCGTTCTCTGAATCAGGAGGCGGCGCGTGCATATATCTACGGATTCATCTGTCATTTCGCGCTGGACAGCGAGTGCCACAAATACGTTGAAAAAATGATTCAGGTCAGCGGAATCAGCCACTCCGAGATCGAGATGGAGTTTGACCGTCTGCTCCTGACGGAAGATCATATAGATCCTGTTTCCTATCTGGGAACCAATCATATCCATCCTACGATGAAGAACGCCGAGGTGATCGCTCCGTTTTTTGATGAGGTCTCGGCAAAGGAAGTGAAAAAGTCTCTGTCCTCCATGATCCAGGTCCATAAGCTGCTGCTTGCGCCGAATCCCGGAAAACGCCGCTTTTTATTCGGCGCCATGAAACTGGCCGGACAATATGACTCCAAGCACGGCATGGTCATGAGCGAGGCACCCAACCCGGCATGCGAGGATTACTGCCGACTGCTGAAAAAGCTGTATAAAGGCGCCGTACCGCTGGCAGTCGGCCTGATCATAAAATACCAGAAACTGCTTTCCGACGGAACAGAACTTCCGTCCAGGTTTCATGAAACCTTTGGTCCTGGGGAACGCTGGCAGGACCTGCCCTTATGAATTTAAAAACAGTAAAGGATGAATAATATGAATTTTAAAATGACCCCGCTGGAAAAGAAATGGGTATTGTATGATGTGGGTAACTCCGCATTTTCAATGCTGGTATCCACGATTTTTCCGATATATTTTAATTACCTTGCAGAAAATGCCGGTATCTCTGATGTAAATTATCTCGCCTACTGGGGATACGCTTCCTCCATCTGTACCCTCCTGGTCGCGCTGATGGGGCCGACCCTGGGAGCCGTAGCCGATACAAAGGATTTTAAAAAGCGAATCTTCAAAGTCGTTCTCTTCATCGGTGTGACCGGCTGTATCATCCTGGGATTTCTGTCTTCCTGGATCTGGTTCCTGGGTGTGTTCATCCTTGCAAAGACCGGCTACTCCGCCAGCCTTGTTTTCTACGATGCCATGCTTACAGACGTAACCGAGCCGGAACGGATGGATACGGTATCCTCACAGGGTTTCGCATGGGGCTATATCGGAAGCTGCGTCCCCTTTGTCGCAAGCCTTGGAGTCGTACTAGGCGGCGGTTCCCTAGGACTTAGCATGCAGACCTCCATGGCCATTGCCTTTTTCATCACGGCGGCCTGGTGGCTGGCTTCTGCAGTTCCTCTGCTCATTTCCTATAAGCAGAAATACTACATCGAAACTACAGAGCATGTGATCCGCAATAGCTTCCGCAGGCTGGGGAAAACCTTCGCAGACATCAAGAAAGAAAAGCATATCTTCCTTTTCCTGCTTGCGTTTTTCTTCTATATTGATGGAGTCTATACGATCATTGATATGGCGACTGCTTACGGGCAGGCCCTGGGGTTTGACAGTACAGGACTGCTTCTGGCGCTTTTGCTGACACAGGTTGTCGCATTTCCTTCGGTCCTGCTTTTAAACCGCCTTGCGAAAAAAATCGGTTCCACGAAGATTTTGACCATCTGTATTCTGGCATACCTGTTTATTGCTTTGTATGCATACGGCCTGAACTCCCAGCGGGATTTCTGGATCCTCGCGGTCATGGTCGGTCTGTTCCAGGGTACGGTGCAGGCCCTGTCACGATCCTATTTCGGCAAGATCATCCCGGTGGAGAAGTCGGGAGAATATTTCGGACTTTATGATATCTGCGGAAAGGGCGCCGCAATCCTGGGCACGACTCTTGTTTCTGTTATGAGCCAACTTACCGGAAGGATGAACGTCGGAGTGGCTACAATATCCGTACTGTTTGTAATCGGACTGCTGCTGTTCCGAAAAGCAGTGAAGTTAAATGAAGAACATCTCTAGTCGTTTCAGTCTGCCGCATCTTGCGGCAGACTTATATTTTATGGATTCGGCTTTTTATACATATCTTGTATATCTCAATGCATAAAAGATACCTGCAAGAAGTACGGCTGCCGAAGCCGCGGCCAAAATCAAGGTATTTCTTTCTGGAAACTCTTCTGCCGTTTTCATTCCTTCTGGAATCCCTTCCTGCATTTTCATTTCTCCTGGAAATTCTTCTAGCATTTTCGTTCCGTCTGGAACTTCTTCCAGCGTTTTCATTCCATCTGGAATTTCTTCCAGTGTTTTCGTTCCGTCTGGAAATTCCTCCAGCGCTTTCATTCCTTCTGGAAATTCCTCTGTTCTAAAATCATTTCCTCTGCCGCTGACTTCTGCCGCTGATTCGTCTTCCCCTGTAAAATCTGCTGTCTCCCGTATAAATTCTCCCGGACCATTTCCCGGTCCAAATGTATTTCCCATAGTTCCCATTGCTTCAATGGATAAACTTACTGCTTCCTCCGCCTCAGGATCATCTGTCTGCTGTTCTTCCAAGACCGTTTTCCTTGCAGTTTCTGTAGAAGAAATCGTCCCGTCCAGCTGCCCTTTGATACTTTCCGCGCGCAGCATGCAAAAGCTTTTCAGCGTGGAAACGCCCGTCTCAAATTCCTCATAGGTACAGAATTTTGTCGGATCCTTTTCTACATACGGCGCAATCATCTCAGAAACCGCATCTATCATCCGTTCAAATTCCCCGTTCGTAAAATACTGTTCTATAAATTCCGCAAAATACTGATGATACTGTTCTGTGTATTCCTCATCCGCAAAGATCCAGGCAAGCATGGGCCTTGATTCCACAGTACCGCCGGATACCGGGGAATCAATTGGGTAATTCACCAGCCCTTCGGCATCTGTTCCAGATTCAAACCCTCCGAAAGCCAGGTTATAGTCCCAGGGGATCATGGAAAGCTGTCCGTCCTTTTCATACAAATAATAATTGTGGATCATAGAACCCGTATAGCTGTCAAAATTGCATACAAAATTATGCACTGTAAAATAACGGATCACTTCCTCTATATCGACCACCATCTCCAGAGTTTCCGCTTCATTCAATTTCTTTAAAGACGCAATCAGGCGGTCTTTGTCACTGTCCGTGATCTCTGTTTTCGCATGATCAAAAATATTGCTGTAGCTGTCGTATTCATCATCCGTGTAGATCAGAGATACATCATCGCTGCCCATGACCATTTTGTCCGGTCCGCCCGGGCTTTTTCCCGCCTCCATTCCTGGTGTGCCCCGATTGATTTTGCTGTCTTGTCCATTTAGGTTCTCCTGCTGGTTTCCTGCTTCTCCCAGAATCCCCGGATCGAATCCTACTCCATTTCCTCTGCCCCCGCCCATACTCATGCTGTCCGGCTTATACAGTTCTCCGTAATCATTTCCATAATTCCGCTCCAGGAAGCTTTCTTCTACCCCTTCCACAGCAAGATAGAGTCCAAAGTCCTCTCCATTTACCGTAAGATACACATAGCTGCAAAGAGGCGAATCCACGCCGAATCCAAACATCATCTGATAAGACACATAGTCCTTCATATAAGTGTTGTCCTGAATTATGTTGTTCAGGCACAGCTTATCCAATCCATAGTAGGTATTTGACGGATCATAATGGTCAAATTCGACCTTAAAGCTGTAACGGTTATTTCCATAAGCTGCTACAGATGTAAGCGATGTATTTCCTTTTGCCCGGATCGCCACATTCTTACATGCCTCCTGATCGATCGTGAGAGAACAGGATACATATTCTTCGTCCGTACATCCTTCCAAAAATGCATCCCAGTCTTCCATCTCAATATCAATGGTATGCACCGTAGTCGTGTCAAACAGCCTCGATTCATATCCCATAGTACGGGATATGGCCTGAACGCCGAATTTTCCGGCATTCATAAAGACAGTGGTTAAAAGCAGGACCAGCAGAAGTGCGCTGCAGCAAATCCTGTCAATCTGTTTATGTGTTGACATGTGCTTTCCTCCCTGTTCGTTTCAGTATACTAAAGAACTGTCCCAATAAAGCTCCGATAGCCAGCATGATTTTCTTCGGAGTTTTACCGGATATCATATGGTCAGTTCGTCCGTAAAGTCACCCCATATAGTCCCCATTGTAGCTGACCAGGACAGCGCTCTTCACACCGTCTATTGCGGAGATTGCATTGATAAACTCCGTATCCTCATTTTTCATACGGATCTCCACGGTCACTTCCACCATACTCCGCTGAACCGTCTTGCTTTTTACGATACAGCGGCTTACCTGCTTTTTCAGAAAATCCAGTGCTTTTCGTTCACTCTCCTGTCCTGTGCAGCTGAACACGACAATATACGGAATGATGTGAGATTTTTTGTTGACAAACACGAGCAAGATCAGCCCGATAAACACACCCCCGAATACCGCCAGCGGTATCATGCCCGCAGCCAGTACGATCCCTTCCGCAATCGCCCAGAACAATAACGCAATATCCAAAGGCTCCTTGATCGCAGTCCGGAAACGCACGATAGACAGGGCTCCGACCATACCAAGAGACAACACAATATTAGACGTCACCGCAAGAATCACAAGCGTCGTGATCATCGTCAGTGCGACCAGCGTCACGCCGAAAGTGGAGGAATACATCACCCCAGAAAAAGTTTTCTTATAGATCAAAAAGATAAAAAGGCCGATTCCAAAAGCCAGGATCATTGCCAGCATCATGTCCAAAATGCTGACGCTGTCCACGTTCTCCAGAAAACTGGATTTAAAAATGTCTTGAAATGTCATATTCTATACCAATCCTTCCTATTTTTAATTTATCTTCTGTTCAAATATTTGCGGCTGTACAGGCGGGATATTTATACTTCCTCATTTTCACCCGTATCTTCTGCATGCCGCATATTTTGAAAATGCAGATGTATGTCTGCCTTCCAACTGAACAATCTCCCGGATCACAGACGGAAGAAATGCATCCCATTTTACTTCCAGGATTGCAGGCGCATCCCCTGCCGGAATCAGGATACAGTCCGGATTCAGGAAATCAGTTCCGTTCAGCCCAGTCCGTATATGGTAATCCAGCGTCACGCGTACATTGCCCGGAGCGAAGGTAAACGGCTCCCGGATATATTCCACAATTGTTTTCGGGCGCAGCCCCTGGAACCGCATTTTGCAGTATAGCTCCTCCACCAGCGGCCTCCCGCTCTCCATCATCCACCTGTATTGATTTTCCAGAATGGCCCGCACTTCGTCCTCAGTCATAGGCGCGCTCTGTTTCTCTCCCAGCCCATTGCGTCTGCACTTCTTTTCCAGCCGAATCCTGGAAGTATCTCCATTATAGTACCGCAGCCGGAACTTTTCCCTTCGGTCCACTCCATCGATCTTCTCCCGAAGCGCCTTATCGCCTTGAGTATCCAAATACAAACTGCGTATTTCATATTTTCCATCCACTGCATGGGAATCCGTCTGCATGACTGCCCGCAGACGCTGCCGGAGCTGCAGCAGATCTGATACGTTGATCTCATGCTTCCATTCATGACGCCATGTCAAAATTCACTGCCCCCTTCCAAAAACTTTACCAACTGTACGGCTCCAGTCCGAAATCCCGCTTTCAGCTTTGCAAAGCGGCTGGAAGGCCATAACGTTGTTTCATAAAATACTATACAGAAAACCTTAAATGAACCTTAGACGGATGTGAAAAAAATGTGATCTCAAAGCCGGGAGCCTGCCGCCGAAGGGTGTTTGTTCTATGAGTAAAATTCAAAAAAGCCCCCTGATACCACAGCACCAAGGGACATCCCACTTTTATCATTCTTCAGATTTTGATGAACTCCATAGACCATTTCAGATTCTGACCGTAAATGCAATTCTGCCGTCTTCCCGATATTCCGCGCAGATCTCACCCTTACAATTCTCCACGATCGCCTGCGCCGCCGAAAGCCCGATTCCGTATCCGCCGCTTTTCTGCGTCCGCGCGCTGTCTCCCCTGTAAAAACGGTCAAATAATTTCCCCGGTTCATCCGCCGGCAGCCTGGCACAGTCATTTTCTATCTGCAGCAGGATTCCTCTGCCCTGCTTCCTTAATGTAACAGCGATCTTCCCGCCCTTCGGCACATATTTTACCGCGTTGTCCAGCAGGATAGATACCAGACGCAGCAGGTTTTCCCGGTTTCCGTGAATCTCCGCATCCTGGCTGATCTCCGTTTCGATCATCACATTCTTCAAGGCCGCCGACTCACAAAACGGCGGAAGCGCCTCCTCCAGAAGCCGGCTCATAGAAAAATCAGATGCCGGAAGCTCTCCGACGCCCTCATCCAGCCGGGCAAGCACCAGCAGATTCTGCATCAGGCCGCTGAGCCGGACAGTCTGAGCCTTGATGTTCCGGCTCCATTTTGATTCCCCGCCGTGCAGTTCCATCGCCTCAACATTTGCCATGATGATCGCCAGCGGAGTTTTGATCTCATGCCCGGCATCGGTGACAAACTGCTTCTGCTTTTCCAGATTCTGTGCGATCGGAAGGATCGCCCTCTTTGACAGAAGTATCACCAGCAGCAGCATAGCAAACCAGCACAATACTCCGATTCCGGCTGAAAGAACCAGCACCAGCGCCAGGGCATACCGCTGTGCAGATGTATCCAGGAACAGCAGGATTTCTCCCCTTCCGCCACGGGCAGGCACTCTCCTGTATTTAAAGTGGTTCAGCTTTCCCGACGTATTTCCCTGTTCATAAATCTTCTCTGCATACTCCTCTGCCTCCTCCCCGGATACAGAGGAGATCCGCCCGGTATCGGTGTGGGTAATACTTCCTTCCGGATCAAACCATACGCAAAAATACCTGGCCGCCATGGCATGGTCTTCCGTAACCGGAGGGCTGAAAAAGTCTCTTGGTTCTCTTTTTCCCTGCATATCCGGGAACGGAAGCATTCCCGGCTCTGAAGGGGGCGCCCCGGCTGTCTGCTGACACAGCATATCCATCAGCCGGTCTGACTGCCGCTCATTCTGCCAGAAATTCATTCCATTGATCGTACCAAGCAGTATCAGAAGCAGTACCGATATCGCTGCCATTGCCGTCATCACAAACTTTTTCTGAAGTGTTTTCTGCATCGCTCGCCTCAATCCCTTATCTTAGGAACTGTGCAAAAAGGCAAATTATTTTTGCACAGTTCCTTACAAAACCCTCTGAAAATACATGCTTCTTCCCGTTTTTCTTACTCCGCAGCTTCCAGGGTATACCCGATATTCCGCTTCACTTTGATCTTCACTTGACCGCTCAGCGCCTCCAGCCGTTTCCGAAGATAGGATATGTACACCCACACGGTTCCCACTTCTGCTTCGGTATCGTAGCCCCACACCTTTACAAGCAGGTCTTCCGATGAAAGATATCGTCTCTGGTTCTGCATGAGCACTTCCATCATACGGTATTCCAGCTTTGGCAGCACGAAAGATTTTCCGTTTCCGCTCAGTTCATAGCTTTGCAGGTTCAGAGACACATCCCCGCATGTCAGGATATCCGGCACAAATGTCTCCCTTCGCCGGAGCATGGCACGCACCCGCGCCAGAAGCTCATCCATGGCAAACGGCTTGGGCAGATAGTCATCGGCCCCCAGATCCAGGCCCCGGATCCGATCCTCCACTTCTCCCTTCGCCGTCAGGAGCAGGATCGGAGTCCGGCAGCCTTCCCTTCTAAGCTCCTCCAGCACCTCAAAACCATTTTTCTTCGGCATCATGATGTCCAAAATGATGCCGTCATATGTTTCCTCCCTGGCATAATCCAGGGCTTCTTCCCCGTCATATACCGCATCTACCATATAATGATGATAGGTGAGAATGTCCGTAACAGCCTCGGACATGCCCACCTCATCTTCCGCAAACAGTAATTTCATAATGCTCCTTGCTTTTTTTCGATATAAATCCTTCCTCCGGATCAGCCCATCAGAATCTCTTCCGCAATGTTCCTGGAGTGGTCAGAGATACGTTCCAGGCAGACAAGTGCATCCAGATATACGATACCTGCGTCTGTATTGCACTGGTTATTCGCCAGCCGCTTCATATGCGCTGAGCGGAGCTGGATCTCCAGGTCGTCCGCCTGGCTTTCTTTCTCGATCACCTTCAGCGCCTTTTCCTTATTATTTTCCGCAAATGCCTCTGCGGCATACCGATAGCTGTCCAGGCAGACGCGGATCATCTCCCTCAGCTCCGCAGTGCCCTTTTCAGAAAATTCTGCTTTCCGATCAGACAAAGTCTCTGCAAATTCAGAAATATTTTCACAGTAGTCACTGATCCGCTCCATGTCAGATAAGGTCTGCAGCAGGCTTGCCACATGCTGATGCTCCTTTTCATTCAGCGACAGAGAGCTTAACCGGACTACATACCCTGTGATTCCGCTGCACAGGCTGTCCACTGTTTTTTCCTCTTCCCGGATCTTACGGATCTGCCGGTCATCCTTCGAAAACATGACCTCTTCCGCCCGGTCCGCGGTCCTCACAACAATATTTCCCATTCTGGCAATCTCGCTGACTACAGACTGCAGGGCAATCCCCGGAGTCTCCAGCATACGCTCGTCCAGAAGCACTTTGCTCTCATCGTTGTCCTTATCATCCTCCCGTTCCAGCTTTTTCGCCATCTTAATGATCAGGTCGGATACCGGGAACAAGAGCACTGTCGTACCGATATTGAAGATCGTATGCACCGTACTGATCTCCGTCTGCGTGATCATACCGTTCCCCGCTGTCGGGAATACTACCTTGAACAACACAATGGCCAGGGCGCTGAACAGCACCGTACCAATGATGTTGAATAAAAGATGCATCACAGCCGCCGTCTTTGCGGTCTTCTTTGCACCGATACTGGACATGATCGCCGTCACACAGGTACCGATATTCTGGCCCATGATGATATACACTGCCGCGTTAAAGGGAACCAGTCCTGCGGCAGAGAGGCTCTGCAGGATACCTACAGACGCGGAAGAACTCTGGATCACTGCCGTCACCACCGCACCGGCTATAATCCCCAGGAACGGGTTATGTCCCAGAGTAATGAACAAATTGCGGAAGCCTTCCGAATCCTGCAGAGGAGCAACAGAAGCCGACATAGTCGTGATTCCCACAAAAAGAAGTCCGAAACCGATGATAATACTGGAAATATCCTTAGTAGAACGCCTCGTTCCCGTCAGCATCACGATCACGCCCAGCATGATCGCCACCGGAGCCAGATTGCCCGGACTCAAAAACTTGGCCCACTCCACACTGGATACCAGCCATCCGGTTACTGTTGTACCGATATTGGCGCCCATGATGACGCCCATCGCCTGATTCAGGCTCATAATCCCTGCGTTTACAAAACCCACCACCATGACCGTAGTCGCAGAAGAACTCTGGATCACTGCCGTGATCAATGCACCCAGGAGCACTCCAAAGAATTTATTTCTCGTCAGAGCCTCCAGCATGGTTTTCATTTTATTGCCGGCGGCATTCTCCAGCCCCTGCGCCATAATCTGCATGCCGTAAATGAACATGCCCAGTCCCCCGATAAAAGGGATGATAATGTTTACATAATCCATATGCTTTTTCCTCCCTGGTAAAAAACGCTACACGAACAACATAACATTATCCCCGGTAAAAAGCAACAGGAACTTCCATTTTCTCCTATAATAAACGAGCAAACGTAAAGTTCTGTTTTATTTTTTCATCCTTGGTTCAAAGGTTACGGATGCCAGATAGCCAAACACAAGCGCCGCGGATATTCCTACCGCACTTGCCTTGAAACCTCCCTGGAAGATTCCCAGGAACCCGCTTTTATCCACGGCTTCTTTCACCCCCTGCCACAGCACGTTGCCGAATCCCAGCAGCGGAACGCTTGCCCCGGCCCCGGCAAAATCCTGAAACGGCTTATAGATGTTACAGAAGCCAAGAACAGCTCCGCCGCATACCAGCAGTACCATGATCCTTCCCGGCATCAGCTTGGTGCGGTCCAGTAAGATCTGCACCAACGCACAGATCAGCCCTCCGATTAAAAATGCTTTTACATAATCCACTTTCTTTTCCTCCTTCGATGTAACAGATCAGTTTACATGCTCCAGCACGATCCCATGAGCGATCCCTGGGACGCTGGCCCCTTCATTAAAGCTTACTGTTGACAGCAGAGCTCCCGTGGGCACGAAAAGCACACGTTTCCATTCGCCCTTCCTGAGCTTCGGCAGAATATAGGAAGCCAGCGTCACAGCCGCACAGCCGCAGCCGCTTCCTCCGGCATGGGTATCCTGTGTTTTCTGGTCAAAGATCACCATTCCGCAGTCCATATGTTTGACCCGGATATCATAGCCCTTTTCCTGTACAAGGTCAAACAGGATATCCTGTCCTACATATCCCAGATCTCCTGTGATGATCCTATCATAGTCCTCCACAGACCTTCCAAAATCCTGCAGATTTTGGACGATCGTGTCCATAGCGGCCGGAGCCATGCAGGCTCCCATGTTCTGTGAATCTTTCAAGCCATAATCCACGATCTTTCCCACGGTCACACCGGAGATACGCACATGGCTCTTCGCTGTCCCCACCAGGAACGCGCCGCTTCCCGTCACTGTCCAATGGGCCGACAGGGGACGCTGGTTTGCGTACCCCAGCGGGAAGCGGAACTCTTTCTCCGCGCTTCCGAAATGACTGGAGGTGACGGCAAGCATACAGTCCCCGTATCCTGCAGCCACGCTCATGGCGCTCAGCGCCAGCGCCTCTCCGGAAGTAGAGCAGGCCCCGTAGAGCCCGAACAGCGGAATCTGGAAAGATTCTACCCCCATAGATGTGGCGATTCCCTGCCGGAGCAGGTCCCCGCCGAATAAAAACCGGACTGACTCCGGCTTTACATGTGCCTTTCCAAGAGCAAGTACACATGCTTCCTTCTGCATATTGCTTTCTGCTTCCTCCCAGGTCTTTGCCCCAAACAGGTCGTCCTGGTTGGACATGTCAAATAATTTTCCAAGAGGTCCTTCCGACTCCTTGCTTCCAACAACGGAACCACTGCTGATTATATAAGGGGAAACCTCAAAGCTGATACTCTGAGCTCCTTTGATCTGATTCATTTTTATTTCCAATTCCTGTCCCACGCCAATTCCTCATTTCCAATCCGATTTTTCCTGTCTGTATCGCCGGATTTTCTATCAGTATAAGAAAATCAGCAGGATTTTATTCACAGTTCTGAATAAGATCTTATATTTTCCAGATACTATTCATGAGGTGAGAATATGGATAAAACACAAAAAATAAAACAGGAAAAGCAATATGAAAATTATGTAAAGCAAAAAACACCGGTCCATAATATCTGGCTGAATATGGGAAAGGCATTTGTCACAGGCGGAATTATCTGCACCGCAGGACAGCTGATCTATAATTACTGCCAATTACGGGATTTCTCCAAGGATGCCTGCAGCGGATGGACTTCCCTCCTGCTGATCCTTCTCAGCATCATCCTGACCGGAATGAATGTCTATCCAAAGATCGCAAAATGGGGAGGCGCCGGCGCGCTGGTGCCGATTACCGGATTTGCCAATTCCGTTGCTGCCCCGGCCATCGAATACAAAAAGGAAGGACAGGTATTCGGAATTGGCTGCAAAATCTTTACCATCTCAGGCCCCGTTATACTATACGGCATCTTTACCACCTGGGTGCTGGGCTTTTTGTACTGGCTGTGGGGAATCATGTAAATACGGACGTATTCTGTATAGGATCATATTCAAAGGGCAGGTAACCAGCCGGATACCTGCCCTTCTATCAGTCTTTGCTTCACTGTTCCCAACTAATGACTACCATCGTTTCAGTAGATATACAAATGCCCCCAGTCCGCGCCCGAGAGCCATGCTGAGGATAAAAGCCACACTGTAGCGCACGATCTTCAGCCTTCGGATAAAAATAGGAAATACATTCAGCACCTCTGCAAGGGCCATGGCCCAGCAGCCTACAAATATTCCGGCCAGGAGCCCGAACACCGGAAGCAGAAATCCCAGATATCCCATCTGAGGGCGGAAAATTGATATCAGGTTTCCCGCAACGCCGCCCAACGCGGCGCAGTCCTCATAAAGAAGGATCTTATCCGCCGTATGGGTCCGGTCTGCAAAGTCTGCGATCACGCCCAGTTCGACGATCAGAGCAAACAAGCCCCCCGCAATGACTACCCCGGAACTAAGACCGATGATTCCCAGAAGGATATGCCGTACCCACATCCAGCTCCGCCCCCTTTCTTGAGGCATTTTCAATCAGAGTGGTCTGAATTTCATTTTCATAGACCCGCATCTGCACTTCCAAAGGCGTAGGATCCACCGTAAATTTCTTCTTGCCGAAATGATTAAAAAATACCAGGATCCCGATCGTGATGCCTACGGAATAGCTGACCTCCATGATCGAAAATCCATCCGACTTGGATCCCATAATAAACTCATACATCTGGGAAAACAGATCAGAAACCGACGCGTCGTTGTTAAATGCCATGATCGCGAAGCCAGAGCCCGCAAAGGTCAGCATCGCCACAAACACCGTCTTAATAAGATGCACTGCCAAACCCGGCGTTTTCTGGTCCTCGTAGGTCACAATAATATCTGTCTCTCCCATATTCTGGATGTCCACGCCCGGATATTTTTCATGGATACAGGCAATGATCTTTAATATGGAGATCACATACCTGTGCTTCCCCTGATCTGGAATTTTCAGGATCTTAAGCACTTTCAGCTTCGGAATCATAGCCTTATTGCTGCATTCCAGAGTCAGGATATCTCCCAGCGTGACATCCGTTTTCGTGAGCTCCACATCCCGCTCGCCTTTGATATAGACCGTTTCCTGATTAGCAGACATGATATTGTGTACCCGGCCTTCTGATCAGCGTTCCCGTGCTGTTGGAAACCGCCTCCGCGTCATGATAGTAATAATAAAAAATTCCGATCACCACTGCCGCCAGGACAACGCTCATCAGACATATCCTTATCTTTCTTCTTCCCTCTTCCATTACAGCCACCTGTCCTTTCTCTTGATATATAGACCGCGGGAACTGGTGCACACCCATAGGTGATACACGTATCCTGTGAAAATGTCAAATCCTTTGCCGCCTATATATTGTAGTATCTGAGAAACCCTCAAAAATATACACCTGAATGGTCTCTTTTATCAACAGCTTCCCTCCCGCCGCAGCGCCTCCATGATCTTTTTTTCCATCCGGGAAACCTGCACCTGCGAGATCCCCAGCTTCTTTCCCACCGCCGACTGTGTCTGATTCTGAAAATACCGCAGGTAGATCAGGCGCCGTTCTTCCTTGTCCAGAGTAGCCAATAGCTGCTGCAGGAGCATGTTGTCCAGTATCTTCTCCTCCTGTCTCTCCTTCTCCTCCAGCTTGTCCATCAGCCGGATCTCGCTCCCCTCCTTCTGATGGATAGGTTTGTAGATTGATTCCACCTCCCCTCCAGCTTCCATCGCCTGGACAATTTCCTCCTTTTCTACCTTCAGTTCCTGGGAAAGCTCTTCCAGGGTCGGCTCCCTGCCAAGCTTCGCAGTCATTTCCTCCCTGGCCTGAAATAGCTTATAGGACAGTTCTTTCAAGGAACGGCTCACCTTGATCATGCCGTCATCCCGCAGAAACCTTTTGATCTCGCCGGATATCATGGGCACCGCATAGGTCGAAAACCGGACGTCATAGGAGAGATCAAATTTGTCAATCGCCTTAAGAAGCCCGATACTGCCGATTTGAAACAGATCCTCCGCATCCGTGCCCCGGCCGTAGAACCGCTTTACCACGCTCCAGACCAGCCCCACATTGTCCTTCACAAGCTGCTCTCTTGCTTCCTTGTCTCCTTCGTGAGCCTTTTGAATTAAAGCGATTGTGTGGTCCATAGATTCCTTCCTTTTCCGATTGTTTTCTCCATACGGACCGTAGTCCCTTCGCCCGGCGCTGATTCCACCTCCACCTTATCCATAAACGCCTCCATAAATGAAAATCCCATTCCGGACCGGTCCAGCTCCGGCCGGGTCGTATACATGGGCATCATCGCCTGGGCAACATCCTCAATCCCCTTCCCCGTATCCTTCACGGTCACTGCAAACCGGTTCTGCTCAATACGGCATCTGACTGTGATCTTATGTATCTCCTGGTCGTAGCCATGGATGATGGAATTGGTGACCGCCTCGGAGACCGCCGTTTTTACATCGGATACCTCCTCTACCGTAGGATTGAGCTGGGTCAAAAAGGATGCCACGGCGACACGCGCAAACCTTTCATTCGAAGAACAGCTGTCAAATATGACTTCCATTTCATTTGTGTCTCTCATCTCTGATCCTCCTCATATATCTGCATAATTTTTGTAACTCCTGACATCATCAGAATCTTCTTGATCCTGGCATTTGCATGGACGCCCCACACTTCGCCGCCGATCAGATGGACCAGGCGGTATCTTCCCATGACTGCACCGATCCCCGAACTATCCATAAATTCTGTCTCCCCAAAGTCAAAAATCACATATTTGATATGGTTGCGTTCAATCATCGCATCCGCATCCTTCCGTATCTCCTCCGCCTGGTGGTGATCCACCTCCTTCGGAAGAAAAATCGTAAGGCAATTCTCTTCTACCTGATACTTCATTGATTCATACTCCTCCTCGCAACATTTTCACCCGGCCAGGCATGCGCCGCTTCCGGTTCTCTTCCGCATCCGGGAAACAAAGTAATTTCGCTTGCGAAACCCGCGCCTGCGGCGGCCGCAGTGCGCATCCCCCGGAGGGTTTTTGTTCTATAGGAAAATTCGGAGAAGTTTCCTATAGAACAAGAAAAAAGGACATGTATCCTCTACATATCCTTTTCTTTCGTATGGCGGCTGACCGTGCAGCAAGTACACGTTCAGGCCGTGAGCAGCAACATCTGCAATCCTTTTATTGTTCCGTATCCTGGCTGGCCGCTGCCGCGATCTCCTCCAGCTTGGTCTTTGCCTCTTGTGCATTGTCTGTATCCGGAAACAGTTCGTTGACCCGTTTCAGATAGGTTGTAGCTGACTCAGGATCCCCGTTATCCAGGCAGGCAAGTCCCAGCGTCAGGAGCGCCCCTCCGTCCTCATAGCTTTCGTCCATTGTCACAACCTTGGAAAGTACCTCGATTGCCGTATCGTAGTTGGCAACATTGTAGGAAGCGCTTCCGGACTCATAGTAGATGCTGCAGGCCGTCGGGTAGATGCTCGAAGTCAGATCGTCATACCGTTCCTGTCCGCTCTCCCCGAGTGCGTTCCGGTTAACGGCCAGGAGCACATCCGCAATCGTATCCTCCGAATAGCTTCCCGAATTGTACTGTTCCGATGCCGTCATCAGATTCTCGTAGCTCTCCGCCGTGGCGGCCGCCGTCTGCACCGCTTCCTCTGAATCCGCACTGTCCGCGCGGTAAGAATCCAGTGTCCTGGTCACCGCGCTGAGCTGCGCTTCTAGTGCATTGATCCGTTCACTGTACTCCAGAACCTCCTTGTTCCGCTTGTCGGACTTAGTCTCATCCACAGCAGGCACGATCAGAAACCACACGATCGCCGCGCCGATGGCAGCGCCCAATACGATGTTCATCAGGGTAAATCTTCCTGCCAGCTCTTTCACCATCCGGTGAGCCGGCTGAATGATGGTCTCATTTCCCAGATTATATTCTACTGTTTCTTTCTTTCTTTTTTTCTTCTTTTTTGTCCCCTTATTCTCCGGTTTTTTCGCTTTTTTCCCCCGAATCTGCGTCAGCTCCTGCATGTAGCGAAGCGTGATCTCGTTGGTCGTATCCAGCTTCCTCGCCTTAGTCAGGACCTGCTGTGCCTGGGCATACTGCCTGGTATGCAGATAGAGCAGCGCCAGGAGCTGATATGCCTTCAAATAGGTTGGATGCGATACAGTGATCTTCTTCAGCTGTATGATCGCCATATCCTCTCCATTCTGCTGGCAGTAGACGAGACACTGGTTAAACCTTTTAATAGACTGGTTGATCGTCTCCAGTCCTCTGGCCGAATGCTGGATATTCTGCAGGTAGGAATTGGCCAGGTTGTTCTTTGGCCGCAGGTTCTTGCTGATGATCCATTCTACCAGCGCCTCCACAACCTCTCCCCGTCCATAGTAGACCAACCCCAGGAGGTTCCGCGCCGTAATGTTTCCTTTATTATATTGTAAACTCCGCCGAAGTGAGACGATCGCGCCAGACATATCCCGTATCCGGGCCTTTTTCAGGCCGTCATTATACCAGTAATTCGACTGGCGGATGATTTTCTTCGTATAGTCCATCAAACCTCACCATATTCTTTCTACTTTTTCTGATCCATGACCTGTTTGAGCAGATCAGACATGTCCGTAAGATCCTCCTGATATACGGCATCCTCTATATCTTCTACTTCCAGGCTTGGTTTGAATTTTTTCAGTTCTTCTTCGTAATTTAACATATGCTTTCCTCCTCGGCCAGTTCTTTGAGCATACCGGCCAGATAAAGGGAGCCGAGACAGTACACTACCCGGCCGTCCTGGTGTTTCCTCACATAATGCAGCGCATCCCGGGGGGATTCGATCACCGCCACCGGCCGGTCCGTGTATCGCGCAAATGCTTCCGAAAGCTGCTCTGCGTCTGCGGCCCGGCTGTCCGCGATCTGGGTCACGACGTAATAATCAGCCTCCAGATTCCGGCAGAGATACGCCGTCATCTCTTCATACGCCTTCTCCTGCACCGCCGAAAACAACACCGCGATCCTGTGCGGTCCGCGTGCCCTCACGCTCTGAACGAACCTGACCACAGCATTTAGATTATGTGCTCCGTCAATATAGATCCCCGGCAGGATCTCCTCCATACGCCCTTCCCAGGTAACCTCTGCAAGTGCTTTTTGCCACAGCCTGGGACATGCGGATTCCCCGAGCAGGCTTCGCATCACCTCCAGGGCAAGCACCGCATTCTCTGCCTGATACAGTCCTGTATTGCGGAGTTTCCATGCCGTAGTTCCATAATACGCATTTGTACAGGAAAATGCAATATTTTTATGTTCGATTCTCAGATTTTCGAACGCATTTTTCCCGATTTTCTTACAGGAAATCCCAAGCCGGGCTGCCCTGCTTTCTATCACCTGATCGGACGTTTCCTCTCCTTCGGAGTAAAACACCGGCACGTCTTTTTTCAGGATTCCCGCCTTTTCCGCCGCGATCTGTTCCAATGTATCCCCCAGGATCTCCCGGTGATCCATTCCGATGGATGTGATCGCTGTCACCGCCGGA
Organism: Lachnospiraceae bacterium M18-1; assembly: GCA_000403295.2. Lineage (GTDB taxonomy): Bacteria > Bacillota > Clostridia > Lachnospirales > Lachnospiraceae > Schaedlerella. The sequence continues at coordinate 986,136 of KE159609.1, read as the reverse complement.
TGCTCTACGGCGTTGGTGGCATCCAGCCGCCCTCCCAGCCCGGTCTCCAGCACCGCAAATTCCACTCCTGCCTCTGCAAAAGCGGTCATTGCCATGCCAAACAACATTTCAAAAAAAGTGGGATGAGGAAAGCCAAGACGTTCCATTTCCCTGACTTTCTCCATCACCTGCTCAAACACTCTCACAAATTCCGAATCTGAAATCTGCTCTCCCCGAATCCGGATCCGTTCATTCATCCGAATCAGATGTGGGGATACGAAGAGGCCCGCAGACCTCCCCTCAGACCTCAGCATGGCATCGATATACACACAGACAGAACCTTTTCCATTGGTCCCAGCCACATGGATGACCTTCATCCCCTGTTCTGGATTTCCCAAAAAATAAAGGAATGCCTTCGTATGCTCCAAAGAATTTTTTTTCGTAAATTTCGGAATCTTTAAAATATATTCCACTGCCTCATCATACGTCAAAATGCCTACTCTCCCTCGTCATGTCCGATAAACGCGTTCCGCCCTGCCTTCACCGTACTGGTATTCCTGGGCAGGGGCACGAAACGCCCGTCCCGGTATTTATATTCTTTGGAGGTTCGGAAAATGGTATTACTGGAGCCCACCTGGGCCACCATGACAATATCCTCTTCTCTCAGAACCGATTCTTTCAGATCAATCCTTGTATTATTCAAAAACGTACTGCTCTGCTTCTCGCCGTTAATATAAATCTTGCTCTGTTTGGTAAAGTTCTCTCCGTATACGCTGTATGTGCCGTCTAACTGCTCCACCAGAGACGTGATCGAGGTGTCTTTGACCCCCATCGCCATATGGCCGGATGTGATTGGTTTTCCGCTTTCCTGATACACATACTGCTTCCCATACAGGATATCATACTGCAGCAGTTCCAGATCGGCCAGATAGTTCTTCGTCTGGCGGCGCTCCTGATGGTAGTTGAACACGGTCCCTGAGTGGATATCCAGACGGTCCAGCACCTCTGCCATGATCTGATATGCCGCATAGTTTCCGTCTTTCTTTTTCAGGCCGATATTGTCCCAGATCACATAATTGGTATTGTACAGATACCGGCTTTTCAGATCCTTTGCCTGCAGATCCATGGTCGGCAGATGGTCTCCATAGAAAACGATTACGGATGGTTCTTCCCGTTCCTCTACTGCCTTCACCAGGTCTCCGGCAAATTTATCCATCTCGTATACTTCATTCACATAGTATTCCCATGCGTTTCGTCTGCCCTCGTCCTCCACGCCGCTGACCTGGATGACGGGGTTCTCGATCATTTTCTCCACAGGGTAATCCCCATGCCCCTGGACACTGATGGCGAATACAAAATCCTGCCCTTCCGTCGTATCCATGGAATCCATGATATTCGGGATCAGGATATCATCCGTGGCCCAGCCCTTTGGGGTCATCTGCAGGATATTCATAAATTCCTTACTGGTATAATGGTCAAATCCCATGTGGTTGAATACCTGCGCCCTGCTGTAAAAGTTTCCTCCGTTGTTATGCAGCGCCTCGGCTCCGTATCCCAGACTGGTCAGCGCAGTAGCGGCGCTTTCCAAAAGCTTCGTCTTTGCGTATGTCTTATAGGGATATTCCCCTGGTCCAAAGAACCGCATACTCATACCGGTCAGCACTTCAAATTCCGTGTTGGCCGTACCCGCGCCTACGGACGGCACTTTAAAGTACCCGCTGGAATACTCCTCATACATCTTCCGCAGGTTCGGAATCGGATCCTCCGAGAACTGCAGCCACTCCACCTCTGTGGGATCAAAGTATGACTCCAGCTGCACAAAGATGATATTGGGCAGTTCTTCTTCCTTCCGTCCCGTTGTACTCTGTGTGATCTTCCCGCCGCCGCTGATGACATCCATGGTTTCCTCCCCATATCCCGCCGGCTCGGAGATCCCGGTCTTAAAAATGCTGGATGTAAAACAGTAGGGGAACCCATAATCTTCATAAGCAAACGCAATGTTTCCAAAATAATTGGAGATCACCCTGTGGTCGATGGCAATGTCCGTCAGCGCCACATAGGCCATGATCCAGAAGCCCACGCCGAACAGCGCAATGATCCGATGCATTTTCCCGGTAAACTGGCCGCCCCGCCTCCACATGGAGACGACCCACAGGATGACCGCGCCGATTCCCACGATCAGCATGATCAGTTCAAAGGTCGAAAAGTAATTTCCCGTCAGCGACAGGGCATCTGAAAGCACTTTTAAGTCCTGTGCGTTGAAGGGCGTCACCCGCTTTGTCAGCAGATACCCGTTGCAGGCGCCTAAAAACAACCAGAATACACTGAGCAGGATCCTTGCAAAAACACGCCTCCTGACCAGATATACAATGGAAAAGGTGGCGAAGATCAAAAAGGAGTTGAATAAAAACACCTTCGGTGTTTCCGTCATATACTCCCATGCCTGAAACAGGGAAAGCCTGGAAATCGCCTCTATAAAAAAATTCAATATACATGCCAGCAAATAATGGAACACCAGGGAAAGCCGGTTCATAAAACGGTAGACCGGCGCCATCCTTCTTGCAAATTTACTGTTGCGGCGCTCCTCGAGGATCCTTGCCCGGCGTTCCCGTCTTGCGATCCAATATGCCTTGATGTCTTCTATCTTCAAATTTTTCATCCTGTGAAAGAAGCCCCTGAAATCCGGCTTCTTAATCTGAACCTTCTTCATCCTAACTTCTCTCCCTGTTTGGGATGGATGGCCGTTTGCGCAGCCATCCATCCCAAAATTTCACCTGAAAACCCTTATAGTATCCTGTCTTTCTTCCTGCTTTTCCCATGCTGTACTAGTACAGCCGGCCGATAACGGTACACGGCACGTCTAAGCTTTCTTCAGCCCAGCCATACGTTCCTTTACCTGTTCCAGCATCTGGGTATACTTCTCCAGCTTTTCCTTTTCCTCCTGCACCTTCTTCTCCGGCGCCTTGCTCAAAAACTTCTCGTTGGAGAGCATTCCCTTCGCCCGTGCAATCTCCTTTGTCAGCTTTTCTTCCTCTTTGGTCAGACGTTCCAGCTCCTGCTCAAAGTCTACCAGATCTTCCAGCGGCAGATACACCGCTGCCCCCGGCACTACAATCGACACCGCGTCCTCTGCGGCCTCTTTCTTTTCACATTGAAGGATGATATCATTTGCCAGCATCAGCGGTTTTACCGATTCCTTCAATACTTCCATCCCGTTCAGCAGCTCCCGGTCCCCGCTGACGATAAACACTTTCGTCCTGCGGTTATTGGGCACGTTCATCTCCGCACGCATATTCCGGATGCCCCGGGTGATATCTTTCACATGGCCCATCAGTTCTTCCGCAGCCGGAAATTCCCATTCCGCCCGGTATTTCGGCCAGGACGAGATCATCAGGGATTCTTCCTCCGGCACCAGCGCGCCGTAAATTTCCTCCGTAATGAACGGCATGAACGGATGCAGAAGCTTGAGCGCCTGCCCCAATACGGTTTTCAGTACCCACAGGACACATTTCGCGGAACCCGGGTCCTCCTCTGCATGGTAGATCCGGAATTTTGCCAGCTCCACATACCAGTCGCAGAACTCGTCCCAGATAAAGTCATACACCTTCTGAACCGCGATCCCAAGCTCAAACTTGTCCATGTTTTCCGTCACATCTTTTGCAAAGCTGTTGGCCTTTGACAGAATCCACCTGTCCGCAGGTCCCAGCAGAGAATCCTCGGGCTCCTCCACGATGTTTTCTTTCATATTCATCAGTATGAAACGGGATGCGTTCCACACCTTGTTCGCAAAGTTCCGGCTTGCCTCCACCCTCTCATTGGAGAAACGCATATCGTTGCCTGGGGCATTTCCGGTTACCAGCGTCAGACGCAGCGCATCCGCGCCGTACTGGTCGATAATCTCCAGCGGATCAATTCCATTTCCCAGGGACTTGCTCATCTTGCGCCCCAGGGAATCCCGCACCAGCCCGTGAATGAGCACGGTATGGAAGGGGGATTTTCCGGTATGCTCCAGCCCGGAGAACACCATACGGATCACCCAGAAGAATATGATGTCATATCCGGTCACCAGCACATCCGTGGGATAGAAGTAATCCAGATCCTCCGTCTTTTCCGGCCAGCCAAGAGTGGAAAACGGCCACAGCGCGGAGCTGAACCAGGTATCCAGCGTATCCTCATCCTGCGTAAAATGGGTTCCTCCGCAGTGGGGACACTTATCCGGCGTCTCCCTTGCCACTACAAATTCCCCGCATGCGTCGCAGTAGTAAGCCGGAATCCGATGTCCCCACCAGATCTGCCGTGAGATGCACCAGTCCTTGATATTTTCCAGCCAGTGCAGGTAGATCTTGTTGAACCGCTCCGGCACAAATTTCAGTTCTCCCGTGTGAAGCGCCTCAATGGCAGGCTTGGCCAGCTCTTCCATCTTTACAAACCACTGCTGCTTGATCAGCGGCTCCACCGTGGTGCCGCAGCGGTCATGGGTTCCTACATTGTGGGAGTGGGGTTCGATCTTCACAAGGAATCCCTGCTCTTCCAGATCCTTTACAATGGCCTTTCTGGCCTCATAACGCTCCATCCCCGCATATCTGCCGCCCCGCTCATTGATGGTGGCGTCATCATTCATGATGTTGATCTCTTCCAGATTGTGCCGCTTGCCTACCTCGAAGTCATTGGGGTCGTGTGCCGGCGTGATCTTCACCGCTCCGGTTCCAAATTCCTTATCTACATAATAGTCTGCCACAATCGGGATCTCCCGATTCACCAGCGGGAGCATAACATGCTTTCCAATGATATCCTTGTACCGCTCATCCTCCGGGTGTACCGCAATGGCCGTATCGCCCAGCATTGTTTCCGGACGGGTGGTTGCGATCTCCAGGAAATCCTCTGTCCCCACGATGGGATACTTGATATGCCAGAAATGTCCGCCCTGCTCCTCATGCTCCACCTCTGCGTCGGACAGGGACGTCTTGCATACCGGACACCAGTTGATGATCCTGGACCCTTTGTAAATATATCCTTTTTCATATAGTTTGATAAAGACTTCCTCCACCGCTTTGGAACAGCCTTCATCCATGGTAAACCGCTCCCGGTCCCAGTCGCAGGAGATGCCCATCTTCTTTAACTGATTCTCAATGGTGCCCGCGTACTCCTCCTTCCACTGCCAGGTGCGCTTCAAAAATCCTTCCCGTCCCAGTTCTTTTTTGTCGATCCCCTCGGATTTTAACTGGTTCGTTACTTTTACTTCCGTCGAAATGGCCGCATGGTCGGTTCCCGGCACCCAAAGGGCATTGAAGCCTTCCATCCTCTTATAGCGGATCAGGATGTCCTGAAGCGTATTGTCCAGGGCATGCCCCATATGCAGCTTTCCTGTAATATTCGGAGGGGGCATAACGGTCGTAAACGGTTTTTTGTCCCGATCCACCTCTGCGTGAAAATACTTGTTTTCACACCACTTCTCATACAGTTTTTCCTCAATCTCCTTTGGATTATACGTCTTTGCCAGTTCCTTACCCATGATTCTCCTCCTTTTTCTCATGGTACTTCACGGATTTTTCATATTTGAGGTATTCGAATGAGAATCTGTCTTGGCAGATTCTCCGCCTGCGGCGGGTCGCTTCAGCGGCATAATTCCTCTCCGCCGCAGTGCTTTTTGTATCATGGAGAAGTTCGAAAAACTTCTCCATGATACAAAAAAGCCCCTTACTAATGTAAAGGGCGAATGTATCTCCGCGGTACCACCTTAATTCCTATACTTATGATGTGACATAGAAAACAAACGGTCGCACCGCTTTTCATGCCGCCCCATAACATAACTGCTGGTTCTGTAACGTAAACCGCCACGGGATGCCTTACCCGCAGAATCCCGGGCTGCTCGCTGTCCTGCTTGGAACTGCCGGCGGCAGCTCTTCCGTATACGACGGTATCCCCAGCAAACAACGATTCCCTGTCCCGCTTCTGGCATCCGGTTCAAAAGCCACGTTCCATAATCCTCATACCCGGACCGCCTTCCAGCCGATGGGCCGTCCTCTCTGTGGGAAGTAATTATGTACTCCTCTTTCTCAACACCTTTGAAATTTTACAAAATTGTTAACTCCAAATGAACTAAACAATATCATAGCGGGCAAATGCTTTTTTGTCAAGGAGTTTCGAAAATCTTAAGAATCAATCTGTTGCTGTGAATCGTATTTTTTCATTTCTGTCCGGCCTGCTAAATTATATTGCATTTTCAGCGGAAGCGATGCATAATAAAAACAAGATTAACAATATGACCTCTGTCTTTTTAACAGGAAAAGAGAATCAAAAAACTGTAAGAGAAATCACCGCCGATCCCTCAAGACGATTTGGAACAGGAATCGGCACCATTACGGATACCCCCAATTTTGATAAGTGGGATGATGAAATTGCTGATATGTTTGAGGTGAAGCGCCTATGAATCTTTTACTTGATACACATATTATCGTGTGGACTGTTACCAACAGCAGCGAATTACCGCGTCATGCCAGAACCCTTTTGGAAAATCCTGAGAATACTATCTATTACAGCATTGCATCTATTTGGGAAATTGTAGTGAAGCATGCTGCCCACTCTGAAGATTTTCCATATACTGGCAGCCAATTAGCCGAAGCCTGCCAAAAAGCAGATTTTTTACTGCTTGAAGGAAAACTTGACCACATTCTCACGATTGATACATTGGAGTATCCGAAAGATGCACCTCGGCATAAAAATCCCTTTGATAAGCTGCTTTTGGCGCAGGCAAAGTCTGAAAATATGTTCTTTGTTACTCATGACAAAAAAATTCCTTATTATAATGAGCCCTGCATCATACCTGTTTAAGAACAGCCGGCAGCACCTTTTATATGATCTGTCACTTCATCTGGTTCATACTATGGATCATCTCCACGATCGAATATCCATAATTCTCCGCTGTCGCCCAGCCCTGGCCGCCCGGGTTCTCTTTTTGGCCCAGCCATTCCACATATGGGGCAGACCCTTTCATGACATATTCATAGCGGTCGTCCACGCACTCCTGAGCCAGCGCATCCGCGGTGGCATATGCCTTTAAATGCTGAATCTGTGCCCGGATTCCGGTACGGACATCGGGGTATGAATTGCCCGCCACTCCGCCTCCCGTGGTACCCAGTCCGGCAAAATTGAACTGTTCAATGGAGGAATCCCCGCCGTACTGCAGCCACCCCGTCTCCTTCATCGTCTGGACAAACGCAACCTCCGGGCGCACTCCTTCTGCCGCCGCCTCCTCATAGTACATCTGGCAGAACGTCTCAATAGAATCTGCCCCGCCCTTGGATAGCTGCTCCGCAGGATAAGGCAGCTCGGCCGAAAGAAAATAGGACACCATCTGTTCCACGGTCACCGAACTTTTCCCCATGATCGGATACTGTCCGTCCGCGATCACTTCTTCTGCTTCGGGTGCAGGTGCCGGATCTGATGCTCCTGACCCGGCTTCCGCATTTCCTTCGGATGCCCCGTCAGCCGTACTGCCTTCCTGCTTTTCTGCGGCAGACTTGTTCTCGGCCTCCGCCAGTTCCAGTTTTGCTTCTTTCTTCTGGTGCTCGGAGCCCATCTTTGCTCCAAGAAAGCTTAAACTTACGACAAGTGCAACGGCCAGTCCCACCTCCAGCCATATTTTCTTCATTTTCTGATTCATCGTTCTAACATTCTCCTAAAAAAGATAATTCTGCAGAACAAAAGTGCGCTTCGCACACTCCCGCGCTGTTACATTTTTAGCAGCGCAGCTTTTGTTCCGCGCGCGTAGCTGCGCATCCCCCGGAGGGTTTTATTCTATAGGAAAACTCGGAGAAGTTTCCTATAGAATAAAATAATGAGCCTTTGACCCTCTGTTCATAGATATGTACTGCGTTTTACTCTTAGACCTGAAATCACATAAGTCTTCTGATAACCAGCCAAAAGGAAATCCAACCTAATGTACTGCTTATCATGGGATGCGGATCTCCACCTCCGTCCCCTCTCCCGGCGTGCTGCTGTATTTGAGCCCATATTCCGTGCCGTACATAAGCTGCAGGCGCCTATGGGTATTGTACACCGCAATATTCGTCCCGGAGCTTTTCGCCCCGTTCTTTTTTTCCACAAGAATATTCTCCAGTATATCCGGCTCAATCCCCACCCCGTCGTCGGAAATGAGGAGTACGATCCCGTTCTCCTCCTCCCATCCGGTAAGCACAATGGTTCCTTCCTTTTCCTCTTTCTCCATAATGCCGTGGAGAATGCAGTTTTCCACCACGGGCTGGAAAGTCAGCTTCGGGATCGGACGCTCCATCAGGCTGTCCGGCATATCCACGATAAAGTCAATGTTATCCGCAAACCGCATGTTCAAAAGCTCCACATAGATCGACACATGCTCCAGCTCGTCCTGGATGGTGCTCAAGGACTGCTTCCGGCTCAGGGTCAGCTTATAGAACCGGGACAGCTTCTGCACGGCCATGGTCACCTCCTGGGAACGCCCCTGCTGGGACAGCCAGTTGATCATATCCATCGTATTATAAAGGAAATGCGGATTCATCTGCGCCTGCAGGGAATTAAATTCGGCAATCCGCAGATCCTCCGCCGCCTTTGCCTGCTCTTCCACAAGGTCATGGATGATATGGGTCATATAATTGTAGGAATCCACCAGCTCACCGATCTCATCCTGGGCGTCCGAATCCGGAAGGGCTGCGGGAAGCCCCAGACGGCACTTCGACATCTGGTCGATGACTGCGGACAGACGGTTGGTCAGAGACCGTGACAAAAGCGTAGCGATCATAAAGGACGCCAGGATGCACCCCAGATAGACCAACACGAACAGGCCGATAAAAAACCGGCTTTTTTGGATCAGCGGCTCCGACGGCACCGCCACCACCATAAACCAGTCCGTATTACGGATTCGATTAAATCCGGCATACACATCCTCACCCAAAATATTTTTGGAAATAAAATTGTTGGAGGACATAACCGCTTCCTGCACCGCATCATAACTGAAATGGTATGTCCCCGACAGCGCGATATCCGTCGTAGCAACCATACTGTCACGATTATTGATGATATAGGCCACACTGCTGTTGGAGCTCATGTTATTTTTCAAAAGCTCGTCTAAGTGTTCCTGAGAAAAATAAACGGCCAGATAAAAAGTAACCCATCTCCCTTCGTAGATCGTCCGCCCCCTGGAAATATAAGCCATATCCCCGTATGTTCTCTTCTCATAGCTCCCAAGATAAAACGACGGACAGAACAGCCTGCTGGTGGAAGGCTCCCCCGCGAAGATCCCATACCAGTAGGTCCTGCGCACCCGGTCCATAGACTCTGCCAGGGGACTTAAAGCGCTGTCCGAAAAAAGATCTCCGCCGTCAGGGATATCCACATAAAGGCGGATGTCTCTGATCAAACTGCCCTCTGCCAGACTTTCGGCTTCCGTTCTGAACTCCTCTGCCTCTTTCGAATCCGCAAAATTCTCCAGGTCTTCCGTCCGAGCCGGGTTGACCAGCCTGCTGTAAAATTCATGCTCTGTCAGCTGTCCATGGACGGCCAGGATATCCGCCACAGTCTCCTCGATCATAGGCGCGGTCTGGATGGCAGCCTCCTGCTCCTTCCGCACAGTATCCGCAACGATCATACCATAAAGCTGCGTAAAAAACAGCACCGGAATCGCGATCATCGGGATCGATACGATGACAAGATGGGTGATCGTCAGCTTTGTCTGCAGGCGCAGATTCCGGTAAAAATGTGTAATTCCCTGAAAAAGTGATCTCATTGTGCAGCTTTCCCCCTGATATCTGTGATCCTTCGTTACATTCCATTAACCCAGCATCTTCTCCCTGTATTTTGACGGCGTCAGTCCCGTAAACTTTTTAAAGCTCTTGCTGAAATAATTCCCGTTGCTGTATCCCACCTTGGCAGAAATATCCGCAATCTGGTTCCTGGCATCCTCCAGCAGGCGCATCGCCTTTTCCATACGGTATTCCGTCAGATACTGGTTCAGCGTCTGCCCGGTCTGATTCTTAAAATACGTACAGACATAGGATGCCGACAGATGTACATAATCGCTGATCTCCTTGATGGACAGCAGATCGCTCCCGTAATGCTTCGCAATATAATCCTTGATCAGAAAAATCACATTATCCTCCGGGGCGGCGGCATCCAGCCGCCGGAACATCAGCTCTGTGCGCTCTTGGAGCGCATGATGCAGTTCCTCGTATGTAAAACAATTTTCCAGAAATTCAATAATACTTTCGCTGGAATGCGTCCCTGCAGAATCTGCGGAAAGCTTCCATTTCTGACGGCAGTCATTTAAAACATTAAACAATCTGTAATATGCATCCTTGATCTGGTTCGGCAGCATCCCGTAATTCTTGCAGTATTTCTGGTACAGGCTGTCCAGAAATGCCATGCAGCGGTCCGAATCCTTTGCCTCCAGTGCATCGGCAAAGCTCTCCGTATCATTTTCCACCCCCGCCGTGCCTTCCGGCGCAAATGTAAATCCTCCCCCTGTGTCATCCGGAGTAAACAGCGTACCGGAGGAAAAGAAAAAGCTGTTCTGGATGGCGACCACCGCCGAAGTATAGGATTGATAGACCCTTGTAATCCCGCTGACCGTATCTCCCCGGCTCATGACAAAAAATCCAAAGGGCCGAAACTGCTCTTTGAAAAAAAGGTCAATCGAAGACAGCACGGCCGCAGAAGGCGCGCCGCCCTCCCCGATCAGATGGAACACATGATACACCGCATGCATCCGTATATAGACCGCATTTATATGAAAATTCTTCAGAAAGCTTTTCAGATTCTCCCGGATTCCTTTGATCAGGACCGAGATAGGCTCCTCGGTCCGAAGCTTCACGATATAAGTCACGAAGCCGCTCTCCGGCGGCATGCGGAAGGAGAGCTCCTTTGTCAGGGCTTCGATCTGCCGGCTGTTGTCCCTGTACGGCTTCGTCAGCAGCAGCGCCAGGTTTGATTCAGTCTCCATGGACAGCAGATTCTCATTCTGCCTGGAGCGCAGCACCTGCTGCCGGCGGTTGATGGCCTCCACCACAGTTGCCCGAACCTCCTCCGGGTTCAATGGTTTTTCTACATAATCAATGGCTTTCAGCTTGATTGCCGCTTTCAGATATTCCTTATCCGAATAACCGCTCATAAAAATAATGCTGGTGTCAGGCAGCAGCTCCGTCAGCTTTTCCACCAGCTCAATCCCGTTCATCCGCGGCATACGGATATCCGATAAAATGATATCCGGCTCCTGCAGCTTCGCGATATGTAAGGCACGCAGGCCGTCATCCGCCTGAAAGATCTGGTCGATCCCCAGGCTGTCCCAGTCAATCGAGGAAGCCAGCCCTTCCCTTGTCAACAGTTCATCATCCGCAATTAACAGCTTCATCCTATTCCCGTCCCCTTTGTACAGAAAAACCCTTCCGGACATTCAAGTTGCAGTATCATTTTAGCAAATACTTTTGAAAAATGCCACAGAAAAAATTTACCCTTAATCGAAGAAAATTGCTGTTTTATGTAAAACTGCCTGCTGATAGAATAAGTTCATACGGGAAACCTGCCGCCGGCAGCTTTTCCGCATCCTATGGGATAAAAAAGAAGGAGGGTAAAGCAGGTGTCGGATTATGTTTTGGAATTAAAAGGAATTACGAAAATATTTCCCGGCGTAAAGGCATTGAACAACGTGCAGTTTCAGCTGAAAAAGGGCGAAGTTCATGCACTGATGGGTGAAAACGGCGCCGGAAAATCTACATTTATAAAAGTCATTACCGGTGTTCATAAAGCCGAAGAAGGCGAGATGTTCTTAGACGGACAGAAAGTAGACTTCAAAGGGCCCAGGGACGCACAGGCGGCAGGAATCGCAGCCGTTTACCAGCATCCCACATCCTATCCGGATCTGAGCGTTGCGGAGAATATCTTCATGGGTCATGAGATCATCAAAAACGGGATGATTCAGTGGAAAAAGATGAATGAGGAAGCTACGGCGCTTCTGCAGCAGCTGAATGCAGATTTCAAGTCTACGGACGAGATGGGGGCGCTCAGCGTGGCGCAGCAGCAGATGGTCGAGATCGCCAAGGCACTTTCCACCAATGCAAGGATCATCATTCTGGATGAGCCTACGGCCGCGTTGACTAAGAATGAATCGGAAGAGCTGTACCGGATCGTAGATAAGCTGCGGGACGACGGAGTATCTATCATCTTTATCTCCCACCGTTTTGAAGATATGTACCGTCTGGCAACAAGAGTCACCGTATTCCGGGATTCCCAGTATATCGGAACCTATGACGTAGACGGGATCACTAACGCAGACCTGATCAAGGCCATGGTCGGACGTGAGATCAAAGACCTGTTCCCGAAGCCGGAGGTCAAGATCGGCGCGGAGGTTTTGAAGGTGGAAGGGCTTTCCAGAATGGGGTATTATAAGAATGTCTCTTTCAGCGTCCATGCAGGCGAGATCGTCGGGCTCACCGGACTGGTCGGAGCCGGACGGACCGAAGTGGTGGAGAGTGTATGCGGCATCACGAAGCCGGATGAAGGAAAGGTGTATCTGGAAGGAAAGCCGGTCCAGATCAAACAGCCCTCCGATGCCATGAAGCAGGGCATCATCCTGCTCCCCGAGGACCGGCAGAAGGAAGGACTGATCATGAGCTGGGGCCTGGGAAGAAACGTAGTCCTCCCCACCATGGGCAAATACGCCAAGAACGGATTCAACGATGAGAAAAAGGAACGTGAGATTTCCAAACAGCTTCTGGAAGATGTGGATACCAAGGCTGTGACCATCTTTGATCCGGCCTCCTCCCTTTCCGGCGGGAACCAGCAGAAGGTAGTGGTCGCCAAGGCGCTGGGGCAGGAAATGAAAGTGGTCATCATGGACGAACCTACCAAGGGTGTCGATGTCGGCGCAAAGGCTGAGATTTATCAGATCATGGGAGATCTTGCCCAGAAGGGATATGCCATCATCCTGATCTCCTCCGAAATGCCGGAGATCTTAGGCATGAGCGACCGGATCATCGTCATGTGCGGCGGAAAGGTAACCGGGGAGCTGAGCAGGGGCGAGGCAACCCAGGAAGGCATCCTGGAGCTTGCCATGGAAAAATCAAAGTAAGGGGGAAACAGGGAAGATGAAAGAGAATAAATCAGTCTTAAAGAAGATTACCGATTCCCGTGAAGCGAGCCTGCTGATCGTACTGATCGTCCTTTGTATCGTGATCTCGCTGCGGAGTCCTTCTTTCATGACATTAAAATCCATTTCGGATATGTTGAAAAACAATGCGGTCATCATGATCATGACCTTAGGTATGCTGGGCGTACTGCTGATCGGCGGAATTGATATCTCCATCGCTTCCACGCTTGCATTTTCAGGGATGTCGGTAGGGATGCTGATGAAATACGGCATGATGCAGAATACATTCGTATTATTCCTCATCGCCATCGGGATCGGCGCGCTGTGCGGCCTGCTGATCGGACTGATCATTTCCAGAGGAAAGGTACTGCCGATCATTGCCACAATGGGCTTTATGTACATATACCGGGGGCTTGCCTACATCATCGCCAACAGCCAGTGGGCCAGCGCGGAAAACCTGGGAACCTTTAAGGACTTTGCACTGGGAAGCGTACTCGGAGTGAACAACGTCATCATCGTCATGGTGATCTGCTATATCATTTTCTTCATCGTCATGAAGTGGACCAAGATCGGAAGAATGGTCTATGCGGTGGGAAGCAACCGGGAAGCGGCCCAGATCTCCGGTATCAATACGGCAAATGTGGAGCTGCTGGTCTATACCGTGATGGGTACGCTCTCCGGACTGTGCGGCGCGCTGGCAGTATCTATTTACTCCTCTGCACAGCCGAATATGCTGTATGGCAGAGAGATGGATGTCATCGCGGCCTGCGTCATCGGCGGCGTCAGCATGACCGGCGGACGGGGAAGCGTAGCCGGAGCGCTCTTAGGCTCTCTGATCCTGGCGATCATCGCGAAAGCGCTTCCTCTTGTAGGAATCGAAGCGATCGCGCAGAACACGGTAAAGGGCGTCATCATCCTGGTCGTAATCGTGCTCAATGTCATCACGCAGCGCATGATGGATAAGAACAATCTGAAAGGGAGGGAGATGTAACTATGGCTGGAAAATCCGGAAGAACGATTGCCCATGTCCCGGAGAAATCTCTGAAAAAGACATTATTCTGCTGGGAAGGCATGTTAGTCGTATTGTTTATCCTGATCAATATTTTATGCGCAGGTATCTCCCAAAGCTATCAGTTCAGCAACGTTTTGAGAGAAATGCCGAAGTACCTGACAGAGATGTTCCTGCTGTTTCCGATGGCATTCATCCTGGTACTCGGCGAGATTGATATCTCCGTAGGCGCTACGGTCTGCCTGTCCGCTACGATGACCTGCATGGCCGCCAACAAGGGACTTCCCTTCGGGATGGTAATCCTGGTCGCTTTACTGGTGGGTACGGTGTGCGGCCTGGTAAACGGACTGATCCTGACCAACTTTCAGGAACTGCCGCCCATGATCGTAACGCTGGGAACCCAGATCGTATTCCGCGGAATCGCGGAGATCGCACTGGGAAGCGGCGGATCCATTTCCCTGACCAATGCGGACGGATTCCGTATGATCGCCGGGAAAGTCGGGATCATTCCCTACATTTTCTTTGTCGTGATCCTCATGGCCGTATTGTTCAGCGTGGTCCTGGCAAAGACCACCTTCGGCCGGAGCGTATATGCCATTGGTTCCAACCGGCTGGCGGCATATTATTCCGGAATCCATGTACAGACCATCCGGCTCATCATCTATACCGTGATGGGATTCATGGCCGGGCTGGCAGCACTGTTTTTGACTTCCGTCCTTTATGGGGCGAACACCACCACCGGAAACGGATTTGAGATGGACGCCATCGCGATGGCAGTGTTCGGCGGGATCTCCACCTCCGGAGGAAAAGGAAGGCTGCTGGGCGGAATCATTTCCGGCTTCACCATCATCTGCCTGCGGATCGGCCTGGGACAGATCAACATGAACCCGCAGCTGATCCTGATCATACTGGGAATCCTGCTGATCCTGGCGGTACTGCTGCCGAACATCTCAGCAAAACTGAATGTGAAGAAGAAAGCGTAAAGATCATCTGTTGTATTATTTGTTATATTGAAACCTTTTTATTCACTCATTATGGTACCAGGTATCCGCCGGACAGGGGATACTTTGTATAAAAAATCATATTCCAGGGAGGAAAGAAGCATGAAGAAAAAATTATTAAGCGTTTTATTGTGCACAGCTATGGTTGCTACATTGGCAGTCGGATGCGGCAGCGGAAACAACGACAGCGGAGCTGACAGCGGCAGCAGCAGCGAAGCTACGGACGATGCAGGCGACGATGCGGAAGAAGTCGGTGACGAAGGCGGAGAAAGCGGCAGCGGTACATATGCGATCGTTACAAAATCTGCAGGAAACCCGTTCAACGAGAAAACAGCGGACGGTTTCCAGGAAGTCATTGAAGCAGCAGGCGGCACGGCAATCGTAAAGCATCCGGAAGCTCCGACAGCGGACGCACAGGTTTCCGTAATCCAGTCCCTGATCTCCCAGGGTGTGGACTCCATCTGTATCGCGGCAAATGATGAGAACGCGCTGCAGGCAGCTTTGGAAGAAGCAATGGATGCAGGCATCAAGGTATGCTGTGAAGATTCCAAGACCAATCCGGACAGCCGCCAGGTATTTGTAAACCAGGCAGGTGTACAGGAGATCGGACAGGCTCTGATGGATGCTGTACTTGATATCTCCGGCGGTGAAGGACAGTGGGCAGTTCTGTCTGCTACATCACAGGCAGCAAACCAGAATGCATGGATCGACGCGATGAAGGAAGTCATGGAAAGCGATGACAAGTATTCCGGACTGGAGCTGGTAGAGGTTGCTTACGGTGACGACGAGCCGCAGAAATCCACCGACCAGACACAGGCTCTGCTTGCAAAATACCCGGATCTGAAAGTAATCTGTGCTCCGACCACCGTTGGTATCAACGCGGCGGCAAAGGTTCTTCAGGATGAAAAGTCTTCTGTGAAGCTGACCGGACTTGGACTTCCGTCTGAAATGGCTGAGTACATCGGCGACGATGATGAACACTCCTGCCCGTATATGTATCTGTGGAACCCCATCGACCTTGGACGCCTTGGAGCTTATACTTCCATGGCACTGGTTGACGGAACCATCACAGGCGCAGAAGGCGACAAGTTCACCGCAGGCGACATGGGCGATTATGAAATCGTTGCAGCAGATGACGGCGGTACAGAGATGATCCTGGGCGCGCCGTTCAAGTTCGACGCAGACAATATCGACGAGTGGAAAGACGTATATTAAAAACAGTGGCGTGATAGCTGTTTGATGTGAAGCGGCGGTGCAGCCGAGAGGCTGTGCCGCCGCTCCTGATTTTACAAGCCGGGAGCCAGCGCACTTCTGATTCCCGGCCTATTATCGGTTACTGCCTTACATCTACCAGTCCTGTACGTATCATATCCTCATTAAATTCCATACTTTCACCGGTTAGATTCAGGTATAAATGTTCCAGATCCTGCTCATTGACAATCCAGGCTTCTTTTGTCCTGATACTTTCCCCCGCCTTAAGCGAAATATAATTACCCCCATTGCCATAATCCGCACGAGGTGTCCAATATCCCCAGGTCCAGGCCACTCCGCTCTGTTCAATGCGGTCATATGTTTTACCGGACGCTTCGTCATAGCCGCTTCCAACGACTGGAAAATGACTGCCTCCCTCATATGTATACACCTGATATTCGTCATCTGCTTCTCTGAGCAGCATCAGATTTCCTTTATATAGCATGTTGTTGATCTCCTGATCGCCCTGGTTGGTATAGACCGTCGTGATGAAAACCAGCTTCTGCTCCGTCTCTTCTGTCTTAATAACTTCGTCCAGGGTGTCAATCCCGTCCCCGCACTTTATATAGGACAGTTGGTTCTTCAACAGTTTCCCGTCCGGTCCGACAGCCTTTTTCCAGCCTTCATAAATATACTCCTCCTCCAGGAGAGACAGGTCATCCGCAACTTCCACGGATTCCACTGATGCGGTAATATCAATTCCTGTCTCTTTTTCCGCCGTCCATATGGCATTTCCATTCGAATCCGTTCCCGATACCTCCAGTGAAATCTGTTCTCCTATCTTATGAATCTTAAGATCCTTCCGCAAAACAAAAGTACGTACATCTCCTCCAGATGCCCCGGACTTCCACCGGCTTTCCTCCTGAACATCTGCGCTCCAGCTTGTCCATTTCACATCATCCGGATCCATGATTTCTTCTGTCCCGATCAGCTTTATATTAGAAGCAACTTTATATACCTCTTCCTTTGACACATCTTCGCTGATATATATCTGTAAAATCCGGTATAACTCCGGATAAAGCAGGTAAATCTTCTGGGAATAGGATGTTCCTCTTTTCATCCTCAAATAAATCCCCTCATGATCACCAAAGTCTGTCTTTTCCTTTAGACGTTTCAGTGACAAAAATATCCCCACTTAAATGAAAAAAAGAGACCACTATATTCAGCAGTCTCCGTTTTTCTTATTTTTATCTTTTTCAGGCAAGTCTGTCATTCTCCGGCCAGCGGCACAGCATCCCATTCATTCAGTCCCAGTGCCTGCCTGTCTTTCGCCTGCTGCAGTGTAAGGACGGGAAGATCCTCCGACAGATACTCCATCAACTCGTCAATTCCTTCTCTGGTCACATTATTGATCAGAAAGATCCGTTCACATCCTGCATTGACCAGCCATTGCCTGACCATCGGAATATTGGCATAGGGCGAATCCACCTTCGTAATAATCCCTATGAGCGGACGCAGGATAAACGAACGGCCTCCAGGCCCAAACAGGTTGTACGGCTCGTCTGCCGCCTGAACCATCGCCACCACATCGGCCTCAAAGGAAAAGCAGGCAAGTCCTACACTAAAGCACTTTGACTCCGCGTATTCCCCCGGAGAATCGATCGTGTCCTCGCTGGTATTGGTGTATTGTGTTTTTACATAATGAAGCTCTTCGCCCTTTAATGCCTGTGTCAGAGAGGTTTTTCCCGCTTCGCTCCTGCCCATCAAAAAAAGTTTTTTCATATTGACTTCCTGTTCCTGTCATCTTAATTTTTATGGACTTCGCAGGTCCGAAAGCCCAGTTCTTCACCAAAAAATCTGACCACCTCTTCCACCGCGGTCTGAACCTGTGACAAACCTCCGGTGAGGATCAGAGAACCGCAGAAGCGATCCATAAATCCAACCTGCACATCCGCGCTTTTTACCGCTATATCTGCTGCTGCCACCACCGCTTCCCATGGGGTGAAACGAATCAGGCCGATGGATTCACCGGTATGGTCTTCCCCTTCATGGACACCGATATGCAGGGCCAGATTCTGATAGATACATGTCTCGGACGGGCTGAGCACATGTGCCAGACAAACCTCCTTGCCCGGAACCCGCACACGCGTCATGCGCAGCCGCTTTCCCTTTAGATGTTCATAATCGTTATGGAACAGCTTTTCCAGCAGTTCCTCCTTTGTAATTCGAGCCATCGCGTCACTTCCTGTCCCGTAGCTGCTGTAGTTCACAGATACGCCCTTGATCCTGTTCTCAGTCATCAGAGACTTTTTTTGCCTCTGCCTTATCTCTTCGTAATGCCGCAGACTACATACCCCAGGGAATCCCGGAAATAGTCCACGATCTCCGTCATTGCGGAAAACACCTCCGAGATATCGCCTGTAATGATCAGCGTCCCGGTAAAACGGTCTGCGAAGCCGAGATAGACATTCCCGCTTTTCACCGCAATATCCGACGCAATGACTGCGGATTCCGGCGGTGTCATGTTCATAATCCCAATCGCAGATGAGCGGTAGTCCACCTGCGGATTTAATCCCAGTTTCTGATATATGATCGGAGCCGGGCTTCCCATCACATGGGCAAAGGTGATTTCCTTGCCGGCTACAGTTTCCTGCACGATCCTGATCTGTTCCTCATGAGTACTTGCCATTGATTTGTTCCTCGCTTTCAGAAATGAACTTTTTCTGTCGTATCCGTTGATTTTTCAGATACTTATCCTATTAAAAATGATACTCTCAGAGCAAAAATATGTCAAGCATAACAGCGGGAAATCCAGGATAAACTTATAAAGCCTTGATCATATCAGATACCTTGAGGATATACCTGATGCATGGAATTATACACCTGCCTGGTATTCTGATAATAACCGCTGTTCTTAAGGTAATAAATCTCATTCACACTATACGGCAGCATATTCAGCCCGTCTCTTGCAATAAACACAAAATAACAATTTGAATCTAACACAGTCTCTGCAAATACCTTCGAATACAAAAATCGTTCCTGTTCATCTACAAATACAACTGCATCCGCCAGTGCTTTCAACCGTATCACTGCACTCTCTGTATCTCCTGATAAGACAGCACATTTTTTGTTACATATCACTTCCGTTCCAGGTCCTCGTCCTTCCGGATAAATAATCGCTTACAATCTGAATCAGAGTGATCTTCCCTGTAGCGCTGTCTCCCTGAATCACCGTAATATTCCTGCGCAGATTTAACTCATAACGCAGCTTTTTGGTGGAGACAATCACTTTGATATTCCCCTTCAAAAATCTCCACCTCCTGAAATTCTTTTAGAAAATCAACGTAGCTATGAACCACTTTTCCACTGTTTTTGATACAGATTTCAAAAGGCTCTTCAAACTCCATCTCATATCCGGGCCTGATGGTAATATCCTGTATTTTCCCAATCTCTAATATCCATTTTGCACAATTATTCCCGCAGGAAGAGGCGTTCACTATTAAAGACGGCTCTTTGTACATAATAATAAGGGCTTTCACACCGCCTGACAGTCTTTCCGGAGCGATTGCCCCAAGAACTGGACTGTCAATTGCATGCGCAGATATTACCGATGAACTGTCTACATCCAAAACCATTTCCTTCACCAGTTCATCCTCAAACCATTCTTCCTCATAGTTATATTTAAAATAGGTGTCCGGGCTAAACACATAATTCCTATTTTCGATGTCCCTTGTGCCTCTGTTGAAAATGATGTTCAGCATAATTTCTGCCCTCCGAAAGTCATAACTTCCATAAACAACCGCATGATAAATACCTCCCCAGCATCTGTTTCACCTTCTCCAAAATCTCCTGCGCAGCGGCTTCACAGTACCTTTTCCCCAGCCCAGCCGCTGTTCCCACTGCCAGGATTTCTCTGATTCCCGGAGAAGCCCCTTCTCCGTCCACGGTTGTGGTATGCTCACCATAATATGTCGTACTGTAAGTCAGATCGTATGCCAGACTCAGCCGCCAGCAATCTTTCTCTTCATCATAAAGAAACGAAAAATTTTTCGAATGGTCGTCCCGGTTGTGGGCAAACACATTGAAACACATCCTGCGGAACATACTCTGCATATCTTCCTGGTTATTTCTTGTTAAAATTTTTGTCAGCTTCATCAGGCTGTGATAATCCAGACTCGGCTTCTCAAAATCCAATTCCAGCAATGCGGCCGCTGTCAGCATATGAATTTTTTTCGTTTCACCTGCACCGTCCGCCCTCACCCTGTCAAATCGCTTTGTTCCAAAGTATCCACTGCACTTCTGAGAAGGAAATAATTTTGTCTCGGACATCTGGATTTTGCATGCAGCCGCACACTTTGCGTACTCGTATTCCATAAATCCGCTCTCTTCCCCATCTATATGTCGAGCCGGAAATTTAATAATCCAATCCTCTTCCCCTATTTTTGTCATGATTTTGGGCCTTGCGCCGCCGCTGGTACCTCCCAGGTGATAAAGCCGGTCCAGTTCCTCCGCGTATTCTGTCTCCAAAATACTCTGGCATTGCTCTGACAGATAATCCAGATCCAGGCCGCTCCCCTCCTCTGCCACCTGTATTTCCGGCTGATAGGTCAATGCCCCCATTCCGGAACTCCCGACAATTGCCAGCCGGTCCAGTATATCCATCTGATCCGCATTGATCCCCTTTTTCTTTAAAAGCCTGTTCAATAGAATATTTCCCCACGCATCCGGCAGGCTGTCCGCAAATACGCCGAACAGGCCGTGAAAATAGTCTTTTTGAGGGATGAATACCTGTTTTTTCAGAGGAAGGGAAAACGGACTGATGGAAAAACCGTCCTTCAGCCATTCGTCTGCATACTCGAATGCCGCCTTTTTTTCCGGTGTAAGGGCCAGTGTACCTGCCAGCCTGCCTTGATACAGCACCTTAAGATATCTATCTGCCTTCACGAATAACCTCCTCTATATTCCGATATGAAATCTGTGTAAACATATTTCGGATCTCATCCCCGCAGTCGAGCGCAACCGCAAGCTTTGTCAGGGAAAGCAGGGAAATCTTTCCTGTCGTTTCAAAACGCTTGATTGATCCAAAACTGACTCCGCTCATCTGGCTCAGCTTTTCCTGTGAAACTAAACGCCGCTTCCGAATCCTTCGTATTCTCTGCGCCAGGAGCAGATCCATCTCTTCCGGCGTCTCCCATACATATTCTGCCGCCATCTTATTACACCTCTCCTTTGCATATACAGTTTCTTTTCAGTATAGATAATATATGATCTATTTTATGCATTTTTCCATAAAAACAGCTCATATATTATCTATTTTTATTATACACTTTTCCAATATTTTATTCAACGGCCCAGGCAAAATTCTTTTGTATAAGGTGTTTCCATGTTACATGTCACACCCCGACCAATCACCACGCTGATTGGTCGGGAGGATGCACATAAAAGCTGGTATTCAGGCCGCCCATTGCCGAAGGGAATTTTAAATGGCGGCCTGAGTTACAGGTCACACCTGGTCAAGGTGTGACCTGTAACGTTTCCATCAAATCCAATGCAGCATTCTTTCGAATCATTTGTGAGTTTGCAAAAAGCCTGATATAATAAAGAAAAACAAATCACGAAAGAAGGTGCCGCCTGTGAAAATAAAAGGATATTTTCTTTTGAGTACTATATTTTTCATCTCTTCTCTGATGATTTCTTTATAAGCCGGTCAAGCCAATTAATTCAAAAAATATGAAACCTTTTCCCCCTTTATTTTATCTTAATATGTGTAATGCTGCAGCAGCAAAGACGAAAGGAGCGGTATACATGAACCATTCGCTGATCGAGCAGGCCCAGAGCGGCGACGGTGAGGCGCTGATCACGCTGATCGAAAACTATAAGCAGGAAATGTTCCGTATTGCGTTCGGAATTTTAAAAAACGCCCCAGACGCGGCCGATGCCATCCAGGACACGGCGCTGACCTGCTATGAAAAAATAAGCACATTGAAAAATCCTTCCGTATTCAAAGCCTGGATGTTTAAGATCCTGATAAACCACTGCCGCAGAATCCTCAAAGAACGGCATAAACTGGCATCAATCCAGGAACTGCGGGAGCACGATGAGAACCCCGGCCCGGAAAAAGAGGTGACAGACAATCTTGAATTTTCCAGGCTGATGGAGCAGATCGACGCAAAATACCGGCTCGTACTGCTTTTATACTATGCGGAGGAATTTAGCGTCAAAGAGATCGCCGAGCTCCTGGGTCTGAACGAAAACACAATCAAAACCAGGCTTTCCAGGGGCAGGGATCTGTACAGAAGGCTTTATTTACAAGAAATTTCCTATTCCGAATCCAGGCAGGCCATGCCCCGCAGATAACAGGCAGAAAGTCCATTTTCTATGCAAATTGGTTACAAAA
The DNA here is from genome assembly GCA_000403295.2 of Lachnospiraceae bacterium M18-1. Taxonomy (GTDB): domain Bacteria; phylum Bacillota; class Clostridia; order Lachnospirales; family Lachnospiraceae; genus Schaedlerella. Next base: position 963,445 of record KE159609.1, on the reverse strand, counting down.
ATTTGGAGGTGTAATTAATGAATTTAGAACAAAAAATGAAACAGGAGCTTTGCCGGGAGCTGGTCATTCCCGATGCGGTAGATGAAAAGCTGAACGAAGCATATCGGCAGATTTTGAGCCGCAGGCCCCAAAAGGAACGTACCGTGAAGCAAAATACAGAGCAAATAAGTGCAGAACAAACAAACACAGCGCATACACGGCAGGGAAAGCGGCGGATGGCAGCATGGGCCGCAGCAACTGCGGCAGCCGTGATTACAATAAGTGCCGGCGGTCTGCTTTTCAGCCAGCCGGCACTTGCAAGGGATCTTCCGATTATAGGAAATCTCTTTAAAAAAATCCAGGAAGCCAACAGCCGTACAGATCCAAAGGACAAAACCGCATATGAAGAGATTGAAAAATATTCGAAAAAGGCAGAAGCTCCGCAAAGTGATACAGACGGAAGCTCCGCAAAATCCGGCAGTGATGCAGACACTGGTACCGCAAAATCCGAAGTCAATGCAAACGGCAGCAGCACGGAGCCTGGAACCATTGCCGATGACAGCGGTGTAGAGGTCATGATTTCCGATGTATACTTTGACGGCTATGACCTGTACTATACACTTTCCGTACGGACAGAAGACGAAGAATTGAACAGCTCTGAGTTCCTTACTCCGTTAAACTTTATAGAGGGAGATCCGCTTCCCTTCTTTGCTCCGGCCTTCATAAACGGAACAGAGGTGACATCTGTATTCATGCAGCCTCGGAAAAGCGATGACGGCTCTTTTGTCCAGCTTGTACGCATTTCCATGGATTCCGCGGGCCTCACTTCCGCGGATAGCCTGGAAGTCAGACTGGATTTTAACGCAGTCGGAGGCACAAGGCTGGAAGATATCGGCACCTATAAAGGGGCGTACCATGAGGCGATGGGGCATAAGACCATACGCGGAAACTGGAAGCTGGCCTTTCGTACATCTGCAGACCCGTCCGGCAGCAGAAGCTTGAGCAGCCCGTCAAAGAACCAGGGCTTCACCGTCACAAAGGCCGCTGCCACCCCCAGCAGTCTCCACCTTACAATCCTTGTCCCCTTCGGACTGGACACCCATGCGCTGGTTCCTCAGATTTTTGATTCCGCCGGCGCAAAGGTTGAGTGGGAGCATATTTCTTACGCATCCGATGAGACAACCGGACAGCCCCTTTTGGAGATCACTGCAAATGCAGCGGGAGCTTCTCAATTTGTGGTAAAAATCGTGGATAAGACTGCCGGCACCGACAATGCGCCCCAAGTGATCGCGGAAATTCCGTTTGAACTGCAGTAATGTTTTTTCACGGGACTGACGATCCATACCGTTTTTCTCCTGATTCCCAGTGAAAGAGAATCCCTTGTACTTTATGCCTTTCTCAAAGTCCTGAAATACAATGGGATTCTCTCTTTCCTCCGGATATCCGGCCGTTTCACACGGTTCACTTTATACTAAGTCCTTCCCGTCAAATATCTTTTTCGAAATTTCAAAAGAAATGATCCAAACTGCCAATCCGGCAGCAAACAATATCACAGCTGAAGTCCCCGTATTGGAATGGTGCAAATACCCGAAGCTTTCAAACAGCCGCATCTGTTTCATTACATCTACAGCAAAAGGATACAGATAAAACAAAAAGCATAAGTAGTGACTGCTGATTAAGTCGAAGTTACAATGATTTTTTTAGTACATTATAGAAAATTCTTTGCTCGACTCAATAAAATTTAACAGATGTATTTTCAAATTACTATCCTTTTTACAGTCCTCTAAAAACCGCAAAAAGGCGCAGAGAATCTTCCTCTGCATTTTTAAAAGATTCGCAGTCAATACAGACAGCGCTATAGAGATCAGCTGGGTTGTTTCCAATCGGGTTACGATCAGCCCCAATCCGTAACTATGCTTTTCGACACTGAATTCACGCTCGATTTCGATTCGATCCGTATTGTCCTGATATTCCTGCTTTTTATCTGCTTTTGCCTGTTCGGTTTTACTTGGCCTTCCAAGCTTTGGTCCTGAAATCCGGATCCCATGTTCTTTACAAAAGTTCCGGTTTGCTCTGGTTCTGTAAATCTGGTCCACCAATACACGCTCAGGATAACTTCCTGTGCGTTCATAATACCTGATGACCGCCTCCTGGAGATGGGGACTTTCGTTATACGCATCGAATGAGATCGTTTCAATCCGGGCATAACCCTTTTCATCTATGCTTAAATCCAGCTTCGCGCCAAACTCAACCGGTGTTTTCTCTTTTCCCCTTATGATTGGGCGAAGCCATGGCTGGCTGATACTGACAATACGGTTTTCTACTACATGTGTTTTGTTTTCATACATGTACTTCTGCTGTTCGTAAAGTTTCCCAATCGTCAACAGAAGAGGAATCTCTTTCCGGGTGGGCGCATAGCCTTCACTCATATAGCGCTCCAGGTAGCCAAGGTCTCTGTGTACAAAGGAAAGCTGTTTTTTGATTGCCTTTCGTATCTGCTTTGTTGTATGCTTCTTGCTCTTTGCGAACGCCAGATACTCTTTTCTTGCTTTCCTGCTGTACCGCCTTGGCAGTTTCAGATTATAAGCTTTACAAAAACGATAGATGATCACTTCCAGTTTCTCGCGGGCTTCATTCAGCAGAGAGACATCCTGGGGATAGCGGATATTTACCGGAGCACAGGCAGCATCTACGATCAATGTCCTCTGATTCTCAGGTTTGTCCGGGATGTTTCCTGATGACTCCGCCTCCCCCCGCTCCTGAGGTGGGCGGCGTATTTTCATCATCATGATCCAGAATGTACTCATTTGCTTCCATGATGATCTCATGGGTCAGACGTTTACGGAACAGAGTCAATGTACTTGCGTCAAAAGGAGGCTCTTCCTGATATCCGGGAAGGCCAATAAAGTACTGCAGATAGGGGTTTTCCGTAATCTGTTCCACAAGTTCACGGTCAGGAAACAGAAGTTTCTTTTGTATGATCAAAGAGCCTAGTGTACTGACCGCATTATATCCAATGAAACACCGCAGGATAATTTTTCATCGGCAAGGCGGCTGAATGAGGCGTAGCCGGTAGCTACGTCGATTGAAGCCAACACAGCCCGATGGAAAATTAGGCAAGGAGGTTTGTTGGAATATAATGCGGTCAGTACACTAGGGCCATACGCAAAGGCTTCGCGACATTTCCTGTATTACTGGGGAAAAGCTCTGCGTATTTTTCTTCGAAAACATCCCAGGGAATCCGGTCAGCAAGACGGATCCATCTGTTTTTGGGATTCATACGCATCCCAAGCGGCTGATTAAAATCAAAAAAGGAATGTTGCAATTTATTAAGCGGTCTGTACATGGCATTTTAACTCCTCTGCAAGTATATTATATAAGGTTATCTGCATGAAAAACGAATCCCAATGGTTCATTACCTTGCATTTATTATACGCCTGATTGAATGAAAAATCAGTAAAATCATGCATTTAAGACTTAATCAGCAGTCACTAATTATTCACCCTAATTATTTAAAATGTATTACTTTCAAACCAAATACCACTTCGCATACCGATTTGTTCCTCTCGCCGCAATCAGCCCATCCTTTTTCATTGCCTGCAAAAGATTCGATACCTTCTTCGACTTCTGATTCTCACTTAGCACCTCTGGCAGTGCTTTTTCCAATATCTCCATCAAATCCTGTTTACTTCCTTCGCCCATCTTCTCCAATGCCTTTACAATCAACTGTTTGCATATATCATCATCCAATCCCTTATTCCGAATATAATCTGCCTTTTGCCCTACAGTATCTGCCACCTTAAAAGACACAAACAAATTTGGATATCTTCCCTCTACCAATCCCTGTTTTCTCAAAATTTTAAAGTTCTCTTTGGAAATCGTTTCTTTCTTTTGAACCTTATCCAATAAAAATACTGTGTGTATATCAAGTTCTTCATTGGCATATAATAGCTGTGTATAGTTTTTATCCAATATCTTCCCATAAACCATAACTTTGACCCTGTTCATGGTATCCAGATTATATGTTGGTAACGGAAAGCATTTATCCCTCTGAATCTGATACATCATAGGTATTCCCATAGAATTTGTATCAATCATATACAAATTTACCATGGCATTACACAAAAACATATTGCGATAGTAAGGTGGTTTATACCCAGGTTCTAACGCCTGCTCAATTGTTTCCGGGATAAAGCCTCCCTCATTGATAAAAACAAGCTTGTCCTCAAATTCTTCTACATTTATTTTTCCTCTCAGCCGATAATCCTGATGTGCAATACAATTATTGAGAATCTCTTTAATCATCTCCGGCTCATATTGATCCACTTCGTCTGGAAACAAGGTTTGCTGTCCTGCTATATAACGATACTTCACATTTCGAATCCTGGAATATACCTTATCAACAGCTAACAACAGCGGCATATCAAAATGCTCATAAGTCTTTACCGAATTATCCGCATTATAAAGCGTCCATGTTATTCTCGGAATAAAACCGTCAAAAAAATAATGAGATTCACTTTTTCCCAAAAGGAGCAAGGCTGTTCTTGTAATATTGCCCTTTATTGTAATTCCCGCCTTATTCAACACCTCTATATCGGACAGTTTTTTCAAAATCTCCTGTGCCTTTTTACGGTCGCTCTGCCGTTTTGAAAACAATTCTCTTGCCCGCTTCACGGCTTCCTCATCTAAATCATCCAGAGCAGCGCCCTCCACGATTTCTTTTGACCAATCCATTCCAATCTGACTTCTGATTAAATCCACTTTATTCATTGGCAACGGCGACACCGATTCATGCTCTCTGGCATAAGCGGCTCCCTGCCATGTAGTGGGAATTCCCCTTATTGCTGGCGGAATCTGAAATGCGATAACTCTGCACTCATTCATAGACATCTCATAAATTTCCATAAAGGTCAATCTCTCATTTGTACCATTTACAAGTTCCCGCTTCAGATTTTGAAGCCCACCCTGCTTTCGAAACTCTGTTCCCACAAACTCTTTACTGTCTGATATCCCAAAAATCAGCCACGCTTCGGATAAGCCGCGCAAATTTGCTTCATTACTCAAAGCAGAAAAATATTTTCCAATATCATTGAATGAAAAATTACTTCTGGCCTCTTTGAATTCAGCCACTTCATTTTCAAAAGAATCTATCAGCGCTACGATTTTTTCTTTCAGCTGTGCATCTGTGTAAATCATTTTGGCACGCCCACCTTTCATCACTCTATGACTAAATTCTATGACTAAACCAGGACTTCCTAGAACTAATTTAATACTATTTTAGCTTAAATTCAGTCATTACGCAATCACCAATCGTAAAAGGAGCCACTCGGGAGTTTGACAACTGAATAATCCAAAAAGTACTCGCAGGTCGCACAAAACCTGCTTTTTTTGTGTCAAAATATTTGTTTTTATATATGGTATTTTATGTTATTGTGTGATATAATAAGAGGTGGGAGGGATGATATATGAATCTTCACATAACAAAATCTAAAAATGCAGAGTCTTTTTATATCTGCAAATCGTATGTAAAAGCAAATGGAAGCACTACTTCTACAATTGTCCGCAAGCTGGGAACTTTAGAACAGCTTCTTCCTGAGCACGGCCCTACAAGAGATGAGGTGGTTGCATGGGCAAAAAATGAAGCGAAAATAGAAACTGAAAAATATAAAAAGGAAAAAGAAGCAAAAACAGTATTGATTCCATTCCACGCTGACAGGCAATTAGATTATGGTAAACAGACCTTCTTCCGCGGCGGCTATCTTTTTATCCAATCCGTTTATTATCAGCTGCAAATGAATAAGATCTGCCGGAAGTTAAAACAGAAATATAAATTCAAGTATGATATCAACGCAATTCTGTCTGACTTGATCTATACAAGGATTCTGGAGCCTTGCAGCAAGCGTTCTTCTTACAAGGCAGCATCTGAGTTTTTAGAGAAGCCTTCTTACAAACTCCATGATGTGTACCGGGCATTGGATGTCCTTGGGGCTGAATGTGACCTCATCCAGGCAGAAGTCTATAAAAACAGCCACTATCTTGGAAAGAGGAATGACAAGATCCTTTATTATGACTGCTCGAATTATTACTTCGAAATCGAACAGGAAGATGGCATCAAAAAATACGGAAAAAGTAAAGAACACAGACCAAACCCAATCATCCAAATGGGGCTGTTTATGGACGGGGATGGAATCCCCCTTGCTTTCTCTCTCTTTCCGGGAAATGCAAATGAACAGACATCCCTGAAGCCATTAGAAAAGAAAGTCCTTGGGGATTTCGAATGCCAGAAATTCATTTATTGCAGTGATGCCGGACTGGGTTCTGAATCCATCAGGGAATATAATCACATGGGGGAACGAGCTTATATCGTAACTCAGTCCATCAAAAAGCTGAAGAAAGAAGAAAAAGAATGGGCGTTAAATCCGCAGGGCTTTAAAAGAGTATCTGATGATACACCTGTCGATATCACAAAGCTTTCTGAGGATGACAAAGGGCTTTATTACAAAGACGAACCCTATACAACAAAGAAACTGCATCAGCGCCTGATCATCACGTATTCTCCGAAATATGCCCTTTATCAGAAATCGATCCGTGACAAACAGGTAGAGCGGGCACAGAAGATGCTGGATTCAGGGAAGTCCAAAAAGAACCGGAAAAATCCCAATGACCCGGCCCGGTTTATTGGAAAAACAGCAGTTACAGAAGAAGGGGAAGCTGCTGATATCCAATATTATCTGGATGAGAAGAAGATTTCTGAGGAGGCTGGATACGACGGACTCTATGCAGTATGCACAGACCTTTTGGATGATGAGGTCAGTGATATCCTGAAAGTAAGTGAGGGCAGATGGCAGATCGAGGAATGTTTCCGGATTATGAAAACAGATTTTTCTGCAAGACCTGTTTATTTACAGGATGAAAACCGGATCAGAGCACATTTCCTGATTTGTTTTCTCGCATTAACACTCTACCGTTTTCTTGAGAAAAAACTGGATTATAAGTACACCTGCGGAGAATTATTAGATACACTAAAAGCAATGAATTTCGCCGAAATACAGGAACAGGGATTTATCCCACTATACAGACGAGAGTTTATCACGGATGCTCTCCATGAAGTCTGTGGTTTCCGAACGGATTATCAATTCATAACCAAAAGCAGCATGAGAACCATTCAGAAAAAAAGTAAAGGGAAAGAATAAATTACTATATTTCGTAACAACGACAATAATCGCTGTAACCCAGAAAATACAAGGGATACAGCGATTGTTTAATCTACTAACTGTCAAAGACAGGAACTAATTTAATACTATTTTAGCTTAAATTCAGTCATTACGCAATCACCAATCGTAAAAGGAGCCACTCATTCTGAATGGCTCCTGATTTCTGCTGTCTGAAACATTTCTTCTTTTACACTTTCCTGCAATACCCTATCCAATTTCTCTTGATTTGCTTCAAGAAATATTTTAAGTACTCAAACTTCGCACATAGATTTTGCCTATGCACCTTGAAAATTCAATACCTGGCTGTTATTCAGTTGTCAAAAGTCTGCTGTTATGCTGCTTGAAGCTGCGCTTTCAGCAAAGCAGGTAATGTATTCATAAATGTATCAACGAGTTCGTCGATTTTATCGTCGGACAGCTCTGTATTGTTGTTAAGTATGGTTCGGAACATTTGAAGCAGCATTCGAAATGCCTGTATCCATGTGATGTCAGACATTTCATCAGAAAAATATAGAAAAAGTTCTCCCAGCGAACGGTTATCACTCCCTTCCCTGCTTTCCAAAGACAGCATCATATATCGTGTAAAAACAACCGCAGTGTGGGCTGTCATTGCGTCATATGATAAGGAGTTACATTCCCGGCTAAGATTCAGATAGCTTTTGCATACCTTGAAGAAAACTTCGATATCCCAGCGCTTGCCATAAATACGGATGATTTCATTTTCATCCAGCGTTGTATCGGTAGAGATAAGGCATAAATATTCTTTCCTCTTATTCCGGTTACGCACATATACAACTTTAGCCGGAATGACTTTCCCATCCTTTACAACATCCACTAAAACAGAAAGCAGATACCGGGAACGGCCGCGTCTCTTTTTATTCCGGTTATAGATTGTAATCAGGGACATGCCTTCCCCTTTGTATCGGAAGAACATTTTGGGAGTCTTTTTTACCATACCAATGACATCATAACCGATGGTCTTTACTGCATGGAGGCTGCTTGGAAAAGAAAACCAGCTGTCAAAAAGGACATACTTTGCTGGAACTGCCGCTTTCTTAGCAGTTTTTAAAAGCTCAAGCATGGCCTGTGTCCCTTTTTGAATGGAAAGCAGCCTCCGTTTGTACCCGGCAGTCCGCTTATCAACCTTCACAGCTTCATTGACCCTGTTCTTTTTGTTTTCAGACGAGAGAAGAATGCTGTTCACGGGAAGAAAAGAACTTCCATCTGACCATCCAAGTGTAAGCATACGAAATCCAAAACGGTATCTGTGGTTTGCGTGGTCGTAGGCCTTTGCAAGAAGCTCTACTTTTTTAGAACGATTGCGTTCGAACATAGAATCATCAATGATGAGTACATTTATGAGTACATTTGCGCGGTCTTCTGAGTCCAAGGGGACGATCGCGTCCCTGATAATCCGAGAAGCCAACAGAGTTGTAAAACGTATCCAGTTAATCTGGAGCCTCTTCATGAACCGATACACCGTATCCTTAGCAAATCCGGGAGTATTTCGTCCAGTGATCAGGCTCATATACATACTCCTGTTAGAATAGATCAGCAGAAAAAGATACTGAAAAACCTCAATAACGGGAATGCCATTTTTCTTATAGGCATTAGATGCTTTCAATGCCGAGGAGATATGGAATCTTTTAAAAAATTTTTCGATAGATTTTGAAATCTGCTTATCATTCTGGTTTGCTTGTGTTATACTTTTATTCATAGCATGAGCCTCCGGTTTTAATTGTTTTTCGACAACTCAATTATACCAAACCAGACGGTTTCATGCTATTTAATTGCCAGTTTTTATTGTATTTTCAAGATGCATAGGCACTTATTAAAGTGCGAAGTTTGAGTTACATATAATAGTGAATATTTTTCCGCTTCCCTATGAACCTTTCCACATCCTCGATGCCCTCCGCCATCTGGCAGGGAGGCAGGGCACAAAGTACGTCCTCATAATATCTCCCGCCCCTAGCCGCCCGCTGGTCCAGGATCGTCACCACGCAGGTAGCCGTCTCCGTCCGGATAGCCCTGCCGAAGCCTTGCCGGAGTTTCTTCTGCATGTCCGGAACAGCAACAGCATCTATGTATTCCCGCAGATTCCCATACTGCTCCTTCTTCGCTTCCTGTACCGGGTCCGGCACAGAAAAAGGGAGCCTGACGATGATCAGAGAGGACACCATGTCCCCTGGAAAATCCATGCCCTCCCAGCAGGAACCGGATGCGAACAGCACCGCATTGCTCATCTTTTTAAACCGCATGATCTCTTCCTGGGTGTGACGCCATACCTCCACCATGGGGAATGGAATGCTTCCCCGCAGAAGCTGGTAGACACTCCCCATCAGTGAATAGGATGTAAACAGCGCCAACGTATGTCCATGGGTGGAGCAGCTCAGTTGTTTGATCTTCTTTGCGATCCAGGCTGCTTCTTATTCATTTTGCTTTTCTCTTGTTTCATTCGGAGCTTGTGCACCTCATCTGCTCCTTTTTCTACCAGCTCCTTCATCCCCGGCAGCGAAGTATTCCACATGGAACCATTAAGGAAGCACTGGATACCATATCTTTTTACAAACCGGTTGCCCAGCTTTGGATACACGTCCACCACATCCTGTATTTCCAGCGGGTATTCAATCATGGGATGGTACTTGATCTCCCCGGATATTTCTGCCAGGACCTGTTCCCTCATTTCAGCTGTACAAACCCGATAGGCAGTCCGTCCGGTCAATTCCGTATAGGCATAACTTCCAACATAGGTTAAAATTTCAAATTCACAATCCCCATACTGCTCTACTTCCGCAAGCGAGTCCGGATTTTCTAAAGCCGCCATATAAACCGCTTTCCCCTGGACGATCAGCCATGCCCTGAAATCGACAAACCGGTCATCACTGTAGCCATCTTCCTTCATCAGCGAGGCTGCGATCCAAAGCCCATATTTATAGGCTGCCTCCTGATACCCATGTATGATTGTATGGAACTTCAGGGCCTGCTCCGGATGCATGCCTAAGAGCCGCCCATTTAGCCAGGAAAACATTGCGTCCATGTCCTTCCCGCACTGTCCCTTTGCTTCTTCAATGAACTTCCAGAAGGTATCCTTATTTATCTCTGTGATATCGTTTCCCATATCAAACCACCTTCCTGCCCAGTATATTTTCATAAATGTTTGCTGCTGTCACCTACAGATCCCCGGATACATATTTCTTTACAAAAAGAGTATCTTCATGATTTCACCATATACCACCTGATTTAAAAAACATCATGCCAGTATTCCTGTCACAAATCCAATCAGGACACACACCAGCCATATGTTAAAATTCATGATCGTATTCTGCTTTTTCAGGGTTCCTCCATCCGTGACAGCTTCTGCAAGCTATAATTAATCCGCGCATTTAAGGTTTTTGCTTCTTCCTCTCCATAGCCTAAGAGCATTTCCATTAATTCCTGGATACCTTTCCCAGTTTCATATTCCAGAAGAAGGTCAAGACGCAGGATTCCCATGCAATGCCTATCTACTGAATATTTATAAGAGGGACAGACTTCTACCCTTCAGCCGTACCTCTATTTATCTATTTCATATAAAATTGTTTCCATTTGATGAAAAATATTTATAATACTTCTTTCGGAAGGTTCATTTTTATTAAATATAAATGGAAAATGGCGCAGCTTGAAAGAACTTTTGAAAAATAATTCTTCAACTATGTTATTATTGATATTCATAACCTTATTTCTAATTGTTCTTTTTAAAATAAACTGTTCTGTAATCAATATAATACTAGATTGTATCTCTTTTTCATTCAACATGTGAATTACCTTATTTCTCAATTTAGAATCTACTACAAATACAACGTATTTGTAATTTGCTAAATTATCTATTTGAATATCATCAAACAAAAGAAATTTAGCTAAAAGATTTCTCTTTAATTGCGATATAAAGATCCCTGTTGTATATTTTGAACTGCTTATAACCATGGTTGGATTAGCTAATGCCTGTTCTTGTCGCTTATTTTGCGCATCAATCGCCATTTGCCAAAGGACACCATTGTCTCTTTCACTATGATACTTAGCAGTTTCTTCTATACTATCAAGAATTGTAACTGCATATTCTGTATGAATTTTACACTTTAATAATTGCAAATAGAGAACGATAAACTCAAACATCGCTTTACTTGTTCCATGAAATATAAAACAAGACTTATCTTTATTGTCTAAATAATACCTTATTAAGTTACAACTTTCAATTTTTCGGATGCACTCCACTAAACGCTCATTTGATGCATAAAAGTATTCATAATTCTTTATTTCCAAAACATTTTTCATAATACCTTTAAGATTATTTTTTACCACATCATTGACAGTTCCATAGTTATGAAAAGCGTTTTTTTTCTTTCGATCTTTAACATAATATAAAGTTTTTGTATATGAAATTTCCTCCATAGAAGACTGAGTTTCTCCATCTAAAACAAGAAAATCTTTTTGAGTTAATTCCAATAGGTTTTGATTTATTTTATATTTTACTACTACAATATGAATTATTTGTTCCATGCATTGAATCAATTGGTTAATCGGACCTTTAATTAACTGTTTCGACTTATGTATTCTAGTTCTATCAGGTATTTCTTCTACAATAAAATAAAACAATGCACTCATTATAAAACCAACTGCAATGTCATAAAGCAAAACATATTGTTGCTGTTCCTCAACAGAAGACACCCAAAATTCAGCCAATTTGTAGGGTATAAATATAGGAACTGGTAGTGTAGAATATTTTAGCGCTATGTTTATAGATATAACTACTCCCACTAATAAAAAAATATTTATTATTTTCTTCATCTTTTTCCCCCGTTTTAATAGAATTGATTATAACACAGAGCTATTAGAAAAAGTAGGTAAGATTGTAGTCAAACTGAAAGAAACTATTTAAAATTTTATTGAAGTTCAAAATAATTATAAGTATATCACCAAAACTATGGTTTAAGAAGTATAGAGAAATATTCAAAAGACGCTTTCAATCTACTCACATCCTAGTTTTCTTTCAATAAAAAACAGCATCCAGGGTCATCATTTATCCTTGCTAGTCATTCCATTTTTTCCCTCTACTCCATACACATTTTTCCCTATGCCTTGTGTATCAAGTGGTTATATTCCATCATTTTAAACACAATATACGCTATATACAGTCAAAAACCATAGTCCAGTTTACATCCATAATCAGCAGCTCTGCGTTGTGCGACAAAGCAAGTGCAAGAGCGTATTTCATTTTCATGCCTTTTGACAGCATTCCTATGATATGTTCCTTCTGCAGCGAAAACATATCTAAATACTCTTGATACGCACGCTGATTCCACTCAGAATATTAGGGCGCAATCAATGAGGTCATCTCCTGAATCGTCAGTTCATCATAAAAGCTGCTGCTGTCAAAAACAACACCGATTTTATCCTTGAACAGTCTTTCGTCTGCAGAAATATCTTTTCCGCGAAATGTGATCGTTCCTGCCTCTCTGCGGACCAAATTCAGCAGAGAATAAATGGTTGTGCTTTTTCCCGCGCCGTTTGCACCTATAAAGCCTGTGATACAGTCCTCCTGAATCGTAAAACTGATATCGTTCAGTTCAAAATTGCCGTAACTCTTTCTCAATCCGGAAACCTCTAAAATTGATGCCATGTAGTCATACCTCCTCATAAAGAATATCCATCATTGCATTCAGTTCTTCCTTAGTGATATCCAGTGCTTTTGCGGTCTGTATCATATCCTGCATTTTCTGCTCTACAAGGCGGCGTCTGGAATCTCTGAGCAGTTCAATATTACTTGCAGATACAAAGGTCCCGATACCAACCTGGCTTATCACAAACCCTTCTTGTTCCAGTTCTTCATAGACCCGTCTTATCGTCAGGACACTGACTTTCAAATCATTGGCAAATGCACGGATCGAGGGAAGCGGATCATTTTCAACCAACTCTTCTTTCAGGATAGCATCCTTAATCTGGTCTTTGATCTGTTGATACAATGGGATGTCAGAAGTGTTCGAGATTAATATTTTCAATGGTCCTGTCTCCTCTTTTAATGTGATGTATCTATATGCACACTATATACTATATGCACTTATATGTCAATAGAATTTTCTATACATAAAAGCCGCAGACCTCTTTCATCAGAAATCTGCGGCTTTCAATACCATATTCTTGCTGTTCTAATTCCACACAGTCATTTAAAAGTTTGCTCACACCATAGGGATGTAAATATTTCGGACATATTTTAAAAGCTGCAGCCGCATCTGCTCACATAGGAAACAGACACGACTGCAGCTAAGCTTCACCACAATGCTTCATAAATTTTCATAATATCCGCCTTGCTCGGCACCCGCGGGTTGGTGGCGGTACAGCCGTCGGCCAGCGCGGCATCTGCCATACGGTCGATAGCGGCAAAATATTCTTCTTTGGATATCTTCTCCATCTGGGAGATGGACAGCGGGATATCCATTTCTTTCATCATGAACTGCACCCAGTTCACCAGGGAGCGCACGGTCATGATTTTATTATAGCTGCTCAGACCCAGAATCTGCGCCACGGTGGAGTAACGCTTTACCGCAGGCAGATAGTCCGTCTGGCTTTTGCTGTGCTTATTGATATCACTGTTAAACTCAATGATATGCGGAAGCAGCATGGCATTTGCCCGCCCGTGGGGGATATGGAAGGTAGCGCCCAGTTGGTGCGCCATCCCGTGGTTCAGCCCCAATGATGCGGAGTTAAATGCCAGACCTGCCAGGCAGGAAGCCGAGTGCATCTTCTGTCTAGCGTGGGTATCTCTGCCGTCTAAGTATGCCCGAAGCAGGAACACGCCGCAGATCTCGATGGATTTTTCCGCCAGAGCCGTGGAAAAATCGTTCCGGTTCGTACTCACGCAGGCTTCCAGCGCATGGGTAAATACATCCATCCCCGTATCCGCCGTCACCGCAGGCGGCACGCTTTTCACCAGCTCCGCGTCCAGAATCGCCTCATCCGGCGTCATATCCCGGGATACCAGCGGATACTTTCTCTGTTCTTTCGGATCTGAAACCACCGCAAAGGAAGTCACTTCCGAGCCCGTCCCGCTGGTCGTTGGGATTGCGATCAGCCCAACCTCCCCATAGCGGTCAACCCGCAGCGCAAATTCCCGGATAGACTTGGAGGAATCAATGGCAGAGCCGCCGCCCACCGCCACAATCACGTCGGGCCTGTACTCCAGCATTTTTTTCACGCCTTCGGAAATCTTTTCGATGGGCGGATCCGGAACCACATCCTGGAAAATCTCAAATTCCTTGCGGCCCTTTTTCAGAGGATCGGTTACCAGATTGATCATACTGCTCTGAGCCATGAACGGATCCGTGATGACCAGCACCCGCTGGTAGGGAATTTCCGAGAGCCTGTCCAGCGCCTGGTCGCCGAAATATATTTTTGTCTTTATATCAAAACTTTTCATTTGACCGAATCATCCTGTCGCATTATTTACTCCGGATAGATGCATTCTGTCCCTGCAGCCTCCATCGCCTGCAGCCACTGCTCGTCGGGCTTTTCGTCTGTGACAACGGATGTGATCTCACCCAGCCCGGCAATGGTATTGAATGCCACCTTTCCAAATTTACTGCCGTCCACCACCAGGATTTTTTCTCTGGCGGATTCCAGCATGGTTCTTTTGTTGTCCGCATGAAGCTCGTCGGAATCCGTGATCCCTGCCTGCAGGTCGATCCCCTTGCAGGAGATCACTGCCTTGTCCACATGGTACGACCTCAGCATCCGGTCCGTCTGTGGGCCTACCAGGGCGAATGACCCTTCCCTGGACACGCCTCCGGTGGAAAGGATCTTCCAGTCCGGCACATCCAGCAGTTCTATGATGATCTCCACGGAATTGGTGATCACCGTCAGATTCTTTTTATCCTTCAATGCTTTCACGACATAGACGGCGGTGGAGCTGGCGTCCAGCATAATGCTGTCGCCGTCCTTCACCATCTTGTTAAACAGTCCGGCGATGCGCTGCTTGCCGATCACGTTATGGTTCTTCCGGACCTTAAAAGGCAGATCAATATTGGTGTTTTCATTGATCACCGCACCGCCGTAGCTCTTAATCGCATATCCGTCATTGACAAGCTTCTCCAGGTCACGCCGTATCGTCTCCTCCGATACCTTGTAGAACTGGCTCAATTCACTCACTACCACGCGGCGTTCTGCCTGTAGCTTTTCCAGTATCTCATTCCGTCTCTCAATCGCAAGCATCGTACCGCCTCCCAACTGTTTATAAATCCAATGAAAACGTAAGACTGCGGAAAAATAACATATCGCCTATATTGCATACTGAAGTTATTTTCCCGCATTCCTTTGTTTAAACTCTTTATAGTATCGCGTTCCTGATCTGTGCGTCCGGATGTGCGATCACGGAGGAATCCAGGAACATCCCGTCCTTTGCAGTCACTGATTTTGCCCGCTCGATGGCTGCCTCTACGGCCGCCACCTCTCCGGTCAGCATCAGGTAGGATTTTCCGCACATTCCTCTTGCGATCCGAAGCTCCACAAGATCCACAATCGCTGTCTTCGCCGCTTCATCTGCTGCCACTATGATCGAAGTCGCATCGTATGTCTCCATGATTCCCAGGGCCGAAACCGCTTCTATCCCGGCTGCCCCGTAGATAGCCGGGAAAATGGATTCGTGCGGGTTTCCGAGTACAAAACTGTTGATCAGATGCATTCCATGCAATGTTTTTGCCGCTTCCACGGCTGCATTGACTGCGCTCAGATCTCCTGAAATGATGACGATATACTTTCCCGGACATACGGTCTGTGCTTCGATGATACTGACTTCAGAGGTCTTCACCATGGCGTCTGCCGCCACGACACCTGCTGAAACAGTCTTATATTCTACCATTCCAATTGCCTTACTCATTTCCCTGCACGTCCTTCCTGCGTCTCAATGATCACATATTTCTCACTTACTTCTTTTATCACACCGTCAATGGATGCATGGATACCCACGCTTAAGCCCTTGGCCGGTTCCGCGATCATCTGTCCCGCGGTGACGGTATCCCCCTGCTTTACGATTGGGGAAGCCGGCGCGCCGATATGCTGGCTCAGCATGATCTTCACCTTACGGACCAAAACAGCCGATTCATCCAACGGAGCCTCTTTGTTATACTTCGTCAGATCCAGCCTTGCCATAAGACGTTCCATCGGGACCTTCCGATATTCCCGTTCTTCCCCTACCGGCTTCGGAACCACCTGCGGGGGCTTCAGTCCGTGGCTTCTTAAGCCTGCCTTGTACTCTGCCATCAGTGTTCGAGGTGAGAGTCCCTGGAAACAGGAATACATCTCACACAATCCACAGGAACTGCAGAAAAACGTGTTGACAAAAATATCCGGCTTCTGCACGTCCTTACAGGTTGCCGCACGCATGAACAGGTGGGGCTGGATCGGATGGCCCAGACGGTTTCTCGGACACAGGTCGGTACACATACTGCACTGGCAGCAGCATGCCGCCGCCCGCTTCAGGTCTATAGATACCTTCTGCCGTTTCTTCTGGATGATATAGTGGGATTCGGGCAGCACCAGCACCGCATTCGTCGTCTTGGTCACCGGCTGGGAACCGCTCCCGATAAAGCCCATCATCGGGCCTCCGATAAAATACACCGGATTCGGTGTGGTCGCCGCGCCTGCAAGGTGCACGGTCTCTTCGATGCTCGTCCCGATCGGAACCCGCACGGTTACCGGATGCTCCACCTCGGCTACCACAGATACCAGTTTGTCCATGACCGGAGTCTGCTGGTTCATAGCCCTGTATATATTGTAGACCGTCTCTACATTGAATACGGCAACGCCGCATTCGATCGGAAGTCCGCCGGGCCTTACCACCTTTCCCGTAACTTCATAGATCAGCACCACTTCGTCGCCGGCAGGATAGACTTCATCCAGCAGCCCTAACCGGACTTCCGGATAAGCGCCGATGACCGAATTTAATGCTTCTATCGTCCTGGTATATGCTTTCTTGATTCCGATGATGACCTCTTTGGCCCCCACTGCCTCTCCGATCAGATGGAAGGTATCCACGATCTCCTGGGCATATTTTTCAAGTAATTGTCTATGTAATCTCAGTAGTGGTTCACATTCTGCGCAGTTCAGAATAATTGTATCCGCATTCTCATTTAGCTTCGCATAGGTAGGAAAGCCCGCGCCGCCGGCGCCCACGATCCCGTTTTGCTGCATGAGCATGCTTAATTCTTTCATATCCATAATCTTTCACTACTCCAGTCCTGTTCCATCGTCAATAATTCCAACGATCGCCGCATCCACAGGGGCGTCCGGCATGCCGCTTCCGATCCTGGCCGCGCTGCCCTGTGCCACCAGTACGTATTCTCCTACTCCGGCGCCGATCTTGTCAATGGCAATGAGCTGTTTTGCGCCGTTCTGCATATGCTCCAGAACATCTACGATCATGAATTTATTACCGACTAAATTTTCACTTTTCCGTGTTGAAACAACACTTCCTACTACTTTTCCGATTAGCATATGATCCTCACCGTGTCTCCTGTTGCAATTTTCGATGCATTTGCCTCGTCCGTGTCGATATGCATCTCCAGTGTAAAGCTGTCGTCTACACGGATCTGCACATGGTTAAATACGGTACCTCGCTCATTGTCCGCTTTTACGGAAACAATATCGCCGTCATGTACTCCGGCTGCCATGGCATCCTTCGGCGCCATGTGGATATGTCTCTTCGCAATGATACATCCCTCGTTCAGATAGATCACGCCCTTCGGCCCTACTACGGCAACTGCCGCGGATCCCGCGATATTGCCGGATTCCCGGATCGGCGCCTTCACACCGAGACGGATGGCGTCTGTTGCGGAAACCTCTACCTGGGATTTGCTTCTGACAGGTCCTAAGATCCGGACATTCTCAATGGCACGAAGCTTTAAGCCCACGATCGTCACTGTCTCATTGGATGCATACTGTCCGCCCATCAGCTCTTTCTTCTTCGTCAGCTGATATCCTTCCCCGAACAAAGCCTCCACATGCTCCTGAGTCAGATGGATGTGTCTTGCGGATACCCCGACTGGTACGAGGTAACCATTTTCCGCCGAAGCTTTCTGCTTTTCGATTGCTTCTAAGACCATTTTCGTAATTAATGCTACATTACTATTGTCCATATCAATTCTCCTCTTGGTGATGCAGGATTCATTGCTGTTCACACTTATGGTATCCGCAGCAGCGAATCCTGCATATATTCTGAGGGACGCATCCTGACGGAACACCCCTCAGCTGGCATCGCTCGTACTTATTTGATTGCCGGAAGAATCTTCTCTACATCGCCGTGAGGTCTTGGGATTACGTGGGTCGCTACTAACTCGCCGAGTCTTCCTGCCGCTTCCGCGCCGGACTCTACTGCTGATTTAACAGCACCTACGTCTCCGCGTACCATAACGGTTACAAGACCGGATCCGATCTTCTCTGTTCCTACCAGTACAACATTTGCTGCTTTGAGCATGGTATCTGCTGCTTCGATTGATGCTACCAGACCTCTAGTTTCCACCATTCCTAATGCTTCCTGTGACATTCTTTTTTCCTCCTTCTGGATTGTCTGCTCTACAATAACCTCTTCTGCCTGCTGCGCCGCCTGCTTCACTCTCTGAACTGTCTTGGCAGGCGCTTTGGCTGTTGTTTCTGCTTTCTTTGCGGACGCAGCTTTTGATCCTGCAGCTTTCTTTGTCCTGCCTTTTTTGGCTGCGCCTTCCGCTTTGGAAGAATCTACGTTCTTCTCCTCGCCTGTCGGCTTCTTCTCATCTGCCATGGTCACTGCCTCCTTAACTTACCCGGTTGGCACTCTGGTTCACCATCTTGATGATCTCCTCGTGGGGACTTGCGATCACCGCGTATGCCGCCGGTTCTTTGATCCCGTTCGCGGCAGCGGTTTCGATCGCCTGTGTCACTGCGGACACATCCCCGCGGATGATGATGGTGACAAGACGCCCGCCCAGTTTTTTCTCCCATGTGACCAGTTCCACCTGCGCCGTCTTGCACATCATATCAATGGCGACTACAGCTGCCGTCACACTCGGGATTTCAAAAAATCCATATGCCTGTCCCATGAGACTGCTCCTTTACTTATCAATCTGAGGGTTACTGTTCACACCCTGGCCGGGTGTTCACAGCAACGGCATCCGTCTCATTGAGAAACCGCCTGACGGCGGGGAGCCGGATGCCCGCCCCATCACTGTATTGGACGGATATCGTGCAGCAGCTGCACGATACCGTGTGAACAGTAACATCTGAGGGATTCTCCTGTCATGACCCGCAGTCACTTATATTTCTGGACCGCGGATCACAGCTTCTCTCAACTTAAACCGTAGGGAGAATCTTCTCTACGTCGTCATGCGGCCTCGGGATCACGTGTGTCGCAACCAGCTCTCCAAGTCTTGCCGCAGCGTCCGCTCCTGTCTCAACAGCCGCCTTCACAGCGCCTACGTCTCCGCGTACCAGAACAGTTACAAGACCGGATCCGATCTTCTCTGTTCCTACCAATGTAACCTCAGCCGCCTTTGTCATTGCGTCTGCTGCTTCGATTGCTGCTGTCAAACCTCTGGTTTCTACCATTCCTAATGCCTGCTGTGCCATTTTTATATCCTCCTAGACTTCTTTTAAATATTTTTTATTTGGTGTTCCTTTATCTAAGCCGCTCAGTTTGAGCATCTTCTCCGTATCCTCCGTGGGCCTTGCGATCTTGTATTCCGTAACGATTCCCGCAAGCTCTTTGGCCCTGGCGCTTGCCGCCTCTAACGCGGCTTGGACATCGGATACGCTTCCGCGAAATTTCACCATCACGATCAGCGGTACAGGTAATTCATCCGCATTCGCCGGTTTGTTTTTATCAAAGGTCTCCAGCCGGACATTGCCTGCCTTGCACCCGGCATCTGCCGCGGCGTAGGCGGTCGCCAGCCCGAATACCTCCAGCATTCCTACTGCTTCTCCCATAACCACTCTCCTTCGCAGGTAATTTCAAAGATCACGTCACTGTTCACGACGGCAGACCACAGAACCGTCTGCTGCCGTTCTGAATCATCACTACTTATTCACGATCGCGATCTTGAGACCTTCCTGCTTCAGATTTGTTACATGGGCCTCGTTGATCTGCTCCAGCGGAAATTCATGTGTGATCAGGTCATCCATCGGAAGTCCGATCGCCTTCGCACGTTTCAGGAAGTCAAATGTGGTCGCATAGTCTCTCAGGGTGTATACCCAGGAGCCGACCAGCGTGATCTCCTTGGAGCAAAGGTCAAAGTGCGGATTGATGGTCGCGTCTCCGCCGTTGATGAAGAATCCCAGCTCGCAGAGTCCGCCGCCGTTACGGATGAACTTGTAGATATTCGCGTGAGCCACCGGAGATCCGGTACACTGGAACGCGAAATCCGCCTCGTATCCGCCGAATGCTTCCTTCACGGCGCCGCTGAGTGCTTCGATTCCTTTGTGGTTCATGAAGTTGACGGAATTGTCTGCTCCCATCCTCTTCGCAAAATCCAGCCTCTGCTGATTGCCGTCTACTGCCACGATATTTTCAATCCCCATGGTACGGAGGATCGCGATACAGATCAGTCCGATCGGTCCGCAGCCCTGAACCACAACCCTGCTGTTGAACCGCAGGATGCCGGTCGTCTTCGCCCTCTCAACCGCGTGGATCAGTACGGCGCAGGGTTCGATCAGGATACGGGACTTCAGATCCAGATCGCTGACATTGAATACAGTGGAACCCTTCCGGATCAGTATGTAATCGGAAAACCATCCGTTCAGATGAATATCATCATCCGGGAGCAGTCCATATACATCCGCGCCGCCCACATTCTGCTTGTTCAGGTCAAACATGGTAATATCCGGGTTATCCTTGAAGATCATGCAGGTAACCACCTTGTCGCCCAGCTTCAGTGGCTTTCCGGCACTGTCCGCCTTGACATCCTTACCCATCTTCACGATCTCGCCGGTACCTTCGTGTCCCAGCGCTACCGGAATCAGGCCGAAAGGATCTCTCTTAAATTCATGAGCGTCTGTTCCGCAGACGCCGCAGCCTTCTACTTTTACAAGGATATCTCCGTCGCCGACCTCCGGCATCGGAAATTCCTTTACATCATAATGCTCCAGAGCCGTCAGCATCGCTACGTGTGCGGTCTTCGGGATCGCCTGGCCTGCTGCCGGTGCAGCTGCCGGAGCTGAAACCGGCTGGCTTAACATACTTTCCAGAACCTGTTTTACAACGGCTTCTACATTTGCAGAATTCATTTCCATTTTATATTGCCTCCTCAACTTACGACCAGCCTGCCTTTTACTGCCGCGGAACCAGTCTCATTTCCATGGCTGCCTGTCCCGCTGCAGGCTGATCTCCTGCTTGCTTTTATCGAATACACAGGCTGTCGCACATTACGCAGCGTCTCCTCTTCGTAAATGCGCTTGCGCTTGTCAGTCCTTCTCCTGTCCGGCTGGCAATGGTAAAGGTACAGAAGCCCTCTCCGCCGAACCCGATCGCCGCATAGGACGGTCCGTTCTTTACAAGGATCGCAGTGTCGATCGCCTTTGCATATTTGGTGATATTGTCCACATTCTTGGAATGGATGTGGGCGGAATGACGGTTGCCGTGCTCCAGCCATACGGCCTGCTCTACCGCGTCGTCAAAATCCTTTGCCCTTACTACCCCCAGGATCGGCATCATCAGCTCCTCCGCGATCAGCGGATGCTCCTTCGGGCCTTCAAAGGTGATGCACCGGATATTGTCCGGTACGGTTACGCCGATCATGCCCAGCAGAGTCTTTGCATCTCTTCCGACACATTTTCTGTTCAGGCGTCCGCCCTTTAATACCACCTCTGTCAGCGCATCCTGCTCTTCCTTAGAAGCCAGATAGCAGCCCTGCTCGGTGATCATGTAATGCATCAGCTCGTCCGCAATGGAATCCACCGCTACGATCTCTTTCTCCGCGATACAGGGAAGGTTATTGTCAAAGGTACATCCATTGACAATGTCCTCTGCCGCCTTGCGGATATCTGCTGTCTCATCCACCAGTGCGGGCGGGTTGCCTGCCCCTGCGCCGATACCTCTCTTGCCGGAGGACAGCACAGCCGTTACCACACCCGGGCCGCCGGTCGCGGCGATCAGCGGGATATCCTTGTGTTTCATCATAATGTTGCTGCTTTCCAGGGTCGGCTTCTCTACCGTACATGCAATATTGTCCGGGCCGCCGGCCTCCAGTGATGCTTCATTGATCAGGTTGACGGCGTAGATTGATGTCTTAATCGCTGCCGGATGGGGATTGAATACGACCGTATTGCCTCCTGCCAGCATGCCGATCGTATTACACAGCACCGTCTCGCTTGGATTGGTACATGGAGTGATGGCGCCGATGACTCCGAAAGGTCCCATCTCGATCAGTGTCAGCCCTCTGTCTCCTGACCAGGCTGTTGTTTGAATATCTTCTGTTCCGGGTGTCTTCTCAGCTACAAGCTGATGCTTTAAGATCTTGTGTCCGACATTTCCCATGCCGGTCTCCTGTACTCCCATCCGTGCAAAGATCTCCGCATGCTCTTTGATCTTTCCGCGGATATTGGAAATAATCTTCTCTCTCTGGTCCATGGACATCCGGGCAACAATCTTCTGTGTTTTCTTGGCTGCCTCGATGGCAGTGTTCATATCCTGGAAAACACCGTGGTTGCCGGTCACATCGGAAGCGATCTGCATCTTCGCCACCACTTCCTGCACAATGTCCTGAACCATCTGTTCATTTACAGACACGCTATTACCTCCTTAAATACTTCCCTGCCGTAGGCCGCAAGCTCGGTATCCTGCTCTGCGGTACCGCCGCTTACGCCTAAGGCTCCAATCATTTTCCCCTCTGCTTCCAGCACCTCTCCGCCTCCGAAGATGACGATCTTGCCGTCATTGGTAAACTGGATGCCGTACAAGGGCTGTCCCGGCTGGCTTAAATGGCTTAAAGCCTCCGTTGACATGTTCAGGCTTGCCGAGGTAAATGATTTATTTAACGCAATATCAAAGCTTGCTATGTAGGCTCCGTCCATACTCTGAACCGCCACGGGCCTTCCGGCCTGGTCCGCAACTGCCACCACCGCACGGACGCCCATCTCCGATGCCTTCGCCTTGACCTTCTCGATCAGGGCATTGGCTTTTTCCAGAGTCATCTTATGCTTTTTGCATGTGCAGACATGTCCGGCTCCATGCGCGGAACCCGTATTTTTCATTCCTTCCAGTACGGCCTTCACCACACCGGAAATCTCCTGTTCATTCATAGCAGTCCTCATTTCTTTTCTGCCGGGCGCAGGCCCTTACGCCCCATACGCCCCGGCCCTCTGCGGTTTTTCTTACATTCCAAGCTGGCTCATGACCTTCTTGGTGATCTCTGCTACCAGATCCGCGTCTGCCTTCGGAGCTGCGCCGCCGCTGCAGTTTCCGCCGCATGTATGGCAGCTCGGCTTTCCAGCCTTTGCATTCGGGCATACGTTTGCAGGATGCTTTCCGGGAAGTCCGAACTGTCTTCTGATCTCATACAGCTTTTCCACCTGCTCTTTGTTCAGCTCCTGCGGTCCGCCGATCTGCATGGTCTGCCATAACAGACGTGCATAGAACTCAACAGATTCCATCTTATGATATGCATTCAGCAGAGAATCGGAGTAGGTCAGCGCGCCGTGGTTCTCCAGCAATACTGCATCAAAATACTGCAGATGCTCGGATACTGCATCCGGAATCTCCATCGTGGAAGGTGTGCCGTACTTCGCGATCGGAACACATCCGAGAGCGATCACTGCTTCCGGCATGATCGGCTGTGTCAGCGGGATCCCTGCGATCGCAAATGTAGTTGCATACAGCGGATGTGCATGTACTACAGAATTTACGTCCGGTCTCTCTTTGTAGACACGCATATGCATCTTGATCTCCGATGACGGTCTGAAACCCTTGTTTGCCTGAAGTACCCTGCCTTCCGCATCTACCTTGCAGATGTATTCCGGAGTCATGAAACCTTTGCTGACGCCGGTCGGTGTGCACAGAAATTCATTGTCATTGAGCTTTACGGAAAAGTTTCCGTCATTTGCCGCAACCATTCCGCGGTTGTATACGCGCTTGCCGATCTCACACATCTCTTTTTTGATTTCAAATTCGTTTTGCATCCTTTTTTCCTCCTTGGATTTATGATGATTCAGGTCCGCAGACCTCAATGCACCTATTTTATTTATACTATATATTTCTCTCTACGTCCCTTTTATCTTACCCGCCGATCTGGCATTCGATCCCTGCTGTCTGCTCTGCAACCGTGAGCAGCTCCTGCATTTTCTCGTTGGCCGGCGGCTTCACATCACCCATCAGGTATTCTCTCCCAAGTCCGGAGTATTTATCCTGCCCAAGCCTGTGATACGGCAGTAAATGAAGCCGCTTCACATTACCCAGCGCCCTGGTATATGCAGCGATATCCCGAATCTCCTCCAAAGTGTCGTTGAAGCCCGGTATCACCGGAACCCGGATGCTCAGCTCAGTCATATGGGAAGCTGCGATCTTCTTTGCGTTTTCCAGCATCAGCTCATTGGACCTGCCGGTAAATTCCCTGTGCTTGTCCGGATTGCAGTGCTTGATGTCCAGCAGATACTGATCCAGATAAGGAAGCACTCCTTCGATCACTTCCCACTTCGCGCAGCCCATACTCTCCATGGCCGTATTGATGCCGTTTTCCTTCGCCGCACGCAGGAGCGCCGCCGCAAATTCCGGCTGGCAGAGACTTTCCCCGCCGGAGAGCGTCAGCCCTCCTCCGGTCCGGCGGTAATAGGGGCGGTCCTTCTCCACGGTCTCCATGACCTCGGCCACGGTCACATCCCTGCCGATGATCTTGGGCTCTCCCTGGACTATCATGGTCTGTATGGCATATTCCTGAGATTCCGGATTGCAGCACCAGCGGCAGCGAAGCACACATCCCTTCAAAAACACAATGGTACGGATTCCGTTTCCATCGTGGATCGAGTACCGCTGTATATCAAAAATGCGGCCCTTTGTCTTCTTATAGTCTTCCATGGCGCTACCTCCTGCTCCGCTTACGCCTCATTTCCGAAGCCCTGCTCTGTCCGGCGGATGATATCATCCTGCAGCGACTTGGACAGCGTCGTAAACAATGCGCTGTAGCCTGCCACACGCACTACCAGGTGCTTGTACTGCTCCGGATGCTTCTGCGCATCCAGAAGCGTCTCTCTGCTGACCACGTTGAACTGCATATGGCTGCCCTTCTGGTCGAAGTAGGAACGGATCAGGCCTACAAAGTTGTCAAGTCCTTTTCTCCCGCTCAATGCGGACGGATGGAACTTCTGGTTGAATAGGGTTCCGTTGGAAGCAATATAATGATCCAGCTTGGATACCGAATTAGCCGCTGCCGTAGGACCGTTCACGTCCTTGCCTGCAGATGGCGATACTCCGTCCGCCACCGGCATATGCGCCAGCCTTCCGTCCGGCGTCGCCCCCGTCTGTGCGCCCAGCGGAACATTTGCCGATACCGGATACAGGCCGGCCTGGAAGATGCCTCCCCTTGGGTTCCTGTAATTCTCCAGCGGTCTCGTATAGGTATAAGCCACATCCCTGGCAAATGTATCCACCTCCGCGATGTCATTGCCGAACTTCGGAACCTGGTCGATCAGCTTCTGAAGCCGTTCTCCGTTGGCCTTGACCTCCGGTGATTCAGACGCCGCGACCACGGTTTTCAGGATGGCTGCGATCTCCGCTTCTCCCACAGCCTGTCCGGCAGCCCGCATCTCATTGGCCACATTTGCCGTAACAGCTGCAATGTCTTCGGAGTCAAGCCCCTTACCGTAATTGGTCATCAGAGCGGTCTTTATTTCCTTCATAGTTACTTTCTGTTCGTCGTACACCAGCTTCTTCACGACATACAGGGAATCCGCCATGTTGGCAACCCCGAAGCCCTGGGGACCGGTGAAGTTGTAGACAGCGCCGCCTTCCTGCGCGGTCTTGCCGCGGTTCATACAGTCGTCTATCATGGACGATAAGAACGGCAGCGGACAGCGTTCCGCATGAGCCATATCAATGGCATTGTCTGCGTTGACCAGCAGCTTGATGGCATAATCCATCTGCATCTTGTATGCATGATAAAATTCCTCAAAGGTCTTCATATCCTCTACATTGCCGGTCTGCGGTCCTACCTGCACCCCTTTGTCCACACCGTTGGTAAATACCAGTTCCAGCGGACGGCACATATTGAAGAACGCGGCGTCGTGCCACCCTTCGGTCTTGCCCGCCTTCTGGGGTTCCACACATCCGATGATGTTGTACTCCCGGGCATCCTGCAGCGTCAGCCCTCTGCTGACCAGGGACGGAATGATGACTTCATCGTTGTAATATGCCGGAAGCCCGATCCCGGTACGTGTCAGTTCCGCTGCCTTGACCAGAAATTCATGAGGCGAACCGTTCCACACACGGACTGATAAAGATGGCTGTGGAAGGAATACATGCATAGACGCCTGGATGCACATGAAAGACAAGTCATTGGTCACGTCAATGCCCTCCTTGTTCTGTCCTCCGGCGATCAGGTTCTGGAACAGGCTGTAGCCTGCAAATCCTTCTGCCGATGCAGCGTCACGGCACTTGTTCAGGTCGTTAAGCTTCACCCAGATGCAGTCCATCAGTTCCTGAGCAAATTCACGTGTCAGCTTGCCGCTGTCCAGGTCCTTCTTATAATAAGGATACATGTACTGGTCAAATCGTCCCGGCGAAATGGAGTGTCCGCTGGATTCAATCTGCAGAAGCTGCTGTACAAACCAGAAGGACTGGCATGCCTCATAGAATCCGTTAGCCCCTTTCTCCGGCACATTGGCACAATTCTGTGCGATCTGGAGCAGTTCCAGTTTTCTTGCACCGTCGGTGCATTTCTCCGCTTCTTCCAGTGCCAGTTTCGCATACCGTCTGGCATAGGTCACCGCCGCGTCGCAGCTGATGATGACTGCCTGCAGGAAACGGGATTTTCTCTGGTAATCTCCGTCTGTCAGGCTCAAAGAAGCCAGCTGAGCCTCTGCCTTCTGTCGGATTCCGGAAAATCCGATGGCAAGCACCTCCTCATACTTGACCGTCACATGCCCTACACCATTGTAGAAATAATTCCCCGGCGTGAACATGTTGTGTTCCATAGCGGTCAATGTCTCCGGTTCCATATAAGCCGTTGCCAGCTCACTGGTCGTCCTGCCCTTCCAATAGGCATTCGCTTCCTTCAGCTCCCGCTTCGTCTGCTCCGATATGTAAAACGGATCGGCAGACCTGGTCTCAACCGTGTCAAACTCTGTTTCCAGCCATTCGTAAGAGAACTCCGGGTAGGTCTGGCAGCCCCGGGGAGCTATGGTCGTGCTTCCCACGATCAGCTCCAGATCACGGATGATGATCGGGATATTCTCCAAAATGTGCTGAAACGCCTTTGCACGCCGGATGACCACAGGTTCATTCTCCGTCTGTCTGTATGACTCCGTAATCAAGACAGCTCTTGCCGATTCAATCTCCGGCAGCTTTGCGTATAAATGGTCAACCAGCTTTGGAATCCGGTCAGTCTTCGGGATATCCGTACTGTTATAAGTATATAATCCCATCTGCTTGTTACTCCTTTCTTATCTATAAACCACACTGCACCACAAGCCGAAAAAGGAATCCCCCCGACAGGCCCGTCGGAAAACGAACCCGTAAATGATACATTTTCATTATGTAATTCACAGATATATTTTAACCTTGTAGAGAGAAAATATGAGACTCCCCATCCAGTTAATTGCATTATACTCCTAAAACAGGTAAAAGTCAACAAAAACCAACATATTTTATTTGGTTTTTCATTTGATTTAAATGAATCCCAACATGTATTGCATTTGGTTTTATGTGGTTTTATGTGGTACTTCCTCTGATAATCCAGTAAAAGTGTATCGGCATTTTACCCAATCCCAGCATAAAACCACGCTTTTCATTGGCAAACCTGCACAATTCAAGTTTCCATATTACTTTTCTTTCGGGCTGCTGTAAAAGTTGATGTCTGCTTATGCAGATATGAACTTTCTGATATGCTCCGCCACAATGTCCATGAGATTTGTACGTGCCTCCACGCTGGCCCATCCGATATGTGGAGTGATCAAAAGCCGGTCTTTTTCTTTCACCTTCAGCAGAGGGCTGTCTTCGGACATCGGCTCATTACAGAGGACATCCAGGCCTGCCGCCGCGATCCGGCCTTCATTCAATGCATCCGCAAGAGCCTCTTCTGCCACGATCTGTCCCCGGCCCAAATTTAAAAAGATGGCATGCGGCTGCATGGAAGAAAAAGCTTTCTGGTCCATCAGCCCTTCCGTGTAGGGATTCAGCGGGGCATGAACCGACACGATGTCCGAGGTTCCCAGCAAGGTCTCCAGATCCACCTGACGATATCCTTCCTGCGCCGGCGCGCCGGATGCCGAATAGTAAATGACCTCTGCGCCGAACGCCCGGGCAATCTCGGCCACTCTTCTCCCGATTGCTCCCAGGCCAATGATCCCCCAGGTTTTTCCGGTAAGCTGGCGAAAGGTCTTTGCAAAGTGGGTAAACATGACATCATTGATGTAATTCCCCTCTTTCGCATAGTCGTCATAATACCGCAGGTGTTCCATAAGGTAGAAAAGCATGGCAAAGGTATGCTGGGCCACGGACTCCGTGGAATAGCCAGCCGCATTCCTCCACTCGATCCCCCGCTTGGCCAGATAGTCTTTATCCAGGTTGTTGGTTCCTGTCGCCGTCACGCAGACCAGCTTCAGATTCCCGGCTGTATGGATAGTCTGCCTGTTTACAGGGACCTTATTCACGATCAAAATGTCTGCGTCCTTTACCCTTTCAGGCGCTTCCTCCGGCTGGGTGAAGTCATACTCCACTACATCTCCAAGCTCGGCAAACCGGGAGAAATCCATATCCTCGCCGATCGTTTTTTTGTCAAGAAATACCAATTTCATACATTTCCTCCTGAAGCTGCCATACAGCAGTCCGTCTGTATCCTGCTGTTCTGAGTTGTCAGCCTTATTCTATGAATCCCTCTGCTGCAGTGCCCGCTTTTCTGCCGTATTTCATCTGTTTCGGAACATTTCCACGATGTCCGTCATTTCCTGAGACGGATTGGATATCACCGCGGACTGGAATACTTTGCATGGAGGATTTTCCTTCACACTCTCCACTGCCGCTGTCACGGCCGATATACTGCCTCCTATAAAGATCAATGCGTGACCGCCGCACTTCGTATCCTGCGTCACATATTCCACATCCGCAGCCTTCAGCATTCGGTCTGTCACCAGGACCGCATTGGCCTCCCCGAGGACTTCTACCAGTCCATATGCACCATATGACATATCATATTCTCCTTTCTCCGGCCTCAATAGCCTGATCGCACTGCCGCCCGCATCGATGAGATGAAGACAGCCTTTGATTATTTATTGATGGTCATCCTGATCGCCGTTTCCGTTTCTTCCGACGGAGCCGCAATGATCGTGTGGGAAACGATCTTGGACAGCGGTTCTGCAGTCCGAAGCGCTGCCTCCATTGCCGCATTCACATTGGAGACCGTCCCCCGCATCTTCACGCAGGCTCCGGCGGAGAGACGATTCCTCTCCACCCCCTGAATCTTCACGTCCGCCGCCTTTGCCGCAGCATCCAGCGCCACGAAGCATGCGCACTCGCTTTCCAGCTCAAATACCCCGATTGCCATACCTGTGTATTGATCTGCCATACTTTGTTACCTCCTACTCATATTTTATTCACTCACGGCTGCGGAGACAAAAGACCCGGAACCGCGGTATTTTTACAGCCCGCTTATCTATGATACGCCATACAGGAGCTTGATACCGGAAATTTTCTGCATTCTGTCCAAACACCCGCGCATTTTCTGCTGTTTTACCTGTTGAACACTCCGATTGCCAGTCCCTCTTCCCGGATTGCAGCCCAGTGCGCTTCATTGATCTGCTCCAGTTTATATCTGTGCGTGACCAGCTTATATAACGGAAGATTCTTCTCCGCGGCTTTATTCAAAAATGCAAAGCAATCCTCATAGTCCTTTGCAGAATGGAATCTTCCTCCAACAGGCATGGACTCCTCATAATATTTCGAGGAAGCCCTGCTCCCACCAAGAACATAACCCAATTCACAGACTGCTCCGCCAGGCTTTGTAAAACGCTTTGCACTGTTTTTTCCTGCCGTTGACAATGTGCAGTGAAACACCACATCCGCCAGGCTGCCGCCGAAAGGCTGCCTGATTTTTTCCTGCACCCCTGCCACTCCATTTTTCACGCGATAGTCAACCGTTTCCTCCGCTCCAAACTCTCTGGCAAGTTTGAGCGCTTTCTCATCACCGTCAATTCCGATCACATGGTAAATCCCTTTACATTTCAGCGCGGCGATCGTAATGAGCCCTGCCAGGCCGCATCCAAGAACGATTACCTTTTTTGTATCGTCCAGCCTGTTTAATTTTGCGGCGCGTTCCACTGCGCTGTTCACAGCAATCGCAGTCTCTGTAAGAAGCCTCGATTCCAGATCCAGCTCATTGGCCTGATACAGTTGATTTCCCGCCTGAAGCACAACATAATTTCCATACCATCCGGCGGCAGCGCCTGGATTCACCGCATTTCCGCGGAATGTACTCACAGAGCCTCTTGCCTTTTTAACAGCCACTACCCTGTCTCCTACTTTTAACAGGCTGCCTTTTGCATCCCGGAGCGCAGAACTGCCGAGCTTCACAATGACCCCTGTGCCTTCCTGCCCCAAATGCGCCGCCTGCCCTGTCCGCTTCTCTTTCACAAACTCGGCTGTATCTGACGGCGATACCACACAGCCTTCCACCCGTATCAAAATCTCTTTTCCGCCAATCTCCGGAAGTCCGTATTCTTTGATCTCATATGTTTCAGGAGACGCCAGTACGGCACATCTTCCCATCTCACATCCGGTAAATTCCGGCGTTTTTTCTAAAACAGCTGCCGAAGCCCCCGGCGTTTGAATCCCAGCTTCATTTAATACCTGTTTTACAATTTCATCTATTTTAATATCCATCCTATGTATCTCCTATTCCTTCTACAGAAGCCGTAGCTCACGCATCTTGTTGTATACATTTGCCTTAGCCTCTGCGTCCAGTGCCAGAGCCGGCAGCCTCTCATGCCCGTCCTGATTCAGCACGCGGTAATACATGGCCTGCTTGCAGGATAAAAAGAGCGGGGTACTGTATTTATAAATGTCCATCGCACGGACCATCTGTCTGAACCACACAGCCGCCTCATTATAATCCCCGCGCTTTGCCGCCCGGTATGTATTCACCGTAAATTCCGGCGCAAAATTTGCCGTGGCATTGATAAACCCGTCCACGCCGCACACAAGCAGACCCATGGCCTGATTTTCGTATGCCGCAAATACGGAAAAGTCAGGATTCACTTCTTTGGCCTTCTGCATATCCAGGACATGGTTAAAATCTGCGATCGTATCCTTGATCCCCACAATATTCGGATTCGCCTTCACCAGCTTGCACACCACATCCGTATCGAAGCAATATCCTGTCAGATCAGGAAAGTTATAGATAATGATCGGAAGCGATGTGTTGGAAGCCACGTATCCAAAATACGCTTCCACCATCTCCGAACTGTACACACTGAAATAAGGGTTTACCAACAGCACGCCGTCCGCTCCGGCGCCTTCCACATATTTCAGCAGTTCCATCGTATTTTCCAGACAGGTATCTCCAACGCCTACGATTACATTGACACGTCCGTTCACGTGCTCGATCATCTGCCTGATAAAATATTTCTTTTCCTCGACAGTCATGATGCTGAACTCTCCGGACGTGCCAAGGTACGCAAGCCCGTCCACTCCCTGCGAGATCAGAAAATCCGCCTGTCTTTTACTTGCTTCTATGTCTATTTTATTATTTCCATCAAAAATCGTGATCACCGGCGGGTTAACTCCACACAGTTTTTTCATTCTAATTATCCTCCTTCTGATACCCCAGTTCACCGGACAACTGTTTTCCTGCTTTGATCATCTCTGTCTTTATCAATTCTTTTTTATCCATCATACGTTCCTTCGGACCGGAAACACTGATCGCCGCAGCCATACGATGATATCCGTCATAGACCGGAACCGCAAGACACCACAGGCCTTCTTCAATCTCCTGGTCATCTACCGCAAATCCCTGCATCCGGAATCCCTGCAGCTGTCTTCTCAGTTCGTCCACATCAGCCACTGTATTATGAGTATACTTTTTAAACTCAAAATCCTTCATCAGATCCCGGCTCTCCTCCGGCGGCAGGAATGAAAGAAATGCCTTCCCAAGTCCCGTACAGTATACAGGCTTGCGTGAACCGATCTGTGCATTCGTATTGATAGTGCGCTCGCACATTTCCTTTGCAATATATACGATCTCATCCCCAGATAAGACCCCCAGAAAGCAGGTCTCCTCCAGTGTCTGCATCAAATGTCTCAGATAAGGCGTCGCCATCCTTCCGATATCAAACCGGGAGGCCGCAATATTTCCGAGGCTGACCAGTTTTCCTCCCAGAGAATATCTCTTCTGCTCATCTACCAGAAGATATCCGTTCTCGGCCATCGTCTGCAGAAGCGCGATCGTACTGCTGGGCGCAAAATTCATTGTCTCGCTGATCTCTTTATTCGTCATCCCTCCTGGGCATTGTTCTAATAATTCAAATATTTTCAGGACTCTCTCCGCTGATTTTACTGCCATATCTACACCTGCTTTTTCTATCGTACTTTGAGGCAGCTGTGAACAGCAGCCTTTGAAATATTATACTATAGAAAGCCCTGGTCTTGCAACCCAAAACGGAGCCTGTGCAGATACGCACATGCCCCATGTAAAAATTAAAACAGCAGAGAAATCATACCTACTACAATGATCAATATGATCCCCACCACTGAAGCAATGGCCTGTCCCAATGTATAGGTCTTCACACCTCCCGTAAAGTTAAAGCCGGACATATTTGAAACGATCCAGAACCCGGAATCGTTTACCGTAGCTCCGAAAAGTGCTCCGTCCAGGCAGGCCAGTGCGATAAATACTGGATGGATCGCCACAGTTGCCGCGACGCTCTGCATGATCGCAAATGTTGTCAGGGACGCAACCGTACCGGAACCGGTGATCTGCCGGAACGCCACGCCTAAAAACCATCCGATCAGAAGGATCAGTACAATATTGTTGGAAATGCCGGATACCAGACCTTTGATCGCATCGCTCACACCCGCCGCCGTGATCACAGAGGAGAAGGATCCGCCCGCGCCGGTGATCAAAAATACCATGCCCGCTGATTTCAAAGAATTTGCCGCCGACTCCTCGGTTTTTTTCAATCCCAGCACTTTCATTGAAATCGCCATAGCAACCAGGGTTCCCATCAGCATGGACGTAGTCTTTTGTCCCATAAAATCAAGCCATGCCGGGACCGCCCCCGCAGTTGCACCTACGATCGTATTCAGAAGGATCAGGATGATCGGAATAACGATTGGAAGCAGCGAAACAAATACGCCTGGAAGCTGTTCCGGAAGGTTCAGTTCATCTACATTCAATCCGTTTCCATTTTCATCCGTATCCGTCTTCCAAAGTCCTCTTTTCATCAGGATTCCGTGAATCGTAACAGAGATCAGTACCATCGGAATACCGAACAAAAGACCTGCCGCGATCATGACTCCCAGATCAAACCCGAAATACTCCGGTGCTACCAGCGGATTTGGTGTAGGCGGAACCAGCGTATGTGCCACACCGGCTCCAATGGAGATTGCTCCGACGATATATCCGATCCCCTTATCGAGCTTTTTCATCAGAGCCACCCCGATGGGAATCAAAATCACAAACGTCACATCAAAAAATACCGGTATAGACAGTACAAATCCCGCAAACCCAACCGCATACATCGCATATTTATTGGGGAACATGGAAACGAGCTTATCCGCGATCACTGTAGCTCCGCCGGTATCACTCACAAACTGGCCCAGAATGATTCCCAGACCGATCGGGAAGCCGATACTTCCCATCATACTTCCAAATCCATTATTGATCACATTGACCAGACCGCTCACGGCATTTCCTTCTGCATCCACTGCATCCACCAGCGGAACTCCTGTCAGGAATCCCAGAAGCAGAGAGCCGAGGATCAGCGCGATTGCCGGATTCATTTTCACTTTCGTGCAGAATACGACCACGACAGCAATCGAAATAACCAGACTAAAAAGCAAAAAACCTGCTGACATATTTACCCTCCTAATTCTCACAGCCAGAGCAGGGCATCTGCCCTGGCCGCACATTCCTTAAATCTTTTATAATCTTGTTCCTTTTTTTACCTCGACAAGCGTCTTATCCTTGTTCAGTTCCACACCAAATCCAGGCTTATCGCTTACTTTCAGTTTACCGTTGACCGGCATCGGCTCATCCTTCAGAAGCGGATAATACTGCGGAACCACCTTATCCGCCTGGGGCGCCATCATCAGACACTCCGTGATCGGCGAATTAGTCTTTGTCGTTACATAATGATAGCTGTATGTTCCGCTACCATGTGGAATGACAAGCTTGCCGTGGGCTTCCGCCATATTTCCTATCTTGATCAGCTCCGTCATACCTCCGCACCAGCCGACATCAGGCTGGATCACATCCAGGTCGCAGTCCTCGATCAGCATCCGGAAGCCATATCTGCTGGCCTCATGCTCCCCGCCTGTTACCATGATCTGGTTTCCTGCCGCCTTTTTCAGATCTCTGTATGACCAGTAATCATCCGGGTTGAAGCACTCTTCGATCCAGTTAAATCCAAGGTCCGCAGAAGCCTGCATCAGCCGCTTTGCATAATACAGCTCCAGTGACATCCAGCAGTCCCACATCAGCAGAAATTCATCACCGCACTTTTCACGCATATCAGCCGCAAGCTCAATACTCTTTTTCAGACCTTCCATTCCATCATCCGGTCCGTAAACAAGCGGAAGCTTACCGCCCACAAAGCCCAGCTCCTTTGCCAGATCCGGTCTCGGGCCTGTTGCATAAAAGGTCAGTTCTTCACGTACTTTTCCTCCCAGCATTGCATAAACCGGCTCTTCTCTAAGCTTTCCGAGCAGATCCCACAAAGCCAGGTCTACTGCGGAAATTGCATTCATGACAACACCTTTTCTTCCATAATAAAGAGATGCCCTGTACATCTGGTCCCAGGCTGCCTCAATCTGATCCGCATCCTTGCCGACCACAAATCGGTCCAGATGATTCATGACCAGCCATGCTGCAGGATATCCGCCTGTGGTGATGCCGAACCCGGTCACACCGTTATCCGCCTCCACCTCAACAACCAGTGTCTTCAGGGCATTAATGCCAAAGCTCGTTCTTGTTGCCTTGTACTCCGGATAGATACTCATCGGAGTCGCGATCTGCTTGACGATCCAGTGCTCCTCTGACTGGTCGTGGTAGTCCGCTCCGCCGCCCTCAACGACATAAGCTCTGATCGCTGCAATCTTTCTTCCCATAAGTGCCATGTTACTTACCTTCCTTTCTGTTAAAATTCTTCCCACTAATTTATTCCGATCTCGTCCGATTCATATATGTGAATCGGATTCTGATTTCTTAATCATTTTATCATTCACAGAAATATCTGTCAATATACATCCAGATTTTTCGACATTATACTCAAAAAACAGACTTTATTTTTAGACATATTGCACAATCAAATTTTATCGTCAACGATCCGTTATGATCTCCGGCAATCGTGATAAAGTTTTGCTTATTGACAAACCGTAAGCAGCGCGTCATACTTACAGTATTAACTTTAGAGAAAGGAAGGATTCCTGTATGTCTTCCATTACATTTGATATCCATACCCACACCATTGCCAGCGGGCACGGTTCTGCCGCTACGATAACAGACATGGCAAAAGCCGCCTATGCCCGCGGCCTGAAGCTTCTTGGAATCTCTGACCACGGCCCTGCCACTCCCGGAGGAGGTAAGCCATCCTATTTTCGCAGCCTTGCCGATGCTCCAAGGATGCGTCTCGGAGTAGAGATGCTCTACGGCGCAGAAGTCAATATATTAGATGATAAGGGGACTCTGGATCTGGAAGATGAGATCTTAGCCAAACTGGACTATGTGATAGCCAGTATCCACAAGCCGGTGAAAAAGCCCGGAGACATTGATGAGAACACGGCGGCTTATATTGCCGCTATGAAGAATCCGTATGTCCGCATCATCGGGCACTGCGATGATGTGAAGTATCCGGTAGATTATCCTGCCATCGTACAGGCAGCCATGGAAAACCATGTGCTCCTGGAGGTCAACAACAGTTCTTTAAGCCCGGAAGGATACCGCGGGGATACCCGGTTCAATGATCTTATGATCCTGAATCTGTGCAGACATTATGATTATCCCGTCATCCTGTCCAGTGACAGCCACGGGACGGAGCATGTGGGAGATCTATCCTGTGCGCTGGAGCTTGCCAGGACGGCGGAGCTGCCGGACAAATTGATCATGAATTATTCCCTGCGCGAGCTGAAATGTTTTTTGGCATAAAGAGCTATCATCCATAGGTAGAAAAAAAGAATCCTGCACAGCAGGATTCTCCGTCTTCGGCGGGCCGTATAAGCGACATAATCCCTTTCCGCCGAATCCATATTCTTTTATAGCCTGCAGATCCTCCATGCCTGCAGCACCTATTTCATTTCCGGCCCGCCGAACCAGAGCATGGGATTCTTCCCTCTCAATTCATCCCCCATATTTAATGCCAGGATGTTCCAATTGATGAATCCTCCGTTCATGATCGGCTTTCCGGTAAATGGATCATAATATTCATGGAGGCTTCCGGTTTCCTCCAGATCCTTTCCCAGAAGCGTGATCGTCCGCTCATAGATCACCTCTGCTTCTTTCCGGTAACCATAGTTCATAAGCCCCCGGAACACTACATAATTCGCCACCAGCCAGACCGGCCCCAGCCAGTTTGACGGATTGTTTGTCACGGACAGGTCAAACATCTTCTCATCCTTGGCCAGCGTCGTCAGTCCGTACTCCGAGCCAAACGTATTTTCATCAAACAGATGCCCCACCAAAGCCTGTGCCTGTTCCTTTGCCGCGATTCCGGCATACATCGGAATAAATCCCGACCATACCCGGATCTTGATCGGAAGAGTCTTCCAGAACACTCCCAGGCCCTGATGAAACCAGTCAAATTTCCTTGTCCTGACGTCCACATCCGCGGAATAGAAAAACCGGTCTCTGGGATCCCAGCATTCCTTCTGAATTGCTTCGATCAGCTTCTCCCGCTTCTTTTTATAATGCTCTGCCCGGTCCGTATACCCATACGCCATGCAAAGCTTCTCCGCCGCTTTCAGCTCCGTACACATAAAGCTGTTCAGATAAATATTTGCAGTAGAGAACTTCGGGCGGCCGAAAGTAGCCGGATCGTTGTCCATTCCGATCATAATGTCGTCGCACCACACATACAGGCCGCAGCTTTCAAAATAATAATATTGGTCATAGCATGAGAAATATTTTTCTATCCCGTCAAAAAAGGATCTGGCCCAGGCATATCCGGAGGGCGTCCCATAATTCATATCTCCGGACGGACGGGCTTCGTCCGGTATGGTATCTCCTCCCGCAAACTCACTGATCAGGCAGATCTGGCTGCACAGGAAGGGTTTGTGCATATTCATCAGAACCCCTTCCTTATGCTTCATATTCAGATAAGGCTCCGGCCACTTTGCCGCCTCGATCATCATAGGAATATAGCCGTCCTCCAGCTGGTGGTCAAAAAAGTTGCGGACATTTCCTTTTGCATGTTCCAGCAGTCTCTCCTTCACGGACGGATCCGCATATGCATCCGCCAGATTCAAAAATCCGTATACAGACCAGAAGGTATCCCAGTCCCATACGTTTCCGTCATATACCGAACCCGGGTCAATGAACGGAAAACGTATGAAAGACCTGGGCTGCTTAAGCACATCTTCCGTATGCTCCATGACAAACTTCTTTATCATCCGTTCAAACTGCTCTGTTTTATCCGTTCCCATAGATTTTGCTCCTATCAAACGCTGTTTTTAAAATAAGCTTCCTTTTTCCTGCCGCACTCAGCCTTTTACCGCCCCTGCTGTCATGCCTTCCATCACCTTCTTATTCAGCCCGGTATAGAGGATCAGCATGGGGAATACGCTCATGGAGACAGACGCAAAGATCGCCCCCCAGTTTTTGGAGCCAAATTCATCCGAGAAATACAGCAGTCCTGTCTGTACTGTCTTCAAAGAAGAATCGCTGATAAATGTCATGGAAAACAGCAGATCATTCCATTTGAAGAAAAACTGCAGTACCAGAACCGTAATGATCGCATTTTTCATCAGCGGCACTACGATATACCACATCATCCGGTAGATCCCGCAGCCGTCGATCACAGCCGCTTCCATAATATCATCCGGAAATGACCGCAGATATCCCTGCACCAGGTAGATGGACAGCGACAGACCGAAGGCAATATACGTCAGGATCAGGCAGGTCCTGGTGTTGAGAAGCCCAGTCCTGCTGTAGATCTGGAACAGGGGGATCAGCGCAACCGCTACCGGAATCATGATTCCCAGCGTAAAAAATCTGGCAACCGCTTTTTTGAACCTCCACTGCATCTTTGTTACGGCAAACCCCACCGTAGTGGCAAAAATCACGATAAAGATCAGTGAGACCACAGTCGTGATCAGGCTGTTTTTGAAAAATGTCGCCATGTTGCCTCTGGTCCATGCATCAATGTAATTCTGGATATGGAATCCCTTATTCAGCGCATAGGCCGGGAACTCGCTCCACTCAGACTGCTGCTTTAAGGAAGCGGTCAGCAGCCAGAACAGCGGATAGATCTCTATCACACAGATCAGAAAAATAATAATCCCCCGAAATCCTGCTCTTACATTCTTCATTTGCTCTCCCTCCTCTAATCTTCTTTCACATCAAACTGATTGATTACGACCGATCCAAGGACACAGATCAGGAAGATCACGATCGCAATGACACTTCCGTATCCCACCTTATTGTAGGTAAAAGAAACATCATACATGTACATGGACAGTGACTTGGTCGCCGTACCCGGACCGCCCTTGGTCAGCGCCAGAGACGATTCAAACATCTTCACCGTGCCCGAGAAGCTGAATACAAGGCAGGTAATGATCATCGGACGCAGGAGCGGCAGGAGCACACTCTTGAAGAGACTGAAACTGGACGCCCCGTCAATCCTGGCAGCCTCCAGGATATCGTCCGGAATATCCAGAAGCGCCCCATAGAAGATGACAGAATAGAATCCCATGGCTACCCAGATATCCATAACGCACAAGGCCCAGAGCGCGGTGCTTGCCTGTCCGATCCAGGGCTGGACCAGGTCATGCAG
This sequence comes from Lachnospiraceae bacterium M18-1, assembly GCA_000403295.2. Classification (GTDB taxonomy): domain Bacteria; phylum Bacillota; class Clostridia; order Lachnospirales; family Lachnospiraceae; genus Schaedlerella. The sequence continues at coordinate 923,855 of KE159609.1, read as the reverse complement.
CCCGACAGAATCCAGAAAGCTGTTCAAAAGCCCGTAGTTCGGCTGGATCTCATAAATCTTCGCGAACAGCTGTCCCACTGCAACCGTCGGCAGTACCACCGGGAAGAACACCAGTGTACGTATGATCGTTTTGCAGCGCTTGAGCCAGAAGCGGAACATCAGCGCCAGCAGCAGCCCCAGCCCCACCTGACCAATCATAACTACAGAAATATATTTAAAATTTACAGCCAGGGAATTTATAAAGTTCTTATCCCGGAACAGATCCATATAATTCTTAATTCCTACAAATTCCCACTGCAGTCCCGGGCTTCCCGTGAACAGCGAATAATACAGGGACCAGATGACTGGAACCATGACCAGCGCCGTATACAGAACGAGCGCGGGAACGACAAAAAGCGCAATTGCTTTTTTATTGCCCAATACTCTATTCATATCGTTCCACTTCCTCTCTTATTTCCAGAAAAGGAGAAGTGTCTGGGATGCCAATGAGACAATACATCCGGACACTCCTCCTTATGGTTTTTCGTTTACTTGAATATCTGATTTACAGACCTTTTTCCATTTCAGGATTTCTTCTTAATTAATTATTGAGATCATATACATCCTGAATGGACTGCATATATTCTTCTCCTGTCATCTCGCCGTTCAGAAGAGGCTGTACGTTCTCCTGCGCAGTCTTGGAAATCTCGCTCGGCATCTTTGCTTCCCACCATGCGAATCCTTCCGTAGACTTGTTGATCTCATCCAGCACAAGCTGTGTATACGGATCCATGTCTTCCGCTTCCACCGTATAGGTATATCCCTTAACCGTTGACAGTTCGTTCATCGCCAGATCGCCCATATTCTCACAGAAATATTTCAGGAACCATGCGGTCGCCTCATCGTATTTGCCCTTATCCAGCGCAAGGATATTTCCGCAGTTCATGGAATAGGAGGTTGCGCTGCTGACAGACTCGTCTTCGATCGGAATGTTGAAGAATCCGATTCCGTCTTTTCCTGCCGGGTTCTGGCTTTCATCTGTCAGGTTCTGCGTAAACCAGGAACCGTTGTAGAAGATTGCTGCTTTTCCGCTCATGAGCATGGAACCTGCCGTATTGGCATCTACCGTTGTGATCCCTTCGCCGAAGTATCCTTTCTCTGCCCATTCACCCAGCTTATCCGCTGCCGCGATCAGGCCTTCATCCGTATAATCCACTTCTCCGGCCGCCGCCTTTGTCATAATATCATTTCCCAGTGTCCTTACCGCGTAACCGTTGATAAGACGAGTCGCAGGCCATTTGTCGGAGCCGCCTGTTGTCAGGGGCTGAATATCCTTTGCCGCCAGCTTTTCCAGAACCTCTTCAAAATCATCCCATGTCTCCGGCACTTCACAATCCGCCTCTTCGAATAGCGCTTTGTTATACCAGAAGCCTTCTGCGTTCAGTCCAAGCGGAAGGTCATACAGGTCGTCTGTTCCGGAAAGTCCCTTCATCAGTTCCACGGCGCCTTCATTCAGGTACTGTGTCACTCCGACCTCCTCCAGCGCTTCGGAGATATTTACCACCTTATCCGCATCAATGAGCGTAGTAAGCGGTGCGCCTGCCTCATATGCGAAGAAATCCGGAAGGTCATTAGAAGCTGCCAGCGTCGCGATCTTCTGCTGCAGGTTGTCCGCGGATACCATCTCATATTCCCAGTCAAAATTCGGATTTACATCTTTCTTATAATTCTCACAGATCTTGTTCAGCAGGATTCCATTGTCATTGTCTTCCGCCCAGATCGTCAGGATCTTGACTGTCTTTTCCAGCTGCGGGTCCTCTCCTGTAAAATCTGCTTCCTCCGCAGAACCGCCTTCCTCTGTGCCTGAGGTCTCTTCTCCTGCCGTTCCCGCATCAGAACTTCCCCCGTCCGAAGAACCTCCCGAACCGCCGCATCCAACTGCGAGTGTTGTGACCATCAGTGCCGACATGATTGCTGCAATAACTCTTCTTTTCATGATATCCTCCCTAGTATTCATTGTTTTTTATTTGTCCCGGGATCTTTCTTATGTAAATATCTTAGCATTTTACACGTAATTTTCCAGTGAGTAATTTTTTATATTTTGTACACTTTTTTTATATTGCCATATTATTTTTTAGTAATTATGCTTATACTCATTCGGAGTCTTCCCCACATGTCTCTTGAAAATATCACAAAAATAACGGTAATTATTGTATCCGACCCTGCCGCTGACTTCACTCACCTTGTAGCCGTCCTTCAGCAGTTTTTTCGCCTGCCTGATCCTCAGCTCCGTCAGGTATTTTACATAAGAGGTGCCCACCTCTGTCTTGAACAGCACACTCAGATACGCCGTACTCATCCCGGCCCTGTCCGCCAGTTCATTCAGTCCGATATCCTCGCTGTAATGCTCATCAATATAAGCCAGCAGCTCCAGGATCGCTGCATGGCTGCTCCCGGTCTTATCCGCCTCAATATATCGCGTAATATCCGTTACGATCTTCCGGGCATATCTGCAGACCTCTTCCCGCGAGGCCATCTGCTCCATCTCCTGATACGAAACCAGGGTATCACGCGAGATCTGAGGCTGGCGCTCCGTCAGGATATCACTCTGCACACAGAGCCACTTATAGACCTCCCGCCGGAAGTCCTCCGTCTGCACATAAAGATCTCCAAGCTGTCTCAGCGCCTCTTCCATATACTTCTGAAATTCCCCTCCGCGCCCGCCGGCCATAGCAGACACGCTGTCGTCAAAAAGCTCTTTGAGCCGTTCCTGCCCTTCTCTGTTCTGCTGCATCGCCGTGCTCTCTTCTCTGGACTGGAAGCATTCCCGCTCTACACGCTCCAGCACATTTTTCAGCTTTTCAATACTGATCGGCTTATCAATATAGCCCTTGACTCCCAGCGACAGCGCCCGTCTGGCATATTCAAATTCTGTATATCCGCTGATAACCACGAAGGCCGTATCCGGGCAGTATTCCTTCGCCTCTTCGATCAGGGACAATCCGTCCAGCCCTGGAATCCGGATATCGGTGATCACAAGGTCCGGCTGACATTTCCGCACAGTCTCCAGACCATGGATCCCGTCATAGGCGCAGCCCACCACTTCATATTCCAGCTTCTGGCGCGCGATCATTGCCTTAATCCCTTCCACCACAAGATACTCATCGTCAATCACTACCAACCGGTACACTTTTTCCGCCTCCCGTTCTGTACGTGCTTTCCTCCAAAGGCAAAACCACTGTTATCCTGGTTCCCCGTCCCCTGCTGCTTTCCGCCGAAAATCCGTACTGTTCTCCATAGTGCAGATGGATGCGTTCCCGGATATTGCGGATTCCATATCCGTTTTCCAGCACCGTCAGGTCATCCATCCCGACACCGTCATCCTCAATCGTAAACCGCATCTCTGTCCCCTGCTGCCATCCGCGCACCCGGATGCTCCCATTCCCTATCTTGGGCTCCAGTCCGTGATAGATTGCATTTTCCACAAAGGGCTGCAGAAGAAATGTCAGCATCTTTCTTTGCAGGATCGATTCCTCCACCTCAATCTCCAGTGAAAACCTGTCATTAAAGCGCATATTCTGCAGCTTCATATACTCTTCGATCCGCACGACCGCATCCGCGACCGTACTGAATTTTTCTCCCCGGTTCAGCGACAGCTTAAAATTATTTGACAGGGCAAGGATCATCTCCGCAATCTGGTCGTCTCCATGTATGATCGCCACACAGTAGAGGGAATCCAGTGTATTATAGAGAAAATGCGGATTGATCTGGGACTGCAGAAGGAGCAGCTCCGCCTCCCTTTCATTCAGCCGGGCGGTGAGAAGATACTCCGACAATTCCAGATTCGTGTTTACCATTTCTTTGAACTTGGAACCGATCCGCCCCACCTCGCTGTCATCAAATATCTCGGTTATATGGCGCTCGCCTTCCCCTACTCTGCCGATCACCTGCTCCAGCTGGTTCAGCGGCCTTGTAATGCTCCGGGAGATCAGCCTTGCGAGAAAAAATCCGAGTCCTGCCATCAGCCCCGCGCACAAAAATACCGTATTGCGGATCAGCTTGCTCTCCGCGCTCAGCTCATTTCTCTCGATCACATTCACAAGCTCCCATCCTGTCGTGGCATTGCAGACGCTGGAAAACAGATACCTGCCCTGCTGCTCCTTCTGCTGAAATGCCCGCGCCACTTCTTCCGCATTTTCCAGATCCGGCCCGCCGTAGACCAGGCTGCAACCGTCCCGGCAGTCCATGACAATGTATTCGTTTGTCTCGTATCCCTCGTTTCCCGTGACAAATGATTTTGCAAGAATCCCTCTGCTGATATTCACCACCACATATCCCATGGGTCTGCCCGTTGCAGGATTATTCAAAAATTTCGCGATGCTGAATCCGTCTTCTTTGACACCGCCCAGAACAGCCTCTCTGAAAAACACTTCCCTGCCTCCGGCTTCCCTTGTCTCTTTACTCCATGTGTCCTCCAGAAAATCGTGCTCCGCATAATACTGATAAAAGTCATAGGTTCCTCTGTTCACATTGCTCAGAAGATAATAATGCCCGTAAAGGTCCATGAACGCCACATGATTCACAAAGCTTTCCTGGGTCGTCAGCCGTTCGGCCACTTCCCGAATGATCTTCTGCTCTGCCAGGGTAAACGCCTGCTTCCCGTCTTCTGTCTGACTGCACAGTACCTGCTGCAGGTCCGGGTCATTGAGAAAGGCACGGATCATTTCTATGATGGAGCTCAGGTTCATGTCCAGCACCTTTCCGGTATTTTTCAGCGATGCCTGATGGGATTTCCTGTAGTTTTCTTCCACTGTCCTCCTGGAAATCTGATAGGAAAAGCTCCCCAGCACGCTGATCCCCAGTACGGAAACCAGCAGCAGGGAAAGAAATATCTGATGCCGGATCCTCTGATGCCCCCACCATCTCCTGATCTGACGGGAATGTTTTTTCTGCTCCATGATTCACGCCCCTCTCTGTCCCTGCATTCCTTCAAGCTCCTTGCTCCCGCCATGCAGCAGGAGCCGTCTGATCTCTGCCTGAGATCTTTGTTTTATCGGCCCGATGCCTGTTCTCTTCCCTTTCTCTGTATATGCAGGATATTCCTGGCCTCCTCCGGCGCTGCGGTCTCCAGCCCCATCGCCCGGATCAGAGCTGCCGTTTTTTCCACGATCTGATAGTTATACTCCGCTGCTTTTCCTTCTTCCAGATACGCGCTGTCTTCAAATCCCACTCGTACCACTGTGGCTCCCAGTGCAATCGCCGCCGCCAGAAATGTCCAGTTATCTCTTCCGAAGTGGGTCACTCCCCACAGCGCGTCTGCCGGAACAAAGGAACGGAACGCACACAGCATCTCCGGTGTCGGCTGCATGCCTCCCTTGTGTCCGAATACCAGATTGAACAGCTTCGGCTCCGCAAAAGGCAGCTCACGGCCGACCAGCTCCATATTATGCAGCATTCCGATGTCAAACACCTCCGTCTCCGGCAGGATCCCCCGGCGGTAGACCGCATCCGCGCAGTAGCGGATGTCCTCAAACGAATTGATATATACGTTTTCTCCCAGATTGGTGCTTCCGCCGTTCAGGGATGCGCTTTCTACTTTCTCATAGTCCAACGGATTGCAGCGCTGACGGATATCCATTTCCGATACGCCGCCCGTAGACGCCTGGACCACTACGTCTGTCCTTTTCAAAATTTCTTCAAAGCATGCCGTCATATAATCAATCTCCGGGCTCAGGCTCCCGTCCGGTTTTCTGCAGTGCAGGTGGCACATGGCCGCCCCCGCATGTACGCTTTTTTCCACATCCTCTGCCAGCTTTACCGCGTCAACCGGTGTGCCTGCCTGCACCGGCGCCAGCGATACGATCACTTTTCTCATGCTGCTCCTCCTCGTTCTTCCTCTGCTGCGGTCTTATACCAGTTCTTCTACGATATTGCGCAGGGTATTATCATCCCCTACATTTCCGGGGAAAATGATATATGGCATCCCCGGAAATTTGCTTTCCGCTCCGGTCATCCAGACCGGGATCCCTTTCTGTACCTGTCCCATGACACGTGCCTTTTTTACATGAAGCGCCTTCGTTCCCACATCGGATGACGTGATGCCTCCCTTTGCGATGATGAACGCCGGCTTCACCTGCAGCCGTCCGATCACACTGGTCACGGCATCTGATATCCGGACGGAGGCTTCCAGAATCTGGTCCTTGTCCTCTGTATCCGGCGCCAGGACTCTCCGGCTTGTATAGATTACCGCCGTTTTTCCCGATCCGATCACGGAATCCGCCCATTCGGTCACACGTTCCGCCTCTTTTTGAAGTCCGCCGGGTACAGACTGCATACTCACGTCAAATTCCATAGATTCCAGTTCTGCCTTGCCTTCCATCAGACATTCCAGCTGCCTTGTCGTTTTATTTACATGAGAACCTATCAGCACGATCCCTCCGTTTTTTTCTTCCTGCCTGAGCTCCTTCCTGCCCAGCAGCGGCTGGTCGGCAATCCCGCCCAGCACTTTCGGGAACGCCGCGGCCGTCCTTGCCAAGTACCGCTTTCCGGCCTTCACCGCGTCCATATAGACAGCACAGAATATTTTCAGATCCTCATAAGATACCGCATTGACGATGATCTTGTCAAACCGTTCTGCCGAAAGCAGCTTCTCCAGGATCCGTTCCGTCTCCCGATTCTGTAGTTCCTCCAGGGTAATACAGATACAAGATTCTTTCCTGTATGTGCCTGCCGTCTTCTCTTCCACATATTCCGTCAGGTCTGAAGCCCTGTAGCCGAAGGTCTGATCCTTCGCGAACTCGGTCATCCCGGCGGGAACCAGCATACTCCCTTCCCTTACATAATGAACATTTCCCATCGTAACGCGGCCTCCTTCCGGGAAGAAGGGACAGAGGATCTCTCCGTCTACAGGGATTCCCGCGCATTTTTCCAGTTCCTGCCGCAGCGTCTGAGTTTCCAGGGGATAATGTCCCCGCAGAGTGGAATCTCCCCTGGAAATCAGCTGAAACGCCTTTCCCGTCTCTTCGGCAATCCTGCATACCCGTTTTGCAATCTCCCTGTGTACCCGTTCGGTTTCCTCCTCGGAAAAGCTGCGGGAATTTGTCAGGATGAAAAACATATCATTTTCTTCGTCAAAACCGCTGCGGATCGAATCCTCGTCCCAATCCGTATAAACGGATACGCCGTGAACCGTCTGTACTCCTGTCGGATCGTCATCCAGCACTACGATCTTATGCCGGAAGCCGTGCCTGCTTTCCGACAGCAATTCCTCCGCCGTCTTCTCCTGCTTCTCCTTCGTATATGCCACCGGGAACCAGATCCGCATTTCCCCAAATTCCCGGTTATCCCATGCATAGTATGGGATCAGCCGCACCTTTTCTTTCTGCATTCCCCGGAATACGAGGGGCTGGTACAATGCATTCCTGTCATATCCTTCCCGGTCCATACGGTAGAACTCCGTTTCCAGAGCCGAAATCCTGCGGCCTTCGATTTCAATCTGTGCAGTCCCAAACTCCGCATCCGGATCCAGATACAGGTCGTCCAGTGTTTCCGCCTCTGTGTCAGCGCCTTCACAGCAGTACACCAGAGGTCCTCTCTCTACCGCCGCCTGTCCGCAGGCTTCTTCTACCATATTGTGAGCCGTTGTATAACGGACATTCATATCCAGCAGCAGCAGCACCTCTGTCCTCTCCGGATCCGTCACCTCCACCGTCTGGTAAGTTCCTGCCTGTGTCTTTGTCAGCTTTCGCTCCGTCCCATTAACGGAAATGCTTCCTCCCGCAGCCCAGCCCGGAATCCGCAGATTCAGGAAAAAACCCTGTTTTGCGCGGACCGATTCACAGGTAAAGCGGATCCTCCCGTCAAATGGATATTCCGTATCCTGTACCAGGCAAAAATCCGCACCATTTTCCAGCCGGATCCTTGCCCGGTTTGCCCCATACATTCCCAGCCATACCGTATCTTTTGAAACGGTATACGCATATTCGCTGGACTGCGCCACGGTTCTTGCCAGATTGGGCGGGCAGCAGTAGCTGAGGATGTATTCACTCCGGCTTAACGGCCAGATCAGCTCATAATCCAGCTTCTTTGCCCGGCGAAGCATATTTTCATAGAAAAATCGCTTGCCATCCAGGCTGAGCGCCGCCAGGTTTGTATTGAGCATCATCCGTTCGATCATATCAAAATATTCTGCCTCCGGTTCCATCTGGAACATCCGGTATGCCCAGAACACTCCGCCCAGAGACGCGCAAGTCTCATTGTAGGCAGTGATATTGGGCAGCTGGTATTCATATCCATATGCCTGGTGGATCTTCTGGTCCACGAAAAAATTTCCGTAGGGGGACGCGCCGTTGTATAATGCCCCGCAGCCCCCGGTGATATAGATTTTCTTATCTGCAAGGCTTCTCCATACCTGATGAAGGACCCTTTGGTAATCCTCATCCGTTTCTTCCAGACAAAGGTCCGCCACGCCTGCATACAGGTAGTTGGCGCGCACGGCATGTCCGATGATCCGGTCATGCTCCCTGAGCGGAATCCGGTCCTGGTTGTCGTCCATTCCGTTCTTCACACTGTCCCGCAGCTTGACTGCCTGCTTTGCCAGACAAAGGTATCTGGACTCTTTTGTGGTCCGGTACATTTCTACCAGCCCCATATAATGAGACGGGCACACTGCCGTCTGCACCTCTCCCGATGCCATAGCTTCCGCATAAAGGTGTTCCAGATAGTCCGCCGTCCTCACAGCGATCTCCATGAAGCTGTCCTTCCCGGTGATCCGTTTATGCAGGCAGGCCGCGGTAAATAAATGTCCGAAATTATAAACCTCAAAGTCGTTGATGTCTCCCATGCGGGTTATGCCGTTTTGCCGCATCTCTCCGATGATCTGTTTTGTGGAAATATATCCGTCCGGCTGCTGCGCCTTACCGATCAGACGAATATATTCCTCAATCTGATCCAGCAGTTCCCGGTTCTTTGTCTTTGCCGCCGTATAAACCGCGGATTCCATCCATTTATAAAAATCTCCGTCTCCGAATACGGTTCCGTCAAATTCTCCGTCCGACTCTCCTGCGCATATTTTAAAATTTTCCACTACGTGGCTGATGTCTTTGCTCTCGAACATATGCTGAAGCTGCGGCACCGTAGCTGCGGCACAGGTGTCAAACCGCTCCTTCCAGAGTCCTTTCGTCCACTCCACGTCCAGTCCGTCGACCGGATAGACCTTCGCATTAGGAGACTTTCTTGTATCTGTAAGCATGCTTTCGCCTCTCCTTCTCTTCTTTTTTCGGATATCCTTACCGGATCTTGAGCCCTTTTTTCAGCATTGCCGCGCGCAGAGCCTGTGCCCCAAACCGCGGACTGGATACGACCGGTTTTCCTGACACCTCATGAAGATACTCCTCAGCATAGGCCATGGACCCCTGACAGAGCAGGATCACATCTGTCTCTTCCAAGATCTCTTCTGTTTTTTTTCGAAGCAGCTGCTTAAACTGCTCCTGGTCGATTCCAAAGGCCCCTTCCAGCAGCCCGTCCACCAAAGTAACCTGATGATTCATCTCTCGTGCCACCCTTCGGATAGTGTTCTTGGTCGGCTCCAGTGTAGTCGGCAGGGTTGCCAGCACCCCGATCCGTTTTCCCAGCCGGACTGCCTCACGGCACATCTCCTCGTCAATACGCACGATCGGAACCCCTGTATACTTACCGATATCTTCCGCCGCGTCAGCCGCCTCTCCCACAGAAGAGCAGCAGTTCAGAACCGCATCGGCTCCATCTATGACTGCCTGCATGAACATGGCCACCAGCCTTGCCGCTGCTTTTGAGGTGACATAGCCCGCTTCGCGGACCTCCGCCAGGATGGACGGATCTTCATAACTCTGGATCTGCGCGTCTTCCCCAAGATTTTTCCGTACCTCCCGGTTTACCAGTTCAATCAGTTCCGGCGTCGTGCTTGTGTAAATAATTCCTGCTTTCATTTTTGTTTCTCCTCTCTTCTCAGACGTACTGCCATATATTCTCTTCCGGGCAGTTCCACTCTGAATTTTCCTTTTCCTGTCCCTTGCTTCTCAATGGTCATATTCCATGTATCGATCACTTCAATCTCAAATTCCGTCTCATTGTCGAAATAGTATTCCTTAAAAGACGGACAGGTAAAACCAAAGTAGATCAGATAATAGCTTTTTACCGGATTCATCCATTCCCGTTCCGGAACGCCGCAGACACAATCCCATTTCAGATCATACGGCGCCAGACCCAGGCCCGGTGTCTCACACAGGATATCATACAGGAATCCGAACCGTTTATGACTCTCTCCCCGCAGCCTGCCTCCATGAGACCACCACAGCACATTTTCCGGATTCATCAGAGTCTCGCCGTGGCCGGCATACCCGCCCCTGCAGGATGCCTCCCAGAATCTGCGCAGCAGCTCTCTGCCGCTGATATTTCCCCAGCCAAACTGGATATTTCCCTCATAGCAGATCTCATCCAGTACAATGGGTTTCCGATATTCCTCCCTCCACTTTGACACGTGCTCGGCGGACAGATAGGGATCCTGTCTCTGGATACTGCAGTGGGTCACCCAGGGGCGGCGGTAATCATAAAAGCTGTGGCAATTGTGAATGGAACGCAGATGACGGTAAGGATCCTTCTCACAAATGATGGATGCATATCTCTCCCAGTCCTCCAGGGTTTTATGCTGCATCAGATCATATTCATTGGCCAGCGACCACCACACATTCCGGTAAGCACTGAATCTAGCAAGGACATACTGCCAGTACCTGCCGTCATCCTCCTCCGGCATGCAGGAAAAGCCCCAGCGGTCATAGGGATGCATCACGATCAGATCTGCTTCGATCCCCAGCTTCTGCAGCCTGATGATGCACTCCTCAATATGCCGGAAATGTTCCGGACGAAAGCGGCTAAAATCCCAGTCGCTCCCCGTCGCACCTTCTCCGCAGTTTTCCTCTCTTCCGGATGAACCTGCAGTATGAGATGTGCCCTGGGTATATGCATTGAAATTTTCACTGGTAAGGATGCTGCTGTCCATAGGAGTCCCCTCAAAGGGGTAGCTCCGTGGTTCTCCCAGATTGTAATCATAATGCTTCGGAAAGATACAGAAGCGGATCTTATTGAATCTTGCCTCCCGCAGACTGTCCAGCGTTTCCGCGATCCGCTCGTCGCTCTGGAGTTCCCACACATAGCAGGTCGTACCGATAGAATAATAGGGTGTCCCGTCCGCATAGGCAAAATGATATGTAGCCGCCACATGCACCGGCCCATGGTTGCCTTCTGACGGCGGAACCACAAAGAATGATCCTTCTGCCGTTTTATCCAGAAAGCTGCCTGTCAGAGAAAAAGAATATTCTCCTTCAAAAGACGGCATAAAACGAACCTTATAAATCCCCTCGCCGTCATAAAATCCATCTGCCTCCACAGTTTCATGTTTCCCGGTAAAGATGCCTTTTATCGTATGTTCCAGAAACGGATTGCCCTCTGCCGGTCCTCTGCAGGTAAATTCCGCCGTTCCCCAGCGTTCCACCTGCTTTTCATAATAAAACGTTTCCATTTTCCTGCTCCTTTTCAGTGGATGAAATCACTTTGAATTTAACTTAATTTTATTGAATTTATAATTTAATTTTTATTAAATTTATTATATTGAATATTTAATAAATTGTCAACACATTTTTATTTAATATTCAATCAACAATCTTGACTATCCTTCAGAAAAACGCTATAGTAATTACAATAAGCAAAAAAGGAGAACTAACATGTCGATTTCTGCTAAAGAACTGGCCCAAAAACTCAACATTTCGCCGGCAACTGTTTCCATGGTCCTGAATAACAAACCCGGAATCAGTGAAAAGACACGTACACTTGTGATGGATGCCGCGAGGGAATATGGATATCATTTTTCCAAAAAGGCGGAAGCCGCCTTCCAAAAAGGCCGAATCCAATTCGTCACGTATAAAAAGCAGGGAACGATTGTCGCTGACACGCCTTTCTGGGTAACCGAAGGCGTAGAATACGGATGCAAGACAGCCGGATATGAACTTCTGGTCACTTATTTTCACGAAGATTCAGATATTGACACACAGATCCGGATGCTTGCCGAAAAGAACTGCAGCGGAATCCTTTTGCTGGGAACTGAGCTTTCTGAAAAGGATTTCCGCCCATTTTCAAGGCTCAACATCCCCATTGTCGTCCTGGATACGTATTTTGAAGAATTAAACTGTGATTGTGTACTGATCAATAATGTGCAGGGGGCATACACTGCAACTTCCTATCTGATCAGCCGGGGTTTTTCCGAGGTGGGGTATCTCCGGTCCTCTTATTCCATCGGAAACTTCGAGGAACGGGCGGACGGGTATTACAAAGCCCTCCGCCACCACGGCATCTCCACCGGTCATCCCTATGCCCACAGACTTGCCCCGTCCATTGACGGTGCCTACCAAGATATGAAGAAGCTTCTGGCAGACGCTCCAAGTCTTGCCCCTGCCTATTTTGCGGACAATGACCTGATCGCAGCAGGCGCCATGCGCGCGCTGAAGGAGTACGGTTACCGGATTCCGGAGGACATCTCTATCATCGGCTTTGACGGAAGTTCCATCTGTGATGTGCTGGAACCTCCCCTGACCTCCATGGCTGTTCCCAGACCGCGGCTGGGAGAACTGGGCGTAGAACGTCTGATCAGTAAGATCTGCCACTCCGACAGCACGGTAGTCAAGATGGAAGTGGCTCCATGGCTGAGAGAGGGCAAAAGCGTAGCAAAATAAGTCCTGCCCCTTTTTCTGTCCGGAAACCATTATAAATAAGAAAGTCTGCAATTGACTTCTTGCCCTTTTCCTGCTATAGTCAATACGGTTAAAATGTTGTTTTATCCAGATTAAAAGAACAATCTTGCTTTTAATCAACGATCTGTATAAACTATCAGTACGAAAGGACAATGATCAGCTATGAATTCACTCAGAAAACTCTATTGCAGAACATTTCAGACAGTATTGAAGATCTCCATCCCCTTCCTGCCCTACCGGAAGCCCAAGGTTGTGGGAAGCGTAAAGGCTCTCCCGGACCTGATCAAAAAGAAAAATTGCACTAATGTGCTGATCATCACGGATTCCAGCATTATGAAGCTTGGACTGACTAAGCGTCTGGAAAAGGCGCTCACAGAACATCACATCCCTTATACGATCTACGACGGGACCGTTGCGAACCCTACCACTGCGAATGTGGAAACAGCGGCGGCTCTGTATCTGGAAAAAGGCTGCGACGCCATCATCGGATTCGGCGGCGGTTCCAGCATAGACTGCGCGAAAGGCGTTGGAATCCGGATCGCAAAGCCGAAAAAGCCCCTCTCCAAGATGAAGGGGATCCTGAAGGTACATACCCGTCTGCCTCTGCTGATCGCGGTTCCCACCACTGCCGGAACCGGAAGCGAGACTACCCTGGCAGCCGTCATTACAGACGCAGTTTCCAGACATAAATACGCCATCAATGATTTCCCTCTGATCCCACGTTATGCGGTGCTTGACCCCAGGGTTACGATCAGCCTTCCAAAGGCCGTCACCTCCACTACCGGCATGGATGCACTGACCCATGCGGTGGAAGCTTACATCGGCCGCTCCACCACCCGTGGTACAAAAAAGGATGCCCTTCTGGCTGTCCGGCTGATCTTTGAAAATATTGATACTGCCTATAACGAAGGAACCGACATCGCCGCGCGGCGCAATATGCTCCATGCTTCCTTTTATGCCGGATGCGCATTCACAAAATCTTACGTCGGATATGTACACGCAGTCGCCCATTCCCTGGGCGGGGAATACAATATTCCCCACGGCCTTGCAAATGCCGTCCTGCTTCCGTTCGTGCTGGAAGCTTATGGAGAAAGCATTCATAAGAAGCTGTATCACCTGGCCCTGGCCGCAGGACTCGCGGAAAAGGGAACCTCATACGCAGAAGCTGCCCGTATTTTCATTGATGCCGTCAAGGATATGAAGAAACGGTTTTTGATCGGAGATACCATCAGGGAAGTCAAAGAGGAGGATATTCCCAAGCTTGCCCGCTATGCGGACAAGGAGGCAAATCCCCTCTATCCCGTGCCGGTGCTGATGGATGCCGGAGAACTGGAGCAGTTTTACTATGCGGTCTCAGAGCAGTAGATCCGCTGTAAGGAACTGTAGGGAAATAACTGATGCATCGCACAATCTGCACAAGTTGTTTTCCTACAATTCCCAAGCGCACCGAAAAATCAGTTGATGCAGCTTCCGGTGAATCGGATATTTTTCCAGCAAGCATTAGATAAAGAAGGGAGAACAGATGTCATGACAGAGACAGAGATCAAAGAAATCGTACAGAAACACCGTACCTATTTTTATACTGGCGCAACCCTGGATGTCCGCCGCAGGGTCAAGGCACTTATGAAATTGAAAGCATGCATTGAAAAATATGAGTCAAAGATCCACATCGCTCTCGAAAAGGATCTGGGAAAGAGCGCATTTGAAAGCTATATGTGTGAAACCGGCCTGGTACTCAGCGAGATTAGCTATATGCTCAAACATATCCACTCTTTTGCCAGGGAAAAAACAGTATGGACTCCTTTGGCGCAGTTTCATTCCAGAAGCTATAAAAAGCCGTCGCCCTACGGAGTCGTGCTGATCATGAGCCCATGGAATTATCCGTTCCTGCTCACATTGGATCCCCTGGTCGATGCTGTTGCCGCGGGAAATACCGCGGTGGTAAAGCCCAGCGCCTATTCCCCTCATACCAGTGAGATCATCCGTATGATCATCCGTGAATGCTTTGAAGAGCAGTATGTATCTGTCGTCACAGGCGGGCGCGCAGAAAATACCTGCCTTCTGAACGAACGTTTTGACTATATTTTCTTTACCGGAAGCCAGGCTGTGGGCAAGGAGGTCATGAGGCATGCGGCGGAGCACCTCACTCCCGTCACTCTGGAGCTGGGCGGAAAAAGTCCCTGCATCGTGGATAAGACCGCCAACGTCCGGCTGGCGGCAAAAAGGATTGTATTTGGTAAATATCTGAACTGCGGGCAGACCTGTGTCGCTCCTGATTATATATACTGCGACCGGGCCGTGAAGGACCGGCTGGTCAAAGAGATCCGGCGGCAGATCCAGAAGCAGTTCGGCAAGACGCCGCTCCATAATTTTGACTACGGAAAGATCATCAACGAGAAACATTTTGACCGGATCTGCGGGCTCATTGATTCCGGCAAGGTGGTCTGCGGCGGAAAAGTAAACCGCGGGACTCTGCAGATCGAGCCTACGGTGATGGACAATGTGACCTTTGCCGACGCGGTGATGCAGGAAGAGATCTTCGGCCCGGTCCTGCCTGTCCTCACCTATGACACGCAAGATGAGGTCATCCGCAATCTCAACGCTCTTCCGCATCCGCTGGCGCTTTATGTCTTCACCAGGGATAAGGCATTTGCCCGCAGGATAACATCCCGCTGCGGCTTCGGCGGCGGTTGCGTCAACGACACCATCATTCACCTTGCAACAAGCGAGATGGGCTTCGGCGGCTTCGGCGAAAGCGGAATGGGGGCATATCACGGAAAAACCGGATTTGACACCTTCTCTCACTATAAAAGTATCGTAGATAAGAAAACCTGGCTTGATCTGCCCATGCGTTACCAGCCATATAAAACGTTCCACGAAAAACTGGTGAGATCCTTTCTGAAATAGGCACGAATTTCAGAATCCCATATGATAAAAATACATCTTTATGCAAAGACAGACCGTAAGGATTCTTCCTGTACGGTCTGTCTTTCTCTTCCGGATACAAAAAATCTGCTCTCAGCAAATATGTAGTATCCTGATTTCGTTTTATATTGTCCTAAGCAGATCTGTTCCGGATATTCGCAAAACTCTATGCCACGTCTTCTTTCAGAGTGCTTTCGTAACCAAGCTTCCGCAGACGCTCCTGAACGACTTCTGCATTTTTCATATCCGTATTAGCCAGGAGTATGTACAGCTTCTCTCCTTCCATCAGCCCCATGTAATCTGTCTGTCGTATGTTGCAGGCCACATTCGTAGAAACGTCCTCGTAACTCTCATATGCCATATCGACCTCCACCAGAGCGCATTCTGTCAGGCCCTTCTCCTTCGCCTCCAAAAATGCATTGACCAGAATGGTAAATGCCTCCTCGTTCAGCACATTGGTCCCTTCCAGATAGCGCTGCCTGCGGAAGTTCGCCATATAGCGGCTCGCGCGCAGGATTGCATTCTGAAGCAGCATCTCGATCACTGTCAGACGTTTTACTTCTGTCTGCGTCATCCGCTCGGCCGGAATCCCCCAGAACATCAAAAATACCCGAATCTCTTCCTGGTCATATACGGCGCTTGCCATAAGCGGGAACTCTTCTGCCATAGACGCATTCATATAGATGCGGCCGTTTTTCAACGTATCATACAGTTCTCCCATCGCCGTATATTTTATAGAATTGCCCAGCTTCCGCGCTTCCCGGGATGTCGCGGAGCACAGCCTGGCGTAATCCCGGTTCGCCACGGTATAGATTGCCACATCCTTTGTGCCCATCAGCTCCGACAGGATCTGCGCCGCATAAAACAGCACTTCCTCAGTCGTATATTTTTCCAGGCCGGAGACGATCTCATAGACCTCCTCCAGACTGTCTTTGTAATAATCATGCGGTACGCCTGATGTCTGCTCCCTGCCGCTGTCCTTGAAAAGCTTCTTCAGCTCTGCGATCTCCTTTGCATTCTCATCCAGGAGTTCTTTCTGCCTCTCAATCTCCAGCTGCATCTCTTCCATCTTCAGCTGTACCGTATCCTTTTCTGTCTTCTGTACTTCTTCCTGATTCAATCCTATCACCCTCCCATATTTCCGCATGCCGTATGAAAATACAGGACATGCATAAAACTCATTTTCAATACCATTATTTTGCACTTCTTTCCTGAAAATGTCAAGAGTGATAAAATAACTATTGCATTGTCCGTTTTTCCAGGTATAATGGGACATACGGGTCTTCTGCAGGGTCTGCGGAAGAACACTGTTGTCAGGCACCCGCGGCAGCCGCCAAATATTCATGCAGGCATGGCTGCCTGTTTCGCGGGAATCAATGTTAGGTAATTGCGAAACTCAAAACAAATTAACTGAAAATTAGAAGAAAAAGCAGAAAACAAGGCTAGATTTGAATTGGAGACAGAAAAATAAAATGACAGATATTTGAAAATGGTTTAAAAATGTTGTGACTTAATGCAAAAAGCAATATGGTACTGAAAAATGGGCGCACTGATAGAGGGAGAGCCAGAAAGTGATCTTTTTAGTTTCCTATAAGTGGTAAGCCCTATGCGATCAGGGGTTTCAGGCTTCGTATATATTGGTGTCTGTGTATTTTATCAGCAGTCAGAACTGTGACCAGCTGGGTGATCCCAGCCAAAAGCAGATCCGCATGGAGCGTCTTTTCATTCCGGGTTTTACGCCCCGCAACACAGAAGCTGTCTTTGAAATGGTTAATGGCTTTTTCTACATTTACGCGAATCTTATAAGTAGAAATCCAGTCTTGTGTTCCACGGGCAGTACCGGGATAGGCACGAAGATTCTTTTCTGGATAAATATAGAACATCCGCCCGCAGGAGGAATCCGTGCAGGGATCTTCACAGTGGCAGACACGCTTCGACTTTTTGGTAGACTTGTCATACTCCCATTTCATCTTGGGACAGACAAACTTCATCGTGGGAAGCCCGCAACGCAGATGGGATCTGCTCCCTTCCCTTCTCATAGGAAGGGAAGGATCTTTCGGACAGCATGGGATGCCGTCTTCATTCAGGGGGCAATCTGATTCTGGAAGGGAAAGCCGTCCATTCAATGGAATATAGGCTTTTTCAAAAGAAGCTTCCTGTAACAGATATTTGTAGATCTCAATGGAATCAAAGGCGGCATCTCCGAGGAACGCCTTGGGATTGATCAGAGGATGTTTCTCAAAAAAATCCTTCAGTACAGGGATCAGAGCTTTGGAATCAGCAAGGCTTTTGTCCTCATCCGGGGAATCCGATTTCTTTTCCACTACGATATCCGGATGTGCTTTCAGGAAATCCTGGTTATAAAAAGTGATATCCCGGACAATGCCAAGCCCATTGGTGACAATCCCGAATTTAAAGGAGTAGCAAAAATGCCCGTTAATGTACATCTGCTGGATGGCGGGATTGGCAGCGGCGTGGGGAGGCATAGAGCCATAAGCTGCCTTGTAAGGGTCAAAAGAGTCATCCAGGTTATGAGATTTCTTAAAAGCTTTGAGCTGCCGGATGATGCTGTTGGTATATTTGGGGTTGTTTTCTTTCACCCAGGCTTCAATGCCGGAGGTATCAAACAGGATCATGGAAGCTTTTTCCAGATCGATCTTCTGGCAGATGGGTTCGGTAAGGTCTACAAGATGCTCAAACATGTTCTGCAGATCCGGAAGGAAGGACTGTTTAAAGCGTGTAAATTTCGAAGCATCGGGAACAACAGTAAAGCCGCAGAAATCCCTGAGTTCCTGAGAGAATTTGAGAAACAGGATCATAAGGCTGTCTGTGGGAATGGAGAAAATACGTTGTAAGAGCAACGCCTTGATGATGGGATAAAGCTGATGTTTACGTGGCCTTCCTGTATGCGCATGAAAATGAATGACAAAAGAGGCGGGAACAATCTCATCCAGGTTTATTGCTTCATCAAGTATGGTAAGGAACTGGTATTTATCATTTTCAAATTTATTTTGGCAATCATGAAAAATATCTGCCAAAGAAAGCTGTTTGTGTGGTATCATATAAGCACAACTCCTTTACTGATGGAAATGTATGGTTGCTGTAGGCACTTCAATTATACAATAAACCAGTGAGGAGTTGTTTTATTTTGTAGCAAAAAATATGCCGTATTTATGCGGAAAACAGAGTTTCGCAATTACCTAGGAATCAATGTAAATGAAAGGAGTCAACTTATGAATCACGAAAAAATCAGCTGGGTGAATTTCTTCCGGACTATACTTACCATCGCTCTGCCCATCGCGTTTCAAAATTTTTTGTCCACCACGGCAAGCATGGTAGATACGATCATGATCGGCAGCCAGGGTGAATTGTCCGTAGCCGCAGTTGGAATCTGTTCTCAGATTTCATCGTTATTCTTTTCCTGCTACTTCGGGTTCGCAAGCGGAGGACTGCTATTTTTCTCCCAGTATTGGGGCGCCCGCAATGAGAAAGGCATCAACCGGGTCTTCGGGCTTGCTCTGGTCTGTATGCTGGCCGTATCCGTGCTTTTTGGCGGAGCTGCAGTTGCCAATCCGGATTTTATACTGGGAATTTATACAGATAAGGCAAATATCATCGCCATCGGGGCTCCTTATATCCGGATTGTCGGCTTTGCCTACCCTCTGCAGGTGATCGCTGTGATCATCAGTTTCCTGATGCGTTCTACGGAGCGTGTAAAACCGCCTCTCATCAGTTCCATACTTGCACTGGTCACGAACTTTGTCCTGAACTGGATCCTGATCTACGGACGTTTCGGCATGCCTAAGATGGGAGCCGCAGGCGCGGCAGTAGGTACTTTAGTATCGGGAATTGTAAATGTGTTTGTGCTGTTCCTGTTTCTTGTAAAGGATAAAGAGACGGTCGTGCTGAGAGTCAAAGATATGTTTTCCTGGAAGGATGGTTTTCTCAGGGAATATATGGGGAAATGTCTGCCGATCATCTGCAATGAATTATTCTACGGAGTCGGGCAGATGCTGATCAATATCGTCATCGGACACCAGTCAGAGTCAGCTATCGCCGCTATGGCTGCGTTCCGTGTGCTGGAAGGTTTTGTATTTGCTTTCTTTGCCGGCCTAGCGGATGCATCATCCGTAGTGGTCGGGAAGGAGGTTGGCTCCGGCCATCTCATGAGCGGTTATCAGTATATGAAAAAGTTCGCCGTACTATGTCCGGCGATCACCTTCTGCATCTGCCTGTTCGGCCTGCTGCTGAACGGACCGCTGCTTTCACTGTTCGGCCTTGGGACAGAGGCAATGTTTTTCGGCAAGTATATGATCCTCATCTATCTGGCAGCCGGGACCATCCGCACCTGCAACTATATTATGAACAGCTGCTACCGCGCCGGAGGGGAAGCTGTGTTCGGAACCTTGCTGGAGATCATCTGTCTGTTTACCATCAGCGTTCCGGCAACATGGGCCGCTGGCATGATCTGGCACCTTCCCTTCCTTGCCGTATTCTCGTTCCTGTACACGGACGAGCTGATCCGTCTTGTCTTTGAACTGTGGTATACGAAAAGCGGGAAATGGATCAAGCCTGTAACCGAGGTAGGACGGGCGGCTCTGCCGGAATTTCGGGCAGCGTTTGCCGCCAGAAAAGGCAGGTAATCAATGATACCCTTTCTTGCTTCATGAAAAACGCAAGAAAGGGTATTGGTGTTTTATAACTTTATAAAACATTACTGAGTATCGGCATATCAATTCCTGCACGATCAGGTCATTTCCCGACAGGATCTCCATATCCGCAGATTTACATACAGGACATACCATATCATAGCCAACTGCATTAAAAAGCTCACCGCAGTCCCTGCATTTTACAATCCCCGGAACCACATGCATTTCCAGTGTCGTCTTTTCCATAAATGTGCGGTAAGTTGCTGCCGGCCAGCATTTTTCCATGTATTCAGGAACAATTCCAGATAATTCTCCAACTTCTAAAACTACCCGTTGTACTTCTGTCATCCCCTCTTCCTGTATCATTTTTTCAATTGTTTTCACAAGTGATGAGATAATTCCTACTTCATGCATGGTTTATCCTCTCCTGACAGTCTCTTTGACAGCCGTTGCCGCAATCCGTCCGGAACGCTTTACTGCATTTGCCGCAAATTTAATCGGCAGCTTTTCATAAAAATCCGGCGTAGTATTTGTCCGGTGCTCCAGACGAATTCCAAACTCTACCTTCCGTTTTTTGAAAAAGTTTTCTGCAGCGCAATCTCCAGCAGTTCTGCTGCAACCTGATCAGACCTGATACGCATCAGATTATCCCATACATCTTCTTTTCCCAGCAAGTTCATTCCTCCATGCCACACAAGTTCATCGTCTATAATAGCAAAATGTTCGATTACATCCTCCTTTACGATGACTTGAATGCCACTTTCCCGCATTTCTTGAATGAATCTCTGGCAAAACTCCGGACTTCCATGAGATATGTTCTGTGGTTCTATTGTTATGACTGTCACTGTTATTCCAGTTTCCTGCCTTGCCTTGACAAGATAGATAAAACGCTCTATCTTATCCTGCGTAAGTTCTGGACTGGACACAATGATTTTCTTTTCCGCCTCAACAATATCCCTCTCAAATACATCCATGTAATTCCCGGAATCATAAATTGAATTTACTGTCTGTTTTGAAAGAATACGATTCGTTATCAATTGAAATCCTGTTCGCTTATAGGTACGCAGCCTTTTTGAGTACATATTATCAAAAACCCGGATATGAGAATCTACGTAATCATATACTATGACTTCCTTTTTACCCTCATAGTCACGATTCAATCTTCCAATGTACTGCTCAAGTCTGCCTGCAAAAGAAACGGGCGAAGCCAGCATCAAAGTATCCAGTCTCGGATAATCGAACCCTTCTCCTATCTTCTGACCCGTTGCCACCAAAATCAAACTCTGATTCCTGGTCACCTCTTTTAGTTTTCTTCTGACTTCTGAATTTTCCTTATCACTGTTATCTCCATATAGGATAAACACATAATCTGCGTCTTTCTGCAAATTATCATACAAGTATTTCGCCTGCTCTTTGTACCTTGTGAGAATTACAGGGGTTCTTCCTTCTTTCACACAAATTCTTGTATCAGCAAGAATCATTTCATTCCGAACAGTATTCGTACTGATCAAAGCATATGCACTATTAATACCATTTTTACTTTCATTTGTATCAACCACCCTTGTATACCGCGGATATACATAGTGCCCGATCCCCTGTTCAACTGCCCGCTCTTTTGCCGTATAGCTGTGTCTGATCGGACCCAAAAGCATATGGATTATTTTCTCCAGATTATCCCCTCTTTTAGGCGTTGCCGTCGCACCATAAACATATCTGGCATTTACCTTCTGCATCACTTCCACAGATGTATTGGAACCGCAGTGATGGCACTCATCCATCACAACCATACCGTAAGAATTAACAAAATCATTGAATTTTCCTTTACTATACATGGAGCCGACCATCGCCACATCAATAATACCTGTCAAAGTATTTTTGCTGCCATGCAAAATACCTATGACGCTTTTCCTGTGTTTTTTCCTCCCGCTTTTTGTTTTATAAATCGGCGGCTCCTCGTCTATGCTTAAAAATTTATTTAACTCATCCACCCACTGTTCCAGCAAATCTTTACTTTGAAGCAAAATAAGTGTATTCACTTTTCTTTCTGAAATCAGATAGCTGCAGACTACCGTTTTTCCAAATGCTGTAGCTGCACTGAGAATCCCATGGTCAAATGCAAGCAAATGCTGTGCCGCCAGATTCTGCTGCATCTTTAAATCACCATGAAAAGACACTCTTATAGGTCTACCCTTTTCTCTGTAATCTAAAATATCATACTCAATGCCTGCTTCTTTGCAGGAACTAAGCAGGTCATCCCGAAGTCCTCTGGGAATACAGATATAACCATCCTGATCTTTCCCCATATAAACGGCACTGAAATTGTAATAATTAGAATATCCAAGTCGCCTGTTTTTATAAAACACAGGATTATCAAAAGCAGCCATACTTCGAATCTGATTTTGCAGACGCGGCATCAAATTTAATGTATCGACATATACTCCATCCCCGAGAACTATGTGCATTTTTCCAACAACATCCGATTTTACAAATCCCTCTTTTTTCTTCCAGGGCTTTGGACGATTTCCGGAATTGGAAGGAACCAGCATTTCCTTTTCTCTGGCAAGCTCTGTCTGCCATTTTGCCATATATTTTTCTACATCTTCTTTTGACAGTTTTTGAGTATGATTGAGCAAAATGTCCCATTGATCCGGATAAGCATTCCAATTTTTATCAACAAAAGCACTGTTTCCATTTTTCAGTGCCTGTCCCTGCAGCGGCAATGCAATGAGATTTCCAATACTGCTTGCAGCATCCTGAGACGGATACATTCGGTCATAATAATGAAAAGATTTCAGATTAATCGAAGTTGAGCCTTTATCCAACAACAAGAAGCCGAAATTTCTTGCAAGAGCAGCTGATATCGGTTTTTTGAAAAATATCCATACATGCGCTCCTCTGCCTGACCTTGATCTTTCGACTAATGGTGTGATGCCGTTTCTTTCACAGATAAGTCTTAAAGCATCCACTTCTTCATGCCATTCATCATTCGTATTTGCAAAATCTGTCTTTTCAGCACCTTTCTCATGATTGTCAAAATCAAAAACGACGAACCGGCATGTGCCATCTGGAAGCAGTGGATATACTCCTAACCCGGATAAACCGGAAAAGTTTTTTTGCATTTCCTCCAAATTTCAAGTACAATAAAGAAAAATATTGGAGGATGTGTTCATGTTACTTACGGATAAATATGCTGACAAAATGAATGGTATCATCACTTGCTATGACCGTATGATCATCCAGGGCTATATCCCCGGATGGAGTTATGCGGAAGGTATGACCAGCTATTTAAAAGCCAACAACATCCGTATTTTTGATTTTTCGACTTTCTCCCAGCCCCTTACGGAACAGGTTCGTGTAAATGCCCAGCGCATTGCAGATGAAAACGGCATCCAGATTGAGTTCATCCGGAAACTCCGGGCGTTCCGAAAAGATGACCGCATCCAGGAGATCATTCAGAAAACCGGTAAGTCTGAGGGGCTGATTCATATCTTTTCTGCCATGGAACAATGCAATACTTATAAGCCATGGCATGATAAAACAACCGGAAAAACATTCCTTAAGTTTGACCAAAGCAAATGTCTCCATTATTATTTTTATTTTATAGATAAAGAACTCGGCTTGTGTTATCTCCGGGTTCCCACCTGGGCTCCCTTCCGACTGCAGTTCTACATGAACGGTCATAATCTTCTGGCCCATAAGCTGCAAAAGAAAGGGATCACTTACCGTATGCATGATAACGCCTTCCTTGAAATCTCAGATGTCGAAACTGCCCAGAAACTATCTGACAGAATCAACCCGGAAGGTCTCCATAAAATCCTGGATGTATTTGCAAAACGCTACTGTCCCATTGCGGAATCGCTCGGTCTCGGCTACACTTGGACAGTCCAACAGATTGAGTGTGCAACCGATATCATGTTCAAACAGGCCTGTGACCTGGAGCCCCTTTATGATGAGATCATCCGGACGGCAATCTTTACGGTAAAGCCGGATAACATCGCTGCATTCCTGGGACAGCGCATTACCTATAACTGTAAGAAAGAAGTCGGTACAAACTATAACCAGCGTATTCTCGGTACGAGAATCAAACACCATATGGGTGATGTATCAATTAAAATGTATGATAAATTTGGCTGTGTCTTACGGATAGAAAGTACTTGCAATGACATCGGGACTTTTCGTGTAAAACGGAAAGTGGAACACAGGGACGGCAGTTCCACAGAACAAAAAGCGCCTTTGAAAAAAAGTATTTATAGCCTGTATCAGTTATTCACAATCATGAAAGCCGCCAACTACCGGTATCTGGAATTCGTATCATCCTTTGATGACCACAGCGGCGGAAAGAAGAATCTTACAAAAGCAACAGAGGCTGTTAAGGAGAAAGGCCGTTCCTACCGTGGGCTGAACTTCTTTTCCCCAAAAGATCTGTTGGTACTGGAAGTGATCAGCCGGGGCGAATACATGACTTTTGGAATGCAGGGAAAGGATATCCGCCGCCATCTGGAGGATATCAGTCCGTCTGCCATGTCGAGAATTTTTAAGCGGCTCCGTCTCCATGGGATTATTGAACGGGTTCAAGGAACTTATAAGTATTTTACAACAGCTTACGGCAAAGAGGTCATTGCGGCAGGATTAACCGTTAGAAACCTTGTGCTTATACCAGCATTGGCATAAGTGTTTTTCTTATGCAGAAATTTTGCCATTTTGCGTCAAAAAATATTTATAAGTGGCCTAATACATCCGCACCATCTTCTCTATATCCGAGAAGATGCTCTATAATTTTCTTGGGCTTAAGTTCCGTCCACCTCCTATGCTCGCAGGCTTCGCAATTGACTTTTTCACCACGCTGTTTTGGGCATATCCGATTATTCCATCTATTATCACACTGTGGAAAATATCCGCCTTTTGTGCCTCTTTTGGCATAAACATCCATTCTCCCCCAAAACATTGCAAAAAATCTGTTTGCCAGCTCTTCTGTAATGTATTTACTCTGGATACGCCCACCCTGGTCTGAATCATATTCTTCGATAGTTTCTATTTTTTCTTCAAACACATTTTCTGACTCATAAGCAACATCTGCCTTGTCCAGCAATTCTTTCAGTCTTTTGTTTTCGTCCTGGAGATTTCGGACTAACTTTCGCAGAGAATCTAAATTGTATGCTTCTATATTCATTTATATAATCCTCATCACCGTGTAAAAACTGCCAGATTATTTATTTCTGACAGCTTCTCCTTATCTCTTTTTACCTTTTAGTATTCCCAATTTAAATCCATTCTTTCCATATCCTTCATATTCGTCACCAAATATTAATTGCAGGATCTGCGGTAAGAATTTAATAACAACGGATAAAATAATCTCTTTCTTTCGCCTTCTCCAGAAATCTCAAATTACATTCTGTTGATCACATTGTTTCAGAACAAAACTCACTCATCTGATCCATATGTTCTTCTCGTTGTTTTTCTGCTAATTGTGCCGCTTCCAAATCTGAACACTTTAGTGTGCTGACCGCAATATATAGTATGTCAAGTTAATGTCACAAACTATTTTTACTTTTTTTCAGTGAAAAACTATGGAACCCGCATAACTTCATGGGGCGTATGGTACAGTAATGCTAAGCCCAGGCAAATTTAATGGTAAGTTAGTGTCAAGTAGCTTTCAATGTAAAAGTGGTCGAATTCGACCACTTTTCAATCATTTTTGCGCCCCTTTTGAATCACTGTATGCCCTTCCGCTTCCATTTTTTCTGCCCCTTAACACCGCAGGGGTATTTTTCGTTTAACTCCTCATTTACCTTAAGCGTCTTCCAAACACTGGTAACTTGCCCTGTCATAGTCTATGGGCGGGGCAATATACAGCCTGTTTCCCCCATATTTCTCAATGCTTTTCCGATCCGTAATCGTCTGAAACGCAATGAAACTGTTTTAAGAATTCCGGGCGCAGTCAGGACCATTTTCTTCTCTTGCCCGGATCAGTTCATTGATCTCCTCTGCCTGGATTTCCTGCCGCTTGCGAAAATACCAGAAGATAAACCCATCAGTAAATAAAAAGATTACCGTAAAAGAGACAAAGATGGAAACATCCATGCCCTTCCAGAAGAACATTCTGGAAATAAACAGTGACAGCAGATACAACACCACCGACTCTGCTATGCAGTGATGACTCCATTTCCGGAATTCTATTCTGCTGATCAACGTATCTATGAGCTGGCATGCAGCAAGCCACACAAACAAAACCAGCAGAAAGGGGGAAACTTCATTCCCCCACAGCAGATTAAGCCCCCAGTTTGCAAGCACGATCAGGGTAAAACAGATGCAGGTAGACGGAATCCAGTTCCATAAGAGAGTTTTCATAAATTTTCTCCTTTCAGCTTATTTTTCAATACTTCAATGTAATTACGAGTAACGATCTGGGTTTCCCCATTCACCAGGAAGGCTTCCAGCCGATGATTATAAAGCGGACGCACGCTTTTCAAATAATCGGTGTTGATGATGCAGTTTTTGCTGATCCTTACAAAAGAAGTATGGAACAGTTTTTCTTCCAACGAAGCCAGCGTATCCCGGCAGAAGTAAACCTCCTTTTCCAGATAAAGAAAGGTTTTCCCGTCCGCAGAATCCATAAAATAAATTTGTTCCAGCGGAATCTGGTACTCCTTCCCTTCCTGATACCCCGTTAAGGAAAAGCCATGCTGCCGGATCAGCTCAATCAAATGACGGAGCCTTCCATCCACATGGGCGCAATTGATAATAATTTCTGTTTCGTGAACCGCAAGATCCTGATGGATAGTCAGCTTCATTTTTCTCCCCCTCCCTGTCTTAGCAAGACTATCATATCATCCAGACGCCGGCAAAACAATACCCCGACAAGCAAGATGCCCTATGCCGGGATGAAATACCTTTTTATTCCCTTTTCCTAATACTATGGCTTTACGGTATCGGATACCGGATGGGGCACACCTTCCGCCCTGCTCCTACGTTCAGCGCCATCGTCCCCACCTGCGGATTCGGATACTCCGTAAACCCCGGCAGCTCCCTCGCCCCGCGCCTCAGATAAGCCTTCACCTTCTCCCCATATGGTGCTGTCAAGTAAGGACTAATATAATTTTATACTTTTTTACATTTCTCTATTTTTTTCTTTATAGGTGAACAAAAACATCTTTTTCCTTAATTGTATAAAGAGCCATCAGATCCTTTCTGACAGCCCTTTTATTTATTCCTTTTGATATTTTACCGCAATATATTTTTGATTCCTACTATTCGGTTTATCCGGCTTCGTCATTTGCAGCTTTCCCTCCTGAATAAGTGGAAATAAATATTTTCTGGTAAAAAACGTCCTGTTTCTATATCTCATGTATTCACATATTTCTTTTTTACTTCTTTCTATCTGACAGAAATCAAGAATCTGCTGTGAAACCTCCTGCTCCATCTCTATACCATCTACATTTCTAGTAACTTGGTCAGTAACTTGGTCAGTGACTAAGTTACTGTGAGACGGCCCAACTTTTCCAACAGAAACAGCAGTCAATGGAATCATTGTCTTAAACACATTTCCTTCTATAAATTCAGGCGTTCCTCCTGAATATAGCTTTGTGTATTTATAAGTATTCCTCATTCCGGATCCAAGTTCATCTGCCAATGATGTCTCACGAAACACCTTAGAAATAGCTGGATTTTTAGAAAATGACTGAAAACCATAACGATCTACATTTTCTACACGAAAGATCGCGTCTGTTTTATGCTGCGGAAGAGCAGACATTATTGTAATATCTTCCCCAAACAAAAGTATCGCTGCAAGAGTAATTCCTTCCCGATGCTTTTCATCATCTTTTAAGATTAAACCCGCGCTGCGGAGAAACTCCTCATCTCCCATTGTCAGCCATGGATGGTTCATATTTCGAATACGGCTCATTTTTCTCGCCCGATCAATGAGATCAGAACGAAGATCTGACAGTCCGAATCCTGTAACTTTATTCACGTAATAACTATCTTGCTTCCTGGCATACAACCGATAAACGGCATCCGAGTTGTTTGTAATATCTAAATCTGCTTCATGACTGCGGTCAAAGATTTTCCCATTATGTCTGCAAACCTGCGTGCCTACCGGCACATATATATGCAAAATAATATGTCCTTCTATTTGTATTTCTTCCGGAGTTTAATACATAGGTGGGTATATTTTATTTGAATTGTTGACCGCAGTAACAAAATCTTTTTTCATCTGATCCAAAGCTTCCGGTACAATCCCTATAATTAACCCATTATCCTCTACTCCAAGAAAAATATGCCCGCCATCCCGATTAGAAAATGAACAAACTGTATCATAAACATCTTTTGTGATTTCATTTGTAGATTTTTTGAATTCTACAGTAGTGCTTTCTCCGATTTTGATTAATTCCAGACTATTAGCTTCTGTCATTTAATATCCTCTCCTTGCCACATATTGCTTTCCTATTTTGTGTTTTCCAACACGTTCAAAAATCCCAAATATCATCAAACAAAAAATCCGAAATATTTTTTAATCCGAAATAACTTTTAGATAATCTCTCCCTAAAGACGTAATAGCATAAGATGTAGATCGATTAGGCTTTTTGATATTAGGCAGCTTTACTCCTTTAGGCTTACTTTTCATTTGTTCTTTATCAACTTTATTCAAATAATCAACAATAGCATCTATGTTGCTATCTCTTTGTTCCTCATTTTTACTGTATATTAAACCTAACCGTTCCAATTTTTCTTTAATTACTACAACTTGTTCTATCTTTAAGTTATATCTATTACATAGACTTATAACATCTTCTTGCGAATTCCTATTATATAGCGATAAAACATCAATATCAAGTTCTGTAATTTGATTTATCGTATTAAAAAACATAAGCATTAAATTATCATTAGCTTCGTTATTCATTAAATTAATGAAACCATTTACATGATACGATACCTTTCCCTGCTGTTTTTCTTCTTCTAAATTATTTAACAGCCACTCAGCATATATTCCGCGAAATTTTTCTTGAATCTCTTCTATCAGCATAGAATAATTTGCTTCCATTACTTCTATTTTCTGCACCATTAATGTAAGAGCATTTGTAACTCTTCTTTCGAAACTATTTTGCTTATAATTTAGACGAATTCCATTTATTCTTGGTGCAAAAGCACCCACAAGAACACCGATTATTTCAGCAGTACCTTCAGAAACCACAAAATCCGCAACTTCTTCAATAACCGCAGGCAACATATCACTTTCAATTGTAGCATTCGAAGTTTCATCCTTCGATGCAATTAAAAAGTCTTTAATTTTTCCTTTTTCCATAATATTTTCCTCTTAAAATCAAAAACTAAAACAATCTCCGATAATTATTATATATTGAAATCATTCTCTTGAAAAGCCATTTTGCACATCTGACATATTAAAATATCTATAACTCTATTCATAATTATAAATACATTGTAACATAAATCATGCAGATACTTTATTTATCATACCGGCAGACTATCCCTCACACACAACGCTCCATACCCCACCTGCGCATTCGGATACACCTCAAACCCCGACAGCTCCCTCGCCCCGCGCCTCAAATAAGCCTTCACTTTCTCCCCATATGGTGCTGTCAAGTAAGGACTAACAAAATTTTATACTTTTTTTATATTCCTTTATTTTTCTTTATAAACCATTTCAAACTTCAATCGTCTTTTAAAATTCATAACATATACTGTGCAAATTAACGCAAGTTAAATTTTCAAGAAAATGATTCCCCAAAATATAAATACAGAGGAAATAGCTATATATCCTCCCAAAATAGTGATATTTCAGCATTTCCTCTGTAATCATTTCCTACTTTTGCAAGTTAATGCAAGTTAAATCATGCCCAATAAGGAATATATTTCATATATCGGGGCGCCGTTGTATCATCAAGTGGACGCAATAATCTCGCTTCTATAGTATCTTTAATAATTCTGGATGCTTTATAGCTTTCTTTTATGGACAAACCAAATAAATTACGGATATCAGTATTATTGATTGCCTCATAATTAACATACGCCAAACATGCCTGCATATAGCAAGTTCTGATTCGATCTTCTTTCGTTGTCATATTAAATGGTATCTTTGCGAATAGAACCGCTTTTGTAAATTGATTATTCTGATTCTCAATTCTCGGTGCTAACAATTCACTCTTTCCTGTAGCTTCAATTATCTTATCGTAACCGCTACCTCGTTCTTCGCAAATACCACATTTATGCATAAATCCGGCAATATTTTCATTTCTTGAAACTGGCACTGAATCCACGATACGCTCAATAGCTACTAATGGCTCACCTGCATTGGAAAATTCAATTCGGTTTTGAAATACTTCTACCATTGGATTTGTACCACGCTGCTGCAAATCCTGGTGAATCATAGCATTCGCCAATAATTCTCTAATAGCAATCTCTGGAAAACTGACTATAGACTTTCGTGTAGCTTCAACAATAATTTCTTCCTGCGGAATAATAGTCATAATATACTGAACAATATCTTCATGAGAAAACGCATATCCACCGGTAAATTCTTTTTCCCGAATTGCATTTAATCTGGATTTTTCTTTATACCAGATTACCCGAACAGAGCGCCGGTGCAAATTTTCAAATTTCTTCAAATCTTTTGCTATCATAAGTGCGCCTATGTTCGTAATATTCCAGTTTCCAGCATCATTTTTTACAATAAATTTCTCATGTTTCAGATCTTCCAGAATTTTATCTCGGTTTCTTGGAATAGGCATCTCAAGTTTATCATAATATCGCGAAAAATCCATCAGGCTGACCATTGAATCTTCATCCAGATTGCTCATAGCTATTCGTAGTTCATATGGGGTAGAATCAAATGTTCTCCATAGTTCTCTCTCTTTATCCGGATATTCCTTCAGATTTTTCTTATTCGTTCCAATACGGATATACTCTGCTCCGGCGAATTGAACTGGCTGTTTTTCTGCACAGGGAATTTCCAACAGAACAACCTTTTCATCCTCCATTGAAACCTCAAAAAACCGAAAATTAATTCTCGGAAAGAGCATACGTGAAAGCCACGCTTCTAATTCTTCATTCCCCTTTTTCATCTTCCGGTACTGAAATTCTGTACCCACAATTTTATGCGTGTCATCCTGTACGCCCCAAACTAAATAAGCTTTTGGCCTTTCACATAATGCCGCTGAATTACTGAGGGCAGAAATATATTCTCCTATCATTTGTGGCTCTTTGTTATTACATTTAAACTCTACCCATTCTGTCTCACTCGGTAATTTTACGAGTTCCCGCACAAGACTTTTAAGATATTCCATTGAACGAATTGCCATTTAATCACCTCATTACTAATCACCAGTTTTCAGCCTTCCGTATAACACAAAACCTATTGTCTCCATCTCCTGTTTCATCATCTCAAGTTCTTAAAACATTTTGACAAAGAACTCATCACACAATGTAAATATATATTCATATTCAAAAAGATTACATTATTTTTCTAAATGAATCAATAGATCATCTAACATTGCCCCCAGAAATGCTCCTGTAGGTTGCTCGTTCCGTTGTTTAATATCTATCAACTCTAAAATATCCTTATCCGACAAACACAGAATCAGTTTTCCAGTTTCTCGAAGGCTTCCCCGTATAGCGGCGAGGGCATTCTCATCTGCCCCTTTCCTTGAAATAATAATCGCCACTCTGCGTAATGCCTTTTCATATAAATATTTTTCTGTTGTATATATTTCCTTTTGTGTAATTTTTTCACTATAATTTTTAAATTCAAAAACAACATATTTTGTGTTGAAATATTGCTGAATTGTAT
Source organism: Lachnospiraceae bacterium M18-1 (assembly GCA_000403295.2). Taxonomy (GTDB): domain Bacteria; phylum Bacillota; class Clostridia; order Lachnospirales; family Lachnospiraceae; genus Schaedlerella. The sequence continues at coordinate 891,717 of KE159609.1, read as the reverse complement.
TGAAAAAGTCTTGATTTGCCCCATCCTTGATTTTACAGCATAAATCAAATCTATACATTCCATTAACTGTATTTTCCTGTTCATACCACAATGTTAGATAATCTCCCAAAATATATTTTAAAATTTCAATACAAACCTTCTCATATTGATGCCACTGTTCTGATCCCGACTTAATTTGCAACAGTTTTTCTTTTAAGCCGCCCTCTTCCGGCTCCTTCTCTATTTCATCAAAAATATATGGTTCAGGTTTTTCCGGCTCAATAATTTCTGTTGAATAATTGAGGAATGCAACAAATTCATTCTTAATTTTTATAAATTCTTCAAACAACCAAAGAAAATTTTTCACATCCCATATATCAATTTCATATTTTAATTTACATACTTCCTTTACTTCTGTAGGCACAATATTCGCTACTGCAAGCACTATACAGTCAGTATTTTCTCTTCTTTTTGATAATCGTTTACATGCCTTGTATAAATTCTGTTTTACCGAGAAATCACTACTATAAAATTTCAAAGCAAAATACACTGTCAAATCTCTATATGCATAAGCAAAATCCAACTCAATATCATATTCAGCAATTCTCTTTATCTCCCCGCCTTTTTGTTGCAAATAGCTTTTAAATATTTGGGAAAATTTTTGGTCGTTTGAAATCTGTAATTTACGAAGGGGAGTCTGTGCTAGATTCTCTGCAACATATTTAACCAGCAGCACATTTGGTGCATATACCAGCATTCTATAAAGCCATTCCTTATTCGATATATTTAAATCAAAATTCCTTGGAAAGCCTTTCAACTCCGCCATTTCTTTATGTGTTAACTTACGAATAATACCATTTACTCGGACAAGTGGTTTTTTTATTAAATTCCACCCTACATACGGACATTCTATATATTTATCTTTCCTCCAACAAAGAAAACGATCCTCTTTACTACTTTCTACAATCTCATCTCTGTTGATCCTATAGTACCAACCATCTTCTTCAACACTGGAAATAAACTTACGAATTGGAATTGTTTCTTCCTTATCCATATGTATTGGAAATTCATATGGATAATCTGACATACGGCTTCCAATCACATAAAGCTGTTCCTCAGTCACTGGAGCCCCTGTAATCTCCATGCTATTCAACACTTTAAAATTAGAATGGTAACCCATATGACTTATTTCATTGAGAATATCTAACAACGCAGAATCTTTATACATTTTTTTCTGCATAGCAAGAAAAAATATTAATGGATTTTTCTGTTGAATTATTTCAGCGACCTTTTTCAAGGGTTCTTTGTTAAATTGAGTAGATTGATGTAAATCCCTTCTACTATTTCTGAATGGGAACATTTGCATCATATCTATTGCAATTATATCTGCGTCCGTAATCTCTTTTGGTGACAGTTCCATCAGAGTGGCTTCATATATTCTGCCATCAATATTGTTCTTATAAATATCCAAAGCTCTTTTATCCTTAACGAAAGCATCTGTTACTTGAAAACCAGCTGCCGCAAATCCTAAAGAAAACGCTCCAATCCCTTCTTCTATAACCACAACCGTATTTATCACCGCAATCTTCCAATCTTCATTATTTAAAAATTAATTTTCTGTTCTTCGGATTTTGCTGTCCTATCCCATTACTACGATATAGTATATTAATTACTATCAGTCTCCAATATGTTTAATACACATACATCTTTCTCTGATTATAACAAACTTTTACTATTTTCACACTCCCAAATCACTTCTAAACCATAGTTCTTTACAATAAATCAACTATTTTATTTCTTTATATCGGCAGACTATCCCTCACACAAAGCGCCCCATATCCCACCTGCGGATTAGGAAATTTTTCAAATCCCGGCAGTTCCCTCGCCCCGCGCCTCAGATAAGCCTTCACCTTCTCCCCATACAAATACGGATCATTATTTCTTACGATCCCCCATTCCATCAGCAGCGCCGCACCTCCTGTCACAAACGGCGTTGCAAATGAGGTCCCCGTCACCGGAGCATATCCGCCTCCTGCAGCTGCTGTCATCACATTGACTCCCGGCGCTGCCAGATCCGGTTTAAAGGCTGCCACATTTTCATACCCTGCCGTATATTCCGTCCTTGCCCCTCTTCCGGAAAAATCTGCATACGCATAATTCAAAGCATCATATGCCCCCACCGTAACCACCCTCGAAGCGGTAGATGGAATCGTAAGCGTAGCCCCGCTTTCCGGGTATAAAAATGCCGTTCCGACATTCAATACTCCCTGGCTTGGGAGCCACATTTCGTATTCTCCGTTTACAATCTTTCTGGGGGTCAGTATGATCTTCCAGACTCCGCTGTCAATATAAGACTGTCTGGGCAGAAAATCTATAAAAATCTCCTGCCGAACACTATAAGGGCTGGGTTCCCCGTAGTACAGCAATATCTCCGTATTTCCCAGCACAAATCTCTGGGGCCCCAGGATCTCCTGAATCGGTCCCACCCGGACACCGGAAGGACTGACCAGGGAGATATCCGCCTGATCTACATAAGACTTCCAGATCTGCACATTCAGCGCCGGTTCATTCGTCTGTACCCCAAGCTGAACTACTTCTTCCTGGTTCTCACGCATCCGCCCAGCCGTATGCCCTGCACTGGTTCCCTCGTTTCCGGTACCTACGCAGATCACGCTCTTCCAATAATTAGAAATATCATCCAGAAATCGTTCCAGCAATGACGAACCATCATGAGGACCATACGTATTCCCAAAGCTGATATTGACTGCCACCGGCATCCGCAGCTCCAGAGCTTTCTTGATCACATAATCAACACCCTGTATCAGTTCTGTTGTTCTAGGAAATCCATCCGCGCGCGGACTGCCCATCTTAACGATCAGCAATTCACTTTCCGGAGCCACACCTGCATATTGCTCCGCCACAGCCGAACTATCGGAACGGTAGCTTATTCCCGCGCTGGTTCCCGTATCCTCTGGCATACCCGCCTGAATGCCATTTCCATTCCCTTCATCCGCCGGCATACCTGGCTGCCCCCCATTCTCCCTATTACGGATATTCTCTGATGACATACGCTGCCGCCCATTCCCGGCCGCAATCCCGGCCACCGCCGTACCATGTCCGGAGATATCCCGGCTTGGCACGATCTGATTTCTCTCCTGCTGATTTACCATTGACAATGCCTCATTAATCTGTTCCTGTGTATATTCCGTTCCTATCGAGTACCCCGCTGGCGGATTCCCTGCGATCGACTGATCCCATAACGCACGAATCCTGGTCGTACCGTCCGGATTGCGGAAATCCCACAAGCTGTAATCAATTCCACTGTCTACGATTGCCACCAGAATCCCTTTCCCTCTCAAAGAAAAAGGAACCTGTCGTACCGGATTAATACAGGAAACTCTTTTTCCGTTTGCTACCTGGAAAAATAACCGCTTCGGCTTTTCCACATACTCCACTTCCGGAATCCTTACCAACTCAGAGATTCTGGATTCCCGTATCACGATGACCGCATATTCATTGGCCATCTCCGTTACAGACTCCGCGATCAGGCGGACCTCCTCCAGATCACCGGAATATTTAATGATCAGTTCCCACTTCCTGTCAACCGGGTCATATCCTACATCCAGTTCCAAAGATTTCCGCCGTTCTTCCTCTGTAGCATCCAGGGCAAGATTTAACTGATTGTCTGCTTTCTGGCTATCCATAACACACCGCCGCTTTCCATATTTCACCCTTTTACAATATGCCGGTTTCCGGCAAAGTGCGAATCTGATGCCAAACCTTCTTTTCTATATATGAAAAAACGGGCCGTTCCCCAAATTCAAAACAGCCCGTGCATTAATGCCGTCACAGATCATCTAATGATCCGCTCTGCTCACCAACGTGAAAACCAAATTCCGGCAAGCGGTGACAATACGATCATGATCACCGAAAAGATAAATGATTCCATAGAAATCAAGGTCGCCCTCTGCTCTGACGGAAACATATCCTGCAGAATCGTATTTGTTCTGACCTGGAGGGCATCATCGCCCAGTGCGGCGGCAAAACCGCCAGCTGTCATAAGCAGATACATTCCGGAATACTCAGCCAGTACACCGCAGAGCGCAAGTGAAACAGTGATCACAACTATGCTTCGATACCGCAGTTCCTTATATCTAAGTATAGTTTTCGCACCGAGAATGCCGCCGAGCTGCATGAAAAACAGTCCGAAACCAAGCATGTGATCCGGCAGACCGGCCTTTGGAAGCTTTGCCTGCAGGAAAAACAGCAGTAAAACATCAACCGCACCGACCATCGAATTACAGACCATAAGAAGGACGGCGCTCCTTGCCTTTTTCATAAAGTCAAGACTCGTAAGAAAGCAGGATATGAGCTCGGACCTTATAGCAAGTATAGCGGCTCGGATTTTCTGACTATGTACCGCAGATTCCGGCTGGAGTCCCTGCTCATTTTTTTCATGTTCACAGCATCGTACCTCGCTTAATAAACAAAGTATCCACATCTGTGCTGTCCCAATCAGAAGGTCTGCTCCATATGCCGCCTGATATCCGATAAAAAGCGCAAAGCCGGCGCATAAAGTAGAGATTCCGCCGCAAAGCCGATATAAAATCAGTTGGTTTGATGCATACTTTTCATAGCGTACCTCTTGTTTCACTGATTTCAGCGAATCATATGCCAAGGCCTCCCCTGACCCCGATGAAAAATTGTAGCTTGCCGCCTGGAACATCATAGATATACACACCATAAATAAATTGCCGGAAAATATCATAATGATGTTGCCGGTCATCCTCATAATGCTGCTGACGAACAGCATATTTTTTCTTCCAAATACGTCGGCAAGTACGCCGGATGGAATCTCCAATATCAAACTGGTGATATGAAATGCGGTTTCCGCAAAGCCAATTTCAACTAATGTATACCCCCGTGACGCAAGAATCGCCACCCATGCACCTGTCAGCGACAAACTGCCAAGCACAGTTGATAAATATAATCTCGATATTTGTTTTTGAATATTCTGCATAAAAAAATCTCCTTAACTGTAATTTCAGACTCGTTAAGGAGATAATGTGCCGCTTTTCTAATTTGGCGGATGATAAGCATAAGCCTTCAAAAATCCGGCTTATAAGTACCCATTCTGCTGCAAATCCTCCTGAAAAAAGGCGCACTATCCCCGCTAATCGGAAAAATGTAGCCTTTTTTTAATTGTAGATTTGTCATTTTCCAGAACATAAATCCAGCCTCTCTTTTCATATCTATATAGAAGAATAGCACAAAAGTCCTCATTTGCCAAGATATAGATTTACGATTTTGTTGCTATCCGTTACTATTCAGTTACAGTTCACACGGCACCGTGCACTTGCTGCACGGCATCCGGCCAATTCAATGATGGGACGGGCATCCAGCCCGTCTGCACTCCGCTCCATCCTAAACAAGCGTCGCTGGCGCTTAGGACCGCCGGCAGGCGACTTTCGACGCAGCTACCGGCTACGCCTCATTCAGCCGCCTTGCCGATGAAAAATTATCCTGCAGAGTTTTACAGTTCATACAGCAATATACTAATTGTTTCCTTTATAAGGAGCAAGCTCATAAGGCAGGAAATACCCCTGCTCATGGTGGCAGGACGGACAGGAGGAGGGTGCCTGCTTCCCTTCGAAAATATATCCGCAGTTTGTACAGATCCACTTTCCGGTACTCTGGCAGGCAAGATATTCGTTCTTTTCCAACATCTCCGCCACCTGCGCAAAGCGAAGCTGATGCGTCCGTTCTACTTCAGCGATCAGCGAAAATGCAGATGCAGCCTCCAGAAATCCCTCTTCCTTGGCAACCCTGGCAAACTCCTGGTACACGTCGTCCGCCTCCTGTTTTTCATTGTGTTCCGCGGCACGAATCAGCTGTGCCAGGCTCTCCTGCTGGTCCACCGGATAGCCGCCGTCAATGAATATCGTCTCTCCCGACAGGCTTTTCAGCAGTTCATAGTACCTCTCGGCATGTGCACGCTCCTGATCTGCCGTATATTCAAAAATATCCGCGATTGAATATAATTTCATCTGCCGTGCTTTTTCCGCTCCGAACGTATAGCGGTTTCGTGCCTGGCTCTCCCCGGCAAATGCCCGCATCAGATTTTCTTTTGTCTTGCTTTCCTTAAAATTAACAGCCATAGAACAAACTCCCTTTCTTTTTCTTATCTTTCGATAAGTAGTCTGTCCCATGGCTGGATAAATATACTTCAAAAACCAATATTTTCTATCTTCTGGAATAAGCTTCCTGTCCAGATTTTAAAATCCGCTTCCATCGAGCATTAATTGAATCCGATCAGCCTTCTTGCAACGCTGTAAGCCATAGAAGAAACCTTTCTCCCAGACCGTCCTGGAAGATTCATGGTCTGACCCAGAATACCATAGCGGATCTTCAGAAAAATCTTATAATCCCTCTGCCGCAGGTATTTCCACAATTCTTTTTTCTTCTGAAGGTTCTCTGCATTTTTAGAGCGGATACATAATATGGAAGATACCGTCATCATGATCGCCAGATAATTGATCATATATTTCTTGAGCTTCCTGCTCCCAATCAGCCGCAGATCATACATGGAAATCATACTCTTTGTCACATAAATCTGCTGGTCCACACGGCTGATCATGATCTTTTCGTTCACCGACTGATCATCCCTGCCGATAAAATACCGATAAAAATCCACGTCCAGATAATACAGCAGACGTACATGCGGAAGCGGATAATACACATAAATATTATCTACATAAAAAGTATGCTTCGGGAGCTTTAGCTGGCATAGCTTTAGCATCTCTGTACGGTACATGACCGAATGCATCAGGATATACTGATCCAGATGAAAGCTTCCGATGTCGTCCCAGCGGAATATCTCATTCTGCGGCAGGACATTTCGGTAATGAATGATCTTTTTGTGCTCCATCCCCGCTTTTTCGTAGACATAATTGGATACGATCATGTCCACCTCTGACCCTTCCCGGACGAATCCCTTGATCACATCCAAAAGCTTTATCAATGCATCCTCGTCTACCCAGTCGTCGCTGTCCACGACCTTAAAATACTTCCCGGACGCATGAGACAGCCCGGAATTGACCGCATCCCCATGTCCGCCGTTCTCCTTATTGATCACTTTCACAATGGATGGAAACTTCTCCGCATAATGCTTTCCGATCTTTTTCGTCTTATCCGTAGAACCGTCATTTACGATCAAGATTTCCACATCATCGCCTGCCGGCAGGATCGAATTGATTGCTTTTTCCATATACGCTTCCGAATTATAACATGGAATTGCAAAAGTAATATACTTCATTCTTTAATGTTCTCCCTTCACTCTTCTTTTTCCCGTCATTTCCTCCACCACAAGCTTCATCGCCACGGTTCTGGGAACCGCTTTTGTATGAAATTCAAAATGCTTTTCATGGTAGTGGTCTGTCATGATGGTCAAAGCTTCCATTTTTTCTTCCTCTGATACGATCTCCACATTTCCTTTTCCGATCACACTCTCGTACTCCATCGTACACTGTCCATCCTCTTCTGAGGAGACCAGCCTGTGTGAGCAGTCCATCTCAAAGGAAGCCCGGCTGTCTTTTTCGATCACCTCATATTTTTTCCCTTTCTCCGCTCCGTGGAAATACAGCGTCACCTGTCCCCCCTGCTCCTTTACTCCGAAGTTCAAAGGCAGTATATACGGATATCCTTCGTCATTCAGTGCAAGCCTGCATACATCGCACCGCTTCATGATCTCAATCATTTCATTTACATCTTTAACTTCCCTGTCAGCTCTTCTCATTTGTACAATCCTCTTCCCCAGACTTAGGTTACACTGTGTTCAAAAATAGCATGGTAAAGCAAGTATGTCAAGGCTTTGCACGCAATAAACCATACCCATTCTGTTTTTTGTTACTATGACCGACCGTTCATAGTAACGATTTTTTTACTGTTCTAAACAGTAAAAGAAATCATGCAAAAATTCGATAAAATTTTTGTTGACAATGTGCTTCGGATACTATATAATAAATCTTGCGTCACGGGTTGGGCGTATGGTTTTGATGTTGCGGGGTGTGGCTCAGCTTGGCTAGAGCGCCTGGTTTGGGACCAGGAGGTCGCAGGTTCGAATCCTGTCACCCCGACTTGTTATGCGGGTGTAGTTCAATGGTAGAACACCAGCCTTCCAAGCTGGATACGTGGGTTCGATTCCCATCACCCGCTCTCTTACAGATATCTATAATGTAAGAAGGTAGCCTACGCAGTGCATGGGGGCATTTTATTTTTGAGTCTGTAGCTCAGCTGGATAGAGCAACGGCCTTCTAAGCCGTAGGTCGAGGGTTCGAATCCCCCCAGGCTCGTTATGGTGGGTATGGTGCAGTTGGTTAGCGCGTCGGATTGTGGTTCCGAATGTCGTGGGTTCGAGTCCCACTACCCACCCTCTTCTCGCAGGAAGAAGAAAGCATCAGAAAGACATGATGTTCATTTAAGTCTTTGATGGGCTATCGCCAAGCGGTAAGGCACAGGACTTTGACTCCTGCATTCGCTGGTTCGAATCCAGCTAGCCCAGTCAGCCCGGAGTATTTCGGCTTGGGAATTTCATAAGATTGCGGGCGTGTAGCTCAGGTGGTAGAGCACTTGACTTTTAATCAAGTTGTCCGGGGTTCGAATCCCCGCACGCTCATTGGAAGAAGATATCCTGGAATTGATTCCTGGATATTTTTTCATCCCTATATGATTTGATATCGTATAAAATCAGACAGCGGAGTACCTGCACAGAAATCTGTTCTGTATCTCGCTGTATCAATATATATGGTCAGCCTTGCGGATATGGCGGAATTGGCAGACGCGCCAGACTTAGGATCTGGTGTCTACGACGTGCAGGTTCAAGTCCTGTTATCCGCACCAGATAAGGATAATCCGAACCCGGTTCCAATCGGGGACGGCTTCGGATTTTTAGTATATCTTTAGTGCTAAAAGCAAAAGTGGCGGTATCGTAAGTGATGCCGCCGCTTTTGTCATGCACTCCTTTTCTTTTCTGCTTCTGCTGCCCTCGTACTTTCCATTCCTCAAATCTTTTTCACTGGCTCTGGCTCGTTCTTCCAGCTTTTCATTTTCCGCTAACATTTCTCCACCATGCAAGCGTGAAAATCGTCCTGCCACTTCGTTAAATTCGCACGATTACCTATGATTTCTTTGGCGCACAGTCGGTTGTCCTTTGTCAGCGGAACGAAAGTTAAATGGAGGTGGGGCGTTTTCTCGTCCATGTGTATCACCGCTGATACAATATTTTCCCGGCCTACCCGGTCAATGAGGAAATCTGCCGCCCTCTGGAAAAGTGCCTGTATCTCCTTTGGGATTTGCCATTGAAAAATTCCGGGCTGGCGGTAATCAGCTTGTCCACAAACCGGGTATTTCCTTGTCCTGCACCCTACCTGTTTCAATATCGCAAAATTACGTGTTGTGCCATAAACTCTTTCCCCATTCCGTTCCCATCCTTTCCGGGGTTTTCCACAGCCCTGTTTCTTGATGTCGATCAGCTCTGCATACTGCAATTCACGCAGCGTGTTGATCGCCTTTTGCCGTCCGCAATGGAGCAGCCCATCGATGAACTGCTTTAAGAAATCAAGTTTTCAATCACATTGCCGTTGTCGTAGGAATATTGTAAGAATTTGCGTGGAAAAAAGAGGAAGATCTTGCGGACAACCAAGAAAATACGGGCTTCTATTTTGGTACAATGTATCGAGATAGAAGCTCGTATTTTTTGATACACCAAAAAGGAGGAATGATGAAGTCATGGGACGGCTGATTGATACGCTAATGGAGTTACAGAAGAAAGAAAGCACCGGATTCCTTATTTATGGGTTTCCGGTGCTTTTATGAAAAAAGCCGACAAAAAAGGGGCAAGATCTTCATGCCCCAAAGCGTTTATATTCTTTTTAGATTTTCCCAGACTAAATATGTAAAATACATGCCTAAGCTGCATACACTATCCATATATCTAAATCTATGGAGGCTATGAAACATGCAGCAGATCGCAGTCATTCTTATTCTGACAGGCATATCGTTCCTGATCGGGCTTGCCGTAGGCTTTTGCTGCGGCAAAAACGAAAACTAAATATCTGAAATAAAGTCCGATAACTTTAAAAATCGTTCTTTATTTTAAATAACATTGCTGATATTCCGCCAGATCCTCCCTCAATTCCATGATCATAAAGCTTCCTTTCCGCCCTTCCTGCCGCGGAAAAGACAGGCTTCCCGGATTCAGCACCGTGATGTCCGGATCCTGTTCCAGATAAGGACGGTGGGTATGCCCGAACATCACAATATCCGCGTTCCTCGCTCTGCCTTCCTCTTTCACCTGCTGTGGATCCAGAGATACGCAGTAAGTATGCCCATGAGTGATAAATACCTTTTTCGCTCCGATATAAAATTCATCCTCTTTCGGAAGTTCTGAAAAGAAGTCATTATTTCCTCTGACAATATGCTTTTCACATTCTACCACGGCATTGATATACTCTTCTCCGCCTTCCACATCGCCCAGGTGGATAAACATATCTACCGCCCCCGCACTCTTTAATGCACGATCCAGATTTCTGTGATAACCATGTGTATCACTGACAATTAAGATCCTCATTCCTCTTCCTTCCCAAATCTTTCCTCTATAATCCTGCGCATAGCGCGGAGTGCATTTCCCCGGTGGCTGAGCTCGTTCTTCTTATCCGGATCCATCTGTGCGGTTGTACAGCCGTACTCAGGCACATAGAAAATGGGATCGTATCCGAAGCCATTTTCCCCAAGCATCTCTTTGGCAATCGTTCCTTCAATCGTACCGCGGACTGTTTCCACACTTCCATCCGGAAATGCGGCAGCGACCGCGCACACAAATCGGGCGGTGCGTTCTTCATCCGGTATTCCCTCCAGCTTGTCCAGCAAGATGCAGTTTTTGACATCATAAGAAGTGTCCTCGCCTGCAAATCTTGCGGAATAGATTCCCGGTGCCTTATCCAGATAGTCGATCTCCAGGCCCGAATCATCTGCAAGAACGATATCGTCTGGCAGAAGCCTTGAAATTGCCCTTGCCTTGATTTCTGCATTTTCTTCAAAAGAAATCCCGTCTTCTACGATGTCAGCCTCGACTCCCAGCTCTTTCATGGAATATACCGGCATTCCCAGATTTGATAAAATCATACGGATTTCTGTCATCTTATTTTCATTTCCCGTCGCAAATACGATTCTTCTCTCCATAATCCTACCTTCTTAGTTCCTCTTACGTCTTTCTTAAACCTACTGATTTTAATATGTATCTAATTCAGTAACAGTATAACATAAACTTATCCTTTTTGCGATAAAAAACCGCAATCTTACTCAATTTCTACTGCACATCCGCTCGCACAAGACCCGGATTCTGTTTTTCACGTCTGGGAGGCTTCGGCCCCATAAACTGATAAAAATAAGTCTTGATCATCCCGTTGTAAATCTTCCGGTTCTTATCTGCCTTTCTTCCGAAATACCGCTCCGCGTCCTCATACCCGGTGATCACATATGCGGACCAGTCGGACAGGCGCAGGAAGCTCTCGCCAAATTCCCGGTAAATCTGCGGCAGGGACTCCCGATCCTCCAATCGTTCTCCATAAGGAGGGTTGGTAATAATAAATCCATATTTTTTCGGATGGCGGAGCTCACTTACCGGACGCTGCTGCAGGTGGAGCAGATGATCGACTCCTGCATCACATGCATTCTGTCTGGCGGCCCGGATTACATCCCCGTCTGCGTCGTAGCCCTGGATATCTGTTTCCACATCCAGATTCTCCCCCTCCCTGGCTTCATCTGCCGCCTCCAGCCACAGCTTCCGCGGAATCAGTTCAGACCAGTCCTCTGCTGTAAATGATCGGTTCAGGCCGGGAGCAATATTGGCTGCGATCATGGCTGCCTCAATAGGAAATGTACCGCTTCCGCAGAATGGATCCACAAGGATCCTGTCCTTTTTCCACGGTGACAGCAGAATCAGCGCCGCTGCCAGGGTTTCCGTGATGGGAGCTTTGCTGGAAAGCTGACGGTATCCCCGCTTATGTAAAGATATTCCAGACGTATCGATTCCAATCGTTGCGATATCCTTCATAAAAAAAACACGTACCGGATAGGAAGCGCCGTCTTCCGGAAACCGTTCCTTGTGGTAGCAGGTTTTCATCCGCTCTACCATCGCTTTTTTCATAATGGACTGTATATCAGAAGGACTAAACAGCGCACTCTTTACAGACGCAGCCTTAGTCACCCAGAACCGGCCGTTTGCAGGGATATAATTTTCCCATGGGATCTTCTTTGTCTTTTCAAAAAGCTCGTCAAATGTAACCGCCTTAAATTCTCCAGTTTTCAGCAGGATCCTTTCTGCTGTTCTGAGAAATATGTTGGCTCTGCAGACCGCTTTCAGATCCCCCCGGAAAGTCACCCGGCCGTCTTCTACTTTAATGATCTCGTATCCCAAAGCCAGAATCTCTCTTTTCAGCACCGATTCCAAACCAAAATGGCAGGGAGCGATCAATTCTACCCTTTCCATGATTACCTCCTTCAAATCAAATTATCCTAGCACATCATTGCATTAATAACCGAGTAAATAGTGCCCGTTGTTCACACCATCGCTGCGTGAGTCAGTCAACGATGCTACCAGCATCGCCTCCTTCCTCCGTCTTGCGCTGCTGTAAACATCAGACGCTATTTACTTTGGAATTAATGCAATGATGTACTAGAGCGTGTTTGAAAATTGCTTTCTGCAAAATGTCTGCTGCCTATACCACACAATTATATTTATATTACTATAAATCAGGGGCGTAGTAAAGTTGAATTTACTACGCCCCTGATTTAATTCGTCTTAACTAATAATTATTCTTCTCGTCGTATGCATTTTTGTTCTGGCTGTTGCTGTGATGACAATTCTTATTCTGTGAGTTAGAACTGTTCTTGTTCTGTGCATTCTTGTTTGAAGAGTTCTTGTTGCTCTCATCCGCGTAAGATGAATATGAGCTGTTGCTGTTTGAATTTGAGTTGTTAGTATTCTTTGCCATGAGTAAATTCCTCCTGAAATTTATTTGGTACACTCATATTCTCTCTCCATTTTGTTTTTTTATGCATTAAATTCAGTCCGATTTTGATTATCAGTGGATTTTAAGCCATTTTCTTTTAAATTTTCTAAAGAATTTTTCATTTTTGCTTGCATTTTCCAATTTCATATATTATACTAAGATTTGTAGAAAGTATACTTTCTACAACCCCTTATTAATTATTTATACTCCCCTCAAAAGACCGATGGCTCCCCCATCGGTCTTTTACTGTTCTCAAACTAGATTTCCCGCCGCAGCGGCCAAATGTACAAACTGAGCCCGCCGCCCTGCTGGAATTATGATACCCCGCTGCAAGCTGGCGGGGCATCATAATTCCAGCGCAGATATATCATCCGGCTGTATCATGTTCCGGCATTTCATAAAAACTCACTGCTTCACGACCGCCTGCCTCCGAACAGGCGGACCACAAACATCACAATAAGAAGCGGTACAAGTACAGGCGCCAAAAAACTTACCACGCCGCTGATTACGGAAATAATCAGCATAATGAGCATAACCACAAACAGGATCAAAAGAATCCTGTGTACCCAGGTATTCAGGACAAACATATGCGTCCCCTTTCGATCCTGATGATAACCGCGTTCTTCATGGGAAGAAGTTCCCTTGTCACTTCCTGCTTCATACACGGTCTCCCAGTCTGTCCCGTCACTTGCATCTGTGATCGTCCGGGCCAGGATCCAGGGATCACCGAGCATATCCACCACTTCCTGTTCACTTTTCCCTTTTGCCGTCTCCTCTATAATATATCGGTCATAATAGTCCATATTCTCCTGCACTGCAGTGCTGCTCAGCTTGTCCTGCAGCGCTTTCTTAAGCTGTACAAGAAATTCGCTCTTCGTCATATTGTCCCTCCTCAGTCATGAAACCAAAAAGTCTTCCAGAGCTTCCTCTCATATCCCGCCATCCAGAAAACATACTGCCAGGAAAACTCCGCTTTTAGGATAACATAATCTTCCACACTTTCCAAGTGTCTCCCGAATAAATTTTTCCTGCCTTTTCTTACATTTTTCTAAATCTTTCCTCACATGTCCTGAAAAAATTCCAGCTGTGCGGTTAGATGCTCTTTGAGCATCCAATCCATTTATTCAGTTCACAGATTGTTCATTTATCATTTAAAAAACCTTCACTTTATTATCACGTTTTCTTCATTTCTCACGGATATACTAAAACCATCAAATGAATCAAACATTTGATATTGAGAGCAGACGTCAGAAGATTACTTGAATAAACTTTTTCATAATACATGCCGGGGATTGAGAGATCAGTCACCCGGCATCCTCCCTTTCTAAGGAGTATATTTCCCCCCATTTATCCAATGGCTGTCTTGACAGATGATTCCCCGCCAGGTTCCGGATTGTTCCGAAAAACAGCAATCCCCCCGGAGGATTTTTTTACCTTATAGTAGACGGAGTTTCCCATAAGGTAAAAAAGGCTGTCATTAAGACAGCCTTATATATCGTCCAGGCATGCCTGGATTGCTTCATTCAGAGAAAGCATCTTGTCATCCAATTCCGCAACCATCTGTGCGCACTCCCGAAGATCCCGGCTTATATACTCTGGCGCATTTCCTTCGAATTTATAATAAATCTTATGCTCTAGACTTGCCCAAAAGTCCATCGCTATTGTTCTGATCTGAATCTCAACCTTTGTATCCACTACACTGTCAGAAAGGAAAATCGGCACGGACACAAGCATATGATAACTCTTATATCCACTTTCCTTCGGATTTTTGATATAATCCTTAATCGACAGTACCTTCAAATCGCTCTGATTTCCGATCATCTCGGCCAGCCGATAGATATCCGAGGTGAAAGAGCAGATCAGGCGGACACCTGCGATATCGTTGATATATTTTACCATATTTACAATGGAAGTCTCTCGCCCATAACGCTTCAGCTTCTTCACGATGCTCTCCGGCGTCTTGATTCTGGTCTTAATATGCTCGATCGGATTGTATTTATGTACGTGCTGAAATTCATCATTCAAAATCTCAAGCTTGGTCCCAACTTCTTTCAGGGCTGCATTATACAGAAAAATCACTGTCTTCCAGCTATCCACGTCCTCATAGTTCCTGATTGCATCCTGCATCTGTTGTTCTCCCCTCAATTGATCACCTCCTCATGTAAATATTCTGGCCTGATGTGTCATAAACCGGCCTGGCTGCTGCCTATCCGCATCTGCAGGATCTTGCGGCTGCGCATCCGGCCTGTTTCAACTCATCTTACGGCAAAAGGCAAGATTCTGGCCCCGATATTGTACTGTCCCTCTGCCGTGCAGCGTAATACACAGTACAAAAGTAAGCAGTAATGCCAAGCCTGCTTTTTGCAGTCCTAATATTTATCATATCATGTACAGACTCTCGATTCAACCGTATTCTGCGTTTATTCAAAATACATGCATATTTATGTATACTGATCATTATAATGAACATCTGACGCAATTCTATCTACAAAAAAACACCGGATAATTTTGCCATGTATGATTTGCGCAAAGATATCCGGTGTTTTTATAGAATATTGATTACTGTTCAAAACAAAAGAGGTCACTGCCCGTCACTCTTACAGGTCAAGCTGCATGTCTCCATAGCGGATCCAGTTTTTCTTACGCATAAATTCTGAGAACACCCATGTCAGCACTGCAGGGAGAAGAATCTGGATCACAAGGATCTTCGCCAGGACTATGGCGGCCGATTCTGTCTGAGTCATGACCTGCCATGTCATGATCTGTCCTACCAGGCCCGCAGTCCCCATACCTGAACCTGTGGCATTGCTTGTCATATGCAGCAGCATCGTTCCTACCGGCCCCAGGATCGCACTGGAAAGGATTGCCGGAAGCCAGATCAGAGGCCTGCGCACAATATTGGGCACCTGCAGCATGGAAGTGCCGATTCCCTGGGCAAGCAGCCCTCCGAACTGATTTTCCCGAAAACTCGCAACCGCAAAGCCCACCATATTGCAGCAGCATCCAATCGTTGCCGCCCCGGCCGCAAGCCCGGACAGATTCAGAATAATACCCAGAGCCGCCGAACTGATCGGAAGTGTCAGGATCATTCCCATCAGAACAGAAACTACAATGCCCATGAGAAACGGCTGCTGCTCTGTCCCCCAGTTAATCAGCGATCCCAGCCATGACATAAACTTTGATATAGGAGGACCTACGAAAATTCCTACCAGAGTTCCCACACCAATACATCCCAAAGGAGTCAGTATGATATCCAGCTTTGTCTTACCGCTGATCAAGATTCCTATCTCGATCGCAATATATGCTGCCACAAATGCCCCAAGCGGTTCTCCCGGTCCGGCAAATACCATGGCGCCATCCTGCATCACCTCGCCTGCAAGCAGTTTGCCGGCAAAGGCGCCGATCATCCCCACTGTGGCTGCTGACACGACCACAAGCTGATCCGCCTGAAATTTCCTTGCTACCCCCACGCCGATTCCTGCGCCAGTCATCGCTGCCGCCATCTTCCCGGCCAGGTAGATCATATCACCTGTTTCTCCTCCCACGAACAGACCAATCTGCTGGATGATCGTCCCGATGATCAATGTGGCGAAAAGGCCCTGTGCCATCCCGCCAAGCCCGTCTACAAAAATTCTGTCCAGTATACTTTTCATTTTTTCTTCCCCCGTTTGAAACCAATCTGCTCAGCAAATTGATCACCTGCCCGTCCGATATCTGCGAAGCAGATCTTATGCGGACAATTTCCATATCATTTACATGTTTTGCACTGCCATAAACGCTATCTGCAAAACTGCTTTTCAATACAGACGATCCCTATATCGTTCTTTCACAGGATACGTTCCGTGTTCATATCAGATAGTATTTTGCATTGTAAAATAGCATATCACGATTTTTCTTTTTTGTCATTAAATTTCCGCTCTTTTATTTTCCCATATCTAATGATATACTAAATCTGTTATTTGATTTTCTGAAATTGAGAAGGAGAATTTTCGATATGTTCCGTTTATGGGGAAAAGAATGGAAGGATAACCGCATGGTCCGCGACACGGTAATCTGTGATGAGAGTGATGACACACGTACACATAAGATATTCAACGCACTGGATGCTATCTGCTATGAATTTGACTTGAGCAAGCCCATCTGGCTGGACGCCACGGTCACGGAGTTCAAACGCCACAGCAAAGCACGGTTTTATCAGGATAATTTTGTGGATTCTATTGATTTTGATTACCTTGAAATACAGGTGATCGAAGAGTAAACATACATGGCCGGTTGCTCTTCAAATCTGCACACGCTGACACCGCAAAGGGACAGCAGCCTTCCCGGCTCCGCTGTCCCTTTGCTTTTCTGGGATGATTCTGTCCAGATCTTATTCGTTCCGGATTGCTGCAAGTGGACTTAAACGCATGGCACGCAGTGCCGGAAAATATCCGGCTATCATTCCTACCAGCACGGCAAATCCCATAGAGGCGGCCACCAGCCACACCGGTATGTAGGAGATATCGCTGTCCAATCCCATGGCCCCGCCGTGGGCAGTGACCACATTGATCGCAAAGGACAGCACAAAGCTCAGTATATTGCCCGCCAGACCTCCGATGAAGCCGATAAATGCAGCTTCCAGAAGGAACATCTGCTTGATATTGCGCAGGCTACAGCCCAGCACCTTGATAACTCCGATCTCCTTTGTCCTCTCGTAGATAGACATCATCATCGTATTGGCAATTCCGATAGCCGCTACGAACAGTGATACGGCGCCAATCCCGCCCAACACTGCCTCGATCATGGCAAATTCCTGCTGCGCGCTCTTCAGGTATTCCGCATTGGTACTGACACGATATCCCATCTCCTGAATGACAGCGGACAGTTCTTCTACCTGATCGATGTCGTCCGCCTGCACCATGGCATTGGTATAAGCAAAGAACTTGTAAGGCTTTCCTGTCTGTGTCTTGGGCTGCCCGGGAATGGCCTTTCCTCTGTATTCCTTCTGAAGAAAGCTTTTTAAAGTCCAGATATCACAGTATACATTATAAGAGCCGTTGTGATAGGTATCTATTCCTCCGGACATCATTCCGCTGGCCTGTACCACATATTTTTTCGGTGCTTTCACCGGCGCGGCATTCCCCTCCGAACCAAATGCTCCAGAATTACCGCCTGACTGTGCATTATAATAATCCTCTGAGCTCAGGATCAGGAATACAGGATCCTTCATAAAATCAATATCCGGAAGCTGCTGCGTCTCCCAGTAACCTCTATTGGATCCCTTTTCATAGAAATCCATAGGAACCATATTTCCGATCACCAGCTCCAGACTTGCGGAATTGGACTCCGGCATACGGCTGCCTTCTACCAGGTCCATATGCTGCCTCTCAAGTTCCTCCGGTGTCATACCCACCAACTGAATGTCGGCATAATAATTTCCGCTCAGGATCATGGATCTCATAGTAAGAGACGGAGTCACACTTTTTACATGCTCCAGCTTTTCTATTTCAGCAATCGTATCATCTGTGACATATTTCGTTGCTTCGCCTTCTTCGGGAGCATATGACATATAGTACATCATTCCGCCCACATCCTGTCCGGTCACCGTAATGGCTGTCATTCCTCCGGCCTGCTCGATCTGCTTATACATAGACTGCTGCATTCCAAGCCCGAGTGAGATCATGACTACGATAGACGCCGTACCGATCACCACTCCAAGAATCGTGAGAAAGGTCCTCAGTTTTCTTTTTTTGAGGTTTCCGCTACTCATCCTCAGTAAATCGATCCACCTCATCCGCTAAATCCTCCTCTTCTGCCTGCGCCCGTTTTTTCTTTCTTCTGCGGGTCAGAACCACGGCCAGCACGATCACCAGTACAACTGCCGCTGCGACCGCAGCAGGTATGACCGGAAAGCCCTTCGCTTCCTCCGGCATCTCTCCCATCATCTCCATGTCTCCCATATCCATTTCCATGGGAGCCGTTACCTGGAGTTCAAATTCTTCCTCTCTGGAGGATGGATTCCCGGATTCATCTTCATAGGTTACGATCATTTTGCATTTTGTCCCGGGCATGATCTCTGATTCTCCGGTCAGCATTCCATCAATGTTTCCAGTCGCACCGGAATCCAGGTTGCCTACGAACACTTCCTTGGCGCTGATGCCGTCGCCCATGAATTTTGCCTTTACATTGTAGAGCTTCACCCTGCCGGTATTGTACAGGCTGCACATCAGGTTTGCCTCCTGCCCCACCTCGATGCTGGCAGGCGACAGCTCGATCTCGCTAAATTCAAACCTGGCTGCCTGGTAAATGGGGATCGCCAGGCTGGAGCTTCCCTCGTACTGGGACGCGTTTGAGTCCTCATAGAGCATGGACATATTGATACTGTATGGCTTCTGCACCAAATCTGCCCTGGCATTCAGGTCAATGGCAACATCCCTCGTCTCCCCGGCCGGAATCTGGTCCAGGTAAATGGAGCTTGCCCCGGATGAGGGAAGAAATGCCGGAGCCTCCGCAGCTGCCTCCGTACCTGCGGAAGGAGCCTGGAAATCAAACAGCATGTTGGAGACCGCCGTTGTCGTGGATGTATTTTTCACATGGACGATCAGGCGGAAATTGCTTCCTGCGTTTACGGCTCCCGGCTCTGTGTTGAATCCGGTCACGATCACACGGGGAACTCCTTTCTTTTCGTCAGAACTGCCTCCGCCTACAGGAGACATATCGCCATTGAAAATGCCGCCTGCGTCCAGCCCCGGATCCGGCTGCTGGCCTTCTCCTGGTTCATTGGATATGCCGCCATCCGGATTCTGGGAATCTCCAGGATCTTTTTCTGCTGTTTTTACTTCAATGTAGCTGTCACACTCAGATTTCTCTTTTCCTTCCTCATAAGAAATATGGTAAACCAGTCTAAATGTTTTTGTCTCCACATCTTCGCGCACACGCAGATTCTTCCATGTAGCCTCCTCATATTTTCCTGCCTTGATCTCATCCAGAAAATATCCGTGCCTGATGCCTTCCATTTCAAACGGCCAGTCTGCAGTGTCTTCAATGACCGGAACAATCTTAACATTCTGCAGATCAGAGTCCCCCGTATTGACCACGCGCACCGTCAGCTTCTCTATGCTCTGTCCCGCCTGATATTGAGGGATTGACTGCCCGTTCCCTACATAAATCTCAAATATAGACTCCGTTCCTTCCTGGCCGGCAGCAAAATTTTCTGCTTCAGTCATACCAGCTGTGGATCCAAAAATCAGGGATTTTTCTGGTGACACAAGATGTCCTGCATGTACGCTCATTTCCGGTGCGCATCCAACTGCCAATGTAAGACTCAGAAAAATTCCCGCCCAGTTTTTCCATCGCTTCATGAATCTTCTTCCTCACTTTCCTTTTATTTCATAACGTGTATTCACGGTTCTTGTTTCCTGTTTGCCCGGTTATCTTCAATCTTTACGATCTTCCCGTCTATAATATGAAATACCCTGTCGGCATAAGTCGCCAGATGATTATCATGAGTTACCATAACCAGCGTTTTTTTCTGTTCCCGCACCACTTTCTGCATAAGATGCATGACGTCTTCCGATGTATGGGAGTCCAGATTGCCGGTAGGCTCATCTGCGAAAATGATCTTCGGGTTCACAACCAGCGCCCTTGCCACACCCACACGCTGCTGCTGGCCGCCGGACATCTGATTGGGCATATGCTTCTTATGCTTTTTCAGGTTCACCAGTTCCAGCATCTTATCAGCTTTTTTTAGCCGGCTGCTTTTTGCCTCGCCGCGGAAACTCAACGGCAATGCTACATTTTCCACTGCATTCATTGTTCCGATCAGATGAAAGGACTGAAAAATAAATCCCACGTTTTCCCTACGGAACTTTACAAGACCGTCTTCATTCAACGCTTCCATATGCTGTCCGCCGACTATGACTTCTCCCTTTGTCGGTTTTTCCAGTCCTGCCAGCATATTGAGCAATGTAGATTTTCCGGATCCAGAGGTCCCCACAATTGCACAGAACTCACCGGGATAAACCTCAAAGCTTACACCATTCAATGCACGCACGACAGAATTGCCCACCCGGTATAGCTTATATAGATTCTTTACTTCGATTACTTTGTCCACTTTCCCCCTCCTTTCCTTCAACTACCTGTCCATTATATAACGAAAAAAAAGATATCTCCACAAAAATTTCTTAAGATTTTTTAAAGATTAAAAAAACGCTCCTATGGTCTCAACAGGAACGTTCTCTTTCATACCTACTTATCATTAATATAGAAGAAACTCTATCTGATCTTAATGGAAGAAATGGTCTCCGATCTGTATTCCAAAGTTACCGCATCCGAAATACAGACAATCTCCAATCGGATTGCTTCCCGCCAGTGCATCCGCTGCCGCCTGCATTGCCGTGGCAGTATAGCTTCCGCTGGCAAGAACGGAATCCAGCCATCCAGTCATTGCCGGCCCGAACTGTCCTGACTGGTAGATCACCTCTGCGATACTGTTTGGATATACGGAACTGCGTACCCGGTTCAGGATGACAGCGCCTACTGCAACCTGTCCTTCATAAGGCTGATTTCCTGCCTCACAGAAGATAATTGCTGCAAGAAGCGTCTGATCGCTGGCTGTAGCTGCAACCGGTGCCTGCTGGACTGCCGCCGCTTCCTGCACTGCTGCCTGTTCTGCCGCCGCCTGCTCTGCCGCTGCCTGTTCTGCTGCCGCCTGCTCCGCTGCTGCACGTTCTGCCGCCGCCTGCTCTGCTGCGATCCGTTCTGCTTCTTCCTGTGCCCGTCTGGCTTCCTCTGCGGCTTTTTTTGCTTCTTCCTCTTTCCGCTTCTTGGCCTTATATTTTTCCTCTGCCTCCATCACCGCTTTTTTCGTATTCAGCAATGCCTCTTTTGGTACTTCTGTAAAGCCGTAGGGCTGCGTGATCTTATAAGTTCCCATATTTTTAACCTGATCCGCATTCAGCACCCAGTCTGCCGCTTCACTTTTAAATTCTGATGACATGACCAGTCCTGTTGTAACTGCCATAAGTATTGCAATGATCTTTCTATATTGTTTCATATACTCCAACCTCCTATTTTTTGCAATATTGTAAATATTTTCTAATAAATTATATTCATAATTTTTCGGATTTATTACAAATATTACAAAAATATTACGTCGGCCATTTTAATACAAAAATATCATTTTGTCAACTTTTTAATGTCAGATTACGTCTGGCAAATATTTACGGTAAGATTTTACATCATAAAATCCCCTTTAGGTTCAACTCTTGAATAAGATCATTTTCTATGAGTTTTTCTTCAGTATATCCACCATTCCTTCATAAGTCGAAGTCTCCGCTTCTATTGTACACTCTACGCCGCAGAATTTCAGATATTCGGCCGTTTTCGGGCCGATGCTGAATGCCCGGCACAGTTTCCACTTGTTTCCCGCAGCATCCAGCAGACGCTTTGCGGAGGAAGCACAGGTAAACAGGATTCCGTCATACTCCTCAGGACTCCGAAGCTTTTCCAGATCCGGCTCCACCGCCTGATTCTCATATACCGTGATTTCTTCAAACCGGCAGCAGCATTCCAGCGCAGCTTTCAAGTGGCTGTCCGCATTTCCGGCTTTCAGATACCAGACATGGTCCTGTGGAGAGAGCAGCTTTTTCAGCGCATCTGCCAGCGCGTGACTGTGGAACGCGTCTGGAATCAGGTCTGCATAAAGTCCATGAGTCTCCAGCAATTCCGCAGTCTTTCCGCCGATGGCCGCAATCCTGCACCCGGCCAGGCAGCGTATATCCAGCCTGCTTTTTGCAAGGCACTCCCAAAATGCTTCCACACCGTTTTTGCTTGTAAAAATCAGCCAATCTGCCTGTTTCAATTCCTCTGCTGAAAACCTTCTTTCCGCCCGCACGATCCTTCCCACCTGAATCTCATCCGCCGCGGCGCCCTGCTGCAGTAAAAGTGCTTTCAATTCGGTTGACGTTTCTCCGGTCTTCGGAATCAGATACCGTTTTCCAAATAAAGGCTGGCTCTCATAAAAATTCAGGCCGGACCGCAGAGAAACTACATCTCCCACCACGATGACCGCCGGAGAAACCAATCCCGCCTCTCTGACCTTGTCCCCTATGCAGGCCAGGTCTGCCGTGCAGGTCTTCTGCCCGGGAGTCGTGGCGCAAGAGATTACCGCAGCCTGTGTATTTTCGGGCATTCCAGCCTCCATCAGCCTGGACGCGATTTCCTCTGCCCGGCTCAGTCCCATGAGAAAAACACAGGTTTCTTTTCCCCCTGCCATTGCCTCAAAATCAATCTCCGCCAGCTCATCCCTGCTGTTGTGGGCCGTCACCACATGAAAACCCAGAGCCTTCCCCCGGTGAGTAACCGGAATCCCTGCATAGGCCAGTCCCGCAATCGCAGAGCTGACTCCCGGAATGACCTGGAACGGCACTCCTTTTTCCGCGAGATACAGCCCCTCCTCGCCGCCGCGTCCAAACACATACACATCCCCGCCCTTCAAACGGACAGTTTTTTCATACTGCATACTCTTGGATGCCAGAAGACGGTTGATCTCCTCCTGCTTCATGGTATGGCGGTGATCCGCCTTTCCCACATAGATCAACTCACAGCCCGGCTTCGCCTCTTCCAGCAGCTCCTGGGAGGACAATCTGTCATAGATGATACAGTCCGCCTCCCTGAGCGCCTGCATCCCCTTTACTGTGATCAGTCCCGGATCCCCCGGGCCGCCGCCTACCAAAAATACAGTTCCTGACATCTCACTGCGGATCCGAAAGGCGGCCTCTTTTGCAAGCTGTTCCGGGGCGTTTCCCCGGACTGATGCATAGGCCAGTCTGGTACCTGACGCATTTCCGAACATTACATCCAATTGGCAGGGGCCGCCCGGTTCTTTCCTGCACAGGGCCCCTGAGGGAATATGGCAGTCTCCCCCGATCTCACGCAAAAATCCTCTTTCTGCTTCCGCGGCCTGTTCCGTATCTTCATCACTGAGCGCATCCAGAAGCTCCAGAAGCTCTGTATCCCCCTCCCGGATCTCCAGGGCCAGGATTCCCTGGGCTGGCGCGGGGATCATCTCTTCCGGCTCCAGATACCGGGTGATCCGCCCCTCCATTCCCAGACGCCGGAGGCCTGCCGCCGCCAAAATGATACCATCCATCTTTTCTTCTTCCATTTTACGGAGTCTGGTGTCCACATTTCCCCGGATGTTCACGACACGCAGGTCCGGACGCAGGTGTTTGATCTGATACTCTCTGCGCCTGCTTCCTGTCCCGATAACGGCGCCCTCCGGCAGATCCTCCAGCCGTTCTTTTTCACGCAGGATCAACACATCTCTGGGATCCTCCCGCTTCCATGCCTTCGCAAACATGAGCCCGGACGCCGGACGGGAAGGCATATCCTTCATGCTGTGCACACCGATCTGCACCTCGCCGGACAATATTTTTTCCTCAATTTCTTTCACAAATACGCCTTTATCGCCGATTTCATGAAGCGGCTTATCTAAAATCCGATCCCCTTTTGTTTTGATGATCTGAAGTTCAAATTTGTCCTCCGGATAGGCCTGCGACAGCCTGCCGCGCACAAATTCTGCCTGTGCCAGCGCCAGCTTTGAACCTCGTGTGCCAATCGTATATTTCATAGATACCTCACATCTTTCTGCTGATAGAAGCAACGGACAGTGCCGCGTCAACAGCATTTACATGACAGTCCGCTTTTTGCTGCTGACATCATATCTGAAAAAGGTGCCGGATCAGCCGCCGGTACTCCTCCTGCTCTTCCTCCGTATCCAGATGTTTCAGTTCGCGGATCGGTTCCCGCAGAAGCCGCTGCAGAGAGGCGTTGAGTACCTTTTTCAGCAATTTCTTCTCCCTTTGCCCCAGCTCCATTTTCCGGGTCAGATATGTATAACTGTCCTCTACGATCTCCCCGCACCGCTGCTGCAGCGACTCAATGGTAGAATCCATCCGGCTCTGCAAAAGCCACGCTGTCGTTTCCTGCATTGCCTCCCCGATCATTTCCCGGCTTTTCTCTACCAGAATTTCCCTTTCTTCCCGGTTATGGGCCGCGATCTCCTGCAATGTATCCAGATCGATCAGTTTTACAAATGGTTCCTCGGCATATGCAGTATCAATATCCCTTGGCGTTGCCAGATCCAGCATGACAAGGCTCTTTTCCGGACAAAAATTTTCCCGGCGGACAACCAGGTGGGGGGACGATGTAGCTGACACTACAATATCACATTTTTTCAGGGCTTCATATCGTTCCTCGTAAGAAATGATTTCTATTTCAGGAAATTCCTCCCGCAGTCTCCTGGCATGTGCGCTCGTCCTGCTGCATGCACATACGCGGACAGACTGATATTCAAAAATATATTTTAAAGCCAGTACCGCCGTTTTTCCGCTGCCGATCACGAGAATCTGCTTCCCGGCGAGCCCGCAGGCCTCTTCCAGCTTCCGAATGCCGATATAGCTGACAGACAGCGGTTTTTCGCTGATCCTGAGTTCTGTTTTCATGCGTTTGGCACAGGTAACAGCATCACGGACGACCCTGTTTAGCTCCTTTCCGCCGTATCCCATAGTCCTGGCATAGTCCTGGGCCTCCTTCACCTGACCCAGGATCTGGTCCTCTCCCAGCACAAGAGATTCCAGCCCTGCCGCGATCCGGAACAGGTAAGCCATAGCCGCCTCCCCTGAGAGCATGACCAGATATTCCTTCACCTCCACAGCCGGGAACATTTCCTCATAGATCTGACAGATTGCTTCCCTCTGTCTATCTTCTATATAAAAATAATAAACCTCGCTCCGGTTGCAGGTGGACAGAACCATGCACTGCCGGATTCCGACAGCTTCCGCCTTCCTAAAAAAATCCAGTTTCATCGCATCCGTAAATGCGGTTTTGCCGCGGATGTCAAGGTGCGCATTTTTATAATTGATCCCCAAAAAACCAAACTGCATCTGACTGCCTCTCCTTCCTGTCATGTATCCCCATTGATAGGTCTGCAATCTCCTGCGTCAAGGGCCGCTGTCATTAAAAATCCCTGCAGCAGCGGCCAGCCTGAATACCAGCTTTATGCACATCCTTCCGCTCAGCCGGTGCGGCAGTCCGCCGGGACTCATGCATACAGGGGCAGATCTACACCATCCCCCGCAGACAGTCCCGGATGACCTGGCAGGTGATCTTCACATCCTCCTCCGTATGGGCGTCTGATAAAAACATCGCCTCAAACTGGGACGGCGCCGCATAGATCCCATGGTCCAGCAGATATCCAAAGAAGTACGCGTACCTGTCAGTATCCGACGATACGGCGATCTCATAATCCGTCACCCTCTTCGGCGTAAAAAAGAGACTCAAAAGGGAACCAGCCCGGTTGACACATACGGCGTCCCCGGCTGTTTCTCTGACCGTCTCAGCAATCTGCTCTGCCTTTTTCTCCAGCCTTTGGTATATGCCCGGGTCTTCCCTCAGAATCCGGAGGGTTTCCAGTCCTGCCGCTGTAGCAATGGGATTTCCGGACAGAGTCCCCGCCTGATACACAGGCCCCAATGGAGAGACCATTTCCATGATCCTGCGCGTTCCTCCATACACACCGATGGGCATTCCCCCTCCCACGATCTTGCCCAAGGTCGTCAGATCCGGCGTTACATGAAAATATTCCTGTGCTCCGCCAAGTGCCAGCCTGAAACCTGTGATCACCTCATCAAAGATCAGAAGCGCTCCGTTTTGTTCCGTAATTTTCCGCAGAAATTCCAAAAACCCGGGGGCAGGAGGCACTACCCCCATATTTGCCGCAGCCGGCTCCACCACTATGGCGGCGATCTCCTCCGGATTGGCGCGGAACAGTTCTTCTACCGAAGCCGGATCATTATACAGAGCCACCAGAGTATTTTTGGTATAATCCGCGGGAACTCCGGCGCTGTCCGGCACCGAGGTAGTCAGTGCGGCGGAACCGGCCTTCACCAGAAGTCCGTCCGAATGTCCGTGATAGCAGCCCTTGAACTTGATGATCTTGTCCCGTTTCGTATATCCCCGTGCCGTGCGGATGGCGCTCATCACTGCTTCCGTACCGGAACTGACCAGACGGCTGACTTCCATAGAAGGAATCAGCTCTGCAAGCAGATCCGCCATCTGAACCTCTTTTTCCGTAGGTGCACCGTAGGTCAGCCCGTCCCGGCACGCCTCCCGGACCTTTTCGATCACTCTGGGATGGGCGTGTCCCAGGATTCCCGGTCCCCAGGAGCAGACATAATCGATCATTTCATTTCCATCCACATCCACGATCCTGCTGCCATGCGCAGACGCAATGAACCGGGGCGTCCGCCCTACAGAACCGAAAGCGCGCACCGGGCTGTTCACGCCCCCCGGGATATGCCGCTTTGCCGCTTCAAACAGTTCTTTTGACCTTGTATCCATTCTGACTTCTATTCTCCTTCCCGAATCCACTTTGCAGCATCCAGGGCATGATAGGTAATGATCATTTTCGCCCCGGCACGCTTAAAGCCTACCAGAATCTCCATGACGATCTTCTTTTCGTCGATCCAGCCGTTTTTTGCTGCCGCCTTTACCATCGAATATTCCCCGCTCACGTTATAGGCCGCGACCGGCACGTTATAAGATGTGGTAATGTCCTTTATGATATCCATGTAAGCCATGGCAGGTTTGGCAATGATCAGGTCCGCCCCTTCCAGCAGGTCTTCCTCCACCTCCCGCAGGGCTTCCCGGCCGTTTGCCGGATCCATCTGGTAGGTCTTGCGGTCTCCGAAACCCGGCGCCGAATGGGCCGCATCCCGGAACGGACCGTAAAATCCGGAAGCAAACTTGGCGCTGTATGCCATAATCGGAATATTGACAAATCCGTTCTCGTCCAGAGCTTCCCGGATAGCCTTCACCCGGTTATCCATCATATCACTGGGCGCGATGATATCCGCCCCGGCTCCGGCATAACTGACCGCCGTCCTGGCTAAAAGCGGCAGGGTTTCGTCATTCAGGATGATTCCCTCCTTCACCAGACCGCAGTGTCCATGGGAGGTGTACTCACAGAGGCAGACATCTGCAATAACGATCAGATCCCGATATTTTTCCTGTGATTTTATAAAACGGACAGCCTGCTGCACGATCCCCTGGTCGTCATAGGCGCCGCTGCCAGCTTCATCCTTTCGGGCGGGAATCCCGAACAAAAGCACCGACCGGATTCCGGCCTCCACGATCCGGTCCAGTTCCTCCGGCAGCCGGTCGATGGAATACTGGCAGATTCCCGGCATGGAATCTACGGGAATACACAGATTCTGTCCCTCTATGACAAAGATCGGACAGATCAGTTCGTCCACCCGCAGATGATTCTCCCGTACCATACTCCGCATGGCCGGGCTGACTCTCAGTCTTCTCATTCTCTCCATGATCAGTTCATCCTTTCTGAACATTTTCCAACTGTACGGTTGCAATCCAAAGTCACATTTTTATACAGTTTATTGTAATGAAAATGTGACTTCGGATTAGCAACCGTACAGGTGGAATCTTTTTCATCCATATATCGCAGTTTCTATTCTATCATATACTTCCATATCATCTCATCTATTTTTTCAGAAGAAGGAACCGTACCTGTTTTCAGACCAAACTCCAAAATCTCCTGATAGATATTTTTTCTCATACTCTCCGGCCCCAAGTGTCTCAGTCTCTCCCGCAGACCTCCCAATACTTCCGCCAGTTCTCCAAGCAGGGAAGTCATTGCCGGCATAGTCTGTGCTTTCAGATATTGGGCGATGAGCGGGCTCTGCCCTCCGCTGGAAAATGCCGCTACCACTTCTCCTTCTTTCAGATACGCGGGAAAGATAAAGCTGCAGTCCTCTTTCTGATCCACCGCATTGACCGGGATCTTCGCTTCCCGGCAGGCCCTGCTGATCCGATGGTTCTGTTCCGGGTCGCCGGTAGCCGCAACCGCAAGTTCCTGTCCCTCCAGATCACTGATCTCAAAATGTTTTTCCAGACATACCACGCCTTCCGATGCCAGAAGTTCCTCCTGGATATCCGGAGCCACAACTGTGACTCGTGCCCCAAAATCCCGGAGGGCCTCCGCTTTGCGCAGGGCTACCTTTCCTCCTCCTACCACAAGGCAGGGCTTATCTTTTAATTCAATGAACATAGGAAAATAGGACATCCGGTTCCCCTCCTTAATCATTTTCTGACAGATTGACCGCCGAATATAGTCTGTCTTCTGAAGCAGGCTGATCGTATGTCTCCTTCTCTGACATCTTGAACAAAAACACGAGCTTTCATTTACATATCGGCAGCGCGCCGTCTGCATATAACAGAAAACCCCTGCCCATACAAAATCATCTTGTACCCGGCAGGGATCTTCAAATACGCTCTACTCAGAACTTGGGAAGTCCCGCTAATCCGGCTTTCAGATCTTCGTCCGTAGGAATATAATCGCTCATCTCACCGTTATGGAACTTCTCATATGCATACATGTCAAAATATCCGGTACCTGTCAGACCGAACAGGATGGTCTTCTCTTCCCCGGTCTCTTTGCATTTCATCGCTTCATCAATTGCGATCCGGATCGCATGGCTGCTCTCCGGTGCAGGCAGGATACCTTCCACCCGTGCAAACTGCTCTGCCGCTTCAAATACGGATGTCTGTTCTACAGATCTTGCCTCCATATAACCGTCCGCATAGAGCTGGGACAGGACGGAGCTCATTCCGTGATATCTGAGGCCGCCTGCATGATTTGCCGACGGGATGAAGCCGCTTCCTAATGTGTACATCTTTGCCAGCGGACAAACCATACCGGTATCGCAGAAATCATACGCGTACACACCTCTGGTCAGGCTCGGGCAGGATGCCGGCTCTACCGCGATAAAGTGGTAATCCGCCTCGCCCCGCAGCTTTTCGCCCATAAACGGAGAAATCAATCCGCCCAGGTTCGAGCCGCCGCCTGCACATCCGATGATGATATCCGGCTTGATGTCGTATTTGTCCATGGCCGTCTTGGTCTCTACTCCAATGATCGACTGATGCAGCAGAACCTGATTCAAAACGCTGCCCAGCACATAACGGTATCCCTCCGAATGGGTTGCCACCTCAACCGCCTCCGAGATCGCACATCCAAGGCTTCCTGTAGTTCCAGGATGATCTGCCAGGATCTTGCGTCCCACCTCTGTAGTCTCTGACGGAGAGGGAGTCACGCTTGCGCCGTAAGTGCGCATCACTTCTCTCCGGAACGGCTTCTGCTCATAAGAGCATTTTACCATATACACCTTACAGTCCAGATCCAGATAGGAGCATGCCATGGACAGCGCAGTTCCCCACTGTCCGGCTCCCGTCTCCGTGGTCACGCCTTTCAGCCCCTGTTCCTTTGCGTAAAATGCCTGCGCAATAGCGGAATTGAGCTTATGGCTTCCGCTTGTATTATTTCCCTCAAACTTGTAGTAGATCTTTGCCGGAGTCTGCAGCTTTTCCTCCAGGCAGTACGCGCGTACCAGCGGCGACGGACGGTACATCTTATAGAAATCCCTGATCTTTTTCGGAATTTCGATATAGCGGTTATCATTGTCCAGTTCCTGCTTCACCAGTTCCTCACAGAACACTGCCCCAAGCTCTTCGGCTGTCATCGGTTCATGAGTGCCCGGATTCAGAAGGGGCGCGGGTTTGTTCTTCATATCCGCACGGACATTATACCAATCTTTCGGCATTTCGCTTTCTTCCAGGTAAATCTTGTAGGGAATCTTGTTCTTACTCATCGCTTCATTCTCCTTTCACTTTCCGCAGGCTCTGCAGTCTTATCACAGCCGCGGTCTTCTTCGGGATGACCGGCTTTTGCCCGGTATATATCATAACAAAAAGCCCTCATCCCACACAATATAATACTATTGCAGGGACAAGAGCTGTACGAATCCTATCATCGTGTCCGCGCTCCTGCGGTGCCACCCGGCTTGGTGTTATGAAAACACCCTCTCATGCATACTGACATATGCTGGCTTTGTTAACGGAGTCCCCTCTCCGGCTCCCCTACTGCGGATTCCGTACCGGTTCTCCTGCTGCCGCCATGATAGAACATATAATGCAGCCAGCTGATATGCCGTACATATATCCCTTTTCAGTTCGCCCTCAGAAGCCCATTCCTCCATGCCCTGACCCGCTGCAATCCCACCATCTGCAGCTCTCTGTGCGGCAGAAGCAAAAAGTACTTGCTCTTCCTCAATGGTTTAAAAAGACTTTACCACACACACCGTGGACTGTCAACCTGTTTTTTTCTAAAAAAATACTTATGCGGTTATCCGGTTACTGTTCACACGGTGTCCGGCCAATAAAGTTACATTTGCAATAATATCCAGCCCCTCGCCGAAGGCGACTTAAAATGGGCTGGATACTGTTACTGGAGCACTCAAAGGGTGTGAACAGTAACGTTATCCGATAGACCATTTGCATGCTAACCGTCTATTCAATCTGCCAGTCGATCGGCTCCAGGCCGTACTCTTCTAAAAATGCATTCGTCTGGCTAAACGGCCTGCTGCCAAAAAATCCCCGGGCAGCAGAAAACGGGCTTGGATGAGGAGCCCTTAAGATCAGATGCTGCGGGTTATTCAGCATCCTTGCTTTCCTCTGGGCAGGCGTGCCCCAAAGGATATATACGATGGGCCTTTCCTGTGCGTTCAAAGCCATGATCGCCGCGTCCGTAAATTCCTCCCAGCCGATCCCCCGGTGGGAATTTGCCTGATGCGCGCGCACGGTCAGCACCGTATTCAGCATTAAGATACCCTGCTCTGCCCATTTTGTCAGACATCCGTGATTCGGTACGGCACACCCCAGATCATCGTGAAGCTCCTGGTAAATGTTGACCAGCGATGGCGGAACGTTTACCCCCTTCTGTACAGAAAAACACAGCCCATGGGCCTGACCGTGATTGTGATACGGATCCTGTCCCAGGATCACCACCTTGACCTCTTTCAAAGGAGTCAGGTGAAATGCATTGAAAATGTCGTCTGCCGGAGGGAAGATCAGCCTTGAATTATATTCCTGCTTTATCGTCTGAAATAATTGTTTATAATAAGGCTTTCCAAATTCTTCTTTTAACGCTTCGTACCAATCGCCGTTGATTCCTGCCATTCTTATGTACTCCTTTATCTCTTTTTCTATAGCGAATCCAGAAAAATAACAACTGTACGGTTCTTTTGTCTATAAGCGTACAGAAATCCCTTCCCCCCGAAGGTACTCTTTCACTTCCCGGATCTCCAGTTCTTTATAGTGGAACAGGGACGCTGCCAGCGCCGCGTCGGCTTTTCCCTGTGTCAGCGCATCCCGGAAATGCTCCAGAGTCCCGGCGCCGCCGGACGCAATGACCGGAATAGAAACGTGCTCCGCAATGACACGGGTCAGTTCCAGATCATACCCCGCCTTTGTCCCGTCGCAGTCCATACTGGTCAGCAGGATCTCCCCGGCCCCCAGGCTTTCTACCTTTTTCGCCCATTCCACAGCATCCAGCCCCACATCAATGCGGCCTCCGTTTTTATAAATGTTCCAGCCGCTCCCGTCCGCCCTTCTCTTGGCATCGATGGCAACGACCACGCACTGGCTCCCGAACTTTTCCGCCGCATCGTGCACCAGCTCCGGAGTATTGATGGCGGAAGAATTGATGGAAATCTTATCAGCGCCTTCCCGGAGCAGCGCCCGGAAATCCTCCACCGTCCGGATTCCGCCGCCCACGGTGAATGGAATAAACACACATTCCGCCACCTTGCGCACCATATCCACAACCGTACTCCTGTTGTCAGATGATGCCGTGATATCCAGAAATACCAATTCATCCGCACCGGCCTTATCGTAGGCTTTGGCAATCTCTACCGGATCCCCGGCATCCTTCAGATCTACAAAATTTACACCTTTTACCACCCGTCCCGCATTCACATCCAGGCAGGGGATGATCCTCTTTGTATGCATAGCTTTCTCCTGGTTTTTATCGTGTCAATTGTACCTTACAAACAGCAGACCTCAGACACATCTGCCGCATCGCTGCTTCTGTCTGCTGTTTTAAATATTCACAAAGTTCCTGAGTATCTGCAGTCCCACTTCACTGCTTTTTTCCGGATGGAACTGGCAGGCGAATACATTTCCCTTTTCCACGGAAGCATGGATATGTACGCCGTATTCCGTGGATGCCTTCACAATCTCCTCTTCCCGGGCTTTCAGGTAATATGAGTGCACAAAATACACATAGGACTGCTCCGGCACCTGCTCAAATAGGCGTCCGCCGTGCTCCAGGTGCAGGGAATTCCATCCCATATGCGGAATTTTTAATCCTTCCCCGGAAGGAATCCGCAGAATTTCCCCCGGCAGGATCCCAAGGCCGGCAACTCCAGGCGCTTCGCCGCTTCTCTCAAACAACAGCTGCAGCCCCAGACAGATGCCCAGGAAAGGCGTTCCCTTTTCCGCCGTTTCCCGGATGACCGGCACCAGTCCGCGGCGTTCCAGATTGCCCATGGCATCTCCGAAGGCGCCGACTCCGGGAAGCACCACCTTGTCCGCCGAAAGGATCTCCTTTGCGTCATCCGTAATCTTCACTTCCTGCCCCAGCAGGAGCAGCGCTTTTTCCACACTTTTGATATTGCCCGCGTCATAATCTATAATCGCAATCATATTTCAATCACTTCTCCCCTGCATTCCTCACCAATTGAGCTTCGACTTCTCTCCGATTCCTGTCTTGATCACCGGGATCGGGGTTTCGTCCTTCGCATCCAGGTTGTTGATGTATTTCTTCGTCTCACTGGCAATGATCGGTGAGAGCAAAAGCACCGCAACCAGGTTCGGAATTGCCATCAATGCGTTCAGGATATCCGCAACCGTCCATACCAGATCCAGTGCCAGCACGGGAGCGACCGCCGCAACCAGGATATATACTACACGATAAGGGATCAATCCCTTCTTCCCTGCAAAATATTCCACGCTTCGCTCTCCGTAGTACGCCCAGCCCAGGATGGTGGAATAGGCAAAGGAAATGATTCCAATGACCAGGATCATCGGCCCCAGATATGGGATCTGAGCAAATGCCATGGAAGTCAGCACGCCGCCGTTGTCAATCTCATTTGCATTGATCGTCGGGTTCTTCATGATGGTCGTCACGAGCACCAGCCCGGTCATCAGACATACGACCACCGTATCCCAAAATGTCCCTGTGGAAGAAACCAGCGCCTGACGCACCGGATTCCTGGTCTGTGCCGCTGCCGCAGCGATAGGTGCGGAACCCATACCGGACTCATTGGAGAACAGTCCCCGGGCAACCCCGTACTGAATCGCAAGCTTAATCCCGCCGCCGACCAGTCCGCCGGCCGCTGCTCCTGGTGTAAATGCCAGCCTGAAAATAGTTGCGATGGCAGGGATGATAAAGTCATAATTGATGCACAGGATGATGATACATCCGATCACATAAAAGACTGCCATAAACGGAACCAGCCGCTCGCAGACTCTTGCGATACTCTTGATTCCGCCGAAAATAACAATCGCTGTCAGAACCGCAACCACGAGTCCGACGATCCATTCCGGAATCTTCAGATTTTCCCTGCAGACTGTCGCGATGGCATTGACCTGGGTTGCACATCCGATCCCAAAGGATGCGAATCCCGCAAATACCGCAAAGATCACGCCCAGCCACTTCATGTTCAGGCCCCGCTCCAGGGCGTACATGGCGCCGCCCTGCATTCTGCCGTCCTCTGTCTTGACACGGTATTTTACCGCGATCAGAGATTCCCCGTACTTGGTCGCGATCCCGAATACACCGGTCAGCCAGCACCACAGCACGGCTCCCGGACCGCCCATCGCAACCGCGGTTCCCACGCCGATGATATTTCCGGTACCGATGGTAGAAGCCAGAGCCGTTGACAGTGCCCCGAACTGGCTTACCTCCCCCTCCGCGTCCGGATCCTTTGCCACGGAAAGCTTAATCCCTTTGGAAATGGTCTTTCTCTGGATAAACCCTGTCCGGATCGTCAGAAATACATGGGTACCGAGCAGCAGGATAATCATCCACCAGTCCCACACAAACTTATCAATATCATTGATGATTGCACTAATTGTTTCCATCTGTTTTTACATCTCCTCTCACGTTCCTTTTAAAAACTGTAAACACAGCACTTCAACACTTTATCTGTATAAAGTCCTGAGAATATAAACAAAGCATACATTATCCCGACTGTTGCCAGTTGGCATAAAGTATGCCTTGATATGGTATTTTACATCATTTGCGGCTATATTTCAAGTTTTTTCTGGGATTTCAACGTGTCTTTTAGTTACTATTCACAGCCATATAAAAATCAGCAGACAGATTCGTCAAGCACAGCTTGTAAGAAGCTGTTTGATGATTTTTATATGACTGGAATCAGTCACTTCACCCACATAAGCAAAAAATCAAGATGCGCAGCATCGGCAGACGGCTTTGCCGGCTGTTTTTGCGCATGTGTGTGAAGTGGCTGTGAATAGTAACGTCTTTTTATATGTCTGTGAATCGTAAAATCTTTTTCACCAGACACCGCTTCTTATAAAATGAAATTCCATAGCAGATGATCTGCGAATAGTCTTCCTCAAATTCTTTTACGTACATCCGGTCATCAATCTGCAGAAGCGCCTCGTCACAGTCTCCTGATAATTTTTCCAGTGATTTCGAATATTTCACCTCAAAAACTGCTACACGGTCTCCTGCATAGTCCTGTACAACGATATCGCTGCGCCCTTCCCCGTGTTCCCGGTTGGATTCTACGCTATAACCCGCTCCTGCAAAAATCCCTGCAAAAAACGCGTGATAAAAATCCTCTTTATAATCATGATAACTGATGGTTTTTCGGAGCAGTCTGTTCAGTTCGTCCTTGATCTTTTCTGCATCTCCTGTCCATACTGCTGCAAACAGAGCCTTTCGATCCCATTGCAGTACAGTTTCCTCGAACCATTTGCTGATGGTCGTCTCAAAAATCTCCATGATCTCAGCATTTGGAATCTTTAATTCCAGGCAGCCTTTCGGCAATTGTTTTCCCGACTGGCTTTCTCTGACCCTTGTCAGATAACCGGTCAGGTACAGGATGCTCCAGAGATTCTCCTGTGAGGAATGCAGAAAATCATACCCAAAATCTTCCTCTACCCTCTGAATCACAGTGCCGCCTCCAAGAAGCGTCTCAATTTTTTTCGTGACAGCATCTCCGGAATAATCGATAAAAGACCGTATGATCGCATTATCGCTGGAATTCTTCCAGTAACCGGCCGGTTTTGTTTTCGGATTCAGAAGCAGATGATTCACATGATTGACTACATCCCATGGGCAATATACGTCAAAATCGCCAAAATGATATCCATCATACCACTCTCGAATCTCTTCCGCATGGTGTGAAAGCCCCGCATCCTGCAAAAAACGGTCCACTTCTTTCTGCGTAAAACCAAAATATTCATTCAGTCTGGTGTCGGAAATTGTGTCAGACACAAAATTATTTGTACCGGTAAAAATACTTTCCTTTGCAATCCGCAGACAACCTGTAATGACCGCAAATTTCAGGAAGTCATTGTCTTTGATCACCTGCATGATGCCCTTCACCATATCCAGCATCTGTGGATAATAGTTCTTTTCACTGGCCTTTGCAAGCGGTACATCGTATTCATCGATGAGCAGGATCACAGGCTTCCCGTAGTGGAGAGTCATCAGCTGCGTCAGCTTTAACAGGCTGTTCTTTATTTCTTCCGGCCCGGCTTTTTTTGATGCGATCCTGTAGACCAGTTCCTGATCGAGAGTATTGATCTTATCGCTTTCTTTCAAATAAAAATGCTCTTTATACAACTCCGCAATTACAGAAACAAGCTGTGCATATGCGCCGCCGAAGTCAAGCCCGTCCACGCTTCGAAAGGACAAAAACAATACCGGGTACTGGTTCATCCATGCATCGCACAATACTTTATTTTCTGCAACGGCAAGCCCTTTAAACAGCTCCGCGCCGGATCTGCGGATATCAAAAAATGCAGAGAGCATACTCATTCCCAGCGTCTTACCAAACCGCCTGGGGCGGGTGATCAGGGTAACCTGTGTTGCATCTGTCCTCAGCAGTTCTTCGATCAAACCGCTTTTATCAATGAAGTAGTAATTATTTTTCCGGATATCCGGAAATCCGGAACGGCCTACCGGTATTTTCAGAGCATTCAAAATCAATAACTCCTTTCTGAGCAATATTCTCATTGATAGATGCTGTCATTCAGTATCCAGGTCTTGATCCAGCGCAACTATGGAAAAATCTCAGGAAATCCCCCGCATCGTCAGCTGGATCCTCTTTTTCTTCAAGTCCACGCTCATAACCTTCACATCCACGATATCGCCCACGCTCACCACTTCCAGCGGATGCTTGATGAACTTTTCCGTAATCTGGGAAATGTGTACCAGCCCGTCCTGGTGCACGCCGATATCCACGAACACCCCGAAGTCGATCACATTTCTCACTGTTCCCTTCAAGATCATGCCCTCTTTCAGGTCCTTCATTTCCAGCACATCTGTCCGCAAGATTGGCTTGGGCATTTCCTCACGGGGGTCACGGGCAGGCTTTTCCAGTTCCTTTACGATATCCCGCAGGGTAATCTCTCCGATGCCCAATTCCTCCGCCAGCTTTTTGTAATCCTTGATGGTAAGAGATAATCCCACCAGCTTGCCGCCGATGATGTCCTCCGGCCGGAAACCCTGCTTTTCAAGAAGCTTTTCCGCCGCCTCGTAGGATTCCGGATGGACACCGGTGGCATCCAATGGATTGTCCCCGCCCTGGATCCGCATGAACCCGGCGCACTGCTCAAATGCCTTTGGTCCCAGCTTGGCAACCTTTAAAAGCTTCCTCCGGTCTGTAAACCTTCCGTTTTCTTCCCGGTAGGTGACGATATTTTTTGCAAGGGTGCTGCTGATCCCGGAAATATACGATAACAGCGGGGCGGAGGCGGTATTGAGATCCACGCCGACTTTATTCACACAGTCCTCCACCACGCCGGTAAGGGATTCTCCCAGCTTCTTCTGATTCATATCATGCTGGTACTGCCCCACTCCGATGGACTTGGGATCGATCTTCACCAGCTCCGCCAGCGGATCCTGGAGCCTTCTCGCGATGGAAGCCGCGCTCCTCTGACCTACGTCAAACTTCGGAAATTCCTCGGTCGCCAGCTTGCTCGCAGAATATACGGAAGCTCCTGCCTCGCTCACGATCACATACTGCACCTTCTCCGGGATCTCCTTCAAAAGGTCTACGATAAACTGTTCCGATTCCCGGGAAGCGGTACCGTTCCCCAGAGAGATCAGTGTGATATTGTATTTTGGAATGATCTTTTTGAGCAGATCCTTGGATGCCTTGATCTTAGCCGGGGTAGTCGGCGCCGTGGGGTAAATGACTGTAGTTCCCAGCACCTTTCCTGTGGCATCCACCACAGCCAGCTTGCATCCGGTACGGAACGCCGGATCCCAGCCCAGCACCACCTGCCCGGTAATGGGCGGCTGCATCAGAAGCTGGTGCAGGTTCTTCCCGAATACCTCAATGGCTCCGTCTTCCGCCTTTTCCGTCAATTCGCTGCGGATCTCCCGCTCAATGGCCGGTCCGATCAGACGCTTATAGCTGTCCTCCGCAGCTGCTTTGAGTACCGGTGTGGTGATGGGGTTGTCCTTGTGGATGACCTTTTTTTCCAGATAGCGCAGAATGTCCTCCTCCGGCGCCTCCACCTTCACAGTCAGGAACTTCTCCTTCTCCCCCCGGTTCAGTGCCAATATCCTGTGGCCTGCCAGCCTGCCCACCGGCTCTTCAAATTCATAGTACATCTCGTATACAGATTCTGCTTCCGGATCCTTTGCCGTGGAGATCACCTTACCCTTCCGGGCGGTGGCATTCCGGATCCAGCTCCGGTAATCCGCCTCATCGGAAATGGATTCGGCAATGATATCCTGTGCCCCGGCGATGGCTTCCTCTACGGTTTTGACTTCTTTTTCCTCGGAGAGATACGCCTTTGCCGTCTCCTCCAGAGGTTCCTTCGTCTGCTGCAGGGTGATGAGGGCCGCCAGCGGTTCCAGCCCCTTTTCCTTGGCGATCGTCGCACGGGTGCGCCGCTTCGGGCGGTATGGACGATATAAATCCTCCACCACGACCAGGGTCTCTGCCGCAAGGATCTGGGATTTCAATTCCTCGGTAAGCTTCCCCTGTTCCTCTATACTGGACAATACCTGCTCCTTCTTCTCCTCCAGGTTGCGCAGATACATCAGCCGCTCATGGAGCTTCCGAAGCTGCTCGTCATTGAGGGAGCCTGTCGCTTCCTTCCGGTATCTGGAAATAAACGGGATCGTGTTGCCTTCGTCGATCAGCTTCACCGCCGCTTCCACCTGCCAGAGCTTTACATCCAGTTCCTGTGTCAGTTTTTGATTAATATCCATAAAAAATCTGTACCTCTCGTATCTGTTCAAAGCATACACAGATACGGCCTTTCTTGTCAATCTTTAGAAACAGTCTCAAAAATAGAATGGATCCTGTGAAATCCATTCTATTATACAGGAAAATGATTCAATTTTAAAGATATGTGGGAGGCTTTTTTCTTTTTTCTTTTGGTAATCTTTCGATGTCTTTTATCTTTGTCTTTTCCTCGATTCTGCAGTATTCTTTAATCCTGTCAATCCGCAGAACAGCAATTGCAGATTATATTTTCTCTTCCTGATATATCACTCTACAATTCTTTTTATAGCAGGCAATTCCATATTTATGAATGGTCTGTGCAGAATCTATGCCAATTCACTGTATTGCCAGTTGCTTTCACTCTGAGCCAGGAATGAATCTTTGTATCATAAATACCGTGAACTTCTTTGTTTGGTATCGCCAATGTATGAACTCCATTCTCTGGTTCTCCGGCATCTGTTATATATCCCGGGTGGATTCCGTAGCCTCTTCTATGATCTCTTTGATAAGCCTTATCCAACGGAACGTCATATTCATCTATCAAAACGATAACAGGAACTTCATAATGCTTATAAAGAAGGTTTGTCAACAATTTCAGACTGCTCTGGAGATATATCGGTTTATCCAGTTCCCCTTCTATCAGCCGAACGAGCTTTACTTTATCATATTGCGTTAGTTTATCACTCTGTAATAGATAATCCAGCCTGGCAGCTTCTTCACTTATTACTGCGGAAAATGCTTCAAACGCAGCCTGGTAGTCTTCACCATCCACATCCTTCAAACTGACAGATATCACTGGATACCTGCCCATATACTGCTTACACAGTTCTGCTTCTTTTGATATTTCCAATCTGTCAGGACAGAGATGGATCCATGCCGATTTCAAAGAAGGATTTCAGCATATCAAGATTCAGGCTCTTCCCAAAACGGCGTGGTCTTGTAAAAAGGTTTACACTCCCCCTGGTTCTGAGCAGTTCGCTGATAAAGCCTGTCTTGTCTACATAGTAGAATATGGATTGAGTATAGCATACATACTGGTTTTATAGCAAAGATTTGCAATATCATTTTCTAATGTGTTCCGTTTCTATATTACTGTTCACACCCTTTGGGTGCTCCAGTAACAGTATCCAGCCTATTTTACATGTCACCTCCGGCCAATCACCACGCTGCTTGGTCGGGAGGATGCCCGTAAAAACTGGTATTCAGACCGTCACGCTCCAGAATCATATACATACAGCTCATGCAGAGCCCGTGTCGCGCAGATATACCGGAACTGCTGAAACAGCGGACTTTCCTTCTCGCCGCCCAGTACAAACACCTGGTCAAATTCCAGTCCCTTCGCCAGATAAAAGGTAGTTACCGTAATCCCCTTCTGGAACAGGCTGCTGTCCCTGTCGATATAATATACGTCCTCCCGCCGTTCCTTGAGATAATTGTATGCGTCGATTGCTTCCTCTTCCGTCATCGTCAGGACGGCTGCATTCTCATATTCTATTTCTGATCCACTTTCTCCACTGCTCTTTTCTCTCGTTGGGCCTGCTTTGGAAGCTCCTCTCATTTCCTCTGCCCCAAGCATTTCCCGCCGTTCGTCTGTTCCACGTTCTTCCCCGGCCGCTTCCGCTTCCAGCCTTATCAGCCGTACCTGCCGCAGCACCTCATCCAGCGCTTCTTCCCTGGATGCCAGCCGTCTCTCCTCCACAGCCTTCCCATGCCTCTGGAAATACTCTACTCCCTCAATTCCCGTGATCTTTCCTGCATATTCCGCGATCTCCGCCGTGTTCCGATAGCTTTTTTTCATCTCAATGCACCTGATCTTCCTGCCGAATATTTCCGGAAGAAAGGTCAGCACATCCATCGGCTCCTGATCCACCGTCTGTGCGCGGTCGCCCAGGATCGTCATATTGCACGGGAACAAAAGCCCCAGGATCACATACTGCAGATAGGAATAATCCTGCATTTCATCAATGACCAGATGGCGGATGTTCCGGCGCGCAGCCCCGGTCAGAAGCCGGTATTTCAGATACAGCAGGGGATACACATCCTCATATTTCAAAAATCGCTTCTCCGCCGGTACATCCCTCAGCGCCGGATATCCGGAATCCTCCAGCAGCCAGTTATAGATCACATACAGATCCGTGGTCACATAGAGACTCTCAAATCTATCCCGGATCACCAGCAATTCTTCTTCCGGAAGTGTTTTATCATGGAGCGTCTCATATTCATCCACAAAACACTCCATTACTGCATCCATTCTGGACAGCAGCGGCACTCCGGAGAATTTGTAGTAGAACAGCTTCAGGATCTCCTCCGCCTTTTTCTCCATGCCCTTATATTCCACATTTTGGAAATCCACCAGACGGTCCTCCAGCTCCACAAGAAATCCTTCCACGCACTGTACAAATTCCTTCGACTGCTTCCAGCGGTAACGTGCTTCCCTGGCCTGACGGTCTCTGCCCGCGCATCCTTCCCGGATCTGACGCTCGATCTGATGGTATCTGTCCTCGCAGTCAGCGACCGTATCCTTCAATTCCCGATACGCAAACAGGTCAAGACTCATTTCCCGGATATTTTCCTCCCCCAGCTCCGGAAGGATATGGGAAATGTAATCTGAAAATACGCTGTTCGGCGACAGCACCAGTATATTCGAGGAACGTAAGTTCTCCCGGTCATGGTACAGCAGATAAGCGATCCGGTGCAGGGCTACAGAGGTTTTTCCGCTTCCCGCCGCCCCCTGGATCACCAGGACCTTATCCTTTGTATTCCGGATAATGGCGTTCTGCTCCTTCTGGATCGTACGCACAATATTTTTCAATTGGGTATCGCTGTTGGTTCCCAGCTCCTGCTTCAGAATATCATCGTCGATCTTCATATCGCTCTCAAATTCATAGATCATCCTGCCGCGCCGGATCTTGTACTGCCATTTGGAGCTGATCTCCCCTTGCATCCTTCCGCTCGGTGCCTCATAGGACGCAGGTCCCCTGTCATAATCATAAAACAATCCGCTGACCGGAGCGCGCCAGTCATAGATCAGAGGAATCCCGCCCCGCTTTTCTGAAAAATTTCCAATCCCAATATGGAAGGTTTCCGCCTCATCATCGCCGTCATAGATAAAATCTACTCTTCCGAAAAACGGAGAATCCAGCATCCTTTTCAGCCGCCGCCTCATATTCAGATTCTCCTGATTTGCATTGATCTGTGTCAGAAGGGCCTGGCTGTTATCAAAATTCTCATAGCCATACTGGTCCATCTCCGTATAATTTTCCCAATAATATTCGTGCATCCCCTCGATATCCTTCTGCACAAATTCTATCGTTTCGTCCAGCTCCCGGATCCTTCCCCGGAGTTTTTCCATAACAACTGTCAAAAATTCTGTTCCTGCGCTCATACTATGAAAGCTCCTTCTATCATCACATTCTGAGGAACTGTATGGAAATAACTTATACAGTTCCAAAATTTCTGAATATACACGCGAACATTATTTTACCATTTAATCTGTCCGCATATGCATGAAGTCAATCTCCTAAAACGTAATTATAATACTAAGGAATGATCCCGAAATGCTCTGAAATAGTTCGCGTTTTTTCTCCGGGACAGTTCTGAAACGCCATACAAATCTGCCGCACCGGT
Organism: Lachnospiraceae bacterium M18-1; assembly: GCA_000403295.2. Classification (GTDB taxonomy): domain Bacteria; phylum Bacillota; class Clostridia; order Lachnospirales; family Lachnospiraceae; genus Schaedlerella. Next base: position 848,645 of record KE159609.1, on the reverse strand, counting down.
TTACATCAGAAAAGGCCGGTCAGGAATTCCCCCGGCCGGCAAATACCTCTCCCACTTCCAGATCCTCCGGAGTGGTGATCTTTATATTTTTATAGGATCCCTTCACCATCCTCACCGGATGCCCCAGCATGATCTCTACTGCGCCCGCGTCATCTGTCACAGTATATCCGCCGCGGCAAGCGCCGCCGGATTCTCCCCGGGCCTGCTTCTCCTGATCCTGCATCAGCATTCCATACGCCTGTTTTACAAGCTTCGTCTCAAATACCTGGGGCGTCTGCACCATCCACAGTGTGCTGCGGTCCGGTGTGTCCTTTACCTTACATTCCGAATCCACGATCTTGATCGTATCCTTCACCGGCATCCCGGCCACACATGCCTTATCCAGCCGCACGATTTCATACAGCCGTGACAGCATTTCCTCATCTACAAACGGACGCGCGGAATCGTGGATGAACACATATCCATCCTCCCGGGTCTCCCGAAGTCCGTTCCAGACCGAATGGAAACGCTCTTTTCCGCCTGTCACGATCCTGCTCACCTTGGTGATCCCGTATTTCTCCACAAAATTCTTCCGGCAGTAATCCTCTTCTCCTTCCCCAGTCACCAGGATGATCTCGTCAATGATGTCTGAATCCTGGAATACCTGCAACGAATAGCAGACGATCGGCTTTCCTGCCAGAAGAAGATACTGCTTATGCACTTCCGTTCCCATGCGGTTCCCCCTGCCTGCTGCCAGGACGACCGCGGTGCAATACGACTTTTCCATTGTGCCCCCTATCTGATCTCCATATGGAATACAATATACCCAGGCGCATCTCGTCATAGCCGATTGACCGCTTCGCAAGGTATACCCAAGGTATCTCGTCACAGCCGATCGACCGAGCCACAACATATAGTATGCAACCCATTTTTATCACAATATATCCTGTTATCCCTGTACAGCCGGTCAACGCTCCCCCAGCTTCAGATTCGGCACCGCATTCAGATCCCACCCGTGCCGGGTTCCGGCCAGGTACTCATAATATCCCGCCGCCCCGATCATAGCCGCGTTGTCCGTGCAGAAGATGGGCGAAGGATGGTAGAATTTCAGATTTCGCTCCTCACACGCCTTTTTCATGCTTTCCCGCAGCGCGCTGTTGGAAGCCACGCCCCCGGCAATGGCAAATCTTCCCATCCCGTATTCCTCCGCGGCTTTCATCGAATGCTCCACCAGCACATCCACCACCGCCTTCTGGAAGGATGCTGCCACATCTGCAGGCCGGATGGTTTCTCCCTTCATCTGGCAGCCGTTGATGTAATTGAGGACCGCGGATTTCAATCCGCTGAAGCTGAAATCAAATGGCGCGTCCGCAATATGCGCCCTGGGAAATGGAATCGCGTCCGGATCGCCCTCCTTTGCCAGACGGTCGATCTTGGGCCCGCCGGGGTATCCCAGTCCGATGGCCCGCGCCACCTTGTCATAGGCTTCTCCCGCCGCGTCATCCCGGGTACGCCCCAGAATCTCATACTTCCCATAATCCCGCACGCAGACCAGATGGGTATGCCCTCCGGATACGACCAGACACAAAAAAGGCGGCTCCAGATTCGGATGCTCGATATAATTTGCAGAAATGTGTCCTTCTATATGGTGCACACCGATCAGCGGCAGATGTCGTGCATAGGCAATGGCCTTGGCTTCCGCCACGCCCACCAGCAGCGCCCCCACCAGGCCGGGCCCGTAGGTCACGGCTACGGCATCAATGTCATCCAGTGTCACCTGAGCCTCCCGCAGAGCCTCCTCAATGACCTGGTTGATCTTTTCAATATGCTTCCGGGACGCGATCTCAGGAACCACGCCACCGTACAGCTTGTGCAGTTCGATCTGGGAGGAAATGATATTCGAACAGACCTCCCTCCCGTTGTGCACCACTGCCGCGGCCGTCTCATCACAGGAGCTTTCAATCGCCAGTATATTCATATCCCTGATTTCTTTCATATCCCCACCTGCTCTTTATTTCACTTTCACTCATTGCAGCGATTCCTGCCTGCGAAGGAACTGCCGCGGACATTATTTGGTATCGTCGCCGAACTTCATTGTAACCGACATTTTATCCTTTCCCGCCTTTGCCGCCGGGAAGATCTTGCGCACCTCGTTCATGTAGACCTCCGCCCTGGTCATGGACGGGCTGTAATGGGTCAGCCACATTTCCTTCACCTGGGCATCCTTCGCGAGCTGCGCCGCCTCATAAAATGTCATGTGCTTATATTCCACAGCCTTGGCCGCTTTTTCCTTTTCTCCGTACATTCCCTCGCAGATAAACAGGTCGGAATGCTCCGCGTGCTCCACGATGGAACGTGTAGGCCTGGTATCCGTCGTGTAGGTCAGCTTGATCCCCTTCCGCGGAGGTCCCAGCACCATGTCAGGGGTCAGAAGACGCCCCTCCTCGGACTCCACGGACTCCCCCTTCTGCAGATACCGCCAGTATTTCTGAGGGATCTCCTGAGACAGAGCCCGCTCCGGATCGAACTTTCCCGCCCGGTCGATCTCCATGGTATATCCATAGCACGGAATATTATGGTTCACCCGAAATGCTTTCAGCCGATAACCGTTCATCTCAAAGGTCTGCTCTGCTCCCTCAATCTCCTGAAAATGGATCGGAAACGGCAGCTCCGGCGCGATCACACGGAGCGAATTGACCACCCACTCCAGTCCTTTCGGCCCGATCATGGTCAGAGGCTCCCGGCGTTCCGCATTTCCCATCGTAAGAAGCAGCCCCGGAAGGCCGCTGATATGATCCCCATGATAATGTGTAAAACAGAGCACGTCGATGGGCTTAAAGCTCCATCCCTTCTCTTTGATCGCGATCTGCGTACCCTCCCCGCAGTCGATCAGCAGGCTGCTGCCGTTGAACCGGGTCATCAGCGCAGTCAGCCAGCGGTAGGGAAGCGGCATCATCCCGCCGCATCCAAGCAAACATACGTCTAACATAATATTCCATTCCTCCGTCAAAGCAAATGGTCATCTTCTATCTCTGCCGGTACGCGGAAGCCTTTCAGCAGGGCGTCATAGCATTTCTCGCACAGTTCAAAGGAATGCCGCTCTCCGTCCTTTTCTGAAAAATATCCCCAGGTAACGTCCGCACTGAATACCCCTTCCCGGGCCTGGCCGTTCACAACCGGGATCTCTTTTCCGCATTGATTGCAGATCATTTTACTGATTTCTTTGATCTCTTCTGTTTTTTTAATATGATGATATTGGCGCATACAACTTCCTCCTCCGTATATTCAAATACTGTGTAAGTTCTGCTACGCCTAAATTATAACGTTTTTTTCTTCTGTTTCCCACTGGGAAACGCTCCCATGACTGGATGCAAAAATCCAATATAAAGCCTTCCCATATCCGGACCTGCGGACCTGTTCCTCTGCTGTCCCGAATACAATACACCATATCCTCTGCATCATGGAACACCGCCCTGCAGTACCGTTACAGCTCCCTGCTCATCAGGACCGCGTCCTCCGGCGGATCCTGGTAGAAGCCCCTGCGGACCCCGTCCTCCTGAAAGGCCATTTTTTCATAGAAAGCCCTTGCCTCCCGGTTGCTTTCCCGCACGTCCAGCAGCAGCCTGCGGATCTGCTTCTTTTTACCGATCTCTTCCAGCGTTCTCATAAGGCTTTTTCCCACACCCTGCCTCTTCTGTTCGCCGGCTACGGCAATCCGCGCAATCTCCGCTTCATCCCCTGCCTTATACGCAAACAGATATCCCACGGCTTTTCCCGCTTTTTCCGCCAGCAGGCAGACGGTACTTGGATTCGAAACAGTATCCAATATCCCGTTCTGGCTCCATGGATCCGGAAAGCTCTGATACTCGATCTCCGCCGCAGCTGCGGCGTCCTCGGCTTTCAGTTCCCGTATGACAAGCTTTGCCGTCTTTTCCCGCTGGGCACGCTCCCGCTCTGCCTGAGACTGCCGCAGATATTCCGGCTGATGCTCCATAGCGGTTTCGTATTTTCCCGCCTGATAATACCGGATCCCCAGCGCTCCGACCACGGCGGCACGCTGCCGGTTCATATAGGACGGCGCAAACGAATAGGGAACCTTCAGCCCGGCAGACAGCATTTCCCGATAGACCGGCACACCGTCTCCCAAAAATACGACCGGCCTGTTGTAGTTGTTGAGCCGCCGGATCAGATCCTCCACGGCTATGGCCATCTGCATCCGCAGCACCTGGAAAACCGGATCCACCTCACGGGTTCCTTCCTTTTTCCCCGCGCTTGCGGAAAATGTATAGATTCCCGTATAGACCTGGTTCCTCCGCGCGTCCATGATGGGACAGATGATATCTCTGCAGCCGTACACTTGATAGGCCAGACCGTCCACCGTAGGCACATGGATCAAGGGCTTGTCCAATGCCAGCCCCAGCCCCTTTGCCGTGGCAGAGCCAATCCGAAGTCCGGTAAAGGACCCAGGCCCCCCTGACACAGCAATGGCATTGATCTCCGACAGATCCAGGTCTGTCATCCGCACCACCTCGTCGATCATAGGCAGTAATGTCTGGGAGTGTGTTTTTTTATAATCCACCGTATATTCTGCTACGGTACGGGTCTCCTCCACAACGGCAACCGAGGCCGTCAGCCCGGAGCTCTCTATCGCCAGCACCTTCATGTCCCGCATCCTTTCTATTCCTGTCTTATCTCACTTTCAAATGATACCGGGCGGCAGATCGATCCGGCGTTCCGTATATCCTCCGCCGCATCACTGTCCCGGCATATGACATGCTCAATCCGTCTGCTCTCCTGTCAGCTCCACCGTGATCCGCCGATAGTCAAATCCCTGTTCCAGATCCTTTTCGATCAGAACCCGGGTACGCTTCCGGGGCAAGATCTCTTCGATCAGGTCCGCCCATTCGATCAGGGACACACCGTCCCCCATGATGTATTCTTCGAATCCGGTCTCTTCCATCTCTTCCACGCTTCCGATGCGGTAAACGTCAAAATGGTACAGCGGCAGCCTGCCGTCCTCGTAAATCTGCAGAATCGTAAAAGTGGGGCTGTTTACGGATTCTTCAATCCCCAGCCCTTTTGCAAATCCCTGTGTAAATACGGTTTTCCCGACTCCCAGATCTCCGGTCAGAGTGTATACCTCCCCGGCTTCCGCCAGCTTCCCGAGGCGCATCCCGATCTGAAAGGTATCCTCCGGGCTTTTTGATTCCAATATCATGCCGTCCTCCGATGCACTTTCCGCCTGTACGGCTGCAAATCCGAAATACAGCCTGCTGCCGTACAGGCAGGAGTTTTTTTAATGATGGAACAGGCGAAGTCCTGTAAATGCCATCGCCATGCCGTGCTTATTGCAAGCCTCGATCACATGGTCGTCCCGCACGGAGCCGCCCGGCTGTGCCACATATTTTACTCCGCTCTTGTGGGCACGCTCAATATTATCCCCGAACGGGAAGAATGCGTCGGATCCCAGAGATACATCGGTCATCCTGTCCAGCCATGCCCGCTTTTCTTCTCTCGTAAATACGTCCGGCTTGACTTTGAAGGTATTCTCCCATACGCCGTCCGCAAGAACATCCATATATTCCTCTCCGATATAAAGGTCAATGGCATTGTCCCGGTCCGCCCGGCCGATGCCGTCCTTAAACTGCAGCCCAAGAACCTGCGGCGCCTGCCTTAACCACCAGTTATCCGCCTTCTGTCCTGCCAGACGGGTACAGTGGATCCTGGACTGCTGTCCAGCGCCAATCCCGATGGCCTGTCCGTCCTTCACATAGCATACAGAATTGGACTGTGTATATTTCAGCGTGATCATGGAGATTGCCAGATCCCGCTTTGCATTTTCCGGAATGTCTTTATTCTCGGTTACTACCTTTGCAAAGAACTCGTCGTCAATCTTTAATTCGTTTCTTCCCTGTTCAAATGTGATCCCGAATACTTCCTTGTGCTCCAGCGGCGCCGGCTCATACGCTGGATCGATCTGGATCACATTGTAATTGCCTTTTTTCTTCTGCTTTAGCAGCTCCAGAGCCTCCGGCTCATACCCCGGCGCGATCACGCCGTCCGATACCTCACGCTTGATCAGCTTTGCCGTATCCACATCGCATACATCAGACAGAGCGATAAAGTCGCCGAAGGAGGACATCCGATCGGCTCCTCTGGCTCTCGCATAGGCGCAAGCAAGTGGAGAGAGTTCTCCCAGATCATCCACCCAGTAGATCTTCGCCAATGTTTCCGACAGCGGAAGCCCGACTGCGGCGCCTGCCGGAGACACATGCTTGAAGGAGGTTGCGGCCGGAAGCCCGGTAGCCTTCTTCATCTCGCTTACCAGCAGCCAGCCGTTGAACGCGTCCAGAAAGTTGATATATCCCGGACGCCCGCATAATACTTCAATGGGAAGGTCGCTTCCGTCCTGCATATAGATCCTGGACGGCTTCTGATTCGGGTTGCAACCATATTTCAATTCTAATTCTTTCATCTGTCACGACTCCTTTTACGTTTTCTTACTCGTGTTTCTGAATTTCTGCTCGCAGCTCTTCCATGTCCCTGAACCACGGTTCCCAAACTCACAGCTCTTTCATGTCCCTGAACCGCGATTCGCACTCTATATCATTTCTGATTTTTATTTACGATCCTGGTTTCGTACTTTCCGCTCTTAATATCAATGTAACGCACAAACAGAGAGACTTTATTCTCCTCATTCAGGCTGTCCCACAGAAGTTCTGTAAAGGCATCTATATCGTCCGGTATGGAGATCAGCTTCGGTTCCCCTTCAAAGCTGGGGAGCGGATCGCCGTCATGCATATAGGTATGTATAAAATGTCCTTCCCCCGCCGCCGGATTCTCATAGGCAAATGTATACCGATTGCAGCTTTCCGGATTGCCGTTATTGCTCTTTAAGATAGACATGGCATAATTGTAGTTTCCATTTTCCACATGCATGATTCCGGAGATACGTGGCGTATAGTTGGGAGCGTCCGGTTCAAATTCTCTGGAACGCAGCGACTGCTCGAATGTCATCTGACGATCCATCCCCTCGTAGATGGTATCCGTCTGGTCTCCATTGGTCACGATGGTCTTGTTGCCGAGTACACGCACCGGAGCGTAGATCACCAGGCTCGGATCCGTCAGCTTGGCGGGATCAAATGCCTGAGTCCGGATGCCTTCCCCATCTTCCGCGAAGATACGGTTCCTGCTGTTCACACTGCGCCCCATGATAAAATATGCAGCAACAGCCTTCGCGCCTCCCGCGCTCTTCCCAAGGATGATCCCTCTTCCCGGATAAGAATTGTTCTTTAATTCCTGCTCAATGGATAACATGTTCATAATTGTGCCTCTCCTTCCGATCTTACGAATCTGATATCTGTTGTGAACAATTACCGAATACGTCCATTATACCTGTGATATCCGGTAAGTTCAATATAAAAATATCTTTTTTAGGATTTTCAACATGCTGCAATCTATGCTCCCAAATGCTGACAAAAAATCTTTCTGGTAAGAAGTAAGAATATCCAGACAAAACACAAATTATTCAAAAAAGGAGATTGCGGCATTGTAATACCGCACATCTCCCAATTCATCTAAGCAACTAAAAATGTCAAATTTCTTTCCTGCATTTCTTTTTGTTCTACAAAAATTCTTTTTTCAATGTAGTCTCTAGAGATTATTATACTCGTTCACCAATGGCCATTCTGCTTTTTCATCCTCAAGGATCTGTGTAAATCTGTTCTGCTTCTCCGCAAATACGTTATCCAGGTTGTCATCATTCACCTTTGACACCTCTCCTGCCACTAATGCCCCCGCACCTTTTTTCGCCCCAAATCTATGGTAGATTCCGGGCTTAAGTGTAATACTGTTTCCCGGATGAATAGATATGATTTCTCCTGCCCTGACCCGATGTCTGATTCCATCCATAAAAAACTCTACTTCTCTGTGCAGATCAGGATTTCCATCCTCATCCGAATGAAACAGTTCAATCTCCAGAATACCATTTCCTCTATTTATGATGTCTTCTGTTTTATTCTTGTGAAAATGGAGTGGAATCACCTGCTTTTCATTGTCATTAAAAATAATCACTTTTTCACAATAAGGCACTCCAATCTCCGGACGCGTCAGATTTCCATTGCGAATAGTAAAAAGAGTAGCGCCAATATGTGCAAAATCTCCAGAACCAAAATCTGTCACATCCCACCCCTGCATCACATCCTTTACATTTTCCCATTCTCCTTTTCTTTTTTTCCATTCATCTATTCTCCAATACGCAAAATCCGGCAAATAAAACTGTATCTTATCAAGTATTTCCATTGAAAACCTGATTGCCTGATTTACTTCCGACCTTTTCATAGTCCACCTCTACTCTCCATATACCATGTTTCTTACTATTTTTATTACAGTGGCATTTTCATCTGTTTTTCGATTCTCTGTGGATATAGCAAGCTCATATCCTTCCTGACGCCAATCCAACTCCTTTTCATCGCCCAACATAAATATGCTTTTAATTTCTCCCGGGTATAAATGATACAAAAGGGTTTTCAGGCGTACTTCCTTTCCAGGCGCTCCCAAGCAGATTGCATATATATTTTTATCTTTCATAGTGTATCGGATATCCCTTGCGGTATACTCCACTTTGTCCATCTCGCAGAATGATCCGTCAGCCACAAGCTTTGTAGGGCCTTCTTCCGCCTCCACCCAGGGAACCGTATCATAAATCGCTTCCCCATACTTTTCAAGCCATTTTCCCATATCTTTCAGTATCTCTTTCGCTTCCTCAGCTATTGTCCCGTCCGGCTTTGGTCCAACATTTAAAATCATACATCCGTTTTTACTTACAGTATCAATCAGAAAATGTATAAGGGTTTTTACTGATTTATACTTACAGTCTTCCATATACCCCCATGCTTCTCCATCATCCACCGTTGTCTCCGATATCCAGTCATGATACATAAGGTCTGAATATCTTCCTTGCTCGAGCAGCACAAGGCCTGCACCTAATGGGAAATTATGTCCCTTATAGCTGACAACAATATCCTGTCTGTTCTTTCTGGCTGTCTCCTGATAATAAGTAAGAAATTTTCTTTTATATGCATCCTGAATATAATCTACTCCAAAGTCAAAATAAATATAATCTGGGTGGTAACCATCTATTACTTCCCTGAGCTTTTCAAACCATAAATCGCAGAACTGCTTGCTTGGCAGATCCTGGCGAAACCATTGCTGATCAATAAAACCATCTATCTGCGGAATTCCGCATCCTCTGGTAATTGGCTGAGGCATGTATCGTTTCTCAGAGCCCCATTCCTGGTTGTGGGCTTCTCCATATAACCCGGCATATTCAGGATCTGATGTATCATATTCTTTTACCCAGTGAGGAAAAAATTTCCAGTTTTCAGCATGATGAAAAGCAGTTAAAAATTCCATTCCTTGCTTATGAATCGCTTTTTCCAGTTCACCTACGATATCTCTTTTGGGACCCATCTTTGCAGCGTTCCATTTGTTCACGCTGCTGTTCCACATACTAAATCCATCATGGTGCTCTGCTATCGGCCCTGCAAATCCCGCTCCCGCTTCTTTAAATAATTCTGCCCACTCATCTGCATCGAATTTCTCTGCATTGAAAAGCGGAATCAAATCCTTATATCCAAACTTTCCTGGATGACCATATTTTTTGCAGTGAAAGGCATATTGCGGCGTTCCCTCTTGATACATTTTATATGGATACCATGTCACATTTGGTCCAAATGCTGGTACTGACCAGATTCCCCAATGTGTGTAGATTCCAAATTTCTTTTTTCTCAACCATTCCGGTGTTGTAAAATTTAATAATTCTGACCATTCCTTTGTTTTCATATCTCATCTTCTCCTTATTTATTTGCTCCTGAGGTAAGTCCTTTTACGACATTTTCCTGCATAAAAAGATACATAAAGAACGGCGGCAGGATTGCGATTAATATTGCTGCCATTAATGCTCCATAATCACTGTTATGCGCTCCCACAAAATTAAGAAGCCCTACCGATATTGTACGCAGTTCTGACTTACCAATCATGATCATTGCTGTCAGCAGCTCATTCCATGTATACATAAATACGAAAATAGAAGCTGTGGCAACTGCAGGTTTGATTAGCGGTAAAATAATCTTAAAAAATACTTTATAAATACTGCATCCATCTATCACAGCTGCTTCCTCAAGGGATACAGGAATGCTGTACAAGAATCCCGTAATAATAAAAATAGACAGCGGCATCCAAAACACGGAATACAAAAAGATCAATAGAATATAATTATCCCTAAGTTCAAATGTATTTGTCATAAATGCAATTGGTACAATAATGCTCTGGATCGGAACCATCATTCCCATAACAAAATATACCCGGACTGCACCCTGCAGCTTGAATCGAAGCCGTGTCAGGGCAAATGCTATCATGCAGGAAAAGACGGCCGTCACCACAACCGCGCCTAATGCCAATATCAGGCTGTTCAAAAATTGACGTCCTATTCCGGCTGCCCAGGCCTTTGAGAAATTTTCCAAATGGAAATCTAATGACGGCAGAAATGGATTTTCAAAAATCATTGTATTAGATTTTGCAGAAGATATTACAATAAAATAAAGAGGGTAAATAAAAAATACGGTCATCAATATACAAAATAAATACAATACGATTTTTTTCATCTTTTTTACCACGTTTTTTCTCCTTCCCCGATTACATGTGGGAATGAGGAAAATGACATTTGCATATGATAGGACATTTTCCAACACCCCCGCACGATACGCTAATACTCTATCACTTCTCTCTTTGTGATCCGCAGGCTGAATATCGTACATAAAACACTCAGCGCAAATAAAATCACTCCAATAGTGGATGCCCTGCCAAAATTACTGTATTTGAATGCCTGTTTGTATAAAAGTGTGCTTGGCACATCCGTTAATCCATTCGGCCCTCCGCTTGTCATTACATACACTAAGTCAAATGTTTTCAGTACTGCAGTTACAATAATGACAATACTTGATACAATTGATTGCCAGATCATCGGGACTATAATATATCGAATCTTTCTCAATCCTGTGCATCCATCCAAAACCGCAGCTTCTATGACATCAGATGGCAATGCCTGAATTGCAGCATAGCTGGTCGCCATGTGAAATCCGATACCACACCATGTATTGATGAGTATAATGGAAGTCATTGCCGTTGACGGTTCCACAAGCCAATTATGAATCAGCATTTCCAGCCCCAGAAACTCTAATATTTCATTCAATACCCCCGCCGGCATCAGAATAAAGTACCATATCAACCCCACTACAGTGGTAGACACAACCTGAGGGATAAAATAAGCCGCTTTAAAAAATTTATATCCTTTAAACTGCCCGCTTAGTAGAACTGCCAAAAGCAGTCCGATCGGAAGCTGTGTAAACAATGTAAGAACTAAAAACCAGAGAATATTTTTCATGGAATGCCAAAAGGATGGATCCTGAAAGACAGCAACAAAATTCTCAATCCCTACAAAAGTCATCTCCGCTCCCCTGATACCATTCCATTTGAAAAACCCCAGTATCAAAGAACCTCCGATCGGTAATATCAGCAATACCGTATATATCAGCAATCCCGGAAGCAAAAACACTAAAATCGCCTTACGATCCCTGCGTATCTTTTCCAATTTGCCACTCCTTTCCGACAGCCGCCTGCCTCGTACCGCTATCTTGCCGCATCCAGACTATCCTGCATCTGTTTTGCTGCTTCTTCTGCTGTCATGCCATTCAAAGCCCCTGTCATCGCATCCCCAAGGAAATTTTCCGCGCTTGCATTGGTATCATATGACCAGATATCGCTGCCAAATACAACATTGTCTGCATTTTTGTATTCCAAAATTTCTGCAAGAATGGGACTGATTCCGGATGAATCTATTTCAATGTCTGTTCGTACCGGGATCTGAGAGGTCTCATAAAGTGCCATTTCCTGTAATTCTTTACTTACATAGAGGAATAAGAACTCAGATACATAGGAAAGCTTTTCCGAGTCATCCTTCAGATGCCCTCCGAGCTCAAACTGAGTAGGATATGCGACATCATGTCTTGCAAATTCTTCTTTGTCTTCAAAACATGGTACCCGAAATGTTCCTACCGATTCCTCCATGTCTTTCAATTCTGCTATTCTCCAGTTACCATCTAAGGTGATTGCCGTTTCACCTGACATAAAACGCTGTTTTTCTGTTTCGTAATCAATACCTTGGTAATCATCTCCGAATATTCCACGTTCCGCCAGATTCTGGATAAACGCAAATGCTTCAACAATGTCCTCATCCGTCCACTTTGCTTCTCCCGAACCCAATTGCGTCCCCTTACTTGCACCACTGAGTCGATATATGATTGCATTCAGAAGATGCGTTGCACGCCACGGATTTTTCGTACCCAAAGACCAGGGAATTACATTGATTTGCTCAAGTTTCTCGCAAACCTCATAAAATTCATCCCACGTCTCTGGCAATTTTTCAATTCCTGCTTTTTTAAACAGATCTTTATTATAATAGAATACCTCCATAGAAATAGTTTTTGGCAACGCATAAATACCTTCAACACCTACACCCGACAGATTCATCATATCAATCAGGGACGAATCTACATTATTTTTTATATCCTCATCATTATTGATGACTTCTGTCATATCTAAAAAAACACCGCTTTCCGCATATGGCTTCATAACACTAAGCCCAGGCCACTCAATCACATCTGCCACATTTCCGGAAGCAATATCCGCCTTAAACTGATTATCGAAAGCAGTACCGTCATTGATTGATTCATCCTGCAAAGTGATATCCGGGTATTTTTCCTGAAATTCTTTTTTGCATTTGTCCCAAAGGATTACTGAACTATCAGAACCTGATGCTCTCGTAAGCATACGAATCGTAATCCCCTTTCCTGTTCTCCCAGTCTCCTCGCCCGCATCATCACTTTCTGTATTTTGTTCTGCATCTTGAACTGTTGTATTTTCTTCTGATTTTGGATTGCCGCATCCTGTCAATACTATCATTCCACATAACGTAACTGCCAATAAGCTGTTAAATATGTTCTTTTTCATAATCTATCTCCTTTTCTGTTGTTTACTTTCAACATATTTTCTAATTCCTTTTTCATCTCAATCAATGCTGTTTTACTGTCAATTTCCTGATTAATCGCTCTTTTGATTTGCCCTGACAAGATATAATCAATCTGTTCCAGATCAATCCGTTTCTTTTCTTTGTCAAACAGCTCTTCCCTGGAACCACCGATTTGAAACTTTTCATCCACTAGGTTCAGCCACGGGTAACTTCCTCTCAATGTTTCATCTCTTATCACGGATACCGTAGGGAGACAGCCGCATAGTCGTAGATTAGTTATTGCAACTTTATCATTCAGATTCCATTTTAAAAATTCATAGCTTTCCTTTATACGGTCAGAGTAACGGTTAATACCAAGCGCCCATCCCCCAAGCATTGTTTTACCTCCCGGAAGAGGCAGCTGTCCGATATACTTTTCATAAGTATCCCCGTTCTGTGAATGCTTCCCCGGCTGGTAATGCGATGCAAAGCCCTGGACAATCGGAATTTCCCCATAAAGCAGCATCTTAAATAATTCATCCCAAAAATATCCTTCCGCTTCCTTTGGCACAAATTGAAAAGTTTTTACAAGGTTATCCAATGCACGTTGGTTTTCCTCACTGTCAATAACCAGCTTTCCCCATTTATCTGCGATTCTTCCATGAAAGGCCCACTGCCTTGGCAGAAATTCGTTAATCAATCCTACCGGCTCCAATGCCGTAGCCGCCGTACCATATTGGAACGGTGAATTAACATTTGTCTTTTTATCAAAAAACTCAGCAATTGTATTGAAGTTTGTCCAGGTCTTGGGTGGCATCAATTCGTATCCATATTGTTTTTGGAATTGTTTTTTTATATCCCTGTCGTTAAATACATCTTTCCGATATAGGATCATCTGAATTGTCGCAATGATCGGAATTAAATGCACACCGCAGTCTCCGCGGTAAAAATCTTGCCTTATTCCGCTCGGAAAGTTTGCCAAAAAATTATCTCTTTTTGCCCATTCCTTTATATTCTCCAGGTAGTTCTCGGATAAAACGCTCCGGATCCAAGGTAGATCCATCATGATAATATCATAATCCGTTTTCTTTCCACGAGTCTGTATATACAGTTCTTTACGCAGGGAACTATATTCCAGCTTATCAAACTCTACCCGTATTCCCGTTATGTTCCTAAATGCACAGGACAGCTTCTCCAGCGCATCTGTAGCGTCACATTGAAAGGCTAAGACCCGGAGGCTCCGCATGGGCATAGTATGAATTTCCATCCCCGTATTTCTATAATTCCTTTTCGGGTGGATGTAAATACTTCTGTTTTCAATCTCCCCTCTGCTTTTCATGATAGAGGCCAAGAGCTTTCCTGCTTCTTTGCCCATCAGGATCGCATTGCGTCCATATTGCGTGATATCCTTATATAAGTCTGTCGTATACCATTTTTCTCCTACGATCGAATGAATCTCCAATTTGAGCTTTAAGATATTGCAGACCTCTGAAAGGTGTGTTGCAAATTCCATAGAAGAAGTTATAACGCATTCCGGAAACCGTTCGCCCTCAATCAGCTTCTGATAAATTCTATCAAATACCGCCTCTTTTCTTGTCTCTTCAATCACAATAATATCCTGCTCTCGGTTCTCTCTGGCAGCCAGATATCCTTCCACACAATCCTGTTCGTTAGAAAATTCTTTTTTTCCAACCATAAGGCGGATTTCCCTGTAGGGGTTCTCTTCAATAAGGCTGTTTGTGATGTCGAAAATCAGCTGCTTATTTTCAAACAATACATTTGAGAAATCAATCCCTTCTAATTTTCTTTCCACCATCACTATTTTTATTCCCTGATCCTGAAGTTTCCCATATTTCTCTTTATTCCTCTGATCGCATGGAACAATGATGGCTCCTACCATGCCAATATATAAAAGCTGTTCTAAAAAATGGTTTTCTAAAACTATATTATTTTGTGTAAGCTTCAGTATCAGTATATAATTATTCATATCCAACACATCCGCAATTCCCTGATAGATATCATTATAAGGCTCTTCCAGGCTGGGCAGCAGTACACCGATCACTTTTCCCTTATGCTTTTTCAGATTCTGTGCCATATAATTCGGTTTATACGACAGTTCTTCGATTGCCTCTTGTATCTTATCGTACTTTTCGTCACTAACGCCACCTTTTCCATTCAGCATATTGGATACCGTACCGACCGACACTCCTGCCTTCTTTGCAACGTCTTTAATGGTAGCCATATCCTATGCCCCTTTTCCATAATTTTCTATTATTGTGCCATTTTTTGACGCAGTATATGAATAGAATTTCTTACCATTTCCTCCATTTCTGTCTCGTCTGCTCCTTCACTGATATCCCTCCATACCTTGATATCATGTCCTACTTCTCCGCCCATTTTAATAAAGGGTTCCATAACGATTGCGCCCTCATATGAAATATCCTTTAGCGCTCCTGTAATCTCATCCCATGGCATTCTTCCACTCAGACTGGGCGGCTTCCGATTTGCCTCTCCTACATGAAAATGTGCCAGATATCTGCCTGCTGTATGAATCGCCTCTGAAAAGCTGTCCTCCTCAATATTCATATGATAGGTATCCAACAGAATTTTTATATTAGGGCTTCCCACTTGTTTCACATATTCCACAGCTTCCTTTGCAGTATTTAAAATTCCCTGTTCATAGCGGTTTACTACTTCTACTGCATATGTAATGTCCAGATCCTCCGCTGTTTTCATAATTTCACATATTGATTTCAGAGAGCGTTCCCAAGCAGGCCGTTTATCACTGATTTTTTCTGAAAAAGTCGTATTCCACGCACCATAATTCACCCCGGAATACATCCTGATATTCATTTGGTTCATGATTTTTAAAGCTTCTACCGTATAGGAAATTCCTCTTTTTCTTATATCATCGTTTTCCGATGCCAGATCATAGTCTGCTCCCAGGCCTACGGAAAATGTCAGTGTAATCTCATTTTCCAATGCAAAATCTGCTATCCTTTGACGTTCTGTTTTTGTCCTTCGCATCATTGCGTCCGGCGCAATTTCTAAAATATCAAATCCCAAATGTTTTACCTGAGGTATCTGTTTCAGAAAATCTGTTTCCCAGTCTGCATTAAAGTATCCAAAATGAATTCCTATTTTATTCACTGCAGCCTCCTTTACTAATATGATACATATTTTGTATTTACTTTGTATTTGGCCAAATTCAGTATACAATTATTATAAAATACAAAAATTACACATTCAATATATCCAATATTGAATTTCTTTGAAACGATTCAATGAAGATTTTGATTCAAAGAAAAAAAGAAAACCCGGAAAGAATCCAAGCCAGACTATTCTTTCCGAGTTTTGGGAACACTATACTATATGCCTGTAAACAGTTTTTCCATTTATTTTAAAATCTTTTTTTCAATCTTGAATGTTCTCTGAAATAAAAGTAAAAAAATCCCCGGAAATGCCTGTCCGCCGACAGGTCATCCTCCAGGGCATACCGATCATGCTTCTTTTTTTCTCTGCTCGTTGATAAAACCTTCGACTTTACTTTCCGGGATGCCGAGAGCATAGGAAAATTCACTGTAAAGCGCATGCTCCAGCAGCTGCTGATACTTCTTGTCCATACTCGTAACACCGCCGCGATGCTCTGTCCGCCTGTAAAGGGTCTTCAGCACCCGAATCCAGTTCTCCGGCACGTAGTCTGAGATACAGTCCTTATATTCCTGCTCCCGGGTCTTTTCACTCCGCACCCACAGAATCTCAATATCGTCCAGCCTTTTGATCAGTCCCAGAACCGCTTCCCGCTCAATCGGCTTGCGTATATTTGCCGCATCATCAATGGGAACATATGCCCGTTCCTTTGCATTGCCCACCGACTGTAAGGTATAATACTTCTTCTTTCTGTCAGCAAACGTAAAATCCAATGTTCCTACATCTTCAATCCGATATACACCCTTACACTTATAAACTACTGCATCACCTTGATTATGCATACACATCCTCCTTCCTTACCAGATCAGAAAAATCTCTGTTTTGCTGCATTGACATTGGATCTTCATGCTTCTAAAAGCTGTAAAACACCTCTTATCCGTATAATTGTAGCACTTTTTTCATGCAGGCGTAAGAAGATTTTTTTAAGGAAGGTTCAATTTTGTGGATCATGCATCATATATCCGGACATATTTTTTATTAAAATTGTCCGTTGATTTTTTCCTGAACATATCTAACCCTGTTGGCTGCAGGCCAAAGCAATTCCTGCCAGCTTTTTCTTAATCAGGGCTGTTCTGTCAATAGTAACTGCTACTCCAGGAACATTTTCAGTTCTTCCATAAACGTATTGACGTCCTTGAACTGCCGGTATACGGAAGCAAACCGGACATAAGCCACCGGATCCAGGGTTTTCAGCCGTTCCATGGCGATCTCGCCAATGAGGCTGCTGGGAATCTCCTTCTCCTCCCGGTTCACGATCTGCAGCTCAATCTCGTCCACAGCTGCCTTGATAGCATCCGCAGGCACCGGTCTCTTATAGCAGGCGCTCAATACTCCGTTCTCAATCTTGGAACGTTCAAACTGCTCCCGGTTATTGTCCTTTTTTATCACGATCAGCGGGATAGTCTCGATCTTCTCATAAGTGGTAAACCGTTTTCCGCACTCATCACAACAACGGCGGCGGCGAATCGAATTGTTCTCTTCTGCCGGCCTGGAATCAATGACTCGTGTGTCCGAATTTCCGCAATAGGGACATTTCATAATATCATCCGCCTTTCTTTTTCTACTATGGTATCTAAGTCGTTATAAAGGAACTCCATACTGCTGCTGTCCAAAACTGAAAGCTCCTGCCTTCGTTCGTAAACAGATACAATATAGATTCATTATACACAATCGTAGACATAATTGCATTATAATTTTTTCAAAAATTTTTCTTCCCGGATTTCTACGAGGATGATATCCGGCCCGATCCGTTTTACACAGTGATATGGGATCACATATTCGCTGTCTGTTCCCAAAAATCCACAGATTTTCCCAGGTCCCGGCACGATCAGCGCCTCGATCTGCCCACTGCTGCAGTCAAATTCTATATCTACCACACAGCCAAGCCTTTTGCAGTCACAACTATTAATTACTTCCTTTTCCCGGAGTTCACACAGCCGCATATCCGTCTCCTGACAGCTTATTTCTACTTACTTCCAAATATATGCACAGGAATATAAGACGGTTACAAAGATATCACTTAGAGATCGGCTCAAAATAATGCACCGGAACGGTATCGAACAGATACTATTCCGGTGCAGTTTTATTTTCAAATTTATAGAGAGCATTTTTTCGAAAAATTCCAGCTGCAGCTATTCTGTCACAACACCTTTCTGCAGCATCACATTCGCATACAGAGCGGATTCTCCGGTCGCAATGATCGCATAAGCTGTCTTTGCCTCGTCATAGAACGCAAAGCGCTCGATGTTGCCGACACAGTCCGCGCCCCGGGAATCGTGTTTTGCGATGATCTCCTTGTAGGTATCCCAGATCGGAGTCTCCACATCATCCCCAGGCATCACTTCCATCAGGTTCACCGGCTTCTCTACATAAGTATCCAGCGGGAATACCTGCAGGATGGCATCCAGAAGCTCCGGTACGCCGTGGCCGTCACAGCGGATCACGATTGCGTCCTTTCCCATAGATTCAGCCGGGAAATTGCCGTCAGAAATTACCAGGCGGTCGCTGTGCCCCATCTCACAGAGTACCATCAACAATTCCGGAGACAAAATTTTCGGAATTCCTTTTAACATATTCTATATCCTCCAAAACATTTTTCATACGATACTTGATATTGCTGCTGCGGCATTCGGCCCGCAAAAGCAGATCCGGAATGCCGCATCTCTCATACTATTTATGGGATGATACATGCGTCAAAGGGCTTTTGACACAATGATCATTTGATCGTCTTATATAACGGTCCGTATGCCTGGCATGCTCTGTAGTCAGCGCCTTCTTTGTCCATACCGAATGCATTCCAGGATGCCGGACGGAAGATCTTCTCCTCCGGTACGTTATGCATAGCAACCGGAATCCTCAGGATGGAGCACATGGTGATCAGATCCGCTCCGATATGTCCGTAGCTGATCGCGCCGTGGTTAGCACCCCAGTTGTTCATAACGTCATATGCCGTAGCAAACGCGCCTTCTCCAGTTGTCCTCGGTGCGAACCAGGTACACGGCCATGTATAGTCGGTTCTCTTCCAGAGTACGTCGGTTACTTCGTCCGGAAGATGTACGGTCCAGCCTTCTGCAATCTGCAGCATCGGTCCTAAATTCTTCACCAGGTTCAGACGGATCATGGTGACAGGCATTTCAGCTTCTGTAACAAATCTGGAGGAATATCCGCCGCCCCGGAAATATCCAACGTCCGCATAATTCCAGGTAGTCGCCTTCATGATTGCTTCCTGGTCAGCCTCTGTCACATCATACCATGGCTTCATCACGCCGTTTCCATCGGCATCCTTTGCCTGTCCGTTTGCGTCCAGACAAGCCGCGCCTGAGTTGATCAGATGGATAAATCCGCCTGCTTCCTTCGCCTTTCCTTCCAGCTCATAGCCGCCTGCCGCTTTCCTTACCGCTTCCGGGCTCCAGTATGTACGCACATCCGCAAAGATCTGTGCGGAATTGGTGAGCAGCTTGTTGAACAGCATTCCCAGGCCGTTGAGTACGTCGTTCTCGGTTGCCAGGATATATGGCTCTCTTGCTCCGTTCCAGTCAAAGGAGGTGTTGAGCATTGCTTCCGGATAGTCGCAGTTCGGATAGAAGTCTGTCCACTGTCTCTGTCCCTGGAAACCTGCAGCGATGGCATTGTGTCCAACCTTTTCTTCTTCGCAGCCTTCCGGCAGATTTTCGTTTCCGTTCATCAGGTCTTTGATGATGCACATCATCTTTACAACAAATTCCCAGTCAGAATCCTTTGCGTCGCGGCTCTTCTGCAATTCTTCCGGATTCTTGTCAAAGCCTTCGATACATTTTTCTTTTGTCCATGCAAGCGCCTTCTGATATTCTGCTTCATCATAGATGCCTTCTGTCATACGGCGGATGATCTCTACCTCGTCTACAGATTCTACACGCATTCCAAGGTATTCTTCGATAAATGCAGGATCAATGATGGAGCCGCCGATTCCCATACAGATGGAACCGATCTGCAGATAAGATTTTCCTCTCATGGTCGCAGCCGCAACCGCAGCACGTGCGAATCTCAGCAGCTTTTCTTTGACATCTTCCGGAATCTCCGTGTCGTTCGCTTCACATACATCATGTCCGTAGATACCGAATGCCGGCAGGCCCTTCTGTGCATGGGTAGCCAGTACGGATGCCAGGTAAACCGCGCCCGGTCTCTCTGTTCCGTTGAAGCCCCATACCGCTTTGATCGTCATTGGATCCATATCCATGGTCTCTGCCCCGTAGCACCAGCAAGGAGTCACTGTCAGGGTAATGTCTACCCCTGCCTTTTTGAATTTGTCCGCGCAGGCCGCTGCTTCCGCCACACGTCCGATAGTCGTATCTGCAATAATGACCTTTACAGGTTCTCCATTGCTGTATTTCAGGTTATCTTCCAGCAGCTTTGCAGCGGATTTTGCCATGTTCATGGTCTGGTCTTCCAGAGATTCACGAACCTTGAGCGCTCCTCTTCTTCCATCGATGGTAGGACGGATTCCGATTACCGGATAGTCTCCAATGAGTCTTGATTTTGCCATAGTAGCATTCCTCCTTTAATGAATAAATGTTTTAAATTTCTCATATGCAGCATCCCATTTCTCAGTATCCTGAGGAAGATACTCATATGTGGTTTCTGATTCCGCGATGATGCGCCTTGCTTCCTTTACATCCTTAATCTCGCCCATTGCCATCATCTGTACTGCAATGTTGCCCAATGCGGTTGCTTCCACCGGGCCTGCGGTCACCTTGCGTCCGTTTGCCCCTGCAGCCATCCGGCAGAGCAGCTTGCTCTGGATGCCGCCGCCGATCATATGGATGACCGGATAATGTTTGCCGGTGCAGGATTCGATCTGCTCCAGCGCATAGCGGTATTTTAATGCCAGGCTCTGGTTGATGCAGCACATGATCTCACCCACCGTCTCCGGCACCTTCTGTCCGGTCCTGCGGCAAAATTCCCGGATCCTCTCCGGTATGTTGCCGGCCGGAACAAACTCCGGCGCATCCGGATCAATAAAGCTCTGGAACGGCTCTGCAGTGAGCGCCATCTCTTCCAGCTCTCCGAAGGAATATTCCTTTCCTTCCCGGATCCATTGACGTCTGCTCTCCTGTGCCAGCCAGAGTCCGATGATATTTTTCAGCAGTGTGGTCGTATTTCCGTAACCGCCTTCATTACTTACATCGCATGCCATGGACTTTTCCCCGATCACAGGGCCCTCAAGCTCCGTGCCGAAGAGGCTCCATGTCCCACAGCTGATAAAGATGAAATCCTTCTCCTGGGTGGGAACAGATACTACCGCGCTCTGTGTATCATGTCCTGTGATGGCAATGACCTTCGCCGGATCAACTCCAAGCTCCTCACAGATATCCGCTTTCAGCGTTCCAACCACCGTGCCGCTGGAAATGATCTCCGGAAAAATCTTCTTCGGAATCCGCAAAGCCCCCAGAATCCGGTCAGACCACTCCTTCTTGCCTGCATCCAGAAGCTGTGTCGTAGCGGCCATAGTGTATTCCGCTTTCTTTTCGCCTGTCAGGAAATAATTAAACAAGTCCGGCAAGAGCAGCAGCTTGTCTGCCTTTTCCAGAATCCACGGCCTTTTCTGTACCAGGGAATATAACTGGAAAATAGTATTGAAATTTTCAAACTGCAGTCCGGTCAGACTGTAGACCTCTTCCTTCGGGATTGCCTTGAATACCTCTTCCTGCATCCCCACGGTCCTGTCGTCCCGGTAGTGAACCGCATTTTCCAGAAGATCGCCGTGTTCATCAATCAAGCCGAAGTCCACTCCCCATGTATCGATTCCGATACTCTCAAAGCCGCCCTTCTGCTTTGCCTTTACGATTCCCTGCTTGATCTCAAAAAAATGTCTCAGTGTGTCCCAATACATGGTCCCGTTGAGCATGACCGGATCATTGGAAAAACGGTGTACCTCCTCCATGCGGATCTTTCCGTCCTCCAGCCTTCCCAGGATGGCCCGGCCGCTTCCACCGCCGAAGTCAAACGCAAGGACCTGCTTTTTGTTTTCGCTCACTGACATACCTCCTCCCTTCTACTGATTTTGGTATATTTGTAACTATTCGGAACAGATTGCCGTATTGATTGCGAACAATACATCTTAACCGCTGCAGAGACAGGCCCTCTCTGATTTATAGGCGTTACGCCCAATTTTAGAAAAAGAAAAAGCGTTTTGTCATGTAAACTTGCACAGTCATTTCTCCAAAATACTGCTGTTCCAAATATAAACGGTGTTTTTATTTTACCATTGTGCAAAGAATTATACTTGTGTTATAATGAAAAAAAGTATAACAATATTCACATATAGCAATCGCGAATCGTATCGCCGCACACAGAAGGAGTATTATGCAGTATATTAATTATCAGGAGAACTGGCAGAGAGGTACCGCCGACTTCCCTATGGAATACCATCACGTATCCCCGGCACATCCGCAGTACATTATGTCCCTGCACTGGCATGTAGAATTTGAACTCATCCGTATTTTAAAGGGGATTCTGCATCTGACGATCGATGAAGAAGAGTTTGACGCTTCGGCTGGCATGTTTATCTTTGTTCCGGCCGGTGTCCTGCACGAAGGACTGCCCGACAACTGCGAATATGACTGTCTGGTTTTTGACATGAATATTCTGATGAATAAAAATGATTCCTGCTGCCGGATGATCCGCAGGATTACGGAGCATGAGGTAGAACCGCAGTATATTTATCCCGAGTCCGATCAGGAGCTCCACCGGATCATCTGGGGGATGTTTGACGCGGTGGCGTCTAAGAAGCCCGGATACCAGATGATCGTCCTGGGTTCCCTGTATCAGATGATCGGTACGATCTTCGCGGAGAGCCATTATCACCCCACGCCTGAGCTTTATCCCCGCAACCATCGGCGGATCCTGCAGCTCAAGCAGGTTCTGGAATTTATAGAAGCTTCATATAAGATGCCGCTGACGCTGGAGGAGATCTCCCACAGCGTCAACATGTCACCCAAGTATTTTTGTAAATTTTTTCAGGAAATGACGCACAGGACTCCCATTGATTATCTGAATTATTACCGGATCGAGAGGGCATGCTACCAGCTTCTGACTTCCGAGCAGTCCATTACGGAGGTGGCATACAATTCCGGTTTCAATGACCTGAGCTATTTTATCAAAACATTTAAAAGATATAAAGGAACCACCCCGAAACGATATCTGAAATCCTGACAATAGCCCCTCGGCCAAACACTACGCTGACCGGCCGGGTGGATGCACTTTTTCCAAACAGGAAAAGCCTGCCCCTTCATTTTGAAACAGGGCAGGCGTATATTTTATTACAGAGTCACGATCACACCGTCTTCATCCCACAGGTCATGCCAGTCGTTTGCGCCTTCCCACAGGAATACCTGCCCCTTCACGAGCCGGTTATTCTTTTCCAGTGTGGCGATCTTTGCCATTTCCTCGTCTGTCAGCGGATCCTCAGTCATGCTCTTGAGATTGCTCACATATTCCACCTCATGCACAGAGAACGGAATCGGAATCTGTCCCCTCTGGTGCGCCCACTTCAAAGCGATCAGCGCCGGATGGACTCCGTGCGCCTTTGCGATCTCCTGCATCTCCGGCGTCTGCATATCTGCAACATCTTCCGGACAGATGTCACGCTCCGGTCTCTGAGGGGATCCAAGCGGCATAAATCCGATGGGCTGGATCTTGTGGTCATTCAGGTAGTCGAACAGCTCCTGCTGCTGGAAACAGGGGTGAAGCTCCATCTCACATGCCACAGGCAGGATCTTCATGAGAGGCAGCACTGCCTCCAGCTTCGGAATCGTCATATTGGAAATACCGATATTGCGGATCAGTCCTTTTTCTACCAGTTCCTCGCACTGTCTGTATGTACGGATAAATTCCTCCGCACTGAAAGGCCTGGAATCCGGATTCCTGGAATCCACGTCGCATCCCGGTGCATGATAGTTCGGGAAGGGCCAGTGGATGAAAAACAGATCGATATAATCACATTTCAGGTCTGCAATACTCTTTCTGCAGGACTCCTCCACTCTTTCATGCATGTCGTTCCATACCTTTGTCATGATGAACAGCTCACTTCTCTCCACCACGCCTTCGTCAAATGCATTCTGGAATACCTGGCCGATCTGGTCCTCATTTCCATAGCATGCGGCGCAGTCAAACATCCGGTAACCGCAGCGGATCGCGCCTGCCACCGCGCCGGATACCTGCTCCGGTGTAAAACGGTCGGAACCAAATGTCCCCATGCCCACACAGGGTACTTCCACTCCATTGTAAAATGTTACCTTCGGCACACTTGCCGGATTGATAAATTCTCCCATTGTTTTTTCTCCTTTTTTATATTATATGTACATCGTGTCCTGACACGCTGTTTCTGATGAAATATAGTGCCGCTATCTGCTTCATTGTTACGCCAGCTCGATAATCTCAATCCGGGGCAGGAGACGCTCCATATCCTCTTTTACAAAGAATCCCGTCTCTTCCCGCATAGCTGCCGCCGCTGAAAGTGCGCTTGCCTTTCGCAATATCTCTTTGATGCTTAAACCTTCACTCAGCCCCAGCGCAAATCCGGCAGTCATGGAATCTCCGCAGCCCACCGTATTCACCGCATCGATCCGCGGAACTCTGGCCTGGTATGCCCCCTCCCCGGATACTACAACGGCGCCTTCTCCTCCCCGGGATACGGTAACGATTTCGATCCCGCGTGCGTGCAGCACCTTTGCCGCTTCTACGATCTCTCCCAGGTCGGTGCAGTCCTTTCCTGTCAGCATCCGGATCTCATCCAGGTTGGGCTTGATCATGGTCGGGCACGCCTCGATCCCCTGCTCCAGCAATTTCCCGCTGGTATCCAGGAGCACCGGCTTTCCTGCCTCCTTCACGAGCTTTACCATCCGCTGATAAGCCGTGCCGTCCAGCCCCTTGGGCACGCTTCCCGATATGGTCACCACGTCGGCTTCCGCCGCCAGTCCTTGAAAGTGCTCCAGAAACTTTTCAAAATCCGTCTCTGTCACAGAGAATCCTGGTTCCAGAAATTCCGTCTGGAGCTGGTTCTTTTCATCCCAGATATTAATACAGGAACGGCTCTCTGCTTCCATATGGTAAAATGCGCTTTTAATTCCAAAAGGACCAAGCGCAGCTTCTATATAATGTCCTGCGTGACCACCGACAAATCCTGTAGCCGTCACCTCCGCCCCGTAGATGGCTGCCGGCTTGGACACATTCAGCCCCTTACCGCCGGGCGTATAGACACACTCTTTCACCCGGTTCACCTCTCCGGCCCGGACCTCCTCTACCACATACCGCTTATCGATGGCCGCATTCAATGTCACTGTCAGAATCATACCAAGCCTTCCTCCTCATTGATCAGCAGCACCTTGCCTTTTACGAGACCTGGTGTCTTAAACATTTGAAATGCTTCCTGTGCCTGGCTCATGGGCATCTTTTTGTAAATAAGGCCTTCATCAAATTTTAACTGTCCGGTTGCGAAATAGTGGGCCGTCAGTTCCCATTCCTTTCCCGGGAACGGAGAACTGTAGGACATCCAGGATCCGGTCAGCTTAAATTCCTTGCGGTTCATATTTTCCCACATCCGCGGGGTAAAGGTCAGATCCACATGAGGGGTTCCGATAAAGCACACATGGGCCTTATTTGCCGCCAGCTCAAACGCCATATACATGGTCGGTGCCTGTCCGGCAGTCTCGTAGACATAGGCAAATCCTTTCCCGCCTGTAAGCCCCATCGCCTTCTCTAAAAAGCCTTCCTCCGTGGTGTTGACGGTCGCATCTGCTCCCAGACGTTTTGCCAGCTCCAGCCGTTCCTCGCTGATATCAAAGACCACCACTTTTCTGGATCCGAAGATCTTTGCCCACTGCATGGTAAACAGCCCGATGGTGCCGCCTCCCAGCACCGCCACATACTCCCCGCCCTGGTAATCATTCTGCAGCAGGCCGTGGAGCGCTACAGTGGATGGTTCAAACATGGCCCCCTGCTCATAAGAAATAGACGGATCGAATACGACCGCATTCTGCTCCGGAAGGACCACATAGTCCGCATTGCTCCCCTGCTGTCTGGATCCGATAAAGCTGTAATGCTTGCAGAGGGAAAAATTCCCGTTCTGGCAGTCATCGCATTTCATACAGGGAAGCAGAGGCGCTCCGGAAACCCGGTCGCCAATCTTCACTTTTGTAACTCCTTCGCCGACTTCTACCACATCTCCGGAAAATTCATGTCCCAGCACGATCGGATAAAAATGAACTCCATGATAGAGGACCCTGGGGATATCTGAACCGCAGATTCCAGACGCTTTGACCTTCACCTTCACTTCGCCCGGACCCGGTGCGGGCTCCTCGTAGTCCAGATACTGTACATCTTCATTTGCACATACTACTGCTGCTTTCATCTTTTCTGACTCCTTTTGTATCCGTTTCATCTATAATTAGATGCCTTGTTTTTATGATCTCGTCTGCTGCCGCTTTTTAGAACAGCCAGACTATCTTTTACTATATTTTTTCATCATACCCTTCAGCTGTTCATACAATTCGAGATAAATCTGATAATTCCTCTCATATGTCTCCCTGTGCTCCGGATTGGGCTCATGGCGGCGCTTTTCCTTTACGGTCAGTTCCACGGCTTCCTCAAAGCTGCCGTACATACCTACTCCTACACCCGCCAGGATGGCCGCGCCAAGTGTGGTGGCTGTGTCGGACGAAGGCACCACGATCGGCTTTCCGGTTATGTCTGATTTGATCTGGGTCCACAGCAGCGAATTGGCCGAGCCTCCCATGGCCCGCAGCACTTCCGCCTCCGCTCCCGCTTCCCTGGCGATCTCCAGATTATGGTGCAGGGAATACGCCACGCCTTCCATCGCCGCCCGAATAAAATGCCCCTTGGTCTTGCCGAAGTCCATTCCGTAATAGACCCCTTTGGCATCCGGATCCCAGATCGGGGAGCGTTCGCCTGACATGTAAGGAAGAAATATCATTCCGTCACAGCCCGGGCTGACCGCCTCCGCCGCTTCGTTGAACAGCTCCAGCGAGCTTTTTTGGCGGCTCAATCCTGCCTCTCGCTCGTAGGCGCCAAATTCCCGTTCCAGCCAGCGCATCACACCGCCGCCTCCGGTAGTGCCTCCCTGGAGAAGCCATCTGCCCGGCACCACATGATATCCCAGGATCAATCTGGGGTCTGCCTGATAGGTATCGATGCAGATGCTCATTCCGCCTGCCTGGCCTCCCTGCTCCTGTGTCTCACCCGGATGGACAACACCCGCGCCTAATGTCCCGCAGGCCGCATCCAGCCCTCCTGCCGCCACAGGGGTTCCTGCTGTCAGGCCGCTTTCCTTTGCTGCCTGAGAGCTCACCGTTCCGATGACGGCATGGCTCGGGAAAATATCCGGAAGCAGTGACCCGGGAATTTCCAGCGCCTCACATAGTTTCTCATCCCATGTCCCGGTCCGCATATTGAAGCAATGCAGGCCGTATCCCTGGGAAATGTCCTGGGTCATATTGCCGGTCAGCCTGAACGCGATATAGCTGTTGGACTGCAGGATCTTGTATGTACGGCGGTACACCTCCGGCAGGTTCCTGCGGTACCAGAGAATCTTCGCCGTAGTGTAGGACGGCTGCAGAGAGTTGCCCGCTGTCTGGAATATCTGGTCCGCTCCGACCCGTTCATTGTATTCATCACAGATATCCTGCGCTCTGGTGTCCATCCAGATGGGCGTCTTTGCCAGTACATTGCCCGCCTGGTCCACCGGGATCGCTGACCAGCTCTGCCCGTCGATCCCGATCCCTGCGATCTCCGACAGATCCACTCCGTCTGCCGCCATCCTGCGGATGGCAGTACATACGGCCCTCCACCAGTCCTGCGGATCCTGCTCCGCCCAGCCCGGATGTGGATAGTCCACGGGGTATTCCTCGCTTGCCGAAGCGATCACTTCTCCGCTCCGGTCAAAAATAGCCGCCTTGCAGGCACTTGTTCCAATATCGATTCCTAATAAATATGGTTTCATCACAGCCCCCTTTCTTCCTCCTGTTTACGGTCTTTGGATTCAGCCTGCAGGCCATCCTGCCTGCGGCAAACGGATCTTCCTTCCACAAAGCTTGTGGCCAGCCTGACCGTCTCAAACTCCGTCTGTTCTTTTTCCTCCAGCCGTTTCAGCATCAGTTCCGCTGCCCGCCTTCCCAGTTCCTTCGTGGGCTGGGTCACGATGCTGAGCTTCGGGATACATGCCTTGGCAAATTCAATATTATCAAAACCAATGACCGACATTTCTTCCGGAATCCGGATTCCCAGTTCATTCAGTTCGATCATCGCCCCCAGCGTCATTTCATAGTTGGAAATAAATACTGCTGTCATGTCGGGATTTTTCCTGGTAAGCTCCTGGATTCCCCGGCTTCCTCCACGGATAGTATAGTCTCCCCGAACGATCAGGGATTCGTCAGCGGAAATCCCCGACTGCTCCAGCGCCCGGACATATCCCCGGAAACGTTCCTCCGCCGTGTAGACCTCCTGCTCTCCCGCGATCATGCCGATCTTCCTGTGGCCCGCAAGGATCAAACGCCGGATCGCGTCCTCCGCAGCGCCCTGATTGTCTACCAGCACGGTATCGCAATGCACATTGCGGATCCTCCGGTCGATCATCACAACAGGTTTTCCCGTTTTCATCACTTCCCGCAGACAGGCGCCGTTTTTTCCGGTGGGGATAACGATCATCCCGTCTACTCTGCGGCGTTTCAAAAAATCCACGGCTTCCTCTTCCCGCTTTTCATCGGTACGGCAGTCGCAGATCATTGCTGCGTAGCCCTGTCCCCGTAGCACGTCCTCCAGTTCCGTGATGATCTCCGCAAAGAAAATGTTATTCAGTTCCGGTATGATGATGCCGATCATCCTTGTCCGGTTGGTTTTTAGCCCCCGGGCCACCTCATTGACTTCAAAATTCAGTTTTTCAATGGCCTGCTCAATCTTGACCCGGTTTTTCTCCCGGACATTTCCTCCGTTCAGATAGGAAGAAATGGTTGCAAGCCCGAGTCCGGTTTCCTTTGCTATGTCTTTAATCGTTGCCGCCATATCCGCACCCTGCTTTCACTTTTGTTTCCAAAGTCAGTGTCAGTCTGCCTTTCCGTTGCATCCGCATACTTTCATGCGCTCCATCACCAGCTGCTTTACAGCTTCCATTCCGACCACGCCCAGTTTCTTCGGATCAAAGGTGTCCGGCTTTTCTTCGATCAGCTTCTTGCCTGCGGCTGTATAGGCCGCACGCAGTTCGGTTGCGAAATTCACCTTGCAGATTCCCCGGCGCACGCATTCCCTTACCTCTTCATCGCTCAGTCCGGAAGCCCCGTGAAGCACCAGTGGGATGGAAACCACCTTCCTGATCTCGGACACCCGCTCCTTGTCCAGGACCGGCGTCCCCTTATAAAATCCATGGGCTGTTCCGATAGCAACCGCCAGGGAGGTCACTCCGGTTCTTTCCACAAATTCCTTTGCTTCCATAGGATCCGTGTTCGTATCTGCCTCTGCCTCCAGGTCGTCTTCCTTGCCGCCTACCTTGCCGAGCTCAGCCTCTACCGGTATTTTGCATGCCTTTGCCACGTCTGCAACCTTTTTGCTGACTGCAATATTTCCCTCCAGGTCTTCGTGAGAACCGTCGATCATCACAGAAGTGTATCCTGCCTTAAGCGCCTGTACCGCCAATTCAAAACTGCTGCCGTGGTCCAGATGAAGGCAGACCGGGACTGCCGCTTTTTTCGCCTCTGCGGCGACGATCGCAAAATAGGTCTCCAATGTCCCGTACTTGATCGTGGACGGTGTGGTCTGCAGCATGACCGGGGCATGAAGCTCCTCTGCGGCGGCAATGACCGCCTTAACCATCTCCATATTCTCCACATTAAACGCGCCTACTGCATAGCCGCCCTTCTGTGCATCCGCCAGCATTTTTTCTGATGTTACTAATGGCATCTTGTTCTCCTCCTTTTTAAATCCGAAACGTTTCGGTTTTATTGAACCCATCGTACTACATTTCTATCAAAAAGTCAATAAAAATAAACGAATATTTGTACAAAATATCTACCTAAAAACAAACCGCCGCGGTACACATCTTTCCAATGCATACCGCAGCGGCCTGTTTAAACCATTCCTATATTTCTTTACTGTGAACCATCACTTTTTTCTACAGAATCCCAAACTCCTGCATCGCTTTTTTCAGTAATTCTTTATGCTGCGGTTCGATCTCGGTCAGCGGTCCCCGAAGCGGCCCGCATTCTTTTCCCATCAGATTCATTGCCGCCTTCACCGGAATCGGATTCACCTCACAGAACAAAGCGTCGCATAACGGAAGAGCCTGCAGCTGCATTTTACAGCTTCCCTGAACATCTCCGTCAAAAAACTTATAGACCATATCATGTACATACTTCGGCGCCACATTCGAAAGAACGGAGATGACTCCAAGTCCGCCCAGGGACAGAAGCGGGACGATCTGATCGTCGTTGCCGGAATAAAGGTCAATCTTCCCGTCGCACAGATGCATGATCTTCGCCACATTGCCGATATTGCCGGAAGCTTCTTTAATGCCTGTAATATATTCTACATTCTTGATCAGATGCGCCACAGTCTCCGGCTGGATCGCGCATCCGGTACGGCTGGGTACATTGTAGAGGACAGCCGGGATCTTCGCCTCATTGGCAATCCTTGTATAATGGGCGATCAGTCCGTTCTGTGTGGCCTTATTATAGTACGGCGTCACGAGAAGCAGTCCTTCCGCTCCTGCCGCCGCTGCCTCTTTGGAGAGCTGCACTGCCGTAGCAGTACTGTTTGAACCGGTTCCTGCAATAACCGGAATCCGGTGGTTCACACGCTCGATCGTAAACTTGATCACGTCCATGTGTTCCTGCTCGGTCAAGGTAGCGGACTCTCCTGTTGTTCCGCAGATAATGATGGAATCCGTTTTCCCTGCAATCTGCTCCTCCAGGATCTCATCCAGCTTATCGTAGTTCACTTCCAGATTTTCCTTCATCGGTGTAATAATCGCAACACCTGCGCCCTTAAAAATTGCCACTGCTTTTTCCTCCTTTTTTTGCTTTGAAAACAAAGAGTTTCGCTTGCGAAACTCGCGCCTGCGGCGGTCGCATTGCGACATCTACCTCATACGCCGCAGTGCGCATCCCCCGGAGGGTTTTTGTTCTATAGGAAAATTCGGAGAAGTTTCCTAATAGAACGAAAAAAGAAACGGCAAGATGCGCCGTCCCCCAAATATACATCCATGTATATCAGATAGCACTCCATCCTGCGATGACAGTCATGTCGTTGTTCACGCCATGCCCAAGCAATATGGCATCAGGAACCATATCCTTTCGGCATCTTTTCCTTTCCGCTGCCCTCACCTGCCCTGCACATCCGGCAGCGTACTGATAAAAAATGCGACCTCTATCTCGTTTCCATTTCTATTTTTATTTAGAATAACACCGATACACGCTATTGTCAACGGATTATTCTAATTTCTCCGTTATTTCGTTTTTACTGTTTTTATCATTTTTTACCGCCTCCTGGCTCCCCTGTCCCAGCTTCTCCTGTGAGATCATGGCCTGGTCCAAAGCACGCAGATCCTCCTCTGGGATCTCATAGGCTCCATCCTCTGTCCTGTTGATATGTACTGTAATATTTTCCGCTTCACCATAAGCCAGGCCTGCATCCAGCTCTTTTGTCAATACGTCATAATAGGTCTGATATATATGGTTCTGTATCTCATCATCCGACGGCATTTCCTCGCCGCTCATCACATGATTGGAGATCTCTGCCGCATACTCCTCGGCCTTCTTCTGAAATTCATCATAGGTGTTGTCAAACAGCAGGATCGGCTCCACAGAGATGTCGATCGTATAGCCTCCGTCCTCTGCATCTGCCGCTTCCCCCACCGTATATTTCACCTGCTTTACGGTCTCTTCAAATAAGGCCCTGTAGCTTTTCTCCAGTTCTTCCGATAATTCCGCCGTATTAAATTCATGCATCGTGGCGTCCAGGTTATTCTGAAAGATCTCTTTGGCCTCCTCCTCTGTCGCGCCTGTCAGTTCCATATAATCCTCTGTCTCATTTTTGTAAGAAACATCCAGGATCGCCTGCATATAAGCGCAAGCGTCGAATGCCGTGCAGCCGCTCAGAAGAACTGTCATCACAGCCATCAGGGCAGCAGCCCGCATCCAGTTTTTTTTCAGCCTGTTCATAAGCTTGTCCTCCTTCTTCATGATTGATAAAATGTGTTACGATTTGGGTAATACTAACATACTTTATCTGTGAAAAAAGAAGAAAGCTGTCAGGCAGTTTCGACATCCCTGGAATTTTGATGCCTGTCAGCTGGTCTTTGAACTTTCAAGAATTGCTATCGAGTATATTTTGCCCCCCCCCCCGCGTCATCACGGATCATACCGATATGATACAGAAAAGCTTTTAACATATTTTTCAGATACCTCTTTGGAAAACATTTAAAAACTGCCGTTTTAAAGCTTTTTCCTTTCGTAAGGTTTTCAAAAAACGAATCTCTCTGACGAGGTTTAACGGAGGGATGTCTTAATTGGCTGTTGCACGCAGTGCTTCTCATCAAATCCACATTTGAAAGATAAAGCCCCGACTCATTTAAAAGCTCCCAGCCTTTTTCAGTCTGACATAGTGCCAGTGAAATACCTTTTCTTTGTTCTTCTTCCGGAAGCATGCTCCCCCAAGAATCTCCCAAAGTAATATCTGTTATCCGTTCCAATCTGGCAAATTTACAGGAATAGCAATTTTCTGTATAAGATATACCCTCTAAAAAAGTCATCGTATAGTTATCATAAATTACAGGTACTGTAAATGCCCTCTGCTTTGCTTCTAAATTGAAATGATTTTTTACGCGAAATCTGATCTCTGCAATTTTACTTATGCTGGTCCCATGATCCTGTAAAAACAAGTCGAGTATTTTAGGAGAAGGAGAGCCGTGACAGATCAAATCTATTAAGTACAAATCTTTCTGTTCACCGACATAATTCCGCAATGCTGCCGCCTGACATGGAAGCCCGACAAATAAAACCTTTTTGTTTTCACAAAGAAGTTCTTTAATTTTCTTATAAATACCAGCCGGATTACTTTTTACATATTTAGATCCTGCAAATTTTTCAATTTCGCCCTCGGTTTCTGCAAATATAAATTCAAAATTTCCATTAATAAATATACAGCTGCATATAATGCCTCCCTGTCTGACAAACGTTTTTTCAATAGCAGCTGCAAAACCACCGGATGAAGATTTCCGTCTGATCTCCTCTTTTTCAGCCCATCCTTCTTTCCAATATAAAGGCTTTGAGAAGGGCGGAGGGTTATTTTCCTGACATACATGATAACAGGCTTTGCAATTGATACATCGGTCTGCATCGATCACTGCATTATAAGCCTTTAAGGAATCTTCTATACTGATCGCCCCTCTTGGGCATATATCAATGCAGGCCATACATCCGGCACACATACTGCTTTTGCACACAGTTTTTAATATCATATGTCTCACCTTCGCTCTCTTTTTCTGCCTGATATTCGAGCCTTTATCATTCTTATGAACTCCATAACTAATTCATCACGGAAAAACCAAAGAGCAATTATGTAAAGCGAAGCCCCTATCATAATCTCTGCTGCCGTCATATACACGTTATCATTGTTTTTAATGTCAATTACTTTCACTATAATTCCGAGAAAGACAGCAATAATGGGATATCTTAATATTTTTTCAACCCGCAGAGTAATATATTTTCCCGCATAATACCGCATGATGCCCGCAACGACTAATTCTGATGCAACTGTAGCAATAGACACACCAACTGCTGCATATTTACCGACCAGAATTAAATTTAAGATCACATTTGCTGCCGCTCCTGCCGCTGCAGCCATTGTATATTCTCTCATGTGTCCCGTCGGTACAAGATACTGCATTCCATATAGATCGGATAATCCGATAAGCAGAATGATCGGGCTTATAATCACCATTAAGTAAGAGACTGCTTCATATCCTGGGCCAAAAAAGCATATTGTAAAGCTGTCAGCTATGCCATATAATCCAAAAATTATTGGAAATGCTAAAAAGAAAACAAATCTTAAATTCTTGGAAAGAGTTTCTCTTATTTGATATTCTTCTCCATTTGCAAAGCAATTTGCAATCTGGGGCATAGCGACCGTCCCCATAGAACCGATCAATGCAAGTGAGAGCTTTACGATTTTTTCGCTTTGGCTATAAAGTCCGACTTGAGTTTCTGTCGATAAAATTCCGAGAATCAATTTATCTGCAAGGGTATAAACCGTCGTGATAATCTGCGGTAAAAACATAATCACAGCCCCCCTGAAGTGATCAAAGATTCCATCCTTTTCAAATCCCTTAAAATCTATCTTCTTTTTTATGCCTGTCCACATTACCGCTTGTGAAACCAATTCCCCCAGGCAAAATATGATCATATACTTCCAAAGGTCATTTTGGGCACGGACAAATATGAAAATACTTATAACATTTATGATCTTAATAAAACAATTGCGCAGTGTGATAATCTTAAATTCTTCAAAAGCCTGAAAAAACCACGTGATGTCAATAGCGCCCGCCAATATATACATAATGAAGATCTGGTAATATACTGTATATCTTCTATTTTTCAAAATCAGCAGAAGATATAAGATCATCCCTATCCCAAAGGCAGTAAATCTTATCAGCATCAGCTGCATAAATGTATTGGATGTATTTTTTCTGTCACCTCTTATATAGGATATCTGCCTCCTGCTATATAAATTCAAACCAAGCTGCGAAATTGTTATAAAATAGGTTGACACCGTACTGACATACGAATAAATACCGACATTTTCAACTCCCAGCACCCTTGAAATATATGGAGTTGTTATCAGCGGTATGATAATGACTAATATCTGATATATTACGTTATAAAAATAATTCTTTAGGATCCCATTTGCTGTCATCTTATCTGCCTGCCAATGCTAAGAACCATCCTTTTTACTTTTTTTAGAAATCTGACAAATCGGTTGCCGGTAAATCTGCGGTCCGTATGAAATTGTATGCACAATCTCTCATTGTTTTCTAATCTTTCATTCCGTGAAGTCCAATGTGTGTTGAAGCACTTTTCAATCCCGGCCTTATTGAATGAAAGAGATCCCCACAAGCCTTCAATCGTACCGGCGATATTTGTATATGGAAGCGCCCTCAAGTGCATATCGCGGTATAAAATAAGCCAAATTACATAAACATAGTAGTCGAAGCAGCACCATTCATGATAAACCGTTTGATATCTGTCCGGTTCATCCAGCCATTCAAAAAATGCGTTCAGATCAGAAGCTTTATAAACAGGGATCTCATTGAACCACCACGTCAGGGTAAAGCCCTGCGTCTCTCTGATCAGCCTCTCATCTTGATCCAATCCAAGCGCCTCAGCACATTTTTTTACATCTGATGCACCCACTGTTGATTTATTGCACCTGAGGAAGCTCTGTGTATTCCAGATTTCATCCAGAATCTTTCCTGTCTGCTGCGCTTTAAGGAAAATGCATTCACAGTCGATCGCCGCAATGTAATCATATTGGTCAGAAAGTGCCCTGATCCCATACCATTTTTTCATCGATACGGGATTTCTGCAGTCTTTTAACGGATCATCATATAATATTTTGCCGGGCTTCTTATCAAAGCGTTTCATACAATGATCCATAAACTTATCCTGTTGGGCCTGATCTGAAAAAACAAAATACAGATCTTCTGACGTGCCGCATTTTACAGCGCTTTCTACCAGTTTATATCCATATTCAAAATCCTTTTCTTTATCGTAGATCGGGCATATATAGGCGCCTGTCATCCGTCCTGTCTCTCCGTTTCTTTCAGAAATGTATTTAATTCTTCCGGCGTTCCCAGTACATGAACCTTTTTTGCATTCACGATACTGATCGTCACCGTCATTCCCTTTTTGATCATAAAATCATACAAAGGAGCAATGTACTTTTCTTGCATCTCTGCTTTGCCGCCGTCCGCATAATACGCTTCGTACAGACTTTTATATAGTCCTGCGGAAGAAAAATAATAGGCTCCCAGCGTACAGATATCCGATATCCGGACCTTTTCTTTTACCTCTGCGGCCAATCCCTTTTCGTCTGTCCTGACAAAACTCCAATGATCCCCTTCCGCGCGGAAGCATGGAATATGCCCGTCTCCGGCAATCTGCTCAAACCGCATCTCTCCCGGCTCAACATATGTATCAATATTGTAGACCATGATCGCGCTGTCTAAGTCACAGTACGGAACAGCCAGCATACACGTAGATGCCTGTCCATCTGTCACATGGGCGATTTCTATGATCTGAATATCATTGATGCCATAGCTCATGCAGTGCCTCCTGATAAATCCAGCCGCGTGATCCTCTTTTCTTACAACAAATATATATCTGCCTGTATACCTGTTATATCCGGACAGACTGTCCATCGACCATTCAAAAAGTGTTTTTCCTCTTGCTTCGATCATATACTTGGGGCAATCATATCCAGCCTTGTAAAACCTGCTTCCAAGCCCTGCCATTGTGATAATTACAGTCATTTTTTTCATATTATTCCGACGCCTCCCTGGATCTCCTGCAGATTTCTTCCAGCTCTTTCGGAGAATACTTCAAAAATTCATCCGGTCTGACTGTCCTGTCATCTATGTAGAATCCCTTATGCCCCGGCCAGACTTTACCGTAAATGATCTCATCATATGGGATATCCCATTTCTCAAGCCATTTCGAAAGGGTAAAAGCGGTATGCTTATTGATAAGGCCGATATTTCCATTATATGAATTCATATTTCTTGATGTATAGAGCACGATCTTAGCGCCGTTCTTTTTATAGTATCTAAGCTTCTCCACCATGCTCTTATAAGGGATCAGCTCCTCGTATTTCTCCTCTTTTTTCTTGATCGGACACAATGTACCGTCAATGTCAAATATAAACGAATATTCTTTATACAATTTCTTTTCCTCCGTATACAGCCTTTATGTCTGCAACCCTGCTTAATATATCGAGCCCTGTTGCAAGCATTACCAACTGATGGTCTATACTTTCATTATGTAAAGGGATCATGCTCAGGAAGAGCAGCGCTTCAATGAGTTCTATTTTTTTCAGATCATTTCCTATTTCACTTTGAAAAGTTTCTGTAAATATCTCATACAAGTCGAAATCGTTCTTCCGGTCCTGGATGGAATACATAACCGCCGGCCTGTCTAAGTCATAATCAACTTCAAAAAGGTCTTTGATGATAAAATCATATTTCCCATCTACACTATGGAATAATTTTGCCAGCTCATACCTGGAATCGCCGTAAATATCGTAAGATCCGAATCTTCCCCGCGGGTCGACCACCTTAATAAATGAACAGCTGCCGCCGGCCATGATATTTGAAAAGCACAGGTCCCCGTGAATCACATGAAAACAGTCTACATCATAGAGCATTGCAGGGATCATGTCCTTTAACATTTCACTGATAGTATTCAGAGGCTGATATACCGTTTCATTGACTGTGATCGGACAGTCAAAAAATCTTTCGAACTTCTCTTCACATTTCATTTCTTCCAGGCGCTGCAGTGTTTTCATAAGATACATCTCTTCCAAAGACTTTCTGATGTCGCCGTTTTTTATGGTATAACGACCAAATTCATTGAACACAAAACGGATACGCTGAAAAATATCACCCCACTGATGTCTGGTCAGATCGCCATAAAGAAAAAGTTCATGCAGCGTATGATAGGCATAATACTCCATCGTCACGTATGGTTTTGTATATTCCGTAGAATAAGAAAAAATCCTTGGACAAACATATTGGATTTCTTCCGGCAGCTTCAGATACCACAAGATCTCTCCGATAAACTTCTCTTTATTATCACTGAATTTTGTAAGGATCCCACGTTTTTTGTCTATTTCAATATGGTTAAATTCACGTGCTTTCACTTTCGGTTTCGAATGGGTATAAGAATCTGCATATTGCATCCGGCATTCAACTAATTGTTCGATTAATTTTTTTGAAGAAGCATTTTTCGAAAAATGCTCACGTGCAAATCTGTATCCCTGATCTGCTATATCACTCAACTCCCGTTCATGCTCCGGGTCAAGATAGTAGGACAGTTTCTTTCTCAGATCCTCTAACGTTCCGTCATAAGCAATATAGTGTTTTCCCGGAATCATTCCATAATCCCTGTAGCCTGAGTAATCTAAGCCCACATACGCACAGCCGCAGGCCATTCCCTCCGCAAAGCCTATTCCCGGCATTCCCTGAATGTCCTCAGGGACAATACATATCTTATATTCATTGAATTTTTCAACCATATCAAAGGAAAAATATTTTTTCTGCTGCCCCACATGAAACATGTTGTACAAGATTTTTATTTCTTTTATGATCTTACAGTCGCCTGTATTGATTTTCATTTCATTACTGTCTTCATTATAATTTGATATCAGAGAATCTATGATATCACTTATTTCAGATTCATGATCCAAAATCTGTTTCCGCAATGGCTGATAAACATTGCTTCCATAGATCTCCGTAAACTCCCGGCTGTTGTTATATGTAAGAGTCCCGATTGCCACCGCTTTATTTCTGCGTTCATGAAACGGCTTTCTTTTTTTGAAACGTTCTTGATAAACAAACGGAAAGATTAAAAAGGATCCCTTGAACCAGCTGAAATTTTTTTTGAATATTTCAGAATTTTTTGTCAGATCCCCCTCTGAAAACATTGCTTGAATCCCTGTCCGCTCCAGCCGTTCGGCTTCCTGTGTCACACCATAAAAATGGATCATACTGACTGCTTTGAAGCATGGAATGGAATGCATATGCAGAAAATTATTTTTAAACATATTATATAAGATCACGATGTCGTCAGGCCGGATTTCTTCTGCCTTTTTTATTAGTTCAATCTTCTCGTAAGGTAATCCGCTAAGCTGCATGATCTTCCGATATTCAATAAATCGAAACGCAGACGTCAATCTGCCGGCGGGAATACTCATCTCCGTATTTGCAAATGTACCTTCCTCATTCACATAGCACGCCACCTGATAGTCATTCTCGATCAGGTATTCTAAAAAAAAGCGATGCTTAGGAGAAAACGAAGCCTTCGTCAAATATTTTCTGGCTGTTTTTATAATAAATGGATTACAATGTAAATTAACAAATACGATTCTCATAGCAGCGCTTCCCTTAAATAGTCTTTTGTTTTCTTTCTCTCGATTTTAATTTTTTCATCAATCCTGTTTTTATCTTTCACTGCGCAATATGCTTTTTCCAACTCATTCATATCGTTTATCAAATGCTGTTCCAAGCCGATTTTTCCAACCAGATCCATCAATTTATTTTGATTGCTTTCTTTTATTAAAACTGCAAATCTATCTGCATATTGAATGGAGAAAATTGTCCCATGGAACGTATCAGTTATTACAAACTCTGCATATTGAAATAATTTGAGACATTCAAATGGCGGGCAAACAGCAAACTCATGAATCCAAAATTGCGACGCCCCCACGGCCACAGGTGTTAATTGATGTCTCCTGCAGAAAGATTTTATGTTCTCAATATCCCTTTTTTCGTGAATCCGGTTGCGATACGAGTAAATGATACAGTATCGTTTCATTTTGACCGGAATCTTTGTATTTCTCAACTCGTCTTTAAAATCATAGATCAAGGCAGGGTCCAAATGTTCTTTTGCGGTTTTATCTGTTAATTTCGAAACAAAATCGTATGTATTACTGTCCCGCACAGAAAATGAATCAATATTTTGAAACGTATTTCTGATTCTTTTTTCAATTTCATAGGGCAGATCCTGATATCTTGTTTCCCCGCACGACGCAGCATATGTAATGATCTTCCCTGCTTCAGGAATGTTTCCAAACAGCTGGGATGTGTACCCCCACTGAGCAGCATTCAGGCAGTTGAATACTTCATCGCTGCCTATCACACAGATATCATACGTTTCATTTTTCCTGTAGATTTCTAATTGTTTGATCCTGAACTCATCAAAATATCTCTTTTGTTTTATATTCAGCAATTTATTTCTGATCCTGACGGCAAAATATTTATTTAATTTCTGATATAAGCCTGTAAGTCCCTTTGCCTCCAATTCACCGGAAAAGTCTTGGGCATGCTCTTTTGAAAGGTTATAATCTTCATCAATTTTTTTGATATCCATAAATTCAGTTTCTGATCCAAGGGACTCCAGAACTTTCTTTAAGCCATACGCCTGCAGTAATGACCCCAGATTGTCCACCTTCTGCATGGATAGAATACCAACTATCATCTGCTGCGTTCTCCTTATTTCATCATTTTTTATTGCCATCTGTCTGATTGCTTTCTATGTTCCCGATAATAATCAAACATTTTATTGGCTGTATTCTGAATGTCAAACGATAACTCGATCGGACTTTCTTTCCTGTCCTTTTTTATCTTTGAGTATTTAATCAGTTCCTCTGCGGCCGCAGTGACCGAACGCAGGCTGACAAAAGAAAAATCACCGCATATTTTAGATTCTGAAGATAGATTGCCGCTTACGATGCACGGCAGTCCTGAGGCCTGCGCTTCTATGAGAGATACACTGAATCCCTCGTACAGCGAAGGGAAGAAAAAACAGTCCATCGCCGAATAATATGCTGACGTTTCCTCTACATACCCTGTAAAAACAACGGCTTGTTTACAGCTATATTGGTTCATCAGTCCTTGAATCTGCGGATCCCTTTCGATATTTCCGATCAAAAGCAGTCTGCAGTCGCAGCCATTTTTTAGTAATTCAAAAAAAGTCCTGAAAATAAACGGATAATTTTTTTGCGCTCCCGGTCTTCCCACATGGCCGATCACATAGGTACTGTCCGAAATATGATACTTCTTCCGTATCTCTTTTCTCTTTCCTTCACAGAACCGAAACCGGCCGAGCTCTATTCCATTTGGAATTACAGTAAACAGATCATTTCCAAACATACTTTTTCCGGCATCGGTCCCGCATGCCACTTCGTGATATTCCACATTGGAAAGGCAGCGCTTCCCAACTGCATGCATCAGACGATACTTTACAGCCATATGGCGGTCCACGACCATATGGCTGTGAATGATCCCCTGCGTCCTCTTGCTCCTTCCTGCAATGAGAATCGGTTCCGGCCATGATAATGACATTGCATGAAACTGAAGGTAATCGTACCCCCCGCCTGACAGAATATATTTCAGCGCCCTGTATGACCCGCCCGGATCCGCTTTTCTTGATGGAATCCGGTAGATTTTAGAGCCGCCTTCCGTAAAAGTCTGTTCAAAGGCCAGCTTTCTGACAGACGTATTCGTAAAGTCAAAGTGAATATCCGATGGTAAACGTTTATACCAGGAATCCACAACCTTTTCTATACCTCCAACATGATCGGATAATCCTACCTGCAGTACCTTAATTTGTTTTCTCATTTTTCGATTCTCTTCTCCCGATGATTGGCAGAGCTAAGAAAAATACCAAAATGATCCCTCCGTCTGACCGCTGAAGGTTATTATAAATAATATATATCATACTGATCACAGCAGCTCCCAATCCGATATTTTCATAAAACAGTTGATCTATATTTTTTTCTAAAAGTGTTTTTTTGATCCCCTTTACATATTTTATCAATAACGACGCAAACGCAAGGACATATAATGCCAGCCCGCAAATACCGGTCTCCAGATACATAACTGATGACGTAAAGTTCAAATACCGGAATGTATTTCCATAATGCCTGTAAAAATCACTTGTCAGAAAATCGAATGCGGAATATTCTGCATTTCCAATTCCGATTCCAAAAAGTTTATTCCATATTCCGGTATTGTTAAAGAAGTATTTGTTTATCACAGGAATCGCATTTAACCGGTCAATGTATCCCGTATATCCATACCCCCCTTCGATCGATGCGTCTGCAATGATCCTTTTGATATTAAAAAATCCTTCAAATTGCGGATAGATCCGTACCAAATATTTTGCTGCCACCGCCATAACCGCAAAAACCATACATGCCATGAATAGATACTTAAATATCTGTCTTACACTCAATCTCAAATTCAAAAATACATATATCATGACAAGGAGAATCAGAAACACAAAAACGGCCCGCAGTTCTGCAACCACCGCCACAAATCCAATTTCTGCCATTGTCGCCAATACTCTTTTGACGGAGGCTTTTCTGCAAAAATACTGTGACAATACGATACAGAACACAAATAATGTAACCGTAACATTAATACCGCTCGTTGTGCGGCCGAATAATCCATTTAACTGGTCTGCGCCGTACCTTGAGCGAAAGAACAGATATTGGATCAAGACCACAGCTGTATTTACATCATATAAGCCCACAAAAAAAATTATCGTTCGTTCTGCCACCCTTTTCTTCATGCAGAAAAAGCAAAGATAGAAGAAAACGATCATCCTTCCCCAGTTCCGTATCGCCCACATCCACAGCTTAAGATCAAAGCCCTGGATAAATGCAGAAACTGTCCCCGATAAGATCAAACTGAAAATAAATATTTGAAAGTTCTTGATTTCTTTATTTCCCAGCATTTTAGGGATTCCGGAAATACAAAAAAACAGCAGAAGAACCAGCAGTACATCTAATAAATAATAAGCTGATTCCGGAACGCCAAAATTTGATGTAAAAAAACCAATGAACAACACATAATACAGCATGCTTAAAATCATCCGCTGTTTTTTGTCCTTAACCACTATGAGCCGCATTGTGATCCTTTCTTACATGTACTGTATCTATCCAACTGTTCCCCGGTCACTTTTCCGTCGCGGTAATCCCGGCAGATTTTATTCTCATACATGGAATATGGATGCCTGAAAAGCAATGACTTGAACTTATGCATAAGCACCCAGCAGGCAGGCCTCCAAATATATTTATGCATCGCCGGACTTACGCTTCCGATCATCCAGCAGTTTCTGCTGCAGCAGCGGACTTTTCTGCGCACTGTCTCTGCTTCGGGACTGTTCCATAATTTCTCCCAGGACTCCGTATTCAGATTGCCCATAACTTCTTTATCTTCTGTACCATTACAAGGCATCACATCTCCATACGGATCGATAAAGAACGTATCAAAACTCATGTCACAGGGAAGAAGCCGTTTCTGTCCGTAAATATAGTTGATCAGCCCGTGATTAAAATAAGCCCGGAACCACTTTTTCGGACTGTTCGACCTGAGCAGTTCATTGACTAATTTCTCAAAATTCCCAGCCACCATTGGCCGGTCATAGATCCGGTTCTTCGTTTCCGCAAAATAAAAGCTGTTATGCAGGCTTGCTGTGGCGAACTCCATCCCCATCTTATCTGAAATCCTGTAGAGCGGCACAAGGTCCTGAGCGTTTTTATCCTGTACAGTCATACCGAAGCCGACATCCTTCATACCCATTCTGCGCAGCTTCTTCAAGGTCGTATATCCGCGCTGATATCCATCCTGGAGACCGCGGATCTCATTATTTGTCTGTTCCAGCCCTTCAATGGAAATGCGAATGCCTACCTGCGGAAACGCTTTACATAAATCCACTATGCGGTCTGTAAAAAAACCGTTTGTAGAAATAACGATCCGGTCAGATTTCTTATAGAGCTCATACACGATTTCCTTTAAATCTGTCCTGATAAATGGTTCCCCTCCGGTGATATTCGTAAAGTACATCTTCGGCAGCTTCCTGATCGTCTCGATCGTGATCTCCTCTTCCGGCCTGGAAGGAGCTTTATATCGGCTGCACATGGAACAGCGTGCATTGCATCGGTATGTCACGATCACGGTTCCGTTTAATTTCTTATTCCGTTTGGACATTTCTTTACTCCTCAGCTAATGTGTCAGCCAGTACCCTGGCCATATTTTCTCTTGAAAAATTTCTCAAAAAGCTTTCTCTGGCATTTTCTGTGATA
This sequence comes from Lachnospiraceae bacterium M18-1, assembly GCA_000403295.2. Lineage (GTDB taxonomy): Bacteria > Bacillota > Clostridia > Lachnospirales > Lachnospiraceae > Schaedlerella. The sequence continues at coordinate 804,487 of KE159609.1, read as the reverse complement.
TGATCGTATTTTCCTTTTAAGATTTCCTGGATCATTATACGGAACTCTCGTATATCTTTCGTTACAGCCAATCCATTCTTCTTGTCTTTCACATACATTTCAGCCAGTGTACTTGGCGCTGTTACAACAACAATTTTTTTTAACGACATTGCATGGAGAAGTACCGTATCTCCGGAACATATTGTACTGTCGGCTATCGGTATGATAACGCCTCTGCAGTTTGCGATCCATGGATACTGCGCTTCTCCCGAAATATCGTTCCGGATCGTAATATTGTTATGGGCGGTTTTTCTCTTATATATATCGCTGATTATAATAAGTGGGAAGTCCATTTCATGCCACGCCCTGATCAAAAAATCATAGTCCCTGTTGGATCGTCCGATCGCCAGGAAATAACCGTCCGCCTTCACTCCCTCCGGACATCTGCAGGAATGATATTTTTCATATTCATCCTTCACTCCGAAGGGAGTAACTATGATCCTGTCTCTCGGAAAAGAAAATTCCCGGCTGACCAGTTCTGCATTCTCTTTTGACGGTACGTGAATGTAATCCAGATATTCAGGATCCATACATTTCGCCATAAACCATTGATATATTTTTTCAAACTTCCCCTTTTTCTTCTTATATGTATAATTCCATGCAACAACCGTATTCTGCTTTCTCACATGAAAAAGAGAGCAATAAAAACAATAGATCAGAGCATAGAACTGCTGCCATCCAACGATAACAGAATATTTTTTTCGGCGGAAAAAATATTCGAATGGAACTGCAAAATACTTAAAATATCTGCGTGTTTCACTCCACTTATTGATGCGCTGCCAGTCTGCCCTGTGAATTTTCAGGATAAATCCGTCCTGTTTACTTTTATTGATCTCATTGATAAAAGGCTCCATTTCCTCAGCCGGTCCGTCTGCAATTACGATATTCAACCTGTTTTTGCCCATATATTTTCAATAATTCCTCTGTATAGGATTCGACATCCTGAAAGATATGATCCCTGCATCCCTCTCTGAGCCTGCTCTCTATTTCAGGATTCCTCCAAATCATCAGGATTGCCTGTTCCAATGATCTTTCATCGCCTGCTTCATATAACAATCCATTCCTCATATCGGAAATCAGCTCAGGAACGGCCCCGATCCGCGCGCCTATTACCGGCGTTCCATTCACGATCGATTCACCGATCGTAAGTCCGAATACTTCATACCATTGGGATGGAAGCACTGTGAAAGCCGCATTTCGGATCAGCGCTTTTAATTCTTCCCCTGATTTGAATCCAACATATTTTATATTTGAAATATGTGTTATCTGTCTGCTGAAAGGTCCTGTCCCCGCAAATACAAAATGAACCTCCGGGAGGCTTTTTGCTGCTCTGATCAAAGTCGTAATCCCTTTTTCCTCAGAAAGTCTTCCAAAGTATAAAGCATACCTCTTTTTCTCTTTATCTTTCTCCCTGGTTTTTTCATGTCCGCAGTCACTGTACCCGATAAAATTATGTAATACCCTGGTTTTCCCGCAAAGAAATGGATTCCTGTCCAGCTTTGTTTTTACAAATTCAGACGGGCATATGACGGCGTCGATATATCCATAAGTCCTGCGCCGATTCCAATAATAGCTTTCCGCAGATCCTACAATACTTTTTATCACTGATCCATGGATGCACCTTCCCTTCACGCAGTTCACAAAATGTCCGCCGGCACATTTCTCACAGATTTCCTTATGGATTGGATTGAAAAGCATATGATTTGGGCAGACAAGCTGATAATCATGTGCGGTATATATCATCCGGCAAGGGCGGCCTGTATCCTGTTTCCATTTAGTGATCTCCAGAATCACACTTGGCGTAAGCTGATAGTTAAAATTGTTGAGATGACAGACGTCAGGTCTGAAATCATCCAAAACTTTACGTATCAGCGCCCTTGCTTCTCTGCTGTATATCGTCTTGACCGCATACGTCAGCCTGGAAAGTACAGCCTTTCCATGAAAATCCATATCAGACGTATACGCTTCAACGCGGTTTCCAACACAGCGCCCTTTATGCTCCATACCGAAATACTGAACCCTGTGCCCCTGTTTTTGCAGATAATCTCCCAATTGAAAGACATAAGATTCCGATCCGCCGTTGGGGTACAGGAACTTATTGATCATTAATATTTTCATCCTATTTTACCGATACCCCTTTTCAAATTTAAAATTGCCCTTTTGGGCGGATTCACTTCTATATACCTCAAATGTTTCCTCCATGACTTCTTTCCAGTCATATTTTCTGCAGATATACCCGGCAGCCCCTTCCTTGTATCTTTTCACCTTCTCAGGCTCGTCAATACAGCTTTGCAGCTTATCCCTCAGATCTTTTACGTCAGCCTTCTTAAAAACGATGCCGGCATCGCCAATGACATGGCTGCATTCGTCTATATCAGACACAAGACAGCAATTTCCATAACTCATAGCCTCTAATAAACTCAGCGGCATCCCCTCCAGATCACTTGGCAGTACGAACAGATAGCTGTTGCTGTAGAGCTCTTCCAGTAGCCTGCCCTGTACGAATCCGGTAAAAATAATCCGTTCATCTCCCTCTGCCAGCTTTTTCAGCCGCATCACATATTCGTCTGTATCGCTCGTTCCTCCGGCAATGACCAGCTTCTTGCTGCTGTGTATTTCTCTCCATGCTTCAATGAGGTAATGTCCGCCTTTCTCCGGCACGATCCTGCCCAAGTAGAGGATATATTCCTCCTTCTTCAGTCCAAACTTTTTATCGATCTCCCTTATTTCTGCCGCCTCCGGCTTACTCACACCGTTTGGAATAAATCTCGTCTCCCGGCCATACGTATTCATAAAATAAGCCTGGAGTCCTTCGCTGAGAACTATGATCTCATCTGCCCATTTCACGGCCATCTTTTCCCCGAAATGTATGTATTTCGATCCGAAGCCTCCCTGCCACTTCTCCCGCTTCCAGTCCAGGCCGTGTACAGTCACCACGACTTTCTTTCCGAGCATTTTCGGGATCCAGCAAAATGCTGCCGGCCCTTCCGCGTGGATATGCACCACATCATAATGTGCAGCTGCTGCAAATACCGACCCAAAGAAGGAAGATACAACAGCGGACACCCCTTTTTTTCTGACCGAAGGGACTGTTTTCAGCCTTACTCCCTTGTATTCTTTTCCCGCATCTGTACTATCAAACTCCGCGCCGCTGATATGGTGTCCCGAACGGTTGTAGCAGGTGACGCGATGTCCTCTCGCCGCCATTCTGACAGATAATTCCTCTACGACGATCTCTACTCCGCCTTCACGAGAAGGAACCCGTTTATGCCCCAACATGGCAATCTTTAGCTTTTTTTGTACTTCCACTTCCTCAATCCTCTCATGAAGCTTCTCCCTACACCGCTCCTTCTCCTTCCGCCAGCACCTTCAGCGTCTTCCATAATATCTTTACATCCAGTCCAAGATCCCACTCACTGATATACTTTGCGTCCAGCGCCACGATCTCCTCAAAGTCTACAATATTACTCCTTCCGCTCACCTGCCACATTCCAGTGATTCCCGGTTTTGCCGCCAGCCGCATCTTATGGTGGAGTTCGTACTGTTCATATTCATCCACTGTGGGAGGTCTTGTTCCCACGAGGCTCATGTCTCCTCTCAGTACATTCCAGAACTGCGGAAATTCATCCAGGCTTCTTTTCCGCATAAACTTTCCTATCGGTATGATCCGGGGATCGTCATCCATCTTGAACATCAGTCCGCTCATTTTGTTTTCCCCCAGCAGCTCTCTCTTCCTCTGCTCTGCATCCGGGTACATGGAACGGAATTTGTACAGCTTAAATGTCCTTCCATTCCTTCCCACCCGCTCCTGAGAAAAAAAGACAGGGCCGGGAGACTGTTTATAAATTATGGGGGCGAACATAAGAAAAATGATTCCCGTCAGCACAAGCCCGATCAATGCGCCTGCAACGTCCATCAGCCTTTTCACCATCAGCTGCCAGTCACTGGCAAACTTTGCCCCCATGGACATCACCGTAAAGCTCCCGAACCGTTCCACCATCCGATTTTCTATGTTATTTCCATAGGCAGATAACTGGATATGTACGGTGACTCCCATATTGATAAAATGATTGATCAGGATCTCTGCATAGGGTTCCTCCTCCTGAAGTGCAAAAAACACCTCGTCTATCACATTTTGTTTTACGTATCTGAGGACCGTATCCTTTGATGCAACAATGGGTACAGCTTTTACTTCTGTCCCTGTCATATCCTGGTCTGAGACCATGATTCCTGATATAATAAAATTTTCATAATGCTGCTTCTGGAGTGTTTCGATAATGCGTTCGATATTTGCGGAATCTGACACGACCAGAACGGCTCTTCTTTTCTTTCCCTTTCGGATCCGCATCCTTACGACATGCTTCCACGCGAGCCGCACCGCTATCATGAGGCAGCAGCTGATCCCCCACATCAGGGAAATAATGATCCTTGAATAAGTGGCCGTTTCCTTCGTAATGAACAGATACACAAATGCAGAACATAACACTGTGGTATTATGTTTTACGACCGACTTTATTTCAATCAGATAACCACGTTTCACAATATTTTTGTAGCTGTCGATGAAGAATACGACACACACATGCAGCAGCAGGATGACTATCCCGAACTTTGCATAGGAATCATCGTGGAAAGGCCACACAAAACCATTCCGAAAGATACATGCCGCCATGAATGATAATTCCAGGCTGAACATATCCAGCATCATAAAGTCAAAGTGTTTCAGCCATCTGCTTTTTCCCCTTCTGTACATTCAGCATTCCCTGCTTTCTTCTGCGGAAAGATCTGCCGCTGTCTTCTCTTTTTTGTCTCCTGTTACTGTCCGGCTCCTCTTTGGTACGCCCGTTACTGAACTGATGCTGGATCATTGATCAGGACTCCTTGCACCAGATAACGGCTGTCAGGCTTCATATCAATGCAGGTGCTCAATGTAATGATCCTGTTTTGTACCGCTGCTTTCGTTTCACCTCGGAGATGTGCTCCCATATCGCGCATCTGGAAGATTCCATCCAGATATTCCTGGTATCTGTCATCATTTAAAAAATTATGGCTGGAAAGGATATGTTCTGCCCCGGACTCATATGCCGCAAAGATGTCATATACCAATATTTCAGCCGGCAGATAGATAAATACATACCTGTTCTCCTGGAAAAATGCTTCGTCCTCATAGTCATGCAGTGTATCAAACATACTTCCGTCTTTCATATCATGTCCATAGATTACTGTATTCCGGTCTCTGAAGTCTTTGCTGTTGTAATTTTCCGTAAAGATACAGCCCGGATATCCTTCACTTCCGTCCAGATTGTGCTCCAGATAGTATGCGTTATCTTCTGGGTGCTGGACAATAGGGTAATCCACATTTGTGCCTGGTATATAGATCCATGCGTAGATATCCTGATTTGTTTTTTTCATCAGATCCCAGTCCAGATCCTTGTCCGGCACCTTGATTCCCAATCCGGACAATACCGTATCTCCGCTGTCTACATAGGGGGTTTTGGAATCATCCGTCTGTTTCCCTTTTGTCCCCAGGTCCCGGTACAGTTCTTCCGCCGTTTTTTCCGTGTGTCTGTCACGCAGCATGAGCACTGAAACGATAACAAGTACAGCTGCAAAAAATACCAGTAAGATCATATATAATAGCTTATTCTGCTTTTTTTTCTTTTTCACAGGTCTGGCCTTCATAAGTCTGACATCTGCCGTCTTTGAGTCCGCAGACTCGTTTTTCTTTGAATTTGTTTTCTTCAGGTTCTTTCTTTTTTGTTTATTTCCGATTGACTCATTTTTTAAATCCATAATTTTCCTCTTAGAGTAAACTGCATATGCAGAAAACCTGCTGCCGCGATTTTTATGCAGCCTGATGGATGAAAAAACCGGAGACCGCTGAACGGGCCTCCGGTTTCCTTGACCACATGTTACGGTGTTGCTTAGGAAATATACCGCATAAACAGTATATTCATCATAAATCGTTAAATTTATCTGGCGTTCAGTAATACTTTTTTTCCACAAACAATCATACCTGCTGCACAGATTGCTGCCAGAACTGGCAGAATCGGAAGCGCCGCCCCGGTCTTCGGGGAAGCTGCTGTGCCGGCGGCAGTATTGCTGGTGCTGGTCGTACCGCTTGGCCTGGTAGAGGTACCGTTTGTGTTTCCGCTGTTCTGTGATGGGAGCTTAACAAATGCCACTGGTGACAGTGAAGTAAATGTAGCTTTGATCACGCCATTCTCAATAGAGTCTGGATTGATCCTCTCCCACCTTCCGTCCGGCAGCTGGTGAAGGAGTACATAATTGTCTCCTGCCTGTACGCCGGTAAGGCTAAAGCTGATCTGTACGCCTCCTGCCGGGATTTCCCCGTCATAGGTAACATCAACAACAGCCGTAACCTGTGCATCCGCGCTGACGTATTTTGCAACGCTTTCTGCAGCATCCCTTACAGCCTCGGATACCTGTGTGATGGTTGTATTGCTTGCATCACCGATCACTGTATCTTGGGTGCCCGGCGGTGTGGAAGGTACTGTGGTTGACGGTTTAGACGGCGTTGTTCCGGAATTGCTTCCTGAACTTGGTGAGCCGGCCGCAAGCGCAGTTGTTCCCATAGCCAGCACCATCAGTGCTGTAAGCAGACCTGCAAGTTTCCTTTTCATGTCCACATTCCTCCTTTCTTCAGTATTACATGTGGTTCTATATATTAAGTAAAATATGGAAACCATATTTTACCTAATACCGATTCAATCTGCCGGAAACCCGAAAGGGCATCCTTTTTGTATCCGGACTATGTTCTGTCCTCTTTATAAAATACCTGGATGATCAGGTCATACAGGGCCTCGTCATCCACATAATACTCTTCATAAACATCCCCCATGACCGTTTCCCCAGGGACCGTATATATATTCCCGTCAAACTCATACGTGATCAGTTCCGAGATCAAATTTGCAAAATCCACATCTGTAACCAGGTATTCAGAAACGGAGTCATAGATCTCTGCCGCTCTGGAAGTATTCCCTGCCACAGCTGTTTTCAGCTTTTTCATAAACTCTGAAATATACTGTTCCTGCCTCCGAAGCCGGTCTGTAGCGCTGTCGAATATGTTGATATCCCGGCGCCTCATATACGAATAGGCCTCCGTCCCGTTTAGTGTTCTCCTTTCACCTTCCCTGAGATACACCCCGCGCTCCGGATCATCGATATCCTGCAAGACTGTAATCTCCACTCCGCCTGCCGCATCATTCAATATGGGCATTGCATCCATATTGAGCGAAAGATAACCGCTGACAGGCAGGTTGTAAAACAGACGGGAGACTGCATCTACGGTCCGTGAACAGCTATAATGCCGTCCGTCGCCATACCCATGCTGGACACAAATCTGTGCCGTGATCTCCCCCTTCTTCGTCCCGGATGGATCAAGAGTTTCTATCTTTGTCATGGTATTCCTGTTAATCGAAATAACAGAAATATTCTCAGTCTCTGAATCTGCCACGACTAAAAACATAGCGTCTGACTGCCCGCCGCTGATACAGTCCTCAGCTTCTGCAGCCGGCCCTTCCTTATCAATGCCCATGAGCAGATAGGTACGCAGATTATTGTTATACTTGTAATACCTGCCATTGTGGCTGACTGTGCCTTCCTGCCACTTTTCCTGAACTGCTTCCTCCTCCCGGCCGGACAGTGCTTCTGTATCTGCCGGTATCTGGCTGCGCCGGATTCCGAGCACGACGACAAGAATAAGAACCAGTGTAAGAATCACAAATAATGCGATAAGCGGTATTTGCTTTTTTCTCATTTCAAGCCCTTTTTCCCTTTCTTATCCTCCCTGCCGTAGTAGCTGCCGTAATAGCTGCCGTAATAGCCGCCATAGTAGCTGCCGTATCCGATTTTTTTCATCTTCACCTTATTCAGTACGGCTCCAAGGATTCTGACCCCGGAAGTCTCCAGCTGTCTTTTAACTCTGCCGATCATACGTCCGCTGGCCATTCCCTGGGCAACTACGATGATCGCTCCGTCGCAGTGCTTTGCGACGACTGCCGCGTCAATGGCAGCTCCAAGCGGTGCACAGTCTATCAATATGTAATCAAAATGCTTTTTGGCAAAATCTATCAGCTCAGTAAAATATTTCTTGTCCAGAATTTCCGTCGGATTCGGTACGGAAGGGCCTGCAAACAGCATAAACATCTTGGGAATATTCGTTGCATACAGCACTTCTTCCAGTTTTTTCTGTCCGGACAAAAAATGGGACAGGCCGAAGATTTCTCCTCCATTGACATTTTTTGCCCTGTGCCGTCCGATCAATACAGATTTTCGCATGTCCGTGTCGATCAGCAGCACGCGTTTGCCCGACTCTGTAAGAGAACGTCCCAGGTCCATAGAGACCGTGCTCTTCCCTTCATTCGGAATAGAACTGGTGATCAGGATCGTCTGGATATCGTCACCGCAGAACTGGATATTTGTTTTCAGCACACGCAGGGATTCTTTCATGGCATATCCCTGCTCTTTTACCTGTCCAAGAGATACAGACTGCATGATTTGTATGCTCCTTTCGTGTCTTTGAGCACTCTTGAAATATCAGCCATAAATGTCGGTATAAAAGTCTTTCAAGAGCATTGCTCTCTAAGCACTTTTCATCTTACCCGGCTGCTTTTTCATATTTCTTTGTTTTACCTTTTTCTTTTCCTTATTTGTTTTCTTTATCTTTGCCCCGTCATCCTCATGTACTTCCTCCGGCAGCGATCCCAAAAGGTTCATTTCCAGTTTTCTTTCCACGTCTTCCGCTGTCATGATCGTATCATTCATAAGGTAAAGTACGGCAATGACTGCCCCGGCAAGCAAAAACCCGGCAAGCGCCCCCAGCACCGTATTCGTTCCCACATGAGGGCTGACCGGATTTCCATCTGCGTAACCATTCTGGATCGTGGTGGGCGGGGACTGATCCATCTTGATAGAAATATAATCTGATGCCACTACTGCCATCTCATCTGCTATCTCCTTTGCTCTGTCCGGATCTGCGTCCTTGACCGTAATCTCAAGGATCCGGGAGTCCGTTGGATTGTTTAAAGTGATCTTATGATCCAACTGCTGATAATCCTCGTCCAAGTTCAGGTTTTTAATCACCTGTTCCAGCACCGGACGGCCTTTTACCACAACCATATAGTCATTGGTCAGGTTTGATCCGATCTGGATATCTGCCAGGCTGGTAATGGAATTACTTAATACATAAAGGGCTGCCGTTGATTCGTACTGAGGTATCATGATAAATTTGCTCACGACCAGCGCAATGGCTGCTGTCATGATTGTGGATGCCAGCAATATTTTCCAGTGGTTCAGCATTTCAAAAAATAAATCTTTTAAATCAATCTCAATTTCATCCTGATGATCCTGCCCCATATCTTTATCCTTTCCCAAAGTACCCGATGATTACTGTGGACCGTAATATCGTATTACAAAAGCCGCATTTCATTTCCGGCGTCGATTATTTTTTTTGGATTTCCATAAAACAGTAATTCTGCATAATCTTCTCCATATTTCTTTGCAATGTATTCCATCGCCTTCCCGAGCTGACTGGCTCTCCTGTCTGAACCGTGGGCGTCGCTGGCCACAATGCCGGCCCATTGGTTTTTCAAGATTTTCCGACAGAACCGTTCTCCTGCTTTACCGTTCATTCCTAAAACGCTGTCAGCGTTTACCTGTATCAATGCCCCTGTATTGGCTAATTCCAGACACAATTTCGGTTTTTTCAAAAAACAGTCATATCGTTCTATATGAGCAACCACCGGGATATAGCCATAAGAGATCAGTTTTTTTGTCTGTCCATAGATATATGAATATTCCGTATCAAAGGAATACTCTGTCAGTACATGATCTCCTCCTGCAAGAAGGAAGCATGGAGACGTCTGCAATGCTTCTATGATCCTGCTGTTGACATGATATTCACATCCCAGATACAGTTCCACTCCCAGGGATTCTGCCTGATGCTTCAAACGATCAAAATGTTCCAAAATCTGCTCCACCGGATATCGGAACATACCGTGGCGATAGTGCGGCGTCAAAATAACAGCCTCCGTTCCCTGAGACTTTGCCTGCCTTATCATGGAAAGGGATTCTTCCAGGCTTTTAGCTCCGTCATCCACTCCATAAAGTGCATGACAGTGTATATCGATCATAAGGCTTTTCCTCCCGATACTTTCATTTCCGGCAGCGTTTCTGCAGCCTGTTGGATAAAAAGTTGAAATACCACAAAATCAATATTCCGTGGTATTCCGATACAACAAAAAAGCGTATTTTATAGCATAAAAGGACGGCTTTTCTTTTTATATAAAAGATATTTATGATTTAATTATACAAAAGACGAAAAAACTGTTGAATTTTTGATAGAATTTCGCTATAATATAACTCGTTCTAAAGATATGTATTCCTTTTTACCACAGAATATTGATTCTGTGGTATTTTACATAAAATGCATTTTTTCAAGAATTTTTTCATGCTCTTTTACACTTGCGGCCACATAGATCCGTGTCGTTTCAATTGAAGAATGTCCCAGAATGTCTGCCAGACGCGGGAGGTTCCGGTCAATCTCATAGTATTTCCTTGCAAATAAATGACGCAGATTATGTGGAAACACTTTACTTGCATTGACGTCAGCCGCCATACAGAGCTTCTTCATATCATGGCAGATATTTGACCGGTCCAGCGGATTCCCGTTTTTGGTCTTAAACACCGGCCCTGTCCGGATGCCCTGACATTCCATATATTCTTTCAGCTTTTCTCTCAGTTCTCTGGATAAGAGGATCTTTCGGTTTTTTCCTTTCAGACTGATCTCTGATTGTCCGGCGCGTACTGCTTCTGCTGTAATGTATTTTAATTCACTGATACGGATTCCTGTTCCTGAAAGCGTGAGCAGTATATAATACATCCTCTCTCTTTTCTGGGTCTTGGCTGTAAATAAGAGACGTTTGTATTCCATTTCTTCCAGCTCCCTTGCCTCATCAATAAAAGCACGCTGCTGTACCTTCAGATAACGTATCCTGCATTCCGCATTGCCGGAAAACCGAAGGTATGCATTGATTGCCGACAGCTTAACATTCACGGTGCGTGCCTGGTACTTCTCCTGCAGGATCTTACGGTATACGATCATTTTTTCCTTTTGAATATCTTCTCCCTGTAAAAATCCTGCAAGCTGCTCAATCTCTTTCGTATATTTTTGAACTGTGGATTCTGTTTTCTCTTCTTCCTGAAGATATTGCTGAAATTTTTTAATCATTTTTTCAGTAACCTTCTTATATGATGTTTTCTCATCGGCATTTTTCATAAATTCTGTCATTTTTCTCCTCCTTGCCTGCTCCATAAATCTTATTTTGCATCTGTTGTGAACATCTGCCATATTTCTTCATTATGCCACAATAGTCGGATAAATATGAGATACAGAAAACCTGCCACTGGCAGCTTTTCTGCATACGAAGGTATTAAAAAAGTGTGCGTCTTGACGCACACTCAAACCGGAGCGCGGCTGCGGCAGCAGCCATATTCCTTATGCGCACAGCGCGCATCCCCCGGAGGGTTTTTGTTCTATGAAGTTTCCCATCAAAAAAGAACCGTCCACCAAAGGACGGTTCTCTCTTTTAACAGAACAGTATGATCAACTGCGACGCCAGTACAACCGCGATCAGCGCGATCGGATATGTCGCCGCATAGGCAGCCGCGATATCCTCCGTACCGGCCATATTGATCAGTGTTCCAAGGGCCGGTGTGCTCGTCATACCTCCGGTCAGAGAACCAAGGTTATTGAGCAGGGGCAGCTTCAATACATTCTTTGCCACAATGAATCCGATGATCATCGGAAGGATCGTCATGATCGCTCCGTAAAGGAAATATACCGGTTCGAAATACTGTACGAACTTCGCACCGCCGGATACTCCCGCCCCGATCAGAAACAGCATCAGTCCCAGCTCCCTCAACATCTTCAGAGTAGAATTTTTCGGAACGATGGAAATCTTCCCGGCATGTCCGTAGTGTCCGAATACGAGGGCTGTCAGAAGGCAGCCGCCTGTCGTGGTCAGCGAAAAGTTCCTGTAGCTGAGGCTTCCAACCAGGATTCCAATGATCGCCGCAAGTGAAAACGCGAAAAATCCAAATTCATCCACTTCCGTCAGGATCAGACTGCTCTTTTTCCTGCCCTCGCCTTCTTTTGCGGTGATCTTTGCCACTTCTTCATTCATGTTTGCTTTCAGCATCTTCGGAACGATCTGCACAAACAGAACCACACCGACCACGCCGAACAGATAGGAGATCCCATACCCTACGGATACCAGCGCTTCCAGGTCCAAACCGACAGCCGCTTTGGATGCAGAAAATGCAGGCGTACTGGTCAGCGCTCCGGAAAGCAGGCCCACCATGATCGCCCGGAACTGCTCATGTTCCAGATCCGTAAAGTTAGAACCGATCAGAATACATGCGACGCAGGTAACCGCCGCTGCAAGAATGATCACTGCGCCCAGCAGAACATAGGATTTGAAGTTCCGTTTCAGGTTTCCAAAAAAATTCGGCCCTGCAATAAAGCCGACAGAGGTCACGAAAAAGATGAGCCCCATATTTTCCACGATTTTCAGCGCGTCCGTAGCAAAGGTCGTCTCTCCCGCCATCAGGTTGTCTGACAGTTTTGTGTACAGCAGGCATCCGTAAACCAGAGCAATGATAAATACCCCGGCCGTTCCAAGGTTGATTCCTTTTACGGTGATCTTACCGATCGCATACCCGATGGCCGCGATCGCAAAGACCGAAAACGTAAGAAATACTACAGCCTTTACTGCCAATATTCCTCCAAATAACTCCATGTCTTATGACTCCCTTCTGTAAATACAGAATATCCGCTGCCAGTGCAGAACTGCATTTCTTCCTGAATCATACAGCACCGCATCGGCAGCCGATCTGCATACTATGGTAAAAGACAGCAAGCCGCCAGAGGCCCGCTGTCTGTATGAATGTCCTACAATTACTCTTTATGCTCTTCCAGATAAGCGGCTCTTCCGCTCTCGTACAGGTTATTTCCCTCGCTGTCAATGATGACAACCAGCGGCATATCCTCAACATAAAGCTTTCTCAGCGCTTCCGCACCCAGATCTTCAAAAGCGATCAGTTCTGCTTTTTTGATACATTTTGCAAGCAGAGCTCCCGCTCCGCCGATGGCTCCGAAGTAAACGCCGGAATACTTCTTCATCGCGTCGATGACTTCCGGAAGACGTGCGCCTTTTCCGATCATTCCGCGTGCGCCTACGGACATCATAGTCGGCGCGTAAGCATCCATACGCCCGCTGGTGGTCGGTCCTGCAGAACCGATGACCTGGCCCGGTTTTGCCGGAGTCGGCCCTACATAGTAGATGGTCGCATCTTTCGGATCAAATGGAATCTCTTCGCCTTTTGCCAGAGCCTCGCACATCCGCTTATGGCCTGCGTCCCGGGACGTATAGATCGTTCCTGTCACAAGAACGCTGTCGCCTGCGTGCAGTGTCTTTGCAAGTTCCTCTGTCAATGGTAATGTAATCTTTTTTGCTGCCATCTTAGATCACCTCCGATTTATGACGTGTTACATGGCAGTTGATATTCACTGCACATGGCATGCCTGCAATATGGGTTGGCAATGTCTCAATATTCAAACCGATCGCTGTCGTCTTTCCGCCGAAGCCCTGGGGTCCGATGCCCAGCTTGTTGACTTTTTCCAGCATCTCTTTTTCCAGGTCTGCATAGAAGGGATCCGGATTGGAGGAATCAATGGGCCGCATCAGCGCTTTTTTCGCCAGAAGGGCAGCCTTGTCAAAGGTTCCGCCGATTCCAACGCCCACTACCATCGGCGGGCAGGGATTGGGGCCTGCGGTCTCCACAACCTCCAGGATGAAGTCCTTGATCCCCTGCAGGCCGTGAGACGGCTTAAACATACGGATCTGGCTCATATTCTCGCTTCCGAAGCCCTTCGGTCCAACGGTGATCTTGATCTGCTCGCCGGGAACGATCTCTGTGTAGAGCATTGCCGGTGTGTTGTCTCCTGTGTTTCCGCGGCGAACCGGGTCTTTTACAACGGATTTCCGAAGATATCCCTTGTCGTAACCCCGGCGTACACCCTCGTCAACCGCTTCCGCAAGGCTGCCGCCTGTCAGATGCACATCCTGGCCGATCTCTAAAAATACACATGCCATGCCGGTATCCTGGCAGATCGGCACGCACTCGCTGTCCGCAATCTCAAAATTCTCGATGATATTATCCAGGACGCCCTTCGCGATCTCTCCGTCCTCGCAGGCACGGCAGTCTTTAATCGCGCATTTCACGTCTTCCGGAAGATGCTCATTTGCTTCGATACAAAGTTTTTCTACGACTTCCGTAATCTTGCTTACTTCTATCTCACGCATAACTTAATCTCCTTCTTTATATTCACGGCGGGGCTGCCGGAAACTGATTTTTCTCACTCGAAATATTGCCACCTGTACGGTTGGATGCTCTAAAGAGCCTCCAATCGACTCGTGCAGGTGGAAATATCATCCCTTCCCGGCACCCCCGTTCCCAATACTGCTATCGATTATCTCTCATGGCGCGCATACTTCGGAAGAAGCTTCGGTGATACCTCTCCTGTCGCTGCAGAAGCGCCCTTTAATTCCTCGTCATAGCTTGCCACATGGTCAAGATTCATAGCGCCAAGTTCAACTTCTTTTGCCTTTGCCGCTGCTTTCTTACCTGCGTTCCGGCCGAATACGATGACATCAAGAAGGGAATTGCCCATCAGTCTGTTTGTTCCGTGGATTCCGCCTGCTGCCTCTCCTGCTGCCAGAAGATTCGGAATGTTCTTTGCGAAGCCTTCTCCGTCGATCTCAAGACCGCCGTTCTGATAATGCAGTGTCGGATAGATCAGGATCGGAACTTTTCTCATATCGATTCCATACTTCATATACATACGGAACATGGCAGGGATTCTCTTTTCGATCGTTCCCTCTCCTCCGAGAATCTCGATCATCGGTGTATCAAGCCATACGCCGTGCTCTCCGTCGGGCGTCTCTACGCCGCGGCCTTCCCTGCATTCACGGATTACGCCTGAAGCATTGACGTCGCGGGTCTCCAGAGGATGAATATAAGCTTCCCCATTTGCATTGACAAGCTGCGCGCCGACAGAACGAACCTTCTCTGTCACAAGAGCGCCCAGGATCTGCACCGGATACGCCACGCCTGTGGGATGGTACTGGATGGAATCCTGGTACAGAAGCGGTACTCCTGCCCTGTATCCCAGTACAAGACCGTCTGCCGTTGCCCCGTAGTGGTTGGATGTGGGGAATCCCTGGTAATGCATTCTTCCCGCGCCGCCTGTTGCGATCACAACCGTCTTTGCTCTGGCAACAGAATAATCTCCTGTCTCCATATTGAGAAGGACCGCGCCTGCAGCCTGGCCTTTCTCATCCTTGATGATCTCTACCGCAGAAGTAAATTCTACCACCGGAATCTGAAGGTTCAATACCTCGTCGCGGAGTGTACGCATGATCTCTGCACCGGAGTAGTCCTTACATGCATGCATTCTCTTTCTGGATGTACCGCCGCCGTGGGTCGTTACCATCCGTCCGTCTGCATCCTTGTCAAACATAACGCCCAGTTCGTTCAGCCATTTGATCGCGTCAGGCGCTTCCATTACAAGGCGTTTTACCAGTTCCGGCTTTGCAGCAAAATGTCCGCCGCCGAATGCGTCCAGATAATGCTGTACCGGAGAATCATTTTCCTTATCTGCCGCCTGGATACCGCCTTCGGCCATCATCGTATTTGCATCGCCAATACGGAGTTTTGTCACGATCATTACATTTGCGCCTGCATTGTGCGCTTCGATGGCACAGGAGGAACCAGCGCCGCCGCCGCCGATCACAAGCACATCTACGTCATAATCCACCTTCGTAATGTCAACCTTCTCCTCCACAAGACGGCTTGTAGAGTGAAGCATTTCAGCCAGTTCAAGGGGTGCTTTTTGTCCTTTGTTGGGGCCTACTTTAATCTCTGCAAACGCATCTGGATTATAATCCGGATGAAATTCCTTCAGGAGAGCATCTTTTTCGTCAGCAGTCAGACGTCTTGGTTCTGTAGACATACGTTCTGCTCTTGTAGCCTCTACCTTTTTGATGGATTCCATCATATTCTCTGGATATGGTGTATACATATTCGACCCTCCCCTATTTCTCAATCTCTCTTGTGTTGTAAAGTTCCTGCATCTCTTCGATCGGCTTCTGCATGATCTGCTCGATCAGGCTGTCATACTCGCCCCGGTTCACCTCGTCCACACGGTTTTTGAGATGCTCGGTCTCAGGCGCGATGTACTTGCCGGTGAGACGTCTTGCCAGAAGTCCAACCATCGGATGGGAGATTCCTGCCGGACATCTTACGGAACAGCATCCGCAGCTGACACAGTCAAAGGACTCTTCCGCGCATTTCTCAAATTCGCCCCGCTGTGCGTATGCAATATACTGCATTACATTCAGATCCTGGGTACATGCTTTCGTACATGCGTTGCATCCGATACAGCTGTAGATCTCCGGATACAGTTCCATCATGATCTGCTGGGTCGGCTTGATATCCTTGATCTCATAAGTCCTCTTATCTGTCGGGAAGAAGGGGATACTTGCCACGTACATGCCCTCTTCTACCTGTGTCTGGCAGGCAAGGCAGGTCTTTAATTCATTTTTTCCCTTGATCCTGTAGATCGTCGCACATGCTCCGCAGAAACCATGACGGCAGCCACATCCTCTTCCCAGTGTATATCCGGCATATTCCATCGCAGTCATGATCGTAAGTTCTGCAGGTACGCTGTATTTTTTACCGAAAAAATATACATTTACCATCTTTTCCATGTCATTCATGTCCTTTCTTTGATTATTTCATGTTCATCCAATCGAGCCTTAGTATTCATTCGGAAGTTCATCAATCTCATCATACCGGAATACCGGACCGTCCTTGCACACGTACTTGGAACCGATGTTGCAGCGTCCGCACTTTCCGACTCCGCACTTCATCCGGAGCTCCAGTGTCGTATAAACCTGCTCTGTGGTAAATCCAAGTTCCTTTAAGCCTGCAAGCACGAACTTGATCATGATCGGAGGTCCGCACACGAGCGCTGTCTTGTCCGTATCAAATCCAAGCTCCTTCACATAATTCGGAACAAATCCAACATGGCCGTCCCAGCCTTCCTGCTCACGGTCGATGGTCAGGTATACATTCACGCCCTCTGCCTTCATCCAGACTTCCTGGATCTCCTTGAGCTGGACCAGGTCGTCCGCGGAGCGGGAACCATAGACAATATCTACGGTACCGTAATTCGCACGGTTATCCAGCACGTAATTGATCACGGAACGGAGGGGCGCAAGGCCGATACCGCCTGCGATAAACAGAAGGTTCTTGCCTTTTAACTCTGTCTCCACCGGAAATGAGTTGCCGTAGGGGCCGCGGACCGTGATCTCGTCGCCCACCTCCAGGCTGTGGAGATAATCTGTCAGGATTCCGCATTTCTTAATACTGAACTCCTGATATTCCTTGTTGGTCGGCGAAGAAGTAATGGAAAACATACCTTCGCTGATACCCGGCGCACAGACCATGGCGCACTGTCCCGGCATATGCTCGAACAGCTTGCCGCCCTCCGGCGCATTGACGCGGAACGTCTTTACGTCCGGAGTCTCTTCCCGGATATCCGTGATCACGCCTACCTGGGGGATCAGAGTATCTAATGTATAATTCTTATGACATGTACATTCACCCATTATTTTTCACCTCCCTGATTCTGAAATGCTTTCACGACCTTCACGATGTTCAGGGCGGACGGACATTTTTCTACGCAGCGTCCGCAGCCTACGCAGGAATACATCCCGTCGTTGTTGGCCGGATAATATACCAGCTTGTGCATGAACCGCTGGCGGAACCGCTGCATCTGGCTGGTGCGGTTGTTGCCGTGGGCCATCATCGTAAAGTCGGAATACATACAGGAATCCCAGCATCTGTAACGGGAAACGCTGTTTCCTGCGGTATAATCCTTGATATCATAGCACTGGCAGGTTGGGCACACAAACGTACAGGTGCCGCATGCCAGACATGGCTTGTATAATTCTTCCCAGATCGGGGAGTCAAATTTTTCCGTAAGGGCATCCCCGTTCCATCCTTCCAGAGAAAGGTTCATATAGGGGAGCTTTTCCACGATTTTGTGGATTGCTTCCTTCTCCGCTTCAACGGCTGCTTCGTCAGCGTCCGAGAGCAGCTCCTTCACCGCCGCTGTCAGCGTCTCGCCTTTTTCGGTCAGCGCTTTCCAGAAAAGATCCTCGCCTACCGTCCAGACTGCTACGTCCGACGCCGGCTGAGCCGCATCCACGCCGAACACCTTGCAGAAGCAGGTCTCTTCCGGTTCGTGGCAGGCCATGGCAACGATGGTTCCGTGATCCCTTCTTGCCGCATAAAAGGTATCGACAGGATCTGTAAGGAATACGTTGTCCAGTACCTCGATCCCCTTCACGTCGCAGGCTTTCATACCGAATACGACAAAGTCCTGCTCTTTCAGCGTCTGAGGCTCTACGGACATCTTCTTTCCTTCTTTTTTTACGGTGTAAAGACCTTCGCTCTGCGGGAAAAATGCATCTTTCGCTGATTTTACGGTCTTCAATGTATCCAGATCCACCTCTGCGTCCTCAGTCCATGCCGCAAAATTGGTCTGCCCGGCGGTTTTCACCGGAAGATACAGTTCCTGGCTATCCGCGATTAAATGGAATAATGCGGAAAGATCTTTTTTTGCTATCTTATACATACATTATCCCCTCTTTCCTACAATACTTGGTTCCGCGTCTTCAAACGTATAGTTTGTAAGCGGTGCTTTTGATTCGGTATCTTCCCCTGCCTGGTATTCGCCGTACAGCTCGTCAATATCCTTGATAAACTTGCGGTTGAACAGGTGGAGCGGGATTCCCTGGGGACATACGCGGCTGCATTCTCCGCAGTCTGTACATCTTCCTGCCACATGGAACGCGCGGATGATATGGAACATCTTTTCCTCAAAGGTATCCACATTGGCTTTCTGGGAGCTGTCGAACTTGTTGCTGTCGAATACGCACTTGCGGCAGCTGCAGGCCGGACATGCATTTCTGCAGGCATTGCAGCGGATGCACTTGCTCAATTCGCTCTGGAAGAATGCAAACTTCTCCTCCGGGCTCATAGCCTCGATCCTTGCCACTTCGTCAAACCGTTCCCCATCCTTGGTTTCCTTGGACTCTCCGATCAGCTCATCGTAGATCATGTGGTCCTTTCCCTTGCAGACATGACATCTTTCCAGCATAGCGTCTGCATAGGCGCAGGTCTTTTCTCCATAGATGGTATGGACCTTAAGGGTATCTGCAGCATCGGTGATCTCCGCGCCTTCAATGCTCTCGATTCCCTTGATCCCCTGCTTTTTGATCCGTTCGATATCCAGTTTTCCCTTGCATCCCACACCTACGATATAGGCTTTGTCCCTGTCTACGCGGTGTTCCTTGATCAACTGGTTGAAGCTGTATGTATCGCATGGCTTTAAGCAAACCAATGTCTTACCTTCCAGCTTGGATGCCTCGATCATATATTTGCTCAGGTTGGCCCCGCAGAATCCGTTATACACGAAATCCTCCAGAGCTTCCGCTGTCTCAAAGTAAGCCGGCTCCGGGTTATAAGGCAAGTCTCCGGCTTTCCAGCCGAGAACCCGTGCCACAGTCCCATCTGCCAGCAGTTCTTTTGCACGGTTTACTAATTCTTGCATCTTAAATCCCCCAATCTTACATTTTCGCCAAGAGAATAGATCTTCTCTACAAAACTGTTCATTGTCTCAGAGAACTTCACACCCTCTGCCGCAGATACCCACTCTACGCGTGTACGGCCGTTTTCCACACCGATGTAATCCAGCATGGAGAACAACAGGGTCATACGCCTTCTTGCGTAATAGTTGCCGGTACTGTAATGGCAGTCTCCCGGGTGGCATCCGCACATGATCACTCCGTCCGCGCCTTTCTCAAATGCCCTTAAGATGAACATCGGATTCACACGGCAGGAACAGGGAACGCGGATGATCTTTACGTCAGCAGGATAGGACAGACGGCTGCTTCCTGCCAGGTCAGCTCCTGCATAACTGCACCAGTTACAGCAGAACGCTACAATTTTCGGTTTGAATTCTTTATTTTCTAACGACATATTGCATCCACCTCCGCTATAATCTGTCTATTTGAGAATCCCTGCAGATCCATGGCTCCTGACGGACATGCAACGGTACATGCGCCGCAGCCCTGGCAGAGCGCGTTGTTTACCACTGCGATACGGCGGGTCTCACGGATTCCGTGGTCATTGACTTCTTTGTCCTCATAGGTGATCGCACCGTATGGGCATACGTTCTCACAGGTGGAGCATCCGTTGCAGAGCAGGATATCTGCCTGTGCGGTACACGGATTGGTCATCAGCTTATCCTTCGCAAGAAGCCCGATCGCCTTCACCGCTGCAGCGCCTGCCTGGGCAACGGTCTCCGGAATATCCTTGGGTCCCTGGCATACGCCGGACAGGAAGATACCCGCTGTGGGAGATTCTACCGGACGCAGCTTGGCATGTGCTTCGGTGAGGAAGTTGTTGGTGTCGATACTTGCGGTCAGCATGGTTGCAATCTTGCGCACATCCGGATTCGGTTCGATGGCTGTTGCCAGGACCACCATATCCGCTTCTTTCAGGATCTGACGGTTGTCCAGAAGGTCAGAGCCCTGAACCAACAGCTTGCCGTCGGGCTGGGGAATGACCTTTCCGACCTGGCCCTTGATGTAATTCACTCCATACTGTTCCACCGCTCTTCTGTAGAACTCGTCAAAGTTCTTGCCCGGTGTACGGACATCGATATAGAATACGGTCACGTTCACATCCGGATATTTGTCGCGGATCAGCATAGCATGCTTTGCGGTGTACATACAGCAGATCTTGGAGCAGTACGGTTTTCCTCTGTCGTCGGAACAGCGGCTTCCCACACACTGGATAAATACGATCTCCTTCGGCGCTTTTCCGTCAGAAAGTCTCTCCAGATGGCCGTGGGTCGGTCCAGCCGCGTTCATCACACG
This sequence comes from Lachnospiraceae bacterium M18-1, assembly GCA_000403295.2. Taxonomy (GTDB): domain Bacteria; phylum Bacillota; class Clostridia; order Lachnospirales; family Lachnospiraceae; genus Schaedlerella. The sequence continues at coordinate 783,356 of KE159609.1, read as the reverse complement.
CTCTAATTCCAGGGAGGTGATGACGTCTTTGCTCTGGCTGTACGCATACTCGTCATATTTTTCCAGGTTGATGGTGTCAAATCCGGTGGCAACTACGATAGCACCGTACTTCTCTGTTACGATCTCATCCTTCTGCTCGTAATCAATAGCTCCTGCCTGGCAAACCTTGGAACAGAGTCCGCATTTGCCGGTCTTGAACTTGATGCAGGCTTCCCGGTCGATCACCGGAACATTCGGGATTGCCTGTGCAAACGGCGTGTAGATCGCGCTTCTTGTATTCAGGCCCCGGTTAAATTCGCTGGGTGCCTTCTTGGACGGACATTTTTCCTGGCAGACGCCGCAGCCTGTACATTTGTCCATATCCACGCTTCTTGCCTTCTTGCGGATGTCTACCGTGAAGTCGCCTACGAAACCGCTCACTTTGTCTACTTCACTGTATGTATAAATCTTGATCTTGTCGTGTGCCGCCGCTTCCACCATCTTCGGTGTCAGGATACATGCGGAGCAGTCCAGCGTGGGGAATGTCTTGTCCAGCTGTGACATCCTTCCGCCGATGCTGGGTGTCTTCTCCACAATGTCCACTTCATAGCCCGCGTCCGCAATATCCAGAGCGGTCTGGATTCCTGCGATACCGCCGCCGATCACAAGCGCTCTCTTGGTCACGCGGCTCTCTCCTGCCTGGAGCGGCGCGTTTAAGTTCACCTTCGCAACCGCCGCACGCATCAGGATAACCGCCTTCTTTGTTCCTTCCTCCATATCCTTGTGAATCCAGGAACAATGCTCACGGATGTTGGCGATCTCCACCATATACGGATTCAGTCCGGCACGCTCTGCTGCCTTTCTGAATGTGGTTTCATGCATACGCGGGGAACAGGAACATACTACAACTCCTGTCAGCCCTTTTTCATGGATTGCCGCCGCGATCTTCGCCTGTCCCGCCTCGGAACACATATACTGGTAGTCTTCGGCATGGACAACGCCCGGCTCCATCTGTGCCATATCTACGACTTTTTTTACATCTACCGTTGCGGCGATATTGCTTCCGCAATGGCAGACAAATACTCCTATCCTCTGCACTTAGACCTCACCTCCTATATCTTCTGAATGCACTGACTAATAACTGCTGCGGAAGTTCCGGGTCCAGTAATTCCGGAATTTCGTTTGGCGACAGATAATCCTGGTCTTTCTGACGCACTACGACCTGTCTTGCCGCGTCGATCAGTTTTCCCGGCTTCACGTCGCGGGGACATCTCTCCACACACGCGAAGCAGGAAAGACATTTCCAGAGCGACTTGGAATTTACCAGGCTTTCAATATCTTCATTGACCACATAGGATACAAATTGATGCGGCTTGATATCCATCTCGTTATAAGACGGACAGGATGCAGAGCATTTACCGCATTTCATGCATTTCAACGGATTGACGCCGCTGATCTCTTTGATCAGTTCGGCCTGTTTCTTTTCAGAACTCATGACTTCTGCACCTCCTCCTTTACGCCGAGAGCCTCTGCCAGCAGCTCCGTGAAGTAAACCACCGGGAGCTTCCCGCTGCTCTTGTTCAGATTATACAGACATAACGGGCAGGCCGTGATCAGCATCTCCGCGCCGAACCCTTCCGCGCTGTCCATAATCTTCTCACACATCGTTTTGGACATGTCCTTTTCCTTCAGGGAAATGTAGCCGCCGCAGCACTCATTGCGGTACGGGTAAACCACCGGCTCCGCTCCGATCGCACGGATAAAGTCCTCGATGATCTTCGGATTCTCTGGATCGTCAAAAGCTAAAAGGCTGCTCGGACGAAGAAGCAGGCATCCATAGTAAGCGCCGATCTTCTTTCCTGTCAGAGGATTGGTCACCTTTTTCTTCAGCTCGTCGAATCCAACCCTGTCACGAAGAACCTCTAAGAAATGAAGGACCTCTGTCTCGCCTGCATAAGGCTCTTCAAGCTCCATATAGTTGTTTGCCCTGGTACGGATGTCCTCTACGTTCTTCATGTCGTCATTGACACGCTTGATCACATGATGGCATGCGGAACACAGTGTCACAAGACTCTGTCCTTTTACCTTTGCCTCATTCAGGGCGCGGACAGAAGACAGCTTTGTAGCGATCTCGTCAGTACCCAGCGGATAGACGCCGCCGCAGCACTGCCAGTCTTCAATCTCTTCCAGTTCAAATCCCAGTGCTTTTGCGGAAGCCCTGGCATAAGCATCCAGATCCTTTGCCTTTGTTCTCAAAGTGCATCCCGGATAATAACTGTACTTCATAGTTCTCGCTATCCTTTCTTTTTTATGATATGCCGTCCGTTTTTCAGGAAAACCGACGGCTTGCCTGCGCAGACGCGCAAACTGCTGCGCTGGAATCTTCATGCCCCGTCAGCTTGCTGCGGGGTCTTTGACTTTATAATTCAATCTGAGCGATGACTGACTTCAGCGCATCCGCACTGATCTTGAGTTTCTCTACCTCTTCCTCTGTCAGAGTCATCGGAATCTTGCTGTGGATCCCTTTGGGTCCGACCAGTGCAAGTGTACTCAGGCAGACATCCTCAATGCCGTATTCGCCGTGCATCATGGAAGATACAGTGGTCACGGATTCGGAAGCAGACATCAGGATACTGCATAATCTGCACACGCCCCTTGTTACTGCATAGAAGGTAGCTCCCTTATTTGCAATGATCTTGCCGCCGGATTTCTGTACATATGTAAGCATTGCTTCTTTATCCAGTTTCTCAAAGCCCGGCATCATCTCATAGTAATCGTCTACGTTGACACCCGCGATCCTTGCCGTTGACCAAGGAATAAAGGAAGTATCTCCATGCTCGCCGAATACATATGCATGGATATTTCTCTGTGCAACTTTAAAATGTTCGGAAAGACCGCAGCGAAGACGTGCGGAATCCAGAATTGTTCCGGAACCGATGATCTGATTCTCCGGAAGCCCCGAAATCTTGGTAAATACATAGGTCATGATATCAACCGGATTGCTTACGATGATATAAAGCGCCTTGGGAGCCGCTTTTACGATCTCCGGTGTGATCTGTTTTAAGATATTAACGTTAGTCTGGGTCAGCTCAATTCTTGTCTGTCCTGGTTTACGCGCGATTCCTGAAGTAATGATCACGATATCGGAATCTTTTGCGTCCTCATACTCGCCCGCAACAATAGAAACAGGATCTCTGAAGCATGTTCCCTGCTCGATATCCATCACTTCGCCTTCTACCTTTTCCTTGTTGATGTCGATCATGACGATCTCGGACGCGATGTCCTCTCCAGACAATGTGTACGCAATTGTTGAGCCTACGCTTCCGGCTCCAATGATTGTGATTTTGCTGCTCATGTTTTTTCTCCTTTAACCTATTGTTTTTTACTACAAGTTACTCAGCTGGCAAATCCTGTCGTATTTTGCCACCGCTTTCATAATAATAACACATTGACAATAAATTAACAAGCACTTTTCACTGTAAATAGTATACAAATTTTTCCTGTTTTTTTCGTCAGTATTCCTTCGCCACCTCCTTCAGATCATACGTCCTCTTAAATGTCTCCAGATCCTCCTCATTTTTGATCAGCATCACCTCTTCCCATTGTCCTGTATGAATATTTTTAAAGCCTGCCACCTGCTCTCCCGTACAGATACTGCAGCGCAGGACAGGCTTCTGGTTAGCCCTGTCGTATTCCTTCTTTACCGGCTGTTTTTTTCGAAACATGTTTAACATTTGTTCTGTGCCCTCCCCTTTCCCTTTGTCCTGCTTTTTAAGTTATGATGCTTACAGGCGCCTCATTCCTTTTTGTCTTGATTTTATGCTTTATCTGATTTTTCTGAAATACTCCTCCAAAATCCCTTTGATATAATAGTATCGTCTGGCGTAGGAATTTTCCACCCGGATCAGTTCAAATCCATGTGTTCTGCAGACCTCTGTCTTCTGCCTGTCCCTCTGCTTTACCAGCGATTCATCCTGGTGTTCTTTTCCGTCCAGTTCAATAGCCAGGATCGGCTTTTCCCCGCCGCCGTATTCCTTTTCATATATTACAAAATCAAACCTTTCATTATAAAACAGTCCTTCCCCTGTGTGTCCGTCACGGAATACCTGTGAAACGTCTACTTCATTTTCCACCTTACACTTCCGCCCGTTATTCAGGATATTTCCAAGGGCATGATTGAGACTGACCAGAAAATCCGCCTCGATCTGCGCGCTGTAAGGCTTGATGCCCAAAGCACGGGAGTGCACCTCATCCGGGGAGACACGGCAGAGTCCTTTGCTGCTCACATACCGGGCCAGCTCGTACATATCGTCCTTCTCCGCCTCGTCATGGAGGCGTTCCAGATTCTTTGTACTGGAAAACAGGACCAGTTTTTCTCTCGCCCGGGAAGTGGCTACGTTGATCAGCTCCCGGTTGTTTTTCAGCCACCCGTAGGTTTTCTCCGACATCTGATCCGTTACCGCTGTGGAAAATAAGATGATATCTTTCTCATCTCCCTGAAACGCATGGACCGTACCGCAGGACACATCCTGGATCCCCTTGTCTTTGAGCATCCGGCTGATGCATTCTTTCTGGTTGGCGAAAGGCGTGATGATCCCGATCTTCTTATCCCGGTTTTCCATCACGTACCGGACAATCTGCTCTGCCTCCCGGGGAGCCGCGTTTTTCAGTTCCGTCTCATTGCCTTTGACATCCACATAGACGAGGGGCTGTTCCGGCTTCTCCCGGCTCTCGATCTTCAATCTGCTGTTGTAATATTTTATGTTGTTGAACTCAATGATCGATCTGCAGCATCGATAGTGATGCCGCAAAAGAATTTCCTCGCTGACAGCGTCATTTGCCAGGAATGTCTTGTAAATGGAATTATCCAGATAATCGTATTCCTGCGGAATCTGGTAACGCTGCTTAAGGATCTCATTGTCCTTACTGTCCAGAAGGATCACCGGGTTCAGCTGCTGGGGATCTCCCACCAGCATCAGATTCTTTCCCCGGATGACAGGAAGCAGGGACATGGCCGTGCTGCACTGACTGGCCTCATCTATGATGGTCAGGTCAAAATGTGCCTCCGGGCTCCCGATCCGGTGGGACGAGATACAGGAGGTGGCAACCACAGGGAAAATGCGCAGGAATTTTTTTACATTTTCTGTCTCATTCAGATAACTGTGAAATGCTTTTACCTTCTCGTTCTCGTCGTCCATCTCCAGGATATGACGCAGATCCCCGTTTTTGGGTTCCCCCAGACGTTTGAGATATTTGATGGCGGTGAAATTCAGGTATTTTTTAAATTCCGCTTCATCGTCATCCAAAAGTGAGAGCGCCTGTTCATTGGTGATCTCGCCGATCTCCTGCAGCTCCCGGCGTATTTCTTCCAATTGCCTTCCCTGCAGGTCAGTCTGGAAAGTCAGATGCTGTGTGCTGCCGAGCAGGCACTCGATCGCCTCCTGTTTTTCTCGCAGTGCCAACGTATTCTCGTATTTTTTCAAAAGCTCTGTCAGTTTCCTGGTGCGGTTGATCTTATTGTCTTTATTTTTTTCCAGCGTTCCCTCAAAAACCGGCTTGTCTTTGATCCGTTCATACTGTTCCCGGATATCGAGAAGCGCCTGCTTTACAAGGTTTGTATTTCCCAGGCGGATCACCGGGAAGGGGATATCTTCTCCCTGTTTGTAGGGAATGGACCGGAGTTTTTCCACCACCGTATCAATGGGGTGGTTGTTGTAGGATGCCAGAAGCACTGTTTTTTCATTAAAAAATGCAGTGATGATGCTGTTGATGATCGTATGTGACTTTCCGGTGCCGGGCGGACCCTGGACATAGGTGACCGGATATTTCACAGCATTGTGGATCGCAAGAAGCTGATCCAGATTGGCCCGGTGTTCCAAAAGCGCCAGCGGGTAATCCTTCCTCCGCTGGGGTTTGCTCAGCAGCTTTCCGAAAAAAGCTTTAACGGGCTGAGTCTCTTTTCCTTCCTCCAGGCTTTTGATGACCGCTTCATACTCCTTGTTCAGATCCACCTTGATATCTCTTGCAAGGGCGATGATATAGGGGCGGTCATCGATCCCCTGCTTAAGCGAATGATAATGTGTGATCCGGTCTTTGATCGTCTCCCTGTGCCGGGTAAATTCCGCAAGCAGGTCATAATCTGCCGGATCCATATATTTCCGGATACTTTCCTTCTCTCCGTTGACAGTAAATTCCCGGCTGATCGTAATCTCTCTGTCCGGCTGGAGGACACGCCGCTTCACATCCAGATACAGCTTCCGGTACGCAAGAACATACAGCGCTTCTCTCTGGCTGCTCCGGCCCTTGACCAGGATACTCAATTCATTCATGACCAGCTGGCGGTACTGCCAGCTTTTATGCTTCTCCGGCCGGGTGCTCTCGTCCTGGAACTGCCGGACCAGCTGCCGGAACTGCTCCTTGTCCAGGGAATATTCTCCATTTTTGAAAGAGCTGCCGTCCAGGTGTTCAAGCAGGGAATACTCGCACTGGTAGGGCTGGGTGTCCAGACGGTTGCAGTCGATCAGGTAATTGAGGATCTTCAGGTTTACAGCCTGTCCGAAAAGTGGTTCATATTTTTCCGGGTTCTGTTCTATGTCCTCCACAAGCCGCTCTTCGATCCTGCAGCTGGAAGCCTCCACGACTGCGGCGGACAGGATAGAATCAATATAAATAAAGTCGTACTGCTCTACCGTATGCATCATCAGATGAAAGCCTTCTACCTTGAGACTGCGTTTCCTGACATTGATCCCGTGGATCGCGATCCAGTAGTTTGTGATCTGGTCTCTCTGGTTTTTATATTCTATGCTGAGCCATTTTCCCTCATGTACTGCTTTGAAAATATTCTGGGCGATCCTGTCCATACCATCCGCTCCCGAAGTGTCCGCATAATAAGTAAAAAAATCTGTGATTATTGTATCATGTCATACGCGATTTGAAAATACTTTTCCTGTTCGGGTTTACACTTATTTTTCCTTTAGGCGTTACTGTTCACACCCTTTGGGTGCTCCAGTAACCGTATCCAGCCCATTTTAAGTCGCCTTCGGCGAGGGGCTGGATATTATGGCAAATGTTACTTTATTGGCCGGACGCCGTGCAGCGGGGTGCACGACGCCGTGTGAACAGTAACCTTTAGGCTGCAGGTCACACCCTGACCAGGCGTGACTTGTGACTCCTTTAGGCCACTTATAAATATTTTTTGACGCAAAATGGCAAAATTTCTGCATAAGAAAAACACTTATGCCAATGCTGGTATAAGCACAAGGTTTCTAACGGTTAATCCTGCCGCAATGACCTCTTTGCCGTAAGCTGTTGTAAAATACTTATAAGTTCCTTGAACCCGTTCAATAATCCCATGGAGACGGAGCCGCTTAAAAATTCTCGACATGGCAGACGGACTGATATCCTCCAGATGGCGGCGGATATCCTTTCCCTGCATTCCAAAAGTCATGTATTCGCCCCGGCTGATCACTTCCAGTACCAACAGATCTTTTGGGGAAAAGAAGTTCAGCCCACGGTAGGAACGGCCTTTCTCCTTAACAGCCTCTGTTGCTTTTGTAAGATTCTTCTTTCCGCCGCTGTGGTCATCAAAGGATGATACGAATTCCAGATACCGGTAGTTGGCGGCTTTCATGATTGTGAATAACTGATACAGGCTATAAATACTTTTTTTCAAAGGCGCTTTTTGTTCTGTGGAACTGCCGTCCCTGTGTTCCACTTTCCGTTTTACACGAAAAGTCCCGATGTCATTGCAAGTACTTTCTATCCGTAAGACACAGCCAAATTTATCATACATTTTAATTGATACATCACCCATATGGTGTTTGATTCTCGTACCGAGAATACGCTGGTTATAGTTTGTACCGACTTCTTTCTTACAGTTATAGGTAATGCGCTGTCCCAGGAATGCAGCGATGTTATCCGGCTTTACCGTAAAGATTGCCGTCCGGATGATCTCATCATAAAGGGGCTCCAGGTCACAGGCCTGTTTGAACATGATATCGGTTGCACACTCAATCTGTTGGACTGTCCAAGTGTAGCCGAGACCGAGCGATTCCGCAATGGGACAGTAGCGTTTTGCAAATACATCCAGGATTTTATGGAGACCTTCCGGGTTGATTCTGTCAGATAGTTTCTGGGCAGTTTCGACATCTGAGATTTCAAGGAAGGCGTTATCATGCATACGGTAAGTGATCCCTTTCTTTTGCAGCTTATGGGCCAGAAGATTATGACCGTTCATGTAGAACTGCAGTCGGAAGGGAGCCCAGGTGGGAACCCGGAGATAACACAAGCCGAGTTCTTTATCTATAAAATAAAAGTAATAATGGAGACATTTGCTTTGGTCAAACTTAAGGAATGTTTTTCCGGTTGTTTTATCATGCCATGGCTTATAAGTATTGCATTGTTCCATGGCAGAAAAGATATGAATCAGCCCCTCAGACTTACCGGTTTTCTGAATGATCTCCTGGATGCGGTCATCTTTTCGGAACGCCCGGAGTTTCCGGATGAACTCAATCTGGATGCCGTTTTCATCTGCAATGCGCTGGGCATTTACACGAACCTGTTCCGTAAGGGGCTGGGAGAAAGTCGAAAAATCAAAAATACGGATGTTGTTGGCTTTTAAATAGCTGGTCATACCTTCCGCATAACTCCATCCGGGGATATAGCCCTGGATGATCATACGGTCATAGCAAGTGATGATACCATTCATTTTGTCAGCATATTTATCCGTAAGTAACATGAACACATCCTCCAATATTTTTCTTTATTGTACTTGAAATTTGGAGGAAATGCAAAAAAACTTTTCCGGTTTATCCGGGTTAGGTATCAATGAATCATCTTAATGAAATCTATCTAAAATACGGCTGACGGAAAATGGTTTTGTGTACAATATATCGCTATGAGATTCAGCGAAACTCAGGATATATTGCAGGGACGCATCCATTTTCCGTCAGCCGCATTTTGACAGCATCATTTTCCGTTCATAACTGGCTCCGCCACATGGGTCTTAAAGAACTGAATCAAAGGTCCGTTCAAAAGCGCGCTGCAGATGGTGCCGATTCCGATGATTCGGCGCAGATCTCCACGGGACATGAGACAGAATACCACACCGATCACAACCACCGTGACATCACTCATGACACGGGCATTTTGAAATGGAATCCTGTCATGGCTTCGATTTTGTATAATGGTTGCGACACTGTCATAAGGAGCAACCCCCATCTCCGCTACCATATAAAATGCTACGCCCATCCCGGCAAAGATACAGCCGATGATCAGAGCAATAATCCGAAGCGGCAGTGTCATTTCCAGTTTTATGATATCCTGGAATATCCAGCAGATAAAGTCTGCCAGATAACCAACACAGATCATGTTGACAATGGTGCCGGCTCCGATGCCCTGTCGTGCGTTGAAGAACACAACTACCAGAATCCCCGCATTCAGGATCAGCTGCCATGTACCAAAACTCATATGCAGAAAACCGCTGATTCCCAGATTCATACAGGAAAAAGCATCCACGCCAAAAGAACTCAGCCTGTATGCGCCGACGCAGACCCCGATAAACAGGATCCCTGTCAGCATCATGATACATCGTTTCAGAAAAGGTTTGTTTTGCGTATCCATTGGAATAACCCCCATAATCGCAGACACAAAAGTGCCGATTTCCGTCTCATTATATAGCCTTAAATACAAACAGCCTGGAATCAAAATCACCGTAGCCCGCATTTGGATCTTCCACCTGGCCGGATAATGGATCTGATGTAACCAGGCCCAGATTCATCAGTTCATCCCCGTAATAGGACTGTCCTGTTTCCTGATTCCGGTAGCAAAGCTCCGGATCCAGGCCCTGAAGGCGGACCCTCGCATAGGGCAGGTTTACGCCGCAGAGCACCCGGTACCATCCGACAATCGCCTGTGTCTTGTCTTCACTGACTGCCATCCAGCAGGTGATGTTGCCCTCAAAGGGACTGGACAGACGGTAAAACGTACCGAACTGCAGCACTTCCCTGTATTCCTTCATAAATGCGATCTGGCGTTTCACCTCTTCCTGCTCCTGTTCCGTCAGATGGTTCAGGTCCAATTCATAGCCGAAGGTGCCGAAGTAAGCTACATTTGCCCGTGTATGCAGCGGTGTCCTGCGGAACACCTGATGATTCGGAATGACCGATACGTGGCTTCCGATGCTGCTGACAGGATAGCAATAGGTGGTGCCATATTGGATCTTTAAGCGTTCGACCGCATCGGAATCATCGCTTGCCCAGCCCTGGGGCGCATAATAAAGCATTCCCGGGTCAAACCGCCCGCCGCCGCTTGCGCAGGATTCGAAAAGCACATGCGGGAACTCAGAAGTCAGCCTCTCGTATAAGTCGTAGACGCCCAGGATATAACGATGGAACACCTCCCCCTGACGGTCGGCCGGAAGCGCGGCGGAATAGCATTCCGTGATGCTCCTGTTCATGTCCCATTTGATATATGAGACCTTTGCCTCCCGTAGGATCTTTGCCATCATTTCATAGATACAGTCTACGATCTCTTTCCGTGAAAAATCAAGTACATACTGGTTGCGCCCATGGGATGACCTTCTCTCCGGTGTCTCCAGGATCCAGTCCGGATGCGCCCGGTAAAGGTCGGAATCTTTATTCACCATCTCCGGCTCAAACCATAGTCCGAACTTCATCCCCAGGTCTTCTATACGCGCCGCCAGCCCGGTGATGCCGTTTGTCAGACGTTCCCGATTGGCGGTCCAGTCGCCCAGTCCGGCATGGTCGCTGCTGCGCTCCCCGAACCAGCCGTCATCCAGAACAAATAATTCCACGCCGCATTCCTTTGCTTTGGACGCGATCTCAACCAGCCGGTCCTCTGTAAAATCAAAATATGTCGCTTCCCAGTTGTTATTCAGGATCGGCCTTGGACGGTCCCGCCAGTAACCTCTTGCCAGACGTTTCTGGTAGAGCTTGTGGAAGGTCTGGCTCATACGGTTTAACCCGGCATCCGAATAAACCATCACGGCCTCAGGAGTCTGAAATTCTTCCCCCGGTTCCAGCTTCCAGTCAAAGCTGTCAGGATGGATTCCCAGCATCACCCGGGTCGTGTCATGCGTATCTACCTCCGCCTGCGCCAGGAAATTGCCGCTGTAGATCAGGCTGAATCCAATAGCCTCTCCCTGAGATTCATTGGTGTCCGGACGTCTCAGCACGATAAACGGATTGTGCTCATGGGAGGAATGCCCTCTTCTGCTGTCCACCGCCTGGATGCCCTGTTCCAGTCTCCGCACCTTCAAATGGCGCTCCCGTGCCCATGCGCCGGAAAACTGGAGCCACTCGTAATTGCAGTCCGGCAGATCCATGCACAGGCTCATGGCAGTCAGCAGATGTACATCTTTGCTTCCCTGGTTGGTCAGCTTCGCGCTCCGCGCCAGGATTCCGCCTCCCACGAAAATCGTATAGAAAAGCTGCAGCGTGATCTCCGTCACCGGATCCTTCAAAACCAGTGTCAGGGTTTCCGCCTCACCAGCCTCTTCTGTATAGGTGGCCGGAAGTCCTGCGAGCTTCGGTTTTCCGGCAGTAATCGTGTGGCTCTGATAACGAAAATCCGAAAGGCGGCTGCCGTTTTCCTGAAGGATCTCCACTGCCGGGCGGCGATAATCCGTCGTTCCATATACGCCGTATTCCTGCCTTACATGCTCCAGGGAAAATGACCTGTCTCCTTCGAATACGTAAGAGGTCATGGGGCGGTAGCCGGTTTCCAGAAGATAGGAAAAATCATCCTTATGATGGATCCGCTTGCCGAAATACAGCTGTCCCATATGTTCATTGGGAAGGACCGTCATGATATAGCTGATCTCGTTGTTGAATAAATGAAAGGTACGTGTGCGTTCGCAAAATAATATGCTCATAGAACCCTCCTCCTGGTATAATATAATAACAAATTACTGTGCTCTCCAAGACAGCTCCAAAAATCTGCTGTCCTGGAGATATTTTTCTTCCGAAATGCCGGATTGTCAATTCACATTCTGCTGAATTGCATGCATCTCATTGACTTTACGTGTCACTTCTGCCATTTTTTCACCCTTTAAGGTGTAGAACGTTTTGTAGATAAAGAAACTCAATACTGCCAGCGCGATCGGTATCACGATCATCAGAACCCTGATGCCGGTGATCGTTCCAAGACTCTGTGCCTCTGCCTTTGCATTGTAGCCTACAATCTGCAGGCCCACGCCGGTCAGACCGCCTGCCGCTGCCATGGCAGCCTTCATCAGAAAGGTCTGCGCAGAACAGGTCACGCTTTCATTCCTGACACCAAATTTCACTTCCCCGTAATCGATCACATCTGCCATGCAGCAGGTGGTCACACCCAGAGATAAGCCGGAACCGAAGAACATCAGTCCGCAGCACAGGATCACAGCTGCCTTGCTCTGAGGAGCGATAAATCCCATCAGGCCCAGCGTGGCAAGCCCCAGGATCACAAGTCCGCATGCAAGGGCATATACCTTTTCACGGCTGATCTTTTCCGCAATCTTCGGGAAGCAGATCAGGCCCAGCATTTCCGCGATAATGGCAAATCCAAAGATGGAGTACAGGTATTCATTTCCGCAGACATTTTTGAAATAATATACGGCAAAGCCTTTTGCAATCTGTGTACAGAGGTTGAAGGTCAGCAGCAGTCCGATAAATGCAAGGAGCTGGTCATTCTTTACGATCACGTTCAATGCCTGTTTCAGACTGGTCTTTTCAGCCTTTGCATTCAGTGTGGATTCTTCTTTTACATTGAATACGGTAATGCCGATGGTCAGGATGAATACCACTGCGATCGCCACTGCAAACATGGTAAAGCCCTGCTCCGCATAAAGGTTTTTATTTCCTGCCATGCGGTTGAATCCGTTGATGATATACAGACCGAAAGTGGCAACTGTAAAGCCTGCAAGGCTTGCGAAGAAACGCGGGATGACGGACACCTTTTCACGTTCATGGGGATCGTTGGTCAGGTTCGGAAGCCAGGACCAGTAGGGTACATCCATAATGGTGTAAGTCATGCCGTACAGGATATACATCACCGAAACATAGACGTACAGGGCGGTTCCGGTCAATCCGCAGCTTGTAAACAGGAAGATAAATACCACGGAATTCAGCAGGGTTCCGACAATCAGCCAGATACGGAATTTGCCGTATCTGGACCGGGTGTTATCTACGATCATGCCCATCATCGGATCATTGACTGCATCCCAGATCCGGGCTACAAAGAACAGTGCCCCGACAAATCCCGGCGCCAGATATAAGGTATCTGTAAAATACAGCATCAGAAAAGATCCTACCAAGTTTACGATCGCATCTTTTCCAATCGCACCGATTCCGAAACAATATTTTTCTCTTGCAGAAACATGCTTGTATTGGGGTTTCTGTGTCTGTGCATTTGTATTACTCATAAGTTCTTCCTCCAAATTCTTTTCTTGATTCGGACGAAAGAAGCTGCGCAATTTCTTCGTTCCTTGTAAGTCTATTATATATGGAGTTGGAAAAAAGGAGTAGAAGCATATGTTTAGAAAAACAGTGAAAATGTTGTCACAGTTTTTAGCTGTTTCGGCAGGCACGCAAATCGCCGACGCGTATAATCCGGGCGCCTTTACAGCTTTTCCAGGATATCCTGGTTCGTCTGCAGGTGCTCGTTGGCGTCCCTGCGGTTTTTCTTCCTGTATTTGGAAGGGGTCAGCCCGCATTTCTGTTTAAATGCCTTCCCAAAGACAAGAGGGTCCCGGTAGCCGCAGGATAATGCCACGCCGCCCACGGGAAGGTCTGTCAGGGAGAGCAGTTCTGCCGCACGGGTAATCCGGTAATTCGTCAGGTAGTCCTGGGGCGACTGATCCATATTCTGGCGGAACAGCCTGTACAGATAGCTCCGGTCAATGCAGACGTAGTCCGCGATATCCGCCACCTTGATGTTGTTGGAATAGTTGTTGTGGATGTACTCTATGGCCTTGCGGATATATGTATTTTCCTCATTCGCGCTGGTCGGGGGAATGACATCAATATCCTGTGCAAGAATAGAAAAAAAGGAATACAGCAGGCTCTCCAGCAGAAATTGATTCTTCGTGCTGGAGGTATTGTTCTTCAGCATTGTAATCACAATCTGTTTCAGTTCTTCGGCATGTCCGCACCGGAAGATCAGCTGGCGGCTGTTCACGCCAATGTCTTTCAGGTATTCTTTTGCATGGCTGCCGCCAAATCCGACCCAGAGGTAAGTCCAGGGTTCCTCCTGGTCCGCCTGATAAAAGGTCTGAACCTCCGGTTCAATCAGAAAGCCCTGGCCGGCCTGCAGTTCATGCTGGGTATCCTCTACATAATAGCGGCCTTTTCCTTCCAGGATATAGTGGAGAATATAGTTGGGACGTACGGCAGGGCCAAAGCTGTGCAGCGGTTCACATTTTGCGTAGCCGCAGAAGCAGAGGTAAAGATCCTGAAACTTCTGGTCTGATAATTGCAGTACATATGCATTTTCCATCGCGGTTTACTCCTTATTGTTGTGCGGCATTGACGTGTTCCGAAACAGTATGGAAAATAACCTCTCCAGGTATTTTTCTCAAAAATCAGTACTTCTTTGATATCATAGCGTGAAATATAGGATTTGTACAGCATAAAATCCACTATTTTCATGCTGTGGGAATTATGATACAATATAGATTTGAAAGGAGACAAACCATTGTCTAAAAAAACTTTTTTATGGATTGAAGATCGTACAGACAAATCCGGATTTATTTTTTGGAAAACTTTAATGGCGCAGCTATTTCCAGAAGTCATTGTTGAAAGTAAGAAAAATAACAGTGAACTGGTAAAAGCAGTTCGAGATCTGTCCGATAATAAAAATCGTTATATTATTGTATTCGACAGAGCCTTCGACAATATCCAGGTAATTCGCGAGTATCAATTGCTCCGAAAGAATATTGAAATAAAAAACAATGTTCATGAACTTCGAATCATTTGCTTTGAATATGTACTTCTAGAGTTCAAAAAATTATTGGACTGGATTTATGCGCCGGAAGATGAGTTTATCACCAAAAGGCGCCTTGCCATAACAGCGCGTGAAATGCTGATAACAGCTATACAAAATTCAAAGTCCGACTATAAACAGTTAGCAGAAATCAAAGAGTATTACAGTCGTGTCAATACTTTGAATATTGAACAGTTAGCAGCGAAATTATTATTTGACCTTACAAGAAATACGGGTTTTGAAGTTTCCAAAGGCTTTATTGGCAACTGTTGGATCGTCTCTTGCTGTGAATGGGCTAAAAGGCAGCCGGACGATATCTGTGGACTGGATAAGAACAGGCTCTCTTTAACTGAAAAAATGCAGACAATCATGCAGAATACATCTCTGGAAGCCGAATTTCGTAAGGCGGGCATGGAGGCTACACTATGATTACAATCTTTAAAAGCAAAGCTGATATTCCAGAAGTTCTGGAATTAGTCATTCTGAATGATGTATATTTCAATAAAAATACGTTCGAAATGTTGGATGAACGTGCAAAGAAAATTATGCAGGAAATTGATGGGGTATCCATGATCGGAAAATATCGGATCGAATCCAAATTTAACAAAGTAGTTCTGGATATAGACAGATTATCGACCGGATGTAAAACTGTTTTAAATGTGATGTATAATCCAGACAAGGTATTTTGTATAAAAGAATGCGGTGAAAATGCACTGGATATATTATATGGTCTTGAGTCAGGCCAGGTTTATTGTGATTATCCGACCATTTCATTTGATATGACGCAAGTAAAGACTGTCTGTCAGGGAAATACATCTATAATCAGCAATTACGAAGAATTAAAGGAGTGGTGGATGGCATGAATTGTAAACCAATCGTAATGGAACGTTATTATACGATCCATACTTCTTTTGTGGTCGATTTTCAGTTCACAAATAATATTACAATCCTGATAGGCAATTCGGGAACCGGAAAGACTGCATCCTATTCATTTTTATTGGAAAGCAGGACCGAAGATGACAGAATTGTATGCCTCAATCATACTGATATCAAAAGTGATATTAAAAGCATAATAGAATCCTTGGAAGGGAAGCTGATCGTAATAGATAATGCGGATATTCTGCTTGATCACAGCACCCGCAGATACATTACTTTTGATTCTCGGAATCAATATCTGATCATCGGAAGAGATGTAAGGGATTTTCTGACAACTGAAGAAAACTTATTTGAATTAGTGGCTGTTACCAGAGACGAGCGCACCACATTTTATTTAAAAAGATTTTTTGGAAAGGAAGGTTGATATGAAAAAGATAGGATTCGGGATTTCCATATTGCTTTTTGCCCTTGTATTGCATGTTTGCTCATCCGGGCTGGAAGCAATCACACTTGCATTAGGAGTTGTCGGTTTTCTGTTTTCATTCCTCGGCTTTTTGGAAAAATAAAAGCGGAGCTGTCAAAGAATAATCATTCTTTGCGCAGCTCCATTTTTATATCTTTATTATACGCCGTTACTGCTCCACGCCGAAATATTCAAACAATATCTGCTCCGCCTCCGCGCTCCACAGCCCCCGGTTCTTTTTGCACACTTCGTCCAGCTTTTGGAACAGCGGATCACTCTCTCCCAGCTTTCCAAAGTCCTCAATTGCCGTCAGCGGCATATCGAACTGTGTATAAGTCAGCTTCTTTCCACCCGGAATCTTGGGCAGGTTCAGAGTTGCATCCGCGATGCTGTCAATGCCGCCCACATGGGTCACCATCACAGCCGGTTCGATCTTTCCTTTCGCGGCCAGGTCATTCGCCTCGATCAGGTCGTCGTTATTTCCCCCGGTGGTTCCCATGATATGGGCGCTGGTGTAGTGTACGTTATACAGGTTGATCTCCCCCTTGAACTGGTTGTCCGTGGGGCCTGCGAAAAAGTTCATGCAGCCGTCAAATGCCAGAAGCTGGTCGCCCATCTCCGCCACCTTGCGGTTGGGGATATACACAAATACATCGTCATATCCCTTTCCCCCTGTGATTGCCCTAAGTCCTTCCACCGGGTCTTCCATCTTCGCCGTATTTACATAGAGAAGCTCCACGCCGTTTTCCGCTGCTTTGCTCTCCGGGATCACTTCCCTAGCGCGCTCGATCTTGGCATCGTCAATATCCGTCACCACGATCCGCTTCGGCCTGTTTTCAATCTGGATTCCGTAGCTCACCGCGCCCAGTCCCATGGGGCCGCAGCCGCCCAGGATAATGATGTCACCGTCCGGTTTCGTACCCACCGACAGGTCATGGTTCCTCTTATTGGTGTGGTAATTTCCATGGTAGCCTCCGATGATGCAGCTCATGGGCTCGCCCAGAGACGCTTCGAAAAAGCTGTCTCCCTCGTAGGGCATCAGGCATCCCAGCTCCATCACCTCGTGAGGAATGATGCAGTAGGTACATGCCCCTCCGAAAAATTCATAAGAATATCCGGGGGAAGCCAGGCTTCCTTTATAATTCAGCGCCGGCTGCTGTGCAAATTTCATGCCCGGCTTGAACTGGTCTTTCCACTTCTCTCCCACTTCCACGATCACACCCGCAAATTCATGTCCGATGATGACCGGATTGGTGTCGATATTCTGGGGCGCACGTTTGTGCTTCTTGCCCTGCTCCACCAGCTTATAGGTAGACATACAGATACTGTCGCTCATGACCTTCACCAGGATCTCATCCTCCCTGATCTCCGGCAGCTCAAATTCCTCCAGTCTCAGGTCTCTCGTTCCATACATTCTGACTGCTCTTGTCTTCATTTTTAATGACTCCTTCTATAATTTATTTCTGCTTTCCAACATCTGTGCTCAGTTACATTCCTACGCTTTCACACAAGAGTGATTCGCAATTGCCTTTCTCTTGCCGCTGTTCTGACTGAATCCTTCCCCCGCATAAGTACAAACTTACCGCGCGCTCTCAATCTTCACCTGCGTTTTCAGCTCTTCCACCAGTTCCTTTGCAGGAGGCTTTGTGCCGACCGTTGTAACCGCTCCTGCCGATGCCGCCATACACAGCCTGACCGTTTCCTCATCTCCCAGCTTCTGATCCCATGCATAAGCCAGCGCCGCCACCATCGCGTCTCCGGCGCCTACCGTAGAATGTGCCTTCACCGAAAGGGCCGGGCAGACTGCTTCATATCCGCCTTTGACAAACATAGCTCCGCTCTTTCCCATGGAAACTGCAGCCGTATGGATTCCCTTTTCCATCAGCTTCCTGGTCATCTCCAGAAGCTCCTTACCGGACGCCCGATAATCAATCCCGGCATACTCCTCCAGTTCCACCCGGTTGGGCTTGATCATGTCCGGCCCTGCCTCCAGAGACAGGCGGAACACCTCGCCGTCCGCATCCATCAGCACCTGGGAGCCTTTCTCATGGGCCATCCGGATGATCCTCGCATAGATATCCTTGCCCACTCCGCCGGGAATGCTGCCGGACAGGACGATCAGCGTGTCCTCCCCTGCATAGCCTTCCAGCTTCTTCATAAATTCCTGCATCTGATCTTCCGAAATAGCCGGCCCCGGTTCGTTCAGTTCCGTAACCGCCCCATTCTCTTCAAAGACCTTGGTATTGGTTCTTGTCTCCCCGTCTACCCAGATAAAATCATGCCGGATCTTCCGCGCGTCCAGCACATTTTCTATTGTCCTGCCGGCATTCCCTCCCAAAAAACCGGTCGCGATGCTCTCGCCGCCCAGCTCATGGATAGTCTTGGAGACATTGATCCCCTTGCCGCCCGCGTCATACTCCACCTTCCGGATTCGGTTCAGGCCGCCGGGTTTCAGAGTGTCAATCTCCACCGTCTTGTCAATGGCCGGGTTCATCGTTACTGTTATGATCATCCTGGTCTACTCCTTTCCGGAAAGAATCTGATACAGCGTGTCCCCATCACAGGTCCTGATCTGTTCCGCAGTGGCATCATCCAGCATCTTCTCTGCGATGGATGACAGGATATCCATATGCTCCTCTCCCACTCCGGCAATCCCGATCACCACCTTCACTTCTTCCCCGTCCCAGTCCACATAATCCCGGAATGTCATCACGGCGATCCCGGACGACTTGATCTGGTCCTTCACTGCTTCAATTCCATGAGGAAGCGCAAGGCCGTTTCCCATAAATGTGGAAAATGTTTTTTCCCTCTCCACCATCCCGTCTACATAAGGCTGCTCCACATAGCCGGAATCCACCAGCATCTGTCCCACCTTGCGGATGATGTTTTCCTTTGTATCTGATTCGCAGTTTACATGTACGTTTTCACGGTACAGCAATTCCTTCTTTTCTTTTTTTTCTTCCTTCTTCTTAAAAAACATATTGACCACCTGTGTCCTCTCTATCTCTTTCATTTCCCCGGGGTGTTTGTTTCCTGTGTCCTCATTATATGCCCCGGAAACGGCTGTTTTCAACAAATAGAAACGGGAATTTGGCACTATCAGATAGCGCCAGTTATGATTCACACCTACGGTATTCACAGCAGCATAGCGGCATCTGTGTTTCACACCTTCGCCAGATACCGGTTGAAGTATTCCTTCAGATACCGGGAAAGCAGTTCCCGAATCTCTTCCTTGTCCCCCCGTGACAGCACTTCCAGAAATTCATACTCTTCGATCAGCATACTGCTGATATATCCCATAATCTCGTTATTGACCTGTCCATTCTCGTCAATCGGCACCAGCATAATGATCACGGTCCGGATTCCCTTAAAATAAGGATCATGAAATGCTCCCAGGTCTTTTGTCACGCAGACTGCAAATTCCGGACGGAGCACGCCCTTTGTCCGGGTATGCAGAAGCGCAAACCCAAATTCCGCAAAGACCTGGGATGAAATCCGTTCCCTGCGCATCAGGTCTTCCTGAATCTGCCCGCTGCGGTCCGAATAGGGGGACATTTTTTCCCCTATCGCGATCAAAAGCTCCTCAAAGGTAATATCATTGCCCACCTTAAAGAACTCCATATTTTTCAGGATTGTCCTGATCTGCACCGCCACCAGGTTGATCTCTTCCAGCTTCGAAGAAAACTCATTTTCCTCTTTTTGCTTCTCCGGCATCCTCTCATACCTCAGGATCATCTCCCGTATTTCTTCCATATTTCCTTTATTCAGGAGCGGATTCACGAAAACCACCGGGATGTCCTGAGGCTCCATGGGAATCGTGGAAATGAGAAAATCCGTTTTCCCGATGATATATGGAGTGATGTCGTTTTTCCCGTATGCAGTCAGGATCATCCGGTCTTTATAAGTCTTCTCCAGCTTGGATACCATCAGCCGGGAGATTCCGATGCCACTGGAGCAGATCACTCCCACATGCACCTTCCGTATGCTTTCCTTGCGTCCCTCCAGGCGGAATACGGCCGCCCCGAAGTGAACCGTCAGAAAGCCTGTCTCCTCCTCCGGCACTTCCCTCTGGGTCTTTTTCTTTAGAACTGCCGCCACATTGCCGCATTTTCGGTAAATCTCCGGGTAACTCTCCCGAATCTCCCCGAGCATCGGATTCTGAATGTGCATCCCGTACATGATGCGGATGAGTGTCGGCTGCAGATGGGCCAAAAGCCCCTGGATAAATTCCTCGTCCTGTTTGAGCAGGCATGCCTGCATCGGGTCAAAGGCATCGATCATCTCATTCACCAGATACTGCAGCTCCCGGTTTTCGATCGACAGCGCCTCCCGGGAATCCCACCGAACCCGCTCATGCTTGGCCCCCTTGATATGCAGGCATATGTAGGAAACCTCCAGCTCCGGAAAGCGGATACCAAATTCTGCCTCCAGCTTTGCGGCAATCTCTTCCGAAAGCTGGTAATCCTCATCCCGGTCCATCCCCTCCATCCAGCCGCTGCCCGGCTCGATCATCTCGTCCTTTAATATCCGGTCAATCGCTATGGTGATGTGGATCACGAGCCCTACATAGGAATTTTCCGTCATGGATTTCACCTGGAGATGATCCATATCCGTGATGCATCGAATGACCCGTTTCAGCACATCGTTGTTCAGCACCTGCCCGATCCCGCTTTTGATCAGAACATCCTGGGGATCTAACACCGAGGTATCTTCCTCATAGGCTTCCCGGAGTATATTTGTATTGATATTTTCTTCAATAAAAGCACGGATTGCCCTGCGGTAGTCCTCTTCGCTTCCATTGGTTTCAATCCCGCTTCCCGGCTTCCGGCTGATCTGCAGCCCGAACTGTCCCAGCCAGCTTTCCACGGATTCCAAATCCGCGCTGACCGTAGCCTCACTGACGCCGAACTGGCTGCTGTAATAATACAGCTTTTTCAGCCCCTTTTCCTTCAGGATCTCCAGAACCAGCCGCTTCCGCCTGTCCTCCCGGTTGCTGACGTCATAGGAATCGCCCCGGCTGATCTCTGCGAGAAGCCGTTTCTTTTCCTCTTCACCGCCTTCTAGCCAGACGCCCACACCGGTTTTGGACGTAAAGCGGACTTCATACCCTTTCAGCGTACGTTCCATATATTCCAGTTCTCTTTGAACCGTTCGTTTGCTCACGCCGATCTGTTCTGCCAGAAGCTTCACGGAAATAGGTCCGTTTTCATGAAGCAGCGCCAGCAGGATCTGTCTCATACGAGCCGAAATATCCATAGCTCTCCATCCTTTTGTATATTTCATCCGCCTGCCGAAAAATCCCCGGATTCCATGCAGACTTTCGGCAGACGAACCCTCTATGCCTGATTTCTCTTCTTCAAATCTTCTACCAGAATGTCGTATTCCGGCGCCGCCAGGAAGTTCGTGATCAGAATCCTCTCCGCATTGGGATTGCTGCGCTGTGCCCGCTCCCCCAGCTCCTGGTGGGTCACTACGATCTCTACATCAGCCGGAATACTGGACACCGGCGTATGTATCACCTCAATTCCTCCCAGTCCTGCTGCCGCGATCTTCTTTTTCAGAACCGTAGCTCCCATGGCGCTGGAGCCCATTCCCGCGTCACATGCAAAGGCGATTTTTCGAATCCGGCCCTGTCCCTTTGCGGCTCCCTGCACAGGCTCTGCCGCCGGGCTGCTGTCATCCTGGATTCCCTTTGCCTGTTTCTTCATGGCATCCTTTTTCTGCTGTGCTTCCTCCAGGGAGGTGTCCTTTCCCATGAACTTCAAAAGCGGAACCGCGATCACAAAGGAAACCACCGCCGCGATCAGCACTCCAAGGAACAGCCCCACATAGCAATGCCGCTCCGCCATCATCACCAATGCCAGGATACTGCCCGGTGAAGCCGGTGCCGTCAGTCCCACGCCCATCAGGCTGAAGGTAAACACTCCGGCTGCCCCGCCTGCGATGGTTGCCAGGAGGAGCAGGGGATTCATGAGGATATATGGGAAATAGATCTCATGAATCCCCCCGAAAAAATGAATGATCACCGCGCCGGGCGCTGAGCTCTTCGCATTTCCTTTTCCGGCAATACAGTAAGCCAGCAGGACACCCAGCCCGGGACCCGGATTGGCTTCTAACAGGAAGAAGATGGATTTGCCCATTTCCTCCACCTGCTGGATCCCCATCGGAGAGAGGATCCCGTGATTGATGGCATTGTTCAAAAACAGAACCTTGGCCGGTTCGATAAATAAGCTGGTCAGCGGAAGGATGCCATGGTCTACAAAAAAACCAACCCCGATGCTCATCCAGTGATTGAGCGTGCTCACCAGCGGCGTCACACCGAACATGGCAAGAACCGCAAGAACGGCACCGATGATCCCCAGTGAAAAATTGTTCACCAGCATCTCAAATCCGGCTTTCACATGATTCTCCATCAGCTTGTCAAACTTTTTGATCACCCATGCGGAAAGAGGGCCTACGATCATTGCCCCGATAAACATGGGAACGTCCGAACCCACGATCACACCCATGGCTGCTATGGCGCCGATCACGCCTCCCCGCTGTCCCGCGACCATATTCCCTCCCGTATATGCGATCAGCAGGGGCAGAAGTACGGAGGACATAGGCCCGACCAGCTGCGCGATCCGCTCATTGGGCATCCAGCCTGTCTCAATAAACAGCGCGGTAATCAGTCCCCATGCGATAAACGCGCCGATATTCGGCATAACCATTCCGCTTAAGGACCTTCCAAATAACTGTACTTTTTCTTTCATAGATTTCACACCTCATTTTCTTTTGGTATTCAGAAGTGTGATCGGCCAATCACGTTTTCTTCATCGTATGTTTATTATAAGCTTGCCCTGTCTCTTATTTCAACAAAGAGAAAAACAAATTTGGCGTTATCCGTTAGTGCCAAATGGATCATCCCTCCCATCATGCACCGTCATCAACGGTATCCTGTCCTTCCCTGATATGCAGAAAGCGCCTGCCGCGCCGGAGTTCTCTCCTCCGGCACAGCAGGCGCCTTTTTATTCCAGCTGTACAGTTGCAGCCCATTCATCCTGTATAAACATGTTCCACATATCCTGTAATCCAGTTTTCCAGCCCATAGACCACATTACTGATCACATATTCGCCGTCATTAATAAAGACCTCAATCAGATTCGGTTCCACAAATATATCCAAACTGCAGTGTTCCAGGCCTGCCGGCGTGCCGCACACCGCTGCCCGGCCATCTGCCCCGGCAAATACCCGGCTCCGGTCCGTTTTCACAGATCCATTTTCAACCCAGATCCTGTACCCTCCGATTTCCAGATATTCCCCTTCCGACAGAGTTGTTTTGATACGGCAGGGCATACCCGGATCCAAATGCCTCTTATCTTCCTTTTCTGCGGAAAAATATTTTTCCACCTCCGGATGGATTCTGAAATAAATATGCTCCCCTGCGATCTCCACGACCCTCGGGAGGCTCATCATCCCGTTCCAGTCTTTTTTTCCTTCTTCCTTTACAGCCTCCGGCATCCTCATCCAGCCGATCAGCACCCTTCTTCCCTCCCGGTCCACATTGGTCTGGGGAGCGTACAGATCCATACCGTAATCCACATATTGAAATTCCGAGGATATTTCCATGGTGCATGTACGGCTGTCAAACTCTGCCAGTGCAGTGACCGACTGGTGTTCATATCCTTTCGCCGCGTCCTCCACATACATTGCGGATCCGACAAACACATATCTGTCTCGCAGCCGGAATAAATCCGGACATTCCAGGATCCTGCCGAAGCTTGGGTTCCTATACTGCGCGGCATACTGCCAGTATTCCCCGTCCCTGCTCCGGAAAAACACGGCGCGGCCTTCCTTTTCCCTGAACGTACTGCCCAGGACCATATAATAGCTTCCGCTGTCATACCATACTTTTGGATCGCGCGTATGTCCCGCGTCAGCAATCTGTTCATCCCGGATCACCGGAATGATCTGTCTTTTCCCGTTCCAGTTGTCAAATTGAAATCCATCCTCAGAAACCATCATTGCCTGGCTTGTTTCGTAGACGTCCTGCACCGGGATATGGATATTTTCTTCCTCTTCTTCCAGATACCGCACTGCGGAATAATAGAGGTACAGCCTGCCGTCTTTCTCTAACGCGCTTCCGGAAAATACTCCGTTGCTGTCATATCTTTTAGTCGGGAATACCGCGATATCCAGATGCTCCCAATGCACCAGGTCTTCACTTACCGCATGCCCCCAATGCATGGTTCCCCATACGGGCGCATAGGGGAAGCACTGGTAAAACAGGTGATACCTTCCCTGGTAATAAATAAATCCGTTTGGATCATTTATCCAATTTCCGGGCGCTTTTAAATGCAATGTATTTTTCACGTGCTTCCCCTTTCCTGCTGTTATTTTAAAAAGCTCTTATTTTACAGCTCCTGCTACCACGCCATTGATGATCTGTTTCTGCAGTACCACATACAAGATCAGGATCGGAACAACACACAGCAGAAGTCCTGCCATGATCGTACCGTAGTCTGCCGAGTAGGTTCCATAAAAACTGTAGGTAGACAGCGGCAGTGTCAGCAGCTCTTTATCCGTCAGTACCAGCGACGGCAGAAGAAAATCATTCCAGAATGCCAGCGCATTTAAGATCACCATCGTGGAAATGATCGGCTTGAGCAGAGGAAATACAATCTTGAAAAATGTCTGGGAATGTGTACACCCGTCAATATAAGCCGCTTCCTCAAGCGCGATCGGTATATTTCCGTTGATAAATCCATGGAACATAAATACCGACATCGCCATGGAAAATCCGGTATGCATGAATATCAATGTCAGCCGGTGGTTCAATATATTCAGCGTTCCGCCGTAAATGCTCACAAGCGGGATCATGATCGCCTGGAACGGAATGATCATGGAAGCCACCATCAGGGCAAACGTGATTTTTGAAATCCAGTTTTTATGGCGTACGATATAGTATGCCAGCATTGCCGCGAACAAGGTCACGAGCGCCGTTGCCGATACCGTTACGATCAGAGAATTTTTAAACGCGTTCAGGAAATCCATCTGCGTAAATGCCTTTACAAAGTTGTCAAACGATAAGCCCTTGATCGTAAACAGCCAGGAAAACGGGCTTTTGATGATATCTCGTTTTTGCTTCAGCGAATTGATCACCACCATGAGGAATGGAAACATGTACGCAATAAATATAATGATCAATCCGGCCATTGCCAGCATATTTGCCGCCTTCTTTTTTGTTCCGCCCACTACTGTCTGCTGCATTATGCCTCAACCTCCTTCTTCTTTGTCAGATATACCTGGATCCCGCTGATGCACGCTACAATGATAAACAGGATCAATGCTTCCGCCTGGCCCACACCGAACTGCCTGGATGTAAATGCCTTCTCATAGACATGCATGGCCGCCATTTCCGTAGTCCCGTAAGGCGCGCCTGCTGTCAGTGATAAGTTCACATCATATACCATGAACGCGCGGGAAAGCGTTAAAAACAGGCAGATGGTCACGGAGGACATCATAAGCGGCATCACGATACTCCTCATCTTTCTCCATCCGGAAGCGCCGTCGATACTTGCCGCTTCCATAACATCTTCACTGAGTCCCATAAATCCGGCCACATAGATCAGGATCATATAGCCCGACAACTGCCATACAGATACAAGCACTAACGCCGCAAATGCCTTTGACGGGTCAGAGAGCCAGGACACCTCAAACGCAGTCCATCCCGTGGATTCTCCGATATTTACAAAGACTCTGGAAAATACAAACTGCCAAATATATCCCAGTACAATTCCCCCGATCAGATTTGGCGTAAAAAATCCTGCGCGGAAGAAATTCTGTCCTTTCATCCCCCTGGTCAGAAGGTAGGCAATTCCAAATGCCATCACATTTACGATCACAACCACAAAAATCACATATTTAAATGTCAGGAGCAGCGAGGTCCAGAATTGTACGTCCTTCATCACTCCTCCGAAATTTTTCAGCCCGACAAAGTTCTTTACGGCAGATACTCCGTTCCAGTCTGTCATGGTCAGATACACTCCATATACAAACGGAATGATTACGACTGCAATAAAGCAAAACAGTCCCGGCAGCGCAAAAATACAGAAATCTTTTCCATTATTTTTCGACTTCATCATGTCCTCCTCTATTCCTGTTCATCCCAATATTCCTGAACCGACGTGATCAGTTCTTCCCTGTCACTGCGTTCCGCAAGATACTTCTGCATTGCGGCGCCCAGCACGGCCCAATGGTCATTTGGTACGATCGCAGATGCATTAAATGCACGGCCCTCATGTACTTTTTCATAGATATCCCGGCTCAGCGGATCGCTTGGCTCATATGGATTATTTTGAAACGGAGGGATCAGATTGCAGGTCTTAACCATCATCTGCTGTCCGATCTCACTGTAAACGATCCAGTTTAAAAATTCTTTTGCCGCAGCCTGTTCTTTTTCTGAGGCAAGCTGTCCGTCCAGCATCACCTGCTTGGAGGGAGACCCCTGGATCTGCCTGTTTGCAAAATCGTCCTCATCGTTGTTCATAAAATAGGGCAGGAAACCATATGCATCCTCATTCTCTGCTCCTGCTTCGGAAAGGTTCGGCCATGCCCAGTTTCCATTAAACCAGAATGCCGTCTTTCCGTCCGCAAGGTCGATCGCCATCTCGTCATAGTCCGCTCCCAGCGGGTCCCCTTTGGCCACATTGTACTCTTTTAATACATCAAACATATCCAGAAATTCCTGCATCCGGTCATAGGAATGTAAGTCCAGCGTCCCGCCCTTGATCTGTTCGATGACCTCCTGCGCGCCTTCGGACGTCCCGTCATAGGTCTCATAGACAAACTGCAGATGATGCGCCCCCAGAGACCAGTCTTCCTTTGCCATAGAGACAGGCTTCTTGATCCCCGCGTCCACCAGCCTGTCCAAAAGTTCTGTAAATTTCTCCAGTGAAGTAATCGAATCCGGGTCAAATTCCTCTCCAAGTGCTTCCTCGATCACTGTCTTATTATAGATCACACCTCGTCCCTCAATGCACAGAGGAAGGCTGTATACCTTGCCGTTCACCTCTGTCAGATAGCCTTCCGCCTCTTCGGTCCAGTCCTCTTCCGACAGATCCGCCGCTTTTTCCTCCGCCAGCGCAATGACGTCCGTTGTATCCAGGATGGACATTGTGGGCGGATTCCCTGAATTGTACAGGCTGACTACCTTTGTATAAGGGGAATCGTCTGTTACCGGCATCACCTCCACATGAACCCCGGACTTCTTCTCAAATTCCTCTCCCATCTTCTCCAGCGCCACCTGAATCTCCGCCTTTGAGTTTAACAGTGTGATATTCGTGCCTGACAGCGCACTGTCGTACTCGAATGTGTCCACAGAGGTATCGATCGGCTCTTCTTTTACCTCTTCATTCGGATCATCCGGGTCACTCGCGAAGCCGAACCTGCATCCGGTCAGCATGGCCGGCACCAGCACAAGGGCAAGCCCCAGTGAAATGCCTCTTAATACGTTCTTTCTCATGACTCATTCCTCCTGTTCTTATTGTAACCGGTTAAGTAACCGGTTATTTTATAGATATAATATCATTCCGAAGGTTGAAAGTCAAACAAGAATTATCAGTTTATGAAAAATGACGGTTTTTGATTTCTGAATTTATGCACATTCAACAAAACCGGTTACTTTACCGATTACAGCTTGTCCGGAAAATTTGTTTTTGTTATACTTGGATATATACGAGCGCTGCCATGCAGCCGGATATGCAGTACAAGAAAGGCATTATAGCTATGAAAGAGAAAAAAAATGTTACTTTTAACGATATCGCTGATTACACCAATTTTTCAAAAACCACGATTTCCAGATATTTTAATAATCCGGATTCTCTCACGCTGAAAAATCAGCAGATTATTTCCGACGCCCTTGTTAAGCTGGGTTATCAGGAGAATAAAGTAGCAAGGATCCTTGCGAATGGGAAAACAGAATTTATCGGTATCATTATTCCGGACCTGTATTACCATTTCTATTCGGAAATATTGAATCAGATTTTATCCACATATGAGGTTTTCAATTATAAATTTCTGATATTTGTCGGAAATAAAAACGAAGAAACAGAACGCCGCTATATTCAGGAGCTGCTTGCCTATAAGATTGAAGGTATGATTATTTTAAGCCATACGATATCATCGAAAGAGCTTTCCGGCCTTTCGATCCCTATCGTTACGATCGAACGCGAGGACCGGTATGTGTGCAGCGTAAATACGGATAACCACATGGGCGGATATCAGGCGGCTGCCCTTCTTGCCAGGCATAAATGTGATATTCTGATCCATATCAACTCCCCTGCGTCAGAAGATGTCCCTGCCCATGGACGTCTCAGCGGCTTTTCTGATTTCTGCCGTGAGAACAGCCTGGAATACCGGATCATCCAGAAGGAATTCGGACATGACTACAAAGGTGCCCTGCCGCAGATACGCACAATCCTTGACGACCTGGAAAGCCTTTATCCGGGACAAAAAAAGGGAATTTTCATTTCCAGCGACACGCTCGCCAATGTGATGCTGAATCTGCTCATCCGAAAATACGGCACACTGCCTGAGGATTATCTCCTGGTTGGTTTTGACAATTCCCCCATATCCCGCGAGGCTGTCCTTCCCATCAGCACCGTCGGGCAGCAGATCGACAAACTCGCCTACGAAGCAGTGCGCCTCCTTGTAGAGCAGATGACGGAACAGAAAAAGAGAAAACCGGTTCCTTTAGACAAGCCGGTCCATAAGATCATCCCTCCCATATTATTTCGCCGGGAGACCACTGAGCATTCCTGACAGTTATTGAAAAATGCTGTTGATAAAGGACATTTCTGTCTTTTATTTCTAGCGGATGACACCGCAGATATACAGTCCTGCTCCCGGCAAAGCCCGGCATCCTATAGATGTTTATTCATGAATGCAATGATGCCGTATTCTACTTCATCCTTGATCTGAGCATAGTTGTGGATCTCATGGCGGAATCCAGAATATACCTTGGTATCCACAGCATGCCCAGTCTCGTACAGCCAGTTGCTGACCTCATAGATTCCCTTTCCATACTGCCCCACCGGATCCTGGTCGCCTCCGATATTGTAGATCGGAAGCTCCTTCGGAACCTTTTCTGCCCATTCCGTACCATTGATCACATTCATCATCTGCACAAAATAAAGCAGGGACTGATTCAGCGTAGGCTTTGTAAACGCATCGAAGGGATCCTCCGCGTGGTCTCTCTGCACATAGGGATCCGCACAGATCCATTCATTTCCGATGCTGACCTCCCCGCAGCGCTCGCACATCCATCCAAGCAGGCTTCCTGCATACGCCGGATCAGCTTCTTTTCCTTTTCCGTCGGCAACTGCTTTTTCCAGTTCCTTTGCCACGTCCTCTGCTCCCGGAAATACGCCGGAAGTCCCGCAGATCGTCGCGCCTGCCAGCCTGCTTCCGTATTTTGCTATGTAGTCCCTCACGATAAAGGACCCCATGCTGTGGCCAAACAGGAAATACGGAAGATTCGGATATTTCTCACATACCAGTTCTGTCAGTCTGTGCTCGTCCTCCATCATTGTATGGCAGCCCTTGTCTCCCCAGTCGCCCCAGGTATCATTCTCCAATGCGGTCTTGCCATGGCCTACGTGGTCGTCGGCAGCCACGATGAAGCCGGCGTCCATGAACTTCACGATCATATGCAGATAACGCCTGGAATGCTCGCCGTATCCGTGGATGATCTGGACAATCCCCTTCGGCTCTGCCGCCGGGACATAAATCCATCCATAAACCTCATCGCGCTCGTTGAATGACTGAAATTTTACTTCGTGTAACATGTGTTGTTCCTCCTTATATTTTTTATAAATTGCATCCGATCTATAAAATCAAACACTCAAAAATCCGTAGAGCATCTTCTTACAATCTCACACCGCACCTTATGGTTCTGCTCCACATCCTCTTCTCCCTGAAGCACTTTCAAGATCCGGTCGACCGCGTCGCTGCAGAGCCGCTTCACCTGGTTATCCACCGAAGTCAGCTCCGGCTCACAGCACACAGCCATCGTGGAGTTATTATATCCTGCCACGCTCAGCTCCTCCGGCACACTCAGCCCTTTTGCCCGGGCATATTTGAGCACTCCTACCGCCAGGCCGTCATTGCATGCAAACACACTGTCAAATTCCAGCGTCCTGTGCGCCAGCAGCATTTCCTTTACATAAAGCACCTTGTTCTGCATATAGCCTGATGAACTTTCTGAAAAATCTGAAAGGCCGGCTCCATCCGGCTGCTGCATGTCAAACGGCCGGATATAATGTTTCAAATCTCCAAGTATGGGATATCCCGCATCTGCCAGCGCGCTTTCATACCCCTGCATCTTCTGCCGCGCGCTGTATGTCTGTGAATCATACAAAAAAAGAATCCGCTTCTTTCCCCGGCGGATCAGCGCCTGAGTCACGTCATACGCCCCCTGCTGGTCATCCCCGTAGGAACAGTAGATATTTTCACCCTCCACATATCCATTAATCATGAATACCGGTACCTGCTGCGCTGCTGCGCGGACATATTCTGTCTCTCCCGGATTCTTTCCCGAACCGGCGTACAAAGATCCTACAAGGATCAGTGTATCAATCCGCTTGGAAAGCAGGAGCTTGGTATGATGCTCCCTGGCCTCCTGGGCGCTCCCGCTGCAGCTCAGGATACAGTCATATCCGCATTCGTGGAGACGCTTTTCCAGATGAGAAACAGCCTCCGCCATATACTGGTCGGAGATATCCGGACACAGGATTCCGATGGTCTTCATGGAATTTAACCCCAGACCTCTGGCAAATACATTGGGCGTATATTCCGCTTCTTCCATCACAGCAAGAACTTTTTGCTTTGTCTTTTCGCTGACGCGCGGACTTCCGTTCACAACCCGGGAAACGGTAGCGATCGAAACCCCCGACAGCTTTGCTATATCGTAAATGTTCATCCTGTCACCTCTTGAATACCGCCGTACAGTCCACAACCGGCCCAATCCTTGTAAGCACTCACAAAATCTATGATTGTAAGTTCTTTCATCTTCTACTCTTAATTCTATAGTATTTTTCACGAAATTGCAAACCCTATTCCTAAATTTTTCTACTTTATCTAACTGTTCGTTATTGTTCACAGTAACGCTTCATTTTTATCTTTTTTTCTTTTTCTATTGACTCCTCCTCTGTTTTGTAGTACAATTTGTGTAAGCGCTTACATCATGTAAAACCGAACCAAACCACTTGTCACATATTAACAGGAACTCTCTATTCAGAAAGGAATCTCTATGCAGGAATTTATCAAAATTCATCCTCAGGACAACGTAGCGGTTGCCCTCTGCCCTCTTTCTGCGGGCAGGGCATTCCAGGTGGACTCACAATCCGTTGTACTGACCGAAGACATACCACAGGGGCATAAGTTTACTCTGACAGATCTCCCGGAGGGCGGGCAGGTGATCAAGTACGGATGCCCCATCGGATTTACCAAAGAGCCTGTGTCTGCAGGCGCATGGGTCCATACCCACAATCTGCGGACAGGGCTGGGGGATGTGCTCACCTATACCTATGACAGGCAGTGCACTCCGGTCACGCCTTCTGATCCCGTATTTTTCCAGGGCTACCGGAGGGCGGACGGCAAAGTCGGCGTCCGCAACAATATCTGGATCATCCCGACCGTAGGCTGTGTCAATAACGTGGCAGCCGCCATCGAACGGCAGGCCCAGGTGTATCTTACGGAACAGATCGACGAGATCTCCGCGTTTCCACACCCCTACGGCTGCTCCCAGATGGGCGATGACCAGGAGCATACCCGGCAGATCCTTGCCGACCTGGTCCGGCACCCCAATGCGGGCGGCGTACTGGTGCTCGGCCTGGGATGTGAGAACAGCAATATTGAGGAACTGAAAAAATACATCGGAAGCTATGACCCGCAGCGCGTCCGCTTCCTTGTCTGTCAGGAATCCGAAGATGAGATTGCTGACGCCCTGGATATCATCCGGGAGCTTTCGGAATATGCGGGGCAGTTCCGGCGGGAGCCGATCCCCTGCAGCGAACTGGTCGTCGGCATGAAATGCGGCGGCTCCGACGGCCTCTCCGGAATCACGGCAAATCCTGCCGTAGGCGCGTTTTCCGACCTTTTGATCTCTAAGGGCGGCACTACCATCCTGACCGAGGTTCCGGAAATGTTCGGCGCGGAAACCCAGCTCATGAACCGCTGTGAGACGGAAGATCTGTTCCATAAAACCGTAAATCTGATCAATGATTTTAAAGAATATTATACAAGCCACAACCAGCCCATATACGAGAACCCTTCTCCGGGGAATAAAAAGGGCGGTATCTCCACTCTGGAGGATAAGTCTCTGGGATGCACCCAGAAGTCGGGAAGCGCGCCGGTCTGCGGAGTCCTCTCCTACGGTGAGCCGATCCGCGGCAGGGGACTGCATCTGTTGAGCGCCCCGGGAAATGACCTGGTGGCCTCCACGGCGCTGGCTGCATCAGGCGCGCATATCGTCCTGTTTACCACCGGACGCGGAACTCCCTTTGCCTGCCCGGTTCCGACCATGAAGATCTCCACCAATTCCGCGCTCTTTGAGCGGAAGTCCAACTGGATTGACTTCAACTGCGGAACCATGGCCGAGGGGACGCCGCTGGACGACCTGGCCCGCCAGCTTTTTGACAAAGTAATCCGGACCGCTTCCGGCGAGAAATTAAAATCCGAGGAAGCCGGATTCCATGACTTTGCGATCTTCAAGCAAGGCGTTACGCTATAATCCGGAAACAGCACACTATAAAATCTTCGTGATCTGCCTGGCCCGCTCTATACGCCGGCGGGCCGGGCAGATGACAAAGTTCGTTACAGATACGGAAAGGAATCGTTATGAAAAAATTATGTTATCAGACATTAAAGGATATGAATTATGACGGCTGCCTGCTTCCCGATGCGCCGGAACGGGTACTGCAGTTCGGAGAAGGCAACTTTCTCCGTGCTTTTGTAGACTATTTTATTGATGTATTAAATGAAAAGACCGGCTTCAACTCCAAGGTTGTCCTGTGCCAGCCCATCGCACCGGGGCTTGCCGATATGATCAATGAGCAGGAAGGACTCTATACCTTATATCTTCGCGGTTTCCAGGATGGACAGAAGGTCAGCCGGAAACGGATCATTTCCTGTGTCAGCAGATGCCTGAACCCATACACGGAATTTGACGCGCTGCTTGCATGCGCGGACAATCCGGATCTGAGATATATCGCCTGCAATACCACCGAAGCAGGGATTGTATACGATCCTTCCTGCCAGTTTGCCGATACGCCGGCTGACAGCTATCCGGGCAAGCTGACGCAGTTTTTGTACCGTCGTTTCCGGACGTTCGGAAAGGAAACCGGAAAAGGATTTGTCATCCTTTCCTGCGAGCTGATCGACAACAATGGAAAAGAACTGGAAAAGTGTGTCCTCCAGTATGCTGCACAATGGAATCTGGGAGATGATTTTACAGCCTGGATCCAGGATGAAAATATCTTCTGTTCCACATTGGTGGACCGAATCGTCACAGGATATCCCCGTGCGGAGGCTGACTCGATCAATGAGGAGAACGGCTATATCGACCAGCTGATCGATACCGGGGAGATCTTCGGCTTCTGGGTGATCGAAGGCCCGCAGTCCCTGAAAAAAGAGCTTCCCTTTGAAGAAGCCGGGCTTCCGGTGCTGATCACTGACAATCATAAGCCCTATAAACAGCGCAAGGTTCGTATCCTGAACGGAGCGCATACCTCCTTTGTACTGGGCGCTTATCTGGCGGGTCAGAATATTGTGCGTGACTGCATGAATGATGAGGTCATCCGGGGATTTATGAATAAAACTATTTATGAGGAAATCATTCCCACTCTTACGCTTCCGAAAGCGGAGCTGGAGGACTTCGCCGCATCCGTGACAGAACGGTTTAAGAATCCGTTTATCGACCATGCGCTGCTGGCGATCTCCCTCAATTCCACCTCCAAGTGGAAGGCCCGCGTCATGCCTTCTCTGAAAGGGTATTTGAAAAAAACAGGAAAGCTCCCGGCATGCATCACCGCTTCCTTTGCATTTTATATTGCGTTTTTCAATGGGGATCATCTGGCGGAGGATTCCCTGACTGGGCATCGGGGTACGGAAGAATATGCCATCAAGGATGACCGCTGTGTTCTGGAATTTTTTGAAGCCCACAAGGATGACAGCGCTGCAGAGCTGGCCCATGCCGTATGCACCAATGAAAGCTTCTGGGGCGAGGACTTAAGCCTGCTGGATGGATTTGAGTCCGCGGTTGCAGGATATCTGGAAGAAATCCGGACACAGGGTGCCTATGAGGTCATGAAGCGCTGCCTGGCAGAATAGTTTTTTGCCGTATAATTCTGCCGCATCTGTCTCGTACACTGCAATACAGAGACACTGCCGGAAAATAGGATCTGCGCGGACGGGATTTTTACAATCCGTTCGCACAGATCCTGTTTTCCGACGGTTTCTGAGATAAATAGGTAGAAAAACAGATCAGCTACAGACATATGGTCATATACGGAGGGATGCATATGATCCCATCTCTGACCATAAAGTTTCTTGGATGGATTATATAGCACTCCCCAATCCTGCCTTTGTATTTTTCCCGAAACGCCAGCATGGATTTTATCGTATAATTGTTTCCTGATTTTACCTCAATCGGATACAGCTTATACTTGAGCTTACTGTTATTAGAAAGAAGAAAATCAATTTTCATATCATTCCGATGCTTTTCTTCACTGTAATGTGTATAAAAATACAGCTTATGCCCATTTGCCGTCAGCATCTGCGCAATTACATTTTCATACAGCATCCCCTCATTCAGGGAAAGCTTATCCGCGAGGATCTGCTTATAAACCTCTGACTCTAAAAGTTCGTTTTCGTCAAAAGCATGGCTTACAAGCAGACCTGTATCTCCCAAATAACATTTTACATATGTTCTTGCTTCGTTGGCTGACAATCCGACATTCGGATCGCTGCATAAAAAGCATTTGTTCGAAATCATAGAATCTGACAGCCAGAAAAATGTTTCTTCATACTGCCCGGCATACGAGCCTTCCTTCACCTGTTTAAACACGATCCTCTTTTCATGCTGTGACAAAAGCCCGGGAATCTGATCAAATATGGAAATGACCTTGCTTCGGTATCTGGCAT
Organism: Lachnospiraceae bacterium M18-1; assembly: GCA_000403295.2. Taxonomy (GTDB): domain Bacteria; phylum Bacillota; class Clostridia; order Lachnospirales; family Lachnospiraceae; genus Schaedlerella. The sequence goes on along the minus strand of KE159609.1, from coordinate 747,877 downwards.
TTATCTTCATGATATCGCTTCGGTAAAGCTCCAGGATATCCCGTTTTTCCTGATCCGAGCTTCCAAAATCTTTATGATTTTCCAGAAAAAGCACCACGCTCTTCGGCATGCCTCCTATCAGGATATACTGTTTAAATACGAGCATTGCCTTGTTGTGGAGGGTTCTTTCCAGTTCTTTCCGAGACGTGAAGCATGACTTGATATAGTCAATAAGAGTCTCCTCTCCCAATGCCCAGGCAAATTCTTCAAAATCAAGTGGATACATTTTCAGATGTCTCTCTTCTGACGGTATAACAATATCTTTTACATTTTCCCTGATTGAGATCAGGGAACCTGTCTCAATATAATCATATCTTCCGTCCGCAACAAGATATTTTATTGCCTCCCTTGCTTTTGGAAACATCTGTACCTCATCAAAAATGATCAGAGAATCCCTTTGGTATAATTTCTTTCCATATTCTGCAGACAGAAGCATAAAAAATGTATCCAGGTCATTTAAGTATTTTTCAAAATACTCCTTTACGTTCGAAGCCGCCTTGGCAAAGTCAATGATCAGATAGCTTTTGTATTCATTTTTTCCAAACTCCTCGCAGATCGTTGATTTTCCAATACGTCTCGCGCCTTCTATCAGGATTGCTTTGGTACCGCCGCATTCTTTTTTCCAGGCCAGAAGCCGATTGTAAATTTTTCTTTTTAATTTCATAGCATATCCTCCCTCATCTGATTATGCGCACTTCCACCGATACCGAAATCTGATTATGCGCACTTTTACTATTACTCGAAATCTGATTATACGCACTTTTATTATCGCCCGAAATCTGATTATGCGCACTTTTATTATAACCGCTTTTGGAGAATCTACGCAATATATTTTTCTTCCTTTTTCTTCGAAAAAAACTGCCGCATCCGGGTTTTCCCCTGATGCGGCAGTTTTTTTATGCCGTTATCCTTTACAGCTGAAATCCGAAATACCGTACCGCATTCCGATAGGAGATATCCTCCGCCATGCCTCCCAATACTTCCATATCTGCCGGATATTCTCCGTTCTCGACCCATCCGCCGATCAATTCACACAGGATTCTCCGAAAATATTCGTGTCTGGTATAAGACAGGAAGCTTCTGGAATCCGTCAGCATCCCGATAAAGTTCCCCAGCAATCCCAGATTTGCCAGAGACGTCATCTGCTCTGTCATGCCAGCTTTATGGTCATTGAACCACCATGCGGACCCCTGCTGGATCTTCCCCACGGTTCCTGCGTCCTGGAAGCATCCCAGAATCGTTCCGATGGCCGCGTTGTCGTTGGGATTCAGGCTGTAAATGATGGTTTTTGGCAGCTGATCCGTTGCATTCAATGCATTCAGAAAATCCGCCATCTGTGCGGACGGCGCATAATTGTCGATGCAGTCGTATCCTGTATCCGGCCCAAGCTGGTCATAGCGGAATACGTTGTTGTCCCGTTTGCATCCATAATGGAGCTGCATCGCCCATTCCAGACGGTGATATTCCTTCCCCACGAAGATCATATAGGCCGTCTTGAACTGCAGCACCTCTTCCTTCGTCAGCGCACCGCCCTGAATACGCTTTGCAAAAAGCTCCTCGATCCGGGTTTCCTCTGCCGGTGCGTACATCACGTATTCCAGAGCATGGTCCGACACCCTGCAGCCCATGCTGTCAAAAAATTCCATTCTTTTTTTCAGAGCTGCCTTTAAATCCCCGAAGCTCTTAATCTCCATGTCTGCCGCATCTCCTAATTTTACGAGATACTCCGCATAATCCGGCTTCTCAATGTTCATTGCTTTATCTGGTCTCCATGCCGGAAGCACCTGAACTTCGAACGTATCATCCTCTGCGATCGCCTTATGCCATTCCAGGGAATCCGCCGGATCGTCCGTGGTGCACAAAAGCGTCACGTTGGACTGACGAATGAGATTGCGCACGCTCATCCCGTCTTCCTGCAGCTTCGCGTTGCAGAGGTTCCACACCTCTTCCGCCGTCTTTCCATTCAAATGCCCATGATAGCCGAAATATCTCTGCAGCTCCAGATGGCTCCAGTGATACAGAGGGTTGCCGATGGCCTTCTCCAGAGTCTCCGCCCATTTCTGGAACTTCTCCCTGTCAGAAGCATCCCCGGTGATATACTTTTCGTCTACTCCGTTGGAACGCATCTGACGCCATTTGTAGTGATCTCCGCCCAGCCATACCTGGGTGATATTCTCAAACCTCCTGTCCTTCGCGATCTCCTCCGGATTAATATGGCAGTGGTAATCCAGAATCGGCATTTTGGCCGCATGCTCATGAAATAATGTCTTTGCAGTTTCGGTACTTAACAAAAAATCCTGATCCATAAATTGTTTCATTGTAATCGTCTCCTTTCATTTTTTGTTATTCCTCAGAACGGCAGCATGCAGAACCGCCGTTCTGAATATCTATTTTTTATACATATCCCATCAGACCCGGCAGCCACAAAGAAATCTGCGGGATATAGGTCACAAGCAGCAGCACAATAAAGATTGCGGCAAAGTAGATCAGCAGCTGCTTAAATACCGTCTCGATCTTTACATTTCCCACACGCACGCCCACAAACAGTGTGGTCCCCACCGGAGGAGTAATCGTTCCGATACACAGATTAAAGATCATCATAATCCCAAAATGGATCGTATTCATTCCCAGCGCCGCACACACAGGCAGGAAGATAGGTGTAAAGATCAGGCATGCCGGAGTCATATCCATAAATGTACCTACCACCAGCAGCAGAATATTGATGATCAGCAGGATAATGAACTTATTGTTTGTCAGTCCCAGCAGGCCATCGGAAATTGCTGTCGGGATTCCGGTAAATGCCATAACCCATGACATAATACTGGAAACTCCGATCAGGAAAATAATGATCCCCGTCATCTCCGCGCTCTCCTTAAAAAGCTGCGGCAGCTCTTTAAGCTTGATGGATTTGTAGAAAAACAGGGACAGGATCAGGCTGTATACAACCGCCACGACCGATCCTTCCGTAGCTGTAAAGATACCGAATATAATTCCGCCGATTACGATCACGATCAGCAGCAGGCATGGGATTGCCTGAAGCAATACCTGCAGTGCCTCTTTTCCTGTAAATCTGGAAGTGCTCTGGTACCCCTTTTTCTTTGCCAGCACATAGATCACCAGCATACACGCAAGCCCCCAGAGAAAGCCCGGCACATATCCTGCCATGAAGAGCGCGGCTACGGATGTTCCCCCGCTGACCAGAGAAAATGTAATCATCACATTGCTGGGCGGGATGAGAAGCCCGGTAGGCGCGGTGGCAATATTGGCAGCCGCGGAAAAATTGGGATCATAGCCTTCTTCCTTTTCAATTGGTCCGATGATAGAGCCCATGGCCGACGCGGCAGCCGTACCGGAACCGGATATGGACCCAAAGAGCATATTTGCCACTACATTTGTCTGAGCAAGGGCTCCCGGAGCGCGTCCGGTCACCAGCTTTGCCAGGTTAATCAGCCGGACGGCGATCCCTCCCTTGTTCATAATATTTCCCGCAAGGATAAAGAACGGAATCGCCAGCAATGAGAACACCGAGATTCCCGAAAATATCCTCTGTGCCCCTGTTACAACCGTCGCCTCAAAATTCAGGATCGGCAGGATTGCGCAGATGGATGAAACTCCGAGGGCAACCGCGATCGGCATACCGGCTACGAGCATGATCACAAGCATTACTAAAATAATCAGTCCGGATAATACTGCTATATCCATAAAAAAATCCTCCTTTTCTCTATTCCTGGGTCTCCTCCGTATCGCCCGGCTCTATCCTGCCCGCACATAGGTCAATGATATTGATAACCGTATAAACTACGATCAGGACACCGCTCAGAGGAACCACCGTATAGACCGTTCCCATAGGGATTCCCAAAGATGCCGTCACCTGTGTCATAGTCAGATCCATAATACGGATTCCCCCGAAAATCAGTACGATCACGGCAAATGCCAGGATCAGCACTTCGATTGCCACTTCGAGAGCCAGCCTTTTTTGACCAGTCAGTTTGTCTGCCAGAAAGCCCATCCGCATATGATCCCTTTTACCAAATACATAGGCGGAAGACAGCAGAGCCATCCAGGTGAAGCTATATGTCAGCAGCTCTTCCGAGACTGTACTGGGGCTGTTGAAGAAATAACGTACTACAATCTGGTATGTCCCGATGCATACCATAAATGCGAATATTACAAAGCATGCAGAGCTTAAAATCCGGTCCATCCCTTTCCGGAGTGTATTCAATGCCTTCATGATTCATCCTCCCCCTTTTCCTGACCTGATTCGTTATTGACCTCTTGAATATGGCTGTAGAAATCTCTGATCTTTGGGTTTTCTTCCAGCATCTGCTCATGCAGAGGCAGAACCTTCTCCTTGAATGCCTCCACATCCACCTCTGAGAACTGCACCCCCATATCCTCTTCAGCGATCCGCTTCGCCTCTGCTACCTGTTCATCCCAGTTCTCCATCTCCACTTCCGTAGAAATCCTAGCCGCGTCTGTAAATATTTTTCGTTCCTCATCCGACAGCCCTTCCAGGAATTTCAGGTTTGCAATCAGCATATCCGGCACCATCTGGTGGTTGTTGTACGCATAATACTTAGCAACTTCACCGTGCTTGTTGTTGGTCAGTGCCAGCTCATTATTCTCCGCCCCATCGATCACTCCCTGCTGAATTGCCGTATAGACCTCGCCGAAACTCATGGGGGACGCCGCCGCGCCGAACGCCTGTGTCATTGCCACGCTGGCCGGCGACTGCTGCACCCGGATCTTCTTACCCTTCAGATCGTCTGGTGTCTCGATCGGCGTCTTGGCATAAAAACTTCTGGTTCCTGCATTATACCAGGTCATAACCCGAAAACCGGCTTCATCTGTAGATTCATAAATCTGCTCCATATAATCCGTATCCATCATTGTCTCATGGTAAGCTTCCACGGAGTCAAATAAATAAGGCATACTGAATATCTCATAGACACTGGCAAAGGTCTCCAGGTTGGCTGTCCCGGCCACAACAAAATCAATGGCTCCCGTCTGGGTCAGCTCAATTGCCCTCTGGGCCGCCCCCAGGATCTCATTTGGAAAAATCTGCACCTCATACCGGTCTCCCAGATTATCCTCTACATATTCCTTGAACGCAAGCAGCCCAAGGTGCTCCGGGTGTGTCTCCGACTGCGCGTGGGAGATCCTTACGATTCTCTTGCGCCCTGATACAGTGCCGGCACCGGATGAAGCGCATCCCGCCAGCCCCAGCGACATGCAAATACATAAAGCTGCAGATAACCATCTTTTCATACGGCTCATGTTTCTCATTCCTTTCTCTTTTTATTTTTTGTCTCTTTTTTTCACATCACCAGGTGAACCATTCCTCATGATGTAAGCACTTACATATTTATTGTAAATATAGAACACCAAAAAGTCAATGTGAAATATATTTTTCGTTATATTGCATATTCTTAACTTCTATATTTCATAGTTAATTCGGATTTTTTGTGCATTATTTATAACCATTCATTTTTCAACTTCATTTCCACGCATATGTAATCACTTACAAAAATCCAGATCCATACTACTCAATCATTAATGTAAATGTGTCAGTACACCAGTACATCGTTGCATTAATTTTGAAGTAATATGTGTCGGAATATTGTGTCAGGGCAAGGCGGAGGAAGGAGAAAATGCGGGCTATTGTTTCAAAGATTGAACCGGATAGATTATGTAAAAAACACAGGTTAAAGGTGGTTTGAATTATAAAAGACGTGAAGTCAAAGAAAATAAGTATCACGGCAATATATTATTGAAAAAGAATGTTACAAAGGCAATAAGAAATTTAATTGCTTCTAATTTGGCCCTTTGTGTAGAAAAAGTTGAGTTTAGAAAAAAATAAATATGGCATCTCTTCGGAGATGCTTCTCTTTTGTATTTTTTTGAAAGAAGCGTGTATGGAGTAATCGTCAATTTAAAGTGAAGCTGTCTTTTCTGAAAATGTGTCCGCATCAGGAGACGTTTTGAAGAATCTAGTACAGCATTGCGTATATAATGGTGAATAATGTGCCTGATATTTTTGTCAGGACAAGGCGGAGGAAAGAGGCGATGCGGTGGCATCGTTGATTGACGACAACGCAGTGCTGGCAGAAATAGCAGGTGCAGTATTCACCGTTAATTACGCAATGCTGTACTAGTGTACTGACCGTATTATATTCCAACAAACCTCCTTGTCTGATTTTCATTGGATATAATACGGTCAGTACACTCTCTATCCTGTTTCCATCTGCTATGCCAGATTTTCAGGTCCAAAGCCCAGCGGCATCAGCTCTTTTAATTTCCATATTTTATAGTCTTCCTTCCCGGTCGCCAGTATGATCTCAAATTCCTCCGGATCACAAAATTCCATCATCACCTGTCTGCAGACTCCGCAGGGCGGTGTATAGGATTCCATCCGTCCGTCCGGGCCGCCTACCACACAGATTGCCCGAAAGTCTCTGACCCCTTCGCTGACCGCCTTGAAAAAAGCAGTCCTCTCCGCGCAGTTTGTCGGAGTGTACGCAGCGTTTTCAATATTGCATCCTGTATACAGCCTCCCATTCTGCGCAAGGAGAGCCGCGCCGACTCTGAAGCCGGAATACGGCACATAGGAATATTGAAGCTGTTCTGCCGCCGTTTCAATCAATTCCATGATCTGCTCATGCTTCATACAATGTCCTCCTTTTATTCTAACATTAATAATCGAATAAAAATCAGCCCTGATCTTCCTGGATCAGCTTCCGGATTGCTTCCACAGCAATACGGATAGCCATATCCGTATCATGTACTACCGGATTATCCAGTCCCGCTTTTTCCCGCTCCTGATTCGCCATAACCAGGAAACAGGAGCCAATCCGTACACCCAGGCTGCTGGCCGCAACGAACAGCGCGGCAGATTCCATCTCCGATGCCAGGCACCCCAGCCTCTTCCATGCCTCCCATTTATGCAGAAGCTCATAACTCACCGGCTTTGATTCCGGGGAATGCTGTCCATAAAAAGAATCCTTACACTGTACAACACCTACATGGTGATCCTGTCCCAGCTTCTTCGCCGCCCCGATCAGGGAGTTTACAACCTGGATATCCGCCACCGCCGGAAATTCGATGGGCGCATACTCTCTACTCGTCCCTTCCATCCGGATCGCCCCGCTTGCGATCACTACATCGCCGCTCTTCACATTGGTCTGCATGCCGCCGCAGGTCCCGATCCGGATAAATGTATCCGCCCCGGACATCACAAGCTCCTCTACCGCGATAGCCGCAGACGGGCCGCCGATGCCTGTGGATGTCACGCTCACCTTCACCCCGCCCAGATATCCGGTATAGGTCACATATTCCCTGCTGTCCGCCACCAGCTCCGCCTGGTCAAAATACTTCGCGATCTTCGCGCAGCGCTTCGGGTCACCCGGCAGGATCACATATTTTCCCACATCGCCCTTTCCTACCTGAATATGATACTGCTTTCCTTCCTGTTCCGAATAATTCATAACACATACTTCCTTTCTCTTCTCAAGTCACAGTTCTTACTGTCTGATTATTCTGATAAGATCATTGTACCAGTATTTCTTCTTTTAAGAAAGAGCTTTCATTTTAATTCTTTGATTCTTTTTTCTCCTTCGGCAGTACAAAGCTCAGCAGCAGCGATACGACAAATACGCCTGCCACCGCGTTTCCATTGAAGATATCTCCTACAGCCTGAGGAAATGCCGCGAAGAAATTGCCGTCCGTCTGGGTCAGTCCCACACCGATACAAAATGCCAGGGATACCAGGATCATGGTCCGGTCATCAAACTCACATTCTTTCAGCATCTTCATCCCTTCGTACATGATAGAGCCAAACATCATGACCGTGCATCCTCCCAGCACGGACTGGGGCAGTGAATTAAAGAACGCGCCCAGCGGCGGGAACAGCGATGCAAGAATCAGGATCAAAGCCCCCATAAGGATCGTGAACCGGTTGATCACGCCAGTCATGGTCACCAGTCCCACGTTCTGGCTGAAGGACGTCAGCGGAAGGCATCCGAAGCACCCGGAAATAGTACTGGAAAATCCGTCCACCGCCAGGGAGCCCTGCAGCTCCTCAATCTTAATATCGCGCCCCAGAGTCCCCGTACAGACGGCTGTCGTCGCCCCCGTCGTCTCCGCCGCAGACACCAGGAATACGATCGCGATCGTAAAGAACGCGCCAATATCAAAGACCGGTTTGTGGCTGGTCAAAAAAACCAGCTGGGGAATGCTGAAAAATCCCACTTCACCGATGGTCTTTGTGATGCCTGAAAAATCAATCATAGGCGCGATCCCTGCGATCGTAAAAATTCCCGACAGGATATATCCCAGGATCAGCCCCACCAGGATATTCAGATTTTTATACACACCTTTCAAAAAATAGCGTGATACAAGACACACCACCAGGGTAAATGCTCCGACAAACAGATGATACCATGAACCAAATGTATCTGCACCGCTTCCGCCGCCCCAGGAATTCATCCCTACCGGCAGAAGTGAAAGTCCGATGGCAATGACCACGCAGGCGGAAACGACCGGCGTCAGATAGCGTTTCCAGTATTTTGCACTCAGTCCTACTACACCTTCAAAGATACCGCCAAGGATGACGGCGCCCACCATGCCTTCATATCCCAGATCCGGATTTGTACAGATCATCAGCAGACTTCCAAGGAACGTAAAGCTGACCCCCATAACGATCGGCAGCTTTGAGCCAATCTTCCAGATTGGATACAGCTGCAGGCAGGTTCCTATGCCCGCCACAAACATGGCACATTGCAAAAGCCTTGTAATTTCCACTGCTGTCAGCGATTCTCCTGACCCCCGGACAACCGCTGCTCCGCACACGATCAGTACCGGCGCCAGGTTTGATACAAACATGGCAAGCACATGCTGGAGCCCAAAGGGGATCGCCTTCATAAGCGGAACCCTTCCGTTTAATTTATAAATATTTTCTTCGCTTATGGTCGTGATGATTTCTTCTTTATTCTCCATAAATTTTTCCTCTCTTCCTGAAAAAAAGTCAAAAAGGGAGAAGCAGCCTGTCAGTGACCGCTTCTCCCTGCGATTCTCAACATCCGGCTCTTTGCCTTTGATACGCCTTTAAACTTCGTCTGCCTCTTTCTCTTTTCCCAGTCTGCGGAGCATGGTCTTCTTCACCGCACGGAAGATATTCTCGTATCCTGTACATCTGCAGAGGTGTCCGGACATCAGCTTGCGGATCTCATCGTCTGAAAATTCCCGTTTCGCTTCCAGGATCTCCACCGCGCTCATGATAAATCCGGGGCTGCAGAATCCGCACTGCACCGCCGCCTCATCGATAAACGCCTGCTGGATATCGGAAATCTCTCCATTGGGCCCGGCAAGACCTTCCAAAGTTAATATTTCCTTCCCCTCTGCCCATACTGCAAGATAAATACAGGAATTGAAGCATTCCCCGTCTATGATCACATTACACGCTCCGCACTCACCGACCTCACAGCCTTTTTTCACGCTGGTGAGCCGGTAATCATCCCGAAGCATATCCGTGAGAGAGGCACGGACATCCACCATTTTTTCCACCTGCTTCCCATTGATTGTGCAGGAAACCGGTTTATACTGCTTACTCATCGACCTCACCTCCCGCAAGACGAATAGACTCTTTCAGCGCCCGTTCTGCAAGTACCACCGCAATATGCTGCCGGAATGCCTTGGAAGCACGCCAGCTGTCCCTGGGGTTGATGTCCTCGAGGACCGCCTCTGCAAATGCCTTCACCGTTTCTTCGGACACCGGTTTCCCCTCGGCCGCTTTTTCCGCCGACGGCGCCCGCATCGGTACGGGGCCTGCAACTCCGTATGCAATCCGCGCATCCTCGATCGTCTTTTTATCTGCTGACAGCTTTACGTTGACCGAACATCCTGTGGTCGCAATATCCATAGCATTTCTCATGGCATATTTAATATAATGCCCGTGATAGCCCTCATATGCTTCTTTTGGAATGATGATCGCCGTCTGTACCTCTCCCGGCCTCAGATCTACCACTCCTGCCTTTATGTAAAAATCATGGATCGGAATCCTGCGCACTCCGTCCGGTCCGGTAATCTCCACCACCGCGTCCCATGCATGGAGCGTGGAAGCCGAATCTGCAGAAGTTACGCCGTTGCATGTATTTCCTCCGATGGTCCCGATATTACGGATCTGAGGGCCGCCAACCATATCCACCGCTTCACCCAGCACATTGATATGCTCCTGAATGATCGGATCCTTAGTGATATGGGAAAAGCTGGTGAGTGACCCGATACGGATCGCGCCGTCCTCCTCATAGCTGACACCGCGCATTTCATCCAGCCCATAGATGCTGACCAGCTCCTTGCCCGCGCGCTTTCCTTCCCGCATCTGTACCAGAACATCGCTTCCACCCGCAATAATCTGCGCCTCCGGATGTTCCATGAGAAGACGGACTGCATGCTCTACACTTTCCGCCTCATAAAGTGCCTTTATATCATACATATTGTTTTACCTCCCTTCACTCTAAAAAATACCTTCCTCCGTAAATCTGCGGAACAGATTATGCGGATTTACAGGTGCCTCATTGACTCCGACCCCGGTTGCCTGATATACCGCATTCCGGATCGCAGGCGCTACGGAACAGGTAGGCGGCTCTCCTAAGGCCTTTGTTCCAAATGCACTGGTAGGCTCCGGATTCTCTACAAACAGGGCTTTCAGCCGCGGATGGTCCATAAAGGTGGAGAGCTTATAATCCAGCAGGTTATTATTCAGCGCCCGGCCTGTTTTCGGATCAAACATCAGCCGTTCCGACATCCCGAAACCGATTCCCATACTCATGCCGCCGTGTACCTGAGCCTCTGCCAGAGCCGGGTTGATCAGTTTTCCTGCGTCATGCACATTGACGATATCCAAAAGCTTCACCCTGCACATGGGGATATCCACTTCCACTTCCGCCATGGTACATCCGAAGGAATACGCATTGGACTTGATCTGGGACGTACTTTCTGCCGACAGGTGCTGACTGTTCGTCAGGCTGTACAGCGCCTCGGTAGCTAATTCTCCTAATGTCATCAGTTCCCTACCGTCTGTCGTGCGGATGATATTCCCGTCCACGATATCCAGATTGTAAGGAGGCATCCGGGTCAGCTCCTGTGCGTATTTCAAAATCCTCTCCCGCAGAAGAAGCGCAGTCTGACGGATGGCAAATCCCGCCGTATAGGTCTGTCTGGAAGCATACGCCCCGGTTCCGAAAGGCGTCACATCCGTATCCTGACAGGATACCACATGGACACTCTCCAGCGGCACACCCAGTACATCCGCTGTCATCTGCGTATATGCCGTGTCCGCCCCCTGCCCGATCTCGGTCTCTCCAAGCTGCACCTGCAAAGAGCCGTCCTGGTTGAGTACCATACGGCAGGACGAGGTTTCCAGGGAAATGGGCCACACCGCCGTGTTGTACCAGAATACGGACATCCCGATTCCCCGCCGGATATCTCCGGTCTGATTCTGGTACTCCTTGAATTTCCGTTCATAATCAATGGCTTCCATTGCCTTGTCAAGACATTGATTAAAGGTATCAAAATACAGTTCATTTTTCGAGAATGGATCCGTGTACCCTACCGGCATCAGATTCTTCCGCCGAAATTCCAGAGGATCCATGCCCATTTTTGCCGCCACATCCTCGGTATGGCATTCCACCGCCCACATAGCCTGCGGGATTCCGTAGCCGCGCATGGCTCCTGCCACGGATTTATTCGTAAATATCGTATATGCGTCAACTTCTACATGATCGCAGGGATACAGCTGCGGGAATGCGCCTGCTCCTTTTGCCACGATGCTGTGGCCGTGAGAAGCGTAAGCCCCCTGGTCGGAAAAGGCTTCAAGCTTCCGGGCCGCATAGGTGCCGTCGGGACGTACCCAGGAAATGATATGGCTGCGGATGGAATGGCGCACCCGGTTGGATACAAAGGTATCCTCCCTGGGAATATCCAGCTTCACCAGATGTCCTCCGACCTGCATACAGAGCCATGCACAGAGCGGCTCATAGAGGATATCCTGCTTATTGCCGAATCCGCCGCCGATATAAGGCTTGATGATCCGTACCTTCCCCCAGCCAATGCCAAGCGCCTGGCCGACTACCCGCCGGACAATGTGCGGGATCTGTGTGGATGCCACTACCGTGATGCGTTCTCCTTCCATCTCCGCATAACAGATAAAGTTCTCGATATGGCAGTGCTGTACCGTCGGAGTCTCATACCAGCCTTCCACTTTGGTCAGCCCCGGTTCCTGAATCGCTTCCTCATAATTTCCTTTTCGGATTGTCGTATGTTTCAAAATATTGTTCGGGTACTTCTCATGAATCTGCGGCGCTCCGTCCTTCATAGCCTCCTGTACATCCAGGACAAACGGGTACTCTTCGTATTCCACCTTGATCGCCCGGATCGCCTGTGCTGCCGACACTTCATCCTCTGCCACCACCGCAGCGATGTCATCACCGTAGAAGCGGACTTCTTCTGTCAGGACCAGTCGGTCAGCCACGTCCTGATGCCCCGGATCCGTAGACCAGGGATGCCCTGCCGTGGGGAAATAATGCTTCTCCTTCACATCAAAACAGGTAAACACTTTAATCACGCCCGGTATCTTTTCCGCTTCGCTCGTATCTATGGATACCACCCTTCCATGAGCGATCGTGGAATGCAGTACCTGTGCAATATACGCGCTTTTATCGCACAGGTCATCCGTATACCTGGTACGCCCGATCACCTTATCATAGGCATCCACCCGGGTTACTTTTTTTCCTACATACATCGTTTCTCCCTCCTTGACTGTTTAAAATATTCAGATCTCACCATAAATATATTGTCCGATATGCCGTTTGATCTCCTGATATCCCTCCTCTGTGATCAGAATCTTACCTTTTTGGATATTGATCAGATCCATTTCTTTCAGCTTCTTGATATTTCGGTTCAGAGTCTTTACCGAAAACCCGATTTCCTCTGAAAGCTGATCCCGGCTTTCCTTGAGCTCCAGCACTTTTTTCACCGGCTGCTTTTGTTCGTACTTCCTGATCAGATGCATCATCAGCCGTTCCCTGCCTTCGATAAACAGATACTTCCGTGCATCTGCTGTCTGGGAGATCAGCCTGCTCATGTTCTCCTTCGTCCGAAGGTACAGTGCGTCCACATCACTGCAAAGCCAATCCATATAAGGCGCTACCGGAATCACCAGCACCCGGCACTTTGTTGCCGTGATCACCCCGATCCGGTAATTGGTAAGGTCCGCAAAGAACTCGATCTCCCCGAAAAAATCCCCGGGTCCGTAGTCCTTAAAATAGTAAGGCCTTTCATTCATGGGCCATTCGATTCCGGTCACTTTTCCGGATAAAATGATGTAAATATTGCTGCACCTCTCCCCGGCTTTGATCAGTGTCTCATTTTCGGCCACCTCAATGACTCTCATATAATACTTGACTTCCTCCGTACAGTTCTGGAACAGCATTTCCATGTACGTCTGCTTTTTCAGCGGCAGCTCTTTAAATACATCCATTGGCCTCACCTCTTTTTATCTATTATACAGAATCCGCCTTGAAAATAAAAAGGACGAATGACCTAAATTTACGTTATTTTCAAAATACAGCAAATGCAACAAATATGTACGGATTTTCCATCAATAACCAACCCGTTTTTGTGCATTTTAACAGTCAAATACCCCGCAGCAAGCTACGGGATATTTGACCCTCGCGGCATTCGCCAAATATCCATGCAGGCATGGCTGCTTGGCTCGTTGCTTCGCGGGAATAAAAAGCAGCCACCCCGACTGATGACTGCCGCATTGTAAACACAAATATATACGGTCCTGTACAAAGGTTACAGATATTCAATCCCCACCAGCACCAAGCCCTGGGGTGGCGCCGTTACTCCTGCTGCCTGGCGGTTTTTTGCTTCCAGGATCTCCTCCACCTGCTCCGGCGTATAAAACCCACGCCCAACACGCAGAAGTGTCCCGGCAATGATCCTGACCATATTGTAGAGAAATCCGTTTCCGCGGATCCGGATTGTTATTTCCCTGCTGTCCTGCCTGCTCCCTGCCCCGCAGAAGTCCCGTTCAAAGATCTCCAGCTCATAAATAGTCCTCACCGTATCCTCCACACTGGTCCTGATATTGCAGAAGCTGGCAAAATCATGGGTTCCTATGAGAAATCCGGCTGCCCGGCGCATATCTCCCAGGTTCAGGGGGTAAGACACAAAACAGGTGTTCCGCCGTCTGGTCGGATCCGGTACATTGGCATTAAGAATATGATATTCATAAGTCTTCATACAGCTCCGATACCTTGGATGCCAGTCAGCAGGCACCTCCTCCGACCTGACGATCACAATATCCTCCGGAAGCCGCTGATTCAATGCATAGGAAATGCGCTCCGGAGGGATGCGTGTCTCCGTATCAAAAACCGCTACATTTCCCAGAGCATGTACACCGGAATCTGTACGGCTCGCGCCGATGATCCGGATATTCTCCCCGAGGAGTCCTGACAATGTGCGGTTGATCACCTCTTCCACCGTGATTCCATTGGGCTGCACCTGCCAGCCGCAATAATCTGTGCCGTCATAAGCGGCGATAATCCTGATACGTTTCATAATAACCTCCATAACGGTTCCGCTGGAATATCCTTTGAATATACACAGCAGTCTAAAATATCCACAGATGGAAGGATACGAATCTGCCCAGCACAAATACCGCAGCCAGGTAGAACGTGGTAATCAGATACGCCATATGATCTCTTGTCTTATAGATCAGCGGCTTCATCTTCGTCCGGTTCTCCCCTCCATTATAGCAGCGGGATTCCATCGCCATTGCAAGGTCATTGGCCCGGCGGAAAGAGGAGACAAACAAGGGAATCAGAATCGGCACCATTGCCTTTGTCCTCTGTATGATATTTCCGCTCTCCAGATCAGCTCCGCGTGCGATCTGTGCCTTCATGATCTTATCCGTCTCCTCCAGCAGGAGGGGAATAAAACGCAGTGCTATGGACATCATCATTGCCACCTCATGCACCGGAACCCGGAATCGGTTCAGAGGGCGCAGAAGGCACTCTATCCCGTCTGTCAGACCGTTAGGTGTTGTAGTAAACGTCATGATCGATGAACCCATGATCAGATAGATCAGGCGCACCGCCATGAATACAGAGGTGCGCAGACCATTCTCTGAGATATGAAAGATCCAGAAGCGGGCCAGCTCCTTTCCTCCTCTGGTAAGAAACAGATTCATGCAAACGGTAAACAAAAGCAGCACTACGATTGCTTTCAGCCCCTTTACAATGAACTTCAGAGGCACTCTGCTTGTCTTGATGACCATTGCCAGAAACAGGGTGGCGATGCCATATCCCAGCACACTGTTCTGCACAAACAGGGAAACCAAAAACAACAGTGTACAGACGATCTTCACCCGGGGATCCAGCCGGTGTATACAGCTTTTTGCAGGATAATACTGCCCGATTGTAATATCTCTGATCATGGAAACTCCTTTTTCATTCTCAAATATTTATTCAGCAAGCATGCCTCTGATGCTGCTCCCAAACCGTAAAACTCTTCATTGATCCCTCACGTCTGTATTTTCACGTTTCTCTTTCCAGAGCGCGCACGATCTCATCTGCCGCCTCTTCTACCGTCGTGGCATCGGTTTGGACAGCAAGCCCCTTTTCTTTCAGGTCATGCATGATATACGTAACCTGAGGGGCAGCCAGCCCTACCTGCTCCAGGTCTCTGTAGTGGGAAAATACATTCTTCGGAGTATCGTCCAGCATCTTTTCCCCTTGATTCATCACGATGATCCGCTCCACATATCTTGCAATGTCCTCCATGCTGTGGGATACAAGGATCACTGTCATCCCGGTCTGTCCATGGAGGTGCGCTACCTGTTCCAGGATATCATCCCTTCCCTTCGGATCCAGACCGGCCGTCGGCTCGTCCAGCACCAGTACCCTGGGGCGCATTGCCAGAACCCCTGCAATAGCCGCGCGCCGCTTTTGACCGCCGGACAGTTCAAAAGGCGACTGCCTGTAATACTTTTCCGGAAGTCCAACCAGCTCCAGCGCTTCCCTTGCCCGTTCTTCGCATTCCTGTGCGGAGAGCCCCTGGTTCTTCGGTCCAAAGCAGACGTCTGTAAATACATCCACCTCGAACAGCTGATGCTCCGGATACTGGAATACCAGCCCTACCTGGCTGCGCAATTCCTTCATTGGATAACCACTGTCATAGATATTTTTCTCTTCATAGTAGAGCGCTCCCGAGGCAGCCCTGATCAATCCGTTCAGATGCTGGATCAGCGTAGACTTCCCGGAACCGGTATGTCCGATCACACCCACAAACTGCCCCTGGGGAATCTCCAGAGACACATCCTTTAACGCATGCTTTTCATATGCGGTACCCTGACTGTATATATAATTGATATGCTCCAATCGAATCGACATCATGTCCCCCTGTTATACAAACTTCACTTAAAAACATGTGCCCCGCGTCATTCCTGCCGCGGTGTCTGCCTTTTGTCCCGCCGGCCGAATCCCGGGAGACCCGCAATTGCTTCCACCAGTTCTTCCTTCCTGAGGATCCCCCTCGGAATCGGAAGCCCCCGCTTCCTGAGTTCTTCCGCCAGCATGGTTGCCTGGGGCACATCCAGTCGGTATTTCTTCAATTCCTCTGTCCGGCTGAAGATCTCCCTGGGCGTACCTTTCATCACAATATGACCGCTGTCCATCACATACACCTGATCCGCGTCAATGACCTCCTCCATATAGTGGGTGATCAGGATCACCGTCACATGCCGGCGTCTTCTGAGTTCCTGCACGGTACGGATGACTTCCTTTCTTCCATTGGGATCCAGCATAGCAGTAGGCTCATCCAATACAATACATTGTGGTTCCATGGCGATCACCCCGGCAATTGCCACCCGCTGCTTCTGCCCGCCGGAAAGTTTATTGGGTGAATGTGTCCGGTATTCCAGCATCCCAACTGCTCTCAGGCTATCCTCCACACGCTTCCAGATCTCGTCCGTAGGGACTCCAAGATTTTCAGGACCAAATCCTACATCCTCCTCCACCACTGTACCGATGATCTGGTTGTCCGGGTTCTGGAACACCATTCCCGCTGACTGGCGCACCTGCATCAGCTCCCGCGGGTCCTTCGTATCTCTTCCGTTCACCCACATGGTTCCTCCGGTAGGCACCAGGATCGCATTCATATGCTTGGCCAGCGTGGACTTTCCCGAGCCGTTGTGCCCCAGTATCGCCGCAAACTGCCCCCGGCTGATGTCAATATCTATCCCGTCTACCGCGCGGTTCATGCCGATCACATTGCCTTCGTCATCACGCTTTTCGTATTCATAGATCAACTCCCGTGCCTGTACCATCTCCATAAATTCAGGTCCCCTTACTTATTAAAATAAAAAAGTGTGTGTCTTGACGCACACTCGCGCCGGAGCGCGGCTGCAACAGCAGCCATTTTCCTTATAGAATAAAAATATACTCACGGCAGATTGATTCCATCAGCCGTGAGTATCGTGCCAGCTGCAGCCGCAAAGCGGCATACTTCCTTGCGTGGCTGTGCGCATCATATGATACTGTGCGGCAGATTTATCTGGCGCTCAGTATATCGCCGTCCATCTCAATGCGCAGATTCTCCCCACTCTATATACTTTTCCAACTGCACAAGCAGCTTGTCCATATCAATCGGCTTTGCAATATGTGCATTCATGCCGCTGTCCAGACAATGCTGTACATCATCCGAAAACGCGTCCGCTGTCATTGCGATGATCGGCAAGTTTACATCCGGACGTTCCAGAGCACGAATCGCCTTTGCTGCTTCATATCCATTCATCACAGGCATACGGATATCCATCAGGATCACATCGTATTCTCCAACCTCTGACTGCTCAAACATCTCAACGCAGATTTGTCCGTTCTCCGCTCTGTTTACTTTAAATCCAACTTCCAGCAGAAGATCCTCCGCAATCTCCCAGTTCAGGTCGTTGTCCTCCGCAAGAAGGATACGCTTTCCTGTAAAATCATGGGTATCATCGGCCTTCTCTTCAGGCACTAAGGTCTCTCCTGCAAATTTGCTGAGTCCGACATACAGATTGGACTTGAACAGCGGCTTGGAAATGAATCCGTGCGCTCCTGCCGCGAGCGCTTCTTCCTCGATATCGCTCCAATCATACGCCGAAATGATCAGAATCGGAATCTCGTCACCCATAATCTTACGAATCTCACGGGTCATCTGCAGTCCGTCCATTCCCGGCATCTTCCAATCCAGAAGAATCACCTGATAGTCATCATGTCTGGCGCGGCGTGCCTTCACCATCTCAAGCGCATGCTCACCGTCTACCGACCACTCCGCGTTGACCCCGATCTCACCCAGCGCATGCACCGCGCTTTGGCAAAGTTCTTCGTTATTATCCACAACCAGCATATTCCAGCTTGGGAGCAGCATATCCTCCACACGGGTATCCGCCTTTTCAAAGTCCAGTATCACGTGAAATTCTGTACCCTTGTTCTGCTCACTTTGAACCTCGATCGTTCCCTTCATGGCCTCCACAATACACTTCGTGATCGCCATTCCCAGTCCTGTCCCTTCGATCTTGCGGACCTGTTCCTCATCTCTGGTAAAGCTGTCAAAAACCTTTTCCATAAATTCCGGCGACATGCCGATACCGGTGTCCTTGACCCGGAAATGGCATCTCACATATTCTTTTCCGACTGGAGATTCCTCCTGTGTAAGATAAATATTGATCCGGCCGTCCTCCGGCGTAAACTTGATCGCATTTGACAAGAGATTAAGCAGTACCTGATTCAGGCGTACACCGTCACAGTATACGTCTTCCGTCTGTATCTTCTGTACAAAAATATCAAAATGCTGTTTCTTACTGTGAATCTGCGGCTGTACGATATTTACAATGCTGTCCATCGTATCGCGCAGAGAAAGTGCGTCCATATTCAGGCTCAGCTTGCCGTCTTCAATCTTCGACATATCCAGCACGTCGTTGATCAGTCCGAGCAGATGCTTGCTGGACAATGTCACCTTCTTTAAGCAGTCCTGCACACGCACCGGATCATGGATATTCGCCATGGCAATAGCCGTCATTCCAACGATACCGTTCATCGGAGTCCGGATATCGTGGCTCATGTTGGACAAAAACTCGCTTTTTGCCTGGTTCGCATGAATTGCATCCTTTCTTGCCCTGTCCAACTCCTCCATCTGCTGGTGGATTACCCGGAGATAAACCGCAAAAACGATAAGTACAACGAATATTACTGCTCCGCAGGCACCTAATACAAGGCCCACACGCTGCTCACCAAGGCTGCTTACAATCTGGTCCAGCGCATCATACGGCATCACACTCACGAGATACCAATCCGACCCCGGGAGAGGCGTACAGTATATATGCCGATGACTCTCACCCACCTGAACCAGCTCTGAAAACTCCTGCTGATCCTGGATCGCGTTCTGCAGCTCCTCTACATAATCATCCGACGTCATTCCATCGTACCCGTCGATATTATTCTCCATATAATCGTAATAATTAGACCAGCCTTCGTATCTATTTCTTACGACGAAGCTCCCGTCCGCCTGGATAATGTGTGTATACACCAGCGCATTCTCTTCCTGCGTTACAAGAGCCTTCTCCAGATCTTCCATATAAAAGCCTACTACCAGAAGCTCGCTCCTGCCGCCGTCATTCATCGGATAATCTGCTTCCATTCCCAGAATGATCATTTTTTTCCCATCCTCTGACAGACTGGAAGCCACCTGAATCTCTCCATTCAGGAGACGCTGAAATTCTTCCATATTTTCCGGTTCTATGGAGTTCCCATAGATCAGCTCGCTCTCTCCGCTTCTTCTATAAAAACCCATATATGTGGCATTGCGGACGCTGGCATTCAGCCGCATCTCTTCAAGCATCTGCCCGCCGTAGCTGACATTCTCTGGAGAAGTACGTTTCAGTATTCCTTCTACCTGCGACCGGCGCAGTTCAATGATCGTGGAATACTTCTGCTCCAGCTGCCTGTTCATTTCCGACATGTAGATCATTCCAATCTCGGTGACAGTCTCTTCATTTTTTTCACCCAGAAACTGGTACATCCATGCAAAAATAACAATACAGATGATGATCAGACATAAGAAACTAACCCACAGCTTCTTTTTTGTTTTTTGGTACATATACTAGTCCTCTTTACTCTGCCTGTAATTTCTGAACTGCCGCGAACGTCTTTTCATATTCTGCTTTCAGTCCGTCCAGCATAGAAGGAGTATAATCCTCCGGATGACTGCGGAGCATTTCTGTCAGCGTCTCGCTTGCCATGTAAAGCCCGGTAAACCCCAGGTTCTGGCTGACGCCCTTCAACGTATGCGCCGCGCGGAACGCCTCTGTATAGTCTGCTGCCTCCAGCGTCCTGCACAGGCTGTCATAGCTTCCATCCGCCAAAAATTTAACTGCAAACTTCTTGATCCGCTCATCTCCGCGGAACCGTCCGAAAACGCCTTCATAATCTCCATTAATCTGTTCATAGCACTCTTTTACTGTCATCTCTGTCATAACTCCTTCCAAAATATCTTGAATGTCAAAAAAAATCTTTTTCAACAAAATTATCTTTCCATAAACTTTGAATAAAACATCATCATCTGCTGTTCATGCTGTCCACCTGCAGTGCTTACTCAGGGCGGTCCTCCAGAACTTTGCCGATCACGCCGAGATACTGCGGTTTCTCATCATCAGACCATATGGAGCGGCAGATGATCTCTATTGCCTTTTCCTTTCCCGCCATATTGCTCCTGCATCTGTAGCGTACATCCGGTTCTTCCGGTGTTGCCGAGCGAAGAAGCTGCTGGAGCTTCTGCCGGTCCGGTTCGCTCATGGAGTCCAGAACCTTTCCTTTTTTAAGCGGGTCCATCGTGATCTCTTCAAGCCCAAGACACTTCGCACTCCATTCCGTCAGCGTAAGAACAGCCGGAGAAACCGTATACTCGAACTGGATCTCTCTGGAAATCGATGAGTAGAACTGGTACTTCATTCTTTCATCTTCCAGATAATGCAGCGCGCTGTTGGAATCATCCAGTTCTTCATGATGCAGGATCTCATCCACAATGCTTCGGATCTCCTTTTCATTTTTACTATTCAGAGAAGCAGCTTTCATCTCTTCCAGAAGACTGTCCGCCACATCCAGAAGACACTCTACCAGCAGCGGATTGAATGTACCGCATTCTCCGTTCTGAATCATCTGCAGGGCTTTCTCGTGGGAGAACGCTTTTTTATACACCCGTTCACTGGTCAGCGCATCGTATACGTCCGCCATGGAAACAACCTGGGCGCTGATCGGAATCTCTTCTCCCTTCAGGCCGTCCGGATATCCATGGCCGTCATACCGCTCATGATGCCACCGGCAGATCTGGTATGCCACTTTGACCAGCAATTCTTCCTGGTGGAAGGGAAGGTCCTTCAGCATGGACGCGCCTACTGCGGAATGAGTTTTCATCACCTCATACTCCTCCGGCGTAAACCGTCCAGGCTTGTTCAGAACTTCTGATGGAATGGCAATCTTCCCAATGTCATGCAGCGCGGAGGCCATGACGATCATATTGATATCCTCATGAGAAAGCTGATATTTGTCCGTTTTCCCAAGCAGGCTTTTCAGAATAAGTTCCGTGATCGTCTGGATATGCAGCACGTGAAGGCCGCTCTCTCCGTTACGAAATTCTACTATATGACTCAGGATCGTAACCATGAGACTGGCATTCTTCTCCTTCTCATACATCTGGTTCGTGACCATCTTAATAAGCTTTCTCTGCTTCGCGTAAAGCATGATCGTATTGATTACTCTTCGCTGTACGACAAGCGAATCAAAGGGACGGCTTATGTAATCTGTAACTCCCATCTCATAAGCCCGCTGCACATAGGAGGGCATACTCTCTGCTGAAATCATGATGACAGGGACATCCTCAATCCATTTCTTTTGATTCATGACTGCAAGGACTTCAAAACCGTCCATCTCAGGCATCACAATGTCCAGAAGGACCAGTGAGATCTGAGAACTCATCTGCTTCAATATCGAAATTCCCTGCGCGCCATCCGCTGCTTCTAATATCTCATACTGGTCTTCCAGCATATCCGCCAGGATCATGCGGTTCATCTCAGAATCATCGACGATCAAAATCCTTTCTTTGTTTTTACTTTTTTCGTTCATAAATCACTCAACCTCCATACCCCTGGATTATGCTATACTAAAATTCAAAAATACAATATAACTGCCCAGAAAAAATAAAAGCTATGAGGACGTCTGTCCGTCCGTCTATAAAAACCCGTTTATATTATACCATACCAAAGGAAAATGTCCAGACTCAAATGAATTTAATACATTTTAATATATATTTCCAGTAACCCAGCAAAAGCTATTCTTCTTTCTGCTGTTTACAGGCATAGGATATTATAGCAGAAACATTCGGTAAAGTAAAAACAAATTTTACTCTGAAAACCGCCTGGAATCAGGCTGAATACTTGTCTTAAAGAAAAAATCAAAATTCATATAAATTAATGCTTGCAAAACAATTGATTGTGTGCTAATATAGTTATCGGTCACCATGAAGGCGGTGGTTGTTTAGAATTGAGGCTCCGTGGTCAAGCGGTTAAGACATCGCCCTTTCACGGCGGTAACACGGGTTCGATTCCCGTCGGAGTCATTTATGCACGTTTGACAGACAACTGCATATTATTTATTAAGGCGCAGTAGCCAAGTGGTAAGGCGTGGGTCTGCAACACCCCACATATGTGCGCCAGTTCTTTGACAATTTCATATATATTTTTTATATCATGGCGCAGTAGCCAAGCGGTAAGGCGTGGGTCTGCAACACCCTGATGCACCGGTTCAAATCCGGTCTGCGCCTCTCGAAAAAGCCCGGAAAATCAACGTTTCCGAGGCTTTTTTCTTTTTTCTGTCCCCTTAAAAATGACTCAAAAAAATAAGGTGGCAGACTCCAAAATCGCCTCACAAAATTTTTCATTTTTTTCTCACTGACTATTTTTCCAACACCTATCCGAATAAAAAATCAAAAATTAAAAACCGCTAGAAACCGCATAAAATCGGGCTAAATCGGTTCATAAGGTGGTTCATAAGGTGGCACAAAATCTACTGAAGCAGTGCATCCACCAGATTCACCTTCTTTTCGCTGTCTGTATGGAAATAAGTCCGCAGCAAAACCTGATAATTATCTCCAAGGATTTCAGCAGCCTCTTTGATCTCCCCCATATTTTTCGTATTACGAACCAGGTTTGTAGCAAACGCATGTCTTAGTGCATGCAGATTATATTCTGGGATACCTGCTCGTTTACATATCTTTTTCAATGTGTTGGCCAGATTCTGAATGCTCGGAGGCTGCCCATTTTGTGTCGTCATTATCAAGTCGCTCTCAAAACGGTTCTTTCCATATAGATCCAACATACAGGATAAAGCAAACTCTGCCTCCCGATTCAAAGGAACGGTTCTTAAACTATTCGGGTACTTCGGAGCTGTTAAGATCAGCTTTGTCTTTGCCAAATCCTTTTCCTCTCTATTTTTCACCCGGCTTATAGTTCTTGTTATCTTAACGCCTTTTCGCCCTCTGTAAGAAACAATGCCGCTTCTGCCAAGCGCGATCATCTCTCCGCCACGCAATCCCGTATTTAAAAGAAATACAATGGCCGGCCCATAACGGTACAAATATCTCTCATTTTTATTCGGGCTATATTCCATCGCGATCTCCTTGATCAGTTTCTGGTGCTTCTGCGGTATGATCCGAATTTCCTTCGTTTCAACTGCCAACACGGATTCATCCGGCATCTCCACATGATTCATAATATTGTAGCTTTTCGGAAGTTCTCCCAGCTCAATCGCATTACGGATCATTGCACTCCAAAATAAAAAAATCTTTTTTAGCGAAGAATAACTCAATGTTTGCCTTCTGGCATTAATCGTTGCGGCAATATCGTCGGCCGTCAGATTGGAAAAAGTCTTTTTTACCGCTTCTGTATCCCGCAGATGTGTATTATACGTCCGTTCTATCCTGTCAAAGCTGCTCTGCTTATATTTGCCGGCCTCAACAGACAGGCTTTTTCGGTATAAATATTTCTCTGCATAATCGCATACTTTGATATTTGATGTAATCGCATCCTGAATGGCAACTTTCACCTTCCAGTCATCCAACATCTTTTTGACCTCTCCCTTGGTGTTTGCGTTAAATTCTTTATCTGGCAGTCCCTTTTTCCTATACCGGGCAGTCCAGCCTCCTCTCTTATTCGGAAATATTGACCCATCACCCTTGGATCGTCGTCTCTGTTCTGTACCTTTCGTCGTTTTTGCCATGAATATCTCCCTTTCTTCTTGTAGTATCCATGCCAACTTTAGGTATGGGTCTATTTTAATATACCTGCCCTGCCGTTGGCAATGCTTTTGCCTGAAACAATCAGAAGAAAATTTCTTTGCCTATGTTCTTTTTCAAAAATTCCTGAATGGCTGCGGGAGAAGTAAAATATTGCCTGCCTACCTTCGTTACCGGCAAAATATTGCTGTCTAAAATCTCTCGGGTCTTTGTCTTTCCGATTCCGAGCATATTTGCAATTTCTAAAACAGAATAGGCTTTAAATGTATCATTTACTTTTGTTTCCATAGATGAACACCTCATAATTAATATTTTTTATCTTCCAGAAGCCAGTTCCTATGCCCTTCCCGGCCACGTATCCGGCGTTACTATGTAAGCTTCAAGCTGCAGGCGCGCATCTATGCAGCACTATCTACAGCACCCATATCAATCTTCTGAAAGACTTATAAAACTGTCAAGGTTCGTGTGAAAGTACATTTATGCCCTGTCCTTTCATATAGTAATAGAGCCAAAATTGTGGAAGTTGAAAAATTTTTGAAAAAAATTTGAAAAAATGCAAAAAAATCCGAACCGCATGATATCAGTCCGGAAATTTCTTACTTTTGCTTGATGGTGAGACGCTTTAAGAGTGGGATTATAGTTATCATATCATCTTCATCCAGTTGCTTCAGCAGGTCACAAGCCTTCTGATATAAAGGAAGATTGTGAAGTTCTTCATCAAAAAACTGCTGCGGTGTAATATCAAAGTACTGGCATATTTCATAAAACTGGGTCATAGAGGGCAGAGAACGCCCGGAACTGATATTTTGAATATAGCCTTTATTCTTTCCAAGCTCCAAGCTCATCTGATATTCTGACACATTTTTCTTTAACCGCAGTTCAGTGATACGGTCTGCTATATACTTTTTATCCATATTCCACACCTCGCTTTTTCATTTTATCCTATTCGCTTATGTAGAATTACGGATTGTAATAGTTAATATTTCGATTATTTTCCTGTTTTGATTGATTATTTCCGTATAACATGTATATAATACAATCTATACGTCATATTAAACAGGAGATTTTCCAGGTAGTGTCAAGTGATTTATGAAAACTGAGTCGAAGAAAATAGGCTCAAAATGAACCTTGAAAATTGCAAATATATCAGACGGTAGGCCCTCCGGGGGCTCAGGGCCCTGCCCTAAGAACCCGCAAGGGACCAGTCCCTTGACCCGTGATCGGGCTCTGCCCGAACCCGTCCTCGCCGGAAGGCAGGAAAAGGGCGCCGTTGCCCCTTTTCCCTGCAGACAGGATGTTCCGTGAACCTTATGTCAAGAGACTTTCGCGGCATATCCTCACACTTCGTGTTCCGGTATTCCACGGTTCTCTTGACAACGGTTCCGCTCCATTTATGCGGATGCACTATTCTGTAGATTCAGGATTGTCTGTTGGCCGAGGAAGATCAATAACTGCCATTTCCCCGGCATGTTGTCAGCGCCTTCCAATAGTTCTACTTTGTTCAATACATGATAGTTCTTGGACTTATGGGGACGCAGAAAGTTATAGTAGGCAACCCACAAAGCTAGGTCATAGTTGGCACCGTCGATGTTGTCAAAGCCATTGGTCTTTCGGTAGGAAGCTTTGTAGGTACGGTTTAGACGCTCGATCATCTGCTTGAAAGGCCGGAATTCCTTAGAGACAGCATCGTCGTTGGTAAGTCCGATCACCTGGGTAATGCTGAAATGGAAAGCTTCACCGAATTCACGGAAAAACTGTTGGGCAGCTAATGGATAAGCACTATAGCCATCAGCGATAAAGCGGAAGCCTTCCGGTAGTTTTTTAAAGTGCCGGAAAGCCATACGCATCGCAAGGATGCAGGGGCCGACCCCGCGGTTATTTGAAACCTGGTAGCCCAAGATAGAGCGCCTGGTAGCATCCATGATAAACCAGATATAGGTTTTAACGCCGCGAACTTTGATATAAGTTTCATCGGCAGTGAAAGTGTTACCCGCACCATAGTCGTAGTTGTCTACAAATGGTTTTACGCAGATTGCGGCAGTCTTACAATAGTTGGCGATCTGCTGGTGGGAGATCCGTATGTTATAGAGGTCTTTGAGTGCCTGGGCTGTTTTTCTGAGTGAGAGGCCAAGATTGATACGTAGGGTCAGGCACAGGGACATGACATGGGAATCGAATTTACTGAATTTCAGGGAAGAAGCATTCTTAGGTAGAGTGTTTAAGTCCATCCGAAAAAAATCTATCGTGAATTCACGGTAGAGATAGTGAAGTTTGTATTCGTTTTTACCATACTCTTTTTCCAGATGTTCTTTATCGACTTTCTTCAGGTTGTGGAGATAAAAGGGGCACTTTGGGTTCACACATTTGTGGAGGATAAAGTGCTTCCGGTGTTTCTTTGGCACCAGGGCATTGCCGCAGTGTGGGCAGCGCAGGGTGAACTGCTTGGAGAATCGGTTCTCATTGGGAGAAAATGTGGTATCACAGACTTTACATTTGATCTGTCCGCCGCTGCCATTATTCGGGTAAAGATAAGGTTGTGGAGCATTGCAGGAGGGACACTTGCAGTCTTCCGGGATGCTGCAGGGTTTACGGCGGGTGATTGGTTTGATCTTCTTGTGGTACTTGTGTTCAAAGTAAGGGATCAGGATCTGCCAGTCCCATTCATCCTGGCGGTAGCCGATACGTGGAAGTTCATCCGTTTTAAATTTCTGGTATTTCGGAGAGTGGGAATCATCAAAGGCCCACTGCTTGAGCGGGATATATTTGCAGATAAAAGTGATCAGCCAGCAATTTTGCTGGTAAAGGTATTGAATTATTTGAAGTAAATAAAGTATAATGTCCATGAGCATTGAATATCCTTTCGGTATTTTGGAATTTTGGTCGAGGACATTATACCAGAAAAGGGGGGTCAATGCTCTTTTTATTTGAAACTCCCGAAATATAAAGGTTTAGAAAGAAAATAAGGTAGTAAACTTGACACTACCATTTTCCAGAAGGAGACAGAATCTATGAAAATAATTGGGACTGCGGAAGAAATTGCATGGATTAAGGAAGCAATACAAAACAACTGTGATTACTGCCCATACATGAATTCCTGCAATGAATCTGCAAAAAATGAAAGCAGATTGCATGGACACGTGCAGAATAGCTGTAAAAATTTTTTAAACCAAAAGATAGAGTTTTCAGAAATCTAACGCATCATCTTCATAAGCCATAAAGCCAAAACATTTTTATGGAACAAATGAGGTCTTTTATTATGATTGCTTCAGGATATTTTCTGAATCAGCCGTTTCAGTGACTCATCAAATCTTGTATTATCCTCTGCCGTCCTCTTTGTCGGCCCTTTCATATAATGCTTTGCTTTTGAACGCCTCGCTTTTTTACTGATATGCCGTTCCATCAGCATCTGATCAATATTCTCATTGGTATACCACTTTCCGCTCTGGTGAATGCCGTAAGCCCCCTTTCCCAATATCATGGCGGCAACTCCATAATCCTGGGTTACTACCAGATCACCTTTCTGGCATAAACTGACCAAAGCAAAATCCACCGCGTCTGTCCCGGCTCCGATTACTTTAACCTCACTGTAACCAGACTGCAGTACATGGTTCGTATCACAAAGCAGAATCACAGGTATCCTGTGTTTCTTTGCAATCCGTTCAACGATAGAAACAACCGAACGGATATCTGCATCCACTAATATCTTCATAATCTCCTATTACAAAACAAGCGGCTTTCCCTTTTCATATCATCTATAATGATCGCTTCTACCATCTAATCTTGTTGTTCTTCTCCGCTAACAGTCGCCTTTCAGCTCCCAATAACTTACAAATTGAATTTGACATTCTCTTATCTCTTTGCTAGAATAAGTATATAAAAAGGCACTACCGATAGACGGTTGGTCCAAAGTTTATTAGCTACAAAAAAGTAACCGCAAACCTTTGGCGAGGGCGGTTACTTTTTTGTGTTTTCGATATATGCAATTAAAATTGTAACTATGATTCCAAGAATCATAAGTACAATGGAAAGCAATTCAAAATCACTCATTAGCTTGCCCTCCTTTCCTTCGATTTCCCTTTGCAGAGATTTCTATGTAATCAGAGGGTCCAGTCCCTCTGTTGAAGGACCAACCGCCTACCGTTTTTTCTAGTAGTGCCCATAAGTATTCTACCAAAATTTACAATATCTTACAACATGGAGTTTTTATAAAATTTTCTACTCATTTATCATCTGAAGGATCGCTGTTACAGTCTCATCTTGCTGTTCTTCCCGGCCGATAGCCGCATCATTGTCACCTTTCTGCTCTCCATAATCTCCAAACTGGGCATGATTTCCGCCTTCAATACAGACTTCTGTATAATCAGCAGGCATAAGCGCTGTCCCATCCTCTACTTTTTCCATATTCAGGACACCATCCTCGCTCCCATAGATTGACACAACAGAAAAATTCTCTGACTCCAAACTCTTTGTTGGATATGCAGCCAAGAGGACCAAACCGTCCAGTGTTTCCAAATGCCCAGAGGCATAAGACGCGGCCATTGCCCCGCCCAAAGAGTGTCCAGACAGATACCAGTGTTCGTAATCATAAGAATCTATTATTTTCTCCGCCTTATTCTGCCCTAATACAGCCAGATTGCACGGCATTTTCACCAGGAAACAATCTATGCCCTGTTCGGCCACCTTGTGAAATAAAGGAAGATACGCTGTATATTCCACTTTTGCCCCTGGATAGAAGATTATCGCAGTGTCTTTCCCTGGCCCATTCAGGTACAAACCTTCTTTCATCTCTGTTACAGATACCATATCTTCGCCGCTCAAATACTCTTGTACGCTCTCATTACTGTGATAATAGTCATTTACATACCAAAATATTGCAATAAACAACAGAATTCCTGCCGCTATCGGAAAGAACACTTTCTTCTTTTTCCAAAATTTCTGCATCTCTTTACCACCACTTTTTTGCATTTTTTATAGCCGAATACTCCATACCGATTCTATTTTTTCCACAATCCCAGGCATCATATTAAGCCAACTTGGACAGCGGTTCAAAATGATAGCGTCGCTGCTGACCACTCCCTCCAGTCTCTCTAACACCCGATCCACATCCGGGATGATCTGAACCTCCACAGACACTTCATATTTCTCAGCGCACTGCCTGATCAAACCTGATAACCTGCCCGAATTGGAAACAGGGGCATCCAAATAAAAACATGCCTCTGCTATGTTTAACAAGTCAAGCTGCCGCAAGATTCGTTCCACTGCTTCCTGTGTCTTATCAATGATACGGTAGGTTCCACGCAGACCGGCCAGATCTCTTATTGTCCCATCCCTGCATAAGAAAACCGGCGAACCTGACAATGCTACTTCCAATGTGATCACTGTATTAAACCCATCAATATGCACTTTATCAGGGAAATCTTCCCTCTCATTTTGGAATAACTCTTTGTTGTCACGCTTCGCAATCCATTCCCTGGATGAAACAGACCTTGCCAAAGCAAGACGCTGGCGCTCAGAAAACATATAGTGGTTTCCCACAAATGTTGTCACGGGTTTCACATCATATCCCCTGTCTAAAAGGAACTGTACTTCATCTGCCGCTTTCTTTAAAAGTTCTAACTGCTTCCCTGTAAATTGTTTTTCATCTTCCGGAACATATCCACGTCTGCTCATATTTTATACCTTCTTATATTCTTAAGTCATTCCAAATTATAACCGTTTCCTGATTCCTTTGCAATGATTCCATCTTTTCCAAGCCCTTCAACAATTTTTTTCAACGTTTTCTTTATTTTGTTAGTTTTCATTGATTTCTGAATCTCTTATTTCATGGTATACTATCCGGTTTTCAACACTTAAAATAATTAGTAAAGCCGAAATTCCTTGTAAAATAAGGGAATTTCGGCTTTTTCCATCCTCAAAAATGTTGTATATTTTGTCTACTTTAAAATTTTTTTTATAATTCTGTTTAAATCCTTTGGCCGGTAGTGACGTCTGTCCAAAGGGAGCATGGTCAGTTGTGTCAAGGCATCAAGGGCTTTGCTTCCTTTATAAAGGGCCATATAATCAATGTCGTGTACATTCGCGACGTTCATATTCTTCAATGTTGTTATTAGATTACTTGATGTGACATGTGTTTCCTGAGTGTCAAGCATAACTTCCAAAAGCCGGTATACCAACAGGGCGGTATAGCAGATCAGAAAATGCGCTTTGATCCGTTCTGGAAGCCTGTGGTTTACGGGGCGTCCGTCAAAATTTGTTTTCATAATCCGAAAACAGTCTTCAATCTGATATCTTTTTTGTGATACTGTAAGGACATCTTTGGCCGGATCCATAAGATTTGTGGCAACAGCATAGTATCCGTCATATTTTTCTTCCTCCGCTATTTTATTTTCATCAAGAATATATTCCACAACAGCTTTTTCACCGGATTTTGTTTTTGAGATCCGCTTCAAGAAGCGCTTCACATCATTTGGACCTTTTTTGATCTCTTCCGGATCCTTTCGGGAAAGTAGTTTTTTCGCTCGTTCTATCTGCCGGTTCCTGACAGTCCTTTGGTATTCCATCATTTTTCTTGAAAACGTGATGATGATACGTTGTTTTAGAAGTCCTTTCGCTTTCCTCTGCACAGTGCGCCCGTTTTTCAGGACCACATCCTCGTAAAGCCCCAGGTCGAGTGCCTTGTCAGCTTGGATGACTTTATATGCGGAATCATTATAAAGCCTGCGGTTATCCGGATTGTGCCGGTCAAAATCTTTCATGTATTCAATGGTAACAGGGGTATCGTCTGAAAGAAGCTTATAATCATAGTCATTAAAGACTGCTTTTTTCAGTGTATCGCTCAGTTTTTTGATGGATTGCGTGACAATGAAAGCCCTGCCGCCCATGCTGTTGAACTTCCTGATGTTATAGGATCCAAGCCCGGCATCAGCACAGTAGATAAATTTTGCGTCTGGAATCATTTTCAACACTTCTTTCTCCAGAGGGATTGCTGTCAACTGTTCGCTTTTA
Organism: Lachnospiraceae bacterium M18-1; assembly: GCA_000403295.2. Taxonomy (GTDB): domain Bacteria; phylum Bacillota; class Clostridia; order Lachnospirales; family Lachnospiraceae; genus Schaedlerella. The sequence continues at coordinate 716,449 of KE159609.1, read as the reverse complement.
TTGCCGGGATGCAGGCACATGGTGATGGGGATGCCCCTGCTGTCCATGAATAACCCCATCTCTACGATGGGATTGGGGCGGTGTTCTTTGCTGATACCGTACTGTCGCAGTCCGGTTATGACTTCTCCTGTGACCTCGTCCACAATCTCCTCGTCCGGCTGTTCACATTCAAAGTAGAAATTCGTGCAGTCATAATAAAGCACGGATGGATCCCGCTTTACAATGGTGTCGCTCTGCTGATAGAGCCATGCCAGATAATCATCGTAATGCTCTTCCAGAAGATCCATAAACCGCAGGATGTGCTGATAGTCGAAGTCCGGTTTTTCGTAATAGGAATCCAGTTTGTCCAACATTGCGTATTTGGAAAGTGGCTCCATGATCCTCGAATAAATAAGAAAACGATGAATAGTGTAGCTGTCAAAAGTCATTTTTCTGTCGGCCGTCTTTTCCTTGAAAAAGTCCTTGAGCCGGAGACCACTCATTAGGTTTTGCAGAAAAAAGTATCCGATGTTCAGACCGGTGGAAGAGGAAGCCGCGTCATCCGTCCTTTCCACTCTCTCATTGTAATCAGTAGAAATGGAATGTTCCACTCTGCCAACACGGTATTCCTCGTTCATCTTGCGGATTTCTTCCCTGACATAGGCAAGAGGATCATCTGTGATTTTGAGCAGTTCGGAGTGTTTTCCAAACCGTTTGACGTTTCTGGTTGTAACTTTTTTGCCGTTGCGGATTCCTAGCTGGGCATAATAGATTGGATCCTTACTGTTTTTGTTATAAAAGAGTTTCATTACTATCACCGCCGAAATTAATATATATATTTATAGTATACAACATATACAACATAAAAGCAAGAAAAATTTGACAAAAAAATGCCGCATTTCTGCGGTTTGTAAGGATTTTATTCAGTTACAAGTGTTGAAGACCCGCTGATTCCTTTGCAATGATTCCATCTTTTCCAAGCCCTTCAACAATTTTTTTCAACGTTTTCTTTATTTTGTTAGTTTTCATTGATTTCTGAATCTCTTATTTCATGGTATACTATTTATCATACAAAACATTTTATAAGGAAATTTCAGCGAGACTGGCAACAAATGCAGAAAGGGAGCTTTATTATGACCAGGACATTTATTATTGAAAGCGGACAAAAGCCTACAGAAGAACAGCTTAGGGAGGTACAAGAAGCACAAAAATATCCTATTATTTTTGATGAGGATTGTCAGGAGCTTTCTCCTGCTATGGTGAAGGCTTTTAAAAGCGCAGTTGTACAACGAAACCGTAAGAAAAAGGCGTAACCGAATAAGTTCAAACATCGAAAAGCAGGAATTCTTTTAAGAAGGGTATCCTGCTTTTCGCATAATCTACTATTCTTAATAGCACTCGAAACAAAATTGGCACAAGAATGTCTTAAACTGGCACGGTTCTGCGATTTACACGGTAAAAGTCATATGTTAAAATTGATATTGTCAAAATTGTATGCAGAGATCACGCAGCAGTATCAGAAGCACTGCCTCTCCTTCTGATATAGGCTGCGTTTTTCGTGCAGGAGGTGAAAACAGGACTTACAACTTCATACAGACTCTTAAAAGAGCAGCCCGCATTGACCGGACTGCTTTTTTGTTACCGGTTCATCCCGGCAAGAGGCAGGAAACTATCCCGTTCCAGGCACTCTGTGCCCTGTCTATAGATCGGCAGGGCACAGAGCACGGGATACCCAAACGGGTATAAGCAGATACAGGCAGGGCAGGACTCTTCTCCCCTGCCTCCATTTTATATAAGGAGAATACTGATATGAGACAACATCAAATGAAAGAAACACCGCCGGACAGGAAGCGGCGCATGGACTATATGAAGTTCCTCTACACGGTCTTCCTGATCTTCACCCTTGTAGCCTGCAACATTCAGCCAGTCCTGGCCGCGAACATGTGGGACAAGGCAAATGAGATCATGAAGGATGTCTACAGCCAGATCATCCTGATCTCCACCATTGCCGCCGTTGTGACTGCTTCCGTAGCCCTTCTGATGATGAACTTTTCCAAATCCGGCAAGACCGTGGACGAATCCCGCGCATGGCTGAAGCGGATCGTCATCACCTGGGCCATCCTCAACGGGCTTGGATTCATCATGGCCTACATCACCCCGTTTTTCGCGGGCGGCCAGTGGAATGGCTAGGCCGGGAAGGAGCGAATCCATATGAAGATTTTAGACGGCATCGTGGAATGGATCGCGGAGCAGGTCATGTACATCCTGGATCTGATCACCACTTCTGTTTTAGGCGCGCTGGGCTGTTCCATGGACACGTTCCTCCGGTACTTCCCTGCCGCGGAGAGCATGTACCAGGTCTTTCTGGCTCTGGCCATCGGCCTCATCCTCTTAAACTGGGTGTGGCAGCTCTTTAAGAACTATTTCGCAGGCGCAGGGATCGAAGCGGAGGATCCGCTGAAGCTGTCCCTGCGGACGTCCCTCTTCCTATTTTTAACCTTCTATGCCAAAGATATCGTAGACCTGCTCCTGGACATTGCGGGGACCCCCTACAGCTGGATCCTGACGGAAGAACTGCCGCCCCTGAAATTTGCGGACTTCAATTCCGTGATCACCACCATCTTAGGTGTCTGCGCAAATGGCGCTGTGGCATTGATCGCACTCATTCTGGTGCTGATCCTGGCATGGAATTACATCAAGCTGCTTTTTGAAGCCGCGGAACGCTACATCCTTCTGGGCGTCCTGGTCTTTACTGCCCCGATCGCCTTTGCGACAGGCGCTTCCCAGACTACGGGAAATATTTTTAAGAGCTGGTGCCGGATGCTCGGCGGCCAGTTCTTTTTACTGATCATGAACGCCTGGTGCCTGCGGCTTTTTACATCCATGGTAGGCACCTTCCTCGCGAACCCGCTGTCCATCTGAACAGAACGTCCATTTACCAGACAAATGGAATCCAACGAAAGGAAATGAATATGAAACATAAAAAACAACTCCTCTGCACAGTACTGCTTGTTTCCCTTACTGTGCTTCTGTATGCCCTGCCGGTTTTTGCCGCGGAGCTGACAGAAGCAGACGTAGAGCAGGCCGTATCAAGTCAGGGGAAGGAAGCCGTTACCGGAAATGTTTTTCTCTGGTTCCTGTGCGCGATTGCCTTTTTAAAGGTCAGCCAGAAGATCGATTCTTTCATGGCAAGCCTTGGCATCAATGTGGGAAACACCGGCGGAAATATGATGTCCGAGCTTTTGATTGCCGGACGGGGGCTTGCAAGTTCCCTGCATTTAAAAGGCGGCGGAAATGGAAACAGCGGCGGGGGCGGATATCGGAAGGCCAGTTCTCCCGGAGACGCGGCCGTAGGCGGAAGTTTCCTCTCCGGAGGGCTTGCCGGTTCTGTGGGCAGGCAGACGGAACGAAGCGCCGTCAATGCCGCCACCGGTTATACCGAGCATTCCACTGTCGGCAGTTCCCTCTACCACTCTTCCCTGGAAAAAGGCGGTGACTTCGCAAATAACGTGATCAGCAGTATCGCGCAGGGCAATTATGGGCAGGTGGGCTCCATTAAAGGCGCTGACGCTGAAAAAGCCTATCTTTCCTATATGGGGATCCATTCCCCCACAAACCAGGCAGATACTTACCAGACACAGACGGGACAGGCACATGTGAACCAAAGCTACACAAGCCAGGCCTATACCAATCAGACCAGTACAAACCAGACCTATGCGGGACAGTCAAATGCAGGGTCACCGGGTTCCAGCCCATCCGGCGCATATCAATCTGCTGCCAGCCAACCGATTCCTTCCTATACCAATATTGAGATCGGGGGCGGACGCATTACCGGGACAGAGACCTCTGCGGATTCCGGAAGCCGGGAGTTTGCGATGTACCATGCAGACCAGTACATGGCTCCCACCCAGGGAACCTACGATACGGTACAGTCCGTAGACGGCGCCACCTGGTACAAGCAGTACGCGCAGCCTGCAGTTAAGAAGATCCCTTATGAAGCAGCAGACGGAAAAGTTGCCTACCATGAATCCGTCGTCCAAAAGCTCCCGCCGATTCCCCAGAGAAAGGACCGGGTTTAGTTGGCGGATCAACAGAGCGGTCTGGAGGAAGCAGTCCAGGTAGGCAGGACTGCGAACCATCTCAGACATACCATGACAGCCGCTCTTTCCCACGCAGCTAAAAGCGGTGCCACCGGACTTGCAGGTGCTGCTATAGGAGCCGTCCTGGAGAACCGGGACGCCATCAAGAAAATAGCTGCGGCAATTATCACAGTATTGCTGCTCCCCATCCTGTTTCTCACCATGCTCCCGGGTCTGGTCTTTGGTGACCTCTCGGAAAATTCCGGTGCCCTCAACAGCGGCACCCTGATCAATGAGAACCTGCGGGTGGCAAACCAGGCGATCGTCGAAGTGCTGCGGGAATGCCATACGCAAATCCTCTCTGAAATCCAAGAAGCGGCTTCACAGGTGCCGGAAGGCGATACAGTCTCCATCACAGACCCTTACGCCTTTTCCATTTCCGTCAATTCCAACCTGCTGATCGCCCAGTTCTGTGCAAGCAGGGAAAGCTACCGGGAGATCAACCTCCGGGAACTCCAAAGAGTCATCCGTGAAAATAAGGATGCCCTCTTTTCTTATGACGTATCCACGGAGACCGTTTCCATGGAGGTCACGTCAAGCACAGGCGCGGAAGGAAATGCAGGGGGCGGAGATGCCGCAGAACCGGAAACCAAGACCGTTACCTTTACACGGCATAATTATGTGGTCAAATACGCCGGGGACACTTATTTTGCAGACCATGTGTTCCATCTTACAGACAAACAGAAAGAACTGGCAGAGGGCTACGCTGAGAATCTGGAACTCTTTTTTGGTTCTTCGGTCTCCGGAGTAGCCACCGCCAATGTCTCGGAAGAGGTTTTAGCTTACCGGCCGGCCGTAGAACGGATTGCCGCGAAATACGGCATGGAACAATATACCGAACTCATCCTTGCTGTCATGATGCAGGAATCCGGCGGACGTGTAAAAGATGTCATGCAGGCTTCAGAAAGCAGTTTTAACCAGAAATATCCCCACTCTCCCGGCAGCATCACGGATCCGGAATACAGCATTGAATGCGGGATCCAGGCATTGAAATATGTCCTGGACAAAGCCGGCTGTACCGGGCCGACAGACCTGGACCGCATCAAACTGGCTCTCCAGGGCTATAACTTCGGCTCCGGCTATATTGACTGGGCCATGGAACGGGACGGCGGCTACACCAAAGAGAATGCCGCTGCTTTTTCCGATATGATGTGCGCCCGTCCGGGATGGAACTATTCCGTTTACGGGGACAAGGAGTACGTTGACCATGTGCTCCGGTATTATACCATCACCTCCACAGGCGGCACCTATCCGGCAAACGGAATGCAGATCCCACATTACCTGCAGACCGATTATGGCAACATTCCCTATGGAGGAGGCTCTATTGCTTCCAGCGGATGCGGCCCTACCAGCTTTGCGATGGTGGCAAGCTATCTGACCGGAACAACGATCACGCCCGTTGATGCCGTTGCCTGGTGCGGGGATTCCTATTATATGCCGGGCGTAGGAACCTACTGGTCCTACTTTGCTGCGGCGGCCGCGCATTTCGGGTGCGGGACTGTGACCCAGACCAATGATGCCAATACCGTTTTGAAGGCGTTATCCGAAGGGCATCCTGTGATCAGCTCCCAGAGTGCCGGATTATTTACCAGTGCCGGACATTTCATTGTCCTGAGAGGGGTGACCGCAGACGGAAAAGTCCTGGTCAATGACCCCAACGACAGTGCCACGAAGAACTTTATCAACCGAGAATTCGACATGATGTCAGAAGTCCATGCTACAGCAAGCGCGTACTGGATCTTTGACAAAAAGGAGAAACCATGAGCAGAAAAAAATTGTTCCTGTCCATCGTACTGATGGCAGCCCTTGTATCCGTTGGCATTGTCCTGCCTTCCATGACACGGACAGAGCAAAATGGTACACAGAAAACAGAAAAAAATACAGATACTTTAAAAACCAAAACACCCACAGCGGCACAAGCCCCCTCTGTAAACGATACTGCGGTTCTTCCAGAGCTTCAGTATCTGGGTTTTGAATATCTGGATACTTTCTTCTCCTCCACCCAGACAGCGGATTTAAAAGAACAGCTTGCCGCTTATCTTCAGGAGACAGGGCATCCGGGTATTTCCTCGGTGACTTTCCTTGCGGACAAGACCACCTACCCCACAAGCGGCGAAACTCTTCTCTCATTCGAACTGTCAGATGGCAGCACTCTCCCTGTCACCTGCCTGACTGCAACCGGAACTTTTTTGATCGGTGAGGAACGCCTGCAGTTCTATCCGGAACATTCTCTGTCTCCCCGCGTTTATCCCCGTGAGACTGACGATTCCCTTCCTGTTGTTACGACAGAGGAAATCGAATCCAGACAGGAAGGCGGCTATGCGGATACCAAAAATGATATTGACGGAGGCACTGGTAATGAAGACTATGGCCTGACTGAAGGCTTTAGTACCAATGATTCTGGAGGCTACACTGAAAATTCTGATCAAACCATATCTGGAGTCCGTATTGAAATAAACAAAGAGGAGGCACAGCCATGAACAATTCGGAAGAACCGCAGGTTGCCCTGATTCCACGCAACTTTATAGAACGAGGCACATTTATGGGCGGAATGTTCAAGATCCGCAATGCCATCGAAGGAGCTGTACTCGCAGGTGGGATTGCGATTCCGGTTGTACACCTGCCGCTGTCGCTAACCGCACGCATCATCATACTCTGTATGACCTCACTCCCTGCCGCGATGGTCTCCCTGATCGGGATAGGCGGGGAAAGCCTGACTGCGTTTTTAATGAACGCAATCCGTTTTCTGAAGAACCGCAGGATTATTTATCGTTCAGATGTAACTCCTGACTACCGAAAAAAGCGGCATAATTCCCGAAAGCGTGAACCCAAAAGCCAAAAACAGAAAAAACAAAAGAACAACAGACGCAATGATAGTGATTCCATGGATTCCAATGAGGCTTACTATGATGAGTTTGAAAAAATGGACGATTCTTTTCCTTTCCAGAATGAAGACACAGAAGATGGCTCCCGGCAGAATGCGGATAAAGCAAACATCCCCCGGCGAACCTCAAAAACCAAGAGCACCGCCTATCAGAAGCTAGAACGGAAACTGGAACGCCGAATCTATGATACTTCCACCCGCCGGGGCATTAAAAAGCAGGCGAAAGAGGATATCCGTTTATTAAAGGTGGAACATAAACTCGCAAAAAAAGCGCAGGCGCAGGCATTAAAGGATGCCAAAAGAGAAAAGGCGGCGCGGGCACGGCAACGAAAAGAGGCGCAAAAACAGGCTGCCCGTCAAGCCAAATATGACGAGAAGGAAGCTTTACGTTTAGAAAAAGCCGCAAAGAAGGAAGCTGCTTACCAGAAGAAACACCCGGACAGCCCCTCTCCTGCCCCGGCCAAAAAGAAAAAGCGCAAATACCAGACCTTAGAGGATTATCTGCCAATAGAGAAGATTGCAAACGGCATCGTTTACACAACAGACCACCGTTACATCAAAATCCTGGAGATCGAACCTATCAACTTCCTATTAAGAAGCGCCAGAGAACAGCAGAGCATCATCTACAGTTTTATTTCCTACCTGAAGATCAGCCCTGTCAAGCTCCAGATCAAAATGATCTCCAAGAAAGCGGATATCAACCGGCATCTGGAACAATCCGCCAAAGAACTCGAAAGAGAGGCAGACCCCAGATGCCGGGAACTTCAGAGGGATTATATCCAGTTCGTAAGGCATTTAAGCTCACGGGAAGCCGTGTCCCGGCGTTTTTTCCTGATCTTTGAGTACGAGCCTTTCAATGTAAACCGGAAAACGGAAGAAAAGGAAATCCTTGCGGCACTGGAAACGGCGGCGCAGACGGCAAAAACATTCCTCTATCAATGCGGAAATGAGGTGGTTGCACATGATAATGAAGACGAATTTACCACGGATGTCCTCTATACGCTCTTAAACCGGACTCTTTGTACGGACAAGCCGCTTCCCGAACGGATCACGGAGGTACTGGGAAAATGCATGGCGGAAGGAAAAGACCTGGATACCATCAGCTGCAGCACCTTTGCCGCACCGGAATTTCTGGACCTGCGGCACAGCAATTATGTCCTGGTCAACGGGATCTACCACGCGTACCTGATCGTCCCCTCGGACGGATATAAGAACAAAGTGGCTCCCGGCTGGCTGTCGCTGCTCATCAACGCAGGGGAAGGGATCGACATTGATTTCTACTTGCAGAAGCAGCCAAAAGATAAGATCCAGCAGCGTCTGGGACAGCAGATCCGCATCAACCGTTCCAAGATCAAGGACGCGTCCGATACCAACTCGGATTTTGACGACCTGGATTCCGCCATCCGTTCGGGATATTTTTTGAAGGCCGGGCTGTCCAACAATGAGGATTTTTACTATATGAACCTCCTCATCACCATTACGGCCTCCGATTTAGAGGAACTGCAGTGGCGGATACAGGAAATGAAGAAACTCCTAATCTCCCAGGATATGGATCTGCGCTCCTGCTATTTTCTTCAGGAGCAGGGTTTCCTCTCCTCCCTGCCGCTTGCCTCTTTAGATAAGAAGCTCTATGAGCTGTCCAAGCGGAATGTGCTGACCACCGGCGCGGCAAGCTGTTATCCCTTTACCAGTTACTCCATCTGCGATGATAACGGCATCCTGTTCGGGGTCAACAAACACAATAACTCTTTGGTGATCGCGGACATTTTTGATTCCAAACAGTACAAGAATTCCAATATCTGCATCCTGGGATGCTCCGGCGCCGGAAAGACATTTACCATGCAGACCATGGCGCTCCGGATGCGCAGGAAAGGCATCCAGGTCTTTATCATCGCCCCACTGAAAGGGCATGAGTTTTACCGGGCCTGCAAAAACGTGGGCGGGGAATTCATCCAGATCTCCCCGGCCAGCCGGAGCTGCATCAATATCATGGAGATCCGGAAGGTGGATAATTCCGTCAATGAACTGCTGGACGGCCCCACCCTGGATGCCTCGGCACTTGCTTCCAAGATCCAGAAGCTGCATATCTTTTTCAGCCTGCTGATCCCGGACATGAACCATGAGGAAAAACAGCTTTTGGATGAAGCCCTCATCAAGACCTATTCCAGAAAAGGGATCACCCATAAGAATGAATCCCTGCTAGATCCGGAACATCCCGGCCAGTATAAGGAAATGCCGATCCTGGAAGATGTCTATGACATCCTGATGGAAAGCCGGGACACCAAACGCCTGGCCCACATCCTGAACCGCCTGGTCCATGGCTCTGCCTCTTCTTTTAACCAGCAGACCAACGTAGACCTGACCAACAAATACACGGTGCTGGACATTTCCGAACTGACCGGCTCCAGCGACCTCCTGACCGTGGGCATGTTCGTCGCCCTGGATTATGTCTGGGACAAAGCGAAGGAGAACCGGACGGAGGAAAAGGCGATCTTCGTGGATGAGGTCTGGCAGCTGATCGGCGCTTCCAGCAACCGGCTGGCGGCGGAATTTGTACTGGAGATTGCCAAGATCATCCGGGCCTACTCAGGAGCCGGCATCTTCGCCACGCAGGACTTAAACGATTTCTTTGCCCTTGATGACGGTAAATATGGAAAAGGGATCATCAACAACTGCAAAACGAAGATCATCCTGAATATGGAAGATGAGGAAGCCCAGCGGGTGCAGCATATCCTGCATCTGTCAGAAACCGAAGTCATGAACATCACACATTTTCAAAGGGGGAATGGCCTGATCTCAACAAACAACAATAATATCACGGTGGAGTTCAAAGCTTCCGCATTGGAAAAAGAGCTGATCACCACCGACCGTCAGGAGCTTCTGGAGATCTTAGCACGACAGAAGCAGCATCCGGAGCATAAAACCGCGTAGCAAAATGCAGGGAAAAATCTTCTGCCAATAGATACTTCGGATTATAACATGTTTCATTTTATTTTCAGAAAGGACAACACAAACTATGAAAAAGTACAAAACCTTTACAGCAAGCCTTCTGGCTTTGATCCTGGCCTTCGCTGCCCTGGCCGGCAGCTTCCCGGTTTACGCCGCCGACCAGGTCTATGTGGATGACGTGGACCTGGCCGGCTCTGTGATCAAAGTCGCGGATAACGGGACGGAACTCGTCCATCTGAACGAACGGATCATGACCGCCGGGAGTGAAACTGTCTATTGTATTGACATCAACATTGATTTCGAATCCGGCTATAAAACAAAATATGACGCAACTACGCAGATGTCCCAGGAGCAGATCACGAATATCGCTCTCTGTCTGGAATACATCCGCCAGTATGCGGCATCCAATCCTCTGTCCAGAGAACAGAAATACCTTCTGGAACAATGCATCCTCTGGCGCAGGATGAGTACCTATCTTGGATGGAACTGCAGCAAGACCCATGCCGGATATGATATCATCTCCCAGAGTGTACAGGACGATATCTACGCAAAGGCAGAAGACTTTGCACGGAAGAATGCCGGCAAGTACCGCTGTTATGGATATATTTATAAGGGCAATGGACAGGACGTAGGCCAGTTCTTTGCGGAACCCCTTCCCGGTAAAGGGAAAATCAAAAAAGAAAGCGCCAATACTGCGATCACTAACAATAATAACTGCTATTCTTTAAGCGGCGCTGTTTATACAGTCTACTCCGACCAGGGCTGTTCCAACCGGGTAGGGACACTTACCACTGACAGCAGCGGGAACACCGGAACCATTGAGGTGAATGAAGGAACCTATTATATCAAGGAAACCACGGCTCCAAAGGGTTATCAGCTGGATACACAGGTATATTCCCTGAATGTGACCACTGACGGTACTGCGGTTCTGACAGTAAAAGACCAGCCCAAAGTCACCACCACTCTTCTGGAACTCTTAAAGATCGATATGGAATTGAAAGACGGCATTCCACAGGGTGCCGCGTCTCTGGCAAACGCCCGGTTCGAGTGGAAATATTACGCAGGCTTATACACAAAAGATAACCTGCCATCCAATCCCACCCGCACCTGGGTCACCCAGACAAAAGCGGAAAAAGACAGCTCCGGTAAGACCCATTATGTCACGTCTCTCAGTGACGCCTACAAAGTTTCTGGAGACGCTTTCTACACCCAGGGCGGCAAAGTAATCCTTCCACTTGGGACAATCACTGTGGAAGAGAAGCAGGCCCCGCAGGGCTATCTTCTGGAAGGCGCATACCTTCAGGAGAATAACAGCTCCCAGAAACTAACTGGCTTATATGTTGCACAGATCACAGAGAGTGGCAATGCTGCCGTCCTGACAGGCGCAAACCGCTATTCTGTTTCTGATCAGGTCATCCGGGGCGGGGTAAAGATACAGAAGCGTGACCTGGAAACCAAAAACGCGGAGGCACAGGGTAATGCTACGTTAGAAAATACAAAGTATGCCATTATTTCTTTAAACAGCAACCCGGTTGTCGTGAATGGGAAATCCTATACCAACGGTCAGACAGTCCTGAACATCTCCGCAAATTCAGCGGGGCTTGCGTCCACTGCGGACAATGTATTGCCCTTTGGCCATTATAAGATAGAAGAGACCAATCCGCCAACCGGATATCTGGCGGAAGGTTCCAAAGCTATTGAATTTGACATTACAGAAAATAAAAAAATCGTAGACCTGACCGCTGATGCCGTTTCCATGCACAATAAAGTCATCCGGGGCGGCGTAAAGATCCAAAAGCGGGATGAAGAAACAAAAGAAAACACACCACAGGGCGGCGCAACTTTGGAGAGTACGGAATTTGCTATCACCAATCTCAGCGAACATCCTATTTTTGTAAATAACAAGCTGCATAAAAAGGGTGAAGTCGTATTGACACTGAAAACAGACCAGACGGGTTCTGTTTCTACGGCCAATAATGCATTGCCATATGGTCATTATAAAATCGAAGAGACCAACCCACCAAAGGGATATCTCAATGGCACCGGTTCGCCTGTAGAATTCGATATCACAGAGAACGGCAAGATCGTAGATCTTACTTCGGAAGAAAAATCTTTTTATAACCAGGTCATTCGTGGTGGCGTGAAAATCCAAAAGCGGGATCTGGAGACCAAGAAGCCGGAGGCGCAGGGCGGCGCCACACTGGAAAACGCAGAATTTTCCATCACAACACTGAGCGAACATCCGGTACTTGTAGACGGGAAGATGTATACCAAAGGCCAAAGCGTGATCACCATTAAAACTGATAAGAACGGCCTTGCTTCCACAAAAAAAGATACCCTGCCCTACGGCCATTATAAGGTGGAAGAGATCAAAGCTCCGGAAGGCTATTTAAAAGACGGCGCAAAGGTTCTGGAATTTGATATTGTGGAGAATGAAAAGTTCGTGGAACTGACTGCTGAGGAAAATTCCATCTACAACCAGGTCATCCGTGGAGATTTGGAATTTGTCAAGATTTCGGACGGGGATATGAGCCGGCTTGCGGATGTACCATTTTCCATTACGTCCAAAACTACCGGAGAGAGCCACACCATCGTAACAGACAAGAACGGATATGCAAGTACGTCCTCTGAATGGAATAAGCATACCCAAAACACGAACCGGGGGGAAACCTGCGAGGACGGCATCTGGTTTGGTTCTTCAGAGCCGGATGATACGAAAGGCGCTCTGATCTATGATACCTACACTCTTGAAGAGCAGTCCTGCGAAAGTAATGAAGGACTGGATCTTTTAAAATTTGATGTCAGCGTATACAGAGATTCTGTCACGGTAGACTTAGGCACATTAACCGATGACCGGATTGAAATCGGAACGACAGCTTTGGATAAAGAATCCAATTCCCATATGAGCGCTCCCAAGGAGAAAGTTACCATCGTTGATACCGTAGAATATTCCGGCTTAAAAAAGGGGAAGGAATATAAGATTGTCGGGACGCTGATGAACGCCGAGGATGGTTCCCCGATTTTGATTGACGGAAAAGAGATCACTTCTGAAAAGACATTTAAAGCGAAGAAATCAGACGGAAAAGTGGAAGTGACGTTCACTTTTGACGCTACTTCTCTGGCAGGTAAGACCACGGTAGTATTCGAGACACTGTATCAGGAGGATTTAAAACTTGCGGTTCATGCGGACATTGAAGATACCGACCAGCAGGTTGCCTTCCCGGAGATCGGTACCACAGCGGCTGATTCTGAAACAGGAGAAAACATCGCAAACGCGGATGAAAAAGTCACACTTACAGATACCATTGCCTACAAAGGGCTGATCCCAGAACAGGAATATACCGCCATTGGAACCTTAATGGATCAGGAAACCGGGGAACCTCTCATGATCAATGAGAAACCGATCACCGCGCAGACTACCTTTACACCGGAGACAATCGACGGCACGGTAGATGTAGTGTTTGAATTTGACGGCAGGGAATTGAAGGGCAAAAAGACGGTCATCTTTGAATCCGTTACCTATGAGGAAAAGGAAGTGGCTGTCCATGCAGACCTGGAGGAAGAAAGACAGCAGATGTTCTTCCCGGAGATTGGCACCAAAGCCACCTGCCCAGAAACAGATAGCCAGATGGCATTGCCAAAGAAAGAGCTTACGATTGTTGACACAGTATCCTACCACCTGGTTCCCGGAAAAGAATATAAACTGACTGGAATTCTGATGGATAAAGAGACTGGAGAACCTTTGCTGGTAGATGATAAGCCGGTTACTTCGGAACTGACCTTTACACCGGAAGAGGCGGAAGGTACGGTAGAACTTTCCTTCACCTTTGACGCAAGCGCCCTGCAGGGCAAAACGATCGTCGCATTTGAATCCGTCTCTTATCAGGAGAAGGAAGTCGCGGTACATACGGACATTGAATCGGAACCACAGAGTATTTATTTCCCGGAGATTGGTACGCAGGCCTCCTGTCCAGAGACGGAAAGCCAGACCGCACCGCCGAAGAAAGACCTGACCATTACCGATACCGTCTCTTACCGGCTGATTCCGGGGCAAGAATATAAATTGACCGGAACTCTGATGGATAAAGAGACCGGGGAACCTCTGCTGGCAGACGGCAAACCGATCACCGCAGAGAAAACTTTTACACCGAAAGAAGCAGAAGGCACCGAAGAACTTTCCTTTACCTTTGATGCCAGTGCCTTGGCAGGGAAAACCATCGTGGTATTTGAATCGGTATTCTACGAGGACAAGGAGATTGCCATCCATGCGGACATCGAATCCGTTCCCCAGAGCATCTATTTCTCAGAGATTGGTACGAAAGCTGCCTGCCCGGAAACCGGAAGCCAGATGGCCCCGGCTAAGAAAGAGCTGACGATCACCGATACCGTATCCTATCATCTGGTTCCAGAAAAGGAATATAAATTGACCGGAACCCTGATGGATAAAGAGACCGGGGAGCCCTTACTGGTGGACGGAAAACCCGTTACTTCAGAGAAAACCTTTACTCCAAAAGAAGCGGAAGGAAGCGTGGAACTCTCCTTTACCTTTGATGCAAGCGCATTGAGAGGAAAAACAATCGTTGCTTTCGAATCCGTTTCCTATAAAGAAAAAGAGGTCGCCATCCATGCGGATATCAATTCTCCAGAACAGAGTATCTATTTCCCGGAGATCGGCACTACAGCCAAAGATGGGAAGGATGGAGATCAGGAAGCCCTTGCAGAGAAGGAGACGAAGCTTGTTGATACGGTTGCTTTTAAGGGTCTGGCTGTCGGGGACTCCTACCGCTTAGCTGGAACCCTGATGGATAAGGAGACTGGAAAAGAAGTGCTGGTAAATGGCAAACCTGTCACATCAGAATCTACCTTCCGGACGGAAACCGCTGAAGGGCACTTCGATATCCCATTTACCTTTGATGCCACAGGGCTGGAAGGACATGATGTGGTCGTATTTGAAAAGCTGTATGTCACACACAAGGATGGCGAAAAAGAAACGGATGTGGAAATAGCCAGCCATGAAGATCTCACGGCAGAAAGCCAGACCATAAAACTGGTCGGGGTACCAGAGGAACCAGAAGAGCCTGAAAAACCAGAAGAACCGGGAACACCGGACATTGCTCCTCCTGTCAAGACTGGAGATGACACGCCGATACTGCTTTATATCGGCATCGCTGCCGCGGCATTGTTATTGGCAGGGGTCAGCGGGTTCCTTTACTGGAGACGCAGAAATCAGGAGTAACCTTTTGATAAAATTTCAGTACAGGCAGTCCATTATAACGGGCTGCCTGAGATTTGGAGATGACTATGGAAATAACCCACTGTATTGCGGATGCGAAACATATCCGCCATTTTTTGGATGCCTGTGACGGAAACTGGCATCGCTGTATTTATATCAGATGCACCAACTGCAAAGAGAAAAAATCCTGCACCGGATCTGGATTCCTGTTTCATCCGGACCAACGGGCGGTACCGTTGGTACTTCCTCTTTCTGACGCATATATTGTATTTTCGTGCCGCCCGGAGCCGGAGGAATGCCTTGTTACACTGAAAGTCTCTGACTTTCTCTCCATGTATGAAGATTTTTTCAAGAAGCTGAAATTGCTTTCTCCGGACTGCCCCTGCAGGGCATTGCTGGATATCCAGAATCATGAATGCTACGACTGGTAAGCTGAGCCGCATCAAAAAATAAGGCTGGTATTTATGGCCGCAACAGATTTTTTAATCTACAGGTTGCACTTTTCTTTCCTGGTACGTATAGAAAACGTATAAAATAATTCCAACTGCGTGGTTAGACAATCTAAATCCGTACATTTGGAAATAATTAGGAGGACGCCCTTATGATGAACCTGACAAATATCATCCAACAGATCGACCGGATCTTTACGGAACTCATTTTTATACCTATGATCTTTATTCTGTACTGCAGGTTCTTCCCCTACAAGGAAAGAGGAAAGAAAACACGCATGTTCTACCGGGTATGCGTAATCCTGGTGATTTTGTTCCTGCTCCGCTATTTCTGCGATAAATTCATTTTTACCGCAGTCAATTACCCACGGTTTACTGACAGCGGCCTGTTTCCGCTGATACAGGCAATCTTTTATTAGGAACGCTAACACGGCAGTTTGTAGAGAAAGCTGTCATAAGCAGCCCATACAGGCACCTACACAGAACATGTCACCGTCAGCCTTTGCAGCATACTTCAGACTCTCACATGAGCATTGAAAGATTTACATAAACATCTTTTTCCAATGCTCTTTTTACTTTTACACTTTAACGTATTAACTGGAGGAAATTGGGGAAATGTGACAAATTGGCACCTGTTTTTTCTTCCATCCTATAGGAATCCCCCATTTTTTTACTTATAATATACGTATACAAAACGTAACTTTTTTACTTTCTAATTATTTTTTACGTATACAGTACGTAATCGAGGTGAACATTTATGAAAAAGAAAACAATACGCTGTCCATACTGCGGAAGCCCCGCAATACTAAGGGATGCATCCTATGTATATGGTGACCGTTCCTACGGCGGCAAAGTTTATGTATGCAGCCACTACCCTGACTGTGATTCGTACGTAGGCGTGATCACTGGGACTGCCCTGCCGAAAGGCTCCCTTGCCAATAAAGCCCTGCGAAGGAAACGTGTTCAGGCGCACCAGGCTTTTGACCAGATCTGGAAACAGGGAATCTTAAACCGGCAGGACGCTTACCGGTGGCTTGCGGAAAAATTTTGTCTGGACAGAGGACAGGCCCATATCGGAGAATTCAGCGATTACATGTGCGAGCAGCTGATCAGGGAAGCATCCAAAGTCCTGGAGTATAACCATGTTTCAATGCCCATGGCGGGATAGGGGGTGACATTATGAGTGAAACCATGAATCAGAAACAAAAACAGCTCGTAAAAGAGCATCTGGATCTCGTTCCTCGGATGGTGCGCGCACTCACCCGCAGTTATTCTCACTTATCAAAGGATGAGTACGAAGAACTGACCCAGACCGGCTATCTTGCCCTCTGCCATGCCGCTGTAAAATGTAATCCTGCAAAAGCATTTGCGCCTTACGCAAAGACAGCGATTCGGAATGCAGTCTACGACTACTGGCGGGATTCCGGAAAGCGAAAAAACGCTTTCTGCTCCCTGGATGCGCTCCTTACCACAGAAGATGGGGAACCCTACGAACCCCTGTTTACTCTTCTAAAAGGGAATACGTCTTCCCCAGAACAGACCATGCTCTCCCAGGCGTCAGGCATTTATTTAGAAGAGCTGGAACGCACAAGCAGCAATCCTGTCAGAAAAGGAATCGCTTCTCTCCGGCTTCAGCAGAGCGGATATACCAGTGCGGAACTGGCCGCAATTTACGGCGTTTCGCCCAACCATGTGCGTGCCTGGCAGAGCAAGGCAAGGAAACAGTTGAAACAAGACCATGAGTTATACGCGCTTCTGGCGTAAAACAAAGAGGAGGGACTTTTATGCTGACATTATACACGGCAATCGGTACATTAAAAATCAAACGGGATACGGCAGGACAGGCTGTCCCGATCGTAATCAATAACCAACAGGAATATGCGCTGTCAGAACACGAACTTGTACTCTGGAGCTGCCTGGCCTTCCAGATCCTGCAGTTCTATGAACTGGAAAAGGCATACAATACCAGAATGAAGACTTCCGCTCATCTGGAAGCAGATGACTTTTCCCATTATTTAAACAGACTCCTTCTGCGGGGTCTGATCGTAAAGGGAGACGGGCTGACTGGGATTGATGCCCTGTACCGACTTTTAGGAACACTACATATCCAGCCGGTGGCTGACCGGTTTTCTGTACGGTTCTTTTCCTGTATTCATCTATATCTGGAGGGTAAGATCAAGACGGCTGACTTTGGAAAATATCTGAAAAAAGAGAAATATGAGCCGATGGAAAAAGTTGTGCTGGAGCTTTCAAAGAATACCAGCCTTACCACCGCGGAGCTACTCTCCTGTGTGGAATCAGGTGCAAAGACCGCTACTCCGGAAGAAATCTGGGAGATGCTTTATGAAGATTCCGATGCCACCTACAAAACATTGGCTGATGAAGTACAGCTGCATCATATTCAGTATCCTGTCCTGCAGGCGGTTGGTAATCTGTATCTCAATAAACAGATCTCATTTCATCAGTTTTGAAAAGTGATTGATACCATGGCCATTATTTCATTAGAATTTTCCGGACACACACAATTTCCCGTTGAGTATCCATAAATTCATGGTATACTAAATATAGGGATCACTACACTACGATTACGAAAGGATTTTTTATGCAGACATACGAAGAGCAAAAGGCCTTTGTTGAAAAATTGAATGTCATAGATGATGTATTTTTTCAAAAAATGGCAGAAGATCAGGAAGTTGCAGAGGAAATATTAAGGATCATTCTTGAAAAAACGAAATTTATGTAAATAAAGCTATAGATGACAAAAGCGACATCGCAGAGCTAATGAAATATATTAAGAAAAGTGTCGGCAGTATCCCAAATTTTCCAGAACATGCTGCTGCGTAGATTCTTTTAAACGCCCCAGGAAGGAGCATCTCTTATGTGCAAAGTTGTAGAAGAATATGCCGCTGAAAAAACAAAACAAATGGAAATAAAAATGGCAACAAATCTCTTGAAAAACGGTGTATCTGTTGATCTCATCGCTAAATCAGCGCCTACACTTACGTATGATTTTATTGCAGAGTTAAGTAAAAAAATATTACAACCAAGCAGTATTTAATTATATCTCAGATTACGGACAGGATATCATACAGTGATCCTGTCCGCTGCTTATTCATAACTTGATTTTGAAGTTGTTACTTATTTCAAGAAAACCGTGGAAGGAGCGTCCATCATGTGCAAAGTTGTCGAAGAATATACCGCTGAAAAGCTGAAACAGGCTGAGATTCAGATAGCCTCAAACATTTTAAAAAATGGGGTATCTGTTGATATTGTAGCCAAATCCATTCCGTCGCTCACTCGTGAATTTATAGCGGAATTAAGCCAAAAATTATTACAGCCAAGCAGTATTTAGTTATACTTCAGACTACGGATAGGATACCTTACAAGGGTCCTGTCCGCTGCTTATTCATAAACTTGATTTTGAAGATGTTACATTTTTATTCATAATCAATACGCTCAATTTTAAAAATTACTGGTCTTGTTCCATCAGAACAGCATGTAATCATGGTGTTTTCTTCTTTCATCCACCCTTTCATAATAGAACCGCCTTGTAAACCTGCGTAAATATAACGTGCAATGGCATCCCATGCCTCCGAACAGAAAGGCCTTTTAGGACCACCAGAAACTGTTTCCGGGTCTCCATCTGTTTTTACAAGCGTGTTTAACCCCATATGCCAAAAATCATCTCTTTCTTCATCACGATAAAAGATAAATTCGTCTCCTACGTTGTAACAAGGACATGCTCCAGAATTAGAATCTGCACAATATTCCTGTTGTAATTCAGGGTATAATTTTTTGTCGATTACTGTAACTTTTACTTTATGCTTCATATTATGCCTCCGTTGAATCCTATTGTTCGTTTTCTACAAATAATAGACAAACCTGAATTTGCATTATTCTTGTATCTCAGTGATTGCAAATAATATAGCTTCACCACTGATTTGAATCCTACCATTCTTCGTCAGATGACAGTGAAGCGTTCCACCTCTCTTTGAAGCTTGATAAGCTATAATATTATCTTTACCAAGTACCCTTGACCAATAATCTGCAATTTGACAATGAGCAGAACCACACACAGGATCTTCTGGTATTGTGAGTTTCGGGCAAAAACTGCGGGATACACAATCAGTATTTTTTCCTTGTGCTGTTGCATTTTGAATTCTGCCTTCAATTTTCATAAGCAAATTTTGATCTGGATTCATATTGCGGACAATTTCTTCATTTTCAAATACACAAACCAAATCAAGTCCCAAAACAGCTTTAATTGGACGGATACCAAAAGCCTCCTCCATAGCTACTGTAACAGGAATTTCTTTTAATTCATAGGTTGGAAAATCCATTTCATACAGATTTCCCTTGCGAACAACGGTAAGCTTTCCGCTTAGAGTGTTGAACTCAATTTGATTTGAATTTTTTTCATAGTAATTGAGCATTACAAAAGCAGACGCTAAAGTAGCATGACCGCATAATTCAACCTCCGTACCTGGTGTAAACCAACGGAGATGATAACCTGCTTCTTCTTTAACGATAAAAGCTGTTTCAGACAAATTATTTTCTTCAGCAATCAGCATCATCAACTTTTCTTCCGGCCACTTATCCATCACACACACAGCAGCAGGATTGCCACTGAATACTCTATTTGTAAAAGCATCAACAATATACTGTTTCATAAAAAACTTCTCCTCAAATCCATCAGTTTTTCATCCTTCTCTCCGTTCCTGGTGATAAACATATCTTCTTTTTCCACAGACATAAAATAGTGATTCCCTTCATCAGCCGTAGTAAACATTGTAATACCTTTCCCTCATACTCCTGCCTAGCTTCCATCTTTCACAATGAATCATATAAACATACTATCTACTCTACTTGCAAAATTCCCTATATGGAAATCCTTATAATTTTTCACTATATTTTTCCCTATCGGCCTCTGGAATTTTTAACGCCACCATTGCTTGTTCCGCAGTACATTTCATCGTTTCCATAAGATTTTTAATTGCTTCCAACAGAGTTTCCTGTTTTGTCACCTGCTTCGCTTCTTCAAAATCTTCCTTCATAAGCTTTTTCAATGCATCACACATAACTTTATCACACCTCCTACTACTAGAATTGCTTCATAGATTTTCTCATTTGCAGAAACCCTGACCTGCAGAACCACATTTATATTGTTTTTATCCCCCTGTTCCGACATTGGTACAGTTTTTGACAAATGCCCAAAGGCCATCTTCCTACACATGTTTGTAAAGAATACGCAATGTACGATGTGTTTCTTTATCTAACAGCCTTGTCATCATGATCTGAGTATCTGTCATCGGCTGTTACCTCTCATCTTATCATCAAAATCATTTTCTTTATCCTTATACTAGCATTTTTAATAATAATTAACAACCTGTTCATTTTCAAAAAGTCATCTATCTTGCTCTTTCTCATCCTTCATAATTCTATATATAGTTTTTATTTCATTGACTTAATCTATATCTTGTGTTACTATAATCATGTATTTAAGTTTTTGTGTTATCCCATATCGGGAGTCTGGACCATTCTTCCAGGACACACGCAAGTTTAAGTTTGGAAATCAGAGTCATTAGGATAGCCGCACCCTGCGGTCGCTTAATGGCTCTTTTTTTATTATGGGAAATCCAGATTGCGGGTTTCCCATTCTTATACCCATTTTTATCATTTTAACGCCAAGAGGCAGAAAGGAGAATTTTATGTCAGCAATCATTCATCTCATGGGAAGGGTAACCAAGGATCCCGTCATGCAGCAGGGGAGGAACAACGGTACGGAGTACATCTCTATGGACCTGGCCACCTCACAAAGAAGCCAGAACTCGCAGAATAATCCGGAAAACCAGTATGAATCCGTTTTCTACCAGTGTTTCCTCAACAAGCACCTGGCAGAACGCCTGCTCAAAGCCGGAGTCAAGAAAGGCACCTGCCTGTACGTCTATGGAGAGCTTGAACTTCACCCCTTTATCTACAGCCAGGGCCAGAGATCCGGCCAGGCCAGTTCCGGTGCCAAGATCAACGTCAGGGATTGGCAGTTCTGTCTGTCCAATAAGCCTGAAAATGAACCCGGCACAAACCCGGCCGGAGGTCCCGCAGCTTATAATGGCGGCGCTGCAACACCGGGAGCCGGCGGATACCAGAATCAAAACAACTCTGGCGGCAACTACCAGAACACCGGGGGCACTGCACAGGGAGGAAGCTATCCCAATGGCAGCACTCCACAAAGCGGAGGCTATCCCAATGGAAATGGCGCTGCACAAGGTGGAAACTATTCTGCAAACGGCACTGCTCAGGGTGGAAACTATTCCGCAAACGGCGCTGCGCAAGGCGGAAATGCTCCCACTGGCGGCACCGCACAGAACGGCTCTTACCAGCCAGGCGCTCCCGCACAGAATCAATTCAACGGTAACCAGATGCAGCTAATAACCGGAAATACACAGTACGGCCAGGCCGCACAAGGCTCATTTGCCGGAGACGGTTTTACCAACATCCCGGAAAGCATGGCAATGAGGCTTCCCTTTACCGCATGACCAGAAAAACCAGAAAGAGGAATTGCAAGCTCCCCACAGGAACTGCAGTTCCTTTTTTCCATCTCATCCATGAAAGGAACCGACTATGAAATCAAGAAGAAAAAAAGAACACAAATCCTTAAAGATCCTACGTTTTATCGTCATCGTCCTGTTTATCCTTTTGCTCTTTGCTCCAGAGCAGATAGACCGGCCTGTCATTGCCGGCATTGCCATTGCGGGAACCCTTGGAAGCATCCTCTTCCTCCTGCTCCCAATGCTGCCGCGCTTATCCGTCCCATTCTTCCTGAAAAAATTCCGTTTCCCACATGACCAACATCCGCGGGAGACAGAACCGGAACATGGAACCTACGACCTGGAGACGCTGCTGATCCGTCAGATCAGCTTCCAGATCACGGATAAAATGAAAGCCGCTTATCCGGAAGCAGCCTGGGAATTCCAGAAGCCCCTGACAGCGGAACATCTGCTGAAAGGCAGACCCTTCCGCGTGCGGACGCTTCAGACCGGAAACTATAACTTTGCGGAGATCACCATGGATAAATATGGACATCTGAATGTTTCCATGATGACGTTAAAATCACTGACACCCCAGAAAGACACACAGGCATCCACACCAGGCGCTCCCGTCCATGTAGATCCGGAAGCCTGGTATTCCCTGATTGGCAGGCCGCTTTTGATGGATCTGATCACAGACCTGCAGGCAAGGGGGCACCAGAAACTGTTTATCAATGAATCCGGTGAGATCTTTATCCTGAACGGAAATACCCCGGAAGTGAAAAATACCTTTGAGCATTTCCCGCCAAAAGATTACTGGGCGGCGCTTACGGATATTTTTATCAAAGATGAACTAAAGGCAAAAGAAACCAACAATACGTTGGAATTGTCCTGGATGTAGAAGGAGGCGAACAGATATGGCAAATGGAAAACTGTTACCCAACTGGTCTTTCGGACGGAAACTTCCGGAACCTTTTGATGTTTACTCCTCTAATGCTACACGTACAGATGTTTATTCCAGATACTGCACGCAGCCGCAAAAGAAATCTACACTCCACGCGGCAACACTCCGGGCAATCTTTGCCTATATGGAACTGGAGACTCCGATAAGCGGGAAACCGCCGGAGGAGCTTGGGGCCATCGGCAGTCAGAATAATAACTTTACCATCGCGGAGTATCCCAGTAAAACAGGAGAGCTCCATGTGGTGGTCTATAACCGGACAAACGGCAAATTTCATGTCGGACGCTACCTGATGCCCGCAGATGCCGAGAGCAATCCAGACAAATATATGCTGACCCAGACGGAAAACAGCGGCACTGCCCTGCTCTTTGCGCTCCTACCCACCGCGATGGCGGAGGATGAGTTCAATGAGCATTACCAGAAACTCAAAGAGCACCGGGATAAGGGATATCCCGATATCGACGAGGCCGCGAAAGACGCTGCGGTTCTGTGTGACAACCTCTACCGGCGTACCCATTACGGGACTTCACTCCCCACCGGAGGGATTCCCTGCGATACACCGTCCAACGGTTCCATCCCGCAGATGAAAGCATTTACCGTACAGAAAGGCACTTATTCCCCAACAAATACCATTCTGGGAACGTTCCAAGTCATCAAACCTGGCATCGCAACCCGTAAGATCACCTCAACGATCTCCAAAGCCGATTTTGCCGGCAAATATGTCCTGTCCGAATCCCGGACGCTCACTCCCCAGGAAGAACTCACCGTGCCGCAGCTCCCTGACTGGTACATCATACCGCCAGAGATCAAACGGATCTGCGAGCACGCGAAAATGACAACGGCCACGGTATCACCCATGCGGAATTTCCTCCTCCGGGGGCCCGCAGGCACAGGAAAGACAGAAGGAGCCAAAGCCATTGCTTCCGGCCTCCATCTTCCCTACCGGTGTATCACCTGCTCGGCCAATACAGAAATATTTGACCTCCTGGGGCAGATCCTGCCGGATGTGGATGGGAAATTTTCCTCCCTCCAGAGTGAGTATCCCACGTTTCAGGACATCATGATGGATCCGGCCACGGCTTACCAGAAGCTGACCGGCACCTACGATGAAAACGTGGATGAGGATACGGTCTATCAAAAGCTGATCGACACGATCTTCGAGGAAATGCATGACCACTATGCCAGACAGGACTCCCACCAGAAATTCAAATACGTGGACACTCCGCTGGTAGAGGCGATCCGGTACGGCTACCTTGTCGAACTTCAGGAACCTACGGTCATTGCCAACCCCGGCGTGCTGGTCGGCCTGAACTCCCTCCTGGACCGCTGTAACAGCGTGTTCCTTCCAAACGGGGAAGTCATCCAGCGACATCCGGATACGACGATCGTGGTGACCACAAACAATGATTACGCAGGCTGTAAGCAGATGAACCAGTCTGTCATCTCCCGTATGAACCTGGTCATTGACCTGGAAGAGCCGGACGAAGATACCCTGGTAAAACGTGTCCTCGGCATCACCGGATGCACGGATAAAAGCACCGTGACCACAATGGCACAGATCGTCAAAGCCATTTCCGAGTACTGCAGGGAAAACCTGATCACAGACGGATGCTGCGGTGTCCGGGAGCTGATCTCCTGGGTGCAGTCTTATATGGTCTGCAATGACATCCGGGAAGCCGCCCGCTATACCATCCTCTCCTCTGTTTCGGCAGACTCGGAGAGCCGGTCAGAAGTGGAAAACGGCTGCCTGGATTCCATCCTTGCGGCATAAAGGAGCGTGAACATTATGAGAAATATCAAGATGAAGGAAGAGGAAATGCGTGAGATTTTTTCAGCCAACCTCGCTTATCTGCGGAAGTCCGACCGTTGGAGGCTTTCCCAGAAAACTCTGGCAAAAATCCTACACGTTCCCAGAAAAGCGATCGTGAATTATGAATCCGGAAAAGTACTTCCGCCGACTTATATCACTTACCGTATGGCAGTTTATTTCTGCTGTACCATGGAAGATCTTTTGACGGAGAAATTATTTTGAAACAGAAAGGCAAAAAATTTATTAGCAGAAAGGAAGAATGAATTTTGAACAGCAATCAGAAAAAATTACAGCAGATGATCAAAGACCAGACTCTTACCATTACCGATGAAGAGCTGTTCCTCTCCTCTGCCTACCAGAAATACCTGTCCAACATGGCAAAAGCGGCTACCGGCCGCTACCGCCAGGGACTTCAGGCGCTGATGGAATGGGACTCATCCGACGATGCCGGTGTCGCATATACGGACAATTATAAAATCCACATCAACGCAGGCAACCGCATCACCCAGAGTTTCCCCTCCCGGATGCTGCGCTCGGAAAGCCTGGTGGGATTGAACGGACATGAAACCGCCCATCTCCTGTTTACCGATTTTACAACTCTTGGGTTGTACCTTGGCAGCATGGGGAACGGCTCTTTTTATCCGGAAGCCCCCTCTTTTTCAGACCAGTACGATGAGGGATGCGAAGAAATGCTGGCGGCCATGCAGGACAAGGATAAGGCAGTCTGCCTGACCCTCTCCAAATGCGCTTCCCACATCAGCAACATTTTAGAAGACATTTACATTGAAGCCCGCATGTGTGAGGCCTATCCCGGCATTTTCCGGCAAGGGATCGAGCTGAACAGTCTGCGGATGAATGAACTGATGCCATCCCTTCAGAGTCAGATTGATGGAGGATACTGCGATTTTGCCATTGTGGTAAATATCCTCCTACAATACTGCAGGGCGGGGACGGTCAACAACCTCCAAGGTTATACCGGTCCCTATCTGGACTATCTGGAGGACTGCGTGCCCTACGTGGAAGAATCTCTTTACGCGGATGATATCAGGGAACGGTTCAGGGCAACCAACCATATCCTGGGCATTCTCTGGGAATACATCAAGCCCCTGATTGAAGATACCAGGGAAAAGATGGAAAATGCCTCAGAAAAGGACGCAACGCAACTATTGGAAGACCTTTTGGGTGACCAGATTCACGGCGGCACGCCCCTGCCTTCCGGAAAAGGCGGCCATCTGCCGAAACAGGCAGAAACCGGAAAGAATGAACAAAGTTCCAATCCGCTGTCTCCCCATTCCCCGCTGACACGCCAGAATGCTATGTCCAATGCGCAGGAAGTCGTCAGCGAAGAGGGCGGGCGGATCGCTCTGGCCAAGACTTCCGCCATTTTAGACGGAAATAATCCCGGCATCACCTATAACCACCAGTACCTTGGCTCCGGTTATGAGAAGTCGGCAGATGATCTGTTCCGGATCCTCCACAGTGTGGCAACGGCAAAAGCGGAAGAACAATACCAACAGGAAATGACGGAAGAACTGCAGAAAGCCGCCGATGACATCCATTACGGCAACGCCCATACAGGGATCCACGTAAACATAAACCGCATGTCCTTTGTATCGGAGGATATGGTCAGAAATTACCAGTCCATTGCCCCGCCCCTGATCCGGGCATCCAAACGTCTGCAGAAGACCATCGCCCCGCTTCTGAAGGAAGAGAGCGAAGGCGGTAAGCTGAAAAACCTGCAGTTTGGAAAACGCCTAGACACACGGGCACTGCACCATGAGGACGGCACATTTTTTACAAGGACGAAGCTCCCCTCTGAAGAGCAGAAACTGGCGGTAGGACTCCTGGTCGATGAAAGCGGCTCCATGAGTTACGCAGACCGCATCACGCATGCCATGAAAACGGCGGTCGTGCTCTACGATTTCTGCACGAGCCTGGGAATCCCAATCACTATCTATGGGCATACCACGCCGGATTATGAGGCCGGTGTTGAGCTTTATTCATATGCGGAATTTGATTCGGTTGATACTTCCGACCGCTACCGGCTCATGGATATGAGCGCCCGAAACGGCAACCGGGATGGCGCTGCCCTGCGTTTTGTGGCAGAGCATCTCAGCAAACGCCCGGAAACACAGAAGCTGCTGATCCTCATTTCCGACGGCCAGCCGGCTGACTGCGGATATTCCGGAACGGAGGCAGAAGCAGATCTCCGGGGTGTCAAAAAAGATTACTCCAAAAAGGGAATCATCCTGTTTGCGGCGGCCATCGGTTCTGATAAGGAAAACATCAAACGCATCTATAAGGATGGTTTCCTGGACATCACAGACCTGGACGACCTGCCAAAAAATATGGCGCTTTTAGTAAAACAATATTTAAAGTGAAATGCTGCAGCCAGAGCCATGGTATCAAACATGGCTCTGACATCTTATAAACAAGAATCATAAAGGAAAGAAAGGACATTGATCTATGAATCAGAATTATCAGGCAAATGTTACCCCGCAGATCTGCAAAGTGCAGACTGACCGGAAGCTGATCGCCGTCTACGACCACCTGCGTCCCGCGGCGCTGACCCATTACGCGCAGCTCCACGCAAAAGGCGAATATAAGGAGAATGACCGGAAAATCCATTCTCTGATCAAGGTTACCATCCAGGACTATACCAATGGTACCGGAGATAAAAATATCATTGCGCAATTCAATCTTGCTCCAGAACAGGTGCAGTTTATCCTGACAAGGATCACAGCCGGATTCCAGGAATTCGAATGGTCACAGAGCAAGATCTTTGGTACGCCTGATGCCCAGGGGTATGCGACGGCACAGCAGTTTTCCATCTCCCGCCATGCCAATGATTCCAGCGGCAGGCCGATGAAGAGCCCGTGGCGGCTCCAGATCGTAAATGGGAAAGGTGTCAAAGTCCATAATCAGAAGGGCGGCGCCTACATGAAATCCGGCAGCTTTATCATGGAGAAGAACACTTTCATCCAGCTGATGGATATGGATCTGTATATGCTTTTAAAACGCACGGATTCCTATATCACCAACTGGGAGGCATACGTGGCACCGTCAATGATGACAAACGGCAAACAGGCATATGAGAAACAGCAGATGGAATGGCAGGCACAGAACCAAAGTGGAACTGCCCAGAACCAGAATGCTTCCTATCAAGTTCAGGAGCAAAATCAGACACAAAGCAGTCCGTATCAAGGTCAAAGTCAAAATCAGGCACAGAACATGCAGTATCAGGAACAATTTCAGAATTATGTGCAGAACGGACAATATCAGGGACAGGTCCAAGGTTACGGTCAAAACGCCCAATACCAGGAATCAGCTCCGGCCAACTCCTATGCAGCATAATCTGACTCACAAAGTGAGCAGAACGTTGCGCTCCTATTTTTTAGAATTGCATTAAAACATCATTTTGGAAAGGAAGCGGCCTTATGGCGGCTTCTTTTCCTTTTGAAAGAAGGTGACTCCATGAAATATACCGGCATCTGCACGATGGATGCCCAGGGTCGGGTCGTGATCCCTCGGAAAATCCGCAAACTGCTAAATCTCGCGAACCGGGATTCTCTAGAAATTAAACTGGCAGGCAATGAAATCCATCTACGAAAATGTGAGAGTTTTTCCGCCGACAGCGATCCTACTTTTAAAAATCCCTCTTAACGATGTAGAAATCAGATGAACAAATTCATTGTAACAGTTATGAAACGAATGTGGAAAATCCATCACGGATGTTTTTCTGCATACTATGAATATTCAGAAAGGAAATAAACCAATGAGAAAAATCCATTTATTAGACCCCTTACAGCAGCAATTCGCAGCCCAGAACCATCAGATCGTAGACCGGTTCCTCTCAAAAAAGAGACTGGATACGGAAGAATTTTATGATGTAGTCATCTTTGGCTATCTTCAGGCTGTACAGGAGTATTTAGAAAGACCGGAACTGGCATCTTATACCTTCAGTACTATTGCATGGCGGAAAATGAACGACTGTCTGATCAAGGAATATATGTATCAGGACTGCCGGAAACGCTCCGCAGCCACCAGTCCTCTAGAGGAAGAGTATCTGTCCATTGACACGCTGCTCCCAGACCGTATGCAAAAAGCAGCGGAAACTCTGGATAACCAGAAGCAGCTTGTCAAACTGCTTTCCTATATCACCCCAAAGGAACGTGAAGTAGTCCAACTCAAAGCAGACGGCTTCACCTACCGGGAGATTGCGGAAAAATGCCGTATCACCGTGTACGGCGTTGAAAGCCGTGTCAACCGTATGCGCCAGAGACTCCGTGCTCTCGCCTTGATGTAAGGAGGGCTTCTTATGAATGAATTACAAATACAGCATGCAGCCCAGCTCCTGGAGGCAGAATTTGGCCCGGAATGGCAAGCAATTGCCGGGATGCTCGGCACAGAGGGCCTGCGGAAACGTGTAGGCAAAGAACTTACATCCTTTATGGCATTCCCGGAACGGGGAAACGGAGGTGATTCCCATTGGAGAGGAAACTGCTCTCCGGAAGTGATTGCTTCCATCCTGCGCTATGTCCTGGACTGCAAGCGTTACTACGGAAAGGATACCAGCCATTTCACCCTCATGGATCCTATGAGCGGCTCCGGCACCTCCCAGACCGTAGCAGACCATTTTCAGGTACGGGCTTTGCTTTATGACCTGAACCCGGCTCCAGCCTATGGCCTGGGAAACTGGAATGCCCTGAAAAATGATGTAGAAGATTCCGCGGATCTGATCTTCTTCCATCCGCCCTACCATGACATCATCAAATACAGCGGCAATATGTGGGGCCGGCCGCATCCGGATGACCTGTCGAGATGCGAGAACTATCAGGATTTCCTTGAAAAGTTAAACTACTGCATCCGGAAATTCTTCTTTTCACTCCGAAAAGACGGCAGGCTTGCGGTACTGGTCGGAGACATCCGCAAGGATGGACATTTTTACAGTATGCAGAATGACTTGATGCGCATGGGGGATTTTGAGTCCTTTCTTGTAAAAGGGCAGTTTAACTGTGTTTCTGACAACCGGAGATATAAAAAACCATTCATCCCGGTAGTCACAGAATACGTGCTGCTCTTAAAAAAGGCAGATTCCCTGATGGTTCCATTTTCCTGCAGGCAGGAAGGCTGTCTGTCGGTAAGCCAGGCAGATCTTCAGACCATCACCTGGCATCATCTTATCCGGATGACCATGGAGAGTATCGGCGGTACCGCCGCATTATCGGATCTCTATGATCTGCTCCGGAATCATCCCAAGGCGCAGAAAAATCCACATTATGAGGAGCGCATTCGCGCGACCATTTATGAGCATAAAGACCAGTATCTCCCTGTTGCACGCGGATATTTCCGCCTGAATTACACTGTAAACTGAGACAATCCAAAACAAAAGGAGGATAAGCACCATGCTAAAAGAAAAAATCAAGAGAATGAATCCCACCGCAAAAAAGACAATCGTCATGACCGGCACCCTGTCCCTGCCGCTCTGTCCCGGAGAACGGGCGTGGATTCGCACCAGACATCAGTGCATGACCACTTCCACGGTCGAAACCATCCTGGAAGTGTCCGAAAGCGGCGTAAAGTTTGAGACCCGTGACAAGATCTATCATCTCAAATGCAAGACCATTTTCCAGGAAAGCGGGGTGATCTGCGCTTGACAAAGATCCAGGAACTGGAAGGCAGCCTTGAAAAGCTGCTTTCCCTCTTAAAGAAGAACCGTGAGATGGTTCCGCTGGAGGTTCTGAAATCCACCTATAAGCAGCCTTATGATGCCCTGACCCAGCAGATAAACAAGACCGCTTCCGCGTTTGTCATAGCGGTTCTTACAGACCATCTAATCCTGAATCCGGATATCCCGGTTGAAGAACAGATAGAGACCATAAACCAGGCTATCGCGGAATCGGGAATGGGAAAAGAAATGTCCGCCTGTATATGCGGGACCTACAGTACCAAACAGCTCTATCAGCAGGCCCTGGTACTCCGGCAGAAAATCGAAAATGCCTTATGGCCATATATCTCCTTAAAATCCTGCCTGGTATATGACCTGGACCGTCCGGATATGGAACCAGTCATTTATAATACTCTGACCAGACAGACTTACAGGGACGGCATCTGGATAAACGAGGAACCAGAACTCTGGGGAAAACTTTTATTCTTTCCAAATTCCTATAAAGATCCATACAAAAAATAATAGGAGAATGAACATGAAGATTACTATGAATGTTACAAGCAGCCAGTTAAGGCAGGAAATACACAAAGTATACCGCAAGATGCGGCGCTTTTACTGGGAAACAGATTTTATCAACCGCTGTATCGACCGTTGGCAGGAAGGAACCGGGCTATGCAACCTCCCTTATGAAACTCTACCAAAGGAAAAAAGTCTTTTGAATCTGGCATATGAGCTTTATACAGATATGGAAGATTCCAATACTGCCTATAATGTGACACTGGATCTGGTCATTGACGAGATAGAACGAAGGATTCAGTATAACCAAATCTACCAGGATACCATAACGGGATCGGAGGTGGATATATAATGGCAAATGTATGCTGTGATGATATCTATTTCTATTCTGAATCTGATTCCGGCAGTCTGGATGCCTTATGGGAAGACCTGGAAACATCCATCATCTTCTGCCTGGATGAGAATCTGGCAGCCATTGAAAATCTGTTCCTGTTGAAAGAGATTCCTACGGATGGACTTTCCCTCCGGGGAACGGTCATCTATATGGAGCGAAACAAAGAGAACATTCTTCTGAGTGTATCTGCGGCATGGTCCCCGCTCTATAACGCATACTACGCGATTGCGGAGGCTTACGGGCTTTCCTTTGCGATGCAGAGTATCGAACCGGGCTGTGAGATCTATATTAATACCGACCATTCCGGAACATATTTTCCAGATCAGTATACTGTGTCCGTTGAGGATGAGGACTATACCACTCCAACAGGAATTCCTGTGAAGGAGAAACTGGAATGCGGGGAATCATTTTCGTCTGATTCCGAACTCTTCCAATGCTTTGCCCAACTGGGATACAAAGCAGAAACAATCGAAAAATTAAATATACTTTTGGAGGATGCGGGAATCACGATCCATACTTTCACGGATCCCTATTCCGATCATAATTCGCCGGACTGGAGGAAAAACGCATGAAGATCTATGTATTATGCAGCTATGGAGACGGCCTGAATGACCCGTGTGTTTCTACAGACTATCTGGAATTGTATAAAAAAATGGAAAAAAGCTATAAACAGGCCCTGGATCATGTCACCCAGGATGAAGAGGAAAAAGAGCTCTCTTATCTTGCCGGCTTCAGTGCCAGGGCGGTAATCCATGGAGACTGGATGGAATGGGCTATTACGGAACATGATCTTTCCATATCCATCAGCTTCACCTGACAGCCAAAAGCTGTACCCCCAAAGTAAGAATTTCTATTGGAGCCGTCAAGTGAGACGGCTCTTTTTTAACGATACCGTATATAATAATCCTCCAAAGAGATATTACACTCTTCCTTCGCATCTACAAACTGATATTCCCGAATCAGCTTCTGCCTTTCCCCCGCGTCCTTCTGAATTTTCATAATGATGGAAGCCACTTGAAAATCTTCATAGATATGTTCGATTAGAATATCCACCAGTTCCCTCAGCACCTCCCACTTCTCATACTCAGATTTCAGATCGATCCGCAAAATCCCCATCATTCTCCCGTCAACAGCATATTTCAATGAGGGACAGACTTCTACCGTTCCAATCAGCATCTGTCTTTCTTTATCCTGAATACTCCATCTAACAAAATCATGCTCCTCATAACGCTTCAGCCAGTATTCCACACATTGCATGAACTTTTTCTGATCCGTATAATAAAAATCATCCCCACAGCAGTCCCCATTAAAAAAA
This sequence comes from Lachnospiraceae bacterium M18-1, assembly GCA_000403295.2. Lineage (GTDB taxonomy): Bacteria > Bacillota > Clostridia > Lachnospirales > Lachnospiraceae > Schaedlerella. The sequence goes on along the minus strand of KE159609.1, from coordinate 683,625 downwards.
CGTGCTGCTTCCGGATCTGAATAGCAGGAAAATAGTTCCTCTGAATCCTCTCTTCTCAGCTTTCTTATCTTAAAATGCTCCGTTGCATAAACCGGACATACTGTAAATGGTTCCATCTTCTGTACCTCTTTCATATATATATCCATTTTATGATTTATTATACAGAACTAACGTTCTTTTATCAAGTAGAAAATTATAGGTTCATTTAAGTTTTATTTATCCCCTTTGCTTTCCAACGTTCTTACTAAATCATATAGCGGCTCTTTCCCTGACGCCGCAAACAAACGCATCAATCTGTATTCCGCCTCTGATTCCTGCCATTCTTTTCGGAACTCTTCATCTTCCATCTGCTTATCTAAATACTTCCTATAATCTCCCATATCCATATGTTCCTTCCTATTATGTCGCCCCCTAAATCCTTCCTGTTTTTATATCATATGAAATACACTGCTTTTTTTCAAGTATCGCAATATGATATTTATATTGTTCATGTATTGCTTCTATGAATAGCCAAATCCAATTTTCTTTCTTACTCTTGATTTTTAAGTGCATTTTTGCTATCATTTTTACATTTCTAAAAAGGAAGTGACTTATATGGCAACCTGGACAGATTATAAAAATCATGTAAGGAAGACAAATCCCGAAATTTCCGGAGATATTGATGAAGCGGAAGCACTCTCCCGTAGCGTAGGCGCAATGATCGAGCAGTGTCATGAACTTAATCTTTCACAAAAAGACCTTGCGTGCTTGTCCGGACCGCCCCATTCAACTTTTGTCAATAAGGAACAAGAAAAAATGTATTTTCTTTTCAATTGGTTACACTGTCGCTGTCATTCTCGATAAGCCGCACAACCTTGTCCGTAAAGGTTTCCCGGCTGGTCTTGCTGAAATGGATATGTACGTCAAACGTGGGGTTGCCTATCCGCTTCACAAAGTCAGGCGGCGCGGGCAGAGGGGCGGCGGTGGGGCTGGTCTTGCTGGTGTCATGGTTCATAGGCTCTCCTTTCTGTTCAGTAGCGTTTTAAGGTGTTCTATTTTCGCCTGTGCTTTGGCTTTTCTGAAATTCTCCCCGGTAATACAGACGGGGGAACACATTTCCGTCAAGCGGTCATAAATCCGGGCGTGGGCGGTGTCCTGTGGGTTTCGCAGTTCCTCCAACGTGAGGCTCGTTGTGACAATCAGCGGCTTTCCGCTCCGGTATCGGCTGTCAATCACGTTATAGACCTGTTCAAGCCCGTATTCCATGCCGAAGTCGTCAAGGATAAGCAGAGGGAAGCTGCAAAGGCTGCCTATGTAGTCGTTCCTGTCCTTGTAGCTGGCGGCAAGGTCGTTGAGTATCAAGGCAAAGTTCGTCATACAGACAGAAATTTCACGCTCCATAAGGGCATTGACTACGGCTTAAAAAGTTCATCAACGGTTGTTTTTAACTCTCGTGCTAAACTAAATGCTAATGCTAACGTAGGGTCATATTTATCATTCTCAATAGCATTGACTGTTTGTCGTGATACGCCACATTTTTTGGCTAATTCTTCTTGGGATAGTCCCAGTTCTTTTCGTCTGTTTCTGATTGTATTTTCCATATCAACCACCATGTCTTTTTTTGTAATACAGTAAAGCAATGCAATAAATAATAGCAGCAACTTCCAGTTGAACAAGCGGATTAGCTGTCATGGGCTGAGCTCTTACAAAGTCCTCAATTACATCTAATACTTTTGCACCAACCGTAGCAAATAGAGTAAATGAGCTGGCTTTCCACACAATAATTTGATTACGTTCATCTCCGGGTTTTAACAGAGATATCAGCATGATTATGTCCAAAGCAACAAACACCAAAAGAACAGCTCCTAAAAAAATTTGTGCAAATACTGGCATAATGTTTTCTCCTCTCAGCAGAATTTATTTATGTCAAAAACTTTTGACATTTTCAATATAGAGCAGCAAAGCAAAAATGTCAAGAGTTTTTGACATTTTTGTGAAAGAAAGTAAGAGATAGATTCCGTAGTCGTCGGCATTGTGAGAATGTGTATAACTGGCTGTCTTATGGAGTTGTGGGTAACTCTATTTGCAGGACATGGGAAAGCTGCACTTTAGCTTTTCCATGTGCTGTGAACAGAGTTATCCATGACGGAATAGCCTGTTATACACATTTCCATAATGCATTGTCTTTGCCCTACAAGCTATTCCGTTTTCCTGCTAACTGACTTTTTCCTCCGTCTGTCCGGCTTTCTTTCTCTCGCGCCATGCTTTCTGCTGGTCGGCTTTCTTCCGGCGGTGTGCCGCAAGCCGTTCCGTTTCCTCCGGCGTGAGGTCTGCCCCGGTCTTTTGGAGTTCGATTAGCTCCGTTAATGATTTTTTACGGGGTTTCTGCGGCTCACTGGCTTTGCGTTTCTCCCTCCATTCTTTTTGCCATTCCCGGTTGTGCGCAAGCCGTTTTTCCTCCGCTTCCAGTTCTTCCGGGGTGAGAAGCCCGGCTTTCTTCCTTGCGGTAAATTCCCGCTTATCTGCCTTTCGCTTCTCATACCGCGCCTTTGCAAGCTCCTTTGAACGTGCTTCCTTTGCCGCCTGTTCTTCCTTTGCTGGCGGTTCTTTTCTTTACCATATCTTCTTGTTTCAGTTATATATCTCAAAACACTCGCTATATTTGAACTTTTTTATTAACTTTAGTTCGCTCAAAATATACTATATTTAGTGTTTAATCATTTGACACAATCAATATATAGTGTTAATATAATATTGTAATTATTATTTGTGTCCATCCGGAACGGATATCACACGCGGTTTAGGTTTGTATGGAAAGTCAGAAGGATTACTCTGCCCAGTGCAGTTTCTTCTGGCTTTTTTTATTTTGCAGGATACCTGCAGCATATGGGAGAATGAACGCTTATAGTGTACATTCGTATCTGTTCAGTCCCTTCACAGATACGACCGCATGCCCATGAAAATTGCCTTCGGCAATGGGGCATGCTCGTTGCATTTTTTATGTTTTCGCACGGACTGCGCAGTAAATGCGCAGTCCTGTACTGAACATTTGCGTACATTCTCTTTTTTTGCGCCTGACCGCATAAAGAAAGGAGGAGAATCAGAAAATTCTCCGGATGACACACCACTACCCAAAAAAGGAGGTCTCAAAATGACATACGAGGAATTTCAAAAAGAACTGTTAAACCATCTGCAAAAGAAATGCGGCAAAGGGGTCACCCCTGAGCTTACACATCAGCTGAAAGAGAATGGCCTGAAAAAGACCGGCATCACCTTACGATTCCCTGATACAATCTCTTCTCCAATCATTTATCTGGAAGATTTTTTTGAGCAGTATCAGTATAGCGGGGATCTGGATGGGGTTACGGATCAAATTCTCCGCTTATACCGCGCCATTCCCAAATTGAACATCAGTGAACATTTCCTCGCTGATTTCAACCACATCAAAGGCACTATCACTATGAAACTGATCAACACAGAGAAAAACCGTGCATTCTTAGAAACGGTTCCCCACATTCCCTTCGAAGACCTGTCACTTGTATATTACTGTGTCCTGAATGTAATGGATGGGGGAATGGGCACCATGCTGATCGATAATATGAAAGCGGCCCTATGGAGCGTAGACGCCAAAACATTACATCAGTATGCGCTTGCAAATTATACGGATCTGCTGTCCGCAAGTTTTATGACAATGGGTCAGCAGATAGAAGCAATCTTTTTGTCCTGCAGTGAAAATCTTGCGTTGGAAGAAAACTCTGTTTTAGAAATGCCGGATGACGGTTTTGAGGACTGCATGTACGTTTTATCAAACAAATGTAAACAATGGGGCGCTGCTCTGATGACCTGTAAAAGTCTTATGGATGATATTGCTGATTTTTTTCGGGAAGATTTCTACATCCTGCCAAGCAGCATCCATGAACTGGTTCTTATCCCTGATTCCAAATCTCTTTCCAAAGATGAATTGGATCTGCTCATACAGGATATCAACCAGACACAGGTGCCTCCAGAAGAATATCTTTCTGACCATGCGTATCATTACAGCAAGAAAGGGAAAAATACCATTCCCTGCTTCGGTCAGGGATTATTCCTGAGTTAATCATCTTCTATTTTCTGAAATATCCCCCCTATAAAAGTAGTCATAACTGTTTAGAATGGCAGGCCACAGACTCGTCTGCTTCGCAGACTATCCGTTGCTGGGAATTGCGCTGATGCGCAAGCAGGTCATCAATTTTCTTCGAAAATTGGTGACATATAGCAACTTCTGTCTGAGGCTTACGGGCATTCTGCCTGATATCAATATGCAAAATCAGCCCTTAGCAAGTAAACTTGCACCGTCTGTTTGTGCATATTGCTGCCGTTCTCAATAGTTAAAAAAATCAAAGAAAGGACTGACACTATGAATGATACCCAAAAGACCATTTCTCTGGTGCAGGAGTTAAATGAGCACAGGCATGCTTATTATAACCTCAGTGCGCCTACGATCACAGACAAGGAATATGACAAACTGTTCGATGAACTGCAGAGGCTCGAATCGGAGACCGGACTGATCCTCTCCAATTCCCCCACCCAGACCGTTGGTTATTACCCGGTCAGCAGCCTGCCAAAAGTACAGCATCCCATCCCCCTGCTTTCTTTAGAAAAAACAAAGCAGGTATCGGAGCTTGCCGCCCTTCTCGCAAGAAGCCAGGCATTGCTGATGCTGAAACTGGACGGGCTGACCACAAAGCTGGTGTATGAGGATGGAAAGCTTATGCAGGCATCCACACGGGGCGACGGGGAAACCGGGGAAGAGATCACCCATAATCTCCCTTCCTACCAGAATGTCCCGCTAAGCATCCCTTATAAAAAGCGTCTGGTCATCACTGGGGAATCCTTTATCCACACCCATGACTTTGAACGCCTGAAGGAAATACTCTTAGACAGCAATGGGAAAAAATTCCATAACGCGCGCAACCTGGTTTCCGGCACTGTACGGAATCTGAATCCCAAAACATGTGCCGAACGCTGCGTCCATTTTTCTCCATTTAATGTATTAGAAGGATTTGAGGAAAGTCCATATAGCGACAGCCGACAGATACGTCTTTCCCTCTTGAAAGACCTGGGTTTTGACACCTGCCCATATGTGGCCGTGGAAGGCCCTGCCCCATCGGAGGAAATGGTGGCATCCTGCATCGATTCGCTTGTTGCCGAAGCCGCCAAAAGAAATCTTCCGATCGACGGCATTGTGGCCATCTTCGACAGCTTCCGTTACTCAAAAAGCTGTGGCAAGACCGGCCATCACTATAAGGACGGCCTTGCTTACAAATTTGAGGATGAACAGTATGAAACCATCCTGCGGGAAATCGAATGGACGCCCACCCGTTCCGGGGAAATCGCTCCAGTCGGCATTTTCGACACTGTGGAGATTGACGGCTGCGATGTATCCAGAGCGTCCCTCCATAGCCCGGGCTTCATCAGGAACCTGGAACTGGTTCCCGGATGCAGGATCCTGGTCTCCAAGCGCAACATGATCATCCCTCACATTGAGGAAAATCTGGACCGCGGAAAATATCAGGATATCATCCCGCCTCTTTGTCCGTGCTGCCAGTCAGCTACCCGGATCAGGAAGCGAAAAATCTGTTACGGCAAAATCATAGAAACCGTCCACTGTGACAATCCGGCGTGCGGCAGCCAGGTTCTCCGGAAATTTGAACATTTCGCCAGTAAAAAGGCAATGAACATCGAAGGACTCTCGGAAGCCACTCTGGAACGTTTTCTGGACTTAGGTTATCTGAACAGTTTTCAGGACTTATACCATCTGGACCAGTACCAGGAAAAGATCATTAGGATGGACGGATTTGGTAAAAAATCTTACAACCGTCTCTGGAATTCCATTACCCAAAGCAGAAAGACCGATTTTGTACATTTTCTGGTGGCAATGGATATCCCCATGATCGGACGTACCAAAAGCCGGGTTCTGGATGCTGTCTTTTCCGGCAGCCTGGAGGACTTTGAAGCCGCCGCTTTGGGAAACTATGATTTCACCGTTCTGGAGGACTTCGGGGAAACTCTGAACCACAACATCCACGCATGGTTTTCTAATGAGGAAAACCTGAATTTATGGACAGAATTACAGAAAGAACTCACATTCCATTCTAAGGAGGAACACACCATGACAAGAGAAATAAAAGAAAATCCATTTATGGGACGCACCATTGTCGCTACAGGAAAACTTGCGCATTTCACCCGTGACGGTATCAATACAAAGATCCTTGAACTGGGCGGAAAACCCGGCAGCTCCGTGACAAAGAAGACCGATTACCTGATCTGCGGGGAGAAGGCCGGAAGCAAGCTGAAAAAAGCGCAGGAACTGAATATCCCTATTCTGACAGAAGAACAGTTCCTGGAGATGATTGCATAGAGGGAATACCGTTTCCAGAAATAACTATGCAAAGCGAGGAACTTTTCCATGAAAGAAATGATCACCGAATTATGCCCGAACTGCGGCACGGAAGTCGAGATTTTATGGGACATCACGATACAGGGATACATGACCAAATGCCCTTGCTGTGGCAAACGGCTGATGCTCTGCAGTGAGTGCGGCCACACCGCCTGTGATTATGACCAGTCTACTGACCTGTGCAGACGGGTCGTGGAAGCCATGTGGATGGAACTTTCGGATATTCCCATGGAGGCTCCGGATTCTGAAGAAGAACTCTTTGCGGAATCCTTCACTTTATGCGGAATAGCATTTCCGGCCGGAATCACAAAAATAGAGCTTCTACACTGGTTTGACGAACACCATCCCATAGGGGTGTACTATTTACTCTATGAGTTTGAAAGAACTGCCCCGCTGACAGCTGCGAATGTATCCTGAATATTTGACGGAGGTGCAGCAAATCGCAGGGCTGAAACAAATAGCATTAATACATAAAATATGGGAAAGGCATGGCTTCTGCTGTGCCTTTTCTGTCGTAGAAAGGAAGAATCTTATGAAACTATCAGAAAAAATATTTCAACGTGCGACTATCAAAGGAATTGCGGATTACCTGCTCTTTGGCTCCCTGCCGGAACCGGATGGACGGGATTATGAGGCTCGTCTGAATGCGGCCGACGAAGCATATGAAAAGACAGTCAAACAATATGACAATGACAGTGCTTCAGATCTTTTATCCTCGGCCAACGAGATGGCTAATGAATACGCCTGCGTTTATATGGAACTAGGGCTGCGGACGGGTTTCCTACTTCTTACAGATTTATTGAAAAATCTTCGGGTCAGACCAGAAATTCCTTCCAGCAACCATACCATGAACACCGCAGACCATTCTACGGAAGATGATGCGGAAAAAAATAACATGGCAGAGAATGATGAGCCAGAATCATCTGTCCTACGGCAGTTCATCCGCTATCGGCTGGATACCGCAATGGAAAAAACGTTACGAAAAGACCGGACATACCAAAAGGTTCGTCAGTATGCTGATGATGAGATGAAAAAACTAAACAATGACATCTTCTCCTCCGAGCAATTAGAACTCATTGATCATGTTCTGTCTAAAGACAATGACCAGTCCTCTGAGTATGGAAGAGTCGCGTATCAACAAGGGCTTATGGATACCCTGAACTTATTGAAAGAATTACTGTTACAAAAATGAGTCATGAAAAAGGAGAAAATCATGAATTCCCAAAAGAAAAAAGACAAAACTCTCGTATTAGAACCAATCGGCATAGATTACTGGGATCGCCCTGTCTATAAAGACCAGTTTGGACATCTGTGGAAGGACGTCACATTAGGCAGCCCTCACCCACAGCTCTGTTCCGCATTGGATGATGCTTTTGACGGTGAGCCGGATATGCCTATAAGAAAAGATTTCGTGATCAAACCATCCCAGGAAAAACAAATCGATAAAGAAAAAAAGTTCCAATATCAAATGCTGGACCGATTGAGAAATGACTGTGACTATTACCTTGGATATGGTGACAGAAATCCCGGTGTACTTCCCTCTTCTGATGAACGGAAGCACATAGAGACCATGAAGGATATCTGGAAGAGCTTTTCAGATACGGAAAAACCGGAATGGTTAACCTGGGAGCAGATCCTCGATTATGAAAAAGCAATGTGTCAAAAAGATTAAAGACAAAGCCATTCCATCCGGAGTGGCTCTTCTTTGATATTTTCAGATGAACCCTCGACCGAAGGGAAAGGGTGCTACACTATCTAACCAATGAAAGGAAAACACAATATGAAAGAATCTTTAATGAAAAATGTGATCCCCATCGCATGGAATGAACGAATTCCGTTTGAATGCTGCCGATGCGGCGCCTGTTGCCGGCATGTAAAGGACAGTGTCCCTCTGGAGAGCCTGGATATCTACCGTCTGGCAAAATATTTAAAAAACCGGGGTGAATACAGTGCTTCCATCAGTGATATGCTGTCCCAATATGCACAGCCGGTTTTGCTCCACGAATGCGGCTATTTCATCTACACACTAAAAACAGTTGGTGATGATGATACATGCATCTTTCTCAAAAATAATCTATGTACGATACAGCCTGCAAAGCCAAGAGCATGCCGTACTTACCCGTTGGTAGCAGAACCAGATGGAACCTCTTCTTTCAATTACTATCTCAGCATTGAAAAACCGCGGCATTTCACGGGTGAGAAGTTCAAGGCACGCAATTGGATGCGGCAGTATTTCACACAGGAAGACCGTGAGTTTATCCAGATGGATTTCTCCTCTGCGCTTCCAATCGCACAATTATTAAAAAAGATACCAGCAATCCGCAAAACAGAAGCTCTGCTTGATTTCATGGCCTGCAAATACACAGACTTTCATCTGGAGCAGCCATTTCTGGAACAGTACGAACAAAATAATAAAAGACTGACTGCTTCCTTAAAAGCATTGATACATTAAAGTAAAGATATAAGAAGTAAATAATGCTTAGCTTGTAAAATCGCTATAAATAGACTATAATAAATGCACCGAAAGAAAGGAGACTACAGATAATTGAGAGTATATTTAGATAATTGCTGTTATAATCGACTACTTGATGATCGTAGCTACTCACAAATTTATTACGAAAGAAATTCCGTCATGCTCATTCTCGAATTAACGGAACAATCAGCTGTTCAATTAATAGGAAGCCAGATGTTAATGAAGGAAATTCAGGAAACGTCAAATCTCTATAAACGTTCCATATTGCAAATGATATATAGTTTATGTACAGAAGAAATTTCTGTTGACTGGCCTATTATAAAACGCGCCGAAGAAATCCGCCATATATCAAATATCAAGTATAAAGACAGTATTCATCTTGCATGCGCCGAATCCGCAAATGCAGATGTATTATTAACAACAGATAGAAAATTTATGAATAACTGTCACCGAATTAAAACTCTTACAAAAGTTATGAATCCTAATGAATGGTTAATGGAGGTGTTGTATTAATGATAGCTACAAGATTAAATATTACTAATAACACAGACCTACAAGAGAATGGATTAAATGCCCTAAAAACTGCTTTAGGCGTAACCGGAACTCTTAAATTTCTGGAACAGTTTGATAATGGTGGTTCTGGTGATTATACGGCTGAAAAATATAAATGCGAAGAACCAGAACCTTCTGATGCTGAAATAAGAAAAATGTTTGGTTTTTGATTTAGGAATGTAACCCATTCCGAGAAATATTTAAAACTTATAGGCGCATCTCAATAATATTGATTCGCCGTAAAGTACTAATATCAAATATTTTGAGTCATCTGCCCATCTTGCCAGATGGCTCTTTTCTTAAACCCCAAAACCGACAATCGTATATTTTACACCAATCTAGGATGCGAGGGCAATTCCAAAAGGAAATGATAGGATAAAATAGAACGGAATCATTATGAGATACATATTATCAGATGATTTTAGAAAAACAAGGTATTATCGGGGCATTTGATAAACGAACGATCATAAAGCTTTCTGGTGATGTAATCACAGAAATCGCATACAAGTACGAAAACATGCAGAAAGGTATAGGTGCTATGATGAGAGGACCATTGATCCAAACAGAAGCAAGGACTATTTTAAATCGTGGAAGAAGCCAAGGTATTGATGAAACCAAAAAAGAAACCGCACTTAGAATGCTGAAAGTGGGGAAACTGACAATTGAAGAAATTGCAGAGTATTCTGCCCTTAGTGTGGCTGAAGTAGAACAACTTGCAGAACTTCAGGCTGTGTGAAATACCAGCATCCAACCATTTGCAAAGCCATCTGATCTTAACAGATGGCTTTTTTGATTGAACTGATTACATTCGCTGCTCAAACAGAGAAAATATCCGATTAGAATTGAGCATAGACGCAAAACATGATAAAATAGTAAAAACCAGATGTCTTTCAGTAAATACAAAATGGTTATGCAGATTATGTACTGGGGGCGAACAAAAATGACATGGGAAATGCGCGAGGCAGAGATAAGGGAAGAAACCCGGATTTCTTATATGATAGAATTTCTCAGGGGAATAGATATTTCAGATGAACAAATCATTGAGGTTCTGCAAAAACATGAAAATTTATCAGAAGATTATGCAAAAGAATATCTCCAAAACGCTTCGGATGTTGTAAATGAGATTGAAAAATATATTACTTTTATGCGTAATCTTTGCCAGATAATAGCACAATCTAAGAAGCAGAATCTGCAGGAAGATATGATCCAGTTAAAATTACAGAGGGAATTTGGATTTGATGATTTTGACGCCGAGTTCTTTTTTAACTATGTAACCCATTCTGAAAAATATCAAAAAACCATAGAATCCTTTTTATAAAAACATTTCTGATGAACGGATGCTGAAAAATCAGGAAGGGAATGTCAGCATGTATCTGAAGCGTAATATCTACAAGGAACTTTTTGATTGGAAGCAAGATTCCAGCCACCACCTTTTAGAAGTAACTGGTGCCCGACAGGCAGGAAAAACATATATCGTCAATAAATTTACGGATGAACACTTTCGACACAAAATTTATATCAATCTTTTTGAACAGAGCGGACATCAGTTCCTGGAATGCTTCAGACTGGCGATAGACGAGGCCTCCGACACAGAATATCCAGAATACTCTCTCCGTAGTGCATTCCAGCTTTTTGAGCCCGATTTTGTGGATTCTGATGACATGATCATTATGATTGACGAAGTACAGGAATCTGCCTCAATATATAACCATATCCAAAAATTTAACTGTTATTTTCAGTCCCGTTTTATTTTGCTCAGCAGTTACCCGGGACAGCTTATGAAGCCGGAATTCGAGTCTCGTAATGAAGACTCAGTGAAACTCTCTGTTGATACACTTTCATTCGAAGAGTTTTTGCAGTCATATAATGAAAATCTGTATGCCCAATATCTCCGTCTTCCATCAGAACCTCTGCAAAAAAATCATATCTGCAGCAATTTTAAAGCTGCATATGATATCTACCTTCAGATTGGCGGATATCCTAATGTGGTTAAAACTTATCTTGAAAAACAAAGCATAGAAAAGGCACGAGGCGCACTAATAAAAATAATTGACACCTTTACGAATGAGTCCACCCGATATTTTACAGATATTCAGGATGCCAGAGTATTTACGCAGATTTTTCTTTCAATCTGCCGTATTGCGGGCAGGAAAAGCCGCAGAATAACAGAGGGCAGTATTCAAAGGGAAATACAAGAGCTGATAGCACAAAACGATTCCATTTACGTTTCAAGAGACACTTGCAACCGTGTGTTAGACTGGCTTTATTTCTCCGGAATCACAGATTTTTGTAGTGAAACTGCAAGGACAGATAGCGTTGATTTCAAACCAAGGGGTCGTAGTTATTGTCATTTCATGGATTCCGGACTGGCTAATTACTATCTCTCCCTAACCGGACTTAATCCCAGACTGATCTTAGGAATCCCAAACCCAGAAAATATGATGAATTTATAAAAAGACAGAAAATGAACCGGGAAAATCCAACCAATGAATAGATGCCTATTCAAATAACAAGTTGTAATCTTAACTTCAATTATCTATAATGTCTTTAAGGATTGGATGTGTAAGCAATGAACGTAATAATGAAAGAAGACGCCTATACAATAGAGGATATCTATGCTTTACCGGATGGTGAACGGGCGGAGCTGATCGACGGCCAGATATACTATATGTCCCCGCCAAGTTGGACGCATCAAAGAATACGCAGCAGACTACATCAAATAATCGCAAACTATATTGATAGTAAAAATGGAACGTGTCAGGTATTGGCCGCCCCATTTGCCGTATTTTTGAATCAGGATGATGTCAATTATTATGAGCCGGATATTTCAATCATTTGCGATCTTTCAAAATTAGATGAAAAAGGATGCCACGGCGCTCCTGATTGGATCATCGAAATTGTTTCACCCAGTAGCCGCAAGATGGATTATTATAAAAAGTTATTCAAATATCGTACTGCCGGAGTGCGTGAATACTGGGTAGTTGATCCGGACAGAGATCAAATTACGGTTTATAATTTTGAACAAGATAACATGGAAGAATATTCTTTTGGAGAAGATGTTCCCGTGGGCATATATGAAGGATTTTCAATAAGTATTTCTTGATGTCTGCTTATAAAAATTGTAAAGCCACCTCAAATGGTGGCTTTTCCTACGTCAAGATCAACTTCTTCTGCTCATATTCCTGTTCCCGTCCAAGCAGCGGCGGAGTCTTATGGAGAGCAAACTCTGTAAATGTATCATCATATACCCATGTTTCCAACTCATTTTCTTCCAACACTAACGGCATCCTGTTATGAACCGGACTGACCGATGCATTGGCCTGTGTTGTGAGGATGATAAATCTCGTTTCTTCCTCAAACCAGTTATAGAATCCGGCCATATACAATATAGGGCTGTCTTCCCTGAAAAATGATACCTTATTTTTCGAAGTATCCCACTCATAAAAATGCCTTGCCGGAATAACACAGCGCCTGTGCAGCACACTATCACGGAATGTCTTTTTCTCCAACGCAGTCTCCGCCCTTGCATTGATGAGCAGTCCCTTCCTTTGATACTGCGGGAATCCCCATTGCATATCTTCCAGCTTCAACTCCGTTGACTCTCCAGACAGAATCCCCGCCCTCCGGGAAGGATAAATATCCCCGAAATGCATTCTCTGCATCCGCAGATCTACGTTCCGGATTATCTTTTCAATTTCCTTAGCAGTCTCCTCACTTACATAGAACCGGCCGCACATAATTTTTCTCTCCTTTCCCTGTCACAAATGATCCACTCGTCAAGAGTCAGTGGTGTGTAATCCGAATACATGCAGAAACAATTAATCATATTGGAAGGAATGGCCCGTTTCTCTCCGTCTGTATTTTCCCTGATACTCTTCCTTGTAATCTCCTGAAACTGCTCGATCAGCCGTTGGTCGTAAGTATCATGCACATGCCCATAGAGCATATATGCTTTTGGTTCTCCATTTCCATCCAGACGGTACTGGCCGTTATAACACATGATCGGATAATGACAGAGGATAACCTTCCGCCTATTATCCTGCAGTTCCTCATAGGGTTTGATCCAGACAAAGCGGCTGGCATCATAATCTTTATTCTTCAGAAAACGGTCATGATTCCCCTGTATCAGATACAGACGCCCATGGAGCCTGCCAAGCAGCTCATTGGTTTCTTCCACCTTGCCCCAGGACAGGTCACCAAGAATCACCACATCATCATTCTTCCGGACTTTTGCGTTCCATTTTTCCAGCATATATCCGTTCATTTCCTCCACACTCTGGAATCCCCGAAAATCCATTTTCGTATTCAGATTTCCATGAAAGAAATGCGGGTCTGCAATATAATATCTCAATCCACATCACCTGTTTTCTCACAATTGAGTACTCTCGGAAACTCACAGCCCTTGAAATCACTGCGTTTCCAGAGTTCCCTTATTTTTCTTCACCTCCTCTTTTCAGTGGGGGCTTACATTTTTTATATTTTTATCAAAAAATTCCCAAATTCCTATTGACAAATCTGCCAGTTTGTGCGGCCGCGTTATTCATTGCCAAAAAATGCAATGAATAACGCGGCCCTTTGGTTAAGAAGAACTATCCACTTTTCAACCATACCAAAGGAGGACACATATTATGTTAATTCACTGGCAGTCCCATCAGGAATATCTGGCTTTCCTGCATGAGACAAAAGTACATCTTGACTCTTCCCAACGCATAAGGCTTCATTCTGAATTTGCCGCTGTCCGGGAAAAACTGCGGATTCTTAATCTGGATCCGGTTATGGATGATCTCTCCCAGTTCTATTCCCACACCGGACGGCCCGCTATCAACCAGGTGCAGATCATTCGCTCCCTTATCCTCATGGTGATGCTTGGCTTTACCAGCCTTACCGCCTGGGTTGAAAAACTCAAAGCCGACAGCCTCCTTGCTGTCCTGGCTGGCTTTGCCCCCGCATCCCTCGCCCCGCTGGGTTCTTACTTCGGCCTGATGGACAGGCTCTGGTCTCAGCCAACAGCTTTGCAGAAGACGGGACGCAAAGATCTCTTTCCCGCACACAAGAATAAAAAGCCTTCCAGGAAACCCGGCAAAGGGAAAAAGCTTCCTAATAAGCATTCTGGGATTACCGATACCCTGGCCACTTATGCCCTGGACCATGATTCGTTCCCTTTTCATTATGAAGAACGGCTCCAACAGTTTTTCCGGCTTGCGGCCCTCATCCCTTCCTTACGGGACGGGCTTTTCCCCGCTGACGGCGTTACCCTTTCCGGCGATGGCACCTGTGTCCATTCCCATTCCTCCCCTTACGGGCATAAAGTCTGCAAATGTAGGGAGAATGGAATCCAGCACTGCTCCTGCAGGCGCCATTTCTCTGATCCCGATGCTGACTGGGGCTGGGACAGCGATGAAGAGGTCTTTTATTTCGGCCACACCCTTTACATGCTCTGTTCCCATAATCCGGACATTGGCATTGACCTGCCCCTGCATATCCGTTTCCTGAATGCCAGGCGGCACGACAGTGTAAGCGCCATTGTTTCCCTCCGTGAATTTAAAACGGTCAATCCGGATATCCCCATCCGGGATCTCTGCCTGGATTCCGCACATGACAACTATGCCACCTATGGCCTCTGCCAGGAATGGGACATCCGGCCTTTCATTGACCTGAACACAAACCGCGGCAGGCCGACTTCCATTCCGGACTCCCTCTCGATTGACCAGGATGGCACGCCCCTATGCATGGCTGGCTACCGCATGGTCAACTGGGGATACATCAAACAAAAACATTCCCGGAAATGGCGCTGCCCTTTTGCCTGTGGCAAGGTGGATTCCTGTCCATGTAAAGAAAAATGTTCTCCTTCTGCTTATGGCCGATGCGTCTACACGAAGCCGGAATGGGATATCCGCCTTTATCCCCCCGTCGCGCGGGGCACGGATGAATACCAAAAGATTTACAACAACCGGACTTCCTGCGAAAGGGTAAACAACCGGGTTCTGAATGACTACCATCTCCATGATATGGGAATCCATACCAGAAAACGGTATTCTTTTTTCACCATGGTCATCTGCATCAACATCCATCTGGATGCCCGGCTGAAGAAACGGCAGAAACTGGCTGCATAAATCTGCTTTCCATTTCTATCTGTATTTTTCAAAAACCTGCCATAAGGGAGGTCTTAAAGTCATGCCCTCTATTGATAAACTCCGCCACAATATCAGGCACGCTGTTTCTCTGTCCGCTTTTTCTCCAAATCTGATACACAGAATCCGCTATTTTTTTCTCTGTACAGTTACTTTCCGAGACTACTCACAATTTTTCCACTTGTTGCCGTTTTATAACAATATAGGTAACCATTCAACACAGCAGGCCACAAATCCATCTGCTGCACCGAACAGTTACCCATATTGTATGTAATCCGCTGGTAAAAATCAATCCTTGAATGATTTATCTCTTATTAACCGATATAGTTAAACTAAATATAAGTTTAGAATGCCTTCATCCTTATAATTCTACTGCTATACCTCCCTGCAGTATGGTCCCAATATCACTCCCGCCTTTTCCAGAAAATCTTTTTCTCCCCTGTTTTCCTGATAGACTTCCCATAATACTTTGTGCAGCTTATCCATCTGTATACTACTACAGTGCCTTTCCAGCATCTTCATAAATGGGCGCACCATTGTCTTACGGAAATTCGCTCCCAGGCGCAGATGCTCTTCTTCCAGACTATACACTTCCCTGATGCACTCCAGTACAATCCCATAATCTGTCTCGAACTTGATGTCCGCCTTATCCCTCTTCATTTTCATCTTACAATTATGTACCCCTCATATCCGAACAATCAGCCCGTCCAGATTCACCTGCGGCAATCCCACCAGATACCATTCCTCTTCTATCTCAATCCTGGCCGGAACCCACGCATTGTCCACCTTCAGGTCAAAACAGTCCCCACAATGCAGTCCACCATATACAGAATCAATCCCGAACCGGATATCATACCGTCTGCTTTCCTTATCATAGAACAATGCTCCTTCTCTTTTTTCTTTCATAACAAAGTACCTCCAATAAAAATTTTTCTTTCTACAATAAGTAATAGTGCCTTTATTCCGCAGATTGAAAAACTTCCGGATATTTTTGAAAATATTTTTTCCGGTAGCGGTAAAATGTTGTATGAGATAAGCCTAATTCCTGTTTCAGTTCTGCCTGCGTGATCTCGCCTGCGGTTACTCTCTGATAGGCTTCATCAAATTGTTCTTCTTTGATTGCCGGAGGCCGGCCATAATCATCCCATTCCCCACGGAGTTTTTTCATGGCAATGCCTTCTTTCTGTCTCTTCTCTTTTTTCTCCAGTTCGGCCTCTGCCATAGACGCGTAAAGTTCCAACATCATGTTATTGATCGTCTCCAACATCAAACGAGCCATAGAGTTATCCATTTTTGTCAGATCCATCAGGGTTGTCGGAAGCTCCAGGACCATCAGCCGGACATCCATACTCTGCAGCTTCCGGATCTGCTCCATGGTATCCCGTTTATTTCTGCCCAATCGATCCAGCTCCGTTACAAGCAGAATATCTCCTTCCCGGAGAACATCTTCCACCAGAACCATATATCTTGGCCGGTCAAAATTTTTTCCTGTCTGCTGGTCGGTAAAGATGTTTACCAATTCCAGAGCATGCTCTTTACAAAACACCTGAATCTCCTGTATTCCCCTGTCGAGATGTTGGTCACGTGTGCTTGTCCGATGATATCCGTATACAGCCATTTTACTCTCCCCTTCCGCAAAGCGTACCAAAATGTACACACTTTTTTTGGCATATGCCAAAAGTGCTGATGCATACTTTTTGGTATAGGATTTCTGCTTATTTTTCGCTATGCCAAAAAGTATACTTTTTGAAAAGTATATTTACTATCTCTATACGTTTAAGAAATGAAATAGTAACGGCTATACAAATTTTATTTTTCTGCAAAAATCCCAGAGAACTAGTTCTCTGGGATAACAAATTTATATCCAGCGCCCCTAATATTTTGTATATACTGGGGATGCTGCGGGTTCGGTTCAATTTTTTTACGCAAATTTCGAATCAAACAGTAAATGATATTTTCTATGTTTTCTTTTTGCTCTTGTCCATATAACTGCTCATAAATCTGTTCTTTACTAAATACCCATCCCGGATGCTGTGCCAGAAAAGTAAAAGCAAGAAATTCCTGATGGCTTAAATGCACCTGTCTACCGTTTTGGTAAACAATTTCTTCTTTCTGATGAATCTCTATATCATGATAAACTAATATTTGATTTATTTCAGATTCAAAATTTCGTATTTCAGTCTCTTTTTCAATAGCCCCTTCTATTTTCTCCACTATGTCCGCATCAAACTCGGACAAATCTAAAATCATGAATTTTTTTATTATCATCACCCTTTCTTATTTTTAATTTTATCTCATTACATGATTCCTCGTATTTGGAGTTTCTTCATGTCCTCTAATTCTATCCGCTATGAAGGTATGGATATAAAAGACTATTCAAAAATAAGACGACCTATTTTAACAAAATTTAAAAATAACTAAAAATGATCTATGCCTTCTAAAACATCATACTTTTTTAGTAGTTTAATAAAGATTAGCTTACGCTGCTCCCCGCATAGAAACCTCTGTTCTTGCCATCAATGAAAGCCGTATCTCTGATAGTAAATTCCCCGGTCAACTGGGTATCTGCCGATGAATTGCCTACCCTTACGGTCATCTTTCCAGCCTCCACCAACCAATGCATATCTTCATCAAGGAACGCAAACTGATTCGCCCACATGGTAAATCTCACCTTTTTTGTTTCCCCTGCTTTCAACGCCACTCTACAGAAGCCAGCAAGTTCCTGCGCTGGGCGCAGCATAGAAGAGAGTTCATCTGTAACATATAATTGAACTACTTCCTCTCCATCTCTTTCCCCGCAGTTTTTTATCCTGCAGCAAACCTCCACGATTCCATCCGCAGGCACTTCTGGAGTAACAGAAAGATCTGAATATTCAAATTTTGTGTAGCTTAGGCCATATCCAAAGGGGAACAATGGTTCTGTACTACCTTCTACATATTTAGCAATCGTCATTCCTATTGGCCGATAACCGCTTCCCTTCCTTTGACTGTGATAGATGGGAACCTGTCCCGCATTTCTGGCTGCAGTAATCGGCAAGCGGCCGGCCGGGTTGTAATCACCAAACAGTACATCAGCCAATGCCTGCCCTCCTGTATCACCTGGAAACCAGTTTTCAATCACAGCAGCATATTTTTCGCAAAGTATTTCACTGGAAACAGGCTTTGTATCCATATGTATCAGCACACATGACGGATTCACCTCAGCAATTGCTTCTGCAAGTTCATCCTGAATACCTGTTAAGCCGATATCATCACAATCAATTCCTTCACCGGTGGTACAGCTAGTTCCCCATCCATACTTACCACCGACTGCCAGAAGCACGACATCAGCCCAACGAGCCACTGCAAATGCTTCCGTAAAACCACTGCGGTCATTACCAGCCACATCACATCCTTTTACATAACGCAGCTCAGCATTAGGGCATTTCGCACGAATCGCTTCTAAAATAGTAAGTGTCTTTCCCTCATAATGCGCTTTCAACTGTTCTTCCACATACGTAGACGTCCCACGTACAGTACTTCCCTGCAGATATGGCATCTGATATGGATTCTTCTGATCAGGCTTACTCATAGCCTGCATTCCTGGCATATCAGCCATTGCCCCTGTCACATCTCTTTCAAAAGCTGCAGGATAAGTATAACAGCCAAACAATAAGCGCATTGAGTCTGCATGAGATCCAATCAGGGCAATCTTTTTTACCTCTTTGCTTAATGGTAAAATCCCATTATTTTTCAGCAAAACAATCGATTCATGAGCGGCCCTTAAACTGCATTTACCTGTCTTTTCCCTGTCATATGCAGAATCAATCCATTCTTTCCGTCCAGCAGGTCCATCCAGCAGGCCTAATTTAATCTTTGCTTCGAGCATTTTTAAAGCTGCACGGTCCAATGCTTTCTGTGCTTCCTGATCTTTAGTAACCAATTCTAACAGTTTATCCTTATATCCATATGGCATAGGAAGCTCACAGTCCAGACCGGCTTTCAGCGCACGGACTCCAGCTTCCTCCGGTGTTTCAGAAAGTTTAAGATCTACCATTTTATCAATAGACATATAATCCGATACAACCACACCGTCAAATCCCATTTCTTCACGCAGAAGGCCTGTCAGGATGTTCTTGGATCCGATAATCAATTCCCCATCAATAGCACCATAGGAGTTCATCATTGCGCCAAGATTTCCTTCCGTAATTGCCGCTTGAAATGGCTTTGCATATATTTCCCTTAATTCTCTGGGCGGAATAGGATTAGCTGCCATGTTCAGGCCGCCTTCTCCATTACCATATCCCAGAAAATGTTTTCCCGTAGCCATAACGCCCATCGCAAGATTGTCAGACTGAAGCCCTTTAACAAATGCAACGCTCATCGCCGCACAAAGTGTTGGATCCTCACCATAGGTTTCTCCAACCCTTCCCCATCTAGGATCTCTAGCTACATCCATCACTGGTGACAATGCCTGGCGAGTACCTTCTGCAACCATCTGCTCACGGATAATATCCGCCATTTCCTGAACAACTTCTGTATCCCATGTAGCTCCAAGCGCAATGGCAGAGGGAAACACAGTACTGTCTGCAGTCATCTGTCCTGTCAATGCTTCATTATGCCGGATTGCAGGAATGCCAATATTATTGTTTAAAATTTCCTGTTCCTTAATAGAACGTTCCAGATTCTCTTCTTTTTTTGAAGTTCCTGGAATAAAAGAGATCTCGCCAAGACCATTCTGAAAACGGTTAAGCAGTTCTGCTGGAATCTGGCCTCCACCAAACATACCAACAATCTGCGCTAGTTTTTGTTCAGGGGTAAGGCGTGCTAAAATCTCCTGTGCCCGTTGTTTTACATTAGATTCTATCATATTATTCCTCTTCACTTTCAATATTTGCTGTCAGAACCGGCATTTGCATACCAACTCTTTCCACAATGACAAGTGCCAGTCCATGAAATGTCTTACAGTTTCCACATTTATCAGAAGTATGACGGGACGGATTACCATTTCCAACACCAACGATAGTGCCATTTTCTACAGAAAATCGTAAAGGCAGGTTGGCTGTTGGACAAATGATTCCAGCTTTGTCCTGTATCTCCGCTTTATAAAGTATCTGTCCTTCACCTTCATATACAGGTTTGATTCCAACTTTCTCCGGTTTTTCCGCCGTAACACGTCTGCACTCGGCCGCCTTTTCTGCACCACAATAGGCAATCGCTTTGATTTCACCTGGTTTATATTCAATCTGCCATGTAGAGATCATTCCTTTTTGATGCTTCTTGCGTCCCTGAGAAATGTCATTCAAAAACACTTCCACTTCCTCACAATTAGAGTAAACATCTACCTGCACCATTTGTCTGGGCTGCCAGTTCCAGTGGGGAAGCAAATGTACCAATGGAGTATCATCCCAAAGGCTTTTCCAATAATAAAAACTATCCTTCTCAAATCCGCAAAAATCCATTGCTCCATACTGACTGGTTACTGCAGGCCAGTTCCATGGAAATGTTTCGCCACGATAATCAAAAGCGGACCAAATAAACATACCTCCAAGAAACGGTGCTTTTTCGCGATAATTATTCCATGAATACACCAGGTTGTTGGGCGAGCTTGCTCCGCCAATCGTGCCAATCGGCAATTCTTTAAGCCCCATCTTCTTCATCATCAATTTCATCAGATAGCTCCCACTATCGTAGCTGTCGCAATAGCCCTTTTCAGGGTCATCTATATAATTGCCTCTGGTTGATACATAACTGCTATCCTCACTGGCTATTGTTAAAAGTCCAGGAACTGATTTACGCATAGCAGCCGCATCTCCCATATCATAGTTAAAGCCTGCAACATCTGGAATTCTTATATATTCCTCATCCCGGCACGCAAAATGCCCTGCTACAGTACATTGACGGGTAGGATCTAATTTATGCACACGTTTTACTAACATGTTGAGTAGTCTTTTTCCATTTGGCAGTGTCGGCATCAGTTCTTCATTTTCAAGACTCCACATGAAGACACATGGATGGTTACGACTACCGAGAATCAGTTCCTCTAAATCCTCTATGCTTTCCCTGCTCTGTTCAAATCTACGATTTTCGTTCATTACTAAAATGCCCATTTCATCGCAAATATCCAATAATTCACTGCTTGCAGGATGATGGGCACTACGATAACAATTTCCTCCCATCGCCTTAATGCGTCCCAAACGATAACGAATGATATCCGGGTTAAGCGCATTTCCTACCCCTGCAAAATCCTGGTGAACACAGACTCCCTTAATTTCCACCGCCTTTCCATTAAGAATCAGTCCATCTTCGATATATCTTACTTCCCGAATTCCAAACCGCGTATCCACTGTGTCCACAATTTGACCATAATTAGAGATTACTGTCTGCAGAGTATAAAGATTCGGCATAGTCAAATCCCACAATAATGGCTTTTCAATAACTAAGTCTGCCCTATACTTTCCTGTCTCCAACATTGGTACGTTCACATCCATCGTAGTTTTAGCAACCATCTGACCATCTGGGGCGTATATCTTTTGAACAATGTTAACAACTCCATCTTCATCACCCAGATTTTCCAGTTTTGTCTCCACCTGAATAGATGCGCTATCAGTACTAACGAATTTACAATTCACAAATACACCATGCCGGGCAATGTGCAAAGAATCAAGAACATTGAGATATACCGGGCGGTAAATCCCAGCGCCCTCAGCCCACCATCCCTCACGTAATGTAGTGTCTGTCTTAACAAGAATTACATTTTCTCCCTCGCCATCATAAAAAACTAGTTCTGTAATATCAAATGCAAAGCCGGTATAACCTGAAATGTGGCTTCCTGCATAACAGCCATTAACCCATACCGTACTATCCCGCATGACTCCTTCAAATTCAATGATAATACGCTTATCTTTTGCCGCCGCTGGCAATGAAAAACGTTTGCGGTAATATCCTATCCCCATTCCGAGATATCCTGCTTCAATTGCCTGTGATCCATCTTCCCATTGTTCTGGCGGTTGATATTCCTGTTCTATACTCCAGTCATGAGGCAATGTCACTGATTGCCATGTACCCTCCAGTGTTTTCGCAACATTATAAAGATGGTTTGCATTGTCCATATGCATTTTATTCGCCATATAAGGATGCAACCGGAAAATAAAGCCCTCCTCTTCTGTCAAATTCGAAGCACTGCCGCAAGTTCCAGCTTTTCCACTAATTTTACGAGGCGGATGCGGTAATTCTCCCTTATGGAAAGTCCATCCATCGCAAAAATTGTCTTTTCGCAATCCATTCTTCCCCCTTAACTGTTGAGCATCTTCAGCAAATCGTCTAACTGTTCAAAGGTCATCGAGCCATAAGTAACAAGTGCCCCCAAAGGCATTTCTATCATCATCTTCTGTACCATTTTTTCGCTACCCTCACCCATGTTCTGTGCACTGTCTGCTGCTGCCTCTGACGAATGCCTCTGACGCTTAGCCATCATGTTCTCCATAAACTTCCGCCCTTTTGCGGTCTTCATCAAATCTCCTACTGTAGATTGCTTTGTATAATGCATGGGCAGTTCTATGGTTCCTGTTACCTCTACCTCTGCCGAAAGACGGATATCACGACTGGATGCCCCAATCTCTACAAAGAATTTTCCACTTTCCACAAACCAGTCATGGATTGCAGTTTCATAGTAAGCAAAAGAACGTTTATCCAATGGAAATGTTATTGTCTTTTCCTCACCGGGCTCCAATTCCACCTTCTCAAATCCTTTCAGCTCGCGGACAGGCCTGCGCACACTGCTGATCTCGTCTCTAACATAAAGCTGCACCGCTTCCCTGCCAGCCACACTACCTGTATTTTTTATTTTACAGTTCACCATAAGAATATCTGTATCCTGTATAGCTTCCTTGTCAAGATGTAAGTCACTATAAGAAAAACTGGTGTAAGATAAACCATATCCAAAAGGAAATAATACTTCCATTTGCTTTTTATCATAATAACGGTAGCCTATGAAGATTCCTTCAGCATAATCTACAATACCATTTTCACCGGGGAAATTGAGATAGCTCGGATTATCGGCCAGCTTAATCGGCCATGTTTCTGCCAGTTTGCCACTAGGATTAGTCTCCCCATAAAGCAGTTTGACCGTAGCTGTACCAATGTTTTCTCCGCCCAGATACACACATAACACTGATTTCACTTCATCCAACCATGGTAATTCCATAGCTGCCCCTCCATGCAGTACAATTATAGTATTAGGATTGACAGCCGCCACAGCAGAAATCAGATTATTTTGGTTATCGGGAATTGCCAACGTATCACGGTCACAGCCTTCTGTCTCAAAACTATCCGGCAGACCAGCAAATACAACAACTTTTTCTGCCTTTTTTGCTGCGTTCACAGCTTCATCCAGTAGCCCTGCATCGTTTTCTTCGCTATGCACATCATACCCCTGTGCATAAGTAACATTTTTCCCTACAGCTGCTTCCAGTGCACCAATAGCGTGCGTAACATTAATATGGCTGGAGCCAGCCCCCTGATACCGTGGTCTTTGTGCAAATTCACCAATAAAGACTATGTTTTCTTCTTCTTTAAGAGGCAGGGTATTATCCGTATTTTTCAGAAGAACAGCACATTGAGCCGCAAGATCAGCACTCAGTATGCTATTCGCCGCTCGGTCTATACTGGTTTCTGGTTTCCTCTGCTCCTGATAATCAGCTACAAATTCCAACATATGAGTTACTGCCTTGTTCAGGACAGCCTCGTCCAAAGTGCCATCTTTCACCGCCGCAACAATCTGGTCATCCTGCACTCCGATACCGCCCGGCATTTCCAAATCCAATCCTGCTACAAGACCTTTTACACGGTCTTTTACTGCACCCCAGTCTGTGACAACAAATCCATCATACCCCCAACGTTCCCGAAGGGTATCAGTAAGCAGTTCTTTATTTTCTGCTGCAAAAATGCCATTAATAGCATTATAAGCACACATCACACTACGTGTGCCACCTTTTTTAACTGCTGCCTCAAATGCTGGAAGATAAATTTCCTGCAAGGTACGCTCATCCATCTGACTGCTGCCGCTCATACGAGCGGTCTCTTGATTATTGGCAGCAAAATGCTTCACACAGGCAGAAATACCTTCTGCCTGTAGACTTTGAATATAAGCTACACCCATCTCGCCAGCCAAATATGGATCTTCCGAAAAATATTCAAAGTTGCGGCCACAAAGTGGACTACGCTTCATGTTTAAACCGGGGCCAAGCAACATTGCGACATTTTCTGCCTGACACTCCCGCCCCAAAGCTGTACCTAATTTTTCCATAACCTTCCGGTCAAAGCTTGCCGCCAATGCCGCTGCAGTTGGGTAGCAGGTTGTTTCTATACTCACATTGATACCCAGATGATCTCCTTCCCCTACCTGCTTACGCAGTCCATGTGGTCCGTCACACATCATAACAGCCGGAATTTCCAGACGCTCAATCTCCTTTGTATGCCAGAAATCATGTCCGGAGCAAAGCGAAGCCTTTTCTTCCAGACTGAGCTGAGCTATTAATTCAGATATTTTTTTCTTATCCATTATTTTCCTCCTCGTATATATTAGACGAAGTGCTGTGGATTCCATGCATCATACCAATCAATTTTTACGGTTTCACCCTCAAAACGAATAGGCAGCCAGACATAATTAGCAATAGAAGTATTAGCGTTTCCCATTAAAGGAGCACGTGCTAACAACAGCATATCTTTTAATGAAGGTTTCAAACTTTTATCCTCTCGTGAGTAAATCACACGATATAATGCATCATATCTTTCCTGATCCACCATAAATTTGGGCACCCAACGGTCGGCTGCCGCCACAAGCAAATCACTGCCCTGCACTCGAAAAATACAAGAAACCTGTGAGTTAAAAGAAGCATGTGAACTGTCATCCGTATGCGGATTTCCCTGCACCGTAAAGGGCCCCATATAATCATCAGCTATTGCAACTTCAGATGGATTCGGTATATATCCTGTCATACCACTGGTAAGTAAGTAATGTTTACCATTGTGCATAAAATGAGTTACCCCTTCTCTTGCCATAGGTGGTTTTAGACCCGTATAAATAATAGCCTGTTCTTCCGTCACATTTGTGTAATCCTCAGTCAGCTTACAGACGATAACATCCTCATGGTCCAATTCTACATATAAATAACCCTGCCCTGTTATTGGATCGGCTGCCAAGTCAAAATCCCCCGCTTTTCTCCCATATGGCTGTAAAAATGGGACACTAAGTATATATGGTCCATGCAAATTGTCTGCGACTAAGATGGAAAAATGTGCTTTATCACAATATTTTGTCCACAATACATATTTCCCGTTTTTTTCATTTTTCAAGATATGAGGACGGTCCAACCTGCGGTTAGGATAAAAAAGCGAATTTTTATTATTCGGTTCCGGCTCGACGATATGTCCTTCATCTTCCCAATTGACCAAATCACTTGAAGAGTAGCACTTTATCCCCCAAGTCCACACTTTTCCTTTTTTACGAGTATACGTCTTATCTTCACCAATCCAATAATATGTATTGTTTTCAAAATAAATATCCGCTCCATGAGCCTGTATGCGTTCCCCTTTCGTATCCAGCCATATTTCTCCAGGCTTAATCAGCCTTTGTTCCACGATATATTTACCTCCTGTTAAAAATATGGTAAAGTTGTCATTGCAGTCCCTTTATGTTACCTATTCTGTATCATCTTTTTTAAGGCAGGCTCCCAGTACGTATAGACTTTTTTTAGATTGACGAATTTGATTTGTACGATCTACTGCAATCAATCCGAATGTTTTGCTATACCCCATCTGCCATTCAAAATTATCCAGCAAACTCCAATAAAAATATCCCTTAAGCGGAAGTCCTTCATCAACACATTTTTCCACACCGGACAGTGCTTCACGAATAAATTCACACCGCCGCATATCATCTTCTGTGCTAATGCCATTTTCGGTTACAATCAATTCGCCTTTATAATCCTCTGCCACCTTAGATAATACGTGCCCTATTGCCTGCGGATAATCCTCATACTCCATCTGAGTAACTGGTGCTTCCTTAGCAGGCTCTCGTTCTCCATTAGAATCCACTATTTTACGTGTGTAATTTTGAACACCCAAAAAGTCATCATCTTGAAAATATGGCAGATAAAAACCAAAATCTTCCTGCCAGAGCTTATCGGCCTTTGCCTCCCCACCGCTTTCCGCCTGATAATCAAACAAGGAAAGTGTTAATCCGACCTTCGCTGCAGGACAAACTGATTTTATTGCTTTTTTTGCTGCCTGATGCGCTTTCATCACAACCTTTTCCTGCTGTGAGGTCCTGGGTTTTAAGAAAGTATTTACTTCTCCAGGATTACAGTCAAATGCTTTGCTCTGTTCCATTATGCTCTGCATCAACACCTGCATATTCATCTCGGTATTAGTACCAACCTGTACGCTGCCTTCCTTCCTCGCACCCGTATTCATCATTGCCGCTGCAATCTTATTCAGCTGTCCTCCCATATTAGCCTCGTTGATCGTACAGAAATATGGAATATCATCTCCAAGCTGCTGTGCTACATATTCTGTATACCGTGCAAATGCATCAACTACAAAATTCTGTGCCCAACCGCCTTTCTTAATCAGCCACGCAGGGCTTGAAAAATGATGCAATGTCACAACAGGAGTTATATGATACTTTTTACAACAGGCAAGAACCTGTCGGTAATGCTCAACTGCCTCCACATCAAATTGGCCTTCCTGTGGCTCAATCCTTGCCCATTCAATAGAAAAACGGTATGCATTTAGTCCCGCTCCGGCTAACAGGGCAATATCCTGTTCGTAACGATTATAGTGGTCTGCTGCCTCTCCACTTGGCTCTACAAAATCACTATGTTCCAGATGCTCTATAACCCAATAATCACTGTATATATTATTACCTTCCACTTGATGCGCCGCAGTAGCCGCACCCAACAGGAAGTTATCCGCCCACTTCATTAATTCACTCCTTTCTACTACAATCTACTTTTTCTTTTTTTCTGCCTTAGCTTCTGCTTTTGCTTTTTTCGCCGCAAGTTGTGCCTGATATTTAGATTCTTCTTCTTCAAAGCTCAATCCCTTTTTAACACACTTTGCCTGTAATTCTTTAATACGATTCTCTTCCGCCTCTTTTTCTGCTTTTTCTGCTTCAATAGCAGCCTGCTCTTCCGGTGAGAGCCAAACACGTCCCTGCGCAGCTGCATCTGCCTTATGACGGTCAACAATATCTTTTTGAATAACCGGCAGTTCCTTATCCAACTTCCAGAACCAGAACAATACCAATGCAATAAAACATGCAATTGCCATCACACCTTGATAGCCAAATACAAAGAAGTTCTTGACTGTTGTACTTTGTTCTACCCAGGTACCATCTGCTGACGGAGGCACATAGCCAAATATATTCAGGCAAAAATTAAACACTCCCTGTGCAATACCGGCAGTTACGGTAAAAATAATGGTATAAATAGACATAGAAAGACCATCCACACGGAAACCACTTTGCCATTCCACATGGTCAAGCGCGTCTGCTAACATCGCCATCATGATATATGTAATCGGCAGTGCACCAAAAGCCCGTATAATAAGCGTAACAAGAACCCATGTCATATTGCCTGGATTCAAACAAAAAGCAAATCCTGCAACTACAGCAATAGCCAGTCCTGTAATCATTACATTACGCTTTCCAAATTTAGCAACCAAAGGCCACATAATCAAAATGCCAAATCCCAACGGTGCATTTCCAATGGCCGAAACAAGAGCCTGTGTGACCCCATCATTGTAACTACCTAATACCCAATTACAATAATAAAGCAGACTAGTGTTCTGAAGATTTGTTGCAATCTGTACAACAATATAAACCCCCATAAATACAATCCAGTATTTGCTGGAAAAGCAGGCTTTCAACTGTTCGCCAATAGATTTTGTTTGTACATTTTCTTCATCTGCGCTTTCTTCGGAAATACGTTCACGCGTGAAAAAATATTCAAGCATAATACACGGAAGAGCTACAATGGAAAAGATGACTGCCATCATACGCCATTTTTCTGCATCTACTCCAAGTGCAGGCAATACTAAAGTTGGGAACAACATTGCAACAAAAAATCCTGGTATCAAACACATAGCCATATTGGAAAGCATTGCAACACCATCTCGCTGTTTTGGATTACGTGTAGAAAGCGGCACCATCATATTATGACTCATATAATAGATTGTATATCCAATAGAATAATACAAGTTGTAACTAAACATAATCCAAATTGCCTGTACTGTAGGACTTGCATTTGGAATTGAAAAACTCAAAATCACAGAAATCATAATAATTGGGCCTGCAAACAGCATCCATGGTCGTGCTTTTCCTTGTTTTGACTTGGTCCGATCAATAATCTGCCCCATAATTATATTGGTCACAGCATCCACAATTTTAGAAATAATTGGGAATACTAAAACAAATGTGCCCCCCCACATACCGCTAATCTTTACAACGTCAGTCCAATAGACATTAAGGTAACTAGCCATAATAGCATTGAGCAGTATAACGCCAGCTGGTCCTAAGAAAAATCCTATCCAACGTTCACTATTTTGGACATTTGCTGACTTAATTCGTGTATTAAATACCGGTTTGTCCAAAAATTTTAAATTGATTCCAGATTTCATAAAAATACCTCCTCTTCTTTCGGGTTTTTTTCATTTTTCGATCCCGTTAGCTGTAATATACAAAAATCCCTCTATCTTCGATATCATTATTTTTAGATTTATGTTATTATTTATATAATTATCATATTACCTATATATGTTGATAGAAATCTAATTTTTTTATCACTTCTAACCCATTTTTTGATTTATAATGCAATGCAAGGAGGTACTTTTATGCAGGCAGAATACTCAATTCGTCTCAACATATTAAAAGACATGCTAAAACAATCGCTTGATATTTCTTTCTGGGAATATAGCCCAGACATGGAGCTCATTTATACAAACTGTGAAGATAGCGCTCTTATGGAAACACTTTTTTCTTTAAATGGCTGCAAGCAAATTATCCAGGAAGTCGCCACGGAAAGAAACTTTCCAATGCTTCTTAGTGATTCTCTTCTACTTTTTTGGCTCAGTATACCGGCATTTGATGAAAATATACTAAAGACCATTTATATACTCGGTCCGGTATTTGGTTCGTATACATCAGAAAACAGCGTAACATCAGGTATTGAAAAATTACACTTAAACAAAGAGCTTAAAATGCCCCTACTTAGCCAGCTTAAATCATTACCGATTGTTTTGCGTACAACCCTGTTAAGTTATGGTATCCTAATTGACACCTGCATACACAAAAGAAAAATAGATGAAGCTGACATACAAATGTATACACAGGATGGCAAACCTCCAATCCCACGTATTTCGTCAGATGACCAAAAACCTGCCCCACGAAATTCCTTTGAATTTGAACAGCGGTATTTTTCTGCTGTTGCAGAGGGAAATATCTATTTCAAAGCTCCGACTTTTTATGATCCAAGTGAAATAGGTAAATTGGCAGATACATCCATACGCCATGCGAAAAATCAGATGATTGTTAAGATCACCCTTGCCTCACGAGCCGCTATTTTAGGTGGGCTCCCGGAAAGTATTGCCTTTGCTATCAGTGACCAATTTATCCTGCTGACAGAAGAATGCGTTAATATCAATGACGTATATAACTACGGACAGCTCTGTGTACAGGAATTTACCAAGCGTGTCCACAAAATTAAACAGCAGACCGGAGAAGGACGGGAGCTCCAAAAGTGTTATGCCTATATTGAAGCACACCTGACCGAAAAAATTAATTACGCAAGAATGGCTGCTGAATTAGGATATAACCGACAATATTTAAGCACAAAATTCAAGCATGAATCCGGCATGACACTAAGCGAATTTGTACTAAAAAAACGTATTGTATATGCAAAAAGGCTATTACGAAATTCTTCCTATAGCATACTGGAAATCAGCCAAATGCTTCAGTTTAGTTCCTGCAGTTACTTTAGTGCTCAATTCCGTAAAGTAGTAGGAATGACTCCCACTGAATACCAAAATGCCACAATTTCAAAGGAGGAAGATTATGATGAGATTTAAACAGAATATAAATTTAAGTGCTTTTTTTGAACAGGTCCGCAAAAGTAATGGTGATGTGTGGTTTTTTACCAATCAAAAAGATCAGCTTAACTTGAAATCACAGCTTTCCCAATATGTCTTTGCGGCGGCGTTTTTTGATTCAGAATTTAGACTTTCTGGAAATATAATTTGCGAAAATCCTGCCGATGAAAAGTTGTTACAAGATTTTACAGAATAACAGAACCATAAAAATGGAGGATTATCATGTTAAATTTGAGAGACCATTTTATTACCACTGAGCGTCCTTATAAGGAAGGCACAGTAGAAGTATTTGAACAACATGTACAAACTTCTAAAATCGAAATAGAGAAAGCCATTTTATCCATCACTGCTCTAGGGCTGTATGAAGCGGAACTGAACGGCCAGAAGGTTGGAGATGTTATGTTCGCTCCCGGTTATACCTACTATCCCCACAACCTGCACTATCAAACCTATGATATAACCACATTGCTGCATGAACAAAATGCATTAAGAGTTTACTTAGGTCAGGGTTGGTATTGTGGCAGATTTACTTATGACAGCAAAACTCAAATTTATGGCGAACGTCCTGCCGTTGCCTGGATTTTTGAAGTCACCTATACCAATGGTACAATATCCAAGCATACATCTACTGATAAGGATGTGACAGTTATACCCAGTCCCTATGCTTATGCAGGTTTTTATGATGGTGAAGTTTATAATGAAAATGCACAGCTTCCCACATATCCCCCTGTTCCTTTCCTTGGTAAACTACCGAAGGTTATTGAAAAAAACAACATATCTGTAAAAGTACAAGAAAAGATGCCAATTCATGCAGTGATACATTTAGGTGATACAACCATCCTTGATTTTGGTCAAAATTTTGCCGGACTTATTGAAATCAATCCTGTTTATATGAAAAGTGACGTACTAACGCTACGCCATGGTGAAATTCTAAATACGGACGGAAGCCTGTATACTACTAACCTCAGGAATGCAAAAGCACAGATTATCTACCATAAAAGTACTAGCGGCAAAAAATACCGTCCCCGATTCACCTACATGGGCTTTCGGTATGTAGAATTGACCGGCTGTGAATATATCGATGGTATACTGACAGCTTATGCTTTGCATAGTGAAATGGAACGCACCGGATATTTTAAATGTGAAAACGCAGAAGTTCAGCGCTTATATGAAAATCAAATATGGAGTCAAAAATCTAATTATGTTGAGATTCCAACAGATTGCCCTCAACGTGATGAGCGCATGGGTTATACTGGTGATGGGCATGTTTTCGCCTTGACGGGTGCATACAATTTTGATACCGAAAAGTTTTGGTCAAAGTTTCTGAAAGATATCCGTTATTCCCAATCTGATAATACAGAAAACTATGTAGCGGCTATAGTCCCAGCTTTAGGCCCAGAAGGAATTGGTTTTGTAAATATGCTAGGTTGGGGGAATGCAGTAACTATAATTCCAAAAATGCTATGGTGGCAATATGGAACAGACCGCTACTTAAAGGAACAATATGAAAGCATGAAAGCTCATATAGATTGCGAAATCCGCCATATGGGTGAAAAGGATTTATGGATCGCACCAAATCTTGGTGATTGGCTAACATTAGGTAAGGATATACGTTATATGGCAATACACAACGGACCCGTATCAAATGCATTTATCATAAATGACCTTCGGATTATTTGTATGGCTGCTACCCGCCTTGGCAACAATAAGGATGCACAAAAATACAACTGTCAATTGGAACGCTGCCTAAAAGCATATATAAAAACTTTTGTAGATAAAGATGGGAAAATGCTTGATCCTTACCAAGGTGCTTATGTAATGGCTCTTCGTTTTGTAATTCCAAAATCTCATTTATGGAATCAGCTGTTTGCTAATCTGGTTGCAGACATCCATCAAAATGGATTACAGACAGGTTTCTTTGCTACAGAACATTTGCTACCGCTTCTGGCAGACAACGGAGAGACAAAATTAGCATATGATTTACTGTTGCAGCCAACTTGCCCAGGATGGATGTATCAAGTCCGCCATGATGCAACTACAATTTGGGAACGATGGGATGCAATCCAACCTGATGGTTCCATTAATGAAACAGATCAAAACGGTAACAATATGGTTTCCTTTAATCATTATGCTTTTGGCAGCGTAGGTGAATTTTACTATCGTTATATTTTAGGTATTCAACCAGCAGAACCAGGATATACAAAAATCAAGATTGCGCCAATTGTAGATGAACGTCTTGGAAAAGTAAAGGGAAGCTACCAAAGCCGTGCAGGAAAGATTGAAGTAGCATGGCAGATTTCAAATAGCACAGCAATATTTAGCATCCTCACACCTTCCGAAACGGAACTTATCCTCCCAGACGGCAATTGTAGACAGCTCTCCCCTGGACGGTATACTATGGATTGCCGGATATAATTTTCATATTCAACAAAATGCCAGCATCCTATAAACTGCTGGCATTTTTCAAAAATCCATCTTCAAACCCGCCTATAAATCTGGCTATAATCACTCTATTTTTCAATACCTAATATATCTTCCACCGGAACAGCAAGAACCACTCCATGTGCTTCTGTTTTCAAGCCACAGGCCCTGCTAATTTCCACCATGACATCAGATTTTTGATTTTTTGGCACAACAATCATTGTAAATTCCTGTTCTTCCTGCATAGTGACTCCTAAATACTGCATTACATTTTCCGAACCTCGTCGGCGTCCTTTTATTACCGTTCCGCCTTTGGCTCCGGCTTTGTGGGCTGCATTTATAATCTCATCACTATAGCCATAATTTGCCGCCACAAGTATCATGGAATATGCCGTTTCTTTATCACTCATTTCGACAGCTTCTCCTCTCTCCTTTTCTGGAATTGTATAACCATTCTGTTCCTCTAATATTTTTCGGATTACATCCTGCATTCCTGTGACCGGAATTGTTACCGCAATGCCTCGCCCTTTATGTTCCAACAAAAGATTATTGGACATTTCAGAAAAAATATCTTTAATTAACGAATGTGGAAGGATAGAAAGTGTAACCAATCTTTTTGTTCCCCGCAAACCACAGAGACTCAAAATTTCCGAATTTGCCGTCCCATTCCCCCTACATTGGTAATAGATAGGAAGCCGCATTTTTTCTAAAATCCTATTAACCCTTTTTTCATCCTCCATCCGTGTAATCAAAAGCAGAATTCTATGTTCTATATGGTATTTCCTTTCAACAATCATTGCCTTTCCTCTCTATATTCCAGAATAATGTCATCCGATAGTTCTCCGGAAGGTTTCTGCGTGGATAATTTCGCCTTATGTGAATAAATCAATCCCATAACTTGAATTGCAATAAGCGGAGTCAATGCAACAAACGCAACTATGCCGAAAGCGTCCGTCACCACATTTCCGCCTAATGCTGTACAGGCTCCCATTACAAGAGGCAGTAAAAATGTAGAAGTCATAGGGCCGCTGGCAACACCACCAGAATCATAAGCCACCCCAACAAAAATTGGCGGCACAAAATGACTGAGACACAAAGCCAAAGCATAGCCGGGAATTATAATCCAGTAAATACTTATCCTTGTCAATACACGCAACATAGACAAACTGACTGCACAGGCAACACCTAATGAAAGGCTGCAATTCATCATTTTGCGTGAAATTGTCCCTCCTGTAATTTCCTCAACCTGCTCATTTAAAACTTTTATGGCCGGTTCTGCTTTCACTATGTAATAGCCAATGACAAACCCTATCGGTATCAAAATCCATTTAATCGAGCTGTCCGCCAAGCTGCTTCCCAAAAGATTTCCAACTGGCGCAAATCCAACATTTACCCCTGTTAAGAAAAGAATTAATCCAATCAGTGTATATAAAAACCCAATTATTATTCGAATCATTTGCCTCTTGTTATAGCGGTGGGTAATAAGCTGAAATAAAATGAAAGCTGCTATAACAGGAATGATACTCCGAAATACTTCTGCTGAATATTGGGGAATCGCACGCACAAATAACGAGATTACATCCTGAGTCGTTATCACAGGAGCAATTTCCACCGCTTGATAAAACGCCTTGGACGGATGGTAAAATATGCTTAACAGCAATACCATCAAAATTGGGCCAATACTGCATAGGGCGATTAATCCAAAACTGTCACTGGCACCATCTTTATCGCTTCTGCTTGCCGAAAGCCCTACTCCAATCGCCATTATAAAAGGTACCGTCATAGGCCCCGTCGTTACTCCTCCTGCATCAAATGCAACTGAAATAAAGTCAGAAGGCGCAAAAAAGGTCATGACTAAAAGGAAAAGATATAAGCCTACAAGCAGTCTGGAAAGGCTAATTTTAAATAAAATCCTTAAAACCGCTATAACCGTAAAAACACCTACTCCTAAAGCAACTGTCCATATAAGTACATTATTTGGAATTGAAGCAACCTGTTCAGCCAAAACCTGCAGATCCGGTTCGGAAATTGTAATGATGCTGCCTACAACAAAACAGACAAAAATAGTTATTATCAGACTTCTGCTTTTAACAAGTTGCCCTCCAATCCCCTGTCCAATCGGTGTCATAGATACTTCTGCTCCTAATTGGAAAAAGCCCATGCCTAAAACCAAAAGTATTGCTCCCATTATAAAAAGGGACAATGTTCCAATCTCCATAGGAACAAAAGTAATACTTAGCAAAAGCACGATTCCGGTAATTGGGAGGACGCTCGTCAACGATTCCCGGATTTTCTCTTTTAATTTTTCATTCATAAATAGATGCACCACTTCCTTTCCGGCCCATTCTTTATACCTTATCCAGATTCCTCTCTTTATAGCAGTCTCTATAATTATCCATTTTGAGCGTCTTGGTTCATTTTCTCGAAAATTTCACAGACATTAGCACTTGATTGCTCCAAAACCTGAATTGCATTTTTCATGGCATCTAATTCTTCCTGTGATGCCTTTCCCGGCTGTTTTTTACTCAATTTCCGCAATGTTTCGCAGTCTGACTTCACCTGCTTTTTCTCCGGCTTATCCAGTTTTTTGCCAGCTACAGCAACTGCCTGATCCACTTTACTTAAAAGCTGCTGCGCTTTCATATAAATTTCCAGTGCATCTTTTCGCAACTGATCCTGAGAAGCATATTGTTCTGCATCACGGATTGCCTGCTCGATTTCAGCATCCGACATTCTTTCATTATTTGTGATGGTTATGGACTGTTCCTTTCCCGTATCCAAATCCCTTGCGGAAACTTTCAAAATTCCATTTGCGTCAATATCAAAAGTCACCTCAATCTGCGGCACTCCTGCAGGAGCCTTCTTTATTCCATTCAGCTTAAATTTTCCAATTGTCTTATTGTCTTTTGCCATAGGGCGTTCACCCTGGAGTACATGAATTTCAACGCTGCGCTGGTACGGCGCTGCTGTTGAAAATACCTGTGAATAATGAATCGGCAATGTAGAATTCCGTTCCACCAAACGAGTAGCAACACCGCCCACAGTTTCAATAGAAAGGCTGAGAGGTGTCACATCCAGTAAAAGTATACTGTTATCCGTGCCATATACCTGCAACGTCCCGCCAGAGAGTGTATCTCCCTGTATTGCAGCGCCTTGGGCAACACATTCATCAGGATTGATATTTTTTGAAGGGACAATGCCTGTCAACTGATGGACTTTCTCTTGTACAGCCGGAATCCGGGTAGAGCCTCCGACCAATATTACTTTGCCAAGTTCAGAAGGTGCTATTCCTGCATCGTTTAATGCATCTTGAACCGGAATCACCGTGCGCTCAATAATATCACATATCAACTCATTGAATTTAGCACGGGTAAGCGTATACTCAAAATGGACTGCTGTACTGCCATTCTGAACTAAATATGGCAGGGAAATTGTTGTGCTTTTTGAGCCAGACAGTTCTTTTTTTGCCTGCTCTGCGGCTTCACGGACACGTTGTATGGCAGTAATATCTTTCTTGATGTCAATATGATACTGCCTGTGAATTTCACTTGCCAAAAAATCAGCGATGCGTTCATCAAAATCATCCCCTCCAAGATGATTATCTCCATGTGTGGCAAGAACCTCGATAACGCCTTCCCCTATCTCTATAATAGAAACATCAAATGTTCCTCCACCCAGGTCATACACCATAACTTTCTGCTGGCTTCCATTATTCAGGCCATATGCAAGCGCGGCACTGGTTGGTTCATTTATGATCCGTTTTACATTCAGCCCCGCAATACGCCCTGCATCTTTCGTTGCCTGACGTTGGATGTCATTAAAGTAAGCCGGAACAGTAATTACTGCATCTGTGACTTCTTCCCCTAAATAATTTTCAGCATCTTTGCGGAGTTTCCGTAAAATCATGGCACTGATCTCCTGCGGAATGTATTTTTTCCCATCAAGTACCACATTCCACTCTGTCCCCATATGCCGTTTTACAGATATAATTGTTCTTGTGGGATTCGTAACAGCCTGCCTTTTTGCCGTATCACCTACAAGCTGCTCTCCAACTGCGGTGAATCCAACTATGCTTGGAGTCGTTCTTCCGCCCTGTTCATTTGGAATAATTACCGGCTGCCCGCCTTCCACAACTGCGATGCAACTGTTCGTTGTTCCTAAGTCAATTCCAATTGTTTTTCCCATAAACGTGACCTCCTCGTTTTAAATGCACCACATACAGCCATACGGATTACAGCAAAACTGTATTGTAAAGCACCCTAAACATATTTTCTGAATATTGACCGCATTCCGGTCAAAGCCTGTAGCGTTTCTTTCATAAGTCTGTTCTGCCCTTCTGAACTGTTGCAAAATCTGATGGTATTCACTATTGTTAGGGTCTAATTGTGAAGCCCTCTGCATCTGATCGAGTGCCTGTACTGTATTTCCCTGCCCATGATTTGCAAGGGAGCTCAAATAATACCACCGTGCATTTCTTCCTGTGCTTGGTATGGAAGTAAGTATGCGAATCGCTTCTTGATATTGCTTGTTGTTAATGGCATTGACAGCCTGTATCATCTGTGCGCTGTCTCCCGGTTCTGTCTTTGGGTGAAAGGAGATATGACTATTCTGCTGTCCAAAACCAAAAATATCTTCAAAGTCCCCAAAGTCACTCCACCAGCCGCCTGCGCCATGATAACCACCAGATGAATTCTGCCCACCGTATGCGCTATTTCCTCCATATTGCTGACGTTGCTCTGACTGCCTCTGCTGCTGTGCCCTTTTCGCTTCATATTTTTGTGGGTTAGCCAGCATATCATACGCTTCATTTATTTCATTCATTTTTTTAGTGGCATCAGGATCATCAGGGTGCAAATCCGGATGATACTCTTTCGCTTTTTTTCTATACGCTTTTTTTATTTCATCCTGCGACGCACCTTGTGGAACATCCAGAACTTCGTAGGGATCACTGATCATACTCTGCCCTTTTCCTTT
The DNA here is from genome assembly GCA_000403295.2 of Lachnospiraceae bacterium M18-1. Classification (GTDB taxonomy): domain Bacteria; phylum Bacillota; class Clostridia; order Lachnospirales; family Lachnospiraceae; genus Schaedlerella. The sequence continues at coordinate 645,530 of KE159609.1, read as the reverse complement.
CTTTTTGGATACTCTGGTTGTATTTCATCCAAATGCCTGAGTATAAAATATTTCTCAAAATATTAATATCCTGGACTAATGGCAGCAATTCAAATGTCTCCGAAGCATCGCCAAGAATTATTTTCAAAGTAATTTCCACATCTTCCGTATTTTCTGATAAAAAGGAAAGAGGGTTATAATTGCCTTTTTTTATGTCATTTTTCAGATCAACAGCAGCATCTGCAAGATATATGTATTTTCCAAGACTATATCCAAATTTCCATAAATACTCAGCCCAATAATCGTTTTTCATTACCATTACCCCTGCCATAAGCCGGCCAAAACTATTCGCTGCCGCATCTGGCGAAGGGACTTTATCCTTTTCTAATCTTGAGATTTCATCCAGTTCTTTTTCAATGACTGAACATTGTCCCGGATGCAGTTCTTTCACTCTCTGGTAATCTTTGGAAAGCAATGTGGCGTAACATTTTTGTGGCACTTTATGTTCATCTTTCCAATCGTCAATACACTTAAAATACATGAGGGCGACCGTCATATCAGCAGCATAATCAATGCAGGGATTTGATATATATATATGCTTTCTACAGGGGTGGACTATGCAATGCCGTGTTTCACAACCTTCTGATGGTTCATACAATGAAGATAAAATCAATGCCAAAAAAGTAAGATCAAAGTTCAGGCTCAACCTTGTGTAAAAGCCATACCGTTTTCCAAGAGTGTGGCATAATCCGCAATACACGGACTGATACCGTTCTTTTTCTTTCTGTGACAATTCATTTCTATTTGCCTGAACATAACCGAACATATTTTACCCTCATGTTTTTCTGTTAATTTTGTTGTAGCATTTCGGGCAGGTAATTTCTATTTCCCCTTTCCCTTTTGGCACCCTCAATACGGTTCCACACGGGCATTTGAAATAGCAGTGCGTTTTCCTTTCTGCCCATTTTCTTTTTTGTAATGTTATCCATTTCGTTGGACGATTCAATATTTTTTCAAAAAAAGCCAGTTCTTTTTCTCTTTTGGCTATTTGTTTAGAACATATTCTAAAAACCGCACAAATCCAAAAAACAAGGGAAATTGGGGTTAAAATACCTATTCCCAATACTGCTCCGACAAAAAGCAACACTAAAGCTGCCCCATACAAGTACACGGACAGACGGTCCTGTCCATACCGTCCCTGCATCCAAATACCCATTTTCCATTTCAAACGTTCAAATATCCCTCGCATTTTTATCCTTTCTTTGTCTGGATTTCTTTTATCAGAATCTCAGCACACCGCTCGATGGGTATTTTTGACGTATTCAAAGCCATGTCATAACTGTTCCAATCGCGCCAGTTCTTTTTTGTCCAGAACTTATAATAGTTTTCTCTATAGCCGTCCTCCTGCTCCATAGTGACAGCAGCCTGTTCTTCAGAAATATTTTTTCTTTGCATAATACGCTTAATTCGGTCATAGGGATCAGAGGCATAAATAAATACACTTTTTATGCCCCTGTCGCAGAGGATTGCGTTTGCACAATGTCCCATAAAAACGGCAGTTTGCTGTCTGTCAAGTTTTTTTATAGTCTTCTGCATAGACTGAAACACTTCGTCCGTCTTGGACGCATTCTCAAAGTCTGTCTGTTTGGCAACCAACGCAAGGCAGTATAATATTCTGTTCGCTTCTTCCGTTTCATAGTTTTTTAACAAAGCCATCGGAAATTGAAAGCCTTTTGCCGCTTTTATCAATGCCTTTCCGTCATAATAATAGGGCAATCCTAATTTTGTAGAAATCAACTGCCCGATCTCTGAACCGCCGCTTCCATATTCGCTTTCGACTGCTATTGAATTCATTCTTCGGCTCCTGCGTTTCCATTTACCCGCTTTAAAATCCCAGTTATTTTTTTCATCGTTTGTACCATTCCAGACAATTCTTCTTCCCCAATTTCTTCCCGTATCTGCTCATAACATTTCTTCATCCGCAGTCTCTCATCACTCATAAGCTCCACTGCCTTACTGGTCAGCTCCACATAAGTCTTACCTGCGCTATTGTCCGTTTTCCAAGACACATATCCCTTTTCCTGCAGGTTCTCCATTGCTTTTGAAATCTCCGGAAGGGCAAGATGCATTGCACCGGCTAATTCAGAAAGATACACCCTGTCTTGCTGCACGGATTCATCTGCACAGATTTTTATGTAGTAAAGAAATACATAGTCTGCACGCTCGATTGTGCCAAATACTCTGTCAATATTAAAATTATTCAAGAAAAATATTTCTTCCTTATGGTCTTTTATTGTTTTATCCTGCATCCAGATAACCCTCCTATTCCCGCACAGCACGTTCTATGTATTCCTGCTTTTTTACTAAGCTCTTATACGCCGGACGGATTATCTTATTCGCTGAAACCAATTCTTCAATCCTGTGGGCGCTCCAGCCAGCTATCCTTGCAATAGCAAACAGTGGTGTATACAACTCCTTTGGAATTCCAAGCATTTCATAAACAAAGCCACTATAAAAGTCAACATTGGGGCTGACTCCCTTGAAAATTTTTCTTTCCTTTGCAATCAGCTTGGGGGCTGCTGCTTCAATATTGTTATACAGTTTTAAATCTTTTTCCCTGCCTTTTTCTGCCGCCAGCTTTTCCACAAACCCTTTGAAGATGACTTCTCTTGGATCGGAAAGGGAATACACTGCGTGGCCCATTCCATAAATCAACCCTTTTTTGTCAAAAGCGTCCTTGTTTAAAATCTTCTGCAGATAATGTGCGACTTCTTCTTCATCTTCATAATCCCTGACATGGCATTTTATATCCTCCATCATCTGCATGACCATAATATTCGCTCCTCCATGTCGCTTTCCTTTCAAAGAACATAGTGCGGCGGCAATAGAAGAATAGGTGTCCGAACCGGAAGATGTCACCACTCTTGTGGTGAAGGTCGAATTATTCCCCCCACCATGTTCAGCGTGGATAAGCAAAGCCACATCCAGCACCCTTGCCTCTAACTCCGTATACTCCATGTCTGGCCGCAGGATACGCAGAAAGTTCTCTGCAATCGAAAGGTCAGGTGCAGGTCTGTGGATATACATACTTCCATCCTTATCGTAATGGTTGTAAGCGTGGTAACCATACACTGCCAGCATCGGAAAGATACTGATCAACTGCAGACATTGCCTCAGCACATTTTCAATACTGAGGTCAGAGGCTTTTTCGTCATAGGATGCCAATGTAAGGACGCTCCTTGTCATGGAGTTCATGACATCCGCGCTCGGTGCTTTCATGATGACATCCCTCGTAAAATTTGTAGGCATAGTCCGGCTTTCGGACAGTACACTACAAAATTTCTGCAGCTCTGCCTCCGCTGGTAATTTCCCAAACAAAAGCAGATACGCAGCTTCTTCATAAGCAAACTTCTGCCCGCTGCCGCCTCTGATCAGATCCTTTATATCATATCCTCTGTAAAGGAGCCTGCCATCACAGGGGACCTTTTCCCCCTCCTTATATTCAAACGCCTGTATCTCTGAAATGTTTGTCAGGCCTGTAAGGACGCCTTTTCCTTTTTCATCACGAAGGCCCGTTTTTACGCCAAATTCCTGAAACAATTCTTTACTAATATGATCATTTTGGATGCACATTCCTTCCATTTCAGATAAATATGTATCCGCAGTTTCTTTATAATTCATCCGGTTTATCTCCTTTCTGTCCGAAAATCCTTATTGCCCTTCAAAAAAATATCGCTTCATACAATATGCATTTTATCCCATTTCATTTACTTGCGGTTTTCATTAGATATCTTTCTACTGCGTGTGCCAAATATGCCCAAAAGAATCAGGAAAACACCTGTTACCGTCATTGCTAAAAAGGTCATGTTCACTCCGTGCATGGAAGAATTTTGGCCGTAAGTTTCAACGGAATTCTCTGCAACTACCGTCATAATTGCAACAAACACAGCCGAGCCGATTGCCCCTGCGATCGTGCGGAGGGAAGTAAGCAATGCTGTCGCATGGGCGGTCATTTCTTTTTTAACGGTACTTGCTCCCCATGTCACGAGCGGCATCATTAAACAAGTTATAGAACCATTTCTCACAACATTGATTACGGCAGCAACCCACACTGACATATTTACATTAATGAACACCATAAGCGCATTACTAATTGTAAGTCCTACAGCTCCACTGATAAACAATGACCTTATTCCAATCTTGTCATATATTTTCCCGGCATAAGGACTTATAACGGCCGAAAGGGCAGAGCCTGGAAGCATCATAAGTGCCGACGTAGTTGCTGACAATCCCAGTGTCTGCTGAGCATAGAGCGGAAGTACAATGGATGACCCCATCATAATAAAATATAACAACATACTGCCTATTACGCTGACCGCATATTCTTTATTGGATAATGTCCTCAGTTCTAAGAATGGCTCATCCATATGCATCTGGCGATAAACAAACAATATCGAGCCAATAATTCCTAAAATAAGAGGTAAAATAACCTGGATGTTCAGCAAACTATAGTTTCCAATGTTTCCTATTCCCAAAGTAATACCGCCGAAAGCAAATGCACTCATAACAAATGATATAACATCAAATTTTTTCTTTACATTATCCAATACATTTTCGAACACAATTAGTGCATAAATCAACGAGATAGCCATAATAACCAAAGATGCAATAAAAATCATTCTCCAACCAACAAGATCAACCATGATACCTGCAATCGTAGGTGCAATAATAGGAGCAGCACCTACCGACATTCCATACCAGCCCATCGCCGTACCCCTTTTTTCAATGGGAAAAATAGTAAGGGTAATAACCTGCGCCATAGACGTGAGCATTCCATTTCCCGCTGCCTGCAACAACCGTCCTGCCATCATCGTTGGGAAATTGATGGAAAATGCGCAAACAATAAGTCCAACGATAAATATAATAATGGCAGTACAATACAAACGTTTTGTAGGAAAACGATTAACTAAAAAGGCTGTAAGCGGCATGGTAATCGCCATCATAAGTGAATAACCACTCGTAAGCCACTGTCCTGTTGTGACTGAGATATTTAGATCACGGATAATCGGTGGTAAAGCTGTACTCAGAGCCGTAGCAAGCATAGAACAGGCGATACAACTAATAACTACATTGACAAATATTAACATTCTTTTTTTGTTTGTAAGTTCTATTTTTTCCATAATGCTCCTCCTTTTCGCTAATGTTGTTAGCTATATACCGATTAAAAAACTACAGTTTCTAAAAGCTGTAGTTTCTAACCTTGCTTAAAGCAACTACTGACTATTTTTTTCTGAATCCTCAAAAACTCCTGAGCATCATCTGCCCCTATCTGTTCCAACATCTTAGCTACGCTGACAATTACCTCTGTTCGTTTTTTTTCTATTTCCTCACACCCCTTGTCTGTTAAGGTAACAATTGTTTGCCGGTTATCATCTACGTCACCAGTCCTTGTAATCCATTTTTTCTCTTCCATATGATTTAAAATAACAGCTATCCGGGCTGTGCTGACAACCATTTCCCGGCTTAATTCTTTCGGATAAGCAACTCTATTATGTGTTGAGAGATAATTTAAGACGAATAATTCTCCTTTTATCAACTTAGACATCTGTTGATTTGCTGGAACTTTAAGTTGTTCGGCACGAATTGCCAAAAGTTCTTCTGCCATTTTTTGATAGTTCATAGTTCCCTCCTTAATTGCTAACAACATTAGTAATCATAACATGATATTATAAGAGTGTCAAGCTTATTACACAATACTCAAAATAATTTTTAATCAAAAATACTCTGATAGGTACTGTTTTTTATCCTTTGTTTTGCACAATATATCAAAAGCCCTATCATTAGTCTGGAATATTTTTTTAATCCCAGAGATTTCATGTCTCTGGGATTGCGAATTTATAGCCACTTCCTCTAACTGTTTGAATATACTTTGGATGTTGTGGATCCTCCTCTAATTTTTTGCGCAAATTATGTATTAAACAGTATATGACATTATCCAGATTCTCAGAAAACGCCGTTCCATATACTTCAATATATATCTGTTCCTTAGAATATACCCACCCCGGATGTTTAGCGAGACAGCACAATGCCAAAAACTCCTGATTACTCATTGCTATTTTCTTGCCCTCCTTATACACCTCTTTTTCTTTTAAATGGATTTCAATATTTACACAGGATAGAACTGATTCTGCTATTACTCCAGTATATTCTACGTCCGCCTCTCCTATAGCCGACTTTATTTTGTTTATAATGTGTTCATCTGAATCTGAGAAACTCAAAATCATTAATTTTCCTATATTTATCTCTCCTTTTTTATAATTTTTCCGCATTATTTTCTAAAAACAAAACATAGATACAAGGCATCTTTCCAAACTGTGTTTTCAGAAATCCCTGCCTTGTATCTATATTATTTCTAAACTCCTATTGCACAGGCAGCATTCAACCGCCATTTACATGGAAATATTTTTATACTGTTTTACATCAGACATCTATTTATATTCCCAGTTTTGCTTTTAATTCTTTCGCCACATCGTATCCACTGAATTCCATTGGAATCACATAATTATCCGTATCCCCATGAAGCGGCGTCCAAACCTGAGCATAAAACGGATTCTTTTTTGCGATATCTCCATAATGCCATGTATGATTCAGGCATTCCGGACACCAGTGGCCTCCCTGAAGCACCGCATTTACAGACAGTTCAAATTCATGCCCGTCTGCGCATCTCCATTTTATCGGAGTATAAATATCTTCTGGAACCTTCGCAGCCAGACATTCGCCGCCGCGGAACTGCGCAACCTGCTTTAAATCTTCTAGCTCCAGATTCTCCAATCCCTTCTCTTCATCATATCCGTGATTAAGATAAGTCACTTCCTCACTCGGATGGAACAATTCTACATCATCCCAACTCTTAATCTCCGCACGTTTCTCTTTCGAGCCGAAGAATGCCTTAATCCAATCTTCGTCATTGTGTTCCAACGCATAATAAAGCCCACCTTTCTTGGCACCAATCTCTTTATTATGCTCTTTCATCTGTTCCGCAGTCGGGAACATTGCCGCGATCATAGGATTTGCCATCATTCTCTGCATTTCTTCTCTTACGCCACCCCAATATGTTTCACCCGGAATACAGCGGAAATGTAAAATATCATTCAACATATCTCCGTCTGAGAAATAGTGCCCATGGAAATTATAAAATGGCATTGCGTCTGCGTCATACAAATCTTTCAGCCCGATTCCCAAACCAGATAATTCAATATCCATCAGTTCCCAACAGGTCAGCCGATAATCCCTGCCACTGCTCAAGTTATAACCTTTTCTCCAGAAAGATTCCGGAACCCAGTCCTCACACACATTTGCCATGCAAATACCTGACTCAATTGATGTACTCCACTCCAAAACATTGTTTGCCGGCTGATGGAAAATAATCGGTTCCTCACCACCGCCTTCATTACTTGGATGCTGACCAGTCTGTCGAATTGATACCCAGTGTTTCAGTCCAGACTCATAAACTGCCATTTCGGAGAAGACTTTTGACAATGCATAATAGTCAAAAATGGATGGATTGATAGGATCTCCTACTCTTCCCCAGTGAATTGGATATGTTCTTGCACCGGTTTCCGCCACTGTTCCTATATACACAAAGTGTACCTTATCTGGATCTGGCTGTTCTTTGATCGCTTTTATAATATTCAAGGTGGAACCAATATTTGTATACAACGTCTTTTCCGGATATTTATCTGCGGCCGGCGATACCATAGCACCGATATGCAATACATAATCCGCCCCATCTACCGCTTTTTTTATATCTTCATAACTTGCCAGATCTCCCCATACCACTTCCAGATTAGGTCCGGCATATTTTTTCATTTTCTGTTTATTGATTTCGGACGGTCTTGCAAACGCACGTACTTTAAACCGATTCCCACGGTCTAAGAGCTGTTTCATCGTCTCCTGTCCCATCGTTCCTGTCGCTCCTGTCACAAGAACAATTTTCTGTGGTTTTGTTACATCTTCATGTACCTTCGGCTCGTCAAAGGTAAGCGCTGCGTCAAAGGCTTCCCGGACTGCGTTTAATGCCCTCCTTGCCATCCCTGCGTCACCAATGACCATATATCCTGCACCTATAGCCCGTGCGCCTTCCTCTATTTCTTTTCCGCATCTTGATTTGGAACCAATTGCCATGACCGCATAGTCACAAGGATATTCGACAATAGTGCCATCTTTTTCTCCAATGACCTTGCCCGGTTCAATTGCAGTCACTGTCACTTCCGTCACAGTTTCAATGCCAGCTTTCTCAATACTTTCCGTAACACAGAATTTTCTTGCCATGCCCATATCCGCACAATATTCCTTCAGCATCTCCAGATTCGTCACCTGGCATCCCCGCTCAGCCAGATATTCAGCCACTTCCATTCCGACCATACCACCACCGATGACCACGACTTTACCGCTCACCTGAACATCTCCATTTAGCACATCGTGAGAATTTACCACACTGGATAGCTCTGCGCCGGAAATTTTCGGAATCAATGGTTCTGCTCCAATTGCGTTAAACACAGTATGAGGTTTGATCTCCACAATCAGTTCCTTTGTAACAGGTGTATTCAAGCGGATTTCCGCACCAAGCCGTTCTGCCTTTTTTCCCATAGCAATCACAGCTGCTTTCATTTCCCCTTTTCTCGGAGCTTCTCCGGCTGTCAAAAACTGACCGCCCAGTTTATCGGATGTCTCACATACAATCGCTCTATGACCGCGCTGTCGCAAAATAATCGCTGCTTCAAGACCGGCAATTCCGCCTCCGGCAATCAATACAGTTTCCGGCTTCTCTGTTTTTACGATCTGGCAGTCCGCTTCTCTTCCTACGGCCGGATTTCTAAGGCATGTAATCTGTGGACACTCCGTATCCGCAAAACCATCGAGACAGCCCTGGTCGCAGCCAACACAATAATCAATCTCTTCCACCTGTCCTGACTTCGCCTTATTACAAAAATCCGGATCGGCAAGCTGAGCTCGTCCCATGACCACCATATCGACCTTATCCTCTTCCAATATCTGTTCCGCAAGTTCAGCCGTATTGATTCTGCCTACGCCAATTGTCAGCATGTTTGTTTCCTTACGGATACGGGCAGCATTGTCAATATTAAAGCCCTGAGGAATATCGATTGGAGGTACTTCATATTTATTTGCCGGAGAAATAATATTCCCTCGTGAAACATCCAATACGTCTACTCCCGCTTTACCTGCAAGTTTACAGAATTCAATCACTTCTTCAATCGTCAGGCCGCCTTCCAGATAGTCATCATGGGCGTCAATACGCATGAAAAGAGGCATATCTTCTGGAATATTCTCCCGGATTGCCCGGATACATTCCAGAGGGAATTTTGCACGGTTTTCGAAATTCCCGCCATATTCGTCCGTCCTGTAATTAATCCCCCCTGATAGGAAGGAATGAGGCAGATAATTGTGGGCACAATGAAATTCCACACAGTCGAATCCTGCTTTGACTACTCTTGCCGCTGCCCTGCCGTAGCAGTCTACTACCTCTTTTATCTGATCAATGGTAATTCCAGGAAGGGTAATCCCCTCTCCCATCGGCGTATCGCTTGCCATCAGGATTTGAGCCGTCTGATCCATTCCAACTGCCAGAGAGCCCTGCCAGAGCTGTAGTCCTGCTTTTCCGCCTTCCGCATGGATCGCATCTGTTAGCTGCTTTAATCCTGGAATATACTCATCCTCACTAATGGACAGAAATTGTCTCGGTGCGCTCGGCGTATGTACACTGCAGACTTCCACAATATTCAATGCACTTCCGCCCTTCGCCCTTGCTGCATGATAATGAATGTGTGTCGGTGTCACATAACTTGCGTTCCCTGAAAACTTAGTTCCCATCGCAGGCATTACGATACGGTGCTTTAACTCCATGCCACGAATTTTGATAGGTGTAAATAACTTTTTAAACATATTCTTTCCTCCTGATAACTTCTTTAATTATTTAGTGCCATGATCAATTGGTTCAACGCTTCTTTTGTCACTCCCGGTACAAAACTGATAAGCTGACGGAGCGGCATTCCTTCCATCATCGCCGCCATCATCTCATTACTGATCGCTTCTCCGTCTCCCTGCGCCTGCTCTCCCATTGCCTGGGCTTCTTCGCCCATCATGGAGGCAAAAGCCTGTTCCAGAACCGCCTTTCCTTTCGGGTCCGACATGATCTCTCCCATAGTAGAATTCAGGTTGAATACCTTTGGAATCATTGTTTCGGATTCCACATATACAGTCTTGGAAAGCACGATATCCTGCGCGTTCCTGCCAATCTGGATTTCATATTCCCCACTCTCCACATGCCAGTCATGAATCTCTGTATTCCAGTACGCATAGGACCTGCTGTCCAATACAAACTGAACCGTCTTTGTCTCTCCCGGCACAAGCTCTACTTTTTCAAAACCTTTCAGTTCTCTCACCGGACGGATGATCGTACCTTCCTTCGGAGCCACATAAAGTTGTATAACTTCCTTTCCTGTACAGACGCCCGTGTTGGTCACATCCACATTTACAGTAAGCTCTTCACTCTCTTTGATACGCTCTTTCTCCACGGTCAGATTACGGAACGCAAACGTCGTATAGGATAATCCATACCCAAAGGGAAACAACACTTTCATATCCTTGGATGCGTAATACCGGTATCCAACGAATACCCCTTCTGAATAGACGGACTTATCATGTTCTCCGCCGTAGTTCAGATAACATGGGGTATCGTGCAGACGAATCGGAAATGTCTCTGCCAGATGCCCGCTAGGATTTGTATTGCCATATAATACATTCAACACTGCGCCGCCCACTGCCTGTCCGCCAAGATATGCTTCCAATACTGCCTTGACCTTTCCAATCCACGGCATCTCTACCGGAGCGCCATTATGTAAGACAACAACTGTATTCGGCTGTACCTCCGCCACAGCTTCAATCAATTTATTCTGACAATCCGGCATGCTCATATGCTTCCTATCATATCCTTCGGATTCAAAATTATCCGGAAGTCCTGCAAAGATGACCGCCACATCTGCTTTTTCAGCAGTCTGAACCGCTTCTGCCATCAATGTCTCATCCACTTTATCCTCTGCGTCATCAAAACCTTTGGCAAACACGAGATTCTCCCGCTTTACATTTTGAGTAAATTCTGACGCGTCCCAGGCAGACTCTACTTTGAAACTGTTAATATGGGAACTTCCGCCTCCCTGGTAGCGTGGTTCTTTTACGTACTTTCCGATAAAGGCGATTTTTTTGTCAGAAGATAACGGCAGCACTGCATCATCATTTTTCAAGAGGACAATACACTCTTCCTCTACCTGGCGCGCAATCTTATGATCCCTTTCATACTCAAATACAGACGTTTTATCCCTGTTTTCCTCATAGCGGAAAATAACATTTAAAAATTCCTCACAGGCACTATCTAAAACTGCCTCATCCAATGTTCCGTCCTGTACTGCCGCTGCAATTTCCGCATCCGTCGCCCCGCCGCAGGAAGGCATTTCCAGATTGCAGCCTGCCTTCAACGCTTCGACACGTTCATTCATAGCCCCCCAGTCTGTCATTACATAACCGTCGAATCCCCATTCTTTACGAAGAATGTCCGTCAGCATCTCCTTATTTTCACAGAGATAAGTTCCATTCAGCTTGTTATAGGAGTTCATAATTGTCCATGGTTTTTCTTTTTTCACCATTCCTTCAAAAGACGCCAGATAAATCTCACGCATGGTCCGCTCATCCATCTCTGAAGAACTGGTCATCCGGTGATATTCCTGGTTATTTGCCATAAAATGTTTCGGGCTGGTTCCCACGTTTTTACTCTGTACGCCATGTACAAGAGCGCCTCCCATTTCTGCAGAAACAAATGGATCCTCCGAATAATACTCAAAATTCCGGCCGCATAATGGGGAACGTTTGATATTCATTGCCGGTCCAAGAATGGTACTGATATTTTCTGCCTGGCATTCCTCTCCCAATGTCTCTCCAAGTTTTGTTACCAATTCCCTGTTAAAACTGGAAGCCGTAGCGCAGCCTGCTGGAAAGCATACCGCTTTGATGCTGTCATTGATTCCCAGATGGTCGGCCGCGTCGTCCTGCTTCCGAAGTCCATGAGGGCCGTCCGATACCATTTCTGACGGAATCCTCAACCGCTCTACACCCTTCGTATGCCAGAAATCAAGCCCGGAACACAGGCCTGCTTTCTCCTCCAATGTCATCCGCGCAACCATTTCTTTTATTTTCTTCTTTTCCATTACAATTCCTCCTGTCCCGATTCATAATACAATTCTATTTTATTCTCCATGTAAGGTAACCACCATTCCAAATATCCTGCTTTCGTTGGATGAATAGAATCCGCCATATATAAATCACGTTCTTCCGTTGATATTTGATTAAAAGCCATGTCACTCCACATATCAATAACACCGATATCCCATTTCTGCTGAATATCTTTCAACAGCTTAACCATGGTTTCATATTCTTCACTGTCATATTGTGGATTTGTATAAAACATTACGGGGCAACCCCATTTTTCTTTTACATAAGCAATAATATATTCCATCGCCCCTGCTACTGTATGAGTATCAAAGTCTTCAATTTCTGCTGAGGAGCCTATCGTTCCCAATGTTTTTTTCTGTGTTGCGTCATTTGTTGATAACTGGCAGATAAACAGGTCAGCATGATCCTCATTAATGTTTTCTAACCTTGCAATATAAGAATCATTTCCTTCATCTACTAATGTTGTACCTGAAACCGCTTCTTTCACCACTTCACTTCCATTCTGCTTTCTGATAAAATCTACAAATGAAATTCCTTGGGATGATGCGCCATAAGTAACAGAGGAACCGAGAAAAATAATCTTTTTTTCCTTTAATACGCTTTCCTGCTTTGCTTCTACGCCGTCCAGATTATATTTTTTGCTATTTCCCGGATGCCGTGCAGTCTTTATATCATGCAATTTTGCAAATGGTCCCCAGCTCCAGGCATATCCACAAAACGCATACCATCCGACATTTGCTACAACAAAACCCCCGATGATAATGATTAGTATTTTCATAATCTTTTTTCTTTGCATACTCTTTACCTCATTCATAACTGATTTTCCGCTTCGCGATTTCTTCTTTCATCCTGGGAAGTCTTTTCTCAAGATCAAATCTGCTCACCAGAAGAAGCATGACGATAAACATGATCAGCGGCACAATGAAACTAAATCCATAAATTGCCATCTTCGTTGCCTGCGGCGCTGCTGGAAGCGCCGGATCATAATGAACGGCCGCAAGCATCCACCCGATCAATGAGGCACCGATTCCGCTTCCTACTTTACCGCCAAATCCTGACGCACTGTTAGAAGTAGCGATCATCCGAATCCCATACTTATACTCATTATAATCAATAGCCATTGCAGTCATCACACCGACAAGGCACATCATTGGAATGGTCGCAAATGTGGTAATGCTTCCTAAAATGCAGTATGCAAGGAAATTGTCATGCAAAAAAATAAGTAATGCATTTGCCATAATCCCCATTCCAAAGCTTGCCTGCAGTGTACCGACAATTCCCAATTTCTTAATCATCGGACTCACAAGCGCAAACCCTAAAATCGTAGGAATCATCCCAATCGCGCCAAGAAATCCGACCAGATTGTCATTCCCGAATATCCATTTACAATAATAATTCCCTGCGCTTGCGGTAGTCCCGTAAAGAATACTGGACATAAAATTTACAACCAGGATGATGACCCAGTACTTATTATGAAAGAGCTTTATCACAGCTTCTTTAAAAGGAAGTATTTCTTCCTCTTCCCTCTGTTCTGATTTTGGCTCTGTTCCTGATTCTTCCGCTGTTTCCCTGCTGGTCTTATAAGAAATTAGAAATGCCAGGACAACAAGGATTCCCAATACGATGCTATATTTGATCCATGCGCTCTGGGTTCCGCCAAGGACATTTGTAATCGGTATCGTACAGATTGCAATGATCATCCCCGCGGCATATCCGGCTGCCGCTCTCCAGGTTCCCATCACCCCGCGTTCTTCCTGGCTGTTAGTACGCACTACCATAAGAGAACCATATGGCACCGATACCGCCGTGTAGAAAACAGCGGTAAGGAGAATATTGGTTATCATGGCATATGCCAATTGTCCCATGTTTCCCGCTTTTGGTACCGTGAACATCATGACCAGTACGATACCTGACGGAATCCCCGCTTTCAGCAGCCATGGACGATACTTCTCTTTTCCCGGCTTTGTGTGGTCTACAATGTTTCCCATAATAAGGACGGTAAATGCGTCTATGATCTTGCAGATCAGAAACATCGTAGCCACAGCTCCAACGGCCATTCCTACTTTATCCGTATAAAAGTATGTTAGCTGCCCTGTAAGTGTTGACATTAAATTCAGAGCAAATTGTCCCAGTGAGTCACCAAAGTAGTCTCGGATCCGCATGACCTTTTGTATCCCGAATTTGTCTTTTCCTAATGTTTTTTTGCCCATAATCTTTCACCTTATAAATTATGATGCCGTGCAATGAGCTACACGGCATCATAATTGGTAACTATTAGTTTGCAGCCTTACGTTTCGCAATCTCTTCTTTCATTGCAGGCAGTTTTTTCTCAATATCGAATCTGCTCACAAGAACAAACATGATAATAAAGAAAACCAGAGGAATGATGATCGAGAAACCATAAATAGCCATCTTTGTAGCAGCCGGCGCAACTGTAAGTGATGCATTATATCCTACAGCACCAAGAATCCAGCCAATCAGAGATGTTCCAATTCCGCTTCCCACTTTACCGCCAAAACTAGACGCGCTTTGGGAAGTCGCAATCATACGTACACCATATTTGTATTCATTATAATCAATACTCATTGCGGTCATGGTTCCAGTCAAACACATCATTGGAATCGTTGCAAAAGTTGTAAAGCTTCCGCCTATCGCATATAAAACAAAATTCTCTCTTCCAAAAAGAATAGCTATTTCTGCTATAATACCGATTGCAAAACTGGTCATCAGAGTCTTTACAACTCCCATTTTCTTAACCATAGGTCCAACGAGCACAAATCCAAGGATTGTCGGTATCATTCCAATAGTTCCAAGTACACCTACTAAATTATCATTTCCAAAGATCCACTTACAATAATAGGTTCCAGATGCTGACTGTAATCCGTAAAGAATACAGGACATAAGATTGACAAACAACACGATTACCCAATATTTGTTTTTAAACAGTTTACCAATCACTTCTTTAAAAGGAAGCACCTCTTCTGTCTCCTGCTCAGTTATATCCACAGCAGTACCAGATTCCGTTGCTGTCTCACGGCTTGTAAGATAAGAGATTAAAGCAGCTAAAATTACAAGGATACCCATGATAAACCCAAACTTGATCCAGGCACTTTGGGTTCCGCCCAATGCATTTGTAATTGGAATCAGGCCAATCGCAAAAATGGTTCCTGCTATATATCCGGTAGCAGATCTGAAAGTTCCCATCGTGGCTCTTTCTTCCTGACTATTGGTACGGACTGTCAAAAGAGACGTATATGGAATCGCCATTGCAGTATATAATACTGCCGTGATCAGTATATTCGTAACCATTGCGTAAATCAGCCGGCCTACATCGCCCACATCCGGCACAGTGAACATCAGCACCATCATAACTCCGGCAGGTATACCTGCCCTGAGCAGCCATGGACGGTATCTCTCTTTTCCGGGTTTTGTACGGTCAACAATTCTTCCCATGATCAAGTCTGTAAACGCGTCAAAAATCTTACATATGATCAACATAGTGGCTATCGCGCCGGCAGCCATTCCCACCTTATCTGTATAAAAATATGTAAGCTGCCCTACCATGGTTGATATGGCATTCAAAGAGAACTGCCCCATGGCATCGCCAAAATAATCTTTTAGCCGCATAACCTTTTGTACGCCAAACTTGTCTTTTCCTAATGGTTTCTTACTCATATTGTTCCTCCTTCATTATCCTTTTGATGATATAAAAATATCATATGTTCGCGGATGTGTATTGTAATTTTAACTTATTTTTTACAAATTTGTTTTTGCATTGATATATAATTACATTTTACTTATTTTTACGCAAAACGGGCAATCGTGCGCACCAATGCGGTTACATTATTCCGTAACCGTTCTATTTCTATTGTTCCATCCTCTAAGCCTTCCATAATCCGGCTTGTATAGGTGTCATCATTAGAGCCCGGTGTGATCCAGCAGTTTCCTGCCTGAATCATGGATGCCACATCTACACTGTCATAAGTAGTCCAATCTGTCATTACAAAACCGTCAAATCCATTTTCCTCTCTTAGAAGCCCCTGAATCAGCTCTTCATCTGCGGCGGTGGGACAGCCATTGACAGCATTATATGCAGTCATGATACTCGCAGGCATATGTACTCCCATTGCGTATTCGAATGTCCGGAAATAAATTTCCCGGATTGCACGTTCCGATATCACACTCTGATTTCTCTTTCTGGCAGATTCACAGTTGTTGCCGATTAAATGCTTATAACAACTTCCTACGCCTGCACTCTCTAAACCTTTGGCGTAAGACCCTGCCATAATTCCGGACAGGTAAGGATCCTCGGAAAAATACTCAGGCTGCCTCCCATTCAATGGATTACGGTGAATATTAAATGCCGGCGCAAGAATCAATGGAACTCCAAGTATTTTCGCCTCTTCGCCAATAACACGTCCAATCTCCTGAGACAACACCTTATTAAAAGAGGCACAGATTGTAACTCCTGAAGGCATTCCGATATTTTTGATATTCAGATTTACACCACTGTTACCGTCACTTACCGGAAAATACGGAAGGTCATATCCCGCTATCTGGAAGATACTTCCCGCTTCTCCAATCCCTTCCATTCCCCAACCTGCGGATGCGCAAATACTGATGCGTGCCAGTTCTTCCGGAGTCATCTGCGCCGCAAACTCAGCCGCACGGGCAGGCTCCTTCTTTACATCTACAAAAGTAACTTTTTTATCTGCTTTTTTTATTACAGATTCTGCCGGATATTTTTTTCGCTCCTGATAAGGACAAAAAGTTGTTTTCCCCGCAATCACCCCGGAATTTTTCCCATCAGGGTATGTACCAGCCGGATTCATTTTTGAAAATCTGTTAAGTTCCTGAGAACAATGCATAAGATTCGTTACCTGCTTAATGATTTTCGTCTCACTCACCTTAAAACTTCCAATTTCGGAAGCCGCAGCATTATTACCGGCATAAACATGATAAGTTCCTCTGGAAAAGATATAAGCCGCTTTCTCTTCTGAATAAGACACAAGCACTTTTACCGGTATATGAACGGGAATGCATTGCTCTTCTCCCGGAATCAGTTCCTTTGTCTTTTCAAAATATGCCAATTCTCTCTCCGGCTGTTCTAACTCTGATTCCGGCTTTCCGACATATACTTGTATAACTTCTTTCCCTGCAGACTCTCCGGTATTCTTCACAAACAGGTCAAACATTACTTCTTCACCGTCAAACTTTATTTCTCCATGCCTGATATCAAAACTGGTATAACTTAATCCATAGCCAAATGGATATGCTGCTTCTTTTTGAAAAGTTGTAAAATAGCGGTAACCCACATAAATATCTTCCTCATAACAGGTATCCAGATATATTTCATCGTCCGTATCCAAACGCTGTCCATCCACACAATCGTAAAAATTCTTTGATGACGGAATATCAAAATAGTCTAATGCCCACGTGTCCGGCAGCTTCCCTGACGGATTTACGGCACCACTTAAAATATCCAGTAGCGCTGGTCCTGCAAGCATTCCGGCAAATCCAAGATACACAATTCCGGAAACATGATATTTTTTTGCAAAGGTCACATCAATTGGATATCCCACATTTAAGATTACAACCGTCTTTTCAAAAAAGCTGCTTACTCTCTCAATCAGCTTATCCTCTTCATCACTCAAATAGTACTCTCCCTTCGCCGAAGACGCATCCTGATTTTCCCCTGCAGCCCGTGTTAAGAATACAAGAGCCATATCCGACATTTCTTTCGCTCTCTCGAGCATTTCTTCTGGTGGAATACGGTCTGTGTCACATCCATAAAACTCTACAAGCTCTTCATTTAATGAATAGCCTTTCCTTTCCCGTACAGCTTCAACAAAATTCACGCTGTAACGTGGATTTATCTTTCCGGCTCCAACCGCTCCGATGCGGAACTCGTGAACGCCCCTGCCAAACAGGTTCAATGTCGTCCCCTCTTTTATGGGGAGTACATTCTTCTCATTTTTCAGAAGAACGATGCCTTCCCTTGCAGCATCAAGAGCCACTCTTTCATGTTTTGCATCCTCCTGTTTTGGTTCTGGCTTCTCTACACTTTTCAGTATGAAATCCTGTGGTTCCATCTGGTTCCCATCTGCATCCGCAAATCCCTCTACATGAAGTTGGTATTTTCTGTCGTATTCGTTCACAAGTCCTCGAAGCGAAATTCCAAGAACCCACCTTTGTCCCATCACTTCCATGTATTGATTTACAAGACCGATCACCGGCTTACCGTCTAATGTAACTGTTCCCATAATCTCTGGATCCATCGGCCTGTCCCACATCATAAGAAAGCAGCCCGACAGTTTACGGTCCAGCATGAAATACAAGCCGTCAATATCGTGAAAATCATATTCCAATGGCCCCATAGCAAACAACACCGGTTTTTCAACTTTTTCTCCTGTTTTCATTGTAGCTTCCTTTCTTTCTGTTAGTCTTTATTTTTTTCATTTATGGATTAAAATAAAAATACCATATTGCTGATTCATTATATTGCAATATTGTACGTTTTATTGTAATTTTGTTCTTGTTTCTACTCAAAAAATCATATATAATTATGTCACCAACCCATAGGATTGATGACCTGCGCGCATCAGCGCGCTTCCTTAATAACTATAATCCTGCAATTGTATCTACATTGAATATTCGACAGATACCCAATGTCTCAATCAATAGAAAGGAAATTTTTATGATCAAAGATGTCAAAGAATTCTGCCAGTTGTTTTACTACACAACAACCATTCCGATTAATTACTACCATGTTCCGTCTGATTTCGGCTGTTCTTTTCCATCTATATTAGGAGAACGAGTCATTTTTAAAGAAACCTTGATAAATTCTGTAGACTTTTCAAAAAATCCAGACTACATTATCACCCAGTCTTTCAGTTATTTTGGATATGTAAAACCTGAAAATACTAGTGATATAATCATTGTTGGTCCGGTATTCAGCACGCCGTCATCCGACTTTACTCTCCGCAATTTTATGAAAGAGTGGGCCGTCAGCCCAGAGTATCGTGAAGATATCACACAATTTTTAGCAAACACTCCCTCTGTTTCTTTTCACCGTTTTCTTCAGACATTAGCATATCTATATCTGTGTTTTAATGATAAGCAGATTGATATTTATACGCATTTTAATCTGGATGACACAGGCATGATACAGGATTTGTCAGAACTACATTCAAACCGCGTGTATGAATCGAAAGAAAACCGGAATTATCATAACACTTACCATTTTGAGAAAAAGCTCATGCAGTTGATCCAAAATGGTGATACAGAGGGGTTAAAAACCTTCCTGCAGGCAAACTCTGAATTATCAGCAGGTATCATAGCCGACAATGCTCTCCGGCAGGAAAAAAATATCTTCATTGCCTCGGCCACTCTCGCCACACGCAGCGCGATTGCCGGTGGCATGGATATGGAGCAGGCTTACCAGCTTTCGGATGTTTATATTCAGGAATGTGAAAGCTCGCAGAGTATCTCCCACATTACAAAATTAGGGAATTCCATGCTGATTGATTTTGCCAACAGAGTTTCCGATAATAAGGTTCCGCAGGGAATGTCCCAGGAAATCTTTGATTGTGTGCAGTTTATCACCCATCACATCAATGATCCGATCCAGGTCGGTGATGTAGCGGAACATATTGGCAGAAGCCGCTCTTATCTCTGCAGCAAATTTAAAAAAGAACTTGGATTTGATATCGGCCGCTTTATTATGAGATGTAAATTAGAGGAAGCGAAAAGCCTTTTGACACATTCCGATAAAACATTGAGTGAAATCAGCAACTATCTATGTTTTTCCAGTCAGTCCTATTTTCAGAATGTATTTAAGCAAAAATATGGCATGACTCCGAAACAGTATCGGGATAAGACAAAACAGCTTTCTTAAAATCCATGCCGTTGACAGCTTTCCTGCATACTATACTTAAAAAGCGGCAGATTCAATCCTGCCGCTTAAAAACTTCTTTAAGTGGGTTGGATGATCTTTCGATCATCCAACCGTACAGCTGGCAATCTTTAAATTCTGTGCATGCTGGAACCTAAGCCGCAATTCCCTGACCCCGGATGCCATTTTTATCGGAGCCGTATATCTATGAAATCCTTCACCCTGATCTCCGACTTCGATCATCCCCGCCGGTTGTTCATCCATGTATATTTCCACAATCCCGCTCCCGCTGCACTGTATACCGGCTTCTGTCCATTCCTTTTCATTTTGCACGTACCGGAAATAAGCTTCATCCCCATCCGCAATACCTGTCAGTACTTCTTCATAGTCCGCATCCACATCGATCCGCACCTTTCCCTTTACCTCACATGCCTGATATCCCATGATCTTCTCGCCGGGCGCAAACGGTTCCCCCACTCCCTGGGAGGTCATTTTCACCTCATCGATCGTCCCGTCCGGATTGATATTGATTTTTTCAATGCACAATCGTCTATGCTGCTGAGTCCCTCTGCTGCAGCGGTGATAAAAGACATACCACTGTCCGTCCACACATTCAATAGAACCATGATTATTCCAGCTCTCCGGGTCGCACCCGGCATTATCAATAATAATCCCCTGATATGTAAACGGCCCCAGCGGAGACTTTCCTGTCGAATACCCAAGTGCTGTCGGCTTTCCTCGTTCCATATCCGCATATACATAATAATAAGTATCCCCTATCCGGCGCATGGATGATCCTTCGTGAAAGAAATGGTCATATTCCGTCACCAGATTATCTTTTACTTTGTTTTCATCGAATGATACCATATCCGGATTCAGTTCTACCCCATGGGCAAACAGTTGTCCCCAGTAATAGTATGCTTTTCCATCATGGTCAATAAAAACCGCCGGATCAATTCCACCGCAGGGCAACTGTACCGGGTTATAAAAAGGCCCTTCTGGTCTGTCAGAAACGGCTACGCCTTCACTGTCATCCGACATGCAGAAGTAAAGATAGTACTTTCCGTCCTTATAAATAGCATCCGGCGCAAACAGCATCGGCGCTTTTGGAACCTTTTCCCCATCTTCCAACTGTTTCTGCGCTGCCGCAAGATCCATTCCCTGTATCATCTTCAGTATAAAGGGAGTGGGATGCATCCAGTCGATTCCCTGATATTTTGCCGCATTCGGGTCATTGAGCCATGGTACATCTTCTCCCTTCAGGGAAATCGGATGCACGGTCCAGTGAACCATATCCGCGGTGGAAACCACATGATATTTCTCACTGCAGAATTCATTTTCCTTGTCATCATAACTCCCATACAAATATAATCTTCCATCCGGCATTACATGCGCCTCACTGTCCGGCACATGGTATTTCAATGGTAAAATCGGATTCCGTGTATTTTTATATTCTGTCATTTCCTTTTTCCTCCACTTACCGCTTCTTCCTCTCTTCTTCATTCAACGCGTCTATCACTGCCTGATACAAAGGCTTTGCGCTCGGCGCCTGTACAAGAAGATCCGATAACGTCATACTATACGCAAACTTAATTAATGGATCATCCAACATCCCCGGTGCCATCTGGTCAAATAGTTTCTTCCCAAGCTCTTCCGCAACCAATTCTCCCAGAGTGGAATCCATCGTATACTTATCAAATTCCAGACAAGTATCTGTCTCATACTCATAATGATAACGCCCCGAACCTACAGATATTTCTTCCTCTTTTTCCGGAAGGCAGATGACCGCCGTTGTATTTGCCGGGATCTGTATATCTACAGAAATTTTCCCATCCTTGCAGCTCCATGCGCTTTTGATTGTTCCATATATGGATTCATAAGACGCAGACACCTCTGTCATTCCTTTTGTTAAAAGAGGCTGAATCCGAATCTTTTTATATCCCGGTTCTACTGGATAGATACCGGCAACTTTTTCATACAGCCAGCTTCCAATCGAACCATAGGCATAATGGTTTAGTGAATTCATACCCGACTCATCAAAATCCCCGTTTGGCAGAATGGAATTCCAACGCTCCCATATGGTCGTTGCCCCTTTCTTTACCGCGTAAAACCATCCCGGAAAATCTTCTTTCATGAAGATTTCATCCGCCAGCTCGTGCAGCCCATTCTCCGACAGGCAATGGCATAAATATGGAGTTCCCACAAATCCCGTTGTCAAATGTCCATGATGTGCCCCGATATTCGTTTCCAGTGTCTCCAGAACCTTTTTTCTAAATTCTGGTTTGATCAGATTAAAATACAGCATGACCACACAAGCTGTCTGTGTCTCACTGACCAGACGTCCGCTTCGGGTAACAAACTCTACATTGATAGCTTCAATGATCTTCTCATAGAGTTTTCCATAGCTTTCAGTTTCCTCTGTATATCCCAATACAGCCGCGGCGTCTCTTACGATTCCTGTCGAATATGCATAGTAAGCGTTTGCAACCAGATATTTGTCTGTTCCGCCTGTCCTGTCCGTACTTCCGGACTCGATATCCAATGCCAGCCAGTCTCCATACTGGAATCCTGTCTGCCATAATCCATTCTCGGATACTCTTGCATGAATATAATCCACCCATGCTTTCATCATCGGAAACTGTTCCGCAAGCATCTCTTTATCGTCATAAATCTGATAAAGTGTCCATGGGATGATCGTAGCCGCATCGCTCCATGCTGCCGCCCCTGCCTGATCTCCCAGGATATTCGGCACGACATGAGGCACTCCCCACTCCGGACTGGTCTCTGCCGCCATATCACGAAGCCATTTTCTGAAAAATAACGCTGTATTAAAATTATAGGAAGCGGTGCCGCAAAATACCTGCGCGTCCCCGGTCCATCCCAGACGCTCATCTCTTTGCGGACAGTCGGTAGGAACATCCAGGAAATTGCTTCTCTGCCCCCACTGGATATTACTCTGTAACTGATTAACTAATTTATTATCTGACACGAAACTTCCGTTCGGCTGCATATCCGTATGCAGCGCGCATGCGGTAAAGTATTCCGTCCCTACCTCTGTTCCAGCTCCTTCTACGCAGATATAACGGAAGCCATGGAATGTAAAATGAGGTGTCACCGTCATTCCCACCTCTTCTTTTCCGTAGATAAATGTGTCTGTACAGCGTGCGGTCCGTAGATTCTCCGTATAGAAATTTCCTTCTTTATCCAGTACTTCCGCATACTTTATGACCAGTTTATCTCCTGTAAGCTGAGGAAGTTTCACTTCCACGAGACCGGCCATATTCTGCCCAAAGTCAAATACAACTTCACCATTAGGAGTCACGATTTTTTCCTGTACCTCAAACCTTTTTGTTACACGGACTGGTTCTGATTCCTGTGCGGTTATATCTCCAATGCTGTCTGAGTCCCCAAATGAAACCGCGTTACCCACCTGCTTTCTTTCAGCCGTATAATCTAAAGTCTCGCCATGATATATCTCGGAAAACGTAATTTCCCGTGTTTCTACTGACCACTCCTCATCCGTACCAATATACTGGATTTCTCCATCTTCATACTCGATTCGAGCCATAGCCAGCAAAGCAGTCCTGTCACCATAGTTATCCGGTTTGGCGTCAAACCCCAGTTCTCCTTTATACCAACCATTTCCTACCGTAATTGCAATTTCATTTTTTTCTTCCAGAGGTTCGGTAATATCATAGGTCTGATACTGGATGCGGTGATGATAGGAAGTCCAGCCCGGAGCCATGAAAAGATCTCCCGCTTTCTTTCCATTGACGCATGCCTCATACACTCCACAGGCAGTGGCATACAATCTTGCCGCTTTTACCCGTTTTTTCAAAGAAAAGCTCTTGATAAATACCGGACATGCTGTATTCTCTTTTGGCAAAGTATGCGTAATCCATTTTGCTTTCCAGTTTTCCTCCCCCATCAAACCAGTCTCAAAGTTTCCTGCCGCCTGTCCTATTTCTCCATAATTATCCCATACACTGACCTGCACCTGATATGTGGTCATTGGCTTTAATTCTCCCCCATGCATGGGCACCAGAACAGACTGGTCACTCTTTACACAGCCGCTGTCCCATACCATTTTACCTCCACTGGTCACTTGAATCTGGTATACAGTCTGCACAACATCCTGCCTTTCACTCTCAAGCTTCCATGAAAAACGCGGTTTTACATCAATCCCTATTGGATTTTCCCTGTACTCAATCTTAAAATCCCGAATCATGTTCATTTCCTCCTTTTATGAGCGTCTATATTGCTTTAAACTTTGAATCTTTACCCTGAATTATTCACGGAGCGATAAGTCGCTCTTCGTGCATCGTTTTTTTGACATTTCAAAACAAAACGCTTGAACGCATATCGGAATTGCCCTAAAAAGGGCACAAAATCCCTGCTGTGCCATAAAGTAATTTTTGAAACTGTCAAGGTTCATTCATAACTGCTATTCCAGCTGTGGAACCAGATTCCTGATGTTGGCCAGCGTCTCGTAGAATTCTTTCTTGTACGGGCAGCTGCTGCACAGCTTGAAATATTTATACCTTGCTGAACGTACCACCCTTGCGGCAACTTTCAGCAATTTCAAACGGATGGTGTCTATCCGCAGTTTCCGCATATTTGCGGCCAATGCCAGCCGTCTGAACCAATTGAATAAGTTGTATGCCAGCACATGTACCTGTAAGCGGTTTGCGTTTACGGTCATGGAAGAACTGCTGACGGAAGAAAAGTCAAACCCGCTTTTCCCTTCCTTGATAAAGTTCTCCATCTTGCCGCGGCCGCAGTAGAACTGTATTACCTGGTAAGGCGCAAGATCTTCCATCGTAGTGACGATGAATGTGTGCATGTGAATCATCTGTCCATAAGGTTTTTCTATTTTGAAAACAACCCTGCGGGGGTGGCTCCAGGTACCGGCCTGGTACAAAAATTCGCCGTATTCCACTGCGTAGTCCACCTGATTGTGTTTTGTGGCACGGTAAAGAGCCTGATTACGTTCCTCCGCCAGTTTGATAAGCGTGCTGTTTTCCTTCAGCCGGATGGCATATTTGCAGCCTTTTTCTTCAAGGACTTCATATAAATCTGGCGAGGCAAAACCGCTGTCACCGCGCAGATAGAGCGGAATGTCCGGAAAGTCTTCTATGAATTCTTCCAACAGGGATTTCATGAAGACATCCGCATCTTTGCTGCAGTACTTTGTTCCATCCCGCAGCTGCGCTTTGATCAGATCGCCGGTCAGCCCGTCATAAACAAAAAGTGGGTGATAACCATTTCCCTGATAGTGGTAGTTGAAAGCTGCGCCTTCCTGCCTGCCATAAGCATCCAATAGCGTGGTATCTATATCAAAGAGCATGTATTCCGGCATTTTGATAGAGTAAACCACTTTCCGAAGTTGGCGCAGGATCTGGCCCATCTGCTCCAGCGTTGTTTCATCCATGCGGTTAAAAAACCGGGACAGTGTCGGCTGTGAGGCAAGGGCATCCTTCTCCATGATTGCCGACATGACGGGCTCGTTTGTCAGCTCGTCAGCGCAGTCATCTTCAAAATAGGCCGCAAAAATCTGGTAGATGACCTGCATCATGTTTTCATCATCCTTATGGATGCGCAGCCACGCGGGATCATTTGTTTTAAACAAACGTTTGATCAGTTTCACCGCACCTATTTTGTAACAGAACTCTTTCAGCAGGAGAAGTCCTGCATCGGAGGAAAGATCGCCTCCGTCAAAATTAATTTTAATCTGGCTATTGCTTTCTAAGCTTATGGTGTTTAAAATATCCATAGGGAGACCTCTTTTCTTGCGGTTTTGTTTGGATTTGACACCTAAATTTTACCACAAGTGGGAGGTCTTTTCTATTCACTTAATAGATGAAAAGCAATAATTGGTTAAAATACAGTAACTGCGCGGCTTGCACTGGTGTCAGGAATGGCTGCGTGAATAATTCAGGTTTACTTATAAAATACCACGTTCTTTTTTCCTTGTATTGTAATACTGTTTATAATATTGTAATTTTATATTGAACGGACTATTAAAAAGCTGATTCTATTCCATATATCAAAGTATAATAGATTTCGTTTATTGGATGACATGAGCAGAATACAGAAAAAGCCGCTAAGGCCAAATATGTCTCCGCAGCTTTCTCAACATGTCTGAAAGTATATAATTTTAACACCACTGTTTATAATAAACGCACATCATCTTCTTTATACCCTGACTATTTTTGTCCCCTCGGTAATCCCATTTTCATTGAATGCATCTACGCGTACATAATACTGCTGTCCTTTGACAAGCGCACCCACTCTTTTTTTAGTGCTAAATACCATATAGCTGTGATACAATTTATCAGGAGTATGCCCCCACAAAATATTATAGCCTACCGCTCCAGTATCTTCGAGTTTTACTTCCATATCCAGATCATTAATCCGGTCTGCTGTAAATTCCGGGGCAACCGGTTTCTGTCCGTTTCCAATTCCAAACACACGTAGCCCTGAAATGCATACATTCTGATGATACGGAATTTCAATTACTGTCAATCTAAGATAACGAACTTTTACTCCGTCTTCCCGAACTACTAAATCATGAGAAAGATCTGTTTGCGCATCCGATTTATCTTCTATTATAAAATACTGTTTGCCATCTAAAGACCCTTCCAATACCCAGCGTGTAAAATAGTCTTGCTCTTCAATATATCGCATTTGGGAAATTCCTCTTATTTCTCCCGGTACCGGTATTTCAATTTTATCATCCGCGAAGTTTATCTGTATAGCATGAACATCACAAATTTCTTTTAAATCCACTTCAATCCATTCACTACTATCCGCATGTGCCGCCCGCCACCAGGTCTGCACATTTTCATCTACCGCCAGTTCCGCGCCTTTTCCTTTGCAGGAAGAAGATGCTCTGGTCGGCTTTCGATAACTCAGCAGATACCAGTCTGGATTCCTCCATGGATCCTGCTTACGTTTTTCCACCACGAATGGCCAGTCTCCATATCTCTGATTGCAAAACAGTTCTCCGTCTTGATCAAAACCGGCAGGCCAAATGCCGACGCGACGTTCAAAAGAGTAATTCATACTAATACGCATTGTAGACGTATGCCACAGATTTCCTTCCCTATCCTCCATCGTAGATCCATGACCGGCTCCTGGCAAGAATCCTCCCGGCTTATAAGAATATGGATTATTCTCTGCCAATGAAAATGGACCTAATGGAGCATCAGATACATATACGCCATCCGCATAAGTGTTATATTCTGCCCCTGGACAGGCATACTGCAGATAATACTTTCCTTCATGCCTTGTCATCCATGCACCTTCCACATAGGGCCTTTTACTGAATATTCCTTTGATCATAAATATTTTTTCAGGTGGAATCTCATCAGGATTTATGCCTTTTGACTTCAAAAAAAGTTGATATCCTGCTTCAATTTCTTCCTCTGAAGCAGGCGCGACCGAATGATCTTCTCCTATTCTTTCATACCCTTTAAAAGAAGCATCTCCCTCAATCAATATCCTCTTTTCTCCTATTGGAAGCATTGTTTCTGGATCCAGTTCTACTCCCCAGACAGGCATCATACTAGAACATCCCCAGTAAAAATAAATTTTCCCATCTTCATCACAAAACATATTTGGATCCCAAAAATCAAATGTTCCTCGGATTTCTTCATAAGGTCCATTTACAACATCTTTTGTCCTGTAATAATTACATATCTTTTCATTATTTGAAGCACAAAAATAAACATACTCCCCAATCACCCTGACATCCGGCGCATAATCATATAGTGGCAGATTCTTTGGCAATCTATGATTTACCCATACTGTCAGGTCATCTGATTCCCATACTCCTAATGTCATAGACGCAAAAATATAATACTTGCCTTTAAAACAGATCATAGAAGGATCTGCCGCCTCTCTTGCAATTTTTGTTTCCCCACTAAACGTATCCTTTGTAAACTGATACCTGTAGTTAATATTAATAGGGTTACAAATATGCTTCATTTCTCCATACCTCCTCATTAAAAACAACATTAGATTTATGATAGTTTTACTGATAATCTTCCGATTTCGAATACCAGATACTTTATAATCATCCATAGAATTATTTTTCTGAAACCACAAATTTATATCCTGTTCCACGAACAGTTTGTATATACTTTGGATGCTGTGGATCTTTTTCCAGTTTCTTTCTCAGGCTTCGAATCAAGCAATATATTGAATTATCAACATTTTCTATAAGATTTTGTCCATATATTGCTTCATATATCTGTTTTTTAGAAAATACCCAGTTTGGATGTTTAGCTAAAAATAGAAGGGCTGAAAATTCACGTTGTGTCATAGTTATCCACTTTTTGTCCCTACAAATAGCTTGTTGGTTTAAATGCATTTCTATATCCGAAATAAACAGTACTGATTCCTGTATACTTTTCGAATATTCCATATATGTTTTATTCCCAATCTCTTTTCTTATTTTATCTGGATTTGTTTCTTCGGAGTCTAAAAAACTCATAATAATGATTTTTTGTATAGTAACCATCCTTTCTCAATGTCTCCGATTATTTTATACAACAAAATTATTTCCCATAAGTATCTCTACAACATATTGTTTCTTTCCCTCTACATATGGAATTACAAAACCATCTATTTCTTTTCCATCCACGCATACCCTGCGGATTCCTTTCTCCACATCTTCCGGATTGCTTACATGGATATGATAAACTGCTCCCCTGTATTTACGCCATATCTCAAAGTCACCGAATCCTTTCGGTACGCAGGGATTGATGGAAAGCCCATCTAATGTCGGATAAGCGCCCAAAATGTACTGTGAAATATTTACGAATGTCCATGCTGCTGTTCCGGTCAGCCAACTATTTTTTGCCTCTCCAAAATACTTTGCGTCCTTTCCTGCCACCATCTGTGAGTAGACATAAGGCTCCGTCCTATGGATTTCGCTAAATTCTTCCACATAAGCAGGGCAGGTCTTCTGGTAAACTTCAAAGGCACGGTCTCCGCGTCCGATCACAGTTTCCGCAATGGAAACCCATGGATTGTTATGGCAAAAAATACCGGCATTCTCCTTATACCCCGGCGGATAAGAGGATACTTCCCCAAGTTCCAGATGATATGTCGTATAAGCAGGTGAAAGAATCATGATTCCATATTCCGAATCTAATTGTTCCTTCACAGAATCCAATGCCTGCTCTGCAAGTCCTTCCTTCACGCCAATGCCCGCAATGGTGCAGAATCCCTGCGGTTCAATATAAATTTTTCCTTCTTTACATTCCTCAGAACCGACTTTTTTCCCATAAGCATCGTAAGCACGTAAAAACCATTTCCCGTCCCAGCCATTCCTCAATACTGCATCGTACATCAAAGATACTTCTTTTTCTGCATGCGCCGCTTCTTCTTCCAGCCCAGAAATCCTGCATAAATCCGCATACTCTTTTCCATATTTGACAAACATTCCAGCAATAAAAATCGATTCAGCGACCATCCCCTCACTCGGACCATAGGTCTGAAAAGATTCTCCTGGATGCTCGGAAAAACAATTCAGATTCAGGCAGTCATTCCAGTCTGCCCGACCAAT
Organism: Lachnospiraceae bacterium M18-1; assembly: GCA_000403295.2. GTDB lineage: Bacteria > Bacillota > Clostridia > Lachnospirales > Lachnospiraceae > Schaedlerella. The sequence goes on along the minus strand of KE159609.1, from coordinate 615,780 downwards.
CAGAGGAAGTCCATGAGGACCTCTATGGTGTACCGTAAAATCAAAAGAGCGCTTCAAATGCTCCATCAGCGAAACCTTTGTCCCCTCATTATTATCAAACGGCACCATCTCAGTCAGAATCGTGGTATCTCCTGTCTCACGTACATAGGCGCTGGTTCCTGCAATCAGCCAAAGCGGATCATCATTAAATCCGCTTCCAATATCAGAATTTCCTTTCTTTGTCAATGGCTGATACTGATGGTACGCGCTTCCGTTCTCAAATTGCGTGGACGCAATATCAATGATCCTCTGTCTCGCACGCTCCGGTATCAGATGGACAAAACCTAGTATATCCTGGCAGGAATCCCGAAATCCCATCCCGCGCCCGATACCGGATTCATAGTAAGAAGCGGAACGGGACATATTAAACGTCACCATACATTGATACTGATGCCAGATATTGACCATACGGTTGACTTTATTATTCTCCGTTTTTACAGAGAAACCTGAAAGAAGCCCATTCCAATATTGCTTTAGCTCTGCGAACACATTTTCAACAGCAGATTCCGATTCATACTTTTTCAGGAGTTTCTTTGCATTTGTCTTATTGATAACTCCCACAGATTCCCATTTTTCTTCTTCTGTGTTCTCTATGTACGCAAGTACAAATATAAACGTCTTTTCCTCTCCCGGCTGCAAAGTCAGATTAATCTGATGGGAGGCAATCGGCGACCAGCCGCTTGCCATGGAATTTGTACACGCACCTGTCTCCACCGCAAACGGAAGTTCATTTCCCCTGTATGTTCCTAAAAAAGTATCTCTGCTGGTATCAAACCCATTAATCTCCGTATTTACTCCATATACCGCATAATGATTCCGGCGTTCCCGATATTCTGTTTTATGATAGATTGCGGAACCATCCACCTCCACTTCACCTATACTGAGATTCCTCTGAAAATTTTTCATATCATCATCTGCGTTCCAGAGACACCACTCAACATAGGAAAAAATCTGCAATTGCTTAACTTCCTCTCCTTCATTTTTCAATGTCAGTCTGCTTATCTCACAGGTATCTTCAATGGGGACAAAGACCAATAAGGATGCCCGTACACAGTCTTTCGATGCTACAAATGTACTATACCCCATTCCATGGCGACATTCATAATTGTCCAACTTCGTCCTGGTGGGCTGCCATCCTGGATTCCATATTGCATTTTTATCTTTGATATAAAAATATTTTCCATTGCTGTCTGTCGGCACATTATTATACCGATAGCGGGTCAAGCGAAGAAGTTTTGCGTCCCTGTAAAATGTATACCCCCCGCAGGTATTAGAAATCAGGGAAAAAAACTCTCCGCATCCAAGATAATTAATCCAGGGAAGTGGTGTCTCCGGTGTTGTAATCACATACTCTCTGTTCTCATCATCAAAATATCCAAACTTCATAGCGCAACCTTTCTATTTTTTGCTTCGTATGCATACGGTTCTTTTCTTGACACTATCAGCAGACAGGCGTACATAGCAGGAATCCTTCCGCACGCTCTCTACCGCTGATTTCACCTCAGATTCGGCTTTGATTTCCAGATCCGGAAATGGAACGAAACAAAACAGTTCCGTGCCTTCCCAGACAACTTCCAGTTCCTTCTTTTCTCTATTATAATGATATGAGCATAAATTTCCTTCTGTCTCTACCGGATACGCACGCTTCAATGCCGTATAGTGGTCATCCTTTTCCATACCCGGAGTATACTGCCAATAGGTAGAACTCCACTGGTATTTTTCCAAAATTTCATTCATATGGTCAATCAGCAAATTTGTAAAATCTTTGCTAGGAAAGGCTCCCCATTCCCCTACAATCACTGGCATACCAAGCCGATTCTGTGTTGCTTTCTTATCCGCAAATAGTATTTCTACATTTTCCCGGTTAAAATTCTCATAATTATCACTATCTACAACGGAATCATATCCGTGAGGAGCGTAAATCTGCTGGCTCTCAGCTTCTCCGCCTGTTCCCAGGACACGACCGATTCCAGATGGAAAATTTGCGCTGCAGTAAATATTACCACCTGTCGCAAGAGCAGTCTTCGTATACTTACGGATTACATCATTCATTTTCTGATAAAACGGCATCAGTGTATTCCTGTCAAACTCCATGAATGCCTCTCCTACAATACTTCCCATATACGCCTGACTCTCTGGCGTAATACCCTGCATGGTAGCAAAATCAAACTCTGGGTACTTTTCCTTTGTCTTCATTCCTGCCATACCGAAGGTATTCCTTGCAAGACTTCCCATAAACGGCTCATTCATCGGCTCATACCCAATGATATTATCATGTCCTTCCAGTTTTTCCGCAATATGCCCCCACATATCCACATAGTGATCCATCAAGCCGATTTCATCTCCGGCTTTGTCATTTTTCCAGAAGTGGTCAGCCGCATTGATAATCGCATCACTTCTTAAATACGCATCAAACCACATAGCACAGTCCTGGGGATGGTCTGCCCCATCTGTAACTGTGGCCCACTTTGGCGCTCCATCCGCATACAGCACTGACCACAAATCCTGATGCATATCAACCAATACATATAAGTTCTCCTCTTCAGCATCCCGAATGATCTCACTGATCCGCTCTAGGTAAACATCATCATACTGTCCTGGTTCCGGCTCCACTGCATCCCAGAAGATACCAAGGCGGATTAAGTTAAATCCACTTTCGGCACTCCATGCAAAAAGTTTTTTATGCTCCGGCCACATATAACCCATTTCTTTTTCTTTACATACAAAATTAATTCCCTGTAACAAAACTACTTTTCCCGATTCGTTGACAAACCGTTTCCCTTTCACTTTGAGTTTTTCCATCCCTGTCATCTACCTTTCCTTCATTTACTTTTACAGAAATCAGTCTACTCATCCTGCTGATTCAATGCATCCACAACGACCTCATACAACGGCCTCGCTTCCGGCGCCGCTCCCAGCATTTCTGCTAGTGTCATCGGATATGCATATTCAATCATTGGATTATCAAACATCCCCGGAGACGCCTGTTCCAGCATCTGCCTTCCCAAAGGCTGCGCCGCAATCTCTCTCAGGCTGCTGTCCATGGTATATCGTAATGCCTTCAGGCAAGTATTCGTCTCATACTCATATTCATAAGTACCGGACCCTGTTTCTATCACATCTTCCTTTTCCGGAAGATAGATTCTTGCACTCGTATTTTCCGGGACTACAATTTTCACATATATCTTTTTATTTTTACATCTCCACTCACTGACGATCTTTCCATATGGAGATTCCAGTTCCGCATGTGTTTCCTCAATTCCCTTTACGAACATCGGCCGGATACAGAACCTGTGGTATCCCGGCTCCAGTTGGTTGATACCTGCCACTTTGCGGTACATCCAGTCACCGATTGAGCCATATGCATAATGGTTCAGGGAATTCATCCCCGACATTTCAAATGTGCCGTCCGGCATTATGGAATTCCATCTCTCCCATATGGTCGTTGCCCCCATATCCACTGCATACAGCCAGGATGGATAGTCTTCTCTCATAAACAGCAGGGAAGCCATATCATGCGCGCCGCTTTCTGACAATGCATGGCAGAGATATGGAGTTCCTACAAACCCTGTTGAAAGATGGTTTTTATGATTTTCTATATTTCCAATCAGCGTTTTTAAAATCTGCTCCCTGTCCTTTTCCCTTGCGAGCTGAAAATACAGCGCAAGTACACAGCCGGTCTGTGTTTCACTGACGATACGTCCGCGGGATGTAAAATACTCCTCCCGGAAAGAATCCAACGTCTCATCATACAATTTTCTATACTCTTCTGCTTCTTTTTCTTTTCCAAGAACCTCCGCTGTCTGTTTCACCAAATCTGTCACATATAAATAATACGCGTTCGCGATCATATACTTATCCGTAGCGCCGGTTCGGTCCGCGCTTTCTTCTTTATCCAGCGCCAGCCAGTCACCATATTGGAATCCTGACATCCAAAGACCATTCTCATTCGTATGGTTGTGTATATAATCCACCCATTCATGCATACACTGCCAGGATTCCTCCAAAATCCTTTTATCACCGTAGCTCTGATAAACAACCCATGGAATGATCACGGCAGCATCGCTCCAAGCGGAAGAACTATAGGACCCCATAATATCCGGCACTACATGGGGAACTCCCTGTTCCAATGATGATTCCGCCGCGATATCATGCATCCATTTTGAGAAAAACCTTGCGGTATTCCTGTTAAACGCCGCCGTCCATGAAAATACCTGTGCATCGCCCATCCATCCCAGCCGTTCATCTCTCTGGGGACAGTCTGTCGGAATGTCAAAGAAATTGTCCCGAAGCCCCCATGAAATATTGCTCTGCAGTTGAACCACCTTCGGGTTAGAACAGTGAAAAGCACCAATCTTTTCCATATCTGAATGCATTGCACAGGCCGTAAACATCTCAGGTTTCATATCTTTGATCCCGCACACGGCAATATACCGGAACCCATGAAATGTGAAATGAGGAAACATTATCTGCTCACTGCCGTTGCAGATAAAGGTATCTTCTGACTTTGCCGAGCGCAGGGTCTCCGGGTAGAAATTTCCGTCCTTATCCAACGTTTCCGCATGCCGTACGACAATCGTCTGCCCCTTTTCTCCGCAAGTACGGATTTCCACAAGCCCCGTGATGTTCTGCCCAAAATCCACCACATGATTCCCTTTGGAATCCGTGAAGATTTTCTTCGGCGCGAGCCGCTCCGTGACACGCACCGGCTCGCTTTCCTGTGCCACGAGAACAGACTTATCAAATGGGACGGCCGACACATTTCCTTCCTTTTTCTTCAATTGACATGTATCTACCGTCTCCCCCATATATATTTCGCTGTAATAGATTTCTCCGGTTCTTACCTTCCAGGTCTCATCTGTAGCAATAATTTCACGGCTTCCATCCTGATAAATGATATGAATTTCCGCAAATGCCTCTACCCTGTTTCCATACCGGTTCGGTTTACAGTCGAACCCCAGGATGCCTTTATACCATCCGTTTCCGACCGTCATCGTAATCTCATTTTCTTTGCGTAACTCCTCCGTAATATCATACTGCTGGTATTGAAGCCGCTTATGATAACTGGTCCAACCGGGCATCATATAGTCCTGTCCTATCCGCTCTCTGTTCAGTCTTAATTCATATACTCCATGTGCCGTTGCATATATATAAGCCTTTTCCACTTTTTTCTCTACAGTAAATGTCCGATAAAAGACAGGGCATGCTGTTTCTTCCTCTGGAAAATCATGGGTAATCATCTCTGCCGTAAATGTTTTCGGGTCAAAGATGCCTGTTTCAAATGTCATATGCGCCTCCGCATACTCACCATGATTATTTTCTACTCCTAGTTTCACTGTATATGTTGTTTCCGCATCCAGTTTTTTTCCTTCATATGGCACAAGAACGGAATTATCAGATTCCGTTCTTGCGCTGTCCCAGAAGCATCTTCCGCCACTGGTCACTTGAAGGCAGTATGAACTTTGAATGGTATTTTTTTTATCGGATTTTATTTTCCATGAAAACCTCGGCTTTCTAACAGAAAGACCTACTGGATTTGTCTGATACTCCACTCTAAAATCATAAATGATCATATCTGCACCTCTTAATATTCACTTTTCGATTTTCTATTTTTCTTTTACTTTTCCACTGCCTGCTCTTTTCGCTTTGCTATTTCTCCCTGAATTTCTCCAATCTTCTTTTCCAAATCAAATCTACTGGTCATCACAAACATAACTATAAACAGAATTAATGGCACATAGATGGAAAATGTGAAGATTGCCTGCCGTGTTGCCATAGAAACTGCTTCGCCTGCCGCTACTCTTGCTGCTTCTGTTTCTGCACTATAGCTTGCCGCTGCCAGGCACCAGCTCACCAGTGAAGCTCCAATTCCACTGCCGATTTTAGAGCCAAAACTAATGGCACTTCCAGAACGAGCTACCATTCTTTTACCAAACTTGTACTCATTATAATCTACAGCCATTGCAGTCAAAACGCCGCCAAGACACATTGTCGGAATATTCGTAAAGGTTACAATACATCCCATAGCCGTATTTAGTGTGAAATTATATGGATTCACAAGGCGTATCGCACTGGCAATCAATCCCATTGCAAGAGATGCCTTTATCGTTGTAACTGCCCCCAATTTTTTTACAAGAGGTGTTACTAACAAAAATCCTAAAATTGTTGGAATAAGACCCACACCTCCCAAAACTGCCACCAAATTATCGTCTCCGTAAATCCATTTACAATAATATGTACCGGATGTATTAGAAAGCCCATAAGATACCTGTGACATAAAGTTTACAACAAGGACAATAATCCAATATTTATTTTTAAATAAATAACCAAGAGCTTCTTTCATACCCAGGTTGTCATCTTCTTCTGTCTGCACGGAATTATCTTGTGTATCATTGCCTGCTATAACCGCTGTTTCTTTTGCATATTTGTAACAGATCAGCATGGCAAGTACGATAAGCGCACCAAAGATAACACCTACCTTAATCCATGCACTTTGATTTCCTCCCAACATATTAGTGATTGGGATAATCGCAATTGCGATCACCATGCCAGACACATATCCCGAAGCAGCTCTCCATGTACCCATGTATCCTCTTTCTTCCTGACTATTTGTACGCACAATCATGAGCGATGAATATGGAATACTGATTGCAGTGTATAATACTGCCGTAAGCACCAGATTTGTTACCATTGCATAAGCAATCTGGATTCCTTGGCCACCCTTTGGCACTGTGAACATCAATGCCAGCAGAATACCTGCCGGAACACCTGCCTTTAGAAGCCATGGGCGGTACTTTTCTTTTCCTGGTTTTGTATTATCTACAATATTCCCCATGATCAAATCAGTAAATGCATCCAAAATTTTGCAGAGCATAAATACCGTTCCAACTGCCCCAGCAGCAATCCCTATTTTATCCGTATAAAAATATGTAAGCTGTCCCACCAGTCCACTGATAATATTCAGCGCAAACATCCCTAACGAATCTGCAAAATAGTCTCGTGTCCGCATTACCTTCTGAATTCCGTCACGGTCATATCTGACCGCGTTTTTGTCTTTCTTTCCCATTTTCTCTTCTCCTTTTCTATATTAATTTCTGAAATCAATATAGCAAATTATCTTATGCTTGTATTACAACTATGAGTTTCTTATTGTAAATATGGGCTTCATCCATTTAAAGCATCTATCAACTCCAGAATCGTCTCTTTCTGAATTCCTGGAATAAAACTAAGCATCTGTCGAAGAGGCATCCCTTCCATCATAGCAGTAAACATTTCCTGATTCATCATACCCTCCCCCTGAGAATCCGACTTCATTTGTGTTTCTTCTGTATTTCCACCCATGATGCTTCCCATAATCTTCCCGAAAACAGCCCTTCCTTTTGAATCAGCCATAATCTCTCCAAGCGTTGAATTCAAGGTATAGACCTTCGGAATATTTCCTTCTGCTTCCAAATGTATATTTCCATATACTATCATATGAGAGGCATCTTTTCCGAGTTGAATCTCATATTCTCCTGTTTCTGCATACCAGTCATGTATTCTCACGTCCCAATAAGCAAATGCACGGACATCCAGTTCAAATACGACCTGCTTCGTCTCCTGGGGACAAAGTTCCACTTTTTCAAATGCTCGCAGTTCTCTTACTGGACGGATAACGTTACTTTCCTTGGCACTTACATAAAGCTGCACCACTTCTTTTCCTGTTCTTTCACCTGTATTTGTAACATCTACTGTAACCTTTAATTTCTCAGAAGACTTCATACTGGTTTTATCAAATTTTAGATTACTGTACGTAAATGTTGTATAGGAGAGGCCATATCCAAATGGAAACAATACCTCTATAGACTTTGACGTATAGTACCGGTATCCTACAAATACCCCTTCCCTGTACTCTGATTCATCATTCTCACCGCCATAGTATAAATAGCAAGGAGTATCCTGCAAACGGAGCGGAAATGTCTCAGGAAGCCGTCCGCTGGGATTTACCTCGCCGTACAACACGTTCCATGTAGCTCTGCCGACAGCCTGTCCCCCCAAATATACCTCTAATACACCTTTCACCTGGTCAATCCAAGGCATTTCAATTGGAGCTCCATTGTGCAGAACTACCACTACATTTGGTTGTACCGCTGCTATTTCCTCGATCAGTCGATTCTGACATTTTGGCATGCGTAGATGCTTCCTATCATATCCTTCCGATTCAAAGCTGTCTGGTAAGCCTGCAAATACAACTGCCACTTCTGCGTTTTTCGCTGCTTCTATGGCTTCCTTTTGCATCTGTTCATTGATTTCATCGAGAGCATCATCGTATCCCTGGGCATATATAATCTGTTCATTTTCATCTGATGCTTCTACTGCAGATTCCACACGAAAACTATTAATATGAGAACTTCCACCACCTTGATATCTTGGATTACTAGCGTACTTTCCCATAAATGCCACTTTCATTTTTTTTGAAAGCGGAAGGATATTTTCTTCATTCTTTAAAAGTACAATACTTTCTTCTTCAATCTTCCTTGCAATATCGTGTCCGGAATATAGATTCAACACAGCTTTTCCATCTCTATTTTCAAGATACCGATATGTTATATTCAGAATTCGAAAAACAGCCTCATCCAGAACCTTTTCATCTAACTCACCCGACTTGACTGCTGAAACAATTTCTGCGTCTGTAACTCCTGCTGATGAGGGCATCTCCAGTTCACATCCTGCTTTTAACGCAGCAACACGTTCATTCATTGCCCCCCAGTCAGTCATCACATAACCGTCAAATCCCCACTGGTTTCTCAGTACATCTGTCAACATCTCCTGATTTTCACACATATAAGTTCCATTAAGACGATTATAAGAGTTCATAATCGTCCATGGTTTCGATTTCTTTACCATACTTTCAAATGAAGCCAAATAAATTTCCCGCATCGTCCGTTCATCCATTATTGAGGAACTGGTCATACGATGATACTCCTGATTATTTGCCATAAAATGTTTCGGACTGGTGCCTACATACTTGCTCTGAACTCCATTAATATAGGCCGTAGCCATTTCAGATGATACCAAAGGATCTTCAGAATAATACTCAAAATTCCTTCCGCATAACGGGGATCTCTTAATATTCATTGCAGGTCCCAAAATAACACTGACATCCTCTGCCTGGCATTCTTCTCCCAAAGTTTCTCCCAAAAGTCTTGCCATTTCCCTGCTGAAACTGGCCGCCACTGCACATCCTGCTGGAAAGCAGACTGCTTTTATACTTTCATTTATCCCAAGATGATCAGCGGCATCTTTCTGTTTACGTAATCCATGTGGTCCATCCGATACTGTCACGGACGGAATCCCCAGACGTTCAATTCCCTTTGTACTCCAAAAATCCGCTCCTGAACAAAGTCCTGCCTTTTCGTCTAATGTCATCTGTGATATCAATTTTTTTAATTCTTTAGGTTCCATGATTACCTCCCTGTATTTTTTATAAGAATACTTGAAAAATCATATTTTGTATTGTAATTATGGTTTTCTTATTATAAAATCGAAACAACAGATACAATATTTTTGAAAAGGAGAATCTTCATGATTACAGATATTACTGACTTTTGCCAACAATTTTACGCTTCCACATTTATCCCTATACTCTATTTTCAATGGCCCAGTGAGATACAATGGTCCTGCCCTTCTGTGCTGAAAAAAATGGGTACACGGAATGCAATTCTGGAATCAAAGATAAAGTTTTCTACTAATCCAGATTATTTTATTACGGATTCGTACAGTTATTTCGGCTTTGTTAATATCAATAATTCTCCATCTAAAATGGATTTCATTGTGATTGGGCCAATATTCAGCACACCTGTTTCAGAAGATACCATACAGGGTTTTCTGCGTGAGTGCTGCCTAACCGGAGAAAGCGCTGAGGAAATGAAACATATCCTCATAAATACACCATGCATTACATTCAACCAGTTTCTTCACATGCTGTCATTTATTCATTTGTGCATAAATGGGGAAAAAATTGAAGTTTCAGAACACTTTCAGACACGAATTGATAATTCAATCCAGAATAATATTTCGCGCCAGTATTCCATGGAAATGTATAATAAAAGGGAATATCTGGACTTTCACAATACATATGAATTTGAGCAGGCTTTCATGGATTGTATTACTCATGGAGATGTTCCCCGGCTAGAGGCATCATTTAAAAAGCAGATTGCAGAAAATCCAATCAAGACCGGAATTCTGTCATCCAATATTCTGCAGCACACACGCAATCTTTTTATTGTCTCCGCGACATTGGCAACCCGCGCTGCTATTGCAGGCGGATTAGATACGGAACAGGCTTACCAACTAAGTGATCTCTACATACATGAATGTGAAAGAACACAAGATATTGATGCTTTTAATACGCTAAACTATACAATGATGGCAGACTTTACTACCCGAGTAGGTAACCGCAAAATACCGATAGAAGGGCTATCAAAAGAAGTCTTTCAATGTATACAATACATTTCCCAACGTCCGAATGAACCGATTCAGATTGATGATGTAGCTGCCTTTGTCGGAAAAAGCCGCTCATACATTACGAAGCACTTCAAAAAGGAATTAGGATTTGATATGAGCAGTTTTATTATGCGGTGTAAACTGGAGGAAGCAAAAAGTCTGCTTACATACACAGATAAGTCTCTCAGTGAAATCAGCAATTATCTTTGCTTCTCCAGTCAGGCATATTTTCAAAATGTTTTTAAGAAAAAATATGGCATTACACCAAATGAATTCCGTAAACAGCCAAAAAAGCAGGAGTGTTAATCAGAAATTGAAGCTATTACATCCCCAGCTTCTCTTTCAATTCCCGGGTAATTTCGTAAGCACTGTACTGCATCGGAATCTCATAGTTTTCCTCCGGGCTGTGCTGCGAATCCCAAACCTACGCGTAGAACGGATTCTTTCTGTCGATCTTCGGATAAGCCCAGGATTTCTTTAAGCATTCCGGACACCAGTGCCCGCCATGAAGCACCGCATTGGTTGACATGGCAAACTCATTTCCGAAAGCGCATCTCCATTTCACCGGGGTGTAGATATCTTTCGCTTCTTCCTTCAGATACTCTCCGCCCCTGTACTCCGACGCTTTTTTAATCTTCCGCTTCCAGGTTCGGAATACCCTTTTCCTCATCATATCCATGATTCAGGTAGGTCTCTTATAAAAGATCAATTGATCACTCTGGAAGTAAACAAAAAGAACGGTTATTATAACTTTAGTGAAGAAGACTGCCAGTGTCTGAAGCTTGTACATGAACTACGCAATGCGGATCTCCCAATCCCCATTATCCGCTCTCTGATCCATAATCCGGCTGCTTCAGGATTATCTTCGTCTCCATGCACAGAAATTGCAAAAAAAAATCAAACGGCTGGATAAAATTCAAAACAGCTTGAATTATATTATCGGCAGCCTGCCGATCAATCCTGATCCGAAAACCATTTCCTCGCTGTGCGCAAAATCCTCTATCCCGAAACCAGACTCACTGCAGGTTTCAGATTCGGCAGAGGATTATGACAGCAATCTGGTGAATCATTTTCTATGGAGAGGTTTTCTTACGGATTTACTTCCGCACTGCTTTCCAATATAATCTACAAATGAACTTCCCTGTGATGATGCGCCATAAGTTACAGAGGAACCCAGAAAAGCAATCTTTTTCCCCCTTAGTATGCTCTCCTTTTTTCATCCACTTTTTCCAGATTATATTCCTTTCCTCCTCTATTCTATATTCATTACAAGAATCTCGTCTTCACAATTTTCCGCAGAAACGGTAATTTTCGCCTGCCCGGGCTTCTTTGACGACCGGATTACAGCCATTACGGTTCCGTCATAAGTATTCCATGTATTATTTTGGTAACTGCCCTCACAGCTTGGATTGGCGCTTCCAAATCCCTGGAGTACCACATTCCCCTCAACTTTCACCGTAACCGTCGCTTCCTGCTGGCGGTTGAAATTTTTGTCAGCATCCATCAATCGGATTTTCACAAAAGCAAGACTTTCTCCATCTGCCGGAAGTTCCGTCCGATCCGCCTCTATATTCAGCCGTTCCACTTTTCCTGCTGTAACAAGTGCGTACCGGCCTGCTTCTTTTCCTGACACATAGCTGATGGCTTCCAATTTCCCCGGCCGATAAGGCACATTGTAAGTGGCGAGATACGTTCCGGATACCTGCTGTCTCCCGAAACTCTTTCCATTTAAAAGTAATTCCACTTCCTCCGCATTGGCATAGACATCCACACTAGCTGTTTTTCCTTCGTAACCATGCCATGTCCAACTCGCAATATTATCTTTCCACATCCATGGTGTTTTTCCTGCTGTCTTGTCAGTCTTATCCATACGAAGTACGCCAATCGCCGGAACATTTCCAATTCCAAACACAGCCTGCCGCAGATAACTGATTGGCTTTCGGTCTCCCAAAATATCAATATCACCAATTCCGGCTAGTCTGTCAGGCCAGTGCGCCGAAAAGTTTTCTCCACCGTCATAGTGGAAAATACCACATCCGGCCTCTCCCAGATAGTCATATCCCGTCCATGTAAAATCTCCCAGGACATAAGGATTTCTCATCACAATATCCCAGAGATGGACAATATCTGCCGGAAATGTCTCTGTTCCCAATACCACACGGTTAGGATGCCGCCGGTGATCTTCTTCATGAAGCGCTGTCAGATAATTATATCCCGCAATATCATTTGCCGCTGCAAATTCACCGATCAGTTCCTCCAAAATGGGACTTGTAGCAATGGCATCTGCCAAGGGACCTACCATAACCTCTGCCATTCCATTTACAGCATCCGCTCCCCCACGTTCCGAAGCCGCTGACTCCTGCGGTTCCTGCATTGCCGCAAGCTGCTCCGGTGTCATCCCGCTTGCCTGACAGATGATTTCTCCCATTCTGTCAGCTCCTGCCATCAGACCATTAATACCACTGGTCGTATAACGTGTAGAATCCAGTCTTTTTATTTCCCTATGTATCTTTCTGTTCCACTCTGCCCCGCGCGGTGTACCTGCTTCCGGTATTTCGTTCCCCGTAGAATAGATAATGACACTTGGATGATTGTAATCCTTTTCAATCATATTTTCTACGTCCCGTTTCCAGAAATCAGGGAAATAATTGGCGTAGTCATGTTGATTTTTGGTTCGTGTCCAGATATCAGACAGTTCGTCCATAACAAACATTCCAAGGCGGTCACAGGCGTCCAGCATTGCCTTGCTCATAGGATGATGAGAACTGCGAATCGCATTAAATCCAGCTTCCTTCATCTGTAAACAACGACGGTATTCCGCGTCCGGAAATGTTGCCGCGCCAATCAGCCCATTATCATGATGGATACAAGTACCACGAAGTTTTACCGGTTTTCCATTGACCAGCAGTCCCTGCTTTGCATTTAGCCGAAGTGTACGGATTCCCACGGGTATACTCACACTATCTATCACATTTTCGCCTTCTCTGATCATGATTTCACAAGTATACAGGCCAGGGGTTTCATCACTCCACAAAACAGGATGTTCTATGGTCAGGCACATATTGCACATCTGCGTACTATCTCCAAAAGCCGTCATACGGGCATACTCTTTCACAACTGCTGCTTTATTTGCATTGCGCAAGATAATCTCCATTTGCAAATCAGCAGAAGCCGATGCCCGGTTGCAAACAGGAACCATCACCTCTAAAACAGCCGTATCATCATCTGCCTCTTTCGTATCTATACGCACGCCCCGCGCCGGAATGTGTACCGGACCGCCCACCCAGACATTCACCGGACGGTATAAGCCGGCGCCGCTGTACCAGCGGCTGGATTGCTCTACACTGCATACTTCCACTTTAATCTCATTGGTCTGCCCAAATTTCAGATAATTTGCGGCATCCACAAAAATGCTGTTATATGGATTATGATTTACGGATACCAGAGCACCATTCAAATAAATGCGGCAGGTGTCCGCTATTCCCTCGAATTCCAGCATTACCGTGTTGCCTTTCCAATTTTCCGGGACATTCCATTGCTTGATATAAGTATATTCTCCCCCCGGATAGAATCCGGTTTGGTGCGCATTTGCCGTAGTCTTTGTTCTTTCCTGACAGATCATGGCATCATGGGGCAGATCAATATTACGAATCTTTTCTCCGCTTCCCATGAACATTTCCATCATTGTAATTGTTCCTTTGGCAAACAGCCAGTCATGATTTAAGGATATTTTTTTCATAGTTCCTCCTTTGACAGTTACATTAAATTTCTAAATATCGTCTAAAACTGTACAAAGAATAACACATAAAAAATGTTAAATATTGTAAATTTAGGTATTTTTATGTAAATTTATTCAAGATTATATTTCCACAATATTCAGTTTCTCTCTTACCATTGCGCAGATCAGCTCCGCCGTTTTTTCAACGCCCAGGAAATCACCGTTCATACATATGTCGTAGTTTGATCGATCCGTCCAATCCCTGTCCGTATAATGCTTATAATGAATTGCACGTTCTCTATCATTTTTTCTAATCTCTTTTTCTGCTTTATCCTGTGCAAGCCCATAATATGTGACCGCCCTCTTTACTTTATCCTCCATATTGCTGTATATGAAAACTTTTACAAGATTCTCTCTGTCCTTCAGAATGTAATCCGCGCATCGTCCGATTATGACACAGGATTCCTGCTCTGCTATTTCCTTGATAATCTCAGATTCTTTGATGAATAATTCATCTCCACTATTTGGGCCATTATAGTACCCCTTATTGAAACCAGATAAGAGATTTCTTTTCTGTTCATGATTCTCAATATATTCTTCAGATAATCCTGTTTTTTCTGCCAGTTTAATAATAATATCTTTGTCGTAAAACCTAATTCCGAATCTCTCAGCTATCATTTTTCCAATATACCGCCCGCCGGAGCCATATTCTCTGGAAACTGTGATTAGTATAGGCCTGTCTAAAGTATGGTTAATATCAGCATCGCCAACCAATGCAGCAGACTGACTCTTAGCTCTGCCAAATAAGCGGAGTTCAGACACGAGTAAGACGATAGACAACAAAAATGCCAATCCCTCTGAAACCGGTTTTGCATATAAAACACCGTTTATTCCAAAGACATGCCCCAACAACAACATTCCTGGAACCAAAAACAATACCTGTTTTGACATAGACAGCAATGCGCTTTTCGCGCTTTTTCCAATTGACTGTAAAAATATCCCGACAGGAGTTTGAACACCATTTCCAATAATCATCAGAAGATAAATCCGAAATGACAGCTTTGCGAACTCCATATATTTTAAATCTGTACTGCTTCCGAAAAGAACGATGATTTTATCCGGTATTGTCTGGAATAATAAAAACGCAACGGTACTTATGGTCAAGCTGCTTATAATTACGACCTTTAGTGTCTTTTTTACCCTTTCGTATTTTCTTGCGCCATAGTTAAACCCAATGATAGGCTGAGATCCCATTGCAAGACCTAAGACAATACTATTTAGTATTTCGTTCACTTTCATTACAATTCCAAGAACGGTAAGAGGGATTTCCGGACCATAAACAGACTGTGCACCATATTTTTTTAATAAATTGTTTTGAAGTCCTATTATCAGTGCTGCACTCATTTGTGTGATAAAACTGCTGATACCAAGAGATGATACTTTTCTGGCAACCGAAAAACTAAACTTAAAATGGTTCTTTAGCCTGATTGTTTTTAGTTTTCCCAAATACATTATATTGAGTAAAAATGAAATAATCTGACTGATTATGGTCGCTGTTGCCGCACCCTTTACGCCCCAATGGAATACAAATATAAATATTGGATCCAAAACCACATTCAGAATCGCTCCCGTCACCATAGTAATCATAGCATATTTCGGGTTTCCATCTGCTCTGATGATAGAGTTAACAGTCGTACCTATCATCATAAAAGGCAGACCTATTGTGATGATATACCCATAGTCCTTCGCATAGCCCTCCAGGTTCGGTGTACATCCGAATAAATTCAGCAACTGAGGCAAAAAAAGCAAGACACCTGCAGTGAAGATAATAGATATGGCAACCGCCGATATAATTCCGTTTGCTACTCCTATACCGGCATCTTCTTTTTGATTCTCCCCCAACTTTAAACTCAAATATGCCGATGAACCGTCACCAAACATAAGAGCAAAAGAAGCGAACACAATCGTAATGGGAAATACAATATTGGTCGCGCCATTTCCTAAATATCCTACTCCCCTTCCTATAAATACCTGATCAACCATATTATACAAAGCATTTACAAGAATAGAAATGATACTTGGAATTGCATACATCCTGATCAATTTTCCAATCTTTTCATATCCTAATATATTTGTTTCTGTTTGCTTTATAATATTACTGTTTAGACTCTTATCCATAATTCCTCCCATAAAAATTAAGACATAGCCAGTTCTCTGTAAAATTGAGGCACATCAAATAGAATAGACTGTTCCTCACCACAATTAAAAAAAGTATGCTGCCCCATTACATCTGCTTCAAAATTTAATTTCGAAAACTCTACCGGAGGACCTATGTAATCTGCCAGTACTCCCAGCATACTGTCCTGATAACCCAATATCAATATAAGCGGCCGCTGACAGCTCTCCTTATCAGATAACATGTGTTTGCTAAAAGCAGACAATTCAACTACTGTTATCAGTTTCTGTTCGATTTTCATAATGCAGTCAATATAGACCTTCCGTCTCGGCGGTATACAATATGGATATGAA
This sequence comes from Lachnospiraceae bacterium M18-1, assembly GCA_000403295.2. Lineage (GTDB taxonomy): Bacteria > Bacillota > Clostridia > Lachnospirales > Lachnospiraceae > Schaedlerella. The sequence goes on along the minus strand of KE159609.1, from coordinate 599,009 downwards.
TCTGTTGCTGACACAATATATGCAACATAATCCATTGGTACGGCATAATGCACTTTATCTACTTCAAAAGGCAGGTATTGATAGAAACTCTCCACTTTTTCACACTCCTTCCTAAGCAACCATTTTCATCTAAAGAACATATAACTCATACTTATATTTTGTCATATCATTTTTTAAGCCTGTTCTTTTTGGAGATATTCTTTTGCGTCAGCAATAATATCATCCTCCAGGCCAAGCCTTTTTGAAATCGCAAAAGCATTGCTCTCACCAACCGCGCCAATCATCAATCGATAAGTGGGGCTTAATGTTTCCACATCAAATTCGCAGCAGGCATTCTGCACCCTTTCCGTGGTCAATGCATAGTTTTTTATCTGTACATAATGGGTGGTCGCAAGCGTTCTGATCTGCTTATTATGCAGTTTGGACAGGATTGCGACCGCCAATGCCGCTCCCTCTGCCGGATCCGTTCCCGAACCCAACTCATCAATCAAAATCAGAGAATCTTGATCCGCGGCACCAAGAATCTTAATAATATTTGTCATATGCGCAGAAAAAGTACTAAGACTTTGTGCAATACTTTGTTCATCTCCAATATCCGCAAACACTTCTTTAAATACAGATAATTCAGAACCCGCAGCGGCAGGTATGTGTAAACCTGCCTGCCCCATGAGCGTCATGATTCCTATGGTTTTCATGGTCAGTGTTTTTCCGCCTGTATTAGGACCTGTAATAACAAGCAAGTCATAATCCCTTCCAAGCTCCATAGTCGTAGGAACCACTTTTTCCGGGTCAAGTAAAGGATGACGCCCCTCTTTGATACTGATGATTTTTTTCTTATTCAAAATGGGAGCCGTCCCATTATAATATTCTGACAAATATGCTTTTGCAAAAATAAAATCAAGCTGTGTCAGGATGGTATAATCCTTTTTCACATACTTTAACTGTGCTTTCACCATATCACTGAGATCACCTAAAACAATAGCGATTTCAATCTGCTCCTGGTATTTATGATCCTGAAGTTCGCTGCTGGCAGCCGCAACACTTTTCGGTTCAATAAAGACGGTTCCGCCACTGCCGGACTGCCCATGTACCGTACCTGATACCTTATTACGGCAGCCATATTTTACAGCAAGGCAATAAGCACCATCCCGCTGACTGATGAATGTTTCTGAAAGATAATTACGGTATTTTCCACTAATAAAAGCTCTTAACTGATTCTGGATTTTCTCTTCTGCAGCCCTAATTTTTCTGCGTGCCTTTTCAAGCCCTGTACTGGCTGTATCAAATAATTCCGTATCCGAACGGACACAACGGCGGATTTCTTGATTTATTTTAGTCAGAGGTGATAATTGATTGAAACGTGAATCCAAGAGATCACGTTTTTCCTCTGATACTTCACGGCATCCATAAGATTTTGCGCTGCTGACAGAATCGAGCAAGTTACAAATTCTCAACAGTTCGGCAGGCGTAAGCGAACTTCCATTCTCTAATTTTTCAAATACTCTGCTTAAGTCTGTAACCTTTGAAAAAGTTATCTCATGGTTATGCCTGATACGCTCTCTTGCTGCAGATGTTTCATGCTGCATATTCTGAATTTTCTCTATATCAGTCTCCGGCATCAGACTCCTGCACAAAGCCATACCCGGCTGGGAAGTTGCGTGCTTCTCCAACATCTCCAATATTTTTTGATATTCCAGTATCTCAAATATTTTTTCATTCATAACATACTCCATCTTCTTTACATCATTTTTCTTCAATTTCTTTCTTAAAAGAGAGTATATATTTTTCAATCATTTTAATAGCGGACTGCACCTGCTCCGGGTCTGTCTGTTCAAGCGCCTTTTGCTCTGCATTAAAAATCCACATCACTTTACTCTCCCCATATTCCCTGCCTTCTTGAGTTAATCGAATAACCTTGCGGTTACGGGTTCCTGGAACATGTTCCAAATATACAAAGCCTCTTTTTATAAGATTGGAAACAATCGAATTGACAGTCTGTTTTGGCAAAAAAAGCAAATCTGAAAGATCCTGTTGGGAATATTCTTCTTCTCCACATAATAAAGTAGACCAAATGCAGACCTCACCGTCAGAAATTCCGGATTTACCAGCCGCTATGCGATAAAGTGAATTCAACTCTTTAATCCGTTGGTTTATGATATCAATTTGTTTTTTAATATTCTTTTCCATTTAAATATTCCTTTCAATATCCGATTTCGGATGTTTAGAGCATAGTATAGTCCGATTTCAGATATTTGTCAACAATTTTATTTTTATATGACAGAAACTATGGATACGTAGGAAAATTTGTATTTTCTTTGATATATAGATATATGATACAATCATGCTGAAAAAAGACAAGGGAGATATTCATATGGACATTATTACATTATTATTGAAGCAGAACCTGGTGATGTTTGCGTATCTGAGCATTGGATATTTTCTATATAAAAATAAGCTGGTCAGCAAACAAGGAAGCGCAGATATTGGCAGAATACTATTATATGTCGTTATGCCGGTAGCAATTTTAAAATCCTATTTAGCAGAATTTTCTATAGAGCGTTTAGAAGGTCTGGCGGTATCCTTTTTTGCTGCGCTACTATCCCTGATTCTTGCAATCATCACAGCCCGTATGGCCTTTCCAAAAGAACAGAAAATCGAAAGATTTGGAGCTGCGTTTTCCAATGCGGGGTTCATTGGAATTCCACTGGTAGAGATGACGCTAGGAGGAGAAGCCGTATTTTATGTATCCTCTTTCGTTGCCCTGCTTAATATCCTGCAGTGGACTTATGGTCTGGTAACGATTACAGGAGAGCATTCCCTTGTTTCTGTGAAACGGCTTAGCACCAATCCAATCATCATTAGCTTTTTGGCAGGAATCACGCTGTTCCTGCTACCGGTATCACTGCCGGAAACCGTACATAATGTGGTGGGGACGATTGCGGCTATGAATGGACCTCTTGCGATGATGGTGTTAGGGGTATATCTGGGGCAGGTTCCGCTTCACTCCCTGTTTTCTGAACGTGTAGCATATCGCTGTACCTTTGTACGCCTTATTATAATCCCCCTGCTGACAATCCCACTGATGCTTTTATTTCCCGAAAAGTACCACTTGATGAAACTGACAATCCTAATTGCGGCCTCTGCCCCCGTCGGTTCCAATGTAGCGATATTTGCTCAGCTGTATGAACAGAACTATACGCAGGCAGTAAAAGAAGTCTGCTTAAGTACACTATTGTGTATTATTTCTCTTCCGCTGATTCTGGGAATCGCAAACTATATTCTTTAAAATATTGTACAATAATATCACGGCATGTCTGAACGGCAGCTGTCTGAAAATGCGATGAATTCCATGACAACATCAGAAACCGTTCCATGGGCATTCCGGATATTGTTTTAAGAGTCATGGACGGGGTTATAAAATCATTCCATGTATATACAGGAATGAATGCAATTCCATGACCCAGCAAAAGCAAGTCACGCATAATGGCCGGCGTATCTACAATAGTGGTCACATTAGGCTTAAATTGGTAACGCTCGCAAAAATGGTGTACAATGGCGGTCAGATTTGTATGTATCGTTAATTCCAAAAAGGACTCCTGACAGATTTCCTCTACAGACAGGAAAGATTGAGATGCCAGCCTATGGCTACATGGAAGAACAGTTTTGATAGGTTCATGCATCAAAAAAATCCGTTCATCATTGTCTGGTAAATGCGTGTGTACAGAAGTCAAAGCCAATGTAGATGCAGATTTTTCAGGATCCGGAGTCTGTTGTGTAATCTGTAGCCGGATATCCGGGTCTGCTTCCTGAATTCTCTGAACCAGATCCGGAAGAAGCATAGACGCAGATCCTACATAGAGAGAGACCGTTTTATTTCCCTGATATTGTAACTCTTCAAGTTCCAGTTTGGCATTCTCAAGAGCAGTGAAGATTTCCTCCACATATTTGAGAAAAATAGCACCCGCCGAGTTCAGAGAAATTCCTTTTCCATGACGGTCAAACAAAGGAAAACCAAGTTCCGTCTCCAACCGTTTCAAAGTCTGGCTGAGAGAGGGCTGAGCAATATGCAGTTTTTGCGCTGTTTTAGAAAGTTGCTGTGTACGGGCAACCTCGCGAAAATATTTTAGTTGTAACAATTCCATAAGCACCTCACAAAAAAAATACTCAACCACCACCGGCTGAAGCCGGTGGGTTGATGTGGCCTAAAGGCCACGGTTAAGCGACTGAAAGTCGCATTAGGGCTAAAGCCCTCCTTTTTGTGACTGAAACTCACTTTCGGGCTAAAGCCCTTTTCCTTGGACTGAAAGTCCACTAAAGCTCTACTTAAGTAGCTACTCTTCTCCTATTTTAAAGTTATCGTTTCCTTCCTCTTTTCCCTGATTGGCTATATATTCCTCTATCATCTTCTGATCCACTTCTCCCACTGTTCCACAGAAATATCCCCTTCCCCATATATGCTGTCCCCAATATTTCTTTCGCAATTCCGGGAATTCTTCCTGTAATAGTTTGGATGTTCTCCCCTTCAGCCTTTGCATAATTTCACTCGGTGCTATATTTGTCGGGCAGGATAGCAACATATGTACATGGTCTTTTTGGATTCCTCCCTTTAGGATTTCGATCCCATTTGCTTCACATCCCTGCCTCAGTAATTCCCGTAGCCTAAAGGCTACGCTTCCCTTTAATACTTCATACCTATATTTTGTGATCCATACAAAATGGTACTTGATGTCTGATACGGTATGACTCTCTTTTCTATATCTGGCCATTTCTCTGTACCTCCTTTGCTCAGTACAGCCATTATACCACATCCCCCACCAAACGAAAGTTCCGCTAAAGCTCTACCGCCTAAAAGGCAGTGGATTTAACCTAAGGCTTGGAATTAAAAATAAATATTATCGTTAATCTTTCCTTCTCGGCTTCTGCCAAGATACATCCTTGAAGTATTCCCCCACTTCCATCAACTCTATTGTTCCATTAGAGATATCTAAGACATGAGCAGAAAAGTCATGGGTACGCACCTCGGGAATAAGAGAAAAAATAAGTACGTCGGCACCATATCTACGTTTACAATCAAACCATCAAAGGCAGACACATTCCGGCGCACAGCCTCGAACCAAATCTCCAGTACCTAATGGAATTCCATCAGAATACCTAGAAACCACACAAACCACATTCGTAACATTCTCCCTCTGACAAACATTAAGCATAGGCTTTCTAACAGTTCCTTGAAGCTCACCGTCATCAGAATAACACTCCACACTCCTAATCTGGCTGATAAACCTGGAACGCCTTTCCACTAGCTCTGTTTCACTGTATCCAGTAGGTATATAATACTCTATCATAGGAACACCTTTCTTTCTCGACTCTATATGAGTGCTTATTATAGCAGACAGCAATCCGTTTGAAAAGCAAAATATAGTTAGTCATACAACGGTTACCGTAATATATTGTACAAACTTCCTACTAATAAGTAATACATATTCTCGTTTTCTGTTCATAAACGGCATCTACAAATTTTTTATCCTAATTAAAAAAGCTACCATACCAACGCTTTTTTCATCAGTACAGCAGCCTTTTTGCTCTTTGTTTCTTATCTTTTAGGTCACTTCCTCAAATAATTATACTCACGAGCATTAAACTTTACCAAAACATTGCTATGTCTCGTGGAATATTGTTTGGTAAATTGGCAAATCTTATCGCTTGTGAGTATAATTCCGGCATTTTTCTATTATAGACTTCTATAATATCGAATACACTTTAACAATTCAATTACCAGTTCCTGATACAAATCTTCATCAAAAATTCCACTTACCAAAGCATTCTTAATCAACAATGGTCGATATATTTCCACAATCTGTTCCACCGCCTGCCTGTCATCCATCTTTGCCCGATATAAAATCTCTTCAAATTCCATCATTTCTCACCCCGCATTAAGCCACGTATCTTCCGGATTGCATAATAATAGACTCCTTTTACCCTTTCTTTTGCCATCCCATTTAAAGCTCCCATTTCTTCAAAAGACCTTTCCTCAAAAACGTGTTGGTAAATTAACCTCCTTTCCTCTTCCCGAAGCAGCAGAAGTGAAGCTACAAGCCTCTGATCTGACAGTTCATCCCACTCTGGATAATTTTTATCGCATTCTCTCAAAAGAAGTTCCTCCTTATAGCGTGCTTCTGCCATCTCCTCCACGGTCATGCCATACTCCATCTGCAGATCATCCTCCAGGCGCTCTTCCATATCCCTGATTTTTTCTTTCTTCTGCAGATAATTCTTTCTCTTCCATCGGATGCATTTCTGCAGATACGCCGTAAAATAGTTCCTCGTCTTATTTCCTGTATACTCATATTCGTTCATATTCTTCCCTCCAGAAATCTCAAAATCAACCTGTTTCCAAGACTTCTGAAGGCGGTGAACGACATCTCTCCCTGCCAATCTCCCGTATTTCTGCACAAAAAATACTGCCAAACCGGTTTTTTACCAGTTTGACAGCACATAAAGACAGCCAGATCACACGCAGTATACGCAATAATGTCGCTTCATATAATGCATACCCATACGCATTATACTCCCACCCTGCGACTGCGATTTTTTTAGCAAACTACCTGATACATTCTTTCCTTTCCTGCCATATATAAAATTGAATCCCTTGTCCTTCTGCCTGCTGTGAACCTGACATGCGATATAATACACATCAACAGGCATCTTAACGCATTTCATATACTGCATATCTCGTGTAAAATATAAGAACTAAGTGAGGTGTTACAAATGATGGCAAAGAAATTGTTAGGAGATGCCGTGAAAGAAGAGCGCTTAAGAAGGAATCTTTCCCAGAACGCACTGGCCGAACAGGTGCATGTTTCCCTGCGTACGATTTCTGATATTGAAAATTACAATGGAAATCCCCGTTTTGAAAACCTGTATCTACTTGCATCCTTTTTGAACCTGTCCGTGGATGCAGTGATTTTTGACAAAGTTGAACCTATAGATTCCACCATGAAGCAGATCATCGCGGAACTGGAGCAATGCTCCGATGAAACAAAGCGCCTGGCTCTTGGAATCTTGCGCGGTCTCTTATCCGCAGTATCTGAAAAACAATAGCTTTTTCCCCTTCCCCCTGGGTCAACCATCATTTTTGAGTATAAAAATGGTATCTGTGAGAAATCTGTGGTGAACCTGTGGCTTTTCACAGAATGCCCGAAAATATTCAGATATGATGAAAGCAGCCCCTTTTGTGATGAAACTGCTTTCTTTACTCACATGAATTTATAAGAAATGTTTCATAGATTTTTAGTTTCTTCTAAACACACCCATTGCATCCACAATGTTGCGTGTCAGTGATTCATCCATTGGCAGCTCTCCTTCCGGCGAAAGATCCAGTATCTGTTCGGACTGCTTTTCAAGATTTTCACCATGAACTTCCGAAAGGCTCTGGCTTTTCATTGCCTTTTCCAATTCCTTTTGTATCATTTTCTCCAAAAACGGCTGGAACATTTCCAGCGAAAACTCCGAAGCCTGCACGGAATCTACACCATCTACATAACTTAAAACAGCATTTGCAATCAACGAGGCTTTCTTTTTCGTTCCATTTAGGATTTCCGCAACCCTTGCATGGGAAGGATTCGTTTCATCAAATCCTATTGTAAATACATACGGATTTTTCTTTGCCATCCTTATCACATCCCATTCTCATATGCCCGGTACAAAAGGTCATATCCTCTGGCATTTGCCTTCAGGTCTTCGATAAACTGATATCTCCCCAACCGATCAGATTTTTCAAGGAAACGCTTTAACAAAACTGAACCGCCGCCGATAAAGACCGTGTACGCTGACCGGGTATCTATCCCACGCTCCCGGATGCTGTTCAGCAGGTCTGTCACAAAGTCCTGCACCATGTTTTCTGCCATCCGTACCACAACTTCCTCATAATACTGGGTTTTGCCTTCAATGATACTGTCAATGTCCGCTTCCTCCAGCAACATGTCATACTCACTGTTCACACTGGAAATGATCTGGTTATACATGGTGATCACACCTTTTTCCAAAGAATCGCAAAACCCCATATCCGGCCGACCTTTCCGCATGAGAAGATAATCCGTCGTAAATCCTCCGATATCAATGCCGACCGCCTTTGGTACATCCGTAATCTCCTGCCCAAGTGTCATCATGGCCGCAAAATCCTGCACGAATGCCCTCGCCTCTTTGATACAGATATGATAGATTCTTCCGTTAAAGTTTAGATCCAATACTTTTCCTTCTGCCCGAAAGAACACTTCATATTTTTCATAAAGCTCTGAAAAATGCTTTGGCGGCAGTCCGATTGGTAATTGGATCTGTACCACATCCTCTGGTTGGATCTGCGTTTTACCTTCCAGTTCCATAGCAACCGCAAACAGTGTCAGGATGAAAAACCGGAAATCCAGTGTCTTATCCCTTTGATAAGGAATCCGCTGCTCACTGAGCGTATAATATTTTCCTTCATACTGGAGGTACTGCTCACCTCTGGCCGGTTTCTTATCTAAAATATTCAGGCCGCTCGTGAAAATAAAATGACTGGTTTTCATGTTCCGGTTTCCATGATCCACAGGAACCCGCAATGTTTTGATCATAATGCATTCACTCCTTTATAATTGATACATATTCTGTACGTGCGGAATATGTAAAGTGCAACCATATTTTAATAAATATTAGAAAAGGCACCAGCAAATCGCCGATGCCCCGGTTCCTTGTTTTATCCGATTCGATAAATGTAATATAAAATATTTTGTTTTTCCGTGCAAACTAATATGGACGCACTCTCTGCTTTCATGCAACGCTGTCCGCCCTATCCGTCTGAACATATTTTTCAAATAATTCCCGGTATCGTTTATAGCCGTCTGGGATCAATGGCGCTTTGAGAGACGTTTTTGACCAGAGTATCAGTTCTTCCTCTTCCACATGATACTTGTTATCAACGTTGAATCTTCCACAAGAATACCTCGGAACACTCGGCTTTAAAATATTCTCTATCTCAGCCTTTGTCCTGGCCTTCAGAATAAAATCTGCCTTCTTACGAAATACTGTTTCTACTAACTCCAGCAAAAATCCCTCTTCTTCATATAGAACCATCCTCTCTCTCAATTTTTGTATTGCATCAAACCTTCTGGATAGCACTTCCTCTGTCTGTTCCTGATCCATCAAAAGCTCCGTTACATAGCGGCTGTATTCCTGATCTATCATTCCCTAATTCTCCTTATTCTGAATTTTACGCATTAATTTCCCGTGCACCAGATAACGGTAATTCCCATCCGAATTTACACAGGTTGACAGAGTAACGATATGGTCGGAATCCGCTGTTTTTGTCCCCGTATCATAGCCTGCATAAGACTGGATCAGATTTAAGAACTCCTTAAAATCCTCTATCTGCGGAAATGAATATGTATATCCAACGCTTCCATTCCGTCCGGCATAGCAGGAAATAATCTGATATTCCAGTATATAACCTGGAACATAAATATAGAAATAAGGATATTGCTGATACAGCTCCAGATTCTGGTACCGTTCGAGCGTCCCAAACATACTTCCATCGTTCATATTGTGGCCATAAACAATGGTATTTCTGTCTGTAAAATCTGGTTTATTATGGCAGTCTATAAAGATGCTTCCACTTTTATTCTCCTGCCCGTCAAACATATGATGCAGGTAATAATAATTATCTTCTCCCTGTACAACCGGATAACTGGCCTCCAATGCCGGAATATATAGCCAGGCTGCCACATCCGGATTCACTTTCTCCAGTCCGTCAAAATCAACCTGCAGGTAACCATTTTCCGTATCATCTACTCCCTTGTCATGCTCTTCTGTCGTATCTTTCCTTTTATCTCCGTCCGGCTTCTGTATATAGTCTTGCAGTTCCTCATAGGTTTCCGCTCCCTGCCTATACTCCGCATACGTCCCGAGCAGTTTCCAGACTGCAAATAAGAGCAGATCTAATGAACATAAAAAAATTATCAAAACTACCATATCTATCTTTCTTCTCATCATAAATTCCTCCCTTTGCTACTCTTTACATCCCATATTCAGCCATCTGATGACTAACGCCTCGTCTTCCGCCTGTTCAAAATTAGAATATTCCTCTTCCGGAAAACGCCTTAAAAAAATCTTCTCAAAGATATGAACGATTGCCTCTGCGACTTTCTCCGCAGGAATCTCAGATAAAATTTCATGATTTGTTTTCATATTATTTTTTGCCTCCTTAAAAGGCCAGAGTTTCCATTCCTCTGGCCTGCATCATTTTATTTCAAAAATACTCCCGTTTCTTTTACTTCTCCATACGTTTCTTCTTCATGGCATAATAAAAATCGTCAATCCCTTTAATTTCACCACGCCACTCCCCCTTCTCGTCTATATCCCAGAGCATCCTCTGTGCCGGGATAGAAAGATTCTGGCAGATTTTATACAGATTTCTGCATCCATTCTGGATGATCTCCCTCTTTTTTCTTTTAAAAGGACAGTAATCATACCTGCCTGCGTCCAGACATTCTCCGCATTTCTTATGATGTCCGTTGCAGTCTGTCCGCATTTTCTTGTCCATATCATAAGCCTCATAGACAAATTTCAGATTCCTCTTGGACAGACTTTCCAATACCGGCTGAAGACTTCGGTACTGATTCACTCCCGGTGCGCAGATAAAGGTATCTCCTGACAGATAATGAGCAATCGTGCCTTTCAGCGCCCCTTCCGTCACATATACTGTTTCCGCGTTGAGATTCCCAACCACATGGATCGGGCTTCCGGAAGATACTCCCATCTGGTAGTTGGAACTGGATAGCCAGATATATTTCTTCGAATCTGTCACATAGTCAAGCCGGATCTGGAACCCTTGTATTCTTCCCTCAATGGAAAGAATAGGAATCAGAATGCCGGAATTCTTTGCGGTAAAATAAATACTCCACGCTTCATCTTCCGTCTGGTAAAAACCTGGCACGCCTTTTAAGACACATCCCATATCTGCCAATTTTTTCGCAAGCTTTTTTATTCCAAACAATGGGACACTCCTATACCTCTGGGCATCAATCTGCTCCTGTGTCAATCCTCTCCCCAGCAAATCTTCCTGATGCTTCTGTGATAAAGTAAGCATGGAAAGCATCTGAGAGTAGGTTTTGTCTATCTCCCCATCTGAAGCACGGTCACTGTTTTCCGGGACTGGAATTTCCGGTTTTCTTTCCGGCCTCTTAAAATCATCCCGGTACTGTCCGAGATTCAGGGCCTCCCGGATCTGCTGGTTCGCTTCTGATTTCGTAACGTTATAAAGCTTGGCATACAAATCCAGCATCCCGCCCTGCTCATTGCAGTAATTGCATCGAAAGACATTTTTTTCGATATTGACGTTGAGCTTGCCTGTCTTATAATTACAAAACGGACAGTCTACATCATAAGACCTGGCATTCTTCCGACGGACCGTAAGATTGAGTATCCGCACTACATCCCGGATATCATAATCAAATCCTGACATATCATACATTCATGTTCATGCCTCCTTCATCAGCAAAACTTTCCAGAAAGCATCTGTCACTTGTATTTCAACATGCAAAGATGCTTTCCGTGTTTAGTGTTTATCCTGCCAACCATTCTTCTTTGGTTGAAAAAGGGGATTTCTTAAACCGCCATTGGCATGGCCGCATTTAAAAGTACTTTGGCCGCCGCTGGGATCAGATTATTCCTGCCGGAATAACTCTGGGCAAACCAGTTCAGGTTCGTTGGAGTCTCTACAGCCACCTGTCCCATCGTCTTACCTTTGAACTTTCCATTTCCAGTAATGACGACCTTCGTTGCCTGCTCATAGGTCATGAGTTTTACCAGTTCTTCTACCGGCATGGACTCATCCAGAGCAGCCGCGGGAACATACTGGTTAGATGCCTGTGGGCTTCCCTGTATCTGCTGCATCGGATTCGGATTTGCCTGTTGGCCCTGGTTTCCAAAAACTCCCTGCATAGCAGAAGTTTCCGTACCATTTCCAATGGTCGCTCCCGTCTCCTGTGCCTGCTGATAAAACTGGTTCATCATATTTGCCTGCGACTGTGCCGGTGCCTGATAACTTCCATTTTCTTGCGCAGTCGGCTGTGAGTTCTGCGTTCCCTGCGTAACAGGAGAAAAATTCTGCATTCCTTGTGCTACAGACTGCGAATTCTGTACTCCCTGCGCAACAGACTGATGATTCTGCATTCCCTGCATAATCTGCTGCGGATTTGTATTTCCCTGTACTCCAAAAGTCTGATTCACGTTCCCCTGCATCACGGGATATACATTACTGCTTTCCTGCATCGCAGGCGGTACTGCCATTCCTGGAATCTGAACTCCTGCATCTACCTGCAGAAGATCATTTTCTTCCCCAACATCCGCAAACTGAATTCCGAATCCTGCATCCGATAAAGCACGGCCAACAGCAGCAGTTTCCGCCATTTCCAGGAACTTGTCTCCAAAGGTAGGGTCTTGTGTCCGGAATTTCTGCGAAAAAGCATTGGAAATATAATTTTCCTCCGCATCGCATTTATCCAGATAGATTCTGGCCTCGACGATCGCCATATTTTCCGTAAAACTCCGGATACTGCTGACGATCTTTCCTAATGGGTACATAAGGCGGAACCATAATTTCCTGTATTTCACATCCAGATACAGTTCATTCTCCTGTCCCTCCTTTGTGAGCGTCCTTGCGAGCTCTATCGGGTTAAATCCTTCTACACGGTTCAATGCGGCAACTGCCTCTGACCGGTCAAATAATTTTTCTTTCATTCGTTCTGCTCCTTCCATATAAAATGAAATGCAGACGATACCCCTTCATAAGAGTAATAGTCCGCATTTCCGTAAGATTGAAAATTTTTTCTATTTTTTAATAAATTTTTAGTCTTCCATGAGTTACTGCTATAATAAATGAAATGATATTTCTAAGTTCTACTCATGGAAAAGTTCACTATACCATCCACACGCCCGGCACTCATAAGACCAGCATCCACCTCCACCGGCAAGATCTGCCGTATCAAACGCAATGGCCTTTTCCCGGTTTGACAGGTATTTCATCCTGCCTTTCTTCATGTGAAATGGCTTTTCAGTGGACAGATTCACTTTTACCTGAAGATTTCTCTGCTCATTTCTTGTAATCCTCGTACTCTTACATACCGGACAACAGTTACCCTCTCCACATTCATTGATTGGATTTTTCTCCATCATTTTTCCTTTCTCTGGCGATATATTCCAGTTCTTCTATACCAGACTAAACAGCCAATTTTAACTGCTCAGCTTTTCCATTCTTCCGTCTCCGCTCTTCATAATAATAATCCTGAATCCGCTTCCCAAGCATGGTATTGCGTTTCCCGCTGTCATCCGTATGGATGGCCTGGCATACTGCGTTCCATTCTCCTACCAGATAAACTTTTCGTTTTGCCCTGGTAATGGCTGTATAAAGGATGTTGCGCTTCAGCATTGTATAAAATGCCTTCACGCAGGGAATGATCACGACCGGATATTCGGAGCCCTGAGACTTATGGACCGTAATGGCATTGGCATGTTCCACCATCTCCATCTGTTCCTTTTCATATTCAATCTCCCGATTTTCTGAAAATAGGATCCGAACTTTCTCGTTCCCTTCCTCATCTTCAAAAATATCCTGGATAATGCCCATGTCTCCGTTGCTGACCGAAACAATATTTTTATTCTGCAGAACCTTATCCCCTGCCCGGAAGATATCCCTGCCTACTGTCAGCTGCTTCTTATCACTGGCAGGCGGATTGACCATATCCTCCAGAGTCCGGTTCAGCTCGTTCACTCCGGCCGCAGTCTTTACCCGGTACGGCGTCAGTATCTGCACCTGTTCAATCCCATTTCTTGCGGTCTCCTCCAGGTAAAGCTTCTTCACCATTTCCGCGGTCTGTTCCGCGCCTTCACAGGGAAGAAATACAAAATCTTCCCCTATATTCAAATTGGTCTGATTCTTCTGGATCATTTTCGCATTCACCGGAATATTACTTGCCAATCCCTGCCGGTATACCATATCTAATATGGTGACCGGAATCAGGCCGCATCCAATCAACTGCCGGAATACATCCCCTGCTCCTACAGACGGGAGCTGGTCCACGTCTCCTAACAGCAGTATCTTCGCGTTGGACTTCACTCTTCGGAAAAATTCATAGGCTAAATGCATATCGACCATGGAAACCTCGTCTACATTCAGGAACTCTGATTCTAAATACTGAAATTCCAGTTCAAAATCTGTTCCGGCTAACAGCCCCAATGCCATATGCATGGTAGAAGCCTCTTCATCTCCTGTGCTTTCCGCCATTCTTCTGGCAGCACGTCCGGTGGGAGCCATCAGCTGTACCGTTGTCCTATATTTCAGCCCATAGATAAAAAGGATCACCTTCAGAACCGTCGTTTTTCCGGTTCCGGGTCCTCCGGTAATGATGCTGATAGAACTTTCGAATACCATCTTCACGGCCTGTTCCTGCCGCTCTGATAAAGTGATCCCCAATTCCTGCTGTGCCTGCCTTAACTCATCTTCAATCGAAACCTGCTGTCTGGGCGTTTGAAGCCTTTTCGCAACCATTCCTGCAGTCAGCCGTTCTTCTTCGTATTGCTCGAAAATATAAATCTTATCCCCATCAATCACGATGCTCTGCTGCAGAACCAGCTGGTAAAGAACAGAACTGATGTCATTTGGCACTACAGCCGGAACGGTCAGATCTTTGTTCAATATCCCCAGTGTTTTATCTATGAGAGTTTCCTGCTCCAGATAAAGATGTCCTTCCTTCATCGCTTCATTTAAAAGATAGCTGACGCATCCTGAAATACGCATAGGGTCATTCAATGCCCTGCATAACTGCCGTCCGATCGAATCTACAGTCAGAAATCCAAACCCTTTTACCGCGCACAGCATATAAGGGCGGTTCTGGATGATACGTACGGATTCCTCCTTAAAAGTTTTGAGGATCATGTTGACTTTATTTGCCGTCACATGGTAAGGCGCCAGAAATGTCATCAGTTCCCGGAACTCCTTGTTCTGCCCATAGGATTCCACGATTGCTTTCAGCTTTTGTTCCGAAATCCCCTTGATGCTTAACAGCTTCTCCGGAGAATTTTCTATCACTTCCAGAGTCTCCAGTCCAAACTTCTGATAGATGGCTTCCGCCATTTTCTGCCTGACTCCCCTGATGGCTCCGGAAGACAGGTATCCGATGATACCTGCCTTTGTCCGGGGCACAATTTCCAGAAAGGATTCGACTCGAAACTGCATCCCGTGGCTTCCATTTTCCCAGTTTCCTTCCATCTCCAGCTCGATCTGGTCCGTCAGCGGAAGGTTATACCCGACCGCAGTAAATCCAATGATGTTTCTCTTGGCCAGATATTTGTTCCTGGCCGCAAGCGGTATGGAGGTATCCCTGGTGGAATAGGACGCAATCGTGAACCCATCCTCTTCATTCAGAAAGATCTTATTTACATACCTACAGCGCATCCCATTCCTCCCTCCAGCTTTGTACGGCTGTCAGTTCGGAAGGCCTTTCCTCGCTGTCATACCAGTAGACATCCATATTTCTTGAAAATGCTTCCTTTATTTCTCCCTTCATTCCGCTGCTCACTCTTCTGCCGCAAATGATCAAAACACTGCATAAATCCATCAGCTCCAGTCCGATCCGGAGGGCGGTTTCCCGTTCCTCCGGTATCGAATCGTCAAGCATCCATGGCAGATATGCGTGGGCGGCAAAAGCCCGGCAGTTGTAAAGTAACTGCATCTGTCCCATATAAAGTCTTGCCATGTACATGTTATGATGGATTTCCCTTGCTTCAGGTGCGGAAAGCGGCGAACAGATATAGGCTTTTTTTCCACTTAACATCATGCCGCCTCCTTCTTTACACGGAATGTCCGGCTCTCGGTCGTCTTCGTGTATTCCTCGTAAATATCCGGATGCTGGATCTTCAGCTTCTCCATTGCCTCCTTCCCAACCTGGGTACGCCTGGTCGGGTTATAGGTGATCTTATAGCGGCTGATCCCATCAGACAAAACAGCCTTGCAGGAAGCCCCCATCTGTTCCACAAAGGGCACGCTGATTTCTCTCTGCATAGCTTCAATTTCCTTCTTCCGTTTTTCGAGTTGGGATTTTTCTTCTGACAGTTTCAGATATTTTTCAAGATCGACTGCATTCAGAGCTGAGATTTCCATTTCCGGAAGCATCTGGTCCGCATAGCCCCCGTATTTACGGATGCTTGCCAGGATCAGATCCGGCTTTCCGCTAAACGGCGGCGCTATCCGCTTCTCCACATATTCCTTCCAGAAATATTCTTCCTGAGCGATGATTTCCTTTTCCTCCATCACGTCCCGCTCAATCTGACGGATTACATATTCCTGCTCATTATTTCCATACAGGCAGGCGATATAAGCCCTGTCCATGTTCATGACGGACAGATAATGCCTGACCTGGAGAACATAATTGTCCGGAATGGCACCATCCTCCCATTTGACTTTGGCATTATAATTGCATGTCTTACATTCTAAGATTCCGTAAGAGCCATCCGGGAACAGGATAAAAAAATCTACATCAGAAATCATAAACGGGTACAGCGGATGCCGGAACATCTTCCGCACCGGAAACACGGTAAGCCCTGTCTTTTTTGAAAAGATCTCTGCTACCAGATTTTCCAGGCGGTTTCCGACCTCCTTAGCCACCCAGTTGCTTTCTTCCTCCATGATTGCCGGTTCAATTCCTACCTTGTCATTGTAAAGGTCACGGATGGTCGCAAAGGGTGAAATGCCCATGATCGCCGCAACGTCACTGCCGCCGATCCCCAGTTTCCTGTAGGACAGCCAATCCTCACGAGACAGGGATTCCGTGTCAACAATGATCTCCGGTTCATAATTCATATTCAAACTTGCTGTGTTCATTTTAAGCCTCCTTCAAAAATTTTTCTTAACATTACCATTTGATAGCTCCGCTGACATCGTATTCTTTCCAGTCAAGTGTCAGAGCACGGGTAACCTGTTCCTCCAGACTGATGATCCCATGCCCCTGCATCCCATCGCAGGCCGCACAGAATGAAGCCTCGTTGATTGCAAAGTAAATATCATGGGCTGTACAGGGAGTGTTTCCGCTCTGGTATTCAAACAATTCTGCCACGTCATTGATCAGCTTTTTCCGGATACCAATCCGCTTCATTACCAGTTTCAGGCAGTTGAGCGGATTCTGGATCTCAATGTCCATTAGCTTCGTCATATCCGCTTTGGCATCCTGGTATCTGGAACAGAGCATCCGCAGATTCCCCATAAACTGAACCAGATCTGCCCCGCCGGTATGGGCAAGCTTGATTGGACTTCCAAGATTGATTGTCCGGCTTCCGTTCTCACATAACAGCATGGGATAAAGGTTTGCCCCGCTTGCTGCCACATCCGAGGTAGTAAGCCGTACTGCAGGTGCGATTACCTTATCGCTCATTCCATGGTCTTTCAGTGCAGTCCGGTAAGTATCCAGGAGTTCCTGGTTCCCGCCTAACTCCCACATCGCGGATACGATGGAATGGTCAAATGCCCCAGAGCCTTCGATATAGCTGTTTCCTCTAAAGTTACTGTCAAGATACTGCATGGTAGTCTCAAAGACCGCCCGCATATCAAGGATACTGTAGTCATGGCTGTCCCCGCCGTGTACGGCAGACACTTTCCCATCCGCAATCTTGATCAGTGCGTCTCCCTTGGCCACCTTCAGACAGTAGTTCACTACCTTTGCGTAGTTGGATTTTTCCAGCTTGCGAAGACCGGCTCCGGAGATTCCCGCACGGTCAAGGATTGTCTTGATCGCACAGTTCCTTACAGGATAGGTTTCCCCTCTGACTTTCAATGCCAACTGGGTATTCTTCTCTGTATCCTTCAGGATTTCCTCCCAGTCCTCCACAGACGGATCCTCCATGCGCTCCACCTCCTGGCTGATAGGAACCAGCCGCAAGGATTTAGTCGGCTTCCGAATCCATATGGCGGCCTTTCCTCTCTCTGCCAAAAAATCCAGCATCTCCATTGGGTCTGCAAACGTCGTCTCATACGCGTCTGCAAAGATTCTTGTTTCATTCATGTGTTTTTCCACCTTTCTTATAATATTTTTCCATTAACAGCACATTGGCTGATTATGGCAATATAATTAAGAAGAAACCGTTACTTGCAGCTTCCTCACAATAAAAAAAGGAATGAAACAGAGTAATCTTCTCCATTCATTCCCATATCATCTGGCGGATGCGCTGTAACACATCTATCGCCTAAAAAACAAAAAAGCGCCACTTCTGGCCGACAGGCTCATCGTGACACTTCTTACAAACATAAACAGCTTATGCCAGGCAGGGTTCTTTTCCTTCTGCCTGTTACTTCCGGAATCTCAAACATTCTGGAAGATTTCCCATAAGGGATGTGCATAAAATCAACTATACCAGTATAGTAGCACAATATATAGATGATGTCAATTTTATTTATACCAAATATAGAATTCATATTTAAAGTAACAAGAGGAACCCCTTCCTAATATTACCGGAAGGAGTTCCTCTTGTTCATAGTTTACTTGCCTAATTTAGGATTGACTTACCAACCTAATAAACAAAATTTTATGCTATATATTCTCGCTTCAATTGTTTTACTTCCTCAAGAGGAAGTCCTGCATATTCAGCAATTTTTTCAAGTGTTAATATCCCATCTGCCAACATTCTTTTTGCAGAATCTATTGCTCCTTCCTTCAATGTCTCGTTTCTCATATCCTCCATAACGCGGCACATAATTTCAATACCTTCCTTACTTTCTTTGAAAAATCGTACTCTGTCTGCCAATGTTCCATAATACATATCCTTTGCATTTGTACAGGAGAAGTCATGCATCAACTTAATAATGAACCTGTCCCCTCTCAACTAAGAGAGGGGTATGTAAACTCAGGTTATCTCTGATAAAAGATATAAAAGAATTGAAAAAGATTAAAACTTTATATTTATAGCTCTTATTCGATGGGAGCGCCTAATACCTCTGCTTGCTTTCTATGCTTTTCATTTTCTGTAGCAAAACAGCACTGCAATTTTAGATAATTACACAAGTCATCCCAAGTAACATTTGCATTTCTTAACGTTGGTGGATATATGCATACAGTCAATCCTTTTGCAACAAACTCTTCTTGCATAGCCAAAGCAAATGAAAATATTGTTTCATGAACTACATCTTCAATATTTCCATCTTTTAAGCCTGCTCTTCCTGTACCTATCACGGGAATTGCTACTGATTCAGAGTGTCCTTCCTTTGACAAATAATTCCACAAATTAACAAGTGCTTGCGTTAAATTTTGCATTGTTACATTTTCGGGTCTTCCACTTCTGCTTATATCTGCTACAGCAAGAAAATAGTAATGCGTTTTTTCTTTTGTTACCTTTGCAACCGTTCCTATACTGTAGCGCTTACGTTTAGTTTGCTTTCTATCATCTAACTCTATATATTCATTCGGATACTGTTCATCAAGCGAATATTGTAAGGCCTTATCGAGTTCAGCAAAATCAACGCCATAAAACTTTTTCTGAAATTGTCCCTGAATACTCTTTTCACTGATAAAATCATTATTCATAGTTGTATCAAATGTCGTATTAGTTGGAATGACTATAGCTGTATCCCGCATTTTAAGTAAATTTGACATTTTTAATGTAATCTTATCATCTTTACGGCCTAAAAAAGCAGAAAATTCTAATTTATCCCTATAGAGAAAAATAGAAATAAATATTATTGAAAGTATAATAATTATTATATTATTTCTAAAAATCATCAATAAAATTTCACTGCCAAAAACACCTTGTTCAATTTCAACTAATGTATAAAATGCACCTAACAGCGCAAACGCACAGCTAATATATTGAATTGGATTTCTTGAAATAGGCGCAAAATACTTAAGAATTATTCTATAACCCCAACTTTTCATAAACAACATCCTTATAGTGATAAGAATCTATTTCTCCATTGGAACGATATACTTTATCGCTAGCTGGCCAATTTTCCAAAGCATACTGCAATATTTTAGAGTTGAAACTAATGTGAACTGCTAAGCTATCTCGCATTAATGCAGGGCAAAGATTTTCATCTAGTGAACGTTTACCATTCAAATTAACAACTATACATGGAAGTTCCCTTTTTATCGCTTGATCTATTTCCCACCGAACATATTTATATAAATATTTCGTATGTTCCCCTACAAGCAATACAAAAACCTTTGTGTCTATAAAGCGCTTTTGAAGTCCAGCCTTAATAGATTCTTCACTTTTATCAAGTATGGTATTAATATCATGCGCATCATAAAAGTTAAACGAAGAATTATCGTTCTGCTTCCAGGCTTTCATTAAAAAATAATACCGCAAATCATTATCTGCATCCATAGACACATATACTTTATTTTTATAAGCCATGTTTCCTCCTGAATCGAATATCAATAATTATTTTTACTTTTTATATCTAATGTCGAATTTAAGCCTTTTTAGTATAGCAAATTTTGTACTTTCAAACAATACTTTATGACAATCAAAATTAAAATCCTAAAATGTTCTTAGTATGAAATAGAGCCAAGAATCCTTAGATTCTTGACTCATCAAATTTGTCTATGCGCTTCGATCAGCTTTCAGTTGTTTAACCTCTTCTGTCGAAAGTCCGGAAATATTAACGATTTCTTCCAAAGCATACTTGCCTGCCGCCAACATGCGGAGCGCAACTTCTATCATTCCTTCCTTCAATGTCTCGTTTCTCATATCCTCCATAACGCGGCACATAATCTCGATTCCCTCCTTGCTTTCTTTGAAAAATCGTACTCTGTCTGCCAATGTCCCATAATACATATCCTTTGCATTTGTGCAGGAGAAGTCATGCATCAACTTCCCAATTGGTATATCTCCACGGTAAGCACCATTTACATACAGTATGTGCGAACCATCCTCAAATTTTTCACCTGTTCCTAAAAAACACCGCTCGACCGGATAGAGAGGCAGTCCTTTTCCCATAACATCATTTTCCGTAATAAAAATCACCCGCGTTTCCGGCAGCCTGTCAAAGTCTTCACCTTTCTTCAAAAGATTAGCATCCATCATACTGCTGTTGTACCTTGCACGTTTTCTCCCTGCACCCTTATCAGAACGCTGTACTTCAACATTCAACTTTGTGCCTGTATCATCTGTTGCCAAGATATCCAACCTCACGGAACGGTTCAGCAGGTTCTCTACAAATACCTGTGTACGAACATCCAGCACTTTTAAATCCGGCTTTTCCAACACAATCTGCAAGACCAATTCTATGCTTGCTGTATCCCCTTCAAAGCACTTGGTCAGAAAGTCATCATCAAGCAGGCGAAAACCTCTTAACCGCTGTAAATCCTCTTGATGTTTCTTGTCCATCTCTTCCGTCACTGTCAATTTCCCACCTGCTTTCCCTTTCGTCTGGTATCTCCATACTAACATAAACCCTTTAATCTTTCAAGCAGGGAACCTGCCTCTACAGCTCTGACGCTTAAATTTATTTTTTTCTTCCAGGCTATGAAAATTTCATATCTTCCACAGCCTTTTCTTAGTATTATGGATTCCAGGAAACAGTATTCCCTTGGTTTCCTCTATTCAATTTCCAGCTTCCTTTTGAATCCCCCCTTCCTTCGAGACCTGTCTATTGTAATCGGATCTGTATGTTCTTTTTTATTCCAATGTATTCTTTCAACCTGACAGCCTGAAAGGATTCCAGTATCTTCTGATGCTTTTGTTCCATACTCAGATGCATCCCTTCCCACAATCTTCCCCATGTCTCCATTATCTGTGCAATCATGTGCCCGATCTGGATCAGGTAATAATGGTTTTTGATCCCCTGGTAGTTTTTACTGAACAAGTGCTTCAAATAATATCCCTGATTCTTTTGCGTATTAAACCCTTCATTTTCTATTTTCCAGCGCATCCGCCCCTTCTCCACCAGATCGCATACATTCTTTTTTCTCACCGGCAGACTTGTCAAAAAACAGAACGACTTTTTTTCCTCACGTTCGATTTTGCACATCCCTCTTTTTATGGTCCGTTTCAGTTCCTCACCATACTCCATCAAATTGATTTTACATCCGTTATAGTCAATCTCATTTACATAATCATACCAGTATCGGCCATTTTTTATTTTCGTTTCCTTTCGGTTCTTTTCCAAGTCTTTCAGTTTTCTATATTCCTTTCCTACTGTCGGGATACTTCCCTCCTTAAATCGGATCAGATACTGCCACCGGTATTCCCCGCATTTCCGGAAAAATGGCTCACATGCATACAGGCTGTCCGCACATAGGCAGATATTTAATCTTGGAAACTGCTTCTTCAGCTTTTCCATCAGTCTCACACCTGCTTTCCTTTCGCAGTCCTGCTTGTCCATCTCTTTCCCATCATTTTCCACAAATTCGGTCATAATACTTACTACAATCTTGGGATGCAATACCAACTTTGCCTCCAGGACATAGTAATAATTCTCGCGGTATTCTTCCGGCTTGCCTTTGTGATGGATCCGGTACATGCATTTCGGATCCAGCGGCTTACGGCTGCTGTGTAACTGGGTCCCGTCTAAAATGATCTGCCAGTGTTTCTCTCCAATTCGCGCCCCTTGGAACGCCTTGCTCCGCAGCAGGCGGTACACCAGTTTCCAAATGACTTCCTGCAGAGATTCCGGCTCCAATTTTTCCAGATACCGGTTGATGGTCTCCCAGTAAGGGAGCTCGCGGACGGTTTCTTCCTCTGCGCATAGTTCCCAGATATTTTCAATCATGAGATCCGAATTGAATTCTTCACTTGTTTTTCTCATACTGCTGATGTAAAATATAGAAGAAAGGATACGGGTCATTAGGAGCACGGCAGACGGATAGGTAATATAGCTTTGGTTTCTGGGATCCGGCAGTTTTTTCAGCAGTGGCACCAGATCCGGGAAGTAGTGCCGGATCAGTTTTGAGAGTTCACATGCAAGCCGGAGTTTCTGTAAGTTTTCCCGGGTTTCTTTTCTCGTAACCGCTATTCTCTTTTCATGTAAAAAACCTCCTTCTTTTATGGGTGAAGATATGTTGTTGGGTTAATTACATTATCTCTCATTTTTCCATAAAATGGGAGGTTTTTTTATGATTTCCTACCTTTTTGCGATTTTAGCCAAAGTCATCAGATAATTTCTGCGTTTCTTCTATTATAATATACACAATACCCATAGAACACTCTGGTATTGGGGCCGAAAACCACCCGATTCGGATTTCTTTTTTCCGGAATTGCGCGTCAGACGGATATCTCATTAAAACTTAAAGTACGCCTGATCCGTAAAGAAACTTTTCCATAGATCATTTGGGAATGTCTGACAATCAATGACAGTAGCAGACCATATCCCCTGTTTCGAATGCTATCCTAAATGAAAATGGGGATTCCCTTTATCCAGATGAATGATTTGTCCCATGTTTGATCTCCCTTGCCGGAACAGATGCTTTTTAAGTGAGCAACATATGAAACAGCCCCTGGTGTTTCATGGCTCATCTTTTTGTTCCATCCAACAGCTCTTTTATCCTGAGTGCGAAGAAAAAATTTCCCGCCTCTTTACCAAACCGTCTTAATGTCTTTAAATTACGTATGATTTCAAAACAAAAAATATTTAAGCGTCGGAGCTGCCTGCCTCTATATTCTTATTGCCGTTTTATTTTTACACGCTTATTTACAGAATATCTTTAAAGATTTCAATTTTATTTGTCCCGTATCTTATTTTTTATTAGTATATTTAGAAAAAAAGGCTTTTGGCAGTAATTGGCACAACAATGGCATACTTCTGCGATTGAAGCGCAAATGTACCTATGCTATAATTGGTATTGCTTATAGTTTCCTTTTTAACCAGCACCCTAACCGGTGCTTTTTTTGTACCCCGAAAACCAATCGCTGACAGCAGGTTTTACGTATGTTGTACGTATTCTATACATATATTGCATGTATTGTATACATATCATTACGTATTTTTTGTTTATAAGTATACAATACATACACTATACGTATTGATACACGTATATGAAACGTACACTGTAAGCATAAGCCTGTACATCCATCACAAGGGAGATCTTTATGAAATCAAGAAATCAAATCTACAAAGGTGAAGGTGAAAGCCTTCTAAGGCTCATCACGACCTACCATGTGCTGCAGTACGAACAGGTACTGCAGTTTTTTACGCGTAACAGGGATTCTATGAAATCGCTGATTACAAGCCTGACAAAGCAGGGCCGTATCTACCATGACAAGGACAGAGACTTCTTATGCGACACACCGGATGCTGCTGATTCTCCTGATTACGGTATGATTGCGGCCATTTGGGTGCTTCTGGACTTCAAAAAAGCAGTCGTTTATCACACCAGCGGAGAATTTCCGGTAAAACTGCACTTTTTCTCGCAGGATGAAGCATATGAAGTCATCTATGTTGGTCTGGAGCAGGAAGCACTTATAAACCACGTCATGGAAAGCCTGCCTACAAAGGATTCAAACCGCCTGGTCATACTGGAATCCGAACAGCAGGCAAACAAAATCTCCATAGATGGAATAACCGCATTTTGTATCGTAAACCCAGAGGGAAGTGTCAGTTACTACAGAAAACAGAAGAAATGAGGAAGATACCATGGATAAAAAATCAATTTTTCAGCAGACCGAGAAAATAGAAAATGAAATCACCAAACTGAAAAACATTATTTATGCGCTGCAGACAACGGATATTGAAAAATACGGGGCTAATTATGAAGAATTAAGCTCCGATGCCGCTTATAAAGCGGAACGGATCACCTGCCAGCTGAGAAGGCTGGTCTATACGACCAATTGTACCGGAAAATCCGAGTATCTGAAACACGCTGCGGAAGCCCAGGGAATCCGGATTTCTCTGGATAACGGCATCTTGTCCGTTACACTGCCTGCACTGTTTCCAAAACGGAAAATAAAATCCAACACTGCTTTCTTACAGGAGCCGCTTAATTTTGCGCTGCAGGAGTTTGTAAAGGAACATAAGATCGATCTGTACCGCAACTTCGTTGTATGCTTTATCCAGATATATGATAGGTCGCTGCCTATGAAGAGAATCCGTGATTATGACAACCTGGAATTCAAACAGATTCTGGATATCATTTCCACCTATATGCTCCTGGATGACAGCGGCCGGTTCTGCGACATCCACCATAGCACAGAACTTGGGGACAGAGATTATACCGCAGTCTATATTATGGATAAATCCGTCTTTCCCGGCTGGCTGAGAGATCATAAAAACGCGTTAAAAAACATATCGGATAATCTGTAAATTTTTTTCAGCGAAATCCGATTCGGGTAAAAACACATTGCCCTTTCCTTATTTCCGGCTGCTTCCGGATTGTAAGGTTTGGGCCCTGTACCCAGGTTTTCGTTAACATGCGTAAAAAAATGAACTGAGGTGAGACTATATTGCTAAGACCAGATACCCAAAAATTTCAACTGTTGGAGTTGATTGGAATAAGCGGCGAATTTCCCGCTGACCAACTGAACCGGTTATTTTCCAGCCCATCTTATGCGGAAAAAGTGATCACAGAACTCAAAGCTGACAAGCTGATCCGTACCCATTATAAAGACAGGTTACGGGGCTACCGCCTAACTAAGCGTTCCAAAGAAATGTTACTAGAGTACAACCCTTTACGCTTCCGCTGCTACCTGACCGGCAACACAGAGACAAACCGTATCCGAAGTGAAGTATTCCGAAGAATCCGGCTCCATCAGAAAGCACAGACATATTTAACGCTGTCCCATACCGGGATTCCATTTTATCAGGATGAGAAGCCAAATCTTTTTTCCAAAAACCGCGAAGCCGTTTCCATTGATTTACAGGATCTTCCTTATTTTTATTCTTCCAGGGAAGTCAAAGAGCTTGGCGATGTAACGATAAAGATCAAAAGTTCCCGCAGCATGGGAATCCTGATGACGCCCCACTGCGTTTATGCGGTCTATAATACCGGAGACGGTATCTTAAAATGGGAGCATAAAACAGAAGTACGGCTGAATGCCTTTCTGCAGCACCATCTGCAGGGGCTTCCCTATACCGGCCATCCAAAGATCCATGCAATCATGTTTGGCGACAGCATGGATACCGCCTTTAAGCTCCTGACCAGCACCGGAGGATACAAGCGAAGCCTGTTTATGCTGGACGACTCCTTTACGCATTTTCATTTCATTCCGAACGACACACGGGGAGAGACTTTATTAAAGCTATTAATAGATCCAAATATGGCAACCGCTTTAAACCGACTTCTACTCTCCGATCAGGGCAGTCTTCAGGGAGAAATTCCATTTGAACATGATGCTGTCGATCCGGACGGAATCCCTACACTGCTGGCCTATGATTTTGATATGCAACGTATTTGCCGCTTTAACAACGGAATGAACGTGTACGGCATGGCCGGAAATGTAATCTGCTTTGATTTCCAGATTCCGGTCTTGAAAAAATATATGAACGGAAACGTCAGTTTCTCCAGTATCGACCTTACAAAATTTAGAAGGGGGTTTTTACATGAACCATAAATGGTGGAAGCTGCTCTTCCTGCTTCCGATCTGCCTGTGTGTTTTATACGCAGGCGGCTATATCGCACAATTTATCTACAATTACAAGACCTGGACCAATGCCGGAAATTTTGCCGGAAACGGTACTTATCCGAAAGCACCTTCCCTGCATCCGGTCTCATGCCTGGCCGCGCTGACACATTTTCCATATAACCTATATGGAATCTTCCTCTGTGTCGTGGCACTTGGGCTTCTTATATTCCTGATGATGCGGATGGGTATTGACCGAAATGGAGAGGTCTATGACAAAGAGCGGAACCTGAATTATTCCGTCAAAGGCACTTACGGCACATCCGGATTTATGACACCGGATGAGATGTACAAGGTGCTGGAACTGACAGACCATGTGAAGAAAACAAAAGGAACGATTCTGGGGAAACTGGGCGGAAAAGCCGTATGTCTTCCCTTTGAAACACGCATGAACCGTAATATTGCTGTTTATGGCGCAAGCGGTTCCATGAAGTCCAGAGCCTTTGCCCGAAATATGATCTTCCAGTGCGTTGCCCGCGGCAAAAACGGTGGAGTTGGGGAAAGTTTAATCATTACTGACCCCAAGTCGGAATTGTACGAAAGCATGGCCGGTTACCTGGAAAATGAAGGATATACCGTGCGCTGCTTTAACCTGGTAAACCCAGAGAATTCAGATGCCTGGAACTGCCTCATGGAGATTGACGGCCAGGAGACTATGGCACAGGTCTTTTCTGACGTCATCATCCAGAATACTGGTTCCGCGAAAGGGGATCATTTCTGGGATAATGCGGAATTAAATCTGCTCAAAGCTTTAGTACTCTACGTAGAGCAGGGTTTTCCGCCGGAGTCCAAAAATATCGGACAGGTGTATAAGCTGCTGACGCTCAGTTCAGAGAAAGAGCTGAACAGCCTCTTCGATCTGCTCCCTGTCAGCCACCCTGCAAAGGTTCCTTATTGTATTTACAAACAGGCAAGCGATACCGTGCGTTCCGGCGTGATCATTGGCCTTGGTGCCAGGCTACAGGTGTTTCAGAATAAACTGATCCGGCAGATCACTTCGTATGATGAGATCGACCTGACCTTACCTGGAAAACAAAAATGCGCTTATTTCTGCATTACCTCCGACCAGGACAGCACCTTTGATTTTCTGTCATCGCTGTTCATGACGTTTGTATTTATCAAGCTGGTACGGTTTGCGGATAAACACGGCGTAGACGGGCATCTTCCGGTTCCGGTACATATCCTTGCGGACGAGCTGGCCAATACAGGCGCCATCCTGGAGCTGAACAAAAAAATCTCCGTATGCCGCTCCAGAGGATTAAGCATTTCGTGCATTTTTCAGAACCTGCCCCAAATGCAGAACCGTTATCCCTTCAACCAATGGCAGGAAATTATAGGGAATTGTGATACCCAATTATTCTTGGGTTGCACCGATGAGGTGACCGCTGAATTTATCAGTTCCCGCTCCGGAGATGTCACCGTAGGGGTCAGTTCTGAGGCGAAGCAGCTCAATACCTGGAGGGTATCCGATTATTCTCCGGAATACCGGAAAACCCAGTCCATAGGCAAACGGAAGCTGCTGACACCCGATGAGATCCTGCGTCTCCCTCTGGATACTGCCCTTATTATACTACGCGGACAGAAAGTTTTAAAGGTGCAAAAATATGATTATACGCTTCATCCAGATGCAAAGAAGTTAGTCACCAAAAAAGCTTCGGAACATCTCCCCAAATGGCAGGAAGAGGGTAAAACGGAGGAATACGACTATCTTCCAAAAGCGCCTCCCAAACCACGCAGAACAAAAGCCGGATCTACCGCTTCTGCTTCCCGCAGGCCGCCGGAACCAAAATCTACAACACCACCGACACCCGTCTATCAGGAACCAGAGCAATCTGATTTTTCCGGCAGACCATCTGAGCATGGCAGAACATGGACGAAAGATTCGGAAATGGTTCCTTTAGATAAAAATTCAATCATGTCTTAAAAAACGAAAAGGAGAACACATATGCAAAACGAACAGAACACATTAACAAATGCCCCTGTATTGACCATTGATTCTGACGCAGTACTAGAGACGGCACAATCGAAAGCGGATCTCGTCTGGCACGAGATTCAAAATGCCCACCGTACCAAAAAAATCCTCACCGGCATGCTAGGCGGAATTGAAAAGATTGAAAGCGGTAGCCTGATCGCTATTGTCTACTATAAGGAATTACGCACCATCATCCCGATTGCAGAAATGATGATCAATCTGGTACAGGATGAATCCCATGATTATGGTGATCTCTCCCTACGCCAAAATAAAGTCCTCAACAATATGCTCGGATGCGAGATTGATTTCATTGTGAAAGGGCTGGATTCTAAGACAAGAAGCGTGGTGGCCAGCCGGAAGGAAGCTATGCTGAAGAAACGCCAGATTTTTTATCTGGATCAGGATACTGCCGGCAATCCAAAAATCCGTGTAGATCGCATCGTGCAGGCAAGAGTGATCGCTGTAGCGGAAAAAGTTGTACGGGCTGAAGTATTTGGTGTGGAAACTTCCATCCTGGCACGTGACCTGTCCTTTGACTGGCTCGGGGATGCAAGGGAACGCTTCCATGTGGGTGAGCATATCCTGGTACGCATTCTGTCCATCACGGCGGAAAGCCCGGAAAAGATAACAGTCAAAGCGGATGTAAAAAGCGTGGAAGGCAATACCAGTATTGAGAATATGAAGAAATGCAAGGTACAGGGGAAATACGCCGGAACTGTGGAGGATATCCACAAGGGGACGGTATTCGTCAGGCTTTCCATCGGGGTCAATGCCATTGCCCACTCCTGCTATGATAATCGGACAGTTGGAAAAAAGGATGAGGTATCCTTTGTCGTGACTCATATAGATGAAGAACGGAATGTGGCCGTAGGGCTGATCTCACGGATCATACGGCAGAATCTCTAGAATACTTATTCCTGAACACAGCCTGGAGGCACTCCAGGCTGTGATGTTTTAAAACTCTCGTTAATACATTTCCTGACAGACTGTTGTTCTCCTTCTATACAGCCTGGTCATTGATTTCAGATAGCGGGTATTGCGAAAACGCAATAAGGACTTTGGGTGTATAATGCTGGCTCATATGCAGCCGTACATGATTGATCAATGTAATATCATTGTTACGGATACTCCTAATCTTTCCCAAATTAACAATACAACTTTGATTACATTTGATAAATCCATATGGCGATAAGCGCTTTTCTTCTTCGGTCAAAGATCCATACTTCTGATATGTGCCATGGCGCGTATGAATGGTAATCGTATGTGTCTTTATATCCAGATAATAAATGTCAGTCACTCTGAACTTTGATATCTCTGTTTTTGATCTGCAGATATATTCCTCCTGCATGCCTGAATATAGATGCATAGCCTTTTCCAGGCCGGAAAGTCCATATTGATTTAAAAAGACAGTAAACGCGTTCTGTACAGATTCTGTTTTTGCTAATTCACGCATCCAGTTCATTGCCGCCCATCCTTTTTATAATTCTTACTGTAATGTAAACAATCGAAATGTTAAAATCTAACGCTATTCCATAAAAGTTTAGATTATTTTAAGAATATAGCCTTGTAAAACATATGATATGAATGAATAAAGAATATTAACGTATTTCGGCGGCAATCCTTATAAAGTTTGAACTTGATAGCGCTTAGAAAGTCCGAAAGAACAACGCCGTTTTGCACCCCCATTTTTTCTCTTAATGGCATTTACCCTCTTTACAGCTTTGTCAATGTATCTCTGTGTCATATTATATAGAAAAACCCTAAAGCATTCCTGCCCCAAGGTTCTTCTTTTATCCTTATCTATTTTTCTGCCAACATAACCTTACATCTCTTTTTATAACACGCAATTCCGTATTTCAAGATATTCTCTACACCATCATCCAGGAGAAGTTCTTCATACTGGGTATGTTCGACCTGTTTCAATGCCTTCCTGCAGGCAGCATCCATATTTCCGTCATGCGCATACTTTACCTCTATGATAATTCCCATATTTCCGGTATCCGGCTCTACCAGAATATCTGCATAACCTTCGCCCGTTTCCTGATTTGAAGCGACGCTCCAGTGATCTTTCACGCCAAGAATTCCAATCAATACACCGTGATAAAAATTTTCTTTCATTTCTTTTCTTACGGCTGTATCACGGATACTGATAGTTTTCCTTAAATATTCTGTAAAGATCTTCTCTACTCCTTCCACTTCTCCATTCTGTAAGACAGTACAGAATCTGTTCAGGGTCTCCCCGTCTTTTTTGACATTTTCTTTAAAGAATTCCATGATTTGCGTCTCAAAAATATCCCGGATTTCCAGATTTGGAATTGCCAGTTTCATCTGTCGGCCAATGGCCTTTCCTCTCTGGGTGAGATATCCGGTCGTAAAGAGCAGGCTCCAGATATTGTCAATCGTTTGGTACATCTCCGGATAAGTAAGTTCCTGATGAATCTCTTTTGTGACAGTTTCCCCGGCCACCAGACACTCTATTTCCCGTTTGACCATGCCATCCGCTGATTTTTGGATAAACTGTTTTACCACATTGTTACTACTGGTATTGATCCAGTAATTTTCCGGCTGTACATGCGGTTCTATTCTAATCCTGTCGCAGTGATTCAGCACGTCCCACGGGCAATATACCTCCACATTTCCAAACTGGTATCCATCATACCACCTTTTTACCTCGTCAAAATGGCCCAGGACATCATAAGATTCTAACAGTTCTTTCACTTCATAGTCTGTAAATCCAAAATACTCATCAAAGCGTTCATCTGTAGTCGTAAGGACTTTCAGATTATTAAGCCCAGTAAAGATACTTTCTTTTGAAATCCGCATACATCCGGTCATCACTGCGAATTTCAGGCTGCTGTTTGTTTTGAACGCCTGTCCAAGCAAGCTACGAATCAATGAAACCATCTGGTCATAATATCCATTCGCAAATGCCTTTGCCAAAGGAACATCATATTCATCAATCAACAGAATCACCTTCGTGCCATGATGCTTCTCCAAAAGCTCTGACAACATTTTCAGACTATCGCCAAATATTGCTTCTGTCATATCATAATCCAAAAGTTTCTGGTAATCAGCTTTGTCCTGTTCATTCAGCCTGTCACTATCTAAGAGGTAATAGGATTTCAAAGCCGTCCTTCTCACAAGCAGCACTGCCCTTTGAAACGCGGTTTCATAATTCAGCGCTTCAATTCCCTTCAGAGATATAGAGACAACTGGATATTTTCCCATATATTCCTCACAAAGCGCAGTCTCTTTTGAAATTTCCAGTCCTTCAAAAACGCTACTATTCCCATTCAACGAAAAAAATTGTTCCAGCATACTCATATTCAAGGTTTTTCCGAATCGTCTGGGCCTTGTAAACAGATTCACTTCTCCCCAGTTATTAAGAAGATCCCTGATCAATCCTGTTTTATCAATATAGTAAAAATCTTCTGAACGAAGTTTTTCAAAATTTTCTATTCCAATCGGAAGTTTCTTCTGCAGTTCCATTTTCCTACACTCCTTCCATCATCCATAAATCCCGTCACAGGCTATTTTAAATACATTATAACAATTTAGCATCCGTATTACCATAAAATATTTCGATTAACAAATATGGTTACAATTATAACTGCTATCATGAAAGCCATTCCTTGTTGATATTAATTATGAGGCTCCATTTATGAACGATCCATTTTTTATTCTTCTGGGAAGAATTTATTCAACATATCCAATGTCTCCTTAGCCGTAAATCCCCACAGAATCGTACTTAAAGCTTCTATCGCAGCATGTCTCTTGCGGTAATAGGTCCGGTAAGAAATATTAGGAATATGGGGTTCCAGTCTTTCAATGATCTCATCCGTATTCCTCAATTCCTGCGGGGACAGAAACGCATAGTACAGAATCCAATAATACTGCTCCCCGTGCTTATGGCTGTTTCTAAGCAGTTCTACAGAAGAATCCAGGAGCTTCAGCATCCTGTTGCTCCGCTCAATGCTCTTTGCCCTCTCCGCAATATCATCTCCCGACAGATCAGCCCCTGCCGCATAGATTGAATCCAGGAAATCATCCACACTCGTCCCATATTTCAGCCGGAACTGGCCCTCCATCTGCCGTACCACTACCTTCAGGCTATAAGTTGCATCCCGATACCTGCGCAAGAGCTTATAGGTATCATGGAACCGCGGATCTTCTTCTGGATTCAGATATTCCTGCTTATTTTTCACATCATTCATCCTATTCATCTCCTTCCACACTTTCTCCTACATTCCCATCCATCTTTTCCACATTCATTTCTGGAATCAGCTTCTTCCTCAAGTTCCCCTCCTCATCAGGCTTAATGGTCAGTTCAAACCGGTAGGCAGCCTTCCCATAGGGGCAGATAATATTTAGAGTATATATATTTACTGTACTCTTGCAGGCTAAAGATAAGGGAGATAATATATAGCGGGTTTTGGGACACTCGCAGCACGGAATCCCTTGTGTTTTCAACAGTTCCGCGACTTTTTGTAATATAAACCGCATGTGCGATTTCGGAACGCAGGAATCATTTTCTGGAACTGAAATCTGCTCTTCTTTGATCGTTTCTGAAACGCAGAGTTCTTCCTTGTTTTCTGGTACATGGATTGGCAGTTTCATTGTCATGGCGACTTCCTCCTTGTCTATCATTACATCACTGATATCAAACATGACCGATAAATAATCATTCAAATAAATCATGCTGCCATATTTCCCGGTAAACGATACCAACGTGATAAGCTTCATCTCTTCAAATTTTTTCAAAATACGAGAAACACTTGTTTTGGACTGGCTCCAACGTTTCCCCAATGCCTGAAAACTGGTTACAGGATTGCCTGTGTGATTGCGGTAATACACAACCGGACCAGAATAGGACCCCTGTACGGACGGATCATTATAAATGGCATGGATCCACATATCCAGAAGAATATCCATCTCCGAGCATTTACCCATGCTGATAAATTCATGAACTTTGGCAATAGGAAAGAAGAAAAAGCCGGTATCTTTCTTACATGGATAGTTATACTCTAATACAGTGTTGTCCTTTGGCCAGTCTGTAATTTTAAATTTTACGACCTTCTTGTTTTCCAGAAGAGAATATGTAATATAGTTCTGCTTCTGCAGAAAGTCCAGAATAGAAATGGCCTGGTGCTGGAATCTGCATCGAAACCATTTCTGGAGCTCTGCCAGAGCGCAGATCCATTCCCCAGGCCCTGCCATATACATGATATGTTCCATGCGGCGGTAAGAAGATCTGTAATTTGCAAGAGAACAAAGCACAATGTAATAAAAAAGAAAAGAGCCTCCGTTTGTACGGATGCCCTTGTTGGTGATAAGTGTCTGTATAAAATCTCTATATATCCTACAGCGTGGGAACTCCACGATCTGTTTTAAATCTAATTGATATTCCATAAATGCCTCCTTTTATTTTATATTTTTTTCATATTTTCTTTATATATAATTTATATTTAAAAGTAGTAGACGAAAGGTAAAAAGTAACTTATAATGGTACAGATAGCAAAAAGGCGCAGTTAAAAACCAGATTTGGCACGATTCTGTCACTTTTCGTAAAAAAGGCTATACCTAAAGTCAGCATGGTGTTGAAAAAGCGGCATCAAAATAGGGTGGACATAAGGTGGAAGCCCTTCAACATCCCCAGAGTTTTCGTGGGTTCCAGGGATTTTTTCGAAGGTCTGCAACACCCTGATTCACCGGTTCAAATCCGGTCTGCGCCTCTAAAAAAACCTGGAAAACCGAATGTTTTCCAGGTTTTTTGTATTTCCGGATTGACTAAAACAAATCAAAAAGGCTGGAATCAAGTTATGTGATCAATGCATCAACCAAATTTATTTTCACCGTCAGCATATCGGAAGGATCCAGTTCAAAGCACATAGGGCCATGCTCCGTCGGTTTAGAGCCGTCCAGAAGAATGGGATTCCCCGCCAGCGCAAAGCCGCTGTACATATACAGCCGTCCGTCATCATCCATGAAGATTCCCGGATCGAACTGAAATGGTTCATTCTTTTTGCCTACAGGCACTTCATCCTCATATTTTACATATCCATAGAATTCATACTTTCCTGCCGGTTCATCACAGACTGCCACAGAGATCATCTTTGTGCCGCCCATGAAATAATACAGATAGTATTTTCCGTCCGGCCCCTCTACCATATCCGGAGCCGCCAGCCCATTCGTCAGGCGGATCCTGGGCGCCGCCGGATCCTGCTCCCGTTTATAAATACAGCCCTCATATCTCCAGTTGCTTAAGTCCCCGACTGGGGCGGACCAGCACACATAGTCCCCCAGGCAAAAATTCAGGCCGTTGAACAGATCATGGGAACCATAAATGTAAACACGGCCATCCACAATATGCGGCTCAGCATCCGGAACATATTCATAACTTGGCAGATACGGGTTAAATGCTTGTTTTGTTTTCATCTTAGAACCTCCACTCCATTTTATCTGTTATTTCGTGTTTCGTCCACGCTTATAATGGATTATTATAACTTTTTTTCGACTGACGCTTTTTCCTGACGTAAAACGTCATTCATATGCCGTCTGCGTACTTTCTCCCAGCATGGCTTTTATATCCCGAATACATTGGATCGTGTTCACAATCTTCCCGCTGGAATTCAGATGGAAATTTGTATCATAAAAGCTTTATGAAAGAACACTTGCATAATCATCCTCACACGCGTTATACTGTTATTGTATTGATATAGGTATGAAAAAAGACAGGAGGTATTGATTATGGAACGCTATGTATGTGAACCCTGCGGATATATCTATGATCCCGAAGTGGGTGATCCGGACAACGGAATCGAGCCCGGCACCGCATTTGCAGATCTTCCGGATGACTGGGTATGCCCGGTATGTGGACTTGGAAAAGACGAATTTGTGGTAGAAGAATAATCTGAAAAATATGTAAAACAGGAAATCACATTGCAATCTCCTGTTTTACATATTTTTTTATGATACAGATGTAGGTTTTACCGATCTTAAGCGCTGCCTGCCTTTCATCATCTCACCTCTGCGCCGGACCGCCTCATTGAGAATCACTACAAAAAGGCTGACCGCCAGCACAAAGTAAAAGCTGCTCCCTCTTGCCACATACAGCGACGGCATGAGATACGCCTGTGAAAACACCTGACTGAACACTCTGCAGTACAGCAGCTCTGTGATTCCCTGCGCACCCGGAAGCGGAAGCATGTCCACCGCCACGGATACCGAAGCCTGCAGAAGCATCACGGTCAGAAAGCCGGTCCCTTCCTGGGAAAAGCCGCGGTACACCAGCCCGGTCAGGAAGAACAGGCTGCACCTCTGCAGAAATGTGATCCCCAGGATCAGCAGCATCCTGTACTTCTGTTTTACCAGAAAGCGGACTGCGTCCTGATAACCGTCGATAAACTGATGGATCTTGTCCGCCCTCTGGTCCGATGGCTTCATGATCCGGAGCCGTGTCAGAAAATGCTCAACCCGAAAGATCAGCTTCTTCATTGCTTCCGGCGCAACCATCACCGCCAATAGCACAGCCACCAGGACGACGTGCAGCACAAGCCCCAGTATATAGAGTCCGAAATATTTCTGAAGGTAAGATCTCAGCGGATCATACCAGAATAGCAGCATGGCGCATCCGATGATCACCAATACGAATTTATAGAGCAGCGCAACCGTCATCAGAACAACCGAGCTGTCCGAAAGCGCATTTCCATCTTTCTTCATATAATAAAGCTGCACCGGCTGTCCTCCGGTTGAGGAGGGTGTGATACCGGAATAAAAAAATCCAATGAAGGAATAGGAAATACATCTGCAAATCCCGCTGCTGTCCGGGTTTATCATCCGCAGCAGGTACCAGATCATCCCTCCTTCCGCACATACAAATAACAATGCCGCCGCAAGGATCAGGATCAGGCAGGGAAGGGAAAGGCCTTTGAGCGCCTTCCAGATCTGGTCCCAATCCTGCCCGTGCAGTACCGTATAAAAGGTCAGCCCCATGATCAGAAGAAATACAATATAATTGACTAGATTTTTCCGGATCCTCTGCTTTCTCTCAGTATTCATATACAGCCTCCGGTTTCCGAAGCTTCCAGGATTCCTCCGGATGCACGATCTCTTCCAGGGCGCCTTCGAACAGGATCTTTTTGTCCGGATATTCATAAAAATCTTTCGGCGTTACCAGCGAGAAATGCTTTTCCGAAATCTGGATTCCATTTTCCGACAACAATCTTGCGATATAGGAAGAACAGGTGTAGTGGTTTTTCTGGTAAAATGGAATGCCGCACAAAATGAACGGCAGTCCCAGCACCGCATAGTGATAATGAAAGCGCTGCCGCATATCCTGTTCCAGTACCTGCCGGATCTGCTCCTTCTGCTGCCCTGTACATTTCATTTCACAGATCATATAATCTGCAGTCGGAAAGGCACGCAGGATCTTTCTCTTATTCTCCTTTTCGAATCCTGCGATTACCGGGATAAACGGGTTCCGCCTTCCGAAGCTGTACGCTTCGTCCAGTTCCGCATCCATGGAAATGACCACATGAATATATTTCTGTTTTAAAAAACGCCTGATAAGATATGCAAAAATCCCCGGCGTGTCTACCAATGCTATGTAAATCCGCGCCACTGTCTTTCCCCCTCGCTGTCTTTTTATGCACTTATCTACTGAAACTGATATACCTTCTTCGCCAGCCGGTAGCCGCCGATGGTCAGCTTGCTTCCCAGCTTTCCGGGCAGATCAGTCAAGCCGCTGATAGTCCCGAATTTCAGCCGGTAATATAATCTGCGGTCGTTGGATTTGATGCCGCTCCACAGGTTCTTTTTCTTTGTATATGCTTCCTTGGAATTAATCAGAAGCAGATGGATAGAGGAGATTGCCATCATGATAGAAATATTTCTCCGCATATAGACTGCCAGCTTCGGATACTGCTCTGCCACCTCATCCAAATCCATACACTGCGCCACCAGTTCCGTCACCTTGATCTGCTGATCAATCCGCCGCATCAGCACCTTTTCATTGACCGACTGATCCTCCCGGCCAAGGTAATATTGGTACAGAGCAATGTCCATATAATACAGTTTCTTCACATAGGGAAGAGGCTGGTACGCGAACAGATTATCTACATAAAATGTATGCTCCGGCAGCCGGACTCCGGACCGGTGCAGCACCTCTGTACGGTAGACCAGAGCATGCATGATCAGATACTGGGACGGCGAAAAATGATTGATCTCATTCCATGTACACAGCGCATCTGTCGGAAATACGTTCCAGTAGCTCATCTCCCGGGACGTTCCCTCATCCAGGTGGTTATACACGTAGTTGCATACAAACAGGTCCGGCATCTCTTCCGGATTTCCGGCGTCGCAGAATTGCTTCACCTTTGTCAAAAGCTTTCTGTATGCCGACTCTTCCAGCCAGTCGTCCGAATCCACTACTTTATAATACTGCCCTCGGGCAAGCTCCAGACCTTTGTTGACTCCTGCCCCGTGACCGCCATTTTCCTGATGCACAGCTTTTACGATGCCTGGGTATTTTCTCTCGTAATCGTCCGCAATCTCTCCGGTGTTGTCCATGGAACCGTCGTCTATGACCAGGACCTCCACGTCCTCTCCTCCCTTTACCAGGGAATTGATGCAGCGTTCCATATAATCCTGCGAATTGTAGCAGGGAATTGCAAATGTGATGTATTTCATGATGCCCCTCCTCTTCGAAATCGTCCGCCTGCCTGACGCCGCAGCCGGCAGCTTTTTTCAATCTTGCTTTTTTATCTTAGTTTTTTGATGTTATTAGGATATCAGGTAATTCTTAATTTTTTCTATAGATAAATCTAAATAATAAAAGAAGATACTTGGAAGAATTATGTCATATTTACCGGAATCCCGTATTTTTTACTGTATACGGTTCTTAACGGAATATAGAATCTATGGTATAATTATATGCCGTGCTGACACGCAGCCAGACTGGTCAGCCGGTCACTACACTAGCCGCCAGAAATGGTACACAGGAGGAACAACATGACAACAGCACTGGTAGATGATTCCGGCAGCGACATCGAACTTTTACACAGGGATCTGTCCCGCTATTGCCAGGAGCACCATATACATATGAACATTGAAACATTTTCAGACGGAACTTCACTCTTCAAGTCCATGCGGTATACCGCCTATGACCTGGTTTTCCTTGATATCTATATGAAACATACGACAGGGATCCAGATTGCGGAAAAGATACGGAAGCTTGATCCAAAGTGCCAGATCATCTTTATTACGGTCAGCGAAGAGCACGCCGTCAGCGCCTACCGGGTCCACGCACTGGATTACCTGGTAAAACCTTACAGCTATGCGGACCTGACCGATGCACTGGAGCGCTTTGAACAGGTTGCCGACAGATTTACCCGATATATTGAATTAAAGGAAGGACGCTATTATACACGGGTACTGCTCTCCGATATCTTATATACGGATTATTCCAACCATTATATCCAGGTCCATACGGCAGACTGTATCATACGCTCCTATATGTCCTTTGACGCCTTCTATCCCATGCTGTCGCCCTATACAAATTTTCTCTGGTGCTGCCGGAACTGCATGGTCAATATGGATCATATCGAATCCTTCGGGCAGAAGGAATTTCTGTTGAAAAACGGCGAACGTATTCAGATTGCAGCTGCCCGGAGACAGGAGATCGTACAGAAATATGCCGACTATATATTTGACCACTATTCAAAAGGAGTTGTCCTGCCATGACACTTGCGTATATCATCAATGACCTTCTCTTTGTCGTACCCTGTATCTTGCTGCTTCTTCTTGTATTCTGGGACCAGCTGAAAACACCGACAATCTTTTGGATCTTCACAGGCGGCTCCCTATTTCTGGCCGTCTCTCTCTGGGGGACTTATATTTATTTTCTGTTCGATACACCCGTATATCACCTGTTGATCGCTGTTTTTTCCATGTTTTTCGGCGTGCTGATCTTCAGCAGTGCATGCCGGTATAACTTCTGGCAGGGCCTTTTTATTATTGCAGTCGTCAAGTCCTACTCTGAAAATGTACGTTTTCTTTCCTATGATTTCTATTTTCTGCTCAAAGGTACCCTGCCCAGGCAGCCCATTTTGCAGATTGCATTGATCACGACACTGCTCACTGTACTGACCTTTCCTGCTATCTGGCTGCTCTACAAAAAATTGATGAGGCCGGCCCTGGATTATACGGTATCCCTGGCGGTCTGGAAATGGGTCTGGCTGATCCCGGTGAGCGGGAATGCAGTCTATACTGTCACGGTTGCGCCGGAGTGCTCCTCCTACAGTCTCCGTCCGGAAAACGGCTTCTTTCTGATCCCGCCTCTGTGGGCGTTCCTGACCTTCTCTACCTATGCTGTCTTATTGAAAATGATGATCGATGTGAATAAAAACGCCGTCCTGCGGGAAAACCTTCATTTGTCGGAGACGCAGATAGCGGCTCAGCAGAAGCAGATGGAACTGCTCCAGAGTAATATCCGGAAAACCAGCCGGATCAGGCACGATATACGGCATCATTTTCTCGCAATGGAAGGACTCCTCAAGGATAATGACATAGAGGGGCTCAAAGCTTATATCCATCAGTCCATCGCACTTTTCCCCGTACAATCGGCAAAGGTTTTCTGCGACAGCCCAGCCGTCAATTCCCTGCTGTGCTACTATATGGAACAGGCGGAAAAAGAGCAGGCAGACATCTCTGCAAATGTTTCCCTCCAGGATGTGATCCCCATTCCGGATGCGGAGCTTTGTATTATTATAGGAAATCTTCTGGAAAATGCGGTAGAAGCCTGCCAGCGTATGAAATCGCAGGAGCGTTTTCTGGACGTAAAGCTTTCCATGCCCAGCAGTTCTATTCTGATGGTCCAGGTCTGCAACAGTTACGAAGGAACGGTTCAGCAGATGGCGGACGGCTCCTTCCTTTCCTCAAAAAGGAAAGCACAAAAGGGCATCGGACTTTCTTCTGTCCTGAGTATCACAGAAAAATATAACGGCATCGCAAGGATCGAACATCAGAAGCAGCTATTCCAGGTATCTGTAATAATTTCGCAAAATCCGTAGGATTCGCATACACAGTCCTGGTGATTTTTTCCGTGAAATGCTTGGACCTGACAGGCCCCTTTTCGTGGTCACGGTCAGAGTTCCATATGTCAGCTGGGAAGAACCCAACAATAAGGAAATCCACGCTTTTACAGAGCGTTCGGAAAATACGTATCTGATAGACTGGTACGGACGCAGCGAGGGACATGGGGAATACTTTGCCGGGGATGGAATCCACCTGACCTATGAGGGAAGCCAGGCTTATGTCAACGGAATCAAAGAAGTTATTTTGGAGGTATATCGGGACAGATACGGAGGGCGGTAAGAGAACCGCCCTCTCATGATGCCTGTTACAGCTTCCTTATATACTCAATGATCCTGTTTACAGTTCCATTTTCATACTCTTCATGGCTTAATTGGAAACATTCACTTTTATCAACCTTGTCATAATCCACATATCTGGCGATGTCTTCAGGAATGACAAATAAATCCGCTCCCTCGCGCTTGAGCCCCGGCAGATCGCCATGGTTCACGTCGACGATGACTTCTATATTCCATTGTTCCGCAGACAGCGCAGCTTCCAGATTTTCTTTCAATACAGTGGTTCTCTTCTTTTTGAAAGGATTTAAGTGTCCGTCAAGTCCTGCCTGTGCAAGTCTTCCATAAGTTACATAAGGTACGATCGCAATCTTTTTGATCATCATTTTATTCCTCCGCCTTCCTTTTTTGGTAAACATGATTTTAGAAAAAAGAGTCTCTGAACAGCCTGCGCACCGCCGCCTCGTCAAAATCCCGGATTCGTTTCAGAGGGATCCCCGCCGCCTTGAATGCGCGGTCTTTGAAGAGGTCTTTTTCCTTTGCTTTTTCCGTATCATGAGAACTGTCGTCTAATTCCAGGGCAAAATACACCTGAAAGTCTTCATCACATATTACAAAGTCCACATGCTTTTGTGATATTTTTGCAAAATATTTCATATAATGCTTTTTGTCCGTGACTTCCATGAGGTCCTTTAATCCTATTTTCGGGCAGATCAGCAGGCCTCTTTTGTAAGCCTCTTCACGGAGGAGCACATAAAATTTGTACTCCCTCTTCGTAAGCAGCGGCCGCGCCCGGTATGGGTAGGACTTTTTTTCGAAGTACCATATCAAAAAGAGGATGAACGCTGCGGTTAAAAGAACAACCGACAGGCACAGCCCCAGATCCAAGCGAACTTGTTTCATCTCTGCCCTTTCTTTTGTATCCAGCCCGTCTGCACTCCGGTTTTCAGTTCCTATCTTCTTCGTAAATGAATATATCTTCTATAGTCATTCCAAAATATCGCGCAATCTTAAATGCCAGCTGAATAGACGGATTGTACCTGCCGTTTTCCAGCGATCCTATCGTCTGTCTGGAGACCTGCAGCGCTGCAGCCAGTTCTTCCTGCTTGATTCCCTGCGCTTTTCTTAATTTTTCTAAGTGATTTTTCATAGTATTCGTGTACTTTCATTCACATTTCCGGATTTCTATCCTTTGTCGGACGGAGTCCGTCAAGGGGATAATATCTCATCGGGCAATGTTTCTATAATATGACTTCCATTCCGACTTTCTGAGGCTTTAGTCCGCATTTTTCATAGAATTTCATTGCTGCCTCATTACAGGACCATACATTCAGCGTTACATTGTAACAGCCCTGCTCTTTTGCAAATTCCAACACTCTTTCGTATAATTTTTTTCCAAGATGCTGTCCGCGGATTGTTTCATCCACACACAGGTCATCAATATAAAGCGTCTTGATGTCGGTAAGGATATTATCATCCAGATGCTGCTGGAAGATACAGAACGCATAGCCTAACACCTTTTCCGATTCATCCACAGCTACAAATATGGGCCGCCTGCTGTCATGAATGATCTCCCTGAGCTGGCTGTCTGTGTATTTTCTGTTATTGTCTCCTTTGAACAGGTCCGGGCGGCCTGTGTGATGCACCATGCATACCTGTCTTAGAAGTTCATTGATCCTGTCCATATCTTTTTCCTGCGCACGCCTGATATCCATCTTTTCCTCCATTTCCGCCGTATTCAAAATGACATATATGATTACGATATCTGTTAAACTTATTTTAATCTAAATGTGGGTCAGGCACAATACCTTTTGCGTGAATCACGTATTTTTCTGCTTTAAAAATCATGAAATGTATTGAATCCTGATTCTCAATGTGTTATTTTAAATCAGCATGAACATAATTCATCTACACAGGAGGCCGTGCATCATGTCAATCGAAAGAGTCAGAGAATATTTTAAAACGAAGGGAATCGAAGAAAGGATCCAGGAATTTGACAGTTCCAGCGCAACGGTCGCACTTGCTGCACAGGCGCTGCATTGTGAAGAAAAC
Organism: Lachnospiraceae bacterium M18-1; assembly: GCA_000403295.2. Taxonomy (GTDB): domain Bacteria; phylum Bacillota; class Clostridia; order Lachnospirales; family Lachnospiraceae; genus Schaedlerella. The sequence continues at coordinate 555,995 of KE159609.1, read as the reverse complement.
CGCATTGCCAAAACCTTGTCTTTTCACGTAAAGGAAAATGTGGTGCTGATTGTCATGGCAGGAGACGCCAAGATTGACAATCCGAAGTATAAGGCTCAATTTGGAACGAAAGCGAAAATGCTGTCTTATGATGAGGCGGAGCCGCTGATTGGACATGCGGTAGGAGGAGTGTGCCCCTTTGCCGTGAATCCGGGAGTGGAGGTCTACCTGGATGTGTCTCTCAGACGATTTTCTACGGTCTTTCCCGCGTGCGGCAGCTCTAACAGTGCGATCGAGCTGAGTATGGACGAGCTGGAAGCATATGCAGGTCCTGTAAGCTGGATCGATGTATCCAAACTGCAGGAAAGCTGAGGAACGTGCGGGTTCCCCAGCTTTAATAAACCATTTTTTTATTTTTGCCCCGTATCTTATTACTGCGGGGTTTTTGACTTTTTCAGCAATTCCAATACTGCGTATGCTCTTCTGCCCAGGTCTTCTTCCAGCGGCAGCTGTTCCGCCCGCATCTTTACCTCCGGCGGAAGGTTATAGAGATTGATAACTTCCAGCCCTTTGCCTTCATAGTATTTCTGCAGGTAATCCTTTTCTGCATGCACGCTGCTGGACAGGAAATAATTTTTGTGCATTCCGTCCTTCACCTTCATTTCCTGGGCAATATATTCGATCCAGCTTACGAAGGTTTTCAGATTATAATCGTTCAGCGAATACCCGACGAATAAAAAAACATGATCGATCAGTAAGGATTTCAGGAAAACCTCCATGAGCCGGTGTGTTTCTGAATAATAAAGATAGTCCTCCTCCTTAAAGATCAGTTTCTCAGCCTGCGCAATATCTCCGTGCATCTTTATCAGATATTGGTTTGCCGTTCCCTTAAGCAGCTGCTTATCCTCTCTGATGACTTCATAATCTTCCGCGATCTGATCCAGCAGATTGTCGTAATTTGTAGTGACAAGATGCCTGGGATGCAGGGAAACGATCAGCTCATCTAAAATATTTGCCTTCGCATCTGCGGGAATCAACTCACGAAGGATCTTATAATACTCACTGTGTCCCTCACTTTCATCCATACAGTAAAAATATTGCGGAATCCGTATGTATTCTTCCATCGCAAGCCTTTCGATGGAGGGATAGCCTATCCGCTCTGCAAATACCTGTACCATCTGTCCCCAGGTGGGCAGCTTCGAGTTCCTCGATACGCCCGCGCCCACAAAAATAACCAGCTTCTCTCTTTCGAGTGCGGTTCTCAGATCTTCAATTCTTTCATAAAATTCTTTTATAGTCCGGCTGTTCATCTTTCATATACTCCATTTTGCTGTTACTTTGTGACGGCTGATATCTCACACAGCCATATATATTCTAAATGTAGTATACCTTATATCTGTATTTTTTAACAGCCCTTATGTTAGATAGTGGCTTCTGTAACGAAAACAAACTTCACTTCCCCATCCATGCCGTCTGAGATTCCGGAGAAATTTTTATAGGCGCGGGAAGCATCCAGCATCTCATTCACTTTGTCCAGAAGTCCTTCTGTATCTCCGCCGAATGCATCCGTCAGTTTCTGTATCCCGTCTTTGTCAAACCGGATCATTCCGTCGTTGAGCTGCGCGGCTCCGTCATCCAGCTGCTGTACGCCGTTGATCAGGGCGCCGGAACCGGACTGCAGGGTGTCTAAGCCATCTTTCAGCACAGAGGCCCCGGCATTCAGCTGTGATGCTCCGGATGCCAAAGACGCTGCTCCGGATGCTGCACTTTTTGCGCCTTCATCTGCTTCTCTCATTTTTGCCGAAAGCTCCGTGCTTCCCTCATTAATCTTCTTCGCTCCTGCAGCCAGCTGATTCAGGCCGCTTGCGAGACCGTTGCTGCCGTCAACGCCGGAAACGATCTGAGATGTGCCGGATTTCAGCTGACTGACCCCGTCATTTACCTTGCCGGCCATACCGTCTACACCGGCGCTGAGCGCTGCTGTCCCTCCGGCCAGCTCGCTGATGCCTGACTGCAGGCTGTCCGCTCCTTTTTTCAGCTGTCCTGCTCCCTGAGCCAGGCTGTCCGCCCCCTGAGCCAGGCTGTCTGTCCCTCCTTTTGCCGCTGCCAGGCCGGCAGCCAGCTGATCTGCAAGATCTTTGGCATTGGCCTGGGAAGCCCGCGCCGAATCATCTGCCTGTGATGAAATCTGTGCAACATGATCTGCGACTGCATCCGCATTTGCAGATATTGCCTGGACCGTTCCTATTGCTGCCGCCGCCTGTTCCGCTGCCTGCCCCGCTGCAGCGCTCTGTCCGCCTGCTCCGTTGCTTCCGAGTGCATAAGCTGCATTGCCCGCAAGCCCCTGCGCTTCTGACAGTGCTGCCAACACCTCCGGATCATCTGTGACGATACTTCCGAGTACATATTGAAGCGAATTAAGATAATCCTGTGCAGCTCCTGTTCCATCTGAAACCGGCATTTCCGAAGCTGCCGCAGATGCGTTTTGCTGAATTGCATACAGCTGTCCTTCCAATGCTTCTGCCTGGGCTGATATGTTTTCCGCATTCTGAACTGCCGCGATGCTGATATCCTGTGTATTCCCGAATGAGATAGGCGAGGTTGCTGACACGATCTGCTGCAGTCCCTGCGCCGCGGCTGTCAGCTGATCCATACTGCTGTTTAGCCCGTCGATCCCGCCTTTCAGATTCGTTGCTCCGGCTTCCAATTCCGCTGCTCCATCATTCAGACTTTTCATTCCGCCCTGAAGCGCATTTGCACCATCATCTAATTTTTTAATTCCCTCACGAAGTTCTGGAAGCTGTTTATTGAGTTCGCCCTGCATCTGGGTGACGCCGGCATCCAGAGCCTTTATGCCCGGGAGCAGTACGTTCTGCGTTTTCTCCGCTGCGGTCTGCAGCCCGGAATTTAGTTCCCCCGCGCCGTCTGCCAGCGTCCTGGTTCCGTCCAGCAGCATCCCGGTTCCGTCCGCCAGTCTGGCATTACCGTCTGCCAGCGCTTTACCGCCGTTTTCCAGTTCATTTGTTCCTGCCTGCAGCTCTCCGCCGCCGTTTGCCAGCCGGTCAATCCCGTCTGTCAGTGTTCCGGAGGATGCGAGCAGTGTATCGATCCCGTTCTTTAACTCGCCGCTTCCGCTGACAAGCTGGCTGGAAGCATCCTGCAGTTCGTTCATAGAATCCTTCAGTTCATCCAGACTGTCAAACCCATCTGTATCCAGGTCATTGAAGATACTGTTGGTTGCGATGGTCATACCTTCCACTGGTTCATACTCCGTCACATCTGCTTCAATCTCGAAATAATCCGGGATATCCAGATCCTTCTCTTCAATCCCGAGAATATTTTTCATAGCCGGAAGTCCATAACCGATCACCATATTCCTTTCTCCATCAGAAATCAGCCTTCCGTTCTCCACGGTCACATTTTTAAATGTATCCTCATCCAAAAGCAGTCCGGTTGCCATCATAAACGGAGTGGCTGCCTTCCCTTTGTTCCCGCTCTTATTTTCATACGTATACCGGATGGATACGCGGCCGCCCTTCCCCTTCAGGTCTGCCGCGGAAATGTCTTTTCCGTCCAGTTTGTAAGAAATCTTGATCCCTACCGGCAGTTCCTTAGATGTAGTGCCCTGATAGCAGATGTCCGTATCAGCCGTATCCCATACGATACTTTTGCCCATCGCAGAAAATGCTTCTTCCCCCTTTACATTGACGATGTCCTGCAGATCCGAGATATCTTCCAGCTTCGAGCTGTCAGAGATGTTTTTAAGCTGATCTGACACTGTGATAGATTTTACGGAACCGTTCCCGTCTATTTTTGCATAGACAGTTTCTTCCTTTTTCGGCTTTAAGGCGGACTTGCTTTCCGAAACCGTTTTTGCTGACTCTTTATTCTGCGCACCCGCATATTCCACTGCAGTTACGGTTGATTTTCCTTTTTCCTGCACATTTAACGGCGCCCCGGACAGGCTTCCTACTGCTAGGCTTACCAGCATCATACTTGCAATGAATACCCTCACTTCTCTGTTTTTCATAAAACACAGCCTCCTATTCAATCAAATTTATCATCTAATCATTTTGTTTTATTTTGTTTATGAAATCACCACTGTTTTCAGCTTTTCCCTCTTTTGATGTATTTCCCTCGTTGTCGCGCAGATCACTTTATCAAATATCAGCAGCATGGACGGCAGGATGAAAATGACTACAAACATGCTGACAATGGCACCTCTTGCCATCAGGGTACATAAAGCGGAGATCATATCAATATCCGAGTACAGCCCAACCCCGAAGGTTGCGGCGAAGAATCCCAGCGCCGATACGATCACGGAGTTGATCGAGGACGCCAGCGCGGTCCGGACAGATTCCTGCTTTTGTTTTCCGTTTCCCCGTTCCTTCTTGTACCGGGTGGTCATCAGGATCGCATAATCTACGGTAGCCCCAAGCTGGATCGTCCCGATCACGATAGATGCAATAAACGGCATCTTCGTCCCCGTAAAGTAAGGGATCCCCAGATTGATGAAGATAGCAAATTCAATCACAGCCACCAGGATCACTGGCAGAGAAACCGACTGGAATACCATGGTTATGATCAGGAAAATAGCGATGATGGATACCGCGCTTACCACCTTAAAGTCCTTATCCGTAATGGTGATCAGGTCTTTTGTACAGGGTGCTTCGCCGATCAGCATCGCGGAGCCGTCGTATTTTTTGATAATGGAATTGAGCTTCCCGCACTGCTCATTGACCTCGTCCGTAGCAACCTTGTACTCGGACTGCACCAGGATCAGCTGCCAGTCTCCCTGTTTCAGCTTTTCCGTCACCTCTGCCGGAATAAAATCCCGCGGGATGGCCGAGCCCAGGATGCTGTCCAGTCCTAAAGCAAACTTCACTCCCTGTACATCCGAGATTTCATTTAGCATAGCTTTGGCGTCCTTTGGCGGCAATTCTGCATCAGCCAGAACCATATGAGTGGCATTCATGTCAAATTCCTCCGCCAGCTTTTCATTTGCCTGAATGCTCTGCAGGTATTTCGGAAGGGTGGCGTCCAGGTTGTAGTAGACCTCCGCTTTCGTATATCCCCACAGCGCAGGCGCCAGCAGGATCAGGAATACAAGCACAAATGCTTTATAATGTTTGGTGATCAGCGCAGCCGTTTTATCCATCTTCGGGATCATGGATCTGTGAGTGGTTTTCTGGATGGCCTTGTCAAATATAAGGAGCAGGGAAGGCAGTATGGTCACACAGCTGATCACTCCGCAGATCACACCTTTTGCCATGACGATTCCCAGATCCCGGCCCAGAGTGAAGCTCATGAAGCACAATGCGATAAATCCTGCCACCGTAGTAATGGAGCTTCCGACCACTGAGGAAAATGTATTTGAAATCGCATGGGCCATGGCCCTTTCCTTGTCACCGCTGTACTTCTGCTGGTTCTCCTGGTAGCTGTGCCAGAGGAAAATGGAGTAATCCATGGTCACTCCCAGCTGAAGGACCGCGCTCAGCGCCTTCGTGATATAAGAAATCTCCCCCAGAAAATAATTGGTTCCCATATTGTAAACAATAGCCATTCCGATACTCAGCATAAAGAAGATAGGGAGCACCCAGCAGTCCATAAAGACGGAAAGCACGATGCAGGTCAGGACCACTGCGATCAGCACGTAGATCGGTGTTTCCTTTTCCGACAAGTCCTTGATATCTGTCACCACGGCGGACATACTGCTGAGATAACACTGCCTGTTCGTTACGCTGCGGATTTCGCGGATGGCGTCCATGGTGCTGTCTGCCGATGTAGAATCCTCAAAGAAGATTGCCATCAGTGTTGCGTTGTCCGTATTGAACACTTCCCGAAACCTGTCCGGCAGCATGGAGATGGGAACTGACGTATCCATCAGGGAATCGTACCAGATCACGTCCGCAACGCCGTCCACCTCTTCAATCTGTTTTTTCAGGTCTGCGCTTTTCTTCGTAGTCATGCCCTCTACGACCTCCATCGCAAACGCTCCTTTTCCAAAGTCGTCCATCAAAATGTCCTGCCCGATCATCGTATCAATGTCGTCCGGCAGATAATACAGGATATCATAGTTGACCCTGGTCTTAAAATATCCTAATGCCGACGGGATCAGGAGCAGAATGCCTAATATCAGGATCATGATCCTGTATTTTACAATCTTCTTTCCTGCTTTCACCATGTATAAATCCTCCTTTTTCAGAATGACCTTTAGTCATTTTCGTTTACAAGAGTAATATATACCAAAAATGACCAAAAGTCAATATAGTTTTTAAAAATTTTGACTTTTAGTCATTTTTATTTTTTTGTGAATATTAGACAATACTAATCGTACTTTTTTGTTAACAAATCATATTGATAATCATTTCTTGTTATAATATAATAAAAAGAAGTTAAATTGAATACAGTGATCGCTGATATGTATATGCTGGGGATTGGCCCAGTGTTTCTACCAACTGCCTTAAGAGTTGACTACATAGATTTCACTATTGTAGTTGATTCTTTTTTTATGTAACTGAAACTCTGTGTAAGACATTATGGTACGGGAGGAAACCGCATGAACGAAAAATCATTTATTATAAGGGGAAATATATGTTATTCAGAAGCAAGGGAGCAGCTGTCCGTCACTGACCGTGGGTATCTGGTATGCTGCAAAGGGATCTCCCGGGGTGTCTATCCGGTGATTCCGGACGAATACCGTGATCTGCCGGTGAAGGACTATGGAGACCGGCTCGTCATCCCCGGTATGACCGATCTGCATGTCCACGCCCCCCAATACCCTTTCCGGGGCCTGGGGATGGACCTGGAGCTGCTGGACTGGCTGAATACTCATACCTTCCCCGAGGAAAGCAGATACGCGGAACTGGAATATGCTGAAAAAGCATACCAGATCTTTGTGGACGATTTGAAAAAAAGTGCATCCACCAGAGCCGTTATTTTCGCCACCATTCATATTCCGGCTACGGAATTTCTCATGAAACAGCTGGATGCGGCAGGGCTGAAAACTTATGTCGGCAAGGTAAATATGGATCAGAACTGTACGGATACCCTCCGTGAAAAGGATGCAGAAGCTTCTCTTGACCGTACAGCCGCATGGCTTCGGGAAACAGCAGAGAAGTATCCAAACACCCGCCCCATCCTCACCCCCCGTTTTGCTCCCACCTGCAGCGGCCCGCTCCTTGAGGGGCTTGGAAAGCTGCAGAAGAAATACGGCCTCCCGGTTCAGTCCCACCTGTCGGAAAATCTCTCGGAGATCGCATGGGTACAGGAATTGTTCCCATGGTCCTCCTGCTATGGAAATGTGTATGAGCATTATGGTTTGTTCGGCAAAGAAGCGAAAACGGTCATGGCACATTGTGTGCACTCCTCGGATCGAGAAGTGGAACTGATGAAGAGAAACGGGGTTTACGTGGCGCATTGTCCGCAGTCCAACATCAATCTTTCTTCCGGAATCGCGCCTATCCGCAGATATCTGGAGGAAGGAATCCCCACAGGGCTCGGAACCGACATGGCCGGCGGGGCTAATATGTCCATGTTCCGGTGCATGGCCGATGCCATCGGAGTTTCCAAGCTGTACTGGCGGCTGGCAGACCAGAGCCGAAAACCACTGACCATGGAAGAGGCATTCTTCCTTGCGACAAAGGGCGGCGGCTCGTTTTTCGGCAAAACAGGCAGTTTTGAGGAAGGGTACGAGGTAGATGCGCTGGTACTGGATGACAGTGGAATCCGCACCGCAAAGGAATTGAACACCAAGGAACGGCTGGAACGGTATATTTATCTGGCAGAGGAAGGTGGACAGATTGTTGGAAAATATGTAGCCGGGAAAGAACTCCTCCTTTCTTAGGTATTTCTGAAAAACAAAACTGACCGAAAGTCAATTTATTTTCAAAACCAATTGACTTTCGGTCAGTTTTTGCTTATAATCAATATATATTGTGAACACCGATGCTGCCTGTAAAGAATTGCCGGCATTTGCCCAATCCAAAGGAGAACACTATGGGAAAAATCGAAGAAAACAAACAACTGAAGCTGGATGCACTTTTTTCCAGTGCATATGACCTTTTTTTATCGCAGGGAATCGTCAAAACGTCCATTCACGATATCGTCCAGAAGGCCGGCGTGGCAAAGGGAACATTCTATCTCTATTTTAAGGATAAATATGAGATCCGGGACAGGCTCATCGCAGAGACCGCCAGGAAGCTGTTCCTTGCCGCCCATGCAGAGCTTCAAAAATCGGACATCCCTTCTTTTGAGGACAAAATGATCTTTATTGTGGATTATGTGATAGGTAAGCTTGAAAAGAACAAACCCATCCTCCGGTTTATTTCCAAAAATCTGAGCTGGGGCGTCTTTCGGCAGGCTGTAACAAAGACTGAAGACGATACCGAGCTGAGCAGCATGGAGTATTTCCAGCAGCTGATCCAGGCAGACCCTTCTCTGCGGTTGAGGGCTCCGGAAACCATGCTCTTTCTGATTGCGGAGCTGGCAAGCTCTGCCTGCTACAGCACTATATTGGAAAATGAGCCTGTAAGCTTTGAGGAACTAAAACCAGATCTATACAATGCCATCCGGGCGATCATCCGGGCGCATACACTGCCTGCGGCGGAACATCCATAACAATCACCGTCCGTATTAAAAGCGAATGGGGCTGCCGAAACATGCCTTTTCAGAAAGCAGATGCTGTTTCCAGCCCTATTATCATCCGTACTCCGGCAAGTATGGATCTACTCTTTTTTTAGTCCAGCTCGATCCCTTTCTTCTCCAGTCTTTTATATACGTCTCCCCGGAACAGGATATATACAACGGACACCAGCGGGATGAATACGAGCATTCCCACCACGCCCATCAGGCTGCCGCCGATGCTGACCGCGGCCAGCACCCAGATAGAGGGAAGCCCCACGGAATTGCCCACTACCTTTGGATAGATCAGGTTGCCTTCGACCTGCTGCAGCACCAGGAACATTGCCACAAAGGTAATGGCTTTGACCGGGTTGACCATCAGGATCAGAAAAGCCCCCACAATACATCCGATAAAAGCCCCGAAGATAGGGATCAGCGCCGTAAATGCGATCAGGACTCCGACCAGCAGCGCATAGGGCAGACGCAGGATCCACATGGTCACCAGGAACATCATCCCGAGGATCAGCGCCTCCACACACTGTCCGGCCAGGAAACTGGCAAAGGTCCGGTATGTCAGGGAACAGATGTCCAATACCTTTTCTACAATTTTCTTCGGCAGATATGCATAAAAAATCTTTTGCACCTGCACCCGGAGCTTTTCCTTCTGCAGCAGGATATAGCAGGAAAATACGAATGCAATAAAAAATGTAGTCACACTGCTGATAATGCTCTTCGCCGCGGACATGGTCGTGTCCAGCACGCTTCCCGCACCGTTTTTGAAGAACGCGGCAAACCCGTCCAGAATCTTATCCCAGTCCATATTAAAGTCTTCAAGCAGCGTCATGATCTCCTGATTATTATGAAACAGTTCCTCAATCCAGGCCATGGCGACCGGGGTAAAGTCCTGGATCGTCTTGCCCAGGCCCACAAAGGTAGATCCAAGCTGCGGAATCACAACAAACATCACCAGGGCGATGATGCCGATCACGCCCAGGATCGTCAGTGTCAGACTGCAAGGTCTGGCAAATTTCTGCGCAGGCCTTCCTTCTATATTTTTATTTCCAAATATCTTGCTTTCCAGAAAACTCATGGGCACATTCAGGATAAACGCGATCGCTCCGCCCAGTAAAAACGGAAAAATGATGTTTAAGATAAATCCCAGGAAATCCACGACCAGGGTGTATTTCCAGAGCGCGATCAAAATGACGATCGTAAAGACGATGAGTTCCTTAATTTTCCGCATATTTTCTTTATTTAAATCCATTCGTCCTCCTCCTGAGGTTTCTGTATGATAAGCTGTCTCATATATGTTGCAGGATTTCCTCTATTACAGACTGCAGGCCAAAAGATTTTCCAACTCTTCATAGCTCTCCACCTTGTTGATCTGCTCTCTCAGCCGCGCCGCGCCGTGAACCCCCTTCGTATACCAGGCCACATGCTTTCGCATCTCCCGGATTCCGATATAGCTTCCCTTGTATTCAATCTGCAGCCGGGCATGGCGCAGCATAGTGCTGCGGATCTCGTCGACATCCGGACGCGGCGGAAATGCTCCTGTTTCTTCATATTCCAGAAGATCCGAGAAGATCCACGGATTGCCCTGGGCTCCCCGTGCGATCATCACGCCGTCGCATCCTGTCTGCTCCCGGAGTGCGGCCGCCCGCTCCCCGGAGGTCACATCTCCGTTTCCGATGACAGGGATCTGCACCGCTTCTTTCACCTGACGGATGATCTCCCAGTCTGCGCTGCCGGAGTAATACTGCTCCCTTGTTCTTCCATGTACAGCGATCGCCGCGGCCCCTGCCTCTTCCGCAATCCTGGCGATCTCTACCGCATTGACATGTTCCTCGTCAAAGCCCTTGCGGATCTTCACGGTAACCGGTTTCTCAATGGCCTCAACCACTGCATGAACCAGCTCATAGACCAGCTTCGGATTTTTCATGAGCGCAGAGCCTTCCCCGTTGCGCACAACCTTCGGAACCGGACAGCCCATATTGATGTCCAGGATGGAAAATGGGCGTTCTTCGATCCGCTTTGCCATCTCGCTTACGATCTTCGGATCTGAACCGAAGAGCTGCAGAGATACCGGCGTCTCATCCGGATGAATCTGCAGTAAGCTTTCCGTGTTCTTATTGTTATATAAAATGGCCTTTGCACTGACCATTTCCATGCAAAGAAGCCCTGCCCCCTGTTCTTTGCACAATAAACGGAATGGCAGGTCCGTTACACCTGCCATGGGGCCTAAAATGTATATATTTTTAAGAAGTACATTTCCTATTTTAAGCTGTTTTGCCATAATGATACCAATTTTATTTTTTTCATGATCTCAATTGGCTGACCGCCGCCGCGTCTGCTCTGCGGCTTTTGCTGTATACGCGGTTCAGAATCATGATTCATTTTCTATTTTTATAATAAATCAGCCGCAGGCCGTTCAGCGTCAGTTCCGGATCATATTCGTCAATAGTGTCCGTTTCCGGCGCAATGATCTTGCCCAGGCCGCCGGTCGCCACCACCTTTGCATCCTGATACCCGGATTCTTCTTTAATCTTCCGGATGATGTATTCTGTCTGTCCGATCGCGCCGTACACCAGGCCCGCCTGCATACTGGAAATGGTTTCTTTCGCCAGTATGTAGGCCGGTTTGCGGATCTCTATCGCCGGAAGCATGGCTGCGCCGCCCCAAAGAGACCGTCCTGCCGTCTCAAGTCCCGGGGCTGTAATTCCTGCCTCGAAAGTTCCCTTCGGCCCGATCAGGTCATAGGTCGTGGCAGTTCCGAAATCTACCACAATGACCGGACCGCCGAACAGTTCGTACCCGGCCACCGCATCTACGATCCGGTCCGGCCCGATCTCCTTCGGATTCTCCGTCACGATCCGGATTCCCGTCTTGATCCCAGCAGACACGATCAGAGGACGCGCATCCAGATACTTGATGATCCCGCTCGTCAGGGAATGCATGATATCCGGAACTACCGACGCGATGATCACCGCGCTGATATCCTGAGGACAGATATCTCTGTGTTCCAGGATCCCGCAGATCGTAAATCCATATTCATCCGAAGTCCGGGAACGTTTTGTAGTCATCCGGAACGTCCCAAGCAGAATCTCTTCTTTAAATACACCCAATGTAATATTTGTATTTCCAACGTCAATCGTCAATAACATGATGTCTATTCTCCTGATTGGCAGCAAATAGCAGTGTATTCCCTCCTGGATATCGTATCTGTTCGATATCCCAAAGCTGCCCTGAATCGTTATGAAAGATCTTCTCCCAGATAGAATACCCGGAAAAACAGCTCCAGGGATTCAAACAATTCCCGCCGCTCCTGCTGTATCTGCTTGATCTTGAGCACACTTCCGATCTCGTCAAAAAGGAAATCATCTTCCTCATGGTCTACCTTCAGTTCCAGACTGCCCTCTTCATCAAATACTACCATGAGCACTCCGCCCACATCTTCCGTGTACATCACGCACATGATCTGCAGTTCCCGTCGGATTCCCTCCGGCAGGGCTTCAAACTCCGGATTTAAATAAAATTTCCGCTCATAAGCACTGGCGGCACACAGCACAATCTCTTCTTCCCCATCTTCATACATATCCATAAATCCCCCGAACCGAAACCTCCCCGGCATAAACCGCTTCCTCGCTTCCGTCCTGCTTTCTCACCAGCAGTTCTCCACTGTCATTGATCCCCAGGGCAAGTGCCTGGTAAGGCTCCTTTGCGCCGAGTATCCTGACCTCTCTTCCGCAGTTTACCAGAAGGCCGTTATAGGCCGTCCGAATCCCGGACAGATCGCCTGCCCTGAGAAACGCTTCATAGTTCCGTTCAAAATGCTTCATGATCTCCACGATCAATGTACTGCGCTTCATGATCTGCCCTGTCTCTATCCGGAAGGAAGTTGCGGTTTTTGCAATCTCCTCCGAAAAAGAATCCATATTGACATTGATCCCTACCCCGATCACGACATGGTTGATATAGTCAATCTCCGAACTCATCTCCGTCAGGATCCCCACCAGCTTCTTCCCGTTCAGTACAATGTCATTGGGCCATTTGATCCTGATTTCCTGTCCGGTGCACTCCTGCAGCGCCTTTGCCACGCTGTAGGCCATCACCAGAGTCAGCATCGGTGCTTTCGACGGAAAAAACCGGGGCCTGAGCAGGATCGACATATAAATGCTGCAGCCCGGCGGGGATTCCCAGCCCCTGCCGCGCCTGCCCCGTCCGGCGCTCTGCTGCCCGGCCACCGCCAGAGTCCCGTGGGGCGCCCCTTTTTCTCCCAGCTCTTTTGCCCGGATGTTGGTAGAATCTGTTTCCGAAAAATAATGAATCTCCTGCCCTGCCCATTGTGTTTTCCCGGCAATCAGGCTTTTCAGTTCTTCCTCCGACATCACATCCGGGATATCCACGATCCTGTATCCGCGGTTCTGCACAGCTTCTACATGGTATCCTTCTTCTTTCAGCTGACGTATGACCTTCCACACAGCTGTCCGGGAGACGCCAAGCTCTTCGCAAAGCCTCTGCCCGGACACATAGCCCTCACTTTCCCGGAGGAGCCTCAAAATCTCTGTTTTCAAAAATTTTCACCTATTCTCCCAGGGTCGCCGCCATCACTGCCTTGATCGTATGCATCCGGTTCTCTGCCTCGTCAAAGACCTTGGACTGCTCTGACTCAAATACCTCGTCCGTCACTTCCATATCTTCAATCCCAAACCGCTCTCCCATCTGCTTTCCGATGGTCGTCTTCAGATCATGGAATGCAGGCAGGCAATGCAGGAAGATCGCATTTTCGGATGCATTTTCCATCACCTTTTTTGTCACTTTGTATGGAGTCAGCGCTTTGATCCGCTTCTCCCATACTTCATCGGGTTCGCCCATGGATACCCATACGTCGGTGTAAATTACGTCCGCGTCCTTTGTGCCGCTCTCCACATCCTCTGTCAGGGTAATGGTCGCGCCGGATTCTGCCGCATAGCCTCTGCACAGTTCTACCAGCTCTTCACTCGGGAAAAATTCCTTTGTAGTGCATGCTACGAAATGCATTCCCAGCTTAGAGCACGCCACCATCAGGGAATTACCCATGTTAAATCTGGCGTCTCCCATAAAGACCAGCTTGATCCCTTCCAGTCTGCCGAACTGCTCCCGGATCGTCAGCATGTCTGCAAGCATCTGGGTGGGATGAAATTCATTGGTCAGGCCGTTCCATACCGGAACCCCCGCGTATTCCGCCAGTTCTTCCACGATATCCTGTCCGAAGCCGCGGTATTCGATACCGTCGTACATTCTGCCCAGCACCCGTGCGGTATCCTCGATACTCTCCTTTTTACCCATCTGGGAGCCCGTCGGTCCAAGGTAGGTCGCTCCCATCCCCATGTCATATGCCGCCACCTCAAACGCACAGCGGGTCCGCGTACTGTCCTTTTCAAAGATCAGTGCCACGTTCTTTCCCCTGTAATGGTCTACCGGGATTCCTTTTTTCTTCTTCTCCTTGAGATCTGCCGACAGGTCAAGCAGATATATGATTTCTTCTTTTGTAAAGTCCTTCAGTGTCAGAAAATTTCTTCCTTTTAAGTTCATCTTCATTCCCCTTCTTTTTTTCTATTGCAGCCAGTCTGTAAATCGTTCGCCTGTGAATTACAATACCATATGACTTCCATAAATTCAATACTTTTCCAACCATACAGCTATCGTCTCTGCCTGCTCACCTCGAACATCAGTACCGCAGCAGCCACCGCAGCATTCAGCGATTCCGCCTGTCCTTCCATGGGGATGCGGATCAGCATGTCTGCGCACGCTGATGCCTCAGGACTCAAGCCGTTTCCTTCATTTCCGATCAGAAATGCGGTTCCCTGGCTGTAATCTTCCTCAGAGTATATCCGCTCTCCGTCCAGATGCGCGGCAAAAATACGAATCTTCCGCCTCTTCAGACGATTGGCTGCTCCGGGCAGGTCCTCTGTATATGCAAATGGCATCCGGAAGATTGCTCCCATGGTAGAACGTATCGTCTTCGGATTGTAAATATCCGCGCAGTCCCGGCTCATCAGGATTGCCGTCACCCCTGCCGCCTCTGCGGTCCGGAAGATTGTTCCCAGGTTGCCCGGATCCTGGATGTTCTCCAGAATCAGTATATGGGCCGGCCTGTTCTCCTTCTGCCCGCTGCTGCCGGGGCATTGTGCCAGGATCTCCTCCTCCGTAAACACACACTGGCGTACCACCGCCAGGATTCCCTGAGGCGTCTTCGTATCTGAGATATATTCAAATACCTGGGGAGAAACCAACATCTTATCTGCCTCAAAGATGGGTTCCTCCCTGTGCTTTTTGTAAAATTCCTCCGTCACATACAGCTGTACCAGACGATCCGAGGGAATCTCCCGGATCATGCGCAGCCCTTCTACAAGGAAGGTGCCCGTCTTTGTCCGCATCCGGCTTTTTTTCCGAAGCTGTATGATCTCCTTCATCCTTGGATTCGACGTACTTGTGATGATCATGCTATCTTTTCCCCCATCGTCACACAGATTGACTGCCGAAGGCCGGCAGTCTGCTTTCCCGTTTGATCGTATGTCTGCTTGTATTGCAGATTTTCATAAGATGGTAAATGACGGTCTGTATGCTCTCAGACCTTGAACCGATATCCGACTCCCCATATCGTCTCAATGTACTGAGGATGGGAGGTATCGTACTCGATCTTCTCCCTGATCTTCTTGATATGCACCGTCACCGTGGCAATGTCTCCGATCGACTCCATATCCCAGATCTCCCGGAACAGTTCTTCCTTTGTATAGACATGGTTGGGATGTCCCGCCAGAAATGTCAGCAGATCAAATTCCTTTGTCGTAAATGACCGTTCCTCGCCGTTGACCCACACGCGCCTCGCCGTCGTATCAATCTTCAATCCGCGGATCTCTATGATCTCATTTTCCTCCACGTTGCTTCCGATGAGTCGCTCATATCTCGCCAGATGCGCCTTCACGCGGGCAACCAGCTCGCTGGGGCTGAACGGTTTGGTCATATAGTCGTCGGCTCCCAGGCCCAGCCCCCGGATCTTGTCGATGTCGTCCTTTTTTGCAGAAACCATAATGATGGGGGTATTCTTGCTGTCTCGTACCTTACGGCAGATCTCAAATCCATCCACACCGGGCAGCATCAGGTCCAGAATGATCAGGTCAAAATCCGCTTCCATGGCCTGCTTCAATCCGATCTCGCCGTCATTGGCAACCTCCACCTCAAAGTTGCTCAGCTCCAGATAATCCCGTTCCAGATCTGCAATGCTTTCCTCATCCTCAATAATCAAAATCCGTTTACTCATCCAATGGTACCTCCTGATATTTTCTTACTACAAAGCACATGACTGTCCCGCTGCCTTCCACACTGGTTGCCCAGATATTGCCCCCGTGCTCCTCCACGATCTTCTGTGCGATGGAAAGCCCGATGCCGCTCCCCCCCTTGGAAGAATTGCGGGAGGCGTCCGTCCGGTAAAACCGGTCAAAGATAAAGGGCAGATCCTTCGGTGAGATCCCTTTTCCGTTATCTCCAAGCTCAATCTGTATAAAGTCTCCCACATCCTTTAAGTCCATGGTAATCTTTCCTTTTGGCTTGTCCATGTATTTTAAAGAGTTGGATACAACGTTGTTGATCACCCTCCGGAGCTGCTCGGGATCCACAATGACCTTTGAGTCCTCCTCCAGGCAGCAGTGGTATTCAAATTCCACATTTTTCGCTTCCAGCTCCAGGTACAGGTCTTCGGCACAGTCCAGAAAATAATTCTTTGCGGATATGGTGGTAAAATTGTAGGGAATCCGGTTCGTGTCAATCTTGGAGTACAGAGTCAGCTCATTGATCAGCAAATCCATCTCATTGGCCTTATTGTATATCGTCTTGATATATTTGTCCATCTTTTCCGGCGTGTCCGCCACGCCGTCCATGATTCCTTCCACATAGCCCTTAATGGCGGTGATCGGAGTCTTCAGGTCATGTGAAATATTGCTGATCAGTTCTTTATTCTCCCGGTCAAATTCCACCTTCTCCTCTGCATTGGCCTTCAGACGCAGCCGCATCTCCTCAAAGTCCCGGCAGAGCTCTCCGAACTCGTCATCCGCCTCCGCCGTGATCTCAAAGTCCAGGTTGCCGTCCTTGATATTCTGGGCAGCCTCCTGCAGCTTCGCCAGCGGTACCGAGACAGTCCGGTATACCCAGTACACAAGGAGCGCCGCCGTAAAAAATACGATGATCAGAAACATCTGCTGCAGTTCCCCGATCTCTCTTGGTTCAAATACCCGCCGCGCGACGATTAGAAAAACCGTGGGCAGGATCATCATCGCCATAAAGGCAATGATCAGCTTTGTTTTCAGCTTCATCAAATGCAACGCTCCTTTCCGGTCATCCCCCTGCCGTTCCCATGTATCTGCTCAGTTTGTCGCAGATCATGTCCGCAGTGATTCCTATCCACTACAGTAACACAAAACGGGCTGTCACCGCAAGGTTTTCAGCCCGTAATTTATCAAATCTTAATATGCTGGGTAAGTTCTGCTTGTCAGCCGCACAGCTGGAACTTATTCTACAGATATGCTTTCAGCGCATCCACCTTATCCAGTCTTTCCCAGGACAGATCCAGATCGTTTCTTCCGAAATGTCCGTAAGCAGCTGTCTGCTTGTAGATCGGGCGGCGCAGGTCCAGCATCTTGATGATGCCTGCCGGTCGGAAATCAAAGTTCTCGCGCACGATCTCTACCAGGCGTTCATTGGATACATGCCCTGTGCCGAAGGTATCTACCATAATGGAGGTCGGCTGTGCCACACCGATGGCGTAGGACAGCTGAATCTCGCACTTCTTCGCCAGTCCTGCAGCAACGATGTTCTTTGCCGCATAGCGTGCCGCATACGCAGCGGAACGGTCTACCTTCGTGCAGTCCTTTCCGGAAAATGCGCCGCCGCCGTGCCGTGCCGTACCGCCGTAGGTATCTACGATGATCTTTCTTCCGGTCAGTCCGCTGTCGCCGTGAGGTCCTCCGATCACAAAACGTCCGGTCGGATTCACAAAGAACTTGGTCTTTTCATCCACCATCTCCGCCGGGATGATCGCGTCAAATACATGCTTCTTGATGTCTGCGAAAATCTGCTCCTGGGTCACATCGGGATCATGCTGTGTGGAAAGCACGACTGCGTCCAGGCGCTTCGGAACTCCCGCGTCATCATACTCTACGGTCACCTGGGTCTTGCCGTCCGGACGGAGGTAAGTCAGTGTGCCATCTTTTCTTACTTTGGTAAGCTGCAGCGCCAGCTTATGAGCCATAGCGATCGGATAAGGCATATATTCTTCTGTCTCGTCTGACGCATATCCGAACATCATTCCCTGGTCTCCGGCTCCTATAGCGTCGATATCTTCCTCTGCAGGTGCAGACGCTTTCGCTTCCAGCGCCTTATCCACGCCCAGGGCAATATCCGCAGACTGCTCGTCGATCACGGTGATCACACCGCAGGTCTCCGCGTCAAACCCATAATCCGCGCTGGTATATCCGATATCGCGGATGGTGTTGCGCACGATCTTCTGCATATCTACATAGGCCTTGGTAGAGATTTCTCCCATTACCATGACAACGCCTGTTGTAGTGCATGTCTCGCAGGCTACCCGGCTCATAGGATCCTGTTCCATAAGCGCATCCAGGATGGCGTCAGAAATCTGGTCGCACATCTTATCCGGATGTCCTTCAGTTACTGATTCTGATGTAAATAAGTGTCTTTCCATATCAATCCTCTCCTTCTCGGTACTTTCTCTCTTTTGTAGCTTTCTATACGGTAAAAAAACAGCCTACAAAAAGCGGACTGTTTTATGGTCTAAACAATCCTCTTATTGTTCGATTGCTCGCTCAGGTTGGCACCTTCCGTTTTCACAGGGTTGCCGCAGCTTCACAGATCCTTTGTATCTCCACTGCTCTGAATAAGAGAAAGTCTATTTTATGAAATTGTATTTATCTTACAGCCGGAAGCGCTCCAGCGCATTCCGTATAAGACATAATAAGACTTTACACCGTATACCGCAAAATGTCAATATACAGATACCTAAAAATCTCAAAATTCAATCTGAAAATTCTGGAAGTTCACCAAATCTCTCAACTGGAAATCTCAGCTCACTTTCAAAACAAACTTTTGTATCTCTTTTTCGCTGGCTACCTTTTCGATGATGCCGCCGATGCTCTGCAGCTTCTCCTCGAACCGCTCGTAGCCCCTCTGGATATACTTGATATCATCCACGATCGTCACGCCGTCAGTCGCAAGCCCTGCAATGCAGAGCGCCGCGCCGGCCCTCAGATCCGGTGCGCTGATCCTGGTGCCGGAAAACTTTTCTACTCCCTCTATGGTAGCCGAATTGCCTTCCACCTTGATGACCGCGCCCATTCTTGCCAGCTCATCAAGATATTTGAACCGGTTTTCAAAAATACTCTCGGTAATCGTGCTGGTCCCATTTGCCAATGCCAGGACCACCCCGATCTGAGGCTGCATATCTGTCGGATAACCCGGATACGGCAGTGTCTTGACCTGCGTGCTCCGAAGCCTTCCCTTTGCCACTACACGGACAGCATCATCAAATTCTTCGATCTCGCAACCAATGTCCTTTAACTTGGAAATGGTTGCGTCCAGATGCTTCGGTATCACATTGAGAACCGTCACATCCCCCTTGGTAGCCGCCGCCGCAAACATGAAGGTTCCCGCCTCTATCTGATCGGGAATGATGGAATATTCGGACTTATGCAGGGAATGTACTCCCCGGATCTTGATCACGTCCGTTCCCGCCCCCCTGATATTGGCTCCCATACTGTTGAGGAAGTTGGCAACGTCTACGACATGAGGCTCCTTCGCCACATTTTCCATGATCGTAAGACCGTCCGCCATTGCAGCTGCCATCATCACGTTGATCGTCGCGCCCACACTTACCACGTCAAAATACAGATGTGTCCCCCGCATATGCTCGGATTCAGCCACGATCTTGCCGTGCTCAATATCCACATCCGCACCCAGAGCACGGAATCCCTTCAAATGCTGGTCAATCGGTCTGCTTCCGATGTTGCATCCTCCCGGAAGCGCCACCTCGGCCTTGCTGTACTTCCCAAGCAGCGCGCCCAGCAGATAGTAAGATGCCCTGATTTTCTTTATATAATCATACTCTATATTAAAGTCTGTAATCGTACCTCCGTTGATCTTTACCCTGTGCCGGTCCAGTCTCTGCACGGTTGCCCCGATGCCTGAGATTGCCTCCAGCATTACATTAATATCATTGACATCCGGGAGGTTGTCAATCAATACCGTCTCATCTGTCATAATTGCAGCTGCAAGAATTGCAAGCGCCGCATTCTTCGCTCCGCTGATCTCAACTTCCCCTACCAGCGGGGTCCCACCCTTAATTACATACTGCTCCATTACCGCACCTCGATTATCCGATATTGTTACAATCACTGATTTTCGAAATCATATCTATCCAGACTAATTTTAAAAATCTTATATAGTATACCACAAAAATCCAATTTGTAAAATCTTTTTTCTCAGATGCAACATTATAATTATAAATTTATTAAATTTTTATTACAGAGAGCACTTTTCCTATTGTTTCTTCTACAGAAAGTTGATCCTCTTCTATTGTAATATCTGCATATTTTTCAAACAATTTTACTCGTTCTTCATAAAGTTCCTGAAAACTCTGACCTTCCCGCAGAACGACGCCCCGCTGCTGCGGATTTCGTATCCTCCGCTTAATCGTTTGATAAGAAACCTTCAGATAAATCACGGTTCCGATCTCTTTAAAATGCCGCATTGCCTCGTCACTGTAGACTACGCTTCCTCCGGGGGCAATGACCGCATTCTCCACATTGATATCCCTGTTCACCTGGTTTTCGATGGCAAGGAAACCTTCCTCCCCGGCCTCTGCTATGATCTCGTGGAGCAGCTTGCCTTCCTGCTCCTGAATTAGGAGATCCGTGTCCACAAACCGCATTCCCAGCCGTTTTGCAGCCACGACGCCGATCGTACTTTTTCCAACGGCGGGCATACCGATAAAAATAATATTCTTCTTTTTCATACCCTTAATGTCCCCTGTATTTTATTTGTTTCAGTAAAACTTCTGCCGCAGTCTGCGGTTCTCGCTCCGCCGCTTATACAGCTCCTGATAGAGCATTACATCAATCAAATCCCGCAGCCAATCCTGACGTACCCTTCTAAACTGCTGGCCTTCCACGCCCTTCATCTCCTGGGCTGAATCATTTTCACCAAAGGGCCGTTCCTCAGACTTTATCCGGTCATAGATTCGTCCGCTCATCAGCCGGAGCTGAAGCTGGTCGGGATATTCGTCATAGATCATACTGTCCGGTCCGTCACAGCGGTCACACTCTTCCTCAACATAGGGCAGCACCCGCTTGGCCGTATCTGGGTACAGGCTTCTCATGTATTCATAATCCCTTCGGTCCAGCCGCTCATCATCATAGATAAATGGCATCGGATATACCATATAATATGGCAGTTTTCCTTCCATAGCTTCCACTTCCATTTCAGACATTTATATTTCATTGTATGCAGAAAGAAGCTGTTTTGGCACACTGCCCTTATTTAGCTGCATATCATGCCATAACCAGGCATGACATGCAGCACCTTATTTATGCACTAATTTTTCAAACGCCTCCTTATATGGAGGACGTGCGATTCCATTTTCCGTGATGATCGCAGCGATCAGGCTGTGGTCCGTCACATCGAAGCAGGGATTATACACCTTCACAGACTCCGGCGCCATACGGTTTTCATACCACATCTCCGTAATCTCTTCCGGGGCGCGCTCTTCAATCGGAATCTCTTCTCCTGTCTTCAGCGTCATATCAATGGTAGAGGTAGGCGCGCATATATATAGCGGAACTTTGTACTGCTTTGCCACGCATGCAACAACGGAAGTTCCGATCTTATTGGCCGTATCCCCGTTGGCCGCCACCCGGTCGCATCCCACAAATACAGCCTGGACCAGCCCTTTTTTCATGACAGCGGCAGACATATTATCGCAGATCAATGTCACATCCATACCGGCCGCGTGCAGTTCCGATGCGGTCAGGCGTGCACCCTGCAGAAGAGGGCGGGTCTCGTCTACGAAAATGTGAAAATCATATCCCCGCTCCTGCCCCAGATACATGGGAGCCGTAGCTGTCCCGTACTTTACCGTGGCAAGCTGGCCTGCGTTGCAGTGTGTCAGAAGCCCGTCTCCCGGTTTTACCAATGTCAGCGCATGCTCCCCGATCCTCCGGCATACTTCAATGTCCTCGTCGTGGATGCGGACGGCCTCTTTTTGGAGATGCATCCTGATCTCGGCAACGCTTTCTGTGAGATGTGTCCGGACCACATGTTCCATACGGTCCAGCGCCCAGAACAGATTCACCGCTGTAGGGCGGGAACCGGCTAGATAATTCTTTGCCTGCTGAAATTCCTCATAGAAACTCTGCGGATCGTCCGTGCCGATCTGCTCTGCAGCCAGATAAATCCCGGCCGCAGCCGCAACTCCGATAGCCGGAGCCCCCCGTACTTTCAGAAGGCGGATGGCCTCCCAGATATCTTTGATGTCTGTCAGGGATAGCAGTTCAATCTTCCCCGGAAGCTTTGTCTGATCGATGATCACCAGCGCACGGTTCTCTGTATCCAATTTGACCGTCTCGAAATCTAAAATGCTTTTTTCTGATTTTACCATTACTCTATCTATCCTGCTCCTCAGTCGTTTTTCTTTTCAATATCCATGATCATATTTACCCGGTTGATATGGCGCTCTGCTCCGGAAAATTCTGTGCGCATCCATACGTCCACGATCATCTTAGCCAGCTCCGCCCCTACGACTCTGGCTCCAAAGGCCAGGATATTGCAGTCGTTATGCTCCCTGGACATCTTGGCAGTAAAAGGCTCGCTGCACACCGCCGCCCGGATTCCTTTTACCTTATTGGCCGCAAGGGAGATTCCCAGCCCGGTCCCGCAGATCAGGATTCCCCGGTCCACTTCCCCCTTTACAACCGCATTTGCCACGATCTCCCCATAGATCGGATAATCGCAGCTTTCCGAAGAATTTGTTCCGTAATCGATGATCTCGTGTCCGCTTTCTGTTAAAAATTCTATGATCTCTGCCTTCAGCTCCAATGCCGAATGGTCATTTCCAATTCCTACTATCATGCCATTTATCCTCCTTCTCATGTGCCTTGCGTGCAGTACAGTGCACGGTCCAGGCAATCATCTGTGGTTTTATTGTAACAGATTTCCGGGTTGGTTACAATGCATAAATTCGCACCGTGGATATGATACAATGTTTGTGGTAATATATCTGGTAGAGGCTCGGAGCAGAAGGCAGCTCTTCCGTTTGCTGTTCTGAGAAATCTCCGGCTGTGCTGTATGTTTCACGGAGCACACCACCGCACAGCTGGCAAATCTTTTGAAAAGAATATAGAATGGAGAATGATCATGCAAACATTACCGACAGAGATTTCACAGCTTTTTGAATATCTGGAAAAAGGCACCTCCGCCTTTCACGTCACCGCCCACAGTAAAAAAGTGCTTCAGCAGGCAGGCTTTATAGAGCTGCGGCTAAGTGACCCCTGGGCATTGGAGCGGGGCGGACGATATTTCTGCTGCCCTTTCGATACCACGCTTTATGCCTTCACCATCGGACAGGACTGCAGCCTTTCCAACGGCATCCATATCGGCGGTGCACATACGGATTTTCCGGCCATCAAGGTGAAACCGAATCCGGAACTATTTACCCATGGATACATGCAGTTAAATACGGAGCTCTACGGCGGCCCAATCCTGAGCAGCTTTTTCGACCGCTCCCTGTCTCTGGCAGGAAAGGTGGTTACGCGGGGGCCGTCCTATGACCGTCCGATCGGCCATCTGATTGATTTTCAGCGTCCTATGGTCTGTCTGCCGAACCTGGCGATTCATATGAACCGTACAGCCAATGAGAAAGGTTCTCCGGTCGATAACCAGAAGCATCTCCTTCCGATCCTGGGGACTCTGGATGATATGCTGAACAAGGATTCTACTCTGGTAAGGCTGCTGGCAAAGGAACTGGATGTAGAAGCAAATGAAATCCTGGATTATGACCTGTGCCTTTACAATCTGGACCGGCCGGAGCTGGCAGGTATCACGGAAGAATTTATTTCCGCCCCCCGGCTTGACGACATCACCTCCGTCTGCGCGCTGATACACGGGTTGGCGGAAAGCCGTAACCGAAGCAGGGTCAATCTGGTCTGCCTGTTTGACAATGAGGAGATCGGCAGCCTCAGCAAGCAGGGTGCGGATTCCTTCCTCCCTGCCGTAATCATCGGAAAAATCTGGCAGTCCTTTGGGAAGAGCATGGTTGACTGTATGGCAGACCTGTCAGGAGGACTGATGGTCTCCGCGGACGTGGCCCACGCCTACCATCCCAACTATCCGGCAGTCCAGGATATTACCAATTATCCGGTCATGAACCAGGGATTTGTGTTCAAATCAGCCAGTAATCAGTCCTATGCCTGGGACTGTGAAGCTCTCGCGTCCATGATCGCCCTGTGCGAGGACAGGAACATTCCTTACCAGCGTTTTGCCAAGCATTCCAACACAAAGGGGGGCGGGACGATCGCCTCTATCCTCTCCTCCCACCTGCCCGTGCGGACGGTAGATACCGGAGCCGGCATTTTGGCTATGCATTCCAGCCGGGAGATGATGGGCGTCAAAGACCAGATCGCGCTGAGCCGGTTCGCGAAAGCATTTTTCGAATAGACTGAGTAAGAAATACCTTGGATCATATCGACTGTCCATGATTATAGGAATACTTTTTCTCACAAAAAGGGGCTGATTTCAAAAAAGTCAGCCCCTTCTTTACTGCGCATCAGCAAAAAGGACTCCCCGATTTCTCAGAAAGCCCCTTGAAATATCACTTTTTACTGATTACTCGATAATCTTAGCTACTGTACCAGATCCTACTGTACGTCCGCCTTCACGGATAGCGAAACGAAGACCTTCCTCCATAGCTACCGGATGAATCAGCTCTACAGTCATCTCTACGTTATCACCAGGCATACACATCTCGATACCTTCCGGCAGATCGCAGACACCTGTAACGTCTGTTGTTCTGAAATAGAACTGCGGTCTGTAGTTGTTGAAGAACGGTGTATGACGTCCACCTTCATCCTTTGTCAGTACGTAAACCTGGCAGGTAAACTTTGTGTGGCACTTTACTGTACCTGGTTTGATCAGAACCTGTCCTCTTTCGATCTCTGTTCTCTGAACACCACGAAGCAGTGCGCCGATGTTATCACCTGCACGAGCCTCGTCAAGCAGCTTACGGAACATCTCGATACCAGTTACAACAGTCTTACGGATATCCTCATGGATACCGATGATCTCTACTTCGTCAGATACGTGAAGTGTTCCACGCTCTACACGGCCTGTAGCAACAGTTCCACGTCCTGTGATGGAGAATACGTCCTCTACAGGCATCAGGAACGGCTTATCTGTATCACGCTCCGGTGTCGGGATCCACTCGTCAACAGCCTTCATGAGCTCCATAACCTTGTCGCCCCATTCGCTCTCCGGATCTTCCAGAGCCTTCAGAGCAGAACCCTGGATAACAGGAGTGTCATCTCCCGGGAACTCATACTCGTCAAGCAGTTCACGGATCTCCATCTCAACCAGCTCGAGCAGCTCTTCGTCATCAACCATATCGCACTTGTTCATGAATACTACGATATATGGTACGTTAACCTGACGGGAAAGTAGGATATGCTCTCTTGTCTGAGCCATAACTCCGTCTGTAGCAGCTACAACCAGGATCGCGCCGTCCATCTGAGCAGCTCCTGTGATCATGTTCTTAACGTAGTCAGCATGTCCCGGGCAGTCAACGTGTGCGTAGTGACGGTTGTCTGTCTCATACTCAACGTGAGCGGTAGAGATTGTGATTCCACGCTCTCTCTCTTCCGGAGCCTTATCGATGTTGTCGAAAGCTACCTCTGCATTACCGTCTACTCTCTTAGACAGAACCTTTGTGATCGCTGCTGTCAGAGTTGTCTTACCATGGTCAACGTGGCCGATGGTACCAATATTTGCATGTGGTTTTGTTCTTTCAAATTTAGCTTTAGCCATTTTGAATGTCCTCCTTAATAATAGCACCTGACTTTCAGGCATTTTTAGATTGTTTCGGTTTTTTTACTCGGCTATCCTTGATTATATTTCAAACTCATAGGTTTTTCAAGCCTTTTTGATAAATATTTAGTCGTTTTTATTCGATAATACCTTTTCGGTCACTGACTTCGGAACCGGTTCGTAGCTTTCGAAGAACATGGAGTAGTTTCCACGTCCCTGTGTTCTCGAACGCAGGTCTGTCGCATATCCGAACATCTCAGACAACGGTACGAATCCGCGTACAATCTTGCCGCCGCCCAGATCGTCCATACCTTCAATACGTCCGCGCCGTGAGTTGATATCTCCGATGATGTCTCCCATATACTCTTCCGGCATGGTCACTTCCACCTTCATGATGGGCTCTAACAGGATCGGAGCGCCTTTCTTCATTGCATCCTTGAATGCAAGGGAGCCTGCGATGTGGAATGCCATCTCACTGGAATCGACTTCATGGTAGGAACCGTCGTATACATTCGCGTAGATGCCGACTACCGGGAATCCGCCCAGAATACCGGACTTCATTGCTTCCTCGATACCTTCGCCTACAGCTGGAATGTATTCCTTCGGAATCGCACCGCCGACTACGGAAGACTCGAACTTGTAGATCTCCTCTCCGTTGACGTCCATTGGTTCGAATTTTACCTTACAATGTCCGTACTGTCCACGACCACCGGACTGTTTTGCATACTTGCTGTCCACTTCCACAGGCTTGGTGATGGATTCCTTGTAAGCAACCTGAGGCGCGCCTACATTGGCCTCTACCTTGAACTCACGCAGCAGTCTGTCTACGATAATCTCCAGATGAAGCTCTCCCATACCTGCGATGATGGTCTGTCCTGTATCCGGATTGGTGTGTGCACGGAATGTCGGATCCTCCTCCGCAAGCTTTGCAAGGGATTCTCCCAGCTTGCCCTGAGAAGCCTTGGTCTTCGGCTCGATGGCGAGCTCGATAACCGGCTCCGGAAATTCCATGGACTCCAGGATCACCGGATGCTGGTCGTCACAGATGGTATCACCTGTAGTCGTCAGCTTGAATCCGATGGCTGCCGCGATATCTCCGGAGTACACCTTGTCCAGTTCCTGTCTCTTGTTGGCGTGCATCTGCAGGATACGGCCAACACGTTCCTTCTTGCCCTTCGTCGCGTTCAGTACGTAAGAACCGGAGTTCACGGTACCGGAATACACACGGAAATAAGCTAACTTTCCTACGAACGGGTCTGTCATGATCTTGAATGCCAGTGCGGAAAACGGCTCTTCGTCAGAAGAATGTCTTACGACTTCATTTCCGTCCGGGTCTACTCCCTGAATCGGCGGAATGTCTGTCGGCGCCGGCATATATTCAAGAATCGCATCCAGGAGCTTCTGGACACCTTTATTTCTATAAGCGGTACCACAGCAAACCGGTACTGCAGTACACTCGCATGTTGCCTTGCGAAGCACTCTCTTCATATCCTCAACGGACGGCTCATTGCCTTCCAGGTATTCCATCATGAGGTCATCGTCCAGATCGCAGATTTTCTCTACTAATTCTGAACGGTACAGTTCTGCTTCGTCTTTCATTTCTTCCGGAATCTCTGTAATAGAAATGTCATCGCCCTTTTCATCGTTGTAGATGTAGGCTTCCATCTCCATCAGGTCAATGATTCCCTTAAAATCATCTTCTTTGCCAATAGGCAGCTGAAGACAGATTGCATTCTTGCCGAGTCTGGTTTTGATCTGTTCTACTGCATTGTAGAAGTCTGCTCCAAGAATATCCATCTTGTTGATGAATGCCATTCTTGGTACATTATACGTGTCAGCCTGACGCCATACGTTTTCTGACTGCGGCTCAACACCGCCCTTTGCGCAGAATACGCCGACAGCCCCGTCCAGAACACGAAGTGAACGTTCTACCTCTACGGTAAAGTCAACGTGTCCCGGCGTATCAATGATATTGATACGATGCTCCAGAGCGCCTTCCTTCGGCTTTGTATGATCCTCCAAAGTCCAGTGACAGGTTGTGGCAGCAGAAGTAATCGTGATACCCCTCTCCTGTTCCTGCTCCATCCAGTCCATGGTCGCAGTTCCTTCGTGAGTATCGCCGATTTTATAGTTCACACCGGTATAGTAAAGAATACGTTCTGTCAGTGTTGTCTTACCCGCATCAATGTGAGCCATGATACCGATGTTCCTGGTTCTCTCTAATGGGTATTCTCTTCCAGCCAAAATCTTCTCCTCCTATATTTATGCAACTTTAAAATCTGTAATGTGCAAACGCCTTGTTTGCCTCTGCCATCTTATGCATATCTTCTTTTCTTTTTACAGATGCGCCTGTGTTGTTGGACGCATCCAGAATCTCGTTCGCAAGCCTTTCTTCCATGGTCTTCTCGCCTCTCTTGCGTGAGAACATGGTCAGCCAGCGAAGAGCAAGCGCCTGCCTTCTGTCCGCCCGAACCTCGATCGGTACCTGGTATGTCGCACCGCCGATACGTCTTGCTTTTACTTCCAGTACAGGCATGATGTTGTTCATTGCTTCCTCGAACACATCGATAGCCGGCTTGTCAGCCTTAGCCTCAACTCTTTCAAATGCTCCGTATACAATCTTCTGAGCTACACCCTTCTTACCATCCAGCATGATATTGTTGATAAGCTTGGTAACAACCTTATTGTTGTATATTGGATCCGCTAATACATCTCTTTTTTGAGTATGTCCTTTACGTGGCACGGTCCTTCCCTCCTTAATCATCATTTTCCGGATAACCGGAGATTAAATCATCGGTACTCACATGTGTCTCTCTATGGAAATCGCATAGCATGTGCTCGTGGCTTAAGGGACCAATCTATGCCCGGAGTGCCGGGCTTTTTAATCCGCAACCTACGATTAGTCATAGTTCTGTTTGTGATACGATTTAACTTTGTAGTTTTTGGGTTGTTCTTCACTGCTTCACAAGGAAGTTCTTCGCCGTTTCATTGGTGAATGTGTCGGCTGCTTCATAAGGAAGTTCTTCACTGCTTCGCATCGAAGAACAAAAGTTCTCACTAAGTTCATAACACATTTCATGCGTTATTCACTAAGTGATCACTTTTTTGCGTCTTTTGGTCTCTTTGCGCCGTATTTGGAACGTGCCTGTCTTCTCTTGGCAACTCCTGCGGTATCAAGCGTACCTCTGATGATGTGGTATCTTGTACCAGGCAGGTCCTTTACTCTTCCTCCACGGATCATAACTACGCTATGCTCCTGCAGGTTGTGTCCTTCACCCGGAATGTAGCTTGTTACTTCGATTCCATTAGACAGACGTACTCTGGCGATCTTCCTCAGAGCAGAATTCGGCTTCTTCGGTGTCGCTGTCTTAACTGCTGTACACACACCTCTCTTCTGCGGTGCAGATGCGTCTGTCGCGCGCTTCTTCAGAGAATTGTATCCCTTCTGAAGTGCAGGTGCTGTAGATTTCTTCTCAGAAGTCTGACGTCCTTTTCTAACTAACTGGTTAAATGTTGGCATTTTTTCACCTCCTATGATTCTTTCGTTTTCCCCGCGCTGATATGGACTTTTGTATCAGGCGGGAATGGTTGCAGATAATTTTCATTATCTATGGTAAATCTGTACACAAAAATGAATGCATTTCCATGCACGCTAGACTAGTTTATTACGTTTTTTTCAGAAAGTCAAGGACTTTTGGAGAAAAATATAGCAGGGCGGTCAGGATAAGTTGCTGTGAACACCCGGTGAGGTTGTGAGGGTGTGAGCAGTAACGCCCTCACATCATTTTGGAAAAAAACGCTTTGGATAGCTGGTCATACCTATTAAAATATGGTAGACTTATTATAAAAAGACAGCAACCCACGCGCTGAAAATGGATTTGGAAAGGAGACAAAAGATGAACTTTTTAGAAGAGAGAATTTTAAGCGACGGCATGGTAAAAGAGGGAAATGTTCTGAAAGTAGACAGCTTTCTGAATCATCAGATGGATATCGGACTGTTCGATCAGATGGGGGCGGAATTTAAAAGGCGATTTGCAGATACGCCTGTCACAAAGATCCTGACCATCGAGGCTTCCGGCATCGGGATCGCGTGTCTGGCCGCGCGGCATTTCCAGGTACCGGTCATATTTGCGAAGAAGGCAAAGAGCATCAACCTGGAAGGGGATATGTATGTGGCAGAGGTAGAATCCTTTACGCATAAATGCAAGAACAACGTGATCGTTGCGCAGAAGTTTCTGAGTTCACAGGACCATATCCTGATCATTGATGATTTTCTGGCTAACGGCTGCGCGCTGCAGGGGCTGATTCAGATTGTTCAGATGGCAGGGGCTACGGTAGCCGGAATCGGAATCGCCATTGAAAAAGGCTTTCAGCCGGGAGGGCAGATCATACGGAATCTTGGCTTCCAGCTGGAATCACTGGCAATCGTGGAGAGCATGGATGCAGAAAGCGGTGTGATCACCTTTCGGGAGCAGGCTTAACATAGTTCACGGCCCGAAAGTCGTCACAATGAATGGTATTAGCACATCATATTAATAGAAGTGAGGCGATCTTATTATGGAAAGAAACGGAGAAATGATCCAGAAGCTCAAAGACGTAAAAAGTATACTGGTGTCCAAGGAATTGCGCGGTGACGACTGGTACGACATGCAGGCAGCTGTATCAAAACTTGAGGAAGTTGTTTCTTATATTAATGACTGCAGCGGCAAGGGTATTGAGTTTTGATGACTGCCGGGTAGATTCGTCCGGGATATAGCTTTTATTGGGGAGAGCGGGTAATGACATTTTTCAGACCCGTTTCCCCTAAAAAGATAACTCATGCAGAATTCTATGCTTTTCAGCATGGATCCTTCTGAGGGAGTTATCTTTTCTCTTGTTGGTCATCCTATTTTAAAGCGAAAAAACTCCTTGCTGCTGATTTCGGAAGCGTTCTTTTTCCTATGCAGTTTTCTCCTCGAGCATAGATAATCCCATACAACCACACACCAATGGGAAGGGCACAATTATTAATAGTCGCAAAAATTGCCATTACCCGCCCCAGCATATTCTGTGGACTGACTTTTTGAATTCCTGAAACAATATATGTTCCTGCTATACTCGCCAGAAAAATAATCGCTCCTGCTGATAGACTTAATATAAAATAAGTTTTCTTAGCAGAATTATGTTTTAAAATCATTAGTGAAACTGGAATCATTGCTAAGCCCATACCAATAAATAATTTATATATATTCTTAATTTGAAATTTTCCTGTAATAGCTGTCGCTACAAATCCCCAGGCTATACCCAATATTCCAAGAAACACCTGCACACCTCCGTTCCAAACAGAATCAAGTTCCAATTTCACACTTATAATATATGGGACTCCTATGGACAAAAAAGGCTGAATCAAGAACATGAAAAATGTATTTAACAGCATAACTGCCCCTATATGTTGCTTTTCTTTCAAAATCAACCTTAAAGTATCCTTAAAATCATATTTAAAAGCATCTACCATACTATCATAACAATGTTGAATCTGTAATGGTATAGTTAAGTGCAATTCAACACTAGCAACTAATAAAAAACATACCGTACACAGGAACATGATATAATGAAAATATTCTTTTCCAAATATGCTATAAAAAATCCCTGCCAAAAATGGTGCTAAAAGCCCTGATAATGAAGTCATTTGATTCACTATTGCATTTGCCTTTGTAAGATTCTCATTGGTTTGAATCAATGGTACACTAGATTGAACAACTGGTGCCTCGAAAGCCGATACTATAGATAACAGTATTAGAAGTCCTGCTACAATTCCAAATTCCTCCCGCCTTTGAAATGCAATTCCCATCAACAAAGTAATCATTCCATAAATACCATCAAGAGCAACCATAAGATTCTTTTTCTGTCCGCTAAAATACCACCGAAGGGAGATAATATAATTGGTGGAATATAACTTGCAGCCGTTATCCATCCAAATATAGCTGCGGAAGCAGTTACCTCCAATATGTATAATGATATAGCAAATTTGATAATATTAGCTCCAAACATGGATAATGTCTGCCCTGCCAAAAAAAAGATAAAATTTTTTGAAAATACTTTTTTAATCATATCGACCACCTCACACAGGGCATTATATAATAACAAGCCTGACATCTTGTGTCAGACTTGGAAATTATTTCATTATCAAATTGTACATTGAAGCAATATCCTCAGCAGCCATTTCAAATTTAGATTTTTCAATCAACAAATTCTGCCCTGTCATGATATAGGACGGTATGATACGGATACCCTTATAAAAGATCTCACTGCTCCGTAATTTGTAGGTAGAAATGCTCGGAACCGCATTTTTTCTTGTTTCTTTCTTGCTAATCATATTAAAAGCTTTTTTTGCCACATCACCCATCAACATGATAACTTTTACATTAGGAAACAGTGCCAGTTCCCGCTCCAGATATGGCAAACTTTTTTCTATGCTTTCCTTCGCCACTGTATATTCTGTTTTTGGCATTTTTACAGCATTTGTAATATAAATTCCTCTATCCAAAATATTCTGAATGTTTTTTACCTGTATCCCAGCTTTTTGAAACAATGGAATCGTTGTTGACAAATAAGCAGCTTCTGTTCCCCCATAAAAATCATCTTCTGGATCTGCAGGCACAATCTCATTTATCATAACTGCCTGTATCATTTTCGGATTTACTTCTACATGATTAAATTGAAATTTTTCTCCCTCTACATTTAGCTTTTGTAATTCTTCTCTTACATTCATCTTGTATCCTCCTCGAAATGTTTTAATGCAATTTTATATCTTTCTATTATCTTTTCCTTTAATGATATTGGATACAATATTGATATCTGATTACCAAAGGACATAATAAAACTATATAGCCATTCTGTTTCCGGCAAAGTGACATTTACCCTAATCTCCTGCCCATTCCACTTTATTACATCATCCTCAAATGTATCGTATACCCGATAGCTAACCTCCTTCGGAAAACTCAATTCTATTGTTATAGGCTTTCCCATTTCTTCCATCAAAGGAAATACTGACTCCTTCATTTCTGAATGGCTTTTAAAGTATTGATCTGTCACCAGAAGTTCTTTAATCCGTGAAATACGAAACAGGCGATAATCATTTCTTTTTAAACAATACGCATACAGATACCACGCTTTATCCTTGTATACCAGCTTTAAAGGCTGACACCTTCTCTGGCTGCCTTCTCCCAATGAATTATAATACAGAAACTGAATTTCCTGTCTGCCTAAAATTGAACGTTTCAACATTTCAAAATATTGTTTTTCTTTTTCAACAATACTACCCCATCGTGAAAAATCAATTTCTATCCAGTCAGATTCCGCTATCTGGAATGTTGCCTTCAATTTTGACATTACTCCATCTGTATCTGGATATTGAACAGCAGACAAGCTCTGTACACCGATTAAAATATCCTGCATTTCCTGTTCTGATAATAGAGATTTCTTCAAAACAAAATTATCAAGCAAATGGATTCCGCCCCCATGACCTGTCGTTGTATAAACGGGTATACCTGCACCGCTTAACATATCAATATCACGATAAATTGTCCTTACTGATACTTCAAATTTCTTTGCCAGTTCAGGAGCTGTTACTGTTCCCTTATCTAATAAGTAATACAAAATTTTAAACAACCTGCTTTCTGACACTCACATCCCTCCTTATATTATAATTATAGACTAAGTAACCTGACAAAGTATGGCAAGTTTCCCAAAATACTCTCCTAAATTCCCTCACCATATTTTCTGCTCAATCTTTTTCCACAGCTATATTGATGTTAGCATCTGAATCATATAAAATCAAATGCAAATCACTTCATCTTTGTGATTATGCCGGGGCGCTGTTACTGTTCACACCCTACGGGTGCTCCAGTAACAGTATCCAGCCTATTTTAAGTCGCCTTCGGCGAGGGACTGGATATATCGCTGTCATCACTTCATTGGTCGGACACCTTGCAGCGCAGTGCAAGATGCCGTGTGAACAGTAACGGGGCGCGTCCCGGCTTTCCTCCCTTGATTTTCTTTGGTATGCGTCCCGGCACAAACGATGATGAATGTCAGGCATGCAAATATATTCTTTTTGAAGCTTCCGTTTCTCCTTTCCGCATCATCGTAATCAAAGACACTTGGCGTACCATTGCAGTAAAGGTTAAACGCCATCCTGACTACTTTCATGCTCCCGCTGGTCTGCCATCCTTCATGCAGACACTCCGTTTTTACACAGCCTGTCTTAAAATCGTAGATACTGTAAACATTTCTTCTTGTGTCATCACTGGTACCAAGACAATATACAAGCGTTTTATGGTACACGTCTTGATACCTGACCTCTTTCAATTTCTCGTAGTAGAATTTTTCATGTGCATCGCTGATAAAAATAATCGCTTTCTCTTTTTCTGCTCCTAACGCTGTATTTGCCATAATTAATCTCCTTAAATTTTTTAATATTATGAAGGATTTGAGAAAATGAGTTTTAAGGGATTACGATAATTGAGTAAACTTCGCTTACATGCCCATCTGTTTTGCGAACTTCCCCTTTTCTGTTTCGCGGTCACGGAACTATGTATTTTACTGGCTTTGCGGTAATTTTCAAACACGCTCTAGGCAATCTTTCCGGAACTTCAAATAATTTCACAGCCAGAATATGCTTCTTGTATTGACATTTCTCATACCCGGTGCTATACTATGAACAACCAATTAACTAAAAGGTTAAAAGCTATGAAGGGGGTGTTCTCTTTGTTAGAAGTGTCCGGCCTGTCTTTTCATTATCAACCGCATGTACCTGTGCTGACCAATCTTACTTTTTCCGTATTAGATGGAGAAATCGTTGGCCTGTTAGGGAAAAACGGAGTTGGGAAAACTACAGCGTTAAAGCTGATTTTGGGGTTGCTGCCGCTTGAAAAAGGCTCCGTCTGCCTTGGCAGCTACTCGCTGGATCTACATCCCATGCAATATAAGAAACAAATAAACTATGTTTCTGACAGCCACGATATATACAACAATCTTACGGGAAAGGAATATCTGAATTTTATAGCGGATATGTACGAAGTACCTTCTGAAACAAGAGGTAAAATTTATACTCCGCTGATAGAAGCGTTTCAGGTTGAAAAATATCTGAACAGCCCTATTAAAAAATTATCTCATGGGACAAAGCAAAAAATTGCTGTTATAGCGTCCCTGGTTAATGATCCCCTGCTTTGGGTGTTAGATGAGCCAATGACGGGACTGGATGTAGAAGCTGTTCAGATTTTAAAGGAATTGATTCAATCCAGAGCAGCCCACGGAAAATCTGTTCTATTTTCATCTCACATATTGGAAATCTGTGAGAATTTGTGTGATAAAATTGTCATCATGCAGGCTGGAACGATTCAGAAAACAATCGAGCTTCGAGATACCCCTTCCTATATTTCTCTGGAGGATATTTATTTGGAGGTAGTTAATGATGTACCGATGGATAAAGGTTTTTCAATTAAGCAAAACAATCCGTAAGATCCATTTCAGCTTTTTGAATTTTCGGTATAAGTTAAAAGAACGCCCTGATACCTACGTTATTGTGCTGACTTGCTTTGTTTTAAGTATGATAGGCGTGTTCTATTACTACTATTTTCAAATGCTTGGGCAGCTTTATGACGGACTTTCCGAGCTGGGGTTGGGAGATTTGTTTTGTCGGCTTGTACTGTTTGCAGCGGCGATGATACTCTCAATCGTGAGCGCCTTCCTGCTGATAAATATTTTTTGCTTTTCAAAGGATATCGAACACTTGCTGCTATTTCCCGTGAGGCCATGCGACATTTTTACAGGTAAGTACATTACAGTCATCTTGTTTTGCTATGGGATTGAAATTTTACTGCTGCTTCCTGCGTGTATCATCGAAACGCAATACATGGGAGATATTTCTGTGGTCATTACATATATCTCTGCGGCAGCGATACTTCCTCATATTGTTGTGTTCCCGTTGGCGGTTCTTGTAACATTATGCCTGAAAATTGCCATGCTTCTGAAACGTATGAGGGCCATTCTGGCAGTCACAGGAATCATGGTGTATTTTGCAGGCGGCCTGATCGGCGTTCTATTATCAAATGGGCAAACAGGCGCAGAACGAGACTTATTGAACCGGGTTCATGATTTGATTGTACCATTCCCGTTCTATAATTCGTATATCCGTTTTCATCCCGGATTAAAGCTATTCTGCATCATACTTGCCGCTGTGTTTATCGGCGGATACTACTATTTGAGTCATCTTGTGATTGGAAAGAAATATGCCATTTATGATAAAGAGGGACGGATTCGCTTAAAGGCGGTGAAATACAACTCGTCGTCAAAGCTGAGAAGCTATTTTAAGAAAGAGTACCAAACGTTTTTCCGTAATCCGGTGTATGTCATAAACGGATTGTTTGGAATTTTCATTACCCCCTTTTTATTGCCGCTGTCTTTTCGGATCAGTGCAGCCGCAGAGAGTATAGAACAAATAAGAGCCTTGATATCAGCCCCGGAATTTTCCTTTTATGCGGTACTGTTTGCGCTTGCGGTAATCGTACTTACATCCGCAATCAATGTAGTGGCTTCAAGCAGTTTTTCCAGAGAGGGGGCAAGTTTTTGGATAATGAAGATCATTCCGTATTCATTAAAGCAGCAAGCGTTTGTGAAAGCCCTGTTTTCTACAAGTATTTCGATTATGGGGATTATCATAAATTGCTTTATATTCAAGGTTTACTTTAACTATGGTTTTATCCAGATTGGAATAATCTCTTTCGTTGGCATATTATTTGCAGTGCTATGGAACTTGATCGGAGTATTTATCGACATGAAACGTCCAAAATTGGAATGGACAAATGAAGCAGAAGCAATCAAGCAAAATGTCAATGTGGTTTTGTCTATTTTGCTTTGTATCGCAATTTCAATCGGGTATTTCTTTGCGGCAACAAAAATGCTTCAGAACGGATTCGCTGCCGGAGGCATTATAATCTTTCTATCGTGCAGTGTATGTATTCTAATTTTACTTGTGTGTAAAGGAATTGCGTCTCATCAAGAGTAATATTTCAAAATATGTCAGTCACTCAGGTGTTGTAAAGTATCGTATGAAAAAATGATACGGGTATTGCCCTCATTTAAAATCTGCTTCGCAGATGGCGGGCAAGCAATCACTTGCTATGCAAGTGGTTGCATTCAGCAGGCAATCAATTTGCTGTGCAAATTGGTTACAAAATCAAAAGGAGGAAGAAGCTATGAGTAAGAAAAAAATGATCCCTGCAGTGTTATTGATCGGAACCTTTGTCATATTGTTTGCGGCAACATTTTTCCTTCCGGACAAGATACCCTTCCATTTTGATGTGAATGGAGAAGCAGGCTGGTATGCAAGTAAGTATTTTATCCTGCTGCTTACACCTGTTCCGTATTTGATTTACCATCAATTTACACACAAGGAAAAATGAATACAGTATGATGTGGAAAGGAGATTTGTTTAGATGACTACTGTATTCAAAGCTTTATCTGATGATACCAGGCGGCAGATCCTAAAGCTGCTCGCAAACGGTGATATGACGGCGAAGGAAATTTCTGAAAATTTTACGATTTCAAAGCCTGCCATATCAAAACACCTTGATATTTTGAAAGAAGCAAGGTTAGTGACAGGTGAACGGACGGGGATGTCCGTTACTTATTCCCTTAATGCTTCTGTATTGCAAACAACTTTAGGCACATTTTTGGAATTTTTTGATACAAATAAATCGACAGGAAAAGAGGAAAACGAGAATGAAACTATATAGAAGTCTGAATATGATATTCCTGATTTTATTCATTATAGGGACAGCCTTATGCTTTAAATATCTTCCCAGCGAAATACCTTTGTTTATGCAAAGCCCTCCCCGTTGGGTTTTTATTGGGATTTGTTTTGTTATTTTGCTTGCGTTAGCTATTGCAGCCTTTTTTCCTCACAAAATCTCCAAAAACGACAATGAAGTGAGAAATGATATTACTCTAACTGTAATTCACTTCTTTGGACTTGGAATTTTTCTTTTCTATTTTGTCACGATAGCTAAGTATTGCGGTTTGCAAATGAATTACATGAAAGGCATTGTGCTTATCGTAGGGAGCTTAATGGTATTAGTCGGAAATTTTTTACCGCAAATGCCTTACCGCAGCCGGATTGGGTTTAAATTGCCTTGGATTCTAAAAGATAAACTATGCTGGCAAAAAACGCATAGATTTGCCGGGTACACGGCAATTCCTTTTGGGCTTATCCAGTGTCTGCTTGCTTTGTTTGTGCCAAACAACAATCTCGTATTTTTGCCGGGAATTGGTATTTGGATTATCATTGTGTGTATTTATTCATTGATTACTTTTTATCAGAACAAGGGAAAATTGGGTAAGTATAAGCCATCGGACAGTCAGGCAGATCAGTGAACGAATCTTTGCTCTGCTTTCCTCCAGTCAAAAGAAAGAGCTGGCCCAGTTTCCCGACACCCACCGTGGCTTTGACTCTCTATATTTTGAAAATTTTTTCAAAAATTTGTAATCTTATTCTTTCATTTTTAGACACGATGTGCTATAATAGTAAAGTCGGTAAGAAATCACCGTGACTGGGGTATTAGCGCAGTTGGGAGCGCGCAACATTCGCATTGTTGAGGCCAGGGGTTCGAATCCCCTATACTCCATAAGGGCATAGGTTCCATCTGTTTTGCGCAGACGCGCAGACAGAACCTATGCCTTTTATATTTTCTTTGATTGAATTGCTGCTATCTTTTCCTGCATCTATTTCTCAATCTGCTCTTCAATACGCAGCAGCCGGTTATACTTGGCCACCCGCTCTGTCCGACAGGGCGCCCCGGTCTTGATCTGTCCGGTATTGAATGCCACAGCAATATCTGCAATGGTGGTATCTTCGGTCTCACCGGAACGGTGGGACACGATCGCATGATAACCGGATTTTTGCGCCAGCTGGATGGCCTCGATCGCTTCAGTCAGGGTCCCGATCTGGTTCACCTTTACCAGGATCGCGTTCGCCGCCTTTCTTTCGATTCCTTTTTTCAGCCGTTCCACGTTGGTCACAAACAGGTCATCACCTACAAGCTGGAGTTCCTTGCCAAGGCGGGCCGTCAGCTTTTCCCAGCCTTCCCAGTCCTCTTCATCCAGCGGGTCTTCAATGGAACAGATTGGAAATTCCCTCGCCAGCTCCGCATAATAATCGATCAGTTCCTCCGCCGAGCGCACCACCTTCTGCCCGCGCATCCGGCTTTCCCCGGGAAATTCATATTTTTTATAATCCCGGTTATATAATTCAGAGGACGCCACATCCATCGCGATCGCGATATCCTGGCCTCTTCCCATCCGGTATCCGGCCTTTTCCACCGCTTCCCGCAGACAATTCAAAGCAGCCCTGGTATCCGGCAGGTCAGGCGCAAAACCACCCTCGTCGCCGACCGCAGTGCTTAAACCTTTTTCTTTGAGAAGAGATTTCAGAGACTGGTAAATCTCCGCGCACATCCGCAGGCCCTCTTTAAAATTTTCCGCTCCTACAGGCATGATCATAAACTCCTGGATATCCAGCGTATTGTCTGCATGGGCACCTCCATTTAAAATGTTCATCATAGGTACAGGAAGTTTTTTCGCGTTGACGCCGCCCAGATATTTATATAAAGGAATGCGCAGCGCTCTTGCGGCTGCGTGGGCCGCTGCCAGAGATACACCGAGAAGTGCATTCGCCCCAAGATTCGATTTGTTTTTGCTGCCGTCCGTTTTGATCAGCGTCCTGTCGATCTCCGTCTGGTCAAATACATTGATCCCGATCACAGCGCCTGCAAGCTGATCGTTGACATGTTCCACGGCACGCTGGACGCCTTTGCCGCCGTAGCGCTCCTCTTTATCCCGAAGCTCTACCGCTTCATATTTTCCTGTAGAAGCGCCTGACGGAACAGACGCACGGCCTACCACATTTTCGCCTGCAAGTACCTCCACCTCGATCGTCGGATTCCCACGCGAATCCAGAATTTCTCTGGCGTAAACATCACGTATTGGTAAATATTGATACATATTCTGATTCCTCCTCACCTTCATGAGAAGTATTATGTGCCAATTCTGAGAAGATAATGCAAAAAAATTAAACTGCCGCCAGGAATTATTTCCACAGAGCAGTCCATTTCCCGACAGCAGGCTGACGCAGATTCCTGCCTATATGTATTTTATGCATACAGCGAAGTTCCGTATTTGATCTTCCGAAAGATCTTCTGCGCTATTACAACAAACATATATCCTGTCAGCGCGATCGTAGATCCGCCCCCAAGTATAATATAAATCCCAAGTATGATGATCGTCAGTATGTTCATAGGACCTCCTGCATTTTCCAGGCACTCCCGAAAATCCTCTATCCGGACTTCCTGTTTTATGCGTTGGATTTTCGGGAGTGCTGTTTATAGATTTCCACCGTATTTTATCAGAGGCAAAAAACCATATCAAGAAACGGAGCAAAATCTTATCCATTTCTTAACTATTCATTTTTCTGACGGAGGACAATCAATATATGGCTTTTGCCTCGAACCACTGTAAATACTAGATTTTCAGGACATTAATAACCATATTATACTTTACAAAAATATTAATAAACATCAAATACGTTAGCGACAAATTAGTGACAAAACTACAGCTCGGAATTGAACCCTATTTCAGGCTGTCAGTTATCTTTTCTTGTGCGCAAATGGGGACACAGTATCGCTCGTTCTTCTTAGTAAGCTCAGTATTGCCGCCAATCTCCACCGTAATGCCCTTGATTCGGTTCGCCACCAAGACCACCTCCCCTCAAAAACGGCATAAAAAAGCCCGGACGAATCCGAGCCGCAGGCATAAAGATACTTCCTGCCATCCGCATCATGACGCACCAGCATCCGGGCAAAAAAGATGTTGTGTCGGCAAATCTCACCGCTCTTATCGTCATATACCGGCAGAGCAAACCTTACATCATACCGATACCACCCGTATTTAGCGTCCTTCTCATAATTCCCCGACATATTCTTTGAGATAATTTTCTACCTCTTTCCAGTCTTCCCACTTTTTGCCCTTAAAACGGATATCGTTGATCTGGACAATCTTCTCACCATAACAGGCCGACAATAATATTTATGTTTCTTTCCATAAGTCCTTCTTTCTTTTATTTATGCTCCCCCGGCATTTGCCTGGCTGCCGTTACCATTTCCGGCTGAACCTGCCCCTGTACCTCCGGCACCAGATCCTCCATCACCGCCGTCCGTGAAAAGCTGCAGGTCAAAATATCTCTTTGTCATTTTTTCATCCTCACTTTCTGTGGTAATCCCGTATTTTATGCCCCGTTAGGCATGAAAAAAGCACCCTCTTGGGATGCATAATTCACTCGTCTATAAAGTTGATACATGGGCAATTCTCCGCCACCCCGCAGATTCCCAAAAACCAGGTATCAATCAGGGCTTTGCCCGTATCGTTCACGGTCTGCCACTCGATACAGATATTTCCGGACTCTACACTTTCATACAGCAGCATGCCGGCAATCTCTTTCAGCCCCCGGATCAACGTAAGAGTCAACGCCGAAACTGCCGCACATACGATATCTGAACCCTTTGGGGCAGTATTCGCATGGCCGGACACCCGGATTCTGTCAGGAGCTACTAAAACATAAATCATAACCATCCTCCCCTAAAAATACACACACAATACCATCCACCCTGTAGGTACGATACTTAATCCATTTTTCCATTCCACTCATCCATTCCACCGTTTAAGTCACTGTATGGACATTTTCGGCAGACCTCTTTTGCCTTTTCAATATCCTTAATTTCAGATAACTCCTTAGTGGATGAGATTTTAAACATCCCGATTAAACAACATAGAGAATCATAGCACAAGTCACTGCTGATGATTCTCCCATACGCCGGGCAGTAATGGCCACTATCATAATCCAGCATTTTTTCAACACCTCTACAATCTTCTCAGAATCTTCATCTAATTCAT
This sequence comes from Lachnospiraceae bacterium M18-1, assembly GCA_000403295.2. GTDB lineage: Bacteria > Bacillota > Clostridia > Lachnospirales > Lachnospiraceae > Schaedlerella. The sequence continues at coordinate 514,292 of KE159609.1, read as the reverse complement.
ATTTCGACCAGGCGGTTTTGTAAATCCATTCATCATTCTGTTTTAGCACAAGACACATTCCGTTATCACTCACAAAAAGTTGTCTTTGTCCGCCCCATTGTAAAAACATTGCTTTCGCATTTTGCATGTATGACCGAACATCATCATCGGTAATATTTCTCTCAAACATCCGATTCATGATGTGATATGAATCCCGCTTCCCTTCCGGAATAATAAATGCCTGCTTTTGCACAGGCGGAAGTAAAAGATCTTTCTTAATCCAGAGCTCTTTTAGTTTTTCGCCTGCATCATAATATCTCTTATCACTTGTCGGATATTTTTCCAAATATTCTTTTAAACCTTTAAGATATTCCCATTTCTTACTATCAGTATATTTTATCTGCCCAAAATTAGCAAGTGAGCCAACATCATTTCCAAGGACTTTTTTGAACATCTCATACTGCTTAATGTCGTGGTTCGCATTCTCAATCATCTCCTTCGGAAAAAGACTCATTGCAGACTTATCAGCGGGTGCAATCCGGCCCAGATAAAATCCAAGCGATCCGGTAATGTTCTCCAGCTCAGCCCTCGTCTGCCAGATCAGTGTTTCGACTGTCTGCTGCAGCTCCCCGTTCTCTTCAAAGGGGATAAACTTCTAAGAAACAATCTGATTCTTTACAAATCATTGCTCAGGAAGAAACAAAACAGGCTAATTTTACTTTAAATGCAAAAATAGCATTATATAAGTTATATAAGGAATACCTTGACCGGCGTAAGCATGGATTCTCTCAACCTTTTTCAAAAAGTTTTGGCTCTTTCGAAGAAATCAAGACAAACTTTTTTCAAAAACACCTTCGGAAGACCTCAATGATTCTCTCCATGAACTTTCAGATAATGGTTTCTTGTACGACATCCCTATTCATGATGTCACACACAAATACAAATTATCTAACCATGCCATAGCGACTTTAGAAACCATTCCTAAGGAAGCTATTCTTTCACTTGCAAAGTTCATTCCTAATTTTTTTCTTTGATTTTTAATCCCTGTGGAAAACTACAGGGATTACTTTTCCCTCTTTAAGTATTCATGCACGGTTAAATCCGACTTTTTAAGCATTAATTCTTCATATTCTGTAATGAACGTCCTAATCTCATATCCTTTAATTGCATTCCCAAGCTTTTTTATACATTTGTCAAGTTCTTCATCGATGGCCGATATCAAGTCTTCTCTTTCATCCATTCACACCACCTCCTATGGAATCTTTGGTTTCAAAAACATATCAATATCAACACCCAAGACACCGCAAATAGTTGCATATTCATCAAGCGTAAATTTCCTTTCTCCTTATAGTGCAAGAGTAAGTTTTGCAGGTTCTATTCCTGTCTTTTTGCTAACAAAAATTTGCGTAATCCCTTTGTCTGCAAGATATTTCTTTATTTCCAAATTTGTTTGCATATATCCTCCTCCAATCACAACACTGTTGGGATTAGCTGTAATATATCTCAATATTATCGGGATATCAATGAATCTTCTGAAAATATCTCAAGAATTTTGTGATTTTATATTTACATTTTCTAAATAATATTGTACTATTTGGGTACAAAGAGAGGTGAAACCAATGACTTTTGGTGAGAAATTAAAAGCCGCACGAATAGAATCCGGATTAAAACAATCAGAATTGGCAAAGAAACTTAATACCACGGGAAACACTATAAGCAACTGGGAAAACAATGTGAGTAAACCTGACCTAGATACTCTTTCATATATTTGCGGAATTTTACATGTGACCGCTTCATATTTTTTACAAGCTACAATCTCAGAGGATGAGGTATCTATTCCAGAATTAAAACTCGTTAAGAAATATCGTTACATAACTGAACATTCTCCAAATGGTGCAAAAACAATTAACGCAGTATTAGAGAATGAATATGCTATAGCTGAACAGTTAGAGAAACAAAAAGCCTGTATAGAAGAACTGGAAAAAGAACCGGCGTCTCCCCCCACCGCACACATCTACCCCTACCTCGGAAAGATTGCCTGCGCCGGTACCGGTTTCTATTTCGATGACATCCCAACGGACATGATCGAAGCCCATTACGTAGAAGGCGCGGATTTTATCATCGGAGTAAGCGGGGAATCCATGGAACCGGATTATCATGACGGTGAAAAGCTCTACGTCCAAAAAGTGGAATATCTGAGGGACGGCGATGTAGGCATCTTCACCATAGGGAATGAATGCTTCCTGAAAGAGCTTGGTGAAGATGGCCTGATATCCAGAAATAAGAATTATGATGATATACCGGGAGCTGAAAAGGTTCGGCTGATAGGAAAGATAATTGGGAAGGTTGAGGTATAACCAATTTATTAAAATCCAAGTAAGAAAGGAAATTATATTATGAGTGAAAAAGAACAGTTAAAACAGATTATAGACCGGCTGCCGGATTATAAACTTGCATATATCGCAAATCTTATTATTGGCATTGAAAAAACTAACATTGAGGAAATAGAACCGGATGAATGGGATTTAGAAATGATAGAGCATGCAAAAAAGATAAATGACGGCCACGGTATTCCAATAGAAACGCTAGCATCTGAATTAGGAGTAAAACTATGAAATATAAAATTATCATCCAAAAAGCTGCTGAAAAGTTTCTTAAAAAACAACCAAGAAAAAACCAAGAACGTTTGTTAATCGCAATATACAAACTGCCAGAAGGAACAGATATAAAAAAGTTGCAAGGTCATAACATATATAGGATGAGAGTCGGAAATATGAGAATTTTATATACTGTCGATGAAATAATCAAAATAATATCTGTGGAAGAAATAGACAATCGCGGGGACATCTACAAAAGATTATAATTGAACGTGACCGAAAAATAGATAAACCTAGCAGGTGAGGTCAGGGAATATATAAAAAAGCGCAATGGTAGCTGCGAAGTGTTTCCTGCTCCCTTCGCAGTTTTTTTGACCGCAGATGATACAAACTATGTCGAACCGGATATCAGTATCATATGTGATAAAAGCAGGCTGAATGACCGCGGATACAACGGTGCTCCGGATTGGGTGATTGAAATCATATCTCCGAGCACAGAAAGGATAGATTACGGTATTAAACTCTTTAAGTACCGAACTGCTGGAGTCAGAGAATACTGGATTGTGAATCCGATAACCAAAATTGTCCAAACTTATTATTTTAAAGGTGATGATGATTCACGTCAACATACCTTTGATGATTCGATATATGCACATATATTTGATGATCTGACGATCAGAATAGCCGATCTGATGTAATAACAGAAAACCGCCCCTGCGCCAACAGGAACGGATTTCAGATACCGTATTCCCAAAGGAATGATGCGATACGTACATTCATGAATTATTGTATCATCTTTGGTGACGGCCTGTAATAGACAGGCTGTTATTTTTATACCTTTTTTCAGGAAGGATGATACGATGGCACATAAAAAGAAATACCCCAAACTCCCAAACGGCTACGGCTCGCTACCTTTGCGGAAGTGTACGAGGGATTTTATAGAGATAACTATGAGGATTCGAAAAAGGCATACTCTAAAGCGAGTATAAACTGCACCCGAGCTGCTTTTAAAAACTGCGCTGAATTACACGACAAGCCTTTTGCCGATCTACAGTACAATGACTTGCAGAACGTCATAGACAACTGCCCGAAAAAGCATTACTCATTGGAACTGATACTGTCTCTCTTCCACCAGATGTACGCCTATGCGGAAAAGTTTGAGCTTTACGAAAAAGATTATTCCGTACATGTAAAGATAAAGAAAGCAGAAGATGATGAACATGGTGTTCCATTTTCTGATGACGAGCTTGCAATACTCTGGCAGCACAAGAATGATCCTGTCGTGGAATTTCTTCTGATCATTTGCTATTCTGGGTACAGGATAAAAGCATATGAAACTATTGAGGCGAATCTGGAACAAAAATATTTCCGGGGCGGAGTCAAAACCAATGCCAGGAAAGATCGTATTGTCCCGATACACTCCGGAATCTATACGTTGATGAAACACCACATTAAGAAACAGGAGGCTATCCTTGACATAACCCCAGGTACATTTCGGAACAAGATGTATGAGACTTTGGAGCGGATCGGGATGCAGAGGCATACTCCCCATGATGCCAGGCACACCTTTTCCATGCTCTGTAGCGACACGTTAGTGACAATATTGTCTAAAGAACCCCGTAAATAAGGAGTTTTAAAATTTTAATCTTATCCATTTCTTAACCGCAGACGTGATATGATAAATATATCTAAAAACGAGGAGAACAGCTATGAAGTGGAAGCAATGTGGTTTTGATATCCTGAGAATGCTCCTCCTGCTGGCGGGGGCATTTGGATGCAGCTTATTGATACAGACTTATTTTCAGACCTCCTTTTTTGTTCCGATGATACTTGCCCTGGCGGTCATCCTGGTTTCCCTGCTCACTCAAGGGTATGTATATGGGATCATATCGTCCTTGAGCAGCGCGCTGTGCATGAATTACGCGTTTACCTTTCCCTATTTCCGATTCAATTTCAGTATTCCGGAAAATATGTTTTCTGCAGTCCTGATGCTCAGCCTGACTCTGATCACAAGCACCCTGACCGTCAAATTGCGGCGTCAGGAAAAGGAGCGCGCTGAAATCGAACGAGAACGGATGCGTGCCAACCTGCTCCGGGCTGTATCCCATGACCTTCGCACGCCTCTGACGACTATATACGGCTCCAGCCAGGCGCTGATCGAGAACTATGAATCGCTGACCGATACACAGCACATGGAGCTGCTGGAAGGAATCCGCGAAGACGCCCAATGGCTCATTCATATGGTAGAAAATCTACTGTCCGTTACCCGCATCGGAGATGCGGATGTGAACCTGATCAAAACCTCTGTGGTGCTGGAAGAGCTGATCGACAGTGTGCTTGTCAAATTTCATAAACGATTTCCGGATCAGACTGTCGAAGCTGCGCTTCCCGATGAGTTTGTATGCATCGCAGTGGATCCCGTCCTGATCCAGCAGGTACTCGGGAATCTCCTGGAAAATGCGGTTTTCCATGCAGAAGGGATGACCTGCATCCTTCTGACCATATATAAAAATGAAGAGAAGGTACTGTTTGAAGTAGCAGATGACGGCGCCGGGATTCCGTCCGAGATGCTCGGAAGTATCTTCACCGGTTATTATGAGAAAAAAGATCTGCCAGTGGACAACCAGAAGCGCAGCATGGGAATCGGGCTCTCTGTATGCGCGACGATCATTAAGGCCCACGGCGGAGAAATCTGCGCAGAAAATCTGCCCGGAGGCGGAGCGCTGTTCCGGTTTTATGTGATGGCCGCTTCGTAACAGTCTGCGGTATATTTTCGGATATACCGAATGGCTGTATTTTAAGGTGCATATACGAAAAACTATTGAGGTACGCCTGCGGACTTATCATCTCTATACGAAAAGGATTTGAAGACTATGAGCGGAAATAAACATAAAATACTAATCGTGGAAGACGAGGAAAATATTCTGAAATTTGTCAAGACCGTACTTTCAGCCCACGGCTACTCTGTCCTGTGCGCAAAAAGCGGGCTTGACGGCTGGATGCTTTTCGAGTCCCATTGCCCTGATCTGGTGATCCTGGACCTGGGGCTTCCGGATATGGACGGTATTCAGTTCTTAAAAAAGGTGCGTAAAAAATCATCTGTTCCGATTCTTGTGCTCTCTGCCAGATCCGGCGAGAAGGATAAGGTAGAAGCCCTGGACCTGGGTGCCAACGACTATGTGACGAAGCCTTTCGGTACGGCGGAGCTGGAGGCGCGGATTCGGAATGCACTGAGAAACAGCAACCGCTGGCTGGAGCGCGGCAGTATCCTGCAGGGCAGATTCAAGATGGGCGCGCTGGAAATCGACTACGACGCAAGAAGGCTTTTTGTGGACGGTCAGGAGGTGAAGCTGACACAAACGGAATATAATATTGTGTCTCTTTTGTCCAAACAGGCCGGAAAAGTGATGACCTATGCAGAGATCATCCAGGTGATCTGGGGGTGGAACGATTCCGGGAGCACGAAAAAGCTGCAGGTGAATATGGCAAATATCCGGAAAAAGTTCGGCGAGCGGCCGGGAGCCGCAAAGTATATCCATAACGAACTGGGGGTTGGATATCGGATGAATGCGGAGGAAGAAGTGTGATTTTATTCCATTTGACCTCCAATACAGTACAGAAAAAATATTTCTGCTTCCCGTGCTGTCGGTAAAACATGAAATTGCTCCAATGTTGATACAAAACTGCAAAAAACCTGCCGCCGGCAGGTTTTTTGCAGTTTAAACAATAGGTTCATTGAAGAATCGTCTATTTATTGTAAATATCTTTATCCAGCACGCCCTCTTTAAAGTTCACGATCACATTGGTCGCCGCGTCTCCGATGACGTTCAGGGTGATCACGGCCATACCGGGCAGATAATTCATTGCAAGTACGAGAGAATAACCGATCATACATAACTCAGAGCTCATCCCCAGGCCGGACATGACCACATAGACCATCGTAGTCCCTGCTACCGGGATAGCCGGAATTCCCACTGCTGTACAGATGGACAGGAAGGCGGCCGTGGCCAGGGTAGCCGGCGTCACGTTGATTCCTGCGGCCGTAGCGATGAAGGTCACTGCGATCATATGCATAGCGGTCGTCCCGTTCATATTAATAGTCATGCCGGTAGGCAGGACGAAGCTGCTGATCTCCTCCGAGCATCCCAGCTCTTCCGTACATGTCTTGGTGTTCAGCGGCAGTGTGGCTGCGGAAGAATTGGTTGCCGCCGCAAACAATCCAATCTTGAATGACTTTTTCAAAAACGGGACCGGATTCAGCCGCGTAGTGAGGAAGATGCCAATCGGATAGATCGTAGCGACCAGCGCAAGGCTTACCACGATCGTCGTCACGATCCATACCAGGGTCGGTCCGATATATTCCACGCCGTATACCGCCAGAGTTCTCGTGATCATACAGAAGATTGCCACCGGCGCGATCTTGTTGATGAGAAAGTTCAAAAACATCTGCACCACGTCATTCAGGTTTTCAATCACCTTTTTCAGCGGATCCGCCTTAGTTCCCATTGCGGTCATACATAATCCCAGAATGATCGCGACCACCACAACCGAGAGAATCGTATTGTTGGTGGAACATGCAGAAACGATATTAGAAGGCACTGCATTTACAACTGTCACAAGAGGATTGTAGCCGTCCATGGTAACCGCCTCAGTTGCCATCTCGCTTGGCAGGCTGACATCGAACCATCCCATGGATTTTACAAAATATGCCGCAGTTCCCGCAAGGGTCGCGGCAACCACATAAAAGCAAAGATAGGTAATAAATGTCTTTCCTGCGATCCTTCCCAGCTTCTCCGGATTCGCAAGGCTGCACAGCGCAAGGGTCAGGGAGGTAATGACCAGCGGCACGATCGCCATCTGCAGTCCTCTCATAAACAGCTGCCCGATGATATAAAAGAGCCCTAGACCTTCAATTCCCTGCGTTGCGGTGATATCCTGGAACAGGATTGCTTCGATCACTTTCCACACTCCTTCACCGCCGCTCCCATTCAGAGCTTCTCTCAAAAGCAGGCACAAAAATCCGGCAATAAAACCGCCTGCTACTGCAAGTATCATCTTCTTTACGATTGAAGTTTCTTTCTTTTTATTTTCCATAGTGTTTCTATCCTCCTCGTCTTACGATCAATTCTGCAGATATTTCCATTTTCTTTGTTTTTTTGTTTTGTCATCCCCCTGCATACGGATCTTATCTGGAAACCGCAATTATTTTGCGTTTCGAATATTTTGTGCTCTTTCCCCCTTTTACCGCATATTATTTGCTTTTTATTGTCAATAACGCACTAGATTTATGTATTTCATTTTACATTATACTTCGATGATTGTCAATTCATTTTCTTTATTTCAAAGATTTTTGGTTGTTTTAACCAATTTTAAACATATATTTTTATACAATATTTTTTGTTTTGATATTAATTTCTTTGTTTTAAAAACAATCACAAAGACAAACAAAGATTTATTACAGATTTCACTTCGAAACAGAAGGAGTTGGTGTGTGATTTGAAAACAAGATATGTCTTATCTGATACCCAAGGGTACCCCATTATGGCCATTCGGCCGTTTCACAAAGTATACCCAAGGGCATCCCATCTTGGCCATTCGGCCGTTTTACAAGGTACAAGAAAGTGCCTACGGCACATCAACTCCCCTAGCCCCTCATTCATGAGGGGAATTAGGGGGTTCCATTTTTTCCCATTCTAGTTCATAATAGTCTCATGAACATACTAAAGAAAATATTCACAGAGCATTTTGAAGAAATTCAATATATCCTTCATCCTCGTCCTGTTGTGATGGAAAATATCGAAAAGATGATTAATTGTGGGGATCCTTCCTATGGCGGTGCCATGTATGGATGCCCTCATTGTGGTAATTTTAAATTTGTCCCTTTCCGATGCCATTCCAAGTTTTGCCCCACCTGCGGCAATAAATATTGCATTGACCGTTCCACTAAAATGTCGTTTAAATTGCTCCACGGGCCCCATCGCCATCTTGTTTTTACGATTGACGAAAAACTCCGTCCTTTTTTTCTCGAAGACCGTTCCCTGTTGGACTGCCTCTTTCGCTCTGTCCGCAGTGTCATCATGGAACTCTTTCACAAATTAAACAAACGTAAAAATTTCGTCCCTGGTTTTGTCTGTGTTCTTCATACCTTTGGACGCCCCCTTGAATGGAACCCTCATATCCACTGCCTCCTTACCGAAGGTGGATTTTCCGATGATGGATTCTGGCGTAATGTGAACTATTTCAATTACACTTATCTCCGGAAAGCTTTCCAGACCGCTCTCCTAAATGAAATGGAGAAGAAGATCGGCCCTTCTTTTAAAAAAATGAAAGGAGCCATCTACCGTAAGGATAAAGAAGGATTTTATGTCTATGCAAAACCAAACCTTTGTGATCCTGATACTGTGGTAAAATATATCAGCAGATATCTTGGACGTCCCACGATCGCCTCTTCCAGAGTTGATTCCTATGATGGCGAAAACGTGACTTTTCATTATAACAAGCATGAAGATGACTCTTATGTGGAAAAAACGCTTCCCGTGTTGGATTTTATACAACTTCTGATCCAGCATATCCCGGAAAAGCATTTCAAGATAACCCGCTATTATGGACTCTATGCCCGGCGGCGGGAACTTGATAAAACCATACGCAAAGCCGTTGATCCTTGTAAACATAAAATCATTTTGGATTGGAATCAATGGCGGAATCTCATTTTTCTCTCTTTTGGATATGACCCTTTAGAATGTCCAAAATGCAAACACAAAATGGTTTTTATGGAACTCTACCAGAAGCATAAGCGTGTCCCTCTAGAAGAATTATACGAAAAGGCCATGGCACCCTACCGATGTCAATCCAAAGGCCCTCCCGGTAAATGTGCTTGATTTTATTTCCCATCTGTCCCATACTAAACGTAATATAAAGATGGGAGGCTCCATGATGAATTCAAAATTTTTAGAGGAACTCAGACAACGCTATATGAAAAACCCGCCAGAAGGTATGACATCCAAGCTGGTAAAAAACATGACGGATTCCGACCTGCTCGACATGCATTACTTTCTAACTGAAGATGAGGATCTTGACGGGAATGACTCTGAAGATGGTTTCTATATCTTCTAATCGTTCTCATGAGTCATTATGCCCTTTCGATAACCTATCATTTTGGTAGGTTATTTTTCTTTATGCAAAAATGGAGAAATTTCCTAATAGATAAAAAAGGGACCGCTGCCCGCAGAATCTCATCTGCTTACAGCGGCCCCGTTCAGGAGCTGTTCCGTTTCGGTCAGTAGATCAACCGGATTCCATTTTCTTCGCAGTACCGGATCCATGTATCACCCGGACGCCTGTCCGTGATGATATAATTCACGCTTTCAAGATCCGTCAGACACACAAACGCAGTCTGATCGAATTTGGAATGGTCCGCAAGGAGGGCGACCTCCTCCGCCTGCTCCAGCATCAGCTTTTTAATCTCCGCTTCGCTTTCGTTGGAGTCCAGAACACCTTTTTCGATGTTCAGGCTCTTACAGCTGATCAAAGCGATGCTCACATTATACTTGGTTATATTCGTTTTCGCCAGCTGCCCCTGCAGCGACAAAGACTTTTTATTAAATTCTCCGCCTGTCGAAATGATATTAAAAGAAGACTGTTGAAATTCCCGGAATACTTCCGTTGAATTGGTCACGATCGTCACATCCCGGTTATCGGGTATCAGCTTCAGCGCTTCCACGACAGTTGTACTGGAATCTGCAATGATCGTATGCTTGCCTTCCAACAGTGCAGCAGTCTTGCGTGCAATGTTCTGCTTTTCCTTCAGATGTTTTGTAAGCCGCTTATAAAAATGAACATTTTCTTTCTGAACATCCGCGTTCCAGATCGCACCACCGTGAATCCTGGTCACAACACCCTCCAGCTCCAGCTTATCCAGATCCCTCCGTATCGTCTCCTCAGTCACAGCACACTGCCTGCTCAGCTCCGCAACCGAAACCTTTTTCATATTCTGGATACTCTGCCTGATCACCATCAGCCTTTCTTTACTCGACATGCTTTCTTCCCTTTCCTCGTCCTCAATACCCAAGGCCTCTCTATCTAATAATATACCAGCCTCTTTAGTATTTGCAAGGTTTTTTTCCTTTGAAAGCATTTTTACCTCCTTCGAAATACACACCCCCTGCCAGAAAATGCGCATTGTATCGTCTTTAAAAGACAGACAGGAAGCAGTCCGCCGTCTGTTGGACTGTGTATCCAACACAGCAGTCCGCTTTGTAACTCGGACCGTCATTTTCTGCCTGGGACAACGGACGGCCTGAATACCAGCTTTTTAAAATCGGCCTGACCAAAGGGCCAGGCCGTAAAAATCCAAAGTTTATTTCACCTGTACGGTTGCAATCCGACAGGTCGTTTACATGCAATTTATTGCAATGGAAATGGCCTGTCGGATTAGCAACCCATTTATTCATGAGCAAAATGTGGCTGCGTCAGCAGACACAAGAGTGCGTTAGCACGGATTTTGCGAATGGATGAATGGGTTGGATACTCTTTAGAGTATCCAACTGCACAGCTGGAATTTATTTATCAATATCCTCCGCCAGCTTGCGCATGTATGCAACATCTTGTGGATCCAATTCCAATTCCGCGGATTTGATATTTTCCGCGATCTGCTCTGTTGTAGTAGAGCCGCTGAGCAGATTGATAAATTCGCCCTGTGCAAGGATCCATGCGAGCGCCAGGTTTGCGATGGTACAGTCGTATTTCTCACAGAGAGGTTTCCACTGATCCATCATATCCATTGCTTTCTGCATGTTGTCCGGCTGGAACCATTTCTTCGGAATCTGTGCGCCTACCGGCTTGTAATCTCTCGGAAGAGCTCCGCTTAACAGTCCCATTTCTAATGGAGAGTACGCCTGAATCGTTACATTGTTTTCCTTGCAGACCGGAAGCAGATCCTCTTCAATCCCGCGGTCCAGAATGCTGTATTTTGCCTGTACGATATCCAGCGAGCCATACTTTAAGTATTCCTTGATGTGGTTTACATCCACATTTGCAGCGCCGATCGCCCGGATCTTTCCCTGTGCTTTCAGCTCGTTGAGCACTTCCATTGTCTCCGAAATCGGTGTGAAATATGGCTCCACCGCCTGCCAGTGTGTCATATATACATCAATGTAGTCTGTGCCGAGACGTTCCAGGCTCTGGTCGATCTCTTCCAGGATGGATTCCCTGGAAAGGTTTTTGTAAAGCTGCGTGTCGCCTACCTTATTGAACAGGCTTCCCTTCCTGTCATTCCAGATGATCCCGCACTTTGTAATGATCACTACATCCTCACGGTTCATCCCTTGCAGCGCTTTCCCTACGATCTTCTCACTGTTTCCAAAATTATATCCAGGTGCAGTATCAATCAGGTTTACGCCCAACTTCGGGCATTCACGGATCAGATCTACGACTACCTTCAGATCGTGGTCGCCGCCCCATGCCGGGCCGCCGCCGATGGACCATGTGCCAAGGCCCATTCTTGAGATATCTGTACCTGTACTGCCAAGTTTCATCTTTTTCATAATCTCTGTTTTCCTTTCTGAATCAGCGCAGGCAGGGCTTCCGCCTGTGCCGGATACCTGTTGCCTGTAGTTTCATTTTTCAGCTCTTCAAAACAGCACACCGCAGCCCCGCCTGCTGCAGTTCTGAATAGCCGTATCATTTTCTTGCCTGCTGCGCGTAGTATTCCTTCAGTCTTTCATCAACCTGCTCTCTCCTCTGCACTCCTGTGGTCGCCCCGATGCTCTGTACGCTGATAGATGCAGTCACATTTGCAAATTCCGCACACTCCTTCAGAGACTTTCCTTCCAGGATCGCGGTGATGAAGCCGGATGCAAAGTTGTCTCCCGCACCGATCGTGTCGATCGCGGTGATACCCTTCATGGCCGGAACCTCCAGCACACTCCCGTCCTGGCTCTTGATATAGCAGCCTTTCTTGCCTGTCTTGATCACCACATGCTGTATCCCGCAGTCCAGGAACCTGTCAGCAATCTTCTCCAGCTCCGTTTCCTCTGTCATAAGGCAGGCTTCGTCGTAATTGGGGAAGAAATAATCTACATATCCAAGCGCCTCTTTGATGTCGTCCAGGGTCTCACCCAGTCTTGCCTTGATCATATCTGCACAGATGATCATATCCTGCGCCTTTGCTTCCTTAAAAATCTTCACCAGTGCCCGGCAGTCCAGAAGCGGATTGTTGAAAATGCTTGCCAGGGATAAAAGCCTCGCCTCTTTAAGCCTGGACAGGTCCACATCGTCGATGGTCATTTTCCAGAGACTTCCGTTGCGGTTTGTAACAAACGTCCGCTCCCCGTCCGCAGTGACAAGTCCTACGTTGATGGAAGTATCGATGCCTTCCCTCACCTTGATGCCTGAGTAGTCAATCCCGTTCTTTTCACAGTGTTCGATGATAAAATTGCCTACCGCATCTTTGCCGACCATGCTCATCAGCCCGATCTTGTGCCCGAGACGTGACATGATCGTTGCCTCGTTGATGGCGTCTCCGCCGATGGTCATGGAAATCTGCTGCAGAGGAAATGACTCAATCTCAAACATATCCCGGTTGACAGGCTGCAGAGGAATATCCACGATCGCAGCCCCGACACAGATTGCGTCTAATTTTTTCTCCACGATTATTCCGCCTTTCCGTCATCTCCGAATAAAACGATCTTTTCGATTGCACGCTGTTTTACTGCTGCCCTTACGGCTCTTTCCAGTTCCAGGAACGGTTTATCAACATTTGCCGCAACCGCAGTCATCGCCGCCTGGCACAGCTCTGTATGGATGTTGATCTTTGCGATTCCAAGAGAGATTGCCTTCTTGATATCCTCATCACCGATTCCGGATGCACCGTGAAGTACCAGCGGTACGGTCACGGCGTCTCGAACCTTCTCTACCACTTCGAAGTTCAGTTTCGGCTCGGATGTGTAGACACCATGCTGATTTCCGATCGCAACTGCCAGAGAATCACAACCTGTACGCTCTACGAACTCCGCCGCCTGAGACGGATCTGTGTACTGATAGCTTGCCAGCGCTTCCTCGTAAACGGTTTCATTTCCTACATGGCCAAGCTCTGCCTCTACCGGGATTCCCAACGGATGGAAATAATCTACCACTTCTTTCGTAAGGCGGATGTTCTCTTCTAACTCGAATGCGGAAGCATCTCTCATCACGGAGTTCATCCCATGGTTGTATGCATTCTGCACGATCTCCATGCTGCGGCCGTGATCCCAGTGTGTGATGACCGGTACGGTTGCCTTCTTTGCCATGGAAACCATCATATGGCAGAAATCTTCAAACGAAGTATTTCCTACAAATCCGGTTCCGAAGGAAATGATCACCGGCGCTTTGGTCTCTTCTGCCGCGTCCATCACTCCCATGAGCATCTCTGCGTTCCATACGTTGAAGTGCGGGATGGCATATCTTCCTTCTGTTGCTTTCTTTTCCCAATATCTGATATCTGCTAACATTCTTATTCCTCCTGATTTTGTCCGATTTATGTCTGCTGTATCAGAGGCACGCTCCAAGCGGCGCCCCTGATACTTCTTTATAAAATATCATTCCTGTTCTGAACCTTGACCGCTCAGCCGATCACTCGGCATCTTCAATCTTAATAACGCCTTTGATGATGTCCTTCTTGCAGTGTACGGATTCCTCGAACGCCTTCTGCACGTCCTGGTAATCATAAACGTGTGTTACCATAGATTTCACATCGAATTTTCCGGATGCGATGGCGTCGATGGTCATGGGATAGTTGTTCGCATAGCGGAATACGGTCTGAATCGTCACTTCACGGTTGATCTTTAAGAAATCAATCGGCACCTCGCCCGGGATTGTTCCTACAATCATGATCCTGCCGCCCCTTGCGACAATCTGCGGAGCCTGTTTTGCCGTGATCTGGGAACCTGCCGTCTCAAATACGATATCCGCGCCCAGCTCTCCAACCAGCTCTTTACATCTGCCGATGGTATCCTCTTCCATTCCGTTGATGACTGCGGAAGCGCCAAGCTCCTTTGCCATCTCCAGGCGCTTCGGCATTACATCTACTACGACGATGTCCGTAGCGCCAAGGCTCTTGCAGCCCTGGAGGGTCATCAGGCCGATGCAGCCTGCACCCAGAATGACGATCTTCTTGCCCAGTCTTGCGCCGCCTTCCATCGCCGCATGCATTCCGACCGCAGCCGGCTCTACCAGAGCGCCCTCCATAGTGCTCATGTTCTCCGGCAGCTTATAGGTAAAGTTTTCCGGGTGGCACAGATAGTTTGTCAATGCGCCTCTATAGTTTGGCTGTGTCGCCATAAAGTCAACGTCCGGACAGATGTTGTAATGCCCTTCCAGACAGTATTTACATTTTCCGCAGGGTACGCCGGGTTCAATATTGACACGGTCGCCCGGTTTGAACTTTGTCACCTTGCTGCCTACCTGTACGACAGTTCCTGCACATTCATGGCCAAGGCCGATCTTTTGATTCGGATCCTTGGGCGGAATGAACGGGCCTGACTCGAATCCATGGACGTCAGAGCCGCAGATTCCTACATATTCCACTTTCAGCATGATCTCATCATCCTTCGGCACCGGTACAGGCGCGTCTTTGATTTCCATTGTCCCGGGAACGACCAGGATTGCCTCTGTATTTTTCATAAGATTGATTTCCTTTCCATAAAATGTCTTACTATTCGTAACTTTTATTCTATATTACCGATATCCTCAACGGACTCTCCTCTTGTCTCAACACCGAAGATAAATACGCATACTGCTATGATCACAGCTACGATGGTGATCAGGACGAACACCCCGCCGCTTCCCATGGAGCTTGCAACGGATGTTACAAGGAACGGGAAGAAGATATTGCTGACACGGCCCATTGCATTACAGAATCCGGAACCGGAGAGCTTCGCTGATGTAGGCCACATCTCCGGAACATATACTGCGGATGCGTAGCATACATACATATAGATAATCGTGTTCAGGCAGAAGGTGGAAACGATCAGCGCTGTCATCTCTGTCTGCTGTCCTGTGATGATTCCCAATACTGCCATGCCTGCAAGCAGGATCACACCCATCACGCGCCGCGGGATCTTATCCATGATCAGAGATGCAATAAAGATTCCGAACGGAGCGCCGAACAGTCCGAACATGGTCATGAACTGTGACTGTGAAGTATCATATCCCAAAGATCTCAGCAAGGAAGGCATCCAGTTCATCAATGTATACTGGATCGTATTCATACCGATCAATACCAGGGAACCGACAATTGTTCTCTTTAACAATTTTCCGCGGAACAGTGCGGAGTATGGAAGCTGCTTTACTTCCTTCGGAGCTTCAGTTACCGGCGGAAGCGGCTTGCCTGTAGAAGCTTCGATTTCTTTTTCAATCTTTGTCATGATCTCGTCTGCTTCGTCAAGTCTTCCCTGTGCTTCCAGCCACCTGGGAGATTCCGGGAATTTCTTTGCGATCAGGATAGATGCCACGATGGAAAGGATGGACGGGATCATGTACTGAACTCTCCAGTTCATGTTGTAGCTGATTCCTGTCAGCGCGATCACAAACGCGATTCCGTTGCAGACCGGGTGCGCCCAGTTTCCGATGAAGGAGTTCCGGCTGGACCACACTCCGCGGTTCCGGCCCGGAACATATTCTGTAAATCCTGCAAACAATACAACCAGAAGCGCGCCCAGACCAAAGCCCTGCACAAGTCTGAAAACATACAGTATCGTAACATTCGGTGATACCGCGCCGCCGATCATGGCAATGATATGGATGATCTCATATAATAAGATACTTTTTTTACGTCCGATCTTATCGCCGATCGGTCCGCCCACCAGGGCTCCGAACAGCTGACCTGCCGTATAAGTCGTTCCCCACATTGCAAGAAGCGCGCTTCCCTCTTCCAGCCAGTGAAGCTCATTCAAAAGGATATTCTGCACTGCTCCGCCGATTCCGTTTGACCAGCACACCAGAAGTGCAAAAGCGGATACCAGCCACATTTTTATATGCCAGCCTGAATTTGGGAGACGGTCAAGTCTTGCACCGATATTCACGCTCTTTGTATTTGTATTAGACGCCATTGTTCTTGTTCCTTTCTTAAACTCATTCTTTTTTTCAAAACTATATTTTAGGATCTGGTGCAGGAAGAGAGTTCGTCTTCTACTTCCTTTTCCATGATCTCCCATGCCTTCCGGATGTCCGGATCCTTGTTCCACAGCGCCGGAGGGCCTAATACGACCACATCTGCCCCTGCCTCATATAATGGACGGTATACGCCTGCATTCATGGAGCCGTCTGCTTCGATCAGAAAATCCAGTCCCATTTCTTCTCTCCACTGCACCAGAGTACGGATCTTGTCGTACATCTGTGTGATCACTTTCTGTCCCGCATAGCCTGCATCTACGATCATGATCGTTACCTTGGACAGCAGCGGCAGATAGTAGCGGATCCCTTCCAGAGGTGCTGCCGGGTTCATGGCGATGCCTGCCTTGCACCCAAGGGAAATGATCTTGTTCAGTGTTACAAACGCGTCGCTCTCGATGCAGTCCGTATGAGGTGTGATATATTCCGCACCGGCCTCGGCACAGGCTTCGATGTATTCCTGGGGATGCCGGATCATCAGGTGGGCATCCATGGGCGTTTTCACAACCTTTTTCAGAACTGTCATGAAGTCCGGGCCTACACCGAAGGTTTTTACATAATTGCCGTCCTTGATGTCAATATGAAGAAAATCCGCATGTTCATCGATGAAGCGGACCTGATTCTCAAAATCGTACAGATCGCAGCATCCCATGGACGGCGCCAATAATAACTTTTTTTCCATTTGTATATTCCTCTTTTGCCGGCCGCAGATAAAGTATTTGAGAGGAGGGAGCCAAATACCGGCTTACCTGCGGCCATGTCTATGTATCTCGGTTCTCAGGGATCAGTCCTCAAAATCGTAGTGGAAGATCACCTTGATCGCTTCTTTATTTGCCATCAGTTCAAATCCTTTTTCCCACTCTGACAGCCCAAGCCTGTGTGTGATCATCGGCTGAACCTTGATCTGTCCGGATTCCAGGAGGCGGATCGCGTTTCTCCAGGAAGTGGAATCATATGCCATATGCCCGATGATGCTCTTGTTCCAGGAAGTAATGTCGTTGATAGAAAATTCCAGCGGCTTGAAGCCCATACCAACTCGGACCACCTCGCCGTTCGGGCGGAGCATCTCGATCGCCTGCTTCAGAGCGATGTTTGCTCCGGAGCATTCTACAACCAGGCCAAGGTTATCTCTTCCGCAGATCTCCGTACATCTCTTTACAACGTCTTCCTTGGAGCCGTTAACCACATGGGTAGCACCCAGTTCTTTGGCAACGCCGAAACGAACCTTCGTGTCTTCTTCCAGGCCTACCATAACGATGTTCACAGCGCCCATGATCCTTGCAACCTGTACTGCAAAGAGTCCCAGGGGGCCTGTTCCGAATACCACTACATCCTGTCCCGGAAGGAGATGCGCCTGCTGTGCGATTGCCTTGTATGAGTTGCAGATCGGGTCAAGCACTGCAGCTTCTTCGTATTTTACATTCTCCGGGATTTCCCAGATCGCGTGTTTGTGGATTCTCAGGATCTCTCCGGGAACCTTGCAGTATTTGGAAAATCCGCCGCCCCATGTGTTGTTGTCCAGTCCAAGGTTTACCTTGCTCTCACAGCAGAGGAAATCTCCCTGTTCGCAGGCCGGGCATACACCGCATACATGAGCACTGTTGTCAGATACGACTCTCTGTCCTACTTTCCAGTCCTTCACCAGCTCGCCTACCTTTACGATCTCTCCGGCAAATTCATGGCCGCGGATGGAATTGAATTCGTCAGAACCATTGTCCACCTTGTAGTGCTTCATATCGGCTCCGCAGATTGCTGCCGCCTTGATCTCAATAATAATATCCTCCGGTCCGCATGTCGGCTCCGGTACGTCGATCATCCGATACCCGCCAAATTCTTTTCCATATCTTGCTAATGCTTTCATGTTCTTCTCCTTTTCTTTCCTGAAAAAATAAAGTTCCACTCTTGCTTTTTATTTGCTTCTCGCATCTCCCGTTTTCCGGCCGGAAACGTTGTTTCTTGATGTACCTATATATTACTCCCATTCTTTGTTATTGTCAATTAATTTTCTGTGTTTCACAGATTTTCAGCAAATATCACAATTTTATTTCTGTGTTTAGACGTGTTTTCTTTATTTTCAAAACTTTAATTTGTGTATTTTTTACATATTTTCTGCGTTTCAAAATTTTCTGACAGTTTAGGGAGGTAAAAAAAGTGTGCGTCTTAACGCACACTCACTCCGGAGCGCGGCTGCGGCAGCAGCCGTTTTCCTCCTGTTCAAGCCCCTTCCATTTAAGCCAAAACTTATCAATCGTAAATTTTACTTCCGAAATTCCTTCGCCGCCAGGAAGCTGCCGAATAAAATCCCATTCACTACAAGCATCGGTATCAGATCCGTCCAGTTCATGGTCTGTCCCTGGATGATGTCTGCACTGTACGCCCCGGTTATGATCGGCACCAGGTTATTATTCAGGAAATGCAGAACCACCGGTACCCAGATATTTTCCGTTTTCATATAGGCGTAGGCGAAAAAAATCCCCAGCGTGATACAGGTGATCTGCTGTCCCACCGCACTGATCAGACCGGTTCCCGGGCTGTAGTAGAAGAAGTTCACCGGCAGATGCCAAAGCCCCCAAACCACCCCCAGAAGGATCACGCCCCATCGCTTTCCAAAGCGGGACTGCAGCAGCGGCTGCAGATAATACCGCCATCCATATTCCTCCCCGAAAAAGGCGATAAATACCAGGAAGAAATTGATGATCAGAGATCCTGCCATAATCCAGGTCATGGGATTCCCCGCGATCTCTCCCACTACGGATATCTGCCCGGATACCGCATAGGAAAGAATCGCCCGAAGCAGGTAGAGACCTACGAACAACAGTACACAGAATACAGATGTTTTTATATCCTTCCCCTTCAAGCCATAAGCGATCCGCTTTTCCTTCTTTTCCGTAAGCAGCATGATCCACGCCAGTACACTTCCGCCGACCAGGATCAGATTGCAGACTGCCATCCAGGCGATATCCGGCAGGAACACACTTCCGACAGCACTGGCCAGCATCAGTACCGTAGCTGCAAGATATGTAACAAAAAACCGTTTTGGCAGCTCAGCTTTTCCTTTTTCCGTTATCAGATATGCCAGCATGACCCCTGCTGCCGGATAAAGCATCTGTGCATTGGGGAATACACTGACATCCAGTCCCCGATCGCAGCCAAACCCCATCGGCAGCCCCATCAAAAATGTGATGCCGTATGCTATAAGCATATAAATACCTAACTGCTTCTTTTCAATCTGTGATAATTTCATTCTCATTTTCCTCCCGATTCTATCGAACTAAAAATTCCATCAGTTCCATGTTTTGATTGATCGTAATATTGAAGCAGATCCTTCCACCCTCATAATCCGCAACCAGTATGAACCCTGCGTATTCCGCTTCCCACTCCTCATTCTTGCAGCCCATGGAAACGGTCTTTACGATCTCCCGGAACTCCCCTCGTTTGTCCAGCATCGGATCACATTGTTCCGCAAATTCCTCGGCCGTTATAAACTCCTGAAATTCCGTACAGCCCATATCCAGAATGCTCTGATAATCCTTCTTATTAAAGCAGTCAATGGCGCACAGCACTTTCTCCTCCATCCCTTCTTTATCAAAGGAATCCGGCAGCTCCGTTCCCAAAGACTGGCAGCCCATCAGCAGACACATTGTCATGGCCAGTCCTGTCAGCAGTCCCGCGATCCGCTCCATCTGTGTAAACAGCAGCATCGCTCTTTCTATGATTTCGTTCATCATGTTCTTACCTCCCCATATAAACTAAAACACAACAAAGCATTAATCTTCCTGCGCCGCAAACAGAAGCGTCACCGAAAAAGTCCCATCTTCTTTCCGGATCTCCATCTCTCCCTGATATTTTTCCAGTGCCTGCCGGACATTCTGCAGCCCCAGCCCTTCATGTCCCGGCTTGGATGATCTTCCATTTGCCGGACATTCTGCATAGGGATTTTCCATTTTAACGAGGATAAAATCCTGAATCTGTTCTGCACGGATCCTGAGCCAGAACTCTGGTTTTCCTCTGCCTTCCTCCGCCGCATTATCCAGGAGATTGGCAAAGATCGTGGTGATATCCAGATCTGAGATAAAGTCCAGTCCCACGCCACCTAAACTGCACTGTATCTGATCCTGGGAAAAGGTTTTCAGCTTATCATTCAGCACAATATTGAGCATCCGGTTTTCCGTATAAAATTTCATTCCCATAGAATTAAGCATTGCATGCACATCCTCGATATAAGGTCTTTCCTCGATCCTGCTGCTCTGCTCGATCACATGCAGATGGTTCCGGATATCGTGGATGATCTTCCTGGAACGGTTATAATTCTCCTCCAGTTCTTCATAATACTGCAGCGTCAGCTCCCTCTGCTGCTGCATCATCAAAAGCGAATGCTTCAATTCTCCGCTTTTTGCCACGTCATACCAGAAATACAGGCAGTACAGATTAATGACCAGCAAAAGTGCGGCATAGATCACGATCCAATAATATCCGTATCTGACAAGAAAGATATCGCTTGCCACCAGATACAGGAACAAAAGTACCATACTGGCCACGGGGACGATGACCATCCCGTGGATTTTGATATACTGTACGTCCGCCAGCCTTCTGCGTATGATCATCCGCAGTATCAAAGTTCCCACAAGAAGCAGAAATACCCGTGACACCACCAGGACACTGTATACCACGATCCCTTCCAGCTGCATTACCAGCCAGACATAGCGTGCCGCGAAGGTGGCCGTAAGCTCGGTAGCCAGCAAAATAACGCAGAAGATGATCTGATATGCGATCCCCTGCCTGCCCCGAAAATACAGCAGCCTTGCCATCACAACATAGTAAAGGCAGACTGCTCCCATGGTCAGCGTGTCATTCCGCCAGCACATGGGGACAAAAACCGTGACTGCTGCATAGCCCATCCAGCCAAGAATCTTTTTCCAGCGGCTTTCTTCCCGGTCGGAGGGAATGGAACGGACTATGAGCCAGGCGCAGCCCACCAGTGACGCCAGATCGGCCAGGCCAAAAAATATCTGTATCATACTTGTCATGACGTCCCTCCCATTCTTCCTGAAAGATACACGATCAGCTCCTGTTTCCATGCTTTCTGCCGCTTCTGCGCCAGCGGGATCTCCATGCCGTTGTCCAGAAGGATCCTGCCGGACAGAACATTTTGCACATGCAGCATATTCACCGCAAAGCTCTGATGAGGCATGGAAAAGCCATAGCTTTCCATCCGTTTCGCCACCTTTCCTATTTTTTCTGTCATAGCGTACACTCCATCCGACGTCACGATCTCCACCCGCCGGTTCACATATTCAAAATAATAGATTTTCTCCGCCGGAAGGCATAAAAGTCCGTTCACAGTCTGGAAATCCAGGATGGGTTTGTTTTCGGGTGTGTGTATATAAGAAAATATCTCCTCCAGCACTTTGCGGATCTCAGCCTCCTTCACCGGCTTCAAAAGATACTGGAAGGCATGGACGCCGAATGCCCCGGATACATAATCCTGATATGCGGTCAGGTATACGATCTTCGTTTCCTTATCCCGCCCGCGTATCCATTTCCCGGTCTCGATGCCGTTCATCCCCTTCATGTCAATGTCGAGAAAGACGGCATGATAAGGCGTATATCCCTCTGCCAGGCTTTCACCGGACTCAAAGCAGTCCACTTGAGCTTCCGGATTCCATCCCCTTATGATTCGGCTGACTTCCTCTCTCACACATCGGTCATCGTCACAGACTGCGGCTCTGAACATCCTCTTCCCCTCTTTCTTTTCCAAAATCATTATAATGATTTTAGCACATAGAGAAAAAATGTAAATGCTGATCGCCTGATCGCCGAAAATGATGTATTAAATGACTCTATTCTTCTTTTTCTTGTGGAGATTTTCTTCATTTAATGATACAATCATTCTATCATGTATTTTTCGGGAATCTACGGCATTCAGCGCAGTAAGCTTCCCGTATACATTATCAAATCTTGGAGGAATGATTATGCAAAAAAGAAATGGAAAGGCATTGCTGCCTATCGGAGTATTTCTCGTACTTTATCTGGGATTGGGGATCATATTTGAATATGTTTTGAAAATCCCCATGGGATTCTACAATATCCCGATCGTGGTATCGTTTCTGACTGCGCTTCTGGTCGCCTGCATCCAGAATCCGGAGTTAAAATTCGACGATAAGCTGGAGGTCATGGCAAAGGGCGTTGGTGACAAGAACATCATGACCATGATCCTGATCTTTCTGACTGCCGGTATCTTTGTAGGCGTGGTGGGACGGAGCAGCGCGGAAAGCGTCGCTTACTTCCTGCTCTCCATCATCCCCGCCCGGTTCTCCGTGTTGGTTCTGTTTATAGTGAGCTGCTTCGTATCTATTGCAATGGGAACCTCTGTGGGCACGATCACGCTGATCACCCCCATTGCGGTATCTGTGGCAAGCGGCTCCGGATTCGGAACCGCGCTCTGTATCGGCGCTGTTATGAGCGGCGCCATGTTCGGGGACAATCTTTCCTTTATCTCCGATACCACCATTGCGGCGTGTAACGGACAGGGCTGCCAGATGAAGGACAAGTTCCGGCAGAACTTTGGGATCGCGCTGCCGGCGGCGCTTGTAACCCTGGTCATCTTTTTCCTGAAGACACTGAATGCAGAAGTGGGAGACGCCATCGTAAAGGAATACAACCTGATCCAGATCATCCCCTATGTACTCGTCCTGTTCGGCGGGATCCTTGGGATCAATGTATTTGTTGTCCTGCTCATCGGCATTGCCTCCGGTTCCTTTATCATGCTGGTGACCGGAGCGACACAGGCAACGGATCTGCTCGGCAATATGGGCTCCGGCGCATCCGGCATGTTCGAAACCACTATGGTAGCGATCCTGGTGTCTGCCATCTGCGCACTGATCCACGAGTACGGCGGGTTCGCGGCGCTGCTGGCATTTATCAAGCAGATCTTCAAAGGCAGAAAAGGAGGACAGCTTGGAATCGGGCTCCTGGTAGGCGCCATGGATATTGCCACTGCAAACAATACGGTCGCCATCGTCATGGCCAATCCTATCGCAAAGGAAATGGCAGAGGAGTATAAAATCTCCCCTCAGAAGACCGCATCGATCCTGGATACCTTTTCCTGCGTATTTCAGGGTGTGATCCCCTATGGTGCGCAGATGCTGGTAGCAATCTCGGCGGCAACGGAGCTGGGCTTCGAGGTATCCGCTTTTGATATCATCCCCAACCTGCTCTATCCCTATATGCTGCTCATCAGCTCCCTGGCATTTATCTTTGTGATACCTTCAAAGAATGAACAGGCTTAATACCCGGCTCATTGCTTCGCTGGAATAAACCCGAAACAGCAGCGGATCAGAAATGCATGCAAAGGCATGCTTACCTGACCCGCTGCTGTATTATAATATCCCTGTTCCGGTTTCAATCAAATCTTACATTTTCAGACCTTATCTATTTTGGTCAGTTTGGCGTTCAGGCTTTCCACAAATCCCTCCGGAAGCATGGAACCCGCCATCTCCCCTACTTTTTCTAGATTCATGGATTTGAACATATCCCACATTCCCTCACCGGGAACCACCTTCATATTCATAGCCAGCTTTACAGCTTCTGCCACGATCGCAAAGGCTTCCGGACATTTTGCAATTTCTTCCATCGAATCTTTTATGCTGTACTTTCCCTCCGGAAATTCCATTGGAGCTTTCAGATCCAGGTCGCCTGCCAGCTTAAACCAGTTTGCCACGCCTTCCGCCCTCTCGTTGACCTCCGGCAGCACATAGATAGCCGGTTCCTTCTCTACCCTTTCCAGCGTCATGCTGTCCCTCAGATTTCCGGAAACCGCTGTCACAATATTCTGCCCTTCTTCCAGGGACACCCGGAATACAAATACTTTGTCTCCGGATTGTTCTCCCGCCGGCTTCCCGTTCAGATACAAAGCCACCGACGGCTGGTTGCAATACACCCGGATCTCCGTCGTATCACCGGCCCTCAGGGCATAGCGCCTGCCGCAGAGATGGATCACAGGTTCCTTGCTCCAATATGCCTGATAGACATAATAGCTGTCCTTCTTCGTCTTCCGGTCCATGGTCACCAGCCCCTTGTTATTCCGGCCCGCCACGCCGCCTTCATCCCGCGCCGCACAGCCGAAGTCAAACATATTCCACACATGGCTGGACCAGATCCACGGACGCTCGTCCAGCATCTTTGCCATATGCTCGTGGTACAGCGCCTGATATTCCTCGCTGTAGTCCTTGCAGGCAGGATTGGGTCCGTGGTAGGTGATGATCCCCTCGCAGCCGTATTCGGACAGTCCCAGGCAGATCTCGGGATGCGTTTCATGGAAATGATCCATCCAGGGACCGTTATCTTCCATCCTGCCGCCGTACCAGCCAAAATAATGGTTATAGCTCTCCACATCCGTAATGTAATGCACAGGGCTGTCAACAGGAGTCATGGTCACATGGGCAATGGTCGTCAGACGGGTAGGATCCATTTCCTTGCAGAGTGCATTCAGCTCTTTATGGTTCTCCACCAGCTGATCCGAGATACCGCCGATCAGAATTTCATTAGAAATCCCCCAGAAGCAGATGGACGGATGGTTATAGTTCTGAATGATCAGTTCCTTCATCTGGCTGATGCAGTTCTGATGCGCGTCCGGATCTGGATTCATAACACTGATAAATGGAATCTCAGCCCAAACCACAAATCCCATCTCATCACATGCATCATAAAAATCCTGGGAATGCTGGTAGTGCGCAAGCCGGATCGTGTTTGCCCCCAGCTCTTTGATGATCCGTGCATCCTCATAATGCTCTTCCCTTGTCAGTGCATTCCCTTTATAAAGCAGATCCTGGTGGCGGCTCACACCGCGCAGCGGGATCTCCTTTCCATTGATGATAAAGCCCTTTTGGGGATCACAGGAAAAGCTTCTCACGCCGGCCCGGACGGCCACTTCATCGTATGCCTCATTACGCCGCTGCAAAAGGGCTTTCACCGTATACAGATAAGGGCTGTCCATCTCCCACAGGCGGGCCTCCGGAACATAAAGCGTAACCTTCGTATCATCTGACGGGCGGACTCCTGCAGCCACTTCCTTTCCACGGGCATCTTGAATGGAATACATCACCGTAAAGTTTTCATCCCCATTCACTACCCAGGACTCCAGTTCGAACATCGCCCCGCCGTCCTCACATGGGCGAGGCGTGGCCTGGATCCCGGGACCGCCATAGTATTCCAGTTCAAAATGAGTCTCCGGTACACTGATCAGATTCACTCCCCGGTACAGGCCGCCGTAAAATGTAAAATCCGCTGACTGAGGATATACACTGCTTTTGTTTTCGTTGCTGCAGGCAATGACGAGAAGATTGTCTTCCTCTTCTCTGCACAGCTTTGTGATATCCGCACGGAAGGCAGAGTATCCGCCTTCATGAGAGATCACTTCTGTTCCATTTACATACACCGACGCCTGCTGCCCTGCCGCCGGGATTTCCACATACACCTTTCCCCCTGCCAGAGGCTGGACAGGCTTTCGGAAGCTCTTCGCATACCAGAACCGCCCTCTGGCATATCCCCCGTTTCCGTCATGTCCGTCCACCGCGTTCCATGTATGAGGCAGATTGATATGCTGCCAGTCTTCGGGCAGCTTCTTAGGCAGGCCTGCGTCTTCCTGTATAAATCTCCAGTCCTGATTTAAGTTGATGATGTTACGCATACTGTTCCTCCTTTTTTTTCAGTCTGTTTTGTACTGAATCATGCCATTAGAGCTGTTTTCATATTTAAAAAGTATATCCTGTTTCTGCAAAAAATATCCAGCTTTGCGGTTGGATGCCCCTTGGAGCATCCAACCCACTGATCCAGCCGGAAAAATATTTACCGTCCAGAATAAAACAAAAAGCAGCGGGGACAATCCGCATGATTTTACGCGAACTGTCCCCGCATGATTTACCAGTTCTTTTAGACCATTTCCAGAAGGATCTCTCTCTTACGGATCAAATCCGCCCATTCATCAGACAGCCCCTGGTCTGTAATGATTCGGTCAAAGCTGTCCAGATCAGCCAGAAAACACGGCTTGATCATACCGAATTTGCTGGAATCCACGATCAGGATCTTCTCTGCGCCGGAACGGATGATCGCCTCCTTTGTACTTAACTCGTAGTTATTCATACAGGTCACACCCATACTGTTATGTACTCCCGCCGCAGACACGAATACCTTCGTCGCACGGATCTTCTCGATCAGCTGAATGCTTTCCGGGCATTCGAACAACATCGTATCCGGATGAAAATATCCGCCTCCGAATATGATTGAAATGTTTGGATTCGCACAAATCTTATTGAGAATATTCAGATTGCATGTAAATACCGTCAAGCGGATATCCCGCGGAATACTTTCCGCCAGACACTCTGCCGTGGAGCCGTCGTCAATGATCACACAGTCATCCTGTTCGATCAGGGATGCCGCAAATTTACCGATCCGCTCTTTTTCCTTCATGTGCGCACGCGTCGCGACGGACAGCTGATAATATTCTTCGTCCGGATCGGGAACATGCTGTGTATTGAGCACTGCCGCTCCCGGAATATCCAGCACGATGCCGCGCGCCTTCAAGGATTCCAAATCCCTGCGGACAGTCATCTCCGATACATCCAGCATAACCGCCAATTCACGGATTGGAACACCATTCTGCTGTTCCAATATTCCAATTAGTCGATTTAATCTTTCATCTTTTTTACGCAAGTTAATCCCTCACCAATCTACCTGTCCACAAAAATTAATCCTTTTGTTCATTGTATCACATTTTTTGTATTTAGGATATCATTTTTTTCACTTTGCACGCCACATTTTTCGCAGTAAACCCGTATTTCTCAAATAACTGCTTTGCCGGAGCAGAAGCGCCGAACTGATCCATCGTAATATATATGCCTTCCAGACCGACATATTTTCCCCAGCACACACTGCTTCCCGCTTCGATCGCCGCGCGTTTTTTTACATTTCCCGGCAGCACGGATTCACGGTATTCCTCATCCTGTTCTTCAAAAATATCCATACACGGCATACTTACGACGCGGGCTGCGATTCCTTCCGCCTCCAGCAGTTCTGCCGCCTCAGCCGCGACTCCTGTCTCAGAGCCGGAAGCCATCAAGATCACATCTGGCTTTTCTTTCTTTTCCCGGACCAGGACATAGCCGCCCTTCAGAGCTTCCCTGCTGCTTCCTTTGAGCACCGGGACTCCCTGGCGCGACAGTACAAGGCAGGTAGGCGTTCTTTCCGAAGTCAGCGCACTGCACCATGCGGCTCTGGTCTCCATTTCATCCGCAGGCCGGAATACGTGCATGTTCGGCATAGAACGCAGCATCGTCAATTGTTCCACCGGCTCATGGGTCGGTCCATCCTCGCCCACTCCGATACTGTCATGAGACAGCACGGATATCATTGGGATTCCCATCAGTGAAGACAGGCGCAGCATCGGCTTCATATAGTCCACGAATACAAAGAACGTAGCCGCATAGGTACGCAGCCCCCCATGGAGCAGGATTCCGTTTGCAACAGCCGTCATTCCCAGCTCTCTGACGCCAAAATGGATATTGCGTCCTTCTGGTGTTTCCCCGGAAAACTCTCCCGCCCCGTTCATCACCGTCTTATTTGACGGTCCCAGGTCCGCCGATCCGCCGATCAGGTTCGGCAGCTTTTCCTGAACGTCATTCAGGATCCTTCCGGAAATATTTCTCGTTGCGTCAGCCTTTCCCTCACATCTCCAATAGTCCTCATCCGCAAAAAATTCTTCCGCAGCTTTTTCATCATAACAGCGGTCCAGTTCTTTTTTCAGTTCCGGGTATTCATCCGCATATGCCTCAAACATCTCATTCCATGACTGTTCTATTTTCCTGCCGTTTTCCGCGATTTCCTGATAATGTGCATAGACCTCATCCGGTACTGCAAATGCTTCTGAAAGCGGCCAGTCCAGATTTTCCCGCAGGATCTTAACATTTTCTTCTCCCAGCGGTTCCCCATGTACGCAGGATCTTCCCTCTTTTGCAGGAACTCCATATCCGATCCGGGTCTGTATCTTAATGAAAGAAGGTCGGTTCTTCTCTGCCTTTGCCTCTTCAATGGCACCGCCGATCGCAGCAAGGTCTGTTCCGTCCGCCACCTCAAGCACCTGGAAGCCAAACGCCTCAAACCGTCTGCATACATCTTCCTGAAAAGCCAGATCCGTGCTGCCTTCAATGGTGATGGAATTGGAATCATAAAGCACGATCAGCTTATCCAGGCCGAGGGTTCCGGCCAGAGACATGACCTCAGAAGAAATTCCTTCCATGAGGCAGCCGTCTCCGCAGATGGCGTAGGTGTAATGGTCAAAAACAGGATATCCTTTCCGGTTAAACTTTGCCGCCAGATGCTTTTCCGCCACTGCCATTCCCACAGCCATTCCAAGCCCCGCACCCAGAGGCCCTGTGGTCGCTTCCACCCCGGCTGTATGCCGGTATTCCGGGTGTCCGGGCGTCAGCGAATCAAGCTGCCGGAACTGTTTCAGCTCTTCAGCACTCAGGTTTCCATATCCAAACAGATGGAGCAGGGAATACAGCATAGCCGAACCATGCCCTGCTGACAGGATAAACCGGTCCCGGTTCATCCAGTCTGGATTTTTTGGATTATGTACCATATGGTTTGCCCAAAGTTCATATGCGATGGGCGCCGCCCCGAGGGGCAGTCCGGGATGCCCGGACTTTGCTTTTTCGATCATATCTGCCGATAAAATTCTAATTGCATTTACTGCCATCTGTTCTGTCATGCCAATTTCTCCTTTTTCTTCTTGTTTCCAACCACGCCTTTTACCTTTAATTTCATCGTATAAGAGCTGATCGCAAGCGCCACGATCGCAAGGATATACGGAAACATCTTGATGATCGACGGCGGAATGTTCATTCCGATCAATTCAATACGGATGCCGATCGCGTCTGCAAATCCAAACAGCAGAGATACCAGCGCGGTCGCGGCCGGATGTGCGTTTCCGAATACGAAAGCGGTAAACGCATTAAACCCGCGTCCCTGTACCATATCTTCCGAGAACTGTGATACCGAGATCGTGGAGAGATACGCTCCTGCCAATCCGCACAGCGCGCCGGATGCCAGGATTACCTGAAGCCGTACCAGCCCCGGACGCACTCCCGCTGTTTTCGCCGCATCCTCCGATTCCCCTACCGCACAGATATTCAGGCCGGCCTTCGTCCGAAAGAGAAGGATGTAGATCACGGCGACCATCGCAATGGCAAAATACGTCATGATGCTCTGTCCGCTCAGACAATTGAGGATCGGAATATTTTTTAAGACCGGAATCTGGATCATATCCAGTTTCTTGATATTGTCCGGACTGTATGCCCCCTGCACCTCGAACATGGAGCGAAGCAGATAAGAGGTCAGCCCTGCGGCGAGTGTGTTCATTGCAATACTGGCTATGATGTGATTTGCCTTAAACCTTGTTACAAATAACGCGTACAGGGAACTGTATACTGCGCCCACTGCCGCTGCTCCAAAAAGCCCTATCCAGACATTTCCGCCGGTGAACTGGACAACTGCGATCGCGGCAAATGCGCCGATCAGTGAAAAGCCTTCCAATGCAATGTTAAACACCCCCGCCCTCTGACAGAGAAGTCCGCCCAATGCCATCAGAAGCAAAGGAGTGGCAATTCGTATGGTGGATGCCAATGTATCAGAAATAATCGCTATGTTCATCTTACTTTCCTCCTTTGTCCTGCGCTTTGCCGACTTTCATGATCTTCTTAAATCTGGGAAGTACAAAGGCCGCACTGATTATGATAAAGATAATAGCGGTTACAATGTCGGTTACCGCCGCAGGAACGCCTGTAGTGCGCTCCATATTGATTCCTCCGTTCTTCAGGGCTCCGAAGAAAATACCGGAAAACAGGACTCCGATCGGGTTGTTGTTGGCAAGCAGAGTCACCACGATGCCTGACATGCCGAAATCCGGATTAAATCCTGCCAGCAGCCTGTGCTGGACCGCCGTCACTTCGATGGCTCCGATCATTCCTCCGATCGCTCCGCTGCATGCCATGACCTGGAGGATCGTCTTCTTTGGTTTCATTCCTGCATACTGTGCAAGTACAGGATTGGATCCCACGATCTTGATCTCATGTCCAAAAGCCATCTTATAAAACACAAAGGTCATAGCAAGCATCACGAGGATCGTGATATAAAATCCGATATTTGCAGAAGAAGGCGCAAAATAGGAAAGGCGCGGCAGCCATGTATTTTCCCCCAGGATCGCACTGGCATTCATATTCGTGCTTGATTCCGGATCCCTCAGAGGCCCGGTCACAAGATATTCCACAAACAGTACCGCAATAAAGTTTAAAAGAAGCGTGGATACGACTTCATTTGTGTTCAGGTATACTTTCATCAGCGCCGGGATCATCGCAAACATGGCTCCTGCAAGCATAGCAGCCGCAAAGATCACCACCAGAGAAACCCCTGTATTCATGGAAGCCGGAATGTTGACTGCGACTGCCGTGGCAGCAGCAGCCCCCATATACAGCTGTCCGTCTACACCAAGGTTGAACACCTCCGCTTTATATGTGACGCACACCGCAAGACCTGCCAGAGCAAGAGGAGTCGCCCAACGTATCGTGCCCGCAATGTCCTTTGTCATGGCTCTGATAAGCCCGTTTACGATCGCAAACGGTTCATAATCCGATACTGCCAGGAACACAGTGGCAATGATCACTGCAATGATGATCAGACTGATCTGTTTTCCTGCCACGCCTGCCGCTGCGATGATCCTGTTGTTTTCTTTATTTTTCATTGCCGTCACCACCTTGTCTCTTTGCCCCGGTCATATAAACCGCGATCGTTCTTTCATCGGCCTCTCCTCGTTTAAATTCTGCCATAATCTCTCCTTCGTACATGACCAGGATCCGGTCTGAAAGAGAAAGGATCTCGTCCAGCTCTGCACTCACGAGCAGCACTCCCCGGTCTGAATCGCGGACCTCTACGATCTTGTGATGGATCGACTCGATCGCACCAATATCCACTCCGCGAGTCGGCTGCGCCGCGATCAGAAGATCCGGATCCGCCTCCATTTCTCTCGCAAATACTACTTTCTGCATGTTTCCGCCCGACAGAGTGCCGAGACGGTACTCGGAATCCGGCGTCTTCACCCCAAAATCCCTGCAAAGTCTTTCCGAAAGTTCATGCAGCTTCTTGTTATCTAAGATTCCTTTCTTGTTATAAGGCTTCTGATAATATCTGTTCAGAATAAGGTTGTCCCTGATCGAGCAGTTCTTTGCTGTACCCATCTTCAGCCGGTCCTCCGGGATATGGGACATTCCTTCCTCCCGCCTCTGGCGTACATTAAATGCCGTAATATTCCGGCCTTTGAAGATCACCTGGCCCCCGGTGGGCTCGAGCATTCCTGATATGGCCTCGATCAGCTCCGTCTGTCCGTTGCCCTCTACACCGGCAACACCGACGATCTCTCCGCGCCTGACCTGGAAGTCCACTCCCCGGAGAGCGGGAAGCCCTCTCTGGTTCAGCGCTTTCAGTCCCTGTACTCTCAGGACCTCTTCTCCAGGACTGTATTCTTTTCTAGGAATATCCAGATTGACCTTCCGTCCTACCATCAGATCTGAAAGTCCTTCCGACTTTGCTTCCTCGGTCATCAGAGTTCCTGTCACGATTCCTTTGCGCATCACAACGATCTTATCCGTGATCGCCATGACCTCACGGAGTTTATGGGTGATAAATATGATCGCACATCCCTGGGCTTTTAACTGCCGGAGCACCTCCAGCAGCTTGTCTGTCTCCGTGGGAGTGAGCACTGCGGTAGGTTCGTCCAGGATCAACACCCTGGCCTTCCGGTAAAGCGCCTTGATGATCTCCACTCTCTGCTTTTCTCCAACAGAAAGCTGATAGATCTTTTCATCCAGATTCACCGGGAGGTCATAATTATTCATGATCTCCGTAATCCTTTCTTTCGCATCCTTTACATCGATCATCCCGTTTTTTGTCGGAGTATTTCCCAGAATGATATTCTGGAGCACGCTCAGGTTCGGCATCAGCATGAAATGCTGGTGTACCATTCCTATTCCCTGTTTGATCGCCATATTGGGAGACTGGATCTTTACCTCTTTTCCAAACAGACGGATCACTCCTTCATCCGGTTCTGTCATCCCATACAGCATATTCATCATTGTAGATTTTCCGGCTCCGTTTTCCCCGATCAGGCCAAGTATCTGACCTTCGTCAACGCTCAAAGACACGTTGCTGTTTGCGATGACTCCGGGATAGAATTTTGATATATTCAACATTTCTACTGCTGCTGCCATAACTTTTATCCTCTCTGGCTCTGCCTTTATCCGCCTTTTACTTCACCTGGTTTTTCCTGAGGCTCAGCTTTACCTCTCCGGTTTCATCCCACTCTTTTAAGATCCGCATCGCCTCTGCCGCCGCAAGACACGCCTTTTCTTCTCCGCCGTTGTCTCCCCAGCGGTCCAGCACCCGGTTGGAGATCACAGACAGGATCGCCCCCATCCGCATCTCGTGGAGATATCCGACCACAAACTGTCCCGATGTTTCCATTTCTATATTCGTCACACCTGCGGTCTGCAGATCCGGTACGATCTTCTCGGCAAAAGAAGGCCAGTAGCCGGAGCCATCCTCATTCAGAGGTCTTCCCTGTCCGATATAGAAGGAACCTACCGTGTAATCCAGCCCCAGTCCATAGCGGAATCCAAGCCTCTCACACGCCTCCATCAGAGCCATCACAACATACGTATTGGCAAACGCCGGAAATTCGGGTTCCACGTAAGTTGCAGAGGTTCCGTCTTTTCTCACGCAGGCGACCGGAATGATCAGGTCTCCCAGGTCAAACTGCGGCACGATGCAGCCGGTCGTGCCGACACGGATACAGGTATGGACCCCCAGCGTATTCAGCTCATGAAGACAGATCTCCGAGCTTGGTCCGCCGATCCCTGTAGAGGTACATGCCATCTCCATTCCCTTATATTCCCCGGTGACCGTCTTATATTCGCGATAGGAGGCTACTTCCTTTACATGATCCCAGTTTTTTGCTATCTTCAGCGTCCGTTCCGGCGCTCCCGGAAGGATCACATAGGGCGGAACGTCTCCTTTTTTTAGCTGTAAATGGTATACGCCTTCATTTTCTGCCTTTGGTGCGGATGCCTTGTTAATCTTCTCTTCCATTGTTTTATCTCCTTTTTCTGCATACGATAGTATATAAAAATGTGCGTTCTTCCGCACACTCGCGTCAAAAAGCTGCCGCAAGGCCATCTGTGCCCTGCAGACAGCTTTCTTATTTTTCCATGAGCAGTCTGTTATTGTGCTTTGATCCTTTCCCAGCTTGGAACTTCTGTATCAAAAGGAACCTCCAGCGTCCCGTCTATGATCTGTTTTTCCAGATCCTGCGCTTCCTTGATCGCTTCCTTCATTGTTTCTCCGTACTCATCATTTGCATCTGCAAATCTCTGGAAAGAATCCCAATCCATAAAATAGCCGCCGTTTGTCAGATCGCGGATTCCATGTTCTCCTCCGGAATACTTGCCGTCCAGCAGCATTTCGATCGCCTTATACACCGTATCGCCGAAACCGATCCCTTCAATTCCATAGAAGCCTTCATATGCATCCCAATAATCTGAAATCTCTCCTGCACACAAAATCCCTGCTTCTTTGCACGCTTCTACGACTCCGGCATTCGAAGCGCCTGAATCTGTCTGTATCACGTCACAGCCCGCTGTGATCATTGCACTGGCGATTTCTTTTGCCTTTGCCGGGTCTTCATAGCTTCCCACATAGGAAAATTCCACTGTAGCATCCGGGTTTGCCGCTTTCACACCCATCATAAATCCATTTCCCTCTGCATTTGGCGTCGGTTCCTCGCCGCCTACTACAAAGCCGACATGATCTGATTTTGTAAGCTTCCCTGCGATATAACCGCCCAGATAAAACGCGCCTTCTCCGTGAAATTCCGTATCCCATACGTTGTCCAGAGTCGTATCTCCGTCATTGATCGTCTGGAAAACAGCCGCATACTTGGTATCCGGAAATTCCTGGGCCACCAGCTTAGTCGCGTCTGTCATATAAGGATATGTGGTAACGATCAGGTCGTAGCCTTCTTCTGACATGGCGCGCACATCCTCTTCGAATCTAGATGCTTCCGCAGATTCCAGTTTTGCGATCTCCACGCCAAAATCCTCAGCCGCCTTGTCTGCCCCCTCTGCAAGATCATCCATGGATGCCTTATCTCCAAATTTCTGATTAACGACAAGCGCAACCCTGTACTGCTTTTCGGATCCCCCTTCTTCATTTCCTGCCCCGCCGGATGCCGCTTTGTCCTCACTGCCGCCCTTACCGCCTCCGCCGCAGCCTGACAGCATACTGACTGCCATCGTTACTGCCATTATGAACGCCAATCCTCTCTTTTTCATACCTCTTCCTCGCTTTCTTTTTGTATTTACGTTTCTATTTATCCTCAAAACAGACGATCCCGGTCTGTTTCAGACATGCTCCAGCCCTTCCGCCAGGTTTTCAGATGTTTTCCGTACCCGGTCCATCAGATCTGCTGCAGAGATCGTCTTTAAGACCCTTCCCTCTACGACATGCCTTCCGTCCACAAACACATCTGTTACATCTTGACCCGTCACATTATAGATCAGTGCCGAAGTTACATTTTCATATGCACCGATGCGCAGCGGCTGGATATGCGGAACACGTGTCTCGATCAGGATGAAGTCTGCTTTTTTCCCTGCTTCAATCGTCCCGTAATCCTTTTCCAGCCCAAAACATTTTGCGCCGTTTCTTGTGGCCATGTCCAGGATCTCTGCTTTCTCCAGACTGCGTACTCCGCTGTGAATGGAATGCAGCAGAGCCATCCCCTTCATTTCCCGGAAAATATCGTTGGAGTTATTCCACATAGCACCGTCTGTCCCCAGGCACACCGTCACCCCCTGCTTCACCATCTCCGGGATCGGCGCGATCCCATCCTGGATCTTCATTTCGCACAAAGGTGTATTCACAACTCTGGTTCCGGTTTCCGCCAGCTGTCTAACCTCCTGCTCCGATGCATAGACGACATGAGAGCCGATCACATTTTCCCCGAGAAATCCGCCGCGGTACATATAGTCAATCGGCGTTGTCCCAAATTTTTTCAGGATCAGATCCCTTCTCCATGTATTTTCCGCCAAATGGCAGGTCATATACATCTTCCTTGCGTCCACGGCCTTCTGGATCCTCTCAAGGCGTTCTCTGTCATAGTCTTCTTCAGAAATACTGCCTATTACCGGAAGGAGAGCATTTTCATCACAGCTTTTTTGATAGCTGTCAAGATATGCCTCCGGTATAAAAATGTCCGGCTCTGCAAAATCCTGCCGGATATCCTCTGCCAGCGCCCCCCGGATTCCAACCTCCTTCATCGCCTTTACAGAATCAAGTCCCAACCCCCAGTACATATTCTCCATAATGAATGTGGTACCGGACAGCAGCGCTTCACAATACGTTAACTGCCTGGAATCATATCTTTCTTTATCACTTATCAGAGTGTAGAACCAGCCTGTATCTGCAAATGCCTGATTCTGTTCCCAAAGTGTCATACCGTCGCCGAGCCCTCTTGCCAGCGTCATGTCTCCATGGCAATGACCATTTACAAGGCCCGGCATCAGGATTTTTCCGCTGCCGTCCAGCCATCTGTCACATTCAGACTTCTTCAGTTCACCGGGAATGACCGCTTCGATCCTGTCCCCGGTCACTCCGACCGAACCAAGAAACGGCCTGTAACCATTATGTCCGGAGACGATGACTGCCCCACTGATCCCTATTTCATATTTCATATGCGCCACCTTATGACTGAGCCATCCTGTATATTGCCTCTACGTCAGCGGCATTGAGTGTTCTGAGCCCTCCAATGCTGCCGAATCTGCATGCGTCCTGCGCCATTTTTGTGAACTTTTCATCCGACTCTACTCCAATCTCATTCAGTACAGACGGCGCGCCCAAAGATTCAAAAAATTCACGCAGCTTCCGGATTCCTTCCAACGCCGTTTTTTCCTGGTCATACAGGTCAATATCCACGTCAAATACCCGGTTTGCAAACTGTACGAATCTCGGAATATTTTCTTTATATACATAGGCCGCCCAGTTTGGAAATAATACCGACAGCGTAGCTCCGTGTACCGCATTGTACTGCGCGCTGAGCTGTGCTCCGATGGTATGGGTCGCCCAGTCCTGATTTCTTCCTGCTGCAAGCAGTCCGTTATGTGCAACTACTGCGGTCCACATCAATTCCGCTCTGGCGTTGTAATCTTTCAGGTCCTTCATCAGCGCTCTGGCATTAACAAGGATTGACTTCATCACGCCCTCGCACATATAATCTGTCAGATATGTCTCTCTGGAGCTGGAAAAATAGCGTTCCAGTACATGTGAAAACATGTCTACGATTCCAAATACGGTCTGACGTTTTGGTATGGTCAGCGTCAGTTCCGGATTCATCAATGTAAAGGAGGGCCTCAGGCAATCCGCCATCGTATCCGCGCTCTCTCCTGTCTCCGTGTTTTTCAATACACTTCCGTTGCTCCCTTCACTTCCTGTAGCCGGAAGCGTCATGACCGTACCAATGGGAAGCGCTTCCGCCGGAACAGCTTTTCTGGAGTAAAAGTCCCATACATCTCCGTCATATTTCACACCGATCGCTACTGCTTTTGCCGTATCGATCACGCTTCCTCCGCCGACGGCAAGCACGCATCCGATCCGCTCTTTCCGGCAGAGCTCTATGCCCTCCCGGACCAGTTCCACCCTTGGATTCGGCTGCACTCCGGGCAGTTCAAAGCAGGCCACGCCTGCATCTGCCAGCGCTTTTGTGATTCTGGCATGCAGGCCGGAATCATACATATATTTGTCCCCATAATGAACGAATAATACATTTTCAGAGTATTTTTTTACCTCTCTGCCGCACAGCAGGTCAGCGTCCTTCTGTAAAATGAATTTTGTAGGAGACATAAATTCAAATTGATCCATAATTTCTCCTCTCCGAAAGCTTTCTCAGGCTTTCTCTTTGGAAATCTCTTTGAGAAATGAAGTTCCCGTCGGAAATGTATAGCCAAAATATTCCGCCGCAGTCGCCCCAATGTCGGAAAATGTTTCCCGCACTCCAAGGTCCGCTCCCTGTCTGAGATCTTTTCCATAAACGACGATCGGGATATATTCTCTTGTGTGGTCTGTTCCCGGGGTGGTCGGATCGCATCCATGATCCGCCGTGATCAGCAGGATATCCTCCTCGTCCATGAGTGAGATCATCTCCGGTATGAAACGGTCAAAATACTCCAGCGCTTCTCCATATCCCCGCGGATCGTTCCGGTGGCCGTAGAGCATATCAAAATCCACCAGATTTACAAACAGCAGTCCGTCAAATCCTTCTTTCAGATAGGACAGCGCAGCTTCGATCCCTTCCCTGTTGTTTTTTGTATGATTAATCTTCGTCAGTCCGCGGCGGTTAAAAATATCTTCTATTTTTCCTACGCCGATGACTTCTTTTCCTTTTTCACTCAGCAGATCCAGGATGGTTCTTCCCGGCGGGTCTACTGAAAAATCCTTCCTGTTTTCTGTCCTGTAATAATGGCCGGTGGTTCCGGTAAACGGCCTGCAGATCACACGGCTCACAGTATCATCCCCTGTCAGGAGCGCCCTGGCCTTTCGGCAGATCTCATACTGTTCCTCCAGAGGGATGACGCTTTCATGCATAGCGATCTGCATCAGGCTGTCTGCAGACAGATATACGATCGGATATCCTGTCTTTACATGTTCGTCCCCCAATTCCTTAATGATCTCCGTCCCGGAAGCCGGAAAGTTTCCGATGACCTTGGTGCCGATCCGCCGCTCCAGCTCCTCAATGATCCTGGGAGGAAATGACTCCCCAAAGACTTTAAACGGCGTTTTTACAGTCAGCCCGGCAATCTCAAAATGTCCGTTTGTGGTATCCTTCGCCTTTCCGGCTTCGGCAGCCTTTCCATAGCAGCCCTGTGCTTTTCCTTCTGCCGCAAGGCCGGTATCCTGAATGTGGAACAATCCCAGCCGCTTCAGATTGGGGATTTTGAGACCTCCCATAAATTCATCCACATGCTTCAATGTATTCGTCCCTGTATCACCGAAATCGGCCGCATCCGGCAGTTCTCCTACGCCGACGCTGTCTAGGACAATGATCGTAAATTTAGCCATCATGTCCTCCTTTCTTTAAAGCAGCCCAGGTCCGTTTCCTTCCTCCCAGGCAAACACTTCCCAGACATTTCCTTCCAGATCCTGGAAATATGCCGCCCTGGAGCCGAACGGGTAGGTTGTCGGCTTCACCAGGCAGACGACGCCGTTACCGATCAGCTCTTCGGCAATGTCATCTACATCCTGCATCTCGGGTACTTTGACGGCGATCATAAAATGATGTCCGTCGCCGTCAATATATTGGTGGTCCACCACTTCACACAGTCCCTTTTTATCCCAAAGTGTGACCGCCGTTCCATGAAATTCAAATTCTGCATAATTGGCGTTCTCAGGAGTCGGCTGCAGGCGTTTTACCTGAAATCCGAACTTTTCTGTATAAAACTTCAAAGCTCCCTGGAAGTCCTTTACGAAAAGGCAGATATCATTTAATTTTGTCAGTTTATCCAGTTTACTCATTCTTCTCCTCCTGTTATGACTTTCATTTCTTTGCATTGATCCGGTCTTCATACTGCTTTCGGAACCAGATCGTCATCCATCCGCTGATCAGCCCTAATGAACAATACAACAGTACGATCCATGCCGCTTCCAGGATCCTGATCCCGTCCACATAATTCAGCACCCCGTAAAACGCTCCTGCTCCTACAAAAAAGGAAGCGACATTGCTGACAAGCCAGGGGGCATACTCAAAATACATCATGACCGGTACGATGACCAGGGCTGTCACCGGCACTGCCAGAAGCCGCAGTCCTGAAAATGCCGATGCAGCTGCGATCATGAGAACAGCGAACAAGATCCCCATCACATAACCGCAGAACCCGGTCACAGCGCCTCTAAGTGTGCTTCCGAGGAGAAAATAGAGTGCCCATCCCTGAAATGCAATGAATACAAATCCATTGTGTCCGCCGGGAACAAGGCTTTTCCCGATCAGCTGGTCGATGAGCTGAAGCAGGAAGGACTGTATCCCGACATATAACGCAAATATGAAAAAATAACGTTTATTCATTGTCACACCTGATCTTTATTTTTCTCCATTTGCCGCATTCATAAAGCGTCTCTGGTAGGTAATGATCTGAGGCGCCGACGTATTCTGTGCAAGATAAGACGGTTCCGTTGTAATCACGATCCGGTCCGTCATGTCCTTAAATTCCGGTTCCGTCATCAGCTTATCCAGCTCCGGATACATTCTCGAGCCTTCAATACTGCAGATGATCAGCCTGGTATCTTCCAGGTTGGAATTGCGGAGCATTCTCAGGTTGTGGCGCACACCGTCCATTCCGTCAAAGCCTTCTTTTTCATTGATCTTTCTGTATTCGATCGTCTCCCTTGCCACTTTCTCCACCAGTCTGAGGTCCACATTCTGGTCATCCCCGGAAAGGAAATCCCACTGTATCATGAATTTTCTCAGTTCTTCAAGGAAACGGTCATCGTAGGTCTTCTGATAAGCCGTCAGAAGTCCGTTGATGTATGTAGTCACTCCGAAGCGCTGGCGCACAAAGCTGTTGATAAAGTAAGGCTTTGCCTGAAGCGCCATCCCTGTCTGCCACGGTTCAAACATCAGGGTATAGTTCACACGAAATCCGTGGTCCTTTAATTTCAGCGCAAGGTTATGGCCATGGAGATAATCCGCTGTAGCCGCCTGATTCCAGCGGGTGAAGAGACGCTTGTTTCCTTCCAGGAGCTGTCCTACATTTTCCGCGTTGACCGGTCCGGTATGGGGTACTTTGATGACCATGCGGTAATCCGAGAACATCTCGCGAAATTCTTCTGCTTCTTCCAGGATCTTGCTGAAATCCGCAAACGGATCGTTTACTTCCACGCTGATATCACACCCGGGTCCCAGAATATTGGAGATCTCCTGCATGACTTCATTTCTTGTCTTATACTTGTTCCCGACATTCGCGTTCGGATTGTTGATAAACAGATCATATATGATTCCTGGATTGCAGGTCAGATTTCCGATCAGATTTTTAATCGGCTCTACTTCATACGGATTTGCCGTATCAGCAGAAAAGATAAATTTTGTCGGACGTCTGTATCCATTCTTATCATATGAAATATTTCTCACAAGATCGATTTCCAGCAGCTGATTTTCTTTCATATTATATTCGATCTTAAACCCTGCAGGCGTCTCGCCTTCCTTCACATGGAACCGGTCGATCACGTCTTTAAACCGCTCGCTGACTCCTACGTATTTTACGATTTTCATCAGAAATGCATATTCTTCGAAGCTGATGCTCTGATGAAGCGCTCTTCTAACATAACTTTCATCTTTTGACACAACCTGGATATCCCCGCCGATCAAAGATCCTAAACTATAGTTTACTGTCTGCATATTTTCTCCTATCATCCCTTGTTTTTGAAAATTTCTGAATTTCTTTTGAATTCTATTCTTATTTTAATTCTTCCAGATATTTGCTGTATTCTTCCACAAGCTTTCCTGCGCTTCTTGTCCCGCAGAGGCTGACTCCGAGATGTTCGAACATATAGAGCGCCGCAGACATCGTAAAGGTTCTTGGTACACCGGAAACTTTGATCTTTGTATTGCCGGACAGGTTTTCCTTCATGATCCTTACCTGATGTTCTGTTGGAAACGCCTGAGAACCTGTGGCTGTCTTCACATAAGTTACTCCGCACTCACAACAGATTTTAGTAAGCGCTGCGATCTCCTCATCCGTCAAGAATCCAACTTCAAAGATCAGCTTCGTGTCGCAGTTGTCCCCGCAGATTCTCACAAACTCGCTGATCTCATGGCGTACCAGATCATAATCTCCATCTTTGAGAGCGCCGATGTTCACTACCATATCACATGCTGTACATCCCAGATCCACCATCTCCTGAAGTTCAAATAATTTTGACTTCGTTGACATCGCGCCATATGGGAAGCCGATCACCGCGCTTGGTCCCACATCGGTTCCTTTCAGTTCATTCACCACCAGTTCTCCCCAGCAGGAATTTACATTTACTGCGTTCACATGATACTTTTTGGCAATGTTGCATGCCTCGATGATATCTTCTTTCTGTAAATTGGGAGCCAGATAAGCTAAATCCAAATGTTTTGCAAATTCTTCAACTGTTAACATGTCATACATCCTCCTACTTTTGAATCTCTATATTGATGCGCATTTTCAATATATCTGTTTGTTGTTTCTATGTTGTAAATATAACACACTATTTTTGTTCTGTCAATAACATTTGTTACTTTAATTTCATTTTTATATTATTTAATGTTTTATTTGAAGCAAATTTAATATTTTGTTTGAATTATTACAAATTTTCCAACATTTTAACAGTATAATGTTCATATCACAAAACACAAAAAAACAGCCTCCGGCTGTTTTCACCAGAAGCTGCTTCTATTTTATCTATCTCATCCGAATCCCCTGATCCAGAATCTCTATTTTTCTCTCCTTCAAAAGCCTTCCGACCCCGCGCTTGAAGGCGGCCTTGCTCATATCAAATTCCTGACGGATCTTTTCCGGATCTGCCTTGTCGGTAAACGGCAGCTCCCCGCCATAGCCCCGGATCACATCCAGGATCAATTCCGCATCTTTGTCCATCTGCTCTGGAATCTTATCCCTTACGCTTAAGTCCAGCTTACCGTCCTCTTTTACCGCAGTGACCCTGGCTTCTACGCGTTCGCCCACACGGAGCCTGCCGGCCGCCTCCTTTTTGGGAATCAGGGCGGAATACTTGTCATCTACTGCCACAAAGATTCCAAAATTGTCGCTGGTATCGTAAATGATCCCGGTAACCTTATCGTCCTTTTGGTAGGGCGAGTCTGTCTGCAGCAGATGATACACCTTCATTGTGGCGCACAGCCTCTCGCTCTTATCAATATACAGGGACACCAGGCACTGATCCCCTTTCTGCACTTTTGCAGTCTGCTGTTTAAAGGGCAGAAAC
Organism: Lachnospiraceae bacterium M18-1; assembly: GCA_000403295.2. GTDB lineage: Bacteria > Bacillota > Clostridia > Lachnospirales > Lachnospiraceae > Schaedlerella. Next base: position 471,459 of record KE159609.1, on the reverse strand, counting down.
AAGTCCTTGTCCAGCCCCCAGTCCAGAAATGCTCCCATCCTGTTGGTATCCGCTACCTTAAGCACGGCCAGCTGCCCCAGCGTCAGCTTCGGCTCATGGGTGGTTGCGATCAGCCTGTCATCCGAATCCTTATACAAAAACACTTCCACCGGGTCTCCCGGCTCAATACCCTCCGGCACCTGCTTTTTGGGCAGAAGAACCCTTTGCTCATCATTTCCCAGGTATACGCCGAAGGAGACTTCCTTCACGACAGTCAATACCTGCTTTTCTCCTAATTTCATCTCTCGTTCCTTTCTGTTTTAAAACCGGACCATGCCCGGAAAACAAGCTGTACTACTATGTCAGCCGCCTGGGCGCCTTCCTTTTTCAGCCCGGCTCTATCCGATCCGGATCCCGCAGCATCAGTCCGCAGAGCGCACGCCGCTCAGGATATGCCGCGCCACATGCACGCCGCTTGCCGACGCATGGGAGAGGGAATGGGTCACGCCGCTGCCGTCTCCGATCACATACAGCCCCTTATAGGGAGTTTCCAGGTTCTCGTCAATATTTACTTCCATATTATAGAATTTGACCTCTACTCCGTACAGGAGCGTATCATCATTCGCCGTCCCCTGAGCGATCTTATCCAGAGCATAGATCATCTCGATCAATCCGTCCAGGATCCTCTTTGGAAGAACCAGGCTGAGGTCGCCAGGAGTCGCTGCCAGCGTCGGCCGCACCAGTCCCTCCTCAATCCGTTTCCAGTTACTTCTGCGCCCCCGGATCAGGTCTCCGAAACGCTGCACGATCACTCCGCCGCCCAGCATATTGGACAGGCGCGCAATGCTTTCCCCGTATCCGTTGCTGTCTTTGAACGGTTCTGAGAAATGCTTTGCAACCAGAAGGGCAAAATTGGTATTCTCTGTCTGCTTTTCGGGGTCTTCATAGCTGTGTCCGTTCACAGTCACGATTCCCTTTGTATTTTCATTGACTACGATCCCATACGGATTCATGCAGAAGGTCCGGACATTGTCCTCAAATTTTTCTGTCCGGTATACGATCTTGCTCTCATACAGTTCATCCGTCAAATGGGAAAAGATCTCCGCCGGCAGCTCCACACGCACGCCGATATCCACCCGGTTGGAGCTGGTCGGGATATTCAGTTCCTGACAGACCTCTTCCATCCATTTGCTTCCGCTCCTGCCCACGGATACGATACATTTATCACAGTCGTCCGACTCTTCTGCGCAGAACACACGGTATCCCTGTTCCCGCAGTTCGATATGGTCCACCTGATGGTGAAAACGAAACTCTACCTTGTCCTTGAGTTCGGCATACAGGTTTTCAAGGACCACATAATTGATGTCCGTTCCCAGATGGCGCACAGACGCATTCAGCAGGTTCAGCTTGTTCTGCAGACAGAGCTTCCGGAATTTGGAGCCTGCGGTGGTATACATCTTCGTGCCCTCGCCGCCGTGGGACATATTGATCTCGTCCACATATTCCATGAGAGAAATAGCCTCTTGCTTTCCAATATGTTCATGCAGTGTCCCGCCGAAATCGTTGGTAATATTATATTTTCCATCGGAAAATGCGCCTGCGCCGCCGAAGCCGCTCATGATCGCACACGTCTTGCAGTTTACACAGCTTTTGATCTTCTCTCCGTCGATCGGACAATTCCGCTTTTCCAGCGGACTGCCGGCTTCAAACACGGCAATCTTCAGATCCTTGTTTCCTTTCACCAGCTCATACGCAGAAAAAATCCCTCCCGGGCCTGCGCCGATAATGATCACATCATACTTCATCTTTTTTGCTCCTTTATTTTTTATCCTGTCAACAGACGGTTTTTCATTTCAACTCCGCCACTACATATGCCTGGCCTGTCTCATCGCACAACTCTACAACGGTCCTTTCTTCTTCCTGAGAAAGCTTCGGGAAAATGATATCCCCCATGACTGCGGATTTTTTATAATCCACCCGCAGCCTGTGAACCGGAAAATCCCCCGGAAGCAGATCCATGGCCATCTGGATATACTGGCTGTTATTCACATGTTCGTTGGTATCTATATGCGCCCTTCTCACCGGGAACGGCTCCAGTGCCAGCGTATTCTCCGGAAGCCGGATCTTCCTGCCTTCGTATTCCATTTCCAGCGGTTTTTCCAGACCATATGGCGCAATTTCCTCTTCCCCCGGCTTTACAGGCCTTCCGGCCTCTGCATCCATAAACACCCATATGGAATTGGCGCAGGCCAGGCGGTTTCCATTTTCATCATCTATGTAAAAATTCCGGTTTCCGAAAAAGCCCTTAAATCCGGTAGCCAGTGTGCCCACCGTGATCCTTTCCCCCAGCTTCGGAAACCGTCTGGCTTCTACCTGCCAGTAGGAGAGAAGCCAGGCCCGCTTCCTCTCCCGCAGGGCGGACAATCCCACCCCGATGTCCTCTGACTGGAAGGTGCTGCAGTCCTGCAGATAGTTCATCATCGCCGGCAGGGTCAATGTACCCTGATGATCCACCTCGCTGTATCTTACTCTGCTGTCAAATGTATAAATCATTTTTTTATCCTTTCCACCGTTCCCAAAAATACCACTTGATCTGAAAATCGGATGCCGCAGTCATCTGCGCGTATTCTTCTTCTGCCAGAACATTTTGAAGCTTCTGCTTACTCTCCTCGGAAAATACTGCATTAGCCGCATCCTGAAAACAGAGACTCGGATACAGCACGCACCACCAATTATGCCCGTCTGCATCTCCAAGCTCGATCCTGAGCGCCTCATAGTTTCCAGCCGGAAATGTCATGTCTCCGTAGGTCCGGTCGGGGAACCAGCATGTCGTAACCGCGGCATTGACCGGATAATCGTACCCCTGTTCCGCCACGGTCCTGCGGCCCAGAGCTTCCAGTTCGTCCATATGTCTGCGGATCCAGCGGGCAGTCTCCTTTGCATCTCTTGTCTCCGGCATCTCTGTCTTCAGATAATCCAGGATCCGGTCCCGCACCGTAATTTTCAGCGCCTGATCTTCTTCGCTGTCGCTGTTGGCCAGGATATGGAACCGCAGGACCTCCCCCGCCAGATGTTCCTGCATCTGCTTCCCTGCCTCTATGCCGGTCTTCCACATGAGAAACCAGGTAACCATCGCTGCAAGAAGGAGCGACAGTATCACGATCACATATCGTTCTTTACCATGTAGGTCCGGACTCGTGTCACCTGCCTGTATGGCAGTTAAGCGTAATCCTTTGAATTTATTTTTCCGGCAGACAGTTCCTGCCTGGTTCTGGCTCATACAATTACGTTCCATATGTATACTTCCTCCATCTTTTTTACTCCCGGAATTTTCGCTCTTTCGAGCATTTCGGAAATAGATTTGATATCGAAAGTATTGCCTGTTTTCCTTCATGTATACCATTTATTGAAAACTTCTTTGGATGTTACACTGAACTCCTGTCCAAAACAGATCACACTGTGAAAAAGCTGCTGCCTCTCCGATATAAACAATACAGGCTTACTCCTGTCCGCGCAGAATGCCGCTGACCCATTCTACCTGGTTATCAATATGCTGGCAGGTAATCCGCGTCGCAGAATCCACTTCGCCGTTCTCAATGGCAGAGATGATCCCCTGATGCTCCTCCAGAAGCTTAGGATGGCATTCTTTCCGTTTCAGATATTCTACCCGGTAACGGTACATCTGCTCCCGAAAATTGCTCAGCAGCTGAATCAGGCGCTGGTTGTCCGTTGCCATATAGATAATGTCATGGAATGCAACATCGGCTTCGGCCACAACAGTGATATCGTTATTTCCCAGAACTTTCTCAAAATCCTCTTCCGCATTTTTCAGATCCTGAAGTCCCTGTGCCTGCATCCGCTCACAGGCGAGCTGAACTGCCAGTGCTTCCAAAGAACGCCGTACCTCCAGTACATCCCGGAGACTTTTTTCCGTAATCTGAGCAACCTCTGCGCCCCGCCTGGGAATGATAAGTACCAGGCCTTCCAGCTCCAGCTTCCGGATGGCCTCCCGGATCGGTGTCCGGCTGACACCCAGTTTATTGGCAAGCTTAATTTCCATCAGACGTTCTCCGGGCTTTAATTCTCCTCTCAGGATTGCCTGGCGCAGCGTATGAAACACCACGTCCCGAAGGGGCAGAAAATCGTTCATGTTCACTTCAAATCCGGTCTCCATCCTCATTCCCTCCTTGCATTATGTACGTTAGTCACATAGACCTGTTTCGCCAGGGCTTTTCTTCTGATCCTTTCCTGTGCATTTCTTGCCGTTATTTTGTTCTCAAACAGGCCGAATACCGTTGGCCCGCTTCCGCTCATCATCGCATTCAGCGCACCTGCTTTCAGCATTTCCTGTTTGATTTGCTGAATCACCGGGTATTTGGAGATTGTCACATCTTCCAGCACATTTCCCATGCATGCGGCCGCCTTTTTCAGGCTTCCCTCCTCCAATGCCCGGATCAGCCCGTCAATATCCGGATGTTTCACGATTTCTTTCGAATCCAGCGCTTCATAAACTACCCGCGTAGACACACTGACAGGCGGTTTGGCTATCAGCACCGCACACTTTGGAATGGAAGGCAGAACCGTCAGCTTTTCTCCAATCCCCTCTGCAAGCACTGTGCCGCGCAGAATACAGTAGGGTACGTCCGCTCCCAGCCGGACGCCTCGTTCCATCAGTTCCTGCCGGGTAAGTTCCAGCCCGAACAGGCGGTTCATACCGAACAGCACTGCCGCCGCGTTGGAACTTCCTCCTGCCATGCCGGCTGCCACGGGAATATGCTTATCCAATGTGATGCGCACCCCTCCTTCCAGATGAAATTCGTCAATCAACATCTGCGCAGCCTTATATGCAATGTTCCCCGAATCCTCCGGAAGATAGTACAGATTGGAAGACAGTTCAATACCCGGTTCTTCTTTGGATTCCAGTCTTACATTATCATACAGATAAATGGACTGCATGACCATACGCACATCATGGTATCCGTCTTCCCTTCGTCCAAGTACGTCCAGCCCCAAATTAATTTTGGCAAGCGCCTTCAAATCCATCTGTCTCATTTTCCTGTCCTTCCCATTTAGTATCCAGTTTTACTGCGAATATGATAAGAAACCTCCTCATTAGCAAGGTCCGCCATGAAGCCGCATTCTAATGAGGAGGTCGCCATACAAGCTGATTAAATAAAATCTTTTTCTGTCAATATGATCCGGTCTGAATCATCCCTGTTTTTCCCTAATACACGCTTCACCAGCTTTTTCGCCGATGCCTTCTGGGAATGCTCCATAGCCTCGTCCATCACTTCCTTTACCTCCGCAATGGTCACGGCATGGTCTTCCCTCTGCAGCATATCAATCCGGCTGTACAGCGCAAGGATTCCCATCTCATCAATCTGGTATCCATTTTCCTGTGCATAGGTCTGACCGAATGTAACAAGCTCATCATTGATCAGGATCGGAACCTCCAGACGGCTTGTGAACTTTCTGCGGAACTCCCGGTTGGATGTCAGAAGACGATCCAGCGGCTTTCGCTGATCCTCCAACACGATCAAAAGCTCACCGGTATCCCTCTCCATAGCCTTATTTACCCGGGCCACTGTTTTTTCATTCATCTTGCCGGCCTTTTCAATAATCAGCGCGCCTCCGTACAGCTTGCTGAAAATGTCGCTGATCTTCTTTTTGTTCAGTGAATCTCCAGTCACGATCGCAACCCTTCCCTGGCGGATATTCCGCTGTTTCTGGATTGCCTTTACTACATCCACGGCAAGTACGGTCTTTCCGTTTCCTTTATTTCCGATGATCAGAAGGTTGCCGGTGTTGGAAGTTCCCCTCCGATTTGTACAGTTTTTATCCTGTTCCAGTACGTCCACAAGCTGTTCGCTCATGCCCCGGACCGGCACAAAGTAGGAGAAAAGCTTCTTCTGTTCTTCTGTCAGGCCTGCCCTTGTACCGATGCCGCTCTGCGTTCTAAGGTCATATCTTCCATGTACAACAAAACCGGTGTCCGACATGGACAGTGCATCTGAAATCTCATCCACGGGCAGAGGCGAGGTCTTTCCCGTAGCAATCAGCTTCGCTGTTTCCTTCCTGCTGAGAGGTGTAGTTGCGGAGAGAATGTTCATTTCTTCCTCTTCATCCGGAACTTCCCGCTCATCATACCGATGCCTTGACGCTCTCTGAGGCCGAAATTCATCTTCCAGGTTTGCTTCTACAGAAGCTGCGTCATAATTGTCTTCATCCTCTTCATATTCTCCGGCGTAGTCATCTTCATACTCGTAATCATAGCTGTCTTCGTAGTCTTCGTCATCATACTCAGCATCTTCCTCGTAGTCATCTTCATACTCAGGCTCCTGATCATACTCTTCGTCATATCCGCCTTCAAAATCGGGCTCATCGCCGTACTCTTCTGGATATTCAGATTCAGCCTCTTCATACTCGTCGTTTTCATACCCCGGATTTGCATCTTCATATTCTCCGCTGTATTCCGATTCGCCTTCTTCATACTCGTTATTCTCATAGTCTGATTCTACATCTTCATATTCTTCACGGTATTCAGACTCACCTTCTTCATATCCATCATTCTCGTAATCCGCCTCTTCGTCTTCATACTCTTCGGTATACTCCGGTTCATCCTCTTCATACCCGGCATTCTCGTAGTCAGACTCTTCGCCTCCATACTCTTCGGTATACTCCGGTTCAGCTTCTCCATATCCGGCATCCTCGTAATCCGCCCCTTCGCCTTCATACTCTTCGGTATACTCCGGTTCA
>KE159609.1:128141-464714 GCA_000403295.2 Lachnospiraceae bacterium M18-1 | reverse complement strand
CCGGTTCAGCTTCTCCATATCCGGCATCCTCGTAATCCGCCCCTTCGCCTTCATACTCTTCGGTATACTCCGGTTCAGCTTCTCCATATCCGGCACCCTCGTAATCCGCCCCTTCGCCTTCATACTCTTCAGCGTACTCCGGCTCAGTCTCTTCATATCCGTTATTCTCATAATCAGGATCTATATCTTCATACTCTTCGCTGTATTCCGGCCCGCCTTCTTCATATCCGGCATCCTCGTAATCCGTCTCATCCCCCTCATACTCTCCGGTGTACTCCGGCTCAGCCTCTTCATACCCATTATTCTCATAATCCGAATCTATATCTTCATATTCTCCGGCGTATTCCTCTTCTCCATATCCGCCATCCCCGCCGGCATACTCTGCATCTTCATACCCGCCGGTATATTCCGCTTCCTGATAGCCCTCATTTTCAAACTCAGGCTCTATATTTTGATATTGTCTGCTGTATTCGTTTCCAGCTTCCTCGTCCAGTTCTTCCTCTTCATAGATCAGCTCACCGGCTTCCTGATACTCTATCGCAAAATGCTCACCGGCTTCTGCGCTTCCACCGAATTCATCATACTCTGCTGCTTCATCATATTCATCGGCAGTCTCTTGATCGTCTCTTCCAAAGCTGATCTCTATGTCTTCTGTGTATTCTTCCCCATCCAGAGCTTCATTTTCTTCCGGACGGTCATCCGCATACTCTTCTTCATCCAGAACATCATCATAGTCCTCAAACCATTCTGATGATTCATCTACACGAAGCTGGTCTGCTACATCTCCCATATTTTCCGCCGGTTCCTCATCATATACAGCCGATGCCTGTTTTTGCTGTTCCTCTTTCACCGCCTTCTTGCTGGCTTCTTCTACCGGAACGACGCCTTCTATCTCATCAATCATTCTCTGGATATCCAGCGGTAAAATAGGCTCCTCTGTTTTTTTCTTTTTTGCTTTTATGCCGTCGGCTTCCGTTTCATCTTCTTTCGCACGCAGTTCTGCTTCTTCAGCCTCTATTATATTGACTTCTGAAAAGCTCCCTGAAGCATCTGATACGATTTCTTGATCTCCGAAATACTCTGATTCATCGTCCAGTTCTGTCATAAGATCCAGAAGGTTCATCTGGCCCTCAACCTGATTCTTTTGTTCAGCTTCTGAGGTCTTCACCGCTTCCGGAATATACTGTTCTGCCGGCTGTTCTTCTTCTGCGTCCAGTTCCTCGATCGTTCTTCTTGCTTCCTCATCAAGCTCTGCTATGATCTCTCTGGCATCCTCATTCAGTTCTGCAATGATCTCCACATTTTCTATATTGTCATCCGGAAGGGTCTCCGCATCCTGCCTGCTCTTCTCTGCACTCCTTTCATCCATACTGTCAAGCTCTGCAAGCATTCTCACTGTTTCTTTATCCAATATTCTCGTGTCTCCGCTCTGCCCTGATTCCAGGGCTTTGCCATCCACGCTGATCGCTGATCCGCTCTCACTGGAATCCTGAATCTGACTTTCCAGAGACGCATCCGCATCCGCATACAGTTCCTCCAGTGTTTTTTTCTCAGTCAGCTCAGGGCTTTCCTGCCCGGGATCCGCTCTCAGTTCTCCTGCTTCTCTTATGCGGATAGGCTGCATGATCGTCGTAACAGGTTCTATATGATATGTTCCGTCAGAACCATCCTCCAGGCGTTCATCCGGAAGCAGTTCTTCCAGATCCGGATCTACTTTAAGCTCCCTCAGCCCTTTCTGATTTGAAATTTCATCCACCAGCTTTAAATCTGCAATGGACTCAATCTCCTCAATGGCGCCTTGAAACATGTCCTCTTCAAATACCACATCGGTACTGACAGGTTCGCTGGAAGAATCTCTCACCTTATCCTCTTCTCCCATTCCCAGATTCAGCAGACTCTTCAATGCCTCATCCAGTTTCATGGTACTGCCTATTTTTCTTCCTTTTGCTTCCCGCTTCTTTGTATCTGGAACCGCTGTATCAGAATTGTCCGTCTGTATCTCTTCTGCTTCCGCCAGCATCTCGTCTACAGACTCTTCCTTCGCAGCCGCATCCTTTTCATTTTTATATTCTACTATATTAGGCATCTCCATTGTCTCATTCGACATTCTCGAATACCTGTTATCGTACTTTTCCTGCTGTGAAGGCGTCAGCGGCTTATACTGCATCTTCAGTTCCATCGCCTGGTAGACATATTTCCCTTCATTGAACCACAAAATAAGATCGTCACATTCTTCCAGACATTCCGCTGTCATTCCTGCTTCCTGATAACGTTTTGCCAGTTCATATGCCCACTCTTCGATATACTCTGCCTTCTTGAATGCCTCCAGCGCTTCAATCTGCTGCTCGATGGGTGCTCTCTGGGCTCTCAGAATCTGATACCGCAGGATAAACTTGTTAGGATCCTTCGGTGCAATCTGCTGAAAATCATCATAATAGTCAATCGCTTCATCTACGTTCTTCGTCTTTAATGCAAGTGTACAGAGACGATATACGATCTTCCTGCTTCCCTCCGCACGATGATAAGCAATGTTCAAAACTTCGTAGCTTTTCTGATAGTCCCCGTTCTTTTCGTAGATATCGCTGACATCTGTCAGCATCTTTGTATTGCGCACTCTCTTCCAGTCAATGCTGTCTGCAATCTCTGCAGCCTTATTAAATGCACCGTCCTCCATAAGTTCAAGCATCTGTTCTGTCTTCAGCTTATACTCATATTTGTCCACTGCCGTTCACCTCGTTATCATTCTGTGTATTTTTCGTAGCCGTTGATAGTATAGACGGCAATTCACTGCCATCTGCACCAAGCACCCTATAGCACATGAATTGTAACCATTCTTCTCCCTAGTGTATCATAACTATCGCATATTGTCAAAAAAATGCACCTTCAAATCTTGTTGAAGATGCATTTTTTATGATTTATTTAGTTTTTTCATTCTTTTATTTTAAAAATCGGAGGAACCTCTCGACTCCCACTCCTGTAAGACCTTTACTATTTATATAAATACTTTAGCAGGTATATGTACGACCGCTTTCTACGCTCCTCTCCATATATTCATCTCTTTAAAGTATCACCCTTAGTTATTCCATCTATAATCGTTTGCCTGCTGCAGTATTGTTCTTCAATATTCCAACAATCTACTAAATTATTCTTCCTATAACCTGGAATACTTTTATACAAAATGCAATCTCTCTGATGTTTCTTTACACATCTTGGAAATCCTGCTATCTGTGGCACCTGTATTCAATATGTCTGCAAATGCTGAGTCTTTTGATTATCATCCGGCATCCTTATACTCTCCGATTGTTCATCCTTTTCATACTATTTATACCGGATTCCTTTATCTCAAATAAGTAAAGGTCTCTTCTCCACAGGAATGTACATCTGCCGTACCACTAACATATTGAATTGTAATTAACTCTATACTGTCCACGGGACCTTTACCTCCTTTTCTTAATATTCCAACCACCCTCCGGACCAGAATCTAATCATGATGTAAGTTGTGTCTCCCCCGGAAAATGGCTCCTCTCTGAGATATCCTGTCAATTTCTTTGATGGTTGTATCTCTTTTGGATTGAATTTATAATACCACAGGACTCTTTATTTGTCAATACACTTTTTGAATATTTTTCCAATAAATTTATAATTGTTTATTTTGTATATAATTTTCTGAATATTAGTTTGTTTTAGACAAATATATATCACATTCATGCAACCCACCTTATTAATGAGTAAAATGTGACTGCGTTAGCAGTCACAAAAGTGCGAAGCACGGATTTTTAGAATGAATGAGGTGGGTTGGAATATCTTTTGCTTTTATATGGGTTTCTATATGCGAAAAGCCCCGCACTCAGGCAGGGCTTTCAGCAACTATTGCATATAACTGAATCATCTATATGGTCCTGTACTGTTCAATATACTGCGCCGGGCAGTACGCGTTTTAACAGATCTCCGCTCCCGCAGGCATCTCCTTTTCCGGAACCATGAGGGACAGGACGCCGTCTGCATCCTCCGCGCACAGCAGCATGCCTTCTGAAAGGACGCCTGCCAGCTTAGCGGGTTTTAGGTTCACCAGCACCATCACCTTTTTCCCGACCATCTCTTCCGGTGTATAATGTGCCTTGATTCCGGATACGATCTGCTTCACCTGGCTTCCGATCTTCACCTTAGAGCAGAGGAGCTTCCTGGACTTCGGAACCTCTTCACAGGCAATGATCTCGCCCACCTGGAACTGCAGGGCGCCGAACTGGTCAAACGTAATCTCAGACTTTGCCTCAACGTCGATCACTTCCTCTTCCTTCTCCCCGGAATCCTGAGCCGCCTCTTCCTCCACCGGCGGATGCAGCTCTTCGACCTTCTTCATCACTTCTTCCATATCAAGGCGCTGGAAAAGGATCTCCGGTTTATCCGTCACATGGCCTTCATTGAGCTGGGCCAGGATTTTCTGGCTTGTCGCAGGCATAAATGCTTCCAGAAGCCTTCCGCCTGCGGAAATCCCCTGGATCAGATTCCACAGCACGGTCTCCAGACGGTCTTTTTTCGCCTCATCCTTTGCCAGTATCCAGGGCATTGTCTCATCAATATATTTGTTGCAACGCTTAAACAGGTTGAAGATTTCTGTCATCGCATCCGCCACCCGGAGTTCGTTCATCTTGGCGTCTACCGCTTTTGCCGCATGCTCCATAACGGCCTTCAGATCTGCGTCTACTTCTTCTGCAGCGCCTTTGTCCGTTACCACACCGCCGAAATACTTGTTGGTCATAGAGACGGTACGGTTGACCAGGTTGCCCAGTGTATTCGCCAGATCAGAATTGAGCCGTTCTACCATCAGCTCCCAGGATATAACGCCGTCATTTTCAAAAGGCATCTCGTGGAGTACGAAATAACGGACCGCATCTACACCAAAGAAATCCACCAGTTCATCCGCATACAGCACATTTCCCCGGGATTTGCTCATCTTGCCGTCTCCCTGGAGCAGCCACGGATGACCGAAGATCTGCTTCGGCAGCGGAAGATCCAGCGCCATCAGAAAAATCGGCCAGTAAATGGTATGAAAACGGATGATGTCCTTTCCGATCAGATGCAGGTCTGCCGGCCAGTCATGGCTGAACTGTTCCGTGCTTTCCCCGCCGCACTCATACCCAATCCCGGTGATGTAATTGGTCAGAGCGTCCAGCCAGACATAGACCACATGCTTCGGATCAAAGTCCACCGAAATCCCCCACTTAAAGGAGGTTCTGGATACACACAGATCCTGCAGGCCCGGAAGCAGGAAGTTATTCATCATCTCGTTTTTCCGGGATACAGGCTGGATAAATTCCGGATGGGTATTGATATGCTCGATCAGGCGGTCCGCATACTTGCTCATTTTAAAGAAATACGCTTCCTCCCTGGCCGGCTGCACCTCGCGCCCGCAGTCCGGACATTTTCCGTCCACCAGCTGTGACTCGGTAAAGAAGGACTCGCACGGCGTACAGTACATCCCTTCGTAATATCCCTTGTAAATATCTCCCTTGTCGTACAGCTTCTTGAAGATCTTCTGTACCTGCTTCTCATGGTATCCATCCGTCGTGCGGATGAATTTGTCATAAGAGGTGTCCATGAGATCCCAGATCCGTTTGATCTCGGTAGATACGCCGTCCACGAACTCCTTCGGCGAAATCCCTGCCTCTTCAGCTTTCAATTCAATCTTCTGCCCATGCTCGTCCGTTCCGGTCTGGAAAAACACGTCGTATCCCTGAATCCTCTTGTACCGCGCGATCGCATCCGCAAGGACGATCTCATAGGTATTGCCGATATGCGGCTTGCCGGATGTATAGGCAATCGCTGTTGTGATGTAATACTTTGGTCTCTCTGACATTTTTATCTCTCCTTCTTTTTAAAAAATAAAAACCGCCTTCTCAAAAATCATGTTCTGATGATTCATAAGAAGACGGCTGTATGCCGTGTTACCACTCCTAATTCGCCCTGCCCTCACAGACAGAACCTCCGCAAGTGCCTGCCAGCACTCCCCCGCTATAAAGGGCAGTCCCCTTCGTAATCTTGCATTGAGCACTTAGTGAGGTTTTTTCGAACTTAGTGCGAAAGCACATCGGAACTCTAGGCGAGGTCCTTTCGAGCCTTGCGTTCTGATGTTTCCTCCTTTCCTGCACTTAGTGAGGTCCTTTCGAACTTAGTGCGAAAGCACATCGGAACTCTAGGCGAGGTCCTTTCCTCTATTACTCAATGTTCGGTACGCCGCTCGGAAGCCATGTTCAGCCGCATTCTCTCTATTCCTCTCAGCCTTCGGAAATTCTCTGTAAGATGTCCTGCAGTCTACTCTCTTCGTCATAGCGTTTTTATCTGTTCTCTGTTTAGAAATGTTAGCATACAGATTAAAAATTGTCAAGGCAGAATCTTCTTTACTTCCCGGTCATAAGTGAAGATCCCGTTCATCTCTTCTTCTACATCGCTCAGCTGCGTATAGACACTGGCACACAGCCCTTTCGGAATCTGCTCTTTTACCCTTTTCATCTGCTCCTGATATGCAGCATTCAAACTGTCCTGTGTTCTATGTGTTCCATAGCCATAGAGTTTTCTGCATGCGCTGTGTCCCGCAACCCGCAGGGAATATCCTCCAAATTCTGACAATACGGTAGCGCGCTCCTCTTCTGCCGAAAATTCCAGCTTAAAGAAATAATTATGCACGCTCTGCAGATCCCCGCCCTTCTGGTCAAACCAGCCGCTTGCCTGGTCGATCAGCCGGGTGCTGTCACAGGATCTTGCGATCCTCGTCATATCCTCTGTCTGGAACTGTCCCCAGCCTTCATTGAAGATCACCCATACCGCAATGGAAGGATGTCCTTTCAGAATCCGGATTGTCTCCTTCATCTCCCGGACAAATTCCAGCCGGCCCTCCTTATGGGTCCGCGACAGCAGGCGGGGATAGATATCCGCCATCTTCCATTTTTTCCAGGAGATCAGAGTCGCGGCATAGGTCACAAACCAGTGCTTGTAGTACGTTCCGCCGTTCACCATGTCCTGCCATACCACCATTCCCAGCCGGTCGCAGTGATAATACCACCTCTGAGGTTCGATCTTGATATGCTTCCGGATCATGTTGAAGCCCAGCTTCTTCATTTCCAGGATATCGAAGATCAGCGCATCGTCTGAGGGCGCGGTATACAGCCCGTCCGGCCAGTAGCCCTGGTCAAGCACACCATTCTGAAACTGTACGTTCCCATTCAGGCAGATGCGCGGAGTCCCTTCCTCGTCCGGTTCCACGGTAAATGTCCGAAGGGCAAAGTAGCTTTCTGCCCTGTCCTCCCCCATGGTTACGGTAAAATCATAGAGCCAGGGTTCCCCGCAGGTCCACGGACAGATCTCCGTAAGCGGAATTTCAAGATACTCATTGGACATACCGGTAACTTCTGCTGCCGCCCGGGGCTGCTCTTCCGGCCGTTTGGACATCCCCTGCGCTCTTTCCTCTTCCGATTGATGGATGCGCGGCGCCTGAATCCGGATCCTGACAGGCGCTGGATTCTGTGACCTCACAAAAATCCGGACCCGTTTTTGATCCAGTTCCGGCTCTGTAATTAATTCCTCTATATAATTCTCCGGTACATACTCCATCCAGACGGTCTGCCAGATACCGCTCTGTGCAGTATAGAACATACCGCCCTTTTTCAGCTTCTGTTTTCCCTTTGCGTGGTAAGAGGTATCACTCAGATCCTTGACAGCCACCACGATTTCATTCCCCATTTCAAGTCCGCAAGGGCCCTCTGCTTCCAAACAGCAATCGGATACTCCTGTCCGCGCCCCGGTTTCTTCCGGCATTGACACATATTTTCTGCGGCGGAGGTACTTCGTGATATCCGCAGAAAAGGGAAGATATCCTCCCGCATGCCTGGCGGCCTCTTTCCCATTTACATACACCCTGCATGCCTGGTCCACGGCGCCGAAGTGGAGAATCAGGCGCATTCCGACATCCGGCATATGGCAGTCAAGCCGCAGGCGATACCACAGATACTCGTCCGGCTTTAGCTGCCGCTCCACTCCGGACAGTACGGTTTCAGGCGAAAACGGCACAAGAATCTTACCGTCATATTTTTCCGGTATTTTGAATGTGTTTGTAAATGCATAGTCCCAATACCCATTCAGATTGATATAGCTGTCCCGTCTCAACAGCGGACGCGGATACTCCTGTAAAATGTTATTTGCGTCAAGCGCTTTTCCCCAACGTGTATATAACTGCTCCATAGGCTTCCTTTCTGTCCATAAATGCACTTATACAATGGTATGAAAAGGGGCAGATCATCCGTCTGCCCTTTTTGTTTTCGCAACGAGTACGGAGTGACGCCCCATATTCACTACGATTTCTCCATTATGGATAATATATTCATCCTTCTTTGTTGTAAAATCATCTTCATAAGAATAGATCAGCCGTTTCATCCTTCCGGTCATCGGCACTTCCGCCATCCATACCGGGACTGTGACCTCCCGAAGGCTCTCACTGTTATTCAGGATCACAACCACCTGCTCGTCACCCTGAAATCTTCCGAATGCCAGCACATCTTTCTCCCAGTACAGCATCCGAAGGGATCCGGTGCGCAGCGGCCGCTCACTCTTATGTATCCTGATCATTTCACGATGGAAATCAATCATACGCTGCTTTTCTTTTCCCCAGGGGTACGGTCTCCGGCTGTCCGGGTCTGTAAATCCGCACAGTCCCGCCTCATCCCCGTAGTATACCGTGGGCGCTCCGACCCAGGTCATCTGCACCGCAACCGCTTCCGCCATTATAGCAGGGATGACGCCTTCCTCTGCCGCCCTGTGGTCCATACCGCCCAGACGGCCTACCACCTGGCTGGTCCGCGTCATGAAACGGGAGTGGTCATGATTGGATAGCTCGTTCATCGCCGTCTGCAGGGATGAAGTCTGCATACAGGACATAAAATGATTCATCGTATTGACAAAATAATCCGCATTTCCTAATAAATCCGGCCTGAACTCATCGCTGTGCTTTTCCATTCCGGTCAGAAACCAGGTCAGCGGTTCCATAAATGCATCATAGTTCATGATGCTGTCCCACTCATCCCCCTGCAGCCATTCCGCCGGGTCTCCGTAATGCTCCGCCAGAATGAGCGCATCCGGCCGGACACCCTTGATCTCCTTACGAAACCGTTTCCAGAATGCATGGTTATACTCATTGGTATGGCCCAGATCCGCCGCCACATCCAGCCTCCATCCGTCTACATTATAAGGCGGAGACACCCATTTCCTTCCGATCTCCATAATATAATCTTCCAGCTTCCTGGAATCTTCGTAATTCATCTTCGGCAGGGTATCATTCCCCCACCATCCGTCATAGCTGGTATTATACGGCCATGCAGAATCTTCGTTATTATGGAAATGGAAAAAGCTGCGGTAAGGGCTGTCCTTGCTGATAAACGCGCCCTTCTCATACCCTTCCTGATTCTCGTAAATACGCTCCCGGTCCATCCATTTATTAAAGGAGCCGCAGTGGTTAAATACTCCGTCAAGGATCACCCGCATGCCCCGGCGGTGGATCTCTTCCACCAGACGGATGAACAGTTCATTGCTGGCTTCCAGATTTTCCAGATTTCCGACCCGCTTCTTGTACAGTTCTGCGTTTGTATTGTCCACGGCCCCTTCCGGCAGGGCTTCCTCTCCGTCCTGGATAAAGATTCCAAAATGCGGATCAATATAATCGTAATCCTGGATATCATACTTATGGTTGGAGGGCGATACAAACAGCGGGTTAAAATAAATCACCTCCACACCCAGCTCCTGCAGATAATCCAGCTTTTCCATCACGCCTTGAAGGTCGCCCCCGTAAAATCTGCGCACATCCATGGCATGGGGCATTTCATTCCAGTCCTCCACTTTTCTGACAGGCTCGCCGATGTAGATGTACTCCCGGTCTTTGACATCATTTTCCGGATTTCCATTATAAAAACGGTCCACGAAAATCTGATACATGACAGCGCCTTTTGCCCAGTCCGGGGTGGAAAATCCCGGTACGATCCGGAACGAATAATGAGGCTTGATGTCATCCGATACGCCAGTCCGGTTATAATAACACACCTCATCTCCGCAATGGATCTCAAAATAATAAGAAAACACTTCCGTGCCAAGCTTCCAGCTGATCTCATAATAATCAAATACGCCGCGTGACAGAGCCCGTTCCATCTGATAGATCCCGGAATCCGCCACTAAAAGGACCGTACTGACATTGTTCCGGGCCGTGCGGAAACGCAGCCTGATCCTCTGCCCTTTCGCAGGTTCAGGCGGCATCACATAGGAAGAAGTCCCGTCGCAGAACAACGCGTCTCTGCACATCTTAAAATCTCCTTTTGGGTGAATTGATTTATAGACCTCTTCCGTATCTTCAAACCGCGCAGCCTCTTCTGGATGCCGCGCTTTTGTTTCGTTTTCTGTGTTCCGTACCGCGCCTGCCGGCTCCGGCACTGCTGTTTTTTCCTCTGTTTCTGTGATTGGCTCTGACTTTTCTTCTTTTTCTGTTCCTGTTTTCAGATTCTCATGTTTCTCACTGATTTCATGTCTTTCCTGTTTGAAGTCACCTTTCGGCCATCTCATTCTT
Organism: Lachnospiraceae bacterium M18-1; assembly: GCA_000403295.2. GTDB lineage: Bacteria > Bacillota > Clostridia > Lachnospirales > Lachnospiraceae > Schaedlerella. The sequence goes on along the minus strand of KE159609.1, from coordinate 454,114 downwards.
TTTTTCCAAGATTTAAAAAACTGTGATTGCATTTTGAACCCCCTTATTCGTGTTAGAAATTATACCCAAGGGCTTCCCATTATGCCATTCGGCCGTTTTTTCTGCCCCCTGGTATAACACTGTGCCAGCCTTCTCCAATTGTTGCCTATGCACTCACATCCGATATATCTGTCATTCCCTCCCCGATTTGAGGAACTACATTCAAATAGCCCGATTGATGATTGTTTTACATTTTTCAGATTCCTGCAGGATATACATCCGAATGCATCCCGTCCATATCGAGGATGTCCATATTTCCTGCAGAAGCCTTATCAAAAAGCGCTTCAAATTCTTTCCGTGATATCTTTTCCTTCTCCAACAGCAGCTTTGCGCATGCGTCCAGTACGGAATGGTACTCCTGCAAGAGCCCTCTCGCCCGGTTATAGCACTCGTCGATGATCCGTTTCACTTCTTCATCGATGGTGCCCGCGATCTTCTCTCCATATCCTCTGGAAGTATGTCCGAAGTCCCTTCCAATAAATACCTCATCGCTGTCATTATCGTAATTGATCAGTCCAAGGCGCTCGGACATACCGAATTTAGTGATCATGGACTTTGCGATTGCCGTTGCCTGGCGGATATCCTGAGACGCCCCTGTAGTAATGTCATCGAAAATCTCTTCCTCTGCCACACGTCCTCCCAGGGATACGGTAATCTGCTGCAGCATATGCCCTTTTGTATTGAACATGTCATCGCGCTCCGGAAGGGGCATCGTATAGCCGCCTGCTGCCCCGGTCGGTACGATCGACACACTATAGACCGGCCCTACGTCCGGCAGTACATGAAACAGGATCGCATGCCCCGCCTCATGATATGCGGTGATCCTCCTTTCCTTTTCTGAAACAATTCGGCTCTTCTTCTCGGGTCCGATCCCGACCTTCACAAACGCGTGCCGGATGTCCTTCTGCTGCAGAAAGATCCGGTTGTCCCTGGCTGCCAGGATCGCAGCCTCATTCAGCAGGTTTTCCAGGTCTGCTCCGGTAAATCCTGCGGTAGTCTGCGCGATCTGCTTGAGATCCACGTCGTCGCCCAGAGGCTTGTTTTTTGCATGGACCTTCAGAATCTCTTCCCGTCCGCCTACATCCGGACGGCCCACGATCACGTTCCGGTCAAAACGGCCCGGACGCAGGATCGCGGGATCCAGGATATCCTTTCGGTTGGTCGCCGCCATCACAATGATCCCTTCATTGACCCCGAATCCGTCCATCTCCACCAGAAGCTGGTTCAACGTCTGCTCCCTCTCGTCATGTCCGCCGCCCAACCCGCTTCCGCGCCGCCTTGCCACGGCGTCGATCTCATCAATAAAGATAATACAGGGGGCATTTTTCTTGGCATCCTGGAACAGGTCCCGTACCCGGGACGCGCCCACGCCTACAAACATTTCTACAAAATCGGAACCGGAAATACTGAAAAACGGCACCCCGGCTTCTCCTGCGATCGCCTTGGCCAGCAGCGTCTTACCAGTTCCCGGAGGCCCCTCCAGAAGTACGCCCTTTGGAATCCTGGCGCCTACCTGGATATACTTTTTCGGAGCCTTCAGGAAGTCTACGATCTCTTCCAGCTCTTCTTTTTCTTCTTTCAGTCCTGCCACTTCGGCAAATGTCACCTGCTTGTCCGCCGGGCTGTTCAGACGGGCGCGGCTCTTTCCAAAGTTCATCGCCTTTGCATTGGCGCCTCCGCCTCCCTGGCGGTTCATCAGCAGGAAGATCAGAAATACGCCTGCCATGGTGATCAGAACCGGCACCACGACCGTAGTGAACATCGTGTCCTCCGGTACCTTCAGGATATCATACTTCACCTTATGATCGGACAGTAATTCCTGGGCCTTATTTACATCCGACACGTGAACGACTCTGGACGAATGCGGACTTTTCAGTGTAACAGAGACCGTTCCAGTGGGAACGGACTTGCTCTGGTTGATGATAGCTACTGCCACGTTGTCGTCCTTCACCTGCTGTACGAAATCCGTGTACGTCATCTCCTGGTCGCGCTGCTGCATCTGCCCTGTAAACCAGAGTGCAAAAAACACAATGGCAATAAACATGACGACACTCGCACCGCTCATTGTCCTGTACTTGTTATTGTTATTCAATGGTTTCTGCTCCTTCCCAACTTTATACTCCCTCTACAACACCGATATATGGCAGTGTACGGTATTTTTGTGCATAATCGAGGCCGTAGCCCACGACAAATTCATCCGGGATCTGAAAACCGACATAATCAGTCCTGACTTCCACTACCCTGCGGTCCGGCTTATCCAGCAGCGTACACAGGCGGATACTCTTTGCCCCCCGCTTTTCAAGTTCCCTCGTCAGGAAATACAGGGTCCGTCCCGAATCAATGATATCCTCTACGATCAGCACATCCTTGCCCTCAACGGATTCATCCAGATCCTTTTTGATCTTGATATTGCCGCTGGACGATGTTGCATCTCCATAACTGCTTACGTACATAAAATCAATGGACACCGGAAGCGTGATCCGCTTCGCCAGCTCGCACATAAAAAATGCGCCGCCTTTTAATATACAGATCAGATGAATGCTTTTGCCCGCATAATCCCGGCTGATCTGCTGTCCCAGTTCTTCGATCCTCTTGTCTACGTCCTGCTCTGATATCAGTTCCCGAATTGTCTCCGCCATCTTTTTTTCCTCCGTAATGCATTTTTCTCATTTGAGTGGCTATTTTTACTGCTTAATCTTCTTTTGCTCTATACTGCCTAATTCTCCTCTTTCACAACCTCTATCTGCAGGATCCGCTCTGTCCGGCCAGTGACCTGGTACGCGCTGCTCATGCGGTGTCCCAGTATCCAAAGGATATCACTTCCGGATGCAATGCAGGGAATAGACTCTCTCTCTCCTGCAGGTATCTTCTCATTGATGAACCAGGATTTTAGTTTCTGGCGGTGCCCCGCCTGATCAATGGTAATCTGATCGCCTCCCTGTCTCGTCCGGATACAGGGCGCTTTTTTTATTATATCATAGTCAAACCATTTCGTGTACACTTTTTGTGGGATTTCCTCCATAGAAAAACACATTGTTTTCGGGAATATCACGCACCGGATGGTCAGTCCCATGTCCGGGATACGGGTTTCCCCCGGAATCTGCAGCTGGCAGACAGGATTTTCGCCCTCCGGCGGGCTGTGTGCCGCCCGGCATGCGTCTTTCCTGCCAGGCGGGGATACTGCTGCCTCCCCTGACAGCCTGCATACAGCCGGGCTTCCGTCTCCGGCGGCATGCAAAGATTCCTCGGCCCTTCCGGAAACCGCAGGCAGAACTTCCGCTTTGCTTTCCGGCTTCCGGTACAACGCTACCCCTTCGTAAGTACGGACCGCCCGTATGAAAAGCGGAAGGTCCAGGCTCCTGCCGGACTGCTTCTGAAACAGATCCAGCACCCCGCGGATATGGACTCTGCCCATATCCCGCATCTCTCCCGCGGCCAGTTCCATAACCTTCCGGATCACCATCGTACAGAGGATATCCGGCTCTTTCTCCCGAAGTTCCTTTGTGATCAGGAAATATCCGGGCGGACCTTCGGTTCTGACATATTCCCGCAGCGCTTCCGCTGTGCGCTGTTCCATGTAATCCTGAACTTCCCGCAGCTGTTCCATTACTTCATTCATATGCCGGACAGACTGGAAATTGACCTCCTTCTCCAGAACAGGGATCACCAGATGCCGCAGCTTATTGCGCGTATACTTCGTGTAATTGTTGGTATCATCTGTACAGTACCCCTGCCCCCGCTTTTTCAGGAAATCCTCGATTTCATCCCGGCTCAGGCACAGGAGGGGGCGGATATATCTTTCGTTGACCGGACGGATCCCGCCCAGCCCTGCCAGCCCGGTCCCTCTTGCCAGGTTCCACAGGAGTGTCTCTGCATTGTCATTCTGATGGTGTGCCAGGGCGATCTTCGTGCCTTTCCGCTTTATGCAGACCTTTTCAAAAGCTTCCCGGCGGATGTTTCTGCCGCACTCCTCATGAGATTGTTTCCTGTTTTTGGAAATTGATTCCAAATCCACCCGAAAAACTTCCAGGGGGACGCTGTATTTTCCGCACAGCTCCCGTACAAAGGTCTCGTCATGGTCCGCCGCTTCCCCCCGCAGGCCATGATTGACATGGACTGCCGTGAGAGAAATTCCCAGCCTGTCCCGGATATCCAAAAGCACACAAAGCAGGCATACCGAGTCTGCTCCGCCCGATATACCTGCTATAATATGATCTTCTGCCGAAATCATATGATATCTTTCAATATACGCCCTTACTTTTTCCATAATATACCTCAGCCTTTCAGGTATACTATACTCAATAAGGCTAAAAAAAGCAAGAATAACTATTGTAGTTACAGGATGCTGGTGCAGCGAGTGCACGACGCCGTGTGAACAATAACAGTTCACCGACTATTCCATTTCCCTGATATTTTTTCTTACTTTGAGAACCATGGAAGGCGCTACAGAAAGCTCATCCAGCCCCATCCGTACAAATTCCTGTGTCAGCTCCAGGTCCGCTCCCAGCTCGCCGCAGATCCCTGCCCATTTTCCATGCTTGTGGGCATTGTCCACCACCATCTTGATCATCCGCAGGATTGCCTTATGGTGAGGATTGTAAAAATCATCCAGCTTTTCATTCTGGCGGTCAATGGCCAGCGTGTACTGGGTCAGGTCATTGGTCCCGATGCAGAAGAAATCTACCATCTCCGCCAGTTCATCGCTGATCATGACAGAAGCCGGTGTCTCGATCATGATCCCCTGCTCCGGGACCTTGTACGGAATCCCAGCATCGTTGAGCTCACATTCCACCTCGTCCACGATTCTGTAGATCTGCTGCACTTCCTCTGTGGAAATGATCATCGGATACATGATGGATAGGTTGCCGTATGCCGCCGCCCGCAAAAGGGCACGCAGCTGTGTCTTGAAAATGTCCGGCTGCTTTAAACAGATACGGATTGCACGGTAGCCCAGGGCAGGATTGTCTTCGTTTCCAAGGTTCAGATAGTCTGCCTGCTTATCCGCACCGATATCCAGCGTCCGGATGATGACCTTCTTCCCTGCCATGGTCTGAACGACCTGCCGGTATGCCTGGAACTGCTCCTCCTCCGTCGGAAGATCATTCCGGCCCAGATACAAAAATTCGCTCCGGAAGAGTCCGATGCCTCCCGCGTCATTTTCCAATACATATCCTACGTCGCCGACGCTTCCGATATTGGCATAAATATGAATCTTTTTGCCGGAAAGGGTCACATTTTCCTTTCCTTTCAAAGTCTGCAGGAGTTCTGCCTTTTCCTGCTCCTCTTTCATCCGGCTTTCCGTCTCCCGGCACAGTTCTTCTGTCGGATCGAATACCGCTTCCGCTTTGAAACCGTCCACAATGACAGTCTGCCCCGTATGTACCTCATCCAGATCCAGCGGTACACCGATCAGCGCAGGAATGTTCATCATACGTGCAAGGATTGCCGTATGGGAATTGGTGGAACCATGGACTGTGACGAATGCCAGAATCTTGCTCTTATCCATCTGGACTGTCTCGCTTGGGCTCAGATCGTCCGCAATGATGACGGACGGCTCCATGGAGCTGAAATCCACATCCTCCTGTCCGGACAGGTTACGTACCAGGCGGTTGGAAATATCCTTGATATCCGCCGCCCTGGCCTTCATGTAATCATCATCCATATTGGCGAACATTTCAGAGAAGTTATCACCGGTCACTGCTACGGCATATTCTGCGTTGATCTGCTCTGTGCGGATCATACTGCTGATCGCATCCCGGTAATCGTCGTCCTCCAGCATCATCTGATGGACCTCGAAAATGGCGGCGCTTGCTTCGCCCACCTCGATCACAGCTTTATCGTACAGCTTCTGGAGCTGTTCCTGTGCTTTTTCAACCGCCGTCTCTACTCTGGCGATCTCCGCCTCCGGATCCTCGGACCTTTCCCGCTTCACCTGGAAATCATTGTTCTTCAATACGGCCGCCGGACCAAGGACGATTCCCTTGTATACGGATTTTCCCGAAAATTTTAACATAACAATATACTCCTATTGTATGACTGTGAATAGTAATCTTTTTTACAGGTTTGCTTCGAAGAATGCTTTGATGTCTTCGTATGCCTTTTCTTCATCCGCACCCTCGATCTCTACGTCCACAACATTGCCGCACTTTACGCCCATGCCCATGATCGCCATCAGCTTGGTCGCCTCAGCGGACTTGCCTTCTTTTTTCAGCACGATCTTGCTCTCATACTTCTTAGCTTCCTTTGCCAGAAGTCCTGCCGGTCTTGCGTGGATTCCGATTGCGTCTTTAATCTCATAACTAAATGTTTTCATGATAATCCTCCTGATTTTTTTATTCATGGAAGCGGCGGCAGACCAAACGGTTTTCAGATCAATTCTGCCGCATTTTATTCGCTTTTCCTTCTCTGGCTATCATCATAACACCTTATGGAGGATTGGAAAAGAATAATTGTTTGCAATATTTTTGAAATGGATTCCACCAAGTTAATGTTCTCCGGCCGGCGGTATTCTCGGCAGCCTGGCCGGATCCGGCCTATTCTGCAGTCTCATACTCGTATCTTTCAATAATCCCGGCCGCCTCTTCCGGCGTCCTGCATTCGTGGAGGCTCCGCTTAAAGTTCGCATCCCTGAGCAGATTGACCAGATTGAAAAATGCCCGCAGATGGGTCTTATGGTCTACCGCGCTCAGACAACAGACAAACTCCACCGGATCCAGCTCCTCTACGCCGAAGGGCACCGGATTTTTCATTCGGATCAGGCTCATGCCTACCTTGATACTGCCCTGCTCCACCCCTTCATGTGGAACCGCGAATCCGGGAGACAGAACGATATAGGGACCATTTTCTTCGATGTTGCCGATCATGGCGTCAATATAGCGTGCCTCAATGTACCCCTTCTCCAGCAGTATTTCTCCTGATCTGCGCACTGCATCCTTCCAGTCTGAGCATTCCACGTCCAGCGTAATGTGCGTATACGGCAGCAGTTCATGCAGATACGGCGGCTCTGCTTCTGATTCCGTGTCCATTGTCTGATTGAAATACTCACCCACAATCTTCCGGATTTTCCGGAGCAGCTCCGGAGCGGTTTCCGGGACAGACTCCCGGATGACAGGATCCAGCTTTTCCAGGAGTCCCTTTGCCGTGATCTCATGCTCCTCTTTGCGGACCGGAAGATTTCTGCTGTTGCGCAGGCTGTCGATCTTATTTCCTACCCGGATGTAATCTTCATCGGTCAACAGCGGGGAAACGATCACATGATCCAGCCCGCAGCCTTCCAGAGGAACCGTGGATATGATAAAATCTGCTTTTCCGGTATCTATATTTTTCGCTTCATGCACGGAAATGATATCTACGATCTGAAAGTTAAAATGCTTTTTCAGCCTTTCCAGCAGAAGCTGGGAGGTCCCGATTCCTGCGTGGCAGGCCACGATCACATGAAATGCGATCTCTTTGTTCTTTTTTCGTTCCAGAGCCGCGCATACATGGACCGTAATGTATCCCAGTTCAATCTCTTCAATAGGCTCGACGGTATACTGCCGGAGAATGGGCAGCTTTTTCCGGACCGCGGCAGCGACCTCCTGGTTTTCCTCTAAAATCTCCTCGATGACCGGATTGTCCGGATAGCCCGGTGATGCGGCGGAATATACGGATTCCAGGTGTGCGGACAGATTTTCAAAAAAATCATAATCTCCGTTCAGATTGACCCGCAGTTCTTCAGATATCTGCCAGATAAACTGCCGGGTAATAAACTGCAGCTTCACTGCATCCCCCTCGCCGGTTTTCTGCCGGGTGTATCTGGCCATGGAAAGCAGCTCGCTCAGAAACTGCACCTCGTCCTCTGTTGTATGGGTATGACAGTATTGGGAGATCAGTTCCAGGATATCCTGTGCCATCTGGTGCTTGCTGCTGATATTTTTTCTGCGGACCTCCATGTATTCCCCCTGCTGGTTCCGGTTGATCATAATTTCCAGATAAAACAGCACTTTATGAAACGAATCGTCCGTCAGGTAACATTTATGAAGATGTTCCTGCTCTGTGATTATCTTCTGGAGCATGGCTCTGGTTTCTTCGGGTACATGGATCTGCCCGGTTACAAGTTCCTGCCAAGCCGCATCCGGTCCAGTATCTGACGTTTTGAGCAAAAAGACTCTTTTATCGCTCTCCGCCCCCTGGACACGCAGTCCCCGGCTCGGATGGGACAATACCTCCAGACCGCTTTCCCGAACGCAGGCTTTAATCCCTTCCAGGTCTTTGATCACAGTTGCCCGGCTTACGAACAGGATATCTGCAATCGCAGACAATGTGGTATATTCAGATGAAGTGACGAGCAGGACGGATGCGATCCGGATCCGTTCCTCTTTGGACAGCTTGTAGGCATAAAAATCCCCTTCTGAAACGAAGGAAAGAATCTGGTCAAATGACAGGTCCCGGATGATCTGCCCCCCGCTTTTCAGTTTTAATTCCGGCAGTCCATTTTCTTTTAAAATATCGCTGACTGTATTCAGATCATTGCGTATCGTCCTCTGGGATACGCCGAACTGCCCTGCAAGTCCGGATATGCTGATGGATTTTTCCGGAGCGCAGAGCTCATGTATGATTGAAATGGTTCTTTTGTTCATTAATACATTCCTTTTTTTCAGTTTTCACATGACAGACCCTTCGGGCATCCTGTACTATACGATCCCAACATCCATACTGCCGGAACGGAAGCCTTCCAGGTCTAATGTAATGTAATGATATCCCAGACTTTTTAAATAAGAAACCGCTTCCCGGCGATACCGCATGAAGATGGGAAAATCGTCCGGATCCACCTCAATTCTCGCAATATCTCCGTGAATCCGAAGCCTGACGTTATATAATCCGAAGCCTTTTAGATAGGCTTCCCCCTGCCCCACCTTCTGTATCTCTTCATAGGAAAGGGATGCTCCGTATGGAAATCTGGTTGCCAGACAGGGCGTGGACGGACGTCCGGATACTGACAGACCGTATTCTTCTGCCAGACGGCGTACCTCTTCTTTCGTAAACCCGGCCTCTGCCAGAGGGCTGATCACTCCCAGCTCCCGGATTGCTCTTAATCCCGGACGGTAGACATGGAGGTCATCCCCGTTGGTCCCTTCCAGGATATTCCAGACACCAAGTTCTTCGGCCTTGTGCAGTATTTTGGTAAATAGCTGCTTTTTACAGAGATAGCATCTTTCCGGCGGATTTTGACGGATTCCTGCTTCCTCCAGTTCATCCACCGGAATGACCAGATGGGCTGCCCCAATCTCTTCGGCTACTTTTCGGGCATGTTCAATCTCGCAGACCGGATGGAGGCGGGTCTGCATTGTCACCGCGTAGATTCTGCTGCTGATGTCAGAAAGGCTCCTGCCCTGCCTTCCTGCTGTCTCACATACGAGTTTTAATAGCAGGCTGCTGTCCACGCCGCCGGAGAATGCAACAATGCAGCCTTCCCCGGCATAGACCTGGATCCGTTCTTTCAGCTTTCTCTTTTTCTCTTCATATTCTGTCATTGATATTTTTCCTGCGCTTGTCTTTTTATTTCTTCAAATGCATTCTGGAAACTGATGCGGTTCTCTTCTGCCGCCCGGCGCACCGATTCATATTCCGGGTAGCAGCGTTTCTCTCCGTCCGGCAGGATACAGATCTTTACCTCTGCCTCTCCCAGTGATGTGGAGATTTTTCCCGCAGACCGTTCCAGCACGGTCCGCTCCATCTCCGCTTTCCGGATGCCGATGGTCGTAGTCTCCTGGAAAATAATCTTCTCCATCTCCGGCACAGATTCCCTGTCGCAGATGACATTCAGCTGATATGCCGGGCGGTTTTTCTTCATATAGACCGGCGTGTAATGCGCATCCCTTGCCCCGGCTTCAAAAAGGCGCTCCATAACATATCCGAGATTTTCGCCGGTGCAGTCGTCAATGTTCGTTTCCAGACGATAGACCACATCCTTCTGAGCCGTATTTCCATAGGGATCGTCCGCATTTTTACATAAATCTGACGGCGCTTTACATGAATTATTTTGATCGTCAGGCGCATCCGGACGGGCATCCGTAGATTTTTCTGCATCATCGATCAACATTGCGCGGAGCAGGCTGGGCCTGTCATAGGTACGTTTTCCCGCGCCGATCCCGGTCTTTTTTATTACAAATGACTCCGGAAGCTGTCCTTTTGTCCGGATGGCCGCCGCAATAGCCGCCCCGGTAGGAGTCACCAATTCCCCCTCCGTCCCGGTCAGATGCAGCGGGAGCTGATTCGCCTGTACTATATGGACCACCGCCGGCACCGGTACAGGGATCACGCCGTGCTGACAGCGTACAAATCCCTGTCCTTCACAGATCCTGGGGATGACTGCTTCTGTGATATCCAGATCATCCAGGCACACGGCCGCCGCAACAATATCCACGATGGAATCTACCGCGCCTACTTCATGGAAATGTACCTGATCCACGGGAACACCGTGTGCTTTTGCCTCTGCCTCTGCAAGGACGGTAAAGATGCGGACTGCCGTGTCCTTTGCCCTGCCGCTGAGTTCTGCCTGGCTGATGATGGAGAGAACTTCGTTCAGACCGCGGTGGATATGCGGGCTGCTGTGATGTCCGTCCCCACTGCCGTGAGAATGTGAATGGCTGTGTTCGTCTTCATGCGGATGCATATGATGATGCTCCCCGCTCTCATGCACATGAGCATGCGCATGCGACTCGTCCCCGTGCACATGCGACGGTGGTTCCTGCACATGGACATGTGTCTCGTTCCCATGCGCATGTACCGCTTCTCCATGGGCATGGACTCTCGTTCCATGCAGATATTCCATATCATGGTCATGGTTCTCATGTGCTTCGTCCAGGCGTACCAGGAAATCGCAGGCATCCAGCCCGGATTTTTTTATCCGGTTGACTTCAATCGAAAAGCCCTCCAGCGGAAGGCTTGAGAGTGCTTTTATCAAAACCTCCCGGTCTGCTCCCAGATCCAGCAGTGCGGCAACCGTCATGTCCCCGCTGATGCCGGACGAGCATTCAAGATATAATGTATTTCCCAATTTTTTCATTCTCCTTTCACTGCCAGCCGATTGATCTGGGTGGCAATATAGCCCGCGCCGTAGCCGTTGTCGATATTGACTACAGCGATTCCATTTGCGCAGGAATTGATCATTGTGAGCAATGCGGACAGGCCGTTCATGCTGGCTCCGTAGCCGACGGAAGTAGGGACTGCAATGACGGGATGGCTGACCAGGCCGCCCAGAACGCTTGCCAGTGCGCCTTCCATGCCAGCCACAGCCACCACACAGTTGGCCCGCTGAATCACGTCCAGGTGGGACAGCATCCTGTGGATGCCGCTGACTCCCACATCATAGATGCGGTTTACATTTGCCCCGAAATATTCTGCCGTCTGGGCCGCTTCTTCGGCTACCGGGATATCCGCCGTGCCTGCTGTGCAGACCGCGATTTCTCCGATCCGAGTCTTGTCTTTTGCTTCTATTTTTAAAATATGGGAGACATCATCGTATACGACCTGGGGCAGCACTTCCTGCACCACCTCGTACTGCCGCTGCGAGGCGCGCGTTCCGAATACTTCTCCATTTTCCTCGTATAGCCTTTTATAGATATTTTTCAGATGTATATCCGCTTTTCTGCTGCAAAATACGACCTCCGGGAAACCGGAACGGATCTCCCGGTATGTATCCAGCTTGGCATATCCCATCTCTTCATAAGACTGCTTCTGAAAATACCGTTCTGCATCTTCCACAGACATCCCACCGGACTTCACCTGCTCTAAAACTTCTCTTACATCCATTCTCTCTCGAAATCCTCCAACCATTTTTGCGTGATTCTGCTTTTGTCTGCCATTATCCTCTTTCCATAATTTCCTTCACTGTCCCGGGATTGATCTTTCCTTCCATCGGCCCAAACGCAGCCGCATTGAGCGCTCCTGCCGCCGCTCCCATCTGCGCGGCTTCCTTCACACTCTTTCCCTGGACAAGCCCTGCCAGAAACGCCCCGTCAAAGCAGTCCCCGGCTCCGGTGGCATCTGCCTGTTCTACCTGGTAAACGCCCACTTCTTCCACACGGTCACGCTGGTAGATCCGGCTTCCCTTTGCCCCATTTTTCAGAACCACGATTTCCATCTTCGGATATGCAAAACAGGACTCTACCGCTTTTTCCACCGTCTCCTGCCCGGTGATCAGCAGCAGCTCCTCGACTCCCGGCAGAAAGATGCCGGTGTGCTCCATCACCTCCCCGATCACCTCATGGATGGATTCGTCCGTAAACAGCTCTTTACGAATATTCGGATCAAAGGAGATCTTAGCGCCCTCTCCGGCAAACATGCGCATCGTCTTTAATATTTCCTGCGCAAACACCGGATTCGACATGAGGGAGCATCCCATGATATGCATATACTTCACGCCCTCAAACTCACCCTGTCCGGGGGCTTTCGCCTCGACAGCAGGCGTATTTCCCATATGGAAAATGAATTTCCGGGAGCCGTCTCCAAAATAGGTCACAAAGGCGCAGCCTGTAGCCCTCTCCTCGCTCTCAAGGACATGGCTTACGTCCACGCCGTCTTGTCTCAGACGGTCTAAAAGGCATTTTCCGAAATCGTCCTTTCCCACGCCGCCGATGATCGCCGTCCTGCATCCCAGACGTGCGGCCGCATCAATACAGATCGCGGGGGCGCCGCTGGGATAAGGGCCTTTGAACGTCCCTGCCCGGTCAAGAGGAACATCCTCATGCTCACGCATAATCTCAACAAGTATCTCGCCCATCGTTAAAATATCTGTCATAACTTTCCCTGCTTTCCTTTTAATGTAACTCTCACAATGGCGTCTTTTGCATCCGCCAATTCCGGTTTTGGTTTCTCAGTCAATTGAAAATTGCCCTGCGAAACATAGGTGTACGCTAACATCGCATTTCCTCCTTCCTGCGCTTTTTTGCAGTCAGATCATAGCTGTTCCCGATCATGATCCGGATCTCTTTATCCGGAATACTTCCGTCCAGGATGATGGAATTCCAGTAAGCCTTGTTCAGGTGATATGCCGGAATGACCGACTCAAACGCATTTCTCCAAAATGAGATCCACCCCGGGTCGCATTTTACATTGACCCAGATGTATCCGTCCTTTTCGAAAATCCATGCGAACACTTTTTTATTTTCCTGATGCCGCATCACGCACCAGTTGGGATCATGAAACGGATAATCCTCATATGCGCCCGGATAGTTCAGACACAGGTCTATGATCTCCTGTCTCTCTTTCAGCATCCTTCCCGGCCCCCTTCCGAAAACACTTTCATGGAAGCCTCTTCCTCAAACTGCCTGGAGTACAGCTCATAATAATATCCCCTATCCTCCAGCAGCTCCCGGTGGGTTCCGCGTTCGATGATCTTTCCATCCTTCACCACAAGGATCAGGTCCGCCTGCCGGATGGTCGATAACCGGTGTGCGATGATGAAAGAGGTATGCCCTTTCAGAAGCTTCCCCGTTGCCTGCTGGATCAGCTGCTCGGTCTGGGTGTCAATCGAAGACGTGGCCTCGTCCAGCACGAAGATGGCCGGGTCCGCAAGGATTGCTCTTGCAAAGGAAACGAGCTGCTTTTCCCCGGTGGAAAGCTTTCCGCCGCTCTCTCCCACATCGCTTTCATAGCCATTCTCCAGCTTCATCACAACCTGATCCGCCGACACGCTTCTGGCCGCCTCTTCAATCTCCGCGTCCGAAGCCGAAAGCCTGCCGTACCGGATATTTTCCCGGACGGTTCCGGAGAACAGATGGGGATTCTGCAGCACATATCCGATCTGGCTGTGGAGCCAGAGCTGTGAGCGCTCCCGATAGTCCGCTCCGTCAATGAGGATCCTCCCTGATGTAGGCTCAAAAAAACGTCCCATCAGATTCACCAGCGTAGATTTTCCTGCGCCTGTTTCTCCTACGATCGCCACATTCATTCCGGCAGGCACATGGAGATTGAAGTGCTCCAGCACATATTCCTTCCCATCCGGATACATAAAGGAGACATCCTCAAACACGATATCGCCTTTGATTCTTTCCCAGTTTTCCTGCTTCGGTGAAAATGCATCCCCATACTTTTGGATCACATCCGCCCGGTCTACAACATTTGGTTCCTGCTCCAGCAAGTCCGTCACACGCTCAATATTCGCCTGGCAGGAAATCAGATCCGCCAAAAGTCTTGCCAGCTGCTGGATCGGCTCAAAAATAATGACCGCATAAGAGATAAACACGGACAGGGTTCCCAGACGCATGATCTCTTCCTGCACCATATGGCCGCCCTGCGCCAGGACCACCGCTGCTGCCACGGAACTGAACAGCAGGATCGCCGGGATATAGACCGCGTTCAGCTTTGCAGAGCGCCCCGCAGCCCGCTGCATCTCCAGCGTATGCTGAAAAAATGCGTTCTCATTTTCCTTTTCAATTCCCATACTTTTTGATGTCCTGACTCCGGTGATCCCTTCATTGTACGCGCTGGTGATCTGAGCGTTGATCTTCCTCACCTTCCGGTTCCAGTGCAGGATCTTATTCTGAAAATACACCGTCAGAACTGCAATGCACGGCACGATCAGCAGGATCACCAACGCCAGCCGGACATTCAGCAGAAACATGATCGTAAATACACTGAGCACATAGAGCAGCGCCCAGAACATATCCACCAGCCCCCATGCGACCAAAGAGGCGATCCGCAGCGTATCGCTCATGACGCGGGCATGGATATAGCCTACCGGAGTCGTATTGTAATAGGAAAAGGACAGGGTCTGCAGATGTTCAAACTGGGCCCATTTCAGATCCCTTCCCAGGTTCATCTCAATGATGATCGCCGCATGGACCGAGGTATAGACAGCGATCGTCTGGAGCACGATCACCAGGCCGTAAAGGAGCGCAAAATGCCGCAGCCCATCCAGGCTGCCGGGCGTAATGAAGCGGTCGATGGCATAGCTCTGGAAGAGCGGAACAACCACATCTACACCGGCAAGGAAAATGTTCAGCATAAAGGAGATTGCAAAATACTTTTTGTATGGCCGGAAAAACGGCAGCATTTTCATCCATATCCGAAAGCTGAACGGTTTATGATACTCTTGTTCTTCATATGCCGCCATCTTCTGCACCTCCCATCTGTTCCCGGTCGTCCTGGCTCATCTGGATATCGTATATCCTGCGGTAGATCCCCTGCTTTCTGATCAGCTCATAATGAGTGCCCATTTCTTCCACCCGTCCCTGGTTCAGCACCAGAATCTGATCCGCTCCCATGAGTGTTGTGATCCGGTGGGAGATCAGGATGACCGTTGCCTGTTCCATATCATCGCTGAGCGCTTTTCTGATCATGGAATCTGTCTGCGAATCTACTGCTGAGAGCGAATCGTCAAAGACCAGTATGGGCGCTTTCTGGAGCAGCATTCTGGCGATCGCCACGCGCTGCCTCTGCCCTCCCGAAAGCGTCACTCCCCGCTCCCCTACCAGCGTATCATAACCGTCCGGGAAGCTCATGACCGACTCATCCACACAGGCCGTCTCCGCCGCACGGCGGATTTCCTCCATGGAAGCGCCGGGCGCGCAGGCCGCGATATTTTCCCGGATTGTCCTGGAATATAAGAAAGGCTCCTGCAATACCATGCCGATACAGCTTCGGAGCTGCTCCAGCGGAATCTCTCTGATATCCCTTCCGCCGATACTGATCCTTCCCTGCCCGTCCTCCAGTTCGTACAGGCGTGTCAATAGCTGTACGATGGTCGACTTTCCGCTTCCGGTCCCGCCAAGGATGCCGAAGGTATATCCCTGCGGGATGGAAAAATCTACGTCTGACAAAACTTCTTTCCCGGATTCATATGCAAAATTTACATGTTCAAAGCGAATATCAAACGTACCTGTCCGCCCTGTGCCTTCTTTTCTTCCCTGGCCCGTATAAGCCTCTTCTTCCGCCCGTATGATATAATCCACACGCTCGAAAGACACACCGGCCTTGCTCATATCGGAAAGGATTCTCCCCAGCCCGCGAATCGGCCACACCAGCGTTGTATTATAAGATGCAAAAGCGATAAATTCTCCCACGGAGATTGTTCCATGTACCGCCTCGATCGTTCCCAGAACGATCACCGCGACCACCTGAAAGCCCGTGATCAGATCCCCTATGCCCCAGTACAGCCCGGACAGTGTGCCCAGCCGGATCCAGAGCTTCGCAAAGATCTCATTCTTTTCACGGAAACGGTCCATCTCGAACTTTTCACGGCCAAAGGCGCGTACTACCCGCACACCAGTCGCATTTTCCTGGACTACCGTTGACAATTCCCCTTCTGCCTCGTCTGCATCCACAAACCTTTTGGCGATGAGGCGGTAAAAAACAGCGGAGTACAATACGACCATAGGCACAAAAGCCAGCACCACCAGCGACAGTTTCACATTCATATACAGCATCATAACAAAAGAGGTCACGACCAGAAACACGGTGCGGAACACTTCCAGAAGCTGGTTGACTACAAAGTTGCGGATAACCTCTACGTCTGACGTACACCGCTGAATAATATCACCTGTCTGATTTTGATCATGCCAGTCCATCGGCAGCTTCTGCACATGGACAAACAGGGCGTCCCGCATATTTTTTGCAAAATTCTCCCCTGCCATGGCCGTATTGGACCGGCAGATATACTGCGCGATTCCAGACAGCACCGCCACTGCAATGAGCAAAAGCGACAAGATCCAGAGGTGACCTGCCAGATACGTATATTTTCCGCCGCCCAGGACCGAGTCGACACTGAACCGGAAAATCTGGGGTGTCAGCGCGTTTAAGACCGTTGCTGCCAGAGATGCGGCAACTGCGGCAGCAAAATAACCCTTCGATCCGTCAAAAAACCGGCGGGTCAGATTTAATTTTCTGTATTTTGAGTCTATGTATTCCACAAAAATTGCCCTCTTCTGATTTGAATTTATAGTAACCTATGTTGAAAAAGTAAGGCATATCAGATAAAGCTCCTGATATGCCAAAATGGTTATAGACCATTACTTTTAATCCATCAGGTCGATCACTGAAACAGGGCAGCTGTCTCTTGCCTCTTCTGCCGCCTCTTTTGTCTCTTCCGTAACGTCCGCATAAGCTTCCGCCACATCTTCATCATTGAACCGAAATACCTCCGGGCAGGTAGAAACACATGCTCCGCAGGAAATACACCCTTCATTTACCTTTGCTTTCATAAATCTTCCTCCTGGAATTTTATTCATAGGCTGTTCTGCACTA
Organism: Lachnospiraceae bacterium M18-1; assembly: GCA_000403295.2. GTDB lineage: Bacteria > Bacillota > Clostridia > Lachnospirales > Lachnospiraceae > Schaedlerella. The sequence goes on along the minus strand of KE159609.1, from coordinate 436,849 downwards.
CCTTTTCTCAGTATTCCCGGAAAATTTATCATTATACCTGTTCCTTTTTCATGCAGCAATGCTTATATTTTTTCCCGCTCCCGCAGGGACAGGGATCATTTCTTCCGATCTTTTTCCCGCTTCTCACAAAGGGCTGGTCGCCGTTATACTGATGGACCGCAGTCCTCATAGCCTTCTTTTTTTCATCCGGGTATTTTTCAAAATATTTCCCCCCGGTTATGTATTTTCCCAAGCGGATATATTGTTTCAGCAAACTACTTTTTAGATATCCCAGGTTCTTTTCATTCTGGAGCTGTTCCGCGAAATCACAGATTTTTTCATAATACTCCGGGTATTCCTCTTTCATGATCTCCAGCTGAGGAAGCACCTCCTCCCGCTCCTCGATCATACATAATTTCAGATCCAGCAGCGCATAAGTCCGAAGGTCCGCCGACTTGCCATCCATCAGAAAGAATACCTCGGTTCCGAGCTGCACGGTTTCCGACAGGCGCTTATCCTCCCAGATACATTGATCCACGTACTGCCCCCGGACCATAGCCAGCAGTTCCTTAGCCTTACCCTGCACACATACCTTCTCTACCGCTGAAAGAATATCCCTGATCAGGTCATGGGGGGACGCGCACAGATTCATATCCTGTATCATCCTCGTACAAAATCCAAGCACGATATCCAGATACTCCGCTATATAAATGGAATATTGCCGGATAAACTGTTCAAATTCGGCCAGCATGCTGCTGAAGTCCCGGCGTTCTTTGCAGCACATGGACAGGATCCCCGAGTATGCAGCCAATACTTCCGATATCTCTTCCCTTTTCCAGCGTCTGTCCTTTCTGACCAATTCTGTCAGCACCTGGATTCCCCGGTCATATCTCTCATAATTATCACAGGATACGGAAAAATCCAATAAAAACCGGTTGTCCCGGCATCCCAGTTCATACGCCTTTTCATACGCCGCATATGCCTTCCGGGTATAGTTCCTCTCATCATAGGAAACGGCAAGCTCTCTCCAGAACCACTGATTTTCTGGTTCCCGCTTTACAAGCTCTTCACAGCTTTTCACAGACTTTCCCGAATTTCCTGCCCGGCGCTGTGCAAGCGCCAGGTAGTATAAAAATTGGATTTCTTCCGGAAAACGCTTCCATGCCTCTTCGCAGACATCCCGGGCGCTATAGGGATCCTGCGCATTCCGGTGCTGCCAGTACAAGTCCAGAAACTTTCCCGCCAGAGGGTCTGACGGTCTGGTAAAGACAGGTCCCCGGCCTTCTGTCTGTCCCTTTAACCGCTCATAAGCCTCCCGGATCTCCCGGAATTTTTCCGGAGATTCCTCTGGAGAATATTTTCTGACCAGAGAAAAGTAAGCCCTTTTTATTTCCTTCTGGGTCGCTCCCTGTTCCAGCCCCAATACTCTATAATCATCCATGCCCTGCCGCCCCTCATTCTCGCTCTTCCAACAGATCCAGGATATCCTCTTCCAGCTCCGCCGCCCGGTCCTCATCTTCCTCGATCAAGGCCAGCTTCAGGTCATACAGGCAGCTCTCCAGGTCCTCTCTGTAAAACGGCATATTCTGAACCGTTTCACTTTTCAGCCTGCGCTCAGCCCTGCGGACCACCGTCCGAAATTCCTTTGCAAGAGAAGACTCTTTCCATTTGCTGACATCTGTTGCCGCTTCCGTAAAAAATTCCTCTTCATATGCCATCATGTTGATTTCAACCGACGCCTCTTCTCCCGAGCTTGGGATCCGCGCGCTGACCTCCAGCATCCCGTTCAGATTATAGGAAAACTCCACTTCGATCCGCTCTTCTCCTTCCGGGCGCATGGGAATACCGGAGATCACAAATTCTCCCAGGAAATGGTTCAGCCGCACGTCATCGTGCTCTCCCTGGTAAACTTCAATTTTCGCGGAGGTCTGATTGTCAGCGCTTGTATAGTAAATCCCTTTTCTGACAACCGGAATCGTCACATTCCTTGGAATCACAATACTCATATAATGGGATCTGTCCTCGCACAACACGCGGATCCCCAGTGTATAGGGATTCACGTCTGTCATGATGATGCCCTCTTCCCGGCTCAGCGTCCCTTCGATGATGCCGGCCTGGATCGCCGCGCCTTCCGCCACCGCATAATCCGGATTCACCGCTTTTGACGGCTCCTTCTGCAAATAGGCTTCAATATCCCTGCGTACCATCGGCATCCGGGTGGAGCCGCCTACCAGCAGGATCCTGTCAATATCCTTGGCCAGCACTCCGCTGTCTGCCAGAACTACGTCGATGGGAGCGTGGGTCCGTTCCACCAGGTCCCGGGTCATTTCCTCAAACAACTCCAGCGTCACCGTTTCTTCTAACGCCAGCGGAGTTCCGCTCTTTTCTGCAATAAACGGGATCACAATCTGGCAGGATTCCCGGCTGCTCAGTTCCTTTTTGCACCATTCAGCCTGTTCTTTCAGCTTGACCATGGCCGCAGCATCTTTGCTCAGGTCTTTTCCGTGTTTCTTTCGGAACTGTGAAACGAGCCACTGGATCAGACATTCATCAAAATCCTTTCCTCCAAGCCGGTTGTCGCCGCTGCTGGCTTTCACCTCCACTACGCCTCCGAACATTTCCAGAAGTGTCACGTCAAATGTACCGCCGCCCAGATCATAGACCAGTATATGGCTTTCTTCCTCCATGTGGCCGATCCCGTAGCTTAGGGCTGCCGCCGTAGGTTCATTGATGATCCGCTCCACCTCAAAGCCTGCCCGCTTTCCGGCCTCCACAGTTTCCTGCCTCTGCAGATCGTCAAAATATGCAGGGACAGAGATCACCGCTCTGGAAATATTTTCGCCCAGGGATTCCGATACATAGTCCTTTACATATTTGAGCAGCATGGACGAGATCTCCACCGGCGTATAGTCCTTGTTTCCCATACGCAGCTTTTCTTTTGTACCGATCTTCCGTTTCGCCTCGATCACCGTATCCTCCGGCGCCAGAAGATACTGAGCCTTTGCCTTTTCTCCAAATACAAGCTGCCCGCTCTTGTCAACACCGGCGGCGGAAGGCGTGATCACCTGTCCGTCAAGATTAACGATCATCACTGGTTTTCCGTCCCGGATCACTGCCGCTTCCGTTGTCGAAGTCCCAAGGTCAATCCCTATAATTGTATCCGCACCCATTATCTTTCTCCTCCGTATCCTTTCTCACAGAACTGATTTCTGTCCTTCTCTTTCCAGACGGTATGCCGCCACCCGGGCTTTCTTTTTTACCTCGCCCCGCCAGATCACGCCAGGACTGTAGATTTCCGCCACCCGCATATCCATCGCTTCCTCGGATGTCGTTCTGGCCTCGATCACTTCATGAAGCGCATAGTCCACCTGTACCCCGGACTCTTCAATCCATGCGATCCCGCTGGATAGTCTGGCTCCTTCCGCCGCTTTTTCCATCAGCTCAAGCTGTGAGAGCCATTCAGGAGCATTTTGTCCGGCATACCGCTTCATCCCCCAGAGCTGTTCCTGATATACCGACAGAAACTTTAGAAGCTTCTCCTGTTCCGCTTCGAGCTTCCTGACCTGATCCCGGCTCTTCCGCTGTTCCTCCTGCTGCTCTTCCAGGGCGTCCAGGCAGTCTTCCAGAGCCATATCGTGCCGGCGCACGTCTGAACTGACCTGCCGGATATCCTGGGAAAGGTTTTCCGTAAGCTCCTGCCCTTTCTTCATTTCCTCTGTCAGTTTCGTCAGCATTTCCTCTGTCTTCAGACGGAAAGCCTTTTCCTCTGCCTCTTTTTCCTCATTTTTAAGAAAAGAAAATATTCCCATCATTCACTCCATATTCTTCTATGTATCCCTTACGGACTTCCTTATTCCAACCGCCCCTTGACCTCATGGTACAGATATGCCACCGGCAGCCCTACTACGTTGTAATAATCGCCTTCAATCCGGTCGATGTATGCCGCAAACCGCCCCTGAACTCCGTAAGCGCCTGCTTTATCCAATGATTCCCCGGCAGCAAGATACCGGCGGATCTCCTGATCCGTCATTTCATGCACATAAACCTTCGTTTCCTCGGCATGGGTGATCGTATGCAGTTCTCCGTTTCCGTCAAAATCCAGCAGAGCAACGCCTGTATAGACCTGGTGCATCCTTCCCTGCAGGCTTTTCAGCATGGAAAATGCCGCCTCCTCATCGGACGGCTTTCCAAGGATCTGCCCGTCCAGCACAACGATCGTGTCCGCACCCAGTATCATTACATTGCGGAGATGTCTCTCTCTCGTTCCCATTTCGGAAATGCAGGCATGATCTGAACTTTTCTTTTCACGCTGCTCCACTTCCTCCGCCACATGCTGCGCCTTCATCAGCGACAGCTCCCTGACGATTTCCTCTGGACGGGTGCTCTCGTAATGCTCTTGTGCGTTACTGACCACAATCTCAAACTCCATTCCGATCTGCTCCAGCAGTTCTCTTCTCCTTGGAGACGCGGAGCCGAGGATGACCCGTTTTTTCATACTCTTAAATATTCCTTTCGTTCATCTATTTTATCTGTCCTGTTCCTTTACAGATACGCCGGATCCTGTTCCTGCGGTCCACCCCTATTTATGATACTCCCAGCAGAAAGCACCAGGCCGGGAGCGTCACCAGCGACAGCACTGTAGTTACAAAGATCATCGCCGTTGCATATTGCTCGTCTCCTTCATACTTCGCGGACAGCAGTGCGGTCGTCACCGGAGTCGGCATTCCCGCGATGATCACCGTGATCCCGCGGAGAAGCGGGTCGATAGGAAGCAGGCGTGTGGTCCCGAAGATCACAGCCGGGATCAGGAACAAGCGCACCGCCGTATAAAATGCCATAGTCCCGTCCAGCATCCCCTTCGGATCCATCTCCGCAAGCATCATTCCGATCAGCATCATACTCAGGGGCGTGTTGCAGCTGCTGATGCCGCTGACTGTATTTTCCAGAAACACCGGAAATTCGATCCCGGCAAGCATGGCCGCAAGGCCCAGATAGATTGCCGCAATACATGGATGCGTCAGCACTTTTTTCGCCAGATTTTCCCGGCTGCCTTTCAGAAAACAGGACGTACCGATGCTCCACATGACAATACGCACCGGAAGCATAAATACCGATGCGTAAAACAAGCCTTCCATACCGTAAATCCCTTCGATCACCGGATTGCCCAGAAATCCGCCGTTGGATAAAATCGTTCCGTACCGCAGCGGCTTCTGCCGCCGGGATTCGGTCCGGCGGTAGAGAAGGAAACTTATGAAAATGGAAATCACATTATAGCCGATTGACAAAAGCAATACTTGCAAAAAAGCCGTAAGCATACCCGGGTCCCAGTCCATCCGAAAAGAATGGAAGATATTGAACGGCAGTGTGATATAGAGGCAGAAACCCACCAGTTCTTTCCGTGCGGCACCGCTGATGATCCCTTTTTTTCTGACGAAAAATCCGATTCCGGCAAGCAGGAACATCATCAGCTGCATATTTACCATATTCTGAAATGCCATAAAAATCCCCGCCCCCAGTTCCAATCATGATTTAGTATGCTTTTCCCCAATAAACCATGTGCTTCGCGGGTTTTCCGCAGCAGATGCATACATCCGACAGGTGCTCCTCTTCATCTGGAATGCACCGGGAAGACGCGCCGCCTGTCTGCGCCTTGATCTCATCCTCGCAGCTTTCCTCTCCGCACCACATTGCCTTGATAAAGCCGCGGCTCTCATTGAACTTCCTGTTCATTTCTTCCATAGTCACTGCGGAATCAATGTGGGAATCCAAAAATGCTTTTGCCCGTTCAAACATATCCTTCTGCATAGTCTCCAGGATTTCTCCCAGCTTCGTGGTGATCTCGCCGATGGCAACCACCGTCTTTTCTCTCGTATCGCGCCGCACTACGACCACCTGGCCCTGTTCGATGTCCTTGGGACCGATCTCGATCCGGGTCGGGATTCCCTGAATCTCCTGCTCGCTGAACTTCCAGCCCGGTGCTTTGTCGGAATCATCGATCTTCGCAGCATAGCCTGCCGCCCTCAATGTATCCAGCAGCTCCCTTGCTTTGTCCAGCACCCCTTCCTTGTGCTGTGCAATGGGGATGACCTTCGTCTGTACCGGGGCGATCCTCGGCGGGAGCACCAGTCCGCTGTCATCGCCGTGTACCATGATGATCGCGCCGATGATTCTTGTGGACAGTCCCCAGGAAGTCTCATACACACTGTGCAGCTCGTTGTTTTTATCCGAATACTTGATGTCAAATGCATCCGGGAAAGAACTGCCGAAGAAATGGCTGGTCGCGGACTGCAATGCCTGTCCGTCATGCATCAGCGCTTCCACCGTATAGGTATCCTGCGCCCCTGCAAACTTCTCGCTCTCTGTCTTGCGCCCGCATACCAGCGGAATCGCGAGATCGTCCTGGATAAAATCCCGATACACGTCGCGCATGGTCAGAGTCCTCTGCTCAGCCTCTTCGAATGTCGCATGGATCGTATGTCCTTCCTGCCACAAAAATTCTCTGGAACGCAGGAAGGGCCTGGTGGTCTTTTCCCATCGAAGCACCGAGCACCACTGATTCCACACCTTCGGCAGATCCCGGTAGGACTGTACGGTCTTGCTCCATACATCGCAAAACAGTGTTTCCGAAGTAGGACGGATGCAGAATTTGTCCTGCAGAGGCTCAAGACCCCCCTGGGTCACCCACGCAACCTCGGGCGCAAAGCCCTCGATATGGTCCGCTTCCTTCTGCAGCAGGGCCTCCGGAATCAAAACCGGGAGATAGACATTTTCCACTCCAGTGTCCTTAAAGCGCTTATCTAAATCTGCCTGGATCTTCTCCCAGATCGCATATCCGTTGGGTAAATAATTCAGACATCCCTTGACACCTGAATAATCACACAGCTTTGCCTCCCGCACAACGTCCGTATACCACTGTGCAAAATCCTTCTCCCTGGAAGTAATTGACTCTACCAGTTTCTTTTCCTTCGCCATAACAAATCTCCTCTTATCCTCTATTTTTATATCTGTACCTGCTATTGCCGTATTGGAACAAAGAGTTTCGCTTGCGAAACTCGCGCCTGCGGCGGTCGCAGTGCGACATCTACCTCATACGCCGCAGTGCGCATCAGGCCCGCATCTGCAGAAGCTTCTGTTTCAGTTCGCCTTCTAAACGGTGCATCTCCGTCTCCGCCTCCCGGCGCTTCTGCCGGCCTTCCTGCTGAATCCGCATCACTTCATCCAGTGTGGAGATCAGGGATTCGTTGGTCATCTTCAGCGTCTCCATATCCACGATTCCCCGCTCCGACTCTTTCGCGGCCTCAATAGTGGCCATCTTGAGCTTGGCCGCATTTTTCTTCAGCAGTTCGTTGGTCATATCCGTCACTTCCCGCTGAGCCGCCGCTGCCTGGGCCGAATGCTCCACGCCCAGGGCCAGTACCATCTGACTCTTCCACAGCGGGATTGTATTGACAATGGTAGACTGGATCTTTTCCACCATCAGCGTATCATTGCTCTGGACCATCCGGATCTGGGGCGCTGTCTGGAGTGAGACCTGACGGGTCAATTCCAGGTCATGCAGCTTTTTCTCAAACCGGTTGCACATGGAATCCAGGTCCCTGGCCGCCTGCGCGTCCTCTGCCAGCCCGCTGGTCTGAGCCTTCTGGAAGAGGGCCGGGAGCTGGCCGGTCTGGATCTCATGGAGCTTCTTTTTTCCGGCCATGATGTACATGGTCAGCTCCTTAAAGTAGGTCAGGTTCAGTTCATACATCTTGTCCAGCAGAGCGACATCCTTCAAAAGCTGGACCTGATGGGATTCCAGCACCTTGCAGATATGGTTGATGTTGGTCTCAGCCTTGCTGTATTTCGCCTTCATGGCGCTGATCTTATTGGCAGGCTTCTTGAAGATTCCCAAAAATCCCTTTTCTTCCTCTTCATCAAAGCTCCTCAATTCCTTGACTACGCCCGTCAGCAGATCTCCGACTTCTCCCAGATCCTTGGTCTTGACGTTTTCCAGGGCACTCTCTGAAAAATCCGCCATCTTCTTTTGTGTACCCGCACCATACTGCAGTATCATCTGTGAATTGGTCAGATCGATCTTCTCCGCAAACTGCTCTACGGCATGACGTTCTTCCGCTGTCAATACATTTTCATCAAAAATCGGCTTTTCCGGTTCCTGCGTGATCACAGGCGCAACGGGCGCCTTCTCCTCTGCAAACGGATCCAGCGTCAGCGTCGGTGTCGTCGTAAATGCATCTAATTCGTTGCTCATAGTAACCTCCCAATTTTTTATTGTTCTATCAGTGTACTTCTTTAAAATCTCCTTCTGTCAGCCCTTCCTGCGCCAGCATCGTATGAAGTACGGAGATATCTGAGGACACATCCCAGGCCGTATCCTGAAACAGGCTGTCAAGCAGTTTTTCAAATGCCGTATTCAGCGTGTCCAGTGTCTTTTCAATCTCGCGCTTCGATGAAATGATATTCTCTCCCTGTACCGGCTGGGCGTCCAGATCCTGATACGCTTCCAGAAGCTTCACTGTCGTCGGAAGATAGTAATCCATCATCCGGTGAATGTCTGACACCGAATCCGGATTCTGTTCCACCCGGTCAAAAATCCGGTCGACCAATATCTCCATCCTCGAGATCTTCGCGGAGATCTCCGCCCCTGGGATGGCATCATTGCATGCGTGGATCTTTTGAATATATTTTTCCCCTGTCTTGATGATCCTGCGGACCTCGGGAGAGAGCTTCGAATCCGGCGCTTCCGCTTCCTTCTGCACTTCCCTTGCCCGTTTTCTGGCTGCTTCCTCCTGCTGCTCCTTTGTCTCCGTGTTGATCCGTTCTCTCTGCTGCTGAAGATCTGTATATTGCTTATAAGCATCGTCGCTGACCATAAGACAGGTTTTCTGCCTGTCCAGATGTCCCTGGCGGAACCATCCCTTCTGGATCATCTTTTCCACATCCTTCACGACGAACCGCCGGGATTTTCCCAGATGCTCTGACAGTTCTTTTATATTACAGTATTCCCGGCTGCCCAGACTGCTGATATAACTGCGGAACCTCTTGACTCTTCCGCGGATGCTGCTGCCTGCTGCCGCCATTCCCCCAAAGCCTGCCGCAATAACTCCTATAGACCCGAGGGCTGCCCAGAAGCTCATGCTCATGTCTCCGGTTCCGATCCCCGCCAGCAGGACCATCGCCATTCCGATCAGGGATACGCTCCCTGCGGCACAACCGACCCCATAGAGCACCGTTCCGCCGACCTTTGCCGGCGTTGTCCCCGCGTACAGCGCCGGCAGCTGCTTCTCTGCCTCCGGCTGGTATGCCCCATAATCTGCTTCCTGCTCCTCTACAGGCTTATCCCGGTTGCCGAACCTGGAATAATATGCCTTGTTCCAGTTATACTTCCGGTCAGTCTGCCCGTATGTACCGCTGGCAGTCTCCGGTCCCGGCTGGTCATACGGTGCTTTGCCGGGCTGGCCGTTCCAGTTCATATTGGAGTCTTGCTGCCATCCCGCATCCTGATGTCCGAAATCCCCCTGGTACTGATATCTGCCGTTATAAGATCCCTGACGGTTTTTGCCGCTGCCGTTCCTTTGATTCCTATTCTTGCGCACGCCCCTGGTGATCTCCCCGGCCGCATCTTTCATTCCCCTGGTGATCCCATCCGCCGCTCCGTTAATCGCATCTGTAATTGTCTGGTTTAATCTGCTGAAGTCCCTGGAATCCACCGCATCCTGCACATTCCTGCGGATTTCTTCCCCGAATCTTTCCCACTCCCGGTTATCCATCCTGTCCTCCCGCCTTCTTTCAAACTTAACGCTTAACCTCACAAAACTTTTATATCATAATCAGTTTAGACAGATTGCGGCAAAAAGTCAAGAAATATACATAAATATCTATCACTTTATCGCAATGCTAAACTCTTATTTTAAAATGATTTTGTCATCCCAGCCAGTTTTTTTGGTTTAAATCCTGACGTGCGATCTCAAATACAAATTTAAAACCTTTTAGTTGTATTTTTATTTTATATATGTTAATGTAGCACTAATTGACCAGGCCCTTTTGGGCCTCGCTGCAAATATTTCACCCGTTGATAGGACGGCCCAGGGCAAAATTTCTCCCGGCCTATTTTGGCTCCGGCTCGTCTTCCAGGATGAACCACTTGCAATCTTTTGACGGTCATCCCGGCTCGATAATATTCCACTTTCGCCCTGATAGAAGAATGGAACAGCCAAAACCGGATTCTCCGCACATTGATAATAGTATATCTGCCAAGGGGGTCGAAGGGGCGATTACGTCAGCCGCCGGACGAAAGAAAGGGGGCTAGTACACTAGTGTACTGACCGCATTATATTCCAATAAACCTCCTTGTCTGATTTTCCATCGGACTGTGTTGGCTTCAATCGACGTAGCTACCGGCTACGCCTCATTCAGCCGCCTTGCCGATGAAAAATTATCCTGCGGAGTTTCATTGGATATAATGCGGTCAGTACACTAGTGCTATGGTTACATATTCGGATTTATTCCAGTTTGTGATTATGCTTTGCGCTGTTATAACTCTTGTTATTTACATCAAACGCAAAAAGTAGCGCCCTCGTCCTGGTAAGATAAGGCGCTACTTCTGTAGTTAATCATTTTCCGGCGGCTGGCGGCATCCAGCTTTCGGCTCTCTTGTCAAATATATTATATCTAATAACATGCGCATTGTCAAACCAAAATCCATTCATCTCAAAGTCACCGCCACGTGCTGGAATGAAAGAAAGATGAATTTAAAATGTTTTTATCTCATGTAGATAATCCAATATATAACGTTCTTTTCAGCATTCTATACCTTGTGAAACGGCCGTATGGCCATAATGGGATGCCCTTGGGTATACCTTGTGAAACGGCCGTATGGCCATGATGGGATGCCCTTGGGTATACTATAACGGTCAATGAAAGGAGGCCCCTGCTTATGAAACCGGAAATTGTATTTGAAGATAAACACATCCTTGTCTGTATCAAGCCCGCCGGCGTTCCGACACAGAGCCGTCAGATCAGCACACCTGATATGGTGAGCCTCTTGAAAAATGATCTGCACAGCCGGCAGGCTAAAAGCGGTGAACCTTATCTCGCCCTCATCCACCGCCTGGATCAGCCCGTGGAAGGACTTCTTGTATTTGCGAAAACGCCCGTGGCCGCAAAAGCGCTCAGCCGCCAGCTCCAGACCTCCGTCTTCGGCAAGCACTATCTTGCTGTCCTGAGTGCTGTTCCGGAGCAAAAGGAGGCTGACCTTCAAGACTATCTGGTAAAGGATGGACGCACCAACACCTCCCGCGTCTGCGGGCCCGATGTACCGGGAGCCAAGCACGCCCGCCTTCATTATCAGGTTCTCCGCATCCGGGATTCCCTGGCCCTGGCCAGGATCATCCTGGACACCGGGCGCCACCATCAAATCCGCGTCCAGATGGCGCACATCGGCTGTCCCATTGCGGGGGACACAAAATACACGCCTGCGCCCCCCGGACAGCCCCGCCCCATATCCGGGCCGCTCCGGCTTTATGCCGTAGGACTATCCTTTTGTCATCCTGTGACTGGGGAACCGCTTTCTTTCAGCCATACACCGAAGCTTCCATTTTAGTGTCACAAGGCGTATACCCAAGGGCACCCCATCATGGCCATCCGGCCGTTTCACAAGGTTAGAACCAAAAAACAGCACCCGGCTGCTGTCGCCAGCCAGGTGCTGCTGTCATCTAAAATGGTTCCGCATGAACCATCAAGATACTTCTTCCTCTCCCCCTGCAGTCTCCTGATATTTTTCCAAAATCATTTCCTGGATTCTTTCTCTTGTGTCAGAGTTAATCGGGTGTGCAATATCCCTGTATTCCCCATCCATCGCTTTTTTGCTCGGCATTGCAATAAACAATCCCTTCTCTCCTTCAATCACCTTGATATCATGAACTACAAATTCATCATCCATCGTAATTGAAACAACCGCTTTTAATTTTCCTTCCTTTGCCACTTTTCGTACACGCACATCTGTGATCTGCATATCCAGTCTCCTTTCTCTGTCTGCATTCCCCGGTACAGCCCTTCGCAAGCCTGTCCATTCATCCCATCATCCGTACCGAAAAGACTTTTTAACACACCTTCATCTCTTTTTATTTTTTTATTTGCAGGCCGTCAGACATCCTGGTCCGCCTCGGGCAAAACATATCACTGATATATCCGCCAGTTTTCCAAAACTTTCCAGAAGCTGCCAGCCAGACTGCACATTTACTACATCCCATCCGGGCTCCCCCGGCCTCTCATTCTGATGTTATATCAGATATCTCTCACTCTTTTCAACAACTACTTTTATACCGCCTTCTCCCACATGTCTAGTATTTGCCCGGATCGTTCCCCGGCTTTCCACGATACAATTCTCAATATATGTATGATCCCCCAGATAAACGTCATTCAGGATGATCGAATTTTTGATCACGCAGTTATTGCCCACAAACACCTTCTTAAACAGCACGGAATTTTCTACCGTACCGTTGATGATACTCCCGCTTCCGATCAGGCAGTTCTTCACCGCCGCGCCCGGGTTATATTTTGCAGGCGGCAGGTCGCTTACCTTGGAATACACCGTTGGAAGCTCCCGGAAGAAAAACTTGCGCACCTCTGGCTTCAAAAAGTCCATATTCGTCTGATAATACGCGTCTATCCTGGAAATATTATTCCAATAACCACTCAGCTTATACCCGTAGATTTTTTTCAGATTCTTATAACGAATCAGGATATCCGTCACAAAATCATAATGCTCTTCCTCGGCGCAGTGCTCCACCAGGTCGATAAGGAGTCTCCTCCGTATAACGTAGATCCCTGTGGAAATGGTCTGCGAACTGGCCACCATCGGCTTCTCTTCAAATTCCTGGATCCGGGCCGATTCGTTCATCCGCACGGTGCCGAAACAGGTCGCATCGTCGCCGTCCTCCAGATCCTTGACCACTACCGTGATATCCGCTTTCTTCGCAATATGGTACTCCAATACCTTATTGTAATCCAGCTTATACACCGCATCTCCGGAAGCAATGATCACATACGGCTCATGACACCGTTTCAGAAAGTCCAGGTTCTGATAAATCGCATCCGCTGTCCCTCTGTACCAGTAACCATTCTCCGCCGTAATGGTCGGTGTAAAAATATACAGGCCGCCCTGCTTTCTTCCAAAATCCCACCATTTGGCAGAATTTAGATGCTCGTCCAGCGATCGTGCATTGTACTGTGTCAATACCGCAACCCTCTGAACGTGGGAGTTCGTCATATTGCTCAGCGCAAAATCAATGGCCCGGTAGCTGGACGCGATCGGCATCGCCGCAACTGCGCGCTTCGCCGTCAGCGCCTGCATCCGTCTGTTGTTGCCTCCTGCCAGAATAATCCCTACTGCTCTCATACACGATCACCCGCCTTTATCAATGTCTCGCCGCTCTCCAGTATTCCGTTCAGATAATCCGCAGCAGCCGTCACGCCGCTGACTGCCGTATTCCTTCCGATCTGTACGCCGGAAGGAATGCGGGAATTTTCCCCGATCGTTACCAGTCCTCCATTGTAAATGTCCGGCCGCACACGGTTGGGCACATCGCTCCCGACCCCGATCACAACATTGCTGCCGATCTCCGTATTCTCTGCAATGATCGCTTTCTCGATCACACAGTCCTCTCCGATGACCACATCCCGCATGATGATCGAGTCCCGGATAACGCTGCCCTTTCCTACGCTCACTCCTGCGCCCAGCACCGAAGAGTGTACCTCCCCGCAGATCTCGGAGCCGTTGCTGATGATGCACTTGTCCACAACACCCTCGGGAGATATGTACTGGGGCGGCAGGTTCATACAGTTGGTATAGATCTTCCAAAATTCCTCATAAAGATTAAATTCCGGTATGATATCAATCAGCTCCATATTCGCTTCCCAATAAGAGCTGAGTGTCCCCACATCCTTCCAATATCCATTGTACTCGTAAGCAAACATCCGCATTCCTTTCGCACCGCAGTAAGGAATGATATGCTTTCCGAAGTCACAGTTAGGCTGGCTGGACAGCCGGATCAGAGCTTCCTTCAAAACCGGCCAGCTGAAAATATAAATTCCCATGGATGCCAGGTTACTGCTGGGCTTCTCCGGCTTTTCTTCAAATCTGCTGATCTGTCCTTCTTTATCCGTCACCAGGATTCCAAAACGTCCTGCCTCCTCCATGGGCACCGGCATCGCTGCGATCGTCACATCCGCTTTGTTGGCCTTATGAGCAGCAAGCATCACTTCATAGTCCATCTTATAAATATGGTCTCCAGAAAGAATCAGCACATAATCCGGATGGTAGCTTTCCATATAATCCAGATTCTGGTAAATGGCATTGGCAGTCCCTGTATACCATTCACTGTTTACACTCTTTTCATATGGAGGAAGAATCGAAACTCCGCCTATATTCCGATCCAGATCCCACGGAATCCCGATTCCTATATGTGTATTCAACCGCAGCGGCTGATATTGTGTCAGGACCCCTACCGTGTCAACTCCCGAATTAATACAGTTGCTCAACGGAAAGTCAATAATACGGTACTTGCCGCCGAAAGATACTGCAGGTTTTGCCACCTTTGCAGTAAGAACTCCCAATCTGCTGCCCTGTCCGCCTGCAAGCAGCATGGCGATCATTTCCTTTTTAATCATGCCGTCACCTCCATTTCTAGTTATTCTATTTTATTATATCATCATTTTATTGTTAAGTACACATATTTTACAATTTTTCTATTGAAAATATTCTCTTTTTGTTGGAAATGACCAAAAAGAACTTCTTTCAATTTTTATCATATATAGTATAATAGATAAGGCAGAATCCATTTGTACCTTATTTATAAGTATTATAAACGATGTATCATCGTTTCTTCAGGAAAGGAAAATAGAGATGTATAAGATTGATTTCACTAAACCAATCCATATTCATTTTATCGGGATCGGAGGCATCAGCATGAGCGGCCTTGCCAGGATCCTCCTGCAGAACGGCTTCACCATATCCGGTTCTGATGCGAGAGAATCCGCGCTTACGCAGCAGCTTGAAGCATCCGGCGCGCAGATCTTCTACGGACAGAAGGCATCCAACATCATCGACGGTATTGACTGCGTGGTCTATACGGCAGCCATCAGCCGGGACAACGGAGAGCTGATCGAGGCCGTTGCAAGAAAAATCCCTATGCTCACCCGCGCGGAATTATTAGGACAGCTCATGAAAAATTACGATACCCCCATCGCAGTATCAGGAACACATGGGAAAACCACCACGACTTCCATGATCTCCCATATCCTTCTGGAGGGGAATCTTGACCCGACCATCTCTGTAGGCGGTATCCTGCAGGCCATCGGGGGCAACATCCGGGTCGGAAATTCAGGCACCTTCATCACCGAAGCCTGTGAGTATACCAACAGCTTCCTAAATTTCTTCCCAAAGATCGGCGTTATTTTGAATATAGAAGAAGATCATCTTGACTTTTTCAAGGATCTGGAGGACATCCGGCATTCATTCCATCAGTTTGCCGCTCTGCTCCCCCCTGACGGAACCCTTGTGATCAATGGGGAGATTACGGAATATCCGGAGATCTACCAGAATCTGGAATGCCATGTGGCGACCTACGGCAATTCTCCGGATTTCGACTACAGTGCTGCCAATGTCCGCCATGATGAAAAGGGGCGTGTTTCCTTTGACCTTATAAAATACGGTGAGGCCACCGCGCGGATCCAGCTTTCTGTGACCGGTGACCACAACGTATCCAATGCACTGGCTTCCATTGCCACTGCTGAACTTCTGGATATTCCCATGGAGTCCATCCAGAAAGGGCTTCTGTCCTTCACCGGAACAGACCGCCGTTTTGAGTATAAGGGAACGCTGGACGGAGTGACCATCATTGATGACTATGCCCATCACCCCACAGAAATCCAGGCTACATTAAAAGCGGCAAAGTATTATCCCCATAAGTCGCTCTGGTGCGTCTTCCAGCCCCATACCTATACCCGGACCAAAGCTTTCTTCCATGAATTTGCAGAGGCCTTGTCCCACACAGACCATCTGGTACTGGCTGATATCTATGCTGCCAGAGAAACTGACACCCTGGGGATTTCCTCAAAGGATCTGGCAGAGGAAGTCCGGAAGCTGGGAACGGACGTACATTATTTTCCTTCCTTTTCAGAGATCGAAGAATTTGTAAAAACACAGTGTGTTTCAGGAGATTTGTTGATAACTATGGGGGCCGGAAACGTTGTAGATATTGGAGAAGACCTGCTGAAATAAGAGTTATCCACATTTTTCACACAGAGTTATCGACACAAAGGTTGAAAATGATGAAAAAAAATGCTTTTTCCTGCCGGGTTAAAATGCTATACTTGTTAATAAACATCTTTTAAAAGGCAGGAGAGAGTAGGAAGGCAAATGAAAACTTTAAAACTAAAAAATAAACTCCAGGCAAATGCGACCATGATTTCCAATGACTTCATAGATCAACATCTGGCTCAGGCAAACGGTGAATTTGTAAAGGTATACCTTTTTCTGCTGCGTCATCTTGAGGATCCCTCTTCGACGCTTACGGTGTCCAAGATTGCCGACTGCCTGAACCATACGGAAAAGGATATCATGCGTGCGTTTCGATATTGGGAAGCCGCAGGCGTCCTGAGCCTGGGCAGAGAATCTGAAGGCACTGCTGCAGAGTCTGGTGAGAGGAAAAGGAGCAGCAGTGCTTTCCTGGCCGCTCCGGCAGAAGAAGAAAACAAAGCAGGTGCGGTCACAGCTGCAGTTCCTGCCGCGGGGGACAAGCCGGGAGGATACACCGGTTCCGCTTCGCACAAGGCTATTGACGATTCCCTTCCTGAGACTCTTCCTCCCTCAGGCAGCACTGCGGCAGACAACAGGCAAAGACCTGTCAAATCAATCCCGCTGGATTCCTTCAAAGCGCAGAAAGAGCTGAAGTCCCTGCTTTTTATTGCGGAACAGTATCTCGGTAAGACTCTGACCAAGTCAGACACAGACGCCATCACCTATTTTTATAATACGTTGGGCATGTCCGCCAGTCTGGTGGAATATCTGCTTGAAACCTGTGCGGAGAACGGCCATAAGAATATGCATTATATCCAGAAAGTAGCCTTATCCTGGGCCGATGACGGGATTGAGACTGTGGCGCAGGCACGTCAGCGCTCTATGAATTATAATAAGAACTGCTATACCGTCCTCAACGCATTCGGCATCAAGAACCGGGGGCCTGCCGTTTCAGAGATTACATATATCCAAAAATGGGCGGATGAGTTCGGCTTCACATTGGATATCATCCAGGAGGCCTGCAGCCGTACTATTGCGGCGATCCATCAGCCCAGCTTTGAATATGCGGATACGATCCTGACAAAATGGCATGACGGACAGGTACACCATTTAAAAGACATCGAAAATCTGGACGCCGTATTCCGGAAGGAAAAAGCCGAAAAGAAATCGTCCGCCGCCGGTCCTAAGAACGTCACAAAGAATCTGAATAATTTCGAGAGACGCACTTATGATATGGACTCTTTGGAAGAGCAACTATTAAACAGCAATTAAAAGGAGTTTGTCGTGGGATTAAAAAATTCACAGTACCAGGCGATCATGAGGGACTACGAACAGAAGCAGCTGCGCAGCCGCGATGCTCTTGCCAGACATTATTCCGAGGTGTATGCAAAGTCTCCGGAATTTCAATCTCTGGACGAGTCTATTTCTATCCTGTCTGTTCAATATGGAAAAAGGCTGCTCAACGGAGACGGCCACGCGGTCGAGTCTTTAAAGAAAGAGCTTGCGATCCTCAGGAAGCAGAAGGATGAGCTGCTGCAGTCCTGCGGATTTCCTTCCGATTATCTGGAGCCCTCCTATGAGTGTCCCAGATGCAGGGATACAGGCTATATCGGAAATCAGAAGTGCCGCTGCTTTAAGGCGGCAGCCAGCCGTCTCCTTTATGAACAGTCTAACCTGACAGAAATTCTCAAGACCGAGAATTTTAATACCTTTTCCTTGAAATACTATTCTGACAATTATATTGATCCCAGGTCCGGGCGCTCTTCCCTGTCTGTCATGAAGGATGCGCTTGAGGTCTGTAAGGATTTTATCCGAACCTTTGAACAGGAACAGAAAAATCTTTTTTTATACGGCAGCGTGGGAGTAGGGAAGACGTTTCTCTCCAATTGTATTGCAAAAGAATTGATGGATGCCGGTTTTTCCGTAATCTATTATTCTGCCCCGGCTTTGTTTAATATGTTTGCACAAAGTACCTTTCACAAAGATGATACAGATGCACAGAATATCCACAGTTATACCTTTGACTGTGATCTGCTCATCATAGACGACCTGGGAACGGAATTTACCAATTCCTTCATTGCCTCTCAGCTTTTCACCTGTATTAACGAAAGGCTGCTGGGAAAAAAATCCACGGTCATCTCAACCAATCTATCTCTGGATTCCCTTGCCGACTTATATACGGAAAGGTCTTTTTCCAGAATTACAAGCAACTATATCATGCTCAAATTGATCGGTGATGATATCCGGATCAAGAAAAAACTGATGAATAGGGAGGAAGTATAATGCTGCGTCGAAGTGAGCGTAACCTGGAGAACATTCCGGTAGGAGCACTGGGGCTGATTCCCATTACCGGCTGCGAAGAGCTTGGTCAGCAAGTCAACAAGTATCTTGTTAAGTGGAGAAAGGAAAGTGAAAACCAGCATATCGAAGATGTGGTTTTCAACGGGTATGTGAGAGACAACTATATTATCAATACGAAAGTCCCCCGATTTGGCTCCGGTGAGGCAAAGGGGATCATCACAGAATCTGTCCGCGGAAAAGATCTCTATCTGATGGTAGACGTTCTGAACTACAATGTCACCTATTCTCTCACGGGAAATGTAAACCATATGTCGCCGGACGACCATTTTCAGAATCTGAAGCGGGTGATCGCGGCGATCGGAGGAAAGAGCCGGCGGATCAACATCATCATGCCTTTCCTCTATGAGAGCCGCCAGCACAAGCGCAACGGAAGGGAGTCCCTGGACTGCGCCCTGGCTCTGCAGGAGCTGGTACGCATGGGTGTGGACAATATCATCACCTTTGACGCCCATGACCCGCGTGTACAAAATGCAATACCTCTAAACGGGTTTGAGACGGTTTCCCCGACTTATCAGTTCATCAAGAGCCTGCTTGGGACGGTCAAAGATCTGCAGATCGACAGCGACCATATGATGGCCATCAGCCCTGACGAGGGGGGCACGCACCGCGCTATCTATCTGGCAAACGTACTGGGGCTGGATATGGGGATGTTCTATAAGCGGCGTGATTATACCCGCATTGTGAATGGACGGAACCCCATTGTGGCGCATGAATTTCTCGGCAGCTCCGTGGAAGGGAAGGACGTCATTATCATCGATGATATGATCTCATCGGGAGACAGTATCATTGAGGTTGCAACAGAGTTAAAGCGCCGGAAAGCACACAGGATCTTTGCCGCCGCCACCTTCGGACTGTTTACAAATGGTCTGGACCGTTTTGACAAAGCCTACGAGGATGGTCTGATCCATGGTGTCCTGACAACGAACCTGATCTACCGTACTCCAAATCTGCTGTCGAAGCCATATTATATTGACTGTGATATGAGCAAATATATTGCCCTGCTGATCGATACCTTGAACCATGACGGTTCCATCAGCACGCTTCTTAGCCCCAACGAACGGATACAGCATGTGCTGCAGGTCTACAAAAACGGAGGCGAGATTGAACGGGAGATCGAGATTTAAATCGCATAGAGATTTATTTTGGAAAAGCTGCTGCAGGTGCAGCTTTTTCTGTATGTAGAAATCCGGCATTACATAAAATAACGGGGCGGCAAGTGTATTCACCTGCCGCCCATATGCTGCATCTGTTTTTTTATTCTGCTTCTTCGTCCGTCTCTGCTGAGATTTCCGCGTCACCCATGGCAGCGTCTGCCCCATCTTCTTCCAGATCATCCAGCTCCGCATCTGCTCCCAGATCGTCGAACTCTGTGTCCTCTCCGTCTTCTTCCAGATCTGCTTCCGCAGCCATGCTTTCTTCCATGTCTTCAAGCAGTTCATCTTCATCAAAGTCAATCTCATCATCCGGCTTGTTGTCTGTATTCAAGTGTACATCCCGGTACTTCTTCATACCGGTTCCGGCCGGAATATGCTTTCCGATGATGACATTTTCTTTCAGGCCGATCAGATGATCCACCTTGCCTTTGATCGCTGCTTCCGTCAGGACCTTCGTGGTCTCCTGGAAAGAAGCTGCGGACAGGAAGGAATCTGTTGCCAGGGATGCCTTCGTGATACCAAGCATGATCTGTTCCCCGGTAGCGGCAGTTTTGCCTTCTTCTTCCAGCATTTCATTCACTTCATTAAATTCCAGTACATCGACCATGCTGCCTGGCAGAAATTCGGTGTCTCCTCGTTCCTCCACGCGAATCTTCTTCAGCATCTGGCGTACAATGACCTCGATATGCTTATCATTGATATCCACACCCTGCAGGCGGTATACACGCTGCACCTCACGCAGCAGATAATCCTGCGCGGCGCGCAGACCCTTGATCTTCAGGATATCGTGCGGATTTACGCTACCTTCTGTCAGCTCGTCACCGGCTTCAAGCACCTGTCCGTCCTGCACCTTGATACGTGAACCGTATGGGATCAGGTATGCCTTGGATTCCCCTGTCTGATCATTCGTCACGATGACCTCACGCTTCTTTTTCGTATCACTCAGTGTCGCCTTACCAGCAAACTCCGTAATGATCGCAAGACCCTTCGGCTTTCTGGCCTCAAACAACTCCTCGACACGGGGAAGACCCTGTGTGATATCGTCGCCGGCTACGCCTCCGGTATGGAATGTACGCATAGTAAGCTGTGTACCCGGCTCACCGATAGACTGCGCCGCAATGATGCCGACAGCCTCACCGACCTGAACCGCTTCTCCGGTAGCCATGTTGGCGCCGTAGCACTTGGAGCACACACCGTCCTTGCACTTGCAGGTCAGTATCGTGCGGATCTTTACACGCTCCAGCGGATTTCCCTTTTCATCTACGCCCTTTTTCATGACACGCTCAGCCCGGCGCGGAGTGATCATATGGTTCGCTTTTACAAGCACATTGCCGTCCTTATCCTTGATGTCATGGCAGGAGAAACGTCCTGTAATACGCTCCTGAAGACTTTCAATCTCTTCATTTCCATCCATGAACGCCTTCACATACATGCCCGGAATTTCTTTTTCCTCTTCTTTGATACAGTCGCTGTCATGAATGATCAGCTCCTGCGATACATCAACCAGCCTTCTTGTCAGATACCCGGAATCGGCGGTACGAAGGGCCGTATCAGACAGACCTTTCCGCGCGCCGTGGGCAGACATGAAGTATTCCAATACGTCCAGCCCTTCACGGAAGTTGGACTTGATCGGCAGCTCGATGGTACGTCCTGTCGTATCTGCCATCAGCCCACGCATACCTGCAAGCTGTTTGATCTGCTTATCGGAACCGCGGGCTCCGGAATCAGCCATCATATAGATATTGTTATATTTATCCAGCCCTCCGAGCAGCGCTTCCGTCAGCTTGTCATCAGTATTCTTCCAGGTCTCTACGACCTCTTTATAGCGCTCCTCCTCCGTGATCAGTCCACGCTTGTAGTTCTTCGTGATACGGTCTACCGTATCCTGAGCATCCCGAATCATCTGCGGCTTCTCCGGCGGCACGGTCATATCCGAAATGGATACGGTCATAGCAGCCCTGGTCGAATATTTATAACCGATGGACTTCACATTATCCAGCACCTCTGCCGTCTGTGTCGCGCCGTGGGTATTGATGACTTTTTCCAGAATCTGCTTGAGCTGTTTCTTGCCTACGTGGAAATCAATTTCCAGAAGCAGTTCGTTTCCTTCTGCTTCCCGGTCCACAAAGCCCAGATCCTGGGGAATGATCTCGTTAAACATCAAGCGTCCCAGCGTCGCATCGATCATGCCCTGCTTCTGGGTCCCGTCCTCCATCGTCTTCTTCACACGCACTTTGATCCTGGAATGCAGTGTGATATAACCATTTTCATAGGCCAGGATGGCTTCATTGACACTCTTGAAGATCATACCTTCGCCTTTGGCCCCCGGTCTCTCCTGTGTCAGATAGTAAATCCCGAGTACCATATCCTGTGACGGAACAGCCACAGGACCGCCGTCAGAAGGCTTTAGCAGGTTATTCGGGGAAAGCAGCAGGAAACGGCATTCCGCCTGTGCTTCCACAGACAGCGGTACATGGACCGCCATCTGATCCCCGTCGAAGTCGGCATTGTATGCGGTACATACCAATGGATGCAGCTTGATCGCCTTACCTTCTACCAGAATCGGCTCAAATGCCTGAATGCCAAGCCTGTGCAGGGTAGGAGCACGGTTCAGCATGACCGGATGTTCCTTGATCACTTCCTCGAGCACATCCCAGACCTCCGGCTGCAGACGCTCTACCATCTTCTTCGCATTTTTTATATTATGGGCAGTTCCGTTTGCCACAAGCTCCTTCATAACAAAAGGCTTAAACAGTTCGATGGCCATCTCCTTCGGAAGGCCGCACTGATAGATCTTCAATTCCGGGCCTACAACGATAACGGAACGTCCGGAGTAGTCTACACGCTTTCCGAGCAGGTTCTGACGGAAGCGCCCGTTCTTTCCTTTCAGCATATCTGAAAGCGACTTCAAAGCCCGGTTTCCGGGTCCTGTTACCGGACGGCCCCGGCGGCCGTTATCGATCAGCGCGTCCACTGCCTCCTGGAGCATACGCTTTTCATTGCGGACAATGATATCCGGCGCACCCAGCTCCAAGAGTCTTCTCAGACGATTGTTCCGGTTGATGATCCGCCGGTACAGGTCGTTCAAGTCGGAGGTCGCAAAACGTCCGCCGTCCAGCTGTACCATGGGACGCAGATCCGGCGGGATGACCGGAATCATATTCAGGATCATCCACTCAGGCTTGTTCCCAGATTCGCGGAATGCTTCGATCACTTCCAGGCGCTTTACAATACGCGCCCGTTTCTGGCCGGAAGTATTCTCCAGGGAAGCCTGCAGTTCCGCATATTCCTTTTCCAGGTCAATGGCCTGCAATAACTCCTGAATTGCCTCTGCGCCCATACCTACACGAAACCCTTTATAGCCCCACTTTTCCCGTTCTTCCTGATATTCTGCCTCAGAGAGCACCTGCTTATACTGCAGGTCCGACTCGCCCTTATCCAATACGATATAGGATGCAAAATACAGCACCCGCTCCAGCGTCCGCGGGGAGATGTCCAGGATCAGCCCCATCCGGCTGGGTATCCCCTTGAAATACCAGATATGGGATACCGGCGCCGCCAGCGCGATATGCCCCATACGCTCACGGCGGACGGCGGACTTGGTCACTTCCACGCCGCATCGGTCACAGATGACGCCTTTGTAGCGGATCTTCTTGTACTTCCCGCAGTGGCATTCCCAGTCCTTGCTGGGTCCGAAGATCCTCTCGCAGAACAATCCGTCCTTTTCCGGTTTCAGCGTCCTGTAGTTGATTGTCTCAGGTTTGGTCACCTCGCCCCTGGACCACTCCATGATTTTTTCCGGTGAAGCCAGGCCGATCTTGATCGCGTCAAACGTTAACGGTTCGTGTTGTTGTTCATTGTTCGTTGGCATATAGTTGGCTCCTCCTATTCCATATCGTCATCATAATACTCGTCAAATTCAATCTCCGCATCGTCATCAAATTCACTGTCATCCGGTTCCATATCTATATCTTCCAGTTCTCCGTCTACAAATTCCTGTTCTGTATAACCATGCTCTCCATAAGATTCATCGTCACCGTATCTTCTGTCTCCTTCGATAATGGAATTCAGATTGGTTTCCCCGTAATCCACCGTTTCCATGATCTCTACCTCCACATTGTCGTCACGCAGTACACGCACGTCCAATGCCAGGGACTGCAATTCTTTCAGCAGTACCTTGAAGGACTCCGGAATACCAGGTTCCGGAATGTTCTCGCCTTTGATGATCGCCTCGTAGGTCTTCACACGTCCTACCACGTCATCCGACTTCACGGTCAGGATCTCCTGCAGTGTATAAGATGCGCCGTAAGCCTCCAGCGCCCATACCTCCATCTCTCCGAAACGCTGTCCGCCGAACTGGGCTTTTCCTCCCAGCGGCTGCTGGGTAACCAGTGAGTAAGGGCCTGTGGAACGGGCATGGATCTTATCATCTACCAGATGATGGAGCTTCAGGTAATGCATATGCCCAATGGTGACCGGACTGTCGAAATATTCTCCCGTGCGCCCGTCGCGCAAGCGCACTTTCCCGTCCCGGGAAAGGGGTACGCCATGCCATAATTCCCGGTAATCCCGGTTCTCATACAGATATTTCAAAACTTCCGGAAGCAGTTCTTCCTTATGCTTTTTCTCAAATTCTTCCCACTCCAGATTGACATAATCATTTGCCAGATCCAGCGTGTCCATGATGTCCACCTCATTCGCCCCGTCGAAGACCGGTGTGGATATATTGAATCCAAGGGCCTTTGCAGCCAGGCTCAGGTGAATCTCCAGAACCTGCCCGATATTCATACGGGACGGCACTCCCAGGGGGTTCAGTACGATGTCCAGAGGACGTCCGTTGGGCAGATAAGGCATATCCTCCACCGGCAGCACACGGGAAACCACACCCTTGTTGCCGTGACGGCCTGCCATCTTATCTCCTACGGAGATCTTTCTCTTCTGCGCGATGTAGATGCGCACGGACTGGTTCACGCCCGGGGACAGCTCGTCGCCGTTATCCCTGGTAAATACCTTGGCGTCCACAACGATTCCATATTCCCCGTGGGGCACCTTCAGGGAAGTATCTCTGACTTCGCGCGCCTTCTCTCCGAAAATTGCGCGCAGAAGCCGTTCCTCTGCAGTCAGCTCCGTTTCTCCCTTCGGTGTCACCTTTCCTACCAGGATATCTCCGGCGCGGACCTCTGCACCGATCCGGATGATCCCACGTTCGTCCAGGTCCTTTAAAGCCTCATCTCCGACCCCCGGAATATCTCTCGTGATCTCCTCCGGTCCTAACTTGGTATCTCTGGCCTCCGCCTCATATTCTTCAATATGGACGGAGGTATATACATCATCCTGTACCAGACGCTCGCTCAGCAGAACGGCGTCCTCATAGTTGTAACCTTCCCATGTCATGAATCCGATCAGAGGGTTCTTGCCGAGAGCCATCTCGCCGTTGGATGTGGACGGACCGTCTGCGATCACCTGTCCTTCTTCCACCCGCTCGCCCTTATTGACGATGGGCCTCTGGTTGTAGCAGTTGCTCTGGTTACTTCTCTGGAACTTCATGAGCTTATAGCTTTTCTTGCTTCCGTCATCGGAACGGACTGTGATCTCCTTGGATGTAGAACGCTCCACTACACCCGCCTTCTCCGCAACCACACAGACACCGGAGTCTACCGCAGACTTCACTTCCATACCGGTACCGACTACCGGAGCTTCCGTGGTGAGCAGCGGCACTGCCTGACGCTGCATGTTCGAACCCATCAGCGCACGGTTGGCATCGTCATTTTCCAGGAAAGGAATGAGCGCTGTAGCCACCGAGAACACCATCTTCGGAGATACATCCATAAAGTCAAACTTGCTTCTCTCATATTCCTGAGTCTCTTCCCTGTAACGGCCGGATACATTTTTCCGGACAAAATGCCCCTCCGCGTCCAGCGCCTCATTGGCCTGTGCCACGTGGTAATTGTCCTCTTCATCCGCGGTCATGTAAACCACCTGGTCTGTAACGATCGGATTCTCCGGATTGGTCTTGTCAATGACACGGTAGGGCGCCTCTACGAAGCCATACTGATTGATCCTTGCATAGCATGCAAGGGAGTTGATCAGTCCGATATTGGGTCCTTCAGGCGTCTCGATCGGGCACATTCTTCCATAGTGGGAGTAATGTACATCGCGGACCTCGAATCCGGCACGCTCACGGGACAGACCGCCGGGTCCCAATGCGGAAAGACGTCTCTTATGTGTCAGTTCACCCAGCGGATTGTTCTGATCCATGAACTGGGACAGCTGGGATGAACCGAAGAACTCTTTCACCGCAGCCGTCACCGGCTTGATATTGATCAGAGACTGAGGAGAGATCCCTTCCTGGTCCTGTGTCGTCATACGCTCACGGACTACCCTCTCCAATCTGGACAAACCAATCCTGTATTGGTTCTGGAGCAATTCGCCTACCGCACGGATACGCCGATTGCCCAGGTGGTCTATATCGTCGTCATTTCCCATGCCATACTCCAAATGCATGTTATAATTAATAGAAGCAAGGATATCTTCTTTCGTAATGTGCTTCGGGATCAGATCGTGCAGGTCACGCCTGATCAGAGCTTTCAGCTCGTCAATGTCTCCCGCGCTCTCTTCTAAGAGCCCTTCCAGAACCGGGTAATATACCTGCTCTGTCACGCCCACTTCCTTCGGATCAATATCTACAATTGCCTGCAGATCCACCATCATATTGGAAAGGATCTTGATATTGCGGGAGCTGTCCTCTCCGGCTACCCACAGATACGGAGCGGCGGAATTTTGGATGGCATCCGCAATCTCACGTGTGATGACCGTGCCCTCCTCCGCGATCACCTCTCCCGTCACCGGGCTGACCACGGTCTCTGCCAGGGTCTGTCCCTTGACACGGTTCTTAAGCATCAGCTTTTTATTGAATTTGTAACGTCCCACTTTGGCAAGATCGTAACGTCTTGCATCAAAAAACATGCTGGTGATCAGGCTTTCCGCGCTGTCCACCGCAAGCGGCTCGCCGGGACGGATTTTTTTGTATAACTCTAACAGACCCTCCTGATAATTCTCAGCAGTGTCTTTGCTAAAGCTGGCAAGGATCTTTGGTTCCTCTCCGAACAAATCCAGGATCTCCGGGTTCGTTCCGATACCAAGAGCACGGATCAGTACGGTGATCGGCACCTTCCTTGTCCGGTCTACACGGACATAAAATACGTCGTTGGAGTCTGTCTCATATTCCAGCCATGCCCCGCGGTTCGGGATCACAGTGGAAGAGAAAAGCCGTTTGCCAAGCTTATCATGGGCAATCCCGTAATAAATACCCGGAGAACGGACAAGCTGGCTTACGATAACACGCTCCGCCCCGTTGATCACAAAGGTTCCTGTCTTAGTCATCAAAGGCAGATCTCCCATGAAGATTTCATGTTCGTTGATCTCGTCATTCTCTTTGTTGTAAAGCCGGACTCTTACCTTCAAAGGCGCGGCATAGGTTGCATCCCGCTCTTTGCACTCATCAATCGTGTACTTTACTTCATTCTCGCACAATCTGAAATCAACAAATTCCAGACTCAGATGGCCACTGTAATCAGCAATCGGAGAAATATCACTGAACACCTCTTTTAAACCGTCTGTCAGAAACCATTGATACGAATCCTTCTGAACTTCGATTAAATTCGGCATCTGTAATACTTCTTTTTGCCTGGAATAGCTCATGCGTGAACTTTTTCCGTTTGTGATGGGACGAATTCTGTTTTTCTCCATGGACGTTTCACTCCTTATTCGTTTTCTGAATATCTCCGTAAGGATTGTGCGAAAATATTCGTTGCCGGGCTGCGAGTTACCCTCTATATTTGTTACAGGCCACACCTTAAGCAGGCGTTCCCTGCAACTCAGGCCGCCATCTTAAAAATATATTCCAGTAACTTTGGCTTATTAAAATGGTATATCTATCCATAATAGCGCATTTTTAACTATAACACAAATGGGTTTTTCATGTCAACACATTTTCAAAAAGTTCTTGACAAATTATGATTTATGTGGTATTAGAAACAGCTTAGAACAAAGAACCGCAGACGAACATTCTTCATCTGCGGTCCTCATTAGATCATCTCTGTCATATAGAAACAATGATTGCGATTCTGAGCAATTATTATTTCAGATTTACTTCTGCGCCTTCACCTTCCAGCTTAGCCTTGATCTCTTCTGCTTCTGCCTTGGAAACTGCTTCCTTCACTACCTTCGGAGCGCTGTCAACCAGTTCCTTTGCTTCCTTCAGACCAAGACCTGTGATCTCGCGGACAGCCTTGATAACCTTAACCTTAGATGCGCCTGCGGATACAAGCTCTACATCAAACTCGTCCTTCTCTTCTGCTGCCGCTGCACCGTCTCCGCCTGCTGCTGCAACTACAACGCCTGCTGCTGCAGATACACCAAATTCTTCTTCACATGCTTTTACTAATTCGTTCAGTTCTAATACTGATAATTCTTTGATTGCTTCAATCATTTCAGCTGTTGTCAACTTAGCCATTGTAATATCCTCCATTTTATTATGTTTTAATTATTCGGCAGTCATCTGCTGCCTTCTGTGCCAGACACAGCCGCTTAGCGGCACCTGCCCGAACCTATGTTATCAATCTCAGTCAGTCTGTCCGGCAGCTTTCATCATCGTATATCGATTATTCTGCTTCTGCCGGAGCCTCTGCTGCGGTCTCAGCCGGAGCTTCCGCTGTCTCGCCGTCCTTCTCAGCGATCTGCTTGATCACACGTGCGAAGTTCGCGATCGGTGACTGCATGCTTCCAAGCAATCTGGAAAGAAGAACTTCTCTTGACGGAATCTTGGATAACTCTGTCAGCCCTGCAACGTCGTATACATTGCCCTCTACTACGCCGCCTTTCAGTTCCAGCTTGTCTGCAGTCTTAGCGAAATTGCAGATAATCCTTGCCGGAGCTGTCGCATCGTCCTTGGAAATCGCGATTGCACTGGGTCCCTCCAGGCAATTGTCCAGGCCTGCGAACTCGGTTCCTTCAAATGCCCTCTTCATCATAGTATTCTTGTAAACCTTGTATACTATGCCAGCTTCTCTGAGCTGCTTACGAAGTTCCGTATCCTGAGCCACGGTCAATCCGCGGTAATCAACAAGCACTACGGACTGGGCACCCTTGATCTCCTCAGCGATAGCATCTACAATCGGTTGTTTTAACTCAACTTTTGCCACGTTCTGGTGCACCTCCTTATATATTTGTGAATAACACTGCCACAAGGAAAGTGGATTGTACGGTTAAATATAAAAACCTCTGCGTACACAAAGACGCAGAGGTAAAATCCAATTCAATGAATCTCGCATTCCTCGGTAGGCGTTGGTCTGCTTATGCCTTACGGCACCTACTGTCTTCGGCAGCTAATTGCCTGATTATAATAACACCGATTCCGGAGGATGTCAACTCATTTTTCTAAATTTCTTTTTGCTAAAGTTACTGCAGCCGCATCGGATTGATCTTGATGCCAGGGCCCATGGTAGAGGTGAGTGTCACGCTCTTTAAGAACTGTCCCTTTACTGCTGCGGGTCTTGCTTTTATAATTGCATCAACAAGCGTCTGGAAGTTGTCCGCTAACTGCTCCTCGGTAAAGGAAGCCTTACCGATCGGCACATGGATAATGTTCGTCTTGTCCAATCTGTACTCAATCTTACCAGCCTTGATGTCATTGATCGCCTTCGTAACATCCATTGTTACGGTACCGGCCTTCGGGTTCGGCATAAGGCCCTTCGGTCCGAGTACACGTCCAAGACGTCCAACAACACCCATCATATCCGGTGTAGCAACTACTACGTCAAAATCCAGCCAGCCTTCGTTCTGAATCTTCGGAACCAGCTCCTGTCCCCCTACGAAATCAGCGCCTGCCGCCTGAGCCTCGTCAGCCTTTGCATCCTTCGCAAATACAAGGATACGAACAGTCTTACCTGTTCCATGAGGCAGTACAACCGCACCACGGATCTGCTGATCAGCATGACGTCCGTCGCATCCGGTTCTGATATGAGCTTCGATTGTCTCATCAAATTTTGCAACTGCTGCTTTCTTTACCAGAGAAATAGCCTCTGCCTTCTCGTAAAGATTTCCTCTCTGGATCTGTTTTGCAGCTTCGATATATTTCTTTCCTCGTTTCATTCTATATAACCTCCTTGTGGTATTGGCGGGATCGAACCCCTCCCACTGATCTCTTCTTCGTTACCAGGGTAAAGCCCGTGATAATTGCCTGCGGCAATGGGGCCTGCCCTGCCTTCTCTGCGTTTTCACATGGAAAGTGCAGTAAATGCACAGTTCAGTCCTGAACACTTACTCTACGGTAACACCCATAGAACGGCAGGTTCCCTCGATCATGCTCATAGCAGCTTCCAATGATGCGGCATTCAGGTCAGGCATCTTTGTCTTGGCGATCTCTTCTACCTGAGCCTTGGTGATCTTTGCAACTTTAGTCTTGTTCGGAACACCTGAACCGGACTTGATGTTGCAGGCCTTCTTGATCAGAACTGCTGCCGGAGGAGTCTTTGTAACGAAGCTGAAGCTTCTGTCACTGTAAACCGTGATAACAACCGGAATGATCAGGTCTCCCTGGTCTGCGGTTCTTGCATTGAACTGCTTTGTAAACTCAACGATATTTACACCATGCTGTCCAAGTGCAGGACCTACCGGCGGTGCCGGAGTTGCCTTGCCGGCCGGAATCTGTAACTTTATATAACCTTCTACTTTTTTTGCCATTTTCATTACCTCCTTGTGGTATTGGCGGGATCAAAAGTCCCTCCCACTTCTTAATCCATCTTCTTGACTTCTGAAAAGCTGAGCTCGACCGGTGTCTCACGGCCAAACAGTTCCACATTGATCGACAGGCTCTCCTTCTGCTCGTTGACGCTCTGCACCACGCCGACAGTGCCTTCCCAGGCGCCGTTCAGTACGACTACAGCATCGCCCTGTACAAAGTTGACCTTTATTTCCTGGCGGATGCCGAATCTCTCCATCTCGTCTTCCTCCAGAGGAACCGGCTTGGATCCAGGCCCGACAAATCCAGTCACGCCCCTTGTGTTCCGGACAACATACCATGTGTCATCATTCATATACATATGAATCATTACATAGCCCGGAAACAGCTTTTTCATGCTGACCTTCTGAACACCATTCTTCTGCTCGATTACTTCTTCCAGCGGAACCCGGACTTCCAGGATCTGGTCTTCCAGATGACGGTTTTCAATTGTCTTGTCAATATTTGCTTTTACTTTGTTCTCATACCCGGAATAGGTATGAACCACATACCATCTTGCCTCTGACATAAAATCACCTTTCCGTTATGGCTTAGTATCTGTTCTGAACAGTTACATGGCTGTTACTTCACCAAAAGGTCAATCCCGTATTTCATGATAGCATCGATCACTGTGATGATCACTCCCAGTAATACGGAAACGCTTACAACTGCCGTTGTCTGCTTGGCTAACGCATTCTTATCCGGCCAGATGACCTTTTTAAACTCTGCCTGAAGTCCTTTGAACCAGCTTTTCTTCTGAGTTTTTTCTGCTTTTCCGCTCATATCATCCACTTCCTTCCAAAATGACTATTTCGTCTCTTTGTGCAGTGTGTGGGATCTGCAGAACTTGCAGTATTTCTTGGTCTCCATGCGTTCAGGATGTGTTTTCTTATCCTTGGTCATGTTGTAATTGCGGTTCTTGCATTCCGTACATTCCAATGTAATTCTTGTGCGCACAACTTCCACCTCGCTTTTTCTCAGAGCATCCTTCAGGACTCCGCCGCCAAGACCGGTGCGGCCAAAAATCTCCGGACACCCCATTGATTCACTACATGTTACTGATGGTTGCGAAGCCATCAAATTTAGGCATAAAAAAAAGACCTACTTCCATTCGCACGGAAATTGTAACACATGGAATGCGGGAAAGTCAAGTCTTTTCTTTCGTTTTCTATAAAACCAAGATAAAATAAAAACCATCTTGTAGATCATTGTTACTGTTCACACCCTGACCGGGTGCTCACAGTAACGGCATCCAGCCCATTGAAAAGTCGCCTCTCGGCGAGGGGCTGGATGCCCGCCCCATCACTGAATTGGCCGGATGCCTTGCAGCATGGTGCAAGACACCGTGAACAGCAACTACTGGCAGGTCGAGTAAACGTTCCGCCTTTATGCCCTACTTTGATGCTGAAGGCAATCACTGTCTACTGTGTCCCGCCGTCCTCATGTCCGGAAGGGTCGCCGTTCCTGTCTCCCCAGCCTTCCGCCATGGCCATGGAAACCAATTCCAGCATCTTCGACACAGACGGAATACGGGCCTGGCCGCGGGCTCCCTGCATATTCCCATTAGGCCTGCGCCAGATAAAACGGTATCCTTCCTGCTCGGTATCGTCCGTATATTCATAACGGACGTATTGAAAGCACAATACCCATGAATCTTTTCCATATTCCTTCGGAACCTCGTGCAGCACTTTTACTCTCGCTTGCTTTGCCATAATCTCCTCCTAGTCCTTTCATGATTAAATTAAATATACTTATTAGTTACTTATCAGTTACTTATTAGTATATTATAAGAACGATGAACCAAAAAGTCAAGGGATTTTTAATGAAACGGCCGGATGGCCATGATGGGATGCCCTTGGGTATACTTTGTGAAACGGCCGGATGGCCATGATGAGATGCCCTTGGGTATATTTTACGGCTCGACCGAATAGCCATGACAGAATACCATCTGCATCCTTTATGACAAACAAAATAAGTTACAGGACACAATATAATGTATACCTCAATTGTAATAATCTGACTACAATATTCAAGAGTTTCGCTGCAAAAAACAGGACATGACCTCCTTCAAGTGTCATGTCCTGCCTTTGTTAATTTATTTCTTTTTCTTTGTTTTTTGTGTGTTCTTTTTCGCAGCCGTAGTTGTTTTTTTCTTTTTATCCGTGTTCTTCTTTCCAGACTTCTTTTTCATGATGCTTGCTATAACACCGATACTTATAACTGCTGCCGCAATCCACGGAACAAATGAGAGCGGGTCTCCGGTCTTCGGCATGATGTTAGAAAGTGCGTTCTTGCTGTCATCCGAAACTCCCTGTTTTTCCGTATCTGTCTGGGAGGTGGTTCCATCCGAACCATTCTGGTCTCCGTCACCTGGCTGATTGTTGTTCGGATCATCCGGATTCGCCGGATTATTCGGGTCATCCGGGTTATTCGGATCATCTGGGTCTGTCGGATTATTCGGGTCATCCGGGTTTGTTGGATCATCCGGATCCTCTACAGGATTCGGATCACTGCTCGCAATATCCGCCCAGGCAATCGCAAGAGGTGATGTACCTGTTACATAGAATGCGATGCCCTTGCCATCTGCCGTCTTACTAACAGTAGGTTCTTCTGTCTGACCTGCCGTGACTGACAGTCTCGGAATGTCTGTGGAGAACATATGGCTTACTGCAAAATTATACTTTTCGCCATTGACCTCAGCCGGAAGTCCAAATGCTCTGAGCCCTTCAAATGCAAGCCCTACTCTAATCCCTTTAGTTCCGGCCTTTGCAAAATCTTCCTCCGTAGCGTCTGTGTACTGACCGTTTTCTCTTCTGATCTGTACAGTCAGATCGCAGTAGATCATCTGTGAATTGGAGTAACCCTTCTTAAGCAAAATCTTACTTGCCATTTGCTGTGTTACTGCATCCATGGTGTTAAACTCGGTACTTCCTAATGGGGAATTTTGTATTGTACTGTCGTCTAACGCCTTGATAACCGGTATTACATCCTCTTTACCGCCCGGCTGATTGCCACCCGGATTGTTAGAATCACCATCTTTCACCAATGAAACCGTTGTTGTTTCGCTGCTTGCTACCCCTGGCTTCATAACAATCGCTTTAACTGTCCGACTCTCGTCAACTTTAAATGGTCCTTCATACAGAGTGCTTCCTGCGTTAGGTTCCTTCCCATCTAATGTGTAATAAATTGGAGGATTCTGCAATTTACCAGAATATACTATACTCACATCTGCTGTACCCGAAAAATGAATCTCACCTTCACTCTGAGTCGTTCCATTACATGAAATCTCAAGTTTCTGCGCTATTCCCTCTCCTGTTGTGACTGTGTTGGTAGGCGTTGCAGCTTCGCTTTCCGTATATTCATTATTTGCAGCATATTTGACATATGCAGTATACTCTGTCTTTGGTTCCACATCATCAAATAATATACTTGGATCGCCGTCTATATATGGGCCTTCCTCGCTATTTAAGCTGTATAAATAACGCCCTGTTGGATATTCATCATTAATAATCTGTTGTGGCTCAATTGTCAGCTTATAGGTTTCTCCATTTTCATTTGGCTCAGCATTTGCAGTCAACTTACAGATACTAGCAGGCGGCCCCTCTTTTCGCGGATATAAAGATGATTCAACTGTATAAGGTCCTTTTATCTCACCTTCCATCACATTTGTTGTTCCCTTAGTATAGATATAGTACATCACTTTACTTCCTGGAGGCATGGAACCGCAGGCCAATTCATCCAATTCATTAAGTTTTCCTTTCAACCATGCACTACCATCTTTAGTCGGTGCTTCCCCCTGTCCATCATATTTATAATAATAGATGTCACCAGATTTATCTATTATATCGCCCCCTGCACCTACAATTTTCAAACTGCTGATAAAGTTTGGCGGAGTAGTTTCGTCCGGAATCGCGTTACCGGACACCTCCAATTCAGGCGCAGCACGCTGTGTAATTTTAACTCCATTTGTCAGTGTATTGCCATCTACTGAATATGTTCCGGCTACAGTATAGTTCATTCCTTTCTTTCCAGCAAGATGAGCATCCTCACCCAAAGTAATCTCTCCATAAGCTGTTTCCCTTACTTCCGCAATTCCAACCGGAGTTCCACCAGACGAGATTGAACCAACCATATCTGCCGGTACTGGCACCCTGACCAAATCCTCCCCTTCTAAATCCTTAGGATAGAATGACGTTCCATTTTTTCCTGTTGGACTAATATCGACCGAAACACTTTTTATAGCGACTTCATCATTGCCGTTATATGGTCTTTCTGTATACTCAGGAGTAATCGAATCTACTGACAACGATATTGGATGAATAACATATTCTTTACTACATTCTCCTTTAAAATTAACATTTTTATCTTTTGGAGTAATGATTACTTTGATAATTCCTGCATCAGTAAATTTTTCTCCGTCCGACACACGTTCACAGGCCACATCAAATTCTGTTAGATCTAACTGCAATCCACTTTTAGCAGTTACCTTAACAGCTTTAACCTCTGGCTCCTGTGATACTCCGTTATAAGTAGGATTCCAAGCCTTCTCGCTAGTTCCAGGAATACTAGGGTCGCCCGTATTCAACTCTACTACAGTATTCTCCCCATCAATAGCAACCGGAGTTATTGTGAAAAAGGCTGTACGTGTACCAGTAAAATTCCTTAGTCCTTCTATGGTCATCTTAGCCTCTCCGGCATTCATCTTCGCTTCTGGATCCCAAGTATAATCTTCCTCCTCCACCTCTCGTTCATTAAATGTGATTGGTATGTCACTAGCGTTAAATTCGTCATGGGTATAATATGCCCCTTTATATTCCTTTTCCGGAATTTCTCCAATTGCCACTCCATCTTTGCTAATATCATACGGCTTTATTTTAAATGTCACAGGTAGTTCCGCTCCTCCATAAGAAAATACTACCTGATAGGTTCCGGCATTTTTAACACCATCAACTTCTATTTTATAGTTCGGATCATCTTTGTCTGTCCTCTTGAATGTGTGCGACAAATTGACAGTATCAACAGGGCATGTTATCTTCTTTCCACCAATAAGTACATCATCTCTGGTTGAATTGATCTTAAATATCTCATTTTCAGGCAACGCATCCCCTTTATAGGCCACCCCCTGATAAGTAAAAGCTGGTATTTTATCCTCATCCTTTTCAGCTTTAAATACGACATCTACATTTGGATCAAAAGAGGCTCTATACTTCATACCATTGTCATAAATATCCGCATCAGGCCCTTGAGGTATCAGGTTTCCTGGATTAACAAGAGTCCCATAGCCATCAACTATCCCCTGATATCGAATCTGTGTAGGAACTCTTAAAGTTGTATCTTTTGGAATTACTAATGTTTCGCCTGCTCCTAATTTAAAATCTGCCGGCAGTTCTGCTGAGCCATTTACTGTACAAGTACTCCCGTGTTTCACACCATTCTGGCTCAAAACATCATCGATAAATGTATTTTCATTGTCTAATACTGTAGTTCCATCACTGGCTAAAAGCTCGCCGTCTTCATTTCGGCTGAGATCCCACTGTAAGCCATTAAATTTCTTTGATTTTTTGATATCTAATCTATCAGATACAATAACCGTTCTTCCCCCATTAACCGAAGTAAGACTATCAGCAGAAATACCGGCTGCAAATTTCTCATCCATGTCTATTGCAGTTGAATCATGTGTTCCACCTATAGCAGTCACGTCACCTCCATTAATCAATACGCTTCCACCAGCGGAGCACGAGTTTCCATTTCCAATCCCAGGCGCACCAAATGGTTTTTTTGATTTATTATTAGGGTCATTAGTTGCCGGAACCCCCTTCCCACCTTTGGCAATTACAGTTCCACCGTCAATTTTAATCTGTGTAACCGAGCCATCACCACATCCACCAATACCAGCTCCTCTATTACCACCTTGTGCAATAATTTTTCCGCTTCCAATAGAAATAGTTCCCGCACTGACACCACCAGTACCTACAGCCCCCTGTCCTCCTATTCCAGCACCATTTCCTAAACTTCTGGCCTTCAATATATTCGTATCATTCGGACTCTTTATGGTTAGCTTTGCGTTTTCCGATACATAAATTCCCGCGCATCCATCCGGACTTGTCAAAGTATTCTCCGGACTATTCAAGACCAAGGTTACATCAGCATTATTCGCCACTTGAATTGCACTATATGCCTTAGTCGTACCATCCGGTTCAGTAACTACTTGAGGAGTAATATTTGTATTTTCTAAAATTATACGATGTTTTCCTCCTTCTACCCTGATACTGTGGTTTGAATTGCCAGTAACCTTATGACCTCCGCACACACCTTTACTAACCCAGCACTTACCCTGTGCCGGAGTATCATCTGCCCATTTGTAGCCGTGATCTTCATCATTTGTCAATATAAGATCCGTTGAACTAAAATTAGATTCCACATGGTGCGTAGCTTTCCGCTCTTCTTCTGTCGCAAATCTCGGATCAACAGCTCCCGCCGTCAACGGCACAAAAAGCGATGTCATAACTGCTGTCATTGCCATCGCCAGAACCTTCCCCTTTATTCTCTTTTGAAATACTCTATCCTTGATCATCTCAACACATCCTCATAATCCTATTTTTTAAGATTCTCCACTGGTTTCAGTATAGTGCAAAAGTCCACAAAATTCAATGCTTTTATCCATAATTCGGCAAAACATCTTCCATGGACTTCTCATAGCGGCCCCTCCCTTTTGTCAGAAACAACTCCGTTATGGCCAGACTATTTACATAATTATCTATCGACTGATACATGTTATTTGATAAGCCTTCTTTCTAAAGCCATACAGGAAAATATATGAAGAGTGTAGAGATACGTCAAGCCGGGATTGGAGGACATTTTATATAGAAGATCAGATTACTCCGTCCATTCTCAAATTTTTTATATCCTCTTCTCTATATCCAAGCTGATC
Source organism: Lachnospiraceae bacterium M18-1 (assembly GCA_000403295.2). Classification (GTDB taxonomy): domain Bacteria; phylum Bacillota; class Clostridia; order Lachnospirales; family Lachnospiraceae; genus Schaedlerella. The sequence goes on along the minus strand of KE159609.1, from coordinate 399,347 downwards.
AAGGATTTTTTCCGTATCCTGCCCAAGGAGGGGTGCACATTTTCGGATATAGGGCTGTGTATCGGACATATGGATAGGCAGATTAGTTACCTTAACAGAACCAAGCACCGGATGGTCTACATCAACAAACATCTTCCGCTTTTCGCTGAAATACGGGTCATTTACTACCTGTGCAATGTTTCGCACCTCACTGACAGGCAGCTTATACTCCAAAAGCATTTTCATCAGGTCCCGTACCTCATACTGCGCAGTCTGCTCACGTATCATTCCATCAAGGGCAGCTCTGTTCTCAACCCGGCCTGCGGCATTCAGAAATCTTTCGTCCCGAAGCCACTCCGGATGCTTTAGTGCCGCTGCCAGTCTCTTCCATTCCTTGTTTGTTCCTGCAAGGATCATAATATTGCCATCCTTTGCCGGATAGCAGTTTCCAGGAGCGCTTGCCTCAAATCCGTTTCCCATTGGTGATGGAATCTCCCCTGTTGTAAGATAAATCTGATTGATGCTTGTAAGCGCTGAGATACAGGAATCTGCCAGTGCAATATCAATCCACTGTCCTTTTCCGCTCTTTTCCCTATACATCAATGCCGCAAGTATTGCAAACGCTGCATTCTGCCCTGCCAGCACATCAGCAATTGAAGCGCCGCATCTGAATCCGCTGCCTTTCACCTCTCCCGTAACGCTTAGCATTCCTGATACAGCCTGTGCGATCGGATCAAAGGAAGCCCTCAATGCATAATCCCCGTCTTGTCCATACCCGGAAATCGACGCATATACAATCCTTTTATTTATCCCGGATACTTTCTTATATCCAAATCCCAGCTGTTCCATGACGCCTGGTCGGAAGTTTTCGATCAAAATATCCGATTCCTTGATCAGAGCCGTCAAAATTTCTTTTCCTTTTCCACTTTTCAGATCAATACACATTCCTGATTTACTATTGTTGTACGCTATGTAATAGGTGCTGATTCCATCCTTCTGCGGGATATTTTCACGTGAAATGTCCCCTCCCCCAGGCTTTTCTATTTTAATCACTTCAGCACCCATGTTAGCCAGCATCATTGCACAATAAGGCGCCGCAACCATCTGACCCAAATCCAAGACTTTGATTCCGCTCAAAGCCCCTTTACATATTTCATTTCTTTTCTTGTTCATATACAGCTCCATTCAGCCGCCAGACTGTCAGCATATAATTAATTAGGTAACATTTTTTCTCCAGGCTACAGATCTTTTTCCCCTGGAATTGTATAGGAAGCATTTCTTCTCCGAACCAGAGAGCATTAAGTCCGGGAATCGTAAAAACTTTGCATCCCCGGAATGCTCCAGTCTAAAACCATATATAGAAATGTATGATCGCAGACACGATGATGATGTTGAGTATCATACGTTCCACATATATCAGAAATAAATCCTTTGCAGAATATTTCACAGTCGTATTGAAAAATACCGGCATGGTCAAAGGAATACTTACAATGCTCAGCACCGGCATTGAGCACAAAACAATCTTTGAAACCAAATTTTCTTCCATTGCCGCATATACCGCCGGCAATGAAGGAACCACCAGCGCAGCAGCAGCCCCAGGATTACCATTCCGCAAGAGCTTCCGATCATATTGCACAATAGGGTTCCGGAATTTCTTACCATACTGATGCAGTTCTGACGTAGTCCCAATGCATTGCCGGCTTTTTTATATCCGGCTTCCAGCATTCTTATAAAAAGAGCTGTCTCCTGATCCGTATCCTCCTCCTTTACGTAGACTTGACCGCCATATGTGCTTACCGGCTGTCCGGCTGTGGGGTAAATCCTTACCATAACAATAGCAATCAAAGCCAGCCCTGCCAGACATGCAAAGAAATAGATTCCCCAGAACTCTGTAATTTCGCCCAGCTCGCTTAAAATCACCATAAAAGAAATTGCGGTGGTAGAAAAACTGGTTCCCATAAAAAATGCTTCCTTATGTGTGAATCTACCGTCTTTATACAAATTGTCAACGGTAATGATCCCTACAGGAGCCGAACCAAAAAAGGCGGATACCGTAATGACTGCTGCCCTTCCCGGCAATTTGAACAGCGGCCGAAGAATCGGTTTAAATAAGACCCCGACAGACTCCAGAAGTCCCCAGTTCAGTAAAAATGGCATAAAAAATGGAGAGATTCCTGTATAAAGCAATGTAGGGTATAACACCTGCTTCATAATGAACGGCATAAAACGTTCTTTCATAAGAAAAGACGGCGCCAGGTCTAAAATATACAGTGTTATACATGCTGTGCCCATCAAAGACATACATGTCATAAAAGAATTAAAAAATCCAGAAAAACGTTTTTTTCGTTCTCGGGCAATCAGAATGACTCCTCAAACCGCAAAACCACAGATCACATATTCTGAAGCACCGCCCAGGATTGCCGTGATGCAGGTTCCGAGATGAACCAGCCCAATCTGGCGTATTCCGCCAATTTCCATGGGAATCACAAAAATCAGAAGTCCGGTCATGCCGAACCCCCAGAATTTTATCTTTGTCATCATGCAATATTTGTTCAGATTATGCTTCTTTCTTTTTTCCATCTGACTTCCTCCATAAATACATAGAATAGAAGTATATTTAGCGGTCTAAATTTTTGCCGTCCATCCATATCAAATACGCAGTATGAAGCACATAATTACCATATGCCGATAAATAGTCAAAGCCCGTAATCTCTTTTATTTTCTGCAGCATTCCTTAACAGACTGATCCGAAGATTCTGCTTTTCCTTTTTATCATGAAACAAAAGAAACATACCAATACCACACCACTCATGGACTGTTTCCCCTACCAGTTTATATGCCATAAGCACAGGCAGCATAATAATCATAAATATATCCACACATAGTTTTACCCTCTTTTTCTTCACTTTCCTATGCTCCTTCCCTATTTATCAAACCTCTTTCCCGTATATTTATTTCTACCTTATATGAGAACCATACATAAAAATATAGAAAATAATCTTTTTTTCATAATGTTTTGTCCTTTCTCTTTTACTGATACACAAGGATCAGTACCAATCATGTTTTTCATCTTTATTCAATGCTGCAATTCTCTCCATTTCCTCATCTGTAAGTTTAAAATCGAAAATGGATATATTCTCGCAAATATGTTTTTCGTTACTGGAACCAGGAATCACGATCACACCCCTTTGTAAATCCCACCGAAGAATTACCTGTGCCGGTGATTTCCCATGTACTGCCGCAATCTGGCAAAGGGTTTTATTTTCCAGCAAGGCTTTTGTATATCCACGCCCGCCGAGCGGATACCAGCTCTGGACAGACAGGCCAAGGCTTTGTATATGCCTGGTCACCCTGCTGTCTTGATAATATGGATGGATCTCGTTTTGAACCAGTGCAGGCTTTATCCTAACTTTCGGCAGGAAACGGTTCGTTTCCCGGATATAATAACAGGACACCCCGGCAGAACGTACTTTTCCGTCCTGTATCGCTTCTTCGATCGCGCGATAAGCAGCCACATCATCAGAAGCCGGATGGTGCAAAAGCATCATATCAATATATCCAATATCCAATTTACTCAATGCTTCGTCAATGGCTTTTGCCGCATGACCGTACTGGTTTGGATACAATTTGGTAATAACAAAAATCTCCTCACGGGGTACTCCCGACTTGCGGACTCCTTCGCCGACCTCCCGCTCATTTCCATAATAAGATGCCGTATCTATCAGACGATAGCCATTTTGAATAGCAGCCCGCACAGAATTTACACAAGTATCTCCATGTAAACTGTAAGTTCCGAGTCCCACAACAGGCATATCATACCCGCTGTTCAGCTTTATAACGGGAGCCTTGCCGTTTACTCCCGTTTCAAGAATCTTCTCAAACACCATATTTTCCTCCTGCTTCATCTGCATCCAGAATAGAATCCTTGCTGTTTCAGCATTTCCGGAACTTCCGGGTAATGGTCATATGGATGCTTATAAAAATCCGCCGCAATGTCCGTCCATTTTCCTGCACGGTTGTTCCAGTTCGGCGCTGCCTGCACTGCACTGCCTGAATGATCTGATTTATTTTTTCTTCCTCTACCATCTGCTCCGTGTATGCACGGATTGACTGATGGGATAACAAACTTTTCATTACTTCATTCATAGCTGTCAAATCCTTTCCAACTTATTTTTTACACTTTTTTTACACTGACAGCAGTACCATACCGCCCTTTCTGCTTCGCCCTGTATCCCATAATTCTTCAAGGTTTAGCCAATATTCCAAGCCATATGTGACAGCCCTTACATAAAATCCCCCGCCATATTCTCCATACCCAGCGAGGTTAAACCAGTGCCATTCAAAATCCTTGAAGGAAGGATTTTTATGGTACAGAAGCAGATAGGGAATCGGCAGGCCCTTATCTATCTGCTGCTGTATCACTCCTTTTGCCCCTTCAACTGAAAACCTGCCAGAAAATCCTTCCATATTCAGGATATATCCCCCTATATCCCGGCAATATTTTGAAAATCCCGAAATATACTGCTCTAATGTGTCAATCCCCTGCCAACAGGGATGCAGATATGGCTTCATGATCTGTGAAAACCGTATATAGTCCTGCCTTGTGAATCTGTCTGTCCTGTATGGATACAATCCTTCTATCCCTTTTCTCAGCGTCAGATACATACAGACGTCACAGGCCGTCACTGCCGCACAGCCCCCATCATACATGGACCAGTCTGTAAACCATTCCTGATTTCCGCCAAGGGCAGCGCCAATCCTGATATAGTCTAATTCATTTTTCATACCCAAGGCCCCCCCATCATGGCCAGAATGGGATGCCCCTGAGTATGGATTCTGATTTCTCTTATGATATGCCATTCTTGTTAAGCCACTCTGAAATCTTGCTCTCTGCATCCCTGCCGCCGTCTTCATACAGGTTCAGCGCCTCTCCCACTCTGGCTCCATCGCACATTCTTCATTTGACATCTCACAGGGATTTGACAAAAACAGCCCGCCCATCGTTTCTCTTGCATTTACCGCCAGTGTCATGGATTCCTCCGGTTTAAAACCGTAATCACTCATTTTCAGGCCATCCACGCCGCATTCCTTCTGTAAACTTACAAGCGCTGTGATGAAATCCTCCGGCTTGTCGGCGTCCGGGATTCCCATGACCCTTGCCATCTTGATAAACTGCCCGTCACAGGCATGTTTCTCAATAAAAAATTCTGCAAATGCTTTAGAGATCATGATTAACCCCGCGCCATGCGGTAAATCGTGATGATAAGCGCTCATGGCATGTTCCATAGAGTGCTGCGCCGTTGTGTTCGTAAGCTGCATGGTAATCCCAGCAATCGTGCTTCCATAAGCTACATGCTCACGTGCTTCCAGGTCATTTCCATCTTTTACAGCACGGGGCAGATATTTGTAAATGCTCTCAATGGCAGAAAGTGCAATCGTTTCGCTTAAAATATTGACGCCATTGGAAATCATCACTTCTGTATTATGGAACAGTGCGTCAAATCCCTGATAAGCAGTATACTTCGCAGGAACCGTCTTCATCAGTTCCGGATCAACAATGGCAAGCACTGGCACGATGGACGGATCACCGAATCCAATCTTCTCATTCGTTTCGTGGTTAGAGATTACACCCCAGCAGTTAATTTCTGAACCGGTTCCTGAGCTGGTAGCGATAGTTACAATCGGCAATGCTGGATTTACAAGCGGCTGTGCCTTTCCGGTTCCGCCGTTCACATAGTCCCACAGATCTCCGGGATTGGTTGCCATAGCCGCTACCGCAACTGCAGAATCAAGTACCGCTCCGCCTCCTAAAGCTACGATAAAGTCACACTGGTTTTCCTTTGCAATTGCAGCAGCTTCCATTACTACTTCCTTTGAAGGATTCTCATGGATATTGGCGCATACCACATATGTGGCTTCTGCCTGCCTGAGTTGTTCTTCCACACGCTCAAGGGTTCCGTATTTCTTAACGGAATTCCCGCTGGAAATTAACAGCAGCGCCTTTTTTCCAGGCATTTTCTGTTTCCCAAGCTCATTTAATTTTCCGCTTCCAAAGATCAGGTTTGTAGGATTGTTAAAGTTAAAATTCATGTTCATCATAGATACCTCCCGTTTTAATAAGTTACATTATTTACATTTCGCTTTCATTGAATAAACCAGATAGTCAAGGCAATCTATCATGCTTTGGCTGACATGCAGTTTATCCAAAAGATTTGCCCTGTGCAGGGCCAGCAATGGAATTCTATTTTTTATATGAACGTAAAAAAAGAACCGATGGTGAGAGATGCTTTATTGATGGCTTTAGTGAAAGGATATATCGTGGGTACGGGGCAGGTTTCTGCCCCCATATGTTTACCGTTAGTCAGTCATTTTTTTGACCATGATATTATAGATGCGGTCAATATCAGCATAAAAAAGAGAAATTCCACGTTTATGCAGGCGCAGGTTGTTCTTGAGATTATCTGCAATTAATTTTGCAGTACCGCCATGCAGCGTTAAGGGAATTCCTTTGCTTGTATGTATATGGTCAAAGTAATCTGCGGTGGTTGGGAATGCATTTTGGATTAGGAAAGCAGCGTCCCATCCGCCGCATTTCCCTAAAACAATCTTCGTACATTTTTTGTACTTTTCAACCTGACGGTTATAGATTTTTTGGTATTTGGCATATTGGGAGCTTACAGGAACCATCCAGAAAATTTCAGGATGCCGTGTATCCTGTATCGCAAGATAGTGGGGACGATAATTACCGTCTTCTTTATTGGACATCAAGGTGCTGTCCTGTATTTCTTCAAAAAAGGTATCCTTTATGTGATAATAAAATCCGGATTGTATTTTCATAATTCTCCTTAATAAAAATCCCCACCACGAAGGTGGGGATAAGATGTTCATACCGAATAATTTATAATCGCACCATCGGTAAGCGAAAACATTTAACGCACTGAATAATTTATACCCCGCACCATCAGTAAGCGGCAACATTTTCTGTACTTTTATTATATGCAATATCCAGGGAAAGTACAATAGGAATTTTGTTAAAAATTGATGAAAAAAATATGGGCGGTTTTGAGCTATTACATAGCACTTGTCATAGCGGCAGGTGGGAGCGTGGCATCCAGAATCCAGGGCATTACAGTTGAAATCGGCGGGGAGACGGAGGCCGGGACAACGCAGAGAGATGTGGTACGGCTTGGCGTGATGAGTATTCCGGTGAGCTTTTCGGTGTCCCTAAAGTGGCTGAAACTGCTGACAGGGTTTAAGCAGAAGGAGAAAATCACAGTGAAGTATTTTGATACGGAGACACTGGAGATTAAGCAGACAGAGATGTTTATTGAGGGGTATAAGGCAAGCCTTGTGAAAGATACATCCTATAAGGGGCTGTGGAAGGTGAGTTTTACTTTGCAGGAATTTTAGATGAAATAGTAGATGACTTGGGAGGGGATGTCCGTTATAATGAAAGAGACAAATCGGGATTTGGAGGGAGAACAATGGAATTTAAGCTGATTTCCATAACAGTCTTAATTGCTTTCTATGGTTGCTATTTTGTTAAAATGCTTCGACAAAAAAAGCAAGGAATACAGACAGACCAAATTGGAAAGGGCAAAGTCGGTTTTGTGAAATTTGTGGAAGTCACAATGAAGGTTGCTGCTGTCCTCGTTTTCGTGGCGGGATTTGTTAGTATTTTCATTGGGACAAGTCATAGCCCTGTCGCCGTTCGAGTTATGGGTGCAGTGATAAGTGTTGCGGGAACAATTATATTTATTGCCGCAGTGTTGACCATGCGTGATAGTTGGCGGGCAGGAGTTTCCAAAACCGATAGAACGGAGCTTGTGACAAACGGTATTTATCAAATCAGCCGCAACCCCGCCTTTTTAGGATTTGACCTTTTGTATATTGGTACATTGCTGATGTTTTTTAACTGGATTTTGTGTATTTTAACATCTTTTGCCGTCATCATGTACCATTTGCAAATTGTTAATGTGGAGGAGGATTTTCTGCTTGCCACATTCGGAAATGAGTATTTGCAATATAGGAAGAAAGTCTGTCGCTATATTGGTAGAAAACGATAAATTTCAGTTTTTAGAACTGGAGAAATCAGGATTTGCTGAGATAATATGAACTCTGTGGCGAAACAAAAAGCACTTTATCATCTATATTATGTAAATTACGGATATATTTCATATCCACCTTGTATAATTTAAAATCTGTCTGCATATTTCTCCTCGTAAAAAATGGCTATGCGTTTCCACATAGCCATTTGTGTAGTAACTCCATTAGAGTTGCTAACGCTTTTAGCAGTCCACTTTGCGGTAGGACTCACCACTAATAGTGTAATACCATACTTCTGAAAATAGTCAATCATTTTTACATAAATACATAAAATCCTCTTCTTTGTATTTTTATTTTAATCCATCTTTAATAGCATCGGCAGTATACCTTGTGAAACGGCCGAATAGCCATGACGGGGTGCCCTTAGGTATTATTTTTGAATTTATATTTTCCCTTTCCGTGACCTGATACAGTTTCGATTATATCTGACTGTACCAAATTGGAAATAAATTTAGAAGCACCTGAACTTTTCAATTCAAGCAGTTCCATTACAGCACTTCTTCCAAATATTTCATCAAAACCAAACTTTTCAAAAAGCTGTTGGATATGAACTGTCGTTTTTACAGAAAACTCTTTTCCTTTTTCGGAAAGCACACTTTCAATATCCACTTTTTCAGTTTCAATGTCTACTTTACGCCCTCCAATGTCCACTTTTTCATCAGTCAGTAGTCCATTTATATGCAGATTCCGATTGTGAAGCTTATTGTTTTCGTTAAAGAGCATATTTCTCAGGAATACCTCAAGATACTCTGTTGTTTCGTGGATATTCTTTCGCAGGTTTGTATAATTGGCTCGGACAAGTGCGTTTCTGAAATACCAAGCATTTTCCGCAAAAATATCGTTCGTTGCCGAAAATCCAAGTGTCCTCAGATACTTGATAAAAAATACCGCTGTTGTTCTCGTATTTCCCTCTCCGAAAATAAGGATTTGCCACAATCTTGAAATAAAAACTGCAAGATGGTGGATAATCTCATCCATCGACAATCCTTTGTAGCTAAATTCTTTCTCCTGCGAAAAATCATATTCAAGGGTAGCTCTCAGTTCGGAAGCACTGCCGTACATAACGGTTGCCCCACCAAGCACCCATTCCTTTTTCGTAATATTATAATCTCTTATCTTTCCGGCGTGTTTGTAAATACCCTGAAAGAGTTTGCGATGAATAGAGATATATTCATTCGGCGAAAAAGAAAACGCTGTTTCGGAAAGTATCTCAGCAATGCGGGAAGATACTTTATCCGCTTCTTCCGTACGCTCATCATCAGATAAATGTGCCGGTCTTTCTTCGTAATAAGTATCTATGAGATTTTGCGCTTCTTTTATTGTGATTTTGCCCTCAATATTTTGAATGGCAGTAGCAATCAAATATTTAGATGGTTTGAGCCCGTCTACCGCCTGAAGTCCGATTGCTGTACTCCAAGCATAACCTTTATGAGCTTTATCCGGTTCAGCCTCTCTCAAATATTCCTTAAATGGATCTTTCTCCATATCCACTACCTCATTTCATAGTCTTATAATTTAATCTTTGTCAAGTATTTCCGGTGTTCCTGCAATACGATCCACTCTGAAATTGATAACCTTGCTTTTCTTTTCGGAATATCCGATTACATAATAATTATCCCCATTCCAAAGAAGCTTGTACGGACTCAGTTTATAAATCTCGCCTTTATTTCTAAGAACTTTCTTTAATCCGCTATAATCATAATATCGGAAAGAAATCTGTTTTCCCGTATTGATAGCGCCGATAATGTAATATATCTGTTCATTATCCGGCTTAATACGATTTACAACATAATTATTATGCTTCAATTTCTTTACCTGAACCGGACTTGTCAAAGTATGTATCTTTTCAATCAATGCATCACTTTTCTTCTTTGTAATAAATTTCGAGGACTCCACGGCGTCGATCAACAGCTTCAATTCAGGTAATTCAAACTTACGACTTGCCACAAAATACTTGCTTTGTGTGGAATGAATGGTCACAAACATTTCCGTAACTCTATAACTCTCAGTTGTCTGCCAAATCCTCTTGCCGATACTTTTTCACAAGTCGGTACTTTCTAATATTTTTGCCGATTGTATCAAGTTGCACCTCATCACCTCCTTGAGTTTGTTTCCATAGCCAATAGCATAGTTATGTACTGCTCTCTATACAGCAACTTATATTTCTCTTTCTTCTAAAAATGGGCAATCCCATTCAGGACTGCCCATTCATTCTACTGATTATGCGATTTTTTCCCTCTGCATCGTTTTCTGCATCAAATGATGTAAGTTTGATGTAAATCGCTGTTTTTTCTGAAATTCATCAAATGAAGTACATCCCGTTTTATCGAGTAAAACGGTACATCGTTACATCAACTTTAATAGAGCTTCGCACCTGCCGGAATCCTGTCGTCCACCATCAGCAGATTGAGTCCTTCACGACCATCTTCCTCGTGTACGGCTGAAATCAGCATACCCTCAGAGTCAATGCCCATCATCTTTCTCGGCGGCAGATTTACGATTGCGATTGCAGTCTTTCCAACCAGCTCTTCCGGCTCGTAATACTCGTGAATACCGCTTAAAATCACACGGTCTTTGCGTTCACCGTCATCTAATGTAAACTTGAGAAGCTTCTTAGACTTCGGCACTTCCTCACAAGCTAAAATCTTCACTGCTCTGAAATCAGACTTGCTGAAAGTCTCAAAATCAACTGTTTCCTCAAAGATTGGCTCAATCTTCACATTGGAAAAGTCAATCTTTTCCGGCTCTGCTTCTACATTTTTTTCAAGTGCTTCAGTCACCTGAGATTTTACATCATTTTTCTTATTTACACCATCTAAGGACTTCATCGTCGGGAATAAAAGTTCGTTTCAAGTATTATCACCTATTATCCAGTATTTAAGGGATTTTGGACAACTTTTAAAAACGTATTATCAAGTATTATTCCCTATTATAAAATACAAATTCGTTGTAAGTTTGTTGTATTTTCACATTTTTGTTGTATTTACAGTTCTCTAAGCCGCAAGGACCCTCTCCTAAAATACATCCAATTTTTGTGATAAGTTTTCGATTGCTTCTTTTTTCTTCAAGTCGGTGACTTCTGCGTAAATATCCATCGTTGTTTCAATGTTCGCATATCCCATAACCGCCTGTATTACTTTTATATTAGTTTCATTTTCGCAGAACCTTGTACAAAAGGTATGCCTGAGATGGTGGCAAGAGAAATGTGGAATAATTACAGGCTGACGTTTCTCTTTCTTCGCCTTTACCACTTCCTCTGCATTGTAATTCTCCAGAATCCTTTTAATTGTCCGATTGACTGTCTGTGGATTGTGGATGTTCCCGAAACGGTTACAGAAAACAAAGCCCGTCATACCGTCAATCACGGTACTATTAAAGCCATTTTCTTTCTGCATCTCATACTCTTCTTGAAAAGCCTCATATACCGCATCCATCATTGGCACTGTACGGATTCCCGCCTCTGTCTTAGGCAAGGATACCGCAAACTCAGATTTTCTGGTCTTTCCGCCTTCACGTGGGTAGTATGTAACGCTGTGATTAATGCTTATCGTCCGATTTTCATAATTCAAATCTTCCCACCGTAATCCTACAATTTCCCCAATCCGGCAACCTGTTCCCAACAAAACAGTAAATAATGGGAGCCAATGACAATAAATCGGATTGTCCGCAGTATATGTCATAAATGCCCTCTGCTGCTCAACCGTCAACGCATGGCGGATACCTTTATTCTTTCCTGCTTTTTTCTTAATTTCAGCCATAACGCCATCTGATGGATTAATGCGTATGATTTCATCACGTACCGCCAGTTGAAATGTCGGATGCAGTATCGTATGGATTGTATCTACTGTATTCGCCTGTAGTCCACATTCATTCAAAAGATAATAGTAAAAGTATTTCACATCAGAATATTTAATTTCACTTATCTTCCTTTCTCCAAACCCTTCTCTAACAAAATGGTCATACATATAATTGTAATTGGAGCGTGTGGTTTTCCTCAAATCATACTTTGTAGACATATATCTGTCAAATACAAAATTCAGTGTCGCATTGCCAGCCATATAAACATCCAAGCCATCTAACTGATCTTTTTTTAGCCTATCTTCTCTTTCCCGAAGTGTCCGCAGATCCTGTGCATAAATGTATCGGCGTTTTCCAAACGGGTCTGTATAAGAATACACATAGGTTCCATCTTTTGACCTCTGGATTTCCCCTTTCCGTAATGCTCTGCCTCTATTATCTTTTCTTGCTTTTGCCATCTTGCTTTCCTTTCTTCATAATTAAAGGAAAGAGATTTTGTACTGCTACTGCTGTGTTTCAGGCTCATTAAACAACAGCTTTATTCCTTTCAGCAGTGTTTGTGTTATGGTCAGATTATGAGCAGAAGCATACTTCATTAGCTTTTCATAATCTTCATCAGCAAGCCGTATGCCTACCGATTTCAATTTAGGGGAATCTGATTTAGGTCTCCCCATTTTCGCCATTTAAGCACCTCCTTCATAACCTGATTCCATTATACTTTTCGTTCAACAGAATGTCAAGTGCTTTTTGTTTAACGAAATACTTTAAATCTCTTTCACGTCCTCTGTCTGTATAGTTCCAAATATTCTTCAAAAATGTCACAATTTACCAAAACAAGTTTATCCAATTTGTAAGTTGCCTGCGCCTCCTTCGCCATCTTCTCAAACTTGCTCTGACACATACTGTACATCTCTGCGCCTTCCTTATATCTAACAAACCTTTTCTTATTCACATTACGCTGCATTTCTTAATAACATCTCCTAATCTCCTGCTATATACTGACACATCAACAATTTGACTTGTCTATTATTTTGTTTCTAAGTTATATCCTTACAGGCGTCTATTGGGTATAGCTTCATTCGCCATAACATACAGAAAGACTAATCACAAAATATTGAGCCTTATATCAATCTTTCTATAGAAATCGCAATTTTTTCAAACCGGATCAGCCTATAATCCGAAAGTATCATTGTCAGAAACAGTATCATCGCCGCTAAGTCCCTATCTCTTTACCAGTAATCAAATATCCATCGCTCGTACCTTTACTTCAATGTCCGCATCAACATTCCTTCATTTCCAATGCCTGTAACTTTGCGACACGATGTCGCAAAGTTACAGGCACAGGTAGTCATGGCGTATTTATTACATAGCTCCACTGCTTCATACGTCCTGCAGGATTCCATAATATGAAATTGTCAAGGTGCATTGTCTGTCTAATTCCAAATAGAATAGAAAGGGATTTTCTATCTGGAATTATCAAATTTGAATTTTGAAATCTAAGATTTTAGTTATCAGTTTTGTTTCCAGCCTTCGTTTCATATATTCATCCGTCACATACAGCTTATTTCCAAAATCATCTTTAAATTTTCTTTTACATGTAGCATTGATATACGGTTGAAAATATGTAATGATCTGGTTAATAGAATCAGCGTCACCTTGTATAGCTGCCTGAATAATATCAAACTCAATTGGCTCTTTATATTTCTTATTGCTCATGTGTGTTACTCCAAAATATTTTTTAGCATCTGCAAGGATTTTTCTTTTTGATAATGCACGGTGCTTTGTACTAAATGGTAATAGTCAGCAATTTCCTGTTCTGTCATGTCTAAGAAAAAGGCCATAAGTATAATCATACGTTTCCGTTCCGGAAGTTTTTTCAATGCATTGCTGATATCCTCATCCCGGACTGGTACATCCGTATTCATTACCTGAAAATAATTTATCTCCAGCAAATCATCATATGCACTTAGTTGATTCCGTTGCTCCGGTGTCAACTCTGAAAAACATACTTCTTTTTGCTGTTGCCTGTCTAACTGCCGCAGATAATACAATGCTTCGCCTTCCATGACCTTAATGCAATATTTACAGAATTTTCTTCGCACAATATCTTGCTCCTGTTTTGTCAGCTTCAAAGGGGATCACCTCCCCTCTGCATAAAAGCCGTAGTAAAAAGTGCCTGATTCTCCCTTTCATACCTAGGAGAACTGACTTTGCAAAAATAATCGAAGTTTTAAAAAAATATTTAATATTTTTTTCCTGCGTATCTTATTACTCCTTCCTGTCCATTTTTTGTGAATGAATAGGAGGCGAACGACATCTGTTCTGATGTCGGAAAATGTCGACAAAAAACAAAACACCAAGATGCTTACTATGCTTCTTGGTGTTTCTCTTTTTTAATTTATGATATGTACAATTATATATTTTAAATCGGCACAAAAGTATATGTTTTTGTCTAGCTTTATCCCATGGAGGAACTGAAATTTTTTTAACCAATATATATAAATTTGTCGATGGTCAAAAATAAGACTGTCCATGAATTACTCCTACAGCAACTCACAGACAGTCATACAGGTAAACCCTGCTGCAAAAAGCTGTTTTTTTATTCAACAGAGTTTTCTATTCTTAATCGGTATACTAATGCATATTTAATACATACTATAATGGAGTGTAAATTCCATAACCAGTACGATAAAATATATTTGAGGTGAACTAGTATGCCGATAGATAAATTAACTTATTTAGGAAATCGTATTCGTACTGCAAGGAAGGATTGCCACCTTACCCAGCAGGAATTAGCAGATCAATGTGGATTGGCAGTAAAAACAATCCAAGATATTGAAAAAGGGCGAAAAAATGCGACTTATGAAACTTTAGCTCAGATAATAGAGCGGTTAGGTATTTCTGCAAATACCCTGTTCCCTTCCAAAATATCCGTTGATAATGAAGCAACGCAACGTTACATTGGCAAATTTCAGGCATGTAGTCAGGAAAATCAAAAAATTCTTCTTGCTACATTGGATTTCCTAGCTGAACAATTGTTACGTGAATATAAATTTTAGTCAAAGTCTTTGAACCAACAGATAGAAATTTTTAGTATCTGTTGGTTTTTGGTTCATTATTCTTTGTTTTCTAAATCAATAATACAAGTTGCCAACTCGTTCCCTAAGAGAAGCACTTCTGCTGCTTTTCCTTGTATTCGAAAATTAACAGGAAGTACACTATCTTTTTTATTCAAAAGAATCACGACAATTTTATTTTCCGGCGTATGATATGCTGCTACATCAATCTGTTCCGTATATTTTGTAACTGCAATCCTAACTGAACCCGGCATAATATTATGTGTAAAATGATAATACTGCCTCTGTATTTTCTGCGGCATTAGCTCCCCGGTCTTTGTATTATACAAAAACGGCGCATAACAGTAATTCTCTACATGATTGGGACCGCCTTTTTCATCAAGCAAAAGATTCCAATCATAAAATGCACACATTCCATGATTCAGATCTCCAATAATCTCATGGCATAATCTATTTGTAATATCCTCAATGTTCTTTTCATCAAACAACCGATATTCCAGGCAGCTCTCTGACATAATCATTTTTAGATTTGGATAATGTCGGCGCACAAGATCCATTTCCTCAAAATGGTCGCCGCTATACCAATGAAATGCCGCTCCGGTTACCATATGGCTGGTGCTATCGTCTACCACGTCTCTGACGCGTTCATAAAGTCTCTCTTTATTATGATCCCATATAAAAATCTCAATATCTTCATACCCATGAGCCATCATGGCAGGGTACATATAATCTCGCAAAAATGTTTTTTCCTCTTCTGCACTAAACAAGCAGGAATCCCACGTCTGCACGGCTTTCGGTTCATTCTGAAGCGAAAGCCTCTGAACATTATATCCCCTGTTCCGAAACTCCTGAATATATCTGCAGATATATTCAGCCCACATCTGACGGTATTCCGGTTTTAGTTTTCCGCCTTTCTTTCGATCACCATTGGATTTCATAAATGCCGGCGGAGACCATGGTGTCAGCATCAGCTTTAATTCATCCCCCGCTACTTTCTTTATATCATCAAGCATTGGAAGAATATATTTTTCCGTTCTCTCAAATGAAAAACTTTTTAACTCCAAGTCCTCCGGATCTGACATTGCCTCATATGTGTCTAAACAAAAATCACAGCTATCCATGTGGATACGTACAAACCGGTAATTCATTTTATCTTTTGAAAAATATGTCTCAACTACTTGCTTCCTCTGCTTTTCATTCATAAGCAAGTATACATAGCCTGATGCCTCTGTAACCGCTCCTCCAAATCCTTCAAAAGTTTCATAAGCCAATTCAGGATACAGATTAATTACCTGTGTTTCAACTTCCAATATATCATCATGCAGCTGCACCGTTTGAAAAAATTTGTTATCATAACCAGCACCAAGCATATCAGTATAATATTTCAGCGTCATAATTCTTTTCTCCTTTTGTTTCACATTCTATATTTTTCTTAAATCAAATTATATAATTTTTTCATTTAATCACAATTGACTGTGGTAATCATATTTATTGATATTTTCTCCTGCTTCTATGTAAATCTAATGGAATTTTGATGTAATATCATTAAAAATATGTTATATTATTGATATATTTACATGATTCTACCATACACTATTCTATTTTCAGTATAAATAAAGAGGAGTTGGCTTTTATGAATAGAGATGAACTTATGAAAACTTTGCATGATTATACTCCCTGGGAGCTTCTTCATCGTAACCGGAGACAGGATGCCAAAAACATGGAGCCTGTCAATTTATCGTTGGAAGTTCCGATTACTGATGCCGAAAAAAATTCAGGACTCCACCTGCCACGAGTACCAGACCTGAATGACAACACATTTTCATCTGACATCTTTTTCCGCCACGCACCAGATCAGCATTATATGGTTGTCCAACATGACAGATATACACCCGCTTCTATGCACCGACACAATTTTTTTGAATTACAGGTTTGTTTGGAAGGCGAATTTATGCAACAGATCAATTCCAAACGTCTTCAAATGCACAGTGGTGATTTCTGCCTTATTCCACCTATGGTCAGCCATTCGGTAGATGTACAGAATTATACCATACTGATAAATTTACTGATTCCAGAAAAGCACTTTAAGAGCATCTGCTTCTCATTGCTTCACGGTAATGATGTGTTGTCCAAGATTTTTATGGGGAACGTATACTATAACAGTGTAAATGACTACGTAATCTTTCATACAAACGGAAATCCTGTCATTATGGATATTGTTCTTGATATATGTCAGGAATCTCTGGAAAAAAAGTCTTATTACGTATATATGATGGATGCAAAGTTTCTTCTTTTACTCGGTATCCTGATCAGAGACTATGAAAGCACTTGCGAATTGCCGCAGATACATCGGAAACAGGACGGTATCAATTATGGGATACTCCAATATATAGAAGAAAACTATCAGCATACTTCCCTTCAGGAACTGGCAGATAAGTTCCACTATACTCCCCAACATATGTCTTCTCTTTTAAAAGAACTGACCGGCTATAATTTCAGCGGATATATTTTGGAGAAAAAAATGCAGGCTGCCAGAGATTATCTTCTTAATACAACACTTAAGATTAAAGACATCTCCATTGCCTGCGGATATCAAAATCAGGAACATTTTATCCGTACTTTCAGAAAATATTATGGAACAACACCGATTGATTACCGTAATCAGCATAGCCATTCTATACCATAATCGTGTTGTTTACCAACGAATGCCCTGTAATATTACTATGATACATTAAGGAAATGAATTATGATTTTTAGAAGGAGCTGCATATTATGGATATAAATCACATTTCTCTTTTCCCCAACGAGCATTTTCTGGACATACGGCCTTATCAATATGGATGGGAAGAATGCAAGCCTCTCCACTCTTTTGGTCCCTTTGTCCGCAATCACTACCTGTTACACTATATCATTAGCGGAAAGGGGATGCTATTCTCTCATTCCACCAGTGGTGAAATACATGAATATTGTCTGGAAGCAAATCAGGCATTTCTGATCTGCCCCGGACAAGTTAATATGTATACCGCAGATGAAAAGAACCCATGGAAATACGTTTGGATAGAATTTGACGGAATTCGCGCGGAGGAATGTTTGCTTGCGGCAGGCCTTCAGTGGGATCAGCCCATTTATCTTCCACAGAATATCGAACAGGGAAAACTGCTGGAAAAACGGATGCTTTACTTTTATGAAAATTCAACAAAATCTCCCATCCATCTGGTAGGACAATTATATTTGTTCCTGGATGAACTTATTGAGTATTCGTCCAGCCGACAAAATATTGCGGAAAAAAATCAAAAGGACTTTTATATCAATGAGGCCATAGCTTATATCCAACAAAACTGCAGCCGTGAGTTGACAATTGATGAGGTAGCCGATTTTTGCAAATTAAACCGCAACTATTTCAGCCGGAAGTTCAAGAAAGTAATGGGCTGTACTCCTCAGGAGTTCCTAATCCATCAGCGCCTGACGAATGCAACTGAGTTAATGCGTCTCACCGACCTTCCCATTAAAACAATAGCCTCCAGATGCGGTTATCCTAATCAGCTCTATTTCTCCCAGGCTTTCAAAAAATGCTATGGTCTGTCACCCCAGGAATGGAGAAAGCAAAATGGTTCCAAAACAGAGTTATAGTTAATACGGAATCCCATCGGAATTTGATGTCATGACATCAAATTCCGATGGATTTTTATTATTCGGATGCCTTTAAGTAAATCTGAAAGGCAGAATAATCTCCCTGCATCTGGGGGATTGGATAACCTGCCTTCATCAGGACTTCACCGCTGTAAAAAGAATCTGTCCTGTCAACCTGATATTGATATGCAGGCTCTAATCCTTTTAACCTCAGAACCCCAAAAGGCGACACTGCTCCATTATGGCCATACACTACACTCACCAGAGCTTCGCGCCGGTCAGGGGACACATGCTCCCAGGCTGTATAAATACTATCCTGAAAAGGACTGCTAAGACGATAATAATCCCCATTATGAAGCAGGTCATAATAAGTCTTATACATTTCCACCTGATGCTGAATCTCCGTTTTCTCCTCTGCAGTACACTTACCCAAATCCATCTCATAACCGAAAGCTCCGCTCAATGCAGTGATTCCTCTGGTCTTTAAAGGGGTAATGCGCCCATTTTGTTCATTGGGAACCGCTGAGACATGGGCTCCCATGGTACAAACCGGATAGCAAAAGGATGTGCCATACTGAATACGCAGACGATCTATTGCATCTGTATCATCACTGCACCAAATCTGGGGTGTATAGTAAAGCATACCGCCATCGAACCGCCCTCCTCCTCCGCAACAGCCTTCAATAAGGATATTCGGGTAATCTCTGTGAAGACGCTCCAGCAAATCATAGATTCCCAGAACATAACGGTGATAAACTTCTCCCTGGCGCTGCGCAGACAAAGCAGCTGACCAGACATCGGTAAGGCTGCGGTTCATATCCCACTTAAGATAAGATATATCGGCGCAGGACAACACCTTTTTCATCTGATCATAAATATGATCCCGAACATCCTTACGTGAAAAATCTAATACCAGTTGTCCCCTGCCCCTAGAAGGGGCGCGACCAGGAACTTGCAGCACCCAGTCCGGGTGAGTACGATAGAGATTGCTGTCTTCATTAACCATTTCCGGCTCCATCCAAATGCCGAATTTCATTCCCATATTCTGGATACGCGAAACCAAAGCTTCCAATCCTCCAGGCAGCTTATCTAAATTCACCTGCCAATCACCCAGACTACAATTATCATTATTACGAGTTCCAAACCAGCCGTCATCCATGACAAACAGCTCGATTCCTAAAGCCGCAGCCTCCTCGGCAATTTCAGCCAGTCTGTCAGCCGTAAAATCAAAATAGGTGGCTTCCCAATTGTTCACCAAAACCGGCTTTCGTCTGTCAGTGTAAGGATCCCGAAGGAGATGCCTGCGGATGGCTTTATGGTATTGCCGGCTCATTTGCCCAAAGCCATTGGGCGAACAGATGATTGCTGCCTCCGGAGCAGTGAACACCTGGCCTGCAGCCAGTGTCCAGGCAAAATGATAAGGATGAATCCCCATAATCAGGCGGCTGTTCTCATATTGGCTGCACTCTACAGCCGCTTCAAAATTACCGCTGTACAGAAGCATAGCACCGTAGCATATCCCGGTTTCCTCATTGGCATTGCGGTCACAGAGAATCACAAAGGGGTTATGCTGATGGCTGGATACTCCTCGCATGCTGCCCACGCTCTGTATTCCTGACCGCAATGCTCCCCTATCCAGACACCTCTCCATCAGATGACAGGCATTAAAAGTAATAAAATCCATATCAGACCGAAGAAAATCCAGACAGAGGGAGGCACAGCGGCATATACGAATCTCCTCTGTTCCCTGGTTGACTACCCGAACAGTCCGGGTAATAAGATCGTAAGCATCAAATACACTATAATACAATTCCATCACTACCTGGGCAGCGGCATCCTTCAATATAATTACCAACGTTTCTGCTTCGTCTTCACTACTATAAAAACCAGGCAGACCCTCCAAGACGTATTTACCCTTTTCCAAACGAAATCCTTCATAGCGCATATCCGCCGTATGGCTGCCGTTTGCCAGTTCCAATTCAATAGAAGACAGACGGAAATCACCCACGCCACAGGTTGAATATTCCTGCGGCATGACATCCAATGAATAATTCCGGTTATTCCCTGCCTCATTGGGATTTGGAGTAAAACTGCGGTCACCGCACTGGATTAAATCGGACATATCAAAGCCATCAATCCTTGCTCCATAGTAAGTATGCAGAAGTACATTATATTGGTCAGCTTTCATTTGATATGTGGTATTTTGAGTATGCAGCGTAAAAATTCTGTTTTTCTGATCAAGTATAATCATAGAGGCACCCCCTTATATATCATTTAAACAGACAGTCCCGACAATTTATGTCGGGACTGTCCGAAAACTTATTTTCCACCAGTGCCGGCAATCCCTTCCACAAATTGACGCTGGAAGATCAGGTACAGCACTACCATCGGCAGCATAGCCAACAGAGAACAAGCCATCAGCACGGGGAAGTTGGTTGTAAACTGACCGCGCAAAGTAGAAAGACCAGAAGACAGCGTCATCATCTTCAGATCTGAATTAACAACCAACGGCCACATTAAATCTCCGTATGCAAAAACGGCGGTAAAAATGGTCAGAGCCGCTACGGATGTTCCCGTCAGCGGGAACATAATCTTATAAAATGTCTGCCACTGATTGCAGCCATCCAGATAGGCAGCTTCACCTACTTCGTCCGGAATACTCATATACGCCTGGCGCAGAAAAAATACACCAAAAGCGCTGACCAGACCGGGGAAAACTAAAGCGAAGATCGTATTAGCCATCCCCATCTTGGCAACCATCTGATACTGTGGGATAATAAAAATCTGGCTTGGCAGAGACATCTGAATCAGTACGATGCCAAAAAGAATTTTTTTACCTCTAAATTTCAACTTAGCAAATGCGTAGCCTGCCATAGAACTAAACACAACAGCACAGACCACACGGAAGAATACCATCAGTATCGTGTTCAGGTACAGGTTTCCAAAAGGCAGACTGGCAATAGCCTCTTTAAAATTATCCAAATTGACCTGTTTAGGTAAAATGTCCGGCGGAATCTGCATACTCTCAGGAACCGTCTTAAAACTGGTAAGGATCATCCACACAAAGGGAAAGATCATAATGACCGCACCTAGAATTAAGAAAAAATATGTGAGCAGTTTATTCATCATATAGGAGCGTTTCAAAGATTTTTTCATTGCAATACCTCCTTAAACATCGTATGTAACCCACTTCTTCTGCCCTTGGAATTGTACAAGAGTCACGAGAAGGATCAGACTAACCGTCCAGATAACGATAGCGGAACCATAACCTCGGTCTCCTGCTACGAAAGAGGAACGATAGAACAGATACATCAGGCTCTGCATATCCGTCAGTGCTGGATTCGTCTCGTCCGCCATCATGTATATAAGATCATAAATCTTCATGGATGCCATCAAACGCATAATCAGAACAGAGAACAGGGTTGGCGAGACCATAGGCAAGGTAATAGAAAAGAACTGACGAACCTTGCCTGCACCGTCCAGACCGCTGGCTTCATAAAGTGTCCCGGGGATATTCTGCAATCCGGCAAGCAGAAGAACAGCATCATAACCTATGCTGCTCCAAACTGACACAATGGCAACAGCAAGCACGGCAGTCTTTGGATCAGTAATCCATTGAATTCTTCCGCCCAATATCTGGTTTAAAATACCGTACTCTGTGTTGAAAATCCAGCGCCATACCATAGCAATCGCCGCCGGGGCACAGACCAATGGCAGAAAAAAGATGGTACGAAAACCGCCTTTGAACTTCACATGTGCATTGAGGAGCAGAGCCACCAGCAAGGCCAGAGCAATGCCAACAGGTACCGTCAGGATACAAAAATAAACTGTGTTCCAGGTGGCTTTCCAAAACTCTGCATTCCCGAACATATCCTTATAGTTCTGTATGCCGATAAACTTATAATGCCCGAATCCCAGATGCTCGCAGAAACTGGAATACAGAGTCTGTACAAATGGCCAGAGATTCAGGACAACCAAGCCAATGATGGTAGGCGCTATCATAAACCAGCCCCATCTCTCCTCCCTCTTTGCAGCAGCAGATAATTTTTTATTCACTACAATCC
This sequence comes from Lachnospiraceae bacterium M18-1, assembly GCA_000403295.2. Classification (GTDB taxonomy): domain Bacteria; phylum Bacillota; class Clostridia; order Lachnospirales; family Lachnospiraceae; genus Schaedlerella. The sequence continues at coordinate 376,693 of KE159609.1, read as the reverse complement.
CTCCTCTTACTCATCTGCCAATTTCTTGGCAGTTTCTGTGTTAACAACACGTTCCATATTCTCCAGGCCAGTCATTAGATCCTGTTTACCCGCATAGACATTCGTCAATTCATCTAACACCAGACTTTTCCACTTAGGACTTGCAGAATTATAAATTGCCTGCACGGCATAATCGAACTGTTCAAAAATGATATCCAGATTCAATTTTTCATCATAAGGGTCAAATGCGGCGCGCCAAGATTCCTCACAGCCAATATAAGCAGGTATCGCAGCTCCATTCTCTCCCTGGATACGCTGGGCTTCTTCCGTGCCGAAATATTTAATGACATCCAATGCAATATCACGTTTTTTACCGTGCGCAGCTGTAGAATAGCACAAGCCGTTGGATATCGTAGCCCGCCCATCCTGATCAAGACTTTCATCATCCTCAATGGGTTCCTCACATTTAGGCAGCTTTGCCAAATCCCACTTGCCCCGCATCTCAGGGTAATTTTCCATCAGCTGAGGTAAATTCCAATTACCTTCCAGATACATAGCTCCTTCTTCGGAGAAGAAAGCGGTTCCAGGCGCAGTTTCAGCGAAATATGTCTGGTCAGGGCACCAGTCCTCTTTCTGCATATTCACATAAAATTCCATGCCCTTGACAGTTCCTGGATTCGTATAACCGGCCTTGGTACGGTCAGCGGTAAGGATATGTCCGCCAGCCTGATAGGCAAAGCACCAATAGCCCAGCTGGTCATCATTATAGGCCATAAAACCGTATTTGCCGGTCTTGTCATGAATCTTTTGAGACGCATCTGCCAAATCTTCCCAAGTCCAATCATCTGTAGGATAAGAAACATCAGCGGCATCAAACATTTCTTTATTATACACCAATAAGCCATTATCCTTGTCTTTCGGTACACCATAGAGACGGCCGTCACTGCCGCTGGCATTGCTGCGGGAAATCTCAGTAAAATGTTCCTCATAATAATTAGGATCTACATCGTCGTAAAGCTCCGTCACATCTGCCAACATACCAAAATCTGCGTAGTACAGCAACTGATTGGTATGCATCCAGAAAATATCCGGCATAGTATTACTTTCAGCAGAAGCCTCCAATTTCGTCCAATATTCACTCCAACTGGTAGCCTGTACATCAATCACTACATCTGGATGCTGAGCCGTATAGGCATCACACATAGCCTGCATACCAGGACGCTGATAGACATCCCATATTTGAAAAGTGAGATGAGTCTTTTTGTCCGCTGAACTACTGCACCCTATAAGCGACAACATCAAAACTACTACGATAGCTATTGCTGTCATACGGGATAATTTTCTCATAACTACACTCCTTTGTATGATATTTTAATTAATAGTTTGAATACACAGTTACGGCAGGAAAAGCAGCCCGGGCCTGCTCTTTCCTGCACCACCACTCAAGCTGATTACATTATAGTAAAAGGGTACCCGCCTGTAAATGAAACGATGTGCCCAACATATATTACTATTTCGCAAAAATCACATTATTGTATAAATATATTATATTTTTTGCCACCGCTTAAAAAGGTGATACTTAACAAAATATGATTTTCTTTTTTTGTATTATTACAACCAAAACAATAATATTTTTTACTCTCCAGATTTTTTACGTCTTTCCATAACCTCTGCAAAAAGTGTATCATACTTTCCATCCAGATCGTAGAAAATAAGAGCTAAAATACAGATTACGGCTACAGCTACCGGGAACCACACCATAAGCCCTGTCATGACTGCCATAGCTGATTCTGTCTGTACCGCTGCATTCCCCACAAATCCGCCAAGGCTCAGCGCAAAAGCTACTGCAGCGCCGCCAAGCGCCCCGCCCACTTTTTCCGCAAATGACTCCGCCGAAAACAACAGCCCTTCATTTCTGACACCAGATTTCCATTCACTGTAGATAGCCGTATCTCCAAGCATTGCAAACGCACAGTTGCAGATTGGAGCCATACCGGCGCAATTCAAAAGTGTAGACACCAGGATCAGTGTACGATTCACCGGATTGAGTGCCATGACAATACCTCCTAAGATAGCAAGAAAGCATCCAATAACAGAGATTCTTCTCTTTCCAAACTTCCTGGAAAGCCATGGAATCATAAAGCATACCGCAATATTAGGAATCATGCCACAGGATGATAGAAAGGAATAAAAGTTTGTATCCCCAAGGGCATATTTTGTATAATAAGTCTGATATCCTGCTTTTACACCATAATTAAAGAAAATAACTAACTGTATGAACAATACGATAAGCCAGTATTTATTCTGGATAAGCGCTTTGAGGTCATCCAGCAGATTCCTTTGTCCTTTCTTTTCTGTTACAGTCTGCTTCGTATTCTTTCTCTCCAGATATTCCTCATATCGTTCCTCTGCACCAACTTCTTTTACACTGAAATATACCCACAGATAACAGAGTGTGCCAAGAACGCCGTATATTCCGGTCAATACTGACCAGGCCAACTGTCCTGCGCCTAAGAAGTTTACAATCGGCATAGAGATTGCGCCGATTACCAACGGTCCGACAAATCCAAACATATTTCTTGCGGTAACAAGCTTCGTTCTTTCATCCACATCCTCTGTAGATACTGCAGACAACGTATTATATGGAACCATAATTGCCGTATAAATAATCGCAATACCCGCAATATAAGTGCAGACTGCCCAGACAATTTTTCCTGTCATGCCAAAGGACGGTGAAAAAAACATTAAGAATATGGATAACCCAAATGGGATTGCCATACGTTTTACCCACGGACGTGCTTTTCCTTCTTTCGTATATGTACGTTCCACAATTGCACCCATGACTAAGTCAGATGCCCCGTCTAGGAGACGGCACGCCAGAAGAATGATCCCTACTGCCGCAATGGGAAGTCCCGCTACTTCTGTATAATAGAAACTGATAAATGATGAAACTGTATTGTTCATTAGATTTGCCCCAAGGCAGCCGCTTCCATAGCCAACAATCCTCATCATAGACATTTTATTTTTTATTGCCTGTTTCATTTTGTATCCTCCATTTCTCCTTCATTTGAATCTGATTCCTTTACCATGACCGTCACCTCATCTGGCACGTCATATTCAAGCCGAAGCTTGTCATTTTCATCTTTTGCCCATTGTACATGAACCATGCCCATCGGTGTAATGATATCTCCCTTTGCTTCCTTTAAATACCCTGGCTGCGGATTTATCATCACCGACTGATAACCGGGTTTAGCCGGTCTGACTCCCAGAATAACTGACGGCAGCTCATACAAAATTAAAGCGCCCCACGCATGACAATCCGAACGCTCCTGAACCTCATCTTCTATACAAGTAGTGCTATGCTTTGCAAGCATCCGCCTCCAAATCCCCCAATATTCCCGTGTATATTCATACAATCCCGTCTTCTCAAGTGCCCGGAACAGATAGAATGCCATAGCAACAGAACACTGCGGATACTCTTCCTTTTTCTCCATGGTTTCAAGAAGCGCTTTTCTTCCTTCCTCCCGGCTGACCGTATCCGTCAGGATAGCAAATACCTGAACATGCTGTGAATAATCCTCAATTCCAGGCCCGTCTGCCAGCATACCTTTCCTTCCCATCATAAATTTCTGCACTGCTTTCCTGACATTTTCTGCTTCAAGATTATAGTTATCAGCCAGATCTTTAAAGCCAAGATATGCGGCAATTTCTGCTGCGGCCTGAAGTCCGTAAATATACAAAAGGCTTTCCATTGTGATCGGTCCCTGCAATGTTGCGGGAGGAATTCCTGATGTTTGGTTCCATTCCACAGCCCAGTCAATGAAAGACCAAAATCTTGCACGCCCGTTCAATCCACCAATTTTATCCACATACCCATGTTTCGTCAAGTGTCTTCGGAAAAAGCCAAGCACCCGGTCAATATGCGGCAGATGTTCCCGGAGAAATTCTTTATCCCCAAAATACATCATATGGTCATACGCCATAAGGATATAGTAGATGGAAAATCCGGGAATTACATTTGATTCATAATTCGGATGACTTGAATTCGTCAGGCCATCATACCGCTGCGAACGCCGAAAATCATCCATACATTTTCTGGCAAGCCTGTCATCTCCCGAAACAGCATATGTATAAAGAATCTGTGTTCTGGAATCCATCACGTACTGTAGCTGTTCATAAAACGGACAGTCTTCATAAGTCTCATGCATACATCTTCTAAGTGATCGTTCAGAGATATCCCATATCGCATCAAAATCCGGATCATCTGCCCCCGCCTTTGTCTTTACCATCAGGGGATATCCTGTCTCCTCATAATCAAAAGACAATAGTGTCATCGGCTCATCCTTTGTCTCCACTTCCAAACGCACAAATCGGAAAGTACGAAACCAAAACGGTGCATATTCTTCAGGTTTGTCATGGGTTCCATTTCCGGCAGGATAATAGGTATCTGTAAATCCATGAAGGTGTCCGCACTCCGTATCAAGCCGGTCTTTTTTGAAAGGATTCTTAAGATCTCCTTGAAATCCTTCCTGCACATAGCCCTCCGAAGTAAGAATCTTTACAATACTTCCTTTTCCTCCCGCTATCTTAAGATGCAAATATCCCGTCTCTTCCTCCCCGGCATTCAGTTCCAGAATCATTTTTTGTTCTTTGGCAATAGTAATCGGGTGGTCGCCTTCTAAAAATGCATCCATCTCATCTTTTTCATTTTTTGCCGTTATTACCCTGACATCCATGAACTTCTTATTTTCGCGATAAAGAAACGGTATTACACGCTCATTTAAGTTACCGGGACTGAATTCAGCACTAAGTCTTGTATCATAAACTGCATTTTCCCATGATGAATCATCATAATCTGTCAGGTTCCATTGAATCAGCTCCGGAGATGCCTTTCTTTCCTCTATCATCTGCAGCGGTGCAAAAAGATCTGATTCTTTGATAATGGAAAAACCGGGGTCTATCCGCCCCTTCCATTGTTCATCTGTAGACAAGTCAATCGCAATATGACGGCTCTCGGCTTTTCCCGATACAAACATCCCAGGATGACCTGTACGGAAAATGCTAAAACTGCCATTTCCATGTTCATTCGGAAATGCAAGCACTTCTACAGCAATTACATTTTTTCCCGTCTTTAGATAAGAAACCAATTCTAATGTGTCGTAATACCAGACTTCACTGTCTCCTTTACACGGGCCAGCCTCAACAAACTGGCCATTCACATACAGCTTATATCTGGAATCCGCTGAAACCATAAGCTTGGCCACTTCTGGCGGCTCGTCAAAGTAAAACGTCCTGCGGAAAAGCATTCGCATCGGCCTGTCTTTTACCATATCATTTTTCAGCTTAATCCAGTTTTTTCTTGCGTCCAGCATCTCTCTCCCTCCGTATCATTATTTTTTATATATAAATTATAATTCTTTTCTTAAATTTTTCGATTGTCTATTCTAATCATATTCATTGATATTTTCTTTTAATATTCTTCTTTTTAACAATAAAATTGGCATATTTTTATAAAAAATATCCTATATGATTGATATATTTTTTAACACTAACTTTCCACAGGATAACATAATTGCATCAAGCGCATCAGAATAATTTTGTAAAAAAATAATCCTCCCGCCTTAAATTACTGGGAGGATTCTAAGTATATGATAAAAATTTTAGATATACAATTCATTTGTTTTTTCAACAGAACAAGCCTTTTTTATTGCTGCTGATGCAACCAAAGTCATAAATCCGCTGACTTTTCTAGCATATGTGGGACATATAGAAACGCATCGCATACATGATATGCATTTGTTTTTATCAGACATTTTAAGATTATCCTTAGAAATGGCTTCTGCAGGACATTTTTGCGCACATAGTCCACAGAAAGTACAGGAAGAATCTGCTTTTGGAATCATTCCGGTTCCAGCTTTTTTGTATGGTCTATTTCCGGGAATATATGGCTTGGAACATCTGTCAGAAACCGCTTTTTCAAGAATTTGATTTCCAAATTTTTTCAGTTCTTCACAGTTTTCAAAATTAGGCCTTCCAGCTGCATATTTATGTATGATGGAGTGTTCTGCCACAGCGGAAATGGCGGCAATCACCTGAACCCCAGCTTTTTCAGCATAATCCTCCATTTGGGCAAGAGTATCCTCATAAGCCCGATTTCCATAGACTGCAACAATCACACATTTTGATTCGTTTCCTCTAACCATGGCAAGACGGTTCAATGCAAGCTGAGGTGCAACTCCTCCAAAAGATGGCATTGCAATTAGAACAAGAGAATTTCTTTCTAAAGAAATATCCGTATAATTGGTAGACGAAACAGACAGATCAATCATTTCAACTTGCGGCCAGCTCCGTGTAACTGCTTTTGCGACTTTTTCCGTTCCACCTGTCGGACTAAAAATAATCTGATAATACTTCATGTATTTCCTCCTTTGATGTAAAAAATAAAACTACATCTTTTTCCTTTATTATATTTTATGTTTGGTGTAGTGTCAATATTTACATCATTAATATTATATGATAAAATGACTGACGGAGGATTGATATTATGCATATTAGTAATAAGTGTTCAATTGCTGTCCACTGTTTAATATTTATAAATGAGTATGGTGAAGAAAAGAAGGTAACAAGCGAATTGCTTTCTCTCTCTACAGGTTGCAATCCGGTTACCATTAGAAATATCATTAGTGCAATGAAAAAAGATGGAATGATAAACGTGAAATTTGGAACAGGCGGAACCACACTTGCAGTTCCTATTCGGAATATTACGCTATATCGGGTTTGTATGGCGGTAGATCCAAAAGCAATTGACAAAATGATAAGCATTCACTCCACCCCCTCTCCTTTTTGTCCGGTTGGAAGAAATATAAGTGACGTTCTATGCCAGACATACGACACATTGAAAAGAGATCTGATATCTAGCATGAAATCTATAACAATGGAAATAATTGTGAATAACTATCATTCAATGCTTGAAAACAAATAATCATACCCTCCTTTAGAAACCACTACTTTTTTGTTTTCATGTAATATTGACATTACTTTTTTGCATATCGTATAAATCCCATTATACTTTTTCTTTATCATCTCATTAACGATTTATGGCCGTCTAATAAAAAGCCTTGAATAAAAAAAGGATACCACTGCCCACAATGCAAAGGCCGAAACAACAAAAACAACACATTTCTCCTTGTACTATTTCAAATTCCGCATCTTTGCTTTCCATGAAAGCAATAAACTATACGAAACACTCATAAATATGCTCACAAAGCTTGCTCTGTTCTGCTTTTTTCACAATTGCGAAATAATTTTTTTAAATAATATCGCTACACAATGACCTGCCAAGGTTACTCATAGCGATGTTGATCAATACCCTCTAAATACAAATTAGAAATTATACCGAAAAGTATCTTATCCCGAATTCGGGATAAGAAAGCAAGTTTCGCCAGAGTTACTCCAAACCCACTTCGTGGATTTGGAGCACCTGGCAAACTTGATGGGGATTCCGCTCCCCATACCCTCGATTGTCGCATATTTTTCAAAATATGCTGTTCTGGCTCCTGTCAAAAACAGTCGCAGCGTGATTGTACCAATCACGGAAAATACAAACATTTCTATAAAAAAATCTTTTTCATTTCCCACCATTCCTCTCCAATCGGCTTATATTATAGAAACCTTTATAAACAAAATTATCTTATGAATACCGATTAGGCAGAAAGGAATTATGAAATGGCAAGACCAAAAAAAGCCAAAGAGCTACAACACAAACACCAGATTATGCTCCGTCTCACCGATACGGAATATGAAATTGTCTCTGAAAGCGCAAAAGCCGCACGTCTCCCTCTGGCAGAATATGTTCGGAAGCAAGTCATGAAACAGAAAGTAACCGCAAAGTATGAGATTATGGTAGACCTGCCGGAACTAAAAAAATTGATTGCAGAGTTTGGAAAAATAGGAAGCAACCTAAATCAGATCGCAAGGCATTTCAACAGCGGCGGCATCCATTCTCAGGAAATGCGTAAGAAAATCGACCAGAGTGTGACCAGAATCTATGAGATGAAGTACGAAGTGTTAAAGATGGCTGGAGATTTCCACTCCCTTGCCGGAGGTTATGTTCATGGCGATACTGAAACACATAGCGAGTAAAAATGCTGATTATGGAGAAGCACAGCGTTACCTCATGTTCCAGTACGATGAACTTACGGGCAAACCGATACTTGACGAAAACGGCGAATTAATCCCACGCAAAGAATATTACATGGACGGGCTAAACTGCGATCCGTTTACATTTGATATGGAATGCCGGGAGCTAAATGCTCTTTATCATAAAAACGAATCCTATGATGAAATCAAATCCCATCATTACATCATTAGCTTCGCTCCGAAAGACAAAGCAGAAAATGAACTGACCGGAGAACGAGCACAGCAGATTGGCTTAGAGTATGCCCGCAAAAATTTCCCCGGTCATCAGGCTTTAATATGTACACACATGGACGGGCACAATGAGAGCGGCAACATCCATGTGCATATCGTCATCAACAGCCTGCGGAAACTGGACGTAGAACGGCAGGACTTTATGGAACGGGCATGTGATTCCCGTGCCGGATACAAACACCACGTATCCAAAGATTACCTGATTCATTTAAAGCAATCTCTTATGGATATCTGCCGCCGGGAACATCTGCACCAGGTAGATCTGCTTGCCCCTGCAGAAAAGAAAATCACTGACCGGGAATATCATGCGAAACGCAGCGGACAAAGGAAACTGGATGAACGTAACAGACAGATTCTGGCAGACGGCCTTACTCCACGCAAAACTACTTTCCAGACACAGAAAGAATTCCTACGAACTGCAATCGAAGATGCCGCCGCTATTTCTTGCAACGCAGAAGAATTTCAAAAACTGCTTATGGAAAAATACCGCATCACATTCAAAATCAACCGTGGCAGATTCAGCTATCTTCACCCGGAGCGCAGCAAGTATATCACCGGACGGGCACTCGGTACGCATTACGAGAAAGATTATCTTTTAAAGCTATTTGAGGAAAATGCAAAAGAAAAAGAAAGTAAAGAGCAAAGAATTGTTGAGGATACTCTCAATATACAGACAAAGCCATATACAGTTCCACAGTCCAAACCACCGCAGGAAGAATTTCTATCTATCTTATTTATGAAATCGGATCTGCGGCTTGTAATCAATCTGCAGGATTGCGTAAAAGCGCAGCAAAACACCGCTTACACCAATAAAGTGAAACTTTCCAATCTAAAGGAAATGGCTAAGACCGTCGCTTACATACAGGAACATGGTTATGATACAAGGGATTCACTGGAAGATTCTTTTTCAGAGATTAAGAATCAGGCTTCCCGTTCCAGAAAAAAATTAAAATCCATTGAGGACAGACTGAGGGCAGCAAACGAACAGATTCACTATACCGGACAATACCTTGCGAATAAATCCATCTACCAGCAATTTTGCAGATCCAGGAATAAAGGATCGTTCCAGAAAGAACACTCCGCTGAAATCGCCCTTTATGAAGCTGCACGGAAATTTCTGAAAGAACATTCCAAAGACGGTAAGCTTCCGTCCCTGAAACTGCTGAAATCAGAAAAAGAACAGCTATTGCAACAGAAAAAACAGGCACAGAAACACTATCACTACTATCGGGATTATAAAAAAGAATTGAATACCGTCTGCTCCAATGTAGATATGATTTTAGGGAAACCGCACAGCAGACAGACCGAAAAACAGAAAAACGCTGATATTTCTTAATTGTCCCGGATGCAGACAGCCTAAACCATAATAACAGTATTGGCTGTCTGCTTTCCATCCACAGACGTTCAGAAACTAATTTCTTCTACATCTGGAATTACATTAGCGCCTGCATTCCTCGCAATTTCATATGCTTCTTCAAATTTCTTCTCCACATATTTCCGCATTTCCTCCCGTGCTGTTTCTGTCGGCTCAAAAGAAAAATAAACCGGCGGCTCCTTTTCATTCCGAAACGGATAGGGAAAGACATACAGTTTTTTCACCTCCGGCATATCAGAAAATAATTGGAAAATCTCAAATGGCAGAATCTCCCCGCATTCCAGGACAGCTCCTGTGTCTGCATAATAAATATGCTCTCTATATGCAGGCGTACCCATAGCTGCAAACTGCTTCAATGCATTCATCCTGATTGGCGGGGTCTGCGTATGGCGTCCCACACGCCATCTCGTCTGCGGCGCAAGCTCCCTGTAAATCTTTACAGCTTCTTCATCCTTGTCAATATCGACATTATATTTGTACTGGTGCTTTTCTCCTTTCATCTGCCCATAGACAATCAGGCTGGCCAGAAGCGCCAGGGAATCCAGGTCAATATATGCTGTCTGATGTCCCCTGCCCTGATAGGAACACAAAATCTCGTTCAGCCTATCCATCACCGATTTCATAACTTCATACTTTTTATCCGTTTCTTTCTCCATCGTTATTTACTGTCTCCTTTGAATCATCCGCCTCTTTCTGTTTCTGTCTCTCTTTCTTTAACTGTTCCACTCTCCCCAAATCTACATAGTGCGTTGCATATGCCCGCTCGATCTCCGGGTTTCCGCTTTTGCTGAAACGTAAAGGAATTACTGCCTTCTGCCCATGCTTCTTTTTCACGCCCCACCGCTTGTAATAGCAAAATGACGGCTTTAAATTGGCTTTTTTAGCATAAGAACGGATCTGTTTCATAATAAAAGAGAGTTTCTTCAGATTGCAAGTGCAGACCTGTTCCAGATACCGCACTTTTCCAAACCGCCAGTCCTCATATTTCTGCTTCGGCAGCACTCCGATATCCACCAGCACATCGGCAGGGGCAGCGTATCCTCTCTGACGGCACTGATGATATACTGCGGAATGTACCTTTCCGATTAACTCCGAATTTTTCACTGTTCCCTCCATATAGATAACCCCGGCTGCATCTGCATACAGCCGGGGACTGTTATTTTCTTTTGTTTTCACAAAAAACATTATGTTGTCTGAAGCATCCCTTTTTCAATTTCCTGAACGTCCTCTACGGAAAGTTCAGAAAAGTAACTGGCAATTTCTTCTACAGACATTTTCCCTGCTCTCAGCATTTTTTCTGCTGCTTTCCTGACGCTTTCCTCTGCTGCTTCCCGTCTTTCCTCTGCTACATATGCGTGTATGATCCGCTCTTCATCAAATAAAGTCATCATAATTGTTATAACCTCCTTCTCACGGCTGGTCAAAAATTCTTTCAGCACATCCCTGTCTTTACAGATACGGATTGTTTCTGTAACGGCTTTCTGGGTTCTCCCATGCAGCTTCACCTGTTCGTTGTATACCTTTGTGAAAGTAACATACTGGCTGATAATGTCATTGTCTTTTCCATCATAAATTACATTTACTTTTACCTCAATCGAGCATTCTTTTCCATTAAAATATTCCTCTGAAAGGGAGAGCGTCTGCGGCCGGTCTTTTCTCTCTCCTGTAAATATCATATATAGCTCTGGTTCCGGCATTTTAACCTTTTTACTGCCATACAGATTTACTCCCTGCTGTTCAAAATAATCATGGTAAGTCTGTACCAGATAAAGCAGCGCACGGATAATGATATTCTTTGTCCAGCTCGATTGTTATAAAAGGTAAATAGTTATGTAAATACAGGCTCTGTTTCTTAAAAAACAGGGCTTTTTCTTATGTCTTATCATAGCATAACTAATTCTCTAACTCAATAGATTTATCCATGCTCCATCGATGCGTAAAAGCCTCAACCTTTTATTATGTGTCTTTAAATTTTTCAAAAACAGACTCGAATTTCTTCCTATTTTACTATATCTTTAGCATGAAGGAAAGATATTTGGTTCCTGCCAAAGAAAGGAGATAAATATGTTGAAAAATGATTTAGAGCCTCTATCGGAAGCCCTTTTAGATAGGATGACAGACGATGGCTATAGCCAACAGATACTTGGAAAAAGCCGGTGGGTCTTAGGACTGTTCTGCCAGTACTGCAAAAGGAAAGGAATTGAATCCATTTCACTTTCCAACGCAGCTGATTTTGTAGGAGAGCATTTTGATTTTGACCTGTATAACCCCTCTATTCCCATACAGTACGCAATCAGGTATCCGCTCCTGACATTATTTGAATTTGATAAAAACGGAACATATGCCAAGACTCATAATAAGCCGAACAGCGTAGAAATCCCCAGGAATTATGATGCGCTTTTCCAGGAGTATAGGATGTATATTGAGGGATTGGAACTTAAAAGAAGCTCCCGGTTTAAACGCATCCTGACATTCGCAAAGTTTATCCATTATCTTGACGGTATTGGAATAACAGAAATTCATGGAGCCGAAAGAAAAAATGTATATGACTTTATAGAAAGCCTGGACGGGTATGCACCAAAAACTCTACAAGGGCACAAAGTCATCCTGCGCATGATCCTGGACTGGCTTCATGAAGAAGGATACATCCATTTTTCAGGCTGGGATGCACTGCCGGTGATTCATGACGAAACACGGCGCAAGCTCATGTCGTATTATTCAAAAGAAGAAATTGGTCAGATTCTTTCTTCCATTGATACGGACAGCAGGTCTGGGAAGTTTGCATACTGCGCAGTATGTTTTTTTGCTTATCTTGGTATGCGTGCCGGGGATGTCATCCGTCTCCGATTTTCAGATATAGACTGGAACAGGGGCTCGATTCGGTTTAGCCAGCATAAGACTGGGAACCCGCAGATGCTCCCTCTTCTGGATGAAATCCGTTATCCACTTATTGACTATATTAAAAATGCACGTTATCAGAGCAGCGATACAGAACATATCTTTATTACCCTGCGTGCGCCCCATAAGGCCTATGCAAACGGAGGAGTCCTCTACAACGTTGTAGAAGCCTGTATTGAAAAGTCAGGCATTGACTCTGGAGGAAGACACCGGGGGCCGCACGCCTTAAGGCACAGCCTAGCAACAAACCTTATGTCCGGGGATGTCCCGGTCAGCGGGATATCAGATATCCTTGGGCATACCAGTACCCTGACTACAGAAATATATCTTACGATTGATGAGAAACATCTGAAAGAAGTCTCATTGGAGGTGCCAAATGCGTGATATAGATGATTTCAAATTTACTGGCCCATTTTCAAAAGAGATTCCCCTCTATGTGCAGTATAAACGTTCCTGTGGCTATAAAGTGGCAGAAACCGACCTTTATCGGTTGCGGGAGATGGACAGGCTCTTCAAGGAGATGGGCATATCAGAGCCTGTCATTACAAGGGAAATGTACGAAGTCTGGACAGCAGTAAAACCAGGTGAAAGAAAAGTGACTTCGTCCCGCAGGAGGAGCATACTATCTTCCTTTGGGAAATATCTGATATCTAATGGATACCAGGATGTTTATGTCGGGCATGACGACAGGCGTTCCTTCAACAGCGACTATATCCCTTATGTGTTTTCAAAGGAGGAAATCTCCCGCATGTTTGCCCTGCTGGATGAAAACTGTTCCAAAGCTCCCTGCTATGAAAACGAAGCATTCCGTGCAATGATGTCTATGTATTACTGCTGCGGTTTCAGAAAATCGGAAGTTGTTATGCTCAGGCTCTGCGATGTCGATTTCCAGACAGGGAAAGTGACCGTGCTGGATGGAAAAAACCGTGTGAGCAGGATTGTCCTTGCATCAGACACCCTTCTTTCACGAATGGGATCATTCTGTAGTAAATACCATTCACACTCCAGCCCTGATACATTCCTTTTCCACGGAACAAAACATAAAGATAAGCCTTTTTGCAGGGCTTCCCTTTATAAAATGTACCACAGCCTCCTGAAAAATGCCGGTATACCTGACAGGGAGGACGGAAGAGTGCACAGGCTGCATGATGTCAGGCATACCTTCTGTGTCTATGCACTTGAGCAGATGCAGGAAAAAGGGTTTGATACTTATACCTCTCTCCCGCTGCTGTCAGCTTATCTTGGCCATAAGCATATCCGGGAAACGGAATACTATCTCCGCCTGGTTGAAGACAGGCAGGAGAATGTCCTCGAAAAAACAGGGGAATACACACCGGGGTTATTCCCGGAGATTGGAGAAAAGACCCATGGGTAACACGTTTACTTACCATCTGACAAAATATTTTTCTGATTATCTTCCAAACCAGCTTGCTGCTTCCATCCATACCATCCGCTCGTACCGTGATACGTTTGTACAGCTTATGGAATTTTACAAGAAATCTTACCGTATTCCGCCAGAAAAGCTGGAATACAGTTCTTTTTCAGCACAGCGGATTGAAGAATTCCTCAAATGGCTGGAGGACACGCGTAAAATAAGCATCCGGACAAGAAACCAGCGGCTGGCAGCAATCCATGCTTTTTTCAGGTACCTGCAATACCGTGATCCGACAGGGTTCAGCCAGTGTGCCCAGGTGCTGTCCGTACCCTTTAAAAAAGCCCCTGCTGTTCCGGTAAGCTATATGACCCTTGAGGAAACCACTTTCCTGTTTTCCCTGCCAAACCAGAAAGATGACATGCAGCTTAGGGATCTGGCCGTCCTTGTCCTGCTTTATGAGAGCGGGGCAAGGGTGCAGGAATTAACAGACTTATGTCCGTGCCATATCCGTTTTGGAGCAACGAATACCATTACACTACACGGAAAAGGGAATAAAACAAGGCTGGTTCCAATCTGCGATAATGTTGCAAAGATCCTTAAAGTCTATATGAAGCGTTGCGGCAGGGATGTGCCTGACTGTCCCCTGTTTGTAAACCGTAAAGGCGAAAAGCTGACACGTGCCGGGACGCAGTATATCATTGATAAATATATAAATATGGGAAAGAAACAGAAACCGGATTATTTTAAAAGCAGGATTACGAACCACTCCTTCCGCCACAGTAAAGCCATGCATTTGTTGGAAGCGGGGGTCAACCTTGTCTATATTAGGGATCTGCTCGGCCATACATCTATACTGACTACAGAAATTTATGCAAGGACAAACCCTAAGATAAAAGAGGAGCAGCTTAAGAAAAACAGTACATCTATCAATGCAACAGCAAAATATGGTAAAAAAGAAAAGGAAGATTTGATTGACTGGTTGAAAAAGGCCTTATAGCATTGTAAAATGTTATGTAAAGAAACAGCCGTCGCAAACCCTTGATATTTCAGGCCTGAGATGGCTAACTTTACATAACTATTTACCTTATATAACAATCCTTATGTTATGCATAACATAACGACTGTGCCTCTATGAGGATCATAAGCTTTTCCCCTACCCGAAAGCCCAGGTCATTATGGATTCCATTGGTCAGCACATTCCTTATCGTAATGTCCGTCAATTCGTCTTCCACAGTCTCCTGATCTTCCGGATGAAGCGCACGGTAAAGCTGTATCAGATATTTTTTATCCTTAAAGAGCGATGTAAATACGCTGTCCTTGACCGTATATTTCGCAACCGATTCCTCTTTTAATACTACTTCTTTTGATTCTTCCTGCACAATATCATCTCCGTTTTCGTCTTTCCTCTGTCCGGCAGAATAGAGCCGCCCTTTCTGTTGTGTTTCCATTATACAAAGAAACGCTTCATTATTCAAGAAGCAACCTTTACCAGATACAAGAAAATAAATCTACAAAAAAAGAAGCATCTGGCATCTATAGCCAGACACTTCTCCTTTTCCTTATTTCCGTCTACGCTCCATATCCTCTGTAACTCCCATCTGTGGAACAGGCTTCCCGCTCCGTTTTGCAATCTCCGCCTGTTTCCGACGCAGCTTCGCAAGTACGGATGGTCTGCCGTTTTTGCCCTTTACGGGCATATTATTCCGTCTGCCGTCAATCATATTATAGTTCTGTTCTTCGTCGATTTCCGAACTACGGAGATACTCCCCATTCTCCATATATTTCTGCCAGTTTTCAAGCTGGGGTTTCTGTCTTTCCGATTCTGTCACCATTTGTGGGGGATTGAGATAGTCCCTGATCTGCTGCAGGACAGTCTCGTTAAAACCATCCTGAACATTATCCACAATCAGCTTCCCACCTTCATCCACAACTGTCCATGCTGCCGCTTTCCCATGTTTTTCATGCTCCATCAGGAAAAATTGTTTCCCGTCAATAATCATGCTGTCAAAGGCAAGCCAGCTCCCCTCCTTCCCTTCGATATGGAAATTCGTAGTGTCAAAAGACACAAGCGCACCGGACGAACCGTTTCGGATAAATCCCACAATTACCGTAAATCCAGTTTTTTCTACATAATAAGACGTCACCACCCCTTCTTTATTCAGCACCAGCACATCACTGACACTGATGGAATGTCCTTTGAATGTCCGTGGCAGTTGTTTCTCAAACCGGTTACGGATAATCTCCGGCGTATCTTTTGGCTGCATCCTCCCCAGATATGCCTGCTCATAGTCTCTGCTCCGCACCTGAATGTTCTTCTCCTGCAGCATATGATATGGACGAAATCTGATTTCCCGATTCTCCGGGATATTTTTTAGCTGATAGACTGCAAACTGGTTTATGTCCATGCTTCCTCCTCCACCGGCTCCTGTTTGTATGGTTCCAGATCCAATTCTGAAAATGCTTCATCCGAGAGGAACCACAGCTTTTCCAGCGTACTGTTGATTAAGACGAGCATTTCTTCATCCCTGCCAATATAGGGGATCACGTTATGTATCTCGTCTATGGTTGCCCGCCTGTTCTCCTTCTGAAACATTGCTATCAGAATATATTCATTTTCCTCAAACCGTATCATAATTCCTGTCCTCCTTTCTTGCGGGACTGTGATTTCTGCCCCTGCTTTTCCTTATCCTGTGCCTTTAGTCTTGCCTGCCGCTCCCGGAGGGCGTTTAGAACAGACTGTTTTTTACTGATACCAGAAATACCCTTGTCCGTTTTCAGGGTAGTTTCAGCCGTTTTTCCCGGCTCTGGCACTTTTATTTCTGGCTTTTGCATGTCCTGTTCTGCCCGTTCAGAAAGGAGTGTTTCCATATCCACAATCGTTTTCTGTACTAAAGCGCTGTCCTTATAGTGGGGAATCTCATTGATCAATTCTTTCTGAACCTCCCCTGCCGCCATCAAAGAGTGCGGCATTCCATCATAAATGCTGCCGTCCTCAAGGCAAAACCCAATCTCTTTTATACCGTTCATACGCTCTGACGGAATGTTATCATATAATTCCATCGCTTCCTGCAGTGTTTCCAACCGTTCATGGTATTCACCCAAGACAGGAAATTCCGAACATTCCGCAACATAAAACGTAATTCCTGCCTCCTGCTCTGTCTCCACCTTTTTAGAGCCGATTTCCATATTGTTCTGTTTCTCATCCAAGTATTTTTCCGCACTCTCCAAATATTCTTCCAAAGTCCCTGTCTTTTCCGTTGAGATCGGGTTGATGTCAACCGGAATTCCGGCAATCGTAAGACCGTCCTCATGGAGCGCTTTGAAAAAAGCATCCTCCCTGAAATCGCCGCTGTAAGAGACTGCAACATCTATATCCGAGCCTTCCTTGTATAATCCCTCCCGGCTGCGGCTTCCGTATACCCTTGCGCCAAGCAGCTTCACTTCGTCTGCCAATCCCATTTCATCAATCTGCGCCTGCGCATAGCAGAGTACGGTTTCTTCTATATCCGCACAACTCCGCCCATTCAGCGCAGTTTCCGGTTCTGTCCGGTCAGATATAGGCAGCATTTTCTCCGGCTCCTTTTCCTCTTCCTGCTTCTTTTCTTCTTGTGTCTCCTGTAAGCCCTTCCGGGCTTTCTGTAATTCTTCCTGCGCCACCGCATCCACTTTTTCCTGTAGTTCTTCATAATCCATAACCTCGCTATATACAAGCGACATTCCTTCTTCTTCAAGAATCGTATGCATTGCATCCTGAATGGACACATCCCGATTATCATACACACCGCCGTCTATCTCCCGGAAATCTTTACTGTAAAACGTATAATCATATCCATCCGAAACGGTCTGGATAGAGAAATATCCTTTGCCTGTCTGATAGGCAAGTTCCGTGTCACAGTTATCAAGGTACTCCCCCGCTTTCCGGGACGCTTCCATCGTTTCCTCAAGCACCCATTTCCCGCTTAGGGAACAAAATTCGATATTGGTAAGTGTTTCAATCCCGTTTTGGCATACGATCAGAGACATCCTGGTAGGCGGCTGTTCTATGCTCTCCATACCGATTTCTTTATCCTTGTGGTTCGGGATTCTCTGGTATACATCTATCGCTACTTCAAAATCCGGGAAATACTGAAATTCCTTTTCTGCGCCTTCTCCATGCGCATCCGCTATCACATAATATTGCGCAATAAACGGCATCTCCATTGCATAAACCTTCCCTTTTTCAGCCAGATATTCACGGATAGCCTCTTTCGCTCCCTGGTCAAACCCATGTTCCAGATCTTCCGCCACCAATGTCCCGTTTTGATTCACAATGATTGCGGCAACTGAATCCTTATATTCGTCATGCTCCATCAGATAAAATGCTTCCCCGCCGATCACCTTCATCCCTGCCGTATGCCACGTGCCAAAATGCCCGTCCACCGTAAAGCCTTTGGTTCCTATATCAATCTGTATTTCCGTTTCCCTCTGCTTCTCCTGCTCCCGTATGATGTCTCTGGAAAGCCCGATAAAACCATCCAGTACAGCCGGATGGCTGTCTACGATATAATCAGCGTTCAAGTCCATGCCACGGCTGATATTCTCAGGTATCGTAAAACCTTTCGCCCATTCCTTTGTGTCCCTGGAAAAGCGCCCATCATGTTCCAAACGCTGTACCGTATTGGCAAGGATAAACGTCACCCGTTGCGCGCCATATTCCTTCAGTACCGACTCTGCGGCATCCTGCTTCAGATGCATCCCGTCAAAATTCTCCCGGATTGCGTTCTCTACCGCCTTTTTACAGTCCAGGTTCAGCTTCCTGGATTCCAGACAGTCGTCCGCCCTGCCGTGTTCCATTGCGTATTCAATCGTATGCGGATAAAGGGGCGGATACGTTGCTTCTTCCACAGACCGCATGGATTCCCTTTCTATCAACTGTTCCCTCTGGCGTATAAAATCCGGCAATTCCATGTATCCATATATATCTATAAAACATGCGGTCACTTTCCCTCCACGGTTCATGACGATCACGTTGCCTTCACCGGGATAATTTCCCTCATATCCTTCCGGAAGAGACGCAGTGATTTTCTCGCAAATAGAATCCATACTGTCTGTCAGCGTTGGTATGCCGCCATAAATGAATGAGTAATCCGCCCCATCTATCTCAAAGCCATACTTTTTAATATCATCCCTGTTGGTGAGTATGTACTCCCGGCCTTTCGTTTCTTCGTTAATCTGAAAAATGGCGTAGCGGTCAGCCATATCCGTATATAAAAGTTCCTCATTAGCTCGGATCACTGCATTCTGCCTGCGTCCGTCCAAAGTTTCTATGCCGTCAGGCTCGATCTGGGATTGTATAAATTGTTCAACCGTTGACATCCTGTCAACGAAACGGAATTCTTTGCCAACTTTCAAATACCCTCTTTCCGGAATCTGCAGCCCATACACAGACAGAAGCGTCCCTGCAAAATCAGATTCCGCATGTTCTTCCACGATCAGCGGATTTCCGGGTTCAGAATTGGAACCCCGCAATTCATAGCGCACAAATCTTTCCGGGATCTCACTGTCAGGTATTCGTTCCTTTGAAAACAACGCCGGAATTTCAAATATCTTTACTTCCTGATATATTTTTCGATCATCCGCCGCCGCTATGTCCTGCCCTGTTAAAGCCGCCCTTTCCGTTATGATCTTTTCTCTCTGGCGTACAAAATCCGGCAGCTCCGTAAAGCCAAAACTGTCTACAAAATGCGCTGATACATGTCCTCCACGGTTCATCACAACAATGTCACTGACGGAAAGAGAGTGCCCGGTATATCCTTCCGGATGATTGAGATTGAATTTCTCATAAATGGTGTTTAAATCTTCCTGCTGACCAAGCCTGCCGCTATAGATCAATTCATAATCACCGCCTTCTACCTCCATGCCCTTCCTTTGGATGAAATCCATATTGAAGAACAGGTACTCCCTGCCTTTCCCATTTTCATCAATCTGGAAAATGGCGTAACGGTCAACTGTATCTGTATACAGCAGTTCTTCATTGGCGCCGATCACCGCATCCTGCATTTTTTCTTCCAGCCCGGTAAAATTCATTCCCGTAAGATATTGCCGAAATTGCTCTGGTGTTGATATCCCGCCTGTAAAATTCAGTTCTTCACCTAAGTTCAGGAACCCTCTCTCCGGAATTGGAAGCGGCTGCATAGTAAGAATTGTCCCCGCATGGTTGACGATAACACGGTTCTCCATCGAAACCGGGTCACCTGGATCGTCACCGGAACCTCGCAGGTCATAACGGTAAAATCCATCCGGCACATCGCCATCTGTTATCCGCCCATTAGAGAACAAGGCCGGGATCTCGAAAATCTCTACTTCCTCATATTCCTCGCTCATTTCTTCTTTATGTTCATTTCCATTCTTCTCCTGCATAATGCCTCCTTCCAGAATATTATCTGTCTGCTCTTCTTTTTCCTTATTTCTCTCACGCACGGATTCCATTACCAGATAGCTGTCCCATGCCCTTGCATCCACACCGAATATCCCTCCGGCCTCTAAAATATCCAGCTCCGTATTCATCAGGGTAGAACTCCCATCTTCATGCAGGCTATAGATATGAAGCCCTGCATGGTGAAGCGCTACCGCCCGTTCCATTGTAAGCGGCAGCACCGAATCATTCCGATAGCCAAATTCATGCATCTGCATAAGACCGATTGCATTATCTGGCAGGAAGTCAATCTCCGCCTGCGCATCCTCCATGATCTCCCTCATATTTCTAATTCCCGGATTCTCCGCCGCTTCAATCATTGCCTCCACCAGCTTTTTTGTCTCCCGTAAATCGTCCAGTTTGTAAGCATGACGGACTGCCAGATTATGTGCTTCCCTGTCAAGCGCCGTATGCCCATACTCCGCACGGCTGATGATCTGCTCCACCTGAATTAGAGTGGAAAACTTTGACGCATCCACGATATGATCCATATCTATATATAAGACATCATAAAAATCCGGCATATCTTCATTTCTTTCCGGATTTTCAGAATCCTTCCATAAATCCAGATGTACGCCATGCTCTTTCAAAAACCGCACCGGGCTTCTGTCTTCCCCTTTCTGGTCTGCAAAATCTTGTAACAGCCTTAGAAAATCTACCCGGCCGACATTATCCACAAGATAAAACGTCTTTGTTTCTTCACCTAAAAGCGAAATCTGAAAAACTAAATCATCCTCCCCCAGCTCCCGGTTTGCTTCTTTTTCCTTCTGCAGCTTCTGGATATTCTCCACCATATCATCAATAAAAGAACCTGCCGTTTTGCGTATAAAATCCATTGAGGAACGCAGCTCCTTCATATCTTTGCCGCTGCACCAGCCTGCAATGTACGGAAAGGAGTAGTCTGACACATCATCCAGTCCGAAAAAACTGCAGACTGTGAACGCTACTGACTCAGCCTCCACCTCTTTGGTCATGCGGTCTTTCTTCTCCCCCAATTCCTCCATGATGTCCCGGTCGTGACACATAGCGTGGGTCACTTCATGTACGGCGGTTTTCATCGCCTGCTTTTCGCTCATGCCGTCCTGGATCACGATCTCTTTTTTTGCACTGCTGTAGTACCCTTTCGCTTCCCCATCAATCTCTGCATAACGCATGGGAACAGGCGAAACGCTCCTGATTGCTTCCATAAATATAGGAAAGTTCTCTACGCTTCCCATCAATTCCGGCGTGTCCAGTTCCGGAAACGGATCACCATACGTCTGCGAAATATCAAAAACCGTCGTCTCCCGGAAACGTGGGACGATATACCAGGTTTCCTCCGTCTCCGGCTGTCCGTCCGGGCGCAGGACTGGCTCGTTTGTCTCCGGGTCAAGTTTTTCTATTTCCTCTTTCTGCCGGATTGGTATGGGAGCAATAATCTTAATCCCTTTCTCCCCACGCTTCACCTGACGGTGAAACTTCTTATTCCATGTGCCATAGGAAGCTACCAATGTTGCTTCCGGCTTCTGCATCGCAATCAGCAGCGTATTGTTAAAACTGTAATGATGAAACTGCGACATTGCTTTCAGGTACTTTGTATATTTTTCCGAAGTAAACAGCTCCTGAACCCCCTGCTCTAACCGTTCCGTGATCGCCTTCATCTGTTCTTCCCGTTTTCCTGCCATAGATAATAAATCCCCTCCAATCTCTGACGGATGCCTGGTCAGATCCACTTCCAATCGGAATCAGGATAGTCCACAGGCATATCCGTATTTCTGACAAAAAGGACAGCCATCGGAGATTGACACCTCTCCCCGGCTGTCCGTATACTATGATATAAAAAATGCCATCCCATCTGACTGACGGCACAGCTTCTGTTTTATAGTTCCTGTTCTTTTTTCCTTTCTGGCTTCGGATGGTTTCCGTGGCCTGCGGCGATCCTTTCCTTTGCTTCTTTCAGCTTGTTTAATACAGAGGGTTTGCGCACCCCATCTGCAATTCTGGAAGCATCCGATACCCGTCCTGCATAATTGACCGGTTTCCTCGGACAGTCTGCCACTTCCGGAACATCTTCCTCCATGCCAAGCGCCTCCGACGGTCCTTTTTCATCCATGTTCAGCAGAACGTTTAATTCCGACAGCCGTTCCATCTTCTCTGTCAGCTCACCTTCTTTTGCAAACGGCTTCTCCACTTCCTCTTTTGCCGTGGCAAGCTGCTGCTGCACGGTTTCCAGATTCAGCTTCGCTTCAGCCAGCTTCTTCTCAATCCCGGAAAGGGCATTACTGATACGGTACATATTTCCTAACGGATCTTTCCCCACTTCAATCTGATAGCTGCACTGCCGCTTGATGGTCAGCCTGTAAACCTGGTTAAAACTGTCAAAGTCTGAATACAACCGGAAACCATGAAATTCTCCGATCTGTCCGGCCGCATCCACCGCCTTTAACCCGGCGCAGGCGGCAATGAGCGCCGTCCCCGCTTCTTTCCGGTCTGTATAGGCTTTCCCGCCGATAGTTATGAAAAAATTATCTTTTTCCTTATCCTTTTCCAATAAAGGCTTCACTGCTTCCGTATCTGATTTCAACCCGGCAATCCGTTCCTTTAATGCGGTAATCTTGACCGGATAATTCCTTGCGATTTCCGTCTCCAAACGGTATTTCTGGCTGGTATGGTTCGCCTTTAAGAGTTTCAGCTTGCTTACCTGAATGTCGAGATCCATCTTCTCTTTAATATACGGATTGCCCGTAGCCAGAGCCTTGATCTCCGCATAACTTAACGCCGTATCGTCCACGTCCTCACAAGCACGGACAGGGGATTTGCTTGTCATGATCTGGCTGATAAATTTCTGCTTGTTCTCAAGGATCTGGTCGAGTAGGTCAGCGGTATTACTACCGCTTTCCCCTCTAAGAACCGTGCATGAGAGTTTCCCCTCACACGGCTCAAGCACTTATAAGCCCTGTATCACCAGAGCCGGTTCACCAACTTCTTTTGAGTAATGCAGTTTTCTGTGACAGCCTGTGTCTACTAAAATTCTTGTTATCTTATAATCGTTCCCCGTGGCTTCATGGATTCTGTACCCTTCCTCTACTGTGATAGCACCGCCGCATATAGGGCAGATTCCTTTTTGTGCTTTGTAGAGGGCATTCAGCTTCCTTCTGCCCTTGATTTCACGAAACATTCTCTCTGTATCTCTTTCTTCAAAATATCCTGCAAACCTGCTGTCAAATGGCGTCGCTTCTGATTTTGTTTTCAGCCACCTTACGATTTTTGTATTAGTGGCATAAATCAGGTTGAGTTCAAACGAATCAGACGTTTTAACGCTGAATGTCCAGCTTCTCGTGCCAACCTGTCTGAAATATTTCTTTGCTATCCATTTATGGCTCTTTTTAGGGTGTCTGCGTCTGCACCACTGCCATAGACATCTCCACACATCAAAATCAAATCTTTCAAATGCCTGTGACGAAACATTATACTTTTGGAAATTTACCCACCCACGGATAACCGGATTCAGCTTCCGTATCAAATCTTCCTGTTTCATGGACGGGTTCTTCTTGATTATCTCCCTTATCTTGCTCACTATGGCTTTATAATTCTTTTTGGACGGTTTCGTCAGAAGTTTGTCTTTGTACCACCTTATATTGCTTCCGAGAAAATCAAACCCATCTTCGATATGGGTAATGACTGTCTTTTCTTCCGACAGTTCCAGCCCCCTCTCTGACAGGAATTCCCGGATAATGGGAAGCACGCCATTTTCCAGAATCTCTTTGCTTTCGCCAGTGACAATAAAATCATCAGCATAACGCACAAAGTTCACTTTCGGAAAATATGCTTTCCCATTTACTTTCGTTTTGTGGTATTTCTTCTTAATCTGGACTTCCAGACCATCTGATACCATGTTGCAGATAGTTGGTGAGATAGATGAACCCTGTGGGCTTCCCAAATTCGTCGGAAATAACTTCCCTGTTTCGATATACCCACTTTTTAACCATTTCCGCAGAATGTCTTTATCCATTGGGATGTGATTCAGAATCCACTCATGGCTGATATTGTCAAAACAGCCTTTAATGTCGCCTTCCAGCACCCATTTTGGTGATTTCCCTTTATTCAGACAGGTAAAGCACTGCTCGATAGCGTCCTGTACACATCTTTTCGCCCGGAATCCATAGGAATTCGGGTCGGCTGTGGTTTCCGCAATCGGCTCCAATGCAAATTTATATAATGTCTGCATTGCCCTGTCCTTCATGCATGGAATGCTTAACGGGCGCATTTTCCCGTTTTTCTTCGGTATATACACCCTTTTTAGTGGCAGTGGCTTGTAACCCCTGCGTTTCAAATCGAGAATTGCTTCGTATTTCAGTTTTGGGGTAGACCATAAAACTTTGTCTACGCCTGCTGTCTTTTTACCTTTATTACTCGTTACCCTTCTTACAGCTAAAGCACGTCCATAAAAAGAGTGTGTGAGCAGCCACTGCAAAGATTTCACCCTGCCTGTCCTGCCCTGTTGATGAGCCTTTACGATACGCATTTGCAGTTTTTTAACATATGCTTCGGCTTTGTTCCAGTCGATGGATTCCCATGCCTTTGCAATGTCAGAAGTCGCACACGTTTTACCGTTCATTTGCCTTACTCCTTTCAAAAATTCTATAAACTCTCTCGTAATCAAGCACCCTGCGGAATTGGGCACCCTTTCGGGTGGGGCAAATTTTGAACCCCTGTCCGTCCTCATTACAAGGTCGGCATTCGCTTCTTCCGCAATCCTATACCCGCATTCCCAACGGCTTCCCTTACGGTCGGCTTGCCCTATGGGCAGGAATACGGGCTTGACACGTTCCACTTAACCAACAATTATTTTGATAGTTTAGGTTCCGCCTCTACTCCGGCAGTCATAACGTCCGTGTACTCCCAAGCGTGGAGAGGAGTAACCGACTGCACACCTTTTGGTTCAAGCCTGTCAGCTGCTTTGGCTTGTTCAGCCTTAACGAAGCTTACGGCGATTCAGTTAATTAACCATGCTATCAGTAAAAGCCTGCACCCTAACCGCATTGCAGCTCGCAGCTTCATCCTCCCCTCACGGTTTGGATTCCAAATAGGGTTACGTTTATGTCCGCTTCCGAACAGTGCCATTACTGGCAGAGCCGGGGACAACGGCTTCATCCAACGGAATGGATGGTTTGGTCGGCATTGCCGCCAAACAGTTAAATTAAGCGACTTCGTGTCGCACCCACATGTAGGCGTCGAATGTATTTTCAGTAACATATCTGTAAATCTGTACCTTGTCATTCTGGTTTCCCTGCCTAAGAATCCGGCCCTCCTGCTGCTCCAAATCAGTCGGTCATTTTTTGCGGACAGTTCATACATGCTATCCTTTTCTGTTCTCTGCTCCTGCGTTTGCTCTCGTTTGATTTCTCCCTCCGTATCTTCTTGGCACAAGCAGGACAATACCTTGATGCACCAGAGCCCGGGACATATTCAACGCCGCACACCGTACAATTTTTAGCGGGCATTGCTGCCCACCGTTTTGTAGGTATGATATGTAATTCATCGACAAAGCCGATGAATTTATAGTAAATCTTGATTTCCTGCTTCACTGTTCCGTCTGCCATCTTCTCACGCTCCGAAACAAGTATCTTGTCTATGAGTGCGTTTATAACTGTTGCATCCAGTTCTTTTAAGCCTTGATAATTTCGGATAAGGGCGAGGAAGTCACGGATTCCCCGTGATTTCTCGTAGCTTTCATTAAGAGTTTCCGTCACCTCTTTCAGCCTTGCTTCAATTTCAAGCTGCTCTTTCTGGTATTTCCCCGACATCATCTCAAAATTCCGCTCGGTAATACGCTCCATGACCTTATCCTCGTAGAGAGAGGAAAACAGCCTGTCCAGTTCCGCAAGGCGTTTGTTCAGCTTCTTACGTTCTTTCTCTAATGCTTTCGCCCTGCTCTGGTCTGTTTCCGTGAGCCGCTTTTCTATGGCCCTGACCGCCTTTTCATCATTCACTGCCATATCCGCAAAACAGTTGATGTCGGCAAGAACGGCATTGAATAAATCCCTTGCTTCTATATTGTGGGCACTACACTCGCTTCTTCCGTTTCTTGCATAATTATTACATGAATACTGTACACAGTCGATAATCTCTGGGCGTTTCCTCCTGTGTACGTTCATTGCCCGCAGAGCACATCCGCAGTCCACACACTTGATAACGCCTGCAAAAATATTTACAAATCCTCCCTTGTTCTGTGGAAGCCTACGACTTGTAATAAGCTGTTGGACAATATCAAATTCCTCCTGCGTGACTATTCCCTCATGGGTATTGGGTATCACTTCCCATTCTTCGGGCAGCTTAGAGGGGCGTTTCTTGCTTTTCATATTGGCGGCAATCCGTTTGTAGCCTACAAGATTTCCCGCATATATCGGGCTTCTTAAAATGCTCCTCACGCTGTTCCCACTCCAAATATAGCGTTTGTCCTCGTTCCCCTCAAAATGACGTTCAAAGCCTGTTTCGCCACGCTCCGCCGCATAAGCGGCAGGGCGTAGGATATGCTGTTTATTAAGATGTCTGCAAATTTTGGCAACTCCATTCCCTTTTAATGCAAGGTCGAATATCTCTTTTACAACATGTGCCACTTTATCATCTATCAGCAGATGGTTGTGGTCGGCAGGGTCTTTGATATAGCCATAAGGGGCGGTAGTTCCCATGAATTTCCCCTGTTGAAACCTCGCCCGATATGCCGATTTTATCTTAACAGATATGTCAGCGGCATACATTTCGTTTAAAATGTTGCGGAAAGGCGTGATGTCCATAGCAGATTTATTCAAGGTATCTACGCCGTCATTGACCGCTATATACCTCACGTTATGCTCTGGGAAGAAAACTTCCAGATATAACCCACAATCAAGATAGTTTCTCCCCAGACGGGATAAATCTTTCGTAATCACGCAGTTTATCAGACCGCTTTCAATGTCTTTTATCATATTCTGGAAACTTGGTCTTTGGAAAGCTGACGTTAGATAACGATACTTTTGAAAACACTGGAAAATCAAGGTTTTTCGAGCGACGGACAAGCAGGGTATTGTACTAAAAACTGAATACGACGCAGAAGCGGCGTTTCTTACTCTCTACATGGGAGAACAGGAACGCCGCTTTTTTCATGCCCTTTGTTACGCAGTAGGGGCAGAAAAAGCCTTGCTACAAGCGGTTTTCCGGGCGCGTATCTGGCGCGGAAAGGGATTTATACCTTATCCCCCGAAACCGCGCTTCTACTGCGTAACAAATCCAAAGCAAAGGAGCTATGAACTATGGCAGTTTTCAGAGTGGAACGAAACAAGGGCTATACCGTAATGAGCAACCACCACCTACGCAACAAGGAGCTTTCCCTAAAGGCAAAGGGGCTGTTGTCGCAAATGCTGTCACTCCCCGAAGATTGGGACTACACCTTGAAAGGCTTATCCCTTATCAACCGGGAGAAGATAGACGCTATCCGCGAAGCCATTAAGGAACTTGAACGCGCCGGGTATATCGTCCGTTCAAGGGAGCGCGACGAGAAAGGACGCTTGCGGGGCGCGGACTATGTGATATTCGAGCAGCCGCAGCCGCCTACGCCGGATTTACCTACATTGGAAAATCCAACATTGGATAATCCAATGCAGGAAAAACCAACATTGGAAAAACCTACGTTGGAAAATCCAACGCAATTAAATAAAGATATACAAAGAACTGACTTACCAAAAAAAGAAAAATCAAATACAGATTTATCAAGTACCCATTCCATTCCTATCCTTTCCCCTAACCCCTCTCCTTGCAGAGAAGCGGCTGCGCCGCCGGAACGGAAAGGAACGGAAGCGGCAGCACAGAGCGCAGTTGATATATACCGGGAAATCATCAAGGACAATATCGACTACCACATTCTCAAACAGGACATGAAGTTTGACAGTGACAGGCTGGACGAGATTGTAGACCTCATGCTTGAAACCGTATGCACCGCCAGAAAGCGGGTACGGATTGCGGGGGACGACTACCCGGCAGAGCTTGTGAAGTCAAAGTTTATGAAACTAGACGGCGAGCATATCCGCTTTGTGCTTGACTGTATGCGGGAGAACACAACCAAAATCCGCAACATCAAGCAATATCTGAAAGCCGCCCTTTTCAACGCCCCGTCCACAATCGGCAACTACTACACTTCCCTTGTCGCCCATGACATGGCAAGCGGCGCACTGTCACCGAAAAAGCCGCAGTACGGCGACCCGGACTATTATTCATGCAATGAGGGCGAAAGCCTGTAACCACCCACAACCACAAAAGGAGGATTTTATTATGGCACAGAAAATGACAGGAGCATTGGTATTTGACGAGCGCACCGACCGTTACGACATCCGCTTTGACTTAAACAGCTACTACGGGGGCTTGCATTGCGGCGAGTGCTTTGACGTATTCGTGCGGGGCAAGTGGAAGCCGACCCGGATTGAGTACGGCGACAACTGGTATCTTGTGGGTATCAGAGCCGAGGACTTGAACGGGCTGCGGGTGCGTATCTGACCGCCGCCCCATAAAGAAACGCGAAAGGAGGACGCGACAAATTGCAGGACGAAGTAAACGAAAAGACCATAGCCCTTTACATCAAGACCGGGAAGCTGACCGCGCAGACGCTCCAAAAGGCAATGAAAGCCATACTGTCAAAGGGCAAAAAGCAGCTTGCAAAACCGCCACAGGGCAAGCAGAGCTTAAAGCAGCTTATGAAGCAGAACGCGGGCGTTTCCAACATTGAGATTACCGAGGGCAATATCAAAGCCTTTGAGAGTACGGCGAAAAAGTACGGTATCGACTTTGCGCTGAAAAAGGACGCGACGGAAAGCCCGCCCCGCTATCTGGTTTTCTTCAAGGGGCGGGACGCGGACGTACTGACCGCAGCCTTTAAGGAATTTTCCGCAAAAAAGCTGACACAGGAGAAAAAGCCCTCAATCCGAAAGCTGCTCTCTACCCTCAAAGAAGCTGCACAGGGCAGAAACGCGGAACGGGCAAAGGTCAAGAACAAGGACAGGGAGGTATCGCTATGAAGCCGGAAATCAAGAAGCTGCTTATCCTAAATCTCCCGTATCTGCTCTTTGTCTGGCTCTTTGATAAAGTGGGCGCGGCTGTCCGGCTCTCCCCCGGCGCGGACGCAAGCGCAAAGCTGCTACATCTTGGGGACGGTTTTACCGCCGCCTTTTCCAGTATCGCGCCGAGCTTCCACCCGGCAGACTTAGCTTTAGGCATTGCGGGGGCGGTCATTGTCCGGCTGATTATCTACACCAAAGGCAAGAACGCGAAGAAATACCGCCGCGGGACAGAATACGGTTCGGCGCGTTGGGGCGGGGCTGACGACATAAAGCCGTACACCGACCCGGTATTTGAGAACAATATCCCCTTAACGCAGACGGAACGGCTCACCATGAACAGCCGCCCGAAGCAGCCGAAATACGCAAGAAACAAAAATATCCTTGTAATCGGCGGTTCCGGCAGCGGCAAGACCCGGTTCTTTGTGAAACCGTCGCTCATGCAATGTACGTCAAAGGATTTTCCAACGTCGTATATCGTCACTGACCCGAAAGGAACACTGATTTTGGAAACCGGGAAAATGTTACAGCGGTACAAATACCGTATCAAAGTGCTAAATACGATTAACTTCAAAAAATCCATGAAATACAATCCCTTTGCCTATCTGCGGAGCGAAAAGGACATTTTGAAGTTAGTCAATACCATTATCGCCAACACCAAAGGCGACGGGGAAAAATCCGGCGAGGATTTCTGGGTGAAAGCGGAAAAGCTCTACTACACCGCGCTAATCGGCTACATCTGGTATGAAGCCCCGGAGGACGAGAAGAACTTCACGACGCTGCTTGAGATGATAAATGCGTCGGAAGCCCGCGAGGACGACGAGGATTTCCAGAACCCGGTTGACCTCATGTTTGAACGTCTGGAAGAAAAAGACCCGGAACATTTTGCAGTCAAGCAGTACAAAAAATACAAACTTGCGGCGGGCAAGACCGCAAAAAGCATACTTATCTCATGCGGCGCGAGGTTAGCCCCATTCGACAGTGCAGCGACACGTTGTCGCATATAAACTCTACGTGGGATTTTCCTGCAAAGAGGTAAAAGTGACGGAAAGGCTACGGCCTTTCTAACTGATATTCCGAGAAGTGGAATGACGGGGTAACGCCCTGAAACGCTTCCCTTGATACTGCGTTGGAAGAAACGGGACGTATTTCCCGCGACTGACACAGCACGCTGAAGTCGGCTGTCTGCACCCGCGACTGTCCCCTTTGGGGATAAAGCAAAACCGAGCCAGAGGTGGCCGGGGGTGTTAGGCCGGAGGTCTATAAAGTACCTATGTCCAGAATGCGGCTGACTACCGCTGACAAAAGCCCGAATGTACAGGTCTATAACGGGATATGGTAGAAATGCCATAGCCGTGAAAACGGCGTATGTGGGGTAAAGTAAGATTTGTCGATATGAAATTCCCTATGGTGTTACAGGCATCATCAAGCATACAGGCCTAAAGGGCAGGGTTAAGGGTATTATGCAAAGATAGGAATATCGGAACGTGGAAAGCCCCGGATGTGGAGTGGATACGCACAGTGAAGCAATGGGCGGGAAAACCGTGCCGCCTTTACGGGAGGTGCGGTATAACCGTTCTTAATCCGGGAGGAAAGAGCAGCCATGCTACCTGTGAAGCCGTGAATAAAGTAAGCGGCGGAGGGACGGGCTGTAGTCAGGAACAGAAACAAAACCATATTCAATAAACACGCATAGGTTCGAGTAGGACTAAGAAAGGCGAAAATCCAAACGAAAGTGGGGATAAGTAACCGACTATGGCAACAGGAAAGGCAAAGAAGAAAGATAAGATAAGACACGCCGAGTATTATGACTTCCAGGCAATTCAAGATAAGCTGTATGCCGACAGCAACAAAGGCAAAGTTTTCAAACATCTGGTTGAAATCATTGCATTACCCGAAAATATACGGCTGGCATACCGCAGCGTCAAGAAAAACCACGGGAGCATGACGCCTGGTACGGACGGAGAAACAATCACAGAATTATCAACACTCTCTGATGAGCAGCTTATATGCGCCGTACAGCGCAAATTAGACTGGTATGTTCCGCAAAGCGTCCGGCGGGTAGAAATCCCAAAAGGGAATGACCCGGCAAAGAAACGCCCGCTTGGAATACCAACGATTATGGACAGGCTGATACAACAGTGCGTATTGCAGGTCATGGAGCCGATATGTGAGGCGAAATTCCACGACCACAGCTATGGATTCCGCCCTAATCGGAACCAACAGCACGCAATCGCTCAGGTTCACAAAAATATGCAGAGAAGCAATCTCCACTATGTCGTAGATATAGACATTAAAGGGTTCTTTGACAACGTGAATCACGGAAAACTGCTCAAACAGCTCTGGACAATGGGAATCCGTGACAAGAAGCTGCTTAGTATTATATCAGCTATGCTAAAAGCGGAGGTAGCCGGGATAGGATTCCCGGAGGTCGGTACGCCGCAGGGAGGTATTATCTCTCCCCTGCTGTCCAATGTAGTTCTAAACGAATTGGATTGGTGGCTTGCCAGCCAATGGGAAGAAATACCAACGGAGTTCCCTTACAAGGAATCTGTCAATTACAATGGAAGCGTGAGCAAGAGCCATAAATTCGCCGCACTGCGGAGGACAAGACTGAAAGAAGTCACCTGCGTCCGATACGCTGATGATTTTAAGATATTTACGAACAGCTATCAAAATGCGGTGAAATTATTCCACGCAACCAAAAGTTGGCTTCATGAAAGGCTCTCGCTTGAAATCAGTCCTGAAAAATCAAAGGTGATTAACCTGAAAGAGCAGTATTCAGAGTTTCTTGGTTTCAAGCTAAAGGTTATCCCTCGTGGGAAACGGAGCAATGGGAATACCAAATATGTAGTGGAAAGCCATATCAGGGAGAAATCTATTGCGAAAATAAAACCAAACCTAAAACGGCTGATTTATGACATTGAGTTCCCGTCACAGGGTAGGCGTACTGAATATCAAGCGATTTGTCGCTATAACGCCTATGTAATGGGAATCCATGATTATTACCAATTAGCCACAAAGGTCTGCGACGACCTTGCACCATTCGCCTTATCTGTCCACAAGAGCCTGCGGGCAAGATTGAAAAAACGTGTAAAAACTGAAAAACAGGTCAGGAAAAGGAAGATTCCATGTGAAGTATCGAAAGTTATCAGGGAACGGTACGGAAAAAGCAGACAGCTCCGATATGTAGCCGGACACGCAGTTGTCCCGATTGGTTACATACGGCACAAGCCCCCGAAGTCCATGAAGCGCAAAATCAATTCCTATACGCCGGAAGGCAGAGCCGAAATCCATAAGAATCTGGACAGAATCGACATGACAGTTCTTCATTACCTGATGAGGAATCCTGTTCTGTACCGTTCTATCGAATACAACGATAACAGGCTTTCGCTGTATTCGGCACAAATGGGAAAATGCGCTGTGTCTGGCAGGGTGCTTTCGATTGGTGATATTCACTGCCATCACAAAGTGCCACGGCACTTAGGCGGGAAAGACAACTATCAGAATCTGATACTGGTATGCGAAGATATGCATCGCTTAATCCATGCCACAAACCCTGATATTATCAAGAAATATATGGAAACCTTTAAACTTGACCAAAAGCAGAAAGAAAAACTCAACAAGTTAAGAAGCCTTATCCACGTTGAGAGTTATTGAGATGAAATAAAATCTGTTCCTGATGGCAAGCCGGGTGAGCTGAAAGGTTCACGCCCGGTTTAGGGCGGGGGAAAATCCAGAGATAACATCAAAGGATTACCTATCGCTATTTAAGGAGCTGCGGGAGCTTATGGAAACCGACGAAATGGAGCTTGACACCATAGGCGACAGAAAGACCGCCCTTTTCGTCATCATCAGCGACACCGACGACACTTTTAACTTTGTCGTTTCAATCCTTTACACACAGCTATTCAACTTGCTTTGTGACAAGGCAGATGATGAATACGGCGGGCGGCTTCCCGTCCATGTTAGGTGCTTACTTGATGAATTTGCGAATATCGGGCAGATACCAAAGTTTGAAAAGCTCATTGCAACGATACGGAGCCGGGAAATATCCGCGTCAATCATCTTGCAGAGCCAGTCACAGCTAAAAGCCATTTACAAAGACAACGCCGATACCATAGTCGGCAACTGCGACACCACGCTTTTCTTGGGCGGCAAGGAGAAAACCACCCTTAAAGAAATATCGGAAATTTTAGGAAAAGAAACGATAGTGCGCCCGTTAGGGTGTATGCCATAAACCGCCTTTAGCAAGCGGTAGACAAAGATATCAAAGAAAGGACGGTGAAAATTTATAGTCTATCATTCCACGACTTATCCGTGAGGGGAAACCCTCTGGGGAGTGTAGCATGTCGTTGTTATAGCCGCCACTATTAACGCTATAACTGGCATAAAACGGCGCAATCTTCTAACCGCTGTTTTATGTGGGGATGAAAATCCGTGTATGAGGATGAAAGCTAAACTGCTTGATTGGTAGCCGGAGCCTGGGAGTATCTGGCCTACGTGCGAAAGAAGATGAAACGCACGGTGCTTTGGCGTCTGTCGCTCAATCGTCGGCAGACGTGCGATATCCAAAGCAGGGCAAGCCTTAGATTAGGTTGAACGGCGAACGCCACATATCTACAAAGATTACCGACAACACGGAACGCTAAGTATGGCATACGCTACCGGGGATGACCTAAACCCGCCCATATGCGGGCATGGTTACACAGCTCCCATAGTAGCCCGTGGACTCTGGATTTACAGGGATAGCCGTAAAAACGGAAGCGGGAGAGCCGCCCACATGACGAAGGGGAGCAGTATGCTTTTAATACAGAGAAAGAAAGGAAGGTGCGTGAGGCATCATGAGAAATCCAACTGATGTATTGAATAGCCTAAACAAACAGTCTAAAGATTTATCGTATAGGTTCCAAAGGCTCTACCGGAACCTGTACAACCCGGAGTTTTACCTTTTGGCATATAGAAATATCTACGCCAATGAGGGAAGCATGACGCCGGGTGTGGATGGTGAAACACTGGACGGAATGAGCAGTCCGAGAATAGAGCGTATCATCAGCGCATTAAAAGACCGTTCTTACCGCCCAAAACCTGCACGGCGTACATATATTGCAAAGAAAAACAGCAGTAAGAAGCGTCCGCTTGGGATTCCTTCCGGGGATGACAAGCTGGTGCAGGAAGTAGTCCGAATGATATTGGAAAGCATTTATGAGCCAACCTTCTCCGACTATTCCCACGGATTCCGCCCGAAAAGGAGCTGCCATACAGCCCTCGAACAGATACAGCGGACATTTGCGGGGGCAAACTGGTTTGTGGAAGGTGACATTCAGGCATGTTTTGACAGCTTCGACCACCATGTTATCATTGATATTCTGCGCAGGCGCATTGATGACGAAGCTTTTATCTCATTGATGTGGAAATTTCTGAAAGCCGGATATATGGAACAATGGCAGTACAACAGGACTTACTGCGGCACTCCGCAGGGTTCCGGTATCAGTCCCATATTGGCAAATATTTACCTGCATGAATTGGATATGTATGTGGAGGAATACAAAGAAGGCTTTATAAAAGGGAACCGGGTAAACCGTAAAGTGAACCCGGAATACGCCAGACGGAACCGTGAAGTGCAGAAGTTCATGCGCCAGAACAGGGAAGTATGGGATACGCTTACCGAAGCCGAAAAGAAAGAACGTGCCGGGGAATTACGCAGACTGCGGGAGAAACAGAGGGAAATCCCGTCTAAGCAGTTCAGGGATGAAACCTATAAAAACCTGCAATACGTCCGTTATGCGGATGACTTTATCATAAGCATTATCGGGAGCAAAAGGGATGCGGAAGAATTAAAAGCAGACCTTGCTGTATTCCTCAAAGAAAAATTAAACCTTACGCTGTCAGTGGAGAAAACCAAAATCACCTATGCTACTGACCGGGCGAGATTCCTCGGCTATGATATCTCTATTTCAAAGAGCCGGGAAATCACAAAACGCCAAGGCAGGAAAGTGAAGGGGTACAGCGGCGCAGTAAAGTTATACATGCCGCATGAAAAATGGGAATCAAAACTGTTGGAGTATGGCGCAATCCGTATCAAGAAGGACAAAGTTACACAAAAAGAGCATTGGAAAGCCATTCACAGACCACAGCTCATTAACCGTAAGGATATCGAAATCCTGTCAAAGTACAACTCTGAAATCAGAGGTTTGTACAACTATTACTCACTGGCATGTAATGTATGCGCAATGAGCAAGTATGCGAGTTTAATGCATTATAGTATGTTGAAAACATTCGCAAATAAATACCGCACAAAGACCAGAAAAATCAAAAAGAGATATTTCAGAAATGGACGGTTTACAGTCATTTATAAGACAAAAGGCGGTATGAAGGAGAGCGTATTTTACAGAGGGCCTTTTATCCGCAAGGACAAGCCTAATGTGCCGCAGGCAGATATCCTGCCCGCCTATAAGCGGTATGATAAACCGAACCGCATAGCGGCAAAACTGCGCTCCAAAACCTGTGAACTCTGCGGACAGTACACAAATGACGTGGAGATTCATCAGGTGAAACGGCTGAAAAGCCTTAGCGGTAAATATGAGTGGGAAAAAGTTATGTTAAAGAACCATAGGAAAACGCTGGCAGTATGCCCGGCGTGCCACCGTGAGATACACGGAAAAGACTGATTTTGTTAGTTGATGGCATATGGAGAGCCGTGTGCATCGAGAGGTGCCCGCACGGTTCGGGAGGGAGCGTCCACGAGGCGCTTACCTCATGACAGCTTTAACACGTCCGAAACAAGGGGGCGGGAGCTTTCGCATGGGCTGAACTATCAGAAATTGGGAAAGCAGCTTATGACGGAAGATGAAATTGCAGTCATGGACGGAGGGAAATGTATCTTGCAGCTACGCGGGGTGCGCCCGTTCTTTTCGGACAAATTCGACATAACGAAGCACCCGAAATACAAGTACCTGTCCGACGCAGACCCGAAGAACGCCTTTGACATGGAAAAGCACCTTAAACGCCGCCCCGCCATTGTCAAGCCCGACGAGGTTTTTGACTATTACGAGCTTGACGCGGCAGACTTACAGGAGGACGCAGACCATGAGGAAACGTAGCGCAGAGGAAAAACAAAAGCAGCTTGAACGGTTTTTAATGAATGTTGCGGAAGCCGCCGACGCTGCATTATGGGAGTATTGGCGGGAAAAGGAAGCGGAACACCGCCGTTTTGCAACGGAGTATGTCACGCGCCGGGGGCTTATCCCGCAACAGTGACAGCATGGCAGACCGCCGGGGGACAGGGGAAGCTACACTTCCCCTACGCTGCCTTGCGGCAGCTACCCCTTTGTGAACTTGCGGGAAGCGAACACCTTGCTACGCAAGCTATTCACTTCCCGCAAGTCTGAAAAAAACGTCCGGCAGCACAGCGGAACACAGAAAGGAGCGATTGAAGCAATCACATCTATCCATACCGGCTACATGATACGCGCCCCCACTTTCCGGCGCAGTACACAGCGGCAGGAGCCGCACCCCTTACAACTGAATACCGCCGCGCCGCAGAACTTACGCAGCGCGGGGACAGCCGCCTTTACCAGAGGGCGGTTTTTTTGTGCGGCGGCGACCATACGCTGACCGCCTTTTGTCCGCTTGCCGGACAGCCGCAGACGCGGCAGAAAGGATATATTTATGGCATTTTTCAATAGCGCAGTAGACGTTTTGCAGACCCTTGTTGTAGCACTTGGAGCCGGGCTTGGTATCTGGGGCGTAATCAATCTGATGGAGGGCTACGGCAATGACAATCCGGGCGCAAAGAGCCAGGGCATGAAGCAGCTTATGGCGGGCGGCGGCGTTGCCCTTATCGGCATGACCCTTGTACCGCTGCTTTCCGGCTTGTTCGGTTAAGAAGCGCGGGTAAAGGCTTATGCAGAGCATACTTGACGCGATTAACGAATGGATAAAGGAAATCCTCATAGGAGCCATAAACGGTAATCTGTCAACTATGTTCGGGGACGTAAACGAAAAAGTCGGCACTATCGCCGCAGAGGTAGGGCAGACCCCGCAAGGGTGGAACGCAAATATATTCTCCATGATACAGACCCTTAGTGAAAATGTAATCGTACCCATTGCGGGGCTTGTCATTACCTACGTCCTATGCTATGAGCTTATCAGCATGGTAACGGAAAAGAACAATATGCACGACGTTGACACTTCCATGTTCTTCAAGTGGGTGTTCAAGGCGTTTGTGGCAGTCTACCTTGTGACGCACACCTTTGACATTACTATGGCGGTGTTCGATATGGCGCAGCACGTTGTTTCCGGCGCGGCGGGGGTAATCGGCGGCAGCACAGAGATTGATGTTGCCGCCGCCCTTGCTTCCATGCAGAGCGGGCTTGACGCTATGGAAATCCCCGAACTGCTCTTACTTGTCATGGAAACAAGCCTTGTGAGCTTGTGCATGAAAATCATGTCCGTACTGATAACCGTTATCCTCTACGGGCGCATGATAGAAATTTACCTTTACTGTTCGGTATCGCCTATCCCGTTTGCAACTATGACGAACCGGGAATGGGGGCAGATAGGAAACAACTACCTAAAATCCCTGTTCGCTATCGGTTTTCAAGGCTTCCTCATTATGATATGCGTCGGCATTTACGCGGTTCTGGTAAACAACATGATAATAGCGGACAATCTGCACAGCGCGATATTCTCCCTTGCAGCCTATACCGTTATCCTCTGTTTCTCCCTGTTCAAATCCGGCGCACTGGCGAAGTCGATATTCTCCGCGCATTAGCGGCGTGTCAAGGGCAGGGTGGAGATTTTCAGAGCGAAGCGGCGAAAATACGACCCGACCTTGACGCGGATAACCCCCATATAATACGGGCGGGCAAAGGGCATAGATTGACCTTTGCCTTGATTACCCTTATGGAAAATTACAGCAACACCAAACCCAGAGAAAGGAGGTTTTCACTTGGCGTATGTACCCGTACCCAAAGACTTATCCAAAGTCAAGACAAAAGTAGCTTTCAACCTTACCAAACGGCAGATTGTATGTTTTGCGGCGGCTCTCCTGTTCGGCTTGCCGCTTTTCTTTCTGCTCAAAGACAGCACAGGCACAAGCCTTGCGTCTATGGCTATGATTGCCGTCATGCTGCCCTGTTTCCTCTTTGCCATGTATGAGAAGCATGGACAGCCCCTTGAAGTGGTGGTGAAGAACATCATACGGACAAAATTCATAGCCCCCAAAGAACGACCATACAGGACAGACAACTTTTATTCCGTCTTAGAACGGCAGAGAAAACTTGAAAAGGAGGTATCAGCGATTGCAAAAGGAAACACGAAGAAACAGCGCGGCGGGAAGCACAAAGCCTAACCCGCCCCGCAAGCTCACCCGCGCCGAGAAAAAGCAGATTGCGGAAATCATCAGACAGGCAAAGGG
Organism: Lachnospiraceae bacterium M18-1; assembly: GCA_000403295.2. GTDB lineage: Bacteria > Bacillota > Clostridia > Lachnospirales > Lachnospiraceae > Schaedlerella. Next base: position 337,696 of record KE159609.1, on the reverse strand, counting down.
CGACGGGAAAGCCCACACCGCGCAGCAGACAATCCCCTATATCCAGATGTACCCGGACGGTATCTGCAAGGTTACGGGACGGAAATACTCAAAGACCGTCGCCTTTGAAGATATTAACTATCAGCTTGCACAGGCAGACGACAAGACCGCCATTTTTGAGAACTGGTGCGACTTCCTCAACTACTTTGACGCTTCCGTTTCGGTGCAGCTTTCTTTCATCAATCAAGGGACGCAGCGCGGCGAAGCGGAAAAGGCGGTCAATATCCCGGCACAGGAGGACGCTTTCAATTCTATCCGCACAGAATACCGGGATATGCTGAAAAACCAGCTTGCAAAGGGCAACAACGGGCTTGTCAAAGCAAAATATATCACCTTTGCCATTGAAGCCGACAGTCTGGGCGCGGCGAAATCCCGCCTTGCCCGTATCGAAACGGACGTACTCAACAACTTTAAGCTCTTGGGCGTGTCTGCCCGCCCCATGACAGGCTATGAACGCCTTAAAATGCTGCATGGCATTTTCCACCCGGAGGGCGGGCAGTTTGCCTTTGATTTTTCATGGCTTGCCCCGTCCGGGCTTTCCACAAAGGACTTTATCGCCCCGTCCTCTTTCCGTTTTGGCGAGGGGCGTTATTTCCGCATGGGGCGCAAAATCGGCGCGGTTTCATTCCTTGAAATCCTTGCGCCGGAATTAAACGACCGTATCTTATCTGACATTCTGGACTTGGAAACGGGCGTTATCGTCAATCTGCATATCCACAGTATCGACCAGACCGAAGCCATAAAGACAATCAAGCGCAAGATTACCGACCTTGACAAAATGAAAATCGAGGAACAGAAGAAAGCGGTACGCAGCGGCTATGACATGGATATTATACCGTCCGACCTTGCCACTTTCGGCAGCGAAGCGAAGAATCTCTTACAGGACTTGCAGAGCCGGAATGAAAGAATGTTCCTCTTGACGTTCCTTGTGGTGAACATGGCGGACACGAAGCGGAAACTGGAAAATGACGTATTCGCGGCGGCGGGCATTGCACAGAAGAACAACTGCGCCTTAACCCGCCTTGACTACCAACAGGAAGCGGGGCTTATGTCCTCTGTACCGCTTGGGGAGAACCTTATCCCCATTCAAAGAGGGCTTACCACGTCAAGCACCGCTATCTTTATCCCCTTTATCACACAGGAGCTTTTCCAGACGGGCGCGGCTTTGTACTACGGCTTAAACGCCCTTAGTAACAACATGATACTCTGCGACCGCAAGCAGCTAAAGAACCCCAACGGCTTAATCTTGGGTACGCCGGGAAGCGGGAAATCCTTTGCCGCCAAACGGGAAATGACAAACGCTTTCCTCATTACCGACGACGACATAATTATCTGCGACCCGGAAGCAGAGTATTTTTCCCTTGTGCAGCGGCTTGACGGGCAAGTGATACGCTTATCCCCTACGGGCAAGGGCATTGACGGGAAGCCCCAGTATGTGAACCCTATGGATATTAACCTCAATTACAGCGAGGACGACAGCCCCCTTGCGCTGAAATCCGACTTTATCCTCTCCCTCTGCGAGCTTGTCATAGGCGGCAAGGAGGGCTTGCAGCCCGTCGATAAGACCGTCATTGACCGCGCCGTTAGGAACGTGTACCGCCCTTTCCTTGCAGACCCCGACCCGGAGAAAATGCCTATCTTGGGCGACCTCTACAACGAGCTTTTGAAGCAGCCGGAGCCGGAAGCGGCGCGTATTGCGGCGGCGTTGGAGCTGTATGTTTCCGGGAGCCTTAACGTATTCAACCACCGTACCAACGTGGAGCTGAACAACCGCCTTGTCTGCTTTGACATCAAGCAGCTTGGGAAGCAGCTCAAAAAGTTAGGTATGCTCATTGTGCAGGACCAGGTATGGAACCGCGTCACCGTCAACCGGGCAGAAAGGAAATCCACCCGGTATTTTATGGACGAATTTCATCTTCTCTTGAAAGAGGAACAGACCGCCGCCTATTCCGTTGAAATCTGGAAGCGTTTCAGAAAATGGGGCGGCATACCCACAGCCATTACGCAGAATGTCAAGGATTTGCTTGCTTCCCGCGAAGTGGAGAATATCTTTGAAAACTCTGATTTTGTCCTCATGCTCAATCAGGCGGCGGGCGACCGGGCTATCCTTGCGAAGCAGCTCAACATCTCCCCGCAGCAGATGAAATATGTCACCCACACCGAAGCGGGCGAGGGGCTTATCTTCTACGGGAACGTGGTGCTGCCCTTTGTAGACCGCTTCCCGAAAGACACCGAGCTTTACCGGGTAATGACGACGAAGCCGGAGGAAGTGGGCGAAGCATGAACGGGCTGAAAACTGACACCATCATCAACCGGGACGCGCTCTATGCCTTGCGGGAGCTTCCAGAGGAAAGCGTACACTGTTGCGTCACAAGCCCGCCCTACTATGCGCTTAGGGATTATGGGCTTGATATGCAGATTGGGCGGGAGGACACGCCGGAGCAGTACATTGACAGGCTGACCGAGGTTTTCCGCGAGCTGCGCCGGGTACTGCGTTCTGACGGTACGCTCTGGCTGAATATCGCGGACACCTACTGCGGCACAGGGAACAAGGGCTACCATGCAGACCCGAAGAACCCGAAAGGCAGAAACGGACAGCAGATTGCAAAAAACAACCGCGTTTCCGGCTGCAAACAAAAGGACTTAATCGGTATCCCTTGGCTTTTAGCTTTTGCCCTACGCGCTGACGGGTGGTATTTACGGAGCGACATTATCTGGCAGAAAGAAAACCCCATGCCGGAGAGCGTGAAAGACCGCCCTACCCGCTGCTATGAACATATCTTTCTGCTTACGAAGTCAAAGAAATATTTCTATGACGCAGCCGCCATAGCCGAGCCGTTAGCCCCCACAACGGCGGCGCGGTACCGCACCGGGCGCAGCGCGGGACAGAAATATGCGGACGAAGTACCCGGACAGGGGAAAGTACAGGGGCTTAACCGGGCGAGAAGCGGCAGCTACTACGACGAAGCCCTCATGCCGACCATGCGGAACAGGCGGGACGTGTGGCTTATCAATACCGTACCCTACAAGGGCGGGCATTTCGCCGCGTTCCCGCCAAAACTTGCCGAAACCTGTATCAAGGCGGGCTGTCCGAAAGGCGGCGTTGTGCTTGACCCCTTTTTCGGCAGCGGCACGACGGGAGCAGCCGCAAGGCAGCTTGACAGGCATTATATAGGCATTGAGATAAACGCCGAGTATTGCGCCCTTGCAAGGGCGCGGATTGGAGGGACAGAAAAATAAAACAGTATCGAGCGCGTGAGAAAGTCACGCAGAAAATGACCCGCGAGGGGGCTGTCGAGGTAAACGCCGCCACCGGGAAAAAGAAACGTATCAGCAAGCGGATAAGGGACGCGGACTTTGCAAAGACCGAAGCACCGCAGCCGCCGGAACAGGCAGCGCAGACCATACCGGGCGGCGCAGCTCCCGCGCCCACAGCCGCCGCGCCGCCGCTTCCCCATGCGCCGGGGGCAGAACGGGAACAGGACACCGCCGCAGCCGAGCGCGTCTTGGAGCGTATCGACGGGGCGCGTACCAGAAAGGCGAGCAAAAAGGCGGCGAGGAAAGCACAGGCAGAAGCCACAGCAAAAGAAAAATCTTCCCGCTTGCAGTTTACCGACGAGGAACGGGCAACGCCGGAGCTTGAAAGGTATATCCGAAAATCGGACAAAGCAGCCGACCGTCTGGACGCGGCAAAGGCGGCTATCCCCAAAGAAAAGAAACTTGTACGGGAGCGCACCTTTGATGAAGCCACCGGGAAAGGCAAGACCCGCCTACATTTTGAGGAACAGGAAAAGCCCATAGGAAGGAATAAGCCCCACAATAACCCGCTATCCCGCCCCGCACAGGAAGCGGGTATTTTCGTCCACAACAAGATACATTCCGTTGAAAAGGACAATTCCGGCGTTGAGGGGGCGCACAAATCCGAAGAACTGGCAGAGCGCGGCGCAAAGTACGGGACGCGGAAAGTCAAGGAGGGCTACCGCAGCCACAAGCTCAAACCCTACCGGGCGGCGGCAAAGGCAGAGAAAGCGGCGTTCAAGGCGAATGTGGATTTCCAGTACCATAAATCCCTACATGACAATCCGCAGATTGCGGGCAATCCCCTTTCCCGCTTCATGCAGAAGCAGCAAATCAAGCGGCAGTATGCAAAGTCGGCAAGGAAAGGCGGCGCAAAAACGGCGCAGAAAGCCGCAGAGAACACCCGCAAGGCGGCAAAAAAGACCGCCGAGGAAACAAAAAAGGCAATCGCTTTTGTAGGGCGGCACCCGGCGGGCGTATGTATCGCCGTTGCCGCGCTGCTCTTATTCATCATGGTATCGGCGGGGCTTTCCTCTTGCGGCTCCATGTTCTCCGGCTTGATGAACGGCATACTTGGGACTTCCTACACGTCGGAGGACAGCGACCTTGTGGCGACGGAAAATAATTACGCCGCAAAGGAAAACGAGCTTCAGCAGCAGATTGACAATATCGAAAGCACCCACCCCGGCTATGACGAATACCGCTATGACCTTGACAGTATCGGGCATAACCCCCATGAGTTAGCGTCCTACCTCACCGCCCTTTTACAGACCTACACCCCGCAGAGCGCACAGGCAGAACTAAACCGCGTCTTTGCCATGCAGTACACTTTGACGCTGACGGAAGAAACGGAAATCCGCTACCGCACAGAAACAAGCACAGACCCGGAAACAGGGGAAACGACCAGCGAGGAAGTACCCTACGAGTACCATATCCTCAACGTGAAGCTGACGAACAAGCCCATTTCCGAGATTGCGGAGGAACTTCTAACGCCACAGCAGCTTGAAATGTACCGCGTCTATCTGGAAACAAGCGGAAACAAGCCGCTGATTTTCGGCGGCGGCTCCCCCGATATGGGCGCGTCCGAGGATTTAAGCGGCGTACAGCTTGTAAACGGCACACGCCCCGGCAACACCGCCGTTGTAGACCTTGCGAAGCGGCAAGTCGGCAACGTAGGCGGGCGACCCTTTTGGAGCTGGTACGGATTTAACAGCCGCGTGGAATGGTGCGCCTGTTTTGTTTCATGGTGCTACAATCAAGCCGGGAAAAGCGAGCCGCGCTTTGCCGGGTGCCAGTCACAGGGCGTACCCTGGTTCCAGTCACGCGGGCAATGGGGCGCGAGGGGCTATGAGAATATCGCCCCCGGCGACGCTATCTTTTTCGACTGGGACGGGGACGGGAGCGCAGACCATGTAGGGCTTGTTATCGGGACGGACGGGGAGCGCGTCTATACCGTCGAGGGCAATTCCGGCGACGCCTGCAAGATAAAGAGCTACCCCGTCAATTACTCCTGTATCAAGGGCTACGGCTTAATGAATTGGAACTGACAACAAAAAAATGAAAATCTGAAAGGAGAAATTTATTGATGGCTATGAACAAAATTGAACGTATCGACAAGGAGATTGCAAAGACCCGCGAGAAAATCACCGAGTACCAGAATAAATTAAGGGGGCTTGAAGCGCAGAAAACCGAAGCGGAAAACCTGCAAATCGTACAGCTTGTGCGCTCCATGCGCCTTTCCCCGCATGAGCTTTCCGCTATGCTTTCCGGGGGCGGTATTCCGGGCATGGAAGCCGCGCCGGGCTACCCCGCAGAACCCGCAGACCACGACACCGAAGAAATGGAGGACACCGAGAATGAATAAGAAAATCCTTAGAACACTGACCGCACTTTGCGCCGCCCTTATGCTTTCGGGCGGCTTTTCCGTCACCGCTTTTGCACAGACCCCGGAGGGAGAGGACGACACCAACGACAGCGGCGTTGTCTACGAGGAACCCCAAAAGGAAGAACCCCTTACCCCGGACGGGAACGCGACCCTTGTAGACGATTTCGGCGGCAACAAGCAGCTTATCACCGTAACGACCAAAAACGGCAATTACTTTTATATCCTCATTGACCGGGACGACGAGGGCGAGAACACCGTACATTTCCTTAATCAAGTGGACGAAGCCGACCTCTTAGCACTTATGGAGGACGGAAGCACCGAAGCAGCCCCGCCCGCCGTTTGCAGTTGCACCGAAAAATGCGAAGCCGGAAAGGTAAATGTGAGCTGCCCCGTCTGCAAGGACAACATGACCGCTTGCAGCGGCAAGGAAGCAGAGCCGGAAACCGAGGAACCGCCGGAGCTGCCCAAAGAGAAAGGCAATGCGGGCGGGCTTGTGCTTTTCCTTGTCGTGGCACTTCTTGGCGGCGGGGGCGCGTTCTATTATTTTAAGTTTATGAAGCCGAAGCAAAACGTCAAGGGCGGCACCGACCTTGAAGATTTCGATTTTGACGACTACGACGAGGACGAGCCGGACGAGGGGGACGGGCTTTCTGATGAAGAACAGGAGGACGAGGAAGCATGACCCTGTTTACCGACAATCCCTTTGAAAAGATGATGATACAAAGACCGGGCGGGCGGCGTGACAATGCGCCGCCCGTTCCCCATTCCCCGGCTTGCGCTTCCTGTCCGTACAAAGGGCAGCTCCCTTGTGTGGGCTACTGTCTGAAACAGGTACAGGAGAAAAAGGCAAGTGAGCCGGAACGCTGAAAATGGACTTTTAATTTTCGTTTGCAACATCTATGAGATTTTCGTAATGCAAAAGTGTTATGTTATTTTCATTTTGCAGTTGGAGCTTTCTATCACGAATATTCTCAAAATCTTTACGGAGTCCGGCTATCACAGCATAGTAGATTTGATAAGGGCAATATTTGTATAATTGTCTGGGTAACTTTGTATTGGAGAATGAGTGCTTTTCCAATTCTGCTACAATTACATTCCAATTTGCAGCAATATACATTTGCCAATCCCTAACCTGTTCAATCCCTTTATTGATTACTTCCCCGAAACGAGTACCTTTTTCTTTTGTTATCCGCCCGTTGGGAGCTTCTAATTCCACAAAGACAAATTGATAACCGTCTGAACTATTACCTATGAGCAGATAATCAGCCACATAAGCCGACCCGATTTTGAACTCTGGAAAGATATAATTATCGTCATGGTGTCCTGTTCTGTAATAATGCCGTAATAAGCCAAACAAATAATTCCATGCACGATTAGAAGCTATCCAATTTAGTATAGCTCTTTCTGTTGTATCGGAAGAAGTAATCAGTTGATAAAACTCTTTTGTCGTATCATATATAGGTGTGAACCTTGAATAATGGTTGTTGGGAAATAGCGAAGTAGCACACTCAATAAAGTAATCCATTTCTTTGTTTTTACCGCGCCTGTAATGCCCGCCACGTTTTTTATTCATTGCTTCTTCCTGTTCATCAGTAGGAGCAAAAACATCGAAAGTATGTATTGATTTCATATTGTCACCTGTTTCTTATAGTAATGCTTAAAGTATAAACCAATTTCAAACCTAAAACAACCGAAAGGAGAACAGAAAATGAAACTGATTATTGCAGAAAAGCCGAGCGTGGCGCAGACTATCGCCGCCGCGCTTGGCGTTAAGGAAAAGAAAGACGGATATATCGAGGGCGGCGGCTGCCTCATTTCATGGTGCGTCGGGCATTTGGTACAGCTTGCGGAAGCTGCCGCCTACGGGGAGCAATATAAAAAATGGAGTTTTGAGAGCTTACCCATTCTGCCGGAGGAATGGCAGTACGCCGTTGACCCGGACAAGGGGAAGCAATTCAAAACCCTAAAAGAGCTTATGCACCGCGCCGACGTTTCCGAAGTGGTAAATGCGTGTGACGCGGGGCGCGAGGGAGAATTGATTTTCCGCTTTGTCTACGAAGCGGCGGGCTGCAAGAAGCCCATGCGCCGCTTGTGGATTTCCTCAATGGAGGACGGGGCAATCAAGGCGGGCTTTGCTTCCCTCAAAGACGGGCAGGAATACGACGCGCTCTTTGCGTCTGCCCTCTGCCGCGCAAAGGCTGACTGGCTTATCGGCATTAACGCCACCCGGCTTTTCTCCTGCCTGTATGGAAAGACCTTGAACGTGGGGCGCGTCCAGACCCCGACCTTAAAAATGCTCACCGACCGGGACGCGGCTATCTCCCATTTCCAGAAAGAAAAATATTATCATGTGCGCCTTGATTTATCCGGCGCGGAAGCGGCAAGCGGGAGGATTTCCGACAAGGCAGAAGCCGACGCGCTGAAAGGGGCTTGCGAAGCGGAAACGGCGGTATGCGTTTCCCTCACCAGAGAGAAGAAAACCGCAGCCCCGCCGAAGCTCTTTGACCTTACCTCTTTGCAGCGGGAAGCGAACCGCATTTTCGGCTACACCGCGAAGCAGACCCTTGACCTTGCACAATCCCTTTATGAAAAGCGGCTCCTTACTTATCCGAGGACGGACAGCAGCTTTCTTACTGACGACATGGGCGGCACCGCAGCGGGCATTATCGCGCTGCTTTGCGAAAAACTCCCCTTTATGGCGGGCGCGGACTTCACGCCGGAGGTTGTAAAGGTATTAGACAGTAAAAAAGTATCAGACCACCACGCAATCATTCCCACTATGGAGCTTGCAAAGGCTGACCCGGACGCGCTGCCGGAAAGCGAGAAGAATATCCTTACCCTTGCGGGGGCGCGTCTGCTTTTTGCCACCGCCGAGCCGCATATTTATGAAGCGGTTACGGCGGTTTTCTCATGCGCCGGGACAGACTTCACCGCAAGGGGAAAGACCGTACTTGCGGAGGGTTGGAAAGAGCTTCAACGCAGATACCGGGCGACGCTGAAAGATAAGCCCGAAGCGGAGGACGGGGAAAATGCAGACGTGACGCTGCCGAAGCTTTCCGAGGGACAGGGCTTTCCTAACCCCGCCGCAAAAGTAACGGAGCATACCACAACGCCGCCGAAGCCCCACAGCGAAGCAAGCCTTTTGTCGGCTATGGAACGCGCCGGGAACGGGGACACCGACCCGGACGCGGAACGCCGGGGGCTTGGCACTCCCGCCACCCGCGCCGCCGTCATTGAAAAACTGGTAAAGGGCGGCTTTGCGGAGCGCAAGGGGAAGCAGCTTATCCCTACCAAAAACGGGAACAGCCTTATCTGTATTCTGCCGGATATACTCACTTCCCCACAGCTTACCGCAGAATGGGAAAACAATCTGACGCAGATAGCAAAGGGAGCCGCAGACCCCGGCGAATTTCTGTCCGGCATTGAAGCTATGGCGCGGGAGCTTGTGCAGACACACGCCGCAGCACTGGACGGGAAAAAGGATTTGTTCCGGGAGGAAAAGCCCTCTGTCGGCAAATGCCCCCGTTGCGGTTCCCCCGTCCATGAGGGGAAGAAAAACTATTATTGCAGCAACAAAGAATGTGCCTTTGTCATGTGGAAGAATGACCGCTTTTTCGAGGAACGCAAGACCGCTTTTTCCGCGAAGATTGCCGCCGCGCTCCTTAAATCCGGCAAGGCGAATGTGAAGAAGCTCTACTCCCCGAAAACAGGCAAGACCTACGACGGAACTATCGTTCTGGCTGACACTGGCGGGAAATACGTCAACTACCGTATCGAAGTGCAGAAGAACTAAAAACTTGAATAGCAAGCATAGGAAGCGGGTACCCACTTCCGTAAATCCCCGTTGCGACGCTGACGCGCCGGACGGGGATTTTGCTTGTTGGGAAGTTTCCCAAACCCTCTTTTGCGGAGGGCTTCACCCTCTAAAAATTTTCAAAAATATTTGGCAGAAATGCGGGCGTACCCGTAGTAGACCATGCAGCCAAAAAATGCAGCTTATGACGCTGCCGCAGAGAAAGGAGGTTTTTCACTATGGCAAGTTTACGGGACACCGTAAAGGACTATCAAGACGAGCTTAGGGACGGTATCGCATGGGTGGCGTTCTGGAAACAGGGGCGTTCATGGAACGCGGAATATTTTCATCTTGATATGGACGATACGCTCTACCCGGAGGACAGGAGCCGGTTAGAGGAAATAAAAAGCATTGACCCCGCCGCCGTTATCTTAAACGGCTACTATTGCGGGCATTTAGGCGAGGACATGAGCCTTGACGAGCTGACCGCCGGAGTGCGTTACCACTACGAAAACAGCATGAACGACATTGACGGTTTTATCGGAGCGCATGACGACAGGCTTCCCCCGGAGGTTATCGAGGAAGCGAGGGCAGCCGCCCATGAAGCGGGGCTTCCCTTTTCCGAAAAGCCCTACCGGGACGGGGAGGATTTTAACCCCTATGTATTTGACGGGAGCATGAGCATTGAGGATTTTGAGCTTATGCACCGCATGATTGAAAAAGAAAGGAGCGAACAAATGGCAGAACCGATTTTAAGCGGCTATCTTTCCAATCTTGGGAAGTACACCGAGGGCAGACCCGCGGGCGAATGGGTGACATTCCCCACGACTGCCGAACATCTGAAAGAAGTCTTTGACCGTATCGGGATTGACTTCAAGCACTATGAGGAATGGCATTTCACAGAATTTCAATCCACTATCCCCGGCTTGACGGAGCATTTAAGCGAGTATTCCCACCCCGACGAGCTGAACTATTTAGGGAAGCTCTTGGAAATGCAGTTTGACGACGACCGGGAGAAATTCATTGCAGCCATTGAATACGGCGACCATGCCGACAGCTTACAGGACATTATCAACCTTGCACAGAACCTTGACTGCTACTGGATTTATCCGTCCGTCCACAATGAAGAAGAATACGGGCGTTATCTGGTTGATGAACTGGAAGAACCGGAACTTCCCGAAGAAGCGAAAAAGTATTTCATGTATGAGGAATACGGGCGGGACGCTTCCATTAACGACGACGGTATGTTTACCGAAAAGGGCTATATCTACAACAACCGCAACACCTTTACAGAATGGTACGACGGGCGCGACGTGCCGGAGGAATACCGGGTAACGCCGCAGCCCCCGCAGCCGGAAAGACCCGACCCGTCAAAGGTAGAAATGGACGCAGCCGCGCCGGGGCAGAGAACGGCGCAGACCGCAGAGCAGCCACAGGAGCCGCGCCCGGTTATCCCTATCGTGCTGACGAGCGAGAAGCCCGCCGAAAAGCTCAAAGAGATTACCGACCGTCTGGAACAGGGTATTGCGGAACTCTTTGACAGCGAGCGTTACCGGGAATATCTGAAAGTCATGTCAAAATTCCATAATTACAGCTTCCGAAACACCGTCCTTATCGCCATGCAGAAGCCGGACGCTTCCCTTGTGGCGGGCTTTTCCGCTTGGAAGAACAACTTTGAACGAAACGTGATGAAAGGGCAAAAGGGAATTAAAATCATTGCTCCGTCACCCTATAAAATCAAACAGGAAATGCAGAAAATCGACCCGCACACGCAGAAGCCCGTTATCGGCAAGGACGGGAAGCCCGTCACCGAGGAAAAGGAAGTCACCATACCCGCCTACAAGGTGGTATCCGTCTTTGACGTTTCCCAGACCGAGGGAAAGGAGCTGCCGGACATTGCGGTTGACGAGCTGACAGGCGACGTTGACCGCTACAAGGATTTTTTCGCAGCCCTTGAAAAGACTTCCCCCGTTCCTATCGCCTTTGAGAATATCGAGGGCGGCTCTCATGGCTACTACCACTTGGAGGACAAGCGCATTGCTATCAACGAGGGCATGAGCGAATTACAGACCTTAAAGACCGCTATTCACGAAATCGCCCATGCGAAGCTGCACGACATTGACCTCAACGCGCCAAAGGACGAGCAGCAGCCCCACGTTGACCGCCGCACCCGCGAAGTCGAAGCGGAAAGCGTCGCCTATACTGTCTGCCAACATTACGGGCTTGACACGTCGGACTACTCTTTCGGCTATGTCGCCGGGTGGAGCAGCGGGCGGGAGCTGTCCGAGCTGAAAAGCTCCCTTGAAACGATACGCAGCGCAGCCGCCGAGATTATCAATTCCATAGACGAGAACTTAGCGGAGCTGCAAAAGGCACAGGACAAGGAGCAGACCGCCGGACAGGAGCAGCCCACCAGAGAGGGACAGGAAGCCGCGCCGGAGAAGCCGGATCCGGAAGCAGCCGCACCGGGAAAATCCGGCGCACAGGAAAAAGCGGGCGCAGCCCCGAAAGAAGCCTTTACCCCGGAAACGATTTACAGAGTGCGCCGGAACCCTTACAGCGACAGCCGGGAAAACAGCTACCTCTTGCAAGCCTATGTGACACAGGAGAACGGGCGGGCGAAAATGGGCGACGTGCTTTATACGGGAACGCCGGAGAAATGCCGCGAGCTTATGGGGCAGCTCAAAAGCGGCGAGCTGACCGAGGGCGACGTGAAGCAGCTTTACGCAAAGGCACAGGAAACGGCGCAGACCGCCGGACAGGACAAAGACACCTTTTCCATTTACCAGATAAAGGGCGGGGACGAAACAAGGGATTTCCGCTTTGAGCCATACGACCGCCTGCAGGCGGCGGGAAATGTGGTTGACAGGGCGAACTATGAGCTTGTCTATTCCGCGCCCCTTGCGCCGGAAACTTCCCTTGAAGATATTTACACCTGTTTCAATATCGACCACCCCAAAGATTTTAAGGGACACAGCCTTTCCGTTTCCGACGTGGTAGTGCTTCATCAGGACGGACAGGACGCGGCGCATTTCGTTGACAGTGTAGGTTTTCGGGAAGTGCCGGAGTTTTTACAGGAGCAAAAGCAGCTTACCCCGGACGACTTGGAAACGGGCGAAACTGTCAAGACACCGAGGGGGACTTTCCATGTGACCGCCATGAGCCGGGAGCAGATAGAAGCCGCCGGATATGGCTTTCACCACCAGTCGGACGACGGAAAGTATCTGATTATGGGGAATGGGACGCGGGCGTTTGCCGTTGCCGCAGAACAGGCGCAGCGGGACAATCCCTTGAAAACCGCCGAGCAGACCACAGAGCAGAACGGGAACATGATTGACGGTATCATCAACAACACCCCCACCGTTGACGAACTGGAAGCAAAGGTAAAGGCGGGCGAGCAGATTTCCCTTGTTGACCTGGCTAACGCTGTCAAAGCCGACAAGGAGCGCGGCAAGGGAGCGAAGCCGGAAAAGAAACCCTCTATCCGGGCGCAGCTTAGAGCCGACAAGGAAAAGGCACAGAAGAAAAACGCAAAGCAGAAGTCACAGGACTTGGAAAGGAGCTGACCCATGCCGGAACAGAGCAAATTTGAAAACATGGATTTGTTTGCTTCCCTTGAAGCGATTATGAAGCAGAACACAGGCTTTTACCAGAGCGACTTAGACATTGACAAAGAGATTATCGCAAAGGCGGCGGCAAGCCCCCACAGGGAGGACAAAACACTTTTGTGGTTCTGCCGCCCGTCCGGGACGCACTGTTTCCGGGAGCGCGACGTTTTCCTCAAAGACACCGCGCCCCACAACACATGGCGTTTCTACATGGAGCAGACAAGCGACCGCGTTCTTGCCTATGCAATCGAGCTGACGGGAAAGGAGCGCGGGAAAATCAAGGGCAATCTGTACGAACTGGACTACTCTAAACATTATGAGCGCGTCAAGGAAAAGGAGCTGCCCGCCGATACGGTGAAGCTGATTTATGAGCATGGGGAAAGGGTACAGGAAGCCGGGAGATATTTTGACGGAACCCCAGACCCGCAGCTTGGGAAATTTGAACGCTTTGAAGCCGTACCCAACGACCCGGACGCGCTGCAATCGCTCTTACAGGAAGAACGGCGCAGCCGGGAGCAGCTTTCGCCGGGGGATTTCAAGGCGCATATTGCCGCTTTGCGGGACGGGCTGATTGAAACGGAAGCGCGGCGCATTGTGCGGGAAATGAAGCGGCATTACGAGCCGAACAGCCCGAACAAGACCCATTTCATGGCAGAGCTTTCCCCGGCGTTCATGCGGCTTGCAGCCACAAAGGACACTGACCGCCTTTTCTCCATGCTGCCCTACAAGACCCTTTCCTTTTCCAAAATCGAGGGCAGACATGGGACGTATGCGCTGATTGACAAGGGGGAGAACCGGGACAGGGAGATAAGGAAGCCCCGCCCCTCTATCCGGGCGCAGCTTAAAGCAGACAAGGCAAAGACCGCCCCGAAAAAGGCGGCGGCAAAAACAAAAAATCACGATATGGAGGTATGAGCATGATTAGACTGACTGTTGAAGAAACAAACCTTTTGAGCATTTACAACGAGGGCGGCAAGCGGGCTTTGATTGAGAATGTCAACGCCGCGCTGCCCTACATGGACGCGGATATGCGGGAGCTTGCAAAGCGCACCCTTTCCAAAGTGGACGCTTTGACCGAAGCGGAATTTGCAGAGCTTCCCATTTACGCCGCTGATGAAGTATGAACGGGGTTAAGCGGCTGACGCCGCCCCAGAGCCGGAAAGTCAACGCCCTTGTGCGCCGGACGTGCTGCAATTATGATAACGGGAACTGTATCTTACTGGACGACGGGGACGAGTGCGTATGTCCGCAGCTCATTTCCTATTCGCTTCTCTGCAAGTGGTTCCGGGTTGCGGTGCTTCCCGCCGACAGGCTGCTTTATGCGGAGCTTTACCAGACAGGGGATAAGAAGAAATGTACCGAGTGCGGCGCGTTCTTTGCGTCAACCTCTAACAGTGTCAAATACTGCCCCGTCTGCCGGAAACGTATCACCCGCAGACAAGCCGCCGAGCGCATGAGGAAAAGACGCGCCCCTGTTACGCAGTAGGCGCGGAAAATCCCTTGATTTACAGGGCTTTCCGGGCGTGAAAATCGGATAGGCGATACTTTATACCTTTACCCCCAAAAATGGCGTTCTACTGCGTAACATTCACGAAAACAGCACCCATAAAAAGACAGGGCGCGGAAGTCATATACTGGCTTCCGCGCCCTGTTCTTTTTTTGCCTATCTGACATTTCCCTTTTCCATTTCTTCAAGCGGGAACTGCGGGAGGGCTTCTATCAGCTTCTTTGTGATGGACTGGCGCATATCTTCGTTGATTTCCTGTTTCGTGCTTCCGTCCGGCTGTCTGACCGCTACCGTCGATAGCCTGTCGATTTCGTCCTTGTAGCACTCCACGACTTTCTCCACCGCCCATTTTTCCCCGGCAACGGCGGCGCGTATGGTTTCATATTCCGGCATTTTCTGGTTTTCCATGCTCAACGCTCCTCTGCTTTTTGATAGCCCTATCATAGCACAGCGGCGGGGATTTTGCTATCCTTATCCGCGCTCTGTTCCCTTTTCCCGTTCCGGCTGCCTGTCTGCCTGTAAAATGCTGTCAATGTTCTGCTTGATAATATCGTATTCCCGGACTTTCTTTTTCAGCTTCCCATAGTCGGCATAAAGGGCTTCTTTCTGCGCTTGGAGGGCTTCATATTCCGATTGCAGCGCGGCAAGGTTCGGGAGCTTTGCAATGCCCGCCGCTTTCAGCGACCTTGCGGCGGCTTCATGTAGGATAATCGCCTGTTCCTGTCCGGCGCGGTACTTCTCCCTGTTCCTTGCCTTGCGGTATGCGTCATAGACGGGCTTTGTCTTTTGGTAGGTGGAAACATTCTTGATAAGCACCGCCATGTCCGCAAGCCGCTTTTCCGCGTCCTTCAATGCGTCTGCCGCCTGTCCGCTTTCCGCTGCCATTTCTTCAATCCGGCTGACTAAATCCGCGTACTGTTCAATCTTATGTTCCGTCAAGAAATTCATGGTCTTTGCTGCCTGTTTCAGATTGTGGATTTTCGCCCACTGTTCATAGCCCTTACTCTGCGCCGCCTTGATACTGTTCTCAATGTCGATAAGCAGCGAAACGCCGCGCTGCTCTCTGGGGGCTTTCGCCGCCTTTGCCCGTCTGCCCGCTATCCGTTCCCTTATGGCTTCCTCTGTATAATCCGCGCCGAGGGTTTTAAGACGGGTGAAGCGTTCCTGTCCGGGGGCGCGGCATGACACATATTTCCCCGGCTTTATCTCATAGCCCGCCGCCTGTAACCGCTGCAACAATTCCTCAAAACTGGAAACTTGGGGGATAAGCGCGTCAACGGCAATCTTTAGCTTGCCTTTCCAACTTGTACCCGTCTTTTCTGCCTGGTACTCCGCATAGCTCTTTCCCTTGCTGCCCTTGCCGGGAACGACGACGGACAAGCCATTTTCCCGACACAGCTTGTCGCTCATGTTCCGTATGCCGTAATAGCTCCTTTTGTTGGAATTATATTTGCGGTGGTCTACGAAATTTACGGCGCAGAAAATAATGTGATTGTGGACGTGTCCTTTGTCAATGTGCGTCGTGAGTACATATTCATGCTGCCCCTTTGTTACCGCGTCGGCAAGCTGCTTTCCGATTTCATGGGCTTTCTGATAATCGACTTCCCCCGGCTCAAAGGACTGTATCAGATGAAAGGCTAAATTGTTCCCCTTTTGGAGTGCTTGGGACAAGGTATATTCAAATTCAATATCTGCCGTTTCATAGGAGCAGCCGAAAGAGGACACAAGCATTTTTCCGTCCGTCTTGTCCGGGTTTTCGATATAGTCAAGGGCTTTGCTTAGAGTGCTTTTAATAGGCTTAATCTTTGTAACCGCCATATCTCCGCAAGCACCCCCTTTATTTCCTCTATGTCCTCTTGGTATGCGTTCCCCGTCGCGTTTACGCGGCGTGCTATCTGGTTGACGTTGACACCGATTTTCTGTATCTCTGCGGTCATTGCCTTTATATCGGCATGGTCTATCTGAATGATATACCCGTCAATGGCAATCTTCCGCAGATATGCCGCCATGTTCCGGGTGGGTACGAGCTTCATTTTTTCCAGTATTAAATCCCGTTCCGCTTCCGTCACTCTGAATTTGATTTGCACCGTTCTTTTGCGTCCGTTCATGTATTCGCTCCTTTCCTTTCCGTTCCGAGGGTTTGGGACACTTCCCAACAAGCAATTTTCAACCGACGCGCCGCAGCGCGGGAGGGGAAAATACGGAAGTGGGTACCCGCTTCCTATGCTTGCTACGAATGTTTTTATCCCTTATGCCTTACTACGGAGCTATGCCCGGTTTTGCCAAACTTCCGCAAAAGAAAAACGCTGCAATCCTCAAAAAAAGATTACAACGCTCTCTAAACCTTATTCAATTCTGACGGACACTTCTTATCTGCCCTCTGTTTCGACTTCCGCTATCTCCTTTGCCGTTGCGCTCACAATCCGTATGCCTGTATCGCTCATACCGTCAAGAAGCGCGTCAAGCTGCCGCCGCTGCGTGTTCTTCTCTGGCGGCGTTTCCAAAAGAAACTGGTCTACGGATATATTGTAGCGGAGCATAAGCTCAAAGAAAATCTGTAAACTTGGGTGCTGCCCCTTGTTCTCAATGTTCGCAAGGTAGCGCGGCGAGATAAACATTTCGTCGCTCACTTTCTTGCGGCTCTCCTTGCGCCCTGTCCGCGCCGCCTTTATCGCTGCCCCAAAAGCCTTGAAATCGTATTTCGGTACTGGTCTTTTTGCCATAGTTATTCACCCTGTTACATTTTACTGTTCCCCTTTCTTCTTGGATATGTCTACACAATTCAATCAGTTAGCCAAAATAATTCATATGTATATGTTGACAATTAGCCGCTTTTTTTGTATAGTATTATTAAAAGGGGGAAATGTTTATGTTACATAGCATGCGTATTCGATAAGCATTGAAATCAAAAAAGATTTTTCCCATTTTCAATATGGGCTTTTTTGTCATGCTTATTTTGCGTATGCTATACAACAAAACTAACGATGTATAGACATAGTATAAAAACTATGCCTTAATTTTGTTGTAGTGTTATATGTATAAATGCAGGTCAATGCTCATGTTGAGAATTGACCTGTATTTTTTTGCACAAAAGGAGAAATATTATGCTTGAAAAATATTGGATAAAATGTCCAATTTGTAACGGAAAGACGAGGGTTCAAGTATTTTATAATACGGTATTAAGAAATTTTCCTCTTTTCTGCCCTAAATGTAAATTAACACATATCATTGATGTTGAAAAATTAGAAATCATAATCAAAAACTCTGAAAAACAAAAGGAAGGATATTAAATGAAACACTTACCTAAAAGTACACTTACGGAAATATTGAATGACCCATACGGATTTACTTACAAAGAAATGTCGGAAGTAATTGGAGAGGATAAAGCAAGAGCCTTATATGCGGAATTGTATAAACAGCCATTTCACAAAAAAAATCTATCAATATCAACAAAAAAAGTCTATAAAAGTAGCGATACTGAAAAGTATGTTTATGAATTGAAAGACAACAGGTATATCGAAACGGTTTTTATTAAACGGCGAGATGGTGGGACTGTTTGCGTAAGTACGCAAGTTGGTTGTTCTGTTGGCTGTATTTTTTGTGAGTCCGGACGCAATGGTTTCGTTCGTAATCTAACACCATCTGAAATTGTGCAACAGGTCATATTGATACGTCAAAAAGTAAATCGTATCGTTTTTATGGGAATGGGAGAACCTTTATTCAATTACGACAACTTGATTGCAGCAATCCATATTCTTCGAGATAGAAATGGACTTAACTTTCCAACCGACGGCATTACCGTATCAACAGTTGGTCCAGTTAATCAATTAAAAAAATTGCGCGAAGAACATCTAAAAATTCAGTTGACAATATCTTTACATGCAGCAACACAGGCTGCGAGAAACTGCATCATTCCTCATATGCACATGTACGCTATTGAAGATGTTGTTAAGCAAGCATTGTCCTATTCACAAAGGCATAATCGAAAAGTGGTATTTGCGTATTTGCTTTTACCAGGTATAAATGACCGTTCCTCAGATATAAGGCAACTTGCAAAATGGTTTAAGGGCAAAAATGTTATGATTAACGTGCTGCAATACAACCCGACGAGTAATTCAAAAATTAGAGCACCACAAAAACAAGAAATGGTTGCGTTCAAACATCAATTAGAGCAAACAGGACTTGAAGTTACCAT
This sequence comes from Lachnospiraceae bacterium M18-1, assembly GCA_000403295.2. GTDB lineage: Bacteria > Bacillota > Clostridia > Lachnospirales > Lachnospiraceae > Schaedlerella. Next base: position 318,871 of record KE159609.1, on the reverse strand, counting down.
GAGAGTTTCTCATGGTAGAGAGATTAAAGCAGCTTGTGGACAGTTAGCTAATACATATAATAAAGCCAAAAAACAACAAAAATAATTTAATTAAAAGAGCCAGACGCACAGACGCAGAGCCGATAATATGCAGTTTGAAATACTGCTGTTATCGGCTCTTTTTTGATTTAATTTGTGCCCCCAATAACCATATTGGAGCAAAATCAGAACTGTTGCTTGTCGTTCTTTGATTTCCGCAGCAGCTTTGAAAAACCAAAGCCGCCGTTTCTTTTTATCTTCTAATGAAATGACGCGGTATCACTGTTAAAAGCGGCGGCTAAAAGGAGGTAGCCGCCATGAAGCACATACCATATCGACAAAATCCGACGGTCATTGACACATCAAAAAAAGCCCGACCACCGCCGGGGAAAACTACGTCTATCAATATGAACTGTCTAATCATCTGAATACCGCTTACAATACCTATACGTCTGTCCGGGCTTTTCGGACAGGCGTATTTTGCTGCTCAAAAAATTTTTTGAAAAAAATCCGAAAATCTTCGGCGTTTTTTTCAAAAGGCAGTATTGCCCCGCGAAAAGGGGGAAGCACCACCAACTTTCCAACGAGAAAGGGGGTGAGAATGTGGAACCTAATCGCAGGGAGTTTATAAAACAGTGCGCTTTCCAGAAGTTTTGTAATACGGTACTGCACAATGAAGCGTGTGACGCTCACAAAGAGCTGCACAGGCATAAGGCAAGGGAGATTACCTTTTCCGACTTGACCTTAGAAGAAGCGCGGCAGCTTCATACCTTTGATGAATATTTCAAAGGGGAAATCGCCTTTGAAAGAGCCGGGAAGAAAATCACGCCGAAGCTGCTTCTTGAAGCAATCCGTACTTTGCCGGAAGAAAAGCGCAAAGCCGTACTCCTGTACTATTTCGAGGGAATGAACGACACCGAGATTGCGGAGCTGTTCGATACGTCGAGAAGCACGATACAGTACAGGCGGACAAGCTCTTTTGAGCTGCTAAAAAAATATCTGGAGGAAAATGCTGATGAATGGGACGAATGGTAACGAACCCGGCTACCCGGAAAAAGCCCTTGTTCCCTATCCTGTCATTTTGGCAGCGACAAAGGGCGACCCGGACGCTATGAAGATTGTCTTGCAGCATTTCAGCGGCTACATAGCCCGCCTCTCCATGCGGAAGCTGTACGACGAGCGCGGGAACGTCTATTTTGGCGTAGACCACGACATTCGGGAACGGCTGCAAGCAAAACTGATGATGGCTGTCCTCACCTTTAAGGCAGAGGAATAAACCGCAGCGGCGGGACGCTTTCTCTCTCCCCCTTTTCCGTTCCGCTGCTGACGCGGCAGCAAAGCCATTCTGAACCTTGACAAAGAAAGCGGCGCAAGATAACGGCGGCGCAGCATAGGGCAAATCGGATACGTTCCTTTTGCGCCGAGCCATACGGTGGGTGCGCCATGACGCTATCCGGGTGAGGTTATCCCCGCCCGGACAGCCGAGCGACCAACACCGCGCCGGAAAGCAAGTGTAGCGGCTTGCGGGCGACGACACGCAAAATATACAATGATACTTCCTTACAGCCACAGTCCGAGCGTTAAGAGCGTCGCAGGCAATGGGTAGGGCTGCATGAGAACCATGCCGGGGTGAAATTCCCATGAGGTTATGCTAATAACCGTCCGATTAAAGCCTTTGTTTTCTTGAATAGTGGACTTGCTGCTATTCATAGACTGTATTATATGTTTGCGAAAGAAAGGGGGATTTTCTTTGACGCAAAACCAGACGCCCGTTACCACAACGGAGCATAAAATCGGAAAAGTTACTTACCTTGTATGTTCGTCCGCAAGTGAACGCGCAACGGACACACTGGATAAAAAGATAAAGAAGCTCATTCGCAAGGACATGGAGCTGAACCCCGCAAACGCCCGGAAATAGGGCGTTTCTTCACATTTTATACATGACACAGGCAGCGGTATGTGGTATAATATAGACAGTACAAATACCATGCTTGTCTGTCGTCGGAAAGGAGGACAAAATGTTACAGACAGACAAGATTACCGCTTTATATTGCAGATTGAGCCAGGAAGATATGCAAGCCGGGGAAAGCGAAAGCATACAGAACCAAAAACTGATTTTACAAAAGTATGCTGACGAACACCACTTTTTCAACACACGCTTTTTTGTAGACGACGGATTTTCCGGCGTGAGCTTTGAGCGTGAGGGGCTTCAAGCCATGCTGCATGAGGTTGAAGCCGGGAACGTGGCGACCGTCATAACAAAAGACCTTTCCCGTCTGGGACGTAATTATCTGAAAACCGGCGAACTGATAGAGATTGTTTTCCCCGAATACGAAGTGCGCTACATTGCCATTAACGACGGTGTAGACACAGCGAGGGAAGATAACGAGTTTACCCCTCTGCGGAACTGGTTCAACGAGTTTTACGCCCGCGACACCTCAAAGAAAATCCGGGCTGTCAAACAGGCAAAGGCACAGAAAGGCGAGCGCGTCAACGGCGAAGCTCCTTACGGCTACCTTATCGACCCGGATAACCGCAATCATCTGATACCCGACCCGGAAACGGCACACGTCGTAAAACAGATTTTTGCAATGTATGTACGGGGCGACCGTATGTGTGAAATCCAGAACTGGCTGCGGGACAATGAGATATTGACCGTCGGGGAACTGCGCTACCGCAGGACAGGGAGCAAACGCCACCCCCGCCCACAGCTCAACGCATGGTACAACTGGCCGGATAAGACACTGTACGACATTCTGACAAGGAAAGAGTATTTAGGGCATACCATAACCGGGAAAACCTACAAGGTATCTTATAAGTCGAAAAAGACGAAAAAGAACCCGGAGGAAAAAAGGTATTTCTTCCCCAACACTCACGAACCTTTGATTGATGAAGAAACCTTTGAACTTGCACAGAAGCGGATTGCCACCCGGCAACGCCCGACAAAGGTTGATGAAATTGACCTGTTTTCCGGGCTGCTCTTTTGTGGGGACTGCGGCTACAAAATGTATGCAGTACGCGGAGCCGGGACGCTTGAACGGAAACACGCCTACACTTGCGGCAACTACCGCAACCGGGCAAGAAATGATATGCTCTGCACTACGCATTATATCCGCAAAAGCGTATTGAAAGAACTTGTCCTTGCAGACTTGCAGCGAGTAACGTCTTATGTGAAAGAGCATGAACAGGAGTTTATCGAAACCGCCAACGAGTGCAGCGCAAAGGCAGTACAAAAGACGCTGACACAGCAGCGGAAAGAACTTGACAAGGCGCAGAACCGTATTAACGAGCTGAACATCTTATTCCGCAAGCTCTACGAGGACAACGCTTTAGGGAAACTTTCAGATGAACAATTTGCTTTTCTGACTTCCGGCTATGATGAAGAAAAAAAGACGCTGACCCGGAGGATTGCGGAGCTGTCACAGGAAATCGACAACGCCACCGAGCGCAGCGCGGACGTAAAAAGGTTTGTCGCACTGGTACGCAGATACACAGCGATTGAAGAACTGACCTACGAAAACGTCCATGAATTTATTGACCGTATTCTTATTCACGAACTGGATAAGGAAACGAACACCCGCAAAATCGAAATCTTTTATAGCTTTGTCGGCAGAGTTGATACAGGCGACAAGCCTACTGAAAGTATCTCCTATTTCAGACAGATAGGAGCCGACGTAAAGAGTTATGCTATCTAACATACATCAAAAAGAGGTAAGATAACACCCTCTGCAAAAAAGGTATCGTTATCTTACCTCAACAAAATTTGTACCAGAATAACCATCGTCCACATACGTTTTTGCTATGTGCCATCCCTGCTTTTTCACATAATCCGTGAGGATGGATTTCTGTGTCGCAATGCTCGCACTCTCGTTATCCGTACCATCGTCTTTAGATAAGCGGCAATAAATGCCGACTAAATAGATTTTCTTTTCTTCTTTGATTCCTGCCATACTGTAAAACCTCCGTATCTGTCCTATCTGTTTTCATGTCCCATTGCGTACATTCTAAGCGGACAGCCCCTCATTGTCGAAGGTGTCGCCCTCGGCAATCTTCTTCCGAATATCCTCGGAGATAATCGGGACAAACGCTTCTGTAACGGTCTGTGTGCCGACATATTCACGGCTGATTATCATCTGCACTGGTGCTTTTGGCACGATACGCTTTCTCTTTTTATCTGCTTTCTTATCCTCGCCCATACTTAAATCTTCCTTTCCAGACAGGGCAGGGAAGAGTTTGGAAATGTCCCCGCCCTGCCAATCAGATACCATTAATCCTCGCTGTTTAATTCTTTCTGTAATGCTTTAAGGAGTGCCGCCGCTTCATCAGCGTTCAGCGTGATTCCCTTGCCGCACTTTTCACGGTTCGGGGAAAAGCTGCGGATGTCATACTTCGGCTCTTTCCCATTCCATGAAATGAGATTGATTTCCTTTGTGTAGCCACTGTCGCCCGTAGACAATACTGCGATTTCCTTTACGATTTCATACTGGATTTCTCTCATTCTCCATACCTCAACTCTCTGTATTTACTTCCCGAAAAAAGAAGATTAGCGGCTGTCACGGTTGCGTTTCCTCTGCAACTCACGCTCCAAAAGTTTGATGATGGTTTCCTCCATCTGCTTCGGCGTTGTGTTCTTCGGAAAGTATTTTTTCAGCTTGCTTGTGTTGATTTTCAAGGTTTCTTTCTGGTTGCCCTTTTCCTCCGTCATAATCGCAAATATCGTATCCATGTCAAGCCGCCCGCTCTGGCTTAACTGTTTCATCCGCTGTGCCTGTGAGAGTGAGGGCGTTGCTTCTTCGCTCTCCATCGTGGCAAAGAGGTTTTCCTGCTCGTCTTTCTTCAAGAAGGACAGTTCCACCGCAGGCGTGAGGGCGATTTTCCCCTCGTCCACCATCTGCAAAATCGGCGGTATCAGTTCCGTCAGGCGGATAAAACGCTGCACGGTCATCCTGCCCACGCCGAAGCCCTGTGCCACCTTGTCGTCCGTCCGCAACTTCGTCACAACTTGTGACGAGGTTAAGTCTGTGCGGAAACCCTGCCGCTTCATGGCTTCGGATTTCATCTTGTAAGCAAACGCCCGCTCCGATGGCAGGATATTCTCACGCTGCAAATTGCTGTCTACAAGGGTGATGATGGCTCGGTCACGGTCTAAGGGCAGGACAAACGCAGGCACGGTATTTATCCCTGCAAGTTCAGAAGCACGGACACGCCGCTGTCCTGCAATCACTTCATAACCGTCCCCGTCCTCTTTCGGGCGTGTGATTATCGGCGTGACAATGCCAAATTCCTTGATGCTTTCCGCTAACTCTGACAGTGTTTCATCTTCTGCCACATGAAACGGATTGTCGGGGAACGGGTACAAGTCTTTGGTCTTTAACACCTTAAAATCCTGTTTCTTCATTCACATATCTACCTTTCTTTCGCTCTGCTTCTATGATTTTTCTGCAATTCTTCCAACACTTCGGGCGGTATTTTTGACAGCAGCCGCCCCATCTGCTCGTTGGTTCTCTGCAATTCAAATATCTTCTGATTCGCTTTCTGCACCTTTAGTTCCTGCTCGTACTTTTCATCACGCATACGCCCCGCATAGTCTGATTCCTGCCCAATTCTCTCTTTCAAACTGTCGATATACGCCTGCTGTTTCCCGATTTCCTTAGAGAATTTCTCCACGTCTGGCAGCCATGCAGAGAGTAAATCTAACGCTTTATCCCTTTTCTTCCCTGCGTTAAAGGCGTTGATGTCGGATAGGGCAGACACGATTTCTTCATACTGTTTATCAAGCCTGCCGCCTAATTTATAGAGCCATGTGGGGACGTGTTTCCGCTTGGTTTCCATTGAGGACTGCCCCCGTTCAAGCTGATTCCACCGTGAGGACATCCGCTCATGGTAGGCGGTCTGCCACTCGGATAATGATTTCTGGTTGCCTAAGATAGCTTTCGCTGACAGCTTATTGTCTGGCGTAATCGGCACAAAGCAGAGGTGCATATGGGGCGTTCTCTCGTCCATATGGACGACAGCGGAGAGGATATTCTGCTTTCCAACACGCTCCGAAATGAAGTCAAGAGCCGTCTGGAAATACGCTTTTTGTTCTTCGGGCGGTAACTGGTTCATAAATTCTGGTGAAGCTGTGATGAGCGTTTCCACCATCATCACGCTGTCTTTCCTTGTCCTGCACCCCGCTTCGGCTACCATGCGGTTAATCTCTTTCTTGTAGGTGTACTTTGGTGGTGCTATGAGATGGTAATTGTTTTTAGAGCGTTCCATATCTATATCTGGGTTGCTTTTGTAGGCTTCTTTCTTCCGCTCGTTGTGGCGTTCACAAGCCGCAACGCCGCCCGCTTTTCGTTTCTGGAAACGCAGGATTGCATAAGGCATAGGCGGATTCCTCCTTTCTTTCGGCGGGTGACCGTCCTTTGGGGTGACAGCGGTGACGGTGGTGACAGCAGTTTTGGGATACCCCCTGCCGACTGCCGCAACTGTCACCCTCACCCCCTGCATGACGGTCATGTCGATGATGACGGTGTTTTTGGGATACCCCCCTCGCAAGAGCCGTCACCGTCATGCCGCCATTCTTTTATCCGAAGCCGTAAGGCGTAGGATAGCAGGGCACAGCCCTGCCTTAAGGGAGTCCAGAGGGAACGTCTGGCACACGACTTTGCAGGGCAAAGTGTAGTGTGTTACACCCTGTAAACGCAGTCGGAAAAATCGGAATGATTTTTCTGACCGCAGGGGTGGTTTTACACGACCGAAAAGGGCGAGTAAATCTCACGCCTGCATTTTGCGTTTACGGGGTGTTCTCCCGTAGGGATGACAGCGGCAGGGTATCCTAAAATCACTGTCACCACCGTCACTGCTGTCACCCGCAGGGCAGAGCCGCCAGCTTTACATGGCTTTAAGCGTCAATGACAGTAACAGGGGGGTATCCTAATATCGCTGTCACCACCATCACCGCTGTCACCCGCCCTCCTTGCAAGGGCAATCCGCCTGCCGTCTTTCCTGCGGCTGTACTGGTAGCAGATACGGTTCTCGCTTAAAAATGTGGTGCGGTATTCATTCAGCCATTTCGTAATCACCGTGGGTATGGTTTCCGTTTCCCCCATAGCGGCTAACAGTTCCGTTGCCGTGCCTATCCATTCTTCCTTATCCCTCATAAAATCCACCAACCGAAAAAGGACATCTGGTATCGTTTCTTTCGCAAGCTGCTCCTGCGTTTTCCGCTCCACAAGCTCCCAACGGCAATCACGGAAACGCAGCGTGTATTCCTGATAAGGCGTGTCCCTGCCCGTCACATACAGCTTGGCGGTGTCAGACGCACGTTTCTCCTTTTCCAGAACAAAGGTAGCGTCCGCACTCCCCGTTAATCCTGTCGTCCCAGACACCTTGTTGAACACGTCGCTGTCATTCTGCTTTCGGATGTGGTGTACGACAATGACCGCCAGAGAGTGCCTGTCGGCAAAGTCTTTGATGAGGGAGATGTCCCCATAGTCGCTTGCATAGGCATTGTCTTTTGAAGCTGTACGGACTTTCTGCAAGGTATCAATGACAATGAGCCTGCTGTCTGGGTAATCTTTCAGATAATCTTCAAGCTGCACGATAAGACCGTCTGACAGCTTGCAGCTTGCCACGGCAAAGTGGAGCCGCCCGCTTGCTTCGTCCGTCAAACGAAATAACCTGTCCTGTATGCGGCAGAACGTGTCCTCAAGGCAGAGGTAAAGCACATCGCCCTCCATTGTCGGCATATCCCATAAAGGGATTCCCTGCGACACGCATAAGCATAGCTTCAGCATGAGCCAGCTTTTGCCTATCTTCTGTGAGCCGCAGAACAGCGATAAGCCTGTCGGGATAAGGCTGTCCACCACAAAGGATGGTTTCTCAAGCGGTTCATAAAGGAGCGTTTCGGCGTTGACTGTCTGTAACTTCTGCATGGCTTTCCTCCTTTCGGGCGGTGTCTTTGTTTTCGTTGCACATAGGCGTTGACCTCCTTAAAAATAGATTTACTCCCACGGAAAAAAGTGAGAGTATGTAATGCCGCCAATCCCACACAAATAAAAAACAGATTTCTTTTTCGGGCGGTGTCGGTCACGGTTGGAGATATTTCTTCAATTTCCGCCTTTACTTTCTCCTTTGCAATCGCAACAGATTTCTGTATTGCCGAAGCGGTGCAATGCTCCATAGCGGCGATTTGGTAAAAATTGAACTCATACTCGTAGTAGAGCAGGAAACGCCGCCTTTGTATCTCTGGAAGGCTCCCAACCGCCTTATAGAGCGTTTCATTCCGTTCTTCCTCAACCATGCGTTCATCAAGGCTCTTAGGCACACGCAACGCCCGTCTGTAAAGGGTTTCGTCCCATACCTCGTTAAACTCCCTGTGCCGCTCGTCCCATTAGAAAAGATTCCTGTTCCTGCGCTCCATCTGCCGAAACTCCATAAAGAACTGTTCCGACACTTCCAACTCGTGGGATTTGCCCTGCCCGTCCTTAAAGCTGATAAAATACCTTGTGCCGCTTTCCGTGGATTCCTCCCGAAGCGTGTATGCCTTAACCCTGTATGCCATCCTGTTGTCCTCCTGCAAAAAATGAGTGAGGGGATTTCCATCCCTCACCCAGTAGCCCGCAGGATGGCAGGCTGTTTTAGAAGCTATAAAATTTTCCGCAGCTTCTTCCGCAGATGGTCTAACCTCGCATAGATGGCACCAGTCGTCAAATGCACAAGCGGGGCAATCTCCTTTGTGGAATACCCCTGCATTTTCAGCAGGACGATTTTCAAGGTACGCCCGTCCACCGTGACTAATACTTGATAGAGATTTTCGCTCTCAATCTCTTCCAGTAACTCCGCAACCGTACCCACTTCCGCCTGCCGCTCCCTGCCTGCCATGTCCTCAAGATATTCCGCAACGTCATTCGTCCATCGGTAAAACCGCCTGTTGGAATTGAAGTCTGCCCTGTCCGCCATGCGTATCTGCTCAATGGTCGCTTCATCAACGCCGCACTCACGCAGCAGCTTTTCCTCCGCTTCTTTCCAGATACGCCATTTCCTGTCCTCCCGTCCGTGGTTGTATGCCATTCTTACTTCCTCCAATCAGAATTGATTGAGAGGGCAGAGAAAAGCCCCCTCATCTTCCCAAAGGAAAAAACAAGGGGGCTGAACGCCTTAAATTTTAATTTTCTATTATCTTTCTTAGTTTTATTAGGATTCTGGCTTTGCGTTTGTTTACAACGCTCTGGGTTATGCCCAACCTCGCCCCGACTTCACGCTCGGAAAGTCCGTCAAAAAAGATTGCCTGTATCAGCTCCTGTTCACTATCCGACAGCAAAGGCAGGGCGGCTTTCAGCCTGTCCACCATGACCGCATTGACAACGGTTTCTGCAATGTCCACCGCTTCATCAGTGATAAAGTCCAGAGGATTCCCCTCGCTGTCCGTAAATCCGTCGAGAGATAGCAGTCTATTCTTTGTATCTAATTTTTGCAGATAACGCCACCGTTCCTTGTCACGGTAGAAGTCTGTGTATTGCTCCCTCACGACTTCAAGCAGACAGCCTTGAATGGGGATAAACAGCTTGTCCATATAGGTCTGGTCGGATTCCCTGCAACGGCAGAACTCCGTGTAGGATAATTCCACATAGCCGCCACTTTCTCTGATATATACCTTTCTTGGTGCATATTTCACCATAAATACCTCCCATCTGAATTTTTGAAATGTAAAAAATCCAGATGGAGAGGCGGAGAACGACACCGCATATCAGAAACAGCCCTACGGCACTTTCCAACAAAAATCGACAAAAGAAAAACCGCAAAGGCTCTGTGACCTTTACGGTTATAGGAAATAGTAATTCTATTGTATGGAGATTGTACTTCTACTTTCAAGGTGAGAAGTACCGTTGCACTGGCAGAAATTTTTTTAACTGGTTTCCTGCCGTTCTCTGATATGCTATGTATTGATAAATTTTGCTTCGTATGAGCAGATAGATAACTGCCCGAAAAAAGGACATAAAAAAATCCCTCCAAATTTAAAAACAAATTCAGAGGGTAATTTAGGGTATAACAAAATAACCCACCCGAATATCGTTTTTTTTATTTGGTGAGTTTGTTCTTTCAAATACGAAACAAAAAGAGCCGATGATTCGTGAATTGTTCCACAATTTCATCGGCTCTGCGTCTTAAGCGTCTGGCTCTTTGATGACAGTTATCTTCAAGTTGTCAACTTTAATCAATCTTTCTTGTCTGCATTTTGGACAATAAAGGGGATAATTCTCCAAAACAGTGTCCTTCCTAATTTTATTACGGGTTTTGCTCCCACAAACAGGACACAATATCCATTCGCATTTCATCATAATTAGTCTCTAATCCTTTCAAATCTCATTTTATATGACTTTTGCAAGCTGTTAAGCTAACTTGTGGAACATATGCCGAACCTTATCTATACGGCTATTCGGGCGGCGGGGTTGGCAAATAAATTTACCAATAGCTGGCTGGTATCCTTTTAACTCTGTCAAGCAGACTCCCTGCCCATTTGTGAAATAAGTTAAATCGTTCCTGTATTCTTGAATACATCTAGCAGGGATTTCTCCTTTCAGAATGACCTCGTCATTCTTTATCTGAGTACTTACAATATCTGCACAATACCTTGGAGCATCATGATACGCCCGTGAGAGATATTCCTGCGGTGCATAAATTTCAAAGTGGAGATATGGCTCTAATAGTTCTGTCCCTGCTTTTTTTAAAGCCTGCTCCAATACGATAGGGGAAAGCAGCCGAAAGTCTGCGGGGGTACTTACAGGACTATAATACAATCCATATTCAAAACAGATTTTACAGTCTGTCACTTTCCATCCATACAGCCCCTGCTCGCAGCCATAAAGAACCCCCTCCATAACCGCATTTTGGAACGATTGATTTAAATATCCAAGTGAAACTCTGCTTTCATACTGCACTCCGCTTCCAATAGGGAGCGGCTCTATGGACAACCCGACAGAAGCCCAGAAAGGATTTGGCGGGACTTCTATGTGGATGGTATATTCTGCTTTTCTAAGCGGTCTTTCCATATATATAACAGTAGGCTCTTTTATTTCTGCCTCCACATGATATTTTTCCTCAAGGATGGCACAAATGACTTCCATCTGCACATTCCCCAAAAAAGAAAGTATAATCTCATGCGTTGTAGTATCCACATAATATTTTAAAAGAGGGTCGCCATCTGAAATTTCTGTAAGTGCCCCAAGCAATATTTCCCGCTGTTCAGATTTCTTTACTGCAATCGTTGTTTGGAGCATAGGGAGAGGATTTTCAATAAATTTTCTCTGCGGCAACAGTATTTCGTTCCCCAAAATACTGTTTAGCTGCAAAACATCATTTGGTAAAATTACAATATCACCAGAGCAGGCTGTATCGGATGAATATAATTCACCGTTTGTCGGAACACACATCTCTGTGATTTTTATTTTCTCTTTTTCAGATATTCTAATAACATCCCTCAAATGCAATGTTCCGCTATATATACGCACATAAACAAAACGCCGCCTTTTCTCTGAATATTCAATCTTAAAAACCTGCCCGCATAGTTCAGATTGACCTTCAGGCGTTGATGAATAAAATTTACTGGCAATTACTTCTATAAGCTGCCGAATCCCCAGATTGTTTTTAGCGCTTCCGTGATAAACGGGAAATAACGTTCCGTTTTGGAATCTCCTGTTTTCTTCCTGTTCCAGTTCTGACATTTTAAACGGTTTCCCTGACATATATTTCTCTAATAGTTCATCGTTTCCCATAATTACCGCATCCCACTGTTCCATATCGTCATTGTCCGTTACATTTATATGGGGATGCTGCCCAACCTTTTGCTTCACTATAATTTCCGAAGAAAGCTTTGCTTTCATTTCCCGATATACCATTGGCAAATCAATCCCCTCTTGGTCAATTTTATTGATGAAAAAAATTGTCGGAATCTTCATTATCTGTAGTGCATGAAACAGTATACGGGTCTGTGCCTGTATGCCATCCTTTGCAGAAACTAATAATACTGCTCCGTCTAATACGGATAAAGAACGGTATACTTCCGCCAAAAAATCCATATGGCCTGGCGTATCTATAATGTTGACTTTTACATCCTCCCACTGAAAAGATGTCACTGCTGTCTGGATAGTGATTCCCCTTTGACGCTCCAAATTCATTGTATCTGTCCTTGTTGTGCCTTCATCTACGCTCCCTAGTTCTGCAATTGCACCACTGGTATACAATAAACTTTCCGTTAATGTTGTCTTTCCTGCGTCAACGTGAGCCAGAATGCCTAAGTTAATTATTTTCATGTGATTTTCCTCCTATCAACACCCAAAAAAGGGCATAAAAATACCCAGTGATAAATACTCCTATCACTGGGTAAATAACTCCAATAGCCCCAAAACACTTATATGTTTTCGGGCATATAAAATTACATGATAAAAGTATTCTTAAACTGGGTACAAAAAACTAAGCCCCATATTAAAAGTGAAACGGGACTGCTACTTTTTGTTCCCACTATCAAATTGACAGTTTATTTAAGAATACCTTGCCGCATATTTATTAACTCCTTGTATAATACTGAATCTAATTATATTCCTTAACCCTTTATTTGTCAAGCTGACAAACTAAAGCAGAAAAAGCGGCAGGATTTCCCCCTGCCACTAATCATCTGTTTATGCAAAAATAATTTCCTTTTCCACAATCTCCCTCGCACAAGCCCTTATGTTATTGAGGCATCCTGTCCATTCTAAGGCGTTTTCTGCCTTTAGCTGTTCCGTTATGCCCTGTGCCTGTTTCATACCCTCTATGAGCCTTTCAAAGCGTTCCTGTGCCTGTCTGTTGATGTCGGCAAGGTAGGCGTTTAGCCTGCCGCTTGTAAGAAGATTGGTGTATGTAACTTTACGGTACTGTTTTAGATAATCTAAATGCCGTTGCCCCCAGATGCCTATTGCCTGTTCTTCTTCGGCGGGTACAGTTAAGCACGGTATCAAATAATCCCCTTGCCTTTCGTATTTGCCGCCCAGTTCCTCAAATAATGATTTTGCCATTGTCTGTTACCTCCACATTCTTTTTTATTTTGAATGTCCGCAAAATCCGTCCTACATCGGCAGGTTTCCAAGGCGCATCAAGGTGGTGTAAGGCAACAAGCCTGTCCTGGATATTTGTCCCGGCACCCAACTTCGGCGTAGAGCCAAGCAGGATACGCACCTGCCCGGAGCGCACCTTTGAAAATAATTCCGCTTTCTTCGTTTCCGTCCCTGCTTCATGGATAAACGCCACTTCCTCCCTGGGGATTCCCTTTGCCACCAATTTTTCCCGCACATCGTCATAGACATTGAATGTGCCGTCATTCTTCGGCGTAGACAGGTCGCAAAAAATTAATTGTGTCCCCTTATCTGCAGAAGTCCTTTTCCAGATATCAAACGCATTATTTACACAGCGGTTGACCTTGCTTTCCTCCGCATCCGGAAGCATATCGTTGATCAATCGCTGGTCAAGGGCGCACTTTCTGCCGTCGTTCGTAATCTTCAACATATTATCCCGTGACGGGTCTACATTCCCGGCACGGACGATCTCCGCCCGCTCTGCAAAAGAGCTGACTAAATCCTGCTGCTCTCCGCTCGGTTTCAGCACTTCATTGATATATTCCGCTTCGGGAACTGGGAGATCCAACATATCCGCCGTCTGGATGTCGGCGCTCTCCTTAAATAATGCGATCAACTCCGGGAGGTTAAAAAACCGGGCGAACCTTGTTTTTGCTCGGTATCCTGTGCCTTCAGGACTTAATTCTATGCTTGTGACAGTTTCACCAAACGCCGCCGCCCAGGAATCGAAATGCCCCAGACCCAGCTTCTGGAGGGTATCATACTGTAGATAACGCATAATGGTATATAATTCTACCATACTATTTGACACGGGCGTACCCGTTGCAAAAGTGACCCCTTTCCCTCCGGTCAGCTCGTCCAGATACTGGCACTTCATAAACATATCCGAACTTTTCTGTGCGTCAGTCTGGGAAATCCCGGCTACGTTACGCATTTTTGTGTATAGGAACATATTTTTATAAAAATGGCTCTCGTCTACAAACAGCCTGTCCACGCCCAACTGCTCAAACGTCACCACATCGTCTTTCCGGCTCTGGTCGTTCAGCTTGTCAAGCCGTGCCTGCAGCGATTTCCTTGTCTTTTCCATCTGTTTGATGGTGTAACGTGTCCCCTCTTCTTCCGCCAGCTCTGCTATCGCCGTTGTAATGTCATGCATCTGCCGCTCAATGGCCGCTATCTGCCGTTCCCTGGAAAGGGGAATGCGCTCAAACTGGCTGTGCCCAATGATTACGGCATCGTAATCCCCGGTTGCGATACGGGAACAGAACTTCTTCCGGTTGGCAGGCTCAAAATCCTTTTTGGTAGCGACTAGGACATTTGCGCCCGGATACAGGCGCAGGAAATCACTGCCCCACTGCTCCGTCAAATGGTTTGGCACAACATAAAGATTTTTCTGCGCCAGCCCAAGCCTCCGGCTCTCCATCCCGGCCGCAATCATCTGAAACGTCTTCCCGGCTCCCACACAGTGCGCAAGCAAGGTATTATTTCCATATAATATATGCGCCACTGCATTTTTCTGGTGGGGCATCAGCGTGATCTCCGGCGTCATGCCTGTAAACTGGATATGGCTCCCGTCATACTCACGGGGACGGATGCTGTTAAACAGATCATTGTACGTCCGGCACAAATCCTCCCTCCGGTCAAGATCACGGAAAATCCACTCCTTATAGGCTTCCTTTATCATCTCCTGCTTCTGCTGTGCGATCATGGTTTCCTTTTTATTCAGGACCCTCTTCTCCTTGCCGTCCTCCACGACCGTATCAAAAATCTTCGTGTCACGCAGGTTCAGCGCATCCTCCAGCAGACGGTAGGCATTCGCCCGCTGTGTCCCGTAAGTGGCAGTCACCAGCGAATTTCCACGAACATCCGCATTTTTCCCGGAAATATTCCACTGCCCATTGACCTTCGCATATTTTACATCAATCTGCTTTCCAAGCAGATGCTTCGGCGTATGGAACAGCTCCCCCATAAACTCCGTGATATATTCCGGCTTTACCCAGGTTGCCCCCAGACGCACCTCTATCTCTGATGCCTCTAGGTCTTTCGGCTGCACCCGCTCCAATGCCTGCACATTGATACTATATTCCGGATTATTTTCTGCAAACTGCCTTGCAACCTCCAGCTTCTCCCTGACATTGCCGGATAAGTATTCATCCGACGCTTCCCACCGATCTGTCAGTGGATTCTTAAAGATTACCCCCGCCAGTTCCTCTGTAACTTCATCCTCCGTCTTTCCAGACAATTCCGCCATAAACGGCACATCCACCTTTGCCTGCTCCCCGATGGAAACAGCAAGGGCTTCACTGGCGGTATCCACGCTTGTCACCGGCACTGCCTTCCGGATGGTGCGCTTTGTAAAAATATCCGCTTTCCGTTTCAGGTTTCCTTCCTCGTCTACCAATTCCAAAGACGCTAACAGGCAATAGCTGCTGTCCTGGGAAAATGCCCTCCGGTTGGCGTTACTGCTGATTAGTCCATACTGTGCGGTAAAGCGGTCATACTGCGTATTCAGCTTCTGCTGCAGCACGGCTACTTCCGCATCGCTGCCGTCCTCCATCTGGCACTGCAAAAGCTCCTGCGTCAGGTTCCGAAGCTCAATCATTCCAAGCACACGCTCCGTCGTCATTTTCGGAAGCTCCATTAAGTTCATCCGGGAATTTTCCCGGTAATATACTTTCCCGTCTACGTTGGCAAAACTGAAATTTTTAACAGACGGATCGGCAAGGATAGACGTATCCACTTCCTCTAATTCCGAATCTTCTATCTCTATCTCCGTAATGGTTCCCCGGATATGGCCAACCGCTTCTTTCAACTGTTCGGAGAGGACTGCCCCCTGGGCAGGCTTCACCGTTACTTCCTGCTTCCCATACTGTGTGCTTTCCGTAGTAAATTCCCCTAACACCATTTCCGGATGCTCCGCAAAATAGGAATTGACGGAATATCCCTCCGCCGTTGTCCCAAGCTCCACCCAATCCGGCTGCTCTATGGATGCACGGTCACGCTTTTGGAAAAATAAAATATCCGCCACCACGTTTGTCCCGGCGTTCTTCTGGAACGCATTGTTGGGGAGACGGACTGCACCAAGCAGGTCTGCACGGTTGGCGATATACTGGCGCACGTTCGGGTTCTGTTTGTCCATCGTCCCGCTGGATGTCACCACCGCAACTACGCCGCCCGGACGTACCAGGTCAAGGGATTTCGCTATAAAATAATCATGGATCATAAAATTATAGCGGTCATACTTCCGGTCCGCTACCTTATAAGCGCCGAACGGTACATTTCCAATCACACAGTCAAAAAAGCTGTCCGGGTACTCTGCCGTTTCAAATCCCTGCACGGAAATATGGTTCTTCTGGTAGAGCTGCTTCGCAATCTTCCCCGATATGCCGTCCAGCTCCACACCGTACATCTTCAACCCGTCCATTGTATCCGGGAGAAGCCCCATGAAGTTCCCGATCCCGCAGGACGGTTCCAATACATTGCCCTGCTGTAACCCCATGTTCCCCAACGCTTCATACATTGCCTTGATGACAGTGGGGGAAGTGTAAAACGCATTCAGGGTTGATGCCCTTGCCTCCCGGTATTCCTCTGGTGTCAGCGCCTGCCTAAGCTCCGCATACTCCGCCGCCCATGCTTCATTTTTTTCATCAAACGCCGCAGGGATTCCGCCCCATCCGACGAACCGTGATAAAGTCTCCTGTTCTTCCGGTGTGGCAAGGCGGTTTTCAGCTTCCAGTTCTTTCAATAATAAGACTGCATCCATGTTGGCACGAAATTTCTGCTTCGGCCCGCCTGCGCCTAAATCATCATCGGTGATATGGAAATTGATTCTTTCCTGTCCGGCTGACTGCTGTATCGGCTCACCTGCTATATCTCTCTGCCCTGCCTGCCGCCCCGGAACAGGCTGCACGTTATCTGGTCGCTCAATCCCGCCAAATCCATCTGTCTGAGCAGGCTCTAAGGGAAGCCGTCGTTCTTTCCGGATGTTGTTGATTTCTTCCGGATTCATTACATGGTTTGTGATCGGATTGATCTCATTCCCAAACACCGCCTGCTCATTCGCCGCCATGCGCTCTATCACGTCAGCGATCAGCTGCATCTGCTCCGGCGAAAACTCCGGGTTCAGCATCGGCACAAGGTTCAAACCTTTTTCTGCCGCTTCATAAATGACATCCACCTGCTCCGGCGAAAAATCCTCCAGATATACGTCTGCTTCCTCCATTGCCAGAAACAGTCGGTTTTCAATCAGGGATTCTTCCTCTGCTTCCTGTTTCTCCTGCAAAGATTCCGGTTCTGTACTCTCCGTATCATCCTGTGTCGGCACAGTTTGATCCGGTTCCTCTTCCGTAAGTTCTTCCGGCTTTGTTTCCTCTTTCGGAGGTTCTTCTGCTATTGGTTTTTCTGCCTTTTCTTCCCCTGGTTTTGATTCCTCCGGTTCTGAAATCTCTGTTTCTTTTTGCAAATACGGAACAAATTCACCGACATATTCAAGCAATTCATGCTCTCCGGGAAGATAATATTTTCCTGTTTCTATACATCGGAAAACATCTGCCGTTTTTGCTGTGCTTGCTTCATAAAAGCTACCATACGAATATGGAAGTTTTCCATCTTCATAGTCTGACATGCCCAGCTCATTCTTCGATACCGTATTTCCCATTATCTCATGCATCTCTGAACCCGCCGGCAAATATCCTGCAGCTTCAAAATGAAAACCATGATATTCAAATATAAGCGCAGTACCTTTTACCGTTTCTTGTGCTTTCGGAGAATCCGTCATAATCTTCTGAAATTCTGCCTCTATTACCATGCCTTTTGCCCACTCTGGTAGTTTCGAGTCAAGCCTATGCAGGAATACACTGTCCTTCCTGATCACATTAAAATCATTGTATGTCCACTGAAATATATCCTCTGCCATCCAGTTCCTGAAGTTCTCCCAATTATCATAAGCTTCCGCCATAACTGGAGCGTTTTCTCGATTCTTCGCCATTAGACGATCCAATTTCCTCTGGATAACCGCAAGACCTGTTTCATCTCCCATTTCCCCTGAATGAATCAGTTCATATTCTTTACTTTCACGGAAAATGGAAAACGCTGTATAGAGACACTCCTTATAAATGCACCGGGAATCTTTTTGCAATGGAGGATTTCCCGCCCGAAGATGGTTATTGAGCGGCGTTTCCGCAAGCATTTCATCATACTCTTTTTGTGATACTATCCTTTCTCTAATACTACGCCGCTCTGTATCCAATAAATACACATTTTGGTCGTCTGTTCGTTCCACTATACACAAAGCATCATCATAAAGATAAACAAATTCTCCAACATTACGGCTGTATAGTTTTTGTGATTCTGGTATGTCTTTATCACTTTCCTTAGCCTGAGTTTCTGTCTCTGCCGCAGAAGTTTTCATAAAATCAAAAATCGAAAGCTGCCCGCCATTCTCAATCCGGATTTCTTCCTTTTTCTTTTTCGGGAAGATTGTGTATGTCCCCTCCACATATCCATGCAGATCCGTAAGGATCTGTACTCTTTCTTCGTAATCCTCAAAATCCAGCGGAAGTTCAGCGATTGCTTCATCCATATGCCGCAGCAGACCTTCCTGCCCATCCGGATTACGGAGCAGGCTCACCACATCATCCCGATGGGTAAACATATCCGGATTCCCTTCCCATGGGCGCATGATATGGTTCGGGAGATGGTGATAAAAATGAACCACCCAGCCTGCCATGACTTCCCGCTCATAATCAGGCATACGGGAATAATCAGACGGTTTTAAATAATTGTCATTCTGAATTAGAAACGCTACACGTTTTGCCACCTTCGGCCATTTCAGCAGGACTTCCGTATCCGGGCTTCCATAGCTTCCCCTTGCCAGCTTCAGCCCTTTCCCACTGTAATCCGCATGGGAATTGTCAGCGCCGGACAGCGCATGGCTGCACCCGCCGATTCCATAGCTGTTCTTTATGAAATCCGTTTTTTCTTTATCGCTCCTGTCCTGAATAAAAAATGCATAAGTAGACAGCCGCCCGTCAGAATATGCGCCGCCGCCCTGCAAAAACGCATCAATCTCATCTTCCGTAATAAATACCGGATGTTCTTCCCATGCAAATCCTTCCCTCGCCTGAAATGGCACGGCTTCCTTCGCAAACTTTTGAAACTGCTCCAATACTTTCGTCGGGTTATAATATTTAAACCGCATGATTGACGGATCTTCCTCATATGCTTCGTTCAGTCCTTCCAGACGCTCCAACAATTCTGACAGGTATTCCGGCTGTGCGATCAGCCCCTTTAATCTTTCCACTGTCTCCGGAAAGCCGCCCCGGAAAACTGACCTATCTTCAAATACAAGCTCCGCAACGCCATCCTCCATATCATGCTCCATAAACGCCAAAGCGTTCGCATGTTCTTCCAGTGCGTTCTCCCTTGCGGCATCCAGTACGACCTGCGGCGCATACTCTCCCTGTTTTAATAACTGGTGGATACGCCCGCTCACATCCTCCCATGACAGGAAAGCCTTATCCAGAATCCGGTCTGTCACCGTATGTCCGACTGCAATCTGCATCCCCAGCTCGTCATACCAGACAGAGTATTCCGTTCCACGGATGGTCAGGCCGATCCCGCCCCTGCCGTATTCCCTGCGGACAAACTCCGTGTATTCTTCCGGCGTCTGGTCGATCATAAAATTATAAATGATGCGTAGCTGGCTCCCATTCCTGTTGCCGCCGCCCCGCAGCACCTCATCCACCACATCCGCAGGGATCGCAATCTCCCCGGCATACAGCGCCTGCATCCGTTCCTCAATCCCACGTTTCTGCTGCTCCACCGTCGGCAGATCGGGCAAAGATAAAGCAGAGGCTGTCTCTTCCTCTGCTTCACTCAAATCCTGTTCTGTTGTTTCTTCATTTAACTGTACACCAATTCCTTCAAGATGCTCTCTTCCGCCATTGCCGTCAACCCATTCATATGCGCCGCCCACGCCATCTGGTCTTTCTCCTTGTCCGGGGCCGGGTATTTCTGAAGCAGCCCTTTCATCAATACTTCCATTCTCTCCGTAGCCGCTTTCTCGATCTCCAGCAGATGGCTGTCCAGTTTCCCTGTCAGCATCATGCTCTGATACCAGCCCTTCCGGTTCTCCTTCAGATAGGTCCGGCGCAGCATCCCGTATTTCCCGATTGTCACTTCCGGTTCCTCTATGGTCAGGTTCGGAAACAGGTAGTCCCCTTTGCGGTGGTAAGTCAGCTCCATTTTCATTTCCTCCTTCTCTTTCTTCGCTTTCGCGCTTTAAAGTGTTAAATTTATTATAACCGATATCCGTTTCTTTTGCAACCGCTTTCTGGGATTCTTCTATTAAAATCCTGCGCACCGTCCGCCCAATATCCACAAGCACCGGCTCCACAAGCTGGCTCGTGGCGTTCCCAAGAAACGTCAGCACAGACAGAGCATTGTAATCGGTAATCCCGGAAAAATCTTCTTCCTCCAGGAATTCCATCGGGTCAGCCCCGCAACGGACAGACAATGCATAAAATGCGCTGTTCATCAAGAGCCTCCGAAACTCTACCCGGATGGTATCCGCATCCAGCCCCTCCAGAAATGTCCCTTCCATTTCATATAAAAGCCCGTCCATTGCTTCTTCCAGGTTTTCTTCCGTCATCTGGTAAGCGATTGCGGACAGTGCGGCGGGCAGACTGGAAGCGTCGCTCTCCGATAACCCATAAGCATCCGCCAGATGGTCAAGCACCGCTTCTTTCTGTACGTCCTCCATCCGCCAGAGGTTCGGCGTCCTGCCGCCCCTCCCCAGATGCGTGTCGGATATGTCAAATACATACCGTAATCTCCGTCTCGGCCCGGTATCGTCAATCAGTGCGATCCCCTTCGCCCCACGGTTTACCCACCGGTTCATCTTTTCATTCCACAGCTCCAGCGACGCACAGGCCGTCGCATCCGGGCGCTGCGCATGGATCAGGAGCGTATCGGAAAACGAATAGCGGTACAGCTTCGCCGCCGTATCCAGATATTTCATCCAGTCCCGCGGGGAACTGGTGATTTCCTTTGCCTTAAAATCCGCAAGCCCACGGATTTCATTAATCATTGCCATATATTACCCTCCATAAAATCCTGTCCCTGGCAGAAAAAACTCTGCCAGAAACAGACTATTTTCTTATTTTTCTATTTTCCCTTACCTTTTTTCTTTGGAAATTCCAGACTGAAGCTGGCACGTCCATCCTCTACTGCTATTAACAGATCCGCCGCAAAGATTTTCCCCGTTCTCTGCGAATACAGATCATTCACATGGGTACGCCCTTTCTTTAGCAGGTCTGCCGCCATCTTTTTATCAACCAGTTTTTTCATACTGGCCAGATAACGGTTCTCTTTCCATAGGGAAAAGGAACACTCCCGGCTCCCACAGTAAAAATTTTTCTTCCCTTCATATACAGGATTTCCGCATACCGGGCAGACACCGATTTCTTCTCTCCGGTTAAAACGCTGCTGTTCTTCCCCGGATATTCCGCTGCACTCCTTCAACATTTTTTCTATCAGGTCTGTAATCCCCTGCAGAAATTCAGCGCTGCCTGTCTGCCCTTTTTCCATCAGAAGCAGGCGGTTCTCCCATTCCGCAGTCATAGCGGCGGATTTTAAATATTCTGGAAGAACAGCGATCAGTGCTTTTCCGTCTGCAGTGGGGATGATCTGCTTCCCGCTCCGTTTCGCATACCCGGAAGAAACCAGCTTTTCTATGATGGACGCTCTGGTTGCCGGGGTTCCAAGCCCTTTTTTCTCTGTATCATCCTCAAATTCTTCTTTGCCTGCCCGCTCCATTGCAGCGAGTAAAGTATCTTCGCTGTATGCTTTCGGCGGGGAAGTGAAATGCCTGCTGCTTTCTGCCGTAACTTCTGAAATCTCCATTCCCTCACATAGTCCTTCCGGAATAGAAAGCGTATCTTCTGTCTGATCCTGGCCTGCTGGTTTTCCTTTCTGCACCGCATGACGGAACGCATTTTCAACCTCTTTATATCCTGATTGGATAATGGCTTTTCCTTTCGCAACAAACTCATGCCCCTCACAGAGCAGAGTCACCACCGCATCCTCAGAAACACATTCCTCCGATACGGCCTGCGCCAGCCTCTGCCCGATCAGCCAGAAGATATTCCGCTGTTTTTCAGACAATTCTTCAAAATCCTGCTTTACAGCCTCCTTGGTAGGCAGCAATGCATGATGGTCACTAACCTTGTCATTGTTAATGATACGTCCTATATTTCTCCCAACAGATTCCTTTTGCAGGAATGGCAGCATCTCCGGCAATAATTCCAACAGCTCCACAGCCGTCTGCTCCATATCCGCCGTAATGTACTGGCTGTCCGTCCGGGGATAGGTGACAAGCCTTGCTTCATACAATGCCTGCAATTCTTTCAATGTCTCCTGTGCGGTATATCCGAAGAAACGGTTCGCCTCCCTCTGCAGGGTAGTAAGGTCATAGAGCTTCGGCGGTTTATTTTTCTTCCGGATTTTTTTTATGGAAGAAACCACCGCATACTTCTCGCTGCACTGTTCCGCAAGGGCGAGACTGTCGGCTTCTTTGCTGATATTCTCCGATACGGCACAAATCCCACCTCCCTCAACCGTTACCTTGTAATAGGCTTCCTTTACAAATCCGTCAATCGCATCCTGCCGCTCCACAAGCATAGCCAGCGTCGGTGTCTGGACACGCCCCACGGTAAGGCGCTTATAATATTTTGTGGTAAACGCCCTGGTTGCGTTCATACCGATCAGCCAGTCTGCCTTCGCCCTGCATACGGCGGCTTCACAAAGGTCTGCATACTCCCTGCCGTCTCGCAGATTGGCAAACCCTTCCCGGATCGCACGGTCCTCCATCGAGCTGATCCATAACCGCTTTACCGGGATTTTGCTGCCGGACATGTCATATACACGCTTGAAGATCAATTCCCCTTCCCTCCCGGCATCACAGGCATTGACCACATAATCCAAATCCTTACGGTTCAGCAGCTTTTTCAGGACGGCAAACTGCGCTTTCTTATCCTTTGCCACCGCAAGCCGCCAGTCCTCCGGGAAAATAGGCAGATCCGAAAACTGCCATTTTTCATATCTGGAATCATAAGCCTCCGGTGAAACGTACTCCGCCAGATGCCCCAGGCACCAGCTCACGATACAGTCTTTCCCTTTGAAATACCCGTCTTCACGCTCCCCGGCTGAAAGAATCTTCGCCAACGTCTGCGAGACACTGGGTTTTTCCGCAATCACTAAATACATCATTCGTCCTCCTCTTCGTCAGAATCATCCTGCTCTTCATTGATATATGCACCGCCGTCATAAAACTCCATGCCTTCCTCATCAGATTCATCCTCATCCTGTTTCGGCTTCCATACCTTAAAATAGTAAAAACCGCCGATGCCACCTGCCAGGAGCAGAACAACAGCAAGCAACGTGCCGGTACTCATGCCGCCTTTCTTTTCTTCGTCCTCCGGCGCATCTTTCGTCTCTGTTTCCTGTTCCGTAGATACAGACGGATTTTCCGTCTCCGGAATCACTACCGAGGGCTGCACCTGTTCCTTCTCTTTCTGCTCCCCGCCGTCACCGATAAACTCTGCCAGGTCATTTTCATCGATCATAGACAGCATATAAACATTCTCCGTATTATTGGAGCGGTCTAATACCATAAAAAAGGTATTGCCGTTCTTTGTCTGGATGGTCAGGAACTGCTTTGATTCATCCTCCGGCAGATCATCCACCAACTCCCCGTTTCCCGGAACGGAAAAAGTCGTTCCGTTTACCCTGCCCGGCGTTTCTTCTTCCTCTGATCCATCTTCCGAATCGGACGCTTCCTCCGTAACAGGCGCATCCTCTGTATGTTCTGTTTCTGTGCTAATAGTCCCGGTAACGGTTCCTACGCCTGCATCCGCCGCACCCGTTTCCTGATCCGTATTTCCGGTATATGCAAACGCAGGCATCGCTGCAGATAAAAACATGCCTGCGACCATTACAAACACCATAAGATACTTTTTAATTTTCTCTTTCATTTTCCAAATCCTCTCTTTCTGATTCCATGCCCTGCGGCATCCCATTTCCTGCGGCCAGCTCTGCTGTACCGTCATTCTCTGTATGTTCCGGTTCCATAAACTCCCTGCTTTCATTCTGTTCCGGTTCTTCCTCCGTTTCATGGTTTGAAAGCAGGATCGTCCCGGCCTGTACGCCCTCCAGGACTTCCAGTAATTCCCGGCTTCCAAGCCTCATGGAACGGATGCTTTTTATGATCTCCGCATCCTCTAACATTTCTTTCTGGACATTCAGCTCCCCTAAATGCTCCTGCCATACGGCAATCTTTTCTTCCGTTTTCTGGATTTCATCTAAT
Source organism: Lachnospiraceae bacterium M18-1 (assembly GCA_000403295.2). Lineage (GTDB taxonomy): Bacteria > Bacillota > Clostridia > Lachnospirales > Lachnospiraceae > Schaedlerella. Next base: position 294,391 of record KE159609.1, on the reverse strand, counting down.
ACCCGGTGCAGTTTCCGGTTCATAGTTACCACCTCATTTCTCCGTTGATTTCAAAATTATCAAACTTTATTGTCACTCCAAAATAGCGTTTTTACGGCAGTCTCCCGAATCCGAGCAGATGTTGCTTCCAATATTGCGAACTTACGTTCGTATATTGGATTGGGTCGCCGCAGTGTATCATCATGTTATTGCCTACATAAATCCCCACGTGGCTTGCACCGGATGTCGGATAGGTATTCTGGAAGAAGACCAAATCTCCCGGCTTCGCTTCTGCAGGAGAAACATAAGCGCAGCATCCCCTTAATCCTTCCGCCGTCTGCCTGCCTACATTCCATCCATTTCCACAGTTATTGATGACCCAGCTCACAAAACCGGAACAGTCAAAACCGGTACTCGGTGAAGCGCCGCCCCACACATAAGGCCTTCCCAGATATTTTTCCGCTTCCCGGATCATTTTTGCGAATTTTTCATCGGACAATGCCTCTGACGGGATCTCATACCCAAATCCATCCGCACCTCCCGGCAGGCTTCCTACGTCAAACAGGTAATTCCGGTTGCCGTAAGTGGTGTTATATAAGTCATAGCGTTTTTCTTCATCAGCATCCATCCGGCTGCGCAGCACTGTGTCCAGGTCATGGTTCGTCAGCTGCACTTCAAGGCGGTTGACAACTTCCGTCGTTGTCACTTCCACTTCCTGATCTCCGTTATCATCCGCAATAAACGCTTCCCATGTTTTATGCCCGTGGGCAGATGCAGCCGCATGGCTGTCATAATAAACGTCAAACTGTACCCCATAACGGGCAAATGCCCCGGTATCCTCCACCACATACTCCACACCGTTCATAACAACCTTTGTCCCCATTGGCACGAACGGGTTAGACGCATCCACCGCTATCGTATGGTTTGCTGTGGGGTAAGCGCCGCTGGCCGTTGCCCCACCCGCCCACTGCCCACAGCAGATAGAACAGTTACAGTAGCCGCTTGTGACCACCTGCCCCAGGGATTCCCCGACACGGACGGTTTTCGTCTCTGTTACCGTATCGTTGACTTCATCTACATACAAACTGTACTGCTCCCGGAAGATTTCTTCCACTTCATCTTTTACCTGACGGTAAGTAAACTCCCCGTATTTTGCAGTAAAATAGGAAATCAGATGGTAAGGATTATGGGTGATCTCGTCTACCTGATACCAGTATTCGTCGTACCCCGGATGGGTGGATTCCATGTTGTTGATCTGGCGGTTTAATGCCGCCTCCAGCGCAGCATACGCATTTTCCGTATCATAAATATCTTCATCCGTGCTGGGGTAGGTTGTCCCGATAATGCTCGACGATGCCCCCTCTATCATAGCGCTGCAGCTTGAAAGCCCTGCCGAGAACATCAAAAAAAGCAGCCCGAAGACTGCCGCTGCACCTAAAATCCCTTTATTATTTTTTATGACCGATGCTGCCGTGCTTTTTACTTTATCAAACACAGACTGCGTAACTTTTACTGCATCTGCCGTTGTACTTTCTCCCCGCTTCGCCGCCTGATAGGATTTCTTGATCCGCAGCTTCTGTAAAAAATGGTTCCGGGCTTTTTTCTCTGCCTGCCCTGCTTCCGCTGCCTGTTTCCCTGTCTCTTTTGCCGTTTCCTGTATTGGTTCAAATTGCAGACGGTTCTTTTCCCCTGTTTCTGCCGGGGATTCCCGCCACCTGGAAAGCCTGCGCTGCACCATCCGCCTGGACGTTCGCATGGCAGACCGGAGGGAACGCTCCGCCATGATCTCCGCCCGGTGTGCGCCCTCCGCCGCTGAATTTTCCTGCTCTGCTTCATGCACCTTCCCATGTGTATAAGCCGACACGGAATGGGTTGCCGCAGACACAGATTTCTTTACAATCCCTGCGCCACGCACCATGCCGCCGTCCCCGTCATCAAAGGAAAGACGGGACGCCTGCTTTTTCTGTTCTTTCTGTAACTGCTCCCGTTTCCTCTTTTTTCGGATTCCCTCACGGGCAGAATCCGAAGTTTCTCCGGTGTCTTCCGGTCTTTTCCGAAAACAGAAATCCCTCTGTTCAGAATCCTTTGTACCGCCCTCATTCGCTGACAATCCGCCGTTCTCTTTTCTAAAGTGTGCCTGCACCAGTTTTTTCTTCCGGCTATGGCTTGTTTCCACAGCCGCCTGTGCATACTGCCACGCTTTGGACGGATGCCCCCGGATACTCCCCATGCGTGAGGAATGCTCCGACAGTCCCCTGGCTGATTCCATACCGGGAATACCGCTTTCCCTTACCATATCGAAATCCTGCGTTATCTGCGCCCTGTCCTCCGAAACATTCTCCTGCCCGGACTGCATGGATAATCCAGACGGTTTATTTTCTGCTGGTTCTGTGTGGAGATTTCCCTCCTGCGCTTCATATAACTGCCTGCGCTGTCCCGTCTGCATCCTCCGTTGTTTTGCTTTCGTTGGATTTTTTGTATCCGAGAGACTTTTTTCCATGCTATTCTGTCGTCCGGCATAGGTTTTCCCTTTCTGCAACTCAAACGAATCCGCAGCCTGTCCGGGGAGACTAAGACTGTCCAGTTCCCTCCGGCTTACCCTTACTGAATCTTGACTCTGCAGATTTTCCTCCACCAGACCATCCCGGCTCATCTTCGTTACTGTTTTATCCCTTGCTTTATATTCCTGTTCCATCACGATTCCTTTCACTGTAAAACTTTGCGACACGATGTCGCAAAGTTCCAAAATATACAAATCTGCTTTTTACTGGCTGATCTTCTTTGCCATTACCACAACCCTTCCGTTTTTCTGGGAATATTCACAGGTAGATAAGGTCAATAGCTTATCGCCATAAACAGCACCGATTCCGGTATCGTAAAGCGCACGTTCTTTAACTGCCCTGATATATCCCTGATAATCTGCCACATCCTTTGCTTTTGTGAATGTATAATACGGGAAGTCACTGCCCGTATAGACCGGAGTACAGAAAACCGCAAAGATCTGGTAAGTTTCCTCCCCATGCAGAGTATTGTAGGAAATCAGCGGATGTTTCAGATAAAACGCATGATCCTTATACTGATCCAGTGCCGCAAACATCTTCCCACTGTTCATATGATGCCCATAGATAATCAGGTTATCGCTTGTATCCGGGTCGCACAGCTCTGAAAGAAACAGACAGCCATTTGCAGAATACTCCCCATAAAAATCCCGGTGAAGATAATAGTTTTCCTCTGCCGGACGGTACATGACCGGATAATCAATCACTGTACCCTCAATCCGAATCCATCCGATACAGTCCGGGTTTTCTCTATGTAAGGCAAATAGACCCGGATGGACAGCAGAAGAGGCCGACCGGCCGCTTTCATCCTCTCCCCCTTCCATTGGCTCATTCCCTGCTTCCTCTGTATCATCATCTTCATAGATTTCCTTTAGCTGCTCCTGCAGCACATCATCTTTACGCTCCTGCAAAAACAGATCTGTCAGGAAATATCCGCTGACCCCTAATAAAATCATCGAAACAATCAATATTACCACTGCAATCCTGCCCCTCATGCTTCGCCTTTCCATACGCACCACTGCGTACACCTCCCTGTCTCTATATCCGCCATATATTTCAGGATTGGATATACCTGTGCCGGGACAACCGCATTTCCTAATGCATGAAGCCTCTTTGCCCTGTCTTTTACATCATGGCATAGGCGTGGAATATCCGGCGGTTCTATACGCCAGATGGACTTTCCGTCCATCCCTTCGGGAATCCCATCATCCATTCCACCCACTCCGGGTTGATCCGTAAATCCGGCGCTGCCTCCTGTTCCAGAAAATAAATTACTTCCGGCAGCCCCGCCGCCCATTTTCCTCCGTTTTTCCTCATTCCACGAAAAGCGCCCCTGGGTGTCATGATCACTCTTGATACAGCCGCCCTTGCGCCGGCATCGGATGCAAGGGGCGTAGGAAGCATCAATCCCCACGATGAAAGTTCGCTTTCGCTCATGCCACGTACCGACGGCGCAAGCAGGAAGTACGAACGCCCACACTTCGTATCCCGCCTTTTCCAAGTCAGAAAGCGTTTTGTCGAGCCCCATATTGACGAAGTTAGCAACATTTTCGCCAAGCACGTAACGGGGACGCAATCCCTTAATAATACGGCACATTTCCGGCCAGAGATAACGGGCGTCTGCAAACCCCTTCCTGCTTCCGATGGATGAGAACGGCTGGCATGGAAATCCCCCTGAAAGCAATGTAAGTTCGATTTCTCCTGTCTGTTCAATAAAATCCTCCTTTGTCACTGTATGAATATCTTTAAAATGTCGTATGTCCGGCCAGTGCTTTTCCAAGATAGCAGATGGATAATCTGCCCATTCACACTGACCAATCGTTGTAAAGCCTGCTGCTTCGGCGGCCAGGTCAATGCCCCCGATTCCTGCGAACAGGCTGAAATGTGTTAATCGTCTTATGTATCCTCACCAAACCTTTCATAATCACTCATTTTAAATATTTTTCAATTTTCCCTAAAAGAAAAAGCAACCGCTCTTATTACGGTTGCCTTCTTTGTTTATCCCCAATATTCCATTTTTGTTCTATCGTCTCTTACTCTCCAAATTTTCTTTTATGGTCTGTAACCTCCAATATATAATCAACACTGACATCATACCGCTCCGCCAGTTTCAGCAACGCCCATATTGGTATTTCCCTTGAGCCATTTTCATATCTTCTATATACACCTTCATGGCATCCTAAAAAATCAGCCACATCTACTTGCCTTAAATCATTGTCACATCTTAAATCCCTTATCCGTTTGTAATACATATCGCCCTCACCATTTGGTTAGATTTGTATGTTAAATCTTATCATTGGATAAGATAAATCATTCAAAACCAAACTATTTGGTTAGGTAAATAATGGATATGGTATAGAAGCAAAACCGAAAGCGCCTTTATAATACCGGAATATAAAAAGGTTATGGTATGAAAAAATCAAGTACCACAACCCTATTCACCAAACCTTCTTTTATTGTCTGTAATTCCAAGTATATAATCAACACTGACATCATACCGCTCCGCCAGTTTCAGCAGCGCCCATAAAGGTATCTCCCGCCGGCCATTCTCATATCTTCTATATACTCCTTCATGGCATCCCAAGAATTCAGCTACATCCACCTGTCGCAGATCATTGTCTGCCCTTAAATCTCTGATCCGCCTGTAATACATCATCCACCTCACCGTTTGGTTAGATTTCTTCTTTTAAATCATACCATTCAATGTTATACTTTATTCAAAACCGAACCATTTGGTTAGGTATATGGAGGATAAATTTAATGAAACTGTTAGGAACATGGGCTTTACTATCATGCATCCTGTTATCCGGATGCACAAACGAATCTGTTGAAATGGATGTTCTATCATCCCATAATTCAACTTCCGGCAACTGGTACGAACTCAGCATAAATGTTATTGCTGATAAAGATACCATATCAGACAAAGACGCCTGCTCTCATGAGATTATACAGCACGTCCTTGACAACGATTTCCACAGCATACGCTTTTCGTATGACCTAAACGGATATCCAAATGAGGTCGCTGTAGATGTCTTTACTTCTGAAAAAGATTTTCAAAGAGGGAAGACTGCTTATTCCTTTGATTACGTTACGGATTTCAATACGGAGAATGTTGATATGCAAAATAATATCAAAGACAATCCCGATGAATTTAAAATCCAATATAAATAACCGTGACAAAAGATACCTGACAAATTCCTGCCGGATTTTATGGGACTTTCTTATAAAAATCCCAGTATTTCCGGCATTATGAAACTTATTTATCAGTCAATAGAGGATTTTTTCTGGCTTTTCTCCATCTCAGACGGTTTGGTTGTCATTAAAGCATAGAGCCGTAACGAACGGTCAAACTTGTCTTTAAAAGGGATAATGGTACTTCCATAAAAAATCAACCCTTCACCCTCCCCACTGTTTGTCACATACGATAGCTGGTGCGGTGAGATATTAAGCTGCTTCGCCAGAATCTGCCTGTCCCCTGCCGCCTGGTTCAGCATATATATGAAATCCGAGTTCTCAAAAATATTCTCAATCTCCCGGCTTGACAATAAATCCTTTATGTTCTGCGTAATGCCTGTTGGGATGCCGCCCCATTTTCGGAATCGCTTCCAGATCTCCACCGAATACGCCGCTGTCTGTTCCTCTTTCAAGAGGAGGTGGAATTCGTCTATGTAATATCTGGTAGACTTCCGCGCGGCACGGTTGACGGTCACACGGTTCCACACCTGATCCTGAACAACGAGCATCCCCAGCTTTTTCAACTGTTTCCCCAGATCCTTAATGTCAAAACAGATAATACGGTTTTCAAGTTCCACATTAGTCCGGTGATTAAACACTTTCAACGAACCATTCACGTAAATCTCCAACGCCGTCGCTATCCGTTGTGCCTGCACTTCCTTCTGCTCACGCAGGCATTCATACAGATCACCAAGCACCGGCATATTTTCCGGCACAGGATTCTCAAAATATTTCTGATATACAATCGGCAGGCATCGGTCAATCACAGACTTTTCTTCCGCTTCAATCCCATTCCTTGCTCCCATGATCAGCTCACACAGAGATAAGATAAAATCACTTTTTACGCCTAACGGGTTATCATCGTCCGAATAGTCCATGTTAATGTCCATCGGATTAATATAGTCACGGCTTGTTGCGGAGATATGGATAACCTGCCCACCGAGCGCATGGACAAGGGGATAATAGTCGGCTAAGTCGGGGCGATTACTCGCCCTTTCTCGCCTAAGAACCGTACGTGAGCGTTTCCGCTCATACGGCTCAAGCATTTCATCACTCTTTCGAGCGGCTCTCAAGATAGATTCTTTGGCAGTCAGCGTGAACATACGCCATATTTGCCACTTCCTCTTTTCCGCCACAGGACTTCGGCACTTTGAAGAAAATCTCCCTCTCGTCCAAAATATCCAGTGGCATTCCACAGTGATAGCAACAGCCGTCTTGATTCTTCCAGATTAGCTTGAAGCGTCCTGTCAGTTTCTTCATTCCCTGATTGAACTTGCGTTGTTTGAAATATTCCGTATCAAGGAATGGGTTGGCTGCTTCCCTTACTTTTGTGTGTCGGACAATCGGCGTATGGTCTACCCGTATCAGCTCCTTTGTGTCCGTAGCGAACACCCAGTTTCGGTTTTCCCTGCGATGCCAATACCTCGTGGAAATCCACCATTGCCCTTTCTTCGGATGCCGTCTTTTCGCCCATCTCCACAATAATTCGTAGAGGATATAGTCCAGATGTGCAAATGCTTCGCTTGCCACTACGGACTGGTGGTAATTCGTCCATCCTCGGATTTGTTGATTCAGTTTCATAATCAGCACATCCTGATTCCATGCTTTTCCACGTTTCAATATCGTATCAGATAAGTTCCTCACGATTGCCTGTATGGATTTCTTTGACGGCTTCACAATCAGCTTTCCTTTAAACTTTCGGAATGTCCAGCCTAACATATCGAATCCGTCATTGATGTGGGTGACTACCGTTTTCTCATCAGATAATTCCAAACCTCTTGTTTTCAGGAAATCCTTTATCAGCTCTTTTGCTTCTAAGGCGATTTCTTCTGTTGCCGCTGTGACGACGAAATCGTCAGCATAACGCACCAGATTGACCTTATGGGCGTTTTTGAACCTCAAGTCCACCTTTCCAAGCCTGTTGGTGTGGAATCTGTCCGATAACACTTTCTGCATACCGTCCAATGCCATATTTGCAAGAATCGGCGATATAACGCCGCCCTGCGGAGTGCCGTCCTCTGTCGGGAACAGTTCTCCCTTGAAAATAAATCCTGCTTTGAGGAATTGTTTCAGAACAGATTTATCCATAAGGATATTCTCGACCAGCCATTCGTGACTGATGTTGTCAAAACAGCCTTTAATGTCGCCTTCTAATACCCATTCGGGCGATACCTTGCGTGATAGTGCCGTAAAGATATATTCGCAAGCGTCCTGACAGCACCGTCCTTTCCTGAAACCAAATGATTTCGTGTCGGCGGTTGTTTCTGCCACTGGCTCTAATGCTAAAGAGTATAACGCCTGCATTGCTCTGTCATACATAGTTGGAATTCCTAACGGACGTTTCTTTTTCTTATCTTTCTTCTCGATATAGACACGTCTTAACGGTTTTGCTTTGTAGTTTTTGTCTGTCAATGATAGGACAGCCCTCATCTTCATTGCAGGCGTTGACCAGATTTCTCCGTCTACTCCTGCGGTTTTCTTTCCTTTGTTCGTGGTCACCCGCCTTACGGCGAGCGCTTTTGCATAGAACGAATGCGTCAATAAATACTGAAGCCGCTTCACTGTGTTCCATTTCTTTTCCTGAGTTGCCTTGACAATCCTGACTTGCAGCCTATTAATTTCCTGCTCCGCTTTCTTCCAGTCAATAGTTTTCCACTGCATAGAAAGCTGTTTGCTGTCCGATAATCTCTCAGAAACTGGCGTTTCCGTCGTTGAATTATTACCGTTCATAGGTTTACCTCCATTCCTTGTCATGAAATACCGTGGGATAAGTCTGCACCCTTTCAGGTCAGGGCAAATCTTGAACCCCTATACTCCGCCATTACAGCAGAGCCATTCGCTTTTTATCCCATTCCTTTACCCTCTGCGTCATTTCTTCCCCTTGCGGGGTCGATACCTTAAATAAGGAACACATAGGGCTTACCAAGTTCCGCATAATAAATAATTATGAATGCCTTAGACGCCATCTTTGAGCCGGGAGGAATCACGTCCATTTGTTACGGCGTCGCGAAAGTCACCGCAACCACCTCCGCACCTTTTGGTGTAAGTGTATCAGCCTTATTTCACTTATTCCCTGTAACGACTCTTACAATGGTTCACATTACATTCGTCATAGCACTCTTATCCTAACAGTACGCCCGACTTAGGCTGTCAGGTTTCCCATATTGTCCCACAAGCTTCCCACCTGAACGTTACCATCCACGCAGATTGTGGTAGGATTACCCCAAATGGATAGGGTAGCTGACGACCAGCAATTTATTATGCGACTTCTTGTCGCACCTCGCCCTCCGGATCTCCAATAATGATATCGTCCTGCGTGGCGAAAAAAGCATTGGTAATCTCACGCTTTGCCGAGAAAGATTTACCGGAACCTGGCGTACCAAGTATCAGGCCGTTCGGATTTTTCAGTTTTTTGCGGTCTACCATGATCATGTTGTTGCTCAGGGCATTTAAGCCGTAATACAAAGATTCCCCATCCATAAATAACTCCTGTGTGGTGAACGGCACAAAAATAGCGGTGGATGTAGTCGTCAGCGCCCTTTTGATCGGAATTAAATTCAATCCCAACGGAACGCTGCTCATCAGCCCCTGCTCCTGCATATAGTCTAACCGCCGGAGCGAACAATTATATTTCTGCGCAATGCCCGCTGTCTGGAATACGGCGTTGTCAAGCTCCTGTTTCGTTTTTGCAGTATTCAGGAAGATTATGGTCACAAGGAACATCCTCTCATTTCTTGACTGCAGATCTTCCAGCAGCCGCTTCGCTTCTCCGCCGTAAGTATTGAGGTCAGACGGAATGATGTCCATATCGTATCCTGAGCGGACCGCTTTCTTCTGTTCTTCAATTTTCATCCGGTTAATGTCCGTCACCTTGCTTTTTACCAGCTTGATCGCTTTCATCTGGTCTAAGGACTGGATATGCAGGTTTACCATTAGATTCCTGTCCATATCCAGAAATTCCGCAAGCATTTTATCCGTCAGCTCCGGAGCCAGTATCTGCAGATAAGACGCCGCCCCTATCGTATCCCCCATCTGAAATTCTTTTCCATTCTTAAATACAAAGCTGGTAGGCGCAATGAAATCTTTCGTCCCCATCCCGGTACGCAGCACATTGTCATAGGAGAACTTAAACGGCGTCTTTTCCTCCGGGTTGAATGTTTCATACAATACCTGCAGACGTTCCTCCCCATTCAGCGGATATGCAGACACCCCAAGCACTTTAAAATTATTCAGGATATCTGCCTCGATCCGTTCCAGCTTCGGCTTTGCCTCCCGGATATTGTCGGCTTCAATCCCGAATGTGATATATTTGGTACGGACAAGCCCATTGTTCCCTTTGGCAAGCTGATTTTTCAGCATCTGCGCATACTCCATCCGCACATCGTCAAAAGCGTCGTTCTGCGGCTTGATCTGGATAATGGATTCAAATTCTTTCATGTTGCTATGGTGATTGACGAACGACAACTGAAAATGTATCGTGCTGTCAAAATAATTGAGGAAGTCGCACCAGTTTTCAAAAATAGCGTTCTTATCCTCATTCTGTGCCAACTGGTAATTGATATCGTAAAAACGGATAGATTTAGAATAATATTTATCCTGCACCCGGCAGATTCCGTCCTTCGCCATTTCCCGGTAAGGGATAGACTGCTGTGCGGAGATCTGCTTTTCTTTTGCTTTCCTTTGTTTCTGGTGGTCGTCAGACTTACTGAACCCTGCCTTTCCAGTACCGGTTTTTTTTACGGATGCCGCCGGATATGGTTTCTTCTTAGAAGCCGCTTTTCTTTTTTCCGCTTTCTTCCTTGCCACTTCCCGCTTTGCTTCCTTTTGTGCTTCACGGGCGGCTTTCGCCTCTGCCTTCCGGTCTGCTTCCTCCTGGATCTTCCTTAGTTTTTCTGCCTCCTTTGCCGCTTTTTCCATTGCTTTTTTCTCACGGCGTGTAAGCTCACGTCTGATTCCCCTGGCACCCGTACCGGAATATGCAGGATTGTTTTCAAAATCTATATAATCGTCTTCCGGTTCGTCCAGCCAGTCATCCAGAAAAACCGCATCTTCCTTTCCCGTCATATGCCGCTGACGATTAGCGTCTCTTTTTCTTCCCACGTTTTCCTCCCCCTTTCTTCTGTTTTGGTGCTGTGCTTTCCTCCAGCTCATAGATATTTTTCACCTCATATTTACGGACTGCCGACTTTTTCAGCTTCACATTGATCATGTTCCAGAGAACTTTTTCAAGCGGCATCCCGTCCTTCTCATACATAGCAAACAAAAATGCCGGGAGCATCAGGAGCACCATGCCCGTAGCCGCATTGCTTGTCCCGATATAATTCTTTGTGAGGAAATAAAATGGCAGCCCCACAGCCGCCGCAATCACAAGGCAGATAAGCTGCCGTTTGGTAAGGTTCAATACCACTTTATTTTTTATCTTTGTCAAATCCTTTGGTACGCTGACAAATGCCATCCTGCTTCATGCCGGAATTATCACAGCGGTTTTCTCCACCGATTTCCGGCTCCTCCTTTCTTTCCCTTTCTTCTAAACCCTGAACTTCCAGGGAATTTGCAACTTCATTCCCCCAAACATCCCAACCCGGTGATTCCTGCCTTGCAAACAATTCAATCCTCGGCAGGTTGCCCATCAATTCTACAATTCTTCTCCTTACCTCTTCCGGTTTTTTGCTATGCCGTTCTAATGGACTGACAATAAGCTGAAATACTTTGTTTGAGATACGCTTTGGATGCCCTTTTACGCCAAGCAGACAAATCTCGGCATTGGCACGTGTCCAGTATCCCAATCCAAAAAAGAAGCCTTTCCCTGTTTTGTTCTGCTTCACCCAGACAAACGCAGCCGTTTTATAAGAAAATCCCCAGGCTTCCATCACCTTAAAGGCTTCCGGCAGTTGCGGGAAAGTTACCCATAAAAACAATACCGCATCCTCGTCTGTAATCTTATGGACCGGCAGGCTGCATATTTCTTGTATACCCATCGTCTGATAATGGTTTTCTGCTACGCCCTGCCCCCTTTTCATATCGTATTTCCACGGCGGATCTGCATAAATAATGTTGTATTTCTTATCCATAAATCCCCCCTTAATGCGCATTAAATATAGCCTTACTAAGACCGCTTGTTTTCATCAGGCTAAAGCAGAGCATCACGGTATATGCCGCCACCCCGAACAACGCTGAGTGCATGTTATCTGAAATCCGTATGGTAGACACCAGCACCGCATAAATGCCGACGCATACCATCATAAAGAACCCCTGGAACCCAAGCGCCAGAAGCCCACGAAAATAGTTGTTCCCCACCTGCCCCCATTCCCGGTTGGAGAATGTGGCAAACGGGATTGGCGCAACCGAAGTGTAAAGGTAAATCTCTATCATACGCCCATACAGAAGAACCGTAATCACTACAGACATAATCTTCATGCACAGGCTGACCAGCATGGTTTCCAAAGCTAACACCACAAGTTCCCCGACCTCCATTGATTCCATCGCAGTTTCCATCGCCTCTATCATGGAATCAATGTTGATGGCAGTCTGCGAATTGATAGCGCCTCCTGCGGCGCTCACCACATGCTGCCCGACGTCAAAAACCGCCATCGTTATCGTAAAAGTATTGCTGACCATATATACAGCCACCCACATTTTGAAGAAATACTTGAAGAACATCCAGGTATCTATCTCGTGCATACTGTTTTTCTCGGTCAGCATGGAAATCAACTCATAGCAGAGGACAAACGTAATGATCATGCCTGCAATCGGCACAATTACTGAATTGGAAAGATTCTGTATCAGGCTGAAAATACTCCCGTTCCATCCCTGCGGCGTTTGTCCAACCTGCGCAGCAATCTCCCCCGTTTTCTCATTGACGTCGGTAAACATTGTTGTCAGGTTGGACGTTACCATCCCGGTCAAAAGCTCCCTCATCCACTCCTCGATTGCTTCAAAAATGCCATCGAACATGAATGAATCCCCTTTCTTCTATTAGCCGAACAGATTTGCAAGAAGCGGGACTAGCTGTGTGCCGATCAGGACGACCCCGCCTCCGGCCATTAATTGTTTAATGCCCTGGCTTTTGGCACCTGGGTTGTCGTTGCCGTATCCTTCCAGAAGATTGATCACTCCCCATACCGCAAGTCCGGCTCCAATGGCCACGACAAGCGTTTTCAAAATCCCGATTGCTGATGTAAAAAATGCCATAAATTTCTTCGAAACCCAAACCAGAAATGAATAGGATTCCTTTATCCTGCTCCTGCACAAAAAGAAAAACCGCCAGAATACTCTGACGGTCCGCCCTTTCTTGTTGGATTTCCCTCCTTCTTTTTAATTTTTAGTTTGTTGTGATTGTGCAGTAGGCTGTTTGCTGCATCTATAAGGCTCTGCCCGGATAGGCGGCAGAGTACGCCGCTGCCTCCCCATTTTAACTGCTTCTAAACCCATATACACTCCCCTCTGAACTTTGCGACATCGTGTCGTAAAGTTTTTTCTTACCTGATTTCAATGAATCTGCCCTGCTTGAATCTCACTTTGCGACATCGTGTCGCAAAGTTCACTCCTGCTTGATTCCAACTTTACGACATCATGTCGCAAAGTTTTCCTTTATCGGTTTTCAATGAATCTGCTCTGCGTAAATCTGGCTTTGCGACATCATGTCGCAAAGTTTGCTCTTGCATAGCTTTAATGAATCCATCCTGCATAATTCCGACTTTACGACATCGTGTCGCAAAGTTTCATCTTAACAAAAACGAAAAAAGAGCATCGTCCTTAACCATGCCCTTATTCTTGTTCACCATTTTGTTTTACTGTTTCCCCTGTATCTGCTTCACTCCCATCTACTTCATATAAATCAAATTCCTCCCTCATCCTGATTTTTAACTGATGTTTCATGTATGCCTCCACATCAAAGGCATTTTTCTTGTCATAATCTGATAATTCTTTGTACCGTTTATGCCGGGTTATATCGAACTTGTCACTTAGGAATGGGCGTACCCCACGAAGCTGCAGGATACACTTATTCCCATCCATGACGGCAAGCTCATCTCTGCTCATCAGTTCCTTTCCGGTTTTCTGATAATTTAATCCATATGAACGGCTCTGCCCACGGGTATCCGACGTGTTGTAAAGATCTATGGTCTCCTTTCCGAGATTTTCGGAGATTTCTTTCAGCGTAGACCCTTCCTTACCGCCAAGAAACAACATCGTATCGCAGTTGCCGAGTATCGTTTCGGCTGCATCTTTATAGATGGTTTTCAACTGGCTCTGCGACTGTAAAATGATCGACGCTGAAATCTCCCGGCTCCGTATGGTTGCAATCAGCTTGTCAAACTTCGGGATCTGCCCGATATTGCTGAACTCGTCTAGCAGGAGCCTTACATGATAAGGCAGCCTGCCCCCATGCACATCGTCCGCACGGTCACACAAAAGATTGAAGAGCTGGGTATACATTATAGCTACAACGAAATTAAATGTATCGTCCGTGTCGGAAATAATGATAAACATTGCCGTGCGCTGATCCCCAATCATATCCAGTTCCATTTCATCATAAGAAGTCAGCTCACGCAGTTCTGCAATGTCGAACGGAGCCAGCCTTGCGCCGCAGCTAATTAAAATCGACTTCGCAGTTTTGCCCGCCGCCAATTTGTATTTTTTATATTGCCGCACTGCAAAGTGTTCCGGCTTTTCCCTCTCTAATTCCTCAAACAATTCGTCCACGGCATTTTTAAATTCCTCGTCGTCCTCCCTGGCTTCGGATGCATTGATAAATTCAAGCAGTGTAGAGAAGTTCTGTTCTTCCTCCGGCGCTTCATAATAGATGTAGCCAATCAGCGCACAATACAGAAGCCTCTCGGCTTTCACCCAAAAATCTTCGGAAGATTTTTCTCCCTCTCCTTTGGTATTTGCGATGATCGTATTCACCAGTTTCAATATATCCTTTTCAGAGCGGATATACCGGAATGGGTTATAATGCATACTTTTTTTGAAATTGATGGTATTCAGAACCTTAATCTTATACGGCTCATATACCACCTTCCCATTCCTGTCATGCACTGTTTTTCCATCCTTCATCTTTGGTGTGCCACGTTTCAGCATCTCCCCGCATTCGACTAAGATTGTACCTTTCGGATCTGTGACAACATAGCTGACACCCGGCGTCATCTGCATAAGCTGCGGCTTTACATAGAACCGTGTTTTTCCGGAACCTGAGCCGCCGATGATGATGACATTCTTATTCCTGGCATACTTTGGCAGCTTCGGCCTGCTGTTCATGGTCAGCCGTTCCGTTTGTGTCAGCAGGATATTATTCTCAAATACCGGATCAATGAACGGGGCAATGTCTTTCGGCGTACCCCACCGGGCAGAACCATATTCTTCCCCCTGCCGGTATTTCTTTGCATTTTTGCCTTTCATATATACGATCAGCTTTACACCGACAGCGCCAGCGATACCCGCCAGCAGATCATATCCATGTAAGCTTGGCAGCGGATTTTCAAATGCAATCTGAAAATTTAAGAACAATACCCCCGCTTTCGCTATCAAGGAATCCCCGATGCAGTGACGGTACAGCCAAGCAACCTTATCCACCAGATAAAGTACAATCACATAGGGGATATTCAACATAACCAGACGCTTCGTGTCTACAACAGGCATTTTTTCACCGATCATACCCTTAAGTCTTTTAAACAACGGCGTAGATTCCGGCTTTGCCACAGCTTTCTTTTTCTTTACCTGCTTCCTGTTCAATGCTCCGGCCCCCGATCCTTCTGTTTCGTCTTTTCCCGTTCCCTGTGCTTTGCAGTACGCTCCTTTGCCTGCTCCAGCTTCTTGCGGATAGACGGTTTCTTGCTCTTATTCAGGGATTTTCCGGTGTACTCTTTAAAAGCGGCAGTCATGACATCCGCATCCTGTGCCTTAAAAAACACAAAATAACGTGGAGGGGATATGGACGTATCTTTTTTCAGGCTGAAATCAACCCCGTATTTCCGGGCGCATTTCTCAAACGATTTGATATTTCCGTCTGTCACTTCAATATTGGAAAGCTGGCAGTTTTGCTTCATCAGCTTCTCCATGCTCTGCTTCCCATGGTAAATCGTATCCTCCTTCCCTGTCCTCTTTTCCATATGCTTCTGCTTCCCGTTCCGTCTCTCCTGTTCCATTTTCGCCAGTGCTTTCAGCATAGCGTTTTTCAGAATCCTTGCGGAAATTTTACCGCCGTTAATGCATAACGATACGGTTTTCTCATTTACTTCGTCCTGCAATGCCGTTTCCCTCCTTCCCTGCGGCCTGCTTCTTCTCCCTCATTTCCTGCATGATTTTCCGCAGGCAGTAGCCGATACATGGGGAATGCCTGCCGTATGGACATCCCAGGCAGCTCCCGGTTCCCCCGGATTCCGGAATTGGCAGATCCCCCTGCACTGTTTCCGGTTCTTTGCTGTCCTCCGGAAGAAGATAATAGCACTCTTTCTGGCTGCAGCCTTTCCGCTTCCCTTTCCAGAAATAGCAGTGCTTACATTCCTTTGGCTTGTCCGGCGCATACCTCTGATCTGTCCTACGCACAGGATTTTGGCTATCTCCCGTTCCTGCCTGCATCCGTTTCCCCTCTCCTTTGCATTTCCTCCATCCATCTGTCCTCCTGCGCTCCGATCCGGATACAGCAGTACAGAATGACCGCCGCAAATACACCTGCGGCGGCAATGATCCCTTTCATTTTGCTTCACCCCTTCCATTCGGAACTTCTATAAGATCAGTCCCATATATGGCGGCATGAAAAAAGCGTTTACAGAATCTTCTCCATAAATGTTATTCGACACTTTATTTGCACCAATAATTTGCAGAATTCCACAAATTAAAATAGCTGAAATACCAGCCTTGTTAGGAGATGAATTATCTTTTCAATTCAGCTTCTGACAAGGATTCCAGGGGTTTGGGGGAGGAAGTCCCCCAACACAGATTGGATATTTTAATTTGATTATTTTTGATCCAAATAACGTGTCGGTCAACACATAAACGCCGCCATGCCGCTTTATTTTCTTTTCTACAATCACCTTCAATCTGAACTTCTAAAATTCAACACTATCAAGATATTTTCAGCTACTGCAAGTCCTGCCTCCTTCTCTTGCGGAATAAGATCACGGAACCTGCAATGCCGCAGACAGCGATCCCGGCTAAGGCAATCCATAACCAGAACGGCCTGTCATCGCCTGTTTTCGGTGTCCCTGCAGACGGTGTAGATGGCATCTCCGGCTTTGGTGTCTCCTTCGGTTCCTCCGGCTTTGCTTCATCCACCATTACAACCTTTTGGATTTCCCCGGTATCTTTCACTTCAAACTTCACATCCTCCGCTATCAGATAGCCGTCCGGCGCACTTTCTTCATGCAGCGTGTATTCCCCAACTGGCAGCATTTCCATATAATGCGGCTTGTCCTCCGAAGTCCAGCTTTCCACTTTTTTTCCGTTCTTATCAAGAATCGTGAGCTTTGCACCTGGCAGTTCTTTCCCGGAAATATCCTGTTTGGAAATCTCCACCTTTGTCACATCATCTTCCATAACTGCTTTCTGGATTTCCCCGGTATCCTTCACTTCAAATTTTACATCCTCCGCTACCAGATAACCGTCCGGCGCACTTTCCTCATGGAGCGTATATTCCCCGATTGGCAGCATTTCCATATAATGCGGCTTATCCCCGGAAATCCAGCTTTCCACTTCCTTTCCCTCTTTATCAAGGATCGTGAGTTTTGCGCCCGGCAGTTCCTTCCCGGCAATGTCTGTCTTGGAAATTTCCACTTTTGTCACATCATCCTTCATTTCCACCTTCTGCACTTCGCCCGTATTTTCTACGGTAAATTCAATGCTCTCCGCAGTCACATAGCCGTCTGCAGGCTGTGTCTCCGTCATGGTGTACTTTCTGCCTACAACCAGTTCCTTAATGATATGCGGTTCCTTTCCGGAAACCCATTCATCCACAAGATTGCCGTCCTCATCCGTCACCTGAAGCTTCGCCCCCTCCACTTCTTTTCCATCTGTAAGAGATACCTTGCTAAATTCAAATACAGTAGTTTGGTTCTCAAACGCAAAGTCATAAGAAATGCTTGCATTTTCTGCATCTTCGTAGGTGAAATCAAATTCCTGCACCTCGCCCTCACTGGTAAATCCCGGAGCCGGGGCAGTCTCTTTCACATAATAGGAAAACCCGATAGGCAGGTCAGCTTCAAATGCCGCTTTCCCTTCCTGATCCGTGGCTTTTTCCTCAATCACCGTATCTGCGTCCATGATTACCGCACCCTCTGCATTGGTAATATCTTCCTTTGCGCACAGGGCAAACACAGTCCCTTCCACCACACGGTTAGAATCCTTCTCTGTCTTTACTACGTTAATCTCCGCTTTCTGGCGGCTGTTCTGCCAGTCCGTGGAAAATGTAACCACTTTTGTATCCTGGTCACGGTAGGTCAGGTCAACCTCCCGGATTTCAGCGTCCAGGACATATCCCTCTGCCGTCTCTTTCTCCTTCACATAATATTTTCCAAGAGGCAGGTTCTCAAGCTTCGCAACCCCGGTATCATCCGTAATGATGGTATCCACCAGCTCATCTTTTTTGAAATAGTCATCGCTCTCACCGTCTGCGGCTTTTATATCCTCAAGCGCATACACTTCAAAAGTGACTTCTTTTAACGAACCGGTGATATACTCAAATAGATGTGCGATCCAGCCTCCTATGCTGTCCAGTAAAGATACATCCTCTAAAAACTCTCCTTTTTTATTGATCAGGAGCGTTCCTGTCGGCACATCGTCCTTCATCTCCACCTTCTGGATTTCTGCAGTATCTTCCACGGTAAACGTGATTTCTTCTGCCTTAAGGTAGCCATACGGCGCTAATTCCTCACGGAGCGTATAGGTTTCCCCTACGGTCAGGCGCTTTATGATATGTCCCTCCCCTTTGACGGATTTCCATGTATCCACCACATTTCCGCCTTTATCAAACACTGTCAGCGTTGCGCCTTCCAGTTCCACGCCAGTCGCAAGGTCTGTCTTTTTTACGGAAACCGTAGTCGGCTCATTCTTGAAGCCGGACGAATATGCCGCAACCTTCACATCCTGCCCCTGGTATGCGGCAGACACTTCGATCACTTCATCGGAGGATACATAGCCTGCAGGCGCTTTTTGCTCACGGATGTAATATTCACCGAACGGCACGTCCAGGTCAAAGGCTGCGTGTCCATCTTCCCCGGACACGGCTTCTCCAAGCAGCGCATCCGCTTTCACAATTACCTCTCCATGCGCCTGAATATCATTTTTCGCATACAACCCAAAGACTGCGCCCTCTACCACAGAATCATTCTCCGCATCTTTTTTCACAACGGCAATCTCCACCTTCTGGCGGTCATTTTCAAATGCCGCTGTCTGCTCGATGACCGGCGTATCCTGGTCTTTATAGGAAAATGTAACTGTCTGTTCTGCTTCATTCAGCACATAGCCTTCCGGCGCTTTCGTCTCCACCACCCGGTATGTGCCAAGCGGAAGGTTCTCAAGTATGACTTTCCCATCCTGATCCGTGGTCAATGTTCCTACCAGTTCCCCGGACGCATACTCTAAAATACGGTTCCCGTTTTCGTCCTTCTGGAAATCTGCAGTATAAATATCCTCTGCCGCATATACCTGAAACTCTGCACCCTCCAGGTTTTCCGTCTTATAAATGAAATTATCCTTATATCCATTCAGAACTTCACCTTTTTTTACAATGCTCAGTTCACCCTTGACCGGATGGTTTTCATATACCACGTCAATGATCACATCCCCGGACACTTCGTCCATCTGGTACAGCGTATCGGAATCCACGGACACTTCATAATAATCCTCATTCAGTGTGTATCCGAATGGGGCAGTAGCTTCCTCAATGCGGTAATTCCCGATCTTCAGATTCTGCGGCAGGATCAGATAACCCTGGCTGTCTGTAAAATAAGACTTGTGCGTTACCACGGTCGGATAAGTCGTTACCTGCTCCACATATTTTTCATTGTCCAGGTCATACACCTTGAACTCCGTATTTTCCGCAAGAACCGCTTTTTTTGTTTCATCGTCCTGCTTTACGATTTTCAGCTTCGCTTCAAATTCATCATCCAGAAGCACCCGCCACACCTGCGGCGTGTCCGGCTTATGCTCGGTCACACGCACAATAAAGTCTTTGACCGGCGTGTAATTGTGCGGCGTGGTTGTCTCCCTCACGATATACGTCCCAAACGGGAGCGGGATGCTGCAGGCATAGCCTCTTTCATCCGTGAATATTTCCGTTACCCCGTTCTCTCCGATCACCACAGGTTCAGCGGAATCAAAATCATATCCGCCGTTTTCCTTTGTTTTCAGCGAAGATACAAGGTAGGCGGTAAAGCCTACCCCTGCAAGCAGATCCGCATCGGTTTTCCCGTTATCCGCCGCCTTGATGATCTGGAACGGCTGTTTTTTCACCTGTTCCGGCGAAGTGCAGTCACGCTCTACCGTAGCTACCAGATCACCCTCATAGCTGCATACCAGGTCATACTCCGTTTCATCCGCCAGATACCCGGCAGGCGGCGTGATCTCTTTGATAAAATACTCCCCTAAGTATAAATCCGTAATCTCCGCCCTGCCTTCCTTATCCGTAGTCAGCGTCCCTACCTGCTCCCCGGCTTTGTAAAGTATCCCTGTCTTTTTATCCGGATGGGAAATGTCTTTCCTTGCATACAGCCCATAAACCGCATGTTCCAGCGTGGCGTCTCCCTGCGGGATATTTTTATTGGTTTCCTTATCCTTCTTCTGCAACCGGACCCTTGCATTGACACGCTCATTTGCAAAGATATGGGAGAAAGATACTTTTGGTTCCCTGTCATTGGTGTAATCAAAACGGAAAGAATACACATCCTCCGTATTCCGTAGGTAATTCTCCGGTGCCTGGATTTCCTTCACTTCATATCCAAACCCAATCGGAAGGTCTGCGGAAAACAAAGCGTTTCCGTCTGCATTAGTAGTTACCTTATCAACCAGTGCGCCTTTTGATACGACAACATTCCCGTCTGCATTCGTAATATTTTCCGAAGCATATAACCCGAAAATACCGCCTGCCAGACCGTTCACTGTATCCTTGTCTTTTTTAATTACACGGACTTCTGCTTTCTGCCTGTCATTTAAGAATGTGGTATCGGAAAATGCCGTTTCTGCCATCTGCCCGGCATAAGTGACCGCCACATCCTTTGTTTCCCCTTTGTTATAGAAATTCTTCGGAGCCTGTACCTCTGCCACCCGGTAAGTGCCAAGATGCAGTTTCTTTAGCGTCACCGAGCCATTGTCCCCGGTTACAAGGTTTTCCGCCACAAGCTCCCCAGCTTTATAAACCACAGCGCCATAAGGCGTTGTAATATCCTTCGCCGCATAGACATTGAAAACCGCCCCTTTCTGCCTGCGGCTCCCATACTGGAATACGGTGCCGTTCTCATTTGACGAAGCCCCTGTTAAGACTTCCCCCTCTTTGTAAATGGTCAGGTTCCCAAGCTGCTCCACATCCGGAACCGTCGTAGAAGTAGTCTGGTTCGGCTTTAAGGTAACACGGTAGGCGGTTGCATTGTAGCGGTATCCTGTCGGAGCCGTAATCTCCTTTAAGTATACCGTTTCCTGTGTCATCACAATCTCTGCCTCCGATGCGCCGTTTGCATCTGTCGCAGGCATCCTTGTGATCAGGTCCGTACACGCTTCATCCCGGTAAATACCAAACACAGCGCCGGAAAGTTTTGCGTTGGCAATGGAATCCACTTTGATCACCTTCACCCTTGCCCGTTCCAGCCAGTCCACATACAGGTTTACGGAACTGCCGCTTTCTTCCTCATAATGGCTTCCGATGTCCTGCAGACTGCTCCCTGTCGATACTACAAGGGCTTTCCAAATCTTGCGGATGCTGCCCTTCATATCCCCGGTACGCCACTCACCATTGACGGTCACCGGCGCA
Source organism: Lachnospiraceae bacterium M18-1 (assembly GCA_000403295.2). GTDB lineage: Bacteria > Bacillota > Clostridia > Lachnospirales > Lachnospiraceae > Schaedlerella. The sequence continues at coordinate 272,662 of KE159609.1, read as the reverse complement.
GTGAAATAAAAGCTCGTCCCGCCAGAGACACGGACATTTCCGCCAGTCTGTGTGCTTCCATTCCCGCTGTTATGGAATGTTACATGATCCGGCAGCTTGATTGTGATGGTATTTCTGGAATCCCCGTTCAGCTTCGTTGTCCCTGTCACCTGTTTGGAGCCATCATAGCTTGCTTTTAAAGATGTCTTGCTAAGGCTGATATACGGGTCGGGCGGCGCAGGTAGGCTCTCCAGGTAATCAATCCATCCAAGAACCCCGCAGTCCCTTAAATCATCCATTGTACACCCTGCAAATCCATCCATGCCGCAGTAGAAATAGCTGGCTGCGATATGGGTGAACACATACTTTAAATCTTCATCAAAGGATGGCATATAACTTGCCGTCACATCCCCTGGGCCTCCGTAGCCATAATAGAGCGCTTTCTGAAGCTTTGGGTTTCCCTCTAAAACACGTGCCGCATAACTGTCACTGTCCGGGGATGCCTTTGCAGACTCCAGGCAGTATGCAATCTTCCCATTTACCGTATAAAAACAAGTCAGATAATTCCCCAGGTTGCCCGGATAATAAATATCCCGGCCTTTTACCAGTGTTGCGGAACCGGATGCCCTTGCCGCCCTCATTGTCTGCGTACTCTCCGTAAACAGCAAAAGCCCTTCTTCCTCTGCAATCATTTCTGCGTCCTGCCTTGTATCCTCTGCCTGCTCCATGCCCTCAATGACTGCCTCCATCTCGGCTTCTGTCATGGATTCCTTTGGGATGGCTTCCGTATCCGATGGGCCAGCTTCCCCATCTTCCTCTGCAGGCGCTCCTGAACCGCCTGAACCGCCCGCTCCATTCCGCTCTCCGCCCGTTTTCTGGTTCCCGGAGGATGATACGGACGTTTTTTCTTTCACGGTAATGTTCCGGCTGATATGGTAGGATGCATTTCTGCTGGCAGGCTCCACAAAATAGACTGCTTTGCAGGTATCTGCCTTACCGCTGTCAAACTTCTGTCCGGCTTTGTTCTTCGCTTCATGGAATGTGATTTTTACCTTATCTGCAGAAAACTTTATGCCGGAAAAATCATGCTCCACATCAAAAGCGCTGCCAACCCCTACCTCATAATCTTCTGCAGACACAATTTCATCTTCATTAAGCCTTGCCCTCACTTTTTCAAGCGCCGGATACTCTGCTTCATATGCCGCAGGCTCTGCCTCTGCCGCATAGGCGGCTACTGGCTGTAAAAAGGCGGATAAGACCGTGACCGCTGACAACAAGCCGGAAACAATCCTCTTTACGTTTCCCTTCAATATAATTGTACCTCTCTTTCTTTTTTACGTAGCTTAAAGCTGCCATAATCCTATACTGTTCTTACTTGTGATTTCTTCTATGTACCCATACGCATTTGCCTCCCCTCCCGTCATTTGCACTGCCAGCCGATAACAGCACATCAATACAGGGAAGTTCCTGTATACAGATACAAGCATCGCATCTGAACAGAAAATCCTTCCCTGCATGGCATCTACTGTTATCCAGCCCGGTTCCCCGGACTGGCTTTATCTTCTTTGAGCGTTTTCCTGTGTTCCCCCCAGACCCGTTCCTGTCCCGGCTATCATTGTCCGCAGCGTTCTCTCCGGCAAGGCACGCAAAATGCACACTCAAGTACCGGGTATCAATCTGGGCAGGCTATGAAATTTTCAAGGTACGATGAAAGGGAAAATCTTTGAAATGTTGTGGTTGGATATTTTCAGAAATGTAACCCCTTCACTAATAGCAGACTGGAAAGGGTGAAATACAAATGATTTTGAAATATTTTTTAATTTTCTTAAAAAAAATGAAGCTTGAAATAAAATAGACACTATTTTTTAGATGTGATAAAATAAATGTGATATTTAATTGAGATTTTAAAATAGTATGAGGTGTAAAACATGTTAATTAATTTTAATGAAATGTCAGCAAGAACTTCACCGGGAATGAATGGCGGAACCGGTGAAATGACTGCAAAAATGTATATGGATAAAAAATGTAAAATTATCCCCTGTTCCATTCATAAGGGTGGTTCTATTGGATTGCATACCCATGATACAAGTGATGATATAAATTATGTGATTTCTGGAATAGGAAAAGCAATCTGCGATGGCGAAACAGAAGAACTGGCAACTGGTGTCTGCCATGTCTGTCAGAAGGGTTCAGGGCATAGTATAATCAATACAGGCGACGATGACTTGGTTTTAATAACAGTTGTAGTGGAACAATAACTTTCATTTGCAGGGAAGCAGAAAAACCAACAGTTATAAAGGAGTACAGACATGAAAACGATCATTATTTATGAATCCGAACACCATAAAAATACAAAAAAATTAGTAGATGCAATCAAGAGGAAGTATGATATAGAAACTGTAAAAGTAGCAGAAGCTTGCAGCATTGATTTAGGAAACTATGATGTAATCGGCCTGGCATCCGGCATTGCATTTGGAAAATTCTATCAAAATCTGGAACAGTTTGCACAGAAGCATCTGCCGCATAGCAAGAAAGTCTTTTTTCTCTATACCTGTGGGAGAGACAGCGGCAAATACACCGCATCCATCTCAAAGACCGCATCAAGCAGGCAGTGTGAAATTCTTGGCTCTTACGGTTGTCCCGGCTTTGACACTTATGGTCCTTTTAAACTGGTAGGCGGCATTTCAAAAGGGCATCCGACACAGGATGAAATCGACGGCGCTGTTAGATTCTATGAAACGCATATTCTCCATTAAAGATTTTAACGGGATTATGCCCAAAAAGAAAAGGCAACAGCATAAACCGCTGTTGCCCTCACATTATTATATCTTATCTGTCTTTATCTTTCCATGTTCCTTCTCAATCTGTTCCAAATGTTGGATCAGCACATATTCAATGTAATTAGTCATGGAACGGTGTTCATTTGTTGCCAGAACACCTATCTTATCAAATACCTCGTCTGACAGACGCAGGGTAAATACACGCTTATTGGTTGCCATATCTCTGCCCTCCATTCTGGGGATAAATTTATGATAAACCAATATCCATAAAAATAATACATTCACAAAACTGCTAAGTGATAGCACTTTTATCCTGTTCATAGTCTTCTGCCATAGTTAAGCATCTTTGTTCTATCTATTTTGTTTCGATTATCCCCTGCTCCTTTTCTATCTCATCCAAATGCCGGATTAACACATACTCTATATAATTAGTCATGGAACGGCGTTCTTTTGTAGCCAGAATACCGATTTTATCAAATACCTCATCTGGCAGACGCAGGGTAAACACACGCTTATTGGTTGCCATATTCCCGCCCTCCTTATTTTGGCATAGATAAATAGTAATCCAATTTCCGGAAATAATATACTGTCACTTGACAGTTTAGTGACATCACTTTATATTATAAGAGTGAGAAAAAAATATAAATTACCATTTATTAATATATAGAGTGGAGGTGCGTACAAATAAAAAATTTATGGAACAGAATAAAATGGAAATGGGATTATTTCTGGATCGGGGATGAATATGATGATTCAAAAAAACATTTAAGCCAGGCAGATAAGCGTTTCCTCCTGTATGGGAACTTCATCATTGGTACTTGCACAATTGCATTGGTACTTCTGCTGACCGGAATCAACAATCTTCGGATAAACCGCAGGAATGATGCAGATATGGAAGAAGCCATAAATATTATCACATCCTATATGGAATCCGCCACAACAGACGAATATGATGAAATTGCGAAAACAATAAGGCATGATCTGGTGCTTACTGACCGTAGTAAAAATATAAAGAAGTATCTCCAATACATTCCCAACACATCTGACATATGCCGTGCCTGTGAAGGAAGCTATCCGGCACAGGCCGTTCTGGTAAGCTTGAATACCGGCGATTCCTATTCATTAGATTTATTTGAACGAGGAATTGAACCGGAAAATTACCAGGGCAGTACACAGCTGACATTTGGTTATGACGAGATAAGCCAGAGCAGCATCCATATCTCCAAAAGTCCGGGAGAAAACCAGGGAAGCGCTGAAATCGAACATGGAAATAGTATTGTCAGTATCCATAGGATGAAAAGCCTGTTCTGTGACCACTGTATCGAAGCCATGCTGGAAGCCGTACAAGACAAACCCATGACAGAAATCGTTATCCTTGATACGGAGAATGCTCTTTTTTATCCGGTAGAATGTGGGATGGAATTACAGATTGGAGATTATAAGCTGAAAACCGACTATCAAGATACCGGTTACGAAATATCTATTTCCCCTGTAACTATAACGAAATAATTCATAAATGAAAAAGGAGGCACACGCAAAAATGAAATCCCAATATATACAATTACCGCCACTTCCATTAAACATGCCAAAAGAAACTCTCGAAATGATATGGCTATATGTGCATCTGTCAAAACAGGAACAGGAAATGATCCGGAATTTTATCCGTGAAAATCTCAAAGAGCATAATAAGAGCCTTTCTGAAACAGAGCTTGCAAAAATTCTGCAGGAATCTGATTCAGAAATAAATCCTGATATTCAGGAATACGCCGATCTGATGCGGAAATTGTTAGGAATACTGATTGCACAGTCCTGTGACATGGCTGCATTTGTATATCAGAATTATTGTATAGAAGGAAAACCCCCGCAGGAAATAGCCGATGAATCTGGCGTAGACGTAGAATCCATCCGAATCATGGCACAGTATTATGACAAAATGCCGCCCCTTCAATAAATGATTTCTATAAATACCTTTACTTTGCGACATCGTGTCGCAAAGTAAAGGCGTAGTAACGGCTTATCAAAAATACCCGCCCTGTATCCCCTGTTGTTTCATCTTTTGGCATAGTTCATCCAATATCCGTTTCTTTCGGTTCTGTATCGTCCTTCTGCTGCACCCGAAAATCCGTGCCGCATCCGTCAGCGTTACCTCGGCATAATATAAAAGTTCTACCAGCCTGACATCTTCCGCAGGAAGGCTCTTCAAAACCTCCTGCACCTTATTTCGGAAAATATCCCTCAAGATTATTTCTTCCACGCCTTCCTTCACATCTATGAAAGCGCTCAAAAAATTCCCCTTTTCCTCCAATTCATTCAGGCTGCAGACCCCATATTTACGGTTCCGCTCATTCTGGTATTTTTCCCTCCGTCGTGCCTGGTACCATTCCAGATATATTTCCCTCCCTACTTCCACCAGCGTCCCGTCTGCCATCCGCAATATGTAAGAGTCACGTTCTTTTGGCTTTCTTCCTCTCATACCAGCCCCTCCGTATAACATTCCCGATTGCCGGACGGTTTCTGAGAAGCCTGATATTTTTTCCTAATATTTCGGATTGCATGGGAAATAACTGCCGACACTGTCTGCTGGCTAATTCCAAGTTCTTTTGAAATCTGCTCCTGCGTCTCCTCCTGCAGATAATATCTCTCCATGATATATTTCTGCCGCTCCGTCAAAAACTGCAGTATCTCTGATACTGTTTCCCGCACCAGAAAACATTCCAGCACAGATTTTGCCGGATTCTCCATTTCTGCCCAATCTTCCGATATGGCATGGTAAGGGATACTCCGGCTCTGCTCTTTCGCCTCATGGTTCCGGTTAAGTCTGTCTTCCCCCTCCAGGACAAGCCTTAGATACCATTCCTTTTCACAAAAAAACTGTTCTGGTAACCGGATAGCATTGCATTCTTCCAGATATAAATAATCCCCACATAAGTGAATTGGAAATACCGTGGAATGATTCCCAACGCAATACACCGCATAGCCATTTCGGTATGCCAATATTTCTGAATCCACACCAATTTTTTCCTTTACTATCACTAATCCGGATTCCCGAAGCTGCTTTGCCGTCGGAAGTTTTGCATTGCATTCCGGCATCTCCAATATTTGTTTCAATTCCTGTAATGTCAGCATATCTGACCGCCTTTCTGCCCGTAGGCTGCGGGCGGCCTGGAAAGTCCGGCATCACAGGAATTTTATCTACAGCAACAAGGCAGTAAAAAATGGCTCCCGGCCCACCCGTTTTTTTTAACGGGAGCCAGAAACTCCTTTTACTGCCCTGCAGATTCTTTTCTTCTGATTTATCTACTGACAATTCCAATACCTTTTCTTGTTTATCCTTATCCTCCTTTCCGCTATTCCTGCGACTGCTTTCCTTTGATGTATCCAGTTTAACAATCTTCGCCTGCATTTACCTCATCATATTTGTGGAGATTCCTGAAAAGGACACCATATTTGTGGAATCTCCCATCATCTGCATTGTCGCAGTCCATCTACCAGCGCCTCCACCGTCTGCAGCACCACCGTCTGTTCACTCCGCCTTAAATGCCGGATACGGCAGAACATCTCCTGGCACTGTCCATCTTCCCCCGTCACCAGGGCATTATCCCCAAGCAGCTCATTCGCATCCACTCCAAGTATCTGCACCATTTTAATAAAAATCTCTATGGACATCGCAGACTGCCCGCCTTCAATCCGGCTGACTGTGTTTGCGCTGATCCCTGCCATTTCCGCCACATTCTCCTGTGAGAGCCTGATCTCATGCCTCCGGTCACGGATACGGTTCCCTAAATCTATCAAGTCCTGCGACCCTGCACGATTGCCCAATATGCACCTCCTTACCGATTTTAAAATCACTTGCCAAAACTTTGCGACATCGTGTCGTAAAGTTCTCTTTCCCACCTTGCGACATCGTGTTGCAAAGTTTCACCAACAGAATTTGCCGCCGCACAAAGGTATGCCTCCAGTGCAGCAGCTTCTTCCAGATACTTTTCCAACAACAAAAAACAGCCCTGAATCAAGCTGTTTTTACGGATTGCTATTCTATTTACGCCTAATCTCTTTACATCCCTTGTTATAAACCTTTACGGAATTTTATAAGTTCTTCCTATTGCTTTTCTTATGATCCAGATACTTCCTGAAACAACTGCTTTTACCAAATATACTGTGGCTACTGCCAGCCTCCACACAAGCACGATCCCGCCAATCACACCGCCTATAAGCACATTGATAACAAGGACGCCTATTGAACCGCCTATATCATAACCTTTCGGAACCACCCACAGGAACATTCGGTGGATGCCGAAAGGAATCCCCATGAACCACCATAATTTCAGATAATCGTACTCTCCATTTTCCATGCACAGCGGACGGAACAATGCCGCCAAAAACATTGCTGTCAGCACTGGCACAATGACATATTTTACCAATTCACTTATCTTCATAACTTCCTCCGTTCTGTAATATTTTCAGTATATCACGCTTTGCACGGCAGAATAATTTTCTTACCGGCAATGATTTAGATTGTCTGCCATATCTCCATTATCCACTCCCATACAGGTCATGGTTCACTTCTGCCGTATAATAATTGCTTATGGTCATCGGCGCATTGTAAAGCGTTGTAAGCAGATATGCCTTGATATTGCCCACCTTCGTTGTGTTCGCTCCTAAACTCGTCAGGATATACTCTATGTGCATCTGGTTCAGCTTCATAAACCGATTTTTGACAAGCGCCACAGGCTTTTCCACCCCCGCAATCCGTAATGTGCCGTTATCCGGCAACAGCATGACTTCCACCATCAGTTCAACCAGTTCATCCACTTCATCCCTCCGGTAATAGCGTTCATCCTGAAAGCACTCGTAAGAGATATGTTCCCGGATAATATCCCTGTATGCGTTCATCTCGTCAATCACATCCGGCATCGAACCATTGATAGACTGATTAGACTGGATACGATGGGGATAGATTGGAACCGGCACACCAGCTTCTATCTCGTTAATGTCTGTTTTGCTATACTCTGTCTCACTATATTCATTCTCACTAGAATCAGTATCATTAATATCAGTATTATTAGATTGTGATTTTGGACATTCTTGAATTGTGATTTTCACTATTCCAGAAGTATGATTTTCACCATTCTTGAATTGTGATTCTGGATATTCTTGAATTGTGGTTTTCATCATTCCTGAATTGTGATTTTCACCATTCTTGAATTGTGATTTTGGAAGTTCTTGAATTGTGGTTTTCACAACTCTTGAATTGTGATTTTCACCATTCTGTGTATTTACAGGCATTTCCGCTGTTTTTTCTTCCTTTTCCCCGCCATCTGTCTGCTGAATGATAAAGTTTTTCACATAGATTACATTCGGCTTTCCAAGCCCCAAGCGTCTTTTTTCAATCAATCCAATCCCTTTATCCGCATCCAGCTCTTTTAAAAGCCTTACCGCTTTCTGTGTGCCGCAGTTCATAAGTTCCGCAATTTCTTCCACTGTAAAGATAATATATACCCTATCTTCTTCATCAAACCAGCGGTTCTTAATGCTAAGGCTCATACGGTCTAATAAAAGACCGTATAAAACCTTTGCCTCACAGGAAAGGGACTTGAAGCACTCCGCAGTAAACAGCACCTTTGGAATCCGATAAAATGTATACTGTTCCGCTTCCATCCCACGGTAATAATCAAACTGTAGTTCCTGCATCTGTTGTCCCTCCCTCCTTCTGTCTCCAATCTTCTAAAAGCGTATAAATCACGCTCTCTATCTGCTCTCTGGAATAAGATTCCGGAAAATAGTTCCGTATCTTCTTTGCAGAGATCGTCACTTTCACATCTTCCTTCTCTTTCCTGACCAGTACGGCATATACCCCTCCCTCTGTCAGTTCTTTCGCCTCACTGGATTCTCTCAACTGCTCTGCCTGTACCTTTGAAGGAAATATGCCGCTGTTGCCGACTGCATCCACAACCCACGCCTGTTCGTTTTCCTTCAGGTAAGACAATTTCTCGCCGACTACCATCGGTATCTTGTTTTCATCAACGTAATCCAGTAATTCCTGCACCAACTCTGACAGGCGGATATAACGCTGTACCGTCCTCCCACTATCCCCGGCGGCTTCGCCAATGGCATCCGCCGTATGCTTGTCCCCTTTGCTGCCCTGATGTTTCATAGCCTCATACTTCATCCGGTATGCCCTTGCCTTTTCGCTGGGCAGAATGTCCTCCCGTTGGATATTCGTATCCACCATAATAATCGTAGCTTCATCGTCATTCAGATTGCGGATCAGAACAGGCATTTCATCCAGTCCGGCAAGCTCACACGCCCGCCATCTCCTATGCCCTGCAACTACTTCATAGCCGCCTTTCGGATGTGGACGGACAATCCCCGGAATCAGCACTCCATACCGCTTCACACTATCCACCGTCTCCTGCATTTTTTCATCATCCAGCACACGGAATGGATGATCCTTGAATGTATGTAGCTGGTTAAGGGGAACAGATGTGACCGTTTCCCCTTCTCCTGCCACAGCTTCAGCCGTGCCAAACAGATCGTCAAAGGATTTCAGCTTTACTTTTCCTGCACTCTTATTCTTCATCAGCAAGCACCTCCTGTGTCAGTGAAAAATAGCCTCCCGCCACAATCCCCTTCGGGTCATGGAGATAAATGCTTTTGCCTTCTGCTGTCGTTTCCGCCGCCTTTACGGATAATGGAATGCAGTTCTCGAAAATATGTACTCTCTCCCCATATACCTCCCGAATCTGCGCTGAAATATCCTTTGCAAAGTTCGTTCTCCGATCTACCTTCGTCAGCAGAATCCCCATAATGTCAAGCGCCGGATTCAGCTTTCTTCGTACCCGGCTGATAGTCTTGATCAACTGCTGTAACCCCTTGACCGGGAGATAGGCGGCTTCCACGGGTATCAGCACATCGTCAGCGGCAACAAGGGCATTTATCGTAATCATTCCGAGCGAGGGCATGCAATCTATAATCACATAACTATACTCCCCTTTTACGCTGTCCAGATACTGCCGCAATATCGTCTCCCTGCTCATAACATTTACCAGGGATGTCTCCAGTCCTGCCAGCTCAATATTCGCCGGGATAAAATCAATTTCCTCCTCATGGTGGATAATACCCTCACCCGGCTCTACATCCTCGTCATTGATCACCTTTTCCATAATGTTCACAAGTGTCACATCCAACTCGTCCGGTTCGGGAATCCCCAAACTGACCGCCATGCTACCCTGCGCATCCGCCTCTACCAACAATACTTTCTTACCTGCTCTTGCCAGTCCAATCCCTAAATTTACACAAGTCGTGGTCTTACCCACTCCGCCTTTCTGGTTTGCTACTGCGATAACTCTGCACATATATACTTTCCTCCTGATCTATTTTTCTGTTTTCTCCACTTCCGCATACGCACGGAAATATTTATCTGTTCCCTTGTTTGCAAAAATCTCTGAAACCCGAAGTACCCGGATTTCCTTATCCTGTTCCATAAGCCGCCGGAACCAGTGAATGTCCTTCCTCGTCCCCTGCATCCTAATCTTTAGCATATAAATCCTCCATATCCACGTAAAAACAATATTCCGGATAACGGATCTTGACTGCCTCCCAAAAATACCTGGCATATCCACAGCAGAATAAATCTTCCACCGTATAGCACTGACACTCCCGAAGCTGTTCGTCCGCATCGTCAATATCAAGGACACTTGGCGTTCCGTTACAATAGAGATTAAAGGCCATACGGACAATCCTTGCACTGCCGCTGGTGATCCATCCTTCCCGAAGGCACTCTGTTTTCACGCACCCTGTCTTAAAATCATAAATCCTATTCACATTTGTTCTGGTACTGCTGTCAATTCCAAGACAATATACCAATGCCTTGTGGTATACATCCTGGCATCTGCATTTCTGCAGATACGTCTTAAAAAACTTCTTATGATCCTCATTCTTGAAAGTAATTGTGCGAGCATCTCTCTTTCCTGCGCTTGTCGCTGTGTTTGCCATTTCATTTTCCTCCAATCTTTTAATTTGCTTTTGACCATAACAAAAAAAGACACTTCCCTAAAATTTCTTTTAGAAAAATGTCCTTGCAGTACAAAATTATTCGATTTAGAGAAACCGCAAATACCGTATTTTAAAGTATTATCACGTATTATGCGTTGTAAATTTGTTGTAAAAATGTTGTAAAATACAAACCAAAATCGCCGGAAGCCTTGATTTTACTGGCTTTCCTTACCCAAAGTTTTCATCGTGGGGAAAAGTTTTCCACCCAACTTACATGCCATCATATCGGTTCAAATCCTTTCATTTCCTTGCTTCCCCATTCTTCACAATGCTTCGTATTACATCAGGGAAAAAAGAAAATTGTTGTCAAACTGTTGTCTTCGCAGAAAGTTTGTTGTCAGCTTCTCACGCTGAGAACCCTTCCTAAAAGATGTCTAATTTTGATAAGTTTTCAAAAGATTCTTGCTTCTTTTGATCAGTGGCCTCGGCATAGATATCCATCGTCGTTTCGATATTCCGATGGCCCATAATTGCCTGAATCACTTTTAAATTTGTTTCATGCTCACAGAGTCTTGTACAAAAGGTATGCCTCAAGTGATGACAGGAGAAATCTGGAAGAATAATCGGCTCTCGCCGCTCACGCTTAGCATTGATAACCTCTTCCGCATTATACCCACTGATAATTCGCTTGATAGTACGATTCACAGCCTGCGGATTTAAAACTGAGCCAAAACGATTGACAAATACAAAACCAGTCATTCCATCAATCTCGGTCTCGTTGAATCCTGTTTCTTCCTGCTCCTCGTGCTCCATGTGAAAAGCATCACGTACAATATCAAGCATAGGGATCGTTCTGATACCGGCCTCCGTTTTCGGCTTTGATATCCGCAGAACAGACTTTCTCGATTCTCCAACTGGGTAATAAACCAGACTGTGATTAATACTCAGAATCCGATTATCAAAATCAAGATCATCCCATCGAAGTCCCAGTGCTTCTCCAATTCGGCAGCCAGTTCCAAGCAAAACCGTAAATAACGGCCACCAATGATAATACACTGGGTGATTGGAAATATACTCCATAAATGCTCTTTGCTGCTCTCTCGTTAAAGCATGTCTCACGCCTCTTGTCTTATCTGCCTTCTTGCTGACTTCCTTCATAACTCCGTCTGACGGATTTTTCCGAATGATTTCATCTCGAACCGCCAATTGGAATGTCGGATGAAGCAGGGTATGAACTGAGTCCAGCGTCCCTAACGATAACTTTTCCTTTTTAAGCAAGTAGCAGTAAAACTGGAGTACGTCCGAATACTTAATGTCTGCGATTTTCTTCTTACCGAAAGTATGTCTGACAAAGCGATTATACATGTAATCGTAATTGCTGCGTGTAGTCGCCCGCAAATCATACTTCGTAGAGATATACCGATCATAGGTATCATTTATGGTGGCCTTACCTGCAACATACAGATCCAAACCATCCAGTTGATCCTTCATCAGCTGCTTTTCTTTTTCTCGAAGCGTTGCCAAATCCTGCGCGTATATGGACCTACGCCTGCCCAATGGATCCGTATAGGTGTACATATACCGCTTGTCTGATGCCCTCTGTACTTCTCCTTTCCTGAGTGCTCTTCCCCGCTCATCTTTCCGTGTCTTTGCCATGTCTGTTACCTCCTTCAATAATGAAGAAGGGACTCACAGCACTTATTTTTGCTTGGACAAATACTCTTCCAAACTTCGCAGGGCAACCTCTGTCTTTGTCATCTTGTGTTCAGCAGCATACCTGGTCAACTCATCATAGGTTTTGTCTGATAACCGAACCGTAATGGATTTACGCTTTGCGTTGTCCACCTTCGGTCTACCCATTTTTGTCATACCGCTACCTCCACATGTATTTTATTATACTTATTGTAAGACAGAAAGTCAAGCCCTAAAGCACATAAAGTCCCTTTATGTAAAAAAGCCATAAAGCACCACCCACTTCAAAATTCTCGGAATGACTCCAAAAACTTTTCAAAAATTTCGCAATTAACTAAAGCAATACCATCAATCTTATAGACAGCCTTTGCCTCCTTTGCGAGTTCCTGAAACTTTGTCAGTCCAAGGCTGTATTTCTCCGCTCCTTCTTTGTAGCGCACAAACTTTTTTGCATACTGCTTCGTCTGCTCTACATCTTTCCTTTTGTAGCCCATAATCAGCCTCCTTACTATAAAAAATAATTTATTTCAAAATAACCGCCTCCTTCTCCGTCTGTGGCTGCAGATCCATAGATATCTCATCTCCCCGCCTGCCTTATGGCCGGGCCGCGAATTACGGAAGTATCATTATCCCCGGCCGGATCATTGCGTTATACGGGTGCCGCCCGTATATCAGTGCTCATGGTTTTGCTCGCCACACAAACGGATAGCCGCTTCTCGGTTCGGGAACGTAGAGTTGGAAGCTATGAAGTTGTCAAGGTGCCATGGCATGGGGATGCCTTTACCTATAAAAAGCCTCATCATCTCTCAAATCTCGAACAGAATTTATAAAAACATGAAAACGGCCTCAGAAAAACCTGAGACCGTCTTCGCCTAAATGACAAATTTTGAAATATTGAGCGCGATATGTATCAATAGATACTGTCTTAAATCTTCATCTATCTGACCGTCAATTTTACTATGTTTATCAATTAACGGTGCATACAGCAAAAATAGTTGCTCCAGAGCCTCATGACTGCCGGAAACTGCCGCCTGAAGCATCTTTTCAAATTCTATGCGATTCAAAATTTATCACCGTCCTTTGTCAATGCTATGCGCAGCTTCTTCAATGCCTGATAACGCTGGTCGTAAACATGCTGCGGAGAACAATTTAATAGCCGGGCAATTTCCTCCGGTTTTCGCTCCTCCACAAACAGCATTGTCAGTATCTCCTGCCGTTTTATTGGCAGTTTTGCAAACGCCTCTGCCAACCGTTCCTCTTCAAAATCAAAAGCAGATCCTGATATTCCACAATGTGAGGTTTGTTCAAGAACAGATAAAGCGCTCTCTGGTAATTCTTCAATTGAAACTGTATCTACCTTGGGTTTCTCCCGTTCCAAATATTTGAGTCTGGCACGGTAAACTGTAGTTTCCAGCCAAACTGTAAATCTGGCTCGCAGCTCGTCACGTTCAGACTTCTGCTGGTGGTTCATCTTTGTACCTCCTTACGGGGCACACCACCAGGGCAAAAGTCAAGGCACGCCGTGATGGCGTGCCTTAATTTTCTCGACTTGTTACCTTTTTGCAGCTGTCAATGGTTTAATCCAATGGGACCACCTCCTTGTATTCAGATAACAAAAAACGACCATACTGCACTTTCGTGTAGCATAGCCGTTCTATAAAGCGTAAACTTTTTTCTGTTTGGTTATATGCGCATTATTCATCTGTTTGACTGAATTTTTCAATGGTATTCAAAAATTCAGCCAGACCTTCGCAAGCGTATACACGCTGCTTTACCGGATACTTCTCAATACGTTCCGCAATCTCTCGCAAATAGACCTTCTCAGGTTCTGAATAATACTCTTTGAGCAATTGATCTACTGTTACTGAAAGAGCATTTGCAATCCGTACAATCATATCCAGACTTGGAATCCCTCTCGCATTTTCTATTTGGCCGATATGGCTATTCCCGCAATCACAGATCTCCGCCAAATCTTCCTGGCGCATTCCGCGCATTTGTCGGTACTTCCGAATATTCTTGCCTAAAATAACATAGTCCATGGTTTTACATTCTCCTTACATTTCTATTTTATATAATCTGACAATGGAATTGAAGAACTTGATATTCCAATATACGCACTATAAGTGGAATATCAACTCATTTACATGGACTTTTTTAATTTTCAAGCGTTAAAAAGCCATTGTTGAACCTATTAAATGCACTTTCGGTCTATGAAAACATATCCAGGTTGTCCAACATCTGTGCAATGTCTGCCTCCAGAGTATCTGTCTTACTCTCCTCTGAAAAAGCCATCTGGGGTTCGTCACGGCGAACCGCTGCAAGTCTTTCCTCAACAATGCGCCGTATGATTTCCTCAATTCCATCTCGATTATAGCCAGGTGTTAGCTTGACTTCTATTTTACAATGTGCATCCTGTAAATTCGGGTTAGAATCAAGATAATCATTCAAGGCTGCAACAACAACCGCACTTTTCCTGTTTCCCAGCCTTTCGAGCAACTCTCCAGCCCTTACCTGTTCCTCTGAATCTGCGCTAAATTGAAGCGAGAAGCGGTATTTTCCATCCTTTTTCATTATATTGTCCCTCCGTCCCTTATCCAAGTGGACGAAGAGAAAGCGTTTTCCTGCCCAACATTTCATATCCCAGCGCATTCGCATTCGGAGATTCCACAAAATCCGCCTTTGCTACCAGAGGCGAATTTATCAGGAAAGGCCTTAAAAGTATACTTCCCCCTCCGATAAAAACTGCCGGATTAGAACGCAAATCCACTTGCAATTCTCTAAGCTGGTTCAGAATATCCTGTGCATGTAACTTCGTCGCTTCACGAATTGTCTCCTTGACATCCTCCGGCAGAATGGTATTCTCGCACTGAAGCACTGCACTAATATGCTCATCTTCGATACGCATATCATGAAGCGCACCAACCTTTCGTATGATTTCATTGTTCATAGTAATAATACCAGTTTCCAGGCTCCGGCAAAACTGCAAATCTGGTTTTCCATTCTTCAAGAGCAGCACATCGGTGGTATAACCACCAATATCAACGATAAACATACGAACCGTATGAACCACCAGACTGCTCTGGGGAATAACAGCGGCATATGCCTGCGGGAACACCATAACACGGTCTATCTTAATGCTGTATGGCCTGTCACCATAAACAAATTTAATAATTCCGTCTCTTTTGAAATAATTGGCGAATCTGTCTTTTAAAGCACCAAAATGCTCAGGTGGTAGTCCAACAGCCAGCTGAACCTGTTCGACCGGCGTATAATTGCCTCCGTTCTCCAGCTCTTTGGCGATTGCAAATAATGTCAGAATGAAATAACGGTCATCCTGGGTTTTGTCCCTCATATAACTCAGACGGCGTCCACTCAAAGTCCAGTATTTTCCTCCATACTCCAAAATCTCATCTGTCATGGGCGGCTTAACCGTGTGCTCAGAAAGCCCGGAAATGAAAGAATGGTTTGTAGTCTTAATGGCGTAGTTGCCGTGGTCGATTGCGATTAACATATGTATACCTCCTGCAAAAATTATTCTTATATTTATCATTACACGATTCGCCATGCGCATTTACAACTTTTATACGCATTCGATTCAAAAAACGCGCGAAAAAAGGGTGAAGCATTTTTGCTCCACCCCAGTTTTAATGCCTCTTTTGAAAACAATATTCCCAGATATAATCATCCAGTCCCTTATAGCGTGGATCCCACAGGTAAGTACCGAACTGAAATCCCATATTGCCAAGAAGACTGAGAAGATTGTTGTAACCGTTTTGTACATGGTAGTTGGTCGCAAAATCCATATCAAAAGCAGTCTTAATCTCTGCAACCCCTTCTGCACGTAAATCGCTAAGGGTTGTTTCAAGCTGTGTCAGAGAATTAACACCAGGAACCGCCAGCACTGTCAGACCAGTCAGTGCATGAATCACGTCAGCTTTCATAGGACCTTCTGTCAGCACCAGCATAGGCCTAACCGGGCCTGCAAGATGTGTCCACCCTTCTGCAGGGCAACCATCCGGTCGCTCCGTACTGGATACCCAGCGAAATTTTCTCTTTTTCACTTTATCTCTGCGTATCTGAAGTCCCTGAATCCTTCCTTGCCGATCCCTCATTGGAATTAAGATACCGCGCTCTTCATGAATAAAAGTCCATGTACCGCTTTCATTCCTATAAAAACCAGGAACCCCAGCTAAGTACATCCCTTCAGATTGAAGTTTATCGGCAATCGCTGTCATACCGACCACAGGTGTTGTTCTATATCCAAGCCGAATAATATCATCCTCCGTCAGCCCTCTGCCAAGCAGGTTCTCTTTATGGTCTGCCGCCAGCGTCAGCTTATCAAGTAGCGCACTGTATGTGGCATGACGGGTATCAACATCCGTTATTGGGCATTCAGGCTTTGCCTGCGGCTGTATCCTCTTTTGGGGTTTAGGCCGGTGATCAGGCATTCCCAGTTTCTCAACCAGAGCTTTTCGCACTTTGTCACGCGGAACTCCGGTATATAAGGAATACAGATCAAATATACCACCATATATTCCGCACCGCGGACAGCGATACACTTCTTTTTTCAAATTGATGTTCAAATGCTTTTTCCGTGGGTTTTCGTCACAGCAGGGACACTGCACATAATAGGAGCTTCTTCCAGACGGCGGCATCGGGATTCCCAGCAACGAAACAACATCGCTCATATGAAATATTTCCATGCTGCCTCCTTTCCTTTTTCAAATTTGCGGGGAACAGCACGCTGTCCCCCGCTTCTTCTCATTGCTGTTTTCCTTATAACCCACAGTTTTCCTTAAATGACGCAACCCCTGTAGGATCGTATTCCGCCAGCTTTTCCAGATCAAATGCCACCGCCGCATATCTGCCGTATCCAGATTTCACGGTATATGGCATCACCTTTCCCAGCTTGTTCTCCCTGATAAACCTTAACAGGTCTTTGCTGATATCTCCGTTAATAAATGCTTCGTTATCCTCCAGATCATAGGCCTGTAGGTTGACCGTCATATCTGCAAAGGGTTCCGGACCATCTTCTCCGTAATTGATCATACCGATGTGCAGCCGCCCGCCATAAGCATATTGATTGACATGCAGCGAGACCATTTCATCTCCAAACTCCCATTTGAAACGAAGCTTTTTTGTTTTTTTACACATTTTTTGTCCTCCTTTTCGTCTTGTTCCCGGTTAGGGGATGACTGCATGAATCCCCTGGTCTTTAGCGCCTGTTATGCAATTGTCTGTTGAAGGGAAAATTCACAAATCAGCTTCGCGGCAGCTTTAATTTCCTCGCCGCCAGTGAATTTCGTTGCCACCCATTTAATTGCACCAGGATCCAGCGATAATACCTCGCCAAGCGTTTTCCCGCTGAATTTTGAGATTGGGCAAGGCACATTCATTGCCTGTGCCAGCTTTTCTTCTGGAGTCAGTTCCTTTTGCACCGGTTCATTTACAGTGTATTCCTCTTGTGCCGGTTCCGGTTTTGGTTCTGACACCTCGTGTTTTTCTGCTGATTCTGTTTGAGGTTGAGCGGCGGAGATTCCCAGCTCATCCACAGCAGAAGGCTCAAAATCTTCACCTGCCATAGAAAACTGAAGTCCAAAGCCTGCATTTCGTAGAGCAATTCCAACAGCAGCAGTCTGTGCCCATTCCCGTGGTGAAACCGAAGGTTTCTCCTCACAATATCCTCTGGATGCCGTCGCTTCTGCCAGATAACAGTCTGCTGCCTCCTTATAGTTTGGATACACGCGGGCTGTTGCCACAAAGCAATCCTTTGCAGAATTCACCTGTACCGCAATGCGTCCTTCCGGATATTTCAGACGGAACCACGCCATCTGAATCATGACCGGTAGGCGCTTACGCACCTCTCCGGTTCCCAAATCTGTATAATCCACAGCAAACGGCGTAGGATCAAATCCATCCACCTGATGAATAGTTTCGATTTTGGCGAGCATTGCCGCCTTCTCATTCGAGTTATTCTGACTCATTATTATAGCCTCCTTATAAATTGATATATGTGTTCCGATACTGCATCCAAACCGGCAGAATCGTATGAACATATTGACTGATGCTTGTTTTGTACTGCTCCTGTGTCCCTGCCTTAAAGCTGGAAAACCGCTTTCTGCCGTCCTGTACAACACGCTCAAAAGAACTGAGTGCTGTTTCACGACGCTTCTGGCCTTCTGCATCGGCTTTTAATCCGAATCGTCTTTCATTTAAGGTAAAACGTACATACGCATCTACCATTTGAAAGTGATAGCCCATGACCTTTGTATCCATTGTGATTGGCGCGGACTTACAAAAAGACTGAAATGTTTCCAAGACGCAAATGCGGTAATTCAGTTCCTGCATAATCAGCAAATCTTCCGGCGGAAGACTGTTCTCGGCAATCTGGGACCTGATAGAATTCTGTTTCTCAAGATATTGATCTAATATTGTAGCCATAGCTGCTCCTTTCTTCAAGCAAGCCCCTGCAGCCGCTTAGCGAGGCAGGTGCCGCGTTTTTCTGTGTCAGTTCTTTTGATTGAAATACAAAGCGCCCTTTTTTCCCCGACAATGGTTACACGCTCTTTTCCTCGTGTAATTGCCGTATAGATAAGAGGCCTTGTCAGCATGATGGAATGGGCGCACTGCAGATTGATGATGACGGACTGGTACTCCGATCCCTGCGATTTATGGATAGTAGAGGCATAACCTAAATCCAACATATCCAATCCACTGGAATCGTACTCTTTCATGCGCCCGTCACCAAAGTCCACATGAACTGTAGTGTCATCGCCAATGCGGATAATTTTTCTGATATAGCCGATATCGCCGTTATTGACATCATCATGGTTTTTGATCTGCATGACCTTATCCCCACACCGAAATTTTCGATTTCCGAAAACAACCTCCGGTTTCTGTGCATCCGGCGGGTTCACCTTCTCACGCAAGTGCTCATTCAGCGCATTGACTCCGGTTTCCGTCTTTTGCCGGTATGGCGTAAGCAGCGCCACGTTATCGACCCCATATTTCTCAGTTTCCCGCAGATAGAGATCGACAATGAGTTTGGCAGAATCAGAGAGTCTGGGAGAATTGATAAACTGAAAGTCGTCCCCATACTCCAGACCCACATTCCCATGGCGGATCAGCTTCGCATTTGTCGCGATGCGGCTTCCCGCATTCTGACGAAATACCTTGTCCAACCGCACAACTGGGATACATCCGCTGGCAATCATCTCACTGAGCACTGCGCCGGGCCCCACCGAGGGTAGCTGATCTGCATCGCCAATCAGCACCATCTGTGCGCCATATTTCACTGCATCAAACAGATATCCGGCCAGATAAACATCCAGCATGGAAATCTCATCTACCACAATCAGATCTGCAGTAAGCGCTTCGGGTCCATCATAGTCTCCGTCCTCATCCGCCATCAGCCCAAGGGCTTTATGAACGGTTGAAGCCGGAACCCCGGTTGCCTGCTCCATCCTCCTTGCTGCCCTACCCGTAGGAGCACAACAGCAGATTTCACTTTTGGGATTGTTTTTTTGATAAATATCTAAAATGGCACGTTGTATCAAAGTCTTTCCTGTTCCAGGTCCACCAGTGATAATGGAAAGTCCCTGCGTCAGAGCCATCTTTACCGCTTCGCGCTGCTCCGGTGCAAACTTCATTTTCAGCTTCTGCTCCTCTGCATCTATGGCGGCATACAAATCCCCATAGCTGTGCATCTTCCGGTGCTTCATCTGCTGATGAATGGCGGAGGCAAGTTGTTCTTCCACATGTACAGTTTTTGCCCTATACACATTGCCCTGATACGACACCAACTGTCCGCTGAAAACCAGCCTTGCGGCGCGATTCGCCACCATTTCTGAAGTCAGTGCAGGCGTATCCAGAATTTTTAGACAAGCTTTCACAAACTCATGTTTCTCCATACAGAGATGCCCTTTAGCTTCCGCATCCGCCAGCGTATACAGGAGTCCTTCATCCACACGCTCAGTCGATAGCTGGTCAAACCCCATGCTCATAGCAATATGGTCTGCCGTCTTGAAGCCAATCCCGGCCATGTCGCAGAGCTGGTAGGGATGGTTTTTTACAATATCCATCGTCTTTTCCCCATACTCTTTGTATAGGCGTACCGCTCGGTTCGGCGTAATGCCATGCGGTGACAGAAATGCCACCACATCCCGGGCGCCACGATTAACCAGATAAGAATCATAGATTTTTTTCAGTTTTATCTCACTGATACCTGGTATGGCAAGAAGCCTTTCCGGTTCTTTATCCAGTACCTCCAGTGACTGCTGGCCAAAAACTGCGTAAATTTTCTCCGCTATCTTGGGACCAATCCCTTTAATCTGCCCGGAAGAAAGATAGGCAATGATGCCTTCCTTCGTCGGTATTACCACTTCGTTGTAACTCTCCACTTCAAACTGGACGCCAAATTTGGGATTTTTACTCCAATGCCCAAGCATGTCGTAGCGCAGATTGCTTGATGTAGGTAAGCAATATCCCACTGCTTTCACCTGCGTAACCGTGTTCCCTGTGCTATCTTTGATCTTTTCACATGGATGGTAGAGTGCAATCATATAACTGCTGGCATCAACAGCCGTAATACTCTGTGGATATATGAGCCTATCAAATTCACATAGCAAAATTTTTACTCCTTTCTCTGAGTCGTGTTATAGATACAAAAAACTCCCGAATCGTATCCAAAGATACAACGGGAGTTTTTTGTGAAGCTGCAGCCAGTTGGTCTTTCATCGGAACATCTCCGCATTTTCAAGATATGACAAAGGAGCGGAGATACCCATCAAGAAATTCTCCCTGTCCAGGCGAACTTTCCGCTTATCGCAGCCACGCTTTGTCAGTTCCTTTTGTACTTCCAGGTATACACCCTCATCAAAAGCAATCATCGGTATCTTCAGGCGGATTGCATGGGCAATTTCCCCACGCATCCCACTGCTGATCCGGTTACCGCATATCAGCAGGATATCGCTGCCTTTCAGCAGTTCCAGACCGAACTGAAGGGCAAGCGCTCTATCAGATGGAATATTGTCGCAAAGGATCATCGGGAGGTACGCATGTGGCGCACTTGCGTTCATACGCATCTTTTTCATGGCATAGAACATATACGCCCTTGTCGCCTGCATGTTCTGTGCAATCCCTTCATTCGTGTCTGCACTGAGCGGCGAGCAGATATACGCCCTTTTTTTGCACCTGTCATATGGCAGGAACTGATAAATCAACTCCTGCTCCCAACCTTCATAATAAATGTTTTCCATTATGGTCTCCTTTCTAAATTGGCTGGACCGACACCTTTACCTTGCGGCTTTCCGATGCTTTTAGAACATCAGTATAAATTGCCGGGTATTTTTCCTTCAAGGCTTTGGAATCGGGCCTGCGGGTTGTTTTTGTCACAAAATCAATCAGAAGCTTATCGCTGGTCGTCTCCAAGACGCCATGCTCATGCTCCTTCATGACTTCGGCAATTCGCACACTATGTGCTTCAATCTCCTTTTCATATGTTTTGATTTCTCTGTTGCATTCAGAGATTTTCCCTTGAAGCATTGCAATTCTGCGCAAGGGCGATTCATACTTGCGGGAAAACTCTATTGTTGGAAGTCCCGCCTGACTTGCACCATAAATCCTTGCCAGTGACTCCAAAGCAAGCTTTGGTGCAACATCCGCCATTGTCGGGGGTTTATCATTCTCAAGGCTCCAGATCCATTCGTCCAGGCGTTCAAAGATCATATCCTCCTTCGCCTTATCACGAATAATCTCAGGCATTGCCAGATCATTGTCCGGATTATTTCCCCAAACGGCAGAAAAAGCGCCAATGTTCACATCCGCTACCGCAAGATAAAACCTCAGCTGCAGTTCATAGTAGAGCGGAATCGCTCCATCTGCCCACTCATCCGCTTTGTGATAAGTACAGCTTTTACACTCCAAAATTCCCGGTTCGTTATCGGACGCCCGTGTAAAGCGCCGGTCGAAATTGGCAAGAGCGTAAGGATGATCTGCGTGCTGATACAGATTCGTGTCTTCTGTAACGGTATTGCCTGTCTTTGCACCATACCAATAGGCAGCAACCGGCTCTAAAAGATGTCCCATTTGCAATTGATTGGCATTGGCTTTTTTTGCAGGCTTCATTTGCCCTTTTTTGATTTTCCACAGCTCCAGCGGAGTCGTCCATGGTGATACACCAAAAATAGCTGCAACATCGCTTCCACCCACGGTATAGGGAATATCCCCTTTGGGGCCGTGCATACGGCATTCCAGCCATCTGTCATTCGTCATACCTGCGGTATCACAAAGAACAATCGGTTTTGCCATCAGTAACTCACCGCCTTTGCAAGGTCGTAATCACTCCATCTGAATGAAAGCGCACGAGCCATATTTTCTTCTATGACCAGCATCTTACTTTCCGGCGTGTTTTCAGTCCTCAAAATAAACGGGATCTCCTGCATAGCAAGAAATACGTCATGGGCTGTCGCCGGGCCGCCTCCGTATGCCATCTCGTACATGGCGATAGCTTCGACTGCAGCCTTTTTTGGCAGACTAAGTTTTTTACATACCCTGGTCATAGCGTTTACCGGATAATCCAAATGGATCTCCAGCAGTTTCTGCAGTTTGGCAATGCTATCCCCGAATTGGGCAAACAGCTGATCCAACGCTGTATCAAAGTCGGAAACCTTGGACTGATGCCTGTGGTCAACTGCGATGCAGCCCCCGATATGGATAGAACGCTTTCCGCTCACCAGTAGGGCTGAGACCTTTGCTGAAGCCACTCCAGTATCCGAACTCATAAAACGGACACCCGGAGTCAGTTTGGAAGCCATAGCCGTTTTTCCTTGGGAATCCAGCAGCTTTGTGTACGCTCCTAGCAAATCCTCTTTTTGATCTGGCATCGTCCATGCTGCGCTTACCATCGCATGGTCACAGTAGCCGGACTCAAACTCGTTTCCTGAAAAACGGGCATCCAGCTTTGTCTTCAGAGCAGTGAGCAGCTCATCAATCGGTAGCACTGAATAATCAACAGCATCCCCGGAATGAACCGCCGCAACTTTTTCATCACGAATCAGCAAAAGTGCATCCGCTGAATAAAGACGCAGGCAGGCGTTTAACACCTCCGCCAGCACTTCACGGCTCAGTTTAGGGAGCGCCGTGCCACCGATTTTTGCCCTGTCCAAAAGGCTTTTGTAGGCTGTCATGCGCATGGGGAAGAGTTCCCCGTCAACACGCATGGCCAGGCCGAGATTGTTTGCTGTGTCATCCACAGCGTCCTGTGTGGTTCCTGACGCAAATGCCGGCAGATCAGTGCTCAGGGCAGAGCCTTTGCCCAGCGGCTGAATTTCAAGGTCACTGACCCTGGCTTTCACCCAGCGGCTGTTCTTGGACTGCTCCTTGTGATAATCCAGCATAAAGGGATAGGAACTGAATGTGGTGTAGAAACCATCCTGACATTGTTTTTGCATATTTCATGCTCCTTTCTTTTCTGGCGGGATTGCCGCCTTGATATATAACAAAAGCCAGCAATCCCGAAAGACTGCTGGCTTATGCCCAAATGAATTGGCCGGAAAACAAAAAAAGTGCCATCTGCAAAATTGCAAATGACACTTTGATAAACTCTGTTAAACTGTGTTTAGCCGTAGCCAAACTTGATACTGATGTAAATATTATAACAGATTTATTTGCAATAGTCAATCCACCAGGAGAAAAGAGCATTCTTACTGCAAATGTTTACTCCGAGCGCTTATTTCTGTAAGTTCGGTTAATCTGAAACATACACATAAAAACAACGCCAAACACGCTGCCGCCTATAAAACTAAGGATACCTATCAACCATCCCATACTATATACCTCCTTTTTGATATAAAAAAGAGATGCTGATAATCAACATCTCCGGGTTACAATATTCTTTTTATTTCAAAACTTTATGAATTGATAAATCAGAATTTGTCATCCTAAAACAAATGGCTCGATATATTCTCTTATAAACTGAACCCTATCAAATACCAAAGGTTTGAAAGTTGCCGTAACGGATATAACGATATTTTTTTCGGTATTAACATATATTACATTTCCGCTATCGCCGATTGCAGAATATATTTTCTTTTCACTATCTATAATCCACCACAAAAATCCATATTGCATAAATCCAAATTTTTCATCAGTAGTTAAATATGGTGTTGTTATCTTTTCAATCCATTCAGAAGATACAATTCTTTTGTTATCATACATTCCTTTATCAAGGCACATTTGTCCTATTTTCGCCATATCTTCTGCTGATAAACACAAGCCAAAACCCGAAGTAACTGTTCCTTTGTTATCACAAAACCAACCGTTTTCTTTAGGTTCTTTTGAAGTTACAAAGCCAATATGTTCCTCTTTGTTTTTTACTGTGTAAAGATGTCTGTTCTTTATTCCAAGGGGCTTAAATAAATATTTATTGGCAAATTCCAATGTTGGCATATTGCTTACTTTGGTTATTATTGTACTCAATATATGTATACCGAGTGTTGAATACTTAAACTCACCTATAATATCGCTTTTACCGCCGAGCAAATCAAGAACTGCCTTTGTCCAATCCTCACTCATACATACTTTTGTCCAAGGCTCCGACTTGAATTTATACGGTGCGGTCATCGTAAGCAAATGATATAAAGTAATATCGTGTATGGTCTTTTCTCCTCTTTTAATCACATAGTCAGGGAAAAAGTCCAATACTTTTTGATGAATACTTTTAATCATACCTTTGTCAATAGCAATTCCTATAAGTATGGCTATAATGCTTTTTGTTACCGAAGCAATATGAACATTATCATCTTGTTTGAAATCATTCCAAGTATCACTATAAATAATGTTGCTATCTTTGACTGCAACCACTTGGCATATATTAGGCTGTTGCTCTCCTATAACACGATGTAATTCTTCTTTATTCATTTAATTACACCTCACTTTCAAATTCCGATTTCTATTATAAGTGTTTCAAAAAAAATTTAATCTTTTCTTACTTGATATCACAAATCAAGAATCTTTGCAATTTCGTCCACTGTATCAAGAACTTCATTGAATTTCAAATCTCCAATGTATTTGTTGTCCGCAGCATAATTATCCCACAGAAGATATAACTGCGGCTCTTCACAGATATCCTTCAAAATATCTCTCCAGTCCATGATATCATCAACCGAATCTCTTTTCTCCGCAGTATGAATAACTGCTGCTCTCAGAACCTCCATCTGAACCACATCTTTACGGCTGCGGTAAAGAGTATGTAAATCATAATAATCCCTTGCCCTTGTAGTTCCAATGTTTCTGCGGATAATCGTTTCATATTTTTCCGCAAGCACTGTCTCAAGCGTATATGCCATGACCGAAACCGTTTTCTCCTCAAACACAAACGGGAAATCATAACGAATGGCTGCAGGCGTAATAATATCTCCGGTAGTAATGTCTATCTTCATTGGGCTGTCAATCTTCCCGTATTTTGCACGCAGATGAACCCGGAAATTATTGTACGCATCATCCTCGCGGATTGGTTCAATTTTCTGAAATTCAAAAGAAATTCCGTCTCCCACATCCATTGCGATAATCTCTTTGACTGCAGAAACGATCTCGTCCTCTTCCATCTGAATACCACGCGCCGTTGTGTCCATATCCATAGTAGTGCGTTCACCAATACCGATCATTGATGATATCAAGAGTCCGCCCTTCAAAATAAAATTGTCCCGAAAGGATGAAGCTGCCAAACGATCAATGATTCTTTCAAATAAAAACATCTGCAGC
The DNA here is from genome assembly GCA_000403295.2 of Lachnospiraceae bacterium M18-1. GTDB lineage: Bacteria > Bacillota > Clostridia > Lachnospirales > Lachnospiraceae > Schaedlerella. The sequence goes on along the minus strand of KE159609.1, from coordinate 246,455 downwards.
ACTTCCTGTGCACGAAGATTTTTCTTCGCTGCCATGCTGCGAATGGCTCCTTTTAGTTGTTCCGGTGTCTTCATTATAAAACCTCCATATATGTTCTTATCTTATCTTCAATTCCAAATACCTTGCCATATTTCAGCAATTTTCGGTTATTTGGATTTGTCTTAAAATAGTCCTTAATTGCCTGCGTAAAAAGCTGCAGTTCAATTTGATCCTTATCCCGGATCACATCACAAATACAGCGCTCCCTGTCATACAGCTTTACCATCCCGCCTTGAGGGGATTTTGTTTCTGTTATTCCAAGATCGTAAACTTCCGTCTGCACATAATGACAACGTAAATTTGGATTATCACGCCTTAACCTGCTGATGTTCGTTCCGCGAGGCAGCGTTATATCCAAGATGTTCGGCGCCCTGTCCGACATCCCCCAAAAGAACAATGCGGTGCCATATGAATATATTATCTTTGCACTTTGTGCCTGAAGAAGCGCAAACTCGTCAGTAAATTCATCGGTCAAAGTATATAACCCTTTTCGCACCGGATCTAATTTCCCCATATCAACATACTTTTTCAACATCGGTCTGCTGATTCCAGCCGCCTCAATATCAGAAGTCTTAACAAACCCATTGCTTTTTTCTGCAATTGTTTGAATTTTAGTCCAAATCGTGTCCGTATCAATGCACCTCCTTGGTTTCATTTACATCCGCACTCCACATTATACACTATTGAAGTGCGAATGTAAATAGAACTCCCGGAGATTAGTATATCCAAATTGAAAACAGTTATACAAAAAGGGATGCCGCCGAAACGACATCCCCAAGAAAAAATCAGAATCTACTCGTACTTTACTGTTTTAAACCCTCCGATTGAGGTAAACAGTTCGATAAAAGTTTCGTTAATATTCGCCATATAAAGATTCTCATACAGGAACCTTATTACTTCTGGATTTGATATTTCCATGACAGTACGCTCTTGTTTATTAATAAGAAAATATTGCTTGGTCTCACCATTGATAAAAAATTGTTGCTGAGTGCCCTCCCAGCGATCCAGCATATAATTGAACGAATTTATATCAGCATTTTTGCCCCAATCATATACCCAACATTCTTCACCATTTCTGATAATTTTTCTGTACGTGTCCGGATTATAATAAACAGACATATTTCGCCTCCTGTTCATAAGTATATTTGTATTATAGCAAAAAGGCCATCCTTCTTCTACATATAGTTAAAGCAACTGAGGGATGCCTACAAAAGACATCCCCCAGACGCAGATACTATGCTGCGCTTCTGTTCAACGACCACATTCCCCTGCCATCATGAAAGAAGTATGTAGGATTGATCTGAAGCGTTTGGCGGATTTTTTCTTTCCACCACTTATTTGCCTGTGCTTTTTTGTGCGGCTCTATTTTCTCATAGAGAAACGTGAGCGTCACCGGCTCGCTGCACTGTTCCAAAACGGCAGCAACCACATCACGCCATGTCGCTCCCGGCATATCCCGGATATCGACCTCCGTTTTCTTTGCCATGATAATCGGAACCAAAAGCGGTGAATCCTTTCGGACAATCATCACATACTCATGTAAGATCGGTATGAATTTCCCGCTATACTGGATCTGGTCTGAAAAGCAGTTATGCTGGGCCTTGATAATGATATTCTCCAAAGACCCCGGTTTGACGATCTCGGAAAGCATACTGTACAGCACGCCTTTCTTCTTGATATCGCCCATCAGCACCGCCATCCTGCCGCCTTTTTCAAGGGCAGAAAACTGCTTCATCATGGCGTAATTCATTTTTTCCACAAAGCCTGCCCAGTCCGGTATGCGTGACAGGTCATACTGCCTCGGGTCATAGCCGTAGCTCTTCTGGACATCCGCCGCTTTGTACATGACATCCGAATAGGTCACGATATCCCAGTATGGAGGGTGCCAGAATATAAACTCCGGGCGCTCCGGGATCTCGCAGTTCATGATGTCAAAACCGCTGTGCAGGTCATAGAGATGACTGCCAATACCCAGCTTGTCCGCCGCCGCTTTGGTCGTCCCGCTTCCGCACATATAATCGCAGATTTCTGCCGGCTGGAAGAACTCCAGAAGGTCCTCGATCAGTCTGGGGGAACAGTTCCCCCGGTAACGGTTGTTGCCGCCTTCGCCACGCTCCGGATAGGAGACGATGCTGGTCAGCGGCCTTGTATCGCTTTTATAAGGCATAACGCCACCTCCTAACCTCCATTCTCAACAGACTGGTAATCTATTTCTATCGCCTCATCTGTCAAAATGGAAACATATTTTCGGAAAAGCCCTGCGACGGCCTCCTCCGTCATGAGCTGTCTGTGTTTTCCCATGTTCCAGGGATAATCCGGCACATAGAGCAGATAATCCGTGCCGTCATGGCTGTCGCACGCCACAAGATCAATGTCCTCTGCCTCAAGGATCACTTCTTTTAAGATGGTTGCCAGGCCAAGCATATAGTCCTGGTCGAACTCCAGATAATCCTCGTAGGCCGGCTCCGATATCTCACACTCATCCAGCCATGCCTGTATTTTCTTTTGGTACTCCGGTGCCAGGGAAATCAGCTTCTGCAGGCGTTCCACAGACTCATCCGTAATATCGGAAACGCAGATCCCATAGCCGTAAGTATGCCATTCTGAGTAACTCATACTGCACCTCCTAATGGCACGTCATCATGCCAGTTGTTTTTCGCACTGCGGAACAACTCCAAGAGCTGCACCACAGTCATGTCAACATTGGAAACATTTTCGGTAGCCTCAAACCCATCTGCACTTAATTCAAACCAGCAATGGTCCACCTCCTCGTCAAACCTGTCAAAGCGTTTTTCAGGAAGCCCCACCTGCCGGGGAATGAAATATTCCCCACAGTCCAAACAGGATATGACTTCTGCGATTTGCACTTCGCTTATCTCGCCAATAACCACACAGGAATTTGGCATCTTGTAGTTGTCTGCATCCCGGTAGAGATAGTTAATCCTTGTATTCATAGTCTTTATGTCTCCTTTTTCAGATACTCACTCACAAACTCATGTGCAACCTCTGAAACGCTCTCCCAGTAAGATTCCCAGTAAGAATCGTTTTTGCCCAGCTTGTTCTGGAGCCTTTCCGGGAAACGGGGATCCTGGACCATGCGGTTATATTGCTCATCGGTCAGCTGATCCAATTCATCCCAGTCTGACACCTGTGATACAAAATCTTCAAGCTGGCAGGACGCCTGGTAAAGCCATCCCATCTCCCTGACAAACCGATTGGAAACGCAGAACTGCTGAGAGACGATTGCGATATGGTAATGGCTCTCGCAGTATTCGCCGTCAATGTAACATTCATAGAGGGAGTCCGTGGAATGCTCCTTGAACTTCTCATCATCCACCCATTGCGGAATACAGCCGCTTTCCTGCTCCTCTTTCAGTTTCTGGACCAGTATGCGTTTCGCATCATTGAAGTCCGTATAGACCTCGGAAGAATTTCCCTGTTCGCCGTCAACCGCCCAATCTTCCAAAAGAATATAAATCCTTGGATGCTGGCGACACTCTTTCAGGTCATCAAGCGGCTCCACCATAGACGGAGCCATGATGACAAGATCCAGGATGATGTCGTCAATGGTCTTTTTCTGGTCATACAGTTCAGAGAAAACCTCTTCCAGCTTTTTTACTTCACAGGGCAGTGCAGGAACTTCAAAAGAGCAATATATATCCGGCGTTTCATTTTCCGTTTCCTTATCCTCTCCATCACGGATTTCCGTAATCGTCCCATACAGACCCTCATACTCGCTTTCCGGCGTTCCCACGATGGGAGCGCCGATTACATAAGTTGTGCCGTCGTATTCAAACTCAGCACCGATTCGATTGATAATCATTTTTTGATACCTCCTTTATTCTGAAACTTTTATTGCAAACAGACAGCGTGGATCATAGCGCATTTGGGTGGCCGCCTTTTTGCAGGCTTCCTCCTCGCTTTCCGCCTTTATGACTGCGATAAATGGGGTCGGCTCCATATCGTGCCATCTGCCTTCGTTATCTGTGCCGCACATATCAATATCCGTCAATTCTTCATCTGTCAGACCGACAATATCAAACATTTCTGAGTCACGAACCCATACAGAGTCCATACAAATAACATATGTATTCATCTGAATCCTCCTCACATATGATAATCTACGGCAACCAGTACCGTATCCTCATCCACATCATCAATGTAGCCATCTATGCAGCTGCGCCAGTCTACTGGAACATATTTTTCAGATTCTGCATCCAGCACACTGTCATCTTTGCTCAGCCACTGGTCCTCATCCACGATGTCATGCGAGCCTACCGGATACTTCCAGCTGCCCGGAATCCCATATTCCTCCAGGTATTCCTCCAAGGTAGAGCCCTTGCGGTAAACCAGTTCGCCCCAGTGCATAACTCCGTCCGGGACAATCTCTCCATGGAAATCCGGATCCGTCTTTCCTGCCAGGAACATCTGTTCAAGCTTATGGAACCGCTCTGCGGCTTTCTGGTTTCGCCAGTCCCGCATGGCATCCCACGCAATGTCCTTTTTCCTGGCAGCGCATACCCACCGGTATCCTTCCGGCGCCTCTGATTTCCGGTCCGAGTTGCACCAGCTTCGCTCACCGATAGAATACTCAGTGCAGTCGTCCTTTACCAGGAACATCTCCGGCCATCGCCCGCCAATGGAATACCAATCCCATATGGCGTTTGGATTATAATAATATCCATAGCCTTGATGCTTTTCATCAAAAGAAAAGCCACACCTTTCTTCTGCATATTTCTCAAAACTCTTATAGAGCTTTTTGCGGGGATAATTAGGCAGAGCCACCATTCGTTTTGCTTTCTTTGTACGCTTTTCATGATGAAGCGATCCTGCATCCCTTTGGAACACTTTTCCGTCACGGACAACAAATCTGCCCCAGAGTGGATCGCCATACTGCTCCACAACTGTTCCTTGAGGCAGCTTTATGCAATCAACCGCATCCTCATATTCCTCGCGCAGTTTTTCTGTCCGATCTTCAAATTCCAGATATTCCGGATCCTCCAGCGACTCACAATAAGGATACATCAGCTCAGAAACGCCGTCATTCACTGCACGGGAGAACGATGACTGAAGATTTTGACATCTCCCAATCGCAAAATCCAGCATAAAATTCTTTGTTTCAATTTGCTTCTGAAGCTCCAATTCCTTCAGCGCCTCTGCAATCTGGTTGTCCAATTCCTTGTCTTCCTGTATCTGAGAGATTTCTAAAGCTGCTAATGTTAAAAAGTGCATAATTACCTTCCTTTCTGAATAACAGGCGGGCAGCTGTAGAAATCCAGCTGCCCGTCGTCTTTTTTATGATTTGATATTGTTATACCCTCACATGCCGCTTCACAACAGCGGTTAGTTTTATGGGCAGTTGGTTTAAATCCGAGATATCCAGGAATGAGTCTCCGTAGATTCTCTCAATGTTTTGCTTGTCATCTCCGATTGCCGCAGCGACAAACAAAATACCTTTACGCTGATACTCCTGCTTGATGCCGCGAAGGTCCTCCTCAGCTGCGGAACCTCCATACCCACTGTCAGCAGGCTGTCCGTCAGAAACCAGTATGAGGATTTTTACTGCTTCTGGCCGCTTAGACAGCTGCTCCGCAACAAAACGGAGTGCCGCCCCGTCACGGTTACTGCCTCTGGCCGCAATATCCATCATGCGGTATTTATCATCATGATCAAAGCCATCAAATTCCGCATAGGAATACAATGCTACTGTATTTCCGACATCGGTATAATCAGTGGAATGGCCATAGACCATAACCGGGATATCCAGGCTCTGGCAGAAATCATACAGAATGATAGCTGAAGCTCTGGCATAAGTACAGCGGTCACAGGAACACATGGACCCTGACTCATCCAGAAGCAGGCCGACTGCCAGTTCCGGGATCTCATTGGGCAGATTGTTCTTATAAAACACCTTGCCGTCATTCCTGCACAGTGCGTGAGCATCCAGACGGCGGCCCATGATAAGCCCGGTCTGTTTACCGCCTCTCCGATTTTCCTTGAGCTGCTTGAGCAAACTCTTCTGCAGCTGGCGGGAAATATTCAGCAAAGGTCCTGAAATAGCATCGTACTGTTCCATAAGCTCCTCATCCACAGAGGCAATCCGGTTGATTCGGATAGGTACTCCTTCATGGATATTCCCATAGGAAATGTTCTGAGCGACATCGTTAAGCTCCTGAATCCTTTCATTCTCCAGTTGCTCACAGGCCGCCTTTTCTGCCATCTTATCCAGAAGACGTTCAATATCAGCAGCCGCACTGTCGTAATGCTCCCGCTCATAATCTTCGTTTTTTTCCACGGAACCACCAACAGGTTCTGAAAGTGATTCTGACTGGTGATAAGGAATACGTCCCTGCTCAGTATCTGAAGTTTCTTGTTTCCCTGAACCGGAACTGCCACCATCTATCGGGGCAGCGTCTTCGTCTGTAGAATTATCGCTTCCCCCAGACTCAGATGGATTTTCTTCCGTTTCAGAGTCAGTCTGGGAGCTGTCTGTTTCCTCAGAGTCATCTTCACTGTCGGCATCTGCATGGGTCTGTGCCCGTTTGCCGGCCGTCGCAGATTCTTCTGACCCGCCAGAGGCTTCCGGCACCGGTGTACTACTTCCTTCACCCATTTCGGAACCACCGGCAATTGCACCCAACACTTCCGACAAGGTTTCTGCAAGACTGGCGGAGCCGCCGGAGGCTACTGCCTCTTCCTGACGCTTTTTGCATTCTTCACAAAAAGATTCGATATAGTCCCAGCACCTTACCAGCACCATATTGACAACATTCAACCGGTCTTTTCCGGACCTGCTCAGTAAAGCGCTGTCAATATCGGTAATCAAACCAAACACCGCCTGAATTCTTTCATCGCTGAGCGGTTCGTCCCCGTATTTGATTTCACCAAACTTAGCATACGAGAGCATGATCTGAAGAATGCTTTCAAAAATATGCTTTCCTTCATCTTCACTCTCAATCATCTGCGTCACCGTTTCGATATGCTCAAAATGCTGCTCCCGCAGCTTTTCAAGACCGTACCCCAATGTGCCTGGAAAATTGTTCAGCATCCTGTTTTCGATATACCCATCCTCAATTACATTGGAGATATGATGGGCAATCATCTGCACCATCTCCAGATTTTTCGGATCAGTTTTCACATAATTCCAGAATGCTTTCTCGTTCCGTGCATCCGCCGTTGTCTTCAGGTCTGGTGGATAGGGATACCAACGACCTCTTCCTAAATAGTTGGTATGTGTCTGTGCTGCCAGAAAGTCTGTATAAAGGACATGTCCCAGTTCGTGTGCAAACAAACCGCACACAATCTGGTAACGGTTTTCTCGCCCTTTTACCTTTGTAACCAGAGAATTTCCAGTATTGATGCGCACAAACATATTGTCCGTTGACGCCACATGCTTTTCTCTCGGTTTCCAATACAGATTGACACGAACCCGGCGGTTATAGCGATACCGCCTTGTCTGTGCCGCCGCCAGATCTTCAAAATGTCCCGCCAAAAGACGGGACGAGAAGAATTGTCGGTCTGAAATTTTACTGCGCTGCTCATTGAGCCGCTGTTTTACTAACTTGTGATTCACCCTCGCCATACAGGGTTGACCTCCTTTCTACTACATTTATGCGGTTGCTTTCTTCCGCTTCTTTGTGAAAATCGGTTCCAGAACTGCACTGACCAGTGCCTCACGGTCTACTTCATCCGTGGTCGCCTTGCTGATGATCGTATATAGCGCCGACTCATATACATCGCCGGTAATCTCACTGCTTACGATCCAGTCGATCAGACTGCGCATACCATATGAACCGTCTGTAATACTGTTTTTTCGGCAATACTCCGACAGATCATTGACCACCTGCACCATCTGGGAAATCTGGTACTCATCTGTTGCACCTGTAACTGACATGGCACGCTGCACCATAACTTCAGGCGTCGGCAGCTCCACGTCCCGCACCAGACTCATTCTGTCGATAACGGACTGGTTCATGCCTCGGCACCCTTCGTATTCAATGTTGGTTGTTACTACTACGACTGCATCCGGATGACGCTTGATGATTTCACCGGTAGGGAGGGTGATTGTTCCGGTCTGCTCCAGCAGGGAGTTTAGTCCCACCAGAACACCAGGCTGAACAATCGTGGAAGGTTCCTGAATCTCGATGACATATCCGTTCTTCAGAGCTTTGATAAAGTCTGTCTCTGTGTAGGTATAAGTCTGACCGCCGCCCTTGGAATTTTCATCCCGTCTGGACAGAGCACGTACCTTCTCTGTTACACGATCCAGCACAATGCTCATGCAATCCTGAGATGTGGCAGCCGCATTCTCTACGCCCGTCAGTGCCTGATATACCCCCGCCGGATCGTAGTCCATATCATCCAAATCGGGAAGGTTCATCATTTTAGACACGTTGGCATAATTGATTCCGCCCATACTCGCCAAAATTGCTTTCTCATGGTCAAGCTGTGCATCACCGGTAGAACCCGAATCGGAGTCCGGAAATATCTGACCGATGAAGTCAAATATCTCTGTGCCTGCCGAGCAGGTGTATGCCATATACGGAAGCCCCAGTCCTGCGGCAATCGCCTTTGCGCTCATGGTCTTTCCGGTTCCAGCCGGTCCTCTAAGGAGAAAATTCCTCATCTGTGTCGGTTTCCCGGTAGTGGCCTGAGCATGTTTACAGATATCAACGACCTCCTGTGGAATGATGTACCATTCTGGGAGCACCGGTATCAGCTGTTTTTCCTGACTGCTCATAGTCCTTGTATGCAGTTCATACTTGCCGACAAAATCCGTGTGTTCCACAATGGCGTCTGCGCTCTTCACAATAACCCTCGCTGTTTTTGCAAAAATCGTAAATTCCCCCGCAATCACATGGGTAGGCTCAAAAGCGCCGGAATCCAGCTGCACCTGAGATACACGCATCAGATTTCCGGCCTTGTCCACACTCACCTTGACGGCTGCTGAACAAGAGGTATCTTTGATGCGTCTGTAGGCGTTATCACATAGCATTGCCATGTACTTCGTAGCCGAGAGTAAATCCGAAAATCCATGACTGAGCTGGTCGCGGTACAATTCAAAATTATCATTGAATTCCTCGTCATTCATAAGCACCGGAAACAGCGCCATCATAACGGCAGCTCCGTCACGCCCTGATGCGTTCAGCACATAGTTTTCAAAAGTTTCCGTGTTCTTGTCATACACGCTTGCCATTAACGAACCAGAGTTGCTGTCATATACTACCAGATGATACTCATCAGGCCCCATGGACGATTTGTATTCAGCAACTGTTCTGTGGTCGATGACCCCGACAGCTCCTTCGGCGCTGCCATCCATGCAGCGGCAAACTGCATGTACCGCTTTTATGACTGTTGAACACAAAGTTGCATTTGTCCCATCTCCATATTTCGATGATACTGACACCTTTTTGTTCGTCAGTGTATCAAACGGTTCCGGTAAGGGACGGCTGTAATTAAAGATGTTGTTCATGTATGCACTCATACGTTATTTCCTTTCTGCATTTGACTGCGTAAGATTAATTTTGATTCCCTCAGATACACACTGAACATCCGTAAGACCGGCTCTTATCAGTTCCCGGCAGATATCTGCCCAACTCTCCCGGACCGGAAGTTCTTCTGCGAGCAAAATCAATTCTGAGAGATTTTCCCCAATTGCTTCATTGCATCTGGCATTCAGCTCAAAAATATGAGCATCTGCCCACTCAAAAGCCAGCAGTTCGTAATTTTGTACCTCTGGTTCTTCTTCAGGTTCCGGGGCATTATCCTCCGGCTCCAAAACCGCATTCTCCTCAACCTGTGGATTGTACTCAATTCCAACCACCTGCAGATTTCGGATCACAACCTTGGCACGCCGATAACCACCGGCACGATTGAGTAAAATAAAAACCTCCTGACTTTCCTGAATAAGTTTTTCTGCATTCGGCGCCTCCCAGACCCATCTTGCTTCCGGATACTCAGATAGCACCAGCTCTGTAACCCGTCTGAGGATGACTGAATATGCAAGCACCTGTACATCTTTCTCGGTCGTTTCTTTTACCGGTTCCGGTAAAAGAGGAAGTGGTACAATTACTTCAATCTTTCTGGATGAAAGAAAAAGCAGTCTTATCACCGCTGCAAAAATACCGAGAATAATCAATAACAGGATGGGCCATAGCCGACATATAAAAGTAAGCAAAGCCAGCATACCCAACAGTACCAGTGCCTCATATGCCATGTGTCTTTTTTGATCTTTCTTATTCATCACTCTGTTCCTTTCTGACTTCGTTCCTTTGGAATAAAGATATAGAGGCAGTTTACATCGCTGCAGTCAACAGCATCATGCAAAATTACTGCTGCCGCCTGTGATGAGTCAAATTGTTTTCCGGGTATTTCTCCAATATCTGCGGCTGCATGACCAAGAATGGTTCTTCTTTTGAGACCATTCGTCGCTGTCAAAACGCGGCAAAACTCTTCCCCGTCTCGGTAAACCGAAATAGCATACTGTCTGTTCAGGGAAATGCTCATCAGGATGCTATGAAGTTCTTCTTCATTCAGACATCCTTTTGTCTTGCCCTTCATTGCAGCCTTAAATTTTGTGTGTTTCTCCTCCTCAGAGAGAAGGCAAAAGGTTTCATTTGTCATAAGACACCTCCTTTGAAACGCAAAAAAGCGCACATGAGCATACAGTATCTGTAACTCATGTGCGCCTTAATACGCCCGATTCAATTGTTGCTCCAATCAATTCTCATCAAAGAATGATCCGCCGCCAAATGCTTCATACCCGGTAAAATTTCCGGATGCTTCAGCGCCTGTCGCAGGAACGGAAGCAGCATTTTGCGGAGCAGTATTCTGGGGAGCCGCATTTTGCTGTCCTGCAGCTGCCTGGTTTTCCTTGGACTTGCCTCCACCGGAAGCATACTCAATGTCATCCAGAATAATAACCATCATTTTTCTGGTTTCTTTGGTATCCTTATCTTCCCAGGAATCTTCGTCCAGCCTGCCAATCAGATTCACAAAGGAACCCTCTTTCAGCTGCATCTTCTTGATGCGCTCGCATACGCCGTTAAACGCTTTGACCGGAAGGTTGATCCAGCGGCTGTCGTTTTCAGCATGAGGATCATAGACCTTCTTGCCGATACGGAACCTCACAGAATCACCATTCTCAGAAAAGCGAAGAGCTGGCGTGTTGTCATAACCTTTGGATACGACGACTTGTGTTGCAAAAACTTTTAACATGGAAATCTCCTTTCTCGCAGGGGTTACCTGCTATAAAAAATATTTATTTCAAACCTGCTTTGCAGGCAGAAACCAAAAGAAACAAAAAAAGTGCCAACCAGCACAATTGTGCTAATTGACACTTTGAAAACTCTGAAACTCGTGATTTCTCTTTGGAAATCTTGAAACTGATATAAGCATTATAGCATATGCAGCTTCAATAGTCAATCCATCTGAAAAATCACTTAAAAATAGCTTTTTCAATCTCCGTTTTTGCGAAATCCAAAGCAATGACTGCCTTCAGCAAGTCAAATCGGTAGGTGCCGTCTTCATTTTCGTTTTCCTTGACCAACTCCTGTATTTCGTTCAAGAGCCGATTCAACATCTCCTTATCTGCTTCCATTTTAATTACCTCTCTTTTCTATTCCCAGTGCATAGTAGCTGCATATCATATAATTGCCCTCATGCTCATATACCGGGGTTTTGTCTGATAAGTATATAATAACAGTATCGCCAATAGAGAGCACCTTCATTCTTTGCCGAATAGGAATTTTCACTACGTTTCCCTCCAGTTGAACCCAGATCCCTTTGGTTCTTTTTCGGAGCCCGACCGTTTCAATTTTCTCGCAGGTTCCCTGGATGCACATATAGTTGCCAGCAAAGCTATTATAGCATAGTCGAATCCCGTTTATAAGCAGAAACCCGGACAACAGCAGGCAGGGTAAGCTAAAATAGAAATCCCGAAAACCAAGCAAGATGATAACAAACAACAGCAAGAAAACAGCACCCCCTACAATTCTTATGGCAATCTGCTTTTGTAAAGGTGCTGGCAACTCATAAAATCTCTCCTTCATCTGCTTCACCTCACAATACGATTAGTTTCTTTTTCTTCAGCAGGCCGAGCAATATCCTTATGGTTTCATCCCTGCATTCTGCGCATTCCATGATCTGCTCCAGACAATTATCTGCGATGGTATTCTTTGTGTAGATCGCCTCCACCAACGCCTGCCGGTTTTCAGCATGGAGATATCGGGGTTCAGGCCTGATCTTATGCTCTCTAAGAAAGATAATTTCTGCTACCGTCAGCCGAAGTCCGGCATTCCAAAGCCACATTAATATTTCCTTTTCTGCGCGGCTCAAAAAAATCTCTGGTTTTGCATTGATTGCCGGGCAGCAAACACACTGTGTGAGGATTCTGTATCTTGCCACATCAGTATTTTCTGCTCCCGTTTCTGCCAGACCCATTCTTGCCAAATGCTTCAGCGTCCGCTTCTCCGATTCTGTTTTAACTTCGGAAAATCCAAACCTCCCGTTCAGCCACAACACCGCCTGTTCTCCGGATAAGCTATATTCCTGACCACATCTCGCCACCTGGAGAAGATGTTCCGTGGAGTTTTCTTTTACAATCCCTTTGGACAAATAAATCATGTTCATCACCTCTTTGACCTTTCAATTACATTACACGATTGGATAAGGTGATTTACAACATTTTATTACGCTGTTTATATCAAGTACATAAGTGCAACACAAGCTCCGGCAATTAAGAGAACGCATGCCACCACCAATATAATCTTTTTAACCAGCGCCTTGTCAATCTCCTCACGCCCTCCCCCTTCATCAATGGGACGGACATCATCATAATAGCCGTCATAATCATCTTCTCTCACTGGCTCAGATGCTCCACCAGCTTTCGCAGGAACATCTGGTCTTTTTGTTTTTCCTGCATATCTTTTTTTCTTTACATGCTTCTTGCTGCTCTTTTTCTTCTCCCGCTGCGCTTCGGTAACCGGCGCTTCCTCCGGTACCGCAGAAGATAACGATTCCCCGCATTCCGTACAAAAAGATGCTGCCGGATTTGCAAGTTCTTTGCCGCAATATGGACAGTATTTCATAGTATCGAACTCCTTTCCTGAAAATAAAAAAACAAGCAGATTCCTGAGAACCCACTTGTAGACGATATAAGTATAACAGATTTTCTTTTCCATGTCATCGGCATTTCCTATGCCACTTTTGTGCCATTTTATCTGCCATACCACGCCAATGAAGTTCTTCCTTACGCAATCTCACTACATGGCTATTATCAAAGCATAAACCGCATTGGTCGCGGACAATCATAAAAAAAGCATATTTCTATCTAAACAAGATAATAAATATCTACCCTATCCAACATTATATCTTGTTTCAGTATAAAATCAATAGACACGATAAAAAATATCTAAATAAGACAGAGAAAATGGAGATTTATGAATGGGTAGAAGCATGTTTACAATAAAAGGAAATATATGCTCTGATAAAGTAAGATTGGGCCGCGCACTGCAAAAGCCTCCGATTACACAAGAGGAGCTTGCCCAAAGGATCCAGTTTATGGGTATGGAGGATATGACGCCTCTGATCATCTCACGTATAGAGAAGAACCAACGACATGTCTGCGATGCAGAGTTGCATATGTTGGCAAAAGCCTTGCATGTTTCAATGGAATGGCTGGTTAGTGATACAGACGAGATAAAGTTAAAATAAAATCTTTCAGCAGCGAAAAAAGCGATGCAATCAGCAGACTGCATCGCTTTTTTATTCTTAATTTTAGAACATCGGATCCGAAGTGTATTCTGCTTCTCCCTGATTCTCCTGATACTGTGCCCTGTCTGTCGTTATGGGAAAACAAGTATTTTGGTTTCAAAACTTTTTTTGGGGAAACAGCATAAAGAATTGTTTTCGGAAAACGGCGCGGCTTTTGGGGCTATGCCGTTTCTCCGTTATGGATATGTGCCAAATCTGCTTGAAGTATACAAAACTTCAAGTATAATGATATACAAGAGGTGATAAGATGTTTAGAATAGGTGAATTTTCAAAGCTGACACAAGTATCTATTCGTATGCTTCGATATTATGATGAAGTGGGACTGTTGAAACCAGCAGAAGTCGATAAATGGACGGGACACCGAATGTACTCTGTAACTCAAATCCCCCGTCTGAACAGAATATTGTATTTGCGTGACAGTGGCTTTCTTGTTTCTGAAATTGCGCTTGCGCTTGAAATGAATGATCGTTTACTTCTTGAAACCCTTGAAAAAAAGCGATTAGAAATCGAGCAGACAATACAAAACGAGCAGGAGAAAATACGGAAAATTGCGATAGCAAAAAGCGAGATACAAGAAAACAAAGGGGAACTTCATTACAATATTTCCATTAAGGCGATACCAGAGTATCAAGTGTTATCTTTGCGTAGAGTTGTTCCGACATATTACTCCGAGGGTGATTTATGGAATGAACTTTCTGCTTTTGCCAAAGAGCAGAAAATAGAAATGTCCAATCATACATTTTCCGTTTATCACGACACAGAATATAAGGAACAAAATGTAGATATTGAGTTATGCGTTCCTGTAAATAAGTTATGCAAAGATATTGCTCCATTCTGTTTCCGCACGATTGAGCCTGTACCTGTTATGGCCTGTACGATGGTGTATGGTGATTTTTCAAATATCAAAGGAGCGTATATTGCTTTTGCTGAATGGCTGCAAAAAAACAGTGAATATCGAATGTCCAATCCTATGCGCCAAATTGTACATAGAGGGGCATGGAATGAAAGTAATCCGGCAAAGTACCTGACTGAAATACAAATACCTTTGGAATTAAAGTAGTAATGTCCTGCAGAAATGCAGGGCATTTTTATTTTCCCTCTTGTATCTCACATGATGTGAGGTATTATACTGAACCCACAACGAAAAACAGGAGGTTCAGTATGAACGATTATCAATTAAAACCTATTGGAAAGGTGAAGAATGATGACAATGGAGCATTTATCGAACTGGAGCCGGAATATATCCCCGGACTGCAAGCATTGGAGGGATTTAGTCATATCAATGTAGTATGGTGGTTCAGTGATTGTGATAATCAATCAGACAGAAACATATTGCAAAACGATCAACCCTATAAAAATGCACCATCAGTAATGGGTGTTTTCGCCACAAGGTCGCCCGCCCGTCCTAACCCTATTGCATTAACAACATCAGAAATTATCAGTATTGATCTTAACAGGGGAATTATTCGGCTTACTTTTATTGACGCGAACGACAACACTCCCGTATTGGATATAAAGCCATATACGCCGAGTTTTGACAGAGTGGAGACCCCCGGCGTTCCCGTATGGTGCAGCGAATGGCCGAGAAGCACAGAAGCATCCGGCTGCTTTAATTGGGAACAAGTATTCAATTTCTAAGGGGGCTTTATGAAACTACAAGATTATATTCAGAACAAACCGATACTTGATACAGAAAGGCTCCTATTACGTCCTTTGCAGTATGATGATATTGATGATTTGAAAGAATGGTTGGGCGACAAATCGTTGTATCAATATTGGGGGAAACGTCCCGGAAAAAGTGACTTAAACCCGGAATTGTTATTTCAAAAAAAGGAACGACCTACAAAGAGCTTTCATTGGGGAATCGTTTATAAAAAGGACAATAAAGTAATTGGTGAGATGTGGGTATATCTCATTGAAAATGATCGTATGGCAAAGGTGGCGTTCCGACTTTCCCCGATTTATCAAGGAAATGGGCTTATGGCAGAAGCATTAACTGAAGTAGTGATTTTCTGTTTTGAAAAAACAGAATTGCAACGATTATGGGCTGATGTCCATGTTCTAAATATCGCGTCATATAAAACACTGGAAAAAGCAGGGTTTAAGCGTGAGGGACATATCCGCGACGGTAAAATGGTGAATACCTATTGCGATTACTATTTATACGGTATGACGAGAACCGATTATTATGAAACAAAGGGTATGACACAGCTACAAAGCAGGTAATAAAAAAACCGTTGTTGTGGTGGCGGAATTTTCATGTGCCCAAACAAAATAAAGGTAGTCTACAGCAGCCCTTTTTTCATGCCACATTTACCGAGTATGTACTACCATATAAATCAACTTCATAATACTTCTATATTCGCCCGGTTGGCCTACGACCTGCCGGGCGAAATTTGTTGTTTTCTGCGGTCTGCTCTATACCCTGAAAATCATTTCAAAAAATTTCCCCAGAGGAGGCGTTTAGCGGGCAGGCAGACATCGTGTCCTCTCTAATCCTATTACGGGTTTTTCTCCCACAAAGAAAGAATAAGAGCCATTCCATATTACTTGTTACTCCCATCTGAAAAAGCGAAAAGACACACCGATACAAATGACAGCAAGTACCGCCATGACAATAAGCGGAACAAAAATATTTTCGATTGGAAGTCCTAACGAAGCAGCTTTCAAAATCTTTATCCCCTGTGTCAAAGGCAGAATATCCGCTATCTTTTGCAATGCACTCGGCATTACCTCATACGGCAGGGTTGCTCCAGAAAAAATAAGCATTGGGAAATAGAGCAGGCTTGCAATTACGCTCGCTGTCTGAGAGTTGGGAGATATTCCCCCAACCATCATTCCGATGCTGAATATGGAGAGCATTACCAATATATATCCGCCAAGGAAAGCAGGCAGAGAACCAAGCAGGTGGAAGCCAAAAAAGAGTGTGGATACTATATAGAGCAATACAAGCGATACAACGGAATAAATTGTGTAAATCATCACCTGTACTGCTAAAATCATTGCAGGACTAACGGGTGTTACTTTAAAGCGTTTCAATATTTTTCTGCTTCGGTAATCGGATACCACAAGAGGCAACCCCATAACGCCGCCTGCACAAATCGCAATCGTTGACAAAGCTCCAAAGGACTGATCGAGAAATGTGTACTCTGCACCTTCAAAAGCTGGTTTGTCGCCGTAAATAACGCCAAGTATAATCAAAACCACGAGTGGAATACAGATTGCAAATATGACCATGTTCATATCCCTCAGTGACAGTTTCATTTCGTTTTTCAGCATTGTTTTAAATGTTCTCATTTTCGCTTACCCCCTCGTCAGAATACCATAAGTACGCATCTTCAAATTTGTCATAAGGACTGCCTGCAATGGCTTCTTCTACTGTTCCATAAAAGACGGCTTTCCCCTTTTTTAGTATGCAGATTGTGTCGCATAATGCTTCTACCTCATCCATAAAATGCGAGGTCAGAAAAATGGTCAGTCCTTTTTCTTTGAGGTCAGATAAGATTTTCCATACCTCTCGTCTGGCTTTTGCGTCAAGCCCCGTGGTCAGCTCGTCCAGAAAAACAACTTTAGGCTGCGGTATCAAAGCCAAAACAATAAACAGCTTTTGCCGCTGTCCTCCTGAAAGCTCCTTTACCATACTTTTTGCTTTATCAAAGATGCCAAACTGTTTCAGAAGTTCCCCATAATCTGCAGCATTCTTATAGAGCGACTGTGTTACTTCGCACAATTCGGAAACCGTCACTTTATCTTGATAATTCGCTTCCTGGAATTGAACACCGACATTTTCAAAAAGCTGTTTTCTTTGCAGGAGTGGGGCCATCCCTAAAATGGAAACCGTACCTGCATCGGGTTTTCTTGTGCCTAACATACATTCGATTGTGGTGCTTTTTCCTGCACCGTTTGCCCCAAGCAGCCCGAAGACCGAACCTTGTGTTACTGACAAATCCAAGCCCTGCACGGCATTCAATCTGCCATAAGATTTTGAAAGTTGTTTTACGCTGATGATTTCTTCCATCAACCTGTCCTCCTTTTTCGTTTTTACCACATTATTTTAGCAGTTCAAAAAAGGTTGGTGTAAAGGTGGAGGGTTAGGAAAATATACTTTTCATATCATTAAGAATGCCTATCATTTTCTTGGCATTTTCCGCTGCCCTTTGCAATGAGATAATCAGTCTATCGCATACGGATATAATATCCGTATCGTCTTTTGGAGTATTAAGTACCCGTTTTATATTGGTATGAGGGTCGTCTGAGAGCGCATGGAGCATACGCAGGATTGCTTCCAATGAATAATTGGCACACCGAAGTGATCTTATTATTTTTAATCGCTTTATGTCTTCGTCTGTGTAATAGCGATAGCCATTTTGTTTACGCTTTATTCGCATCAGCCCGTTTAGTTCCCAATTTCGGAGTGTATCCATGGAAATATTCAGATATTCCGAAACTTCTTTACGTTTCAGGCAAAGCGGCGGTGTTTCGGATATTGCTCTTCCCTCTAAAATCTGCCGTGTTATAGCAATGGCTTCTTCCGCATTTCTTACTTCCTTTTGTATCTGGCTCAGATATTCATTTGCCAAAACAAGTGCTTGATCAAAGTCTTTCTTTGCTGAAACCTTAACCGTTTCCACAATCTTTTTTCTCAGTCCGTTCTGAAGGACCTCTATTTGAAATGCGGTACGGGCAAGCCGAAACTGTTCGATATGAAAATCGGTAAATACACGATAACCGTTTGCTTTACGTTCTGCCTTTGGTATCAATTCCCATTCTTCATAAAGCCGTACAGTATTCGGATGTATGCCTATAATCTTTGCTACTTCCGAAGTAGTATATGTATTCATTTGTAACCACCTCCGTTCTGTTAAGCATACCATATATAAAAAGTATGGTGTTAAAGTGGAGGGTTTATTATAGCAAAATTTCTTTGTATTCGCAAATATGCCAACGCCGACAAATGGTTCAACTCACAAGTCCACTGATTCTGTATCTTTGCATCTGGCTCGGATTCAGCCCATGGAAACAGGCCCCTCAAGGCGCAAAAAACGGTGCAATCATCAGACTGCACCGCTTTTTCATTCTACTTTAGAACATTGGATTAGAAACGTATTCTGCTTCTCCCTGATTCTCCTGATACTGCGGGTTTTCCTGTGCCTGTGCTGTTCGCTGGCTGCCCGGATGATATTGGTTTGCATACCATGCACCCAGCCATGCTGAATAGTGCAGTCTTGTCGTAAGCAGCAGTTCACTGAATGTTTCAAATGTCATACTGACTGCCACATGATTTTCCGGCTTGCTTCCGAACTTGGGAACGATTAAACCTTTCTGATCTGTTTCACCAGGCCCGCTGTCCGCTACAAACAAGAAATCCGATTTGCTTCCTGCCAATAGCTGTGCTGTTCTGGACAGGCTTTTTCCATCTGCCCGAGAACGCCCGTATTTTGCAAGCTTTTCGGCAGAAGTGCCACCCAGGCACTGATAAAGCGGTGTTTTATCCCCGCTTGTCTTCTTATTCTTCAGCAGATAACGAAGTTCCCCGCCTTCCAGCTTGCGGCATAATTCCAGAAACTCGTCCACCGCAATGTAAATATGGATGTTGTTTGTCTGCCGTTGTCCAATCGGACGGCTCAGATCGTAGGTCGCAAAAGCAAGATGAATTCTCCCAATCTCAAAAGCGTCATTCAGGCTCTCCACAAAGCAGTTGCGAGCATCCTTTCGGATAATCTGATGCTGGTTACGATCCTCATTCATTTGCTCTACCGCCTTCCTTTATGGGCGCCATCTGCAGCAGTGCAGTGATTTCCCGGACATTCTTTTCAAACTGCGGCAGAAATTCCTGATCAGTTTCATAATGCAGATATAAGCCGACAAAAGCCGCTGTCCATGACAGCTCCATGATACGCCCACTGGCCGTCTTTTCCGCTTCACGGAAAAACTGCCCGAATTCCATGATTGCCTGCTGCCACTTGACAAAAAACTCATCCTCCAGTGACATTCCAAACTCTCCAAGCCATTCCCGCACCGTATGGGTTTCAGCATTATCACCGCACCCAGGATTAGTAAAAATATACTGTATCTGGCTTGCTGAAATTTTCTCTGAAGGATTTGAATCCTTTTCAAACATCAAGCATCTTCCTATCGGGAACAGAGCACATACCGCCGGTTTTGCCTTATGGACAGAGCATTTTCTGTCTTTCAGCAACGGGCATCTTTTTATGGATCCACGGGGCTTCAATCTAACTATGGGCATACGGGAATCGCAGCCAACATAAGTTTCGCAGTAGGTTTTAAACAGTTTTGCGGTCGTTATCCCAAGCTCCTTTGCCATGTTATAGATATCTCGCGGCGTCAAAAGGATATCCTCCCGATTGATGCAGCATTTGCCGCACATGGTGCAGTGAAACGGAAACGGCTCATCCACACCGATCTTCATTGCCTCAAAATTGTCTACGATATTTTTTAATCTTTCATCCATGGTATTTCCTCCTAAAAATAATTAAGGCGCCGGATTCCGACGCCTTGTTGTTGTGTCATACTGACTTGAAAATTTAGTTATCTTTGTCATCCGCCATTTTGCGCAGAACCTCTAGCAGCTTATCGTTATTGCTTTTAAACTGTGAAAGGAAAGACTTATCCAGATCGTAATCCGAATACTTGTAGAAAAGGAACATCATCACAGCCCTTGTCCGGTTATACTCAGGAATCTTCTTCAGTAATTTTTCTATCTCCTGCGCTGAACCAATATCCGTGTTCAAAAATTCAAAATCCTGTTTACTACAGCGCTTTTGAATCCATTTTTTCACGGACATCTGCGGACCCGAATAGTGTAGTGGCTGCTCCATACTGAGATACTGTTCATACCCGCCAAGTTCATATGGTCCGACAGCAATAGGATATGTACGGCATGCCCGCGGATGAACAGAATGAATCGTACACCGATTATCTTTCAGAAAAATGCACGCATCATCCGCTCCAACCGTTTTCAGCATAAATACCGTATACCCGTTTTCACTAAGTAAGACAGGCTCTGCATAGGCAGCAAGCACATCTTCCACACAGCTCACATTTTCACCTTTGTCCCTCAGATGTTTGGCAAGCCGAAAAGCATCCAGACTCTCCAGCGGCACGCTTTCCTTGACATGCCGGCAGCAAGCGCCGCACATCCTGCATTTGAATGGAAATCGGTCTGACAGATTGACAGGAACCATTTTTGTCATAAATTCTTTCATACGTCCTCCTCGCTTACCAGATATCCCGACACGGCACAAACTCCACAACGGTATCTTCGGCAATCGGCGTATCCGGCTCTCCATCAAACTCATTGTTGTATTTCGTACAGATATTCGGTTTCCAGCCTTTGCGTGGATCCACATCCACATACAGCCGGCCTTCTGATTCATAAACCGGTCTGTCCCAGCTGTCGCGCCCTTTATAGTTCAATATCAGCTTCTTCATGATTGTATCCTTTCTGCGCCCTACAGGCGCCCCAAATCAGCTTTTTCCTTTTCAAACGCAATCTCCTCAAACCCGAACCGGTCGCAGAAGTAAAACCTGCTTTCCTTTTCGGAACGGATGACCTCGACTACATCTGACATGGTCATGGACCGTCCACGGAAGCCTTCCGGATGCGATACGTTAAAACGTACATATACCGCTTCCAGTTCGGCAAGTTCTTGATCCATTTTGTTTTTGGCATTCCGGGGCACGGCAATGTCCAGATCCCCGCTGAATACTGCTTCGTAAATCTCAGCCGGGACATGTCCGCCGCTTGCCGCCCGGATGCTTCTCAGATCGCTGAATATCAAGTATCTGTTTTCCGGTTCCGGGATGATTTGATACAACGTGATTTTCATGATGGTATCCCCCTTTCTGCGCAGAGCTCATCTGTCTTCAAGAGCTGCAGACAGTATGGGGGCATACAATCTCCTTCCCCTGGGAAGATATTGTTCGCATCCGGTATAATGACCCGCAAAACTTTGCGCCCGGTTTCCTCATACTCATCCAAGCGCACATCGCAGTCTTCATAAATTCCGAAAACCATATCTCCAGACCGGAAGCGTTCTCCAGATTGAACTCTTAGCCCCAAAGTATTGAGGATTCGTCCAATCTCCTCCGTCGGCAAAAAAAGTACCATTTGGAAATCCAAGTGTCCATAGCGTTCCAGCCCGTGGGTGTGGGCATTGCACATATAGGGCAAAAAGTCTGTTTCTACCTCACCACATTCATCGCAGGCGCCATTGGCCACCAGATGGATGAGCCAGTCAATTTTCTGATCCATGATGCTCCTCCTCTCTGCGGTAAAACGCCATCATGCCCCGCATGGCGGAGCGTAAATCCCGGTCGAAGCTATCCCACTCCGTTATGAGATTCTCCATAGATTCTCTGTCACACATTTTAGCATCGTCCATACAAAGCAGCTCATAGTCCACCTTATCCGCATCGTCATAAGGAAGAGCCAGAACGCCCTCCTTTACGAGAACGAAAAACGTGCCAAGATGCAGCCCATCGGAGATTGGATAGTTCCAGCAGAGTTCGTTGTGATACCGCTCCCTGTAATCCGCACAGAAATCCATCAGCGTGGAATGCGTTGGACCGTTTTCGTGGAGATAAGCAATCAATTCACTTTTGCTCCTAAGGTTATCCAAGCAAATATCATGCGGGCTGATCTCAACAATCCGTTTATAGACTGCCGGCCGTTTTTCCCGGACATTGACCAGCCAAAGAGCCGATTCCGTGGTACTCTCATGGCACCATGACAGTCTTAAAGTCTTTTCCAACAAAGCACGGGACAAACGCTCTCCGATTGCGGCTGATTTGTCTGAATCCTGAGGAATTGCTTCTTGCTGCATCTCCTCATCCCCATTAACAAACCGGATAAGCTTGTCTATTTCGGCAATGGTAAAACGATCAGTGGTCGCCTGAAAGCCCCAGTAATGATCATCCTCATAGCCCGCTGTGCCATGAATCGTTCTGTCTAAAATTTTGCCTGCACATTCTGCGATCAGTCTGGACACTTCTTTCCAGTCCAATTTGAGTGTGCGGCAGTATATGTAATTACTCATTTGATTCCCTTTCTGCCATATATGGCTTGTAATAAACTGTGTCTTCCTCGTCAGACTGGTAAGCTCCAATGCAGACCTCGTGGCAGGGACCGCGTTCAGGATTGTATTCTGCAAAACAGATTGGCCCATCAATCTCCGGCTTTTCTGTATCCCAGTAAACATTGATTGCAGGAAAATTCTCATCGTCGATTGCAACTGCCCTAAGACTGCTTCCATCCGGCAGAGGCAGTACGATGGTCGGATATTTCGGCAGGGAAGCATACTGTTCGTCCGACAGCGAAAACCTTTTCTTGTAAGACTGGGTATATCGCTTCTGCGCTCTGTCCAATTCATCCCGCAATGTAGCAAAAATCTGCTGTACCTGCTCTTGCGTAAAAGCATATACGGCAGGATTGGAACAATTTCCAAGCAGTCTTACCATTTTGATAATCTTGTTAACCCGGGCTTCTGCCACACGGCGGAAGCGGTCTGGCCTTGACTCCCTCATGCTGTGACACCTCCGTTCTGTACGCATTCGATTTCAAATGCGTATCCTGAAAAGAATTTTTGATTGCTGTCCAAATAGTCCTGTGCCGCTTTTTCGGTCTTGAACTTCCGAATCATCTGTGATTTCGGCTTTTGAAACCTTGCAAACCAGATCTTTCGGCTGCTCCGCTTCACAAAATACCCCTGCGCTGCCCGCAGCACATAAAACTCCGGCAGTGTGCCGAAATCAAAGGGCGTTCCCTTGCGCCGCATGGGCGGGTGGGTAACATGGCGGTCGTCCCAGAAAGATACTGTAATGCTGTGGCCTGAAAGCTCCTTGATCTTATCCAGCAATTCCTCTGTCGTAGACACACAGTGCCTTTGCCAATAGTCACGGTCATAATCAACCACTGTCACGGTATTCCCGTGTTTTCTGTAGTCCTCCACGGTATGTGCCGATTTCATCCCTGCCAGGATCCAGCGCCCAAACTCGCCTTCTTCAAAAGACCGATTTCGGCTTTTGCGTGTCCCGCCCCGGTTATTCCTATTGGCTTCCTCATGGACGGCTGCTATCTCCTGCATTTCTTCTGCAGTAAACAGCATCCTCCCGGTATGAGGGTAGTTCAGAACCGACCAATGCTTTTCCGGGATCTCACGACCCCGACTATCAAAGTCAAAGCAGTTTGACGAGCCATGATTTACAACGGGGATATATTTCTCCCCGACAAGGATGAATGCCTTGTCATAAAAAATTTCACTGCTCATGCCGTCACCTCCTGCCGGATAAGATGCAGGCGGTAGTTGGTATTACAGGTCTCAAAACGGATCTCATCAGGAGAAATCCTCTCCATCCGAAGAACATTACTTGTCCTGCGTATCCCACCATTTTCTGCGATAAAAGCTGCAGTTCCAACAGACAGTGGACAGATAAGCCTGCCAGTGATTTCAAGATTCTTTTTTTGTTGGTTCATATTCTTTGTCTCCTTTCTGCTCCTCAGACTGATTTCGGAACTCACATCCCGCTGCGCTGAAGCCACAATTGGCACAATCCCAAATGTCATTCTCATCAGGATAATGCGTAACCTCGACGCACTCATTTAGAGATTCCAGAAAGGTTCCGTTACAGTCGATCTTCCAGTCCTGCGTGACATGAGCTGTCACCTCAAAGCTTTCTGCTCCGCAAGCAGGACAGCGATATTTTGGATTCATCCTCTTTTCCTTTCTATGAAAAAGTGAAAAGCGGAGCAGAAAATCTGCCCCGCCACTGTTATTCCGGCGAATTTACGCCAGCATTGCTTCAAATTCTTCCTCCGTCAGTGTTCTGATACCGAGCTGCTGCGCTTTCGTAAGCTTACTGCCGGCCTTTTCACCAACAATCAGATAATCGGTCTTTTTCGTTACCGAACTTGCCGGTTTTGCCCCCAGCTGCATCAGCTTCATCTGGATGCCGTCACGGGTGTAATTCTCCAGTTTGCCGGTTGCCACTACGGTCTTGCCGTAGAAGGGATTTGCTGTATTTGTATTCATATCAAAATTCTCCTTTTCAAATTCAATTTTTTCAAGCAGCGGGCGCCAGAGTTTTTCTTCCTCTGTATCCGCATACCATGTATAAATGTTGTTGTGCATCGTCTCGCCGAAATCAGGAAGTTGTGTGAAGTCGAAGCCATCCTGAATCGCCTGTTCAAACGCTTCCCACGATCCATGGAAATAGCTGTCCAAATCACGCCCGGCATGTCTTCCCACCATGGGAATACCCAAGCCTGCAATAAATTTTGCCAACGTGCAGTGGCGGCTTTTCTCAATGGATGCCTGCAGACGCTCAAAGGATTTCTCCCCAAAGCCTTCCGTCTGGATAATCTCATCACGGTGTTGATCCAGCGCATAAAGATCTGCAAACGTCCGAATCCAGCCATGACTTACAAACTGCTCCAGAGTTTTTTCCGACAGTCCCTCGATATTCATCCTCGTTTTCTCACAAAAGTGGACAAATTTTCTCACCAGTTTGGCAGAACAATGCGGATTTTCACAGAACAGCTGGCGAATACCGCCGCTACTTTTCCGGAAACTCAGCATCTTGCCACAGCAGGGACAATTGAGCGGAACACAGCAGGTTCCGGTCTTATTGAGGTTCTCTGCAATCTGCGGAATGATCATGTTCGCCTTATACACGCGGATTTTATCACCACGCCCCAATGCAAGGTCCAGATAATTCTCATAGTTATGCAGATACGCCCGGCTGACTTGAGTGCCGTCAATAGACACCGGCTCAAAGATGCCTGTCAGACTGACCATCCCAGTGCGAGTGACTGCCACATCCAGACCAATGAATGTGGTTTCATACAGTTCATCTTCCCACTTCAATGCAATCAAACGGTTTTCATGATGACCTGTGGCTCCCAGACCTTTTCCATAGGCAACATCATCATATTCCATGATAATTCCGTCTACCGGATAAGGGAACTTCTTCGGATCCATAGCAGAAATTGCATCACGAACCATTGTTTCATCGTGAATCGCATCCAGATAGATATAGGGCACAACAGAAAACCCGTTATGTGCCAAAAACTGCTGCTGAGCAAGCTTACTCTCCGGCTCCAGATAATCGCTCACAAGCTCAAATGCCCAAAATTCAAGCAATCGCTTTTTGGCTTCGCCGGCGTCGAGCTTACGCGTGCTGCCGGATGCGAGATTTCTCGGGTGAGTATAGGGCTCCTCCAGACCGGAATTGATTCTTTCAAAGTTTGTCCATGAGATGACACCTTCGCCACGAACCTCAAACGAATCCTTAGTGGGTATGGCAAGAGGCACATTAAGAAAATTACGCACGGTATGCGTTACATCCTCTCCAATGATTCCTTCACGCCCACGGGTGATCGCCTGAACCAACTCACCGTTCTCATAACGGAGCACCAATGTCAGACCGTCCATCTTCCATGACAGCAATACCGGTTGCCCGGACGCAAACTTGATCAAGTCTTCTACGGACTTGGTCTTATCTGCCGACAGCATCGGTTTGGTATGACGCACTTCCGTAAGACCTTCCAGGATTTCTCCAGACACCTTTTGAGTCGGGGAACCGGAAAGAACCAACCCGGTTCGGCTCTCAATGTCTTTCAATTCGTCCATCAGGATATCGTAATCCCGGTCCGACATAATGGGATTATCATCTCGGTAATAGGCAATGTCCGCCTTTGTGAGCTGCTCGATCAGTTCAAGCATACGCTCATGGTTTGTTTTATATTTCGCACCCATGTGCATTCTCCTTTCAGTCAATTCTGTACATCAATTCCCGAATCGCCTCATACCGGAACTGAAGATCTTTTTCCATCTCTTCCGTCCGTTCCATTGAGTCAAAATCAAGAATTTCCGCATACAACTCAGTTTCTGTTTTTGTGCTGTAGATTTCTTCTACCCTTCCGCCTTTTACAATGATAAACAGCTTATCCATTTCCGCTCACCTCCTTGGGCGTGCAGACCTGAAACGGGGAACACCGGCCGCATATCGGGCATGTAATCCCTAAAGCGTTTCCGGCAGACTGATCCAGCTGCTCCTGTGTAATTTGCCCGGGTATCCCACAGCATTCTGTTTGTACCCATACCAGTCTGGCAGATTCCAGAACCTCCGGCCGATACTTGCGGTTGAACGGGATATAGGCCACCCAGAGCGGATCATCAAAAATTCTGGCCATGTGAAGTTCCAGTGTAGTCATCTCCATCTCTTTGAGGGAACTATTGCAATAATTATGCTCCTGCTCCCATTCCAACAGATTTTTCTGCAACTGTTGCTCTCCGCTTTTTTGAATCAAACCCGTGGCCAGCTGTATCCAATCTTTTTCCTCCAGGTCTCCCAGATCTGTCTTAACGCCTTTTCGGTAGCCGTAAACATTCCTTCTATACTCTTGCCTGATCAAGAAAGCACGTCCGGTTCCGTAATGGACTCGCAGATCAGCAAAGGTCAAATGGTCCAAGGATTTTTTTGTACTATCCACTTGTCTCCGCCCCTTTCTCTGTGCTATTGACAGCGCATTCCCTTTTTATGAAAGGAACAGACGCCAACGGAGTGTACCATCGGGACCATTCTTTCATTGCTAAGGTGTCGCCATGAATGACCACCGCTGGAATTCCATACAGACTGAGCTGGATATATGCCATCCACACACAGCGGATGTCAATATCCTGGGCAACAAAAAAACTCTTGTGCCGAAAATCGAAATCTTTCTGCTTCATGGCCCATACTGCACCAATCACCATCGTACCCGAACCGCAAGTAGGCTCGTTGATCATGATGGGATCTTCCTCTTCAGGACGCTCATCCACTGGGTTTACAAGCTGCGCCATCATCCGGCAAACATTATCGGGAGTGAAATACTGTCCGTTCCACTCGTTATTTAAGCGAAGCTCATGATAGATACTGCCAAGAATATCGCAGGGATCCTCCTCATGCTCATGAATAGCAAGAGCCAGCAGAGCGAGCATATGTGCATAGCAGTTGAGGGTTTTAGGATCCATAGCAGATGTCATTTCCTCATACCGCTTCTCGCGTTCTTCTGCGTTTGACGGATCTATCTCTGCAGAGATACAGGTTGCTGAAATCTCCAAAAAAGTAGTGAAGACATGATTCAGCCCTTGTGACTGCCCCAGACCCCTGATTTCATCAACCAGCTCGCCTCTGTACGTTTTTTTCTTACCCATAGACGCCACTTCCTTCCGCACTGCCGCCTTCACTGACCCGTTCAAAATGAAACGGAATCCCGGCTTGATATGGATAAAGTGTAAAGTCATGGTCACTCCATATACGCATTGCATGGCCGCCCTTGAATTTTGAAATCAGGACCCGCTTACTCTTGTCGAACAGCATGTCCATCTGTGCCGGACTATACCGGCTTACATACTCAAGCAACTCAAAAATATATGACTTCTCCGTTTCCTTTACTGACATAACAATCCGGTATCGGTCAAATATTCCGTTATCGTGTTCGGCGATATATTTTCCGCTTTTCAACATGCGATCACCTCACCACTTTCGTTCTGACAAACAATGTTTCCATGTAAAATCGGAGCTTCAAACACCAATCGTCTGCCATCGTCTTCAAATTCCATCGAAGTGATACAGATATTGGGAGGAGTATCGCTTTCAGAATACAAACCGATATCGGTTATTTTCATATCCTGCAGCTGCTCCAGTCTGCCATTGGCATAGACCTCTCCAAAATACACCCCTTTGTATCGGGCACTGAAACCGTCGTCAGCCCGCCCAATATCACTTTCATCCCAATTAAGGGATGCGGTTTCTCCGTTTGCCAATTCCACCTCAATATAGTCAATCATCAGATCCTTGACGGTAGTTCTGGCACTCAAATAAAGAATCATAGGCATTTCCTTTCTGCATTCCTGCGTGGTTTTATCTATATACACGGGTATGCCGAAAGGCTCCCCGGAACAAAGATTAGGGGAGCCGTAAAAGCTCCGATCTATATAAAAAAAGCACCCAAAGAACTGAAATTCTCTGAGTGCCTTTATTGCCCGAGGGCCTGATATGAAATTGTAGCAGATGGGCGGAGGGCTTGTGCCTCCGGACTCCCCATTCTGTGCTTCTTGGAAAAGAAGCAGAAGAAACAAAAAAAGTGCCTGAAAGTATATACTCTCAGACACTGTGCAACCGGAAAAACTCTAATCGCTCGAAAGCAATTACTGATACTGATGTAGATAGTATAACATATCTATTTCAGATTTTCAAGTGGTGATATATGCTCTAAGTGACTTCTTAATCATGGTTTTTCTCATGGTTACTGAAAACACTTAGAGCATTTTTCATGCAAGGATGACGCGAATATGAGAAACGAGAAAATCACCCCATTGTACGAGCGATTAAGCCATTAAACGAGTTTGTCGAGAAAATCCTTGTGCATGAACGCGCCCGCAAGGGCAGCATTGAAACCACGCAGGAGGTTGAAATCTATTTTAACTTTGTGGACCGATATGTGCCTCCCCACTTCGGAGAAGTAAACCTCACCCCGGAGGAACAGGAGGCCCTACGGAAGAAAGAGGAACGCAAGAACAGACTGCACCAGAACTATCTACGCCGCAAAGCTAATGGAAAACAACGCGAGTATGAGGACAGGATAAAGACCGAGAAGCGGCGGCAGATGGAGGCCAAGAAAGCAGCTTTACGAGCCGAGGACATGGCCAATGGTGTGTATGCCCTCACTAGCAGCCTACAGAGGAAAGAACCACAAAAAGGCATTCTATCAGCCCGAAGCGCTGTTATTTGAGTAAAAATGTGCCGCAACACGAATGCAACCTATAATTGCGTAATAGTTGGTAGCTGCAACACGACAATTTTGATAAAATAAAGCCATAACAAAGAAGCCTGCAAATAAAAAGTCAAGGCTAAATTGAAAGAACATTGAAAATTTTATACAGGTTGAAAATTGAGTATCAAAATAAGACCACCACGTCAGTGCTGGCCTGAAAATTGTAGTGGATAATTAGGATTTTGGAAGAGATGCAAGATATTCTTTCACTCGACCATAGTAGATTCTTAGAAACTTGTTGGCACCAGCAGTCATATAGACGTAGTAAGGCTTACCTTCAGCACGTTTCTTATCTAAAAACTGATATACAGGGTCATCCTGTGGTTTGGTTTTAATCAAAGCATCCATTACCTGAAATAAGGTTTTCCTGAGGTCAGAAGAACCACGCTTTGAAGTTGGAACACTTTTTTGCTCATAGGTACCGGATCCATTAACACCGGGATCTACACCGGCAAATGCAGTAATAGCACCTTTATGAGTGAATCGTGAAACATCGCCAATCTCAGCCATGAGCTGAGGACCAAGTGAAGGTCCAACCCCTTTCATAGCCATAACGATAGGATACTCTGGGAGTTTCGATGCGGTTTCATTCATTAAGGTACGCAGTGACTCAACGGTTGTAGAGGCACTATTAAGTTGGTCAATGGCCTGCCTGATAATAAGTTTTGTAATGTCATCCTTTGGAAGTACAGGAACAAGTTCCTTTGCTTTTCCATAGATTTCTTCAGCCTTTGACTGGCTGAAGTTGTACTTCTTACGTTTGCACCAGTTTTGATAATGGCAGGTAAAGGCATTTTGAGACATTTTACGGACACAGTCCACATGCCAGTATGTAGATGCAAAATCAACCCATTTCTGGCTGCCGTCACTGCGTGCAGGACTGTCAAAGTAAGCATTCACACTAGGATAGGTTTGGTCAAGGATTCCAATGAGGTTATTCTTCATAGCCGTCTTATGTTTCATGTAAAAGCCAAACTGACGGTTCATAGTTTTAAGCTGATTACGTAATTCATCCATAACACTATATTGTTTGAGATTTTGCCACTTGTCAAGTGCATATCGGGCAATCTTAACGGCGTCAGCTTTGTCAGATTTGACTTTGCGAAGGGAATCATTATCAAAATCCTTGATAAGCTTTGGGTTAATGGCGCTGACGAAAAGATTTGCCTCGGAAAGCTGATGGGCAAGGACTTCGTAATAACGTCCAGTATGCTCCATTACAATTCGGGATTCGCCCTCAATAGAGTTGATGAGATCTACAAGTGAATTGATATCACTGGTTGTGTGTTTGATTTCAAAAGGTGGGGAGACAATCTCGCTAAATGGGCGCATGATTGCCACCATGCTTTTTCCTTTAGAAACATCGATACCTACTGCGTTCATAAAATTTGTCACTCCTTAAGAATTATTGCAATGGTTAAAAACCAGTTTTACTCATTGCCTATTCAATCTACTGTGGTGTGACACGAATGCGCCTATGGCGATTCAACCTGCATAAAACGAACGCTGCGAATGAGGAGCTGGTTATCAGTCTTTTTTACGGACGCGAAGTCCAGGAAAGGAAGCCGACATACCTATTGCTCCATCATTATACAGCTTAAGCAACAAGATGGATAATTCCTTACTGGCTGTAAGGGATATTAACCATAAATATATTGTAGTAGAAAGGAGGCGTACCCATATGAAATCTTCTATAACGTCTATTTTGGTTGGTGTAATCTTTATCGGCGTGTTTGTTACTTTGTTTGTTCTCATTGTTCGTGCTTTCCTGAAATATCTGAAATCGAGTAATGTTCGTAAAGAGAAAGCTGCCGTGAGTCAATCTCTCGGAGAAACATTAAAAGCGCACCGAACCCATTGTCAAATGACACAAGAGTTTGTGGCAGAAACAATAGGGGTCAGCAGACAAGCAGTATCAAAATGGGAAAATGGAACATCCGACCCAAGTACTTCAAACTTGTTTGCATTAGCAAAGCTATATGGTATATCGGTAGAAGAATTAATAAAAGATGTAAAATAACTTCAATAGTTGCCGCACGACGGCAAAGAAAAAAAGCCGTCGTGTAGCAACTATATTTCCACGCACCTTATTAGTTTCGGCGGCTTTGAAATAATCAAGGCCTCTTTTTTATGCGGCCAGTGGAGGGCCGCAATGAGCAAATATCCCTTTTGACGCGCCTCTTACATGGGCGACAAGCCACAATAAAATAGCGAAAACGTCCACCACGGCGCAAGTGAAAAGCCAATCACTTGCGCCCTTTTTTTATGCGACAATACATGAGCTATTCCGTTGCGGTTCGTCTGCGATTGCAGACGAGTGCCGGGGATATTTGCAGAAATTCAGAGCCTTTGTTTTTACCGGGCCTCCAGTTTACAAGAAAATAAAAAAATTCGGCGCAGGAGGGCCGGAAATCTCTCTTTTTCAGACGGTAAAATTCGGGTCAAGTTCGAGATGTTGACAAACCCTATAAAAATATTCTCTATAACAAAATTAGGCAGAACTAATTCCACAACAAACATGAAAAAAAGACGCCCTTCTAGCGTCATTCTAAACAGGTTACTATCCGTTTCAGATTTATGGACATGGCAGACAGAAGGCAGTGGCTCTCCGCCGCCTCCAGCCCTCTTCGGTAAAGACCTCTTAAATTGTGTCTCGCTTTTTGCGCCGCAAACCTTCCCTCGCACCATATCTGGCGCAGTCTCAAAATTTGCGTGTGATGAGTTGTTTTCCTTTTGGGGTGACACCGGGCCGCCGCTTCCTCAAAGATATTCACACGGACGGTCCTGCTCTTTTGGCTGCCGCTTACACATTGGCGGAACATGCAACATCCCCGGCAATCCCCCCGTTCCGCACGGTAAACCCGGCAGATGTTGAATTCTTCCCTTTCAAGGCTCCGCAGCGTCAGACGTTTCCCGCAAGGGCAGATAAAGCAATCCGCTTCTTTCTGATATTTAAAATCCTTCCGGGTGAATTCTGTTTTATAATTCACTCCCCCGGTTGTTCCTGGCGTGTACAAACGAATTCCCATATCGTCCAACACCTTACAGATCAGGCTGGTCCCATATGCGCTGTCGGCTCCTGCCGTCTCAATTCCCAGCCCCAGGTGATTGCGCATATACTCCACCCGTTCCAGATACGGGCCGGAGTCATTTACATTTCCAGGTGTGACTGCCACGTCCACGATGATTCCATGGGCGGCGTCTATACTTTGATGGCTCAGATAATGAGGGCCTGCTGGTTTTCCAGGCCTTTTGAGCATTCCCGCTTCCGGGTCTGCCGGGCTGATGCTTTTTTCTATGAAGGGTTTCTTCTTTTGCCCGCGGCTTTTCCGCTTTGGACGGATGGCCCCGGACTGTTCTAACCGCTGGCGCTCTTTCTCTTCATAAAAGTCCAAACGTTTCATGTAATTGCTGGTTTCTTTTTGTACAAAAATCTTAATGTTCTTTTTGGGGGAGGCATTTGCTTTTACATGAGTGGAATCCGTTAGGATGGTCCTGCCGTCCACTAACCCTTTTTCGATACATTGAAAGACAATCCCCTCGAATAACCGGCGGAACAATCCCGTTCCATTGAACCGCCTGCGTCTGTTCTGGGATATGGTGGAATGATCGGGTACACGCTCGTCCATATCTAATCCCAGAAACCAGCGGTATGCCATGTTTACCTGTATTTCCTGTTCCATCCGCCGTTCTGATTCAATCCCAAACAAAAATCCAATGAGGAGATATTTTACCAAGACGACCGGATCCACGCATGGCCGTCCGTTATTCTGGCAGTAGAGCTGAGCTGTTTCATCATAGATAAAGGAAAAATCCACCAGACGGTTCAATTTTCTCAGAAAATGATTTTCTGGTACCAGATCTTCAATGGTAACCAAATGGAAGGTGATTTGCTTATTATCTGTCCGTGTCATCATAGGTAGATCCTCCGTGCTTTTCTTCTATTTTATCATAAGAAATACATAGAGACTAGGGTTTGTCAACAGCTCGAAGTTGGCCCGATGTTCGGCACTGTTGCCGCTCTCCGCTCACCCCCCGTTTCGATTCGCACCAACCCCAATCGAAACGGAGGAAAGGCAGATGGAAGTCATCATCAAAATAAACGGACAAGCCCTGTCCGTGGAAGTCAGCGTCGAGGTCTATGAGTTCCTTGACCGGGCCGACTACAAGGAGGAAAACCTATCCCATGAGCAGCGGCGGCATTGGGACATAAGGGAGTTTGACGAGTACATAGTCGCCGCCGAGGGCCGCACCTACCAAGAAACGCCAGAGCAATACGTTTGCCGGAGGGAAACGCTGGACGAACTGCTTTCCATGTTGGAGAGCTGCACCGCCACACAGCGCCGCCGGTTCCTGCTCTACGCGCTGGCCGGATTGAGCTATGAGCAGATCGCCCGGCTGGACGGCTGCTCCAAGTACACCGTGAGGGATTCCGTGGAGGCGGCCAGAAAAAAGTTTCAAGATTTTTTCAAAAACAGACCCCACGAAACGCGATTTTCAGGCTAACCAAGTGAGGGGAACAATCTCCATCACCGAAAGGGACAGGCAGTAGCAAGCCGTTTGTCCCTTTCGCCATTTTAGGAGGTCAGCCCATGACAGTAATCAATTTGAAACGCTACTACTATCCCCTTGTGAAAACAGACATGTTTGTGGTGGTGATAATTTGATGCTACTGGATATTTTTGCGTTTTTACGCATTTTAGGTCAGCAGAAAGGCTTTGGAAATCGTTTTACCATCGTTCTTTTACAAGTCGTTGAGAATCATCTTTCCACCTGTAAGCCCATCGCTGCTAAAATTGCCGCAATTATTCAGATCCACTTCTATAAAAATCGTAAGGTTAGATCACTATGGAAATGAAACGTAATCTGCACTTGATATAGGAGCAGAGAGTTTTCATTACGAATTATCGGGGAAACGCACCTTTTTTCGTAATAGCATCCCCCATCCCCCCAATTCAATCCATTATTCTATTTTCTTCTGAATCCGTTACTCTTCCGGCTTTAATACGCCAAGCAATACAAACCTGGCATTGTTAAACTCGTAGCTACAGGTAGATAACGTCAGAATCCGGTCTGTGACTGCCGGAGTAATTCCGCTGGTGAAGCACGAGCGTTCTTTTGCCTTATCCAGCCACCCTGTAAAATCCGGGTCTGAGGGGAAAACCAATTCCCAGGCTTTATCCTGAACACTGGCCACATACCCGGCGAAAATTTCTATCTCATAATTTTTATCCGGCGTCAGCAGCAAAACCACAGAATGTGAATCATAAAACTCCTGCTTCTTATATTCCGTAAGCCCGGAAAACATGCTGCCATTTTTCATATGATGCCCATAGATGATGCTGTGCCGGTCTGAGAAATCCGCTCTGTTTCTGCTGTCCAGAAAGATGCAGCCAGATCCGTTCCACTCACCGCTGAACAAATGCTTCAGGTAATACTGGTTATCGTTACCTTGCACAACCGGATAATTGATTTCTGTCCCTTCAATATAAATCCATCCTACAATATCAGGATTGATTTCCTGCAGGGAAGCAAAATCTACAGCCGGCCACTCCCGTCCCCCAGACTCAGTTTCATCATCCACTGGGGATGACGAAGGCGCCTCCGGTTCCTCCGGCAGCTTCACATAGTCCTCCAAATCAGTATAGGAGTCCTCGCCTTCAGAATACTCATGGTACTGCTTATATAACTGAATGGCGCCTATCACAATGCCGCTAGTAAATATTAAAATCAGCATGATGCAAATAATCTTTTTTTTCTTCATGTCCATTCGCCTCCTTATTTTCATTACACGATTCGGCAGGACAATCTACAACCTCTTAAATTAAAAAAGCCCACACAAAACATATGATTTGTACGAGCCTTTAAAGCTGTATTGCATTCGATTTTTTGTAAAGATTTATTAAATTGTATTTGATTGTATAGAATTGTACTTAAAGTTTTCCATAAAGTTAGCCCCCTTAAAGCACTTTCTAGGATCTAAAACATCATTCTACAACATAACAAATTTCAATAAACCTTAATACATCTTGTCGTCCTCGCTATCTTTTGAACGATTGTTAGAATTTCTCTTTTGATTATACTTCTTCATAATTACAAGTTTAAGTAAACCAACGACAATCAAAACCACAACAATGATAATCCACCAGTATTGTTCCATAACCTACTTCCCTCCTTTCCCTTTCAATAGTCTTAAATCATCTTCCCTGTCCTATGTAGAATAGAGAAGTTATTCGCATTAACATGTACCATACAATGTTTACATTGTGGAAAGTTGTTTTCAATCGTTTGATGGACTGCCTCAGCAATTCTATGAGCATCATAAAGAGCTAAATTACCATCAGCTAATATTTCAATATCTACATACATTTTCGTTCCAAACATACGGGTTTTTAATTCATCAATACCATCAACCCCTTGCTGCTTAAGCACAACTTCCCTAATCTTTGTTTCAGTAGCATTGTCACAACTATGGTCTACCATTTTGTTAATGCTTTCTTTGAAAATGTCTAAAGCAGCTTTTAAGATACAACCGCAAATCACAACGCTTGCAATAGGGTCGAGAATAGCATAGCCTAAACGCGCTCCTAAAATGCCAATTAAGGAACCAACCGACGAGAGTGCATCAGAGCGGTGGTGCCATGCGTCAGCCATAAGCGCATCAGAATTTGTATGCTTTGCAGCATTTCTTGTAAACCAGTACATCCACTCTTTTATAACAATGGATAAGACTGCCGCCGTAAGTGCGATTCCACTAGGGATAGAAAGCGTATTGTACTGTCCTGAAAAGATTTTCTTGATCCCTGAATATCCTATTCCAGCACCCGTTATAGCCAAGGCAACAGAGAGAATAATGGAAGCCACACATTCCATACGTTCATGCCCATAAGGATGTTCTCTATCAGGCTGTTTTTCTGATATTTTAATTCCAACCATCACAACGATTGTGCTTAATACATCAGAAGCCGAGTGTACAGCGTCCGACAGCATGGCACTTGACTTTCCTATATATCCGGCAGCAAATTTAAGTAGCGATAAACCCAGGTTGATGATTAGCGTGATTTTGGAAACCTGAATAGCCTTATTTATATTTTCGTTTTGCAGAAGTCTACCTTTTTCCATAATATGCCTCCTTATCCTGCCAGCTTCCGAAACAGACGTTTTGCAAGGAAGTAGCACCAGACTAAAGCTATCACCAATCCTATGGAGAAATAAAGAACCGCTTCATTCTGCATGGCTTTCGCTACCCAAAATGATGGAAGAAAGCCAACCGCGAACTGGTAGTAACTATCAATAAAGAAAGGGGCAGGTATTCCGAGTAATGTAAGTGCAGCTAGTTTTGTAACTGCCATACCCTCTAATTTATTGCTTGATAATGTTATAATCATAAGCGAAACAATAATTGCCTGTACTGAGCCGAGAAGCGCCAAGCATACTGTCATTCCAACGGACAACTTTTCTAATGAAAAAAACAACAGTACAATAAAAGCAATGACCGCCGAAATAATTGAGGGTACTCCCAACCTTGTAAAGAGATACCCCGACTTACCAAGAGGGGTAATCGAAAAGTACCGTGACACTTTATCGTCGATTTCCTCTAATGTAATCATTGCAAATGCAAAGCAAAGCAATACAGGCGCCATGATAGAAAGCAATAAATCAAAAATCGGATAATATGCTTGCAAAGAAAACTTCGTTATTCTTTCAAGAAATGGAATACCAAACTTAATTAAAGTTCCCATAATAAAAGGGGAGAAGCAAGCCGCAAACATCATAGGGTCACTTTTGATTTGCTTAAATATCTGTATGGTGCTGGATAATATCTTTTTCATAGCTTTACACCTCCCAAACTTTTCCACATATGCTCTACTGTATGTCGAGCAACCATGTAGAGAATCATCAACGTAGCAATTACAAGTACCGTATCAGGCGATAATAAAACACTTTTTCCAGTTATAAGGTTCATGCAAGCTGTGAATGGAAAAAAGCGGAACAGATATGGTAACTTCACAAACAGACCAACAATAGGTGGTACAAAACAAACAATTTCTATCGGCATAATCACAATGAGAAATTGGTTCAAGTTTGAAATTTTTGTAGCCGCAATAATTCCAATCATAGTAAAGATTGCTGATGTCAATGCCGTACCAACTGTGATACCAAACAAATGATTGCTGCCGGAAACAAACCCCAATATCAACGCAATGATCGTAGAAATAGCAATCAACGCAACTGTTTTTGAAAGTATGTACTCCGATACTTTTACAGGCGATACTACCATAGCATTTAACACCTTTTGACTTTTTTCCAAGAGGACAATCGCTCCCATAAAAAACAATCCCATTGCTGCCGGGTCAGAGTATATCATGATAGAAGCAATATCCGTTTTCCAATGTCCCGTCAAAGCGGCAATCCCACACACATATAAAACTGTTAATATAAAGTAAATAAAATAAAAACCATATTTCCATTGGAAATGTATATCTCCACGAATTAAGCGTCCTAATCTCATTGAAGTGTCCTCCCCGTAATATCAACGAAAATGTCATTTAACGTAGGTTCACTACTATGGATAGAAAGCAG
This sequence comes from Lachnospiraceae bacterium M18-1, assembly GCA_000403295.2. GTDB lineage: Bacteria > Bacillota > Clostridia > Lachnospirales > Lachnospiraceae > Schaedlerella. The sequence goes on along the minus strand of KE159609.1, from coordinate 208,222 downwards.
ACGATTTTCAGAAATTAAATTTTTTAACATCTTATCCTCTGTGGTTCTATCAAGCAGACATTCCCCGGTTTTTTCGCCGTTGTCATAATAGGTATATTGTATTTTTGCAGCACCCCTTGACATGATTAAATTATGTGGGCTGTCTAACGCGCTGACTTTTCCCGCAACAATAAAAGCTACCTGATCGCATAGCTCCGTTGCGTCATACATATTGTGAGTGGTGATTATGATAGTTTTTCCGCGCTTCTTCTCTGCAAGGATAATATCTTTCATCAAGCGATTATTTGTAGGGTCAAGGCCGCTTGTTGGTTCATCAAGAAATAATATATCGGGGTCATGGATTAACGCTTTGATAAAATTCAAGCGAGAACGCATACCTTTGGAAAAGTCGGCAACCTTTTTGTCTCCGTCATTTTCCAAGCCTACCATATGCAATAATTCATCAATAGACCGGGGCTGCTTTTCATACAGCGAAGCGAAATAGGCAAGGTTTTGTCGTGCCGTAAATTTCTCATAACAGGTAGAAAATTCAAAGTCCACTCCAATATTCTCATAAAACCGATTTGTACGTTCCCTTATTTCAATACCTGCAACTTTTACGCTGCCTTTATATTTTGTATTAAGCCCAGTCAATACTTTTTGTATGGTTGACTTCCCAGCTCCAGAGGGTCCTAAAAAGCCGAAAATTTCTCCACGTCCAACATGGAAACTCACATCTTCAACAAAGGGCTTTTCAGTATAGCTGAAATACAGTTTTTTTACATCAATCATTATTTTTCCTCCTTTAATCTTATGACGCTTATAGATATATAGTCATATAAAATGTAAAAAATTTGTTTGGCTACCTGCCTGTCAAATAACCAAACAAAATTGTTACTCTGCTACTACTTGCTGAATAATCCCATTCACTAAAAGGTTTTGTATCATATTCAGTTCTTCATCCTCTTTGAATTGTTCCAAACAGGACAAAACAGAATACAGGGATTTTATAATAACCGTATGCGGAACCAAAAATACAACCCCTAGATCTTCCAGTATCTCCAGTATACGAATATCATTGTGCATATGGCTTTCAAAAATATCCGGTGATAATTTTCTTTGCAGATAGTCCATTATAGATAAGTCAATCTGCGAAAGAATAGGTGAAGTAATCAAACCCGTTAAACTTAGCTTAATAGCGTCCTTTGCTAAATCTCTATGGTTCTTATATTTTTTCTTTTTAATTGTTGTTTCTATACTTTCAAATAGCTCTTTTTGTAAGCGAAAATTGATTTCCACATATAGATGTTCTTTACTGGGATAAAAAGCATAGAAAGACCCCTTTGATATGTTTACGGCGGCCACTAAATCATCAACCGTTACTTTTTTCAAACCGTGTAATGCAAACAGCTTTTCTCCCTCTATCAAAAGTTTACCGCTGATGATCTCTTTCTCTTGTTCTGTAAACCGTGGCAATTCTCATAACCTCCTTATGACTAAATTGTTAGTATCGTCACGAAAAGTATAACATTTACTGCTCATATTATCAATATACTATCCGAGATATTTATGCAATGTAGGTTCCAATGCGTTTATCGTCGTGTCTGTATCCTCATTAAAAATCATGTGACGATTAAGTTCTAAAATAAGCAATTCCTTTTGGGACGCATGAATTAAATCAAATACTTTGTTCGTATAATCAAAGCTAAAAAGCGGGTCGCCTTTGGCTGTAATTAAAATAACCGGACATTGTATAGAGCCGTTCTCCAAACACGATAAGTCAGCATTGAATAAACTGGCGACAAATCTTAAAGGATAATAAGGTAAAAGCATAGGGTCGTTTAAGCAATCTTGTTTTGCCTGTTCACTATAAAATACTTTGTTATAGTCTAAATAAGCATCCCCCGGTACTTTATAGTTAGGTAACAACTTTCCGCCCACGCGAAAGCCCCATTGTATCAGCCCCATAAAACGGTGTGTCCATGCAGGATATTTTGTTAGGCTCATAGTTTCTTTTAGCGTAGTCAGCATGATATTATGTGGAAAAACGGCTTTTAATCTTGTATCTTTACCTGCCGCCATTGCAGCTAAAATCCCGCCTTGACTGGAACCCATAACAGCTATGTTTTCACCGAAATTTTCTATTCCGTAAGTCGTTGCGTCATATACATTATGCAACATATCTTCCATTGTATAATTTTTCTTGATTTTATGGCTTTTTCCGTGTGAAAGATAATGAACGCCTATTATATTAAATCCTCTTTCACTCAATCCACATAGAAAATTCTCATACATGAGAGGGTGTGACATAGTACCTGGCAAAAAAACAATGGTAGGACTCCTTCTTTCTGTATACCAAATAGAAAGTGTTATCGGAACATTATTTGAAGAAATTCCAACTTCTTCATACATACCTTATGCCTCCTATATGACTAAATTGATTTTATAGTCATATTATAGCTTGTTGCAAGCGGAAAGTCAATAGCTATAAATATATGATTTATGTATAAAAATGAGAAAACGAAAAAGTGTATCCGGAAATCATTCTGACATTTTTAGCAAAACCCTTGATATTATTCCGCAAACCGAATATAATATATAAAGTTAAGGGGGCGATAAATTATGAAATTTATTTCAACAACGGAAGCCGGCAAAAAGTGGGGACTTTCTTCTCGCCGTGTAGGTATCCTCTGCAGCGAGGGTCGTATCCCCGGAACTCAGAAGACCGGTAACACATGGCTTATTCCTGAAGATGCAGAAAAGCCAGCCGATGCACGCATTAAAAGCGGTAAATATATAAAGAAATGCGAGGAACAAAGCAATGCCTGAGATGCAGATTATAGAATGGAAAGAAATTTGGAAAGATGACTATCTGGCATGGATCTGTGGTTTTGCGAATGCACAGGGCGGCACGCTTTACATCGGCAAAAACGATAATGGCGAAACCGTAGGCCTGTCTAATTCCCATAAGCTGCTTGAGGATCTTCCGAATAAAATCCGTGATGCTATGGGTATTATTGTGCCTGTCAACCTTCATACAGATGGCGAAACCGAGTATATTGAAATTTCTGTACAGCCCTATCCTATTGCTATCTCATACAAAGGCGTTTATTATTACCGCAGTGGCAGTACGAATCAGAAATTAACCGGATTGGAACTGGAGAGCTTTTTGCTCTGTAAACAGGGCGCAACCTGGGACAACCTTCCTTTGCCGTCCTTCACAATCTCTGATATTGATAATGGTGTTGTTAAGCGTTTTATAAAGTGGGCGGCCAAAAAGGGACGTATTGATGAGAGCGCTTTAGATGAGCAAAAAGAGACGCTGATGAAAAAGCTGCACTTAATGAATAATGACTACTTAACAAATGCTGCCATGCTCCTTTTTGCAAACGATCCCGAAGAGTGGCAGCTTGGTGCTTTTACAAAAATCGGTTATTTTGAAAGTGATTCTGAACTTCGGTATCAGGATGAAATACATGGTTCACTGCTTGACCAGATTGATCGGATTATCGAAACTATCCATCTGAAGTATATGAAAGCAAAGATCACATACGAAGGAATGCAGCGGATCGAGCGTTATTTCGTCCCAGATGCGGCACTGCGCGAGGCTCTCTTGAATGCCCTGTGCCATAAGGACTATGCCCGTGGCATACCGATTCAGGTAAGTGTATATAATGACAGATTATATATTGCAAACTGCGGCCGACTGCCTGAAAACTGGTCTGCAGAGAAGCTCATGGAAAAGCACTCGTCTGAGCCCTTTAACCCTAATATTGCCCATGTATATTATCTTGCCGGTTTTATTGAAAGCTGGGGGCGCGGCATAGAAAAGATCTGTGATGCCTGCCGTGAAGATGGTGTACCATTGCCGGAATACGATATTACCGGAAATTCGGTTATGATCAAATTTATTGCACCAAAAGATCGGATTGTATATGGACCAGGGGAAACTGCAAATGGAACTGTAAATGGAACTGTAAACGGAACTGTAAATTTAAGTGACAAAGAAAAAGAGATTCTTGCTCTTCTTTCTGAGGATCCTGCTTACACCTATCAAAATCTTGCTGATAAATTGAATATCGGAAGGAAAGCTGTATTTGGGAGAATCAAAAACTTAAAGGAAAAAGGTATTATTGAAAGAATCGGCTCAGATAAAAATGGTTATTGGCAAATAAACGAATAAAGGTGGTGAACAGATGCCAAGACAATTCAAACAGGCACGGCTGATCAACAAATTAAAGATGACAGAGGCTGCCGAAAAACTCGGCATCTCTCAGCCAACCCTAAGCGCATGGGAGGGAGAACGCAAGTCTCCTTCCATTGACGGACTTGAGAAAATGTCTGTTCTCTATGGTGTCACAACGGATTTTCTCCTCGGACGGTCAGAGCAGGGGATCTCGGTCCAATCTGTACCAATTGCTCCGGAAACCCTTCCAATCTTTCACGGAAAACCAGTCTGGTCTGCGGAGTATGGATGGATGCTGGTTGATGCCGGCAATCATACTCTATTGCTCCCAAATGGACAGACCGTTCCGTTTGCTGACGCCAAAAGGCTGTTTACGCTGCCCCAGTTATTTTCCGAACCGAGCCTGCCATCCGGAAAACCGCTAATCTTATCTGAGATCCAGCAGTTTACCCGGATATGGCTGGAGCCAATCTCTCCAGACTCAGATTTGCGGACTGAATTGCGGGGCTGGTATCAGGTCAAAAAGCATTTTGTCCAAAATGAGTATGGGAATCGGTTTTATTTGGATACCTATAGATCAAAATGGCTTGCCTTTCATCCTGAACAGCAATGAAGAAAGCACCGATACCCGATATAATATCAGGCATCGGTGCATTTGTTGTTTACGCTTTTGAACAGGCCGCCAAACAATATTCAGTTGTAAGACTTGCGTTCAACCAAGGACAACAGTGTAAGGAGAATTCTTTCCCTCTATAAGGATACTGCACCTCCTCCCCTTCAATTTACCTGACTAAGCAGTGGACTTCTTCCATTTGCTATGATTGAGTAAATTGTACCAGGGAGGATTCTGCTTTCTTTCCCGATGTATCCTGCTATTGTCCTAATTTTTGTGAATTTTTATAATTTAATGGTTGAAGCATATCGCCTCAAACTGCTCGATAACACGCCAGGCCCATATTTTCGATTGAAAACATAATCACTTTTCAAAAACCAAGTCAATTTTTCTGATGCAGCCGTTTGCCCCTACTTCCGTAGGGACAAAACCGATATATCGAAAGCCTTTCTCCGCGTAACTATCTATGATTTCCCTATGCTTTTCAACATAAGAAAACACCACTCCTTTTGCTGAATATTCGATATTAACATACTCATATTTTTTCATAGCAATTTCTCCTATCTTACAATTCTTGTTTCAAAAAAATCCGATAACTGATTTGATACATTCCATAACTCCAGACCAACGCGATAAGCGGGGAACAGCATAAGAGGATAAACACCGTCTGATCTGTCAGCTCCACGCCCAGTATTGCAAGCAGCTTATATGCCCCAAAACAAATTGCTGCCGGAATGAGGAACGATACCAGAAGCAAAACGCGCCCTTTTTCGGCTCCAAATTTAAACACCAGCGGGATTGACATACTTCCAAAAATGAGGGAAATTACCGTTGCCGCTAAGGTTAAAAACAGCAGTTCCACAATAGCGGCAGGGCTGAATGTAATTTTGCCTGCTATGCCTCCGCCGATCAAGCCTACAGCCAAGCCGAATACACTGCCAATCGCACAAAAGATTGCTAAGACAATAAACTTTCCAATCACTAAATCTCTTTTTGAAATGGGCATTATCATAGCATATCGCGTCCATTTGGAGTTATCGTCAAAAGAAAAAGTGGTTACGATCATCATACTGCATAAGATGCCGCAGATGAAAATATATGCTCCCACACCAGAGGTAGGAATAAAAGCCACAGCAAGCACCGCAAGTATAAACAGCATGGATTTTGTATTGTGTCCGATATTATATAAATCTTTCAATATAAGGCTTTTCATTTTGCCCACTCTCCTTTCACATACAGCAGCAGAATATCGTCAATCGTAGCATCATCAACGACGGCCGCTTTATATTTTTTCCTGGTCTTTTCTTTATCAGCTACCAGTACATTCCATTGATAATCTTCTTTGCGGTATGCAAGGATCTCCGATTTATCAATCTGGTCGAAAGCGGCTGCACCGCATCGGATGATTCCATATTTGTAGCGCAGTTCATCCTTTGTCTTGCAAAACAGGACTTTTCCCTGATGAATAAAGGTAATATAGTCAGCAACCTTTTCTAAATCCGTGGTGATATGGGAGGACATCAAGATGGAATGGTTTTCATCCTGCACGAAATCCAAAAAGACATCAAGAATATTATCCCGCATAACCGGGTCAAGACCGCTGGTCGCCTCATCCAAAATCAACAGCTTCGGTTTATGGGAAAGCGCCACAGCGATACACAATTTCATTTTCATGCCTTTGGAAAGTGTTTTGATCTCTTTATCCAACGGAAGCCCGAAACGTTTCAGATAATCCCGGTACAGGTACTCATCCCATTGTTTATAGGCGGATCCAGAGATCTTCCCCACTTTCGCAGGCGTCAATGTTTCATAAAAATTGACTCCATCGAATACAACGCCGATATCCTCCTTCAACTGTTTGGATGAAGATAATTCCTGCCCCCAAAAAGTAACCGTACCGTCATCTTTCTTAATCAGATCAAGAATTGCATTGATCGTTGTACTCTTTCCGGCTCCATTCTCGCCAATCAGTCCCATAATCGTTCCTTTCGGAAGGTCGAACGAAACGTGGTCCAGCTGAAAGCCTTCATACTGTTTCGTTAAATTTTCCACCTGTAAGATTGTATCCATAGTCACTCCTCCTCTTGATAAAACATAGTTAAAAGCTCAACTAATTTTCCCAACGATATTCCACTGGTTCTGCCAATATCAGCGGCCTCCTGTAAATGCTCTTCCGCTAACCGCTGCTGTTCCTCTTGATAAAAGTCTTTATTCTGTGCCGCTACAAAACTTCCACGCCCGACTGTCGTCTCGATAAATCCGTCCCTTTGCAGATCTTCATATGCCTTTTGAACGGTAATTACGCTTACATGGATTGACTTTGCCAATGCTCGCATAGAAGGAATAGGATCGCCCGTCTGCAGTTCGCCGCTCATAATCATAGCTTTTATCTGTGAGGTAATCTGCTCATAAATGGGTTTACTCGTATTACTGCTTATTATAATTTCCACAGGATCCCTCCATCCGTCATATAATGTACTTATTGAACAAGTACATTATAGCAACTTCAGTCACAATTGTCAATAAGGTAATGGCAAGTGGCAAAATTCTTATGAGAACAATAACAAATGGGATCTGTTCTCTGGAAAGGAGCATAAACAAAACAAGACCACAAGGGAAGTAAAATCCTTGTGATCTTTGTTATGGTATTTCAAATTTATAACCTACACCGACAATATTTTTGATATATTCCAAGCCATCCGGTGTTATCTTCAATTTCTTCCGCAGATTGCTCATATGGTTGCTTACCGCTTTGCGTGAGTAACAGGCAGCAGCCTCATCCCAGACCAGTTCCATGATCAGCTCGTATGTGAACACCCGTTGGGGATGCGTGATCAGCAGGGCAAGAATATCAAATTCTTTCGCCGTCAGTTCGACCACTTGTCCATCCACACGTACCAGCCGCTGCTCCAGGCAAAAGTACAAATCACCCATATGAATCTCTGTGAAGATACCTTCATTCTCTGTCAACAGCTCATAAGCTCCGGAGCGGATACACAGGATATCAGCTGAACCACCATTCTGCTTTTCTTTGCCAAGAAGATAGTTTACTAACTCCTGCCGCTGTCTTGCGTCCAACAGCATAAGCAGCTTTTCTCCGATTTTATCTCCCGGCTCGGATATTTCCAGTACAGCTAATTTCCCAAGGATATCACCTCCGTTCCCTTTACGCCCCTCCGTCCTTCAGCATTCTATGATAAACTATAAACATGACAGCGTTCTGTCATATTTCATATCTTTTTTGTGCAATGACGCCTTACCTGGGCTTTATGCCCCTACCCTTTTCGCACTGGCCTTATATACTTAAAATACTGTTCCGGATCATAAAAAAGTACATGACTCTTCCCGGTGAAGTATCAAGGCAGCATCCAGCTTCTTCATAATCAAACTCGGCCGTCTCTTGATTTTATTGCTATAATCTTTGAAGAACAATAGAAATAAAATTCAAATATTTACCTCCGCCAGCCTCCATAGCTTTACGATCACTGATTGCATACTCGTTTTCTTGCTTTAACCAGTCGTTCCATACTTCCTCATTACTTTCCATCTCATGAATGGAAATTACCCTGGCCCCTTTGCAATGGCGGATTATATTTTCCCAATACATTATATCGTGCATATAATCAAGCTGTTCCGGTGTCCATGAGAGAAGTAATTCTGGTGGCAGATTACTATGACAATCTTTTTTCATTCCAGGAATGGCAATATAAATATAGCCACCATGTTTAAGATATGGGAGCAATTTATCGTCAAGGAATTTAGGATCTCGCCCAAAATAATTATAGGAATCCGTACTGATGATTGCATCGAAAAATTCTTCCTCAAACGGAAGTGCTGTGGCATCTGCCTTAACCGGAATAATCTGCTCATCGGACAACCCCATTTTGCGAAAGAATTTTCGATTATCTTCCGGATCGCTCCACAAATCCGTGGCATATACAGTAAACCCGTACTCTTTTACAAGAAAGAGGGAAGTCAACCCCTGACCGCTGCCAAGATCACATACTATGGCGTTTGGGGAGATTTTGCAATGAAGTAAAAGTTCCTCCTCCAGTTTGACTGGATTTGGCCCCATAATTTTAGCCTGTAATTCAGGAATGTTATATTTTTGACTACGAATATATTTCATTTTTGTTTTCCCTTTCCTTTGTGTGAGATTCTATAAAAAAATCAATATGCTTTATTAGCCGTTTTTCAATATCCACATAAGATTCATTTTCATCTGACATATTGATAAGTAAAAAAAGCGGGGAGAAAAATTCTATTGCAAGTTGGTATGGGTCATTCTCCTTTAACACACCACATCTAATCATCTCACGAAAAATATCTTTTAAATAAAGAACAGGCCCACGCACAAGGCTATCCTGATACAACTTGTTTAATTCTGGATTACGATACTGCTCTAAAGTGAGCATTTTACGATAATCAGCGGCGAATTCATCTGAAGTCCAAAACCGGTATTGTGAAACGGCAAAATTTTTTAGATTTTTCAATCCGATTTTCTCATATTGATCCGGTGCACAATCAAACACATTTTCTGGCACACCATATTTTCGTGCTATTTCATGATCCGATTGTGACATACGCGCAACAATACTGTTGAAAATATCCTTCTTGTTTTCATAATGCTTATACAGCGCCCCTTTCGTAATTCCCAATTTTTCAGCTATTTTACTGACGGAAACTGCCTCATATCCGTCTTTTGCAAATAATTGCAATGCAACGACCAATATTTTTTCCTTTGTATCAGTCATTCTATGTACCTCCTACAATGTAAACAATCGTTTACCTCTTCTTTTTGATATTATAGTAAACGCTCGTTTACTTGTCAAGAGGATTTTTATGAGCCAATCTGTGCAAAGCATTTCCTATCGTAAAAGTGAGAATCGCTGGTTCTCATTTATCATATTGTTTTCTGGCCTGCTCTAAAAATGCCTTGATATCATCCCGCAGCGTCTTTGGCTCTATAATTTCCGCTTTATCCCCCAAGCTTGCAAAAGTGCTTACGATCCACTCCGGGTATTCCGTATAAAAGGAAACGTAGAGAGAATTGTTTTCTTCCCGGATATTGCTCTGGCCAAAGAAATCAATCGCCAGAAACTCATAAGATTTATCCATTCTGACTGTAACCAATTGCCCCACGCCATTTGAAAATGAGCTCTGCAATACCGGAATTTCATAATCTGTCCGTTCCATATAGGTCTGTTCGCAAAGCGCCAGCTTTGATACTCTGTTGAGCTTAAAAACACGGAAATCCTGTCTTTGTGTGCAGTAGGCGAAAAGATACCAGTATTCTTCTTTAAAAAGGAGCTTATAAGGTTCCACGGTTCTTTTGGAGTATCCATTGCTGCTGTAATACTCCAGTTCCAACAGGCGCCGGGAGGCAATCGCAGAACGGATGATTTTGATTTTTTCAATGGTCGTATTCTTATGGTTCCAGGATGTGAAATCAATGATGATATCATTCTCCAGCAGCAGCTTATCTTCCTGTCCAAGGCGCAGCTTCGCAAGCAGCGTCTTTATTTTTGAACTCTCATCAATACTTGCAAACCCTTGTATACCGGACACAATTAGATCTATGTCCTCTTTATTCAGGACTGATTTGCTGTATTTAAAGTTTGGAAGCAAAGATATACCGCCGCCAATGCCCTGCTGTGTAGTCACTGGGAACCCTGCGCTGGACAAATCCAACAAATCCCTATGGATCGTGCGCACAGAGACCTCAAAATACTCCGCCAGCTCCTGTGCCGTTATTTTTTCCCGCTCCAATAAAATACATAATATACCGAACATCCTGTTGCTTTTCATTCAAGGCACCTCCTCTGTCAATTTTACAGAAATAAGAAATTGAGTGTCAAGTTTCCGCATTAGCAAACAGTGCCTCCCTATTTATGGAATACCATGTGTTTCATTAGAAAAGCGGTACGGGGTCATCCCCACGCACCGCTGAACATTAAATTATTTCTCCCATTTTCTTCGATAGTTTTTCTTTTTCATCACCAGAAGCACCGCAACCAGGCAGATCATGGAAACCACCATCACTGAAATCCAGAGAGTTACATTACTGTTATCTCCCGTCTGTGGGATACCGCTATTCGGCTTAGTGGAATTTCCCGTCTGTGGGATACCGTTGTTTGGCTTACCAGAATTTCCTGTGTTACCGCTGAGCACCGGGATATCTACAGTATCTTTCTTGTAATGGCAAACGCTGCACTCCTCATGCTTGCTGCCCATTTGGGTAGCGGTTGATTCTTTGTCAATGACCCATGTAAAGGTATGTGTCCCTTCATCTGCCTTGCTTCCGCAATCGCACTCACACCAGTGGCCATTTGCATCAGATTTCCAATTGCCATAACTGTGGGTATGCCTCTCGCTGTAGCCAATTGCAAAAGGACTGAGGGTGGAGGTAATCTTCAGACCGTGTGCAGTTGCCACAAAGTTACTCAGTTCCATAGAACCGTCGGCTTTCTGATGCAGAATTACAAAGTCATAGTTCTGATAATTGGCATCGGTGATACCTGCAGGATAGCCTAAGGTGAAAGTTACCGTCTCATCGTGAACCTCTTCCCAGACAGAGGTGTCTATGAGATCGATGTCCAGTATCCAGAGTTCTTTGCCGCTGAATTTGTCCTTGTATTGGTTCTTAACAGCATCCTTCAGGGACTGTTCATCCGTATTTGTTGCCTCACTTACCACAAGTGTTCTGTTGGAGAGAGCACCCTCTGGGTTCACTTCCGCCGGCTGCTGGCCGATAGCAGGAATTACTGTGCTGTCCTTTACCACATTACAGCTCTTGCAATGAATGGATTTGCTGCCGTCTTCGGTAGTGGTGGGCTGCTTATCTACGGTATATTTCTCATTCCAATCATGGCCGTTGGGGTCAATGTCTTCTGTCTCCGTAACATTGCATACAGTACAAATGCGCTTTTGACTACCTTTATCTGTGCAGTTAGGGGAATTTACAGCTTCCCATTCGCTCCAGGCATGGCCCTTGGCAACAATCTCTGTTGGCTCCTCAATCTCAGTTGTACCATTCTCATCCGAGAACAGCTTATCGCAGACACTGCAATTCCAATAGGATTCATATCCTGCTTCTGTGCAGGTGGATTCCCTGCTTTCCACCATTTCCAGTGTGTGCTGTACGACCAGGGTTCCAGGCTTAAATGTAATCTCGTAATTGTCTCCGGCAGACGCGCCACTGACCACAATGGTATAGCTGCCAGCCGTATTTACGTCCGCATCTGCGCAGGCAACCACGGGTTCCGTCGTCAGACTGTCACCATTCACAAGACCAGAAACGGTATAAGTATATGCAGGCAGAACACCGCCCACGCATATTCTCTGATTTTCTGCAGTGATAGTTACAGCCGCAGGTTGAATCACAAGACCACCATAAATTTTGTGATGATAGGCGGCGGTGTCATTAGTCTCCTCCTTGCCCACCGTCACGTCATAGCTACCTGCATCTGTGGGGGAGTTCACAGCTACCCCATTCTGCTCGTAGGTAACGGTAAATCCATTGTCCACAGTAAAACTCTGGGTCTGACCGTTGTAGGTCTTAGTCTGGACATTTACATCGGGATTCAAGACTCCTTTGGTTGTCCAAACGGCATACAATGTAACAGTCCCATTATTCTCAGCAACTAGATTCATCAATTGATCGCAGTCAGAGTATTGCACACTTGCTCCGTCCGGATTAGTTGTCCAGCCTGCAAAGTTATATCCCGACTTAGAATATGTACAGGAGGGTAAAATAGCAGGCTTGTCATAGGTGGCTGTCATTGAGTTCATAGTGCCTTGGCCATCTTTAGCGTCAAAACTGATGGTGTAGGTATTGGGCTTCCATTGGGCATACAATGTTGTACCATTATAAACATTGGAAGCTAAAGCCGTACTTTCATAAGTCGTTCCGCTGCCGTCCGCCTCTGTATTCCAGGCGGAAAATGTATAGCCAGTTTTGGTAAAGGTATTGTTTGACAGAGTCGTCTGTGAATCTCCTTCTGTGACCTGTTGTGCGCTCATGGAGCCGGAACCGCCATTAGCATCAAAAGCGATGCTGTAGTTCCATTTTGCATAATAGGTTTTACCGATTTCCACAGAACTAACGGCACTGCCAGTAAAAGAAGAAGATTCATACCAGCCGTCGAAGGTAAATCCTCGTCTAACCGGATCAACAAGTGTCTTTTCTTTAAATTCAGTATGAGGTACGATACCACCATTTGTGATTAAATAAATCGGTTCATTTGTTCCGCTATAACTCAGGTTATTTTTGACCGTTTCAGAAGGAAGATAGATCATACAGCCGCGTGTGACATTTTGAGTACAACCTGCGATAGAGGCCGTCTCTGGAACCGCCGAGAGGTTGATAGCATTTTTGCAGGATAGATAAAAAGCATTATTACCAATGCTGGTCACTGTAGAAGGAACGGTGATAGACTCAATTCCGGACTGCTGGAATGCGGTCGCTGAAATTGTCTCCAGGCCTTCGGGCAGCGCAATGGATTTAACATTCGCGAGGGCGCCGGTCCTGCCAAACACATTTGACCCAATACTTTTAAGCGCGCTGCCTTCAGCAAAAGTCACGCTCGAAAAAGTATGACTGCCGGTTCTCTGCAGAAAAGCATTATCCCCAATGTAGACCACAGACGCAGGGATTTGAATGGATGTAAGATGCACGTCACAAAAAGCATTGGGGCCAATTTCCTCCAACCCCTCCGGCAGGGTCACTTCTGTAATTTTGCAGTTGGTAAACGCATTATTTGTAATCGTCTTCAAGTGAGAGCCACTTTCAAAGGTGACCTTGGAAATGGCACAGCCCCAGAAAGTTGCGCTCAGAGTTTCTATCTCGGCGGGAATCGTAACCTGGCCAATCATTGCACTACAGCTTTGAAATGCCCCTGCTCCGATTTCAGTAACAGACACAGGTATTATTTCATGTGTCGCAGATTGCTCAGGATTATTGAAATACTGCAGGGAAATGCAGCCGCCAAATGCAGCTGACCCGATTGTCAAGAGACTTTCTGGCTTCTGGAAGGTTACGATTACAAGACTCTTACAGTTAAAAAACGCCCCTTGCCCAATCTCAGTTAAGGACGCAGGAAACTCAATGTTACCCAACTGATTCAAACTATGGAAAGCTTGCATTTTAATCTGCTTTAGTCTGCTTTCGCTTTCAAAGGTGACTGTTTTCACTCCGCTACACCATACAAAGGCATTCGAGCCCACAATCGTAATGTCTTTACCGATTATGATTTCTGTAATTTTGGACTGATATGTCGGTAAAGCGGTACACCATGGTGCTGTTCCTGCCTCAGCATAATCTGCCATGGCACCGGTGCCGGAAATGGTGAGCGTATAGGTAGGATCCTCATTGTTACTATTATTCACGGTCAGCGCCCAAGAAACATTATCGCTTTCCGTAGCGCCGCAGGAACCAGAGGTAGCGAGTTCTACCGCCAGCAGAACGCCCTCCGCATTTACGGGCTCTGTCATTTCATCAGCCTCATATGAGCTGTCCTCATCACCGTCTGCCGGTTCTGTCATAAGCGTTTCCGTTGGATTCGCAGGCGGCTTTTCCGTAGGTTCCGCAATAGATTCCGTATCTGGCTCTGCAGTAGATTCCGTTTCGGATTCTGCAACAGCGCACACTTCTCCATGCCCTGCCTCCAGCGTGCAGCCTTCGGTGACAGTGCATCGCTCCGCCGGTGTGCTCTCGGTTTCTTCTGCAAAGGCCACAGTAGGGAGCATACTCAGCAGCATAGCTGCCGACAGCAAAATAGACAGCAGTCTGCTCTTTTTTGCTTGTTTCATAATCTTTACCTCTTTTCATGGTTTTCTGCAAATTGATTCAGCATGCACCCAACTAAATATTGCTTCGCTTGTTCTGGTGCCGTGAAGGATTGACTCTGTCCGGTCAAATAGGAAACCGTATCTTCCCATTCCCGCAGGCTAAATTCCTGCGCATTGATTTCATGCAGGTGGTGAGGCATGATCATATTTGTTCCCGTTTTCGCCAGATCAGACAAATACATACATCCGCTTTTGGCCGCCAAAATATCCAGCAGCCCTATCGTGCCAGTTTTCATTCCATTCATAACTCACCTCCTTGCCATACAATTTTCCGACTCGCCTTCTTTAAACATGCGGCTCGATACCACAGACTAACTCATCTGTGGTAAATTGGGTATGGCCGCAGTCGGTAGATTTAGTAAGAAAAGGGAAAAAGGCGACTTGCTTTGTCCGCAAATCGCCTCACTTGACCACAACAAGAAAGCCTGCAAATAAAACAGCAGATGCAGGCTTTCTTGTCATGCACAAATATCGTTTTATGTGGGATTTCCCCCTTACTTTTGCTATGTATTACTTGAAAATATGGGGATTTTACGCTATACTATAAATGCTTGTAACGTGCTTCACGATACAGGTGTGATAATGTTTACCACAGATGAGTTAGTCTGTGGTTTTTTTATAAAATGAGCCTCATTTTATTCAAAATTCGCTCGTGAGCTGTAGCGCTGGCCGCCACATAGATTCGCGTAGTTTCAATACGGCTGTGGCCGAGGATATCCGCCAAATGGGCCAGGTTCTTCTCAATGGCATAAAAGCTGCGGGCGAACAAATGCCGCAGGTTGTGAGGAAAAACCTTACGGGAATCCACTCTGGCGCTGGCGCAGAGCTTTTTCATATCATGGCAGATGTTTGTCCGATCCAGGGGCCTTCCACTTCGGGTACGAAAAATGTGGCCCTCGTTTATGCCCAGCTCTTTTGCGTATTTTAATAGCCTGGTACGCAGCTCCTTTTGCAGAAGAACCGTGCGGTTTTTTCCTTTCATGCAGATTTCCGCCCGCCCGGTTTGGGCCGCCTCCACCGTAATATGCTGCAGCTCGCTGACCCGAATACCTGTACCGCAAATGGTCAGCATGACCAGGTATAACCGCTCATTTCCTTTGGCTTGAGCTGCCGCCAAGAGCTGTTTGTATTCCGCTTCAGACAGTTCCCGCGTCTCATCCAGAAACGCTTTCCTCTGCACCTTTAAGAGTTTTATCTTGCAGTCCTGCCACCCGCAAAACTCCAGAAACGCATTGATGGACGACAGTGCGCCGTTGACTGTCTGGGCCTTCACCTGGCTTTGCAGTATCTTCCGGTATTCCAAAAGCCGGGGCTTCGTAAGTCCTTCTCCGCTCAAATACTCTGCCAGTTTACGCACCGCACGAAGATACTTGTTTACAGTTGCTTTGGATTTCTCATTTAGATATAGGCTTTCTTCAAACGCCTGTATTTTTTCTACAGTCAATTGATTCATGATCATAAACCTCCTGTATATCATTTTTTATCATTTTACCCACAAACATACAGGAGATTACGATACTCTATAAAAAGTAAAGCACCTTATGCCACTTGCCCCAATAAACTTACAATCTTTTACTTCCTCAAGCTATCATTAGGCAATGTAAAAATCAAAATATGTATCCGGGTATGGCTCGTCTGCCAAGACATAATGCCACCATTCATATCGGTAGGCTTCAAATCCGCTGCGCTCCATGATATCACGCAGGCGCTCACGGTTTCCGGCCTCCTCTTCGCTCAAACCGCTGGCGGCATGATGTGACCGTACATCCATAAAGTCGAAATCTCCGCCCATTGATACAAGCATACCCGTATCCAAACGAAAAATCGTGAGGTCAACCGCACTCCCGCGACTGTGGCTGGACTGGGAAGCCACATACCCTTTCGTGATCATCTCGTTCCTTTTGATATTTGGGTAGTAACGCTTTTTCGTCAGATTGTTCTCCGGCAGGGAAGCCCAAGTCAGAAAACAGTCCACTGCACACTGGGGACGATAGCCGTCCCATAAGAGCAGACCGTATCCCAGTTTCTCCGCCGCCTTCTGTGCCTTACGTAAAGCGGCACCAAGCTCTTTTGTCCCCACAATGCGGTTTACCTCGTATCCGTCTACCGGTTTCCCGGTGAAATTGTCCCATGTGGCATATTTGGCATCCCATCGGATACCGGGCAGCATTTCATCCAAAAAGACAAAGTTCTTTTCCATGATGGTTACCTCCTAAGTGAAAGTCCAATCAAGCGGTCCAATATTTCAGAAAGCGTAAACCCTGCTGCTGTCATCATGCGTGGATAACGGCTATAGGAAGTAAATCCAGGCATGGTGTTCACTTCATTCAGGACAATGCTTCCATCCTCCTGTAAAAACAAATCAATGCGGGACAGACCTCTGCAGCCAAGTACCCGGTAAATCTTCTTCGCCGTTTCCTGAATCTGCTCCCTAACTTCATCCGGCAGGGCGGTCGGAACTCTGATCACAGCATTTTCAGACCCCTTTTCCGGCTGTGCTTCCTGATGGATCTTAAAAAACCCGTGTTTCAATTCAATCTGATCGACCTCGCCGGCGATGAGATCGTTTCCGTTTCCCAGTATGGCACAGCCTACCTCACTCCCGGTAACGGCCTCTTCAATCAAAATCTTGCTGTCATATTTTCTTGCATCTTCGATTGCTGCCTGCAGTTCTTCTGCCTTGCATACCTTATTCACGCCAAAAGAGGAGCCGGAACGGGCAGGTTTTACAAAGACCGGGTACGAGAGTGTCTCTGCTTCCAGGCTGTCCCCCTTTTGTAGAACTCGAAACCCAGGTACCTCAATTCCCGCATTTTTCACAACCATATAAGCGAGCGACTTATCCATACAGGTTACAGAACTTTGAATGTCGCATCCCACATAAGGAATGCCGGACAGCTCAAGCAGACCCTGTATGGTTCCGTCCTCGCCAAATTTTCCATGAATCATCGGAAGCACCACGTCTACAGGCTGGCTCTCATATCCGCCGTCCTTTTGTATCAGCAGGCCATGGGTCCTTCTGTCCGGAGAAATCACAGCCGGGTATCCCGCATAGTTCTCCCAGTCCCGACAGGGCTTATCGCATAGTTTCCATGCGCCGGATTTTGTGATTCCAATATAAAATAGCTGGTATTTTTCCTTGTTTATATTTGCTGCAACCTCCATCGCTGATTTCACTGAAACATCATGTTCCTCTGAGCAGCCTCCAAACAGGACTGCAATTTTAAGCTTATACATTTCCCAGGCTCCTTTCAAAATTCAGACAATTTCGGATGGTATTGCTCACGGTATCGACCAGTACCCGGTCCGTATGATAGGCCGTATGCGGCGTAACAATGACATTGGGCATTTTCTGCAAAGCGGATAGGTAAGGATGCCCTATCGTTTTTTGTGTGCATTCATGGTAAAAGATGCCTTCTTCCCCTTCCAGGACATCTAAGGCGGCTCCGCCGATTTTTTGTTCTTTCAGCGCAGCAACCAGTGCAGCCGTATCCACTAAAGCCCCCCGTGCCGTGTTGATCAGAAGTGCCTCCCTCTTCATCATCTCTAGCTGCTCGCGCCCAATCATATGGCGGGTATCCTCTGCCAGAGGCACATGCAGCGTAACAATGTCGCTGCTCTTCAATAATTCACAAAACGAAACATAATTTGCTCCGGCTTTGTGATTTCGATCGTAGGCCAATACCTTGCAGCCGAATCCCTCCAGGCGTTCCATGACTGCCTGTCCGATTCGTCCGGTTCCCAAGACGCCAACCGTCAAATCCTGCAGTTCTTTTCCGCGCAGGTCATTCAGGCAATAATTCTGCCTCTGGGTTTCACGCAGAATCGACTTTGTGCCGCGCATCAGCATAAGCATCAGCATGACGGTATAATCGGCCACACTTCCCGGCGAGTATTCTACCGTGCCAACAACTATACCCAGCAACCCGGCCGCCTGTATATCAATATGGTTAAAGCCAATGCTCCGGGTACTGATGTATTTCACTCCTGCGTGTTTCAGCGCAAGGAGAAGCTGCTCCGACAGCTCCGCCTTATGGCTTACGCTGACACACTGGCATCCGTCCGCTAATTTTGCATTGTGCTCTGATACGGCATCTTCGATGAGCGAAACTGTGATGCCATACTCAGATGAAAGTTTACGGAATACCGCCGCTTCATCCCGCTCACACCCAAAAACCGTAATATCTATTTTTTCCTGCATTCGTTTCCTCCTTAACATTTCACTGGGCCTTGATTTTATCCAAAATGGCAACGCTGTCCTGAAACCTGCTTTCTTTCGTAGAGCCCATGACTACGCAGATATAGGTTTCTCCGTCAATCACTGCTGCGGAGACGACACAGGCACCACCAAGGCTGCTGGTCCCGGTTTTCAGGCCGATGACCTCCGGACGATAATAGGGACTGTTCGGATCAAGAAGCTCATTGGAATTGTTGTAAGTGACCTCCCTTCCGTTCGGCCATCTTTCATATGACGTATTGCTCGCCACAATTTCTGAAATAATGGGATCCTCCAAACATGCCTTTGCAATGATGGCAAGATCATAGGCCGTGGTATACTGCCCCTCGGCGTCATACCCATCCGGAACCACAAAATTCGAGTCTATAACGCCAATTGCCTTGGCCTTCTCATTTACCTTATCCATGAATATTTGAATGGCCTGCTGATTGGACAGGCTATTATCACCCGCAATGGTCTTTCCGGTATTGACTGCAAGGGTATAGGCCGCATCATTGCCGGACGGAAGCATCAGGGCAATCAGGAGCTGCCTGACAGTCAGGGTATCGCCTTTCATAAGCCATGCGGTTGACGAATCACTATGGATCATTTCAATCTCCGCACCGACTCTCATCTCATCCTCCGGAGAACAATATTCAAGCACGGTCAACGCTGTAATCATTTTGGCTGTACTGGCCGGCGCAATTCTGTCCGTGCCGTTTTTTTGATACAATAACGCATCGGTGTCTTTATTCACCACAATGGCATTTGCTGCTATAATGTTCAGGTCAATCGCATTCGCCCGGTTGGATATGGCTGGCTCCGAAGCTGGAGACTCCTCCTCACTCTGGCCGTCGGCCAGAAATGAATAGTCCTTGCTTGTCTTTGTATTTTCTTTGGATGGAAGAGCGGGATCTTTACTCTCTCTCAGAAAATACACAGCTCCAAAAATTACACAGACTATGAGCAGACCGAGCATGGCACATGCTGCTCTGTAAAAAAACAATTTTCTTCTTTTGTCTTTTCTGCGGTTCCTTCCATACTGGTTTTCATTGTTATTTTGACGTTCCACGTTTCTCTTAACTCCTTTCCACATACAAAAAAATCGCTCCCTCTGATATAAAGAATACCAGAATGGAGCGATTTATTTTTTCGCATTATTTTATGGATAACACACGGTTTATCTCGGAATTTCTTACGATTTTCCTACGGTGGGCAATGTAACCTCAAAACTGGTGATACCGTTTTCGCTGCGGGCAGTGATCTGTCCATGGTGCAGTTCCACAATCTCCCTTGCAATCGCAAGTCCCAGACCGGCTCCGCCCGTGCTTGAGCTTCGTGACACATCCAGGCGGTAAAACTGCTCAAAGATTCTTTCCAATCTCTCCCCGGGAATCGTATCCCCTTCGTTTATGACTTGGATGAGCACATGGTCTTCCGCCTGCCTGGCATTCACCTGAATGGTAGTATTCTCATAACAGTAGCTGACGGCATTTCTCAGCACATTATCGAACACTCTCTGCAGTTTGTTGGCATCACAGGACAGCATCATGTCCGGCTGAACATCAAATTCACATTTCAAATCTTTCCCGGCCAACATCGGCTTAAACTCGTGCCCCAGCTGTTCCAGCATCATCGTCAGATTGATTTTGCTGTACACAAGCGTGATGTTTGAAAGATTAAACCTCGTAATTTCAAAAAACTCATTGATCAGCTCTTCCAGACGTTCAGCTTTATCCAGTGAAATGGACAGATATTTTTCCCGGAGTTCCTCGGAGATTTGATTCTCATCCCTTAACAGGTTTAAATACCCTATAACCGATGAAAGCGGAGTCTTCAAGTCATGAGCCAGGTACATAACAAGGTCGTTTTTCCGCTGTTCCGCAAGCTCGGCGTCCGTTTTCCGTTTCGTCAGTGTATGCCGTATGGAATTGATTTTCCTTTCGGTCGAAGCCAGTTCCGGAGGCAGGGCGATATCATTGGTATCTTCATGCACCAGGGTATCAATCCCCCGGTTGATCTCCTTAAAATACTTTGAGATACTGTCCAGATAACGGCGAAAGATCATAAAAAACACACCCATAACCGCTATCAGAAAAAGCCATATCTCATACGCCTTAAAGGTTCTCAGATAAACAGCCACCGCCTCATCCCGATCATGATAGATAAAGCTATCTAAAATGGCTACCACCACATTTGCAAAATTATCTTTTAAAACGAATAGATACACTGCCGCTATAATTAGAATGGAGCATGCCATTATCAGCAGTATTTTAAGGGACAGTCTGTTTTTAAAAAGTAAATAGTCATCTTCATGACTGGTTTTATCTCTATTTTTCAATGGTATATCCCACTCCCCACACGGTTTTTATAAATTTCGGATTTCTTGACGGTTCCTTCATTTTTTCCCGGAGACGTCCGATATGCGCCATCACGGTATTATTGCTGTCAAAATACCGTTCCCCCCATACTGCTTCAAATAATTCCTCCGTAGAAACAACCGTCCCCTGACGCTCGCACAGATACCAAAGAATCGAAAATTCCGTTGGCGTCAGCTGAATCTCCTTTCCAAACAAGATACACTTATGGCTGCTCTTGCTAATTGTCATCCCTCTGATATCGTATTCTGTGCATTCAGCCTCTTGCTTTAAGCTGGGCTGCTTGTACCGCATATACTGCCTTAGCTGCGCCTTTACCCTCGCAACCACTTCCAACGGGTTAAACGGCTTCGTAATATAATCATCTGCCACAGACAGTCCCATGATTTTATCCCCGTCCTCCACTTTTGCTGTCAGCATGATAACAGGGAAGTAAAACTTTTCCCGGATTTTCTGGCAGATCTGAAACCCGTCTACATCCGGAAGCATGATATCCAATATGGCTAAATCCAGTTCCACGGATTCAATACACTTTAGTGCATCCTTGCCATTATAAAATTTATAAACGGTATATCCATCGTTTTTCAGATATACTTCAACTAAGTCGGCCAATTCTTTTTCATCATCAACCACTAAGATTTTTTCATTCATTGCATTACTCCTTACATTGCGATAATCTGTCTTTATTATGTGTCAAAACCGTATATGAAACAACAATAGCAGAATCGCAAATAATCGTCAAGGCACGGCGAGCTGACGGGCCAGTTTATCCAGATTCTTGACGATTACCGCTATTCTGCTAACAATGGCAAATTATATGTTTTTTATGGTGCTTCAAATTTATAGCCGACACCAACAATGTTTTTAATATAGTCCAGAGCATCCGGTGTAACTTTGAGTTTCTTCCGCAGGTTACTCATGTGATTGCTTACCGCTTTTTTGGAATAAAAAGTATAATCCTCGTTCCAGACCAACTCCATGATCAATTCATAAGTAAATACCCTTTTGGGATGTGTGAGCAATAGCGCAAGAATATCAAATTCTTTTGCTGTTAACTCAATCACTTGTCCTCTCACACGTACAAGCCGCTGCTCCAAACAAAAGTATAGCTCTCCCATCTCGATCTCTGTGAATACTCCACCGACCTCCGCCTGCGGATCATGGATTTGAAAGCTGTCACATGGGCTATCAGCTGAATCGGTATCCTTCTTTTCTTGACTAAGAAGGTATTTTATTAATGCCTGCCGCTGCTGGACGTTTAACAGCATAAGCAGTTTTTCTCCAATTTTATCTCCTGACTCAGAGATTTCTATCACGGCTAATTTCCCATATCATCATCTCCTGTTAGTATGGATCTATACTCAACAAAAAATACATTTTAAGCGTTATAAAGCTTACTATATTGTTTTGGAGTAACCATGGCGTATTTCTTAAAAAAATTGGTAAAGTGGCTTTGGCTGCTAAAACCAAGCTGATAGGTAATATTTGATAAATCTTCTCCGGCCTTCAGCATTTTTTTGGCTTCAGTCATTTTAGTACATTCAATAAAGCGATAAGGAGATATTCCCTTTTCTCTCGTAAACATCCGAATAAAGTGGTACTTGCTGAAACCCGTAAAGGTACTTAAATCGCATAAAGATATGTTTGAGACGTAATGCCTTTCAATATACTCACAAGCACGTTCTACAATATCCGAAGCTTCTATTTGTTCGCACTCCAATGGTTGAGAATAATCTGCAACCAAATCGCCAATGATCATATAAAGCAATTCTTCCTTTTGTAAATCGCAATATGAACCATTCTCAATTAAGTCAATCAACTCTGTGATTTGCGGAATAAGATCACTCTGATAAACAATCTGCGGTTCAAAATACGGACATATGGCAAATCCTAAACATTCCAATGTCAATTCTTCCATGCGTTCAGTAGTGATGTGGAAACATCTAAAATCCAACAGTTCCTTTTTCAATTCCAAACAAGTATGATTATCTTTCGGGTTGAAAAGGAGCAGATCATTTTTTCCTATGGTGTATTCCTTACCTTGACATATTACTCGTCGGCTCCCGCTCTCTATATAGCCTAATTCATAGTAATCATGAAAATGCGGAGGCAAACTTTCAATCATTCCTGTCAGTGTTAATACCTCTATATTCAGTTTTTCGTCAAAAACAATTTTACTGTTGGAATGATCCATAAGTCACCTCCGCAAAAATTACTCCAATAATATCATTATAGTGTATTCGTATTTCTTTTTCTTGCATAATGTTGCTCTTTGTGTTAAGGTCTGTCGAATATCGTACTTTTATACCTGTATAAAAATACGAACAAGCGTTACGGAGGCAATGATCCCGAATCATTTCCATAACGCTTCATTATTTGCTCCTCCTTCTCAAAGGAAGTTCCGCACATTTCAAATCATCTTATTCTGCAGAGAGCGTCATGCAAATCAATGGCCATGTGTCCTCTTGCGGATGCGTTGATAATTCACGCACTTTGCAATAAATTGATTTATTTTGCATGATTTCATCTGTGGTAAGGCATAGTGTCTTTTTCTTCTCAACGAGCTCTTTCATATTTACGGTGCCAATCCAAGTATCTTTTTGAAACGGTAATGTCAGCATATGCGCTTCCGAAAAGTAATCTACCAGACGTACAAACTGACTTTTTGATTCTTCTTGCCACAGCGCAACGCATTCTTGATAATCTGCTATGCTGTCAATCTCGGATAGCCCCGGAATGATATACTGCTGCATATCATTTGCAATGATGGCTTGAATCTTCTCATAGGGGGTATCCATCGGCTTGTAGTTTTTATAACCGTCAATGACATAACCCCGTATATCACGGAGCGGGTGTAACCTGCCTTGATGCGGCAAAAAGCAAGCTTCTGTAAAAGATTTGAAAAAAGTAACATCTTGCAGTTGTTCATCTGAAAGGTCAGGCGTATCTACTACGATATTCAGCCAAAAGGAAAATCCAGTAACATTGCTGTTAAATTGGGAGCTTTGAATATTTACGGCGATTGTGCAGGCTTCCTTATGGATGGAAAAAGCCTGTGTTCCCCGAAGGCTGTGAAAACCTGCTTCTTTGAGCGCCGGTTTGATAACTTGTTGAATTACTTTATTTTTCTTTTCTCGTGAAGTCATATTCTTGTACCGCTCTTTCTGTCAGTTCTTTATTGCTATCTTTGCTGTTCCTGTACCTTATGCGCCGTGATGATCGTATAGCTATAAGCG
This sequence comes from Lachnospiraceae bacterium M18-1, assembly GCA_000403295.2. Taxonomy (GTDB): domain Bacteria; phylum Bacillota; class Clostridia; order Lachnospirales; family Lachnospiraceae; genus Schaedlerella. Next base: position 183,765 of record KE159609.1, on the reverse strand, counting down.
TTGACCGTAATGATACACCCGTCAACCGTTATATACCAGTTCTTTCCTTTTCTCGATATGGATGCTTCAACAGAAGATATCCTATTTCTGCACCAATCAACAACATGATCGGTATCCAAAGCAAGGTTTCTCTTGATTCTTACTACACCCAATTCGGTCGTATGTAGCTTATCCAAATGATTCAGTAATTCGTTGTTCTGCATATTTTTCACCCCTCAAACCGGAATTTGAAAATCACTTCTTCATGATAAGTTTCAGTGCTATATTTCTTCTTTCAGCAATTTTCTGAAACACCTCTTTCTTACTCTGTTTTCTCCTGCTGGCGAGACCTCCCCGAGTACCACACACTTCTTTCTCTCCATATATCTGCCACATTTATTACAGCTAATTCCGAGTAGTTATTGGACTTTAGTTTGTATAACCACCTTATCCTTAACTGCAACCTGATGTGATTTCTGTTTGTCAGACCAGAGATTTGCTTACAGCTTCCTTCAGATTCCACCTCACGATGGACACCCTTGCTGTTCGGCTGTGTCCTTCCCACTACTAAGGCAGACTAGGGATTTTCACCCTTTAGAAGCGTGTGCCGTCGGGCGCACTATAAAAAACCAGGTTTGAAAAACTGCTTTTTTATATATGAAGTATCATTGTTGCCAGCCAGAAATAAATTAAAAGTGAAAGCGCATCCATAACCGTCGTAATAAACGGAGATGATATTACAGCCGGGTCAAGCTTCATTTTTTTTGCAAGAATAGGAAATACGCATCCAACCATTTTGGCAAATATAATTTCGATTATAAGTGTCAGACTGATTACAAGATCAACCTGAATAGTAATAGCACTCATACCGAGCAATGTTCTGTCAACAAACCATATTTTAACAAAATTGACAGCAGCAAGTGTAATTCCGCACAGAACACCTACTCTGAATTCCTTCCATATAACTTTAGAAATATCTTTAAAATCTATTTCTTTAAGTGAAAGAGCACGGATAATAACGGCACTCGCCTGCCCTCCCGAATTACCGCTTGTTCCCGTAAGCATAGGCACAAACGAGGTCAGTACAATCAGTGCTGAAAGCTTGTCCTCAAAAGCATTTAAAATCATACTCGTAAATGTTGCACTTATCATAAGAAACAAAAGCCACGTAATTCTGGATTTCCATGTTTCAAATATGCCTGTTTTGAGATAAGGTTTCTCGTTAGGCATAATAGCGTGCATCTTCTGGATATCCTCAGTATTCTCTTCCTGCAATACGTCAATAGCATCATCGACTGTAATGATACCCACAAGCCTGTTTTCCATATCAACAACAGGAAGAGCAAGGAAGTTATACTTATCAAGGAAATTTGCCGCTATTTCTTTATCATCATGCGTGTTTACAAAAATTGTATTTGTTTCCATAAACTCTTCAATCTTATCGCCATAATCGTGTAACAAAAGTTCTTTTACTGTAGTTACACCAATAAGATGCCTTGAGCTGTCAGTAACGTAACAAGTATAAATTGTTTCCTTATCAACACCTGTACGTCTTATTCTTTTAAAGGCATCCTCAACAGTGTTATCCTTTTTCAGATCAACAAACTCAGGGGTCATAATTGAGCCTGCGCTGTCCTCAGGATACTTTAAAAGAGTGTTAATTGATTTTCGTGTCTGCGCATCAGTATTTCTGAGTATTCTTTTTACAATTGTCGCAGGCATTTCCTCAATAATATCAACTGTATCATCAAGGTAAAGCTCGTCAATAATCTCACGAAGCTCTGTATCTGAAAAAGCATGGATGAGAGCTTCCTGCGTTTCACCGTCAAGTTCAACGAATGTTTCAGCCGCCTCTTCTTTAGGAAGAAGACGGAAGAGCAAAATCCTCTGTTCATTTGGAAATTCATCAAAAAGAACAGCAATATCAGTTGGATTAATGTCTGCTAAAATGCTTTTAAGCTGTGAATATTTCTTCTCTCTGTAAAGAGTGGAGATTTGCTCTATAAGCTCTTCAAATTCAAGTTTTTTAAGATTCATGGTCCGTATCTCCTTTCGTTTTTTATTCTATTCCATAGTATTGTTACCTCCTTATGTATCAAAACTGTTGAATTGGAATTTATCATAATGAATTAAGGATATTATAGGTTTAAGTGGTAGCAAGACTTTAATAAAGCAGAAAAGCCTCAATTGAATTTCTATACCAGATTAGTTACTGTGTATAACCTCCATATAAACGTCCTCTTCCATCATTTGTTCTTTTGATTTTTTATCCAGATATAGCAGATAACCACTCCGATTAAGGCTATTCCTCCCGTGGTTATATATGGCAATTCAATATTGCTTTCATACAGATACCCAGTTAATAAAGGAGCAATAACTTTACTAAGATTTCCGGCGGTACTGGCAAATCCCATCAGTGTTCCTTTATGCTGATTGTCAGTTTTTGAAAGGGTTGCGTTTAATGTGGGTACTGTAATAGCAGAAGATACCGCAAATAAGCCAAAAACCACCAACACACTAACAAACCCAGTTGTCAATACCATGGCAAACGCTACTAAGGTTTTGCAAAACATACCTATCAGTATTAGTCGCTTCTCACCAATTTTTTTTGCTAAAGGACCAGTCAAAAAGCCTTGTACTACAATCAAAATGCCTGCTAGAGCCATCCAAATAACACCAACTTGCTTAGTGGAAAATCCAAACTTATCTACGACATACAGCCCCGTAATTCCTTGCAAGCCTGTTTGACAGAAATTCACGACGAAAATAAGTATCAAAACCATTCCTGCTGAGCCAAAAATTATACTTTTCAGGTCTGAAAAATCAAAGGGTTTTCTTTTTTCCGTCTGTCCTGAACGCTCAATTGACTCTGGCAAAAGTGTTAGAATTAGCAGAAAGGCAATAAATGAAATGCCAGCTCCTGTAAAAAATGGGAGCGCAAGCGAATAGCCTGCAAGAATGCCTCCCAATAATGGTCCCATCATTACGCCAACGCTCATTGAAGCTCCAAGTTGACTCATATTCTTGCTTCTTTCTTCCTCCGAGCTGGAATCTCCAACATATGCCAAAGATGCAACGGACGTAGCAGATGACAATATACCCGATAAACTGCGAGCTATAAATAGTGTCCAAAAGGATGAAGCCAAACCGAACAGGAACAAACTGATGGAATATCCTATAATACCAATGCTGATAATCGGCTTTCTACCAATTCGGTCAGACAGTGCACCCCAAAAAGGTGCGCATACTGTTTGTGCAAGAGCATATACGGCAGTGAGCCATCCAAGCTCACGACCGCCAGCACCTAGATTTTCCATGTAAAATGGCATGACCGGAAGAATTAAGCTATATCCTAACGCAATCACCAAAGTAGCAAGCTTTAAAGCGAAAATAGGCTTTTTATTCATCAATCGTCACCGTCCCCTCCGAGCCGTCCACCGTTATCATTTGTCCATTTTTAATACTTCTCGTGGCTGTGTGTGTCGCCATGACAGCGGGGATACCATATTCACGGGCAACAATGCTTGAATGGCTAAGAGGGCCGCCAATGTCTGTTACAATCGCACTTGCGGAGGCAAACAACTGCGTCCATGCAGGAGTTGTGGTAACGGCGATCAAGATACTTCCCGGCTGGAATTTCTCAAAATCTGCCGGGCTGTTCAGTACACAGGCGGGAGCCGTAACAACGCCTGCGCTGGTTCCTATGCCCGTCAATACTATTTTCCCATCTTTCTGTATTTGAGTTGCATGTGATACGGCTTTTTTGTTTTTTTCCGGCAACTGGGAAGGCGACACATAACCTCGGAATGTATCATGCTCCGCTTGTCGAGCAGGGATTGCCTCACTCAGATCAGATAGGGGTATATTTTTATCAAGCTGTGTTATGAGCGTTTCCAATTCTGTTTTTGTGAGCCAGTAAATATCGTCCAGATGTGAAATAGCTCCGCCAGTTAAGAGACGTTCAGAAATTTCTTGTAACATACGGCGAATCAGCGGGTGCCCCATCCCCATCAAATAAATAGCGTTTTCACGCATGGGGGCAGTATTTTGTGCCCAATGGAGCAGCTTCAAAAACAGCTTTTTACGGTGACCGCCTATCTGTTGCAAAATCTCGTTTTCGGCTTGTTTCCTGCGCTTTTCAAATGCGATTTGGCGCGAATACGGATTTTCCCCTTTCTCCTCCAAAAATGCTTTTATGGATTCAAAGGTTGGCGTAAGTATCTCCTGTGGTGTGGCATATGCAAAATCAAATTCATAAGCAGTACAGCCAAACTCTTTGAAATAGGCATTAATTCGGCTTTTCCACTCTATCCACACCTCCTGCGAAACTTCCGCAGGCAAAATGGAGGACTTGAAATCTTCTGCTATCTTTGTTGCAGGATTGCTTTTCAGATAGAAGCCTAAAGTGTTATTTTGCTTTGCCCATTCCGAAAGATCCCACAGGTTCTTTTCCGATTGCAACGCAATCGTATCAAACCCAAGCAAGAGAACGGAAGTGTCTGTTATACCAGCACGGCGGGCCGCTCCCTGAAAAAATTTTGTAAATAATGTTTCGCTGATAGAGGCGGCTGGCAATGTAAGCTGAATCCTCGTGAAATAAATACACGCTCCATAAAACACAGTCTGAATCCCCTCCATTATTTGATGAGCATTCAGCATATGCATGGGCTTTTCTTCCCATTGTTTAATCACATCCTCAAATTCTTTTCGTGCTGTTTCCCAGCGTGCAACACTGTTCGTGAGCGCACGGCGTAAAGATCGGGGTGAAAGGGATTTGACAGCAATCAAAAGAGGCTTTGAATTAGCGGAAAGATAAACATATCCGTTAATTATCGTATATGCTCCGTTTTCTGGCAGTAACTTTTTCGCACTTTTACCAAACATATCTATCCATAAAAGCGCCGAGGCGCGGTTGACTATTTCAAGTCCAAGTGTGGCGAATAAGGGCGTAACAGGATTTGGCAAGTGTTCCGCCAGACTGCCTTTTGTATATATAACATCCTTTTCCGGTAACGTCCATTCTGGCGGCAGGACAGTAATGGGACGGGCCTGAACAATATACAACTTATCTTTTTCCAGTGCCCACTCTACATCCATAGGCATTTCATAATACTTCTCAATTTTTTTCCCAAGCTGTGTCAATCGCATAACTTGATTGCGAGTAAGAGCATGTTTTTTCCTCAACTGTTTAGGAGTTGGGATTTCTTCTGTTCCATCTGAGGTGCGGACTGTCATAATCTCTTTGTTTGCTGCTTCATACGATACAATTCGTTCAGCATTTTTATCTACAACGATTGTATCAGGGGTGACTAAGCTAGAAACCACCGATTCGCCAAGTCCCCACGCGGCGTTAACAATCATTTCGCTACGTCTGCCATTGATAGGGTTTAGCGTAAACATAACGCCGGACGCATCGGAAAACGCAAGCTTTTGTACTACAACAGCAAGTGCAACAATTTCCTGCTTTATACCATTCTTCACGCGGTAAGCAATAGCGCGAGCTGTCCATAGGGAAACCCAGCACCTCTTTACAGCGTCAAGAACTTCATTCTCACCTTGTATGTTAAGATAGGTTTCCTGCTGGCCTGCAAAAGAAGCGTCGGGCAAATCCTCGGCGGTTGCAGAGGAACGGACAGCCACTGCTATATTTCCCAATCCGGCATATGCGGTTTTAATTGCATCTGATACTTCCTGCGGCATTTCTCCATTATGGAAAAGCATCCCTATCTGCGTAGATACATTTTCAAGCTGGCTGGTATTGTTAGAGTCAATACCGTCCAGCAACTTATTAATATGAGGCTGAATATGGTTCTTTTCAACAAAAATCTTGTATGAAGCAGTCGTAACATGAAAGCCCTCCGGCACAGGGATACCCGCTGTCAAAAGTTTTGATAAAGACATACCTTTTCCGCCGACCATTTCAAGGGTTGCCTGTTTATGCAACAAGGGTAGAGTATAATAAATCATAATAATTCACCTCCATCTTTCATAATTCCGTGTAGAAATATATCCATTGTTTCATCAAGCATTTTCTCCGGACTGGCTGATGGTCGGGATGTGTAAATGATTGATATAATGGAGTTAATTAACAAACGCGCCACTAAATCGGCATCCGTCTTACGGAAGACGCCTGATTCCACTCCATTTTCAATTACAGATTTTATAATATCCTGATATGTGTAACGCGCAGTTTTCAGCCGCTTTCGATAATCTTCTTCTAAATAGTCAGATTCTGTATTTAACCACATCAGCACCGTTCGATACTGCTTTGGTACTCCAAGATGATTCAGCATGATTTTTCTAAGACACTGTTCCGGCGAGGATTCATCGGCAATAATCCTATGAACCTTTTTAATTGTTTCTTCTATTTCTTTCTCAACTGCATATACAACAATCTCGTCTTTCGTTTTGAAAAAATCATACAGACTGGACTTTCCCATGTTTGCTAAAATCGCAATTTCCCTCATTGATGTTTTTTGGAATCCATTTTTCTCTATGAGCTGCAAAGCAACACTGATTATTTCTTCTCGGCGCTCTTCTTGTTGTTCTGGTGTAAGCATAATTCCTTTTGGCATATTTATGGTGCCTCCTTATAGCGACCATCGATCGTTTCTTGTTTGGCTTTCATTATATAGCGACCATCGGTCGCTTGTCAAGTCTAATTTTCTATACAAAAAATTGGTAAAATGACTTTGGCTACTAAAGCCAAGCTGATAGGTGATATCTAATAAAGCTTCGCCAGCTTTCAGCAGCTTTTTTGCTTCTATACCATAGAATGGGTCCTGCAGTTTTTGTTTTTTTATTATAGTGTTGCCTTATATTGTCCATCTTGTTTCCTCAACCTACCTATAACAATCCTATCCCCACAACCTACCCCATATCCAACCTGTCAACTCAACCCTACGCCAATTTTCGCCATAGACCAGTTCCCACAGAACTATGAAGCGTAAAAAATCCGGGAGCCGGAACTACCCATCGGCAATTCCCAACTCCCGGAAACCCCTTGTTTTCTACACTTTTTATACTTTTATTTTCCGCCCTTGACATCAAAACTACCGTCTCCACATGGATGCTTCAACAGAAGGTATCATATTTCTGCACCAATCAACAACATGATCGGTATCCAAAGCAAGGTTTCTCTTGATTCTTTCTACACCCAATTCGGTCGTATGTAGCTTATCCAAATGATTCAGTAATTCGTTGTTCTGCATATTTTTCACCCCTCAAACCGGAATTTGAGAAACAACTACATTCCGGCAATCTTCCTGACAGTGTTTGCCGTTCTGATTGTCAGTTTGCCGCTGATGTTCGCACTTGCCGTCTTTGGCCACCAGTTTGTTTTTTGATAATCCTTTCGGCTGAAAGACCAGAATACCGCTGCCTTATAATTCTTAATCTTTTCTAATCCTTCCCTGGGTTCTCCAATCTTACCCCATACTTCAGCAAATGTAGCTGGAGGCATAATAAAAATCAGATTATCATAGATTTCTTTATTTTCATCGCCCCACCAAGCCGGCGCATGTTGCAAAATATCTTCGAGATCCTCTTTTGATATAACGAAAATCGGAATATCCAGACCAAACCACTTTTTTATCGTTGTTTCAATCCGGTCTGTAAGGCTCCCTATATTCTCTTCATCACTTGAAAAAATCACATTGCCACTGTTCAGATAGGTCTTAACCGCTCCGAACCCAAGCTCCTCAAAAATTTTCTTCAGTTCAGCCATCGGAACTTTATTTTTTCCACTTATATTAACACCGCGCAAAAGCGCAATATATCTCGTTGCTTCCTCCATGCAAATCACCATTTCGCCTTATTCTGATATACTTTCAAGGACAGAAAGATCATGCTTGTCCTTATCCCTTAGCTCATAACCCGAGTGAAAAATTTTTTGTCCTTTCAAAGATATACAGGGAATTGTTCTACCCTCAAAAACAGCACTACCAAAATAGTCCTTCTCAAACTCGTACCAGCCGCCTTCCAAATCGGCTTGTTTTGACGTCCCGTCATCATTCAAAACAAATGGATGGATGTCCAAATAACCGTATTCATCGCTATATAACTCTATTCTAACAGGTTTCCAATCCGTCTCTACTTTATAACCATGCTCCGAAAGTATATCTAATAGCCTTTCTGTATATTGAGCGTCAAAGTTGATATCAATATCTCTATGATCCCTTGTCTGTTTACCCGCCAATAGATCAACGCCCCAGCCACCGTCCACCCAATATAGTATTCCCATATTTTCAAACAGGCTAACGACTGCCATCAAGTCTTCTTTTGTTGCCGTTTCTTTTTTATCCATGCAACTCCTCCTTTTCCAATTCTGAAACTATCAATCATATTTTTTGATATTCACGGTAGCAACCGCTGTTTGGTTCGGCTCTCACTCATATTAACTGCTGAAGTTTTTCTTGTATATTGTCCGTTCCCTTTATGCCTATCATGGGAATAGATATGTTTTCTCGCAAAAGCCGGCGAAATATTTTATCTATAAACAATCCCATACCATTGATTTCTGCATCATTGTCCGAAGTTGTTTCGACACCACAATTTGGAGAACGATTTGCCCCAATAATACCGATAACTTCAAATCCATATTTTTTATATTCCATGATATGTTGTACTACATAATCAGCCAGTCTTGTTAGTTTCAAATTCGATTCGTCATTTTGCATTGCTGAACGTATGCGTGTATTCTCTACCACTACCGGGCTATCAGCGCCATGAATATTTCCCCTATCAAGTCCTAAACAGCAAAACTCCGGACAGGGCATTTGGACAATACCAATATCTGCATTTAAGAAAAAATCAACAACATCTTTATTTGCTGCCGGATAAATCGCCGTTCCATCTGAAATGGAATTTTGATTTAAAAAGCAATGTGCAACAAAAACAACCTTTTTACTTCTTCCATCATTGAACATAGTATATACTCTCACAAATTCACAAATTTTAATTATTAACCCAAAAATCAGTGTATGATTGTTCCAATCACTTTTACCAATTTCCACCGTGGAACTGTACCGTCATCGCCCTAATACTTATCCATTGAAATAATCTTATCTTTCTTTTCTAGTCATTGGTGTTATCAATCGCTTTCAAATTTTTTGCCTTCTCCTGCGCTGTATTGCCTAATTTTTCATAGGTACAGATGCCATCTTTCCAATTTTTCAGGTTGCGAAGTCTTGCTCCGTGATCACCATGCTCTGGATCATCAAACAGGTCTCTGAGCTTTTGGCAGGGCATATCTGAGCATTCCCCACAGTGTTCAAGCTCCTTTTCAATACAGCATATCGCTTTATCGCACTTACCCCAAAACATAATTCCTCTATTGGCCTTACAGCCCTTACACCCGATTTTGTCTTTCTATTCACACACTCCGCAATATGTACCGCAAAAGGCTATCATTTCTTTATTTATCATCAAGAACTTCCCTTTACTATTTATCTATTAGCATTTCCAAAGCATCTTCTATTGTGACACATTTCGCATATCTTTTAGAACATTTATATACTCAAAACAATCAACATCTCTGCACTCCTGCCAAACCGATTCGTCATTTCTTACTTTTCGATTGAAATGAACGGAGGAAAGGTATCGGAGCTATCGTTACGCCGCATGGTTTTTGCGTCCACATCAAAACACTTGCCGTTGTATTCATAGTGTAGCTTATTAGCTTTAACATAAAAACGATGTTCCGATTGAAATGCAACGGGCTTAAAATTCCCTTCTTGTATCGGCTGATCCCGATACAAGACCTGATCTTCCGATAACTTCAGCACATCATTTTCAAGACGCACATCATAAATTCCACTTACGATAGCCTCTGCTGCCACATTTTTCCCTGAGGCTGAAATGAAACGAAAACAGCCAGTCAAACTATTCGTGCTTTTTCGCTCCGCCAGTTCAAATCGGAACAGGGATACACCACTGAAATCTTTTCGCAATTTTTCCCGTTCTCCATCCTTTCCCATGAGCCATATCTTCTCATTAGATACAATAAACATATCCAACTGAAATCCGCTCTGAGAATATTTTAGATTAGAGAAAGATATTTGATCTGAGTAAACGCCCTGCAACGAACCATTTTCAAGTTCGTAAACTAATTCCTTTGTAAACAGCGTTTTGCCATCCACATTCGCTTCAATGAAGTTGATGATTTCTTTCATTAGCACCCGACCATCCTTTCAATTTGAAATACACCTTTTCCACCAAGAACGCATAAAAGCAACTTAAAATTTTCAAGTCCCACAACTTCTGACTTTCTTTCCCGGTCAGCTAGACAGCAGCTTTTCTAAATCCCCACCAACCCCTATAAGATGCTCGTCCAGATTTCTGTTGCGTTACTCACCGACAAATAGGAATTGATTTATACAACAATCTTCTCGATAAACTGAGATTTATTGTTCACATATAAACGGTTCAATATGTTTCTGAACAAAATCAATCCTATCAAATATAGTTGGCTTGAAATATGATGCCACCGATACTACGACATTCTTTTCCGAGTTAACGTAAATGACGTTGCCGCTGTTTCCAATAGCAGCATATATATTATTTTCATGGTCAATTATCCACCACAAATAGCCGTATTTCATTCCTCTAAAGTGATTATTCTCAACAGCTCTGGGGCTTGTCATTTCTTCTATCCACCTTGAAGATATTATTTGATTATTATCATAAATGCCTTTATTCAGGCATAATAACCCTATTTTAGCCATGTCATCTGCCGACATGCAGAGTCCATATCCCGGTGTCCCTAATCCATCAGTATCACAAAACCAGATGTTACCTTTAGGCAGCTTTCCGATTGTAAATTGTTTATGTTCTTCTGCTGTTTCTGCCAGATAGTTTATATGGCTTTTAATGCCTAATGGTTCAAATAGATATGTATTGGCATAATCCACGGTTTTCATATTTGTTGCGTTATATAAAATTCCTGAGAGTATATGGAGACAGACCGTTTGATAGTTAAATTCATCTGTTAAGCCTTTTCTTCCACCCAAAAAATCAAGAGATGAAAATGTCCAATTATCACTTGAACAGACCTTAGACCAAGGGTCGCCCTTGCACTTATAGGGCGCTCTCATTGTTAATAAATGTTTAATTGTTACATCATAGATTGTTTTTTCACATCTTTTCACTTTATAGTCGGGAAAATAATCCAGCACCTTATCATCAACGCTTCTTATTTGTCCCTTGTCCAAGGCAATTCCTATCAGTAAAGAAAATATACTTTTTGTGGCTGACATTATATGAGTGCAATCGTCTGCTTTATAATCATTCCAACAGTCAGAATATACTTTATCGTTGTTTTTATATGCGACAATCTGACAAATGTTAGGTTGTTCTTCTTTTATCAGTTTATAGAAATCCTCTCGATTCATACAATCACACTCCTTTATCAAATTCTAATTTATCGCTCTGACATATATTTCTGTATTTCATCAGACGTTAATTTTCTTATCTGCGTATTTGCGTATTCTTTGTATTCTTCAACAATGAAAATAGGTTTCATTGTTTCATAAGTTTTTCCATTGTTCTTTTTTAAGTATAATTGCAGAGCCTCGCTGTCCGCAAAGATTTTGTATGAAAGTCTGCCATTTTCACTTTTCATCTCATAAATACCACATGGCTTTTTCATACTGTAATCAGCAGTACGCAAATATAATTTCGCAATTTCTAACGACCTAAAAGGGAAATTCCACCGTTGCAATCCACGCTTGGGGTCATGTTCAATACAAATACACCGCCCACAAGTCCCACAAATGTATTGTGAGTGGTTTGCTAAACAATCCAATGGATTTAATAGTGGTGTTATTCTGTTTTCATCAATATAACATTCCATGCACATTTCAATTTCACTCCCTCTGCAACTTCCGATTTTCTCAATTCAATAAACTAGGATTTATTAAATTCGTTCAAATTAGAATTTATAGCTATTCAATCCGTTAGTAGTGCCGGAACAGCTATCCTTGCTCCTGTACTTGCATCTGCGCCGAAGTTAAAACTTGGAGCTATATCATATGCGAATTTATATCCATATAAGGCAGGATTATATTTTCCTATCGCTGCATATGTGATCTCAATCGCCTTACAGAAGTCCTCTTCATTCTCGTATGGTTCACTTTGAAAATAAAGCATGATACATTCTGGAAGTTCCACTGTTTTATATATTCCTGGAAGTTCTTTGTCATAATCTAATGGCACTTCAACGCCTGCTGCTATCTTTGAAAAACCATTTTCGACTAATTTGTCTGGTAATTCAATCAAAGCAGCAGGTTCAAATTTTTCTGGAATACTATTTAGCAAACCTTCCCATTCACAACCAACTTCTTCGCAATACGAAAAATAATCTTGTGCATGATGTGATGGGAGATAAATCAACTTTCTTCTCTCACGTTCTTTGACAGTAATCATACAAAAACTTAAATCATTACCCATAAATAATTCCTCCTTATGTTTAAGCAAAGCAAAATAGTGACTAATCGGATATTGTATGAATAATGGAATAGCAGTTTTTTTCTCACGATATACAGAGGGAGTGATATGAAATTTTTTACAAAAGGAACGCGAAAATCCCTCGTGTGTTTCATAATGACTGTTCAATGCAACTTCCAAAATTGTTTTTTTTGTATTCAGTAATTCATTTGCGCTTTCCGTTAAACAAACTGCATTAACATACTCTTGTAGTGTTTTGTTCAGATACTTCTTGAAAAGCCTGTCAACTTGTCTCCTTGAATACCCAATCTTAGAACAAACATCATTTGTATTGAAATTATCATCTTTATGATGTATGCGTATATAGTCCTGTATTTTCTGTATCGTTTCTATTTCTCTCATTTTGCTATAGCCACCATCTAATTATATCCATATCCAATATACATAGTATCAATGAATCTATCTTGATTTATTTAGACAAATCGCAATTTGTTTATATGTCCACTGCACATTAACTATTCAGAAGTTTTGTTAAATCCTCAATAGATACGTCCATTTTCGCAGAAACTTCTTCCATAGACATACCGGAAGCAAGAAACCGTTTTATCACCATCTTCATATCCTCGCCAACCTCTATGAGATGCTCGTCCAGATCGTAGAACCGAATTACGCGCTGTCCCCAGCTGTGCTCAATGACTTCTCCCAGATATTCAATCTCAGGATATTCTTTTAGCCTGTTCAAAAAACCGTCAAAGTCCTGTTCCTCAAAGACGACTTCTGCATTGTTAGATTTCTTCAGTACCTTTTCCTTCGGTATACTCACCAGCCAGTCAAAATCCTGCTGTAATGCCAATCCGCAGGTAAAAGCGATATTCTTTCCGTAATCCTGATAGACCTCTAGCCCGAACAGTTCCTCATAAAACTTTCTTGCGGCGCTAATATCTGCTACCGATATAACTGTACATACATACTTCATAGAAATGCTCCTTTCAAGCCTCTTTCTCTGTTCTTTAGTTCTGATAAAGCCTTTTGTATAGCACACAACTAAATGAAATTATACTGCTTCCTTCTCTTTATAACCATACTGCCCAATCTCCATAGTCAAATGTACCGCTGCCGTGATGTAATTTACCATCTTCCCGTAACAACCTGAACGCATTTCTCATTCTGCTTAAAATCTCCGGCTGAATATCCAAACTATGATGCGCAGGAAAAACCTTTTTAACTGGTAGCTCCGAAATCTTTTCAAGAGAAGCAAGGTATGCGTCCGGGTCTGTTGACGGATAATAGGCAAATAAAGTGTCCTTGTAAACCAAGTCTCCGGTAAACAGATAACCTCTGTCTGATTCCCAGAAACACATATGCCCCGGAGCATGGCCGGGAGTATGCAATACCTGTATATTCCGTCCACCTAATTCAATGTTCTCTCCATCCTCCAGTACCTTTGTTGGCGTCCCTTGGAAAAACTCATAAGTGCCTGTATCGTAACCGTCTGGTAAATCGCAGCGGTCTGCCACCATCTCTCTGATTGTTTCTATTGTCAACGGAAACTCACCGTTCAGCCAGCTCAATTCTTCCGCATGGGCATAAAAGTCCGGAAAATATTTATGGCCACCAATATGATCCCAATGAATATGGGTAGCCACGGCCGTAATAGGCTTATTTGTCAATTTCATTACTTCATCATAAATATTGCAGATTCCCAAACCCGTATCAATCAATAAGCTGCGGCTGGAGCCATTTAAAAGATAGCAATGCGTCTCCTCCCAATGCCGGTATTCGCTGATAATATATGTATCTTCATCAATCTGGTCAATCGTGAACCATTTATCCATTTACAAGCATACCTCCATAATTAATATCTGATTTCCTTTGCAGAACATCACTTGTTTTTCTGCAAAGGGGCGTTTATTACGTTCATTTATCTATATTCTCTATCCTTTTCAATACTTTATTAAATAATTGCAGTATTGAAGTCCTCACTTTTTCTTTCGCAACTTCAACTCAATATTGTTCTTTGCTGCCGCTTCCTGAAGCAGTCCTGCGGCAAAAGCGCTTTTTTCTTTGAGCGTCAGTGTATCCAAATCAGCTCTGTTCTCAATTTGTCTGAGTACCGCCTGCAGGTCTTGCAGATCCAGCAGATTGACTGCCACACAGAACAGCGTCTTTTTCCTCCCGTCATTGTAGTCGGCAAGTAGAATGTCCAGGATACGTGCCTTTTCTTCCTGCTCTGCGTTATAGGCTTCCATTCCAATCTGATGGGCCTTTTTCATATCAACTTTTCGGTTTCCATGCGTTATAAAAGAATCATAGTCGTCAATATGCTCATATTTTGGACAAGGGTATTCATCACACTGAAAGCAGTATTCCACACCGTTATGCTCCATGCTGCATCTTGCAATTTTACAGGACTGATTTCCCTCGCCGCCCCCGCAGCCGGGGCAATATTTATTCAAAAACATGGGGCAAAGCCCACAGTTCAAGCCACAAAGGGAAAATAATTGATTTTGTCGGTTAAATCCTTTCATGGTATTGACACCTCCTCCGGTTCATGGTTTGTATTTTTCATCAAGTAATTTTTTAATTCTCCAACCGTTTCAAAAATATAATCGGCATTGATGCTTTTCAATTCTTCTGCCTTTGCAGTTGTTCCCCACAAAGCAGACAAGCATATGACCCCGGCTTTTCCGGCCTCAGACACATCTGAAACCGCATCCCCTATATATAGACATTGCGCGGGAAGCAAATCATATTTTTTTAGCAGCAGCTTCAATGACTGCGCCTTAACATTTTCATGTTCACTGCCCGTCAGGATTTCGTCAAAATCATGTTCCATCCCAAACTCATTCAAAGTAATCCGGCAGCTTCTTTCGCCCTTTCCCGTTATCAGTGCCAGGATAAATCCTTTTGCCCGCAGAGCGGCAATCAAATCCGGGATGCCTTCATAAGGCTCGGAGCATTCATGATGCAGTTTTTCATATAGAAAATAGAAATCACATAACGCCTGCTTCCATTTCTCTGGAACGATGGATTTTATCATTCCAATCTCGTTCAATCCAAAGGTTTCAACAACCTCCCTGTCTGTCAGCAAATGCCCTGCATAAGGGGATACTGCCTGTCTGAATGCCTTTATACACATTGGTATCGTATCTCCGATTGTCCCATCCAAGTCAAATGCCACCAATTTAATCATGCTTTGGTTCCCCGTTAATTCTGCGAATCACTCTGCATGGATTTCCGACCGCCACACAATTTGGAGGGATATCTCGGGTAACAACGCTGCCTGCTCCAATCACACTGCCAGCACCGATTTTAGTCCCGGGGAGTATGATGACGCCACCGCCGATCCAGCACCCGTCCCCGATCTCAACGGGCAGTGCATATACCTGGCAAAAGTGCTTTCCGCTCTCCGGGGTCCAGTCTGGTGTCAGGCGTTCTGCCAGTTCCACGGGATGCGTTGCCGTATAAATCTGCACATTGGAAGCAATCATAACGTTATTTCCGATTTTTATCTGATTGCAGTCGATAAAGGAGCAGTTCATATTGATCGACACATTGCTGCCGATAATAATATTACACCCATAATCACACAGGAATGGCGCCCCTACCGAAACGTTTGTTCCAATCCCACCGAGCAGCTTATGTAAAATCCCTTTCCTCTCTTCTTTCTGGTCATAGGTCAGTCTGTTATAAATGTCAAGCAGCTCTTTTGTCTGCTTCTTATATTGCAGAAAGATTTCATCATGACAATTATATAATTCGCCGGCCATACATTTTTCTAACTCTGTCATAGAGACACCTCCCTCAATGATTCTGTTTTTTTATTTGCTCTCTCTGCGAATGCGAATCAGTTTCAAGGTGTCCTGATATATACAATCATTTGAATGCAGTTCAATCATAAGCCACCTTTGTCCGTTGCCTTCTTTTGTTTCACGGTAGATTGTCTGCACCTCATTAGATAATTGAGACAATATTCCTTCGACCTTTTCTTTCTCCTTATTGCCGATAACCACCAGCACAGTGAAGTAATTCTCTTTGGGATAGATTACACATAAAGATTTTCCTGCTTTTCTCAACTTTATATTCCATCCGCGGGCCCAAACGTCCTTGCTGTATTCAATTTTACGCAATGCTTTATATTCTCTATCCATAAATTCACAAAACTGATCAAACAGCGGATTACCAATGTAATCACTTATTTCAAATATATCTGGCATATAATTTATATCCTTCAAATCCAACATACTGATTCACAGTCCCCCTTTCCAATTACAATAGCACAGACATGGCTTCTGCAGGTTGCAATCAGTTACCAGCGAAATCTATGTCATATCTCGTGCCATGAGAGAAAAGAATTCCCTCTGTTAATTGAACACATAAGATGATCGTATTTTCATCATCAAAATTATTGTGTCCGTTATCAATCCATTCGCTGAATGCCTGTCTCAGCTTTTGGGCCATTTCATGGTTTTCCTTTTTGCAGAACCACCCAAGGTTTATCCCTTTGCCATGCGCCGTGAACCATTCGCCGGCCACCGCTACTATGGGGTTATTACCTATCTGCTTCATCTTGTTGGAGGCAGCGTATGTGATGATATAAAAACAGCCATCCTCATAATAAGCATTCACCGTTCTCACATACGGGATGTTTTGATCCGTAGTGGCAAGTGACAGTAAGGTATCGTGCCCAAATCTTTCATCCATTATCTTTTTCGCTTCTTGTGGGAATTTTTCACTCATAAACATATTCTCCTTCTAACTGCTGATGACTAATAAGGTTTATCCGATAAATCGGACATTATCTTTCTCCTGTTTTTATAAAATCCATAAGCTTTTCAACATCATTAAAATCATCATAATCACCCATTATACCGTTACGATGATAGACAATTCCGTTTGCCTCATTTCGTTCAAGACAATCCAATAACTCTTTCTCACCATATTTTTTCACAAATTCTGTGAATCCATAGGGCTTGATTTTAGCTAACAAGCCTTTTCTGCATTCCTCTTCGCATTCATAACAATGCCCTATACTTTTGGAAAGAGAACATTTCCTGTTTTCGCACCATTCCCTGTCCGGACATTCTCCTGAATTGCAGCCGGAACAGTTTTCTGAACACAAACAACAAGCTAATCCGCAACGAGCGATTCCTAATTCCCTTTTCATTTTTATCCTCCTTAAATCCAATATGTAATACGGATTTCTCTATTTCAATCCATTGATTTCATTTTGCAGGTTTGTTAAAAACCTACCCGCATGATGAACACCATCCATCTGCGTATGGTGAAATTGAAAGGCTACTCATTTCCACATTTGTGATCGCCGATGTGCCAATCACCATACTATCTGTTAAGTCTCTGTTCTCGCAGCTGTCAGCAACCTTTATTGTGTATCTTTTTTCGCCATCTTCTCCTCCACGGACTTCTATTTCCTGTTCGGTCTTCTCTTAATGGCTAATAGCTGCATGAAGTCTCCAAACAAAGATGTATCAACAGGCTCAAACATCAGCCATTTCCCATCATGATAGGTTTTTGAGTCATCGTAAACATTTTGAACACTTTCAGAATACTCACTTCGATCGGCTTCAAATCTTGCCCGCTCGTCCTTTCCCAAGATTACCATAAAACCAATGCAGTTCTCTCTTGCGTATAAGGCGCAGAGTGTTTTTCCGCCCCTGCGGTATTTGTATTCATAGGTCCATGCCTTACCGCCGCTGTTCCAAATGCAGTCCATATCGTATTGCTCGTCAATCGCAGAGCATAGCTTTTGCCACACGTCATATAAAGACTGTCCGACCAAGGCAATCATATCGTCAATATTTGGTATTTTATCAAGCATATCCGATTTCCCTTCTTTTATCTTTTTCTAATCAAAAAACTTTCCTTTAAAGAAGTTCTCATTTCCAAGTTTTTGCGCTGTCAAGCGGAACATCACACATCCATCCGGGCATACGATTTCCTTGCAGTATTTACCGCTGCCGCCAATGTTTTCTAAATCCCCGCCGCTTCTGACTGCCTCCATAATAGGAAAAAGCATTATCATTACCTTAGAACAAATTCCTTGCCCATCCGCATTTACAGGGCATCCATAAGTACAGGTGTATTTATCTCCGACTTCCTCTCCGTTTCGGCAATACCGCTCTGTGTGATCACCACGAAGAAACCCTGTTACCTCAATTTCAAATTCGTATTCTTCGTCATACCATTTTTTCATGAATGACCTCCATTCCATCATTTTTCAGACAATTTTCATTTTTAAAGGTTTTATTATATCATGGAACTGCCTGCAGCTCCACTCTTTTTATACATTATTGTGTCCAAGATTTATCCTGTTTTTGTCCAAGTTTAGTCCTACCGGAATTTCACGCAATTCTTTCTGGAGGCGGTGTGCAAAACGGATTGTTTTCACCGTACCGCCTTTCTCCCTCCCATCGTACACAGCAATCACGCGGTCTGAATGCTCGACCAAATACCGATTGCGCTGTAAGTAGACGTTGGGCTGATATTCCTCTTGAATTACCACCATCTCAGAGCAGGCACTCAGCAAAGCTCTTGTTTGTACCCTGTGATTCAAGCCTTTCACACGGCCACGGTATGGAAGCACTGCAATCAGTTTTAAGTTCCTGTTTTCTTTCTGCAGTTCCAAAACAATCTCAGCAAAATATTGATCCACACCATCTGCAAAACCAGACAGAAAGACAGTGAATCCGTCCTTCACTGCTTTTTTTATTTCCTGATGCAGAGCCTTCTTTATGCTGTTAATCTCTTTATCAGGCACATCCCTATGTCCGGTAATACAACATGTCTTTCCTTTCATTGTATCTCCCTCGTTCGATAGTTTTATTTTTTCATTTTACCTAATTATAATAGATTTATTTTTTTAGGTCAACGTAAACACCCCTTTTATTTTTGCGAATAAATCATATATGTGAGGTACAATCTATTAGAGAATGGGAGGTAAAGGCAATGTATGAAGATTTCGTCCCGGAACGGCTGGCAAAACTGCGATTACAAAAGGGTGTATCTGCACGCGACATGTCATTGTCATTGGGACAGGCAAACAACTACATCAATAACATCGAAAATAAAAAGTCACTTCCAGCCATGCAATCCTTTTTTTACATCTGCGAATATTTGGGCGTAACACCGCGGGAGTTCTTCGATGAAGGAAATCCTTATCCGGAGGCTCTGCAGGAATTTATCGAAGAGGGAAAGAAACTGGATCCCAAGTCGATGGCTTATCTCCTCGGCATTATGAAGGAACTGAACAGCAAGAAGTAAAGCGGCCACGCCGGTTGGCTGCTTTTTTCTTACTATTATCTTCTATGTGCTCCTAGATTGTTCCTCGTAATATCCCATATTTATTCTTTTTCATTTATAATGTCAAAACTACACTGCTACCCAATTCAAATACAGCCTATTTCATAATGTCTGTTTTCGTATGAAGCGGAGTAAAAAATCTTATGGCCAAATCAATCTCGCCACAATATCCTTTTGCTTTACAAAAGGATATTCCCAGTACCTCGAATCCAGTGAATGCTCCGCATTGTCTCCAAGAACATAATAGCACCCCTCCGGTACCATCAGACCGACTCCGTTATGCTCTATCGCTTCCCCCTCCTCCGCTGCAATGCGCTTGACCAGAAGCTTCCCGTCATGATGGAAAATAATGATATCGCCTATTTCAAGTTTGGAGAAAATCCGAGTTCCAACGATATAACTGTCTTTTTTCAACGTTGGTTCCATGGACTCTGTTGGCACATAACCCAACAAAAATACTGCCTTAAATAAAATCAGCGTAAGAGCCATAATAAGAAATGGAATCAGCCATATCCAGATATTCTTTTTTCTTATATTCATAATTTCCCTCCAAAACAAAAAAATCGGGATGCTGAAAACCAAACAAGGCTGTCAGCATCCCTTATGTTCTGCCCGTCATCATTCCAAATGATAGGCAGCTGCAATCTGTGCAAACTCCGGCCGGCTCTTCAAAAACTTCCGTGCCTTGGATACCCATGCACACACAAGCTTTGCCGAAGCATCCATTTTTTCTCCAATTTCGCTGCTTGTATACCCCTTCGACATCATGCAGATAGCATCTATGCCTTTCTTAGTGGAAGGCGGCGCATCAGCCTTTGCCTGTTCGAGTGCCCGTTTGATATCCATGCGGAAATCCGACAGCTCCTCTGGGTTTTCCTGTTTTGCAGCAATGTACGGCGTCACATCACAAGTGGTCTCCTTCGTCTGCCGCCTGGTTGCATAAATCATGGCATCACAGATTTGGTGCCAGATCAAACGGTAGGCATAGGTCGAAAACGTCCCGCCTTTGTCTGTTGATGCTGCTTTACAAAGCCCAATGCAGCCGATCTGGAAAAGATCCTCGTAGGAATACATCCCCACTTGATATGGCGGCTGTAGCTTATCCCGAATCACCTTATGTACCAGACCGATATTCTTTTCAATCTTTCCCCGTTCTTTCTCAGTCAGTGTCATGAAGCCGCCACTCTCCCTTCTAATGCCTGAAACCGGCACCTGTTCTTTCCGGATTTCTGGCGCGCCAACAGCCTGCGGCTCTCCTCAATGACCTGCTTGCAGTAATACTCGCCCAGATAACCGATATGCGCCTCCGATAAAGGTGCGCAGATCAAATCCGCCAACCACTGATAGGCGTCTTGTTTGCTCATCATTCCAGACTGGTGCAGCTGGTCAAAATAATGATGTGCGGTTCGTCTGAGAGTGCGAAGCTCATGATTAGCCAGACTTCCCACCGGGATATTGGTTCCGGCATGGACACGGACATAGGCATCGCATTCCGGATAGTGACTGCACACATAGAGCATGGTGTTTTTACTGTTATCATGATAGATTCCATCAGCACTTCTATAAATAACCGGGCTGCCACAATAAGGGCATCGCATGGAACCTGCCTGAAATCCCTTTCTTTTCTTTTTTTGTTTTTTCATCGTCTTACCTCCGTTTGGATAAAAGAAAAAGCCGGAAGGTCTGCAAAAAAGCATACAGAGCCAAGGCACTGGAATTTCAATGTCTCATCCAGCAAATTGACTCTGTAAGTATTTAAGCAGCCTTCCGGCCTTAATATTCAATTGACTTGCGTTGTTGTGGATCCGCTCAGTGCGCAGAATCCGTAACGGTTCCCTGATTCCCTTGAATCAGGTCTGACGCTATACCACAAACGTACCGAGAGCCTGAACGCAAGCCCCTGCCACGGTTATAGTATAGCAAACAAAAATCTACATGTCAAGCCTTATAGGAATATTTATTTTGATTTTTATATAAAATTATTCCTTTTAGGGCTTTTCTTGTATTTTGGACTCAGTCTGGGACTAATCATCCTCATATTCATCTTCATCCTCATACTCCGCATCACTTTCTCTGCGTTTTTTCATCACCCGCATTACGACCAGGCTGCCGACGGCCAAGACCATGCCGCCTGCAAACAATACCAGATGAAGGATTGGGATACCGGCAACTGTGCCCTCTGTATCTTGCCCGCTATTTGATTCATTGCTTTCCTGTCCCGCATTGCTCTCATTTTGCGCTTCCTCTGTTGTGGCAGGGGCCTGCGTCGCTTCTGGGGCAGATACGGATGAATTCATACAAGTCAGCACATAAGATTTGCTGCCGCCCAGTTCCATTCTCAGAACACCATCTTCTCCGACGGCTATGGTACCGGGATACAGCCCGGAATCCGTTTTCAGCTGAAACTCTACGCCAGCCCAGTCTGCACCAAGCTGAATCTCCAGTTTCTCAGGCTCCATGACCTGCATTTCCGTCCCATCTGTCCCCTGCGGCTCCGCATAGATCGGCGTAACCGGAATACAGAGGATACAGATGAGAGAGAGGACTGTCAAAGCCCCTTTTAACAATTTTATTCTCATGGTCATTACCTCCTAAAATCAGAATCGGGCAGAAAACTCCTGCCCGACTCCTTTATGTTCATTTACATATTCTTACTCTGCTGTCTCTGCCGTTTTCTTTCTGCGCTTTTTTGCCCAGAAGATGCTTGCACCAAGTCCAGCGGTGCTGGCGGCAATCAAGCCAACCCAAATCCACGGGTTGAAGTTATCGCCTGTCTTCGGCACATCCACAGTGACTTTATCGTTATGAACATTCACCGTCAATGTTTCATCTTTCACCAGCTCTACCGTTACCGGATCCGGACGCTTGTAGCCTGCACTGACGCTGTCCTCCACTTCAGTCACAGTATACTTGCCCACACGCAGGTTCTCGATAAAAATCTCACCATTTGCATCAGTCTGGAACGTCTTGTCATAATTATCACCGACAATGCGGAAGCTGAAGCCTTCCACTTTTCCATCGGAAGAAGTCTTGACAATCTTTAAGTTGCCTCTGAACGCCTGATTATAGAAGCCCTTGCCGGCCTCATTCTCGACTTCATAGGTCTTTCCATCAGTATCAATCATGATATAATAGGTATTTTCATCAAGGTAGAAACCATCCGGAGCTGTCTTCTCTCTGACGAGCACACCGCCGTACAAGAGATCTTTCATCTCATACTGACCGGGCTCTGTCTCTTCCATTACACCAAGCAGCTCATCCTCTTTATCAAGCTCTTTGTTGCCGTTGGTATCACGATATACCTCAAATACTGCACCGCTGAGCTTGTTCTCCGGATAATCCTTGTCAAACTTGGTTAGATGCAGGTTTCCGCGGATAAACTCATTGGTGATTTCCACTTCGATTACCTGCGCGTCTTCGTTAATTACGACCGGGAACTGCTCTGTGCAAAGCACGAAACCTTCCGGCTGCTCGATCTCCCTGATGATCCATTTTCCGTATGGGATATCGTTGAAGGAGAAGGCGCCATCTTCCGCAGAAGTCGTTACAAGGATTGAATTCTCTTCCGTAAACTCTGTAACGGAAGGTGCAAACAGGCCAATCTTGGCGCCGCTTAGTGCGTCTCCATTTTCATCAACTTTCATGCCGGATACAGAGCCATAGATCAGCTCATTGACAATGGCTTCGCCATCGTTGGCCTTCACCGTAATAACGGCGTCCTCCTGACTGCCGTAGGAGAATGTGATCGGATACTTCTCATCGCTCAAAATATAATGGGCGTCGGTGCTGTGCTCCCTCAGGTAATAGCTTCCAAAAGGAAGGTCCGTTTTAACCACGCCGTTGCCGTCTGCATCAATACAGACAACCTCAATGAGGCCGTCTGCCGGGATAACCGTGTCATCTGCTGCAGTAATGTCCTCCGCCGCATACAGGCCAAATGTGATATTGGTAAGCTCATTGTTATTGCCGATGCCAAAGATCTCGTTCACCTCAAGCATCTTCTCCAGACTCATCTGGACTTTCTGACGTTCATTGTAGAAGCCCGAAGAAACTTCTGTTACGTCGATCTCCTGGCCGGCATATACAAGCTCTACCTGCTTGCTTTCCTGATTGAGTACCATACCGAAAGGCGCCTCGGTCTCACGAATCTCATATTTCCCCAGATAGAGCTCCTTACTGGAGGCAATTCCGTTTCCGGCGGTCGTAATGGTATCGACTACATCGCCTTTTGCGGCTCTTAAGGTTCCGTCTGGCGTATAGATGTCTTCCGCTGCACGGATTTCATAGGTTGCTCCCTCAAGTCCGCGGATTTCATAAACAGGCTGGTACATAATCTCTGCGCCATCCTTGTCCACACCGTCCATTTCCGCAACGGTAGCAAAGACCTCGCCGGTCTTTGTGATATGGATGATGCCTTTCTGAGGCATATTATGCTTTTCGACCACGACTACATCCTGCGTACCATCTACCGTGAACGGCACCGGCTCACTGTCCAAAACATAACCAAAACAGGTTTCCTGTTCAATCAGCTCATACTGGCCGTAGGAAAGCTCGCAGGGAAGCATCAGCCAGCCCTCGTCATTGGTGAAAAATGTGTCGATGGTAACAGGCGTCGGATAATACACTGTCTGAGAAATAATTTCTCCTGTAGACAGATCTCGCACCTGGAAACCGACTCCCGCTGCAGGAATAATTTTTCCGGTTTCTGCATCATGCTTCTCCACGCGGATAAAGCTGGACTGGGTCAGGTTGTTCAGGATATAGGAATATGTCTGCTCATCAGAACGGATAAACACCGTGAAATCCGGTATGAATGCCTGTCCCTCCATGCCCTCGGTCTGATGGACAACATATCGTCCATAAGGCAGATCTTTGGAGATGGCAAACCCGTCCGCATCGGTAATCAGCTCGTCTCGCTCTGCTTCGCGGGCACTTTCAAAACTGCCTGCGCTGGCAAGGTAAATCTGGAACTTGGCACCTTTCTCAGGCTGTTCGATTATACCTTCATGTCCAGATGCTTCGATTTCGTCCATAGGAACCGGGTCCGGCTCATAAGGATTCGTTTCCGGTTCAGTTTCCGGGACAGCACTTTCTTCTGTACCGGATTCTTCAGGTTCCTGAGCCTCTTCATCGCTTACTTCAGGTTCTGTGTTTTCTGTCTCGGTCTGGGCATCGTTGCCGCTTACAGTTTCCTCAGTCTGGACATCAGCACCGTCTACGGCTTCTTCAGGCTGGTCGTCCACGCTTACGGCCGCAAGCATTACCATACCCGCTTCCTGTTCTCTTGCTGCAGGTGTGCTTTCAGGATCCTCCAGTTCTGAATCAATGTGTTTGATCAGGCGGATACGACCCATGATAACCTGTTCCGTAACATCCATCGGAATTTGGTTCAGTTCAACCGTAAAATTACCAGGTTCTGCCGGAATCGGATAAATGGTCTCATCCAAAAGATATCCCGGAGAAGGGCTGATTTCACGGAGCGTCCAGTTAGAATCACAAATGAAATAATCACTGATAAAGGAGCCATTGGCATCTGTTGTGTAAGAAGCGATTAACTCATCGCCCTGATACAGACCGTACACCGCCCCTGCCAGACTGGCATCGCCCTGAGCATAGCCGGTTACGTGGTCCGTTTTGACCACTTCAACCCGGAATTTTTTCAGGATATTCTCGAAGTTTCTCTTTGTCACCTGTTTCCACTGAATCGGCGCTGTCTGATCGTCCGGTACGACATAACGGATTGCCGTATCGACTTCTTCCACAGTGTAAGGTTCATTTCCGCTGATCAAGACATTTTCAAATTTCGCTACACCGGAAGCATCTGTTATGGCATACTCATCTACGGGCAAACCTGCGAGGGAAGTGCCAAATAAATGGAATGTAACGCCTTCCACGAAATCATCTTCTGAAGATTTGATAACCTCCAGAGAGCCGCGCTTGAGCTTATTGTTAAATGTTACCGTTGAAGTCTGTCCGCTGGCAATAGTGATTTTCTGAGTATCCTGCGGCAGATAGCGGTCTATCGACTGCTCTGTTACTGTATAAGTCCCAGGCATCAGCTGGATATCCACTGTACCGTCTTCCTTTGTGGTTACAGTCTTGTCCACACCATTACCGGAAATATGGAAACTGATTCCGGATACCACGCCGTCTTCTGAGGTCTTGCGGATGCGCCCGGTACCATAGGTTTCCGTATCAATCTTCATGTAGAATACTACCGGATCATCGGCGCCGCACATCATCGTCTGGAAACCGACGCGGCCCCAGATCAACATATCGTTTTTCACCCCAGGCACATTCTTCTGCACGCTGATGGATACCGGGCTGGTAATCATTTTGCTACTGGTGAAGGTATACTTGTTTCCGGAACGGCTTACCGTAATCCCATCACTGCTGCTGAATTTAAGATCTGCCATCGTATTATTGGTATCTGTTAGCGTGAGGGAGTATTTCTTGGTTGCCGGGTCATACTTTAGCGTATGTACCTGTGCAGAACTGCTTTTGCCCGATGCAAAGCTCGGAATGGTCGAATGCTGCGACATCTGACCTAAAATCCAGTTATAGCACTGTTCCGCCGGGCGGCCCTGAATGGTACGCAGGTAGTTGTCCGCACGGATACCTGCCGAATTGGCGTGCAGATCCTGCGGGCTGGTTCTGAGCTGCTGCTGGTATTCCCACAGAAGAACCTGTGTAGCCACCGCATAGTCATCCTCGTTAGCGCCTGACACAGGAGAGCTTTTCCCCGGCTGCCATCCATACACGCTGGTCAGCATAATACCATACTGGGCGCTGTAAGGGAGGTTCTGAAAATATGCGCTGTTCTTTCCGCTCTGGGATCTATATCCATTATCAGATGTACCGTAATTAATGCCAGACTCAATACAATACACGAATCGGCTCTCTGAACCATTGGAAATCATGTATTTCTTTCTGGCATTTCCGGCAGAGATGGTTTGCACGGAAGTATTGCCATCGCTGTCATACACCAGAAAACTGTATGAACTTGCGGAATAATAATAGTTTCCGTCCGCGCTGACATAATAATCGCCATAAAAGGAGGATACGGTCTGTCCCTCCGATGGTGTAAAAGCAAAAACCGTCGTCGGTATCAAGCCGATGACGGTCAGGAGACTTAAAAATGCGGCAAGCAGACGCTTGCCTTTTTCTTTGATGATCTTCTTCATTAAGGTTTACCTTCCTTTCAATTTTGGGCACAAAAAAAGCTCCCCGTATCATACAGGGAGCCAGGCTTATGCTTAGTATAGAAAATAAAATGTATAGCTTCCTCCTCCGTTGTCCCGCACATAAATGGTAAAACAGGTAATCTGCGTGCCTCCATAGGAAGCAATGGTAGACGGCATAGAGGTTACATAGTTTTGAAGCGCCCGTTTCAGGTTACTGCCCTGAAAGGATTCAGACGCTGTTACCGGAGAAGCCCAGGAACAGGTATCCGGTGTGCATGGAATCCCATCATCATCCGTAATATGTGTCAGACCCATGGACTGCCCAAGTGCAATAAGCTCTGAGCGTATGGCTTCTACATCAAACGCATAATCATAGATGGTTTTCGGAGACTCCGGTTCGACAGCAGATACAGGAGTTTCTTCCTGCTTCGGCTCTGCCGGTGGTTCTGTGGGTTTGGGTGGTTCCGGTTGTTTTGGCTCCGGCGTGGCCTGTCCATTGCCTGCGGCAGGCTGCTTTGGTTCGGGAACATTTTCCTCCGCCCGGTTCTGCGTCTCTTTCCCAGACTCAGACTTTTTATCCATTTCATGAACCGGATCCGAAAGGGATACCTCCTCTTTCGCCTCACTCTGGGAAACTGGTTTTGGTTCCTCTATTGGAGCAGTCTCCTTCAGGTCCTCATCTTCAGATTCTTTTTCTGTCTGAGACTGAGCGGTATGTTTACTTTCCTGCCCATGGTCATCCGAAGTACCCACATCTTTGGAACAGGCCGTAAGTGCCAGAAACACTGCCAGTACCACAAATAATACGCATTTTTTCATGACGCATTCCTCCTTTTGTCGCTTTTACTTACATTACACGACTGAGTATGGAGAAATACAACGCATCTTAACCCGCAAGCTTGTAGAACCCACGGTCCGCCTCATCGACGCACCGATCAAGTATCTCAAAAAAACGCGGTGCATCCAGTTCTGCGTCAAGCCACTGGGTCGCACGGTATGAATAGCAACCGACCTCATCATTGATGGCATGGCTGCCAAGGATGCTGTGCAGATTCAGCTCGTTTGTCATCTGCCTCTGTCTGTCAGTGCTCGGTTTCTCAAGTGCCTTGGCCAAACAGAACACCAAAAGTGGATGAAGCTCAGAAAACGAAATCTGCAGATAATAATCCCGGTATCCCGCCATCAGGGATATGTCGTCCTGACTTTCAATTTTGAGTTCGGACAGGATCATCTTTCGGGTATGCTCGGCAATTTCTTTGCGCTTCTTCTGCTCAGCCTGACTGAGATCACAATGGTTCATGGAGTTCCTCCTTTCTCTCAGATTGAGTTTCCTATATTATCTGGGCGCTGCGATATGGGTGATGGCGCCCCAGATTCGGTTGGAATCATGGTTGATTCCCAGTATGCGTACTGTTACTCTCGACCCTCTGGGCGGGCGGCCGCGCTTGGGGTAACTGCACAAGCAGTCGATGCCGCCGTCCAGCGCCACAAATACGCCGTTGGTGTCCACCATACTGACCGTACCCACATAGCGATTGCCGACGGAATACCTGCGCAGCGCTTTTTCATACGGGTTCTCACCAGACTGCTTGACCGAAGCTGTTGCCTTGACATGGTTCCGGTCGCTCCTGTCCACCTCCAGCACCTTCACCAGGATACGCTGCCCCGGCTGGAAATGGGCCGCTGCGTCCATCCACCTCTGATAGCTGAGTTCTCTGAGTGGAATATAGATCTCCAGACCGAACAAGTCCACAAAAATGCCGGCACGAATCACCGACACGATTCTGGCTTCTGCGCACACACCTGAGTAGAGCAGGTTGTTCCCATCCCTGTCCGTACCCAGATAATACTGCTTGCGTTTTGCCTTCATCGCATCCAAACGGCTCGCCGCCGCAATGCCCGATGCCGGGTCGATCCCTTTGACGATATAATCCACCTCCGCGCCCAGTCGCTTGGTAAGCATGTAATGCAGCACGTCCTCCGGAAGCCTGCCGCGATAATCCGCTGGCGGCTCCACCGCTTCCTCTGCAGGAATGATGACTTTGAACTCACCGTGGTAAATGACTGCGAAAGAACGGGAGGGGTTGTCCTCGGGGCGCTCCACACCCTGGATGGTTCCGGTCAGAATGCGGCCGGTTTTCTGGGACTCCAGTAAGTCCAACAAATCGTTCTTTGCTTTTTCTGCATCTGTCTCGACGCTGAGCTGGTCATCAATGGCCAGCACCGGCGAAACCGGTCTAGCAGACGCACGCTTTCTTTTGGGCTTAGGCGCCTTTTCGACGCCGTCGGATGCATTCTCTTCTCCTGAATCCGCTTCTGTGTCAGACTGGGATGGATTTTCCTTGGTCTTCCTACGCCCGCGGGGCTTTTTCACTTTCTCCGGCTCAGTCTGGGGGGAGCCCTCTTGGGGAGTAGTTTTGTCCGATGCGTTTTCTGAAGAGGTGTCGTCTTCGGCACTCTCCATATCCGTCTGGGAAGATATTTCTTCTGCCGACTCCGAAGGCGGCTGCCCGTCATTTGTTTCCATATCAATCTGGGAGACGGGAGCTTCTGCCGCTTCTGCATCCCTGAATTCCTCTGAAGAGGCGCCTTCTGTTGAAGTTTCAGAGTCAGTCTGGGGCAGTGCCGTATCCGGGGAGCTGTCTTCAGGCTGGGACATCTCCTCAAGCTCCGGATTCACATCAGTCTGAGGGGCTGCTTCCTGCAGAGCTTCCTCCTCAGGGAGCAATTCTTGTTTTTTTGTTGCCATAGTTAGTACCTCCTGTAAAATTAAAATTCAGCCGGCGGTTTTGCCGAACTGTAAAGACTTTTTTTGCGTGCCGGCTTTTTCTCCGGCTCTGCCACTGGGACAGGTTCACTGAGTATCGGTGCCGTAAATATTGTTGCCGGCTGGTAATCCATGATGGATGTCCTCACAATCCGCTTCGACATGGGATGTTTTGTAAAATCCAGTTTTGTGAGCTTCAAGAGGTTACAGCCTCGTATGACGCAGAGCATTTCTTCGTTTGGAAGCCGCAGGACCTCATCCGGAGTCAGAAGTCTTCTCCGTCCCTGTCCCTCAGTATGACGATACTGGGGAATGACCTGAGCGATTGCAATGGTTTGCCGCACTGTCATAGTAGAATTTACCTGTACGGACATATCCCCTGATCTTGCCGAGATATACTCAGCCGTAACCTCGTCGGTACATCCCAACATCAATTGGATATCGCAGTTGCCGATAATCTCGGCCCACAGGTTATTGGGATACCGGTTCTGTAACTGACCCAAGCTCTGCACTGCCAGCATGACCCGGATATCTCTGGAACGGACAACCGAAAGAGACCGGGCAAAATCCGACCCGTCTTCTGCACCACCAATGCGGCCCACATTGTTAAACTCATCCAAGATTAAATTTACAGGCACATCGCAGCGGCCATTTCGCCGACTGTCTGCATACCGAGTCAGTTTGATAAACATGAACGAAAAAAAGAGCGATGACAGGAATGCCATAGTGGCGTCCTGGTCGCTCAGGATAATATAATATGCACATTTGTGTCTGGCAGGGGAAGTCAAATCAATGTCAGACTGACTTGTGATCCGCTGTACCGCCTGGTTCTGCAACACCTGCAGCCGTGTGCCGAGTCCTAAGATAATGCCAGATTTCACGGTGTCGCTGGACTGAGCGAATAAATTAAAAGGCGCCCTTGCCGGATGATCAAGCGGAAGCTTGTCAAACATTGCCGTCAGCTGCCGCTCGCTGTTCTGGGTCAGGAGCTGATATACTGCAGTAAGGTGTTTCATATCGGGACTTCGGGTTCTGTCCTGGTCTACCAGAAGAATCAAAGACTTCAACAAGTTTCCTTCTCCATTGTCCCAAAAATGGTCACCTTTGCCGGAACTGGTATTGCCGATAATGACGTTAGTGAGCACCTGCGCCATCAGGGTATCGCCGTTTAGGTCTGACATGCAGTTCCACGAATCCCCATGCTCAGGCGTGACCAGGTTAAAGATTTTTACCTCGTAGCCTGCCTGCCGGTACATCTCTGCCGTATCGGCATATAATTCTGCCTTACTGTCCGTGATAATCACAGACTCACCACGCTTTAGTGCCTGGAATAGTGAATTCCGGATGACAGCGCGTGATTTCATGGTACCCGATGCACCGAATATGGCGATATGCCGGTTGAGTCTGGTGTCCTTCGGCATACAGACCGCTTTTCCCTTATACTCACCCAGAATCGTTCCTTCTGCTTTATCGACAGAGGACACCTCCAGCACCTCGTGCATTTCTTTTTCTTCCATCCATGAGGCGGTTCCGTAAATTCCGGTCTTGCTTTTGGTGAAACCTCTAGGGTCATAGCTTTTTCCGTCAAACTTATCATGAAGCTTGACATATGCAAAGACTCCTCCGCCAAGAACCAAGATTCCGAGCAATCCTTTCAGCCCGTCTGGGGTAAACGCCATTGGGAAGCACACCACAGGGTTCCAACTGACCGGTTTCATAGCCGCCTCACCAGCAAGCCCATCCGCCTGCATCCAGGCTGCGTAATTTGAAAACAATTGGCCAAGCATTCCGCCAAGATAGAAAAACGCTGTGCATCCCAGTATGACAGCCGTGGTAATGCCGACTGTCCTTTTTTTATCTTTCAAACAAATTCCTCCTCTCTGGGCAAAGCTCCGCTTCCACCGAGTCCATTCCGATGGTTTTGATGCTGGCAAGCCCGCCCAAGTATTCCCGGAGGAAGTGCGTCTGGTGGGGAAAGCATAGAACCTCAAACCGTCCGGTTTGGTTTTCAATTGCATCCCGAAAGCGAATGAGTCTTGCAATGTCCCCATCCAGATGCGATAAGATATTTACGCCATTCACACAAGCGTCGTATTCAAAAAGCCCTCGGTCATAGGATCTGACCTCAGGCTCAAATAAAAGTTCAAGGAGCTGCGCTTTCCAATCTGGTGCAGAAAGAAGACGCAGCTGCCGGATACCGTCCCCGTTCATTGGGATAAAATGGACATGGCGGTAAATGGAATCGAATCGAAACTCCAGCCGTCTGGTTTTGTCTGATTCTAACAGGGTTCGCAGCGCTGTCTCTCCAGACTGACCAAACAGTATCGCTGAATCCACCTCCAAAATACCGGCATTCAGTCTTGCCAGCTCGATCAGACTGTGGAGGGCTTTATACTCACCCATGCCGCTCCACTTCATCACAGCATCCCTCGTATTATAAACGGCATAACATCTGCCGGAAGAAAATAATGCGCCGGCCATGCGGGTGAACATGGTCTTGTTCATCTCCGCTTCCCCAACTTTCTTCAGATCCTTAGCCAGATAAAAACAGGGCGTACCATGCACAACCTGCAGAATCTCCCTGTTCTGAAGCCTGGGGAGAAGATATGGCCTTGCCTCCATACCGGCTTTCAGGAACATCGCCGCAGCTTCCGCAACCCGGTGGTTCCTGTCCCGGTGTGATACGTCTCCTGGAAAGCGGTGTCCCCAGAATGAATCCATATAATATCCATATACACCCGGATGCAGCCATTCCAGTATGGGAAGCGCACCCTTGTAGAGCCGTATGGTCTTGCCCGCCCCTTTCCCGGATACGGTCAGGAGGCGGCAGGTGATTTCGTCACCGGAATTGAAATTACGAATCGTCTGAAGCGTAGTCAGTCTGGAAATAAGAGCCTTATAGACCCGTTCACTCCCAAGCAGAGAGAGGCTTTTGAATGGGAACTCCCCCACAAATGAAAGGAGCGTGATGATCTGCCAGACCTGACTGCCCGGGCGGAAATGAACCATAGACCCTCACCTCCGCTCATAAGCATTTTCCGACAACATGACTGCTCTCTTTGTCGGAATTTCCGGCGTAATGACGCCCCCAAACTGCTGCTATACTGGGCTTTTTTGCCCTCTCAGAAGATATGTATTTTTTCTCCGCCCGATAAGCATCGTTTTTACATATGTTTTTTCGGTTAAATTTACCTTTTTTCATAGAGCAGTACCCCCTCATCCGGTATCCCTGTTTCCTTTACCAGCCAAATGGGGAAGTCCCATTTTGGCACTACATAAACCTCAGTCCGGTCCTCCGATCCTTCTGCGCTGCAGTAATAATGAGAGCAGACCGATGGGCCATCGTCCGTCATCACATACATGGCTACGATATCCGAAACCATATTGATTTCAATGTTGTCATGATCCCGCTTTTTTCTTTCGGGTCTGGCTTTGTCATATACATGACGATAAATCAGGATACCGTCCCGATACCGCACAGGAGGCTGCTTTTCAAAAAAAGCCCGCATAGCAGGATATAAAAAAGAGCGGATATAATCCGCCGACCCGCCCGACTTTTTCGGAAGCAAAGCCGGGATGCGGAGACAAAACCAGCCCTCCGCCGTAAAACCGATTTCTACGGGAATACAATCCTTTATCCGACGCTCTACCTCAAGCTTTGCATTCGGCACACCGGTGTAAGCGGGAAGCGTCCGTGTCAAAAGAACCAGCCGCTCCGCTGTTTCTTCCATATTAAGTGAATGCAGATAAACTTCATAAGTGCTCCCATTTTCACAAAACCATTGTATAGAAGCAAGCTGCTCCTGCAATCGCTTTTCCAATCTCACGATTTTACCCATCGTGTCCAGAAATTTTATCATCGCTCACCGCCTCCTCTGAATAGAAAGTAACCCCTGGCTCCTCATCCCCCTGAAAATCCACAGTTGCAAACAAGCAGGGTGCATGAGGAAGCCGCATCCCGTATGCCATAGAGATACGGGGAAGGACAATAATATACTTCAAATCCTCCTGAGGTTGGAGCAGTTTCAAAAGATTCTGCTCGCCTTCATATAACACCACGATTTCGTAACCGATATTCTCCTTTAAGAAAAAAAGCTGAGATGGATAAACCGCCGGATAATGCGCCATTGGGTCAACATAATCAATGAATTTCAAAAGAACCCATACGGCAAGAATGGTCCGCTGATCCGGTTTATCCATCGCATCCAGCCCAATATAATAGCCGCTCGACACATCCGCAATCCGCATCTGCTTCTTCAGGTTCCGAAGGATTTTATCTGCGGTCTGGGCTGGCTTTTGCAGCATTCGTGTAATCTGGG
This sequence comes from Lachnospiraceae bacterium M18-1, assembly GCA_000403295.2. GTDB lineage: Bacteria > Bacillota > Clostridia > Lachnospirales > Lachnospiraceae > Schaedlerella. The sequence continues at coordinate 149,752 of KE159609.1, read as the reverse complement.
TTTTAGGCAAAGCTCCATATTGTGAGAGCCACTTTACAACATACTGCTCATCTTGCAGCAGCATAGGCAACACCTCCTTTTTGTGCGTATTTTTTATAAAATGCGTATTCTACGCAGAATGCGTTTGTTCCTGCTGGCGTTCCTTTAAAAGCGCCTCCAACTCAGCCCGGTCGGTTGTAATCATTTCCTGCTCCTCTTTGGAAGCTTTGATTACAACAGGAACTTTGTTATTGTTAGAGCAGACCAATGCTTCGCCCCTCTCAAACCGGGTAACAGAACGAATCTCTGTTTTGGTCAGTTTCAGCACTTCCTGCACATACTTGGCTTCATCCGGCTCCAGATTCAGAATAATCTTATTCTTGCTGTTATTGATAATCGCACGTCCATACTTGCCATCCTCCAAACCGAAGAAATCGGACAAGTCTTGTGTTGCGGAGACGGCGGCACCACCAAAGCCCCTTATGGTTTTGAAGATAGTTAAGCAGAACTCTGCCGCCATCCGGTTGGAGCTGGCGCCGATCAGTTGCCATATTTCATCAATCATAATGGCTTTCTTTTTGGTACGATCTGCCTTAACCGTATCCCACACGTAATCGAGTGCAATGAACATACCGACCGGAAGTAATTTGCCTTTCAGTTCCGAAAGGTCAAGCACGATATATTTATTGGACAGGTCCACGTTGGTCTGTTGGTTGAAGCTCTGGGCGGAACCTGTTACAAAGCGGCTGATGATAATAGCAATGCGCTTCGTCATGGGATTTTTCAGCAATTCCTCATGAAGATCCCCGATAATCGGCATTTTTTTCATCTTCGGCGTGGAGACGCTGCGACTTACATACAGCGAATCATTGTCGTGTGTGATTCCGAACTTTGCATAAGTCTGAATCAAAGCCTCGTCCAGCATCTGCTCTTCCTCATTGGACATATCCGGAATCAGCAGGGAGAAGAACGTCATCAGCTGCTGAATCTTACGAGCCAGCATGGAATCCATTTCACTGTAGTCAATCTCGTCAATCAGCTCCATCTCCGGAGAGATGGTATGCCGGATTTCCATGATGTTGATGCAGTGCGGGGAACCGGGAGCAATCTTGATGAACTCGCCGCCGATCTTCTTGCAGGCCCTGCGGAACTCGTGTCCCTTGATTGGTGCCAGGATAAAACACTGGATTCCCCTCATTCTCATACGGAGCGCCAGAAGCTGCATGGTAAAGGTCTTGCCTGCGCCGCTGGTGCCAAGCAGATTCAGGTTGGCGTTCTTGTTTTTCTTTGTATTGAACAGATCCACGATACACAGCGAATTATTGTGCCGGTTGATGCCCAGCAGCACGCCTGTATCGTCCGACATTTCAAAAGATGTAAACATATAGGCAGAGGCTGCGCCGCTGGTCAGCACATTCCGTTTTGATTTCTTTTCCAGTGACGGCTCAATCTTTAAGAACGGCATCACAGAGCGGAGCGCCGCTTCCTGCTGGAAACGACAGTCGCTCACATACATATCCATAGACTTTAACATATCCACGATTTGCTGTTTACGCCACATCAGTTCCTCATAGCCTTTGGCGGAAACCGTAACGAATACGGACATATAGAACAAGTCCTCATTGTTGTTGGCAATGCCATTCTTTATGAAGTAGCCCGCCTGTATGGAATTGGTCAATTCCTCATAGTCGGTGCTGGTATCCTGCATGCTTTTCAGCTTCGTGCGGTTGAGGCGAATGCGCTGTGCTACTTTATCAATTGTCTTACTCCGATTCTCACGCCGCAGTTGCACATCTATGTCAATCCCGTCCCCGGCATTGATGAGTGCCGACATCCATCCTGCCCGTACCATACCCGGATAACCGTTTCCTTTGATAAACAGGAACGAATAATACAATCCGTCCATCACAACATAATTATGATGGGTCAGATCAATGCCGCGCGGCGACAGAAAATGCGCCATGCGGATCGGCGGGATGGGATCCACGCCAATGACCTTATCCTTTGCCGCCATCGTATCCACGACCACACGGTTCACGCGGGAGGAAAACGGCTCATCCACACAAGACCGACGGTTAAAAAACATATATAAAATCTCCGCCGTTGCCTCATCCGGATCTTTCGGCTGGAGAATCGTATTCCCACACTGCAGAAAATAAGCACGGGCATTCTGCTCCGCTGTCTGCATCATGCCATAAATCTGGGAGAAATCATCTCCATCTCCACGGCGGATTTCTTCATACTGGAAAATTAAAAAGAAGCGCCTTGTAAGCGCTTCCCTGCTTCCCACATCCTTAATCAGACGGATATAACCTTCTCCAAGGTGCCGGCATTCTTCACTTTCCTCTACTTCCAGTTCTTCGTGAATCATGGCGACGTGCTTATCTGAATCCGCCTTTCTGGTAATGCTTTTAAACTGAAGCCGCATAGGAGAAATTTTCAGCCAGCTGGCAAAAGACGATATGATATTGAACTGTTCTTCTCCGGAACGCAGCATAAAGTTAATCGGCTCAATTTCAAGAATCCGAATATATCTCCCATCAGTCGTTTCAATAATACCATGCTGGAGACTTTTAACCGGAATGAAGTCCTGAACGAACTCCAGCTTTTCCGGTTTTTTTGCCTTTTTTCTTTGCCGAGCTGCCTTTTTTCTTTTTTCGGAGCTGCTTTGGGTCATATCTATATCCCACCCTTCTGTAATGTAATTTTCTCCTGCTTGCAAAATACCGAATGATGTGTCCTATATACTGAAACAGCGAATCGCCGTCAATACCCATCATGGAAAGAACAGCAAGCGGTAAAAGTGTTAGCGTCATAACGACGATGCGAATCGTTCCGGACATGGGAATCAACATCAATTCCGGATATCCCAAAATGACTAATAATATCCCTGTCTCTACTGCATTCCTCGGCTCCAGCATTCCACCAAAAATCTTGCCGGAATCTGTATAGTTCGCCGGTATGGCATAAATATTGCTGTACTCCTTTTCATCCAAAATTTCTCACCTGCCTATTCTGTAAATCGTAGCTGTTGTCTTGTATCTGCCCAAACGCAGCGCTTCGTTATGATCCGGCACAAAAATATCCACACGGTGGATGTCATTTTCAATGCCGGAACCACCGCGATCCTCTACGGTATACATGGTTCCGTTTATCATAATCTGCGTGCCAAACGGATAATAGCTTGACATTGCCACCATGCCGCGGGCCGCCTGTTTGCCGCTGGCGGTAATTCCGTCTGCATTACTGCCGCAGCATTTTGCACATGCACAGTAATGGGTGACATCCACTTCTAAAGTAGAAATGGGTGTTCCTGAAATCTCACCCAATACCGGTGCATCGTAATCTACAATGCTAAGACGCCGGTAGGAAAGGCTTCCTTCATAACTTGGCGTATTTAGAATAACGCCCTGTCCACCAGAAGAATGCACCCACATTCGTTCTCCGCTCTCCCCAAACCCGGCAAAAATAAGGACATGTCCCCATCCGTCATCATCTGCTAAAAATCCCAAATCACCAGGCAAAAGCTCTGATGCAGAAATCCCATAGGTATTTGGATATTGCCCGTTACAACCTGCACCAATTTCTACACCCACAGCAGTATTAAATACCCATGTACTGAAGCCTGAACAGTCCAGCCCATAAGGACGTATCGTGCCTGTCGTAGAAGATCCTGCAGCTGTTACCAGTCTTGGCGTATTCCATTCATCGTTCCACCCGGGTGCTGACTTACCACCCCAGAAATAAGGAACCTTGCCCACAAGGGACAGAGCGGTGCTCAAGATGTGCTTTCTTGTCGCACTACAGTTCTGCCGGTTCACAAAAGCAATCAGCTCGGCGTCCGTCAGGGGAACCGCCTGTCCGCCGCTCACAGAACCATACAGCGTCCGTTTTAACGCATTCGCCATGTTCTGGATTACTTCGCCATAAGTAAGGTTAAACTGATCGTATTTTGCATTTAGGTCAATGCCAAACGCTTTGGCAACCACTGTATTATCAAATGGATGAATGGTACACTCCAGATATTTGATGATCTCTGTACCTGGGGTCAGTGTTTCCTGCCCGTTAGCCACATAATAGTTTGCCGTGGTTGTTCCCGTAATCTTCCCACCGGAATAAACGGGAATATCCACCGCCACCTCTTTATAGGCATCCACCGTGACAGCCGTATCGCTGCTATGCGCCTCATCCGGAAGATAGTAGGTCTTTGATGCCGTATCATACCGATATTGGGGCGTACCGTTAATCGTCCCGGTCTGCACCTTATTCGTAACTACGGTAAGTGTTATCGGCTTATATGTATAATAGGAAACAGGAATGATGATCTCTTTTTCCTTTTCTTCTGATGTAACGGGGAACATCTCCCCGGCACAGCCTCTAAGCTTTGATACCATATCATCCTTGCCTGTATTTTGCTGTTGCATGGACGCTGAATAAGCTGCCAGTATATAACAGACATCATATCCGGCGGAACTCTGTGCGTAATTGATAAGTGCATCCATCGAAAGATCATAATCATATCCACCGTTTGTAATCAGCTGATCCACATGAGAAAGCGATTGGTTATATCCTTCATCTACCACACCAGACACGGCACCTGACATCTCCGTATAGGCTGACATCAGGGTTGCTCCTTCTGTCGGCTTTGTACCATCCAGTCCGAAAATACTGTTTGATACAATCGTCGGCAGGGAAACAATCATGGTAATCAGGAACAACAGAAACAGACAGATACATACCAGTATTTTAAAAAGAGTATGGCGCATTGCCCATGCCGCAGACAGGATAGCGCCCCATGGACCACCTGCGGCAGTGCCGGCAGCGATTTCTGCGGCGGCCTTTCCACCCTCCACACTGGCCTTTACTGTAGCGGCGGCCGCATTAGCCGTAGCCTCCGCACCTTTTGCTGCCGTTTGCTTTGCTGCTTCCTGGCCTGCCTGCTTTGCCGCTTTTGCCATTTGCCCGGCTGCCTGTCCATAATTATCAGAGCCATCACCGATTTGCTGTTTTTCTGGCTCAGCCATTGGGTCCACCTCCTTATATCAAGCTGCTGCAAAAGCAGCGTAATTTCAACATGAAATATGCAAAACAGCCGAACCAGCATCTCTCTGATTCGGCTGCCTGCACTTATTTTACCGTTTCCGCCTCGGCGGTTTCATCTCCCCATGGTTGCGGGGTTTTGGCTCTCCAAAGCGTGATGGCGTATTCTTATACCGAACAGTTTCCACAGAGACTGTCCGTACACTGTCACCGTCATAAACCGGTTTGCCATCCTGGTATACCGGCTTGCGTTCCACGGCGGCTTCGCCGCGAATCGCATACCACTGGCCTCCGCGGGCATCTTCAAACACCTGATAATCCCCACGGGGAGCCGCATACTGGGATGTATCGTAGAACATGGTTCCGGATCCATTTTCATGGCGGACCTCAAAATGACCATCCTTACGCCCGGATCCATCCACAGAGGATACCTGCTGTTCATATCCCGGCATAAACTGCTGGAACTGCGCCTGGTTATAGGCAAAAGCTGCCTCGCCCTGCTCAAAGGCAGGTGTTTCTGCGTGCTGCTGCATCGCATACCAGTCTACACCGTTTGCCGACTGCATAATCGTATGCGGCGCATCCGGCTCATCATAGTAGGCACTGTTGTACCACATGGTATTGCCAGACTCGGAGCTTGCCTCGATCACGCCATCGCCAACCGTCCTGAGGGTTGTTCCCTCGGAAGCATCGGGGAAAGCCGCCGCAACCTGCGCCGCTTCTGACGGGCTTCCCATAAATGCCGGCGCATCATAAAATGCACCTGCCCCGGCTCCGCTTGCCATCTGGTACCACTGGCTTCCATCAGAAGCTGTAACCACGGAATGTGGCGCATCTGGTTTCTCAAACTGTGATGCGTTATACATTTCAAGCGCTGTGCTCTTTCCATCTGCACCAATTGAAGTTGTACTGATCTGACCTCCTGTAATCTGGGTGTCTTTCAGTTGGTGGCCCTGCAGCTGGGGCATATAGCCCGCAAGGCTGCGGTCTGCAATGTCCCCGGCAATTGTCCCGGAAACACCAGGATTTCTTGAAGCTACAGAAGAAATGGAGTCTCCTGTAAGAGTAGCGCCATTACGTGCCGCCATGCCGCCAAAGGCACGACCGACAAAACCGATGCTGCCACCGGCACCCATACGGCTTCCGCCATCCACAACTGCGTCACGGACAAAAGAATTTGGCTTGAAGCGTGATGCGAACCCGGAAGCAAATCCGCTTGCGGCTGCACCCGTTCCGGTTGCAGTGCTTGCACTATGGAACATACTGCCTGCATTTTTCACACCGCCTCCCACGCCGCTGATCACCCGCGCTGCCATCAAAAGCTCCATACCCATGCTGGAACCGGTCTGGGCAACATTCAGCCCCATGGCCGCCAGGTAGCTGTCAAACTTCTGCGCCGTCTTCAAAAATGCCAGCGCACAGAACAGCCAGAGAAAAATACTGCCCTGACCTGTGGAGAGCGCACCGCCATTTCCGATATACTGTCCCATGGAGCTGTTAAAGCCCCTGAGGAACCATACATTCATCACCAGCAACAAAAGCTGTGAGCCCACCATACGACACCAGCTTTTGAAAACCGGCGCCGTTGTTTTGGAAGCACCCATAGAAAAAGCCAGAGGGGAGGTGTAACAGAGTACGCCAACCACAATATAGCGTTCAACGGTTTCCAGTAACAGCTTAAAATAATTCCACCCAAGGGCAATCTCTAAAATGATGAGAAGCAGCAGCCCTACCACCGATACGATAGCTACAATCGTGGTCAAACCATTGGACAGCGCCTGTTCCACACCTGCAAAGGTAAAATCCTCTGCCGACATGGTAATCTCCATCAAAGCCGTATATGGCGCACGGGCGATATCCAGCACAATCATGAAAATCGGCTTTGCATAGCCAATCAATAAAGCAAAGATTGAACCTCTTGCCAAAAGCACCCACGGATTTTCTGCCTCTGTGATTGGTCCTCCAAAGACACGGAAAAGCTGCCATACCGTTACAAGGAACAGAATCGCCCATGCTGTGTACTGCATGACCGTAAATGCCTTAGACACGAATGGAAAGTATTCTTCCATCGCTGTCATATCCGTTCCCAAAGCTTGAAGGAACAAACCAGATACCGCATCCATCATCTGTGAAACAATGCTACTGATCCACGTCACGATTCCTTCAAAAATCCAATCAAGCATCTATTATCACCTCCTCCATCTGCTTTCTCTTTTTTGGTTATCCTGTGTAATTGCCGCCGGCAATGAGGGGTTGCAGATAAGCAACAACAAAACCCAGGGAATTGAGGACAATCCACGTCACTACAATTCGTTTGAGCCAGCTCGTTGCCTCATCGACTGCACGCTGGTTTCTGGAAATCATCCTAACAATCAGCGCAATGGCCGCCGCCGTTACCGCCACAATGGTGCTGATTCCCACCAGCTGGCCGTACACATCCTTCATGATCGTCGAAAAGCGGTTCCAGATTGTGTCCGCCATGACAGGCTGCAGCGAAATCAGCATTGCAGACGCCATACCAACCAGTGACCAGTAGGCGGTCTTCATGCGCCCTCCGCCTCTTTTGATTTGTTTAACCATGCCGAGTACCTCCTTCTTTGATTTTAGGCAATAAAAAATGCCGCTTCTAAAAGCATTTCAGCTTCAGAAACGGCATCTTTGTTTGCCCAATCCCAGTTTGGGATGATACAAGTATAGCACGGCTTTATTCCCCTGTCATCGGCGGAACATATGCCATTTTTGTGCCAATTTGTTTACCCTGAAATTGTCATTCCAAATGTTCAAAGAGCGTCAGCAGCTCCAGCCATACATCCACATCTTCACTGGGCGCCGACCACAGACGAATGGAAAGAATAGAAATTGCCTGCTCACGAAGCCTGTAATAATGCCTCTGTGACAGGTCCAATCGGAACAGTATCTCCTCCAACTTCAGCTTTTCCGGCGCCAGATAGGCCGTATAGATCAGCTGATACAGCTTCTCACCCCGTGTCGGCTCCTTGCGGAGAACCGCCATTGCCTCGTTAAACCGATCCAGCAACAGTCTCGACCTTGCCGCAGCTTCCAGACGGCTCTCCATCCTTTTATTCCCAATGGCCATCTCCAGATCCAGCCTGTCCACCATTCGGTCAAAGTTCTCAAACGGAGCCTCCAGTTCCTGCAAAATCTCCTCCGGGTAACAGCTGAACACCCAAACCATCTTCCGGTAATTCTTGAGAAGCATCTGGGTATTGTGATAAGCATTCCGCTTTTTCTCCTTCTGGGCAGCACGCACCTTTTCATCATCAATTTTTTGATCTCCAAGAATCCCTCGCTTTGTAAGAAGGGAAATAAATGCGTCTGACTGCGCCAATATCCTGTTTTCCTGCTGTTCATACAGCTTTTTTTCATCCTGCTTGCTCATATGTAAAACACTCCTTTGCTATTTTTGTGATATCCACCGGCTCACATGGCCCGCGGATTTTACTCGTTTCAATCACTGCCTGTGTCATATAACCTTTACCTTGGCAGTCATATCCACAATTCTTACAATTCCTACACGGAGAAAGATACGCGCGTATTATAGGGTCTGAAAATGCAACGCGATTTTCAGCATCCTGTATGGCTGCATCTGACAGGTTACTTCCAGTCAGTCTGCGGCTATACCATGTGATGAGCTTATTCATATGCTCATGGTCTGAACCTGACTTCTGCGTATTTGCACCACAAATGCGTATTTTGCCAAGAATACGCATAACTTCCTCCTGGCTTGGAACTGAAACCTCTGATCCTGCCGGATACAGTTTATTAAAAATGAGACAGCCATAAGAGCCTGGAAGGCGGTATAGGGCAAAGACATCCCCATGCTTTTTCATAAACCTCCATACCTTTGTCTTTTCCCAGCCCCAGCGCTGTCCCAAGGTTTCCAATGTGAGTAAAGCCCCGTACTTCCCATACTGGACAGTTGGAGCCATAAAAGAAAACGCATTGTTCGGGTCTTCCCATACGGAATGGCACCAGAGATCCATCCATGCGTCCGATTCCTCAAAGATATATCGCTTCTCCGCAAGACGTTCTGTGATATTACGCGGAAGGCATAGAAAACCATAGCCTTCTGTGGCATAAACAGCGCCCTGCATACATTCCTCTCCGGAACATTTCACTACCCAATCTGTAATTTGATATGTCAGCTTTTTCGTTTTAGAGTCAAGTGTATACTGCACATAACCTAAGCCAGCCAGCGTCTGAAGCACTTCCAGAGCCTTCTGGCGGCTTTTTAGACAGAGAATACTCTTTAACCCCACAATGCCTCCGGACCACATTCCGGGGCTTACAGCGTTTATATGCCCACAGTAGAGGGCTTGTCCCTTGCGGAATGCCGCACGGGACGCTAAACGCGCCCATGCGCCCATTACCCCCTTGCCCTCAGGCAGACGATTTCTGGGCAGCTTTACCCACTGGTATTTCATCAGACATTTCACTCAGGTACCCTCCTTCCTTAAAAATGGGCATAAAAATAGGGCGGCTTCCTAAAATAAGAAACCGCCCGGCGATAAGTTACTATTAAATTCTTACAATCAGACCTTCAAGATTGTCCGTCTTGATCCCAGTCAGATACCAACCGTCTCCCATTTCAATTCTGGTCGGTACCCAATCTCCATTGATAAGAATATCCAGACACTCTCCGCAGTGGAGACCTCCGTAATAATTCTCCAGATCAAATCGGATATCCATTCGCCCAGTCTGGGCATCTAATGTTAATGCTCCTTGTCTCATATCATTATCCTCACTTTTCATGTTTTCATCCATCTCGGATGTATCCTCTTTGCGTCGCAATATCCTGAGATACTCTTCAAAAATATCTCGCCGTATTAAGACCCGCTTTCCAATCTTATACACCGCACCTGCTTCATGGGCCAACCTTGTAAAGACTTTCAGACCCAGTCCGTAATAATCAGCGCCCTCATAATAGGTGACGAATTCATGCTGTATCATCTTCGCATCTTCATCGTCCAACATATCCGAAAACATCCATAGATTCCCGCTCATTCTTTATCCTCCTGTGAAGCCAAGGTACTCGGCTCATGAAACTGTTCCAGATATTCATCAAAAATATCCCGGTTAATCAGAACAGTTCCATCCATTCGATATATAGCTCCTGCTTTACCAGCGAGCTCCAACAGTTTCTTGTGCGTAATGCTATAGACGATTTCTGCATCCTTATACCGGAGGAACTGCCTGCGCAGTCTCTTTGCACTTTCTCGCACATCATTTCGTTTTTTCAAATCATAATAGGCTTTCGTCCTGTCACTAATCATAAATTAAATCCTCCATTCAATTTGTTGTTCGACAGAGAGTTGCACCAAACGAAAAAAAGAGAACACCTTTGAAATTTCTTTCAAAAAGTGTTCTCTCAGCGATACGTGCTGTATTGCGTTTCAGCCGCCAACTATTCATTCTGCGTCGTAATTCTTCGTATTGATACGAAAAATTGTTGTCAATTTGTTGTCAACTCGGATTTGAGGAGCCGGAAACCCTTGATTTTACTGGGTTTATTTGTCGATGGGCTTCATTGTGGGGAACGCCAGCACGTCCCGGATCGCCGCGGAATCTGTCAGCAGCATACACATCCGGTCGATCCCGAATCCGATCCCGCCTGTAGGCGGCATACCGATCTCCAATGCATTCATGAAATCTTCATCCGTCGTGTTGGCTTCTTCATCCCCCTGCGCCAGGAGTTCTTCCTGTGCGCGGAAGCGTTCCCTCTGGTCAATGGGGTCGTTCAGCTCGGAGTATGCGTTGGCCATCTCCCAGCCGTTCATGAAGAACTCAAAACGCTCCACATAATCCGGGTTGTCCGGTTTTTTCTTGGTCAGAGGAGAAATCTCGATGGGATGATCCATCACGAAGATCGGCTGTACCAGATGCTCTTCCACATATTCTTCAAAGAACAGGTTCAGGATATCGCCCTTCTTATGCCTGTCCTCATATTCCAGATGGTGCTCGTCCGCTAAGGCTTTTGCCTCAGCGTCCGTCTTTACATTGGAGAAGTCCACGCCGGCATATTTTTTCACGGCGTCTACCATGGTGATCCGTTCAAACGGCTTTTCCAGATCCATCTCCACGCCGTTGTATACGATCTTCATGGTTCCCAGTACTTCCTGCGCCACATAGCGGTACAGGTTCTCCGTCAGATCCATCATGCCGTGGTAGTCCGTATATGCCTGATACAGCTCCATCAATGTAAATTCCGGATTGTGCCTGGTGTCAAGACCTTCGTTGCGGAACACACGCCCGATCTCGTAAACACGCTCCATACCGCCGACAATCAGACGCTTTAAGTACAGCTCCAGGGAAATCCTGAGCTTGATGTCCTCGTCCAGCGCATTGAAATGCGTCTCGAACGGCCGTGCAGCGGCGCCGCCGGCATTCTGCACCAGCATCGGCGTCTCCACCTCCATGAATCCCTGTCCGTCCAGATACCTGCGGATCGCGCTGATGATCTTGGAACGCTTGACAAAGGTATCCTTCACCTCCGGATTCATGACCAGATCCACATATCTCTGACGGTAACGCAGATCCGTATTGGTCAGCCCATGGAACTTCTCCGGAAGGATCTGGAGGCTCTTCGCAAGCAATGTGATGCTGCCTGCATGGATGGACTTCTCTCCTGTCTTTGTCGTAAAGACCTCACCCTTTATTCCTACAAGGTCGCCTACGTCAAACTTCTTAAAGTCCTTGTACACATCCTCCCCTACGCTGTCTCTCGCCACGTAGCACTGGATGTTGCCCTTCAGGTCCTGGATATTGCAGAATGAAGCTTTTCCCATGACCCGCTTTGACATCATACGGCCCGCAATGGATACCTGGGTGCCTTCCAGTTCTTCATATCTGTCTCTGATCTCCTGGCTGTGATGCGTTTGATCATAGCTGGTGATAGCAAAGGGGTCCTTTCCATTTGCCTGCAAATCCGCTAACTTCTCGCGTCGAACCTTTCTCAACTGGTTCAAATCCGGCTCCTGAGCCTGCTTCTGCTGGTCAGACATTTGTTTTCTCCTTTCTTTTCCTCCGCAGATGTATCAACTGACAACCGTCCTCTTTACATCGACCGGTTGATATCCAGCACCTTGTACTGGTTGACTCCTGCCTGTGTCTCTACGTTCACCACGTCGCCGACCTTCTTGCCGATCAGCGCCTGGCCTACCGGCGACTCGTTGGAAATCTTCCCTTCCAGACTGTTCGCTTCCGTGGAGCCTACGATCTTAAACTCCATCTCTTCATCAAAGGTAATGTCAAAGACCTTGATCGTACAGCCCACGTTGATCTTGTCGAAGTCTACCTCATCCTCTACCACGACCTCCGCATTTTTCAAAATGCTTTCCAGTTCTTCAATTCTCGCTTCGATGTCGCGCTGCTCGTCCTTCGCCGCGTCATACTCCGCATTCTCGGATAAGTCGCCCTGCTCCCTGGCTTCCTTGATCTTGGCAGCGACTTCCTTTCTCTTTACCACCTTCAGATTTTCCAGTTCGTCCTCCAGTGCTTTCAAGCCTGCATAAGTAAGTAACCTTTTCTTTGAATCCGCCATGATGACCTTTGCTTCCTCTCTTTCATTCTATCTGTTTTCTCTCTGTATTGTCTGCTGACAGGCTGATAATTATTACTGTAAACCCACTCCGCTTGTGAGCAATAACAGCTTATCCTTTTTCCGCCTGCGCTCTGCTGTCTTTCTGCCTCTTATCTTCCGGCTCTTTCAATAGGAATCCCTACTGATACTTATATTTCACAATTCAAATATTATAACTAAAACCTACATTACTGTCAAGATTTTTTCCGGTTCTTCACAAGGCTTCATAAAATATAGAATAAAATTATAGAATCATGTTGTGATTCTTAGAATTTGTGTATGCACTTGAGTATTTTTATTGATCCCGCAGCTTCTTTGCTCTTCCATAGAACGTTGTTAACGGCATATCGCATAGCTGCGCCGCTTCTTTTCCGATAATCTCACCGCATATCCACCTATAACAGACCTGTTCAAAGTTATCCGGAACTTTCCGCAGGGGCCTGCCAAAGCGTACTCCCCGCAGTTTTGCGGCTTCTATTCCTTCTCTCTGCCGCTGTCTGATATTCTCCCGTTCATTTTGCGCCACGAAGGAAAGCACCTGCAGTACGATATCACTTAAAAATGTCCCCATCAGATCCTTGCCCCGGCGCGTATCCAAAAGCTCCATATCAAGTACGACAATGTCTACTTTTTTCTCTTTTGTCAGGATTCTCCACTGCTCCAGGATTTCCTCATAATTTCTTCCCAGACGGTCAATGCTCTTCACATAGATCAGATCGTCCCTCCTCAATTTTTTCAGCATCCGATGATACATGGGACGTTGAAAATCTTTTCCGGATTGTTTATCAATGTAAATATTCTTTTTCGGAACCTTCTTTTCATTCAACGCCATGATCTGCCTGTCTTCGTTCTGTTCTCTGGTGCTTACACGAACATATCCATATACCGCTCCCATTTCTGCCACCTCTTTCGTATAATTTAGTCGTCACTTTATTTTAATCTGACCATACGTCAAGAGACAAAAGGAACTGTTAAAGGAATCACTCTGTAATATAGAAAAAAGCTGCGGCATCCATTGTCATTCTGATGCCGCAGCTTTTTTCATTTTTTTAACTCGCCGGATCAAATCCGCAGAGGTATTGGGATATCGGATGTCTTTCTTCTGCTTCACCAGAATTTATTTCCTTATATCATAAGGGTACTGAGCAGCAATATCAAGAGAAAATCTTTCAGAACAAACTCAGCTGCTCCACCCGGTAAGGCCTCTTATACTGACTGATGATGTCCTCCATCCGGTACACGATCCCCCGTTTCTCACATTCCCCTGCAAAGTATTCCCACAGCCTTTTCGCCCGGGGGCTGCGGCACTCATAATAATTCCCGTACCGTTTCTGGTATCTGTCCGCCAGCCCTTCCCCCGGGAATAATTCCTCCAGCTTTCGAAAATACCAGTCCCGCTGGTTTCCCCGCAGCGTCATGCCGAACGCCGGATAGATAAACCTGGCTCCGGCCGCTTCCGCCCGCCGGATGATCTCCCCGATGCTTTCCTCGCTGTCCTCCAGAAAAGGCAGTACCGGCATCAGCAGGATTCCGGCATACAGTCCGCTTTGACTCAATTTGTCAATCATCCGCAGTCTTTCCCCCGGCAGGGAAACGTGTGGCTCGATCTTCTTTCCCAGGCCGTCATCTGCCGTCGTTACCGTAACCTTCAGCAGCACCGGGGAGTGCTCCGCAATACTCTGCAGGATATCGATATCCCGCTCCAGCAGTGCGCTCTTTGTCGCAACCGCCGCGCCGAACTCAAACGCATCACACAATTCCAGAGCATGGCGTGTCAGTTCCAGCTTTTTCTCAAAGGGATTGTAAGGATCGCTCATAGCGCCTGTACCGACCACGCCGGTTTTTGTTTTTCTGCGGAGGTCGTCCCGGATGATCTGCAGCGCATTTTCCTTGGCCCGCACCCGGTCAAACTCTTCAATCTGATAGCAGTCGGAACGGCTGTCGCAATAAATACAGCCGTGGCAGCAGCCTTTGTAAATATTCATATTATAATCAATCCCAAACCACTGGGACGGGGCCTTTGTCTTTGTTACGATCGTTTTGGCGGGAATATATTCCATCTGTTCTGCTCCTCTAGTACATCATTGCATTAATAACCGAGTAAATAGTGCCCGCTGTTCACAGCAGCAAATCCGGCAATTTTACGCCGTGATCGCGTTCCCGGTATACAGCTGATAATATTTCCCCTGTTCCTCGATCAGCTGGTCGTGGGTTCCCCGTTCGATGATCCGTCCCTGTTCCAGTACCATGATGCAGTCCGAATTGCGTACCGTGGACAGCCGATGGGCGATCACAAATGTAGTCCTTCCGCTCATCAGACGGTCCATGCCCTCCTGGATGATCCGCTCTGTTCTCGTATCAATGGAACTGGTCGCTTCATCCAGGATCAGCACCGGAGGATCCGCTACAGCCGCCCGGGCGATGGCAAGAAGCTGGCGCTGGCCCTGGCTTAAGTTGGCGCCGTCCCCGGTGAGCATGGTATCATACCCGTTAGGAAGCCTTCGGATAAATCCGTCCGCATTCGCCAGCTTTGCCGCTGCCACGATCTCTTCTTCTGTGGCGTCCAGCTTGCCGAAACGGATATTTTCCTTCACTGTCCCGGTAAACAGGTGGGTATCCTGCAGCACGATCCCAAGGGAACGGCGCAGATCCGCTTTTTTGATCTTATTGACATTGATGCCGTCGTACCGGATCTTTCCATCCTGGATGTCGTAGAACCGGTTGATCAGGTTCGTGATCGTGGTCTTGCCCGCCCCGGTGGAACCGACGAAAGCGATCTTCTGCCCCGGCTCGGCAAATAATTTTACATCATGGAGCACGATCTTGTCGTCATTGTAGCCAAAATCCACCCCGTCAAAGACCACATTTCCTGTAAGCTCCACATAGTCCACGGACTGGTCTGCCTGATGGACATGCTTCCACGCCCATCTTCCGGTGCGCTCCCGGCTCTCTTTCAGTTCTCCGCCTTCCTCTGTCACATTGACCAGGGTCACATAGCCCGCGTCGGTCTCCTCCGGTTCATCCATGAGCTGGAAGATCCGCTCCGCGCCTGCCATCGCCATGACGATAGCGTTCAGCTGCTGGCTGACCTGGTTGATGGGCATGCTGAAGCTTTTGTTAAAAGTCAGAAAGCTGGCAAGCCCGCCCAGGGTGAATCCTCCCACCTTGTTCAGAGCAAGAACGCCGCCTGCCATGGCGCAGATCACGTAGCTGATATTTCCAAGCTGGGCGTTGATGGGACCCAGGAAATTAGCAAATGTATTGGCCCGGTCCGCGCTGACAAAGAGCTTATCATTCAGCTCCTTAAATTCCTTTTTGCTCTCTTCCTCATGGCAGAATACCTTGACCACCTTCTGGCCGTTCATCATTTCCTCAATATATCCGTTCACCGCGCCTAAGTTCCTCTGCTGCTCCAGGAAATATCTTCCGCTGTTTGCGGCGGACTTCTGGGAGCAGAACAGCATCACCGCAACCATGATCAAAGTCACAGCCGTCAGCGGGATACTCAGGATCACCATGCTGACAAAGACGCTGACAACGGTAATGGCGCTGTTGATGATCTGAGGGATGCTCTGGCTGATCATCTGACGCAATGTGTCAATATCGTTGGTGTAGACCGACATGATATCGCCGTGCGCATGGGTGTCAAAATATTTGATCGGCAGCTTCTGCATATGGGCGAACAGTTCATTTCTCATATCCCGCAGTGTTCCCTGGGTCACCGTCACCATGATCCGGTTGTACGCATAGGTCGAAATGATTCCCACAGCGTAAAATACGGCCACCCTTCCGATCGCATGCGCCAGCGGAGAAAAATCCGGCGTATCCGTCAAAAGGAACGGCGTAATATAATCGTCGATCAGATTTTTCGTAAACATGGTCCCCTGGACATTGGCGATCACACCCAGAAATATGAAGATTAATACGAAAATGCAATGAATCTTATAGTCCCGGAATACATAGCGCATCAGCCGCGCCAAAAGCTTCCCCGGGTTCTTGACGCGGGGCTTCATTCCTCTCGGTCCTCTGTTCATCGGTCCTGGCATGACACTTCACCTTCCTTTCTGCTATCCTCATGATCTTTCCTGCTGCTCTCATCAAAGTCTCCGCCGCCCTGAGTCTGGGACTCATAGACCTCGCGGTAGATCTCGTTTCCTGCAAGCAGCTCTTCATGGGTTCCGAAGCCGTCGATCCGGCCTTCCTCCATGACAATGATCCGATCCGCATCCTGCACACTGGAAATCCTCTGGGCAATGATCAGCTTGGTCGTATCCGGGATCTCCTCCCGGAAGGCCCGCCGGATCCTGCTGTCTGTGGCCGTATCCACCGCGCTGGTGCTGTCGTCCAGGATCAGGATCTTCGGTTTTTTCAGCAGGGCGCGGGCAATACAAAGCCGCTGCTTCTGACCTCCAGACACGTTGCTTCCTCCCTGCTCGATATGGGTCCGGTATCCGTCCGGGAACCTCCGGATAAATTCATCAGCACAGGCCAGCCTGCACGCTTCTTCGCATTCCGCGTCAGAGGCATCCGGATTGCCCCACCGGAGATTATCCAGAATACTTCCTGAGAAGAGCACATTATTCTGCAGCACCACAGACACCTGATTCCGCAATGCTTCCATATCGTATTCCTTTACATTTTTTCCGCCTACCAGCACTTCCCCCTCCGACACGTCATAGAGGCGGCTCACCAGGTTGACCAGGCTGGTCTTGGCGCTTCCGGTTCCCCCGATGATGCCGATCGTCTCACCGGAACGGATCTCCAGATCGATGTCCTTGAGCACCGGCTCGGCGCTGTCTTTTTTATAGGAAAAGTCCACATGGCGGAAGGTGATGCTCCCGTCCTTCACGCAGGTAACAGGCTCTTTCGGGTTGTGCAGGTCGCTGGTCTCATTCAACACCTCGCAAATACGCCGGATGCTTGCCATACTCATAGAGATCATGACAAATACCATGGACAGCATCATCAGACTCATCAGGATATTCATGCAGTACGCCAGCAGGCTCATCAGCTCTCCTGTCGTCAGCACGGAACTGACGATCATCTTCGCACCCAGCCAGCTGATCAGGATGATACATGTATAGACTGTGAACATCATCAGCGGCGCATTGACGATCACGTTGCACTCCGCCTTCACAAAGATGTTGTAAATGTTCTGGCTGGCTTTCTGGAATTTGCCTGTCTCCTGCTCCTCCCGAACATACGCCTTCACCACCCGGACCGCGGATACATTTTCCTGGACGGAGGCATTTAGCTCATCGTACTTGGGAAATGCCTGCTGGAAAAATCCGGTGGCATGTCGTATGATGAAAAATAAGATGATCCCCAAAATAATGACTGCGGCCAGATAAATGCAGGACAGCCTTGCGTTGATGCGGAATGCCATGATCATGGCGCAGAGCATGCTGGCAGGCGCCCGGGTAAACATCCGCAGGATCATCTGGTATGCGTTCTGCAGGTTGGTAACGTCGGTGGTCAGACGGGTGACCAGCCCGGCGGTACTGTATTTGTCAATATTTGCAAATGAAAATGTCTGGATATGGTTGAACATGGATTCCCGCAGATTCTTCGCGAATCCGGCGGAAGCTTTGGCGCCGAAGCGTCCTCCCGCCATCCCGGCAAACAGGCCGATGGCCGCGGCCGCGACCATCAGCCCTCCTACCCTGTATATGTGTCCGATGTTCCCTGCATTGACTCCGTCGTCGATGATCGACGCCATCAGAAACGGGATCAGAGTCTCCATCAAAACCTCCAGGATCATAAACATGGGAGTCGCGATGGATGCTCGTTTGTATTCCTTTACTTCCTTTAATAAAGTCCTGATCATAGGGCTTCCTCCTTCCTGCTGCTTTGCTGCTGCTCACACCTGCCGGATGCTCACAGTAACACTTTTTTCCCCTTATAACCTTCCCCTTGTCCTGCCCAGGCATCTAAATCCTGCCTGACCGGGAAACTGCGTTCATATATCACCGCTTTTCTATATTTTCCCGGATCCGGCGGATCACTTTCAAAAAAACCTGTACATCCTCTTCCTCGATCCCGTCAAGCAGTCCGGTATTCATCTCTCGGATCAGGGCCTTGATGGTCTCATGTGCCTGAATCCCCTTTTCTGTTAAGAGCACTTTTTTCAGCCTTGCATCATATTCTACAAATTCCCGGCGGATCAGTCCCTTCTTCTCCATCAGCTGAATGATATTCGTCACGGTGGACCTGCCTACCAGAAAATATTTTTCAATATCCTTCTGGTAAATGTCCCTCTCCTGGTTCTCATAAAGAAAACGGATGATCCAGCCGTGGGTCAGTGTGATCTCGTCAATCCCCTCTGCCTTGACTCCCGCCTCGAGCTTCCGGGACATCATATGGTCTGTCCTGTGAATCTCAAACCCCGCCTGGTCGCTGATACTGCGTATTTCATCCATAAATACCGGCCTCCCTTTTTCTGAACCTTCTATGTTTGTCTGTAAAACTGTATGTGTTGCTAATTGTTTTATGCGCATATTGTTCATTCATAAAACAATTAGTTCACAAAACATATTTTACCACCTGAAAATGATTTGTCAAGAGTTACTATTCACAGACAGAGAACAAAAGTGCGCTTCGCACACTCCCGCGTTGTTACATTTTTAGCAGCGCAGCTTTTGTTCCGCGCGCGTAGCTGCGCCCCCCCGGAGGGTTTTTGTTCTATAGGAAAATTCGGAGAAGTTTCTATAGAATAAAAAAGTGCCGGGAAATGCTGTTTTTACTTCACATTCCCCGGCAGCCTGCCGTTACTATGTACTCTGTTTATTGTTTTGCAAATGTAAACCGGTCAACCAGCTGCTTCAAGCCCACAGCCTCTGCTGAAAGTTCTTCGCTGGCCGCAGCGCTCTCCTCCGCCGTAGCGCTGTTGCTCTGTATGACCGTAGCGATCTGGCTGATTCCATCGTTGACCTGAGAAACCGCATCTGACTGGTCATTGGACACGGACGCGATCTGGTCAATGGATTCTACCATAGTCTGGATACTGGTCACAACCTCTCCAAGGGCTTCCGCCGTATTCTTCGCGATCTCGGCCCCTGTCTGCACTGCCTCTGTAGAATGCGCAATGAGCACGGACGTATTCTTGGACGCCTCTGCGGATTTGCTCGCCAGGTTACGCACCTCGTCTGCCACAACCGCAAAGCCCTTGCCGGCTTCGCCTGCCCTGGCCGCCTCTACTGCCGCGTTCAATGCCAGGATATTGGTCTGGAACGCAATGTCCTCAATGGTCTTGATGATCTTTCCGATCTCATCCGAACTGGAGTGAATCCGCGTCATGGCATTCATCAGTTCCTGCATCTGGCTGTTGCAGGTAGATACAGCCTCTCCCACATGATGGGTCTGCTGGCGGACATCCAGCGCGCCCGCCGCTGTGTTCTTCACCTGACCGGATATCTCACTCATCTGCGCCGCCAGCTGCTGTACGGAGCTGGCCTGCTCCACGGATCCCTGGCTCAGATTCTGAGCGCTGGAGGACACCTGACCGCTGGCATTGGATACCTCGTCTGCGGACTCATTGATCTGCCGCAGGATATCGCTCAGCTCTACCTTCAAGTTACGCATGGAAACCAGGATGCTCTGGAAATCCCCCACGTATGCCTCCCTGTTCCGGGATTGGATATCCAGATTCTGATTTGCCATCTCTTTCAGCAGATAGCCGATGTCATGGATAATGGCAGATAAGCCGTTTACCAGATCTGCCGTAGATTCCGTCAGCAAGCCCGTCTCGTCCCTGCTGACCACTTCCGGAACCGGAGATTCCAGATCTCCTTCTACCAGCAGGCGCATACGCTCCGCGCATGCTTTCATGGGCCGTCCGATGCTGTTCGCCAGCCGCAGGGCCACGAAAATCGAAGCCAGGATAGCAAGCACCATCATCACCAGATTGACCGCAATGTCAAAATACATGGAAGAAAGATAATCCGACTTCGGGGCAACCACTGCCACGCTCCACCCGGACGTACCGTTTACTGGAGCATAGGCCGCAAACATCCCTTTCTTTCCGCTCTTGTAGCTTCCGAAACCATTCTTGCCCTCACGCATGGATGTGTGGATCTCTGCCAGTTCTTTTAAGGAAGAATCACTCTGCGCCTCATTTTCAATATTCTGGACCGTGATCGTTTCCAGCGTGGTGTCCGCAATCGTATCTCCGGTGCTGTTGATCATATAAGCCCGGCTGTTCTCACTGACACTGATCGAAGAAACAATATCGTTCAGAAATGTTTCTTTCGGCACGAAGTAAACAACACCTGCGATCCCGGCGCTCTTTTCTCCGCCTTCATAGATCGGCGCCGCCACCATGATCGACAGTTCTCCCGTCACCTTGCTGATCAGCGGCTCGGATACATAGACATTGCCCTGCATGGCCTGCCTGACATATTCGCGGTCGGAATAGTCATTTCCATCGAAGATACTGATGCCGTCCGCGCCCACAATATTCCCCCTCTGGAAATTGTGCATGCTGGCTCTTTCATCAATGATAGAGCGCTTTTCATCCAATGGAACCTCTTCGTCAAGCAGCTGCGCGATGCAGCCTGTGTCCATAGCGACATTCTTGTAGGCAGTCAGCTCCTGTTCAATACGCTCTGCTGCCAGAGTTGCAGTCTCACTCATCATTTGTTCCACAGTCGAGAGGGTACTGTTGTAATTGAGGGTAATGCTGGACGCGCCCACAACGAGCTGTGTAGCCAGGACCGTCACCATCAGGCAGAGGGTGATTTTTGTCCGAATGCTTTTCATTTCTCTTTTACCTCCTAGTTTTTTCCTGAGCGCTCCCAAAAAATCAACCGGAATGATGGAGGCAGAAGACTTCTTGAAAGCTTAGTGAACCACAAATCATATCACCAACTGTTATTATATGGATTTTTCTATTGATTTGTCAACTGCATTCTGACAGTTCCTTCCATGTTTTTACCTGCTTTTTGTTACTGTTCACACCCTCGCCGGGTGCTCACAGCAACGAATCCGGCCTATT
>KE159609.1:96501-127446 GCA_000403295.2 Lachnospiraceae bacterium M18-1 | reverse complement strand
GGATATTTTAAATCCCGAAAGGAATTTTCCTCATTCCATCGAAGGTGGTAGAGATCTTTAAAATCTTCGATATCAAACTCAAGATCCGGAAGGTTTGTAATGATATTTTCAAAACATCCTTCTGAGATTTCAAACCGAACGACCCGGAGTGAGATCTCGTATTCGGTTTGCTTGTCCGTAAGGAAATCCATAGCGACATTTTTACAGACATGTCTGTAATCATCGGCTCTGTCAGGCTGGAGCCGTTTGCGTTTTGCCTGCGATCTGCTGAGAATACGATCAACGCGGCAATCCAGTTCCCTGACATCGTCAAGTGGATAGCCAAGGATTCCCTTCGTTTTTTTGGGGTCACATCGGATGAGAAAGTATTGTCCGTTTTCGATCACATGGGCATAGCTATTATAGGAGGCATAGCCCATGTCGGCAAAATAAACTGTTTTAGGGCCGGTCGAGCCTGCGGAATCGACCATATGGCAGAAAGCGGCAAATTCATTACGTTTTCGTCCAGGCTGTATGACAAGGTCAGTAAATCTTCGATCAAGAATCGAATAAAAAGCATTGATATGGATCTGGTTGAATCCCCTAGTGGATTTCCCGTTAGGTCCAAAAAAAGTATCCGGATCGTTCGGGTTTCTAAAAATATCACACCCGGAGCCATCACAGGCAATGAACTGGTATTTTCCGTTGTAAAGGTTCTTTTTGAGCTTTCTGTTAAAAGCAAAGAGGAGATTCCTGAGGGCATCCTGTCGGAGCTTGCTCCTCTGTTTGCAAAAAGCAGCTTTAGAGGGAGTAGAAATGTCACGATCAAAGTAATGGTAAAGTTCTTCTTTAATGCACTCAGCCTCCATGGTGAGAAAGAGAATGAGGAAATCCTGAAAGCCCAATTTTCTATTCCGAGTGAAATCCCTGCCCGGATGTTTGGCATAAAGATGAGGGTTGTCAGCGAGTTCATGGATGGAAGCGAATAAGATCGCTTTTACAGAAGATGAATATTTCATAATGTACCTCCTTAATCAGTTGAAAAGTGAACAATTCTTCCTGATTAATAGGCTTTTTTCTGATTTTATCAGAAAAAAGCCGCACATTTTGAAAGGTTTGTCAATAGTTTTTTTAAAAAAAGAAAAAGATTATAAAGATTTGAGTTAGGGGTAAAAAAGAAGATTTCTGCGTATAGTACAGAAATCTTCCTTAAGTAAATGACATTGGGAGTGAACAGTAACCTGTTTTTGTCTGATTTTCACTTGCACAGGACCGCTGCGCTTTTTCGTCTTTAATGCAGATATTTTTCCGTGATTTTCCGCAGCTTCTCCGGGTCGGAGGCAAACCATTTTTCGTAAGTAGTCTGCTCTGCCTCCACCGCCTGTCCCAGCTCCGCAAAAAATGCCGGCATGTCCTTCTGGAGCATCATTCCCCACTGCTCTCCGAACCGTTCCTTTCCTTCTGTGTCCGAGCCGTTGACATGGAGAGTAAAGGCCGGCTCCGCCGCGCCGTCGATCCGTTTGACTCCGCCGTGGAATCCCAATGTTCCGATCTGGTGGGTTCCGCAGGAGGAGGGACAGCCGGAAATGTGGATCCGGGGCAGCACGCCCTCCCCGAAATGATATTTTTCCACTTCGTCAAGAACTGCTTTCAATGCTCCCTGGGAATCCCGCAGCCCAATCTGGCAGACGGTGCTTCCGATGCAGGCTACGGATGTCTCGAACAGGTTCCGGGCGCTGTCGGAGGTCACTTCCAGAATCTTCTCTGCTTCCTCTCCGGTCAGGTTGATGATATAGATCTCCTCATCCGGCCCGATCCGCAGCTCTACATCCTCCATGGGTCCCACCGCTGCATATAGTTCCGCAAATTTTTCCGGACGGGGTACGCCTCCCACCGGATGATAGAGGACCGCATACAGGCCGTTCTGCTTCTGGGCAATGATCCGATTTCCGGAAATCGTCGTGCCGTTTCCAGATTTTTTCACCGGCTTTTCCTCCATGGTAATATCCAGGTCTTCCTCCCTGACTTTTTCCAGCATTTCCAGAAAGGCTGCTTTGTAGCCCTCCGCGCCCAACTCCGCCTGCATATAGCGGGTCCTGGACTTAGCTCTGCTTTCATAATTGCCGTGTGCGAGGAAGGTGTCTACCATTGCTTTGATATAGTAAAGGATCTCTGACGGCTTCACCTGTTCTGCCACCCGCACTCCCATCAGCGGATTATTTCCAAGGCCGCCCGCGCTATATACGTCAAATGTACCGTCCTCTCTGGCCGCAAATCCCAGGTCACGGAAGGTCACATGAGTTTCATTTGCCGGGGAATTAGAAAATCCTACTTTTAATTTCCGGGGCAGCTTTACGGTCTTGATGAAGCCCAGCAGATAATCGGATGCTGCCATGGCACAGGGCATGACGTCAAAGCACTCTCCTGCCTCCACCCCGGAAAGCGGCGAGGCCATGACATTTCGCGGGAAGTCCCCTCCGCCGCCTCTTGTGATGATCCCTGCGTCAAATGCTTTTTCCATGATCTCACAGACGTCCTGTTCGCTGAGATCGTGGAGCTGGATCGTCTGGCATGTAGTAAAGTGCACTCTTTTCACCTGATATTCGGCGATCACATCCGACACAAATTTTAGTTTTTCCTTTGGCAGCCTTCCGCCCGGCAGACGGAGCCGGAGCATACTTACCTTCCCGCCCCTCTGGGCATAACTTCCGAAGCCGCCGGAAAATCCTTTGTATTCCTTCTGGCTGACTTCTCCTGCATAAAACTTTTTCGTCATCTCACGGAAGCCGGCGAGATCATTTTTAAATTCCTGTAACAGCTGTTCCATTTTTTTATCCTCCTTTTTATATAGTATACCCGAGAACATCGCGTCTATTTCCTGTTTTCTTTCGTTCATAGTCATAAAAAGTGAATTTATTATATACAACTTTGCACGATTTTACAATGCTTTTTTGACGGATTCTAAGAATTGATACATGGGGAACTACTCCATATAAGTAGTTCTCTCTTTTTTGCTGGTATTTTATGAAAATAGGAGCTGTCGGTAAATGACTCTTTTTAGTGTCATTTACCGACTTATTTCCCATGTCTTAATTCCCGCCCGTCATGTCATACATAATAATGCTCGTCTTCAAAAACCTCGTACTTCATGTTGTGATACTTCCCAATGTCCTCCTTATAGCAAGATCCCTTTTACATAGATCCACAATACGGTCAACGCTAACAAAGCTTATGAAAACAAGCAGGAGGCGCAATCAACGATGTTGGCTTCCTGCCCATGGGAATCTGGGGAAGCGTTGCGTTTATCACGCTTACCTATGCGATACTGATCTTTGATTCTGCCATGTATACTTCCGGTACTGCAAAGGTGTTTTCCCGGTTTTTCTTTTAAAAACTCGGATAAAATGTGTTGTATCATTATATCCAACAAGTTCCGAAACGTGTTCGATACTGATAGAAGTAGAGGACAATATTTTTTTCGCGCTTTCGATGCGGGTATTAATTAAAGTATCAATCAGCTTATGCTCTGTTTTTTCTTTAAAAACCTTTCCAAGATACGATGCATTTATATTGAAGTGCTGGGCGATATCTTCTATACTGGTGTGGGCATAATGGTACTCTATGTATTGAACAACGGCAGGAATCAGGGAATGAGTATGGCTGGAGTCATTGGAAAACTCAATTGACTGATTGTGTTTCTGTAACAGTATGGTGAAGATGATGGAAAGATACTGATTTACAAGTGTATTGGAATATAATTGATTATTACAATATTCCACTGCCATATTATAAAAAATCTCTTTGATCGATAAATCATTATTGCTCCGAAAAAGAATGTATCTTTTGGAACTCTGTGTATATAGTGCATTTACAAAAAACTGATAGAGAACACTATTTTCCGGAATGTTGCGGAGAAATACCTGCTCAAAGTTTGTCTTACGGATGAGTATATTAACAATCGTACTGTCAGAGTTCATTGTAATCATATGGTGGGTTCCGGGAGGTATTACAAGAAAATCCCCGGAATGCAAGGTGAGTGGATGGGCCTCCGCCTTAGGGTTAATAATATGTTCACAAAATCCATCAATTACATAGCAGATTTCAAAGAAATAATGATAGTGGTCAAAAGGTGGGAAATAGCGTGGGTGTTTGTGTATGGAAAGGCTGGAAAAAGGATGGATCCAGTCTGTTTCAGTAAATTTATATCCATCTTCTGACAACTCAGAAATTTCAGATATACTTCTTAAATCAGTAGATGATTCAAAATCGTTAGCAAGTCCAAATAATTCATCCATTCTATAATTACATTGCGTCCCTTGATAGTGTTTTCTGGCAATAATTTCACTTTTATCAGGCGTTGAAAGCCATGTGATAATGTCTTCCCGGGAAATGCAGGTCTGTTTCAAAGTTAAAATCCTCCATATTTTTATTGAATATAATACCACAAACTGCATATAGAAAAAAGCCGATTTTATATATTTTTTTATCCTTGAAAGTGAATGTTGGATTTTATAACATATCCGTATAAAAAATATATTATGGTTAAGGAGGATATCATGAACAAAGAAAAAAGATTGTCGAACAGAGAGGTGCTTGCTTATGCACTGACAAGCGCTGCCGGCTTGGGGGGGATTCTGGTAACTTCGTTTATCTCGGGTTATTGGACAGATTATGTAGGAATATCTATCGCAGTGGTTGGAACAATCATGCTGCTTTGCAGGGTTACAGATGGTATTTCAGATTTGATCATGGGAGTCATTATTGACAAAACTCATACAAAATATGGAAAAGCGAAGCCATGGCTGATGATAGGCGCTGTCGGTAATATGATATGCAGCAGCCTGATTTTTAAAACGCCTGATTTTTCAATGACAGGAAAAATAATTTATGGAACAGTGTTATACATCCTTGTGTTTGCGGTATTCGGAACAATGAGCGGCGTTGCCTCTCCCACACTTGTGAACTTAATTACTACAGACGAACATGACCGTTTTAAACTTGGTTCATGGGCATTTTCCGCTTTGTTTATTGTACAGATGCTAGTTGGCTTCGGATTGAATGTTGCGGTTGCTCTAGGTAATGACGGATTTTTTAAGCTGAGTCTGATTGCAAACGGAATCAGTGCAATTATTTTGGTGTTTTGTTGGTTTAATATTAAAGAACGGCATGGTCAGGAGGAACTGGGGAGAGAAAAAGTCACAATAAAGGAATTCCTTGTAACTTTATTTAATAATAAGTATTTTCTTCTTGTAACAATCGTTTATTTATTAACGAATATTTCAGCAGGCGTAGCAATGGGGGCGACATTTTACTATGTAATCTATATTTTAAAAAATCCTGCAGCATTTGGCCTGCTGAGCTTGGTTTCATACATACCGTGTATTATCTCTACGGCATTAGGCCCGATTTACAGTAAGAAATTTGGAATTTTGAAACTGGTTATCGTATGTAATATATTCACTATCATACCAGGGACGCTCTGTATAGTTGCGCCGGATAAGATGCTTTATGTAATGGTTATGACGGCGATCGCATCATTCTTTAACGGACCGATGTGCGCGATTTTAAGCCCTTTGAATGCGATGGCGGCTGATTATGGAGAATATAAAAACGGTATAGCGAGACCGGCAGTTTATTCTTCGGGAACAAGCGTAGGAACTAAAATTGGAATGGGGATTGGAACTGCAATTGCGGCATTCATACTTGCGGTTGTCGGCTTTGATGGGATGGCAGAGGTTCAAAACAGCGCGGTAAATGTAGCAATTGTACTTGTGTATTTTGGTATT
The DNA here is from genome assembly GCA_000403295.2 of Lachnospiraceae bacterium M18-1. Classification (GTDB taxonomy): domain Bacteria; phylum Bacillota; class Clostridia; order Lachnospirales; family Lachnospiraceae; genus Schaedlerella. The sequence continues at coordinate 121,681 of KE159609.1, read as the reverse complement.
CCTGCACTTATGCTGGCGATAGAAACATTTTTGTTGGTCCCGTTCAAAAAATTGTTCAGTGAATATGATGAAATCACTGTAGAATTAAAAAAACGCCATGGTGAGGAATAAATTAACTGATTTACCGGAAAAATTTGCAGAAAGCCGAGATGCTTTAAGGTGAAGAAAATGGAAATTTATAATTTAAAAATAAATGGTATGGTGAATCCAATAGGCTTTGAATATAAAGAGATAATCTGTTCTTGGAAAGTTCGTAAAACAGAGGATAAACAGCAGAAGAAAGCAAGGATATCCATATCGGCAGATCAGGAGTTTCATGAGATTGTTTTTCAAATAGAAGGGGAAGAACTGGATTCAACAGGGACATTGGCTGATTTCAAAATAAAGCCTTATACGACCTATTACTGGAAGGTTTATGTGGAAGGTGAAAATGGAGAGTATGGGACTAGTGAAACAGCTTTTTTTGAAACAGCAAAAATGTGTCACAAGTGGAAAGCTGATTGGATTGGAACGGATAAAGAGGATACATTCCATCCTGTATTTCAAAAAAAATTTTATCTAAGAGATGGAATAAAAAAAGCCAGGCTGTACTGCTGTGGCCTGGGAGTATATGAAGGATACATTAATGGGAAAAAAGCAGGAAATGATTATCTTGCTCCATTTATAAATGATTATAAGGATAATTTGCAGTATCAAACATATGATATTACAGATTTGCTCTTTCAACAAAAAGAAAATAAAATTGAATTCTTATTAGGGAAGGGATGGTACATAGGAAAATTCGGATTAGACGGCTGTGAAAAAATATTTGGTGATGAAATGATGCTGATAGCCGAGATCCGTGTTGAATATTTCGATGGCAGAATTGAAGTAATCTGTACAGATGACAATTGGAAATATAAAGGCAGTGACATTGAAGACAGTGGAATATACTTCGGAGAAAAGATCAATCGTCAATTATGGGATGACAGACAAAATCTATGGAAACAGGCTGTAAAAAAGAAGCAAAAAACACCATTGAAAGAAAGATACAGCCTTCCATTGACAGTAAAGGAAGATATCGTACCGGTCAAGATCATACATACGCCGATCGGAGAAACGGTACTTGATGTTGGACAAAATATGGTTGGCTATATGGAGTTTTTTGCAGATTTCCCGAAAGGAACAAGGATAAAAATTGAGTGTGGGGAAATATTGCAACATGGGAATTTCTGCCATGATAATTATACGATTGCAGAATCAACATTTGAATATATTTCAGATGGGCGAAAAGAAACAGTCCGTCCACATTTTACATATATGGGATTTCGGTATTTAAGAGTGACCGGCTGGCCAAATGAAATCAAATTAGGGGATATAAAATGTAGGGTAATATATTCAGATCTCCAGAGGACAGGATTTTGCAAAACCCAAAATTCTATGTTGAATCAATTATATGAAAACTGTATATGGAGCCAGAAATCGAATTTTGTTGATATGCCAACAGATTGTCCGCAGAGGGGAGAACGTCTTGGTTGGACAGGAGATGCTCAGGTTTTTGCCGCGACAGCGTGTTACAACATGGACACACGGGCATTTTACAGGAAATATTTAAGGGATATCAGAAGTCATCAATTAAGAAAAAATGGAGCCATTCCTAATTTTATTCCGGATCTTGGTACATTTAGTGAAGCATGCAGCATATGGGGAGATGCTGCGACTATTTTGCCATACCAGATATATCAAAGCTATGGGTGTGCGGAAGAAATCAGAAGTTACTACACGACGATGAAAGATTGGGTAGAATATATGGTTTCTATGGATGAATCTCAGGGAAGGCACTATAAATTTCAGCCTGGATTTCAATTTGGCGACTGGCTTGCGCTGGATGGGATAACAGAACAAAGCCTTAAGGGAAGCACTGACGATAATTATATTGGCTGCTGCTATTATTACCATTCTGTAAAAATCACATCTGAAATCGCACAAGTACTTGGTTATACTGAGGATGCCCAAAGGTACCAGGAATTATCTGGAAAAATCAGAAAAGCTATTTTGAATGAGTATTTTACACCAAAGGGGCGGTTGTCTGTAGATACCCAGACCGCGTATATTATTGCTTTAAAGTTCGGACTTTACAACAATAAGAATGTATTAATACAGCAATTTAAAGAAAGGCTGACAAGGGATTGCTATAAGATAAAGTGCGGCTTTGCAGGGACACCGCTATTATGTTCTGTTTTAGGTGAAAATGGGATGGAGGACATCGCGTATAGAATTCTGTTGAATAAAGATTATCCGGGCTGGCTGTACTGTGTGAATCTGGGGGCAACAACAGTTTGGGAAAGATGGAACTCGGTGCTTTCGGACGGAATGCTTTCAGGTACGGGAATGAATTCTTTAAATCATTATGCGTATGGATCGGTTGTGCAGTATTTTTATGAATATATTGCCGGAATCCGACCAAAAAGACCGGGATTTAAAGAAGCATTTATTGAACCGAAACCGGATATACGGATTCAGGGTGTAATGTGCAGCTATGATTCTGCAATGGGAGTTTATAAATCAGAATGGAAAATACAGGAAAACGGATTGATTTGTATCCATATTGAAATACCATTTAACTGTACAGCAGATGTTTTGCTTCCTGAATATTCCAGTAATGGGTTAACATACTCAGATAATGTAAACGGAGAAATGATAAGTGAAAATGGAAAGCTGCAATTATGCAGTGGAAAATACGATTTTGCTTATTTCCCGAAAAATGATTACAGACACGTTTATAAGCCTGAAAGTATTCTGGGTGACCTCAGGGAAGATAAGGAGGCATTAGAGATTTTAGAGAAAAACATTCCTGTGCTTTATGAAATAATACAGTCCAATGACATAGAAAATATGTTAATTACGCTTCAGGAATTTGACACGCTTCACTTTATGGGGATAGATCCTGAAATTGCAGATGAAACAAGAAAAAAAATATATAATCTGAATTATTATGGAAAATAAATTTCAGCTTTTGACAAGCATTTAAGGAGAATGGGTATGAAAGATAAGATGTTTCGGGAAATGGTATCACAACTTACACTGGAAGAAAAAGCAGGGTTGACTTCGGGACAGAATTTCTGGTATACCAAGGCCGTGGAAAGACTAAAGATTCCATCTGTTCGGATAAGCGACGGACCGCATGGTCTGCGTACTACAGAAGGAGATGTAGGAGGAATGGAGGAATGTGCAAGTTCTAAGGCAGTCTGTTTTCCGGCTGCCTGTGCAACTGCAGCAAGCTTTGACCGGAACGTATTGTATCGTATGGGGGAAGAACTTGGAAAAGAATGTCAGGCCCTTGGGGTAGATATTGTGCTGGGGCCTGGGGTTAATATTAAGAGGAGTCCGCTTTGTGGAAGAAACTTTGAATATTTTTCAGAAGATCCCCTTTTAGCAGGGGAACTGGGTGCAGCTTTTGTACAGGGAGTGCAAGGTCAGGGCAGAGGAACGAGTTTAAAGCATTTTTTCGCAAACAGCCAGGAATACCGCCGCATGGATTGCTCCTCTGAGATGGATGAACGGACGATGCGGGAAATCTACCTTTCGGCATTTGAAATTATTGTAAAAAAGGCACAGCCATGGACAGTAATGGCATCCTACAACCGAATCGGCGGAGTCTATTCTACACAAAACAGGCAGTATATAGATGGAATTTTGAGAAAGGAGTGGGGGTTTAAAGGTCTGGTTACAAGTGACTGGGGAGCAACACATGACAGGGCAGCCGCTGTGGAGGCAGGCTGTGATCTGACTATGCCGGCAGAAGAAACAGATAAAGAAATTATCAGGGCAATAGAAGAGGGAAAGCTGGCAGAAAGTGATTTGGATGACTGCGTTGCAAGGATTTTGGAACTGGCATGGAAGGCAGCAGAAACGAGAGAGGATAAGGTGATATTTGATTTTGAGGGCGGCCATGCTTTGGCGCGGGAAATTGCGGAAGAATGCATGGTGCTGCTAAAAAATGATGAAAGTTTACTGCCGCTTGACAAAGAAAAGAAGGTGGCATTTATAGGATACTTTGCAGAAAAAGTGCGTTATCAGGGAGGAGGGTCCAGTCATATCAATAGTTTTCGGACAGTAAGTGCATTGAAGGCGGCAAAAGAAGCGGGAGTGTCTGTAAGCTTTGCGGTCGGCTGCAGGGAAGACGGTTCAACTTCGAAGGAACTGCTGGAAGAAGCGGTAAAGGCTGCAGGCGAAGCTGATGCAGCGGTTGTATTTGTAGGACTTACGGATGCTATGGAATCCGAGGGAGTAGACAGACGTCATATGCGCCTTGCGAAAGGACATAATACATTGGTAGAAACAGTATGCAGGGCCAATCCGAATACGGTAGTGGTTCTTCATAACGGATCACCTGTGGAGATGCCGTGGGTTGAGCAGCCGAAAGCAATTCTGGAAGCCTATCTTGCCGGTCAGGCAGCCGGAAAAGTGACAGTAGATATTTTGTTCGGAGAGGTAAATCCTTCCGGTCATCTTCCGGAGAGCTTTCCAAAGAGGCTGGAGGATAATCCGTCGTATTTATTCTATTTTGGTGAGCGGGGTAAGGTAACCTATCAAGAGGGGCTGTTTGTAGGATACAGATATTATGAGAGCAAGAGACAGGACGTGCTTTTCCCTTTTGGACATGGATTGAGTTATACAACTTTTCAGTATAGTAATCTGATATTGAACAGGAAACAGATCAATGAGGATGAGACGCTGACTGCTTCAGTGACGGTTACTAATACAGGGAATCGTGCGGGGAAGGCAGTGGTTCAGGTGTATGTTTCGCCCGCAAAAGTGGAGATGATCCGACCGGTGCGTGAATTGAAGGAATTTTCAAAGGTAATGCTTCATCCGGGCGAAAGCAGGGAAGTGACCTTCGAATTGGGAAAGAGGGCGTTTGCCCACTGGAATCCGACTGCTCATGATTGGAGATGTGAGGCAGGGGAATATATGATCCAGATTGGGGAAAATGCACACGACATACTACTAGAACAGGCAGTAACAATGCAGGCAGATCCGATTCCGCCGGAAGGAGGATATGGAGTACATGTATCAATAAGAGAATTCGCAAAACACAACGACGGATACGATTTTCTGGACAAGAATATTCATTATATGGTAAAAGATCCTTCTATGACCGGCTTTGTTCCTGAGGGGCTTTTAAAGGAAGCGGAAAAAATGCAAGGAAAGGTCAGCCTGACGGTACTTAATTTGCTGGCAAAGCGTGTCAACAGTACAGAAGGGGAAGACGGGATTCTGGAAGCACTTTTAGGACTGCCGATAAGCTCAGTTGCATATTTTCTTCCGGAAGAAGAAAATAAAGTTTTAACAGAACTGTTTGATAAAATGAACCGGCAGTGAAACAACGTCAAGAAGGAAGCAGAATCCAGAAATATATAGACAAAACCGATTTGATCCGATACTGCAGCAGGATGATGAATTCCCTGTAAAAACACATCAGTATTAACAGGCCGTGAACTGCTGTTTTACTGGCCGGATGCCTTGCAGCAGGGTGCAAGGCACCGTCAACAGTAACAGTTTACCCGGATGCCCGCCCAAACAAATCAAAAAAGTTCGTTTTTCCACAAATTTTCTGTTAGAATAAAGTATAGCAAAAAGACAAGGAGGAAAACACCAATGGCACTGATACAAGTAAATTTTCTGTCAAGATCACTAATGCGGACGGTTCCGCTCCATGTCATCCTTCCAGTGGACAAGCTTACGTTTCCGGGGATGCCGCAGCGGGAAGAGAAGCCCTTCAAGACCTTATATCTCCTGCACGGCATTTTCGGGAATTATACGGACTGGGTATCGGGCACAAATATCCAGAGATGGGCGGAGGAAAAGGACCTGGCTGTGGTCATGCCGTCCGGTGACAATATGTTCTATGTAGACCAGGAGGCTTCCCATAATTACTACGGGGAATTGATCGGACATGAGCTGGTGGAGATCACCCGGAAGATGTTCCCGCTCTCTCACAGAAGGGAAGATACCTTTATCGCCGGGCTGTCCATGGGCGGATACGGTGCAATCCGCAATGGTCTGAAATATCACGATACCTTCGGCTGTATTGCCGGACTTTCGTCAGCCATGCTCATCGACGGGCTGGAAGCGCGTACCAATGACGCGCCGTTCTTTATCGAAAGAAGGGATTTTGCAGAAAGCTTTTTCGGGGATCTGTCCAAAGCAAAGGACAGCGATAAGGATCCGAAATGGCTGGTGAAGAAGCTTTTGGAAGAAAAGGCTGATCTTCCGAAAATATATCTGGCATGCGGCGTGGAGGATTCCCTGCTGGAGCCGAACCGGGACTTCCGCGACTGGCTGCAGGCATCCAGGGTCGATGTGACTTATGAGGAAGGGCCGGGTTCCCATGAGTGGGATTTCTGGAACCGGTACATCAAGAAGGTCATTGACTGGCTGCCGCTGGAGGAAGATGCGGGAGCAGGGGTAAACAGCGGGAATGTTGGAATCTGACAGTAATGCGGAGACCAAATAGCTGCCTGAGTTTTTTCAGACCGTCTGTATCTAATAGCAGGGTAAAAGACTTCAACGGGCTATCAGGAAAAGAGCATGACACTGGGGGCAGGGGCCTATGAATACTGCTATCTTCCGGAGACGGATTACCGGAAGCCATACAGCAAGGATACCGCGTTGAACCGGATCGCGGCGGATGCAAATGCTATGAAAGCGCTGGCAAAATATGCGCCTGCAATTGCGGGAATCGCAGCGTCCGGCGATCCGGAGCTGGGGGCGAATACGCTGGAGGATATTTCCCATAAGGGATTTCTGCCCTTTGAGCCGGAGAAGCTGGGGCAGGCGGTTGAGGAATTGTCGGAGCTGGCTGTGGGGTGACGGATATGGGTTAGAGCCGTTTGGCGCTGACTGTATATGCAATGTTTGGAACAGGATTGCTCAGGCGCTGTGCTGTCTTGTTCTGTAAAAAAGAAAAGGAGATAAAGCAATGCAGAGTAATGTAATCTATTTATATGACGACAGGAAGGATGTTACACTGACAACATACATTTTGCAGGATTCCCCGGAGCTCCTGAACGGGAAAGACCGGCCGGCAGTGATCATCTGCCCGGGCGGCGGATATTTTAACTGCTCGGACCGTGAGGCGGAGCCGATTGCGTTAAAATTTGCCTCCATGGGATATCACGCATTTGTACTGAGATATTCTACGTATTGTGAAGGCACAGGCGCGTTTCCGGATCTGTCGAAGCCTTTGACAGCGAAAGCACACTGTCAGAATCCTGTGCCTGTGCGGGAGATCGGACAGGCTATGCTGATCGTGCGGGAGCATGCAAGGGAATGGATGGTGGATGTAGACCGAATCGCAGTCTGCGGCTTCTCTGCCGGGGCGCACAATGCCGCAATGTATGCGGCAAACTGGCATACGGATATGATCAGCGGATATTTCGGAAAAGAGAAGGAACTGTTCCGTCCTGCGGCAGCCATCCTGGGGTATATGCTCAGTGATTATATCTACATGAAAGAGGCCGTAAAGGGCGCCAGTCCCATGGATCAGGCATTTTTTGCGGCTTCCAATACGGCGTTTCTAGGAGAGGAGGAGCCTTCGGATGAGGTTCTGGCAGCAGTGAGTCCGGCAAGAAATGTGACGGAGCATATGCCGCCTGCCTTTCTGTGGGCAACGGCGGAGGATGAATTGGTCCCGGTGCAGCATTCGATCCTGATGGCACACGCGCTGGCAGACAAGAAGATTCCGTTTGAACTGCATATTTTTGAGGAAGGCCCCCACGGTCTGGCGCTTTCGGACCAGTCTTCGGCAGAATCCCTGTCGCAGGTATATCCGGATGCGGCAAAATGGGCGGATCTGGCGGGAGAGTGGCTGAAAAAGCGATTTGCGCTGCCGCTGCCGGAGAAATCCTCTTTCGAGAAATTGCTGGAGAACGGCGGGATATAGAGACCGATAAAAATATCTGATATTTCGCTGTCCGTACAAAAAATCCAAACTACTTTATTCAAAATCTGCACATGTAAAAGATGCGGAGAAAAACAAGGTCATGAAGGTCAATGAACGCTGGGAAGAACTAAGGGAAGAATCCCACGCCAACATACAGAGCGAGAGGTGGATACTGAACCGCCAGATCCGCTCCATACAGGCAGAAGGGTACTTCTGAAATCGGCAGCAAGGGGTTTTTGCGCCCTAAAATTAGGAAGAACAACAAGGGAAAAGACATCTCCCGCAGAAGAGTCCATGCTGAAAGGCACGGAATTCCGCGGGAGATGTCTTTTTGGGGAAACGGGGCTAAAAAGTGCTATTTCCCGATAGCCCCTTGTCTTATCTCACCCGCATACAGAAAACCTGCCGCCGGCAGCTTTTCTGCATACAATGATATTCAGGTTTCTTATACTGTCTTTCCTTTTTCTACAAATACCTGGAATGTATCTGTTCCTTTGAGTTCCTTCCCTTCGGAGATCACTACATTTTTATCGGAGATCACGTACTGGATATCTGCTCCTGACTCTACGACGGTATCCTGCATGAGCACGCAGTTCTTCACCTTCGCTCCCTTGCGGATCTTTACGCCTCTGAACAGGATGCTGTTCTCCACTTCGCCTTCGATCACGCAGCCGTCAGCCGCCATAATATTCTTCACTGTAGAACCCGGTATGTACCTGGTCGGGTTGTCGTCACGGATCTTAGTGTAGATCGGATCTGCAAACAGCGCGTCCACATTTGCGTCATCCAGCATCTTCATATTCTCTTTGAAATAGCTTCCCATGTCGCTGATACGCGCGGTGTAGCCTTCGTACTTGTAGCCCTGTACGTTCAGGGTGACAAGATGGGGCGACAGGATATCCCGCTCATAATATACATAACCGCGCACAGAAGCCTGTCTGATCTGGTCGATCAGCAGTTCTCTCTCGATCGCGTAAATGTTCATCGAGAAATTCTGGATGCCGCTGGACCGGGAATTGATCTTGATATTGTTGACACGGTTCTTTTCCAGATCCAATGTATAATACAAAGCCTTGTTATCCGTCTCAGCCTTCAGCGAGCTTTCCGGAAGCTCCTCCTCCGTATAGGCAACCGTCACGTCCGCGCCGCTCTGGATATGGGCATCCAGAAATGCGGAGAAATCAAAATTCACCGCGATATTGGCATCTGACATTACCACGTATTTTTCCTTCTGATGCTGCAGGAAACTCAGCACGCTTGCAAGCGCTTCCACGCGTCCGTTGTAGATCTTTACATTCTTCTCAGCAAACGGAGGTACGATATTGAGACCGCCGTTCTTGCGGGTCAGATCCCACTCACGTCCGGAACCCAGGTGGTCCATGAGGGAATGATAATTCTGGCGTACAATGATGGAAACATTGTCGATCCCGCTGTTCACCATACTGGATAAGATGAAGTCGATCATGCGGTAACGGCCCGCAAACGGGATAGAAGCCATCAGACGGTCCGTCACCAGCTCCGGTACTAAAGCGTCATAACTATTTGGGAAAATGATGCCCAATGCATCTGCATTTGAATTTACCATTGCTCTTCACCGTCCTTTACATTATTATTGACCATGGCATTGGGGCCGATCTTCGCGTTGTCCCCGATCACTACGCCGGAGCCAACGGTCGCTACTCCGTTTTCCCCGCCGCTCGGCATAGCTCCAACTCTGGCGTTCTCGCCGATCACGACGTTCTCCGCTACGATACAGTGCTCTACCACTGCACCGGATTTAATCACACTGCCGCCCATGATCACGGCGTCTTCTACCTTCGCGCCCGGCTCTACCTTAACGCCTGCAAACAGAATGGAGTGCTTCACATCACCTGAAATCCGGCATCCGTCGGTGATCATGGAATCTTCCACCACCGCGTCCGCGCCGATCTTGTGGCCGGTCATACCGCTGTTCCGGCTGTAGATCTTCCAGTTCTCGTCAAACAGGTCGATGCCGCTGTGCTCCGGATCCAGAACCTCCATATTGGCCTCCCACAGAGAGGAAATTGTTCCCACATCCTTCCAGTAGCCGCTGAAACGGTATGCATACATGGTGCGCTCGTCGCGCAGAAGATTCGGGATGATGTTATTTCCAAAGTCATTTTCTGAATCCGGGTCTGCTTCATCCTCTACCAGATACTTCTTAAGTACATCCCAGTTGAAAATATAGATCCCCATGGAAGCCAGGTTGGACTTCGGATTCTTGGGCTTCTCCTGGAACTCCGTGATCTTGTCGTTCTCATCCGTTACCATCAGGCCGAAACGAGGCGCCTCCTCCCACGGCACTTCCATAACAGCCACACTAAATTCCGCACCTTTTTCCTTATGGAACTTCAGGAAATCGCTGTAATCCTGCTTGCAGATCTGATCTCCTGACAGGATGATGACGTACTTCGGATCATAACGCTCAATGAATGAAATGTTCTGGTAAATCGCGTTGGCTGTCCCCTTGTACCAGTCAGAGCCGGATGCCTGCTGATACGGCGGAAGCACATGGACTCCTCCGTGCAGACGGTCCAGGTCCCACGGCTGGCCGTTGCCGATATATTCATTCAAAACGAGAGGCTGATACTGGGTAAGGATCCCGACAGTATCAATGCCCGAGTTTACACAGTTCGACAGCGGAAAATCGATGATGCGATATTTTCCGCCAAAAGGAACTGCAGGTTTTGCCAGATTCTGTGTCAGGGCATACAAGCGTGAACCCTGACCGCCGGCAAGAAGCATTGCAATCATTTCTTTTGCCATATCTTTTCCCCTATTCTTTTTTTAATATTATGCAGCGAAGCAGAACAGCAGGCCTCAGACGTGTTTGCCGCTGTTCCGAATCGTTACAATATTGTAAATAAATTGTATCACAAATTTCCAGGAATAGGTAGTCCTTTTCCGATTTTTATTGCAACTTTCTTCTCCTGAGATTTTAGAAGCTTTTTGCAGCTTGCCGCCGAAATTCGAGCACAATACGGAGTGTTTCCTTTTCCAGCTCCGCCTTTACGCTCCCGCCCATCTTTTCCATCAGCTCTTTTACAATAAACAGCCCAAGCCCGGAGGATCCTTTTCTCCGGGCTGTGTCTGCTTTATAAAACCGGTCAAAAATCTGTTCTGTGTCCGGCCTGCTCGTTTCCGATACGGCATTTTCAAATGCAATGCATGTTTCCCGCTGAGTGATCATGAGATTTCCCGTTCCGTGCAGCAGCGCATTTCGGATCAGGTTGTGGAAGATGCGTCTCAGGCATTCTTCATCGGCTTCCACCCAAAGCTCTTCCGAGTCAAACCGGACCTTCGGAGTCATTCCTTTTTCCTCAAACTGCAGGTACATCCCTACCAGACAGTCGCCGAGCAGCGGCAGCACCTGGAGTCTGTGCATGTCCGGTTCAAAATCCGCGCCGGAGAGCTTTGTAAAAAGGAAAAGCTCCTCCAGCATATCCCCCAGCTCTTTGAGCCTCCCCTCTGCCGCCAGGAGATAGTGCGCCTGCCGCTCCTTCTCGCGGCACTCTCCTGCAAGCTGCACGTACCCGGATGCCCCGGCAAGGGGAGTCCGGATATCGTGGGCCAGGGCGGTAATGTTCTGCTTTAGCTGCTTTTCCGCCTTTTCGTACCGGATCTGGCCCTGCCTGTACTGCCTGCCCAGCTCATTTAGTTTTCTGCAGAGCGCCAGCGTCTCTCTCTGGCGGCTGTGTACGCCCAGCTCCATCTGGCTCCCCCGCTGGATTTCCTCCAGCTGCCTGCGGATCGAACGTATTTCCAGAATACTGCGGGTATACTGCACCAGAAGCCATCCGCACAAAATAGTTAATACTGCCAGCCCGGCGATCATCACTGTACTCCCCCTCTCTTCATAAATATAGCCGGCCGGTCAGATATCCTGTTTCTTCATGATCCATCCTGCCAGCGCCGAATACAGCACCAGAAATCCCGCTCCCACGGCGAATACTTTGAGGTCCTGCAGACCCGTATATCTGGACGGTCCATTGGAGAGCATCATATAGATGCTGTAATTCAGCCAGTCCCCCGCATGGAACATGGCCAAGATCCCCTGCACCATCGAAACAACTGAGCCCCCGCCCAGCAGAACAGCCGCAAATGTCCCTGCCGCCGTGCTCCGGGTACAGACACAGATCAGGAGCATCAGGCCCCCAAACGCGGTGGTCAGAATCCAGGCCCAGGCCATGTAAAACAGCACATCCCCCAGTCCAGCCTGTGGAACCATATTTCCAAACAGGGCATTGAGCAGTACTACAAACAGGAAGTTTGAAATCAGATACAGGATATTCAGCAATGCAGCCGCCAGCAGCTTGCTGCCCACGTACACCCAGCGGTTCTGATAAAGCGCCATGATATTTTTCAAAAAGCCGCTCCGATAGTCCATGCACACAAACAGTATGACCCAGATGCCGAATGTGATGCAATAGGCTCCGCCGTCCAGGTTAATATTCCGAAACATCGTCAGCGTATCCATACCTTCCAGCATGCTCAGAGACTCCTGTGTCTCTTCCGCCGTCATCATCCCGATACGGATTGCCGTCTCCTGCCCCTGGGGCGTCGCCAGCAGCCAAAAAAGAATATAGGATGCCAGAGTTGTCAGGAACAAAATCCCCAGGCAGACATATGCCGACCTACTCCGCCTCATTCTGTAAAGATCCATGCGCAGTAAATTAAACATCTGCCTTCCCCCCTTCCATACGGCTCAGAAAATAGTCCTCCAGATCCATACGGTGAAAGCCCGAAGCATACACCTGGATCTGTTTTTCAACCAGAAGCTGAATCAGCCCCGCCCCTTCTTCCAGTCCGTAGACACGCACCATACGGCTGTCAGACACTTCTGTCCGAACCTTTGGAAATGCCTCCTGGATCAATACAAGCGCCCGGCTGACATCATCTACCTGGATCTGGAAATAGTCCAGGCACTTTTCTTCCAAAGCCTGTCTGGCGATCTGTTCGATCATTTCCCCGTCCTTAATAATGCCGTAGGTTGTAGAAATCTTGCTCAATTCTCCCAGGATATGGGAACTGATCAAAATCGTCTTTCCCGTCTCATGGAGCCTGAGAACCAACTGGCGCAGCTCCCGGATCCCCTCCGGGTCCAGGCCGTTGATAGGTTCATCCAGAATCAGAAGATCCGGATTGCCCAGCAAGGCCAGCGCCACCCCGAGCCTCTGCTTCATTCCCATGGAAAAACATTTTACCTTCTTTGTTCCGGCATCGGAAAGCCCTGACAAAGTCAGCGCTTCATCCACGCTCCTCTCATCCGCAAGGCCCATGCATCTTGCCTTCAGCACCGCATTCTGCCTTGCCGTCATATGGGGGTACAGCCCCGGCGTCTCGATCAGCACGCCCATCCTCCTGCGGATCACCGGATCGCTGACCGGCTTTCCGAAAAGACGTATCTCGCCTGACGTAGGGCCTGCAAGCCCGCACAGCATCTTCATGGTGGTAGACTTTCCGGCTCCGTTTTTTCCGATAAAGCCGTAGATCTCGCCCTCCCGAACGGACATATTGAGCTGCTTCACAGCCGCCTTGTCCTTATACATCTTTGTCAGGCATACCGTTTCCACGGCCAGGCCCTTCTCTTTTTCCGTCATTTTTTTATACAATGCTTTGCACCTTCCTTTCCCTTACCTTACAAGAACCAGTATAATTCCCTATGTTTTAAAAAGTGCTCAGAAAGGTTTAAGAAAGTTTAAAGCCCATTCCCCATACGGTCTGTATATAAGAGTCGGTCCCGCTTTTTTTCAGCTTGGAACGGATATTGCTGATATGTACGTTGATTGTCTTGTCCTCCACAAAGTATTCTTCTCCCCATGCATACTCATAGATCATCTGCTTGCTGAAAACCCGTCTGGGATTGCGGATCAGCAGTTCCATGATCAGAAATTCATGCCTGGTCAGATCCACCCTTTCGCCTTCCGCGGTCATTTCCTGGGTGTCCGGGTTCAGCGTCCATCCGCGGTAGGTATACACATGCTGTTCGTATCCGGGATCCGCCGCACATACTCCCTCCGCACCGGTTCCTGCCTCCCCGCCCTTCCTTGCCCTGTCACGACGCCGGAGCCGGATCTGAATCCGCACCAGCAGCTCCGGAAGGTCAAAGGGCTTGCAGATATAGTCCTCGGCTCCGGCGGACAGCACGTCTACCTTGCTGTCCAGTCCGCTTTTTGCAGACAGCACGATAACCGGCGCGGTTTCTGAAAACAGGGAGACCAGCTCCTCCCCCGGGATTCCCGGAAGCATCAGATCCAAAAGCACCAGGTCAAAACGTTCCATAGAAAAAAGTAATTTTCCTTCGCTGCCGGAAAATGCCTGGGCGCAGGAATATCCGTGCCCTTCCAGGTAGTCCCGGATGATCTGGTTGTTTTGCGCGTCATCCTCCACGATCAAAATTCTCTCCATACCGCTCTCCCCTCCCTGTTCTTTCTGCTGTACGGTATCCGCAAGCCCGCTTTTTACCACACCAGTTTTTCAATCTCGTACTGGCACTTTCTATTATAGCTTACATATTCGGGGAACACTAATAAAAATATCCCGTTCTAATTTTGTATCATAGTAACTTTATTATTGACTGAATATAGACTTTACACTCATAATGCCGTCTTCTATTCCGCCGGACGGTAAGGTCCACATAATCCAGGGCCGCCACGTCTTTGTACCGCTTAGTAACGTCTCGGGCTTCAATAACTGCTTCGTTCATGGCTCTCGATTCCTTTCTGAAACTGTTTTTTTATTTGTACAGCTGTTTTCCTCAACAGCTTCCGTCTACATATGGAATCATAACAGTCGGAGATTAATTTGTCCTCAAGAAAGTTTAAAGAAATCGTAAAGGAGCGCCAGAACAATCATACTATACAATCACTTCCAAAATCTGTTTTCCGTCACATATACTCTCCGTTACTCCGATCTGCTTATGCTTATTGAAATTGAATGTCAGCAAATATCCTCTGTCCTGGTGATATTGTTCCAGATATCCCGCCAGCTGAGCCTGTCCGTCATGATGATATTTTTTTCCCCGCCACAACTTTAACTCTATGATAAATTGCCGGCCTCTATAATCCACGATTACATCCGTCCTTGATTTATCCCGCGTCTGCGCTTCTATATAATAATTGCCAGCCCCATTGATAATCGGGCGGAGAAACATCAGGAAAATCCTTCTTCCTTCCTCTTCTATAAACTTCTCATCGGCATCAAAAAATACACTTTCAAAGTAATCATAAAATTTTTTCATGACCAGTTCCATCCGCAGCATTCCGCGAACAATAAATTGATTTTTCACAATATCCGGTTGATCGCCACGATCTGCCTCTTCTTCCGCCAGGAAAAAATTATACAGCTTTGTCTCAAAAATCCGGTTCGACACACATACGGCCTGATTCCGCTCTTTCAAAAATCCAAACATCATTCCTAATTGTGTCACCTGGGCATTTGCTTCATAGGTATACCGCCTTCCCTGGAAGAGGACATTTTTCAGCATTTCACTCAGCTTCGGATATTCCTGCAGGTGCTTGATCATATCATCAAATAATGTATTTGGTTCTTTCAGGAGAATGCGGACAGCCTCAAGTATGCCTTCCTTTGTCCATGCAGCTTTTTTGTCCGGACAGATACAGCTTCCGGCAATCCTTTCATCCAACAGCTGGCAGATCCTGGATACCAGGTAGGGATAGCCGGATGTATACTCGTATAGAAGTTGGCTGATCATTGTAATATCCATCCCCGTATGATAATCGTCTTCATACCTTAGCAGCATCGACGCAATCTCTTTTGAAGTAAAACTCATATCTACCAAAAAGTCGGCCGCAATGTTCCAAGGGCTGTTATTTTTTATTTCCTCCCCTGGATGAAGTTTTAATTTCAGGTTTTTGATATCATAAACTCCCGCCAGAATCACTGATTTAAACGTATGATCTATCCCCGCAAGCTGTTTCTGATATTTTTCCCGCAGCATACCCAGGAACGATAAAAAAATCTGGTTGTCAGAGCTTTTATCCACTTCATCAATCATCAAGATGATTTCTTTGGGACATTCGCAGCATAAACGACTGATTTTATTTCCCAGAGTCCTCATGGGAAATCTTTCTGAAACCGGACTGTTCCATTCTTCCAATATCTTCGGTGAAATGTCCTGCCGCATCAGAGAATCTGCGATATCCATCATCATGCCTTCCGCGAGATTCAAGGAAGACTTGAAATATTCATCGGCAGATTCAAAGCTCAGATTCAGGACAATGTATGTTTCTTTTAATTTTTCTTCCAGAAGATAGAGGGTTGTCGTTTTTCCATACTGCCTTGCCTGATTGATCGTAAAATAGCTTCCCTGCTGGATATAATCTTCAATGATCGTATTGATTTTCTCTGTAGTGTCAACCATATAGTGCCTGTCTCTGACACAATTTCCTGTCACGTGAAATCTTTTCATATCACACTGCCTCCCTGCCGTCAATCTGCTTTAGCAAGCTATTCCTTATATACCGCGCTTCATCTTGAACCCAATCCCCCAGACAGTCTGGATATATTCCTCATCCGGATCCGCCTTGGCCAGCTTTTTACGGATGTTGCTGACGTGGACATTGACCGTATTGTCTTCCCCGTAGTATCCGCCCTTCCTCACCTGTTTCTATTTCCCCGAAAACGTATCCGGAGGCGCTTCAATGCAGTGAGGCGCTTCTTTATATGTAGAGAGTACGATATTCGTACTGGTCTCTCCGTATTTCTGGATCCGATTCAGGAAATTATCCAGTTCCATGGTACTTTTAAACAATACTTTCAGCAGCGCAAAATAATTGCCGGTAATGCCGTGACATTCTATCACGTTCTGACAGTTCTGAACAAAAGAGTAAAATTCTTCTTTACACGAAGATTCTACGGCCACACTGATAAAGGCTGTTACCATAAATCCTATGGCACGTGTATCCAGATTCAGGATATAGCCCCGGATGATCCCGTCCTTTTCCAGTTTTTCTATCCTGGTCCTGACAGCCGGAGACGTGATCCCTACATCTGCTGCGATCTGTTTTAAAGACATTCTCGCGTTACTGTTTAACCGCTTTAAAATTTCATAATCCAATTTATCCATAATACCCTCATTTTTATAAACTATATTTCTGCTCTCATTGCCTCATACAGAAATCCCGCCTCCTGCGTAAAAAAATTGCTTTCCGCAGTCGGATTTCACCTGATATATCATATCACAAGATTCTGAAATAAACCAATTCATTTTCAAAAAAGATTGAC
Source organism: Lachnospiraceae bacterium M18-1 (assembly GCA_000403295.2). GTDB lineage: Bacteria > Bacillota > Clostridia > Lachnospirales > Lachnospiraceae > Schaedlerella. The sequence goes on along the minus strand of KE159609.1, from coordinate 104,487 downwards.
AATTTTTTCTTTATCTGTTATCATACCCTTGTCAGATAAATAAATATAGTTTTTTATCCATAAAACTTTATTTTATAAAGCAATAAGCATTCAAAACTATTGTAAATATGAGCAAAGGGGCTCCGTTAACAGGAGTCCTTTTCTTCATATATCCAGAATAGAGCTGACCAGGCAGTGCAGGGCGCACACTGCCTGAATACATCACTCCGCAGGCGCCGGCGGAAGAATGGAGATCAATTTATGAAAAAACGAAACATGATCACTGCAGCCATGCTTGCTGCATCTATGCTGCTGACTGCCTGTTCGGGCGGCGGAGAAAGTACCGCTCCCAAGAGTACCAATGACACACAGCCGGAGGCTGCCTCTCCTGCCGAAGCAAAAGACGGCCTGACCGTTGCGATCCAGTCTGATCCAAGCGGCCTGGATCCGCATATGGTCACTGACCGGGCCGCGGGAATCGCGATCGAGAATCTGTATAATTCCCTTTTCACCTATACGGACAAATATGGTGAAGTCGCGCCTTCCCTGGCAAAATCCTATGATGTTTCGGAAGACGGGCTGACCTACACCCTGCAGCTGCAGGAAGGCGTCCTGTTCCACAGCGGAAATACGATGACTTCCGAAGATGTGAAGTATTCCCTGGAACGGATCAAGGATTCGGGTGCAAGGGCATCTCAGGTTGAGAAGATCAGTTCCATTGAAACTCCGGACGAAAATACGGTTGTGATCCAGCTGGAATCTGAGTATGCACCGTTTCTGACCTATCTGGCAAACCCGCTGAACGCGGTCGTGGAAAAAGCGGCGGCGGAAGAGAATGACGGCAGCCTGACCAATATCGATGCAGGCACAGGTCCCTTCAAACTGGTAAAGTGGAACGAAGGCTCCAGTGTAGACATGGAAGCATTCGGAGATTACTGGGAAGACGGCAAGCCTCAGGTCAGTACCCTGCAGCTTAAGACGATCACCGATGCAACGGCAAGGGCGACCGCTCTGAGAAACGGTGAAATTGACATGATCATTGATGCCATCGATCAGGAAACCATGGTCCTGAACAATGCGGAGGGAGTTGTCCTGGAAACCATACCGGGAACCTTCTGGGAGTATGTGGGCATGAACTGCGAGTCGGAACAGCTTCAGGATCCGAAGGTACGGCAGGCCATCGCATATGCCATTGACCGGGATGCCATCAACACGGCTGTAAAGATGGGCAACGCAACGGTACTGAAAGAGGCAAATGTTCCTGATACCCATGATTACTACGGCGGCGATGACATCTATGCCGCACGCGATACGGAGAAAGCAAAGGCTTTGCTGAAGGAAGCAGGAGTTGCAGAGGGCAGTATGACCTTGAATTTTACAGTAGGTTCTGACTGGCAGTATCAGGTGGACGCCGCACAGATGGTAAAGCAGCAGCTGGAAGAGGTCGGCATCAAATGCGAGATCTCTGCTCTGGAATCCGGCGTTTATTTTGACGGACTCAATGCAGGGGAATTTGACCTGACCGTCTGCGGCTGGTCCGGATTTGTAGATGTGGATGAGTATCTGTATGATCTGTTTACCTCCGAAGGCGCTTACAACCAGCAGAATTATTCCAATCCCAAGGTGGATGAGCTTCTTGCAGAAGGCCGTGTCACCATGGATGAAGACGCAAGGAAAGCAATCTATAAGGACGCGCAGAAACTAATCGCAGAGGAAGCTCCCATGGCATTTTTATATATGAACGGATTCACCGTTGCCATGAGAGACAACGTAAAGGGATATACGGTACATCCCACTGCCGCGACCATTTTCATGAAAGATGTATATTTTGAGTAACATATGTTTTGATTCACAGTCCCGGCAGACCGCTTCAACGGCTGATTCCGCATATGCGGGCGTAAGGGCTGTGAATCTTGAAACAGCTGCTATATGAAAGAAGGGAGCAGAGTATGATCCGTTATATCATAAAACGTATCCTGGGAATCCTTCCAGTTCTGCTGGGCATATCAATCGTAGTATTTTTTGCCGTGCGCCTGATTCCCGGAGATTATGCGACCATCACCCTGGGAACCCAGTACACGGAGGAAGCGGCAGCGCTGCTGCGTGAAAAGTACGGGCTGGACCAGCCTCTTATATATCAGTATCTTCTGTGGCTGAAAGGAATCCTGACCGGTGATTTCGGATTCTCCTATATTTCCAACCAGCCTGTGCTCTCCCTGCTGATATCCCGGCTGCCGGTCACCCTGGAGCTGACGGTCCTGAGCCTCTTCATGGCCGTATTGGTGGGAGTCCCCATGGGCTACTGGGCGGCCTGCAAGAGAAATAAGCTGCCGGACTCCCTGGTGACCGTGACCGGTCTGCTGGGGATATCGATTCCTAATTTCTGGCTGGGGACTATGATGATCCTGTTGTTTTCTTTAAAGTGGAAATGGTTCCCTTCCGGGGGCTTCACGCCCTTGAGCGACGGCCTGGGCGCAAACCTGAGAAGCATGGCCCTCCCGGCTGTCGCGCTGGGAATGGCCGTCAGCGCAGTTGTGATGCGTTCTTCCCGTTCCGCCATGATCGAAGTCACTGACCAGGAATATATGAAGATGGCAAAGGCAAAAGGCCTGTCCGGCATTCCGCTGATCACAAGGCATGGGGTAAAAAATACACTGGTAAACGTACTGACCATTCTCGGTCTGCAGGCCGGTTCGCTGCTGGGCGGTTCTGTGGTGATCGAACAGATCTTTTCCCTGCCCGGAATCGGTTCACTGGCGCTGCAGTCCATCAACAACCGGGATTACCTGGTACTCCAGGGCACCGTACTGTTTATCGCAGTCATGTTTGTACTGATCAATCTGATCGTGGACCTGCTGTATTGCATCGTAAATCCGCAGATCCGGTATTAAGGAGGGCAAGAATCCCATGAAAGATTTTTTATACCGCTTTTTTCATAATAAGCTGGCAGTTTCCGGAAGCATCATCCTGCTTCTTTTTGTTCTGATGGCCGCTTTTGCACCGGTTCTTGCCCCTTACGATCCATTTTATATGGATCCCGCGGCGGCTCTCACAGGGCCTTCCCCGGAACATCTTCTGGGAACAGATAACATGGGGCGTGATATTTTGTCCAGGATCATATATGGTTCCCAGATCTCTCTGAAGGTTTCCCTGGCTTCTGTAGCCATCGCGACAGCCGCCGGAGTGGTCCTGGGCGTCGCGGCAGGGTATTTCGGAGGTTTCACGGACGCCGTGATCTCCAGGATCCTGGAAGTGATGCTTTCCTTTCCGGAGGTTCTGCTTGCGCTGCTGATCATGTCAATCCTGGGTTCCAGCCTGAATAATATCATGCTGGCGATCGGGATCGTATATACCCCGATCTTCGCAAGAATCGCAAGAGGCGCCGTCCTTTCCGTAAAGGATTCATTATATGTAGAAGCCGCAAGATCCATCGGAGTCAGGGATGTGACCATCATCGTGCGGCACGTACTGCCCAACATCCTCTCTCCGATCCTGGTACAGGTCACACTTTCTCTTGCATTTGCGATCTTGTCAGAAGCAGCCCTCAGTTTTCTGGGCATCGGGGTAGAACCAGATATCCCCTCCTGGGGTATCATGCTGAACAACGGCAAGGCGTGGATCGAGATCGCATGGTGGGTAGGCGTATTCCCGGGAATCGCCATTGCTCTTGCAGTGCTGGGATTCAATATCCTGGGCGACGGGCTCCGGGACGTACTGGATCCCCGTCTGCGCAACGTAGAAAATTAAGGGGGGTGACAGCATGCAGAAAGAAAATTCAGAAGCACTTCTGGACGTGAGAGACCTCCGGGTGGAATTTCTTACACGGCAGGGCGTCATGCACGCCGTCAGAGGGGTGGACTTTACACTTCATAAAGGCGAAGTCCTTGGACTGGTCGGAGAATCCGGCTGCGGAAAGTCTGTCACTGCCAATACGATCCTGGGCCTGGTCGGGAAAAAAAGACACGAAAAGATCTGCGGTGAAATCCTGTTTCATGATGAAAATATTCTGGCAAAGCCGGAAAAGGAACAGAAAAAGCTGCGCGGCGACCGCATTTCCATGATCTTTCAGGATCCCATGACATCCTTGAACCCGGTCATTAAGGTCGGAAAGCAGGTCGGCGAGGTTCTCCGGATCCATCAAAAGACACCGGAAAAGGAGGCCTGGAAGCAGGCCGTGCTGCAGCTTGGAAAAGTAGGAATCCCTTCTCCGGAAGAACGGGCTGAAAACTATCCGTTTCAGTTCTCCGGCGGGATGCGGCAGAGAGCCATCATTGCATCGTCTCTGATGTGCCGCCCGGAAATCCTGATCGCAGACGAGCCCACCACTGCCCTTGACGTAACGATCCAGGCCCAGATCCTGGACCTGCTTCTCGAATTGCGGGAGGACTATGGCGTTGCGATCCTGCTGATCACCCATGATCTGGGCGTCGTGGCCGAGGTCTGTGATACGGTGGCGGTCATGTATGCAGGAGAGATCGTAGAAAAGGCTCCGGTAAAAGAGTTATTTGATTCACCGATGCACCCTTATACACAGGGACTTTTGAAATGTATCCCCATACCCGGCAGGAAGGAAAAGCTGGAGCCTATTCCGGGTCAGCCGCCCAAGCTCTATGAAGAGCGAATCGGATGCCAGTTTGCCCCGCGGTGCCCTCATTGCCGGAAGGGATGTGAGGAACCGGCTGTGCTTAAGGAAATCCGGCCGCATCATTTTGTCTCCTGCAGGAGGTGTCAGCTATGAAAGAACAGGTAATTTTAGAAGTAACCGGTTTGTCCAAGGAATTTGAGATAAAAGAGAAAAAATTTCCGTATAAGACAAACCTGCTCAAAGCAGTCCAGGATGTCTCTCTGACGGTCAAAAAAGGGGAGACTCTGGGAATCGTAGGCGAATCCGGCTGCGGAAAGTCTACCCTGGGAAGGCTGGTCATGCGGCTCATCGAACCTACGGCCGGGGAGATCTTTCTGAACGGGATCAATATGACCGGACTTTCCGGTGAACAGCTGCGGCAGAAAAGAAGCGGCTTTCAGATGATCTTTCAGGATCCTTATGCGGCTTTCAATCCCCGGATGACGGTCCGGGCCATCCTGGAGGAGCCGCTCAGGACCAGCCGGATCCCAAAAGAGGAATGGCAGGATAAGATCAACAGGATCCTGGAATTGACGGGACTTCCGCAGGATGCATTGAAACGGTATCCCCACGAATTTTCCGGAGGGCAGCGGCAGCGGATCAGCATTGCAAGAGCACTCCTTCTGAATCCCGGGCTGGTCGTCGCAGATGAACCGGTCTCGGCGCTGGATGTCTCGATCCAGGCACAGATCCTGAATCTGATGAAGGAGCTGCAGGAAAAAATGCAGATGTCCATGATCTTTATTTCTCATAATCTGGCATCCGTACAGTATATCAGCCACAGGGTGGCGGTCATGTACCTGGGAAGGATCGTAGAGATTGCAGACAGTGATGACTTATATGAGCATCCCCTGCACCCTTATACTCAGGCCCTGGTCGAGACCATCCCCATCCCGGTGCCCGGGGAGGGCAGAAAACGCCGGCGTCTGTCCGGCGAGGTCCCCAGTCCGATCCATCTTCCGAAAGGCTGTGCATTTCATCTGCGCTGTCCCTATGCATCGGAGGAGTGCCGGGAAAAAATCCCGGAAATGAAGGAATACAGTCCGGGCCATTTTACGGCATGTCATAAACATGTACTAGAAACGTAACTCAGCCGGCCAAAACCATGGGTCCTGCTGAGAACTACTTTAATCGGGAAGGAAATACGGAATCATGAAGCTTAATACATATTCGATCATCGCAGTCTGCAAAGAAACCGGATGCATGGGCGGCGCAGCCGCGTCTTATTTCCCCGGACTGGGGGCATTTTCACCGTATATCCGCCTTTCCCACGGCGTGATCGCATCTCAGGGATGGGTAAATCCTTTTCTGAATGAGGAGGTCATGGGAAGGATCGAACGCGGCGAAACTGCGGAAAGCGCGCTGCATCAGGCGCTGCAGGAGGATAAGGGAAAGGAGCTGCGTCAGATATCCGTTGTGGATTATCTTGGAAATACCGCCGCCTATACCGGAAGCGAAAATGATCCGGTAAAGCTGCATCTGCGTGGAGACGGTTACGTCATTGCCGGAAATATCCTGACCGGCGAGGACGTGGTCCAGGAAATGGAACGGGCATTTTTATCGGCAGAAGGCTGCCTCTCCGACCGCCTTATGGAGGCTCTTCTGGCTGCCGACCGAAAGGGCGGCGACCGGCGCGGGAAAATGGCTGCCGTTCTGCGGGTGGACAAGATCCAGGGATTTCCTTATATTGATTTCCGGGTAGATGACCATCCGGAAGCAGTAAAGCATCTGAACGACATCTATCAGAAGCATAAGGCCCATATATTCGAGACCTATGACAACTGGGTAGAAAATGTACGGCAGGGAATCAAAGGCTGAATGTCTGAAGGCAAAAAAAGGGAGCAAAGTGTATTTTTCAATAGTAGTGAAATATTAAATATAGAAGTGAAATATCAAAATAGAGTTAGAGACAGAGGTAGCAACTGGAATGAACGTATATCATGATCTTAAAGAATGGCAGAAAAAATTGACAGATATCCGGCGGTATCTCCACCAGCACCCGGAAGCCAGCATGAAGGAGTATCAGACCGCGGCATATATCCGGGAATATCTGGACCGCCAGGGCATCCCCTGGAGGGAAGCGGGAGCAACCGGCACCGTAGCAGTCGTAGCGGGCCGGGAGGATGGACCGACGGTGGGACTGCGCGGCGACATTGACGCCCTGGAGATGGAGGAGCTCAATGACTACTCCCATTGTTCCCGGCATCCCGGGATGATGCATGCCTGCGGGCACGACGGGCATACGGCCGCTCTGCTGTGTGCGGCGGAATATCTGTATGCACACAGGGAAGAGCTTCCCGGAACCGTAAAGCTGATCTTCCAGCCCGGAGAAGAAAACGGCGAGGGTGCGGCCTCCATTGTTAAAAGCGGAGAAATCGACGATGTGCAGGGGATTTTTGGTCTCCACGTATCCAGCTCTCTGCCCACAGGGCAGGTGACTATCCGCAAAGGCGTCATGTCCTCGGCAAACGACCGGTTCCAGATCTGGATCACCGGAAAGGGCTGCCACGGATCCACCCCTCAGAAGGGGGCCGACGCGCTTCTGGCAGCTGCTTCCCTGGCCCAGACGCTGCAGAGCGTCATCAGCCGGGAGAGCGATCCATTGAAGCCAACAGTCATGACCATTGGAATCTTAAAAAGCGGGACTGCATTTAATATCCTGCCGGAGCATGCTTACATGGAAGGAAGCATCCGGGTCCTGGAAGAAGCACAGCGTGAGAAGAACCGGGAAATCATCCGGCGCATGGCAGAATGTACTGCGGCAGCTTATTCCTGCACTGCCCGGACGGAATTTACCTGTACTGCAAAAATCGTATATAATGATGAGGCACTGACAGACCTGGCGGTCACGGCGGCGGAAGCGCTTCTTGGCCGGGAGCAGGTCGGCGAACAGGAACTGAGTCTGGGCGCAGAAGACTTCGCGGAATATCTCGCTGTATCACCTGTGACCTATATGAATATCGGTTCCCGAAATGAAAAGCTCGGGATCACAGCACCGCATCATCACGGAGAGTTTGATATTGATGAGGCGTGCCTCCCGATCTGTGCGGGAATGTATGTACAATTTGTATATGAATATTTTAATATCAATAAACATTCGGGAAAGCCGTAGCATAATGCTAATAAGGAGTGCGGACTATATGTGGTCTGTACTCCTTTTTGGTATCATCCTGACATCTCTCCAATATTACTGTCCGCCCGGTGTCGTGCACTCGCTGCACGGCGCCGGATCGGGGGACGGCCTGCTGCGCCTCTCGAGTTACATGTCACACCCCGACCAATCACCACGCTGATTGGTCGGGAGGATGCACATAAAAGCTGGTATTCAGGCCGCCCATTGCCGAAGGCAATTTTAAATGGCGGCCTGAGTTACAGGGCACGCC
>KE159609.1:0-96491 GCA_000403295.2 Lachnospiraceae bacterium M18-1 | reverse complement strand
GAGGATGCACATAAAAGCTGGTATTCAGGCCGCCCATTGCCGAAGGCAATTTTAAATGGCGGCCTGAGTTACAGGGCACGCCTGGTCAAGGTGTGACCTGTAACCCTGTAACGTATGATCTGCAGAAAATAGAATAATAGTTTCTTGACTTTCTTACTATAATATACGATAATTAACCTATAGATTTTTGCTTATTTATAATTTAGTTATTTATGTTTAAGTTATTTGTATTTAAGTATCATATAAAGTGAGGTGGCAGGATGTTTATCGGAAGAGAGCGGGAAATGGGGACGCTGGAGAGGCTGTATCAGAGCGGAGCTTTTGAGTTTGTTGTAATATATGGAAGAAGGCGGGTCGGAAAGACGACCCTGATCAGTGAGTTTATTAAGGACAAGAAGGCTGTTTTTTATCCGGGGATTGATTCCAATGAGAAACAGAATCTGGAGATTTTGAGCGCCAGTATCATGTCTGTCTTTACAGGGGCGGAGATTGAGACTGTGTTCCGGGACTTCAGCGAGGCACTGGAGCTGATCTACCGGATGTCGGAGGAAGAACGCGTCATATTTGTGATTGATGAATATCCATATCTGGCAAATTGCTACGGCGGGATCTCATCACTGCTGGCATCTTTTATAGACCACAAGTTTTTGAAATCCAAATTGATGCTCATACTGTGCGGCTCATCTCTTTCCTTCATGGAGAATCAGGTACTGGGATATCAGAGCCCGCTGTACGGAAGAAGGACAGCGCAGATGAAGATTCAGCCGTTTACCTTCGCTGAGTGCAGCAGATATTACCGACATTTTGACAAGCAGGAGCTTGCCCTGGCTTATGGTATTACAGGGGGGATTCCGCTGTACATGTCGAAGCTGGATGACAGGAAATCAATGGAGGATAATATCAAACAAAACTTTTTTGAGACATCAGCGTATTTGTTTGAAGAGCCGGGGAACCTGATCAAGCAGGAATGCCGGGAGCCGATGCAGTATAATGCGATCATCAAAGCCATTGCCACGGGATCCAGCAAGATCAGTGAGATATCAGGGGCATCCGGTCTGAATGATACGGGGGCGACAAGTAACTATATGACCAAGCTTATGTCGATCGGCATCATCGAGAAAGAATTTCCATATAAGACGGAGCACTCCAGAAAGACGATCTATAAACTGTCGGACAGCATGTTTCAGTTCTGGTATCGTTTCGTTCCCGCGAACCTCTCATTGATCGGGCAGGGGGCCGGGGACAGGGTCTACCAGCGGGTAGAAAAGCAGATACCCGCATACATGGGATTCGTATTTGAGGAGATCTGCAAGCAGTACCTGTGGCAGGAGAATCTCAAAGGCAGACTGCCGGTTGACTTTCAGGATATGGGCCGGTGGTGGGGCAATGATCCGTTCAAAAAGCGGCAGACAGAGATAGACATCCTTGCGGACAATGAGGAGGGGGAAGCCATCTTTGCAGAGTGCAAGTGGAGAAATGAGCTGACCTCGGAGGCGGAGCTGAAAGAACTGGAGCACCAGAGTACATTGTTCCATTATAAGAAAAATGTGCTGATCTTGTTTTCAAAAAGCGGATTTACGGACAGATGCCGGGAACTGGCCGAAAAGCGGGGGGATGTGCTGCTGATCAGATTTGAGGATATGGAATGGGATCAATAGGGTTACAGGCCGCGCCTGGCAAAGGCATGACCTGTAACGAAATAGTATGGAAATAATTGACAAATGAAAAAAAGGATGGTATTGTATTAAAAGAGGTTAGCCATTACTAACAAATGTGCGATCATACTAATTGATAACGATAAGCATATAAAAATCCTTTTTTGGAATCTGTGGTTAGTTGTATCTAATCAAGGGGAAGGGAGATCATGAAATGAGCGTAGTGATTATTGGCGGACATGAGCGTATGGAGACGCAGTATAAAGAAATCTGTAAAAGATACCATTGTAAGGTCAAAGTTTTTACAAAGATGAAAACGGATCTGAACCATAAGATCGGTAATCCGGACCTGATGATTCTGTTTACTGCTACAGTATCACACAAGATGGTACGGTGTGCAGTTGCAGAATCGGAACACAACAACACGATTCTGGAGCGCTCTCACAGCAGCAGCGCGAGCGCGCTGATCAATATACTGGAGACATATGTACGAGGGTGATCGCCCGCTGTTCACACCATCATGTTACAGTTCACGGCGTGACCAGCCGTGAACTGTAACGCATCCAGCCCATTGAATAGTCGCCTGACGGCGAGGGGCGGGCGGATACAAAATATCCTTGACAAAAACGCTCTGAATCAGGTATGGTAAAAAGTGATTAGCGGTCACTAACTAAATGTGACCGTCTCTTTTTGAGAACAAGTTAGCCATAGCTAATACAAATTAGTTGCACTATATTGAGGCATCAGAGAATGAAACAGAAAAAGACCGTAGAAGATTATCTGAAAGCAATATATACTATTTCAAAACGAAAGAAAGTGCATGGCGCCGACATAGCTGCTGAGCTGAAGGTTTCCCGTCCAACAGTTTCAGTTGCGCTGAGGGTTCTGTCTGAAGAAGGCTACCTGTTTCTGGATGATAAAACGCGTGAGGTGCACCTGACAGACAGAGGTAACGAGATTGCCGAGGAAATCTGTGAAAGGCACGATACTGTCCGGAAGCTTTTGGTCGGGCTCGGAGTAGATGAGGAGACTGCAAGCGCGGATGCCTGCGAGATAGAGCACCTGATCAGCGCGGAAAGCTATGAGGCCTTTAAGGCGCTGATCAGGAGTAAAAAGTAACAGTTCTGTTCTGAAGGGCAGTACAGAAGCCGGCACGGAATTTACCATTAATTGCACGGAGGCGTATTAGGGTCTGTTTTCCGCCAGCAGGTTCTGCATACTCTGCAGACTGAGCCCCAGGGTAGACAGATTATGCAGGGTTGCAGAAACTGCCGGCTGCAGGATTCCGCTGACTCCCAGCAGGATCAATACAGTATTGATTCCCACAATCTGCCGGTAATTATGCCGGATGCGCCGAACCAAAGCATTGCTGAGGAGTTTCAGAGCCACCAGATCCTCCAGATTATCGGCGGATATGGTAATATCCGCAATCTCCCGAGCGATCTCCGCGCCGTCGCTGACGGCGATTCCTACGTCCGCCGCAGAAAGCGCCGGGGAATCGTTGATACCGTCGCCGACCATCACTACTTTTCTTCCGGCGGCTTTTTCCGTTTCAATAAAGCGTGCCTTATCCTCTGGAAGCACCTCTGAGTCATATGCATCGACACCCACTTTTTCCGCCGCCGCTGCCGCCGTCCGTTCGCTGTCCCCGGTCATCATGACAACCTTTTTAAATCCGGCCTTTTTCAGGGCCTGTATGACCGAAGCCGCCTCTTCACGAAGCGGATCTTCTATACAGAGGACTGCGGCCAGCTGATTCTCAACGGCAAGATACAGATGAGAATACTCCTTCGGCAGACCTGCAAAACGTTCTTCATATCCTACTGAGACCCGGCATTTTTCATCGTCAAATACAAAATGTGCGCTGCCGATGACCACCTTCTTCCCGTCAATCTGTGAAGAGATCCCGTGTGCTACGATATATTCCACATGGGAATGCATTTCCTCGTGATCCAGTCCGCGTTCCTGCGCAGCCCGGACAACCGCCTTCGCCATGGAATGCGGAAAATGCTCTTCCAGGCAGGCTGCGGTTCTAAGCAGTTCATTTTCATCCCATTCGCAGAAGGGAACCACCATTTTTAAGGTGGGCCGGGCCTTTGTCAGAGTTCCTGTTTTATCAAATACAATGGTCTCGGCCTCCGCGGCAGCTTCCAGGTATTTGCCGCCTTTTACGGTGATCCGGCGGGTTCCTGCTTCACGGATGGCCGATAAAACGGCGATTGGGATGGCAAGCTTCAGCGCACAGGAAAAATCGACCATCAATACAGCCAGTGCCTTCGTTGTATTTCCTGTGGCGAGCCAGGTAAACCCGGTTCCGGCAAGGGTATAAGGTACCAGCCGGTCAGCCAGCCGGGCCGCCTTGCCTTCCAGGGAGGACTTCAACTTTTCTGATTCTTCGATCATGGAAATAATCTTCTCATACCGGGTCGCGCCTGAGGTATGGCGAACCTCTATTGTAAATTCGCCCTCTTCCAAAACTGTGCCCGCATACACATAGCTGGAAATCCTTTTATGTACCGGCAGGGCTTCCCCGGTCAGGGAGGACTGGTTGACCATTCCTTCTCCTTCCGTTACATTTCCGTCAAATGGAATCACATTTCCCATATGTACTACGACCTGACAGCCTGTGGAAATCTCTTTCGGATCTACCAGCACCTCCCGACCGCCGGTTTTCAGCCAGACCTTCCGGACGCTGAGGGACATGCTCCGGGCCAGGTCGTTAACGGACTTTTTGCGGGTCCACTCCTCCAGGATCTCGCCGATACCCAGCAGGAACATCACGGATCCGGCGGTCTTGGTATCCCGGCGCAGCAGTGAGACCATGATAGCAGCGGCATCCAGTACAGATACCTCCAGTCTGCCTCTGAAAAGACTGCGGATACCCTTTCGGATATACCGCCAGGCTCTGAAGGAAGTCCATGCCGCACGCACCGGGGAGGGCAGGAACAGCTTCGTACACATCCGAAGGAGTACCAGGCTGATTAGTTTGTTCTGATAAGCGGCATTTAGTTCCCGTCCGGAATGGATGGGAGTCGTTCCGGATATTTCTGTTTCTTCCCTTTGATAGAGACGCAGGGTATGGTGCATCGCATCCCGGCTGCCGGTATAACAGATTACTGCGTCCGCAGTGCGTTCATAGACCTTTACGCGGGTGACGGACGGGGCGGCTTCCAGACCGGCCAGCAGGCAGTCGGCCTCGCGGCAGGTCAGCCGGGCGGCATTGAGATGGATGCGGAGCCTTCCGGATATTTCATGCTTGATTATGAATTTCACTTATTCCGCCTCTTCCTTATAATTCATTGCTGCTTCCGCCGCCTTTACAACACTTTCCGCGGAGCCAGCCTCTTCTTTGGCCTCATCGTCCACAACACAGGATGCTTCTTCCACAGCGCGCTCTTCATTGATCAGCTTCGCTTCGGCCAGGATATCCTCCGCATTCTCCTGTACCGTTGTCACCGTATCCAGGATACAGTCCTTCGCCCGCAGTGCGGCTGCTGTACAGTTTGTATAGACTTTTTTCGCGTCTCTTCCAGAGAGTATTTTGATTCCTGCCGTTCCAAATAAAACTCCGCCTGCAAATAAGAATACGTTTTTCATTTTCAAAATATCGTTCATAATTTCCTCCTTCTGTAAGTTGATCATACTGTCTTTGGGATTTCGCTTTATGTGGAAAGGACGCCGGCGGCAAGCTTCCCACATCATTTACTTTACTTATGTTCATAGCCGGTATAAAATACCATGACCATACAGAAAACGGCCGTCCATGCCCAGAACCTGTGCTGCTTCATGTGTTTCACCTCACTCCTTCTATCAGATTGTATTCTTTCACATTATATGTGGCGTGGCTGCGGTTAGTCAAACGTAATAGCAGCAGGCGCATATGGCATTATCGAGAGGGTTACAGGTCACACCTTGACCAGGCGTGCCCTGTAACTCAGGCCGCCATTTAAAATTGCCTTCGGCAATGGGCGGCCTGAATACCAGCTTTTATGTGCATCCTCCCGACCAATCAGCGTGGTGATTGGTCGGGGTGTGACATGTAACGGTTACTGTTCACACGTTCAAAAATTTATTCCTGTCTATTGACCTTGTTAACAAAACAATGTATCATAAAGAATAATATTATTTTGCAGGGAGGAGTCCTCAAGGATGAACGTAAAACACAAAAAATGGTACATTGTCATCTTCTTTTTTCTGATCATCGTTCTGTGCGCTTATTTTATGATTTCAGGTAAATTGGCCGAGCCCCGCAGATCAGTATCAATTGAAAACCGTAATACAACATACGCAACAGTCAAACTCCATGAGACATCGCAGCAGTCTGAAATAGATGATGCGAAAAAAGAGGAATATAAACAGGATGATTTAGAAAGAAGTTTACAAGAAATGATCCAGCTGATCGTTGAGGGCAGCGATTCGCAGGTCAGTATCCAAAATTTTAACAGTGCTGATGCTTCCGCTTCTGCTGTTTCCGTAACTTTGTATACTGATCATGGCGATGACATCTCCAAAGAACAGCGGGAAGAAATCGAGAGAACGATATCCGGCAGTATGGATGGACTGCTTAAAGAAAATATTACCATTAATATCAGCGCCTCTGAACATTAACCAGAGGCGCTGATATTAATGGTGTATTTTTTACTTAGGATCCGTATCTGTCTGCGGCAGCCGGTACTGATATTCAGTGATTTTTTCCAGCCCGTTCTCAAGCACCTGGTTGCCCAGATATCGGACGTTTCCATCCTCCAGGATCTGCAGCGTCAGCACATGACTCATCACGCAGTCTTCTCCCATGGCTTCACAGACCGCATTGATCGTAAGCGACGTTGTTCCGTCCGGATTTTCCTCAATCTCTCTCACTTCCGGAATTGAATTGCTGAACCGGTTGGCCATATAGGTCAGCGGTCCTAAGCGTTTCCATCCATAGGTCATTTTTTCTCCGTCATATACTGCATATCCGGCAAGCTCTTCCGAGGTTATGGGCAGATATTCTGTGAGCAGCGTTTCAAATTCTTCTTTCGGAATCCCGTCAGCGTATGCTTCCGGATCCATTTCCTTTTGATATTTCAGTCTATATAAATATTCATACAGGCCGTTATAATCCAGTCCTTCCATGTGACTGGAATCCCAGTTCGAGCGAAGCAGGTTGCTGCCTAAATATCCGATAGGAAGCAGGTACGACTCTGCGATTCTTATATACTCTTCTTCCATAGGCTTTACCCTGAGCAGATTGTTGCCGTTCGCAAGCTCTGTCACATCCGGAAATTCGGGCATACAGTATTCGTACAAAAACCAGCCTCTTTCTGTATATTTCCAGTCCCTGATCCTGTTAAGGGAGCTGCCTGCAATGACCGGATCTTCTTTCGTGCTCCATGTAGATATCGTGTCGATCACATACATGTCCTTACCGTCAAAAAGGAACTGGCTTCTGTTGATCCCTCCTCCCGCAGTGATATGATATAAGGTCTGTTTTCCTTTTGTTCCATTCAGGCAGTCCAGCAGGAATGCTTCCATTTTCTCATAATTTCCCGTAGTATAATGAAAACCAGCGGCAGTCACCGGATAGAGCGTTCCCTCCAGGACTTCGTACATTTTTAAAATGGATTCTCTATCCGGTGTAGGATTAAGCGAGTTCCCTTTGTCTGCTTCCCTGTAAATACCGCGGAGTTTTTCCATGGCTTTTTTGCAGTCTGTTTCTGCCTCTTCCTTTGCAGATTTTGAAAGCGGGAGATTATAGCCCTTTTCTAATATTTCTTCCATTCCGGGTTGTTCCCGCTCCATGAATGCTTCTGTAAAATCTTCCTCCTCACTTTTTTCTTCCGGTACTTTTGTTTCCGCGGACTGATTGACCTTATGCACCAGATCCACTCTGTTATCATCGCCGCATCCAGCCATTAGGAAACACGAAACTGCCAGTATCATGAAAAGAATCTTTCTATTTTTCTTATTGATCGTCATAATGTCTGGTCTCCTTCTCTTTCTTACAAAGCCCGCTATATAATGCGGTCAGTACACTAGTGGGAATAAAGTTCTTTCCACTGTTCTTCCGTCAGCCGCGCCCTCCGCCATGTAGGTTCACAGTTGTCCGGCGAAGGGATGATTCTGTTGGATATATACTGGAATCCGTCTCCTTCCAACGGACGGATGACCACCTCGTGTGCAAATGCCCTGGAAGTGTCTTTCCTGAGAAAGACCGCATTGACGGTCAGCGTGACCGTCCCGTCGGGATTGTTTTTGCAGTCCACCACCTCCGGATACGGCACGTCCCCGAATTCTGCTTCATGCAGGCCTCTCGGCTTGTACTCATAGGTATGGTCCTCCGGGAAATATGTCGTTTTCGAACGGAGCATTTCCAGGCTAATCTGCAGATACGGGCAAATCACCTGTGCAAATTCCTCCTCAGGAATCCGATAGACCGCCCCTGTCCCCAGGTTATCATCCATCTTGTAGGGAACTTCTTCTCCATGGACCCAGGGATAACATTTGTCGAAGAGATCATAAAAATCCAGCCCGCCAAAGTCTGACTCACTCCAGTCCTCAAGGAACAGGTTGTTTCTGCCATAGCCGATCGGCAGGATATATTTCCGGTTCATTTCCCTGCAGGTTTCGTCCAGTGGTTCCACGCGCAGGGCCGTGCAGGCCGAAACATCACTTAACGTATAGACATAGTAGTCCTGCATAAAATAACTGCCCCGGAAGAGAAGATATCCTTCGTCCGTATACTGCCAGAAATCTGCGGGATAGGTGTACGTACTTTTCTGATTCAGTTTCCCGTTTTCATAGTGATAGTAGCTTTTTGCCACAGATAATTTTCCTGCTTCAGCCTGCAAATTGTATTGGGTCACGCCTCCTGTATACTCGGCTGTGAAAATCGTCAGTTCAGCGTTTTTTCCCTCTTCCGCCTGTCCGCAGAAATTCACCGCCTGGTCGGAATTTACCATATTGACCTGGTTTTGACAGTCAACCGCCGGATAGCCGCTTTCTCCGATCCGGGCTACAAGGCGGCTTATGATTTCCAGGGTATCTGCGGTCTTTGACCTGGCTGCCTCTTCAAAGATATCACGGCAAGATTCCGAAAGACTGTCGGCCGCGGCAGAAGAGCCATCTTGATCTTGCATGCTTTCCGCTTCCTGCTCATTTCCCTGAAAAGGATTGGAATGCGAGGCCTCTGGAGCGCTCTCAGATCGTCCGCTGCATCCGGTCATGATCATAAGAACCATTATAATGGAAAAAGGAAACTTCTTATGTATGCTTTTATTCATCTTTTTACTTCCTCTTTATATTACATTTGTAAGATTTAAGAAAATACTACACCTGTAAGGAGGAAAAGTCAAGAGGAACTATGTGATATAGGTTGTATTTTTCATGTGTCAGACATATAAGAAAAATGGGAAGGAGTGTATCTATGGAACGATTCGGAAGGAACCGATGGAATTTATTATCCAGATTTGAAGTTGCCGGAAGGGGAAGATGGATGGTTACTGTGAGCACCCGGCCAGGGTGTGAACAGTAACGATGGATGATGATATGCTGAAAATCAGACCTGTGATTGATTGAATAATCTGTTTCTTCATGATAAAATGGGTGAAATGAATTGTGCTGATGTGGAAACCGATCAGCAGTTTTCTGTAGAAGTTTGTCATCAAGGATATCGGCAATGCGGTAGGATATCCGAACCAGCTGCATTTCTCCAGGGCATTTAAAAATACTTACGGCGTATCGCCGAGCCAGTGGCGGAAAGCGCAGCAGGGCGGTGAGAAAGAGAGGTTATAATCCCGAGAAAGGATTTCGAGACTATCCGCAGGAATATCTGGAGGAAACCGACATTGTGTATCTGGACGCGGTCGGAACACGGCTGAAGCAGGAGATCGAGGAGAAAGGAATTGTAATTTTTGACAGGGAGGGTGCTTATGTGTGATATACGTTTATTCAGGTCTGCATATACAGACCTGGAACTGGCGGAAGAAATCTATCGTATTCCAAGGAATGATGAAGCATTTTTGAATGGAATCGCATATCACTTACAGCAGTCTGTAGAAAAGCTATTAAAAGCATTTCTGGAATGCAAAGGGGTGACGGTTGCGAATGCCCATGATATATACACGCTGGTCCGAATGTCCAAAGATAATGGATCCAATGTCATCCTAACGGAATGGCTGGAAGATCGTGCCGATACACTGACTCGCTGGGAAATGGATACCCGGTACAATATGGATTATTCTGTAGAATCGGAAAAGGTAAAAGAAGGAATTGATGAAATCAGAAATCTTTTCTCTATAAATGGGATAAAGCGAAAATTAAGGCAGGAACTTTTTGACGAAAATGTAAAGGAGAAGCTTTCCTCTTTTTTCCCAAAGGCTTTTGTTCCTTCGGATGATTTTGAATGGAATTGTTTTTATCAGATATACAGAAATAAGTTGTTGAAAATTTGAAAATCCTTCCGGCCGATCTGCGCTGTGATCGGCCGGGATGTCAATTGTCACTTTGCAAATTCACTGTGCAGGTCAAATGCATGGTTCATAGGGCCGCAGCCTGCGCCCAGATCAAGCATATCCGCAAGCGCTCCGGAAATGTATCGCTTGGCGTTTCGGACTGCTTCTTCCATTTCCTGTCCCTTGGCAAGATTCGCAGCAATGGCGCTGGACAGGGTGCAGCCGGTTCCATGGGTATTGGGATTGTAAATGCGTTTGCCCATGATCCATGTGCCTTTTCCCTTTGCATACAGCAGGTCGTTTGCATCGTTGACGGTGTGGCCTCCTTTGCACAGTACGGTGCATCCGTATGTCCTGCTGATTTTTTCCGCAGCCGCTTCCATATCCTTTTCATTGCGGATAGTCAGATTGGAAAGAATCTCCGCCTCCGGGATGTTGGGAGTCACAACGCATGCCAAAGGCAGCAGCTTTTTTACCAGTGCCTCCACAGCCTCCTCCTCAATCAGCCGGGAACCGCTGGTGGTGACCATGACCGGATCCAGCACGATATATTCCGCTTTGTACGCTTTCAGCCGGTCTGCAATGGTTTCGATCAGACCGGCGGACGATACCATGCCAATCTTGACCGCATCCGGGCGAATATCCCTAAATACCGCGTCAATCTGTTTTTGCAAAAATTCCGGAGTCACCTCCATAATCCCTGTTACTCCGGTAGTGTTCTGTGCGACCAGCGCTGTGACCGCACTCATGGCAAATACCCCGTTCAAAGTCATTGTTTTTAAGTCTGCCTGAATACCGGCGCCTCCGGTGGGATCGGTTCCGGCGATTGATAATGCTGTTCTCATCTGATTTCCTCCTGGCTTGTACATGATTTTTACTCTGAAAATATCTGGTCAGCCAGTCTGCGTAGCTCCCTGCATTCCTGCTCGATATCTTCCGCAGAAAATATGGCCGATACCAGCGCCGCCCCGTCTGCCCCGGAACCGGAAAGCTCCTGCATATTTTTCTTTGAGATACCGCCGATGGCCACAACTGGGATCGATACTGCCTCACAGATCTTTTTCAACGTCTCACAGGACACTTCGCTGGCGTCCCGTTTTGTGGCAGTGGCAAATACCGCGCCCACCCCCAGATAATCCGCCCCTGCTTCCTGGGCTGCGGCTGCCTGCTCTACGGTCTGAACGGAGACTCCGATCATCATCTCATCCCCCACGAGTGCCCTCACATTTCCGGCTTCCATATCCTCCTGTCCTACGTGGATGCCGTCCGCACCACATTTTACGGCAATCTCTACGTTGTCATTGACGATGAACGGAATCCCGTATGATCCGCAGAGTCTCTTCATTTCTACAGCTTCTTTCAGGAAGTCTGCCTCATCCAGCTCCTTTTCCCGGAGCTGCACGCAGGTCACGCCGCCTTTCAGTGCGTCCTTTGTCTGTTCCATCAGGGATTGTTCCCCTGTCCACGCGCGGTCTGTAACAGCATACAGGCGCATGGTTTCTTTTCTGCATTTCATAGATCTCACCTACTCATCACAATATTTTGTATCTCGCTTTCTGCTCCAGTTCCTCTCCCGTGAGATGGCACATCGCGTCAATGATATAATTGCGGTAGGACACATTTCCGTCCTGCTCTGTCATGCGCTGCCGTGCTTTTTCCCCGCAGATTCCCATGGCGCAGACCGCGGCAGCAGCGGCTTCCAGCGTGTGCTCCTGATTCGCTGTGACATAAGCCGCTGTCAGGGCGGAAAGCTGGCATCCGGTTCCTGTGATGCTGCTCATCATAGGATGTCCGTTGAAAATGCAATAGGACGTCTTTTCATCGGCCACGATATCAATGGCTCCCGTGACCGCGATCACCGCCCCCGTTTTCCCGGAAAATTCTTTCGCAAATGCTGCTGCCTCCGCAAGATTTTCTTCTGTCACCGCATCCGCAAGATCCGCGTCCACGCCTCTGGTGCTGCCGCTCCCCAGCGCCAATGTCTTGATCTCGGAACTATTTCCGCGGATGACCGAAAATCTCACATGCTCCAGCAGATCCATGGCAGTGCCGGTACGAAGCCTGGACGCGCCGGCCCCCACCGGATCCAATACCACCGGGTGCCCCAGCTCGTTTGCCTTGATCCCGGCCTTTCGCATGGCGGGAATGGTCCTCTGATTCAGTGTGCCGATGTTGATATTCAGCCCGCCGCAGATGGACGTGATCTCCTCCGCTTCCTCCACATCATCCGCCATGATCGGCGAACCGCCGCAGGCCAGCAGGATGTTGGCGCAGTCGTTAACGGTCACATAATTTGTGATATTGTGGATCAGAGGGTGCAAATTTCTGACATTTTCAAGCAGTTCCTTTCGCATCTGATTACCTCCTCGTACAGTTGTGCTGCGGTCAAAATGATTTCCACCTGTGCGGCTGGGATGATTTTGACCCTGTTGAGTTACCATTCGATACCGTTCCGTATCTATGCGCAAGAAAAGTGCGCTTCGCACACTCCCGCGTTGTTACATTTTTAGCAGCGCAGCTTTTGTTCCGCGCGCGTAGCTGCGCATCCCCCGGAGGGTTTTTGTTCTATAGGAAAATTCGGAGAAGTTTCCTACTAGAACAAAAAAACAGGAGATACCTGGTACGGTATCTCCGAAAAAAATCAGCTCAGACTTCCTACGGCGGCATTATCCGCATCAGGTATAAGGGTCGAAGTTGATTACTTCCTCTCAGCCTGCCGATACAAGCTCCCCTGGATATTTATTTTGCTTTTTCAGTGTAACACTGGCGTTGGGGTTTGTCAATCATCAAAACCTTTATCGGCCAGGGTGTGAACAGTAACCGTTACTGGTCAGACCCCGACCAATCACCACGCTGATTGGTCGGGAGGATGCACATAAAAGCTGGTATTCAGGCCGCCCATTGCCGAAGGCAATTTTAAATGGCGGCCTGAGTTACAGGGCACGCCTGGTCAAGGTGTGACCTGTAACCAGTAACCAGGTAACCATGATCCGGTCGATACGTTCTTTCCTCAGATATACCAGACAGGTATCTGCAATATATTTTCTCTGAGCGCCCCCACATCCGGACAATTGCACAGGACTGCCCCCATTCCCCTCGCTTTCCCGGGTATGTTGTCCAGTACAGGAAATGCAGATGTCATGATCGCCTTTGCCTGTGTATTTTTTTTAATCTCGATCGGATATAAGATTCCGTTCTCCTCGATGATCAGATCAATCTCCACCTCTAATTCCCTTGTTTCTCCGTCCTCTCTCACTTTTTTCTTGTCACGGCCCCGGTAGTAGGATACGAAGTGACGGTAATCCAGCCCTTCATTGGCAAATGATTTTAAAATTTCGGATACGGCAAATGTTTCAAATATAGGTCCGCTCATTGCCCCATAAGCCAGATTGTCCGGTGTCAGCCATCTCGTAAGGTAGCAGACCAGTCCTGTATCCCTGAAATACAGCTTCGGAGACTTGATCGCCCTTTTTAAAACAGCCGGTGTGTATGGCTCCAGCAAATAAATAATTCCGGACGCCTCCAAAATAGATATCCAGTTTTTGACCGTTCCCACGTCTTTACCAATCTCTGAAGCAATAGCGGAATAATTCAAAATCTCTCCGGTCCTTGCAGCCGCTGTGATCATAAACTGCCTGAACGCATTGAGATCCTGCACCGCCGCCAGTTCTCTGACATCCCTTTCCATATAAGTCTTTACATAGTCCGCATAGAATGCGCCCCACTCCTTATCCTGCTCCTGAAGCTCCGGATATCCCCCCTTATGGATCACTTCCCAGATATTGACCGGCTTTTGCACCGTTTTCCTTCGCTCCGCCGCATATTCCAGCGTCGGGAGGAAATGTCTGTTAAAAGGATCGCCCATGGTCTCGCGCACAGACAATCCGGACAGCTCCAGGATCCCGATCCGGCCGGACAGGGATTCCGACACATTCTGCATCAGGTGGAACGGCTGTGAACCAGACAGGCAAAACAGACCTTTTTCTCCGCTTTCATCACATTTCATCTTGATATAGCGGAATAATTCCTTCGCCCTCTGCACTTCATCAATCGTTACGGGCGGAGCATTCAATGTCAGAAACATATCCCCTGCCTCCCTTGCCTGCTGCTCCATAAAAGGATCATCCAGGGATACATATTTCCTGTCCGGAAAAACTTTCTTCAGCAGGGTAGACTTCCCGACCTGGCGGGCGCCTGTTACCAGGATCGCCTTATATGTTTTCTCATATTTAAGCAGTCTGTCCTCCAATGCTCTCGAAATGTAGTGCATATCTTACACATCCTTTCACAAAATTCCGGAAAGCGCGCCACTGCCGCGTATTACGGATACATCTCAACAAATTACGGCAAATTTAGAATCACTTTCTAAATATGCCGTAATTATATCATAGGATATGCAGTTTTTCAATGTTTATCCGCAGACCTATTAGGTCATTTCAGATATCCAGCTCCGGCGGCTCGTCCAGATGCTCTGAAACATATTTCCCGTTTTTCTTCCTCTGCCTTACACACTCGGTCAGCAGATATTCTATCTGTCCGTTCACGGAGCGGAAATCATCCTCCGCCCATGCGGCGATGGCGTTGTACAGCTTTTCCGACAGCCGCAGAGGAACCTGCTTCTTTTTTGATTCTGCCATAGCTTAATACAGGCTTCCTGCGTTTACGATGGGCTGTGCATCATGATTGCCGCAGAGCACCACCAGCATATTAGAAACCATAGCCGCCTTTCTTTCTTCATCCAGTTCCACCATATGGTTCTCATTCAGACGGCTCAATGCCATCTCCACCATACCGACCGCGCCGTCCACGATCATCTTCCTCGCGTCCACAACTGCGGAAGCCTGCTGCCTCTGGAGCATCACGGACGCGATCTCCGGCGCGTAGGCCAGGTGGGTGATGCGTGCCTCGATGATCTCCAGGCCGGCTTCCATGACCTTCTGCTGGATCTGCTCCCGGATCCGGTTCGCCACCACCTCGCTGGAACCCCGCAGACTGCCTTCGTCCGCCACGCCGTCCCCTGTGGTGTCTACATTGGGCGATACATCATAGGGATAGATCCGGACGATATCCCGGAGCGCGCTGTCGCACTGCAGGGAAAGGTATTCTTTATAATTGTCTACATTGAAGACTGCCTTCGCCGTATCCGTCACTTTCCACATCACCGCGATCCCGATCTCCACCGGATTGCCCAGACAGTCGTTGATCTTCTGGCGGCTGTTGTTCAGGGTCATGACCTTGAGGGAAATCTTATTACTCGCCGGCGTTTCTGCCTGCACGCTGGCGCCTTCCATGGAAATTGCAAATGATTTTCTTGCGCCTCTGTCTACGTCCCCGCTCTGGCTCAGCTTTGTCTTGGCCGCCGGATTGACGCTGGCACAGAATGGATTCACATAGTAGAAGCCTTCTTCCTTCAAGGTTCCCACATAATTTCCAAACAGGGTCAGCACAAGGGCCTCCTGAGGCTTCAGAACCTTCAAGCCGCAGAACGGGATCCAGCCCAGGGCCAGCCAGATGCAGCTGACGATCAGCAGGATGGGAAGCCCCTTCCTTGAAATAATGATCCCGCCCGCAACGGTGCCCGCGATCGCCGCCAGGTACAGCAGTAAAAAGAGCATCAGCATGGCAATGCCGTTTTTCTTGTTCGTCAGTACATTTTCTTTCATGTCTCATGTCCTCCTTATAGAACAGAAAATCTTGTTGATTTGTTTTGATAGTTATATGATATCATTTTAATATCACTTTGTCAATATATAAAAGCCATATAATCAGCAAACACGATTTAAAAAATAGAAAAGGCCGCCTCCCTTTTCTATATAAGGAGACAGCCTTTTCTTTTTTCATACTTCCTGTCTTAGAACAACCCGCGAAGCGTATTCCCCGCCGCGGTGAATCCGGTTCTCAGCGATCTTCATTTCCACGCTGTTGAACCCTTCCCTTGTATTCCGGTTAGGAAAGATAAAGTTTTCCGCGCCGGATGTCACCGTCACCCGCAGCTTATGCCCCTTCTTAAATGTGTGGGACAGTTTGGTCGTCCGGATCTCCACCGGATAGACCTTTCCCGGCTCCATAAATTCCGGATAGATAAACTGATTCCGATACCGCACGCTGATCACGCCGTCCGCAAGCTTCATGGACCGTCCGTTTTCATCCACATCTGTGATCCGTACTACCAGATCGGTATCCTCACAGTCCGAGGAAATGTAGATCTTCGCCAGGGCATCCCCGGTGATGGTCAGATCCTTGGCCAGGCGTTGTGTTGAATAGCAGAGGATATCCTTCCGCTTCTCTTCCTCCGTGTAATCTTCCGGTACCTCCAGCTCATTTTCTGACATATCAATGATATGGACCGGCGGATCCTCCGGGTCGTAGAGGTAAATGTCCTCCCCTGCCGCCAAAATCTTCTCCTTAGTCAGGCGGCCGCGGTTCTCAGCCGCAGCGCAGGATCTCCCTTCCGGCTGCTCCTGAAGTGATGCAGCGCAGCCTTTGTTTCCTGTCTGCTGTTCCTGATCCGGTCCATCCGTTCCGTCTCCATCCAGATACAGCACCAGCTCCTTTGTCCCCGGCACAGGCCAGTTGTCCGCACTCTTCCACTCATTGCTCCCCATGGTATAATATTCCACCTTCGGAGTCTTTTCGATTCCATTATCCACTCCGTTGACATGATGCTCCAGCCATGCAAAACAGATCAGGTCCATGTCATAGCGCAGGGCATTATTTCCCAGGGCAAACCCGTGGATATCATAATTGGCATTGCCGCTGTGCATCCAGGGACCAAGGATGACTTTTTTCTCGTCATAATCCGCATACAGGTCCAGGGCTTCCGTGGTCCCCATCCCGTTGTCGTCAAACCAGCCGGACATGATCAGCGCAGGCACCCGCCGCGTCCCGAACCGGTTCTTCCAGCTTCCCCTCTGCCACAGCTCGTCACAGTCCATATGGGAAATCCATTTGCGCAGGAACGGTACATCATACCCCAGTGCTTTCGGCGCCAGGTCCTCCAGGGGACGGATATTGAGCACCTCGTCCCAGTCGTCCCGCACCATTTTCTCCGCGTCCATACGCTGTCCGGACACGGCAAATGCCCATGCCAGCATGCCGGAATTAAAGCACCCTCCCCTTCGCGGCACATCCACAAAAGGGCTTCCGGAGCAGACGCTGCTGAGCATTGCTTTCAAATGCGGATTGCCGCTGGCGGCGGCCGCCCACTGAACATATCCCAGGTAAGAACCTCCGGTCATGGCCGCATCCCCATTGCTCCAGGGCTGCGCGGCGATCCAGTTCAGCGTGTCGTCCCCGTCTTCCACCTCATAATACATGGGCAGCCATTCGCCTTCGCTGTCCTCCCGGCCCCGGACATCCTGGATGACCACGCCGAAGCCTCTCTGTACGAAACGGTAATACGGTTCCGCGTCATTTGACTTTCCGTAGGGGGTACGGACCAGCACCACAGGAACCGGCCCCTCCTTCTCCGGAAGGTATACGTCCGCCGCCAGACGGACGCCGTCCCGCATGGGCACCATGAAGGTCTGGACCGGCCGGACACGGCAGATGGAATCCTGATACATCTCCTTCCACCTTGCCAGCAGCGTCCTGTCCTCACAGCCCTCCCGCACGAGCAGGGAACAACAGTCCCTGGCAGGCGTCATAAAGGCGATGATCCGCCCGTCTTCCACCAGCAGGTCCGCTGGAAATTTGATTCCGCGTTCCACATACTCCGTCTCACTCTTCCGTTCATAGCGGGTACCGGCCGTAGTCTGAAAGCCCTCCTGATTGTCAGCCAGGGCGCGCTCATATTCTTCCGTATGGAGAAGGGCGTCCAGGACATCCATCTTCCCCAGCTTTTTGTACCACTCCTCTTCCTTAGTCAGTTCTTTTTTCTCACCATACTCTCCCGTTTCCACATTCAACGGCCTATGGTAAATATGTCCTCCTTCTTTTTCGCAGATACCATATTGGATACCTGACAGATAAAATCCCCAACGCTCCATAGTTTCTCCTTCCGCTATTTGCTGCAAATCTGTATTTTCTATGCGCCAATGACCGCCCTGATCAAATACGCCACCAGGATTCCTGCATAATTCCCGCATACTCCCCCGACCACACCCATGAGCAGCCCAACGCTGATGAGCCGGTTCCATTTCGCACTGGACGCTACCAGGGAAGCCGTCGTTCCGTCTGCAATGGCTCCCGTGATACCCAGGATCACGTACTCGTAGGGCACTTTAAGAAATCTGCTGATCACAAGATGGAGCAGGATACTTCCAATGATCACACAGAAGCAGAAAACGGTAATGATCATCGTGGAACCGAAGAACGAGGCCAGATCCACGCTGAATCCGATGATCGCAAGATACATCATCCCGAAAAACAGCCCCAGGTTGATATTTCCCCGCAGCCTGTTCACAAAAGGAATCTGCGCGGCGATAATGGAAAATGTGGAGATCAGCAGCACCCTTCCTGCGCTGGCAAAATCTGATGGGAAGAAGGCTGAGAGCTTCGTGGCAATAGTCACAATGAATAGGGAGATCGCTAAAAGCCACGCAATATCCTTGATGCTCCATTTTTCATCCCCCATCAGCACCGGATGATCCCCTTCACCGACCCGCTCCTTTTCCTCAAGTTCAAAGGGCCAGAACTTTTTCAGGAATTTTACATTCTGGAACAGCGCCGGAGCCGCAAACATCAAAAACAACGTCGGCATGCCGATCACGTAATCCGCCGCGTTGGCCGCCGCAATGGTATCGTTGGCCGCATCCAGCCCCACCGCAATGGCGGTCAGGTTGCCGCTGCCGCCGGTATAGGTTCCCACGAACATTCCGGCGATCTTCCATCCCTCCGGCATCATCCCGCCGAAGATCACGCCGAACAGCGCCGCCATCAGGCACACGCTGAACACTGCCGACACAAGCGCGGCCAGCGCTTTTCCGGACAGTTTGGCCAGCTCTTTTAGGTTGACATTCAGCAGGTAGATGGAAATGGACATGGGTACGCAATATGTAATAATCACCCCGTACACGTCCTGATTTCCCGGCACGATATGAAGGTTGACCAGGATCATTCCGAGGACGATCACCGTCAAAGCCGGTCCGATGTACTTAAAAATTTTAAACTTCTGCACCCACAGAGCAAATGCGACCATCAGGAGGATGACCGTCAGCATCGAATCCGTAGACTGGAAAATTGGAAACTGCATATTTTTTCTCCTCTTTTGTTTTTTTGCATTCCCCGGGATTAAAATGTCACTCCGAAGCCCGGTTTATCCAGCAGCGTAAACGTATCCCTCTCCTGGATAAATCCGCCTTCCACCGGATTTTCTTTGTAATATAAGAAGCTGTCGCAGTCTGCTTCTGTTACGTTTTTCTTGGCAGCTACCAAGCTCAGGCCCGCCGTGATCGCAAGCTTGGTCTCCATCATGCAGCCCACCATACAGGTGACGCCGTTTGCCTCCGCGATTGCATTGATCTTCTGTGCCGGATACAGTCCGCCGCATTTCATCAGCTTGATATTGAGAATATCCGCGGAGCCCAGCCGGCATGCCCTCGCCGCATCCACCGGGTCGTGGATAGATTCGTCCAGCATCATATGGATTCCTTCCGCATGTTTCCGGAGGTATGCAGCTCCCTCCATGTCCCAGTGCGGCAGACACTGCTCTACCGCCTCAATGCCGTACTCCCGGAATCCCTTAAGGGCGCGCTGTGCTTTGGCGATATCGTATCCCTGGTTGGCATCCACCCGCAGACGGATCTCAGGACCCACAGCTTCCCGGATCAGCTTCATGGCGCGGATATCCTCCCGGCAGTCGATTCCCGCCTTAATCTTCAAGATCCGGTATCCATATTCGGAGACGAATTTTTTCGCTTCGGCCGCCATTTCCTCCGGGTTGCTGATACCGATCGTAATGTCGTTCTGCACCGTGCTGCCGAATCCGCCGAGGAGCTTGTATACCGGCTGTCCCGCCGCCTTTCCCATGAGGTCGTACATGGCCAGGTCCACCCCGCACTTTGCAGCTCCGTTTCCCACGATCACACTGTCCATCATGGCATGCACGGCTTCAATGTCCATGGGGTCCATTCCGATCAGTCCCTGCCGGAAAATGTCCAGTACCGCGATGACTCCGTCCACCGTCTCTCCGGTCACCGGCGCAAAGGGGGAAGCTTCCCCGAAGCCTGTACAGCCCTCGTCCGTCTCTACACGGATCAGCACGCTTTCCAGGGATTCCACCGTGGCAAACGAAACCTTGAAGGGGGCGGTCAGGGGGATCTCAACTTTTTCTACTTTCATTCCTGTAATTCTCATCTGTTCTCTCCTTTTCATAAGCTCAATTCAGAAAATATCAAAATTATTTATTCAATATCACACCTAATTTTACTATATGTATAATTGATGGTCAACCAATTTCTCAAAGAAACTGCTCACTCCTACAATTTTTCTGTTGTCCAAACTAAAAAAAATCGTTATAATAATCTTTGGTAAGCATAGTTACATTAATATAAGGAGCATTTATGGCAGATAATAAAATCAGAAAGTACCGGAAAAAATTAAACCTGACGATCAAAGACCTGGCGGAGCGCACTGGTCTGTCTATCGGATATATTTCACAGCTGGAGCGTGATGAGGCGGAGCCGTCCCTGTCCTCTCTTCGGAAGATCGCGAAGGAATTTGATGTACCGATCTATGTGCTGATCGAGGATGAAAAAGAAAACGGCGGGCTTACGATCCGCAGGGAAGACAGGATCTCCGTGCATACGAAAAAAAATATCGTTGAATATGAATTTCTGACTCCTCTTCCTTCCCAAAATTTTTTGCCCAGGGTTTTGGTGATGAAGGCGGTCCTGCAGCCCCACTCCAGGGACAGTGAGATTCCGATCGTGCACCACTCTGAGGAAACGCTGATCGTCCTTTCCGGCACCCTGCACCTGATGCTTGGAGACGATCTCATTGTACTCCGGGAAGGCGACACGACTATCATCCGGGAAGACATTCCTCACACATGCATCAATGATACGGATGATATAACGGAGGTCCTCTGTACCATCAGTCCGCCGGTGTGGGATACGCTGCATTTTCCGAAGTGAGCTTCCCCGGGAAAATGATCCATGCAGGAGACATCGCGTTACTGTTCGCACCCTGACCGGATGCCGTGCAGCGAGTGCACGACCCCGCGTGAACAGCAACGACATGGCTGCCGGTTTGCCGCTTCGCGGGAATAAACTGCATGTACGTGGCCGGCAGCCGCGCAAATCGAAAATATCGGAGATGACAGATATGATGAAACCGAAGCTTTTAGTTGTGGATGACGAATCCGGCATCGTGGATATGGTCCGGAGTTATTTTCAATCAGAATATGAAATCCTGACTGCGTACAGCGGCCGGGAAGCGCTCGAAAAGGTCCCCGCACGTCCGGACCTGATCCTGCTTGACATCAATATGCCGGAAATGGACGGGCTCACGGTCTGCCGGAAGATCCGGGAATATGTCAGCTGCCCGGTCTTATTTTTGACGGCGCGTATCGAATCCACGGATCAGATCGCCGGATTCCGGGCCGGGGCCGACGACTATATCGTAAAGCCCTTTGACCTGGATGAACTCGGCGCCCGGATTGCCGCCCACCTGCGGAGGGAACAGCGCAGACAGGTGTCCGCGGCGGTACGCTTTTTCGGAGATCTGTCTATTGACTATTCCGCCCGGACCGTGCATAGGAACGGTGAAAATATTCCCTTGTCCAAACGGGAATTTGACATTGTGGAACTGCTCTCTATGAATGCCGGGCAGGTCTTTGACCGGGAGCGGATCTATGAACTCGTGTGGGGGCTGGACGGCGGCGGAAGCAGCGATACCGTGATGGAGCACATCCGGAAGATCCGCTCCAAGCTTTCCGTGGTCTCGCTTGACAGCTATATCGAAACGGTCTGGGGGGTGGGCTACAAATGGGTTGGATAAAGCGGATGCGTTTAAAAAATGCATTGTTTACAATGATGTTTTTCGGACTGCTTCTTGCGTCCCTTCTCTCCGTCTGCGCCTTTATCGGATGTACCCAATTAGGCCGGATTCTTCCGCAAACCACTGCTTCTATAGATATCAGTACAGATCCAGCCGTCACCGTTGATGTGCCGGAGCCGGCAGCCTGGTCCACGGCGGTCGGCTGGCTGCTGGGCGTCCTGCAGATCGTCCTGCCGATCCTGATCTTCACAGTCGTAATCATGCTGACTTCCATATTATTTTACCGGGCCAAACTGAAAGAACCGCTGTATATCCTGAAAAGCAGCGCGCAGCGTATCATGGAAAATGACCTGGATTTTGTCATTCCTGCGCCTTCTGCACAGGATGAGCTCGGGCAGCTCTGCCGGGCGTTTGAGAAAATGCGGGAAACGCTGCTGGTCAATAACCAGATGCTTTGGCGGCAGGCCGAGGAGCGGAAGCGGCTGAACGCTGCGTTTGCACATGACCTGCGGAATCCGGTCACCGTTTTGAAGGGGACTGCCAAACTGCTGCGGAAGGGAATCCAGGTTGAGCAGACCTTGGACCGGCTGGAAAATAATACGCTCCGCATCGAGCAGTATATCGAGAGCATGAGCACCATCCAGCGGCTGGAGCAGGTGCCTGTGCGGAAAAAGAAGGTTCCCTATGCCCTGCTGTCTGGGGAACTGACGGATACCGTCCATCTCCTTGCCCCCGGGCTTTCCTGCAGGATGATCATGCCGGGCACGGGATCCTCACTGGCTGGGGCGTCCGGGACTGGGGCGGCGGAGGCCTGCACGGCGCCAGCAAAGACGGCGGCGGCCGAAAAGGCCAGAGCTTCGGCTGAGGCAGAAGCGGCTGAGTCGTTAACGATCGATCCCGGATTATTTATGACCGTTGCGGAAAATCTCATTGCAAACGGGGCGCGCTATGCAAAGTGTGAGCTGACCGTCGGGCTGGAAGTGAAAGATTCCTTTTTACTGCTGTCCGTGATGGACGACGGTCCCGGATTTCCCGCTGAATTGCTTCGGGACGGACCGAAACCGTTTGGAAAGGCCGGGGAACACACGAAATCTTCCGAGATCATCACAGACGGCGCAAAACCGTGCAAAGCCCCCGCAGAAAATACCGCGCATTTCGGAATGGGGCTCTATAGCTGCCAGACCATATGCCTCAAGCATGGCGGGGAGCTGACGTTGGAAAATGGAGAAGGCTGCGGCGCAAAGGCAACCGCATGTTTCAAAATTTGACAGCGCCTTCGCTGCAAAGCGATGGTCTCCGATATAAAATTTATAGACTGAAACTCAAAATTTCAAAATCTTGAGCGTTTCTTGAGATTTACGGAATACACTCTTCTTATGTCATCACCGGGGGGACATTTTCTCAATGCCCTTCGGTCAGGCAGCTTCCGCTGTCAAACCAGACGAAAAAGGAGAGTGTTATTTTTATGAATATTGAAGCAAAGGATTTAACCAAGATCTACGGCGCCGGTGAGGGCCGGGTGACGGCTCTGGACCATGCCAGCCTGGAGATTGCCCCGGGAGACTTTATCTCGATCATAGGGCCTTCCGGAAGCGGCAAGAGCACTCTGCTCCATCTGCTGTCCGGGCTGGACCGGCCCACCTCCGGCAGCCTCATCTACAACGGCAGGGACATCTATGAACTTCGGGACAAGGAACTGTCTGTATTTCGGCGGCAGCGCATCGGGTTTATTTTTCAGCAGTTCAATCTGCTTCCTGTCCTGACTGCGCGGGAAAATATCATCATGCCCCTTCTTCTGGATAAAAAGCAGCCGGATGAAGTGTATCTGAATCAGCTTACGGAATTGCTGGGAATCCGGGATCGGCTCACCCATCTGCCCCACGAGCTCTCCGGCGGACAGCAGCAGAGAACCGCCATCGCCCGGGCCCTGATCGCCAAACCGGATATCATCTTTGCGGACGAACCCACCGGCAACCTGGACAGCCAAAGCGGCTGCGAGGTCATGGGGCTGCTGAAAAATATCTGGCGGAGCATGGAAAAAACACTGGTGATCATCACCCACGACAAACAGATCGCGCAGATGGCTGAGCGTCAGTTTATGATCGTAGACGGGGTGCTTTCGGAGGTGAATGCAGTATGAAATCCTATTTATCACTGGCCTGGAAGGAATTGAAGGCCCAGAAGGTTACCTCTGTCCTGATCCTGATCGCCGTAATCCTGTCCACTGCTGCGACCACTGCCATGGGACAGTCTATCGGCATTCTGCAGGCGATGCGTGCAGACCAGGCGGCCGGCCTGAACGGAGACCGCTATGCCACGTTCCATCAGCTGAGTGAAGCGCAGCAAAAAGCACTCCTGTCGGATCGCCGCCTGGAAGATCCGGGCTGCTGGATCTTCCTGGGATCTGTCTCCCTGGAAAACAGCAGCCTGACCCTCTCTCTGCGTGAATATCATGAAAATGGGCTGCGGGCATATCCTTCCATCGGAACGCTGAAGGAGGGCCGGCTTCCGGAGAAAGCAGGCGAAATTGCTCTTTCGGAAGATGCACTGCGGTATTTGGGGTTTGATCTGCACAGCGAGGATTCCAGCGGCATCCGCCTGGGCGATACCGTCACGCTGCCCGTGAGCGTCAGTCTCAAAAAAGACACTCAGCCTCCTTATGAGTATACCGCGGATTTCGTACTGAGCGGGATCCTGGAAGATCATTATATCGGCTATATGAGCGGATCCATAGGAGGGGTCGTCGGCGGGGGGACAGCGGCAGAACTGCTTCCGGAGCGGTATTTTCTGTATTCCGCGGATTTTAAGACGAAGAGCACTGATCAGTTCCAGTCTATCGTATGGGACCTGTCTGAAAAGCTGCATGTACCAGAAGACGATGTCCAGTACAACTGGATCCTCCTGGATGCGCTGGGGATTCCCTATGAGGAAAAATCGGATGCCGAAACCGGCAGTGGTTTTCCGTTTATGGCGGCAGCATGCGTGCTGGTGGGGGGATTGATCCTGCTGGCTGCCGGACTGGTCATATACAATATCTTGAAAGTAGCAGTCACGAAACGAATCCGCGAATATGGGACTCTGCGAGCCATCGGCAGCGAACAGAAGCAGCTCTATCTTCTGGTGACCGTACAGCTCCTGATCCTCTGCGGTCTCGGGCTTCCCCTGGGTCTGCTGCTGGGAAGCGTTTCGTCAAAGGGTATTCTGACCGCGGCGCTTAGTATGCTGAACCCGGATCTGTTTCTGGCTGAGAATACGCAGGAATTGAATGCCATGATCGCAGGCAGCAGAACCAATGGTCCCCTGCCTGTGCTCCTGAGCGTCTTTGTCACGCTGCTTTTTGCCGTACTGGCCGCATTCCCGTCCGCCCGGTATGCTTCCCGTGTGTCTCCGACAGCCGCAATGAGCGGACCCACCGTAACGATCCGGCGGCGGCACAGGAAGCAGAAAAAAATACGCAGTTTCGAAGCATTTTACGCACGGCTGAATCTCCGGCGGAACCGGGGCCGCACAGTGATCACGATTTTATCCATCGTCATGAGCATCACCGTCTTCGTTTCCCTGCAGAGCTTCAGCAGCCTGCTGGATGCCAGCCAGGACGTACAGAAAATGCACATTGGAGATTATGCCATATCCAATGAAAATGGCGGAATCTCTCCGGAAGCTGTGGAGCAGCTTAAAAATCATGAAATGGTATCCGGGCTTTCTACCACAAAGCTGACTGTTTATGAACAGGATAAACACGGCAGATTTCCGGTCGAGCTCGATTTTGTCCCCGGTCCCAGTGAAACATTTCAGATCGGGACCGTAGATCCGGACCGTCTGGAAGCCATGGCCTCCGGCCTGTCGGAAAAGGATCTGGAAGATTTACGAAACGGTACGGCCTGCTTTGTAAAAAATCCCGTCGCATTTGCCGCTGAAGGGTATGATGTGAAGTATACGGAATTTCAGAAGGATGACCGGATCACGGTAAACGGGACGTCTCTTCGGATTGCCGGAATCCTGGACGACGCTTTAACAAACGGCAGCGGGTTCACCAACGGCATTCAGGTCGTGACGGTGGATCCGGTGTATGAGAGACTGGTGGGAAACAGTCAGTTTTCGATCGTCTATCCGACTCTGGCAGAGGATGCGGATGCGGAAGTCTTTGAAAAATGGCTGGATGACTGGTGCACAAAAAATCCGGGAACCCGCTGGCTGTCTTACCGTGAGGCAGACACACAGCTGGCTGAGAGCTTTGAACAGATCCGCCTGCTCTGCTGGGGACTGATCCTGTTCATCGGATTGATCGGAATCCTGAATATCATCAATACTGTTTACACCAATATCCATACCCGTATCAATGAGATCGGGATGCAGCGTGCCATCGGAATGAGCAGCCGGAGCCTGTATAAGACCTTTTTATGGGAAGGGGCTTATTATGGGTTGATCGCTTCGGTGTTCGGCGGTATATGCGGATATGTCTGCACGATCTTCGTCGGAGCCGCGGCCTCCAATACGCTGCGGCTCACGGCCGTGCCTGCGGCGGCGATCCTGGAAGCATCGGCCGTATCCGTAGCAGCATGCCTGGCGGCGACTGTAGTGCCGCTGTATGGGCTCAGGAAGATGAGTATTGTGGATTCGATCGAGACGGTGGAATAGCATAGATCGAAACATAAGGTTAATTAATTAGCCCCTCCTTCACCATCCCAAGCGTGATCGACTCCAGTTCCCGCTCCATGGCCTCCTGTACCTGGAAAAGCCTGCCATCCAGGACCCGGTGGATATTTTTTCCCACCGGACAGTCCTGGCTGGGATTTTCGTGAAAATGGAACAGCGTATTTTCCCCGATACAGTCCACCGCACGGTAAATATCCAGAAATGTGATCTCATCCAGCGGCTTGGCCGGAACAGCACCGCCCGGCCCGCGCCTGACCTCGGCCAGCCCGGCGTCTTTTAGCTGGGACAGGAGCTTTCGGATGATCACAGGATTGACCCCGATGCTAAACGCCATAAATTCGCTGGTCACCTTGTATTCCTCCTGAAATACATCCATACACAGGAGCATATGCACCGCGATCGTAAATCTACTTGTAATCTGCATCCAATGCTC
Organism: Lachnospiraceae bacterium M18-1; assembly: GCA_000403295.2. GTDB lineage: Bacteria > Bacillota > Clostridia > Lachnospirales > Lachnospiraceae > Schaedlerella. Next base: position 69,375 of record KE159609.1, on the reverse strand, counting down.
CTTTCATCAGTTTCCGCACAAACTCGTCCGCCGGATTCTGCCGGATGTGCTCCGGCGTATCCATCTGGCGGACCTTTCCCTGTTCCATGACCAGCATCCGGTCGCCCAGCTTCATGGCCTCCCGGATATCATGAGTGATAAATACGATGGTCAGCTTTAATTCTTTCTGCAGCCGGAGTATTTCATCCTGCATGGTCTGCCGGGTAATCTCATCCAGCGCGCCGAAAGGTTCATCCATAAGAAGGATCCTGGGTTCTGCCGCAAGCGCCCGGGCGATCCCCACCCTCTGCTGCTGTCCGCCGGAAAGTTCTGACGGATATCTGCCGGCCATCTCTTCCTCCAGCCCCACGGTCCCCAGCAGGCGCAGGGCAAGCCGATGGTTCTCGGCTCTATTTTTTCTGCCGCTGATGACCGGAACGTAGGTAATGTTTTTTTCCACGGTCATATGAGGAAAGATCCCGCCGTTCTGAATCACATAACCGATCCTCCGCCGTAGTTCTACCAAACCGGTCTCTGCCAGATCCTTTCCTTCTACGATGATCTGCCCGGATTCCGGGGTGAGCAGGCCGTTGATCAGTTTCAGCATGGTCGTCTTGCCGCACCCGGATTTTCCGATGACCGTCAGAAATTCTCCCTCCTGCACCTGCAGGCAGAAATCATCCAATATACAATTTTCTCCAAAGCTTTTTGTCACATGTTCAAATCGAATCATATCCATTACTGTACCTCTTCAGGCGAAGACGCCTGTCCCGCAGGTGCATTCTTTTTTTGCTTCCGTACCGAGATCACATCAGGCCTTTTTCTTTCAGAAACGCCTCTGCCACTTCTGCTTCGTCTTTTCCTTCTACTTCCACCTGGTAATTTAGTTCCGCCATTTCCTGGTCCGTCAAAATGCCGTCCATTTTCATCAGAGAATCTTCCAGGCCCGGATATTTTTCCAGGGTGTCTTGTCTGACTACAGTAGAACAGAAATAGTTCACCTGCAGGTGTTTATCGTCTTCGAGTACCATGATATCGTCCCGGCTGAGCTGGGCGTCTGTGGTAAATCCGTTGGTCACGTCGATATCCCCCTGCTCCATGGCTTCGTATTTGAGACCGATATCGATGTCCCTTACATCCTTGAAGTCCAGTCCATAGGTCTCACACAGCAGATTGAAACCGTCCTCGCGCTCGATATAATCCGGATTCCCGCCGAACACCAGCTTGTCCGATACCGCCGCCAAATCCGAGGTAGTCTTGAGGTCATACTCCTCCGCCGCCTCTTTGCGCACGGCGACTGCAAAGGTATTGTTGAATCCGTAAAGCCCGACCCATGTCATGTCGAACTGCTCCTCATACTCTTCTTTCAGCTTTTCCAGCATTTCTTCATCGCTGACTTCATCCGCCTCATGCTTCAATACCATGACCCAGCCGCTGGAGGTATACTCCGGATACAGGTCGAACTCGCCCTTTTCCATAGCCGGATGGATGTTGCTGGTTCCGCCGCCGATCCCTTTTGTAATCTCCGCCGTATAATCTGTGTCCTCCTCGATCAGAAGTTTCAGCATTTCGCCCAGAATATACTGCTCAGTCATGGGCTTGGTAGCAATCTGGATTGGTTCACCGGATTTCTTTGATGTTCCATTTTCATCGATATCCCCTGCGTCCTTGCTGTCTGTCTCCGCGCCTGCCGTTTCATTTCCCGCGCTTTCGGAATCAGTGCTTTCGCTTCCTCCGCTGTTTCCACATGCCGCGCCTGCAAATGCAAGCATGACCGCCATCAATAGTGCCGCTGTCTGTTTCTTCTTCATGTCAATTTCCACTCCTCTTCTTCATCATTTTTTCCAGCCGTCCGAGCAGCAGGTCACTGAACAGCGCCAGAAGCGCGATCAGAAAACTGCCCCCGAAGGTCAGTGCCATATTGTAGGTTGTGATGCCTCTGTAGATTGCCACGCCCAGGCCGCCTGCTCCGATAAAGGAGGCGATGGCCGCCGTGGAAATGGTCATGACTACCATGTTCCGGACTCCGGCTATGATCACGCCTGCTGCCAGGGGAAGCTTGATCTTCGTCATAATCTGAAAGTCTGTGCTCCCCATCCCCCTTGCCGCCATGATCACATCCGGGGACACGCCCCGGATCCCGGCGTAGGTGTTGCGCACCATGGGCATGATCCCATAAATAGTCAGCGCCGCCACCGCCGTGTTATTTCCGATCCCCAAAAATGGGATCAGCATGCCCAGCAGCGAGATGGAGGGGATTGTATAAAATACATTGGCAATCCCCAGGACCGGGGCGGACATCCGATCATGCTCCGCGATCCAGATTCCCACCAGGAGTCCCAGCACTCCCGACAGTGCAATGGCGATCAGCGCCAGGGTGATATGCTGCAGCATCAGCTCCAGAAACCAGTCCTTCCTTTCCAGATAGGTCTGGATGATTTCATTCAATAACATCCGTCTTTTCTCCTCTTTTGCGTATACTTACTATGGAATCCATTTTCCGCTTATATTCTTTACCCGGATAGCCTTGCAGGACTTCTCTGCTTCTGCTGAAAATGGATTCCCTCCGTTTATGCATAACGCTCTTTCTTACTGCTTATGCATGAAGCTTTCTCACCGCCTCCGCAGGACACGCCTCCCTGCATGCGCCGCACTGCAGGCAGTGTACCGGGTCGATCCGGTACGGCTCCCCTGCTGCAATGCACTTCTGGGGACACACCTTCACACAGGAGCCGCAGCCGATACAGCCCTCTGTGATTTCGAATCCGGCCTTCTCCTCCTCGGTTCCGTAAGAAAATGTCTCTCTGCTGATAGGATAATGCATCAGGTCGAACCATTCCCCAGAGCCCTCATAAATGAGAAATGCATCCAAAATATAGCGGGTATCTCCGGGGTAGACCTCGTTCATCCCCGGGTTCTCCTCGAACACCCGGTCCACCCACTCCTTTTCTGCCTTCCTTATTTTACCATAAAACTTCAGAGATTGACAGTCCGGGCACATAGCGCTTAACGCAATCTCTCCGGTATTCATGAGCTGCTCGTAAAAGGGCTTGCCCTTGGATGTCACAATATACATCCCTTCGTCCGCAGCGATCATCACATTGATGATCCTGCTGCGGGGATGTCCCTCCTGGTCTACGGTCGCCGCAGACGCGATCTTCACCTTCCGAAATAGATCTACATATTTTTTTGCTTTCTCATTCATCATTTTCTCCTCCGCTTTCATAAAATATTCGGCAGCCCTTCCTCTATATTGTAATGTTTTTTGTTACATCAAAGAGGATATCACCTTTTTGATGTAATGTCAATAGTTACATTAACTTTTTTGTAAAAGTCAGAAACAGTTCGCGGCCGGTTGGGCCGTGAACTGTAACGCGGGTGAAGGAGGATTCAGAGGAATGTGGATTAAATACTTGATTTTTTTCATGCGATCAGATATAATTTATTCAAATCACGATTTAGTAAATCACGATTAGATTTTTTCAAGGAAGTGCTTTATGTTTATTGGAAGGGAAGCTGAGCTGCAATTTTTAGAAAACAGGTATCATGCGAAGGGTGGACAATTGGTCGTCCTGTACGGCCGGCGCCGTGTAGGGAAAACCGAGACTTTAAAACAATTCTGCCATGGGAAGCCCCATGTGTTTTTTTCCTGTCAGGAATGCACAGACCGGAGACAACTGCACAATTTTTCTGAGAAAATGCTGAAAGAAGATCTTCCTGCAAAGCAGTATATCGATCAATATGCTGATTGGGAAAAAGCATTCCGCGCCATATTGGATCTTCCATACGGCGATCATCGAAAGCTGCTGGTCATCGATGAATTTCCATATATGTGCAGGGACAATGCCGCCATCCCCTCTATCCTCCAAAATCTCTGGGATGAAGTCTTGAAAGACTCCCATGTGATGATCATTCTATGCGGAAGCGCCATGAGTTTTATTGAAAAGGACTTGCTTGCAGAAAAAAATCCTCTTTACGGCAGGGCAACCGGAATTTATAAAATGACGGAAATGGGGTTCTATGATGCTGCCAGTTTTTTTCCGGAATATTCCAATCTGGATAAGGTACTTGCATATTCCATATTGGGCGGCATCCCCCATTATCTGCGCCAGTTTGACCCCGAACTGTCTCTTTCAGAGAATGTAAAGCAAAATATCCTGACCAAGGGCTGCGCGCTTTACAGCGAGGTTGATTTCTTGCTGCGACAGGAGCTCCGGGAGACTCTTCTCTACAACTCATTGATCGAGGCAATTGCCCTCGGCAATACAAAGCTGAATGATATCAGCCAGAAGTCGCTTGTAGACGATACTTCCAAGACCAGTGTATATTTAAAAAATCTAATCGAGCTGGGAATTGTCAGGCGGGAATTTTCCGTGGATATGAAAATGAAAGAGCGTGCCGGAAACAGCCGCGGCATTTACAGGCTTACCGATAACTTTTTCCGTTTCTGGTATGCCTTTGCATTTACCAATTATTCAGATCTGGAGATTGGCGATGTGGAAGGCGTATATCAGTATGAAGTGGAACCTCTGCTCCACGAATATGCATCCTTTACTTTTGAAGATATCTGCATACAGTACATGCAGGAGCTTCAAAAGGCAAATCGCCTGCCATTCCGATATTCAAGAATCGGGCGCTGGTTCGGAAAAACCACAGTCCGGGATGCTTCGCAGAAAAACGGATTCCGGACGGCAGAAACAGAGATCGATATCATGGCCGTGTCCAGACAGATGCAGGAAATTTTTATAGGCGAATGCAAGTTTAAGGGCCGTCCTTTCCGGTATTCGGAATATCTGGATACACTTGCGAAGCTGGCTCCGGAGAAGGAAAAGGCGGATTTTTATTATGGGCTGTTTTCGGAATCGGGATTTGATGAGAAGGTAACGGCAGCGGCAAGAGAGGATGACAAGATTCGGCTGTATACGCTGGATGAGGTTGTGGGGTATGAAAAAAAGACGGGATGAGGGCATAAACCTCTTTCCGTCTTTTTTCGCCCATACTTCAAACAGCAATTTCAACTCAGTTCAGTCAAAGACCCCGCAGCATTTTCCGATACATTACCTCAAGGCTGCATTTCGCTTCCCACCCCAATCTTCTAAGTTTTTCACCAGACAGTTTTAGAACTACTCTCTGTTGTATACTCATCCCCGTGTCCACAAAACAACCCTATTGCTGTACAGATATCCGTCCGGCGCGTCCGCCATTTTTGAGATGCGTTCCAGAAATACGCTGGTATGCAGCGTCTGGCTGGCCTGCAGCTTTTCGGCCAGAGATGCCAGGAAATTCTCCTTGCTGGAAGTGTCCGCTCCGGAAAATGTACTGTCCAGCTTTACCTCGTCCAGCTTTTTATACTTTTCATCCTGATGCTTCTTATACGCCGGCTTATTGGCGATCACCAGATTATAATTCCCCTGGCTCAGCCAGTCCGCAAGAAAGCGGGCAGCATCCAGGCCGGATTTCTTTTTATATTCCGCAAATGCCTTGGGATCGTCCTTTTCCATAGAAAACAGGTGCTCATTTGTAGGCTCTTCAAGGATTCGGTTATATCCATCCAGCATGCGTATCTTTTTCACACTGTACTCCATCTCACATGCACCGACCCGCTTTCCGGCGGCGCCGATCCTGGCGGTAGAGCGGATGGCCTCCATGAAAGATGCCTTTGTCCTGTCATCCATGAACTGATCCGCAAGATACTGCGCCTTCTCCACACCCAGGCTGATCATCGCCAGCCTGTCATCCTCGGAAAGCCCGTGGACATTGTGGGGAAGAAGCTCCTTTCGGATCAGGTCGTATACATTGTCCTTCACTTCCTGGCTCTGGCCGCTCAGGGCATTGATGATCGCATTGTCAATCCTGGCATAACCGGTATTGTACTCATACTCGGTCACTCTTAAAGGCGTGATCACGACCGGCCTGCGCTCATGCACCGGAGCCGCAGGGCCAGTGGCCGCATGCTCAGGAATAGCCAGCGGTTCTTCATTCATCGGCTTTACAGTGGGAAACTTTTTTCGTATCTGTTCGTCCTGGGCCGGCGAAAACTGCTCCGACAGGGGACGGATGACATGGTATTCTGTGGTGGAGTGATAACAAGTACATTGATCCATAAGGCGCCTCCTTATCTACAACCGGACTACGGAGCAGATTCATTGTCTGCATGCCGCGTTTCAGCCGGTATTCTAAAAAAGTTACTATAATGGATCTACCAGGGTACTAAGCAGATACACTATAATAATTATTTCGGATGAAACATGGACTCTCATAATGGATGTATGGCTTCATTTCTTTCCATTTCCGCGCTATTTTCTCCATACTCCCCGGCATTTCTTCCGCCCCCGTCCATCAACTCCAGATACTCCCCTCTGTCAATATGCATCATGGAGATCTGATTCTGATACCGCCGGAACCCATACACACTGTCCACATTGCGGATCAGCGACTGGAGACGTTCGTCCGGCACACAGACGATGAGCTGCAGCTCCAATTCCCTTGCGTAGCGCAGGCAGACCTCGCTCCGCTCCTTATCCATCTTGGAAAATGCCTCATCCAATAGCACCAGGCGGATCTTGGAATCCCGGTTGCTCTGCTGCATATAGAGCATGGCAAACCCGGCCAGCAGCGCGACGTACTTGGGGTTCTGCCCTTCCCCGCCGGAATCCCGCCCGGCCATTTCATCCACCGCGTTTTTCTTCACATTTCCCTGGTCGTCCTCCACCCGCTCATACATGCTGAAGGTCAGATAATTGCGGTAATCCGCATAGCGTTCCATCTCCTGGTTATGGCGGGAACGATTGTCACCCTCCCCGTCCCTGGGGGGCATGAACTTTTCCGTCAGCCTCTGGATCTGCTGCTCGTATTTCTGGAAAAATGCGTCCTCACCAATGCTGAGCTGGCCTTCGAAGCCGTCATTGTCCAGCACCTTGCTGTCCAGCTCCGGCGCCATCAGCATTTCGTAAAACTGTCCGTTCTCGTTTTCGGCCGGCAGGATGTCAATCTGGTAGGTGCTGTCGGAAAACCGGATCCTGGACAGCATCCGGTTGATCTCCCGCCTGTGCCGGTATGCCGCCTTGATCTCGCCGTGGATGGTGGCGATCACATTTTCCCGGAGGGAATGGTAGACCTGCCGGTACTGGTTCTCAAAGTCCGCCTTGTACTGGGGCACATAATCCCGTTTCAATTCTTCCCACAGCTTATCGTACACGGCATTCTCATGTTCTACCCCGGAAAATCCATAGGCCGGGTATTCCCTGTTGAAACGGTTCCGGGCCAGGATCCGCTGTTCTTCCTGCTCCTCCTCCCGCCCGGCAAGACGCTGGCACAGGTCATGCTGCTTTCTGCGGTATGCGGCTTCGCTCTGAATTTCCAGACCTTCCCGGACCTCCGCCAGCAGACGGTCATCCGCCCGAAAGCCCTCCTGCAGCGCGGACAGTCTATCCTGAAAATCTCCGTATTCCTTCTGTGCCGCCCGGAGATCGCCCTCCCGGCCGATCCGTTCCTTATTGACCTGCTCCAGCATCCGGGTCAGTTCTTGAATGCCCTGCTCCAGGATTTCTTTTTGCTTTTTCAGCTGTGCGGTCATAGTCCCGTCTTCCAGCTCTTTCAATTCTTTCGCAAGCTGTTCCTGCTTATCCAGATAATTCTCCAGCTCTCTGGAAGCCTGTGCGAGCTGCAGGAGCTGCCCCGTACTCTGATGAAGTCGTTCAAAGCTCTGTGCCCGGTTCAGCGTTTCACGCATCTGCATATCCCCGATCTGCCGCTGTTCCAGCTGATAGATCTCTTCTTCCAGCTCCTTTAGCTTCGCCTTGGAAACCTTGGTCCCGATACAGGAAAACCGTCTGTAATCATCCTCCCGCAAATGACGGAAAATATAATTGCTGTAGGAATAGCAGTCCGGCGTCACTCCATCCCGCACTGCATGGAGTTCTTCCACACTCTCGCATTTGAAGATCCTTCCCAGATATCTTCTCAGGCACAGATCCGCATAAGGTTCACCGGCCCGGACCGCCTCATAAAGCGTACCGGCTTCGGCTGCGGGTCCATCTCTTTTGATTGCCGCCGTATTGATCAGGTCCACTTCCTCGTATTCCTTCCGCTTCATCCTGCGGAAGATCCTGGCAGCATCCAGGGCATACTGAGGCTCGGTCACCAGGCTGTGCTTGATACGGCCCAGCCTTCCCTCAACAGCATTCTTCCATTTTTCATCCACAATATCAAACAGGTCCGCAAATATTTCCACATGTATGGTCCTGCCGTACTGGCTGCTCAGCTCGCTCTGGAGCTGTGCCCTGGCGCTTTTCAGTTCCTTCCGGTAAGGCTTGCGGTCATTTTTCAGATCTTCCGCCATCTCCTTTTTTTCACTCAGTTCCCTGGCCGTGCCGCGGATGCTGTCATTGAGCTCCGCAAGCTCTTCCCCGATCATTTCCATTGCATTCTGGATACCAGCGCGCAACTTGTCCAGGGCGGACTCCGATATCTCACCGTCCAGGATCTCCTCCAGGCACTGCAGGGCGGGATTGCTGATATAGCCGCTGATCTCCTCATTTGTCTCCCATTCCTTCAGATTCTGCAGGATCTCCTGCCACTGCCTGGAATTTCCCTTCAAAAGGCCGATGGTCGTTTTCAATTCTTCCATTTCCTTCTGCTTTACGCCGTAATCGCTGGAATGCAGTTCCGCCTTGACCTCGATCAGCTCTTCCGTTTTTTCCTTCTTATCCGCATCCAGGCTTCCATACCGCTCCTCCAGTCCGGAGATTTTTACGGAAATTGCTTCCAGATCCTCTTTCTTTGCTTCCAGCCGGGTCTTGCAGCTCTCGATATCCACGATCCGAAGGACCGTCTCCGCCCGCAGCCTGTCCGCTCTGATCCGGACCAGCTCCTGGTTTGTATTGTGGACCTCATCCAGAATCTCAATGCGGTGCTCCAGGTCGTCCACCTTTTCTTTAATCTCCCGGTACGCGCCCAGCTGCCGGCTGATGGCCGATACCGTGTCCTCCTTGCTTTTGGGGAACATGTAATCTTTGATAAACTGCCCGGTGCCGTCTGCCATCCGCAGCGCGATGGCGCTTTTTTCCATGGTCATCAGCCGGCCCGGATCTATGTAGCCGAAAATGGAATCGTACAGGGTGCCCAGATAAGCTTCCCGCGAAGGGTACGTCCGGTTCACCTCCACCCGTCCCCGGTTATCCTTGGAATGGCTCCGTGCCTCGATCAGCTTTTTCATCTGGGAGGTGGTATAGGGGACTCCCTGCTCCGTCAAGTAGCCGTCCTCCGGGAACTGTCCCGAATGACTGAAAAAATGATATTTTCTCAGTTCCGTATCCTGGCTCCCCACCTCGAACACCGCGCCGATACAGGTGAACAGCCGGCTTCCCGTATCTTCCAGTTCCAGCACGATCTGGGAGCAGAAGTCTACATTTTCCCGGTTCGAAGTTCCGTCCTTCTGGGCGCCCCGCAGGTAGCTGAGGACACTTCTCTTATTTTTCGCATCGTCCGCCGCTTTATTCAAAAAAGCTGCCGACACACTGCCGTAAAGGATCACCTGAATGGCGTCCATGACCGTGGATTTTCCGGAACCGCTCTTTCCGCTGAACAGGTTCACGTATTCGTGAAATTCCATGACCTTATGGCTGATGCCTCCCCAGTTATTGATCAGCATCCGCCGGAAGATTTTCTTGGACTGCTTCATCGTCTGCCTCCTCTCTGTATTCTTCGATCAATTCGTTCATATCCGCCGCGCTCACATAGAGCAGGATGGTACTGTACAGATAGATCGGCGTCTCATCCTTCACATCCCGGACTGCCGCCGGAAGCTCGATCATCTGGTGCCTGCCCATCAGATACAGCGCTTCCCGCCACTCCGCAGCCGTCAGCTTCCGGGACAAAAGCCCTGTGTTGGCCCCGTATTCCCGGATTTCTCCTAAGTTCGTGACCGTTGCGCCGAGCCCCTCCCCCAGGATCTTGTCCCGGTAGATCATCCGCACGAGCAGGATGATCATGGTCGTGGTCTGGCTGAACTTTTCCGTCTCCGCCCCTTCCCCTTTCAGCCGGAAAATGTGCTCCTGCGGGTCGTGTTCCATCTCGCACCCAAGCACGGCAAGATAATTTTCGATAAAATGTCTGTGACGGACGCATATCTCGTAGTCCGGATTATCCCTCGGCGTCAGCGTGACCGGGTCATACCGCAGCTGCAGGATGCAGGTCTGACGGAATAATCTGGAAATGGTCTTTTTCAGATTCTCCGCTTCAGACGCAGATAATTCTTCCATATATGTAATCATTTGTAAGATTCCTTTCCATATCAAATGTAATGATCCAAAGTTGCTCTGCTGTTCTGTGCTTTTGCCTGATCCCGTTATTCATGGATCGTAAGCGCAGAAAAACGGCATCCATCCCGATTCTGCAGATCCTCCCCAATCTCGATCTTTCTTGCATCGTCCGCGATCTCCACCGCATCCTGCCAAACAAAAAATAGTTTTTCCAGGTCTTCCGCGGAACGCACCGTGTCCTCCGTGACCATAAAAGTCCCGTTCCGCTCGTTTTTACTTCGAAATTCGGCAATCTCCTGTCTGGTGTAGAGGGGCTTCAGCACAAATTCATCCAAATCTTCCTGCTGTTCCGCATCCCTGGCCACAGCCTGTGGAGTAAATACTGCTTTCTCCGTATTCCTGCGGCGGGCAAGGCTCTGCCCGGTCACTGTGCGGAAGGGTTCTGTCAGATGCATCCGGTCAGAAAGCTTTTCCAGAATTTCCGCACTGTGTCCGCTCTCGTTCAGGAGCTTGACCAGCACCGCCGTCGGATCTTCTTCCAGCGCGCCCTCCATGAGGATGTAGCGGATCCTTGCCGCCGCCCGGCTGGCAAACAGGGTCTTCTGCTCGATCAGCTTATTATATCTGCGCTCAATGGCGTCAAATTCCCGTTCGATCAGGCAGATGATGTTCATTGCCTCGTCAGCAAGCCGGATGGCGTGTTCCAGGCGGCGGGACTCTATCCTTTCCTCCGCAGGAAGGTTGTCCGGCTCCGCCAGCTCACGCTTTCTTCCCGCCAGTTCCTGCTTCCTGACCTCATTTTCACTCAGATTCCGGTCGATCAGTTCCTTGACCGCTTCCTTATATCGGTAAAAGCTGTCCGTCGTGGTGAGGATTGCATATTTCCTGCTCTCATTGTTATTCATTTCCTTTACCAGCACTTCCTGGATGCCGAGAAAGCTCCTCTGCCTGGACAGTTCGTCAAAATACCCTCTCATGCCCTCCTGCATGTTGGAAAGCATCTGCAGAAGGGAACGGGAGGCCTGCAGGGCGCTTTTCAGGATGTCATTATTTTTTTCACTGTCGGAGCTGTAGGTGTACAGATAACTGTAGACTGACAGGACGCTTTCCCGCTCCCGGGTGTCCTCTTCGCTGTAAAGGCGCTGAAACAGTTCCACAAACAGCTGGCTGTATTCTGGAAAGGAGACCACATAGCTGTCCAGGACTTCATCGTAATCCCGTCTCAGCCACCCCCAGTCTTCCAGATGTTTTAGACAGATGGAGGCCATGTTGCTCCTGGTCAGCAGTTCGCCCTCCTCGTCAAACTGCTCCTCGCTCCAGTCCAGCGTCTCCGCGGCGATCTGTTCATTCATGATCAGGCGGCACTCCCGCTCCGTCAGGCCGAGCAGAGAATATGACCGGCCGGATTCTTCATAGACCGCAGTCAGGAAACGCTGGTAATAGTTCATATATTTGCTTGCAAAAAGCTTGTAAAAATCTTTTGGGATCTTGCTTATCAAATTCATAAGACGGCTCCTTGTAGTATCTTGGAATAGCTTTGCGTCATTCAGGATTACAGGCCGCAGGCCCGCCTGCCATACAGGCGATCGCCGCAGACCAGCTCCCCGCATTCTTTATAGTATACCTTATCAAGATAGAATCCGTACATCTTTTTATTCATTTGTCATAAAAAAATTAAAAAAATCTATTTACATTATGACAAGGTATGTTACAATATAGACAGTAAAGAAAAAGGAGGATCCACAAATGGCAGCGCATTTATCCGCCACAGGCTTCAAGATCAGGCAATTACGGGAAAAGGCCGATCTGACTCAGAAGCAGATCGCAGACTATCTTTCCGTAGACCAGAGCCTTATTTCAAAGATTGAAAAAGGGGAACGCTCCATAAGTTCAGATATTTTGGATCAGCTGTCTGTCCTTTTTTGCTGTCCTATTGCTGCTTTATTGTCGGAAGCTCCCCTTCAGCCAGCCTATGAGATTGCTTTCCGGACTGCCTCTGTTGATCATACTGATCTGAGTACGCTGTCAGTCATCAATAAGATTGCTCTGAATCAGCTGAAGATGGATCAGCTTGGAAGGAATTGTGAATGATAAATAAATTAGACCTCAGCGCCAAGGCCTCTGTCATCCGAAAAAAATTAGGAGAAGACGAATCCTCTCCCATTCATATTTTTACTCTGGTCCAATCGATCGCTTCCTTGACATTGGTGTTTTATCCTCTGGGCAGAAATATCAGCGGCGCCTGCTTCCGATGCCCGTCTTCCGCGGTGATCGCCGTCAATTCCGGCATGTCGGTCGGGCGGCAGAGGTACACGCTGGCGCATGAGCTTTATCATCTATATTTTGATAAAGAGCTGTCCTCTACAGTCTGTTCCAGTAAGTTTGACATCAAAAGTGAAACAGAGCAATGTGCGAATCAATTTGCATCCTATTTTTTAATCCCCCCCGCCGCTTTATTTGAAAGAATACAGAGATGCGCGCAAAAAGCAGGAGTCGGTCTCTCCATGAGTGATATCATCCGCATGGAACAGTATTTCGGCGTGAGCCATCAGGCAATGCTGATCCGGCTGCAGGATGAAGGATATCTGACCTCCGCACAGGCAGAGTCCATGCAGGCCGGAGTGATCGCATGTGCGTCCAGGCTTGGTTATGACGTGTCATTATATAAGCCGTCTCCGGAAGATAAAAATATCCGGGTATTAGGGCATTATATCTGTCAGGCAGACCGGCTGCTCCAGGCAAAGATCATTTCTGCCGGAAAATATGAAGAATTTTTGTTAGACGCTTTTCGTGATGATATCGTGTTTGGCGAAGACTCGGAAGCGGGGTGTATGATTGATTAAAACTCTTTTTTTCGACACAGACTGTTTATGTGCATTTTTATGGGTCGGATATGAAGGCCTGCTTCCGCAGTTATATCCCGGCAGGATCATCATCCCCCGTCCAGTATATACCGAATTGTGCAATCCCCGTATTCCCCATCTCAGATCCCGTACAGACGCGCTTCTCAGGCGAAAGCAGGCGGCTGTCCAGGAGTTACATATTGACTCAGCGGAGTATGGGACTTATTTTCAGCTGACTGAGGCTCCTGAAAAAGGACATCCTCTGATCGGAAGCGGAGAAGCCGCAGCAATCTCGCTGGCAAAGCAGTATAACGGGATTGTTGCAAGCAATAATTTAAGAGATATCTCTTCGTACATCAGCGAATTTTCTTTAGAGCATATCACTGTGGGCATCATTCTTGTCAATGCCTGTCATAACGGCCTGATAACAGAAGAGGGCGGCAACACGATCTGGGCAAAGATGTTAGCCAGGCGCCGCCGCTTGGGGGCTCCTACGTTTACCGATTATCGAAACCAGCAGTCTTTGATTCCGTGAGGGCAGGAGTCTGGTACCCGGTCAGCGGCTGAAATGCGCCGTCCGTATTCAAAAAGGCTGCCGGCAGCAAACCTCCTGCATTATAATTCTCTTTCCAATGCCTGCAGCAGCATCACATGATATTCCTCATCCTGGATGATGCGTCTCAGCACTGCGTTTACACAGTCGTCATCCATCATCTTGATATGCATCTGGTACTGGCTGATGGCATCTTTTTCCGCCGCGATGTCGGCCTGCAGCATTTTTCCCAAATGTTCCGGGATTGTGAGGTATTCCGGCGTCCACATCCTGGGCCGCCCATTGTACGGCCTTGCAATAAAGTCCACCTTACCGCCCAGCAGGCAGATCAGCTCGCCAAGCTTCTGAAGGTGCATCATCTCCGCGATCCCAATTCCCAGGAGCGTCTTTGCCACAGCGCATTTTTCATGGGAAATGCGGTTTTCGTTGTTGATATACTGAGTGATCGCGGACAACTCCGACACCGGCCCGCAGTAATCCATTCCCAGCAGATTGGCATAGGCCGGATTTTCCCTCCTCACCTGGATCGGCGGATAAGGCAGGTCCGCCATGATGGGTTTTACGCCTGCAAAGCTGCAGGTATTTGTCAGACACGTTTCATTTCTTTCCATATTATGAAATGCTCTCCTTAAGATCTTCTTTAGTTGATGATATGCCGGAACACCCGATACTATGAACCTTACCTAATTGAATCTTTTCCTCCTCCGCCTCCTGCGCGCCTTTCATTTTCTCTGCCGGATAGTTTTTATTTGATGTGATGTGCCGCAGCTGTCCATTCCTGCCTATTGCAGATTTACCGCTTCAAAAGACAGCGTGACCACCGCCCGGAACACATGCTCCTTGTACATGGTCTCCACGATCCCGTCATATTTTTCCGCTGCGGCGCGGACGCTTTTCAGTCCCCAGCCATGCAGTCCGCCCTCTGTCTTGGCAGAGATCAGTTCTCCCTGCTTTGAGACAGGCGGGGCATCACATCCATTTTCCACCTTAATCACAAGCATGTTGTTGATCCGGCGGACGGTCAGACGGATGAAGCGCCGATTCCCCTGCGCTGTCTTTGCCGCTTCCAGCGCATTGTCCAGCAGATTTCCCAGGATCGCGGTCAGGTCGGCGCTTCGGATGTTGGTGTGCCGCGGGCATTCCATGTTGACCTCTGCGGCAATCTGCTGCTCCTGTGCGGCGGCTGTCTTCGTTCCGATCAGGTAATCCACTGCCTCATCTCCCGTCCAGCCGTAATTTGTGATCTCCCGGACCGGCCCCCGCAGATCCTCCAGATACTCTACGGCTTCATTTACATTTCCATGGGTCAGATGACGGTGCAGGAGTTCGATATGGTTGTGCAGGTCATGGAACAGTCTGGCATTTTCTGAATACAGGCGGTTCAGGCTTTGGTAATCCCGGTCCAGCAGTTCCGCCTGCTCCTCCTTCAGCCGGACGATCTCCTTCTCCGCTTCATAATGGCTGTTCAGATTGTAGACCAGAACCGAAAACATCAGAATCACGGAAAACAGAGTCCACATAGACAGTTCGTCCTCCGGGATTGCGATCACGGTCTGCGAGCCAAGAGTAACAACGCAGATCATCCCCGTCACAGCGATGGCAGACGCCGTGCGAAATACGTCTGTCCCGCCCTGGCTGCTTTTTGCATCATTCTGGAGATCCGCGGCATGGCGCGCTGAAAATGGATCTGCTCCTTCCTGGCCGCGCTTTCTGCGCTCCTTTCGGCCTGCGGCATGACGTATGGAAAACGCATCCCGTCCTCCTCCGCGTTTTTTCACAGCCGATATCAGGATCACCAGCATAAACAGGCGGACTGTCCAGACAGCCAGGAGATGCTCCGGAGCGCCGCGGTCCAGGAAACGCATCCAGCCCTGGCCGTCCGGCAGAACAGCCATCCCCTGGCCGCTCAGATATCCTTCCGTCATACCTTCGATTCCCCGCACCTTTGCGGCAGAAGATTCCGGTCCGGTCAGACAGGCCCAAAATACATCCATCGCCTGATGGGAGGCACACCATCTTGCCAGATATCCCGCGCGGAATGCAACGGCATACACACAGGATATGATAAATTCCCAAAGCGCCGACGCAATTTCATAAAAGAAAAGAAGAAACAGGCTCATCCGCGTCTTCTCCCGGGATAGAAGCTTACGCGACACTGCGGCCAGAAAAACCAGTTCTGTTCCGATCGCCCCTGCATCGGAAACTGAACACAACGGCAATGCTGTAATGACCGCCGCTGCTGCCGCTGATATGACGCCAATCCTGCGTAAATCTATCCGGGCCGAAAGCAGCCCGCATACGAGGTACAGCCCGAGAAAGCCCCGGATGCTGTTTGTCAGAAAATAGGAAAGGATCTGATACCATTCCATCATATATGCGCCCCCCAAAAACGATTGATCTGCAGCTTCACTTCCTGTAAATGAGCACGGCTTATGGGCAGCTCCACACCGTTTTTCAGAACAGCCATCCCGTCGCTGACCTTCATGATCTGGATGATATTTACAATGTAACTTCGGTCAATAAAAAGAAACTCCGGAACGTCCAGCTCCGAAAAAATCTGCTGCAGAGACTTCCGCACCTTTGCCGACGCCATATCCGGCGATGAGGCGCCCTCTGTCCTGCCGGCAGGGGATAGATTTTGGAAATAGATCACGGAATTTTTCCCGCCGTCGCGCTCGATATAGAAAATGTTTTTATACGGAATCTTTTCCATCCGGCGGCTGGTCTGAATGATATATTCCTGCCCTGCCTCCAGTTCGATCAGCTTTGCAGCATCCGTCACGGCGGCCGATAGACGTTCCTCCGGATCGTCCTTCGGAACGTAACGGAAGATAGACAGCTCATAGGCATCGATCGCATATTCCAGATGGGAAGTGATAAAAATGATCTTTACGTTGGGCAGAAAGGGCTTGATCTTCTTCGGAAGCTCCATCCCGGTGAGGCCGGGCATTTCGATATCCAGCAGGAGCAGGTCATAGAAAAAATGATCGTCCGCAATATCATACAGCAGGTTGCTGCTCTTTGTGTATGTTGTGATCTCGTATCCGATGCCGCAGTTCTGCAGGCTCGTCTTTACGATTTTCTCATGCAGGGCGACCGGCTCCTGCTCATCATCACAAATCGCGATCCGTATCATGGCGCTGCCTCCTTTTCCTGATCATGGTATTCTTATTTTTTATCCAGCACCAGCCTTGCCCGCCGGATCTCCTCTTCATCTGTCCGGAATATCTCAAATTCCCCAATCCCCGGAACTCCCATATGGACCTCCCGGTTCCGGTAAACCATACCGCTGCTGATCATTTTCTTTCCGGACATGTGAAAGCTGGCAGCGCCGATCTCATCCTTCAGCTGCCGGATGACCTCCGCATTGACCCCGCTCCCCACAAGGATCTCAATCCTGCCGTCTGCCTGCCTGATCAGCTTTTTTAAAGTCTCTTTCCCTGCAAGGCAGTGGTCTGCCTGTCCAGAGGTCAGGATCGTGTCCACCCCCAGCGACAGCGCTTCCTCCAATGCCTGATACGGATCCCGGCATACGTCAAATGCCCGGTGCAGCGTCATTTGCAATGGGCCGGCCTGTTCCCGGAGTACCCGCATTCTGTCGGAATCCAGACTGCCGTCTGCTTTCAGGCAGCCGACGACCACACCGTCTGCCCCCAGCTCCCGGAACATCCGGATATCCTCGGAAATCATCTGAAATTCCGCATCGGTATATAAAAAATCTCCAAATCGCGGACGGATCAATACATTCAGATCGATATCGCATGCGCTGCGGATTTGTTTAAACTGGCTAACCCCAGGCGTAGTCCCTCCAATGACCAGATTGGCGCAGACCTCCAGGCGGTCCGCCCCGCCCTTCTCCGCTAGGATTGCCGATTCCACGGAATCAATACATACTTCTAATCTTCTCTCCATTTTTTTACTCCTCCTGCAAATAGCAGTTTACATGTATCACCGAATTTGTTGTTTCATCCAGGACTTCGGCCCGGATCTCCTTCGAATAGTCCAGCGGATAAAAGAGCGGCTGCAGGTCAAGTTCTTTCGGAACCGCTTTCTGCTTCCACTTTGCGACCTCCTCCGGGTCTTCCACATATTTTGACTCTCGTTTTCCCCTGCCGTTTTCATTTCTTGTAGTCACGCTGACCGAGCGCACAGTATAATCCGCCAGTGTCCGGTGGATCTGCACGCCGTATGATTCCAGCAGGCCGCAGGTCCGTACAAAAAACGGATAGATGGGAATGCTGCCCGGGAGCATGGGGCCGTCCGATTCAAGTTCTACGAATCCCAGGGGGAGCGCCTTCTTGAGATCGTCCATTTTCATATCCCCGATATCCTTTTGACAGGCATCCAGAAGTGCCTCTTTCTCGTTCTCCTCCAGCTTCATCACCGTATCCGTCACCCGGTCTGACCAGGTGAAGCGGGCATCCGCCGCGAATCCGCTGTTGTCCACAGGGTATGTGATCTGTTTGTATTCATCCGTCTCGAATACCATGGCAAATGCCTGCAGTTCCTCTTCGTCTATCGGATACACCCGATAGGCCTGGCTTCCGTTTTTCATATGATAGCAGATGACCGTGTGAGTAACCTCTGTAAGATCTGTGCCTGCGTCCGGCAAATCATCATTTTCTGCAAGTAATGTGATCCATGCCATGGCCGCACTCTTTCCCTCCTCTGCAAGAAGACAGCGCTCCAGCTGCCTGGCCGTTTCATATCTTTCCCGGCCCGTTCGGATCTGGCCGTAGTCCCCGTTGGACATTCCAACGCCGCCAATGGTGACTCCGACCCTTTCAACGGAGCGTTCCTCCGGCAGAAATGAATCGAACGCGGATGCTCCTAATAAAAATACGATTCCTGACAAAGCCACCGCCGCACATTCTGCGGCAAGCTGCCATTTCCGCCGGAAAATTCCCCGGCGCAGATCTCCCCGCTCCTCGGACTTTCCATTTGCAGCTGATTTCTCTGGCGGGATTTTCCAGCCGCATCCCACGCCCAGCTCCAGCAGAAAATGCACTCCGGCCGCGGCAGCAATGCCTGCCAGTATGCTCAGCGCCCCGCAAAGCCCTGGTGTTTTCTCCGCAAGCCCGGTCAGATCCGTCAGAAAACTCCCCATCCACACCCCTGTCAGAAAGGAGAGCAGCCATTCCGCCGCACGTTCCGCCATCGGAATGGCGAACCATTTCCCGATCCGTTCCGTCCTTCTCTTTTTCTGCGCCGCAGCAAACAGGAGGAACGGCAGGACGATCCATTCGGAAGCTGCAAGGACGCTGCTCCCGGACGGAATATACTCAAACACTTCAAACTTGTCAAAGAGATTGCTCCCGGCCAGATCCTGGGCCAGGGATAACGGCGCCGTCAGGACATCCAGCTTCTCGAACGCCGGGATTCTGTAGTAAGTCCGGAAATAATTTGACGCCCAGGCGGTCCATGCATTTCCCACCAGAATGTGTCCGTAGAACAGGCAGATGGCATACCCCAGAACTGCCGGAAGGACATTTCCGCAGACGGTGAGCAGCAGGATCCCTGCATGATAAAATATCAAAAATGCCGCGGCAGATACCAGGATGCTGCGGCCTGTATAACTTGCCGAATAAGGAAAGAAATCCATATCAAAGCTGCTTTCATACAGCCCGCAGGCCGTAAGGCACAAGCACAGAGGAACCAGGAAATGTGCCAGCCCATGCACATATCTCCCCCAGAATACGGTGCTTTTTCTCACCGGCAGGCTGTAATAAAAATCCAGTTTTTTCGGCTGAAGAAGGTAGAAAAATTCCAGAAAAGAGAGGGCTGCGCCAAGCCCTGCGCACATCCACAGAAGCTCTCTGCTGCCGATGCCGAAAAAAGAATAATCCGACTGAAACCTCAGCTTAGCCGCGGTGACCATCCCGTATATGAGCAGGCTTCCCCAGGACAGGAACGCCGCAATATGCCCTCTCCCGGCTTCCCGAACCCATTTATTGAAGTACCTTTCTGATGTCATAACCTGCGCCCTCCATTTCTGCAATAAATGTTTCCTCAAGGCTTAACGGGACCTCCCCCAGAAAGATCGGATCCAGTTCTTCCAGGGCTTTTCGAATCTCTTCCGCTTTTCCGCGTGTGACCAGCGTGATAAAGCGGGCGTCTTCGTGGAGCCGCACCACCGACGGGTGCTGTCTCAGACTGTCCAGATCGGCCTCCAGCGGGAAAACGCACTGGAATTTTCGGACATTTTCCGCACGTTCCCGGAAGTCTCCGGCAGTCACCACGCCGCCCTTGTGGAGAATGGCGATATTTCCGCAGATATCCTCCAGATCCCGGAGCTTGTGTGAGGCCACAAGGATCGTAAAATCACGGGATTTCATTTCCTGGCGGAACAGGTTCTTCATGATCTCTGCCGCGATGGGGTCCAGTCCGTCGAGCACCTCATCGCAGAAAAGGTATTTTGTCCGGGAGCACAGCGCCAGAATGAGAAATGCCTGCCGCTTCATCCCCTTTGAAAATGTCCGGACAGGGCGGTTCATGTCCAGGTTGAGGGATTCCGCCATGTATCTCACTGAGTCCGCATCCAGCCCCGGATACTGCTTTTTATAAAAATCCAGCATCACCTGAATGGATGCATTTGGAAAATAATAGGGATCGTCGGGCAGATAAAACAGATTCTTCTTGCACTGCGGGGAAAACGGATCCTCCTCTCCGTCTATCCGGATTTCCCCGGAGTCTGCTTCGATAATGCCTGCCAGCATCCGCAGCAGCGTGGTCTTGCCCGCTCCGTTCGTGCCCAGCAGGCCGAACATAGTGCCCTCCAAAATCTCCAGGGACACATGATTGACTGCACAGACGCCGTCATAATATTTTGTCAGACCGCTGATCGTTATCATGGCTTTTTCCTCTCATCTATAAACTTCGTATACCGTATATTCATGATCAAAATGATATCCCAGCTTTTCGGCCAGCGCCGCCGACCACGGGTTATGAGCATCCCAGCTCGGATACCAGCCCCGCTCCATGCATTCCAGGATCAGTTTTGCCCCGCAGATATAGGCAAGCCCTTTTCTGCGGCAGTCTTCCCGGGTATCGATCTCAATTTCAATGCCGGTGCGATAACTGGTATAAGAGGACGCCCCGGAAACCGGCTCCCCGTCTTTTAAGATCACTGCTCCCAGGCCGTACTTCCGGTACATGGCGTAATCCGCATAGTTGGCCACCCAGTCCCTGCACCAAGGAATTTCCCTGCATTGCAGATACAGGGCTTCATCGATCATTTTTAATGTAAACCCCTCAGGCAGGGCCGTAACTGCTGCCTGCAGCTTCTCTCTGTCAAAGATACCAGGTTCTTTTTTTATAGCGTATCGGGTGGTCTTTCTGGCTTTTTCTTTCCAGCTGCTCTCAATCAGTTCTCCCCAAGCGCGGTTCTGCGGCACCATGATGATCCCCCGGGAAGCAGCGGTATCCGGGAAGCACAGACCGCCCCAATACCGTACAAGCTCCGCATCGGGCTTTCCCGCAAAAAAACAGAAGTCAGCCAGAAGGGCCATAGCAGAGGCCGGCTGCTCCGGAGCGTCCGTATAGATTTTTCCCATGACCTTCTGCAGGCATGACCAGATCATCGACTCCTGCCAGCCTTCAAAGAGCGGCGCTGCTTTTTCCGTATCTCTCAATTCGTAAACCATGTATTGTCCTCCTGCTCAAATACAGAAAACCTGCCGCTGGCAGCTTTTCTGCATACGATGGTATTCAAAGCCCCTGCAGCAAGCTGACAGGGCATCAAAATGTTCCCTGTGCGCATCCTATTGTGGCTATTCGGACCTTTCATAAGGAATGTGCCTTCTCTATTGAGCCTCATACTTCCTGTAGATCAGATACCCCGCCCCTGCCGTCACAAATTCGGTAAAGCAGAACGCAGTCCATACTCCATTCACTCCCATCAGCCTGCTGAACAGAAATGCCGCGGGCATGATCACGAGCACGTACCGGAACAGGGATATGTACAGCGAAGGCCTTCCTTTCCCCAGCCCTTCCAGCGCCCCGCAGCAGCTTACGGAGACTGCCGACACTACAAAACCAAGACTGATGATATGCAGCGCGTTCACTCCGCTTTGTATGGTCTGCGGGTTGGCGGTAAATAATCCGATCAGGTATTCCGGGATCAGCCACGACAAGGCTGTTCCGGCCACCATTACACCTGCTGTGAGCATCAGGGTTGTCCGAAAGATCTGCTTCACCCGTTCCTTCTCCCCTGCGCCGTAATTGTATCCCATCAGCGGACGGATGCCCTGGATAATCCCATTTGCCGTCAGATAAATGAACGTCTGGAGCTTATAGTACACACCCAGCACGAGCACATATTTTTCTGAAAAGCCTGCCAGGATCCCGTTCAGCACGGAGATCAGCAGAGACGGAAGCGCCAGGCTCAGCGTGGCGGAGAACCCCACGGAATACATCCTGGCCGCTACATCCCGCTGAGGCCGCAGATATTTCCGCGTGATCTTCAGGGGCAGCGGATCTATTTTACAGAAGATCAGATATACTACAAGGGTGAGCACCTGTCCGATCCCGGTGGCGTAGGCCGCTCCGGCGATCCCCATGGCCGGGAAAATGCCGATGCCGAAGATCATCAGAGGATCCAGGATTATATTTGCCGCAAATCCGCACATCATGCTGAACATGGAGACCTTCATCTTGCCTACGGCTTGAAAAACCTTTTCATAGACCAGAGTCATTGCGATGACCACAGCAAATAAAAACGCCCGGTTGGAATATTCCAGCGCCATCCGGATGACTGTTTCGTCTGTGGAAAACATCCGCAGAAACGCTGGCATCACGGCGATGCATATCACCATCAGCACCGCCCCGTGAAGCATGTTTAAAAGCATCCCCTGGGCAGCCGCCTTGTCCGCCCTCTCCTGGTCGCCGGCCCCCAGATAGTAGGCCACGCTGGCGTTGATCCCGATGGCGAAGCCGATGGCAATGGCGTTGATCATATTCTGCACCGGATACACCAGAGACAGGGCCGTCATGGCGTCTTCACTTAATTTTGCAACAAAATAACTGTCCACGATGTTGTAGAGTGAGTTCACCGCCATGGAAATGACCATAGGCAGGGACATAGAGAGCACAAGGGGCAGTATCTTTTTTTCTTTCATAAATGTTTGTTCCATAGAATATTTCAGACTGTAAAAAATGATATGATCGAATGATACCAGTTATTTTTAACAGTCCTATACCTCCTTTTGTCGCCGGTTTATGCGGCAGATCGCTTCCTTAATTCCAGTGCCTGTACATTGATTTTTCATTTCGTTATAGTATACTATAAAAAAAGGCCTGTCACAAGGGGCACTTCACATAAGGAAGTATCCTTTGTCTTTTTTAAGCCTTGGTATGCGTAGCACCATCGAAATCAAATCTATTCGGATGAAGCCGCGCAGATCCGTAAAATAATTGATGCAGAGTAACGTCAGGAGGTTTCGCTATGGATATGATATTTTTGAAGCTTCTGAATATGAGCATTGCGGCAGGATGGCTTATTTCGGCGGTTCTCCTGCTGCGGTTTTTTCTGAAAAAAGCACCGAAGCGGATCGTCTGTGTGCTGTGGGGAATCATTGCTTTCCGGCTGATCTGCCCAATTTCTTTGAAAGCACCGTTCAGCCTGATCCCCAGTGCGGAAACATTTGACCCGCAGGTGGTCCGGTATGCACAGAATCCTACGGTCAGCACCGGGGTTCTGTTTCTCAGCCGCGCCCTGAATCCGGTCATCAGCCGGACCTTTTCGCCGGTTCCCGGAGCCAGTGCAAATCCTCTATATATCTGGATGTCCGCCGCCGGAACCGTATGGGCAGCGGGAGCCATCCTCTTGCTTGGGTATGGGGTATTCCGCTGTCTGCAGCTTTGTGTCAGAGTACGGGAAGGAGTACCGATAAGGTCTATACTGCAGAATACGCAGGAAGGGATTTCCA
This sequence comes from Lachnospiraceae bacterium M18-1, assembly GCA_000403295.2. Taxonomy (GTDB): domain Bacteria; phylum Bacillota; class Clostridia; order Lachnospirales; family Lachnospiraceae; genus Schaedlerella. The sequence continues at coordinate 45,812 of KE159609.1, read as the reverse complement.
TACCGGAAAAGCTCTGGCTCTGTGATGCCGTTACATCGCCGTTTATCCTGGGACTTCTAGCCCCCCGGATCTTCCTGCCTTCCGGGATCTGCCAGGACGATCTCAGATATGTGACCGCGCATGAGGAGGCGCATCTGAAGAGAAGAGACCACTGGTGGAAAATACTGGGCTATGTCCTGCTGGCAGTATACTGGTTCCATCCCCTGGTCTGGGCGGCATATATCTTGTTTTGCCGTGATCTGGAACTGGCATGCGATGAACAGGTGATCCGCAGTTTTGATCCGGACGAACGCAAAGCCTATGCCAATGCGCTTGTTTCCTGCAGCATGCGTCAAAAAATGGTTCTTGCCTGCCCGCTTGCTTTCGGCGAAACAGATGTAAAAAAACGGGTGAACAACATATTGCATTATAAAAAACCGGGATTCGGGATCAGCGCAGCATCCGCGGCAGTCTGTATTCTCCTCGCGGCCTGCTTCCTGACCGACCCTCCTGTTTCTGTATTTAATGGGAGCAGAACCGGAAATGACAGTGAATTTATCATGGCTTTTCAAAAGCTCCACTCCACCGATTCTCAGGATCTCACTCTGGAAGCCGGAGATATTCTGAGTGCCGCAATTACCGTAGATGACGGCCGCATGGCAGTGACAATCTGCAAAGGTGATGAGATCATTTATGAAAATAATGAAATCATCTCATCCATCGCATTTCATCTTGAAATTGAAGAAAACGGAATCTATACCGTGAAGGTCACAGGGGAACATGCCAGGGGAAGTGTGAGCTTTCTCAGAAACGCTCACACTTCCGGGCGGCTTTCTCCTTCCTCACTCCATGTATTTTCGTGGTATACGTGACTGTCTTCACGAAAAGTCTCTTGTAAGAAGCTGATCCTCTGTCAGCAGTTCCTCGACGGTTCCCAGTCCCAGCTCTTCCAATACTTTACGCACATAGGGATTTTCCAGCGGCGTGTTGTATGGGGCATTTCCGGCATAGGTATCTACATGACGGGTTCCTTCCTCCACATCAAGGATTGCCCTGGGCCCGCCGACGCATCCTCCTGCACAGCCCATCCCCTCAAAGAAATTGGCATCTGTGGTTCCTTCTTTTATCCGTTGGATCATCTCCATACATGCCTTTGTTCCATTTGCCTGTTCGGAACGGACATGGATGCTCCTGTCCGGGCGGAGCTGGTCTACCATCTCAGATACCGCATGGCTTACACCTCCGGTTCTTGCATAAAGCCTGCCCGCCGCGGAAGCATGTTCCTTTTCAAGGTCCGTCAATTCCTCCGGATGGATATCTGCCGCCCGGAAGATGTCTCTCAGTTCCTGAAATGTCAGCACATAATCCACTGCGTCCGCGATATCGGGTTCCTTCGCTTCTTTCTTTTTTGCCAGGCACGGCCCTGCAAATACCGTGACCGCATCCGGATGGATCCGCTTGATCATACGGCCGCAGGCGATCATGGGCGACACAGCTCCGGGAACATGGGGCATCAGTTCGTGGTAGATCTTACGGATCATGGAGATCCAGATCGGACAGCAGCAGCTTGTCAGCTGATAATCTCCGGTATGGCGTACATGCCGGTCAAATTCCAGCGCTTCCTTCAGTGTCAGGATATCCGCAAATAAAGCGACTTCTACCATCCCCGTAAATCCGAGCGCTTTAAACGCCGTCCGCAGCTGCCCTGGAGTTACATCTTCACTGAACTGCCCGAAAAATGCCGGGGCTACCATCATATAGGCCGGTCCTTTTGCCTCTCTCACCGCTTTCATCGCAGGAAGTACATCCTTACTGGCTGTCAGCCTGCCGTCCTGGCATGCTTCAATGCATGCCTCGCAGCCCGCGCAGAGCTCCGGATCGATCATCAGCTTTCCTTCCTCATTCCAGCGGATCGCATCGAATACGCAGCTGTTCTGACAGGCACGCTCATAAGCGCATTTCTGGCATTCATCAATGTGCAGGACTGAGGCATATTTCTCCGGGTGGAGCAGGCAGTCCAGATGATAGGGGTCATAGTCAGCCGGAAGCGGCTCCTCCAGTGTAAGTTTTCTCTGGAGAAGATCCTGATATAATTCGTCAAATGTTTTCATAGATTCCTCTTTCTTCCATAATAATACAGGTTTTAGATTTCAAATGTATTCACCAGTTATTATGGACAAAAATGAGAAATTCTATTGCTTTGGCGGGCGGCTTTTTGTAAACGGACTCGTTAATCCTGAAAACATTTCGGCCTTTCAGATCCATTTGATATTATGGGCGTAATCGTTTTTGGCGCTTGAGCATTTCCCTACAGTTTCCCTTTTATCTTCTCAATTAACTCCAGATCCGCCGGTAGCCAGTCTACACTGTCCAGTTCATCCCTGGAAAGCCATTTCGCCGCCTCATGTTCTTTCAAAATCAAGTCTCCCGAAACCACCTCCGCCCAAAAGCATTCCATTGACAAATGAAATGCCGGATAATCATACTCAATGCAGTCCATCCTTTCTCCAACGGAAATGACTGTATCAAGTTCCTCCCGGATCTCTCGGATCAAAGCGTGCTCCGGAGTTTCTCCTTCCTCAATTTTTCCTCCCGGAAATTCCCATCCATCCTTAAACTCTCCATATCCCCTCTGAGTTGCAAATATTTTATCATGGTTCCTGATAATTGCCGCAACTACTTTTACTGTTTTCATGCTATACTCCTCTTTTTCTAAATTTGTATTTCAATATCAGAATATGATTCGTTCTTTTATCACCAGTATACTGCAATGCCATTTCTCATTACGATCCGATAATATATTGATAAATATCATCCCGCACCGGTGTATCCAGAAGCCATTCAATTTCCACTGCTGTTTTTGTCGTATTAGCCATACAAAATTCTTTTGCATTTCCTGATGCTTTCATACGGCCTAGATAATAAAATTCTTTTGAAATCTTATCATCCTTATTTTTCCGAACAAATAAATGGACATCGATCCCACGCTCCCTAGCATGAAGAAAATTCTGTACATCCTCTGACTCCCTGGTTCTTCCGGATTTTGAAATAGCAATCAGTGTATTTGTATTCACAAAATGATCCTCATATTTTGTAGTATCGCTGATATTTTCCGACTTGTCGTAGTTAATAAATACCGGAAATGTCTTTGTCTTTTTATCGTATTTATATCCTCCGATGTTTAATGGGACTTCGTTATTTTCCCATTTCAGAAGCCTACAGGCATCTTCATATGTATATTTTTGGTATAATACAAAATCCGTATTCTGATACCTTTTGCTGAAATTCATATGATATCGGTCAATACCGAACTCCACTAATTCATTTACAATCTTATAAAAATCCGGGTCTTTTAGCATCTCACCGAATTTTTCAGAAATCCCATAGTCGGTACCTTCTTCTGCAATAAATACGCAGGAATCATATGTCTTCTTTCCGGAACCGGAAGGGAACTCATTGGTCATTACATTTACAAGATTTGTCTTTGTGCGTCTATCTATGAAAATCCCGTAGTTTTCCTGAAGCCTTTTTCCCAAACCGTTAAAAATCCCATGCCGAATCGACATCAGCCGCTTTAATAGTTCCAATTCATGGATTCTTTTACCCGATGCCAGCTTTTTAGAAATAAATTCGATTACTTTTTCTTCTTCTCCTGATAAACGAATCTTATAATCCTTCTCATATTTTACGAGAAATTTGTGATAAGACCCAAGGCTATTGTTATCAAAAATACGGCATACATCCATTTCTCCGTACTCATCAAAATCTTTCAAGCGCGGGATTCTTCCTAATTTATATTTTAAATTTATATAATTCTCTCTGATTAGTTTGATATCACTGAAGTTTGCTGTATCAATTGCCGCAAAAATACGCTTACGGCTAATTTCATCAAAATGTATAGTGGACACACCTGGAATCACCCTATCGCCTTCCATGACATAACGTCGGATATTATCTTTATTATAACTACGGTCACCAGAGAGAGCAATCGGAATCAAAAAATTGTTGTGGTAATTTCCGATAAAGTCCAATACAACTACAAACTCTTTATTTTCTGCCTTTCTAAGTCCCCGGCCTAATTGCTGTACAAATACAATGGCTGACTCTGTAGGCCGAAGCATAATCACCTGATTCACTTCGGGAATATCTACACCTTCCGAAAATATATCGACTGTAAGAATATAATCCAGATAATCTGTTTCTGACAGCTTTTCTTTCGGAACGTCCATAACCAAACGTTCAATCACAGCTTCTCTTCTGGCTTCGCTGTCCTCTCCAGTCAATGCTTCCGTCCGAAGTCCCCTCTCGTTGAATTTTTGAGACAATTTCTTGGCTTCTTCTTTTCTGCTGCAAAAAATAAGTCCTTTGACACGTTCTCCGCTATATCCATAATATTGTGCCTGCTCAATCACATAGTTCACTCTGTCATCACTTATAAGGTGGTTAAAATTACGAAGCCCTTCTGCAAGATCTTTGTCTCCGATCACTTCACCTTCAACATTGATATCGGTTATTCCAAAATAGTGAAACGGACAGAGCAGATTTTCTTCCAATGCTTGCTGGAGACGGATTTCATATGCAATATTATGATCAAATATGTCATATACATCGAACCTGTTGGTTTCAGGGCTGGCTGTCATTCCAAGCCAAAAATCCGGTTCAAAATAGTTCATGATTTTTTGATAGCTGCCGGCACCGGAATGATGCGCTTCATCTAGACAGATTACAGAAAATGAATCCTGTGAAAATTCATGCAGTACGCTCTCTTTACTCAGCATCTGCATGGTAGCAAATATCAGATCCGCCTGTTTTATCGCCTCTATTTCTCTGGAAGTATTTCCTGAAAGCAGTACATATTGATAATCTGAACCATCTGCCCGCTTCTTTCCAAATACTTTTTTATAGCTGTTTAATGCCTGTTTTGCAATTTTCTCTCTATGTACAACAAACAGCGCCTTTTTCGGGTTCATTTCCCGCAAAGCAAATGCCGATGCATAAGTTTTTCCGGTCCCTGTCGCAGATATTAGCAGAGCCTTTTTCTCCTTTTTATCAAGCAATTTCTGAATATTTTTTACAAACTTTACCTGCATCGTATTTGGTTCAAGCCTGTATTGTTCCAGTGGCAAAGGCGATATTTGTTTTGCAGTCTTTCTCTGCTTCCTGACCAGTTCATATCTGACACGATAGTTCTCTATAAAATCATCGTATACCAGACTGCGACTGTCATTCCACAGAGAATGGAACTCCTGCAGGATATCATAAACTACTTTTCCTGATTCATATCCAACAAGCTTTGTGTTCCATTCGCGGTTCACTTTTAGAGCACCTGCCGTCATATTGGAACTGCCCACAATAATCCGGTACACCTCTTCTTTTTTAAAAATATATCCCTTGGTATGAAATCCATCCTTATCTTCATTGGAACAGAACATTCTCAATTCAATATTTTCCAGGGAATGCAGCTTGTCCAGGGCTTTCGGATCATTAAATACCAAATAATCCGTTGTAAGTATTTTTCCTTTAACCCCCTTCCGCGCCAGTTCTTTCAGTGTCTGCAATAAAGGAGTAATCCCGCCCAGGGTAATAAATGCTACACTGATAAAAAACTCCTCGCAATTGGCAAGCTCCTGCTCAATCACTGACAGAACTCTTTTTCCCTGCCTGTGATCGTTAGAAATAAATTCCGGGCGGTAAGCCAGATTTGAATTTACATTCTGGTTCACGAATGCAGTCTCTAATCCATTCCGCAATTCACAAGATTTCATTGTATGGTCCCTTTATCCTTTTATCTATTTACTATATCTGTATTTCCCTTATACTCGTTTATAAATTTTTCCTTTCCATCCGATCCAGAATCCCATCCACATCCACTCCCGGATGTGTCAGGTACATCCGGCACACCTGCTCCGCAAACCTCGCATCGATATGGTTCCGGGCGGCAATCTCCGCGATCCTTCTTCCGGCATCCACCTCCTTCATGATCTGCCGGATCAGCCTGTACATATCCTGTTCCGGAATCTGCAGTTCTTCACCCGTGTCTGCCGGCCCTCTCTGCCCTGTGCCGTCCGCAGACTTCCCATGCACATCTCTGACCGCATCCTCCTGTGATATCCATGCCGAATCCTCCGTAAGGGATATCCCCTTTCCTATTGCAGGCATATCCATGCAGTCAATCCTCTCCGTTTTCAGCCGGTGTTCGGCAGGATACAGTGTGAGAAGCATCATCGTGACCGGCAGACGAAATCTCCTTGGCCCGCAGCTTCCCGGATTCAGGCAGGCTGCATTTCCAAAACGCCCCGTCTCATATTTATGGGAATGCCCGCAGATGATAAGATCCACGCCTGATAAATCTTTCCGGATCTGCTTTTTGTCATGGATCATATAAATACGGAATCCAAAAAGTTCTGTTTCCAGTTCTTCCGGTAAATCTTCCGGCAGATCCGCCTGACCGGCTTCGGATTCCTCTTCATAGATCTTTGGATCCTCGGTGTGGTTCCGGCTCCCCGCCCCACGGGCATCAAGATCCCGGATCTGTCTCGAATCCACATTTCCGCGGACTGCACGCGTATCCGCGATCGACCTGAGCTGTCTGAGGACTTCTGGCTTTCCAACATCTCCTGCATGCAGTATGATCTCGCAGGTTTTTAAAAACGCTGCGGTCTCTGGCCGTAAAATGCCGTGTGTATCTGAAATAACTCCGATGCGGTGTCCTTTCATCCCGTTTTTCCTCCCACTGCTTTCGTCTTTCTCCCCGTATCTGTCCGGCCCGTCCGCAGACTTTATTTCGATGCTCTGCGGACAGCCCCTTTCATTTTACAGCGTTAAAACACCAGCTCCTGCTGCTCCATCACTTCAATCTGCGACACCACCATGGTCTCCGGCTCATTTCCCCGCAGGTGATTGGCCCGGAGGTACTGCATGCCGCTGCGCAGGCTTGCCGTGATCAGGTTGAGCACGTAAATATTATCAAACCGGTTGTAAATGCTGTCCCCTCCAAGCCCGGTCAGACAGATGAGCTGGGTATTGGTCTTTTTCGCCACATCCATGAGCGGCTTCAGCAGATGAGACGCATTGGTCTGGGCAAACGGATTGTCCATGAGCAGCACTTTTCCTTCGTTGCGGTCCGCGAAAATATCCGTCTCGTCTTTACGCATATAGTACAGCAGGCTGGACAGGATCACGAATGCAGACAAAAATCCCTCCCCGCCCGAATTTTTTGCCACCTCTGCCCAGGTGATAGGGTATTCCCGCTGGGCCTCGATCTTGTAGAGGCGGATCTGCACATTGCCGATACCCACCACCGTATCGTACAGATTTCTTGTAGTCATGCGGGTGCCGAAATATTCCTGGGCATTTTCATTTCGCTCAAAGATCCCGATCCCCTTTTCGGTCAGCTCGTCGATCAGGTCCTGCAGCCGGATATGGTACAGATTTTCATTTTCTTCCCATGCCGGAAGCTGGATCTTCAGCATCTTGATGGCGCGCTCCCGTACCGTGATCGTGGAATTTTGGTCGATCCTGCCAAGGTTACGGTGAACTTCCTTGAGATAATCCTCCAAAAGCTCCGCGATCTTCTGCTTCTCTTTCTCCACCACGGAAATGTCCACTTCCAGCTTTTCCATCAGACTGTCATAGGACTGAATCGTGGTCTCCAGCTGACGCTGCACCTGTCCTGCGTCGCCGGCCAGTTCCAGCATGGCCTCCAGCGGCTTCTTATAATAATCCTCCTGGAAATGCGCATCCCGCACGATCTGGTTCAGCACGCGGACCAGCTGCTCCTTCGCATCCTGTCTGGATTTCAGGCACTGGTTATAATCCCGGATGAGGATACCTTTAAAATTCCTCAGCTCCTTGGCGTTCATTTCTATAAAATCCTGTTCCCAGGCCACCGGTTCTTTTTTCTCAAATTCACTGTATTCCGCCAGCGCGGTCAGGTTTTCATCCAGGCTGTGGAGACGTTTCTGCAGCTTGTCCGCGGTGTTTTTCAATTCCTTTTCCTGATATTTCAGCTGGTTTTTCCGGGACTCAAAATCCTGGTTCTGGATCTCGCTTTTGGGCAGGGGCTCCTCCTGGCCGCACTCTGTACGCATCCGCTTCAGAATATCCTCCTTCTGCTGGGTGAGGACGGCGATCCGCTTATCTTCCTCATTCCAAAGAGACTGCTTCGTCCGGATCTTCAACCTGCGGTCTTCCAGGAGGACTTCCTGGCGGGATTCCTCTTTTCGGTTATAGTACGTATCCTGCCATGCATCATCTGTAAGGCCGTATTTTTTCTGCAGATGCTTCAGTTCCTGGTCTGCTTCTTTGCAGCGTCTGCCGCTTAGCTGCTCCTGGCGTTCCAGTTCCTGTATCTCCAGCGAAACCGTAGCAGTGACTGCTACGTATCTGGCCTCCATATCGGACACGATCTTCCGCAGGTCCAACCGGATCTGGACCGCAGATTTTTCTGCACGGGGTTTTACAGCCGCACCATCTGCGGCTCCTGACCGACTTTTTTGCTCCTGCTGTCCCCCGGCCGCACCATCTGCGGCTCCTGACCGACTTTTTTGCTCCTGCCGTCCCCCGGCCGCAGCCGCTCCGCCGCTCTTGGCCGCAGCCCACAGCCCGCGCCAGTCCTCCCCGGCCTCCTTCTCCTTAAACTCCGTATATTCCTCATACCTCCGATACTTCCGAACTGCCTCTTGCTGCTCTTCTTCCTCCCGGAGCAGAGCATCTCTCTCAGTCTCCAGAGACTTCTGCCGCTCCTGCAGTTTTTCCAGTTTTTCCCTGGACAGCTTCTGCTTATCCGCAAGCCTGCCCATATCCTTCCTGCACAGCTCCAGTTCCTGCCGGAAACGCACATATTCCTCGTACACAGCCCGCAGTTCCTGGAAGTCTTCCGCTTTCCGCCGCTGCCGTTCCAGCTCCTGGTCTGCTCTGCGGATGTCCTGCTCCCGGAGTTCTATCTGCTCTTTCAGTTCCGCAAGCTTCTGGGAAGCCGTCCGGATATCCTCGTCTGTACCTTGGATCTGGTCCGCCAGTTCTTTCAGGCGTTTCTCATTCTCCTCATAGCTTTCCCGGCTCACCGACTGGTTTTTCACCTGCTCCTGCCGCTCAAAATACTGCTGATATTCTTCCTGGCGTATCCGGATCGCTTCCCGCTTCCGCGCGATCTGCCGCTCCTTTTCCGCCACCAGTTCCCGGAGCTTTTCTTCGTTGAGAAGATTTTCATTGAACAGGACATAAAAGCTGACGTCCTCGAACCTGCGGATATTCCCCGGCTCCTCCCTGTCCCGCTTTTCCAGATGCTCCCGCAGGATGATGGGAATCGGGAAGGATGTACAGATATTACCCGTATGGCGGGACAGCTTTTCCACCTCCTGCTTCGACAAGATCAGCCCATAGGGCAAAAATGGGTGGCTGCGGACCAGCTCCTGGTTCGCTTTTTCCGGATATCCGTTCTTTTTCAGCCATTCCATCCCGTATACAACATGGATTCCCAGCCCGGTCAGCTCCGCCTCCAGCTCCTGGGGCAGCTCCAGCACCTGGCCTTTTGTCAGCCTCTGGTATTCCTTTTGCAGGCCGTCCTCTTCCTTTTCCAGATTTCGGCGCAGGTTGGCGGTCTCCAGCAGCTTCCGCCCGGATGCCTGAAGGATCTTTTCCCTGTCGAAAAGCTCCTTCTCATCCAGGTCCAGATATTTCAGGATCACCTTCCGCTCTTCCAGTTCTTCCTCATAGCTGCTCCGGATCCCTTCCTGCTGCCCCTGCTCCGCTCTCCTGCGGATCTGCTCCTCCCGCATATCCGCAAGCTTCCGTTCCTGGCTCCGCTGTGTTTCCTTCGACGCCTCCTGCGCCTTTTTAGTTTTCAGGCGTTCCCGAACCAGCTCCTCCATCCGGTTCTCCTGAGCTTCCTGGAAGATCTCCATCGTTCCCGGCTCATATTCCCCCAGGATGTTGCGAACAAATTGCTCCTGATGCCGGTTATTGAACTGCTCCTCTTGGCGGTCATATGCCTGCACCTGGCTTTTCAGCGCCCCTTCTGCCGATACCCTTTCCCGGATCTGCTCTTCCAGATTGGATTGTATCTGTTTTTCCCGGGAAATATTTTCTTCTGTCTCTGCAATGGCCAGGCTGTTCTCCTGCTGCCTTTTCCCGTTCTCTTCCAGTTCCTTTTCATAATGGCGGCGCAGCACATAGCCCAGGCGGTTCCGCTCCGGTTCCAGATTTACATTTTTCTCCTGCGCCACCCGAAGCCGCTGCAGAGCCTCGTCCCACTCCGCCTTTTCCTCATCCGCAAGCCGCTGCTGCTTCGCGCAGGCCAGCACATGGAGCCTCCGGATGATCTCCTCCGTTTCCCGTTCCAGCGCTTCCTTTTCCATAGAAAGCATGTCCCGGCTGCTCAGATGAAAACGCATCTGTTCTTCCAGCTGATAAATCTCGCCGGACAATTTTTCATATTCAATATGGGCGATCTCCGCAAGCACCTCTTCCATCTGCGACAGGACTTCCTCATGCCCTTCCTTTGTTACAGCCTGCAGGCGTTCCAGCTCCGCGATAAAATGGGCCACCAGATTTTCCTGCTCTTCCTCCTTTTGCTCCCCTTCCCGGTAAACGGACAGCTTTTCCCGGATCTTCTGTGCCTCCTGCTTATACAGGCGGATCGTATCCCGGCGCTGGATCTTGGAACGGTTGTCCTTATACTGCCCCACGTATTTTTCCAGAATACTCTGAAATTCCTTCATCCGGTTCCGTTCTTTATTCAGCTTGCTTTCTACTGCGTCCAAAAACCATTTTTCTACCAGTCCCTTCTCGTCCCGGCAGTCGGAAAACAGCTCGGAAAGGCCGGACTCCTTCAGGTTCACTTTTTTGATGATACTCTCCCACTCCTTATAGTGGATCTGATATTCCTGTAATTTATCAAAATACTGCCTGGACTGCGCCCCGTTGTTCATATCATAATAAAAAAACTGCAGGGACCGGTCCCGCTTATACCCTTCGAACAGCTGCCGGCAGGCAGAAAAATTTTTCAGAGTCATTTCTTTTTTCCCCTTTTCCACCACCGGGAGATGGTGGATATCCTGCAGGCAGGAAGACCGGTATTCGCAGATGAAATTGACCATCTCCAGGTCTTCCCCGCTGTCGCTGTCCTGGCTTCGGCGCACCATCATCCCGGTCAGCACGAAACCTGCGTTCTGATCCAGGGCCCACTCCACCAGGATGAAGGAAGGCTTGCCTGTGGTGAAATAACTTTCAAAAGGACGGTCCTTGGCGTCCCGGTAGCGTTTGTGGACAAAGGGGGCGGTCAGCATCTGGACCAGGACGGTTTTTCCCCCGCCGTTTCTCAGAGAGATCAGCGTGCTTTCCCCGTTGAAGCGGAAGGTCTCGTCACTGACCCGGATCGCGTTGTTATTGTAATTGATATTGATCAGACGGGCCGCGTTTATCTTGCTCATTCTGTTTACCTCGACTTTTTTGTATTTACATCAGATAGCCTGCACAGCAGACGGATCTTCGTTCTGCCCTTATACTTCCTTCCCAACCCCGAGAACCCGCAGCACCCGTTTATAATTGTTCTGATTCAGCAGGTTCCAGTCCATAAAGTTGTCCAGCTTTTTTGTCGTTTTGATCATCTCATCCTGTTCCACATATTCGACCAGTCCCTGCTTCTGCAGGAATGTCAGGATATGGTGGAGGAACCCTTCCTTCGTGGTCCTCGCGCGCGATCCCTTTTCATCGGATCTTAACGCCTCGTAAGCCTCCAGCATATTGGAAAATGCAATGCCCGCCTGCTCCTCCTGGTCTTCCGGCACATGTTCCGCGCCTTCCTTTAATCTCCGTGAAATGCAGTTCTGGAGCTCTCCCACACGCATATATTCCCGGGCCTTACTGCTGCTCCCCTGTCCATCGAAAAATTCCACCAGAAGAGTCAGTATCACAAACTGAGACAGATAGTAATCCTTATCCGTAGAATTGGATCTGCAGAGCACATTTTTCAGCTGGGCCTTGGAAAATCCAAGAAAATGATTTTCCTCCTTCGGGATCAGGTAGATCACATTTCCATAACGCTCGATCGTGCTATAGGCCGCCTCTCCCTGGGACTTGACCAGGTTCTGGATCTCCTCCTGCTCCGCGTATGCCTTGAACAGCAGGACCTCCTCATCCTCCCGCAGTTCGTGGTGTTCCAAAAGATAATAAAAAATCTCCTGGCTGATCCTGATATCTCCAAATTCATATGCCATGAAAATCACCCCTCCTCGTCTTCTCACAAATGTCCATCTGCGCAAATGCCATAGCCGGCCTCCTTATCATCCTTCTTTTTGGGATACGCAGATCCGCACATTTGAACACCGGATATCTTTTCGTTCCCCGTTTTCATTGCGGATCCCCGCAAAAGTCACTGTACCGCCCTTTTCGAGGCGTTCCACCCGGATCTGCCGGATATCCGCAAATTCCGGATTTTCCTCTGTCAGCTGCAGCAGCATCTCATTGAGCTGAAATTCCCCCTGCCGGTCCTGGATGAACTGGCTTCGCTCCTTCCGCAGCACATCAAGCTCCACTTCCCGGTTCTTGATCAATTCCACCATGATCTCCTTGAAGATCTCCACATTCGGGATCAGCCGGTCGCAGACTTCCATGTCTTCCCGAATCTGCTCCTCCACCTGTTCCAGGGTGATCTCCCCCTTCTCTGTACGGACAGCCTGTTCCAGCAGTCCGGTCAGGCTCTGCTTGTAGCGTTTCAGCTTTTCCATCCGGAGACGTTCCTGCTCCTGCTCCCACGCTTCCTCGTCAAAATCGATCTGTTCCTGGATATCCTCCTCCGCCTGCCTGCGCACCGGGCGCTGCAGCTGGAAAGCCTTATTCAGGTTGTAGACCTTTTCTGCATCCTGGTTGAACAGGGGCCGCAGGAAATATTCCAGTTCCTCCAGGGCGGCCGGTTTTTCCAGAAGCCTGTCATATAATTCTGTCCGCAGGGAAAACCGTCTGATCAATGACATCCGGGTCAGGTCTTCCAGTTCCCGGGTGTACAGCGCTTTCAGGTCCAAATGACTGCCCAGGATCTTCTGATGCTCGTCAATGGTGCGGTTCAGATACCACTCAATTTCCCGCAGATGCCTTAATTTTTCCTCCTCCTTCGGGCTGAGCCTCCTGACATTGATATTGGTCTCTTCCAGTTCCTGTACGCGGCTTTTTACCATTTCCCGGTAGTTCTGGAACTTTTTCTTGGTGTCGTCGATGGTTTCCAGATTTTCATGCAGGATCTGCTCATAATCACGGACCGAATAATTCAATGCATTTCTCCGGATCTTCCCCATGGCTTCCTGAATCTTCTGGAGCTGGATCCGAAGCAGGTTGAACACGTTCTTGATCTCATCCACGGCTTTGTCATAGCTCTGCTTTTCCAAGTGCATCTGGAAGATCATCTCGTGTATGGTCAGCTTCATATTATTCTCGATTTCCAGGGTTGACAGTAAAAGATTGTATCCATCGTCCGTAAGGTAATAAGACGTGCGCTTGAAATCCTGATCCAGATAGACGATCCTGTTGGCCACGTAGCTGATGTGTATGCTCTGATATGCGTTCTCTTCGAAGTCATAGCCGTCAAAATGCATGACCCTCCCCTCGTTGGAAAGGATCACATTGACAATAAAGTCTCCCAGGCTGCGGCAGTCCTCGTAGGACATGTCTTTCCGGAAATACTGGACGTTGACCGTGTCGATATAAGCGCCGATATCGTCCATCGTACAGTTCTCTTCCTTCAGCGACTGCTCCATGATGTAGAGCATCACGGCAAAGATCAGGTTGAACTGCTCGTCTGTCTTCTGAAATCCATGCTGCTTCCAGGTCGTTTTCTGCAGGCTGTTCTGGATCAGGACCGTGTACAGCCCTACATTTTTCATCCTTCTCGGAAAATGCTTTAAAAATTCATACTGCATCTCGTAATTCCTCTTTTATAAAATCACTCTGCGAGTCAGCAGAACACATGCCCGCCTGCTGTTGTCTCTGATTATTTCTAAAAGTCCGAAATATTTAATATTTCCTGCGGTATATACCTTCCCGCTTCCAGGATCCGGCGCATGGCCTCTGCGCATTCCGGCGTAAAATAAGAAAAGAACTCGTCCCGGATGTTCCGGTTCTGCCTTTCCTTCATCTCCGGCAGATCTCCGCACTGTCCGGCCTTTTTCAGCATAGCATCATACGCCGGGACAAAGGGCACGATCTTCCAGGAATCCCTGCTGAGCCCTGCCAGGCTTTCATAGATCCCGATTCCTTCATAATCCAGATCTCCGAAATAGAAGATCCGATTCCCTTCCGCCTTCATATAGGGCTCCACACAAAGGTCAAAGTCCTGAAAGGATTTCAAGATCCTTTTTCCCGCACCGTAGATCAGCGTTCCGATACTCTCCCCCAGGATCTTATGATTTCCCGCGATCAAATGCTGCCGCATACTGTAAAAGGGATCCTTATTTTCCAGGATCAGCAGCTTCTGTGGCACATCTCTGGTGTGTGAATAGTAGGAAAGAGGCTCTGTGGTTTCGTACACTTTCAGGAAATCCATCTCTTGTCCGCAGCGCTTGAGGATCCTTTTCCCCTGCTCCCTCGTCAGAAACTTTTCCCGGTTCCAGATCTCGAAGCTCCGTTCATTGACCGATTCCCGGCTCTCCAGAAGCTCCCGGCGTTCTTTCAGATATTTGTTCAAAAGGAGGACCCATTTTCTGTCCTGTTCGTAGGCCGCGGGATGGTTCATGTAATAATCCACGGAAAGAAGCGGGACAAGCTGATAGGTCAGCTCTTCCCGCAGTTCTTCATAGTTCTTCTGTTCCTCCGTAAGCCAATACTCCAGATACAGGGCCGGAGTCTTGCCGTTGGTGCCGGATGCCTTCAGCGGCCTCACCCGGCCGGAATCCAGCATCTCCCGGACATAGCGGCACTGTTCGGCGTAGGATTTATCTGCATACGGTTTTATCAGCTGTTCCAGAGCGATCCGTTTCATCGGCCGCCTCCTTCCCAATCCGCTTTAAAATTCGTCGTAGAATTTGTACCCGTTCCGGCCGCATTCTTTCACATAGCACAAGGCCCTGTCAGCTCTCATATAGATCTCGTCATCCATCCCTGCAGGCGAAAACGCGATTCCGGTACTGATCGTTACCTTCGGGCACCCATCCTTGGTTTTCCCCAGCTCCGTGCCGATGGAAACAAGCTTATTGATGATCGCATCTTTGAGTTCCGGGGTAATATCTGTCATGATCACGGCAAATTCATCCCCGCCGATTCGCGCGATATGATCGCTGGTGCGGAACTGATCCTGCAGGATCTTCGCTACTTTTTTCAGGATCATATCCCCGGTATCGTGACCGTATCTGTCATTGATCTTATTATATCCATCTACATCAACCAGAAGAAGCGCCACCGGAATCGTACTTGTCTTCATGATCTCCCGCAGCCGTTCAAAGGAATCCCGGTTGGAGATTCCGGTGAGCGTATCATGCTCTGCCCTGTAGCGCAGCAACTCCTCATTGGCCGTATTGGTCTCAAAAATGTCGTTATAGGTCAGAGCAAGATACCGGAACTCATAGGAGCCGGTGAGCTGCATCAATCTGCCCTCTTTTACAGCCTGAATACAGCGCTGCAGCGGTTTCACGACCAAAACGATATTCATGATGAATACCAGGATATTCAGTATAAACAGAACACTGATATATCCCCTCTGCTGTGCGATCATACTCTGCAGAGAGTCCACACAGCCTGCCTGTCTCTGCCCCGTTTCCGCCACAATATCCTCCAGAAACAGGCCGATATCGCCCATGATCTCTTCCTTAGCTTCCTGGTAGGTATCGTTAAACACCATTTCCTGAGCCTTATTCAGCATCTCTTCCGAAGTCAGCTCCTGATCCTCGGCAGTCAGCTGGATATCCCTTACTTCTCCCGGAAGGCTTTTCTGATCTGTCCCATTCCCGGTAGAAACCAGCTTCATCGCATAGAGCTCCCTGGAGATCAGTTTGTTGGAATTAAAGAGCGCGGCCTCCAGATATTCGCTTGCTTTCTCGCTGAATGAAAACTTTTCCAGCTCCTCGAGCGCCTTCTCCCGGCGCTTTGTCACATTCACTTCTTTCAGATATGCTTCCACATACTGAATCTCCGAAGTAACGGCATACAGACGGACCTCCTCCGTAAGATAATCGGAGCCCTCCCGCACAAGCGCCGCATTTTTTTCACAGGCAATATAATCGTTGGTCGCCGCGATCAGTTCGTCATACCGGAGCGAAACCTGCAGTGTCGCATAGATGACCAAGATATAAAGTATACATGCTACAAAGATCATGGTACCATTGACCGTGCGGATCTTGATGCCCCTGACATTTTTGGGTTTTTCGATTTCCATAAAATATCCCCCTTTGTTTACTGCTGATCCTGATCTGCTTCTGTTTTCGATCTGATATCTTGACAGCATGTGCAGCAATCGTAGACAATCATTTTAATTATAACAGATATTCATGGAAAATGTGAATTATTTTTTGCAAAAACTTTAAATTTCAGGTTACTATTCACAGCCATATAAAAATCAAGATGCGCAGCATCGGCAGACGGCTTTGCCGGCTGTTTTTGCGCATGTGTGTGAAGTGGCTGTGAATAGTAACAATTTCAGCTGTTCTTGGTCACGCATTTAAAAATGTCCCTGCGGCTTTCTTTCCTTCATTGATCCGCCTGATCGCTGCAGCATCCATCTTATACTGATGCATCTCGTCCAGAAGGCCATTTCGCTCCTGTTCAATATCTGTCAGCTGCGTATAGCAGAAGCCGCAGAGCAGCTCCGAGTCATAGATATCGCCGATCAGGCGTTCATAAAATTCCAGAAATGCCTGGCGGGCGTCCCCATGGCTCCTGTCTGCCGGCTCTTCTTCCGCGGCGTTTTCAGCATGCACCGCCTGCATGGCAGCTTTTCCGATCCCGGTCAGCATGACTGGCTGTCCTTCATACGAAAATCCTTTTGCGAACAGCGATCTTTTCACAAGTCCTGATAATCCCTCCAGGCTTCGGACCCCTGTGCGGAAGCGTTCCTGCTGCGCCGTATCTCCCTGTTCCCCGTGCTCATATGTATGAAATGCGCAGATATCATTTTCTGTCATTTCCCAGCCGTCGTTGGCGATCACCAGCCGTGAAGCGTCAAGCCCCCTTGCCATATGGTACATGGCTCTGGCAAAGTGCTGCTGTTGGCCGTCGTCATAAATGCGCGGTACTCCCCAGCTTTCATTCATCATATTCCAGAGCACGATGCAGGGGTGGTTATAATCCCTCTGGATCACCCGGCTCCATTCTTCCGCAAATGCAGTCCCTCCCTGGGGGCTGAAACTCCAGAAGCTTGCCATGCTTTCCCATACCAGGAATCCCAGTTTGTCCGCCTGGTATAGGAATATCGGGTCTTCCACCTTTTCATGCTTCCTGCAGCCATTGAATCCCATTTCCTTCGCCTTGCGGATGTCCTCCGCATATTCCTCCTGATCCGGTGCAGTCATCAGCCCATCCTTCCAGTACCCCTGGTCCAGCAGGAGTTTTTGATAATAGGGCTGGTTATTCAGGTAAACCTTGCCGTCCCGGACATGGATCTTGCGCATCCCAAAATACGTCGAAATGCTGTCAAAGCAGTTCTCTCCGTTTTTGAGCTTTACCTTGACATCGAATAAGTACGGATGCTCCGGCGACCAGTAACGATGGCTGAAATAAAATGTTCCGCACAGCTCATGATTCCCAAATACATCTGCGAGGATCTTTCCTCTTCTGCCTTTTCCTTCTATAGTCTCTGTATGCACTTTACAGCTTTGGAACTGAATATCCAGCTCCACTTGATAAGTGTCCGGCGTACCGTCGGATACCTGATAAGTGATCTCCACGGTCCCTTTGTCGATATCCGGCGTAAAATGCATCCACTCGATATAAGCCTTATCCACCGGCTCGATCCACACGGACTGCCAGATGCCGCTGGACTGCGTGTGCCAGATAGACTGTCCCTTTTCTTTCCAGAACTGCTTTCCCCGCGGGATCCCTTCATCTGTCAGATAATCCACCACCGACACTCTCAGATGCTCTTCGACTCCATTCAGAAAATCTGTTATATCATATGTAAATGGTGTCTGTCCGCCCTGATGTGTGCCTGCGCACTGGCCGTTGACCCATACACTGCATTGATAGTCGACAGCGCCGAAATGCAGAAGGACCCGATTCCCTTCCCATTCCTTCGGAACCGTAAACAGTCTCTCATACAGGATCGCATCTGAAGTCAGATTTCTGCCAATGCCGCTCAGCCTGCTCTGCGGTACGAAAGGCACCTCAATCTGCAGCTTTCTGGCCCGGAGCCCCTCGTAAAAATCCCATGTTCCATTTAAGCTCTTCCACCGCTCCCTCACAAAGTCCGGACGCGGATATTCATTTCTCATACTCCTCACCTGTTCCTTTTTTAATCCCTTCCAGATACAGCGGCGCCGCTGCACGAGGCAATAACATCTGCCGCTGCAGTTGTTCTGGCTTCTGCATTGATAATTACTGTTTTTTTGAAATATATACTGCCCATAGGCCACACTTAAATCTATTATAATTGAAATATATCTCCAAATTGCTGTTTTTTTCTTTTCATAAAGTAATGTATATTCTATTTTCTATCTTCTTTTTTCATACATCATATACCATTTTGCTAGATTTTATATCGCTATTATACTCTTCATATTTTCTAAATGCAATTGTATTTTGTCCAAACCGGCAATTTTTGTTTGTTTACACAATATGTTTGTTTTTATTTTGTGCAATATTTATTGACATTACTTTTTATTATATTTATAATGCAATAAATGCTTCTTATTTCTTTATTTTATAATATTTATCCTGTAATTTTTGTTTATTAACAGTCAAGGATCACGCAGGCACGGCTGCTTGGCACGTTGCTTCGCGGGAATCAATCTGACAGAAAGGAACGCAGCTATGGCGGCAATTCAAAGCATTCCAAAAGTGATCGGCGAAAAAAATCTGGAACTCAATCTGGCCATCTCATGCCATAAGGAACACATCGTCGCGATTGGAAAAGCACTGTCTTCCCCGGTCCGGATCGACATCCTGAACCTGATCAAGGCCAAGCCCTTATCTCTCCAGGAGATTTCAAGGCTGCTGCGGATCCCGCTGTCCTCCACGGCTATGCACATCCGCTGTCTGGAGGACGCCGGGCTCATCATTACGGAAAATCAGCCCGGAATACGCGGCTCCATGCGGGTATGCATGTGCCATATCCTATCCTTCCACCTGGAAGCGTATGATACGGATATCGATTCCGCCGACCATTCTTTTCTATATGATATGCCAATCGGCAGCTATTATAATTTTGACGTCAGCCCGACCTGCGGTCTGGCCGGCACGGACGGAATCATCGACTGCTTTGACAACCCGGTTTCTTTCTATTCCGCCGAACGAAGCAGCGCACAGCTCATCTGGTTCAGCCGCGGATTTCTGGAATACCGGTTTCCGAATAAGATCAACAGCCTGCTGGCCCTGCAGGAGCTTTCCTTCACCCTGGAGCTCTGCTCCGAGGCGCCGGGCTACAGCGAGGACTGGCCGTCGGATATCACATTTTTCATCAATGAACAGGAGATCGGGACCTACACGTGCCCAGGAGATTTTGGCGTGAGAAGGGGGAAGCTGACTCCGGATATCTGGCCCATGGGCCGCACCCAGTACGGACAGCTGACCACCATATCTCTGCGCCCGGACGGCGGATATATCAACGAAATGTCTGTCAATCCGGCTGTCAGTCTAAGTACCATAGGGCTGACAGAGCATCCTTATATCTCATTTAAGATCTGCCTCAAGTCAGATGCCGCACACCCGGGCGGGGTGAATATCTTCGGAGAAAAGTACGGGGATCATCCGCAGGGGATCTGCATGAGAGTTGTATATTGAAATGATTGGAGAATCGACTTGCATACGAGAAGAGAAATCAGAAAAGACATCAAAGCACGCGCAAAAAAAGTATTAAAAAAACATTACCGTCTGTTCCTCCTGCTTTGTGTGGTATCGTCCATACTGGGCGGGCAGTCCGTCATGCCGGGATCCGGTGTGAATATCCAGGAAGCAGATGCTTCGCAGGCAGGCGCCTCATTTGCCAACACCATCATCAATTCCTTCCTGGAATATACGATGCATATAACAGAGGACAACTTTGCGGATCAGAAGCAACGGGTTCGGGAAACAGAAAAACGGTACGTGGAAGATTCACTGGTCAATCCCCGTGCCGCCCTTGGACGGAGCCGGGGTGTATTCGCTTCTGTTGTAAATAAATTATCCTCCGGAGCGTATCTCCTGACCCTGACGGTGGGCATCCGCTCCCTGGCTGGAACCGACAGCGGCGCCATTATGATCATGCTTTTGGGCTCGCTGCTCCTGATGTTCCTCCTCCAGGTCTTTGTAGCCGGAGTATACCAGACCGTGATGCTGCGGATGTTTCTGGAAGGACGCTGCTATGAGAAAGTTCCTGCCCAGCGGGTGTGGTTTTTACTGCGGGTCAAAAAATGGTGCCATGTAGGGATCGCGCGTTTTGTGACAGGCCTCCTGTATTCCCTCTGGTGTCTGACGATCGTAGGGGGAATCATCAAGGCTTATTCCTACTATCTGGTGCCCTGCATCCTGGCGGAAAATCCAGGCATCAGGACCATGGACGCGATCACTCTGTCACGGAGGCTGATGCACGGCCATAAATGGGAATGCTTTGTGCTGGAGCTCTCGCTTCTTGGCTGGGAGATGCTTGGCATCCTGACCTTCGGCCTTTCCAACATCTTTTTTACTGCCCCGTACAAGGCGTCAGTGCTGGCAGAATATTACGCCGTGCTGCGCCGCCAGGGCCTGGAACATGGGACAGAGCATGTAGAGCTTCTGAATGATACCTATTTATTTGAAAATGCGGATCCTCTGATGCTGGAATTTACTTATTCCGATGTGTATGAAGAGTACGGCAGAAAATTACCGGAAGCCGCACAGCTAAAAGGCATCCAGCGCATTTTTGCAGATGTATTCGGCGTCACCTTCCGGCGGAGCAAAGCGATCGAGATACTGGAAGAGGAACAGAGTCTGCGTTTCCAACTGGAATATGACAAGAAGGCGGCGGAAGGCCGGGTATATCCTACCAGGCTGTATCCGATCCCGGAACATAAAAAGCGGAAATGGATCGCAAGCCAGAATTATCTCCGGTACTATTCCATCTGGTCCGTGATCCTGATCTTCTTCGCACTGTCCTGTGCCGGATGGGTCTGGGAAGTAAGCCTTCACCTGATCACGGACGGTGAATTTGCCAACCGGGGAGTCATGCACGGCCCCTGGCTTCCAATCTATGGATGCGGCAGCGTGATGATCCTGCTACTGTTAAACAAATTCCGCAGAAAACCGGCAGCGGAATTTATCCTGGCTGTCGTTCTCTGCGGATGTGTGGAGTATTTTACTTCTGTTTTCCTGGAATCCCTTCACGGCGGCACCAGATGGTGGGATTATACCGGATATTTCCTCAATCTGCACGGCAGGATCTGTGCGGAAGGACTGCTCATCTTTGGGATCGGCGGCATGGCGGTCGTGTATGTGCTTGTGCCCTTCCTGGACGGAGTGTTCCGGAAGCTTCCGGCCAGAACGCTGATGGTGACTGCATGTATATTGACTGCCGTCTTTGCGGCGGATCAGGTGTATTCTATGAAATATCCCAATGAAGGGAAAGGGATCACGGATTTTCAGGAAGTTACAGTGGGGAAAGGGACGCCTGCCGGGCCGGTCTTTATGCTATAGCAAAAATCCATCATACTCATATCTGTCCAGCAGATAGTCTTTTACATTATTTTTCAGGACCAATTTTGTCCTTATAATATATTTGTCTCTGGTAATCGGCTGTTTCAGAAGCAAATGCTCACTCAAGAGCTTCATGCTGTAATATCCCTGCCAATAAGGATCCTGAAACGCCGATGCCCCATGCTCCCGTCGCGCTTGCCGCAAACACCGCCTGTATATCCGGTTCTTCCTTCAATACCTGTTCCATCTTCTGTCTTGCCAGATCAGCTTCATCCTGATACTCTATTTCCAAAAACTCTGCGTTCGGATGAACCGAAGCGACAGCGTCTTTTACGCCTCTGCACCTTTCCCTGTGGGAATAGTTGTCTTTAAATCCCATAAATAAAGCAACTTTTTTTACTTCCGACAGGATTTCATTGACCATGTTTCCGACTAAGAGCCCTGCTCTGTATGGGTCTTCCCCGACATAACACAGCCGTCCGGAATCTTCTACATCAGAGTTAAATGTAATCACACTTTTTCCTTCTTTTACCACCGTGTCGATCCAGTCGCCTACCAGTCTGGAGCCGGCGTTCACAAGAAATGCGTCAAATCTATCCACTTCCAGTTTGCTGATCGCTTTCATCTGGTCTTTATAGGACAGTGTATCCGTAAAAATAAACTCTGTGTTCACCCCATAGGAAGAGATTTCCTCCATTGCGTCTTTCAGTCCGTGGATCAAATGATTACAAAATTCTTCCGGTTTGCAGGACATGATGATTCCAATATGTAATTTCTTCTTTTTACTCAAAGAACTGGCAAGCACGTTCGGCTTATAATCCAACTGATCTGCCATTTTTAATTTCGCCTCGTCAGGCGTTAAT
Source organism: Lachnospiraceae bacterium M18-1 (assembly GCA_000403295.2). GTDB lineage: Bacteria > Bacillota > Clostridia > Lachnospirales > Lachnospiraceae > Schaedlerella. The sequence goes on along the minus strand of KE159609.1, from coordinate 23,187 downwards.
CTATTGACAAAACAAATTGATTTCGATATAATAAAACAAACGTTATAGAACAATAGTTATAGAACATTGGTTTTAGATAAGGAGGAGATCACCGTGCCGCCAAAGGCTAAGTATACGAAAGAGCAGATCACTCAGGAAGCATTAGATATGATCCGTGAAAAAGGCATGGGAAATTTAACAGCCAGGGCATTAGGCCAGAGGCTGGGCAGTTCCGCCTGCCCCATATTTACCGTATTTGAAAATATGGAGGAGGTGCAGTCCGCGGCTAAGAAAGCAGCAAAGGTCCTGTATGCGGAATATGTCAGGGCAGGACTGAAGGAAGTGCCTTCGTTTCAAGGTGTTGGTATGCAGTATATTCGTTTTGCCATACAGGAGCCGAAATTATTCCAGCTGCTCTTTATGACAGAACAGCCTCAAAAACCATCCGTTGTAAATGTTCTTCCCATTATAGATGAGAATTATCAGGAGATCCTGCAGTCCGTCCGGGACAGTTATGATGTATCCGGGAGCGAGGCCGAAAAGCTCTACCGGCATTTATGGATCTATACGCATGGGATCGCAGTGCTGTGCGCATCCAACACCTGCGTGTTCACCCCGGAAGAGATGCGTAAAATGCTGGCAGAAGTTATGACTTCGTTATTACACCAGATTAAAAGAACTGAACCACTACCGACTAAAGTCGGTAGGTTCGGTTTGCTGCTGAAGCAGCCTAAAGTTGTCGTCTCTTCACTTATTTCCTTTTCTACTTAACTTATCTCAAAGTTGTCCGTTTTTGTTTTCTCTTGTAAATCTTGATTTTGGATATACTCTTTGATAATTTCATCTGTCACATTTCCACTACTTGCTACAAAATATCCCCTTGCCCACAAATGTTGTCCCCAAAATTGCTTGTTCAATTCTTTATATTCCATTTGCAACTTTCTGGATGTTGCTCCCTTGATATACTGTACCAATTTGCTTGCTGACAAATGCGGTGGTACTGACACTAACATATGGATGTGATCGGTTCCCACATGTCCTGCCAGGATTTCTACGTCATTTCTTTGGCACACGATTCGGATCAATTCTCTTGTCCGAACGGCTATCTTTCCTATGATCACTGGCTTTCTATATTTCGTGATCCATACCAAGTGATATTTAATATCATACGTGCAATGTGACGATTTTCTATAATTCTCCATATTCTTCACCTCATGTTTAGTATCTCTATTTTTACTTTTTCTAAACTTGAGGGTATGGGGTTGACCTAAAGGTTTCGCCTTAAGGCGAGGGTTTTAACCCCATTATACAGACAATAAAACGCAGTGAACAAAGTGTTATGAACGTGTTGGAAAAGGATTTGAAAAAAGCGGTTCATAAATGGATTTTAAAAACAAGAAGTGAGGAAAAGTCATGAAAAGAGTATGGAAAAGCTGGTTAAAAGATTCAACATTTTTATATTGTGTTATTTATACAATCGTTACTATAGTAAACAGTATTGCTTATCTGGCTGCCGGAACATATTATGATCCCAGCGGCAACTGGCACGAGATCGACCGCGCGTTAATTGTACTCATCGGTGTGATGGCTTATGAGATGGCCGTAAAAATACCAGTCAGGAACACTTTGGTCAGAATGCTCGTAACTTATGTTCCGACAATGATGCTTTGTTTCTTTTATGTGTGCCTGACTGGTTTCAGAGAGCCATTGGCGACCTCCGCATACCGGGATATTTTTATCAATTATACCGGATTATTTTTCATCATATCTATTGCTGCAGTAATATTCGAAAAGAAAAGAGGACGTCAACTGCACTCTGTCTAACGCTTGATATCAAAATTCATGTTCATAAGATTCTGGATCGCGGCCGCATCGTCCGTGATGTTAGCATCTCCCCGGATCGTATGCTTCAGCGCGCTGCTTGCGACTGCAAAATTTACCATGTCCATCGGCCTGTATTCGTTCATCATGGCATAGATCAGGCCGCTGGCAAACGCGTCCCCGCCGCCTACCCGGTCCAGGATGTTGAACGTAAACTGCTTGCTCTCGAATGTGTGCCCTTCATACCACATGTATGCTTTCAGGCTGTTTTCGCTGCCGCTGTGAGCATAACGGACATGCCTTGCGATACATTTCAGGTTGGGGAACCTCCGGATAAATGCCCGGAACACCTCGTCCTGCTGCTCATAGCCTGGCTGGAGCGGCACGCCGTCCTTCCAGTCTCCTTTGCTGTGGTCCGCCTCATCCCGCCAGAGGTGATAGGGTTCAATTCCAAACAAAACGTCAATATACGGCAGGCATTCTGTACAGAAGTCCCTCGCTTCCTCCCATGTCCACAGTGTACTTCGGAAATTTCCGTCAAAGCTGATGATCATCTCCTTTTCCCTTGCCGCTTTCAGACACTGCAGGATCATTTTTCTGCAGTTTTCTCCCAGGGCAGGGGTCACGCCGCTTAGATGCAGCCATGTAAAGCCTTCCAGAAGCGCGTCAAAATCATAGGAATCAAAGTCATATTCCGTGATGGCACTGTGCTTGCGGTCATAGGTCACCTTGCTGGCACGGATCCCAAACCCCGTCTCCAGATAGTAGGTTCCCAGACGGTGCGTGGGCGTCTGCTCCGGTGTGCTTAAGATCACAGGCGTACAGTGCACATCGTTGCTCCGCAGCATCCGGACCGCGCTTTTTCCCAGGCTGTTATTCGGTACGACCGTAAAAAATGTGCTGTCAATCCCCAGGTTCGCAAGCGCCAGGGCGATGTTCGCTTCACTTCCGCCATAGCTGGCCTCAAAGGCGGATGCCATCCGGACCTTTTCGTAGTTCGGCGGCGTCAGGCGCAGCATGATCTCCCCGATCGTAATAAATCTGTGTCCGTTCTGATTTTCTGCCAATAATGGGTTGTTATGTTCCATAAAAAATCTCCCTCCTAAAATACAGCAACAGCAGCTTCTGTCTCCGGTTTTGGACGTCCCGTCCAATAACAATCAGAAAAAACAGTCTCTTGCAGATAAATCTGCACAGCCTGTTTTTTCTGAACGCTGCTGTTCTCAGCAGATACTTAATACTCCAGATAAGCCCCTTTCATCGGGCTTGCCGCATGTTCGCTGAACAGGCGGAGCACTCCTTTTTTGTACTTTGGTTCACGAGGTTTCCAGTTTTTGCGGCGTTCTTCCAGTACAACCGCCACTTCCTCCATGGTCCTGCGCTCTCCCGCGATTCCGATGATGTTGAGCTTCCGCTCTTCCACATCGATCTCGATCAGGTCGCCTTCCTCCACCAGGGCGATAGGACCGCCGTCCACCGCCTCCGGACTGCAGTGGCCGATCACCGGGCCTGTGGATGCTCCGGAAAATCGCCCGTCGGTGATCAGCGCAATGCTTTTTCCAAGCTCTTTGTCGCTGCTGATGGCTTCGGAGGTGTAGAACATTTCCGGCATTCCGCTGCCTTTCGGACCTTCATACCGGATAAATACGGCGTCCCCTTTTTCAACTTTGTGCTTCAGCACCGCGTCCAGACATTCCTCTTCGCTGTCAAACGGCCTTGCCCTCAGGACTGCCTTGAACATTTCCTTCGGACATGCGGTATGCTTGATGACCGCGCCCTCAGGAGCCAGATTCCCTCTCAGGATGGCAATGCTTCCGTCCGTTCCGATAGCCTCTCCGTAAGGCCGGATGATATCCTCCTTTTTCAGGGAAACATGATAGCGGACGTTGAACTCCTGAAGCCACTTTTCACATCTCTCATAGAAACCGTTTTTCTTCAGCTCTTCCAGATTTTCTCCCAGCGTCTTTCCGGTCACAGTCATGACATCCAGATGGAGATGGCTTTTGATCTCCTCCATGATCGCCGGTACGCCTCCTGCATAGTAGAAGCATTCTGCCGGCCACCGCCCTGCCGGACGGACGTCCAGAAGGTAACGGGCGTTCCTGTGCAGCCGGTCAAAGGTATCCCCGGTGATCTCAATGCCAAATTCATGCGCGATCGCCGGAATGTGCAGCAGGCAGTTTGTACTTCCGGAAACCGCCGCATGCACCAGGATCGCGTTTTCAAAGCTGTCCATGGTCACGATATCGCTGGGACGCATCCCCGGCATGGTTGCAAGCTTTACCGCCTGCGCACCCGCTTCCCTGGCAAATGTCAGCAGGTCAGGGCTGGTGGCGGGCATCAGCGCGCTTCCGGGAAGTGCCAGCCCAAGGGCCTCCGCCATGATCTGCATCGTAGAAGCCGTACCGATAAAGGAGCAGGCGCCGCAGCTTGGGCAGGCATTGCATTTCGCCCAGTTCAGCTTTTCCTCGTCAATCTCGCCCCGCTGGTATTTTGCGCTGTACATGCCGAGCTGCTCCAGTGTGAGCATCTCCGGACCCGCGTTCATCGTACCTCCTGGTACTACCACAGCAGGAACATCCACTCTTGCAAGCCCCATCAGGTTTCCGGGCAGACCTTTATCACAGCTTGCCAGATAGACGCCTGCGTCGAATGGGGTCGCATTGGCGTGGATCTCGATCATGTTGGCGATCATTTCCCGGCTTGCAAGACTGTAGTTAATGCCGTCGGTCCCCTGGCTTTCTCCGTCGCAGATGTCTGTACAGTAATAACGTGCGCCGTGTCCTTCGGCCTCTTCGATTCCTTTGCGCACCTCTTCCACCAGGATATCCAGATGTCCGCTGCCCGGGTGGCTGTCCCCGAAGGTGCTCTCGATCATCACCTGCGGCTTCGACAGATCCTCCGGCTTCCATCCGGTCCCGATCCGCAGGGGATCCAGTTCCGGGGCATTCTTGCGCATTTCCTGACTTCTCAGTTCCATGATTTTTTCCTCCTTTTATTTGAACGTCTTATGCAAAGAAAGATATGATCAGTGCCACAACAAATCCCGTTCCTCCCACCAGTGTTTCCATGATCGTCCAGGTCTTCAGGGTGGTCTTTTCATCCATTCCTACCAGGGACTTCACCAGCCAGAAGCCAGAGTCGTTAAAGTGCGAGCATACGGTCGCCCCTCCTGCCACTGCCGCCGTCGTGCAGGCCAGATACAGGGGAGACAGGTCCGCGATTCCCGGCATTGCAGCGATGATACCTGCTGCCATCGTCATTGCAACGGTGGCGGAGCCGACACAGATTCGGACCAGAGCGGCTACGATAAATGCAACCACTACGATAGGAAGGTTTGCGGAGGATACTGCATTCCCGATCAGGTCGCCCAGGCCTGAATACTGGAGCATGTACCGGAGAACGCCGCCGCATGCGGTTACCAGAAGGATCAGTCCGGTCGGTTCCAGTGATTTTGTCATGATCTTTTCCAGCTGTTCCATATTATAACCATGTTTCAGTCCCAATATCAGCATAGCCGCGATGGTCGCGATGAGCAGCGCCACAAACGGCTCTCCCAGAAATCCGAAGATTGGAGCCAGCCCGCTGAGCGCCGGAATCACCCCTGCCATGGAATCCAGGATGATCAATACGAGCGGAATCAGGATGATGCCGACAATGGTCCAGAAGTTGGGAAGCTTGGATTCATCAAAGTCTTCCTGATTTGCCACGTGCTCCGGAACCGAAACCATGTATTTGTTTCCGCAGATGGATCCCCATACCGGACCTGCCACGATCATGGAGCAGATTCCGCAGAAGATGCCGACCAGGATCACCCAGCCCAGTTCTACCTCCAGCATAGTCGCTACCAGCACCGGGCCCGGTGTAGGCGGGATAAATGCATGTCCTACCGCAAGTCCGGCCAGAAGCGGGATCGCATAAAACAGGGAAGACCGGTTTGTCCTCTTTGCAAGTGAAAATGCAAGCGGGATCAGGATGATCAGCCCTGCGTCAAAGAATACCGGCATCGCAATGACCAGGCCCGTGATGCCCAGCGCCCAGGCCGCCTTCTTGTCGCCGAACCATTTTACCATACTGACAGCCAGCGTCTGCGCCCCTCCCGATGCCTCCAGGATGGCGCCGAACATGGAGCCCAGTCCTACCAGCAATGCGATTCCTTTTAATGTGTTTCCGATGCCATCGTTCACGGCTGTTACGATATTTTCAAAGGGCATGCCCGCCCCGAGACCGATTACGATCGCTCCCACCAAAATGGAAACCATCGCCTGTACCTTAAATTTGATGATCAATACAAGTAATACCACCAGCCCTACAATTGCAGCCAGCACTAATCTGGTTGGATTTAATTCCATTGCCTCACCAGCCATAATGTGTACCTCCTCAATTCTCCTATATTCTTTTCCTAATTTGATACGGGGCAAATGCGCCCATAACGGGCAGGCGGATCCGAAGCCTGCCTTTTCTGATTCATTTTCTATTTACATTTCGCATAACATCTGACGTCTTATGTTATCGTAGATACATCATATCATTTCGTGTTTTTTCCTTCAATACATCTGATGTATTTCTTTCTATTTCTATTAATCATACAAAAAAAGGATGGTTTCTGTATGTCGGACTCCATCTTTTTTGTGCATTATACCTATCCCGTTTTTTTAGACGTCTGAACAAACTTGTATTCATCTGACGTTTCCCGCACTTTATGCTGACGCCGCCCACATAGAGGCCGATTCAGTGTTCCTCCCGGCAGCGCTCTTCCATGATCTGCAGGATCGTCTGACGATTATATGTCAGATGCATCATCATTGCGCATCTGGCCCCCACGGAATCCCGTTTCAAAATCGCATTGGTGATAGCCCGGTGGGTTTCCAATGTCTCGTCCTTCAGCATACGGTGGGTAAGGTTCGCAAAGGTAAAGACCGCCGTATTGATGACCGGAACAAGGGTTTCTACCACCTGATTCCTGCTGCAGTGCGCGATACAGGTGTGAAACTCGATATCCTTATTAATATGGTTGCTGCCGCCCACATACAGGCGCTCCGTCTCATCACATAAGCGCTTCAGCTTTTTCAGATCTTCTTCGGCTGCGTTTCTGCAGGCCAGGGCGGCGATCTCCGGCTCGATCATCAGGCGCACATCAAACAGGTCCAGCGCCAGCTTAAATTTATCCTCTATCTTTCCGAGCCCCAGCGGATCCTCATCCACGGAGCTGGTGTTGATCACGTAGGTCCCCGACCCTCTGCGGACTTCCAGAATTCCCCGGGAGACCAGTCCCTTTACAGCTTCCCGGATGGTGCTCCGCCCGACGCCGAACTTTTCCGCCAGTTCAAATTCATTTGGAATCTTCTGCCCGGGTTCCACAGGCTCCTGAAGGATATAATGCATCAGTTCATCCTCGATCCTGGCCCCGAGAGGCTTTTTTGCCATTTTATCAAAATTGTACATATTTTGCTCCTGCCGTCAGGCCTTGTGAAATGACCGTGAATAATAATACAGTAAGTATACTATATAAACCCATACGTTTTCAAGGTTTTGCGGCGCCTTTATGGGATATTTAGGGTTGCCTGTTACTGATCACACGGCGTCGTGCACTTGCTGCACGGCGTCCGGTCAATAAAGTTACATTTGCAATAATATCCAGCCCCAATAATGTACTGCCTGTGACCGTGCAGCGTAGTGCACGGTCCAGGAGTGAACTGTAACGCTGCCTGTAATTTCACATCGCCCTGATATAATACGCGATCTGATACGGGATCCTCTCTTCTGTCTGCTCCAGAGTCGTCCCCAGCAGTTCCTTGATCTTATTCATCCGGTAGATTACCGTATTCCTGTGGGTAAACATTTCTTCTGAAACGGCATGGATGCTGCCGTTGTACTTCAAATACACTTCCAGCGTATCCACATAATTTGCATTGTGCTTTCTGTCATATTCCAGGAGCGGCTTTAACGGCTCCTCTGCCATCTCTTTCAGCAGACGGCTGTCATCTACCATATAGAGCAGGCGGTACAGCCCCATCCTGTCAAAATAGAGCAGATCCTGTTTCCGCTTTTTCGCCATCTGCACCGCGGCCTTTGCCCGGGAATACCCTACATGCAGGCTGGAAATGTCGTTCATGCAGCTTCCGACTCCGACGTAAAGCGGAGTCTCCGGCATACGGCGCTTTGCCCTGCGCACCATGCCAGTGACAATCTCATCCAGCACCTCCCCTGTGATATCATTGACCACAAGCATAAAGTTGGAATCGTAGTACATAAAATTCCCGTTGTGGGTGATCTGCTCCAGATAAACCTGCACCCGGTAGGATAATTTCTGCCGCTCCACGGTGTCCATTTCATCCAGATGATCTGTTGTGATCAGCACCACCTGAAACGTACCGTCCTCGTCAAAATAGGGCAGCAGCTTTTGTCTGTATTCCTTCTGGTTCGCCGGCTGCTCAATCGCCTGGATCAGAGCGCCGGAAATCTCCTTATCCGCGGTCCCCTGCATGAAGATCCGGATGCTGAAGTCCTTCATCACATCCGTCAAATGAATCTCCCAGGGGATGGTCAGGAGCGGAAAATCATTCTCATCGCAGTAGTCGATCAGATGCTGCGGGATTTCGAAAATATAATTTCCCGTATTGATGATCAGTCCGGCCGCGTGCCGCCGGATCAGGTCTTCGATAAGCTTCTGCAGTTTTTCTGTGGTATCAAATCCAAGTCCTGTGGTCACAGCCAGCTCTTTTCCCCAAAAATACTGGATGATCACCGTGTCTTCTACCATATGTACCCAGCTGATGGAATTGGACCAGCCCTGTTTTCCGGCTATAAACCGCATCTTGTATTGTTCCTGGGAGATCAGCATCATATCCTGTATTGTGAAGCCCATTTTTTCCTCACCTCTCTGTTTTCTGTTATTTGGATTTTCATATAGACAGTACAGCAGCCGCATCGTTCTATACGGAACAGCCGCTTTATTTTACAGTTTTTCTCTCTTAGCTGTTTAAGATTATAACATTTTTTGTGCTGGGAGCACATAATTTTATTCTTTTTTTAGATTTAAAATCCATTGGAAAATTCTGTGACTATGATATGATACAGATAACAAGAGGAGCGGAAAAGAAACAAAAAATTCTATTAGAAGGAGGCGTTTTTTATGATTACTTTTAGTGCGGCAATGGAAACAGCAACGCGTACTGAGATTCCGGAATGGATGCGTGAAGAGCGCTACATGTACTGCGACCAGTCAGTTACTGAACAGTATTCCGTCAGAAACTTCAGGATTTTGGAGAGACTTAAAAAGATATTTTCGTAAAATTGAGCGCGTGAAAAAAGGAGCTGCCGGGGGCAGCTTCTTTTTTATGTAAAAATCTATAGAGTCCACTTCACCGGGCTTGAGAATCCACAGCTGCAGAATACATATCTTCAAAAAGGCTTTTCACCTGTTTAAGAAACCTGCGCATATCCGCATCTGTGGTCACCTTAAAATTATCCTCATCCCCCGGTATCATGACAATATCCATCCCTGCCAATACCGCAGGCTCTGCCGAACCACTGACCTTCATAAGCTGTTCCGGCATAAGAACTTGATTAGCCAGATAATACTTTTCTAAAACAAACAACTCCGGTGCCTGTCCAGCGTAGATTTGTTTCCGCTCCAGCAGACCGTCCACCCTTGTCCCATTTTCACTGCGGTAAACTGTATCCTTCATGGCGAGTACCGGCATAACCCCTTCATGACCCGGAAGTGCCTTAAAGTATCTTCTGACCGTGAACTTGTGGAACAGATCACGGAAACCCCCTATCTGCAGTACTTTATTGGCCTTCCCGGATATCAGGAAGAGCCTCCTTTTGATGTAAGTACATTGACCCTGTTCCGTAAGCGCCTGACCCATGAGATCATCATGGAAGCAAACGAGTACATTCTGGATCATGATGATGAAAATACGCCGCCCACCTCAGGAGCGGGGGATGCAGAGTCATCAGGAAACAACCCGGACAAACCTGAGAATCAGGGGACATTGATCGTAGATGCTACCTGTGCCCCGGTGAATATCCGCTATCCCCAGGATGTCTCTCTGCTGAATGAATCCCGCGAGAAACTGGAAGTGAACAAACCGGAACTTTTGTAAAGATCATGGGATCCGGATTTCAGGCCCAAAACTTGGAAGGCCAGGTAAACCGGAACAAGCAAAAGCAGAGAAAAAGCAGGAATATGAGGACAATACGGATCGAATCGAAATCGAACGTGAATTCAGTGTCGAAAAGCGTAGTTACGGATTGGGTCTGATCGTAACCCGGTTGGAAACAACCCAGCTGACCTCTATTGCGCTGTCTGTATTAACTGCGAATCTTTTTAAAATGCAGAGGAGGATTCTCTGCGCCTTTTTACAGTTTTTAGAGAACTGTAAAAGGGATAGTGATTTGAAAATACATCTGTTAAATTTAATTGGATCGAGAAAAGAATTTTCTATATGTACTTAAAAAATCAATGACTTAATCAGCAGTCACTAATTATAAATGATATAGGGGGCCAAAATAGGTATGAGATGAATTCCATTCCACAATTCTTGTGTCTACTGACGCCGCCCTCTGCTCATCCCTTTTTTACCAGACATTTCTTCTGGAAAAATGCAAGCCCCAACCGGCCCGCCTTTTTATATCCATCGCGTTCCACTTTTTCTGCATATTGTTTCTCCCTGATCTGGGAGAGCGCTTCTTCGCATGCATTCTCCATCTGATCTTCATAATACGTGCGCTTTGCCTCCAGCACAACGGCTCTGCGGTTTCTTCGGTCTTTTACAACAAGATCGGAACGCCCAAGGCCATTTTCATAATTGGATTCCACACGATACCCTGCGTTGGAAAACAACCCGGTCAGAAATGCATGGTAAAAGCTCTCGGCATAATCATGGTAGCTGATGGTATCAAACAGCAGATCTGAGATCAGCTCGGTCAGCCGCTGTGCATTTTCATCCCACAATGCCGCAAATAATTCATTCCGGTCTTTTTGGGCGGTGGTTTCCATCAGCCATGCTTTGACGCTTTTTTTGAAAATTCCGAGAACCTCTTTGTTGGGAACCTTCAGCGCGTAATGACCGGGCAGCAGCCGCAGGCCGGGAATCTCATCCGGGCGCAGCCTTGTCAGATAACCCGTCAGATACAGAAGGCTCCATAGATTTTCTTCCGAACTTTCCAGTACGTCATAGGTAAGATTTTCTTCAATGGGCTCCACAATATATTCCCCGGCGAGCAAGGTTTCAAATTTGTCATTGATATCAAAATCCGTTCTTTTTAAAAAGGTACGGATGATGGAATTATCACTCGTATTTTCCCAGAAATTCTTAGGCTTTGAGTCCGGATTCAGAAGCAGGTTCTGCACATGGTTCATCACATCCCAGGGACAGTAAACGTCGAAATCTCCGAAATGGTATCCGTCGTACCATTCCCTGATCTCCTCCGCATAAGGCGCAAGACCCGTATCCGCAAGCAGGCGGTTGACTTCGTCCTGTGTGAAACCAAAGTATTCATTGAGCTGCGTGTCGGAAATGGTATCCGATACAAAATTATTCGTTCCAGTGAAAATACTTTCTTTTGCAATTTGAAGACAGCCTGTAATCACTGCAAACTCCAGTGAATTATTATCCTTAACGACCTGCATGACCCCCTTTATGGCATCCTGCATTTCACGATAGTATCCTTTTTCGCTTGCCTTAGCCAGTGGGACATCATATTCATCAATAATCAGGATTACAGGTTTTTGGTAGTGCAATTCCATAAGCTGCGTCAGCTTCAGCAAACTATTTTTGATGCCTTTTAGATCCGCTTTTTCCGCTGCTGTTCTATGAAACTGCTCTTTGTCCAGAGGCTGGATGCGCACGCTTTCTGTCAGGTAAATGTGCTTTTTGTACAGCTCGGCAATGACAGATGCGAGCTGCGCGTATGCGCCGGAAAAGTTCAGCCCGTCCACACTTCGAAACGACAGAAACAATGTGGGGTATTGATTCATCCATTGCCTGCAGAGCCCTTTATTTTTCATAACAGACAGCCCCTCGAATAAAGCGCGGCTATTTTTCTGTATGTCAAAAAATTCTGACAGCATACTCATACCAAGTGTTTTTCCGAAACGGCGGGGCCGTGTGATCAATGTAACTTTTGTACTTTGTGTTTTCAATAATTGCTCAATCAGAGAGGACTTATCAATAAAGTAGCTGCCTTTTCTTCTGATCTCGGCAAAGTTAGAGGTCCCGACAGGGATATTTATGGTATTCATAGGCGTTCTCCTTCTGCTGCCATCAGGATAAAACCGGGACAGTGCGTATATTCGTATACCACGCCCGCATTTTTAATGATCGCGTCACACACTTTCCATACTGTATGATATTCGGCATGTTTTTGATAACATGCGATACCGTATCTGTGAATCGTCTGCATTCTATTATATCTATGACCATTTTATAAAGTATAACAACTCCGGGCGGATGATTCAATAGTATTTCAGACAAACCTTGATTTTCCATTAAAACCATGCTATACTTTCATTCGTTGCAAAGCCCGCAAAAACCAAGGTCTTATTGGGCTTGCCGCCGATTCCCGGCGTTACGGGAAGACAGCAAAGACATCCGCCGGATATCTTTGCTGCCCGCTAAGGCGCGTGTGTTCGAGACCTTCCACACGTAAAACAAAACTAAAGGAGAAGAAAACTATGAAAGAAACAAAAACCCTCAGTGTGCAGTTCATTGCACAGGCAGCCGCGATCGCTGCCATCTATGTGGTGCTGACCCTTGTCTTTGCACCGTTTGCCTATGGAGAAGTACAGGTACGGCTTTCGGAGGCGCTGACCATCCTTCCGGCATTTACCCCGGCGGCCATTCCCGGATTGTTCGTAGGATGCCTGCTCAGCAATATTTTGGGCGGATGCATCGTACCGGACATTATTTTCGGAAGCCTTGCCACATTGATCGGCGCTGCATTTACTTATCTTCTGCGCCGCCAGAGCCGATTCCTGGCGCCGATTCCGCCAATCCTGGCCAATACCCTGATCGTTCCTTTTATCCTGAGATTCGGATATCAGGTGCCCCTGCCGATCCCATTCATGATGCTGACCGTCGGGATCGGGGAAGTCATTTCCTGCGGGGTACTCGGGATGATCCTGTACATGGCCCTGTACAGATATAAGAATTTAATCTTCAAACCCGTGTCATAAGCCGAATGTTTATCTTTTTATAGACAATGGTATTACAAAACGGGACAGGTTCGCTCATCACCTGTCCCGTTCTTTTTATTCTTCATCAAAATACACCCGGCCCCGGAACTGCCGCCCGCAAATCCGGGTTCCATGGCTGTCAGGAGCCGTCAGCTCCTGATACGTCTGCCGTTCCATACAGCCGCACTCACTTCACGAAGCCAATAAATGTATTCCCTCCGCCGGCTGCAACCACGTCCATCTGTTCCATGCTCACCGTCAGCTCCTGCCCGTTGTCCGGGTCCATATATGTCACCGTATCGTAGTCATATCCGGTCAGCAGGACCGCATGGCCGGGATCTGTCATCATGATCACCGGCATTCCTTTGCTGATGATGTACAGCACCTGGTTCAGCGTGCATCCGGTCAGGTCGATCCGTTTTGCTCCCGGCATGTACTGTGCGGCATATTCTTCCAGATACTGCATACATGCCTCTGTCGAGGATTGTCCTTCCGCTTTCTGAAATGCCGCCGCTTCCGTATAGTACACCAGATCCCGGTTCCCTTTTTCCCAGATGTAGGACTGCTCCGAGGAGATCACCACACCGGAAATCTGCTCCGCCTTCTGGATCGCGTAGGCCGCCTTGTCATAGACCGCCGCCAGCTTTCCGACACCGTACACATAGAACTTATCCGTCTTTACCTTATCGTCAAAGGAAATCGTGATCGGCTGGGTTTCCATCACCTTTTTCGGCCGCAGGATCTTGGGTGAAAATTCCTCGATCTCATCGGCAAATGTAAGGCGCATCTGTTTTTCCTTCAGAACCGTAGAAAATGCCTCCGCCGTCACTTTGGATTCCTTCCGCTCCTCATTATTCGTGACATAGTCCTGCGCAATTCCCGTGTAAACACCCTCGTTTTTTGACAGGCGGTTCACCGTCATAAACCCTTTTTCTATCAGCACATCGGAAATAAATATCCCATCCTGTTTATAATTCTTTTTTACTTTGTTGGAGGTATCCCGGATCTCCAGTTCGTACATGGGCGAAATAGCATCGCCTGCAACGGTGGTTCCCTGATCCTCTGTGCGCAGATATCCGCAGACAAAATCATTGTACACAAATCCCAGCGGGCGCACTGCCTCGGCCGGCGTCTCATCTTTGTCATCTTTTCTGCCGAAACCTGCAAAATGCCAGCCTGTGTCCTCTGTGCCTTCTTCCTCCCGGGAAGCGTTCACGGTGTAGGATTCTCCATTTGCCAGATTCAGTACACAGACCTCCTGAGCCGTATTCAGCTCGCCTTCCGGCTGAAATGCCATCAGATGCCCGTCATCTGAAACCACGTACTGGCCTTCCTCCAGATTTTCCGCCAGGATCTCCTGATCATTCTTCTCCAGGTCAACCTGATACAGTACGCCCCCTGCAAGCACATAGAGCAGCTGCTGCTCCTGGTTGAAATACACCATCTTGCCCAGCTCATCCTCCGCGATGGCAAATGCCTTTGTACTGGGGATAAACGCCTTCTCCTGAACCGCATTTTTAGCGATGTCAAAGTAGTATACGTCTACACCGACCTGACCCTCATGCTCCCCACGGTTCATGTAACCGTAGACAGCAAATGTGGTATTGCCGCTGTTGTCCACGCTGATAATCCGGATCTGGTGCTCATCGTTCCGGCTTCTCACATCATATCCTTCCATATTCGCAAAGCTGAACACCAGGGAGAGCTCGTTTTTCTTCCGGTTATAGGTCCACAGATCCCGGTCCTGGACAAAAGAAACCACCGTCCCCTTTGCATTTGCCTCATAGGCCACTTCTGACTCGGAGAGTCCCAGCACGATCCCGTCCTTGTCCACGATCTTCAGATCCCCGTTGAACACTTCGTTCATGGTCCGGTTATAATCCAGAAGGTACATTTCTCCGCCGCTGCACCTGACCCGGAAAAATTCCCTGACATTGTAGGTTTCCGTCTCTTCCCGGTCTCCCACGGCGGTAACCTGGTACTTTGCCAGCAGAGACGTGTAGACCGTGTTGCTTTCCTTGATACTCCACTCCACCTCCGTGGACACCTCCGGCGCCAGGTCTCCCCAGCAGACGTGGAACAGGTTGGAATGGATATTGACCGTCTGCAGGGTGGTATTGTCCGCGGTCTCATCCGGTTCCAGATACCAGGCGATCTCGTCGTTCTTGTCCCTGGTAAATGTTGTTTCATGGAAATCCTTTGCAAAATCCATACATTCCTTCACAGACAATTCGTCCTGCCGCTCGATCCGTGTATAATAAAAAATCTCCTTCTCCTCGTCCGAGCCGACCCGCAGCGCAACCCGCAGCACCCCTTCCTGGACTCCCTCCGGCAGGGCATTCCCAAGCTCCAGCGTGACCTGATCCTCTGACAGCTCTTTGACCGCGTTCTGGAGGTAGACTTCCTCTCCGTTGAGAGAATACACTTCGTAACGGATTCCTGCGATTTCCTGCCCTCCGGTTTCCAGGTACATATTCAGAAGCCCATTGTCCGAGATCGGCGTGATGGTATCCCGCATGGCGGTAATATCCATCTCGTCCACATAGCCTTCCAGCGCATTGACCCGCTGGTTTCTAACCTCAAATGCGACTCTGGGCAGATCCGGGTCGCTTAAGCCCACCGTGATGTCGCTGGTCCCCTGATTTAAGACCAGGCTGCTTATGAGGATCGCCAGAACGAACACTGTGGTCAGTATACCTGCCTTTTTCCATCGGCCTCCCCTGGGATTGTCAAGAAAATTCTCTCTTTTCAGACGTTTTTTCTTCGGCTGGTCGATATAGGACAATGTTTCCCGCACACGGATTTTTCTCGCGTCATCACTGTTCGCTGCATCCTTTGCAGGCCGGCCCTCGTTCACCCTGCCTTTGTCCGGAGTTTCCTTTGATGTTCTGTCCTTTTTGGGTCTTTCTGTGCCGAATGCGTTCTTCGAGGCTTTCACTTTCTTTGGTTTCTCTGTATTCAATGCGTTTTTTGATGTTCTGCCCTGCTTCGGCGGATCTTTCTTCAACGGCCCTTTCGTAGTCCGCTCCTTCTTCGGTTTTTCCAGTTTCACTTTATCCTTTGCCAATGTCATTTCATCTGGCTTATCTTTCTTCATGCTATATCTATCCCCTTAAATATGACGCAGATATTTGAAAACCATTTCTGATCCGCCTGATACGGCATTGCGTGATCAACACAATGCCGTATCAGGCGGATATGGGACAAGTATAACATAGTCTTGGAAAAAATACATCTTAATTTTCTCGGAAGAGCAGACGCGTTCAGGAGCGGGCGTTAAAATACAGACTTTTTTTATTCCTTCGCAAATAATTTTATATACCGCGGATCTTCCTTCAAAAATGCAAAGCATTCATCCCGGAACCCTGTTTTCAGGTTCTCTTTCATTTCCGTCAGAAATTCTTCATTAATGCGAAACGCCATATGACTGTAAAGCGGAGCGTTTCGGACGCTGCCGATTTCCTCCACGCCGGACAGCATTTCTTCCATGATCTCCAGCGTCTTTTCTTTGTCTTTTTCCTCGGCTGCCAGTTCCAGGCTGCAATAGACCTCATAGTATCTGCCCATTTCAAAAAGCCGGGCAAGCTCCTGCTGCTTTTGGGCCAGCATATGCGCCCTCTCCATGTCCTTCTCCTGCATCGCCAGGGCCAACAGTCCCTGAAAAACTCCGCTGACAATCGTATACTCTGCATACAGGATTTCTTCGTATGACCTGCAGGCCTCCCGAATCTGGCCGGTCTTTGCAAAAATCAGCGCCTGCTTCCTTTTCCGGTTCGAATCCTGTACGGAAAAATACTGCAGATATTCTTCTGCTTTGCCGTACTCTTCTTTCCGGACATAATATGCATACAGCATTTCCGCCCCCTGGGTCCGAACGCCTTCCTCCCGGCTTTCCAGCGCCCGGTTGTAGCAGTCCAGGATATATTCGTCATACTTTTCCGAATCCGGAACCTGCTTCATCAGACGCTGTCCGTCCAGGGCTGCCGCAAGCTGTAAAGCGAGCTGTTCACAGTTCGGATAGTTTTCCATTTTTTTCTTCGCCCACTGAAATACGGTCTCGAAGCTTTCCTTTTTCAGCATATCGGCAAGTTCCTGCACGATATTTCCAAGCTCCTCCTGCGTGAGTTCCTTCTGAAACGACAGCAGGGTATCCACTGTGATGTCCAGCAGCCTGGCGATGGGGGCCAGCAGCGTGATATCAGGAAATGAATTGCCGTTCTCCCATTTGTTCACCGCAGGCGCTGTCACTCCCAGGCGGTTCGCCATCTCCTCCTGAGTCAGATTTTTAAGCTTTCGGTATTTCCGGATCACTTCTCCTATCTGCATGTTTCATACCTCCTTTTTGCTATATGGATCCGCGCCTTGCCGCTGTTCAGACCTACGGTATTCACAGTTACGGATTCTTCTGATTCCATCATATCAGACATCACCGTGTTCCACAATTGAACTGGAATCAACAAATCTCTTATGAAAAATAACCGCAAGTTATGTTCTTTCAGATCATCCTCCGGATCGCCCCGGAACCGGCCGCATTTTTCAGCCGTACTGCCAGATCGTCAATCACCCCGGAAAAATACTGCAGCAATTCCTGTCCTGTTTTCTCCTGCCCGTCCCCGTCGTCATATTGTTCCATGAGGAGCTCTGCCGCGTTCTCCAGCCGTTCCCTGATTTCCGGCAGCTCCGCCCGGGAAAGCATTTCCTGCAGACGGATATATTCTGATTCCTGAAAAAACGATTCGGAAAGCGGTTTTCGGATCAGGATATGCAGAAGGACCGAAGTAAACACAATTTCACAGAGATTTTCCATGATGTCCTGCCTGGAATACTCGTAAGATCCGCCGCTCTCCTCCACATGCCAGGCTTCGGAAGGGCCCCGGTCCTCTTGCGCCGGATGCGTCCCGTCCGGCTCTCCGGAATCCGGGCAGGCATCCGCCTGACTGTCATCTTTCATCGAATACATTCCTTCGTTCCCGCCAGACTCCATATTCCGGATGATCCGCCGGGTATATTGTTTCAGGGTTTCCACCACATAGCTTTTGGAAAATTTTTTCAAAAACTGCTGTTCCAGGCGGATGCAGTTTATAAATTCATAAACCTTATCGATTCCCGAAAGCTGGGAGATGTCCTTTAAAACCGGATAGTCCAGCGTCAGGATCGTGTTCTGGGGCTGGAATTTCACATCGTACCACTTAAAAAATTCGGGAAGTCCTTTCACAAAGGTCTCGTAAAGGCAGTCATTTTCATAGGAGTGAAATTCCGGCAGAATCTCATGATACAGCTTCAGAGCCTTCCTGGTCTTTTCTTCCGTGCAGGCTGCCCCTGCCTCATATGCCTGTTTTGCAGACAGCTTCTTTTTTTTAACGGCCAATGCATTTTGATCCGGTTCCCCCTCTCCCTTCCCAAAATCAGCCTCTCCCAGCAGGCCGCACAGTCCGGCCTCATGAATGCAGTACAGAACGGCCTCCATCAATTGCTCCGCTCTTTCATAGGTCACGGATGTGCTTTCGAAAGCCGTATATTTTTCCGCCAGCCTGCCCACGATCGGTATCAGTTCTTCCATTTCATAGTCCATATGCAGCTACCTCCATTGATATCCCGAACCTCTGCCTTCATCCAAACAGTTCCCTCAGCGCTTCCATATACAAGTCATAATCCCATCGTTTCACTTCATCGAACCGGGATGCTTCCCCGCGTCCCGCGGAATACCTGTACCCTCTGTATCCTGCCCGTATGGCCTGTGAAAAAATATTGAGGCAGGTTCCCTCCAGATAATCCAGGTCTCCGAAGCAGATGGTTTCGAACTGTTCTTTCATCAGGTGCAGAAGTTCATCGTCTGTAATCTCATCCTGCATCTCGTTCTTATACAGGTAAAAAATTTCCTGCAGACGGATCATGGTGTCCACATAGTTATTCTGGCCGATAAAATCAGAATCGCAAAATTCCTCGATGATCCTGGGGACGATTCCTCCGCCGAACTCCACCCGTCTCTGCTCCTGAAGCGCATTAGCCCGCTCCGCCACAATCAGCTTTGCGTCCTCCTCACTCAGGACAAGGCCGTACTTCTCTGTTATCCGATTCATTTCCATAACCTTCGCCAGCTGAGTTTCCTGCTTCAGCAATACCATCCAGTTCTGTTCCATGGGGATCCCTCCTTGAAGTGCTTGGTGTGTTGTGATTGACATCAGATAGTTACTGTTCACGCGGTGCCGTGCAGCGAGTGCACGACACCGCGTGAACAGTAACCGTCAGATAACTATAACACCCCGCAGGAATGGATACCAGTCTTGAATTTTCGGCAATTCTGTGGTATTATAAGAATGGAAAAAGGGAGCGGTTTTCAAACCTGCTCCCTTTTTGTATTTGTACCGGCAGTTACGATTTTCCTGACCTCAGAAGAATCGTCCTCAATAATATGGCTGCTGTTTTTACAGACATTCATCGGTTTATATTTATTTCTTTTCTTCAAACATGATCGTCACCTTGAACAGGTCCCCGTCCAGGTACAATTCGAACTTCCCTCCCTGCATCTCTGTCAGGCTTTTCGCAATGGACAATCCCAATCCGCTGCCCTCTGTACTCCGTGAGACATCCCCCCGGATGAAACGCTCGGTCAGCTCATCTGAGGAAAAATTCAGCGGCTGCTCGGAGACATTTTTTAAGGAAAAGAGAATCTGCTTCCCATCCTTTTTTAAGTCTGCATAGACACGGGTTCCGGGCATGGCGTATTTCGCGGCATTGTTGAAAATGTTTTCCAGCACCCGCCACATACGGCGTCCGTCCACGTGGACGATGGCCGGTTCCTCGGGCAGGGAAGCGATGACCTTCAGCTGCCTTGCGTCCATCTTTTCCGACAGTTCCCCGATAGTCTGATTCAACATTTCCACCAGGTCTACATCCATGTATTCCAGTGAGATATTTCCGCTGCTTACCTTGGATGCTTCCACAACGTCCTCTGTCAGTGTCTTCAGTCTCTGAGCTTTCATTTCCAGGATATCCAGATATCCTTTCACCTTGGGATCGTCAAAATTTTCCCGCTTCAAAAGGTCCACGTAATTGATGATGGAGGTCAGGGGTGTTTTGATATCGTGAGACACATTGGTGATCAGGTCGGTTTTGAGCCGTTCGTCCCGTATGCTTTTTTCCACCGCCCGCTGGAGGCCGTTTCCGATATTCTCAAGATTCTCTGACATATCCTGATAATCCCCCCCCTGGAATCTTTTGACGGGAAATTTGTAATCCAGGCTGCCTGCGGCGATCTCCTTGATCCCATCCTTGATCTGCTGCTTCTCCAGGGCGTTTCGGATCAGGAATGCCCCGGCTACAGCTTCCACCAGAAACATGAGAAAGGCAAGGAAGCCAGGAATCCCGTATCCTGCCGCCGCGCAGAACCAGTGGAAAAGAACAAATACGCCGTATGCCACAGTGACTTTCCATAACACCCTGCGCTGCCGCCAGAATGTCAAAGCGGATTCGAAGCAGGCTGTCACCACTTTTTTACTCCACAGGAGGAGCATTCTCATAATGCTGTTCTTCCAGAGGATGCGGCCCTTGATCCGGCGCACCAGTGACAGCCAGCCAATCAGGAAGCAGGCCGCTGTCACTGCCGAATAGACAGCGATGACGATCACGTCTTCTGTTGTCATTGCATATCCATAATAGTAAATGTCTACATCGGAAGCATACCTTACCATACTGATTCCGGACCAGGCCGAGCTCATAAGCAATGTAGCCGCCAGCCAGGGAAGAACCACCATCGCTGCAGACAGTTCTGTTCTCCATCGGTCAAAGGGATGCAGGTACAGTTCACTGCCTTCCTCTGCCCTTCGCCCTGCAACTGCAGTCAGCCAGACAATCGCCGCGAGAAACAGGATTGCAGATATAAGCAGTGCTTTGGCTGCTTTGCCCACATATGGAATATATTGGTTATAATTCTCTGCTGTCCTGTAGAAAATATCATCGGCCGGGTAGGAGGTATCTACTGCCGCCGCCACGATATAATCCTCTCCAAGTACATCTCTGAAAAGTTCGTCATGATTCCACCACCCTGACAGGAAATTTGGCTCCATACTCAGATTGTCTTCACAGTGGTCTGGTCTCAGGACCATATATTTCATATCCGTATTATTTTTTATTGCTGTCAGACTCTTTTCCACATCCTCATAATTTTGAAATCCGCTGTTATTCGTGTAAGCTTTTTTCTTTTCTTTACTTACAAACAGATATGTGAAATTTGTTCTCTCGTTTTCGTATGGGAAGCCTTCATTTTTATAGCTGCTTTCCAGGGAATATAATCTGTTTACCGCATATCCCAGGCAGTCATAGATCTCGGCAAGCTTTCCGCTCAGTTCCGGTGTGTTATTTACGACCGACAGGATATCTTTTGCGCCGTTCGGAGCATATTCTTCCTCAATCATTCCTCCATCAAAGGTCCAGACATCTACATATACGAGTTCTCCCTTCTCATCCCACAGGAGGCGGCTCTCTCCCTCCAGAAGATAGCCGTTTTCCAGATCGTTTAAAAACTGCTCCTGTCCCTCTTCGTCATTATCCGCACACAGGCTGCCTTCTGATAAAAGCTTTCTAAATTCCTTCATCCAATAGTAGAAATAGCTGCCGTCTGTCCTCTGGCAGACAATAATGCTCTTTTCATCATACGGCGCAAAGTATAATCGCTCCAGATCGCCTCCCATGTGGGCCCTCTTTCCCCAATCCACCAGGTCGCCGAGCCGGTATTCCAGGCCGGACAGATGCTCCTCACCATATCCTTCCGTGCCGGCATATTCCAGAACGTCGATCAGCTTATCCGGATCATATTTTCCGTCTGTCTCCAGCAGGTCTGCTGCTTCCACCCGCTCGATCTTCATCGTTGCCGCGGATATCATCTCACTCATAAAATTATTAGTTTCTTCATATGGTTTTTTCTTGTCTTGAAAAAGTTCCTCCAGCTTCACGTTATCCGGAACATAGACTCCCAGCAGTGCCAGGCTCGGTCCTGCGATCACAGGCGTCACCAGCACAGTCAGTACAAGCAGGATCTTTATAACCGGATGCCTATACCATTTCTTCATAGCTCTATCATCCTTTCACTCAATGCCTTTCCAGCTTTTCAATCTTATAGCCGACGCCCCATACCACTTTCAGGTATCTTGGATCCTTGGGGTTGATTTCAATCTTCTCACGGATATGGCGGATATGTACCGCTACCGTGTTATCCGCCCCAATGGCCTCCTCGTTCCAAATGGATTCGTAGATCTGGCCGATGGAAAATACCCTTCCCTGGTTGCGCATCAAGAGCTTTAAGATATTGTATTCAATGGGAGTCAGCTTCACCGGCTCCCCGTCAACCGTTACTTCCTTTAGGTCGTCATTCATCCGCAGGCCGCCGGTCTCGTATATGGTCTCGGACTCCTCCTTTGCCGTGCCTCCGAGCTGGGTATACCTTCTGAGCTGCGATTTCGCACGGGCCACCAGTTCCAGCGGATTAAACGGCTTTGTCACATAATCGTCGGCACCGACGTTCAGCCCTAAGATCTTGTCTACATCCTCTGACTTTGCCGACAGGATAATGATCGGGATGCTGTGCTTCTCCCGGATCTTCAGTGTGGCATGGATCCCGTCCAGTCTGGGCATCATCACATCCAGGATCAGCAGATGGACCTCCTCCGTCTCCAGGATTTTCAGAGCCTGCATTCCGTCGTAAGCTTTCAGGATGTGGTATCCTTCCTGGGACAGATATATTTCGATTGCTTCTACGATTTCTTTGTCATCGTCACATACTAAAATATTATACATTCCTTATCACCTCCCTTGTATTATACATGATATCCTGCAATTTTTAATATGGAAGCAGGAAATTTCTTATGAAATTATTAAATTTTCACTTTTCGGACGGGGGATGATCAATATAGGATTTTTGCCGCGAGCCATTGTAAATACTGGGGTTTCAGGACATTAATAACCATGTTATACTTTACAAAAATATTGGAAAACATCAGATACGTTAGTGACAAATTAGTGACAAAATCTACAGCCCGGAACAAGTTTTGTATCCGGGCTGTAAACCTACTTAGTCCAGCGTGCAAATAAGGACATATTATTTCTTTTTCTTCTTAGCAAACTCCGTGCATAAAGACAGGTTTCGAACTTTCGCGCCCTGCCTGGCGGCCATCGGCATACCTTCCCATTCCGCCACTGTCCGGAAG
>KE159608.1 GCA_000403295.2 Lachnospiraceae bacterium M18-1 | reverse complement strand
TATCCGGTTTTCAACACTTAAAATAATTAGTAAAGCCGAAATTCCTTGTAAAATAAGGGAATTTCGGCTTTTTCCATCCTCAAAAATGTTGTATATTTTGTCTACTTTAAAATTTTTTTTATAATTCTGTTTAAATCCTTTGGCCGGTAGTGACGTCTGTCCAAAGGGAGCATGGTCAGTTGTGTCAAGGCATCAAGGGCTTTGCTTCCTTTATAAAGGGCCATATAATCAATGTCGTGTACATTCGCGACGTTCATATTCTTCAATGTTGTTATTAGATTACTTGATGTGACATGTGTTTCCTGAGTGTCAAGCATAACTTCCAAAAGCCGGTATACCAACAGGGCGGTATAGCAGATCAGAAAATGCGCTTTGATCCGTTCTGGAAGCCTGTGGTTTACGGGGCGTCCGTCAAAATTTGTTTTCATAATCCGAAAACAGTCTTCAATCTGATATCTTTTTTGTGATACTGTAAGGACATCTTTGGCCGGATCCATAAGATTTGTGGCAACAGCATAGTATCCGTCATATTTTTCTTCCTCCGCTATTTTATTTTCATCAAGAATATATTCCACAACAGCTTTTTCACCGGATTTTGTTTTTGAGATCCGCTTCAAGAAGCGCTTCACATCATTTGGACCTTTTTTGATCTCTTCCGGATCCTTTCGGGAAAGTAGTTTTTTCGCTCGTTCTATCTGCCGGTTCCTGACAGTCCTTTGGTATTCCATCATTTTTCTTGAAAACGTGATGATGATACGTTGTTTTAGAAGTCCTTTCGCTTTCCTCTGCACAGTGCGCCCGTTTTTCAGGACCACATCCTCGTAAAGCCCCAGGTCGAGTGCCTTGTCAGCTTGGATGACTTTATATGCGGAATCATTATAAAGCCTGCGGTTATCCGGATTGTGCCGGTCAAAATCTTTCATGTATTCAATGGTAACAGGGGTATCGTCTGAAAGAAGCTTATAATCATAGTCATTAAAGACTGCTTTTTTCAGTGTATCGCTCAGTTTTTTGATGGATTGCGTGACAATGAAAGCCCTGCCGCCCATGCTGTTGAACTTCCTGATGTTATAGGATCCAAGCCCGGCATCAGCACAGTAGATAAATTTTGCGTCTGGAATCATTTTCAACACTTCTTTCTCCAGAGGGATTGCTGTCAACTGTTCGCTTTTATTGCCGGGATGCAGGCACATGGTGATGGGGATGCCCCTGCTGTCCATGAATAACCCCATCTCTACGATGGGATTGGGGCGGTGTTCTTTGCTGATACCGTACTGTCGCAGTCCGGTTATGACTTCTCCTGTGACCTCGTCCACAATCTCCTCGTCCGGCTGTTCACATTCAAAGTAGAAATTCGTGCAGTCATAATAAAGCACGGATGGATCCCGCTTTACAATGGTGTCGCTCTGCTGATAGAGCCATGCCAGATAATCATCGTAATGCTCTTCCAGAAGATCCATAAACCGCAGGATGTGCTGATAGTCGAAGTCCGGTTTTTCGTAATAGGAATCCAGTTTGTCCAACATTGCGTATTTGGAAAGTGGCTCCATGATCCTCGAATAAATAAGAAAACGATGAATAGTGTAGCTGTCAAAAGTCATTTTTCTGTCGGCCGTCTTTTCCTTGAAAAAGTCCTTGAGCCGGAGACCACTCATTAGGTTTTGCAGAAAAAAGTATCCGATGTTCAGACCGGTGGAAGAGGAAGCCGCGTCATCCGTCCTTTCCACTCTCTCATTGTAATCAGTAGAAATGGAATGTTCCACTCTGCCAACACGGTATTCCTCGTTCATCTTGCGGATTTCTTCCCTGACATAGGCAAGAGGATCATCTGTGATTTTGAGCAGTTCGGAGTGTTTTCCAAACCGTTTGACGTTTCTGGTTGTAACTTTTTTGCCGTTGCGGATTCCTAGCTGGGCATAATAGATTGGATCCTTACTGTTTTTGTTATAAAAGAGTTTCATTACTATCACCGCCGAAATTAATATATATATTTATAGTATACAACATATACAACATAAAAGCAAGAAAAATTTGACAAAAAAATGCCGCATTTCTGCGGTTTGTAAGGATTTTATTCAGTTACAAGTGTTGAAGACCCGTGCAAAAAAACCTCAACTGCAAGCGGCGGACTGGTAAATTTTAAATATAAAAAAATAGTGAAAAAACTGGACTTTTCGAAGGATAAGGTGTATT
>KE159607.1 GCA_000403295.2 Lachnospiraceae bacterium M18-1 | reverse complement strand
TATCCGGTTTTCAACACTTAAAATAATTAGTAAAGCCGAAATTCCTTGTAAAATAAGGGAATTTCGGCTTTTTCCATCCTCAAAAATGTTGTATATTTTGTCTACTTTAAAATTTTTTTTATAATTCTGTTTAAATCCTTTGGCCGGTAGTGACGTCTGTCCAAAGGGAGCATGGTCAGTTGTGTCAAGGCATCAAGGGCTTTGCTTCCTTTATAAAGGGCCATATAATCAATGTCGTGTACATTCGCGACGTTCATATTCTTCAATGTTGTTATTAGATTACTTGATGTGACATGTGTTTCCTGAGTGTCAAGCATAACTTCCAAAAGCCGGTATACCAACAGGGCGGTATAGCAGATCAGAAAATGCGCTTTGATCCGTTCTGGAAGCCTGTGGTTTACGGGGCGTCCGTCAAAATTTGTTTTCATAATCCGAAAACAGTCTTCAATCTGATATCTTTTTTGTGATACTGTAAGGACATCTTTGGCCGGATCCATAAGATTTGTGGCAACAGCATAGTATCCGTCATATTTTTCTTCCTCCGCTATTTTATTTTCATCAAGAATATATTCCACAACAGCTTTTTCACCGGATTTTGTTTTTGAGATCCGCTTCAAGAAGCGCTTCACATCATTTGGACCTTTTTTGATCTCTTCCGGATCCTTTCGGGAAAGTAGTTTTTTCGCTCGTTCTATCTGCCGGTTCCTGACAGTCCTTTGGTATTCCATCATTTTTCTTGAAAACGTGATGATGATACGTTGTTTTAGAAGTCCTTTCGCTTTCCTCTGCACAGTGCGCCCGTTTTTCAGGACCACATCCTCGTAAAGCCCCAGGTCGAGTGCCTTGTCAGCTTGGATGACTTTATATGCGGAATCATTATAAAGCCTGCGGTTATCCGGATTGTGCCGGTCAAAATCTTTCATGTATTCAATGGTAACAGGGGTATCGTCTGAAAGAAGCTTATAATCATAGTCATTAAAGACTGCTTTTTTCAGTGTATCGCTCAGTTTTTTGATGGATTGCGTGACAATGAAAGCCCTGCCGCCCATGCTGTTGAACTTCCTGATGTTATAGGATCCAAGCCCGGCATCAGCACAGTAGATAAATTTTGCGTCTGGAATCATTTTCAACACTTCTTTCTCCAGAGGGATTGCTGTCAACTGTTCGCTTTTATTGCCGGGATGCAGGCACATGGTGATGGGGATGCCCCTGCTGTCCATGAATAACCCCATCTCTACGATGGGATTGGGGCGGTGTTCTTTGCTGATACCGTACTGTCGCAGTCCGGTTATGACTTCTCCTGTGACCTCGTCCACAATCTCCTCGTCCGGCTGTTCACATTCAAAGTAGAAATTCGTGCAGTCATAATAAAGCACGGATGGATCCCGCTTTACAATGGTGTCGCTCTGCTGATAGAGCCATGCCAGATAATCATCGTAATGCTCTTCCAGAAGATCCATAAACCGCAGGATGTGCTGATAGTCGAAGTCCGGTTTTTCGTAATAGGAATCCAGTTTGTCCAACATTGCGTATTTGGAAAGTGGCTCCATGATCCTCGAATAAATAAGAAAACGATGAATAGTGTAGCTGTCAAAAGTCATTTTTCTGTCGGCCGTCTTTTCCTTGAAAAAGTCCTTGAGCCGGAGACCACTCATTAGGTTTTGCAGAAAAAAGTATCCGATGTTCAGACCGGTGGAAGAGGAAGCCGCGTCATCCGTCCTTTCCACTCTCTCATTGTAATCAGTAGAAATGGAATGTTCCACTCTGCCAACACGGTATTCCTCGTTCATCTTGCGGATTTCTTCCCTGACATAGGCAAGAGGATCATCTGTGATTTTGAGCAGTTCGGAGTGTTTTCCAAACCGTTTGACGTTTCTGGTTGTAACTTTTTTGCCGTTGCGGATTCCTAGCTGGGCATAATAGATTGGATCCTTACTGTTTTTGTTATAAAAGAGTTTCATTACTATCACCGCCGAAATTAATATATATATTTATAGTATACAACATATACAACATAAAAGCAAGAAAAATTTGACAAAAAAATGCCGCATTTCTGCGGTTTGTAAGGATTTTATTCAGTTACAAGTGTTGAAGACCCGCTGATTCCTTTGCAATGATTCCATCTTTTCCAAGCCCTTCAACAATTTTTTTCAACGTTTTCTTTATTTTGTTAGTTTTCATTGATTTCTGAATCTCTTATTTCATGGTATACTATCCGGTTTTCAACACTTAAAATAATTAGTAAAGCCGAAATTCCTTGTAAAATAAGGGAATTTCGGCTTTTTCCATCCTCAAAAATGTTGTATA
>KE159606.1 GCA_000403295.2 Lachnospiraceae bacterium M18-1 | reverse complement strand
CTCCTGCATTTCATCCCTTTGTGAAAATACATCTCTGTCCCGCGTCTTGTCCTGACAAAATCGTATTCCCCGATTATGATTTCCCCGCACCTTTCGCAGATCTTCACGTCTTCCGCCCTGGCTTCATTCCGTGAAATGTTATTGTCTTTTATCAATCCTCTCAACCTCGCTTATCACAGCTGCTATCATTTCCTTAGCGAAGGGCTGCTTTCCATACTTCGCGTACAGCCCATCCGCCTCCTCAATGAGTCGCTCCCACATTTCCCTGTCTTTTTCCTGGCCGTAATACTTCCGGTACAGTCCCCAACTGTCTCGGAACAATCTCGCAGCTTCCAGAAAAACTATCATAGCTTCTCGATCCGGATATAGATCCCTGGAAGCTCAGCCCAGAACTTCTCCACAAGCTCGGATGCCACCAGCGCATCATCATCCCAGAACCCGACCAGCGTCATACAGTCTTTCAGGAGCTTCTGCAGGTTGTCCGTGTCCGGCCGGCTTGTTTTGTATTCACCGTTCCCATGTTGTTTCTTCGGGAAGCACCATCTTGTGATCAGACGGATGCCATGATGATACGGCTCCTCTGGCACATACCGTCCCAAATAAGCAGTCAGCTTCTGCCTTGCGCTTTTCAGCTCCTGCGGCTCATAGAATACAGGCTTGCCATTTACCACATGCACCTTCTTTTCCTGATGGGTGACGGTCGGGGGAACCATCACCATGAAAAATTCATTCAACACCATCATAATCAACTCCTGTCATTTCATTTCATCGCATTAACGTGCAAAAACCATCTTTTTTTATCGCCTTCGTCATGGGGAGGGGGAAGGGAACGGGCGGGCTCTGCTTATGGCCCGTCCATTCCTACCCCCATGACCACGCATTGCGGGGGAAATATTTTACCCTTTAGGGTATAGGTTTCCCCGCCGCCGGCGGAAACCTGAAATTTAAGGTTTCCCCGCCACATCTGCCCCCGGCGGGGAAACCTGGTTTTTAAGGATTCCCCGTCTGTCGTACTTGTACGGGGAAATCTGATTTTAAGGTTTCCCCGCCATCCTATTTTTCACGGGGAATCCTGGATTTTAAGGTTTCCCCGCCATCGTTTCCAGCACGGGGGAACCTTAAAAATCAGGTTCCCCCGTCTTCTGTTTTTGCTTCCTTTTCCTCACTTCACCGTTTTCGCAAGTATATCCTCCATGTTCTTTTATCCGATCTCGGGCTGTCCTTTCAGAAATCCCAAGGTACTCCGCAACATCTTTCACTGTCGGATTTTCTCCAAAATTGCCTCCTTCGATTGCATCCTCCAACGCTTTCCTGCGGTCTGCTTTTCGGCTCTGCGAGTTCTTTTTTATCTTTTCCGCGCCGCGCTGCCACGGCGGTTTTTCCGCATCCGGCTGGATATCCTTCAACGCCCCGGATTCATCCTGACGGTGTACAGGATAGTCAAACCACAGATTCACAGGCTGGAACTTAGGGAACTCTCTCAAAGTCCCTTCTATACGCCATGCTGTGCGCTGCTGGACTGCTTTGCAAGTCTCCTGGATCTCCTGATCCAGAATACGATATTCGGAAGAACTCAGCGTTTTCCCACAGTATTGCACCATTGCCAGACTGCTGCACTGGTCATCCTGCGACAATTCTTCGTCCATCCGTTCCCCATATCCAAATCTTTTTAACGCTCTGATACACTCCGCACATACTGCCTTATTTTCTTCCTGATTCAATAACGCTTCTGTTGTCTCCAGCTCGATCAGGTCCATCAGCGTATCCGGGTCCCGTGCAAATACGCCAGATCCGGATGCCCGGTCCATGGATTTTTTCCCGCCCTGGCTTCCCTTGCTGTGATGGTGGCAATAGATCACAGCGCAGCCCAGTTCTGTACAGACCTTATCAAACTGATTGCAAAAATTCGCCATCTGATCCGCGCTGTTTTCGTCCCCGGTAATGACTTTATAGATCGGGTCGATGATGATCGCAATATAATCCTTCTTTGCAGCCCGTCTGATCAGTTTTGGCGCCAGCTTATCCATAGGGACTGACTTCCCTCTTAAATTCCAGATATCAATATTGTGGAGCTGCTCTGGCTTCCATCCAAGCGCCTGGTACACGTCTTTAAATCGGTGCAGGCAGCTGGAACGGCTTAACTCCAAGTTTACATACATCACTTTCCCTCTGACGCACTCCCAGTTGATCCATTTCCTGCCTTCAGCAATCGCAATGCAAAGTTCAATCAGAAGGAAAGACTTCCCTGCCTTTGAGGGGCCTGCGATCAGCATTTTATGACCTTGACGCAATACGTCCTGGATCAGGCATGGCTCCAGCTCTGGAAGGCTGCCCCAGACACTTCCCAGGCTTTCCGGTTCTGGAAGGTCATCATTGATGCTCTCGATCCATTCCTTCCACTCATTCCAGGATTCTTTTCCAATATTCCGGTCTACAATGAACTGCTTTTTTTCATTCCTCTCAACGCCGGGAAGCCGGGAAAGCCGGGACGGGTTCTTATTCTGCGTATCTATTTTAAACCCGTTCTTCTGGCATACGCTGTACAGATAATCCACCCGTTTTCTGTATTCGTTATAATCTGCAGCTTCCACCTTTACAATTGCATGCAGGCTTTTCCCGCCCGAATGGACCAGGCAGGCCACCGGCAGCTCCAGCTCCCGGATGATCGCATTCTGCTGCTCAATTTCCAGCTCGTCCGATTCTACAAGGGCATATTTAAAATCTGTCACATTGGCGCCTTTTACGTCTTTTCCGTCCAGTGGGTTGAAACGGATCCACGCTCCTGCTTTCGGATCGTAATCTCCGAGTACACTGCCAATATCACCCTTGCATTTTGACAGTTCCTCAATCAATTTGCCTGCCGTCCGACTGTAGCTTCCCTTATTGGCAGGTATGTAACGCCCGTCTTTTTCCCAGCTCTTTACCACATACCCCACATTTTCAGAAGCTTCAAACAATGTTTCTAGATATTGCATGATCTGAGCGGCAGGATCCCATTTTTTCGGTTCCTGAACTTCCTTTTCCTCCACCCAGCTTCTATCCACTACAACAAGGCCGTCTGTACTGACCTCATCGTCCCAGTCCAGCTCATGATCCTCATAGGAAGGCCGCCATCCATGCTCCATCGCCATCTGCACGATCGTCCCGGCCGTAACCGGAACAGAAGAGCCGCGGAAGGAATTCCATTTCTTTTCACACTCTCCCTGATGGTACCGCGAATCATTGCGGCTCCACTGATCCCAGTCTGATGCCGTATAACCTTCATGCTTTAATGCCATGCCTACCTGGACCCATTCCTGGTAATCCAGCTCAGAAGGATTGATATATTTTATGATATCAAGCAGGTCCGTCCGCTGCTCCATTCTTATGCACCTTCTCTATATTCTGCCGGATTGATATCAAGTGGTACTCTCCATCCATTGGCCGCAATCCGATCGATCAGTTTTTTCGCAGTATCAAACTGCCATGTTCCTACATGCTGGAAGCCTTTCCCTTCCAGGAAGCGGATCTGCTTTGGCGTCGTCAGTTCCTCTTCTTTACGCTTATTCAGCCGGTCCAGGATCTTCTTGGCTTTTCCCGCATTTTCGATCTGATCCGGAAGTATCCCCAGTTTTTCCAGAGCCTGCTTTTGCTTGTCAGAGGGAGGCGCCATCTCCCAGCCGAATGCGGGCACATATCCAGACAGATCCTCTGCCTGAATGCTCATTTCAAACTGCAGCGGATCCACCAGTTTCTTTTTTCTTCTTTTCATCTCTGCCAACTGCTTCGCAAGCGTTTCCTCACGCTGTGCGACCACATCCTCTGCGGCAGCCTTTTCCGCCTCTTCGATATCCATCGGATAGCCGGCTGTTTCCAGGTTCTCCGTCATCTTTTTTGCTACATCCTCATTCTCACAGATCAGGTGTGCGGGATGGCAGAGCTCATGCCGTTCCGTGTGCCAGAGGAAATCCAGCAGGAGCAGGTGATCCTTTCCTGGCGCAAGCCGGGTCCCGCGTCCCACCATCTGGCAGTACAGGCTGCGTACCTTTGTAGGACGCAGCACCGCAATACAATCTACAGAGGGGCAGTCCCAGCCTTCTGTCAGAAGCATGGAATTGCAGAGCACGTTATATCTTCCTGCTTCAAAATCCTGCAGGATCTCCGCCCTGTCCTGGCTTTCCCCATTCACTTCCGCAGCGTGGAAACCATTCTCGTTCAAAATATCCCGGAACTTCTGGCTTGTCTTTACAAGCGGCAGAAATACCACCGTTTTTTTATCCATACAGTATTTTTTCATTTCCTCCGCAATCCCATGCAGGTATGGATCCAGAGCCGTCCCCAGGTCCCCCAGCTTAAAGTCCCCAGACTGCACCCCCACACCTGATAGATCTACTTTTAAGGGTATCGTGATCGCCTTGATGGGAGACAGATATCCCTCTTTGATTGCCCTGGGCAATGTATATTCGTAAGCCAGACTTTCGAATACATTTCCCAGATTTTTCATGTCCCCACGGTCAGGCGTAGCCGTCACGCCCAGGATCTTCGCACATGGGAAATGATTCAGAACACGCTGGTAACTGTCAGACACGCAATGATGCGCCTCGTCAATGATAATGGTTCCGAAAAAGTCTTCAGGGAATCGTTCCAGCCTTTTTTCACGCATCATACTCTGTACGGATCCTACCACGATCCGAAACCAGCTTCCGATGCAAGTCTGATCTGCCTTTTCTGTCGCGCAGCCAAGGCCCGTGGCTTTTGCAATCTTATCCGCCGCCTGGTCAAGCAGCTCCCCACGGTGTGCTAGGATCAATACCCGGTCTCCCTGACGGACACATTCTTCCGTTATCTTTGCGAAAACAATGGTTTTTCCGCATCCGGTGGGCAGCACAAGCAGGGTTTTCTTCGTCCCATTCCCCCAATTTTCAAAAACAGCTTCTTTTGCTTCCCTCTGATATGGCCTGAGTTCCATTAAAAATCACCTGCCTTAAATGTTTTCTTCGGTTTTGGCAGATAATTTTTAACGTGATTATATTTCTTTTCCGGGTCTTTCCTGTCAGATGTTACTTCAATCCTCGCTCGCCCCGTTGCCTGCGGAACCATCTGCCAGTTCATTTTTACATGCCCATTCACCTCTTCCGCTCCAAGGGACAAGAAGAACTCCGCCAATTTCCATTCCATCCCTTTATATAAAAACAGGCTTTCAGTCATAACTGTCGTACCCTCCGGGGCATCTACTCGGATCTTCAGCAGCGCGCGTTTACAGGGAGGTACTTTGTCGCCCCCTTCATACCTTCCCCTTTCAAAGCTCTCCACAACAAAATCATAATCACCTTCTGGAAGGAGCGTATACTTATTGACCGCTACCTCATCATCCCAGTCCATCTCTTTTCCTCTGATATCTTCACTCATACTCTGTCACCTCTCGTTTTATTCAAATGGAATCTCATAATTACTCCTGATCTCCTGAATCACCGCCAGGACTTTCGGCCAGGCTGCGATCAGGCAGCCCTCCACAAATTCGTCCGGAAGGTTCCCGAATGGTGTCCCTCTTGGAAAGAACCCGCGCCTGTACACTGCCTCTAGAAGCTCCTCTTCGGATACCATTTTTTCATACATCAGATCCTGCAGAGCCTTGGGTATGTAGCTGTTCAGCCGGAATGTCTGGCTCCTGGACATATCCGGCTTCGGAGGATCCTTTTTTTGATCCGCCTCTTTTACAGTGCCAGTACCTGGATCGAATTCTATTTGTTCAGGAACTCCATCCGGGATATCCATAAAGGAACCTGCTGGTTCTTCATTCTTCCCTCCGGCAGTTTCCGGAGCTGCTTGTTTCGTTTCCGGCATTTTATTTTCCACCGGCTGCCGGGTTTCCTGTTTCTGTTTGCTCGTCAGGATATGGGTGATCTCCGCATAATCAAATGGAATCTCTTCATCCAGGCCGTAGCGGTTCTTCGCGTCCCAGCATGGGTGATGGCTCGTATACATGACACGTTTTCCGCCCTGAGCCTTATGCTTCTTCCCTTTATCGTCTACTGCGATAG
This sequence comes from Lachnospiraceae bacterium M18-1, assembly GCA_000403295.2. Lineage (GTDB taxonomy): Bacteria > Bacillota > Clostridia > Lachnospirales > Lachnospiraceae > Schaedlerella. The sequence goes on along the minus strand of KE159606.1, from coordinate 2,912 downwards.
AATATGTCTTGTAGTTTGCAAACAGAAGCATATCAGACCATTCCTTTACCAGCGGCGCGGTCTGGGAAGAGGTCTTCGTCCCCAGCTTCAGCTCATAACGGTCATAGGCTCCCATTTCGTCCGGCTGCTCGAATTTGCGCATCTGTGCATGAGCTGTGAGTACTACATTGATCCCTTTTTCGATCACATCCTCCAGCCGGTTCAGGAAGCGGCCAAATTCTTCTTTTACATAGATGTAACCTTTTCCATAACCAAAACTCTCAATCCCGTCCTTTTGGTGCTTCGCGCAGATGAACTCAATACAGAGCTGCTCCGCCCAGTCAATCGTATCGATCACAAGCGTGCCGCATGCATGTGGATTGTTTTTTATATAATCCACCTCCTGCAGGAGCATTTCCCAGCTGGTAGGACGTGGCAGCCTTGCCACATCCATACTGCTTGTACTTCCCTCTGTATCAATAAACACCGGATCTGGAAATTTTGACGCAAAAGTGGATTTTCCGATCCCCTCAGGGCCATACACTACGACCTTTTTTGCCTTCTGGATCACGCCTCTTGTTATCTCCATCAAAAATCACCTGCTTTCCATTCTTTTTTCTTGGGCTGTTCCTCCGGGATCTCCTGGCCTGCCACATATCCATCCTCAATCAGGATGGAGCATTCGTCCCCGGTACTGACTCTGGTAGCGATCGCCTGCAGCCCTTCCTGCTCCAGCCATGCCCCAAATTCATTCAATGTCCGGATATCCATCTGCTCCAACTTATCCAGGAGCACGAAACCGCATTTCGGATTCAGCTTACGCACAATGGCCGTTGCAACCCTCAGACGGTCCGATCCGGACATGTTGTCCCATTTCTGCTCCTTATAGACAAGTTCCCCTTCCTTAACCGCCAGTTCTGGAAGCGGAAGGTCTGCATTTTTCAAAAGATCTGTCTCTGCTGTTCTTACATCGTTGAGCTTGACGGTCAGGCGGTCGTACTGCTCCTTATAAGTCAGCGCATCCTCTTCCGCCTTATCCTTATCCATGTTTGCCCGAACTTTACGGTTGATTTCCTCAATATTAGCAATGTTCCGCTCCAGCTCTGCCGTAGACTGATCCCGCAGCTCCTGGGCATCCATCATGGCCACGTTCAAAGAGGTCTTCGCATCCGCCAGCTCCTGCTCTTTCTTTTGAAGCTGCTCCCGCATGGCTTCCACTTCCTGATCCAGGAAAGCAATGGATTGCTGGTAGGAACGGACGCGTTCCCTTTTCTTCTGGTTTTCACCGTTCCTTGCCAGGATCTCCTGCTGCTGCCTGATCAGCTCTGTGGGGGAGACCAAATCTTTTGGCGCGTCTGGGAAATAGGGCTGCTCTTTTGCATACTTATCTTTCTGGTCTGCAATCCTGCCAATTGCCAGACGCTCATTAAATAGCTCTTTTTCCTGGCGCTCGAGCTCCGCCAGCTGTTCTCCGACACCGATGATCTTTAGCAGGGTCTTTGCTTTTTCCTTTCCAGAGGATTCCATAAATTTGGGGAGATTCAGTGCCAACTGCTCCACAAATTCATTCAAAAGCTGTTGTCCGCCTTTATTTCCGTTTGGATCCGTAACTTTCAAACTGCTGTTTTTTCCTTTCCGCTCTACCACCAGGCCGTTGCTCATAACCATATGCAGATTCGGCGGAATTACAGACCCCTCACGCTGCGCCTTCGATGGCCGGAAGTTCTCTCCGCCTAATGCCCATGCAATGGAATCCAGCACGGAGGTCTTCCCCTGGTTATTATTTCCTCCTACGATCGTCAGGCCATTGGCCGTAGGCTCAATCTTGACAGCCTTGATCCGCTTTACATTCTCAATCTCCAATTTGTTAATCTTAATGCTATCCATATCTTTCTCCCTTCATTTTTTTTTCGTATCAGCTGACGGCCTTAATACTGCCCGTCCTCTTTGAACTCTTTCTTGTATTGCTTGTCTTTGCCTTGCTTTCCTTGGCCACGCCCACCTTATCTGGCTCTTCCCCGGCACCTTCTTTTACTACATATACATCTTGCCCTAACCGGAATATTTTGTACAGTTTCTGGTGCCCCTTATATTTTTGGTATGAGCGTAACCGAGTACATACCTTTTTTCCTTCGTCCGTATCTGCACATTCAAAGCGCATGTTCCTCATATCCTTCATTTCAAGGAAGCTGTCCAGCGCTTTCGCCTCATCACTTTTTTTACGGCTGGCACGCTCCGGTACCTTCACGTTATAGCTTATATTCATCTCACATTCTCCATAATTGATATATTCCAGGTGACTGTTAGTGACCACTTCCAAATATGTAACATCCCCGCAGCCAGGTACCGTCTCATACAGGCTCACCGTCCGGATCCGTTTTGCTTCCTTTTTCAGGTGGTTCCCGATTGCGGACCGCATAGTCTGTTTTGCGATCGTTGAAAATGCCCAGCGGTGCAGCTCCGGCCTCTGGAACCATTTCTTCACTGCCAGGAGATACTGGAGTACCACAACATCGTACCATTCCTCCGGATCCAGCTTCCTGCTCCGCAGATATAGGAATATAATCTGGTAGTTCTCTTCTGCAAACTGCTGCTCCTCCACCGTCAGGGGTGTATACCGTGTCCTTTCATGCACTGTTTACCCCCCCCCCGCCTATATGTGCGCTAAGATATCATGGATCATGGCGATACCTGAATCCGCTCCCACGTTGACCCGGCGGTACCCACCGCTGGTAAACTTCGCTGTTACTGTGGAATGTTCATATCTCAGATCTGCAAGGTCGTGGTATGCCCTCGTCTTCTGCAGGGCCGCCAAGAGCAACTGACAGATCGCCTGCTTTTCCTCCCTGGCAGGTTCCGAATCCTGTACCGGTTTAAGGTTTTCCTCGTATATATGGAGTATCCTCTTTGCCAGATCCAGCGCCTCCTCCGGT
>KE159605.1:1696192-2074804 GCA_000403295.2 Lachnospiraceae bacterium M18-1 | reverse complement strand
TCAGGTTCAACGAGGCGCAGAGCAGGCACGCGGAGGATTATTATTTCATGAACTGCTTCTTTTACTGCCTGGACCATGATTCGGGCCATATGGGGGTCCTGCTGGACGATAAACAGCTGTATTATCTGTGGTACCCGAATGAGGGGAGCCAGAGCCGGAAGGACCCGCATTATAGCTTCATGCTTTCCGGATATACCATGAACGGCTCGGTGAATATCCTGGAATTTATGAAAGACACCGGGCGGCATAGGATTCCATGGAATGAGGAGCGGGAGGCCGAGTACCGGCATACGGTCCTGAATATGACGGTCTATTCGTATTTCACGTTTTTATCCTTTATCCGGCGTGTGGCAACGACAGAGTATGTCCCGGCGCTGGAACTGGACTGGTACCTGCTGCGGGATTCCTGCAGCATGCTCCGGGAGAAGTGTCTGGAGTATTACCAGACGTATACCTACACGGAGAAGATCGATGAATACCATATCGTGCATACCCATACGGACGTACAGTTCTCGGAGCCGTGGGTGGATCTGGATACATATATTCTGGAGGGATGCGAGGAAATGTCATGGACATTCGAACAGCTGCTGCAGTGCAAAGAGAAGTACAGGTTTAATGAATGGGGGCTTCTGGAATGAGCGGGCTGGTCATCAGGGATAAGAACGGGGAAAACATCAGCTATTTCGGGACGCAGTTCGAAGGGCTGGAGGATATGGGGAGCCGCCATTTATGCGTCAGGACTGGGAGCGGGGCGGAGGGTGTCGTGAAGTACGCGCTGACGTCAAAACCTCTGAATGATAAGTATAAGGCGCTCCGGATTGCGGATAGCGGATGGGGCCAGCGGGAAAGAGGCGTATATTGCGCAGAGGTATGTTGAGAGCAGGACAGTATCTGTTTCGACAAGTTGTACTTCTTCCAGGTCGAGCCAGTATACAAGTACAAAAACGCTAACGACTGGAAGTTATACAAGAGTTGGTACAAAGACCTTGACAAGAAGTGCTTCACAACCATTAACCTATTACGGATCTCTTTTAAAATCTACAAAAGAGCAAGAACGACCGGGACCAACTACTAGTAAAACGACTTTAGCAACAGCTAAAAACGGATCATTTATCAAAAATGCTTCTTCCTCTACAAATTTTTTAACCTCTGTTATTGGAGAAGCGACGGTTGTCGGTGGACCATATGATTATACTTCATCATTTAAAGATGTATATACGGTGACTAGAGTTGCTTCTTCTAAAGTAAGCAGCTACACGCAAACCTACGCTTCTAATGTAGCCAGCAGTTCAGCCACACAAACAGCAACCGCATCCAGAAGCTCCGAATATACATCCAGCACCAGCGCATTATCGACAGAATCATTTACCTCACACAACGTAGACCTCTAAGGAAACACGTCAACCAGACCGTCAAGGTCTTTTTTGTTTTGAAAACAATCCATAAAACACCCGGAAGGAGGTGCCTCATGATGATCAGGGACGGGCCGTTTGATTTTCAACTTTACAACCTTATGAAGATGCCGTAACAAAGAAAGGAGAGAAACATGAACATAAATCATATCAAGATTGCGTTTGCTGCCCTCTTGGGCTTTTTATCCTCACTGCTGGGAGTGCTGGCGCTGCCTGTGTTCCTGGTAGTGTCCTGCAATATCATCGACTACATCACCGGACTGATGGCGTCCCCGTACCGTTCACAGGACATCAATTCTTACACAAGCATCCGGGGGATCTGGAAGAAGGTAGGGATGTGGCTGCTGATCGTAGTCGGCGCCATCATCGACCAGACCTTATTGTATACCTCGGACATGGTAGGGATCCGGATGCCGTTTACGTTCCTGGTAGCCTGCATCGTGGCACTGTGGATCATCTGCAACGAGGTAATTAGCATTTTGGAGAATGTAAAAGACATGGGGGTCAATATCCCAGGATTCCTGGAGCCGCTTGTCAGACATATCAAGTCCCAGGTGGAAGAGATGGGAGAGCAGCAGGAAAGAAATGTGAAAAAGAAACACAGGGAGGGCGAGTAACATCGTCCTCTTTTTGCGCCGGCGCAAAAGTCCGGCAGGAAGGAGAAATATATGCCGAAACTATTTGTGATCGCAGGCCATGGAGCCGGGGATCCGGGAGCCTGCGGGAACGGGTATACGGAAGCGGAGCGGGTGAGGGCGCTCGCGAAAAGGATCAAGGAACTCGGAGGAGGGAATGTGATCCTGGGGGATCTGTCACGGGATTACTATAGAGACAATGGAGTCAGTACCTTAAATCTGCCGGGAGAATATGAGATCGTGGAGCTGCACATGGATGCGGGCGTTCCTACAGCAAGGGGCGGACATGTGATCATTTACAGCGGATATCAGGCGGATGACTATGACAAAGCCCTGGCGGACATGCTAGCGGATATCCTGCCCGGCCGGAGCCAGATGATCGTAGACAGGGGAAACCTGGCGAATCCGGAAAGAGCCGCGATGCGGGGGTACGGATACCGGCTTGTAGAGTTTGGATTTATTACCAACGCTGAAGATGTAAAAGTGTTTAACAGCCGGATGGACGATATCGCCAGCGAGGTGCTGGCAGCGTTTGGGATTAAAACAGGAAACAAGACAGGAGGAGAAAACATGGGATGCATTTTATCAGTAGAAGGGACCAAGACACAATATTACTTTGATGGACAGTCGGTCCACCCATTCACCAATGGCAAAGAAAAAACAGTGATCAAAAAAGTCTGCAACGGGATCACGGACAGCATCAAATTGACTAAGGATGAACTTAATGATTTAAAGAATGTTCTGAAGCGTTCTTAACACCCAGATAACTCAACTTCCGGACAGTGGCGGAATGGGAAGGTATGCCGATGGCCGCCAGGCAGGGCGCGAAAGTTCGAAACCTGTCTTTATGCACGGAGTTTGCTAAGAAGAAAAAGAAATAATATGTCTTTATTTGCACACTGGACTAAGTAGGTTTACAGCCCGGATACAAAACTTGTTCCGGGCTGTAGATTTTGTCACTAATTTGTCACTAACGTATCTGATGTTTTCCAATATTTTTGTAAAGTATAACATGGTTATTAATGTCTTGAAACCCCAGTATTTACAATGGCTCGCGGCAAAAATCCTATATTGATCATCCCCCGTCCGAAAAATGAAAATTTAAAGATTCCTTAAATCAAACAGGCAGACAAAGATTTCCCGGAAGTTTTATTATCCTATAATCCGTTCTCATAGGGCAGCAGTTTATCAAAGACCGCTGAGTGCAATACGGACAGTCACTTTCAGTCCATTCCGACCGTTTTCCAGAAGGAGATTTCCGTGCATTTCTTTCAGAAAATAATCTGAAATATAGAGTCCCAGACCAGCGCCTTCTGTGTCGGCGGCATTGCTCCCTCGTTTAAACTTTTCCTTCAGGAGAGGCAGCTCTTCCATTTTGACACCGCCGCCGAAGTCTTCCATGCTGACGGACAGACCGCGTTCTTCCCGGGAAATGGCCAGATTGATCTTCGTACCGGCATATTTGTAGGAATTTGAAAAAAGGTTGTCAAACACCTGCTGAAGACGAAGCCGGTCTGCGTATAGAAGGCAGTCGGGGATATGGGGAATGACTGCGCGATGAAGATAATCTGCGCTTTCAAAAATCTCTTTCAGTTCGTGGCTGGCCATGTCTGCGGGGGCCACGGTCAACTGGCGGAGTTCTTCCAGTGTGGCAGTGAACAGGTTAGTTATGAGCGAATTGATCTGGTCGGCCTTGCGTATGATCTGTGTGTAGTTGTCGAGAATCTGTGTAAGCGGCGTATCTGCCGCTAATTCATACGAAATCTTTTCCGTAAGCGCCGCACCGACTTCCGAAGCCGCCTTAATGCTTGCAACCGGAGTTTTGATGTCATGGGAAAGTTTGGCAACCAGTTCTTTTTTGGCGGCGTTGGCCTCGGCCTGTGCAATCCGGGCCTTTTTCAATTCGGAGCGCATGATATCAAAGCTCTCTGTAAATGCGCCGAAGAGATTTTCCTTGTCCATTTCCAGAGGAACCTCCAGATTGCCGCCTGCGACCCGCTCTGCAAATCCTTCCAACTTCCGGAAGGGCCTGATAACGGCGCGGTTTAAATAAAAGAAATACCAGATCATGATGCAGCATTGTACACATAAGACACCCGATAAAAAGAAGACTGTTGTCTTTTTCCGAGCCTGCATGATCTGTATATTGTTATTGTAAAGAAGGATTTTTCCTGCAATGGATCCGTTCGATTCGATGTCCAGGATGGTATCCCTGTGTATGACTGCCTCATGAATGCTTTCACTTAATCCGGATCTTGTCCGGAACAGGACATCTCCCTCCAGATTCAGTACGACAAAATCCAAATCCGTCGGATTCTCATATCTGGCATCATTTCCCCGATTCAATCCGCCGTCGGTCTGACCGGATGTTTCGTCCAGGCCATGGCTTTTTAAATCTTCCCAGTGCTCCTGTACAGACTGGAGGGCTTCATTGACAGCTATGGTGTCCTGAGATACATCAGGAATCTGCGCTGCAAATATCAGCAGAGCCGCAAGCTGTATTGAAAAAAGGAATACCAGGCTGATCAATAGTCTGCGTGTTTTCATTTCCTGCCTCCGCAAAATCTGTAGCCGTCGCCCCAGACGGTAAGAATATATTCCGGTTTCCCGGGAGTTCGTTCAATGGCTTCACGTATTTTTCGTATATGCACGTTCAGTGTTCCGTCGCCCGTGAACTTGTCTTCCCAGACATTTTCGAACAACTCCTGTTTTGAAATGACCTTGTTTTCATGCCGGATCAGATAAGAGAGGAGCCGAAATTCCAGTGCGGTCAGTTTCGCAGGGACCCCTCCGGCGGTTATCTGCCTGGTATCAAAATCAACGGTCAGCCAGCCGTCGGAGTAGGCTGCGCCGACAGTTTCGCCGTATCGTTTCAGAACGACTTTTACTTTTGCAAGCAGGACGCTGAGAGAGTACGGTTTTTGTATATAGTCATCGCCTCCGATATTCAGTGCGATGATCTTATCATCATCGCTTGTACGCGCGGAGATGAACAGGATGGGGACGTCTGTCTTTTCGCGCAGCTCCCGGCAGAGTTCGAAGCCGCTGCCGTCTCCGAGATTGATGTCCAGCAGAAGAAGCTGGGCAGTATTTTCCTGAAAAAACTTCCGGCATTCGGATACGCTGTATACCGCTGCCGTTTTTACACCGAACAGATTAAAATATTCGGCTGTGCTGTCTGCGAGGAGTTTTTCATCATCTATGATGAAACAATCATATTTCATGTCGGACCTCCGGATTGGAACTATATGCTGCGATTCAGTACAGCAGATGTGTATACTGCAGGCTGGATGCTGTTCTAAATGGCTGTAATGATGTGTTTTCATATATAGTATAACGGTTTACAGATTGGATAGCAACGTAATGTATTTTAATTCTTAAGAACATGTGTTCTTTTTGCGTTGACATGGTTCCGGCAATGTGATATAGTAAAAAAAGAAAATCTGTTAAAAAAGAATGTGCCTGCCATAGATAAATATCAAGCAGCTGAGATCGCAAAATGGCTGGCCACAGGAATCAGGAAGATGATAGTAAGTAGACGATTGAATCTAAATAGATGTATATGGATTTATTTTTGAAAGACTTGGTGCAGATTATGAAATTTAGTCATGAACTGATCATGCCGAACCAGGGCCTTCCCTTCAAAGTATTTTTGTTCGAAGGCGGGGAGGGAAACTATTTTCGGGATAAGCATTGGCACAGATCAGTAGAATTATTTGCGGTCTATGAGGGCGCATTAAAATTTTATCTGAATGAAGAGGAATACTTGCTGCGGACCGGAGAATTTATGCTGGTCAATTCCAACGAGATCCACTCTGTCGATTCACCGGAGCCGAATCAGACTATCGTCCTTCAGATTCCTCTGAAAACATTCGAGGATTATTACACCGGAGAGCAGTTCATCCGATTCACACACGATCCGCTGCCGCAGGACGGGCGGGTCATGGAGCTGATCGGAGATATCTACGGGGCATACGCGGAACGGGCGTGCGGGTATGAGATGAAAGTAAAGGGACTGTACTACATGCTGCTTTATCTTTTGGTGACAGAATACCGGGAGACGGATGTGACGCCCGATATGGTGAAATGGCATAAAAACCTGAACCGGCTGTCACTGATTACGGGTTATATCAAAGAAAATTATGCATCGGAGATGTCTCTGGAAGCACTGGCAGAGATATTCGGATATTCTCCGACATATCTGTCACGGATGTTCCAAAAATATGCAGGCATCAATTATAAGTCCTATCTGCAAAATGTCCGTGTGGAGCGTGCATTTCAGGAGATTGCCAATACGGAGCATACTATCAGTGAGGCTGCAATGAATAACGGCTTTCCAAACAGCAAAGCGCTGGCCAAGGCATTTCAAAAGAAATATGGGATGCTGCCCAGCGAATACCGCAGCAAGCAGAGACCGGGGGATGAGAGTGGAATCCATCCGAAAAAGGACATACGGGGGCAGAGAGGATAAATTATCTGATGCAAAAAAAAACAAAAAGACAAGAAAATGACATGGATTAGCTAAGTTATTGGTGGATAAGTATAAAAAAAATTGTTATTATGGTTTCATAGAAGTGAAAACTGACAAAAATATAAGGAGGAACCATGATGAACATTCAGAAAGTAACAGACCATTCCTTTGGCAGATATGGAAAGGTTCTGGAAGGCTATGACCTTGCCAGGATTCTGAAAGAGATGGAGCATACGCCTCTGCCGAAAGAAGTGATCTACGTTCCGTCCGTGGAAGAGCTGGAAGCGCTGCCGGAAGCAGAGAGTTTTCGGAACCGTGCCTTTGGCGGACTGCCGATCCAGATCGGATACTGCAACGGAGATAATCATAAGCTCAATGCGTTGGAGTATCACCGTTCCAGTGAGGTCAACATCGCAGTGACAGACATGATCCTGCTCTTAGGCGCTCAGCAGGATATCCAGGCGGACTATACGTATGAGACTTCTTTGGCGGAGGCATTTTTTGTACCTGCGGGTACGGCAGTGGAGATGTATGCCACGACCCTGCATTATGCGCCCTGTACGGCGGCGGAAGGGGGATTCCGCTGCGTGGTGATCCTTCCGGCAGGGACCAATACGGAACTGACCTTCCCGATTGGAGAGTCAGGGGAAGACCGGCTGATCACGGCAAAGAATAAATGGCTGATCGCACATTCGGAAGCCGGGATTGAAGGCGCGTTCTGCGGACTGAAGGGTGAAAATATCAATATTGTGTAAAAGGTTACTGATTAAGACAGATATCAATAAAAAAGAAAGGTGAGTACATATTATGAAGAATATGCCAGAATTGAAGATCGGTGTTGTAGCAGTGAGCAGAGATTGTTTCCCAGAGAGCCTGTCTGTCTCCAGAAGGGAAGCCTTGATGAAGGCTTATAAGGCAAAATACGGGGAAGAGGATATTTATGAATGCCCGATCTGCATCGTGGAGAGTGAGATCCATATGGTACAGGCTCTGGAGGATATCAAAAAAGCAGGCTGCAATGCTCTGGTGGTATATCTTGGAAACTTCGGACCGGAGATTTCTGAGACCCTGCTTGCAAAGCATTTTGACGGACCGAAGATGTTTGTAGCCGCTGCAGAAGAAACTGGAAGTAACCTGATCCAGGGAAGAGGGGATGCGTACTGCGGTATGCTCAATGCCAGCTACAATCTGAAGCTGCGCAATGTGAAAGCATATATTCCGGAATATCCCATCGGGACAGCAGAAGAATGTGCGGATATGATTGCAGAATTTCGTCCCATTGCAAGAGCGGTCATCGGCCTGAGCTGCTTGAAGATCATCAGCTTTGGTCCCCGTCCGCTGAATTTCCTGGCATGTAACGCTCCGATCCAGCAGCTTTACAATCTGGGTGTAGAGATCGAGGAAAACTCGGAACTGGATTTGTTTGAGGCATTTAATAAGCATGCAGGAGACGAGAGGATTCCGGCAGTTGTAAAAGAAATGGAAGAAGAACTGGGCGCCGGCAATAAGAAGCCGGAGATCCTGGCAAAGCTGGCGCAGTATGAGATTACACTGAAGGATTGGATCGAGGAACATAAGGGATACCGCAAATATGTAGCGATCGCGGGCAAGTGCTGGCCGGCATTCCAGACTCAGTTCGGTTTTGTGCCCTGCTATGTGAACAGCCGTCTGACTGCACAGGGGATCCCGGTATCCTGTGAGGTAGATATTTACGGGGCGCTGAGTGAATTTATCGGTACTGTAGTCAGCCAGGATGCGGTGACTCTGCTGGATATCAACAACAATGTTCCGGCGGATATGTACAAAGAAGAGATTGAAGGAAAGTATTCCTACACCCACAAAGATACTTTTATGGGATTCCACTGCGGCAATACGGCATCCAGCAAGCTGTCCTTCTGTGAGATGAGATATCAGCTGATCATGGCAAGGTCTCTCCCGGAGGAGGTGACACAGGGAACACTCGAAGGCGATATCAAGCCTGGCGATATCACGTTCTACCGCCTGCAGAGCACTTCGGACAACAAGCTGCGCGCGTATATCGCACAGGGCGAGGTGCTTCCGGTAGCCAGCCGTTCCTTTGGTGCGATTGGTGTATTTGCGATTCCGGAGATGGGCAGATTCTACCGTCATGTCCTGATCGAAGGCGGCTATCCGCATCATGGAGCGGTGGCATTCGGCAATTATGGAAAACCGCTGTTCGAGGTATTTAAGTATATCGGGGTTCCGGTAGAAGAGATCGGCTACAACCAGCCGGCAGGAGTCCGCTATCCGACAGAGAATCCATGGAAATAAGAAGCCGGGTACGATCATCATAGATTTCGGCGTTGTTATCAGAGCGTGCCTGGACAGGATTCAGGCACGCTTTCATATCAGCGTATGTAGAAAAGCTGTAAATGTACTGGCGGCTTTTCTGCATCATAAGAGAAAGAGAGGAAAAACAGATGTTATATATTGGAGTAGATCTTGGCACCTCAGCAGTGAAGCTTCTTCTCATGGACGAAAAGGGAAAGATCCACAATATTGTTTCAAAGGAATACCCGCTGTATTTTCCGCATTCGGGCTGGTCGGAGCAGAATCCGGAGGACTGGTATACGCAGTCCGTCAGCGGGATCAAAGAACTGATCCGGGACTGCGATAAGAGCCAGATCGCAGGCATCAGCTTCGGCGGACAGATGCACGGGCTGGTGGTCCTGGATGCTCAGGATCAGGTCATCCGCCCGGCAATCCTCTGGAATGACGGACGGACGGGAAAGGAAACGGATTATCTGAATGAAGTGATCGGAAAAGAGAAGCTGTCGGAATATACTGCAAACATCGCATTTGCAGGATTTACGGCGCCGAAGATCCTTTGGATGAAGGAGAAGGAACCGGAAAATTTTGCAAAGATCGTAAAGATCATGCTGCCAAAGGATTATCTTGCATACCGGTTGAGCGGCGTACATTGTACCGATTATTCCGATGCTTCCGGCATGCTGCTCCTGGATGTGAAGAACCGCTGCTGGTCAAAAGAAATGATGGAAATCTGCGGTATCACGGAAGCACAGCTCCCGAAGCTGTTTGAAAGCTATGAAGTGGTCGGCACGGTAAAAGAGGATCTTGCAAAGGAACTCGGCCTGCCGGAAGAGGTCAGGGTCATCGCCGGAGCCGGAGACAATGCGGCCGCGGCTGTAGGGACGGGAACCGTGGGCGACGGCATGTGCAATATTTCACTGGGAACCTCGGGGACGATCTTCATTTCCAGCCGCTCCTTCGGAGTAGACGACAACAATGCACTGCATTCTTTCGACCATGCGGACGGATATTATCATCTTATGGGATGCATGCTGAGCGCGGCATCCTGCAACAAGTGGTGGATGGATGAAATCCTGAAAACAGCGGAGTATTCTAAAGAGCAGGAAGCAATCCGTAAGCTTGGAGAGAACCAGGTGTTCTATCTGCCGTACCTGATGGGAGAGCGCTCCCCGCATAATGATCCGCAGGCGAGGGCGACTTTTATTGGAATGACTATGGATACCACAAGGGAAGATATGACGCAGGCGGTTCTCGAAGGCGTGGCATTCGGCCTGAGAGATTCTCTGGAAGTGGCAAGAAGCCTGGGGATACGGATCGAACGCACCAAGATCTGCGGCGGCGGTGCAAAGAGCCCGCTTTGGAAGAAGATCATTGCAAATGTGATGAACCTGAAAGTAGATGTGATCGAGAGTGAGGAAGGCCCCGGATACGGCGGCGCGATTCTGGCTGCCGTAGGCTGCGGAGAATACGGAAGCGTGGAAGAAGCAGCGGGAAAACTGGTGAAGGTGGTAGACACTGTTGAGCCGGAGGAAGAACTTGTGGCAAAATATGAGCAGCGCTATCAGAAGTTCCGACAGATCTATCCGACCGTAAAAGGGCTGTTCCGGACACTGGCTGAGTGATCTTGAATTATGGTTTAGATTACGAGAAAGATAACAAGGATCCAGCCCTTTTCAATGGGCTGGATGTTGCTGCTGAATTGCGCATAAGGAGATTTTACTTATGATCACATATCATTTCATATTAAATCAGGATCTGTCTGTACCGTTATTGTATTATGTGGCGAGAGCCGTGATACTGTGCCTGTTTTTTGTCGTGTTGACAGCAGTGGCATGGATTGACGGAAAAACAAGGACAATCCCGGATAAGCTGGTGCTTGCCGTATTGGGAATCAGCCTGATTTCCATTCCTTTTTTCCCGGAAATCGGATTACCGGACCGGCTGCTTGGGCTGTGTTCCGCCAGCATTCTGCTGCTGGTGATCACACTGTGCGTACCGGGAGCTTTCGGCGGAGGGGACATCAAGCTTATGGCGGCCTGCGGCGTGTTCCTGGGATGGAGATTCAGTCTGCTGGCACTGGGGATTGCAATATTTCTTGGTGCGGCATATGGAATCCAACAGCTGTCGGCAGGGAAAGCAGACAGAAAATCACAGATCGCGTTCGGGCCGTTTCTGTGTATGGGAATGGCGGCAGCTGTATTTTTTGGGGAGCGTGTGTTGGAGTTTTTGGTTTAGCCCAGAGACTTACAATTACATACTTTCCGCATAGTTCTTCACATAGTTCTCAATGTCATTCATTTGTTCCGCCGTTTTTGGATTTGAATATGGAATCCGACGGATAATCCTGGAGATAAAATCATTTTCTACAATAATATCCATACTTTCACGAAAGTTAATATCAAAAAAATAGGCAATATACGAAACCCAATAATCCATTAGCGTTTTTCGGTCTGCAGAGAGGATGCACTGGTTCCAGAATATGGTATCATAAATTGCCGGAGAAATCTCCTGCGCCCCGATTTCCTCCGGGGAGGCCCCGAGAAAAGTTTCCGTGGCATCAGTCAACTTTACCCGGCAGTTGTCCAGCTTATCTGCGTCCCGGATGAGCCGGGCATGGAGCTGGGTTCTGGCGTCAGCCGCACCAGACAGACTGTAATCGCTGTGCTTTGCAATGGCAGTACGGATGATGGGATCCCAGGTGCTTTCCGGCAGGAACTTCCGGATCATGCCTTCTTCAAAAAGCACCTGCACCCCGTAGGCCGCATGATCCATCGTGTCAGGCTCGAAGCTGTCAAAACGCTGAAGCTGTTCAAAACGGCCCAGGTCATGGAGGAGGGCGATCAGCTTTGCAAGCTCTGTATCTTCGTTAGAAAGACGCATTCGGCGCGCAATATTGGCGGCCTGTCCAACAACACCGTAAGTATGGACGATCTTCAGACGGACTTTGTCATCCGTGCGGTCATAAGAATTTAAGTAGGATTCAAATATTTTTCTGGCGGACATATAGTGTATCATGGTTTTGCTCCCTGTTCTGATGTTGAATCATTTTCTTAGATTATATTACAGTTTTTTACAAAATTTCAACAAGGAATTTTTACGGTTTCTATAACATATTTTACAGAAATTCGTGCAAGATAAAATGAAAGACTGTCAGCCGACTACAGAGGATGATTGGGCGCTATACCGGCAGTTCCAAGTCTAAGACGGTGACAGCCGATCATATAAGAGAGGTGCAGCAGCATGCATAGGGAATCAATCTGGCAGCGGTCCACAGCCATACCGGCGAGGCCGGAACTGCCTGGAAATATCAGTACGGATATTGCAATCATAGGAGGCGGGCTGGCGGGGATACTGACGGCTCATTTTCTGGAGCAGAGCGGGCGGCAGTGCATTGTCCTTGAGGCAGATCGGATCGGCAGCGGACAGACCGGGCATACAACGGCAAAGGTGACGTCGCAGCACGGCCCGATCTACCAGAAGCTGATAAAATGCGCGGGTAAAAAACAGGCGGAACAATACGCAAAGATCAATCAGGAGGCAATCAAAAGATACAAGATCTTGATCGACAAATATAAGATCGACTGCGGCTGGGAGGAATGTCCGGCCTGTCTGTACACAAAAGAAAACGGCAGGACGCTGCGGGACGAATATTATGCGGCAAAGGAGCTGGGGCTGCCGGTAGAACTGAAAAAAAAGACTGAGCTGCCGTTTGCAGTGGAGGAAGCGTTGTTCTGCTATGATCAGGCATGCTTTCATCCGCTGAAGTTTCTGCAGGCCATTGCGGAAAATGTGCAGGTCTATGAGAAGACAAAGGTCCTTCGGATGAAGCCACATCTTCTTACCACAAGCAGGGGGACTGTAGAGGCAGAAAAGGTCGTATTTGCATGCCATTATCCGTTTGTTAACCGGCCGGGGTATTATTTCCTGCGGATGCACCAGGAACGGAGTTACGTTCTGGCATTGAAAGAGGCGCAGACACTGCACGGGATGTACCTGGGCATTGACCGCGACGGGCTGTCCTTTCGGCCTGCCGGGGAAATGCTGCTGATGGGAGGCGGAAACCACAGGACCGGGGAAAATCCCATGGGAGGGCAGTATGAATTTTTGCTCCACCAGGCGGAAATTTACTGGCCGGAAAAATGCTGGAAGAAAGAGGAGAATGCGATTCCCTGGTCCGCGCAGGACTGTATGACGCTGGACGGGATTCCGTATATCGGGCAGTTTGGAAGAAAGACGGAGGACTGGTTTGTGGCGACGGGATTTGGAAAATGGGGGATGACCACTTCCATGGCTGCCGCCGTGCTGCTTACAGACCAGATCTGCGGACGGGAAAATCCATGCGGGGAAGTATTTTCGCCTCAGAGGCTTCATCCCATGGCATCTGCGAAACCATTTCTTACAGAAGGAACCTATGCGGCGGCAAACCTTCTGAAACAAAAATTTGTTCCTCCAAAGGAAGTGCTGGGACAGCTCAAACCGGGACACGGCGGAGTCGTAGAGTATAACGGAGAAAAGGCAGGGGTCTATAAAGCAGAGGATGGTCAGGTGTTCGCAGTGTCTGTAAAATGCCCCCATATGGGATGCCAGCTTACCTGGAATCCGGATGAGAAGAGCTGGGACTGCCCATGCCACGGGTCCAGGTTTGACTACCGGGGAAGGCTCATCGACGGGCCGGCTCAGACAGCGGTGGATGGGGATTTCCCTGTTACTGTTCACACCCTGACCGGGTGCTCACAGTAACGGCATCCAGCCCATTGAAAAGTCGCCTCTCGGCGGTCCTAAGCGCCAGCGACGCTTGTTTAGGACGGAACGGAACGGAGTGTAGACGGGCTGGATGCCAGCCCCATCACTGAATTGGCCGGATGCCGTGCAACAAGTGCACGACACCGTGTGAACTGTAACATTTCCCTCAGAAACATGAAAAGATATAGAACAATTTTCACACAAGCCGGGCGGGGTATGATATAATTTTAATATCTGTTCATGATTCACGCAGATATTAAGATATTTCCCGGCAGCTTCGGGGATGGAAAACAGAGGGAGCTGGTAAATATGGCAATTAATCAATAGAAGTCATGAATGTTATGGTATTTAGACGGCAATGGAGAAATCATAATGATGATTGCAAAACTGGCATAAAAGCAGGGGATGTGCTCCAGGATGCATTCAAACTGGATTTTTGTGATGGAATCAATGTTTTGATCGGGGAAAATGGAGTAGGAAAGACTACATTGCTTAAGATGATCTATGCAGCCACCCAGTGGTCCAATAAACAAACAGATGAAAGAAAGACAAATCGCTTACGAATGGATGGGGCTTAATATTCAATCCATATTTATTCCGACAACAGAAATGCTGTCCCATTCCAAAGATTTTCTCGCTATGAATCAAAAATATACCATGCCCTTTGACGGTACACAGGTTGACATTATTGTAAATGCATCGTTGCCGGAAACAAGAGAAGTCCCGGCTGCCATGAATGGTATCCTGGATAAAATAAGTGATGTGATTGACGGTAAAGTGATTTTGGAAGATGATTCGTTTTATGTAGTAAAAAGGGACGGCCGAAAGATTGATTTTTCGCTTGAAGCAGAAGGCCTGCGCAAGTTTGGGCTCCTGTGGAAGCTGATTCGGAACGGACTTTTGGAAAGCGGTACGGTTCTTTTGTGGGAGGAACCGGAGGCAAACCTGAACCCGGAATTGTACCCGCTTGCTGCGGAAATACTATTGGAATTACAGAAGAACGGGGTTCAGATTTTTGTGGCAACGCATAATTACAATTTCGCAAAGTATCTGGAAATTCGGCGCATGGAAAAAGAACAGGTTACCGGAGCCAGTATGGGAGCGTGAACCCGGCTGGGATTGTGGGGGCGGGGATTGCGGCTACGGTGGTGAGTACGGTGGTAGCGGTTATATTTTGCAAGGTAATGGAAAAGAAACGGGGAACATACTAGAAAAAATGGCTAGATTATAGTATGATATTGAATATAGAAGTATTGCTTTATAATCGGAGAGATTTGGAAATGGTACAGAGTAAAGCATAAGATAGGTATGCCGAGAGCCGGAGGATAACAAATGAAGGATTTTTCTTTTTGGATGGAGTATGATGGAGCTGCGGAAGGTAGTGGCCGAAGTGAAAAATTATGGCTTATGAATCCGGATACGGGACAGATTGGATTGTTTAAGTTCAAAAAGGATATATCAACAACAGATCATGTTTCGGAGTGTATAGCCTCTGATTTGGCAAGTTTAGTAGGTCTTTCATGCGCCAGATTTGAAATAGGAGTTTATAAAGGCAGGGAGGGATCTATCAGTTACAATATTGTTGATCACAAAGGGATAGTATTGATTGAAGGAATTTATTGTATTAGCTTGATGTATCATGGTTTTGATGAAGAACTATTGTTGGATGTGAAAACAGGAGAAAAGTATTCACTGGATATGATAAAAGCGGTTTTGGAGCCATTGGGACTTTTTAATGATTTTCTTCCTATTTTGATTTTTGATTTTCTGATTGGCAATACTGACAGACATCAAAGTAATTGGGCATTAATATTAGAAAAAGAAAGGCTCCGTATAAGCCCGTTGTATGATAATAGTTCGTCACTTTGTGCTTATGTAAAAGAGTCAAAAATTAAAGATTATTTAGGAAAAGATAAGCTCCTGTGGAAATCACTTGTTGATACAAAATCGAAATCGTTAATACGCATTACAAGTAATGATACAAAACAGCCAACACATCTGGCAATGGTTAAGTTCCTTAAGAAGAATTATTATAGTCAAACAATAAAAATTGAAAAAAATATTGAGACACTTGTGACAGAAGATAAGGTATATAATATATTAGATGAATTTAAAGAGGTGCTTACCGAACACCGGAAAAATCTGATAGGTAAATATATCTTATCAAAAGTTCAACTGCTGAGAAAAGTTTATGGAGAAAAGGAGGAATAACATGTCAGTTAAAGATGGGAAAGACTACCTTTATTTGATTTGGAAATCTGAACAGACCAGAAAACAATATATTATTGGTCAATTGACAAAAAATGGTCAATATGAATTCCAATATAGTGAGGAAGTGCAATCTGCTATTGCTGATGGCTTTAAACCTTTGCTTTGTTTTCCAGACTTAAATAAAGTATATAAAGATGACAGGCTTTTCGCAATTTTTAAAAGCCGTTTACCAGACAAAAAGAGGAAAAATATTCAAGAGATTTTGGAAAAATACGGCTTGAAGGAATATGATGATTATATGTTACTGAAAAGAAGCGGCGCACGTCTTCCAATTGATAATCTTGAGTTCATTGATCCAATATTAAGTTTAGATAATAATGTAACCCGGATTTTCTTTATGGCGGGTGTTCGACACTATTTAAATTGTGATGGAGAAGAGTGCATTCGGTCTGTTAAAGTAACCCGTGGAGATGAAGTGTTTTTACGTGAAGAACCAGAAAACTATCATGATCAAAATGCGGTACAGTTTTTGGACACTTCAGGAAAAATATTGGGATATATTCCACGCTACTATAGCAAAGAGGTGAGCAAATTATTAAAGCAAGGGAAAAAAATCGTATGTCATATTTATAACGTAGATAAAAATAAAAATTGCAACGAATGTATAAAGATAATTATGAAAATTGCAAATTAGTGTTTGAAAGTTTTGAGTCAGCCACGCTGTTTTTTTGGAACTACTTAAGTAAATAGAAGAACAATTTTTTAGTCTTAGCTTGACACAACCGTATGTTCCACAATATGTATAGAGGAAGTTCGGAATTGCCTGACGTACTGCAGGAGTTATATCCTGAGCAGGATAACTATGGTAATGAGATATACAGCAAGTCTGCATACAGAATGGAAGAGCTGGGGCCAAATCATATTATGATTGCCGACAATAAGCTGCTAGATGAAGTATATGAACAGTGAGGTCTATTATGTCCATTATATTTGTAGAAGAAAATTTGCAATTGATAGGGGAGAGGATAAGGTGGAGGATATGCTATGCAAGACCTGACAATCTACAGAAAGATCATCCCGGAAAAATCCGCAGCTTACGCGGATTTTCCGGTTTCTTTGTGCCCGGATATCCGGGAGTATCTGAATGCCCGCGGGATTCCCCGGCTTTATACCCACCAGGCGGAAATGTACGAGGCAGCTATGGGCGGTGCAAACGCAGTGATCACAACGTCTACTGCCAGCGGCAAGACACTCAGTTTCCTGCTGCCGATCCTGCAGCAGATTCTGGAAAACCCGCTGACCAGAGCAGTGTTCCTCTACCCCACGAAGGCGCTTGCAAGCGACCAGTACCGGGCGATCCTTCCGATTCTGGAGTATTTTGGTCCCGGGCGGATATCGGCCGGGGTATACGACGGGGATACCGCGCCGGCAGAGCGCAGCCGTATCCGCAAAAGCGCCAATATCATCCTGACCAATCCGGAAATGCTGAACTCCGCGTTTCTTCCGAACCATAGCAAATTCGGGTTTGACTTTATCTTTTCCAATCTGAAATACATAGTGATTGATGAGCTGCACAGCTACCGGGGAGCCTTCGGCGCACACCTGACCAACCTCTTCCGCCGGATGAAACGAATCTGCAGCTATTATCAGTCGGCTCCGCAGTTTCTGTGCAGTTCGGCTACCATTGCAAATCCGGTGGAGCTGGCGGAGCTCATCTGCGGGGCGTCCTTTGTGCTGATCGATCGGGACGGATCCCCGGCTCCGGAAAAGGAATACCATATCATTCAGCCGCCCCTGATCAAGGGCTCCAATGACAAAATCTACGGCAGAAAATCTGCGTCGTCGATCGCCTCGGAAGTGATCTGCCGGCTGGCAGGACATGACCGGCATTTCATCGCATTTGCAAAGTCACGGAGAAATGTGGAAGTCATTTTAAAGGAAGCGCGCGACAAGCTGGATGCGGCGGCTTTTCCAGGCAATGGGAGGAGCGGAAAGATTGCAGGCTACCGGGGCGGATATACGCCGGTAGAACGAAAAGAAATTGAGCGGAAGATGTTGGAAGGAGAACTGTCCGGGCTGGTATCGACCAATGCGCTGGAGCTGGGAATTGACATTGGAAAGCTGGATTCCACGGTGCTTGCAGGCTATCCCGGAACCCGGGCCTCATTTTGGCAGCAGACCGGGCGGGCCGGGAGAAACGGGGAAAAATGTGTCAATTATCTGATCCTTGCGAATCAGCCTTTTGACCAGTATATTGCTATAGACCCGGAATGGCTCTTTTCCATGAAAAGTGAAAACGCCATTGTGGATCCGGACAATCTGCTGATCGAGCTGTCCCATGTCCGGGCGGCTGCGGCAGAAATGCCTCTGACGATGGACGATATCGGATTGTTTCCGGATCTGGGGGAAATCATCCCGGTGCTTCTGAACGCAGAAGAAGTAAAATCTATTTCCGGGCGCTTCGCCTGGGCAGGGCCGGCATTTCCGGCAGGGGATTACAGCCTGCGGAATATGGATCAGACGCGGTTTAAGCTGATACTGGATGAAAGCCTGGAATTATCGGAAGGAAACGGCAGCAAGGGATTGGAGCCCAGGGCGATCACGGAGATGGATGAGACCCAGGCCTATCATGAACTGCATCCGGGGGCAGTCTATATGCATGAAGGAGCTCTTTACGAAGTGCTGAAACTGGACCTGACCAGCCGTACTGCCTATGCAGTCCCATTTTCCGGAAATTACTATACGGTTCCGGCCGGGGAAATGGACACAAAGATCCTGCGCGTATTTGAAGAGACAGAGTTTGGGCGGACGCGGGTTCACTTTGGGGATATCAACATCAACGAAATGGTCTATATGTTCAAGAAGCTGCAGTTTCATAACCATCAGAATCTGGGATATGTGCAGCTTCCGGAGGTCCTGCAGAAGGATTATGATACTGAGAGTACCTGGATGGAGATCCCTCACAATGTGGTGGATGTGTATCATAGCCTGCTGCTGCCGAACGCGGCAGGGGAGCTGGTATTGAATAACCATTTCGAAGGCATTTCCCATGCCATAAAGAATGCGGCCATGATGGTCACGATGACGGCGCGGGAAGATATTGATGCTGTGATTACCGGAGACGTGGTCCTCCGGGAAGATTCTATGGGCGGCGGAGAAGGGAGAAATGTGTTCGGGCAGCAGGTATCGCTGTACATATACGACAGGTATGAGGGCGGACTGGGATATTCGGAGAAAATCTATGACCTGGTTTTGCAGATCATTGATAATGCAATCCGCATGGTCAGCGGATGTACCTGTGAAAATGGATGTCCCGCCTGCGTGGGCGATTACAGCCTGGATAAGAACATGGTACTGTGGGGACTGAAAAATCTCAAAGAAAAGAGCGAACCGCCTCAGTACGGCGGAAAATATACGGAGAAAGAGCGGCCGGCCATCCGGAAAGAATATACTTTTTCCAACTTGCCCAAACAGTGGACAGCCCTTTGTGAAAGAGCGGTACAAAATGGAGAAGGCGGCGCGGCTTTTCTTCAGACCGTAAAACAGGCAGACGTGTCCGGGCACTGTCTGATGCTGACAGTGGAGAGCGCATTTTATAAGACATGGCTCCAGGAATCGGAAAATATGCAGGAGCTGGAGAAAATACTGCGCAGGCATGTGCAGTGCCCCTCTGATATGAAGGTGGAAGTGATCACAAAGGAAAATATAGAAGAGAACAAAAAGCGGAAGGAAAAGCTGCAGAGACATTATACCAAAATATGATCTGAAAAAAGGAACGATTGTCTGTGCAGGGCGCGCCATGGCTGCAAGTATCGGAGAGATTTTATACTTGCCTGCACAAAAAAAGAAAGAACTGGGAAAGCATGAGAATAGATTTCAAAGAAGAGTGGAAGCATCTTAACCCTTATCAGATGGAAGCGGTACTGGACGATTCTTCGTCTTGTGTTGTGAATGCCAATGTGGGAAGCGGAAAAACCACAGTGCTGATCGCGAAAATTTTATATCTGCATTATGAAAAGTCGGTTCCTCTGGAGAACGTGGTCGTATTGACATTTACCAATAAGGCGGCGGATGAGATCGTCAGCAGGCTGAGAAAAAAAGAACCAGGCCTTCTGCGGGAGCAGGTACAGGGATTCGGTACATTTCACAGTGTGGCGCTGTATTTGCTGAAAAATCAACTGCCTGTGGAACGGGTGGGGTGGAACAGGGAGTTCACGGTGATCAGCCCGGATGAAGAGGCAGACCTGGCAGCGGCAGTGATCGCAGCGCAGAAGCTGAAGGTGAAGTATAAAAACCGTCTGAAAAAGCGTCTGGAGCAGGAGTATCAGGGATATCTCCAGGGGAAAGAGTGCAGCAGATACAAGGACGACCTGTTCCTGCTGTATCCGCTGCTGGAGGCGGAAAAGAAACGCCAGAATAAAATGTCCTTTTCGGATCTGCTGCGGGTGAGTACAAAATTGCTGCAGGCAGGGAGAACAGAGAAGCAAATATCAGAAAAGCACTGGATCATCGTAGACGAGGTGCAGGACAGCGATGCGCTGCAGATAGAATTTCTGGAAGCCCTGAAAGGGAAAAACACCAGGCTGTTTGCGGTGGGGGATCCGAATCAGGTAATCTACAGCTGGAGGGGAACGGGGGAGAATATGTTCTACCTTTTAAAGCATCGGTTTCAGGCAAAGGAGCTGTCTCTTCCTGTCAATTATCGTTCCAGTGCATCCATCCTGGAAGCGGCGAACCGATTTCTGCAGTCCGGTACGGGAATCCAGAGCAGTCGAAAGACAGGGGGAAAGATTATAGTAAAGAACCATTACGACCCATTTCAGGAGGCGGAATACCTGGCGGGGCGGATCCGTGCGCTTCATGACAGCGGCAGCGCATATGGTGAGATCGCAGTCTTTTATCGGCTGCAGAAGCAGTCGGAGATTTTGGAAAAAGTATTTGACAGGCAGCAGATTCCCTATGAAGTATCTGTAAGAAAGACGATCAGAGATATCCCGGTACTGGACTGGCTGATCAAGGTGCTGCGGTTTTCGGTCAATGCTGCGGATGAACAGATAGGAATCGAAGCGCTTTCTGATCCGCAGTACGGGGCGAAATGTACCAGGGCGAAAGCAAAGAAGATCATTCAGGAACAAAAGAGGGAAAGCGTTCTCCTGTATCGGAGGATCGCTGAATTTCAGGAGCAGGAAGAATGGAAGAAGGAAGGCGTTCCCGGGGCGTCAGAGATTTTTGCATATTTTGGGCTGAGAGACGCTCTGCACCCGACTTCATCCACCTACTGTGAGGATGAAAAGCTGGTGCTGAAGTTTCTGGAAAGAATCTGCAGATATTGTATAGAAAAGGAGTACAGCCTGATGGAAGGGATCAGGGAATTTGTGAATCAGTCAGCGCTGTATGGGGTGAATCTTCTGAGCGGTGACGGGGATGCGGATGGTATTTTTTCCCGGAACACCGTGAAGCTGATGACGCTGCATGCCTCCAAAGGGCTTGAATTTGAGACGGTATTCTTGATCGGGATGAACCAGGGGCTGATCCCGCTTCACAGCCAGAGCTTTGAGCAGGAGGAAGAGGAGCGGAGATTGTTTTTCGTGGGAATGACCCGGGCGAAGGACGAACTGGAATTGTCTTACTATACCAACCCGGGAGAACCCAGGGTTACCGGGGAATGCAGCCGGTATCTGAGGATGCTCCCGCCTCATCTTCTGGAATGGGAGGAGCTTCGCAGCGCAGGAGAGAAACGGGGGAATCTGCAGCAGCTCCGCCGGGAGGTTCAGGACCAGATCCGGGAGAAAAAGGAGCAGGAGCAGCAGAAGAAAACAGCCGTGAAGCGCGCAAGGCATCCAAAGTACGGGGAGGGAATCCTGGTATCGGAAGATGAGATGATGGTGGAAGTGGAATTTGACGGATATGGAAGGAAACAGTTTTTGAAGGCGTTTGGGGAGGTTGTGATAGTGTGAAATATGCTTTCTATCCGGATATGGTGCAGTTCTCTCCAGAGTATAAAAATTCCATTATTACTTTTATGAAGATTGATGAAAAAGAATGGTACTGACAGGGGAAACCCGAGAGATGCAGGAGAAGCGCACGCCTGCCAAAGAGTTCTAATTCTTTTATCTTATAGAATTATAATTGACCACCTAAACCACCAGTCACATTGTGGCGGGTGGTTTTCTCATGCACATTTATAAATAGTTTTTGTCCAAGATGGATCTGTAAGCAACGTTCATGCGGATGAAAAAGAACCATATGCTGAGTGGCACACATCAAGCTCCAGGATCATGAAAAACAGAAGAACCGGGCATACAGGGGAGATATCGCCATTCAACCTTTCTACTACTTTCCGGCCTGTCCATTCCCGTGTCTTTTCTCATAATCCTCCCTCCACTTATCCCAATCTTCTACCTCAATCGTAAACGTACATCTGCACCAGGGAGGGAGCTACATCATATCTGTACAGAAACGAAACAGCAGAAAGGATATACCCAGACAGAATGACATTTTTTAGATTTCAGGAGAAAGCAGTTTAAAGAAAAGTATGCAGAAAAAGTGGGCGGACATAGTATTTGTGCGCCAAAAAATAATAACAAAGATTATCGGAGATAAAAAAAGAAGAAGCTCGCCGAAAAACAAATATTGGATCGTTCGGTTCCTACGGGCTTCTTCTTTTTGTATCAAAAGGGCTGAAAATGCTCATTAAACGACAGCCATTTTTGTGTCTATTCATCTTATGACTTTCACAGATTACCTTAATCTGCGAATTTCCCTATAAACAAAAATATCAATCTTTAAACGTAAGATTAGTTTTGAAGCTAATTTACAAACGTAATTATAATGGAGTCATTTCGATTTGTCAACCAGATATTCCTGTTTCTGCGCCATTTCCATGGTTTTCCTTCCGGCAGTCCCGGCCCCAGAATACCATAGAATACAGATATGAAAGATAAAATTTTATGAGAAACGTTCTTTTTCTCTGAATCTATTTTATTATGGGTCAAAAAAGTGGTCAGGAGGAACGTTAATATGTCAAGGCGCGGAGAAAATATCAGGAAGAGGAAAGATGGACGCTGGGAGGGGAGGTATTCTGCATTTGAGCCGCATTCCCAAAAGAATGTAGTCCGTTCCATATATGCCAAAAGCTACAGCGAAGTAAAAGAAAAATTATCTGCGGCAAAAATGGATACACAATCTATGTCAAAAAGACAGAAATGTGCAGGAAACGTCCTTTTTTATTTGGTGGCGGACGAATGGCTTGCCACAGTTGAAAACACGAAAAAGCATGCTACTTTTATCAAATACCGTTTCATTTACCAGAAACATATTAAGAAAAAAATGGAAAACCTGGTACTGGCGAGGATTAATGAGGACATTTTGTCACAGATATTTCAGGATGATAACAATGAGGCGCTGTCGGACAGCCTGCAGAAAAGTATTTCCTGTGTCATGAACCAGATTCTGTCCTATGCGGCATTGAACTATCACACAGAAAAAATCAAATATTCAAATCAGCGGCCGAAAACAGGAAATAAGCCGGTCGAGATATTGAGCCAGACAGAACAGACCCGGCTGCTGCACCATCTGTATGACGGAATGGACGTTTTTAAGCTGGGGATTGTGATCTGCATTTCCACCGGCCTCCGTCTCGGTGAGATCTGCGCTTTAAAATGGCAGGACATTGATCTGGAAAGGAAACTGCTGTATGTGAACTCTACGGTGCAGAGGATTACTATGGACGGAAAGAAAACCCGGACAGTTCTTTTGGAAGGAGAACCCAAAAGCGTATATTCTAAGCGTGAAATTCCTTTATCGGACGAATTGGTTAAGCTGATCCTTCCATATTACAAAGGTGAGGGAAAATATATGCTGCATAGAAATAAGCCGCTGGATCCAAGAACGTATCAAAATAAATTTCAAAAATATCTGCAGATTGCAGATATAGGTCATAAAAATTTCCACAGCCTGCGGCATACTTTTGCAACAAACTGTATCAACAGCGGAGCGGATATCAAAAGCTTAAGTGAGATATTGGGACACTCAGATGTAAAGATCACCCTGAATCGTTACGTGCACCCTAGCATTGAAACCAAACGGCAACATATGAACTCATTAGCAGCTATTTATGGTCAATATCTGGGTCAGAAACGATCATAAATATTGTATTTTAGAAAGAAGGACGCCATTTTTCGCAGATTAAGGTAATCTGCGAAAAAACCATAGCGTAACCTTCGGGGGCCATATTGAGATTAAAAAAAGCCGTGAATGCCGCGGTGGGCAGATCAGCGGAGTATACGAAAGCAGCCGGCGTCTGGCCGGGCTTATCCGGAATGGAAGGGTCGAATCAGTATGAAAGGGCATAAAGATTCAATATATAAGACCGTTTATCAATACAACCAGATTCCGATTTCTGCCGCCGATATAGAACGTCTGCAGGAAATCGCCAGAGACTGCCGGGAGGTCAAAAATTATGTTTATGACCGCTATAGCGGGATTCGCAGTCTCCCGAAGATCCATCCGGGCTATACCGTTCAGAATGAGATGACAAAAAGTGGGCTGCGGGAAAAGCTGGGGCTTCCGTCCGTGTATTTTTATCTTTCTATTTTTGATGCACTGGGGGATATTAAGAGCCAGTGGGCACGCACGAAAAGCCGGGTGGGACAGAACATCAGGAACAATCCGAACCTGTCGGCAGAAGACAGGCATTATCTGCGGTTTGTCATGAAGCAGAGCCAATGCTTCGAGTCGGTGCTGGCGGGAGGGGAGCCGGAACTTGCGGGCGTTTGGAAAGAAAAATATGCAGATGTCCGGAAAAGTGTGGATACCCACCGGCTGGATCAGTACCTGCGGAGGCAGGTGCGCCGCTGCCTGAACAAGCCCCATACCGACGCGGCGTATGGTTTCCCGGCTTCCCCAAAGGGATACCGGTATGCAGACCACGGAATCTACCTTTCCATGAAAGAAAGCCGCAGGAGGCTTTTTATCCCGCTGACAGACAACAATCAGTATAACTGCCAGATTTACGTTCGCCTTTATCCTGAGGAAAGAGGGATTACGCTGAATGTGCCCATAGAGGTAAAGCAGAGGCATCCTGCGGGATACAGCGGGGAGATGGGGCTCGCGGTAGGGCTTAAATGTATGTTTGTGACAGATCAGGGCAGGACTTACGGAGAAAAATATTTGAAATACCAGTCCGCACTTACAGACTATGTGCAGAAAAGGCTGCCCCGTCACCAGAGGAACGCAAAAAACAACCCCGGCATGAAAAAATACAATGCAGGCAAGGTAAGACTGGAAGAGACGATGCACAATTATGTGAACGGTGAGATTAACCGGATGCTGGACACAGAAAAGCCGGGGACGGTCTATTTCCCGAAGCTGCCGCCAAAGTCAAAGGCAGGTTTCAACCGGAAGGTGAACGCTACCGTCAATATGTGGCAGAAAGGCTTTGTAAAAAGCAGGCTGCTTCAAAAATGCCGGGAACGGTCCATCGAACTGGTTGAAGTCTTCGGCAAAGGAATCAGCGTCCAATGCAGCCGCTGCGGAGCGGACGGGGTGAAAGAAAATGATATGTTCCGCTGCCCGTCCTGCGGGGCAGAGATGCCGGAAAGGCAGAACACCGCAAAGAATGTCCTGAAAAGGGGACGTGACATGCGAAAGGAAAGGGAGTATGGAGAATGATCCCTTAAAAAGAAGTTCATTAAGAAAAATTCCGTGGATGAACGCATCTGAGGATACGTTTGACCAAAACCGGAGACGGGAATAGGAACGCGGGAGGACTCTATTGATAGAAAAAACAAAGACGGCATTAGAAGCCGGTTCCTGCGGGAGCCGGGTATTGGGTAGGCCAGGACCTATGGGAACTCAAGACGCGGAACCTCCGCGCATGAGAAGTACCGGGAGCGAAGCAGGCAGGTCGGAAAGATCCTGCCGGCATCACCCGTGAGGGTGACAAAATGTGCCTTATTAAAAATAACGATGAGTCGGTGGAGATTGTCATGAGAAGTGCTCAAAAAAAGCAGGCCATGGAATTTGCAGAATTACTTGGCGAGGCGCACAAAGAGATAAAAAAAGCCATGGAAGGAAAAAAACAGGCGGCGGCTATGAAATTGCTGGAGCAATGCCAGGAAGGAGCCATCGAACTCGGAAATATGATTGAGGAGTCAGAAGGGGAGGGCTTTGCCACAGTCCATTTATTAGAGGATTATTGCGAACTGCTCTACCAGCTGCATGAAAAAAACGGGTCGGATAGATCCTCAGACGCGGGACGGGACTATAAACTCCTGCAGAAGGCCCTTATACAGATAATAAACAGCGTCCGAAATGATATTCCTGTGCGCTTGGAAGTCGTATTTCTTCCATATAAGGCGTCCATGTGGGATTCACTGGAGAGTGTGTGGAAGGCGGCGGATTCAGACGAGAATACAGACGCGTATGTGATTCCAATTCCATATTTTGACAAAAATCCGGACGGTAGCTTACGAGAGGAGCATTATGAGGGCGGACTGTATCCGGAATATGTCTCTATTACAAGATATGACGAATATGATTTTAAAAACCGCCGTCCGGATGTGATTTATATACATAATCCTTATGATGACTGCAATTTTGTAACCAGCGTGCATCCATTTTTCTATTCTAAAAATTTAAAACAGTTCACAGAAAAACTGGTCTACATTCCTTACTTTATATTAGGGGAGGTTTCTCCCGATAATCGAGAAGCGGTAGAGGGCATAAAACATTTCTGCACCACGCCCGGCGTGATCAATGCGGACAAGGTGATCGTACAGTCTGAAGCGATGCGGCAGGTTTATGTCAATGTTCTGACGGAAGAGACGCTAAAAAGCCAGAGCCGCAGGAATGAAAAGGATATCAGAAGATATTGGGAGAATAAGATTGACGGAAGCGGATCGCCGAAGTTTGACAAAATTTTAAATACGAGAAAAGAACAAATAGAAATCCCTGAGGAATGGAAAGGGGTTATCGAAAAGCCGGACGGTACATGGAAAAAAATTATCTTATACAATACATCGGTCACGGCATTGCTGCAGAATAATGAAAAAGCGCTGCGGAAGATGGAAGATGTATTTCGGATTTTTTATGAGAATAGAAATGACGCGGCGCTGCTTTGGAGACCACATCCATTGCTGGAAAGCACATTGAACAGTATGCGGCCGCAGCTGCTGGAAGAATATAAGAGAGTTCGCGACCGTTATATAGGAGACGGGTGGGGGATTTATGACGACACGGCGGATCTGGACCGGGCGATCGTATTGAGCGATGGGTACTATGGGGATGGCAGCAGCCTGGTGGAACTATGCCGGAAAATGAAAAAACCGGTCATGATACAGAACGTAGAGATCTGTTCGCAGTGCAAAAAGGTATGTAAGGAAGGGGAAATATAAGGAGATGTGCAGCACAAAAATAACTGCATATGGCAAGGACTTTTCATTTCTTCAAAACTTAGCATATGATGACAGTGCTAAGCTATGCGTCTATGGCTGCGGAGTGAATGGAGAGATCATCTGCAGGTATCTAAAAGTTTTTGGCAGGGATATTGAATATTTTGTGGACCGGCAGGCAGACAGCAGGGAATTTACCGTTCTCGGTAAAAAGGTTATTTCGCCGGATACATTTTTGAGCCGGGCGGATGATATTCAGGTCATTGTTTCTCCTGATAATCAGGCTCCGGTGATACAGTATCTGACCGAGAACGGCATCAATGAAAACAATATCATAAATCCATTCAGAAGAGTAGATAAAGAGATAAGGATTCTTGAGGATGTTTATGATCTGAAATACTTTTTGAAAGCTAGTAAGAGAAACAGAGAAAAACAGGCGGACGATGCTCCGGTGGCGACTATTTTTACAATCCTGTACAACACGCCGAAGGGAATGCTGTGCAGAACCATAGAAAGTGTTTTGAACCAGAGCTTTGAGAACTTTACTTATCTAATAATTGATAACGGCTCGACAGATGATTCGGCAGATACGATCAGGCAATATGCGGAAGCAGACGTAAGAATTACATATATCCGTCTTGAGAAGAATGTTCCGTGGACGGAAAAGGGACTGCTTACAAAACTGAAAGACAGCATAAGCACAGACTATGTAGCTATGGTGGATTCTGACGATTACTATGAGCCGGATTTTTTAGAGAAGACCATAAAGATTTCCCGTGCTGACGGTTCAGACATGGTTCAGGTCAATACGCTGACATATGCGCATAAAGGCTTTAGATACAGCTATTTTACACATTATTTGGGAAAGGATTTCTGCATTGAGGGAGAGGAGAAGGAACGCTGTTTCATGCTACGTATCCTGTTTGTCCCTGTGTGGGGTAAGCTGTATAAATCCGGCCTGTTTAAGCAGCTTATAGATCTGATGCTGACTTACGAAACAGAGTATGACAGAGACTGCAATTTCTGTCTTGATATATCCTGGATGACCTATATGGCTCTTGCCTGTGACCGGGTTTCTCTGTGCGATGACTTATTGCATATCCGTACCTGGAGGCCGGGAAGCAGCGAGCATTCCGACAACCACAGTTCGAAGTGGCTTTCATCTATCGTCTGGTCATTTGAACATTTACGGAAAAACAATGTGGAATATGAGGCTGCGCAGGTATTTGAGGAATCGGCGCTGATGTGGTTATTCAGCTTGCCGAGAGAGGAATACAGTTTATCGGATTTCAGGAAAGAGGATATGGATAATAAAAGGGTCGCAGATTTTTTAAACAGGCCTGTTTGTGATAAATATAGAGGGGATCAGCATGGATAAGAATAAGGATATCATTTCATATGATGTTTATGAGTTAGATTTTTTGTCAGATGCGGAGCAGGAGTTTTATGAAAAAGTATATGCTATGTCCGGAAGGAGAGATGCAGAATGACGTTTGAGAAAATGCCTGTAGACGGCTGCTGTCTCATTAAGCGTAATATACCCTGGGACGACAGAGGATGTTTTTCGAGGCTTGCCGATATCGAAGAATTTAAGGCAAACGGATTGAATGGAAGATTTGTACAGATTTCCGCCTCAAAGAATTACAGAAAGGGAACGCTGCGGGGAATGCATATGCAGGCTGAACCTTCGGCAGAAGAAAAACTTGTATGCTGTGTGGATGGTGAAGTTTACGATGTTTGTCTGGATTTAAGGAAGGACTCGCCTACATATTTAAAGTATTGTTCAGCCGTCCTTTCCGAGGAAAACGGCCAGGCTTTTTATATACCGAAAGGATGTGCACACGGGTTTGTGTCACTGAAAGATAACTCACAGCTGATCTACTTTATGACTTCGGCATATGACCCGATGTACGAGAGAGGATACAGATGGAATGACCCGGCGTTTTCGATTGAGTGGCCGGTGCAGCCGGCGGTCATTTCCGAAAAGGACAGCAAATGGCCGATGATAGGAGACAGGGATAGCTGATGAGGATACTTCATATAGCCGCACATATGGGGGCAGGCGCAGGAAAAGCGATTTCGGGGATGGCCATATCAGATAGGGAGAATAAACACAGAATCATTCTTTTGGACAGGCCGGAGAAATCAGATCATATCATAAGGTGCCGGCAGAGAGGAATAGAGGTTCTGATCTGTACCGAAAAAGAACAGATAAAAAGGGAAGTGTCAGAAGCGGACGTGGTGGTAGTGAATTGGTGGCACCATCCCCTCACTTACAAAGCTCTGGCGGAGATCTCAGAAATTCCTGCCAGGATCGTTTTGTGGAGTCATGTAAATGGGCTCAATTATCCTGTGCTGAAGCCGGAATTTGCAGCAGGCTTTGATGCCTGCATGTTTACGTCAGAAGCGTCTTTCCATAATCCTGATTGGAAGGATGCAGATAGGGCAGGCATACAGGAACACTCTGCTCTGGTATATGGAATGGGAGATTTCCAGCCGCAGGGTTTTCCGGCAAAGCAGCGCTATGATATAACGCATAAAATAAGGATCGGATATGTCGGTTCGCTGGATTATGCCAAGCTCCATCCTGATTTTGCCAGTTGGCTTAAGGCGGCTGTAGAATGCGATAAAAATATCAGATTTGAGATCGCAGGAGACTTGTCACAGGCGCTGTCAGATGATGTGGAGAAGATGGGAATATCAGAATACGTGCAGTTTCTCGGATTTCGGATGGATATACAGGAGCTGCTGCCCTCATGGGATATTTTCATATATCTGCTGAACCCTTTCAATTTTGCTACCACAGAAAACGCCCTGCTTGAGGCTATGGCAAGCGGACTTCCTGTTGTGGCGAGTGACGGAGCCGTTGAGAGAACTATTATTGAAGACGGAGAAAACGGTCTCTTTGCTTCTGAAAAAAATACATTTGCACAAAAGATAAAAGAACTGTCAGAAAATATGGAACTTAGAAAGGCCTTGGGGCGGAAGGCAAGAGAGGATATGATTGAAAAATATGATTCTGAAAGAAACCGGTTCCGATTCAACACCGTGATCAATAAAGTCATGAATAATCCTAAAAAGACGCATGATTTTAAAACGGTTTTTGGAGAAGATGCCTTGAGATGGTTTCTGTCCGGCTGCAGCAGAGAAGATGCTGAGAGATTGGAAGAATTATCTGAATACAGTAAGGAAAATTCAGATTGGAAGGAAGCAGTTTTAAGCGCCGGTGGATTTGAGGGGATATATAAGGGACGATCAAAAGGCTCCGTAGAACAGTTCAGCAGATATTACCCCGGGGACAAGAGACTGAAGAATCTGGCAAGGATTATGAAAGAATCACAGGAGGCGTTTATATGAAAGCAAAAATAGGAACCAGATACCATAAGAACAGGACAGAACTTCAAACGGTTATTCCATTAAGTACGCCGTTCATACTTTATCTGGACCCGTCAAGCGCGTGCAATCTGAGCTGTAAATTCTGTCCATGCGGAGGCGCCCACAAGGATCTCTGGACGGAGGAGAAACGCGGCAGCATAGGGGTTATGGATTTTGACCTGTATAAAAAAATCATTGACGACTGTCAGGGATTTCCGGAAAAGGTCAAGGTCTTGCGCCTGTATAAGGAAGGGGAGCCCCTTGTAAATAAGCGGCTGCCGGAGATGATCGAATATGCGCACAAATCCGGCAAATTTGAAACAATAGATTTTACCACCAACGGAACACTGCTCCATCCGGAATTAAACAGGAAGCTTGTGGATGCGGGATTATCCAGGATCAATATTTCCGTGGAGGCTCTTGACGCCGCGGGATACAAGGAAATAAGCGGCGTGGAGCTGGACTATGGCAAATTTATCGACAACATAAGAGATCTGTATGAACATAGAGGAAACTGCCGCATTTTTATAAAGACAATGGCAGATCATATTGACAAGGATGCGGAACAGAAATTTTACAGCCTGTTCGGCGATATCTGTGACGAGATCGCCATGGAGCACATTGCGAACTGCTGGCCCGGGTTTGAAAATACTACGGAGCAGGTAAACGTATACCATGGCGAAGGATATAAGGAGTATGTAGTCTGTCCCAGGATCTTTTATATACTTACGGTAAATGCCAACGGTACTGTGTCACATTGCATTGTGGACTGGAACTATAAGGGGATCATAGGAGACGCCAGAAAACAGAGTATCGTGGATATATGGAACAGCAAGGAATATCAGGATATCAGGCTGGCGCATCTGAACTGCAGACGCCGGGAAGTCCTTTTGTGTAAGGACTGTATGGAGATTGAATCTGCAGCGGTTGACAATATAGACGAATACAGGGAAATGCTCCTTGAAAGGATGACCGGTAAGCAATGAAAGTTTTATTGATAGGCG
Organism: Lachnospiraceae bacterium M18-1; assembly: GCA_000403295.2. Lineage (GTDB taxonomy): Bacteria > Bacillota > Clostridia > Lachnospirales > Lachnospiraceae > Schaedlerella. The sequence continues at coordinate 2,043,268 of KE159605.1, read as the reverse complement.
GAAACGGGAATATCAGCTGGTGGTGCGCAGAGGAGGCCATTAGGCGCGGAGATGAAGTGTATGAGCTCAACCGCGGAATGACAAGGGCAACCAGAAGAGAGGTCCAGCCAGAGGTACATGAAATTATTGCAGACATCCGTAATGAGGAGGCGGCAGTTAAAGCGCTTTCCGGTATTCACTTCGATGTGGTATGTGATTTTATTTGTTTTAACGATGCCCAGGCAAGGCAGGCGATAGAGGTCTTTCAGGGGAAAACAGATCAGTATATCGTCATTTCCTCGGAGGCTGTTTACAAACGAGAGAGCAGATATCTGCCGTTTCGTGAAGATACGCCGCAATATGAGGAGGATGTGGAGGATTCCTATATAGCCGGAAAGATTAAGATGGAGAAGGCTTTCAGGCAGGCATACAGGACGGATGGATTCCCTTCAACCATTGTAAGACCTGGATATACCTATGATACGATCATCCAGGCGCCGGTGGGACAGAACTGCTTTACGGCTCCCCAGAGGTGGATCACGGGCTATCCGTTTTTGATGCCTGGGGATGGGGAAAACCTTGTTGCGCCAATACATTCCAAAGATTTTGCAAAAGCTTTTGTGGGCTTGATCGGGAATCAAGAGGCGATAGGAGAGGATTATCATATAGCCGCAGAGCTGCTTATCACATGGAACGAGATGGCGGGGACGATTCTTGCAGCATTGGGGCTTGATGCAGAGAATATCATTCACATACCGCGTGACGAGGCGGTCAGGATAACGGATTTTTACAGTGTCATCGTGAACCGGCAGCATATGTGGCATTATATCTTTGATGATGCGAAGATCAAGTCTGCTGTACCGGGATGGGAACAGAAGATCAGTTTTTCAGAAGGCATGGAAGAAACGGTTTCCTGGCTGCTTGCTGACAAGGTGAGACAGCGGATCAATCCGGAGTATGACAGGAGACTTGAGAACATATACAGCAGATACTGGAATGGAGGAAAAGTACATTGAGCTGCCCGATTTGCAAAAGTAATGAAAAAAAGATTCTGTACAGGCTCTGCGACAATATGAAGATCATGGGGGCGGACTTTCCGGAGACACCCAGCTTTATTGCAGCATGTAAAAAATGCGGTCTTTTATATATGGATACGAAGGCGTCGCAGAAAGATTTCTTATCTTATTATATGTATGGCGCTGCTGCCCCGAAATATTACGATATGTTTGGACAGGAAGATACGGATGATTACTATGAGCATTTGCATGAACTGATGAGACCGTACATAAACACGGACAGCAAAATCCTTGACATCGCAGGAGCGTGGGGAGAATTTGCAGGATATATGAGTGCGTCGGGATATAGGGATGTTACGGTTCTGGATCCCAATGAGACATGCATCTCAAATGCAAAAAAACTCGGGGTAAAGACTCTGCTGACAGACAGTACGGACATGGGAGAGGCTGCGGATGACAGCTTCGACATGGTGATTCTGAACCATTCATTGGAACACATACTGGACGTAGACAGCACCATGAAAAATATTTCCAGAGTCCTGAAGGATGAGGGGTATCTGTTCATCGAGGTTCCTGATGCAGAAGGCTATGCCGGTGAAGCGGCTTCTCCTTTTAATTTTCTTACATATGAGCATGTTTTACATATGTCCATGAATGACATGGAGAATCTTGCAGGCGAGTATGGATATGAGATTCTGGACAAGGGCCGCTATTACAAAAAGGTGAGCAATTATCCATCCATATATGCCGTATTGAGAAAAGGAGCAAAACAGGCGCTGGCTTATTCGGATGAGCCGGAAAAGGCAATGCTCAGATATTTAGAAAAAAGTCAGAAGACGCTGGAACGTTTTCTTAATCCGTTAAGGCAATCAGGAAAAAAACTGATCCTATGGGGGATTGGAGCGTCTACTGCGATACTGATCGAGTCCTTTCAGGGATGCAATGTGACGGCTCTTATAGACAGAAATCCGGGCCGCCAGGGATTGGTTTTCAATATCAACGGCAGGAGATATACGGTCGGGCCTCCGGAAAGCGTCGGAGACGGAACGATCCTGATCCTTTCGATTCCGTACCATGACTCTATCGAAAGACAGATTCGGGAAATGGGGCTCACGAATGAGATTGCCGCACTGAAATAGAGGTGACAGACAGATGAAATCAGCCATAGTAACCGGAGCAACCGGTTTTATAGGAACACATCTCTGCGGGGAACTGAAAAGAAACAATATCAGGGTAACGGGACTGGCCAGGCACGACAGCCTGAATACAGGGAGACTGGAAAAGGATATCGATATCGTGTGGTGCGGCATGGATGGTTACGATTCTTTTTCGGGGGCGCCCGCAGATACGTTTTATCATCTGGCCTGGGATGGAGCCACCGGAGCCGGACGGGATGATGAGGAGCTGCAGGCAAAGAATATCGCGCGGACGGTTGCTGCATTAAAAGCGGCAAAACGTGTGGGGTGCAGGAGGTTTGTAGCGCTGGGGACGGTGTATGAGAATCTGGTCCCCCAGGTAGTCTTAGAATCGGGGCACAGGAAAGCTGACTTTTATCTGTTATCAAAGCAAAGTTCCCATTATATGTGCCTGAAGCTTGCGAGGAAGCTTGATATAGAATTTGTCTGGGCAACAATATTCCAGCCGATAGGAAGATATATCAAAAGAGAACAGGTGATGACCTATACCATAAACGGGCTTTTAAAGGGCGAGCCGCCGGAATTTGGACCTGCAATGGAGCCGTATGACATTACGGCAGTGGAAGATATTGCGTATGGCTTGAGGCTCCTTGGGGAAAGCGCCTTAACAAAGCAGGAATACTATATCGGGAGCGGCAGTCCTATGCTTATGAAAGAATACCTGGAAAGGACAAAGGAAGTTCTGAGTGTGGACACAGAGCTTAAGATAGGCTGCCGTCCTGACGACGGTCTGCGTTTTTCGTTTGATTGGTATGACATATCGGCAATTCAAAAAGATACGGGATATTCCGCCCGGGTGGGATTTGACCAGGCGGTGTTAAATGTTGCGGAGTGGGTAAGATCAGGTGAAAAGATATGAAGATGATTATATTGGCAGGCGGCCAGAAAAGCACGATCAGCGGAGAATCCGAAGGCATGCCGAAACCCATGCTTTCCATAGGAGGGAGGCCGCTTCTGTGGCACATCATGAAGCACGCTTCATTATGCGGGATAAAAGAATTTATCGTATGCGGCGGTTATAAGATAGATTCGATCAAGGATTACTTTCTGGATTTCTACATCTACCAGTCCGACATACAGGTAGATACAGGAAGCAATACGGTAAAGATTCTCGATAAAAATACGGAGGACTGGGTTGTTACCGTTGTGGATACAGGTATAAAGACCATGCCTGTGGAGCGTATAAAAAAAGTATTGGATATAGCAGGGGAAGAGTTTCTGATATCTTACGGAGACTGTCTGTCTGATATTTCGCTTGAAAGGCTGCAGGATGTTCACAGGACAGAAGAAAAATCTATCACGGTTGCTGTTGCAAGGCCGTCCGGACGTAAGATGCCTTTGCATTTTATGAGGGAAGAAGCGGAATGGATGAGCAGTGACAAGGCGTGGACAAGTGCAGGTGTATTTATGGTGGGAAAAGAGGCTTTTGCCGGCGAATGCTGCGGGGGAGATATAGAGGACATGCTGTCCCAGTCGTCCACGGCAGTATATAGGCATGAAGGTTTTTTCAACACAATAGAGACACTAAGAGATAAAGCGGCTGCGGAAAAATTGTGGGATAAGGGGATAGCGCCCTGGATGGGGATTGTATGAAAGTTGTGATTTTAGCAGGCGGAAAGGGGACAAGGATAAGCGAAGAGTCGTCCCTGCGCCCCAAACCTTTGGTAACGATCGGAGGACATCCGATCCTCTGGCATATCATGAAAATCTACAGCAGCTATGGATTTCATGACTTCATTGTGTGCTGCGGATATAAGGGCGAATACATTAAAAGATATTTTGCCAGATACGGATTACAGCATGCATCTGTGAAATTTAGCTTATCACATCTTAAAGAGAACGGACAGACAAAAGATATTACGGATAAAGAGAAGACTGAGAACTGGAAGGTGATATGTGCCAATACGGGGCTTGAGACTCTGACTGCCGGACGCATTTTAAAAATAAAAAAATATATCGGTGAAGATGAGGAATTTATGATTACATACGGCGACGGCGTAGCGGATATCAATCTGACGGAGCTGATTGGATTTCACCGGGAGCGCGGGAAAATCCTTACGATATCTACAACACGCCCGGAGGGAAGGTTTGGAGCGGTCAGCATTGATCAAGAGGGCAATGTAGATAGCTTCAAGGAAAAGGCAAGAAGGAGCCAGTCCTATGTAAATATAGGTTTTATGGTAGCAAATAGAAAGTTATTTGATTATCTGGGGGATGGACGCGAGATGCTTGAAAGAGGGCCGTTTGAACGTCTTGTAGCGGACGGGCAGATAGCGGCATATAAGCATCCCGGGTTCTGGTCGCCCATGGATAATATACATGACAGAGAGTATCTTGAGAAACTTTGGGATAGCAATGCGCCTTGGAAAATATGAATGTCAAATTACTGTAAATATGAATGTTAAAAATTCAATATGAAGTTATAGTGATTCAGACTATAGAGTAATAGTTATCATTTAGGAGAAATACGATGCAAAAACCATTTAATGAGCAAAAAATTAAAGATAATATACTGGCTCAAGTAAAAGAATACGCCCATTTACACCACCAAAAGACCGATTCATATACTCCGGGAGACCGTATTCCCTATGCATCACGAGTCTATGATGAAGAAGAGTTATGTAATCTGGTGGATTCGGCGCTGGAATTTTGGCTGACATCAGGCCGGTATACGAAAGAGTTTGAGAAGAATTTTGCAGAGTATCTTGGAGTGAAATACTGCTCGTTGGTAAATTCAGGATCATCTGCAAATCTGCTGGCCCTTATGGCTCTTACATCACCGCTTTTAAAGGAAAGAAGGTTAAAGCCGGGGGATGAGATGATCACGGTTGCGGCGGGATTTCCGACAACAGTATCTCCTGCCATTCAATATGGCGTCATACCCGTGTTCATAGATATTACAATTCCGCAGTACAACCTTGATACGGCTATGTTGGAGGAAGCTCTGTCGGAAAAAACTAAGGTCGTGATGGCGGCGCATACCCTGGGGAATCCATTCGATCTGAAAACAGTAAAGGAGTTTTGCGACAGGCATAATCTGTGGCTGATAGAGGACAATTGTGATGCACTTGGTTCTGTTTATGAGATAAACGGGGAAAAGAGGCTGACCGGAACAATCGGAGATATCGGTACATCATCCTTTTATCCTCCTCATCATATGACCATGGGAGAGGGAGGGGCTGTTTATACTAATAACCCGCTTCTTCATAAGGTTATCCGGTCTATGCGGGACTGGGGAAGAGACTGTGTATGTGATTCCGGTGAAGACAACCGCTGCGGGCATCGCTTTGACGGCCAATATGGGGAACTGCCGGAGGGGTATGACCATAAATATGTATACTCGCATTTTGGGTACAACCTGAAAGCTACTGATATGCAGGCGGCAATCGGCGCGGCGCAGCTAAAAAAGCTTCCAGGATTTACAGAGAAGAGAAGGGAAAATTTCAAAAAACTATATACGAGTCTTTCGGATATAGGAGACAAGCTCATTTTCCCGGAAAAATGTCCCGGCTCTGAGCCGAGCTGGTTTGGGTTTCTCATGACATGCCGCGAGGGTATGGACAGGCGGAAAGTGATTTCCTATATAGAGGGACATGGAATACAGACCAGAATGCTTTTTGCGGGGAATCTGATCAGGCATCCCTGTTTTGATGGGATGAGGGAAAAGGGAATAGGCTACCGCATTGCCAGAGATCTGGCGAACACAGATCGTATTATGAGAGATTCTTTTTGGGTGGGCGTATATCCCGGGATGACAGATGAAAAGCTGGAATATATGTCAAAAATAATCAAGGAAGCCGTTGATCAATGATGATTGATTGATAAGAGTATAAGTGATATGAAGAATTTTTATAGAAACAAAAAAGTTCTGATTACGGGGAATACCGGATTCAAGGGGAGCTGGATGACACAGATGCTCCTGCTCCTTGGCGCAGATGTGACCGGTATTTCGCTTCGCCCGGCGACAGATCCGAGTCTTTACGAGATCTTGCATCAGGAAAGCAATATTCATGAGTACATCGTTGATATCCGTGATTTTGAACAGGTGCAAAATACTTTTCATGAGGAAAAGCCGGAGATCGTATTTCATCTTGCGGCACAACCCATAGTAATTGATTCCTACAGAGATCCAAGGTATACATACGATGTCAATGTCATGGGGACGGTCAATATTTGCGAATGCGTCCGAAAATCAGATTCTGTAAGGTCGTTTATAAACGTTACGACGGATAAAGTATATCGGAATAATGAGTGGGAGTTTCCCTACAGGGAGACGGACCGTCTGGATGGCTTTGATCCATATTCAAACAGTAAATCATGCAGTGAGCTTGTAACAGCCTCTTACGTCAGATCCTTCTTTACGGGAAGGGACGTCGCAGTATCGGTCTGCAGGGCAGGTAATGTGATAGGGGGCGGAGATTTCAGCGGCTTTCGTATTATTCCTGATTGCTACAGGGATACGGTGTCCGGCAAGGGGATTGCGGTGAGGAATCCGGACTCAGTAAGACCATATCAGCATGTTCTCGAAGCGGTGAGTTTTTACCTCTTAGCTGCAAAGATGCAGATGGATGACGGTTCTCTTGCCGGAAATTATAATGTGGGTCCGGAATATTCAGACTGCATCAAGACATCCGAGGTATGTGATCTTTTTTGCGGATTCTGGGGAGAAGCGGCAAGGTGGGAGGCAATCGAAACCCAGGGACCGCATGAGGCAAATCTGCTGAGACTGGATACGTCAAAGGCAAAGTCGAGGCTTGGATGGAGGCCTGTATGGGATGTAAAGCGGGCTATTAAAGAAACAGTGCGCTGGTATAAAGCATTTTCTGAGGATGGAGATATGACAGGCGTTACCGAAGGGCAGATAAAAGCATACCTGAGTGAAGGGAAACTGTGATGGAAGACAGGATGTTTATCATATATGGGGCAGGAAATAAAGGACGGGCATATCTTCAGCTTTTGCGGCGATATAACCTGGACAATCGAATACAATGTTTTTGCGACCGTGATGCTTTGCTCATAAGAAACATAGATGCCATACCGGTAGTTTCCTATCAAGAGGCGGTATCTATGGGGATTCCGTTCATCGTTGCCGTCCGTAATGAGAAGGCGGAAGAGGTCGTGAGCCGGTTGAAAAACGACAAAAAGGAATTTTACGCAGGGCTGGACAAATTGCTTGTGGACGAGCTGCATCTGATGCCAAGGATTGATTATGAACGAGAGATTTGTGCTATATCGCATATAGACACGATGGATCAATACTTCGAAATTGCAGAAAGCGAGGGCGCGCTTGATTTCTTTTGGAGCGCCGGGGGCATTTGCCGCGGGCTTTTTGACAGATTAGATTTGCAGAATACAGTGGAACTGGCGTGTGGAAGAGGAAGACATGTGCCGCGTTATATAAATTCTGCGGGCCACATTACATTGGTTGATATCCTTGAAAAAAACATAGACCTGTGCAGGATGAGATTTTCGGGTACGGATAAGATTTCCTATGTTGTTAACAACGGATGTGATCTGTCGGCGCTTCCTAATGAGCAATATACATCGCTGTTCACCTATGATTCCATGGTGCATTTTGAACTATTGGATATATCAAATTACCTGAAAGAAACATACAGAATACTCAGGCCGGGAGGGAAAGCACTCTTTCATCATTCCAATAATGATTCAGATTATAAGGCTTCTTATGATAATGCGGCTGAATCGAGAAGTTTTATGAGTAAAAATATTTTTGCTTATCTGGCGTATCGCGCCGGATTTGAAATAGAAGATCAGCGAATTGTCGATTGGGTTGAACCGGAGATAGATTGTCTGACACTGGTTGTAAAAAGGTAGGATACAACGTATTTACCCGGCAGCCGTACTGAAAAGCAAGGAAGTGGATAAATGAAATTACTGTGCTGCTCATTTGAGGAATTAAATAAAAAGATCAGAGAGGGACATCATGAGATTGTCATGTTTGGAGCGGGTGTGCTCGGACAAGTGACAATGCCGCAGATATTATTAAAATATGGCCTTCTGCCATTCATCAGATGTTATCTGGACAATGATAAAGCTAAATGGGGGAGCAGAATTGAACTTTTCGGCAGATCAGTTCCTGTAAATTCCCCGTCTTTTTTAGAAAAGTGTAAGAAAAATACAGTGATCCTATTGAATATCAGCAGGTTTCCAGACGTGATCGAACAGCTTCAGGGAATGCAGTGTACCGAAGAAATGGAGTGCTACATCACGCCGATGCTGTGTATCTATAATTTTTGTTCAAGTCCGTCCAAGGGAGAACCGAAACTTTTAGAAAAACCCGCCATACCGAAAAAAATTCATTATATGTGGCTTGGAAGAAAGCCTGTTCCCGAAGAATTGCAAAAATGCCTTGACAGTTGGAGACGGTTCTGCCCTGACTATGAGATTATCGAATGGAATGAAGATAACTATGATATTACTGAAAATTCTTATATGAAGCAGGCATATGAAGCCGGAGCATATGGTTTTGTGCCGGATTATGCAAGGCTTGATATCCTATACCATCATGGAGGGTTTTATCTGGACACGGATGTGGAAATCAAGAGAAGTATTGAGGAGCTCAGATACCAGGAGGCGTTTTGCGGAGTTGAAAAATGGCAGACGGTTAACTTCGGGGGCTTAAGCGGGGCAGTAAAAGGAAACCCGATGATCAGACGGTTTCTCGATGCGAGAAAAACGATAGATTTTATTGATAAGGACGGTCGGATAAATAAAAATACCTGCGGATTTTATGACACCCGGGTTGCTCTGGACGCAGGGTATGTTGTTGACGGTACGACTCAGAATATCTGTGGAATGAATATTTATGCCTATGATTACTTTCAGCCTTATGATTATATGTCCGGAATGCTGAACAGCACAGTACATACATATTCTGTCCATTGGTTTCATGAGGGGTGGATTGACGAAAAGATGAAGAAAGCAAACGAAGAAGCAGCGGAGTGTTATATTGCCCTTTTTGAAGAGTGCAGGAGCAACAGTACCATATATAGCGCGAAGTAAGAATAAAGCAAAGCGGCATCCTGCTGCAAAACAGCCCGATGGGGATTCAAAAATGAAGGAACGGTAGGAAAATGTACATGGAGAATTTACAGAAGAGGCATTTTGAACTTACAGCCTCTATGATGTGCGCCAATTATGGAAATCTGGAGAGGGAAGTAAAAAATCTGGACGAGGGAGGGATCGACTCCTTCCATATAGACATCATGGATGGCCGTTATGTCCCGAACTTTGCAATGTCATTAAATGATCTGCGCTATATAGCCGGCGCTACGGATAAGCCGTTGGACGTACATCTGATGATAGAACATCCTATCAATAATATCAAGTTATTTTTGAAAAACCTCCGGAAAGGGGATACCGTATATATCCATCCAGAAGCGGAATACCATCCGTCAACTACATTGCAGGTCATCATCAACTCTGGGATGATACCGGGGATTGCCATCAATCCGGGAACTTCTGTTGAGACGGTTATGGAGATGCTCCGTATAGTGAAGAAAGTCCTTGTGATGTCCGTGAACCCGGGAAACGCCGGACAGATGTATCTTTCCTATGTAGGGGAGAAGATTACGAAGCTGCTTTCCATGAAAGAGGATATGGATTTTGAGATCTATTGGGACGGAGCCTGCAGCGCCGATAAGATTCTGGAGTTTGCGCCTAAGGGAGTGCAGGGTTTTGTCCTCGGGACGACTCTTTTGTTTGGAAAGGACAGGCCGTATGGGGAGATTTTGCAGGATATACGGGAACTGAGGTTTTAGCCGCTGTGTAGGTTATTTCCTGCAGTTTCCTGCTTTATTTTAAATTGATGGCTGTACGCATAAAAAGAGAGGTAAATTATGAAAAGAAATGTGATTTATGATATCTATGAGCCGGATTTGGAAAAACTATGTCAGGCAGTATCCATGTTAAACATAGATAAATGTATAGTATACGGTATTGGTGGAAATGGCTCATATTTTTCTAAATGCTTAAACGCAATGGGAACGAAAATACAGTTTTATGTAGACGTGAAGGCGGGAAGTAATACATATTTTAAAGGGAAGCCTGTTATTTCACCTGAAAATTTAAGGAAACAATATAGAGGTGAATATATTGTGGTTTCTCCAAATATACATGCCAGTATTGTTGAGTTTTTAAAGGAAATAGGTGTTGCAAAAGACAGAATAATTTTACCCTTTTATAAAAGAGAAAGTGTTCCTGTGGATTATGGTTATCATCTGAAAGAGGCATCCAAGGATATAGATTATGAAAAATCAGTCATCATATCTCCTCTTGTTACAATTACTTCTATAATTTATAACACGGAAGAATATTTGCTCCGAAGAAGCTTCGAAAGCATCCTTAGGCAGACCTATAGAAATTTTGTTTATGTAATTATTATTAATGGAGCGACTGACCGCTCATATGAAATTGCCAAAGAATATGAGCAAATGGATGTAAGAGTTAAAGTTATCAGATTAGTCAGTAACTATGTATGGACAGATTTAAAACTTATAAAAACAATAAGAAATAATCTCTATGGAAAATATTGGTGTCAATTGGATGGGGACGACTATTATAGCGAAGGTTTTCTTGAATACGCTGTAAAAGTAGGGGAAAAAAATAAGACGGACATGGTTGCAGTACGGACAATGGCTATAGCTGCGGATAGTGAATTTGATCTCATGAAAAAAGACATATCATTTGATGGAAAGGATAAATTCTGGTTTTATCATAGTGATCCTTTATGCCATGCTTTTTCGCAAAATCATATTATGGAAGAATTTGCTATCGGAAGATTGTCAGGAACATGGTGGGGAAAATTATGGGATATGAAAGTCACAGAGCAGTATTTCGATGACTTGATAGATATGAATGATGAAATTAGAGGATGCTATTTTAGACTTGATACGGCTATGACATATAAAATGCTTACATTGTGCGAGAGAGTTTATTTTAGCGATGAAGTATATCATTTTCAAAGCTTTTCTCCAGGGAGGACATCATATTCGAAAGCTCCGACAGAGTGGCTTATGTCGTTATGGTACGTGTATAAGGATTTGAAATTACGTTTTTTCAGATGGTATGACTATGACACTGCTATGCGCTATACTAAGAGTTTTTTGAAGATATTTACAAAATGGATGTTTGCAAGAAGAGGATTATTAGATGATATAGAATTAAGTCCATACAAAAATATGATTAAGCATAATCTTCAAGAAATATATAACGATGATATTTTAATGAGTTTTATAATTGACAAATCCAAGACAGATGAAATATATAGATTATTTTATAAAAGAATATGTGAGATCTGTGGAGGGACGATGAATCAAGAGAAGATAGGATTACATGCTGGTAATGAAAAATACAATCGTATAATAGGCTACGGGGCCAAAGGAAAAAATGCCGGTATTGTGATAGGAATGCTAATGGATACAGTCATATTTCCGACAGAATTATGGGATCGAAACGGAGACGATAAGTTGATAAAAAAACCAGATCCAAATTCTCTTTCAAAAGACGATTTGGTGTTAATATTACCTTCAAGTGCATTGGCCGTTAGTTCAATAAAAAAAGATTTAGAATATTGCAAGGCAAAAGTTGTCGAGTATGAGGAATTACGACAATGGATATTGGAATGTAGATAAATAATTTCAAGAGATTTAGAACAATGAGAGGAAGGTCGAAGAATGAAGAAAATTGTACTATATGGAGCAGGAGCAGTGTCAAAAAATATTATAAAGATGCTCAATCCAGGAAAATGTCAGGTGATTGCAATTGTCGATAAGAATAAAAGGGGGAGATATGACCCGCCGAAAAAAGGATTGTGGTGGGATATTCCGGCGTCATGGGGAGGTGATATACTGTCTCCCCAGTATCTTAAGGATATAAGCTTTGATTATGTGCTTATCTGTAGTGATTTATATCAATGTGAAATGAGACAGACTTTACAAAAATTGGAAATTCCAAATGAGAAAATAATCAATGCTTCTAACAATGACTTCGAATTTGATTATAGGCATTTCTACATGTCATCGCTGTATACAAGAAATGCTTCGCCATCACATGAGGTACTCGTAGAACTCACGGACTGTGAAATATTTGATTATGCTATATGCAGAGAATTGATGCTCAGAAGAAAAAGATATATTGAGGATTTTCAGATGCAGATAAATGACGATTATGTGAGATTGTCGACAATCGAGCTAATTTCAGCAAGAATCCGAAATATGGGGCTTGATGGCAGCATTGCGGAAGCAGGGGTATATAAAGGCGATACGGCAAAATATATAAACGAGATGTTTCCAGAACGAAAATTATACTTATTTGATACTTTTGATTCCTTTAATAAGGATGTAATGTCCAAAGAGAATGGAAATGTTTCTGACTCCTTTATCGATACATTTAAGGATACATCTGCTGAGCTTGTTATGAACAAGATGAAATATCCGGAGCATTGCATCATAAAAAAAGGAGTATTTCCGGATACGACAGCGGGTTTGGAAAATGAGGAGTGGGCTTTCGTCAGTCTGGATATGGATTTGTATGAGTCCACATACTCAGGGCTTAAATTCTTTTGGCCGAAGCTGCAAAAACACGGCTATATTATTATACATGACTGTTTACATCATCAGGAGACTGCCGGACGAAATGCTATGCCGGCTGGAAGAGCGGTGGATAGATTCTGTGAGGAAGAAGGAATTAATTATGTTCCGGTTACGGATGTATATGGCAGTGTAGTTTTAACTAAATAACTTAGATTATATAAGTATGAAATGTGGAAAAGTATTTGAATGTAAATGGAGTGTAGATTTTATACAATACGAATTTTAAACGGGATAGAAAAGGTCAGGATAATTTAAAATGGTTCAAAATGAAATTTTCAAGTCTGATGTTATATATATGGGTACGAGATTAGTGCCTATAGGAGAATTAAAGAACATTTTTCCTGAATGGCACGAATCGTTAAAAAAAATGTATAAGGAGCATTTGCAAAGAGAATATCATTATATAACTGATTTTAACTATGGAATATCTGCAACATTAAATGCTGTGTATACTATCAATTTTGAAAGAGCTGAAGCGAGATATTTATGTTCGTTTGAAGAAACTCAAAATGAAGGCGGAATATATCATCCTCCAATCAGAATTGATAACGAATTGTTTTTTGCACCATCTGGCGCAAGAAAATGGGCGTTCTACAATTTGAATACAGGATTGTGGTCATATGAGGATATTCCGAAGAGGTATACAAAAGGAGAAGGTTCATTTATAAAATTTTGGATTGTTGTGAATGATATGATCATATATCTGAGTGGACAGACGGATCATATTATAAGCATGGATTTAAAGACTAAAAAAATCGTTTACCATGATTGTTTTGGTGAAATATTCGGAATAGACGAGCAATGTCCCTTTTTTTCATCGATAATTGAATTTGGAGATTCTATTCTTCTTTTTTCCGAGATGGATAATAATGTATATAAGTTAGATATAGATCATTGGAAGCTGTTTAAATTAAAAAGATTGGATTCAGAAAACAATGGAATAAAGGCAGCTTTCTTTGTACCCAATACAGATTATATTTTTTTGATAAAGAATTATACTGGTAAGAATATTGGGAGCAGAGTTATGAGGTGGAATACGACGACAGGTCATACTGAGGATGTTATATGCGGTGATGAGAGTACCAGCGATAGCCTTTTTGGTGATTTGCTTGGAGAATTTTGCTTTTATAATGATAGTTTATATATCACGTCTCAAAAGGAGAGCTGTATAATTAAAATTGATTGGGAAAGGAATCAAGCTAACAGGATACAGTTGAAAGCGGACTTTGATCTTTTATGCAGGAAAGATGACTTTTATAGAAGATGGGGAGAAGAATTAGCATATACAGTAGTTGCATATGGCTGGCCGAGAAGGAAATTTACCATTCTTCTTCCATATGATTATTCTATTGCAGATATTGATTTTGAGAAGGGGGAGCTGGAAAATAAAAGGAAATGGATAGTGCATGGGATTGAAAAACTGATCAGACAAAGTTTAAAGCCAAAATCTAATGGAGTATATATAGAGAATAAATTTTTTTCCGTGAAAGATTTTTTGGATGAAATAGCAAGAAAATAGAATAATATTGTGGAGGTATTCATGAAAAAGCTGGCGATATTTGGAGCAGGAGATATAGCCAAACAGATTATAGATATACTGGGAACCGAATTAATTGAGTTTTTCTTCTGTAATAATAAAGAAAAGGTGGAGTTAGGTGGTAAGCCAGTTATTAGCTATGCGGAATTTCTAAAAAGAAAAGAGGATGTTTTCATTGTTGTGGCCTCGACTAAATATGCTTTGGAAATGGCAGAACAGCTTAGAAGGAGTGGCATTAGTGATTTTTTTGTGTGGGATTTGAGTATACATAAAATTTTTTGTCTATTAGGAAATTTCTCCATTTTTGCATAAAGAAAAATAACCTACCAAAATAATAGGTTATCGAAAGGGCATAATGACTCATGAGAACGATTAGAAGATATAGAAACCATCTTCAGAGTCATTCCCGTCAAGATCCTCATCTTCAGTTAGAAAGTAATGCATGTCGAGCAGGTCGGAATCCGTCATGTTTTTTACCAGCTTGGATGTCATACCTTCTGGCGGGTTTTTCATATAGCGTTGTCTGAGTTCCTCTAAAAATTTTGAATTCATCATGGAGCCTCCCATCTTTATATTACGTTTAGTATGGGACAGATGGGAAATAAAATCAAGCACATTTACCGGGAGGGCCTTTGGATTGACATCGGTAGGGTGCCATGGCCTTTTCGTATAATTCTTCTAGAGGGACACGCTTATGCTTCTGGTAGAGTTCCATAAAAACCATTTTGTGTTTGCATTTTGGACATTCTAAAGGGTCATATCCAAAAGAGAGAAAAATGAGATTCCGCCATTGATTCCAATCCAAAATGATTTTATGTTTACAAGGATCAACGGCTTTGCGTATGGTTTTATCAAGTTCCCGCCGCCGGGCATAGAGTCCATAATAGCGGGTTATCTTGAAATGCTTTTCCGGGATATGCTGGATCAGAAGTTGTATAAAATCCAACACGGGAAGCGTTTTTTCCACATAAGAGTCATCTTCATGCTTGTTATAATGAAAAGTCACGTTTTCGCCATCATAGGAATCAACTCTGGAAGAGGCGATCGTGGGACGTCCAAGATATCTGCTGATATATTTTACCACAGTATCAGGATCACAAAGGTTTGGTTTTGCATAGACATAAAATCCTTCTTTATCCTTACGGTAGATGGCTCCTTTCATTTTTTTAAAAGAAGGGCCGATCTTCTTCTCCATTTCATTTAGGAGAGCGGTCTGGAAAGCTTTCCGGAGATAAGTGTAATTGAAATAGTTCACATTACGCCAGAATCCATCATCGGAAAATCCACCTTCGGTAAGGAGGCAGTGGATATGAGGGTTCCATTCAAGGGGGCGTCCAAAGGTATGAAGAACACAGACAAAACCAGGGACGAAATTTTTACGTTTGTTTAATTTGTGAAAGAGTTCCATGATGACACTGCGGACAGAGCGAAAGAGGCAGTCCAACAGGGAACGGTCTTCGAGAAAAAAAGGACGGAGTTTTTCGTCAATCGTAAAAACAAGATGGCGATGGGGCCCGTGGAGCAATTTAAACGACATTTTAGTGGAACGGTCAATGCAATATTTATTGCCGCAGGTGGGGCAAAACTTGGAATGGCATCGGAAAGGGACAAATTTAAAATTACCACAATGAGGGCATCCATACATGGCACCGCCATAGGAAGGATCCCCACAATTAATCATCTTTTCGATATTTTCCATCACAACAGGACGAGGATGAAGGATATATTGAATTTCTTCAAAATGCTCTGTGAATATTTTCTTTAGTATGTTCATGAGACTATTATGAACTAGAATGGGAAAAAATGGAACCCCCTAATTCCCCTCATGAATGAGGGGCTAGGGGAGTTGATGTGCCGTAGGCACTTTCTTGCAAAGAAAAGATGTTGGATTTTCCAAGATATAATCCAATATATAGCGGCAAAGGATGGGAATATCTGCCGTTTTCATTGGTTAGATCATTTTATCATTATGATTTATCAGCATATAATACAATCTTTATCTATGCATACCCAGAGGTTTGCGATGCTTTGTTGCGATTGATTTGTTCAGTCGGTAAAGGAGAAAATGTAGTCTGCGTGGCACATCCTGGAGAAGCGGCAGAGAGGACGTTGAATCTTCTTATTGGCAGTATAGATTGTCTGCTATGTGCCGTTAAACGGAGTGACAATGAGATATGTAATGAATATGAGCGTGTGAGCGACATTACGACGATAGATCTTTTTGATATTGCGGACTTTGTTCCAGAATTTCATTCACCAAAGGTAAGAGAACTAAAGGATAGATACAGAGGTAAACGCTGTTTTCTGATTGGAAACGGGCCAAGTTTAAGGATAGAGGATCTGGATAAACTGCATGAACATCATGAAATTACTTTTGCGTGCAATAAAATTTATAATGTATTTAGGAACACAGAATGGCGGCCGGATTTTTATGTCATGATGGATGTTTGGGTGTTAAGAAGCGATACGAGAAATATATTAAATGTAACGCCTAAAGTATGCAGTTTTTATAATTATGCATTTTGCAATGGCACGGTACTTTATAATAATGATGAAAATGTGATCCCATTATATCATTTGCCGGAGCAACCGGACAACAATCATTACACTCGTTTCAGCAAAGATGTAAGTATATGCCATTATGATGGGAGAGGGACGGTATATACGATGCTTCAAATTGCGTATTATTTAGGTTTCGAAGAAGTTTATTTAATAGGCTGTGACCATTACAGAGCATCTCTGATGGAAACAAAAAAAGTGGAGCATTTTTATAATAGCGAAGAGGATGCTGTCTGGGAATTGCTGCCTGATTATACAAAAATAGATAGTCACCTCAAATTAAATAAATCCTTTGAATCGGCACGGTTTATTTTTGAAGAAGAAGGAAGAAAAATTTATAACGCAACAAGAGGAGGATATCTTGAGATATTCGAAAGGGCTGATTTTGATAAACTTCTATGAACAGCCATGTATAAAGGCTACTCGTATAAGGTTAGAAAAAAGATTAAAGTGTTTGGAAAGGAGATTCGAAAATGTATGAAATGGTTCCGGTTCTTTTGATTGGTAGAGGTGGGAGCAGGGGTGTTAAAGGTAAGAATACTATGGAAATCTTAGGAAGACCATTAATGGAGTATCCGATTATGGCTGCAAGAAATTCCAAGCATGTAGGACAGGTTTTCTTGAGTACAGATGCAGATTATATAAAAGAAGTAGGGAAAAGAAATGGGGTGGAAATTATGGAACGAGCCCCTGAACTATGTACGGATTCAGCCTTGGTTGAAGATGTGGTAGTCAATGGATACAATCAAATATGCGAAAGAATGGGCAGACAGGAAATATTCGTTCTTCTATTTTGTAATAGTGCAACAATTTCACAAGGTATAATTGACAAGGGGATAGAGGCACTTTGGAACAATCCCACTCTGGATAGTGCAGTTTCTGTGTCTTTGTATAATGAATATTCGCCTGTACGAGCTAAAGCAATTGATGATGATGGATTTTTGATTCCATATGTCGATGTAAACAAAATTGACAGTGCTTCCTGTGACCGTGACTCAGCAAAGGCATGTTATTTTTGCGATTGCTCAGTATGGGTACTGCGTGACAGATGCATGGATAAGGAATATGGAATTTTGCCGTTTAGATGGATGGGGAGAAAAACGTTGCCTTTGTTTCAAGAAGGTGGCCTTGATATTGACCATGATTATGGAATTGCACAAACAGAGTATTGGTTAAAGAAACATGGGTTCAGTACAGAAAAAACACCATACAAATAAAAATTATATTACAGAGGATGTGTAAATGCGTATTGCAATTTTTGATTATTCAATAGAAGCTGAAATAGAACAAGAGGTTATAGGTAAAAAACATTCGATCAATCTTTATAGGGCTACGCATAAGGAAGAATTGCCCGATGATATCGGCTCGCTGGATGCAGTCATGGTTTGGCATCATATTTTTATCGATAAGGATATAATTGATCGATTGGAAAATTGTAAGATGATAATTCGAATTGGAACAGGATATGATAGTGTGGATTATGTTTATGCTGGAGAAAAGGGTATTCCAGTATTAAATGTTCCGGATTATGGTACAGAAGATGTCGCAGAGCATGCACTTGCACTTCTTTTTTCCCTTAATAGGAGTATACCTTTATATCATGAGAAGTTGATAGAAGATATTGATGGCAATTGGCTGGCAGAAATTGGCGGATTTATTCCAAGGATTAGTGGGAAAAATATGGGCATTATAGGGTGCGGCAGAATTGGGACTGCCATGGCTTTAAGAGCTAAAGCGTTGGGGATGAATGTGTCATTCTATGATCCATATGTTCCGGATGGGTATGAGAAAGCAATTCATTGCACTCAGATTTATAATTTGAATCATATATTTGAGAAATCTGATTTTATAAGCCTGCGTACACTACTTACAGACGAAACAAAAAAAATGATTAACGATGATGTTTTGGGACACTCTAAAAAAGGACTTATGCTTATTAATACTTCACGGGGAGGGGTTGTGAGTAATTCAGCAGTATATCGCGCACTAAAATCCGGCAGACTACGCGCATTTGCAACAGATGTGCTTGAGTGTGAGCCTCCGGATATAGAGGATGATCTCATTCGTGCATATATAAATCAAGAAGAGGATATAAAAAACCGAGTTTTAATAACTCCACATGCAGCATTTTATGCAGAGGAAAGCCGTATTGAGATGCGCAGAAAAGCCGCTGAAGCCGTCAAGAGACTGATTGAAGGAAAACCATTGAGGAATTGTGTCAATAAAAAATGGTTAAAGGAGGCAAGATATGAAGTCGTCTAAAAAATGTACGATAAATTCACATCAGGGATCAGAACTACAAAAAAAAGAAGTTATACTTCAGAAAGACCGTGAGATAGTTTATGATGAAATTCCTCCCTTTCCCCCAAATATGCAAATGGAACTTACAAATATTTGCAACCATAGATGTTTGTTTTGTGGCTATGAGAAAATGAAGCGTCCGCGCAAAAAATGTGACAAGGAATTGATGTTTGATGTGTTAAAACAAGCATATGAACTAGGAACAAGAGAAGTGGGTTTTTATATGATTGGGGAACCATTTATTTTGGATGATGTGGATGATTATGTACGGACTGCAAAGAATTTGGGTTATACATATATTTACATTACTACTAATGGAACACTGGCAAATATAGAAAAAGTTAAAAAATGTTATGAGGCGGGACTTGACAGCATTAAATATTCAATAAATGGTTCAAATCGTTATGAATATAAAAAGATGCATGGACGGGATGATTTTGACAAGGTGAAGCGTAATGTGATTGAACTGAATGAATATAAAAAAAAGAACGCAATAAAAGATCTGGGTGTGTTTATTTCGTTCATTAAAACAGAGTGGAATAAAAATAATATAGACGAACTATATCAAGAATATGGAGAATTGGTTGATAAAATATATGTATGGGACTGTAAGATTCAGGGCGGCTGGCTTGATACGGAATCCATGATACACCAAGGGATAATCTCTCCAGAAAGTCTTGAGTCCTTGGGGGGAGGGCTGCCATGCGGAATGTTATTCAATCGCTTCCATGTCACATGCGAGGGGTTACTAGATGCTTGTTGTGTTGACTTTGGATATGAAATGGCTGTTGCGGACTTGAGAGAAATATCGCTTGCCGAAGCTTGGAGGTCAGATGTTATGCGAGAAATAAGAAGGAAACATTTGCAAGGCGAGATAAATGGTACTTATTGCTATAATTGCGTTTTTTTGAAAAACGAGAAAACATTTCCGATTAATCAGGCATTGGCAGAAAAGCGCTATTTTTCGGAAAAAGGCAATGAACAATAAAATAATTACTATTCGGTGGGAGGCCGATCATGAAAAGGATTTTAATTAACGGATTTGGAAGAATCGGAAGATGTGTTTTTCGTAATCTTTGGGAAAGAGGAAATAATTCTCAATGTGTAGCGGTAAATGATCCGGCCATGTCGATTGATAATATGGTTTATCTATTAAAATTTGATACAATATATGGTTCTTTTGATGGCAATGTATATAAGGAGGATGATGATACTGTCTGTGTATTTGATGACCAAAAAAAATGGCGCTTTAAAGTGTATGGTCAAAGAGACTTTTTTGAGGATGGAGATAAGTTTGACTTCGATGTTGTGATTGAGTCTTCCGGCAGAGATTCTTGTGCCGTGTCATCAAGAAAGTGCCTTGAATACGGAGCAAAATATTGTATTATAACGAATACTTTTTTTGATTCAGATTTTACGTATGTAATGGGATATAATGGCAAATCATGGAAAGTGAATAAAGACAAGATTATTTCTACAAGTATATGCGATGCTAACGCGACTATACCACTCCTTGGAAAGATAAATGATTGTATTGGAATAGACTATTGCTTTTTAACTACTCTGCATCCGTGGCTTTCGTATCAAAACATTATGGATGCACCGGTAAGAATGCAAAAGCGTGAGGGAGAAATGAGCGATTATTTCCCATTAGGAAGAGCATCTGTAGATACATTGATTCCTAAGACAACAACGGTTGGCCCGGTAATACAACGAATTATACCAGAATTAAAGAATAAAATTAGTTCCTTTTCATATAGAACACCCACACAGATTGTTGCATCTGCCGACATGTCAGTTGTTTTATCCAAGGAATCATCAAAGGGTGAGATTATAGAGTTGTTAAATCAAATCGAAAGCCAGGTTGTATCCCTGAATACGGAAGATATCATATCGATTGATTGTAGAAAATCAAGTTTTTCATCCATTGTTGATACACGATGGGTTACCGTAGAGGGAAATAAATTAAAGCTGATAACTTGGTATGATAATGAATGGGGATATTGCAGCAGAGTCATTGACTTGATTTCAAAAATGGATTTTTAAAGTTACAATAAATGCCAGAAGCATGATTGATTTTATAAGATACATATGGATTATTCAAAATATGAATTTTATGAGTATTTTATTCAGCCGGTATATCAAAGGGTACCCTACTATGGCCACTCGGCCGTTTAATAAGATACGGAAAAGGAAAATAAAATGAACATCGCTCTTTTATTATCAGGAGGGACGGGCGTCCGGCTTGGAGAAAGCATCCCGAAACAGTACCTCAGCGTGGAAGGCCGGCCGGTTATTGCCTATGCGATGGAGAAGCTGTTTTACCATGAGAATATAAATGCGGTTCACATTGTAGCAGAGCCTGCATGGCAGGGAGAGATCAGGAAATGGATTTCTCTTTATGACCATGCAGAAAAATTTCAGGGCTTTTGTCTGCCGGGGGCAAATCGCCAGCTTTCCATTTTACAGGGGTTAGAGGATATCAAAGATTATGCAGATAATCGGGACTGCATTTTTATACATGACGCTGCCCGGCCGTTGCTTTCAGATCATCAGATTACAGAATGTCTGAAGGCAGTCCGGGGGCATGACGGAGTAATTCCGGTGCTTCCTATGAAGGATACTGTTTATACCAGCAAAGATGGAAAGACGATTTCCGCGCTGGTAAAAAGAAACGAGGTATTTGCGGGGCAGGCGCCGGAAGTGTTTCGGCTGGGAAAATATTATGAAGCAAACAGAAGGCTTCTGCCGGATAAGATTCTGCAGATCAACGGTTCTACAGAGCCAGCAGTTATGGCGGGGATGGATATTGCTATGATTCCTGGGGACGAAGGTAATTTTAAGATAACGACAAAGATGGATCTGGAGAGATTTGAGTGCGTGGTCAAAGAAAAATCCTATTTTGATTGCGGACAGACAGAATGAAATCAATGCGATGTTGTATTTGTTGGATTTGCGTCAATCTATAGGGGTGACGATGGGCTTGCCGTCTGCGTCTACGAGGATGCTCATTCCGCAGCCCGTCGTCAAGGTGGAAGCAGCCAGTAAATAATTTACGCCGGTCTGGGTATCCACGATGATCTTCTCCACGTTGGTAAGTCCCTGGGAATAAACTTCTACAAAACGGTCTCTTTTTTTTGCCATATGCTTACGCTCCTTTCCATTTCTATCCTGTCTGTCTGCGAAAGCAAGTATACCATAGCCGGGTTCTTTTGTGGGCCGGATTTCCTGAACGGTCAGAATTGTTCCTGAACAGCCAAATGTATGGGAGAGAGCTTCAGAAGCCCTCTCCCCATCTTTTTTTCAATGCCGCCTTTCCGGTTCGGGACAGCAGGCATTCCCGTCCGCCCACCCGAATCTTATTTCTTTTCCAATCTATAGCCTCAATCTTGTCCCACGCCGCCAGATAGGCCCGGTGTACTCGAATAAACCGCTCTCCCAGTCTGGTTTCCAGTTCATTCAGGCTTCCTACAAAGTCTAAACGGCTGTCCGCTGTGTGCAGGAAAACGTGGTGCGGTTTGGGCGAGGTCTCGAAGAACAGGATATCCGCCAGGGAAATGTGGCGGGTCTCGTCCCCCGCCCGCAGGGAAAAGACCTCCGCCGGATCCCGGCATTCGTCCTGCAGACGGGCATGGACGGCTTCCAGGCAGCGGACAGCAAAGGTCCCGGTCTGTTCTCCGTCCTTCACGATATAGTCAAATGCTTCCAGATGGTATTGGAAGGTCTTCCACGCCAGATCGCCGTAGCCGGTGATATAGACCAGAGTGCCATGAGGATCCCGCCGCCGCAGCTCTTGCCCCAGGGTGAAGCCGTCCCACTCGTTATCCTTAAGGTCAACATCCAGGAAGTAGATGCTCCGGCGGTTGTCCTCCAGGGTATCTAAAAGTTCTCGGGCAGCTGCCGCGCATACGACCTCCATGTCGTAGTTTTCCATAAAAATTTTCCACTCCAGAGCAGTTTTGACCTGGTGGCGGACTGCTTCCTCGTCATCGCAAATGTAAATAGAAATCATAGACGCCCTCCTCGTATAGTCAGTTCCTGGACAAACACGCCTCCTGTCCAGACGGTAGAGGAAGCCGCATTGGGATATTCGGATATAATACGCTGATAACTGGGGAGACCCAATCCCCGGCCCTCCCCCTTGGTAGAGAAGGATTCTTTCCATATTTTGTCCGGATCAATGGTTCCGGCATAAGGGTTGGCTACCCGCAGGGATAGCCCCTCCTCCTGGGCAAGCAGTAAGATCTCCACCCAGGGCGTTTCTGTCTCCAAAGCTCCTTCGGCGGCATTGTCCAGGAGAATGCCCAGGCAGCGCACGAAATCCCACACATCGATTCCTGCCTTTTTTATAGGATAGAGAACCTCTATGCGGCAGTCGATCCCTTTCTCGCCCATCGCTGCCAGCTTGGTCAGCAGAAGGCTCCTCACCTGGGGAATGAGCAGATTACCGATCTGTACTGAGACCTGGATTTTTTCTCCGATGCGTCTGTCGAAGCCTGCATCCAGCTCGGACAGGGAAGCGCGCAGCTGATCCAGTTCCCCGTTGGCTGCTGCCTGTGACAGGCCTGCCAGCAGATTTTTATAGTCGTGGCGGAACCTGCGCACCTCCTGGCGGATGGCTTCCAGATCCTGTTCATAAAGCTGCTGCCGGGCGATCGTGTCCTGCTGGGCTTCCAGCTGCCGGGCAGTTTCGAACCGCTGGGCCAGATGGATCACCAGGCCGGTCATCAGCGCAGCCATCACCAGCGTCAGGAAGTAATATTGAGCCAGATAATCCGAGCGGACCCCACTCTGCAGGAGGAGGAAAGTCTCCATTGCAGCTTCCAGCGCGAACAGGAGCAGGGCGGTGCGGCGCTGATTGCCTTCATCCATCAGCAGCAGCCGGAACCAGGTTCCGAAACGCAGGCGATACAACAGGACAGAGGTGCTCAATACAACGGCAAAATAGACGGCCGATACCACTGCAAACTGGGAGCCCTGCAGCAGGGGAACAGAGAGCTTGAAGGAAAGAACCTGACACAGGCTGGACACAGCCACCTGGAATATACCTGCCATGCAGGCGGCGGCAAAGGCCTGCCAAAATCCGAGACGCCATGCCCACTGTACCCACAGCGTGCACATCAGCAGGATCATACAGGAGTAAAGGCAGTAGTGCAGGATCGAGTTATCGGGAATGTCCGTGCAGAAAGCCGGGGCAATGCATGAGACTGTCAGAGGAGAGAGCAGCAGGACGGGCAGCTTTTTCAGACGATTCCGTCCGTGCTCATCCATAATGATGAACAAGTACACCGCAAATATGGCGTGACCGGTAACCAAATCTGCAAACATATATAAAAAAACATTCAAAGCAGGCATAGCGCCCACCTCCTTTCCGTGGGATATCATATCACAGAGGAGAAAAAATGTCTACAGGACGAAGCTGCTGCTGTACAATCGGAATAAAATCAGATAGCGGCGTATTCCTCTGGATCCTCAGAGGAATACGCCGCTTTTTAAAAATCCCTTGTATTATTCATAACAAGTGGTTACGAGCTGAGTACGAAAGATCGGCCGGTCACTTGTTTCTCAGACCTATCCAAGCATCGCTTCCTTTGCCTTCGCAATATCGCTCTCGTCCTTAAGCGGAAACAGGATATTTGCCAGGATCGCTATGATACAGGTAGCCGTAACAGGATCATTGAAAATAAACTGCAGCGCCGCCGGAAGCTGTGCAACAGCCTCCGGGTGTCCGGGTACGCCCATGCCGAATGCAAAAGTCAGTCCCATTACGAGAATATTTCTTTCGCTGAATCCGGCTTTGGAGATCATCTTAATCCCATTGATCAGGATCATGCCGAATACGGTAATGATCGCTCCGCCGAGTACCGCGTTGGGGATGGCTGAAAACAGGGCACCCAGTTTCGGGAAAAATCCGGATATCATCAGGATAAACGCACCGGTTGCAATACACCATCTGTTGACCACCTTGGTCATGGAGACGATTCCTGCGTTCTGACCGAAAGCAGTGTTCGGCAGCGCATTGAAGATGGCAGCCGTCGTGGAACCAAGGGCATCTGCGAGAATGGCGCCGGAGGTTTCCTTTTCCGTAGCCTCCCGGTCAAATCCCGCGATCGTGATTCCGGAAGTATTTCCGATGGTTTCCAGTCCGGATGTTACAAATAATGCTGCGAAGCTCAGGATTGCCGGCAGCTGAAATTCCAGATGGAACTGGAACGGAAGAGGCAGGCCGAACCATTTGGCGTCTGCGATAGGCGATGTATCTACCATGCCCAAGATCGCAGCCAGAACATAACCTGCTACAAGTCCGATCAGAATCGCAGAATTTTTTGCAAGCCCTTTCCCAAAGCGCTGGAGCAGGATGACAATGGCCAGTACGAAGAATGCTACGCCGAGATTCTGCAGGGAGCCGTAATCAGCGGCTCCCGCCCCGCCTGCAAAATAGTCTACGCCGATCCCCAGCAGGTTGACTCCGATGGTGACCAGGGTACAGCCTACGACCAGTGGCGGGAAAAAGCGGCGGATATACTTGTAAAAAAAGCCCATAAATACTTCCACCAGACTTCCCGCCATGCAGCCGCCCAAAACAGCTCCGATCCCGCCTGCCGCTCCGATGGCGGAGGCGGTGGGGACGAAGGTGAACGAGGTTCCCATTACAATAGGCAGCTTTGCACCCACCTGATAATTCTTTCCAAGCCTCAGTGGGTATAACTGGATAAATGTCGTCAGGCCGGATACAAACATGGCGCACTGCACCATGATGACCGTATCGGCGCCGGACAGGCTGCATACGCCTGCGATGATCAGGATGGGGGCCAGGTTAGAAGTAAACATGGCAAGTACATGCTGCAGGCCCAGCGGAACAGCTGTAGCCAGCCCCGGCCTTCCGTCAAGCTGGTAGACCATTTCCCGGTCGATTTCTTTTTTGGTTTTATTTTCCTGGATTTCACTCATAATCTATATCCTCCTCATATAGAATCCGATAAAGCACAGCCAAAAGGTATCTCATATATCCCGGCAGGATATCATTTCAAAATGCCGCAGGGGTTTGGCCGATCAGATCCGGTTCAGGTAATCATTGACAAGTTCTCTGCCGGCCCTGATTTCTTTTTCTTCATCAATTCCCACAAGTTCCCCGTTTTTCACCACGACCTTTCCGTTCACGACGGTGTAGTCCACAGCACCCTTTATGCCTACCGTGCCCAGCATAGACTTTACATCCAGGTCAGCTCCGACCAGCTCCAGGCGGCTGCGGCGGATCAGGAACAGATCTCCTGCTTTTCCTGTTTCCAGAGAACCGATGTCATCACGGCCCAGCACTCTTGCACTGCCGTTGGTGGCTGTCTTCAGCACATCGTATCCGCTGGGGGCCAGCTTACTGGAATTGAGACGATGCAGAAGGAATGCCGTGCGCAGTTCCTCCAGGAGATTAGACCCGTCGTTGCTTGCGCTTCCGTCTACCGCCAGGCCAACCGGAACCCCGAGCTTCAGCATATCAGGAATCCGGCAGATACCAGAGGAGAGCTTCATATTGGAGATGGGGCAGTGCGCGACACCGGTTCCGGTCTTTGCCAGCAGCGCCAGCTCCTCATCATTAAAGTGGATTCCATGTGCGTACCAGACGTCGTCTCCGACCCAATCCATATCCGCCATATAGGACAGCGGACGTTTTCCATATTTCCCAAGTACGTAATTTTCCTCATCTATGGTCTCACACAGATGCGTATGCAGGCGCACGCCCAGTTCCCTTGCCAGGATCGCGGACTGACGGTAGAGCTCTTCACTGGCGCTGAACGGGGAACAGGGGGCCAGCGCCACCATTTCCATGGAAAACGGCGCCGGATCGTGGTATGTTTCTACCGCATCTCGGGAATCTTTTAAGATCTCATCTACGGTCTGGACTACGCTGTCCGGCGGCAGCCCTCCGTCTTTTTTACTCAGGTCCATACTTCCTCTGGATGCGTAGAAGCGGATCCCCAGCTCCCTTGCCGCGGCAAACTGAGATTCCAGAAGCGTTCCGGAATTACCGCCGGGGAATACATAATGATGGTCGAAGCAGGTGGTACAGCCAGTCTTTAACAATTCGCCCATTCCCACCATGGAACTGTGGTAAATAATGCCGCCGTCCAGATTTTTCCAGATTTCGTAGAGTGTTGTCAGCCAGTCAAACAGCTCCATATTCTGCACCTGGGGCAGATTCCGGCTGAACGTCTGGTAAAGGTGATGATGCGTGTTGATCAATCCGGGATAGACAATACAGCCGGAAGCGTCAATGGTCTCATCCGCTGACTGAGGTTCAGGGCCCATGTATGTAATGACACCGTCAACGATCAGAATATTGGAATTTTCCAATACGGCGTCATTTTTATCACAGGTCACAATGGCAGAAGCATTTTTTATCAATAAGCTGCTCATGATTTTTCCTCCAAATTTATTCCCGCGAAGCTGGCTGCGGGGACTTTTTAATGCACTAAATCGTAGTTTGTTTTTACTGTGTGAAATAGCGTCAGCGTGTACGCTGACCAGATAAGCTGCATGATTGGTATGAATGTAACTGTTCAGAACAGGACAGCGTATTTACAGCGCTGTCTTTATCATTACAGAAATTGCGATATTCCGTGCGCAAAGGAAGATGCATATGTCAAACGCGTCAGATTTGTTTTTCCATGCCGGCAGTCAAATTATGGAAACACAAAAACTGCCGTAACAATCAACTAAAAATCTTCGGGTATTCCGAAGACTTGTAGTCAACTGTTACGGCAGTTGGTAGACACGCTCATCCAATCATGAACTTATACAAGCTAATTTCTAAGCGTCATTATAAGATGTGTCATGAATAATGTCAAGATGTTTTGAAAAATATGTGAAAAGTGCTGTGAAATGATGGGCAGAAATTGTGCATAATGACAAGAACTTTTACCGGATATCATGTTTTAGGACCTACGTTCAACGGACGACTGGGACGGAAAGAATTTCATTCCCGCGAAGCAACGAGCCAAGTGGCCATGCTTGCATGGATATTTGGCGACTGCCGCGAGGGTCAGATACCCCGCAGCTTGCTGCGGGGTCTTTGACTTCAGGCGCAGTATGGTTGTAAAAATAAGGAGAAAAGATAATTGAAAAAATAGAATAAACGTGGTATGTTGAAAATAATTTCTGCGAAAAATATCCTAATAAAAGAGTTATATGGATATTTTTTTGTGCAAATTGCCGGAAATAACTTTTTTATCTGTATTCACAGTTCTTAAGGGGGGAATGTGGTGTTTCATTTACAGGATTTTTTAGATCAGCTGGACGAATTATATGAAAGAGAGCCCAGGCGGCTGGAAGCATTTCTGCAGTCGGGCCTGGAAAAAGCACGCAGGGCGGAAGACACGGCGGCAATGCTTACGATCTTCAATGAGCTTATGGGATATTACCGTGTCACGAGCCGTTTTGAGGAATGCGAAGAATGTATACGGAAGGTACAGGAGTTTTCCCGCGACATGGGGATTCAGAGAACGGTGAATTATGCGACAATTTTGTTGAATATTGCGACAGCTTATCGTATGATGGGAAAGATGGAGCCTGCGGAAGAATATTATCAGCAGGTTTACGAATGCTACAAGGAGGAGTTTACAGAACCTGATTACCGGATGGCGGCATTCTATAATAACCGAAGTCTGCTGTATCTGGATACGGGGAGGCTTTTGGAAGCAAAGCAGGATCTGGAGAAGGCGATGGATTTGATCTTAAAGCTGGACCAATCCGAGGCGGAAGCGGCTATTACACATGCGAATATCGGGAATATCTGTTTTGCACGGCAGGAAATAGAAGAAGGAACGCGGCATATGGAGGAGGCCAGGCGTATCTTTGAGGGAAAAGAAGGAAAAAAGGACGCACATTATGCCTCTGTGCTGTCGGGTCTGGGCGAAGCATATTTCAGGAAGGATCGGCTGGAGACATCGATAGAATACTATGAAAAGGCACTGAGGGAGATTCGGGAGAATTACGGCGAGAACCGTGATTATGAGGTGACCCTGAGGAATCTGAATCTGGTTCAGGACACATTTGCGCGAAGGGAGGCCATAAGGAACCGGAAGATCAGAGGTTTGGAACTGTCGAGAAAATACTACGAAGAATATGGAAGGCCGATGCTTCATGAAAAATATCCGGAATATGTGCCGCGTATAGCGGCAGGCCTTGCAGGAGAGGGATCAGAGTGCCTGGGATATGATGATGAGTTTTCGTCAGATCATGATTATGGGCCGGGGTTCTGCCTGTGGCTTACCAGGGAAGATCATGAAGTGATCGGAGAACAGCTTCAGAAGGACTATCAAAATCTTCCTGGAGAGTTTATGGGCTTCCCGGTGCGCAACGATACGGAACATGGTGCAGACCGGGTGGGAGTCATGTGTACAGACGATTTCTACCGAAAATTCACAGGATACGCCATGCCGCCGGATCGTGTCCATGAGCTGGAGGAATGGTCCCGGATTGAGAGTACGGCACTTTGTACCGTGACGAATGGGGAAGTGTTCGAAGATCCTCTGGGAGAATTTACCAGTCGCAGGGAGGGCTTTGGGAGATATCCCGAAAAAGTACGGCGTTTTAAACTTGCCGGCGCATTGGGAAGGATGGCTCAGGCCGGGCAGTATAATTATAGCAGGATGAGGAAGCGCCGGGATATCGGCGCAATGTGGCTGTGCCTGACGGAATTTATCAATGCGGCGGCAGAGGCGGCATATCTTCTGAATCATATGTATATCCCGATCTATAAATGGAAAATGCGGGGTATGGAAATGTTTGCAGATATGAAAGATCTGAAACCTATGCTGCAGAAGCTTATGACTGTTCATGCAGAAGCAAAGCCTGAAGAGGCAGAAAGCCAGATTGAAGATATCTGCTGCCTGTTTGTCCGGGAGCTAAACCGTAAAGGACTATCACAGAGCAAGGAGCACTTTTTGGAGGTGCATAAGATGGAAATGATGAAAGAAGTAAATAATATCGATCAGGAAGCCGATTTTAAAGCACTGGTCGATCAGGTGGTGGCGCTGGAATGGCATCAATTCCAGAGTGTGAAGAATGAGGGAGGGAGAGCTTCCTGTCAGGACGATCATGAGACCTTTGGCATCATGCGTAAAAGCCAGTTTTTAACGTGGGATACGGAGACTTTGGAGAGCTATCGGAGAGATCTGACAGAGGCAGAGGACAAGGGATGGAACCTTCTGAGTGAAAAATATGCACGTATGATGGAGAGCACTGCTCCCATACAGTATGAGAAGCTTAAAAAGCATCTGCCGGTACGAAGCATAGAACGCAGGAAACAAGAGGAGTATATTATTGCAAAAAAGGTACAGTGGGAGGAAGAATTTGCCAGAGAATATCCGGCCCTGTCCGGACGAGGGAGGGCCGTACACACTTGGGAAGATACTCCATGGAATACATCGGTTGAGACCTATGCAAGAGGAGAACTGGGGTCATATTCAGATGAGACAGTGCTGCTCTATTTGGAAATGATAAAAAAGATGGAGCAGAACAAGGAGAACCATGCCAGAATGGTGATGGAACATATGGTACGGTTTTACGGGTATCAATCATTGGATGAGGCGGAGCAAAGATATAAACCAGAAGAAAGGATTTCACCATGAACCGCGATACAGAATGCCTGCATAGAGAATCGAACACAAAAAGCCTGAACAAAACATTAGCGATACTGTCAACATTTAATGAAAAGACACCGATGCAGAGAACCTCGGACATTGCTGCAAAGCTTG
The DNA here is from genome assembly GCA_000403295.2 of Lachnospiraceae bacterium M18-1. Taxonomy (GTDB): domain Bacteria; phylum Bacillota; class Clostridia; order Lachnospirales; family Lachnospiraceae; genus Schaedlerella. The sequence continues at coordinate 2,012,314 of KE159605.1, read as the reverse complement.
GGATCAATATCAGTACGGTGTCCCGGCATCTGAATACACTGCTGGACTGGGGATTTCTGCAGCGGGATGACCTGACAGGCTGTTATTATCCGGGAATGAAGATCTTGGAACTGGCGGGTACGGCGCTGCAGAATAATGATATCTACCGATATGCATTTCCGGAATTGCAGAAGATATCCTATGAGCATAATGTGCACAGCCATATGGGGATACAGGAGATGGAGGATATCGTCCATATGATCAGCTGCAGCTGCGAGAGTACGAAAAATCTGGCGATACCGATGGGACATCGCCAGCCGGTGTATTGTACGGCAATGGGGCGTGCGATCCTTGCTTATCTTCCGCCTGCAAAGTCTCAGGATATTTTGAAAAAGAGCGACCGAAGAAAGCTTACGGAAGAGACAAAGACAGAGATGGAAGAGATCAACTATGAACTTGCCGTTGTGAGGCAGAAAGGCTATTGCCTGTTGAAAAATGAACTTGCCCTGAATAAGGCATCGGTTGCAGCTCCTGTTTTTGACAGGAACCGTATGCCGGTAGCGGCGATCAGCGTATCGACGACGGTCCATAGTCTGGAGAAACCTGAAAGAGAGCGGGAGCTTGCCAGGGCGGTGCTGAACACTTCGGCAAGGATCTCAGGGAAACTGGGTTATTATCCGAATTAAAAGAAAGTACGGAAGCAGAGCCGCACCTGCCGCAGAAAGAAAATAGAATAGGAAATGGTGAACGCCGTTTGCACATTATGCAACTGAATCGTAAAATGTGCAAACGGCGTTTGCGTTTTGAAAACTGATTTTGTGAAATGAAACAAATGGAAAAATGTATTGTCAGCAGAATGGGCATGAGTATAATACAAAACAAGATACGACATACTTCTGGGCCTTATATAAAATGACAGTATATATCAAAAAGAAAAAATCAGAAGGAAAGGAGAAAAAGGAATCAAAAAGGCGTAAGAAGGAAAAAATTTTACTAAAAAGGAGAACTACAAATGGACAAAAAAAGATTGATCTATATCATAATAGGTCCGGTACTTTTCGCGTTATCAAGCTTTACACTGGGGGGAGCTCTGACACAGCCGGGAGCGATGGCGTTCGGCACACTGCTTTGGATGGTTTTCTGGTGGGTTACACGCCCGGTACACATGACGGTTACCGCTCTTCTTCCGGGAATCGTAAATGCGATTTTTGCAATGGTTCCGATGGGATCCGTAACTTCACATTATGCGTCAGGAAGCATCATCCTGATCTTTGGTACAGGCCTGCTGTCACTGGCATGGGCACGTACAGGACTGGACCGCAGGGTTGCCTTAAAAGCACTTTCCCTGATCGGACCGTCAATGAAGTCGCAGATCATTGTCTGGCTGGTAGCGAGTATCGTTCTGTCAATGATGATGCCGAATGTCGCGGTAGTTGCGCTGTATACACCGATCGCGGTCGCAATGCTGCATGCCGCAGGCTATGAAGAGATATCAAAGTGTCCGCAGGCAATTCCGATCCTGCTGGCGATCGGATGGGGCGCAGGGATCGGAGGAGTCGGAACTCCGCTCGGGGGAGCGATGAACGTTTCTGCGATCTCTTTTATCCAGGAATACATTGGAACAGAGTTCATGTACATTGACTGGATCAAACGCAGTATTCCGTATCTGATCATACTTACGATCATCATGCTGCTCTGTATGCTGTACATAGGGAGGGGCTGTGAGCCGATCAAAGGAACGAGAGAATATTTTGACAAGCTGCTTTCAGAACTTGGGCCGATGTCACGGGATGAGAAGCTGAGCGGAATCCTATTCCTGATCGCAGTATTCGGCGCGTTTGCGCGTCCGCTGTATGCGAATCTTGTGCCAAATGCAGAGCCTGCTTATATTTTCCTGATCTTTGGATGCGTGATGTTCCTGCTTACCGGAGAAGATAAGAAACCGTTCCTTACATGGGAAGCGGCGCAGGAAAATTCCCTGTGGGGCATGATGCTCCTGTTCGGAGGCGGCGTGGCCCTCGGCAATCTGGTCAATGAATCCGGAGCGGCGGCCGGTATTGCGAGCATTGTCGGAAAGCTGAACCTGGACGGCGGATTTACGACATTTCTGATCTTTGCAGTGTTTGCAACGATCCTTTCCGAAATGACAAACTCTACCGTGTCAGCAGCAGTGACGATTCCGATCGTAATCAGTATTACATCCAATCTTGGATTAAATCCGATTCCTTACTGGTTTGCGACAGTATTTGCATATAACGCGGAGTTCCTGCTTCCGGTCAGCGTCCGGGCGATTCCGATCTCCTACGGCCTGCCTTCGGATCAGATGATGAAAAAGGGAATCCCGATGGTAATAGTGCGTCTCCTTGTAGCGTTGATCTTCGGATATGCATGCATCAAATTATGGCCGGGATTCGGTACACTTTCTAACTGGTCATTCTAAATCAGGTACCATTAATATTCAGAATTTACCCAGGGGCATCCCACCATGGCCATTCGGCCGTTTCACAAAGTATATTGTGACAGAACAGCAGGCAGCAGACCCGCCTGCTGTTCTGAACAATTACATAAAATATAAAACACTTAAGGGAGGAATTGATTTATGAGCGAAGAGAAAAAGATGGCAGGTGTGGCAGAGCTCGTTGCGCGGTCAAGAGCAGCACAGAAGCAGTTTGAATTTGCGACACAGGAACAGGCGGATGCCGCGGCAAGGGCAGTCTGCAAGATCGTATTTGACAATGCACAGACTCTTGGACCGATGGCGGCAGAGGAGTCGCGTATGGGATGTGAGGCGGATAAGATCGCGAAATGCCGCAACAAATCCGCACTGATCTGGAAGAGCATCAAAGACAAGAAAACGGTCGGCGTGATCAGAAGGATTGAGGAGAAGCGTATGCTGGAGGTCGCAAAACCGGTAGGGGTCGTGGCAGCAGTCATCCCGTCTACGAATCCGGTGGTTACTCCGATGGGAAATGCAGCCAGCGCGCTGAAGACACGTAACTCGATTATCTTTGCGCCCCATCCGCGTGCGGTAAAGTGCACAGCGCTGCTTGTTGAGATGTTCCAGGCGGAACTTGAGAAGCTGGGGCTTCCAAAGGATCTGATCCTGGGCCTGGAGGAAGTCTCCATTGAGGCTACCGGGGAATTGATGAGTGCGGCGGATGTGATCGTGGCAACCGGAGGACCAGGCATGGTGAAGGCGGCATATTCCAGCGGAAAGCCATCCCTTGGGGTAGGACAGGGCAATGTCCAGTGTATCGTAGACAGAGACGCAGACCTCAAAGACGCGGCGGCGAAGATCATTCTTGGAAGAAGCTTTGACAATGGACTGATCTGTCTGGGGGAACAGACCGCGTTTATCCCGGAAGAAAAATTTGATGAATTTGTCAGGGAATTTAAAGCCCAGGGTGCATTTTATGTAGAAGGAGCAGAGCAGACGGCAAAGCTGCGCGAAGGAATCTTTCCGGGAGGCGGCCCGATCAGCAGAGAAGTTGTGGGATTGAGCGCCGAACAGGTAGGAGAAAAGATCGGCATCCAGGTTCCGGCGGGAACACGTGTCATCGCTGCTACAGCAGAGAAAGTCGGATCAGGCGACGATCTGTGCCGCGAAAAGCTGTGTCCGGTCATCAATCTGATGCCATACGGATCTTTTGAGGAAGGCGTCGCGAAGATGGTGGAGAACCTGGAATTTGAAGGAAAAGGCCACAGTATCGCAGTGCATTCCAACACACCGGAGCACGTGGAATATGCGGCGATCCAATGTTCCGTATCCAGATGCATCGTAAACCAGCCGGCAGGTACGACAGGCGGCGGAAGCCCGACGAACGGATTTACCCCTACGACAACATTGGGCTGCGGTTCCTGGGGAAATAACAGCTTCAGCGGAAACTTTAACTATGAACATCTGATGAATATTACTCGTGTAGGATACCCCTATGAGGAGTCCTACCTTCCAGATCCGGAGATGGCCTGGGATTAAGTTGATATCAGCAGTTAAGAAAGGATAAATGGTATGGATTACTTAGAGATAGAAGGGAAGGCCCAGCTGAAGCGGTTCGGCATTCCGGTCAATGAAAGCATTCTCCTGGCCGGCGAGGATATTCCGGAAGAGATTGTGTATCCCTGCGTATTGAAAGGGCAGATCCTGTCTGGAAAAAGAGGTAAAGCAGGAGCTGTCCGGGTGGTGAAGTCAGAAGAGGAGCTGCGGGAAGCAAAGAAGATCATCGAAGAGATCACGATCAACGGGAAATCTATGGAGGGAGTGATCGCATGCGGATTTCTTCCGATCAAAGAGGAATACTATCTGGGAATGACGCTGGATGTAAAGAACCGCACGATGGTCATGCTCTTTACCCCGTTCGGCGGGATGGAGATTGAAGAACTGGCGGTAAAATCTCCGGAGAAGTTATTGCGGTTTGACTGTACGGACGGATTCTGCGCGCAGAGTTTCCGTGAGGCGGCAGCGGTTTTTGACCTTCCCGGGAAACGTATGGATCAGGTGGTGGAGATTGCGGAGAAGCTGTGTAAGGCATGCTTTGCACTGGATGCGACCACGATTGAGATCAACCCTCTCGTAGTGCTGGAGGATGAGAGCCTGATGGCAATTGATTCCAAACTGGTCATTGACGACAACAGCCTGTACCGCCAGGAAGATTATACGCTTCTCCCCCGGACGTCGCAGCAGAGGTCCATGCAGGAAGAAGAAGCACAGAAGTACGATCTTACATATATCGAACTGGATCCGGAAGGAGATATCGGAACGATGGCAGGAGGCGCCGGCATCGGTATGGCGACTATGGACACGATTCGCCACTATGGAGGCCGGGTGAATAATTTCCTGGATCTTGGAGGCGGAGTGACGGCAGAGAAGACCTATCAGGCCATGCGTATCCTGCTCCAGAATAAAAAGACGGATTATATTCTGGTCAATGTCTTCGGCGGGATCAATAATTGCGCAGAAATGGCAGAGGGAATCAGCCGTGCTTACAAAGAAGTAGGCAGCAGCAAACCGGTCGCGGTGAAAAGCCGCGGGTTTAACCAGGAGCAGGGATGGGCGATCTACGAGGAGCTTGGATTTGCCCAGACAAAGTTCGGAACCACCGATGAAGCGGCTGTTGCATTATTGAATATGAAGGAGGCACGGTAAGATGAGTATTTTAATCGATCAGGATACGTCTATGCTGATCATTGGTATCACAGGGAAGCAGGGACGCATTCACTGTAAGCGAACACTGGAAAGCGGCACAAAGCTTCTGGCAGGTGTTGCGCCGGGAAAAGGCGGGCAGGAAGTGGAAGGCGTGCCGGTATTCAATACAGTGGCGGATGCAAGAGAGAAATTCCCGGAGATCACGGCGGCGATGCTGATCGTCCCCAAACAGTTCGTTCATGATGCGGCGATCGCGGCGCTGGACGAGGGAATCAGGCTTCTGGTGATCATTACGGAATTTGTTCCGGTCATGGATGCTCTTCATATTGTCAATCATGCAAAGCAGACCGGGGCCAGGGTCGTGGGACCGAATACGATCGGGGTGATCTCGCCCGGTAAGGCAAAGATCGGCATCATGCCGGATTATATCTACGGACAGGGGCATATCGGCATTATCTCCCGGAGCGGGACACTGACCCATGAGACAGCCTCCAATCTTACATTTAAAGGCTACGGGCTCTCTACATGTGTGGGTATCGGCGGAGACTCGATCATTGGCATGAACCATGCAGATGTACTGGAGTATTTTGCAGAAGATGACGACACAGATGCGATCGTCATCATCGGGGAGATCGGAGGAACCAGTGAAGAGATGGCGGCGGCCAAGATTAAAGAACTGGGGCTCAAAAAACCGGTATATGCATACATCGCAGGAATGTACGCTCCAGAAAATAAACGGATGGGCCATGCAGGGGCGATCGTCAGCGGAGGTATGGGCACGGTAAAATCAAAGGTGGCGGCATTAGAAGAAGCCGGTGTTACCGTATGCCCGACATTGGGAAAGATCGTAGAAAATATTGCAGAGTATAATATGCGCACTAACGGCAGATTACAGACATTAAAACCGCAGATCGACTGAAATGCGGATCAGGATAAGGGGGCACTATGAAGGATTTTAATTTTAAAATACCTCAGAACATTGAGTTTGGAGCCGGAAGCTTGAAAAAGCTACCGAAAATCTTGAAGGCGGATGAGTCGGAGCATGTATTATTGGTTTCCGACAGAGGGCTGGAAAGCATCGGCGTTGTAAAAAAGGTTCAGGACATTATCGAAGCGGGTAATATTACGTGTACGTTATTTCTGGATGTGATTCCCAATCCGACAGTAGATACCGTAAATCAGGCCGCGGCGCTCTACAGGGAGTGCGGGGCTGAGAGTATCGTAGCGCTTGGAGGAGGAAGTTCTATCGACGTGGCCAAGGCAGTCGGCGTGCTGGCGAATTACGGCGGAAAGATCACAGACTATGAAGGGCTCCATAAGGTTCCGGGTCCGATCGTGCCTGTGACCGCAATTCCGACTACAGCCGGTACGGGAAGTGAGGTGACTGCGTCCGCAGTGATCACGGATGAGTCCAGAAATTATAAACTGTCGGTGATCAGCTATGAGATTCTTCCCAAGTATGCGGTTCTGGATCCGGAGCTGATCATGACGGCTCCGGCATCCATTGCGGCATCCTGCGGGGTGGATGCGCTGATCCATGCAATAGAAGCATATATTTCGGACTTTGCGACTCCGTTTACTGACGCTATGGCCGAAAAGGCAATGGAACTGATCGGAGGAAATATCCGCCGGTTTGTCGCAAACAGAACGAACATAGAAGCTGCAAGTGCGATGATGCTGGGAAGCAATTTCGCAGGGATCGCATTTGCCTGGGCAAAGCTTGGCAATGTACATGCTATGAGCCATCCGGTGAGCGCTTACTTCCACGTGGCTCACGGTGTTGCGAATGCGGTGCTCCTGCCGGCGGTCATGGAATATAACGGGCTGGCCGACGACGGGCGGTACGAGAAGATCTACCACTATATCAGCAGAAAAAAAGAGTCTGCGGCTGATTTCGAACCGCAGATGCTGATTGACGAGATCAGGGAATTAAATGCAGATCTTGGAATCCCGGCGTCATTGTCGGAGATCGGTGTGACAGAGGATAAGATCGAAGCCATGGCAGAGGATGCTATGAAGAGCGCCAATGTCCTGGCAAATCCAAGACAGACGAATATCAGAGATATGATTGCATTGTATAAAAAGGCAATGTAAAATATCACATTGGGGACAGTATTTTGAATTTTTCCAACTGTACTGCTGCGTTAACAGACGTAAGAGTGCGTGAGCACGATTTTGCGGATGTATGAGCAGGCTGGAATTTCGGAATACTGTCCCTAATATAGATTTGGTACGGGAGGAGCATGGTATGATATACGAAGATGAAGGGCGTATGAATTTTTTCTCGGAAATGTCGGAACATCAGATTTCTGCAAGAGAATTTTTCGGAGTTGTGCTGCTGGATTCTCTGGAACGGAACTTTGGATTGAGGGATGTCCTGATCTCTTATTTTGATACGGAGGGGAAATTTCTCTCCTGGACCCATCGAAACGGGGTACTTCTTGACAGCGCGTCACATCCATACCGGAAATATATTGCAAATGATGTGGTCAGGTACGTACTTCATGAAGAAGCGGTCCGTGATCATCTGACATACTTTAATGTGACTCCAAGACTGTATAAATCAACGGACATCATCCGTTCTGAAGATTACAGCCATTCCGCGTATGTCAGATTTTTAGAAGAAAATTTTCAGGCACATTACAGTGTGACAATGGCATTTGGAATCAATGCATATATCCAGGTATCATTTTTTAAAAGTAAAGAAGATGGTGATTTTTCGGAGGAAGAAATAGAAAAACTCAATAAAATATACGTATATCTCGCCAATGCATATAAAAATTTTAAAAAATACGAACAGGCCAAGATCGTCGCGAATATTCAAAGCGAGATCATCCAGTCCGGTGAGAAGGCTTATCTCGTGACGGATGATTTTATGCATATCATGAGCTACAACAAGACGGCCCAGGAGTATCTGAAGGATATCCTGGGAAGCGCCATAGAAGAGCAGATCAGCAGCACAGCTCCGTGCAGCTGGCTGCCGTTCCTGTTAGGAGACACGGAGGAGGCGGTTACGGAAAATTCCGTCCGGACCCGTGTGATCAAAAATTATATTTTTAAAATATACACCTATGACCAGAGCTATTCAAACGGAATCATAGACCGTTATCATTGGATCACGATTTCTGCAAAAGAAAAGAAAAAAGATACGGAATTTACAGGGACCAATCTGCCGCTTACTCCCGCAGAGCAGCGGGTAGCGGAGCTGATGCACAAAGGCCTGACATACCAGGCGATCGCAGACGAACTGATCGTGAGCTACCATACCGTGAAGAAGCATGTTCAGAATATTTATATGAAATGCGGTGTAAATAACCGGCTTCAGCTCTATAAGTGGATGGAGAATCAGAGATAGGAGATCCCGTTTACGGCGCCCTGCTCCTTCTGTGATTCATCCGGACGGGGCGGGAATGGCGGTGATAGGGAATATTCCTTATATAAAATAGTGCGAACGGCTGATTTAAAGGAATAGGGATATTTGGTATACTTTCCTCAATAGAGAAACGAGTAAACGGCGATAGAGGAAAGGAAGGAAAATTGTCACAGCAAGGAATTATTTTTAATGTTCAGCGCTTCACGATCCACGACGGACCAGGCCTGCGAACGGAATTGTTTTTGAAGGGGTGTCCGCTGAGATGTGATTGGTGCAGTAATCCCGAAAGCTGGAAGATGCAGAGCGAGCCTGGAATCTACAAATCCCAATGTATCCTGCGGAAGAACTGCGGAATGTGTGAAGATGCCTGTCCGCAGGAAGGCGTGATCCTGTTTAAGCGGGGGAGGATCGGTTCTATTGACCGGAGTAAGTGTACCAACTGCCTTGCCTGCTATGATGCCTGTCCGTCAGATGCGGTCAAGAAGTGGGGAAAGAAAATGTCTGTCGAAGACTGTATGAACGAAATCCTCAAGGACAAGGGGTATTATGACAGCTCAGGCGGAGGCGTGACGCTTTCGGGCGGAGATCCTCTTGTTCAGGCTGATTTTGCGGCAGAACTTATGAAGGCCTGTAAGGAAGAAGGAATCCACACCTGCTTTGAATCTACCTTTTACGGAGAATGGAAAGAGGTAGAAAAAATACTGCCTTTTACGGACCTGATCATCTCCGATATTAAGCATATGGATTCTGAGATTCATAAGAAGCATACCGGGGTGCATAATGAGAAAATTCTGGAGAACCTGAAGCGGCTGGCCGATGAGAACAGAGAACTGATCCTGCGGATCCCCGTGATCCCGAATGTAAATGACGATGCAGAAAATCTGGAAGCAACGGCAGATTTTATACTGAACGAGATGCAGGGACGGGTCAGGACCCTTCAGCTTTTGAGCTTTATGAGACTTGGTGAAGAAAAATATACATCGTTGGACCTCCCGTACAAAATGGAAGGCGTGAAAGTGAACCGCAGACAGTTCCAGAAGCATGTATCGAAGATCGCGGATTATTTTAACAGCCGGGGGATTCACTGCCTGGTAGGAACGAAGGAAAAAGAATGATAAATAATATAAAACCACAAAAATTTTATTTCTATGTGAAGGAGGAGCTAAAATGAAAGATCAAACACACACAAACGCATGCGGAACAGAACCTTTTGACAAGACCTACAGTCTTGGATACCAGGTTCATCACGAGGACTGGTCACCGTTTCCTCGTGTCAACCATCTGAGGCAGACATTCCTGGACAGGAATTATGACATTGATGTGGAGAGACTGAGACTGGTGACAGAAACCTATAAGAAGTATGAAAAGTCAGGACTTTCCAGAAAACTTGTATGTGCGTATGCATTTGAGAATGTACTTCTTAACACGACCCTTTATATTTATGATGAAGATCTGATCGTGGGAGAAATCGCGGCGCCGGCGAAAGCATCTCCGATCTATCCGGAATTTTCCGTCAACTGGATTATCGAAGAGGTGCTGCATTCTCCGTTTGAAGAGCGTGATCATGACCAGTTCTATTTCAGAAATGACGAGGAACGTCAGGAGACGGTTGAGCTCTGTAAGTGGTGGCAGGGCAAGACCATAGATGACGCAGTCAATGCAAGGCTGGATGAGGACCAGAAGAAGGGCTCGGAGGTAGGAGAGAAGATCTTCCAGACAAACCTCTACCACTATGCGGGAACAGGACATCTGGCGATTGATTATCCAAGGCTTATGAGCCTCGGATTTGACGGACTGATCAAAGAAGCAGAAGAAAAGCTTGCAGGACTCAGCAAGAGAGATCCGGAATATGGCAGCAAGAGAGATTTCTATCAGGCGGCGGTCATCATGCACCAGGCGGCGAAGAAGTATACGGAGCGTTATGCGGTGCTGGCTGAGGAGATGGCGGCAAAAGAAACAGACGGAAAACGGAAGGAAGAGCTCCTTGCGATCGCGGAGAACTGTCATGCGGTAGCCGGCGGCGCGCCGAAGACGTTCTGGCAGGCAATGCAGCTGTTCAATATCGCAACGGCATTGATCCAGGTAGAGAGCAACGGACATTCCATCTCTTATGGCCGTATGGATCAGTGGCTGTATCCGTTCTATGAAGAGGATATGAAAAATAATACGATCAGCAAAGAATTTGCGCTTGAACTGATCGAGGTTGAATATGTGAAGATGAATAATCCGACAAAGCTGAAGGACAAAGGCAGCATGGCACTGCGCAACGGCCGTGGCTTCGGCGGAGAATCTCTGACGATCGGCGGAATGGATAAAGAGGGCAGAGATGCCACGAATGACCTGACGATGCTGATGCTGGAGGGTTCGGCTCATACGCGTATGATGAATCCATGGGTCTGCGTGCGTATGCATGAAGGCACGCCCTATGAGCTGAAGATCAAAACGGTGGAATGTATCCGCGCCGGTTATGGCCATCCAAAGCTTTTTAATGACGAGCCGGCGATCCAGGGCATGATGAAGAAGGGCATGTCTCTGGAAGAAGCAAGGGACTACTGTGTGGTAGGATGCGTGGAGATCAGCCTTCCGGGCAAGGAGTACGGATGGCATGACGCCGCATATGTGAATACACCGAAGATGATGGAAATGGTACTGAACGGGGGACGCAGCTTGAACACAGGCAAGCAGCTTGGACCGGATTCCGGAAGTCTGGAGACATATCAGAGCTTCGACGAGGTCCTTGCAAGCGTGGATACACAGTTTGAGTATTGGACAGATCAGATGTGCAGCAGCCTGTGCATCATCGATAATATCCACAGAGAGATCAAGCCGCTTCCATACCTGTCTATGTTCTATGCAGACTGTGTCGCTTCCGGCAAAGATGTGACAGAAGGCGGGGCAAAGTATAACGGTACAGGACCGCAGGCAAGCGGAATGGCAACCTGCGCAGACTCACTGGCATCGATCAAGCAGCTTATATTTGACGAGAAGCGCTGCACAGGCGCGGAGCTGCTGGATGCGGTTAAGAATAACTGGAAGGGCTATGAGAAGCTGTATGCATATGTGAACAGCTCCAAGGTCCACCATTATGGCAATGATGACGATTATGCAGATGAACTGTTTAAGTATATGTTTGAATGCTACTGCAGGCATATCAGCGGAAGGAAAAATCCGAGAGGCGGAATTTTCAGCCCAGGCGTATATTCCGTCAATGCAAATGTTGCCATGGGAATGAATACGAATGCTTCTGTTGACGGACGGAAGAAGGGAGAAGCAATCTCTGATAATATGGGGCCGGTACATACGGACTGCTGCTCACACGATATCAACGGGCCGACAGCAGTGGTAAATTCACTTGCCAAAGTTGACCACAGCCTTGCTACAAACGGAACATTGATGAACCTGAAATTCCCGCAGGAATCTGTAGCAGGTATTGAGGGAAGAGATAATCTGGTAAGCTTTATTGACGAGTATATTGCGAAGAAGCCAATGCATGTACAGTTCAATATTATGAGTTCGGCAACGATGAGGGCCGCTCAGAAAAAACCGGAAGATTATAAGGATATGCTGGTACGTGTTGCCGGATACAGCGCTTACTTTGTGGAGCTTGGCAAGCCGCTGCAGAAGGACTTGATCCAGCGTACAGAGCTTCATTTTTAGAGGAAATATTCAAGAAACAAGAGACTGCCGCGGGATTTTGCGGCAGTCTTTTGAATACTATCGTATGCAGAAAAGCTGCCGGCGGCAGGTTTTCTGTATTTTAGTTTGATAAAATATAAGCAGGGTGGGATCAACGATGAGACAGCAGGAATATAAGGATAAGAAGATAGCAGTAATCGGGATCGGCGGAGTAGGGGGATATACAGCTGCAATGCTGGCAGCAGAATATCCCAATGTGACGGCAGCGGCAAGAGGCAGACGGGGGGAAGCGATCCGCAGAGCAGGAATCAGGGTACACAGCGATCATCATGGCGAGTTATCTGTGATGCCTCATGAGGTGGTATCCTCCGCAGATCAGATGGAGCCGCAGGACTATATATTTATTTGTGTAAAGAATTATTCTCTTGAAGAAGTATGTCACCAGATCAGAGGAATCGTGGAGAAGGATACGGTCATTATCCCGGTCATGAACGGGGCAGATGTAGGAGAGCGGGTACGAAAATATCTGAAAAAAGGAATCGTAATAGATACCGTGATCTATATTGTCGCATTTGCGAATCCGGATCACTCTATAACCCAGCAGGGGAACTTTGCAAGCCTGCGGATCGGGACCAGGATAGAGAAAGAAGCATACGCAGTTGAACAGGTATCAGAACTTTTGAGAAATGCAGGGATCCACCATAAGATTTCAAAAGATATTGAACAGGATATCTGGAAAAAATATATCTTGAATTGTGCGTATAATGTTTCAACTGCCTGTTATAACAATACGATCGGTGAACTGCGGAGAAATCCGGATAAAGCCAAAGAATATGAGCAGCTCATTTATGAGGCATATGAGGTGGCAGCGGCCAGAGGTGTAAACATCCAAAAAGAGGATGCGGAAAAGATGATCAAAAGGTTCTACGAAGAACTGTCAGAGGACGCTACCAGTTCCCTGCAGAGGGATGTCTGGGGAGGAAAAGAGACGGAACTCGAGACCTTCAGCGGATATATGGTGAAAGAAGCCGCACGGCTGGGGGTAAAGGTTCCTGTGACAGTACGGATGTATAAAAGGCTGAGTAATACCATAACGGATTGTACCAAAATAAAAACTTGCCAAACCGCAGTGCTTCCTTTAAAATAAAGTTGACAATTTAATAATGGAGGTTATTTGAAGAAGGAGACAAAACATGAAAAGAAGAATCACTAGTATTCTTTTGATGCTTACGATGGCAGTATCTGTTGCACTGAGCGGATGTTCAGGTGACAAGAAGGAGCCCGAGTCTACAACGGAGAATGAGCTTCCGAAGAGTAAAAACCCGGTCGAGGGTGGAAGTATCAAGGTTGGTATTTCCCAGGATCTCGACAGTCTTGACCCACACAGAGCAGTATCGGCAGGAACAAAAGAGGTTTTATTTAACATTTACGAAGGTCTGGTAAAGCCGGACAGTGATGGTAATCTGATCGAAGCGCTCGCAGAATCCTACGAGATTTCCGAGGACGCGAAGGTGTATACCTTTACACTCCGCGAAGGTGTGAAGTTTCACAATGGGGATGCTGTGACTGCCGAGGATGTTAAATATTCAATTGACAAGTGCGCCGATACGTCGAATGGGGATCCATTGGTATCGGCGTATTCTATTGTAGAGAGTGTGGAGATCCCGGATGAAAAGACGGTAGAGATCCGGCTGTCAGAGGCCAATACGGAATTTCTGGCGTACATGACCACCGCTATCGTGCCAAAGGATTATGAAGAGCTGGAGACAGATCCGATCGGGACTGGCCCGTTCAAGTATGACTCCCGGAATCCCCAGGAGAATGTGATCATTGTGAAAAATGAGGAATACTGGGGAGAGAAGGCACATCTGGATGAGGTGGAATTTCGGGTGGTGGCGGATGCCGATATGCTGGTGACGAACTTAAAAGGCGGTTCCATCGATATGGCCATGCGCCTGACGGTCAGCCAGGCGGCGGAGCTGACGGAAGGCTTCCATGTGGAAGAGGGAACCATGAACCTGGTGCAGGCATTGTATCTGAACAATTCCGTGGAGCCGCTGAACAACGAGAAGGTCAGGCAGGCGCTCTGCTATGCCATTGATCCTCAGGAGATCATGGATATGATCGCGGACGGAAAAGGCGCGCGGATCGGGACGAGCATGTATCCGGGGCTGAAAAAGTATTTTGACGAGGAATATTCCGCTTACTATGAGCAAGACTATGAGAAGGCAAAGGAACTTCTGAAAGAAGCCGGGTATGCCGATGGATTTGACCTGGAGATCACGGTCAGCGCGGCGGACAAGCCCCATGTGGACACGGCCCAGGTGATCGTGGAGCAGCTGAAAAATATCGGCGTCAATGCGACCATCAAGCCGGTGGAGTGGGAAGCATGGCTGGAGGAGGTCTATGCCAACAGCAAATTTGAATCTACGGTGGTTGGTGTGGACGCGTCGAACCTTTCCGCACGGGCTATGCTGGAACGTTTTACGACAGACGGCCATGGGAATTTCATCAAATTCAGTGATGAAGAATATGATAAAGTGTTCCAGGAAGCCATCGCCACCACAGATGAAGACGAGAAGGTAAAGCTGTATAAAGAAGCGGAAGGGATCCTGGCGGAGCGTGCGGCAAATGTATATATCCAGGATCTGGCAAATATGGTCGCGATCAGCGATAACTTCGACGGATATGAGTTCTATCCGCTGTATGTACAGGATATGTCCACGATCTACATGGTAGAATAGGATGCACATAGGTGAGAGACAGGAAACAGATTCCGTTTCTGTATGAAAACAAATAAGCAATAGAAAAAACAACAGGGGGCAGGTATGAAATATATTATCAAAAAAATCATTGGTCTTATAATCACATTATTAATTGTCAGCATACTTGCCTTCTTTGCATTTGAAGTGATCCCGGGAGATCCGGCCAGGACCATCCTGGGCACGGAAGCAACGGAAAGCAAAGTGCAGGCGCTGCGGGAGGAGATGGGGCTGAACCGGCCCCTGCCGGAGCGCTATGTGCAGTGGGGAAAAGATTTTCTGGCAGGGGATATGGGCAGATCCTATTTTTATCAGATCCCGGTGCGGGAGATGATCGGGGAGAAGCTTCCCATCACGGTTGCCATGACGGTTCTTGCATTTTGTTTTACGCTGCTGTTGTCTCTTCCGGTGAGTATTCTGAGTGCCCGGTATGAGAACCATTTTTTCGACCGGATGTTTTTGATCCTCAATCAGGTGACGATGTCGGTTCCGCCGTTTTTTATCGGGATCATGTTCACCGTGATCTTCGGGCTGGTATTCCGCTGGTTTACTCCGGGGGGATATGTGTCCTATACGGAGAGCCTGGCGGGATTCCTTGGCTACCTGATCCTTCCGTCCCTGGCGATCGCACTTCCCAGGGCTGCCATGACGACGAAAATGCTCCGAAATTCGCTGATCGCAGAGTTGCATCAGGACTATGTGCGGACCGCTTACAGCCGGGGCAGCAGTCCGTGGAGGGTCATGCTGTGCCATGTATTCCGAAACGGGATTGTTCCGGTGGTCACATTTCTGGGGATGGCGGTTGCAGATATGATCGCAAACAGTATCGTCGTGGAGCATGTGTTTGGGATTCCCGGCATCGGCAGGACGCTGATCAGTTCTATTTCCAAACGGGACTATCCGGTGGTGGAGGCAGTCATCGTATTGATCGCAGTGGTGATCCTGGTGATGAATACCCTTGTAGACATGCTGTATCATAAGCTGGATAAACGGATTGAGGTCTGAGCGGGAAATACAGGGATGAACATGGAAAGGAACGGATGAAACATGAAACGAAAGATAACCTCCCACAATTTCATACTTGGCCTTGCGATCACGGCGACGATGCTGGCCCTTATCCTGCTGGGCTTTGTCTGGACCCCATACGACCCGGAGGCCATGCAGGGCTCCCTGAAGCTCCAGCCGCCCAGTCTTTCACACCTTTTCGGCACGGATCAGTTCGGCAGGGATATCCTGAGCCGTGTGCTGTCAGGAGCGGGAAGTACGCTGCTCATTGCCCTGGGGACTATTCTGATGGGGGGGATCGCCGGCATCCTCGTGGGATCGCTGACCGGATACTTCGGCGGCTGGCTGGATGAAGCGCTTATGCGGGTGAATGACGCGGTGGCCGCATTTCCAAGTGTACTGCTGGCCCTGGTCATCATTGCCCTCCTGGGCCCGGGCACCTATAAGGTGATGCTGGCCCTTGGAATCGCATTTATTCCCAGTTTTGCACGGATCGTCCGGGGAGAGTTTTTACGGCTGCGGGAAGCCGATTATGTAACCAGCGCGAGGCTGATCGGTGTATCTACACCGCGTATCTTATTTGTACACATGCTGCCCAACATCCTGCCGGCGCTGCTGTCTGCTCTGGCGATCGGATTCAACAATGCGGTGCTTGCGGAGGCCGGCATGAGCTATCTGGGGATCGGGGTGCAGCCGCCGGATGCCAGCCTGGGAAGGATGCTCTCAGAATCCCAGACTTATCTGGCCGGAGGGCCGTGGTGCGCCGTCTTTCCGGGCGTTTTCCTGGTACTGCTGATATTGGGGGTGGGTCTGTTAGGCGAGGGGATTCTGGATCAGTTTGGAGGTGGAAGATAGTGCTGAAAGTAGAAAATCTGTCGATTCATTTTGAGGACCGGAGTGAGAAAGAAGAGGTGGTCAAAAATGTCTCTTTTTCAGTAGAGACCGGGGACATCCTTGGTATTGTGGGGGAATCCGGTTCCGGTAAGACGATGACCGCGCTGACGGTTGCAGGGCTTTTGAAAAAGCACGCGGTTCTGGACGGGGGAAAGGTCTGGCTGGATGATACGGACCTGCTTGGGCTGACGGAAAAGGAAATGCGCGGGATTCAGGGAAGCGAGATCAGTATGATCTTCCAGGAACCTATGACCGCACTGAATCCTACCATGCGGATCGGGAAACAGGTGGAGGAGGCGCTGCTTCTGCATTCCCGGGGAAGCCGCCAGGACAGAAGCAGAAGGTTTCGCATGAAGAGCAGGGAACGAAAAGAACTTGCGCTGAAGGCACTGGAAGAGGTGGAACTGGATCATCCGGAGCAATTGTATAACAAATACCCTCACGAGCTTTCCGGGGGAATGCGGCAGAGGGTGATGATCGCTGCGGCGATCGTATGCCGCCCCAGGCTGCTGATCGCGGATGAGCCCACGACTGCACTGGATGTGGGGACCCAGGAAAGTATTTTAGAGCTTTTGAAAAAGCTGAATCGGAAATATGGTATGGGCATCCTGTTCATCTCCCATAACCTGCGGGTAGTCAATACGCTGTGCCGTCGTGTGCTGGTCATGAAGGACGGCCAGGTTGTGGAAGAAGGGGACTGTAAGGAAATTTTTGAGAATCCGCAGTCAGAATATACCAGAGAGCTGATCGCGGCGATCCCGGCAAGAACCAGGGAAAACCGGTATTATGAGCTGCTGAGGCGAAGGAAGAAAGCAGGTGAGGGCTTTGCCGGAAAAGATTTTGGAAGTGAAGCATGTAAATGCTTATTATAAAGAGGGAAAAACGAGAAGGCAGATTCTGGACGATATTTCCTTTACGTTATTTGAGGGGGAAATCGTCGGTCTGGTGGGGGAAAGCGGCAGCGGAAAATCTACGCTCTGTAAATGTGTGCTCGGGCTTTTGAAAGATTATGAGGGGGAGGTCATCCATTATACGCAGCGCCCCCAGATGGTATTTCAGGATCCGTTCAGCGCCTTGAATCCGAGGAAAACGATCGGCTGGATCCTGGAGGAACCGCTGAGAGTAAAAGGCGGATTCACCAGGCAGGAGCGCCGGGAAAAGGCGGAGGAAATGCTGAAGAGGGTTCATCTGCCGGAGGAGTTTTACGGAAGATATCCCAGAGAACTGAGCGGCGGGCAGCGGCAGCGGGTCAGTATCGCGCTGGCTTTGATCACAGGGACAAAGTTTATCTTGGCGGATGAACCGCTTTCTGCATTGGATGTGACGGTACAGGCGCAGATCATCGCGTTACTGAAAGAGCTGCAGGAGAAAGAAAAGATCTGTTACCTGTTTGTGTCCCATGATCTGGATGTGGTCAGCATGCTGTGCGGCAGAGTGCTGTTTCTCCAGGACGGGAAGGTGTGCAGTCTGGATGAGGCGTAGATTAAGAAGGGAAAAGAGATGAGAACTTATAAACTGACGATCGCATATGACGGAACCCGTTATCAGGGCTGGCAGAGACAGCCGGATACGGAGCTGACGGTTCAGGGAACCCTGGAACGGACTATCTGCGCCCTGAAAGGATTTCCTGTAGAAGTCAATGGATCCGGACGGACGGACGGCGGCGTTCACGCAGAAGCCCAGACAGCCAGCATCCGCCTGCCGGGAAAGGTGAAGGAAGAAGTATTTCAGGAGGAACTGAACCGGATGCTGCCGGAGGATATCCGTGTGATCGGCGCAGAGCTTGTGAAAAATGGATTTCATGCAAGGTACAGTGCCGGCGGAAAACGGTATGAATATACGATTGATACGCGGGACAAGGCGGATGTATTTACCCGGAGATATTGCTTTCATTTTCCGGAAAAACTGGATATAAAAGCAATGAAAGCGGCTGCAGCAAGCCTGGTCGGAAAGCATGATTTTGCCGCATTTACAGATCGGAACGAGGACCAGTCTACCGTTCGGAACATCTATGATATCCGGATAGAGGAAGAGGGAAGTAAGGTAACTATCATTTATGAGGGAAATGGATTCATGTACCATATGGTGCGGATCCTGACAGGAACGATCCTGGAAGCGGCGACAGGGAAGAGGACCATAGAAGAAACGGCGGCGCTTTTGGACGGCGGGGAACGCTGGCAGGCTGGATTTCTGGCGCCGGCTTGCGGACTGACGCTAAAAGAGGTATACTACGGATAGGAAGAATAGAGGAAGGATGGCGGCAGATTATGAAACTGATCTCATGGAATGTAAATGGTATCCGCGCCTGTATCCAGAAAGGATTTCTGGATTTTTTTAAACAGGCGGATGCGGATATCCTCTGCCTGCAGGAGACGAAGCTGCAGGCGGGACAGCTTGAACTGGAACTGGAGGGCTATCACCAATACTGGAACTATGCGGTGAAAAAAGGCTATTCTGGGACGGCGGTATTCACAAAAACAGAGCCTTTGAACGTATTTTACGGAATCGGGATCGAAGAGCATGACCAGGAAGGCCGTGTGATCACCTGCGAGTTTGCGGATTTTTATTTTGTCACAGTGTATACGCCCAACTCGCAGGACGGATTGAAACGTCTGGATTACCGGATGAAGTGGGAAGACGATTTCCGAGCCTATTTAAAGCACCTGGAAGAGACAAAGCCGGTGGTCGTGACCGGAGATATGAATGTGGCGCATCAGGAGATCGACCTGAAAAATCCGAAGTCGAACCGGAAGAATGCCGGATTTACGGACGAGGAGCGGCAGAAGTTCACGGAGCTTCTGGACGCTGGATTTATTGATACTTTCCGATACTTCTATCCGGAACAGGAAGGGATCTATTCCTGGTGGTCCTACCGCTTCAAAGCACGTGAGAAAAATGCGGGGTGGCGGATCGACTATTTCTGCGTGTCGGAAGGCATGAAGGATAAGCTGGAGGACGCGAAGATCCTGACAGAGGTGTACGGATCGGATCACTGTCCGATCGAGTTGGATCTTAAATGACGAGAATGAAATATTTTGCGGCTGTATGGTACAGGCAGCAGGAAATAAAAGGAGGCTGATATCGTGACAAAGATTGATATTATATCCGGCTTTTTGGGAGCAGGAAAAACAACGTTTATTAAGAAAATGCTGCAGGAGGCTTTTTCGGGAGAGCAGGTTGTGCTGATTGAAAATGAATTTGGGGAGATTGGGATTGACGGCGGATTTTTAAAGGATTCCGGCATTGAGATCCGGGAGATGAATTCCGGATGTATCTGCTGCTCTCTGGTCGGGGATTTTGGAAAATCTTTGAAGGAGGTTGTGGATACGTATCACCCGGAAAGGATTCTGATCGAACCCTCCGGTGTGGGGAAGCTCTCTGACGTAATCAAGGCCGTACAGGATGTGGCGGAGCAGATTGACGCCAAACTGAACAGTTTTACGACCATGGTAGATGTGACGAAATGCAGGATATACAGCAAGAATTTCGGGGAGTTTTTCAGCAACCAGATCGAATATGCGGGAGCGGTGATCCTGAGCAGGACCGACAGAGCAAAACAGGAGAAGATTGAAGAAAGCGTGAAGATCCTGCGGGGAATCAACGAAAAATCTCCGATCATTACAACGCCGATCGCTGAGCTTTCTGGTGAAAAGCTGCTGGAGATCATGGAAGGCAGCAGGTCCCTGGAGGAGGAACTGCTGTCTGAGCTTAGCTGCCCGGAATGCGGGAAAGTTCATGAACACGGGGAAGAATGCGGATGCGGACATCACCATCACCACCATCATGAGGAAGATCATGAAGGACACGGCGGCCATGCTCACGGGCACTGCCATGAGGGAGCGCACACAGGACATACTCATGAGCATCACCATGAGGAGGCTCATACAGGTCATGTTCACGAGCATCATCATGACGAGTTCCATGAAGGACATGACCACCATTCTCATACTCATGAGCACCACCATGAAGAAAACCACGCAGAACATGGCCGCCATCACCATCATCACGGACATCATCATGCGGATGAAATATTCACAAGCTGGGGCAGGGAGACAGTCAAGGTTTACACAAAGGAGGAGATCAGCAGCATCCTGAAGGCTCTGGAAAACGAAGAGATCTACGGTACGATCCTGCGTGCAAAGGGTATGGTTGCCGGAGCGGACGGAGAGTGGATCTATTTCGATATGGTGCCGGAGGAGCACGAGGTCAGAAGCGGATCTGCGGAATATACGGGACGGATCTGCGTTATCGGTTCAAAGCTTGACGAAGTAAAGCTCTCAGAACTTTTTGGATTGCAGAGGATGGGCATATAGCCGGAAAGGAAAGAAAAAATGGATCAACCAGATGTAATGGTATATCTGATGACTGGTTTTCTGGACAGCGGGAAGACGCAGTTCCTGAAGTTTACATTGGAACAGGATTACTTTCAGATTCCGGGCACAACACTTCTCATCCTCTGTGAGGAAGGGGAGGAAGAATACGGTGCGGCGGGACTGAAAAAGTTCAATATCGTTGTGGAACGGGTGGAATCCCAGGAAGAACTGACGGAAGAATTTCTGAAAGCGCTGGATGAAAAGCACCATCCAGAACGGGTAGTGGTAGAATACAACGGCATGTGGAAGGTCAGTGACTTCGAGAACCTGAAGCTTCCCGACGGCTGGGGGATCGAGCAGAAGCTGACCACCGTGGACGCCAGCACGTTCCAGATGTATCTGACGAATCTGAAACCGTTGTTTGTGGAGATGGTCCGGGGATCGGAACTGGTGCTGTTCAACCGCTGCAGCGACATCAAGCCCCTGGCAGGCTACCGCAGGAGCGTGAAGGTGGTGAGCCCACAGGCAGAAGTCATTTTTGAGGATGAAAAGGGCGAAGTGGAAAATATTTTTGAAAATGATGTGCCCTATGATATGGAAGCGCCGGTCATCGAGATCCGGCCCGAGGATTATGGAATCTGGTATGTGGACATGATGGAGCATCCCGATAAATATAAAGGGAAGGTTGTAGAGTACACGGCCAAGGTACTGAAACCCCGTTCATTTCCGTCAAAGACGTTCCTGCCGGGACGCATGGCAATGACATGCTGCGCAGATGATACGACATTTCTCGGATATCTATGCAAAAGCGCTTTTGCACCGAAGCTGAAACCCGGACAGTGGGTGAAGGTCCGTGCAAAAATCGGTTTTGCCAGGACGGCGCTTTACCGGGGGACAGGCCCGGTTCTGGAAGCGGAAAATGTGGAGATGGCGGATTCCATTGAGGAACTGGTTTATTTTAATTAGGAACTGCCCAATGCTTCAAAATAGAACTCCCTGTGAGAAAGGCGGAAAGAGAGGAACCTTTTACTTCCGTCTGTCATATAATAAAACAGACGAAAACAGGGAGTTTGAGTTTTATGGCGAAAGGATATTTAATCATTCAGGCGCGGACTGCGGACGGAGCCGTTCCGATTGCCGGAGCGGAGATCCGGATATTGGATTCCCGGGGCAGCAGCGTGTATGAACTGACGACAGATGAAAGCGGGGAGACAGAGAAGGTTTCTCTGGAAACCGTGGACAGGAACCTCTCTTTGGATCCGGACTATTCCGGTACTCCTTATACGGGGTATGACGTACTTGTGCGGGCAGCAGGCTTTAATTCGCTTTATATTTCCGGGGTGCCCATCTATGAGGAAGAGACGGCGATCCAGCCGGCGGAGCTTCTGCCTATGCAGCAGATGCAGCGCAGCCCGACGGTAAGTGAGATCACCATTGAGAAGCCTGCCGCTGCGTCAGACGTAAAGAGGATTCAGGAAAAACCGAATCCCAGGCTCCGGGTCCTGAGACAGGTCGTGATCCCAGATCCGATCACAGTACATTTGGGCAGTCCGTCCTCTTCTGCGTCGAATGTACAGGTCCGGTTTACCGATTATATCAAAAATGTAGCCAGCAGCGAAATATATCCCACCTGGCCGGACGCGTCGCTGCGGGCGAATATCTATGCGATCATTACATTTGCTCTGAACCGTGTATTCACTGAATGGTACAGGAGCCGCGGATATCCCTTTGATATCACTAGCAGCACCGCTTATGACCAGGCATATGTTCACGGACGGACAATCTTTGAATCTATCAGCAGGATCGTGGATGAGATCTTCAACCAGTATGTCCGCAGGCAGGGTCAGAATGCCCCCTATTTTACTTCCTTCTGCAACGGAACAACTGCGACCTGCTCCGGACTGTCCCAGTGGGGGACAGTCAGCCTGGCAGAGAGGGGGCTGACACCTCTGCAGATTCTCCGAAACTACTACCCGAATAATATAGAAATAGCAGAAACCAATGTCGTAACCGGAGTCCTGTCTTCCTATCCGGGCACACCACTTCGGACCGGAAGCAGGGGGCTTGACGTACAGGTCATCCAGACTTATCTGAACAGGATCCGCAGAAATTATCCGGCCATCCCGGAGATCACAGATCAGGCGGGGGTATTCGGGGACAGCACCAGGGCGGCGGTGACAAAATTCCAGAGTGTTTTTAATCTGGCGGCAGACGGGGTGGTGGGAAAATCCACCTGGTATAAGATATCCTATCTGTATACTGCCGTAGCCCGGCTGGCAGAGCTGGACAGTGAGGGGACGGCGCTAGGTATCGGAACGGTCCCGCCAGGTTCGGTACTTCGGCAGGGATCACGGGGCGCGGATGTCATCACCCTGCAGTATCTGCTGAATCTGATCTCGGAATTTTATCCTATGGTTCCGAGAGTCACCCAGGACGGGATTTTCGGAAGCGGGACCAGGCAGGCGGTGGTTGCGTTTCAGAACGCCATGGGATTGGATCCGGACGGGATCGTAGGGACAAATACGTGGAAGGCACTTTATGATGTGTACCTGGGTATCGGAGATAATGTTCCCATGCCGGGACCAGGGACTGATTATATTGAATATGTAGTCCAGCCCGGCGACACTCTCTGGCTGCTCTCCCAGAGATACAATACCACAGTGGACGCCATCAAGAGCCTCAACGGCCTGACGGGCAGCATGCTGTACATCGGACAGGTGCTGAAGATTCCCTCAGTTTCCGAAGCGCCGTATATTGAATATACGGTCCGGATGGGGGATACCCTGTGGGAACTCTCCAGAAGGTATAATACTACGGTAGAAGCGATCCGGGAGCTGAACGGGCTGACCAGCGATATGATCTATATCGGCCAGACGCTGCTGATTCCGGTAAAAAAATACGGAATATAATGAGAAACATTGTATTCTGTTCCAAAATCCGCTATACTAATATCGTAAAAAGTGTTCAGAAGGTACAAAAGCACGAAAGGAGAAGGAATGATGGAAAAAGAATTTGATGTAATCGCTATGGGTGAACTTTTGATTGATTTTACGATGAGCGGCCAGAGCGAACAGGGCAATAACCTGTTTGAGGCATGCCCCGGAGGGGCGCCGTGCAATGTGCTGGCACTTTTAAATAAGATGGGAAAAAAGACCGCATTTCTTGGAAAAGTAGGGAAGGACCAGTTCGGGACCTTGCTTCGCGCAACTCTGGAAGATGTGGGGATCAATACATCCAGCCTGCTGACTGATGAGCAGGTAAATACGACACTGGCCTTTGTCCACACATTTCCGGACGGAGACAGAGAGTTTTCATTTTACCGGAATCCCGGGGCAGATATGATGCTGACGGCAAAAGAGGTGGATGAAGAGTTTTTGGCAAAGACCAGGCTGTTCCACTTCGGGACCTTGTCCATGACCCATGAAGGCGTGCGCGAGGCGACTAAAAAGGCGCTTCATGCGGCGAAGGACAAGGGACTTCTGATCTCCTTTGACCCGAACCTGAGACCGCCTCTGTGGAGTTCCCTGGAATTGGCGAAGGAGCAGATGGAATATGGATTCGGTTTCTGTGATATCCTGAAGATTTCTGACAATGAGATTCAGTTTGTATCCGGGATGGAGGATTATGATGAAGGAATCCGTTATCTTCAGGAAAAATATCAGATCCCGCTGATCCTTCTGACCATGGGAAAGGACGGAAGCCGTGCGTATTACAAAGGGATGCGTGTGGAGCGGGCCGGCTTCAAGTGCAATACCATTGAGACTACAGGCGCAGGCGATACCTTCTGCGGAAGTTCCCTGAATTATATCCTGGAGCACGACTTTGAGAATCTGACGGAAGAACAGCTTGGAGAGATGCTTACATTTGCAAATGCGGCGGCAGCGATCGTTACAACAAGGAAAGGTGCGATTCGTGCGATGCCGGAGAAGGAAGAGGTAGAGAGTCTGATCAGAAGCTGAGAAAGTGGATCTGCAATGTTACTGTTCACACGGTGTCGTGCACTTGCTGCACGGCGTCCGGCCAATAAAGTAATATTTTCCATAATATCCAGCCCCTCGCCGAAGGCGACTTAAAATGGGCTGGATACTGTTACTGGAGCACCCAAAGGGGGTGAACAGTAACTCTGCAATCCTATAAAGTTTGGGAAGAATCGGGCAGTATTTTATTGACACTAGAAAAATGTTACTATAACATTAATAAGAATGATATAAATAAAAGACCGGAAAACTTTACAAAGATACCCATGGGCATCTCATTATGGCTATTCGGCTGTTTCATAGAGGGATACCCAGGGTATCCCTCTATGAAGTGAAGATGGTTGTTTTGTCCGGCTTGGGGGGATTGTTATGATAGAACAGGGCTTGCCGGTCACATTTTTACTGCTTTTTACAGTATTGATCTGGGGCTTGCATTTGATGATATTGCTTTCCAGTCCGGGGAATAAGGTAAACCAGTGGTGTTGTATTTCCGGTTTCCTGCTGAGTCTCGGGGTCTGGAAGGAATATCTGTTTTACGGCGGTTTCTTCGCAGATTCCCGCATATGTCTTCTGGGTGTCAGATATCATACGGATGAATTGATCAATTCGGTTCTGACAGCCGTGCTCTACTACCTTGCGATGCCCTGCGGAGTCATCTGCAGCTTATATTTCTGCAGCATGGACAAGAGAAAGCCGCGGTTATTCCGGATTCTGCGGGTGGCCGTGTTTTTGCCGGTATTGGTTTTCGCGATCATTTACCCCTGGAGCCAGACCAAACGGATCATATATACACATCCGGAAGCATTTCTGGTGGTAGGGATTTACAATCTTTTGTACGGAGTGTTTATGACCATACTGGTCATGCTGACACTTTTCAGGGAGAGAAAAAGCCATCAGTTCAGCCAGCGCAGATTTATAGCAGTGTTTGTGCTTCTGCCGCTCTGGTACTGGCTGATTACGATATTCCCGGTACATATGCTGAAGCTGGAAAAGCTTTACAAACTCTGGCAGGGCAATGTGCTGATCATTTTCGGCCTGCTGTTTTATTATCTCTATCTTCTTTTTCACAAAGGAATCTGGGGATTGCGGCTGAACAGACAGTATTTTGACTGGTCGGAGAATAAGGCCCAGCTTCCGGAGGATATCAGGTATATTATCCATATGTTGAAAAATGAAACCGCGAAGCTTCGTCTGAGTACCCAGTTCATCCGTGAACTGGGGATTTCTGAGGCAAAAGTTGAGCTGGATATCCTGGATCGCTCCATTACCCACATCGAGGAATTTGTCCGGCGGAGTAATTTGTGTTCCGGCGATATTCAGATTGAACTGGAATGTATAGATATAAAGGCTCTTTTTGAAGAGATCGCAGATGAACTTTCAGAGTGGAAGGGAACGATAAAGATTGAAGTTGGTTCCAATGTTTCGGGTCTGTACTGTGATCCCTATCACATGAAGGAGGTTTTATGTAACCTGGCAGCAAACGCAATAGACTCTATGGGAGAGGATGGCACATTGACACTCGCCGCCCTGAGACCGAAAAAGGATATCGTCTTACTCCGTGTATCTGATACAGGTCATGGAATACCGGAAAAGGATCTGGAACGTATTTTTAATTTTTACTATACGTCTTATGTGGATTACTCACATTTTGGGCTGGGGCTTGCCTATTGTAAAGATGTGATCAAGCGGCATAACGGTTATATAAATGTGAGAAGCTCCACGGAACCGGAACGGCATGGAACAGAGTTTACATTGTGTTTACCCCGGGGATTCAGGGGGGGGGGTAAGACAAAAGAAAGATGATAAAAGTATTAATTGTAGAAGATGACAACGATTTTGTATATCTGGTTCAGAAGTTGCTGAAAAAACAAAAGGATATCGAAGTGATCATCGGCGGTCCGGATCAGAAAAAGGTATTGGAAAAGGTGCATAAGGAACAGCCGGATATCGTACTGATGGACCTGAACCTGGGCGTGTCCAATATGGACGGGATTCTCCTTTCCAGGGAGATCCGAATCCAGACAGACGCAAAGGTGCTGATCCTTACGGCTCTTGACACGCCGGATATGATTTTCAAGGCTGCGGAAGAAGCATTTGCATCTGGTTATATCTTTAAAAGCCAAATGTCCTTTTTGGTGGAAAATATCCGTGCAACCGCAGAAGGACATACAGCTCAGGAGTATCTGATTGCTTCGGCGGCGCTGTCTTGTCTTTCGGAGGCGGAGAAGGCGGTGTTCCATATTATGATGGGAAAGGAAAATACACTTTTGTCATCCCCCAAGACCATTGCGAATCAAAAGGGCAGGATCGTAAAGAAACTGGGTCTGGAGAATCAAAAAGAATTGATGCATGTATTCAGTATGTTTAAGGAATAGCTTCAAATTATGGCTGGAAGATTTTTCTTTCTTGACATATGCTATGAGAAATGATACAACTTTATTAAATGAATAATGGACTTGATAGAGGTGCGGGATTCATCAGTACCAGAAATGACACCGTAAACGAAACCGGAGGGAATCGTTTCTATGTGTGATCTGTGCAGTAAAGTAAGGGAGACAGGCAGAAAGACCTGGCTAAAGGCCGGACTGCCGCTGCAGCTGGGAAAGGGGAGACCGCCGAAGAAGCTGTTTTTCGTCCCTGGGATGCGGCTTCTGGGCCGCAGCAGAATATGCTGTGGACTGTCACATCAGTGGAGCGCTATCACGGGATTTAAAGAGATTAAAGAAGATAGAAGTATGATGCCATGAATGCGCTTGCTTATGCAGGCCGTTATTCATGGCATTTTTGCTGCTGTTTACATCTGCATCAGGTGTTTGCCGCAGCAGATCCGGCCTGTTTCAAACTTGCCCTGCGGCAGACGGAAGAGCTGCCTCCAGCAGGTTTTCTGAACAGACAAAATTTAACAAAGGAAGAGAGAGGTTAGAAGATGAAAAAAATACAACACAAAATGATGTGGGCAGTCTCTGCTGCTATGGTGCTGGCTATGTGCTGTCCGATGCTGACATTTGCCGCCGAAGAAGCAGAAGAGTATGTGCCGACCATGTATGCGTCCTTCTGGTCGCTGATTCCGCCGGTGGTGGCTATCGTGCTGGCGCTGATCACAAAAGAGGTATACAGCTCCCTGTTTGTCGGGATTCTGATCGGAGGTGTTTTTTACTCCGGGTTTACGTTTGAGAGGACGATGACCCATGTGTTCCAGGACGGGATCATCGGCTCCTTGTCGGATGCGTACAATGTAGGAATCCTGGTGTTTCTCGTACTTCTGGGAATCCTGGTATGTATGATGAACCAGGCCGGCGGGTCCGCTGCATTCGGACGCTGGGCAAGCGAGCACATCAAGAGCCGTGTGGGCGCGCAGCTTGCCACGGTGCTTCTGGGAGTGCTGATCTTTATAGACGATTACTTTAACTGTCTGACGGTGGGGAGTGTGATGCGTCCGGTGACGGACAAGCACAACGTATCCCGGGCCAAGCTGGCCTACCTGATCGATGCCACGGCGGCTCCGATCTGCATTATCGCGCCGATTTCTTCCTGGGCGGCGGCAGTGACCGGATTTGTGGAAGGGGAAGACGGACTGTCCATTTTCATCCGTGCGATTCCTTACAACTTTTACGCCCTGCTCACCATAGTCATGATGATTGCCCTGACGATTATGGGCGCGGATTACGGCCTGATGAGAAAGCATGAAGAAAATGCCCTGAAAGGCGATCTCTACACTACGCCGGACAGGCCCTATGCAAATGCGGAAGAAGAGGAGAGCAATCCGAAGGGCGGGGTCATTGACCTGGTATTTCCGATCATCGTACTGATTTTCTGCTGTGTGATCGGCATGATCTATACGGGCGGTTTCTTTGAAGGGGCCGGATTTGTAGAGGCGTTTTCAGGAAGCGACGCTTCCGTAGGGCTGATGCTGGGCAGCTTCTTTGCGTTTATCATCACGATTGTATTTTATGCGGTAAGAAAGGTATTAAAGTTCAGCGAGTCTATGGCCTGCATTCCGGAGGGCTTCAAAGCCATGGTGTCCCCGATCCTGATCCTGACGCTTGCGTGGACGCTGAAGGCGATGACGGACAGCCTGGGGGCGGATGTGTTTGTGGCTGAGATTGTAAAATCCAGCTCAGGCGGCCTGGTGAACCTGCTTCCGGCAATCATCTTCCTGGTAGGATGTTTCCTGGCGTTTGCCACCGGGACCTCCTGGGGAACATTCGGTATCCTGATCCCGATTGTGGTAGAGGCATTTTCAGCAACCAATGAGACCATGATGATCATATCTATCTCCGCATGTATGGCAGGCGCGGTGTGCGGCGACCACTGTTCACCGATTTCCGATACCACCATTATGGCCTCCGCAGGCGCTCAATGCAACCATGTGAACCATGTGTCCACTCAGCTTCCCTATGCGGTGACCGTTGCAGCTGTTTCGTGCGTGACCTACATCATCGCGGGCTTTGCGCAGACGCCTTTGATCCCGCTTGTTATCGGCGTCCTGCTGATGATCGGTGTCCTGTATGTAATGAAGAGTAAAAGCGCTGATTTGGAATCATAGAAAACGGATATAAAATAAGGAATGCAAAAACGCCGCTTCGCGAAACAGAAGCGGCGTTTTTTTATTCTATACCAAACTTCTCCGAATTTTCCTATAGAACAACCAAAGTCGGCAGCCGTTTTTCAGGTCTGGATCATTACACGGTTCTGGTTCCGCCACTCTCTGGGCGCCATTCCGTACATATTCTTGAATGCACGTGAAAAATGAAGCTGATTGGCATAGCCCACCGCATTGGAAATATCGCCGATGGTCAGCCCGGTCAGCTTTAAGAGCTCGGCAGCCTTGATCATACGGTAGTTCAGCAGAAATTCCTGAGGAGTCTTGCCCAGCGCTTCTTTAAAGATCTTACCGAAGTAGCTGCGGTTCAGCCCGCAGGTGGCGGCGATATCCTCCACGGAGATATCATTCTGGAAATTCTGCTCCATATAAGTCAGTGCTTCTTTAATGTAGAAGTCACGGAGACGGCCCGTCTTCGGGGCGGACATATGGATGGTGGAACGGGTTAGAAAATCCAGGAATAAATATACGTGTCCGATCAGATGCAGGGGGGGGCATATCCCTGTGTTCTACAAGATACATCATCTCATTCATCATATTTTCACGCAGGTCCTTAGAGCGTGCGTGATAGATCGGCTGATTCATGGAGAGCCCTGCCAACTCAACGGCTCCTTTGGCACGGAGGCCGTCAAATTCAACCCACACATATTCCCAGGGCAGGTCATGATCTGCGGAATAGGTGGTGATCTGTCCCGGAAACAGCATAAATCCCTGCCCGCTCTTGACCTGGTATGTCTGAGTATTGCCGTTGGAGTCATCAGCCATCAACGTGCCTGTTCCTGAAATGACATAGTGGAATAAGTAATGATTTCTTGCGGCAGGACCGTAAGAGTGGGATGGTTCGCACTGTTCCCAGCCATATTGGTACAGGCCGAGGTCTACAAAATTCTCGTTCGGAAATACGGAAAAAATCAGTTCTTGCATAATAACCTCCTCAACCCGGAATACCGGTAAAAGTCTGTTGCTGTAGAAATTTTTCCATGTTTACTATTTGAATCTACGAAAAACCATACTAAGAATTGAATCGTTAATTATCATACACGCACCCTGTATATTATGCAAGTGTAAAGTCTTTAGAAAAGTGCATTTTATTAGAATATACCAAAATGCTAGCTAACTTTTATGAAAATTTAATAAAATCGCATAAAGGTATAAAAGGCCTAAAATGCGGCTATTTATCAGTCGCATTATGGAATGTATAATATTTTCATCAGAGAAACCAAAGATGTTTCTGTAAAGGAAAGGAGAAAGTGAAGCAATGAGAAAAAGAAAAGCAGCAGTAAGTGTACTTCTGGCAGGCATCATGCTGATCGCAATGTGTCTCAGTGCATGCGGGACAGATGAAAACGCAGGCAAGACCGTGGTTGAGCTGGTGCAGTACAAGCCGGAAGCAGTAGGTGTATTCGAGAAGCTGGAAGAAGAGTTCAACGCAACTCATGACGACATTGTACTTAAGATCGACTCACCGAATGACGCAATGACTATTTTGAAAACCCGGTTTATCCGTGAGAACTATCCGGATATCATCGGAATCGGGGGAGATATCAACTATTCTTATTTTGTAGATTCTGATATCCTTGCCGATGTTTCCGATTACCAGGGCCTGAGCAGCATCAAGCAGTCCTACCTGGACATCCTGGAGAATCTGGAGTTTGTTCCCACAGAAGGAACCTTCGGAGTTCCCTATGTGGCGAACGCAGCCGGAGTGCTCTACAACAGAGATATGTTCGAGGAGCACGGATGGGAGATCCCGGAGACATGGGATGAGTTCATGGATCTGTGCGAAGAGATCAAGTCAGAAGGCGTGCTGCCAATGTATTTCGGCTTCAAGGATACCTGGACCTGTCTGGCACCGTGGAACGCCCTGGCAGTAGACCTGGCGCCGGCTGACGTGTGCAAGCAGGTGAACCGCGGCGAGACCAATTTTACGGACGAGTACCGTGAGATTGCGGAAAAAATGCTGCAGCTGGTAGAATACGGTGAAGAAGGACCCTTTGCGTATGGCTACAATGACGCTTGTACCGCTTTTGCGAACGGCGAGTGCGCAATGTATACCATCGGAAGCTATGCAGTACCTCAGATCAAATCCGTAAATCCGGATATGAACATTGACTCCTTTGTAATGCCGGGAAGCGATGAAAAAGGCGGCAACGTACTGAACTCCGGTGTAGACCTTCAGTTCTGTGTAACATCTGAATGTAAAAACAAGGAAGCGGCTTATGAAGTGCTTGATTTCCTTTTGGATAACGACAACATCCAGATGTACCTGGATGACCAGAATGCAGTACCGTGTAAGGATGACAGCTTTAAGCTTGCAAGTGAAGTGGACGGTATGACAGAGTATATTGAACAGGGTATCATGTCTGACTACCAGGATCACTACTATCCTTCCGAGATGGCAGTGGACGCACAGATCCAGACCTTCCTGATCAACCAGGATGTAGATGCGTTCCTTGCAAAATTTGATAAGGACTGGCTGCGTTACAACCGCGACATTATCCGCCTGGTAGAGGAATATGAAGCGGCACACGGAAATGAGTAATCGGAAAGGAGTGGGAAGAAAATGAAAAAAATGAATGACAGAGAACGGACATTTTTACTGATGACGATACCGATCCTCATTTTGTTCTTCTTGTTTAATACATTGCCTTTGATCAAGGGTGCAATCTACAGTTTCACGAACTTTAAAGGATACGGCACATATAACTGGGTTGGAATCCGAAACTACATCGACCTGTTCGGGGACGGCCGTGTCGGCAAATCCTACTGGTTCACATTTAAGCTGGCTCTGTTTTCTACCGTTGTGGTCAATGTGGTCAGCCTGATCCTGGCGCTGGGACTGAACAGCAAGATCAAATTTAAGAGCGCGCTGCGCGGACTGTACTTTATTCCGAACATCCTGGGCGCATTGGTAGTCGGCTATATTTTCAACTATTTCTTCACATATATCCTTCCAGCAGTCGTACAGATGATGGGCGGAGAAGGAACCAGTATGCTGGCAAGCACAAAGTGGGCATGGGTTGCGATCATGATCGTGTGTGCATGGCAGGCTATCGCGATGAATACGATCATCTACATCTCAGGTCTGCAGACCGTACCGGAGGATGTATATGAAGCAGGTTCCATTGACGGCGCTACCGGATGGTCACAGTTCAAGCACCTGACCTTCCCGCTGATTCTTCCGTTTTTCAGCATCAACATGACGCTGTGTATGAAGAACTTCCTGATGGTATTCGATCAGATCATGGCGTTGACAAAGGGCGGCCCGGCACAGAGTACAGAGTCCATCTCCTACCTGATCTACAACAATGGTATGTCAGGCGGACAGTTTGGATTCCAGAGCGCCAATGCAGTTGTCTTCTTTATCATGATTGTAGTGATCTCCGTAGCACAGATGACATTTACAAGTAAGAGGGAGGAGCAGTTATAATGAAAGAGAAAGTAAACGAGAGAGTAAACTGGCCTGTTACGATTCTGCTGATCATTGGATTGATCACCGTAGCTTTTCCGCTCTATATGACGATTGTTATCGCATTCAAGCAGCCCAGCGAGATGACAAACAGCATCTCTGGGATCTTATCCCTTCCGAAGAGCTGGAGCCTTGCGAACTTTGCGGAGGCAATGCGTGTGACAGATTTCTGGCGTTCCCTGTTTAACAGCTTTCTGATCACGGTGATCACGGTGGTTGTATCCATCCTGATCCATTCCATGATCGGATATGCGGTGGGAAGAAATAAAGCAAAAAATAAATTTTACAACTTTGTCTATCTGTATATTGTAAGCGGTATGTTCGTACCATTTGCGATCCTGATGATGCCTCTGGTAAAACAGACGGCGCAGATGGGAATTGACAACCTGGTAGGTGTAATCCTCTGTTACGTGGTATTCTATATGCCCATGAACGTACTGCTGTATTCCGGATATCTGGTAAATATCCCGGTGGCTCTGGAAGAGGCGGCGCGTGTGGACGGTACAAGCACTTTCCGGACATACTGGAGCATCATCTTCCCGATCATGAAGCCCATGCATGCTACCGTTGCGGTACTGACAGCGCTGGGTACATGGAATGACGTTATGACACCATTGGTTATCATGAGCGGAAGCGGAATGAATACTCTGCCTCTGGCACAGCTTACATTCCAGACACAGTTCGGTACAAACTACAACCTGGCATTTGCATCCTACCTGCTGGCATTGCTGCCGATCCTGGTCTTCTACATCATCTGCCAGAAGCAGATCCTGAACGGCGTGGTAAACGGAGCGGTAAAATAATCATAATGGGATACCCCTGGGTATATAAAATGAGTCACAGCTTCTATGTGCGGCGGCTCACAGGACGAAGCGGACTTTCATCAAGTCCGCTTTGTTTTTATTCTATATAGTATATAATGAAAAAAATGTTGTCGAGTTTGAGATTATTTTGGAAAAATTATGAAAAATGATTGCATACAAATCATTCATGCGCTATACTTATTGCGGTTATTCTGCAAAAAAATTTGAAGCTTGATAAACGCTGTATCAGGTGCAATGTGAGAAAAGGAGAATAAGGTATGGGAATTGTTTTTGATGAAACGAGAAAGACTTTTACACTGCACACGAAAGATTCAACGTATCAAATGCAGGTTGATCCGTTCGGGTTTCTTCTGCATTTATACTACGGCAGGAAGGCGGAAGGCTGTATGGACTATCTGCTGACTTATGCAGACAGAGGCTTTTCCGGTAATCCTTATGATGTGGGCAGTGACCGGACGTATTCGATGGACGTGCTGCCGCAGGAATTGCCCTGTCTCGGAAACGGGGACTACAGGAGTCCTGCGATCGCCGTGAGAAATGCGGATGGTTCGGTAAGCTGCGATCTGCGGTTCCAGGGTTATGAGATCAGGAAGGGAAAATATGCGATTAAAGGGCTTCCGGCCATATACGCGGAGGAGGCGGAAGGAGAGACACTGGAGATCCATATGCAGGATCCCGTAACGAAGGTTTCTGTCTATCTGCTCTACGGCGTGCTGCCGGAATATGATGTGATCACCCGGAGTGCAAGAGTGGTGAACAACGGAAAAAAGAAAGCATATCTGGAAAAAATACAGCCTGCGTGTCTGGATTTTGTGAATGGGGAGTTTGATCTGATCAGCTTTTACGGACGGCACGCAATGGAACGGAATTTCCAGAGAGTGCCCGTAGCTCATGGAATCATGTGTATCGGCAGCAGACGCGGAACCTCCAGCCATCAGTACAATCCGATGATGATGCTGGCGGAGCGGGAGACAACAGAGGATACAGGAAGCTGCTATGCCATGTCCCTGCTGTACAGCGGCGGGTTTAAAGGTGAGGTGGAACGTGACCAGTTTAATCAGACACGGATCCAGCTGGGGCTCTATGAGGAACGGTTTTCTTATCCGCTGGAGCCGGGGGACGAATTTCTGGTTCCTGAGGTCGTGATGACATACAGCAGACAGGGGCTGTCAAAGTTGTCCCAGAATCTGCACGGATGCTTCCGATATCATCTATGCCGCGGAAAATACAGAGATGTGGTCCGCCCGATCCTGGTCAACAGTTGGGAGGCATCCTATTTTGACTTTGACGGAGAGGCAATCTATCAGCTTGCCAGACAGGCATCGGAGCTGGGGATCG
Source organism: Lachnospiraceae bacterium M18-1 (assembly GCA_000403295.2). Taxonomy (GTDB): domain Bacteria; phylum Bacillota; class Clostridia; order Lachnospirales; family Lachnospiraceae; genus Schaedlerella. Next base: position 1,976,998 of record KE159605.1, on the reverse strand, counting down.
AGATGCTGGTACTGGACGACGGATGGTTCGGCAACCGGGACGATGATAACAGCAGTCTGGGAGACTGGTATGCCAATGAGGAAAAACTGGGAGAATCCCTGGAAAGTCTCATCAAAAGGATCAATGACCTTGGGGTAAAGTTCGGAATCTGGATAGAACCGGAATCTGTCAATGAGGACAGCGCCCTGTTCAAACGCCATCCGGACTGGGCAATGCGGATCCCGGGACGGAATCCGGTCCGTGCGAGGAATCAGCTTGTACTTGATTTTTCCAGAAAAGAAGTCGTGGATTCTATTTTCGAGCAGATCTGTGATGTTCTGGACAAAGGAAATATCGAGTATGTGAAGTGGGATATGAACAGAGGGCTTGCGGACATATATTCCTGCGGGACCGAGGAGCAGGGGAAGGTACTCCATGATTATGTCCTGGGGCTGTATGATTTTCTGGAACGGCTGGTACAGCGGTACCCCAATATCTTGATCGAGGGCTGCAGCGGCGGCGGCGGGCGGTTTGATGCCGGGATGCTCTACTATACGCCGCAGATCTGGTGCAGTGACAATACGGACGCGGTGGACCGGGTGAGGATCCAGTACGGAACGTCCTTTGGATATCCGGTATCTTCGGTGGGATCCCATGTGTCGGCAGTGCCCAATCATCAGACAGGCAGGGTTACTTCCCTGGCCACCAGGAGCGTTACGGCTATGGCGGGAACCTTCGGGTATGAGCTGGATCTGGGAAGGCTCTCGGAGGAGGAAAAACAGGAAATCCGCCGTCAGGTGGCAGATTATCACCGTTACGCGCCGCTGATCTTAAACGGACTGTATTACCGGCTGACCAATCCTTTCGAGCAGACGGTGGGAGCATGGCAGTTTATTTCCAAAGACCAGTCACAGGTCCTGCTCTATGCGGTGATGCTGGAGGTTCATGGAAATATGACAGTGGACTATGTGAAGTTAAAAGGGCTGAAAAGCGGTTGTATGTATCGGGAACAGGTGAGCGGCAGGCTGTATTCAGCGGATGCGCTGATGGAGGCAGGAATCCCGCTTCCGGTGGCATTTGGAGAATATGACGCGTATCAGATGTATTTTGAACTGGATGAATAAATAGCACTGGTTGTGCGGCCATCAGTAACTGATCACGCCCTGACCGGTCACCTTGCTGATCGGTCAGGAGAATACACAAAAAAGTTGGTATTCGGGCCACGCCTGGTGAAGGTGCGGCCTGTAATTGCTGGCAGGCGGATATCAAAATTACAATAACTGCTGATTTTTATATTCTGAAAATCATTCGAAGAAATGCTTGCCATCTATAGAGCAGTGTGCTAAAATAGATTTACTTGTGAGTTACATCATTATATCAGGAGGTGTGCACGGATGGATATTTTAAAGATTGTTTTAACGATTATATTTGTGATAGATTGTATCGCATTGTCAGCGATTATCCTTCTTCAGGAGGGGAAGTCAGCCGGCCTCGGGACAATCAGCGGCGTAGCAGATACCTATTGGGGACAGAATAAAGGACGTTCCATGGAGGGGGCGCTTGTAAAGTCAACTAAGTTTCTTGCGATTTTGTTTATCTTGCTGGCGGTCGTATTGAACCTGGGGGTATTTAACTGAGAACAGGCACGGCTGCAGGTCGGGAGAACGGAAAGAGAACCACACGATGAAAGGCAGGAACGGAGGACGGCATTAGAATAGGTTTCATAGGTTTCGTCTCTGGTACAGGATGAGGAAGGGCACTCTATAAGAAGTATAGGGTGTTTTTTTCGTATAATGTGAACCGCCGGGGAGAGACTATCACACAGGATATGTGAAAAAGTTCCGACATTGATAGTAATGAAAAAAGCAGAGGAGAATGGATATGGATCATACGTTTGAAAAGCGCAAGAAAATTATCTATGATTTGATCTGTGATGATTTCTATGTGCCTATGAAGATTAAGGAAATAGCAATGCTCCTTCAGATTCCCAGGGAGCAGAGGGAAGAATTGAAGGAAGTGCTGGATGCCCTGGAAGCAGAGGGGAAGATCTGTGTATCAAAACGGGGGAAGTATACCAAAGGAGAGGCGAAGCGTCTTACAGGAACCTTTCAGGCAAATACCAGAGGATTTGGATTTATCTGCCGGGAAGGAGAGGAAGAGGATATATTTATCGCAGAGGAAAACCGGGGAGGGGCCTTTCAGGGGGATGAGGTGGAGTTTATCATCACCCGGCAGAAGGACGGTTCGGAACGAAAACGGACCGAGGGGCGGATCGTTCGTGTCTTGTCCCACAGGACAGTCAGTATCGTGGGACTGTATGAAAAGAGCAGGAACTATGGATTTGTGCGTCCCGACGACCAGAGGATCCTGAAGGATATCTATATACCGGCAGGCAAAGAAAAAGGTGCCATGACAGGACATAAGGTAGTCGTGGAACTGACCTCCTACGGCGGGGATCAGAGGAATCCGGAAGGATTTGTGGCGGAGGTGATCGGTCACATCAACGATCCGGGAACGGATATCATGTCGATCGTAAAGGGATTTGACCTTCCTGTGGAGTTTCCGGAAAAAGTGATGAACCAGGCGGAACGGGTCGGCAAGGATGTGAGTGAGGCCGACATGGCAGGCCGCAGGGATCTGCGGGGCTGGGAGATGGTGACCATTGACGGCGAGGATGCAAAGGATCTGGATGATGCGGTGTCACTTACAAAAGAAGGAGAGAATTACCGGCTGGGCGTCCATATCGCGGATGTGACGAATTACGTTCAGGAGCACAGCGCGCTGGACAAGGAGGCTCTGAAACGGGGAACCAGCGTATATCTTTCTGACCGGGTGATTCCCATGCTGCCTCATAAGCTGTCCAACGGAATCTGCTCTCTCAATGCGGGGGAAGACAGGCTGGCTCTGAGCTGTATCATGCTGGTGAATGGAAAAGGGGAGGTCGTAGATTCGGAGATCGCGGAGACGGTCATCTGTGTGGATGAACGTATGAGCTATACCAGCGTGGCTAAGATCCTGGAGGAGCATGATCCGGAGGAGATGAAGCGGTATGGGGAATTAGTGCCTCTGTTTGAGCGGATGGCGGAACTGTCACGTATTCTGAGAGAGAGACGCCACCAAAGAGGGTCCATAGATTTTGACTTCCCGGAGACGAAGATGATCCTGGATGAGAATGGAAGGCCGATCGAGATCAGACCTTATGACCGGAATGTAGCTACCAAGCTGATCGAGGATTTTATGCTTCTGGCAAATGAGACTGTGGCTGAGGAATATTACTGGCGGCAGCTTCCATTTCTATACCGGACTCATGAGACTCCGGATGATGATAAGATCAGAAAACTGAGTACATTTATCAATAATTTCGGCTATCATATCCATGTGGGGAATGAGGTGCGTCCAAAAGAGGTGCAGAAGCTTCTGGGCAGGGTGGAAGGAACTCCGGAGGAGGCGTTGATCAGCCGTCTGGCGCTGCGTTCCATGAAGCAGGCCAAATATACATGGGAGAATACAGGACATTTTGGGCTGGCGGCCAAGTATTATACGCATTTTACCTCGCCGATCCGCCGATATCCGGATCTGCAGATCCACCGGATCATCAAGGAAAATATCCGGGGGCGGATGACAGAGGAGCGTATGACGCATTATGAGAAGATCCTGCCCGAGGTGGCGATGCAGTCCAGCGTCATGGAGCGGCGCGCGGAGGAGGCGGAACGGGAGACTGTGAAGCTGAAAAAAGTAGAATATATGCAGGAGCGGATCGGGGAAGAATTTGAGGGAGTGATCTCCGGGATCACAAAATGGGGGGCTTATGTGGAACTTCCGAATACCATTGAGGGGCTGGTCCATGTGGTTAATATGACGGACGACCATTATGAGTATTGGGAGGACCGCCACGAACTGATCGGGGAGCGTACCCATAATGTCTACAGACTGGGACAGACTGTCCGGATCCGGGTTCTGGACACAGACAAGGTGCAGCGGACGATACAGTTTGGATTCGTCTGATGATCCGAAATGCAGCGGTTGGATTTATAGATAGAAAGGCATAGATTATGGGCAAGGCAGAAGGAAAATTGATCGCAAATAATAAAAAGGCATACCATGATTATTTTATCCTGGAAAAATACGAAGCGGGTCTTGTACTCCACGGAACAGAGGTAAAGTCTCTGCGTATGGGGCAGTGCAGCATTAAGGAGGCATTTATCCGCATTGAGGACGGAGAGATATTTATTTATGGTATGCATATCTCGCCTTATGAAAAGGGAAATATCTTCAATAAGGACCCTCTTCGGGTGAGGAAGCTCCTGCTTCATAAAAAGGAGATCGACAAGATTTTCGGGAAGATGAAGGAAAAGGGGAATACAGCAGTTCCGCTTAGAGTGTATTTCAGCGGAAGTCTGGTCAAGCTCGAGATCGGGCTGGCGAAAGGAAAGAAACTGTACGATAAGCGGGATGATATTGCAAGGAAGGATCAGAAGCGGGAGGCGCAGAGAGAGTTCAAGGTACGGAATCTGTAAGGGCATTTCCGAGAAAGAACGGGATAAAGAAACATACAAAAATACGGGTAAAAATTTGTGCAACATAACTGTTTGAAAGCGGTTGTTTTCTAAAGTCTGGTATGCTATCATTTTACGTGGAGTTAGTTGCATCCGTCAGGTGCACCGCAACACAATGCGATACGGAACAGGAGGATGAAAAATGAGCAGGAAAAAAGCGGTCAGGGTTAAAAAGAAAAAGATCAAGAACCAGATGGAAAATGCTGCGGAAGAGACAGTAACGGTGGGGACAGAGGAAACGGCCGAGCAGGAAGCTGTCGGGCAGAGTCCTTCTGCCGAAGAGCAGAAAACAGTCAAGACAGCGGAACCAGAGAAAGAAATAAAAGAAGCAGATCAGGCAGAAGAGAAAAAAGATGTGTCTGGGGAAGCTGAGAAGATAGAAGCAGAAAAAACAGAAGAGTCTGAGAATGCAGCTGTGCCTGCAGAGGAAAAGAAAGCGGACTCTGAATTTACAGAAGAAGAGAAAAGCCGGCAGGAGGAAGTATACCGAAGAAGATTTAACCGCCATTTTGACGAACTGAAGTGGCTTTATACCGAAGTGTACGGCAATGATTCCATGTTTGCGGAGCTGTGTGATAACCTTCACAGGTTCTACGAGGAACGTAATCTGGATCTGAAAGAATCGGATCTGAGACGGGAGGAGAATCCGGACTGGTACAAGCAGAACGATATGCTTGGAATGATGCTCTACATAGATAATTTTGCGGGAGATATCAAAGGAGTAGAATCGAGGCTGGATTACCTGGAAAAGAGCAATGTGAACTATATCCATCTGATGCCTTTCCTGGATACTACGAAAGGACGGTCGGACGGCGGATATGCGGTTTCGGATTTTCGGAAGGTACAGGAAAATCTGGGGACCATGGAGGAGCTGGAAAGCCTGACCGCGGCATGCCGCAGGAAGAATATGAACGTGTGTATGGATTTTGTCATGAATCATACCTCTGAGGATCACGAATGGGCGAAGCGTGCCCGCCAGGGAGACGGAGAGTATATGAGCAGATATTTCTTCTATGACAATGACACCATCCCGCAGCAGTATGAGCGCACTGTGCCGCAGGTATTTCCGACAACTGCTCCCGGCAATTTTACCTGGCTGGATGATATCAAGCATTATGTAATGACGACATTTTATCCATATCAGTGGGATTTGAACTATAAGAACCCAAGAGTATTCAATGAGATGATGTACAACTTCCTGTTTTTGGCAAATAAGGGGATTGACGTCATAAGAATTGATGCAGTTCCCTATATATGGAAGGAACTGAATACCGACTGCAGGAACCTGCCGAGAGTGCATACCATTGTGCGTATGATGCGCATGATCGGCGAGATCGTATGTCCGGGAATCCTTCTCCTGGGTGAAGTAGTCATGGAACCGGAGAAGGTAGTGCCTTATTTTGGATCCGTAGAAAAGCCGGAATGTCATATGCTCTATAATGTGACCACAATGGCGACCACATGGCATACGGTTGCAACGAGAGATGTGCGTCTCTTGAAGAGGCAGCTTGACATTGTGAATAATCTGCCGAAGGAGTATGTATTCCTGAACTATCTGCGCTGCCATGATGACATTGGATGGGGACTGGACTATCCTACCCTGGAACAGGAAGGAATCCATGAACGCTCCCATAAGCAGTATCTGAATGACTATTTCCGGGGTTATACGGGCAATAGTACCAGCCGGGGCGTGCTTTACAATGAAGACCTTGTCCTTGGGGATGCCCGTTTCTGCGGTACGACCGCATCCATGTGCGGAATCGAAAAGGCCGGGTTTGAAGAGGACGCGCAGGCCATGGAGAAGGCAATTCAGCTGGATGTGATGCTGCATGCATATATGTTCATGCAGTCCGGGATACCGGTATTGTACAGCGGTGATGAAGTAGGACAGGTCAATGACTATTCCTATAAGGAGGATCCGGACAAGGCTGAGGATTCCCGTTATATCCACCGGGGGGCTATGAAATGGGACCTTGCAGAGAATATTACAGATCCTGAGACTGTGGAAGGGAAGATGTTCCAGAGGCTGAACCAGCTGGAAGAGATCCGAAAATCGGAGAAGGTGTTCGTGACCAATGCAAATGTATGGACAGTGGAGACCTGGGAGCAGGGAGTCCTGTGTATCGGAAGATATTTTGAAGGGGAAAAGCTGTTCGGACTGTTTAATTTCAGTGAGTATGACAAGATTGCATGGATCAATGAAATTGACGGAAACTACACGGATCTGATCTCGGGAGAGGCGATCCAGCCGGCAGGCGTGCATATCCCGCCGTTTGGATTCTACTATCTGAAAAGGCAGGCATAGTCAAATGCAGTTTATCCGCGTCTGAGGAGCTGCAAAGCAGAGGCGTGAATTTAGAGAAAGAGATATCAAGAAGGAGGTCAAAGACATGGGATTTTTGACAGGCAAAACAGTGATCATTACAGGAGGAGGAAGAGCGGTTCTGCGTGACGGCAGATGCGGATCCATCGGATATGGAATTGCTACCGCTTATGCAAAGGAAGGGGCCAACATCGTCATTACCGGGCGGAACGTTCAGAAGCTGACGGATGCGAAGGAAGAACTGGAAAGGCTTTACGGCGTAAAGGTTCTGCCAATCCAGGCGGATGTCAGCGCTGGTTCAGACAATGAAGCAGTTGTGGAAAATGTGGTAAAGCAGACCATGGACACATTTGGAAGAATTGACGTCCTGATCAACAATGCGCAGGCTTCCGCTTCCGGAGTTACTCTTGCGGACCACACGACAGACCAGTTCAATCTGGCGCTTTATTCAGGATTGTATGCAACCTTCTACTATATGAAGGCTTGTTATCCGCATCTGAAAGAGACAAAGGGCTCTGTGATCAACTTTGCGTCAGGCGCAGGTTTATTTGGAAACTTCGGACAGTGCGCGTATGCCGCTGCAAAAGAAGGAGTCCGCGGATTGACCCGTGTAGCGGCAACTGAGTGGGGCAAGGACGGGATCAATGTAAATATTGTCTGTCCGCTGGCATGGACTGCGCAGCTCGAGAACTTTGAAGCTGCTTATCCGGATGCTTTCAAGGCGAACGTGCATATGCCGCCTGCAGGACATTACGGAGATGCGGAGCTTGAAATCGGACGCGTATGCGTTCAGCTTGCTTCTCCGGATTTCAAGTATATGTCCGGCGAGACGATTACTCTGGAAGGCGGAATGGGACAGAGACCATAAGGTATACCCAAGGGCATCCCATCATGGCCATCCGGCCGTTTCACAAAGTATATGAAAAAAGAAATCCCGGGGGATCCCTCCTGGATTTCTTTTTTAATACCATCGTATAGAGAAAGGCTGCCAGTAGCAGGTTTTCTCTATATCTTATTTTTATGACGATTATTTCGTGCCGAAAATACGATCGCCGGCATCTCCGAGTCCCGGGCAGATGTAAGCTGCCTCGTTCAGTTCACGATCCAGATGCCCCACATAGATCTGTACATCCGGATGGGCCGTGGTCAGCCGTTCGATTCCTTCCGGAGCGGCGATGATAAACATGCATTTGATCGTCTTACCACCGTGCTTTTTGATAAAATCAACTGCCGCGACTGCAGAGCCGCCTGTCGCCAGCATAGGATCTACAACGACGATCTGGCGCTGCTCAATGGGAACCGGAAGTTTGCAGTAATATTCGTGGGGCTCGTGAGTTTCCGGATCGCGGTAAAGTCCGATATGCCCGATCTTTGCAGAAGGCACCAGAGTCGTGATCCCGTTTACCATGCCCAGTCCGGCACGCAGAACGGGAACGACAGCCAGCTTCTTTCCAGACAGCATCGGCGTCATGCAGGTCTCAATGGGAGTCTCTACCTCTACATCCTCCAACGGCAGATCACGGAAAGCTTCAAAACCGATCAGGACGGCAATCTCCTCCACCAGCTTGCGGAACTCGTTGGTACCGGTTTCTTTTTTTCGGAGCAGAGAAATCTTGTGCTGAATTAAAGGGTGATTCATAATAAATACGTTTTTCATGTGTTATACCTCTGTTTTCTTATGAATGCTTTTCGAATGTTTCTGTAGATACTATGGACATTTTAGCGAAACTTTATCATAAAGTCAATCCCGCTTCGCAAATACGTAGGATAAGAATCAGGAAGAAGTGTTACTGTTCGCACCCTTTGGGTGCTCCAGTAACAGTATCCAGCCCATTTTAAGTCGCCTTCGGCGGTCCTAAGCGCCAGCGACGCTTGTTTAGGACGGACCGGAACGGAGTGTAGACGGGCTGGATATCATGGCAAATATTAGTTTATTGGCCGGACGCCGTGCAGCAGGTGCACGACGCCGTGTGAACTATAACGGAAGAAGTTCCTGCTATCCTGTCTGGAGAAAGTGTGTTAAGATAAGAGCAGTATATCTGAGGAAAAAGGAGAGAATACCATGTATGATGTGATTTTATTTGATCTGGATGGGACATTGACGGATTCCGGGATGGGAATAACCAATTCTGTAGCTTATTCTTTAAAAAAGTACGGGATCGAAATATCTGACAGGACAGAGCTCTATAAGTTTATCGGTCCGCCGTTAAGGGAGTCCTTTGAGAAATATTACGGATTTTCCGCAGAGCAGGCAGGAAAAGCGGTGGAGTATTACAGAGAATACTATGTGGACAAGGGCATTTTTGAGAACACGGTTTATGACGGCATTGAAGAATTGTTAAAAGAAATCCGGGGTTCCGGAAAGCGGGCGATCGTGGCAACATCAAAGCCGGAGGTCTTTGCAAAAAGGATTCTGGAACATTTCGGCCTGGCAGGATATTTTGAACATATTGTAGGTGCAAACATGGATGAAACGCGTACGAAGAAGGAGGAAGTGATCTCTCATGTGCTCCAAAGCTGTAAGATTCCTGACCTGTCAAGGGTCCTGATGGTCGGCGACCGGGAGCATGACATCCTGGGAGCGAAAAAAATGGGGCTTGATTCGCTGGGCGTTTTGTTTGGGTACGGGGACCGTGAGGAATTGAAGCGTGCGGGGGCAACCTACATTGCGGAAACCGTAAGAGATATTTACCCGGTCGTTTTTGCTCCGGCGCCGTTGGCATAAAAAGTGAAACAGGGAGCCTACAGGCTTCCTGTTTCACACAAAATCTGTTCTTTTGTATTCAGGATCATTTCTTTCAACTCCAGGATCCGGCTGTCAGACATCCGGTCTTTCGGCGCAGAAATACTGAGGGCATAGGAGGGCTTGCCCTGGAAGCTTTTAAGGGATACGGCGATACAACGGACGCCGGGTTCGTTTTCTTCATTGTCCAGGGAATAGCCGTTTCTGCGGATTTCCAGGATTTCTTTCCGAAATCCTGCAGGCTCTGTGATCGTATGCTCAGTTATTTTCCGAATCTCACTTTGGTCCCAGATCGAGCGTATCTTTTCATCCGGCATATCAGCCAGCATCGCCTTGCCGACACCGGAACAGTAGAGAGGAATGCTTTTTCCTACCATGGATACAAGGCGCACCGAATTCCTGGGAGACTCTACTTTATCGATATACACGGCATGGATATGATCCATCTGTACCAGATGGACGGTCTCGCCGGACAGTTCCGCAAGCTGCTTAATATAAGGACGGGCAATATCGATCATGCTGTTCTGGGACAGAATCTGATTTGATATCCTGCAGAATTTAAAGCTTAAGCTGTATTTTAAGGTCTCAGAATCCTGCCGGACGTAATCCATGCAGATGAGAGAGTTCAGGATTCGGTGCACGGTGCTTTTGTTAAGGCATAATTCATTGCTCAGGTCCTGCAGCCCTGTAGGGCCTGACTGCGCCAGATGTTCAATCGTATGAAAAATTCGTTCCGATACCTGGATCGGGTTCTTTGATTCCATGTGCTTCACCTCTTGACGTATTGTAGCATGTTTATGTGAAAAGAGCAAATTATATTATATCGATAAACAGGATATACTAATGATGCCGTGCAGCGAGTGCGCGACACCGTGTGAACAGTAACTTTATAATAAAAAATATTACTGGAAAAGGTTGACAATTTATTTGAAAAGAGTATAATAAAAGCATGAAGTTCATAATATGAAATTGAATTTCATATTATGAAACTAAAAGATTAAGGAGAATGAACATGGGAGAAGTAGCAGAAAAGATTCAGAAGATGGGTGTTGTACCAGTAGTAGTATTGAACGATGCGAAGGATGCCGCTCCGCTGGCGAAGGCATTATGCGAAGGAGGACTTCCCTGTGCGGAAGTGACATTCCGTACAGATGCGGCGGAGGAGTCCATTCGGATCATGACAACAGAGTATCCGGAAATGTTTGTAGGCGCAGGCACAGTGCTGACGATTGAGCAGGTTGACCGTGCTATGGACGCAGGGGCAAAATTTATTGTCAGTCCTGGCTTTGATCCGGAGATCGTAGATTATTGCATTGGAAAAAATATTCCGGTATTCCCGGGATGTATCACTCCTTCGGAGGTGGCTCAGGCAGTAAAGAGAGGACTGAAGATCGTAAAGTTTTTCCCGGCGGAGCAGTTTGGCGGAGTATCTACGATCAAGGCATTGTCGGCGCCTTATGTGGGACTGAAGTTTATGCCTACGGGCGGCGTCAATGCGAAGAATCTGGAGAGCTATCTGAGCTGCGATAAGATCATTGCATGCGGCGGAAGCTGGATGGTAAAAGGAGATCTGGTGAAAGCAGGAAAGTTTGATGAGATCAGGGAAATGACGGAAGAAGCAGTGAAGCTGGTTGCGGATATCAGAAGCAGATAACCACGGAGGAGTCTGTGATATGACAGAAGAACATACAGGAAGTTTATTGCAGCGCTGCTTGTATAAAGGCTTCTATTTATAAAGATAAGGGAAAGGTGATAACAATGGCAAAAAAAGTAGTAACATTTGGCGAGATCATGCTGAGACTTGCACCAGAAGGATATTATCGGTTTGTGCAGGCTGATAAGCTGGGGGCAACCTATGGAGGCGGAGAGGCGAATGTAGCGGTTTCTCTGGCAAATTACGGATTCGATGCGGCATTTGTGACAAAGCTTCCAAAGCATGAGATTGGACAGGCGGCAATCAATTCACTGCGTAAATTTGGAGTGGACACGTCCCATATTGCGCGGGGCGGTGACCGTGTGGGGATTTATTTTCTGGAAAAGGGCGCATCCCAGAGACCGTCCAAGGTCATTTACGACCGGGCAGGTTCTTCCATTTTCACAGCGGCAAGGGAGGACTTCCAGTGGAAAGAGATTTTTGAAGGCGCTGAGTGGTTCCATTTTACCGGCATTACTCCTGCGCTGAATGACGATGTGGCAGCAATCTGCCTGGATGCATGCAAGGCGGCAAAGGAGGCAGGGGTAAAGATCTCCTGTGACTTGAATTACCGGAATAAGCTTTGGAGCAAGGAAAAGGCAGGCCAGGTGATGGGTGAGCTTTGTAAATATGTGGACGTCTGTATTGCAAACGAAGAAGATGCGGCAGATGTATTTGGAATCCATGCAGCGGATACGGATGTAACTGCAGGCGAAGTGAACCGGGAAGGCTATAAGGATGTGGCAAGACAACTTGCGGACCGTTTTGGATTTGAAAAGGTGGCGATCACGCTCCGGGAATCTATCTCCGCTAACGATAACAACTGGTCCGCCATGCTGTTTGACGGGAACGGTTATTATTTCAGCAAGAAATATAAGATGCATATCGTAGACCGCGTGGGAGGCGGGGACAGTTTCGGCGGCGGGTTGATCGCTGCGGTGCTGAGCGGTTACGATGCGCAGGCCGCGATAGAATTTGCGGTGGCGGCATCCTGCCTCAAGCACTCTGTAGAGGGTGATTATAACATGGTATCTATGGACGAAGTCGCAAAGCTTGCCGGCGGCGATGCCTCCGGCCGTGTCCAGAGATAATATTTTTCAGCGGTACGGTTTGATCAGTACAGCTGGAATGATCTTCAACCGGAGCAGCAGAGCCTGATAAGCTGTTCCGGACATTTCTCCCATTTTGCTATAGCACGAAACAGGGCTGTCACGTTTGTGGCGGCCCTGTTTCCATATAAGGAGCAGGGTTCCTGTTCACACCCTGCCCGGGTGCTCACAGTAACGAATCCGGCCTATTGAAAGCTGCCTTACGGCAAGAGACCGGATTCCAGCCCCAGTAATGTACTGCCTGTGACCGTGCAGCGTGGGTGCACGGTCCAGGAGTGAACAGTATCTTCACAGCAACGGAGCAGATGAAAAAAGTTAAAAATAGACTTGTAATATTTTGGCATAACGTGTTAGTATATTAACACTGAGCGTCGGCTGGCAGGAAAGAAATTCTTGACAGCCGACTTCTTCACGGGGGAGAATCTTACATAGCGAAAAAAAGGGAGGAGAGAACGAATTATGGAATATTTGAAAAAATTATTTGCCCCGGTAGACATGACGGTGGGAAAGCCCTGGGAAAATATCCTGATCTTTACGGTCCCCATGCTGATCGGTAATATCGCCCAACAGCTTTACAATACGGTCGACAGTGTAGTGGTAGGCAACTTTGTGGGAGACAATGCTCTGGCAGCGGTAGGAAGTGCGGGGCCGATCCTGAACCTTCTGATCGTTTTGTTTATCGGGATAAGTATGGGCGCGAGCATCATGGTGTCGCAGTATTTTGGTGCGAAGAACCGGAAGGATCTGTCCTGTACGATCGGGAGCTGTATCATACTGACTGCGCTGGCGTCTATCTTTGTTATGGTGGTGGCTACGATACTGACAAGGCCGCTTCTGCTGCTTTTGAAGACTCCGGACAGCATACTGGACTGGTGTACTTCTTATCTGCATATCCTTTTCATCGGATCTGCCGGACTTGCATATTATAATATCCTGAGCGGTGTCCTGCGCGGGCTGGGGGATTCGATCTCAGCGCTGGTATATCTGATCGTAGCAAGTATCCTGAATATTATACTGGATCTGGTGTTTGTTGTATACTTCGGTATGGGCGTAGACGGGGTGGCGCTTGCGACGGCGATCGCACAGGCAATCTCTGCTCTGCTCTGTGTACGCAGGCTGATGCAGATGAAGGATCTGTTTGACATGAACCGGGAATATCTGAAAATGACAAAATACCATTCCATGAGTATCATCCGTCTGGGCGTACCCTCCGGCGTGACCCAGGCAATCATTTCCATGGCCATGCTGATCGTGCAGTCTCTGACCAATAGTTTCGGAGAACAGTTTATCGCTGCAAACGTAATTGTAATGCGCGTGGACGGCTTTGCCATGCTGCCGAATTTTTCATTTGCAACGGCAATGACGACATATGCGGGGCAGAACGTAGGAGCCGGCGCCTATGACCGTGTGGTAAAGGGGGCGAAGCAGGGAACGTTTATGGCGCTTGGGACATCTGCCGTGATTACAGGGCTGATCCTGTTGTTTGGAAAGCCGCTGATGGGAATCTTTACCAGTACGGAGAGCCTGGTCATATTGAGTATGAATCTGATGCGGATCCTTGCAGTGGGGTATATCGCCATGGCTGTAACACAATCTCTGTCAGGAGTGATGAGAGGGGCCGGCGATACTATGACGCCTATGTGGATTTCCCTGGTCACGACGATCATTGTCAGGGTCCCTCTGGCCTATGGAATGGTATACCTGACCAGAAGCGCGCAGTATCCGCAGGGGCGTAAAGAATGCATCTTTATTTCTTTATTGATCTCCTGGACCATCGGCGCGCTGGCTACGGCCGTGTTTTACAGACGAGGAAAATGGAGAAAGACGGCGCTGCGGCAGTAATGTAAATGGAGCGGTCATGCGTTCAGGAACTGAGGAATATGACAGGAGCATCAGAACTCAGTTCTGCCTGCCGCGCTGATAAGTGGGATATTGTGGAAGAAGGATGGGGAAAAAATATGACAAAGAAAAAACTGGCGGCAGAGATCATTGAGCGTTTGAAAGCGGAATATCCTGCTGCGGAGTGCAGCCTGGACTATGACCAGGCATGGAAGCTGCTGGTCAGTGTGCGTCTGGCAGCGCAGTGTACAGATGCAAGAGTCAATGTGGTAGCGGAAGAATTGTATGAAAAATATCCGGACGTAGATGCGCTGGCAGCAGCCGATGCGGAGGACATTGAGAGGATCGTCCGTCCATGCGGCCTGGGGAAGAGCAAGGCGCGGGATATCAGCGGCTGTATGAAAATCTTAAAGGACCAGTACGGCGGAAAGGTTCCGGATGATTTTGACGCCCTTTTAAAGCTGCCTGGTGTGGGGAGAAAGAGCGCCAACCTGATCATGGGAGATATTTTCGGAAAGCCTGCTATTGTCACGGATACTCACTGCATCCGCCTGGTCAACCGAATGGGGCTGGTAGACGGGATCAAAGAACCGAAAAAAGTAGAGATGGAGTTGTGGAAGATCATCCCTCCAAAAGAGGGGAGCGACTTCTGCCACCGCCTGGTGTATCACGGACGAGATATCTGTACTGCGCGGACGAAACCGTTCTGCAGTCAGTGCTGCCTGGAAGACATCTGTGCAAAGAATGGAATCTGAAGTTACTGTTCACACGGCGTCGTGCACCCTGCTGCACGGCGTCCGGCCAATAAAGTAACATTTGCCATAATATCCAGCCCCTCGACGAAGGCGACTTAAAATGGGCTGGATACTGTTACTGGAGCACCCAAAGGGTGTGAACAGTAACACAATCTAAAGGCTGCTGTTTTAAACAGTTAAAAAAAGAGTTGTATCTTCTGCAATAAAATAATATAATAGGTATGGTCAAAGAAGGCTCTGCAAGGCAGAGTGATCCAGCAACATATTTCAATGGCAAATATATTATAAGAAGGTAGAAAAAATGGGAAAATATTTTGGAACTGACGGTTTCCGCGGAGAGGCCAATGTTGTACTGACCGTGGAGCATGCATTCAAGGTAGGACGCTATCTGGGGTGGTACTTCGGACAGGAGCACAAGGCCCGGATCGTGATCGGAAAAGACACCAGAAGAAGCAGTTATATGTTTGAGTACGCTCTGGCAGCGGGATTGACGGCATCCGGGGCAGACGCATATCTGCTCCATGTAACTACCACGCCCAGTGTATCCTATGTAGTAAGGACTGAGGACTTCGACTGCGGTATTATGATCTCTGCAAGCCATAATCCCTATTATGACAATGGGATCAAGGTGATCAATGGACTGGGTCATAAGATAGAGGCTGAGGTTGAAGAAAAGATCGAGAGCTATATAGACGGTGAGATTGGGGAACTGCCTCTGGCATCGAAGGCGGAGATTGGACGCACGATTGACTATGCAGCAGGAAGAAACCGTTATATCGGTCATCTCATTTCCCTGGCTACACGTTCCTTCAAGGATATGCGGATCGGGCTGGACTGTGCAAACGGAAGCGCATCCAGCATTGCCAAGAGTGTGTTTGACGCTTTGGGAGCAAAGACCTATGTGATCAGTAACGAGCCGGACGGGCTGAACATCAATACGAACTGCGGCTCCACACATATCGAGGTGCTTCAGAAATTTGTCAGAGAGAAAAAACTGGATGTGGGATTTGCCTATGACGGGGATGCGGACCGTTGTATTGCCGTTGATGAGAACGGGGATGTGGTGAACGGTGATTTGGTGCTCTATATGTGCGGCAAGTATATGATGGAGCAGGGAAGGCTGAAGGGCAACACGATCGTTACTACGGTGATGTCCAATCTGGGACTTTATAAGGCATGCGACAAGATCGGTATGAAGTATGAGCAGACCGCAGTAGGTGATAAATACGTCTATGAAAATATGATGAATAACGGATTCGTGCTCGGCGGAGAGCAGTCCGGGCATATCATTTTCAGTAAGCATGCAAGGACCGGCGACGGAATCCTGACCTCTCTGATGATCATGGAAGTGATCATGGAGAAAAAGCAGACGCTTGCAAAGCTGTGCAGTGATGTCAAGATTTATCCGCAGCTGCTGAAAAATGTGCGGGTGACTGATAAGCAAACTGCACGCGAAAATGCGGCGGTACAGAAAGCAGTAGATGATGTGGCGGCGGCGCTTGGAAGCGACGGCAGGATCCTGGTTCGGGAAAGCGGTACCGAGCCTGTGATCCGTGTGATGGTAGAAGCTGCGACAGATGAGATCTGCCGGCAGTATGTGGAGCAGGTGATTGATGTGATCCGTGCGGAAGGCCTGGAAGTCACAGAGTAAATCTTAAGAATGTTTTAGGGGCTGTCGAATGGCAGCCCCCTTGTTGTATTCATAGGATGGAGAAAAGATTTATCCGATGATCACGGTCGGATAACCGGCACGTTTCAGCCTCTGTTCCATTTCTGCGGCATCTTCCAGGTTTTCAAAACTACCCACCCGTACACGGAAGAAGCCGTCTCCTTCTACGATGGAAGCCGTATAATCTTGTTCCAACAGTTCGTTCAGCAGGCGGTTGGCATAGGCCGGATTGCGGAATGAACCAACCTGCACATAGTATACAGAAGGATCCGGAACGGATTGCGTCGGCGTTAACGTATCCAGAATCCCGGTTGCAATGGCTTGAGCAATATCGTCAAAATTTTGATCAAATAGCTTGTTGTCTGTGTTGGAATTGATAAAACCGGCTTCCACCAGGACTGCAGGCATCTTTGTTCGGTTCAGGACAATCAGGTTCGGACGTGCTTCAACTCCCAGATTTACAAAGCCGACGGCTTCCAGCTGGTCATTGATATTTTCCGCCATTTTCAGCTTGATTCCGGAGAGGTCGTAGACCAGTGACTGGACGCCGGAGACTACATTATCAGTGGGAAACGAGTTGCGGTGGATAGAAACAAAATAATCTACACCGGCGTTGTTGGCTTCCATCGCTTTTTCATAGGGTGACTGATAGATATCGGTTGTTCTTGTGTACTCCACGTCCAGGCCGTTGTTCTGAAGGATCTCACCGACAGCCAGAGTCAGGCGCAGCGTATCGTCCTTTTCCTGGCGGCCGTTATATACAGCTCCGGGATCGCGGCCGCCATGGCCGGCATCCAGCATGATTGAGATAGGCATAGCAGTATTTCCTTTCACATCATTCTATATCAAAGTATGACGGAAAACACAGAAGTGTGCAGACCGGGGCATAGAAAACTGCTTCCGGAAGGGGCATATATATAAAGGCATGAAATACCCGGGGATGCCATATGTGCTCCTTCAAAAAGCCAAAGAAAAAAGCTGCCATATCACAAGACAAGCAGCTTTTGAACGGAGAGTGTGGGATTCGAACCCACGTGCCCGGAAACGGACAACTGCATTTCGAGTGCAGCTCGTTATGACCACTTCGATAACTCTCCATAATAAATACATACGGCCGATAAAAAGTGCCGTGGATCTGCACCGTGAAACAGTGCGCATCCTTTGATTCCCAACAGCGGATTGATCCGACAATCCCTATCTATACAGCCGGCGGCGGCCGCCGCCAGGCTTTATATCATTTTATATGAAGGCCGCCGATGGCAGACTTTTCAGTCCTCTGCCTCGCGTCCTTCTTCTATGTCCTCCTCCGGCTCAGGACTCCCTTTTTCCGGAAGATAGATATGCACAAGTTCCACCCGGTTTTTATCCAGACGATCTACGACCATACGAATTCCGTCTTCCGTCGTAAACTCATCACCAACCTCGGGCAGCCGGTCCAGACGCTGAATGATAAATCCGCCCAGGGAATCATAATCTTCCGATTCCAGTTCCAGATCCAGACGATCATTCAGATCATCCAGGCTCAGAGAGCCTTCTACAATATACTCAAGGTCATTGACCTTCTGAACAAAATTTTCCTCGTTCTCATCGTATTCATCGTGAATCTCACCGACAATCTCTTCCAGAATGTCTTCCAGCGTGATCAGCCCGGCGGTCTCGCCGTACTCATCCAGTACGATGGCGATATTAAACGAAGCGTCCCGCATCTCTACGAGAAGTTCGGAAATGCTCTTATACTCGTAAGTGAAATAGGCTTCCCGGAGAATATCGCGTACATGAAAATGTTCTCTGTTGTCAAACAGGAGCAGATCCTTCATGTTGATAGTTCCGATGACATTGTCCGTGGTGTCTTCATACACGGGAAGTCTTGTATACTTGTCTTCTTTAAAAATATCCAACAGTTCATGGTAAGTGCTGTTGACGTCTGCAAATGTCACATGTACCCGGGGAACCATGACGTCTTTTGCCCGGGCGTCTCCCAGGTCGAATACGTTGTAGATCATTTCCTTTTCTTCGGATTCGATCACACCGTCCTCATGGCTTACATCCACGATTGTACGAAGTTCGTCCTCAGTCATGGTATTATTCTTTGCATTCGGATCGATCCGAAGGAGAAATAATACCCCGCGGGAAAGCATATTTACGATGAAAATGACCGGAGTCATGACCGTCATAAATATCTTGATGACCGGAATGTATGTCAGCGAGAGCTTGCTGGAATTGATCGTGGCAGCATTCTTCGGCGTAATCTCGCCGAATATGAGGATCGCCACGGTCAGGATACCGGTTGCGATGCTGACCATTGCCCCGCCCAGACGGTATGCCAATGTAGTCGTCAGGGATGCGGCGTACAGGTTCACGATGTTGTTGCCGATCAAAATAGCACTCAGCATCTTGGGAGAATGATTCTCCGTAATATCCAACACGGTCGCCGCCCGCTTATTACCATCTTCTGCAAGGGAACGCATCTTGATCTTGCTTACTGTAGTAAGGGCTGTCTCTGCAGAAGAGAAAAATGCTGATAACAATAACAGGATAAATAATATGAAAAATTGTATGGCGTCACTAGGGTCCAATGATATCTTCAACTCCTTTTTCTTTGAACTTGACGAGTATACCAGATTACTATAACTCATTCCGGCGAAATTTGCAAGTTGAATTTCAATCCGTTTTATTGTATATTAAATTTAATAGAGAAAGATTTTAGAAAAATGAATGGAGACGGTGTATGGATTTGTATCAGGAATTATGCGGGATACTGGGAAAAGAGAATGTATTTACAAAAGAGCCGATGAGCAGACATACCACGTTCCGGGCAGGCGGCCCGGCGGATTTTTTTGTGACACCGGAGGAAGAAGGACAGGTCCGGACGGTGCTGGCCCTCTTGAAGGAGGCTGGAGTTCCTTTCTATGTCATGGGTAACGGGAGCAACCTTTTGGTCGGGGACCGGGGTTACCGGGGAGTGATCCTGCAGATCTGTAAAAAAATGAACAGGATCCGCATCCAGGATGCCGTGATACATGCCCAGGCCGGAGCGCTTTTGTCAAAAATCGCGGCAGAGGCCCAGGCGGAAGGGCTGACTGGGTTCGAATTTGCCTCAGGGATTCCAGGGACTCTGGGCGGCGCGGTGATGATGAACGCCGGAGCTTACGGAGGAGAGATGAAGCATGTCCTGACCCGGGCCCAGGTATTGGATCCGACCGGGGAAATCAGGGAGGTCCTGGCAGAAGAGATGGAGCTGGGTTACCGGAGCAGCGTGTTTTCCAGGAAGGGCGGCGTGATTCTCAGCGCATCCGTCCAATTAGAACCGGGGGATCCGTCAGAGATACAGAAGCGTATGGAGGAACTCAAAATTCAGCGTACCTCCAAACAGCCTTTGGAATATCCCAGCGCCGGAAGCACATTCAAACGTCCGGAGGGCTATTTCGCCGGAAAGCTCATTCAGGACGCGGGGCTGAGAGGATTCCAGGTGGGCGGAGCCCAGGTGTCAGAGAAGCACTGCGGGTTCGTGATCAATAAAGAACAGGCTTCGGCAACGGATATCCGATCCCTGATGGAGCAGGTGTCAGAGAAGGTCTATGCACAGTTTGGAGTTAGGCTGGAGCCGGAAGTGAAGCTGATCGGAGATTTTTCATAAGGATTCAAAACTGGGACTCTGCCCGGACAGCGGCCGGCGGTTTCAGAAGGCAGGAGAGAAATTCCTGAAACGGAAAGGACGGATGATGGGGCGGATGAGATTTGTCATAGTAACAGGGATGTCGGGGGCCGGGAAGTCTACCGCGTTGAAGATGCTGGAGGATATGGGGTATTTCTGTGTAGATAACCTGCCGATCCAGCTGATGCCGAAGTTTGCGGAGATGCTGATGCTGCCGGACGCGGAGATCAGCCGGGCGGCGCTTGGCGTGGATATTCGGAACGGCCAGGCGCTGGATGGGATAGAAGAACAGTTAAGCCATATGGACAACCAGGGGATCCGATATGAGATCTTGTTTTTGGATGCCCGGGATAACGTACTGGTAAAACGATATAAGGAAACCCGGAGGCAGCACCCTCTGGGCGGCATCGGCAGGGTGGATATTGGGATCGCGAAAGAACGGGAACGGATCGCGTTCTTAAAAATGAGGGCCACGTATATATTGGATACAAGCAAGATGCTGACCAGGGAACTGAAGCGGGAATTGGAAAAGATCTTTGTGGAAGGAAAGGAATTTAAAAATCTGTACATTTCCGTAATGTCCTTCGGCTTCAAATATGGGATCCCGCAGGACGCGGATCTGGTCTTTGACGTGCGTTTCCTGCCGAATCCTTACTATATAGAAGGTCTGAAGGAAAAAACTGGGAATGACCGTGAGGTACAGGAGTATGTCCTGGACAATGAGCGGGCGCAGACTTTTGTGGAGAAGCTGAAGGGGCTTATGGATTTTCTGCTTCCGAATTATATTTTGGAAGGGAAGAATCAGCTTGTGATCGGAATCGGATGTACCGGAGGGAAGCACCGTTCCGTTACATTGGCAAATATTCTGTACCGGCATATGGAAAAGCAGGAAAATTATGGTGTGCGTATCGAACACAGGGATATTGAAAAGGATGCCATTGTAAAAGCACACTGAAAGGCGGGAAGCGGACATGTCATTTTCTGGGAATGTGAAGGAAGAACTTTCCAGAAGCCTGAGCCCGGCCAGACACTGCCAAATCGCGGAATTAGCGGCTTTGCTGAGCATTTGCGGTTCGATTTCGATAGACAGCAGAAATCGGTACCGCTTAAAAATTCACACGGAAAATCAGGCTGTTGCAAGAAAAGTCTTTACATTGATTGAAAAAACATTTAATATAGATGCTGATATCTCAATTCGGAAGAACATGACGAAGAAGAGCGTCGTCTATGCAGTCATCGTCAGGGACCACGGCGGCGCGCTGCGGATCCTTCAGGCGGCGAAACTGATCGACGAGGCTGAGAGGACGTTTGATGAAGTGCGTATCGCAAATCCGATCGTGGTCCAGCAGGTCTGCTGCAGGCGGGCATTTATCCGAGGGGCATTTCTGGCTGCGGGTTCAATGAGCAATCCGGCGAAGTCCTACCATTTTGAAATTGTCTGCGGAGCGGAAACGATGGCGGTCCAGATCCAGGAGCTGATCTGCAGCTTCGCGATGGACGCTAAGATTGTAAGGAGGAAAAAATCATACGTCGTATATCTCAAGGAAGGTTCTCAGATTGTAGATATCCTGAATGTCATGGAAGCGCATGTCTCTTTGATGGAACTGGAAAATGTCAGGATTTTGAAGGAGATGCGCAACACGGTGAATCGTAAGGTAAACTGTGAGACTGCAAATATTAACAAAACCGTCTCCGCTGCGGTGAGGCAGATGGAGAATATTACATACTTGCGCGACACTATCGGTTTTGAAAAACTGCCGGAAGGACTGGAGGAGGTGGCACTTGCCCGTCTGTCCCATCCGGACGCATCACTGAAAGAGCTGGGGGGAATCTTGTCTCCGCCGGTTGGGAAATCTGGAGTGAATCACAGACTTCGAAAGCTGGAGGAATTGGCAGAGAAAGTGAAACAAGAACAAGGAGGATCAGGACTATGATTGAAATGCCAGTTGTCGTAAGACAGGAAAAGGGGCTTGACGGAAGACCGATCGCATTATTGGTACAGGAAGCAAGCCAGTATGCAAGTAAGGTGTATATCAAGGTAGAAGACAAAAGCATCAATGCTAAGAGCATTATGGGGATGATGAGTCTGAGCCTTTCAGAAGGGGAGGAGGTTACGATCTTCACAGAGGGAGAAGATGAAGAAAAAGCAGCAGAGGGGATCAAGACGTTTTTTATGACATCAAAATAATTTCATAGTGTTTTCCGGGGATAAAGTTCTGTCTGGAAGTTAATATTTTTTATAACATTGTATGACAGAACCGGAGTTTTTGCCTATAGGGGAGATGTAAGAATTATGAAGAAGATGCTGTTTATTTATAATCCGAATGCAGGGACCGGCGTACTCAAACCCAAGCTTGCGGATGTGATCGATATCCTGGTAAAGGGAGGGTATGATGTCACAACATATCCGACCCAGTGCTATCACGATGCATTGGCGAAAACGGTCACCTATACAGAAGATTATGACATCATTGTATGCAGCGGCGGGGATGGGACGCTGGATGAAGTGGTGACAGGGGTTTCCAAACGGGGCGGGAATGTGCCGATCGGATATATTCCGGCAGGTACGACCAACGACTTTGCGCACAGCCTGCACATTTCCAGCAATATCCTGGAAGCGGCGGACGTTGCGGTGAACGGAGTACCGTATCCCTGTGATGTTGGAAAGTTTAACGACGATTATTTTGTTTATATTGCCGCTTTCGGCCTTTTTACGGATGTATCCTATGGAACGAAGCAGAGCATGAAGAACGTGCTGGGGCATCTGGCATATATTCTGGAAGGCTCAAAGCAGATCTTCAATATTCCCTCTTATCATGTCCGGATAGAGCATGACGGAGAGGTGATCGAGGATGACTTTATGTTCGGTATGGTGACCAATTCCCGGTCGGTGGGAGGATTTAAGGGGATCATCGGAAAAGACGTTATCTTTGACGACGGACTGTTTGAGGTGACGCTGATCAAGACGCCGAAGAATCCGATCGCTTTGAATGAGATCATTGCGTCGCTGGTGATCAAGCAGATTGATTCAAACCATGTATATTCCTTCCGTTCCGGGGAAATCCACTTTGAGTCGATCGAGGAGATTCCGTGGACGCTGGACGGTGAATTTGGCGGGGAGCACGACAGCGTGACGATTCTGAACAAGAAGCAGGGGCTTCTGATCATGGTCAAGGAAGATACGAAAGCGCATCTGGAGGAAAAGAAAGAAGAATTGCTGGAGAAGATCAAAGTCGAAGAAGGATTGGAAATTTAATATAAAATATTAAAAGCAGCGGGAATTTGTTACTCCGCTGCTTTTTGTTCTCATTTGGAAACTTCTCCGATTTGAGATTTGATTTCAAATAAAAATCCCGAAAATCCACATAAACAGCAAATCTCCGGGTAATAATGATAGTGACTCCAAGGGGAATCGAACCCCTGATTCCAGCGTGAGAGGCTAGCGTCTTAACCGCTTGACCATGGAGCCATACTCTATGGATGCTTCCGAATTAAAAAAATCTTCTGCATCACAAGCAAGATTGATTATAGCATATGATTTGCAATAGTGCAAGCATAAATTTACTTTTTTTGTAAGTTGATTGTAGATTCTTTCTGGAATTGTTTGGCAGAAATGGTTTACATTCCTACGTTCATTTGGTAGTATGGAACTATCAGAGTGAAGGTGACTGTCCGGTCCGGTTCCGGGCATGGGAACAGTTACGGATTCAGCAATTAAGAATGAGGAGGCTGACAACATGAGAATTATTGAGGCAACTGATTACAAGGACATGAGCAGGAAGGCGGCGAATATCATCTCCGCACAGATCATTATGAAGCCGGACAGTGTATTAGGGCTGGCTACAGGGTCCACACCGATCGGGCTGTATGAGCAGTTGGTGGAGTGGTACAAAAAAGGAGATCTGGATTTTTCAAAGATTTCGACCGTGAACCTGGACGAGTATAAAGGGCTGAACCGGGAAAATGACCAGAGTTATTATTATTTCATGCATGAACATCTGTTCAATCATGTGAATGTCCGTCCGGAATACACGAATGTTCCCAATGGAATGGAACCGGATGCGGAGAAGGAATGCAAAAGATATGAAGCGCTGATCGACAGTCTGGGCGGTGCGGACCTGCAGCTTCTTGGACTGGGGCATAACGGGCACATCGGATTCAATGAGCCTGCGCCTGTATTCGAGAAGGCTACTCACTGCGTTGACCTGACGGAAAGCACGATCGAGGCGAATAAGCGTTTCTTCGCGTCTGCGGACGAGGTTCCGAAGCAGGCTTACACGATGGGAATCGGAACGATCATGAAAGCGAAGAAGATTTTGGTAGTTGTCAGCGGAGAGGACAAGGCAGAGATCGTTGCGAAAGCATTTTCGGGGGATGTGACTCCGGAAGTACCGGCTTCTATCCTGCAGATGCATCAGGATGTAACGGTTGTTGCGGATCAGGCCGCACTGCGCTGTCTGTGTAAGTAAAGACCGGGCCGGTTGTAAACTGCCTGCGGCGGGGGCCTGAAAGCATAGTCTCTGCCTGCAGATGTGATGCTGTGCGGCTGCAGGCAGACAGATTATAGGAAAGTGATGAGGCATAGAATATGGTAATAAAAAATGTATTGGTATATGGAGAAGACCAGGTTTTTACAGAAGGCGAGATTTATATAAAGGAAGGAAAGTTTGCGGCGGACGCAGCAGAGAGCGATGAGACAATTGACGGGGAAGGCTGCTTTGCCATCCCGGGGCTGGTGGATATCCATTTTCACGGCTGTGTCGGGGATGATTTCTGTGACGCGTCGGCGGAAGCTATCGGACGAATGGCAGAGTATGAGGCTGCAAACGGGATCACGTCGATCTGTCCGGCAACCATGACGCTGGAAGAGAAGCTGCTTCATGAGATCATGAGTACGGCGGGAGAGTACCGGAAGCAGGAAGCGGATACGGAAGGAAAAGCGAAGCTGGTGGGTATCAATATGGAAGGCCCCTTCATCAGCGCAAAAAAGAAAGGGGCACAGGCGGCGGACCATATCCGGCCCTGCAGTGTGCCTTTGTACCGGAAGCTGCAGGAGGAGTCCGGCGGTCTCATCCGATTGGTGGATATTGCGCCGGAAACCGAGGGGGCAATGGATTTTATTGATGAGGTAAAGGGAGAGACAGTCATTTCCATCGCGCATACGACGGCGGACTATGATACCGCGTCGGAAGCATTGGAAAGAGGGGCAAGCCATGTGACCCATCTGTATAACGCCATGCCGCCGCTGAACCATCGGGACCCGGGTGTGATCGGAGCTGCCCGGGACGCGCAGGATTGTCATGTAGAACTGATCTGCGACGGAATCCATATCCATCCTTCTGTCGTGCGCGCGACCTTTGAGATGTTCGGGGCAGAGCGGGTCATTCTGATCAGTGACAGTATGAGGGCCACCGGACTGACAGACGGACAGTATACGCTGGGCGGACAGGATGTGTATGTAAAGGGGGCGAAAGCAACCCTGGCAGACGGAACGATTGCCGGCTCGGCAACAAACCTCATGGGATGCCTGCGCAGGGCGGTCATGGATATGGAGATCCCGCTGGAAACAGCAGTGGGCTGCGCAACAGCCAACCCGGCTCGGGAGATCGGGATCTATGACAGGTGCGGAAGCATCACACCGGGGAAGGATGCGGACCTGGTCCTGCTGGACAAGGATCTGCAGGTGAAGGCCGTATATATTAATGGAAGAAAGCTTGAAAAATGAGAAAGAGTGAAATGACTGTGAATAGTAGCTCAATATTCGCGGTAGTAAGGAACTGTCATGGAATGTGATTTCATGACAGTTCCTTATGTGCTGAAAGCAGAAGGAAATGTGTCCTGTAACCCGACAGTACCAGCAGCTTTGCCGGCGGTATCTGCGGACAGACAGGAATGAACTTCTGCGAAAGGATTTGCGGAAGTTTCTGATAAAAGAAGAAGAGAGGTACGACAATGATAAAGGTAAAAGAATACAGGGGGCATATCCGAAACTGGGAAGTGCTGTGCGGGGAATTGGGGATCGATTCGTCTCTGTCCCGCGAGGAACGTGAGCAGGCGATTCTGACAGCGGCATACAAGACATGGGGCTGCCAGATGGCAGATCATATCTACGGGATGTTTGCATTTGCGCTGTGGGATGAGGAAGAAGAGACTCTCTTCTGTCTCCGGGACCAGTTCGGGACGAAACCATTCTACTACTATCAGACAGAGGATGGAAGGCTGCTTTACGGCACTACGATCCGAAGGATCATGGAGCAGCCCGGATTTGTGAAAGAATTAAACGAGGATATGCTGCAGATCTACCTCACTCTGACCTACGGCGCCGGAGAGGATACATTTTTTAAGGGGGTGAAAAAGCTCCTGCCCGGACGTTATCTGATCTGGAAAGCAGGGAAGATTACGGTGGAGCGCTACTGGATGCCGGGATTTCATCCGGATGAGAGCAAAAATCTGGAAGACTGGGCGGAGGAAATCCACAGCACCATTCAGAAGATCATGCCGGAGGTGAAAGCAAAGGACGAAACTGCAGAATCCTTTTTGTCCGGCGGTGTGGACTCTTCCTATGTACTGGCTATGTCCGACGCGAAAACAGCGGACACCTGCGGCTATGCCGAGGAACGCTTCGATGAGTCCAGGCTGGCGGCGCAGACGGGAAGGATCCTGGGCCGGGAGTGTTTCCGCAGTCTGATCACGCCTGACCAGTATTTCGGTATCGTGCCTTATGTTATGTACCATATGGAGCAGCCTTTGGGGGATGCCTCGGCCATCGTGTTTGCCATCGCCTGCCAGGATACAGCGAAGCACACGAAGCTGTGCTATTCCGGAGAAGGGGCGGATGAATTTTTTGGCGGCTATAATATGTACCGCAATGCAGAGCGCTACGGGGAGAACCTTAAGACCTTTTACGTGGGCAATACCAATATCATGAAGGAAGACGAGAAGAAGCGGATTCTGAAGCGGTATGATGAAACGAATCTGCCTATTAATCTGGTCAAGGAGATCTATGAAGAGATTGAAGGGCTTGACCCGCTGTCTAAAATGTCAGATATCGATATCCAGATCTGGCTGGAAGGGGATATCTACCTGAATGTGGACAAGATGAGTACGGCGGCCGGCCTGGAGATTCGAATGCCGCTTACTGACATGCGGATCTTCGACATCGCGTCCAGGATGCCCTCCCGGTACAAGGTGAACGAAGAGCAGAACAAGGTGGCGTTCCGTACCGCGGCGGCAAAGGTGCTGCCGGAGGAGATCGCTTTCCGCAAGAAGCTGGGCTTCATTGTGCCGATCCGCATCTGGATGGCAGACGACCGGTATAATCAGGATGTGCGGAGACTTTTCCAGAGTGAGATTGCGGAGAAGTTCTTCCATGTGGAGGAGATCAACGGGATTTTTGAGGATTACATAGGGGGCAATTCGGACAACTGGAGAAAGGTGTGGACGATCTATACGTTTCTTGTGTGGTATGAGGAATATTTTGTGAAGCGGTAAAAATGGTTGCTATTTGATTTGGGATTGGATATAATGGTGAGTGCTTCGCCGCTCAGAGTGCGAACCTAATAGCGGGACGGATTTTCCGTCCCAATTTTTATTACGGGAGGATGTAAAATATAAGCAAATTTTAAAGCTGGATTCCAAAGCTGGATTCCAAAGCTGTTCTAATGCTCTGTTTCAGCTTTGGAACAGCTTTGGCAATGCTTTAAGTAAATTTCATGGTCTCATGCTGATAAAAACATTTATAATAGCGATGCGGCCCATTTAAAAAATGCTATGAAACTGGATTTACTATGGTAATACATGTTACTATCCCGTTGGTATCTAGATTATCAAGGTAAATTGTAATTTTTAAGTCATTTCCTTTATATCGAAGATTATATTCCATGGGAAAGCCTGGGACTCTATCAGCTTTTTGTTTTGCCATACATGCCTCTGCCTGATTGTAGCTATCTCCTATATGAAGTCCTCCTACATTCAAAGAGGCATGCATACCGGAGTCCAATCTGATACAACGGACTTTGCCGTTATATAAATCTATATGCGGCAGGCCGCTGTGGTTATTTTTTGCATTAGCCAAAGTTCCATATCCGCTATCGTAAAAATCATTCTTGTCATAAGTCTTATAAACAGCCCGGTCTTTCGTCCCTATATAATCCAGAACATTGTCAGGCACGCGGCCGGAGCCGGTCATCGCCCCGAATATCCCGGAAAGGACAGTAAATGCGATCAAGGCGATGGCGGCGTTTTTCTTTGGCTTTTTCTTGACAGCCTTGTAGATCAATACGGCGAGAGCAATCAGGGCGCAAATTTCAAATACCATATCAAAACCAATCATTTCGTGGATGAAGAGCGCAGTCAAGGCAACGGCGCACATGAGCAGAATCATTTTGAATGCGGTTTTATAATTCTTTTCAGTTCTCGCCCCATCTTTTAGCTCAAGGACGTCCTGCGCAAAACGTTTGCCATGCTTCGTAAATTTTTCTTTGCTCTCTTTTGCTGCCTTTGCCGCCGTCTGGGTCGCATTCTTCACATTTTCATTCTCCATCTGACTTGCGATCGTATCCTTCGCGATGTCAGCGGCTTTGCCAGTTTTTTCTGCCAGCTCCTTTGCCGCCTTTTTTAAATGGGCTTCTGTATTCTTATCCATATTTTTCTGCTCGCTCCTTTTCTCATTTCGTAATCCAAATAATCGACTTCTCCATTGTTTAGACATATTTGCACAATATGGTTCAGTATTCTGATATATTACTTTCCATAATCAGGATTATAATAATCATCCAAATACTCATCAGCTATATGCATCATGAAATGTGCCCGACAATATCCGTCCTTATAAAGCTTTTCATGGCATCCTCTTTCTTTACAATTATTTCCGCAAGACTCGAATACTGCAACAAGAAGAATGATGATTATGATAATCTTCCAAATATTCTTTTTAGATCCCATAGCTGTTTTCTTTGCTTTTTCATTCTCCCCCTGACTTGTGATCTTATCCCGCGCCATGTCGGCGGCTTTTCCGGTTTTTTCGGATAATTCCTTTGCGATTTTCTTTAAATTGTCTTCCGTGTTCTTATCCATGTTTTTACGACTCCTCATCTTTTCATTTTACAATTATAAAATCCGGCCTGCCATAGTAAAGAGCTGCTGTCCTGATTCCCCACTGATTTTTTTCGACAGGGATATTGGCTTTCTGGTCTTCATACTGCAATACATGTTTGAATACATATGCCAGAAGCATTCCCAGATGCCGCCTGTCATCATCGGTTGGTTTCGCGGGCTCAAAGCCGTGCTCATCAAGTAACCTGAGCAATGTCTGTACGGGCGGTACACCGCGGTCATTTTTATCCACAATTTTTATCAAGGCATCTGCACTGCCGATCAGTGCCATGGCTTGATAAAACAACGGTATATCAGGAAAATCTGCGGCGGCTTTATAAACCGCTGTGAAGTGCTTCCGAATGGAAGCTGTGACAGTAGCTGTGGAACATTCGTTCATCTTATATCACCACTCCTTTCTCTAGGACATGGAAATAACAGAATTTCCCATCCTTTTTTCTTTGTTTCTGGTTATTATACCTTGAATGATTCTTATAGTCAATAAATACTTCTTATAGTGCGTTTATGAATGGAATAAAATCACGTATACTACATAGAATAAAAGATATTCAGGAGGTGCCATGAATCAGATCAACTACTCAGATATCGGGGGGAGAATCCGCCTGCAGCGGGAAGGTCTTGGCCTGACACAGGAACAGTTGGGAGAAGCCTGTGACCTGTCCACATCTTTTGTCGGGCATATTGAACGCGGTTCCCGCAAATTGTCGGTTGAGAGTCTGTATAAGATTGCGGGTGTCCTGAATGTGAGCACGGATTATCTCCTTCTGGGCCGTATGGTGCAGGAAACTTCGCTGCCGATTGAGATTGCTTCGTCTCTGAAAGGCTCCAGCCAGACAAAAAGAGAGCAGTTCTGGCGTACCGCAAAAGTGCTGGCGGGCCATCTTGATGAATTATAAACGCCCCATCTGAATGTATTGTACATCAGGTGAGGCGTTTTGTACTGTGCTGTCGGTACAGTTATGAATACCACGGATCCCAGATTACCCATTTTCCATCTTGAAAGGTGTAATAGTCATTATAACTATTCAGAACATCATTAAACAGCAGGGTAGGACCTCTTGAATTTATGAAGAGCGGATCCGAACAGGCGAAGTTATTTTCTTCCGTCAGGTATAAGACCCAGGTCAGGGAATACTCTATTACATAGTCTGAGTATTCAGGAATCCGTGCCTCGACCCAATTTGCGCGCGCAAGCGTGACCAGGAATTCATCCGTGCCGTCTCCGTTGATATCTGTAACTACGATTTCATACACGGTAGAAAATTCTGATGGGTCATACCCATGATTCTGTATACATTCTTGCTTATATTCTTCGATATAGATGTCTTCAAAGGAAAAGTGCGCGTCCTTCTCATATTCCGATGAGCAGGAAAAAACCAGACGGTCCTCGTTCTTCTTGGTATCTACAGCAACTATGAAGTCTTCCCGCAAGTCGATCGAAAACGAATCGGACTCAGAATCCCTTAGAACCATAGTAGCAAGTGTAATTGGATTTGGAAAGGAATATAATTCGTACATCAGGCTTTCGTCTGTTGGATCAGGACCTGCAGCCGAACCGTCTGCCGGGACGCTTTCCGGAGATAGAGAATCGTCGGCCTGGGAATGTTCTGGGGGCAGAGAACTGTCATCCGGAGTATATGCAAGTCTTTTTACAGCAAGGCTTCCTGCTACGAGGAATATTGGCAGAAGCACTGCGGACAACCTGCATATGAAATGCCTTCGTTCAAGCCGCCTTAGATGCGCCAAAACCTGTGCGGCGGTCTGATATCGGCGTTTTGGGTCAAATTCCGTACAATTCAGTACGATTTTCCTCAGAATCCCATGGCATAGGGCCTCTTCGGGAAAATGCCCTGTAGCAAGCTCATTTAAGGTAATGCCGAAAGAATAGATATCGGTACGGAAATCCGACTGCGCAAAGCCATACTGCTCCGGCGGAGCATAGATGCGGGAGCCCTTTACGGTCGTGTCTTCTTTTTTCTCTTCGGAAAACTGTCTTGCAATATCAAAATCAATCAGCTTTATGGAGCCGCTGCCGTCGATGATGATATTTTCCGGCTTTATATCACGGTGGATGATATGGTTTTCATGGAGGAACACAAGGGCGTCTAAAAGCTGCTTCCCGATAGCAAGCGCCTGCCTGCCCATTGCCCCTTCGTCTTTCAGGAAGTCAGCCAGGGTTCTTCCTGCCAGATATTCTTCAATCACATACAACTCATCCTGATATGGAAATACGTCAAGAACTTCTGCAATATGGGGATGTCGGATGGAGCAAAGGGTCTGATAGATACACCTATGCTCCATGGAAAGCTTCCTCATGATAAAAAGCTTTCCGGACACGGAATCTTTTATAAGCCATAAATTACCCTTTTCGTTTAGAACTTCTATTTTTTTATAACATTCCAGTTTGTATTTTAAAGCGGCCTCTGTCATGGAATAATCTGCCCTTTCTTTATTTGTGGTAATATCGTAACTATGAAGGTATTGAATAGTTGCGAAATATCAAGAGAGAATGTTTGACTTTAAAAATATTTTAGTATAGTATGAGACAGGAGTCAAATGAAATCAAACAAGACATTGGCAAAAGCAATGGGGGAAACAATGAAGAAAAGAACAGAAGATCTGGTGAATGAGATTGTAGAAGGAAAAAACATTTCACAGTATATTCATTCGAATCAGGATGAATTTTTGGATGTGTCTCTGCATGTATATTTAAAAAAGCTTTTGGCGGATTCCGGGTTGAATGTGTCTCAGGTCGCGAGCCGTTCGCATAAAGGCGAATATATTTATCAGGTGTTCCGGGGAATTAAGAATCCCAGCAGGGATGTGGTCATAAGCATCGCACTGGCAATGAAGTTAAATTTTGAAGGGACAGAGAAGCTTCTCAGGGTGGCCCGTATGCCGCGTCTGGATGCCAGGAACCGGCGGGATTCTATCATTATTTATGCACTGGATCAGGGGCTGGAGGTTCCGGATACAAATGATGTTTTATATGACTTTGAGGAGTCGTGCCTATAAAAAACGTAAATGGCTTTTAGGGAAAATTGATTCTGCATTCTATAAAATTTAAGATTGTCTTTTTTTTGATAATGGGATATAATGGAACAAGAGTCAAAATATTTCCCGCTGCATAAAAGCGGCGGGGTGGGAGAATTGGAGGAAAGTTATTATGTTAGTATCAGCAAAAGAAATGCTTCAAAAAGCAAAAGCAGGCCACTATGCGGTTGGACAGTTCAACATCAACAACCTGGAATGGACAAAGGCCATTCTTCTGACAGCAGAAGAGTGCAAGTCCCCGGTGATCCTTGGTGTGTCTGAGGGCGCAGGCAAGTACATGGCAGGATACAAGACAGTAGTCGGCATGGTGAACGGCATGCTGGAAGAGCTGAAGATCACGGTTCCGGTTGCTCTGCATCTGGATCACGGCAGCTACGACGGATGTATGAAGTGCATCGAAGCGGGCTTCTCATCCATTATGTTTGACGGTTCCCATTTCCCAATCGAAGAGAACGTAGAGAAGACAAAAGAACTGGTTGCTATCGTCAATGAAAAGGGAATGTCCCTGGAAGCCGAAGTAGGCGCGATCGGCGGAGAAGAAGACGGTGTAGTGGGCAAGGGCGAGTGTGCAGATCCGGAAGAGTGCAAGAGAATCGCTGACCTCGGAATCGACTTCCTGGCAGCAGGAATCGGCAATATCCACGGAAAATATCCGGCTAACTGGGAAGGCTTAAGCTTTGAGACTCTGGATGCAATCCAGAAGCTGACAGGGGACATGCCTCTGGTACTTCACGGCGGTACAGGAATCCCGGCTGACATGATCAAGAAGGCGATCTCTCTCGGCGTTGCAAAGATCAATGTAAATACAGAGTGCCAGCTTTCCTTTGCGGCAGCGACAAGAGAATATGTAGAAGCAGGAAAAGACCTGGAAGGCAAGGGATTTGATCCGCGTAAGCTTCTGAAACCGGGCTTTGACGCAATCCAGGCGACAGTAAAAGAAAAGATGGAATTATTCGGTTCTGTTGGAAAAGCCTGAAAAAAAGTTTAAAATTTACTTGCCTTTTTGGAAGGATTGAGTTATACTGACAGACGTAGAAAAGAACGAGGACGTTCCAAGAATGCTTGGAGTGTCCTCTTTTACTTTCAAGCAGAAAGGAAGGACTTATGAGCACAGAATTTTTCAACGTAGCAGATATTTTTGGGGAAAATGTATTTAACGATACGGTGATGCAGGCACGTCTGCCGAAGAAAGTATACAAGAACCTGAAAAAGACGATTGAAGAGGGAAAGGAACTGGATCTTGAGACAGCGGACGTCATTGCCCATGAGATGAAGGAATGGGCCATTGAGAAGGGCGCGACCCATTATACCCACTGGTTTCTGCCTCTGACCGGCGTGACGGCCGAGAAGCACGATTCATTTATCTCCGCTCCGCTTCCCAGCGGAAAGATCCTGATGAGCTTTTCCGGAAAAGAACTGATCAAGGGAGAGCCGGACGCATCTTCATTTCCGTCAGGCGGGTTGCGTGCTACATTTGAGGCAAGAGGATATACAGCGTGGGACTGCACCTCTCCCGCATTTGTGAGACAGGACGCGGCAGGCGGCACACTCTGTATCCCGACGGCATTCTGTTCCTATACAGGGGAAGCGCTGGATCAGAAGACTCCTCTCTTACGGTCCATGGAAGCCATCAATGTACAGGCGCTCAGACTTCTCCGTCTGTTTGGAAATACTACCTCCAAGAAGGTCACTCCGTCCGTAGGTCCGGAGCAGGAATATTTCCTGGTGGATGCAGAGAAGTTCCAGCAGAGGAAGGATCTGATCTATACCGGGCGCACCCTGTTCGGGGCAATGCCGCCCAAGGGTCAGGAACTGGATGACCATTATTTTGGAACCATACGCCAGAGGATCGCGGGCTTCATGCGGGATGTGAACATTGAGCTGTGGAAGGTGGGCGTGTCGGCCAAGACTCAGCATAACGAGGTGGCGCCGGCACAGCATGAGCTGGCTCCCATCTATGCGGAGGCCAACATTGCGGTGGACCACAACCAGATCGTGATGCAGACCTTGAAGCGGGTCGCATGCCAGCACGGGATGAAGTGCCTGCTCCATGAGAAGCCCTTTGCAGGGGTCAATGGCTCAGGTAAGCACAACAACTGGTCCATCACAACGGATGACGGCATCAACATGCTGGACCCAGGCAGGACTCCTCATGAAAATACCCAGTTCTTGCTGGTACTGTCTTGTATCCTGAAAGCAGTCAACAAGCATGCGGATCTGCTCCGGGAGTCTGCGGCAGATCCGGGAAATGACCACAGACTTGGGGCAAATGAGGCACCTCCAGCAATCATTTCCATTTTCCTTGGGGAGCAGCTCGAGGATGTAATGGAGCAGCTCGTCAGTACCGGAGAAGCAACCCACAGCTTAAAGGGCGGCAAGCTGCAGACCGGTGTGACCACGCTTCCGGACCTGTCCAAGGACGCGACGGACAGAAACAGAACCTCGCCGTTTGCATTTACAGGAAATAAATTCGAGTTCCGTATGGTAGGCTCCCGGGATTCCATCGCAAATCCCAACATTGTGTTAAATACCATTGTTGCGGAAGCATTTGCGGATGCCTGTGAAGTCCTGGAAAAAGCAGATGATTTTGATATGGCAGTACATGATCTGATCAAGAAATATATGACTGAGAACCAGCGGATCGTATTCAACGGAAACGGATATTCCGGGGAATGGGTGAAGGAGGCCGAGAGAAGAGGGCTTCCGAATATCAAATCCATGGTGGAGGCGATTCCTGCTATCACAACTGATAAGGCGGTGGAGCTGTTCGAGAGGTTCAATGTCTTTACAAAGGCTGAGCTCGAATCCCGTGCGGAGATCCAATATGAATCTTACGCAAAGGCGATCAACATCGAAGCCCGTACTATGATCGATATGGCGAGCAAGCAGATCATCCCGGCGGTGATGGGGTATACGAAGACACTGGCAGACACCATTCTGGCAGTCAAGGCGGCCGGCGCGGATGTCAGTGTACAGTCAGGGCTGCTGGCAGAGGTTTCCGCACTTCTGAAAGAAACGAAGGATGCTTTGGAGTCGCTCATCCGAGCGGCAGAGGAAGCTGCGGCGAAGGAAGAAGGGCCGGTACAGGCGAATTATTATCATACGGATGTATTTCCGGCAATGGAGGCGCTGCGGGCGCCTGTAGACCAGCTGGAAATGATCGTGGATAAGGAAGTATGGCCGATGCCGTCTTATGGAGATCTGATTTTTGAAGTATAGGGATTATCTGTGATTCTGCGGAGAAAAAGCTGCCGGCGGATGGACGGAAGATCATAAAACTGAAAGGGCGTTTTTCGGAGAGAAGAACGTCCTTTTTCCGCAGAGTGTATCAGGAGGTCGGATGATCCTAAAAAAATAGACAGAAACAAGCAGGAGGCTCAGGATGCATAATTATACAAGAAAAGATATCATGGAGATGGTAGAGGACGAGGATGTGGGATTTATCCGTCTGCAGTTTACCGATATATACGGAACCATGAAAAATATGGCGGTAACGGTAAGCCAGCTGAAAAAGGCTATGGATAACCAGTGCATGTTCGATGCTTCTCCAATCAGGGATTTCCCGGGGGCGGGAGAGTCGGACCTGTATCTGTACCCGGACCTGAATACATTCGAGATTTTTCCGTGGCGTCCCCAGCAGGGCAAGGTGGCACGGATGATCTGTGATCTGCACTGTTCAGACGGCAGGCCCTGTGAGAGCGATCCGCGCCAGGTCTTAAAAAGGGTACTGGCTGAGGCTGCGGAGATGGGATATACCATGAAGGCAGGGCCGGAATGTGAATTTTTCTTGTTCCATACGGATGAAGACGGCCTGCCCACGACGCTGACCCATGAACAGGGAGGGTATTTTGACGTGGGACCGATGGACTTCGGAGAGAATGCCCGGCGGGATATGGTGCTGACTCTGGAAGAGATGGGATTTGTCATTGAATCCTCCTACCATGAAACCGCGCCTGCCCAGCATGAGATTGATTTCCAGTTTGATGAAGCGCTTGTTACGGCGGATAATATCATGACTTTTCGGATGGTAGTCAAGACCATTGCGAAGCGGCATGGGCTTCACGCCACATTTATGCCCAAGCCGAGGACAGAAAATGCAGGCTCCGGGATGCATCTGAACCTGTCCCTGCATAAGGACGGGAAAAATGTGTTCCGGGATGACACGGATCCGAATGGAATCAGCCGGGAGGCTTATTATTTTATGGGTGGTCTGATGAAGCATATACAGGCTGTCACCTGTCTCACGAATCCTACGGTCAATTCTTATAAACGGCTGGTGCCGGGATTCGAGGCGCCGGTTTACTTGGGATGGTCCGCAAGTACCCGGAATCCGCTGCTTCGGATTCCGCCTGTGCGCGGAGAGCACGCCCGGATTGAGTTGAGAAGCCCGGATTCTTCGTCAAACCCGTATCTGGCATTTGCAGTATTGCTGGCAGCAGGTCTGGACGGGATCAGGAATCAGATCCAGCCGCCGGAGGGGATTGACAGGGACATTCAGTTCATGACCGATGCGGAGCGGACAAAGCTGCAGATCGAGAAGCTTCCGGCAAACCTGGGGGAAGCTGTCAGGAAGCTGGAGCAGGATATATTTATCCGGGAGGTGCTGGGGCAGAAGCTGGCATCGGATATCATAGCGGCGAGAAAGAAGGAATATCAGGATTACTGCATGCAGGTGACAGACTGGGAGATTGCAAATTATCTGTATAAGGTATGACAGGGCCGCCAAATTTGATGACGGCCTGAGTTACAGGGCACGCCTGGCAAGGGGCGGCATGTAACGATCGGCGGCAGTGAAGGAACAGGCTGGGGGTGAGCAGATATGGTGCACACGATCATTGTATTTCCGAAAAAGGAAGTGGGGGTAAATATCCGGAATATCCTGAACCGCAGCGGCCTGGAGACGGCAGGGGTCTGTACGACGGGTGCCCAGGCGCTGCAGTGCGCGGATATGATGGATGAAGGAATCGTGATCTGCGGATACCGGATGCAGGATATGATGTATTCCGAGCTTCGGGAATGCCTGCCAAAGACCTTTGAAATGCTCCTGATCTCTTCGCCGGAGAAGTGGAGCGACGGCCTGGAACCGGGAGTGCTGGGGCTGCCCATGCCTCTGAAGGTCTACGACCTGCTCAACAGCGTGGAAATGCTGCGTCAGGGGATACAGCGCAGGAGAAAGAAACGGCGGGAGGCGGCGAAGAACCGGAGCGAGGAACAGAAGGCGGTGATCGCACAGGCGAAAGCACTTTTGATGGAGCGTAACCATATTTCCGAGGAAGAGGCCCACCGTTTTCTCCAGAAAAGCAGCATGGACAGCGGGACAAATATGCTGGAAACAGCGCAGATGGTATTGACGATAATGCATGACACAGTGTAAACTATTCAGAACGGCAGCAGAATGAAAAAACAGACTGTGCAAGTTTACTTGCTAAAGGCTGTTTTTTCATTCTGCTATTGGCGGAAAACCGACAGCCTCAGACAGAAGCAGCGCAGGCGGCGGAAAGTCTGCGAAGCAGACGGGGCTGAGGCGTGCCGTTCTGGTCAGGGAAATCGAATTTTCTGACAGGAGTGTTAAGATATCACAGCAGAAATGAGGAAATAAAGAATGAGATTTACAAAAATGCAGGGCCTGGGTAATGACTATGTCTATGTAAACTGTTTTGAGGAAACCGTAGCACATCCTTCGGAGACGGCGGTGCAGGTCAGCGACCGGCATTTTGGAATCGGGGCCGATGGACTGATCTTGATCAAGCCCTCCACGAAGGCAGATTTTGAGATGGAGATGTACAACGCGGACGGCTCCCGCGGGGAAATGTGCGGCAATGGGATCCGCTGTGTGGCAAAATATGTCTATGACTACGGTCTGACGGATCAGACCCATATTTCCATAGAGACTCTTGGAGGAATCAAGTATCTGGATCTGATCGTGGAAGAGGGCAGGGTCAGGCTGGTGAAGGTGGATATGGGCAGCCCGGTACTGGAAGCGGAACAGATACCGATCATCGGTCTGGGAAACCGGGTTTTAGACGAAACGATCCGGGTGGATGATATGGAGTACCGCATAACAGGAGTATCCATGGGCAATCCCCATGGGGTGGTCTTTCTGAAGGATGTGAAAAATCTGGAGATTGAGAAGATCGGGCCGCTGTTTGAGCATCACGAATGCTTTCCGAACCGGGTCAATACGGAATTTGTCCATGTGCTGGACAGACATACGGCAGAAATGCGTGTGTGGGAACGGGGATCCGGAGAAACCCTGGCCTGCGGCACCGGTGCCTGTGCAGTGGCTGTGGCCTGTGTGTTGAATGGTCTCACGGAAGAGGAAGTGACAGTGAAGCTTTTGGGCGGGGAACTGCAGATCCGGTGGGACCGAGAAAAAGACAGGGTCTATATGACCGGACCAGCGGAAGTTGTATTTGACGGTGAGTGGACCGGAATGTAAGTGCAGGTCTTCGGCTGTTGCTGTATGAAACAGTAGAATAAGCCGGGGGATCGCGGCAGAAAAAGAGGGATTGGTTTTTAGGGAGCCAAATTAGACTTTTGTCTGCCGGGGGCAATTATTTCGATACATGAAAGGAAATGATTTTTATGTTTAAAATGAATGAGAATTATATGAAACTTCCGGGGAGTTATCTTTTTTCCACGATTGGAAAAAAGGTGGCAGCCTATACAGAGAAAAATCCGGATAAATCTATCATCCGTCTGGGAATTGGCGATGTGACGCAGCCTTTGGCACCGGCCATTATCGATTCCCTGCACCGTGCGGTGGACGAGATGGCGCATGCGGAATCATTTCGCGGATATGCCCCGGACCTGGGGTACGAATTTCTGCGCAGCGCCATGGCGAAGCAGGACTACCAGGCACGGGGATGTGAGATCTCTGCTGATGAGGTATTCATTTCCGACGGGGCCAAGTGTGATTCCGGAAATATCCAGGAGATTTTCAGCATAGATAATAAGATCGCGGTCTGCGACCCGGTGTATCCGGTCTATGTGGATACCAATGTAATGGCGGGCAGGACCGGGATCTATGACCCGGCGGCGGAGACGTGGAGTGATGTGATCTATATGCCCTGTACGGCAGAGACAAATTTTGCGCCGGAGCTGCCGAAGGAGACGCCGGATATCATTTACCTGTGTTTTCCTAATAACCCTACCGGCTCCACGATTACAAAAGCACAGCTTCAGGAGTGGGTGGATTATGCAAATAAGGCGGGGGCGGTGATCATCTATGATGCTGCGTATGAAGCGTATATTTCCGAGGAGGATGTGCCCCATACGATTTATGAATGTGAAGGGGCAAGAACCTGTGCTATCGAGCTGCGCAGCTTTTCGAAGAACGCCGGTTTTACCGGGGTGCGCCTGGGCGCGACGATCATTCCGAAAGAATTAAAGTGCGGGGACGTGACGATCCATTCCCTGTGGGCAAGGCGCCACGGTACAAAATATAACGGCGCTCCGTACATCGTACAGAGGGCGGGGGAGGCTGTGTATTCTGAAGCTGGGAAGGCACAGCTTGCGGAGCAGGTAGCTTATTATATGAAGAATGCAAAAGTCATCTATGAAGGGCTGAAAAGTGCCGGCTACAGCGTATCAGGCGGGATTAATGCGCCCTATATCTGGCTGAAAACGCCGGGAACGATGACTTCATGGGAGTTTTTTGACCATCTGCTGGAAAGGGCGGGAGTCGTCGGGACGCCTGGCTCCGGGTTTGGACCAAGCGGGGAAGGGTATTTCCGTCTGACGGCATTCGGCAGCTATGAGAATACGGTGGCGGCGATCGAGCGGATCAGGCAGGCGGGGTGAATGTGTGAGACGAAAAACTGCGGAGAGTGCGGTTAGATTACAATAAGCAGGAGAAAAACAATGATAATAATAGCCTGTGTGGATGAAAGAAACGGAATGATGTTCAACCGCCGGCGGCAGAGCCGGGATTCGGCAGTGTGCGGGGATATCCTTCGGGAGTGCGGCGGAAAGAAGCTGTATATGAGTACATATTCCGGTAAATTATTTGGAGATGTAGAGGAGAAGAACATCAGAATCACGGAGGAATTTTTGAAAGAAGCAGAGGAAGAAGACTTCTGTTTTATTGAAGATATCCAGATATCCGGCTTTGAGAATAAGATCCGGACGGTGATCCTGTATCAATGGAACCGGAGATATCCGGCCGACCGGTATTTTCTCCTGGATCTGTCTGACGGTTCCTGGGAGCTTCAAAGAACAGAGGAATTGAAAGGTTCGTCTCATGAGAAGATTACGAAGGGGGTCTATGAGAGGGTAAGATGAAGAATGATTATAAGAGAATCATCCGGAGACTGCTGCCGCTATTGCTGTGCTGTCTGCTGCTAACGGCATGCGGGGAGCTGGATGTGTTGAGCGGAAGCCCCGGCGGGCGCTCCAAAGGAACAGAGACCATTACTCTTACAGAACTTCCGGAGTATTCCGGCGAACCCTACATAGAGATCAACGGCAATGAACCTGTCTTTCCGAAGGAGGAATGGACGGAAGAATCCTTCGAACAATACGCAGAACTGGACAGCCTGGGAAGATGCGGCACTGCATACGCCTGTGTGGGGATGGACCTGATGCCGACGGAAAAGCGGGGAAGCATCGGCCAGGTGAAGCCGACTGGGTGGCAGACTGTAAAATATGACATCGTGGACGGAAAATATCTGTACAACCGGTGCCATCTGATCGGTTATCAGCTTTCCGGGGAAAATGCAAATGAAAAGAACCTGATCACCGGGACCCGCTATATGAATGTGGAAGGGATGCTGCCTTTTGAAAACATGGTGGCGGACTACGTCAAGGAAACCGGAAACCACGTCCTCTATCGGGTGACACCGATTTTCGAAGGAGATAACCTGCTGGCAGACGGCGTGCACATGGAGGCATTCTCTGTGGAGGATGAGGGGGAAGGGATTGCGTTCAACGTATATGTCTACAATGTCCAGCCGGGGATTGAGATCGATCATGCGACAGGGGAAAGTTTTTTAAATGGGACCGATATTCCGGGAGAAGAGTTTTCGGAAGG
Organism: Lachnospiraceae bacterium M18-1; assembly: GCA_000403295.2. Lineage (GTDB taxonomy): Bacteria > Bacillota > Clostridia > Lachnospirales > Lachnospiraceae > Schaedlerella. The sequence goes on along the minus strand of KE159605.1, from coordinate 1,935,478 downwards.
CGAAATCCGGGGAAATTCCAGATCAAAGATTTTTCATTGCCCGGGACAAGCGGCTTACGAGGAGATGGCAGATTCGAAGTACCTTGTGATATTTGAGACGGAACAGGAAGCGGAGGAAGCCGGTTATCGGAAGGCAAAGAGATAATATAGAGAGGATTCTAAGGTCATAAGACGGCCGTTAGAATCCTTTTTTTGAAATGCTTAAGTTTTATTTATGTACGAGATTTGCCCGCCAGTTCTGTCCGGGCAATAAACTGTCGGATCTGTTCCTGGCTGCTTTCCTTCAATTCCAGGAACTGGCAGCCATATTCAAACTGAGACGCATCTTTCTGCATCACACGCAGTACCTCACAGTACACAACAAAAGTTTGCTTGTCCCCAAACAGCTTTGCTTTTAAAAAAAATTTATCGCCCTTGTGATAGGGATGATCCAAACCAATACCTGCCCCGCCGATGCTGATATTGAACAGCTTGCATGTCTGTTCTTCTGCATCAGTTCCATCGGAGGACATGATAGCCGCGTCTAAATCCGTATCCAGGCGCGGATCAGAACGTTCATTCTCAATGGCAGTAACGGCCAAATTTTCGACCTGCCATACGTGCTTCAGCCTAGGGACCATGTTCCCTTCCATAAAGACAGCTTTTCTCTTATTGTCATTATAACCTCGGATTCTTACAGGAACAGGAGCTGCATTCGGCAACGCTTCTGAAGCCGTATCTTGAAGAAACTCCATTTCAGAATATTGGTGCAGTTCTGCGGTATGCATCTGCGGGTCTTTCAACGTAGCAATAAAAAGCAGATTGCCCTCAAGATTCTCCACTAATACACGCATGCCGGAATAAATTTCAAGTTCCCATGTGCCGCTCATTTTTTTATGGTTTCCGGCTGAGCCTTTTTCGGCTTTCCGGCTCAATCTTTCCAATAGTTTCAAATCAGACGACCTCCTCCCGCTGAAAACAAAAAATACCTCAAAACCAAAACGAACAAGGCTTTGAGGTATCCCACATAAACATCGGAGTGACAGGATTCGAACCTGCGGCCTCTACGTCCCGAACGTAGCGCTCTACCAAGCTGAGCCACACTCCGATAAAATAAGGAATCTGCCCATCCAGATTCCCAACTACGGAAAAGGGACTTGAACCCCTACTAACAGAGTCAGAGTCTGCTGTGCTGCCAATTACACCATTCCGCATTATGTCTTGTCCGTTCTTATCAGACGCAACATCGTTATTATAGCAGACTTCAAAAAAAAATCAAGTGTTTTTTTGAAAAAAATCGAAAAAAATGTAAAAATATTTGAAGGGGTACGGGATACCCAAAATATGTATGCGAAATTTATGAATTATATGCGTCATGTTGACAAAAGTGTGCTATACTATACATACATAGTGGGGGATTTGAGGATAAAACACGCTTATCCATTTGTTGGTTAAAATTCAATAAGGAGGTTTCATGAGAAAAAAAATGCCCCTTAGATTGCTGTTCGTCTTTCTTTCCGTGGCATTGATTCCTGTTTTATTTTTTTCGGCGGCAATGCAGCTTTACACGGTTAAAATAGAAAAGAAAGATATGGAAAAACGTATAGACGGCAATCTGAACACTTCCAATCAAGGGCTGGAGATGGTGTTTGAGAAGTATACAACGATTTTATATGACCTGTGTACGGACAAAGAGATTTTGAACATGGTAGAATGTATCAATGCAGCAGGGGATGAGGAGGATGAGAATACCCGTATGCTGCAGTACAGGCTGAAGACGATCTGCAGCCTGTACGAGGGACTGGAAGGCATTATGATTTCGTTAACTGATGGTGGGACTGTTTTTTATGATAGTCTCAATTCATCGTCTGTCAGCAGCCCGTGGATTGAGAAGCAGGAGATCCCGGAAAGAGAAAAGGGCAATGTATACCGGGGGATTTCAGAACCGGTGATAGACAATGAAAAAGAAGTATATATGTTCCAGATCGCAGGGAAACTGGAGCATGCCGGATCCGAAGACGGAAACCGGGGGACCGCAGCAATTTTTATTAATGAGGAACAGATCTGCAAAGTTCTGAATGGAGGCGGATACAGGCAGGGATATCTGCTGGATGGCGAGACGGTGGTGAGTTCTGCCGTCAAAGCGGATATTGGGCGCAATTACGGAGAACTGATGGATCCGGATACAAACCGTTATACGTGCCTGCCGAACAATACCAGTGGATTTATAATCTGCAATATTCAGCCGGTCAGAGCTTATAAAGATCTGCTCTACATACAGTATCTGATTCTGGGCATCATTGTTCTGGCGTCTGTATTTGTGGTATCTATTATGGCTTATCTGATCAAAAAGCCATATCAGAAGGTGGTAAATGATTATGTGGAAGCAATGAACAGAGTGGGAAGAGGGGACTTTTCGGTTCGAACCACGGTGAAGACCCGGATCATCCCGGACATGGGCAGGATTGAAAAAGAGTTTAACAAGATGGTCTTCTATATCCGGAGCCAGGTGGAATTGGGACAGGAGGCATCTAAAGAGCAGAAGCGTGCCCAGGCAACCACGCTGGAGGCCCAGATCGCTCCACATTTTCTGTATAACGCGCTGGATATGATCAATTGGAAAGCGATAGAGAATGAGCAGTATGAGATCAGTGAGATGCTTGGAATGCTGGGAGATATCCTGCGGTATTCGGTGAAAAATATTGACGATATGACCACACTGCGGACGGAATTTCAATGGCTGGAGCATTATGTCTGGCTGGGCAATGTAGAACTGAGCAGAAAAACCAAATTGAAACTGCAGGTACCGGAAGAACTGATGGAACTGCAGATTCATAAACTCCTACTGCAGCCTTTCATAGAAAATGCTTTGAAGTATGCATTTTCTATGAAAGGAAGCGATGATGTCCTGATGGTGGGAGTCGGGCTGGCGGGCAGCCAGATCCATATCACGATCGAAGACAACGGGAGGGGAATTGAAGAGGGGCTTCTGCGGAAATTGAATGATGAGACGGCAGATATGGGCGAGCATGTGGGGATTTCCAATGTAAGGAAGCGCCTGAAACTATACTATGGCGAAGATGCTGTAGTGTATTTCGAGAGTCTGTTGAACAGCTACACGAGGATACATTTATTTATTCCGGTTAGGACGGAAATGCAGAGTAATGGATAGGATTATATGTTTATGGATAAATAAGCGGATGAGCGAGAGTCTGCTTTTGTGCGCATGGCGAAGGAGGGGTAAGCATGCGAATTGTAATAGTTGAGGATGAAGCTGCGATTCGGGAGGGAATGGTAAAGCTTCTCCATCAGATTAACCCGCAGTATGAGGTGGTGGGAAAGGCGGTCGACGGCCAGAGCGGATATGAATTGATCCGCAGTGTGCGTCCGGATCTGATCATTGTTGACATACGGATGCCGGATATGAATGGATTGGCCATGATCCGAAAGCTTCAGGAAGAGCAGGTCCGGTGTAAGGTACTGGTGATCTCAGCATATTCGGAGTTTGAGTATGCCAGAGAGGCCATAGAGCTGGGCATCATTAATTATCTGCTGAAGCCTTTGAAGATTGCAGAGCTTAAGAAGGCTTTGGAGAAGGTGGACGAGGAAATACGCCGGGACCAGCATAAGGAATATGGTTTTTCCCTGGAGAATATTTTTATGGGGTGCATCAACGGCCAGCTCGAGCCGGATGAATATTTCCATGAGCAGACACTTGGAAAATATGGATTTACAGTGCAGGAACCGGCGGAGTTGTTTATGGTCTGGCTGGGGAAAGGCTATGAGCAGCAAAAAGACCGGGCGAAAGAGCTTCTGGAGCATGTGGCAGATCATACAGTAAAATTTGCCGCCAATATCCGGGAGTTAAAAGGCTGGGACATGCTGCTGATGATCTTGTACCGCCAGCATGCGGGAGAGTCGCAGTACACTTACTTTAGTAAATCGGTCGTACCGATGCTGTGTGATAATCTGAAAAAGCCATTGGTATGTGTATGGAGAAGGATGGAGCATCTCTTGGACGCATCTAAAGTGATTCCGGAGATGAAAAAGGAACTGGAGTGGAATCTGTGCTTTCCGGACAGGGCGCTGATCTGCAAGCGGGTGATACAGAAGCAGCAGATCGTACCGATCAAGTATCCTCTGGAGCTGGAGGACCGTGCAAAGCAGGCTCTGCGTGAAAAAAACTGGGAGGATCTGGTCTCCACCTATGAGAGACTGTATGATCATCTGGTACGGGAGAATCACCTGCCTTCCCAGATCAAGGAAAGCCTGATCCGCTTTAACTGGAGTCTGGTGACTACACAGAAGGATAAAAAGGAAGAGTCTGAATTGCGTATCCAGAAGATACTTCAAAGGATTGCATCGGCGGATACATGGAACCAGATTGAGACTGACATGAAAGAGTTTATGACGTTTCTGGACTATTCTGAGCCGAAGACAGAAGAACCTTCTGTCAGCGATTTGATCCAGAGAGCAAAGGTGCTGATCCGTAAGTATTATAATCAAGGGATCACCCTGGAAGAGACGGCAAGGAAACTTTTTGTGTCGGAAGAGTATTTAAGCGCCCAGTTTAAAAAGGAAACCGGAAGTACATTTACCGAAACTGTGCGGAAATATCGTATCGAAAAAGTAAAGGAGCTGCTGGTGGAGACGCATTTGAAAATGAACCAGATTGCTGAACTTTCCGGGTATTCGGATCCGAAATATATGAGCCGGGTATTCAAGGAAGAGGTAGGAATGCTTCCCACCGAATACCGAAAAGAAATCCAATAAAAGATTAAAATTTTCCGCTTTTTTGGGAAATTTCCCCCTAACAGCGAGGAAAAAGTATGCTATTATGATTATGCTGAATAGAGATAGAATATTTGGATACACTGTTAAGAGACTAATGAAGGTAATGAAGGAGATTAAAGCAATGAATTGTTTTAACGTGACATTCAGAAATCCTGAAGAGATCTTGAGCTTTTTAAACACTGTTGAGAAATATGATATCACAATGGACATGAAACGAGGCCGGCTTATCGTTGATGCGAAGTCGCTCCTCGGGCTCATGAATCTGGGGCTGAACAACGTTGCCGAACTGCGTGTGTACGGTGATGCTCGTCAGCTAAGGCAGGAGATTTCCAGATATATAGCAGCATAAAATTTAGTCAACCCCTCCCCCCTCATAGTACTATTTTTTACGGATAACTCGCATCCGTTATATTGCTGTTATCGGAGGATGTTAGAATCCTCCAACGGGATTGTTTCCGTTGCCAGGCACGACGGTGACTTTTCCAAAATATATATCTGGGTCTTGATTTGAATGGCTTCCCGGCGTATAATATGCGCCGGGAAGTCTTTTTTCGTTCTATAGGAAACTTCACCGAATTTTCCTATAGAACAAAAACCTCCGGGGGATGCGCACTGCGGCGTATGGGGTAGATGTCGCACTGCGACCGCCGCAGGCGCGAGTTTCGCAAGCGAAACTCTTTGTTCTGAAGCAACAAGCCGGGCGGCTATGCTTGCATAAAATTTGGTGACTACCGCGAGGGCTGCTAAGAGCCAGAGGCACTTGCTTAGCAACGACTGCAGCGGAGCGTAGACCAAATACCCTATAGCTTGCTGCGCTGGAATTTTGCTGCTCTGTCAGCTTGCTGCGGGGGCTTTGACTTCTATTAAGAATATTTTTTCGGACTTTTGTGCCTGCTAACGCAGTCACATTTTACTCATTAATGAGGTGGGTTGCTAATCCGAAGTCACATTTTCATTACAATAAATTGCATAAAAATGTGACTTCGAATTGCAACCGTACAGGTGGAAAAATTTCGGGGAATTGCGATTGGCAAAGGTGTGGGTTTCATGGAAGAAATATTTTTTATATAAGGAAATGAGGAATATGAGATGCAGAAAAAAGAAAGAAGGTTATATTTGTTTGATGATAAGGCGCTGGCAGTCCTGATCGTACCGCTGATCATTGAGCAGTTTCTGGCAGTGCTTGTGGGGATGGCAGATTCGGTCATGATTGCAACAGTAGGAGAAGCTGCGGTCTCCGGTGTGTCTCTGGTTGATAATATCATGGTGCTGTTCATCAATGCGTTTTCTGCATTGGCCGCCGGAGGGGCGGTCATCTGCGGGCAGTATCTGGGGCAGAGAGATGAAAAACTGGCGTGCCGGGCATCCACACAGATCGTCTGGTTCGTGACGCTGGTATCTCTTGTTCTTATGGTGATCATTTACTGCGGAAAATGGTTTATTCTGCATGTAGTATTCGGCTCTATTGATGCGGATGTGATGGGACATGCCAACATTTATCTGCTGATCGTTGCCGCATCGATCCCATTTCTGGCATTGTACAATGCAGGGGCGGCCATTTTCCGGGCGATGGGGGATTCCAAAGCGCCGATGAAGGTCTCTATTCTGATGAACCTGATCAATGTGTCCGGCAATGCGCTTCTGATCTATGGTCTGCACTGCGGTACAGAGGGAGTCGCCATACCAACGCTGATCTCACGTATGACGGCTGCGGTTGTGATTATTGCAATGCTGGTGAACCAGAAATTGCGTTTACATATCGATCGGGACTTTCGTTTTCGGCCGGACGGGCGGATGATTCGGCGCATCCTGAGTATCGGTGTGCCGAACGGTCTGGAGAACAGTATGTTCCAGTTGGGCAAGATTTTGGTATTGAGCCTGGTATCCTCCTTCGGCACCTATGCCATTGCTGCAAATGCGGTCTGCAATGTGATCGCCATGTTCCAGATTCTGCCTGGTGTGGCGGTCAATCTGGCGATTACGACGGTCATTGCCCGCTGTGTTGGGGCCGATATGTATGATCAGGCGAAGTATTATACGAAAAAACTGATACTGATCACTTATGTTGGAATGTGGGTCATGAATCTCATTATCGTACTGCTGCTTCCGATTATTCTGCGGGTCTATAACCTGTCAGATGTGACTTCGGAGATTACCCGTCAGATCATGTATCTGCATACGATAAGCAGTATGCTTGTATGGCCCATTGCTTTCAGCCTTCCGTCTACTTTGCGTGCGGCAGGAGACGCCCAGGTGACCATGTACATTTCCATGATCTCGATGTGGCTGTTTCGGATCGTGTTTAGTTATATTCTTGGAAAATATCTCGGAATGGGTGTATTTGGCGTATGGATGGCCATGATCATAGACTGGTGCTTCCGGGCGGTATGCATGATGGTTCGGTATAAAGGTGGGAGATGGATGCTGAAAAAGGCAGTATAACAATGTATGGCTTATGTTAGCAGTAAAATCAGATGGCAAGTGATGAAACTAGTGTAGTGACCGTATTATATTTAAATTAATTTGTTGCCATTATTTACCGCCTTATGATATACTAGAAAGAAATGGCGGTGGATGGTATGGCAAGACCTAAAACATACATTATTAAGCTAAGTGATGATGAAAGGGCTACTCTTCAAAAAACAATCAAAAATAAGAATACCTGTAAGACTGTTTTGAAACGGTGTCAAATATTACTTGAACTGGATCAAGAGCAGGGGGCAGGGCTTACCCACGCCCAGATCGCTCACAGTTACGCTGTTTGTAAGTCTACTGTAGCAAATGTTGTTCGATCTTACATGAAAAATGGAATCACAGACATCATCCGGTATAATATCAGCCCAAATTCTGCTGCGGCACGCCGTAAAGTAGATGGACGTATGGAAGCGCATATCATTCAGATTGCCTGTGGCCCGGTTCCGGACGGACACGCTCATTGGACTCTGCGACTTCTGGAGGAAAGGCTTCGTATGGAGTTGGATACTCCCATCGGGAGAGAGGCCATCCGCCAGGCATTAAAAAAAATGAACTTCGACCTCACCTCAGTGAATACTGGTGTATCCCACCAAAAGAAAACGCGGAATTTGTAGCCTGCATGGAAGATATCCTGGATGTTTATGAAAGGCCCTATGACCCAAGGACCCCTGTTGTATGTATGGACGAAAAACCATACCAGCTACTTGGAGAAGTCAGGGAACCTCTTCCCATGCGTTCAGGAGATACCCAAAAAATGGATTCTGAATATACACGTAATGGGACCGTCAGTATCTTTGTGTTTGTGGAGCCCTTGGGTGGTGTACGCCATGTAAGTGTCCGTGAACACCGTACAGCGATTGACTGGGCAGAAGAAATAAAATATCTGGTAGATGTCAGTTATCCGGATAGCGAAAAAATATTACTTGTTATGGATAACCTGAATACTCATGCGTTATCATCACTCTACAAAGCGTTTCCAGCCAGTGAAGCCCGACGGATTGCCAGAAAATTGGAAATCCACTATACTCCTAAGCATGGAAGCTGGTTGGATATTGCAGAAATAGAGCTTAATGTAATGACGCGCCAGTGTCTATCCCAGCGAATTAGCGATATAGAAAAGCTTCGTCAAGAACTCTCTGCGTGGGAACAGGATCGTAATGAGCATGCGGCATGTATCCAATGGCAATTTACTACGGATAAAGCCAGAACCAAACTGGTATCACTTTATCCCAAATTCGATGAAACAGCGGCAAAATAATTAGTATAAATATAATACGGTTAGTACACTAGATATGATCAGATGCAATAAAAGGAGGAGACAGATGAAAAGAGAATTGGTGATTGTACTGGACTTTGGCGGGCAGTATAACCAGCTTGTAGCGAGGCGTGTGCGCGAATGTAATGTATATTGTGAGATTTATTCCTATAAGACAGATATTGAGATGATTAAGAGTATGAATCCGAAGGGCTTTATTCTGACCGGCGGTCCCAGCAGTTGTTACGAGGAGGATGCGGCCGTCTATCCGAAGGAATTATTTGAACTGGGGGTTCCGGTGCTTGGACTTTGCTACGGGGCCCAGCTGATGATGCTGGAACTGGGAGGCAGGGTTGAGCGTGCGGCTGTCAGGGAATACGGAAAGACGGAAGTGCTGATCGACAAGACTGACTCCAAAGTGTTCCGGGGTGTGGAAGAAAAGACGGTCTGCTGGATGAGCCATTTTGACTATATTTCCCGGCCTGCGCCCGGGTTCGAGGTGACGGCCCATACTGTGGATTGTCCTACAGCAGCGGCGGAGGATGAAGCGCGCGGCTTATATGCCATCCAGTTTCATCCGGAGGTGCTGCATACATCAGAGGGTACGAAGATGATCAATAATTTTGTGAAAAATGTATGCGGCTGTGCAGAGGAATGGCGGATGGATGCATTTGTGGAGAACTCTATACGGGAGATCCGGGCAAAGGTGGGAAGTGGAAAGGTGCTCTGCGCCCTGTCAGGAGGAGTTGATTCCTCTGTGGCTGCCGTGATGCTGTCCAAAGCCATCGGAAATCAGCTGACATGTGTGTTTGTTGACCATGGGCTTCTGCGCAAAAATGAGGGTGATGAGGTGGAAGCGGTGTTCGGCCCGGAAGGACCTTACGACCTCAATTTTATACGTGTCAATGCGCAGGAACGTTTTTATGGCAGGCTGGCAGGCGCGGAGGAGCCGGAAGAAAAACGGAAGATTATCGGGGAAGAGTTTATCCGGGTTTTTGAAGAGGAGGCAAAGAAGATCGGTGCGGTTGACTTTCTTGTGCAGGGAACCATTTATCCGGATGTGGTTGAAAGCGGCCTGGGCGGTGAATCTGCCGTGATCAAATCCCACCACAATGTGGGCGGCCTGCCGGACTATGTGGATTTTAAAGAAATCATTGAGCCGCTGCGGGATCTGTTCAAGGATGAGGTCCGCAAGGCCGGACTGGAGATGGGAATTCCGGAAAGGCTTGTGTTCCGGCAGCCGTTCCCGGGGCCAGGGCTTGGTATCCGGATCATCGGTGAGATTACGGCGGAGAAGGTGAAGATCGTGCAGGATGCGGACGCCATCTATCGTGAGGAGATGGATGCGGCAGGGATGAAGGCGACGGTAGGACAGTATTTTGCCGCATTGACGAACATGAGAAGCGTGGGCGTGATGGGGGATGAGAGAACCTATGATTATGCGGTTGCGCTTCGGGCGGTGAATACAATTGATTTTATGACTGCGGAGGCGGCGGAGGTGCCGTATGCGGTGCTGAATAAGGTGATGAGCAGGATTATCAATGAGGTCAGAGGGGTGAATCGGGTGATGTATGATCTGACTAGTAAGCCGCCGGGGACGATTGAGTTCGAATAGATTTTTTAGCGGAAAGCCCGTATTTATGCGGCTTTCAGCTATTTTTAACCCCAAATAAATTTTGAGGTTGGGGTTGACGATTGGGGCTAGAATGGGGTAGAATATCACCTAGAAAGGTGGTAGAAGATATGGCACATAAAGAAAGAGTAAACCCCAAAACAGGCAAAAAGGAATATAAAGTAAGATACTATTTCATAAGAGAGGGAAAGAAAAGGGATAGTGAAACAGCGTGGTTTGATACTTTAGAGAAAGCAGAGAAAGAAGCAAAGAAACAAAAGGAGATAAAGGAAAAAGAAGATAGAAACAAGATAACACAAAGGCGAGATAAGAAACTTATAACTGCCTATGAAGAATTTATAGCATACTTAAAGAAATTATCTGATAAAGAGATAAGCAATACTAATAAAAAGGAATATCAAACAGCAAATGCAATATATAATAATCACATGCCGCAAACTGTTAAAGATACAAGAATAAAAGATATATCAGTATTTACATTTAGAAGTTGGCTAACACATATAAATAATAAAGAAACATTGGGCGGCGGATATGTTAGACTTTGCAGAATGAATTTGATAAAGTTTAATATATGGTTAAGTCAAAATAACTATTATGTAGATGAATTACAAGAGGAAACATTAGATATAGGAATAAGAAAAACAAAAATAAAAAACTCATTAGTAAATAATAGAGAAAGAAAAGGGGAAAGAAAAATATTATCTATTCTTGATATACAGGAAATAACAAGATACTACATAAAGCAAGAATACGGATTAGGAGAATTTAGAAACTTTTATTTTTATACTCTTTTCTTTGTATTATTCTTTAGTGGTGTGAGAGTAGAGGAATTAACTGGACTTCAATGGAAATTTATTGATTTAAGAGAGGGAGTAAGAACAATATCTATAAGAAATGCAATTAGTAAAATGGAAAAAGTTGAAAGTGCATTAGAAAGAACAATGCTAGAACAATACAGAACAAAGAATACAGTATCAATAAGAACAATACCTATATTTGATTTTTACTATGAGTTATTGATTGACTATAAGGAAAGTTTTAGGTATCAATATGGGATTACAAAAGAAGAAATAGAAGAATGTTTTGTATTTCCTAATATAGACCAGAATAACCCTCATAGGTTTATGAGAAGTGACCAGACACTAAGAGAGTTAAAGAAAGTATTAGATTATTGCAATATGGATAATACAGACTTACAAATGTTTAGACATAGTTGTGCAACATTTTTAGTACTTCCACCGCCGGAGGGATTAGGCTATTCAGAAGAAAAAATAAAGGATTACTTCGGTCATCAAGACACAAAAATGCTAAATAAAATATATGCAAGATTAAATGAGATACAGAAAGCGGAAAGAATGAGAAAGACTTTCAGCGACATATATAAGCCTGATGAAACAGCAGAGAGAACAGCAGAAGAAGAAATGAAACAAAAGATAATAAGTAGGATAGGCGGTGATAATGAAGAAGCCAAACAAAAAGCAAGAGTTTATAGAATACATAATCAAATTAGAAAAGCTATGTTAGAGGGTAAGAAACAATACTACTATAGACCAAAGGATAAGAAGATAATAGAATTATATATAAAAGAAAATGGCAATACAATGGAATTTATAGAAGCTGAATAAACGGAAAACGATGTTTTTCGATTTCGTGTTTAAAATGAATGATTAAAAGTCCTATTTCTTATATGTGCCTATAAAGGCTCTATAAGGCTCATATAGGACTTTTAATCTGTTAAGGGTAAAATATACCACAAAAGTAAAGAAAGCGCATACAAGGCAAATAAAAGCGGCTAGAGGGTATATAGGCGGCTGTCCTTGCCCTGTGGTGGTTGTGTTGGCTCTGATGGGCGGTCAATGGCTCTGTATATTTTTCGATTCGGGCAGCAGGCGTTCCAGTTCTGACACGCTACAAGGCTTTTAAAGCGGATTTTAAGTAAAACCATAGGGAAATTACCACAAAAACAAAAGAAACGCTCTAAAGGGCAAATAAAGCGGTTAGAGAGGGGATAGGCGGCTTTGGTCTGTGCCTGTGGTATCAGTGACCGCCAAAACCGCTTATTTATCATCAAGTATATGTGTTATGCCCTCTACTAAACTCTTTCCCAACACTCTACCCAACATAGCACCTAATTTATTTGTTTGTGATTTATGCGTTATACCATTATGTATATCATATAATTTGCTATATGCTTCATTCGCTATATCTGTTGATACTAAATCTATTAGAGGTGTAGCCGCTTTTTGTAGTGATTCATCAACTACTTTTTCTATATCCTTTTGTAGTCCTTGTGAATTTAATATATATCTATCTCTTTTTACTTCTTTTCTAAGCGGATAACTTAAATCTCTATGTGATGATACAAAACTATTATATAAGTCTGTTGTATTTGATATGAATGTATATTTACCGCTTTTCCCTGTTTGTATTATATATCTTTCTGTTGGTGTCATGCTTTCACGCTCCTATTATTTGAAATTTCATTTTGTTATTTTTAACAACTTTATACCTTTACATTTAACAACTTTATACCTATACTTCTAACAAAATTATACCTTATATCTAAATCATATATGTATCGTAAATAAATCATATTATAGGGTTAATTAAACCATAGTTTTTCAAATTCTTCTTTAGTTACTATATTTTGTTGAATAGGTTTATTTGTATTATCTACTTGTTTTTTACCTGTTGTTTTCTTGCATTCTATATTTACCTTTATTAGTTTTTTCTTTGGTACTGGTTTATTATTTGTATTTAGTTCATGTATTTCTTTATATTCTATCAATCCAAATAATTCAAGACAAGTAATACAATCTCTTGCCTTTTGCTCTATACCGCTTGTTTCCTCATTATATCCTAAAGCATTTACAACTAATTCTTTTAAAGTAAATGTATAGTTTTCTTTATACTTGCTCTTGTTCAGTAAATAACCATATATATTTATAACATTTCTATTAGTTGTATTCACTAGAAATTGCATGGTTTCTAAGGGAACAAATTGAAAAGTTTTATAATCCTGTGGTAAAATATAGGCTTTTACTTTTTCTTTTCCGCTTATATCTGTTACTTCTCCCTCTATTATCATATTTTTATCAAATAAAGTTTTAAAATATTTTCTGAATGTATTTAAACTAATACATTTATTTTTATTGTTATCATAACTCTTTTTATACTCATTATAAAGACTTTTCTGTGTCAATCCTTTTTTATAACAAAATCTTATCTTGTCTTTTGTGATATAGCTTTTTGTTTGGAATAACTCATATATTTGTAAATCAATAGATTTATCTTGCAATAAATTATTATCCTGTGTTTCCAGTGGCAAAACTCTTTGTTGCTCTTTATTGCTCATTTCTAATTATCTCCTTATCATGTTTTCTATGTATTTCTTTATGTTCTTCTTTTGTTACCCATACAAGATTATCTGCTTTATTATTTAAACTATTAAAATCTTTATGGTGTATCTCACAAAATACCTTTGTTGGTAGAGGAAGAAAATATTGTGCTACTAACTTATGTACTAAATAGTTTGCTTTGCCCGTTCCAAAGTCCATGCTTATCCTTTTATATCCTTTTTGAGTAGGAATTACTAATATTTTAGCGTTATATCCTTTATAACTCTTTATTCTTCCCATATTGGAAATAAAATAGTTGCCGCCGCTTTCTTCTATCTCTTTCCATTGTTCGCCTTGTAAATCTTTTATATTATCAACACAATATACTTTATGATTTACCATATAATATAATTCTTTTAATGTTGCCTTTACTCTCTTATCATCTTTATTAACAAGCGTAAACATATTTGTATTCATTCTTAAATACTTTTTTGTTAAACTATTATATACCTTTAGTCCGTCAAGATAATAATAGTCTTTGTATGGTGTTCCTATCTTTTTCATAGCGTTTTATATATCCTTTCTTTTGTTCTTTCATGGATATATAAAAATCTGCTATAAGCATTTTTCCTAAAGTGTCCAAAATTTTCTAGCAGGATAGGACAAAATAAAAAGAGATTGCCAATATATAGCAAACTCTTTCTAGGATAGTGGGGCGTGGTATTCGGGATAAATATTTTTTCAATCTCGATTATGGGCTAGTGGTGGGTTGTTCGCTCTCCAAATGGTATTTTGTTTCTCGTTTCCGCTGTCCTTTTCTTTTTGCTCTTGTTCGCTCATATACAAAAGATATGGAATACTGTTGATATTACTTTCTATATTTGTATTTAACATTTTATATTACTCCTTTATTGTATTATTTATTTTATATAAAATCAAAAAGCGGTCTATTAAACCGCCTTTTCTGATTTTTCCTTTAACAGCTTGTCAAGTGTTGGTCTGCTGACATTTAACTTTTCCGCAAACTCTTTTTTAGTGATTGCTCTTGTATTGTATTGCTCTAACAGATTATTGAAAAGTGTATCATCAATCTTTTTAACTTGACCGCCTTTAAACTTTCCTTGTTCCTTTGCTATTGCTATACCCTCTTTTTGACGCTCTAACAAATTCTGTCTTTCAAATTCTGCTATTGCTCCTATCATAGTAAGCATTAACTTTCCTGTTGGTGTGCTACTGTCTATATTCTCTTTATTGCTTACTAAGTGAATACCTTTATTATTTAATTGTTCAACTATATCAAGTAAATCTTTTGTACTTCTTGCAAGTCTGCTAAAATCATGTATATATATTATATCTCCCTCTCTAGCAAACTCTAACATTTCCTTTAGTTTTGGTCTATTGGTATCTTTTCCGCTTACCTTTTCTATATACCATTTTTCTATACAATGCTTTTCTAAAGCTACTACTTGCCTTTGTTCGTTTTGTTCTACTGTTGATACTCTTACATAAGCTATTTTCATTTTATATACCTCTCTTTATATTTTTCTGTTGTTTCCTTATGGTTATATATTATCATAAAGTAAAAACAAAGTCAATAACTTTCTTTACATTTTGTAAAATGAATATAAAAACAAGTTTGAATTTACGTTCTTTGGGCGGTTTCAGCTTGTAAAATTCAAGTATACTCTGTTTTTGCTCTAGCCTTTTCCGTTCCATATCAACAAACGCAAAGAAAAAAGCTATCCTTTTACAGATAGCCTTTACTATATCTATATAAATTTTAATCTATCTTTACATACACATATTGTTCATCTAAATTTTCATCATAACATAGGATTCTCATTAAACTATATATTTCATCACTATTTATTATATTAAAATTTTCTATTTTGCACATTGCATAGGCTTCTGAATATGTAGTACCCTCATAATATACTATATTATTTCTTTCTTTTTTAGTATATTCTTCTGATATATTAGTATAATCTATACTTTGCATATTATCATTAAAGAAATTATCAATAAATATATCACCTGTATCTAACCAATTTATACCGTTTTCATAACAAGTTTCTATACACTTCTTATCAAAAACTAAAACTTTTATATTTTCCGCATTATTAAAACTTGATAAATTACCAGTTTCAATTCTAAAATTACTCAATTCAAATGTATTACTTCCTATAACTGTACCTCCCAATATTCTATTACCCTCCCACGCATAGCAAGTAATAACAATAGTATCTTCCAGTGTATATGGATTTTCTTTTGTACCCTTATTTCTATCTTGTTCCTCTTGTATTGTTTTATTGTTTTCTTCTAATTGTGCTATATATTCTTTACTATCCTTATCTAGCAGATACAAAAATATAATAAGCACTAAACAAGCCATAATAAAAGCTATTGCCGCAACTCCTAAAACTTTAAAAACCTTTCTTTTCATTACTGTTTACCTCTCTTTCTTTTTATCCATAACCGCTAACGGTAATTCAAGTATATACCTTTAGCGGTTATTATTCAAGTAGAAAACAGAAAGAGAGGTAAAGGGAAATGATTGTATTTGATAAGCTGTGGGAAGTAATGAGAGAGAAAAACATTTCACAATACAAGTTAATCAATGAATATGGCATAAGTCCGGCACAAATAACAAGGTTAAAAAGAAATGAGAATGTAAAAGTAAGTATATTAAATACTATGTGTAATATTCTTGATTGTGATATATGTGAGATAATAGAGTTTATAAAGGACTAATAGAAAAGTAGTTGCATTTATTTATGATATGTGCTAATCTATCTATATCAATAGCAGACAATAGAAAAGAAAGAGAGGTATATACTTATGGCAACAAAAGTAAACAAAGAAGAACAGGTAATAGAACAGGAAGAAAAGAAAGAGAAAACAAAAAAACAGTCTATTCCACATGAAAAGCTGAATAAGGAATGTAACAATGTGCCTTATAAAGAAATTACAAATGATGATATGATAAATTATATTTTGGAATATGCACCAAAAGACAAGAAATGGTTCAAGCAAGTTGTTAATGATAATAATAAGGCTGATAAGAATGGGAAAAAAAGAACCAATTTTATATCAATAAAGAGGGCATTTTGTGAGAGATATAACCCCTCTATCATTCCTACATCAAAGAAAAAGAAGTCCCTATTAGACATGGTAGAGGACTGGTAAACTGGGAAATGCGGATTTCTCAAAATGGGGTTAAAAAGTGGGGTTGTCACTATAAAAAAGCCTAAAAGCCGCATAAATACTAAAGAAAATTTTTTAAAAACAGATTGAGTTCGAATAAGCAAAAATGCTTAGTGAATCCAGTGTTTATGCGGGTTTGCGGACTTTCAAGAGGTCTTTTGATAACAAATTGATAACAGTCGTTTGAGTGCGATTATTCTTACTGTCTGATGGTTTACAGGTGGGAGAATGATTTTTAAGTGGTTTGGATGACTGAAATAAATCCATATTAGAAACGCCCTCAGCTGTGGGTAGGAACTCATGGCTAAGGGCGTTTTTTCGTCTTTATCAATCTTTAGGAAGTCGGTCTTTGAATGCTTCGACTAAGGCATCGCTTAATTCCTTAGAGGGAGCTTTCTCCCAATGTTGTGTAGTGTCAAATTTTGGATAATTGTACCGCCACTGGTCGTATTCCTCCTTGCTGATTTCCTCGGTGGAGAGTTTGTCTGCCTGTTCTTTCCAAGCAGAGAGCATTTTCAGTAACTCGGCGGCATTCTTACTTTTATCTTTGTTGACCTTTAAGCAGACTTCTCCGTCTGCTTCAGTGATGGTAAGACCGTAATTGTCCTCAAGGGCAAATAGGGTGTGCATAAGCCCGATATAGCTGTCAATGTCGGGTATGTCCAGAGCCTGCGGCACAACGTCAAGAGCCTGTGCCAGTGCAGCCGTTAGGTCTGTTTTTGGCTTACGAGAGCCTGTTTCGTATTGTGCCAGACGCACATCTGCGCTCCGTTCGGGAAACCCGACAAGCATACCAAGATATTTCTGCGTCATGCCCCGCATAATGCGGAAAAAATGTATTCTTTCGCCAATCGCCATAATGTTTCACTCCTTGTTCCTATGTTTACAAGGAGTATAGCATATATGTTTAATGGAAGTCAAGAGAAACGAAACAAAAAAGTTTAATATTTTCTTGCAAACCTATTGACAGTAGCAAAAATGTTTAGTATTATGAATTAAGCAAAAACGCTTAAAAAGAGAAAGGAGAAGTTGTATGGACAACAAATTTATCCGTGTGGATGAGGTGGCGCAGGAGCTTTCTGTATCAAAGCCTTATGCCTACAAACTTATCAAGAAATTGAATGATGAGCTGAAGGAGCAGGGGTTTATTACGATTGCAGGGAGAGTGAACCGCCAGTATTTTCAGGAAAGGCTCTACGGAGCGGGAAAGGGGGAAAGTTAAATGCCAGTATTTAAGAATGAGGGCAATGGCACTTGGTATGTGATGGCTCGGTATGTGAACTGGAAAGGGGAGCGTAAGCAGAAATGCAAGCGTGGGTTTGCCACAAAGCGGGAAGCGCAGGAGTGGGAGCGGAAGTTCCAGTTACAAAATTCTGCTGACCTTGACATGGACTTTGAAGATTTTACGGAGCTTTATAAAAATGATGTTAAAAATCGTTTAAAGGAGAACACTTGGCTGACAAAGGAGCATATCATTCGGACGAAGATTCTTCCGTACTTTGGAAAGATGAAGATTAGCGAGATTGGAACAAAGGAAATTATCGCATGGCAGAATGAGCTGCTTGCCTACCGTGATGAAAAACGCAGTCCCTATTCGCAGACGTATCTGAAAACCGTCCACAACCAGCTTTCCGCTATCTTCAACCATGCGGTACGGTATTATGACCTACGCTCCAATCCTGCGGCAAAGGCGGGGAACATGGGGAGCGAGGAACACAAGGAAATGCTGTTCTGGACAAAAGAGGAATATAAGAAGTTTGCAGATGAAATGATGGACAAGCCGGTTTCCTTTTATGCTTTTGAAATGCTTTACTGGTGTGGCATCCGTGAGGGAGAATTATTAGCATTGACCGCCGCAGACTATGACTTTGACAAGGAAACGGTCACGATTAACAAGTCCTACCAACGCCTGCATGGTGAGGATGTGATTACCTCTCCGAAAACGAAAAAGAGCAACCGCACAATCAAAATGCCGAAGTTCCTCTGTGAGGAAATGCAGGAGTATATCAGTATGCTTTATGGGTTAAAAAAGAAAGACCGCATTTTCACGGTGACAAAGAGTTATCTTCACCACGAAATGGACAGGGGCGCAAAAGCCGCAGGCGTAAAACGTATACGGATTCACGATTTGCGGCATAGCCACATCAGTTTATTGATTGACATGGGATTCTCGGCAGTGGCGATTGCTGACCGTGTGGGGCATGAGAGCATTGAAATCACTTACCGTTATGCACACTTGTTTCCGTCAAAGCAGGCAGAAATGGCAGATAGGCTTGACGATTTGGAAAAGGGGGATTTTTGAGATGTCGGCAAAAAATTTAGACAACTGTAACCGTTGGAGGAACAAGACCGTTGCGTTTCGGGTATCTCCCGAAGAAAATGAGCGGATTGACAAAGCGGTGCGGCTTTCGGGGCTTACCAAGCAGGACTATATCACAAGGCGGCTTTTATGCCAAGACGTGGTTGTGCAGGGCAATCCGAGGGTGTATAAGGCACTTCGCAACGAACTTGCCGCTGTCCTTGCAGAATTACAGAGAATTGAAGCAGGCGGTAACGTTGACAACGAATTATTAGATACTATCGAATTGATTGCTATTATCCTCGGCGGTCTGAAAGGAGAGTGTGAAGATGGCGAATAAAAAAGAAACGGCTGTCCCGAATGTATCTGTTGGCGCAGATACGGGGCAACCGTCTGATGTAAACAATAACAGTATAACCAATTACTCGCCGAAAAACAATAGCAAAGTCCTTAAAACTGTATCTATGGCTGAATTATATGATTCTGTATATCCGAGCAAGCCGCCCTTGATTGATGGTCTACTCTACCCTGGGACTTATCTTTTTGTAGGTGCGCCAAAGCTCGGCAAGAGTTTCCTTATGGCGCAGATTGCCTACCATATCAGTATGGGAGTGCCACTGTGGGAATATCCTGCCCGAAAAGGAACGGTCTTGTACCTTGCCCTTGAAGATGATTATCGCCGCCTACAGGAAAGGCTGTACCGTATGTTTGGAACGGACGGGGCAGACAGTTTATTCTTTTCTGTTTCGGCGGGTAATCTCGGCAGCGGATTAGACGAGCAGTTGCAGGAATTTATGAAACAGCATACAGACACAAGGCTGATTATCATTGACACGCTCCAAAAGGTGCGGGAAGTCGGCGGGGATAATTACAGTTACGCAAACGACTATGAAATAATTACAAGGCTGAAACAGTTTGCAGACAGTTATGGTATCTGTCTCCTGCTTGTTCATCATACCAGAAAGCAGGGCTCTGATGATAAGTTTGACATGATTTCGGGGACTACTGGCTTGCTCGGTGCGGCTGACGGTGCGTTCCTGTTGCAGAAAGAAAAACGCATTGGCAACGCCGCCACGCTTGAAGTGTCGGGCAGAGACCAGCAAGAGCAAAAACTCTATCTTCTCCGAAATCCCGAAACATTGTTATGGGATTTTCAAAAGGCAGAAACAGAACTTTGGAAAGAGCCGCCAGAGCCTTTACTTGAGGAAATAGACAAAAGGATTACTGCCGACTGCCCCTTGTGGCAGGGGACGGCGACGGAGCTTGCGGCTTGGCTGAAAACGGAGTTACAGCCGAACAGCCTTGCACGGAAACTGAATATTCTGTCGGGACGTTTACTCAACGAATACGGCATTTTCTATAAGCGGGAGCGGTGTCACGAGGGGCGTATGATAAAGCTATACCGTGGGGAGCGTGACGGTATGTGACGGTGTGACGGTATTTTTAGGAGCGGGGTGCGGTACTGAAATAACTGTCACATCGACGCAAACCGTCACGGATAAAGTTTTTGCGGGGTGCAGGGGGCTTTTTTTAAAAAGCCGCCCTTGCCCCTCGGAGAGCGCAAAACCTGCTTGCAGGTTGCATTTTTGTTGGCACAGCCGACAAAAGTGCTTTTGCGTTACTTTCGGGAAAGTAACAAAGCCTACCAGCCGAAAAGAAAGGGCGTGATTTTATAAGACGGACGATTAGTGCGATGGTGGGGAAAGGCTCGGTCAACCATAACAGCCGAAAATTTAAGGCTGAAAATGTGGATGGGGAGCGTTCACACCTTAATGTAGATTATTGTAATGAGAATATAAAGAAAGTGTACCATAAGCTATTTGATGAAGCGTTGCAAAGATACAATGAAAAGCAGACAAGGGCAGACCGCCGCATTGCCGATTATTACGAGAAGATACGGAACTCAAAGCAGGAAAAGCCGTTCCATGAACTGATTTTGCAGATTGGGGATAAAGAAAATATGAGTGCAGGAAGTGAGAACGGACAGCTTGCAAGGAAGATTTTAGATGAATATTATCATGGATTTCAAGAGCGAAACCCTAACCTTTATGTATTTTCCGCTCATATCCATATGGATGAAGCAACGCCGCATCTGCACATTGACTTTGTCCCGTTCACGACTGGCAGCAAGCGTGGACTTGATACGAGGGTATCTCTGAAACAGGCGTTGGCGGCGCAGGGATTCAAAGGCGGCTCCCGTGGCGATACGGAGTGGAGCCAGTGGGTACAGTCCGAAAAAGAAAACCTTGCCGCTGTGATGGGTCGGCATGGCATTGAATGGGAGCATAAAGGCACGCATGAGAAACATTTGTCTGTCCTTGATTATAAAAAGCAGGAACGGGAAAAAGAGGTCATCCAACTTGAGGGGCAGATTTCAGAGAAAAAAGAGGAATTTCAAGTATTGTCGGACAGGGTGGAGAATTACGACAAAGGCATGGAAAATCTAAAAACTCTGGAACAGGTGCTTGCCACTTCTCCAGAATACCAGTTGCCAGAGCCGCAGGGGTTCATGTCTGCAAAGTCCTATAAGAATAAAGTGGCAGAGCCTTTGGTGCAAAAGCTGAAATCGCTTGTTAAAACAGCTCTTATAAGGTGTTTTGAAGCGTGGGACAGCTACTATCGGCTGAATGTCACAAACAGCAATCTCCACCGTGAGAATGAGGGATTAAGGAAAATTAATGAGAAACTGGCGGGGGAAAATGAAAACCTCCGTGCGGAAAACAAAGATTATAAGCTGCTCCGCAAGGCATTTGGAAGTAAGCAGATGGACAATCTTTTAGAGCAGGCAAAAGCAGCACAAAAATCAAAACAGTGTGAAAAACGCTTTAAAAATAACAAAGAAGAAAGGTAGGAAACACTATGGAAAACAGGATTTATGACGAAAATAACGGTCTTTGGTATGTAAAGAAAGGCGACTATTACTTACCAGAGCTTGCATTACCTCCCGAAGAAGAAAAGCCGATTGGTATTTGGGGACAGCGACATTTGCAGTATCTAAAAGAGCATAAGCAGCTTGTTTATATCAATCTGCTGACAAGCGGCAGGCTGAACGAATACCTTGCAAGCGTAGATGAACAGGCAGAGGATTTGTTTTCTCGGCTGGTAAAAGAATATGCCGAAAGGCAGGGAGTAACGGAACAGCTAAAGGCAGAAAACCAGCTTTTATGGATTCGGAAAATGAATAATATTTGGGCTTGCGTGAGGGAGGTTGTAGAGAGCGAGTGTATCTATTCGTAGTGACAAGTGGCACTCTTGCAATATGTGGGAGTGCCGTTCAATTAAGCAAAAGTAGTTCGGGGAATTGAAAAATCTCATAAATTCGTGTATACTTAAAAAAATTAGACTGAGAAATCGGGATTTGGAGGAATTAAGTATGCATGAGGACAAAAGAGAATTAACAGAAAAAGAATTGAAACGTAAAGATTGCTTTGAAAAATTCAATTCTGAAATGCAACAAAAAGGATACAAAATGAAGAATATAATTATCAATACACAACAAGCAAAGACTTTATGTCTTTTAATTATGCTACCATTTATGGCTTTAGCATTTTGGATATACTATCATGTGAATGGTTTTGATTTAGATTGTCTTTCGTTGGGATTTGTTGTAGCATTGATTGTGCTTATTTTATGTCTAACCATTCTGCATGAGCTAATACATGGAATTATCTGGGGGCTTTTTGCAAAAAAACATTTTCATTCGATTGATTTTGGAATTATTTGGAGTAGTTTTTCTCCATACTGCACTTGTTCAGAACCGCTGAAAAAATGGCAGTATTTCTTGGGGGTTGCTATGCCTACATTAGTTTTAGGCCACTTATAAATATTTTTTGACGCAAAATGGCAAAATTTCTGCATAAGAAAAACACTTATGCCAATGCTGGTATAAGCACAAGGTTTCTAACGGTTAATCCTGCCGCAATGACCTCTTTGCCGTAAGCTGTTGTAAAATACTTATAAGTTCCTTGAACCCGTTCAATAATCCCATGGAGACGGAGCCGCTTAAAAATTCTCGACATGGCAGACGGACTGATATCCTCCAGATGGCGGCGGATATCCTTTCCCTGCATTCCAAAAGTCATGTATTCGCCCCGGCTGATCACTTCCAGTACCAACAGATCTTTTGGGGAAAAGAAGTTCAGCCCACGGTAGGAACGGCCTTTCTCCTTAACAGCCTCTGTTGCTTTTGTAAGATTCTTCTTTCCGCCGCTGTGGTCATCAAAGGATGATACGAATTCCAGATACCGGTAGTTGGCGGCTTTCATGATTGTGAATAACTGATACAGGCTATAAATACTTTTTTTCAAAGGCGCTTTTTGTTCTGTGGAACTGCCGTCCCTGTGTTCCACTTTCCGTTTTACACGAAAAGTCCCGATGTCATTGCAAGTACTTTCTATCCGTAAGACACAGCCAAATTTATCATACATTTTAATTGATACATCACCCATATGGTGTTTGATTCTCGTACCGAGAATACGCTGGTTATAGTTTGTACCGACTTCTTTCTTACAGTTATAGGTAATGCGCTGTCCCAGGAATGCAGCGATGTTATCCGGCTTTACCGTAAAGATTGCCGTCCGGATGATCTCATCATAAAGGGGCTCCAGGTCACAGGCCTGTTTGAACATGATATCGGTTGCACACTCAATCTGTTGGACTGTCCAAGTGTAGCCGAGACCGAGCGATTCCGCAATGGGACAGTAGCGTTTTGCAAATACATCCAGGATTTTATGGAGACCTTCCGGGTTGATTCTGTCAGATAGTTTCTGGGCAGTTTCGACATCTGAGATTTCAAGGAAGGCGTTATCATGCATACGGTAAGTGATCCCTTTCTTTTGCAGCTTATGGGCCAGAAGATTATGACCGTTCATGTAGAACTGCAGTCGGAAGGGAGCCCAGGTGGGAACCCGGAGATAACACAAGCCGAGTTCTTTATCTATAAAATAAAAATAATAATGGAGACATTTGCTTTGGTCAAACTTAAGGAATGTTTTTCCGGTTGTTTTATCATGCCATGGCTTATAAGTATTGCATTGTTCCATGGCAGAAAAGATATGAATCAGCCCCTCAGACTTACCGGTTTTCTGAATGATCTCCTGGATGCGGTCATCTTTTCGGAACGCCCGGAGTTTCCGGATGAACTCAATCTGGATGCCGTTTTCATCTGCAATGCGCTGGGCATTTACACGAACCTGTTCCGTAAGGGGCTGGGAGAAAGTCGAAAAATCAAAAATACGGATGTTGTTGGCTTTTAAATAGCTGGTCATACCTTCCGCATAACTCCATCCGGGGATATAGCCCTGGATGATCATACGGTCATAGCAAGTGATGATACCATTCATTTTGTCAGCATATTTATCCGTAAGTAACATGAACACATCCTCCAATATTTTTCTTTATTGTACTTGAAATTTGGAGGAAATGCAAAAAAACTTTTCCGGTTTATCCGGGTTAGGAGGTAGCGTTGCAATAGTTTCTGTAATGGTCAATCAATTACTGCTGTTTTTTCTGGCAGAATATATGATTCTATCGGGTGGCGGAGATTTTCTGATTATATTGAAAGGCATGTTATACCACACTGATAAGAAAGAAAGTGTGTATTGCGACCATCCTTATGAATGTGGTTTTGTAGTTTTTGAAAAATAAGAACTAATATTACAAATTTCCGAATTTGTAAAGGAGCAAACTGTGTCAGTCAATATAGCAGAAACATTTGAGTTATTGCTAGATAAAAATAATAATGTTGCATACAAAGCATTACAGTTATTACAAAAAGAAAGTGAAGAAAGAAATTGTGTTTATCCTTACATGCACAGGTTGAGTGATATGCTTGATAGTGAAAATTCTTATATTCGCACAAGAGGTCTTACATTACTTGCCCATAATGCAAAATGGGATAAAGATAACAAAATTGATGAAATCATTGATAAATATTTAAAACACATAACAGATATTAAGCCTATTACAGCAAGACAATGTATTAAATTGTTGCCAATTATTGCGGAATATAAGCCAGAATTGAAGAATGATATTCTTTCTGCACTTCATAAGGCCAATATATCTATTTATGGCGATAGTATGCAATCGTTGGTTCATAAGGATATTCAAAAGGCACTGAATGAAATACAAAATTTGTAAAAACGTAACTTTTTGTTTATCGGTAAGTTGCATACGAAGAAAAGTCGGGATTGAGGAACGTATGATATGAAGATAACAAACAGAGACATAGATAGCGGAAAACCCTTTGACTGGGGGAAAACATCTTTTGATTATGCGAAATTCCGTGACATTTATCCGCAGGAGTTTTATCAAAAAATTGTTGGTCGTAAATTATGCTTAGATGGACAATCTGTCCTTGATATCGGAACAGGGACGGGGGTTCTTCCTAGAAATATGTACCAGTATGGGGCGAAGTGGACAGCTGCGGATATTTCGGAAAACCAAATCGAACAAGCGAAAATTCTTTCAAAGGGTATGGATATAGATTATCATGTTGTATCAACAGAGGATATCAGTTTTTCGGACAACTCTTTTGATGTAATTACAGCGTGCCAGTGCTTTTGGTATTTCGACCATGAAACTGTTATGCCTAAGTTTTATCGTATGCTGAAACAAGGGGGAAGTATTCTTGTTTTATATATGGCATGGCTGCCATTTGAGGATGAAATTGCAGGAGCCAGTGAAAAACTTGTTTTAAAATATAATCCAAAGTGGAGTGGCGCAGGGGAAACGAAACATCCGATAGACATACCAGATTGTTATAAAGAAAACTTTGAACTTGTATATCATGAAGAATTTACTCTGGAAATACCATTTACCCGTGAAAGCTGGAATGGGAGAATGAAGGCTTGCCGTGGAATTGGTGCTTCGCTTACTGAGAAAGAAATTTCGATGTGGGAACAAGAGCATATGACGCTCCTTGAACAAATTGCGCCGAATAAATTTGATATTTTACATTATGCTGCTATTGCGGAGCTTAAAAGGAATTAAATTCCGTTTGTTGAATTGATAGATGTGAGGATTTATATAGACATGGAATATAAAATTCGAGAAATTAGAAAAAATGAATATCCAATATTATCTGAGTTTCTGTATGAAGCAATTTTTATTCCAGAGGGTATGGACAAGCCGCCAAAATCTATTATTGAACAGCCAGAGCTGCAAGTATATATTGAGGATTTTGGGAAAAAAGATGATTGGTGCTTAGTTGCAGAAATAAAAGGGAAGATTGTAGGTATGGCATGGGTGCGTATTATGGATGATTACGGGCATATTGATGATAAAACGCCCTCATTTGCCATATCACTACATGAAGAATACAGGAATTTAGGAATTGGTACAGCGCTTATGAGGGACATGCTTGAACTTTTAAAGAATAAAGGCTATAAGCAGACATCGCTATCTGTACAGAAAGCGAATTATGCAGTTAATATGTATTGGAAAGTAGGTTTTGAAATTATTAGAGAGGATGGGGAAGAATATATCATGTTATGTCAATTGTAATAATGGGGAAGTTTTGGAAAATAAAATAAGGAGGACATGCAGGAGATTATGTTAATGAAAGAAATTTTGCAATGGATTAGAAAACATAAAAAGTTGACAATGATGTTGATTGTTTTGATTGTTTTTCTGCCAATTATTGTTATACATATATTATTTAAAATCAAATCAAATTGTTATTGGATTCAATCTGAATGGGATGCAGGATATATGCTTGGGTATTTTGGGGATGTATTGTCTTTTATCGGTACGATTATTTTAGGTTACATAGCAGTTATGCAAACAGAAAGAGCTAATCACATGAATCAAGAATTGCTTAATATTGAAAAGAGTAGAGTAAAGCCATACTTTGATATTTCTTCATCGCAATTGTATAAAATATTTTTGGCTGAAGATATGGATGAAAAGTTGAATGAACTTGATAGAAATAGTGTAATGATAATGGATTTGCTTTGTACTTTAAATCCTCGCACTGGTCTTGTAACAGATAGCGCATTAATTGAGTTGGAAGTTTTAAATAGTGGTTATAGCGACATAAGAAGAGTAATGGTAAGAAGAGCATACTTTTATCTGTCTGTTTCTGAACCAATCGAATATAATAATGAAAAAATTGCAATAATACATGGAAATACGGCTATAAAGTCAAATGAGAGTAGGTTGTTTTACATTCATATTAAACGAGAGATTATTGATACTGAGGAATTATATAATAATTGGTATAAAGATAATATTGATAAAATTATGCCACGTATGGAATTTGAACTTGAATTAGAAACAGTAACAGGCAATTTTTATATTGAAAAAATCGAATGTGGTTCAAGTTGGGATATAAGCATGAAAAATACGAATAATACAGCGACAAGGGCTATTGGTGTAACAAAAGTAGATATTACAGAAGAATCATAGTAATAGTTTGGTTTACTGTGTGGGTACATTTTAACTCAATAGAGAATACTTTTGTGTGAAATAGAATTAAAATAAGTAGTATTATGCAACTGACAAAAGTTGAAACATTTTCCATTCAAAAGTAATTGTAGGTTTTATGAATGTTGGATATAAAATCATGAAGTGTGATAATGAAATAGTTTTAGTATATAGTTCATATAGGAAAACAGTCAAAATATTGTATAGATAACTTGAAATTTTAAGCAAAGTCGCTTATAATTTATATCATAGTATATAGCTATTATCCGCAGTTACAGAGCGAGTGTTATCAACAGCGATAACAAAATGATAACATTAGCTCATATAGGCAGGATAATATGGATATATCAAATAATCAAAAGATTTACATACTCGACAGAGAATAATTTCTAAACAAAATTAGTTAGGAAAAATCGAGTTCGAATAGTCGGAGCTAAGCCGCAAAGCCCGTAAACACAAGGGTTTGGCGGCTTTTTCTCTTTATCATTGCATTACGATTGCATTTTTCTATTCAACCTCTTTATGATATGCTGCGGTGTGCTGATTGCTTGTGTAATCTGCAATGCTGTGTGAAGCGGGTGTGTATGTCAGCACACCCGTTAATTTATTGGCAACTTCAAGATTGCTGTTCGGGTACAAATGCCCGTATGTTCCTAAAGTGGTCTGTATCTTCTCATGCCCTAAACGCTCTTTAATCAAAAGCGGGTTTTCTCCCATGCTGATTAAAAGGGAAGCGTGGGAATGTCTTAACGCATGGATTTTGATACGGTGTACGCCTGCAAGCCCGGCAAGTTTTTCTAAGGCTCTTGGAAGTGTGTGCTTACTGGTAGGAATACCGTTGTAGCTCAACACCAGATCGCAGCCTTTCAAAACTTTCTGCTGAACCTCACGCCACGCCTGCAATTCTTTTAAGGTGTCCGTGTCAATATAGATTGTGCGGACGCTTGCCTGCGTCTTTGGTTCAACAAACTTGTAATCGTCCATTGACTTATAGTACAGGGTCTTTGTTATGCTTAAAAGCCCTGTTTCAAAATCAATGTCAGACCATTGCAGGGCGGCGGCTTCGCCAATCCGTAAACCTGTCATAAACAGTACCCAAAAGGAAATGAAAAGGTAGTGTTCGTAATAATCGCCCTTATAGAGCAGGGAAATCACTTTCTGAAATTCTTCCAACGTCCAGAAGTCAACCTTTGTCTTTTTGCTTTTGATGTTGCCTATCATTCGGGACGGGTTCTTTTTTGCAATTCCCAGAACAATCGCCCGGTCAAATGCAATAGACAGCATACCCTGTACGACACGGATATAGTTGGGGCTAAATTCTTTCGCAAGCTCCAACTGCCAATTCTGCACGTTGATAGGTTCTATCTCGTCCGTTGCCATTTTGTAGAAGTATGCGAAATGCTTCTGAATGGTGGAACGGCGGTTCAAGTAGGTGCTTTCCTTTACCTGTGTTTTGTACCACGGGAGATAAGTTTCCTCAATGAACGTCTGGAAAGAAATTGTTTCCTTTTTGGCGGTCAGTTCTTCGGTGGAAGTGAGGACAAGTTTTGAATATTCTTCCCTTGCTTCCTTTTTTGTCTTAAAGCCGCTTCGGTATTTCTGTATCTGTTTACCTGTTATCGGATTGTAGCCTAAGTTTGCTCTAAAATAATATGTTCCGTTATCTGCTTTCTTAATTGGGTCTTTTGCCATAATCTCACTCCTTACATAGATGTGCAAGAAGTACATTCAGCCTGTCCGTCTGGAAATGTAATACCCAATAATTCCTCCACGGCTTCCCTCGGTACACGGTCTAATTTCCGTGACTGATAGTATGTATGCCCTTTGGAAATCATAAGTTTTTTTGCTTCCCGTATAATGTCAGCCGCAAAAGAAGTCCCATAACCCAGAGCAATTAAATCTTTTTTGGTTACGGTTATCATAGCCCTCCTTTCCTAGACCAGATAATGAAACCTCAATATCTTGTCTACGATCATAACAGATTTTCAGCAAAAATGCGCTATAAATTTAATTATTTTTCAAAAAGTTGAGTAAGAAAGGCAAAACGGACGGCTTGGCAGCTCCACGGGACTTGCACCCCTCTCATTCTTATGAGTAGCCGTGTCATACGGGTGTATCATTATACCAATATGCGGATCATGGCGGCGGCAGTTTCCTCTTGCCGCCTGCGGTGCGCTGAATAGTATCGCTCGCCCTTTGCCGGGGTCTTGGCGTATCAGCCCGCAGGCTCGCCGCATATTGAACGTGTCCGATTGCCCTATGCTGCGCCGTGCGCTTTCTTTGTCAAAGTTCTTGGGGCTTGTCAGCCCGCAAAGGCACACCATGAAGATGTACTTTTGCGGAATGGCAAGAAGCGGCGGGCGGTCATGCCCGCCCGTGCTTTCCTGTCCTCTTTTTTCCTGCCTTTTAAGCCACGCTAAAGGTCATAACCTTTATAATCAGCTTGGTTTCCAGTCTGCGCCGCAGTTCCATGTCTAACCACGGGTGGGGGCAGCCTGCTTCATCATACATGGTTCGTGTTGACAGTGTTGTGATGTAGCCCTCGTAATGCTTCAACACGGTATTCATAGCGTCCACGTCCCCGGAAACAGCCGACACAATGACGGGGTAAGGGAGTAAACCGTTACCGCCCTGTAAGTGCGGCGTGTTGGAAGTCGTTTCATTCATCAGCATTTCCCTCCATGAATTTTTTTAGTTCCTGTAAAGAGCTTGTCCGGCGGTAGGCTACCGTCCGGCGCAAAAGGTTCAAGTGCGCTGCAATCTCCGGGTCGTTCATTCCCAAAAAGTAATACAGCAGAATGATTTCAAGCCTGTCCTGCGGCAAGGTCTTTAGTGCTTCGGCTAGAAGCTCGTCCGCTATGAAAATCTCAAAGCCCCTCGCTTCAAAACGGTATGTATCTTTGAAGTATTCGTCCCATGCGCTTAACTGTGCAAGCGTTCCCTGCGGCAGCATGGAAAAAGGTATCTCATACTGCCTAAGTACGTTCATGCGCCTGTGGTAATCCCTGCTTTCGTTCCTCAATATGCGTTTGCAGTATGCGTCAAAGGTATGCTGCTTGTGCTTTTCTTTCGGGTCTGGCTTCATGCTGCCACCTCCCCATGCCTGCGGAAAAAGTCTGTGCTTTTTTCCTGTGCTGTTACTACTACGCACTGGAAAGCGAAAATGGCAAACTTTTTCAAAAAAATTTTCAAAAAGTTTTCGACAAAGCATAAAAAAGCCCGGCTGCAAGTGGTTATCAGTCGGGTGTGTTTAGTGGGGTGTTTTCGTTGGTAAATCAGCGTTCCCCGTGCAAAGTGCGGGGGGCTTTTTCGGGTGTGCCTGCCACAAAAATTTTTTTTACGGATTGGCTGCACCTCCTTGATTTTTTTGGAAAGGTCTAGTGCCGCTTTCCAGTAAAAATGTTACAGCTCCAATATCACGTTTCTATCATGTTTGTATCGGGATTGTATCAAGCCTTTCATCAAAGAATGACATTTTTATCCATATATCGGAAATGCCGGATTGACTTTTTTCCATGATTTTCAAAAACTTTTCTTTTCGTTTGCCATTTCGGGCTTCCAGTGCGTAGTAGGTACAGGGGGAAGAATAGCAAGCATAGGGATTGAGTACCCAATCCCGTAAAATTTCCAATCCCCGCCCGGCGGGACTTGCTGAATTTTGCTTGTTGGGAAGTGTCCCAAACCCTCTTAGAAAACGGAAAGGAAGCGGAGCTATGGCAGAAAGGAAACGGGCTATCCAGTTAAAGTTTTATGTGACGGAGCAGGAGCGCATATTGATTGAAGAAAAAATGAAGCTGCTACAAACGGACAACTTGGGGGCGTACCTGCGGAAAATGGCGATTGACGGCTACATCATTCAGCTAGACTATACCACAATCAAGGAGCAGACGGCAGAGATACAGAAAGTCGGTGTGAACGTGAACCAGATAGCAAGACGGGTCAATTCCACCGGGAACGCCTATAAAGAGGACTTGGAAGAAATAAAGGGGGCATTGGAGAAGATATGGCAGTTACAAAGATACACCCTATCAAAACTACGCTGAATAAGGCAATAGATTATATCTGCAATCCCGATAAGACGGACGACAAGGTTTTGATTTCTTCCTACGGCTGCTCTTATGAAACGGCAGACATAGAATTTGGCTTCACAATCTCAAAAGCAAGGGACAAGGGGGACAACCTCGGACACCATTTGATACAGTCTTTTGCGCCGGGAGAGGTCAGCTATGAGGAAGCCCACCGCATAGGAAAGGAGCTTGCGGACAAAGTTCTCGGCGGCAAGTATGAGTATGTACTGACTACCCATATAGACAAGGGGCATATCCATAACCATATCATATTTTGCTCGGTTGATTTTGTCACGCACCGTAAGTATGTTTCCAACAAGAAAAGCTATTACCAGATAAGAAATGAGAGTGACAGGCTGTGTAAAGAACACGGATTGTCAGTCGTCACGCCGGGACAGGACAAAGGAAAGAAATATGCGGAATGGGACGCTGAACGGAAAGGCACAAGTTGGAAAGCGAAGCTGAAAGCCGTGATTGATGATACAATCCCCAAAGCGAAAGATTTTGAAGATTTCCTGCGGCTCATGGAAGCGGCAGGCTATGAGATCAAGCGGGGGAAGTACGTTTCATTCCGTGCGCCGGGGCAGAAACGCTTCACACGTTCTAAGACGCTAGGGGAAGCCTATACAGAGGAAGCCATAACGGAGAGGATTGCCGGGACATACCGGGCGAAGCCGAAAGCGTTAAGGCAGGAAAAAGCGGGTATCTCCATGCTGATTGATATTCAGAACAGTATCAAGGCGGCAGAAAGTAAGGGCTACGAACAGTGGGCGAAGATACACAACTTAAAGCAGGCGGCAAAGACTTTGAATTTCCTAACGGAGCATGATATTTCAGAGTATGAGCAGTTGCAGGCGGTTCTTGGTGAAGTGCATACGGAGAGCGAACAGACCGCCGCCACGCTGAAAGGCTTGGAAAAGAGGTTGTCCGACATATCCCTTTTGATGAAAAACATATCTGCATACCAACAGACAAAGGCGGTCTATATACAGTATAAAAAGGCAAAGGACAAAGAAAAATTCCTGCGGGGGAATGAAAGCAGTATCATCATTCACGAAGCCGCCGCTAAGACGTTGCAGGCGGCAAAGAACGGCGGCAAGCTGCCCGACTTCAAGAAGCTGCACACGGAGCATAAGGAGCTGACGGAGAAAAAGGATAAGCTGTATCAAGAGTACGGGAAGCTGAAAAAGAAAGTGAAGCAGTATGATACAATAAAACAGAATGTAGATACTATTTTAAGGACGGCAAAACAGCCGGAAAAGGAAAAACAGGCAGAGAGATAATAAGTGCCGTTCAGAGGGCAGGAAAGACGTTTTAAGAGCTTTTTCGGGTGTTGGTAAGGAAATATCCATTATCGCCCATAAAGCCGCTTATGAGCGTCCGCAAGGGCAGAAAAAGACACCGGGGAATGACAATGTATAAGTTGCCATTCCCCGATATGCTAATAGTTCATAAAAATTGATATTTATTTAATTCCCAAAATTCCAACTTGCATATAAGATAGCCATAAAATTTCTATTGTATTGAAACCACAACTTTTTAATAAATCAAAATGTTTAGATAAAGATATGGGAAAATATTTTGTATTATATCTATTTATGTGATTTTCACATTCATTTTCGCTTTTTCCTTGTTTTAACTGATAGGCTTTCCACCTTTTCAAATAAAGGTGTTTTCCCAATTCACTAAATGGGGCATAGTTTTCAAAGGTAATAAATAAACCACCTGCCCGTAATGCTTGGTAACATTTTTTGATTGATTTTTCTCGTTCTTTATCGTGTAAATAATGGTTTACTTGTATAGCTGTAATGATATCAAATTCATTTACAAATTTTATTTCTCTTACATCAGATGTTAAAAATGTTGTATTAGAGCAGTTAAAACGCTTTCTTGCTATTTCAATCATATTTGGGGAGCAGTCACAACATACAAATTTTTTTATGTCTAATTGTTTCAAAGCTATATCAGCCATTTTCCCTGTTCCACACCCAATATCAAGCCATGTTAGATTTTTAGGATTATAAATATTTACAATGTCTACGATTTGTTTATAAAATTCTTCATAGTATGGAAGCGTACGTTTGATTTCATCATCATATTCAGTCGGATTAAAAGCAGAAGTATTGTTATTCACTTTGTATATCTCCATATCATAATTATAAAAATTCTTTTTGTTGCTTTTATATATCAAATTTATAGCCGACACCTAACACTGTTTTTATATAGGTCGGGTTTTTGCTGTTTGGCTCAATCTTTTTTCGCAGATTGTAAATCACGTTGACAACGCTTGAATGGCAGCTATCACTATCCATGTTCCAGACGGCTTCAAATATTTGTGTCTGTGTAAATACAATACCCGGATTGGAAGCAAGTAATACAAGGGTATTATATTCAAGACGGGTCAGATTGATTTCTTTCCCGTCTTGAAATACTTTACGTTGATTCTGCTTTATTTCCAATCCCGGAAAAGATAACACGGAAGCAGGAACAACTTGTACGGTTTCAAGTTCTATATAATCAGCTAATGCCGATATGATTTTGTCAATCGCATTTTCTTCTTGTTCATTAAGCGTTAGCAGTAATAGCTTTCCCATGTTATAATTTCCTTTGTTCATATTCCCTTGATTTAGAGTATTGTATCTAAGTATTCTTGAAGTATTTGTGCTAATTTACCAATATGAATACCGTCAACGAAAGAATGATGTACCTGTACTGAAAAAGGTAATAATATTTTCTGGTCTTTTTCATAAAATTTTCCCCAGTCAAATAAAGGCGTGGCATTATCTTTTTTTCCAGAGTCCGTATGTGAAATATGGCTATATGACACCCACGGGAACGGAGAAAACTGGTATATATCGTTTCCCATTGCGGAAGCTGTAAAATATTCTGTTTGGTTTTCTTCTGTTTGTTTTGCCAAAGCAACATACTGATCCATAGAATTTTGCATAGGAACATTTACAACTTTGAATAGTTCTGTCCCTTTTCTTAGGTAGGTAAAAGAAGTATTGATTGTTTCAAAAATTACTGGTTTTCCGTCCACAAATCGGCAGCGAAATTCTTCAATCTGGTTAGCACATTTTGTTACGGCATAAACAAGGGCAAAGGTAAATGAATATCCTTTCTTTTTTATCGTAGGCAGAAAATGTGTTATATCCAAATCGAAAGTGACGCAATATTGTGGTTGCAGGCTGTTACGGAATACTTGATAGTGCATAGCTCTATCCCATGTTTCAAGTTCAATAAATTTCATTGAATGTTCCTCCTTTTGAAAAGTTATAAGTTGATGTTTCATGTTCATTATAGAACCTACGTTGTAATACGTCAATGAGTTGTATGACAACTAAACGTAAAAAAATACTTGCATGAAGCAAGTATTCTTTCAATTACTGAATGTTTAATTCTTTCATAGCGTGCATGATATGTATTCTCATAGCATTTTTTGCACCCTCTGCGTTTCTCTGTTCTAAAAATTCCATTATCATTCTATGGTCTGTAACAGTATCTTTTATTGCTTTGTCACTCTGCAAAGATAGCACGACACCTTTAGAAATGGCTTGATGTAAAATAGGCATGAGTTTATTCATAAACTCATTATGGGTAGCCTGTGCAATGGCTTTATGGAAAGCGTGTTCATTATCTGTTCTGTCTTTGTGGTTAAGTATTTCATCTTCGATTTTATTACCATATTCTATTATTCTTCTTATCTCTGCGTCTGTTCCCCGTAGAGCTGCAAAATACGCCGCTTCTGGCTCGAAAATCAAACGCATTTCATAAAGGTCTTTTGCATTTACTTTTATATCAGATAATGGGGCTAAGTCTTGTGATTGATTAAGCGCATTTTCGGTAACAAAAGTTCCTTTTCCACGTTGTATTTCTAAAATATCATACGCAACTAATATTCTGATAGCTTCCCGTAGAGTAGTTCTGCTTACATTCAATTCTTCGGACAAATCAAGTTCATTTGGTAATTTATCTCCGGCAGAGAACCGTTTTTCAATAGTTATCATAGATAATATATTATCTGCAACGCTTTGTGAAAGCATTTTATTTTTCATTGTAACACCGCCTATATTTTTTTGATATTATACTACGGTTAGCCGATAACTTCAAATAAAATACGCTATTCAATTTGGAAAGGGGATATAACAGCGATGTAACTGCTATATCCCAATAAGTGCTATTCCATATCTTCAGCAGGCAGAAACACAAGCCCGGAAAATTCTTCCTCGGACAGTTGCTTCAGCTTTTCCGCTGTGCTTTCTGCAAGCTCCTGTACCTCTGTTTCCATGTAGGGCATGGCGGCGGTCATTGCTGCCACCGTATCAGCCCTTGTTTTCTTCCTGTAACAGCAGATAAGGTTGATTTCCTCAAATGTGAATTGTCCCATGCTCCTATACCTCCAATCCTTTGTTTTTGGTCTTTGCCGTCTGTTTTTTCGGGGCAGTCTTTACGGTTTCTTTGTCCTGTGCAAGCTGCGCCCGCAGGGACGGCTTTTTCTCTTTGCCGGACAGTTTTTCGATATGCTCCTTTATGTCGCCGTTTTTGAAATGCTCCCGGCTGTGCTTCTCGTTTCTAAGTACGGTCTGCAAGGCGGCGGGGGCTTTGGGCTGTTCCTCAAAGCGTACAAATTTCCCTAAGTCCGGGTCAGCGTCCCCGGTAATGCGCCTTGCGGCTTCCTGCGTCCGTTCCCCGTTCTCGTAGATCAGCTTGGTATCTCCGGCAGGTACGGAAACGTCCTTGACGTGTTCATAGAGCTTTTTATAATCCAGTTCGTAGAGGTTGCCCGTTACCCTGCCTTTCTCAATGCCCGTCAGCTCCACGGCATAGGCAAGTATCTTGTCCCTTGTCTGCTCGGCGTAAAAGCAGAACGTGTTATGTTCCCGTGAACCTTTGATGAAAGTGTCACGCTCCCGCAAGCACCACGTTCCGGCAGGGCGGCATAACCAGAGCTGCTTTTTGTCCTCCGGGTTCGGGCTTTTCGCCGCCTGCTTTAGTGTTTCTATGTCTATGTCAAAATCAGACTGAAAGTGTTGTGTGTGGGTCTGCATGATTGCTTTGAGGGACTTTAATAAATCCACGTTTTCAAATTTCTGCATGGGGTCAGCTCCTTTCTAAGTCCTGCTTTTTGCTTTTCTCCGCTGCCTTTTTGGGGGCAGATTTCAAGGCTTCCTTGTCCTGTGCAAGCTGCGCCCGGATAGACGGCTTTTTCTCTGTCTTGGCGGCTGTGCGGGCTTCTTTCTGTATCTCAACGGGACTTTTCCCGGATATGGGGCGTATGCAGGATAAGCGGTCAGCAACATAGATAGCGTTGTCGTTAAGCTGCCTTTGCCACGCCCCGGCTTTTGGCGACCAACGGAAGCCGTTTTCCTTTAAGGTTTCACGGGTCTTTTCGTCCGGCTTTTCCTCAAAGAAGATTTGCAGGCGGTTGTCCTCCTTGTTGGCTTCTACCGTGCCGCCGTCAAATTCCCACCCGGCGTAGGCGGTTTCCTGCTTCTTTGTCAGCTCCGCAATGCGCCCCTTTACCCGGCGTATCTCTGCGTTGTTGTTGGATAAAGCCCATGAGGGGTAGGGCTTATCCTCTATGTGCCACTGTGACGACATTTCCGATTTCATCTTTTCAATGCTTTCAGCGGAAAGGTTGGGGCAGCCGTCAAGGGTCTTGTGCTTTCGATAGTAGGCGTTGACCGCTTTCATGGTGTCCTGCGCCGCTTGCAGCTTTTCCAGTTTGGCTTCTAACTTCTGGACTGCCTGCGGGTCGTCTGCGCTGATACCGCCCATGCCCGTACTGCGTATCTTGTCAAGTAAGCCCTGTATGTCGTTCCATTCCTCCATGTTTCTGTCACGGGCGGCGTTCTGCTTTTCTTTCTTCCGCACCGGGAAATTTGAGCCGCCTGTAATGAGGATAGAGGGTACACGGGCTTCAATGGAAAAATGGCTGTTCATGTTTTCCGCAAGTTTCCGGGCGTAGGTGTCAACAAGGCTGTCAATCTTTTCATGGTACATGGGGTCTACCCGCTTTTTCTGGTGTTCCCCAATCTCCACGGCTTTGTCTACCATTTGTCGGTATTCTGCGGTTGCGCTGCCGGGCTTGTAATCGGAAAAGCTGTTTACATCATTGGCACGGCGGGCAGTTCCCTCATTGATTGTGTAATAGGGCGTTTTTGTTTCCGGGGCTGCCTGCTCCGGCGTGTCGTCATGCAGGGAAAAGGGCTTGCCGTCAAAATAAAATTCCTTTTCCGGGGTCAAGCCTGCCTGCGTTAAAAAGTCCGTAATGCGTGAAAATTCTTCGTAGTCCTCTCTGGTGTAAATTCCCCGGTTCAGTGCTTCGTCCTGCGGATAAATGCAGCCCTCGCTTGAAAGGAATGTAAAGGCGGCTTGGCAGCCGGAAACATAGAGCAGGGAATTGTCCGTGTTGTCGTACTGTCCCTTGTTGTCGTAGTTCTCACTTTTCCCGATATAGATTTTGTCGTCCATAGTAAAGAGGGCAACCATGCCGTCATAGCGGCTTTTTGCTGCGGCTGTGATACGGGCGGTGTCCGGCTCGGCGGCTTCCCGGTCTTTCTGTATTGCGTCCGCAAGGTCGGCAAGTGAGATCTGCTCCCCGGCGTTTGCCTGCGCTTCCAGTGCATCCGTGTTCGGGGTGTTGTTGATAACGCCGTCAATCATGTTTGCGTTTTGTTCCGTGGAAAATTCGGCGGCTTTTAGCGGGTTCTCATGCAGGAAAGTTTCTGATACGTCAACAAAGGTGCTGCTGTCTACATAATAGGCGGTGTCCGTGCCGTTCTGATGAAGCACTACCACGTCAGAAACGGAAAGCGAATGTCCCTTGAAATCCTCCGGGCGGTCAAAGTTGAATTTCTCAAAAATGCGCCCTAAACTCATATCCGGCGTAAGGGCAGCGTCATAGATTTTGTCATAATTTCCCATGTTTACCGTAAGCCCTTTTTCCTGCAATTCTTCAAGGGGTCGGAAATGGTAATCTCTGGCGGCGTTGTCGTTTAACTGATAAATGGTAAAGGTGTCGCCTGCCTGCTCTTTTGCGCCGTATTCCCGCAACGCTTCCCTTGTTGCTTCGCTCCCGGCTAATTTCTGTTTCATGGCACGGTATTCTGTGAGGGCGTTCCAGTCCTCCTTGTGTACGCCGAAAATGCCGCCTTTCTCCGCATGGGCTTTTATATCCCCTGTGTTCTCTGGTATGCTTTCGCTCCCGTCCTCATGGAGTAAGAAAATCTGCATATCCTCTTTTTCGTAAAGGTGCAGGGCGGCTTCTTCCTTTAGGGGCAGCATACCGTCCCATGAGTAGCCGTATTCCTGCATATCTTTTACACTGATAGAAGGGTCGGGCAGCTCTGCGGCGTATGGCTCGTAACCATTGGTGGCATATTCCTCAACGGTCATTCCTGCGGCTGCTGCTTCCTGTGCGATTTCCTCCTTGACGTGTTCCTTGTAGGCTTCAAGCTCCGTGTCAAAGTCTTTAAGCTGCGGGGCGGGTGGCAGCTCATAATTCCCGCCGTTTACCATTGTCCGGCACTTGGAAACATAGTCTTTCATGGCGGTGTGGTAGGCGGTTTCGGTGCTAGTCATGTTGTCGTTTTCTTCAAGTGCTTTTGCTGCAATCTGCTCCATTTTGGAAAGGTTATCATGCAGTTTCAGAAAAGGGACAAACTCATGTAAAATCATTTTCCGTTGCGCCTTGTCTGCTTCCAGTGCTTCCTTTCCCTCATTGCGTAAAATACTATTTTCCCATTCGCTGTTATTTTCATAGTAGGCGTGGTAATCTTCGATATGCTCTATGAGAGTGCCGTCCCCGTCCCCTAAGTCCTGCCGCCCGCCGTAATAATCGGGCTGCCCGTCCATTACAAAGTCAATGCGGAACTTGGTCTTATAGTAGCCGTCCTCTTTTGTAACTGCTGCGTCAAGGTTTCCGATAAGTGCGTTTGCTTCGGAAAGGCTCATTGTTTCGCCGTCATGGAAGCGGCTGTGTTCGCTCCAAATGATAGTGACAATCGGCTCGCCGTTGGGGTCGGGGGTTGGGAAATTATCTTCTTCCGATTGCTCCGGCTGCATGGTTTCTTTTGCGGGTTCCTCCGTGGTGGCTTTTTCCTCCTGCGGCGTGTCTGCGGTGGGTTCGGCTGTGGCTGAAATTTCCTCCTGCGGTGCTGTCTGCTCCGGCTGTTTTTCTTCTGGCGTGGGTTCATTCTCCGGCGTTTCCTGCGCCTGTGACTGCTCCTTATCCTTTGTCAGTTCCGCAAAATTTTTATCTATATCCTTTATCAGTTCGGAAGCGGTGCTGCGGATAGTTTCAAGGGACGCTTTCAGTTCGGCAAGCTCCCGCCCGTTGCTCCATTGTGCCACATAGGAAAAAGAGTAGTCGGAAGTGTCAAGCCCGTAGTGTTGGCACACGGCGTAGGCTATGCTCTCTGCCTGTACCTCACGGGTGCGGCGGTCTGGTCGGTCTGCCTGTTTCTCCGGGGGTGCGTTCAAATCTATGTCATGCAGCTTGGCGTGTGCGGTTTCATGTATCAGCGTTTTAATGTTCTGCAACTCGCTCATGCCCTCGTTAATGGCTATGCGCTTGTCGGTCTGGGAGTAGTAGCCCTTTGCGCCGCCCTCTATCTTTTCAAAACCAACCGGGACGGGTGCGGAAAGTTCCGCTGCCTTGAAAAAATCGTTGTATTGTTCCACGTCCCCGGTCAGCTCGTCAACGCCGATAGAGGGAAGCTCCTTTCCCTCGGTCTGGGACACGTCAAAGACGGAAACAACCTTAAATGCCGGGACGGTCATTTCCATTTCTTCCTTGACGGGCTTCCCGTCCCTGCCGATCACGGGCTTCTGTGTCGCAGGGTCGATTTTGTCTACTTCCTTTTTGATTTTGTACGGGGACGGCGCAAGCACCTTGATACCCTTTGCGCCCCGTGACACCTGCCGCCCGAACAGGTTTTTCCATGAGTTGTAGCCTGCGACTAAGGTAGCGTCCGGCTTCTGCATGGCAATGAGCAGGGTATTGTTGAAGCTGTAATTATGGAACTTTGACATTACCTGCAAATACTCTTTGAAGCGGTCGCTGTCAAACAATTCCTGTATGCCCGCTTCCAGTCTGTCAGTGATCTCTTTCATTTTCTCGGCGGGCTTCTGTGCTTTCAGCTCGATAGGGCGTGAGGGGTTGGCGGCGGCTACTGCCTGCGGGTCTAAGGTCTGCACGGGTGCGGTTTCCATTTCCGCATTTTCCGGGGCGGTGCGTTCCGCTTCGGGGTAGCCCATGATACGGTATTGCTCCGGCGTTTCGTTCCCGGCGTAAACCTCTTTCCATTCTGTCCCGCTTCTTGTGATATAGCCGTGGTCGGTCAGCTTCCCGTCCTCATGGAGTGCGGCGTTATATCCAAAATCTTCCTTGTCAATCCCCGCTTTCCAATGCTCCGGCATTTGTACTTTGCCGCTGTCATTGAGGAAATAATCGCCCAATTCCTTATAGCTGAAAATGCCGGGGACGTAGGAATAAAAATCAGTGTTGTAGGTATAATCTATCAGCCTGTCAAGGCTGTCCGGCTTGAAATCACTGTGCATAACAGCGTCCAGTTTTTCAAGCTGCTCCGCTGTCAGTTCTTCCAGTCTTGCGGCAAGGAAATTTATCTTGTCAAGGTCGCCGTCCCTTATCCAGTCAAAGGGTATCTCAATGCGCCTGTTCTCGTCCGTGGAATAGCCGTTCAAGAAAAAGTCCTGCGGGTTGCCCGCTGTGATGTTCAGTGCTTTCATGGCTTCGTGGAGTTCTTCTTTTGTGGCAGGCAGGGAGAGATATACGCCCGCCGGGTTGTGTTTTTCAAACTCGGTGCGGTTCTGTATCAGCACGGAAAAATCATCTTTCATAAGCAAAGCTCCTTTCTAAAAATGTGCAAAAAATAACAGTAAATTCAAAAAAGAATTTACTGTTGCAAGTAATTGTTTGAAGTTGTAAAAACTATCCTTTAAATATAAAATCTTTAATTTTGCCTGTTGGAGAAGCAAGCAATTTATCAAATAGAACTATATTTTTTCCACCATTGCATACGGTACTCTTATAGATTATTCCACTATATCCTTTTGAGATAAAATATTGCGCTAGACATTGGAATGGGGCATAAATCAATTCTTTATCATCTGTTTCTAAAGGCAGAAAAATGTTTTCAGACATTAGTTTAGCATATGTAAAAGTAATCCATTTCTTTGTTTCGTATTCAAGATTACTTTGTTTAAGATTGGTTGCAAAATTGATGTTAAGTTTGTCAAAAGACACTTCATCACTGATAGTTAAATCAACAATTTTTTTATCAAGATGTTTATTACTGATAGCAAAATGACATAATCCAACTCTATCATTGTCCTCAACCCGACATTCTTGAATACAACAGTTTTCTATATTAGGAATTGCAGATATTGGATTGCCTATTGCAAGATATAGCCACTCTACACCTTTGGGACTAAAGCGATTATCTTCATTGATAAATTCAGATTTTGGAATAAACCTGTCATAATTTACTTTTTCTAATGGTTTGAGTTTTGCACCACGACATAATTCTGTGTTTTTATCACTTAAATCTGATAGAGTAGTTGATAATAAAACTCTCATAGATGTGTCTTGGAAAAGCTCGTCAAAAACATACAAAAAAGTATCGGATAATGCTTTGCTAACTTCATTGTATTTATATTTCTTGTTTGCTAGTGATATTGTAAAGCTATGCCATGTTTGGC
This sequence comes from Lachnospiraceae bacterium M18-1, assembly GCA_000403295.2. Classification (GTDB taxonomy): domain Bacteria; phylum Bacillota; class Clostridia; order Lachnospirales; family Lachnospiraceae; genus Schaedlerella. Next base: position 1,893,285 of record KE159605.1, on the reverse strand, counting down.
GTATCGTTTTTTCACATTTATCTTTACCAGTAAAATCTAAAATAATTCCCATAGTTACCCCTCATATTGTTTTATTTATAATACCATTGTGATAGGCAGAAATCAATCGCAATAAGAGGGTTTGGGAAACTTCCCAGCAAGCAAAAATTCCCACAAGTCCCGCAGGGCGGGAAAGTGGGAATTTACGGGATTGGGTACTCAATCCCTATGCTTGCTATTCTTCTGTGTGTTACTTCTTGGGCTTTTGCTTCTTGGTCTGCTTTAACTCGATTTTGTAATTGACATACTTCCCGCCCGTGTCACAAAGAAGCACATCAGCGTCATAGGTCTTGCCCGTTTTCTCGGAATACAAGCCTTTCACGGCTGCCCTGCCTTTGCTAAGCAGGGCGGCGGCAATCGTGGCGGTCAGCTCCTTTTTCTTGCCCGTGAAAAAGCGGTCATTCTTCCACATGGAAAACTGGCAGTCACGGTTATTACAGTAGAAATTTTTCTGTCCCTCATAGACGGGAGAGCCGCAGCGGGGGCATTTGCCTATCTCTTTTTTTTCTGGGGCAAACAGCTTTTTCTTTTCCTCCGGGACGGTGGAATATTCTCTGACAAGCCCCGCCGCCATAGCTTCAATGTCCTGCATGAAGCTGTCCGGGTCGGCGTTCCCTTTTGCAATCTCCGTCAAGGCGTTTTCCCATTCGGCGGTCAGCTTCGGGCTTGTGAGAATGTCGGGCAGGACGGCGACAAGGTTCTTGCCGTCTTTGGTGGGGATAAGCTGCTTTTTCTTCCGTTCCACAAAGCCCGCCTGCACAAGTTTTTCCAGTACCGCCGCACGGGTGGCGGGAGTGCCTAAACCTTTGCGCTCTGCGTCCTCGGATATGTCCCCGCTTCCCGCACGTTCCATAGCGGATAACAAAGTATCTTCCGTGTAGGCTTTCGGGGGCGTTGTGTCATGGGCGGTCATGGCTGCCTTTGCCGTGATTTTTTGTCCCTCGGACAGTTGGGGCAGGGCGGTTTCTTTTGTGGTCTTTTCGTCCTCCGGCTTCGCTTTCAAGGTGGCACGGAAGCGGCGTTCCAGTTCCTTAAAGCCCTCGCATTTTACTGTCTTTCCCTTTGCGGTAAAGGTCACGCCGCCGCAGGAGAAAGAAGCGGTTACGGCTTCATAGCGGTAGGGCTGTGCTGTTGCGGATAACAGTTTCATGGAGAGCAGAAGCAGGATATTTCTTTCACTTTCCGGCAGGCTTCCTTTATCCGTCTTTACCGCTTCGGCGGTGGGGATAATGGCGTGGTGGTCGGAAACTTTCTTGCTGTTCAATATCCGGGAATAGTCCGGGGAGAGGTCAACGCCCTTTGCAAAGTCCAGTGTACCGAAAAGCCCGGACACGATATTTTCAGCGGTGGGGAGCATATCGTCCGTTAAATACTGGCTGTCCGTCCGGGGGTAGGTGCATAGCTTTTTTTCATAGAGCGATTGGGTGTAGTCAAGGGTCTGTTTGGCGGTGTAGCCGTAAAGCCTGTTTGCTTCCCGCTGCAAGGTCGTGAGGTCGTAAAGGCGGGGTGGGTTCTCGGTCTTTTCCTCACGGATAAGGGAAGTGCATACCGCCGTTTCCCCGTCACAATCCGCACGGAGTTTTTCGGCTTCGTCTTTCTCTGTGTAGGGCGGGCTTGCCGCTTCAAAAGTGCCGTCCCCGATACGCACCACATAATATTTTTTCTTTTCAAAATTCTGTATGGCGTTGTCCCGTTCCACGAGTAGGGAGAGGGTCGGTGTCTGTACCCGCCCCACGTTCAAGGTGTGGTTGTAGAGGACGGAAAAAAGGCGGGTCGCATTGATACCGATAAGCCAATCAGCCTTTGCCCGGCATAGTGCGGAGTGGTAAAGCGGGTCGTAGTCGTGTCCGTCCCGCAAATCTTCAAAGCCCTGCTTGATTGCGCTTTCCTCCATGCTGCTGATCCACAAGCGGGAGAACGGTTTTTCACACCCGGCTTTCTCATAGACAAAGCGGAAAATCAGTTCCCCCTCACGCCCTGCGTCCGTGGCGCACACAAGAGCGTCAATGTCTTTTCTGTGCATGAGGTTTTTCAAGGTTTCAAACTGTTCTTCTTTGTCCGGGGATATGACGGTTTCCCACGTCCGGGGTAGGATTGGTAAGTCCTCATAACGCCACTTTTTATAGTCGCCATAGTGGGTAGCGTCCGCAAGTCCCGCAAGGTGTCCCACGCACCAACTGACGATAAAACCGCCGCCCACCATGTAGCCGTCTTTTCTTTCGTCTGCGCCGATAACAGCGGCTATACTCATAGCAACGCTCGGCTTTTCTGCGATTACTAACTGCATATAGATTTCCTCCTTTTTTGCATAAAAAAGAGCAATCGTAATAGATTGCTCAAAGTGAATTGATATTTTGATATTAATAGAAATTACCTGTCTTTCTCGGCAAATTTCAAGATGTATTCACGGGTTTTCATGTCGATAGGAATGATATTTTTTATGTCATTATCTCCATAGACAGATACGCTCCCTTTATCTCGTCCAACATGAATATATATGTCAAAATCATATTGTTGTTTATTGCCAGAGATTTCTTTTGCAAATTCAGCAGAAGCGATATAAACAAGTGTGGTATCAGTTTTTGTAAAAAGCTCCATTTTGTTATCCATAGTTTTTCCTTTCAAAGCAAATTTAGTAGTTACAAAGATTTCATTATTTGCGCTATATCCACATATTCATAAATATTATTAAAAGTGGAATAGTCAACAAAAAATCTTTTTTCTAAGTGGCTTTTTTCAATACCTTTTAGCCACTCACGAATATTTTGTTTTATGCTTTCGTTTGTAGGGTTGGAAACATAGAAATGAGTTCCATTTGCGTGTATATCTTGAATAAAATGTTTGTATTTGCTGTCTGCATAATATATGTTATCTAAGGAACGATATATATCAAACCATACATCATGCTTTGATACAGATACTCGTATAAAACCGATTATCTGATTGTATTTCCATACACATTTAGGGAAACAGCTATCAGAAACATATAGTCGTGCGTTTTCTTCGGAATGCCCACCTTTGATAAACATATCATACAAAAAATCTTTTCTTTTTTTCCAACGCTTGTTAAATTCTTTTTCACTCATGGAGTAAATAGGAATTTCAAATAATGTTTTTTTCTCCATAGTCAGCTCTCATTATCCTCTTTGATAAAGTCTAAAAACGCTTTTCCATACGGAGTAATACGTTTACATCTTGCACGCTCTTTGGAAACAGGGGTTTCAAAATCAATAACACTTATCAAACTATCAGTAATTAACTGTCCCGCAATGTGCTTTACAAAGGTGGTGTCATTCTTAAATTCTGGTAAAGTTTCAACAATTCCCGTCATTGGGTATTCTGTTCCTCCTAATGTCATAGTAGTAACCATACCATTTTTCTTAATTCTATCTTCTGAATGAAACTGATCTTCTGAAAAATATTGTAACAAATTTATATGGCTTAATGTATAGTCGTTTAGCAAGCGCAAATAGAATAATTTTTTGTCTGTATCTAGGTTCGTATTAACAGCGGAATGATATAGAGCATTTGCAAAGCATTTTCTTTTTTCTTCTTGATAAGCCCGCATAGCTCCTGTGGTAGCTGTTTGTACGCAAGAATAAAATTCTTCGCTTTGTGCAAGCTCGCTCATAGACTGTGGTATTTTTTTTAAGGTCTGTTCTACTTTATCTTTCCATTCATTCATGCGTTTATCAGCAATAGAAGATTGTGCAAGTCCAATGTATTCTGCTAATAAACCGCCTCCGGGCAATAATGATACACTGCCTTTTGCTGTTGCAAGTAAGACATTGCTTAACTTTTCGTCCATGAATACACTTCCTTTCTTTCTGCTTTTTAGTTACGCTTTTGAAGCGCAAAGATAAGTCGTATTATATCTGGTAGTGAAAAAATATTAAATGAACCTATATCAGCTATCATGGAGAGTTGTTTTTCTACATCTAAGGTCTTATTCACAATTTTTCCTTCTTTTATCTTTCCGTCTAATACAAATTTCGCATTTTCATCTCCCGTATGATATACATTAAAAGAAACATAATCTTTCTTTTCAAAGGCTTGAAATATTATGTTTGCCTTTTCTGGATAAGAATTTATTATACATTGTATGGTATCAGTAGATTGAGAAATAATATCTACATCTAGTATAGTACATTCAGAAGTACCTTGTGGAAGCACTTGCAGCTCGTGATTATGGTACATATCCTCATTTGTAATTAAAACATTTCCGCTATTCCAAATTTTCATGTTTGTAACAGAAAGTTCATTGATTTGTTTGCCGCAAAAAAGTATTTCAATATCTTTAATGTGTGATATGTTTTCGTTGACTAATTGTGTTGTTGAAACTGTATAATAAAGCTGCTTGCGTTTGCGCTGAATTATTGGAACAATAATTGCAAGTATCAGTCCTAAAAAAGTGGCAAGCAATCCGGCGGCTGTAAGATATGGATTGTTTGCAATCCAATTTGCGATAGTGTCCATAAATATGTACCTCATAATTTTTCTTTTTATTATAGCAGTTTAAAAGACACTATTCTACAAATTCTTATATGATTTTTTGATTTTCTTGATACAATATCCGATACAAGGGGCTTGCCCCTTGTGGTAAGGGCAGCCAACGCAAGCCGGGGAATGGGGGACGGGCGGCGTGTCGTCCCCATGCCGCCCGTGTCCCGGTTTCTGTGTCATCATCTTTTCAAAAGGGCTGTCTGTAAACCACGTCATACGCTGTCCCCCGTATCTTCCTCAAACTCTGTTTCCCCGGTGTCTGCGTCCGTTTCGGTGTCCTCCGTATCGTCCCCGGTGTCGTCTGTGCCGTCCCCGTAACCGTCATAATCGGTTTCGTCCTCATAGTCCGTATCTTCCTCGTCCTCGTCAAAGTCAAAGTCGGAAAAATCGGGGCTGCCTTTTACGGTTTCCTTTGGCTTGATGTACTTGAAATAATAGAACGCCCCGCCGCCTGCAAAGAGTGTCAGCAGAAAGAGCAGGAGCAGGCTTTTTGTGCCTTTGCTGTCCTTTGGCTGCTCCGGCTCGGCTTCGGTTTCCGGCTCGGTTTCTTTCTCTGCGCCGATACAGGAATTGCGGTTGTTAAGGCATACGGGGCAGCTTTCGTTGACCGCCCCGGCTTCGCATTTTTCCTTGCAGGTGCAGGTCTGCGGCATGACGGTTGTTTCCTCTGTTTCCCCGTCCTCAATGAGTGCCATAAGGTCGGCTTCGTCTACCATGTTGAGGAAATGCACGGTGTTTTCCCCCTCGGTGGCACGGTCGATAAGGATATAAAAATAATTCCCGTTCTTGGTGGTTACTGTGATAAGCTGCTTGTTTTCTCCCCAAATATCATCTACAAGGGTTGCGTTGCCCTCCGGGGTCAGCGGGTCGCTCGGCGTGACGGTTTCCTCCGGCTCTGGTGCGGGCGTTTCAATTACTTCGTATTCCTCCCCGCCGCCTGCGTAGGCGGTCATGGAAAAGCCGCCCGTAAGGATAAGGGCGGCGGCAAGTGCTAAAAAGGTATGTAAGATTTTTTTACTCATTCTCGGTGTCCTCCTGTCTTGAAAAAAGGCTGCTGTTTGCGGTTGCTGTGGCTGCTGCTGCGGCATTGTCCGGCTTGCCCTGTAAAAAGGCGGAAAGCTCTGCCGGGGTCATGCGTAACGCCCGTACCATTTGTACGATTTGCAGGTTTTCAACTTCGGTTTTCTGTGCTTCCAGTTCCCGTAGCCTGCCCTGCTGTTTGGAGATTGTTTCTTTTGTTTTCTCAATCTCCGCAACGATACGTTCCAGTTTCATCATAAAAAATTTCCTCCTGTTATTTTTGTCATGGTAAACGCCCGTAGGCGTAGAAGTGTTGCTGCCAATACGGGGTATTGACGGAAGCGTAGGAAATGGGGTCGCCGCAATGTATCATCATGCCGTTACCTACATAAATTCCAACATGGCTGACCGCCGAACCGCTGTCATAAGTCCCCGTGAAAAAGATAATGTCCCCCGGCTTGGCTTCGCTTGGTGCTATGGGTGTTGTGTAATTGAAAATACCCTGCGCCGTTGTCCTGCCTACACTCCCTGCGCCGGAATGGTTGATTACCCAACACACAAAGCCCGAACAGTCAAAGGAAGTGGACGGGGAGCTGCCGCCCCATACATAGGGGTAGCCTAAGTATTTTTCCGCTTCCGCAATCATGGCGGCAAAGCGTTCATCAGAGAGGGCTTCCGGCGGTATCTCATAGTCCGTGTACTGCCCGCCGCCGCCCGGCGTGGTTGCGTAGTCCTCCCCGAACACGTCCGGCTTGTTGCCTTTGGTTTCCATGTAAATGTCAAACATTTCTTTCTGTTCCGGGGTAAGGAGTTCCCCGGCAAGGGTTTCAATGTTTTTATTGGTTAATGTCACATGGAGAATGTAATAGTCGTAGGGGACTTCCTCGGTGGTGGTTTCCCCGGTTTCCGGGTCGGTGGTGGTTTCCGTGCGGTAGTGTGTCTGTATTTCTTCCCGCAGGGTAAGGGTGTACTGCTTTTCAAACAATGCCTGCAATTCTGCCTGTGCTTCCTGCCTTGTGTAGTCGTAGAGCTTGGCGGTAAGGTAGGACGCAAGGGCAAAGGGGTCATGCCCGATCTCGTCAAGGTGGTACTGGTATTCGTCATAATCGGGATAATCGGCTTCTATGTCTGCGATTTCCTCCCGCAAGTCCTTTTCCAGTTCCTTGTAATCGGCTTCCACTTCCCGGATTGCTTCGTCCTCGGCGGTGTAGGAAGTGCCAACGATAGAAGTAACGCCGCCCTGTATCACGGCGGCGCATGAGGACAGCCCGGTAAATATCATCACGATTAAAAGCAGGAACACGCCCACGGTCAGTATGCCTTTCCAGTGGCGGGCGATAAAGTCCGTTGTCTTTTTCGTGGCTTCCCCTGCGGCTTTCCCGGCTTTCTTTGCCGTGCCTGCCGTTTTTCCCGCTGTTTTCCCGGCTTTCTGCGCCGCCCGTAAATCTTTTGCGTACTGCCTTTTTATCTGCTGTTTCTGGTGGAAGCGGGAGAGGGGATTGCCCGCAAGTTCCGGGTTCTCTTTCAGTGTCTTGTGATATAAATAATTGGTGTCTGCTTTCATGGAAGCGGCTTCTGCTTTGGCGGCGGCACGGTAGGGTTTTAGCTTGTGGCTTCGGTAGCCCTCTTTCAGTTTCCGTCCTGCGTAGCCGCCCGCCTTTTCCGCAAGTTTCTCCGTCTTGTGTGCGCCCTCAACGCCGGAATTTTCTTTCTCCACCTCGCCCACTTTCCCATGCACATAATTCTTGATTTCCCTTATGGGTCTGTCTGCCGGGTTGTGGTGGAGCTTGCCGTTTGGCGGCTTGTCGGTCTTTTCAAAGTACAGGCGGGTCTTTGCCCGCCCGGTGGCTTCGTCAAACTCCCTTGCGGCTTTAATGCGTTTCTGCTTGGGTATCTTTTCCCTTGCCGCTTCCAGTCTGTCAGCGGCTTTCTCGGACTTTTTTACATACTTTGCAAGCTCCGGGTCGCTGCGCTCCGCTTCGGAAAATTGCAGGCGGGAAGTCTGTTTCCCTGTTGCTTCCTGCGCCTGCTTTGCTTCCTTTTCTGTCTTTCTGCGGCGTTTCTTTACCTTGTGACGCTGCCTTTCGGTGGCGGCACGGTCAAAGGCTTTCCCGGTCACGTTTTCCGCTGTATCGCCGGAAAAATCGTCTGTTTCCCGGCTGCTTTTCCGGGTCTGTTCCCCGGTTGCCTTGTTGGTTGCCACAACGCCGTCACGGGTCATTTTCTGCGTGGTCTTTGCTTTTGCCTTAAATTCCTGCATAAATGCACCCCCTTAAAGGCTTACTTCCTGTGTTTTCTGCGGTGCGGTCTGTTTCTTTGCCTGCTCTGGCTTCTTGGCGGCTTTGATTTCCTCCCGGATAGAGGGCTTTTCTTTCTCCCTGCCTTTGGCGGCTGCCTGCTCCAACCGTTCCACCCGTGCCATTGCCCGGTCAATATTCTTTTCCATGCCCTCCAACGTGGCTTTATGGCGTTTTAAGGGCTTGGCAATGGCGGCAAGCACACCCTTGTCCTCGTTGCGCTGCGTCAGCTCTTTGCGTTCCTTTCCCGTCAATGCCCGCCCTAAGTTCTTGGCGTGTTCATTGAGGGCGTGGAGTTCGCTGCCTATGGCGTTGATACGGTCAATGCTGCCCTGCGTGGAAGCGATAGCGTCCTGTACGTTCCCTTTCATCTCCGCAAGTGCCTTTTTAATGCCTAAGAAGTCAGCCGCCTTGTTCAGTGCAGAAATGCCGTGCTGTTTTACGGCGGCAAGCGTCTTTCTGATACGGTCTGTCATATCCTCCTTTAAGTGGGAGAGGGTTTCTTTTGCCTGCGTGATATGTGCCTGCGTCTGCTTGGTTTCCTGCATGGCGGCGGTTCTGTTTCCCCCGTCATGGAGCGTGGCAAGCTGTTCACGGACTGCGGAAAGCTCGGAAAGGACTTTCCCGTACTGCGTTTCCATAGCGGAAAACTGTGCGAACAGTGCGGAAAGCTCTGCGGCTTCCTGCTTTTTGCCGTTCTGTGTGAGCAGGTCAAGAAGCTCTGTCAAGGCTTCCTGCTGCTTGGTGGTCTTTGCGCTCATGGCTTATTTTCTCCTTTCATTCCCGTATTTCTGCGGGTTATAGTTGCATACGTCCCGGTTGAAACGGGGCTGCGGTATCTGCGTGTACTGCCTTTGCCCTGTACGGACGGCAAAATATAAATCTTTGTCTTTGGGGCGGGGTAAGTCCCTGTACTGCGGGTAGCTGTTCAAGATGTTTTTTGCTTCCACGGTCAGCGGGTAGATATAGCGGAACATACGCCCGTTTATCTTCTCAATCCCCTTTGCGGCGCAAAAGTCATAGGTCAGCCAACATTTCTTTTTTACGCCCTCTAGGGCGGCGTTCTCGGCTAAGAGCTGCCCGGCACTTCGGGGGTGTATCTTCTCCCCGGTGGAACTGTCCCGGTAAACGCTCGTTGTGAAATGCCCTAAGTAGCGGAAATTTGACGCTTGGTACACATAGCCGCATTTCCCCATAATGCCGTCCGCAAGTGTGTAAAGGAAAAGGCAGCCCGTGTTGTCCCGTACCCAACGTGTGAGTGCGGAGAGCGCAAGGCTGCCAAAATACCCGGTGCGGTTCTTTTCCGGGAGAAAGCACATTTTTCCGATTTCCACATAGGACGCTGTTGTAAGGTCATGCGCCGGGAAAATCTTCCTTATCGTCTGTAAGGGCTGCGTCCCCCAACCTAACAGGGCAACGCCGGAGAGCTGCCCGCCCTCAAAAAAACCTAAATAGTGTTTGTTCAGACGGGGCAGCACCTTTGAATAATGGTATCTGCGGATAAACGCAACCGCCGTTTCCGGGTCAATCTTCTGTACGGTCACGGCTGCTTTTTTATGTCCCATTGGCAAGTTCCTCCGGGCGTGTCGTCATTATGCGGTAAAGCTCCGTGTCGGTCGGGAAGCGGTCTACAAAGGGCAGTATCACATTCCCGTAGAAGATAAGCCCCTGCCCGGCTTCGGAGTGGGTCACATAGGAAAGCTGCTTATTGGATATGCCTAACTGTTTCGCCAAAATCTGCCTGTCGCCGCCCGCTTGGTTCAGCATATAGATAAAATCGGAGTTCTCAAAGATATTTTCGATTTCCCGGCTTGCAAGCAGGTCTTTGACATTCTGCGTTATGCCTGTCGGTATGCCGCCCCATTTTCTGAAACGCTTCCAAATCTCCACGGAATAGGCGGCTGTCTGTTCCTCCTTTAACAGCAAGTGAAATTCATCACAATAGAACCATGTGTTAGCGTGGAGTTCCCTGTTCTCGGTCACACGCCCCCAGACTTGGTCTTGTATGATAAGCATACCTAACTTTTTGAGCTGTTTGCCTAATTCCTTAATGTCAAAGCAGACAAGGCGGTTATGTATGTCTATGTTGGTGCGGTGGTTGAACACGTTAAGGCTTCCATGCACATACAGTTCCAGTGCGGCGGCTACCCGTGCAGCTTCCGCTTCCGGCTGTTTCTTTAGTGCGTTGTATAAATCTTCCAGTATCGGCATTTTGGACGGTTCGGGGTCTGCAAGGTATTCCCGGTAGACTTCCCGCACGGCTCTGTCAATGACGGTCTTTTCAATAGGCTCTAAGCCGCTTTTGCCGCCAACGACAAGCTCGCAGAGGGATAAGATAAAATCGCTTTTCAGCGACAGGGGGCTTTCGTCCTCGGAATAATTGAGGTTCAAGTCCATAGGGTTCACAAAGTCCCTGCTTGTGGGGGAGATTTTCACTACCTGCCCGCCTAAACGGTTGACAAGCGGGGCGTACTCGGCTTCGGGGTCGCATATCAAGATACAGTCCTTTTTGTCTGCCACAAGGAATACGTTAGTGATCTCACGCTTGGCAGAAAAGCTCTTGCCGCTTCCCGGCGTTCCCAAAATCAAACCGTTAGGGTTTTTGAGCTTTTTCCTGTCCGCAAGTATCATGTTGCTTGAAAGTGCGTTCAAGCCGTAGTAGAGGGCTTCCCCGTTCTGGAAAAGCTCCTGCGTGGTAAACGGCACGAAAATAGCCGTGCTTGACGTGGTAAGCCCCCGCTGTATGGGAATGTCATTCAGTCCCAAAGGCAGGGACGATATAAGCCCGGCTTCCTGCTGATAGTCAAGGCGCACAAGGGAACAGTTGGCTTTCTGCGCCACGCCCGTCGTCTGGAATATCTGGTTTTCAAGCTGCTGCCTGTTGTCAGCAAGGTTTACCACAAGGAACGTGAGTAAAAACATTCGCTCGTTGCGGCTCTGCAAGTCCCGTAACAAATCTTTAGCGTCCCCGCCGTAGGTGGCAAGGTCGGACGGTATAATATCCATATCGTAGCCGCTGCGTACCGCCTTTTTCTGCTCGGCTATCTTCATTGCGTCAAGGTCGGTAATCTTGCGCTTTACCGTCTTTATGGCTTCGCTCTGGTCGATACTGCGGATATGCAGGTTTACCAGTAAATGCCCGTCCACGTTCAAGAGGTCGGCAAGCAGGCGGTCATTGAGTTCCGGCGCAAGTATCTGTAAGAACGACACCGCCCCGGTCTTGTCGCCCATGCCGAACATTCGCCCATTCTTAAATGCGAATGAGGGCGGTGCGATAAAATCCTTTGTGGAAAGCCCGGACGGTACAAGCCATTTCCAGTTGAATAAAAATTTCCTGTCCCCGTCCGGGTGGAAAATGCCGTGCAGCACTTCAAGCCGTTCTTTCCCGTCAAGGGGTCTGTTCGCCGCCCCTAAGACTTTGAGGTGGTTCAGTATATCCGTTTCCAGACGGGAGAGCCGGGATTTTGCGTTTTTAAGGCTGTCGGCTTCCAGTGTGAATGTAAGGTACTTTTTCTTGACAAGCCCGTTGTTGCCCTTTGCAAGCTGATTCTGGAGCATGGCGGCGTATTCCTCCCGCACGTCATCAAAACCGTCCTGCTGCGGCGGTATGGCGATACTCTTTGAGAAGTCCCCCTGCCCGGCGACACGGTTCACAAAGGTAAGCTGCAAGCCCACGGAGCTGTCAAGGGAGTTGTAGAAGTCGCACAGGGCTTCAAAGGTGGCTGTCTTGTCGTCCGGCTGTGCTAACTGGTAGTTGATGTCAGAAAACTCAATGCTCTTTGAGAAAAGATTATCCTTTATGCGGCATATCCCGTCCGGGTACATGGTTTCATAGGGGATTGTCTGCTGTGCGGTGTGCTTTTTCCCGTCCCCCTTTGCCTGCCGCATGAGGGCGGCTATCTCTTTTTTCTCTGCCCGTGAGAGCTTTATTTTTTCTTTTGCCTGCTGTTCCTGCGGTCTGTCTTTGATAGCTTTTTTTCGCAATGGCTGTTACCTCCTTTTTCAATCTCTGCTGTTTTTCAAGGACGGCATAATAGTTTTCCGTCTGGTAGGGTCGTTCCTTTGGCGTGAGGAAAAACACTTTTATGACGTTGCCTAAAATGGTTTCAAGGGGCTGCCCGTGCTTCTCGTACATGGCGAACATGAAAAAGGGCAGCATGGCAAGCACCATGATAAAGGTCGCTGCGCTCTGGGGTACGCTGTCTTTTATGAGGAAGAACAGCGGAACGCCCACAACCGCCGCCGCACCAAAACACACAAGCTGCCGCTTGGTAAGGTTGAGCGCAACCTTGCTTTTCACTTTCGTTAAGTCTTTGGGTACTGTGACGTATGCCATAAATTTAACCTCCTTTCTGCCCGCTTGGGGCGGTATCTGGAATTTAGTGTGCGTGGAAAATGCTTTTTGCAATGCTCCCCGTCTTAAAGAGGGAGAAGCAGAGTATCACGGTGTAGGCGGCTATGCTGAAAATGGCACTGTGCAGGTTCGCTGCTATTACCATTTCATTCACAAGCACGGCGTAAATGCCGACACATACCATGATGAAAAAGCCCTGTACGCCCAATGCGAACAAGCCTTTTAAGTAATTATTTCCAATGCTTCCCCATTCCCGGTTAGTCATGGTGGCAAAGGGGATAGGGGCAACGGAGCAGGTTAAATATATCTCTATCATTCTGCCGTAGAGGATAACCGTAATCAGCACGGACATAATCTTCATGCACATACTGACAAGGGCGGTTTCCATTACAAGCAAGAGAAGTTCGGGGACTTCCATTGTTTCCATTGCGGCGGTCATTGCGTCAAGGGTGCTTTCCACGTCAATAGCGGTGTCGGAGCTTATCACGCCCGCCGCATTGTTGACTAAATGCTGCCCCACGTCAAAGACCGCCATAGTAATGTCAAAAACATGCGTAACAAGGTAGACGGCTACCCACGCCTTGAACACATACTTGAAAAACATGAACGTGTCTATATCGTGCAGGCTGTTCTTGTCCGTTATCATGCCGATCAGCTCCACGCACAGGACATAGGTAATGACAATCCCCGCTATGGGGAGAATGACGGTCTGTGAAAGGTTCTGTATCATGGAGAACACGCCGCCATTCCACCCCTGCGGGGTCTGCCCTGCCTGCGCCGCTATCGTGCCTACTTTCTCGTTCACGTCCCCGAACATATTTGACAGGTTTCCGTTAATCGCACCGATTAAGAGTTCCTTTAGCCATTCGTTAATGGCTTCAAATATGCTCTGCATAAGCGGCTACCTCCCGGAATATTAAAACAAGCCGGAAAGCAGCGGGATTAAGGTCGTGCCGATAAGCGCAACGCCGCCGCCTGCCATAAGCTGTTTCATGCCCTGTGATTTTGCCCCCGGATTGTCGTTGCCGTAGCCCTCTAAGAGATTGATAACGCCCCATACGCCCAATCCTGCGCCCAATGCGATAACAAGTGTCTGCAAAACGCCTACTGCTGATTGAAAAAATGCCATAAAGTCCTCACTTTCTGCCGCTGTGCGGCTCTGAAAATATGTTTTGTTGTTTTTTGGGTATGAAAAAAGCCGCCTGTGCCGGCGGCTGTCCCCACGCTGCGTAGGTGCTGCGGCGTGGCGGTATTCAGTTGTAACGGGGTAGTGCGTCCAATAGTGGGCGCACGAACCATATACCCGGTGTTTACGGTCTTGATGATGATTACCTCCTTTAAGGCTTTATGCCCTTATGAATGAAAGAAAGAGGGGTGCGGTTTTCTCCGTAGCCGCCCGGCGTTGTGGAACTGTGTATAACTGGCTTGCATTTTTGCGTTGTGGGTAACGCTGTTTGCAGGACGTGGGAAAGCGGCACTTTTGCTTTTCCATGTGCTGTGAATGGCGTTATCCATGACGCAAATAGCCTGTTATGCACATTTCCATGACGCACCTTTGCCCTGCGCTTTTACAAGTCCTCCTCGTCAATCTCGTAGAGGTCAAAGGGTTCGTCCGGCTTGATGATTTCCGGGCGGCGTTTCAGATACTTTTCAATGTCAAATTCATTCTTCTTGTCAAAATCGGAGAGGAATTTATATCTTGGGTGCTTCGTAATGTCGAATTTATCACTGAAAAAGGGACGTGCGCCCCGTACCTGCAAGATACATTTGCCGCCGTCCATGACGGCTATTTCATCTTGGCTCATAAGCTCCTTGCCTAATTTCTGGTAGTTCAAGCCGTAGGTCTTTTCCCGTCCCCGGTTCTCGGAAGTGTTGTATAAATCTATGGTTTCTTTCCCTAAAAGCTCTGACATTTCCTTTAGCGTGGTTTTCTCCTTGCCGCCTAAGAAAAGGGTGGTGTCGCAATTCCCCACAATCGTGTCGGCGTTGTCCTTGTAAATGGCTTTTAACTGGCTCTGCGCCTGCAAGATAAGGCAGGCTGATATTTCCCTGCTCCGTATGGTGGCAATCAGTTTTTCCAGTTTCGGTATCTGCCCGATATTTGCCACTTCGTCAAGCAGGCAGCGGACGTGTACGGGAAGCCTGCCGCCGTACACATCATCTGCCTTGTCGCATAAGAGGTTGAAAAGCTGCGTATACATCATGGCGACAATGAAATTGAAAGTGTCGTCCGTGTCGGAGATAATGACAAAGAGGGCGGTTTTCCTGTCCCCCAACGTGTCAAGCTCCAAATCGTCCGTTTCCATGAGTTCCCTAAGTTCCCGTATGTCAAAGGGTGCTAACCGTGCGCCGCAGGAAATAAGAATAGATTTTGCCGTTTTTCCCGCCGCAAGTTTGTATTTTTTATACTGCTTTACGGCAAAGTGTTCCGGGTTTTTTTCTTCCAGTCGGTCAAACATGAGGTCTACCGGGTTCTTAAAGTCCTCGTCGTCCTCCCTCGCTTCGCTTGCGTTTATCATGTCAAGCAGGGTGGTAAAATTCTTTTCTTCCTCCGGGGCTTCGTAGTAGATGTAGCCGATCAGTGCGGTGTAGTAGAGCTTTTCCGCTTTCGTCCAGAAGTCCTCGGACGACTTTTCGCCCTCGCCTTTGGTGTTTACCATGATTGTGTTGACAAGTTTCAGAATGTCTTTTTCGCTGTGCAGGTACGCAAACGGGTTGTAGTGCATGGACTTCTTGAAATTGATTGTGTTAAGCACTTTTATCTTATAGCCGTTGCCCGCTAGGAGCTTTCCGCACTCTATGAGGATTGTGCCTTTCGGGTCAGTGACGCAATACGAACTGTGCATTTGCATTAGGTTTGGTTTTACGAAAAAGCGGGTCTTTCCGCTTCCCGAACCGCCTATGACAAGCACGTTTTTATTCCTTGCATACTTGGGGCTTTTTGGTCGGCTGTTCATGGTAAGGCGTTCCGTCTGTGTCAGCAGGACGTTGTTGTAAAAGTCCGGGTCAATGTAGGGTTCAATGTCCTTTGCATTTCCCCAACGTGCCGAACCGTATTCAACGCCTTTCCTGTATTTCTTGGCGTTCCTGCCTTTCATGTAGACGGCAATCCGCAGGATAACCGCCCCGGCAACGCCGATTAGAAAGTCCTGCCCGTTAAGGCTTGGCAAAGGGTTTTCAAAAGCGGCTGTCATGCCCTGCATGATGTTTAAGAGCTTCCCGGAGAGGTCAGCCCCCGGAGAGAGCCGGAACGCTTCGCCCACTTTCATAAAGAGCCATATAAAGAGCAGGTACGGCGCATTGAGGATAAGCAGCTTTTTGATATTCGGTTTCATAATTCCCGCCCCCTGTCCTTGTTTTTCACTTTTTCCCGGTTCTGGTTCATCTGTTTAGCCTTTTCCTTAAAGGCGGCTAATGCCTTGCGTATGGACGACTTTTTCTCTTTGTTTAGCTGCTTTGAAGCAAACTCCTTAAAGGCTTCCGTCATAACGTCCACGTCCCGCCCCTTGAAGAAAACAAGGTAGCGGGGCGGTTCTTCGCCCTTGACTTTCTTTAGGCTGTAATCAAGCCCGTATTTCTTGGCTATGGGTTCAAACGCCTTTATGTTAGCGTCCGTGATTTCCATACTGGAAACGCCCGTGTTCTGCTTCATAAGGTGCTTCAAGGTCTGTTTCCCTTTGTACTGTTTGGGTGCTTTGTTCTTCCGTGCATTTAGCATTTTTCTGATAGCCTTCTGTAAGACTTCGGCGGTCAGCTTTGCCGTTTTGATTGAGAGTGCAACGGTCTTTTCGTTGATCTGCTCCTGCATGGTGCGTCATTCCTCCTTTCCTGTGTGGTTGTGTTGCAGGCGGCGGGCATGGAAAAAGGGGCAGCCGTTGTTTCTGGTCGCCCCTTTATCTGTGTCTGCTGTTCCGTACCTGCAATCCGTCCAGTACGTCCGTCTTGATACCCACTAAGTACCATTTCTGGTGCAGGTTCATTTCAATGCGGGTCGCCTGCCACTGTTCCCCGTCAAAGACTTCAAAGCATTGTCCGCAATGTAAGCCCCCGTAATATTCATCAAGCCCAAAGCGAATGTCATAGCGTCCGCTTGCCTTGTCGTAAACTAATACGCCCGGTCTGATATTCATAGTGTGCCGTCCTCCTTATTCTGGAAAAATGCGCCCTCTGCCATATCGTGAGCGACAAGGGCGGTGTAATAGCTGTCAATGGTGTTTGGTGCGTTGAAAAGAACCGCAAGCAGGTATTTCTTGATGTTGCGTATCTTGGTGGTGTTCTGGTGCATACAGTCAATCACAAACTGGATATGGCTGCTGTTCAGTTTCATAAACTTAGACTTTACAAGCTCTGCCGGGTAGTCGTCCCCGGCAATCCGTACCACCTTGCGGCGGGTGCAGACGGTTTCAAGCATGAGGGAAACAATCTCGTCAAGCATACCCCGGTCAATGTTCCTGTCCTGTATCAGATAGGCGTATTCGATATTGTCCTTTATGACTTCCTCATAAGCCCGTACTGCGTCCATGTTGGTGTATTCGCTTCCTTTCCGTTCCGGCGTAGCCGTCCCCGCTGTTAAGGGAGTGGAAAGGATAGGAATGGAATGGTTATTTAATAAATCTTTATTTTGTAAATCTTTACTTGATAGTTCTTTATTTAATTGCGTTGGATTTTCCTGCATAGGATTTTCCAATGTTGGATTTTCCAATGCAGGCTTCGGCGGCACTGGAAATTCATGTATCACATAATCAGCCGCCCCTAGCTGCCCTTTTTCGTTTCGCACTCTGGTACGGGTCACATAGCCCGCCCGTTCCAGTTCCCGCACGGCTTCCCGGATAGCGTCTATGCCCTCTCTGTTGATTTGGGAAAGCCCCTTTAAGGTGTAGTCCCATTCTTCGGGCAGGGAAAGCATTTGGGAGAGAAGCCCTTTTGCCTTTAGGGACAAGCCGGGGTTGCGTAGGTGGTGGTTTGACATAACCGTGTAATTCTGGTTTTTCTCCACCCGGAATACTGCCACGGTATCAGCCCCCTTTCGTTTGAATTTTGAGTAAAAAAATAGACGCTCATGTTTGAACGTCTATCTGAAAAGGATATTGAGATTTTTTATATTTGGTGTTTTGCGTTTTTATCAATGAATAAAAATCAACGATTTCTTCTGTAATGTTTGAAGTTTATAGCTTGACAAAACGTGTGTTTGCTATATAATGAGTATAACTAAATAACTACCGGCATGAAAAAAGGATTCATGTCGCTAACCTCAAATAGTTAAGGAGGATTTTATGAAAAAAAGTAAATTTTCTGCAACTCTGTCAATTTGTCGTGAAAAAACAGATAAAAGATTAAAAATATCTGTTTCGTTAAAAACTTCATCAAGAGCTAAATCCAATTTGCAAACTAAAAACATTCCCCCTATTTCTCTGATTGTTAAGCAACTAATTTCTTTTGTATTGACAAATTATGAAAAGATTTTAATGTTTTATCCGCTTATAAAAACTAATATATGCGTTGATTTGTTTATTTTTCTGTTTGTTGAAAATTTTTTGAAATAACTAGGAGAGTTACAATCGTAAGAAATGCAATATTGTACCCTCGATTTAACAGTATACTCTCATTTTTGCTTTTCATAAAAATAGGCGTTCGTATCTGAACGCCTATCTGGAAATTGATATTGAGGTCTTATGTATTTTGGGATATAATTTGGATAAATCTGAATGTACTCCATTGCATTTTTATTGCATTATTTTTCTTTTTTATAGTGATTTATAGGGTCTAATCTTTTTTGAAAATGCCTTAAAATCAACGATTTTTGCTTATAACTTGTACTGTCGGTCTGGAGTTCGAATAGGGGACATTTGGACTGAAAATCTGATAAAATAAGGACTTCTGTCATTTTTGCTTTCTCTGTGACACTAATATGACACTCAGAAATCAAGTTCGTACTTTTATTACCCGCTAAAAGGCCGCTGTTGAAATTCCTGTCGTATTGTGGTAGAATCCATTCATGGAACCCATGACAGGGGTGGTAGCCTCCCGAGCCAATGACCGGCTTGCCGGAATACATAGGAAGGGAGGTGGCACCAATGACAGCTGCAGATATCATTATGATATTCATAGGGGTGATCGGCTTGCTGATCACTTTCGGTAGCTTTGTTATAGCGTTGCTTGCTTTTCTCGACAGAGATAAGGACCACAAGCGAAAAAAATAATGCCCACCCTGTTGCAACCAGGATGGGCGCCTCTCACTGAGAGGTAACTGCCTATGCTTGGGATACTCCACCTTTGGAGTGGGGCTCCTATGGAGGCGCCTGTTACCAGCAGGCACCTCTTTCTATCTAAAGGATAGCATAAAGCGGCGGAAAGTTCAAGGATTTTCTTCTGCCGGCGGCACCGCCCTCCGGAACTGATTGAGTTGGTCCGCCAGCTGCTGATCCTTGTTCGGGTAAAGATGGGAATAGGTGTCCAGCGTGGTCTTCACGGATTCATGCCCCAGCCGGTCCGCAATCTCTAATGGGGCAAATCCCATTTCAATCGTAAGCAAGAAATAATCCGTACCTATTCAAAATCACCAATATTTGCTAAACTGTGCCTTAATGAGAGTTGATCTTTTATATCATCACCAAGTTATCTGCACTTTGACAAAAAAATCCACCCAGCAGTTTCTGCTAAGTGGACGCACCTGGACGATTTGTACGACAGGACTCCGGTATGGATTCTGACCATGGTAATAGTTGCTGGAGATCTTCTTTTGACGGGAATGGCCCCAGATCTTTCATACGTTCCAGTATGTAAGCCACATAGTCATATGGCTTAAGCCCATTCAGTAACGCCGTCTCCGTGATGCTGTATACGGTCGCGCTGGCCTCCGCGCCTTTGATGCTTTTGGAGAACAGCCAGTTGCGGCGCCCAATGGCAAAGTTCTTGATCGCCCTCTCCGCGGCCGAGTTATCGATACTCAGATGTCCGTCTTCCAGATAGGCTTTGAGGTATTTTTCCTGATTTAAAGCGTATAAAACGGCCTCTCCTATTTTAGAAGACCGGTTTACAGAGCCTTCCAAAGTATGCAGCCATCCGAAGAAAGCCTCTAAAAGCGGTTTTGACTGCTTCTGACGCTCAGCATATCTTTCCTCAGGAGATTGGTTACGGAGTAGTTCCTCTATCTTATAAAGCATGCCGATCCGTGCCATTGCCTGGTATGCAGTTGTTTCTTTCAGCTGTTCTTTGGTAAAGCCCTTTTTTAAAGGGGTCAGGGCTTCATCAAAACGCCGCCTTGCGTGTGCCATGCACCCTGTCACGGTGATCTGCTCCGGGAGGCCGTGGTAAGCCTGGTATCCATCACAGGTCAGATAGCCACGGAACTCATCCCCCAGGAATTCCACCGGATGGTATCCACCCCTGGTCCTTTCATATTGGAAGAGGACCATCCGTGGGGATCCGCTGTATTCATCCGTAAGATACACCCACATCCAGTTCTGGGTTGTCCCTTTTTGCTCGGGCTCATCGATCACCTGGAGTCGGGTTTCATCACAGTGGATATATCTGCTGCGCAGGAATTCTTCCCTCATCAGGTCATAGATCGGCTGCAGGTACCGTTTTGCGCACAGGATGATCCAGTTAGCCATGGTCTTTGTTGACAGGTTCAGGTTATATCTTGCGAACTCCCTCTCCTGTCGCGCAAGCGGCATCCCGTTCACATATTTCGCATTCATAATGCCGGCAACGAGGGATGGTGTCGCAACACTGCCTTTGAGAAGTGACGGATCTTTCTGCGGGCGCTTCATCATCCCGCATTTGGGACAGGCATAAACATAGGTGGTCTCCTCCACCACTTCAAATCGGGCAGGGATGAATTTCAAATATTTTACGGTCTCCGTAGTCACCACTTTATATTTTGTCCCACATTCAGAGCAGAATCTGTCGTTTCCTTCTAATTTATGTTTGATCACTTCTGTGGTTTCAAAAGCGGAAAGGTCCTCTTCCTTTTTTCCGGTTGGTTTTTTACGTTTATAAGATTTTGGATGGATCTCCTCCATCTCTGGCTCGGCTGCATTGGGATCGGCCTCCTGCTCCGCCTCATTGAACAGGTCCATCTGCTCATAGCCTTCCGCGTATTTTTCGCTGGAAGAGCCAAACTGCTTCCTCTGCGCAAGTGCCAGCCGATCCGAAAGCAGTGCATTCATAAACTCCAGTTCCTTCGTTTTTTCTTTCAGGAGCTGGATCTCTGTTTCCTGTTTTTTCTGATGCACCTGCATGGCCTGTATCAATGTGATGATATTCTCTTTGCTCATATCCTGCAATTGTTTTTCAGAAAAAAGCGGTTCCATGATCCAGCCCTCCTATCTCTTGTGGTCTGAGAAAAGTATATCATGAAACCGCTCTGTTTTCGAGAGGAAACCGGATGGAAAAACAGAGGAAAATTCATGGAAAACTGCCACTTTTTCAGCTTTTTGCGAATTGACAGGAAAATCGGTGTAGATTAGATTGTGATCTTCGGATGATGTTCCTCAAAAGCGCCTTTTGGGTCGAGGGACAGTCCATCACATAACCAATGAATTTCCTTTAAGGTCACTTTTTTCAACTCATCCGGCGTATCCGGCCAGCGGAAGTAATTGCGGTCGAGCCGCTTCATCAGGATCCAGAAACCGGATCCGTCCCATTGAAGGATTTTGATGGATGTCCGTCTGCGGTTACAGAAGGCGAACATGCAGCGGGAATACGGATCCAGATGGAATTTTAGCTTTATGATCGCGGCCAGGCCGTTATAGCTCTTGCGCAGGTCTGTACTGCCGCAGGCCAGGTATACGGTGGTCCCGCCTGCCAGGTCAAGCATAATTTTTTAGTGTGTGGATCAAAGAGGCCATCAGTTCACACGGGCAACCGGTGCTGACCTCTATCCGGATACTTTCTGGAAGATGGATCGTTATGGGAGGATACTCCGACAACGGTTGGGAGGAAACCTCTAACTCAGAAGGGAGTCTGGCAAAGACTGGTTCCATCCCTTGATCCAATTCGGAAGGCTTCTGCATTTGTTTTCTGATCCAATAACTGAAAGTCGACAGGGGGACTTGATTTTCCTGACACCATTCTTTTCTTGACAATCCGCTTTTTTGGAAATCCTGAATTCGCTTCATCCAGAAATCTTCTTTTGTAAGGTTCGTTTCATTCATAGGCAATACCTCCTTGATTTGGAGCTATTGTATCAAAAATGATGGAGGATTCATAGATACGGATTATTTCGTGCTTACGAAGGAACAGATCTATGCCATAATCTATGAAGAGGTGAAAATAGAAAATATAGATAATAGTATTTATTGTCTCATTTATGGGTTAAGGAAGAAAATAGAAGCGGATCCCAGGAAACCTCAATATATTCAAAACTGTCCGAGGTGTATGATATAAGTTTACAATCCCAGAGGAATAGAATCTTCTGGGATTTTACCGTTTAAAGGTTGCAGTTTGTGATAGGCTTTCGTATAGGTTAGCTAAAAGATATATCAAAAGGTATGGATTTTCAAAATCTGTGGAAACACTTTGCCCTGCCGGATGGAAAGAACCTCTCGGTAAAAGCTGGCAGGAAGTGCTTGATTTTATCATTATATATGGTCATTGTTTCTGGCAAAAAGCTGGTTTCTAAAATATCGGAAGGACAAAAAAAGCTACTGGAAAGACTGGAACTGAAACTGGAGGTGGATTAGGGCAGGCTTTTGTACCCGCCCGCTCATTGGCTGGCTGCGTGATATCCCTGATTCCAGGAGCAGACGGTCGAAACCACATGAATTGGCGGAAATCTTTGTCTGTATCATTATGGGGCTGCTGGCAGGAAAAACAAAGCTGCGCCGGATTGTCAGATGGAGCAAAAGGAATTTAGCGGAACTTCAGAGACATCTGCCGTTTCCAAACGGGGTGCCATCCGTATCGACCATGTCAAGAATGCTTGTTGCAGTTGATGAAGAAATGGTGGCCCTTGCGCTTACCAACTGGATTGGGGAGATTTATAATACGAGAGGGATACACATTGCAATAGATGGGAAAGGACTCCGTGCTGCAGCACGCAAAGTAAGGGAAGAAAAGACACCGTATATTTTGAATGCGATTGATGTTGCGTCCAAGCTGGTGATCGGACAGCTCGTTATCCAAGGGAAAGCAAATGAAATGACCGCGATTCCTGAGCTTATGGAATTGCTGGAGATAAAAGGGAGCACAATCACAATTGATGCGATTGGTGCGACAGGAAACATCTTGAATGCAATTCATGACAATGGCTGGGAGTTTGTCCTTCAGGTGAAGAAGAACTGCCCGGAACTATATGCAGAATTAATGAGGCTGTTTGAAGGGCTCTCAGAAGACAGGGAGAATGACCCGAAAGGATTCCAGGATAAATATGGGAACGATTACAGCTACCAGCTTCTGCGGGGAAGCATTTCATTCCCCATGGTGGAGGTATGGCGTCACACCCAGGAAGAGATCAAGCGGTTTAAAAAGATGAGCAATGCGGTGCTGTTCGCATCCGGTTCCTGCTGGGAGGGCGTGGATTTTCCAGGGGACATGGTGTCCTCTCTGATCATCGTCAGGCTCCCTTTTTCTGTGCCGGACCCGGTACAGGAAGCAAACAAAACACTATGCTTGAGAATGAACAAAATTAAATATTAAATGATATACCCTATTCCCCTGAACAACATTTTCTGCTAATATACATAAAGGTATGAATTTAATTAGCAGGAGGGATTTCTTTGTTTAAGAAAAAAGATACGAAAAATGCAAAACAGGGCACAAAAGCGCAGACAAAAAGGCCGGCACTCAAGAGTGGGAAAGTACAGACGAGTAAAACTATGACAAAAAATGGGAAAACACATTCAGGAAAAGCTGCAGCCAAGGGTGGAAAGGCGCAGTCAGGAAATCCGGCGGCTCAGAGTGGAAAAATGGAGGATAGAAGTGATGCGATACTTGCCAAATTAATGGCAATAGAAAAAGAAGCCAGATTAGAGCAGGCCAGAGACCGCGTTGATCACTTGGAAGATGAGAACATTGCTGCAAATATTGAACAGCTATTGAAGATTATAAAGTCAGGACAATAAATAACTTTCCGGAATCCTGTAATCCTATTAAAAATAGAATGAAAATCAGGCTGAAAAACAGCATATCGGAGGAAAGATATGAAATATATAGCGGCAGTTCCTGATATGGTAAATGAAATTTACGATGTTTTACATACAGCTATTAAAACAATATATCCAAAGTATTATCCGAAAGAAGTAGTGGATTTCTTTTGTAAACATCATAGTAGAGAACACATTTTAGATGGCATAGCGTCTGGAAATATGGGTGTATTAGTGAATGAGGATGCGATTGTTGGAACAGGTAGCTTTGAGAGTAATCATATTGCAGGCGTATATGTGCTGCCATCTTATCAAAAGAGAGGTTATGGCTCGTACATTATGGACTGCCTGGAAAACGAAATTGTACAAAAGTATGATACAGCCGTTTTAGATGCCTCGCTTCCTGCAGCTTGTCTTTATGAGCATAGAGGTTATAAGACTGTGGGGCATGGGACATATGAATTGGAAAATGATGTGAAGTTGGTTTATGAAATCATGGAGAAAAAATTGAAATAGGTTTGTTACTATTTACAGACATATAAAAATCAGCCACTCCACAAACATCAGCCGATCCCATTTCCTTAACAGGCTGAATTTAAAATTATAAGGTGGGAATGAAAAATTTTTCCTCTGATTTTCGGTCTTTGATTATCTTTCAGAGGAAAATTGCCGAAATATCATAAGAAGGCATTCGCCTTTTCAACAAAAAAAGGTATTTGCCATACCGGAAAGGAGATGACATTATGGCAGTTGGTTCAGTATCCAGTTATAGTCCCATGTTTAACTATCAAGGCTGGGTTAACACTGCAAATTCTCGGACAGAAGCTTTGAAGGATCAGATTGGTTATGATTCTACAGAGAGTACGTCCAGTACCAGCAGTACATCAAGTACGGATAAGACATCAGGCTCCAGCAGTTCTTCAAGCACAGATAAGACATCAGGCAGCTACAGCAACAGCAGTACAGCTACAAGCGCGTCTTCATTTTTGCTGAATTATAAGCAGTCCCTTACGGAACTGGAGTCGGCTTCCAAGAAGCTGCAGGTTGGTGCCAAGGACAACGTGTTCTCCAAGTATGAGAGTGCTGTTTCGGCTTTATCCAAAGCGGGAACCGAGGAAGAGAGAAAAGCAGCGCAGGCAAAGGTGGATAAGGCGCAGGAAGATATTATATCCGCGATCACTGATTTCGCAGATAAGTACAACAGTACGATATCTTTCCTTGAGAGCAATTCCAACCGCAGTGCAGGTGCAGCGCGTCAGCTGGAATCTCTGAAGAGATCCCTTCCGACCGAAGATGCAATGAAGAAAGCATTGGGAATGAGCCTTAGCACTACCGGCAAGCTCCAGGTGGATAAGGATGAATTGAAGAAGTCGCTGGATCGCGGCTATGGTCTTGTAAAGGATGTGATGGGCGGCCAGTACGGTATCGCACAGCGTACCGGTACGAAAGCAAGCACAATCCTTGATTCATCGATCGACACTGTAGTGGGGAGTTCTAAGACACAATCTTCTTCGACATCTAAGGACAAGAATTCTTCCACAGCAGGCGTGGACTTCTCCGATCTCTCATCGGATGATTCAATGTCCGCATATTTTACATCTTTTGCAAGCTTTGCAAAGAGCGGAGCTTACAACCTCAGCAATTATTATGCGGTTGGCATGCTTCTGAACACTCTGGTATAAAGATGTGGAATGAAAAACCCACGTAAATGAAAGTTTGCGTGGGTTTTTAGTGTGTTTAAACAGTTGGTGAAAAAGAATATAGTGATCCGGGATATCAAAGGAATGAAGTGTTCGATGGTGTTCAAATTATTAAACACAAAAAAATAAAGGAAACATTCATCTTACAACGTTTCCTCTATATTTAAAAACTGCCGCAGACCGGAATCGAACCGGTACGGGTATCACTACCCACGGGATTTTAAGTCCCGGGCGTCTGCCAGTTCCGCCACTGCGGCAAATGATATGGGGCCTATAGGGCTCGAACCTATGACCCTCTGCTTGTAAGGCAGATGCTCTCCCAGCTGAGCTAAGACCCCATCAACCCTTAAAAAATATCAGATAAAATAAAAAATCTCTCAGTTTTATCTGATGAACGACCCAGAAGAGACTCGAACTCTCGACCTCCGCCGTGACAGGGCGGCGCTCTAACCAACTGAGCCACTGGGCCGTATGAATAATTAATGATATACAATACATTATATATAGAATATTCTGTAATGTACAACATATAAAATATCGAATCATATCTGCATTCGAATACTTTATATGAAAATGGACCTTCGGGGACTCGAACCCAGGACCGATCGGTTATGAGCCGATTGCTCTGACCAACTGAGCTAAAGGTCCAAATTATGTCCCTTATAGGAACAAAGCCGATGATCGGACTCGAACCGATAACCTGCTGATTACAAATCAGCTGCTCTGCCAATTGAGCCACATCGGCAAATAATACCTTAAAAAACAAATTCTGACAGCATCCTGTGTGTCTGATTATGTAAATACAACACAGAAACAAAATAATCTGAGTGACTCCGACGGGAATCGAACCCGTGTTACCGCCGTGAAAGGGCGATGTCTTAACCGCTTGACCACGGAGCCAGTATAATGTGCTTTGACGAATGACATCGTAGCGACAATTTGAATGATAGCATATATTTTGTCAGTTTGCAAGCATTTTTTGATTTTTATGTTGCTGATTTTCTTGAAGCGAAGTATAATCGTTACAGGTCAAGTCTTGACAACGCGGATTCCGTAACAATTCAGCCCATGAAAGCTGCCGGCGGCGATTCTATGCGCCCGTGACGTTTATTTCCGCGAAGCAACGAGCCAAGCAGCATGCCTGCATGGATATTTGGCGACTGCCGCGGGGGTCAGATCCCCTGCAGATTGCTGCGCTGGAATTTTGATGTCCCGTCAGTTTGCCGCGGGGTATTGGACTCGGGATGGATTGAAACGGAGCGGAGACGGGCAGACTTTCATAAAAAACGGTATCTCCTACGGTAAGATATAAATAGAAGAACAGAGGGTAGAACTATGAATTTGGATGCGGAGAACGCCAAAGCGGCAAAAGACCGGAACACATTCCCTGAGCAGAGGGCAGAAGAACATGATTTAAACGAAGAGCTTCATATACATATGCATGAAAACGGCATTTCACACAGCCATGGGACGGGGCACAGGCATGTTCACAGCAAGGCGGAAAAGAAAGCGGTGCTGAACCGGCTTTCCAAGGCAATCGGCCATCTGGAAGCAGTCAAGCGCATGGTGGAGCGGGATGCGGACTGCAGCGAGGTGCTGATCCAGCTTGCGGCGGTTCGTTCCGCGATCAGCAATACAGGGAAGGTGGTTTTGAAAAACCATATGAACCACTGTATCGTGGAAGCAGTGGAAGAAAACGATCAGGATGCGATTACAAAGCTGAACGAAGCAATCGACAAGTTTATAAAATGATGTAATGAAAACCAGCCGGACCGGGCATACTGTTCACGCAGGACAATAAGGAGGCTGGTTTTTTATGATAGAAGAAGATACAATAAAGCTGTTAAGAGAGTGTGATGCAGGAATCAAGATGGGAGTGTCATCCATCGTCGAGACGCTGCAGTCCGTAAAAAGTGAAGATTTGAAAAAATATTTGGAAAAGTGCAAGGCAAAGCATGAAGCATTGAAAGAGGAAATAGAGGGACTTCTGGAGCAATATCATGATGCGGGAAAAGAACCCGGCGCGATGGCAAAAGGGATGTCGTGGATCAAGACCAATGCAAAGCTTGCTGTGGATGAATCGGACAAGACAGTTGCGGATCTGATGACCGATGGATGCAACATGGGAATTAAAACATTGAACCGATATCTCAACCAATACGAAGCGGCAGATGAAAAATCGAAGGAAATCGCCAGGCGGCTGATCAGGCTGGAGGAAAAGCTGGTGGCAGAAATCCGGCAGTTTTTATAAAAGCAGAATGGTTATTGTTCTTGATATGGCTGCTGTTTACTCCTGGACCATGCACCACGCTGGTTACTGTTCACACCCTGACCGGACGCTCACAGTAACGGCATCCAGCCCATTGAAAAGTTGCCTGCCGGCGGTCTTAAGCGCCAGCGACGCTTGTTTAGGACGGACCGGAACGGAGTGTAGACGGGCTGGATATTATGGCAAATGTTACTTTATTGGCCGGACGCCGTGTGAACTGTAACCACGCTGTACAGTCACAGGGCAGACGCAGATCGGCAGCGTTGACTTTTGAACTTATTTCCTATATCATTACAATAGAAATATGTTAGAAAGGTGGATCGCTGTGTACCGTATTTTAATTGTAGAAGATGAGGAAGGAATCGCGCAGGCAGTCAAAGAACAGGCAGAACTGTGGGGGCTGGAGGCAGAATGTGTCAGAGATTTTCGAAATGTGATGACGGCATTTGCAGAATATGCCCCGCATCTGGTTTTGATGGACATTGGACTGCCTTTTTTTAATGGGTATCACTGGTGCGGCGAGATCCGAAAGATTTCCAGCGTACCAGTTATGTTTATCTCCTCCGCATCGGACAGCATGAATATTGTGATGGCGGTGAACATGGGGGCAGATGATTTTATTGTCAAGCCTTTTGACAGCAGCGTCCTCATCGCCAAGATACAGGCATTGCTTCGCCGTACCTATGATTTCGCGGGGGCGGTTCCGGTGATGGAGCATCGGGGCGCGCTTTTGAATCTGGGAGATAATACACTGGTCTATCAGGGAGAGAGGATCAATCTTTCGAAAAATGAGTACCGGATTCTTCTGGCGCTGATGGAAAACAAAGGTAAGGTAGTCAGCCGGGAGCGGCTGATGGAACGGCTGTGGGAGACAGACAGCTTTGTGGATGAGAATACACTGACCGTCAATGTGAACCGGCTGCGCAAAAAGCTGGACGGTGTCGGTCTGGAAGGATTTATTACGACTAAAGTGGGCGTGGGATATATCATTACAGTTGATCAGTGATTCATGGTGAGAAGAGGAGTCTTATGAATTTTATCATCGGTTATTTCAGACAGCGGAGGAAGGGAATCTTCATATTTTGTTTATTCTGCCTTGTGTTTTTATGCGCTTTTTTACTGTACCATCTTCCGGCAGGGGCGGTCCTGTATCCTGCATTCGTGTGTGCGGTCCTGGGACTGATTTTTCTGATATGGGACATGCGCCGGAGCTGGCAGAGGCACCGGAGACTGGAAGAACTCAGCAGACTCCCCTCTGTTCTTCAAAAAGATTTTCCGAAACCTGTTTCGGCGGAGGACAGGGACTATCAGCAGATCATCAGCCGGCTGTGTGAAGAGCAGAAACAGCTGGAGACACAGATGAACCTGCGTTATTCTGACATGATCGATTATTATACGGTTTGGGTGCATCAGATCAAAACCCCCATCGCATCCATGCGGCTGAACCTGCAGAGCCAGGATTCGGAGTTCGCAAGGCGGATTCTGGAAGACCTGATGCGGATCGAACAATATGTAGATATGGTACTGGGGTATCTTCGGCTGGATTCTGATTTTACAGATTATGTGATTCAGGAATATGAGCTGGACGACATTGTAAAACCGGCTGTAAAAAAATTTGCCGGACAGTTTATCCGGAAAAAGCTGCAGCTGGATTACCGTCCTTTACATACGAAAGTAGTGACGGATGAAAAATGGCTCCAGTTCGTCCTGGAGCAGGTGATTTCCAATGCGTTGAAATATACGGAAGCCGGGCGGATCACGATCGAAATGGAAAATGAGACAGATGGAGCAGAAGACCGCGCAGTTCTGTGTATTCGGGATACAGGAATCGGGATTGCTCCTGAGGACATCCCGCGTATTTTCGAAAAAGGATATACCGGATATAATGGAAGAAGCGATAAAAAGGCAAGCGGGATCGGACTCTACCTGTGCCGCAGGATCTGCAGCAATCTGGGGCATACGATCACAGCCAATTCATCCCTGGAAAACGGGACCGTCATTCGAATCCGGATGGGGGAACCGACGCGGTGCTGATCCCGGTGCAGAATGGAAATTCAGTTAGGAGATGTCTGACCATGAAGTTTGAGTATGGGCATCTTACAAAACTGTAAGATGAACGGAGAGAAATGTAAGTCCATTCGATGGCAGTACATTTCTCTTTTTTGATATGATGATGGAGAAGTAAATGATATAAAAAACGTTTCCAGCGAAGGCTCTTACGTATCTTCGGTGAACGCAGATGAATCGAAAAGGCGAAAGAGATTCGGGAACAGGATTAAAAAATATGGAGGTATTGTGATGAGTATATTGGAAGTCAATGGATTGAAAAAAGTGTATGCGACCCGTTTCGGCGGGAACAAGGTGGAAGCATTAAAAAAGGTGACCTTCAGTGTGGAGGAAGGAGAATATGTGGCCATCATGGGAGAAAGCGGTTCAGGAAAGACCACCCTTTTAAATATTCTTGCAGCTCTGGATAAGCCTACAGGCGGCGTGGTCAAGCTGGACGGCTGGGATTTTTCGCGGATCCGGGAGTCTGCCGTTGCGGCGTTCCGCAGGGATAACCTGGGATTCGTATTCCAGGACTTTAACCTGCTGGATACATTTTCACTGGAAGACAACATCTACCTTCCGCTGGTGCTGTCAGGGAAGCATTATGCAGAGATGAGTCAGAGGCTTGCACCCATTGCGGTACAGCTTGGGATTACCGATATATTGAAAAAATATCCCTACGAGGTGTCAGGCGGACAGAAGCAGAGAGCGGCCGTGGCGAGGGCGCTGATCACGGATCCCAGGCTGGTACTGGCGGATGAGCCTACCGGAGCGCTGGATTCTAATGCGACGGAAGAACTGCTGAAGCTGTTTGGCGAGATCAACCGGAACGGGCAGACGATCTTGATGGTAACCCATTCCGTAAAGGCGGCAAGCCATGCGGGAAGAGTACTGTTTATCAAGGACGGGGAGGTATTCCACCAGATATACCGGGGCAACAGCACAGATGAACAGCTCTATCAGAAGATTTCTGACACGCTGACCGCGCTGGCGTCAAAAAAGTTTCAGGGAGGTGAGGGGCGATGAAAAGTATGTTTTATCCAAAGCTGGCCTGGATGGGAATCCGAAAAAACAGCCGCCTGTATGTTCCCTATATCCTGGCATCCATGGGTATGGTCATGATGTACTATATTGTGGCGTTTTTAAATACCAGCAGTGCGCTGCAGTCTGTTCCGGGCGGGGAGGTCATGCAGTCCATGCTTGGCTTTGGGATGTTCGTGATCGTTGCGTTTTCGCTGCTCTTTTTATTCTATACCAATTCCTTTTTGAACCGCAGGAGGAAAAAGGAATATGGCCTATACAATATCCTGGGGATGGGGAAATGGAATCTGGCGAAGATCCTGGTGTGCGAAAGCCTGATGAGCGCTGCAATCTCCATGGGCGGCGGCCTTCTGACGGGAATTACATTTTCCAAGTTCGCGGAGCTTGGGATGGTCAATCTGCTGATGGGTGAGACGGAATTTTCCTTTTCTCTGGGAGCAGAGGCAATCCTGGAAACATTCAAATGGTTTTCCATCATTTTTCTGCTGATCCTGCTCCAGACTTTATGGCAGATCCGCGGAGCAAGCGCGATGGAGCTGCTGCGCAGTGAAAATGCGGGGGAAAAACCGCCGAAGGCAAACTGGCTTCTGGCATTGGCCGGGCTGGTGATTCTGGCGGCGGCCTATTATCTGGCAGTTTCCATCGAGAATCCGATCGAGGCGCTGCTCTGGTTTTTCGTGGCGGTCATCATGGTCATCATAGCGACCTATTTACTGTTTATCGCAGGTTCAGTGACGATCTGCAGGATCTTACAGAAGAACAAAAGCTACTATTATAAGACCAGCCATTTTGTATCCATTTCCTCTATGGTATACCGTATGAAGCGAAACGGCGCGGGCCTGGCATCCATCTGTATCCTGTGCACCATGGTGCTGGTGATGCTCTCGGGAACCGTATGCCTGTATGCAGGAACCGAAGACAGCCTGCGCAGCCGCTATCCGAGAGATATTATGATCGATTCAAGCTTCCGAGACATAGAAGCCATGGAATCAGGGGTGACGGATCAAGTAAAGGAATCTGCCGGGAAGGCCGTCAGGGCGGAAGCAGACAGGACTCTGACCGCAGAGAACGTGATGGATTATTCGATTGCAGAATTTTCATGCATCATGGAGGATGGCCAGTTCCGAACCTACGATGAAACTACTCCTGCGTCTCAAAAGAATGACTATGCCAATATGTGGCAGATCGCTTTTGTGCCGCTGGAGGATTATAACCAAATGATGAATCAAAAGGAAACTCTGGCCCCGGGAGAGGCCCTCATCTATACGACGAAACGTGATTATGAGAAGGATACCATCGTGATCAATGGCGGAGAGGTGATACGGGTCAAAAAAGTGGTCCCGGAATTTATACACAGCGGAATAGATGGGGAGCAGCTCATCTCGTTCATGTATATCTTTGTCCCGAATCTGGTGGAAGCGGCGCGTCCGCTGGAAGGACATGTAAATGAATGGGGAAATCCTGTTTTAGGACTGCACTGGTACTATGGAGTTGATCTGGACTGCGGAGATGAGATGCAGATGCGGATACAGGAAAAGGTACAGGCAGCGCTGGAGCACGAAATGATGCGGATGAAGGCAGACCAGGATGCATTAGACAGCACGGAAGAAACTTCCGGTGAGGAAGAAACGTCTCCTTTTCTGGCATACAGCCGGTGCGCGGCAGAAGAGCGGGCGACGTTCTACGGCCTGTATGGAAGCCTGTTCTTCCTGGGAATCCTGCTGGGCGTGGTGTTCGTTTTTGCCGCGGTGCTGATCATTTATTATAAGCAGATCTCGGAGGGCTATGAGGATCAGGCCCGGTTTGAGATCATGCAGAAGGTGGGCATGACGGAAACGGATATCAGGCGGAGCGTCAATTCTCAGGTACTGACGGTGTTTTTCCTTCCTCTGATCATGGCAGGGATCCATCTGGCATTTGCATTTCCGATGGTCCATAAGCTGCTGCTTTTGTTCAGCCTGACCAACCTGAATCTGCTGCTGGGTGTCACGGTCTGCTGCTATCTGATATTTGCGGTATTCTACATGCTGGTATATCGAATCACTTCAAAAGGATATTATCATATCGTAAGCGTATGGGCGGAGAAAAAATAGTTGTTACAGTTCGCGGCCGGTAACCGGCCGTGAACTGTAACGACACCTGCCATTAAAAATCGCCTTCGGCGATGGGGCAGATGTCATCGCGCCCATCACTTTTATGGCGGCTAACCGTGCAGTAGGCGCACAGCCAGGCTGTGACCAGTAAGTTACTGTTCACACCCTTTGGGTGCTCCAGTAACAGAATCCGGCCTGAAGATTGACAAATGCGCACTTGTGGGATAATATAAGGATGAAGTTTCAGGCTGCTCGTTTACATGCGGCCTGAAGTGATTATTACTCAATTATTAATGCAATGCTATACTAGTGTACTGACCGCATTATATCCAATGAAACTCCGCAGGATAATTTTTCATCGGCAAGGCGGCTGAATGAGGCGTAGCCGGTAGCTGTTGTCACAAGGAGGGACCCGCTTGCGGGAGGATTCCTTATGACCTAATCGTCGATTGAAGCCAACGCAGTCCGATGGAAAATTAGACAAGGAGGTTTGCTGGAATATAATGCGGTCAGTACACTAGATATCACAAGTGCCGCATATGTGCCGCATATGCGGCGGAAGGAGAGATGAGAAATGAGTAGCGAAATCAGAGACATTGGCCTGGCGGAGTCAGGCGAACAGAAAATCGAATGGGTGAAGAGAAACTGTGACCTGCTGCGCATGCTGGAAGAAGAGTTCAGCCGGACGAAACCATTTACAGGGAAGAAGATCACCCTTTCCGTACATTTGGAGGCAAAGACGGCTTACCTGTGCAAGGTGCTGGCAGCAGGCGGGGCCGAGATGTATGTGACGGGTTCCAATCCGCTTTCCACCCAGGATGACGTGGCGGCAGCGCTGGTGAAGGCAGGACTGGAGGTCCATGCCTGGTACGGGGCAACGGAGGAGGAGTACAACTCTCATATCCGCGCAGTGCTTTCTGCAGGCCCCAATATCATCATTGATGACGGCGGCGATCTGGTGCACATGGTCCACACGGAGATGCAGGAGCTGATCCCGGCCATCCTGGGCGGCTGTGAGGAGACCACAACAGGCATCATCCGGCTGGAGGCGATGAACCGGGCCGGAGACCTGAAGTTCCCTATGATCCGGGTGAACAACGCGCAGTGCAAGCATTTCTTTGATAACAGGTACGGCACAGGGCAGTCTGTGTGGGATGGTATCATGCGTACTACGAATCTGATCGTGGCAGGCAAGATCGTGGTGGTAGCCGGTTACGGCTGGTGCGGAAAAGGAGTTGCCATGCGGGCAAAGGGCCTGGGAGCAAGGGTCATTGTGACAGAGATCGATCCGGTGAAGGGCATTGAAGCGGTCATGGACGGATTTGACGTGATGCCGATGAAAGAAGCAGCCAGGCTGGGAGACTTTTTCGTAACAGTGACCGGATGTGATAAGGTCATTGATGAAGAGGACTTTGTGGAAATGAAAGAGGGCGCGATCCTCTGCAACGCAGGACATTTTGACTGTGAGATCAATATGGCGGGCCTGCGTGCCATGGCTGCAGAATCCAAAGAAATGCGGAAAAACATCCAGGGCTACAAGCTGCCGAATGGACGGTGGATCTTTGTCCTGGCGGAAGGCCGGCTGGTGAACCTGGCAGCAGGGGACGGACATCCGGCGGAGATCATGGATATGAGCTTTGCTATCCAGGCGCTGTCTGCAAAATACCTGGTTGAGCACGGAAAAGAAATGACAGAGATGCTGGTGGACGTGCCGGTGGAGATTGATGAAGACGTGGCGGTGAGAAAGCTTCGTTTTCTGGGAAAGGAAATCGATACGCTGACCCCAGAGCAGGAGGCGTACCTGAATCAGTCTCTGGTATAAAAGCTGCTGCTGTTCTTTGTCAGGAATTAGACGAAAACCCTGAGCGGCAGGAGGAAGCTTCTGCCGTCTGCAAAATCAGAAAAAGAAAAGCTGCCGCAGGCAGCTTTTCGTATGTATAGAGGGATGTTACTGATTCGCCAGAGCACTCAGCTCTTCAAGCATCTTAGGCAGCTCCGTGTCCATATTTTCATTGCTGAACTGGCAGGTTCCGACCTTTTTGTGTCCGCCGCCGTTATACTTTAACATCAGGCTTCCTACATTGACATCCGACGTTTTATTCAGGATGCTGTAGCCGACTGCCGCGGAACATCCTTGTCCGCCCCGGCCGCTGACGATCCATGCGGAGATGTTCTGCTCAGGATACATGCTGTAGATCATAAAACGGTTGCCGGTGTAAATAGGGTCTACGTGTCTTAAGTCGGTAACGATCAGATTGCCGTCCACCTTTGTATGCTCGGATACCATCTTTTTAAATTTCTCGGTCTGTTCGTTGTAAATCTCGATACGTTCCTGTACATCAGACAGAGCCAGTATTTCCTCTGTGGTCATGGTACGGCAGGCATCCATCAGCTTTTCCATCAGCTGGTAATTGGAAATGGAAAACTGTCTCCAGCGTCCCAGGCCGGTTCTGGGATCCATCAGAAAACCAACCAGGATCCATCCTGTGGGGTTCATGACCTCATCGATGGTCAGATTGCCGGAATCCACCTTATCGACTGCTTCCATCAGGTCATCAAATTGGGGGAAGCGCTCTTTGCCGCCATAGTATTCGTAGATGATCCGTGCGCAGGAGGGACAGATGCGGCTTTCACCCTTGTACCTGCCCTCCAGCTCCAGACGTTCGTGCTCGCTGGAATGGTGGTCAAACCAGAGCCCGCAGCCTTCTACAAAAGGTACGTTGGCAAGACAGTCATTCTCATCAATCTCCATCAGGCCATCCTGGATATCCTTGGGATGAGCGAATTTCCAGCTGTCAATGATACCTGCTTCCAGAAGCAGCGCGCCGCATGCCAGACCGTCAAAATCAGAACGTGTTACTAATCTCATGAAAATATCCTCCTTGTATATGTATACCTGAAATCAAGCATAAATATATATGCTGTTTTCTGCTGTTGTTAGTATAGCATATCCGTAGTTTTTCGGCAAATTATAAATAAAAAAGATTGCATTCTCCGGAAAATCATGTATAATGATAGCGTAACTCAGAAAAAAGTTAGAACAGAAAACAATATTTTTTGAGGAGGTAACTGAATTATGAAAGTACAAAATATTACAGACATAGAGGGATTTTTTAAGGTGGTTGATCAGTGCAGAGGCAAGGTAGAGCTGGTGACAGGAGAAGGGGACAGACTGAATCTGAAGTCAAAGCTTTCCCAGTACGTATCCATGGCGAATATCTTTTCCAATGGTGAGATTCCGGAGCTGGAGATCCTTGCTTATGAAAAGGAAGACACAGACAGGCTGATCGGATTCATGATGAACGGCAGCAACTAATAGGGAGCAGGCTGGGTGGTTCTTGTGGGAACCACCTTGTTTTTTTCTATGTTACTATTCACAGCCACTCCACACGCATGCGCAAAAAACAGCCGGTAAAGCTGCCTGCCGAGGCTGTGCCTATCCATTTTTTGCTTATGTGTGCGTCGGGACACACATCTTTTTATTCCATAAACGCGAGGTGAAGTATGGGGTTTGTGCATTTACACGTCCATACGGAGTACAGTCTCCTGGACGGTTCAAATAAAATATCGGAATATGTTGCAAGGGTAAAAGAACTGGGCATGGACAGCGCGGCGATCACGGACCACGGAGTCATGTACGGGGTCATTGATTTTTACCGGGAAGCAAAAAAAGCAGGGATCAATCCGGTTCTTGGATGCGAGGTCTACGTAGCGCCGGGGTCCAGATTCGACCGGGAGATCACAGGAGGGGACGACCGTTATTATCATCTGGTCCTTTTAGCGGAGAATAACACTGGCTATGCCAATCTGATGAAGATCGTGTCCAAAGGATTCGTGGACGGGTACTATTATAAGCCCCGTGTGGACAAGGAACTTCTGCGGCAGTATCATGAAGGGATCATTGCACTGAGCGCCTGTCTTGCCGGGGAAGTGCAGCGATACCTGGCCCGGGGGATGTATGAAGACGCAAAAGAAAAAGCGCTGGAGTACCAGGACATTTTCGGCAGAGGAAATTATTTTCTGGAGCTGCAGGACCACGGCATTCCGGAACAGAGGCTTGTGAATCAGCGTCTGCTGCAGATGTCGGAGGAACTGGGGATCGAACTGGCGGCGACCAATGATGTGCATTATACCTATGCAGAGGATGAGAAGCCTCATGACATCCTGCTCTGCATTCAGACGGGAAAAAAGCTGGCGGATGAGAACAGGATGCGTTATGAAGGCGGGCAGTATTATGTAAAATCCCAGGAAGAGATGGCCGCTCTGTTTCCTTATGCACGGCAGGCTGTGGAAAATACACAGAAGATTGCCGACCGCTGCCATGTGGAGATTGAGTTCGGGGTGACCAAGCTTCCCAGGTATGATGTGCCGGACGGCATGACCTCCTGGGAATACCTGAACAAGCTGTGCTGGGAAGGGCTGGAACAGCGCTACGGTGAGGGCGCCGATGAGAACCGGGAACGGCTAAAATATGAGCTGGATACGATCCGGAACATGGGATATGTGGACTACTTTCTGATCGTGTGGGATTTTATCAAATATGCCAGGGATCACGGGATCGCTGTCGGGCCGGGAAGGGGATCTGCGGCCGGGAGCATCGTGTCCTACTGTCTGGGGATCACGGATATCGATCCTCTGCGGTATCAGCTGCTGTTTGAGCGGTTTCTCAATCCGGAACGTGTATCCATGCCCGATATCGACGTGGATTTCTGCTTTGAGCGCAGGCAGGAGGTTATCGATTATGTGGTCCGCAAATACGGAAAGGACCGGGTCGTACAGATCGTGACCTTCGGAACGCTGGCGGCCCGGGGCGTGATCCGGGATGTGGGCCGGGTCATGGACCTGCCCTATGCGTTTGTAGATTCCATCGCGAAGATGATTCCCAAAGAACCGAACATCACCATCGCAAAAGCGCTGGAGATGAACCCGGAGCTGAAAAAGGCCTATGAGACAGATGAGCAGGTGAAAAATGTCATCGACATGTCCAAACGTCTGGAAGGACTGCCCAGACACAGCTCCATGCATGCCGCAGGAGTGGTCATCAGTCAGGAGTCCGCGGATGAATATGTACCGTTATCCCGGGCCCAGGACGGTTCCATTACGACTCAGTTCACGATGACCACACTGGAAGAACTGGGACTTCTGAAAATGGATTTCCTGGGACTGAGGACCCTGACCGTGATCCAGAATGCGGTGAATATGGTGAAGCAGAAGGCTCCGGAGCTGGATCTGAACAGCATTGATTACAATGACCAGGCGGTACTGGATTATATCGGCACCGGAAAGACAGACGGGATCTTCCAGATTGAAAGTCCGGGGATGAAAAGCTTCATGAAGGAGTTAAAGCCCCACAGCCTGGAGGATATTATAGCGGGGATCGCCCTGTACCGTCCGGGGCCGATGGATTTTATCCCGCAGTATATCAAGGGAAAAAACGGGGCAGGGTCTATTGTATATGACTGCCCGCGGTTAGAGCCCATCCTGGCGCCCACCTACGGCTGTATCGTCTACCAGGAGCAGGTCATGCAGATCGTCCGGGATCTGGCCGGCTATACCATGGGGCGCAGCGACCTGCTGCGGCGTGCCATGTCCAAGAAAAAAGGGGAGGTCATGCGCAGGGAACGGCAGACGTTCGTCTATGGAGATGAGGAGACCAATGTGCCGGGCTGTGTAAAGAACGGGATTGATGAAAAGGTTGCAAATAAGATTTATGACGAGATGATCGATTTTGCTAAATATGCGTTCAACAAATCCCATGCCGCCGCTTATGGGGTGGTGTCCTATCAGACTGCATATTTAAAATATTACTATCCGGTGGAATTTATGGCAGCGCTGATGACCTCCGTCATTGAAAATCCTTCCAAGGTGGCGGAATACGTATATGCCTGCCGGGGGATGGACATCCAGATCCTGCCGCCGGACATTAACCGGGGATATTCGGATTTTTCTGTAGATTCCGGACAGATCCGTTATGGGCTTGCGGCGATCAAAAGTATCGGAAAGCAGGTGATCCAGGTCATTGTAGCCGACCGAAAGGAATACGGGGACTTTAAGAATCTGGAAGACTTTATTACCCGCATGTCTATCAGGGAAGTGCTGAATAAAAAGGTGATCGAAAACCTGATCAAGGCCGGCGCACTGGACTGCCTGGGAGGTACAAGGAAGCAGTTCATGAGCATTTACCTGCAGATCCTGGATCATGTGAACCAGGAAAAAAAGTATGCGATGACAGGGCAGATGTCGCTCTTTGAACTGGTGGAAGAGGAAGAGAAAAGTCAGTTTGAGATCCGGCTGCCGGATGTAGGGGAGTACACGAGAGAGAACCAGCTGGCATTTGAAAAAGAAGTGCTGGGCATCTACATCAGCGGACATCCCCTGGATGACTATGAAGCGGCATGGAGGAAAAATATCTCTGCCGTTACTCCGGACTTTCAGCCGGATGAGGAAACAGGACGCTCCAAGGTTCATGACGGGGCCAGGGAGGTCATAGGCGGACTGATCACAGACAAGACGGTGAAATATACGAGAACGAATCAGATGATGGCATTTGTGACTGTTGAGGATCTGCTGGGAACCGTGGAAGTGGTGGTGTTTCCGCGGGACTATGAGAAGAACCGGGAGTTTTTGGAGGTGGACCAGAAAGTATTTATCAGAGGAAGGGTGTCCGAGGAAGATGAGAGGCCAAGCAAGCTGATCTGCGAGAAGGTGATCCCATTTGAACAGAAAAAGCGGGAGCTGTGGATCCAGTTTCCGGACAAGGCGGACTATCTGGAAAATGAACAGTCATTGTTCGGACATCTGAAGGATTCTGAGGGGGAGGACGAGGTCGTGATCTACTGCCAGGCTGAGCGGGCGGTCAAGAGGCTGCCCAGAAACCGGAATATCCTGATCACTCCCCAGGTATTAAGCAGATTGATGAATCAGTTTGGGGAAAAGCGGATAAAAGTAGTCGAAAAGACTATTGAAAACCGCATATAAATAGTATAAAATAAATCATTGAAGAATGTACAAAATCAGGCGGTGCAATTCCTGAATCCTGGTTCCTTGTTTCAGGCGCGAAGGCAGCCGGGAACAGATGTGCCTGGTAAATTCTGATGCTGCGGAAATTCTGCCGGCGGCAGAGTTTTTGCAGGTTACCTACTATCAATTATATTCACGGTAAAATTCATTTGCCGCGAATATCGCGCCAGCTGCAAGACGGCAGATTTCCTTATGCGGCTGTGCGCAACATATTATATTGAGCGGCAGATTTATCTGGCGCTCAATATACCTGAGGAGGAAGGAAGCATGGGAGAAATGGAAAACAAACAGGTATTGGATGAAATGGAAGACAGTATCCGTACAGTCGGTGTGCTGACAAGCGGAGGCGACGCTCCCGGAATGAACGCCGCGATCCGTGCAGTGGTAAGGACGGCTTTATCACACGGCTTGAAGGTACGAGGAATCCGTAAGGGATATCATGGTCTTCTGAAGGAAGAGATTATCGATCTGTCTGCTCGTGATGTGTCAGATACCATCCAGCGGGGCGGAACACTTCTCCAGACTGCGCGCTGTAAATCCATGCGTACAACGGAAGGACAGCAGAAAGCAGCGGCGATTTGTAAAAAATATGGTATTGACGCACTGGTAGTCATCGGTGGAGACGGTTCTTTTGCAGGTGCACAGAAGCTTGCTAATTACGGAGTAAAGACCATTGGTCTTCCGGGAACCATCGATCTGGATATTGCCTGTACGGAGTATACCATCGGGTTTGACACGGCTGTGAATACGGCGATGGAAGCTATTGACAAGGTCCGCGACACTTCTACATCTCATGAGCGCTGCAGCATCATCGAGGTTATGGGGCGCGACGCGGGCTACCTGGCTCTCTGGTGCGGAATTGCCAACGGTGCAGAGAGGATTCTGCTTCCGGAGGAAAAGGAGAACTTTGACGAAGCGGCTCTGATCCAGGATATTATGGCGAATAAGAGACGCGGCAAGAAGAATTACATCATCATCAATGCAGAAGGCGTGGGCGATACGATCAATCTGGCGAAGAGGATTGAAGAGGCGACCGGAATCGAGACCAGGGCGACGATCCTGGGACACATGCAGCGCGGCGGAAGCCCGACCTGCAAGGACAGGGTTTATGCATCTACCATGGGAGCGATGGCAGTTGAGCTGCTCCTGGCAGGCAAGTACAACCGCGTGGTAGGTTACAAGGAAGGCGAGTTCGTTGATTATGATATCAACGAGGCATTGAGCATGAAGAAGAAGATCTCCAATCATCAGTATGAGATTTCCAAGGTGCTGGCGCTGTAATATAAATGCGGCTTACAGCAGACGGTTCTGCATCATGCAGTTTTGAACAGTTATAAATTGAGTTTTCATGATTCAGAACAGCAGACTGCAGAACTGTCTGCTGTTCTGAATTGTTGCAAAAAAGTAAGACCCAGGGGATAAATGAGTATGGAGAGTAAAAAAGGAGCACCGGTCGGTGTATTTGATTCAGGAGTAGGCGGTCTGACCGTGGTGCGTGAGATCATCCGGCAGCTTCCGGATGAAAATATTGTATATTTTGGGGATACTGCCCGGGTTCCTTACGGCAGCAAGTCCCAAAAAACAGTGATTCGTTTTTCGGAACAGATCATCCGTTTCCTGAAGACAAAGCAGGTCAAGGCAATCGTCATTGCCTGCAATACTGCCAGCGCCCTTGCCCTTGATATTGTGCGGGAGGAATTTGACGTCCCGATCCTTGGAGTGGTAGCGCCCGGCGCCAGGGCTGCGGTGAAGGCGACCCGGAACCGGAAGATTGGTGTCGTAGGTACGGATGCCACGGTGCGCAGCGGGGTGTATACAAAGGTCATTCAGGGGATCGATCCGCAGATCCGGGTCATTGAAAAGGCCTGTCCGCTGTTTGTTCCTCTGGTGGAAGAAGGCTTCAAGGAACATGAGGTGACCCGGGAGATCATAGAATATTATCTGGAATCCCTGCGTGCCACAGATATTGACGCCATGATCTTGGGATGTACCCATTATCCGTTGCTGCGTTCCAGAATCCGTGAGTATATGGGGAAGGAGATTCAGATCGTCAATCCGGCTTATGAGACGGCGATCGATCTGAAGACGCTTCTGGAAGATCAGGATATGGCCAACAAAGGCTCCGATCCGGCAGGGAGCCGGTATGAGTTCTATGTCAGTGATACGGCTGATAAGTTTCGGCAGTTTGCCAATACGGTGATGCCCTTTGACGTACCGGAGACAAATGTAGTAAATATAGAAAGCTATTAGTATTTGACGCTGAGTAAAAGATACGGGGAAATGCCTGTGTTTGAAATCTGCTTATATGGAGAAGCAGACACAGAACTATTTTTGCAGGCGGCTGTAATATATGGAGGATGGAGTATGACAAAAGATGTGCTGGTCAGTATCTCAGGTCTGCATCAGGACGCAATGTCCGATCTGACGGAGGAGAATGAACCGATTGAAGTGGTAACTCCGGCAAGCTACTATTGCCGGAATGGGAAGCACTACGTGATCTATGATGAACTGATGGAAGGGACTCCCGGAGTGACAAAGAATCAGATTAAAATATCTGGGGATAACAGCCTGGAGATCATTAAACGGGGGCTCTCCAATTCACATATGGTTTTTGAAAAAAACAGGAAGAATCTTACTTATTATCAGACCCCGTATGGCCAGATGCTTGTGGGTGTCAGTACGAAAAATATGGAAGTGAAGGTAACAGAGAAGAATATCGATGTCTCTTTGGATTACGAGCTGGATGTCAACCATGAACCGATGGCAGATTGTACGATCAAGATGAATATCGTATCCAGGTCGGCAGGTGATTTTTCATTGGATCTGTCATAAAATATAACTGCTTACAGATACATGGTCTCTGGGTAAAAAACAGCACACATTTCGCGATTGTGTGCTGCTTTTGACCTTCGGGATCATTTCTTTTTATCGTTCTTCTTTTCTTTTTTAAAGCGATCCAGGAATTTCTTCTTGGGTTCCGGCTTTTCCAGAGAACCTCGGATTCCCTTTACACTGGTTATGTAGATTCCGCTTAATACTGCTTTGATCGGCTTGCCGCCTACCGGGATCAACGGATAGACCTGCGCGTCACACATCAGGGACATGATCTGCGGGCCAATCTTGGCTTTTACAACCGGAACCTTGGACCGCCGGAGGTACTTGGGGGTATTCTCCACAACTACGGCCGGGAAACCGGCATCTTTTAGCTTCATTTTTTTCTTATCGATCACCATCATAGTAACCGTCTGCGCAATGGCATCCATCTGTTCCTTCTGCGCAGCCTGCTTTTTTTCCATCTTCTTTCCGAAAAAATAAAGTGCAATAAATGCTGCAATTAAAATCGCTAAGATCACCAGCATTACGATTGTTACTGTACTCACGGCAAATCCTCCTGTTTACTCTTTTTCCGTATTCTATTGTACCATTGTTTTCGGTGAAGTGCAAGCAGACATTTTA
The DNA here is from genome assembly GCA_000403295.2 of Lachnospiraceae bacterium M18-1. Classification (GTDB taxonomy): domain Bacteria; phylum Bacillota; class Clostridia; order Lachnospirales; family Lachnospiraceae; genus Schaedlerella. The sequence goes on along the minus strand of KE159605.1, from coordinate 1,850,357 downwards.
CTGCTGGTCACACTCTAACCGGACGCCGTGCAGCAGGGTGCACGACACCTTGTGAACTGTAACACACATTTTCCGCATGTGGGTGTGAATACGAACAGAATCTTGACAAACAATACATTAAGAAGTATTCTTGAGTTATTATTCATGGAGGAATTTTTATGGCGGAAACGATTTGGAACGGGACTGCGGCCGCGTACCATTTTATCATGGACCATCTGGTGATCATCAATATCTTGCTGTCTCTGGTGATCATATTTTTTCAGCGAAGGTCTCCACAGACGGTATGGACATGGCTTTTGATCTTATATTTTATCCCCATTCTCGGATTTGTCATGTATCTCATGATCGGGCAGGATTTTCACAAGAGCCGGATGTTCAAGGCGAAAGAGATCGAGGGGGAATTGAAATATGCGGTACGCCGGCAGGAAGAGCGGATCTACCGGAAGCGGCTGTGTTTGGCGAACCCGGAGCTGCGGCGATTCGAGGACCTGATCTTGTATAATCTGGAGGCAGGTCAGGCAGTGCTGACAGATAATAATGACGTGCGTATCTATGCGGACGGAAAAGAGAAGTTCCGGGCTTTGATTGACGAGATGAAGAACGCAAAATGTTATATACATCTTCAATATTACATCATTCGGAAAGACGAAGTGTGGCAGAAGATCGAGCCGCTGCTGATCCAAAAAGCAAAGCAGGGTGTGGAGGTGCGGATACTGTTTGACAGTATGGGCTGCCGCTCGATGCATAACCGGGACTGGCATCGTCTGGAACAAGAAGGAATCCAGGTAGCGGAATTTTTTCCGGCGCTTCTGGGACAGTTCCAGCTTCGGATGAATTACCGGAATCACAGGAAGATTGTCGTCATTGACGGCAGGATCGGGTTTGTGGGCGGCTTCAACGTGGGCAGAGAATATCTGGGAAAAAATAAGAAATTCGGTTATTGGCGGGATACCCATCTGTGTATCGAAGGGGCGGCAGTGACTTCACTTGCTGTCCGGTTTGTGCTGGACTGGAATTATGCTTCGAAGGAAAATCTGTTTCTGCAGGATAATCTGTTTGAGATTCCCACATATGTCAGGAAGGGGCATGATCCGGTGCAGATCATTTCCAGCGGTCCTGACTCCAAAACAAAAACGATTCATGATAATTATCTGAGGCTGATACACAGTGCGAAAAAGCATGTCTATATTCAGACTCCATATCTGATCCCGGATGATTCCATTCTGGATGCGCTGATGATCGCCAGCCGTTCCGGGGTGGATGTGCGGATTATGGTGCCCTGCAAGCCGGATCATCCATTTGTCTATTGGGCGACCTACTCTTATCTGGGCGAACTGGTCCAGGCAGGCGCAAAATGCTATGTTTACAATAACGGCTTTCTCCATGCAAAGACACTGAGCGTGGACGGCATGGTGGCCTGCGTGGGGACGGCAAACATGGATATCCGCAGCTTTGAACTGAATTTTGAAGTCAATGCGGTCATCTACAGTGAGCGTACCGTGCAGCGTTTGGAACGGATCTTTGAGACGGATATGACGAAATGCACCCATGTTACCAGGAAGGTCTATGACCAGAGAGGATTTATCATCCGTGTGAAAGAACAGTTCAGCCGTCTGCTTTCTCCTTTGCTTTAGATATTGGAATTAAATCTAAAAATGACTTTTTTTCATGACGGTAATATGATATACTTGAACAGGAATCAGCGGAGTTTTCTGGTTTGTCGAAAATGTTTTTTTGAAGAAATATGAGGTGAAAAGATGAAAAAAAAATGGATCGCGGTGATAATAAGCAGTATTCTGGCTGTCTCTCTTGCAGGCTGCAGTTCAGAATTATCAGATGAGTACATTACGATAAAGAAGTACAAAAAGCTGGAGATTCCCAAGGTGGAAAAGACAGAGGTGACGGATACATCCGTTGAGAATACGATCAATAATTATCTGTCATTGTCTCAGGAGCGTGAAGAGATTAAGGACAGAGCTGCAGAGAATGGAGACACTGTGGATATTGATTATACGGGGACCATCAATGGACAGGAATTCAGCGGAGGCAGCGCGTCAGGCGCCCATCTGATCCTGGGATCCGGACAGTTCCTGGGAGCAGAAGGTGACTACAAGGGCTTTGAAGAGCAGATCGTGGGGCATAAGCCGGGAGATAATTTTGACATCACCGTCAAGTTTCCGGAAGCCTATCCGAATGAAGAAGTGGCAGATAAGCCGGCCAATTTCAATATAACTTTGAATGGAATCTACGAGATGATATCGCCGGAACTGACGGATGAGTGGGTGCAGGAGAACAGTGAGGAATCCAAGACTGTAGAGGAATACAAAAAGGAAATCAGGCAGCAGCTGGAAGAAGACAGTGAGATGAAGATGACCGGTGCGCTCCAAAATGCAGTATTGAGTGCTCTTATGGATGAGACAGAGGTGAAAAAGCTTCCAGAAGATCAGGTAAAAGCGGAATATCAGACAACGGAGGATACTTATAAAAAACTGGCGGATGGATATGGTCTTGAATTTGAGGAGTTTCTGAGCAAATATATGAACAAGTCGGTGGAAGAGTACGAAAAGGAAGCCCAGGAATCTGCGGAGACGATCGTAAAAGCCAACCTTGCCTGCAGCCTGATCGCTAAAGAAAAGAAACTGGAACCATCGGAAGCAGAATATGAAAAGCTGATCAAAGAGTATGCAGAAGACGCAGGCGCAGAAGATGTAGATGCTTTTAAAGAGCGTCTGGGCGAAGATCTGCTCAGAAAGGCAATCCTGCAGAGAAAAGTAGCAGAGTATCTGGTTGACAAGAGCATACAGGTCGAACAGTCGGATTCGAATAAATAATAAAAGATGATCAATACACGCTGATTTTATAAATCGAATACAGATTTTAAAACATATCAAATTGTGAAAAGGGAGGAGAATACGATGAAACTGGAAAATGATGTGCTTTGTGTAGAGATTGCGGAACTTGGCGCAGAGGTTACCAAAATCTATGACAGAGAGAAGAATACAGACATTTTATGGGAAGGCAGTCCTGTCTATTGGAAGCGGCATTCTCCGATCCTTTTTCCGAATGTGGGGAAAACGTATGGGAACCAGGTACTGATTGAAGGAAGTACATTTACCACAGTACAGCATGGATTTGCAAGAGACAGTGTATTTACCTGTGTTTCCTCTTCGGATGACGCGGCATCGTTTCTGCTGGTATCTTCGGAGGAGACGAAAAAGGTTTATCCATATGATTTTGAATTGTACATCAATTACTCTCTCAGAGGAAAGGAATTAACAGTGGAATGGCAGGTGAAGAACTGCTCCGGAAAGCCCATGTTTTTTACCATCGGCGGGCATCCGGCTTTCCGGTTTGGCAAAGAGGGAGAAAAGAAGGAAGATTATCTTTTAAAATTCCCGGGAAAAGAAGCGCTGACGTATATCCTGGTGGATCCGAAGACGGGAACCGCAGTTCCGGATCAGACCTATACTCTGGAGCTGTCAGATGGAATGTGCCCGGTTACAGAGGAGATGTTCCTGAAAGATGCGCTGATTTTTGACGGAGGACAGATTGAAGAGGTGTGGCTGTGCAGAAAGGACGGAACACCTTATGCGGGCATGCGGTGTGAAGGATTTCCGAATTTTGGAATCTGGTCGGTCAAGGATGCGCCCTTTGTCTGTCTGGAACCATGGAAAGGAAGATGCGACAATTTTGGCTTTGCAGAGGACATCTCAAAGAAGCCGGGAATTGTTCCGCTCCCGGAAAATGAGGTTTTCATAAAATCATATCAGATAATTGTAGCATAGGATTTGACCTTTTATAAAAAATGATGTATAATAAACCCGTCATAGAGTGTTTTACTACTCAGTATATTTAAAGTAATGAAATAGTACGACAAACGGACTTTGTGACAGGAGTTATGAAGGAAGTTGATACTTGAGTGTTTTTAGGAGGGAGCAATTATGGCACCGAGAAAGAAATCAACAGCAGCAGCGGCTGAAAGCACGTCTGCAAAGGAAGTGAAATCAACAGAGGTTACCGAAGAAAAATCAGAAGCAAAGGCGGCTGAGGCTAAGACAACGGCAAAGAAAGCAGCAGAGAAGAATACAGCAGCGGAAAAGGCATCGGAGAAGAAAAAAGCAGAGCCGAAGCCGGTACCAAAAGCAATCGGAACAAAGAAAGATACTACAAAAGCAATTGAGACCAAAGCAGGAGTCCTTGTAGAAGAAAAGCCTGCAAAGGCAGAGAAGAAACCGGCAGCAAAGAAAGCAGCGGAGAAGAAACCGGCGGCAAAGAAGCCTTCTGCAAAGGCGGAAGTGAAGACGGAGATGTTCCTCCAGTTTGACGGCAAGGAATTTACAGAAAAAGAGATTTTCCAGAAGGTCAAGGAAGTATGGACCAAGGTTCTGAAGAATAAAGTCGGTGATATGAAGGATGTCAAGATTTATCTGAAGCCGGAAGAATCAGCGGCCTACTATGTGATAAACGACGATACAAGCGGTAAGATAGAACTGTAACTATAGGGCGAACAGGCTGAAAAAGCCTGTTTTTTCTATACTGGGAAAATGCTTCCAAGAAAACGGGCGTTACATTTCTGTCTGTATTTCTGATCAAGAAAGTGAGAGATATATATGGAGAAAAATCAAAAATTGGAAAGACTGGAAAAACAGATTCAGTTCATCGTGGAGATTGACAAGGTGAAGAATATCTACCGCCAAAACTATCTGGCGGACGGGGAACGAAAGGAAAATGATGCAGAGCATTCCTGGCATATTGCGCTTATGGCATATCTGCTCCAGGAGTATTCGGAGAAACCGATAGATGTCAGCAAGGTTATGCTGATGGTTCTGATTCATGATCTTGTGGAGATCGATGCAGGAGATACCTATGCGTATGATGCCGCCGGGGCAGAGACGAAGCGGCAGCGGGAGGAGACCGCGGCTGACCGGATCTTCGGACTTTTGCCGGAGGATCAGGGAAGGTATTTTCGGGAACTGTGGGAGGAATTTGAAGCTTATGAGACTCCAGAAGGAAAATATGCGCATCTGCTGGATAATTTTCAGCCCCTCCTTTTGAATGACGTGTCCGGCGGACTCAGCTGGAAGGAACATCAGGTGAAGAAGTCCCAGATCTATAAGCGGAATGAAAAGATTGAAGAAACTTCGGAAACCATATGGAATTGTATGAAGGAAATCATCCAGAAGCATATCGACTGCGGAGATGTGGAGGGCGATTGCTAAGAGAGGAAACCATTATGTATGAGAAAGAAATAGATCAATTGCAGAGTATGATCGATGCTAGTTCAAACATCGTATTTTTCGGCGGCGCGGGAGTGTCGACAGAGAGCAATATCCCGGATTTTCGGAGTGCTGGCGGCATTTATCATCAGGCATACAAATACTCTCCGGAGCAGGTTGTGAGCCACAGCTTTTTCGTGGAGCACACGGATACATTTTTCGAATTTTATAAAGAGAAAATGATGATATTGGATGCAAAGCCGAATCCCGCGCATCTGAAGCTGGCAGAGTTGGAAGAGGCAGGGAAGCTTTCCGCCGTAGTGACACAAAATATCGACGGCCTGCATCAGGCAGCAGGCAGCAAGTCAGTCTATGAACTGCATGGAAGTATCATGCGGAATTATTGTATGGACTGCCATACATTTTATGATGCCGAATATGTAAAAAATGGACCTGGAGTTCCAAGGTGTGAGAAGTGCGGCGGCCTGGTCAAGCCGGATGTGGTGCTTTATGAAGAAGGGCTGGACTCCCAGGTGATACAGGGGGCAATCCGGGCAATCACGGATGCGGATATGCTGATCATCGGAGGAACGTCGCTTGTCGTTTATCCGGCAGCCGGGTTTATTGATTACTTCCGGGGAAAGTACCTGGCGGTCATCAACAAATCTGAGACAGGGCGAACCGTGAGGGCGGACTTGTCGATCTCAGCACCGATCGGGCAGATCATGAGCCGGATCGAAGTAAAAAAATAAGAGGTATAAAAACCTCTTGGGGGATGCGCACTGCGGCATACAGGGTAAACGCCGCAGTGCACTGCTTTCACAGGCGAAACTCCTTTTATAAAAAATTAGTCTTCATACAGCTTCATACCGGTCCAGGATTTCATATGATCGAGCATCTTTCGGTCAGGCTCAATATAGATACAGCTCATACCCTGCTCAAACGGAATCATGACTGCATACACTTTTGCGTCAGAATTGCCGGAAGTGAAGTCCTGGCTCTTTTTCGGGTGGTAAGAATTGAGCCTGGGAGAGCCCTTCGGTGCAATGATCTCAGCCTGCCGGATATCGAAAGAGGTGATATTTTTTCGCTTCTGCTTGCTGTAAATGGCAGCAACATCAATATCGTAGTTTAAAAGTGTATATTCATATTCTACATTGAGGCGCGGGAAAATAAAATAATACGCGCCCATTGCCAGAAGTACGGCAATGAAAAAAGCGAGAAATCCAATGAATAAAGTCCCAACAACTGCAACCGCAGCTATAAAGACAATGATCAGAATGCGAAGCAATATATCCAAGGACCTGTTTTTCCGGGCTACAACGTGTTCATAAAAAGCATCATTCATGTTTTGAGTTCCTTTCTGTCTGTAAATAATTCATCACCAGGGAGGCAATCTTAAAGGTCATGGCGTCCTCAAATCTGCGGAGGTCCAGGCCTGTTCGCTTTTCTACCTGATCCAGCCGGTAGATCAGCGTGTTGCGGTGCATGTGGAGCTGCCGCGAGGTCTCTGCGATATTCAGATTATTTTGAAGAAAGCGGTTGATAGTTGCCGTAGTATCCTCGTCCATAGAATCCGGAATATCGTTTCCAAACAACTCTTTTAAAAATCCCTCGCAGATTGGGACAGGGAGCTGATAGATCAGCCTTCCGATTCCCAGCCGGTTATAGGGAAATACGGTCTGCTCGGAGTAGAAGAGCTTTCCAACTTTTAATGCCAGACTGGTTTCCTGCCAGGCAGCGGCCAGTTCCGTCAGATGATGTATGACTCCGCTGTAGGCTGACCATACATGGGTCAGTGCTTCCGTATTCAGCGTATCCACGATCATGTGTGCAAGCTGGAAGATCTCTTGTTCAGATTCTGTGTCTTTTACAGGGCGGAGTATGGCAACACCGCATTCCGTCATGGGAATCAGATATGCCTTTGTCTGGGGCGGAAACAGATTTTTTAAAATCTCCTTCACCGTATCGTTTAACGCACCTTTCATTTCCAGGAGAAAGAGGATGCGCTGTTCCTCCGGAGCAATATGCAGGCGCAGCGCGTCTTCCATTGCTTCTACGGGAGAAACGCTTCCGGTCATGAGACTTTTCAAAAAATGGTTTTTATTAAATTTTTCTTTGTAGGCATTGCAAAGGCTGCGGAGCTGTTTTAAAGCACGTTCCTCATCCTGTATAGAGTCTGCTGCAACTTCCAGCTTGATTCCGGTAATCCGCTGAAGCTCGTTGACAGCGGAGTTAAGCTGTGTCGTATATTCCATGCTCATCACCCGTGTTTTCTAATATGAAAAAGGCTGTACACTGTACAGCCTTTTATTTTGCCTCGCCGGAGCGTAAGCTGCTATTCTTATTTTAAACTACTAGTTTGTAATAGTCAACTCTGTTTCTTTATCAAAGAGATGAATCCGATCCATTTCCAGTGCAAATACAGCCTTATCGCCTGTTCTCAGAGGTGTACGTGAATTAACACGTGCGGTCATCTGGGTTCCTGCTACATCGAAGTACAGATATACTTCTGCGCCGAGCGGCTCGTAAACCTTAACGGTAGACTCAACAACACTGTCAGGATTTGCAGCGATAAATTCTTCAGAATCATGTACATCTTCCGGACGGATACCAAGAACAACGGTCTTTCCATTGTAATTGCCCTTGATCAGAGCCTGCTTCTTGCTCTCCGGTACCTTCAATACATAATCGCCGACCTTCAGAGATACATCGTTGCCGGAAATGTTGACAACTGCATCCAGGAAGTTCATCTGCGGTGATCCGATGAAGCCTGCTACGAACAGGTTGCAAGGTGTATTGTAAAGGTTCTGTGGAGTATCTACCTGCTGTACGATACCATCCTTCATAACAACGATTCTGGTACCAAGGGTCATAGCCTCTGTCTGGTCATGTGTTACGTAGATGATGGTAGCACCCAGGCTCTCGTGAATCTTGGAAATCTCAATACGCATCTGAACTCTCAGCTTTGCATCCAGGTTGGAAAGAGGCTCATCCATCAGGAATACCTTAGGATTACGTACAATGGCACGTCCCATGGCAACACGCTGTCTCTGACCACCGGAAAGAGCCTTCGGCTTACGGTCAAGCAGCTTATCCAAATCAAGGATCCTTGCAGCTTCACGAACCTTCTTGTCAATCTCATCCTTCGGTACTTTACGAAGCTTCAGACCGAAAGCCATGTTGTCATATACTGTCATATGCGGATACAGAGCGTAGTTCTGGAATACCATTGCGATATCACGGTCCTTCGGCTCAACATCGTTCATAACCTTGCCGTCGATCGTCAGAGTACCGCCGGAGATATCTTCCAGACCAGCTACCATACGAAGTGTGGTAGACTTTCCACATCCTGAAGGTCCTACGAAGATGATAAATTCCTTGTCTTCAATCTCGAGATTAAAATCCTGTACTGCATGAAATCCGTTCGGATAAATTTTCTGAATACCCTTTAATGATAAACTTGCCATTTTAAATAGCCTCCTTAAAAAAATGTTTTTCGTTTGTTTCTGGACCTAGTATATCGGAGAATGGAAAAACAGGCAATATAACAAGTAACTAAAAAAAAGAAAAAGATATGTACATTTCAACCAGACCGGAAAAAATCGTGGGCTGGATTGTTCTATTTGAAAAACATAAATTGACGTAGGAGAGTTTTTTCGCTACAATAGACAATATTAAAAAAGGAAAAGGGGACAAGACTATGGCGAATCCAGTTGTAACATTTGAGATGGAGAACGGCGATATCATGAAAGCAGAGCTGTACCCGGATATTGCAGCCAACACGGTTAGGAATTTTATTTCACTTGTAAAGAAAGGGTACTATGATGGGCTGATCTTTCATCGTGTGATCAGCGGTTTTATGATTCAGGGAGGATGTCCGGACGGAACCGGTATGGGAGGTCCGGGTTACAGTATCAAAGGAGAGTTTTCACAGAACGGATTTGATAATTCTCTGGAGCATGATGAAGGAGTGCTTTCCATGGCGCGCGCTATGCATCCGGACTCCGCAGGTTCCCAGTTTTTCATCATGCATAAGAAGTCGCCCCACCTGGATGGGGCATATGCGGCATTTGGAAAGGTGACGGAAGGGTTGGATGTGGTCGGTCAGATCGCGGAGACTGCGACGGATTATCAGGACCGCCCCCTGGAACCGCAGGTAATGAAAAAAGTGACTGTGGAGACCTTTGGAGAAGCGTATCCTGAGCCGGAGACTCTGGCAGAATAAAGGAGCCGCAGCGCAGCGTAATGCCGTGTGAGCAGTAACTATTTATTTACAGAAATTTAAAAATGTAAGCATTGCATTTAGAAATTGCCTGCTATATACTAGTGTAGTATATCATTTATGATTCGCAAAATTACCTGCCTGAATTTGCAGCTGAGGCGTTAACTTGGCTCGACGGGCTGTGTGTCGGCGCACACGTTCGGTACGGACCGAAGTGGAACGTGGAGCAGCTGCATCGTTTCGTTCAGCCGCCTTGCAAAATGAAAATTCATTCTGTGTAATTTTGCCGAAAATAACTGAAGACAGAATATGAAATGCGAGGGAATGAAAGTGGATGCGATTATTCGGGCAAAACTAAAAGAAATAGAACAGCGTGAGCAGATCAGGATCATCTGGGCTGTAGAGACCGGAAGCAGAGCCTGGGGATTTTCTTCCCCGAACAGTGATTATGATGTGCGTTTCATATATATAAGAGATCCAAAGGAATACCTCCGTCTGGAGGAAATCCGGGATTCGATCGATGCACAGCAGGATGACCTTCTGGATATGGAGGGGTGGGATCTGCGAAGAGTTCTGCGTCTCGTATACCGGTCCGCGCCGGAGGTGCACGAGTGGTTTGCGTCGCCGACCATCTACCGGTCTACGCCGGAGGGGCTGGAACTGCAGAAGATCCTGCCGCAATATTTTTCCGTGAAGAAGTGTGCCCGGAATTATCTTCATACGGCATCCCTTGACTTCCGGACGTATTTCCGGGATGACGAAGTCTGGCAGATCAAGTATTTTTACCTGCTCAGGCAGATGCTTCTGGCGAAATGGCTGCTGGAAGAGGGCAGTATGCCGCCCATGCTGTTTGAAGAACTGGTAAAACGAAAGCTGGATGAAAAATGGAAGGATTACATATTGGAGCTTCTTCAAAAAAAGAGAGCTACGTCAGAACTGGGCAAGGCACAGAGAAATAAAAAGCTGATCGATTATATTGAACAGAGCATCGGCAGTATGGATGAGGCTGTTTCAGGGCTTCAGGATGAAGAGAAGAAGTCGTGGGAAATGCTGAATCAGTATTTCTATAGTGTTCTGAAAAGGTGAGAGTTTCTGTAAAGAACGTTCAGAAAATAAAAAAGCATCTTCTGTGTATAACACGGAGATGCTTTTTATAATGAAATCAGTTTTTGCTTTTGTATGTAGAAAATACTGTCAATGACAGCCTTTTTATATAGCATAGTATGAAGAAAAGCTGCCAGAGACAGGCTTTCCGCAGGGCTTCCTGTTATGAGGTCTGCGCCTCCTGCATGGAACCCAGATAGTCGGCATAACGTGCCGCTACATAAAGGTAATCTGACAAACGGTTAAGATACTGCATTGCCTTCGGATCTGCCCCGTAATTCACTGCTGTCTTCCGAAACCGCCGTTCGGCCCGTCTTGCTACAGCGCGTGCCATATCAAGACGTGCGGACTGTTCACAGCCGCCATACAGGACAGAGTCTTTGATTCTTGGAAATAAGCTTTCCATATGGTCAATGCCTTCTTCCAGAATCAGAGTTTCTTCCTTGCTGAAACGATGGTCTGGATTGCGCGGATCTGCGATTCCGGACATCATTTGCATCAGTTCCTGCTGTCTTCTGGCAAGTTCGTCATAAAGCGGATGATCGGCAATGACCTTTGCAAGCCCAATGGAACTGTTCAGTTCATCAATCGTGCCCAGAAGTTCAATCCTGTCATCGGACTTGGACACGCTGATACCGTCCATCAGCGAAGTCTTCCCGCTGTCACCCTTCTTGGTATAGATGCTCATAGCCATATCCCCTTATGGTACTTTATAATAATTGCAAACTGCATCGTCCTGCAGTATGTTTTTGTAAAGTATACCGCCGTATCCAACATGACCTGTCAGCCGGACTGCTGGTGACGGTCATAAAGTTTTCATAATTTATCGTCCCCCTTTTGTAATCGTATAGTTTTAAAAATTAGTATTTATACAGCGTTTTTGACAGAAGTCAATACAGCTGCTTATGTCTATATTATATATCAAAGATTAGTGAATGGCAATGTGAATTGTAAAAAATATACAAAGTTTTAATGGAATTTTAATATTTTATGAGGAATATATACAGCATTCGGTTGCCTGCATGGAGGTGTATGATTGGTACAAAGAAACAACCTTGGCAGGAACTCTGCATGAGATTCACTTTTTCTTTAATTTTCTTAAGAAATTCTTTTGTTTGTTCTAACAGTCCGCTTTAGATATGTCCGGTAGAATGGGGACAATCAAAGAAAGGGGGCTGGCATTATGACAATCCAGACATTGACACAATTTTTTCTGCAGTACGGTGCATTCTTTATATTCGTGATCGTATTCCTGGAATATCTGAACCTGCCGGGATTTCCGGCAGGGGTGATCATGCCTCTGGCGGGAATCTGGGCGGCAAAAGGAGAGATCAGTTTTCCGCTGGTTCTGCTGATCTCCGTAGGCGCGGGACTTGCCGGGAGCTGGGTGCTGTATTTTCTGGGGCGGCTGGGGGGCCAGAAGCTGCTGGGATTTTATTTCAAAAAATTTCCGAAGCAGCAGCCCCTGATCGAGGAGAAGATAAAAATGCTGCGGGAAAAAGGCGGCGCAGGTGTATTTGTAAGCAAGCTGCTTCCCATGGTGCGGACACTGATCTCAATTCCTGCGGGGGTGGTACGGATGGACTTTCGGGTGTACACGGTCAGCTCCGCTATGGGGGTATTTCTCTGGAACCTGGTATTCATCGGGGCAGGGTATTTCTTTGGAGAGGCGGCGATCCTGTAAAGAGTGGTTAAAATTTGACAATCCGGCAGTTACTGCGTATCATACAGGTATCGGCAGACGAGAGTACCATACAGAGCGTCCTGCCGAGTTGATATTATGTTACTGTTCACTCCTGGACCGTGCACCACGCTGCACGGTCACAGGCAGTACATTACTGGGGCTGGAATCCGGCCTCTTGCCGTAAGGCAATTCTCAATAGGCCGGATTCGTTACTATGAGCACCCGGCCAGGGTGTGAATAGTAACGATACTATTTACAGTCATTTTACACATACGAGCAAAAACGGCCACTAAAAGCTGTCTGCCGATATTGCGTGTTTTAATTTTTGCGTATGTAAGTTTGGTTTTGAAGATATGAATGCCAGCAGGGAGGATGAGTGAGATGGAGATTAATCATGTTTTGGTAGTAGAGGATGATAAGGAGATCCGGGAAGGAGTGCAGATCTATCTGCAGAGCCAGGGATATCAGGTGTTCCAGGCAGAGGACGGCGTGGAAGGGCTTGAGGTTTTGGAAAAAGAAGAGATTCATCTGGCGATCGTAGACATTATGATGCCGCGGATGGACGGAATCCGTATGACGATGAGGCTGCGGGAAAAGTATGATTTTCCGGTGATCATGCTGTCTGCAAAATCTGAGGAAGTGGATAAGGTCATGGGGCTCAATATCGGGGCAGACGACTATGTTACAAAACCATTTACTCCGATGGAACTGATGGCAAGGGTAAATTCTCAGCTGCGCCGTTACAGGAAATTTCTGGAAAAGCTCGAGCCGAAGGAAAATGTGCATGTGATCGGCGGGTTGGAGATCAATGAGGACACGGTGGAGGTGTCAATGGACGGGAATCCGGTGAAGCTGACACCGATCGAGTATAAGATCCTTTTGCTCCTGGCAAAGAATCCGGGGCATGTATTTTCGGCAGAAGAGATCTATGAGAGGGTATGGCAGGAAAAAGCGATCAATACGGATACGATCATGGTGCATGTCCGTAATATCCGCGAAAAAATTGAAGTGGACCCAAAAAATCCAAAATATCTGAAGGTGGTGTGGGGTGTTGGCTATAAAATTGAAAAACAGTCGTAGATTTGCGGGCTTATTGGCAGGAATCGTACTTTTGTTCTTATCATTCGCCATGATATCGTCCTATCCGGTGTTTGCTGATCTGATGGAGCCGGAGCTCAAAGGTGACTTTGCGGCAGGCATTATGGAAGATTCTATGGATGAACTGCTGCGCGGCGGGTATTATCTGTATAATGAAGTGAATGAGAATCTGGAGCTGAATGAAGTGATGCAGCGCTTTGGGAGCGACAATTTTTTCCTGATGCGGAAATATATGGATTATGAAGTGTTTTTAAAGGATGCAAAAGATTCAGATGCGGAAAAAGGCCTGCTGGGCAGAGGCAGTCCGGCAGACACGAAGAAGCTGCTGGAGCAGAATACGGATTACGGGCTTCGGATCGTGCTGGAATATGACCAGAACAGAAACCTCAATAACGTGGAAGTGGATGGAACCTGCACAAGCGAGGATGAGCGGTATCGTCTGGAGCAGGGAGTATTTAACTGCCTGGATGAGCCCTATGATTATGTGGAAGGGGAGCGGATGCAGTATTATCTCTCGGATCCCTCTTCGGTAAAGATCATTTACGCATTTACGGAACAGAACCTGCAGAGATTTCTCCAGAATAATTATTTCTCCGGCGGTGTATATAATGCAAATGTGGAAATGTTGTCTAATATGAAACCATATCTGGTCTTTGAATGGGGGTTATGCCTTTTGGCCATGCTGGCCGCGCTTCTTATTCCATGCAATAAGAAATGGGATTTGGGAGAGCACTCTGTTTTTAAAGTACCGTTTGAGGCGGTCTTGCTTGTGGGAGTATTTGCCTTATCAATGGAGCAGTCCGTTGCTTCTGTCGTATGGAATACATTGAATCACCGGCTGGCAGATTTCATAGGCGAGATGGGGATTCCGGAGAAGCTGCAGTACGGTGTGGAAAAGCTCTTGAATCTGCTGATGTGGTTCTGCATCTTTGGAGTGGTCTATTGGGGAACGACCTGCCTGCGGGCCATGTTTACGATGAAAAGAAGGTACTGGAAGGAGCGTACCCTGACCGCACGGATTCTTTATTGGGCGGAAGGGCGTACCGATGAGCTTGGCGAACAGGTGCGCAAAGGCGCAGGCGAGGCCACGGGGCTGTTCCGGAGAATGTGGAAAGGGATCCGCAGCTTTCAGAAACGGATTTATGATGGGTTTCTGCATGTGGATATTACGGAGCAGGCAAATCACGTGATTTTTAAGATCGTGTTTGTAAACTTCATTGTTCTTACATTGATCAGCTGCTTCTGGTTTTACGGTATTTTTGCGCTTCTGGTATATTCCGGTATTCTGTTTTTGTTCTTGCGCCGATATTTTTTCGATATCCAGTGGAAATACCGGCTGCTGCTGGCATCTATGAACCTTTTGGCTGAGGGGAACCTGGATGCCCCGATCGAGGGGGACCTGGGGGTATTCAATCCGATGAAGACGGAGATCCAGAAGATTCAGAGAGGATTTAAGAAAGCGGTGGATGAGGAAGTGAAAAGTGAACGGATGAAGACAGAGCTGATCACCAACGTTTCTCATGACTTGAAAACACCGCTGACCGCGATCATTACCTATGTGGATCTGCTGAAAAAGGAGGAGGATCCCGAGAAGAGGAAGGGATATCTGGCGGTACTGGAACGAAAATCGCTTCGGCTGAAGGGGCTGATCGAAGATCTGTTTGAGATCAGCAAAGCTACCAGCCGGAATGTGACGATGAATTTTATGAAGGCGGATGTGATAGAGCTTTTAAAGCAGGTGGGTCTGGAAAATGACAGCAGAATCCGGGAGGCACATCTGGATATCCGGTGGAGCCTGCCCGGGGAAAAGGTTGTGATGCTGCTGGACAGCCAGAAAGCATACCGCATTTTTGAAAATCTGATCGTGAATATTACGAAATATGCAATGCCCCATACAAGGGTTTATATAGAGGTGAAGGATGAGGGGAACGACGTTTTTATTTCCATGAAAAATGTGTCCGCAGAGGAGTTGGATTTTGACGCAAGTGAGATCACGGATCGCTTTGTCCGCGGGGACGCTTCCAGAAATACGGAAGGATCCGGTCTTGGGCTGGCGATCGCCAAGAGCTTTACGGAATTGCACTATGGAACGCTGGAGGTGACAACGGAGGCGGATCTGTTTAAGGTAAATATCCGGATTCCGAAGCGGACAGAGGAAGCGGCCGTTTATCTACCGGCGGAGGGCGGCGGGGAACCGCTGTAGATGCCCGCTGCGTCCAAAACCGCCAGGAGTTTTCTGCACGGAATCAACACAGAATCAACAGAAAACCGGAAGGAAATCAACAAAATAGAGTGATTTATCCACCGTTTTTTTCTTGACTTTCCCAGGAAATACGAGCACAATGGAGGAGTAGAAAATAAGAATAAAAATGCAGAAAGAGGGAAGGAGAGTAGCTTATGCGTTATGAGATTAAAGGCGAGACACTTCCGGTCGTTCTCTGTTATCTGGACAACGGCGAGAGGATGATCACGGAGAGGGGCTCCATGAGCTGGATGTCTCCGAATATGAAGATGGAGACGACTTCCAATGGAGGAATCGGGAAGGCTCTCGGGAGGATGTTTGCGGGAGAAGCTCTGTTTCAGAATGTGTATACGGCGATGGGCGGTTCTGGAATGATCGCTTTTGCCTCCAGCTTTCCGGGTAGGATCGTGGCTTATGATATTGCGCCGGGGAAGGAACTGGTGGTTCAGAAGTCCGGTTTTCTGGCATCGGAGGCAGGGGTGGATCTGTCTGTATTCTTCCAGAAGAAGTTCGGAGCCGGACTGTTCGGCGGGGAAGGATTTATCATGCAGCGTCTGTCCGGACAGGGAACAGTATTCCTGGAATTTGACGGACATATCGTAGAATATGATCTGGAGCCGGGACAGCAGATCGTGGTGGATACAGGATATCTTGCGGCGATGGAATCAACCTGCAGCATTGATGTTCAGTCCGTGCCGGGGGTGAAGAATATGGTATTCGGCGGAGAAGGAATTTTCAATACGGTGATCAGCGGTCCAGGACATATCTGGCTGCAGACAATGCCGATTTCCAATGTTGCGGGAGAGATCGCCCGGTTTATTCCGTCGAAGTAAGAATGTGAAAAGAAGCGGTTTCCATATACCGGGGAATGGCAGGCATAGCGAAAGAGCGCAGAACATGAAGGCTGTTTTGCGCTCTTTCTTGTTTAGCGATGTTCTAAGTGCAGATATTTTTCTCTGGTAGCAAGTCCGCCGCGGATATGCCGTTCGGATTTGTTGGTATCGAGCACCTTGCGGGTCTGGGACGCAAGAGCAGGATTGATCTGAATGAGCCGCTCGGTAACGTCCTTATGTACTGTACTTTTGCTGATTCCGAATTTTTTTGCCGTCTGCCGTACAGTGGAGTTGCTTTCTATGATATAATTGGCGATTTCCACGGCTCGTTCTTCAATATAATCTTTCAAGAAAATCCCCCTGCAAACCTTGTTTTTACAATGTATGCGGGGGGATTTGGTTGTATGTCTATAAAGGAAACTCCATTGGATATAATTTATTGTATACACGGGCGGCAAAGGTGTGTTACGATAAAAAAGAGTCTATAGAGGGAAAGGAAGGTTAAAAAATGCGGTGTATGGAATTGCCTGGATATGCACGCAAGGTCATATTGTTTCTGCTGAGTACAGTTTTTCTGATTTTTACCATGCCTTTTGGCGGGGGCGTATCAGCAGCAGAGGGGAGACAGACAGCAGAAATAAAAAAGGATGGCCCGGCCTGGTATATAGCTCTGGGGGACAGC
The DNA here is from genome assembly GCA_000403295.2 of Lachnospiraceae bacterium M18-1. Classification (GTDB taxonomy): domain Bacteria; phylum Bacillota; class Clostridia; order Lachnospirales; family Lachnospiraceae; genus Schaedlerella. The sequence continues at coordinate 1,833,273 of KE159605.1, read as the reverse complement.
ATACCGAACGGATATCATGGAGCAGGAGAACCGGAAGTTACGAGCTACCCGATTCTGATTGCCGGCGACCTGCATAAAGCCAGCGGAAGGGATATCTGGATAAGCCGGTTTACCAAAAACGGGCTGACGACCAAAAAGCTAAATTCGACGGTGCTTTCTGAGCCGGAAGTTCAGCAGATCCTTTCGCAGGCGGAGCTGGTCACATTGACGATCGGTTCCAACGACCTGATGAATGAGTTTAAAAAAGTGTCCAGAGAGATCTTGAACAATAAGACACGTTTCTATACGGCGGATGAAGCGCTGGCAGCTCTGCAGGAGGGCATTGAGGAAAATCCGCTTCTTTTGATGAACGTTGTATCAGCTATCGGAAGCTGGGATTACGCTGCTTTCGAAGAGCAGTGGGTGCTTGCCATGGATACGATCAGCGCATGCTGCAGACCGGATACACAGATTGCGGTCACGACGATCTATAATCCGATGAAAGGACGGGAACTGCCCGGCACATTAAACGCAGTGATAGAGAGCGTGATTTCTGGGATGAATGAGATCATCTGGAAGTACAAGGAAGAATATGGCTACCATGTGGTGGATCTGTTTGATTCCGGAGTTGAGGAACTGACACAGTCTGACGGGCTGCACCCCGATCAGGACGGGCAGGATATGATTCGGATGCTGATGGAGAACGAACTTGATCTGAGCGCATTCCAGGCGAAGGAGTCGGATGAGGAAGTGCTCAGGATGCAGAAGGAGTTGGAAGAGGCGGCTCAGAAGAAAGCCCAGGAAGCAGAACAGAAGCGGCAGCAGGAGCGCAGGAAGAGAATGCTGGTCGGAGGCGGAATCGCAGCAGGCGTATGCCTCGCGCTGGCAGGAATCATACTATTAGTAAAAAAGTATCGGCGGAAGAAGCTAGTGTACTGACCGTATTATATTCCAATAAACCTCCTTGTCTAATTTTCCATCGGACTGCGTTGGCTTCAATCGACGATTAGGTCATAAGGAATCCTCCCGCAAGCGGGTCCCTCCTTGTGACAACAGCTACCGGCTACGCCTCATTCAGCCGCCTTGCCGATGAAAAATTATCCTGCGGAGTTTCATTGGATATAATACGGTCACTACACTAGGAACTTCAAAGAAGGAAACATAGTATAGTAAAGATCCTGCATATCCTGTGAATAATATAGACGGAAAAAAGAAGAAAAACAGAGAAAACTTTGTATTTTCTTTTGCTTGACAGAACAGAAACAAAGTGATAACATACAGACTCGATTAAGGAAAGAAGGTAATATGCGGAAGAATGATCCTTAAAGAAACCATTGCCGAAGGCAATTAAAAATGACGGTCTGATTTACAAGGCGCTGGATAACCAGCGGCCTGTACACAGATATGAAGCGTGATCGCAATAGGAGGGCATTATGGGAAGCGAAGATTACAGCAAGGCATATAGATTAGGAAAAAAGGATTATCAGTCACGGATGCTCCGCGGAGTGAGGCCGACTTTGCAGGTTCTGGATGATTTCATGCCGGAGAAGGGCTCTTATTCGGAAATGCCCCTTGGATTGGTACAGATTCCGGCGGACCAGATCGTCGGAACGAAAACAGTGGGAAGAAGCAATTCCTTTTCAGGAAATTTTATGCCGATCCTGCGTGAGACGACGGAGTTCGCTTCGAAGTGGGCGAGTCTGAGCACCAGCCATGTGGAGGAAGGAATCCGGGAGCCGATCAAGGCATATGAATATATGAATAAATTTTATGTGGAGGAAGGGAATAAGCGGGTCAGCGTTATGAAATATTTCGGCGTTGTTTCCATTCCCGGCAATGTAACCCGGATCATTCCGAAGCGCACGGAGGAAAAGGAAAACAAAATATATTATGAATTTTTGGACTTTTACCGGTGTGCGCCCATTAATTATATCTGGTTCTCCCAGGAAGGCAGCTTCGCGAAGCTGCAGGAGGCGGTCGGAAAAGGGCCGGAGGAGGAATGGACCAAGGACGAACTGCTGAAATTCAGCTCCATTTATTCCAGATTTTCCGGGGAATACGAGACACAGGGCGGAAGTAAGCTGAGGATCACTACAGGGGATGCGTTTCTGGCATTTATCACCTTATATGGATATGAAGCCATTGACGAGAAGACGACCAGTGATCTGAAAGAATTGCTGACAAAGAGCTGGGAGGAATTTGAACTTCTTCAGGAGGAGCAGGTGGTTGACCTGAAGATGAAACCCAATGAGGAAAAGAAACCGCTCTTAAGCCTTCTACTGCCGCTTAGCATGCCCAAGCTGAAAATCGGATTTATATATGAAAAGACACCGGGAACCTCGGCGTGGGCATATGCCCATGAGCTGGGGCGGCTGCATCTGGAGCAGGCATTTTTCGACGAGGTGCAGACGGTCAGCTATGAGAATGCGACTCTGGATAATATCGAAGCGATGCTGGAGGAGGCCATCGGTTCAGGCTGCAACCTGATCTTTACGACCACGCCGACCTTTGTACAGGCAAGTGTAAAAGCAGCGATCGCCAATCCGGAGATCCGGATCCTGAACTGCTCCCTGAATACATCCCACCGATATATCCGTACTTATTACTCGCGTATGCACGAGGCAAAGTTTTTAATGGGAGCCATCGCCGGGGCGATGGCGGAAAATAACCGTATGACCTATATCGCAGACTATCCGATCTGCGGCTCTATTGCAAATATCAATGCTTTTGCACTGGGAGCGAAGATGATCAACCCGCGGGCAGAGGTATTTTTGGAATGGTCCACATTGAAGGATGTGGACATAGATGAAAAGATCAGGAGCAACGGATCCTCCTGTATATCCGGGCGGGATATGGTGATTCCGGAAGACGCTTCCCGGTTCTTCGGACTTTATCACCAGGAAGGCGGCTGGATGAGAAATCTTGCCATGCCGCTGTGGCACTGGGGCAAGTTTTATGAAAGGCTGATCCGGACGATCATGGACGGAACCTGGAAATATGACGACAACCCGGCATCTACGAAAGCCATCAATTACTGGTGGGGAATGTCGGCAGGAGTGATCGATGTGATCTGCTCCCAGAACCTGCCGATAGGGACAAAACGTCTGGTGGAGCTTTTGAGGGCGACCATCAGTTCCGATATATTTAATCCGTTTTCCGGGATTTTGTATTCCCAGACGGGAGTTGTACAGGGAGAGCCGGATCGGATCCTGTCGCCGGAAGAGATCATGACGATGGATTGGCTGGCGGAGAATGTGATCGGTTCCATTCCCAAAAAGGAAGAACTGAAGGAAGAAGCAAAACCTGTCATCGAACAGCAGGGAGTACAGAAAAAGGAAGGTTAACAGACGTATGAAGATACTGGCAATTGCGGATGAGGAGTCTAAGTATCTGTGGGATTTTTATGAAAAGGGCAAATTGGATGGAATCGACCTGATCATATCCTGCGGAGATTTGGATCCGAACTACCTTTCCTTTCTGGTGACTCTCTCTTCCGTACCGGTTCTGTATGTACATGGGAACCATGACAGCAAATATGAACGCATTCCGCCGGAGGGATGTATCTGCATTGAGGATCAGATTTATGTCCATGAAGGGGTACGGATCCTGGGGCTGGGCGGTTCCATGCGCTACTGCTCGGGGCAGCACCAGTACACGGAGCGGGAGATGAAGCGCAGGGCCGCAAAGCTGTGGTTCAAACTGTTCCGGCATCAGGGATTTGACATATTGGTTACACATGCGCCCGCCTATCAGTTAAATGACGGGCGGGATTTGCCGCATCAGGGATTTCAGATATTCCGGACATTGATCGAGAAATACCGGCCCAAATTTTTTCTTCACGGGCATGTACATATGTCCTACGGAAGAAATCACAAGCGGTATGATAAATATCAGGACACCCATGTGATCAACGCCTTTGAGCGGTGTGTATTTGAATTTGAGGATGAAAATCCGAAGGAACATATTTTTTAAGGTGTCCGTACCGTGGCTGTGCGAAACATCGGAAGACCTGCACGGCAGCCGTCAGAAGCATGGCTGCCGGGCTTGCTGCTTCGCGGGAATAACAAGGAGAAGAAAACGTGATTCTGACAGAAAGATTAATACGTGATCACACTCTGACCAGGAAAGAGTATGAGGAACTTTTGGAAAAAGCCGGAAACCAGGAAATACGTGCCAGGCTGGCGCAGGAAGCAGTCCGGCTCCGCAAGCTGTATTACGGAGATAAAGTCTTTACAAGAGGGCTGATCGAGTTTTCCAATTATTGTAAAAACAACTGTTATTACTGCGGGATACGCTGCGGAAACCCGAATGTCAAAAGATACCGTCTGAGCCAGGAGGAAATCCTGGACTGCTGCGAGAACGGATACGGACTGGGATTTAGGACATTTGTGCTCCAGGGCGGGGAGGATCCTTTTTATACAGATGAACGGATGGCAGAGATCGTCCGGGAGATCAAGACACGTTATCCGGACTGTGCCCTGACTCTGTCCATCGGGGAAAGGTCCTATGAAAGTTACAGGATATTGCGGGAGGCCGGGGCCGACCGCTATCTGCTGCGGCATGAGACGGCGGACGAAGCGCATTATCGGAAGCTCCACCCGGAGAACATGACGCTTGACAATCGGAAACGCTGCCTGCAGGACCTGAAAACACTTGGATACCAGGTGGGCGCGGGATTTATGGTAGGCTCTCCCGGGCAGACCGGCGCGCAGCTGGCAGAGGATCTGTGCTTTCTGGAAGAACTGCAGCCGGAGATGGTGGGGATCGGTCCGTTTATTCCGCATCATGATACTCCATTTGCGGAAGCGGAAGCGGGAAGTACGGATCTGACGCTGTTTTTATTGTCTGTGATCCGGATCCTGCTTCCGAAGGCGCTGCTCCCGGCAACCACTGCGCTGGGAACCCTGGATCCAAAGGGCCGGGAAAAAGGGCTGCTGGCCGGGGCCAATGTGGTGATGCCCAACCTGTCTCCAGTAAAGAACCGGAAGCAGTATGATCTGTACGACAATAAGATCTGCACCGGAGAGGAAGCGGCTGAGTGCAGACAATGTCTGGCGCGCCGGGTAGAGTCGGTGGGTTACCGGCTGGTGGAGGAACGGGGAGACGCATGCCTTTCTTAAGAAGGGCGAAGTTCTCTGGGCGTCATCTGAAATTGCTTTTTAAACAGGCGGTTGAAGTTGGAGAGATTGTCAAATCCGGTCTCATGGGAAATCTCTAATACGGTTTTATCGGTATTTTTTAATTCCAGAAAAGCCTTTTCCAGACGGAACTGGTTGAGGTAGCGGATAAAACTCGTCCCCGTCACCTGACGGAACCAGCGCATAAAATGACTGGCGCTGTAACCGCACACATCAGCGGCTTCCTCCACCGTGAGGGGCCGCTGAAAATTTTCTTCGATAAAAATAAGGATGGATTTAAGCCGGTCAATATTCGCAGGGACAGGATGCACCTGATCCGCCGGATCTGCCATCCGAAACAGGATAGAAAATAATTTCATCATATCTGCTTTGACTTCCAGTTCATAACCGGACGGCCGGCGGTCACACAGCATATCGGCATTATCGAGACAAGCGGAGATCTGTTCATAACATGCATCCTTTGGGGAAATGTAAACAGGAAGCTTTAATTCATTTCTCAGCAAAGGGATCAGATACTTCTGACTGCACAGGTCGATCACGCCGCTTCCCAAAAAGGTCATGTCAAAAATAATATTTTCATATTCCATACGGATTCCATGTATATGTCTTAACCCATGAAGATGCCCGGGAGGTGCAAGAATGATATCACCTGCCTGTACCTCAAAAACAGACAGGTCTGCCTGGGCCGTCCCACGTCCCTTTTTGATGTAGATGATCTCCATGGTATCCTGCCAATGCAGTGATACGGACGGAAAATCATCGGGGATCGTGCACGGATAGACGTTGTAGGGGAACATAAGATCCGTATGCTTTTTCGTCTCATGATAGCCGTTTATGGAATTGTCCTGAATAGGGAAATGTTTTTCACTCATGATAGTATTGTATAATATGTTGCATCGAAAGTACAGGTATTTTGTAACGGAATATGGTAAAAAATAGTTACAGTGTTACTGTTCACGGCCTGGAAATTTGGGTGACGATCATAGTGAGAACTTAAAAAGATGATTTCATATGCGAAAGGAGTTTTGAGCCATGAAGACAAGATTGGAAGCAATTTGTAAAAAGTCGGTCGCAGAAAGCAGTTATGAGGAAATTTATAAAGCATTGATGACAATTGTAAAGGAAGAGAGCAAGGTAAAGGAGAAGGAAGTCAAAGGGAGGAAGCTGTATTATATATCGGCGGAATTTTTGATCGGAAAGCTGCTGAGCAATAATCTGATCAACCTGGGAATCTATGATGAGGTCGACATACTCTTAAAAGAACATGGTAAATCGCTGGCAGAGCTGGAAGAGATCGAACCAGAGCCCAGTCTTGGAAACGGGGGACTTGGACGTCTGGCGGCCTGTTTCCTGGACTCCCTTGCAACGCTGGATCTGCCGGGAGACGGTGTGGGGCTGCGTTATCACTGCGGCCTGTTCCGTCAGAACTTTCGGAACCATTTTCAGAATGAAGCGCCGGACTACTGGCTGAACGGCGCTCAGTGGGCCGAGGATACGGGAAAGACCTATGAGGTCAGTCTTGCCGGCAAGGAGTATGAAGCGCGTCTGTACCAGCTGGATGTGACGGGCTATGACGGACGTACAAATAAGCTGAATCTGTTTGACCTGGATACGGTTGACGAGAGCATGATCACGGAAGGGATCTCCTTTGACAAGACCGAGATCGGCAAAAACCTGACACTGTTTTTATATCCTGACGACAGTGATGACGAAGGCCGCAAGCTGCGTATTTACCAGCAGTACCTGATGGTCAGCGCCGGGGCGCAGATGATCCTGGAGGAATGCATGGAGCGGGGATGTAAGCTGCATGACCTTGCGGATTACGCGGCCATCCAGATCAATGATACCCATCCGTCCATGGTGATTCCGGAACTGATCCGTCTGCTTGGCGAAAAGGGGATCGAATTTGAAGAGGCGGCGGAAATCGTGACCAAGACCTGCGCGTATACGAATCATACGATTTTGGCGGAAGCATTGGAAAAATGGCCGGAAAGCTACCTGGAAGAGGTGGTCCCGCAGCTTATGCCTGTGATCCGCAAGCTGGATGAAGCTGTAAAGGAAAAAACGGACAGGGAAGATATGGCCATCATTGACAAGGGGCATCTGGTCCATATGGCGAATATGGATATTCATTTTACACACAGCACAAACGGCGTGGCGGCCCTTCATACAGAGATTTTGAAGGAAAGCGAGCTGAACCAGTTTTACCGGCTCTATCCGGATAAATTTAACAATAAGACAAACGGGATTACGTTCAGACGGTGGCTTCTTTCCTGCAACCGCGAACTGGCAGAATATATCGAGAGCCTGATCGGGCCGGGATTCAGGAAGGATGCATCGGAGCTGAAAAAGCTGGCTTCTTTTGCGGAGGACCAGGCAGTCCTGAAACGGCTGGCGGAAATCAAGACTGCAAATAAGAAGAAGCTCTCAGACTGGCTGTATAAAAAGCAGGGGGTCACACTGAATCCGGATTCCATATTTTCTATCCAGTCAAAGCGGCTCCATGAGTATAAGCGGCAGCAATTGAACCTGCTATATCTCATCCACCAGTATTTTGAGATCAAGAGCGGGCACCTTCCGGCTGCGCCCATCACTGCAGTATTCGGGGCAAAAGCCGCTCCGGCATATATTACGGCAAAAAATATCATCCATGCGCTGCTGACATTGTCGAAGGTCATCGCGGATGATCCGGAGGTTTCCAAATGGATCCAGATCGTGCTGATCGAGAATTATAATGTGACGGCAGCGGAAAAGATGATTCCGGCCTGCGACCTGTCTGAGCAGATCAGCCTTGCTTCGAAGGAGGCCTCCGGAACCGGAAATATGAAGTTCATGTTAAACGGAGCGGTCACGCTTGGAACACTGGACGGAGCAAATGTAGAGATCGCGGACTGCGTGGGCGGGGAAAATATCTATATCTTCGGACAGAGCAGCAGGCAGGTGATCCGGCTTTATGAGAAAGGGGATTACTGCGCCCGTGAATGGTATGACACGGACCCCAACCTCCGGCGTGCGGTAGATTTTATCGACGGAGAGCTGATGCTGGCGGAGGGAGATGAAGGAAGTCTTAGAAGCCTGAAAAATGAACTGGTCGGAAAGGACTGGTTCCAGACATTTCCTGATTTTAATGCCTATGTTGTGCGCAAAAACCAGGCAATTGCAGACTACGCCGTGAATCCGAAAAAATGGGCGAGGATGGCGCTGATCAATATCAGTGAGGCCGGGTATTTTTCCTCGGACCGGACGATCGCGGAATATAATGAGGATATCTGGCATCTGGGATGATTTGAGGAATATAAATAAAGCATCGTTTCTGTTTATACGACGCCGTGCACCTTGCTGCACGGCGTCTGTTCAATAAAGTAACACCGCGTGGTTACTGTTCACACGGTGTCGTGCACTTGCTGCACGGCATCCGGCCAATTCAGTGATGGAACGGGCATCCAGCCCGTTACAGGTCACACCTTGACCAGGCGTGCCCTGTAACTCAGGCCGCCATTTAAAATTGCCTTCGGCAATGGGCGGCCTGAATACCAGCTTTTATGTGCATCCTCCCGACCAATCAGCGTGGTGATTGGTCGGGGTGTGACATGTAACTCCAGCCCCTCGCCGGCCGGCAGGTGCTTTTTTTCTGTCTTGTAAAGGCGGGGGATATTCGCTATAATGTTAGTGTTAAAAAGAGTCATCATATCGCCGCAGGTGATTTTTATGGAATCCAAAGCGTATCTGTGAAGATTGTGAACAGATTCCGTTTTTTATCAGGAGGAGCAAAACCAATGGTTTTAAATAATTGTACGGTCTGTGCTGTCTATGAGTCAGAACAGGGGAATCAGAAGAGGATTCAGGTAAAATGCAGCGGGGAGCAGATCATACTGCTTTTGAACAGGGAGCAGGAGCTGTCCGATACGGCGGAGATCCGGATTGATTTTTTCGACAGCCAGATCGGGTGCGTCAAGGCATACTGCGGGCTTGCCGTCAGAAGGAATTATGACGCGTCCATACAGGCGCCGTGGCTTGCGGACTGCGATATTTTGGAAGTGATCGAGATCGTAGAAGGGCGGAGGAGCCTCCGGTCAGGAATGGAGAAGGAAACGGTATTTACAGGTTCGAGCCAGGAAGAATTTACAGGGGTCATTCAGAATATTGGTGAGGGCGGGATCTATTTTATAACCAGAATGAGGCAGCAGTGCGGAGATTCGGCAGAGTTTTCTTACTGCTTTGTTGAGAATGAGCATCGGATGCGGGTCAACATCCTGCGGGAAGAGGTGTTCCGGGACGGACGATACGGCTATGGCTGCCAGTTTTTGGGTTACCCGAAGGGGGCAGAGAGAGACATTAAGCGGTATCTTCACATGAGACAGTCCGGGAGGATCTGGTAGAGTGCCGGCATTCGGCCCGGCGCAGACAGAAGACAAGGGAGAAATATCATGTCATTACAGTTTATTTTTGGAAATTCTGGGGCTGGAAAGTCCCATTATTTATATGAGCAGATCGTAAAGGATTCCCTGGAGCATCCCGAGACTAATTATCTGGTGCTGGTGCCGGAGCAGTTTACCATGCAGACTCAGAAGGATCTGTGCACGGCCCATCCAAGGCACGGGATCATGAATATCGATGTGCTCAGCTTTGTGCGCCTTTCCCACCGGATCTTTGAAGAACTGGGAAAGGAAGACCACCGGGTACTGGACGATGAGGGGAAGAACCTGATCCTGCGCAAGATTGCGGGGAAGTTTGAAAAGGATCTGAAAATCCTAAAGGGGAATCTGAAAAAGCAGGGGTACATCAGCGAGGTGAAGTCTGTGATCTCCGAGTTTACCCAGTATGGAATCGGGCTTGAGGAGCTGGATGCATTTCTGGAAACGCTGGAGCCGGAAAGCTATCTGTATTATAAATTGTCGGATATCCGGACCGTGTATGAAGGATTTGAGGATTATCTGGCGGACAGATATATCACAAAGGAGGAATTGCTGGACGTACTGAGCGATCTGGTCATGGAGTCGGCCCTTTTGAAAAACAGCGTTGTGGTATTGGACGGATTCACCGGATTTACTCCGGTGCAGAATAAGCTTCTGGGGGAATTGATGAAGGCGTGCAAAAAGGTGGTTGTCACCGCTGTGATGGACGAGAGGGAGGATCCGTTTGTGTATCTCCACCCCTATCAGCTTTTCGCGATCAGCAAGCAGATGGTCACCGGGCTTGTGAAGATTGCCGGAGAACAGAAGACCATGGTGGAGGAGCCGGTGTACTTATATGAAAAACCGGTGCGGCGTTTTCAGGAAAATCCGGCGCTGGGGCTGCTGGAAGAAAAGCTCTTCCGGTATACGGAGAATCATGGAACTGCCGACAAGGGCGCTGCAGACAACAGGAAGGATGCTGCGGCAGATGCAGTTTTCATCCATGCAGTGCGCAATCCCAGGGAGGAAGCAGAATTTGTGGCGTCCCAGATCCGGCGTCTTGTAAGAGAAGAGGGTTACCGCTACCGGGATATGGCGGTGATCGCCAGTGATATGAACACCTATGCGGCACATCTGGAAAAGGCATTTGATACCTTTGAGATTCCGGAATTTATGGACCACAAGAAAAGCATCCTGTTAAATGCATTTGTGGAATATGTGCGGAGCCTTCTGGCGATGGCGGATGAAAACTTTTCCTATGAAAGCGTGTTCCGCTTTCTGCGCACCGGGATGTCCGGATTTACCAGGGAAGAGACGGACCGGCTGGAGAATTATGTGATCGCGCTGGGGATCCGGGGCTACAAAAAATGGCAGGAGCCATGGACGAGGCCTGCCAGGGGAGGCACGGAAGAGGAGCAGCAATTTCTCAACGGCCTTCGGGTACGGTTTGTGGAAAAGCTGGAAAACCTTCTGTTTATTCTGCGGAAACGAAAAAAGACGGTGGGGGACATTACGCTTGCCGTGTATGAATATTTTGTACAGGAGAAGCTCCAGGAGCAGATCCGGAAGCAGGAGCTTCTGTTTCAGTCTATGGGAGAGCTGGCGCTGGCAAAAGAGTATTCCCAGGTTTACCGTATTGTGATCGAACTGTTTGACAAATTTACAGAGCTTTTGGGGGAGGAACCGGTATCCCTGCAGGAATACCGGGAGCTTCTGGATGCCGGGCTGGAGGAGGCCAAGGTGGGGGTCATTCCGCCCAGCCTGGACCAGGTGGTCATCGGTGATGTGGAGAGGACACGGCTGAACAACCTGAAGGTTTTGTTTTTTGTGGGAGCCAACGATACCTTTCTTCCCGGAAATCTGGGGCAGGGCGGGCTTTTGTCGGAACGGGACAGGGAAAAATTTTCAAAACAGAAGCTGTCCCTTTCTCCGGGGGCAAAGGAAAAGACTTATATCCAGAAATTTTATCTCTATATGAATCTGACGAAGCCCTCGGAAAAGCTGTACCTGTCATTCAGCAAGGTATCCTCCGACGGGAAGGCTCTGCGTCCGGCTTACCTGATCCAGGACATCCGCCGCCTGTTTCCTGGGATCCAGGTGTCAGATGTAAACATGCGCACCCTTTCGGAGCAGGAGCTGACCCGGGATACGGGCGCGGCCTGTGTCGCCGCGGGACTCCGCAGCCGGAGGCAGGGGCTCGGCGAGGAATGGAAAGAGCTGTATACCTGGTATCGGAAGCAGGAGCCAGAGAGGGTGGGCCGAATCTTGGATGCGGCATTTTACAGGAAGGAGCCGGATCTTCTGGCAAAGGCAGCGGCAGAGAGGCTCTTCGGAGAGGCTTCCCGGGTGAGTGTGACCCGGCTGGAGCAGTTTGCCTCCTGCGCCTACGCTCATTTTCTGACCTATGGGCTGCGTCTGTCGGAACGGGAGCAGTACCAGTTCGAGTCATTAGATCTGGGAAATATCGCCCACCAGTCTATGGAGCGGTTTGCCCGGAAGGCGGAGGAGTACCGGATGGACTGGGCGGAGCTGACCGAGGAGCTTCGGGAACAGCTGATCCGGGAGAGCGTGGAGGAGAGCATCGCGGACTACGGCAATACGGTATTGTTCAGCAGCGCACGCAATGAATATATGATCACGCGGATCACGAACCTGATCCGGCGTTCCGTGTGGGCGCTGACAAAGCAGATGGCCCAGGGGGATTTCCGTCCCAGCGGCTTTGAACTGAAATTCGGCAGCGGGAAGATCGACCGGATCGATACCTGCGAGGATGACGGGAATGTCTACGTAAAGGTGACCGATTATAAGACTGGGATGAAAAGCTTTGACATCACGGCCTTTTATCACGGGCTCCAGATGCAGCTTCCGGTATATCTCAATGCGGCGCTGGAGCTGGAAAAAAAGAAAACTGCTAAGGGGGATGCGCCAGGGAAGGAAGTAGTTCCGGCGGGAATCTTTTATTACCGTATGCAGGATCCCTTTGTGGAGAAGGAATCAAACGACCAGGTTCTGGAAGGGAAGCTTCTGAAAGAGCTCCGGCTGGACGGCCTGGTGAATGCAGACGAGACAGTGATCGAACATCTGGAGCGGGGATTGAGCGGCAGCTCCAATCTGATCCCGGTGGGGAGAAATAAGGACGGAAGCCTGAGCAAAAGTTCCCGTACTCTGCCGCCGGAGGATTTTGCGCTCTTCTTGGCCTTTGCAAAGAAGAAGGAACAGGAACTGAAAGCACAGATGGGAGGAGGGCATGCGGAGGCCGCGCCCTATGAACTGAATGGAAGTACAGGCTGTGATTATTGTGCCTACCGCGGAATCTGCGGTTTTGATCCGCGGCTGGACGGGTATGCTTACCGGAGCCTGGAGAACTACTCAAAAGAAGAAGTCATGGAGCACATCCGGATGGAGACGGAAAGGGGGGAGCTGTAAATGGGGGTACAATGGACCAAGGAGCAGACCAAGGTGATCGAACTGCGGAACCGGAATATCCTGGTGTCTGCAGCGGCAGGCTCGGGGAAGACGGCAGTGCTGGTGGAGAGGATCATACGGATCCTGACGGATCAGGAACATCCGGTGGATGTGGACCGCCTTCTGATCGTTACTTTTACGGAGGCGGCCGCTGCAGAGATGAAGGAACGGATCCGGGGAGCCATTGAGAAGGAACTGGAAAACAGGCCGGAGGACGTGCATCTGCAGCGTCAGGCGACCTTGATCCACAGCGCCTTGATCACCACCATCCACAGCTTCTGCCTTTCGGTGATCCGGGAGCATTTTCATGTCATTGACATTGACCCGGGATTTCGGATCGCGGAGGAAGGGGAATTAAAACTCCTGAAGCAGGATGTCCTGGAGGAACTGCTGGAGGAATGTTATGCGGAAGGGGCGGAAGACTTTCTGGAGTTTGTGGAAAAGATGGGCAGCGGGAGAAATGACCGGAAGCTGGAAGAACTGATCCTGCAGCTCTATGAGTATTCCAGAAGCTATCCGCAGCCTGAGAAGTGGCTCAGGCAGTGTGCGCAGATGTATGCGCCCTGCACGCCGGGGGATGAGGAATTGGAGGAGCCGGCCTGTTTTTGGAAGGCTATGGCACAGGTGAAGCAGTATCTTGCGGATGTCCAGGAACTTTTAGCGCAGGGGATCCGGATCTGTGAGGAACCGGACGGGCCTTATATGTACGGGGAGACGCTGGAAGCGGACCTGGAGATGCTGGAGGGGATCCTGGCTGCGGATACCTTTGCCGGGCTGTATGAACGGATTTCGGCTGTCAGCTGGAAGCGTCTGTCCGGGAAAAAGGATGAAAGCGTGTCTCCGGAAAAACGAGACCAGGTCAAGGCGTTCCGGGACCAGGTGAAAAAGCTGGTGAAGGACCTGGCCGGAACCTATTTCTATGAAAGACCGGAGGAATTGCTGCAGGATATGGAATCCTCCTGCGGGGTCATGAAGGTGTTTACAGAACTGGTGATCCGGTTCGGAGAGGCGTTTGCGGAACAAAAGCGGAGTAAAAATATGATCGACTTCAGCGACATGGAGCAGTTTGCGCTGCGTATCCTGACACAGGAGCAGGGAGGGGAACTGGTTCCGTCTCCGGCGGCCCGGGAATATCAGGAGCAGTTCGTGGAAGTAATGATCGATGAGTACCAGGACAGCAACCTGATCCAGGAGGCGATATTGACCTGCGTTTCCACAGTCAGCCGGGGAAAGAATAACATTTTTATGGTAGGGGACGTGAAGCAGAGTATTTACCGGTTCCGGCTCTCCAGGCCGGAGCTGTTCATGGAAAAATATGATACCTATGATACCGGAGACAGTGACAGGCAGAGGATCGACCTGCACCGGAACTTCCGAAGCAGGGCAGAAGTATTGGACAGCGTAAACGACGTGTTCCGGAGGATCATGCGCAAAGAACTGGGAGGGATCGTGTATGACGGCCAGGCGGCGCTCTATCCGGGCGCGGACTTTGAACCTCTCCTTGGGGCGGACGGGGTCTCGGTCAATGAAACAGAGCTGCTCATTCTGGATACCTCGGATCTGGAACTGCCGGATGAGGAGGGAGAAACCAGGTATGCGCAGGGGACGGACCGGCAGCTGGAAGCCCGGATGGTGGCAAAGCGGATCCATGAACTGGTCCGAAACGGACGGGTGAAGGATAAAAAGACCGGGGAGTACCGAAAAGCCAGATATCAGGATATCGTGATCCTGACCCGGAGCATCCAGGGCTGGGCGGATGTATTCTCGGCGGTTCTGATGGAGGAAGGGATCCCGGCCTATGCGGGCAGCAGGGAGGGATATTTTGAGGCCTATGAGGTCAGCGTAATGCTGGATTACCTGCGGCTTCTGGACAACCAGAGACAGGATGTGCCCCTTGCCGCAGTGCTGGCATCTCCATTTGCAAAGCTGGACGCGGGGCAGATGGCAGAGATCCGCACGTCTTATCCGGAGGGGACATTTTATGAAGCCGCGGAACAATATGTAAACGCAGGGCGGATGCAGGGGTTCGGGGAAGAAAACCAGGAGGGGGAACTGTGGAGACGCCTGGATGCATTTTACAGGCAGCTGGAACATTTCCGGGATATGGTTCCTTTTACGGCGATTCATGAACTGCTCTGGAAGATCATGGAAGACACAGGGTATGGCCTGTATGTTTCCGCAATGCCGGGGGGCGAACAGCGGGCGGCCAATCTGGAGATGCTGGTGGAAAAGGCGGCTGTATTTGAAGGGAGCAGCTACAAAGGATTGTTCAATTTTGTGCGCTATATCGAGCAGCTCCAAAAATACAATGTGGATTATGGGGAGGCCAATATTGCGGATGAACAATCTGATACAGTGCGGATCATGAGTATCCATAAGAGCAAGGGGCTGGAATTTCCGATCGTGTTTGTGGCAGGTATGGGCAAGAGGTTCAATACCCAGGATCTGAGGGGCAGCATGATCATTCATCCGGAATGGGGCGTGGGGATCGATGCGGTGGATCTGGAACGGAGGACGAAGATCCCGACCCTTTTGAAAAAGATCATCCAGCGGGAAGTCATGCTGGAAAATCTGGGAGAGGAGCTGCGGGTACTTTATGTGGCTATGACCCGTGCGAAGGAAAAGCTGATCCTCACCGGGCAGCTTCGGGAAGCGGAGAAGGTGCTGGAAGAGACCGCTCTGCAGTCGGAATGCTTTGTATCGGAAGAGGCGCTTCCCTTTTACCGGCTGGCCGGTGCAAGAAATTATCTGGACTGGGTGCTTCCGGCTGTCTGCAAAAGAGAGTCACCTGTCCGTATCTATATCCAAAGCGGCCGGGATGCGGCCCTTCTGGATGCTGCGGAGGAAAAGGGGGAAATGCTGGCAAAAGACGTGCTGGAGCACTGGGATACAAGCCGGGTGTATGCACCGGAATTGAAAGCGCGCCTGGAGGAACAGACGGGATTTGCCTATCCCTATGAGAATGACCGGAAGATGAAAATGAAATTTACGGTGTCGGAGCTGAAAAAGAGGGCTTACCTTTCGGAAGAAGGCGGGGAGCAGGCATTTGAGGAGCCGGACGTCATCCCGCTGATCCCCCGGTTTCTGCAGGAGCAGGAGGAACTTGCGGGGGCTTCCCGGGGAAGCGCGTATCATAAGCTGCTGGAGCTGCTGGATTTTACAAAGGAATACGAAGAAACCAGCCTGCAGGATGCCATTGACAGGCTGAAAGAAGAAAAGAAGCTGTCAGAGGAAATGGCGGCCTGCATCCGGATCCGGGATATCCTGGGATTCCTGCACTGCGCCTCCGGACAGAGGATGCACCGGGCAGCACAGCAGTCTCTGCTTTACAAGGAACAGCCCTTTGTTCTGGGGGTGGACGCGAAAGAAATCTATCCGGAAGTGACGGGCGGGGAAGTGATTCTGATCCAGGGAATCATAGACGTATACTTTGAAGAGGACGGGGAACTGATCGTACTGGACTATAAGACAGACAAGGCAAGACGTCCAGAAGACCTGAAAGAAAAATACCATGCCCAGCTGGAATATTATGCGGAAGCGCTGGAGCTGCTCCTTGGAAAAAAGGTGAAGGAGAAACTTATCTATTCTTTTACACTAAAAGAAGAGATACAAGTCTGAAAAAGTAAAGCGAAATGATTCAAATCAGCAGACAGATTCGTCAAGCACAGCTTGTAAGAAATGTTTGCTGATTTTTTCAAAAAGTTATTGACAAACAATATTATATTGAATATAATATAAATGAAAAAACAATATTAAGAAAATTGTAATATTATTTTCTTGGTCAGTTTTTTTATACGGAGATGAAGGCAATGGCTTTTTGACGATGGCATCATCATTAAGAGAGCAAAGAGGTGATTGAATGGTATTTAATACAGGTGCGGCGCTGCTGGACGCGATCGTTCTTGCGGTAGTGACCCGGGAAACGGAAGGAACTTACGGGTATAAGATCACGCAGGACGTGCGTAAGGCGATCGATGTATCGGAATCGACACTGTATCCCGTTCTGAGGCGCCTGCAGAAGGATGAATGCCTGGAAGTATACGACAGGCAGTTTGACGGCAGGAACAGACGGTACTATAAAGTGACGGAAAAGGGCGCGGTACAGTTGAATCTGTACAAGACAGAATGGAAAAATTATTCTAAAAAGATTTCGGATATATTTGAAGGAGGGATGACTGTATGAGCTATGAGGAATATATGAAAGAACTGGAAGGACTGCTTGCAGGAGTCCCCGAGGAAGAGAAGGAGGAGGCGCTGCAGTATTACTCAGATTATTTTGCGGATGCAGGCAAGGAGAACGAGGCCCAGGTATTGGCGGAGCTTGGGAGTCCGCAGAAGGTAGCCGCGCTGATCAAGGCCGGTCTGAAGAACGGCGGTATGGACGGCGGTGAGTTTACGGAATACGGATATACAGATGAACGCTTTGCGAAGAAGGACGATTTGATGCGCCGGGAGCCGAAGAAGGAGAAGAAATCCCAGAACCGGTATTCCTACCAGGGGCAGGATAAGACCTCTTTCAGCGGAGGAGCATATGGGGATGCGGCTCAGGGAAGCAGCTATTCCTATGGAAACAAGACGTATGAAAGCGGGGGCAGCGCATATAATAATGGAAATGATACGTATGGGAATGCGTATGGAAGCGGTGATCAGGGGAATACTTCCTATCGGCAGAAAAGCGGGCCATGGACGAACCGCGGCCTGAAAATACTGCTGGTCGCGCTGATCGTCTTTTGTGCGGTGCCGGTGGCATTTCCGATGGTGATCGCCGCTGCCGCGGTCATTTTTGGAATTGCTGTCGCTGCAGTTTCCATATTCTTTGCGCTGGTGATAGGCGCTGCTGCAGTTGTGATCGCAGGGGCCGTGATCATCGGTGCAGGACTTTCAAAGCTGATCATACTCCCTTCGGTGGCGCTTCTGACAGCGGGAATCGGGCTTTTGATTTTTGTCATAGGGCTGGTGGCAGCAGTGGCGGCGGTACGCCTGTGTATGCTGGTCTATCCGGCATTGTTCAGGCTGCTGGTGGGAGTCTGCCGGAGGCCGTTTCATAGAAAGGCAGGGGTGTAGGAGATGAAAAAGCGTTGGAAAGTATTTTGGATCATGTGTATCTCTCTCGGTATCCTGGGGATCGCGCTGTGCATTTCCGGAATACTGCTGGGAGCAACGATGGAAACAGTCCGGGGGACGTTCAGTATCATGGATGTAAATGCGCATTTTTGGGGGAATCATTATGGAGGAGCAGGCGATGCTTCCCGCAGTGAATCCGGGGAGTTTTCCGAAAGCTATGACGGAGATGCAGAAGGCTATGATGATGACGCAGGCGGCACGGAATCCAGCACGTTCTATTCGAGAGAGCGCTTTTCGGATATCCGGGAATTGAAGATCGATGTGACCCACCTGGATGTGGAGATTGATGAATGTGACGACAATGAAGTCTTTGTAGACACCAGCGATATGAACCATGAGATCCTCAAAGATTTGGAGATATCCAGCAAGAATGGAGAACTCAAGATTGAAATGAAAAATAAAAAGAAATGGGATGATCTGGTGCACAGTGTATACGAATCAGAGGGAACCCTGCTCATTCGGGTTCCTTCGGGCCTGCGCTTTGAAGAGGCTTCGGTCAAAGTCGGAGCAGGCCGGCTGACGGCAGGCCTCCTTCAGGCAGAGGAGCTTAAAATCGAGGTTGGAGCAGGACAGGTATATCTGGATTCCTTTACGGCAGAGGAGTTCGATCTGGAATGCGGCGCCGGAGAGGCCGACGTGTATGGGGAGGCCCTGAAAAAAGTAAAGATTGAATGCGGGGTAGGGACTGTCACCTATTCGGCGGCAGGAAGTCAGACAGACTATAATTATGAAGTGGAATGCGGAATCGGCTCCGTGACGGTTGGAGGAGATACTTACAGCGGGTTCGGCAATGAGCGTAAGATCGATAACGGCGGGAGCAGAAAGATGGAGATTGAATGCGGTATCGGCCGGGTGGATGTGTCCTTTGACGGCTGAGGGAAAACACTTAGATAAGTAGAAGCTTTTCAGACACACTCGAATATCAATAGAAAATAGAAGGGAGACATGAATCATGGATGAAAAGAAATTATATCGATCAAGGAAAAACAGGATGATCTGCGGAGTATGCGGAGGAGTGGGAGAATATTTTAATATCGACCCGACACTGATCCGTCTGGGCGTAGCACTGGCCGGAGTGTGCAGCTTCGGGACCTGCGGTCTGGCATATTTTGTGGCGGCAGTGATCATACCGGACGAAATCTAAGAGCGGAGTTACTGTAGAAAAGGCATTCTTTTTGAATGCCTTTTTACTTTCTGGCAATACTCCTTGTGTACGGCGGGAAATAGTATCAGACCGGCGCGTAAGGACGTGCGGACCCGGCGTATTAATTTCATAGCAGATATAAGGAGGAGACTTTGATGTCTGGAAAGAAGAATAAAAAGATTGACCTGAAGAATCTGGAGCCGGAAGAAAAATTAAAATATGAGATCGCAGAAGAACTGGGACTGCTTGACAAGGTCATGCAGAATGGATGGCGTTCCCTTTCTTCCAAGGAAACGGGGCGGATCGGCGGAATGATCACCCGGAGAAAGCGGATGCAGCAGGCGGAGGATAACGGCAGGAAGGATCAGGAAGTACAGTGATGAAGTAAATGGAAACGGCTGGCTACTGTTACTGGAGCACCCAAAGGGGGTGAACAGTAACACCGGACGGATTATAAAAATGTGAAATTAAATTCAAGTAGTTGAAAAAAGAGGACATTTTTGATACAATTGTACGAATCGGGAAAAAGAAACGGGTGAGTTGGCATGGAAAATAAGATAGATATCTTTGAGATAGACATCGATGCACTGACTGCGAAGGACACGCTCAAGAGAATCGTACAGTTTATGGAAAGTGAAACGGTAAGTACCGTCGAGATCGTAACTCTGGAACTGCTGGTACAAGGGCAGGATGATCCAAAGTGGCGGGAAAAGATGCAGAAGCTGGACCTGGTCCTGCCGGGGGAAAAGGAGATCCTGGAGGCTTCGGAAAAGGCGTCCGGACTTTTAGAAGGGGCTGCCGAACATAAGGGACATCTCATAAAGGAACTGGAAAAACGGGTATTTTTAAAGATGTTTTTCAAGTATCTCCAGAGAACACGGAAGAAGGTTTTTCTTCTGGCGGGACAGGAGGAAGACCTGCTGCTCCTACAGGAAAAACTCCGACCATATGCAAGGGGCTTTCTGCCGGCCGGACAGGCTGTGCTGCCGGAAGACGGTGGCAGGAAAGACAGCGTCATCAATGAGATTAACGGGGTGGAACCGGACTGCATCATATCCGTGCTCCCCTATCCGGAACAGGAAAATTTTATCACGGAGTCAAAGGCGCTTTTGAACGCCCGCGTGTGGATCGGATGCAGCCTGTCCCTGCTGCAGGAGGAAAATAAAAAGAAGCCTGCC
This sequence comes from Lachnospiraceae bacterium M18-1, assembly GCA_000403295.2. Taxonomy (GTDB): domain Bacteria; phylum Bacillota; class Clostridia; order Lachnospirales; family Lachnospiraceae; genus Schaedlerella. The sequence continues at coordinate 1,812,851 of KE159605.1, read as the reverse complement.
GGGAAACTGAAAAAGTTTTTCCTGAAGCGGGCGTTCATCCATCTGGTTGACCAGCAGAAAAACAGACAGGAGGAGTAAAAGCAGCGGATACCAAAAAAAGGAAAAATATGTAAATTCAGCAGAATGCATAATTTCTACACAACGGCAAAAAATGAATTTTTTGTTAAAAATATGGGGGAATGCATAAATATCATGGATTTCCTCTTTATTTTTTGGGCGTTTTGTATTAACATATATACGATATGTGCATATTCTCATGGGAACCGTGGGAAATAAATTTGTGAAAAGTGCACATGGATAAGTGGAGATGAGCGGAGGAGAGAAATTATGATAACGAATCAAGTGCTTCTGAATACAATTGAGGGGTTGAAGAGTATTTCCAGGATTGATTTCTGTGTATTTGACACAGAAGCAAAGGTGCTGGCAAGCACTTTTGGCGAGAGTAAAGAATTTGAGGATGCGATTTTATCATTCGGTGCTTCTCCGGCGGACAGCCAGGTGATCCAGGGCTGCCAGTTTTTCAAGATTTTTGATGAGCAGCAGTTGGAATATATCCTGCTGGCAGGCGGGGAGAGCGATGACGCGTATATGGTTGGTAAGATTGCCGCTTTCCAGATCCAGAATCTCCTGGTGGCTTATAAAGAGCGGTTTGATAAGGATAATTTTATAAAAAATCTGCTGATGGATAACCTGCTCCTGGTGGATATTTATAACCGCGCCAAAAAATTACATATTGACACAGAAGTAAAACGTGTTATCTTTATTATTGAGACTTCACACGAGAAGGACAGCGCCGCCCTGGATAATGTGCGCAATCTTCTGGGAGGAAAAGCAAAGGATTTTGTCACGGCTGTGGACGAGAGGAATATCATCGTCGTAAAGGAACTGGCTGAGAAGGACGGCAGCAGGGAGCTTGCCAGGATGGCGAAGGAGATGCTGACCATTCTGAGGGAGGACAGCGGGGATGAGCAGATGCATATTGCCTATGGTACGGTCGTGAATGATATCAAAGAAGTCTCCAAGTCTTACAAAGAGGCAAAACTGGCGCTGGATGTAGGCAAGATATTCTATGTGGAGAAGGATATCGTGGCATACAGCAGCCTGGGGATCGGACGTCTGATCTATCAGCTTCCGCTTCCGCTGTGCAAGATGTTCATAAAAGAAATTTTTGAAGGGAAGTCCCCGGATGAATTTGATGAAGAGACGCTTGCAACGATAAATAAATTCTTTGAGAACAGCCTGAATGTGTCAGAGACGTCCAGGCAGCTTTATATCCACAGGAATACTCTGGTATACCGGCTCGACAAGCTGCAGAAGAGCACAGGGCTTGATCTGCGCGTGTTTGAGGATGCGATCACATTTAAGATCGCGCTGATGGTCGTGAAGTACATGAAGTATATGGAAACACTGGAGTATTAAAAGATTCGGGCACAGCTGACGGTTCTAAAGCCTGCTGTCCCAAATATCAGAACTACAAAAGAGTACACCCAAAGTGTTCAGGAGGAGCATATGATTGAACTAAAGAACGTAACGAAGGAGTACACAAAGGGCAATGCCGCCCTCAATGGGGTATCCGTCAAGATTGAAAAAGGGGAATTTGTTTTCATTGTAGGAGACAGCGGATCAGGCAAATCCACATTGATCCGCCTGATCATGAAGGAGCTGGATCCGACGGAGGGGACGATCATTGTGAATGGCCGGAACCTGAATCGCATGAAGCATCGGCACATTGCGAAGTACAGAAGAGGTCTGGGAGTTGTATTCCAGGATTTCCGTCTGTTAAAGGACCGCAATATCTATGAGAACATCGCGTTTGCCCTGCGTGTTACTGAGACGCCGACCAGGGTTATCAAGAAAAAGGTCCCGGCTGCGCTTTCGCTGGTAGGACTTGCCCAGAAGTATAAATCCCATCCAAAGGAACTGTCAGGCGGAGAGCAGCAGCGTGTGGCGATCGCAAGGGCAATTGTGAATGAGCCGGCGATCCTGCTGGCGGATGAGCCGACGGGGAATCTGGACCCTACCAATTCGTGGGAGATCATGAGCCTTCTGAAAGAGGCAAATGAGAGGGGGACTACAGTTCTTGTGGTAACACATAACCAGGAGATCGTTAACGAGATGAATGAACGGGTGATCACCATGAAGCACGGTGTGATCGTCAGTGATGAACAAAGAGGTGGATATATAGATGAGGATTAGTACGATAGGATATGTAATAAAACAAGGGTTTAAGAATATCGGAAGGAACATGATGTTTTCGCTTGCATCTATAGCTACGATGTCTGCCTGCATTTTTTTGTTTGGCCTGTTTTTTTCGATATTATTTAATTTCCAGTATATTATCAAGAGCGCAGAAGAAGGCGTGGCGATCACCGTGTTTTTTGAAGACGGCATCACCCAGGCACAGATTGATAATATCGGGCAGGCGCTGAGAGGGAGAGACGACGTATCTGACGTTAAGTATGTGTCTGCAGATGATGCATGGAATGAATTTAAGACCAAGTATTTCGGAGAAAATGAAGAACTGGCAGACGGATTCCGCAATGACAATCCTCTGGCAAGTTCCAGCAACTATGAGGTTTATATGAAAACTCTGGAAGAAGACGGGGAGATCAGCCTGCTCGGCGGCGGAAAATCACTCTCCACAACCCAGCAGGAACTGGTGAGGTTTGCAGGAAGCCTGGACGGGGTCCGCAGTGTGAAAAAGTCGGATATGGTGGCTAATATGCTTTCCAGTGTCAATGTACTGGTAGCATATATTTCTATCGCGATCATACTGATCCTGTTCGGAGTATCCATCTTCCTGATCAGCAATACGGTTGCTATGGGTATTACGGTCCGGAAAGAAGAAATCGCGATCATGAAATATATCGGCGCGAAAGACTTCGTGGTCCGTTCCCCCTTTGTGATTGAGGGTCTGATCATCGGTCTGGTCGGCGCGGTACTGCCGCTTGCACTTTTATATGTACTTTACGGAAGAGCAGTTGCATATGTTATGGAGAAGTTCAGCTTACTGATGAACATCATAGACTTCCTTCCTGTATTAAGCGTATACCGCTATTTACTGCCCATCGGACTGGGCCTCGGAGTGGGTATCGGTTTTCTCGGAAGTTACTTTACAGTACGTAAACATCTGAAGGTATGATTTTGCCAGGCAGCGGGTCCGGACCCTGTACACGGCGGCTGCGAAAGTCAGATACTCTGTGTTTTCAGAGATATCTGGCTGGGAAGTTACTGTTCACGGCCGTTCATAGTAACAAGTTACGAAAAGAATAAGGTGGGTTGTATGAAAAAATTTAAGAGGAGTATAATAAGCGGGGTACTTGTATTTGCGATGTGCATGGGGACAGTAATGAATGTACAGGCAACTACGATTGAAGAGGCACAGGAAAAAGCCAATCAGCTTGATGAAGAGAAAGGTGCGGCAGAGGCAGAAAAGAATGCACTGACGGAGCAGCTGAATCAGATCATTGGGGAGATGAATGAAGCGCAGGAAAAGCTGGCCAGAAAGCAGGAGGAGATTCAGCAGGCTGAGGAAGAATATGTTCGTGCCAAGGTAGATGAGAATACACAGTATCAGAGTATGAAAAAGCGTATCAAGTTCATGTATGAGGTGGGAAATGCCCAGTTCATAGAGGTTTTATTGAACAGTGAGAATATGGGGGAATTTCTGAATAACGTAGAGTATGTAAACCAGCTTTCCACCTATGACAGGGACCGGCTGGTGGACTTTCAGGAAATCCGCCGTGATGTAGAAGAAAAGGAAAAAGTTCTTCAGGAAGAATATGTGGTACTGGGAGAACTGCGGGATGCACTGCTCGCAAAACAGGCAGAAGTAGAGCAATTGCTGGCGGAGAAAAATCTGCAGATTGCAGATCTGGAGGGCCAGATCGGTGAAAATGCTGCGCTTTTGCAGGAACTGATCCGGCAGGCGGAAGAAGAGAAACGCAGGCGGGAGGAACAGGCGGCAGCAGAAGCCGCCGCTGCTGCAGCAGCTGCCGCGGCAGCAGAAGCCGAGGCAGCGGCGCGTGCAAGCGGAAGCGGAGGAAGCACCTATATTCCAAGCACGGACGTTGTCGTAAGCGGAAACGGACAGTTTACAAATCCTTGTCCCAGCGGGTATGTTTCCAGTACATTCGGATACCGTACATTTGACAATGCCTTCCACAACGGACTTGATCTTGCCGCGTCAAGCGGGTCGCCTACATATGCTGCTGATTCGGGAACCGTATTGATCGCAGGATGGAGCGACAGTGCGGGAAACTGGGTTGTCATAGACCATGGCAATGGATTTGTGACAAAGTATATGCACCATTCTGCACTGGCAGTTACTGCAGGACAGTCGGTGAGCAAAGGCCAGCAGGTCGGATATGTGGGGACTACCGGGTATTCGAGCGGGCCGCACCTGCATTTTCAGGTAGAACTGAACGGATCGCCTGTAAATCCGCAGATTTATCTGTAAGAGTTTTTGAGAATAGCAGGCGGGGATGTGTCTGCAGTTTGGAATATCATCATGTGCAGAACTGCCGTCGGCATGTTTTCTGTATCATTAAAAAATGGAGCTGAAAATGAACGACAAGTATAGATTTATAAAAGGGGCGCTGTGCGGCGCCCTTGCTATGTTATGTATTATGACAGCCGTAAATGGAATAAAAAAAACAGTGGTCAGAGCTGTGCCTGAGTTGTCGGTGCTTGAGGAAAAAAGTGAGGACGGCAAGTTTTCGGAGGATAAGCTGAAACGAATCCGTGCCGTGATCGACAGTATCTATCTCCGGGAAGATGAGATTGACGACGCAGCCCTTACAGAGGGGATGTATGAAGGATATGTGCGTGCGCTGGGAGATCCGTATTCCGTATATTTCACGGAGGAGGAAGCCAGAGAGCTGATGCAGGGAATCTCCGGGGAATATTCGGGAATAGGGGCTGTGCTTTCCCAGAGCTATGAGACAAAAGCTGTGACCATTACCAATGTGTTCCGGGAATCACCGGCGGAAAAAGCCGGGATTAAGTCCGGAGATATCCTGTATCAGGTGGATGAGCATGAGATCACGGACGAAGACTTGAATCAGGTGGTCGCCTGGATTAAAGGGGAAGAAGGAACCGAAGTGACCCTTCATGTGATCCGGGATTCTGAAGAACTGGAACTGACTGCGGTGCGCGGTATTGTGGAAGCACAGACCGTGGAGTATGAGATGAAGGATTCTCAGGTAGGGTATATCCGGGTGACAGAATTTGACAAGGTCACTCTTGACCAGTTCAGTGAAGCACTGGATGAACTGGACAGCCAGGGAATGCAGGGGCTGGTGATCGACCTGCGGAGCAATCCCGGGGGAGACCTGGATACGGTCCTGGATATGTTGAGGCTGATCCTGCCGAAGGGGACCATTGTGTCCACCGAGAATAAGGAGGGGAAGGCCGAGGAGTATACCTGCGACGGAAAAAAGGAGTTTACCCGTCCTCTGGCAGTCCTGGTGAATGGCTACAGTGCCAGTGCGTCTGAGATTTTTTCCGGGGCTGTACAGGATCATAAAAAAGGAAAAATCGTAGGCACGAACACTTATGGAAAAGGTGTGGTCCAAGAGGTGGTCAGCCTGCTGGACGGTTCCTACGTCAAACTCACCACGTCCGAGTATTTTCTGCCAACCGGCAGGAGCATCAACGAAGTAGGGATTGCTCCGGACGTGGAAGTAGAATATGAACTGGATGAGGAAAATGAAGAGGCAGATAATCAGCTTGACAAGGCGCTGGAAGTGGTCAGAGAAGAGATAGAGGCCGCTCTTGATTAAATATTTCAGAAAAAAGACCTTGTAAAACAAAAAAAACTGTGTTATGATTGTAAACAATTTTACATGAATAGTGCAAAATTACGAAAGGCAGAGAACAAGACTCTGGCCATCAGAACCTGACAGGAAGGCGGCGTCACCGACTGAGAGCGCCAGACAGGGGAGAAGGTCAGGAACTGTCGTGGATGAGGATGATTCTGGCAGTTCCGTAAGGGAACACTTGGGAGCCGACCGGTTGAAAGAAGAGTAGGCCGGTACGCGAAGCAGGCGTTATATGCGATTTTGAGAGGGATAGTTCTGAGCTGCAAGGGGGCAGGCAGAGCTGTTCAATGCGGGTGGTACCGCGGATTTTATATCGAAAATAAATTCCGTCCCGGGATGCGCAGATGGCATCCCGGGATTTTTTTTGTTCGATTGGAAGCTTCTTTGAATCTTCCAATCGAACAAAAAACGTCGGGGGAGAGCGCTCATGCGGCGAACAAGTAATGCGGCCGCCGCAGGCGAAAGTCCTTTTGGTTTACAGAAGATCTCGGGGTGCAGCAGGAATGAAAGGAGAGAAAGAACATGGAATTTGTAACCGGAGTCAAAGAAAAAGAAACATTAGAACTACGTGAATTGCTGGCAGAAGGTATGGCAGGGAATACCGTTAAAGTGAACGGCGCCGTTCATGCGATCCGTGACATGGGCAATGTGGCTTTCATCATCCTCAGAAAGCGGGAGGGACTTGTGCAGTGTGTATCAGATAAAGAAATTTCAAACTTCTTCTTGAAAGATTTAAAAGAAGCGGCTACAGTAGAAGTAACAGGAATATTGCTCAACTCAGACAAGGCGCCCCATGGGATTGAGATCAGTATCTCCGGGCTCCGGATCTTAAGCGAACCCGCGGAGGCCCTGCCGCTGGCAGTAGGCAAATGGAAGCTGACCACTTCGCTGGAGTCAAAGCTGAACTATCGCCCTGTTGCCCTGAGAAACCTGCGTGAGCGTGCCAAGTTCAAGATTCAGGAAGGGCTGGTCAGGGGATTCCGCGATTTCCTCTATGGAGAAGGATTTACGGAGATCCACACACCGAAGATCGGGGCAAAAAGCGCGGAGGGCGGGGCAAACGTATTCAAGCTGGACTATTTCCACAGGCCGGCGATCCTGCAGCAGAGCCCTCAGTTCTATAAGCAGATGATGGTGGGGGTGTATGACCGGGTATTCGAGACTGCGCCGGTGTTCCGCGCGGAGAAGCATAACACGAAACGGCATCTGAACGAGTATACCAGCCTGGATCTTGAGATGGGGTATATCGACGGATTTGAAGAGATCATGGCCATGGAGACCGGATTTCTGCAGTATACCATGCAGCTTTTAGAGCAGGAGTATGCGGCAGAATTAAAACTCCTGGGAGTGGAACTGCCGAAGACAGACCGGATTCCGGCAGTACGGTTTGATGAGATCAAGCGACGGGTGTCCGAAAAATATGATCGGAGGATCAGAAATCCTTTCGATCTGGAACCGGAGGAGGAAAGCCTGATCAGCCGCTATGCAAAGGAAGAGTGGGATGCGGATTTTGTGTTTGTGACGCATTATCCGTCGAAAAAACGTCCGTTCTATGCCATGGATGACCCGGAGGATCCTACATTTACACTGAGTTTTGACCTGTTGTTCCGAGGAATGGAAATCACGACCGGAGGTCAGAGAATCCATGATTACCGCAAGCTGATGGAAAAGATAGAGGCCAGGGGAATGAGCGGGGAAGGCATGGAGCAGTATTTAAGCGCCTTTAAGCATGGGATGCCTCCCCACGGCGGACTGGGAATCGGCATGGAACGTCTGACTATGAAACTGATGGATGAGGACAATGTGCGGGAGACTACATTGTTCCCAAGAGATTTGAGCAGACTGGATCCGTAGAGGGAACAGCGGTATATCCGGGATAAAGCCCAGAAGGAACTCTCTGCTCGGAAAGCGATGGTGAGGGAAGATGGCAAAGAAAAATGAATGCTATTTGTGCGGGGGAAAGCTTCATGACGGTTACTGCCCGGACTGCGGGCTGGATAATACAAAGATTCGGAAGAAGCATTATCACCTGAACGAAAGCTATGCGGTGGAGAGTATGAACGGGGACGAGAACCTGTCCTCGGAAAAATGTGATTTTAAAGCAGGACAGGATTCGCAGGAGAAAGGCAGTGCCGAAACGGAGAAAAGAGACAGTCCTGAGAAAAAGAAAGATCGTGCGCAGCAGGTAAATATTCAGCCTGTAAAAACATACAGCTATCAGTTTCGGAACACCGGAAGGAATCCGGGACCGAAGGCATCCTGGTCCAAAATGGCGGTGATCTTCGCAGTTGTGGCAGCAGGAATCGTGGTTGGGATCGGGATCATAGGGAACTATATTTTTAAACAGGATATCAACTTCGGCGGTTTGATAGAATCGAGAACAGAAGTCGTTAATGTGGGTCCCTATGAATACGTGGAACGGGAGCTGTCTGAAACGGGAGAGCATTATGAGACGGAGCTCGGCCAGGGGGAATATCTGGTGGGCGTCCATCTTCCAGAGGGCAGATATACCGCGGAACTGCTGGAAGGCAGAGGAGGACTGAGCCTGGAGGACATGGAAAACGGAATCTACATCTGGCAGTCCTTTGGAACAGATGCGGAGTATGACGAAATACAGATTTTGGAGGACGTCCGCCTTTATAAAGGGGCGCATGTTACGATCAAAGATCCTGTCCTTCTGAAACTGACTACGGAAAACGGACAGACAGACGATCTGGATAAAACGGAAAATCCGCTGACAGAATCTGTTAAACTTGAAAAAGATGAATCTCTGGAAGTAGGAGAAGAAATCGTTCCCGGAGTATATGACTTTTATACTGAATCTGACTGGGCGGTCCTGCGGTGCAGAATATTGGATGATGCTTATGAAGAAGGCTACTATGAAATATCATACTGGCTGAGCGGTGAAGAGATGGACGATATCTACAGGAATATCTACCTGAAAGAGGATACAGTGGTTACGGCAGAGGAAAGCACGCTCGAATTGACGCCCAGTCCGATGATTGGGACCGGAGATTACGGAGAATACTATCAATATTATTAAAAAACCAGCTGTACGGTTGGATGCTCCAGGGAGCGGGCAGGAATGTTTTGAAAACTCAGAGAGTAGCTGCATGACAGCAGACGATCATCTGCCTTGATCATATAAATAGGAAGAGGTGTGTATATGGCAAATAAAATATCAGACGAAACCATTGAACATGTGGGGATTCTGGCGAAGCTGGAATTGTCCGGGGAGGAAAAAGAGGCTGCAAAGGCAGACATGGAGAGGATGCTGGACTATATCGATACACTGAATGAGCTGGATACTTCTGAGGTGGAGCCAATGTCCCATGTGTTTCCGGTCCATAATGTATTCCGGGAGGATGTGGTCACAAACGGAGACAATCAGGAGCAGACGCTGGCGAACGCGCCTCTCAGGAAAGAGGACAGCTTTGAAGTGCCGAAGACGATCGGATGATTCAGGAAGAAAAAGGCGGTGAAGGCTATGGATTTATTACATCTGACAGCGGCGGAGCTGGGCAGGAAAATTAAAAACAGAGAAGTGGCGGTAACGGAGGCCGTGAAAGCGGCGCTTGCCCGGGCAAAGGAACTGGAACCGGAGATCAACAGCTATGTGACGCTGGATGAGGCGGGGGCGCTTGCCCAGGCAGAGGCAGTGCAGGAACGGATTGACAGCGGAGAATTGAGAGGGCCTCTGGCAGGGGTTCCGGCTGCTATCAAGGATAACCTGTGTATGGAAGGTCAGCTAACCACATGCAGCTCCAAAATACTTTCGAATTTTCGGCCTGTATTTACGGCAGAAGCGGTAAAAAACCTGCAGAAAGCCGGGGCAGTGATCCTTGGAAAGACCAATATGGATGAATTTGCCATGGGGAGTACAACAGAGACTTCGTACTATGGACCAACGAAAAATCCTCATAATCTGATGCATGTGCCGGGGGGCTCCTCGGGCGGTTCCTGCGCGGCTGTAGCAGCGCAGGAATGCTGGTACGCACTGGGGTCTGATACCGGCGGCTCCATCCGGCAGCCAAGCTCTTTCTGCGGATTGGTTGGACTGAAACCGACTTATGGCACGGTTTCCCGCTTCGGGCTGATCGCATATGGTTCCTCTCTGGATCAGATCGGTCCGGTGGCTAGGGATGTATCGGACTGTGCGGTCATCCTGGAGGCTATCGCGTCCCATGATGCCAAGGACAGTACTTCCGTGCAGCGGAAGGATTATGATTTTACCTCCGCGCTGGTGTGCGGCGTCAAGGGAATGAAGATCGGGATTCCGAAGGATTACATGAGGGAAGGGCTGGATCCGGAGGTGGCGGACGCCATCTGGAAAGCGGCCAGGGTGTTGGAGGAACAGGGCGCTGTGATCGAAGAATTTGATCTGAGCCTGGTGAAATATGCGATCCCTGCATACTATGTGATCGCCTCTGCGGAGGCCAGTTCTAACCTGGAACGTTTTGACGGCGTCAAATACGGCTACCGCACGGCAGAGTACGACGGACTTCACAATATGTATAAAAAGACACGTTCCGAAGGCTTTGGGGCGGAGGTGAAACGCCGGATCATGCTGGGCTCCTTTGTGCTCAGCTCCGGATATTATGATGCGTATTATCTGAAGGCACTGCGCACCAAGGCGCTGATCAAACAGGCCTTTGACAGGGCCTTTGAAACCTATGACCTGATCCTGGGGCCGGCAGCGCCCACTACGGCGCCGGAGCTGGGGAAGAGCCTGCAGGATCCGCTGAAAATGTACCTGGGCGACATCTATACCATTTCTGTGAATCTGGCAGGACTGCCGGGGATGAGTGTTCCGGTGGGGAGGGACAGCAAGGGGCTGCCTGTGGGCATGCAGCTGATCGGGAACAGCTTTCAGGAGAAAACGCTGATCCGGGCGGCATATACCTATGAATGTGCGACGGAGAAGCAGTATGAGGCGCCGGCTGAAGTAAGGATCGGAGCAGGAATAGCTGCTGACCGGGCAGGAGACTGCCGCGGCACTGTGGGTCAGACAGGAGATGCCGGAAGTCCGGCATCCCAGGCAAAAACAGAACTGCCGGAGGTTCAGCCAAAATCAGGAAGGGAGGCGTAAGCGGGATGGCAAAACAGTATGAGACAGTGATCGGGCTGGAGGTCCATGTGGAGCTGGCTACCAGGACAAAGATTTTCTGCGGATGCAGTACGGCCTTCGGGGCCGCGCCCAATACCCATACCTGTCCGGTATGTACCGGGATGCCGGGTTCTCTTCCGGTTCTTAATAAGCAGGTGGTAGAATATGCCATGGCGATCGGGCTTGCCACAAACTGCAGGATCACCCGGGTATGCAAGTTTGACAGAAAAAACTATTTTTACCCGGATAATCCTCAGAACTACCAGATCTCCCAGCTTTATCTCCCCATTGCCAGAGACGGATATGTGGAGATTGAAACGGGAGGTACGAAAAAGAAGGTGCGGATCCACGAGATGCATATGGAGGAAGATGCGGGAAAGCTGGTCCATGACGAATGGGACGATACCTCCCTGGTGGACTATAACCGCAGCGGTGTCCCTCTGGTAGAGATCGTGTCCGAACCGGATATGCGTTCTGCGGAGGAGGTTATCGCATATCTGGAAAAGCTGCGTCAGATCATCCAGTATCTGGGGGCATCAGACTGCAAGCTCCAGGAAGGGTCCATGCGTGCAGATGTGAACCTGTCCGTGCGGGAGGCGGGAAGTTCCCGGTTCGGAACACGGACGGAAATGAAAAATCTGAACTCCTTCAAGGCGATTTCCCATGCCATCGAGGGAGAACGGGAGCGGCAGATTGAGCTTCTGGAGGAAGGAAAGGCTGTGATCCAGGAGACCCGCCGCTGGGATGACAATAAGGAAAACTCCTATGCCATGCGATCCAAAGAAGATGCTCAGGATTACCGGTATTTTCCGGAGCCGGACCTGGTACCTATTGTCATCAGCGATGAATGGATTCAGGCTGTCAAAAGCCGCCAGCCGGAACTGCGCACGGAAAAACTGGAGCGGTATAAAAAAGAATTTGACATTCCGCAGTACGATGCGGAGATCATTACGGAATCCAAGAGCATGGCGGATCTGTTCGAGGCGGCGGCCGCAATCTGCAAAAAGCCGAAAAAGGTGTCTAACTGGCTGATGGTAGAGACTATGCGGCTGATGAAGGAGCATGGGATGGAGCCGGAGGATCTCAGATTCTCCCCGGAAAACCTGGCGAAGCTGATCGATCTGGCCGATGCGGGGGTGATCAACAGTTCCGTGGCAAAAGAGGTATTCGAGAAGGTGTTTGCGGAGGATGTGGATCCAAAGCAGTATGTGGAAGAGCATGGGCTGAAAACGGTCCATGACGAAGGGACTCTGAGAACCACATTGGAGAAGGTGATCGCGGACAATCCACAGGCGGTCACAGATTACAGAAACGGAAAGGAAAAGGCTCTGGGGGCTCTGGTAGGGCAGACGATGAAGGCTATGAAGGGCAAGGCAAATCCCGGAATGGTGAACCAGATGCTGCGGGAAATGTTAGAATAAATGACTCATTTTATAGTCTTTTTATAATCACTTTACGAAATTATTAGCACTCGACTCAAAAGAGTGCTAATTTTATGTTGACTTTTTAAAAAAGCTGTATTAGAATATCATCTAGTACAACGAAAGAGGACACGGAGGAATTGATACAGGTGTCTGTTTCGGGTTTTATATGTCAATCATAAAGATTATAGAAAAGGAGTGTTTTACATGGGAACAAAAAAAGGCAATTTATCCATTGACAGTGAGAATATATTTCCAATAATCAAGAAGTGGGTGTATTCTGACCACGATATTTTTATGAGAGAGCTGATCTCTAACGGCTGCGACGCTATCACAAAGCTGAAAAAGCTGGACATGATGGGCGAATATGAGATGCCGGAGGATTACAAGGCGAAGATCCAGGTGATCGTAAACCCGGAAGAGAAGACATTGAAGTTTATTGACAACGGTCTTGGAATGACCGCAGATGAAGTAGAGGAGTACATTACACAGATCGCATTCTCCGGTGCAACCCAGTTTCTGGAGAAGTATAAGGATAAGACGACGGAAGATGAGATGATCGGACACTTCGGACTGGGATTCTATTCTGCGTTCATGGTTGCGGATGAGGTGCATATCGACTCTCTGTCATACCGTAAGGATGCGGCGCCCGTACACTGGGTCAGCAGCGGCGGCACAGAGTATGAGATGCAGGACGGCAGCAAGCAGGAGGTGGGGACGGAGATCACGCTGTTCCTGAATGACGACAGCCTGGAATTTGCCAATGAGTACCGTGCAAGGGAGGTGCTGGAGAAGTACTGTTCCTTCATGCCGGTGGAGATCTTCCTGTCCAAGGCGAATGCGGAGACAGAGTATGAGACCATCGACGAGGCGGACGTGCTTGAGACAGACGAAGTGGTAGAGCATATCACGGAAGAACCGAAGGAAGGCGAAGAGGGAGAGCCGAAGAAGAAAGCGAAGATCGTGAAGCGTCCGGTTTCCCTCAGCGATATCCATCCGCTGTGGGGCAAGAATCCAAGCGACTGCACAAAGGAAGAATATATTGAATTTTACCGCAAGGTATTTTTGGACTATAAGGAGCCATTGTTCTGGATCCACCTGAATATGGACTATCCGTTTAATCTGAAGGGAATCCTGTATTTCCCGAAGATCAATACAGAATACGACTCCATCGAAGGAACCATCAAGCTGTACAACAACCAGGTATTTATCGCAGATAATATCAAGGAAGTGATTCCGGAATTTCTGATGGTATTAAAGGGCGTCATCGACTGCCCGGACCTGCCGCTGAATGTATCCAGAAGCGCACTGCAGAACGACGGTTTCGTGAATAAAGTAGCCGATTATATTTCCAAGAAGGTGGCGGACAAGCTGAACGGGATGTTCAAGACCGACAAGGAGAATTATGAGAAATACTGGGATGATATCAGCCCGTTCATCAAGTTCGGCTGCTTAAAGGATGAGAAGTTTGGAGATAAGATTAAAGGCTCGATCCTTTATAAGAACCTGGAGCATAAGTATCTGACTCTGGAAGAATATATTGAGAATGCGAAGAAGTCCGCCGGTGATGAGGAGAACGTAGAGGTTGTGGAAAATCCGGAGACTGTCGAAGCAGAGACTCCGTCAGAGGAAGTGACGTCTGATGCTGAGGCACAGGACGGCAAGGCCGATCATCCTTCCGATGGGGCAGAAGCTGTAGAGGCAGAGGTCGTTGAAGATTCTGATGCGGAGGAAAAGAAAGAACCTCTCAATGTGTACTATGTGACGGACGAACAGCAGCAGAGCCAGTATATCAAGATGTTCAAGGAGCAGGGACAGGATGCGGTGATCCTGACACACAATATTGACTCCGCATTTATCACCTATCTGGAGCAGCGCAACGAGGAGATCCGTTTCCAGAGGATTGATGCGGAGGTACATGATTCTCTGAAAGACGAAGTGGATGAGAACGATAAGGAAGAATTTCAGAAGATCACGGACGAGCTGGTAGAGTTGTTCCGCAAAGAGCTGAACAATGAAAAGCTGGAAGTGAAAGTGGAGAAGCTCAAGGATGACAGCATTGCATCCATGGCAGTTCTCTCCGAGCAGTCCAGGCGTATGGAAGAAATGATGCGCATGTACAGTATGGGCGGCGGTATGGATATGGGATTTGGCGGACAGGCAACACTGGTTCTGAATGCAAACCATCCGCTTGTGAAGTTTGTGACAGGGAACAAGGAGGACGGACATACTTCCATGATCTGCAAGCAGCTTTACGATCTGGCGATGATCGCACACAAACCGCTCAATCCGGAAGAAATGACTGCGTTTGTACAGAGAAGCAATGAGATTATGATGCTGCTGACAAAATAATAAGAATAAAAAAACAGACTATCTGAAAAGGCAGTCTGTTTTTTTGCATGTTGATCAGAAAAAAATATCTGCCTTCTTGTTACTTTGACAGACTTTGTTTAATTTTCCGGTCAGCAGCTTCATTTTTGTACCGCTCACATAACGGGCTTTCTGCTTACAGCTGCGGACGCATTTCTGGCAGCTGATACATTTCTTCTTGTTTGTCTTTTTCGGATCTTTTGTGTCTATAGCGCCTGTGGGGCAGCTCTTGGCGCAGGAACCGCATTCCGTACACATCGTGACATCGACCTTTGGCGTCAGCGACGCTGCGCCGGCCTTACGGTAAGGGCTGTTGCCCGGAACTGTGATATGGAAGGATTCAAAAGACGCTTCGGTGTGAATACGGCGGCTCAGCTGTTTGCCAAAATCAGCAATTTCCTTCAGGTCCTGCTTATTGGGACGGCCGAGACCGATGGAGCGGACGATGGAGTGCTCGGTAGGAAAAGCCGCTGCACCGATCACTTTGAAGCCCCGGCTCTCCACTTCGTTTTTCAGCTCCAGCAGCGCATCCTCATATTCACGGCAGCCGTAGGTGGCGATCAGAGCCGCCGGCGTACCCTGTCCGGACAGATTTTCAAAATATTCCAAGAAGGCGGCCGGTACGCGTCCGGCATATACCGGGATACCAAAGAGTACAAAGTCATTGCTCTTAAATTTCAGAGAAGGCTTCTTTTCCTTATGTACTGTCAGGTCGTAGGAGACCGATTTGAGGCCGATGCCTGCCGCGGCTTCCATAATGACCTTCCTTGTGGTTCCTGTGGGGCTGAAATAAACCAGCTTTAATTCATTCATCTTCATAGTAAAAACTCCTTTATCCATTTAATATATGTCCAGCCATGCCAGGCAGGTAAAAAGGGGACGGCATGGTGAATCGCATTAAAAAAATGTATGATTTTTATTACAGATAATTATAACATGGAATGGTTAAATTTGCATCGGATTCCTGTGAGAATTTATGTGGATAGTAGTTGTAATTTTCCGATAAATAGGTTATAATACTTTCAGAAAAGAAAAGTACAACCTGAAATGTTCGATACCCCTGTAATTTTGAACCTACAAAACTTTAAACGGGATTCTTATATTTCTGTAATATGTCAGGCCTCCGTTCAGCAGTGGAAGACAAAAAAGCAGATGCGGTTGCCCACCTAGCCAGCGGCTAGGAGTCAAAATACAGGGAACGGCATTTTGGGGATATACGAAAATCCGACAAAACGCGTCGCTGACGCGTTTTGCTGGATTATACAAGGAAAAGAAAGGCGGCTGCGATACAGCTGCCTCTTTTTAAGTATAACAAGAGTATGACTTTCAGAGGTGTTTTATGAATGAGAATCAAAAAGGGATCATCAGGAAAGTGCTGAATGTGACGAAGCAGTTCAGTTCTCACCATACCGGGGCCTATGCGGCGCAGGCGGCATATTTTTTTGTATTGTCCCTGATTCCGATCATTATCCTGCTGCTGACACTGGTACAGTTTACGCCGGTAACACAGGAGGACGTCATGCAAGCGGTGCTGCAGGTATTTCCCTCCTCGGTAGAAGGGTTGATCGCCATGCTTGTGACCCAGGTGTATAACCAGTCTGGCTCAATCATCCCGTTTACTATATTGATGGCGCTGTGGTCCGCGGGAAAGGGCGTACTCTCCATGACCTCCGGCCTGAACTGTGTTTACGAGAACACAGAAACCAGAAATTATATCTTTCTAAGGATTCGCGCCTCGGTTTATATGGTCATTTTCATACTGGCCATCGTCCTGTCGCTGCTTCTTTCCGTATTCGGAAACAGCATCAGTATGCTCCTCAATGAGCATGTGCCCTTGCTCCGGCATGTGACGGAGTTCATCATCCGGATTCGGACCCTGCTGATCCTTGGGGTACTGACGGTATTCTGGGATCTGGTATATAAGTATCTGCCGAACCGGAAGGACGGGATTAAGACTACGATGAAGCAGCAGCTTCCGGGAGCCGTGTTCACGGCCTGCGGATGGCAGCTGATCTCATTTGTATTTTCCATCTATCTGGATGTATTTACGGGATTTTCTACGATGTATGGGAGTTTGACGACGATCATACTCATTTTACTGTGGTTCTATATGTGTATGTACGTGATATTGCTTGGAGGAGAAATCAATGCACTGCTGGAGAAATATGAGGGGTAGTGCGCTCATGCGGCGCGGACGATGTCAGGATCCGGGTGCGGGAAAAAAGGCAGTGCGCCTGCCGATAAAGGGGACTGCTGAATAAAAGCTACTGCTCATCCTCAAACCGGGTCTGAACAGCAACGGCATCCGGCTCCCTGGGAAGCCGTCTGACGGCGGGGAGCCGGATGCCGGATCTATTGCAGCATCTGAGAGTGCATATTCCGTTCTGCTAAACTCTTCGCTACAGTATTGCAGAGTACATTGCAGCGTCCAGTGTGGCGAGATCATCTTCATTAATTGTCTGAATACCATCGTCGTCTGGCTGGATATGTACGGTAACTGTTTCTGAATCGCCGTATTCCGGCGCATCCAGCTTAGAGGTCATCAGCTCGTACATCTTCTGGAATACAAATTGATTCATTTCTTCCTGCGTAGTGAGCGCCTTAGCTTCCTCGGTATCCAGCAGAGGCAGCAGTTCCTGCTCCAGATTATTAAACATAAGGAAAGGCTCTACAGTAACTTCTACCGTAAATCCGTCACCGTCTTCTTTTGCTTCGCCCACTTCATATTTGCTGATATTGAGGATATCTGCAAACAACTGGCGGTATTGATCCTGGAGCTCTGAACTGACTGAGGTGCCGACGATTCCGCTGGCTTCCATATTTGCGTCCAATCCCTGCTCATAGAGCTCTTCAGCCTCTTCCTGTGTACTTTTTGTAAATTCCATGTAGGCATCAAAATCAGCCTTGTAGCACGCATCTAATGCAGATTTTACATAATCAGGTGCGTTCTCCGTAGTTAGTTTTTTTCCACATCCGCTAAGCAGCATGGAAAAGCAGACCGCGATTGCGATCATAAATGAGATTCTTTTTTTCATTTCTTCCTTCCTCCCGTAGTTTAAAAATATGATTATGAATCTTCACCTATACAATATCACAATATTCATGGGCATTCAAGAAATATTCTATGTGTATTCTGTATAAAAAATCGTTACTATTCACAGCCATATAAAAATCAGCAGACAGATTCGTCAAGCACAGCTTGTAAGAAGCTGTTTGATGATTTTTATATGACTGGAATCAGTCACTTCACCCACATAAGCAAAAAATCAAGATGCGCAGCATCGGCAGACGGCTTTGCCGGCTGTTTTTGCGCATGTGTGTGAAGTGGCTGTGAATAGTAACAAAAAATCGTGTTTTATGGAAATGCTCCTTGTTACTATTCACAGTCAGATAAAAAATGTGAGCAGCAATGGATGTTTGAAAATTTTTTTTCTATTGACAACCGGACAATATATGTATATACTTTGATAATCAAAACATTTTAAAATAAAATAATTTGAATTAAAAGATAATTAAAAGATGGAGAAGACAGATGATAGGAAAGATATGCGGAACCGGCTCTTGTGTGCCGGGTCATATTCTGGACAATGATGATTTATCTCAGATGGTGGACACCAGTGATGCCTGGATCCGGGAACGGACAGGGGTGGCGAGGCGGCATATCATTGAGGAAGAGACAACGGTATCCATGGCGGCGGAAGCTGCAAGGCGTGCCCTGGAAGATGGAAATGTCCGGGCCGAGGAGGTAGATCTGCTGATCGTGTGTACATTTACCTCGGAAGTGCTGCTTCCCTGTGCGGCCTGTGAAGTACAAAAGGAGCTGGGAGCGGTCAATGCGGCCTGTTTTGATCTGAACGCGGCCTGTACCGGATTTCTGTTCGCATATAATACGGCTCAGGCATACATAGCGGCAGGTTTGTGCAGGACCGTACTGCTGATCGGTTCGGAGAGTCTGTCCAATATGGTGGACTGGAAGGACCGGGGGACCTGCATCCTGTTCGGAGACGGTGCGGGCGCTGCCGTTCTGAGAGCAGAGCCTGGAGAACTGCCTTCTCCGGTAATGCATTCGGACGGAGAATCAGGCGGCGCCCTGACCTTGAAGAGCCGCCACCGGAAAGGATGGACAGAGGGGCTTGCTCATCCGGAAGAATTTATCCGGATGGACGGACGGGAAGTGTTCCGGTTTGCGGTCAAGAAGGTTCCGGAGGTCATCCATGAGCTGTTGGACGGGACCGAAACGGAGCTTAGCGAGATCGATCATTTCGTGCTCCATCAGGCGAACAGGCGGATCGTGGAATCTGTGGCAAAGCGTCTCGATGTGGATATAGAAAGATTCCCGATGAACCTGGAGGAATACGGCAATACATCCTCGGCAAGCATCCCCATCCTGTTGGATGAAATGAACCGGGATGGAAGGCTGAAGCCAGGACAGACAATCATACTGGCAGGATTTGGAGCAGGGCTGTCATGGGGAGCCGCATTTTTAAGGTGGTAGCCGTCTGCTTTCCAGAGATTGATATCAGGACGATCCGGAATGAAGGTACAAGTTTTAATATAGAAAGTTTGGAATATCGGATATACATACCAGCGTCATGTCGGCATGGCCTTATGAACAGCCATGTTCTTTATCGTTCATAAGGGCCGATGCTTTCATGAAGATACATGAACTATGAAAATGAAATTTAGAAATGGAATCAGGAAAGGAAAGAAAAATCATGTTGGAAGAAATCAAAGAATTAGTAGCAGAGTCATTGGGAACAAATGTAGAGGATTTAACAGAGGAGACTTCTTTTTCAGACGATCTGAATGCGGATTCGCTGGATCTGTTCGAAATGGTCATGGAACTGGAGGATAAGTTCGAGGTAAAGATCCCGACAGAGGATCTGGAGAAGATCAAGACGATCGGTGATGTGAAGGACTATATCGAAGAACATAAATAGAGGTTTTAGCAATGAAGACAAGACTGACAGAACTTTTAGGAACAGAATATCCGATCATCCAGGGCGGCATGGCATGGGTTGCGGAGCATCACCTTGCAGCCGGTGTGTCTGAGGCCGGCGGGCTGGGGCTGATCGGGGCGGCAAGCGCTCCGGGCGAATGGGTAAGGGAGCAGGTGCGCAAGGCAAAAGCACTGACTCAGAAGCCTTTCGGTGTGAATATCATGCTGATGAGCCCCTATGCGGATGAGGTTGCAAAGATCATTGTGGAGGAAGGCGTGCAGGTGGTGACCACCGGCGCAGGCTCCCCGGAAAAGTATATGAGCATGTGGAAGGAAGCCGGGATCAAGGTGATTCCTGTCGTGGCTTCCGTGGCACTGGCACGGCGGATGGAGCGCTGCGGCGCAGACGCGGTGGTTGCGGAAGGTATGGAAGCCGGCGGCCACATCGGAGAGAGTACGACCATGGCGCTGGTTCCGCAGGTGGCGGACGCAGTGGAGATCCCGGTGGTCGCGGCAGGCGGAATTGCAGACGGCAGAGGGATTGCGGCTGCATTTATGCTGGGAGCCCAGGGCGTGCAGATGGGAACCTGCTTCGTAGTGACCAAAGAGTCACAGGTGCATGAAAATTATAAGAAATGCATTATCAAGGCAAAGGACATTGATACCCGTGTGACCGGACGCTCCACAGGACATCCGGTGCGCGCGATCCGAAACCAGATGACCAGGGAATACCTCCGCAGGGAACAGGAGGGGGCATCCTTTGAAGAACTGGAAAACCTGACCCTCGGCGGTCTTCGCAAAGCGGTAGTAGACGGGGATGTGGTGAGCGGAAGTGTCATGTCCGGACAGATTGCCGGATTGGTGAAGGAAGAATTGAGCTGTGAAGAGCTGATCCAAAAGCTGGTGCGGGAGACGGAAGCGCTGCTGGGAAAATAATGCAGGCAGGCCATCCATCTGTTCCGTAGATTGATGGCCTGCCCAGGAGGAATTTATATGAGTGGAAGTACAGGAAAAACGGCGTGGATCTTTCCGGGCCAGGGAGCACAAACGTGCGGGATGGGAAAAGATTTTTATGAGAAGAGCCAGGCTGCAAGACAGATTTATGACGAGGCATCCAGGCTTTTAGGACTGGATATGGCGGCTTTGTGTTTTGAGGAAAATGAACGGCTGGACCAGACAGAATATACCCAGGCAGCCCTTGTGACGACCTGCCTGGCGATGACAGAGGCGCTCAAAGGCGTCCTCCCGGCGCCGGATGTGACGGCGGGCTTAAGCCTTGGGGAATACTGCGCCATTGCGGCGGCCGGCGGGATGCGGATCGAGGATGCCGTCACAACCGTGAGGAAGCGGGGCATCTTCATGCAGAATGCGGTTCCTGACGGAAAGGGCGCCATGTCTGCGGTGCTTGGGCTTTCCGGGGAACAGATCGAGGCTGCGATCGCCGGGCTGGATGGCGTTTATATCGCCAACTATAACTGTCCGGGACAGATTGTTATCACAGGCTTCGCGCAGGGCGTGGAAAAAGCGGCTGAGGTCCTTCTGGAAGCGGGGGCAAAACGGGTGCTGCCATTGAAGGTCAGCGGTCCCTTTCATTCACCCATGATGAAGGAAGCCGGGGAGAAGCTGGAACAAGTTCTTCAGGAAATCGAGCTGTCGCCCCTGCGTATTCCCTATGTGACCAATGTGACGGCGGAATACGTAAAGGAGATTGGTGAGACGAGAAATCTTTTAAAAGAACAGGTAGCATCCTCTGTGCGCTGGCAGCAGAGCATGGAGCGGATGATCGCGAACGGAGTGACTACCTTTGTAGAGATCGGGCCGGGCAGGACGCTGGCAGGATTCTTAAGGAAGATCAGCCGGGATGTGAAGGTCATCAATATCGCGTCCTGGGAGGATCAGGAAAAGCTGTGAAGTGTTGGACGGACGATAAGGGCTCAGATCTGCGGGCTTGCGGATCGGTCTGCCGGGAGATCAGGCAGATTTCAGACAGAGACAGGATGGTGCAGGATTTATGCAGAATGAAAACAAAAATGAAAACAGGCGTCTGGACGGACAGACGGCCGTAGTTACCGGGGCGTCCCGTGGGATCGGCAGGGCGATCGCCCTGAGGCTCGCGGCAGAAGGGGCTTCGGTGGTGATCAATTACCAGGGGTCTAAGGAACGGGCCGAGGCAGTCAAAGCAGAGATTGAGGAACAGGGCGGGACCGCATTTCTGTATCAGTGTAATGTGGCGGATTTCGGAGCCTGTGAGGAATTTTTAAAGGCAGTGACAGAGCAGACAGGAAGGCTGGATATTCTGGTGAACAATGCCGGGATCACCCGGGATGGGCTGCTGATGCGGATGAGCGAAGAAGATTATGACGCGGTCCTGAATACGAACCTTAAAGGAACCTTTAACTGCATCCGGTTTGCAGCGCGGCAGATGCTGAAGCAGAAGAGCGGAAGGATCATCAATATCTCTTCTGTTTCCGGCGTACTGGGAAATGCCGGACAGGCCAATTACTCAGCATCCAAGGCCGGGATCATCGGACTCACCAAATCCGCCGCCAGAGAACTTGCCAGCCGGGGAATCACAGTCAATGCGATCGCTCCGGGATTTGTCAATACGGAGATGACAGAGGGCCTTTCGGAAAAAGTAAAGGAAGGCGCGGTGGCGCAGATCCCTCTGGGAAAATTTGGAGAACCGGAAGACATTGCGGAAGCAGCGCTTTTTCTGGCATCTGAGGGGGCCAGGTATATGACCGGGCAGGTGCTCCATGTAGACGGCGGCATGGCGATGTAAAAGATACAACCCGCTGATACAGTTGTAAAAAGTTTATGTAATCGTTTAGAACAGCAGCAACATGACAAAACAGACGGGGCTGTTGGACAGGGGTTCTGAATCATTACGATTTTGTAACGATAAAGGAGAAGGCAATGAAAAGAAGAGTAGCAGTAACCGGACTGGGAGCGGTGACTCCCATCGGCAATACGGTAGAAGAGTTCTGGAACGGCATCAGGGAGGGCAAAGTCGGGATCGGCCCGATTACAAAATTCGATGCTTCCGGATATGAAGTAAGGATCGCGGCAGAGGTCAAGGGCTTTGTGGCAAAAGAACGGCTGGATTTTAAATCCGCAAAGAGGATGGAGCTTTTTTCACAGTATGCGGTTGCTGCGGCTAAGGAAGCTTTTGCAGATGCCGGCATTGATCTGTCACAGGAGGATCCGTACCGTGCTGGAGTGATCATCGGTTCCGGGATCGGCAGTCTGAAAACGGTGGAGGATAACTACACCAGGATCGTGGAAAAAGGCCCGTCAAGGGTGAATCCTCTGATGGTGCCTATGATGATCTCCAACATGGCGGCAGGGAATGTATCGATCCAGCTCGGTCTGAAAGGCAAATGCACCAATGTTGTGACAGCCTGCGCGACCGGGACCAACTGCATCGGGGATGCGCTCCGCGCGATTCAGTACGGCGACGCGGATATTATGCTGGCAGGCGGAACAGAGAGCTGCATCTGCCCCACAGGCGTGGCTGGATTTACCGGCCTGACGGCGCTGTCGAAAACAGAAGATCCACTCCGTGCGTCGATTCCATTTGATAAAGACAGAAATGGATTCGTCCTGGGCGAAGGCGCCGGGATCGTGGTGCTGGAAGAACTGGAGCATGCGAAACGCCGCGGCGCACATATCTATGCGGAGCTGGTGGGATACGGCTGCACAGGGGATGCATACCACATCACTTCCCCTGCGGAGGACGGCGAAGGCGCGGGCATGGCGATGAAGCTGGCGATGCAGGAGGCCGGGGTATCTCCGGAGGAGGTTGACTACATTAACGCTCATGGAACCAGTACCTTTTACAATGACCTGTATGAGACACGGGCCATCAAGTATGCCATGGGAGATGCGGCACAGCAGACAGTCGTCAACTCTACAAAATCCATGATCGGACATCTGCTGGGCGCGGCCGGGGGCGTGGAATTTGTGGTCTGTGTGAAGACTATGCAGGACGGATTCATCCACCAGACCGCAGGCACGACAGTACCTGGCGAGGAATGTGACCTGAATTATGCGATCGGCGCACCTGTGGAGAAGGAAGTGGACATCTGCATGACCAACTCTCTTGGGTTCGGCGGACACAATGCCACACTGGTGCTCAGAAAATACAGTGAAATGTAGAAAAGATCAGAGGCCCCTGTGACCGCAGGAGAGTTCTGCCGGCAGGGACATTTGCTGATAAAAATGAGGTGACAGAATGAAGTTTGAACAGGTATTACAATTGGTGGATGCCGTATCCGTCTCATCCCTGACAGAATTTAAGTACGAAGAGGGCGGAGTCAAGATTTCCATGAAAAAAGCGCCGGAAGGAACCGCAGAGCCGGTATCCGTCCTTTCCCACAGTTTGGAGCCTGCCGTGACAACGGAACCGGAGACTGCAGGGATCCAGGCCGCAACTGCTGTAAAAGAGGCGGCTCCTGCCGGGGAAGAGAAAGAGGAGGAAGGCGGACAGGTCATAACCTCCCCTCTGGTAGGAACATTTTATGCGGCCCCGGCAGAGGATGCAAAGCCCTATGTACAGGTGGGAGACCAGGTGAAAAAGGGACAGGTGCTGGCGATCGTGGAGGCTATGAAGCTGATGAACGAGATTGAAAGCGATTTCAGCGGAGAGGTCGTAAAGATCCTGGCGGAGAACGGAAAGGCTGTGGAATACGGACAGCCGCTGTTCATTATAAAATAAAAGCAAAGAGAAGGAAGAGGAAGGTTATGAACAGTCTGGATACAAAGCAGATCATGGAGATCATCCCGCACAGGCATCCGTTTCTGCTGGTCGATCAAATTGAAGATTACGAGCCGGGACAGTATGCCGTTGGCTGTAAATGTGTCACATATCGGGAAGATTTTTTCGCGGGGCATTTTCCTGGAGAGCCGGTCATGCCGGGGGTCCTGATCGTGGAAGCGCTGGCTCAGGTGGGAGCGGTGGCGATCTTAAGCATGCCGGAGCATAAAGGCAAGATCGCCTTTTTCGGAGGCATTCAGAAGTGCAGGTTCAAGGGGATGGTACGCCCCGGGGATAAGCTGAGGCTGGAGACGAAGATCATCAAGCAAAAAGGACCCTACGGGGTCGGGGACGCAGTGGCGACTGTGGACGGCAAGGTGGTTGCAAGCGCGGAACTTACATTTATGGTAGGGTAAGCCCTCAAGAAGCCTTCGGATGAATGTGCAGAGCACGCTTGGATCGCTGTTTTGCGGGAATAAAGGAGAAACTATGATAGAAAAAGTATTGATTGCCAACAGGGGTGAGATCGCGGTGCGGATCATCCGTGCGTGCCGGGAAATGGGAATTGAAACGGTGGCAGTATATTCGGAGGCGGACCGGGAGGCGCTGCATACCCAGCTTGCGGATGAAGCCATCTGTATCGGCCCCGCCCAGTCAGCCGGGAGTTATCTGAGCATGGAGCAGATCATCAGCGCAACCATTGTTTCCGGAGCGGACGCGATCCATCCGGGCTTTGGATTCCTTTCGGAAAACAGCCGGTTTGCTGAGCTGTGCGAACAATGTAATATTACATTTATCGGCCCTAAATCTGAGGTCATCCGTAAACTGGGAAATAAACAGGAGGCCAGAAATACGATGATCGCCGCTGGCGTACCGGTGGTGCCGGGCAGTACAGAGCCTCTTATGGACGCGGAAGCCGGGGCAGAGCTTGCCCGGGAGATCGGATATCCGGTGATCGTGAAGGCGGCCCTTGGAGGCGGCGGCAAAGGAATGCGTGTGGCGGAAACCCCGGAAGAATTTGAAGCCAGCTTTAAAACGGCTCAGAAAGAAGCGCAGATGGCATTCGGGGACGGGACCATGTATCTGGAGCATTATGTGCAGCATCCGCGGCATATCGAATTTCAGATCCTGGCGGATCAATTTGGAAATACCATCCACCTGGGAGAGCGGGACTGTTCGGTTCAGAGAAACCATCAGAAGATGATCGAGGAAGCGCCTTCTGCGGCTCTGTCAGAGGATCTGCGGACGCGGATGGGGGAAGCCGCGGTGAGGGCGGCGAAGGCAGCAGGCTATACCAACGCCGGAACGGTTGAATTTTTATTAGAAAAAAATAATCAATTTTATTTTATGGAAATGAATACCCGGATCCAGGTGGAGCATCCGGTCACGGAATGGGTGACCGGGATCGATCTGGTGAAAGAGCAGATCCGGATCGCAGACGGCAGGAGGTTAAGCTACAGCCAGGAGGATGTACGGATCACCGGACACGCCATAGAGTGCCGGATCAATGCGGAAAATCCAGAGAAAAACTTCCGTCCGTCGCCGGGAACGATCACAGATATGTATCTTCCCGGAGGAAAAGGCGTGCGGATCGATTCCGCGATCTATTCCGGCTATACCGTACCGCCCTATTATGATTCCATGCTCGCAAAGCTGATCGTCCATGCCAAGAACCGGAAGGAAGCGATCCGGAAGATGCGCAGCGCCCTGGGCGAGGTCATCATTGAGGGCATAGATACCAATGTGGATTATCAGTATGAGATTTTGAATCATCCGGATTTTGTGTCAGGGGATATTGACATTGAATTTATAGAAAAAATGAGCCGTGGGTAAGAGGCTGCTGTGACAGGGATGTTGAATGTGAGGAAAATGACCTATGAAGCTTCAGAATATGTTTAAAAAAACAAACAGACGGAACCGGGGGGCGTTCAGTGAGTCCCGTCCGGAGGTGCCGGAAGGACTTCTCAGGAAATGCAATAAATGCGG
This sequence comes from Lachnospiraceae bacterium M18-1, assembly GCA_000403295.2. Lineage (GTDB taxonomy): Bacteria > Bacillota > Clostridia > Lachnospirales > Lachnospiraceae > Schaedlerella. The sequence continues at coordinate 1,786,450 of KE159605.1, read as the reverse complement.
TGCGGCGATCATTGCGGAGGATGTGCGGGAAGGAAATTACATCTGCCCGAAGTGCCAGGGGTACTTCCGGGTGCATGCCCGCCGCAGGATTGAGATGATCGCGGATGCGGATACCTTTGAGGAGTGGGATGAAGAGCTTGTAACCTGCAATCCGCTGCAGTTCAGAGGATATGAGGAAAAGGTGGCGGCGCTGCAGGAAAAGACCGGCCTTCGGGAGGCTGTAGTGACCGGGAGGGCCGAGATTGACGGAGAGCCGGCGGTGATCGGCGTCTGCGACGGCAGATTTCTGATGGCAAGCATGGGAGAGGCCGTGGGAGAAAAGATCACCCGGGCCGTAGAACGTGCGACAGAGGAACAACTTCCGGTAATCCTGTTTGCCTGTTCCGGCGGCGCACGGATGCAGGAGGGGATTGTCTCTCTGATGCAGATGGCAAAGACCTCTGCGGCATTAAAGCGGCATAGCGACGCGGGAGGGCTTTATATCTCCGTACTTACGGATCCCACTACGGGAGGCGTGACAGCCAGCTTTGCCATGCTGGGCGACATCATCCTCGCGGAACCCAATGCGCTGATCGGATTTGCCGGTCCAAGGGTGATCGAACAGACCATCGGGGAGAAGCTGCCGAAAGGGTTCCAGCGGTCGGAGTTTTTGCTGGAGCACGGTTTTATTGACCGGATCGCAGGCCGGGAAGAGCAGAAGGCGGTACTGGGGCAGATCTTGAAGATGCATCGCAGGACCGGGAATGCGGCCGTCGCTGCGGGGCGGAAGCCGGATATGCAGGATATGGAACCGCAGGCGGATCTTACAGGACAGAAATCCCATATTCAGAATGCGGAACAACAGGCGGATGTCACAGGACAGAAATCCCATATTCAGAATGCGGAACCGCAGGCGGATGTCACAGGACAGAAATCCCATATTCAGAATGCGGAACAACAGGCGGATGTCACAGGACAGAAATCCCATATTCAGAATGCGGAACCGCAGGCGGATGTCACAGGACAGAAATCCCATATTCAGAATGCGGAACAACAGGCGGATGTCGCAGGACAGAAGCCCCATATGCGGAATATGGAAAATCAGACGGAAGCCGCCGGACAGAATCTCTATATGCGGAAGGAAGGAAAAATCCGGAGTGCTTGGGAAAGTGTGCAGATCTCCCGGAAAAAGGGGAGACCTGTGGGAAGCGACTACATTTCCCATCTGTTCACAGACTTTCTGGAACTGCACGGAGACCGCTATTATAAAGATGATCCGGCGATCATCGGAGGGCTGGCGTATTTTCGGGGAATGCCTGTGACTGTGATCGCTCAGGCAAAAGGAAAATCGACGAAGGAAAATGTGGACCACAATTTTGGAATGCCGTCTCCGGACGGTTACCGCAAGGCGCTGCGTCTTATGAAGCAGGCGGAGAAATTTCACCGGCCGGTGATCTGTTTTGTAGATACTCCCGGAGCATTCTGCGGTTTGGAAGCGGAGGAACGGGGACAGGGGGAAGCGATCGCGAGGAACCTGTTCGAACTCTCCGTACTGAAAACCCCGATCCTTTCTGTGATCATCGGGGAGGGCGGCAGCGGAGGCGCGCTTGCTATGGCAGTGGCGGATGAGGTCTGGATGCTGGAAAACTCCATTTATTCTATTCTTTCGCCGGAAGGCTTTGCAAGTATACTTTGGAAAGACAGCAAGCGGGCGGACGAGGCGGCGGAAGTCATGAAGCTGACGGCGTCTGACCTGAAAAACATGAAGATCATTGAGGATATCATTCCAGAGCCCGCGGATTATACTGAGGAAAATATGGATCCGGTCTGTGAGACAATGGAGCGCAAGATTGCGGCGTTTTTGGAAAATTACTGCAGGATGGCGCCGGAAGAACTGACAGTGAAAAGATACCAGAGATTTCGGAATATGTAGGGTGTTTGGAAGGAGGAAAAAGCCATGTGGAGCATCGGAGAGAAAAAGGTAAGGATTCCTTTGATCCAGGGCGGCATGGGCGTTGGGATCAGCCTGGGCAATCTGGCGGGAGCCGTTGCGGCCGAGGGCGGTGTGGGAATGATTTCCACGGCCCAGATCGGATTCCGGGAGAAGGACTTTGACCAAAATCCCAGGGAAGCCAATCTCCGTGCGATTGGACAGGAGATGAAACGGGCGAGAGCAATCTCGCCGGACGGGATCATCGGTTATAACATCATGGCTGCCCTCCGGGACTATGAGGATCATGTGAAGGCTGCCGTGGCTGCCGGAGCGGATCTGATCATATCAGGGGCAGGTCTGCCGACAGAACTTCCCAGGCTGATACAGGGGAGCCGGACGAAGATCGCGCCCATTGTGTCTACGGAAAAATCGGCAAAGGTTATTTTGAAATACTGGGACAGAAACGATCATAAGACTGCGGATCTGGTGGTGATCGAAGGGCCGGAGGCAGGCGGACATCTGGGATTTGACAGAGAGGCGCTGGAATTTTATGCACAAGCAGATTATATGGAAGAAATCCGGCGGATCCTGGAAGTGGTCCGCAGCTATGAGCGCAAGTTCGAAAAGAAAATCCCGGTTGTGGCTGCAGGCGGGATCTATGACAGGGAAGATGTGGAACGTGTCATGAAGTCCGGCGTGGACGGCGTGCAGGTGGCAAGCCGGTTTGTGACGACGGAGGAATGCGATGCGGATATCCGTTATAAGGAGGCATATATCCAGGCGTCCAGAGAGGATATCATCCTTGTAAAAAGTCCGGTGGGAATGCCGGGAAGAGCAATCTTGAATCCGTTTATGAAACGTGTTATGCTAGGAGAAAGGATTCCCCATACACCCTGTCACGGATGTCTGGCAAAATGCAGCCCGGCGGAGATACCGTATTGTATTACGGATGCATTGATCGCGGCGGCAAGGGGAAGAATAGAAGAAGCATTAATATTCTGCGGAGCCAAGGCGTATCAGGCAGAACGGATCGAGACGGTGCGCGAAGCAGTGGAGTCGCTGTTCCCAAAAGGGCAGTAGAAAGTGCGCGGCTTCAGATCTACGTCCAGGCAATGGACGAATAAAACTGCGGTAAAATTTCCAGAAAGGAGCGAGGGAGACTATGGATGCATATGAAACAATCAGTGATGTTCTGGTAAACTTATTTTATGAAATTCTGGATCTGGAAGAGAAAGCGATCATTACAGATGAATTTCGGGATATCAGCAACAATGACATGCATATCATAGAAGCCATCGGTCTTGGAAATGACAGTACGATGTCTGCCGTTGCAAGGAAACTGAAGATCACGGCGGGTTCGCTGACCACATCCATGAACAGTCTGGTAAAGAAAGATTATGTGGAGCGCAGAAGGTGCGAGCAGGACCGCCGTGTCGTATATATCAGTCTGACGGAAAAAGGAAGAAAGGCTTATTTTCATCATGAGCGCTTCCACCGTCAGATGACCAATGCGGCGATCGCCAGTCTCAATGAAGGCGAAATTCCTCTTTTGGCAAAAACGTTAGACGGGCTTGCTGTATTTTTCAGGAATTACGGGGAAGATGCTATGATAAAATAGGTATTGACATTCAGTCATCCTATGTTAAAATAGTAAAGTATCTGAGAAGTGTTATATATCAAGATAAATGAACAGTAAAAAGCAATGACCGTGTATAGTAGAGACTCATTTTCTATCAGAGAGAGAGAATCACTGGCTGAAAGTTCTCTTTAGTTCAGATGACGATCGAATTTCCCGCGCGAGCTGTATTCCTGAACCCATGTATCCGGGCGTCTGAGATGGCGGATACGCTGAGTATTTTAGTAAGTAGGGAATGCCGTAGTTTGTACGTTACACAAAGACAGAGCGCCCGTGGAGTATCCATGGGAATCAGGGTGGTACCGCGGATCATGACTTCGTCCCTTTTTGGAGGGGATGGGGTCTTTTTTTGTTCTATTAGAAACTTCCATCTAAGAAAGGAGAAATCAGAATGAAAGACAGATTGGAGCAGATTAGAAAAGAAGCGATCGCGCAGATCCAGGCATCAGATGTGCCGGAAAAGCTTAATGACGTGCGTGTGCGTTTCCTTGGGAAAAAGGGGGAACTGACCGCCGTACTTAAGGGAATGAAGGATGTGGCGCCGGAGGAACGCCCGAAGGTAGGCCAGCTTGTGAATGAGACAAGGGCCGCCATCGAAGCGATCATGGAAGATACGAAGAAGAAAATGGAAAAGGCGATCCGCGAGGAGAAGCTGAAAGCAGAGGTCATTGACGTGACGCTTCCGTCCAAAAAGAACAGTGTCGGCCACAGGCACCCCAACACCATCGCGCTGGAAGAGGTGGAGCGTATTTTCGTTGGAATGGGCTATGAGGTTGTGGAAGGGCCGGAAGTGGAATATGACCTGTATAATTTTGAAAAGCTGAATATTCCGGCAGACCATCCGGCAAAGGACGAGCAGGATACATTTTATATTAATAAAGATATCGTACTGCGTACCCAGACCTCGCCGGTGCAGGCGCGTGTGATGGAGCAGGGGAAGCTGCCGATCCGTATGATCGCCCCGGGCAGGGTATTCCGTTCTGACGAAGTGGACGCCACACATTCCCCGTCCTTTCATCAGATCGAGGGACTGGTCATTGATAAACATATTTCCTTTGCTGACCTGAAAGGAACGCTGGAGGTATTCGCAAAAGAACTGTTCGGACCGGAGACAAAGACGAAGTTCCGCCCTCATCATTTCCCGTTCACGGAGCCAAGCGCGGAGGTAGACGTGAGCTGCTTCAAATGCGGTGGAAAGGGGTGCCGTTTCTGTAAAGGTTCGGGCTGGATCGAGATCCTGGGCTGCGGTATGGTGCATCCTCATGTGCTGGAAATGTGCGGGATCGACCCGGAGGAATACGGCGGATTCGCGTTCGGCGTAGGACTGGAACGAATCGCGCTCCTGAAATATGAAATCGACGATATGAGACTGCTGTATGAAAATGACATCCGTTTCCTGAAACAATTTTAGTATGATCCATGATAACTACCGCTGCCTTACACGCAGTAATTATCATGGGTTATACCGGGAACAGGAAAAGATGTAGAAGGATTATAGAAAGTGAGGAATAGACATTGAATACTTCATTATCATGGATAAAAGCGTATGTGCCGGATCTGGATGTGACTGCGCAGGAATATGCGGATGCGATGACATTGTCCGGTACCAAAGTGGAAGGTTTTGAGGAATTGGACGCAGATCTGGACAAGATCGTGATCGGTCAGATCGAGAAGATCGAGAAGCACCCGGATGCGGATAAGCTGGTGGTTTGCCAGGTGGATATCGGAACGGGGACTACCCAGATCGTGACCGGCGCGCCCAATGTATTTGAGGGTGCAAAGGTTCCGGTCGTTCTGGACGGGGGACGCGTGGCAGGGGGGCATGACGGTTCCAAAACGCCCGGCGGGATCAAGATCAAAAAAGGGAAGCTCCGGGGCGTGGAGAGCAACGGCATGATGTGCTCCATCGAGGAACTGGGGTCCAGCAGGGACATGTATCCGGAGGCGCCGGAGGAAGGCATCTACATTTTCCCGGAGGATGCCCGGGTTGGCGAGAGTGCGGTCAAGGCATTGGGACTGGACGACGTGGTAGTGGAATATGAGGTGACCTCCAACCGGGTAGACTGTTTCAGCGTGGTCGGGATCGCGAGAGAAGCGGCGGCTACATTTGACAAAAAGTTCGTACCTCCGGTGGTGACAGAGACAGGAAATGACGAGGATGTCAACGACTATGTGAAGGTTTCTGTGGAAAATACGGACCTGTGCCCGCGTTACTGTGCAAGGGTCGTCAAGAACATCAAGATTGGTCCGTCGCCTAAGTGGATGCAGAGAAGACTGGCATCCGTAGGGATCCGCCCCATCAATAACCTGGTGGATATCACCAACTATGTGATGGAAGAATACGGACAGCCCATGCATGCCTATGACCTGGAGACCATTGCCGGGCATCAGATCGTGGTCAAGACCGCACAGGACGGGGAGACATTTACCACGCTGGACGGGCAGGAGCGGAAGATGGATAAGGACGTGCTGATGATCTGCGACGGCGAGAAGGCCATCGGCATTGCCGGGATCATGGGCGGCGAAAACTCTATGATCACGGACGACGTGAAGACCATGCTGTTCGAGGCGGCATGCTTCGACGGGGTCAATATCCGCAAATCCAGCAAGCGCGTGGGACTTCGGACGGACGCGTCGGGCAAGTTTGAAAAGGGCCTGGATCCGAACAATGCAAAGGCGGCTATCGACAGGGCATGCCAGCTTGTGGAAGAGATGGGCGCCGGGGAAGTGGTCGGCGGAACCGTGGATGTGTACGGGAAAGAGAAGCATCCGGTACGTGTTCCATTTGACGCGGACAAGATCAATGCCATGCTGGGAACGGATATATCTGAGGAAGTGATGCTGGGATATTTCAAAAAGATCGATCTGGAATATGACCCGGAGACGAAGGAAGTGATCGCGCCGACGTTCCGGCAGGACCTGTTCCGGCTTGCAGACATTGCGGAGGAAGTGGCGAGATTTTACGGATATGATAATATCCCGACTACTTTGCCGAATGGGGAAGCGACCACCGGTAAGCTGTCCTTCAAGCTACGGATCGAGCAGGCGGCGAGGGATATTGCGGAGTTCTGCGGATTCAGCCAGGGGATGTGCTATTCCTTCGAAAGCCCCAAGGTGTTTGACAAACTGCTGCTGCCGGCAGATTCGCCGCTGCGCAGGACGGTAGAGATCACAAATCCGCTGGGAGAGGATTACAGCATCATGCGGACGACTTCCCTGAACGGGATGCTGACCTCTCTGGCGACGAATTATAATAGAAGAAATAAAGACGTGCGCCTGTATGAACTGGGAAATATTTACCTTCCCAAGAGCCTTCCGCTGACGGAGCTGCCTGAGGAACGGATGCAGTTTACGCTGGGAATGTACGGAAAAGGGGATTTCTTCAGCATGAAGGGCGTGGTTGAGGAATTTTTCGAGAAGATCGGGATGAAGAACCGGGAGACCTATGATCCGGGTGCAGGAAAGCCTTATCTCCACCCGGGACGTCAGGCAAATATCGTATATGACGGAAAGGTAGTCGGCTATCTGGGAGAGATCCATCCGGAAGTGGCGGATATCTATGGAATCGGTGAGCGGGCCTATGTAGCGGTCATTGACATGCCGGAGATTATGGAGTATGCTACATTTGACAGGAAATATTATGGAATCGCAAAATATCCGGCAGTGACCCGGGATATCAGCATGGTGGTGCCGAAGCATATCCTGGCGGGGCAGATCGAAGAGGTAATCTCCGCTAAGGGAGGAAAGTATCTGGAAAGTTACGCCCTGTTCGACCTGTACGAAGGCGCGCAGATCAAGGAAGGCTTCAAGTCCGTGGCATATTCTACCGTATTCCGCGCGAAGGAAAAGACGCTGGAGGATGCGGAAGTGACAGAAGCTATGGAGCGGATATTAAAAGCGCTGGAAGGCATGGGAATCGAGCTGCGGAAATAAACAGGCAGTTGTTCCGGCAGATGTCGTTACTATGAGCGGCCGCCGTGAACAGTAACCGATCTTTGCGTATAGATGCGGGAGGCTGGATCATTCCAGGATGATCTGGCCGCCCGGAGGGAGATTTTGCAGGTTCCATCAGTAATAAGGAGGCGGAAATGAAAAAGAAACAGATAGGCGGCCTGATCGTTGCAGCGGTCTTGTTTATCGCAGTGGGGGTGTCCAGTGTATTGACTAATGCGGTGGCCCAGAATCTGCTGCAGGCGAGCATGGTGGAAATGCTGACTACGGATTATGGTTATGATACTCCGGGCTATGACTATATCGCGGTGGTGAATGTGGTCGGTACGATCCAGGAGCAGACGGCGACCAGTATATTTGAGATTGCCGAAGGGTATCAGCATACCGATACCATGGATTACATTGACAACCTGATGTATGACGGGAATAACAAAGGAATCCTTCTGTATGTGGACTCTCCGGGCGGGGCGGTATATGAATCAGAGGAGTTGTATGAGAAGCTGAAGGAGTATAAGGAAGCGTCAGGCAATCCGGTGTGGACTTATATGTCTCATTATGCGGCTTCCGGCGGCTACATGATCTCCATGGCAACGGACAGGATTTTTGCCAATGCCAATACGACGACCGGATCCATCGGCGTGATCATGTCCGGACTTGACATGACCGGCCTGTATGAAAAGCTGGGAATCCGCTATGTCAGCATTGCCAGCGGAGATTTTAAGGACAGTTCGATGCTGACGGATGAACAGATTGCAGTTTTCCAGGAACAGGTTGATGAATATTATGGAAAATTTGTAAGGATTGTCGCGGAAGGACGTGATATGCCGGAGGAGGAAGTACGTACACTTGCGGACGGGCGGACCTATACGGCTCAGCAGGCCCTGGAAAACGGACTCATTGATCAGATCAGCTCTTATGAGGATATGCAGACTGTGATGAGTGATGAACTGGGCGTATGGGATTTTTACGAGCCGATCAGCGAGGAAAATGTATTTGCATCATTTTTTTCGGAATTGAAGGAGCTTGTTCCGAAGTCGGAAGCCCAGATATTAAAGGAAACCGCATCATCTATGGAAAGCGGGGTGCCGATGTATTATGCAGAACAATTACGATAGCCGAATGGCGGACGCGGGCACGGTTTATGCGGGCTTCTGGGCGCGGCTTGCGGCGTATCTGATCGACAGTGTGATCGTGTTTTTTATGCTGCTGGCAGTCCGGCTGGTCATGTCAGGGGTGCTGTCTGCCCTGTCCGGAACGATGCTGGGAGGAAATATTCTGTTTGACTATACGCTGAAGGATATTGTGCTGTATCTGGGACAGGTGCTGTATTTTATCCTGTGCACCCGGTATACGGGGACGACACCCGGCAAGCGGGCAATGAACCTGCGTGTGATCTCGGTGGATGAAGGCGGGGAGCTGGATCTGCTGACGGTGGTGTACCGGGAGACGGTGGGAAGATTCTTAAGCAGTATTTTTGTCTGCATCGGGTATCTGATCATCGGTGTGGACAGGGAAAAACGGGGCTTCCATGATATGCTCTGCGATACCCGGGTGGTGTACGGGAAGAAGGTGAAGGTATACCCGGCTTATCCGTACCCTCCGGTGCAGCCGTCTGCAGTGCCGCCGGTGGATCCGTCTGCTGTTGTGCGGGGAAATACTGCGGGGGCGCCTCCGACGGGCACAGCAGCATCAGGACAGGAGAAGAGTTTCGGCGCAGTATCACCTGCATATCCGGCAATGCCTCATAACGGCCCGTACCGCATGGTGCAGCCCGGCGGGCAGAATGTGCAGACGGAAGAAGAAAAAGGGGATTCTGATCATTTATGAAAAAACAGGATTTTTATTATGAACTGCCGGAGGAACTGATCGCTCAGGATCCTCTGGCCCAGCGTTCCAGCTCCAGGCTGCTTGTGCTTGACAGGCAGTCCGGGGCTGTTTCCCATCATGTGTTTACGGAGATCGTGGACTATCTGGAGGAGGGCGACTGCCTGGTGATCAACGACACGAAGGTCATCCCGGCAAGGCTGATCGGTTCCAAGGTGGGAACGGAAGCAAAGATTGAGATCTTGCTTTTAAAACGCAAAGAAAGCAATATATGGGAGACACTTGTCAAGCCAGGGAAAAAGGCGAAGCCTGGAACGAAGATCAGCTTTGGGGACGGACTTCTGACAGGGGAAGTTCTGGAGGTCGTGGAAGAGGGCAACCGTCTGGTGCAGTTCTCATATGAAGGGATTTTTGAAGAAATACTGGACCGCCTGGGGCAGATGCCTCTGCCGCCTTATATCACCCATCAGCTCAAAGAGCGGGAACGGTATAATACGGTCTATGCAGTCCATGAAGGTTCCGCTGCAGCGCCTACCGCAGGGCTTCATTTTACACCGGAGCTGCTGCAGGAGATTGAGAAAAAAGGGGTGGATATCGCCAGGGTTACGCTTCATGTGGGGCTTGGGACCTTCCGCCCTGTGAAGGTGGATGAGATCACGGATCACCATATGCACTCTGAATTTTATCAGATCAGTGAGGAGGCGGCGGAGAAGATCAACCGGACAAAATCAGGGAAAGGCCGTGTCATCTGTGTGGGAACGACCAGCTGCCGGACAATCGAATCGGCGGCGGATGGGAACGGGCACATCCAGGCAGGGAGCGGATGGACGGAGATCTTTATCTATCCGGGTTACCGGTTCAAGGTGCTGGACGGGCTGATCACGAACTTCCATCTGCCGGAATCTACGCTGATCATGCTGGTTTCTGCCCTGGCAGGACGGGAGCAGGTGATGAAGGCTTATGAGGAGGCTGTGGAGGAGAGATATCGATTCTTTTCATTTGGTGATGCGATGTTTATCCATTAACACCGTTTCCGTACATTTGTAAACAGGGATAAATTCAGAAAAAAGGCTTAGGAATGGGATTCCTGGGCCTTTTGTGCATGTGTGTGAAGTGGCTGTGAATAGTAACGAATAAAATGTTAATTGGAAAAATACTGCTTGACGTGAGGCACATTCGCACGCTAAAGTATAGTTACCGAAAGGGGGAACCCAATATGCCGAACATCATTTACACCAAAAAGGCAAGGAAAAGCATCAAGTCCCTGGATATAAGAGTAAAAGATGGAATTGAAAAAATTCCTTTTGGAGATATTAAAAAGTTACAAGGCTACTCAAATTTATATCGGCTCCGGATTGGTGATTACCGGGTTATCTACCAGATGGAGCATGATACAATAATTATTGATGCTGTACTGCCCTGAGGCGAAGCATATAAAGGATTGTAGGAGGTGGTTTTATGAGCAGAGATACATTGCGTGGCCTGGTTGAGATTGTAGACGAAAAAGAAATTGATACAGTCTGCCGGATTCTCTTAAAATTTGTTGAGGAGGATGCCGCATTGCCGGATGAAGTGGAGGCAATCAGAGAAGCCAGACGGAAAATCGAAAGAGGAGAGTTATTTTCTCACGAAGATGTGTGGGCGTAAAGAGATAAGGAAATAGGAGAAAAAGAGAGCAGCCGGAAACTTTACCAGAGGATCGGCTGCCCTTATACCCTCTCCGCAACCAATTAAGCCCATTTTAAGTCGCCTTCGGCGAGAGACTGGATATTATGGCAAATGTTACTTTATTGGCCGGACGCCGTGCAGCAGGGTGCACGACGCCGTGTGAACAGTAACCGAAGTCAGGTTACAGGTCACACCTTGACCAGGCGTGCCCTGTAACTCAGGCCGCCATTTAAAATTGCCTTCGGCAATGGGCGGCCTGAATACCAGCTTTTATGTGCATCCTCCCGACCAATCAGCGTGGTGATTGGTCGGGGTGTGACATGTAACGAAGTCAGACGTTGGGTTTGGCTTTGTTCCGAACATTGTTGAGTTTGTTCCGTTATAGTGGTATACTATATCCGAAAAGCTTGGAGGTGCTAACATGAGTGAAACCATAACCGTAAAGGAAGCTGCAAAGCTTTGGGGAATCACGGAGCGTCGAGTAACCGTACTATGCAAAGAAGGACGGATAGAAGGAGTATATAAAAAGGACCGCAGTTGGGTGATTCCAATTGATGCCGAAAAACCTGCGGACAGCCGGATTAAAACCGGTGCATATAGAAAAGCTAAAACATTGCCTGACCTACCGCTGCCAGTTGGAATTTCAGATTATCGTCTGGCCTCGTCCGAATACTACTATGTCGATAAAACTATGATGATCAAGGATTTTCTGGACGAGAGACCGATGGTGTCTCTGTTTACCCGTCCGCGCCGTTTTGGCAAGACACTGAATATGGATATGATCCGCACCTTCTTTGAAAAGACGGACGAAGACACCTCTATTTATTTCAGAGACAAAAAAATTTGGTCTTGTGGTAAAAAATATCGAGACTATCAAGGAAAATACCCGGTGATTTTCATTACTTTTAAGGATGTGAAACGGAACTCCTGGAATGAAACCTATGATCAGATCACTAAGATTTTGGCACAGGAATTTGAACGCCACAGTGAACTCTTGGAAAGCGAGCGGTGCAGTAAATATGAGAAATTGTACTTTAAAAATGTTCTGGAAGAGAAGGCGGACAGTACGGATATGATGATGTCCCTGCAAAGGCTTTCTCAAATGTTGGATGAGCATTACGATATTCCGCCGATTATTATTATTGATGAGTATGATACTGCCGGAGAAAACTTTTATCATGGTTTTGTTCTGGGGCTTTGCGCCATGATGGATAACCGCTACTATATCAGCTCGAATGGGGAATCCGGAGAGGGCCGGTACGATATTCAATTATTACCTAAGATAGGGAATATGCCAGGTATTCTGATTGAACTGAAGGCAGCCAGAAATTTCTCCGGAGACAAACTAAAACAGCTCTCAGAGACGGCTTTGGCACAAATTCAGGATCGCAAGTACGATACAGATATGATCTCAAAAGGCGTTAAAACGATTTTCAAGTATGGCGTAGCTTTCAGCGGGAAACAGGTGGAGATTGCGATATCATCCCATTGACAGCAAAAAAATTCCCTTCTGCGGCATTGCAGTAATCGAATCAGTCCGGCTGACCGACAGCTATAGAGACAGCATCACATTTTTCCATGTGTGCGGGCTGATCAGATGATTCACTGAATGACGAAAAGGAGGAATTGAACATGAGGATCTATACAGGACAGACCGCCAGTCTTTTCCAGGCAGCGGCAATGAACCAGAGCTTAAATAGGAACCGTGCGGATCAAACGAAAGGGCAGCAGGCGGGAACGCTCATGCGGGGGGATATTGCGCTGATCTCTCCCCAGGGGAAGGCGTCCAGTCTTCTGGCAAATCTGATGAACCAGAAGGAACTGGTACAAAGCAGCAAAGAGTCCCTCATCACGAGGATACTGGACGAGGAGGACGGCGGCAGTCCGGCGGGGTTACAGGAGCAGCTGGAGGAGTATGAGAAACAGCTGGATAAGATTAACGAACAGATTGCGGCGGAAATGGCAAAGCAGGCAGAGGGTACGAAAGAACAGGGCGGCACGGGGCAGAAGCCGGAACAAAATCAGGGGATGGACGTATCTGCCGTGGACGGTGAGACGATTACAGAATTGACAAAGCTGTCTGCGGATCTGGAGAAGACTCAGACAGTAGATCAGGCACGTGTGCGGCGCGAAGGGGAGAAAAGAGTCTGCGAAGCGGAAATGAAACTTGGTTCTGATGCAGCAGAGCGGAAGCTGAAAAAAATCAATCAGACAGAAGAGATGACAGAAAAATTCCAGCTGTACGGTTGGATACTCTAAAGAGTATCCAACCCATTCATCCATTCGCAAAATCCGTGCTAACGCACTCTTGTGTCTGCTGACGCAGCCACATTTTGCTCATTAATAAATGGGTTGCTAATCCGACAGGTCATTTCCATTGCAATAAATTGAATGTAAACGACCTGTCGGATTGCAACCGCACAGCTGGAAAAATTTGCGCCAATGTGGCGGAATGGGGTAGTCAGACGTTGAATCGTACATTATGTTACTCAATCAGTGAAGCAGACCATGACCTTCGGATCGAGCAGTACCTGCGCCGCCGGGGATATTCCAGGCAGAACCTGACGGAGCTGAAAAAGATGCCGGACAGCATACAGGTCAATGGAGTTCACTGCATTTTGAAGAAAACACTGTCAGCGGGAGACGAGCTGGAAGTACGGATCCGGGAGACAGAGTGTTCCGAAAAAATTCCGGCAGTTAATATTCCTTTTCAGATCATTTATGAGGACGAGGACATCCTGGTGGTCAACAAGCCTGCCGGGCTGCCAATGCATCCATCCATGAAGAACTACCATTATTCCCTTGCCAATGCTCTGGCCTGGTATTATCAGCAGCAGAATGAGCCGTTTATCTTCCGGTGCGCGAACCGGCTGGACCGGGACACCTCCGGGCTGACAGTGGCTGCAAAGCATATGGTCAGTGCAAATATCCTGTCCGGGATGGGATATCGGCATGAGATCGAAAGGGAATATCTGGCCATTGTCCGCGGAAGGGTTCTTCCGGCTTTCGACACCATTGATGCTCCTCTGTCCCGCAGGGAAGGATCGATCATTGAGCGGAAGGTTGACTTCGAAAAAGGAGAGCGCGCGGTGACACATTATGAGGTGGTGGAAGAGAAGAACGGGCACAGCCTGGTCTCTCTTCGTCTTGAAACAGGGCGCACCCATCAGATCCGGATCCATCTGAAATATCTGGGATTTCCGCTGATCGGGGATTATCTTTATAATCCGGATATGGAATATATCAGCCGGCAGGCATTGCATTCCTGCCGGCTGCGGTTCGTGCATCCGATCACAAAGGAGAGGATGGAGTTTACCGCGCCTCTGCCGGAGGATATGCAGGATAGATTCTGCTGGAATTACTCCGTATAGAGGAGGAAAAGGATTCACAATATAGGGACCTTCTGCATAATGTATAGACAGGGATAGGTATCCGCCGCAGAGCGGCAGAATCCCTTATGCGGCCGTGCAGTGAAATGCACGGGCTGCAGCAGGCATTAAGGAAGGTGTATGATATGATCGAAAAATTGAACGGAGCGCCGGAGGCGTATGCGGATATCCGGGGGACGGAGGAATATCCGGAGATTCACGGAAGAATTACCTTTTATGATGTATTTGGCGGTACGATTCTGATGGCGGAGATCTATGGACTGCCGGATGAGGACAATGAAGCGGCAGGGCATTTCTTCGGATTTCACATTCATGAGGGCGGTGCATGTACAGGAGACGCTTCTGACTTGCTGAAAAATACCGGGGGACACTATAACCCGGAAGGGAAGGAGCATCCAGAGCATGCCGGAGACCTGCCGCCCCTTTTATCTACCCGCGGGGCGGCGTGGATGGCCGTGTATACAGGGCGGATCCACCCGGAAGAAGTGATCGGGAAAACAGCGGTGATCCATCTCCATCCGGATGACTTCCATTCTCAGCCTGCGGGAGACAGCGGCGTGAAGATTGCCTGCGGGGCAATCCGGGAATGGAAGATGCGGCCGGAGATGGAGGAAGAAGAGGATTAGCCGGATGTGAGGCTGCTTCCGAGTGTGCCTGATGATCGTGGGAATGAACTTTCAAATACCCGGGATTCAGCGAAAAATGGATGACTGTTCTGTCGTCTGACCGTGCATCAAGTGCACGGTCAGACCGTGAACTGTAACCACAAATGCTTAAAATTGTTGAATAATAAACATCTACTTGAATATAATTGACGAATATGATAATATTCTGGCGTGGCGATAGATTCTTGTGTACAGGTGATAAATTCCTGGAAAGGGATTTATTGCCTTTTTTTGCGTGGAAGATTTCACACGTCTCTATTGAAATCAAAATATCAAAACAGAAAGGGGGAAATGAATCGGAATCTGTCGCAGCAAGCAGTTTTTTTTCTGCTTAATTTCAAATAATATATTTCACAAAGGAGGTCTCCATGGATGAAAAAATCCGGAGGAAAATTATTAGGAATTTTGTTGACAGCATCCTTAATGGCAACAGCGTTATTTCCAATGCAGGGGATGGCAGTAGAGGAAATTGAACGTACAACGGTGCAAGAAGTACAGGCGGAAGAAGAAAATGCGTCGCAGGAGGAAATGAATAAAAACACGATTTCAGCCGATACAGTGCAGGAGGAAGAAACGAAAGATCCTTCCATCGAGCCATCGGAGGAGGAAACGAAGGAACCATCGATTGGGCCGTCGGAGGAGAAAACGAAGGAACCATCGATCGGGTCGTCGGAGGAGGAAACGGAAGATACCCCGGCTGAGCCGTCGGAGAGAGAAACGGAAGATGCCCCGATCAAGCCGGCGACAGAAATGGATGATTTTTCGATCATGCCGTTTGCTTATGACATTAATAAGCCGGTGATTGAAAGTTTTGAATTTGTCGAAAACGGGCAGACACTTTCAAAAAATGACACCCTTCATTTTAGCATGTCAGCCTATGATGCAGACCGCGATATCAAAGACATTACGGTTCAGTTCAAGAAAAGCGGTTATTCTTCGAAAAGTGTGACATTCTATCCATCTGGGGATAATGAAAATTTGTATATAGGAACCTATGACTGCAGCAGACTATTGGGTTATGAAGGCAGTTATTATGTGACTAATATTGAAGTGCAAGATCATACATACAATTATGTAGAGTGGCCTGTTATGAAAGATGGGAAATATCTGTATACATTTACGTTTGAGAATACCCCCGAAATTAAAGTTTCTGACTATCAAATACAAAAAAATTCTTCGACTTCAGACGGAAAGCTGAAGGTAGGGGACACAGTGACATATACAGCGCATGTAGAATGTAAAGGAGCGAAACTGGGAAGTGCAACCTTGCATTTAAAAACAGTGAACAGCGCATCTTCACATACGGCCTCCACATCTATGAAGTATGATGAGCAAACGAAGACGCTGACAGGCACTTATAAAATTGCAGACAATACTTACCCTTCAGACTGGACGATAAATTATATTTCGATATCTGCAGATAGTAAAAGTCAATTTTTTTATCCAGATCGGGATGAACCGGAGAAGGACTTAAATTTTACCGTTATCAATGATGGTTATGATATGGACAAACCTGTGATTGAAAGTATCACCATTGACAAAAACGGAAAAATGGTAAAAGCTGGGGAAAGCGTTTCAATCAAGGTAAAGGTAGATGAAAAAAACCCTCGAAGTTCAATGGAGGTAACATTCAGACCGAAGGATTCGAGCGCTTCCTCGTTCTACCGCACCCTGTATTTAACTAAGAGTACTATGGAATACACAGGAACTATCAATATCACACGGGATTCTTATCCTACAAGGTGGGAGCTTACGTCAGTAAATTTATCTGATGTGAACGGAAACAGCACATCTCTGTCGGACTTCCGCGAGGACTGGAATACAGCACGTCCGTGGTATTACACCGTGGATCCGGAAGGGTATCTGAACGATACGAAAGCGCCCGTGATAGAGAGCATTACAATTGATAAAAATGGACAGTGGGTCTATCCGGGCGACCAGGTTACTTTAACCGTAAAAGTGGATGAAGAAAACCCGTCCAATACGGCAGTAGCTTATTTCTACCCGCAGGTATCCAATGTATCCGGCTACCATAGAATGACTCTGTATTACAACGCTGACACCAGGGAATACACGGGTAAGATATCTATAACTAATGACACGTATCCTTGCGAATGGATGCTTACCTCCCTGACTGTATCGGATGTGAGAAGCCATACGGCTACTCTGTCCAGTTTTAAACCGGACTGGGGGAAGACCTGTCCGTGGTATTACAGAGTGGAAACTGATAAAACTTACAGAGATGACGTAAAGGACACCGTTTTTTCTGTTTATGGATACATACGCCAGGCAGACGGCAGTTATTTATACGGTCCTGTCGTAGAGAATAAGACGATACAAGTGGGGAGAAGAAATTCTTTAGAGGGACTTAAAATATGTCCGCCGCAGCCCGGAGAAGGGGTGAATATGAAGTTCCGGGAAGAAAGCTCCGGTATGGAAATCAGCGCGGACACGGAGCTGTTTTTCGGAAACAATCCAGAACCTTCCTACAATTTCCGTGCTGTGTATGATAAGATCTGTGTGAATGTGATCCTCACTTATATAAGCAAGGACAAGGGAGCGACTACAGCGATCGTACCGCAGTTCGTCGATAAAGATACGACTTACGGGGAAATGCTGGCTTCTTTTGTACCTCCGGAAGATGCCGACCAGCAGCTCCTTAACGGATATGAGCTGGACAGCTCTCTGGATAAAACGGCTCAGGTAGAGGATATGGGGTATGCGTTTATAGAGGCTAAGTATGAGAACTTTGTGGTAGCATGGAATACAAAGTATCTTGACGAAACCGGTAATGAAGTATCAAAAGTCATTTCCAAATCATACGAAAAAGGGACGACGATCCATGATGCACTGGCTGCTTTGGAAAATCCGGCCGCACCAGCCGGACTGGAATTTGAAAAATGGGCGCTTCCGGGGATTGGAGAGAACGAAATGCTGTCCCATCAGATGACCAATCTGAATGTGACAGCCGTATACAAAGGAAAGACCACGGCAGAGGTGGCTTACACCTACCGGGGAGAAGGCGGAAAGCTGGTCTCAGGCAGCCTGCTGATGGCTCTGGACGGAGAACAGCTTTTGTATCAGGATGCCTATGCAGAAGTCAAAAATGCTTTAAAAGAGTTAAAACATTTTAAAGGTCTTAAGTTTTTGGACTGGACAGCTAAAACGCCGGGTACAGACATTGGAAGATATAAAAAAATGAATATACAGGCGCAGTATGCGAACTGCACCGTTATTTTGAAATATCCGAACGATGTCTATGAATATGTAGTTGTAGAGAAAGGCTCCCGTTATACGCTGCCTATTCAAAACAAAAAATATACGGACATCTTATGGGAAGGCTTCAGCAAAGGCGAGACCGTGACGATCACCGGAGATAAGGAATTTATCTTGGCGGATGCAAAACTCAAAGGTGATTACTCAGGGGAGCCGCAGGGCGAAAAGCTTCCGGAGAAAGAAATTGATAAGATCATAGATGCGATCGATCAGAGCGGAAGCGGAGAAACGATTTATGTTGATATGGGAAAAACGACTGTAGTTCCGAAAGAGATTTTGGAAGCCATTAAGGGAAAAGAAGTCAATATTGTGCTGGATATGGGTGCTTACAGCTGGTCTATCAGCGGAAACGAAGTGGCTGCATCAGTCTTGAAAGATATTGATCTGGAAGTGATCGTTGATACGGACGGCATTCCTCCGGCTATTGTGGAGTCACTTTCGGAAGGAAAACCTGCGACCCAGATTACCCTGGCTCACAATGGTGAATTTGGATTCCGGGCAGACCTTACTGTGAATCTCGGCGCTGAGCACAGCGGCAGCACTGGACACTTATATTATTATGACAGTTCCGGAAAGATGATCTATATGGATGCCGGAGATGTCGGGGCGGATGGCAATATCAGTCTGTCTTTCTCCCATGCGTCTGAGTATGTGATCATTTTTGAACAGGCCTCATTAAATAACGGAAATGATGTAAATTCCGGTACTGAAGGAAAAGATACGAGTTCTCAGAGCCCTGATGAGAAAAAAAATAATGATTCCGGCATACGGAAGAGTCCAAAAACAGGAGAAAACAACATGTTCTAAAAGCAGTTTCTGTTAGATGACAATTTTGTCACTAAAAAAGTCACTGCAGTGTCATATGCCCCCTTTATAATATTATTATAGTTCACAGCCGCTATTTTACTGGACGGATGCCCTGCAGCAAGGTGCAGGGCACCGTGACCAGTAAATAGCCTGAAAGTCAGCAAAGAAACAAGTAGCTTATTTTACAGGTTCTGGCTATAATAAATATAAGGGGGCATTCTTATGGAAATTCTCAGATGTGAAAACCTTTCAAAAATTTACGGCTCCGGTGATACCTGCGTGAAGGCGCTGGACCAGATCTCCTTCTCTGTGGAAGCAGGGGAATTTGTATCGATCGTGGGGCCTTCCGGGAGCGGGAAGTCTACCCTGCTGCATATTCTGGGCGGGGTGGATAAGCCTACGGAGGGAAAAGTATTTATCGGAAAAACAGAGATCCATGCGCTGAATGAGGATAAACTGGCTATCTTCAGGAGGAGGCAGGTGGGGCTGATCTATCAGTTTTATAATCTGCTTCCGGTTCTGAATGTAGATGAGAACATCGTACTGCCGCACCTCCTGGACGGCCGGAAACTGGACCAGGAGCGTCTGGATCTGATCGTGGAGAGCATGGGGCTTACGGACCGGAGAAGAAATCTGCCGGGGCAGCTGTCCGGGGGACAGCAGCAGCGGGTATCCATCGGACGGGCACTGTATAACCGCCCGGCCATCGTGCTGGCGGACGAGCCTACCGGAAATCTGGACCGGAAAAACGGAGCGGAGATCATCCGGCTTTTGAAGGAGTCCAACCGGAATCAGAAGCAGACTCTGCTCCTGATCACTCACGATGAAAGCATTGCGCTGCAGGCGGACCGGATGATCAGCATTGAGGACGGACGCATCACCCGGGATGAACGGATCCGGATGTCGGGAGGTGACGGACGGTGAGAAAGAATATCGTATTTTACGTCACCAGGCAGTATATGAAACAGAACAAAGGCCGGACCTTCACCACATTCGCAGGGATCGTGTTCATGGTACTGCTGATGACCTGTGTGTTTGTGGGAAGGGATACAGGGATTCAATATCTGGAGGATGTGGCATCTCTGAAGGACGGTAAATGGCATATAAGCATGTACGATATTACTCCGGAGGACTATGAAAAGGTGGAGAATATGCCCGGCATAAAGGAAACCGCATGCTCCGCCTCTTACGGCTGTACGGAGTTTGAGGCATCCGCAGATGCAGATCGGCCCTATCTCAATCTGAAAGCTTATTCCCTGCTCTGCTTCGACTGGATGAATATTGAACTGGCCGAAGGGCGTCTGCCGGAGAATCCGCAGGAGATCATTGTAAGCAGAAGCGCGGTGGAGGACGGTTCGGAGATTGCCATAGGAGATCAGGTGGAAGCGGAGTTTTTTGACCGTTCGATCACAGGGATCAACCCGGAAATAAAAGAATCCGTATTTCCGTTCCAGGGTCTTTCATTAAAATATGGAGAGACAAAGGATGTGACGGAAGATTTTCCATATTGGGGAGAGAACGAGGACTTCCGGGAAAACCGGACCTATACCGGGCAGAAGGAGACTTATCAGGTGGTAGGGATCATGGAACCCCCTTCCTATGAGAAAATGGGGGCAGCCGGATATACAGCCATTACATTGCTGGAAGACAGCCAGACGGCAGCTATGGACCGCTTTAATCTGTCCATGATCCTGTATGAAGAGCAAAGCATAGCGGGTCTGGTCATGTTTGCCGAAGAATACGGCTATGAGTATGATGTCAACAGTTATGTGCTGGCATTTAATGCGAATACTACGGATACGACGTTAAATATGGTTGTGCAGTACATGACGGTATTTTTTGTGGTTTTGATTATGGCGGCTTCCGTTCTTTTAATATATAATGTATTTAACATGTCCTTTCAGGAACGGAGCAGATATCTGGGAATGCTTTGTTCTGTCGGAGCCACCGGGAGGCAGAAGCGGAGCAGTATCTTTTATGAAGCCTTTTTCCTGCTGATCTTCGCCCTGCCGGCAGGCATCCTGCTGGGAATCGGAGTGATCCTGCTTGCGATGGCTGCTTTCCGTCCGTTTATCGGGGCCTTCATGGGATCTTATATCGGAATCGACAGTCTGGTGGCGATCGATTCTTCGGTGATCAGGATGTCCTGGGAAAATCTGTCGGCTGTGCTGATTTCCAGCATCGTGACCGTACTGGTCTCGGCATGGCTCCCGGCAAGAAAGATCGGAAAGATCGGCCCGGTGGAATGCATCCGCGGAAATATATCCAAAAAGAGCAGGCAGTATCAGATGAATGTTCCGTTTATCCATGCATTTGGCGCGGAGGGGATGCTGGCAAAAAATATGCTGCTGCGGCGGAATAAGAAAGCCAGGTCTGTGGGAGCTGCCGCAGCAGTTTTTATGGTGGTCCTGATCGTGACGATCTTTGGATCCGACGCCATCCACAGGATCATCAGCGTGAAGATTGAACAGGCGGAAATGTCTCTGAACCCGGAACGGTATGACTATGTCCTCTATTCCGGCGAATCAAAATTCAAAGCTCTGAAAGAAGAGGTTGTGAAGGACAGGGGCGTAGAGTACGCAGTGGAATGGAGAGACGGGATGTTCGTTGGCCAGGTGCCGGTTGAGGCATATGGGAGAGAGTATTGGGATTCGCTTCACAGCATTTATAATCTGTACTATCACCGGGAACTTTCGGAGAAAGAGTTCCGGGAAGAATCGGTTTTCCGGGAAGGAAGCGGCATGGCAGTCAATGTTCTCTCTGTGGATCAGGATACCATGCGGGAAATGGCCGGAAAGACCGGAGCGGATCCGGAGAAGCTGCTGGATCCGGAACAGCTGTCAGCCATTGTGCTGAGTACGGGAAGCCTGTCAACATCCAGCTATCGGATCAGTGAATTGCAGCCGGAGAGGTACCGTTTGTTCCGTATTTCCAGGATGACGGACTTGAAGGAAGGGGATACGATACCGCTCAGCCTCTATTCTCCATCCAAGGAAAAAGAGATAGAGATGCCTTTAGAGATCGCCGGTTTTGCGGATGCAAAGCAGCTGCAGGATTATGTGGATTTCAGCAATAATCATTATATGTGGCTGATCGTAAATGAAACCGCAGGCAGCCGGATGGCGGAGATTCTGAGAACAGAAGGATATGACGGAGGACCGATGGATTCGATGCTTCTGATTCGGATGAACGGAGAGCCTACAGATATTATAGACCGGCTGCAGCAGGCCAGTGAACAGGATGAAGCCATATTCGGAATCATGGATACCGGATTCCAGCTTACTCTGGTGAGTGCGATCTCCGGTATCGTGGATGTGATGCTGGCCAGCTTTGTAGCGCTGACATCGGTGATCTGCCTGCTGAATCTGTTTAATTCCATCCGGGGATGGCGGCTGGAGAGCAGCCAGGAGCTTGCAGTGCTGCGGTCAGTGGGGATGGCCGGAGGGCAGATGAAGAAAATGCTGCTGTACGAATGTATGGGAATCTTCCTGTGGGCGCTGCTGCTGGCAGGAGTATTTTCCGGAATGCTGATATACTTCGTTCGTTTCGGACTGATGAGTATCTTCGGCAATCTGGAACTCCCAACGCCCTGGATCGGGGCTGCGGGCGCGGCCGTGATCGTGGGAATCGTATTGACAGGGCTGGCGCTGTACGGCTTCGGAAGGGAGCGGAAGGAAGACTTGTTTGAGGAGATCCGCAGGGAGACCGTGTGAACGCGTAAAAAACTGCAAGAGCATGCAGGTGATTTTATGGAACTGCAGGTGCCTCTGTGAGATTACGGAACAGAGAAAAATGAACAGAAATTCCCGTGTGGAGTATGTGCAGATTCCATGCGGGAATCATCTGTATAAAAAAGATACGTATATATAACAGCCGGATTCAGGAGGAGAAAAAATGAAGGTTCTGATCGTGGAAGATGATGAGCTCATCAGGGAAGGATTGAAGTTTGCCCTGCTGCAGGAGAACTATGAGGTGCTTTGTGCGCCGAATGTATCGGAGGCCATGGAGCAGATCCGGAATTGCCGGGATATTGGATTCTATCTGCTGGATATCATGCTGCCGGACGGGGACGGATACCAGGTCTGCCGGGAGATTCGGAAAAATGGCGAGATCCCTGTCTTATTTCTGACAGCGTGCGAGGATGAAGTGCATACGGTAATGGCTCTGGAGCAGGGGGCGGACGACTATATCTGCAAACCCTTCCGAATCCGGGAACTGCTGGCCAGGATGAAGGCGATCCTGAGAAGGACCTCCGCGCAGGAGGGAATTTCGGAGCATATCGTCCTGGTGGGGAACAACCAGGTCAATCTGCAGACGGGAAGAGTCTATTCAGATAAGGAAGAGATCATTCTGACGGCAATGGAATATAAGCTGCTTCTGGTCTTTTTGAACCATCGGGGCCAGACTCTTTCCCGGGGCCAGATCCTGGAAGGTATCTGGGACGAAGCCGGGGATTTTGTCAATGACAATACGCTGAGCGTGTATATGAAACGTCTGCGGAAGAAGCTAGGGGATACGGCGGACGGGCAGCTGATCCGGACCGTGCGGGGGATTGGATACCGGATGGAGTAGGCTGCAGGCGGAAGTCTATGGCGGGGAACAGAGGCAGGCGGAAGGTTGATCTGACCGGATGCAGAAACAGGAGGGGCAGGATATGGAGATCGCAGTGCAGCTTATCATTCTGGGAGTCACAGTATTTCTATTCATTTTATCAGGCGGTTCACGTACCGCCTTTTTTGGCTTGCTGTGCTGTGCGGCCGTGTGCTTCATTTCCGTCAGAGCATGGTACAGAAGGGAAAAGAGACTGGAGGAACTGATCCTGTATCTGATGAAGCTGCAGGATCATCCGGAGATCCCGGAGCTGACGAAGTACAGCGAGGGACAGCTTGGCGTCCTGCAGAGCGAGATATACAAGCTGGTTGTTCAGAACCGGGAGAGATCTGCGGGAGCGTTCCGGGAAAAGGAGTATCTGGCGCAGATGCTTTCGGATATTTCCCATCAGATCAAGACCCCTCTGACCTCCATCACGATCATGACGGATCTGCTGAAAAATTCGAATCTGGATGAGGTGAAGAGGGCGGAATTTACTGATAAGATTGATTCTCAGGTGAGCCGGATCACGTGGCTGGTCCGGAATCTGCTGACCTTGTCACAGATGGACGCCAATATGCTGAAATTAAAAAAACAGGATGTGCAGGTCCGGGAGCTGCTTCTGAAAGCCTGCCAGCCTTTCGAAATACTCTCGGAGCTGAAAGAGGTGGAACTGTCGGTTGAAGCGGATGGGGAGCTTCGGCTGCTTTGCGATGAGCACTGGACGGCAGAAGCTATTTCCAACATTGTGAAAAACTGTATTGAGCATACACAGCCGGGCGGAAGGGTATGGGTCACGGCAAACCAGAATAATTTTGCGACGAATATTGTGATCAGGGACAACGGCGAAGGGATTGCCAAAGAGCACCTTCCGTATATCTTTGACCGGTTTTATAAGGCCGGAAACCAGTCCGGCGACAGCGTGGGAATCGGGCTTGCCATGTCCAGGCAGATGATCCTGCTGCAGAATGGAACGATCAGCGTGAGCAGCGAGACGGAGGTGGGGACGGAATTTCATATTAAGATGTATTCGGAGGTGGTGATCTGACTTCTGTTTGTGCTGCGTTAGCTGCAATTGGCGTGTGTTTTGGGATGTGCCGTCAAATGTCTTGTTTATGAAGAGAAAAAAGTGGGTTGATAAACAGCCCACTTTTTTTGATTCAAAATCTCATTATCAGGTTTTATATGGTCTAAAAAGTTAATATGAGAATAGTTCTTTTGCTGCCTTCATATTTTCCATAATGGAGACCTCGAACGGGCATCTGGTCTCACATGCACCGCACTGGATGCATTCTCCGGCATGATGGGGCATCAGTGCATAATGTTCCCGGACGGTTTCCGGAACCGTCCCCTGGGCCTTTGCCAGGTTCAGATATTTGGTGACCGAAGCTACGTCGATTGCCTGGGGGCAGGGTGCGCAGTGGCTGCAGTACATGCAGTGTCCCTTCCAGCTGATATTGGGGAAGGAGGCGAGCGCCGCGGCATAATCTTTTTCTTCCTCCGAAGCATCTTCATAGGCAAGACTGATCTTTAGCTGTTCAGCCGTATGTGCCCCCGCCAGGACGGTAGATACGGCCGGGCGGGTGAGCGCGTAGTGGAGGCACTGGTTTGCAGTCAGGGCTTTTCCGGCGGGGGACATGGATGCATCCAGCAGGTCGCCGCCGCCAAACGCCTTCATCACAGTGATCCCGACGCCCAGCCGCTGGCATGTCTCGTATAACTGCTGCCGTTCCGGGTTCATATTCACCAATGGAGCGGCATAATTTTCATCTCTCCAAAGATCCTCCACATCTTCGCTGGCAGGCTGCAGGTCGTAGCAGGGATATTTGATTCGAATATACACCCAGCCAATCAGCAGAATGATTGGCCGGGACAGAAACAATATTTACAGATTCATTTTTGCTGTAAAATCGGACATTGCCTTGGAAATCTCGATCTGCTGCGGACAGACCGCCTCACAGCTTCGACATCCCACACATGCGCTTGGGTGCTTTTCTTTTTCATAGGATGAGAGTACCATCGGTGCGATGAAACCGCCGTCCGTAAAGCAATGCTCATTATACAATGCAAGCAGCGACGGGATATCCAGTCCCTGCGGGCAATGACTCACACAGTACCGGCATGCGGTGCAGGGGAGTGTCTTGACACCAAGCATTTCGTCCGCAATGCCGAGCAGTGTATCCATTTCTTCTTTCGTCAACGGCTTATCGTCCTCGTATGTATGGATATTATCCTCCAGCTGTTCGAAATTGGACATGCCGGAGAGGGTCACTACCACATCCTCAAAGGACTGCAGGAAACGGAAGGCCCATGCCGGGATTCCCTCATCGGGGCGGAGCGCTTTTAACTTCTCGGCATACGGATCAGACAGCGCGGCAAGCTTTCCGCCGCGTACCGGCTCCATGACCCATACCGGAATGTGATACTCCCGGAGCAGGTCTACTTTGCCCTTGGCATCCTGGAAGGTCCAGTCCAGATAATTCATCTGGATCTGACAGAACTCCATATGCTCTCCGTAGGCGTCCAGGAAACGCTTCATGACCTCGACGCTTCCGTGTGCAGAGAAACCGAGATGACGGATCCGGCCGTTCTCCTTCTGCTTCATCAGATATTCGAGGATGCCGTATTTCGGATCCAGATAAGCGTCGATGTTCATCTCGCAGACATTGTGGAACAGATAAAAATCAAAATATTCTACTCCACATTTCTCCAGCTGCTGCTCGAAGATCGTCTCCACTTTGTCCATATTTGCCAGGTCGTATCCGGGAAACTTTGAAGCGAGATAATAGCTGTCACGGGGATATTTGTTCAAAAGCTTCCCCATCACAACCTCCGAATGCCCGCCGTGATATCCCCATGCGGTGTCGTAGTAGTTGATTCCTTTTTCCATGGCGCGGGCTACCATTTTTTCAGAGGCCGCTTCGTCAATTCTGGACTCATCCCCATCGATCGTCGGCAGACGCATGGCTCCCATACCAAGTGCAGATAATTTTAAATCTTGAAACTCCTTATAAATCATGATCCATCTCTCCTTTTCGATTTGATTTTGCCGATTATCTATCAGTCTATCAGTCTGTTTTTTATCATACACCTTAAAGTGGACTTTAAGTCAAGAAAGAATAATAGAAATCTAAAATATAAAATAAGGATGGCTTTTATGAATTTAGCGAAAATCTCTGCGAATGGCCAGATTACTGTGCCGGCAGAAATTCGCTGTCTGCTCGGCCTGAAATCCGGCGACAAGATTTTGTTTTACCAAAAGCAGGACGGAGAGGTGGTTTTGAGCAACACCTCCGCACAGGCTATCCGCAAGGCACAGTCAGCCTTTTCAGGAGCAGCCGAAGCTATGGGGATTTCCAGTGAAGAAGATGTACAGGCGCTTGTGGATGAAGTGCGCTATGGAAAGGAAAGATGATATGCGGATATTGGTTGACAATAAAAGAAGAAGCTGCCTTTCGGCAGCTTCCCCTGAGGAGTTTTCATGGAGTTAGTCATGTCAGTTTCAGCCAATCCCGATGCGCGGTGCGTACCCGGCACAGTATGGGACGGCTCTTTATCATACTATGCGTGGAACATTGTTCCGGTCTTGCCCTGTACCGCGTCTCTGGATTTTTCCAGAAGTGTGATCAGGGCGGTGCGTCCCGGCTTGGAGGACGCGAAGTCCATCGCAGCCTGTACTTTGGGAAGCATGGAGCCAGGTGCGAAGTGGCCTTCTTTTACATACTGTTCTGCCTCTTCTACAGAGACATCACTGAGCCATTTTTCATCCGGCTTGCCGAAGTTCAGAGCAACCTTTTCTACAGCCGTGAGGATGATCAGATAATCCGCATCCAGTTCCTTTGCGATCAGGCAGCTTGCAAAGTCCTTGTCGATCACGGCGCTGGCACCTTTCAGATGGTTGCCCTGTATGGTAACAGGGATTCCGCCGCCGCCTCCGGCGATGACCAGGTTACCTGCGTCCACCATGGTACGGATCGTGCCGATCTCGATGATCTCTGCCGGCTTCGGGGACGCTACTACACGGCGGTAACCCCTTCCTGCGTCTTCTTTCATGATATAGTTGAATTTTTCTTCCATCATCTTCGCCTGCTCTGCATCCACAAACTTGCCGATGGGCTTGCTGGGATTCTGGAAAGCAGGGTCATTTTCATCCACACGGACCTGGGTGATCATGGTTGCAACCGGGATATCTGTGATATTGCGGTTCAAAAGCTCTTCGCGGAGCGCGTTCTGCAGGTCATAGCCGATATAAGCCTGGCTCATGGCAACGCATACGGAGAGGGGAGTGTTGGGCTGCTCCAGATCTTCATGGGTCAATGCGATCATGGCATTGTTGATCATGCCGACCTGGGGGCCGTTTCCGTGGGATACTACGACTTCACAGCCGTCTTCGATCAAATCTACGATTGCCTTAGCGGTAATCTTTACTGCTGCCATCTGCTCCGGCAGAGTATTTCCAAGAGCATTTCCGCCAAGCGCGATGACAACTCTTTTCTTTTTCGACATCATATTTGCCTTTCTATCTGTAAGGATTCTTGTATGTAACGATTTCCAATTCAGAACAGCAGACCTCAGACCCATCTGCTGCGCAGATTATCCGCTTCTTCGAAGCTCCTGTCTGAGGTTCATGGGCGTCCCGCCCAATAGCAATATGAAAAATCAGCCCTTAGCAAGTAAACTTGCACAGTCTGTTTTTCATATTGCTGCTGTTCCCGATGATTACTTAAATACTCTCGGTGTTCCGTTTTCTTCCAGCTTCTTGAGGATGTCAGCCGGATCAGCAAATTTTGCAAGGAAGATCATTGCAGCGATGATGTACGGCTTGAAGCTTGCTTCCTTGTACAGCGGATCTCTGTAGCGGTCGAATACGGACGCGTCTACTTCACCTTCCTTACAGCTTACGCCTGTGATATCAGCCGGCAGGCAGTGCATATACAGAGCCTTTCCATCCTTTGTAGTAGCCATCAGCTCTTCGGTACAAGCCCAGTCCTTGTGCTCTGCGTTCTGTGCAAGCAGTTCTTTCTCCAGAGCCTTGATGCCATCTGTGTCGCCGTTTCCGTACAGCTCAGTACGTTTTTCCATTGCAGCGAAAGGAGCCCAGCTCTTCGGATATACGATGTCCGCATCCTTGAACGCCTCAGCCATGCTGTTTGTCTTTGTGAAGGAACCGCCGGACTTCTCCGCGTTCTTCTTCGCAACTTCTTCTACTTCCTCGAATACTTCGTAGCCTTCCGGATGCGCCAGTACAACGTCCATGCCGAAACGTGTCATCAGTCCGATGATTCCCTGGGGAACGGACAGCGGCTTGCCGTAAGACGGAGAGTAAGCCCATGTCATAGCCAGCTTCTTGCCCTTCAGATTCTCAACACCGCCAAATTCGTGGATGATGTGGAGCATATCTGCCATTGCCTGTGTCGGGTGGTCAATGTCGCACTGCAGGTTTACAAGGGTAGGCTTCTGTTCCAGGATGCCGTCCTTATTTCCCTGAGTTACAGCGTCAACAACCTCGTGCATGTAAGCATTTCCCTTGCCGATGTACATATCGTCGCGGATACCGATGACATCTGCCATGAAGGAAATCATGTTCGCAGTCTCACGGACAGTCTCGCCGTGGGCTACCTGAGATTTTCCTTCGTCCAGATCCTGAACTTCCAGACCTAACAGGTTGCAGGCAGAAGCAAAGGAGAAACGGGTACGGGTAGAGTTGTCGCGGAATAAGGAGATTCCAAGGCCGCTCTCGAATACCTTTGTGGAAATGTTGTTTTCTCTCATGAAACGCAGCGCGTCAGCTACGGTAAATACAGCCTCGATCTCGTCGTCTGACTTTTCCCATGTAAGGAAGAAGTCTCCGTTGTACATCTCTTTGAAATTTAACGCGTTGAGCTTGTCGATATAATCCTGTAATGTTTTCATTGTAAAATCCTCCTGAAAAAAATTTGTAAAGTATTAGGGTAAATAGGTTTCGTATATCGTGTACCGTATCCATACTGCTACGGCTGAAAAAAGGAAAATAATTTATTTGCAGTATTCTGTCGGAAGTGCAGCATATACAGCAGCACATGTTACCAGATCCTGCTTCCAGGTCATTTCATTCGGAGCGTGAGCCTGTGCCTCTGCGCCAGGTCCGAAGCCGATGCAGGGGATTCCGTTTCTTCCCATGATGGAAACGCCGTTGGTGGAGAAGGTCCACTTGTCTGTCAGAGGACGTGCCTGACGCATTTCCAGAGTGTCAGCAGCGCCGATTCTCTGATCGCCGTAGAGTCCCTTGTAAGCAGCTTCCAGAGCCTTCGTTACCTTGTGATCCTTCGGGATCGCCCATGTCGGGAAGTAGCACTCGATCTCGTATACGCATCCTGTGTAGGAAGGACGGTCGTAGTTGTACATGGAAACTACAACGTCGTCTCCGTATTTCTTCACGCTGGGCAGTGCGCGGATCTCATCCAGGCAGCTCTCCCAGGTCTCGCCGAAGGTCATACGGCGGTCCAGAGATACCGCGCAGGAGTCAGCAACCGCACAGCGGCTCGGGGAGGTATAGAAGATCTGGGATACGGTTACAGTACCGCGTCCAAGGAAACGAGCCTCTTCCCAGTCCGGATTGTACTTTTCATCCAGCATCTTCACAAGACCTTTGATCTCGGTTCCGTCTTCAGCGTCATTTTCATTCAATGCGCGGATATCCTGGAGGATGTCAGCCATCTTGTAGATCGCGTTGTCACCGCGCTCCGGAGCGGAGCCGTGGCAGGAAACACCCTTCACGTCCACACGGATCTCCATACGTCCTCTCTGTCCGCGGTAGATTCCGCCGTCTGTAGGCTCTGTGGAAACAACAAATTCCGGGCGAACCTTGTCTTCGTTGATGATGTACTGCCAGCAAAGTCCATCGCAGTCCTCTTCCTGAACGGTTCCTACAACCATGATCTTGCAGCCTTCCGGAATCAGGTCCATGTCCTTCATGATCTTTGCGCCGTATACTGCAGATACGATACCGCCGCACTGGTCAGACACGCCGCGTCCGCCGATCTCGATCTCGTTCTCATATCCCTCGTAGGGATCAAAGTTCCAGTTCTCGATATTGCCGATTCCTACAGTGTCGATGTGCGCATCATAAGCGATGATCTTGTCGCCGGTTCCCATGTAGCCGATCACATTTCCCTGGGGATCGATCTGAACCTCGTCGAATCCAACCTTCTTCATCTCAGCAGCGATGGTGTCGATGTGAGCCTTCTCGTCGCAGCTCTCTCCCGGATTCTTTACGATGGCGCGCAGGAACGCGGTCATATCCTTCTCATACCCCTGGGCAGCTTCCTTAATCTTGTCAAAATCAAACATGTTTTTTATCCTCCTTATAATATGAAAAATGTATGCTTGCTATATCCGGAACAGAAGAGGGAGCTTCTGTCCGGTCTGCTGCATGATAATTACGATTTACAGTCTCTTATAAATCTGCGAAAACTTCCTTATCTGATCCGCATAAACCTTCCCATGTGATCTCACGGAAACGGTCCGGATCTGTGTCGCCTTCGGATGATACAAGCAATACTTCGGAATTTTCATCCAGCTTCAATGCTTCCTTCAGATCCTTGTATTCCGGCTTGGTCATCAGCGCATGTACCAGCCCCATGGTGACAGATCCTGATTCTCCGGAGATCACCTGAGGATCACCCTTTAACGGAGCCGCATAGATCCGTGTGCCGTTTGCGCTTACCCAGTCAGGGCAGGAAACGAACGCATCTGCATGGTTCCGTAAGATGTCCCAGGATACCGTGTTGGCTTCGCCGCATGCCAGGCCTGCCATGATGGTGAACATATCGCCGGTCACATCCACGCGGCTTCCGTCCTTCTGCATTGCGGAGCGATAGAGGCAGTCAGCAGCATTGGCTTCGCAAACGACCATGACCGGAGGATTTTCTTTGAAACGGTTGGCAAAGAAACCGATCACCGCGCCTGCAAGGGAACCAACGCCGGCCTGGATAAAGATGTGGGTCGGACGGCATCCGTCGTCTGCGAGCTGACGGTCTGCTTCCAGGGCAAGTGTTCCATATCCCTGCATGATCCACGTCGGGATCTCCTCATAGCCTTCCCATGCGGTATCCTGAATGATCACGCCGTGTTCCGTATTTTCCGCTTCCTTCGCTGCCATGCGGACACATTCGTCATAGTTCAGTTCTTCGATGGTAACCGTAGCATTTTCCTTGGCGATGTTGTTCAGACGGGTCTGGGTAGAACCCTTGGGCATCCTCACGGTACATTTCTGTCCCAGCTTATTGGCAGCCCAGGCAACTCCGCGGCCGTGATTTCCGTCTGTAGCAGTGAAGAATGCGGCCTGGCCGAACTCTTCTCTCAGCTTTTCAGAGGTCAGTACATCGTAAGGGATCTCGCTCACATCCTTGCCGGTCTGCTGCGCGATATATCGTGCGATGGCGTAAGAACCTCCCAGAACTTTGAATGCGTTCAGGCCGAAGCGGTAGGACTCATCCTTTACATAGAGGCGTTTTAGACCAAGGTAATCAGCCAGCTTGGATAAACGGGTCAGAGGGGTGACTTCATACTGCGGAAAACTTTTATGGAAGCTGTTTGCCTTTGACATCTCTTCCATAGACATGTTCCGGACCTGTGTATCATCGCTTTTGGCAATCTGATTCAGAGTCCATTTTAACTGTTTCTCTGTGCTGCTCATGTTTCAAATTCTCCTTTATTATATTTTATGATTACTTGTTGATGTCTACATAGCTGTAGAGTGTGTATTTGGAGATGTCAAAGTATTTTGCTACTTTGTCTCCGGACTTGGTGATGAGGAAGGCGCCTGCGTCATTCAGGAAATTGATCGCCTTGATCTTGTCATCCTTCGTCATAAGGGGGACGGGAATCCCGACCAGCGCAACGGACTGTTCGATCAGTTCATCCAGAAGCTTGCTCACATCGTGAGTAATGACATTGGGTGAAGCAGCGGCCTGCGGCTCTTCGCAGCTGACCAGCGCATGTATGCTGTTCTCAAGCGATAGAAGAGCGGTGATATCATAATTAATAGAAAATATGTAGCAGGGCCTGCCGTCATCATCGTGAATGTAAATGGTGCTGGACTTCAGGATCCGTCCGTTTTCCGTCCGGGTCAGATAAGCCAGCTTATCCTTCAATGGTTCACTCTGGTGCCGGATGGCATTGAGTACGGCTACGGAAGGTCCGTCGCCGATCTTGCGTCCGGTGAGCCCGCCGTTCTCAATATGTACGATGGTATGCTCAAGGGAGTCACCAGTCAGATCGTGAACCACGATCTCGCAGTCCTTTCCAAATTGTGCCGCAAGCCCGGCCGCGATCTGCTTCAACATATCTAACCTGGAAATATTCATTTTCATTCCTCCTTCCTTATATATATGCATTGGAAATACCGGGCTGTTATTTCAAGCTCTATTGGTCTCTCTAAAAAACATCATAACACAAATTTTGAAAAAATCAAGAGGAAAACAAAAAATTTTTAAGAAACAAAAAAATTTTTATTTTGCTTGTGTTTTGAGCAGATTGATGTTATTATAGAATCAATGGAAGTGAAAATTGTTTAATGTGCATGAACCAGGCCGGAGGCAAAAGTTTAGATATTATTACTTTTGCATAGCAGACAGACATCTGGTCTGCTGATCCAAAGGGACACAGGGAAGCTGCTTATGCCGGCGTCTGCTCCATGCCGGCTGGCAGTCATCATGGCGGATAACAGTGGAAGCTTCTTAATCATATAGAAATGACACGCAAAATTTTTAAGAAAGAAGGAGAGAAAAGAAAAAGACATGAGTAAAGAAGAATCAGGCGCGATCTCACAGGAATTATTCCGAATTGACGGAAGGCCTTCCGTATCACAGGCACTTCCGCTGGCCATGCAGCATGTGGTGGCAATGATCGTAGGATGTGTGACACCGGCGATCATCGTAGCTGGAGTGGCGGGACTTTCACCGGCAGATTCAGTCATATTGATTCAGGCGGCGCTGGTGATGTCAGCGCTGACCACGTTCATTCAGCTGTTTCCGCTGATCAAGAACGGACCCATTTCCCTGGGGTCCGGACTTCCGGTCATTATGGGCATCAGTTTCGCTTATGTGCCTACTATGCAGGCCATCGCAGGGGATTTTGATGTGGCGACGATCCTGGGGGCGCAGATTGCAGGCGGTATCGTTGCGATCATCGTGGGAGTTTTTATCAAGCAGATCCGGAGGTTTTTCCCTCCGCTGATCACCGGCACGGTGGTATTCGCGATCGGTCTTTCCCTGTATCCGACGGCCATCAACTATATGGCAGGAGGCACGGGGAGCGAGCAGTATGGTTCCTGGCAGAACTGGCTGATCGCCATCATCACGCTGATCGTGGTGACTGCACTGAATCATTACGGAAAGGGAATCTGGAAATTATCTTCCATATTAATAGGAATTGTTGTGGGATATGCCGTGGCGTTGGCATTCGGAATGGTGAACTTTTCCTCTGTGGCGTCGGCTTCCATGTTCCAGCTTCCCAGACCGCTCCATTTCGGCATCACATTTGAACCTTCATCCTGTGTGGCCATCGGTGTGTTGTTTGCTATTAATTCCATCCAGGCCATCGGCGACTTTTCCGCAACTACGACGGGCGGTCTGGACAGGATGCCCACAGACGAAGAACTGAACGGCGGTATCGTGGCATACGGCATCAGCAATATCTTCTGCGCGTTCTTCGGAGGGCTTCCCACTGCTACATACAGCCAGAATGTAGGAATCGTGGCATCCACAAAAGTAGTGGCAAAGAGAGTATTTGCCATGGCAGCAGGTATCCTGCTGGTAGCAGGTCTGATCCCGAAGTTTTCCTCGCTGCTGACGACGATCCCGTCCTGCGTGCTCGGCGGAGCTACCGTCTCCGTATTCGCGTCCATCGCAATGACCGGTGTGAAGCTGATCACGGCATCCCCGATGAATTACAGGAATACGACGATCGTCGGTCTTGCCATTGCTCTGGGAATGGGAATCACCCAGGCAAATGCGGCGCTGGCAGCTTTCCCGGCATGGGTAACTACCATTTTCGGAAAATCCCCGGTAGTGCTGGCTACCATCGTAGCGATCCTTTTGAACTTGGTACTTCCGAAAGACATGGACCTGACGCCGGCAGAGAAAAAGCTGGATTAAGATTCAGCGCGGCAGCAATATAAAAAATAATACAATAAAGCTAACAAATAAAAATTTATTATAAAGGAGGCGGCATTATGCTGATCATAGGAAATGGTAAGGTGATTACCAGAGACAGCAATCTTCCATATTTGGAAAATGGAGCGGTTGCGATTGAAGGAACAAAGATTGTCAAGGTAGGTGCGGAGAAGGACTTGAAGGAAGCTTATCCGGGAGCAGAGTATATTGATGCGAAGAAGGGCCTGATCATGCCCGCGTTCATCAATACTCACGAGCACATCTACAGCGCCATGGCAAGAGGATTCAGTATCAAGGGCTACAATCCGAAGGGATTTCTGGATATCCTGGACGGACAGTGGTGGACCATTGACCGGCATCTGACGTTGGAACAGACGAAGTACAGCGCAGTGGATACCATGATCTCCTGCATCCGCAACGGTGTGACTACCATCTTCGACCATCATGCAAGCTTCGGCCATATCAAGGACAGCCTGTTCACCATTGCAGACGTGGCGAAGGAGCTGGGCGTGCGTTCCTGCCTGTGCTACGAAGTATCTGACAGGGACGGCATGGATAAGGCAAGGGAAGCGGTCATGGAAAATGCGGAATTTATCCGCTACGCATTGAAGGATGATTCGGATATGCTCGCTGGTATGATGGGAATGCATGCTCAGTTTACGATCTCAGATGCGACCATGGAGCTGGCAGCGGCCAACAAGCCGGACGAGGTGGGCTACCATATCCACGTAGCAGAGGGCATCGAAGACCTGCATGACTGTCTGAAGAAGTACGGAAAGCGGATCGTAGACCGGCTCATGGACTGGAATATCCTGGGAGAAAAGACGCTGTTGGGACACTGCATTTATATCAATTCCCATGAGATGGACCTGGTGAAGGATACCAACACCATGGTCGTACATAATCCGGAATCCAACATGGGCAATGCCTGCGGATGCCCGCCCACCATGGAGCTGGTACACAGAGGAATCCTGGCAGGTCTGGGAACCGATGGCTATACCCACGATATGACAGAGTCCTACAAAGTGGCAAATGTGCTCCACAAGCATCATCTGTGCGACGCCAACGCGGCGTGGGGCGAAGTGCCCAAGATGCTGTTCGAGAACAACGCGGCCATCGCCAGCCGTTACTTCAAGGCTCCTCTGGGCGTTTTGAAGGAAGGGGCGGCAGCAGATGTGATCGTCGTAGATTACAACCCGCCCACACATCTGGATGAGAACAACATCAACGGACATATCCTGTTCGGCATGACCGGAAGGGATGTGGTGACCACAGTCGGCAACGGAAAAGTCCTGATGAAAGACCGGGAAGTGAAAGTGATCGATGTGGAAGAAGCTATGGCAAAATGCAGGGAATCCTCTGCAAAGCTGTGGAAGAGTATCAACGGATAATATCAATTAAGAGACTAAAACGTATCAGGAGGAATAGAAAATGAGTGATATTATGAGCTGCATGCCATTCGAACAGTTATTAAACTGGGTTCGGACTGAGCATGACGAAAAAGGAACTGTATTCGGAGTACATAGCCCCTACACTGCAGATCCGGGAAAGGCACAGACCATCTTCGGACGGAAGCTGGAGACACCGATCGGCCCGGCGGCAGGCCCCAACAGCCAGCTGGCGCAGAACATCGTGGCATCTTACTATGCAGGGAGCCGTTTCTTTGAATTGAAGACCGTACAGATCATGGACGGCGCAGAGCTGGCGGCATGTGTCAACAAGCCATGTATCCTGGCGGAGGATGAGTGCTACAACTGTGAGTGGTCCACAGAGCTGTATGTTCCCCAGGCTCAGGACGAATATATCAAGGCCTGGTTCCTGCTTGCTTTCGTGGCAAAGGAATACGGGCTGGGAAGCATGGACGGCTACCAGTTCAACATCAGTGTGGGCTACGATCTGGAAGGGATCAAGTCCGAGAAGATCGACACATTTATCAACAACATGATGAACGCAGAGCAGACAGAGGCCTTTCAGAAATGCAGGGAAGTGCTCCTTGCCCATGCAGGGGACTTCAAGAATGTCACGAAGGAAGATATTGAAGGAATCTCCCCGCTGATCTGCAATTCGGCGACCATCTCCACCCTCCATGGATGCCCGCCCCAGGAGATCGAGAGTATTGCCACCTATCTTCTGACAGAGAAGAAGATCAACACATTTATCAAATGCAACCCGACCCTTTTAGGATATGAGTTCGCACGGGAGACCATGGACAAAATGGGATATGACTATGTGGCGTTCGGAAGGTTCCATTTTGACGACGATCTGCAGTATGCGGATGCAGTTCCGATGCTCCAGAGACTGATGAAGCTCTCCGGTGAGCAGAATCTGGAGTTTGGTGTGAAGATCACCAATACCTTCCCGGTAGATGTGAAGGCTAATGAACTGCCAAGCGAAGAGATGTATATGTCCGGAAAATCCCTGTATCCGCTTTCCCTTTCTGTGGCGGCAAAGCTTTCCAGAGACTTTGACGGGAAGCTTCGGATTGCATATTCCGGCGGAGCAGACGCGTTTAATATCGATAAGATCATAGGAACCGGAATCTGGCCGGTAACGGTGGCGACAACAATCTTAAAGCCAGGCGGATACCAGAGGCTGAAACAGATGGCAGAGGGTCTGGATGCTATGGGCGTGAAGCCATTCGAAGGGATTGACGTGAAGGCGCTGAACCAGCTGGCGGAAGAGGCAGTCAACGATCCTCACCATGTAAAACCCGCGAAGCTTCCGATATCCAGAAAGTCCAAAGAGAGAGTTCCGCTTCTGGACTGCTACACGGCTCCCTGTGAGGATGCATGTCCCATCCATCAGGAGATTACGACCTATGTGCGGCTTGCAGGAGAAGGAAAATACGAAGAGGCATTGAAGGTGATCCTGAACAAGAACGCGCTGCCGTTCATCACGGGAACCATCTGTGCTCACGGCTGTCAGAGTCACTGCAACCGGAATTTCTATGAGACGCCGGTTCAGATCCGGGATACCAAGCTGGAATGTGCACAGAAGGCATTTGACGCAGTGATCGGCACGGTCGCTCCCACCGGAAGCTGCGGCAAGAAAGCTGCGGTTGTAGGCGGCGGCCCCTCCGGTATGGCGGCGGCATATTATCTGGCAAGGGCAGGCGCGGACGTGACGATCTATGAGAAGCGTGATAAGCTGGGCGGCGTAGTCAGCGCGATCATTCCGGATTTCCGGATCGACGACAGCGTGATCGACAAGGATGTATCCCTGCTTCGGAAACTGGGCGTGAAGATCCTGACCAATACGGAGGCGCCGGCCGTAGCAGAACTGAAGAAAGAGTATGACGGTGTGGTCCTGGCAGTAGGCGCCTACAAACGGGGAGAGCTGAAACTGGAAGGCGGCGAGGCTGTAAATGCGCTGGCATTCCTGGAAGATTTCAATGCAAAGCAGGGTAAGGTAGACCTTGGAAAAAATGTAGTCGTGATCGGCGGCGGAAATACGGCTATGGATACCGCAAGGGCGGCGAAGCGCTGCGACGGCGTGGATCATGTGTATCTGGTATACCGCAGGACCAAGCGCTATATGCCTGCAGATGAGCATGAACTGCTGCTGGCTGTCGAAGACGGCGTAGAGTTCAAAGAACTCCTGGCTCCGGTGAAGCTGGAAGGCGGCAGCCTGACCTGCAAGGTAACACGGCTTGGCGAGCGGGACGCTTCCGGACGTGCCGGGGTCGTGGAGACAGACGAGACCGTTTCCATTCCGGCAGATACCGTGATTGCGGCAGTGGGCGAAAAAGTGCCTACAGATTATTATGAAGCAAACGGGCTGAATGTGGATGAACGCGGACGTGTGAAGGTGAGCAAGACTCTGGAAAGCAGCGTGGAAGGCGTCTATGTAGTCGGCGACGGCCTGTTCGGACCATCCCTGGTGGTGAATGGAATGGGAGAGGCTATGACAGCAGCGGAAGCCATCGCAGGCGTACCGGTGACAGGAGATATGAGTACACCGGCAGATGCAGAAGCCATTTATCAGAAGAAGGGGATCCTTGCGGAGCCGGGATGCGGCAAAGAGGCTGACCGCTGCCTTGGCTGTTCAACGGTTTGTGAAAACTGCGTGGACGTATGCCCGAACCGTGCCAATATCTCTGTCAAAGTACCGGGAATGGCGAAGGCACAGGTCATCCATGTGGACTATATGTGTAATGAATGCGGCAACTGTAAGGTATTCTGCCCGTATGCAAGTGCACCGTACCTTGATAAATTTACGTTATTTGCAGGTGAAAAGGATATGGCGGACAGCAAGAACGACGGATTTGCCGTACTGAACCGGGAGGAACTGACCTGCAAGGTACGCTTCCTGGGTACAGAGCACACCTGGAAGAAGGGGCAGGAAACGAAAGTACCGGAAGGACTGCAGAGACTTATTGAAGCAGTGTGCGCGGATTACAGTTATCTGCTTTAAAAGCCGGGAATACAATGAAGAAATGAGAAAGAACGGGGCCATACCCGGGAGCAGAAGGGATGCTCCCGTTACTGTTCACACGGCGTCGTGCACCCTGCTGCATGGCACCGTGAACAGTAACTACACGGTAGCTGCCAGTAAAAGGATGTTTACAGATCATGAGAAAGGCCGTATGATGGATGTAAAACACAAAGAGAGGCGGATAAAAAAATGAAGATCTTAATCAAGGGAGCCGGCGATCTGGCTACAGGAATCGCGTATGAATTTTGGCTTGCAGGCCATCAGATCTTAATGACGGACATCGAAGTCCCTCTGGCCGTGAGAAGGACGGTATCATTTTCCAGGGCGGTGTATGAGGGATCAGCCCGGGTGGAACAGGCAAAAGGAGTCCTGGTCCGGAATCTGGAAGAGGCCCTGGAGGTGATAAAGGCAGGCGATATTGCAGTGATCGTAGATGAACAGGCAGAGATTCGTGAGGAATACAGGCCGGACATTCTGATCGACAGCATCATGGCGAAGAAAAATCTGGGTACCCGAATCGGGGATGCGCCTGTGGTGATCGGGATTGGTCCCGGATTTACGGCTGGAACTGACTGCCATTACGTGATCGAGACCCAGAGGGGCCCGTCTCTCGGACAGGTGATCCGGGAGGGCAGCGCCATTCCCAATACGGGAATCCCTGGAGAAATCGCAGGATATACCGTGGAACGCCTGATCAGGGCATCGGCATCCGGAGTCATGGAACCGGCAGTCAGGATTGGAGATCTGGTAAAGAAAGGACAGATGGTTGCAGTGACCGGAGGTGTTCCGGTCTATGCACAGATATCAGGCATTGTCCGGGGAATGCTCCAGGAAGGCGTGCAGGTGGAAAAAGGGCTGAAGATCGGAGATATTGATGCGCGGGAGAATAAGGAATACTGTGTCACCATATCTGACAAAGCAAGAAAGATCGGAAAAGGCGCCTTGGAGGCGGCTTTTGGGAAAGAATGAGATCCTACATGAAAAAACCAGCTGTGCGGTTGAAAAATAAAAAAGAAGGTGAGATTTGAAAATGTATACATTCGTAGTGAATGGAAAAACGGTGAAAACGGATAAAAAGCAGTCTCTGCTCCGGTTTCTCCGGGATGAGCTGCACCTGACCTCCGTCAAAGACGGCTGCAGCCAGGGGGCCTGCGGCGCCTGTACCGTGATCATAGACGGGGCTGTGTGCAAAGCCTGTGTTCCCACAACGGACCGGCTCGAAGGCAGACAGATCCTGACTGTGGAGGGATTAAGCCAATGGGAATCCGAAGTCTTTACCTATGCATACGGTGAGGCGGGAGCAGTACAGTGCGGCTTCTGCATTCCGGGCATGGTGATGTGCACGAAGGCGCTTCTGGACGTAAATCCGGATCCCACCGAGGATGAGATCAAATATGCCCTGCGGAATAATTACTGCCGCTGTACCGGGTATGTGAAGATCATCGCCGCGGTGAAGCTTTCCGCAAAGATCCTCCGGGAAGGCGTGATCCCCGGAAAGAGCGCGGATGACTGGAAGGTAGGTTCCCGCGTACACCGTCTGGATGTGGAAGAAAAGGTGCTGGGCTACGGCAAGTACCCGGATGATTTTTATAAGGAAAATATGTGCTATGGCTCGGCTCTTCGGAGTAAATATCCAAGAGCCAGGGTGCTCTCGATCGATACATCCAAAGCGAAAGCACTGCCAGGTGTGATCGCGGTTCTGACAGCGGAGGACATTCCAGGAGAGAACAAGATCGGCCATCTCAAGCATGACCAGTATACCATGATCCCGGTGGGCGGACTGACCCATTACCTGGGAGACGCCGTTGCGCTGGTGGCCGCGGAGGACATGGAGACCGTAGAAAAAGCGAAAAAGCTTATCAAAGTAGAGTACGAGGTCCTTCCCATGGTACATAATATCGAGGAAGCCGCCGCTGCGGACGCGCCAAAAGTATTTGACGAGGAAGAGTCCAATGTACAGGCATACAAGCATGTGAGCCGCGGAAATGCGGAAGAAGCGATCCGGAATGCAAAGCATGTGATCACCCAGCACTTCGAGACTCCCTGGACGGAGCATGCGTTTTTAGAGCCGGAGTGCGCGGTGGCCTACATCGATGAGGACGGCGATGTGATGGTCATTTCCACGGACCAGGATGCTTACTGCAGTTACCGGGAATGCAGCCTGATGCTGGGGACAGACAAAGTAAAAGCGGAAAACGCACTGGTAGGCGGAGGATTCGGCGGTAAGGAGGACATGACGGTGCAGCATCATGCGGCATTGATCGCGTACCATACCAGGCGACCGGTAAAGGTCCGGCTGACCAGGGCGGAGTCTCTGCTGATCCATCCGAAGCGGCATCATTTTGTGATGGACTTTACCATGGGCTGTGACGAAAACGGAAAGATTCTGGGTGTCAAGGCAAAGGTAGCCTCGGATACAGGAGCATTCGCTTCCCTGGGAGGCCCGGTGCTGGAACGTGCCTGCACCCATGCGGCAGGACCCTATGCCTATGAGAACTTTGAAATTGAAGGAACCGCATACTATACAAACAATCCGCCGGCGGGAGCATTCCGCGGGTTCGGCGTGACCCAGACCTGCTTTGCCACGGAGACTCTGTTAAATATGATGGCGGACGAGATCGGGATCACCCCATGGGAGATCCGCTACCGCAATGCCATCCGTCCGGGAGGCGTGCTGCCCAACGGACAGATCGTGGACGAATCCACCGGACTGGTGGAGACGTTAGAGGCGGTAAAGGAGGAGTACGACAGTGCGAGAGCGGCCGGAAAACCGGTCGGACTGGCATGCGCCATGAAGAATGCCGGCGTCGGCGTTGGAATCCCGGATACGGGCCGTGTCAAACTGATCATCGAGGAGGATCACAAGCTGCATATCTATGCGGGCGCATCCTGCATCGGCCAGGGTCTGGGAACCGTTCTGGTGCAGATGGTAGTCAGCAGCACGGACCTGAAACGTGAGGACATTGTCTATGAGCGCAGCAATACCTGGATCGCGCCGGATTCCGGAACCACCTCCGGCTCCAGACAGACGCTGATCACCGGAGAGGCATGTATGCGTGCCTGCCGCAAATTCATGGAAGCGAAAGGCGGCGAAAAGACACTGGCAGACATGGTGGGACAGGAGTTCTATGGGGAATATCTGGCAAAGACAGATCCCCTTGGGGCAGATGTGCCCAACCCGGTATCCCACGTGGCTTACGGATATGCAACCCAGATGTGCATCCTGGATTCCAAAACCGGGAAGATCGAGAAGATCACAGCAGCCCACGACGTAGGAAAGGCCGTGAACCCGCTGTCCTGTGAAGGACAGATCGAGGGCGGCGTGGTCATGTCTATGGGATTTGCCCTGCGGGAAAAATACCCCATCGACGAAAACTGCAAGCCTGTCGAGAAATTCGGCGCGCTGGGGCTGTTCCGAGCACATGAGATCCCGGAGATCGAGGCGATTGTGATCGACAAGCCGGGATTGGATGTGGCCTATGGAGCCATCGGCATCGGAGAGATCACATCGATTCCGACGGCGCCGGCGATCACGGACGCATATTACCGGCTGGACGGAGAGCGCAGATACAGCCTGCCTATCTCCGGCACACCATATAAGAAGGAGGGATGAGCATGGCGGTAAAGAAAAAATTTCCCTATCGCGCGGCAGTGGTGGCATGTAACGGAGCCTGCGCCGCAAGCGCCGTATCCAGATGTAAGTACGGCTGCGTGGGCTGTGGAAACTGTACGGCAGTCTGTAAGTTCGGCGCCATTTCCCTGAATGAAAACGGTGTGGCAGTAGTGGACGAGGAAACCTGTATTGCATGCGGGATGTGCGTGCGTGCCTGCCCTCAGGAGATCATCCATCTCCATGAAAGCGCTTGTCATATTGTGGTGAGATGTGCCAATGAGGACAAAGGAAAGGATGCAAGGGAGGTCTGCCCTGTCAGCTGCATCGGCTGCGGGATCTGCGAAAAGACCTGTACGGCGGAAGCGATCCGGGTGGTTGATAACCATGCGGTGATCGACGAATCACTGTGCCTGAGCTGCGGCATGTGCGCAATGAAATGTCCGCGCCATGCGATCACAGACTTACGAGGGATCCTGACGGAAAGATAAAGAGAAAAAAAGAGTCCTGCCAAACGGATGATATGCTGGTTTGGCAGGGCTCTTTTTCAGTACACTAGTCACGCGCTGATCTCGCTGAGATACCGGTAGATGGTCGCATTGGAGCAGGAGAACTTCCTGGCGACAAAGGAAACCGCGCCCTTAAGCTGGAACAGCCCCTGCTCATTGAGCTGTTCGACAATCTCCCTCCGTTCAAACTGGTTCAGCCGGTCTACCGGA
Source organism: Lachnospiraceae bacterium M18-1 (assembly GCA_000403295.2). GTDB lineage: Bacteria > Bacillota > Clostridia > Lachnospirales > Lachnospiraceae > Schaedlerella. The sequence goes on along the minus strand of KE159605.1, from coordinate 1,742,813 downwards.
GTCTCCAGGGAGGCCGTGGCATCGTCAAAGATCTTCTGCATCAGTGCGGGGATATCCATAGAGAAGTTCTCCGTGATCGCCGCGGGGGATTCCTGGAGAGCAGGCTTTTCCACGGTCCGCTGCAGCAGGGGCTGCGTATAGGCCGGATGCTGCTCCAGATAGGATTCCGGATGAATGATAGACAGCATTTTTTCCGTAAGTTCCTTGTAACGCCAGTCATCGAAATTAATACATAAAAGTCCGATAGGCCTGTTCTCCACATCCCGGATGAACATCGTGGAGGAGCGGAGAATATGCCCGTTGGGGGCGATTCCTCTGTAGTTGCTCAAAAAATCGTCTGTCTCATACGCCTTGGAGGAAAGCATGCGAAGCGCTGCATCAGTCAGAGGCCCTCCGGCCTTCCGGCCGCTGATGTGTCCGTTGGCGATCGCGGCGATCGCGAAATCTTTGGAACTCAGGTCATGCAGAACCACTTCATAATCCGGGCCAAGCGCTTTCCCAAGAAATTCAACAAGTATGGTATAATGCTGAAGGATGTCAGAACTCATAAACTTTCCCCATTTCTATACTAAATTCTATTTCAGTTACTTCTATTATTACATGTTATCTTCCTAAATTCAATAAAAAAGTCAACGTACAAAAAAATTTTTGTTAGGTAAATGGGATATTGCTTGACACGTGCCAGGAGCAGTGATAAAATATTTTTATCGCAAGAAAAGAAATTTATAGAAGGAGAATTGACCATGAAGACAATTTTAAACACAGACAATGCACCAAAGGCAATCGGGCCGTATTCCCAGGGTATCAATACAGGCAACCTGATGTTCCTTTCCGGACAGCTTCCCATCGTTCCGTCCGAGGGCAAGATCGTAGCGCAGGATATCGAAGGCCAGACAAAGCAGTCCCTGGAGAATGTGAAGTCCATTCTGGAATCCGCAGGCTGCACTATGGACAATGTAGTAAAGACAACGGTATATTTAAAGAATATTGCAGACTTCGGAAAGATGAACGAAGTATACAAGGGATTTTTCAGTGAGGGCAATTATCCGGCAAGATCTGCGTTCCAGGTAGCCGCGCTTCCTCAGGATGCACTGGTAGAGATCGAAGTCGTTGCACTGAAAGACTGATCATGAATGTAGGCGCAGTGATCGATGCTGCCGGCAGACCCGCCGGTACAGCGGATTTCGGCCGGCCTGCGGAGACTGACAGCCTGAGGGCGGCGGAACGGGTAGCCGTGAATTTTCAGCGGGCGGGTATCAAGGATATCGTGATGGTTACCGGATACCGGGCAGAGCAGGTGGAAAAGGCGCTCCGCCGCTTTGGCATCACGTTCCTTCGGAATGAAGGTTATGAATCCGCCCGGATACTGGATTCCATCAAGCTGGGACTTGACTATCTGCGGGAGCGGTGCGGCAGGGTGCTGTTCTGCCCGGCAGATATTCCGTTTTTTATGGAAGAAACAGTGAAGCTGCTTCTGGAAGCACAGGGCGGTTCTGTCCTGCCTGTCTGCCGGGGGCAGTCAGGATATCCGGTCTGTATCGACCGTTCTGGAATCGAGACACTTTTGGAGTACCAGGGGGACAAGGGAATTTTGGATGTCCTGGAAGCCGGGGGAACGGAATTGATCCGCCTGGAGGTTCGGGATGAAGGCATACTTGCAGGCGCATATGCGGAAGAGGACGGTGTCCAGCTTGCCTGGATTCACCGGGAAAGTCTGATGCGCCCCCAGGTGAAGGTCAGACTGGCCGGCCGGAAGCCTTTTTTCGGCCCCGGGACAGTCACAGTGCTCAAACAGATCGACAGGCTGGGGTCCGTGAAGGAAGCCTGCAAAAAGACGAACATTTCCTACAGCAAGGGATGGAAGATCATCCATGCGGCGGAGGAAGAACTGGGCTACCAGATCGTGGGGCGTCAGCCGGGCGGAAAGAACGGCGGCGGTGCATATCTGACGGAGAGAGGAAGCAAGCTGCTCCGGCTGTATGAGATTTATGAGCAGCAGGTGGAAGAAGCAGCATATGAGATTTACGATCAAATTTTTTTTGATAGCGAATTATTTTGAAAAAATAATCGAAACAATAATCAGGACCGCCCGTATTTAAAATCACACAGACGACGGGCAGGCAGACAATCAATCTGCCAGAGCAGATTGGTTCATACAGGAGAATTTTCATGAAGCTGATGAAGACAGAAGAGGCGGTGGGACAGATCCTCTGCCACGACATTACCCAGATCATCAAAGGGGTGACAAAGGATGCGGTGTTCCGCAAGGGACATATCATCCGGGAGGAGGATATTCCGGTGCTTTTGAGCGTGGGGAAGGATCACATCTATATCTGGGAAAATAACGAGAATATGCTCCACGAGAACGACGCGGCACAGATTCTCTGTGACATTTGTAAAAATGAACATATGCGCCCGTCGGAGGTGAAGGAGGGAAAGATCGAACTGACTGCCGTGTGCGGCGGGGTGTTCCGGGTGGATTCCGAAAAGCTGAACGCAGTCAATTCTCTGGGCGAGATGATGATCGCGGCACGGCACGGGAATTTTCCGGTGAAGGCAGGGGACAAGCTGGCAGGGACCAGGATCATTCCCCTGGTGATCGAAAAGGAGAAGATGGAGAGGGCAAAAGAAGCGGCAGGGAACGGCCCGATTTTTGAGATCCGGCCTTATCTGAAGAAAAAAGCGGGGATCGTGACCACCGGCAATGAGATTTTTTACGGGCGGATCCAGGACACCTTTACCCCGGTGATCGAGGAAAAGCTGTCGGAATATGATGTGGAACTCATCGGCCATGAGATCTGCGGCGACAGCCATGAGCACATCACGGCGGCTATCCGAAAGCTGCTGGACGCGGGAGCGGACCTGATCCTGTGCACAGGCGGCATGAGCGTGGACCCGGATGACAGGACTCCTCTTGCGATCCGCAATTCCGGGGCAAGGATCGTCACCTACGGCGCTCCGGTACTGCCGGGAGCCATGTTTCTCCTGGCCTATTACGGGGAACAGAATATCCCGGTCATGGGGCTGCCGGGATGCGTCATGTATGCAAAACGGACGGTATTTGACCTGGTGCTCCCCAGGATCATGACCGGGGAAGTGCTGGAAAAAGCAGACCTGGACCGGCTTGGGGAAGGGGGCTTGTGCCTGTCCTGCCCGGTATGCACGTTCCCCAACTGCGGTTTTGGAAAATAGGACCTGCCTAAGGCAGCGGAAATCGGGCAGCATCCGTGCTGCTCTGCAGAAAAAAACAAAAAGGATAAGATGCGTGGAATGAAAGACCAATATCAGAGAGTTGTTGATTATATCAGAATATCCGTGACCGACCGGTGCAATTACCGGTGCCAGTATTGCATGCCCCGGGAGGGCGTGGAGCCGATGCCCCACAGCGAGGTCATGACCTACGACGAGATCTTACGTGTCGCGAAGGCGGCGGCCGGGGCGGGGATCACAAAGGTGAAGATTACCGGAGGGGAGCCTCTGGTGCGTAAAGGCGTCTGCGGGCTGATCCAGAATATCCGGAGAGTCCCGGGGATCGAGTCCGTTACGATCACCACCAACGGGGCGCTTTTGTGCAGGTTCCTGCCGGAACTGGCGGCAGCCGGAGTCACGGGGATCAATGTCAGCCTGGATACCCTGGATAAGGACAAATTTCACCGGCTGACCCGGAGGGGAGACTTTTCCGAGGTCTGGGAGGGCATCCGTCAGACGATCCTGGCGGGAATCCCGGTGAAGGTGAACTGCGTTCCCATGGTGGGGATCAACGAGGATGAACTTGTGGACATGGCGGCCCTGGCGTGGAAATACCCGATCACGGTCCGTTTTATCGAAATGATGCCCATCGGCCTGGGGGCAGGTTATACGGCGGTGACCCAGGATGAGATCAAAAAATTGCTGGAAACACAGTTCGGTTATATGGAACTGGTGAAGGAGTCTGTGGGAAATGGCCCGGCAGTCTATTATCAGCTTCCCGAGTTTCGCGGGAAGATCGGGTTTATCAGCGCTCTGAGCCGGAAGTTCTGCAGATCCTGCAACCGGATCCGGGTAAAAGCGGACGGGACCTTGAAGCTGTGCCTGAATTATGAGGGGCATATCAATCTGAAGCAGGAAATGAGAAACGGGATTGACGATAAGGAACTGCAGCAGCTTCTGCAGGACTGCATTTTCATGAAGCCCAAATGCCATGATTTCCCAAGCAGGGCATGGCCCGCTGCGGAGGGCGTCGTACCCGGGATATTCGGGAAAGGCGATTCGCCGGAGGCGCGGGCGAAAGGGATTCTGCAGGAAACACACAACATGGCGCAGATCGGCGGCTGATTCGGCTTGATATCGCAGAAAATTGGAGGTTCACATGGGAATTGTAAAGGCGGTCTGCATCAGTGAAAGACGGGGGATCGAAAAGAAAAATGTAAACTCGGCGGAATTTGTAGAGGGCTTCGGAATCCGCGGAGACGCTCACGGCGGGAACTGGCACAGACAGGTCAGCCTCCTGTCTGCGGAACGGATCGAAGCATTTAATAAAAAAGGAGCAGACGTGGGGCACGGGGCTTTCGGTGAAAACCTGGTGGTAGACGGCTTTGATTTCAGAGCGCTTCCGGCAGGAACCACATTTCAGTGCAATGACGTTGTTCTGGAGATGACTCAGATCGGAAAGGAATGCCACACACACTGCCGGATCTATCAGAAGATGGGAGAATGCATCATGCCCACGCAGGGCGTATTTGCCCAGGTGCTGCACGGCGGGACCATTTCTGTAGGAGACGAGATGCGGATCATTGAGAAGGCGGATACCCGTTATACCGCCGCAGTAGTGACATTGAGCGATAAAGGCGCAGCAGGCGGGCGGGAGGATACCAGCGGCCCCTGCATCTGTGAAATGCTGCAGGAGGCAGGATACCGTGTGGTGGAGCGGCTCCTGCTGCCAGATGAACAGGCACGGATCGAGCAGGAGCTGACCCGGCTTTCGGACGGCAGACAGGTGAACCTGATCCTGACCACAGGCGGGACCGGATTCTCAGAGCGGGACAGGACACCGGAAGCTACCATGGCGGTAGCCACGAGAAACGCACCGGGAATCGCAGAGGCGATCCGGATGCACTCCCTGTCCATTACGGGAAGGGCGATGCTGGGAAGGGGCGCGTCGGTGATCCGTAACGGGACGCTGATCGTCAACCTGCCGGGGAGCAGGAAAGCAGTGAAAGAAAGCCTGGAATATATCCTGCCCCATCTGGAACACGGGATCCAGATCCTGACAGGGGATGGGGCGGAGTGCGGCGGAAAAGGATGATGAAAGGACGGGGAATGCAACGATGCTGAAAAAAGCGGTAAGAGGACTGCTCACAGCTATGGCGGTCTCAGGCCTGCTCATGGGATGCGGCAGAGGTCCGGCAGGAGAGACAGAGCAAGATACAGAGATCCAGGTGTTTATTGCGGCCAGCCTGAATACCGTTATGACAGAGCTTGCGGAAGAATTTAACGAGATTCATCCGGAGATAAAGATTACGTATAACGCGGACAGCTCCGGAACACTGCTGACTCAGATCGAGGAAGGGTATGCGTGCGACCTGTTCTTTTCGGCGGCCCAGAAGCAGATGGACCAGCTGGAGGCGGACGGTCTTGCAGTGGAAGGCACACGGGCCGATGTGGTCAACAACCAGGTGGCAGTGGTCACACGGAAAGACAGCGGTACGCAGGTGACAGGGCTTGACAGCCTGGAGAAGGCGGAGAGCATTGCGCTGGCAGGCGGAAGCGTTCCGGCCGGAAGATATACCCGGCAGGCGCTGGTAAACCTGGGAAAGCTCGAAGAAAGGGAGGAGGCTGCCGGGATTACCACCGAAGAGATCTCACAGGCATTGGGCGGCGTGGAGATCAGCGAACAGGATAATGTGAGCAAGGTGCTGACCGCGGTGATCGAAGGCTCCTGTGAGGTGGGGACCACATATTATTCAGATACGTATGGATATGAGGACGATCTGGAGATCCTGGAAACCGTCAGCTATGAACTGACAGGAGACGTGATCTACCCTATCGCCCAGGTGGTCAATGAAGAGGCGGATGAGAAGCAAAAGGCTGCCGCCGCAGAGTTTCTGGAATACATTTTGTCAGACGAAGCGAAGGCCGTGTTTACGTCTTATTATTTTGATACGGATATTTGAGGCAGGAGGGCGAAAATGGAAACGTTGACGGAGATATTGAGGGAACTGGATTGGAGTCCCTTGCTGATATCGTTCAAGACCGGGGCGGCGGCGACGGTGATCTCCTTTTTCCTGGGAATCTTTGCGGCAAGGAAGGCAGTCAGGTCTTCGCCCGGAAAAAAAGCCGTCCTGGACGGGATCCTCACTCTGCCCATGGTGCTGCCCCCTACGGCAGCAGGCTTTTTCCTGCTTCTGCTGTTCAGCAGGAGGCGTCCTCTCGGCAGCTTCCTGTATGAAAGCTTTGATCTCAAGGTGGTACAGACCTGGCTGGGCTGTGTCATTGCGGCGACGATCATTGCGTTTCCCCTGATGTACCGCAACGCCCGGGCGGCCTTTGAGCAGATCGACGTCAACCTGGTCTATGCGGGACGAACCCTGGGAATGTCGGAAACACAGATTTTCTGGAAGGTGGTGATTCCTTCCGCAGGGCCGGGGATCGCGTCCGGCACTGTACTGACCTTTGCCAGAGCGCTGGGGGAATACGGGGCCACGTCCATGCTTGCGGGAAATATCCCGGGCAAGACCGGAACGATCTCCCAGAAGATTGCCATGGTGATCCAGGACGGGGACTATCTGACAGCAGGGATCTGGGCAGGCGTGGTGATCGTGATCGCCCTGGTGATCATCATCCTGATGAATCTGATCTCCGGAAAGCGGATGAAGACGGTGAAGAGGTGGTAAATGCCGTCCGTTCAGATGCCGTGCGTATCCGCCGTCCGCAGCGCGGAGGAATTGCCGGGGCGGAGAGGGTCGGATCGCCAGATGCCGTTTAGCGGGTGTGGCAGTGTAAAAATGCAGGAAAAAGAAAGGAGCCGGCAGGATGAGCCTTACGGTCAATGTAAAAAAAAGGTTTCCGGTATTTGAGCTGGATGTCCGGTTCGAGAGCAGCGCATCCAGGATCGGCATCCTGGGGGCGTCAGGCTGCGGAAAAAGTATGACGCTGAAATGTATTGCCGGCATCGAGATTCCGGATGAAGGGGAAATCGTGATCAACGGAAAGGTGATGTACCGTTCCAGGGACAAAATCTGCGTGAAGCCACAGAAGCGCAGCATCGGCTACCTTTTCCAGAATTATGCGCTTTTTCCGACTATGACAGTTGCCCAAAATATCGGCGCGGGTCTGAAAGGCTCCGGAAAGCAGAACCGGGAACGGATCCGGGAGATGCTGTATACCTTCCGGCTGGACGGGCTGGAGGAGCGGCTTCCGGGGGAATTGTCCGGCGGGCAGCAGCAGAGGGTGGCGCTTGCCCGGATCATGGCGTATGAACCGGATGTTATTTTACTGGATGAGCCTTTTTCCGCCCTGGACCAGTTTCTGAAAGACCGGCTGCAGCAGGAACTGTATGATATGCTAGAAGCTTACAAAGGAACCGTGATCCTGGTGTCCCACGACCGGGATGAGATCTACCGGTTCAGCGAGGAACTGCTTGTCCTGGATCAGGGAAAGGCGGTCACCTGCGGAAGGACCAGGGAGGTTTTTGCCGATCCCGGATGTCTGGAAGCGGCGCGGCTGACCGGCTGCAAAAATATTTCCAGGATTAGAAGGACAGGAGCGCATCAGATGGACGCCCTGGACTGGGGAATCCAGCTGTGCTGTGAGAGAGAGATCCCGGAGGAGACTGCCTATGCAGGCATCCGGGCGCATGAGTTTATTCCGGTGTGGGGAGAAAAGAAGGAGAACTGCATCAGGTTCCGGCTGGCGGGCAGCGCGGAGCTGCCTTTTGAGAAAAATTTTTATATCCTGCCGGAGAATGAGCAGAACCAGGAGAAGCTCTGCTGGTTCCTGCAGAAGGATAAGTGGGAGATGCTGCGGGAAAAGGGCATGCCGGATTATCTGCAGTTTGCGGAAGGTCAGCTGCTCTTTTTATCTTGAATTTGGCCCGGATGAAGCGGCAGGCCCGGATGAGGCGGAGAACTGTCTGCGATGCGGAGAAAGGAATAACAAGCAATGAGTGAAAAGATTGTATTTTGTAAAGGCGGCGGATGCACGGCGAAGCTGGGGGCCGGCGTGCTGAGCCGCATACTGGAACGTCTCCCAAAGGGAGCACGGGATGAAAACCTGCTGATCGGATATGACAGCAGGGACGACGCGGCCGTTTACCGGATCTCGGAGGATACGGCTATCGTGCAGACACTGGATTTTTTTCCGCCTATGGTGGAGGACCCTTACCTGTTCGGCAAGATCGCGGCCGCCAATGCGCTCAGTGATGTGTACGCCATGGGCGGAGACGTCCGGACAGCGCTGAATATCGTCTGTTTTCCGGAGGACATGGATTTAAATATCCTGGGGGAGATCATGCGGGGAGGCTCCGAGAAGGTGATGGAGGCCGGCGGGATCCTGGCCGGCGGACATTCCATTGCGGATGACAGTGTGAAATATGGCTTATCCGTGACCGGAGTGGTCCATCCGCAGAAGATATACCCCAACAACCAGGGACAGCCGGGAGACGTCCTGATCCTGACGAAAAAGCTGGGCGTGGGGATCATCTGTACGGCCAACCGGATTCACGAAGCATCCGAGGCGGCCATGAATGAGGCTGTCGCTTCCATGACGACACTGAACAGGCGTGCATCCGAGATCTGCAGGAAATATGAGATCCATGCCTGCACGGATGTGACCGGCTTTGGATTTCTCGGTCACCTGCATGAAATGATGGACGGCAGGCATTCCTGCCAGATCTGTGCCGGACAGGTTCCGGTGATGGAGGAGGCTCCGCACTATGCGGAAGAGTTTTTCCTGACTGCGGCGGCCCAGAAAAACAGGAACCACCTGGCGGAACATGTCCGTTTCGAAAATATTTCTTTTGCCATGGAGGAAGTCCTTTTTGATCCGCAGACCTCCGGCGGCCTGTTGATCGCGGCGCGCCCGGACCAGGCGGAGGAATTATTGGCAGAACTCCGGGAGGAAGGGCTTCCGGCAGGAATCACAGGAAAGATCATAGAAAAAAGAGAGACTGAGATTTATGTGATATGAAACTAAAACAACTTGAAGTATTTGTAGCGGTGGCGGATCATAAAAGTTTTTCCAGGGCAGCGGAGGCGCTGTATCTGACACAGCCCACTGTCAGCGTTTATATTTCTTCGCTGGAGAAGGAATTGAATGCAAAGCTGTTTGTCAGGAATACAAAGGAAACCTGCTTGACGGAGCAGGGCATCCAGCTGTACCAGTATGCCCGGGAAATGTTGGTCTTGCAGAATCAGATCACGGAATTATTTACGCCGGATTCCCGGAAGGCAAAGACCAGGCTGGTGGTGGCTGCATCCACGGTCCCGTCCCGGTATCTGCTGCCGGATATCCTGGCCAGATATCAGAAAAAATATCCTTCGGGACAGCTGGAGCTGCGGGAATCAGACAGCGCCAGAGTAATCGAGGATGTGGCCGGCCATGTGGTGGACGTGGGATTTACAGGAACGGTCATAGAAAATAAATCCTGCAGATATCTTCCTTTTTATGAGGATGAGCTGGTCGTGATCATGCCCAATACGGAACGGTACCGCGGCATCCAGGAACAGGAACAGGATCTGGACTGGATCCGGCAGGAACCGCTGCTCATGCGTGAGGAAGGCTCCGGTACCAGAAAAGAAGCGGAGAAGCAGCTGAAGCTCTCCGGCCTCGACGTGGCGAAGCTCCATGTGGCGGCCAGCGTGGAGAGCACGGAAACGATCAAACGGTCCGTGAAAAACGGGATCGGCATCACGATCATTTCCAGCCTGGCGGTGAGAGAGGAGATCGCGGCAGGAACGGTGCTGACATTTCCGGTGGGAAAAAACAGGAGTACGAGAAAATTGTATCTGGTATACAATAGCAGCTATGCGCTGTCCAGACAGGCGGAAAAGCTGGTGAAAGTGGTGCAGGAATTGTACCCGGAATGCGGGGCGCTGTGATGCGGAGAAGACTGCGCCGGGCTGTCTTGTGGAGTGCGGGCAGCCGCTGCGGGGGTGCAGATCTGTGTTAAGAATCAAGAGGGAACAGCCGATATATGTTTATAACCGTGTGTTATACAATCATAAGAGAGGAGAGGTGCCCTATGGATATTCCTGCATTGTCAACGATGATGTCGATGGAAAGGCTGAGTACCAATATCAGCTTTGCCATGATGTCCAAGGTTCTTGATACGGCGGAGGCCACCAGCGAGGCCATGATGCAGATGATGGATGCTGCCGCGGTTACGCCGGGACTTGGAGACAATATTGATATTATGGTGTAGGAAGAAACAGCCGTGAGATGATCTGCAGCGGTGGCTGCGCAGATCGTCTCACGGCTGTTTTTGTACTTCTATAGGAAACTTCTCCGAATTTTCCTGTAGGACAAAAAAACTTCGGGGGATGAGTCATAGAGAGTGTTTTGAAAATAAGAAAGAATGAGGAAGAGAAAAATGGCAAAAGGAAAGAAAACCGTATATTTCTGTCAGAACTGCGGGCATGAGGAAACAAAGTGGCTGGGGCAGTGCCCGGCCTGTAAGGAGTGGAATACATTTGCTGAGGAAATGATCACCATGGCAAAGACCGCTGCCGTAAAGACCCGGAAAGAGGCACAGGTCCTCGCCCTGTCGGAGGTCCGGACTGACGACCAGGCCAGGCTTGAGACCGGACTGGACGAGCTGGACCGGGTGCTGGGCGGGGGGATCGTGCCCGGTTCCCTGGTCCTGGTGGGGGGCGATCCGGGAATCGGAAAATCCACGCTCCTTCTGCAGGTGTGCCAGCGGCTTTCGGCCGAGAAGCAAGTGCTGTATGTATCCGGGGAGGAATCCCTGGCCCAGATCAAGCTGCGGGCAAACCGTATGGGGACGTTCAGCGATCACTTGAAGCTTTTGTGCGAGACCAACCTGGATACCATCCGGAGCATCATCGAGAGCCGCCGCCCGGACCTGGTCATCATCGACTCCATCCAGACCATGTACAACGAAGAGGTGTCCTCCGCCCCCGGCAGCGTGTCCCAGGTCCGGGAGTCTACCAACGTGCTCATGCAGCTGGCGAAGGGGCTGGGAGTCACTATTTTTATCGTAGGCCATGTGACCAAGGAAGGCACGGTAGCAGGCCCCCGGGTTCTGGAGCATATGGTGGACACGGTGCTTTATTTTGAGGGGGACCGCCACGCCTCCTACCGGATCCTGCGGGGGGTGAAGAACCGTTTCGGCTCCACCAATGAGATCGGGGTATTCGAGATGCGCCAGAACGGACTTGTCGAAGTGGAAAATCCGTCGGAATACATGCTCAGCGGCCGTCCCGAGAATGCCTCCGGCTCCGTGGTGGCCTGCTCCATGGAGGGAACCCGCCCGCTCCTGATCGAGATCCAGGCGCTGGTCTGCCAGACCAATTTCGGAATGCCCAGAAGGACCGCCACCGGAACCGACTACAACCGGGTCAACCTGCTCATGGCAGTCCTGGAAAAACGGATCGGCCTGCATATGTCAAACTGCGACGCCTACGTCAATATTGCCGGAGGGATCCGCATGAATGAGCCGGCCATCGACCTGGGGATCGTGATGGCCCTTGTTTCCAGCTATAAGAACCGGCCCATTGATGAAAAGCTGCTGGTATTCGGGGAGGTGGGCTTAAGCGGCGAGGTCCGCGCCGTGAATATGCCGGAACAGCGCGTGGCGGAAGCAAGGAAGCTGGGCTTTGAGACCTGTATCATTCCGGAGGTGTCCATGCATATGGTGAAGGATATCAAAGGGATCAAGGTGATCGGGGTGAAAAATGTGAGCGACGCGATGAATCTGATCTGAGGGGGGCGTATGAAAAAGGCGATATATAGGATCCGGACTTTCAATAACGTGGTCTCCTTTGCATGCATCATTCTTATCATTTTATTTGGGATTTATAAAAATCTGTACCAGGTCGTTGTATGGAGCTATGGCATCCTTATTTTAGTAAATATTGCGAATATTCTGATCTTAATGCTTGCGAAAAAAAGGAAATTGGTGACTGGAAAAAATGGTGAGATCATAGGACTTGTGATCATAGTGGTCATATTTTTGTTCGGGCTGTTGAGATATCTTGTATTAAATGGGGGTGCTTCCTAAAAAAGAAGTTTTGCAGATTACGGACAAAAGTCAGCAACTTACGGACAATCTCCCATTTCTGTTTCGGGATGTGTTATCCTGTATTCAGTGTACAGGCAAGCCCCCCTATATCCCTTACCTCTTGCCGGTACACTGCAGCCGGCAGGAAAGACAGAATAGAAATGAGGCTATCAATGGATAAGGAAAAAATCATATTGGAAAGTATCAAGCTTGCGGCGGCGAACCTGCAGTTGAACGGAGTTTCTCCAAAGGAGGTGATCATACACAGTATCCGGTATCTGATGGAGCTTTATCAGGCGGAGCAGGGAGAAACATCACAGAACCAGGAAGGAGGGAGGCAGAGACAGGCCATACTCGCAAAGGCCATCCTTTTAACAGAAGCGTATATTGAATTGGGATTCCCCTATGAGAGCAGCCAGGCACTTTTTGAGCAGATCTTCCATACGGCGGGACTGACGGAGGACGAGATCCGCTCCTTTCAGCGTCGTTGTGCCAGGAAGCTGAGATTAAACAAATCAAAGATCGGCGCCGTACTTGGACGATGGAATCCGAGAGACCATTCCGACACAAAACAAAAAGTCATTGAAGATATTATGGAAAAAATCAAGAACCACGAGCAGGGAGAATATTTTTACTATTCCCGGTGGAAATATCCCCGGCAAGAGGACATCTACCAGCTGGTAGTAGAACCGGAGGGCAATTATCTTTGCCATGTGAACCGGCAGAAATATTATGAGTTTGAAGATATGGGGTGATGAGAGTGCAGAAATATAAAGCGGCAATTGTAGATGACAGCCAGGAATACAGGGCGACCGTGCAGGAGGCTTTGCAGTCCGTTGCCGGAAAGGCCGGAAAAGAAATCGAGTGTACGCAGTTTTCTCGAGCAGAGACACTGATTTATGAGCTGGACGACGGGGATGCGTATTTTGACATCTATGTTCTGGATATCCAGATGCCCGGGATCAACGGGATGGAGCTGGGGCGGGGAATCCGGGAAAGATTTCCGGACGTATGCATTATCTTCGTAACCTCCTATTCCAGATTCGCCCTGGAAAGCTATGAGATCGACGCCTACCAGTATATCCTGAAAGAGAAAATCGCGGAGCGCCTGCCCCGGGCGCTGGAGAAGTTCTTCCGCAGGACGGCAGAGGAAACAGAGGCGGATTACTACACGATCACCACAGTCAATAAGATGGAAAAATTCCGGTTTAAGGATATCATCCGGATCAGTAAAAACGGGAAATACGCGGAATTTGTGACGAAGGATAGGACATATAAGCAGAGGCTGTCCCTCAATGATGTCTACAAAATGCTGCCGGAGGGAGATTTCGTTTTTATAGAACGAGGGATCATTGTGAACATTTTCCATATCAGCGGGATGGATGTAAGAGAGATCACCCTTTCCAATCATGAAGTTGTGACTGCAAGCAGAGCTTATCTGAAACATGTGAAGGAGGAGGTCACGAGATACTGGAGCAGGCAGATCGGATAAGGAGGCCGCGAGGGGGCTGAGAGATCGGCGGGGGATTTCGTGGAGGGGGACTATGGTTAAAATCATTTTATTGACTGGAATTGAAGCGTTAAATTTATATCTTTGTATATATCTGGCTTATAAATTGATAGCGGAGAGAGCGGACAGCCGTACAGTAAAACAGAAAATTTTGCTTATATTGATATGCGGAATAATTTCTTTCTTTAACGCTGTAAATCTTCAGACCCTTTATTATAATAATGGCGTATGGATTACTACAGATCTCTTTTTGATGCTACTGTTTAAATGCAGGAAAGAAAGACATAATTTAATGCGGGGCTGTATTGCTATATTGACAAAGCATTTGATTATATACATAGATTATGCGATGGGTTTTCTTCTTATGAATAATGATAAAGTGAATTATTCTATGAGGACAGTGCTTTATAGCAAAAACTTAAAGATATCGGGAATTTTTCTTGCAGTGAGAATAATATTGCTCATTGCGGTAATCATTTTGATGTCACAAATTAAGAGAAGATTTTCTGATTTACATCAAACCAGAAGAGTGCTGGTCATTGTTGATATTATCAGTTATCTTGGAGTGCTCCTATTCCAACAGCTGTTTTTGGAGGAAATAAATCAGATATACATAAATAGTTTTTATGTAACAGTAGCACTTGGGATTATTCTTTGTATAGTTTTTTACGTTTATGATTCATCAGCCAGCCGAAGAGAGAGGGAACAGCTGATTAATACAACAAATAAATTGATGGAACAAAATTATCAGAAATTATATAATGAACAGAAGAGGTTGGAGTACGTTACGCATGATTTCAAAAATCATATTAATCTTTTGATAAAATACCTAAAAGAAGAAAAGTATGATGAGGCAATCGAGTATGGAAGCAAGTTATCCAGCCCGCTGGAAGTAATCAGCCAGAGAAGTTGGTCAGGGAATAAAACTGTAGATACAATTTTGAATACCAAGCTTTTGGAGGCTGAACAGAAAAGTATAGAAGTACATATGGAAGTAGATCATATGGTGAAGTTTCCATTAGCAGATTATGATTTATGTGTAGTATTATCCAATCTTTTTGATAATGCAATCGAGGCCTGTGAGTATACGAAAAAAGAAAAAAAGGAAATAAATATTACAATAAAATCAACAGGAGCATTATGTATAATAAAATTTGTGAATAGTATGGAAAGGAAGCCTGTCAAGAAAAAACAAAAATATCAAACTATTAAAAAAGATAAAGAAGTTCATGGGATTGGCCTTGAAAGTGTTAAATCTTCGCTGGAAAAATATCAAGGAACATTGTTATTGGATGACACAGAAAATCAGTTTACGGCAGTGGCTTCTGTCATTGAACAAAGCAGTTTTAAAATACAGGAGAAAGAAGCATCAGAAAAAATAGAAGACAAAAAAATAAATTGGAGAAAGAGAGGAAAAGAACATGCAGAAAATGAAAGAATACGTTGGAGATTTGAAAATAGAATTTCAGGAGATTGATAAACTATATGAGAACGAAAAGGCAGTAACTGAAATACAGTCAATAACTGGAGACTGTATTCAGTTATGCACAATCATCTGTTGCTGAGATTTGCATTAATTGTATTGTAAATAATTAGAATAAAAATACCATCAACAGAACTTTCCTATACGCTAAGTTGTGCTTAAAGGAGTTTCTGACTTGATGGTATTTTTAAAATATGATAGAAACGCTAAACACTATAAGGCGTAAAAAGAGAAAAAAGGATTGTACAAATGATCAATTTAAAAGTAGCCTACCTAAGAGAAAGAAATTATTCCACAGAAGATTTGGCCCAGGCTCCCCGAATAGAATCCGAAAAATTACAATTTTGGGAAGGGATTCTCGGAACAGCCAGGATCACACAATTAGCAGAGGAACATGAAAAGATAAGATTCCATCTGTCAGAGATACCGTATACGGTTTCTGAACAATATGAAATATTCATGAATATAGAGAATCCGGAACCCATTTCGGATCATCCTGTATTTGCACCTTTTTACGCATATGCATTGCAGGAAGGAAGACGAAAATTCAGAATGAAAAAAGAAGAGGGAGCAATCCGTCATTCTGCGAATCTGGAAAAGGATTTTCTGCGGTACACATTAAACTGCCTTCAGAAGATTTCTGTCAGGACATTGATCCTTGAAATGCATCGCCTGAAAGCGGAGGGGAAGCTTGCGGGAAAGGATGAAGCGGAAGAATATCAGGACTTCCTTGACAGATATTTGAGTGACGTATCGTATATCCATGAGCTATGCGAACAATATCCGGTCTTATTCCGCATGCTGAGGGAACAGGCGGAACAATGCGCAGATTACTTCTGCGAGATCATAAGCCATTTGGAAAGTGACAGGCAGAAGATAGAAGAGCAGTTTCCCGGCAGCGCTCCGATCTCTGAGCTTAGCGGAATCCGCTGCATGTACGGAGACACACATAATCACGGAAAAAGCGTCGCGTGCGTATGCCTGAATGAAACGCTGCAATTGATCTACAAGCCCCGTTCATTGGAAAACGAGCTTCACTTTCAAAAGCTTCTGAAAAGGATAAGTTCAGAATGTGCCCTTTGGGATGAAAGGATGGGAATCAAAATCATCAGCCGTCCGGATTACGGCTGGGAGGAGAAGATCTGTTTTCAGGAATGCGCGTCGGAAGAAGAGGTAAAGAGATTCTATCAAAGGGCAGGGATTCTGATTTGCTTGACCTATTTTTTCGGCACCGGAGACCTGCATTGTGAAAATATGATCGCAAGGGGAGAGTATCCGGTTTTGATCGATCTGGAAACCTTGATCCCCCTGCAGAGTCAAAGCATAACCCGCAATGAGGTTTTCGATTCCGTCCTGAAATCTGGAATCCTTCCGACCTACCTTCCGGGCAGCGCAAAGGCCGGAAATGAGGTCGGCGCGCTGAGCGGCGAGGGCGGAAGAAAAAGCAGGCTGCAGATCCCGGTCATCCGGGACGCCTATACCTCCAAAATGCGGATTGAGTACCGGCATGGGATCATGAATCCTACCCAGAACAAGATAAAATATAAAGGCCGTTCTGTAGAAGCCGCAGAATATAAAAATGACCTGATCAGTGGTTTCCAAAAAACATACCACTATGTAAAAAGTAACCCGGATTTTCAGGAGGAAATGCTGCGTCAGGCGGCAACCTGCGAGAGCCGTCAGGTGGTTTCGGACACGATGAAATATGCTGCGCTTCTGAACAGCTCCTACTATCCGGATCTGCTGAAAGATGGCGGGGACCGGGAGATCTTTGTGCGTACCATCGGAATCGTGGGAAAGACCCGCGACCAGCGGCTGGTCGAATCCGAAGCGGAATCTATGCTCCGGGGGGATATTCCTTATTTTTATAATAAGGGAAGGGATCTGATGAGTGAACAGCAGATCTGCATTCCGGACTATTTTATCGATGCTCCCGAACAGACGGTTCGAAACAGACTTTCTAAAATCGGCCGGAGGGATGAAAAACTACAGGTGCGGCTGATCAATTTGTCGCTTACGATTGCGGGAAAGCTGGGGAAAGAGAGGATGGATTTCGAACGAAAAAAGAGCGGGCTTCATAAAGCGGATCAAGAAAAGAAAGTGTCAGCCGACAGACTGTTTTCCATCTGTGAAAAACTGGCGGGGCTGATCCTGGAGAATGTCTATGAAGACGAAGAAGGAAAGCTGCAGGTTTTGAGCATCGACCTGTCGGAACAATGCCGGAGTAAAATCCGCAGGGTCACGCATTATTTTTATGAAGGGATCGCGGGGATTGTTGTGTATTTATATGCACTGGAAAGGGCAAGGAAGCAGAGGCAGGAGACACAAGGGCAGGCGGAGCTACAGCTTGAGAAAAAGATTGCGGACAGGCTTTTCCTGCGGCTGAAAGAGTACACGGAAACGCTGGATATATCAGAAAATATGTCGGCGGATGCGCCGGAAAATGCAGGAAGAACCGGGATGTTTGACGGGGAATTTTCTATCGTATACTCATATTTGCTGTTGTACGAGATCGACAAAAAAGAGGAACATCTGCATTTGGCGGAATTGCACGCAAAGAAGTCACTGGTGCTGCTACGGGAAGATAAAAGCTATGACCTTCTAGGGGGAAATGCGGGGGCAATCCTCGTTCTGCTGAAATTATACGGCATCACCGGAGACAGGGAATATTTGCAGGCGGCAATAGAAGCGGGAGATTTATTGTGCGGTCATGCGGAACAAATGACATGCGGTACAGGCTGGCGGGGAGCGGAGAAGACACCGCTGTGCGGTATGGCTCATGGAAACAGCGGAATTATGATCGCGCTGTGCAGACTGTACCGGATCACGGGAGAAAAGAGATATTATGATCTGTGCCTGCGGGCACTGGATTATGAGGACAGTATGTACGAGGAGAAGTTCCACGACTGGAAGGATCTGCGCGAGGAATTCATGCGCCAGGGACAGAGCGGGGAGCAGGAAATGGCATGGTGCCATGGTGCAGGCGGGATTGCATTGTCAAGAAAATTGATGGTGGACGCATTATTGGAAGATCAGGAGTCGGAGGAGGCTGCCGATTTACGCGAGAGATTGGAAAAGGATATCAAAAAGGCAATGCCGATGATTTCGAAGCATTTTCTGAGAGATGGAATGTGTATCTGCCATGGGACAATGGGGAATTATCGGATATTGGAGAAACTGCGGGAATATGCGGGACGCGGTGTTATGGCTGAGGCGGAAGCTGCGGTTCATGAGAAAATCGTGGGGCTGGAGAAGGAAGAACCGGAGCTTCCTGCTCAGGAATATCATGCGCCGGGATTTATGAATGGGGCAGCTGGGATTGGGTATGAGCTGCTGAGGGAGATTTATGATGAATTGCCGTGGATTTTGGGGCTGTAAAAAAATAAATGCGGTCAGCGGAATATACAATTGCGGTCAAACTCACATAAGTGAAAAGAATTCTAGTATAATCTCAAATAGAGAGATGCGAGGACTCATTAAAAAATCTGAAAGGAGGGGAACGGATATTTTAGTTAAATAGAAATAGAGATAATTTTTTTGTAAGTAGATTATATGTATAGTACAATTTGGAAGGAGAAAAAATATGAAAAATTTATTGAAAAAAATCGCTTTGACTTTGTCGCTTGTTGTTGGAATAATGTCAATTCCTTTTCCAGCTTTTGCCGCTGATGATGAAAAAATAGTTAAAGAAGATACTATAATAACTGACAAATTTGTTGATCCCAATTTAGTGGGAACAAGCAATTCAAAGGGGATTATGCCATTAAACAATTATGGAGAGAGTCAGGTTACAACAAACTATACTACGTATAAAACAGTGTATGTTACCCCGACGGGGCAACCAGGACTTGGGTATAGAGGGGGGTCAGGAGCAACAGTTTTTTTCTTCAGTTCTGGTGGAAGTTCTACTAATTTTACTGTAACAATAAATTCTGCGCCTTTTACATTTACTGCTGAAACAGGGCAAACTACTTCTTCTGGTAGCGGTTATGCTGCAGCAGTTCCTTCCGGCACAGGATATTATAGATTTGATTTTATCAAAAATTATACAATCAAATCGAAAAAAATTGATGTATATAAATATAATGTTTATCAGTATACATACTATACCCATGATCCCCAGTATTCATTGAGCCATAGGTGGGTAAGAATATAGTTATGAAAATCAAAAAAATACTAATAGTTATACTTGTATTGTTTTTAATTATAAGTAATATATATTTTGTCATTAGAACCCCAAAATTAGATTACAAAATATTAATAGGCATTCCTGTAAATAGTGAAGGAGATAATTCGGTGGGAGTTGATTTTACTAAATCTAAACCATTAAAAGACAAAGAGGATGTCACTACGATATTTTTGTCTTTATTAAGGGCTAGAACTATTGATAAAACTGAAACTACAGAACATCTTCCTGATGCTGTAATAACTATTAGTGATTATTCTCAGGCATGCATATCATATGCACAGATTACTTTATGGTTAGATGAATCTTCTATTGTTCTAAAAATAGAAGATTCAAGGATTCCTAATTATAAAAAAATTGAAAATATCTATGATGTTACTGAACTAAAAAAAATAATCAAAAGGCAAATGAAATTTTATAAGGAATATTAAAGTTATCAATTCTCTCAAAAAAGATACAAATAATTGGAATCTAAGCGTCAAGTTTTTCATCTTGGCGCTTTTATATCTTAGTTAAATCTTCGAATTTGGCGTGATTTTCTTCACAGGAATATCATGTGATAGGATTTAATAAGAACTGCTAAAGGAGATTTATGTTCAATTGTCAGAGATATTGGAATTATAATATTAGGGGAAAGAGAGGAGGGAAGGACTTAGAACCCCTGATAATATAGAAGGAGGATGATATCATGGAAAAAAAGGAAGGAATTGAGACGCGGCATAAAAAAAATCTGTTTTCATATTATTATTCCTTGTAGCTATAAGGTAGTCGAGGAGGCAGATATTGAGGTCGTGCATCCCGATATTGTACTGGAGCGTTTATTGCAAGTGTACGAAAATACCATTTTGACAGGAAAAATCCGCATATATGGAATAGAACTTATTTTTAGTGAAACAGAAATGAAAGTGACAGGAAAAAGTGAATTTGATATGCAGAAGGTGATTTCTCCGTGTTGGAGGTTCCTGGTACAAATGGAGGAAAACGGGAAAATGGTGGATGGAGAGATTTTATATGATGCTGTGACTGGAAAACAAATCGGATAAATAGAGGAGAAAATAAATGAGAGGAAAATGTAAATAGCAGCAGATATATTGCAAATCACTCATTCCTCATTGTATAAAATCCACAGCCGTGTTAAAATAAACATAACAACCTTGTTCTTGGAATTGGCGCAAAACATTTTATAATTGGAACATTTGTAACCATTTGTTAACCCCACTCTGCTCATAACCGCCCTATATACCATACGGGGCACGGTGAGTATCGGAAAGGAGATCAAGATGAAAACTCTAAAACGCATCAAAATAATAACGTTCATTTACGCAGTGGTTACACTTCTTACGCACCTGACAGCCCTGTTTTTGGCAATCTATCGGCTGATGGCGAGAGGGGTCAGCCAAACGCAGATGAGCCGGACCAATGAACTGCTGTCTTACGGTTTTGTGTATTTGTGCTTTGGCTTTATGATCATTGCCGCAATTCTGCTGATTGCAAACCGTATCTGTGCTGCCGAGTATTTAAGGCTGCATGAAATTTTCTGGCTGACACAGTTCATAGGTTACTGGATTTTCAGATCGGTCATGGAGCTGATCACAGAGTATGCGAAGATGGATCTGTACTGGAGATTTATTAAGGTATTTTCTTATGATTTGACTCCGTGTTTGATTTTGCTTCCGGTATTGATCAGGCTGGGAATGAATAATATGAAAAATAAAAGAAATATGGATTTTGAAAAGGAGCTGAGACTCTTAGAAAAAAATAAATAAGCCGGAGAAAAAAATTGATTTTGAATTATCGTCCCGAAAGAAGGCAGAAAGGAGACATCATGAAATAGAAGCTGTTCCTATCGGAAGCAGGGATGCGATTTTTATGATTGGTGGAAGAATTCTTTGATTATGCTTATGGAAGGCAGCATTAGTTGTGTAAGATTAACACATATTCAGAATTTAAAGCCAACATATCCTGCTGCCTGGTTGATTTTAGAGAGGATGTGATCACTCATGATAAAGAATATAAAGAAGAGTATAATTGCATTATCCGACAAAAGGGCTTTCATTTATAGTATTCGTATCCTATCTTGGAGTGCGTTATGCTTATATGCTTACTTAGGATTTTCATATTATATTTTCTTCGATGAAAATTCATATTTGAGTTTAATTTTAGTTTTTTTATTTTGGGGAAGTAATTATAAGGTGAGATACTCCGAAACATTTTGGAAACGGTTGTGTCGAGTCCTACTAGAGTTTGTCGCTTTTTGGTTGATGGTAGGCGTTATGTATCTTATAGTAGTTTACTAATACTTATATTATGTCATTTGAGCTCTCGGTGCTGGGGGTTCCTGATACAAATGAAGGAAAACAAGGAAATATGAAACCTAAGCGGTATTTAGCAGCAACAATTTCTCCGTTACTGTTCACACCCTTTGGGTGCTCCAGTAACAGTATCCAGCCCATTATAAGTCGCCTTCGGCGAGAGGCTGGATATTATTGCAAATGTTACTTTATTGGACGGACGCCGTGCAGCAGGGTGCACGACGCCGTGTGAACAGTAACATTTCTCCATCTTTCATAAGGTCATAAGGAAAAACGCTCAGTCCTCATTGTATAAAAAACACAGCCATGTTAAAATAAATATAAATTCCTTATATCTGTAATTGGCGCAGAACATTTTATCATTGGAACATTCGTAACGATTCGTTTACTTCACTCTGCTCATATAAGCCGGAGAAAAAAATTGATTTTGAAATATCGTCCCGAAAGAAGGCAGAAAAGAGACATCATGAAATGGAAGCTGTTCTTATCGGAAGGAGATGAGATCATGAAAAAAACAAGAAAATGGATATGGATGCCTCTGCTTCTTATAGCCATGGGTATGACAATGGTCTTTTACGTCATACATTTTGCGCCGATGCCGCATCATCCATGGGGAACCTACAGCACAGGGAACGGACCCTTGCCGGACAGCCTGTACCTTGTCCTACAGACTGACGGCCGATATACGATCTATCGGCAATTAGAGATCCTGGAAAAGGGAACCTTCGAGCCGCTCCTGCCAGGAACAGGCAAAGAGGATATCATCTACAGATTGACCGCCCAGGATACCCTGTCAAAAACAAAGCTGGTTTATGACAAGGAGTCGGATGCGGTTGTCCTGCTGGACTATCAGGATAAGGATATCCCGATGGGCAGAATGAGCAGGGATGCGGTTTTTATAAATGTAGGGGATGTGGCAGAACCTGGAATCCCTTGATTCATGCAGAGGAAATGACTTTTCACGATAAGCCATAGGGAGGGATTGCAGCATGAAAATAAAAAAATACTGACAGCTATTCTTGTGACTGTTTTGATCATAAGCAATGCGTATTTTATCTACGAATCTCAAAAATCAAAACCTTTAACGGAAAAAGAGGATAGGAATACCGTGCTCTTTTCCTTACTGCAGGCCAGATCAATTGAAAAACCGAAAATCACGGAACAGCTCGCGGATGCGGTCATAATGATCGGCGATCCGCAGGCGGGCATATCATATGCACAGATTACGTTATGGGTAGATGAATCTTCAATCATTGCCGAAACAGGGGATGAAGATTGAAAGAATCTATTTGAGTGAATCAGATACCGCCAAAGAAAGGAAACGGGGCTCATTTCCGGAGAGTCATCATCATAAATGACAGGTATGCTTTTCGCTTTTTTTAAAGATTCTCGTTCACTGTCAGTTAATTTTGCGTCTTTTTTCAATTCATACGTTACCATAATATACGCTCCTTTCTTTTGGGGGAGCCAGTCGTGCGGAAATCAATCTTATTTTTGGATGGCGCACGGAATATACAACGAACAAAATTTCTTCTACCAATCCAATTGTGATAAAGCAATCTTCGTCTATACTATGCGCTTCATCATAAATTCCAATACGATTTTCATCTAAAAAAGCTTTAGAAGCAGTTTTAAATGTTACGCCATATTTTTTGATATTGCTATCAGCTTTTTGCTCATCCCTTTCAGATGATTTTACCATGTTCTCCTTCTTCTGTTTTTTGGAAGCTTTGTTAAAAGTAATCATATCATGCATGAACTGATCAGTCAAATGTAGCGCACAATCAGGCATAATCTCCATATCGGAGAGCGATTCTCCCATTTGGGGGTTGAACTGAGAAGCCGCATGCTACATACTATGAGTGTGTCAGGCATTGCCGTTTGCACGATGCTGCGCAGCGAGTGTACAACTAGTTGATGAAACGGCAGGCCCGTCAGCCAATCAGATATTTACCGAATTAGGGGGCGAAGATTATGGATCAGATCAAAATAGGAAAGTTTATCGCATACAGGAGAAAGAAGCAGGGATGGTCGCAGAAGCAATTGGCGGAGCAGATCGATGTGACGGATAAGACCATCTCGAAGTGGGAAACAGGCAGCCGGATGCCGGATGCGTCGATGCTTCTGAAGCTGAGCCAGGCGCTGGAGATTGATGTCAATGAGCTGCTCGCCGGAGAAGAGTTTTCCACGGAAGAATATCTGAAAAGATCAGAAAGCAATCTGGTCAATCTGGTTGGGGAATTAAATGAAATGGACAAAAAGAGGAAGAGCAGCAGGGTGGGTACGATCATCGGCTTTTTATGTATTGCCGTTGCATTTTTGAGCATGGTAAGCTCCTCGCTTCGAAGATTCACCGACATTTTCGATCTGCCGACGCTGCTCTATCTGTCAGGGATCAAATGCCTGCTCTTGTCGACCTTCGGCTGGATCCACCACTATTTCAACGCATGGAAAATATGCGCTTCCAGAAAGGCATTGCCGGAAAAGGACATCCAGACGGCGGTGCAGGCTGTAAAATATGCGGCTGTCCTGACACTTACGATCGGTGGGATTACGTCATCCATCGGAATCTTCTCGATGCTGAATTATACGGAACAGTGGGGCGCCATGATTGCTCCTGCCCTTGCGCAGATTACTTTGACATTCGTTTATGTGGCAGTAGAAGAAACCGTTTATGCGATCCTGCTGTTTCAGATGAAGCATATGCTGCTGAAAAAATAATCACGCCTGTATGGTTGGAGGCTCTTTAGAGCATCCAACTATGCAGATGGAAATAATCTTGGCGAACAGAATTGAAGGAGGACAGACAACAGAATGGGAACAGTATTGGAGGTCAGAGACCTGACAAAAAAGTATGTAGAAGGAACGGCGGAAAGCAAAGTGGTTGACCATGTGAGCCTTGACGTGGATGAAGGGGAATTTGTGATCATCATGGGGGCTTCCGGCTCGGGAAAAACCAGTATACTCCACCTGATCGCAGGAATTGATACCTGCAGTGAAGGCTCAATAAAATATACCTTACCGGACGAAGTCCGCCGGCCCGCAGATCTTGCGCGTATGAATGAAAAAGAAAAGACTATGTTCCGGCGTGCCAACATCGGGCTCGTGTTCCAGCAGCAATGCCTGATCCCGGATCTCACGGTTTATGAAAATATCATGCTGCCCCTGATGCTTGACAGGAACAGGAAAGAAAACGCATTCAAGAAGGACAAGATCATGAATCTGTGCGGGAGGTTCGGACTGAAAGAGCATGTCAGAAAATATCCTTCCCAGCTGTCGGGGGGACAGCAGCAGAGGACGGCGATCCTGCGTTCCGTCGCAAATCTCCCGCCGCTTTTGCTCTGCGACGAGCCCACCGGAAGCCTGAACTCGGCACAGACGGAGCTTGTGATGGACCTGCTGGAGGAATTGAACAAGGGCGGGCAGACCATCATCCTGGTCACACATGATATCCGGGTGGCCGCCAGAGGAAAAAGGGTGCTTTATATTGAGGATGGACACGTAGAGGGAGAGCTGGATTTTACGGAGCACATTCCAAACGGAGCAGAGATGCATCCGGATTCCGGCCCGGATACTGCCGGGACGGATGCATTTCACACAATAGAGGACAGAGAAGAGAAGCTGATACATTTTCTGCAGGAGAGAGGGTGGTAATGGTGAAGACAATATTCATGTGCGGTCTGGCAAAGCTGAGAAGAAAAAAACTTCCGGGCCTGCTGCTGGGAATCTGTATTCTGTTCACCGCAGCGCTGCTCGTGAACGCGCTGATCTTACTAAAAGAGTTAAATCCGGTATTCGACCGGGCTTATGAGGGAATGGAAGGGGCGCAGCTGTGCGGCCTGTGGAACCACGGGATGGTTTCCTCAGACCGCGTCAGGCAGTATCTGGAGGATTCGCCGGAAGACCTTGCGTATCAGATCACGGAAAATACAAAACCCGTGGAATACATGGAAAAGGACGGTGTCAGGCTTGGCAATGGTATTTTGCTGGAGCTGCCCGAAACCATCGGCGGGAACATGCTTTCCCCTAAAATCTTAGAAGGATCAGAGCTTGAGATGCCCCAAAAGGATGAGATCTGGATCACGCCTAAGATCGCGAATATCCTGAAGGTGAAGGTGGGGGACGAGATCTCGCTGCAGTCGGCAGGCCAGTCCGTGAAGGCGAAGGTCGCAAGGATCGCTGCGGATCCTGTTTTTGGAAGCAGCAATACGAACGTGTATCGGATGTGGTGCGGTTTTGGCAGGCTTTCGGATTTTCCGCCGGCGGACAACCGCAGGATCAGCTACCTGGAAGTCCGCTTCCGGGAATACAGCAGGCAGGCGGAGCAGCGCTTTATCCGTGACGCGGAAAGTTACTTTCAAATGCCGCTGGGCGATACGCTGTATACATATGATAAGATCAAAAGCGGCTATACCTCCGCATGGCAGATGCTGGGAAATCTTCTCTGTCTTGTCAGCGTGATCCTGGCCGGGGTGATCCTTGTTCTGACCCTGTTTCTGGTAAAAAGTGACATGGACGAGGATATAAGGACGATCGGGATCTACCGGTCATTAGGCATGACCGAAATGCAGATCACAGGCGCATATCTTGTCTGCTACGGCGTGACAGGCTTTGCAGGGGCAGCGGCAGGGAGCATCCTGGGAGGCTGGCTGAACCACAGGATTCTGGAACAGATCCTTGGAAATGTAGGGATTTATTCGGCATTTGCGATTCGGACGGGTACGTATCAGGCAGGCGTGTGTCTGACTGTATTGGCGGCGGTCCTGCTGATCTGCCTCTGTGCGGTATTTCAGATCCGGACCTGCAATGTTTCACATGCCATCCGAAGCGGGACATGGCAGACCAGAGGGCGGGTCCGGATGGCGCCCAAAAATCGATTTTGCTGCAGCCGGTGCTCTTTTGAATGGTATTATGCGGTCAGGGGCATGCAGAATAAAAAAGCAGGGTATGTATATATCGCGGCAGTGTCCCTGATACTGGGCTGTATGGCCGTGGTCTGCTTCGGCTGCCTGAATGCCGTCAGACATATCGACCGGGAGCCGGAAGCATGGGGGATTTTAAAGACAGATATCTATGTGACTTCCCTGGACGGCACACCGGTAAGTACGGTCACAGAGGACCTGGAAAAAGCTCCGGAGGTCGAATATGTCTACGGGGTCAATAAAATTTATTCCCAATATAAGCCGGACCAGGAAGAGACCTGGCAAAGCATGGTAACGGAGCTTTATGAACTGCCGTGGAATGAAAAAATAGAGGACCAGTCCCTGTACGGCAGGAGGCCGCAGAAGGAGGATGAGATCAGCGTGGGGACGGCGCTGGCTCAGAGATACGGGTTTGAGGTCGGGGAAAGCATAGAATTGTATGTAAACGGGGAAAAGAAGGAATTTGAAATCACCGGCGTCTTCCGCACACTTTCCAATTACGGGAATGTCATACGGATGGTCACGGAGGATCTGGACCGATCCGTAGAAGCAGACGGCATCAGCGGAGATTATATGCTGGTACTCGCAAAGGACTGTGATAAATGGAACTATGCAAAGGAGCTGACCGAACGGTATGACGGAAGGTTTTCCTTTATCGCCGCCAAATCCAACGGAGAGCATATCACGGGGGTTCTGGTGCCTGCGGTCACGTTGGTCCTGACAGTGCTGCTGACGATCACGGTTCTGATCACGATGAATCTGACCGTTTTATTGATCCGGCGGGAGCAGAAATTGGTCGGATATTTAAAAGCCGTCGGAATGACGTCCTGGCAGATCTTAAAGATCTATCTGCGGCGGAACTGCCTGGCCGCACTTTTTGGAAGCTGCCTGGGAATTGCGGCAGGAGTGTTTTTCGTACCGGAACTGCTCACCCCTTATGCAAAGGGACTGGGGCTTGTAAAATTTCCGTTTTCAAATTCGGCGGCGGGAATGCTGGTCAGCATGTGTCTGCTTCCGGTCTGTATGGCCCTGGGTACATGCGCGGTCGTAAAGGCCATCCACAGGGTATCTGTGAAAGAGCTGGTGAACGAATCATAAAGAACCGTGAATCAAGACGGGGGCGGACAGCCCCCTTTTTTAATACCATCGTATGCGGAAAGACTGCCGGTGACGGGCTGGATGCGTTACAGTTCGCGTCCGGTTGGGCCGTGAACTGTAACCATAGATCATAGCAAATAATAAATGTGTAAAAGAAATGATAGGATTCTGATTCGACTTCTGTTATAATGGAACAAGACACAGCGGAACAGGATGCTTCCGGCCGGACTGCAAAGAGAAAATCATAGAAGAGATACGAGGGAGATAGATCATGAAGAAACGATGGAAAGATTTTGGGCGTTTATCCACAGACTGTTATATCAATATAGGTAGGGGGAAAACAGACATGACGCAGTGGCATCAGGCGTTCGATGCCCTGGTTAGTGCGATTGAGGAGACACGGAGCAGGAATCCTGATTTTGCGGGAGAATTTTATGAGGTAGAGGAACAGACAGATTTTGAATATGGCGTAGACGATTGGCTGATGGATTATCTGGATGAGCTGGGGATGCGGAATCTGCATGAAAAATGCTGCGAGGTCTGTGAAAAGGTCATGGGATTATTTGCCTGGAAAGAGCAGCTGCCGGAGGATTTTGTGTTTGAAATGTCTTCGGCACTGTCCGCCCAGGGAAAAACGGAGGAGGCTGTCGCACTTTGTGAGAAGTGGCACAGGCAGAATACCGAATCCCAGCCTTTAGCCGCGGCGTTGATCTATGCCAGAATCAACGCTAAAGAATATACCGGGGCAGAAGAGGTAGTACAGAAGTATATTTCAAAAGAAGACGAATGTACGGAGGATACGGAACTGATCTACCGTGCGGCAGTGCGTCTGTACGAGGAAAAAGGGGATCAAAAGACTGCGAAGCAGATGAAGAAAACGCTGGAACAATATGAAGAAGAGGTGGAACGGGAGCTGATGGAAGAATTTGAGGAGTACCCGTTTGGCGATGATTTTTAAAAGCGGAAGCAATCCTCATGGCTATGGATGCAGCATCCGGATGGGAACTGGATGAATTGGAGGATGGAAGGGAAGCTCCTTTTGCGAGCCCGTTGGAAAATGTGATTCCGAAACCGGGAGGTTTTGTAAATATGCTGGTTTTGGATATGGATTCTTATACTGAAAAATTTGGTGAAAAAGAAGTAAGAAAAAGTCTGAGAGAGGTATCATGTGATCAACAACACAGCAAAAAAAATATTAAAAGCACTGTCCTTTGACGGAATCGAGGTGGAGGCCTCCCGTCATCTGGCAGATCTGAAAAAACTGGACCCCTTGAAGATCTTCTACCGGACTATCGACCAGAAGATCTACAACGGCGCCCATCAGGTTCCGGTGCGGATTTTTTTCCCCAGCGAGCGGGCCTATGAGAAAAACCAGGCCGATCCGGAAAAAATCCTGCTCTTCCTGCACGGAGGCGGCTGGGTGACGGAGAGCATTGACAATTACGAGCGGATCTGCGCCCGCCTGGCCAACGCGACCAACCACTTCGTCGTAGCGGTGGAATACCGGCTGGCCCCGGAGCATAAGTTCCCGGCCGGGCTGGAGGACTGCTACGCCGCGGCAAAAGCCATCTTTTCCCGGCAGTTCCTTCTCAATGTGGACCCCGGGAATGTGACTCTGATCGGGGACAGCGCGGGCGGCAATCTGGCGGCGGCATTGTCCCTGCTGGCGCGGGACCGCGGAGAATTTCTGCCCAGGCGGCAGATCCTGGTCTACCCGGCCACCTACAACGACTATTCGGAAAATTCCCCCTTCCCTTCAGTTCAGGAGAACGGGACGGATTACCTGCTGACTGCGGGGAAGATGCGGGATTATCTGGATCTCTATGCCGGAAGCGAGGCGGACAGGCAGAACCCCTACTTTGCGCCCTATCTGGCGGAGAATCTGCATGACCAGCCAGACACACTGATCCTGACGGCAGAGTATGACCCTCTCCGGGACGAAGGGGAGGCCTATGGAAAACGGCTTTCAGAAGCGGGAAACCAGGTGCAGGTGAAGCGTATCGAGGGCGCGTTGCACGGATTTTTCGCGCTGGGGATTAAGCACCTGCATGTGCGGGAAAGCTTCCAATATATCAATGAGTTTTTAGGAGGAAATGACCGTGAAGTAGAAGTGGGGACACTGGCGGCGGCTGGACAACGCGGCAAAGCTCTTTTCAGCGGCAAGCAATAAGCAGAACACCCGGGTATTCCGGTTTTACTGTGAATTAAAGGAGGAGGTCCGCCCGGATCTGCTGGAAGCGGCGCTGGAACGTGCCCTGGAGACCTATCCGCTGTTCCGTTCGGTGCTCCGAAAGGGGCTGTTCTGGCATTATCTGGAAAAAAGCAATCTCCGCCCGGTTGTCCGGGAGGAATACAAGGAACCCTGCAGCCGGATCTATATCCGCGACAAGAAGTCCCTGCTGTTTGAGGTGACCTATTATAAGAAAAGGATTAATTTTGAAGTATTCCATGTTCTGACGGACGGTACGGGCGCAACCGAATTTTTGAAAGAGCTGGTCAAGGATTATCTGTTTCTGGCGCACAGCGGCGAGGGCCTGGAGGACATAAGCCTGCATCCGGAGGACATGACCGTACAGGATCAGGAGAATGACAGCTTTGTCAAATATTATTCCGAAGAGGCGCGCAGGCCGAAGAGAAGGAAGAGCCGTGCTTACCAATTGAAGAAAACACAGAAAGAAAACGGACGGCTTCGGGTGCATGAGCGGATCTTATCGGTCCGGGAGGTGCTGGAGCATTCCCGCAGGCAGGGAGTCTCCATGACCGTATTCTTGACCGCAGCGCTGCTTAGCGCCATTCATGAGGAAATGACGCGGCAGCAGGAAAAGTGGCCGGTGGTGCTGATGGTCCCGGTGAACCTGCGGAAGTTTTTCCCTTCCGATTCCATGCTCAACTTTTTCGGCTGGATTGAGCCGGGATATGATTACCGGAACTGGGACGGCTCCTTTGAAGCCGTGGTGGAGCAGGTGCGGGAGCAGTTTCGTCAGGAGCTGACCAAGGAGAAGATGGAAACGCATATGAGCGAACTCCTTGCCCTGGAGATGAACCCTATCCTGCGCCTTGCGCCCCTGGAACTGAAAAACCTGTGTATCCAGGCCGGGGCGAAGATCGCGGAGAAAAATGTGACGGCGGTGTTTTCCAATATGAGCGCGGTGTCCATGCCGGAAGCGTATGCAGAATATATTGACCGCTTCGGCATCTATACCAGCACTCCGAAGCTGGAGCTGTGTATCTGTTCCTTCGGGGACAAGCTGTCGCTGGGCTTTACGTCTCGGTTTGACACGGAAAATATCCAGCGCAATTTTTACCGGATCCTCCGGGAGCAGGGAATCCATTCAGAAAAAGTGAAGCCGGATTTTCCCGAGCCTGACGTGCCGGGTGAACTGGAGATGAAGGTGTATAAGGGATTTTGCCTGCTCTGTCTGGCGGCTGTCATCCTGATGTTCGACCTTCATTGGAACTATCGTCCGGAGGTGCCCTGGACCTTATTTTCAGCAGGCGGGATCGCCAGTATGTGGCTGGCGTCGACCATCGGATTCTTTAAGCGCCACAATCTGCTGAAAAATACCATGTGGCAGCTGGTGCTGGTGACAGTGGGGTGCATCATATGGGATGTGCTGACCGGCTGGCATGGCTGGTCGGTAGATTTTGTACTGCCTATATTGAGCATTGGAGTGCTTTGCTCCATGATGGTCATTTCCTATATACAAAAGTACCCTCTGCGGGACTGCATGATCTATCTCGTCATGGCGGCAGGGTATGGATTTTTGCTCCCGCTGATATTGGTGCTGACCGGCGCGGTCACGCTGAAGCTGCCGAGCCTCTTGGGGGCGGGCTTCTGCCTGCTGTTTGTGGCCGGGCTGGTGCTGTTTAAAGGCAGGGAATTTAAAGAAGAGATGGGGAAGAACCTTCATATTTAAAAGGATTTTCATCAGGCTCAGGCATAATATACAATGCGTTTCTGCCTGAAGGCTGAGTTAAAAGACATCATAATGTTATTCAGGAGGAAAAAACGATGATCAACAAACTTGTAGAAAAGATTAAAAAAACGGAGGCTCCGATCGTGGTCGGTCTGGATCCCATGCTGGCTTATGTGCCGGAGCATGTACAGCAGAAGGCATTTGCACAATACGGGGAGACGCTGGAAGGCGCGGCAGAGGCAATCTGGCAGTTCAACAAAGAGATCGTGGATCATGTCTGTGACCTGATTCCGGCTGTAAAGCCCCAGATTGCCATGTATGAGCAGTTTGGCGTGCCGGGGCTGGCAGCATTTCAGAAGACGGTAGAATACTGCAAGTCAAAAGATCTGGTAGTCATCGGGGATATCAAGCGGGGCGACATCGGTTCGACCTCCGCGGCCTATGCCATCGGGCATCTGGGGAAGGTCAAGGTGGGCAGCAAAGAGTATGTCCCTTTTGATGAAGATTTTGCAACAGTCAATCCCTACCTGGGCTCTGACGGGGTCAACCCTTTTATCAAGGTCTGCCAGGAGGAGAAGAAGGGAATCTTTGTCCTTGTAAAGACCTCCAACCCGTCCAGCGGGGAGTTCCAGGACCGGCGCATTGAGAACCGCCCGCTCTATGAGCATGTGGGGGAAATGGTTGCAGAGTGGGGCGCTCAGTGTATGGGAGACAGCTACAGCTACGTAGGCGCGGTGGTCGGCGCTACCTATCCGGAGATCGGAAAGGCGATGCGCAAGGTGATGCCAAAGGCGTATATTCTGGTGCCGGGCTACGGCGCTCAGGGCGGCCAGGGCAAGGATTTGGCACATTTCTTCAACGAAGACGGTCTGGGCGCTATTGTAAATTCCTCCCGGGGCATTATTGCAGCTTACAAGCAGGAAGCTTACGCGCAGTTCGGCGCGGAACATTTCGGGGAGGCATCACGGGCGGCAGTGGAAGCTATGAAGGCGGATATCTGCAGTGCGCTGGCTCAGAAGTAGGATAAAAGAACTGTCCGGCTGCCGCAATGGATCGTCGGACAGTATGCATATCTGCGAGGATAGAGAAAAGAAACAGAGGTTTTATAGAAAAAAGGAGAAAAAACATGTCTTGTAAACGAAAGGAAAAGGCGGCAGTCGTATCCCAGGAACAGATCGCCCGGGATATATACAGCATGTGGATCCGGACGGAGGAGATTGCCGGGCTTGCAGTGCCGGGGCAGTTCCTCTCCATGTACACGGAGGATCAAAGCAAGCTCTTGCCCAGGCCTATCAGCCTGTGTGAGATTGACCGAAAGCAGAACATGCTGCGGGTGGTATACCGTGTGACCGGCGAAGGGACGGGGACGGAACAGTTTTCCCGACTGCGGCCGGGGGATATGATTGAGATTCTTGGCCCTTTGGGAAATGGCTTTCCGCTGGAGCCAGGAACCGGAAAAAAGGTGTTTCTGATCGGCGGAGGGATCGGCGTGCCCCCCATGCTGGAGCTGGCAAAACAGCTGGAGGCCGAAAAGCAGCTTGTGATGGGGTATCGGGATGAGCAGTTTCTTGCAGAAGACCTTCAGAAGAACGGAAGCCTGTATATCGCTACCGAGGACGGCAGCGCCGGTACGCCCGGAAATGTGATGGATGCCATTGCGGCAAACAGGCTGGATGCAGAGGTGATCTATGCCTGCGGCCCGGCTCCTATGCTGCGTGCTGTCAAGCATTATGCTGAAGAAAATAATATTGTATGCTATGTATCTATGGAAGAGCGGATGGCCTGCGGTGTGGGGGCCTGCCTGGCCTGCATCTGCAGGACGCCGGAGATTGACGGGCACAGCCAGGTGCATAATAAACGGGTCTGTAAGGACGGGCCGGTATTCTTAAGTACGGAGGTGGAGATCTGATGAAAAGTACGGTAAGCCATACTTCAAATGCAGCCTCCGGGCTGGAAACGAGCGTCTGTCTGGCCGGGGTGGAACTGAAAAATCCGGTAATGACCGCTTCGGGCACCTTTGGTTCCGGGGAGGAATACAGTGAGTTTGTGGATCTGAACCGCCTGGGGGCCGTCGTCACAAAGGGAGTGGCAAACGTGCCGTGGCCAGGCAATCCTGCCCCCCGCATTGCAGAGACCTACGGAGGGATGATGAATGCGATCGGCCTGCAGAATCCGGGAATCGATGTGTTCTGCAGACGGGATATCCCGTTTTTGAAACAATTTGACACCAAGATTATTGTTAATGTGTGCGGAAAGACAACCGAGGATTATCTGGAAGTGGTGGAACGCCTGGCACAGGAACCGGTGGATCTGCTGGAGATCAACATTTCCTGCCCCAATGTGAAGGAGGGCGGGATTGCGTTCGGCCAGGATCCGAAGTCCGCAGAACATATTACAAGAGAAGTGAAAAAGCATGCGAAGCAGCCGGTCATTATGAAGCTCAGTCCCAACGTGACGAGCATCGCGGAGATGGCAAAGGCCGTGGAGGCCGGAGGCGCGGATGTGATCTCTCTGATCAATACCCTGACCGGGATGAAGATTGATATCCACCGACAGACATTTGCCGTTGCAAACAAGACCGGGGGCGTGTCCGGTCCTGCCATCCGTCCCATTGCGGTCCGCATGGTATATGAAGCGGCTCATTCCGTGAAGGTCCCGGTGATCGGGATGGGCGGGATCACCTGCGCTGAGGATGCGCTGGAGTTTATCCTGGCAGGCGCATCGGCAGTATCAGTAGGAACGGCTAATTTTTACAATCCGTCGGCAACTATTGAGGTGGCGGAAGGAATAGAAGCATACATGAGACAGCACAAGACGGAACATTTCCGTGAGTTGATCGGCCTTGTGAAATAAAACGCTGCAGAACACACCGGGGAGGCGGGACCTGTAACTCAGGCCGCTGTTTTAAAACGTCCGCGTTCCGCTTCGGTCTGCATTTGGCGGAGGCGCGCTGGACATTCAGCGCTCTGGGGCAATGGACGGCCTGAATATTCACTTTTATGTAGATCCCCCGGCAAATCATCGTTGTGACCGGCCGAGGTCTGACATATAACAATAAAACTGCGGTCAGAGTCCGCGCCCTGGTTGGTCCAGGGACCGCGGCAGACTGCAGGCGGGTTTGGATGAAAAGAGGGGGACAATATGATTGCTACGGTACTATTGTTTACGGCTGGGCTGATTTTGATCTGCATTGCAGGAGACCGTCTGGTGGATGCGGCGGCCGCCATCGCAAGGAAAGCGGCGATCCCTCAGATCGTGGTCGGCGCGACGATCGTAAGCCTGGGAACCACACTGCCGGAGATCCTGGTGTCTACAACGGCGGCTTTTGGCGGTTCGGCGGCGATTGCCGCGGGAAATGCATTCGGTTCTATTATATGCAACACTGCGCTGATCGCCGGATTGAGCCAGATCATCCGTCCGGTCAGGCAGGTCGGGGCTGCTTCCATTGCATGGAGAAGCTTTTTTTTCTTCCTTGTGATCGGAGCGATGGAGATCTGCGGAGGAGTAAAAGGAGCATATGGACGGCCCTTCGGCATCCTGCTGCTGGCTGCGTTTGTGGTCTATGCCTGTCTGACAGTCAGGCTTTCTTCCGGTGAAGAGTGCGAGGAGGCAGAAGGGGGAGAGGATATATCTATCCCGAAACAGCTTTTCCTTCTTGCTCTCTGCGCCGTTCTGCTTTATGCGGGAGCAAATCTGCTGGTGGACAATGGGATTCTGATCGCACAGTCGCTGGGAGTCCCGGAGCGGGTGATCGCGGTGACATTCATTGCACTGGGGACCTCTCTGCCGGAACTGGTGACGTCCATGGCATCCCTGATCAAGGGATACGGCAACGTGGGACTTGGAAATGTGATCGGCGCAAACATTCTGAACCTCCTGCTGGTGATCGGGATCCCGGCCGCCGTACAGGGAATCCCGCTGGAACGCCAGACGATCCTGGTCGATATTCCGCTGTCGATTGCGGTCATGGCCGTACTGCTTGGCCCGATCCTCATCCGGAAAAAAACCTTCCGCGTACAGGGGATCGTACTGCTTGGTATTTATGTGCTGTACTGCATCCGCTCTTTTCTGTAAAATGTCGGATCTGTCCGGCAACCGTACAGACTGCCGACGATTTTCATCGTTCCTTATCATTGTATTTATATACGGCGCGCCGCCTATGACCTGCTCAACGTTTTTTGAAAAGTGTTTGTGGAAAATCTATTATATCTATATAAATATGTTTTTGGAAATGAAATGTTTATACCGCGGCCATCGGAAGCGGACATCAGTTTTTTGTAACTGTTCACACCGGGGGTTCACAGTAACGGTGTCCGCCTCACTTAGAAAGTAGCCGATCGGCGAGGCGCCGGACGCCTGCCCCATCACTATATTGGCCGTCTGCCGTGCAACAAGTGCACAACACCGTGTGAACTGTAACACGGCTCTAATAGTTTGTCAAAAAAAATAAAAATAATGGTTGACGGTAAAGGGGTTCTGTGATAGAATACATATTGCTCAGTTGAGAGCGCAGTAAAATATTATATGGAGAGGTATCGAAGTGGTCATAACGAGGCGGTCTTGAAAACCGTTTGTCCGCAAGGGCGCGTGGGTTCGAATCCCACCCTCTCCGTTTAAACTGTTGTATGTTAGCATTCGACGGTTTTTATATTCATTTTCTTCCAATTGCCGGAGCATTTTACGGCGAAGAGATAAAGAAAATGAAAAAAATGTAAAAAGGTACTGGACAAGCTGCCAGTAATCGTGTATATTAATTAGCGGACATTTTGGAGAAGTACCCAAGCTGGCCGAAGGGGCTCCCCTGGAAAGGGAGTAGGTCGTTGATAGCGGCGCGAGGGTTCAAATCCCTCCTTCTCCGTTTGCCTTGTTTGCATCTAAGAAGAAAAGGGATTTTTCTGCTGGATAAATAAGGCGGTTGCGATGTGAGTCGAAAGTGAAAGAAAAAAATGTAAAAAAATGAAAAAACACTCTTGACAAACAAAAAGCAACATGGTAATATATGTAAGCTGACTCGTAAGAGAAAAGCAAAAAAATGAAGTTTGAAAAAACTTCAAAAAAATGAAAAAAGTTCTTGACAAGCGAAAAACAGTGTGATATAATAAATGAGCTGTCGCTTGACAGAGAAAAAGACGAACCTTGATAATTAAACAATAGACAACAATCCTTGAAAATTTCTTAAAGAGAGAAATTCAAAGAACGAGCATCAAAAGAGAGATCGGATGATGCACCTCTGCTTCGGAAGAAGCGGAAAACAGTAAAAAAGGATGGATTAGCCAGAAAGGTTGATCCTGACGGAAAGAACTTATAACGAGAGTTTGATCCTGGCTCAGGATGAACGCTGGCGGCGTGCTTAACACATGCAAGTCGAGCGAAGCACTTTTTTAGAACTCTTCGGAGGGAAGAGAGGGTGACTTAGCGGCGGACGGGTGAGTAACGCGTGGGCAACCTGCCTTACACAGGGGGATAACAATTAGAAATGATTGCTAATACCGCATAAGACCACGGTACTGCATGGTACAGAGGTAAAAACTGAGGTGGTGTAAGATGGGCCCGCGTCTGATTAGGTAGTTGGTGGGGTAGAAGCCTACCAAGCCGACGATCAGTAGCCGACCTGAGAGGGCGACCGGCCACATTGGGACTGAGACACGGCCCAAACTCCTACGGGAGGCAGCAGTGGG
Source organism: Lachnospiraceae bacterium M18-1 (assembly GCA_000403295.2). Classification (GTDB taxonomy): domain Bacteria; phylum Bacillota; class Clostridia; order Lachnospirales; family Lachnospiraceae; genus Schaedlerella. The sequence goes on along the minus strand of KE159605.1, from coordinate 1,705,490 downwards.
GAATATTGCACAATGGGGGAAACCCTGATGCAGCGACGCCGCGTGAGTGAGGAAGTATTTCGGTATGTAAAGCTCTATCAGCAGGGAAGAAAATGACGGTACCTGACTAAGAAGCCCCGGCTAACTACGTGCCAGCAGCCGCGGTAATACGTAGGGGGCAAGCGTTATCCGGATTTACTGGGTGTAAAGGGAGCGTAGACGGACTTGCAAGTCTGATGTGAAAATCCGGGGCCCAACCCCGGAACTGCATTGGAAACTGTATATCTAGAGTGTCGGAGAGGCAAGTGGAATTCCTGGTGTAGCGGTGAAATGCGTAGATATCAGGAGGAACACCAGTGGCGAAGGCGGCTTGCTGGACGATGACTGACGTTGAGGCTCGAAAGCGTGGGGAGCAAACAGGATTAGATACCCTGGTAGTCCACGCCGTAAACGATGACTACTAGGTGTCGGGAGGCAAAGCCTTTCGGTGCCGCAGCCAACGCAATAAGTAGTCCACCTGGGGAGTACGTTCGCAAGAATGAAACTCAAAGGAATTGACGGGGACCCGCACAAGCGGTGGAGCATGTGGTTTAATTCGAAGCAACGCGAAGAACCTTACCTGGCCTTGACATCCCGGTGACAGCGGAGTAATGTCCGTTTTCCTTCGGGACACTGGAGACAGGTGGTGCATGGTTGTCGTCAGCTCGTGTCGTGAGATGTTGGGTTAAGTCCCGCAACGAGCGCAACCCTTACCTTCAGTAGCCAGCATTTAGGATGGGCACTCTGGAGGGACTGCCAGGGACAACCTGGAGGAAGGTGGGGATGACGTCAAATCATCATGCCCCTTATGGCCAGGGCTACACACGTGCTACAATGGCGTAAACAAAGAGAAGCGACCACGCGAGTGTGAGCGAATCTCAAAAATAACGTCTCAGTTCGGATTGTAGTCTGCAACTCGACTACATGAAGCTGGAATCGCTAGTAATCGCAGATCAGAATGCTGCGGTGAATACGTTCCCGGGTCTTGTACACACCGCCCGTCACACCATGGGAGTCAGTAACGCCCGAAGCCGGTGACCCAACCTAACCAGGAGGGAGCCGTCGAAGGCGGGACGGATGACTGGGGTGAAGTCGTAACAAGGTAGCCGTATCGGAAGGTGCGGCTGGATCACCTCCTTTCTAAGGAAGAAAGAAGTATGCACTGAACACTTAGCGAGCCTGTAAGGGGAGCTTAGTGAGAAGGCACACCCGAACATTTGGCATATGTATTATATATGCTTAGTGAGAGCGGTGAAGGAAGTTGTCTATTGTTTAGTTATCAATGATTATGTGTCTGAAGACACAGGCGAAATAAAACAGAAGATAACTAAGATATTTTTGGCGGCGATGCGCCCGGGGGCAACACCCGTACCCATCCCGAACACGATGGTTAAGCCCCGGGCGGCCGATGGTACTACACTGGCGACGGTGTGGGAGAGCAGGTGGCCGCCAAATTAAAAAATGGGCTTATAGCTCAGCAGGTTAGAGCGCACGCCTGATAAGCGTGAGGTCGGTGGTTCGAGTCCACTTAAGCCCATGCTGTAAAAAGCATAATATTGTAATTTAAAATGGGGGATTAGCTCAGTTGGGAGAGCGCCTGCCTTGCAAGCAGGAGGTCACGAGTTCGACTCTCGTATTCTCCACTTGATTCTGAAAAGAATCAATAGTGCACCTTGAAAACTGCATACGAAGAAATAGAAAACTTATTGATAGAGATACCAATAAGGAAGAGCAGGATCGATATAGAGAGGAATCGAAGTATTGATCCACTCAAGACATCCGAGGTAATGTTAACAAACATGACCAGACCCGAAAGGGTCGCTGGAAGACGACCAGGATAAAAAATGAGTCAACCACCAACGCATGCAACGCTATGCATGTGTAGCCCTGAGTCCATCCCGTGGACGAAAGAGGGCGAGTTGGTTATGCTGATAAGAGCGTATGGCGGATGCCTTGGCACTAAGAGCCGATGAAAGACGTGATAAGCTGCGAAAAGCTTCGGGGAGGAGCAAATATCCAATGAACCGGAGATTTCTGAATGGGGAAACCTGCCTGAGCAGCCCTCAGGCATCCCTGACCCAATCCATAAGTCAGGGAAGGGAACCCGGTGAACTGAAACATCTAAGTAGCCGGAGGAAGAGAAAACAACAGTGATTTCCAAAGTAGCGGCGAGCGAAATGGAAGGAGCCCAAACCGGGATGCGAGTCATCCCGGGGTTCGGACCGCGGAATTGATTCAGTGAGCTTAGCAGAATGGTTTTGGGAAAGCCAGCCAGAGAGGGTGAAAGCCCCGTAAGCGAAAGGTGAACTGACAAGGCGGGATCCAGAGTACCACGAGACACGTGGAACCTTGTGGGAACGTGCGGGGACCACCCCGTAAGGCTAAATACTCCTTAGTGACCGATAGCGCATAGTACTGTGAAGGAAAGGTGAAAAGGACCCCGGGAGGGGAGTGAAAGAGAACCTGAAACCATACGTTTACAAGCTGTGGGACCACGATAGATGTGGAACCGCGTACTTTTTGTAGAACGGTCCGGCGAGTTGCGCTGGCTGGCAAGGTTAAGGACTAAAGGTCCGGAGCCGAAGGGAAACCGAGTCTTAATAGGGCCGGAGTCAGTCGGAGCAGACCCGAAACCGGGTGATCTATCCATGTCCAGGCTGAAGTTGCCGTAAAAGGCAATGGAGGGCCGAACCCACATCCGTTGAAAAGGGTGGGGATGAGGTGTGGATAGGGGAGAAATTCCAATCGAACCCGGAGATAGCTGGTTCTCCTCGAAATAGCTTTAGGGCTAGCCTCATACAAGTCTTGCGGAGGTAGAGCACTGAATTCCTAAGGGGGCGTCAAAGCTTACCAAGGGATATCAAACTCCGAATGCCGCGTAGATGGTGTATGGGAGTCAGACTGTACGAGATAAGTTGGACAGTCGAGAGGGAAAGAGCCCAGACCTGCGGCTAAGGCCCCAAAATGTGTGTTAAGTGGAAAAGGATGTGGGATTTCAAAGACAACTAGGATGTTGGCTCAGAAGCAGCCATACATTAAAAGAGTGCGTAATAGCTCACTAGTCGAGAGGTCCTGCGCCGAAAATGTCCGGGGCTGAAACACACTGCCGAAGCCTAGGAACCATCGAATGATGGCTGGTAGAGGAGCATTGGGTATGGGACGAAGCAGTACCGAAAGGAGCTGTGGACTGTACCGAAGAGAGAATGCCGGAATGAGTAGCGAGAGGAAGGTGGGAATCCTTCCGGCCGAATATCTAAGGTTTCCAGGGTAAAGCTGATCTGCCCTGGGTAAGTCGGGGCCTAAGGCGAGGTCGAGAGACGTAGCCGATGGACAACAGGTTGAGATTCCTGTACTGCCATATGACAGAACTGTGGGGACGCAGAGAGGAGAGCACGAGCCGGGATTGGAAAGACCGGTGTAAGCGAAGTACCAGTGCATCAGGCAAATCCGGTGTACAATGGGAAAGCGTGATACGGACCGAATCAGAGTAGGGAAGCGTGCGGCCTAGCTGCCGAGAAAAGCCGCTATTGTTCATATGGTACCCGTACCGTAAACCGACACAGGTGGATGAGGAGAGGATCCTAAGGCCGACGGGAGAAGCATTGTTAAGGAACTCGGCAAAATGACTCCGTAACTTCGGGAGAAGGAGTGCCTAGCGATAGGCCGCAGAGAATTGGCCCAAGCAACTGTTTAGCAAAAACACAGGTCTATGCGAAACCGAAAGGTGAGGTATATGGGCTGACGCCTGCCCGGTGCTGGAAGGTTAAGGGGAGAGGTTAGCGCAAGCGAAGCTTTGAACTTAAGCCCCAGTAAACGGCGGCCGTAACTATAACGGTCCTAAGGTAGCGAAATTCCTTGTCGGGTAAGTTCCGACCCGCACGAAAGGCGTAATGATTTGGGCACTGTCTCGACAATGCACCCGGTGAAATTGAAATACCAGTGAAGATGCTGGTTACCCGCGCCAGGACGGAAAGACCCCATGGAGCTTTACTCCAGCTTGACACTGGGACTCGGTATTGCATGTACAGGATAGGTGGGAGGCAGAGAAGTCGCGACGCCAGTTGCGATGGAGCCGCCGTTGGGATACCACCCTTGTAGTGCTGGGTTTCTAACCAGCGGCCGTGATCCGGCCGTGGGACAATGTCAGGTGGGGAGTTTGACTGGGGCGGTCGCCTCCGAAAGGGTATCGGAGGCGCTCAAAGGTTCCCTCAGAATGGTCGGAAACCATTCGAAGAGCGCAAAGGCAGAAGGGAGCTTGACTGCGACACCGACGGGTGGAGCAGGTACGAAAGTAGGACTTAGTGATCCGGTGGTATAAAGTGGGATTGCCATCGCTCAACGGATAAAAGCTACCCTGGGGATAACAGGCTTATCACTCCCAAGAGTTCACATCGACGGAGTGGTTTGGCACCTCGATGTCGGCTCATCGCATCCTGGGGCTGGAGTAGGTCCCAAGGGTTGGGCTGTTCGCCCATTAAAGCGGTACGCGAGCTGGGTTCAGAACGTCGTGAGACAGTTCGGTCCCTATCCGGCGCGGGCGTAGGATATTTGAGAGGAGCTGTCCTTAGTACGAGAGGACCGGGATGGACCGGCCGCTGGTGAATCTGTTGTTCCACCAGGAGCATGGCAGAGTAGCCAAGCCGGGCGGGGATAAACGCTGAAGGCATCTAAGCGTGAAGCCCCCCTCAAGATGAGATATCCCATGAAGATAATTCAGTAAGACCCCTTGAAGACGACGAGGTAGATAGGGCGGAGGTGGAAGTGCAGTAATGTATGGAGCTGACCGTCACTAATAGGTCGAGGGCATAACCAAGAGGTGGTTGATGCTTGAGAGAGCAGTAAGGATAGGATATAGATAATGGTTTCTTCGTGTGTAGTTTTGAAGGTGTACTAGAGAATATAGTATTCCTCGATAGCTCAATGGTAGAGCACTCGGCTGTTAACCGAGGGGTTGTTGGTTCGAGCCCAACTCGGGGAGTTTGAAAAAGCCCGCAGATATCAAGATTTGCGGGTTTTGCATATCTGAAGATAAGAGAGAAGAAATTTTGGCAGGCAATATACTGTTAACCGAGAAGCGTAATCCTCAATTGCTCAATGAAATAGTAGTACTTTACGAAAAGCTTAATAATGATTTTGCGTGGAATGATAGATTTTAGAACTGATTTGTATAAAACAGGAATGGTAATTAAGAAAGAATTATAAAAAGAAAAATTATTTACGGGATGTACGGAAGAGAAGGTAAAGCTGTGGCTTTCCATGTAATGAAACCTTGTATGGAATTTATGCAGGGTTTCTTTTTTGTATTAATCAATTGAAGATAAACGAGAAATAGATTATAATATAAAATAATCAGACAAGTGAAAGCAGGAAAGAAAAATGTCAGAGCATCAGGGTGCTGAATGGAAGGAAATTTGGAAAGATGAATATTTGAAATGGATCTGTGGATATGCTAATGCACAGGGCGGAACACTTATTATTGGGAAAGATGATAATGGGGATATAGCAGGGGTTCGTAATGCTAAAAAACTATTAGAAGATATTCCAAATAAAATTGTTTCCACGATGAATATTATTGCAGATGTAAACCTTATAGAAGAGAATGGATTAGAATATATCGAAATTATTGTTGACAGTTATCCGTTTCCGGTTAATTATAGGGGAAAATATTATTATCGCAGTGGTAGTACCATGCAGGAAATAAAGGGAATAGAGTTATTAAAATTCCTTTATGAAAGGCAGGGGAAAACATGGGATAATGTACCAATACCAGGAGAGACAGCAGATACTTTAAGTAAAGAAGCATTACAGGAATTCAGAAAAAAATCTGTTTATAAAAAACGGTTAAGTAAAATTGCAGCAGAGGTTAATGACAAATTATTGTTAGAGAATTTAAAATTGTTTGAGGGAGAAAATCTGATAAGAGCAGCAGTTTTAATGTTTCATCCTGATCCAGAAAAATGGGTAACAGGCGCATATATAAAAATTGGATATTTTGGAGAATCGAATTCTGATTTGAGGTATCAAGACGAAATCCATGGACCATTAATTTTACAAGCGGATAAGGCGGTAGAGTTGGTTTATACGAAGTATATGAAAGCGTTGATTGATTATGAAGGTCTGCAGAGAACGGAAACATATATGTTTCCGATGGAGGGATTTCGTGAAATCCTGCTGAATGCCATTAATCACAAAGATTATAGTACTGGAATACCCATTCAGATTAGCATTTATGAAGATAAAATATATGTTTGGAATGATGGAAAATGGCCGGAAAATTTGCCAGTAGATAAAATATATGAGAAGCATTCTTCAATACCGTATAATCCTAAAATAGCAGATGTTTTTTATAAAGCTGGAGAGATTGAATCATGGGGAAGAGGATTTGATAAGATTATGGAGGTATGCAAAGAGGAAAAGGCACCCTATCCGGTTATTGATGCTAATGCCAGAGGAGTTATGGTATTGTGTAAGCCTTGTGACCAGTATAATATATTATTGAAGGATAGACGTGAAAAAGAATTTTTGCCTAATGTGCGATTAAAAAAATTATCACAAGAGGAACAAGAGCGTATGGCTCCGATATTGAAGTATCTGGATGATAATTCAATAATTACGAATGCGATAGGCCGTGATTTATTAGGAAAATCAGTGGCAACGACAAAACGTTATCTCAATAGATTGTGCGAAATTGGAATTTTGGAACAGAAAGGCGCTGGCAGGAGTTCATATTATGAACGAAAATGAGCCGATTAATGAGCCGATTAATGAGCCGATTAATGAGCCAAGGCAACATAGATGCTAATAGAAATAGTGAAATAGTAGGATAATTTTGGAATATAAGACATACAATAAGGGAAAAGAGGAAAGAGAAAATGAAAATAATGTCAAATATATATGATTATAGGATAAAAAGTACAAATTTATATGTTGAAACAACATTTGGAGAATATTTACAGTATGCAAAAGATTTGATTAAAAATAATGACTTTCAAAGAAAGCGTGTGAAAACTTCTCAAACAGTATATTCATTGTTAAAAGAGGATTTGCTGAATGGTTGTGTAATACCTCCATTAGTATTAGCTATCATGAGTGATGATAATACATTAAAAGTAAGCAAGAAATAATCCGTACCTATTCAAAATCACCAATATTTGCTAAACTGTGCCTTAATGAGAGTTGATCTTTTATATCATCACTAAGTTATCTGCACTTTGACAAAAAAATCCACCCAGCAGTTTCTGCTAAGTGGACGCACCTGGACGATTTGTACGACAGGACTCCGGTATGGATTCTGACCATGGTAATAGTTGCTGGAGATCTTCTTTTGACGGGAATGGCCCCAGATCTTTCATACGTTCCAGTATGTAAGCCACATAGTCATATGGCTTAAGCCCATTCAGTAACGCCGTCTCCGTGATGCTGTATACGGTCGCGCTGGCCTCCGCGCCTTTGATGCTTTTGGAGAACAGCCAGTTGCGGCGCCCAATGGCAAAGTTCTTGATCGCCCTCTCCGCGGCCGAGTTATCGATACTCAGATGTCCGTCTTCCAGATAGGCTTTGAGGTATTTTTCCTGATTTAAAGCGTATAAAACGGCCTCTCCTATTTTAGAAGACCGGTTTACAGAGCCTTCCAAAGTATGCAGCCATCCGAAGAAAGCCTCTAAAAGCGGTTTTGACTGCTTCTGACGCTCAGCATATCTTTCCTCAGGAGATTGGTTACGGATCAGTTCCTCTATCTTATAAAGCATGCCGATCCGTGCCATTGCCTGGTATGCAGTTGTTTCTTTCAGCTGTTCTTTGGTAAAGCCCTTTTTTAAAGGGGTCAGGGCTTCATCAAAACGCCGCCTTGCGTGTGCCATGCACCCTGTCACGGTGATCTGCTCCGGGAGGCCGTGGTAAGCCTGGTATCCATCACAGGTCAGATAGCCACGGAACTCATCCCCCAGGAATTCCACCGGATGGTATCCACCCCTGGTCCTTTCATATTGGAAGAGGACCATCCGTGGGGATCCGCTGTATTCATCCGTAAGATACACCCACATCCAGTTCTGGGTTGTCCCTTTTTGCTCGGGCTCATCGATCACCTGGAGTCGGGTTTCATCACAGTGGATATATCTGCTGCGCAGGAATTCTTCCCTCATCAGGTCATAGATCGGCTGCAGGTACCGTTTTGCGCACAGGATGATCCAGTTAGCCATGGTCTTTGTTGACAGGTTCAGGTTATATCTTGCGAACTCCCTCTCCTGTCGCGCAAGCGGCATCCCGTTCACATATTTCGCATTCATAATGCCGGCAACGAGGGATGGTGTCGCAACACTGCCTTTGAGAAGTGACGGATCTTTCTGCGGGCGCTTCATCATCCCGCATTTGGGACAGGCATAAACATAGGTGGTCTCCTCCACCACTTCAAATCGGGCAGGGATGAATTTCAAATATTTTACGGTCTCCGTAGTCACCACTTTATATTTTGTCCCACATTCAGAGCAGAATCTGTCGTTTCCTTCTAATTTATGTTTGATCACTTCTGTGGTTTCAAAAGCGGAAAGGTCCTCTTCCTTTTTTCCGGTTGGTTTTTTACGTTTATAAGATTTTGGATGGATCTCCTCCATCTCTGGCTCGGCTGCATTGGGATCGGCCTCCTGCTCCGCCTCATTGAACAGGTCCATCTGCTCATAGCCTTCCGCGTATTTTTCGCTGGAAGAGCCAAACTGCTTCCTCTGCGCAAGTGCCAGCCGATCCGAAAGCAGTGCATTCATAAACTCCAGTTCCTTCGTTTTTTCTTTCAGGAGCTGGATCTCTGTTTCCTGTTTTTTCTGATGCACCTGCATGGCCTGTATCAATGTGATGATATTCTCTTTGCTCATATCCTGCCATTGTTTTTCAGAAAAAAGCGGTTCCATGATCCAGCCCTCCTATCTCTTGTGGTCTGAGAAAAGTATATCATGAAACCGCTCTGTTTTCGAGAGGAAACCGGATGGAAAAACAGAGGAAAATTCATTGAAAACTGCCACTTTTTCAGCTTTTTGCGAATTGACAGGAAAATCGGTGTAGATTAGATTGTGATCTTCGGATGATGTTCCTCAAAAGCGCCTTTTGGGTCGAGGGACAGTCCATCACATAACCAATGAATTTCCTTTAAGGTCACTTTTTTCAACTCATCCGGCGTATCCGGCCAGCGGAAGTAATTGCGGTCGAGCCGCTTCATCAGGATCCAGAAACCGGATCCGTCCCATTGAAGGATTTTGATGGATGTCCGTCTGCGGTTACAGAAGGCGAACAT
>KE159605.1:1686365-1695952 GCA_000403295.2 Lachnospiraceae bacterium M18-1 | reverse complement strand
GGCTTCTGCATTTGTTTTCTGATCCAATAACTGAAAGTCGACAGGGGGACTTGATTTTCCTGACACCATTCTTTTCTTGACAATCCGCTTTTTTGGAAATCCTGAATTCGCTTCATCCAGAAATCTTCTTTTGTAAGGTTCGTTTCATTCATAGGCAATACCTCCTTGATTTGGAGCTATTGTATCAAAAATGATGGAGGATTCATAGATACGGATTATTTCGTGCTTACCATTAAAAAATATGGAAAGTGATGAACTACAGGACTACATCAAAACACATAGAGAAAAGGTTTTAATTCTTGATGGCTTACAGAGAACACATACTCTGATAGCAGCAGAGATGGATGCACTTGAACAAAAAAAAGAAGATTTTTATGATTATAAGCTACGATTGGAGGTTTATGTTAATATAAATAAATTTGGTGTATTGTATAGGATGTTGACTTTAAATACAGGACAAACCCCCATGTCTCTTCGTCATCAGTTAGAGATGCTGTATAGTGACATGTTGGATACGGAAGTAAACGGTGTGAAGCTGATTAGAGAAGTTGAAGGAACGGCGAATGCAGATAAAAAAGAGTTTATATTTAAAAATACAATTGATGGTTTTAATTCGTATATGAACCGAAATGCTTTGCCGATGGATCGCCAGGAGATGCTTGAGAATATAAAGATGTTAGAAAAAATGTCAAAAGAAAATATCTCTGGAGATATCTTTAAGGTATTTTTAGAAGGTTATATTAAAGTTTTCGTTATTTTATGTGAAAAGTCAAAAAATTGTTTTGTAGATCAAGATAGGCTTGATGAATATGAGATTAAGAGTTCACCTTTTGCAAAAAAAGTAAGTAAAGCATTTTCAACATCACAGGCACTAACTGGCTTTGGAGCTGCAATGGGGATCATGAAGGATAAAGGAATTATTGAAGATTTTGATTCATTGGAGAAGATTGTAAAAGATATAGAAGATAATTATATAGATGACAAAGAAGGCGAGTGGTTTATGGAATTTTTAAAGCGGATGGATATGATAAAAGTTAAAGCGAAGAAGATAGGAAACGCCCAAAGAATGTATTTGCAATATTTTTATCGGGAATTGTTTAATGAAGAAAGTGATTCATATGCTGATTTATTACAAGCGGTAGAAAATGGATATAGGAAATATGATAGTCAGGTAAATGGGGAATGAAATACGAAGCCAATGAAAATAATATAATAAAATACTATAATGGAGTATTTGAAGAAAAGATATAAAAACAGGAAATGAATTTCTATATAAACCTTTACTATCATTAGATAAATCATTTGTACCAGATGATTTTGAAATGTGTTTTTTATATAATAATGGTGGAGTTTCAGAAAACAGCATTTTTAAATTATATGCTGATGGGATTCGAATTGGATGGATATTTCCTATACAGTCTTTGGAATCTAAGGAACATGATTATGTGCAGGATGAGTTTTATTTAAAATATGCATATGTAGTTGTGAATAAGTTGTTGCAAATGACAGAGTTTGGGGACAGGGAATACTCAGATTTCAGTATTTTGGATTATTATTCGGATGATATTCAAATACTGGTGTATGATAAAGGAAATGCAAGTAAAATAGAATGTTTTGATATATCAAATTATGCAGTAGATTTATTTTCAAAAGGATATTCTTTTTGTGGCGAGGGAAATATTTTTACAAAGCATGATATATTTGATAAAAATATTAGAGTTAAGCAATTGCCCGAACCAATAAGAGATATTTCATATATCAATGTTTTATTTATGGAATTGATACCTCTCCAAGAATCAAGTTACTCAAAATTCCATTTAATCTATCAAATTATTGAAATATTAATAGGGGTAGTGTTTAACTATAAATTTAAAAGTTTTATTCAGGAGATTGAGGATTCTCCTGATGACTTATTTGAAAAAAGAGAGAAACTTAGTAAAATTACAACGGAAAAGGATAGGGTAATCTGGCTTTTTAGCAATTTTTGTGGTGTTGAATTACAAAAGAGGGAGATTCTAAATAGTTTTTGTGAAAAAATGTTACAAGATAACGGAAAAAGTTATAAAGAAAATGATGTTGGAAATAATTTATATGCAGTGAGGTGTTTAATTGTACATAATCTATATACCTTAGACGAAAATAGCCGAGAACTGTTAAAAGAATTAAATAATAGTTTTTTAGACGTGGTATTAGATATTTTATTTACTTTCCATGAAAATTAAAAATTGAGAATGTTTTTAGCTTATATTAGTTTTTCGGTGTGCGAGCGCACCCGTTGGTAGAGCACTCGGCTGTTAACCGAGGGGTTGTTGGTTCGAGCCCAACTCGGGGAGGTAAGGAAAAGCCCGTAAGCATTAGTGTTTGCGGGTTTTTTATTGACAGATCCGTTTCCAGTTAATTATAATGATTTTCAGATAATTAAAAAAATATATAGAATTTTTGACCAAGTAGTGTTAAAATAAAAAAACAATGACTATTCCGGTAAACAGAAGAAAATTCATATGCATATGTCCGGAATTGTTGCAGAAAACAGAATTGGAGGTTGTAGAATGGCTAGAGGACGCAAGAAGCAAGTAAATCTTACATTGGAGGAACAACTGAAAGCAGTAAATGATGAAATTGCTGCATGTGAGGAGCAGATAAAAGCACTGAAGCAAAAAAGAAAAGAGATAGATAAGCTGATTAAGGAAGAAAAAAAGGAAGCGCTCTTTAAAGCTGTGGAAGAATCTGGTAAAAGTATAGATGATATTCTTTCTGCACTTTCAGGGGAATAAAGGGACAGGATAAAGAGGTAATAGCAGGCCGCTATAGGAATAGATACATTCTGTGGCGGCTTGTTTGTACATTTGAGGAAACGTTGCGGTCCGCGTTTTTATGGGAGGATTGTTATGACGTTGTAAACAGAAAGAAGGAAAGGTACTATGATACAGGATATTGCACCGCATCAGTTTGACAATGCATTTTATCCCGTAGCACCAGATAGAGACAGTATTGCGCTCTGCTATGAGAGCAAGGCGTGCCTGGTCAAAAAGTCAGGAGAGGAGTTCGTATTTCCAAAGTTTGGGGATCTTGAGAATGAAAATGAAGAGATTTATAAAAACTATACTTTTTTATTCCGAATAGATGAAGAACGGTATTATCTGGTTACAAATGCCTCTTATGGGCATCTGAAGGATTATAATATGGAAGATATATCGTACTTCCGTATAGCAGAGCCGCAATACCGGGCCTTTGCCGGAATCACCGGGCATCAGCTGTATTGTTGGTATAAGAGCCACCGATATTGTGGAGCGTGCGGCTCACCTATGAAACCAGACAGTAAGGAACGTATGATGTATTGTGAAAAGTGCCATTCTATGGAGTATCCTAAAATCTGTCCGGCTGTTATCATCGGAGTAACAGACGGGAACAGGATTCTTCTTTCTAAATATGCAGGACGGACTTATAAAAAATATGCTCTTCTTGCAGGATATACAGAAATAGGAGAGACGCTGGAGGAGACTGTGGCGCGGGAAGTAATGGAGGAAGTCGGACTAAAGGTCAGGAATATCCGGTATTATAAAAGCCAGCCATGGGCTTTCAGCGGAACTATACTGATGGGTTTTTATTGTGATCTGGAGGGATCAGATAAAATTCGGCTGGATCAGGAGGAGCTTGCGCTGGCCGAGTGGTTTGAGCGGGAAGAAATTCCGGTCGAGCCGTCCAGAGACAGCTTGACAAATGAAATGATCATGCAGTTTAAAAATGGAAGGATATAGACTGATTCCGACAAAAGAATTTGGCATTGTATTTGCAAAGTTCATATATAAATGAGAAAGGAAGATAAACGATGAGAGCAGAATTTGATGAAACATTGATAACCGGAAACGAGATGATCGATTCTCAGCACAAAGAACTGATCGAAAAGATCAACGGCCTGCTGGACAGCTGCGAGGAGGGCAACGATAAGCTGGCAGCGGTAAAGACGCTGGATTATCTGGCAGAGTATACGGATTTTCATTTTACAGCAGAGGAAAAGCTGCAGGAGGAAATGGATTATCCGGGGATAAAAGAGCATAAAGAGGAGCATGCTAAGCTGAGAAATGTGGTAGAGGAGCTTCACGAGATGCTTGTGGAAGAGGAAGGCCCGACACCGGCATTTGTAGAGCAGGTAAACCGTAACGTGATTGAATGGCTGTATCGGCATATTAAGGGTTTTGACCGTTCTGTAGCAGAATATAGATTTATACGCGGGAACAGTGATAATCTCTGAGAGGCTGAAATAAAATATCGGGGAACACAAAAGAGTGGTTTGTAAATGTTCATACAAATCACTTTTTTATCGGTAGAAACAATTGATTTTCAGCAGACTCTGTGCTTTACAAATGCCGGGAAGTGTGGTATGGTAACAAAGAGTTTAGCACTCTGCGATACAGAGTGCTGACAGAAGGAGAGACTATATGATTACAATACCTATATATGATATGATTATTTTGCCGGAAGTGACCTATTATTTTAAGAAAGACGTACTGAAAGACCTGGGGGCACAGGGGGCGGAGAAAGGAGATCAGCTTCTGTTTTTGATGCTTAAGGAGGACAAAAGCAGAAAGGACATGAGCATGTCCGACTTCTATCCGATCGGAGTGATCGGCGTGCTGGAGACCATTGACGGGGATGGGAACGTCAGTGTAAAGACCGAAGACCGGGTGGAGGTCTCCGATCTGCAGGTGACAGAGGAAGTAATTGAGGCATCTGTATCCGTCAGGGAAGTAGAGCAGGATATCGAAGCAGAGGAGCTTCAGGAGCGGTTTGAAAAAATGCGTTCCTCACTGCTGCATTTTATACAGGGTTTTCAGTGGGGAATCTGGGCGCGCAGCTATGTCCTGCACTGGAAGTCCATGAATGAGGTGGTGTCTGCCCTGTCCGGCTACCTGACGCTGTCTGACGATGAAAGATATGCGATCCTTGCGGCTGATACGGTATCAGAGCGCACAGAGCGGATTGAAAAGGCAATCTATGAGTTTATCGAGATGGCCAGGGTCAGTGAGGAAGCAGAGTCAGCACAGCAGGAGAAGCATGAGAAGGTCTATCGGGAAGAGGCCATCAAGAAGCAGATTGATTTTCTTCAGAGGCAGTTGGATGAGATGCATCCGGAAAATGTATCTGATATCCGGAAGTTTGAGCAAAAGCTTGAGGATTCAGGGATGAACCAGGATGCCAGGAAGGAAGCCGACAAGGTTCTGAACCGGATGAAGCAGGAAGGGAAGGACAGCCATGAGTATGGCTTGCTCTATGACTACCTTGATTTTGTGACAAGCTTGTCCTGGAAGAAGATGGATGCGGAGGATGTAGATCTGAAGGAATCCGAGGAAATCCTGGACAGGGAGCATTACGGGCTGAAGAAGGTGAAGCAGAGAATCATCCAGCAGATGGCGGTGATGACGCTGAAGCAGAGCCAGTCAGGTTCCATCCTTCTATTCGTAGGAGCGCCGGGGACCGGTAAAACGAGCATCGGGCAGAGTATTGCGGAGGCACTTCACCGGAAGTATGTCCGGGTCAGCCTCGGCGGTGTGCGGGATGAGGCGGAGATCCGGGGACATAGAAGGACCTATGTGGGCGCTATGCCGGGCAGGATCATGGAAGGGATGAAGCGGTGCGGAACATCCAATCCAGTGATGGTATTGGATGAGGTGGATAAGCTGTCCAGGGATTACAGCGGGGATCCGGCGAGCGCACTGCTGGAAGTTCTGGATCCGGAGCAGAATAATACTTTTACAGACCATTATATGAATGTGCCTTATGACCTGTCGGACGTGTTATTTGTATGTACGGCAAATACTACAGATACGATTCCGGAACCGCTGCTGAACCGGATGGAGGTGATCCAGTTCCCGGGGTATACGGCGGTGGAAAAGTTTCAGATCGGGAGGAAGCACCTGCTTCCCAAGGCGATGAAGGGAATGGGGATCAAGGCACAGAATCTGAAAGTGACAGATCAGGCTCTGCGGGCGATCATCAGTGACTATACAAGGGAATCCGGCGTGCGGGGATTGAAAAAGCGGCTGGACGGTCTGTGCAGATATGCAGCAGTGAAGCTGGTCAAGGGAGAGCAGAAGAGCATCACGGTAAGCCCGAAAAGGCTGCCAGAATTTTTGGATCGGAAGCCGATCCGGCACGAGGAAGCTCTGGAAGAAAAGAAACAGGGAATCGTTACCGGGCTGGCGTGGACGGCAGCAGGCGGGGAGATTCTTTTCGTAGAGACGATATTTACAAAGGGTGAAGGAAAGGTGAAAGTGACCGGACAGCTTGGAGATGTGATGAAGGAATCTGCGCAGATCGCAGTCAGCCTTGTGAAAGCCAGGTTTCCGAAGGAGTCGGAGGTATTTAAGGAGAATGACCTGCATATCCATGTGCCATCTGGAGCGGTGCCGAAGGACGGACCTTCGGCGGGGATCACTTTGACGACAGCCCTGGCGTCCCTGGTAACTGGAAAACCGGTGAGCCCGGAATATGCCATGACAGGCGAGGTGTCCCTGCGGGGGACGGTGATGCCTATCGGCGGGCTGCCGGAAAAGCTGATGGCGGCGCAGCGTGCAGGCATTTCTAAGGTATTTATTCCAGAAGACAATGTGGATGACCTGGACGATGTGGCAGAGGAAGTGAAGGAAAAGCTGGAGATCATACCGGTGAAGAAGGTGGAGGAAGTTCTGGACCGGGTTCTCTGAGCGGAAGATAAAGCGGTCAGTACACTAGGTATGTCAGCAGCTGTAGGGAGCCGGCAAAAGGAATATTTTACATGCAGTACGTCAGGATAAAGGCAGTATATAAGAGCAGGGATAAAAATACTGTGTGAAATAAAAGAGGTAGGGAACATGGTCAGTTTGAGTACGTTGTGTTATTTAGAAAAGGACGATCAATATCTGATGCTTCACCGGACAGTGAAGAAGAATGATATCAATAAGGACAAATGGATCGGCGTGGGCGGACATTTCGAAAAGGGGGAGAGCCCGGAGGAATGCCTGCTCCGTGAGGTGAAGGAGGAGACAGGATATACACTGACTTCCTGGAGATACAGAGGAATCGTGACTTTTATTTACGGGGATGATGTGACAGAATACATGTCCCTCTATACGGCAGACGGATTTGAGGGGGAAGCGATTCCCTGTGATGAAGGGCAGCTGGAATGGGTGGCTAAGAAGAAGATCGAAGAGCTGGAGCTTTGGGAAGGCGATAAGATTTTCTTCCGGCTTCTGGATGAAGGACAGCCGTTTTTTTCACTGAAGCTGGTCTATGATAAAAAAGGAGAGCTGCAGTACGCAGCTCTGGACGGAAAAACAATAGAATTAGGCTGACCGTCATCCGATCTCACCGGCAGCATCCTCCGGACAGTAACGGTCTTCATAAGCAGCCTTCAGAATCTGGACAGCCTGTGCTTCTGTGAAGCGGCTGCTGTCGATGCACAGATCATAGGATGTGATGTCCAGCCATTTTTCATCTGTGAAATATTCGTAATAGTTTCGGCGTTCTTTGTCCATTTTTTTTACAAATACACGGGCATCCCGCTCCGGGATGTCCATCCGTTTTGCTGCCACGGATACCCGATAATCAAAGGGGGCATGGATAAATACGCGCAGAGCACGCTTTTCCAGGATATGTCCGGCGCAGCGCCCGATGATGACGCAGTCTTCCCGCTCGGAAAGGGAGAGGATGATCTCGCTTTCCGTCTGGTAGAGTACGTCGTTCATGGGATAAAAGCGGTACTGGGGCGCCATCTGCATGGGCTCGTCCAGCGGATAACGCCACTGGCTGGCCCGCTTCTCGTCTACTTTTTGTAATTCTTCATATGGGATGCCTTCCTTTTCACTGGCGATCCGGATGAGTTCCTTGTCATAGTATTGGATTCCAAGCTCATCGGCCAGCGCCTTTCCAATTTTTCTTCCGTTACTCCCATACATCCGATTGATAGTGATGATTCGTTTTGTCATAGTACAGGGCTCCTTTCACTTTTATGCCGTGCGGCGAGAGTGCATGGCATCGGGATTTTATACAGAAAAACTGCCGGGCGCAGGCTCTCTGTATTGGAAAAATATCGGTTTCTACTATCTCCATTATAACAAAGTTTTCAGAAAATGACTACCGAAGCGTAAAAAGAAAACGAAAAAAATAACATTTCTTTATACTTTTCTTATTTTTCATCATTGTGATACGGTCGGGAATATAGCATCATTTTGATGTTACTGATAGTGATTAATCGGGATTGGAATACATAAAAGGTGTGTTAAAAGTTATTGACACAATGTTAATTTTCAGAAACCCATGAAATGTGCGTCAATATTGACAAATTGACAACCTAGTGTAGTGACCGCATTATATTCCAATAAACCTCCTTGTCTAATTTTCCATCGGACTGTGTTGGCTTCAATCGACGTAGCTACCGGCTACGCCTCATTCAGCCGCCTTGCCGATGAAAAATTATCCTGCGGAGTTTCATCGGATATAATGCGGTCACTACACTAGATTACTTGAAGCCAAATCCATTTTATTGTAGGCTAGTACACAGAATAATTTTTCATATGCAAGGCGGAGGAATGAGGCGTAGTGGGCGCTACGCCGATTGACGACAACGATGCAGATGGAAAATCAGGCAAGTTATATGGTGGTTACTTATTATTCGGTGTACTAAAAAAGGAGGAAATGTGAAATGAAATTCAATGAAAAATTATTAAAACTTAGGAAAGAAAAAGGACTCTCACAAGAAGAACTGGGAATGGAAATGCAGGTATCAAGGCAAACGGTTTCAAAGTGGGAGGCAGGGCAGTCATACCCAGATTTTACTAGATTGGTCATGTTAAGTGATTTCTTTGATATGACTTTAGATGAACTTGTGAAGGATATTGATGTGCAGGAAGTAAGGGAAAATTCTTTTACAAATGAGAAAATAGATTCGATTTATCGAGTTTCTCAAGACGTGAACTCTATTTTTCAGAATAGAACTCTCAAAGATATTTTAAAAGGGATAAAATGGTTTATAGTGGGCAGTTTTATATTTCTTTGCCTGGTTATAATAGTTTCGGTTATACTGCATTTTATTTATCCAGAATCCAATATATTTTGGCGTACCTACTAATTGCAAATTATGCACCGTCCCGTGTGGAAGAAAAGGAGGTATAGAAGATTTGTGAGGTACTCGAAGCAGAACATAGAAAGTGAATAGATTATTTTTATCCCAAAGTCGCAGATTGAAAATGGTCTGCGGCTTTTCCATTTTTGTTTGCTAAAAAAGATTTTTCATTTCCTTATACTTTCTTTATAATTCCCTGTTATCCTTATTCCTGTAATCGGTTACGAGACAGAAGTTTTTATTGCATCAAACGAGTGACAGACCATACGAAATGCTGTATGAAAAAAGTTATGGGAAAGGATGGAATATGATGAAACATATTTTAGAAACAGAGTGTATAACAAAAGAGTTTCGGGGGCATTCCGCGGTGTGCGGGGTATCTCTGCAGGTGTCGGAGTGCTGTGTATACGGGCTTCTTGGCCCCAACGGGGCGGGGAAATCGACGATCTTGAAGATGCTGACAGGGATTCTTAGGCCCACCAGCGGG
>KE159605.1:1649107-1686185 GCA_000403295.2 Lachnospiraceae bacterium M18-1 | reverse complement strand
GAAGAAAAAGGCGGGGGCATTTTCGCTGGGGATGAAGCAGAGGCTGGGACTTGGGATCGCGCTGCTGGGTCAGCCGAGGCTATTGATCCTGGATGTAAACTGGGGTAAGGGCTTTGGCTGTATACAGCGTATATTGTGTGAAAAATAATGGAATATGGCTACTTAATACACAAGACATAGGGAAAAATGTGTATGGAGTAGAGGAAATAAATGTAATGACTGGCAGGGAGGAATGGAGACTTCGGATGCTGGTTTTTGTATTAGTAAAGATGTAAAGGCAAGGTGGACTATAAATCTATAAACTGGAAAAGAGAATAGGGAGAGCGTGACTTGTGATAAAAGGAATTTAAAGTCGAAATATGTTGATAATTAGAAAACGATGGTATATCATTTTAATAGTGGTGCTTTATGGAAGTTATAGAAACATAAACGGTATGAGATTATTCGAAATAAAAACAGATTTTTTTGTTTTAAAAGGAGAATGGTGATGCAAAAAACAATGAATGAGTACTATTGTTACCTAAGTAAAGCAATTACGCTCCATGAAGCATGTAAAGTATTGGGGATTGAACTGATTCCATCTGGTGATGACTATATTTGCCGTTGTTTTTTTCATGATGATGAGCATCCGTCTATGCATTTATATACGGAAAGTAACAGCTATTATTGCTTTCAGTGTGGAGAAAATGGAAATCTGTTTTCATTTATTAAAGGGAAGCTTGGATGCAGCTTTTTAGAAAGTGTACAGTGGATAGAAAAACATTATCCAGAAGTGCTAAGTGAAAAACCAACGATAGATGAGCAGAATATAGACGGATACGAAATAGCACGAAACTACTACTGTGTTATGTCGGAAGAAGAAGAACAGGGGTTAAGTGTTTTTGTAAAAGATCGAAAGTTTACTAGGAAGTTATTGAATGATGCGGAAATTTATTATGCTAAAGGACGAAAATTACAGCATTTACTTAATAAAAAAGATCAATTTATTGAGCAGACAAATAAATTGGAAGAAAAACAATTATTAAATAGAGTGCCTAATCAGATGCATCATATCAATGTGGAAAGATATGAAGATTATTTTAAAGCAGACCGTATAATGATTACACTTCGTAATGATCGAAATGAAATTATTGGTTTCGCAGGCAGAAGCATCGTAGAACAAGATAAACCTAAATATTTATTTACAAAAAGATTAGATAAGAAACATTTATTATATCGATTAAATCATGTAAAAAGGAAATATTCAAAAGACCGAAAACTGCAGGCCCTGTATATTGTGGAAGGGATTTTTGATGCTCTGCGGTTGGAAAAAAATAATCAGGCAGCAGTGGCAGTATTGGGTAACCATCTAACTCAAACACAGACAAGTCTTATTGAGGAATATGTAAAATCTTTGGATTGCGCAGTGACTTTATGTGTATTTATGGATTCTGATGAAGCCGGGTTAAAAGGGAATTATGAAACCATTCGGAATTTGTGGAAGCGTAGTGCCCTAAGAAAATGCAATATAAATGTAAACGTAATTACAAGTGGTGAGAAAGATCCAGACGAATATTATAGCAAGCGCCGGAAAGAAGAAAATGAGGGAATAGCGACCTACTCGGTATTTGAATATCTATTTAGATATCATTTGAGGAATGAAGAGACAACATTAGCTGAGGTTGATATACAAGAAGAATACTCATCAAAAACCATAGAAGAAAAAATTAAT
This sequence comes from Lachnospiraceae bacterium M18-1, assembly GCA_000403295.2. GTDB lineage: Bacteria > Bacillota > Clostridia > Lachnospirales > Lachnospiraceae > Schaedlerella. The sequence goes on along the minus strand of KE159605.1, from coordinate 1,684,474 downwards.
ATTTTGCATAAAATAGAGAGCTTTTTACTTGATGATGAGTGGCGGGAAATCATAGGAAGGTATCACTCTCTATATGCAGAAGGAAAACAAGATGTTAATGTGCCGGAGGACTTTTCGTTCGGTTTAATAAAAGGATATGTCCAAGGGGAGAATGCGGAAAAGTATTGCGGAGAGGAAAAAAGAGACTATCTGTACCATATGCGTAATGCTTTGCAGATAGCCAGAACCAGTTACGAACGTGAGGATATCAGACTGGATGAATGGACATGGGATCGCATTGAGATTTGTGCGGACGCGTTTTTTGTACATTTTTATGAGGATTTATTGGCAAACGAATTAAGTCCGCGCACGATTCAAATTCCAATGATAGAGGCAATGACTCCTAAAAAGTTGGATGTACAAAGAAGAAAGTTGATTTATTGCCATGAAGAATTGGTTTTACAGCAATATGTGCTGAATGAATTGTTATCAAGAGGATGCTATTCTCAATATGAAGAGTTTATTCCGGCAATTAGATATCAGTCCGGCCGTGGTACCTATATGACGGGATACGGGTATCAAGATATAGATGAGGTGGTAAGTTTTGCATATCAGATAGATATGTCGGCTATTAACGGAGACTCTAAGATAGAAAATGGTATGTACCGTCCCTTTTATGATTGTTGGAAAGATTATATCCAATATGTGCAGGACGGAATCCAACGGTTGAATGGAAATACAGTATATCGTGTAAAACTTGATATAAAAGGGTTTTACGATAATATCAAGCGGCATATCGTAAGAAATGCTTTATATAAACCTTTCCAGCAGGCATTAAGGAAAGATGACAGTAAATTTGCATGCTTTCGTGGAAAAGATAATGATCCGGATGGAGACTCTTGTGCAAGAAATCTGTTAGAATGGATTCTTTCAGAGTTATTTAAAACAGAATATTATAGTGCTGCAGATGGAAAACTGTATAAGAAATCAGATGAGAATTGTGCAATACCACAAGGTCCGAATTTGTCTGCCTATATCGCTAATGTGGTTTTATTTGAGGTAGATAAAAAGGTATACGAGATTGTAAAAGAAGTGAATGCAAAATGTGAAGAGGATAAAATTGTAGTCCGCTACTGCAGGTATGTGGATGATATGATTATTATTTCTTCGAATCAATCTATCCTGCTGTGTATTAAAGATGTGATACATTCCACTTTATACCAATTAGGTTTAGAACTTAGTCCTAAAACAGATTCGGAAGAAGGAATTTCAAAAGAAGAAGCGTTGGAGTGGACTGTGGATGAAAGAGGCGGTTTAGGGGTTTCCGCAGCATTTGATATGGCCGATGATTCTTTGGATTCTGTGTTAGATGAATGTGACGAATATGATGTTACTGACAGAAGAGAGGCTCTGCGGCTGCTTCGAAGTACCTTAAGTCCAATGATTTACGAAGGCTTAAAAACAGAAATAGATTTTATGAAATTATTGGAAATTGTTTTTAAGACGGGAGAAATCAGGATTAACGATATCATAAGATTTTCGGAACTTATGCTATATCATGCTGCTGAAAATATGTCTGACATCTGGGAGAATTATGTTGGCTTATGGAAACAAGGAATGCAATATTGTCCGTCAGATTCTATACTTCGGATTGAGGGGATGTCTACTTATGTATTTCTGGAAGGGTGCTGTCGAATTTTGAAAAGTGATTTGCGCAGAAATGTTTGCTTTGTCTTCACCAGGTAACTATCAGAGCTTTTTAAAAGAGTCTTTTAATGCATACAACAATTATACCGAGAATTCGTTTTTCAGCAAAGGGCAGGGTGAAACAGGTAAGAAAGAGAAAAAGTATGAAGATTATGCGGTAAGTTTGATAAAAGATTTGAAGGAATTTGGAAGTTACATATCAGCATATCAAGAAGAGGGAAGAGCAAATCGTACACCAATTGTGTTGATACCGGCATGTACAACAAGAGCAGTTGATTACTATGTGATTGGGCAGGGAAATTATTTGGCCGCAGGAGTAAAAACAGTTCTCTGTAATTCCTGTAAAACAACAGCGGGAGGAGGAAGTTGCTTTATAGGGCCGGATTCATGGGATGACCGAAAACTAAATAAGGGAGAGGAATTGTTGAAAGAGAATACAATATATCATGGACTGAAACCGGGAATTTATATGCAGACATCGAAAGAACGGTGTAGAGGCGCTTTAGGAGAAAAGGAACAAGCATTGTTAGTATGTGATATCAGTCCCTATCATGAAAAAAACAGTCCAAATATAGAGTCAATGGTAGATGCTTTTTCAATTGTGGCACATATCCCAATCCTAGAAGAAAAAATATATGTGAAGCAATGTATAGGAAAAAATAAATGTTCTAAAAAAGATGGATTTGTTATTCAAAAAGAAGGTCAGGAACGAGAAGAGATGAAAAACCTTATGGCGAATATTATAGAACATTGTCAGGACAGGGGGAGTACTACCACTATGACAGAATCGGATGAAGATGCAGAAAAAATGGAGGAATATCTAAAACGATTAGGACTTCATTATAACAGTGACTGGCTGTATAAGCGGGGAGAGTATTATAAGGAATTTCATAAGACGAAACCGCAGAGAGGTATAGCACCAACATTGATTGACTGGATGTATATTGAGATTGATTATCAAAAATTTATGGAGGATAAGAAACAATATTTGGTCTGAGATAGTCAGGGATTTATAAGGTCATATTTAGAGAAAGGGACGGTTTACTTCTGGAAGAATGGAACGAATTGTGGCATGAAAAGCTGCTTGAGGACATTTCTAATATGGTTTTGAGATGTTTTGGGCATTATTGTAGATGAATTCGCTGGTGGAAGATAGAAAGGCTAATATTGAAATTTGTGTCATTCCGAACAACTATCCAGTTAATTATAAGGTCGAATATCATTATCGGAGTGTCAGCACTAAGCAGCAGTTAAAGGGACGGGAATCGAATACCTGAAAAAATTCTCCGCACTGCGGAGAGAATTGGAGGATTTATGGAACTTGCTAAATATGAGAATAGGCTCTATTTAGAAATCAAAAAGTTGATAGATAATAGTCGCAATAAAGTTGCTTCCATTGTTAATTCTGAGATCACAGATTTGTATTGGAAAATTGGAAGTCATATTAATGAAAATATACTTAATAATGAACGTGCAACATATGGAAAGCAGATTATAAAATATTTATCAGAAAAGTTGACGCAAGAGTATGGACGTGGATGGAGCGAAAAACAGTTGCGGCATTGTGTGCATTTAGCGATTACATTTCCTTATGACGAAAAATTCTCCGCATTGCGGAGAGAATTAAATTGGACATGTATAAAAGCATTAATGTATATAGATGAACCGTTGAAGAGAGATTTTTATATCGAAATGTGCAAAATGAACCATTGGAATACTCGAACGCTTCAGGATAGAATTAATTCTATGCTGTATGAGAGAACCGCTATTAGCAGAAAGCCGGATGAGCTGATAGTTCAGGAATTGTCATTATTGCAAGAAGAAAATAAATTGACTCCGGATTTAGTGTTTAGAGATCCATATTTTTTGGATTATCTGGGGCTTGCGGATACTTATTCTGAAAAGGATTTGGAATCTGCAATTATTGCAGAATTGCAGCAGTTCATTATAGAATTGGGGTCTGATTTTGCGTTTATGGCTCGTCAGAAAAGAATTACGATAGATAATGAAGACTACTATATCGATCTGTTATTCTTTCATAGAAGACTGAAGTGTCTGGTCGCTATTGACCTGAAATTAGGAAAGTTTGAAGCGGCACATAAAGGACAAATGGAACTTTATTTACGTTGGCTGGAAAAATACGAAATGGTTGAAGGGGAAAATCAGCCGATAGGGTTGATTTTGTGTTCTGGTAAAAATGAGGAACATATTGAACTGATGAAACTCGATGAAAGTAATATACGAGTTGCGGAGTATATGACAAAACTTCCAGACATGAAGCTGCTTGAGGCTAAACTAAAACAATCTATTAACAGGGCTAAGAAGAGGCTTGCTTCATCATTAGATTCAGGTCGTTCCTAGATAGATCTGAGAATCAAGATATAAAACTGGAAATTGCATAGAAGATACGGTTAAGTGTAAAGTCTTGAAGAACTACAAAAGGCTTTACACTTTTTGTGTGCTAAAAGATTGTTCATTCCTTTATACTTTCCTTATAATTCCCCGTTATCCTTATTTCTGTAAACAGTTATGACACAAACTATTTGACTGGATTAAGCCGGTCAGTCTGTGAGAAACACAAAGTATTTATGAAAAAAGATATGGGAAAGGGTGAATTTAGGATGAAAAAATTTTATAAGTCATTTATAAATCTTGATCCGCCATATGTAAAAAAAGCACACAATTATATAAAAATGCTTTTATTGAGAAAGACCATAGAGATTTGTTTGTGTAAGCTTATATCAGAATGTTATAGAAAATGGGTTGTCACATATGATATATGTCCATTAGTTGCAGAATTATATAAAAAATATCGAAGTAGCTATTTGGATGTCATCTACAGTATCCAGATAAGTAAAAAGGCGCAAGAATATATTTTTTTAGCAACAATTTACAATTACCAAATTCTATCTCTCACTCAGAGAATAAAAAACGCAGTAAAACAGAGAGCCAAACACTTTTGCATAATCAATCTTTTTGCGGTAATTGGCTCTCCGTTTGTAGCCCCTGTTTGTCCGTGTTAATGATAAGTTAGTTTCTATACTTCCTTATCACTGTAAACATAAGGGTTTTAGTGCTTATAATAGCGTAAATGATTTCATTGTCCGAAATAGCTGTCCGTTTAGAAGTGTCATATAAAACAGTATAAAGGGCGGTAGTAGACCTAAAAAAGACTGGCGATATCGAAAGAGTGTTGACTGTTTGGCACTCTTTTTTTGGTGGCCGTATATAGAAAAAAGAACAGCGGATTTTTCATTTCCTTATACTTTCTTTATAATTCCCTGTTATCCTTATTCCTGTAATCGGTTACGAGACAGAAGTTTTTATTGCATCAAGTGAGTGACAGACCATACGAAATGCAGTGTGAAAAATGTGACAGGAAAGGATGGAATATGATGAAACATATTTTAGAAACAGAGTGTGTAACAAAAGAGTTCCGGGGCCATTCTGCGGTGTGCGGCGTGTCTCTGCAGATACCGGAGTGCTGTGTATACGGGCTTCTTGGCCCCAACGGGGCGGGGAAATCGACGATCTTGAAGATGCTGACAGGGATTCTTAGGCCCACCAGCGGGAAGGTGATTTTTGACGGACATCCATGGAGCCGGAAGGATCTGGCGGAGATCGGCGCACTGGTGGAGACGCCCCCGGTATATGAGAACCTGACGGCCTGGGAGAATCTGAAAGTCCGGGCGCTGATCCTGGGGATATCGGATGCTCGGATTCGGGAGGTGCTGGATTTGGTGGACCTTGCGGATACAGGGAAGAAAAAGGCGGGGGCATTTTCGCTGGGGATGAAGCAGAGGCTGGGACTTGGGATCGCGCTGCTGGGTCAGCCGAGGCTATTGATCCTGGATGAACCGCTGAACGGGCTGGACCCAATCGGGATTCAGGAGCTGCGTGAAATGATTCGGAGATTCCCCCAGGAGGGGATCACGGTGATCGTGTCCAGCCATATCTTAAGTGAGATCGCCCAGACTGCGGACTATATCGGGATCATCGCAAACGGGATGCTGGGTTATCAGGGAGAAATGCCGGAGGAAGGGCATCTGGAGGAACTTTTTATGAAGATTGCGGCGAAGCACCGGGCGGCTTAGAGCGGGTTTAGAGAAACAGGCAGGCAAGATATAGATGCTATTTTGTGCAAATTCTTAGCAGAATGCCTGTACGTAGATCATTGCCGGCGGCACAGTCGGGCATATATTTGAAAGGAGAAGAGATCAGATGAGAGAATATTATATTGCAGAGAGTTTAAAGAACCGGCATACCGTTGCGGGGAAGCTGGTCTGGATCATGCCGTTGACGGTGGTGGCGCTGTCGGCCGGGCTGACCTGGGATTATTTTACAATCGACTGCTATAACTGGTGGTATACAGTTCTGTTCCCGGGAATGGCTGCGTTCCTGTGCGGGGCAGTGGGAAACAGGGATAAGAAGCTGGGGAACCGGGCCATCTGGACGCTGCCGGCAGAGCCGGGGAGCATATGGGACGGAAAGATCCTGTACGGCATCCGCTGTATGGGAACGGCCCTGCTGGTGCTGGGAGGCGCGACCCTGGCTGCCGGTACCGGAATGGAACAGATCCTGCACAGAGTATTTCGGATCAGTCTGACACCCGGACAGCAGATCTTTGCGGTGCTGATATTGTTTACAGTGTCATTGTGGCAGATTCCGTTCTGTCTGTTTCTGCAGCAGGTTACAGGGACATTTCCCATGGTGCTTCTCCATATGGGCATGTGGGTCCTGTGCTCCGCCGAACTGTCTCTGAAACCCTATTTCTGGGCACTTCCGGGAGGAATTGCGGCCCGGATGATGTGTATAATCCTGGGGATACTGCCCAACGGGCTGATAGCGGAGCCGGGAAGCATGACCTATTCGCCGGAACTGATGGAACGGACGGGGCTGCCTCTGGGAATCGCGGCATCGCTTTTCTGGTTCTTCCTTTTCTGGCGTCTGAGCCGGAGGTGGTTTGAAAGGAAGGTGGAGAGATGATGGAAGCTGTGAGACAAGGGGAACTGCTGCGGCTCATAAAAGCGGAATTTTGGAAAGTGCGGCATACCCTTTTGACCTGGATTCATCTGCTGGTTCCTCTGCTGGGGATTGCGGTGTTCCTGATGTATTACAGTTGGTCTGGGTGGAGTGACGAAGGGAAGGTATCCGGGTACATTCAGGTATTATCCATTGCATTTCCGATGATCATCAGCGTGGTCTGCTCCCTGTCCGTGGAAATGGAGGAACAGGGTCATTTTCAGACAATGCTCGGGGCGGCGGCTCATAAAGGTGCTTCTCTGCTGGCAAAGTGGATCCTGCTGGCGGGCATGGGGCTTGGATCCATGCTGCTGGCTGTGGGGGGCTTTGCGGCGGGATATGGAATCATGACGGGAAGGATGGTATATGCTCCGGGCCAATATCTGGGGATGGCGGCTGTGCTGTGGCTGGGAGGGGCGAACCTGTATCTGTTCCATCTGTTTCTGAATCTGGCCTTTTCTAAAACTATCTCCATGTGTGCAGGAACGGCGGAGCTGCTCACAGCGGCCCTGTTCCTGACCGGGCTGGGGGAAGGGCTGTGGCAGTTTTTTCCCTGCTCCTGGGGTGGCAGATGGTGCGGATATCTGTTATTATATTGGAAGGGAAACGGGGCGGTATCTGCCGGGTTTATTTTCCGAAGTTTGATGGCAGGCATGGTTTTGACGGCCGTGCTGTGGGGGACGATTTTCCTGTGGTATCATTTTTATGAAGGAAGGCAGTGTCATGATTAACATATTGGCGGTGGACGATGAGGAACATATTTTGAGGCTGGTCAAAAATACATTGGAAAGGGAAGGGTATCATGTGACGACGGTATTGAATCCTCTGGAACTTGCGAAGCTGAAGCTCTCAGACTACCAGCTGATCCTTATGGACGTTATGATGCCTGGGAAGGACGGGTTTACGCTGTGCAGGGAGATCCGGGATTCGGTGGACTGCCCGATCCTGTTTTTGACCGCAAAGACGGAAGAAGCGGATCTCATGAAGGGGCTTGGCATCGGAGGGGACGACTATATCACCAAGCCCTTCGGTATCGGAGAGCTCCGGGCACGGGTGGCGGCTCATCTGCGGCGGGAGACGAGGGAAAAGAAGCAGGCAGTGTCGGTGGGCGGCGTGCAGTTTCTTCTGAAGGCAAAAAAGGTACGGTACAGGGACATGGAAATTGATTTTACGAAAAGTGAATATGCGATCTGCGAGTACCTGGCGCTGAACCACGGACAGGTGTTTTCTAAAGACCGGATCTATGAGCATGTATTTGGCTATGAGAAAGAGAGCGACAATTCGGTGATCACCGAGCATATCAAAAACATTCGGGCAAAGTGCCAGAAGGCAGGGCTGGAGCCGATAGAAACAGTCTGGGGGATTGGGTATCGATGGAAATGATCAGGAAAATTGCGGGACCAAGAACGATTGCGAATGTATTTCTGCGGTATGTCTGCCTGCTGGCAGGAGGGGCGCTGCTTTGGATGCTGGTGCTGTTTGGTATATTTATGGTACTGGAGGCAGCAGGGGAGGTGCTTCCGGCTAATTATGCGGAGCTCTGGCTGAATGAAGCGGAGGAAGAGCTTAAGGTAGCGCCGGAGATTACAGGGGAGATGATACCGCCGGGGTGCAGCTTCGGAGTGTTCGGCGGGGATGGAAGCTGGCTGTATGGTACGATTTCGGCAGGAGAGAGAAAAACGGCCTGGGAGCATTATGAAGAGAGAATGGTCTATACCAATGGGCATGGGTATTATCGATTTGTAGAACGGGATGCAGGAGAAGTGTGCATTGTCAATTATGAGATCACGATGCTGTATCGGAATCCATTTTTCAGAAAATGGATTCCCAGGGCGGATGTGCTTCTGGTTATTTTGTATGTAGTCTTATTTCTGCTGCATACGGCGGTGGTGTCCAGAAGCTTTGGAAAGTATATGCAGAACAGGATCGGAGTGCTTAATGAAGTAACCGGAGAGATCCGGAAGCAGAATCTGGAATTTGAGAAAGGGCATTCGGATATCAGGGAAGTGGAGGAGGTGCTGGATTCCCTGTATCAGATGAAGGAAGCGCTGAAAGATTCGCTGTATCGGCAGTGGGACCTGGAGAAGAGCCGGGAGGAGCAGATCGCCGCTCTGGCTCATGACATCAAGACCCCGCTGACGGTCATCCGGGGAAATGCGGAGCTGCTGGCGGAGGGAGACCTGGCGGCGGAGGAGAAAGAGTACAGCCGGGATATCCTGCAGGGTGTGGAGATCATGGAGGGGTATCTGGGGATGCTGCATGAGATTTTGCTGGCGGACCGGAGGGAGAAACGTCTGATACCCTGTGAAGAACTTGCCGAAAAAATGGAAGAACAGGCAAGGCTTTTGGCATCTGCGCGCAAGTGTACGGTCTTTTTCAGCAGGGAGGAGCTGCGGGGAGAGATTCAGGGGATTGAAATTGAGATGATCCGGGCATTTCAGAATATCGTCAGCAATGGGTTGGATTATAGTCCGCCGGGAAAGGGAATCCGGATTCATTTTTGTAACCGGGAAGAAGCGGAGAAAGTGTATCTGGCCGCGGCGGTGATGGATGAAGGACCGGGATTTTCGGAGGAGGATCTCAAATATGCCGCAGAACGGTTTTACAGGGGAGATAAGAGCCGGAGCAGTAAGGTACATTATGGGATTGGACTGCATACGGCGCGTCAGTTTGCGGAGAGACAGGGGGGCTGCCTGGTGATCGAGAATGGGGAGAGAGGCGGAGGAAGGGTGACGCTTTATATCAGACAGCTGAGCCTGCAGTAATCTGGAAGCGTATCTATAGAAAAACCCCCTTTGCCAGATATTTCCTTGTCTGACAAAAGGGGAGGGCTTCATTTTTGGGTTCGTTTTTTAGCGAAAAGAACCTTGCTTGAGATGGAATTTCCCTACCAGGCTCTTCATAAGCTGAGACTGGCCGGACAGCTCTTCGCTGGCCGCTGCACTTTCCTGGGCGGTCGCGGAGTTGGTCTGTACCACATTGGAAATCTGTTCGATTCCCATAGAGATCTGGGAAATGGCATCCGCCTGGGTGCTGCTGGCTTCGGAAATCTGGACGATGATGTCATGCATGGCATTGACTCCTTCTACAGCCTCCTTCAGGGAGTTTGCAGTTTCGTCTGCAATCTGTGTTCCGCTGTCCACTGCTCTGAGAGAATTTTCAATCAGGGAAGCAGTGCTGCGGGATGCTTCCGCACTCTTACTTGCCAGGTTGCGGACTTCATCGGCTACCACCGCAAAGCCTTTTCCCGCATCTCCCGCGCGTGCAGCTTCTACGGCGGCATTCAGTGCAAGGATGTTGGTCTGGAAGGCGATATCCTCAATAGTCTTGATGATCTTGCCGATCTCGTCGGAGCAATGGCTGATATCATTCATAGCCTGGATCATATCCTGCATCTTCTGATTGCTTGTATTCATCTCATCGCTGACCGTATCCGCCATGGAGTTGGCTTTCCGGGCGTGTTCTGCGTTTTGCTGTACACGGTTCGAGATCTCTGTCACTGTGGCTGCCAGCTCTTCTACGGAACTTGCCTGTTCTGTGGCGCCCTGGGAGAGGGCCTGTGCTCCGCTGGATACCTGCTCGGAACCGCTTGCAACCTGCTCAGAGCTGTTGCTGATCTGAAGCAGGGTGTCGTTCAGCTTTTCAGAAATCGCGCGGAAGGAATCCAAAAGAGGGCGGAACCCGCCGGTATATTCTTCTGAGCATGTGGAATCTATGGTAAAATCTCCAGAAGCCATTTTAGCCAGGAATTTATTTTCATCTTCAATGATGACCTGAAGCTTGCGGATCAGTTCACGCACCTGGCTCGAAAGAACGCCCAGCTCATCTCTGGAGGTATAGGAAATATCAATGTCCAGGTCGCCCTGCGCTATCCTGGAAGCAGCATGCTCGATCTCAAATATAGGAAACTTGATTCCGCGTATGATCACAAATGAAAAATAAACGCCGATGATGATGATAACGATCATAACGGCGGCCTGTGAAAAAAGAGCGGTCCGGTAAAGGGAAACGCCTTCTTCTGTTGCCTGATCGCTGCCTTCTGTATTGTATTCGATGATATCTCTGAAAGAGCTGGTCACTGCATTGTAGAGTTCGACACATTCTCCATCCAGAATGCTGCGGGCCTGCTCGGTCCTGCCCTGCTCTGCAAGAGCCATCAGCTTCTCATCAGCCTGGTCATACGCGGACCATGCCTTTTGAGCAGCTTCATAGTAGGAACGCTCTTCTTCGTCGATCATATCACTGTACATGGCGAGCAGACCGTTCATCTCTTCTTTTTCCTCCTGCAGATACTGCAGGCTTGATTCTTTACCTTCAGAAGAAGTGGCGGTGAGATACCCCAGCTCATTGAGGCGGATATTGGAAATGGTGGTATCCATATCCCTTGCCGTATCGATACTGGGCATCCAGCTTGTGGAGATATCACTGGTTGTTTCGTTCAATCTGCCCATCAGATTGAATGACATGCCTCCGATCATCAGCATACCGACCAATGCGACCCCTACAAGGACATAGAGTTTCTGGCTGATTTTTAAGTTCTGGATTACTTTTTTCATAGCTGTAGTCTCCTTATGTAAAAAATAAAACAGTTACTTTCACTTTATGATTTCATGTGAAAGCCCATATTTATATCGTCATTTCAAGATGATTTGATAAGAGAGATCTGCTTCTGAAATCTGTTTTTCAGGCTGTGTAGGGGAACAGAGTAAGCGCCGTCCGGCCTCCTGTGTTATGAATCCATTTTTGGGCAAGGAGTCCAGGCTGACCGCAGAGCCGGCGGAAATACGAAAGAAAGTGACCATCGTGGGAGGCGGCATCGGCGGCATGGCCGCTGCGATGGAATTGTAGGGTGTTTTGTTCCTGTTCGGTGCAGGGTAAAGTATGGAATGTTCTGTCTGTAAGGGCAGTATAAGCCGGGGATTCGTCCCCGGCTTAAGTAATACATAAAGTAATCTTCTGTTCCATATGCAAAGCGGATCCGGATTCCTGAACGTATGGATATTTGACCGCGAAAGGAGAAGAGATTCACCGGAAACATGAAGATATTTTACAAGACAGAGCCTGGAATAAGGGGTACAATGACTGTGACGGCAATGTAAAAGATTCTGTGAAAAGATGCGGTGAAAAAGCAGCCTGCATCCAAAAACTGCCGGACAGACGGCGGAATGTTCAGGAAAGAGAGCTGCCGTACAGATTTGCTATGGAGGAGATCCGCTATGAAAAAGGAAACACGGACCGCAGTATACGACGAGGAACTAAGGATCGAAGCCTACCGTTTTGAAGGGATCGTGCAGCCGTTTCCGAACCATTTCCATGGACATTATGTCATCGGGCTTGTGGAGGCGGGGCAGCGCGTCCTTTTCTGCAGGGACAGAGAATATGCGCTGGAAAAGGGCAGCATCCTGCTTTTCAACCCGGGCGACAGCCATGCGTGCCTGCAGAGCGGCGGGGAGACATTTGACTACCGGGGACTCAATATTTCCAGGGAGGTTATGCTTGACCTGGCGGAGGAGGTAACCGGAAGGCGGGAGCTTCCGGGCTTTTCAAAGAACGTCATCTATGATGAGGAAGCAGGCGGCTGTCTGTGCCTGCTGCATGAGATGGTCATGACGGGAACCGGTGATTTGGGAAAAGAGGAAGCACTGCTGTTTCTGCTTTCGCTCCTGCTTCAAAACTGCGGTCAGCCTTTTGACAGGTGCAGCCCGGAGTGCCGGACGGAGATTGAGAAAGCCTGCGGATATATGGAGATGCATTTTAAGGAACGGATTTATCTGGATCAGATCTGCCGCTGTGCAGGGCTGAGCAAATCCACGCTGCTCCGTGCTTTTACAAAGTCGAAGGGAGTCACGCCCTACCGCTATCTGGAGACAATCCGCATCAACGAAGCAAAAAAACTTCTTGCGGAGGGGATGACGCCTTTGGAAGCGGCCATAGAGACGGGCTTTTCGGATCAGAGCCATTTTTCGAATTATTTCAACCAGTTTATCGGGCTTACGCCGGGAATCTACCGTGAAATCTTTCTACCTGTACGGTTGGATGCTCTTTGAGCATCCAACCCACCTCATTCATTCGTAAAATCCGTGCTTCGCACTTTTGTGCCTGCTAACGCAGTCACATTTTACTCATTAATGAGGTAGGCTGCTAATCCGAAGTCGCATTTTCATTACAATAAATTGCATAAAAATGTGACTTCGGATTGCAACCGTACAGGTGGAAATCTTTTGTGAAAAGGAGGGCTGCGCATATGGGGAGTAGAAAATCAGCCGGGCATCTGGCGGCGCTGTTTACGATTATCATCTGGGGAACGACATTTATATCGACGAAAATCCTTCTGGTAGATTTTCAGCCTGTGGAGATTTTGTTTTTCCGCTTTGTCATAGGATTCGGGGCTTTGATCCTGGCCTGTCCGCGCAGGATGAAAGACGTGGGCCGCAGGCAGGAGAAGGTTTTTGCGCTGGCCGGGCTGTGCGGGATCTGCCTGTACTATCTTCTGGAAAATATCGCGCTTACCTGTACGCTTGCATCCAATGTGGGGGTCATCATCTCGGCGGCTCCGTTTTTTACGGCAATATTGTCAAGGCTGTTCATGAAGTCGGAGGGGAAGCTGGGGCCTGCTTTTTTCATTGGATTCGGGGTGGCGATGACCGGCATCCTGATGATCAGCTTGAACGGTTCCGGGCCGGAGCTGAATCCGGCAGGGGATATACTGGCGCTTCTTGCGGCTTTTGTGTGGGCCTGCTATTCTATTTTGATGAGAAAGATCGGAGACTTCGGGTATCCGGTGATCCTTGCCACCCGCAGGACATTTTTTTATGGGATACTGTTTATGGTTCCGGCGTTGTTTGTGTTTGACTGTAAGATCGGGGCGGAGAGGTTTGCGGATGGAACGGTTATGTTCAATCTCCTCTATCTGGGGCTGGGGGCGTCTGCCCTTTGCTTTGTTACGTGGAATTTTGCGGTGCATGTACTGGGGGCGGTGAGGACAAGCGTCTATATTTATATGGTTCCGGTGATCACGGTTGTGACTTCCGCGCTGGTTCTGAAAGAGCCGGTCACCTGGATGTCGGCCGGAGGGACGTTGCTGGCAGTCGCAGGGCTTTTTATTTCCGCGAAGCAATGAGCCAAGTAGCCATACCTTGTGAAAGGGCCGAATGGCCATGATGGGGTGCCCTTGGGTATACCTTATGAAAGGGCCGAATGGCCATAACGGGGTGCCCTTGGGTATGTTTGCATGGATATTTGGCGGCTGCCGCGGGGGTCAAATATCCCGCAGCTTGCTGCGCTAGAATTATCAACTGCTTTCTGGAGTCAGAAACAAGGAATTGAACCCTGAAGATCCGTATGATATAATAATTTTACTTTTACGAGGAACGTCAAGGAAAATTCAGGATGGTGGATTATGAATCAAAAACAGAACGCCCCAAAGCCATGGCAATTCGACCTGGAAGAGTATGTCCGGCAGGGAGAAGCCGGGAAAGCGGAAAAGAGCTACGCGTGGAAAACGGCAATCGGCCTGCAGGATGTGGACGGACTGGAGACATCGGCATATCTGCTGGAGACAGCGAAGGAGCATATTGAGGGATATATTGATATTGATACTGCGCGGAAACGGATCGACAGCTATTACGAGACCCGGACGGAGCGCAGGGAAGAGGAAAAGGGTACGGAGGAGGCAGACAGGGTTGCTGCACGGATCACCCAGATTCTCAGCGAAAAGACATTCCAGTTTTCACCGGCGGAATACAGGATGATCCATAAGCGTCTTTTCTTTGGTATCTACGATCACGCAGGAATGACCCGCACCTATAACATTACGAAAAAAGAATGGGTGCTTCATGGAAAAAGTGTATTTTATGCGTCGGCAGACAGCATCAATGCGACGTTAGAATACGATTTTGGACAGGAAAAGCAATTCTCTTATAAAGGGCTGTCATTGCAGGAATCCGTAAGGCATCTGGCAAAATTTACTTCTGATATCTGGCAGATTCATCCGTTTTGCGAGGGGAATACAAGGACTACGGCCGTATTTATTGTGAAATATCTGAAAACATTTGGATTCCATATCAACAATGATGCGTTTGCAGAGCATTCCTGGTATTTTCGAAATGCCCTTGTGCGTGCGAATTACAACGATCTGACGCGGGGTATCCATGCAACTACGGAATATCTGGAGCATTTTTTTGGAAATCTGCTGTTAGGTACGGATTATGAGTTAAAGAATCGAAATCTGGTGATTGATGATGGATTTTTATAAACGGATGGAACTGGTATGTGAGCGGATTCCGGCAGGACGGGCAGCATCCTACGGACAGATCGCCCTGCTCTGCGGAAAGCCGGGCAATGCCCGGCAGGTTGGTTATGCCCTGCGGCGGGGACGGGCAGGGGAGAGCGTACCCGCCTATCGGATTGTGAATGCAAAGGGGCTCTTAAGCGGCGCGGAGGCTTTTGATACTCCGGAGACCCAGAAGCGGCTTCTGGAGGCGGAGGGCGTCCGGGTGAAGAAGACGGATGCGGGCTGGCGGGTGGATCTGAGAGAATACGGATGGGTCAACTCGATCGAAGAGGCGGAGGAGCTTTACCGGATTTTTCAGGAAAGGGGAATATAAAAGATATTGTACTTGAAATACATTAGAATAGTACATATAATAGAATATAAATAAAGCAGTTCACCAAACAGGTAAGTAAATTTTCATGTTCGTTTGTGCCTGGTATTGGCACGGTCACATGAATGAAAGGCGGTTTTTGTATGACAGCATTAAGACGAAGTGCTATAGCTGAATTAGAAAGAGTACCAGAAGATAAATTAGGGGCGATTATCCAATTTATCAATAAGTTATTGGTAGAAGATGATACAGGAAAGAAGACCTGGGATTTGGATCAATTTGTGATGCCGCCTACAGAGAGAGGGCAAAATGCAGATGCATATGTAAGGGAACTGCGAGATTATGACAGACTTTAAAAGAGTATTTGTTGATACGTCGCCTATTATATATTATTTGGAAAACAGTGCCTTATATAGAGATAAAATAAAACATTTTTTTGAAATGTGTCTTGACAACAATATAGAGATTGTCACTTCGACAATCACGGTTGAAGAATATCTTGTATTTCCGTATGCAAGCGGAAGAATGGAATTTGCGGATAATTTCAAACGTTTCATTGCATATATGAATATCCAAGTCATTGAGATAGATTGTGAAATTGCAGAGCAGGCGGCAAAGATCCGGGGTAAATTTAAACATTTTAAAGCCATGGATTCTTTGCAGATTGCAGCGGCAAAGGTCAGCAAGTGTGATATGTTTTTTACCAACGATAAACAATTAAAGCAGGAAAAAGAACTGCCCTGTATGACTATGGATGATTTATAGATTTGGTATTGATAAAAGGTAGTACCTGATTAAAGGATCTTTTGGATTTATATGCTACATCCAATCATGGCCATTCGGCCGTTTCACAAGGGATAAAGAGAGGGCCGGTGATGCTACATCACCGGCTCATTCGATTACTTCCCGTCGTTTGCGTTCCCCTTCTTCCAACGCCCGCAGCGTATTGTCATGGAGAAGCTCTTTGGCAAATTTGTCTTGTCCCACGTAATAGGAATACATGATATCCAGCATGACCAGAATGGGAAACTGGGGGGAGATCACGTTGCCGTGGTTCAGATGCCGGAGGGACGGCAAAAGTACGATCTCGTCGCAGAACTCTTCGAAGATGCCCCGGTTCTTGGCGGTCAGGATGACCGTTTTGGCGCCTCTGCGGTGGGCCTCCCTGAGCAGGTAGAGCACATCCTCCTTTTCCCCGCTGATACTGATTCCGAATACCAGGCTGTTTGAGTCCTGGAACACGGCCTGCATGCGCATCAGGTCGGTGTCCTTGATGGAATCAATGTCTACCCCGATCCGCATAAAACGTAATTCCATTTCTTCGGCTGTCAGGCCGGAGCTCCCCCGGCCGCACACAAAGACCCGGCCAGACTGGTTGAGATACCGGCCGATCCGGGCAATCTGGGCCTCGTCTACCAGGCTGTAGGTCTTATTCAAAAGCTCCTGGTAGGCGTTGAGGACCATCCTTGTATTGCCGGTCATGGATTCCTGTTTTTCTACGAAAGTCTCTTCGTACTGGTATACGAACTCACGATACCCCCGGTAACCGCATTTTTTGGCAAAGCGGGACAGCGAGGCTTCAGATACATACAGCTTTTCGGAAATGGATTTTGCGGAAAAATCCATTTTCTTACGGTTCTGTATGAAAAAATCTGCGATCGTTTTTTCGACCATTGTAAAGTTATCATAATTCGATTCGATCATGGGTACTACGGATTTTACATAATATTCCATTGGTTCCTTACCTGTTGTTTTGAGACGGATGTATTTTCTGAAACACGTTTGTACAGATACTCACAGCAAAATGCATTTGCTGTGAGTATCGTATCGACCGCAAAGCGGCTTATTTTCTTTTATACAGAGCGGCGCTGCATAAAGTGATAGAATGCCCCCAGCATTCCGGCATCATTTCTGTGCTTCGCGAATGCGATCCTTGTGCGGGAACAAATGCTCGGGATCAGGTACTTTTCCAAGGCGCGTTCCATCAGGGGCCTCAGATATTCTTCCTGGGCCATGATTCCTCCGCCTAGGACCACTGCCTCCGGGTTGATCACATAGCAGATGTTCGCGATTCCCTGTCCGAGGACATCGGTCATTTCCTCGATCGCACGGACACAGAGCCCGTCGCCCTTTTTGGCCTCTTCAAAGATGCGGTAACCGTTCCAGACCTCTGCCGGTTCATTTTTCCATTCGGCAACTTTTCTGGTGAGAATGCTTGCTGCCCCCAGTGTCTGAAAATCGCTTCCGGCCATGTGCATGTACCCCACCTCACAGGCGCTGTTGCTAAAGCCGTGGAATACTTTGCCGTCCGCAATGATACATCCCCCGATGCCGGTTCCGATGGTCAGCATGAGGGCGGGGGAGCAGCCTTTGGCCGCGCCGGACACGGACTCCGCAAGGCCGGCGCAGTTCACGTCATTTTCCACTTCACAGGGAATTTTAAACCGCCGCTCCATCACTTCTTTAAACCGTGTGCCCGTATAATGGGGAATCAGCGGAGCTGCGTGAAAGATCTCACCTTTTTCGGTGTCCACCATGCCTGCGGTAGAGATGCAGATGCCGCTGATCCGATTTGCGCCGATGTATTTGTCCGCGATGCCGACCGCCTTTTCCAGAATGGACGGGCCGCCTTTGTAGGCTTCAGTGCGCATCTGGCTGCGGCAGAGAAATTCGCCGCCTTCGTTTAAGATGCCGTATTTGATGGCAGTGCCGCCGATATCTATGATTACATATTTATTCATATCTGTTCCCCTCTATTATAATATATTACTGCTGCTTCGGCAATCTGATTTCATAGGAATGCGTATGGAACATAAATCAGATGGTGTTACTGTTCACACCCTTTGGGTGCTCCAGTAACAGTATCCAGCCTATTTTAAGTCGCCTTCGGCGAGAGGCTGGATATTATGGCAGATGTTACTTTATTGGCCGGACGCCGTGCAGCAGGGTGCACGACGCCGTGTGAACAGCTACATCAAATGTGTACCTTGAAGATTGCCTTTTTTATGGTTTCTGATTTTTCCGCGGCAACCGCTGTGCGGTGGGCGTCGCTTGGAAAGCAGATCAGGAAATCCCCGCTTTTGAGTACAACGGAGCTGTTCTTGGGGCCATCCATGGGAAGAAAATCATCCGCCGGCACGTAGTCCTTCACATCCATATCCTGGATAAAATTCAGGTCGATCTGTTCGGTGCCGTCCAGCATCAGGTGGATGTCCAGGTATTCCCGATGGGCCTCCCAGAAACGTTTTTCTGTCTCTACGGTCTGATACTCAACGATGTTGACAAAGAGACGTTTTCCGTCAATCTCATGGCTTCCTTTTTCATAGGCTTTCAGGTCGTGGGAACCTGCGTAATCGAAGCATTCCTTAACCGCGTCTTCCAGGAATGCGTATTCTTTTAAATTCTGTATATTTCCGAATATCATATCTGTTCTCCTGTTCTTCGGGCAGACCGCTGCAGGCCGCACCCTGATCAGGTACGTCCTGCAACGATGGACTCATGCCCGGGTATTTTGTAAAGATGGGTTCGGTTTTCTATTTGAAGACCGTTGTGTTGGGCGCCGGTACGGAGGTATCGCCTGTCATCTTCCGGGAAATGATACTTGCCGGGATCCCCACTGCCAGAGATACCGCGATGGATATCAGGGAGTAGGACCAGATGGATACCGAGCCTGCCGGAGCAAAATACTTGATCCCTACCATCACAGCGGATGCCGCGATAAATGCCAGTGTTGCGCCGAAGGTATTTGCCACCTTGGTAAATGCACCCAGGATGAAGGTTCCGATGAGGATTCCGAGTACCAGTCCCATGAATCCGTTGAACCATTCGTATGCGGACTTCACGCCGCCGTTTGCCAGTACCATGGAGACGATGATGGAGAAAATACCTACGATCAGGGATACGTACTGGCCGATCTTGGTCTGTGTCTCAAAGCTTAATTCTTTCTTGGTAAGCCTTGCCTGGATGTCCAGGGTCCAGCTTGCGGCTACGGAGTTCAGCCCGGTTGACAGGGTGGACTGGGATGCCGCGTAGATCGCTGCAAGGAGCAGGCCGGTGATTCCGACCGGAAGCTCAAACGCGATGTAGGACGCGAAAATCTGATCCTGCGCCGCTGCCGGCGGAAGGGTATTCTGCTGATAGAACACATAGAGTCCGGTTCCGATCAGGTAGAATACGGTGGCGATAAAGATGGAAAGAGCTCCGTTGGTCAGCATCATTTTGTTTAACTTCTTCGTATCTGTCGTGGTCGTGAAACGCTGTACGATATCCTGGCTGGATACATAGGAGCCCATGGTGTTGAAGCCCGCGCCTACGATCATGATGAATACGCTGTCTTTTAAGATATTGATGTCAAATATGGGCTGGTCTACTGCCAGGAATTTGTGGTCTGCGGCAAATGCACCGAAGATCGCTCCGATTCCTCCGTCAATGTGTGCCAGAAGGAATACCAGAGCAAAGGTGACGCCGATGAGCAGTACGGAGCCCTGGATAAAGTCGGTCCAGAGTACGGATTTTAAGCCGCCGGTGTAGGAATAGATGATCGCGATCACACCCATGATGATGATCAGCAGGTTGACGCTGATTCCGGTCAGGCTTCCCAGTACCATACAGGGCAGGTACATGATGATGGACATACGCCCTACCTGGTAAATGATAAACATGACCGCGCCCAATACGCGGAGTCCCTTGCTTCCGAACCGCAGCTCCAGATAATGATAGGCCGTATCAATATCCAGCTTGCTGTAGATCGGCAGGAAAAACTTGATGGTCAGCGGGATGGCAAGCAGCATACCGAGCTGCGCGAACCACATGATCCAGGTTCCCGCATAGGAATTTCCTGCAAGCGACAGGAAAGATATGGGGCTTAACAGGGTTGCGAAGATGGATACGGAAGTCACCCACCAGGGCACGGTGCCGTCACCCTTGAAATATTCTTTTCCCTTCATTTCTCTCTTTGCGAAGTGAAGGCCTGCGAACAGGACTGCAGCCAGATACACAACTAAAATAACCAGATCTATCATTGTAAAGCCTTGCATAAATTCTCCTCCTTTTTCTCATTCGCAGCCGGCACAAGGGTATGGATTACCGTGCCGGCTATAGATATTATCCTCTGCAGAAAGGCTGCCGGAGCAGGCTTCCTGCATTTTCTCTGTAGTGCCGGCTTAACAGCCATATTCCGCCTTCGCATTCTGAATCATCTGTGCTGCTTCTTTGACCACTTCCGCGTCGCTCTCGATCAGGGAAGCCAGAGGCGCCCTTACCCCGCCCAGTTCCAGACCTTCGTTCTGCTTTAAGACTGCTTTGATGATGCCGTACATATTTCCGTGACCGGAACACAGCTTGTAGATGATCTCATTGATCGTATACTGGAGCTTCCTTGCCTGTTCCATCTCATTTGCCTTCACCAGGGCTTCCAGCTTCAGGAACAGCTCCGGCATTGCGCCGTAGGTTCCGCCGATGCCGCCTTCCGCGCCGATGGCAAGGCCGCTGATGAACTGCTCGTCGGGACCGTTGAAAATGATGTAATCCTCACCTGCGGCCTGCTTGAACATCTGGATATCCTGTACCGGCATGGATGAATTTTTCACGCCGATGACGTTCGGGTTTCTGCGCATTTCGGCAAACAATCCCATCGTCAGGGCTACGCCTGCAAGCTGAGGAATGTTGTAGATCACAAAGTCTGTATTCGGTGCGGCGGAGCTGATATCATTCCAGTATTTTGCAATGGCATGCTCTGGCAGACGGAAATAGATCGGGGGGATGGCCGCGATGGCGTCTACGCCCAGGCTCTCCGCATGCTTCGCCAGTTCCATGCTGTCCTTGGTGTTGTTGCATGCCACATGGTTGATCACGGTGAGTTTGCCGTCAGCGGCTTTCATGACATTTTCCAGAACGATCTTCCGGTCTTCTACACTCTGGTAAATGCATTCTCCAGACGAACCATTGACATAGACGCCCTTCACGCCTTTTTCTACAAAATATCTGGTCAGTGACTGTACGCCCTCGGGGCTGATATTTCCGTTCTCGTCGTAGCAAGCGTAAAATGCTGGGATGACTCCTTTGTATTTGTTAAGATCTCTCATGATTTTTCTCCTTTTTTAATGTGGATGCAGAAAACGTTTTCCAACTGTGCGGCTGTAAGAATTTTGCGAACAGATCAATGGGTTGGAACTCTGTTTACGTTTTTCTGCTGTTTTGCATTGCGATATATATAAAAATTATCTGGTACAGTGTTTTGCCGGATTGAATCTGTCATTCAGCCTGGCATGGTTCCGTCACATTTTTTTGCCTGGTAAATGTTGTTGACGGATCAGCGCTGCCTCAGACTTCCAACCCTTCAGCAAATGATTTCGTAATGAGCTGGGGCCTTGTGATGCAAGAGCCTACGACAACGCAGAAGGCTCCAAGATCGATGACCCGGCGCGCCTTTTCCGGTGTGTTGATGTTGCCCTCCGCGATGACCCGGTGCTTCACGTTGGCGAGGATTTCCCGGATGATCCGGAAATCGTCTGCCTCGATCTGGTCTCCCTTGCTCTGGGGGGTGTAGCCTACCATGGTGGTTCCGATAAAGTCGAATCCCAGCTCGTCCGCATGGAGAGCTTCCTCAATGGTCGAGCAGTCCGCCATCCAGAGCTGATCCGGGTAGCGTTCCTTTACCTGGTGGAAGAAATCATCCAGCGTCAGATTGCCGGGACGCAGGCCGCCGGTCGCATCCAGGGCGATGATCTCCGGTTTGACCTCCATCAGCTCCTCCACCTCTTTCATGGTCGGAGTGATGTAAATGCTGCTGTCCTCATAGTCTCTTTTTACGATTCCGATGACCGGAAGGTCTACCTGCGACTGGATCTCACGGATATCCTCCCGGGTGTTGGCGCGGATCCCCATTGCGCCCCCTTCTTTTGCGGCCAGCGCCATTCTTCCCATAATAAAGGAAGAATGCAGCGGCTCGTGGGGAAGAGCCTGGCACGAGACGACCAGCTTCCCTTTTAGTTGTTCCACACATTCCCTCATAGACTTGCTCCTTTCATCTCATAGAATGTTGATGAATCCGCCCTTTCGGGCTTTGTTTATCGCTTCTGATATTCAGTATAGCATTGAAGAAAATATTTTCAATAGGCGAATATAGTTCTGAAAGTTCTTTCATCCTTTTCAAAAAAGGACGCGATTTGATAGAAAATTCAGATGTGTTTTTGGGCAGATTGCACAATCCCAGGTTACTTCTTTCTGACTTTGAGAATACCTGTAAGTTCAAAACGGGGTTTTGCCGATTTGGTGGAATTTATGCATACCTGAAAAGTATATGGAATCGAAAAGGTTTTATTCTTGTGTGGAAGAGATAAAGTGGGAAATTTGTTGAAAATGCCAAAATACGGCGGATTTGGGTGACGGGGACATTTGTCCTTTCGGGGAAAAAAAGGGAAAGATATAATATTTACAGAGGTGATGAATTCCATGGAAAAAATAAAACTATTACCCCTAAAAGAACAGGAATATATGAGAAGGCTTTTTGCCGGCTGTACAGAAGAAATCAGGAATCATATGTTTGTCATGGAAGCGGAAGAAGGAAAAAATTTTATAAAAGCAGGGGATAAATGCCGAAATATTTTTATCATTTTAAAAGGCCGGGCGAAAGGAATCGATATGCAGGTCCAGGAGAAGATTTATATCTTCAAAGAATTTGGCCCCGGAAGGATCCTGGGAGAGTTTGAATGCCTGTCAGGGATTCCGGAATACAGCATCACGATCCGGGCTGTTACGCCCTGCACCTTCTGGGTGATCCCTTCGGCCATGTATCTGCGGTGGATGAGAAGGGATGGAAACGCAATGTTTCTGCGGACACAGAAGCTTTTGTATGAACTGACCTACCAGACAAGGGATGACCGGAAATATCTGCTCCTCAACAGCTATGACCGTTTGATCTTATACTTTATGGAAAGGTATGAAAAGACGGCGGAGAAAGAACGGGCGGCGATCGCGGACAGCAGGGATGAGATCGCCAGCGCCATCGGTACCTGCGTAAAAACGGTAAACCGGAATGTCAGGAAATTGCAGGAGCAGGACCGACTTACGCTGCAGGGCGGCAGGATTTTTATTTCTGAAGTACAGTATCATGCAATGAAAGCTTACACACAGGAAAAGCTTTTCTGAAAAATGTGATGGAGGTCAGTATGAAAAGGAAAAGGATTTTTTTGACAGCATTACTTCTTGCTGCATCCATGGTGTCTGCAGGATGCAGCATTCCGCAGAAGGATACGACAAAGTATAAGATTGCCATGATCACCGACACCGGCGGTGTAAATGACCAGGCATTTAACCAGCTTGCGTGGGAAGGTCTGCAGAAATTCTCCGAGGAATCAGGGGCGGAGGTCAGCTATATTGAATCAAAACAGGCTTCGGATTATGTGACCAACCTGGACCGGGCGACAGACGGTTTTAATGATCTGGTGTGGGGAACAGGATTTGCCATGGCAGATCCGATCGCAACCATTGCCAAGCTGAATCCGGATATTTTATTCGCCCTGATCGATAACAGGGTGCCGGACGCTCCGTTTAATGTTGCGTCTGTCGTATTCCGCGCGGAAGAACCTTCTTTTGTCGTGGGTTATATTGCGGGGCGGACGACTCAGACGGACAAAGTCGGATATGTGGGCGCTGTGAAAACAGAAACAAGCAACCAATTTGAGTATGGATACGTGAGCGGCGTGGCATATGCCGCACAGGAACTGGGAAAGGAAATTGAGATCTCGGTACAGATGACAGAAAGCTATGCGGATGCGGCGAAGGCGAAGGCGGTTGCAAGCAAGATGTATTCTTCCGGGTGCGATGTGATTTTCCATGCGGCCGGCGGCGCCGGTTACGGTGTGATTGAGGCGGCCAAGGAGTGGGATAAGTTCGTGATCGGGGTGGATAAGGATCAGTCCTACCTGGCTCCGGACAATGTACTGACTTCGGCACTGAAAAATGTCAACGTGGCCATCGGAATCGTATCTGAGATGGCAATGGACGGCGAGGAGATCGGAGGACAGGTATTGAGCTACGGAATGGAGGAGGGCTGTGTAGGGATTCCCGAGGAGAATCCGAACATGGATCCCGCAATCTATGAGGATGCCATGGAGCTTATGGAGCAGATACAGAGCGGGGAAGTGGTTCCGCCCAAGACAGAGGAAGAATATGAGGAATTTTTGAAAGAAGGGGGGATGAAAGATGGAGTTCAGTAAAGAGTATGCAGTACAGATGCAGGACATCACGATCCGTTTCGGCTCTCACTGTGCTCTGAACAAGGTACAGTTGAGTGTAAAAAAAGGTACGGTACATGCTATTTTGGGTGAAAACGGGGCCGGAAAGACTACGCTGATGAACATTTTATACGGTCTGTACCAGAAAAACGCGGGCGAAATCTATTTATATGGAAAGAAGGAAGAAATCAGAAATCCAAGCGCCGCAATCTCAAGGGGAATTGGAATGGTACATCAGCATTTCATGCTGGTAGAAAATTTTACCGTGACACAGAATATCATTCTGGGAAGTGAAACTGTAAAGGGAATGGGGATTCTGGACATGGGGCAGGCCAAAAAGGAAGTGGAACACATTGTAGAAAAATATGGCCTGCAGGTGGATCCGGATGCCGTGATTTCCGACATTTCTGTGGGAATGCAGCAGAGGGTCGAGATTTTGAAGGCACTGTACAGAGGGGCGGAGATCCTGATCCTGGACGAGCCTACGGCAGTCCTGACGCCCCAGGAGATTGATGAGCTGATCGGGATCATGAAGAAGCTGATCGAGGACGGGAAAACGATCATTATCATCACACATAAATTAAAAGAGATTAAGAAATCTTCGGATTATTGCACGATCATCCGCAGAGGGGAATACATTGATACGGTCGCCGTAAATGATGTGAGCCAGGAAGAGCTGGCTTCCATGATGGTGGGCAGGAAGGTCCGCCTGGAGGTGGAAAAGGATCCTGCAAAATTCGGGGATGTGGTATTTGAAATGTCAGGAGTCTGCGCAAAGGATGAGAGAGGCGTCCAGGTTCTGAACAATCTGTCCTTCCAGGTGCGGAAGGGCGAGATTTTCGGTATTGCAGGCGTAGACGGAAACGGGCAGAAGGAGTTGGTGGAAGCGATCACGAATCTGCGGAAGGTGGATGGCGGTACGATCAGGATCCACGGAAAAGAGATTCAGAATACAACCACAAGAAATACGATGGATTCCGGGATCTCAACGATTCATGAGGACCGCCAGCGGCGGGGGATCATTCCGGACTTCAGTGTGGCGGACAATGTGGTCCTGGACAATTTTAAGAGCGGATCCTTTTCCAAAAGAGGAATCCTGGATCGAAAGGCTATCAATGAGACTGCGGAAGCGCTGCTTCAGGAATATGATGTCCGGCCGGACGGGTGCAGGGACCTGCCGATCCGGGGACTGTCGGGAGGAAACCAGCAGAAGGTGATCATCGGACGGGAGATTGCCAACGCGCCGGAGCTTTTGATCGCAGTACAGCCTACCCGCGGCCTGGATGTTGGAGCCATCGAATACGTACATAAAACTCTGATCCGGGAAAGGGACAAAGGGAAGGCGATTCTTCTGATCTCACTGGAACTGGATGAGATCCTGGGTGTGGCGGATACGATCGGCGTGATCTACGACGGCTCGATCAATGTGATACTTTCCAGGGAGGAAGCAAATGAAGAGAGTATTGGATTATTGATGGCGGGAGGTACGTTAAATGGATAAAACAATGGAAAAAATACTGAAAAAGCCGATTACGGCAACCATCGTGTCTATCGTTTTCGGGTTTATCGTGGCCTCGGTGATCCTGTCTGCGGCAGGATACAACCCTCTGGCCGCATTCGGGGCGCTGATCCGGGGAACCCTGGGACGTCCGAAATATATTGCGAATGTACTGATCAAAGGGACGCCGATCATCATTACCGGCCTGAGCATTTCCTTTGCGTATAAGATGGGACTTTTCAACATCGGTGCAGAGGGGCAGTACATTGTAGGGACGATCGCGGCAACGATGGTGGGGATTCTCTGTGATCTGTCGGCAGTGCTGGAGATTCCGCTGGTCATCCTGGCGGGCGCGCTGGCAGGCGGACTTTACGGCGGGATCGCGGGATATCTGAAAGCCAGGTTCGGGATCAATGAGGTCATTACCACGATCATGCTGAACTGGATCGCGCTGTACCTGTGCAACTTTATTTCACAGCTTCCGCCGTTTTTTAAGCCGGGAACGACCGGAACCTATGCGATCCATGAATCAGGATATACGGTCCTTCTCTCGAAGTGGAAAACGTCGGAGGCAGCCGCCGAATTTATGAAGAAGCATCCATTGATCGGAGATATGATGCGGACAGACCTGAATATCGGGATCATTGCCGCGGTATTTCTGGCGGTGGGACTCTCGTTCTTCCTGTACCGAACCACGAAAGGATACGAGCTGCGTGCCGTGGGATTTAACAAGGACGCGGCAGAATTTGCGGGGATCTCCGTGCAGAAAAATATCATTCATACGATGCTCATCGCAGGGGCTTTGTCCGGGCTTGCGGCAGCGCTCAACATCACGGGGATCAATCCTCACAATATTTCCCATCTGGCCATGTTCGAGCAGAACGGGATGAACGGAATTGCGGTGGCGTTCATTGCCGGAGCTTCTCCCATCGGATGTATCTTTTCCGGATTGCTCTTCGGCGGGTTGTTATACGGCGGGCAGTCGATCCAGTATGAGATCGGCGCGCCGTCCGAGATCATCAATATTATGATCGGAACAATCGTATTCTTTGTAGCGCTGACAAGGATCCTGCCTGCATTGGCGGAGCGTTTTGTAAAGAGAGGTGAAAGCAATGCTTAATACAGTCACATTATTGATCGGAATTACGCTGATGTACTCCACACCATTTGTATTCGGAGCGCTGGGCGGTGTCATCTCGGAGCGTTCGGGAGTCATGAATATCGGAATAGAAGGGATGATGACGGTAGGCGCATTCATCGGCGCGACCATCGGATACTACACAGGCAGTCCTTTTATCGGTGTGATCGGCGCAGCGGCAGTCAGCGGACTGATGGCGGCGCTCCATGCGATGGCGGCAGTCACTTTCAAGGCTGACCAGACCATATCCGGCTGTGCGATCAACCTTTTGGGCCCCGGACTTGCGCTGTTTTTCTGCCGTCTGGCATTTGACGGCGCGACCATGTCTATGCCGGTGGAAAATAAGATTCCGAAGATATTCGGGAATAACGCGTCAGGGATTCTGGCAAATCTGAATGTCAGCGTATTGACCATCATTGCGCTGGTTGTTACATTCTGTATGTGGTTTTTGCTCTATAAAACAAAATGGGGGCTTCGGATCTGCGCAGTGGGCGAACAGCCGGCCGCTGCGGATACACTGGGGATCAATGTATACAGGGTGCGCTATCTGTGTGTCATTGTTTCCGGAATGCTGGCAGGAATCGCAGGCGCGTCCATCACACTGGATATCGTGGCGCAGTTTACGCCTACGGCGGTTGCCGGGCAGGGATTTATCGCGCTGGCGGCAGTGATCTTCGGAAAATGGAAGCCTGTGGGAACGTACTGTGCATGTCTGATCTTCGGGCTGGCACAGGCGCTGACGGTGGTGCTGGGCGGCGGCGCGATCGCAATTCCATCGGCTTTGCTGGCCATGCTGCCTTATGTACTGACGATCGTGATTCTGATATTGTTTGTAGGAAAATCGGTGGCGCCGAAAGCGGACGGCGTGGCTTATGAAAAAGGAAAACGATAGACTATAGTAATGACAGACGGGAGGATATGAAACATGTTTTATGATAAAGTAAAGGAATCATCAGATTATATTCGGGAGAGGGTTCAGGAATCGCCTGAGATTGGTGTTGTATTAGGGAGCGGACTTGGGAGCCTGGTAGATATGATGGAGGATAAGACCGTGATTCCCTACCAGGAGATTCCAAATTTTCCCCGATCCCATGTAGAAGGGCATGCGGGGAACCTGGTATTTGGCAGGATCGGCCGGAAACATGTCGTGGCGATGCAGGGAAGATTTCATTATTACGAGGGCTTTGCGATGAAAGAGGTGACTTATCCGGTCTATGTGATGAAGATGCTGGGGGTTGGCAATCTGATCGTGACAAATGCATGCGGCGGGATCAATCCGTCCTTTGCGCCGGGAGATCTGATGCTTTTGACGGATTATATCAATATGCTGGGAAATAATCCGCTGATCGGTGAAAATGACGAACGGCTGGGTGTGCGTTTCCCGGATATGTCGGAAAGCTATTCCAGGGAGCTGATCGGCCGGGCGGTGCTGGAGGCGCAGAAGCTTGGGATTTCTTATAAGAAAGGGGTCTATGCCATCTTTTCAGGCCCATGTTATGAGACGGCGGCGGAGATCCGGGCGTATGAACGGCTGGGGGCGGATGCCATCGGCATGTCTACAGTTCCAGAGACGATCGCCGCAAATTATCTGGGTATGAAGGTCCTTGGCATTGCATGCATTACCAATATGGCTACCGGGATCGCGAAAACAAAGCATACCCACGAGGAGGTAGTGCGGATTGCCAACGAGAGCAGTAAGAATCTGTGTAAATGGGTGGATAATCTGATCACGAACTGGGAATAAGCAAAGAAAAACAAGAAGCGAAAGACTGCCGTCATCGGGTTTCCTGACCTCCTCGGAGTCTTTCGCAGAAAGGCGGATTATAACTATGAAAAAGTACAGGAGGATATTTACGATCGTGCTGGATTCGCTGGGAATCGGCGCTATGCCGGATTCTCAGAAATATGGAGATGTAGGAGTGAATACATTTCTTCATATCTGGGAGCATCAAAAGGGACTGGATATCCCGAATCTGCAAATGCTGGGACTTGGAAATCTGTGCGGTGTGACGAAGGAACCCACGAAGGGATATCATATGGCCTTAAAAGAAGCCAGTGTAGGAAAGGACACGATGACCGGGCATTGGGAGATGATGGGACTCTATGTAACAAAACCATTTCAGACATTTACGGAGAACGGATTCCCGGAGGAACTGATCTCTGAGCTGGAAAAACGGTGCGGCAGGAAGATTGTAGGCAATAAATCCGCCAGCGGGACAGAAATCCTGGAGGAATACGGCGAACATGAGATCGCAACAGGAGACATGATCGTGTATACTTCTGCGGATTCTGTTCTGCAGATCTGCGGAAATGAGAAAACCATGGGACTTGAGAATCTGTATCATTATTGTGAAATCGCAAGAGAGATGACCATGAAAGATGAATGGAAGGTTGGCAGGGTAATCGCAAGGCCCTATACCGGATCCCGGAAGGGTGAATTTAAGCGGACTGCCAACCGCCATGACTATGCCGTTAAGCCTTATGGGAGGACTGCCCTGAATGTATTGAAGGAACAGGGGTATGATGTGATCAGCGTGGGAAAGATTCAGGATATTTTCTGCGGGGAAGGAATCACGGAGGCGCATAAATCTAAAAGCAGCGTGCATGGAATGGAACAGACCATTGAAATCGCAGCCAGGGATTTTCAGGGGCTGTGCTTTGTGAACCTAGTTGATTTTGATGCACTTTGGGGACACAGAAGAAATCCGAAGGGATATGGAAAGGAACTGGAGGCATTTGACCGGAAGCTGGGGGAACTGCTGTCCTGCATGAGAGAGGATGATCTGCTTCTGGTCACGGCAGACCATGGCAATGACCCTACTTATACCGGGACGGATCACACAAGAGAAATGGTGCCCCTTCTCGCGTATTCGCCTTCCATGGAAGGGAGCGGAAGGCTGGAAACGGCAGAAAACTTTGGGGTGATCGGGTATACGGCAGCGGATAATTTTGAGGTAAGGATGCCCAGGGATACGATCGGAAGTTCTCTGCTGGAGCGATTCCGATGATCTGAACAGAGACGGTTTTAAAGCCCGGAAACAACACGGGCTTTAGACCGTCTCTTTTTGCTGTATTGATGATCGTTTTCTTATTTGGCGGGGATGATCTCCAGCCAGTATCCGTCGGGATCTTCGATAAAATAAACTCCCATATCCGGATTTTCAAAGCAGACACAGCCCATCTCCCGGTGCTTCGCAAGAGCGGCATCAAAATCGTCCACGGTAAATGCCAGGTGGATCTCGTTGTCGCCCAGCTCATAAGGGCGGTTCATGTCCCTCAGCCAGGTCAGCTCCAGCAGGTGCGGGGTGGCCTGGTCGCCTAAAAAGGCGAGGGTGAAGCTCCCGTCATCGGCGTCTTTGGTGCGTTCTACTGTCAGACCAAGGGCTTCCTTATAAAAGTCCAGGGACTTCTGCAGGTCATATACGTTCAGATTGTTGTGGGCAAAAGTAAATTTCATAGTTATGTTCTCCTTTTTTTGATGATGCTATTATAGCAGAATGAAAGAAAAAATTCTATATAGTTTGGGCTCTTTATAGGATATGCAGGAAAGATGTGGTTACTGTTCACTCCCAATGTCATTTACTTAAGGAAGATTTCTGTACTATACGCAGAAATCTTCTTTTTTACCCCTAACTCAAATCTTTATAATCTTTTTTAGCTTTTTCTAAAAAACTATTGACAAACCTTTCAAAATGTGCGGCTTTTTTCTGATAAAATCAGAAAAAAGCCTATTAATCAGGAAGAATTGTTCACTTTTCAACTGATTAAGGAGGTACATTATGAAATATTCATCTTCTGTAAAAGCGATCTTATTCGCTTCCATCCATGAACTCGCTGACAACCCTCATCTTTATGCCAAACATCCGGGCAGGGATTTCACTCGGAATAGAAAATTGGGCTTTCAGGATTTCCTCATTCTCTTTCTCACCATGGAGGCTGAGTGCATTAAAGAAGAACTTTACCATTACTTTGATCGTGACATTTCTACTCCCTCTAAAGCTGCTTTTTGCAAACAGAGGAGCAAGCTCCGACAGGATGCCCTCAGGAATCTCCTCTTTGCTTTTAACAGAAAGCTCAAAAAGAACCTTTACAACGGAAAATACCAGTTCATTGCCTGTGATGGCTCCGGGTGTGATATTTTTAGGAACCCGAACGATCCGGATACTTTTTTTGGACCTAACGGGAAATCCACTAGGGGATTCAACCAAATCCATATCAATGCTTTTTATTCGATTCTTGATCGAAGATTTACTGACCTTGTCATACAGCCTGGACGAAAACGTAATGAATTTGCCGCTTTCTGCCATATGGTCGATTCCGCAGGCTCGGCCGGCCCTAAAACAGTTTATTTTGCCGACATGGGCTATGCCTCCTATAATAGCTATGCCCATGTGATCGAAAACGGACAATACTTTCTCATCCGATGTGACCCCAAAAAAACGAAGGGAATCCTTGGCTATCCACTTGACGATGTCAGGGAACTGGATTGCCGCGTTGATCGTATTCTCAGCAGATTGCAGGCAAAACGCAAACGGCTGCAGCCTGACAGAGCCGATGATTACAGACATGTCTGTAAAAATGTCGCTATGGATTTCCTTACGGACAAGCAAACCGAATACGAGATCTCACTCCGGGTCGTTCGGTTTGAAATCTCAGAAGGATGTTTTGAAAATATCATTACAAACCTTCCGGATCTTGAGTTTGATATCGAAGATTTTAAAGATCTCTACCACCTTCGATGGAATGAGGAAAATTCCTTTCGGGATTTAAAATATCCCCTCTGTCTCAAAGCATTCCATTCGAAAAAATATGACTATATCGTTCAGGAGGTCTGGGCAAGGGCAATCCTCCATAACTTTTCTTCTGAGATCATCCAGAACGTAGAGATTGAAAACCGGAATACCAAATATAGATATCAGGCGAATTTTTCAGAAGGGTTTAAAATCTGCAGAAATTTTTTGCGGATCCATAACAGGAAAAAGATCATGGATGTGGAAGGTCTGATCGCCCAAAATATTGAGCCGATCAGACCGGGCAGAACCTTCACACGCCAGCAAAGATTTAAACTGCCAATCAGCTTTTGCTATCGTAATTAAACGAAAAGGAAAGCTAACATCTTAAGTATACGACTTCTCCAGGCGGATTCAACCATTTTTTCAAAAATGGGCACATTCGTCTTATCGTCATGCCTTCCCATCAAATTCAATCCGTAAGAATCTGCTTTTAAATCCCCTATGTTCCATTTTTCATCTTGTCTGACATCATTTTCTCCCAATTTTTTCTCTAATTTCCCTTAAGTTAACTGTTGTTTTGGCACCTCCTATGCATTTAATGGTAATTTTCCTTTAAGTTAATGACATTGGTTCACTCCTGGACCGTGCACTACGCTGCACGGTCACAGGCAGTACATTATTGGGGCTGGATATTATGGCAAATGTTACTTTATTGGCCGGATGCCGTGCAGCAGGGGACACGACGCCGTGTGAACAGTAACAAAAAAGCTTTTTATTGTTTGGTATATAATGTAGTGGGGTTACTTACTAACAGCAATTGTTCCGAACAGCAGGCGGCAGACAAGTCTGGATTTTGGAACTGTTGCAAAGATTTAAGGAGGCGGGTACAGATGAAAAAATATGGCTATGTACGTGTGTCAACAAGGGAGCAGAATCCGGAACGCCAGCTGATCGCGCTGCGGGAATATGACATTCCGAAGGAGAATATTTACCTGGATCAGATGTCCGGAAGAGACTTTTTGCGGCCCCAGTATCAAAGGCTTATGAAGGCTTTGCGCAAAGGGGATCTTTTGATCATTAAGAGTATTGACAGGCTGGGACGGAATTATGGAGAGATTTTGGAGCAGTGGAGGAATATTACCAAGGAAACCGGAGCGTATATCCGGGTGATCGATATGCCTTTATTGAACACGGATTCTGTCCAGGGTGATCTGACGGGGGTATTTATTTCAGATCTGGTGCTGCAGATTCTGGCTTATGTGGCGGAGACAGAACGGGCATTTATCAAGCAGCGTCAGGCGGAAGGAATTGCGGCGGCGAAGGCGAAAGGTGTAAGATTCGGTTGTCAGAAGATAGAAACGCCCCAAAATTTTCGGGAATATTTTGAAATGTGGGAGCAGGGGGAGATCTCCTCGCGGAATGCGGCAAGCGCCCTGAATATGAGCCATTCCACATTTTACCGGAGGTGCCGGGAGCAGGTGGAAATGGGGAAGGAAACGGGAAAAGGGACAGTAAGAGCGTAACAAATAGTAGACAATAAGAAACACCTCTAAAAAGCATATCTATCAACCAGTTTATAACCTTTTTTTGTATGGAAACATTATAAACCAATCGTTTCAAAAAGTCTGCTTTGTGAAACGGACAATGAAAATGTTAAAACATAGGAACGTTATTTTGTTGTTGATTTAGGAAGGCATCTATTCGGTTTCATAAATTTAAATGTACCTGAAAGAGATGTCTGTTTCTGCATGGAAATGATGAAGTATAAACGGCCGGAGCTGGAGCATTCATCATAACTGTCCGTTTACTGTGCTGGGAGATTCATGAAAGTGTATATCAGAAGAAGGGGGTGATAGGTATGCGTATCGAAAATCGCGCAGAACTGTCTTCGACGGGCATATCAACCTGCTGTCACAGGCCATCAATGGCAGTGGGGGTGACCGTTTAGACAGGATGGCCTGTATGATAGGTTGCAAATGTGGGAAAGATAATTTCGGCAAACCGTCGGAAACGGCGGGGCGCAAAGCTATAGGGACTAAGGCACGTGATGTGCTATGTCAGCCTGGCCGCTAATTTAATTAGCAAACCGCCGGAAACGGCGGGACGCAAAGCTATGGGGACTTAGACGCTTGAAGCGTGATGTCAGCCCGGCTGCTAATTTAATTAGCAAACCGTTGGAAACAGCGGGACGCAAAGCTATGGGGGCTAAGGTGCTTTTGGTACTACGCCAGCCCGGCCGCCGGAAACTTTGCATCCGTATTAGCAAAGAAAGGATAGAGGATAGCAATATGAGTAAAAAGAAGATACTAAAAAGTATTGCCGCAGCAGGAATTGCTTTTGGCGGTGCAGGTGTCATGCAGGACATGGATGTTGTTTATGCGGCCGAGCTTGATACCACAAAGACTCTTGGCGATGAAAATGAAGTGGTTATTCAACTTGAATCGCCGAATGAATCATCAGCCGGAAGCGAAAATATTGCTCGGGTTACGGAGCAGCCATCTGAAGACATAAGTGCGAGTGAAGATTCTCAATCGGCCGTGGAAGATGAAGCTGCGAGTGTTGAGACGAGTGAAAGCGCAAGTGCAGATGCAAGTACGAGCGAAAGAGCTGAGACAAGCGAGAGTGAAAACGCAAGTACAAGTGAGACTTCAGAGCAGGAGTCAGAAACGAGTGAAGATCAATACATAGATCATAGTGAAGATATCAGCACAAGTGAAGACGTGAACGATAGCCTTAGCAGCAGTGAAAGCGAGAACGTCTCTACATTGGCAAGTGAAGCACTGGAATCAGAGGAAATGGTTCAGGACTCAGTTACTGGTACAGAAAGCAATACGCTGTATTCAGAGTCAATGAACGGGGAAGAATCAAATAGCTTAGATGAATTAACTGAAAATGAAGGATCCCTCGAATCAGAATTAAAGAATTTGCTGGAAGAGTACGGTTCAAATTCAACGGATGATAATAGAGAAGCATTTCTTGCAGCATTATTCAGCTTACTGGACAAATATGGTATGAGTTCGCTGTACCAGGACGGAGAGTTGTCCTTGGCTGAACTGCTCAGTATGCTGAGTGTAAATGGCATAGATACTATGACGTTAGCTGAGGTGGATCAGGCTTGGGAAGATGTAGATATAAAAGATGCGGATTATTTTTGGGATAAAATTATAGGCTCCGCAATTGTTGGTGCTGTTGATAATTATACCCAATCAGAGCATCTGTTCTGGGGTGGTAAATTAACTGAAGAACAGAAAGTGATAGGTGCTATGATATGGCGCCAGCAAGGAACAAAGGCATTTGCAGCATGGTATAAAGAACAAACTGGTAAAGAACCAGAAGGATCAACATTTGAAAGTGTGCGTGAGAGCGAAGCGGAGGCTTCACTGAGCGACGCGAGTATGAGCGATGCAAGTATGAGTGACGCAAGTATGAGCGACACGAGTATGAGCGACGC
>KE159605.1:1645772-1646990 GCA_000403295.2 Lachnospiraceae bacterium M18-1 | reverse complement strand
AGTATGAGCGATACGAGTATGAGTGATGCAAGTATGAGCGATATGAGTATGAGCGATGCAAGTATGAGCGACACCTCAATGAGCGATGCGAGTATGAGTGATGTAAGTATGAGCGATGCAAGTATGAGCGATGTAAGTATGAGCGACACGAGTATGAGCGATGCAAGTATGAGCGATGCAAGTATGAGCGACGCAAGTATGAGCGATATGAGTATGAGCGATGCAAGTATAAGCGACGCCTCCATGAGTGACGCAAGTATGAGCGATGTGAGTATGAGTGACGCAAGTATGAGCGATGTGAGTATGAGTGACGCAAGTATGAGCGATATGAGTATGAGTGATGCAAGTATAAGCGATGCAAGTATGAGTGACACAAGTATGAGCGATGCAAGTATGAGTGACACGAGTATGAGTGATGCCTCCATGAGTGACGCAAGTATGAGCGATGCCTCCATGAGTGACGCAAGTATGGGCGATGCGAGTATGAGTGATGTAAGTATGAGCGATATGAGTATGAGTGACGCGAGTATGAGCGATATGAGTATGAGTGACGCAAGTATGAGCGATGTAAGTATGAGCGACGCCTCCATGAGTGATGCCTCCATGAGTGATGCAAGTATGAGCGATGTAAGTATGAGCGACACGAGTATGAGCGATGTAAGTATGAGCGACGCAAGTATGAGCGATATGAGTATGAGTGATGCAAGTATAAGCGATGCAAGTATGAGTGACGCCTCCATGAGTGACATAAGTATGAGCGATGCAAGTATGAGTGACGCGAGTATGAGCGATGTAAGTATGAGCGACACAAGTATGAGCGATGCGAGTATGAGTGATGTAAGTATGAGCGACGCCTCCATGAGTGACGCAAGTATGAGCGATGCAAGTATAAGCGACGCCTCCATGAGTGACGCAAGTATGAGCGATGCAAGCATGAGCGATGCAAGTATGAGCGATACGAGTATGAGTGATGCAAGTATGAGCGACGCAAGTATGAGCGATATGAGTATGAGTGATGCAAGTATAAGCGATGCAAGTATGAGTGACGCGAGTATGAGCGACACAAGTATGAGCGATATGAGTATGAGCGACGCCTCCATGAGTGATGCAAGTATGAGTGATGCAAGTATGAGCGACACAAGTATGAGCGATGCGAGCATGAGTGACGCAAGTATGAGCGACGCGAGTATGAGCGACACAAGTATGAGCGACACAAGT
>KE159605.1:1602483-1645657 GCA_000403295.2 Lachnospiraceae bacterium M18-1 | reverse complement strand
GACGCAAGTATGAGCGACGCAAGTATGAGCGATGTAAGTATGAGCGACGCGAGTATGAGTGACACAAGTATGAGCGATGCAAGTATGAGCGATGCAAGTATGAGTGACGCGAGCATGAGCGAAACTATCCCTGGTGTTGACAGTCCGTTTACGCCGGCAGAAGATGGACCGGCTGCTCCGAATACACCTGAAGATCCAACTGGCCCAACTGGCCCAACCGGCCCGACTGGCCCGACCGTACCGACTGGACCTGCAGGACCGGCTGCGCCGACAGTAGTAATTCCGGCTCAGACTCCGGCAGCAGGTGCGCCGGTAGCAGCAGTGACACCGGTGGTTGCAGTGCCAGACGAGGAAGTGCCGTTGGCAGTTATGGATACAGATGATGGAGTTCAGGCAGTGGACGAAAACGAGCTGACATCTATTACAGATGAGGAGACTCCATTGGATAACATGAATCTGGCAGAAAGCGTGAGACATTGTATCCTGCACTTTATTGAGCTGATCTTGGCTGCTATTATGGGCGGTGCGTACATCGGAAGTACAAGAAAGCAGAAAAAAGAAATTGCGGACATTAAGAAAAAGCTGGAAGACGAAGAAAGGTAAAAAGCATCTATGGGATTTTTTGAATACGCGACATTAGGGTTTTGCTGGTGGGATATTCCCGCACTGATACTTTTCATTGCGGCCGCAGCTTTGTTCTTCGTAAGAAGGCACAAGTTAGGGAAAGAGATAAAAGAGCTGCAAGACCAGTTGTCAGAGAAACAATAATAAATGCATGGCGGCCACCTGTGAAAGGGTGGCCGTCGATTAAAGATAGACAGTAATATAATAAAGTTATGAAAAGTATGTAATTTTATGTAAAATCAGGAGAAATATTTTGCCTCAATCAGAACAAAAAGAGAAAGTAATGAAGTACAAGCTTGCGTATACAGGTTTGATCCTTCTTGTATATATATTAGGAAAATGTGTTCCTTTGTACGGAATAGATGTATCTGCTTATACTTATGAAGCGATCAACGCAGAGGAAGTATTGATGCAGACGATCAGCGGTGATGCTTACCGTCATTCTATTTTTGCACTGGGAATTTTCCCATTTATGATATCTGGACTCTTGGTACAAGTCATTATGGGAATTAGAAAACTCTTTTCTAAGTCACAAGTTTCTCCCAAAACAATGAATCGTATGTCTTCTATGATGACATTTGCGATAGCCATATTGCAGGCGCTGGTCCAAGTGACACAGTTAAAATTTTCAGTGGAAGGGAAACTGCTTCAGGGCGCAAAAACACTGGCAATTGTAGAAATGGTGACGGGGGTCATGGTCATCCTGTGGCTGTCAAAACGAAATGAAAAGTATGGAGTCGGAGGACGGATGGTATTGGGTCTGGCCAATACTCTGGAGCGGATCACAACGACTGTCCTTCACCACAGTATAGAAAATCTTGCGGTTCCGCTATTGATTTCCATGGTTGTGATGATAATTGCGCTTGTCATGGAGAATGCAGAAAAGCGGATTCCGGTACAGCGTATATCCATACATAATATTTATGCGGATAAAAATTATATGGCGATCAAGCTGAATCCGGTGGGAGTGATGCCGGTGATGTTTTCTACGGCAGTGTTTATGCTGCCGCAGCTTTTGCTTTCCCTGCTGGGAAATTTGTTCCCTTATCATGAGGGGATTCTTTGGTGGAGGATGAATATGACGTTGTCGAAGCCGCTGGGGATCGTGATATATATTTTATGCGAGTATCTGCTTACAATAGGCTTTTCGTTCCTTATGCTCAGCCCGAAGGATATCATGGAACAGTTTCTGAAAAGCGGGGACAGTATCGTGAATCTTCACGCAGGCCGTGATACGAGGCGGTACCTGCAGGGAACGGTATGGAGGATCAGTTTATTAAGCGCCACAGTTATGGGTGTTTGCATTGCGGTGCCGTTGGTTTTGCAGCTGAGAGGTGATATTGACAGCACTCTCACAATGCTTCCATCTTCTGTCATGATGCTGACCAGTTTTTGGTGTACGATTTACAGAGAACTTGTATCACTTTATAAATATGATTCCTGCCGGCCATTGTTTTAGCAGATGATTTTGGGTTACTTTGGAGGAAAAGATGTTATATTTTATTCCGGCCTGGTATCAGCAGAACCAGTGGTGTGAAAATGAACAGAGCTGGTGGTCCAGGCATATGCATACAGAGTTTGATGATACGGTGAAGCAGATACAGCTTTTTCATCGGAGCGGCGCTTGTCCGTACCATATCATTCTTCTTAGCTTTACGCCAAACTTCCGCCATTTTCTTCATAGACAAGGCGTATACCGGGCACCGTATTGGTCGTGTTTTGACGCGATACAGGAGGTGACAAGAAAGAAGGCTGCGGTACTGTCTTTTCATAATTTAAAATGGCCGGAGAAGATAGAGTTTATCTATAGTATGTTTGCAGTAGTCGCCATGCTTCATAAGAAAAAGTATGCGCAGATAGATTTCGGCGAAGACGGAAACCCGATTCGGATCGATCTGTATCAGGATGAGAAATTAAGCCGCCGCAATATCTATGATGACCGTGGGTTTCTTGCAAGTACCATCCTTTATGAGGATGGGAAACCGGTTCATCAGGACTATCTGACAGAAAAAGGAATATGGAAGATGAGGGCCTTTTATAAGGACGGGCATGTGCAGATAAATGAAAAATGCCCTGAATATCTGCTGCAGCATCAGAATGAGATGCAGAGCAGAAGATTTTCCAGGCTGTCTTATGAAAATATGGAACAGGTGATCTGTGAAGTGCTGACATCGTATGTAGGACTGACAAAAAAACAAGATGTGTTTTGCGCGGCGATGCATGAGAGACATGCAGGACTTTTGAAGAAAGTATTGGGAAACAGAAAGCTGATCCTATCATTTTACGAGGACAGATACCCGGCGGCAGATCATCCGGAGTCCTTAAAGATCATAGAAGAGGCAGACTATGTTATTGTAGATTCCGAAAAGAATGTCAGAAAGATCCAAAAAGATTCCGAAATACGGATTGAAAACATCATAGCGATCCCGCCGTATGATTCCCGGGTAGACTCAGGGATCAGCCAGCAGCTGGATGTACAGAAAATACTGGTTCCGATAGATGGAATGGAAGAAGAGAAATTCGGTCATCTGATCCGATCATTAGGGGAATATTTACTTGTAAATAAAGCCGCCAGGATCTACCTTTTTACCAGAAGGGCTGAATATGTCAGGAAACAAAATGTCCTGGAGCAGGTCCGCGGTGAACTGCAGAAAGCAGGCCTGGAAGAAGGGTGGGCGGCGGAAAAAGAACAGGAAAAGTCTTTGGAAAATGATTTGGAACTGGAAGAATCTGTTCCGGTCAGATTTTTTGTAGAACAATGCATAGACGAACTGGCTGTGAGCAAATGCATGAGGGAGCAGAGAGTGCTTGTTGATGTACGCGAAATTCCGGAGCTATATCTGCAGATCACGGCGATCAGTATGGGGATTCCTCAAATCGTGCGGACAGAGACGGAGTTTGTCGAGCATGACAGAAATGGGATTGTATTGAGGAGTATGGTCCAATTGCCGGATGCTGTCAACTACTATTTAGACGGATTGAAAAATTGGAATCAGGCGATGATCTGTTCTTACGAGCTGGTGAAAGAGTATACGACAGAGAAACTGCTTGAGAAGTGGAAAGAGGTGATGGATTCCGTTGGAGCAGATTTATATTCTACAGTTAGGGAATGAGGATTGGAATCATAGATATACACTACCCTCGAATGTCTCCCTGGAATATATGGAAAAATTTGTAAAAGTGCCGGACAAGCAATATGATCTGTTTTTTCTGGACCGATCCCCTTTGGAGGAAGAGGTCCCCCTCTTATATCAAGCTGTTAAGGCGCACACCCTTTTTATTACCCGGCACGTGAATGTAGAAGGCAGGACAGCCTGGCTCTGCTGCTCCAAAAGGGCGCGGCATATTGCGTTAAAGAACATTCAAGACTTTTTACTGCAGGAAACCAAATACTATTATCCGAAGCCTTACGGTGAAAAGCTGGATCTGAAATATTGGACAATCGCCCAGGGGTTTTCTGGAAAGGTGAAGTGGGATGAATACGCTGTGACTTTGGAAGGTGACTTTGGGACGGAGTTGGGACAAGCAGCTTTTTGGCGGTATAATGTGTATCTGCCCCAGGGACAAGCTCTTGATTTTTGGCTGGAATATCGTAAGGACCCTTCCGTGTCTATCAGCCTTGAGATCACTCGATTTGCGGAGGGAAGCCTTGCAGAGGCGGCGGAATGCTGGAAGTTTGATGAGACAGAGTTAGCGCAGCCAGTCCAGGTAGAAAGTAAACAAAACGGGCAGGCGTTTGTATCCATCTGCGCCAGAGGAAGCGGAACACTCCGGATCATAGCGCTGCATAAAAGGAACTCCCGGGGCAGCCATGGGCACTTTCTGCCGGGCGGAGAGCGGTATGTGACTTCTGACCGGGAAGAGTTGTTTTGCTACTTTGACCCCAGAGATATGAAACCGCCGCTTAATGTTTTTTTCTCAGGATGGGAGATACCCGAACGATTTCAGGGCTACAATTTAAATAGAAAGCTTGGCTGCCCATTCCTTTTGCTGTCAGAGCATCGGCTGAGGGGAGGAAGTTTTTATGTAGGAAGTAAGGAATACGAAGAAATGGTACTTTCTGCTATCAGCAAATACATGAAAGAGCTGGGCTTTTCGTCAGATCAGGTGATCTTGTCAGGCCTTTCGATGGGGGCTTATGCTTCCATGTATTACGGCTGTGATATCAAACCACATGCATTGCTGCTGATGAAACCGCTGGCTGGTATTGGCAATGTTGCGGCTAATGAGAAATATGCCCGGCCCGGCGGTTATCCTACATCATTAGATGTATTAAGGTATCTGGGCGGAGATACGGGTGAGGAAGCCATAAAGAGAGTGAATGACAAGTTTTGGAATAAATTTGATTCCGCGGACTGGGGAAAATCAAAATTTATCATTTCTTATATGATAGAGGATGATTTTGAAAGCGGTGTATATGAGGAAATGCTTTCCCATCTCCGCTCCGGAGGCGTGCAGGTGTATGGAAGGGGGCTTCACGGCAGGCACGGAGATGCGCAGGCGGCAACGGCAAACTGGTTTTCCAGTCAGTTTATAAAAATGCTAAGCGAAGATTTTCCTGAGAGGACAAAAAAATAAATGATGGGACAAAAATGGACGGTTTATTGGAGCGAATACTCTTCGGATACGTATTTGTATGGTTCGGAAATCGATTACCATAAGATGAATGATGTGGAATTTAAAAACAATCTGATGCCGTCAGGGACAGTCATCAAACAATGGTATTCCAAAACAAATTATCAAAAGCAGAGGATCGAACCGGCGCTGCCGATCATTGACGGTGAGAACAGGTATCAGATCACGGTCAATGTGGACTGCCCGGAAGAGGAAGCATGGCTTGTGCGGCTGGTCTTTTATGACAAGTACGATGTAGAGGCCGGATATGTTACTGTGAGAGACAAAGTGATGGAGTTTCAATGTCCGCTTAAGACTTATAGTTATAAGCTGCAGCTGATCAACGGCGGAATGAAGCATTTTCACTTTCGATCAATTGTGATTCAGGAAATAGAAAATGAGACGGAAAAGGAACTTGAAAAGACTAAAAAAAATCGTAAAGAAGGTAAGAAGCTATGGAGAACACATGGCAGGGCTGTCAGATGAAGAACTTTCAAACCTGACTGTAGAGTTCAAGCAGCGTCTGGCAGAAGGAAAAAGCCTGGATGATATTTTGCCGGAAGCATTTGCAGCCATATGTGAGGCTGATCACAGGGTATTGGGGACCGCGCCTTATGATGTACAAGTGCTGGGAGGGATCGCACTGCACCAGGGATATCTTGCTGAAATGAATACAGGCGAGGGAAAGACGCTTGCGGCGACCATGCCCTTATATCTCAACGCTCTGACCGGAAAGAGCACGATCTTGGTGACGGCGAATGATTACCTTGCCCTGCGTGACGCGCAGGAGATGGGACAAGTATACCGATTCATGGGGCTGTCCGTGGCGGCGGGAGTTCCTGAAAATGCGAAACAGAGTTTTACAAATGAAGAAAAGAAAAAAATTTATGCGGCAGATATTGTGTATACCACGCACGGTGTACTAGGCTTTGATTATCTACTGAACAATCTGGTGACCAGGGCAGGTGATCGTTTTCTGCGGGAATTTTATTATGTGGTGATCGACGAGGCGGATTCCGTGCTTTTAGACTCGGCCCAGACGCCTCTTGTGATCTCAGGCTCCCCAAGAGTACAGTCCAGGCTATATGAGACGGCTGATTTTTTTGTCACCACGCTTACCAAAGATGTGGACTATCTGCAAGAAGAAAATAAAGTGTGGTTTACAGAGAAAGGAATCAAATATGCAGAAACTTTTTTCCAGATCGAGAATTTCTACAGTGAGGAATTTTTTGAGATAAACCGGCATGTCATATTGGCCCTTCGGGCACATGTACTGTTTCAAAAAGGGAAAGAGTATGTGGTTTCAAATGAAGGAGAAGTGATACTTCTTGACGGCGGCTCCGGAAGGATGCTGCCGGGAGTGAAACTCAGAGGAGGACTGCATCAGGCAATTGAAGTGAAAGAAAAATTAAGGGCTTCTCGGGAAACCAGATCCATGGCGGCGATTACATTTCAGAATTTGTTTTTGCTTTTCCCCAAAATGGCGGGGATGAGCGGAACGATGGCGGATGCACCCGAAGAATTAAGGAGTGTATACGGGGCGAAGGTACTGGTGGTTCCGCCGAACCGTCCGCAAAAAAGAAAAGATTTTCCGGATCGTCATTTTCGAAATGCACAGGAGCAGTTTGAGGCGGCGGCAGCAGCAATTTTGGAGATCCATGATACGGGAAGGCCGGTACTGATCGTGGTCTCCACGATCGGAGACTCGGAGCGTATGTCGGAGGTCTTAGTGAAAGAAAAAATCCCGCATAATGTACTGAACGCAAATAATGCGTCCTGGGAGGCGGAAATCATCAAAGAAGCCGGACAGCGGAAAGCAGTGACGGTTGCGACGGCGATGGCCGGGCGGGGGACGGATATCAGGCTGGGGCCGGGGGTGGAAGAACTGGGCGGCCTTGCGGTGATAGGAATCGGACGGATGGGAAGTGTCAGGCCGGAACGTCAGGCAAGGGGCCGGGCCGGAAGACAAGGAGATGCGGGAACCAGTCAATTTTTTGTATCACTCCAGGATGGAGTTGTAGAGGAGAACGGACCGGAAAATCTGGAGAAGTATATAGAGGGCAGAAGACGGATCAGTAAACGAAGAATGAAAAAGATGATTCACAAGGCGCAAAGATTAAGCGAAGAAAGCTCCATATCGTCACGAAAGCGCTCTGTTGATTATGACAAGGTGATCCGGCGTCAGAGGGATCTGATCTATGCGACAAGAAATCACCTGCTCGACGGCGGAGAATTGGAGATGGAAAAAATCATGGAAATTGCCGCGGAGAATATAAGGCGCTTTTTGGATTCCGGGATGTGCAGCGACCGAAATGATTTTCACAGATACATTTTAGATAACATTTCCTACCGTTTGGATGAAGATGTCACAGAGCTTTCGCTTCGTGACGAGGCCTGTATGGAAGCTTGCCTGCTTGAAAAGGTGAAACGAGGGCTGGAAAAGCAGGAGCATGCGCTGGGAGACAGGAAGCGTATGAATGAATTTATGCGGATCGCGAT
Organism: Lachnospiraceae bacterium M18-1; assembly: GCA_000403295.2. Taxonomy (GTDB): domain Bacteria; phylum Bacillota; class Clostridia; order Lachnospirales; family Lachnospiraceae; genus Schaedlerella. Next base: position 1,637,920 of record KE159605.1, on the reverse strand, counting down.
ACTCAGCGCAGTCGATCATGCATGGGTGGAACAGGTCGACTATCTGCAGCAATTGCAGTCTGCGGTATCCGGCAGAGCCATGGCACAGAGGAATGTGCTGTTTGAATATCAAAACGACGGATTTGATTCTTTCAGCAAAATGGAAAGGACCGTGAAAGAAAATGCTATGAGAAATATATTGTTAAGTGATGTCTATGTAGACAAAGCGAATAAACTTCACATATTGTTTCCGTAAAAGCAGGGAAGGCGGGGTAATCTTGAACATTCATATTACAAATATTTACGGGCAGAGCTTTACGAGTACGGCATTAAAGGCACAAAACAGGGCGGCTGAAACTGCGAGAACAATGGGCTGCAAAGAGCTGGGAATCTATTCTTACGACATGGATTCTGACTCGCCGGAAGCATTGCATTCGCGGATCGATGGAATCATAGCTTCCGTAGGGTACGGAGATGTTGTTATTTTTCAATATCCGGCATGGAACAGTACCGGATTTGATGAGGCCTTTGTGCACCGGCTGAAGCAATATAAAGGATTGAAGCTGATCATTTTTGTCCACGATATTCCTTCCTTAATGTTTGAAAATAATCGTTATCTTTTAAGCAGGCAGATCGCGATCCTGAATCAGGCAGAATCAGTGATACTTCCCTCACAGGGGATGGCAGACTTTCTGGCATCGCAGGGAATGACAGTGAAAAAAACAGTCATACAAAAAATGTGGGATTTCCCGGTACCTGTTGACAGTACGATCACACCTGAATTTAGAAAAGTGATCCATTTTGCAGGAGATCCGGAATCATGGAAATTTGGATTTGTGAAAGAATGGAAATATGATCAGGTAGAATTGAGAGTGACAGCTCAGAAGGGAGACTGGGCAGAGGGGAAGAATATCAGCTTCCTCGGCTGGTTCAACGATGATATTTTTCTGGCAGACGCGCTCAGAAAGGGCGGAGGATTCGGACTTGTATGGACGGATCATGATTATTGGAGCGAGTATATGGCGCTGAATGCGAACTACAAGATCAGTGCATACCTGGCGGCAGGGCTTCCTGTGATCGTAAACAATAGAATTGCGGAAAAGGAAACTATCATCCGTAAAAATCTGGGAATGGCCGTTGACTCTTTAGATGAGGCTGTGAGTAGGGTGGAGGACATGAGTAAAGCGCAATATCATAAAATGACCGGCGATGTGGCATTGTTTTCTAATTTGATCCGGGAAAATTATTTTACAAAAAGGCTGCTGGCAGATGCAATATTTGAACTGCTGTGTGGCTGAGACAAACAAAGAGACGAAGGTTGCAGTTCGCGGCCGTGAATGGTAACAAACGAAGGGATGAGGAGCGTGCGGTATGATTTACAATTTTAACCAAGGGATCGGGTGGGCCAGCAGCGGAGTAGAATATGCGCAGGTATACAGGGCGAAGATCCTGCGCAGAATTGGAAAAGAAGCAAAATTTATATTTACAAATATGTTTCCGGAAGAAAATATAGAACACCTGACTGAAAATATCGGTTTTTTAGATTCTGAGATCATCTGGCTTTATACTTTTTTTACTGATTGTAAGATTTCATCGGTAACTTATACTCTGGAACAATTGGAACAAACATTTGAGCATAAAAAATATCATGCTTCAAGAGAAAAAAATGTAGTGACGTATATGTTCCCGGGAATCAATTGCTATTATAAAGCTTATACGGTAAATGACGCAGAGGACCGTGTCCATAGAGTGGAGATGATTTCGAACGGCTGTCTGATCCGAAAAGATTATTATACATATTGCAGGAGTTATTCCGAATATTATGCCCCGCTTGATCACAAGGGACATCTGTATCTGCGCAGATTTTTTAATGAAGACGGAGGGACAGCGTATGAAGAGATCATAGACGGCGATGCGGTGATGTATCAGTTTCCGGATCGATGCCTTTATTCAAAGGGGGAACTGATCGGCTATATGCTGTCATGTTTAAATCTTACAAAGCGGGATGTTGTGATCATTGACAGATCCATCGAATCAGGCAGGGCCGTTGTACAAAATGCCGCTCCCGCGCGGCTGGGGGTCGTGATTCATGCAGATCATTTTAATGAGAGGAATACGGATGAACATCATGTCCGCTGGAATAACTATTATGAATATATGTTTTCTCAAAACAAACGCGTAAAGTTTTATGTTACCTCTACGGATGTGCAGAACCGTTTGCTGAAAAAGCAATTTAAAGAGTATAAAGGGGTAAGCCCCAGGATCGTGACGATTCCGGTGGGAAGCCTGGAGGAACTTAAGATCCCGGCACGAGCAAGACGCCGGCATTCCCTGGTCACCGCATCACGTCTTTCCGGAGAAAAGCATGCGGACTGGCTTATCAAGGCAGTTGCGGCAGCCAGAGAGAGGATACCGGATGTTTCACTGGACATTTATGGAAAGGGGCCTGAGGAGGCCCGGCTGAAGGAATTGATTCAAAAACTGAACTGCGGCGATTATGTGCGCCTATGCGGCCAGAAAAAAATGGATGAGGTATATAAAGAATACGAGGCGTACCTGTCAGGATCTACGAGTGAGGGATTCGGCCTGTCTCTGATGGAGGCGGCAGGATCAGGACTTCCGATCATAGGCTTTGATGTGCGCTATGGAAACCCTAATTTTATAGACGAGGGAAAAAATGGCTATCTGATTTCCGTCCGTGATGAAATGAAGGAAGAAGAACGGATCCAAAGATTGACAGAGTGTGTCATACGGTTATTTACGAAGGCAGATATGGAGAAGTTCCATCAACACTCCTATGAAAAAGCCAGGCCTTATCTTACAGAACAAGTGGAAAAAAAGTGGCAGGAAGTCTTAAAGTAAATGCCGCAGCGGTATAAGAAACATTTACGGAGGGAAGAGGTACGAGGAGGAGGAGCATGGTATATAATTTCAACTTGGGAATCGGATGGGCCAGCAGCGGTGTGGAGTACGCGCAAGCTTACCGCGCAAAGATTTTGCGGGAGGCAGGCCAAGAGGCAAAATTCATATTTACGGATATGTTTCCGAAGGATAATATTCAGCATATGACAGAGAATATAGGATTTTTGGATTCGGAGATCATCTGGCTTTATACTTTTTTTACAGACTGCAAAACATCGCCGGTGACTTATACGCTGCGGGATCTGGAAAAAAAATTCGGAAATCGGAGGTTTACCTGCCTCAGGCAGGGCGCTTCAGTGAAATACACATTTCCGGGGACGAATGAATACTATATGGTGTATCTGGTAAACGGAAAAGAGAATCGGGTGCACAGGGCAGAGATTGTATCAAACGGGCGTCTGATCCGGAAAGATTATTATACATACTGCAGGATCTATTCGGAGTATTACGCACCATTTGATAAAAAAGCACATCTTTACCAACGAAGATTTTTTAATGAGAATGGAACGGTGGCGTATGAAGAGATCATAGATAATGAGGCTGTCATGTATCAGTTTCCAGACCGGCTGATCTGTTCGAAAGAGGGGCTTGTGGGGTATATGGTCTCAAAACTCAATCTGACGCGGCGGGACACCGTTATCATAGACAGAAATAAGGAGATTGGACAGGCGGTCATGCAGAATGCGTCTCCGGCCCGGATCGGCATCGTGATCCATGCAGACCATTTTAACGAAGCAAGTACGGATGAGGAGCATATCCTTTGGAACAACTTTTATGAATATGCATTTTCCCAGCATAAACATGTGAAATTTTATGTTACTTCCACAGATGCACAAAATAAACTTTTGAAAAAGCAGTTTAAAAAGTATATGGGGATCAGCCCCAGGATCGTGACGGTCCCGGCAGGAGGTCTGGATGAATTGAAGAAACCAGAGAAAAGAAGAAAGCATGCAATGATCACGGCGTCCAGACTTGCTGACGAAAAGCATGTAGACTGGCTGATCGAAGCAGCAGCGGCGGCCAGAAAGTATATACCGGATGTTTCGCTGGATATTTACGGGAAGGGAAAAGAAGAGGGAACATTGCAGGAATTGATTCAAAAGCTGCAATGCGGAGACTATGTACGGCTTTGCGGACAGCAAGATCTGGATGAGGTATATAAGGAGTATGAAGTATACTTATCTGGCTCGACCAGCGAGGGATTCGGACTCACTTTGATGGAAGCGGTCGGCTCTGGTCTGCCCATCATAGGATTTGATGTACGTTATGGAAACCAGAATTTTATAGACGACGGGAAAAACGGCTGTCTGATCGCAGTGCATGATAAGATGGGGCGAAAGGAACGGATACAGAAGCTGACGGAATGCATCGTCCGGCTGTTCAGAGAAGCGGATATGGAAAAATTTCATGAGCACTCTTATGAAAAGGCGAAGATGTATCTTACAAAAGAAGTGGAAAAGGGATGGAAGAATATATTGAAGTGAAATAGAGAAGGGGGAAAGGGGACTGCTTATGAAAGTTCATATTACAAATATTTATGGGCTTGGCAAAACGGAAACAAAGACTCAAAATGATGTGGTCCATATCGCAAAGAGAGACTTGCAGTATGGGGAATTGGGAATATATTGCTATGCGGTAGAATCTGATACAGCTGAAATGTTACGGACACGGATAGAGGGGATCATTGCATCTGTGGGCAGCAATGACGTGGCAGTGCTGCAGACTCCCACGTGGAATAATATTGTATTTGAAGAAAAATTAATGGACAGGCTGAATGTGCGTGTGGGGGCAAAAAAAATCGTTTTTATTCATGATGTCATACCGCTGATGTATCCCAATTGGGTGATACCGCTCAGCCGATATATAGACTTGTATAATCGGGCAGATGTGCTTATCGCCCCATCACAGGCCATGGTTGATTTTTTGCGTGCGCATGGCCTGACTGTCAAAAAAGTGGTCGTCCAGAGAATGTGGGATCATGTTTTGTCTGTTGAGCCTGCAAGAAAACCCCGATTTAAGAAGGTGATCAACTTTGCGGCAAACCCGGATAGGAACCCCAGATATGCATTTGCCAGAGAATGGAAGTATGACCATATCCAACTGGCGGTCAGTACGGAGGATGGGGAGTGGGCTAAAGGCAGGAATGTGCGTTTTCTGGAATGGTTTCATAATGATGATTTATTAGCGGATGCCCTCAGAAACAGCGGTGGTTTTGGCTTGCTGTGGTCAGAGGACCCTAATTGGCGCGAGTATATGAAAAAGAACGCTTCTTATAAGCTCAGCACTTATCTGGCTTCGGGGCTCCCGGTTATTGTGCCTTCCGGGATAGCGGAAGAAAAAACTGTGATTCAAAAAAAACTGGGAATTGCCGTAGATTCACTGGAGGAAGCAGTGGAGCGGATCGAGCATATGAATGAGGAAGAGTATAACGGCATGGCGGAAAGTGCGGAAGCATTTGCCTGTGTGCTGCGTGAAGGATATTTTACGAAAAAAGCGTTGACAGATGCAGTGTTCAAACTGCTTTATGAGTGACCGCTATTATGGGGAGTTATGATCTGATACGGAAAGACGGGTTTTTTATGGAGGTGTAAAAGGAAATGGAGAAAGGGAAAAAGACAAAAGAAAAGACAGATTCCAATACAACTGTGAAACTGGATGATGCGATATTACTTTTAGACAATTATGATCAGGACAGCCGGAATTTACATCTGTCATTCAAAGCGGCAGGGTTTGAATATCCGGCCGTGGTGATCGAGGACGACGGTTTTTTGCCGGATGACGTGACGGCTGTGTATCATTTTTTCCTTGGTGATTTTAAGGCTGTGTTAGGAGACGCGGCGCGGCCAAAGTATTTTAATGAGATCAGGGTGCCGGATTATTGGGAGATCAGCGGTACGAATACAAGCGGTAAGGTGCAGGATCTGGATAAGGAGAGGGGCAGGATCTTCTATGCAGAGCCGAAGCATAAACGTATGGTAAGAGTGGTGGACTGGTACGATGAGCGTGGAGTCGTCCGTTCCAGCGATCATTACAACCGCTATGGGGCGATCTACGGACGGACGATCTTTAACGCGAAGGGGCAGAAGGTGAATAAATCGTATTTTTCGGCAGACGGTCGGGAAGTCATAGTGGAGAATTTTGTGACCGGCGATATCATTTTAAATGAGGAGAATGAGGTGCGGATTTTTCACAACAAGACGGAGTTTGTGCTGTACTTCTTTGCGCGCGCGGGATTTAAACAGAACCGGATTTTCTATAATTCTTTGTCCACACCGTATTTTGTGTCGAATCGGCTGAAGTCCCAGGAAAAGCGGGATGTATTATTTTGGCAGGAGCCGAAGCGGGATGACATCCCAGGAAATATGCAGTCTATTTTTAAGGGGGAGGCCGGACGCACGGCTATGGTCATCGTGCAAAAGAAGAAATCCTACGATAAGCTGATCGAACTTGGGGCAAAGAAAAGTATGATTCATAAATTGGGGTTTGTTTATCCGTTTGCAAAGGGAAATATGCACCGGCCGGAGGCTCTGATCTGTACGAACTCCGATCATATTGAGCATTGTGAGGACCTGATCAAAGCATTGCCGCAGATGCATTTTCATATTGCGGCGCTCACGGAGATGTCTCTCAAACTTACAAGGATGGGGAGGTATGCCAATGTGAGCCTCTATCCAGGAGTCAGGACAGCGATCTTGAATGAACTGTTTGAACATTGTGATTATTATTTTGATATCAATCATGAATCGGAGATCGTTTCAGCAGTTTACAGGGCCTTTTTACATAATCATATGATTTTTGCATTTCAGGAAACAATGCATCAGGCAGATTACACGGCAGAAGAATATGTCTATCCGGCAAATGAGTGGGAGCGGATGCGTATGGATGCGGAAGCGGCCATGTCAGATATCAAGGCGCTGAAAAAGATGCTGCAGAAACAAAGGAAATCGGCGCTGTCGGAGACGGTAAAAAGTTATCAGAATTTGGGGGAAGTGTAAAAGGCGGGGGAACAAAAAGTGTCAATCTATTTATTGGGCCGGGATATTGAACGTGCCATAGACTGTGCAGACCGTATACGGATATATAAGGAGCAGACTTCCAGAGAAACGTCTGTTCCGATCAAATATATATTTACGGAAATACCGGAGCATAAGAAAATTGATCATTATACGAAAGCCGGGATAGATGCCGGGCAGTTAGTGAGTATGTATCAGTATCTTACGGATAACGATTCACTGAAGCTGTCAATAAAAACAGAGAAAAAGCTGGAAGAACTGAAAGAAAGTTTACATTATACAGGGATCATTCATCTTGAATCAGAAATCCGGCTGGTAAAGGGCGGCTATGTCATCGCTGTGATCTTGCTGGATGAGAGGGATCGGGATCATCTTTGGGGAATCTGCTATTATAGCTATACAAAGCTGCTTCGTATGGAGGTTTATACAGACAGGATCATTTTTAGTAATTCGTATATAACAGCAGCGTCAGAAAATGGATTGTATGCGAAACTGGCAAGGCGTACATTTTATAACCGTGACGGCTCCGCGGCGTATGATCAGGTATTTGAGGGGGAAGAAGAGAAGTTCCTGTTTCCGGACGGCAGAGTTTTTATGAGAATGCAGGTTGTGGAAGAATTTATAAAGGTGTTGGATCTGTCAGAAGAGGATGTTGTTATATTGGACGATTCCGTACCGAGTGAGTTCATGCAGGCTGTTTTTACGTTCGGAAAGGCGGCGCAGTTTGCCGCGTTGGCTCATATCGGCCATCATTCTTCAAGAGAGAAAAAAAGTGAAAGTAGATTTTGGAATGGATATTATTATGATTGGTTTCCATATGCCGAGATGCTTGATACCATGGTGGTATCAACGGAAGAGCAAAAGAAGCTTCTGCTGGAAGAACTGGAAGAGTATCACTGTCATGTCCCGGCTATTAGAGTGGCGCCGATATCCGGCAAATTCGATTCTGCTGCTTTATATGAATTTTATAATGGAGATTTTGTTTTGCGGTGGAATTATAAAGGATCGGCAGATGGGTTTTGGATATATGATGAGCTTGGAATGCGGATATATGAAACAAACGATGTGAACCGGCATCATTTCATGATAAAAAGTCTCCGGAAAGAAAGTGGATTTTTTATAAAGGCATTTGTCAACACGATAAAAGGAAAGATGGCGGCAGCGGAGTCGGAACAGATCTATTTTTCCGGTGAGAAATTTGTAAATATTTTGGATATGCAGGAGACTCTGGAATATTTGAAGGACAGACAGACTTCGGCTGCACGTTTTGGAGATGGGGAAATTAATCTGATGACCGGACATTCTATTCCCTATCAGGATTACGATGAAGAGCTGGCGAAAAAACTGAAACAGATTATCAGCAATCCCGATCATGACAATTTGTTAGTATGCCTGCCGGATATTTTTGAAAGAAGGGAACGCTATCATGCGGAATGCAGTTCCTTTTGGGAGAGGCATCTGGAACAGTATCGAGATTTTTATGCAGAAGTTATTTTGGGTGGAAAATGTTATGGGAGTGCATTTCTTTCACGGCCTTATATGGATCTGGCAGATAAATCTATCTCTGGAAAGCATTTTCAAAATCTGAAAACATTTTTTGCAGATAAAAATATTTTGATCGTAGAAGGATTCTATTCACGGTCTGGTGTGGGGAATGATTTGTTCCAAGGTGCAAACTCGGTAAAGCGGATTATTTGTCCGTCTCATAATGCATACAGTAAATATGGGATGATCTTAGATACGATCAGGCAGCATGGAAAGGATAAATTAATTTTGCTCATGCTGGGGCCGACAGCAAAGGTTTTGGCCTGTGATCTGGCTTACGAGGGTTATTGGGCATTAGATATCGGGCATATTGATTCTGAATATGAGTGGTATAAAATGGGAGCAATGCACAAAGTGAAATTTAAAAATAAACATGCGGCGGAATTTAATTTTGATGAGAATATTGAATTAGAAAATGATGACATATATGCAAAGGAAATTGTGGCAATGCTGGCGGACCAACAGTAACTGTATAGGAACACCTTGAGGAGATTTTGTAATGATTTTTTTTTCAGATAAGTATACTGAAAATATAGAGAAACTGCGGGAGACACAAAAAAGCCTGGGAGCAGAGAAAAAGGTTGTGGTTTTTGAAGACGATGGTTTTTTACCAGGCGATATTTCGTCTCCTTATGAATATTATATTTTAAGCCAAAATCATGAGCGGCATGAGGAAAACGCATTGATTTTTGATTCTCTGGATATTCCAGACTACTGGGAAACGCGGCAAAACGGTGCGGCCATTGGTATGTATTATATGGGATACGAGCGGGCGTTTGTTTATTTTCGTGAGCAGACCTCAGGGCAGAAGATGGATTTTGCAGAAAATGTGGGAAAACGAATTGTGCAGCGTGTGGAATGGTGCATGGAAAACGGCTGGATATATAAGGTCGATTTCTACAACAAATACGGCTTAAAGTATGCAAGTGAATTTCGTGATAAAAGAGGAACAGTGGAATCGAAAGTGTTTTATTCTGACGGGAATCAGGAAGTGATCATAGAATATCCCGGAAATGATGTGGTTGCTTTATTGGAGAATGGAACTGTAAAGGCGTTCTTTAATTCCCGCGCTGAATTTTTAGAGCATTATATGATGAAAGCGGCGGCAGAAGAGAAGAGGGTATTCTTTGTGCAGGATGATAAGATGCTGGAGTCTTTAAGCGTAAGGCCGGATGGAATACAGACATGGGAGTATACATTGTTTCCGAACGAGGATCTGCTGAATAAATATATCAATATGGGCGGAAAGAATGGTATTCGGTTTTATGCGGTCCCAGAGCATTATCCGGAGAATAAAGCAAGGGGTGAAGCACTGATTCTGACAAATTCTGACCAGATTGAGAAGCTGGAAGAATTGACGAAGGAATTGCCGGACATTGTATTCCACATTGCGGCGGACACATTGGTATCAGATAAGTTAAAAAGGATAGGAGAACAAGAGAATGTGAACATTTATTCATGTGTGAACCAGGAGACTTTAGAGAAGCTGTGGGATACATGTGACTTCTATCTGGATATCAACCATTGGAGGGAAATCCGTGATGCAGTAAATGTGGCACATCAAAAGAATCTGCTGCTCATGGGATTTGAGAATACCGTGCATCATAAAGAATTATTCGTAGAAGGATGTATTTATCAGGCAAAAAAATATAAGCAAATGGTTCTGGTAATTAAATATATATTAAAAAGTTCAGAGCTGATGCAGAAATTATTATTGGTCCAGCAAAGAAAAAAGAAAGAAATCTGGAGATCACTTCTGGAGCAGGGAATGCAGAAATAAAAAACAAAAGGGGACAGGTATGAATATATATATCACGAAAATAAATGGACTATCTCTGCGAAACACATTTCAATATATACAGAATATGACAGTAGACATTGCGCATCAAATAGGGTGCAGGGAAATGGGGATCTATCGCTATAACGGTAATCAGGAAAGTTCTGAAAGTCTTAATAGCAGAATTGACGGCATCATTTCTGGAATTAACCAGGGAGACATTGTCATCTGCCAGCTGCCTACAGGAAACGGTTTGAAATTTGAACGTGAATTGATCAGCCATTTAAGGGCATACCGCAGCCGGATCGCAATTTTTATCCATAACTTTGAGACGCTCCTTCATGAGAAAAATAACTATACAATATGTGAAATGATAAATTTATATAATCAGGCTGAAATATTGATTGTCAATTCTTTTGCTATGCGGCAATTTTTACTTGATAAGGGGATCCGGGAAAATATAAAATTTATAATTCAAGAAATGTGGGATTATACGGTCAGCAACATTTTTATGAATACACCGGCATTTAAGAAGGAGATTCATTTTATATACAATAAAATCTATGAGGAAATGAATAAATGGGAGTATGGGATTCCCCTGAAATTGTATACGCCTCTGAACAATACATGTCTGAATATCTCTAATGCGACAGATATGACTCCTGAGGAATTATTTTTAGAATTGTCAAAGGGAGGATTCGGCTTGATCTGGTATGCGGATGAATACGATCATATGAGCATAAAATATCATACGGAGTTTTGGCTCAGTATTTATCTGGCAGCAGGAATCCCTGTCATCGTCCCGGCAGGAATTTCAAATCAAACGTTAATAGAAGAGAACCATCTTGGACTGATTGTCGATTCTCTAAATGAGGCCGTTACAAAGATCGAAGCCATGGATGAATCGGAATACCAAGAATATCTTAGAAATATAGAACAGTTTGCACCTGCTCTGCGAAATGGTTATTACACCAAGAGATGTATAGTAGAATGCATACAAGCATTTTACAGAAAAGAAGCTTGCGGCGTATCTGTTCCATCTACGATCTATAGTCTGGATAACTGTACGTTTTCAACAACCGTGTTAAAGCGATCATATGATGGGAACATGGCATTCTCGTGGGATTTTAAAGGAAATGCAGACGGCTTTTTTATATATGATGAGTCGGGGACATTGATACATGAAACGAAAAATATACACAAGCATTATCATCTTATAACGGGATATGAAGAAAACAGCGGCTTTTTTATCAAAGCTTATGTTCATACATTAAAAGGCAGATTGATCATAGCAAAATCTGAATTGACCCATTTAGATGTAAGGCAGTATAAGAACCCAAAGGTTAGTTTGATCATTCCTGCATATAATGCAGAAGAATACATTACCAGAACGATCGACACAGCTTTGGCACAATCACTTACTGAGCTGGAGATTATCATCGTAGACGATGGGAGTACCGATTCTACGCCAACTATGATTGACTGGTATGCTGAGAAATACTCTAATGTATCAGTATTTCATCAGGAGAATGCCGGCGTTCCGTCTGCGCGCAACACTGGAATACGACATGCAAATGGCGGCTATATTGCTTTTATGGATAATGATGATATGCTTCATCCTGATATGATAGCACGGTTATATCATTCTGCGGTTACAAACGCTTGTGATATTGCAATGACTTCGATCTGCTCCATAACAAATCGTGGTTATGAACGGTATTTACAATATCCAATGGAAGAAAATAAAGCCATATCAATAGATGATTTTTTCCGTTTTTATTATATCAGCGGAAATGCCAATGGGGTAGTCGTCTGGAACAAGCTGTATCGTGCATCCCTTGTAAAAGAACATTTATTCCCTGTTCTTGTATATGATGATGAGGCCTGGACTCCATATATACTGTCTTATGCAGATAAAATTTGTTATCTGGATGATCTTTCCTATGAATATGACAGAATGATCCGCAGCAATACTCTTGTAAATAAATGGCATCATCAGCATCAACATGAAAAATTTATGTTTCTGAAAAAGACGATCATGTTTTATTTAGAAAACGGCAATCCGGATAAATTAGAATTATTAAAGGAGCTTGCAAAAAATAGATTAACCAGATGTAAAATCAGTTATGGGTATGAGGAATATGAAAAGTTATGGGAGGAGATAAATAAAATTTTTTGATTCTGGATCTGGGTTGGATGTTTTACCTTGTGCTCCCCTATAGCCATATGCTAGAATAAGAAAAAGTATATAAAAGGGCAGTGAGGTGATAAATTGTCAATCGCAGAATACAAAACAGAATGGAGAAAAATTCATGAAATTCATACATTTATCAGATCTCCACATTGGAAAGCGGGTGAATGAGTTTTCCATGCTGGAGGACCAGAAGTATATATTGGCGCAGATCCTGGAGCTTGTGGAGAAGGAGCAGGCTGACGGAGTGATCCTGGCGGGGGATCTGTATGACAAGCCGGTGCCCCCGGCGGAGGCAGTGCGGGTGCTGGATGCGTTTCTGACCCGGCTGGCAAAGATGGGGGCGCCGGTCTTTGCGGTCAGCGGGAACCATGACTCGGCGGAGCGGGTGGCATTTGGAGCACAGCTGTTTTCCAGCAGAGGAGTATATCTGTCTCCGGTATATGACGGGAAGGTGGAGTATATTTCTCTGGAGGATTCTTTTGGGGAGGTGCGGGTGTATCTTCTGCCATTTGTGAAGCCGGCTTCGGTGCGGCATGTCTTTGAGGAGGAGGAAATCGACAGCTACCAGGATGCGGTGCGCGCGGCTGTGGAGCATATGGAGATCGATCCATCTGTGAGAAATGTCCTGGCGGCCCATCAGTTTGTGACCGGGGCTGCCCGGTGCGAGTCGGAGGAGATTCTGGTAGGCGGGCTGGACAACGTGGACGTGGCAGTATTTGATGGATTTGACTATGTGGCTCTGGGGCATCTCCACAGTCCGCAGCATGTGGGAAGGGAGACGGTCCGCTATTGCGGGACACCTTTGAAATATTCCTTTTCTGAGGCGGAGCAGGAAAAGTCAGTGACGGTGGCGGAACTGAGAGAAAAGGGGAATGTGGAGATCCGGAAGATCCGGTTAAAGCCCCTTCGGGATATGCGGCGGATCCGGGGGACTTATATGGAGGTGACGGACCGGTCCTTTTATCAGGATACGAATCTGGAGGATTATGTGCAGATCACGCTGACGGATGAGGAGGATATACCGGACGGGCTGCAGAAGCTGCGGGTCATCTATCCGAACCTCATGCGGCTGGAATATGACAACAGGCGGACCCGGGAGAGCGGGGAAGTGAACGGAGCTTGCAGAGTGGAGGAAAAGTCGGAGCTGGAACTGTTCGGGGAGTTTTATGAGCTGCAGAATAACCAGGCGATGAGCGAGAAGCAGGAGGCATTTGTGCGGGAATTGATCCAGAGGGTACAGGAGAAGTGAGAAGCACACGGAACAAGAGCTGTGCTGCTAAAAATGTAACAATGCGGGAGTGTGCGAAGCGCACTTTTGTTCTCATTTATGGAAAAGGGGAAGAATATGAGACCACAAAAGCTGACAATCAGTGCTTTCGGACCTTATGCCGGAAAAACGGAGATTGATTTTTCCAGGCTGGGGGACCGGGGGCTTTTTCTGATTACGGGAGATACGGGGGCGGGGAAGACCACCATTTTTGACGCCATCACTTTTGCGCTGTACGGGGAGGCCAGCGGGAATGTTCGGGAGGCGGGGATGTTCCGGAGCAAATATGCCGGGGAGGAGGTTCCGACCTTCGTGGAGCTGGAATTTGTTTATCGGGAAAAAAGGTATCGGATCAGACGAAATCCGGAATACCTCCGGCCCAAGGGACGGGGGACCGGGTATACGATGCAGAAAGCGGACGCGGAGCTCTCTTTTTTTGACGGCAGACAGCCGGTGACACGGATGCGGGAGGCGACCCGGGCTGTGGAGGAAGTGATCGGTCTGGATTACCGGCAGTTTACCCAGATCGCCATGATCGCACAGGGGGATTTTCAGAAGCTTCTGCTGGCGGGAACCCAGGAGCGGGGGGAAATCTTCCGGCAGATCTTTCATACCGGACTGTACCAGGAGGTGCAGAACCGGCTGCGTGACGCGGCAAAGGAACGGTGGAAGGAATATGACGAGATCCGAAGGAGTATCAGCCAGTATCTGTCGGGGGCGGCCTGCGAGGACAGTCCGGAGATCAGTCTGGAGCTGGAAAGCCTGCGGAAAGTAAAGTTTGAAGGCAGGGTAGGGAGAGGACTGGAGATTCTTCAGGAGCTTTTGGAGCAGGACGGGGTGGCATTGGAGCAGCTGGACGGGCAGTTGTCCGGCCTGGAGGAGAAGATCCAGCAGGAGGACCAGCTTTTGGGAAAGGCGGAACATTTCCGGCAGATGGCGGTACTTCTGGAGGAAAAACGGGCAGCCCTGGAGGAGAAACGGGAGGCATTGGAACAGGCCGGAGAGATTCGGGAGAAGGCCCTGAAGTCGGGGGCCAAGGAAGAGGAACTGGCAGTCTTGATCCGGCAGGCAGAGGAGAGCCTGAAAAGATACCATGCTATGGAAAAATTGCAGGAAGAAATGGAACTGCAGGCAGTACGGATTGCCGGGGAGCGGGAGAAACGGGAAAAGGCTTTGCTGTGTGCCGGAGATCTGAAGCTGGAGATCGGGGAAAAGAAGAAGGAGCAGGAAACGCTGGAAACTGCAGGAGAGGAACGGGAACGTCTGCTGCACAGGAAGGAAGGACTGGAAAAACAGCGGCAAGGACTCTGGCAGCAGGGAGAATTGTATCTGGAGATGCAGGTGGAGCAAGAAAGCTGCGAGGCTGAGAAGGAAGCGGCAGCGGCGCAGGAAAAGGATCTGGCAGGAGAGCTGGAAGCAGCCGGGCAGCAGGCGGAGGCTTTGCGGGACCGGGATGCTCTGCTGGTCGGACTGACCGGGAGACGGGAAGGACTGGAGAAGGAGAAGGCGGAGCTGGAAGCGTGCCGTATGGAGTGGGATGCGGTACGGGGACAGCAGGTGAAAGCTGAGGGAATGCTGGCCGGGCTGACGGAGCAGGAGCGGACATGGAAGGAAATGCTGTTGAAGCTGCAAGAAGAGATGCGGCCTCTGAAAAATGCGGAGCGTGAGGAGGTGGAGTACCGGCATGGGGCCAAGCTGCAGAAGCAGGTTCTGGAGGATTTCCTGGGGCACGAAAAGCGTTTGAAGGGGTATGAGAAGAAGCGGAAGAAACAGCAGGAGGATTATTCGGCGGCTTCGAAGGAATGGGAGAGGCTGCGGAATGTGTATTATGGACTGGAACAGAGGTTTTTTGACGCCCAGGCGGGAATGCTGGCGGAACATTTGAAGGAGGGGGAGAAGTGTCCGGTATGCGGGGCGCGGCACCATCCGGAGCCGGCGGTGCTGGCAGGGGAGGCGCCGGAGAAAGGGGCGCTGGACGAGAAAAAGCGGGAGCTGTCGGAAGCGGAGCGGAAGGTGGAGAAGATCAGCGGGGAGATCCGGCATCTTTCGGAGCAGGTGGAAGAAGAGGAAGGGGAACTGCGAAGGATCGGGAAGGAAGCGGCGGGAGTTTCTGCAATGGAGCAGGAGGCGCAGCGGACCGGAGCATTGACTGCCGGAGAGCTGGCTGAGATGAAACGAACGTTGGAGATGCATTTGAAAGAGCTGCAAAAGGAGCAGGAGAGGGCAAGAGAGAAAAAAGAGCGGTATGATGCCGGACTGCAGGAGGCTGAGGACCTGGAAGAACGTCTGTCGGCGCTTGGGGAGCAGATGAAAGACCTGCGGGCAGATGTGGATTCGCTTGCGGGCCGGAGTATGGCCCTGGGGCAGCAGCTGGATGTCAGGCTGAGCCGGATCGGAGAGGCACGTGCGGAGCTGGATGCAGGCAGGGAGAGCAGGGAAGTGAGTGCGGCAGCGGATGCATGTTCTGTATGTACGGGTGAGAAGGCAGCGGCAGCAGATGCATGTTCTGTATGTGCGGATGAGAAGGAAGCGGCAGTGGATGCATGTGATGTATGTGCGGGGGAGAAAGCAGCGGCAGTGGGTGCATGTGATGTATGTGCGGGGGAGAAAGCAGCGGTGTCGGATTCATGTGATGTATGTACGGGTGAGAAGGAAGCAGATCGGGAAGCAGATTGCGTATGTATGGATGAGAAGGTTTTCGGAGCAGGGGCTGACATGGATGAGAGACGGAAGGCTGCGCTGGAGTCCGCATCGTACTGGCTGAGGAAACAGATAGAAGCGTTTGCGTTCCGGGAGCAGCAGATCCGGATGGAACTGGAACTGCGCAGCCGGCTTTCGGAAAAGAGCAGGAAGCTGGAAAAGAAACTGGAAACATGCCGGGAGAGGATCCGGGGACAGGAGAGCCGTCTGGAAATCCTGAAGTCCCGGCGCATGGAAAACCGGAAGCAGATGGAAGAGCTTCTTCTTGTACCGGGAATGCCCTGGGGGGACTCTTATGGTAATGCGGCAGAGCTGGGAGAGGAAGAACTGCTTCGGACGGTAACCGGCGGGACCCGGCTGCTGGATAAGGAACTGGAGGAACTGGACGGGGAGATTGCCGAAAATCGCAGAAACAGAAAGCGCAAAAAATATCTGGAAGGATTGATTCCGAAGCTGGAAGAGGAAATGCGCCAGGAGGAGGAAACGGTGGTCCGGGCGGATCTTTTTTTGACACGGCTGGACGCGGAACGGAAGCATTTGGAGGAGCAAAAGGATGATCTGACGGAGATCATCGGGGAGCAGACGAGGGAGGAAATGGAAGGACAGGCCGGAGAGTTCCGGGAGAAGCTGCATTTTCTCCAGAAGGAAAGGGAAGAGGCGGAACAGAATTTCCGGAAGTGCAGGGAAGAACTGGCGGCGCTGCAGGCGGCGGTCCGGGAGCTGGAAGTGCAGATGCAGTCCGATGAACCTTTGCGGGAGGAGGAAATCCGGGAGAGAAAGCAGAAGCTGTCGGAGGAAAAAGCGCTGCTGTCCCGAAGGAGGGCGGAGCGGTATGCGGCAGGAAAAAAGAACCGGGATATCTATGAGGCGGTCAGTGACCGGCAGCAGACGATGATCGCTGTAGAGCAGGAATTTGTGTGGGTAAAGGCTTTGTCAGATACGGCCAACGGGACTTTGACCGGGAAGCGGAAGATCGAACTGGAAACCTATATCCAGATGACGTATTTTGACAGAATCCTGCGCCGGGCAAACCTGCGGCTGATGACCATGAGCAGCGGCCAGTATGAATTGAAACGACAGGAGGGCGGAGACGGCAAGCGGGAGAAGGCCGGGCTGGAACTCAATGTCATTGACCATTATAACGGGACAGAGCGGAGCGTCAAGACGCTGTCCGGCGGGGAGTCTTTTCAGGCGTCTCTGTCTCTGGCGCTGGGACTGTCGGATGAAATTCAGTCCTGTGCAGGCGGGATCCGGCTGGACGCCATGTTTGTGGATGAGGGCTTTGGATCTCTGGATGAGGAGGCTTTGAATCAGGCGGTGAAGGCGCTGGCGGGGCTGACGGAAGGGAACCGTATGGTGGGGATCATTTCCCATGTGGCGGAACTGAAGGAACGGATCGAGCGGAAGATCGTGGTGACGAAGCAGCGGAGCCGGGAAGGAGTTGGAAGCTGTGTGGAAGTGACGGGAGGATAATGGCTTCTTCCGCCGGGCAGACCTTGCATGATTGGCGGGAAATACGCAGAATCTATATTATGATTCGGGAAAACGGGCTGCCCTGAAAAAGGGGGTCTCAGTTTTTCGCGGCGGTGGTAAGGCTTATCTGATGCCCGTCTGCCGGGAAAGGCTGTCTGACTGCAGGATATTGCTGCGAGGTATCATGGATCGCAGCAATATCCTGCAGTGATGCGGTTATCACCCGCAGCCTTGTCTTCCGCGCTGCTGATCAGGGCCCCTTGGCTCAGATATGATTATCTGATGACTTTCTTTTTATGGTGATCGCATAACCGGCGCCGGGTAAGGACCAATTTGGAAGATTCATATTGCACATACCGATATTATGCATCTCAGATGCTTTATAATCGTCAAAATGTATCTTGCTAAATGAAGAAAATGTAGAACCAAGGATAGAATACTGATCATTGGTATCATTTTCTAACATTGCTGATACAGAAAAGTGATTACATGGATATGAAAGCCTGTGTGTTTGAAAAAAATCGAGTATGGGGCATTCATAACTGCAAACATAATGGATATCGCAGGATTCTAAATCCGGAGGGATAAAATCGCTTTTCACGTTATAAACAAATTGGCCTCTGCTTGTATTACAGTCCTGGCAAAGCTGTATCTGCGGCGTATAATCAATACTGTCAATTGTCAGATTCTCAACTCTAAAGGATTCACACTGCTGTTTTGTCGTTTCCAAATATAATTTGAAATAAGGCTCATGCGCTTTTATATATGAAAATTTCATGATATGCGTTGTGGTCACTTTTATAAAATCAGGGCGTTCCAAAAGGCGTAACCGTATGATCCTCTGCGAAGATTCCAATATTGCTTTTATTTCTAAAATTTTTGCGATTTCAGATGAAATTGCATTTGTGCAGGTTGAGATATCTTTCGCTGTACTTCTATATGCTAATTCTTTCAGCGTATTCCTTAAGCTGTCATGAAGCGCAGAAATAGACTGCTGCTTTAGATTGTCTGCATATTGTGAAGACTTGATCCATCCGGTCAGATTATAATCCGGATCAGTTGAGATGTCATGCATCTGTGAATGTATGATAGCAGGTATTTGATCGATATTGCTGACAAATTTGACGATATTTGATTCAACAACAGATTTAAAACGTTCATAGTGATCTATACATTCTTTTTCAAAAATTTTATACTTACCTTTTGCGGCAGCTTTGGTCAATAAGAAGCTCTCTTCTAAAATGACTGCAAATACAGGCATATTCTTAGAAACGGCATAATTATATTCAAGTTCTGTATAACTTAAACCAGAATCTTCTTCTATAGTTCCGTAACGGCCGCCCAGAATAAGCATATATACATCAGACCCGTCTATCCAGTTCCGGATCGTCTTCATTTGTGATTTTCCGGCTTTAAATAATTCCATTCCCGCAGGAATATGGCCTGCATCAAGAATTGCCTGTACGGCAGCCTGGCGTTCTTCAATCAAGTCAGTATATGTAGATGATACAAACACTTGTAATTTTTTATTCATAATCATTCCCTCTGGTGTAATCATACCATAACCAAGAATATACGACAATACAAAAATTCAGGTTTCACGGGGATGATATTAATGATACCTATTATTACCGGGATGTGTCATTTGGATGAAAAGGAATAGTACGCTACACTTTTCTCAAATATCGTTTTAACAGGAAGCAAATCCACACAGCAGACAAAACAAATGCGGGAAGCATATAAAGCGGCATATTTTCTAAAATCGCTTTTCCAATCCAAAAAGAAGGCAGCAGAGATATTATATACTGTATATCTGATTTAATGAAAAATGGGATAACTGCGCCCAAAATGGTAAGCGTAGATAACTTTGTTACTGCCATACCTTCTAATTTGTTTGATGAAATCGTTAGTACAAGCAATGCGACAATCATGCCCTGCAGAGTTCCTCCTGCCGCCAGTAATAAAATGGTTGGCGGGGAAATAGCCGTCAGTTTAAAAACAGGCAATAGAATCAGAGTCGCGAGAAATGCGATAACAGAAGGAACACCAAACCGAGCGAGTATGTAGCCTGTTTTTCCTAAAGGTGTAATGAATAAATAGACGGCTGTCTTTTCGTCCTTTTCTTCTAAAGAAACCATTGCTGAAACAAAGCAGAACATAGTGGACGGCAGCATTGCAAACAGGATATCAACCAACTTGTAATAGGGAGAAATGACTGCCATCATATGAAAAACGTCTGTCAAAGCAGTTTCTAATAAAGGTATTGCAAACCGAAAGAAAAAGCCTGCAAGGATTGGCGCAAAGCAAGACGCAAACAGCATCATGTCCCGCCGCATAGCTGCTGCCATTTGGAAAAAACTTAATCTAATTGCTTTCATAGCTTTACACCTCCCATGCTATCCCACATTTTCAAGACACAAAATCTTGAAAGCACAAATAGAATGACCGTCATTGACATTGCGCCCAAAAAACCTATTGCAGACGAAGAATGCCCTGAAACCATATCCATACAAACATTGACAGGATAATACCTGCACCATGCAGGAGTAATTTTAAATAAATGCAAAATTGCAGGAACAAAGCAAACGGCTTCGATTGGCACAGTCCACAATATAAACTGATTAAGGCCTGCAATTTTTGTTGCCACGATTATTCCAAGCAATGTAAATATCACACTGGATATAAGCGTACCAAAAAGCACAATGTGTAAATGATCCGAACCTGTGGATAACGCTAAAATAGCTGCAACAACAAGTGAAATTGCAGATAATGAACTGACTTTAGCAATAACATATTCCGCTGCATGGACAGGAGAAACTGCCAATGCACAGGTTGTATGCTGGTTCTTTTCCAAAAGGACAATCGCACCCATGAAGAACAGCCCCATTGATGCAGGGTCTGAAAAGATTAAAATTGCAGCGGCTTTTTCTTCCCAGCTTTCGGGAAGTGCAAAAAGAATTATTATATAAATTACGGTCAACACTGCATATAAAAAATAGAAACCATATCTTGCTTGAAACCTCATATCCAATAAAAACAACTTTTTTAACCTCATAACAGCGTCCTCCCCGTAATATCCATAAAAATGTCATTTAAGGTTGGTTCACTGCTATGGATGGATTGCAGATGGTTTTCAGCGATTAGTTTTTTCAGCCGCACATCAGAAGATATTTGCTCCAAAGGGCAGCTTGCGCTATGCTCCCCATCGTCAATCCATGTATAAGTTACGGTTGCCGCACCTTTTGACATGATCAGATTGTGCGGGCTGTCAAGGGCGCATATTTTACCGTTTACAATAAACGCTACCCGGTCGCAAAGCTCGGCTGCATCCTGCATATTATGCGTCGTCAAAAGAATGGTTTTCCCTTTTGCCTTTTCCTCTAAAATCATATTTTTCATCATACGGCTGTTTGCGGGGTCAAGCCCGCTGGTCGGCTCGTCAAGACAGAGCAGGAGTGGGTCATGCAGCAATGCTTTTATGAAGTTTAAGCGGGATTTCATTCCCTTTGAATAATCGGCTACACGCTTATCTGCATCCTGTCCCAAACCTGCCATTTTTAAAAGTTCATCTATTGGACGTGGCTTTTTTTCGTATAATGATGAAAAAAATTGCAAATTCTCTTTTGCCGTCAGCTTTTCATACATTGTTGAAAATTCAAAATCAACCCCTATATTCTCATAGAAATGTTTTGTGCGATTTTTGCACTCAACGCCATTTACTAAGCAAGAGCCTTGATATGTACGCAACATTCCGATCAAAATCTTCTGTAATGTGCTTTTTCCTGCCCCAGAGGGTCCTAGAAATCCAAAGATTTCACCCTTTGGAATGGAAAAACTCATACCAGAAATAAATGGACTTTTCGTGTAACTAAACGAAAGATTTTCTACAGTGATCATGCCTGCCTCCATACTGTTTGACTTAATCGATCTATATAGTCAATTAAAATGCTGTTTTAAGTCTGGCTGGTTGCCAGACTCTTTAAATAATTTGTGTTACAATGCCATAAATCAAAGAATACAATGCCTCATTATACTG
Source organism: Lachnospiraceae bacterium M18-1 (assembly GCA_000403295.2). Lineage (GTDB taxonomy): Bacteria > Bacillota > Clostridia > Lachnospirales > Lachnospiraceae > Schaedlerella. The sequence continues at coordinate 1,616,014 of KE159605.1, read as the reverse complement.
TTCACCAATCTCTGCTTTATGCAGTGTTGCAAAATAAATTGCGTGGAATGCGGCACTGAGAACCTTTATGTCTACTTCTTTTTTCACAGGAAACAGGGCAAGCATTTTTTCAATCGTATCTGTATCGTCCTGAAAATGCTCCTCCACAATTTCCCGTGGCAGTTTACGCATAAGCAATTCCACTTCACCAACATCTATCAATTTCAAAATCAGCATTTTCTCTGTCATCTTATAGTATTCAAATATCACATCGGTCAGCATTTTCGCTGAAAACTCCGTATTAGCAATGCCAGCAATGGTTTGAAACAACTCACGATTGACATGTTCCTGCTGTTCTTGAATGACTTCAAACAAGAGTAATTCTTTTGACTTATAAAAGAGATAGAAAGTTCCTTTCGGAATATTAACCCGTTTCACGATTTCATCGACCGTTGTGCGGCGGACGCCATACCTCGCAAGGCATTTTGCCGCTTCTTCTTTTAATCGCTTTCTGATATATTCTCGTTCCTGTTCGGAATAGCTCTTTGGCATTTTAATGCCTCCTATTTGACTGATTATGTTTATATAGTCATTATATGTTGCTTATAAAACTTTGTCAACAGTCTATTTATAGATAACAGACTATTCGTGATAATTTTAAAGAATAGCGTAAAATCAAGGATTGTTCAAAATCTAAAACGGCGTAAAATGGCGTTAGATGATGCACATAATACACAAGTAATACACAAATGTAAACAGTAAAAAGAGCTATACTGAAATCAAGATGAATGGTTCCGGTATAGCCTTTTCTCTTATTTGATTTTCTGGATTTCACGATGCAGGTCTTCGATCTTTCTAAGGGTATATATTTTTTCAGTGATATCCTCAACGGCATGGCCAACAATTAATTTTAGAATGTAGTCATTCACATCTGCGGCTTTTGCCATTGTAATGAAAGAGTGCCGGGTATCATGTGGTTTATGATTCATGTTCAATCGGTTCATTACTTTGTTGAACCGTACCTTATATTTGTCATAATTTAGGAATGTACCACGCCGGCTATTCTTGTCATTAAAGAGACGGTAACTATGCATTTCCTTAGCATGATCATAATTTTTCTGAACCAGTTCTCTGATCCGGGGATGGATGGGGACAAGTCTATTCTTTCCGGCATCTGTTTTCAAACCTCCGGTAATGGTTCCCTGTTCCAGATCAATATCATCAATCTGCAGTATGGCCAATTCCTGGGGACGAAATCCCGTATATATGCCAATTAAAACCATGTCTGCGAAAGGTATCTGGATATTGTCCCATAGCTTTTGAATCTCCGGATCAGAAAATGGAATCCGGACAATTTCCGGTTTTGGTTTTTTGATACTGTCACAGAGTTGTGCATAATTTTTATCTACAATCTCATGCTTTATGGCGTATTTATACATCAGGTTGAACAGACTTTTCATCCTTCCTTTGGTATTATCACCTACCTGAGCATCTTTGATAGTCTGTTCCAGATGATTCACCCGGATATCCCTCATACGCATCTGATGAAGGGGTTCACAATAGTTGAATGCGCTTTTCCACCCACGTTGTCCGGATGCTCCAATAGTTTTAAAATGCTCTTCTGACCACTTGGCATAGACCTCTTCAAAAGTGATCGTGCTGGCAGAAAGATCATAAGGATTAGCGTTGTATTTCGCCAGAGCCTGCAGCGCTTCTTTTTGTGTTGGATAATATCCGATAGTGACATACTGCTGCTTACAGGCCCCTGTCTCTGGATTCACATCCCATCCATTGGTCTTCCTTGCCCTCCAGGGATTACGCCTGTTGCCCGGTAACTTATGGACAGAGCCGAAACCGTTTGGTAATTTCATAAATAACGATCCCCTTTCCTTACGCTGCCGGGCGTGTGGAAGTATTGGAAGGGAGAGAGAACCTATGAAGAGGATAGACAGGAAAATCGAAGAGATCAAGAAGATGCAGGAAGAACTTGACCGCAGGACACAGGTTGAACAGGAAGCGGAAGCCCTGATCTGCCAGTGCAGATTTGAAGAAGCTATCGCCCTTCTGGATACTTTAGACGATGCCCTATTGCAGCAGGAAAAGGAAGGTGAAGACATGAAGATTAACAAACAGAAATTACAGATTGCTCTGGCTACGGCATGCATGACAGCTAAGGAATTAATAGAGAAGTCAGGATTGTCAAAAGCAGCGACCATGAATGCGATTACTGGTAAAAAAGTAAAACCAATAACAGTAGGCAAGATTGCCAAGGCTCTGAACGTGCCAGTTGAAAATCTGATTGATCTGGAAGGAGAAATGTAAAAAAAAATGAAACTAAAATATGTAAGATTCAATGGTAAGCATCCGGCAGGAACAAAGGACAGCCGCCAGTATTCAGACAGGCCACCAAGAAAAGGTGATTATGGCGTGTCATATTCGCCGGGGTTCTTGAAAGTAGATATTGATGACTATAATCACAAGACTGGGAAACTGGAAAATCCTGTTCATGGGAATCCCAGGAGCGAAACTGTTATAACGATACTGGATGAATTAGGCATCAAATATAACGGCATCAGTACAGAGCATGGGAAACATTTATTTTTCCGTCTGCCTGTAGGGATGGAACAGAAAAACAAGATAAACTGGATCTGCCCGATAGGGATAAAGTTAGAATGGAAGTTTCCTGCATCTGATGATCATATACCATTGCGCATAAATGGGATAGAACGGCAATTCTTTAAGGGTTCTCTTCATAATGAAGATATAGACGAATTACCATCGTTCCTGTATCCATTACAGAAGAACATGGATAAGCCATTTAAAATTGACTTTCCAGAAGGTGAGAGAACACAGGCTTTAGGTGCTTATTTATTCCATTTGGTGAATAAAGGCTATACTGCAGAACAGGCATTTGAGATTGTCAGGTTGATGAACCAGTATATTTTTGATAAGCCCATACCGGACGATCTGCTCAACAGCCAGATTCTGAATGATAAGACTTTTGAAAAGCTGGCAGAGAATGAGAGAAATCAGAAAGATAAAAGCCTGAGTCATGCGGATGTTGCTAAAGAAGTTATAGAACGTTTTGACCTGATCACTGTAAATGGGTGTTTTTATACTTATGAAAATGGTGTATATAAGCCGTTTTCAGATGGTAGAATCACAAATTATCTGACGGTCAATCATCCAAAATTGAACAGCAATTTTGAAAAAGAAGTTGTTCGTCATATCAAAGGGCTGACATATACAGAGTATCCAAAAGATGATGGAACGGTAAATGTAAAGAATGGCATCTTAAAATTTGATGATGCTGGAAATGTGGAACTGCTGCCGCATTCCAAAGAAAGGATTACTTTTAAACAATTTAAGGCAATTTATGATCCGGATGCTGAAAGCAAGATACTGGATGATGCTTTGAAAATATGGTTCAATGGAGATTCAAAGCAGATTGAACTTTTCTATCAGGTATTAGGTTATCTGTTGATGAATCATGTGAACTACCAGAAAATATTTTTCTTTATTGGTGTACCGTCAACAGGAAAATCAACTGTTTTGAAGCTGATAGTCGCTTTCTGTGGTGAAGAAAATATATCAACAATACAGCTAAGTGATATGAACAAGCCTTTTGGGCTTGCGTCCATTGTAAACAAGGTGGCAAATATTTTTTCTGATTTAAAGAAAACGAAAGTGCTTTCATCTGACATATTTAAAATGCTTGCAGATGGGAGCCATGTAACTATCAGCCAGAAGTATAAGCCAGATTTTACATATGTATTCACTGGGAAAATGATTTTCGGCATGAATGAATATCCAGATTTTTCAAATGATTTTGAGGGGATTGAAAGACGGCTTGTGATATTTGAATTTAAACATGTTTTCAGAGAAGGGACACCGGAACATGATCCAGAACTTTTCGAAAAGCTGATAACAGATGAATGTATGTCGACGTTGCTCAATAAAGCCCTCACTGGATATAAAAGCCTGATAGCAAATAAAGGATTTATTACTACAAGGGATAGCAGGAAAGCCTTGAATAAATTTGTGAGTGATAACGATAATGTCATTCGTTGGATTCAAGAATCGAAGTTTGATGAAGAGTATTTGTTGCGTGAGCCTATCAAGGAAGGTTTTACTAAAGGGTTATACCCGGATTATCACTCATACTGCATCAACATCGGGGAGAACCCTAAAGCGCAAAAAGACTTTTCAAGGACAATTTGCAACAAATACGGTTTTGAAACTTATAGGCATAGGGTAGGTGGTGTAAGAATCCCCATGTTTAGAAAAAAATAGTTTGTCCATTTGTCCCTCTGAAATGATGATTTTCTTTTTATCGCATAAGAGAAAAAATTTTTTAGAAAAAAATTTCTATATAGAAAAAGTAATTAAATTTATATATTTATAAGGACATATGGACAGAAGAAAGGTAGGTGAGAAATTATGGTATTGTGTCCAATGACTAAGGAAGAATGCGAAATAGAGTGTGCGTGGTTCCAGGAAGAGGAATGTGCTGTCGCTAGGCTGCATGACTTGGTTGATTCTCTGGATGATGTTAAGGAAGCGGTGTACACGCTGGAAGAAACTATCAGGAAAACAGATTTTATCGGGTGATAAGAAAGGTGATAGACCATGAAAAAACAGATCATCAAGTGGCTGGATGAAGCGGACGAAAGGAAAATCAGGCTGGTATATTTCCATTTAAAGGCATTGCTGGGGAAATAACACTGTCCAGACTTCATATAACGGTCATATATCAAAGAAATTTGAGAAAGTGAGGAATTGTAAGGTGAAAATCAGAGTTGCGTATACAGAGGTCGAACAGGGCAGGAAAAAGCAGCATGAGAATGCTGTAAAAGGGCTGTTTCCGGATACCAAAGTGAAAGAAACTGCACCGAAAGACGGCTTTTTACATACGGTTTTGACGGTACCAATGCCGAAGAAATCCACAAAATAAGCGAATTCTCTTGACTATACCCACCACATCTGGTAATGTAGAGGGCAAATAGATAAGGCATGAGTACCGCACCGGAAGGTGTTAGTCCTGCATTCAGGGCATGGGAAATAATCATTTATTGGTTGTTTCCCATGCCTTTTTCTATTTGGCAAATAGTCCACCTGGGACGTAAAACGGAAGGGAGAATTTTATTATGATGGATAATCAGAACACAAACGGGACTGCGCCGGAGACACAGCAGGAAAAGACCTTTACACAAGAGCAGGTAAATGCTATTGTCAGCAAAAGGCTGGCGGAAGCAAAAGCAAGCAATGAATCTGCATTGAATAAAAGGGAAGAGGAATTGAACCAGAGGGAAATGCGGATCAGGGCGAAGGAGTTGCTTTCAGAGCGTGGGCTGCCGAAAAGCCTGGCGGATGTACTAAAATATTCTGATGAAAAGTCACTGGCCGCTGCTATAGATGTGATTGAACATACCAGAGGGTTCAAAGATGGTTCAGCAGAAAATGAACAGAATGAACAAGCTACAGGGAAATATAAATATGAAGGATTCCGTCCTATAGAAAAAGGGGCTTTTCATGAATATGATGCAAAGGATCCATTCAGGGAAGCTATGGGGCTGAAATAAAATGAGGTGATTAAATGGCTATTCAGTTAGCAACAAAATTTGAACCGTATGTTGATGAAAAATTTACAGCGGAAAGTAAAAAGTCGCTCCTGACAAACAATGATTTTGACTGGACAGGGGCGCACACTATTAAAGTGTATAAGGTAACTACGGCAACTATGAACGACTACGACAGGGCCGGTACAGGTGAGAATAATTCCCGGTATGGCCAGATCCAAGGGCTTGATGCTACCACGGAAGAAATGACTCTGAAAAAAGAACGCTCGTTCACATTCGCTATTGATAAGCTGGATACTGACGAGACAAAGCAGCAGCTACAAGCTGCGTCCGCACTGGCAAGGCAGCAGAGGGAAGTTGTCATCCCGGAAGTTGATTCTCATGTGTATAATGTGATGTGCAGTAAGGCAGGACATAAGCCGGGAGCTATCACGCTGACCAAAGAGAATATTTATCTGGAGATCATCAAGGGCAACGCCGAATTAGATAATGCAGAAGTGCCAGAGACTAATCGCATTATCACAGTAACGCCAGATGTCTATCTGCTGATGAAGCAGTGCAAAGATATCGTCATGGAGACGGATATTGCCAACGAAATGAGGGTGAAAGGTGTTATCGCCATGATTGATGGGGCAAGCGTGATCAAGGTTCCGGCTTCCAGGCTTCCGGATAATTTTGGATTTATGATCGCCCATCCATGCGCAACGGTAGCGCCTACAAAACTGGAAGATTATAAGATTCATCAGGATCCGCCGGGTATCAGTGGTTCATTGGTAGAGGGTCGGATCTGCTATGATGCTTTTGTACTGGATAATAAAGCCAAGGCTATTTGTTACCAGGAGAATGTGGCAACAGTCTAATTATTGATAAAGGTGCTCCGGGCTTTCTTTCCTCCGATTGTCCGGGGCATTTTTGGAAGGTGGAGTTTAAGCAGCATGAAATATAAAAACAGCGAAGGTTATGCGGATCTGACTGCCAGTATTGCAATCAGGAATGCTTCAAAGAATAAACGGAAATGGCAGCGGCGGAGTACACGCCTTACATTTATGATCGGCGAATTATCTTCTTTTGGTGAGTGGCTCAGGAGGTGGGACGGTGCTAAACATAGACAGATTAATCATTAAAGCCAAAAAGAAATGCGGCACAACAGCATTAAGACTTTCTCTTGGATTCGTTTCACCTGTTGATGGTGGAAGGTGGGAAGCACATGGACAATTATGGAATTATATTCCGTACAATAAAGCTGGACATAAGTTAGAAATAGCAACGTGTATCTGCGATTCAATAGAGGATGCGCTGGAAGCATTAGATCAGTTAAGTGAAGAATATCCCAATGATAGGAACGTGAGGATTATCATTGACAGTCTGGAAGGTGATTAGATGGCAAAGAGAAATTTGAAACTTGATACTCCAGACAATATCAGGAAAGCACTGGCAAAGGTGGCGAATATGACTTATAAAGGGGAACTTGACACTAAGACAGCTAACAGTATCATACTGGCCTGCAATGCAATTTTAAGCGGCATCCGGACGGATGAACAGGGAAAGAAGATTGCTGAATTGGAGCAGATTCTGAATGAAAGTGAGTAGTTATATGAAAGCACAGAGGTATTTAGGAAGTCCGCATTCGATAAAGAGGGAGATCGCACAGCTTCAGGAGTCCAAGCAATATTTTCTGGAAAGGGCTTCATCTATCACCGTACCAGTAGACCGTATCAAAGTTCAGACCAGTACAACGGCCGATATGGTGGGTGACGGCGTGACGAATGCCAGAAGCCTGGACGAAGAGATCGACAGGCTGTATTCTGTTCTCTGGAAAAGGGAAAACAACATCATGAAGATGATCCGGCATATGCATGATGTAAATTATATGCAGGTGCTATTTAAAGTCTACATTCAGGGCAAGACCATAAAGCAGGCATCCCAGGAAATGGGGCGGTCATATAATTTCGTGCTTGATGTACATAAAAAAGCGCTTGCGGAATTCGATAAGAGATACAGCAGCTTCCTGCATGGGAAGAAGAAAGAGGTTGAAGAAAATGAAATTTTATGAAAAGGAGCAGCCTGAACTTGTCAAAGTCCAGGGCGGTGAGTTGAGGTTATACAGAGAAAATATGCGCCTGTCGGTATCCAGGCCGTCATGGTCAAATGATGAGGGGATGCACATGGGGAAAACGGTATCCGTAGATCTGGCAGCCAACAAAGGGAACCAGGAGTTAATAGAATTGCTGTTGGATACAATTGATCTACTAAAAGCAGAATAACCCATATGACCAGATAAAAGTAATAGCCGGGGGAAATCCCTGCTATTGATTTTTTCATGGCTATATGGGCGTTATATGAGTTGTCAGAAGTAAATAGATATGGTAGAATCTTACCATGGAGTAATCGTGTTACAAGGTGGAAAGCCTCCCTACACTTGAAAAAGAGGGGAGGTGATGCATATGAGTACCTATGAAGTTTTAAGCCTGTTATTTCTGGGCGGCTCATTCCTCATTGCATTGCTTGCCTACATAGATAGGAACAACAAGCGAAAATAAATAAACCTACCTTGTAATCTTGGCGGATTAGGTAGGTTTATCAGCAACTTATGAGGCTAACCACTTTGTGGGCGGTTGCTCCTTTTATGTTTATGATTATAACATTGTTTTGTTCACTTGTAAATAATTAGTTCAGCGTGTTCAATGGTTCATGATGTTACAGCAGATTGAATTGTACGCCTGTAATACACAAAATAGTTGAACAATGCCGAAAATAGAGGGCTTTCACAAATATACCGTTCTTTTATAGATAACAGAAATAAGAATGAAGTGAGGATTATACTTTTTCACAAAAGGTCAAGGCAGGAATTTATGATGATTTTGAAATTGATTTTTCGGAAATCAGTATCAAATAGTCTATAATCAGCGTAGAAATAATGTAAAATATATTATGCCGCCATTACCACGGAAGAAGAGACAGTTATCATGATTTAAAGAGTGTGAAATATATCTGCTCATACAACTAACACGTTCAGCGAATAGAGTCGGAGAGTATTGGGGGGATCATAGGTATATTGTGACAGTTTACAATTTTGAGGCTGATACCATGATAGAATATCCATTTGGTGAAGTGGTTCCTGTGGGAACCTATGAAGGATTCTATATAAAGATATTGTAGTGGATGGAAGACAGGAATATAAAAATAAATATAGATTCTGAAAACAAAAACCATACCTCTAAATTTTTCGCTGTAGAAGGTAACGGAGATATTGGCGTGTCCCCATTACCCTAGTGTACTGACCGCATTATATCCAATGAAACTCCGCAGGATAATTTTTCATCGGCAAGGCGACTGAATGAGGCGATGTGGTTACTGTTGTCACAAGGAGGGACCCGCTTGCGGGAGGATTCCTTATGACCTAATCGTCGATTGAAGCCAACACAGCCCGATGGAAAATTAGACAAGGAGGTTTGTTGGAATATAATACGGTCAGTACACTAGGTTGTTTGCCAGTGTGTATATATGCAACGCCATCTTCAAACATGAATGTAAGAGAATCAATAGTAAATGAATTAAAAGGATTCAGGAAAGTAATACTTAAATTTGAACCAATGTATAATGTATATTTAAAATAATAACTGAAAATAGATATATTATTCTGAGATAATCGTTGTATTCTTAACCGCAATACCCTATAATTCTAATATCTTTATAGGCTCTCGGAATCTTGAGCCTGCCGACCAAAACTCGGTAGCTGACTGAACATTGAAAAGTAAATATTATCCAAAATAGAATTGCTGAAACAAATTTTGGGAAAAAAGGCGCAGTTTACTAGACCATGCGCCAGACAGGGTTTATAATGGTATTGCTTATTCAGTTAAGCGGATTGCTCAAAGTACATCTTTTAGGTGGGGCGTCTTTGGCAAATCCCATGCATCAAGATGCTGACACATCATGATGGCGAACAGGCGGCAGTACCACATCTTAGAGGAACGGTATCTGCCGTCTTCCAATTTATAGTCTACTTTCTCACGTTTGTTACAGCGTTCAGCAGAAGTCCTTGCATTGTATTCCAGTTTCCATTCCTTGCTGCTGCGGGGAGGGTCATTAAAAAGCCTTGGGTTGTCTTTCAAAACGAGATGGACGGTTCTGCCATATTTTGCAGTGGAACATGGATTTTCACAAGTACAGGTAACGTTGCCCCCGGCAAAGCTAATCTTAGGGCATTTAAATTTTGTTCTGCCCTTTGCAGATTCCGTACCGTCCCTGCGCATGACATGGCCGTCCCGGCATATGGGTACGCCGTCATTGTTGATGGTAAAATCATCTTTATAGACAGGAGGCCGTCCTCTGTCAGCATTCAGGTCAATAAAAGGAATGATGCCATGATCGCGGCAGTATTCGTAGTAAGGCATTGCATCATGGGCGGAATCCAGCAGGAGTTTTGTAACAACGGCTTCCGGCAGGAACCGTTTCATGGAAAACCAGTTATAAAGGAAACCGATGGAATCATGCCGGGAAGCGGGGCTGAGGAAAGGGAAAACCGGGAGGTCATTTTCCGAATCGGCGGCAGTAAGCATGTATAAATCATAGCCAAAGTAATAGCAGTCCCGATGGGAATCCCAGCCGATGTTACAGTCGGGTTGGCTGTAAATGCGGTTGCACATGCAGTCATGGATCCCCTTTTCCAGGCAGCCACAGGTGCGTTTTTTTCGTTCCTGTGCAGCGGTATAAACAGGGGTGCCATCACCGGCAAGGGAAAGGCTGAGCAGGTCAACCAACCCATCCTGTACGGAATGTTCAAGAAAAAGCACCTTAAAAATTTCGTAGAGGAGCTTGCAGGGATCCATGTCAGTGGGGGGATCTGTCTCGAACTGCTGAAAAAGGTCTTTGACAGTGACTTTTTCAACAGAAGGAGCTTTGTCGCCCTTCTTATCCGGCTTTTTGGGCTTTCCTTTCGGTGGATGGGTGGAATCGGAAAGGTTATCCTTGTCAGAGAGCCACAGACGCCCCTGGAAATCGTAAAAAGTGCCGGTACCCGGGGTATCCCCGATGAAGAAGCCGGAAAGGATGGCATGGAGATGGTTTTCTTTGAGGTCGGCGGCCCACTTAGTATAGGAAGAGACCTTGAACTCAACGGAAAGAAGGATGGAACGTAGCATGTCGGAAGGCAGTCTGGGAGCAGGACCGAAAACAGAATAGCGATCCTGCATGAGGGAGTCCAGCTCGGAGAGGTCAAGAGCCCAGAATTTCTCCATGATATCCCATGTAGAGGCAGGGAGTGAGGAAACAGCATCTGGATAATATTTACGTAACTGAGTCAGGACACGTTCCTGATAGGCGGCATGACCGCCAGGATTAAAAGGTTTCAATAAATCGCCCCCAATCAAAAAATCTGTACCGGCAGCGCCGGAACGAATTACCTTGTTAATCAAGGGGCGCGAAGCGCCGCATTTTTGAGGCGATTTGTCAATAGTTTTTTTGAAAAAAGTGGGGGAATTTATAAAAAACGACTCTCGGAAGCCGCATAAAATAAAGCTTTGAGATTCCGAGAGCCTATTCTTTAAGACAGGGAGGTACAATCAATGAATGTAGTAAGAAAAGAAGAAACCTATACAATAGATGATATCTACGCATTGCCAGAGGGAGAACGTGCTGAATTGATTGATGGAAAGATTTATTATATGGCACCGCCAAATACAAATCATCAAAGATTAGTAAATTATCTTAGTACAGAAATCAATTTGCATATTCGTAAAAATGGTGGTTCATGTGAAGTCTTTCCGGCTCCATTTGCTGTATTCCTGAATAAGAACGAGAAAAACTATGTTGAGCCGGATATTTCCGTGATCTGTGATCCGTCAAAATTAGATGATGAGGGGTGTCATGGTGCGCCTGACTGGATTATTGAGATTGTGTCTCCTGGCAGTAAACAGATGGACTATTATAAGAAGCTATTCAAATATCGTAGCTCAGGAGTCAGGGAATATTGGGTTGTTGATCCGGACAAGAATATTGTAATAGTCTATAATTTTGAAGCTGATACCATGATAGAATATCCATTTGGTGAAGAAGTTCTTGTGGGAATCTATGAAGGATTCTCTATAAAAATTCAATAGATATTGAATATCCTATAGTAGAAATATGTCAAATATGGTGATATCTTGATGTAGCGATAAATTTTTAGATACAGGTGATTGGAATTATATCTAAAAAATGATTTAGAAGAAATGTGCAATGAAATGTATAATAGTGGAATAATATATGAATATCAATTTGAAAAACTTATATCTATGGTATGTAAAAATAATGCGGATGAAATTGTAGAATTGCTATCCAGAAAAACTGAGTTAGAAGTATGTTATGGTTATGATAGTCAGACTAAAAATTTTCCAAAGATCCATACAATGAAACATTAATTGAGCTAGTGTACTGACCGTATTATATTCCAACAAACCTCCTTGCCTAATTTTCCATCGGACTGTGTTGGCTTCAATCGACGTAGCTACCGGCTACGCCTCATTCAGCCGCCTTGCCGATGAAAAATTATACTGCGGAGTTTCATTGGATATAATACGGTCAGTACACTAGAAGCATTGGAGGAGTTGACCGATAAATATTTGGACGCAATAGATTCTGCCAAAGAAATGCACGATTTCCAAAAGGATATCAGCAAACAGCAGAAAGAGATCGATTCTCTCAGGAAGCAATTAATTGCTTATTCCGGTGATGATTCCGAAGAAGGGAGTGTAAAGAAACAACAAACAGAGAACAAATTAAAAGAAGCAGAAGAAAATCTTGAAGAAAGTCTTTATGATAAAGCGATCTCAGACCAGAAGAAATTGCTTGATGAGTTATATTCAGAATACGAGACTGTCCTTAACATGAGGCTTGATAATATAGATGTCCTGATCAGTGAAGTAAAAGCAAATATCAATTCGGATGCTTCTGAGATTCGTGATACACTGGTATCTGAAGCGGAAAAAGTAGGATATAAACTTACGGATTCCATGAATACGATCTGGGGCGCAAATGGTACGATTGCGAATATATTGACTACATACAGCAATAACTTCTCTTCTACCATGACCACAGTTCAGTCAGCTATCAATGGTATTAAGATTGCGATTCAAAATGCGATAACTGCATCTAATCAAAAAGCCACAAGTAATATTAATAGCATAAATCAGCAACAGACGCAACAAACAACTGTGAAGAATCCAACAACGTCTATCAAGCAACCGACCACTACTACTAAACCACCACACTCAAATAGCGGCGGAGATGGAGTGCCAAGGATTGGTGATAAGGTAACATATGTATCAGGAAATTGAAGAGGCTATTATCCGTGCGCAAATGGGGCATACAGATATCAAAACTACAAAGGATTACTACTATTATTCTACGCAGGATCAGAAGTACAAAGAAAGCCAGATTTCCAAGGCGATATCTATATGTTTAAGATTTTGATTAAGTTTTTGAAACGGCAAAAATCTGAGAGAATAAAAATACCCGAAAACCCTTTAAAATCAAGGCTTCCGAGCATCTTCATGTTTTCATAAAAGCAGGGGATGAGAGAATCGAACTCCCACCAAAGGTTTTGGAGACCCCTATCATACCATTTGACCAATCCCCTGTATCGGCAATTCACCGCCGTAAGTACCTAAATAGTATAACAATACGGGCGGGATTTGTCAAGAAAAAAATGAAAAGGTGTGTAAAAATTTGTAACCGGGTGTTACTGTTCACACGGCGTCGTGCACGCTGCTGCACGGCGTCCGGCCAATAAAGTCACATTTCCCATAATATCCAGCCCCTCGCCGAAGGCGACTTAAAATGGGCTGGATACTGTTACTGGAGCACCCAAAGGGTGTGAACAGTAACAACCGGGCGATAATTGGGAATAATAGATGCAAAATGTGTACAAAAAAATAAGTTATTTTAAGTGAACAAATGATATTGAGTTTTTATGTGGGTTGATGTTATAATCT
>KE159605.1:1548212-1602078 GCA_000403295.2 Lachnospiraceae bacterium M18-1 | reverse complement strand
GTTATAATCTTTAGAAACTGAGGTTGCGGGAAAGGAGCGCTTCCGAAAATATTCTGCGAGGCTGCTCCGGGCCAGTTATATTGGGGGACAGGATATGGTTACAATTAAAGACATGGCAGAGATGCTGGGAATCAGCACTACAACGGTATCGAACGTGATTCATGGAAAAACGAGCGAGGTTTCACAGAAGACAGTGAAACGGGTGGAAAAGATCCTGGAGGAATATGAATATGTGCCGAATAACAGTGCCAGGAGTCTGACACAGAACAGTTCCAAGATCATCGGCGTGGCATTCAAGTGCCGGAAGGACAAATACATCAACTTGTTTACAGATCCCTTTTTCGGGGAGCTGATCGGGGCGCTGGAAGCGGAGATCCGGGCGCAGGGATATTTTATGATGACCTATACGTCCAATGATATCAGCGAGATCATAAGAAATGTATTGACTTGGAATGTGGACGGGCTGATCCTGGTGGGCATGCTCCATGATGATTTTATCCGGATCAAGAGCCGGTATAAGAACCCGACGGTACTGATCGACAGTTATGCCTCCAGGGAGATCATGAATTATGTGAATGTCGGGCTGGAGGATGAAGAAGGTGCTTTTGAGATCACCCGGTATCTGCTGAAGATGGGACACAGGAAGATCGCATTTCTGGCGGATAATATGGAAGGGGTGGACTATACACGCTATCTTGGATACCAGAGAGCACTGGCGGAGAGCGGCCTGGAGATGGAGGAGGAGAACCTGCTGATCTTCCATCCAGGGACGGTGGAACGGGAATCCAGCCTGAGGGAGCTTTATTACAGGTGTAAAAATTATACCGCGTTTATGTGCTGCTCTGACTATTATGCGGTGCTGCTGATGAATTATTTTATGGACCGGGGCATTAAGATTCCAGAGGACCTGTCCATTACCGGGTTTGATAATAACCTGATGTCGCGGGTGGTACGGCCGGCGCTGACAACGGTGGGACAGGATGTGACGAAGAAAGGACGGCTTGCCGTGGAGTGCCTGCTGAAGATGATCCAGGGGACGGAACTCACGGAGTGGGATGTAAAGCTTCCGACGGAGCTTGTGATCCGCGACAGCGTGCGTGCGGTCGGTACGGCGGCGGACGGGGGCGAAATGACAGAGACCGGAGAGCAGGGAGGTGCAGGCTGCCTCTTGAAAAAGGACGCCTAGCACCGATGCTGCGCATCTTCATTTTTTGCGAATGAGACTTTAAAATCATAATATGATACAAAAGAATCGGTAACCTGCCGGAAAGAGGCAGTGCCGGTTCTTTTTTCTGTTTAGAATGAGGAAGGGCACTCATGCAGTGCCATAATTTCTGCATCAAGGTCTGTCATTTTTCGGGCAGAAGGAGCGGCGATCTGTGGAAAAACAGAAAAACTGTAAAATGTTGTAGGGTTTTGATGAAAAATGGTCGAAAATAAGTGATATTTTTATAAATAGATTGGCAGGATTGCAAAAAAGTAATGCAAAAAATCCACAAAAAAGAGATTTTTTTTAAGCTTTTTTGAAACTTATGTGCAAAAGGTATTGACATTTATGAAAAAAGTGTTAACATGGGTTACATAGAAAACCTTATGCGCAAAAGGTCGAAAATTATTGTGTAGCACTGCACAAAAAAGGAGGAAAATAATGAAGAGGAAAGTAATTGCAACATTGTTGACAGCAACTATGGTAATGAGTTTGGCAGCTTGCGGCGGAGGCGGAGATAACGGCTCCTCAGGCGGAGACGCAGGGGACTCTGGTGCATCTTCCGGGGCTGATTCCGGTTCTTCAGGCGGTTCAGGGGATTCAATCCGTCTCGTGAACGGCAAGATTGAAGTTGATGCACAGCTGAAGAAGCTGGCTGAGATGTATAAGGAAGAGACAGGCATTACAGTTGAGATCGAGTCCATGGGCGGCGGTATTGATATTCAGGGAACCCTGAAGGGTTATTATCAGGCTGACAACATGCCGGATATCTTTGTAAACGGCGGTTCTACAGACTTCGGCAACTGGGAAGGCATGCTGGAAGACATGAGCGGCGAAGCATGGGCATCCGATACGGACGCGGCATACGTAGATGAAGAATACGGCACTATTGGTTTCCCATATACTGTTGAGGCTGTCGGCCTGGCGTACAATGCAGATATTCTGGAAAAGGCGGAGATCGATCCGGCAACTCTGACCTCTCCAGATAAGATTGAAGAAGCGTTCAAGACACTGGATTCCAAGAAGGGCGACCTTGGACTGGACGCGGTTGTCGGATATTGTGCAGAGGCTACAAACCTGTACTGGTTAACAGGTAACCACTTGTTTGCTAATTACATCGACGGCGGACTGGATCGCGATGATTCTACTTATATTGATATGCTCAATGACGGAGGAAAAGTGGACGAAGCTCGTCTGACAAATTTTGCTAAGTTTGTAGGGCTCCTGAATCAGTATTCAGATCCGGCTCTCTTAGTTTCCGGTACATATGATCAGCAGATCCTCAATTTTGCTTCCGGGAAATATGCGTTTGTGACCCAGGGTTCCTGGATCGGTGCTACGATGACAAGTACGGATGCGGAAGCTTATGAATCGGCAGGCAGCTTCAAAGTCGGCATGATTCCGTATGCATTTGAAGACGGCATGGACACGATCCTGACCAACTCTCCGTCCTGGTGGTCCGTATTCTCTGACGGCAATGCAGAGGAAGCTAAGAAGTTCCTGCAGTGGTGTTCCGAAAGTGCTGCACAGCAGGTACTGGTAGAGGAAGCTGGATTCATCAGCCCGTTCGCATCCTGCGAATATGTGGCAAATGATCCGTTTGCACAGACCATCGTAGATTACCAGTCAGCAGGAAAGACTTCCGCATGGCATTGGCTGAGCATGAAGGAAGGTCTTGCACAGAACTATACAGGTCAGGTATTCAACGACTATGCAGCAGGCAATCTGGATACAGAAGGATTTGTAAAGACAATGCAGCAGGTAATTCAGTCCTGTTATTCGAACTGATCGTCTTAACCGGCGAAAGAACAGCGGCAGTATAAAAATGGCTGTGCAGGTCTATTTGCAAAAGGCTGTTCTGAAATGAAATATATTTTCTAAAAAGGAGGAGACAGGGGACATATTCTCCTGTCTCCATTATAAAATAAGAACGAATGGAGAGGAGCTATAAAATGTCTGAGAATTCAACAAGCAGAAAAATGCTGTCTCTTGTTCTTCTGGCCGCAGGCGTGGCTGGAATGGTAGTAGCTTTGATTCTGGATTTTTCCGGCGGCGGGAATACAATGAGGGGCCCTCTGCTGATCATAGGGGCAATCGCTTTCCTGATCGGACTGTATTTATTCCCGACAGTAGAACATCACCGCAGTATTATTAATTTTATATTTTTGTTTCCACTGCTGTTCACATTTGCAGTGACAGTGATCATACCGTTGCTTTTAGGTATCTTTTATTCCTTTACTGATTGGAACGGTATCAAATTTTCAGGTTTTATAGGGTTATCAAATTATACAACAATGTTTAAAGATCCGGCGTTTATATGGTCCGTATTGCTGACCTTCCTGTTCGTGATCTTTAATATGGTACTGGTCAATCTGGTAGGCTTCTCGCTGGCACTTTTGTGTACCAGCAAGCTGAAGGGTGTGAATTTCTTCCGTGCGTCATATTTCCTTCCGAATCTGATCGGAGGTATCGTACTGGGTTATATCTGGCAATTCGTGTTTAACAACGTGTTTGTCCAGATCACGACTGCAGTCAGCGGACACCAGAATTCGATCCTGGCAAATACAAAGACTGCTTTTATGGCAATTATTGTAGTTTATGTATGGCAGTATGCAGGATACATCATGCTGATCTACGTTACAGGTCTGACTACCGTGCCGAAGGATGTGCTGGAAGCGTCTCAGATTGACGGCGCCAATGCATGGACGACCCTGATGAAGATCAAGGTTCCGATGATCGCGTCTACGATCACGATCTGTACGTTCCTGACACTGACTTCTGCATTCAAGCAGTTCGATGTGAACATGGCGTTGACAAACGGTACTGGTTCTGTGGCAGATTTCATGGGAAGCTATCTGACCAATGGTACTCAGATGCTGGCCCTGAATATTTACAATACGGCAATCTCCAAGAACAGCTATGCGCTTGGACAGGCAAAGGCAGTCCTGTTCTTTATCATCCTGGCAACTGTATCCATCATCCAGGTACGGATCTCTAATAAGAAGGAGGTGGAGATGTAATGGAAATGAAGAAATCAAGAAAGATCATCCTGACTGTGATCGGCATCGTCGTTGCGCTGTATACTCTGTTCCCGTTTTATCTGGTAGTAATGAACACGTTCAAGAACGCGAACAGTATTGTCTCCAGTCCGGTAGGCTTTGAGGGTGTCAGCATTTCACAGCTGATGTCAAATCTCTCCTCAGTTATAAATAACTCGAACTTTAATTTCTGGTATGCATTCGGCACGTCCGTGATCATTACCGTGATCTCCCTGGTCGTGCTGGCGCTGTTCGGCGGTATGGCTGCATGGGTCATCTGCCGGAACAAGACGAAATGGTCCACGACGATCTACATGATCTTCATTGCGTCCATGATCATTCCGTTCCAGGTTGTTATGCTGCCGCTGATCTCTACCTTCCGTGATGTAGGTAATTTTGTGGGAATCTCTCTGCTGCAGTCCATCCCGGGGATCGTGTTCGCATACTGCGGATTCGGCGGCGCTATGACCGTATTTATCCTGACTGGTTTTATCAAGGGTATCCCCTATGAGCTGGAAGAGGCGGCATCCATCGACGGATGTTCTCCGGAGGGCACGTTCTTCCGTATCATCTTCCCGCTTTTGACACCGGTCATCACTACCGTTACGATCCTGAATGGTATGTGGATCTGGAATGACTACCTTCTGCCTTCCCTGATGCTGGGACAGAACGGTAAGGTGAAGACTCTTCCGGTTGCGGTACAGGCTTTCGTGGGTTCCTATGTAAAACAGTGGGATCTGATCCTGACAGCCGCATTGCTGGCGATCATCCCGATGGTGATCATTTTCCTGGTCGCTCAGAAGCAGATCATGAATGGAATGGTAGAAGGCGCAATTAAGTAAATGCTTCTTTATCGGAAAGGAGCCCGCTATGAGTTTATTTGATATGAACGGACCGCTGATGAATGCCTTGAGAAAGCTGGCGAACATTATCCTGTGCAATATTGTGTTCTGTCTTCTTTCGCTGCCGCTGTTTACGGTCGGAGCGGCGCTGGCGGCTTTGTACGCCTGCATGCAGGCGATATTGACGGATGATGAGGATGATATCATCGTCAAGCAGTATTGGGATGCGTTCCGGCGGAATTTTAAGCAGGCAACCGTGATCTGGCTGCTGTGCCTGGCGGCATTTGCATTCCTGGGGATCTATTATCTGATCGTGTCCAGTATGGGAGGCATGATGGGGAGGGTTTACCGGATCAGCTTCTTCATGATGTGCATCTTGTTCCTCTTCGGGTTTCAATATCTGTTCCCGCTGCAGGCCAGGTATGCGAATCATGTGAAAAATACTCTGAAAAATGCATGGCTGCTCAGTATCGCGGCGCTGCCGTGGACAATACTCAGCATTTTGCTGGTCATAGCGGCGGTTTATATTTCTTTCTTCATGAACCCGGATGGCCTCAATCTGGCCGTATTCCTGTGGGGAATGATGGGGTTCGGGATCGTGGCCTACCTGAACAGTTTCTTTTTCCAGAGAGCTTTTCAGAGGATCGATCCGGAAAAGCTGGAAGTGAAGCATGAGGCTCCGAAGGAGGCCGTATTTATAGATGAGGAGCACCGGAGTGCGGAGGTGTTTTTCCAGGAGAGCAGTTATTCGAATCCGGACTGGAACCGGCAGGCGTACCCGGGACAGGGAAGCAATCCGGCGGCCGGAGGCAGCGCCGAAAAGGGTGTGAGGAAAAGAAAATTTTGATTGATTGCGTGACTATTAACAATTGGAGGAAATTATTATGGCTTCGATTCGTTTTGAGAATGTGACAAAGACTTATGAGGGTGCGACCTCGCCGGTTGTCCCGAATTTGAACTTAGAAATAAAAGATAAAGAATTTATTATTCTGGTCGGGCCGTCCGGTTGTGGAAAATCTACCACTCTGCGTATGATCGCGGGGCTGGAGTCCATAACGGAAGGGGAAATGTATATCGGCGACCGGCTGATGAACAAGGTGCCGTCCAAGGATCGTGATATTGCGATGGTATTCCAGAATTATGCGTTGTATCCGCATATGAATGTGTATAAGAACATCGCGTTTGGCTTAAAGCTCCGAAAAGAGGATCCGGCTGAGATCGACAAGCGTGTGCATGAGGCGGCGAAGATCCTGGATCTGGAGCATCTGCTGACTCGGAAGCCAAAAGAGCTTTCCGGAGGCCAGAGACAGCGTGTGGCCCTGGGGCGCGCCATGGTCCGGAATCCTGCAGTATTCCTGCTGGATGAACCGCTTTCCAACCTGGATGCAAAGCTCCGTGCTTCCATGAGAACGGAGATCGCAAAGCTTCACCAGAGGCTGAACATTACGTTTGTGTATGTAACACATGACCAGACAGAAGCGATGACCATGGGCGACCGCATCGTAGTCATGAAGGACGGGATCGTGCAGCAGTTTGATACGCCGCAGGTTCTGTATGAGCAGCCGGTGAACCTGTTTGTAGCAGGATTTATCGGAAGCCCGCAGATGAACTTCCTGGATGTGGAGATCGCGAAGGAAAACGGCAGGCTGTATGCGGTGCTCGGCAAGAACAAGCTGGCGGTTCCGGAATTTAAGTGCAGCGCGCTTGCGCCGTATGCCGGCAAGAGAGTGATCATGGGCCTGCGTCCAGAGGATTTCCTGGGACAGGATATGCTGACCGAGGACAATGCGATGGATGCGGAGATGAGCTTCAGCGAGCTGCTGGGTGCGGATTATAACCTGTATATGTCTGTGAATGATATCCGGATCATCGTGAAGATCCCGGCAGCCGGAGAGCAGCCGGAGAGAGGTGCTTACCGGATCGCAGCAAATATGGATCATGCGCATTTCTTCGATAAGGAGACAGAGCAGGCGATCTGCCACTAAGAACTGCGATTCACAGCAGTGAATGGATCGGCAGTTACGATTTACAGCCGTTTCACATACATGCGCAAAAGCCGCATGATGATCTGGCACTGTTCTGAGTTACTGTAATAAAAATGATTGAGCCCTGAAAGAGAAGCTTTCGTTATGGTTTTAGGTGAGACCGGGACCGGAATGATCTTTCAGGGCTTTCTTTGTAAATAAGGAGGAGCATAAAATGGTAAATTGGCTGAAAAATGCAGTGTTTTATGAGATTTATCCGCAGTCTTTTGCGGATACCAATGGGGATGGGATCGGAGATATCCAGGGGATCATAGACCATCTGGATTATATTCAGGAGCTGGGCTGCAACGCGATCTGGCTGAACCCCTGCTTTGAATCCCCGTTTTTGGATGCGGGATATGATGTGTCCGACTACATGAAGGTGGCGCCCCGGTACGGGACGAATGCGGACCTGAAGCGTTTGTTTGAGGAAGTGCATCGGAGGGACATGCATGTGATGCTGGATCTGGTTCCGGGGCATACTTCCTGGGATCATCCCTGGTTCCAGGAGTCTCTGAAGCCGGAGAAGAATGCGTATACAGGGCGGTATGTGTGGACGGATGAGGCATGGAAGAGCTTCGAGGGTGTGGGCAGCATCCGGGGCTTTCTGCGGGGCTTAAGCCAGCGGGACGGCTGTGTTGCTGTGAATTTTTATTCTCACCAGCCCTGCCTGAACTATGGGTTCTACGAGGTGGATGAGCCGGAGTGGCAGCAGCCGATGGATTCTGAGGACGCGCTGGCTACCCGGGAGGCGATCAAGGATATCATGCGGTTCTGGCTGGAGCTGGGCTGCGACGGTTTCCGTGTGGATATGGCTGGATCCCTTGTGAAAAATGACCCGGAGCAGGAGGGGACGATCCTTCTGTGGCAGGATTTCATGGACTTTTTGAAAACGGAATTTCCGGAGGCGGCCATGATCTCGGAATGGGGGCAGCCGGACCGGAGCTTACGGTCCGGGTTCCATATGGACTTTATGCTGCATTTCGGACCCAGCCATTATACAGACCTGTTCCATGCGGATAACCCCTATTTTTCCCGGGAGGGCAAGGGGAATGCGAAGGACTTTATCGACTATTATAAGATGTGCTACGAACCAACCAACGGCAAGGGCATGATCTGCGTGCCGTCGGGAAATCATGATATGGATCGGCTTTCCAAGTGGCTGGACGCGGAGGAGATCAAGATCGTGTTTGCGTTTGTGCTGTCGCTGCCGGGAGCGCCGTTTATCTATTATGGGGACGAGCTGGGGATGAAATACCTTTCGGATGTGGTGTCTGTGGAGGGTGGATACCACCGGACAGGCTCCCGCTCCCCGATGCAGTGGGACAGTACCCTGAACGCAGGATTCTCGGCCGGGGCAGCGGATCTGCTGTATATCCCTATCGACCCGGACAAGAATCGGCCGACGGCAGAGAAGCAGATGGCTGACCCGGATTCGGTATACCATGAAGTGAAGAAGCTGATCGGGATCAGGCAGACGAATCCGGTGCTGCAGAGCGAGGCGAAGATTGAATTTTTGTATTGTGAGGAAAATGCGTACCCGCTGGCGTACCGCAGGACGGACGGGAAGGATTCTGTGCTGGTAGTGCTCAACCCGTCGGGAAAGGAAGCAAGCTTTGAATACAGCGGAAAGCTGGGCGAAGTGCTGTACCAGAACGGCGGCGGCGTGAAAGCAGAAGCAGGGAAGATCGTGATTCCGGCGGCTTCTGCAGTGTTTGTGAAGGAAGAGAATTAAATAAAATGGTTACTATTCACAGCCATATAAAAATCAGCAGACAGATTCGTCAAGCACAGCTTGTAAGAAGCTGTTTGATGATTTTTATATGACTGTGAATAGTAACATAAAATGAGAGCATACAGAAAAGCTGCCATAGGCAGCTTTTCTGTATGATAAGGCTATTATTTTTTCCACAATACAAATGCTTCGTAGGCCCGGAGGGTAACCGTACCCTGATTGCCTGCAGGCTCCATATTGGAGATGAGTACATCTGCGCCTGCAAATTCTTCGGGAATGGTAAATGCGGTTTCCTGGTCGGTGAAGCTGCAGACTACCAGCAGCTTTTCCTGTTCCAGAGTCCGGGTGTAGACAAACAAGTCCTCGCTGTCTTCGAGCATAGGCTCGTATTTTCCGTAGACCATGATCGGGGTCTGCTTGCGCAGGGCGATCAGCTTCTTATAATAATGGAATACGGAATCCGGATCCGCAGTCTCTGCCTTGGCGTTGATCTCCTTATAGTTCGGATTGACTGCGATCCAGGGAGTCCCGGTAGTGAAGCCGGCCTGGTCGCTGTCATCCCACTGCATGGGGGTCCTGGCATTGTCACGGCTGAGCCAGAGGAGGCAGGGCCAGAAGTCCTCGTGGGAGACGATACCGCTCTCACACCATTCCTTGTAGGCATTGACGCTTTCGATATCCCGGAAATCGGAGGTGCTCTGGAACGGGTAGTTGGTCATACCCAGCTCTTCCCCCTGGTATACGTAGGGGGAACCCTGCATCATATGAAGGCAGGTAGCCAGCATCTTCGCGGAAACTTCCCGATATTCGGGGCTGTCATTTCCGAAGCGGGAAACGGCGCGCGGCTGGTCGTGGTTATCCAGAAACAGGCTGTTCCATGCTGTACCGTAGAGCTCTGTCTGCCAGCGGGTGAAGATATTTTTCAAGGTGGTGAGAGGCATTTTTTCATCCGTCCACTTGGCATATTTCCCTTTGGTGTCGACGTGTTCGAACTGGAAGACCATGTTCAGCTCGCGGGTATCCTCCCCTGCATACTGCTTGGCAAGCTCTGTGGTGACTTCGGGGGTCTCGCCTACGGTCATGATATCGTACTTTGACAGCACCTTTTCATTCATTTCCTGAAGATATTTGTGGACATTGGGACCGTTGACCGCGTAGGGGCCGTAGTCGCCGTACAGACCCTTGATCTCGCCGTCGGGCAGTTCCTTCACCTTGGAGATCATGCTGATCACGTCCATGCGGAATCCGTCGATCCCCTTGTCGCACCACCAGGTCATCATGTCAAAGACTTCCTGACGTACCTTCGGGTTATCCCAGTTCAGGTCGGGCTGTTTCTTGGAAAACAGGTGCAGGTAATACATGGAGGTCGCTTCGTCATACTGCCATGCGGAACCGCTGAAGCAGGAGCCCCAGTTGTTGGGCGGGGTCTGCGAATCCTTCCCCTCCCGCCAGATGTAGTAGTCGCGGTATGGGTTGTCTGTGGACTTGCGGCTTTCTACAAACCATTTGTGTTCATCGGATGTGTGGTTCACCACCAGGTCCATGACGATCTTGATGCCTCTTTCATGGGCTGCAGCCAGCAGTTCGTCAAAATCCTCCATAGTTCCAAATTCGTCCATGATGGCCTGATAATCGCTGATATCATAGCCATTGTCATCATTTGGGGACTTGTAGACCGGGGACATCCAGATGACGTCGATGCCTAAGTATTTGAGGTAATCCAGACGGCTGATGATTCCCTGAAGATCGCCGATACCGTCTCCGTCGCTGTCCATAAAGCTGCGGGGATAAATCTGATAAATCACTGCTTCTTTCCACCATGTTCTATTCATAATTGTAAGCTCCTTTCTGTAGCATGCTATGTGTAAAATGCAGGTGTTACATTTCCAAAACTAATACCTGGTATCCATGTAATTGAATCGCATCGTCAGTCTGCGCAACGTCGGAGTAGTTGTTCAGTAATACTTTTTTATATTCAGACGGCAGAGTCACATTCTGTTCTTCCTTCTGGTAATTGCCGATCACCAGCAGCGTCTTATCGCCTTTGCGGTAATATGCCATCACGTTATGCAGATCCTCCCATACCGGTTCCAGCGCCCCGTATACTACGGTTTCCTTGTATTCCGGGTTCTTGCGCAGGGCGATCAGCTGTTTGTAAAAGCTCCTCACGGAATCCGGGTCATCCTGCTGTGCCGCGGCGTTGATGGAGGTGTAGTTCGGATTGACCTTCAGCCAGGGCTTTCCTGTGGTAAATCCGGCATTTTCCCCGTCGCTCCACTGCATAGGGGTGCGGGCATTGTCGCGGCTGTATTTGGAAACCACTTTTACCGCCTCTTCCGGAGACAGGCCTGCATCCAGCGCAACCTGGTACTCGTTGATGGCGGAGATGTCATCCACTTCATCAATCGAGGAAATGGCTACGTTTTCCATGCCCAGTTCCTGTCCCTGGTAGATGAAGGGAAGGCCGCGGAGCATGAAATTCAGGGCTGCGAGCATCTTTTTGCTTTCCGGGCAGCAGTCTCCTTCGGGAATGTAACGGCTGACACCCCGGGGCTCGTCATGATTCTCGATGATGTTGGACAAAAAGCCGATGTCCCCTACCTTGGCCTGGGCGTCGAAGCAGCATTTTTTGTAATCATCCGGCGTGATCTGCTTCATGTCGTACCAGCCCTTGTCGCTTTCCCCGAAAATGGTCTCGTTGAAGTCGAACATGCTGGAGAAATAGCCGTTGTCCCCGATGAAATCCGGAATCTCTTCGGGCTTTTCGTCAAAGACCTCGCCTACGGAGAAGGCGTCGTATTTTTTGAAGGTGCGGTCACGCATTTCTCCTAAAAATTCGCCGATCCCTTCGGCTTCTTTCAGCATAGCCTTTATGGTGCACAATCCGTCTTCCCTGTCCGGCTCATAATCGTGGAACGGAAGAGCTTTTTTGATGTTGATGATTGCGTCGATGCGGAAACCGCCCAGGCCCTTGTCCAGCCACCAGTTGATATTTTTGTAGACTTCCTCGCGGACCTCCGGGTTCTCCCAGTTCAGGTCGGGCTGCTTCTTGTGGAATACGTGCAGATACTGCTTGTTGGTTCCCGGAAGATCCTCCCACACAGGGCCGCCGAAGTAGGAGCGCCAGTTGGTGGGAAGCTCGCCTTCTTTTTTATCTCTTAAATAGAAGAAATTGCCGTATTTGCCTTCCGGATTCTCGCAGGCTTTTTTGAACCACTCGTGTTCGTCGGAGCAGTGGTTGACTACCAGGTCCATGAGGATGTACATATTCCGTTTTTTGGCCTCGGCCAGGAGCCGGTCCATGTCCTCCATGGTGCCGAAACGGGGGTCGATATCATAATAATCGGAGATGTCGTAGCCTTCGTCCGCCAGTGGGGAGGGGTAGCAGGGGGAGAGCCAGATGATGTCCACGCCCAGGTCCTGCAGGTAATCCAGCTTGCTGATGATGCCGGGAAGATCGCCGATTCCGTCTCCGTTGGAATCACAGAAGCTCTTTGGGTAAATCTGATACGCTACCTTGTCATGCCACCATTTTTTTGTCATAATGATACCTCCATGTTATTTTTAAAAATTTTTTCGTTCGCTATTGACTGCCTTTTACGGCGTCCCGTATCTTCCGGGGCGTCCGGTCAGGCGGCAGGGTGTAACCTTTATAGCTGTATTATAATATCTAAAAATGGATCTGTCTTTCATTTATCTGATTAAAAAATACGTTATTATGACTTTTGTTTCTGCTTATGCCTTTTTACGGTACTGCAGCGGAGTGGTGCCCGTATATTTCCGAAATTCCCGGAGAAAATTGCCCAGGTTGTTGTAGCCGCATTCCAGGCAGACCTCTGTGATGGGAAGGTCGGACTCTTCGAGAAGGCGGAGGGCCTGCTTGATCCGGTATTCATTGACATATTCGATGGGCGAGCGGCCGATTGCTTTTTTGAAAAATCGGCAAAAATATTGTTCGTTCATGCAGACCTCTTTTGCCAGATCCCGGATGTAGATTTTTTCTTTATAATTTTCCTGAATGTAGGTCAGTGTTTTTTTGATCCCCTCGACCCGTTTGTCATGGTTTTTCTCCATGGGGGTGAAGAGGTGATGGCTGGATAGTATGGCGAGGATGCGGAGCAAAGAGGATTTTATGTACAGCTGGCTGGTCAGGTCGTCGGTAACTGCGCCGTCGCAGAGGGAAAGGTCCTCGGTGAAGGGGCCGAAGGACTGCATGATATCTGTAAACGCGCTGTAAATAGGAGCAAATGCAGGATGATCGGGAAGGAGAAAGCGGGGAAAGCGTATCTTTCCGTTCTGCATAGGCTGGAGCAGCTGCATCTGCGCGTCGTCATAGGAATCAAAGCTCAGGATGCCGGGGGAAAAGACGACGGCTTCCTCACACAGGCTTCCGGATTGTTCTGTAATGATGCTGTGGAGTTCTCCGGGATTGATGAAATACAGGCATTCGGAACTGACCGGAAATTGCTCCATGTTGATCTCTAAGCGGAACTGGCCGCCGGAAAAATATAGAATCTCGACTTCATCGTGCCAATGGTGCTTGACGAGTACGCCTTTTCCCACGGAGCGGGTCTGGTATATGGCGCAGGGAAAAGCTTTTGTGCCGTGGGGGCGGATTTCTTTCAGATTGGATAATTGCGTCTGCATGGGAATCCTCCTCTGTTTTTTTGTAGGGCAGGGTACATTACGAGCGATTGTTTCGGATTATTATTAAAAAGTTAACATTCTTTTGGGGAAATGTCAAGATACAGGCGGGTGCTCCAGTAACAGTGGCTGACCGTGGGTTACATGTCACACCCCGACCAATCACCACGCTGATTGGTCGGGAGGATGCACATAAAAGCTGGTATTCAGGCCGCCCATTGCCGAAGGCAATTTTAAATGGCGGCCTGAGTTACAGGGCACGCCTGGTCAAGGTGTGACCTGTAACGACCGTGGACTTGCTGTATGGTAAAAAAACAATAGATATTTTGGTGAAAGAATGTTATGATGGACTGTGCAATGCGGTCATTGTCTGTGAACCGTAACGATATGGAGGGAAGTAAAATGAATAAAAAGGAAGTTTTGGAGATCAGAAAACAGTTTACACCGGCAAACTGCGCGATCACGCGGATCTGCGGGTGCTATGTGGACCATGAGAAGAACAAGCAGATGGAGACGAAGGACGCGTTCCTCTCTCTGCCGGAGGAGGAGGCGTTCAAGTATTTTGACATTTTCAAGAAAACGCTTTCCGGCGGGGTCGGGCGGAATATGCTGAATATGGAGTTCCCTCTGGAGCAGGAGATGCCCGGCGGGACACAGGAATTTTTGATGAAGCTGAAGAACAGCAAGCTGGAAGAGGACATACTTCTGGAAGAATTTTATGACAAGATCATCGAGAATTACATATATGAAGGAAATTACTATATCATCCTGATCCATGCCATGTATGATATCCCGGGAAAGGCGTCGGATAACCTGGAGATGTATGACTCGTCGGATTATGTGTATGAATACCTGATGTGCAGTATCTGCCCGGTCACGCTCTCCAAGGCGGGGCTGTCCTACAATGCGGAGGATAACCGGATTCAGGACCGGATCCGGGACTGGATCGTGGAGGCGCCGGACAAGGGATTTTTGTTCCCGGCGTTCAATGACCGGAATACGGATCTTCACGGTATCCTGTATTATACGAAGAAGACCCAGGATCTCCAGCCGGAGCTCATCGACCAGGTGCTGGGGGCTAAAAGCCCCATGTCCGCGGACACCCAGAAGGAGGCGTTCCAGCTGTTGATCGAGGATACACTGGGGGAGGACGGCAATTATGAGATCATCCGCAATATCCATGATACGCTCAATGACATGATCGCGGAGCACAAGGAGGAGCCCGAGCCGCTGGAACTGGACAGGACGGATATGAAAAAGGTGTTCGAGAACAGCGGGGTCCCTGCGGAAAATATGGAACTGTTTGAGCAGAATTATGACGCGGCGGCGGGGGAGAAGAACTCTCTTCTGGCGGAAAATATTGCGGAGACGCGGAAGTTCAATATCGAGACTCCGGATGTGGTGATCAAGGTAAACCCGGACAGGGCGGACCTGGTGGAGACCCGGGTGATCGACGGCAGGCAGTGCCTGGTGATCGCGGTGGACGACCATATCGAGGTGAACGGGATCAATGTGCGGACGATCAGGAGGCCGGAGAACATTCAGGAGACGGATGAATGATGCACGGCAGGGAGAAGCATTTTTGCAAAAAGGCAGTTTGTAAAGTGAGGAGATATCATGAGGCTGATGGAGTTTACGATTGAAGATAAGGATGCCTTTCAGATCGGGCAGGAGATGAGTATAACGGAGGGAGTGCTCCCTTCTTCCTATTATTATATACTCGAGCATATGCTCGGGATGAGTGCGAACTTCCGGAGCTATGAGCGGCTGAAATCCCGGAAGGGGATTGTAAGAGAGATCAAGTCTACGGACAAGTTCGATATTGTTGTGCTGGAATTTGATGAGTAAAAACGTCAAAATAGCAAAGGGAATATGCTGATGGTAACAAGGAAAAATATAAAGGCGCCGGCCGCAGCCGCGAAGCAGCATATTTCCTTGTGCGGCTGTGTGCATCTCCCGTATCACTGATGCAGGCCGGCGCCTCTGTATTTGCAGCTTAGAGCTGCAGACAATTCTTTAGAGTTTCTCCCCGGTCAGCATCTCATATCCCTGCAGATATTTGCCGATCGTCTTTTCTACGATCTCCTCCGGCAGTGTCCAGTCATTTCCTGGGTTTGCCTTGAGCCAGTCCCGGGCAAACTGCTTGTCAAAGGAGGGCTGGCCGTGTCCCGGCTCATACTCGTCGGCAGGCCAGAAGCGGGAGCTGTCCGGTGTGAGCATCTCGTCGCCGAGGACGATATTGCCGTCCTCATCCAGGCCAAATTCAAACTTCGTGTCTGCGATGATGATTCCCCGGCTTCTTGCATAATCCGCGCATTTCTTATAGAGAGCGATGGTATAATCGCGGAGGCTGGATGCGTATTCTTCACCCTTGCCCGGAAAATATTTTTCCAGATGGGCAATGCTCTGTTCATATGAAATGTTCTCGTCATGGTCTCCGATTTCGGCCTTGGTAGAAGGCGTGTAGATCGGTTCGGGAAGCTGGTCGGATTCCTGAAGTCCTTCCGGCAGTGTGATGCCGCATACCGTACCGTCCTTCTGATAGCTGGCCCAGCCGCTTCCGGTGATGTATCCCCGGACAATACATTCGATGGGGAGCATGTTCAGCTTCCTGCACATCATGCTGCTGCCGTCAAACTGAGGCTGACGGAAGTATTCCGGCATGTCGGCCACATCGGTGGAGATCATGTGGTTGGGCAGGATATCCTTTGTCATATCAAACCAGAAACGGGACATCTGTGTCAATACAGTTCCTTTTTTGGTCACATCATTTTTCAGGATCACATCAAAACAGCTGATCCGGTCTGTGGCAACCATGATCAGGCTGTCGCCGTTGTCATAGATCTCGCGGACCTTTCCTTCTTTTATCGGTTTCATCTTGTGCACCTCACTCTTTTTATTTTCAGTAATATGGGATGGAAAAGCCGGGGACGGAAAAGCTCTGTCCCAGCAAGACACCCTATATATAGATAACCATTTTTTTGGATAAAAATCAATATGTTTTTCATAATTGCTTTATCACAAGTTTGTGATAATTACGGATTGTGAATGTTTTGTGATTTTTTTGGGATATACTATAGAATATCAATAGTTACTGCGAATCGTATCTGCTAATAAAACAAGCATTCAGAAAATGTCTGTTATGCTCTTAAGAAATTGTTTGTTTGGTTCTTAAGAAAATTTAAGATATTTTTTCCCGGATTTTTAATAATATGGGATAAAGTGTAGTTGTTCGAGAAGAACAGGTGCGTAAAAGGCAGATAATCTGTAAAGGAGAGGAAAAGACATGAAAAAGATCAGCATTATAGTTCCTTGTCTGAATGAAGAGGAGGCTTTGCCGGTATATTATGAAAAAATGTCGGCCGTAATGGACGGGATGCCGGAGGTAGAATTTGAATTATTGTTTGTGGACGACGGTTCGACGGATAGAACACTTGAACTCATGAGAAAGCTGAGTGAACAGGACGGACGCTGCTGTTTCCTGTCATTTTCCAGAAATTTCGGAAAAGAGGCTGCGATCTATGCGGGGCTGAAAAATGTGACGGGAGATTTTGCGGCGGTGATGGATGTAGACCTGCAGGATCCGCCGGAACTTCTGCCCGAAATGTACAGGATCGTGACGGAAGAGGGGTACGAGTGTGTGGCGGCAAAACGTTCGACCAGGACCGGAGAACCGAAGATCCGTTCCTTCCTGTCGGAAAAGTTTTATGACTTTGTCAATCACATTTCCAAGATCCGACTTGTGAGCGGGGCCAGGGACTACCGGCTGATGAGCCGCAGGATGGTGGACGCAGTGCTGGAAATGAGTGAATATAACCGTTTTTCGAAAGGAATCTTTGAGTGGATCGGCTTTGAGACGAAATGGCTGGAATATGAGAATGTAGAGCGATCCGCGGGGGAGACGAAATGGTCTGTACGCAAGCTTTTCTGGTATTCAATGGAAGGGATCACAGGATTTTCGGTGGCGCCTCTTTCGCTGGCGTCGGTCATGGGAATGGTGTTCTGCGGGCTGTCCTTTTTCATGATCCTGTTTATCATCGTGCGCACGCTGGTGTGGGGGGATCCGGTGTCCGGATGGCCGTCGCTTGTATGCATCATTTTTCTGGTCAGCGGGATCCAGCTGTTCTGTACAGGGATCGTGGGGCAGTACCTGTCGAAGACTTATCTGGAGACAAAGCGCAGGCCGGTATTCATATTGAAAGAAAACAGCCGGGAAGAAGCGGCGGTTATGCTGAAAAAGAGGAACCGGGATGATAAGAACGTAATCCCGATGCAGAACAGCCGGGAGGAAAAAAAGGTATCGGGCGGAGTTTTAAGCGGTTACAGGCAGTAAAGCGGTCATGAAGAGGTAAAGAAGGATGAAGAGCGGATATATGAGGAACAGACAGAAAAAAATACAGAAGTACGGGCAGCTTCTGCCCTTCCTTCTGCTGGGGGCGTCCACATTATTCTTCTGCTGGTTTTTTGCAGGGAGACTGGGAATCTTTGGTTCGAATGTGGACTGGATCAGCCAGCACAGCGTGATTCCGGATTATTTCCGGCAGCAGTTCTATGAGACAGGAGAACTGTTTCCGGAATTTGCGGCAAACATCGGGGGAGGGCAGAATATCTATCATTTTTCTTACTACGGGCTGTTCAGCCCGGTGATCCTGATTTCTTACCTGTTTCCTTTTATTAAAATGGGAGATTATCTGATGGGGGCTTCGGCTGTGAGCCTGGCGGCGTCGGTGGAGCTGCTTTACATGTGGCTGCGGAAGCGCGGTTTTTCCGGCAGGATCAGTTTCATGACAGCGCTGATGTATCTGCTGGCGGGGCCGATGATCTTTCACTCCTATTGTCAGATCATGTTTGTCAATTATATGCCCTTTTTGTGTATGGCATTTTTGGGAGTGGACCGGTATTTTGAAAAGGACGGGAAGCTGCTTTATACGTTCGGTGTGCTCTTGATGATATTGACCAGCTTTTATTTCAGCATCGGGGGGATGCTGGTGCTGGTGCTGTATGGGATATATCGGTATGTGGAGTGCAAAGGCCAGATCGGAAGAGATGGAAAGAAAATTTTGGATGACGGAAATATAGCATGCGATCTAAATAAAAAGAGAAAATGTAAGGATGGATTTTTAAAAAACATAGCATGCTATATGAAAGAGACGGGAAATAAAAAAGATTCTTTTGATAAAAATATAGCATGCTATAAACATGAGAAGGATCAGATAAGAGAAATAAAGGAATTACTTGTTTGCAAAAATATAGTATGCAATATAAATACTGATGGGAGCAGAAGGGAAACGGAAGGAAAGTATATGGTTTACAATTTGCTGGATGAGGAGAGGCAGAGGATTACGATTGCGGGTTTTTTACGGGACGGGATCCGGTTTTTATGGCCCATGCTGATTTCCGTGCTGCTGAGCGGGATCCTCCTGATTCCCACGGCCGCGGCCCTGACAGGGCGGGAAGAGACGGCGGCAGGAATCAGCCTGGCGTCTTTGCTGATCCCGAACCTGCAGGCGGACCGGCTGATCTATACGCCCTATGGAATCGGACTTCCGACTTTGATGATCACGGTCCTGCTTACGGGATTCACGTATAAAAGGGCGGAGGAACGTGTGCTGTCCTGGGGATGCACGGCAATTCTGACGATCCCGTTTTTCGCATGGGCGCTCAACGGGGGGCTGTATGTCCGGGACAAGTCGTTGATCCCGTGCCTTCCGCTGCTCTGTTATTTGATAGCATGCTATTTTAGAAAGCTCGAGAACAAAGAGATTTCGTTTGCGGCAGGAGGGATTCCTTTCCTGATGACCATTGGGCTTCTGGCAGCAGGGCAGAGAAATTCGGAATTTTCACAGTACGGAATGCTGTTTTTGACGGATGGGGTGATCATGGCGGGATGCTTTCTGCTGTTCTGGCGGAAAAAAGGGCTGATGCTTTTGATGACGCCTCCGGCGGTGTTTCTGATTCTGTACGGGAGCGTGCTTCATGAGAGGGCGGGCCGGATTGAAAGCCGGGAGTTTTATGAAAAGGTGACGGATCCGGCGATCGGACAGGCCATAAGGGAAATTCTGGAGGAAGACAGGGGATTTTACCGGCTGGAGCAGGCAGGAAGCGAGTCAGAAAACGCGGCGGATCTGAACCGTGTCTGGGATATGGGGCAGTATATCTCATCGGTGTATTCTTCCTCCTATAATAAGGAATACCAGGAGTTCCGGAAAAATACGTTTGAGGTGGAGGAGCCGTTCCGCAATGACCTGATGCAGTCTGTTTCAAAAAATCCGGTCTTTTTGCAGGTGATGGGGGTCCGGTACCTGATCTCTAAGGAGGAGGTTCCTGGGTATGAACTTGTGAGAAACGGGGATGGGATGGATATGTATGAAAATCGGTGTGCGGCACCGGTGGCTTATGTGACGGACCGGCTGATCTCGGAAGATACATATGATGAGTTGGGATTTCCTTATAACCAGATGGCGCTGGCATATGGAGCGGTACGGCCTGAGGAAAAGGAGAGCCCGGAATCCGGCAGTTCAGACGGCGGGACGGCGGGAAGCGGAAGCGCGGGAGAAGAGAAAGCAGGCAGGCGAAGCGCGGAAGACAGGAAAGCAGACGGCGGAAACGCGGGAGACAGACAAGCAGGAGGCGGAAGCGCAGGAGACGGGAAAGCAGAAAACGAGATAAAAATGGAGCGGCAGATATTGGAGGAAGTGCGGCAGGCGCTGAAACCGGCGGAGATCGCACTTCCGACGGAGAAAACAGATTCACTGCAGATCGTTAAGACGGAGAATGGTTATCGGATCCAGGCGGATAAGACGGGGACGGTCCGGGTAGATATTTCTGGTATTGGAGACATGGACGCGTCAGAAGCGGATCGGATTCTGTTTCTGCAGTTTCAGGTGAAAAATAATCATCCGTCACAGGATGTTGCGGTGCGGCTGAAAGGAGAGCGGAATAAACTGACGGCCAGGAATCATTTTTACTATAACGGAAATACCACATTTTCCTTTGCGGTCCTGCTGGAACAGGGGGAACAGCAGGCGGAGCTTTCGCTGGGAAAAGGGGATTATGAGATTACGGGGATTACAGGATTTCTGGGAAACTGGGCGAAACAAACGAAGGAAGAACAAAGCGGCAGGCTGTACCAGTCGGAGCTGCATTTGGACCGGGAACGGACAAAGGGAAATGTGATCGCGGGTTCTGTTGATGTGGAAAGGGAAGGGTATTTCGTGACCTCGATTCCGTATGATCCGAATTTTGAAGTCAGGATGGATGGGAAGGCTGTGGAAACGGAGAAGGTGAATACGGCTTTTCTTGGATTTTCGATCGGGAAGGGGAAGCATGATGTGGAACTGGTTTACCATGCCCCGGGGAGAAAGGCCGGAGCCGGCTGCTCTGTCTCGGGGGCGGTGCTGCTGCTTTTCCTGGCGGCCGGAGGACATGTGCGGGAAAGGATACTGCGCAGGAAGACCGGAGGAGCTTAAACAGGCGGCTGACGGGGATCGCTGAAAAATGGACTGAGCCGGCGGAAAAGATGCCTGAAAACAGTGTTCTTCCGGGCGAAACGGAGAATCCGCCCGGAAGAAACTATAAGGTCATGAAGAGAGTGTCCGGCCGTTTCTGACCAGCGCGTCCAGAGTAGAGGAAAATTCGATTCCGCCGTCGCTTGATCTTCTGAGATCCATGCTGATGTCCCTGGGATTTTCAGCGAAGTCCTCTTCATTTTTTGAGAGACGGTGAGGATCCCATCC
Source organism: Lachnospiraceae bacterium M18-1 (assembly GCA_000403295.2). GTDB lineage: Bacteria > Bacillota > Clostridia > Lachnospirales > Lachnospiraceae > Schaedlerella. The sequence continues at coordinate 1,580,852 of KE159605.1, read as the reverse complement.
AAGAGCTGTGAACATGGCACGGACGGTTTCATAGGTGTTCATATGATTCGGAGATCCGAAATTATAAATTCCGCCCTTTAATTCGAGAGCGTTTTCGAAATTGCGGATCACTTCATTTACATCGGTGAGCCCGCGTATATCGTGAATCGGATAGCTGAGAGGAGCCGCAGACTGCAGTCTGGATGCCAGTGTCCGGAAAAAATCGCCGTGCTCCTGCGGGAAGAGGGTTCTGGTATCGTACATCCAGGACAGCCGCAGGATGACGCAGTCCGGATTCACGGCCAGGCATTCCTTTTCCGCTGTTTTCTTTTCCACGCCGTAAACGGTGGGAGGGGCGATGGGCTCCTCCTCGCTGTGCGGGCCTTTCCTTCCATTTCCCAGATAAACCTGATCGGATCCGCAGAGCAGACACTTTGCGGAAAATTCTGCCGCCGCCGCGGCCATGTTCCTGCTGCCGTCCACGTTGACCGGCCAGGAGCCTTCAGGGTCTTTTTCACACTTGTCAAGCTCGGAAACAGCGGCGCAGTGGATGACACAGTGGGGCTGAAATTGCCGGAACACTTCATATACATGTCCGCGGTCAGTGATATCCAGTTCAGTGCGCGCAGGTGCAAAGACGTCGTATGCTTCATGGTAAAATGCTGCGGTCCGCCTGCCGAGAAAGCCGGACGCGCCTGTGATCAATAATCGCTTCATAGGGAACCTCTGTTCATATATTTTTGCTTCATTATAAAAGTCCTGAAATTTTTTGTCAATGCATTTTTGCGGGCTGCTGTTCACTCCCGGGCCTTGCAGCAGGGTGCACGACGCCGTGTGAACTGTAACGCCGTTGTTACAGTTCACGGTCTAACCGGCCGCAAACTGTAACTGCATCCAGCCCATTGAAAAGTCGCCTGACGGCGAGGGGCTGGATGCACGCAACCGCTATTTTACTGGCCGGATGCCTTGCAGCAGAGTGCAAGGCACCGTAAACAGTAACACGCCGTTACTGTGAATGGTAACATGAGCAGGAACTTCATATTTACAGAACGAAGACAGGAGTATATAATAGAAGGCGGAAAAAAGTAAACAGGAGATTCTTAAAGTACAGGAGGAGGAACATAGAGATGTTGGACAAGAAAGTAGTAGAATTACTAAATCAGCAGGTGAACAAGGAATTTTATTCCGCGTACCTGTATCTGGATTTTTCGAATTATTATTATGACGAAGGTTTGGACGGATTCGGCAACTGGTACAGGATCCAGGCCCAGGAGGAGCGTGACCATGCGATGCTGATGCTGCAGTATCTGCAGAACAATGGGGAAAAAGTAGTCCTGGAGGCTATTGACAAGCCGTCTGTTGAGATCACCGATGCGAAGTCGGTTTTAGAAGCGGGATTGAAGCATGAGCAATATGTGACCGGACTGATTCATACGATCTATGAGGCGGCGCATTCTGTAAAAGATTTCCGCACTATGCAGTTCCTGGATTGGTTTGTGAAGGAGCAGGGCGAGGAGGAAAATAACGCGGAGACGCTTGTAAAGAAATTCGAGCTGTTCGGAGACGATCCGAAGAGTCTGTATATGCTGGACAATGAGCTGGGTGCGCGCGTTTATTCCGCACCTTCTCTGACACTGTAGCCATGAACCGGCGGAAAGTGATCTGTCCCTGCTATCATGTGACCAAGGGGGACGTGGCGGACGCTGTGGAAAAAGGGGCTTCTTCATTTAAGGAAGTGAAAAAGATGACCAAGGCCGGGAAGGGCTGCGGGAAATGTAAGAAAAAGGTGAAGAAGCTGACGAAGAAGCTGCTTGTGAAACAATAAAGATTACCCGCTGCCTGAAGGAAATTGGGCGGCGGGTATTTTTTTCTTCTACATAGAACAAAAAACCTCCGGGGGATGAGAACTGCGGCTGTTCACTCCCGGCCCTGTAATTTTCTAAAATATTGACAGGGCAGGCAGTTTTCAGTATAATCGAAACAATGATAAACGGAGCAAAACAGCCATTTTTTGCGGAGCAAAAGACGAAAGAATATTGGGTGAGAACAAAGAGCGCATGAAATAGGGCAGTGTAAAGTATCGTATGAAAAAACGATACGGGTATTGCCTGCATTTAAAATCTGCTTCGCAGATGGCGGGCGGGCAGGCAATCAATTTGCTGTGCAAATTGGTTACAAAATAGATCGGAGGAAAGGAAGATGGAAATGGGGCTGACGCATTTTGACGAAGAGGGAAAGGCGGTCATGGTAGATGTGACGAACAAGGAGGATACGGTCCGTGAGGCGGCGGCCACCGGGAAGATTCAGGTGAGCCCTGAGGTGTATGAGGCGATCCGGGCCGGTACAGTAGGAAAGGGCGACGTGCTGGGCGTGGCATCCACGGCGGGGATCATGGGGGCCAAGCGGACGTCGGAGCTGATCCCGATGTGCCATATCCTGCCTTTGACAAACTGCCGGGTACGGTTTGAGATGGCGCCTGAGGAATCCACGATCTACTGTTACTGCACCGTGAAGACCACGGGCAAGACCGGGGTGGAGATGGAGGCGCTGACCGGGGTGAGCGTGGCCCTTCTGACGATCTATGACATGTGCAAGGCACTGGACAAGTCCATGGAGATCGGGGAGATCTACCTCTGCCGGAAGACCGGCGGAAAAAGCGGAGAGATCCGGAATGAGAACCACCAGAATACTGCGCAGAAGGCGAAGGAACTGCATCTCTGGTAGGGCAGGGTGCGGGCGCCGGATGGAAAGGCAGCATATAAAAAGTTAATATATAAAAAGGTATGGCGTCAGCTGTCTGATGAAACAGAGCAGATGGAGACAGTACAATGGATCAGGAGGAACGCTATGAAATGGAATAAATTTCGTTTGAAAACAACAACCGAAGCCGAGGATATCGTCAGCAGCATGCTGATGGATATCGGGATACAGGGGGTGGAGATCGAGGACAAGGTTCCGCTGACTGCAGCGGACAAGGAGCAGATGTTTGTGGACATCCTGCCGGAGACCGGAGCGGACGACGGGGTGGCGTATCTGAGCTTTTACCTGGACGAAGAGGAGGACGCGGAGAAGATCCTTGCGGATGTACGCGGCGGGCTTGCGGAGCTTTCTGCCTGGACGGACGTGGGGGAAGGCGTTATTGAGGAATCCCAGACCGAGGATCTGGACTGGATGAACAACTGGAAGCAGTATTTTCATCAATTTTATGTGGACGATATCCTGATCATCCCGTCATGGGAGGATGTGAAGCCCGAGGACAGCGAGAAGATGGTCATCCACATCGATCCGGGTACAGCATTCGGTACGGGGATGCATGAGACGACCCAGCTGTGTATCCGCCAGATCCGCAAATATGTGACCGATCAGACACGGATCCTGGACGTGGGCTGCGGAAGCGGAATCTTAGGTATGCTGGCACTCAAATTCGGGGCGGCCTATTCGGTGGGGACGGACCTGGATCCCTGCGCTGTGGAGGCCACCCATGAAAATATGCAGGTAAATGGCATCCGGCCGGACCAGTACGAGGTCATGATCGGCAATATCATCAATGATCCGGAGATTCAGGATAAGGTGGGATATGAGAAATATGACATCGTGGCGGCCAATATCCTTGCGGACGTACTGGTGGAGCTGACTCCGGTGATCGTATCCCGGCTGAAACCGGGCGGGATCTACATCACCAGCGGGATCATTGATGACAAGGAACAGACGGTCGTGGAAGCAGTGGAGCGGGCCGGGCTGGAAGTCCTGGAGGTGACTTACCAGGGCGAGTGGGTGTCCGTGACGGCGGGGAAGCAGTAAAAAATGCTCCTGCAAAGTTATCATGCGTGAAACATAAAGGTTACTTAGGCCCAGGGGCATACCAGGAGAAATGAAATGCATCGTTTTTTTATACAACATTCACAGATACAGGAAAAAAGGCTCTATGTGGAAGGCGCGGATGTGAACCACATCAAAAATGTACTCCGCATGAAGCACGGGGATCAGGTGATGATCAGCGACGGGGAGGGGATGCAGTACCTCTGCACCCTGGAAGCATTTGAATCCGGGCTGGTGTGGTTTGAGATTGTAGATGCCTGGAAGGAAAACCGGGAGCTTCCGTCCAAACTGTATCTGTTTCAGGGGCTTCCGAAGAGCGATAAGATGGAGCTGATCATCCAGAAGGCTACGGAGCTTGGGGTATATGAACTGATTCCGACGGTTACGGGCCGGACAGTCGTAAAGCTGGATGAAAAGAAGGCGCAGAAGAAAACCGCGCGGTGGAACGCCATCGCAGAATCTGCGGCGAAGCAGTCGGGACGCAGCCGGATCCCGCAGGTCCGGGAGGTCATGACCTTTTCTGAGGCGCTTGCATATGCCGGGGACCTGGATGTGCTTCTGATCCCTTATGAAAAGGCGGAGGGAATGGAGGCCACCCGGCAGGCGGTTGAAGGAATACGTCCGGGGCAGTCGGTGGGAATCTTTATCGGGCCGGAGGGCGGATTCGAAGAGGCGGAAGTAGAGCAGGCTATGGCATGCGGTGCGCTGCCGGTGACATTGGGCAGGCGGATACTGCGGACAGAAACGGCCGGATTTGTCGTGCTGTCCATGCTGCTGTACCATTTGGAGTAGCTGCGTCAGGAATCAGGCACGACTCTCCGGGTTCTATCATATTTTGTAGGTAAGAAATAAAAAAAGGAAAGATATCATGGAAGTATACTTGGATAATTCGGCGACCACCCGGTGCTATCCGGAGGTCGGCGAACTGGTTTATAAAGTGATGTGCAGGGATTACGGCAATCCTTCCTCCATGCACCGGAAGGGTGTGGAGGCAGAGCACTATGTAAAGGAATCAAAAGAGACTCTTGCCAGGCTTTTGAAGGTCAATGCGAAGGAAATCTTCTTTACCTCGGGAGGGACGGAGAGTGACAACCTGGCGCTGATCGGGACTGCAAGGGCGGCGCGCAGGTCGGGAAATCATCTGATCACGTCCGCCATAGAGCATCCGGCGATCCTCAATACGATGCGCCATCTGGAGGAGGAAGAAGGTTTTCGGGTCACTTACCTTCCGGTGGATGCCAACGGGCAGATCAAGTTGAATGCCCTGCGGGAAGCTCTGTGCAAGGAAACGATCCTGGTGTCGGTCATGTATGTGAATAACGAGGTGGGAGCCGTGCAGCCCATCGAACAGGCGGTAAGGATCGTAAAAAGCTATAATCCGGGAATCTTATTTCATACGGACGCGGTCCAGGGCTTCGGGAAGTATAGGATATATCCGAAGCGGCTGGGCGTGGACCTGTTGTCTGCCAGCGGGCACAAGATTCATGGACCGAAAGGGATTGGTTTCATCTATATTAATGAGAGGGTAAAGATCACTCCTATCGTGTACGGCGGAGAGCAGCAGAAAAATATCCGTTCCGGCACGGAAAATGTACCGGGGATCGCAGGGATCGGCCTGGCGTCGAAGATGATCTATCAGGATCTGGACATGAAGGTGGCGCTCATGCGGGAGTTGAAGGAGCATTTCCTGGAAGGCGTCATGAAGATTCCCAATACGACAATCCATGGGCTGACGGATGAGAACAGCGCGCCCCACATCATCAGTGTGGGCTTTGCGGGAGTACGCAGTGAGGTGCTGCTCCATGCGCTGGAGGAGAAAGGGATCTATGTGTCCTCCGGTTCCGCCTGCGCTTCCAACCATCCCGCTGTGAGCGGCGTATTGAAGGGGATCGGCGCGGCCAGGGAATACCTGGATGCTACGCTTCGGTTCAGTATGTCAGAGTTTACCACAAAAGAAGAAATTGACTATACGCTGGAAACATTATATAATTGTGTACCGGTACTGAGGAAGTTTACCAGGCGCTGAGACGGATATGGGCGGAGGGACTTTGTTTTATGCTGCTATGCGGCATGGCCGGTAAGACAGCGGTTTCCTGCGGAGTGAAAAGAACAATGGGAGCCGCAGGTTGATCCAAAGCAGAGCGGCCGTCTGCCCTCTGGAAATTAAAAGGAGAACAACATGAAGTTTCATTCATTTTTAATTAAGTACGGTGAGATTGGGATCAAGGGGAAGAACCGGTATATGTTTGAGGACGCCCTGGTGCGTCAGATCCGGTATGCCCTGAAGGATGTGGACGGAACATTTTCTGTCCGCAAGACCCACGGCAGGGTCTATGTAGACTGTGAAGGAGAGTACGATCAGGAGGATGCGGCGGATGCGCTGAGCCGTGTATTCGGAATCGTGGGTATCTGCCCGGTAGTCCGTCTGGCAAATACCGGCTTCGATCAGCTCAAACACGATATCATTGCCTATGTGGCAGAACGGTACCCGGAGAAAAATCAGACCTTCAAGGTGGAATCGCGCAGGAGCAACAAGCATTATCCGCTCAATTCCATGGAGATCAACTGTGCTCTGGGGGAAGCCGTCCTGGAGGCATTTCCAGAGATGCGGGTGGATGTCCATACGCCGGATATCCTGCTGAATGTGGAGATACGTGAGGAGGTCTATGTCTATTCTGAGATCATTTCAGGGCCGGGAGGGATGCCGGTGGGAACCAACGGGAGCGCCATGCTTTTGCTTTCCGGCGGGATCGACAGCCCGGTCGCGGGATATATGATCGCGAAACGAGGGGTTGCACTGGAGGCCGTTTATTTTCACGCGCCTCCATATACCAGTGAGCGGGCCAAAGAAAAGGTGGTGGACCTGGCAAAGCTGGTGGCCAGATATTCCGGGCCTATCCGGCTGCATGTAGTGAATTTTACGGATATCCAGCTTTCTATATATGAAAAATGTCCTCATGAGGAGCTGACTATCATCATGCGCCGTTATATGATGAAGATTGCGGAGCATTTTGCAAAGAAGGACGGCTGCCTGGGGCTGATCACCGGAGAGAGTATCGGACAGGTTGCCAGCCAGACCATGCAGAGCCTTGCGGCGACCAACGCGGTATGCAGCCTTCCGGTCTATCGCCCGCTGATTGGATTTGACAAGAGAGAGATCGTGGAGATCTCGCAGAAGATTGATACCTATGAGACGTCTATCCAGCCTTTTGAGGACTGCTGTACGATCTTTGTGGCAAAACATCCGGTGACACGGCCGGATCTGGCGCGGATCGAAAAGTCGGAGCGGAATCTGGAGGAAAAGATTGAGGAGCTTGTGAAGACAGCGGTTGAGACAGCGGAAGTGATCAAGATAGATTAAAAGAACACAGAAGTTTCTTATAGAAGAAAAAAGGGCTGCCTCCTGCGTGAGACAGCCTGGTGACGGGAAAACTTATTTGATAATGTACGCATCCAGGGCAGCCAGGATGTCCTCCAGCTCTCCATCAGCATGGATGTTAAGGTCTATCGGCTTGGACAGATCCAGACTGAAAATGCCCATGATGGATTTGGCATCTATAACATATCTTCCGGATACTAAATCAAAGTCATTATCATACTTTGTGATCTCATTAACAAATGACTTTACTTTGTCGATAGAGTTTAATGAAATCTGCACTGTTTTCATCATGAAATATCCCTCCTTTGGATGATGAGTATAAAGGGCTTTTATGCCCTGCATTCATTCTACGGGATAGTCCTTTAAAAGTCAAGAAAGTGATGAAAAAAATTTAGGGGGAAGCTATGAGAAAGGCGGCACTGCATAATCTGGGATGTAAGGTAAATGCATATGAGACGGCGGCGATGCAGGAGCTGCTGGAAAGGGCGGGATATGAGATCGTGCCTTTTCAGGAGCAGGCGGATGTTTATATCATCAATACCTGCACCGTGACCAACATTGCGGACAGGAAGTCCAGGCAGATGCTGCACCGAGCCAGGAAAATGAATCCGGCGGCAGTGGTGGTCGCGGCAGGATGCTATGTGCAGGCCCAGGAGGGACTTCATGCGGCGGATCCGTCGGTAGACATTGTGATTGGGAATAACCGGAAGAAGGATCTGGTACAGATCCTGGAAGAGTATCTGAAGGTCAGTGCAGATGCAGGCGGGCAGGCAGCGGGCATGGGGGACAAAAAAGAGCAGGCGGAGATTTTGCAGGGCGGAACCGCTGAAGCGGGGGAACCGCTTGAAAAGGAACAAAGGAGCGGCGTCCGGGCAGTGGTACAAAGGAGAAATGCTCCGCTGAGCCGGGTGATCGATATCAACCACACCGGGGAATATGAGGATCTGCATCTGACGAAGCCAGGAGAGCATACCCGCGCCTATATCAAAGTACAGGACGGGTGCAACCAGTTTTGCTCTTACTGCATCATTCCGTTTGCACGGGGACGGGTGCGCAGCCGGAGCATGGAGAGCGTCGTGGAAGAGGTACGGGGGCTGGCAGAAAACGGCTACCGGGAAGTGGTGCTTACCGGGATTCATCTGAGCTCCTATGGAGCTGATTTTCGCGGAAAGGATCAGAGTGTAGAAAGTACAGAACAGCCCGGGGGGAGATCCAAAGAAGCAAAATGCTGCCAGAGCGGGCAGGAATGGACGGATCTTCTCTCACTGATCCAGGCGGTCCATGAGGTAGACGGGATCCTGCGGATCCGGCTCGGATCTCTGGAACCCCGGATCATTACAGAGGAATTTGTCCGGACGGCGGCGGGGCTTCCGAAGCTGTGTCCACATTTCCATCTCTCGCTGCAGAGCGGCTGCGATGCCACTCTGAAGCGGATGAACCGGCGCTATACGGCCGGGGAATATTATGAAAAATGTACCCTTCTCCGGAAATATTTCCGGAATCCGGCATTGACCACGGATATTATCGTAGGATTTCCAGGAGAGACGGAGGAGGAATTTGCCGCTTCCATGGAATTTGTGGATAAAATTGATTTTTATGAGACTCATATTTTCAAATATTCCAGGCGTGAGGGGACCAGGGCGGCCGCGATGGCGGATCAGGTGCCGGAGCATGTGAAGGCGGAGCGGAGCCAGAGGATGATCGAGCTGGGGAAAAAGAAGCAGGCGGCGTATGAGAGAAGCTTTCTGGGGAAGGAAGTGGAAGTGCTGGTGGAGGAACGCATGACCGAGAGCGGCAGGGAATACCAGGTGGGACATACCCGGGAATACCTGAAAATCGCGCTGGACGCGGAGGAAGATCTCCAGAATCAGATCAGAAAAATCAGGATAAATGATGATTTACAAATTATTCATTGAATTTTGCAATGGTTTATATTAAAATAGTAGATAGAGTGTGTTTGAACTATATCCCCTTTTGGGATTGAAACTACAATATGCAGCAGGAAGTGTCAGTGGCTGTGGACGCCTGGAGACTGATTTTCAGCTTTGGCAGACAGCGTATGCAAAATGGAAAATAAAGCTTTGCAGTTTTTTTGTTTTGAGGACTGGCAGAAAGAACAGAAGTGAAATGGAGGGAAAAAACATGAGCGACTTAAGTAATACCCAATTCTTTCAGGTGGAACCCGGTCCGCAGATCTCTGCAAGGGATATCCTGGAGATCGTGTTCAAGGCTTTGAAGGAAAAGGGATATAACCCGGTGAACCAGATCGTAGGGTATGTGATGTCCGGCGATCCGACCTATATTACCAGCTATAACGGGGCGAGAAGCCTGGTCATGAAGGTGGAGCGGGACGAACTGGTAGAAGAACTGTTAAAAGCGTATATTGAGCACAATTCCTGGGCATAATCTGTTATGAGGATCATGGGATTGGACTATGGGGAGAAGACGGTAGGCGTTGCGATCAGTGACGCTTTGCTTCTGACTGCCCAGGCGATTGAAACAATAGAACGAAAAGAAGAGAATAAGCTCAGACGGACCTGTGCAAGGCTGGAAGAGCTGATCAGGGAATATGAGGTGGGCAGGATCGTATTGGGGCTGCCCAGGCACATGAATCATGATATCGGGGAACGTGCGCAGAAGTCTCTGGAGTTTCAGCAGATGCTCATGAGGCGGACCGGCCTGGAGGTGGTCATGTGGGATGAGCGTCTGACGACCGTGGCTGCTGAACGCACGCTGATCGAAAGTCAGGTCAGGCGTGAGGACAGGAAGAAATATATCGATAAGATCGCGGCAGTTTTTATCCTTCAGGGATATCTGGATTCCCTGCGGACGGGGGATACACCCAGATAAGACGGGCCGTGCCGCTGCAGTGAAAAGAGTTTGCTTTCACGGCAATAAGGGGAATCAGAATGGAAAAGATTGAATTTACTTTTGAGGATACGAACGAATCGGTTGAATTTTTTGTATTGGAGCAGACGAAGATCAATGGCTCTACATATATACTTGTTACGGATTCTGAAGAGGGTGATGCGGAATGTCTGATTCTGCGGGAGTCCCTCAACGGGGAAGAAGGGAACTGCATTTATGAGATCGTGGAGGAAGACACGGAACTGAAGGCTGTCTCCGGCGTGTTTGAGGAGCTGCTGGAGAATACAGATATCATGATGTGAGACAAATATCCTGCTGCTGTTTACAGGATTAGTGTAATGGTCGGAAGAATCCTGCACGGAAACATGCAGACGGGATTGAAGTAATATAGTAGCTGTCCGGTACAGGATGGTGCTGCCGAAGGAATGGAGTTTCGGGGGTATCCTGAGAGTGTACTGAGCAGATACGTGATACATAATAAAAAAATGGAGGTGCATTTTTGAAGAAAGAGAATATTGGAAAGCTGCGTATCATTCCTCTTGGAGGACTGGAGCAGATCGGGATGAATATTACTGCCTTTGAATATGAAGACAGTATTATTGTTGTGGACTGCGGTCTGGCCTTTCCCGAGGATGATATGCTGGGGATTGATCTGGTGATACCAGATGTAAGTTATCTGAAGGATCATATTGAAAAAGTGAAAGGTTTTGTGATCACTCATGGACATGAGGATCATATCGGCGCGCTCCCGTATGTATTGAAGGAGATGAACCTTCCAATCTATACGACGAAGCTGACAATGGGAATTATAGAGAATAAGCTCAAAGAGCATAATCTGCTGCGGACGACAAGGAGAAGGGTGGTCCATCACGGACAGTCCATCAACCTGGGACAGTTCCGCATCGAGTTCATAAAGACGAACCACAGTATCCAGGATGCCTCGGCTCTGGCAATCTATTCCCCGGCCGGGACCGTAGTGCATACGGGAGACTTTAAAGTAGACTATACACCGGTATTTGGAGATGCCATTGACCTGCAGCGCTTTGCGGAGATCGGAAAAAAAGGCGTACTGGCGCTGATGTCAGACAGTACCAATGCGGAGCGTAAGGGATTTACCCAGTCGGAACGGACGGTAGGGATTACCTTTGATCATATTTTTGCGGAGCACCAAAATACGAGGATCATCATTGCCACATTTGCGTCCAATGTAGACCGCGTGCAGCAGATCATTAATTCTGCGTATAAATACGGACGGAAGGTCGTGGTGGAAGGACGGAGCATGGTGAATATCATTTCCACCGCATCCGAGCTGGGTTATCTGAACGTGCCGGAAAATACGCTGATCGAGATTGATGAGATGCGCAATTATCCCCCGGAAAAGATGGTCTTGATCACCACAGGAAGCCAGGGGGAATCCATGGCGGCGCTGTCACGTATGGCGGCGGACGTACATCGGAAGGTAACGATCCAGCCTACGGATACGATCATTTTCAGTTCCAATCCGATTCCGGGGAATGAAAAGTCGGTTTCCCGCGTTATCAATGAACTGTCTGCAAAGGGAGCGAATGTGATATTCCAGGAGGCACATGTATCTGGACATGCCTGCCAGGAAGAACTGAAGCTGATCTACTCCCTAGTAAAACCGAAATACGCGATTCCGGTACATGGAGAGTATCGACATCTGAAGGCAAATTCAGAGGTGGCAATGTCCCTTGGGATTCCCAGGGAGAATGTATTTATCATTCAGTCCGGCGATGTACTGGAGCTGACCGGTGAATCTGCGAAGATTGTGGACAAGGTGCATACGGGGGCGATCCTGGTAGACGGTCTTGGCGTCGGAGACGTAGGGAACATCGTACTCCGCGACAGGCAGCATCTGGCGGAGGACGGCATTATTATCGTAGTATTGACCCTGGAGCGCGGAAGCAACCGCCTGCTTGCAGGTCCCGATATTGTATCCCGCGGATTTGTGTATGTGCGGGAGTCAGAAGGACTGATGGAGGAAGCAAGGCATGCGATCTCTGACAGCCTGGATAAATGTCTGTCAGGCCGAAGGACAGATTGGAACAAGATCAAGACGTCAATCCGGGATACCATGAATGATTTTATCTGGAAGAAGACCAAGAGACGGCCGATGATCATTCCGATCATTATGGATGTATGATCCGGCCCATTACAAAAAGATAATGTAGAAATGATTTCAGGCAGGCCAGATTCTGGTCTGTCTGAACTTTTTACCTGTACGGTTGCAATCCATAATCTCAGTTTTATGCAATTTATTGCAATAAAACTGAGATTATGGATTAGCAACCTACTCATGAATGAGCAAAAAGCGGCTGCGTTAGCAGACGTAAGAGTGCGTTAGCACGGTTTTTGCGAATGGATGAGTCGGTTGGAGGCTCTTTAGAGTATCCAACCGTACAGGTGGAACTTTTTTCGTCAGTACGGCTGCAGTCTGAAAGCGGTTTGACTGGATCAGCAGCCAGCGGAAGGATTCATCATGCAAGGGGGTGCCAAATGGCGATCGCAGAGGAGAGAGTGGTTACGTATATCCGATCATTGGAGACAGAGGAGTGTCCGATGCTGGAGGAGATGGAAAGAGAGGCTTTAGAAAATGGAGTTCCTATTATCAAAAAGGAAACGCAGAGCTTTTTAAAGACACTTATTAGTTTACAAAGACCTGAAAAAGTTCTTGAAATTGGAACGGCGACAGGATTTTCTGCGCTGCTGATGTGCGAGTACGCACCGGAGAACTGCCGGCTTGTGACAATCGAAAATTATGAAAAACGGATCATTGCGGCCAGAGAAAACTTCCGCCGCGCCGGACGGGAAGAACAGATCAGCCTGATAGAAGGGGATGCCCTGAAGGTGTTGAGAGGGCTGGAAGGAAAGTTTGATCTTGTGTTTATGGATGCGGCGAAGGCACAGTATATCCACTATCTGCCAGAGGTACTCCGGCTCCTGGAAGAGGGCGGGGTCCTGGTCTCTGACAATGTAATGCAGGACGGGGATGTGTTTGAATCACGGTTTGCTGTGGAGCGGCGGGACCGGACGATCCATGCAAGGATGCGGGAGTATCTGTATGAGATCAAGCACAATGAGGCTCTTGTGACATCCATCCTGCCGCTTGGGGACGGGGTGGCAGTCAGTGTGAAAAGAAAGGAATCATGATATGAGAGATTATCCGGAATTATTGATCCCGGCGGCCAGCCTGGAGGTATTGAAAACAGCGGTGATATTCGGAGCGGATGCGGTTTATATCGGGGGAGAAACTTTTGGGTTGCGCGCGAAAGCAAAAAATTTCTCCGTAAACGATATGAGAGCGGGAATTGACTTTGCTCATGCCCACGGCGTCAAAGTTTATGTGACTGCAAACATCCTTGCGCACAACCGGGACCTGGACGGGGTGCGGGAATATTTTCAGGAACTGAAGGAACTTCGGCCGGACGCTCTGATCATTGCAGACCCCGGGGTCTATGATATTGCGGCGGAAGTCTGCCCGGAGATCGAGCGGCATATCAGTACCCAGGCCAACAATACGAACTATGGAACGTACCGGTTCTGGCACCGGCAGGGGGCCAGCCGTGTGGTGGCGGCACGGGAGCTGTCTCTGGAGGAACTGCGGGAGCTGCGCAGGCAGATCCCGGAAGAGCTGGAGATCGAGGTATTTATTCACGGGTCCATGTGCATCTCTTATTCTGGAAGGTGCCTTCTGAGCAATTATTTTACAGGGCGGGACGCCAACCAGGGGGCCTGTACACATCCCTGCCGCTGGAAGTATGCGGTGGTGGAGGAATCCAGGCCTGGGGAATATCTGCCGGTCTATGAGAATGACCGGGGAACCTATATTTTTAACTCGAAGGATCTGTGTATGATCGAGCATATCCCGGAACTGGTGGAAGCAGGGATGGACAGCTTAAAGATCGAAGGACGCATGAAGACAGCGCTGTATGTGGCTACCGTGGCCAGGACGTATCGGAAGGCGCTGGATGACTACCGGGAGAGTCCGGAAAAATATAAGGAACATATGCCCTGGTACCGGGAGCAGATCTCGAATTGTACGTATCGGCAGTTTACCACCGGATTTTTCTTCGGAAGGCCGGACGAGAATACTCAGATCTATAATGAGAGCACGTATGTAAAGGAGTATACTTATCTGGGAACCGTGGGGGAAGAGCGGGACGGGCTCTTCCGGATCGAGCAGAGGAATAAATTCTCTGTGGGGGAACAGATTGAGATCATGAAACCGGACGGACGGAATGTGGAGGTCCGGGTGGGCCGGATCGTCAACGAGGACGGAGAAGAGCAGGAGAGCGCGCCCCATGCGAAGCAGATCGTGTATGTGGATCTGGAAGGGAAGGCCGGGAAGTATGATATTCTGCGGCGGGCGGAGTAGAAGCGGCGCCGCAATGAGAGTTCTGTTGATGGTTACAAATGCAGGGGGTGAACACAATGAAACCAAACGGAAACCGATACAAGGTCGTCGTAGTGGATGACGAGGTCATGGCAGTAAAGGCTATCTGCTGCATCATAGAAAATCAATGCCCGGAGTTTGAGGTGGTGGGCACGGCCGGGAACGGAAGCGAAGCGCTTAAGATGATCATGAAGACTTCACCGGACCTGGTGCTCACGGATGTGGAGATGCCGGTGCTGAACGGGCTGGAGCTCGTCCGGGAGGCCAGCAGGATGAGGCCTGATCTGTGCTTCTGCATCATCAGCGGTTATCAGGATTTTGAGTATGCCAGGGACGCCTTCCGGGGCGGGGTGCTGGATTACCTGACCAAGCCCATTGTCCCCTCTCAGATGCTGCGTACCATGAAAAATGTAGAAGAAAAGCTGAGGAAGTTCTATTACGACAGAAGGGTCGGGATCTTCCGGAAGATCTGCGTGGGGGAGACCATCTCCCTGGAAGAGATCCAGGCGTTCTTTCCATATAAAGAGTTTTATGCTGCGCTCCTGCGGGAAAACGGCCTTCCCAGAAGGTATTCCCCGGCCAAGGAGCCGGAATTGTACGGTACTATCGACGAGGCTTATATGGTGTATGGCCGGGACAACATGGAAGAGCTGTTTTTGATCCCCAGAGAGGTGCTGGGACAGCAGCCTCTGATCGATTATATGACCAGGGTAGAGCGGCGGCAGAAGACGGAAGGCTCTTATACCACCCTGTTATATTACGGGGAGGCATTTTCCGGACCGGAGATCTCCGAAAAGATCCGGGATCTGTATTACTGGCTGAATACGCTCAGCACGGTCGGGCTTTCCCAGGTGGTGGACCTGGATAAAAAGCGGCTTCTGATGGAACGGATACCCTCCCCGGATACGTCGGAACTTTCTGCTATTCTGCAGGAGATGGAGCAGTATGCCAAGACTGGCAGATACGACCAGATCCAGAAATGCATTGCGAAAGCATTTACCAGGTGGGAGGAGGAGAAGCGGCCGCAGATCTGGCTGGAGCAGGCGGCCAGGCGGACCCTGAATTTTATCCGGATGCAGGCACGGAGCGAGGAATCCCTGATCGAGAGCGAGTACCAGTTTGAGGACGCCTTCTATTACTCCACAAGCATGGAGATGCTGCGGCAGAACCTGTATACGCCGTTTCATCATCTGACGGAAAAGGAAAAAGAAAACTATAAGGTGGACTCCCCGGAGTTTTTTGAAAAGATCAAGGTCTACCTCAGCGACCACATTTCCGAACCGCTGTCCCTCCAGGCGATCTCCAATCTGTTCGCCATTTCCCAGGCGTACATGAGCAAGCTGTTCCGCAAGTATACCAGGCAGTCCTACAACCAGTACCTGACCGGGATACGCATGGAGCGGGCAAAGCAGCTCATGGAAGAGAACAGCGAGCTCTTTGTCAAGGACATTGCGGAAATGGTGGGCTACCGGGACCAGTTTTATTTCAGCAGGATCTTCCACTCCTATACGGGAAAGAGCCCGGCGGACTACATTAAATAAAAGTTTCATATTTTCAATAGCATTGTTTTGAATCCTCCATGTACTTTTCGATTTTCAGCAGGTACAATAGACCCATGTTGAAACAAGAAAACGAACAAGGAGGATTCAATTTATGAAGAAGAAAGTTTTGTCACTGATTCTTGCAGGTACGATGACACTGGGCCTGGCCCTGACCGGGTGCAGCGGCGGTTCTGATGAAGGCGGTTCCGGCGAGGGGACGCCGGCGGCGGAAGATGCCGGCTCCGACGAGGGTTCCGGAGACAGCGGAGATAAGCCTTACGAAGGGATCACCCTGAAATGGTGGGCAGGAAACGCGGAGAACAACCCGGGCACACAGGCGGTTATGGAAGCTGCTACCGAGAAGCTGGGTATGGAGTTCGAAGTAGAAGTTAACCCGGGCGGATCCGAGGGAGATAACATCATCAAGACCAGGATGGCATCAGGCGACCTTCCGGATTTTATGGCTTACAATTCCGGCTCCAAGCTGTATGACCTGAACCCGTCCCGCGGATTTATGGACATTTCGGACTGGGACATTGTGGACAAGTTTGACGATGCGTTCTTAAGCTCCGTTACCATTGACGGCGCTGTTTACGGCGCTCCCCAGTCCTCCACGCAGGCGGGCGCAGTGATCTATTACAAGCCTGACTATGCAGAGTTGGAGCTGGAAGTTCCCCATACATGGGATGAATTTGTAGACAACTGTAAGGCGCTCTCAGACGCAGGCAAGACACCGGTATACTTCACCGGCGGCGAGACATGGGCGACACAGGTCCTGTTCCTGGGCGATTACTACAACATTGCGGCTGCAAATCCGACCTTTGCTGACGACTACACAGAAGGAAAAGCAAAATATGCGGATGTTCCTGAGGCGACCAGAAGCTGGACCAAGTATGAAGATCTGGTAGACTATCTGAACGCTGACAAATCCGCGGCAACCGTTACAGATGGAAACTTTGCGATCGCTACCGGCGAAGCGACCCACTGGTTCATCCTGACCCAGCAGCTTCCGCTGATCCTGGAAAATGTGGAAAATCCGGACGACATCGGTGTATTCGGGGTTCCCGGAGACGATGCGGATGATCACGGCCTGACTGTATGGGAGCCGATGAGCTGGTATGTGAACAAAGATACCGAGAATGTGGACGCGATCAAGGCATTCTTTGAGTTCTACTATTCTGAGGAAGCACTGGACCTCTACTTCGGAACCTACGGAGCAAATGGACCTTCCTGTATCAAAGGCTATGAGCTGCCGGAATCCGTATGCAATGCGGTACGTGTAGACATGCAGCAGTATTTTGACGAAGGAAAGACCGTACCGGCTCTGGAATACCAGTCCCCGATCAAAGGAACGACCTGCGAGCAGATGACTACGGCAGTCGGCCTGGGACAGATGTCCGGAGAGGAAGCTGCTGCGATGTATGACGATGACTGCAAGAAGTCCGCTGTACAGCTTGGCTACGACTGGGAATAAAAAGTAACGATTCCTGATTCCTGTTTACGGCTGGTCAGGCCGTGAATTGCGACGATTCTTGGCCGCCTGGATGTGCCGGGCGGCCCTATTTACGGCCTGACCGACCGCTCACAGTAACGACATCTGTACTGAGCGCCGGATAAATCTGCCGCTAAATATAATAGAAGAGAGTATTTTTTCCAAGACATGCCGTCACCTCCCGGGTGAGGGGGCATTATAATTCAGATACTAGGAGGTTTGACTATGAAGACAAAAAAAGAACGGAGCATGTACCCCGTCTGGTTTGTCCTTCCGTCCCTGATCATTTTTGTGGTCTTTTTCCTGTGGCCGATCGTTTCTTCTCTGTATTACAGTCTGACCGTATGGAACTTTGAGACTGCAAAATTCTGCGGACTTGACAACTATAAACTTTTCTTTTCCGAACATTCCATGAGCTCCTCTGTGATACATACCCTGATCTATGCATTCGGAACCAGCGCGTTAAAAGTTATCCTTGCATTTTTTATCGCCATTTTTCTGACCAGCAAGATCAAATCCAAGGGCTTCATCCGTTCGGCGGTATTTTTCCCAAACCTGGTGTCCATGATGGCAGTGGGCCTGGCCTTTTCCTACATGATGCACCCCACAAAGGGACTTTTAAACATGCCGATCCAGGCATTGGGCGGGACACCCATTGATTTCCTGGGAGATCCCAAAACCGCGCTTTTGAGCATCATCCTGACTGACGTGTGGAAGGGGCTTTCCATTTCCGTCGTCATTTATATCGCGGGCATCCAGTCTATAGACAAGACCTATTATGAAGCGGCCTCCATCGACGGGGCAACGGGATGGCAGCAGTTAAAGCACATCACCCTTCCGCTGGTGGCGCCCTCCCAAAATTCCATCATCATCCTTTCTCTGATCGGCGGACTTCGTTCCTTCGACCTGATCTGGGCGATGACAGGCGGCGGCCCCGGATTTTCCACGGATGTTCTGGCATCTGTGATCTACAAGCAGTACGCGGCCGGATTCTATGGACTTTCTACGGCAGGCAACGTGGTCATGCTGATATTGATCTCCGTGATCGCATTCCCGCTGCAGCATTTCCTGAATAAGAGAGAGGAGGCGATCCAGGGATGAAAAAGAAAAAGAGACTTCTGCTCCTGGGAGATATCCTGGGTGTGCTGGTGACCTGTGTCATCTTCCTGGTCCCGTTTTATTTTATGCTGGTGCAGTCCCTGAAATCAAAGGCAGAGGCAAACAAGCTGTCCATCAGCTGGCCCAGCGAGCTCCATTTTGAAAATTATATCGAAGTGTTTAAGCATGGAAACTATCAGCTGGTGACCGCCTTCAAGAACAGCGGGATCCTGACATTCTTCACCGTGCTGGGTCTTCTGGTGACCGCAGCCATGGCGGCTTATGTAATCCAGAGACGCCGGGATAAGCTGATGACCGGCATCCAGGCTATGATCATGCTGGGGCTGATGATCCCGGCGGCGATCCTTCCTACGATCCACCTGCTGCAGAGCATGCACATTTACAAGACGATGTTCTCCATGGTGATGATTGAGATCGCCCTGCAGACGCCCTTTGCGATCATGCTGTACCGGGGATATATGGCATCCATCCCGAAGGAACTGGAGGAAGCGGCCCGGATCGACGGCTGCAGCAAATGGCAGATTTTCTGGAAGGTGATCTTTCCGCTGCTTAAGCCCATCCAGGCGACGCTCATCATCCTGGTCGGCGTGCAGACATTCAACGACTTTACGAATCCGCTGTATTTCCTGCCGGGTTCCGAGAATACGACGGTCCAGCTGACACTTTACAGCTATCAGGGCCAGCTGGCCAGCAGCTTCAACCTGCTGTTTGCCGATATCATCGTGATCACGCTTCCGATGCTGATCCTCTTCATCATCTTCAATAAGAAGATCGTAGATGGTATGGTGGCCGGCTCAGTCAAAGGTTAAGGTAACAATTATGAAATTTCGCAGTAAGATGGTGCTTGCATACACCACTGTTGCACTGTTAGTCAGTCTGATCCTGGGCATTGCGGTGGCCAGGATCAGTTTTCAATATGAGATGAACAGCCAGAAAAATAATCTCCGGGTCACCGCAAAGTCTTATGTGACCCAGATGGATGAACGGCTGAGCAGGATGGACGCGATCATGAAATATATCCTGTCGGACACCGTCATGCTGGAGAGCATTACCTGGCTGGCAGAAAACCAGTACGGAGATATTCCGAACCGTTACGTTCTGGATGCAAAATCCAATCTGGGCACCGGGCTGACTACGGAATATATTATGAAAAATTCCTACCGGACCGTATTTTTTAATCAGGCATCGTTTCTGGCCAGCAGCGCCACCTACACGACAGGCGCGGGTGTTCTGCCGAAACAGCGGCTGATCTCGGAATTTGAGGTGGAGGAGATCCCCTATCTGGAGCCGGTGTCTGAGGCAGACGGAGAGTCCGTGATCGTCATCTCCCATCCGGATTACTGGGGAGCCAATGACAATATTCCGGTCTACTCCATGATGAAAGCGCTGCGTGGGGACGGGATGGGGTTTCTGGAGGTGGAGAACCGGATGGACAGCCTGAAAACTCTGGAGACGTCGGACCCGGATATTGAGTTCCTGCTCATTGTCAACGGGGGCGAGATCCTCTATGCCAGCAACGGGAAATACGGAACGGAATTGTCCGCGGTGGACCGCGAACGGCTCAAGAACCAGCAGGAAAATCAGGTTCTGACGGAAAACGGTTCGATCTATACGAAAGCATCCTCCAGGGATTTTGACCTTACGGTACTGGCTTATAAAAAGAATGTGCTGCTTGAAAAAGAAAGAGGGCAGCTTTTTTCCATCTCCTTTGTGGCAACGCTGGTGACCTTCGGCATCAGTCTGATGATGGTCATTTTCTGGTCAGGGATTTTGAGCCGGCCGATCCGGCAGCTCCAGGAGACCGTGGAAAATACGAATATCGAAAATCTGCAGGATAATCAGCACCTGAAGGTACCGGGGGTGCTGGATGAATTTCAGGGGCTGATCCGGTCCTACCAGGCCATGATGGCACGGCTGGACGAAGCGCTGCAGAATGAGAAGCGGGCGGCGAAGCTGCAGCTGCAGGCACAGTTTGATACCCTGCAGGCGCAGGTAAACCCGCATTTTATCTACAACGTGCTCAATACGATCTCGTCCCGCGCGATCCTGGACAATGACGAGGCCATCTGCGAGATGTGCGGCTCCCTGGGAACCATGCTGCGTTATTCCACAAATAACAAGGAGCGGTATGCTTCCGTGGAGAAGGAGCTGGAATACCTGGACAGTTATTTTTATCTGCTGAAAGCCCGGCATGAAAATTCCCTGGAAGTGAGTATCGATGTGGACCGGGAGATCCGGCGGCAGAGCATCCCGAAGATGACGCTGCAGCAGCTTGTGGAAAATTGTGTGAAGCATGGATTCCGCAATATGGATGCCGGCAGGCAAATTTCTGTTACGGGAAAGGTGCTGGCGGACCGCTGGACGATCCGGGTGCAGGACAATGGCTGCGGCGTGCCTGAGGAAAAACTTCTGGAACTGCAAAAAAGGCTGGAGGAAGCGCGGAAGGATATCCTGGAGAGGGCTAAGCCCGCACAAATGGAGATCGGCGGCATGGGAATCGTGAATACCTATGCCAGATGCCTGCTGCTGTATTTTGAGGACTGCATTTTTGAAATGGAAAATGTGACGGACGGAGGGGGCTTTGCGGTAACTGTAGGGCAGAAGAAGCCGAAAACCGCAGGAAAAGAGACGTATGCGGCGGAGCGGATACACGATACCATGTGAATCGTTACATCGGACCATATTTTAATAAAGGAAGGAATTGACTATGAAGATTAAATATTTAAAAGTGAACCATCTGACGAATCCGCTGGGGTATGACCTGGCAAACCCGACCATATCCTATGTGGTGACAGAGGCTGCGGGAAAACGGCAGGCTTCCGCGCAGGTGCAGGTTTCTTTGCAAGAGGATTTTTCAGAGCTTTTGTATGACAGCGGGGAGAGTGACGCGGTTGTCAGCACCGGGTTTGAGCTGCCTGTCACCATAAGCCCTATGACCAGATATTACTGGAAAGTCCGTGTGACGGATGAGACGGGAGACAGTGCGTGGAGCGACGTGCAGTGGTTTGAGACGGCAAAAGCGGTGACCTGGCAAAGCGGAGCCGGAAGCCAGGATGCACAGTACAACGCCTGGCAGGCAAAGTGGATCACCCCTCAGATGGAGAAGCATGTCCAGGCGGCAGTCTGGCAGGATATCGAGATTACAAAACCGGTGATAAAGTCCAGGGCATACGTGACTGGCCTCGGCCTCTATGAGTTCTATGTAAATGGAGAGAAGCAGGGAGAGGAATGTCTCCTTCCGGGCTTCTGTGATTACGACAGCTGGATCCAGTACCAGACCTATGATCTGAGTCTGGAAGCAGGAAAGAACCATGTGGAGCTGCTGTTGGGAGACGGCTGGTACAAGGGCCGCTATGGAATGCGGGTGGAATATGAGAATTACGGCGACCGTCTGGCCGCATTGGCGGAGATCCATGTCTGGTACGAAGACGGCACGGAAGAGGTGTTTGCCACAGATGAGAGCTGGAAGTCGAGAAAGAGCCGGATCGTGGACAGCGGGATCTATTCCGGAGAAATATATGACGCAGCATTGGATGTAAGCGAGACCTTCGGAACCGAGCAGGTTGAATTGGGATATGACCGTCTTTCTCCGAGATTGTCCCCGCCAATCACAGTGCATGAGCAGATCAGGCCTGTGGAAGTCATCCATACGCCGGCCGGAGAGACGGTCCTGGATCTGGGACAGAATATGGTAGGCTGGCTGGCATTCCGGTGCAAAGCGCCGGCTGGAACGAAGCTTCACTTCCAGTTTGGGGAGATCCTCCAGGACGGGAATTTTTATAATGAAAACCTGCGTACCGCAAAAGCGGAGTATACTTATATTTCAGACGGGGCGGAGCGCTGGGTGCGTCAATATTTTACCTTCTACGGGTTCCGGTTCGTGAAAGTGGAAGGCTGGGAAGGCAGACCGGATCCGGAAGATTTCCGGGGCCTGGTGATCCATTCGGATATGGAGGAACTGGGAGAGATCACCACCTCCGACCCGCTGGTGAACCGTCTGGTCCTGAATGCGAAATGGGGCATGAAAGGGAATTTTGTGGATGTACCAACAGACTGCCCCCAGCGCGACGAGCGGTACGGATGGACCGGGGACGCGCAGATCTTCTCCGGGACGGCCAGCTACTTTATGGATACCTGTGCATTTTATACGAAGTACGGGCGGGATCTCTATGCGGAGCAGATGAAGTTAGGAGGCAGCGTGCCGGATGTAGTGCCGGTTGCTAATTTCCCGGGAGACGCTTCTACCGCCTGGGCGGATGCTGCGACGGTCATTCCCTGGAATGTGTACCTGCATTACGGCGACAAAAATATCCTGCGCCGCCAGTATGACAGCATGAAGGCGTGGGTCGATTATATGAAGCGGGAAGACGACGGGGACGGCGCAAAGCGGCTGTGGCAGACGGGAACCCATTACGCGGACTGGCTGGCGCTGGACGGAAACTATGCAGGCGGCGTCTATGGTGCGACGGACCCGGATATGATCGCCTCCGCTTACTATTACTATTCTGCAAATATTGTGGCAAAGTCAGCAAAGATCCTGGGGAACGATGAGGATGCCAGGAACTATGACACACTGGCGCGGGAGATTTATGATGCTTTTGTAAAAGAATATTTCACACCTTCGGGTAAGCTGGCGGTAGATACCACGACGGCTTATGTGGTGGTGCTGTACATGGGGCTGACGCCGGACTTTGCCTATGAAAAGGTGTGCAGGGGGCTTCTGAACCGGCTGAAAAAGAATTTCTACCATCTGGATACGGGCTTTGTGGGAACGCCTTACCTGTGCCGGATGCTGTCCGAGAACGGGATGAACGACCTGGCTTACCATCTGCTCCAGGAGAAGGGCTATCCGGGATGGCTGTATGAAGTGCTGATGGGAGCTACCACCATCTGGGAGCGTTGGAATTCTGTAGAGCCGGACGGTAAGATCAGCGGGACGGAGATGAACTCTCTGAACCATTATTCCTATGGTTCGATCGTGGAATGGATGTTCCGGAATATGGCCGGGATCAATCCCTGTGAGGAACATCCGGGCTTTAAGAAGTTCCGCATTGCACCTATGCCGAATTACCAGATCAGAAAATCCGATGTCAGGCTGCGGGCTGCGTCGGGGCTTATTGAGTCGGCGTGGGAGATTGACGGGAAGACGCTGAAATTCCGGTTCAAGGTGCCTTTTGATACACAGGCGGAAATCGTGCTTCCGGACGCGCAGGCGGAGGTGATCCGGCAGCAGGCAGAAGGAGCGGCAGATACAGTCCGGCAGGAAGGAAAGAATGTAGTATTTCTTGCAGGAGCAGGAAGCTATGAATTTTGCTACGAGCCGGCCGCACCGTACCGGAAGACCTACAGCCTGGATTCTACCTGGGAGGAATTGAAAGAAAATCCCAAGACCCGGGCGGTCCTGGATCAGGAATACCATTTCGACAGGATTCCGTTTGAGAAAGAATTGTGTACATTGGAGGAGCTTACCTGGGCGCCGTTTACCGGATACGGTGTTACGAAGGAGAAGCGGGAGAAACTTGACCGGATGCTGCGGGAAGTAGAATAGATGATATTGGTTCCAACGAAAAGGGGGCTGCCGATCGGCAGCCCTTTAAACATCCTATCCAAAATGGGTGACATGTGTTATAATGTACTGTGCCTGATGCACAGCGGGAGAAAAAGAGAGGATTGACAGATGATTAAAACAGTTATTTTTGATATTGACAACACACTCTATGATTTTGACAGGGCCAACCGATTTGGAATGGAGGCGGTGCGGGATTACTGCAGGCGTTCCTTCGGATTGGAAGAACCGCATTTTCGTGAATATTATCGAAAAGCGTGGCGTATGGCAGAGGAGCGGGTGGGGGCGGACACGGCTGCGATCCATAACCGGATGCTTCGGTTCCAATGTATGATGGAGCTGCTGGGCCGGCCTTTGTTTCCGCATGTGAAAACACTGGCCTGCGCCTACTGGGATACTGTGCTGGAGCAGATGAAGCCCTATCCCGGCATCATACGGCTGTTCCAGACTCTGCACGAGGATCAGATCCGGATCGGGATCGGCACGGATATGACAGCTTATATCCAGTACCGGAAGCTGGAAGAACTGGGGGTATCTCCTTATGTGGATCTGGTAGTGACCAGCGAGGAAGCAGGGGTGGAGAAGCCGGATCCGAAGTTTTTCGGATTGTGTGCGGAAAAAGCCGGATGTTCGGCAGAGGAATGCGCATTTATCGGAGATAATGTGAAAAAGGATGTGCAGGGTTCGATCGCTGCCGGGATGCATGGAATCTGGTACAGCCAGGGAGCAGAACCGGAGGAGGGACTGCCGTATCCGGTGATCAGCTCCTTTGAGAGAGCCGAGGAAGTGAAGAATTTCATAACAGATCTGGACGTATGAGGATCTGTATTCATGAATAGAGGAGAAGCATGATGCAATACATAGGATACGAGCTGCTATGGCTTTTTCTGGCATACTCATTTTTGGGGTGGGTACTGGAAACGGCGGCTGCGGCAGTGAAGCAGAAAAAATTTGTCAACAGAGGGATGATCAACGGTCCGTTCTGTATCATCTACGGTACGGCGGCGGTCCTTATGAGTATCGGCCTTCATGAGGTGACAGGGATCTGGCTGTTTCTCGGAAGCATCATCTATGCAGTATCCCTGGAATGGATCGCAGGCCATTTGATCGAAAAGTATTATCATGAGAGATGGTGGGATTATTCCGGGATCCGCTGGAACCTGGACGGATATATCTGCCTTCGCATGTCCCTGCTATGGGGAGCGTTGGGATTTCTCTGTGTCAGATGGGGAAACCGGATCCTGATCAGGATCTTTGAAATACTGCCGGTGCTGCTCCGAAATATCCTGATCTGGTTTTTGGCAGCCGCACTGGTCGTTGACGTCCTGGCAACGTACATCCTGCTGACAGGAAAAAGCGCCCGTCTGGATCGCTGGGAGGCGGCGGATAACCAGTTCGAACAGGTATCCGCACGGCTGGGAAAATGGATTTCTGGGCAAGTAAAAAAACGGATCCACAACGCATATCATGTTGTGGAACAGATGGAACTGGAAGAAGTATTCGGAACGTTTGCAGAAGGCTGCGGCTTTTACAAAGTAGTGTGGCTCTTCTTTGCGGGTGCATTTCTCGGGGATATCACGGAAACTATCTTCTGCCGGATCACGGCGGGAGTCTGGATGAGCCGCAGCAGCGTGGTATGGGGGCCGTTCAGCATCGTCTGGGGGCTTGCCATTGCGCTGGTGACGGCCATGCTTTATAAATACCGGAACCGGTCAGACGGCTTCCTGTTTCTGGCAGGTACTTTTCTGGGCGGCGCTTATGAATATTTCTGCAGTGTCTTTACGGAAATGGTATTCGGCACAGTATTCTGGGACTATAGCGAGATCCCATTCAATCTGGGCGGGAGGATCAATCTGCTGTACTGCTTTTTCTGGGGGATCGCGGCAGTAGTCTGGTTTAAATGCTGCTACCCGTTCATCTCCCGGATGATCGAAAAGCTGCCGGTGATCTTTGGGAAGATTACAACATGGGTACTGATCTTGTTCATGTGCTGCAATATCGCGGTGTCCTGTATGGTACTGGTGCGCTATGGAGAGCGGCAGGAAGGCATGTCGGCGGAAGAGGGATGGCAGGTCTGGACAGACGAGCACTATGGGGACGCAAGGGTGGAGCGGATTTACCCCAATGCGGTCCGGGTGGAATAAAAGTAAAAAAAGGGGCTGCCGAATCGACAGCCTCTTTTTATCGGGGTCTGCGGGCCTCCCGTCCGGGAAACTCCGGAAATTTCTGATGGGGTTCCTTCTGATACCAGTAGGCTACGCTGTACAGGTCGTCCTGCCGTTCAAAAAGTCCGCGGTGGGAGACTCCGATCTGCTGCACGGTGACTTTCAGGTCTTCCTCAAAAAAGACGGGGTCGCACATGTGCCAGCGGTAGAAGCCGCGCATAGGCGGGCAGTCGTCGTTGTGGTACGGATGGGTCAGGTTCGTGTCATGCCGGGAATAGAAAGGATACCCAAGGTAAGGCATGGAATAGCACAGCTCCTGCATTTTCCCATCCGGATATCCGGCAAAGCTCCAGGAACCCCCGAAATAATCTTCCATTCCTGTTCCGCAGATCGTAGGAAATTCCCGGTCGCCGTCGATATAGAATTTTACTTCGCCTTCGCCCCACCAGTAACGCTCCAGGGTGGACAGGGCGATGTAGGTTCCCGCATACCGGCCGCAGCCCTGTACGCCGTCCAGGATCACATAATCCTTTCCCTTTTCAGTGATGGGCTGCCGCCGCCATTGTGCATGAAAATATTCGGTTTCCGCAGGCATCTCATCATAGAGGATATAATCAATCTGATAGAAAAATACCGGCAGGGGCTCCGGATGGTCATTGACCAGCACGACTTTGGCGCTGCGTCCGAAGGGCATCTGGAAATAGCTGTTCAGCCCGCGCATGGGGGCCACTGCGATACAGGCGGAATTGACGAGGCATTCCCTTCCGAAGCCGCAGCAGAAAAAATCACCCAGCGGGACTTCCACGGAAGGCTCTGTTTCTCCATCCCAAAAAAATTTCAGGATCAGATTCCGAAGGACGAAACATTCTGCGTCAGAGGTCTTTTGGTCCACGGTCATCCAGATGTGGGAGATCATACCAGCGCCCCGGATATCCGCCAGAACCACCTCTTCTCCGGGTGCAATGTCTCTCAGGCAGGGACTTCCTTTTCTCGACTGTCCCAGATGGCTCGACGCCATTCCGCCTTTCCCCTTCTCGCCGGTCAGATTCTCCGCATTGACGGCCCGGCTTTTTCCCCGCTTTATTGATAATGGATGAATCATGTGCAATACTCCTTTCTTTGAAAACTGCCCTTTCTAAATGTAGTGCCTGCATTTTCATTCAGATAACGCTGGCCTTCTTTTTGTTGTGTTCCTAACTACAATACTACGTTTTCTGCGGAAATGCAATGCATCCAGAAACTGCGATATAGTAATGAATATTGTATGTTACTGTTCACACGGCGTCGTGCACTTGCTGCACGGCGTCCGGCCAATAAAGTTACATTTGCAATAATATCCAGCCCCTCGCCGAAGGCGACTTAAAATGGGCTGGCTACTGTTACTGGAG
Source organism: Lachnospiraceae bacterium M18-1 (assembly GCA_000403295.2). Lineage (GTDB taxonomy): Bacteria > Bacillota > Clostridia > Lachnospirales > Lachnospiraceae > Schaedlerella. The sequence goes on along the minus strand of KE159605.1, from coordinate 1,553,122 downwards.
CACCCAAAGGGTGTGAACAGTAACTATTGTATAGAAATTAAAATATTTTGTAGAAACTATTTTCCCGTTTTCGACACTTTAGACGTTTAGAAACTCCGATAACCCTTATAAACACTAGGATTACCGGAGTTTTCTTTCGATAAAAATGTTGTATGTAAACACTACCCCAATATTTTTTTTATTTTTTTGTTTAGCTCCGTAGGTTTGTAGTGGAGTCTGTCCAGATCCAAAGATGTTAATTGATTTAGTGCATCAAGTGCTTTGCTTCCATTATAGAGTGCCAGATACTCGACATCATGTATGTTCGTTACATTCATGTTTTTCAATGTAGTGATCAGATTTTCAGGGGTGACATGTGTCCCCTGATCCTCCAGCCTGACTTCAAGCAAACGATATACCAGCAATGCCGTATAACAGATCAGAAAGTGTGCTCTGATGCGGTTCGGCAGTCGGTGGTTTACAGGTCTCCCGGTGAAATTTGTTTTCATGATCCTGAAACAATCCTCTATCTGGTACCTCTTGTGGGAAACTGCCAGGATATCCCCGGCTGGATCACAAAGGTTTGTTGCTACGGCATAATATCCGTCATATTTTTCTTCCTCGGCAATCTTGGATTCATCGAGAATATATTCAACGGTTGCTTTTTCGCCAGATTTTGTATGGGTGATCCTCTTCATGAACCGTTTCACATCATTCGGGCCTTTTTTTATTTCTTCCGGATCTTTCTTCTCTAACAGTTTTCGTGTACGCTCGACCTGGCGGTCACGTACAGTCCTCTGATATTCCATCATTTTTCTTGAAAAAGTTATGATCAGACGCTGTTTGAGGGCACCGGTTGCTTTCACGCGTTTGATTTTGCCATTTTTCAAAATTTTTTCTTCGTACAGCCCGAGATCGACGACTTTATCTGCAGGGATCACTTTATACGCAAAATCATTATATAGTTTCAGATTCTCTTTCTTGTGTCTGTCAAAGCCCTTCATATCTTCTATTTTTACCGGGGTGTCATTGGAAAGTAGCCTGTATTCAAAGTCATTGAATACCGCTTGTTTGAGTGTATTACTAAGTTTTTTGATGGACTGGGTTACAATAAAGGCGCGGCCCCCCATACTGTTGAATTTACGGATGTTATAGGACCCCAGGCCCGCATCCGCACAATAAATGAATTTGGAATCATCCAACATTTTAAGGACCTCTTCTTCCAAGGGGATTGCTGTAAGCTGTTCACTGGTATTCCCGGAATGGAGGCACATGGTGATGGGGATGCCCCTGCTGTCCATGAAAAGTCCCATTTCTACAATCGGGTTCGGGCGGTGTTCTTTACTCAGGCCATATTTTCTCAATCCATTGATCACCTCACCGGTCACTTCATCTACAATATCTTCGTCGGGCTGCTCACACTCAAAGTAAAAATTCGTACAGTCATAATAAAGGACCGAAGTATCGCGTTTGACGATAGAATTGCTGTACTTAAAAAGCCACGTCAGGTAATCGTCATAATTATTTTCTAAAAGGTCCATAAACCGGAGGATATGCTGGTAATCGAAATCCGGCTGCTCGTAATAGGAATCCCGGCGGTTCCATGTGGCAAGCTTGGAGCCGGGGTCGAGGACTCTTGCGTAGGTAAGGAAACGTGAGATTGTAAAGCAGTCATATGTAATTCTACGTGTGTCGGCTTTCTGGCGAAAGAATTCTTTAAGGTTAAGGTTTTTCATAATATTCTGAAGAAAGAAATATCCGATGTTGACCCAGTTGGAGGAAGAGGCTTCTTGATCGGTGTGCTTCACCTTTTCGTTAAAATCGGCAGTCAGGTTAAAAGCAACCTTTCCAACGCGGTACTCTTCATTCATTTTTCTGATTTCTTCTCTTACATAGGCTTCCGGATCGTCAGTTATCTTCAGAAGTTCGGAATGCTTACCGAAGTTCCTAACATTTCTAGTGGTAGTTTTTTTCCCATTTCGGATACCTTGCTGTGCGTAATAGGTAGGATCTTTGAGACGTTTATCAAAGTATAACTTCATAGAACATCACCTCAAAAACATTATATCACAAACATACAGCACATACAACATAAAAATAGGAAAAATTTGACAAAAAAATAAGCCTATAATAAGGCTTTAGATCGATTTTTTATACTTGAAACTGTCGAAGACCCGTGCACGGCGTCCGGCCAATAAAGTTACATTTGCAATAATATCCAGCCCCTCGCCGAAGGCGACTTAAAATGGGCTGGCTACTGTTACTGGAGCACCCAAAGGGTGTGAACAGTAACTATTGTATAGAAATTAAAATATTTTGTAGAAACTATTTTATAAATGTGGTAAACTTATAAAAATAATGTGTTATTGTCTGCTGACAGTGCATGGGTTTAGTGTAGTGTATCAGCCGGATGGAGCAGGAAGTAGTTACAATAAAGCTTAGAGGATATACAAAAGATTATTCTGCAGAAGTACAGTAGATCCTGTGATAAGAGAGGAGAAAGATCATGAGTGATACTAAAAAATCAAACGTATATTTTACAGATTTTCGGTGTGAGATGGACGAGAGTCCGGTGGAAAAGCTGAAAAGGCTGCTGAAGTCAGCCGGGATGACGAAGATGGACATGGACGGCAAATTTGTCGCCATCAAAATGCATTTCGGAGAGCTGGGGAATATGAGCTATCTCCGGCCCAATTATGCGAAGGCAGTAGTGGACCTGGTAAAGGAATGCGGCGGCAAGCCGTTTTTGACAGACTGCAACACTCTCTATCCTGGCAGCAGGAAAAATGCAATTGAACATCTGTACTGTGCCTGGGAGAATGGATTCACACCGATGACGGTGGGATGTCCGGTCATCATCGGTGACGGGCTTAAGGGCACGGACGACATTGCGGTGCCGGTGGAAGGCGGCGAATATATCAAAGAAGCAAAGATCGGGCGTGCGGTCATGGATGCAGATGTGTTTATCTCGCTGACTCATTTCAAGGGTCATGAACTGACCGGTTTTGGAGGCGCGATCAAAAACATTGGTATGGGCTGCGGTTCCAGGGCAGGAAAGAAGGACCAGCATCACAACGGAAAGCCGGTCATTGACCCGGAGAACTGCCGGGGCTGCAAACGTTGTATGCGGGAATGTGCGAACAACGGACTGGTATTTGACTCGGATAAAAAGGTCATGACCATTGACGAAGAAAATTGTGTGGGCTGCGGACGCTGTATCGGAGGATGCAACTTCGACGCCATTCATTTTGGACAGGATGCGGCGGTCAAGGAGTTGAACTGCCGTATGGCAGAATATACGAAGGCGGTAGTTTTAGGCAGAGAATGTTTTCATATTTCCCTGGTATGCGATGTGTCACCCAACTGCGACTGCCATTCGGGAAATGACGTTCCGATCCTTCCGGATCTTGGAATGTTTGCTTCTGCGGATCCGCTTGCTCTGGATCATGCCTGTGTGGATGCATGCCTGCGCCAGACGCCGCTGCCGAATACTCAGCTGACAGACCAGATGGCGGGCAGCGGGTTCTGCGACCATCACGATCATTTTGAAAATACGACGCCCAATTCCGAGTATAAGACATGCCTTGCACATGCTGAGAAGATTGGGCTGGGGACGAAAGAATACGAACTGGTCACCGTAAAATAAAACGAGACTTTTCAGAAGCCGGACAGCGCGTTTAAAGCGCTGTGAGCAGGCTGTTTTCTGCAGAAGGTAATGCGGTATAGCTTCATAAATGATAAAAACAGGCAGGCTTATTCCACGAAAAGGATAGAACCTGCCTGTTAGTCTATGGTGCGCAGAAAAACTGACCAGCCGAAGTCTGTCCGCCATGCCGGAGTATGAGTTACGGGCTGCTTATTGGGAAAACCTGACCGGACAAAGTCAGCCGTCTGCTGTCCCTGCCGGGAATGTATGACATGCTGCTCTTTGGGAATACTTTATCAGACGGTGGTTATGCATATGAGTAAAGGAGTTAAAAGATGGGAGCTATATCAGATGAAACTGGCAAGGAACAAAGAAAAGCAATGAAAAAAGTGGAGGATTCCAGGACCGAGCAGGTCTATGTGATCCGCTCCCAGCATATCAATCCCCAGGGCAGGCTGTTCGGCGGCTACCTGATGCAGTGGATCGATGAGATGGCCGGGATCGTCAGCAGGCGACACTGTGGGAAAATGGTGACAACAGCCTCCATCGACAACCTGAATTTTAAGGCAGGGGCCTATCAGAATGACATGGTCGTTCTGGTCGGGCGGATGACCTATGTGGGCCGTACCTCTATGGAGGTACGGGTAGATACCTATGTTGAGGATTACCGGGGGAACCGCAGGAGCATCAACCGGGCGTATCTTGTCATGGTGGCGGTGGATGAAGAGGGGATTCCGGTGGAGGTGCCGGGGCTTCTGATGGAAACCGAAGCTGAGCATGCAGAATGGGCCGGCGGTGAAAAAAGGTATCTGCTGCGGAAGCAGAGGCGGGCGGAAGGATACTGAGCAATGAGGCTGCCGCAGTCGCGTTTTGGCGGCAAGTGTGCTTCAAGATATCCTGAAATGGCTGCAGGCTACGGGAAAGAATCATATTTTTGTGAAAGGCCGCATAGAAAAAGGGCGGCTGCAAAATAGCTGTAATATACAACATATGGAGTTTGAAGTGCCTCGATCATATATTGTATATCGTCTGTATTCTGCAACATCCCTTTTAGTATTTTACAGGATACTCCAAGCCGTAAAGAAGGAAATCAGGCGGTCACCGGAATATGATACTGTTCCAGCAATGCTCTCATCCGGTCAAGTTCCGCATCTTTATCAGCAAGTAAAGCATTTTTATCAGCAAGATCAGCAGCTAATGTGCCATTTGCAGCAATGAGAGCATCCTTGTCAGCAATGAGAGCATCCTTGTCGGCAATGAGAGCATCCTTGTCAGCAATGAGAGC
>KE159605.1:839408-1548202 GCA_000403295.2 Lachnospiraceae bacterium M18-1 | reverse complement strand
GCAATGAGAGCATCCTTGTCAGCAATGAGAGCATCCTTGTCGGCAATGAGAGCATCCTTGTCAGCAATGAGAGCGTCCTTGTCAGCAATGAGAGCGTCCTTGTCGGCAATGAGAGCGTCACGGTCAGCAACCAGGGTGTCAATCTCCGCCCACAGCCGTTTCTGGAGAACGCTGGGCAGTTCGATCATTGGTTTTGTCATACGGTCCACCTCCTCTATAAGATCAGCATGTTTCTCAAATATTTTTTCCGCAGCACGACGGAAGAGGTTCATGTAGTCGTCATATTCCTGTTTTGTCAGATACCCTTCTTCCAGTTCATTTTCTAATATCATCATAACCTTATCTACAAAGACTGTCAATTCCTTTTTCTCTAATGGAAACTTCCTTTCCGGATCCAGCTGCGGCCGCAGCCGGAGCAGTGCATAGGGAATAAAAAGATTCAGATGTTTTTCATGGATTTCCTCCAGAGAATAGGATTGGATCCTGACGGTGGGAATCTGATAAATATGCTCGGTTTCATCCTGAAAAATGATGCGGCACTGCAGATATTCCGGAAGATTTCCGTTTTTTTCGGGATAGATGACTGCGGAACGGGGGAAATGCATGATATAACCGCCATTTTCGTTATCCTCATGAGCGGTATACTGCATAGCAAAATGCAGATCGTATGCAGCCATCCGGATGACCATTTCCCGGTCATTGTGCATCTGGCATTCCAGATGATAATAGTCTGTACCATTTATCAAAAGGGCAATATCAGACAGGCGGGAGCCGGGCGGTGCATTCGGATTCTCCTGATACGTGGAGGATTCCGTTGCGAGGAGGGTAATGGGAGTTCCTTTTGGATAATCTTTGCCATAAAGTTCTTTGAAGAGCGGAAAAAGCTGTTCCGGCATGGCATCCACGATTGCTTTGAGAATCTCATCCCACAGCTTTGTGCTGCCATGTGTGGTTTTTTCAGACATAAGCTATAAATCCTTTCCTTTGTAAACTGTAAACCAACGAATTTCAATTGCAGTGAAATTTGGCGAGATGCCAGAATTGCCGGACTGCCGGAACGGCGCTGTCCGAAAGGTTTTCACAGGACAAGTATAGCAGAAAAGGTATGGAAAGTAAATACTTATAAGCTATATCGGTATTTCATGCGGGCGGTAAATAGGGACTTGTGATTTCAGCCGGCTGATGCTATACTCATACCATATAGATTAAAGATCCGGGACAAATTTTTTATCCGGCAGTGGAAAGCAACAATTTTTTTATATTTTTTTGAAAGGATTTGCCGGGATCATTCGTATTACTTATAAAGGGGTTCCTATTAGAAAAGTAATGGAGGTATGTGAAAATGAAAAAGTCAATTGTTTCCGTTGTCGTAGCAGCTGCCCTTGTGATCGGCGGCTTGACGGTATATGCATCGGGCGAAGCTCAGAGAGCAGCTGAGACGGAAGCCGTGGAAAAAGCAAAAGCGGAAAAGGAAGTGGCAGAGTTAAAGGCTGAACTGGCATCCATACAGAGGAAGACCGAGGCGGCAGAAGAGGCAAAGGAACAGGCGGAAGCGGAAGCGAAAAAGAAAGCCGAAGAAGAAGCGGCTGCGAAGAAAAAGGCGGAAGAGGAAGCGGCTGCGAAGAAAAAGGCAGAAGAGGAAGCAGCAGCTCAGAAAAAAGCCGAAGAGGAAGCGGCGGCAGCAGCGGAAGCACAGAGACAGGCGGAGGCAGCAGCGGCAGCGCAGAGTACCGTGCAGACTGCAGCGCCGGTTGAGACTTATAATGTGGCGCCTGTAGAGCCGGCAGTGAATACAGAGCCTGTATATCAGCCGCTGTGCCCCAACGGACATCCGATCTGCTCTGGAAATATGTGCGGTTATGCGGACTGCCCCAACAGCTATTGCTATGTCAACAACAACACATATACGAATAATGCGGGAACAGACTACAAGTATTCAGGCGGTAACGGCTATCAGGGCGGCTATGGCGGCGGACATCATAATTACGGCCACGGCGGCGGGCATCACGGGCGTGGGTGCTACTGATCGGTACATTTTATTCCCGCGAAGCAACAAGTCAGGCAGACATGCCTGCATGGATATTTAGCGGCTGCCGTGAGGGCTTTGCCCACTGCCGGCCGGGATAAGGGAGTTGCTATGCGAAGTGAACAGGAGGCTGCGAGAGCGATTGAGCTGTATGCGGATACGGTCCGCAGGATCTGCATGTTACATTTAAAAAGCGATTCTGATACAGAGGACATATTTCAGACAGTATTTCTGAAGTATGTCCTTTATTCGGGTGCGTTTGAAAACGAGGAGCATGAGAAAGCATGGCTGATCCGCGTGACGCTCAATGCCTGCAAGGACTTCATGAAGAGTTTTTTCAGGAGCCATACGGTTCCTCTCGATGAGATCGAAGAGGTCATTGCAGATGTTCCCGAGGACCACAGCGATGTTCTGGAAGCCGTCCTTTCCCTTCCTCCAAAATACAAAACAGTGATCTATCTTTATTTTTATGAACAGTATTCAGCTGTGGAGATCAGCAGGCTTCTTGGAAAAAATGTAAACACGGTATATACGCTTCTTGCCCGTGCCAAGGCGATGTTAAAGGAGCAGCTTGGAGGTGAGGAATTTGAGTAACCGGATTTATGATGCATTTGATTCTGTCTATGCAGGTCAAAAACTAAAGGAAAAGACAAAAGCATATCTCTCTCAGAAGCCAGGCCGCAGACAGTTCAGCTTCGCCCGCTATGCTGCAGCGGCGGCATGCATCCTGTCTGTATTGCTGGGAGTAGGAGGATATGCGCTTTATATGACTCCCGTTGCAGCCATCAGCATTGACGTCAATCCGTCGATGGAATGGGAGGTGAACCGTCTGGACCGGGTGGTCTCCGTTATCTGCTACAACAAAGAAGCGGAACATGTGGCGGAAAAGCTGCATCTAAAGCACAGAAAATATGACGAAGCGATCACCACATTACTTACCAGCAGGGAGATGTCCGCTTATCTGGCGGAAGATGCCGCAGTCAGCATTTCCGTGGCTGCAGAGGACGAGGCACGCAGCATCCGGATGCAGGGCCGGGCTGCGGAGTGTGCCGGAGAGCACTGCAGGAACGTCAGCTGTCACGGAGGTAACGTATCAGATCGGCAGGCAGCCAGCGAGGCTGGGGTTTCGCTTGGAAAATATGAGGCATTTCTGATATTGCAGGAATTAGATCCGTCCATTACCCTGAATGAGGTCAGCGGGATGTGTATGGGCGAGATCCAGACATTGATCCGGGCATATCAGGGGCAGGAGGATGCTGAGCAGACGGACGTCTATCATGCGGACGGAAGACACTGCCGGAAGTGCATGGAAAATGCCGGTCAGGGAAATGGGAATGCGGCCGGAACGGGGATGGAAAACCAGAACGGGCAGGACGGTGGAAATGCCGGGAGTCAGGAAATGGAAAATAAGGACCGTCAGACAGAAACGAACAGCAGCCGGGAAAATGGACAGGAAAACGACAGCAATAAAGGGTACAGAAGGCACAGGCATAACCATCATCATGGTTGAGATCCAGGAAGCCTTCTGCAAGATACCCGGCCGAAAAAATTCCCACCTGTATGGTTGGATGCTCTTTGAGCATCCAACCCACCTCATTCATTCGTAAAATCCGTGCTTCGCACTTTTGTGCCTGCTAACGCAGTCACATTTTACTCATTAATAAGGTGGGTTGCTAATCCGAAGTCGCATTTTCATTGCAATAAATTGCATAAAAATGTGACTTCGGATTGCAACCGTACAGGTGGAAAAATGCCGGTATTTTCCAAATAAAAACCTGGACTTATCCTTATGGCTCCCTGCCAGCCTCAGTCGCTGCCTGCCCGAAGGGATACTGTTCCAGCAGGATCTGGCTGCACCGTACCGTATGCTCTGCCATAAGGGCTTCCGCCAGATCCGCGTCCTGTGCTGCAATGGCCTCTGCTACGCTGCGCATGGCGGTGCAGACCTGGGGAAGCGGGAGGTGGCGGAACAAGATCCGCGTCACCGCCATGCTCATTTCCTGAAAGGAATTGTACATCAGAGGAAAGATCAGATTCTGCGTGGCAAGGAAAATGGCATGATGGAACTGGGTGCTGATCTCCGCACATTCCTCCGGGGCATGGCAGGATTCCATCTGCTCCAGCAATTCAAACATCCGCTTCAGATCTTCCGCCGTATGGCGTTCCGCTGCAAGCCGGGCGCACTTCTGTTCGTTAATAGACCGGTATTCCATCAACGCAGTCAGCATAGACATATCAAACTGCCCGCCGCTGTGGTGGAAGATAGAAGTCAGGGTCCCCAGATTTCCCTGCCGCAGAAAATCATTGACAAAAGTCCCTTTTCTTGGGACGATACATACAAACCCATTCTTTGCAAGCTCCTGGATTCCCGAATTGACCACCGTCCTGCTGATATTCATCTGGGCGGCAAGATCCCGTTCATTGGGAAGCTGCTCTCCGGCAGAGAGCTCGCCGGAGAGGATCATGGACTCCATCTGGCGTACAAACAATTCTTTCATCGTAGGCATTACGATCTTCTGAAACGGCATGGATATTCCTCCTTGTTTTTCAATCTAAACATCGACTTGGTCAGACCATCTTTTATTATTCTATCACGATATTTGTGTATTTTCAACAAAAGAAATGTTCTTTTCAAAACGATTCTGTTATATATCTATAAAATATTGATTGCTATTTCTTGGATTTGATGTTATAGTAATCAAAAGAGTTGTGGTCAGACCAAACACGAGAGAGAAAGGATGGGGTGATGATGAGTAACACAAAAAGAAATGCATTCTGGAGTTTTTTTGACAGGATCGGGCAGTTTCCGACCTTCCTGATCTGGACGGCTTTGATCTGCATCGTATCGATGCTGGCGTCCTATTTTCCGCTATGGGTCAATGTGATCGTCAATGTATTGCTGCCGGTGATGGTGCTTCTGAAATTAAAAATGGTGATGTTCGAGAAGCTGAAGCTGTCCACACTGGTGCTGATGCGGGCGCTGATCCTGCTCCCGATCTTCGGATTTATGAGCGGGGAGCTGTTTGTCAAGATCGTGCTGGTATTCCTGGTGATCAACTGTATGGAAGCCACGATGACAGACCTGCTGAAGAACCACCAGCCCTATAATTTTGTTACCGGACTGGTACTGAGCCTGTCTGTGCTGACCCTCGCCGGAAAATGGTTCCCCGGGGCGGCAGGACCCTTTACCGGGATCTACACGGCCAATGCAGGTCCGCGCACAGACGTACTGTTCGTGTCCGATCAGGTGGTTGTGGCCGGTACGATCTGCTGGCTGATCGCCTATACGATCTGGAACTGGCTGTTTGTGATCGGGGAGTTCAGCCCCTCCATCGGATATCTGCATATCGGGATCCTGTCGTCCCCGATCCTCAGCATCCTGCTGACGATGAATCCCGGCTACTGGCTGGTATTCCGTGCCAACAGCCTGACCTGCGGCGGGGTGTTCCAGATCTACTGCAAGGACAATATCGAAAAGAAACTGGAAAATGAAAAGCTGGCGGCCTTTATTGAAAAAGTAAAAACTCCGCCGGTACAGATTGGATTGATGATCATAAACCTGATACTCATTGCGGTTCCGGTGGGAATCTATTTTGGGATCATCTGATCGGAAAACAGAAAGGAAAAGTATATGGCAAATTATGATGTGATCGTGATCGGCGCGGGGAACGGGGGCCTCTCGAGTGCGGCTACCCTGGCGGTGAATCATAAAAAGACAGCGGTATTTGAGAAGCACAATATTCCCGGAGGCTGCGGCACTTCATTCCGCAGGGGGCGGTTCGAATTTGAAGTGGCGCTGCATCAGCTCAACGGGATGAACACGAAAGACAATCCTGGCCCGACCAGACAGCTCTTCCGCAAATGGGGGATCGAGGATGCCATAGAGTGGATCCCCATAGAAACCTTATACAAGATCAATCTTCCGGGAGGCCGGGGAGTGGCGCTTCCGGCAGACAAGAAGAAGGCCTGCCATCTGCTGTGCAGGGAATTTCCAGAAGAGGCGGAATCCATCCGGCGTTATTTCCACATCGTCTGGAAATTCAACGAGGAGATCGCGGATTTCCTGGCAAAGAGCGCCGCAAGTCCGGCAGATCCGTCGGAACTGAAGAAGTTTATCACCAAGACCGGATTTCCGAAGATCTACAAGGTACTGGCAAAGTACGGCGTCCGGAGTACCCAGGACGTGCTGGATGAATTTTTCAAAAGCAGGGAGCTTCAGCTCTGCCTGTCTGCTTACTGGTGCTTTATGGGAATGCCGCCGGAGCGGTTTCCGTTCTCCATCCTTGCCAGGTGTATGTATCTGTATACGGTGGACAAACCCTACTATGTGCGGGGCGGAAGCCAGGTCATGAGCCAGGCTCTGATGGACACCATCCGCAGGCATGGGAGCGACGTATTCCTGAACTGCGGCGTGAAGCGGATCCTGATGAAAAACGGCCGGGCTGTGGGAGTAGAGGATGAAAACGGCAGGCATTACTATGCCCATAAGATCATTTCCAACGTATCTCCCACCGTAACCTATGCGGGACTTTTGAAGGACGAGGAGGTACCGGATGCCTGCCGGCAGTATTTTAAGAGTTATACTACAGGAATCTCCGCGCTGACCTGTTTCATCGGCCTGGACTGCCCGCCGGAGGAGATCGGATTTACCGATTCATTCAACCTGATCTATGACAGCCTGGATGCAAACAAGGATTTCAAAAATGCATATTTTACCGATACAAAGACAGACCCCATCGTAGCCACCTGCTATACCATTGACGATCCCTGCGTCTCGCCGCCGGGGACGTCCATTATCACCGCAGGCACTCTGAAATACGGCGGGGCATGGGAAAAACTGTCGCCCGAGGAGTACCACCGGACGAAGTACGCGGCTGCGGATGAGATCGTCAGCCGTTTGGAAACCCGTTTCCCGGGTCTGCGGGGGCACATCGAGGAGATGGAGGTGGCGACGCCGCTGACCCATATGCGGTATCTGGGCCATCCGGGAGGAGCCATTTACGGTTATGAGCAGGATCTGAAATCCAGCGTATTCTTCTTCCCCCAGGATGAATTTATCCCCGGCCTGACCTTCTCAGGCGGCTGGGTCAATACATGCGGCTTCGGTCCCAATTATGCCTACGGGGACAAGATCGCACAGTCTATTTTGAAGGAGGGCAGATAAGATGAGCGGAAAACCAATCAAAGATATGATCATCAGTACCATGCAGAACGGCCCGGAGACCTTGAAGGAACTGGAAATGGCGAAAAAGACGGGAAAGGATATCTCTCTGGAGCGGGGGGAGGTCCAGAAGAAGGTGGCGCAGTATCATCCGTCCATCCTGCACCTGACGGTCAGCGAGATCGAACCGGTCAGCCCCATTGCCAGCCGGATCCGCCTGGTATCGGACAATGGGTATCTTCCGCCCTTTGAGGCCGGGCAGTATATCAACGTATTCTGCGAGATCGGCGGGGTGCGCACCTCCAGGCCCTACAGCCTGTCCTCCTCGGCAAAGCAGCGGGCTTATTATGAGATCACCGTGGCGGCGGTGGAAAATGGCTTTGTTTCCGGCCATCTGCTGCAGCACCTGAAACCCGGAGACCACCTGGAAGCCAACGGGCCTGCAGGGGTATTCCGCTACCAGCCCGTCTTTCACTCCAAAAAGTCCGTATTTTTGGGGGGCGGCAGCGGCATCACGCCGTTTGTCAGCATGATCAGAACCGCGCTGGAGAGCGGGGAGGACCGGGACATTACCCTGCTGTACGGGAGCCGCACGGAGGAGCTGGCTATGTACCACAGGGAGCTGTCCGCATTTGCCGAAAGGCATCCGAATTTTCATTATACCCTGGTCCTGTCGGATGAAGAAAAAGAAGGGATGGAGCACGGCTTCATCGATGCAGGGCGGATCCGGGCACATGTGCCGGATATCCTGGACTGTACCTATTATATGTGCGGTCCGGCGGTGATGATGGAATTTTGCCGCAAAGCGCTGGGAGAGCTGCAGATTCCAGGACGATCGATCCGAAGAGAAGTATTCGGGACAAGACGGGATATCTGGAATGAACCAGGCTGGCCGGAAGGAATGACAGGAGAGGAAATGTTTCAGATCAAGGTGGGAGATCAGACCATCGAGGCGAAAAGCGGAGAAAGCGTGCTCACTGCGTTGGAACGCAGCGGCCTTCGGGTCAATGTATGCTGCCGCTCCGGCGAATGCAGCCTGTGCCGGGTGCAGCTTGTATCCGGGAAAGTATTTACCGCCCAGGGCACGCTGCTGCGGCATGCGGACGAACTGTTCGGGTATATCCATTCCTGCAAGGCGTATCCGGTCAGCGATCTGGAGCTCAGGTTCTGAAATGACTGCAGAAGCCCGGAGCGGATCCGGATAAAACGGGGTTCCGGGAGGCTATGAGAATAAAGGGGGTTTTTGATGTTCTTTTTTACAGGCTATACATTTACAAGTGTACTGGTATTTATCGGGCTGACCGCGGCTCTGGTGGGGCTGAATGAAGTCACCCGGCGTTTTAAATGGGCAGGGATCGGGATGTATGTCATCATCCCGGTCATCGCTACTTTTTTCATCTGGCCAAAGACTGCGGGCGGAAATGTAGGCGGCACCTGGTTCGCCTGGGTCAAAACCTATTCCGCGCTGGCCGGAGTGATCGGATTCATGCTGCTGCGGTATATTCCCAAGCTCCAGAAAAACAAATTTATGCTGACCTATCCGGCCCTGATCCTGGCAGTGAATATCCTGGAGGCGGTATACGCGGATCTGGAATGCCTGCCCAAGACCGGACAGATCGAAGCCGGGCTGCAGATGATCGGCGGCCCCTGGAATGTGATCAACGCCATTGCAGGCATCCTGAATATCATCACCATCACGGGGTGGCTCGGGATTCAGATCGGAAAGACAAAATCCCAGGATATGGTGTGGGCGGATCAGCTCTGGTTCTGGATCATTGCTTATGACCTTTGGAATCTGTCTTACTGTTACAACTGCATTTCCAACCGTTCCTTCTATGCAGGATTTTTGCTTCTGGTATCCTGCACGGCGGCAGAGTTCTTTATCCGGCGGGGGGCCTGGCTGCAGCACAGGGCGCAGACGCTGGCATTGTGGGCCATGTTCTCCCTGACGGTGGATTATTCCGCGGCAGAAGAATATTTTGCCATCACATCCACCCAGTCCGACCTTCCTAAGCTCTTGCTGAGCATAGCGGCGCTGGCATTCAACATCGGTGTGCTGGTGTACGAGGTGCGGATCATACGGCGGACGAAACGGAATCCTCTAAAAGAGGCGATCTATACGGAGCTGGATTCTTATAAGAAGAATCTGGAAGCAAACGGTCTGTGAGCGAATGTGAAACACAAAGGCCTGTGGAAAACTTAAGCAGTATTTTCCACAGGCCTGAAATAATATTCAAGATTTAAACATTCAATCCGGCATCCGGCAGAAAACTCATTTCTATATCCGTTTCAGATAGAACTGGAACGAACTGTATTCCGGCACTTCCCGGTCAATGGGCAGCCCAGCGTGCATCAGCGCCGCTCCGGAAAGCACCTGTTCCCCGTCGTTGATCCGATACACGGCGTCAGGGATCAGCCCTTTGGCCTTCACATATTCCTGGGGCCCGTTGCAGGTCAGGTTTGTCACGACCACACTCAGCAGCGATTCTGCCTTATCCTTCGTCACATGCTGCCATGCCGTCATATTTCCCACCTCAAAAGGATTGCTCAGCCGGTAATAGTCCCCGCCGAAGATGATGGGATAATATTTCCGGAAGAGATCGCTCTGTTCCCGGCAGATTTCCTGTTCTTCTTCGGACAGCTTTGACGCGTCCAGCTCATATCCGAAGCTCCCGCACATGGCAACGACCGCTTTTGTCTGAAGCGGTACAAAACGCCCGCTGTCAGAGATGTGCGCTCCCATTGTGGAAACCGGGTATACAAAAGAGGTTCCATAGTGAAGCTTTAAGCGGTCAATGGGATTGTTGTTATCGCTGACCCAATACTGCGGATAGTAATGCAGCATGCCGGGGTCATACCTTCCGCCTCCCCCGCTGCAGCCTTCAAAGAGGATATCCGGATGAGTCAGGATGATCTCATTCATTACCCGGTACAGGCCCAGGATATAGCGATGGTACACTTCTCCCTGTTTATCAGCAGAGAGCACGTTGGACCAGATGTCTGCAAGGGAGCGGTTGATATCCCATTTTACATAGTAGATATTGGCATCATCCAAAATGGCGTTGACACTTTGGATGAGATAATCCTGTACCTCCCTGCGGCTCATGTCCAGAGCCATCTGGTTCCGGCTGCGGACTGCGTGCCGGCCGGGGATCTGCATGGCCCATTCGGGATGTGCTCGGTACAGGTCGCTGTCCTCGGAAACCATTTCCGGCTCAAA
Source organism: Lachnospiraceae bacterium M18-1 (assembly GCA_000403295.2). Lineage (GTDB taxonomy): Bacteria > Bacillota > Clostridia > Lachnospirales > Lachnospiraceae > Schaedlerella. The sequence goes on along the minus strand of KE159605.1, from coordinate 1,537,795 downwards.
CCAGATTCCGAATTTCATTCCCAGGCCATTGATCTGCTCTACCAGCTTGTGGAGCCCGCCTTTGATCTTATCCTCATTGACTACCCAGTCTCCCAGGCCGCTGTTGTCATCATCACGTTTTCCAAACCATCCGTCGTCCATGACCAGCATATCTACGCCCATATTTTTTGCGGCTTTTGCGATTTCTACCAGCTTTACATCATCAAAGTCCATGAAAGCGGCTTCCCAGCTGTTGATCAGGACCGGACGCTGCACTTCGGAAACGAATTTACTCCTGCACAGATTGGTCCGGTAAAAATCATGGTATAGATGGGTCAGTCCGGTGAAACCGTGTTCGGTAAACGCCATGACCACTTCCGGGCCTTCAAAAGCCTCGCCAGGTTTGATCTCGTACACAAACTGTTTGGGGTTGATCCCCATCACCAGGCGGAGCTGGTCATACTGATCCAGTTCCGCTTCGGCGAGAAAATTGCCGCTGTAGACCAGCGAGAAGCCATAGCATTTTCCATAATCCTCGGAGGCCTCCCTGTCACACAGGATCACAAAGGGGTTCTGCTGGTGGCTGGAGGAGCCCCGCACGCTTCCGATGGTGTGGATGTGATGGGTCATTTTCTGGCGTTCGACCTGCCGCTCCTGCCCGTATCTGCCCGGCAGGCTGACCAGATCCATATCCAGGCCGTTTAAAAAGTCCAGACACACAGACATGATCTTTTTTAACTGGATGGACGAATTTCCTTTGTTAAATACCTTTACGGCGCGGGTGATGATATCGGCCTCTTCAAATACGCTGTATAATAAAATGACTTCTACGTCGCTGATATTGTCGGAAAGTACGATCTCCAGCGTGTCCACCTGCTCACCCTCTTTTGCATAGGTACAGGGCAGGGTGTCCAGCTGATATTTTTCTTCCCGCATCGTGAAGCGCGAGACTTTTCCATTAAAGGAATAACTTCCGTTTGCGTTGACGACCTCGATACTCGTGGTTCGGAAATCTCCCTGCTGCTGTGTGCTGAATTCCTGCGGCTGGGCATCCAGGGAAAATGTCCTTGCGTCCCTCGATTCATAAGGATTTCCGGAAAATCCCCGGTCATACTGCATGATCTGGTAGCTCAAATCTGCATCATGCATGGTCGGCCCATAGTAAAGATGCAGCAGATAATCCAGATTCCCGATCTTCATCTGGTATGTTGTATGCCTGGTATGCAGAGTAAATGTTTTTGTCTGTTCATTGAAAATAATAGACATGGTTGACCTCCTGTTACAACGATTCAACGTCCGTTCCCGGAGCGTTTCTGAAAATGCATTCCTTTCGGAACACATTTTTAAACAAGCTCCCATGTGGTCCGGCGTTTTATATTCTGTGGCTTTCGTTTTTTGCAATCATAGTATAGCACGGAAATGAGAGGGAAATGAATGGTTATAATGTACGGAAAAATATGGGAAAAGTTGGTTATTTGTACCTTGCCGTTACTGTGAGCGCCCGGCCGATGTGAACAGTAACACCTTTGCCGTAAATATTCTGGAAAGTAAACAGTAAAGAATTACGAAATAGAATTGTAGAAATTCTTTTTATTATGTAAAATGGAGATATGAAATGAGTGGGCGTTTTGAGTTACGAAAGAAAGGACAGGTGAACTATGAATGGAAGAAACGATCAGATTAGAGTACGGCGGGGCTGGAAAGCATTTTTTGAAATCAGCGGCAGGCTTCTGTGCTTTGCTGGGAATGGCGCTGCTTCTGAATCCGGTTTCTGATGGAACCGAGGAAAAGAAACCGAACTGGCAGGATATTACGGAATTGGAGATTGCCGGTAATAAAGTGAACGCAGGAAGCCGGGAAGGGACAGAAGCAGCCATACAAGACGCAGAAAAGCTGGTTTTCAGAACACTGCTTTTGCAGGAGCGTGTTAAGAAAGAATTGGTTCTGACAGAAAAGGCGGTGCCGGAAGGCTGCCTGATATTGCCGGATATTTCAGACGGGAATATGTGGGAGGCGGTGCAGCCGGAAGCACCGGATGCGGCAGCAGGAGCTGGAAATGCCGCCTGGGTGGAATCCAAAGAGCGTATCCGGGAGGAGCTCAGTCAGGGGCAATCCGGGGCAGGGAATGAAATGCGGAATCAGACTGTGCCGAAAGATACGGATCGTGCCGGGGCAGAAGCTCCTCCGGCTGAACCAGAGGAGCCGATCGGAGCAGGTGTGGAAACAAATCCGATCACGCCGGGGCATTCATCCGGCGCCGGACCAGAAGCGGATCCGATCAAGCCGGAGAATCCGTCGGATGCCGGACCAGAAGCGGATCCGATCAAGCCGGAGAATCCGTCGGATGCCGGACCAGAAGTAGAACCGATCGTCCCGGATGGACCGTCGGATGTTGGACCAGAAGTAGAACCGATCGTCCCGGATGGACCGTCGGATGTTGGACCAGAAGTAGAACCGATCGTCCCGGATGGACCGTCGGATGTTGGACCAGAAGTAGAACCGATCGTCCCGGATGGACCGTCGGATGTTGGACCAGAAGTAGAACCGATCGTCCCGGATGGACCGTCGGATGTTGGACCAGAAGTAGAACCGATCGTTCCGGATGGACCGTCGGATGTTGGAACAGAGGGAGAACCGATCGTCCCGGAAAATCCTGGCGGTGATGGGACAGATGATGTAGATCAGTGGGGGCCCGGGTCAGCCGGGAACGATGATACGGCTCAGGACAATGGAGATGAGGGAAACAAAGATCAGGGCGCGGCTTCCTGCTTCGTATTAGATGAAATGAGAATGCTCTGCGGTTTTTTGCCGGAATATGCGGAGGTCTCCGATGGATGTCTGACCCTTCCGGCAGAATGTACCGGGATTCGCAGAGGGGCGTTTGCCGGATGCGGTGCAGGCATATTGGAACTATATATTCCGGCCGGAGCGGCTGTGATCGAAGAAGGCGCGTTCTCCGGCCTGGTATCTCTGGAGTGGATCGGCGTGGAAAGCGGAAACCCCGGATGCGTCAGTGACGGCGGCGTTTTGTTTGACAGTACCATGTCCGTGCTGCTGGCATTTCCCGCCGCGTGGATGGACATTTACGCGGTGCCGCCATGCGTCACAAGGATCGCAGACCAGGCATTTGACGGAACTTCGATCTACAGGCTGGATATCCGGGACTGTACCGGGCTTTCCTTTGGACAAAATGTCTTTGGAGATTCCGGAGGAAATGGAATCCAGGTGGCAGTGCCTGGATCTGAACTGGAGCTGTATACAGAAATGCTGTCAGGATATGCGGTAACGCTGACGAAATGACACAGCTCCGCTGCCGGTTAGGCCGTGAACTGTAACCACCCGGCCAGGGTGTGAACAGTAACCATTTCAATACATTTCAATGACAGTTCATGACAAAACCATTGAAAATTTATAGAAGGAAGCGCTAAACTGTTTCCGAGAGGGATTTCCTGTCGGAGAAATGGAGGTGAACAGATATGACAGTCTCAGGAATCGGTTCGGCCGGCGGTATTCAAAATAAGGCTCCTTCCGCAGATCTGCAGTCGATTGAGCAAAAGATCCAAAAGCTGCAGGAACAGCTGAAAAAGGTGAAGGAAGACGAAAAACTGCCTCCCGAAGAGAAGCAGAAAAAGATTCAGAAATTAGAGGAACAGATCAAACGTCTGGAGGAGCAGAAGCGGAAGCTGGAGCAAAAGGAACAGCAGAAAAAAGGAACACCCGGGGAGGAAACAGAAAAAAGGACTTTCGGGCCCTCCCTTGACGAAGCGATGGGAACTCATGTTGATACATGGGGGTAATACGGAAAGCCTGCCGCTGGCAGCATTTTCTTAACACAACGGATGAAAAAGTCCTCCGGCCTGCGCGTATGGGCCGGAGGATTCTTTATGGCATCTCTGAGCGGGTCATGACAGGATCATACGGCGATACTGTTCACACCCTTTGGGTGCTCCAGTAACAGTATCCAGCCCATTGAAAAGTCGCCTGACGGCGAGGAGCTGGATGCGCGCAACCGCTATTTTACTGGCCGGATGCCTTGCAGCAGGGTGCAAGGCACCGTGAACAGTAACCTTAGCATTCAAAACATCAGGCAAAACGATAGAAAGCACTTTCTTTCCCAGATAATCTGTGCTATACTAAGCGCAAAGTCTATCGCCTGTCAGCCGATGCAGCACACAATATCCGACTGGCGGATTGAGCGGCTTTTTATTCTGTCTATTGACACAAAAATTACTCAGAAAAGGAGCGGCAGAAACGTGAAAGGAAAAGAAGCGGGCTTCCTCGCCGGCCGAGGAACAAAACGGAGCCTGAACAGGCGGATATTGAGAAATACTACATTTAATATCCTGATCTTGGTGGTCGTATGCTGTGTGATCATGGCGCTTTCCTTGCAGTCGCTTGCCAACAACATATTGCTGGACAGCCTTCAGCCGATGGCCCGGCAGTCGGCTAAGACGGTAGAGGCCAACATCCATATGCTTGCCGACCGTATGATGGGCATTGCCGGTGATCCCCGAATGAGCAGTGTGACCGCCGGTGCTCAACCAGACGAAGGCGGGACAGCTTCCCCGGACACTGCGGCAACGAGGGAAAACCGGGCGGCGCTGCTGGAAGAAGCTGCAGAGACTTATGAACTTTACACGATCGCCCTGTATGACTTGGACGGGCGGCTGGAACAGGGGATTGACGATGCGCCGGAAAATCTGGACAGCGGTTTTTTGGCACTTTTAAAAGAAACAGATAATCTGACGATCGATGCGTCCACGATCTTCCAGGGCAGTCTGGGCATTACGATGGGAATGCCGGTGAAAGAGGACGGTGAGACCGTTCTTTACGTGATGGGTACCTACAAATATGACTTGCTCAACGATGTGATCAGCAGCATCAACCTTGGAAGAAGCGGCATGGCCTATATGGTCAACGGGGAGGGAATCGTGACCGGCCACCCGGACCAGTCTCTTGTCCTCGATCAAAGTTCGCTGGTTCAGTTAAGCGGCGGCAACGGGGATGCGGTGGAACGGGTCACTACCGGAGAAACAGGGGCGGCAGAATTTCCCATCGACGGCGAAAAGATGCTGGTGGCCTTTTCTCCTATCCGGGGTACTCAGTGGTCACTGGTCATCCAGATTCCAAAGTCAGATTACGGCCAGTTCATTAACGGGGCCATGCTGGTATCAATTTTGGCCACCCTGGCGGGGCTCGTGATCTCCATCGTGCTGATCCTGCGGTTTGCACGTTCCATTTCCCATCCGGTGAAGTGCGTAACGGACCGGATGGTGGCCCTGTCCAACGGAGACCTGCATACGGAAGTGATCCACGTCAGTACAGGAGATGAGCTGGAGGTCATGACACAGACTCTGGATGCTACGCTGGAAAGCGTAAATCGATACATATCCGATATCGAGCAGGTATTGACCCGTGTTGCAGACGGCGATCTTCGGACCGGGCCGCAGGTGGACTACAAGGGCGATTTTGTGCTGATCCGCGGCAGCCTGAGTACCATTACCCGGTCGATGAACGAAACACTCCTGGGATTCCGCGCCGCAGCAGACCGGCTCACCGCAATGGCAGAGCAGCTGAGCGGGCAGTCCGCACAGCTGCACCATGCATCCCTGGAACAGAACCAGTCTACCGAAGAACTGGTCCATGAGGTGACCCACGTGAAGGAGCAGCTGGCTGATGTTGCTAAGAGCAGCGGTCAGACCCGTTCCCAGACGGAAGAGATCACCCGGCGCGTTCAAAGCGCCAATGAACAGATGTCCTCCCTGTCTGACGCCATGGATGACATCAGCGATAACGCGCAGCAGATCACAAAGATCGCAAAGGACATTGAGGACATTGCGTTCCAGACCAATATTTTGTCTCTCAATGCCTCTGTGGAGGCGGCACGTTCCGGAGAAGCCGGAAAAGGCTTTGCGGTCGTAGCCGATGAGGTAAAGCAGCTGGCAGCCAAGAGTGCCGAGGCCGCACAGAGAGCTACGAAGATGGTCGACAATACCAAAGCGATCATCCAGAACGGTGTGGTGCTGACAGCGGATACTGCGGGCTCTCTTCGTGCGATCTCCGATGTTTCCGCACAGATCAGCACAATTTCGGATCAGCTGGCAGCGGCGGTGCAGGGACAGGAGCTTGCGCTGAGCGTAATGGAGGAGCGGATTGCCACGATCTCTTCCATCGCAGACCGCAATCTGCAGAACGCAGGGGAAACGGAGCAGTCCAGCGGCACACTGGCGAAAGAAGCGGAGGAGCTTCAGTCCCACGTGCGAAAATTTATTTTAAAGGAGAAAAGCGGCAGATGAAACGGATTTTTGTCATGCTTATAAGCCTGCTGCTGATGACGCCGATGCTGACAGCGTGCGGGGATCAGGAAGGGCTTCAGGACGGATATTATACTGCTCAGGCATCTGAATTTAGCCATGGCTGGAAGGAATATATCACTATTTTGGTGAAAGGCGGGAGTATTGTCTCAGTAGAATATAATGCGGAGAATGCCAGCGGATTCATCAAGAGCTGGGATAACACATATATGCAGAACATGCTTCAAGTCACCGGGACCTATCCCAACGAGTATACCCGATATTACGCAAACCAGCTTTTGGAGGGACAGGGAGAGGAAGGCATCGACGCGCTCTCAGGAGCGACCTCTTCTCATGGGTCGTTTCAGATCCTGTCCCAGGCTGTACTGGAACAGGCGCGCATGGGAGATTCCAGCATTGCGATCGTAGATACAGAGCATTAAATAGTATGGATATTTGACGGACACAGAGAATGCAGGCCATCTGCCGCGATTTTGCAGATGACCTGCATTTTGCTGTTATAATTGTTTCCGGTCAAAGCAGAGGACCGCCAGAAACATGCAGACCACCGCCGTCCCGCAGGCGGTCCCCACACTTACAGAATAATCCCCGGGGGTTGTATTCCCGTACAGCAGGTTCATCCCATCCATCAGTTTCACCGGAAGATACGTTCCTGCTTTCGGAAACAGCCCCAGCATGTATGCTGCGAGGGATACCGCGCCTGTTCCAAACAGCACCTGCGTACTGCCGGCCGCGATCGTGGAAAAGAGCAGGACCCAGGAGAGCACCCACACTCCGAACAGCCACCAGTACAGGGCGCCCAGCAGAGGATATTCCGCGATGCCGTTATCCCAGAAATAGGCGTTATACCCGTAAGTGATCCCATAGCACAGAAAATACAAAGCTGTCCAGGTCCCAAGCAGCAGGCTTGCTTTGGCGGCCAGGATCCGGCGGCGGGACAGCCCCTTGGTCACCACAGGGATCAATGTCCCTTTCTGGTATTCTGCCGTAAAGATCCCGCTGTTCAGCAGAACAAATACGATCAGAGCCATGGGAATATTCTTGTAAAACTGGGTCCACGAGGTCATGGCGTCCACAGTCACCGCATTCACGACGAGACCGGATTCGGCCAGCTGCTCCGCCATGATCTCCGTCATCCAGGGAGTGAGCTTGGCAGCCGCCGGATTCATGATCCCGAATAAAATAAACAAGAGCAGCAGGATCCACAACCGCCCGGTACGGACCAGTTCCATCCATTCTTTTTTCAGAAATGCGGTCATTTTGCGATCACCTCCATAAATAAATCTTCCAGCGTAGGCTCCATCCGCTCTACCCGGCGGATCGGGAGTTTTTCTTCTGCGATCCGGCCAAGGATCTCCGGGAGAGCTTTCCCTTCCTCTAAGAAAAGCAGGTTTTGACCCTGACGCCGGAGAAATGGAAAATCAGACAGCAGAAGTTCCGCATCCCGGGCGTGCTCCATTTCCAATTCCACATCGGATGCCCTGCGAAGCTTCCGGACCTCCTTCAGAGTTCCCTGGAGTACGATCCGTCCATCATGGAGAAATGCCAGTTCGTCGCAGATGTGCTCCACATCGGAAAGGATATGGGTGGAGAAGAGCACTGTCGTCTGTTTTTTTGCAGCTGTCAGGATATCCAGCAGTTCCTTCCGCCCGGCAGGATCCAGGGCGGAAGTGGGCTCGTCGCAGATCAAGAGCCTGGGACGGTTCAGAAGCGCCTGCGCCACGCCGAGACGCTGCTTCATCCCCCGGGAAAACCCCTTGATCCGGTGGCTTTCATTTTCCAGGCCGACCAGGGAGAGCAGCTCATGGCTTCGCTTTTTGATCTCCTGTTTCGGCATCCCCGTGATCGCCCCGCAGAAGGAGAGATATTCTGCCGGCGTCATGTAGGAATAAAATTCCGGAACGTCGGGCAGGTATCCGATGAAACGGTTGGTATCGGTATTCCCGTAGGAGACGGCCGACCCGTTGACCGTGATCTGTCCGCTGTTCAGAGGGAGAAGCCCCAGGATCAGCTTCATAGCCGTCGTCTTGCCGGCGCCGTTTTGCCCCACAAAGCCGAATACAGTATGTTCGGGCACGGAAAAACTGACATCCCGGAGAACCTGTTTTTCCCCGAAATGTTTTTCGACATGGGAGAGTGTCAGCATTTTCATATCAGGTGTCCTCCTTTCCCAGGAGGAAATACAGGATCGGTCCGATGAACTGCATCCCGATCAGCGCCACCGCCAGCCACAGGGCGCGGCTTCCCCGTTTATAAGTCCTGTGGGTCAGGATATGGTAAATGGCATAGGCCAGCAGGGCCATCTGCACGATTACTAAAGGGATTAAAAATGGCAATATTTCATAAATGTCAGGCATATTGACTGCCTCCTTTCTAAAAATCTGAGTGGTTTGGATTTCCGGAGATGCGCTCATAAAGCTTCCGGAAATCTTCGGTTTCTTTTAAGCAGGAAAAGACAGGATGGTTCAAGGCATCCAATGCATTTTGCTTTGCAAAGGCTTTATCACGGGGAGCCATATCGCCCAAGGGGAGCTGGTCGACCCAGACATCCAGGCGGTCAAAATAGGAATCTCCGTGAAGCGAGATGCGCTCCTGGTTCAGAAGGCCGGTGACGCACCGTTCAAAGCTCCGCAGCATGTGCAGGGCATGTTTGGTATCTTGATGTTCTGCATAAACGAGGGCGGCCTGGAAGTAATACTGTGCAGCCAGGTTCGGATGGAGCTGTTCCAGGTCAAAGAACTCCAGGATGCCCTGGGCGCGGCGCATGATCTCTTTACAGCGTTTGAAGTCCTGCCCATACATGGGCAGAAGCTGGATCATATTGCCGACCAGACTCAGCAGGGTGGTATACTGCTTCACCTGGGCGTAATCTTTTGCCTTTTCGTTTTCGCCTGACATCAGGTATGCCTGGACCAGAACCGCGCCCATGCTGCTCTGCAGCGAAATATGGTTCGGGTCTGCCGAAGGCTCCAGGATTCCGACTGCCTCTGCAGGGGAGCCAAGCTGCAGATGGAGCATGGCCTTCATGACAGAGGCATCGGTACAGACTCCCACGTCCCTGCAGCTGTCCAGGATCCGTACGCAGAGCTGCAGAGCGTCCTTCAGCATCTGCCGCTTGTCCTCTGCCCTTTCCGCCAGCATAAAATGATTCAGATACAGCGTACATAGCTGCAGTAAAAACGGATAGCAGGAATAATACCGGTGGGCCAGGGAACGTGTCTTTTCATAAACCTCCTGAAAGGGAAGGTTTACAAAATCCTGACAGAGTTCCATGTAGCACCGCCGGATCTGCTCTCCGGAGAGCTGCGCTTCATAGCCCAGCAGCTGATCGATGGTGACATCGAAAAAGCAGGCTAATTGGGGGAGCAGCAGGATATCCGGCGAGGTCTGTCCATTTTCCCATTTGGAGACCGCCGCCTTGGTGACGCCGAGAAAATCCGCAAGCTCCTCCTGGGTAAGCTTTCGTTCCCGCCGCAGGCGGATGATATTTTCTGATAAATGTAATTGGTTCATGGCTGTGTACCTCCTTGGATGTTACTATTTAGTTACTGTTACTGGAGCACCCAAAGGGTGTGAACAGTAACACTGTTTACGGTCTGCCCATAGCAACAGCAGGATAAATGTTGACTTCGAAGTGTTATTATTGTACCAAAGGAAGGGGCGGATATACAAGAGAGCGGAGAGATACTTTGCGATATAAAATCAACTGATAGGAAACTAAAGGCAGTTGCAGTTCACAGCCTGAACGGATGCGGACAGTAACCTCTTGCCGCACAGCTTTTCTTAGCTGCATTTAAAATACTTGCGATAGTCCGAATTTTTACATATAATTGTAATGTGGCTGTATGGACTGGACTGTGTACAGTGTGAGATTTGAAAAAACGGAGGAAGGTATTACTATTCACAGCCTTTCACAAGCGGTACTTGACGAATCGGTCCGCCTATTTTTACAAGGCGGTGAATAGTAACAGAAATGTGAATCATGAACAAAATCTTGGTGATAGATGATGATAAATCTCTTTTGGAACTGCTGCAAAACTGTATGCATGGTTTATATGAAGTGGATACGGCATGGAATGGGAAGCTGGGGCTTGATAAGCTGTCACAGGCAAAATATGATCTTGTGCTGCTTGACGTGATGCTGCTCGGCGAAAATGGTTTTGAAGTCTTAGGGAAAATACGGAAACTGTATGCGGTTCCTGTGATCATGCTGACCGCAAAAAATTCCCCGTCAGATAAGGTAAATGGTCTGGGAATCGGTGCAGATGATTACGTTACGAAGCCCTTTAATATGGAGGAGCTGCTGGCGAGGGTTGCTTCCCAGATTCGGAGGAATACTGTGCTGAAGAATGGAATTTTACCGCAGGAAGAGATTTGTTTCGATAAGATTACGATCGTTCCGCAGATAAAAGGAATATTGAAAGAAAATAAAGAAGTGCTGCTGACTGGAAAAGAATTTGACCTGTTGTATTTTCTTGCCTCATCTCCGAAGCGTGTTTATACAAAAAAGCAGATTTATAAGGCTGTATGGAAGAACGATTATGTCTATGACGATAATAACATTATGGCATTGGTCAGTAAGATAAGAAAGAAAATAGAAGATGATCCGGAAAATCCCAGGATAATACAGACAGTCAGGGGTGTCGGCTACCGCTTTGGGGGAGGGCAGTAAATGCAGATAGAAATGATCGTGCTTATGATGATCTGTTTGGGCCTGATATTATTGCTGGCAGGTATCTGCAGGCAGATAAAAAAGATCAATCACGTATTAGATGAGATCATAGAGGGGGAAACGGATAGAAGGATCATCATAAGAAAACATTCCTTTTTATCAGATACTTGTTATAAGTTCAATCAGATTATGATGGATAATAAGGAACGTATCATCCAGTCAAAGCGGCAGGAACGCAGGAATGAAAAGCTCATGACCAGTTTGTCTCACGATATCCGAACTCCCCTTACATCCATTATAGGTCATCTGGATGCCGTTCATTATCAATATGTCCATGGGGAAATGCATGCGGAATCTGTCCGGCAGGCAAGGGAAAAAGCATACGTCTTGAAAGATTATCTGGACGATCTGTTCCAGTGGTTCAAGCTCAATTCCAAAGATGAGAAAGCAGAGTTGGAACCATTGGATATTGTAGAAGAAACCAGGGCAGTTTTTGCAAATTGGGTTGCAGCTTTTGAAGGAAATGGAATCTCCTATGATTTCGTATCTGGCATGGACGAGATACAGATCAGCATGGACAGTTTTTTTTATGAGCGCATTCTGAATAATCTGCTTAAAAATGTAATGGAACATAGCGGGGCTTCCAAAGTCTGGATAGAGATTGTGCAGACTGGCGTTACGGCTGTAGTGAAAGTTTGTGACAATGGCAAGGGGATTCCTGAGAAAGAGATTCCATTTCTTTTTGACAGGCTGTATCGGACGGGGGAGTACCACAGCAGCAAAGGAAGCGGCCTGGGGCTTGCGATAGTACAGGAACTGGTTTTGATACAGGGAGGGAAGATTTTTGTAGAACCCCAAAAGAAAGGGATTGGTTTTGTCATGGAATTTCCCTTATCAGAAAATAAAAAATGAACTGTTCTGCCGCAGCCGCGCTCCGGCGCGAATGTACGTCAAGACACACACTTTTTTTCCAAGGTTTCCGTAAGGTTATGGGAGAAAAAGTGTGATAATATAAAACAGCAGACGGACGTATATACAGCGCATGGAGAAAGGGATGATGTGATGATGGATAACTTTATCATTGAGACGAAAGGGCTGACGAAATATTATGGGGATACTGCCGCAGTAAAGGGTGTGGATCTCCATGTAAAAAAAGGTGAAATTTATGCCCTTTTGGGAAGGAACGGAGCCGGAAAGACAACGATCATGAAAATGCTGCTAGGTGTATCCATGATAACAAAAGGAACTGTCCATATGTTCGGGCAGCCTTTTGAGAGGAACAAAAAAGAATTTTTGGGCCGGATCGGTGTCATGATTGAGACCCCGGGGTTTTATCCAAACCTTACGGCAGCAGAAAATCTGGAGATTCTTGCTGACCTGCGGGGATATGTAAAAAGGAATGCTGTAAAAGAAAGCTTGGAAAGGGTTGGGCTGCCTTATAAAGACAAAAAACTTTTTTCTGAGTTTTCCCTTGGAATGAAGCAACGGCTGGGGATTGCAGCAGCCATTATCCATGATCCGGAAGTCCTGATACTCGACGAACCGATTAACGGACTTGATCCGATCGGGGTAATGGAAACGAGGAACTTTATCAGGGAGCTTTCGCAGGACTGTGGGAAAACGATTCTGCTGTCAAGCCATATCCTGTCAGAGATCGAGCTTTTGGCAGACAGGATAGGAATTATTGATAAAGGGATTCTGCTGGAAGAAAGCCCTTATGAGGAAATGAAAAAAAGAAATATGCGTTATATCCTGTTGTCCGTGGATTCGACAGAAACAGTCACACATATGCTGGAAGAAGAATTTCATATCAATGATTATCGGATTATGGGGAATGGCTGCATTCAGATTTTTGATAAAGACATACAGACGAAGGAAATTGTCAGATTTCTTGCAGGACGAAATATTTATGTAGACGCCATTGACAAATGCAGTGATACACTGGAAGATTATTTTAAAAAGATAACCGGAGGTGAGGGGATTGCTTAACATATGCCGGAATGAATTGAAGAAACTGAAGCGCCAGAAGACAGCAAGGGTGCTGTGGGCGGTCGGTATCCTGATCCCTGCGTTTGGCACACTGCTCTGCATAAAAAGCCATTATCCCTTTCGGAATTTGATCGGTATGATTGTCATGTTTGGAAGTTTTCTTGTGATTCCGTTTGTTTTTTCCGTCATGCTTTTGAACCTGTTTGAACTGGAGGAGAGGAATCATACATTGAAAAACATTTTGGTGATCGGCATACCTGAATGGAAGATTTTTTTAGCAAAACTGGCGTCAGCCCTTGTGACCGTCGTGGTACTTACGGGAATCAATACTGTCTATACAGTCACAGGGGGAATTTTTCTGCGGAATTATATCCCGGATGTTGGCCGCATTTTCGGGATTTATTTGGGAACGTCTCTGTGCAGCGTCTGCGCGTCAATGCCTGTGGTACTTCTGATTATTTTGCTCCGAAAAAGAAATCTGACTGCGATGATAGCGATTAACTGCTTTGTACTCATTGATTTTTTGTTTACATGGCAGTTGTCCATGTTTCATTGTCTTGATCTGCATCTGCCTGTTTTGGCCGCATACCGTATCACTTATCCCCTTACCATTATGGATTATACGGATAATCTGCAGCATGGTTTGGATATGCTGTATTATCCGATGGACAAGGGACTCTTTTTGCTGGGGGCAACAGCGGCGGTTTCCGTTGGGATTAGTTTGTGGCTTTATAAAAGACAGGAGGCCGATGTATGATGAAAAGATTAATCATGGCAGAATTAAAGAAATTGAAAAGACAGAAAATAGTTTTTGTTGGATACCTCAGTATCCTCTTTTCCATTATCATTACTTTTGCGCAGCAAATGCAGATCCGGGCGGGAGTACCTGAATGGGGAGGGTTTGCAGAAATGTTTTTTTACAACAATGCGATGTTGTTTCTGCCGTTTACGGTATCTTTGATCGGCGGCTACATGATAGATCAGGAATATGCAAGGGATACGATGAAAAATCTGCTGGTGATACCGGTCAGATGGCGGGATGCGATAAAAGCGAAAGTGGCAGTCCTATTTTTGCTGATGGTCAGAATCGCACTGTTTGAAATGGCGCTGCTATTGGCAGCAGGCATTATACTAAAAAACCGTCCTGCCGTGCTTATAATGGCAGGCGTATGTATGAAAGCGCTTGCATATAACATCTGTATCACGTTGGGGATATTGCCTGTGATTCTGTGGTTCGGAAAGAATGGCGGAAAATATATATGGGGAAGTATACTGTCCATGCTCGTTGGTATATCTGGAGTGTTTGTAGTCAATGGAAGAGCAGCTGACTGGCATCCGGTTACAGTTTGTTTCTCATTTCTATCGGACATTTATGGCGAAAAATCTGCAATGGGATATCTGAAGTCGGGCGCGGCAATCTTCCTGTATGGATTGTTGGGGGTATTGGTTTACTGGATTAGATATTGTAGAGAAAGCAATTTTCAAACACGCTCTAGCTGAAGGCGACTTAAAATGGGCTGGATATTGTTACTGGAGCACCTCCCCATAGGGGTGGAATTTTTTGGTGATTTCAGGAGGTGTTTAAGACAAATACTTTGCTATTACAATCTGGAAGAAAAATTCGATGAACTGCGCGAGTGATATGATGGGTATCGTTTTGGTCAGTAAGAGATATACTGCCCATGGGATGTGATGAATCAAACTCTTACCATGGCATGATTTTGGAACTTTTGCGCGCAGAAACAGACGGAGGAGCAGAAATGATCGTTTTAATCACGGGAGCATCCCACACAGGAAAAACAGTGCTTGCACAGAAACTTCTGGAGCAATATCATTTTCCGTATCTTTCCATTGATCATCTGAAGATGGGGCTGATCCGCAGCGGCTATACAACGCTTACGCCTGAGAGCGAGGACGATGCCCTGACAGACTATCTGTGGCCGGTCGTCCGGGAAATGATCAAAACGGCGGTGGAGAATCAGCAGAATCTGATCGTGGAAGGATGTTATATTCCCTTTGACTGGCAAAAAGGTTTGGCACCGGAATACTTGAAGCATATCCAATTTTACTGTCTGGTCATGAGCCGCCGCTACATAGAAAAGCATTTCCGGGAGATCAGAAAATATGCGGATGCCGTGGAAAAGCGGCTGGATGACGAAAGCTGTACGATAGAAAGCGTTTGCAGGGACAATGCCGGATTCCTGGAGAGGTGCCGGGCTTATGATGCTGATTATATTCTCATAGATGAGGAGTATCAGATCGATATTGTAATAAAGTAACGATTCAGTGCAGTACGCTGCAGATTGTCCGCTGAGGATAAGAAAGGATTTAAAATGAAATATAAAATAACTCGTTTGATCGACCGGCCCAAAATGAAAAAGCAGGCCGCGCGGTGGTTTCATGAAAAGTGGGGGATCCCCATGGAAGCATATCTCGAAAGCATGGAGGAATGCCTTGGAAAACAAAATGCAGTTCCTCAATGGTATTTCGTGATGGACGATGAGAAGATCATAGCCGGGCTCGGCGTCATAGAAAATGATTTCCATGACCGGAAAGATCTGGCACCCAATGTCTGCGCCGTATATGTTGAGGAAAAATACCGGCGCCAGGGCATTGCCGGTGAAATGCTGAACTTCGTCTGTACAGACATGGAGAAAAAAGGAGTCGACACGCTTTATCTCGTCACGGATCATACCTCTTTTTATGAGCGTTACGGCTGGACCTTCTTGTGTATGGTCGGGGAAGACGGCGGGCCGGAGGTGTCGAGGATGTATATCCGAAGGGCATCCGGCTGGTAGGGTGTGAATAGTAGTTACTGTTCACAGCCACTTCACTCACATGCGCAAAAGCAGCCGGCAAAGCCGTCTGCCGATGCTGCGCATCTTGATTTTTTGCTTATGTGGGTGAAGTGACTGAGAATGGATAAATTAAACACTTGACAAAAGCCCCGATCCACGATATCATTTGTGAGAAAAGAAGAACAGAGCGTACTCTGTTATTTTGGGAGGAAAGATGAGATGAGAAATTGGAAGAAATTTTTGTCAGCCGCAATGGTAACAGCCATGACGGTTGGAATGATTGCCGGATGCGGCAGCGGTAACAGCGGCAGTGACAGCAGCGGAAGCAGCAATGACAGCGGCAGCGAGAGCAGCAGCGATGCAGGAAGCAGCAATGCAGGAAGCGGCGACGCGGTATTGAAGATCGGCGGGATCGGACCTACGACCGGCGGGGCAGCAATCTACGGCGAGGCAGTCAAGAACGGTGCGGAACTGGCAGTAAATGAGATCAATGCAGACGGCGGCATAGGCGGCATCCAGATCGAATTTAATTTCCAGGATGACGAGAATGACGCGGAGAAGGCAGTCAATGCTTACAACACCCTGAAGGACTGGGGCATGCAGGCGCTGCTTGGAACCGTGACCTCCGCTCCTTGTGTGGCAGTCGGTGATGTGGCGCAGGGCGACAACATGTTCCTTCTCACACCGTCCGGAACTGCTGTAGAATGCGTGCAGTATGACAATGCATTCCGTGTATGCTTTTCCGACCCGATGCAGGGACTGGAATCTGCAAAATATATTGGAGAGAATAAGCTGGCAGCGAAGGTTGCGGTCATCTATGACAGCTCCGACGTATACTCCACAGGTATCTATCAGGCATTTGCGGCAGAAGCAAAGAACCAGGGACTGGAACTGGTAGCCACAGAGGCATTTACGGCAGAAAGCAAGACTGATTTCTCCGTACAGCTCCAGAAGGCAAAGGATGCGGGCGCAGAGCTGGTATTCCTTCCGTTCTACTATTCCGAGGCAGCGCTTGTACTGCAGCAGGCAGCAGGCATCAACTATGAGCCGATCTTCTTCGGATGCGACGGCATGGACGGTATCCTGGGCGTGGACGGATTCGATGCGGACATGGCACAGGATCTGATGTTCCTGAGTCCGTTTACACCGACCTCTGAGGATGAGGCGATCAAGACCTTTGTAACAGATTTCAAAGAAGCTTACGGCGGAACACCGAACCAGTTTGCGGCAGATGCGTATGACGGAATCTACGCCATCAAGGCAGCTATGGAAAAAGCAGGCGTGACCGCAGACATGAGCGCATCCGATATCTGCGATGCCATGAAGACCGCTATGACAGAGATCACCATCGACGGTGTGACTGCAAATGCACTGACCTGGGAAGCAAGCGGCGAGCCGAGCAAAGAGCCTATGGTAGTAAAGATCGCGGACGGCGACTATGCGGTAGTTGAGTAAAAGACACATTTCAAAAGATGGCTTCCATGCCATCGGAAGGGTGCAAGATATGTTAGAGGGTTATCTTTCGGGATAGCCTTCTATTTGTATCATGTTAGTTATTCTATGAGAGACAGGTGGACGGGTCTATGAGTTTTATATCTTATTTGATTAATGGTATCAGCCTGGGAAGCGTATATGCGATCATTGCGCTGGGCTATACGATGGTATATGGTATCGCGAAGATGCTGAATTTTGCGCACGGCGATGTCATCATGATCGGTGCTTATGTAGTATTGACTGCCATGACCGGCGCAGGGCTTCCTCCCGCCGCGGCGGTGCTGGCAGCGGTTATTTTCTGTACCGTGCTGGGAATGCTGATCGAGCGGGTGGCGTATAAGCCCCTGCGGAATGCGGCCTCCCCTCTGGCAGTTCTGATCACCGCGATCGGTGTCAGCTATCTGCTGCAGAACCTGGCGCTTCTGATCTTCGGCGCCAACACAAAATCTTTTACCTCTGTTGTTCCGGTCCCTCCGGTGGTACTTGCAGGAGGCGATCTGACCATTTCCGGGGAGACCATCATGACCATCGGGGCATGTATCGTGATCATGGTGGGACTGACCTTATTCATCAACCGGTCCAAGGCAGGACAGGCTATGCGGGCAGTATCTGAGGACAAAGGCGCGGCCCAGCTCATGGGGATCAATGTAAACGGGACCATTGCACTGACCTTTGCCATCGGTTCCGCACTCGCGGCCATTGCAGGCGTGCTGCTCTGTTCGGCTTATCCGACTCTGACCCCGTATACAGGCGCTATGCCCGGAATCAAGGCATTTGTGGCGGCGGTATTCGGCGGGATCGGCTCCATTCCGGGAGCCATGATCGGCGGCATATTGCTGGGTATCATTGAGATTTTCGGAAAGGCATACATTTCCTCCCAGATGGCGGACGCCATCGTATTCGGCATGCTGATCGTGGTGCTCCTTGTGAAGCCTGCCGGAATCCTCGGCAAGAATATTCAGGAGAAAGTGTAGGTGAACAGGATGAAAAAGATGAATAAAATTACAAGAAATAATCTGATCACTTATGTGATGGTAGTCGTCCTTTATATCATCGTGCAGGCCATGACCATGTCTGGCAGCCTTTCCAGCCTCATGCAGGGACTTCTGGTGCCGTTGTGCGCCTATGTGATCCTGGCAGTCTCCCTGAACCTGACCGTAGGGATCCTGGGAGAGCTGAGCCTGGGGCATGCCGGATTCATGTGTGTGGGAGCCTTTTTCAGCGCCTTTTTCTCAAAATGTACGGCAGCGGCCATTCCGGCAGCGGGCCTGCGGTATTTTATCGCCCTTCTGATCGGGGCGGCAGCTGCGGGGATATGCGGCATCCTGATCGGGATCCCGGTGCTGCGCCTGAAAGGAGATTACCTGGCCATCGTAACGCTGGCCTTTGGCGAGATCATCAAAAACATCATGAACATCCTGTTTATCGGCAAAGACGCCAACGGATTTCATTTTTCCACAAAGGACGTAATGGCGCTGAACATGGAGCCTGACGGGGTGGTCATCATCAACGGCCCGCAGGGGATCACAGGAACGCCCAAAGATTCTACCTTTACGGTGGGAGTGCTCCTGATCCTCCTGACGCTGTTTATCGTACTGAACCTGATCCATTCCCGGAGCGGCCGCGCCATCATGGCAATCCGTGACAACCGGATCGCGGCGGAGTCCATCGGGATCAACGTGACCAAATACAAACTCATGGCATTTTCTATTTCAGCGGCGCTGGCGGGCGTGGCGGGCGTGATCTATGCCCACAACCTGGCGACCCTGACGGCCCAGCCGAAGAACTTCGGTTACAATATGTCCATCATGATCCTGGTATTCGTCGTGCTGGGCGGTATCGGAAATATCCGCGGATCCATCATCGCGGCTGTCGTGCTGACGCTGCTTCCAGAATTACTGCGGAGCTTAAGCGACTACCGGATGCTGATCTATGCGGTGGTCCTGATCGTGATGATGCTCTTCAACTGGAGCCCCAAGGCTGTTGAGTGGAGAGAGAAGTATGCGGAAAAATTCCGTGCAAAGAAAAAAGCAAAGGCAGAGGAGGTTTAAGAATCATGGCATTACTGGAAGTGAAAAATCTGGGAATCTCCTTTGGCGGACTGCGGGCGGTGAATGAATTTCACCTGCATATCGAGAAGGGCTGTCTCTACGGCCTGATCGGGCCCAACGGTGCCGGCAAGACCACAGTCTTCAACCTGCTGACCGGGGTATACCGGCCTGATGAAGGGATCATTACGCTGGACGGGGAGAATATCGTCGGAAAGAAAACCATTGATATCAACAAAGCAGGCATCGCAAGGACGTTTCAGAATATCCGTCTGTTCAAGGACCTGACCGTGCTGGACAACGTAAAAGCAGGCCTGCACAACCATCATCCGTATTCCACACTGGAAGGCATCCTGCGCCTGCCCAGATACTATAAGGTAGAAAAGGAAATGGACGAAAAGGCCATGGAGCTCTTGAAGGTCTTTGACCTGGACCAGGAGTCCCGGACCCTGGCCTCCAACCTTCCTTACGGAAAGCAGAGGAAGCTGGAGATCACCCGGGCGCTGGCGACGGAGCCCAAGCTCCTGCTCCTGGACGAGCCTGCGGCGGGCATGAACCCCAACGAGACCAAGGAGCTGATGGAGACGATCCGTTTCGTGCGGGATACCTTTGATATGACGGTGCTTTTGATCGAGCACGATATGAAGCTGGTGTCCGGGATCTGCGAGGAACTGACCGTACTGAACTTCGGACAGGTACTGGCCGAGGGCAAGACAAGCGACGTACTGAACAATCCGGAAGTCATCAAGGCATATCTGGGAGAATAGGGGGTGAGATCATGGCAATGCTTGAAATCAAAGATATCGAGGTATTTTACGGTGTGATCCAGGCCATCAAGGGCATTTCCTTTGAGGTCAACGAAGGGGAGGTCATCGCCCTGATCGGCGCCAACGGCGCGGGAAAGACGACGATCCTGCACACCATCACAGGTCTCTTGTCCCCGAAAAAGGGTTCCGTGATCTTCGAGGGAAAGGACATCACGAAGGTTCCTGCCCACAAGATCGTGTCCCTGGGGATGGCCCATGTGCCGGAGGGGCGGCGTGTATTTGCGGAGCTGTCGGTCTACCAGAATCTGAAGATGGGGGCCTATACGAGAAAGGACAAGGCGGAGACCGCCCGGACTCTGGAAATGGTCTATAAGCGGTTCCCGCGTCTGGAGGAACGGAAGAACCAGCTGGCCGGGACATTGAGCGGCGGGGAACAGCAGATGCTGGCCATGGGCCGGGCGCTGATGTCTCATCCGAAGATCATTGTGATGGACGAGCCTTCCATGGGATTGTCTCCGATCCTGGTCAATGAGATCTTTGATATCATCCAGGAGGTCAGCGCAAGCGGGACTACCGTGCTGCTGGTGGAGCAGAACGCGAAAAAGGCGCTGTCCATCGCAGACCGCGCGTATGTGCTGGAAACCGGAAAGATCGTGCTGGACGGGGACGCGAAGGAACTGATGAATGACGATTCCATCAAGAAGGCGTATCTTGGAGAATAAAGAGGAGGGCAGCGGATATGGAAAATATTGTAGTAACAATTGCCAGGCAGTATGGAAGCGGCGGAAAGACCGTAGGAGAAATGTACGCGAAGGAGCTGGGGATCCCGTGCTATGGGATGAATCTCCTGAAGATGGCTTCGGAGGAGAGCGGTATCAATGAACAGCTCTTCATGCAGTTTGACGAGAAGCTGAGGAACAGCCTGCTGCTGCGCATGACGACAGATCTCTATGACGGGAAGGTCATCCCGCCGGGGCATAAGGATTTCGTATCTGCGAAAAACCTGTTCAACTGGCAGGCAGAGGTCATCAAGCGTCTGGCAAAGACCGAGACCTGCGTGATCATCGGGCGCGCGGCGGATTTTGTGCTCAGGGATCATCCGAATGTGGTCAGCGTATTTGTCCATGCGTCGCCGGAATTTAACCTGGCCCGCGCCATGGAACGCAACAGTATGACAACGGCGGAGATGGAGAAATTCATTTCCTCGACGGATAAGTACCGTTCTGATTTTTATAAGCACTATACCGGCAGGGAATGGACGGACGCGAGGAATTATGACCTGTGTCTGAACAGCGGCAAGCTTGGATTCGAAAAATGCGTGGAAGAGATCAAGGCTTATATTAAAGTACGATTTGAGGCTCTTTAGAGCATCCAACCGTACAGGTGGAAAGTTTTATATTTTAAATCACCGTAAGGATTTGTGCCTGCGGTGATTTTCTTTATTCTTCTATAGGAAACTTCTCCGAATTTTCCTATAGAAGAACAACCCTCCGGGGGATGCGCAGCTACGCGCGCGGAACAAAAGCTGCGCTGCTAAAAATGTAACAACGCGGGAGTGTGCGAAGCGCACTTTTGTTCTCTATTAGGAAATTTCTCCATTTTTGCATAAAGAAAAATAACCTACCAAAATAATAGGTTATCGAAAGGGCATAATGACTCATGAGAACGATTAGAAGATATAGAAACCATCTTCAGAGTCATTCCCGTCAAGATCCTCATCTTCAGTTAGAAAGTAATGCATGTCGAGCAGGTCGGAATCCGTCATGTTTTTTACCAGCTTGGATGTCATACCTTCTGGCGGGTTTTTCATATAGCGTTGTCTGAGTTCCTCTAAAAATTTTGAATTCATCATGGAGCCTCCCATCTTTATATTACGTTTAGTATGGGACAGATGGGAAATAAAATCAAGCACATTTACCGGGAGGGCCTTTGGATTGACATCGGTAGGGTGCCATGGCCTTTTCGTATAATTCTTCTAGAGGGACACGCTTATGCTTCTGGTAGAGTTCCATAAAAACCATTTTGTGTTTGCATTTTGGACATTCTAAAGGGTCATATCCAAAAGAGAGAAAAATGAGATTCCGCCATTGATTCCAATCCAAAATGATTTTATGTTTACAAGGATCAACGGCTTTGCGTATGGTTTTATCAAGTTCCCGCCGCCGGGCATAGAGTCCATAATAGCGGGTTATCTTGAAATGCTTTTCCGGGATATGCTGGATCAGAAGTTGTATAAAATCCAACACGGGAAGCGTTTTTTCCACATAAGAGTCATCTTCATGCTTGTTATAATGAAAAGTCACGTTTTCGCCATCATAGGAATCAACTCTGGAAGAGGCGATCGTGGGACGTCCAAGATATCTGCTGATATATTTTACCACAGTATCAGGATCACAAAGGTTTGGTTTTGCATAGACATAAAATCCTTCTTTATCCTTACGGTAGATGGCTCCTTTCATTTTTTTAAAAGAAGGGCCGATCTTCTTCTCCATTTCATTTAGGAGAGCGGTCTGGAAAGCTTTCCGGAGATAAGTGTAATTGAAATAGTTCACATTACGCCAGAATCCATCATCGGAAAATCCACCTTCGGTAAGGAGGCAGTGGATATGAGGGTTCCATTCAAGGGGGCGTCCAAAGGTATGAAGAACACAGACAAAACCAGGGACGAAATTTTTACGTTTGTTTAATTTGTGAAAGAGTTCCATGATGACACTGCGGACAGAGCGAAAGAGGCAGTCCAACAGGGAACGGTCTTCGAGAAAAAAAGGACGGAGTTTTTCGTCAATCGTAAAAACAAGATGGCGATGGGGCCCGTGGAGCAATTTAAACGACATTTTAGTGGAACGGTCAATGCAATATTTATTGCCGCAGGTGGGGCAAAACTTGGAATGGCATCGGAAAGGGACAAATTTAAAATTACCACAATGAGGGCATCCATACATGGCACCGCCATAGGAAGGATCCCCACAATTAATCATCTTTTCGATATTTTCCATCACAACAGGACGAGGATGAAGGATATATTGAATTTCTTCAAAATGCTCTGTGAATATTTTCTTTAGTATGTTCATGAGACTATTATGAACTAGAATGGGAAAAAATGGAACCCCCTAATTCCCCTCATGAATGAGGGGCTAGGGGAGTTGATGTGCCGTAGGCACTTTCTTGTATAGGAATATTCAGGAGAAAAGACAATGGATATACAGACAATTATCGTATTTTGTATGGAACTGATCGGAACTGTTGCATTTGCCGCATCAGGAGCCATGGTAGGAATCAACCGGGGGATGGACATTTTCGGGGTATGTGTGCTGGGCGTGGTCACAGCCGTAGGCGGCGGGATGACGCGGGACATGATCCTTGGAAATGTGCCCGGAGCCCTGATCCGTCCAGTCTATGTGCTGGTTGCGGTCTTTACAGCCCTGGCAGTATTTCTGGCGCTGTATTTTAAAAGAAATGCGCTCCAGGGGAAGCCGGGGGAGCTGTACGACAGAGCCATGCTGATCATGGATTCGGTGGGACTCGGGATTTTTACCGTGGTGGGCGTGACCACCGGGATCAGCCATGGTTATCTGGAAAATACCTTCCTGCTGACCTTCCTGGGGACTCTGACAGGAGTCGGAGGCGGGCTCCTGCGCGACATGATGGCGGGCATGCCGCCCTATATTTTCGTAAAGCATATCTATGCCTGCGCGTCTGTGGCAGGGGCTTTGAGCTGCGTCTGGATCTACCGCGGATTCGGACAGATTCCGGCCATGGTGGCGTCCTCTGCGCTGGTAGTGCTGATCCGGTTCCTGGCGGCACATTATCACTGGAATCTGCCCCGGATGAAGCGGCTGCGTTAGCAGACGTAAGAGTGCGTTAGCACGGTTTTTGCGAATGGATGAGTCGGTTGGAGGCTCTTTAGAGCATCCAACCGTACAGGTGGAAAATTTTTTCCCTATCATTCAAAGCTCCAGTATATGCGCCCGGAACCGCTCAATATGCGCCCGGAAGAGCTCCTTTGCAGTTTCGGCATCCCCGGCACGGATGCATTCCGTAGTCCGGACCAGATTTTTATAGATCGCTTTCTTCCCGATAAATTCTGAAAAATTTATCCACGCAGGGATTGTGGCTGTAAAAAATGCGTTCATGACGAGAGGAGAGATACAATTCCTGCTCAGCGCCACAATGGTCCTGCGATAGAGAAACAAGGCGGAAGCGAAGGTCTCAATATCTGCGGCAAATGCCTGCTTTACTTCCTCCTGCAGCTTTTCCAGCAGTAAAATCTCTTTTTCCGTATGGGATTTTGCCAGGATCTCCAGAGCAGGACATTCCAGATAAAGCCGGACATCCAGGAGGCTTACGATCATCTTCCGGTCCGGCATCCCTCCCCGGTAGCGGATGATCGCAAACAGGGTGTCCAGATTGCCGGTGCTGGTGTAGTCCGCGACATAGACGCCCTGACGGGAAACAACATCCAGAAAACCAATGCGGGATAATTCCCGGATCCCCTCGTGGACGATCGTCTTGCTGATATTCATCTCATCGGCAATCTCCCGTTCAGTAGGCAGCTTTTCGCCAGGCTCTAATTCTCCCGAGAGGATCATTTCCTCGATCTGGGAAATGAACAATTCCTTGATAGACAGTGTGTTGATCTTTTTAAACTTCACAGGGGCCTCACTTCCTTACTTCTGCATCAGGCTAATACATCATTGCATTAATTCCGAAGTAAATAGCTAATTCTTCACAGCCTGGCTTTCCCGAATAGTTATCTGATTCCTACTATATTCCAGAATCCCTCCATTGTCAATAAAAACGTGGTCTGACCAGGACCATAAAAAAGATCATTCTAACTTTGGGAATTGTGTCAATTTACAATTGGGACAAATTGTCGGAAAATGTAGGTATCAGTTTATGATCACGGTGCCTTGCACCCGGCAAAAGGAGGAAATAAAGATGGATACAAAAGTGATCGCCGTAGCGGGCAAGGGGGGAGTCGGGAAAACATCGCTGGCTGCGTCCATGGTGAAGGTGCTGGTGTCCGAGCTTCCGGATAAAAAGATCCTGGCAATCGACGCCGACCCGGCAGTGGGGCTGTCTACGGCCCTTGGGATCGATGTGGAGATGACGGTGGATGATATCCGGAAAGAAGTCGTGGCCAATGCAGAGGAAGGCAATGCCCGGGCCGCCGTTGAACTTCTGGGAGAGGCCAGATACCGTATTTTCGATGCGCTTGCGGAGCAGGACGGTTTTTCCTTTCTGGCGGTCGGAAGGCCGGAGGCGGCAGGGTGTTACTGCAAGGTCAACAGCTATCTGAAAGAGGTGATCCGAATCCTGGCAGGCAATTTTGACTATATTGTGATCGACGGGGAGGCAGGGATCGAACAGATCAACCGCCGGGTCATGGAGAAGGTCACCCATCTGCTCCTGGTCACAGATTCCAGCAGAAAAGGAACTCAGGTCGTGCAGACGATCCGGAGGGTAGCAAAAGAACTGGTCATGTATGAAAAGACAGGCGTGATCCTGAACCGCCTGCCGGATCCGGGGGTGACGGCATACATGGACCTGGGAGGCCTTCCGGTGCTGGCGCAGATTCCGGCGGATCCTTCGCTGGCCGAATTTGACCTGAAAGGGGAAAATATCTTTTATCTGGCAGAGGATGCGGCGATCGTACAGGGGGCAAGGGAGGCGCTGGAAAATATAGGCATCATATGAAAGGAAAGGAACGCATATGAGGGATTTAAAACACTTATATTATTTTGAAAAACTGCTGGACGAGGCCAATAACGAACTGGTCCGCAGGGCCCGGCAGGAGGGAAGGATCTGTGTGGGAAATGTATGCAGCCTGGTGCCGGAAGTGCTTCTCGACCTTCCGGGAACCTTTACTGTGCGGCTGAGAGCGCCCCGTACCGGTTCCATGGAGATGGGCACCTACTATATGACCAGCTTCCTCTGTGAGTACAGCAGGGCGCTTTTAGAGCGGGCCATCGAGGGCGGCTATCAGTTCCTGGACTGCCTGATCGCACCGGACGCCTGTTCCATGATCAACCGCGCAGTGGAGAATATGGAACTTTTGAAGACCATGCCTGGGGAAAAATTTTTTTTTTCAAAATATGGAGATTCCCATGAAAGCAGACGATAACGGCCTGTCCGTCTATGTGTCCGAATGCAGGCGCAAGATCCTGGAGCCGCTGCATCAGGTCTACGGCATCGGCATTTCAGAAGATGCACTGCGGAAAGCAGTGGAGGATCACAATCAGGTCTGCGACCTGATCACCCGGATCGGAGAATTTCGGAAGGAGGAGCATCCCCGGATTACGGGTTACGAGTATCATATGATCACCATGGCATCTTATGTCTGCCCCAAGGATCTGCTGGTGGAAAAGCTGCGGGAGACTCTGGAGGAAGTACAGCAGCGCAGGCCGGATGAAAAATTTCCATACCGGGCAAGGGTAGTCATGGTGGGGTCGGAGATCGATGATGTGGATATGATCCGGCTGGTGGAGGAAGCAGGGGCTCTGGTCGTGGCGGACCGTTTCTGCTTCGGGGCGCTGCCGGGGCGCGAGGTGATCCCGCTGAACGACAGAGAGGATGTGCTGACTCAGGTCTGCCGCCATTACATGTACGCCAGCGAATGTGCCCGTTATATGAACCGTGAGAAGATCGAAGGGCGCCGGACCTATGTGGACAGGCTGGCAAAGGAGTACCATGCGGACGGCATCATCTACGAACAGATGAAATTCTGTGATTACTGGGCCTATGAGCGGATGGTAGGCTCCCATGTCCTGCGGGAGGAATACGGATATCCGGTGCTCTCTATAGACCGCCCCTACGCGGTCGGATCCTCCGGGCAGATCCGGACCCGTGTACAGGCATTTGTGGAAAGCATTGAGATCAAGAAGCTGCAGAAGAAGCAGGGAGGTGCAGTTTAATGGGAAAAAAGATCGGAAGCGGGCGCCTTGGGGATTTGTACCGGCCCGGAAAAAAAGTGTGGAAACGCAGGGAATGGAGAGGCGTGCGGGATACTCTGTACGATTACAGCCGGTGGCTCCATACGATGGGGGTCCTGGGAAAATTCATGCTCAATAAAAATAATATAAAGGCATTTTTCCGCTACCGGTGGATGCTGAACTACCTGGCAGTCCCGATGATGGTGGACCGGCATACGGCAGGGCTGCGGGGCAGCCATCTGCGGATCGCGCATACGGAATATGACCTGGTAGTGGAGGACATAGCCAAGCTGATGGCAAATATGTTCCGGGCGGATCAAAATACGGGGAATGACCAGGAATTTTCGAAAAAGCTTGTCATACTGGATGAAAATGAAATGTCCCATCTGCTCTGCGGGTTTCCAAACCTGATCGGCGTGGGGCGGGAGATCCCGGCGGTGTATGTCAGCGTATTGCTGCAGCAGGACGCGGTCTGCCCGTATATCGACATTGCTCAGGAATACGGCCTGTCCGGGGATGTATGTCCCATGCCGGAGGCGGAGGTGGGGGTCTCCATCGAGGATGATTACCCTGTATTCGGCGCCTGTGCGATCCAGTGCAATACCACCTGTGACGGGAGCCTGATGGGAAATGGAGTCATCGCCAGGCGGCTGGAAGGGGAGCATGGGATCCCCTGCTTCCAGCTTGCCGCCCCCATGCGCCATACGGAGGACGGCGTACAGGAATACGCGGCCCAGGAGATCCGCAACGCCATTCAGTTCATCGAAGACTGTACCGGGGAAACCTGGGACTGGGATGCCTATTTTGAGTGCGCCAAGCGGTTCAATGCGGAGACACGGGAACGTATGGAGTGGCTGGATATGAGCGCCACCGACTACCCCCAGGTGATCGGAGCCAACCTGGCTCTCTATACGGAGACCGTTTATATGGCCATCGGAGGCAAGGTCCCGGCATTTTTGAAGGCGGATCAGAAGATTACCAGGCTGGCTGCAAAATCTTATAAAAAGAAGGAAATGATCGTACCGGAATATCGGCACCGTGCCATTGTCTGGGGCGTAC
Source organism: Lachnospiraceae bacterium M18-1 (assembly GCA_000403295.2). Lineage (GTDB taxonomy): Bacteria > Bacillota > Clostridia > Lachnospirales > Lachnospiraceae > Schaedlerella. Next base: position 1,509,743 of record KE159605.1, on the reverse strand, counting down.
AGTCCCAGTATTATACGGATTTCCTGCCGTGGCTGCAGAACTGCTGGGGAATCCTTCCCCTGGTGGATATGCTGAGCCTGGTGTCTACCCGGATGATCTCAGAGGACGATCCGGAACAGGCCATCTATGACATGGCGCATCTGTATGAAAACATGATCATGAGAAATCGTACCCACGGAGGATATAAGGTGCTTCTGGATGACCTGTGGAGATTCTGCGAGCAGTTCCGTGCGGATATGGTCATTTTGTGGGAGCATATGAGCTGCAAGGCTCTGGACGGGATGCACGGCCTGTTTGAGGAACAGGCCAGGGAGCACGGGATCCGCCTGATATGGGCGGTCCATGACCTGATGGATCCCCGGGTAGTCCCAAGGGCGGCGCTGAGACAGGATGTGAACCGCTATATGCGGAGCGTGCTCAGGGAAGAGCCGCTGGATCCAAGCCTGGAGGAAATCGACGACGGGGCTTCGTGGTGATGCAGACGCGGACAGGTAAAGTAAGAGCATTCCCGGAAACTCAGGCGCAGAGACAGTGCAGGGGAGTTTATGGGAATGCCCGGTAAAGAAGGAAGGGAATCAGGATGAGATATTATGGAGGATGCGATTCAGGAAGTACCTATACAAAATGTGTGATCATAGATGAGCACGGAAGGATCGCGGCGGACATCACGCTGAGAAGCCGCATCAATTCCGTGCTGAGCGCCCAGGATGCCCTGGAGCAGACCGTGGCTCAGGTGCCGGAGCTCAAAAGCGCCCGGGATCTGGCCTACCTGGTGGGAACCGGGTATGGCAGGAATAAGGTGCCTTTTGCGGACGAAAACATTTCGGAGATCAGCTGCCACGCCATGGGCGTGCATACAGCGGATCCGAAGGTCAGGTCCATCATCGACATCGGCGGCCAGGACGTAAAGGGGATCGCGGTAGACACCGACGGGACGGTGCTGAATTTTGCCATGAATGATAAATGCGCCGCAGGGACAGGACGGTTTTTCGAAGCCATGGCAAAAGCATTTGAAATGGACCTGACGGAATTTTCCACGCTCGCGCTGAAGGCGAAAAATGTGATCCCGATCACGTCCCAGTGCACGGTATTTGCCGAGAGCGAGGTCATTTCCCTGGTGGGGGAAGGCAAGCCTATGGATGAGATCGCCGCGGGGATCGAGCTGTCGGTGGCAAAACGCTGCTTTGTCATGGCCAAGAAGGCCGGGGCGGCAGACCACATCACCCTGACCGGAGGATGCGCCAAGAACGCCGGCCTGAAAGCGGCGATTGAAAAGGTGCTGAAGCTGAAAGTCATTGAGCTTCCGGTGGATCCCCAGCTGATCGGGGCCCTTGGGGCGGCGGAATTTGCGAGGCAGAAGGGAAGGCATTAAGGAGGATGCGGCAATGAGGAAGATAAGAAGAGCAGTCTGGAAAGTGTTGAAGCTAGCCGGGATATCGGCGGCGGTTTTCTTTGCGGTCTCCTTTACGGTCTATTTTTTCAACCTGGATATGAAGCTGGCTGCCGCGCTGGAACCCTGGCTGGAAAAATGGCATGACCGTGTGAAGAGGGAGCGCAGGCTGTAACATTGAAAGAAAGTATCTGAGTGAGATTGACTGCCATGATGAAACTGTATGATGATGTGATAAAGGAAATATCCGCGCTGTTAAGCCCATACCCTTGCAGGAAGATCGCAGCCGCCCCCAAATGCAGCTGGAAGGACGCAGGCGGCGGCAGCCTGGTCCTGCGCGGAGATATGGCATATGAGCTGGGAGGAAGCGGCCTGCCAGCTGTCGGGGGTACGCTGCTCACCACGGAAAGCAGCCTGGTGCCGGAGGATGAGATCCTGCTGTATGGGAAGGACCTGGGAAGGATTCAAAGAGATACGGCATATGCCCGGCTGGCTTTTGTCCGGGTCAGGGAGGACTGCCCGGGCGAGGGAAATGCCCTGTATGAAGAGATCCGAAGGATGGAATATACCAGATACCATGTATTTCCGGAGGGCTTTATGATGCGGATCTCGGCCGCCAGCGAGCGGGAAATGGTACGGGTCAGCAGAGCCGCGCTTGTCAGGGGGCTGAATTTTCAAGCAGCCGGGGAGATGTTTCTGGAAGCCTTTCACAGGAATCCGGGAACAGAAGCAGTCAGGCTGATCTTCATGACCCTGCCGGATTTTCCGTACCGGGAACTGGAAGGGCTTGTAAAAAGATCCGAGCAGATCACAAAAGCGATCGACCATATTTTTAAAAATCTGACGATGGACTGCAAAGCCTGCAGCCTGAAACAGATCTGTGATGAAGTAGAAGGAATGAAGGAGCTGCACTTCGGAACCGGAAATATCCGAAATTGACGCAGCCTCCGGGATATATAAAAGACGTGAAAGTGTAGAAAGGAGAAAATGCGATGCCGGAAATGAGCAGAGCGGTCATCCCGCCGCACATGGGGGATAAGAGGCCAAGTGAAAAGATCTTAAAGCTTGGGAAAAAAATTACAGATGTTGCAGCGCATAAGCTGAAGGGGGTCACAGTGAACGACCCGGAGTATTGGGGGCTGGCTGAGATCGTGACCGAGGAGATGGCGGATATTGCGCTGAAGATGAAGGTGCGCCGTCACTACAAGATCGAAGAACTCTGGAAAATGAACAAGATCGAGGAGCATCAGAAGGCCCATTTCCAGAAGGTACTGGATGAGATGAGCTACATCGGGCTCCTGGAATATGATTACGGCAACAATTATGACCACAACGGGGCTATACCGGGACCTACGGACCGCAGGTACTGCCTGCCCATGTTTGTGCCAGGCTCTGCGGAGCTTTTTAACATGGAAGAGACGCCGGAGGGGAACAAGCGTCTGAAAGAGCATCCGGCGCTGGCCAGCTTTTTCGAGCGAATGACTTTCATTCCGCTGGACGGCATTACCCACATGGTCCCGCCGGGAGGGGCCGGGATCGGGATGCATGTGATCCCAGTGGAAAAAGCAATCTCCATGGAAAACGGGACTATCGACCTGGAACACATTTCCTACTGGCTGAAAAAGTACGAGGGGCATATCGGCGTGGGCCAGTGTTCCTGCCGCGTCAGCCGGGAAGTGCTGGGGGAAGGCTGCGGGGACGATGAGATGAACTGGTGCATCGGCGTGGGGGATTTTGCGGACTACTGCCGGGAGACAGGCAAGGGCCATGACATCACCTACGAGGAGGCCATGGAGATTTTCCGGAAAGCGGAGGACAACGGATTTGTCCATCAGATCACGAATATCGACGGGGAGAATAAAATCTTCGGAATCTGTAACTGCAATGTGAACGTCTGCAACGCGCTTCGGACGTCCCAGCTGTTCAATACACCCAACATGAGCCGCAGCGCGTTTACCGCCAGGGTGGAACGGGATAAATGTGTTGCCTGCGGAAAGTGCGTGGAATACTGTCCGGCAGGTGCTGTGAAGCTGGGACAGAAGCTTTGTACGAAGGACGGGCGGGAGGTACAGTACCCGAAGCATGAGCTTCCCGACCGGCTGGTCTGGGGCCGGGACAAATACGACGAAGACTACCGGGACAACAACCGGATCAATTGCTACGAGACTGGCACATCACCCTGCAAGGCGGCCTGTCCGGCCCACATCGCGGTCCAGGGCTATATCCGCAAGGCGAAGGAAGGAAAGTACCGGGAGGCGCTGGCGCTGATCAAGAAGGACAATCCATTTCCGGCAGTCTGCGGCCGGGTCTGCAACCGGCGCTGTGAGATCGCCTGTACCCGGGGGACCGTGGATCAGGCAGTGGCGATCGACGACATCAAAAAGTTTATTGCAGAGCAGGATCTTCACGAGGAGACCCGATACGTTCCGCCGGTTGTCATCGCGTCCAACCGCCTGACCCAGTGGGAGCAGAAGATCGCGGTGATCGGAGCCGGACCGGCAGGCCTGTCCTGCGCGTACTATCTGGCGGTGAAGGGCTATCAGCCGGTGGTATTTGAGAAGCATGCCCGCCCGGGCGGGATGATGACTTATGGGATCCCGTCCTACAAGCTGGAGAAGGATGTGATCGAGGCGGAGATCCAGGTGCTCCGGGAGCTTGGCGTGGAGATCCGGTGCGGCGTGGAGGTCGGCCGTGACGTCACCATCGGGGAACTCCGGGAACAGGGATATCAGGCATTTTACCTTGCCATCGGATGCCAGGACGGCAAGATTCCTGCCATTCCCGGCAATGACGCCAAAGGAATTGACATTGCGGTCCGTTTTCTGCACCATGCATCGGAGAACCACGGGCAGAAGCTGAACGGGCGCGTCGTTGTAGTGGGCGGCGGAAATGTGGCGGTGGACTGTGCAAGGACGGCTTCCCGTCTGGGCGGGAAGAATGTAGCTATGTTCTGTCTGGAATCCAGAGAGACCATGCCTGCTTCGGAGGAAGAGATCCGGGAGACGCTGGATGAGGAGATCGCGATCCATAACGGCTGGGGCCCGAAGGAAATCCTCAAGGATGACAAAGGAAAGGTATGGGCCGTTGTATTTCAGAAATGTACGTCTGTATTTGACAAGGACGGAAAGTTTGATCCCCAGTATGCAAAAGACGATCTGATGACAGTGGAATGTGAAAATGTGATCTTTGCCGTGGGGCAGAGCATTGAATGGGGAAATCTGCTGGAAGGCTCCAGGGTAGAGTTCTGGCACGGCAATTATCCGGTGGCGGACGCCCTGACCTATCAGACGAAGGAGCCGGATATCTTCGTAGGCGGAGATGTTTACAGCGGACCAAAGTTTGTGATCGATGCCATCGAGGCCGGTAAGAACGCGGCGGAATCTCTGCACCGTTACGTCCATCCGGGGACAAGCCTGACCATCGGCCGCAACCGGAGGGATTTCCGGGAGCTGGACAAGGACAACATCCGACTGGACGGATACGATACCATCGGCCGCCAGGAGGCTGGCATGGACCATCAGATCGACCACAGGCATTCCTTCCGGGACGCAAGGAAGCTGCTGAGTGAGGAGCAGGTGCATCTGGAAGCGGGACGGTGCCTGAGCTGCGGCGCCTCGGTTGTGGATGAGAACAAATGTATCGGCTGCGGAATCTGTACGACCAAGTGTGAGTTCGATGCGATCAAACTGCACCGGGATCATCCGGAATGCTCCAAAATGTGCAGGTCTGAGGATAAATTTAAAGAAATCGGGGCTTATGCCGCGGGGAAAGCATTGAAGTCTGTGTTTGCGAAAAAACCGGAGGGAAAAAGACCAGCGGTGAAAACGTCGGCCGGGGCGAAGAAGCCGATCGTGAGAAGGCCGTCCGGGGTAACGGTAAAGAAAGTCAAACAGGCCAGAGCTTCCGGTAAAAACGGCAGAAAATAAAGGGAAGATTATGTCAGTGCCGCGGCTGTCGGTTCAGAAACTGCAGGAAAATAACATGTGCAGATTGCGCGGGATATTTTCCCGCAGTTTCTTAGTGACAGACGCGGTGCAGGAAGCGGGGAGAAGGAATGCATGAATTAGGAATCGTCTTTCACATTGTAAAAACCGTAGAGGAGATCGCGGCCGAAAACCAGGCGGACAGGGTGGGGAAGGTGGTGTTGCAGATCGGCGAGGTGTCCACCATCATCCCCTCCTACCTGGAGGACTGCTGGAAGTGGAAATGCTCCAAGAGCCCTGTGATGGCAGGCTGCGAGCTGGTGATCGAGACGATCCCGGCCATTACCTTCTGCGAGGACTGCCGGGAGACCTTCGCCACGGTGGAGCACGGGAAGACCTGCCCTTACTGCGGCAGCGGGAATACCTATCTGATACAGGGGAACGAGCATCAGATCAAGGAGATCGAAGTGGCGGACCAAGAACAGTAACGACAAGTCGGCTGCTAACCACGCGGTGTTGTGCACTTGCTGCACGACAAGTCGGAATCATCCTATTTTTTTGCGCAAAAGTGTATAGTGAACAGAGAGAAAAACTGCTAAGATATCTTTATATCATGAACAGGCTTTTGAAAAGGAACTGCAGGTTTTCAAAGTCTGAAAAAAAGAAAGAGAGGAAAGGCAGCATGTATGTAAAAGGAGTCAATCTGGGAAACTGGCTGGTGCTGGAAAAGTGGATGAGCCCGGCCTTGTTTGAGGGGACGGCAGCGGAGGATGAATACAATCTTCCGCGCCAATTATCCCGGGAGGTGTATGAGGCAAGGATTCAGATCCACCGCTCAGAGTATATCACGGAACGGGATTTTGTGTCCATCAAAGCTATGGGGATGGAGGCCGTGCGCATTCCAGTCCCTTATTTTGTTTTCGGGGACAGGGAGCCGTTTATCGGCTGCATCCAGGAGCTGGATAAAGCGTTCAACTGGGCGGAAAAATACGGGCTGGAGATCCTGATCGATCTGCACACGGCGCCGCTGGGGCAGAATGGATTTGACAACGGGGGAATCTGCGGCGTATGCAGATGGTCCCGGGAGCCAAAGGAAGTAGAGTTTGTCCTGTCGGTGCTGGAAAGGCTGGCGCAGCGTTACGGGACGAGAAAGGGACTCTGGGGCATCGAAGTGCTGAATGAACCGATCACGGAAAACGCCTGGAAGCTGATGGACGTGCCGAACCGCTACCCGGCGGCAGACCCGGAACTGGCGGAAGGCTCCGGCCCCAATACCCTGGAATTTTTGAAGGAGTTTTACATGAGGGCTTATGACCGGCTCCGGCAGTATTTACCGGAAGAAAAATATGTGGTGATCCACGATGGCTTCGAACTTCTGGCATGGAAAGATTTTATGCGGGAGGAAAAGTATGTCAATGTGGTGCTGGACACCCACCAGTATCTGATGATGGCGGAGGCGGCAGGGTGCGCTCAGGAGCTGGAGGCGTACAAGGATTATATTGAAGAGCATTTCCAAAAGGATATCCGGGAAATGCAGCAGTATTTTCCGGTGATCTGCGGGGAGTGGTGCCTGTTCAATTCCCTGGCCTGCGGATGCGATACAAAAGGCGGACAGAGTGTGCTCAACGGCGTGGAAGGAAGCTGCGGGGAGCAGCTGGACGCAGGGCAGAAGCAGGAGATCTACCGTTCCGTGGCGAAGGCGCAGCTGGACGCGTGGAATGAGGGCAGCGGATATTTTTACTGGAGCTATAAGCTTTTGACAGATACGGTCAATGACAAGGGATGGATCGGCTGGGACAGCTGGGATCTGGGGAGATGCGTGGACTTCGGATGGTTTCCGGCAGTATAACAATCAGGAGGATATCATATGCGTCACGAAATCGTATCGGTAAATCCGGACATCGAAGCAAGATTTTACCTTTCCATAGACCTGGGGAGTTATGTTCCGCCCCACTGGCACGACAGCCTGGAGCTGGTCTATATGATCGAGGGAAGTATGGCGGTGACTTTTGAGAACCGCCGTGAAGTGCTCCGGTCGGAAGAGTTCAATATCGTCAATTCCAGGGTGATCCATTCTGTACTGAGCGAGAAAAACAAAGCGCTTGTCCTGCAGATACCAAAGGAAATCCTGAGAAAATTTATTCCGGACATTGAGCTGTACACTTTTTTTGTGGACAAGAATCCGGCAGGAGATGTGGAAAGAACGAGGCTGGAAAAGGTAAAGAAGATATTTATGGATATGCACGCAGTCTATGATATCCGGCCGGAGGGGTACCTGCTCCGGTTTAACAGCCTTTTGTATGAACTGTTATTTATTTTGGTCCATTCCTATTCCAGTAAACTGGTACAGAAGGAGTTTGACAGAAATGAGGGTCAGCTGGAAAAAGTCACCCCGGTCATGACCTATTTGAAGGAGCGCTATCGGGAAAAATGTATCGTCTCGGAGCTGGCGGAGCACTTCGGCTATCATGAGGATTATATTGCGCGGATCTTCAAAAAACAGCTTGGGATGACGATCATGGAATATGTGTACGCCATCCGTATTTCCAAGGTATACATCGACCTGGTGAACACGGACCGGACAGTGAATGAGATATTCGAAGACCATGGCTGCACCAACTACAAGGTGGCCATGCGGTATTTTAAAGAAACCTACGGCTGCACGCCCAGGGAGAAAAGGGAAGCGGTGAGACGGATGAGCTGGAAGGAGATGCAGATGCTGCCGTCCCCCTTCTATGAGCCGTGTGAAGAATAAAAAAGGACTGTTACTGTGAGCACCCGGTGGGTGTTCGCAGTAACAAAGTCGGAATCGTCCGCTATTTTCTCCGTAAAAGTATCTAACCAAACGACGGAAAAATTGTTAGTATTTGATTACAAAATCTCGTTGAGTGATACATGAAGGAGGAAATGAAGAATGGAACAAAAAAACAAACTGACTTTTGCAAAGATTGGGGAGCGCTTCTCCTACGGCTGCGGCGATTTTGGGTGTAATATCATTTACACGGCCATGTCCGCGTTTCTGATGTTTTACTATTCCGATTACGCAGGCGTCAATACTCTTGCAGTGGGGACGATCATGCTGGTGTCCAGGGTTTTTGACGGTGTCAGCGACATTATCATGGGGATCATCGTAGACCGCACAAGATCCCGTTTCGGAAAAGCACGGCCCTGGCTGCTTCGGATGTGTATTCCCTTTGCAGTATCCGGCATCCTTTTGTTCTCCGTTCCGGCAGGAATGTCAGAGACGGCAAAGCTGGTCTACGTGTTCATAACGTACAACCTGACGTCCACGGTGATCTACACGGCGATCAACGTGCCGTATTCTTCGCTGAATGCGCTGATGACACAAGATCCTTACGAGCGTTCGGTCCTGAGTATTTTCCGAAACGTACTGGCAACCTGCGGAACGCTTCTGATCAACCTGGTGACACTTCCGCTGGTCAGGGCATTCGGCGACAATGCATCTGCATGGACGAAGGCATTTGTGGTACTCGGCTTTCTGGCAGTCGCGGCCTTTCTGATCAATTTTGCCGGGACGAGAGAGCGGGTAAAACCAGCGTCCGCAGGAGACGGCGGGGCAGAGACGGTTCCGGTAAAAGAAGGAATCCTGGCATTGTTCAAAAATAAGTATTGGATCATGATGACCGGCGTACTGGCCTTGTTTTTCCTGTATTACGCCATCAACGGCGGAACCACCGTCTACTATGCGAAAGAGGTCCTGGGGGATGCGGACCTGGTGAGCACGATCAACGGCATTTACAATGCGATCCAGATCATCGGCATGTTTCTGATCGCAAAACTGGTGAAAAAATATGGCAAGCGCAACGTATTTTCCATCGGACTGATCCTGGCGGCAGTCGGGATGCTGATCCTCGAACTGGGCGGAGGTTCTATGCCGGTGATCGTGATCACAAGCCTGATCCGCGGTGTGGGAAATGCATGCGGCGGCGCGACAATGTGGGCCATGGTTTCCGATACCATTGACTACGGCGAGTGGAAGACCGGATACCGCACGGAAGGACTCGTAAACAGTGCATGCAGCTTTGGCTATAAGATCGGAAACGGCGTGGGCTCCGCGCTGCTCGGGCTGATCCTGGAGATCGGCGGATATGTAGGGACTGCTTCGGTTCAGACCGCTTCCGCAGTGACCGCGATCCGCGTCTGCTTCGTGTGGATTCCGATCGGAGTATTTGCGGCATGCTTCCTGATCCTTCGATTCTATCATCTGGATGATGAATTTGAGGGGATCATTGATGACCTGCAGAAGCGGGCGGCTGGTTCAAAGTAAGGAAGGAGTTCGATGATTATGATTCAAAATCCAATTTTCAAAGGGTTTAATCCGGATCCCTGTATCTGCAGGAAACAGGATGATTATTATGCAGCGGTATCGTCTTTTGAGTGGTTTCCGGGAATCCCGGTGTACCATTCAAAGGATCTGAAAAACTGGGAGCTGTACACCCATGTACTGACGGATGACAGAGAAGTGGAGCTTCGGAAGCTCCCCAGTGCAAAAGGAATATGGGCGCCGTGCCTGACATACTGTGAAGCGGAGGACTTATTTTATGTGGTGTACGGCGTGATGAATTCCATGAACGCCCGGTATTTTGATGTGGACAACTTCCTGATCACGGCAAAGGATATCCGGGGGCCGTGGAGCAGGCCGGTGTATCTAAATTCCGCAGGATTTGACGCATCCATGTTCCATGACGACGACGGGAAAAAGTATGTGGTGTCGCTGGAGTGGGAGACCAGGGAAGGCTACGAGAAGCCGGGCGAGATCTGTATGGTGGAATATGATCCGGAGAAGCAGGAAGTCAGGGGCCATGTAAAACGGATCTGGCGCGGAGGCACGGACCGGGGCTGCATCGAGGCTCCCCATCTGACGAAACGGGGGGACTACTATTACATCATGTGTGCGGAGGGCGGGACGGGCTATAACCACTGTGTCACCATGGGACGCTCGAAACATGTCTGGGGACCATACGAAAAGGATCCCATGAATCCGATCGTCACCAGCCGGCCGGGAGAATCTTATGAAAGGCATGATCCGGATCACCTGAAGCCGAAATATTATAATCCGGATTCTATCCTTCAGAAGTCCGGCCATGGCAGCTACGTGGACCTGCCCAATGGAGAGACATATCTGCTGCACCTCTGCGCAAGGCCGTTTGTGCCGGAATTGTGCTGTACGCTGGGGCGGGAGACCGGAATCCAGAAAATGAGGTGGACCGAAGACGGGTGGCTGCGTATGGCGGACGGAAGCAATCTTGCGAAAATGGAAGCAGAAGAGGCGGCGCTTCCGGAAGTGCCTATGCCGCAGATCCCGGACTTTGATGATTTTGATTCGGAAGAGCTGGGACTCTGCTATTACGCGCCCAGGATCATGCCAGAGAGTTTCGTGGACTTGAAGGCCCGTCCGGGGTATCTGCGGATGCGCGGGCAGGAATCCAGGACTTCCCTGAACCGGGTGAGCATCCTGGCCCGGAAATTGACCAGCGTCTATGCCACGGTCACCGCGAAGATGGAATTTCAGCCGGAGGTTTATCAGCACAGCGCAGGCCTGATCCTTTATTATGACAATATGAACTATGTCAACCTGCGGAAATATTACAGCCAGACGCTGGGAGGAAGCGCATTGTCCATCGTCCACCTGGAAAACGGCGGGAAGAACGAGATGGTGGATACCAGGGTCGGCGTCCGGGATGTGCCGATTTACCTTCGGATAAAGATCGAAGGACGGAAGTTCCATTTCGAATGGAGCTATGACGGGGAGCAATACACGCCGATCGGCGGGGAATTTGAGACGGCGAGGTTCTCGGATGAATATTGTAAGTTCGGGGAATTTACGGGGGCCTTCGTAGGAATGACCTGCGCGGACCGGGCAAGACATCGGCATTACGCGGATTTTGATTTCTTCGAGTATATTGCGGATGAGACAAGAGATGTAGACTGACAGTGACAGGTCACGCCTGACCGGGGCGTGACCTGTCACCATTTCTGTTGCTGTGAGCACCCGGCGGGTGTGACCTGTCACCATTTCTCCTTATGCTGTTGGAATCCCCTGTGCCTGTGTTGATTTACAGGACGGCCTGTGGTAACATATAGGACAGGAAGAGCTGGTCTGCATATGGCCGCACTGCCGCAGGTCCTATGGAGGTGAGGATATGGGGAAGAATGCGATGAATCGTACCGAAAATGTAGAACTAACGGTATTATGCCTGATCCGCCGGGAGGATCAATATTTACTGCAGGACCGGGTGAAGCGCGACTGGAGCGGGTTTACGCTACCCGGCGGACATGTGGAAAAAGGAGAGTCCATCGTAGACGCCGTGGTCCGGGAGATGAAAGAGGAAACGGGTCTGACCGTTTTTCATCCCAGGCTGTGCGGGGTCAAGCAGTTTCCGATTGACGGCGGACGATACATCGTATTTCTGTTCCAGGCGGATCAGTTTACAGGCGAAGTCGTTTCTTCCGAGGAAGGCGAAATGCATTGGATCAGCAAAGAAGAACTCTCAGATGTGAATCTGGCGGAGGGATTTCACGAAATGCTCCGGGTCATGCTCGATGACAGCTTAAATGAGTTTCAATTTGTAGAAGATGAGGATAAATGGAAGATCGTGCTGAAATAGTGAGGAGAGGGGACGGCTGCCGGGATATAGCGATCCGGGAGAACCTGATGAAGGTGAGCGAGGCAATCAACACAACACATGATTACGAATGAGGAGGAACAAACATGATACCGATTACAAAAGAGGCAATCCGTGCATTGCCGAAAATCGAATTACATATTCACCTGGAAGGGACGTTCAGTAAGGAATATGTCTGTGAACTGGCGGAAAAGCTCCATGTTCCGCTGCCGCGGGATAAAGAACATCTCTTTGACTTTACATGTCTGGCAGAGTTTCTGGAAATGCTGGATTGGAACTGCAGCCTGATCCGCAGAGGGGAGGATGCAGAGCAGCTTGCCTATCAATTTGCAGAGTATGCGAAAGAAGAGGGAATCATCTATGCCGAAGTCATTTTAAATCCGACACACTGGAAAAACATTTCCCTGGAAGTGCTTGTTCCCAGTGTATTAGCCGGGTTTGAACGTGCCGCACAAGACGGGCTGACAGACTGCCGCCTCATGGTCTCGCTCCTGCGGACCCAAAGTACGGAAACAGCCCGGGACACCGTTGAATGGCTGATCGGGAACCCACATCCCAGGCTGATCGGCCTGTCTGTAGACGGAAATGAAGAAGCGGCAGAGTCTAATGAACGTTTTTCACCGCTGTTTGCAAAAGCAAAAGAGAGCGGGCTTCATCTGACTGCCCATGCAGGGGAATCCTCCGGGCCTGAGGGCGTGTGGGAAGCGCTGGAGCTTTTACAGGCGGAACGGATCGATCATGGTGTTCGTTCCGTGAATGATGAGAAACTGATGAACTATTTAAAAGAGAACCACATCCCCCTGAATGTGTGCTTTACTTCCAATATCCTGTGCAACATTTTTACAGAAGAAAACCATCCGCTGAAAGCATTGTTTGACTATGGGCTGGTTGTTACAGTCAGCACGGATGATCCGCAGATCCTTGTGGATACGATGTGCTATGAACTGGAACACATCGCTTCCCTGTATGGCTGGGGAATGGAAGAGCTGATCCGCCTGCAGTATCATGCGGCTGAAGCTGTTTTCTGCTCCGAGGAGAAAAAGGAGCTGCTGCGCGGAAAGATAAGAGAATTTGAATCAAACTGCTGATATACACTGGTCCCAGCCAATTGATGCGATGATTGGCTGGGACCTTTACAGATTTGAAATGTCCTTTTTTATTTCTGGTTAAGAGATATGTTTGCTTATTGGCTAAAACAATTCTTTTGACAGTCCTTTAGAGTTACGGCCTGTTACGGAAGATCACCGACTCATAAGGCCGGAGCACAGGCCCCCGGTAGCCTCCTTCCCGGTCGTAAGAAGACAACAGGACCTCCCCGGTGCCCTCCAGCAGAGAGGAGGGTATCTGGCGCTCCTGCCGGGAGAAATTATGGAATGCCAGCAGGGTTTCGTCTGCCGTGCTTCTGGTCAGGGCAAACAGATCCTGCTGTCCTGTTTCCAGGAAAGCCAGGTCTCCCCGGGACAGTGCAGAGGATTCCTTACGCAGCGCGATCAGCTTCCGGTAACACTGATACACCGAGTGGGGATCCTGCCGCTGGGCTTCCACATTGATCTCTCTGGTATTGGGATTGACTTTCAGCCAGGGCGTGCCGGAAGTAAAGCCGCCCGTTTCGGAGCAGTCCCACTGCATGGGAGTACGGGCATTGTCGCGGCTTTCCAGCTGGGCCTGGGCCAGGGCGGCCGCCGGATCCATGCCGGAAAGCAGGTACTGCCGGTACTGATCTCTTGTGCTGGGATCGTCATAGTCTTCAATAGAAGGAAGCTTCACATTCGTCATCCCGATCTCCTCGCCCTGGTATACATAAGGGGTACCCGGCAGACTGTGGAGGAACATAGCCAGAAACTTGGCGGAAACCTCCCAATACTCGCCGTCGTCGCCGTAGAGGGACACCTGTCGGGGCTTGTCGTGGTTGCTGAAAAATCTGGCCCACCAGCCGTCCTCCTTCATTGCCCGATAGCTTTCTTCAATATCCTCTCTGAGCCGTGCCGGAGACCAGGTGTCGATCTCGGTCTTGGGCAGCACGAAGGGGATCGCCATGTCAAATTCTTCCCGGTCCGTTTTTACATAGTTGCCAAGTTCCTCTGTGGTAGGAGCCGCCACTTCCCCAACAGTCAGGATATTGCGTGGGGCAAAGACCCTCCGGTTCATTTCCCGGATATAGGCATGGGTACCCGGGCGGCAGATGAGGCAGTCCGGGAAGGAGTAGCCGTCGGGCCGGGGCGGCAGGGCAGAATCAGGGAAATCCTGGGGCTTGTCCAGGTAACTGATCGCGTCTACTCGGAAGCCCTCCACCCCCTTGTCTGCCCACCAGTCCATCATCTCGATGACCGCATCCCGAAGCTCCTGGCATGCCCAGTTCAGGTCAGGCTGTTTTTTGGAAAAGTAGTGGAAATAATATTGGCCACGTTCGGGTACATATTCCCAGGCGCTTCCGCCGAAGGCCGAACCCCAGTTGTTGGGCTCATGGCCGTCCACCGGGTCCCGCCAGATATAATAATCGGCTCTGGGATTCTCACGGGACGACCGGGATTCGAGGAACCAGGGATGCTCATCCGAGGAATGGTTCACCACCAGGTCCATGATCATGCGGATGCCCTTTTCTCTGCAGGCGTCCCGCAGGCGGTCCCAGTCCTCCATGGTGCCGAACTCTTCCATGATCTCCTGATAGCCTGAAATATCATATCCGTTGTCATCGTTGGGTGAGCGGTATACAGGGGAAAGCCACAGGGCGTTGACGCCAAGTTCTTCCAGGTAGTCCAGTTTCTGTAAAATACCGGGCAGATCCCCGATGCCGTCCCCGTTGGAATCATAGAAGCTGCGGGGATAGATCTGGTAAACGACCAGGTCTTTGATCCAATCTTTTTGTTCTGTCATAAAGACGCCTCCTTATTGCCGTATTTCTTCTATTATACACTATTTAGAGAAGATATCGATAAGAAAGTTCGGCGTTTTTATAAAGAATCAATCTGCAGTTTTGCATACTGGCTCGGTGAGATCCCTTCATGAGATTTGAACACCCGGCTGAAGTAGAACGCGTCCGTATATCCAACCATTTCAGCCACATCCTTCAGCAAAAGGTCCGGATTGCTGCGGATCAGCTTTTTCGCCATATCGATCCTGAGATTCCCAAGATACTTGATGGGTGAGATTCCAAATTCAGCCTTAAATAAAGAAGCGATATACTTTTCGCTGTGGCCGAAAATATCCTGGAAGATCTTAAACGTGATCTGAGACGTAAAATTCATGTCCAGCCAGTTCCGCACCTGCTTCGCCAAGGACTGCTCGCTGTCTGCCAGCGCCGGCGCACCCAGGTCATAGATCCGCTCCAGCTCAAACCGCAGGTCCGTTTCCAATTCCTCATAAGAAAAGCAGGAAGATACGATTTCCGCGGCATCCGGATAAACGATCTGCCCGTTCAGGGAGCCGGGGACTACTGTTTTGATAAAATAACGCAGGTCAGAGATCAACTGAAGCTGAGTCACATTTTTATCCTGGCAGAATACAAGGACAGAATGAAGAGCTTCACGGACCGATTCCAGGTCAGGCTGCCCCGGAATACCCAGGCAGATCTGCTGTATCTCTCTGGAAATGTGAATCTTATCGTCAGAGACAGGCTTGACTGTGTGGATCAGGCCGTATCCGAAGGGAGTCCGGAATAAGGCATATAGATACAGATTCCGCAGCAGATCCGGGATTCCATTTCCGCCGACTGCATTTTCGGAAATGAGAAGATTCATATATGTACCGGCGGAGCGGACGGCCTCATAAAGCTCCCGGGCAGCAGATACAATGTCGGCAGGCTGATCGTCCGGGAAGACAACGGCAAAGAGGCATTCATTATAATGCCGTCCGCGCAGAGGAAAAACAGCAGCCTGATATGTTTCTTCAATTCTCCGGCGGGTCTGCGCATCTACGGCCGGCGGCGCGGAATCAAACAAGACCTCGCTATAGATATTGCTGCACACCGGACCAGATAAAAGCAGTAAAAGCGTACATGTATAACCAGCCAGCGGATTTCTGACCTCCGATACCGCTGCCGGATTGTGCTGAAGGCAGCGCTGGAGATATTCCGCCTGCAGAATGCGCAGTTCCTTTTGATACTTCTGCCTGCAGGAAATCAGGATCTCATTCAGCGTGTCAGAAGAGATCGGTTTCAGCAGAAAATCAGTGACACCCAGATGGATGGCAGTGCGCGCATATTCAAATTCCGCATACCCGGTCAGGATCACACACCGGGGAAAAAATCCTGCTTCCTGAATCTGCCGGATCATATCCAGTCCATTCATCACAGGCATATTGATATCTACAAAGATCAGATCCGGAGTATCCGCCAGTATTTTTCGGACTCCTTCTTTTCCATTTCCGGCTGTGCCGATCACCCGGAAGTCAGGATGATTCCGGGTGATCATCAGGGACAGCCCCCTGGCGGTCACGGGTTCATCTTCTACGATCATGACTTGTATCATACGAATCTCCTTTCACAGTTCATGGGCATGACACCCGAAAACACAGCGCCGTCCCCTTCAGGAGGGCGTCCGGGCCTGCGGAGCAGTATCATGAACGGCAACAAACGGTTTTTTGGGACGGAGGGGGCCGCCGACGGTAACGGCAGTGTCTCCGCTGCCTGTCGTTTCCGCCTGGAAATACTGCTCCCCATGATAGTAAATGTTGAGACGCAGGATGGTGTTTTCGAGTCCAAAGCCCGACTGTGCGTGCAGAGTGCCTTCCATATGCTCCTCATATTCTGGAAACTGAAATTTTTCCAGGCGCGCAAGCAGCTTCTTCAGACGGTCTTCTTTAAAAGGAAGCCCATTATTGATCACGGAAAGATACCAGTAGGATTCATCCTGGAAGGTTTTGACACGGATCTTCCAGGGCGGGAGGATTTCCCGCTCGGTCTGCTGGAAACCGTGATGAAAACAGTTTTCCACCAATGGCTGCAGGATCAGTTTGGGTACGAAGATATTGCCCAGTGAATCGTCCAGGTCCCATTCATATTCCAGAGTTTCTTCATATCTCATTTTCATAATATACAGGTAACTGCCTGCATTGGCAATCTCCTGCTCCAGGCGCACGGCCTGTCCGATATAAGACAAGGAGTATCTCAGCAAGGCAGAGAGCTGGCTGCACATATTCGAGACCGCCGTACTGCCGTCGATCAGCCCTGTCATACCGATGACAGAGAGCGTGTTATATAGAAAATGCGGATTCAGCTGCGCTTCCATTGCATCGTAGTGTGCCTGCAGCGTGCGCCGGTGGGCTTCCGTAAGCCGCTGGTTCTGGTCGTAGATTTCCCTGAGAAATGCCTGGATCGCATTTGCCAGGGTGGTGATCTCATTATCCGAAGATATTTGCGGGATATTGATATTTCTGCCCGGCTCCAGATGCTCCAGCTGTCTGACCAGCCGCTTTAAGGGGCGGGTCAGGCCATGAGACATCAAAAACAAAAACGTGGCGGTAATGAGGAACAGGATAAAAAACATCAGCGCAGTGATCAGCAGCGTCTGATTTTTTGAAAACAGATATCCCGCAATACTGCCGGTCAGAATGAAGGTCCAGCCCGTGGCTTCGGAACGCTCGCAGCAGCTGATACTGACCTGGTCATAAGAAAAAGTCTCTGCGCCGGAATGGATGGATTCCTGGAAGGCGCGGCGAAACGCTTCCTGATCCAGCTCCGGGATACTGGTATAGACAAAGCGCTGTTCCTCGTCCAGTAAAGTGATGGAAAAATCCTCTGGATTTTCGAAGTCCTCCAAAAGTCCGGTAAGATTGGATATATCAAAATCCAGGATCAGAAGCCCATACCTGCGATATGTGTCCCGCATGACACGGACTACGGAAAATACGGTCCTTCCATGTCCCCAGTAATCCTCATGGGGCGGAAGATACGCGGAGAAGGACGTATCTTCTATTAAGCCGTCCAGTCTGCCGGATCCTTTCAGGCTCGCTTTCGAGATATCCCTGAATGTACCGGAGGAAACGGAAACACCTACGTTGTCATAAAATCCGCTGATATAGCTGATAGAGCCATTCAAGTTCTGGGAGAGCAGAACAGAGCGGAAGGCATTCTGAAATAAAGTTCTGTCAGTGACATGATTCGAAAAATAATTTTCCGAAGAATCAGGAATATTCTTCGCTATGGAAATCAGGGACGGGTCCATCTGCAGATCCTTGAGCGTATTATCTCCGATCTTTAAGAGCATATCCAGATCCCTGTTCAGCATGGAGGTATTTCCAACAATGGTGTCCTGCATGTTTTCCCTGAGTGAATCCGCCGTATAATAATAAAAGAATATGGAACAGGACAGCAGAAGGACCAGATTGAGGGCAAAACAGGAAATATATATTTTTTTCTGAAAAGATAATCTTTTAAATTTCATAAAACACTCCATTAAGGGCAAAAAATAAAGGTATATAGAGTATATCATATCCGGGCGTGAAATGAGGGGATAATTTCTAAATTGGCAAAAAGTACATGTGAAAAATTACAAATGTCCATGGAGTATGGCAGATTGTTTTTGTATAATATTGCTAAAACCTCGCGGCAGCGGATTGCAGCGCGTTAAGCTCATCAATCACTGCATGCTGTCCGAGAAAAAAAATTGAGGAGGAAGAAAGATATGAAAAGAAAAATGGTGTTGCTGCTGACAGGTATGATAGTCATGGCTTCGCTGTACGGCTGCGGAGGAAACGGCGCAGGAGATTCCGGAAGCGATACGGACAGCGCGGAACAGACAGAGACAGAAGACGATTCCGAGGCAGGCGGCGGTGTGACACTGACACTGTACTGCAATGCAGATGATATGGCAAAACCATACATGCAGAAGATCATTTCCATGTGGGAAGAAGAAAGCGGAAATAAGATCGACCAGCAGGGACTGGACACGGACAATGCAGAAACGATCGCGCTTACCAAGTTTACCACAGGCGATATCCCGGATCTGTATGTGCACTTTGGCAACAGCAATCTGAAAAACTTCAACCCGGAAGAAAATTTTGTGGACTGGACAGACGCGGAATGGGTATCGGATATTCAGGATTCCGTTATGCCCCAGGCTGTGTACAATGATAAGATCATCGGCCTGCCATTCTGGGAAGCGTCCAATTCCGGATGCTTCTATAATAAGAAGATCTTTGACGAGCTAGAGATCAGCCAGCCCAAGACCCAGGAAGAATTTGACAAGGCCTGCGATACTCTGCTGGAAAACGGCATTCAGCCGATTTACCTGGCTGCTGCGGACAGCTGGCCGATCCTGTATCAGTTTGCACTTGACCCGGTGATAGAAGAGCATCCGGAATACGTGGAACAGCTCAATGCGGGTGAGCTGACTTATGCGGAGATTCCGGAATTTACGTCCATGTGCGAATGGTTCTTGTCAGCCGCAGAAAAAGGATATTTTGGAAAAAATTATGCATCGGATACATGGGATTACTGCAGCGAGGTCTTGGGAACCGGAGAGGCTGCCATGATGTTCTGCTGGGATACTTGGTTCGACACGGATTACGACAGTGAATCTTATGATTATGTGGGAGAAGACTTCGGCATCATGCCGGTATTTATGGGAACCTGCGATGAGGGAACCTATGAAGGCGGCAACGTGAATCTGATGATGGCAAATAAAAACGGCGACCATGTAGAGGAAGCCAAGGATTTCATCAATTTTATGTCAGAGCCGGACAACTATAACGAGGCGTTTGACGGGATATCCACAGCCGCTGTATTCAAGGGACAGACTACGAACGTAAACTCCAGCCAGTATGAAGAGAACAAAGAAAGTGTGGACAAATTGATCCGTGCTTCCTCCGCACAGCCGAAGATCGTGGGATATAACCAGGGAGAAGGCGGCAAGGCGCTTCTGCAGCTGATGTCCGGAGATATTTCGGTTGAGGAATGTATCAAGCTGATCGATGATGACCGCATTGCCACATTAAAATCCTTTGAACAGGAATAAGGGCAAAGAGCCCTGGAGGTATCGATGAACAGAAAAAAGATATATCCGCTCTATCTGGCAGTCATCCCTGCGGTCGTATTTACTATATTTTTTATCATACCGTCTACGATCGGATATTATTATGCGTTTACAAACTGGAGCGCAGCAAGAACAACAGATCTCAAATTTGTCGGCCTGGAAAATATTTTATCTGTCATTCAAAGTTCCAAGGTCCCGGTGGCCTTTGTCAACACCCTGATCTATGCGGGTGTAAAAACGGTGATGGTGACGATTCTGGGATTTGTATTTGCATATATCCTGAACCGGGAGATCAGGAGCAGGACCGCACTTCGTACAGTATATTTTATCCCGTCGGTTTTTTCCTGCCTGGTCGTGGGGCTGATCTTCAGCGCCGTGTTCCAGACAAGGCACGGCACGCTGAACAATATTTTAAATATGTTCGGCATTGCAAATATCCAATGGCTGGGTTCCAGGGGGACGGCAGTCTTTGCGATCTGCATGGCGGAGGTGTGGAGAAACGTGGGTTATGCGATCATCATCACACTGGCGGGCATGCAGTCAGTTTCCTCGGATTACATCGAGGCGGCCAGGCTGGACGGAGCCACTGAGTGGCAGATGTTCAGCAGGATCACACTGCCCCTCATCATGCCTACGGTCAATGTGAATATATTATTCAGCCTGATCTATGGGCTGAAGATGTTTGACCTGATCTACGTGATGACGGGCGGAGGTCCCGGAAATGCAACAGAGAGCTTTGGGACTCTGATGATGAACGAGATGTCGGCAGGCCGGTATGCGCAGTCGGTAGCTGTCAACCTGGTATTTACGGTATTACTGGTCCTGGTATCCATGCTGTATCAGAGATTCAGTTCCAGATGGGAGACGGTGGAGTGATATGAAAAAGAGGAAAAATACGGTAAACCGAATTTTAGAGATTATATTATGGATATGCAGTATAGTGACCATATACCCGATACTGATGGTTCTTCTTACCTCATTTAAGAGTAAAGGGGAAGCAGCCTATCTGAATATCTCGCTGCCAGGTGAATGGCATCCGGAAAATTATGTGGCTGTCCTGGAAAAAGACTTTGTCAGGTCACTGGGAAACAGCGTGTTTATTACACTTTTGTCCGTGGTGCTGATCACGGCGCTGTCCGCATTTTTGAGCTTTATCATTGCCAGAAGAGATACGAAGGGCTGCCGGATCACATACAAGATCATTACCTTGGGCATCATAGCCCCGTTTACGGCCCTGCCCACGATCCAGCTTCTGCAGAAGCTGGGGATGTATGGCAGCCGGACCGGTTTGTGCCTTGTCTATGCGGCCCTGTATATGCCGTTTACCACCATGATGCTGAGCGGATTTATCAAGGGAATCCCGCGGGAGCTGGACGAGGCGGCGGTCATGGACGGGGCGGTAGGATGGAAGCTGTTTGTAACCGTGATATTTCCGCTCTTAAAGCCCGCGCTTGCGACTACAGGAGTGCTCAATTTTATGTGGGTGTGGAATGAACTGCAGATTCCCATGTACCTGCTCAATTCATCTGCAAAGTGGACGCTGCCGCTGTCCGTGTATAATTTCTACGGGCAGTTCAGCCGAAGCTGGAATCTGGTCTGCGCAGATGTGGTCCTGGTATCCCTGCCGGTGGTCATCGTTTATATCTTCGCACAGAAGTGGGTCATTGCAGGCATGACGGCAGGGGCGGTCAAGGGTTAGCAAAAAGTATTACTGACGGCTGATTCCAGCCCATCAGCCGTCAGTCTGTACACCTGGCTGCAGACTTCTGCGATATACTTCCGGTCATGGGAAATACTGATCACTGCTCCGGGAAATTCTTTCAGCATCTGCCGGATCACAGGACCGGACAAAGGTGAAAAGTTCCGTGTCGGTTCATCCAGGATCAGCACATTGGCTCCGCTTAAACTCATTTTCAGCAGAAAGATCTTTGCCTTCTGGCCGCCGGAGAGCTGGCTGATCCGGTGCTCCATCTCGTCCGCGGTATATTTTAACGCGCCGAGATATGTGCGGATCCGGGTCCGCTCTTCCTTGTCCCCGGTCTGCGCCAGATAATCCACAGGCGTCATGGAAAGCTCCAGCAGTTCTTCATAATTCTGCGGCATATACTCCGCGTGGATATCCTTCCTCTCCAGCAGTTCTTCCGCGATCCTGCCAAGCAGCGTGGTTTTTCCGGACCCGTTTCTTCCCACAATGCAGATTTTTTCAGAGCCGCGGATCCGCAGTTGGATGTGCCTGGCAAGGGCCCGCGTTTGGTCCGGCGTATCCAGCTGTTCCAGTTCAAAATCCAGGACCGTTTTTCCAGAAGGGATTTTTGCGGTCTCGTCTCCCAGCTTGAAGAAGATCGCCGTCTCTTCCTCCGGCATTTCCGTCATATTTTCGTCTTCCCGGGCAAACCGCCGTTCCATGGATTTTACCGCATGCATTTTCTTTTTCAGAAGCCGCCCCTTGGATGGATTCTGCCTTGTAATGGTGTTCTGCGCATGTTCTACGCTTTGATAGACTCGCAGGAATTTTTCCTCCCGCAGCTTCTTCTCCCGCCGTTCATTTTGCGCTTTCCGCTCCTGACTTTCGAATTGCATTTTCCGTTCCTGCCGGTACTGAGAATAAGGCATGCGGACAACCGTATAGCGGGACTGTGTTTTCCGGCGGACTTGTTCGATATGGATGACCATGTTGGCCGTATGTTCGATCAGGGTCTCATCATGGGAAATGAACAACACGATCCCCTCCCACTCCAGGATGAACTTTTCCAGCCATTCCAGGGTTTCCAGGTCAATGTCGTTGGACGGCTCATCCAGAAGCAGGACATCCGGTCCGGCGATCAGGAGGCGCAGCATCTGAGCCTTTACCTTCTCCCCGCCGGAGAGTGTTCCCATGGACTGCTCCCTGTAGAAAAAATCAACGGGCAGGCCGAACTCCTTTGCCATCCGGTTCAGGTCTTTCGGCGTCTGCTCCAAAAACATGGGTTCCTCCATAAAATATTCATAAACAGATGTGTGAGCGGCCCGGGCCGGGAGCTCCTGGGGCAGGTATCCGATCTGATGTCCCCGGACGATCCGCTCTCCCCTGGACTCACAGTAATCACCGATCCTGTCCGGGGAAGCAATCCATTGGAGAAGGGTGGATTTTCCGTTTCCCTCCTCACCGATGATCACGGCCTTGTCCCCGTCATTCCATACACAGCTGAAATCTTCCAGGATCACTCGTTCGTCTTCTTTGTGTGTGATGGTTACGTTTTTTATCTGTATCATAAAATCCTCCTGTTTGATTCGTGACAGACTTCTCCGTAACTCAAAGTCCTGCGGCCATTTTGCAGGAAAAAGAAAAAGCCCGTCTTCGTATCCGAAAACAGACTCACGCAAATAAACCCTGTATATATTCTGTAAACAGAAATGACACTGCAAAGCTGTATGCCGCATTCATTATATCATATATGCGGCGGCTCCTGTGTACAATCATACAAAGCGGGCAGATCATGCGGATAATCTAATTCGGCATACGCAAAACTATATAAGTCTGCTTACACAGACAAATACAACTCATTGCATCATCCAAATCAAATTATCGAATAATCATTTCCTCACCCTGCACGATTCTCATCAATCTGTCTCACAGACTGACCTCACACGTGCCCTTTCTTTTTTGTTCAGTGATATTATACACAGAAGGAAAGTAGAATGCAAGCTTTTTTTTAAAATACTTGTTAGAAATTGGAATGGAAGGCAGTCTCCAATACTTGAAACGGAAACAATCTTTTTGTATAATGAAGTTATTGAATCAAAAAAGGACAGGAATCAGAATATCATACAAGAACAGGATGAAGAATATGAATGCAGCACAGGTAAATGAGAACAATAAGCCCCGGAGCAGCCAGGGTGTGATTTCGCTCCAGTTTCTTTTTACTGAGGAAGGCTTCTGCCCTGATGGACGCCCAGAGCTGCTCTCCTCAGCAGACCAGAAGCTTCTGGAGCATTTTGAGCAGGATCGCTACGGAGCGCTGTATCACATGGGACTTGCGGAAAAATCGCCGGACTTCAGCCCGTCAGCAGTATTTCTATACCAGGTGTCAGATGCGTTTTTTAAAACCCTGACCAGCCTGCCGGAGCTGGAGATTTCCAGGGGGGAGACCAGGGCAGAGCTTTCTGAGGACGAAGCAGACCGGCTGATCCAGGCGGCGCCTTTCGCGATCGGTGCGGAGCACATTACAAAAAAGTGGCTCGCGGGTGTATTCGGGAAGTTAAATCAGATATTTTCCAGAGAGATCGGGGAGTACGACGGCACCGTGGAAATGTATCTGACAGAGAAAAACCAGCAGCTCCATGTCCCGGAACGGATCTTTTTCCATCTGGTAGAGCATAAGGACGACGACTTTCCCTTCGCGTTTCTTGCAACCTATGCCACCAGGGGAGAAGACGGAAAGGTACGCCACGTCCCGTTGAAATATGCCCTCACAGAATATAAAAATGAACGGGAAAAACTGCTGGCCCTGCTGGCCTGTCTGAACCGTGCGGCTGAGGTTTCCGAGCTGCTCTCCGGATTCGTGGAAAATGGTGAGATGTTCCATCCGCTGCGTCTGACAGCCGATGAAGCATATACCTTTTTAAAACAGGTGGAAGCCATCGAAAGCACCGGCATCCTGTGCCGGATTCCGAATTGGTGGAAGAAGAAAGCGGCGCAGGTGTCCATGTCTGTGAGTATGGGAGAAGAGAAGCCGTCTATGCTGGGCTTTGACACGCTGGTCAGTATGCGTCCGAAGCTGGTCGTGGACGGAGTGCCCCTGGCCAGAGAGGATATCGAGATGTTGTTGGCACAGACAGACGGGCTGGCATTTCTGAAAGGGAAATGGATCGAGGTCGATCATGAGCGGCTGCAAAAACTGCTTGCGGAGATGGAAGCGGTTCCGGGGGATATGACGCTGATGGAGGCTCTGAGACTGGAACTCGGTACGGGAAAAGCATCTGCGGACGTGGGGCAGTCAGTCACGAATGGAGCATGGCTATCGTCTCTTCTGATGAATCTGAGAAAACCGGAATCCATCCGGAAAGCCGTGCTGCCCAAATCCTTCCGTGCGACGCTGCGTCCTTATCAGAGCAGCGGCTTCACCTGGCTTAATTATATGGATAAGCTGGGGTTCGGCGCCTGTCTTGCGGACGATATGGGTCTGGGAAAGACTGTGCAGGTCCTTGCCTATCTGGAAAAGCTGCGCAGGACAAATAAACATGCGCATGCGCTTCTGGTGGTGCCGGCATCGCTGATCGGAAACTGGCAGAAAGAGGCGGAAAAATTTGCCCCGGCGCTGGACTTTCAGATCCTGCATGGAAAGACGGCGGCAAAGCTGGGCGAAGAATTTCGGGGAAGCAGTGCATTTCTCACGATCACAACTTACGGAATGGTCACACGGATCAAAGAGCTGCAGGAGACAGCATGGGAGTGTGTGATACTGGATGAAGCCCAGGCGATCAAGAATCCACTGACCAGGCAGACGAAGGAGATTAAAAAATTATCCTCCCGGATGCGGATTGCCATGACAGGGACTCCGATCGAAAATGAACTGGCGAACCTGTGGTCCTTATTTGACTTCCTGAATAAAGGCCTTTTGGGGACTTCGGCGGAATTTAAAGAATTCTGCAAAGGGCTGGGCGACCATCCGGAGGGATACGTCCGCCTGAAAACGATGGTGGCGCCCTTTATGCTCCGCCGGGTAAAGACAGATAAAAGTATCATCGCGGACCTGCCCGAAAAGCTGGAGACCATTGATTACGCGAATCTGGCAAAGAAGCAGATCGTCCTCTACCGAAAAGCAGTGTCGGATCTGGAGAAACGGCTGGAAGAGGCGGACGGAATAGAGCGCAGAGGACTGGTCATGTCTGCGATCATCCGGCTGAAGCAGATCTGCAACCATCCCGACCAATATCTGGGACAGCAGACATTTTCCGCGGAGGAAAGCGGGAAGTTCGCTATGCTGAAGGAAATCTGCGGAACCATTTACGAAAAGCGCGAGCGTGTGCTCGTGTTTACGCAGTTCAAGGAGATTACGGAATATCTGGCGGCGTTTCTGACAGAGGTTTTTCAGACAGAGGGATTTGTGCTCCACGGAGGGACCCCGGTCGCTAAGCGAAGCCAGATCGTGGAAGCATTTCAGGGAGAAAAATACGTGCCATTTATCGTTCTTTCCGTAAAAGCCGGGGGAACCGGGCTGAATCTGACAAAGGCAAACCATGTGATCCATTTTGACCGATGGTGGAACCCGGCAGTGGAAAATCAGGCCACGGACCGGGCATTTCGGATCGGGCAGACGAAGAATGTGATGGTGCATAAGCTGGTCTGCAAAGGCACGATCGAAGAGAAGATTGATGAAATGATCGAGGCAAAAAAGGAACTGGCGGAAAATGTGATCGGTTCCGGCGGCGAGAAGTGGATCACTGAACTCAGCAATGAGGAATTGATGTCGATGATGCGGTTAGGCATTTAATAGAAAAACAGGAGATGTGATATGAGTAAATATTGGGACAGTTCTACCCGCTACAGCCAGCCTACGGCTTCTGAGATTCGGCAGAAGTCTGCGGCCAGCCGGAAAAAAGAGCAGGCAAAAGGAAAGGTTTTGGAGCCGGTGACCGTACAGGGCAGAACGATCACAAAAAGCTGGTGGGGACAGGCCTGGTGTGAGAACCTGGAGCGGTATGCGGATTATGAAAGCCGTCTGGACAGGGGAAAGCGCTATATCCGTACAGGGGCGGTCATTGACCTGAAGATTCAGAAAGGGAAAATTTTAGCCCGGGTGCAAGGGACGCGCAAGACGCCATACAAAGTAGAGATCCGTATCAGCCCGCTTTCCGAGGAAAAATGTCAGTCGATCATCAGCAGATGCGGCAAAAAGATTGAAAACCTGGAGGAGCTTCTTGCCGGGAATTTCCCGGAGGAGATGAAGGAGCTGTTCCAGGGAAAGGACGGCTTGTTCCCGACTCCGATTGAGATCAGCTTTACCTGCAGCTGTCCGGACTGGGCCCTGCTGTGCAAGCACGTGGCGGCCGCCCTTTACGGTGTGGGTGTCAGGCTGGATGAACAGCCGCTTCTGTTCTTCGAACTCCGGGGAATCGATGTGGGCCGGTTTATTGACGTCACGCTGGCGAATAAGGTAGAAGCGATGCTTGCAAATGCGGAAAAGCCAAGCAGCAGGATCATGGAAGAGGATGAGGTAAAGGGGCTGTTTGGAGTGCTTTAGAAAGACAGAAGACTGAGAACATAAGATTGGTTTTCCAGTACGTGGAAATTTTGGAGAATCAACGCCGAAAAATAGCGGCGCAGCTTTGGTTCAGGCTGCGCCGCTATTTTTATGTCAATATTCAAAAACTAACGGTGATATCCCCGGCTGTGAAAGATTTACAGAGGATGATATGGGAGGGATCGATCCTTTAAACATACATAATGTATACGCATGTGCGAAAAGAGGAGCAGAAACTTTATGTGCCTGCTATTCTCATAAAAATATGATATGCAAAATAGTCAGGCCTTCACAGATTCTGGCCGGAGGGATTGCACTGGATGATGGCATACTATGATACGACCATCTGATAAAAACTAAAAGGGGGCCGTTGGGAAATAGATAGCCCCTTTAGGACGGACCGGAACGGAGTGTAGACGGGCTGGATATTATGGCAAATGTTACTTTACTGGCCGGACGCCGTGCAGCAGGGTGCACGACGCCGTGTGAACTGTAACGATGTGTCCAAAAGTTCACACTCTGCCCGGCTATTTCGATTGACATTTTATCCCGTATGGCATAGACTGTTTTATATGGATGATGATTCTATTTAGCATTGTCTGCAACCGTTATTTTTGCTATAGTCAGTATATGGATTACAGACCGCTCAGTTGGGAGGATACGATAGATGGTAGTTGAAAATACACTTGCGAAAAATATTACCGCTGCCGGAGATAACGCGGCTTATGACGCGGCATGCAAACGACTGCTTGCTAATAAAGTTATCCTTGCGTGGATCATGAAAAGCTGCCTGGAGGAATACAGGGATTTTGATGTGGATGTGATCGCGGAAAAATATATTGAAGGCGATCCGCAGATTGCCAAAGCCGCGGTAAATCCAGACGAAGAGGCTGAAAGCAGGGGCGAACAGGTCAAAGGCGCTAAAAACGAGGATAGTACGATAAAAGAAGGAACCGTTACTTATGACATCCGGTTCTATGGGATTGCCCCACAATCAGGGGAAATTGTAAGCCTGATCATTAACGTAGAAGCCCAAAACGATTTTTATCCCGGATATCCGATCGTTAAGCGGGGAATTTACTACTGCAGCCGGATGATCTCCTCACAGTATGGAGTAGAATTTACGGATACTCAGTATCAAAAAATTAAAAAGGTCTATTCAATCTGGATCTGTGCCAGCCCTCCAAAGTACAGGGAAAATACGATCAACAGATATGTGCTCCGGGAAAAGAATCTGGTCGGAGATGCCGTAGAGAAAAGGGAAAATTATGACCTGCTTACTGTAATCATGATCTGCCTTGGGCGTTCCGGGGATGATAAATATACAGGTTTATTAAAATTATTGGATATTCTGCTTTCTCCGGTGAAAGAACCCGAAGAAAAAAAGAGGATCCTGCAGGAAGATTTTCATATAAGGATGACAAAGGAATTGGAAAGCGAGGTGTCAGAATTGTGCAACTTAAGCCAAGGTATTTTTGAAAAAGGAGAAGCCAGGGGAGAAGCCAGGGGAGAAGCAAAAATTATAAAAAGTATGTATGAGAAGGGCTTTTCGTTAGAGCAGATTGCTTTTGCGGCAGATAAGAGTATTGAAGAGGTAAAAGCTATCATTGAAGGAAAAAAGCCGATATTGGTATAAGAATGGATCACTTCCACTGGAAACGGTAATGGAATGAAAGGAGAAACAGGCATCGGTACTGTAGTAATTATAGAATTGCCGAGAATTACAATTTCAGCAAACTTGCCGCGTCCGCAGGGAAAGCTAACGTAAGATATAGAAAAGAATAAGAGGTTTTAAAGGGGCTGTCGGGAAATAGATAGCCCTACACAGTGGCAGGTGTGATCCGTGCGGATCACACCTGCCACTAAAATTTATCCAATAAAAAAGAAAAAAGATGGCTAACAACAACCATCTTTTCTCCGTTCCATGTTATAATGGAACTATGCTCAAACGAGATTATTATAACAACTTTTTTGATATAGGGCAACAAAAAATCAACTTCAGTTTCTACGAATTGGGTTTACCCGACGACGATCCAGTCTATACCCTGAAAAAAGTAATGGAGGAATTAGATTTTTCAGGCCTTCTGGCCTGCTATTCAGATAAGGGAAGAACCGGGTATAATCCAATCATGTTGTATGCTGTGGTTACTTACGCAAATATGCGGGGAGTCCGGGCGGTTGACCGTATTGTGGATCTGTGCCAGAGGGATCTTGCCTTTATCTGGCTGACCAAAGGGCAGAAGCCCCAGAGAGATGCTTTTTATGACTTTAAAGGAAAAAAACTGACGGGCGAAATCCTGGATGAATTGAACCATCAGTTTATGCGCCGCCTGCAAAAGGAAGGACTCCTTACGCTAAAAGAACTCTATATTGATGGGACAAAGATTGAAGCGAACGCAAACCGATACACGTTTGTCTGGCGTGGAAGCATAAACTATCATCTTGCCGGTCTTTTGGACACCATAGATGCCCTTTATGCAAAGTACAACGCATTTTTGTATGAGAATGGATATGGAGCAAAATATGATCTTGGAGAAGCCCGGATGTTCATAATCGAGGGGATAGAAAAGATCAGAAAAGTGATCGAAGAAAACAGGCGGCGGAAACTGACAAAGTATAAGAAAATCTCGAACAATACCCTCATTGAGATTGATCATTGTTCTCCGCTTGAAATCTTAAAACTGCAGAAGAATCTGTTGGAGATTGCAAAAGGCGAAGGGATTCTGTTTGTCAGCGGAAAGGGAAAGCATAAACCAGAGATCCAGAAGCTTTATGAGGAACTGGAAGAATGCGGCAGGCGCCTTATGGAATATAAGGAATGCTTTGAGATCATGGGGAAAGACCGTAACAGCTATTCCAAGACGGATCTGGAAGCAACGTTCATGCGGATGAAAGAGGACCATATGCTGAATGGGCAGTTGAAGCCGGCATACAATGTCCAGATCGCGGTAGAGAATTACTTCATTGTCCACAGTTATGTGAGCAGCGACCGGACGGATTACAATACGCTGATCCCTGTTTTGGAGAAGCATCAGAGAGCATTCGGAGATACCCTGGAGGCAGTGACTGCCGACAGCGGCTACTGTAGCGAAAAGAATCTGATGTATCTGGAGAAGAACGGAATCCAAAGCTATATCAAACTCCAGGATCATGAGAAACGGAAGACCCGGGCATACAAGGAAGAGATTGGAAAGTATTACAACATGACATATGCCGTCTTTGAAGATGAGCATTATTACATCTGCCATGACGGAAGAGACCTGCGCCATATCCGGACAGAAAGCAGAGAACAGGCTGGATATACTCAGACGTTTGAGGTATACGGATGTGCGGACTGCAGCGGCTGTGAGCACAAAGCGAAGTGTCTTTATAAATATGATGCCGAAAAGAAACCGGATCGAAGTAAGGTCATGAAGATCAACGAACGATGGGAAAAACTGAAAGAAGAATCCAATGCGAACATCCAGAGTGAGACGGGTATCCTGAAACGGCAGACCCGCTCCATCCAGACGGAAGGACACTTTGGAGACATCAAAGAAAACGAGGACTTCCGAAGGTTCAACTACCGTTCAACGGAAAAAGTATATAAAGAGTTTATGCTGTATGCAATCGGTCGAAACATCATGAAATACCACCGATTTATCCATCATGAAATCGAAAAATATGAAGAAAAAAAGGAGCAGAAAGCAGCTTAGCCAAAGGAGCGCTTCTCAAAATCCAAACAAGGGGATTTTGCGCCCTAAAATAGATGTTGCTGAAAGAAGAAAACAGTCCGGTAAAAATCCAGGGCCTTGAAAAAGCCTGAATTTTTACCGGACTGTTTTTTCTTGCCTATCAGGGGCATAAATCGCTATTTCCCGACAGCCCCTTTTATTATTATACTGCGTGCCAGATAAATCTGCCGTACAGTATAATATGACGCCCACAGCCGCGTAAGGAAACATGCCGCTTTGCGGCTGTGGCTGGTGAGATACCCACAGTCATTTTTATCGACCGTGAGTATACTTTACCGAGTGTGGAAAACCAGCCGGCGGCAGGCTTTACGCAAGGAAATGAAAAAGCAGAGAGAGGAAACCCGTCTTACCATGTCAGCCGGAATATCATTATCCTTAATCCGTGAAGCTCAATTATTATTCCATGCTATAATCGCTGTGTTTATGCGGCCTTCCGATAGGCATTAAAAAAAGCTTCATCTTTTTAGCTCCCGGAGGGCTTCTTCCACATCAGAATAATGCTTCACATTCGGATCATGTGCAATGCGTTCCGCTTCCAGCATAGCTGCAACGGTTTCCCTGTTGGGCTGTTCCAGCTTCACGTCAAAAGGGAAGCCGCCGACGCGGAGAGACTGGCGCAGGAATACATTGATAGCGGTGGTAAGGTTCATACCTAATTCATTGAACAAGCTTTCACTCTGTTTTTTGATGTCGCTGTCCATACGGACGCTGAAATTTGTTGTAGATGCCATGATATCAACTCCTTTCGCATTTCACTGTATGTATAATACACACGATCTGCAATGCAAAATCAACTCAATAGACAAAAAAATATAAATATAAGGTAGCTATAACGGCCGCATGGCCATAATGGGGGCCCTTGGGTATACCTTATGAAACGGCCGCATGGCTATGATGGGATGCCTTTAGGTATGCCCAAGGGCACAATTCGTTACTATTCACGGCCTAACCGGCCGCTTATAGTAACAATAAAACAGAGAATTTTTCATAAAATCCTTGACTGTATACCTGCTATATACTTTAAAATAAGCACGTAAAGTTGGAAATCGTATGTGATTTTGGGAATCCGGGAACGTGACCGCAGCTGCTTTTGCAGGAATGAGGACCGCGGAGCAAAAAGCAGGATTTTACCGAAAGGATACAGGGGGTGTATGCTTGAACACAAAACAGATTGAAGAGCTGACCGGGATCACCAGACAGAACATCCGCTACTATGAGCGGCAGGGGCTGTTAGAACCGGCCAGGGACACCGGCAATGCCTACCGGGATTATTCCGGGGAGGATCTGCGCAGGCTGAAGCTGATCAAAATGCTCCGTATGCTGGACATGCCGATCAAGGAGATCGGACTGGTGCTGGAAGGAAAGCTGCCATTGAAAGAGGCCGCCGCCAAACAGCAGGAAGTTCTCCTGCAGCAGCAGAAGCAGATCCAGGCGGCGGTGGAAGTCTGCGCCAATATCCGGAAAGAAAAGTCAGAAGTCATCGACGTGGACGGCTACCTGGACCGGATGGAGCATATGGCGGGAAGCGGAAGCGTATTCGCGAGGATCGTGGACGATTACAAACAGGTGGCGGAAGAGGAACGGCAGCGGCAGTTTTCCTTCTATACAGACCGGACGGTGAATACAGCGGGACGGCTCGAGGAGGAACTGCAGAAATGGGCAAAAGAGGGGCAGAGGAAGTTCCGGATGGTTCATCCGGGAAGGTATCCGGAGTTTACGTTGGACGGCGTTTCCTACACTGCGGCATGCAAGGTGGAGCAGGACCAGGAAACGAAGGAACCGCGGACACGGATCGTCTGCAGCAGGGAGGAGGATGAGAAGGTGAAAAAAGAAGTCCGGAAGAACAGGAGGGCCGTGTTCCAGGGGATTTATTCCATAGGGGCCAATATCCGGCGGCATCGTTTCAAGAGCATTCTGAATGGGGTGATCAGTATGATGACGGTGGCGGTGCTGATATTTTATCTGGGAAATCTGGTCAGCGCCAGACAGCAGTTTGAGGAACTGCCGGAAGCGATCCCCGTGCGGGCCGTGGTGATGAACGGGGCGGGAAACCTGAACAGCGGGTTGTTTATCCGGCAGGAGGTGCTGGACATGGTCTATGCGTCCCCATATATCTGGAAGATCCGGGAAACTGCGGAGCTGGTCGGGCATATGGCGCAGGCTGAAGGCGGCGATATGGAAGAGGCCATGCAGGCAGAGGAGCCGCTGCAGGCAGCCGAAGGAACCGGAGCAGAGGAGCCGGCACAGGCAGATAAAGGAGCCGGGGCAGAGGAACCGGCACAGGCAGATAAAGGAGCCGGGGCAGAGGAGTCGGCACAGGCAGCCGAAGGAGCCGGGGCAGAGGAGCCGGCACAGGCAGATAAAGGAACCGGGGCAGAGGGGCCGGCACAGGCAGACAAGGATCCTGCCGGCGGTGCAGGAGACATTCCCTGGGAAGACGAGTTTCAGATCCTGGGCATCAACGATCTGGAATCAGTCTATGAGGACTGTGAGAAGGATCTGACCTGGGCGGATGGATGGAACTGGGAGAAATTTCAGGAGAGCGGCGATGTGTGCATCGCGGGAACTACATTTCTGCAGGGTCATAACCTGGAGCCGGGAGACCGGCTGTCCTGTTCTCTGGAGCATTACATCCGGGCGGCCATCGGCCTGGGGCTGGAGCGGGAAGGGCTGAAGCCTTTGGAAATGGAGATCGTCGGGGTGATCGATGATACGGAAGCAGAGGAATCTATGGCGGCGGAGGTCATGCTTCCTCTGGGGGCGGTACGGCAGATCTATGAAGAAAATGACAAGGTCTATTTTGCCTCCTCTCTGAGATTTACCGTGAAGGAGCCGATGAAGCTCAACGAATTGAAGCAGGACCTGAGAGAGCCGGGACTGACTTCCGTGGTTCCGGGATCTAACGAGAACTATGCGGGCGCTGCGCTGCGGATGGAGGACGATGTGTTCATCCAGGCGTCTCTGGGGCTGGAAAAAAGCATTTCCCTGCTGGAAGGATTTCTGCCCTTTGTATTGCTGATCGTTGTGCTCTCAGGGTATATCGTGCCCCATCTGCTGCTCCAGGGCAGGAAGGGCGAATACGCCATCATGCGTGCACTGGGAACAAGCAAAAGACGCTGCACTCTGGTATTCTTTGCGGAGCATATGCTGCTGGCGGCATGCGGGGGCGCAGTGGGTACGGCAATCGGAGCTATATTCGGAACCGCGGACATTTTGACGGCGTGGATGGTCTGGGGTATCTTTTTGTGCTGCTATACGCTGGGAGCGGCGGCAGCCTTGTGGATGTTTGGAAGAATGAGTATTGCGGCTGTGCTGACACATCAGTAAAGGGTGTCAGATGGTTCATGAAGGAAGGGTTCGGCGATCGATCTGCTGCGCACACAGGTGGCGGCAGATGGGTCCTATATGATTGAGAGGGACGTAAATGGAAAAAATCAGAGTAGAAAATGTGAGTTATTCTTATCAGAATAAATATCAGAAGATTGAGGCGGTGAAGGAGGTGAGCTGTTCCTTCGAAGCCGGGAACATGTATGCCATTACAGGTGAATCCGGCTCCGGAAAGAGCACCTTCCTTTCCCTTCTTGCCGGTCTGGACTGCCCGGAATCCGGCAAGATACTGGTAGAAGGGGAAAACCTTCTGGAGATGGACCGGGATGCTTACCGGAGAAAACAGATTTCCGTGGTCTATCAGGCATTTCACTTGTTTCCCCTTTTGAATGCGGTGGAAAATGTCATGTATCCCATGGAGCTTCAGGGAATCTCACGGCGGGAAGCACGGGAACAGGCGGAAGAATGCCTGCAGGAGGTGGGACTGGGGAAGAAGATCTTCCATCAGTATCCGAAAATGATGAGCGGCGGGGAGCAGCAGCGGGTGGCCATCGCCCGGGCCATGGCGGCCCAGGGACGGATCCTGCTTGCGGACGAACCGACGGGAAACCTGGATTCAGAAAATGAAGAGCACATTGTAGAACTTCTCAAAATGCTGGCACATGAAAGAGATTACCTGGTGATCGTAGTGACCCATAATCCGGAGGTCGCACGGCAGGCGGATGTGTGCATGAAAATGAAGGACGGAAGGATGGTTTAGGATGACAGTTTACTATAGTATGAAACAGATACTCCGGAGTCCCTTAAAAAGCATCCTGTTTCTTCTGCTGGCCGGAGTTTCGGCATTTCTGCTGGCGCTGGGAGGAAACCTCTGGGAGATCAACCGGAATATGCTGGAGGAATTTGAGAATATCTTCATGACGGTGGGGACAGTGGAGCAGAGGATAGATCATGTAGAGACAGCGAAGTTTTGGGATGCCAAAACCGGGTATTATTATACGAAATGGGGAAGACAAGGGGAACGGATTCCCAATTCGGTCATGGATTTTGAAGGGGCCGGCTATATTCTGGAAGCGAAGCAGAGACCCAATCTTGGAGCGCTGGTGGATCAGAAGGCGGGAGCTACGCCATACATGTTTATCATCGTAGAGGCGACGCCCATAGAGTCGGGGACGGCAGATGAGTCATTTCCCATGCGTGCGGAAAAGGTTCTTTCAGGCGATGAATATGAACTGAAAGAGGGAGATATTTTTTACATCTGCGACCACCATATGGAGGAAGCCAGGAGCTTTGAGGCAGGAACGACATATATCATGATGCTGAACTATGCCGGCTGGGTTCATGGGTCAAAGGTGGAACACATTGCCCCGGAGGATTTTGTGCCGGAATTTTTCCCGGTAAACAGTGTGGCCTCGTATCAGTATACCATGGAGGGTGAACGGATCTATGATGCTGTAGCAGAAGCGGAAGAGGAGCAAGACATTGATATTGTAACAGAAGATTTTTACGAGACGGAGCGGGGAAAACGCTGGCTGGAAATGGCAAAAACACGGGATTATCTGTTTTATACGGTTCCTGTGATGCCTATAGACAAGACAGAGCTTTTGATGCCCTTCTATTGGAAGGACGCGCAGATTTCAAAAGGAAGGGATATTACAGAGGAGGAGTACGCAGAAGGAAAGCCGGTCTGCCTGATTTCTTCCAGTCTGGCCATGCTTTTGCGAAAGGAAGCTGGAGACAAGCTCACGCTTCCGCTCTATTGCGCAGATTATTCCCCAACGCAGGAAGAGGCGATGTGGGTGCAGTCCATTTTAAACGCCGAAGGAAAGGCATATCCGATATTCCATGAGCAGGAGTATGAGATCGTTGGGATCTATACCACCACGTCGGCCACAAGAAATGGATATGAATTGTGTAATGATCAGGTGATTATTCCCTGGAATGCCGTTCCTGAAAATTCCTGGGCGGATAATATCGCAGGAATGTGGTATATGACCGGCGGCAATACTTCCTTTGAAATTCCCAACGGAACGATCGAGGATTTCATGGCCGCATGGGAGAAGCAGGGCGTGGAAGGGCTGGAGATCCGGTTCTATGATAACGGATACAGCAATCTGAAAAACGGAATCGAGAGCAGAAAGCTGATGGCTGTGATCTTTCTGGCATGCGGATGTGTATTGGCGGTGATGATCCTCTGCTTCTTTGCCAACCTGTTCATCACGGGCCAGCGGCAGCGGATCGCAGTGGAACGGCTGCTGGGGAGGACGAAACGACAGTGCGCCGTTTCCCTTCTGACCGGATTTTTCCTGCTTGCGGTCTTAGGCACCGCGGCAGGGAGCGCGGCGGGCTGGATGGCGACGGACCGGGCGGTGAAGGCAACGGAAGAGACCACGGAATTTGACAATACGTTCAGCAATGCGGTGATCGCCCAGGCGGATATGGAAGAAGTCGATCTCTCCGCGGCAGAACAGAAGCCAGGCGCAGAAATGGCTGCCGCATCGGGAATCGGGATGCTCCTGGCCGCAGTGCTGATCGGTTCCGGGGTCATGCGGCAGATGCTGGCAAAAGAGCCGCTGCAGATCCTGGGAGAACTGGAAGAGTAGATAGTAATGCACACCAAAGATATCAATATTTTTCTTGGATGTAAAAATAGGCAGCCTCCTTTTTGATCGCCGTTGCGGCTGGTGCGGCTTTGCCGTCATAAAAGTAAAGAAGAATCCCCGAACTGTGCTGGCACATGGTTCGGGGATTTCATTCTTTGTTTAGATGGAACTTTTGATTTAGTGTACAAAGGCTTACAGTAAATATGGACTGACAACCTACAACATCTGCCGCTCTTCCAAAGAGCGGTTATTCTATTTGAAGCTGGCCTCCTGGGAAAATGTTATTTTTGTAACCTCAAGTCAACATAAGGAGCAAAGCGACACTGACTCTTCGGGCCCTGCTTGCCATTTCACCCCAAAACTTGGGTACTGCCCTTTATTTTCAATATTCATAATCGTGCGGGAATCTCACCCGACAACTCAGCTACATAACTCTGTGCCCAGCCTTTTTGCTACTTTATGCGAAGTTTCGCACAAAGTAGCAAAGAGATTATTTGATGATCGTAGTGACCCATAATCCGGAGGTCGCACGGCAGGCCTGATACATTACTTTTAGCTTTTTCGCCATACTTTTTCAATAGTTTCTGTACATTCCTATGGGAGATGAATGAACCCAATATCATTCGCTTAAGTTACCGAAGGAACTTGTGCCTGGCCAAAACATGTATAAGGATACGATATCGGCGCAGTAAGGTTTTAGATTAATGACAATTGACCTAATCTCTTACTAATTTTCGAATCAAAATTGCATCTTGCGCATCTCAGAATACCGGATAAGCAAAAGGTATTTTTTTATTTTTGGAGTATAGTAAAATATGAAATGTCAAAAAGATTATGACAGATAAAGGAATCGGTTTTACATAGATTTATATGTAAAATCAAGAGGGGGGTGATACTAATGGGATATGTTGTAAAAAATTCAGATAAGGTATTGAGTTTTGCTGTATCAGGATTTACGTGACGGCAAATATGTGATGTTGCTATTTAATAATCTTTGTGAATAGCTTTTGTGCAAAATAAAAATTATTATTTTAGATTAGAAAATTAAGGAGGAAATCAAAATGAAAAGAACTATAAAAAAAATAGTTGCAATGACGCTTGCTGCAGGGATGCTTTTATCAATGAGCGGATTCAGCGCGCTTGCTGCAGGAAATTATGAAGATTCATACTTTTATAACTTTACAATCACTGGTACAACGAAATATACGACTTCAAGACCGAAGTTAGATGATACATCAGCATCAGTAAAACTGTCAAAAGCCGCAACTCCGGTAGTTGTTCGTGTTTATGGTTCAAAGACCCAATCAGGGATTAAATATGACCGTACTTATGGAACGCCTAAAGTGGTAGGGGTTTCACCCTACTATACTTACTTACTTAATTCGGTAAAAGAAAACGGGGATAGTTGGGCATGCCTTGGATTTACAAGATCGAGTGTATCAAATGTAACAATCAGTGGTGCATGGAGTCCAGATAGCATTTAAGTAATTATAGGGTTGTCACAATTATTGCGATAGCATGGTTTTTACGAATAGCTGGGTAGGTTGGAGGCTCATTAGGGCATCCAGCCTACCGCATATGTGGAAAAATATGCGATTATCCAATAGCTATTCAAACGTTGCGATGAAGAATTGAAGTAAGTTATGCTGAAACAGACATTTATAATTATTTAGAAGTATTGCTTAATGTAATGGCCGTAAGCGATAATGGAGGGATTGCTATGAGAAAAATATGGATGGGATTGCTGATTTTGATTTCAATTGCAGGGTTGTGTGCCTGCAGTCATTTTAATAAAAATACGGAAGAAATGCCAATCGACATGGAAGAAGAAATCAGCAAGATGGAAGAATATACTGTAGATGAAAGTACGCCTGTTTCGATAGCGACAAACGTAGATGAAAATGGAGAACTTACAGACTATGTTGAAGTGAGCGTTACGGACTCATATGTGGAAACAGAGAAAATCACAAAAGAATCTTTAGATTTATTAAAAAATGTTATCGGAGCTTTTATAGATGAAGATGGAAATCTATTAGAAGGCTATTCTTTTGTCGGCGTGAAATTGAATATGTATTCAGAAAAGAATTTAAATGTAAACACAACATCTTTCAAACTGAAAGGTATTTATAATGGTGAATATCTCACTGCGGATTGCTTTTATCAGGACGGGAAACGAATAAGCAGTGATATCCACGATGGGGGATTTGCAGAGATTCAACAAGGAACAACAGAAATTACAGTAGGATTCTTTGTGGATAAAGAAATGATGAAGAGTGAGAAGTTTTTTCTGGAACCAATGGTGTTCGAGACAGAAGACAGTCAAAATAATTATATCGAAATAACGCTCCAAAAGGAGAGCTGAAAATCATGAAGAAACTTTTAAAGGTAGAGTGTAAGAGAGTATTTTCCAATAAGGCATTTTATTTGTGTTTGGGAATAGGAGCAATGCTGTGTGTCTGGCTCTTGTATATACAGATTATGGAAGTGCGGGCATTTCAAAAATTGATTGAGGAGTATGGCATGGAGAAAGTCGGGTTATATTATCCGCGCTCTTTGTACAATTCGTTTATTGGCCTTGATTATGCATATTTACCATCAGCAATATTATACACGATTTTTCCCCTTTTGGTGACACTGCCGCATGCAATTAGTTATTACCGTGACAAAAAAAGCGGATATATAAAAAATATATTAATAAAAGCAAAAAGAAAAGATTATTATACAGCAAAATACATCTCAGTTTTTTTAAGTGGTTTTACATCGGCATTGCTGATACTGTTCTTCAGCTTATGGATTTCAGCGATGTTTTTCCCGGCACTGTTACCGGAAGTGACGACGTCAACGTATTGTCCCTATGATGACTCTGCGATGTTCGTAGAATTGTTTTATACATATCCGTTGGTTTATACGATCGTCTATATTTTTATTGACGCAGTTTTTTTGGGGGCAATAGCAGCCATCGCACTTGGAATAAGCTGCTATGCGGATAATATATTGTTTGTGTTTGCAGGCGGGATGATTTTATATCTGATCGTAGACTATATTATGGAACTTATAGGTGAGAGTAATTTTAGCCCCCTAAGATTTTTAAAGCCGACTCAGTTCGCATGCAGTCCAAAACCAATCATTATTTTGGCAGAGCTGGTACTGCTCATAATCATGACTGCCATACCATTTTTGTGGAAAGAAAGGAAAAAGGATGTATTTTAAATATGATCTGAAAATCGGATTCAGAAAAAATATCATGTGCCTTTTGGCCGCTGCCGCTATTGTGGTTACGGCAGGAATATCATTTTATTTTCAAATATTGGATGAAAAAAGCGCAGGGTTAGAGCTGCCGCGGAATTTAAACAGTATGGACTATTTTTTGCATATATTCGAAGGCATGAGGCCGTTTGATCAATTTTCGGATGATAAGTTTCAGCTTCCTATCACATGGTTTCTGTTTAATATGATTTTGTTTTATTTTACAGGAAAATATCCTTATTCGGAGATATACAATAACCATGGGGCAAATGTATTGATGAAAGGCGGATCACGGAAAAAGTGGTTTCTATCAAAATGGGCGTGGAGCATAGTATGTGTACTATTGTATTATTTTGTGGCTTATATAGTTGTGGCGATCTTTTGCCTTGCGGCAAAAATTCCGATTAGTTTTGCTATAGAGCCGCTGGAATATCAAAACTTATTATCACCTGTTTTTAAATGTACACGGATAGATACTATAAAAGTAATGGTTTTGCCAATCATCTCTTCTATAGCGGCTGTATCAGTTCAACTTGTGATTTCATTAGTTACATCCCCCTTTATGGGCTTTATGTTCATGGCAGTTTTATATATTTCATCAGCATATTATTTTTCCCCGTTTTTAATAGGCAATTTCTCTATGCTTGCAAGAAACAGTATTTTTTGTATAAATGGAATCGAGATAATACATGCGGTGATCATATTGACAGTAATCATAATTTTGTCATTAGCTGCGGGCATATGGATTTTTCTCAGACAGGATATAATGGAAAGGAAGTAGAAAATGTATATTCAATTAAAGCATGTAAGCAAAAGAATAAAGCAGGACATTCTGCTGGATGATATATCTCTTGAATTTCAAGGCGGAAAAGTATACGGTTTACAAGGAAAGAATGGCAGCGGAAAAACAATGCTTATGCGTGCAATCTGTGGGCTGATAACATTGTCTGAAGGAGAGATCGATATTAATGGAGATATTTTACATAAGGATATTTCATTTCCAGAAAGTATAGGGGCTTTACTGGAGAATCCGTCGTTCTTAAATGGTTATACCGGATTAGAAAACCTAAAACTTTTAGCAGATATCCAGGGGAAAATAAAAGAAAAAGAATTGAGAGAATGTTTAATGAAAGTTGGATTAGGGGCGGATGATAAACGAGTATACAGAAAATACTCGTTGGGGATGAAACAAAAACTCGGTATTGCGGCTGCGGTTATGGGGAGCCCGGATATTGTTATTTTAGATGAGCCGATCAATGCTCTTGATGAAGCAGGAGTAGAAAAGGTGAGGGAGATCCTGCGTGAGTTAAAAGCAAAAGGTTCCGTTATCATTGTAGCATGCCATGACAGAGAAGAACTGAACTTATTGTCAGACGAGATTATAAATATATCAGAGGGCAGGATTATAGTATGAGAAGTTCTTTAAAAAAGAGAATCATTATTTTGTTGGTCATTATTTTTGGGGGTCTATCCATTACGAGGATCATGTATATCAATTCCAGGCAGCATGTAAGAAAAGTGCATACATATAAAGCTGGTGAAACATTTGAATATGATCATTTTCAAATAAAAGCAGCAGACGTAAATATTTATAGTGCAGATAACATGAGAGATATGTATAAGGAAATTCCCAAAGAGGTGTTGGCAGAAAATGAAATTGTAATAAAGTTAGAAGTCAAAAATATAGCAGACGAGGAACGGATGTTTCATATAGCACCGTTTACTTTGCAGGTCGGTATAGAGAATGGAGGAGCGATCGATCCATATGTATATCCATATTTGAATCCAGGGTTAAGTGGAAAAATTAGTTTTGAAGAGGAGGAAACGCAGGCAGTAATGCTTGTTTACCCAATAGAAAGAGCGGCATTGGAAGCGAAGGAACAGATAAAATTAATTTTATCATTATATCCGGAAAAGTATGAAATAAGACTATAGAAAGAGAACATGCATTTTAAGCAACCAAAACAACCTGTCAGTCAATAGACATTGATTTTTGACAGCAAAATCCATAATATATGTCAGAAAGGAGGATGTGGAGGTACTGAAGATGATCGAAAGAACGGCGAAAAGGATTGCGGTGTGCTGTGTAAAAAACAATGTGATCCAACAGGAACAGGAAGGGGTATGTGCTTATGGTATGGAGCTTCTGATCGCGACGATGTGCAGCACGGCGGCCATATTAGGAGCGGGGCTGATCCTGCACCGGTTTTGGTATACCATATTTTTATTGGTTCCCTTTTACCACATCCGGATGTATGCAGGGGGAATCCATGCGGAAACCTATACGAAGTGTATTCTGTCATTTACCGTGGGATTTTTGACGATCCTGCTGGGGACGGAATATTTAATCCAAGCGGGTTTTCAGGACGGGATGATGCGGTGTTCCCTGATGTCTTTTCTGGTAATCTGGCTGGTGTCCCCGGTCGAGGATCACAGCAGGCCGCTCAGTGTGGAGGAACATACAAGATATAAGAAAAAAGCGCGCATCTCAGCACTTGGCTATGAGTCTATGGTACAGGCAATATATTACATTTGGAGGCCGGCGGAGGCTTTGTATGCGGCGTCAGCCGTAAGTGCCGTCGCACTGGTCCTTATATTGGGGATTGTAAAAAATAAAAGGATCGGATACCGGCCGGCACATATTTGTAGAAAATAAAAAATGTGATATACTAAGATATACCCAATGGGCACCCTGTGATAGTCAACCGATTGTTTTTCAGGGGAAAATTACGAGGAAAGAGGTTTCGGGATGATTAAGATAGCCGTGTGTGACGATGAGCAGCATTTTGTAACACAGATCAAAAATATTCTGGAGGAATATGGAAAAACAAATCAGACAGAGATCAGCGTCAGTGAGTTTTATGACGGTGTCATGCT
The DNA here is from genome assembly GCA_000403295.2 of Lachnospiraceae bacterium M18-1. Classification (GTDB taxonomy): domain Bacteria; phylum Bacillota; class Clostridia; order Lachnospirales; family Lachnospiraceae; genus Schaedlerella. The sequence goes on along the minus strand of KE159605.1, from coordinate 1,466,803 downwards.
TTTGGATCGGTATGACTGCAGCTATGACATCATCTTTCTGGACATTAAAATGCCCCATATAGACGGCGTGAAGGTGGCGGAGAAAATACGCGTCCGGGATCCCAATGTGACGATTATTTTTTTGACCTCTCTCTTTGGGCGGGCTGTGGACGGCTATCGGGTCCGCGCGTCCAATTTTTTGATCAAACCCGTCTCTGAAAAGAAGCTGACGAAGGAGATTGACCGCTGGATCGAAACGAACAGGGAAAAGAAGCAGGAATGCCTGCTCGTAGAGAACATGACAGGACGGTTTATGATTCCAATCTCTTCATTAAGATATATCGAAACAGCTGATAGAAATCTGCTGCTGCATTCAGAGGAAAAAAGCATTATCTGCTATAAAAAACTGAAGGAACTGAAGGAACGGCTGGAACCGTTCGGCTTTGGGCAGAGCCACAAAAGTTATCTGGTGAATTTTTCGTATATTGATACCATCAGCGGCAATGCGATTATTCTGGTTACGAAAGAAGAGATTCCCCTGAGCCGGGCAATGAAAAAAGAGTTTATGGCACGCCTTGCCAGATATATGGGAGGGAAGCTATGAACGCGGTTCTGGATATTGTGTTTACTTTGATTGAAGGCTGCTGTTTATTATATCTGGTAAAGAATGAACAGATTAAACATAAGAGGCAAGTATTTTTTGCGATTTTCTATATTGTGACAATTTTTGGTCTCACACAGATGTTTTCGCTTTCCGAGTTAGGAATCAAGATGATGTTTACCTGTGGGAGTGTAGCTCTATTTTATTTTTTTATTCTTGGGTTGTCCATGAAAAAGTCAGTTTTCTATATGATAATTGGTTTATTTTTACTCGTAGCCAGTGAGCTTTTCGTTACTAATATAGGATTGCTGTTTCAAATAAATCCAGGAGTAAAAGAGGATGCGTCAATCTCTACCGTACACATAATTATCAGCAAAATAATATATATCGCACTTTTGGTCATAGTGCAAAAAATAATTTCTGATGTAAACAGGGAACGGTTTGATATAAAAGTATTGTTTTTCTTTGTATGTTCTAATATTGGTTATGTGATTGTAGGAATATCTATTTATGCTAATATCCTTTATACGGAGGGGGAAACGTATAGTAATATGCTGTTGATTTGCTCAGCAGTTATGCTGTTCACATTTATTATTAATGTATTCTTTTCCAATAAATATTCAAAAGTAGAAAATGAGATGCAACAACAGAGGATGGCAATTTATAAATTAGAAACGCAGACGCGATATTATGAAGAAAAAATGAAGGATGAAGAGCGGATTAAAGAAATCTACCATGATATGAAAAACCATTTACTGTTATTGGAAGAAGAGCGGGGGGAAAAACACAGTATAGGGATTGAAAATCTGAGGAAAGAAATGGCGCAATACGAAAACTATTATAGAACCGGAAATAAGTTTGTGGATCTTATTTTAAAGGACAAGCTTACAAAAGCTGCGGAGTATGGCATCCATATAGAAGATAGTGTAGAACTGATTGATATTGATTTTATTGAACCGTTGGATCTCAGCACTGTTTTTGGCAATTTGTTGGATAACGCCATAGAAGCCTGCAGTTTCATTGAAGAACCGGAAAAAAGGCTGATTTTTATTTCGTCAAAACGGGAGAATAATATTCTGGTTATCAGAATCAAAAATAATAAAGTAAATGGAAATTCAAAAAATGCCCCTAAAAAAGTGATTCACGGATATGGACTGGCTAATGTAAGAGCGGCAGTCCACAAATACGGAGGAGGTATTGATATCATGGAAGGGGAACAGGAATTTGCTGTCAATATCGTAATGCCGATTAAGAAAGTAGAGGAGTTCGCATGAAAAAATCTATACTATACATTTTAAGTAATATCGCATTGTGGACGGCTGTTATTTCTCTGTCACAATGCAGCGGGGCGGGTGGACATCAGCCGGAGCTGACAGATTCCCTAAAAAAGCAAATGGAACAGTTAAAAGGTAAAACATGTGCAGAGTTATAAAATAGAGATGAAGGAATCCGCACTTCCTGTCTTGCTGACGAAATCTATCTTATACAATTTGATCCACCGCATTGGAAACCATCGCAGGCTTGAATCAAGAATTGAGGCGGAAGCACTGTTGGAGATACCATACATAAAATACCTGTTGGATGTTTTTCGCAGCAATCCGGAGTTTTTTACCGCATTTCAAATCCCGGCGGCGGTTTGCTTAAATCCAGAAGTGATATACCGTCTTTTTTCCGATCAATTTCAAATGCTGACAATGGATGGTGAAAAGTGCTTTGAACAGGTGAAAATGCTGAAACAGGATTCCAGAATAAAGTATTGTTTTAAATGTTCGATCCATTTCTACCGAGTATGCAATAGTGATCCAAAAGCTCTGGATCTGAGCAGTTTTACATAGGGGGGCTCTTTATCCGGAGCGGTGAACTTATCAGGCGTTCCGTACAATATCATGATATAGAATACGTTCAATCTTTGATAAATTCAGTGGTTGAACGTATTTTTTTCTAATCTTTTTTGCCTGTGTTGCAAAGAACAGGCAAAGGCTCATGAAAATAAACTTTTCAAAAGTGCTTCCAGCTGTGCGGTTGGATGCTCCAAGGAGCATCCAACCCACTTATCCATTCGCAAAAATCGTGCTGACGCACTCTTACGTCTGCTAACGCAACCGCACAGCTGGAAATGTTTTTGGAGGTGTGGCATATAAAGTTTGAGCATTCTAAAATACCTCTTATGCAATTTTTGAGACATTTTTACAAAAATGAAATAAAATGAAGACAGCGGAACATAAAAAACATGGATTACTAAAAAAGCAATGGTGAAGGTGGTTTTATGCTGACTGTAAAATATCTGACAAAGAGTTATGACAATTTTAAGCTGAATGATATTTCGTTCTCATTAAAAGAAGGAAGGATCACAGGCCTTATAGGAATGAATGGCTCCGGCAAAACAACGGTATTAAAGTGTATCTTAGGAACGGTTCCCTATGAGACAGGAAAGATCTCGATCGGCGGCCTTACCGAGCTCCAGAATGAGCAGGAATACAAAGATAAGATCGGAGTTGTCTTTGACAGCGGATGCTTTTACGAGGAGCTCACACTGGAAGCAATGACGGGCCTCATTGCGGGAGCCTATGGAAGCTGGGATGAACGTATCTATTCCGGATATATAGAGCGGTTCGGACTATCCCGGACACAGCAGATCAATACGCTTTCCAGGGGGATGAAAATGAAATACAGCCTTGCGTTGGCCTTATCGCATCATGCGGAGCTGCTGATACTGGATGAGCCATCCGGCGGACTGGATCCGAAAACCCGTCAGTTTTTTTGCGGGGAACTTCTGGCGCAAAAAGAAAATGGGAAAACCATATTATTCTCTGCAGACACGATATCGGATATCGATTGGATATGGGATGATATTCTTTTTATTCATAACGGGACAATATTGAGGGAGTGCTCCAGAGAGGTATTTTTGATGGAATCCGTAAAGAATCCGCCAACTATTGAGGATGCAATGATGGAAATAATCCGCAGGAGGGGGAAATAAGATGAAGATGTATACTTTATTAAAAAAAGATCTGTTATTAGCAGGCGATTATTTTTGGCTTTCGCCGGCCTGTGCCATCGGAGTGCCGGTTTTTCTCAGCGCTCAGGATCTGCCGCGCTTCAGCAGTATTTATGTGCTGCTGACAGGAGTCAGTCTTTCATGCTATTTTCTGTTCAGCAGTATCTTTGCAATGGAAGATAAATATAAGGGGAACCTCTACTTAATGGCAATCCCCTATAAAAAAAGAAATTTGGTTGAAGCAAAATATCTTCTGGCAGTTTTGATGTATCTCTTTACGTTGATTTGCTGTCAGGTAATATCGTTTACCAAAATCCAGGGGATTGCTTTGGCAAAATATAAACTGACTTTTTCCGACGCCGCGATTGTGTTTTTTATCATATCAATGGTCTGGAGCATATTTTTCCCGCTGTACTATCGCTCCTCGTATGGAAAGATAAAGGCTGTGCTGTTCGCGGTAATGCTTATAGCTCCGACATGTGTACTGACAGGACTGAACCCCCTGGCGAAGCTGGATATGATTCACGGCACAATGACGATTCGCCCGGTACCAGCGGTGATTCTGATACTGTTTAGTATGATGATCCTGCGGGTATCTATAGAAATATCGTGCTGCTTCCTGAAAAAAAGAAATTTTTTATGAATCCCCAATCAGCACTGTCACCGTAAACTGATCTTCTGTATAGGAAATATCCATTGTCCCATTGTATTTTTCCACCACTTCCCGTACATTCGAAAGACCGAAGCCATGGGACGCAGCCTCTTCCTTATCAGAGATCAGTCTTCCCTTATGCTCTGTGACGGCATTTTGCTTGGCATTGGCGATCTCATAGGTAAAATAGCCGTTGTCTGTGACCCTTGCCTTTACGGACAGATAGCGCTGCGCGGGATCAGGGATTTTTGCGCATGCTTCGATGGAATTGTCCAGTGTGTTAGAAAAAAGGCAGCAGAGACTGACCGCGTCAATGCCGATCAGCTTTTCCAGATCAATGTGGAAAAAGCAGTCGATCGCCTTCTCCTGAGCCAGATTGTATTTTACATTGAGCACCGCGTTGATAATGCCGTTTTTGCAGAAGGCGCGGGTGCGCGCGGCCGTCTGCGACTCGATTTCCTTCATATACCGCTCTGCCTCATCCCGGTTTCCGGATTGGAACAAGGAGCGTATGATGCTCAGATGGTTGTTCATATCATGGCGGAATTTACGGATCTCTGCTTGATTGTGCTCCAGCTCTTCATAATAACTTTTCTGCAGCATCAGGTTCTTCCGATCCATATTTTGGCGTATGCTGGTGAGAAAATATTCTGCAAGGACAATGCATCCTAAGTTTGTGGCAAAGCAGGCCAGGGCCGCGGGCCACATTTTATAGCTCTCTTCGGGCGAAAAATAGATGCTGCTGGTAATGCTCACCAGGGACGCCATACAGATGACGCAGAGCATGATCCATGTGTTTGCGTCAAACAGCTTTCTAGCCTGAATGAGATGTTTTTCAAACATCCGGTAAATGCAGAACCAGATCAGCAGATGGCAGAGAGGATCCAGGATAATGTAGGCTGCGTTCACTGCCGCGGGCCATCCCAAAGAAGAACCCCAGTGCGTAAACATGTCCAGAACAAGGAAATTCTGGCTGATGACAACGGGATATAAGACTGCAACAGCAGCCAGCTTCTGCCAGATGCTGCCGTGAAAAGCAATCAGCATCAACGCAAAGAACCAGGCCAGCGTCAGTGTTACATTGAAAAGGTCGTTCGGGTAGATGATCATGTTGCAGATGACCGAACCGGAACAGAATACAACCACACTCCAGATTTTCCCGGTCCGTATTTTTGCGAAACGGCAGAGGATCCGGAAAAACAAATATCCCTGCACCAGATTGGGGATATTGCCCAGATAAGTGAGCACAGACAAAAAATCCATGAGAATCGTCCTCCTTTTTGCTTTACTGCAGCAGCAGCCGTGCAAACGCAATCTCCAGATTCCGGCGGCAGGCGCGGCTTACAGGAATCTGCATCGTCCCGCAGATACAGCAGTCTTTTTCCAGACCGTCCACATGATTCAGGTTCACCAGATGCCGGTTATGGCAGCGGATAAAATAATCCGGCAGCTTTTTCTCTACGTCATCCAGTTTCCCATAAAAATCCAGCGTTTTCCCGTCATTGAGTACAACGGCCACCTTCCTTCTGTCACTGGAAAATGCCAGAATCTTTTTCAAGGGGATCTTTAAGGCGCCGGACTTGTGTTCGAATGCAAAGAACTGCTCCCGGCTCTTCCCAAGCTCTTTCAGCGCCTGCTCCAGTACAGTTTGGATCTTATGTTCATCGTAAGGCTTTAAAATATAATGGAACGCATGAACCTCATATCCCTGAAATACAAAGTCAGGATAGGCAGTCACAAAAATAAGGATTGTCCTGGCATCCTTCTTTCTCAAAAGCCTTGCGGTGTCCATGCCGCTTAATTGCTTCATCTCAATATCCAGAAATAAAATATCAGGCCATGCTGTACCTCCGTCTGCGGCCAGCGCCTCTCCGGAGTCATATTCGAACATGCGGTAATCTTCCCCCATCAACTGCAGTTTCGTTTCCAGCAGAAGGCGGAGCGATTTCCGCAAGTGTGCTTCATCGTCACAGATTCCAATATTGATCATCTCTCATTTCCCCTTCCATCCGCTTTTCCATTCGAAAAAACCGTGCTGACGCACTTTTACGTCTGCTGTGGTGTAGTGTCTCATTCATATTTCGTTAAAATAACTTGCCTGAATTTTCAAACATGCGCTAGAAAGTATTTTACAAAAGAAGCAGGAGTTTGTAAACAAGGTTTTGCCTGAAATGTCCTGGTTACAGGTCACACCGTTACTGTTCACACCCTTTGGGTGCTCACAGTAACCACACCATGAATAGATACCCAAACATTACAAAATCTGTGCAAAACATGACATTTGCGGAAATGCGCCCTTTCGTGCATTTTGTTAAAATAGCATTGATCGGAGGGCACACCGCAATGCGTGCCCCTGCCGGGCGGACTCCGTCCGATCAGGAGGCCCCCGGATATGAAAAATAGGATATGAGGAGGAATTATTCTATGCTGCAGGTCAAGCATTTGTCAAAAAGCTATTCATCGGGAAATCAGGTATATCCCGTATTAAAGGATGTATCGCTGGAAGTGGAGAAGGGAGAATTTGTGGCTGTCATGGGTCCTTCCGGTTCGGGAAAGACCACGCTTCTCAACTGTATCTCCTGCTTTGTCCCTCACGATCAGGGGGAAATCTCTCTGGCCGGCCATGACATCTCGCATCTGAAAGAGACAGAGCTCGCCAGGGTCCGCAACCGGCAGATGGGGTTTGTATTTCAGGATTTCATGCTTTTAGACGGACTGAGTATTTTTGAAAATATCTGTCTTCCGCAGATCATTGCCCGCCGTCCGGTCTTACAGATGGAAGAAAAAGCGAAAAATATCTGCCGCCTTTTCGGCATTGAGAAGATCGTGGATAAATATCCAGCCGAAGTCTCCGGCGGCGAGAAGCAGCGCACTGCCGTAGCAAGGGCGCTGATGAACCAGCCTTATGTCATCCTGGCCGATGAGCCGACCGGGAATCTGGACAGCAAATCCTGCAAGGCGGTGATCGATGCATTTTTACAGGCAAAAAAGGAAATGGGCGCAACCATTTTCATGGTGACCCATGACAGTTTTGCGGCCTCCTTCTGCGACAGGGTGGTGGTCCTGAAAGACGGACGGATATATGGGGAACTCACAAGAAGCGGCGCCAGGCGGGAATTTATGGATGAACTTCTGAACACGATCCGCACCCTGTCGGACAGCAGGATGCCCTCCGGCCGGATTGATGGAGGTGACAGTGATGACCATGAGTAGGATTACGGCAAAGCTGCGAAGGAAAAATCAGGAGCAGTACCGGATGCTTGGGATCTGCGTTCTGCTGTCTGTACTTTTGGTGTCTTCTTTTACGATGATGTATTTATCACCATCCATCCAAGGATTCCTGCCGCCGGGCGGGGACACGCGTAAACTGATGTGGCTGATGCTGGGCGTGGTGGTGATTGGCTGCCTGATCTTCACTGTGTATGGAAGCAGTTTATTTTTCCGCAAGAAAAGCAGGGAATTTGGGGTCATGCTGGCGCTGGGCGCACAAAAAAAGGATCTGGCCTGGAAGCTGTTCGAGGAGCTGAGCGCAGTTACAGTAAAATACATTTTGGGGGGAATCTTACTGGCAGTGCCTGTATCCTGGCTGATCTGGAAGCTGTTCCGGACGCTGGTGATCAACACGGCGCAGATGCAGTACCGGCTTGGGTTTGCAGGGGTATTTGCAGGACTTTTGTTCTCGGCAGCACTTTCCCTTTGCATTCTGCTTTTGGGAATCCGTTTCATCCGCCGGGCGAATATCATGGATATCCTGAATGATTCCCGAAAAACGGAAATGGTCCGGGAGATCAGGCCCTGGAGCGGAAAGCTTGGGTTCCTGCTGACGGCGTCGGGACTTTTTCTTGCCATAGCCGTTCCCCAGCTGAGCGTCCTGTTATTCCGGCAGGGGATGCCGGCGATCTGGAACGCCGTCTACCTGCTCTGTGCGGCAGGCCTGTACCTGATCATATTGAGCGCGGTGGGCCGCTCCCAAAAAGGGAAGAACCCGGAAAAATATTATGACAATATCATTTCCACCAACCTGATGCGTTTTACGGCCAGACAGACTACCCGGAATATGTGTGTCATCGCCATGCTTGTATTTGTAATGGTGCTGGCGGCCTTCTGGGGAGTGATGTATTATTACAGCGCCACGGAGGGAGGCAGCGGAGCGGCCTATGATTATTCCCTGCATTATCCGGTTTTGGAGGCACAGATCGGCAGGGAGGAGATTGAGGCTCTGGCGGAAAAATACGGGGTGGAATTTACCGGACGGACTCCGGCGGACGAAGCGGGAACCCTGCAGGAAGATCCGGATGCAAAAACACCTTCCGGGTATGAAGAGCTCTGCTCGCTGGAGCTGATCGTCCGCTATACCGGACGGGATATGGACAGCCAGAAACGGTATTTTGACGTGGAAAATGAAAAACTGGCTTCTTTTATTTCGGCTTCTGATTTTACAAGAATCTCGGGTACGTCCATATCCTTGAAAGAAGGGGAATATCTGACCATTACGAGTACCGGATATCAGGAAAATATCTGGGTGAGTGCGGACTGCCTGAATGCAGTCAGACATCCGGCGGCAGGAGAGTATCTAAAGCCGCGCTTCTGCGGAACCGTGGAATTTGATAATCTTGCATTGACCAGCGAACCGTTTGCATTTATATTGTCCGATGAGGATTATCAGAAATTTTCCGATGGGCTGACGGACGAATGGCGGGAAAAGCATATCTTGTTCAATGCCAGGCATGTGCAGTCCGGCAGCAAGGCGCTTTCCCATGATACCGATCCGGCCCCGGCAGCCGGACATCGTACTGCGGCAGGCGGCGATACATTGTCCGCCGAAAAATGTACCTGCAATACGGGCAGGCTCTGTACGGCAATGTACGATTTTGCAGATGCATTAAAGCAAGAATATATTGCCCATGCGACCTCACTCTCTAAGCATTATGCCTTATATGACGCCCATGAGGAAATGCTGGCGCTGTCGGCGGGGGAAGAATATGGCTACGCCGGGGAAATCGACCTGTCGCCGGACAACACCCAATTGACCGATGACTGGAAATATGCCCCCTTTTCCAAAGTCCTGATGCAGGCGGATGCCATGGAAATTGTCGCGGTTTTCGTACTGCTCAGCCTTTATATTTCCATTATCTCACTGACCGCCGCAGGGATCATGAGTTATATCAGGAGCATAACGATCGTCATGGACAACCGCCGGCTTTTTGAAGACCTGAGAAAACTCGGAGCCGACAACGCCTACGTAGAAAGGGTCATTATGGTACAGCTTCGGAAGATCTTCGCATATCCCGTGGCTGCAGGGTGTATGATCGTCGGCATCTTCTCCCTGTTCCTGACATATTTTAACGATATGAGCCTGCAGGCGTTTGAGGTGAAAATGCTGCTGATGGAGGTTCTGCTGATGGCGGGTATCACCGGGATCCTGTGTATTGTTTACCGTATGGCGTTCCAAAAGACGAAACAGATTGCGGGTTTGTAAAAACATGAAAAGTGCTGAGCCAAGGATTAAAACCTAAGGCTTAGCATTTTTTTGATTTCTCCATTATTTAAGAAATAAGAGGTTAATGGCAGGTTTTCACGGATTGTATCTAAAGATTGCCAGTCATGCACAGCTCTCACAGTTAGCAGGGATCCCTATTCCCCTGCCTGTGTGTTCCTATTCTGCAATCGGAAAAAGAACTGTCTAAAAGCTCTGCGTTTTGATTTGGAAAAATGCTTATGCGCAGATCATACGGCACGATAGGGCCGGGGCTGTACCCGCTGCTGCCGGACAAGGTGGAGGTTGACCGGGACGGTTAGGGGGAGCTTTATTATGTCTATAAAAAGGAATATAAAACCGGTACCATAAAATGGAAAAACAAGGATAAGAAAATTGTGAAATATAAACAAAAATATCTGAAAATTATAGTTAAATATATACAATGTTTAATGTATTGATTGACATAAGACAAAAACGATGATAATATAATAGTAACTTATATATAAAACCGGTTTCATATTGAGGAGTTAACAATGACAATCAATGAAGTAGCAAAATTGGCAAATGTATCAAAATCTACGGTCTCAAGGGTAATTAACAAGACAGGATATGTAAATGAAGAAACTCGAATACGCGTTGAAAAGGTAATCAAGGAAACGAACTATTCGCCATCATCACTTGCCAGAGGGTTATCCAAAAAGGAAACGAATTACATAGGCATTGTGATTCCGGAAATTGACAACGAATTTTTTAGTGAGATTTTATCCGGGATAAACGAACGCCTTGATGAGAATGACCTGACTATGATATGTTGTGATACAAACAACAACGGAAAACGTGAGCAGAAAGCGCTTCAGATGCTTGCGCAGCAGAGGGTAAAAGGTGTGATCATTACGCCTGCAGAAGAGTACCAGGACAGTGATTCCAATCTTTCTTTGCGTGCGAAGCTGAAAAAGGTAAACGCTCCGATCGTCATTTTAGACCGTCATTTCAACAATACCCAGTGGGATGGTGTGTTTTACGATAATTTTAACAGCGCGTATGCGGCTGCAGAAGCATTGATACATGCAGGCCATAAAAAAATAGGAATTATCACCGGTGATTTGACGCTGCAGATTGCACGGGAAAGATTTGAAGGTTTTAAACAGGCGCTTGAAGATTATGGTGTGCCGATGCTCGAAAAGTACATATATAAAGGCAATTTCGGAATACAAAAGGCTTTTGAACTTTCAAAAAAGATGTTTGAGTCCGGGGATATGCCTGATGGCATCCTGACCAGTAATAACAGGACGAGCATTGGTTTTGTAAAGGCGGCGAAGGACTGCAATATCAGGATTGGCGTCGATATAGGCGTTGTAGGGATTGACCATGTAGAAATGCTGGATATACTTGGGTATGAATTAAGCTGTGCAACCCGTAACACAAGGGAAATGGGGAAGATAGCTTTGGACATTTTGATGGAAAGAATCTCCAATCCTAAAATGGGCAGAAAGATTATTATCGTGCCGTATGAACTGCATTTAAAGGGTTCTGAAAAAAAACAATAAAAAAGCAAAAATGCTTTTTTTGGAAAAATGTGGGAGCGGTTCCACAATGAGGAGGACAGGATGATTTACAGAAAAGTAGAAAAGGTAAAGGAGAATATTTCAGTAATTGGGATCGGATGCTGGAATTTTGGAGGCGACTGGGATGGGTCAAGTGATAAAAATACGGAAAATATTATTATGGCTGCGCTCGATGGAGGAATTAATTTTTTTGATATTGCACCAGTATATGGCTTTTCACATTCCGAGACGGTTCTGGGGCATATCATGAAAAGGTATGGGTTCAGAAATAAAATCCTGATTGCAAGCAAATGCGGTCTGCGATGGGACAAAAACAGAAAAACAAGAAATGATCTTAGCCGAAAAAGTATTTTATGGGAAATTGACCAAAGCTTATCTAGGCTCCAGACAGACCATATTGATATTTATCAACTGCATTGGCCGGATCATGCAACACCAATCGAAGAGACAGCCGAGACTTTAAAAGAGTTGAAAAAAGCCGGAAAAATTAGATATGTCGGCCTGAGCAATTATTCACAGGAAGAGGTGAAAAGGTTTGAACAGTTAATGGAAGTGAACTCCCAGCAGTCTCTTTATAATATGCTTGAGCGCAATACTTCAAGCTATCACAATATTCCATTAGAATATAAGACTGAGGAAGAGGTATTGCCGTATGTAAAAGAGCACGGGCAGGCATTTTTACCATACAGCCCCTTATTCCAAGGCTTGCTCAGCGGAAAATGGAAAGACAAAAATCATTTTTCTAAACAGGATATCAGAAATGAAAATCCAAAGTTTTCGGAGCCTGCATTCTCAGGATATTTTGAAACTGCGCAGAAGCTAAAAGCCTATGCCGATGCAATCGGCCATCCCTTAAATGAGATCGCTATGAACTGGCTGCGCCAAAAAGAGGAGGTAACAACAATTATTGCAGGGGCCAGCAATCCTGAGCAAATGAAACAGAATTTAAAATGTCTGGAATGGGAACTGACGCCGCAGATGTTAAAGGAAATCGAAACCATCATAGAGCCATATAAATATTTGTAGTAGGAAAGGGGTAATAAAAATGAGTAAGTATCGTGCGTTAAAAGGGACAATAGTACATACGCCGCAGATAGATAAAATGGAGAGCTTTGAAAATTCGTATTTGATTTATAAAGATAATGAAGTAATGGGTATTTATGCAGAGCTACCAGAAAATATGAAGGATATTGAGGTGAAAGATTATACCGGCAAGATTATTATGCATGGGATGAGCGATATCCATATCCATGCGCCGCAATATGTGTTTCATGGTATAGGACAGAATATAGAAAAGCCAGAATGGAGCAGTTGGTTTGAAACATATTGCTTTCCGGCTGAAAGCAAGTTTAAAGATTTAGACTTTGCACAAGAGATGTATTCACGTCTTGTTGAGGATTTGGTACATACAACGACTACCAGATTGTCTGTATTTGCATCGCTCCACAGACCCGCTACAGAGCTGTTAATGAAATTACTGGCAGAGAGGGGGTTTGCAGGCTTTGTCGGCAAAGTGAACATGGATAGAAACTCTATTGACGGTTTGCTTGAGACAACGGAGGAAACAATACAAGAAACACGGATTTGGGTGGAAAACACGATTGATAAATACGAACATATGAAGCCAATTATTACGCCAAGATATTATCCGACCTGTACAGATGAGTCATTGCAGGGGTTAAATGAGATTATGAGAAAATACTGCTTGCCTGTACAGTCCCACTTATCAGAAGGGCTTGATGAGATTGAGTGGGTAAAAAGCGGGAGGTACACTATTTGGAGTTTTATGGGCGGGAATTGCAATTTTGTTAAAAATGAAACTGCGTATGAATGAAACGCTGATGACTATTTTGATGAATTATGTAATGACCTATATCGTAGCGGCCATGATATATGGACCGTTTAAAGACCCAAATGGTTTTGGTTATCCGCAGACAGCCGAGGTCGCTGAACAGTTTCGATTGAAAATGCTGTTTGGAACACGGGCCAATATAGGAATTGCCATTGCCGTAGTGATCTCCTTTTGTACATGGTTCATTATCTATTATACAAAGACAGGTTTTAAAATCAGGGCAATAGGAGGGAATGTTACAGCGGCAAAATATGCGGGGATCAGGACAGAAAAGTACCAGATTTTTTCATTCCTCATTGCAGGGGCGATTGCAGGGCTGGCAGGCGCATTGCTGATTATAGGAGTTGAAGGGCGGATGAAGGCGGGTACAGGCGCATCGCTTGGATTCATGGGTTTTTTGGCGGCCGGAATCGTAAAAAATAATCCGCTTTTAGCGATATTGGCATCATGTTTAATCGCAATGATCCAGGTGATGGGAAATTCAATGGAGATTAATACAGGCCTTCCCTCAGCCTCAATACAGATTCTGCTGACATCAGTGCTGCTGTGCATGATGGTGGTCGGCAGCAAGGGGGTGAAATCAAATGAATGATTTGACGATTATCCTGACATGTATGATTGCAGGAGGGACCCCTATTGTATATGCAATTTGCGGAGATATGGTCGGACAAAGGTCAGGGATTACCAGCTTGAGTGTCGAAGGAAGTATGCTTTGCGGAGCATGTGTCGGGTTTGGAGTGGGAGCTTATACTCAGAATATTATTTTTTCTGTTTTTTCAGCGGCGCTTGCCGGAATATTTATAGCCCTTTTGCAGGCATTTCTATCAATTGATTGCAAAGCGAATATGTTTGCGTCGGCATTTGTGTTAAATTTTCTGGCAGAGGGATTGACAGCATTTTTCGGCATTTCCTTGTTAAGCAAAAAGATAAGCGGATTTTCCAAAATAAAAATCCCGCTGTTATCTGAGATTCCCGTTATTGGAGAGGCCGTATTTTCACAAGACATATTATGCTATCTGTCCTTTGTCTTACCGGTTATAATTTATTTTGTTCTCTTTAAAACGCGGTTTGGGACTGTCTTAAGATCAGCAGGAGAAAATCCGGATGTAACGACAGCATATGGTTATAATCCGAGGGCAATAAGGTATTTTGCGGTTTTATTCGCAGGAGCAATGGCTGGAATTGGCGGCGCTCAAATGAGTATTTTTTACACAATGAATTGGTCGAATAATATGGTGAACGGAAGGGGGGTTGTTGCGTCGGCATTGGTAGTATTGTGTTCATGGAAACCGCTGAGATCATACATGGCTGCATATATTTTCGGGCTGGCCCAGGCACTGCAGGTTTTTTTCCAAATCAAGGAGATACCCATTTCTCCATATATAACGATGATGTTCCCATACTTGTTTACACTAATTGCGCTTGGCGTGATTTCTACATCAAAGAAGCCTTCCATGCCAGAAGCGTTACAGGTTGCTGCAGATGATATGACAAAACCTATTCGAAAAAAAGAAAAAAGGAGATGTGAAAGATGAAAAAAAATATCAGGAAAGTGCTGGCACTGCTGGGTGCTTTGGCAGTATTATTAGGCGGATGCGGCAGTGCGGGGAATGCCGGACAAGCAGGCTCGGAGACGAATGAAAAACCAGGCGCCGGGGCAAAAAAAATAGCCGTACTTCTGGGAGGAGTGAAAGACGACTATGGATATAATTACAGATGCTATCAGCTTGGGGAAGAACTAAAAGAAAAATTGGGTGTTGAGGTAATTACAAAGGAAAGTGTTGCAGACACTTCGGATGCGGAGGGTATTATTGAAGAATTAATTAATCAGGGCTGCAAGATCGTCATTGCAACACAATTTGGATTTTTGGATGCGGCAATGAATGTGGCAAAACGGCACGCAGACGTGGCATTTTATTATTTAGGAAATACGGATCAGGCGCATGACAATTTTTCTGTTTCCGTTGGACAGCAGTGGGATCCGTGGTATTTATGCGGTATGTTAGCAGGAATGAACAGCAAAACAGGCAAACTAGGTTTTGTGGCCTCTATGCCTGTCCCAGATGTAATGATTGCCATTAATTCTTTTGAACTGGGAGCCCAGTCAATGAATAGCGATGCAGAAACAAATGTCGTATTTACGGGCTCATGGGATGACAGCGGGCTTGCGACAACATCTGCGACACAGTTGATTACTTCGGGATGTGATGTGATTTCCCAATTTCAGGATACGCCCAAACCGATCATTGATTTATGCGCAAAAGAGAATATTCCCGTGTTTGGCTGCAATGCAGATGCCAGGGAACTTGCTCCGCAGGTCTGGTTAAGTGCAATGTGTGCGGATTGGGATGGGCTGATTGAAGAAATAGGACGCACGATAGACGGACAATATGAATGTGTAACTATGCAGGGTTCATTTGATACGAAGCTGTCTAAAATTGCAGAAACAGGGGATTTAGTCACAGATGATATGTTAGGCCACTTATAAATATTTTTTGACGCAAAATGGCAAAATTTCTGCATAAGAAAAACACTTATGCCAATGCTGGTATAAGCACAAGGTTTCTAACGGTTAATCCTGCCGCAATGACCTCTTTGCCGTAAGCTGTTGTAAAATACTTATAAGTTCCTTGAACCCGTTCAATAATCCCATGGAGACGGAGCCGCTTAAAAATTCTCGACATGGCAGACGGACTGATATCCTCCAGATGGCGGCGGATATCCTTTCCCTGCATTCCAAAAGTCATGTATTCGCCCCGGCTGATCACTTCCAGTACCAACAGATCTTTTGGGGAAAAGAAGTTCAGCCCACGGTAGGAACGGCCTTTCTCCTTAACAGCCTCTGTTGCTTTTGTAAGATTCTTCTTTCCGCCGCTGTGGTCATCAAAGGATGATACGAATTCCAGATACCGGTAGTTGGCGGCTTTCATGATTGTGAATAACTGATACAGGCTATAAATACTTTTTTTCAAAGGCGCTTTTTGTTCTGTGGAACTGCCGTCCCTGTGTTCCACTTTCCGTTTTACACGAAAAGTCCCGATGTCATTGCAAGTACTTTCTATCCGTAAGACACAGCCAAATTTATCATACATTTTAATTGATACATCACCCATATGGTGTTTGATTCTCGTACCGAGAATACGCTGGTTATAGTTTGTACCGACTTCTTTCTTACAGTTATAGGTAATGCGCTGTCCCAGGAATGCAGCGATGTTATCCGGCTTTACCGTAAAGATTGCCGTCCGGATGATCTCATCATAAAGGGGCTCCAGGTCACAGGCCTGTTTGAACATGATATCGGTTGCACACTCAATCTGTTGGACTGTCCAAGTGTAGCCGAGACCGAGCGATTCCGCAATGGGACAGTAGCGTTTTGCAAATACATCCAGGATTTTATGGAGACCTTCCGGGTTGATTCTGTCAGATAGTTTCTGGGCAGTTTCGACATCTGAGATTTCAAGGAAGGCGTTATCATGCATACGGTAAGTGATCCCTTTCTTTTGCAGCTTATGGGCCAGAAGATTATGACCGTTCATGTAGAACTGCAGTCGGAAGGGAGCCCAGGTGGGAACCCGGAGATAACACAAGCCGAGTTCTTTATCTATAAAATAAAAATAATAATGGAGACATTTGCTTTGGTCAAACTTAAGGAATGTTTTTCCGGTTGTTTTATCATGCCATGGCTTATAAGTATTGCATTGTTCCATGGCAGAAAAGATATGAATCAGCCCCTCAGACTTACCGGTTTTCTGAATGATCTCCTGGATGCGGTCATCTTTTCGGAACGCCCGGAGTTTCCGGATGAACTCAATCTGGATGCCGTTTTCATCTGCAATGCGCTGGGCATTTACACGAACCTGTTCCGTAAGGGGCTGGGAGAAAGTCGAAAAATCAAAAATACGGATGTTGTTGGCTTTTAAATAGCTGGTCATACCTTCCGCATAACTCCATCCGGGGATATAGCCCTGGATGATCATACGGTCATAGCAAGTGATGATACCATTCATTTTGTCAGCATATTTATCCGTAAGTAACATGAACACATCCTCCAATATTTTTCTTTATTGTACTTGAAATTTGGAGGAAATGCAAAAAAACTTTTCCGGTTTATCCGGGTTAGGTACAATAAATGATATGAAACAAAAAATGGAAACGCATGAATTTAGTGTCTTTGAAGGTCCGATTTATAACCAGGCTGGCGAAGTGATGTTTGAAAAAGGAGAAATCCCGGAAGCTGCTGAAATTAATAAGATCGATTGGTTTGTAGAAGGCGTTAATGGAAATGCGAATTAAAGAGAGGAGATAGGTATGAAAAAATATAATATCAAAGTAATTGTAAAGGCATGGAATTCGGATTTTTGGCAGACAATGTTAAGCGGAGCAAAAGCTGCAATGGTGGAAATGCCGGATCGGGTAGAAGTTGAGGTGATGGCGCCGCCGGAGGAATCCGATATTTTGCAGCAGGTGGAAATGCTGAAACAAGTAGTGGACAGTAAACCAGACGGGATAGTTATTGCGTCTACCAGCAATGATTTGACAGTGCCTTATATTGAAGCGGCAATGGATGCGGGCATTCCGGTAGTTACGCTGGATAATCAGGTAAGCACAGAGAAATATACATCATTTATAGGCACCGACAGTAAAACAGCCGCAGGTATGGCAGCAGATGCTTTGTTTGAAGAATTACATAAATCCGGAAAGAGGTTGGCAGGCAAAAAGGCTATCGTGATCAATTCGTCTAAAATATCAAAAGTGGATTTGGATCGTGATGCCGGCTTTATAGAACGAATAAAGACACTGGCTCCGGAGATAGAAATATTAGAAACACAGTATGTAGAAAACGATGCGGTGTTAACAGAGAACATCGTGTGTGAACTTTTACACGATAGCAATCTGGTAGGAATTTTTGCGGATAACGATATGACAGGCGTTGGAATCGCTAATGGCATTCGCAGAGCTGGAGCACAGGGACGCGTATTCTCATATGCTTTTGACGCAAACGGAGTGGAAATCGAGGCGGTGCAGGATGGGGTTCTGACGGGAATGATTGTCCAAAGGCCTTTCCAGATCGGATATATGGGAGTTCAATGCGTAATAGATGCTCTTGAGGGAAAGAGTGTGGAAAGGAAAATAGATCCCGGAGCAAAACTGGTTACAAAGGACAATTTGCAGGATAGAGAGGTTCAGAAATTATTATATCCGGAAAAAATGTAGGACAGAGACTGGCAGTGAAAAAAACGAGGAGGAAATGATATGTTTAAGAATGGTATTATTAACCCACAGGTAAATTATAATCTCTCTTTATTAACGCATATGGATAAATTTTTGGTAAGCGATTCCGCCATGGAACTTCCGAAGAACATGACAAGGATTGATCTGGCGTTTGTACCGAATGTACCCGATGTAATTACGGTAACAAAAGGAATCCTTGAAGAATGTCTGATTGAAAAAGCATATTTGGCAAAAGAAATGATGGAGGTAAGTAAAGCGCTTTATGATGCATATTGCAAGCTGTTTGCTGAATATGATGTTCCAATAGAGCTGGTCCCGCATTCAGAATTCTGTAGGTTAACAAATGAAGAAGTCCGATTTACAATCCGTACAGGTGATTCCCGGTATCACTTTGCATCGGCAATCCTCGTCAGCGGATGCCCGTATTAAATCTAGTCTGGCCCGAAACAGCTATCTGCATAGACGGACGATGAGGAGCGATTTGCCTTTGTAAACGATCTGGAAGAATATATGAGGTAAAGGCGGTAGGATTGCTGGTTAAGGGCATTTTCCTGGGATGGGAAGTGCCCTTAAAAAATCTGGTTTTCAGGCATATAGCCCTAATTCAGCCATTTTCCTGATTGATCTTACCTTCTATAAAAATTTTTCCCTCCGCCATTAGGCGGGATTCCAATGGAACCAAAGCGATTCCGTTGCTGGATTTTACCTGCATATTCATTGCGATTGCCCCTTTCTTTTTATAAAATTTTTGCATAATATATCAGGCCTCTGTCAGCATTTCCTGCATCGGAAATAATTACAGAGCAAGCGAAGGAAATATTGAAAATATTGCCGATGATGTGATATAATATCTAAGGAAAGTATCAGATTCAGCGTAATAAAAAAGAGCAGATATATTCACTGCTCTGAATTTGATTCTTTCCTATTGTACCAGATTGCGATAAATTTTCTGATAATTTCTCTATAGAATTAGTATTCTTCTAGAAACAATTTATGAAATTATCAGAAAATTATTCAATCAATCTACGTTAGAAATAGTGTAACACAAAGGAATAGAGTAGGCAAGCCATTGCGTTAGCAATTTGGTACAATATATAATAAATTCGTGTAATTTTTGATTCAATTGATAACGGAGGATACTGATGCGATACCTTTCAGTTACCGAAATGGCGAAAAAATGGGCTGTGTCGGAGCGCAGCGTCAGGAACTATTGTGCCCAGGGACGTGTGAATGGTGCATTCCTTACCGGCAAGACCTGGAACATTCCTGAAAATGCAGGGAAACCAGAGCGCACAAACAAGAGAAAAGAACAGCAGATTACTCTGCTGGATATCTTAAAAGAGCAAAAAGCAGGCAGATATCCAGGCGGTATTTACCATAAGACACAGATTGATTTAACATACAACTCCAACCACATTGAGGGCAGCCGTCTGACCCACGATCAGACCAGATATATTTTTGAAACCAATACGATCGGCGTAGAAAATGAAGTCCTTAATGTGGACGATGTGATTGAGACGGTAAACCACTTCCGTTGTATTGATAGGATCATTGATAACGCAAAAGCCCCGCTTACTGAGAAGTTTATCAAGGAGCTTCATCTGATCTTGAAAAACGGCACCAGCGATTCCAGAAAAGATTGGTTCGCTGTTGGTGATTATAAAAAATTACCGAATGAGGTCGGCGGCATGGATACCGTCCTTCCGGAAGAAACTGCCGAAAAGATGAAAGAACTGTTGGCAGAATACAAGGGCAGGGAAGAAAAGACTTTTGATGATATTCTGGACTTCCATGTGAAGTTTGAAAGAATCCACCCATTTCAAGATGGCAACGGACGTGTGGGCAGACTGATCATGTTCAAAGAGTGTCTGAAATATAATATCGTTCCATTCATTATCGAAGATCATCTGAAGCTGTTCTATTATCGTGGATTGAAAGAGTGGAACGACGAAAAAGGCTATCTGACGGATACTTGTTTAACAGCTCAGGATCAATATAAAGCATATCTGGATTATTTCAGGATTAAATATTAAGAAAGCAGCAACAGGTTATATTTTGGAAATCAAGGAGGAACGCATGGACACATTTCTCTTAAAAAACCTCTCCGACCTGCTCCAGACCGGGATTTTTTATATACGGAAAAACGAACCGGATGACCGCCGGAAAATAATAGAATCCAACCCTATATGCCAGGACGCCTCCCTGCGGGACATGCTGGTCCATGTGGCCGATATGCAGACCCTTCCCTACCTGTACCAGGACGAATTTCAGGTGTATTTCGGCTGTGTGGCGGCAGGAGACGGGCACTGCCTGGTAGGCCCCATGAGCGTAGATTTTTTTGACAGGCTCAAACACCACAAATTTTACCGGAAGTACCAGATACCGGAGGCCTCCGAAAAGAACCTGCAAAGGAGAGACGGAAGAAACGAAGAACGCGCTGATCGAAGCGATGCATACTCCCTGGGTAAGATTTGCGAAAACCGGAGAGCCGGATCCGGAGAACTGGCCGAAGTATGACGGGTATAATAGTGAGATCCGGGTCTTTGACAGAAAGACGACAACAAAACTGGTCCGCCGGAAAGAATTGATGGATGTGTGGGGGGAACTGAGGTTTTATGAAGACTAAGGAACTATATGGAAAGAACTGTTAAGAACAGGATGGGGCCGCCGGAGGAATTGCTGAGCCTGGAATGTTAGAACCGGGTGTATCAAGAGAAAGACATCAGGAAGGGGGAGGAAGCGGTTACTATTCACAGCCGCTTCACACACATGCGCAAAAACAGCCGGCAAAGCCGTCTGCCGATGCTGCGCATCTTGATTTTTTGCTTATGTGGGTGAAGTGACTGATTCCAGCCATATAAAAATCATCAAACAGCTTCTTACAAGCTGTGCTTGACGAATCTGTCTGTTGATTATTATATGGCTGTGAATAGTAACAGGAAGCGTAAATCAATCTGCGCATCCTCCCTTCCTGCTGAGCAAAACCGCTGCTCCCGCTCCGCACAATCCTCCCGCCAGCTTGGAAATCAGGAGCGGCACGACAAGCTCCGGTTCCGTTCCATAGGTGAATCCCATATGCGCCGCAAGCGCGGAAGCTCCGCATACCAGAAAGGCAGCGTTTACAACCTTTCCCCGCGTATCCATTTCCTTCATCATGGCAATGGCAGGGACCGGGCTGACGATCCCCATGAGGAGTCCGGCCACGCTGTTCCCATTCATCCCGGTTTTGCCTCCGATCCAGTTCAGCGGTTTTTCCAGAATCCGCCGCAGCATCTCCGCCACAGGAAGGCTTCCAAGCATTACGACACCGATAGAAGATACAACAGCCATCGCATCCTCGATCGGAGCGATCCCTTTCAAGATCTGAAAGCCCGTCATATATTCCACCGCCCCGGCGATCAGTCCGAGAGTAGTCAAAAATCCGATTCCTGCCGCAAAATATCCAAACCCTTTGATCATGTGATCCGGAAAAAAACGGATCCCGGCCATGAGCATCAGCGACAGCACAAAAATCGGAAGGGTCAGATACAGGACTTCCATGACCCGCAGACCGCAGGACAGCCCGCCGATCAGCAGCGATATCGGCATCATCCCCAACCCGATGAGCATCCCTTTAGCGAACAAAGGGCGTTCCTTCCCGGAGATCATTCCCATTCCTACAGGGATCGTGAACGTGACGGTACATCCGAAGGTCGCCCCTATGACGATTCCCACATATCTCCCGACAGCAGGCGTACCGGCCAATTCCATGGAAAGCTGATACCCGCCCATATCGATTGCCAGGATGCCGCCCAGAATCCCCGGATCCAGCCCGGACCTGCCGCACAGAGGCACGACCGCCGC
This sequence comes from Lachnospiraceae bacterium M18-1, assembly GCA_000403295.2. Classification (GTDB taxonomy): domain Bacteria; phylum Bacillota; class Clostridia; order Lachnospirales; family Lachnospiraceae; genus Schaedlerella. The sequence goes on along the minus strand of KE159605.1, from coordinate 1,444,602 downwards.
TTTCAGAAGCATGGAAAGAAGCGGAGTCAGGCAGATGATCCCGGCCATGGAAAGGGCAGTTGCGCCAAGAAGCAGAAATCCCTCCTCAAATCGTTTTCCAAGCCCCAGGCGGTTTCCGAAGATTTTATCCACACCGCCGATGACGGCGCCGGCCGCCATGGTCCACATGATGATCGTATTCATGATTCATTCCTCTTTTGATGAAATATAATAGATCCTCACGGCTGATGAGAACAGCCGTGATTCCGAACAGATTATCTGTTTTACAGAAAAACCGCAATGTTATTATAGATAAAGGATTAGGAAATAGCAAGAACATATCCACGAAAAATGATTGATATTCTCTTTTCTCATGGTTATACTGAAATGGAGTGGTACAGAATTGTGAAGTAAGCGGTGCAGGGGTGAAAGACTATGAAAATTTCAGTGGATATTGCCAGAACGATCGTCAGGGAGATCAGCAACACGATCCATCAAAATGTAAATCTGATGGATGAGTCCGGGTATATTATAGCAAGTACAAATCCGGCAAGAACAGGGACCCGCCATGTGGGAGCACAGAAGATCATTTCAGAGCAGCTGGAATATCTGACGATCAATACGGATGGGGAATATGAAGGTGCAAAATCGGGGATCAACATGCCGCTCTATTTCGGCGGGGAGATCGTAGGAGTGCTGGGGATCACCGGAGAGTGGGACCAGATCAAGCCATATATTGATCTGATACGGAAGACATCGGAAACGCTGCTGATGAATTTCTATCTGCAGAAAAGAGAGGGTGAGATCCAGAAGGAGCAGAACCAATATCTATATCATCTTTTGTCTGAGGACGTGGAGCATCTTCCGAAAGATTTTATTTCTATGGGAACGCGGGTAGGGATCGATATGCTTACCGCCCGCCGGTGCATCTGTATTTCCTTCAGGCAGGGGCAGGGAACGCAGGTGGAAAAGCCACATGTATTTCTGGACCAGACAGAACAGACCATCCATCAGATACAGGGGTATCCCAGGGAAAGCCTTTCATACAGGGAAGCAGATCAGCTGGCTGTTTTTGTGCCTATTGAAAAAAAGGAAGAAATTGAAAGGCTGATCGCGCAGACGGCGGAAAAGCTGAATCTGCCTGCGGGTGTGATCCTGAAGGCAGGAGTGGATGATCAGCCGTGCGCAGGGATGGAGCTGCGCAGGGGGAAGGAGAGGGCGCAGAAAAGCCTGAAGGCGGCGATGCTCAGTCAGGAAAGAGATGTGGTTTATTATCATGAGCTGACATTTGGCGTATTTATCAGTGAAATACCTGATGAAAGCAAGCGGGAATACCTGGCAAGGGTTTTTAAGGGGATCACGGACACAGAGCTCCAATATTGGATGGAACTTCTGGAAATCTTTTATGCATGTGAGGGGTCCATTACACGGACTGCGGAGAAAATGTTTATTCATAAAAATACGCTTCAGTACCAGCTGAAAAAGCTGAAGTCGGTCACAGGCTACGATCCCCGCAGTATTTCTAATGCTGCAATATATCAGAATGCACTGTGGTTTTGGAAAGAACTGCTGCGGGGTCTCTGACTATGGGGCGGGCTTTGGCATATGTTACGTATAACAATCCAAAGCCTGCTTTTTTGTTGTGCAAAATAACGACTTTTTTGAACTTGCCTGCTATAATTTGTTCAATACATACAAAAAAGACGAAGGGGCACAGGAGAAGCTCCGGACTCGGAGAGGAGGAATGGGAATGGAACTGTATTCATGTGATACGATGGTCGCGCTTGGAAACAGTACAAAAAGTGGAAATACGATCTTTGCTAAAAACAGTGACCGCCCGGTCACAGAGGCGCAGCCTCTTGTTGTGATTCCGGCAGAGGAGCATAAAGAGGGGGAGATGGTGCGCTGTACGTATATTGAGATCCCGCAGGCGGCGCATACGTATCGGGTGATCGGCTCGAAACCATATTGGATTTGGGGTTTCGAACACGGTATGAATGAGCACAACGTTGCGATTGGAAATGAAGCAGTCTGGGCGAGAGAGCCGGAGGAAACAGAAAACGGGCTTCTGGGAATGGACCTGCTGCGTCTCGGACTGGAGCGCGGAAGCACGGCGTATGAGTCTCTGCACGTGATCACCGGATTATTGGAGACCTATGGCCAGGGAGGAAATGCGGCGGTCGGGATGGAACACCGATATCACAATTCCTTTTTGATCGCGGACCCAAAGGAGGCATGGATTCTGGATACCTGCGGACGGCGCTGGGTCGCGAGAAGGGTTCAGGATACAGCGGGGATTTCTAACTGCTACAGTACAGAGGAGCATTGGGACGAAGAAAGCGGAGACGTGAAGGAGTACGCCTATGCAAACGGATGGATCTCCAGAGAGGTTCCTTTTCACTTTGCGAAAGCATACAGCGCCATGTCGCTGAAGCACAGGGCGGCGCATCCAAGATATATGCGGCTGAATAAGCTGCTGAAACAGAATGCCGGAAATATTACATTAGAGACGATCCGGAGCATCCAGCGGGATCATTTTGAGGGAGAGATCCTGGAACCCAGATGGAGTCCGGCGGATGGGCTGCATGTGTCCATCTGTATGCATGCCATGACCGAGACGTCCAGCAAAACAGCGGCGGCGTCCCATGTAGAACTGATTCAGGATAAAACGCCGGTCTGGTGGAATGCATTCGCAGTACCGTGTATGTCGGTATTCGCGCCGTATACCGTATTTTCAAAGCTTCCGGAAGCAGTCAGCAATGCAGGGGCCAAGTATTCAGAAGACAGTGCCTGGTGGCAGTTTGAGCGGCTGCAGTATGCGGTCGAAACAGATTATTGCCGCCATATGAGCTGGTGGCGCAGGGAAGCAGATCAGCTGGAGCATGCATTCTGGAAGCAGGTGGAAGAGGCCGGGATTCCCGGAGATCAGCAGATCAAAGAAAATACAGAACGGATGCTTCAGGCGGTTCAGTCAGCATATGAACGGATCGCGGCGGATGAACAGGCGTCAGGAGAGCCGCAGCATCAGGAAATGAATGAAACAGCAAAAATGCGTGCCGAAATTTTACCACCTGTACGGTTGCAATCCGGAATCTCAGTTTTATGCAATTTATTGCAATAAAACTGAGATTATGGATTAGCAACCTACTCATGAATGAGCAAAAAGCGGCTGCGTTAGCAGACGTAAGAGTGCGTTAGCACGGTTTTTGCGAATAGATGAGTCGGTTGGAGGCTCTTTAGAGCATCCAACCGTACAGGTGGAAATTTTATAGGCCCCGATTTTTTTAGAAGGAGGAGACAGATATGATTAGTATGGATGCATTAGCATGGACGGGATTGTTTATTATTGTAGGCGTTGTTCTGCGCGCAAAGGTTCCGTTTTTAAAAAATAATCTTGTCCCGGCCAGCGTGATCGGCGGTGTTCTTGGATTTATCGTGATGAATACCGGGCTGATCACAGATGCGGCGGCAGGGGACTTTGGCAGTATAGCAGGAATTTTATGGTCGTTTTCATTTGCAAATATGGGATTGACACTGGCAGTTGCAAAACAGGGCGGTGAGAAAAAAAGAACGCTCAAGGAGCGGATGGCGGACAGCCAGTTCTCAGGAATCTGCGGAATGGGATTTTTCTGGGTAGTACCGTATGCGTTGACAGGGCTGTTAGGCTACGGAGTCCTGAAACTCTCAGGCGGATTCTTCGGAATGGATCCGGTCTATGGACTTCAGGTTCCCTTTGCATTTGCACAGGGCCCGGGACAGAGCGTGACCTATGGCGGGATGATGGAAGCAAATGGAGTCGTAAATGCAGTACAGGTCGGAGTTACATTTGCCGCGGCAGGATTCCTCGTTGCATTTATGGTCGGAGTGCCGTGGGTGAAAAAAGGAATCGAGAAAGGTTTGGCTCCATATGCAGGTAAAATGAGCGGCGGAATGATGAGCGGAATCTTTGAACCGGATGAGCAGCAATACTATGGAAAAGAAACCACGCATCCGGGGAACGTGGATACGCTGGCGTTTCATTTTTCTCTGGTGGGGATCGCATGGGTCTGCGGTAATATCATCTGCAGGCTGCTGGGCGCACTGCCGGGATTTGCCGGAGAAATGCTTTCCGGATTTCTTTACCTTTATGCAATGCTTGCAGCATATGTGCTGCGCTGGATCATTGGAAAATCAGGCTGCAGCAAATATCTGGACCGCGGAACACAGATCCGCATATCCGGTTTTTGTATTGATATGATGGTAACTTCCGCATTTATGGCAATTTCACTGGAAATCATAGGAAGCTGGATCGTTCCGATCTTATTGGTTGTTTTGGCAGGTACATTGTTTACTTATATTACGACCAGATACTTCGGGGAAAGATTTGGAGGAAAGCACGGATTTGAAAGGACGGTTGCTATCTGGGGAACACTGACGGGAACCAATGCCACCGGACAGGCGCTGTGCCGTATGGTGGATCCGGAACGGAAGACATCTGTTCTGGAGGAGATGGGACCGATCAATGCGGTCAATGTTCCGGCCTGTTATGTAGTAATGCCTATGATCATCGCGTTTTCAGCGGGAGAGGTCTCATTCGGCTTGCTGACCGCAGCGCTGGTTGGAACCGCCGCTGTATTCCTTGCAGGAATGCTGGTCACCAGAACCTGGGGAAAGAAAACCTATGATTACAGAAAAGGCGAGCTTTATTACACTGTAGATGAAAAGGAATAGAAAGAGCCATGCAAAAAATAGTGATTATTCCGGATTCTTTTAAAGGGACGATCTCCAGCGGCGATGCGGGAAAGATCATTGAGGAAGAGGTCAGGTCGCAATGGCCGGAGGCAGAAGTGATCCGGGCGGAAGTGGCGGACGGCGGGGAAGGAAGTGTGGATGCATTTCTTTCCGTGCTTCCCGGAGAGAAAATAACAGCAGAAGTAACCGGGCCATATGGGGAAAGGATCTCTTCGTATTACGGCATTTTTGGAGAGACCGCCGTTGTAGAGATGGCGGCGGCGGCGGGGCTTCCGCTGGTCGGGAAAAAGCTTTCGGCAGGAAAAACTACGACCTTTGGCGTGGGGGAACTGATTCTGGACGCATTGGACCACGGAGCCAAAAAGATCATATTGTGTCTCGGCGGAAGCGCCACGAATGACGGAGGGACAGGAGCGGCCTCTGCACTGGGCGTCCGGTTTACAGATACAAAAGGGAACGGATTTGTCCCGGTTGGGGAATCTCTGTCTCAGATTGCAGGAATCGACATGTCAGGGCTGGATTCAAGGATCAGAGACGCGGAGATTCTGGCAATGTGTGATGTGTATAATCCATTATGCGGGGAAAATGGGGCTTCTGCAGTATTCGGACCGCAGAAAGGAGCTACCGAACAGGATATACGGCATCTGGAAAAAGGACTGGAGCATCTGGCAGGGCTGGTCAGGGAAAATCTAGGGAAGGATATCCTGCAGCTGGAAGGCGGCGGCGCCGCCGGCGGCATGGGAGCCGGAGCGGTAGCATTTTTAGGAGCGGGCCTGCAAAGCGGGATCGAAGTGATCCTCGATGCGATACAGTTCGAGCAGATGCTGGAGGGCTGTTCCATGGTCATTACCGGAGAGGGAAGGATTGACGGACAGAGCGCAAAAGGCAAAGTCGTGTCCGGCATTGCGAAAAGGACTGCGCGCCGCAAGATCCCTCTGCTTGCGATCGTAGGAGCCATAGGCGACGACATTGACGAAATATATGAGGCAGGCGTGAGCGCGGTCTTCAGTATCATCAGCCAGCCTATGACATTTGACCAGATTAAGATGTGTACCCATTCTGAACTTAGAAAAACGGCGCGGACGATCTTCCGGTTTGCGGAAATAGTAAAATCAATCTAGGAGAGAAAAAGGATGGCCGAGTATCTATTTGTTTTGATCGTATTTCTTGCAAATGTGGTCGAAGGGATCACCGGGTTTGCCGGAACGATGCTGGCAATGCCGGCAGCAATGCTGCTGATCGGCGTTGATGAGGCAAAGATCATATTAAATATAGTCGCTATTTTTGTGAGCTCGAATATAGCGGTGCGAAACTACAGGGATATGGATAAAAAGCAGGCAGTTAAAATTTCCCTTCTGATGTTTTTGGGGATGGCCGCAGGGCTTTATCTGTACCGTATGCTGCCTGCACGCATATTAATGTCCGTATATGGAGGGCTGCTGATCCTGGCCGCCCTCCGCGGCCTGTTCAAAAAGAAGGAACGAAGCCTCCCGGCAGGAGCGCTGATCTGTGTGGTCCTGCTGGCGGGGATCATCCATGGAATGTTTCTTTCCGGAGGATCCCTTCTGGTCATCTATGCGGTTGCGGTATTAAAGGATAAATCCGTGATCCGCGCGACGCTTGCTCCGGTCTGGATCGTATTGAACGGAAGCATGCTGATCCAGAATATCGCGGAAGGAGCAGTGACCGCAGAGATCCTCCGATTGACAGGATGGTGTGTGATCCCGGTCATCACCGCATTATATCTGGGACAGATCTTACATAAAAGGATGAAGCAGGAATTTTTTGTAAAGCTGACCTATGTCCTGCTGATCATATCCGGATGTACGTTACAATTCCCGGCCTGATCAGCCGCCTTTGGTAAAGGGTTCTATACATTATGTTCTGCAATATGGTATGATAAAGCCGGAGGTGAAGATCATGGGCGAAAAGCAGATCAGTACAGGCGAAGTAGCGAAGATATCCGGGCTTACGATCCGGACATTACAACATTATGATAATATCGGAGTTCTTCCGGCATCAGGACGAACAGAAGGCGGACGGCGTTTTTATACAGAAAGCGACATGATGAAGCTGGAGCACATCATTTTTTACCGTGGTTTAGGCTTTTCACTGAATCAGATAAAAAAGATACTTGATGAAACCGAATCAGATAAAAACGCAGATGAATTACTATCAGCACAAAAAGTCATGCTGTACAACCAAATATACAGTATTCAAAACAGCATTGCCGCCATTGAAGCAAGCCAGGAGATCATCGGTGCAGGAAAAATACCGCCGTGGACGCTTCTGGCAACTTTTATGCAGTCGCTTGGCACGGTTGATATTTCTATTTGGGAAAATTATGAGTTTTCAGATGAACAGACAGAAGTTTTTCAAGAACATTTTCAGACATTGAATGATGTAATGGATTTTTATAACACATGGAAGCGTCTTTCTATCAAGTCGGCAGCATTCAATGAAGCTGGAATAGAACCCGGTGACGCGATCGCCCAGACATTGGCAATGGAGTGGGTGGAAATGACTAAGCGTCCACAAGGGCAGAAAAAGACACCGGGGAATGACAGGCTTTCAATTATCATTCCCCGGCGTTTACCCATTGAATTTATAGCCGACACCTAACACGGTTTTTATGTAGGTCGGGTTTTTGCTGTCCGGCTCTATCTTTTTCCGCAGGTTGCAAATCATGTTGACAACGCTTGAATGGCAGCTATCACTATCCATGTTCCAGACAGCTTCAAAAATCTGTGTCTGTGTTAGGACAATTCTGGGATTGGAAGCAAGAAATACAAGGGTACTGTATTCAAGACGGGTAAGGTTGATTTCCGCCCCGTCTTGAAGTACCATTCGTTGCTGCTGTTTTATTTCCAGTCCCGGAAATGATAACATGGGAAAGAAATTAGGTTGTATGACTTCAATGCTGATTTCGTCCGATAATGCAGTGACTATTCTTTCAATAGCCATTTCCTCATTGTCATTAAACGTCAATATCATTATTTTTCCCATGTTACTGCCTTTCCTTAGCTTTCAAAGCGTTTCTTCAACACTTCATAGTGATTTCGGTTACTTTTATCTCCGTTGTTATCCGGGAATAAACAATAGGGCAAACTATCAGTTTCCCTATGTTTTATAACGCAAGCACAACATTTTCCGTGGTTCGGACACGTTTTTTTAGGGCAAGCGCAATTTTTTACATTCATACAACTCATAAATTACCGCCTTTAGAAACCTAATTTGTGCAGGAGTTTTTCAACGTCTGCGGATTTTAATACTTTTCCCATAGACACCACTTTTTCATTTACAACAAGCGCAGGCATACTCATAACGCCGTAGTCCATGATTTTCTTCATATCGGTTACATATTCCACTTCTACCGAAAGCCCCATTTTTTGAATGGCTTCCTTTGTGTTCTCGTATAATGCATGGCAGGACGCACAACCAGAACCTAAAACTTTAATGCAGCAAACACCGTTTTGAGCTTCGGGGCAGCAATTACTTGTGATTTCCGTAACTTCGGACGCAGGGCAGCCAGAGTTACAAGCGCAAGCCGGAGCTTTCTTTTCTTCTTCCTTTTTCTTCCCAAACAGTGACATAATAATTTACCTCCATTTAATTTATTTTGGTTTCTTCATACAATCATTTATACAAGCAAATACTGAATTGCATTGAAGAAATAGCCAACAAGGATAATGCCAATCATACAGATTGCAATAAATATAGTAAGCAGTGTAGGCTTGACAGCTTTTCGCAACATAATCATTGACGGCAGGGATAACGTAGTAACCCCCATCATAAAAGATAACACTACACCTAGTTGTGCGCCCTTTGCCAACAGAGCTTCGGCAATCGGAATAGTACCGAATATATCAGCATACATGGGAACGCCTGCGATTGTTGCGATAATTACACCTAGCGGATTGCCCGTTCCAAGAACACGCACGATGAAGTCCTCTGGTATCCAGTTATGGATAAATGCACCGATAGCAACACCAATTAAAACATACGGGGCAACTTTTTTTGCCGTAGACACAACTTGTTCCCATGCGAATTTCATACGGTCTTTAAAATGTAGTTCCTCTTGTTCAATATCAATAGATTTTCCGCTTCGTATAAATTCTTCCACATAATTTTCAAGGTGTAGTTTCTCAATCATAGTACCGCCTGCAACCGCAATTATAAGTCCAAGTACAACATAAGTTACAGCAACTTTCCAGCCGAATATGCTCATTAGCAGTACAAGTGAGCCAAGGTCAACCATAGGGGAAGAAATCAAAAAGGAAAAAGTTACACCTAATGGCAGCCCCGCACTTGTAAACCCGATAAATAGCGGGATTGATGAACAGGAGCAGAACGGTGTTACAGTGCCAAGTAATGCAGCTATGATATTTGCGCCGATACCGTGAAATCTTCCAAGAATTTTCTTTGTTCTTTCTGGTGGAAAATAACTCTGAATATACGATATTAGCAAAATTAAAACGCCTAAAAGCACCATGATTTTAATGGTGTCATATAGGAAAAACTGAACGCTGCCCCCTATCTTTTCTTTCGTGTCTAAACCGCAGGCATTGAGAAAATTACCAATTAAGCTATTTAACCATTGCATACCAAGAATTTCATTTTGAAAGAAATTCCACCCTGTTTTTAATACTTCCATAAAATTTCTTCTTAAATTGATAGATTGAAATGTATCTATTTGTTTGTGTTTAGATAAACCGTGCAAAAAGTGTATGTTGCTTTTCAAACACGGTTATCTATTGTCTGAAAGAGATGTATTCGTCAGAGTTTTAAGACACTCTGCGGCATATTCCCCACCGCTTTTGGATATGGAGTAATGCGTCCATTTTCCTTCTTTTCTACTGATTACAATATCAGCGTCACACAATATTTTCATGTGGTGTGAAAGGGTTGGCTGTGTAATTTGCAGATTATCCAATAGCACGCAGGCGCATTTTTCCCCAGTAAGTAATTGCTGCAAGATACGAATACGGTTTTCATCACAAAAAGCCTTAAAAATGGTTGCTACTTTCTTTTCGTCTATTTCCATTTAATCACCTCTCATTGATATTTGTCTATGTGTTATTATATGCACATATAGATAAATGTCAATATGTTTTTTGTATTTTTAACAAAAATATAATGTCACAAGAGCCGCTTATGGCGACTTTTGGCAATGTAACAGACCAAACAGTAAAAGATACTTTTATGACAGCTGGGGAAATTATAGATATATATGCCTTTGAGAATGGGATCACCTATATGTTTGGCGATATACAATTTCCGTTCCTGACAATGCTTATCGTAGTGATTGGTTCAGGACTGCTATTTATGGCATTTAGTATTTTTAAGATGGAGCACTACAGTTATTGAACAAAACTTACGAAACGGAAGGGGGTACGGGCAGCGGGAGCGGTATTCGGCGGGGCGGCGGTCCTGTCCTGCCTGACGCTGGCGGTATCAGGAACTGCGCTTCCGTCGGTCTGCGGGATCCTGGCGCTGCGGGTGTCAAACAGCCTGTTCCAACCCCTTCAGGCCGAAATGCAGAACCAACAGGTCCATACCGAATACCGGGCTACTGCGCTGAGCATCCATGCCATGCTTCTGGATGGAATCGGAGCCGGGACCAACCTGGCTTTTGGCGTACTGGCGGAGCGGAACCTGGCGGCGGCATTTCTGTTTGGAGTGGGAATCTGTGGGGCGGGGACGGGCCTGTTTCTGAAATGGTGCAGAAACAGGAATGTGTGTTACGATTCAAGGCTTAACAGGCCGTAAATTGTAACACACATAGGATCTCTTTCGCCCTAATCCCACCAGAAATACCATACATCCGAATTTTCCAGACCTGCCGCTAATTCGGAGAGCTTATAGGTCTGTGTTCCCTGGTCCACCCGGTCCACGCAGAAGGCATAATGCTCCCTGGCGGCCTCCAGGCTGTCTGCCCCGTTGAGTCCCGCGGGGGCATAAAATTCCATTACGTCGTGGGTAAAGACTGCCGGTATGGCGTTATATTTTTCGTACCAGTATTTGCAGATGGAGATCATCTCTTCCGGAGCAGGGCACTCGTTCCATCCGCCCATGGGAAGATAGCCGATGATCTCCCATGGATGACGGACCGGGAGCTCTAAGAGCAATACGTCCGCTTCCAGATTTCTGTCGGAGAAGGAGCAGTAGCCTATAAAATGATGCAGTTCCTCGCCTTCCGTCTCGTTTCCGATGAAATCCGACTGGCCCTCTTCGTCCAGCTCGAGGTCCTCCATGTATTCCTGATAGCGTTCCTCCAGGATCTCCTTGCCGTTGTCCCCGCAGGACGCAATGATCTGGTCTCTGTCATAGTCCTGGGACACGACCTCCTCCAGCCATTCGACCGCGTATTCATCAAGCAGGAAGACTGCCGGATAAAAGCCGCCTGACCGTCCGGCTTCGAGGGCTTGCCGGTAGGCTTTCTCTACCGGCTCCGGTGCGGTTCCCTTCTCAAAGACCGTGTACCTGCACTGAAAATGTTCCGCGATTCGTCTTGTTGATTCTTCCATAATGCTTTCCTCCGGATCAAAAATTATGCTTCCGTGTGATTATGACGGTGCATGGAAAATTCGTATTTGCCGTATTCAGATACGGTATCTGTAACCAGACGGTCATCTGCTCTTTTCAGCTGTTTGTCACGTTCCCGCTTGAACGCACGCTCTTCCTGGATATTGCCCGGCCCGGCTACACAGCCGCCTTCACAGGCCATTCCTTCAATGAAGTCTTCCGGAAGCTTTCCGGCCTTTAACAGCATGAGCGCTTTCCTGCATTCCGCCGCGCCGTTGCACTGGCGTACATTTAATCCGCTCTGTCCGCCGTGCTCGATATAAGCCTGCTTCACGGCCTTGGTCACGCCGCCGGAATTGGAGTAGCCCTTTGCATGGATACTGCCGTTCTGGGGTTCTTCCAGGGTGACAGGCTCAAGCTTGATATTTTTTGCACGGAGCATCGCCTGAAATTCTTCAAAGGTCAGAACCAGATCCGCGTTTTCGCCTTCCTTATCCTGATCCTGTCCGGCCTCGCTCTTCTTTGCGATACATGGTCCGATGAAGATACATACCGCGCCTGGATGCATAGCCTTGACCAGCCTCGCTGTTGCAGCCATCGGGGATACCGTGGTAGAGATATGGTCGGACAGCTCCGGGAAATGACGCCGGATGAGGTGTACGAATGCCGGGCAGCAGGAGGTGGTCATCTTCTTGCCGGCCTCATGTGCCTCCGCCCATTCTTTTGCTTCAGAATCGGACACGAAATCCGCTCCGATGGCCACGTCCACCATGTCCTTGAATCCCATCTTCTTCGCGCCCTTGCGGATGGATTCCATAGTGATATCCATGCCGAACTGTCCCTCGGCGGCAGGGGCTACCAGCGCATATACCGGACGGTCGCCCTTTAAGTAGTCGATGACCTCGATCATACGGGAACTGTCAGAGATAGCGCCGAAGGGGCACTTGCTGATGCAGGAACCGCAGCGGATACATTTTTCATCATCGATCCATACCCTTCCGTCCTCATCCGCCTGGATAGCGTCTACCGGGCAGGCGCGGCGGCAGGGGCGCATGATATCCACGATCGCGTTGTACGGACATGCATCGAAGCACTGGCCGCATTCCTTACATTTTTCCGGATTGATGTATGCCTTGTCCCTTGCCATGGTGATGGCTCCGAAACGGCATGCCTGCATACATTTTTTGCCCATGCACTTCTGGCAGTTGTCTGTCACGGAAAAACGGGTGATGGGGCAGTTCTCGCAGGCTGACGGGAGGATCTTGACCGTATTGTGGCAGGGTTCGCCGTCTGCCGGGTTGATGTTCTTGGCAAGCATGATTCGTTCACGGACGATCTCGCGCTCCTTGTGGACACAGCAGCGGAACTTCGGTTTGGTTCCCGGCAGGATCTCGTAGGGCAGTGTCGCCTCGATTTTGTGCAGGTTCCCCTCAAAGGCCGCTTTGGCAACCTGGTAGAGCACTTCGTCTTTTACTTCTCCAATGGTATTATTCTCGTGTAACATACTATGATTCCTTTCTTATGTAGTGAATTATGATATGTTTCCTTAAATGCGTTTATATTTTAACATATTTTTTTCGGTGAAACAATACTACAGATGAACGAAGTGGACTGGGATTTTCTAGTTATTTTGTTACTGTTCACACCCGCGGTGTTCATAGCACCGGAAATAAAAAAGTTTGAAAAGCCAGAAGAATCTGTTATGATAAATGGAGTAAGGAACCACAGTTCCTAAGCTAGAAAAAATCAGAGAGGAAAATGATTATGGTTGAAACAGGGGTAGCCTTTGGCAGATTTCAGATCTTTACTTTAAAACATATGGAGTATATTCTGGCGGCAAAGATGCGATGCCATAAGCTGTATATCGGGATCACACATGCGGATATCGTTTCTTTTGCGGCAACCTCGTCGCTGGACCAGCATGGGGTTACGAAGCGGGACAATCCGCTGACCTATCTGGAGCGTTATGAGATGATCCAGGGGGCGCTGCTGGATTTCGGGGTCAGGCGTAAGGAATTTGACATCATCCCGTTTCCGGTCACCCAGCCGGATCTGATTTCGCAGTATGCGCCCCGGGATGCGACTTATTACTTGAGTATCTGCCGGGAATGGGACGAAGAGAAGGCACAGGCCGTCCAGCGGCAGGGCCTGAAGACGGAGATTCTCTGGCAGAGACCGGGCGAGGACTGCGGGCCTACGGGGTATGATGTAAAAAAGATGGTTGCGGAGAACAAGGAATGGTTCCAGTATGTGCCGAAAACGGTAAGCGACTATATCCGGAAGCGTGGAATCGATCAGCGGATCAGAGAACTGGAAAGACTGTATTCCAATCCTGAGTGGAAGAATCAGAAGCCGCGGGAAAGGTCTGCGGATTCATAAGCCGGGTTTTGATCTGGCTCTGTACGGCTGCATTAGGCCACTTATAAATATTTTTTGACGCAAAATGGCAAAATTTCTGCATAAGAAAAACACTTATGCCAATGCTGGTATAAGCACAAGGTTTCTAACGGTTAATCCTGCCGCAATGACCTCTTTGCCGTAAGCTGTTGTAAAATACTTATAAGTTCCTTGAACCCGTTCAATAATCCCATGGAGACGGAGCCGCTTAAAAATTCTCGACATGGCAGACGGACTGATATCCTCCAGATGGCGGCGGATATCCTTTCCCTGCATTCCAAAAGTCATGTATTCGCCCCGGCTGATCACTTCCAGTACCAACAGATCTTTTGGGGAAAAGAAGTTCAGCCCACGGTAGGAACGGCCTTTCTCCTTAACAGCCTCTGTTGCTTTTGTAAGATTCTTCTTTCCGCCGCTGTGGTCATCAAAGGATGATACGAATTCCAGATACCGGTAGTTGGCGGCTTTCATGATTGTGAATAACTGATACAGGCTATAAATACTTTTTTTCAAAGGCGCTTTTTGTTCTGTGGAACTGCCGTCCCTGTGTTCCACTTTCCGTTTTACACGAAAAGTCCCGATGTCATTGCAAGTACTTTCTATCCGTAAGACACAGCCAAATTTATCATACATTTTAATTGATACATCACCCATATGGTGTTTGATTCTCGTACCGAGAATACGCTGGTTATAGTTTGTACCGACTTCTTTCTTACAGTTATAGGTAATGCGCTGTCCCAGGAATGCAGCGATGTTATCCGGCTTTACCGTAAAGATTGCCGTCCGGATGATCTCATCATAAAGGGGCTCCAGGTCACAGGCCTGTTTGAACATGATATCGGTTGCACACTCAATCTGTTGGACTGTCCAAGTGTAGCCGAGACCGAGCGATTCCGCAATGGGACAGTAGCGTTTTGCAAATACATCCAGGATTTTATGGAGACCTTCCGGGTTGATTCTGTCAGATAGTTTCTGGGCAGTTTCGACATCTGAGATTTCAAGGAAGGCGTTATCATGCATACGGTAAGTGATCCCTTTCTTTTGCAGCTTATGGGCCAGAAGATTATGACCGTTCATGTAGAACTGCAGTCGGAAGGGAGCCCAGGTGGGAACCCGGAGATAACACAAGCCGAGTTCTTTATCTATAAAATAAAAATAATAATGGAGACATTTGCTTTGGTCAAACTTAAGGAATGTTTTTCCGGTTGTTTTATCATGCCATGGCTTATAAGTATTGCATTGTTCCATGGCAGAAAAGATATGAATCAGCCCCTCAGACTTACCGGTTTTCTGAATGATCTCCTGGATGCGGTCATCTTTTCGGAACGCCCGGAGTTTCCGGATGAACTCAATCTGGATGCCGTTTTCATCTGCAATGCGCTGGGCATTTACACGAACCTGTTCCGTAAGGGGCTGGGAGAAAGTCGAAAAATCAAAAATACGGATGTTGTTGGCTTTTAAATAGCTGGTCATACCTTCCGCATAACTCCATCCGGGGATATAGCCCTGGATGATCATACGGTCATAGCAAGTGATGATACCATTCATTTTGTCAGCATATTTATCCGTAAGTAACATGAACACATCCTCCAATATTTTTCTTTATTGTACTTGAAATTTGGAGGAAATGCAAAAAAACTTTTCCGGTTTATCCGGGTTAGGGAGATCAAAAGGAAAACAGAAAAAAGCCGGGAATCATTACCAAGGGTCACTTTGTTATGGCCATTAAGGGATTCCCGGCTTCTTATGATGAAATTTATTAGCTCTATGGCAGCAGATACGCATACATCACTACAAAATGACAGGCGCTCCCGCCCATGACGAAGAGATGGAAAATCTCATGGCTGCCGAAATTTTTATGTCTGCTGTTGAAGATCGGCAGTTTCAGCGCATAGATCACTCCGCCGATCGTATAAATGATGCCGCCTGCCAGGAGCCATCCGAAGGCTGCCGTACTCATGGAATTAAGAATCTGTGTAAAAGCCAGCACGCAGGTCCAGCCCATTCCGATATACAGGATGGAGGAAACCCACTTGGGACAGAAGACCCAGAAAGCTTTGATCAGGATTCCCACGATCGCGATTCCCCATACAAGGGAAAGCAGGATGAGTCCGATCCGTCCTTTTAGCACCAGAAGGCAGATGGGCGTATAGCTGCCTGCGATCAGGATGAAGATCATCATATGATCGATTTTCTTTAAAATGGTATTTATTTTTTCTGACAGGTCAAAGGTATGGTAAGTTGTACTCGCCGCATATAATAATACCAGGCTCGCTGCATAGATAGCGAGGGAGATCACGTAGATTCGGCCCGGTTCACGGGCGGCACGGATCAAAAGCGGGACTGCCGCAAAAATCGCCATGAGCATGCCGATAAAATGGGTGATTGCACTTCCGGGATCTTTGATATGCTGTTTCGTCATTAAAACCGCCTCCTAAAATATATAAATAAGTTATAAGTAGTTTTGAATACTACATATGATTATATTCATATATTACACTGTTTATTCCAAAAATGCAAGAGAAAAATTTCCAGATTTTCAAAGAACGTGGTATACTGGTTACAGTTCACGGCTTAACCGGCCGCGAACTGTAACGCATCCAGCCCATTGAAAAGTCGCCTGACGGCGAGGGGCTGGATGCGCGCAACCGCTATTTTACTGGTCGGATGCCTTGCAGCAGGGTGCAAGGCACCGTGAACAGTAACGTATACTGTTACTGTCCACTCCTGAACCGTGCACTGCGCTGCACGGTCACAGGCAGTACAATACTGGGGCTGAAATCCGGCCTCTTGCCGTAAGGCAGCTTTCAATAGACCGGATTCGTTGCTGTTCACACCCGCTCTAATACAAGGAGGAAAAATGATGAGAAATCACGAAGTGACACAGGTACATCCGCTATTAAACCCAGACGGAAGCCTGATGGAGCCGGGCTGGTCCAGAAAGCTGGTCCAGACGTATTCCAGGGACAAGATCCGGGCACCGAAGTTCCGGATCAAGGAATGGGATTATTATCTCGTATTAAATGAAGATTTCGCCGGGGCGTTTACCCTTTCGGACGACGGCTATATCGGCCTGCAGTCTGTGTCGCTGCTGAATCTTAAAGAGGGCTGGGAGCACACAGAGACCATACTCAACGCATTTCCAATGGGCAGGTTTCATATGCCGGAGACATCAGAGACCGGAGATGTGGTATACCGGGATAAACGCCTTCATATGGGATATTTTATAAAAGACGGAAAACGGCAGATCCGCTGCCGGTTTAAAAACTTTTACCAGGGAAAGGATTTTTCCTGTGATATCCAGCTGGAGCAGCCGGATATGGATACAATGGTGATCGCGACTCCATGGAAGGAAAAGAAAACCGCCTTTTATTATAACCAGAAGATCAACTGCATGCCTGCATCCGGCAGCATGACTTTTGACGGGAGGACCTACTCCTTTTCCAGGGAAACAGATTTCGGCACACTGGACTGGGGAAGGGGCGTATGGACCTATGACAACCGATGGTACTGGGGGTCCGGGAATCAGATGATCGACGGAAAAGCATTTGGCTTTAATATTGGATATGGATTCGGAGATACCTCCGCGGCATCGGAAAATATCCTGTTCTATGATGGGAAAGGGCATAAGCTGGATGATGTGGAGTTTCATATTCCTAAAGACAGCTATATGAAGCCGTGGACATTTTCTTCCAGTGACGGCAGGTTTGAGATGGAGTTCCAGCCGGTCCTTGACCGGGCGGCCAGAACGGCGGCGATACTGATCGAAACAGACCAGCACCAGGTGTTCGGCAGGATGAACGGCAAGGCGGTGCTGGATGACGGCAGGGTACTGGAAGTAAAAGATCTGATGTGCTTTGCGGAAGATGTACATAACCGATATTAGCATAAAGGATGTTTGAGACGGGTGGGGATCCATATCCCATCCGCCTCAGCATCTTCTGCGGTCCGGGGACTTTTTAAACAAGAAAGTCCCCTTTGAAAAATTCTGTATCGGTAGGATATACATAACTGTCTCCAACCGTATGCAGAAGAACAACATTCAGATGACTATTCAGATTTTTTTTATCTAATGTGATCGCAGCGGTGAGGGAAGAGAGAGGCAGTCCACATTGATGAGGAAGTCCGTAAGCATCCAGCACTTCCTTCAGGGAGTCTGCACATCCCGGAGCAGTGAGTCCTTTCTCTTCTGCGATCTTTGTGATCTGATACATTCCGATGGCAACGGCTTCACCGTGGCTTTCTCGGCTGTAGCGGTAGAACTGCTCGATAGTATGGGCAAGCGTATGTCCGAAGTTCAGCAGCATCCGCTCTCCGGTATCAAACTGGTCTTTTTCCACAACGATCCGTTTGATATCCACACAGCGGAAGATAACGGATGCCAGTTCCTCTTTCAGGCTGTCAAATGAGCGGTGCTCTTTTAATGTATCAAACAGGGCGCGGTCTTTGATGCAGCCATATTTGATGACCTCTCCCATGCCGTCATGGATGAAGCGCTCGGGCAGAGTCTGCAGCACATCAGGATCGATCAGGACCATTTTCGGATGGTAAAATGCCCCTGCCAGGTTCTTGCCCTGGGGCAGGTCTACCGCAGTTTTTCCACCGACGGAAGAGTCCACCTGCGCCAGCAGGGAGGTAGGGACCTGCACCAGCTTTACGCCCCTCAGATAGGTGGCTGCCGCAAATCCGGCAAGGTCGCCGATCACCCCGCCGCCCAGTGCTATGACCAGATCGCTGCGGGAGATTCTCGCCTCCAGCATGGCGGAATATACCTCGGACAGCGTCTGGAAGCTTTTTGTCGGTTCGCCGTGAGGGAGGACAAGAGTATGGCATTCCCAGGAATCCAGAGAGTTGATAAGCTTTTTACCATATAAAGGATATACATGATCATCGGAAATGACCATGATCTTTCGGCCGGTGAAAATCTGGGAAAGATAGCCTCCGGCATGTTCTAAAATTCCATTTTCAATATAGATCGGATAACTGTTCTCCTTTAAATCCACTTGTAATTTCATAACTGTTTCTCCTCTGTCATACAATGCTCCAATTACGGTATCATCATAATTCATGTACGTTTGAATGTCAATGGCCGAATGACAGTAACTAATCCTTGATTGATACACAGGAAAATGTTACACTGTGTTTTGATAAAATTTACTAGTATAATCCACACTAATTATCTATATGTTTCGTGCAGGATAAATTTTCATATGCAAGACGGAGGAATGAGGCGTAGCAGTGGCTACGTCGATTGACGACAACGTAGCAGATGGAAATTTATCCGATCGAAACATAAGGTTAATTAATGTGGATTATACTAGAAGAAAGACGAAGGTGTATATTAATGAAAAAAAAGATAAACAGATATCACTTTGACAGGATCAGCAGCAGGATGTCCCAGAGATTTGGTTCGATCAAAAAAGGGGAGGAAGACAGCCATATGCCTTATATGCTTCCCATGGAAACGAACCTGTTAAAGCTGCACCGTGAGAATGGAAAAAGAGACAGCAGGCGGGCGATCGAGGCGATCCACATCTGCCTTCTGACCATTGACGGCTATCTGGCGGATCTGGAATATGATCTGGAGCCATTTATATCGGAAGAGAATCAGGCTCTGGCAGAAGGGCTCCTGATGAGCTTTGACCCGTTTACCAACGGAGAGATCAAAAAAGCTCTGGGAGACGGCGTGAGACTGGATTCTGAGGAACATCTGGAGGCTTATTATGCGGAGCCGGTAAAATGTCTCATTCGGATTGAAAAATCAATTGAAATGTGGTTAAAGGCAAGGGGGACAGACGGATATTTCCAATATATAGAAGACTTGATGGGGGATGCTGTGAAAACAGATACCAGGATGGAATATGCGGTTTTGGAAGATATATCCTGACGTATATCCGCATAAGAAAATACGCTGTTTTGCGAAAAAAAAGCATGCAGAAAAGGGCTGGATTACAGTCCAGCCCTTTTCTGCATGAAATTGTAAATATACTATTCTTTTAGACCCAATGGCACCCCAAAATTCATGTCCCAATGGGACGGGCGGACTTTGTCCAAGGAGGTATGGGTTTATTTATAGTCTCTTCCCTTTTATGGGACAGTCCTTTTGCGACATTGAATATGATCTCGAGTTGTTCATCGTCCAGCGCATAAAGTATATTTATAATGTCATTGATCCTGGTGGGATTTGGATTGCCGGGATCAAAAAAATCTTTCGGAGTGATCTGAAAATATTCACATATATAAAAGAAAGCTTGCATAGACGGGAAGGTCTGTTTGTTTTCAATGCGGTTGATATAGCTTTCATTCTGGCCAATGGACAGGCTCATTTCACGTGCAGATACACTCCTTTTCATTCGTAGCGAGGCCATTCGTTCGGCAAAAAAATCTTCATACATCATTTTCATCACCTCGTAAATTATTGTATTTCATTTTGATTCTAAATCTCTGATTTTAGAAATCATATTCATACCCGCCTAAGATATTTTATATCATATTAACAGATGGAGTTACAGAGCTCTTTCAATAAGCCAGCCACGAACAATGGAAGGAGATCTTTTACCAACGGCTTCATTTATAAGTCGCTTTTATGTAAAAAACAAGAAAGTAGTACATATATCTGAAATGTTCAAGAATAAAAGAACCTGCTCATGCCGCTGATGGATCAAGTATCGGTGCTTGCATCCGCGTGCGGAAGCATAAAGGCAGCGACAGACAGCTTTGCTGGCTGCTTTTGCAAATGTGTGTGAAGTGGCTGTGAATAGTATGTTACAGTTCGCGGACAGGCCGTGAACTATAACAATAGTATAACTAAAAGAGTTGTCAATGAGGCCGATTGATGTTGACATTCCAGGCGGATAGTGCTATTTTTAGAAGAGGTGAAATGTCAGTTTCGGTTCTGTTCAGGGAAAACCATAGATACGGCAGTAAGCCTTGGGGGATATATTATAATAATGAAAAGAGGAGATTAATAGGGGAGATTCAGTAACTTAAAGGAGTGAAAAAATGAGGAAAAAACTGAAAACATTATTCCCTGTATTTTTTTTGATGCTGTTATGCGTATTCGTTCCAATGAAAGCATCTGCAGCGGATTATTCTCTGAGTGCATCGGATTTTGACGGGACTCAGAGGCTGTTCCGTCTTGCTTTGAGCCAGAATGCGGTTTCAGATGTATCGAGGGCGCTGTTTGCGGTCTGGGCGGAGGAGAACGGGCAGGATGATCTGAAGTGGTATCAGCCGCAGCAGATGAGCGACGGAAGTTATCTGTGTGATATCCGTGTCAGCAACCATGGCCAGACAGGGAACTACATCGTACACGCATATGTGGAAAGAACTGACGGTGCAAAGATTTTATTAGGACAGACGACGTTTCAGGTGACGTCCGTTCCGAAGGTTTCGGCACAAGTATCGGTCTCAAACTATAATGCTTCCAGCGGAAGCTTTCAGGTATGGGTCCAGGGAATCCAGTCTTTCGCAGGAGTCAAACAGGTACAGATCCCGGTATGGTGTGCCGGGGATCAGAGTGATATCCGGTGGTATGTTGCGAACAGAATGTCAGACGGAAGCTACATGGCAGAGGTTAACACAGCCAACCATGGACACCATGCAGGCAGATACCAGATTCATGCGTATGTTCTGGAAAACAACGGAGGGCTCAGTTTCGTGGGGGCAGCATCCCAGGATGTCAGTTCGAATATATCAAAAGGTAAATTGACGGTGTCCGATCCGGACCGGCGGGAGGTTTCCTATCAGGTCACGCTGTCCGAGGCGCAGGTTCCGGGGATGACGGGAGTCCAGTTTGCCGTGTGGGCTGACCAGGGAGGACAGGATGATCTGAAATGGTACAAAGCTTCAAGATATTCAGACGGAAGCTATGCATGCACGGTTCCCATCAGCAATCACAGACAGAAGGGATCTTACAATGTACATGCCTATGCTGTGTTATCAGATGGATCGTCGCAGATCCTGAGAGGCGGAAGCTTCCGCGTGGATAAGACTCCGTCCGCATCCGTGAAGGTCACAAAGGTGGATGAAGGTACAGGGGCATTTGATATTGTGATCTCGAATATCAGTGCACCGGCAGGAGTAGAGAAGATTCAGGTGCCGGTATGGCATGCCGGGGATCAGAGCGATATCCGGTGGTATACCGCCCGGTCACAGGGCAACGGTACATATGCAGTATCAGCCAATATAGGAAATCATAATTACAATACGGGCAATTACAATATCCATGTGTATATCACGATGAACAACGGAATCATGGACTGCGCCTGCGGCACGGCTGCAAATATCAGCATCAGCCGCAAGTCTAAGGTACAGGCTGCAAGGATCAGTGATTCTCAGTACCAGATCTCACTGTCCGCTCCATGGGTCAGCGGAAGCGGAGCGAAGGTGCTGTTCCCGACCTGGAGCGATGCCAATGGTCAGGATGACCTGATCTGGTATGAAGGCGTCCGGTCAGACAATGGAGTGTGGTATGTCAATGTAGACGGGACAAGGCACGGTACGCCGGGGTCTTATACAACCCATGTATATATCCAGTCCAACGGACAGAGCAGCCTTGCAGGAGGCGTCAGCTATAAGCTGAACTTTGCCGTACAGACAAGAGTTGCAAGGGATGCCAGCGCGGTGATCAATTCCGCTACCAATGGATCCATGGATTCGGGGACGAAGCTGCGTACCTGTTTTAACTGGGTCGTCAATAATATTTCCTACCAGACACTGCCGATTCCTCTGCAGCCTGCAGAGCCGGGCTATACACAGGAAGAGTGGTATGCCATTTACGGTCTGGAGCAAAGAAGAGGGAACTGCTACTGCTATGCCGCTTCCTTTGCGGCGCTGGCACGTCAGCTTGGATACAATGCGACGATGATCAGCGGGTCGGTTCCGCTGTATTCCGGAGGATGGGGGCCTCATGCATGGGTAGAGATCTATATGAACGGCGCGACCTATGTCTGCGACCCGGAATCTCAATATGAGAATCCTGGATATGGATTTTATATGACAACCTATGCAACAGCTCCATATGCATACCGAAAATAATTCCACAAAGGTAGATGATCTGAAGAGGGATTCCTTTCGCGGAGAGGAATCCTTTAATATACGGTAAGGTTTCTTAAAAATGAGGAGGAAATACTATGAAAAGAGCATTCATAACAGGGCTTTTGGTGATAGGGACGGCATGCATGATCCTTGCATGCGGCAAAAAGGAAAAGGAAACAAATGAACAGAAGCCGGAGACGGAGCTGTCTGACGGCGGCACAGAGGAAACAGACCAGGAAGAAGCGGAAGATCAGGAAAATGCCGGAGAAGCCGATGCGCAGGCTGAGGAGACTCCGGATGAAGGGGCCGAAAACTATCAGATTATTGGAACAGAATCCCCGGAGGCTCATAAGGTGCTGCTGACAAACCGTACAGGTGAAGCGGTCACAGGTTTTACGGTCAAGGCATCTACTGACGCGGAATTTCCGGAAAATCTGATGGCTTCCGGCATGAAGGTCGAAAACGATGAGACAGTCTGCCTGTATTATACAGTACCGGAAACAGGCGGTGCGGAAACCGGTTCCGGAAAAATGCTCAGGACAACCTATGAGTTTAGCGTTACGAATGAGGGCGGCCGGGAGATCAGAATTTCCGGACTGATATTTGATGATATTCAGCAGGCAGAGTTATGCTTTGAGGATGAAGTTGGATTTATCAAATATGTCAGTGTTGAATCCGGAGAAGAGATCAGTACAAAGGAGATGGCACTGTCATTACAGGTGCAGTAAAGTGATACTATGTAGACAGGAGGTGCGGATGCATCTCCTGTTTTTTTCGCTCGAAAATCATCAATAACGCCGCCTGCACCATTTTTCCAGCAGATTGATCAGGGAATAGAGCACCATTGCCATGAGGCAGAGGAGAATAATACTCATCAGCAGCCAATCCATCTTAAAAACCTGACTAGAATAGATGATTAGATACCCCAGCCCGCTCCGTGCCGCAAGGAACTCCCCGATCACGACACCCACCAGGCAGAGCCCGATGTTGACCTTCATATTACTGATGATGGCGGGGATAGAGCTTGGAAGCACCACCTTGGCAAGTGCGTGCCGCTTAGTGCCCCGAAGGGTATAGATCAGCTTGATCTTCTCCTGGTCTACCCCGGCAAAGCTGGTATACAGGTTCAGGATGCTGCCGAAGATCGCAACAGACATTCCGGCCGCGATGATGGTAGTCTGGTTGGCGCCAAGCCATACGATCAGGAGCGGCGCAAGGGCGGATTTGGGCAGGCTGTTGAGGACCACCAGGTAAGGATCCAGGATTTCGGACAGCTTGGCGCTGCACCAGAGCAGCACTGCCGCCAGGATACTGATGAGGGTGGTCAGCAGGAAGCTGGCAATGGTCTCATACAGAGTGCTCCAGAGATGCAGGAAAATGCTCTTGTCTTTTGTCATTTCCCAAAAACAAAGGGCTACCTGCGAGGGACTGCTGAAAATGAAAGAATCAATGATCCCGTTCCTGGCGGTAAATTCCCATAAAAAAAGAAAACAGATCAGGATTGCGGCGCGGGAAACGCAGACGATACGCCGGTGCATTTTCCTGCCGTGCAGGAAATTTCGCTGTCCGGCAGAGGTTTTACACTGTACGGCAGAATGATCAGCCATTGGTATTCAGCTCCTTCCAGATGATATTGAAATAATGTTTAAATTCCGGTGCATTGCGCCGGTTCATAGGAGTATCTGTCTCTAATTCAAAGGTGATGGGAATGATTTTTGCGATGGAGGCGGGGCGCGCAGTCAATACCACGACCCGGTCGGCCAAACTGACCGCTTCGGAAAGGTCGTGTGTCACGAGGACCGCGGTTTTATGGGCGTTCCGGAGAATCTGGCCGATGTCGTCACAGACCGATAAACGGGTCTGATAATCCAGGGCAGAAAAGGGTTCGTCTAACAGCAGAATGTCCGGATCCAGCACCAGGGTCCGGATCAGGGCCGCCCGCTGGCGCATTCCGCCGGAAAGCTCGGAGGGCTTTGCATTTTCAAACTGTTTCAGGCCGTACAGCTCGAGGAGCTCATGGGCATATTCCCGGGAACGCGTGGAGAGCATGTGCCGGATCTCCAGCCCCAGCAGGACGTTGTGATAGACAGTCCGCCATTCAAAAAGGTGGTCATGCTGCAGCATATATCCGATATTGGTGGAGCTCTCACGGAGCGCATCCCCGTTCAGTTTCACCTGCCCGTCCTCAGCCTCGATCAGGCCGCAGATGATGGACAGCAGCGTGGATTTGCCGCACCCCGAAGGCCCTACGATCGCAACGAACTCCCCGGGGGATACGGAAAATGAGATATCTGTCAGTGCTTTGGTTTCCCCTTCCAGGCTGTGATATGCATAATTGATATGTTTCAGTTCCAATATTGGTTCCATGCAGACACTCCAATCAAAAGATATATATTACATTATGAGAAAAAGATGGATTCGTGCATGAAAAAAGGAGGACCTGTCCGCCCTCCTTTCATGTGGCTGCCTGGTATCAGGCAGCCTGAACAGTTCTTACTGCTCAATCTTTACATAGACATATTCATTTCCGGTTTCAGACTCACATCCCTGTCCTTCCCCGGAATAGAACTGGAGATATGCATCATCCAGACGGTCCTCGTCTACGACATACACCAGGGTATACTCCAATTCCTCTCCGGGCTGCAGAGAAACGATATGGAAGCCCTTCATACGGTCAATTCCTTCCGTATTAGATATTTTGTCAAAATAGATGGGAAACCCGTCTGTCTGCAGATGATAGTCCTCATTTGCGCTGCGGTATTGAAAATCAGCAGTATAGCTTCGGGTCATGGTATCTCCGTCTGTGTCCAGATATTTTACAGAGGGACATACCATGACTTCATCGCCGAACTGATTGACCTCGTTGTTGTTCTTCAGCTTCATATCCACAACTACAAACTTGGAATCCACCGTATCTACGGTCGGCTCTCCTGACTGATTTCCGTTACTGTCATAAGTATATTTATAACGCTCATGGGCTTTGAGAGTGCCGTCCTCATTGAGCCAGGCCGCAAGCTCCCCGTCATGATCATAATAATTTTCCTTGGCAAATTCCGAGAGTGGAAGCGAATCCTTTATTTCGATGGAATTCACCGTAAAACGGTAATCATCCAGTTTGGTCCCATATTTGTCTACTTTATAAGGAATCTCCAATTCTGTGCCGACGGAAAAGAAATTATTGTCCGCCAGTATTTCGGGGGCCAGCATATTTTGAAATTGTTCGTCAGAGTCTTTTTTCTGCGCCAGCAGGGTTTGGATTTCTTCCTCTGTTTTATAGGGGACAGTAGAATCCAGAACCTTTATATCCAGTCCCTTTGCAATCTTGAGGATCTCGCTCTTGGAAAGGGCGCTGCTATTAAAGAGCTGTACCAGATAGCCGTCTTCTTCATTAAAGAGCATCACATCCATCCGCTCGTTCTCGCTGTCCACATAATCTTTGCCAAGCAGGAACAAAGCTGCCTTTGTGCCGTTGATCTCAATTTCTTCTTCCAGATCCTTTTCCGTCATCCCGCTGGTTAAGTCATCCGTCTCTCCGAGCCGGATCAATGTATCCAGCTCAGCGGCATTCATTGTTCTGAACGAGATGGTTCCGCCGGTTTCTTCGTTATGCCATTTCCCGCCAAAGGGCGTATTATCTGCGCCTAATTCATAGCCGGCCGGCATATAGGTAGGGGTTACTTCAATCTCGTGGGCAGCCTGGTCACGGTCGATTACGAGTTTGTAGGCCACAGAATCCTCCTGCTTCACCAGATTTGCAGATAGAAATTTGTTTGCTGCGACAACAGCGACAGAGGAGCCTGCGGCCAGAACAGCCGCCGCTGCCAGAATATGCCACATTCTGCGCTTTCTGGCAAAAGAGACCGTCCCTTTTCTCTTGATCCCAAGCTTCCGATACGCGTCCTGCATCCCCTGGTCTACTTTATCCGGAATGACCAGCTCCTGATTTAAAATTCTAATCATGTCCCGATCTGTATATGTTCTTTTCATTCGTTACCTCCTGTTTTTGTAATCAACTTTCTCAGCAAACGGGTTTCCGATAGGATATATTTTTATAAAATACATTACGCTTCCTTTGCTGAGACAAATCTTTAAAGAAGATGATCAGTTGCTTCGTTTCTATAGATTCTAAGGAATCCGCTTATCTGACAGCCCGTCCGATATATCTGACCGGTTCGAAGCGATACTCCCGGGCGGCCTCTTTGCGCCCTCTGGACAGACGGGTCTTTACTGTGTTTTCTTCCAGATCCAGTATCTGAGCGATCTCCCGGATTTTGAAGCCCTCGACATAATAGAGGATCAGGATGAGGCGGTACTTTTCATCCAGTGAATTGAGCAGTTCATAAAACTCATAATTTTCCAGAGACACGCAATTCCCTCCCCGCTCCGGCAGCTGTTCCGTGGGGCATTCCCGCCTGCCGGCATTTAAGATATCAATACACTTGTTGATCAGTATCCGGACCAGCCAGGTCTTGAAAAACTGTTCATTCTCCAGACTGTCCAATTTTTCATAGCAAGTCAGGATCGTCTCCTGGATGGCATCTGCAATATCATCGTCGGATTTCAGATAACTTCTTGCAACCTTATACATCGTAAGCTTATGCCTTTCCATCAATTCCACAAAAGCATTGTTGTCATGCCGTTTTGCCCTTTTTACTAAAAACTTCAAGAAAAAAACCTCCTCACCTTATCTACGGCTCACAGGATCAGATGTCTGTCCATTCTCGGAACAGCGATCCGGGAGCGTATATTCTTTTGAATCCGGAAATGCTGCGGCGGCAGGTATTCTGGACCATTTTTCTGGCGCCTTGTAATCATTCGCGGCCTGCAGTCTGTGAATGATTACTACTTATTAGACAGACGAAAGTCCAAAAAGGTTTCAAACTTTTTGGACTTATTTTTACGTGTACGGTTTTTGAAAAACTCAATGCGCCTCTATATATTCCTCCGCTGTTTTCCAGGCCCTCGCCTCCGCAAAATTCCATTTCCGTAAAGTGGGCTTCCTGAACTCGTAGATTCCTTCCATATAAAATTTAAACTCCGATTCCAGATATTCGCCTATGGTCTCGAACTTGGAAAGGTCCTCCTGGTACTTAAATTCATAGGGTTCGTCTCTGTAATAATAAAGATCATCCTCTGTGTAGGTATACGTTTTTATTTTCATATCTGCTGCCTGCGCAACATAGGGCGCGGCATCGACGGACAGGTCATGGAGCAGATAGTTCACATCCTGCCAGGTGATCTGCTTCATATGGCGCAGGTTGTAGGAGGCGATGATACGGTCCACACCTGCAAAGGAAAACACAATATAGCAGCAGGTCACGGCTGCCACGGCATACCGGAACAAAGGAAACTCCTGCCGGAAGATGCTGACCATCACGCCCAACATGACCAGGGTCAGGACTCCCAGAAACCAGAGCACCAGGATCCGCAGGAAAGTGAGATGATAAACGCCCACATAGAGCAGCATCCGGTAGGCTGCCGACAGGGTCATGACGCAGGTACAGACGGAAATCACCAGCAGCAGGAAATTCAGCGTCCGGCGCGTTTCAAAGACCTGGATACAGACCATTACGGTCACCAGATTGATCAGGCTGACAGCCAAAAGCTGCCAGAAGCCCTGGTGGGCGTACTGGGAATAGGTCATCCCGCCGGGAAGTCCCCGGCGCAGGAATAAAAACAGGATCTGGATTCCGGAATAGATCACATAGATGAAAGCCAGTATCATAGTAAATGTGATCCCGGTCAGTGCATTTGCCCCGGGTCCTTCTTTTTGCCCCGTATGATTCAGGTTCTGCCGGAACAACGCGGCAAAAAATATATAGAGCATGAGAAATCCGGAAAGAAAGCAAAAACAGATCCGGACTGCGGTGGTGAGATCCGGAATCTCCGGAATCGAGATGCACCTCCGGAAATATCTGGCAAAGACCGGGTCAGACCCAATCAGCAGCGGCATCACGCACAGCAGAAAAACGGCGGCGATGGCAGTGCCCGTGAGCACGGCTGGGGCCTGTTTTTTGACTGGATCTGTTTTCCGGGTATCTGCCGATGCTTTCTTTGCCCTGCGTTTCGAAATATGGTACAGCATATGCTCGAAAGGCTTGAACAGAGATGCAAAACAGGTTCCGGCAAAGAACAGCAGCTGTCTGAGTGAGGTGGAAAAGCTCCAGCGGCTGTCCTCATACATCTGATGCAGCATGCCTGTGCAGAATAAAAGCAGGATGCCGGCGCGGTTAAACAGGCGGATCCAGGTATTTGCCGTCATGCAGGTGGAGATGGAGAGAAGCATCATTCCCGTAAAATAGAAGAACAGGCCCCGCTTCAAGGAGATGCCGGCTTTGCGAAGCCACAGGACGGAGAACAGGATCACTGCGGCAGCGGCAGCCGGAAATGTGATGCCTGCCGGATTGTCAAAGAGACAGAAGGTATAGATCAGCGCAAACAGGCAGGCTGTTTTGCCGTACCAGGCGAATTGTTCTTTCATATTCAGCAGGAGCGGACTGCTCTGGGGCTTTAGGTCCTCTATCTGAGGAAACTGCTCCGGAACGGCTTCATATTTGCTTCCGGCTGGATGCTGCTCTGTAGTCATTTTTTCTTGTTCCATGGTCATTCTCCTTTCCACTTTATAACTGTGCGGTTCATATACGGTCCGGCGCGAGTGTGCGTCAGGACGTACACTTAAAAAAATAAATCTGCGGTATCGATTAATCGTTAGTTTCGTCTTCATCCTCCACATATTCCAGGATATCCCCCGGCTGGCAGTGAAGAGCTTTACATAGGGCATCCAGCGTTGTAAAGCGCACGGCCTTGGCCTTATTATTTTTTAAAATCGAAAGATTCGCCATCGTAATGTCGATTTCCCTGGCCAGCTCCGTGACGCCGATCTTCCGCTTCGCCATCATCACATCCAGATTTACAATAATTCCCATATCGTCCTCCTGTCTTCCTGACAACCCCTTATATCGTCAGATCATTTTCCTCTTTACAGCGGACGGCCTCCCGGAATACAAAGGAGAGCACTTTGCTGAAGAGCCCGGCAATGAAAAAGGTAAGGACAACAATAAAGGTCGCCGGGGTGGGGAGGAAAAAGCACTTTATAAAGAAGAGCAGTACGATCACGGCGCTGGTGATGCCCATGACCTCCAGACTCTTCACATTCTCATAGACAAAACAGTTTTTCTGTATCACAGTGCGCATCATCTTCCGCAGCTCTCCGATGATCGCGGTCCCGGATACGCCTGACGCGGCGAAGATCACAAGCATCAGTATATAATACTCCTGAAATGCCCTGGAATAGTGCGCTCCCGCGTATCGCAGGGAGAAGGGAAGCGTTGCGATGACCGCGATCCCGCTGTAAAACATCACATCCAACAATAACTTTGTAACCCGGATCAGCTTTTCACCATGCATAATTCTGCCTCCTGATATTTGTAACCTATTTGAGTACCCAATGGATCACCGATGAGAACTCATCTGCTCTATTTTCCATATTATAGCACTACGTATTTTGAAAATCAATATAAATTTATTGAATAACAATAAAAATATATTGAATTTCAGATTTGAAATTGAAAATATAAATGCTTAACGGAAAAGTTGTATGTATACAAATACGCGATTATAAGCTATATTGATTGAAATTTGCACAAAAAGTTGTACTTAAATTTGTGATATATTAAGACTTGTAAAACAAAAACTTGTACAGTACAATGTATATATAAAATATAAGATGCTTTGAAAGTAAAAGCATCGAAAAAGGAGGTAGAAAGGATGAAGAAAAGGATTCTCAGCGTGGCTCTGGCTGCTGTCTTAGTGCTTTCGCTCACACTGGCAGGGTGTGGCTCGAGTGACGGTGGGGAAAAACAGGGAGGCAATGGAAAACTGGTCGGCGTGGCCATGCCGACGCAGAGCTCGGAAAGGTGGATTAAAGACGGCCGGAACATGAAGGCACAGCTGGAGGCGCTTGGCTATGAGGTATTCCTTCAGTATGCGGAGGATGATGTACAGGTACAGCTTGCGCAGATCGAGACGATGATCGCCAAAAAAGTAGACTGCCTGGTCGTTGCATCAGTCGATTCCTCCGCACTGATCAACGCCCTGCAGACGGCAAAAGAGGAAGGAGTTCCCGTGATCTCCTACGACCGTCTGCTGATGAACACCGATGCGGTCAGCTATTACGCGTCCTTTGACAACGAAGGAGTGGGCAGAAAGATTGGGGAGTATATCGAGGAAAAGGCCGGCCTGGCAGACGCGGCAGAGCCCCAGACCATTGAATTTTTCATGGGCTCGCCGGATGACAACAATGCGGTCCTTCTATATAAAGGCGTAATGAGTGTGCTGCAGAAATATCTGGATGACGGTACGCTGGTATGCAAATCCGGGAGAACCTCATTTGAAGACACCTGTATCTTAAGATGGTCTCAGGAGGTAGCCCTGCAGAACTGCGAAAACTATTTATCCGGCTTTTATGCGGATGAAAAACTGGACATCTGCTGCTCCGCGTTTGACGGATTTGCCTACGGGATCAAGGCGGCCTTAGAGGCAGCCGGATACACGGAGGAGGACTGGCCCATCATCACCGGGCAGGATGCGGAAGTGATGGCAGTAAAAAACATCATCGACGGAAAGCAGACCGCAACCATTTTCAAGAATACGGAGCTGCTGGCTGAAAAATGTACCGGGATGGTTGATGCGGTGATCGAGGGCAGCGAGCCGGAGATCAACGATACGGAAACCTATGACAATGGGAAGATGGTCGTTCCGTCTTATCTGTGCGAACCGCTTTCCCTGGACAAGGATAATTACAGGGAGCTGGTCATTGACAGCGGATATTATAAAGAGGAAGAGATTCAAAATGCAAAATAAAGGGAAGGAGTTGAGAGGATGTCTGATTATATTCTGGAGATGAAGCATATTGTCAAAGAATTTTCCGGTGTCAAAGCATTGAACGATGTAAACTTGAAAGTAAAACGGGGCGAGATTCATGCCCTCTGCGGGGAAAACGGCGCAGGCAAGAGCACGCTGATGAATGTCCTGTCGGGGGTGTATCCGTTCGGAACCTATACAGGAGACATCGTATACAACGGGGAAGTGGTCAGGAACCGCAATATCAAGGACAGCGAGAAAAAGGGAATCGTCATCATCCATCAGGAGCTTGCGCTGAGCCCGTATCTGTCCATCGCGGAAAATATCTTCCTGGGCAATGAGCAGATGAAGGTGAACGGTGTCATTGACTGGACACAGACCCGCAACGAGGCGCAGAAGATGCTGGAAGAGGTGGGACTGGGAAATGAAAACCTGGAAGCGCCCATCAATTCCCTTGGGGTCGGCAAGCAGCAGCTGATCGAGATTGCCAAGGCGCTGGCGAAAAAGGTAGACCTTCTGATCCTGGACGAGCCGACGGCGGCGCTAAATGACGAGGAGAGTGCCCAGCTCCTGGAGATCATGCTGAAACTGAAATCACAGGGCATCACAAGCATCATCATTTCCCATAAGTTAAATGAGATCAGCTATGTGGCGGACGCGATTACAGTCATCCGCGACGGGCAGACGATCGAGACACTGACCAAGGGCGTGGACGATTTTTCAGAGGACCGGATCATCAAGGGCATGGTCGGCCGCGAGCTGACCAACCGTTATCCGGAACGTACAGACTGTCCCATCGGGGACGTGGTCATGGAAGTGAAGAACTGGAATGTCTACCACCCGGAGGATCCAAACCGCCAGGTGTTAAGGGATATCAACATCAAGGTGCGCGCAGGCGAGGTCGTGGGGCTTGCGGGCCTGATGGGCGCCGGAAGGACCGAGCTTGCCATGAGTATCTTCGGCCGGCAGTACGGACAGAAGATCAGCGGGGAGATCCTCATGCACGGGAAGCCGGTGAAGATCCGGAGCGTGAAGGATGCCATTGACAACAAGATCGCCTATACCTCCGAAGACCGGAAAAACTACGGGCTGATCCTGTTCAATGATATCAAATGGAATATGTCTTTGGCAGCACTGCGCAGTTTCTTTTCCCAGAACGGGATCGTGGATTCCAACAAGGAGATCCTGGAGGCGGAGAAATACAAAGGGCTGATCAACATCAAATCCAATTCGGTCCATCAGGCGGTGGGAAGCTTGTCCGGAGGAAATCAGCAGAAGGTCATCCTGGCAAAATGGATGCTGACGGAACCGGACGTATTGATCCTGGATGAACCTACCAGGGGAATCGATGTGGGCGCGAAGTATGAGATCTACTGTGCCATCAACGACCTGGCGAAATCCGGAAAGGCGGTCATCGTCATTTCCTCAGAGATGCCGGAGATCCTGGGTACATGCGACCGGACCTATGTATTGAACGAGGGATGTATTGCCGGTGAAATATTCAAAGAAGATCTGTCTCAGGAAAGAATCATGAAATGCATCATGCAGCATAATAACAGGAAAGGGGAATAACAATGGAAAAGAAGAAAACCGTAAATCTGAATTTAAAGCAATATGGCATGGTTTTTGCAATGCTCATCATCTTTATCATATTTTATGTAATGACAGGGGGCGTCAATGCCACACCGATGAACATGAACAACCTGATCATGCAGAACAGCTATGTTATCATCCTTGCGACGGGTATGCTGCTCTGTGTACTGACCGGTAATGTAGACCTGGGAGTCGGCTCCTATGTGGCGCTGTGCGGGGCAGTTGCGGCGAAGCTGATCGTGGAAAATAATATGAATATCCCGCTGGCTTTTTTGATCACCATTCTGGTCGGGGTGGCGTTCGGTGCATTTAATGGATTTTTCATAGCATATCTGAATATCCCTCCGTTTGTAGTGACACTGGCAGGCATGCTGATCGGCCGGGGGCTTACATATACCCTGCTGGAATCCAAGACTGTAGGACCGCTCCCCAATGCTTATGTAAAAGTCGGGGCAGGCTTCTTCGCTTCCAGCAAGATCGAGTTTGGCGGCGGAACACTGGATATCATCACGATCCTGGTTGCCGTGACCGCCACCGTTCTGGTGATCGGCGCGGAGCTCAAAACGATAAAAACCCAGCAAAAGTATGGCTTTGCAATGGCGCCGACCTGGCAGACCGGTATCAAGGTGGCGGCGACGCTTGCGATCCTCTGGTTCTTTTTCTTCAAGATCGCATCCTATAACGGAATCCCGATCATATTGCTTTTGATGGCTGTGATCGTGGGGATCTACCACTTTGTTACAAGTAAAACCGTTGCGGGGCGCCAGGTCTACGCGCTGGGCGGAAATGAGAAGGCAGCAAGGCTGTCCGGTATAGATACGAAAAAGGTATACTTCTGGGTTTATACCAATATGGGCTTCCTGGCGGCGATTGCAGGAATCGTACTGTCCGCCCGGAACGCTTCCGCGACTCCCAAGGCGGGGGACGGGTTTGAATTGGATGCCATCGCTGCCTGCTACATCGGCGGGGCCGCGGCATCCGGCGGTGTGGGCACGGTCGTCGGAGCCGTGATCGGCGCGTTTGTCATGGGAATCCTGAACAATGGTATGTTCCTGATCGGATTGTCTACCGACCTGCAGAAAGTAGTCAAGGGACTGGTACTCCTTGGGGCAGTTACATTTGACGTATTATCCAGCAAAAAGAAAAACTGACATATGAATCGAATGACATCGATGCGGTGTACACGTCCGGTCAGAGCGCAAACCGCACAGGTTTCATACATATATGCAAAAAGCTATCCGCTGCCGGCGGGTGGCTTTTTGTATATATGCACAAAAAGGGGATTACCTTTTTAGTACATATTACAGATTGTAAAAACAAAAGTTGTATTGTATATTAGAGGGAAGTTATCACGAAGTAGTAATCGAGTTGTATTTAACAGCGGATTATGTAGGTAGACATTTGGAAGAAGCAGTTGCGAAATATCAGGAAATATGTCTGTGGGTGAAAGAGCTCCTGGAAAGCGGGGAGCTGAAACCGGGGGATAAGGTGGAATCGGAATATAAGCTGTGCAAGCGGTTTCAGGTCAGCAGGCAGACCGTGCGGCATGCGATCTCTGTGCTGGAGGAGGAGGGCATCGTAGAGCGCTTCCGCGGAAGCGGAACGTATATCAGCAGTAAGGATCAGGTGACTCCGAAAAAAGAGAAAACCATGCAGATCGCGGTGATGACAACTTTTGTACAGGAATATATTTTTTCCACGATCATACGAGAACTGGAGGCGGAGTTTTCAAGTGCCGAATACAGCCTTCAGATTTCGGTGACCAATAATTCCGTAGAAAAAGAACGCTTCATATTAAAAAATATTCTGAAAAAAAATACGGTGGACGGACTGATCGCTGAGACGACAAAGAGCGGGCTGCCGAATCCCAATCTGGACATCTACAGGGAGATCATGGGGCAGGGGATCCCTGTGCTGTTCATCAACAGCTATTATCCCCAGCTGGAAGCCCCACATGTGAGCCTGAACGACAAGATGGCGGGAAAACTGGTGACCAATTATCTGCTGCAGTGCGGCCATCAGAATATCGCGGCTGTCTTTAAATCGGATGACGGGCAGGGCCATCAGCGCTATGCGGGATATCTGGAGGCACTCATGGAGGCGAATATCAGGATTCTTGACAAACGGGTGGCATGGCTGGATTCGCAGCAGATGTCTGAATTTGAACAGAATGCGGACTGGATCTGCCGCAGGCTGGAGGGCTGTACGGCCTGCGTGTGCTATAATGATGTGATGGCGAACAAGCTTTTGGCTGTCTGCAGGAGCAGGGGGATCGGTGTTCCCGAGGACCTTTCGGTGATCAGCATTGATAATTCGGATGTTGCCGCTTACTGTGAGGTTCCGCTGACCTCTGCGGAGAACCCCATCCGGGATCTGGCAAAGATTGCAGCGCTGCAGATGCTGGACATGATCGACGGAAAGAAAGTCCCCCACTCGACAGAACTGGAGGGGGAGATCGTGACCAGGGTGTCCGTGGCCATTTTGGAGCAGCCGCAGCTGTAAATCCCCAAAGCAGCGGCTGCATCCCGCTGATGCCCTGAACCGTAACCAAGGCACGGATGGCTTTGCTATTTGATCTCTGTTTTCCGATAAACCTGATATAAAACAGGTAAAAGAACAAAAAAGAGAATGGAATACATTGTCAAAATAATAGGAACGGCTCCAATTACTTTCTCTCCAATCTGATATAAATTAAATGTTCTTATCGCAGCACTAATTTGCAGCAGCTGATCCGGAAGAAGCCCTAACACATCCGATAATACAGAGATTCCGCTTAGAAATGATGGAATAAATAATAAAATAAAGGGGATTGTTACCGCAAATGCTTTTGTCCATGTTTTTGCAGACACGAACATGGACAAAAAAAGTATAAATAAACTGCCTAAATATCCGCCCCCGATACTCAACAAATAATCCTGCGAATAAGTAAGATTATAAAAACTCTTCCAGTTTGCAAATCCGTTTTGTATAGCACAACCAGCTCCGTCAACTCCCAAAATCGCTAATACAATCCCGGAAAACAGCAATACTGTTATCCAATAAATAGACGTAACCACGATAAAGCCTGCTTTTATTTTTGCAGCGATCGCCTTATTTCTGCCTAATTTTGCAGAGAAGAAAATGGAATCGGCTTTTAGCTGGATCTCATCCGAAAATATTCCTGACACCAGAAACCCGGTAATTAAAACGACCAGCATAACAATGGAAGGCATATATTTCAATAGTGCTTCCCACCCATCTGCATACTCGTAGTAATAAGGTGTTTCAAGTTCCTCGTACTGCGTAATTAAGAATTGCTTTTCCTGTTCTGAATAATGATTTTTCTGGTCGTCCGAATTTAACCATTCAATCAGATTAGCGGTTCGTCTATCATAAAACGAACGCACTTCTTCTTTTGTAATACTGTCTGCACGATAATAGTCATATTCCTGAAAATCACAAAACGCCCGATTTATCATCGCTCTTATGTCATAGAATCCTTGCTTTTTTGAATAGGCCTTCTCATTCTCTCTTACATCATCCGAAAGATATTCATCGGAATTGTTGATAAGTGAATTTTCTTCAAGCACTCTTACTAATACATCTTCGGTAAGATATCCAGCCCATTGCTTCTTTTCTTCTCTTAATGCCTGCGCAGCGGCGGCGCCAGTTATTTTATCACCATTTTCATCAACATAATCCACATCAGTAATGGCTAAATAACTAACGACACACAATACAACTCCCAAAATAACAGACACGATCTTATTGACAGGGTTTGAAAAAATCTTTTTTAATTCAAAGCGTATCATTATCATCACCAACCTTTTCCCCGAAATAGTATAAAAATACATCTTCAAGCGAAGGGCAGGCAAATCAGCTCTGACGCTTAAATTTATTTTTTTCTTCCAGGCTATGAAAATTTCATATCTTCCACAGCCTTTTCTTAGTATTATGGATTCCAGGAAACAGTATTCCCTTGGTTTCCTCTATTCAATTTCCAGCTTCCTTTTGAATCCCCCCTTCCTTCGAGACCTGTCTATTGTAATCGGATCTGTATGTTCTTTTTTATTCCAATGTATTCTTTCAACCTGACAGCCTGAAAGGATTCCAGTATCTTCTGATGCTTTTGTTCCATACTCAGATGCATCCCTTCCCACAATCTTCCCCATGTCTCCATTATCTGTGCAATCATGTGCCCGATCTGGATCAGGTAATAATGGTTTTTGATCCCCTGGTAGTTTTTACTGAACAAGTGCTTCAAATAATATCCCTGATTCTTTTGCGTATTAAACCCTTCATTTTCTATTTTCCAGCGCATCCGCCCCTTCTCCACCAGATCGCATACATTCTTTTTTCTCACCGGCAGACTTGTCAAAAAACAGAACGACTTTTTTTCCTCACGTTCGATTTTGCACATCCCTCTTTTTATGGTCCGTTTCAGTTCCTCACCATACTCCATCAAATTGATTTTACATCCGTTATAGTCAATCTCATTTACATAATCATACCAGTATCGGCCATTTTTTATTTTCGTTTCCTTTCGGTTCTTTTCCAAGTCTTTCAGTTTTCTATATTCCTTTCCTACTGTCGGGATACTTCCCTCCTTAAATCGGATCAGATACTGCCACCGGTATTCCCCGCATTTCCGGAAAAATGGCTCACATGCATACAGGCTGTCCGCACATAGGCAGATATTTAATCTTGGAAACTGCTTCTTCAGCTTTTCCATCAGTCTCACACCTGCTTTCCTTTCGCAGTCCTGCTTGTCCATCTCTTTCCCATCATTTTCCACAAATTCGGTCATAATACTTACTACAATCTTGGGATGCAATACCAACTTTGCCTCCAGGACATAGTAATAATTCTCGCGGTATTCTTCCGGCTTGCCTTTGTGATGGATCCGGTACATGCATTTCGGATCCAGCGGCTTACGGCTGCTGTGTAACTGGGTCCCGTCTAAAATGATCTGCCAGTGTTTCTCTCCAATTCGCGCCCCTTGGAACGCCTTGCTCCGCAGCAGGCGGTACACCAGTTTCCAAATGACTTCCTGCAGAGATTCCGGCTCCAATTTTTCCAGATACCGGTTGATGGTCTCCCAGTAAGGGAGCTCGCGGACGGTTTCTTCCTCTGCGCATAGTTCCCAGATATTTTCAATCATGAGATCCGAATTGAATTCTTCACTTGTTTTTCTCATACTGCTGATGTAAAATATAGAAGAAAGGATACGGGTCATTAGGAGCACGGCAGACGGATAGGTAATATAGCTTTGGTTTCTGGGATCCGGCAGTTTTTTCAGCAGTGGCACCAGATCCGGGAAGTAGTGCCGGATCAGTTTTGAGAGTTCACATGCAAGCCGGAGTTTCTGTAAGTTTTCCCGGGTTTCTTTTCTCGTAACCGCTATTCTCTTTTCATGTAAAAAACCTCCTTCTTTTATGGGTGAAGATATGTTGTTGGGTTAATTACATTATCTCTCATTTTTCCATAAAATGGGAGGTTTTTTTATGATTTCCTACCTTTTTGCGATTTTAGCCAAAGTCATCAGATAATTTATGCATTTCTTCTATTATAATATACACAATACACATAGAACACTCTGGTATTGGGGCCGAAAACCACCCGATTCGGATTTCTTTTTTCCGGAATTGCGCGTCAGACGGATATCTCATTAAAACTTAAAGTACGCCTGATCCGTAAAGAAACTTTTCCATAGATCATTTGGGAATGTCTGACAATCAATGACAGTAGCAGACCATATCCCCTGTTTCGAATGCTATCCTAAATGAAAATGGGGATTCCCTTTATCCAGATGAATGATTTGTCCCATGTTTGATCTCCCTTGCCGGAACAGATGCTTTTTAAGTGAGCAACATATGAAACAGCCCCTGGTGTTTCATGGCTCATCTTTTTGTTCCATCCAACAGCTCTTTTATCCTGAGTGCGAAGAAAAAATTTCCCGCCTCTTTACCAAACCGTCTTAATGTCTTTAAATTACGTATGATTTCAAAACAAAAAATATTTAAGCGTCGGAGCTGCAGGCAAATACAGCCGATTCATAAGGCTTCTCTGCTGAAATGATCCGTAAGTCCACTCCGCCGTGTTCAGACTTCATGTTAGAGACTTTATATCTTTTTGTTATTGCGGATACCTCTTGCGGCCGGACAGAGCAAGTCCAGACTCTTTCCGGCATAGAGTCAATTATTTTGTCCAATGTTCCCTGATTTATGATCGCGCCATCTTTCATCATCAATATTTCATTTGCAATATACTCAATATCAGAAACAATATGAGTGGACAGCAATACCATGCGTTCTTCTGAAAGCTCGCTGATCAGGTTTCGGAAGCGTATTCTTTCATTGGGGTCAAGCCCCGCTGTCGGTTCGTCAAGTATTAAAATCTGAGGGTTATTTATCATTGCCTGTGCAATCCCGGCACGCCGTTTCATTCCGCCGGACAGTTTTTTCAATTTCTTGTCTGCTGCTTTTGTAAGTCCCACCTTGGCGATCAGTTCCTTTGTCCTTTTTCTGGCAACGGCAGGACGAATCCCCTTAATTGCCGCAATATAGAGAAGATAGTCTTTTACAGTAAATTCCGGGTAGAAGCCAAAATCCTGCGGCAAATATCCCAACAAATTTCTATATTCCTCCTCCATTTTAAAAATATCTTTTCCGCTGCAATAAATATTCCCATCTGTAGGCTTCAGCAGGGTACATAACATTCTCATTAAAGTAGTTTTCCCCGCGCCATTTACGCCCAATAAACCATACACTCCGCTTGTCATAGTGATGTTTATATGGTCTACCGCAACAAATTCACCAAATTCTTTTGTCAGGTTATCTAATACCAAATCCATGTGAGTTTACCTCCATAAAATGATTACAGTAATGTAACACGCGATAAATCGTAAATGCCAGAAACCCAAAAGCGATTCCGATAAAGGCGGCCCAAAGCGGGAGTGTTATTGTATCGTATACCTTTTCGTTCAAAATCACAATCAGCCATACAGCACTCCACACAGTACACATCATTACTGCTGTTGTTTCACTAAACGAATATTTGCTGCATAAGATTCCAAAACATATGACAGTCGTTACTGCCATAGGAAATATGAATTGTACCAAAAGTTCTGAAAGAAAAATATTCATTGTAATCGTAGTAAGCGTACAAAAAATGGTGATCAAAAAAATATCCACAATGCCAAATAACAACATTCTGGCTGCATATATCTGGCGTAACGAATAGTAAGAGGCCGCTTCAATTTCCATGGACTGATAAGTCTGGCTTTTCCAAAGTTCTGGAATGATCAGAATAATAAACAGGGAAGCAGCGACGCCAAATATTCTTTGCATGAGCTGCTCACCTTGTACAGACGCTAATGCAGCCCATAATAGAAGAAGCAGCAATATTTGAAATAACCACCATCTTTTTCGTATAAGCTTTAACTGCACCCATAAAAATTCCCAATAAGTCAATAACTGTTCCTGCTCGGCAGAACAGTATGTTTCTATTGATTTTCTTACCGTTTCTGCTATTAGCTGCTCTTTGGGAATTATTTTTATGTTTTCTTTGTAATCCTTGAGCCTTTTTTCTGAGTTCACAAAATCACTCCTTTAACAATTTTTCTAATCGGATTTTTGCCTGTTTTATTCGATACTTTACCAAAGGCAGACTTATTTGTAATATTTCGGATATTTCTACAAGTTTTAATTCTTGAAAATAGTAGAGCACAATAACCTCCCGTAATTCTTCCGGTAAATGATTTAAAGCTGCTTCAATCGTAATCTTGTTAAGAATGTCATCTGTTTTCGATTGCTGCAAAGCATTTTGAAATTCCCTTGATTGTTCTTCCAGCAGACTTTCTTTTGCCTTTTTGTAATAGTCCCTGCAGAGATTTCCGGCTATGGTATACAAATAATTTT
Organism: Lachnospiraceae bacterium M18-1; assembly: GCA_000403295.2. Lineage (GTDB taxonomy): Bacteria > Bacillota > Clostridia > Lachnospirales > Lachnospiraceae > Schaedlerella. The sequence continues at coordinate 1,403,578 of KE159605.1, read as the reverse complement.
TGGTTTTTCCCATATAACGATAATTGGATAACTTTTCAAAAAAATGCAAAAAGGTTTCCTGTGTCAAATCTTCGGCGTATGATACGTCGAGGCAATGAAAGCTGCAGTATTTTAATATTTCTTCATAATGCTTGCGGACAAATACATCAAAAGCATTTTCATCGCCACGCTTCATTTTTTGTACTAACAGCAAATCAAAGTCCACAAAATCCTCTCCTCCTTTCCCACGGCGGCTTTGACTGAAAGTCAATGCGCATTTTCTTTTTATCTTATCATGTATAACGAGTGAGAGACTGGAAAAGATAGGGCTGCTGAAATATTTTTACATTTTTCTCCTAAAAAAGGATGGCTGTGTTTCTCTTTTTTTGTTGACATAGATACACTACTGTGGTAGTATAAAAGAAAAACTACTACAGTAGTGTGAAAGGGGCTGTGGATATGGATATAAAATTATTCGATTCGGAACTAAAGGTAATGGACGTGCTGTGGCGGGAGGGAGATTCCACGGCCAAGAACATTTCCAACGTATTAAAAGAAGAGGTCGGCTGGAATATGAACACCACCTATACGCTGATCAAACGCTGCATCAAGAAAGGCGCCATTGAGCGGTCGGAGCCGAACTTCATGTGCCATGCGCTGATCCCCAAGGAGGAGGTGCAGGAGGCGGAGACCAATGAACTGATCAACAAGATTTACGACGGCTCGGCGGATAAGCTGTTCGCGGCCCTGCTGGGGAGGAAAAAGCTCTCCCCCGAGCAGATTTCGCAGCTAAAACAGATCGTAGGCGAATTGGAGTGAGGTGAGAGAGATGAGTCTAATGGCAATGAGTATTTCCGGCGCGGTATTGATCCTGGTAATCCTGGCAGTCAGGGCGGCCCTGAAAGACCGGCTGCCGAAAAGGACATTTGCGGTGCTCTGGACAGCCGCCCTGCTCCGGCTGTTGATCCCGTTTTCCATACCCTTCTCGTGGAGCGCGTATACCCTGCTTCAAAATGCGGCATCCGATACAGAGCAGATACACAATTTTACATCCATGATTTCCGGATATCTGCCCGGTGAAGAAACGATTTCCGGCAGTACAGACCTTTCCCGGCCGTCCGATGCAGGAGCAGCCATGGAGAGCAACGCGGCCGGGAACGCGCAGTCAGAATCGGTAACTGGCTCACAGAGCAGTTCCGCCCGTAATCTGCATTCAGAATCGGAAACTGACTCACAGGGCAGTTCCGCCGGGAACGCACATTCAGAATCGGAAACTGACACACAGGGCAGTTCTGCCGGGAACGCGCAGTCAGAATCAGAAGCCGGCGGGCAATTGGATTTGCCAATATCCTCCGAAAGCATTTCAGAAGAAGCGCTTCCCCTTGCGGAGCAGCTTGCAAAAATACTTCCGGCTTTAAAGGGAATCTGGGCAGCAGGCTTCCTGGCCTGTGCAATCTTTTTCGGGTGGATGTATTTCCGGTGTTACCGGGAATTTCGGATGTCGCTGCCTTTCGAAGACCATTTCCTGGATATCTGGCATAGCAGCCATCCTTTGTGGAGAAAGCTGTCCATACGCCAGTCAGACCAGATCGTGTCCCCGCTGTCATACGGAGTCTGGCATCCCGTCATTTTACTGCCGAAGTCCGCAAAATGCGGAGACAGATTCCGGCTCCGCTACGTGCTGGAACACGAATACGTGCATATCCGGTATTTTGACGCGGCGGTAAAGCTGCTGATGGCGGCGGTTCTGTGCATACACTGGTTCAATCCATGCGTGTACCTGATGTATAGATTCTTCAACCGGGATCTGGAATTAGCCTGCGACGAAGCCGTTGTACACCGATTCGGCGAAGAGCAGAAATCCGCATACGCCATGGCGTTGATCGAGATGGAAGAGGAAAAGAGCGGTCTGCTCCCCCTGGGAAACAGTTTCAGCAAAAACGCAATCGAAGAAAGGATTGGTGCGATTATGAAAATGAAAAAAACTCCGCCCTTTGTCCATGGACTGTCGGCGGCGCTGGTTTGCGGAATCATCCTGCTCTTTGCAACCTCCTGCGGTTCCTATGGAGAGGCGGAAAAAAGCAGGGAAACAACCCTCCGGGCGGAGGCGGTGGATGCAGAGGAAACGAATGCGGATAACCGTGTCGTTACGAAATCCCTCTCCGCCGCATTGAAAGAGTCAAAACAGAGCGGTGAGGCCATTCACGAGTCTGCACTGGATCTGACAGAGGAAAGCAAAGAAAGCACCGCTAAAAACGAGGAGGAAAATGTGAACAAGCTGGTTCAGGATACTTCCGCGATGGATGAAAGCGCACTGAGTTACAGCAGGAAAGAGCTTGCGGACCGGATTGCAGATCTGGATCAGTCCATAGAAGAAATAGAAAACGAACTGGACAGACTGGATTATCTGCATACAGATATCCTGGTATACAAGGCGATGTTAGATCAAACCACAGAACGGAATCAGGAGATTCAGGATATCAAGGCGAATGCAGGACAGAACACGGATCAGGAGAAGCTGCGCCGGGAACAGGAAGAGAACACAAAGCAGATCGAGACGCTGAAAAGGATGATTGAAGAAAATGAAAAGAAAATGGAACAGTTCCGAAGCAATGCAGACGACCTTACCCGGGAGATCGAGCAGATGCAGGAGGAGAGAGAACGCCTGCTGCAGATCGAATCAGACCTGGAGCTGGAGACCTTTTTTGAGGAGCATTACGGAAAATACGGAATCAGCTTCAGCCAGTCCGAAGGCAGGCTTTATAAGGGAAAGACTCCGGTCCGCTTTTTCATAGACGAGAAAGAAGGCGGCGTACTGTGGGCCGACAATGATGGTGAGGTCGTGGTCCGGGCTGTCTACGATAAAGAAGGAAAGGTCAGCGGGGTATCCGTGAGAGAAGCAGACGAGGATAAGATCGGAGTGCATTTTGCGGAGGACACGGAAGAAACCGCGGCGAAAACCTACGCCGGCAATCAAGAAACCGACACCGGGGACAATTCATACCGCAGCGCAGCCTACGTCATTTCCAAGGGAGAGGAATTTGAGGAATATAAGAAATTCGGCCTGTCCTACGACAAAAAAACGGATTTCCTGATGTATAAGAACCAGACCGTAGGATATTTTAAAGATGAGACAAAGCCAAACGTTTATACAAGGCTGGCAGAGGGTTCCGGAAAACTGGGGATCACCGTGAACCGGGACAAAAACGGGAAGATCACCGACTTTTCCGTATTTCCGTTCGATGAAAGCAGCGTGCCGGATTCGTCTGTAAGCGAAGGCGTCGATGTCAAAGAAGGCTCCGGCCTTATCAGGTGGGACGACTCAGGGAATATAGTCAGTGTGGTCACATTTCCCGCCGCGGAACGGGGCGATTTGGAAGCGTATGCCGCGGAAGAGGGTGACACAGATAAGGCGGAAGGGGAAGCCACATCTGGCGAAGTCGCCTATTCCGAGGGAGACCCGAATGAAACAGAAACCAGCCTGCCAAAGGAATATGAAAAGCTGGGCATAAAGGCTTCCAAGGAAAAAAACAGCGGATGGATCTACCAGGGCAAAGGGGTCGCCGTCATCTACGACAAGGATCACTGGATCTATACAAATGACACCATCCCGGAAAAGAAAGCGGTCTACCTTGAAGTGGTGCGGGACAAAAAAGACCGCGTGACCGAACTGAAAGAAGTCTCGAAAAAGGAAATGCAGAAGCTGATAGATGAGAAGTAAGGGGCCGTGCAGACATACCCCGCAAGGGAAATGTTTACTCGACCAAGTAAGGAGCAGCATGTTCACCGCAAAAAAGATGTTTATAAATATCGAAAGAAACAAAGCCAGGAGTCTGATCCTGGCTGCGTTTTCCTTCCTGGCGGTTCTGTTTGCCGGAATCTGTTTTGGAAATCTGGAGCAGAATGAAAGCCTGCTGGCCGCGCTGGGGGAAAAGATCCCTGTGACGGCAGCCATTGCAAATTCCACCGGAGACAGGCTGACAGGGCTTGACATTACGGAAAAACGAATCGAATTGTTTCTGGATCTGGGGCTGGAAAATTATGCGGTCACGGCAGAAAGCTACGGAAACATCGGATTCGGCCCGGAAAATACGGAGCAGAGGGCCAGCGTCCATCTGATGGGAACCAATACAGTATCGGCCATGGATGCATGGAAGCCGGAATTTTCCATGGAACAGACGCAGGCCGGGGCCATCCTTTCGGGAGGGGAAGGCTTAAGTCTGCTGTCCGTGCAGGAGCAGGATGCAGGCCGCATCGGCCTTTGCCTGGTGAACGAAAGCTTCATTCAGGAGCGGGGGCTTTCCTGGCAGGCGGGGGATGTGCTTGACATCAACCTGTACCGCGCCCTGTATGATGAATTTGACGGAGTTTCCGGATTCGTAGAAATCACCTCCGCAGAACTGGAGATTGCCGGATTTTACCGGACTGCGCCGGAAAGCGCTCTGGAAGCGGCGGATCTTGTGTGTTCCCTGTCCTGGCTGGCCGCGCAATACCGGCAGGCCGGCAATCCCCTCCTGTATTCCTCGGCAAAAGGAATTGTGGCAAACCCTCTGGAGCTCAATGCGCTGAAAACCAAAGCAGAAACAGCAAAATTTCCGCAGATTGATCTGCAGTCACCGGGAGGGCGTCCGGGAAATGCGCTGGTCATCGACGACCGTTTTTTCATACAGGCCGCGTCCCAATTGAAAAGCAGCATCCATTTACTGAGACTGTTCATGGCGCCGCTGTTTTTGCTTGTTACTGGAATCTCTGCCTTAGTCTCTTTCTTCGCCATGTGCCACCGGAAACGGGAAATCTACCTGGAACGCTGTATGGGCAGAGAAAAGGCCGCGATCGTGACAGAGCTGGTGGGAGAAAATGCGGTTTTGTCCCTGCTGGGCGGTGCGGCGGCGCTGCCGTTTACAGGAGGAACTCATGGAATCGGCATTCTGGCGGCATTTTTGGTGATTCGCATCGTGACGACGCTGGCGCCTGCGATCCGGTTCACTCTGGAAAACCCGATGAAGATTTTTCATAGCTAGCACATCATTGCATTAATAACCGAGTAAATAGTGCCCGCTGTTCACACCATCGCTGCGTTGGAGTCAGTCAACGATGCTACCAGCATCGCCTCCCTCCTCCGTCTTGCGCTGCTGTAAACATCAGACACTATTTACTTCGGAATTAATGCAATGATGTACTAAGGGGAACGTTATGGACGAAATTATTAAGAACGAGATTTTTAAGAACGAGATTTTAAAAGCCGAGCACGTAAGCTACACATATCAGGGCAAATATCAGAAGGTTCATGCACTGCAGGACGTGAGCTGTACATTTTCCTATGGAAAATTTTATGCGGTGACAGGCCGTTCCGGAAGCGGAAAAACTACCCTGCTTTCCCTGCTGGCCGGGCTGGACCGCCCCACGCAGGGAGAGATTTTCTACGAAGGGAAGCCTTATGCCACGCTGGACACCGCCAGGCTGCGCAGGGAAAAGATTTCCATTGTGTTCCAGAATTTTCAGCTTTTTCCGCTGCTGACCGTGGAGGAAAATATCATGTACCCCATGGAGCTGTCCAAAGTAAAGGCTGCGGCGGCAAAGGAGCGGGCCGGGCGTCTGCTGGAAGAGGTGGGGCTGTCCGGGGAACTCAGGAAAAAATACCCCGCCATGCTGAGCGGAGGAGAGCAGCAGCGGGTCGCCATTGCAAGGGCACTTGCTGCCGGGGCAAAGCTGCTTCTCGCCGACGAACCGACTGGAAACCTGGACTTTGAAAACGGAGAAAACATCATCCGCATTCTAAAAAATCTGGTGGATCAGGAAAATTACTGCGTCATCCTCGTCACCCATGACCGGGGAATCGCGGAGCAGGCGGATATCGTATACCACGTACAGGACGGAAGAATCCGCCCCGCAGTATCGGCAGACGGCTCTGCCCGCTGTTTTTGCGCATGTGAGTGAAATAACTGTGAATCGCGGCGATTGAGGAATTTTATGATGAAAAACAGCTTGAAACAACTTTTTCGGACACCCGTAAAAACGGGGATTTTTTGTATCATCTTTTTATGCGGCACGATGCTCTTTACAGTGGGCCTGAACCTGTGGCTTGAGATTGCGGAGAAAATAAAGGCAGCGGACGAAACCTTTGTCACCATCGGCATGGCGGAGCAAAAGGAGCAGAGTACCGTCATGGAGCAGTGGTGGGATGCCGGATTGAAGGATTATATGTATCAGGAAACCAGGAGATACGGAGAATATCTGACACCGGACATTCTGGAAAGTCTGGATATCGAATACATCAGTCCGCCGCGGCAGCGCCCGTATTTCGGTGCGGTTTCCCCGGGAAATCGAACCGGCGGGGAGCTGACGGAGGAGAGCATTACCGGCGTATCCCTGGCAGAGATCCGCCCGCTGGAGGACTGTGTGCCGGACCGTCCGGTTCCTGCGGAGGTGGTACGTGTATTCTGGGGCACCAGGTCCCTTCTGGGAAAAAAGATTTACTTCTGCGACCACAGGACAGAGCAGCCGGATTCCCTGAAAGCCGGAACCACCTATATCACATACATGGGTATGAATCCCGTAAATGCAGATAGACATGAAGGCTTTGAAGGAATCGAATATATGCCCCTGCGGATTTATGAAAACCAGACCCGGCTCTGGTATGAGGCAGGCGACGGCTTCTATGATACCGCGGAAGGTGCAGTCTGGGAACGCATCGCCGAAATGCTGGAAACCTGCAAGGAGAAAATGATGCCCGTGACGCCGGTCAGCGACCTGCAGCTTCTGCGGCCGTTTCATGACGGGGAGGCGGCGCTTGCAGAGGGACGCAGGATCACCCCGGAGGAATACGAAAAGGGCGGCAGGGTGTGCCTGATCCCACAGACATTTGCGCAGAAAAACAATCTGCAGGTGGGGGATACGCTCCCGCTGCAGTTTTATTTCGCTGATTATAAATATCCCCTGTGCCAGGTGGCCTTCGTCACGGGAGGGATGGATATGGAGGCAATAGACGCCGACGGAAATATTCTGAACCCGTTTTGGGAAGGAGGATATGAGATCGTCGGTATCTACTCCTATTCGGTTACCCTGACAAATGATCCTCACGCATTTGCAGAAAACCAGATCTTTGTCCCGGAACGCTCCGTTTCGGAAGATTTTAAAGACCATGTGACGGCTCGCGGGCCGATGCAGGCATACAACACTTCCTTCCGCATCAAAAACGGCTCTATCGGCAGATTCATGGAAGAATTTTCGAAGCTTCCCGAAAGCAGTCTCCTGGAGATCGAATTTGACGACGGCGGATATGAAACATTTGCATCCAAAATGAAAAATACCCGCATCGTGGCAGCCGCCCTCTTTTTTGCGGGACTTGCGCTGCTGCTTGCGACCATTGCGTTTCTCATGTATTTTATGATCCTCAAACAGAGACGGCGAACCGCTGTCGAGCAGGCTCTTGGCATGACAAAACGGCAGTGCGTCATGTCCCTGCTGGGCGGAATCCTGGTACTGACTGCAGTCTGCTCCGCAGCCGGTGCGGCCGCCGGAATGCAGATGAGCCAGGCAGTTCGGGAAGCGGCGGAGAGCAAGGATGAAGGATTCAGCACGGCTTATACAAAGGGGATGCCGGATAGCCGCAGGAAAGATGGGACCTCGCCGGATGATGCGGGCGGGGTGAAGAACGAGGACGGAGTAGAAAACGAAGCCATATCGGAGAATCCCAGTGTGGATCAGCGGATGCTGGTCTGCCTGACTGCTCTGTGTGAAACTGGGGGTGTCAGCCTTCTGTCGCTCTTTTTTATCAGCCGGAATCTGTGCGCGGCGCCGATATTGGTGCTGTCTGAGAAGGAGTAAAAACATTCCAACTATTCACACGGCATCGTGCACCCTCCTGTCCGGCGTCCGGCCAATAAAGTAACATGAAAATCACTTGATAATATTCTAATTTTAGATTATACTATAATTAGTCCAAGAGATAACAGACTAATAACCCGGAAGGGAGAAGGGGGAACTATGGAGACTATGACGAAAGAAGAGATGCAGCGATTTCTAAACCGGGAAGCTGAAAATGGCAACACCGAGGAAGAAGCTCTGAAAGCCTTGGCTGATATCCTTGGAATTAAATTTCCTAAAATAGAAAAAGAAAAGGCTGAATGATCAGCAGATTGAATATATAAAGATATGTACCGTATAAAATGGGACAAGTACTCTATAATAAGTACTTGCCTCATTTTTTGTATATATTACACAAATTTACTTTCCCGCACAAACCAAAACACCATAAAAATTATGCGCTATGCTGAAAGTTAAACAGAATATTGACATTCCATTGTCTGGAATTTACAATACATGTTGTAATAACAAGTTGATATGGAAGGAGAGAAAAATGAGGAACAGAATTGCAGGAGCGCTGTACGGAATGGCGCTGGGCGACGCGATGGGGATGCCGGCAGAGCTGTGGGCAAAGGAGCGGGCCCGCAGATTCTTCGGAAAAAAGATCGACCGTTTTCTGGACGGCCCGAAAGAAAACGAGGTTGCCTTTAATTACAAGTACGGACAGTTTACAGACGACACAGGGCAGGCCCTGGTCCTTCTGGATTCCATTGCGTCCACCGATTACGTGCCGGACGTCAGGGACATTGCCCAGCGGATGATCGCATGGGCCGAAAAAGAAAACGCATGGGAAAACAACATTCTGGGCCCCACCTCCAAGATTGCGCTGGCCAATTTCCGGGACGGGATTGAAGATACCAGGCCCACGGACAAGGCGCTTTCCAACGGCAGCGCCATGCGGATACCGCCCATTGGCTGCCTGTTTACCCCGGATCAGAAGCAGGAGCTTGTGGATTATGTATACGGCGTATCCCGGGCCACCCATACCAGCGACGTGACCATTGCCGGGGCAGCCATGATCGCCATGGGGGTCAGCTCGGCAATCGTAAATGACGATTTTGAACAGGTCATAGAAGACATCCTCGGAATCGAAGAAATGGGCTACCAAAAAGGCTGCGAAAGCTACAGCCCGAGACTGGCGGAGCGCACGAAGATCGGCCTGCAGTTAGCGAAACAATTTGCGGACGACGAGGATACGTTCACCCAGAAGATCTACGACATTGTAGGGACAGGAGTATGCATCATCGAATCCGTTCCGGCGGCGGTTTCCGTAGCCTATTATACACAGGATCCCAACCGGGCATGTCTGATGTGCGCGAATCTGGGCGGGGACACGGATACCATCGGAGCAATGGCTTCAGCCATCTGCGGCGCGTTCAAAGGAGCGGACTCCATCAGGCCGGAATATATCGAAACACTGCAAAAACAGAATGATGCGGATTTTGACGCATACATCGAGATTCTTCTGAAAGGAAGGGAAAAGCTGAAATGAAAACGCTGGTAGTCGGAGCAGCGATGATCGACATGCTCATGAAAATTGAAGCCCTGCCCAAAAGCGGCGAGGACGTGCTGTGCAGCGAGTCAGGGATCGTGATCGGCGGCTGTGCCTACAACGCGGCAAATACCCTGCGGAATCTGGAGAGCGCCGCAGACCTGTGCGTCCCCGTGGGAAAAGGCCCCTACGCCGATATGATCCGTTCGGAGCTGGAGCGGTGCGGTTATGACATTCTGATCCAGGACGACAGCCAGGACAACGGATACTGCCTGGATCTGGTAGAGGCAACCGGGGAGCGGACCTTCATTACAGCCCAGGGGATTGAAGGTGCTTTTCAGAAAAAATGGCTGGATTCCCTGGACATGGATCAATATGACAGCATTTATGTGGCGGGCTATCAGGTCTGCGGCCAGGGCGGACAGGCAATCGGAGAATGGCTTTGCGGACATGGGGACAAACAGATTTTCTTCGCCCCCGGCCCTGTGATCTGCAGCATTGACGCAGCGGTGATGGAACAGATTTTTTCCGTACATCCCATTCTCCATCTCAACGAAAAAGAAGCGATGGACTTTACCCGGGCATCCCATCAACCAGATCCGGGAAACAGCGGCGGTGCGGACGGATACGTCCCGGCGGAAGATATTTTGGACGCGGTACGGGAGTTGTACAGCCGCACAGGCAATCTGGTGATCGTCACTCTGGGCGAAAAAGGAACCGTTTATTATGAGGGAGACGAGCTTCACACAGTACCCTCTGTAAAAACAACGGTGGTGGATACGATCGGCGCAGGGGACAGCCATATCGGGGCCGTGATCGGCGGGCTGAAAAAAGGGCTTGGCCGGGAAGAGAGCATCCGGCTTGCAAACCGTGTGGCCGCCGCAGTCGTAAGCGTACAGGGCCCGGTTATGGACAAAGAAACATTTGAGAAAAGGATGGAGGAGCACTTATGAATAAGATCAAAGAATTTTTTAAGGACTGGAGCATCTATGAAAAAGCATGGCTGGCATTTGTACTGATCTTTCAGACGGCGGCATGGTTTATCAACAGGCAGGACCTGTTTATGCTGGTGCTGACCTTATCCAGCAGCCTGAACCTGGTTCTCGGCGCAAAAGGAAAGGTTGCGGGTCTGTATTTCGCGATCATCAACAGCGCGCTGTATGCGATTAACTGTTTCAGCATTCCGCTGTACGGGGAAATCATGTACAACCTGCTGTATTCCATTCCGGTCAGCGCCACAGCCATTTTCATGTGGAAAAAGAACTCTGCTGACAGCGGGGAAGTAAAATTCCGAATCATGACGCCCCGGTTTGCAGCCGGCACGGTTGTCATTACGATCGCCGGAACCCTGATCTACGCGAAAATCCTCGTATGGCTCGGCGGAAACTTTGCATTCATGGATTCTCTGACAACGGTTGTATCTGTGATTGCAAGTATGTTATACTTATTACGTTATTCAGAGCAATGGCTCATGTGGGTGATCGTCAATGCACTGTCTATCGTAATGTGGATCATGGTATTTATGTCCGGAGACAAGAGCGCCATCCTGATCATTATTATGAAATGCGTGAACCTGTGCAATTCTTCTTACGGATACTGGAACTGGAGAAAGATTGCGAAGAAGGTACGGACAGAGGACAGGTAAGGCTGCTGTTTTGTACCCCGGCGGGACCGGACAGTGTACATAGAACCCCACAGGAACAGGGGGACATATGGGAAACAATGTTTCAAAATATGAAGTGATAAAAAGGGAGCTTCTTCAGAAGATAGACTCAATGGAATATAAGCCGAACCAGGTACTGCCTTCTGAGAGCGAGCTCTGTGAAATGTATCAGGTAAGCCGCATCACGGTGAGAAGGGCGGTTGATGAATTGGTAAAAGAAAATAAGCTGTATAAAATTAAGGGAAAAGGCTGCTTCGTGAGGGAACATTCCGTGGAAAGCCTCTCCCGCATCCACAGCTTTACCGAGGCAATCGTGCATGAGGGAAAAAAACCCGGAAGAAAGCAGCTTTATTTTTCCCGGGAACAAGCCGGGGAAGAGAGCGCGAAGCTGCTGGAGCTTTCGCCGGAGGACGAGGTATACAGGCTAAAATGCCTGTATATGGCAGACGAAAATGTATGCTGCGTCAATACTTCCATTCTGCCTGCAGCCATGTTTTCCAAGCTGGAATCCTTCAATTTTAACGTATGCTCCTTATACGATATCCTGAAATCCTTCTATGCATTGAATATCTCCCGGGTAAAGCAGAACATTGTCGCAACCATGGGAAGCGAAGAGATCCGAAAGACCCTGGGACTGCAGGAGGCACAGCCGTTGCTGCGGATTCACGCAACCTCCTACTGCCTGCACGAGAACCAGGAAAAGCCCTTTGAGATATATGAGAGCTATATCCTGACCGATATCCTAAGCTACACGGTGGAGAAGTATAATGTTATGTAGAAATTCTGCAACAGCAGCAATATGAAAAATTGTCCCTGCGCAAGTTTACTTGTGCACGGGTTCCTTAAGCATTTGAATTTTGTAATGCACGGCTTGAAAACTGCCTGGAAAGGGGCTATAATTGACAAAGATTCCACCTGTACGGTTGGACGCCCTAAAGAGCCTCCAACCGACGCATCCATTCGCAAAAACCGTGCTAACGCACTCTTACGTCTGCTAACGCAGCCGCTTTTTGCTCATTCATGAGTAGGTTGCTAATCCATAATCTCAGTTTTATTGCAATAAATTGCATAAAACTGAGATTCCGGATTGCAACCGTACAGGTGGCAAAGATTTGCGCAGTTTAGAACAAGATTGCGACATACATGCAATAGGACTGGGCAGATACGCAGGAATCAGGGAATGGAGCTTGAGAAACAATGCAGATACAAAAAATAAATTATCAAAAAAAACTGGATCAGATTCTGGAAGCTCTGCAGGAGGAGGGCAGAGTGCCGCGCCTTCTGCTTCACAGCTGCTGCGCTCCCTGCAGCAGCTATGTCCTCGAATATCTTTCCGATTATTTCGAGATCACAGTGTTTTATTACAATCCCAACATTTATCCAGAAGAGGAATATTACAAGAGGGCGGCAGAGCAGCAGATGCTGATCGGAAAATTAGAGACGGTCCATCCAATTTCCTTTATGGAAGGCATTTACGATAAGGAAAGGTTTTACCATATGGCCTCCGGACTGGAACGGGCAAAAGAAGGAGGCGAGCGGTGCTTTGGCTGCTATTCCCTGCGTCTGAAGGAGGCGGCGGAAAAAGCAAAAGAAGGCGGATTCGATTATTTTACCACGACCCTCAGCATCAGCCCGCTGAAAAACGCGCAGAAGCTCAATGAGATCGGCGCCGCCCTGGGGAAGGAGATGGGGGTGACTTATCTGGTGTCGGATTTCAAGAAGAAAAACGGATATCAGAGGTCAGTGGAGCTGTCCGGGGAGTACGGGCTGTACCGCCAGGACTACTGCGGTTGTCAGTTTTCACTGGAAAATCGGGGAATCCAGGGGTGAAACTGTAAGAAGTTCCTTATAGACAGGAGCCTTGATGTATGATACGATGATTGATAATTATCCGTTTCAAAGCCGTTGATCAAAAAACAGACTGCTGCAATTCACGGCCGGGCCGGCTGCGAACTGTACTTAGTGTACCATCCATATTTCGCCAAATGACTTGCCTGAATTTCCATCTGCGGTGTTGGCTTCAATCGACGATGCTACCGGCATCGCCTCATTCAGCCGTCTTGCAGATGAAAATTTATCCTGCATGAAACAGAAAGGTATTTAAATCGGGTTACACTAGAGAGAATTTGTCTGACGGTAAGCGGGTGAATTTGGACTAAGAAGAGAGGGAACAGGAATGGCACAATTATGGGGCGGTCGTTTTACGAAGGAGACGGACAAGCTGGTATACGATTTCAACGCGTCCATCTCATTTGACAAGAGGTTTTATGCGCAGGACATCCGGGGCAGCATCGCCCATGTGACGATGCTCGCCAGGCAGGGAATCCTGACCGCGGAGGAGAGAGACCAGATCATTGAAGGACTGAACGGCATCCGTAAGGATGTGGAGAACGGTACGCTTTTGGTCACAGAGGAATATGAGGATATCCACAGCTTTGTGGAGGCCAATCTGATCGACCGGATCGGGGATGTGGGGAAGAAGCTCCACACCGGACGCAGCCGGAATGACCAGGTGGCTCTGGATATGAAGTTATATACAAGGGATGAGATCCTGGAACTGGACGGGCTTTTGAAAAGCCTCCTGGAAACGCTCCTGAATATGATGAAGGAGCATACGGAAACCTACATGCCGGGATTTACCCATCTGCAGAAGGCGCAGCCGGTCACGCTGGCGCATCATCTGGGGGCGTATTTTGAAATGTTCAGGCGGGACCGCTCCCGGATGAAGGACATTTACCGCAGGATGAATACCTGCCCGCTGGGAGCCGGGGCGCTGGCAGGCACCACCTATCCGCTGGACCGGGATTATACGGCGGAACTTTTAGAATTTGACGGACCCACGCGAAACAGCATGGACTCCGTGTCAGACCGGGATTATCTGATCGAGCTGCTGTCCGCCATGTCCACCGTGATGATGCACCTGAGCCGCTTTTCCGAGGAAGTGATCATCTGGAATTCCAATGAATATCAGTTCGTGGAGCTGGACGACGCCTACAGCACCGGGAGCAGTATCATGCCCCAGAAAAAGAATCCGGATATCGCCGAGCTTGTCCGGGGAAAGACGGGCCGGGTATACGGCGCGCTGATGTCGCTGCTGACTACGATGAAGGGGATTCCGCTGGCATACAACAAAGATATGCAGGAGGACAAAGAGCTGGTCTTTGACGCTATGGATACGACAAAAGGGTGTCTTGTATTGTTTACCGGAATGCTGGCAACTATGAGATTTCTGAAAGACCGGATGACGGACAGTGCGAAGCACGGATTTACCAATGCTACAGATGCGGCGGACTACCTGGTGAACCACGGGGTGCCCTTCCGGGATGCACATGGGATCGTGGGACAGCTGGTGCTGTACTGTATCGAAAAGGGAAAGGCGCTGGATGATCTGACATTGGAAGAATACAAAAATATTTCGCCCGTATTTGAAGAAGATATCTATGCGGCGGTCAGCATGAAGACCTGCGTGGAGATGCGCAATACCATCGGCGCGCCGGGGAAGACGGCCATGGAACAGGTGATCGCGCAGGAAGAGGCGTATCTGGCCGGGGAACCATTTTTACAAGGAAAATGACTGGACTGATCGAGAAATAACGTTCGTATCGGAAAAGGTGTACTTGAGTGCAGAATAGTTTCTGCACAGAAATGGGCAGATCTGATCGAAGGATGGCTGTCAGGCAGGAATTGATTTTGAAAGGATAAAGGAGAGGATCAGGATGGAACAGAAGTTAAAGGTTGGTATATTAGGAGCGACAGGCATGGTAGGCCAGAGGTTTATCTCCCTCTTGGAGAATCATCCATGGTTTGAGGTGGTGACAGTTGCGGCAAGTCCCCGCTCTGCCGGAAAGACCTACGAAGAGGCGGTAGGAGACAGGTGGAAAATGGACACTCCCATGCCGGAAGCAGTGAAGAAGCTAGTTGTACTGAATGTGAATGAAGTGGAAAAGGTTGCTTCTACGGTGGATTTTGTATTCAGCGCGGTGGATATGTCGAAGGATGAGATCAAGGCCATCGAGGAAGCATATGCAAAGACCGAGACCCCGGTAGTATCCAACAACAGCGCGCACCGCTGGACTCCGGACGTGCCCATGGTGGTTCCGGAGATCAACGTAGAGCATTTTGATGTGATCGCAGACCAGAAAAAACGTCTCGGCACTACCCGCGGATTTATCGCCGTAAAGCCAAACTGCTCGATTCAGAGCTATGCGCCCTGCCTTGCTGCATGGAAGGAATTTGGCCCGAAGGAAGTGGCAGCGACCACCTACCAGGCAATCTCCGGCGCAGGCAAGACGTTTAAGGACTGGCCGGAAATGGTTGAAAATGTGATTCCCTATATCGGCGGGGAAGAGGAGAAGAGCGAGCAGGAACCTTTGAGGATCCTGGGCAGAGTAGAGGCCGGACAGATCGTCAAGGCAGAATCCCCGAAGATCACCTGCCAGTGCATCCGTGTGCCGGTACTGAACGGCCACACGGCGGCGGTATTTGTAAACTTTGAGAAAAAGCCCACGAAGGAGCAGCTCATCGAGAAGCTGGTGAATTTCAAAGGCTTTCCGCAGGAGGCGGAGCTTCCCAGCGCGCCCAGGCAGTTTATCCGCTATCAGGAGGAGGACAACCGTCCCCAGGTGAAGCTGGATGTGGATTATGAGAACGGGATGGGAGTGTCCATCGGACGTCTGCGGGAAGACAGCATGTTTGATTTTAAATTTATCGGACTTTCCCACAATACAGTCCGCGGCGCGGCAGGCGGCGCAGTGCTGTGCGCGGAGGCGCTGACGGCGAAAAAGTATATAGAGAAAAAACATTGATTGATTCGTTACAGGTCACGCCTGGTCAAGTGTGACCTGTAACGAATTTTTTATATTGCATTGACAAATTCCAGTTTATCGTTTATTATCAAATTACTCGTCTTAGGACATTTCTTTTTTTCACAGGGAGCATCATCCCATTATCCAAAAGCGAGGACATAGCTATGTAGTTTTATTCACATTTTTGCAGAAAGGAGGTCTTCTTTTTAGTGGCGCTTTTCCGTACAGGCATTCCAGACAGCAGTGTATTGTCTGTATTTTTATGGAGGAGAAAAAAGAATGAAAAGATTTTTTTACAACATGCCGGGTATGCTGCGTACAGCGGCGGCCTTTCTGCTGATCTTCAGCTGTATGGCCTCGGCAAGCGTGGCTTCCGTGCGGGCGGAAGAAAGGATGGAAAACCAGGCTTTGGCAGAAACGGAAGGTTCAATGTCAGAGAAATTACCGAAAACAGAAAGAGAAGCAAATGAACAAGAAAAACAAAATATATCAGAAGAAACAACAATAATACCACAACAAGAAGCGGACGGACAAAAAGAAATGCCGGGAACACCGGAGGAAAAAGAGCCTTTTGATTATCCTTCGGATTCATCCGGGGGAGAAAGGAGAGACGAAAAAAATATCCCGGATCAGACGGGAGAGGCAGATTTGGACGCAGCTGAAGAATCCGGGGAGGATTCTGCTTTCGGCAGGGTCCCGGCTGGAAGAATGGTGACCGGGAATTATGGTACGGCATATGTGGCCGGCGGAAACGGCAGGATGATGCGCTCGGCGGCCGGATCCGACTGTACGATCACTCCAGGAACTGCCCACAGCTATGGAAACTGGAGTACAACAGAATTTTATGTAGTGACAGAGAAAGGACATTATATGGGATATTGTGCACAGCCCAATAAACCGACCCCGGCCGGACGCTACCAGATCTCCGAACTGAATAATGACAGGATAAAAATGGCGTTGATGTTTGGGCAGGACGGTCCATGGGCAGGAGAAGCTTCAGCCCTGTTCGGCGGAACGGCTAACCCATATCCTTATATCCATGCAATGATCGGAATCGAATATACCGGTGAAACAGACGGTTTGACAGACGTGCAGATCCAGGCCATGCGGAGCGCTCTGAATGAACAGATGAACAGCGGCAGGGCGTCCATGTCAGTATTCCGGGAGTATAAAGTATATGTGGCGTATAATGACGCTCAGGATATTGTATGGCTGGAATACGAAGGCCCCGCAAACGGTACGGTAAAATTGCGTAAGAGCTCTTCGCATCCCGGCATTACCGATGGGAATCCGTGCTATTCCTTGAGTAATGCGGAATATGGAATCTATGCAGATGCATCCTGTACAACCTTGTCAGCCAGGGCAGTGATCAGAGATTCCGGAGAGAGTGATGCCCTGGAACTGTCAGAGGGAGACTACTGGGTAAAAGAGACTGCGGCCCCGTCCGGCTATCAGAAGAACTCCCGGGTCTATACGATTCATGTGAAAGCCGGGGGGAGTACACAGCTGGATGTAAGCGACACGCCGGTCAATGATCCGGCAGGGCTGGAACTGGTCAAACGGGATCAGGAGTTCGGGGACGGCATGCCGCAGAATGGAGCATCTCTTGCAGGCGCACAGTTTACGGTGAGATACTACAGCGGATTTTATGAAAAGGAAAACCTGCCTCAGACACCGGACAGAACCTGGGTGCTGGAGACCAGAGCAGTGCCGGACGGAACGGGCAATGCCATGAAATATCAGGCGCTGCTTCGTGAGGAATATAAAGCTTCAGGCGATGATTTTTTTGTGATGAACGGAGTCCCGGTGCTGCCTCTTGGGACCATCACAGTAGAGGAGACAAAGGCGCCCGAAGGATATCTGCTGGAGGATGCATATCTGCAGGCGGAAGGAAGTGCAGAAAAAATAACCGGCGTATATGTTGCGCAGATCCGTCAGACAGGCAGTAAAGCGGCTCTGCAGGGCGGAAACAGATATGCGGTGTATAACCGGGTGATCCGCGGCGGCGTAAAGATCAGGAAGCGTGATTTTGACACGGAGGCAGCAGTACCACAGGGCGGCGCATCTCTGGAAAATGCAGTATTTTCGGTTGTAAACCTGAACGAATATACCGTGGTCGTGGACGGAAAAGCTTATGCGCGGAATGAGGCGGCCGCTGTGATCAAGACGGATGAAACCGGAATTGCGCAGACGGCGCAGAATCTGCTTCCATATGGAAAATACCGGGTCATTGAGACAGGAGCGCCATCTGGATATCTTGAGAAGGGAATACTCAGCAGGGAATTTGTGATCACAAAGAACGGCGGAGTCGCAGACCTGACTGATGCAGGCCATTCCATCCAGAACCGGGTGAAGCGGGGAGACTTTGAACTGCGCAAGATTGATTCCGGGACACAGAAGGTGATGCCCGATGTTCAGTTCAGCCTGACAAGTACGACAACAGGGGAATCCCATCGGATCACAACAGACGAGAATGGGTACTATTCCTCTGAATCAGGTTGGAATCCGCATACCAGGAACACCAATCAGGGAGGAAAGGAGGACGGACTCTGGTTTGGCCTGGACGGGGAAGGCGGCCGTGCGCCTGTGGACGACGATCTGGGAGCGCTCCCTTTTGATACCTATATTCTGGAAGAACTTCCAACCAGGGCAAACGAGGGAAAAGAAATGCTGGAAATTCCCTTGGTCATTTACAAAGACAACGTGACTGTCAACCTGGGAAATCTGGAAAATAAAGATCTGACCGAAGCTGATCCGGCTATCTCCACCAGTGCCAGAAACGAAGCTACCGGAAACCATTATGCACAGACCGGTCCTGTTACGATCGTCGATTCCGTGCTTTACAGCGGATTAAAGGAAAAGCAGGAATACATTCTGAAATGTACGGTCATGGACAAGAAAACCCAGAAGCCTGTTGCGGATCAGGAAGGAAATCCGGTCACCGCAGAACAGATATTTACCGCGGCAGCACCGTCAGGTATGACAGAGGTGGAGTGTACCTTTGACGCATCCGGGCTGCATGGCAGGGATATCGTTCTATACGAGGAGCTGTATGAAAAGGAGAAAAAGATTGCAGAACATAAAGATATCAGTGACGAAGGACAGACCATCCATTTTCCGGGCATCGAAACAAAGGCGCTGGACGAGACGACAGGGACAAATACGGCCGTGGCGGCAGAAAGGGTCTCGATTGTTGACACGATTTCCTACCAAAATCTGAAACCAGGACAGGAATACATACTCCGCGGAAAACTGATAGACAAGGAAACGGGTATGACAGCTCAGGATGCGGGCGGTGCAGATGTGACAGCAGAAGTAAAATTTACCCCAAAGGAAAAAGACGGAAAGACAGAGGTGAGCTTTCAATTTGACGGTTCCAATCTGGAGGGAAAAACGCTGGTCGCTTTTGAGACGCTGGAGAAAAGCAACAAAGTATATGCGGTTCACGCGGACATTGACAGTCAGGAGCAGACCGTCTATTTCCCAAAAGTGAGGACCACTGCAAGAGATGTCAAGACCAACAGCCGCAGTGCCCAGCTGGCGGAAAACGTGGTGGTTGTGGATACAGTCTTTTATTCCAATCTGATCCCGGGACAGGAATATACGGTAGAAGGAACCCTGATGGACCAGAAAACAGAGGAGGTACTTTGGGAATACGGAAAAATGATCAAGGCGGAAACGACCTTCACTCCGGAATCTGATTCCGGAACAGTAGACGTAACATTCGAATTTAATGCGTCCTATCTTGCGGGAAGAACCGCTGTGGCTTTTGAGAGTATAACGAAAGATGGCGAAGAAGTCGCCGCCCACAAAGATATTCATTACGAAGAGCAGACGCTCTATTTCCCGGAACTCAAGACCCGGGCTGCAGAAAAACAAACCGGCAGCCAGAAGATCATCGCTGAAAACGAGATTAGCATCGTAGACAAGGTCTCCTATAAAAATCTGATTCCCGGAGAGGAATATAAGCTAAAGGGCATCCTGATGGACAAGTCGACAGGCAGCCCCATTCTGATCGAAGAAAACGAAATCAAAGCCGAAACCACCTTTATCCCGGAAAAAGAAGAAGGAACCGCTGAAGTGGAATTTACCTTTCAGGCGGCGTCCCTCAAAAATACAGAAGCTGTAGTGTTCGAAAAACTCTATATCAACGGAGCGATACTGGCCTCCCACGAGGACATCAACGACGAGTCCCAGACCGTCCGGATCAACATGACCGAGAATCCTTCGGAAGAACAGCCGGAAGAGCCTGCGCCTCATTCTGAACCAGCAAAATCCGTCAAGACCGGAGATGCCGCAAACATCCTGTTTCCAGTCCTCCTTCTCATTTTATCACTGGCCGTCCTGATCACCGCAGCCAGGAAAAAAATAGGCTGATCCAACTTTTTTCATCATGCTCCTTCCTGAGACAAAGAAACTTCTTCTTTTCTTTCCTGATATTGTGTGTTAGAATAGCAGACAGAAAGCGACTGTTCAGAACAGATCCGCAGAAAGCAAATTTGAAGGAGGTTGTCACAATGGGAATGACAATGACGCAGAAGATACTGGCCGCTCATGCGGGACTGGATTCTGTCTCGGCCGGTCAGCTGATCGAAGCGAAGCTGGATGTGGTCATGGCAAATGACATCACCGGTCCGATGGCGCTGCCTATTTTCAGGGAAATGGCAGATAAAGTTTATGATAAAGACAAGGTGGTCCTGGTTCCGGATCATTTTACACCAAATAAGGATATCAAGTCGGCTGAAAATTCAAAAGCAATCCGGGAATTTGCAAAGGAGCAGGGCTTAAGCTGGTTCTTTGAGCAGGGAAAGTCTGGAGTCGAGCATGCGATTCTGCCCGAGGCAGGGGTAGTCACTGCCGGGGAGTGCATCATCGGAGCGGATTCCCACACCTGTACATACGGGGCGCTGGGAGCATTTTCTACCGGCGTGGGGACAACCGATATTGCAACCGGAATGGCAACCGGGGAACTGTGGTTCAAGGTGCCTTCGGCCATCCGTTTTGTACTGACCGGGAAGCCGGGCCCCTATGTCAGCGGCAAGGATATCATTATCCATATTATAGGTAAGATCGGTGTGGACGGCGCGCTGTATAAGTCCATGGAGTTTACCGGGGACGGCATTGCCAGCCTCTCCATGGACGACCGCTTTACCATGGCCAATATGGCCATTGAGGCAGGGGCCAAGAATGGGATCTTCCCCGTAGACGAGCAGGCGGAGGCTTATATCCAAGAGCACTCCAAAAAGGAATATAAGATCTATGCGGCAGACGAGGATGCGGAGTATGACGAGGTGGTGGAGATTCATCTGGACGAGGTGCGTCCCACCGTTGCATTTCCGCATCTTCCCGGCAATGCAAAGACCATCGACGAGGTGGAGGCGATGGAACCTATCTGGATCGACCAGGTGGTGATCGGTTCCTGTACCAACGGGCGTATGGAAGATATGCGGAAGGCCGCGGCTATCCTGAAAGGACATACCGTACATCCGGATGTCCGGGTGATGGTAGTGCCGGCGACTCAGAAGATTTATAAGCAGTGTATCGCAGAAGGCCTGGTGGATATCTTTATTGATGCGGGCTGTGCGGTGAATACGCCGAGCTGCGGTCCCTGCATGGGCGGACATATGGGCGTAATGGCAGCAGGGGAGAAGTGCGTTTCTACGACGAACCGCAATTTTGTGGGTCGGATGGGACACGTGGATTCCCTCATCTATCTGGCTTCCCCGGAAGTGGCGGCAGCCAGTGCGATCGCAGGATGCATCGCAAATCCGGAGAAAGTGGGTGACAAGTCATGAAAGCATTGGGACACGTTTTTAAATATGGAGATAATGTAGATACGGATGTGATCATTCCGGCAAGATACCTCAATTCCTTTGACGCACAGGAGCTGGCGAGCCATGCGATGGTGGATATAGACCCCGAATTTGTGCACAAGGTACAGCCGGGAGATCTGATCGTGGCAAATAAGAACTTCGGCTGCGGCTCCTCCAGAGAACACGCGCCGCTCTGTCTCAAAACAGCGGGAGTGAGCTGTGTGATCGCGGAGACATTTGCGCGTATCTTCTATAGAAATGCAATCAATATCGGACTGCCGATCATCGAATGTCCGGAAGCGGCAAGAGGGATCGAGGCAGGAGACGAGGTGGAAGTGGATTTTGACAGCGGAAAGATCTACAACCGCACAAAAGGCACCGAATTTCAGGGACAGCCGTTCCCGGAATTTATGCAGAAGCTGATCGCAGCAGGCGGGCTGGTAAAGTATACCCAAAAGGCATCCCAATAGTACAGCGGTCACTACACTAGCTGTATCAATGGAAAAAAGGCGGAAAAAATAGAAAAAGAAAAGGGTGGAAGAGATGAATCTACTATATAAAAGTACACGGGATGCACAGCATGCGGTTACGGCTTCCGAGGCGATACTGAAAGGGCTCGCTCCGGACGGCGGATTATTCGTTCCGGTTTCCGTGCCGAAGCTGGATGTCACAATGGAGGAATTGAAAGACATGTCTTATCAGGAGACTGCTTATGCCGTTATGAAGCAGTTCCTGACAGACTTTACGGAGGAAGAGTTAAAGCACTGTATCGCATGTGCCTATGATTCCAAATTTGACACAGAAGTCATCGCTCCATTGGTGAAGGTAGGGGATACCTATCATCTGGAGCTGTTCCACGGGGCAACGATCGCGTTTAAGGACATGGCGCTTTCCATCCTGCCCCATCTGCTGACCACATCGGCAAGAAAGAACCATGTGACCCACGAGATCGTCATCCTGACGGCGACCTCCGGCGACACGGGAAAGGCGGCACTGGCCGGGTTTGCGGATGTGCCGGGGACAAGAATCATCGTGTTCTATCCGAAAAACGGGGTGAGCCGGGTCCAGGAGCTTCAGATGGTGACCCAAAAAGGGGACAATACGGCTGTCATTGCCATCCATGGAAACTTTGACAATGCGCAGACCGGTGTGAAGGCGCTGTTTGAGGACAAGGAACTGGAGAAGGAACTGGCGGAAAAGGGATTCCAGTTTTCCTCTGCAAATTCCATCAACATCGGGCGGCTTGTTCCCCAGGTTGTCTATTATGTATATGCATACGCAAAGCTTCTGGAAAACGAAGAGATCGGTCCGGACGAGACAGTCAATGTGACGGTTCCGACAGGAAATTTCGGCAATATCCTGGCTGCGTATTATGCGAAGCAGATGGGCGTGCCGATTGCAAAGCTGATCTGTGCGTCCAATGAGAATAAAGTCCTGTTTGATTTCTTCCGGACAGGAACCTATGACAGG
Organism: Lachnospiraceae bacterium M18-1; assembly: GCA_000403295.2. Taxonomy (GTDB): domain Bacteria; phylum Bacillota; class Clostridia; order Lachnospirales; family Lachnospiraceae; genus Schaedlerella. Next base: position 1,380,490 of record KE159605.1, on the reverse strand, counting down.
AACCGGGAATTTGTGCTGACATCCTCCCCATCTATGGACATTTTGATCTCCAGCAACCTGGAACGTCTGATCTATACGATCGCCGGAGAGGATGCCGGGAAGAACGAGGAGTTGATGAAAGCGCTGAAGTCCGAGGGGAGATATGAGATCACGGAAGAAATGAAAGTGCGGCTTTCGGATTTTGTGGGAGGCTTTGCTACGGAGGAAGAGACCCGGGCAGCCATACGGGATACTTACCAGTCCACAGGATATGTGATGGATACGCATACGGCAGTAGCGGCCCATGTTTGCAGGAACTACCGGGAGCAAAGCAAAGACCGGACGAAAAACCTTGTGGCATCCACCGCAAGTCCTTACAAGTTTGTAAAGAGCGTGATGACTGCTATCGATGAGAAATACGGCAGCATGGAGGAATTTGCGTTGATCGATGAGCTGGAAAAAGCTTCCGGAACACCGGTCCCACATGCGATCGAGGAAATCCGCAGCGCACAGATCCTTCACACAAGAGAGTGCGATGCAGACAAGATGAAAGATATGGTAAAGGAAATATTGGGAATTTAGTAATGGTCGAGAAAAGGAGCATGGACAGAGCATGAAAAAGATCAGTGTATTTCTGGCAGACGGATTTGAAGAGATCGAGGGACTTACCGTTGTGGATATCCTGCGCAGGGCAGGAGTCCAGGTGCATATGGTGTCCATCACAGGAGAGAAAACCATTCACGGCTCACATCAGATTGATGTGCAGGCGGACTGCCTGTTCGAAGAAATGGATTTTTCAGACACAGAGATGCTGGTGCTTCCTGGGGGAATGCCCGGAACGCGGAATCTGATGAATCACAGAGGACTGCAGGAGCTGCTCCGGGCATATCATGAAAAAGGCAGTTATATTGCGGCAATCTGTGCGGCGCCCAGCGTATTCGGCAGGCTTGGCTTTCTGAAAGGGCGGAAGGCCTGCTGCTATCCGACTTTTGAAGAAAAGCTGGAGGGCGCAGAGGTGGTCCGGGATCAGGTCTGTGCGGACGGGCATATCATCACCAGCCGGGGGATGGGAACCGCCATTCCGTTTGCATTGAAGCTGACCGCATTGCTGTGCGGAGAGGAAAAGGCGGAAGAAATCAGCCGTTCCATCATTTACCGCGATTAAATAGAGGTTATTTCCTGTAAAAAGTGCTGGAAATCAAGGAACTCTTATGCTATACTTGTTTAATGACTGTGAACACCCATGGAGTGTGAACGGAAAATGCGAATAGAAGAATGATATAGATTGGCCTGCATACGGCCGGGTATATGCAAAGTCAAGGAGGAAATGAAAATGAGTCTACAGGTAGAAAAGTTAGAGCATAATATGGCAAAGCTTACGATCGAGGTTGCCGCTGAGGAAGTGGAGAAGGCGATTCAGGCTGCATATCTGAAGCAGCGCGGGAAGATTTCTGTCCCGGGATTCCGTAAAGGAAAGGTGCCGCGCCAGATGCTGGAGAAGATGTACGGAGTGGAGATTTTTTACGATGATGCCATCAACCGTATGATCCCCACTGCTTACAGCAACGCTTATGACGAGTGTGAGCTGGATATTGTGTCCCAGCCTGAGGTAGACGTGGTACAGATGGAGAAGGGAAAGCCCTTTATCTTTACAGCGGAAGTGGCGGTAAAGCCGGAAGTAACACTGGGAGAATACAAAGGACTCAAGGTAGATAAGGTTCCTGTGGAAGTGACTCCGGAGGATGTAGACGCAGAGATTCAGAGGGAGCGTGAGCGTAACGGAAGAACTGTAGAAGTGACAGACCGGAGCGTAGCGAAGGATGATATGATCACGCTGGACTTCGAAGGATTCGTAGACGGGGAAGCATTCCAGGGCGGCAAGGGGACAGATTATCCGCTGACCATCGGCTCCGGCGCATTTATCCCAGGATTTGAAGATCAGCTGATCGGCGCTGAGATTGACCAGGAAGTGGAAGTGAATGTGAAGTTCCCGGAAGATTACCACGAGAAAACGCTGGCAGGAAAAGATGCGCTCTTCAAATGCGTGGTAAACACGATCAAGGAAAAGGAACTGCCGGAGTTGGACGATGAATTTGCATCCGATGTCTCCGAGTGCGAGACTCTGGAAGAGTACAGACAGGAAGTAGAGAAGAAGCTGACAGACCGGAAGCAGGCTGAGGCACGGGAGAAGATTGAGGATCAGGCAGTGGACCAGGCGGCGGAGAATGCCGAGATGGATATCCCGCAGCCGATGATCGACCTGCAGGTACGGCAGATGGAGGATGATATGGGTTACCGTCTCCAGATGCAGGGTATGACAAAAGAGATGTACTTCCAGATGACAGGGCTGACAGAAGAGCGGATGAAGCAGGATCTGGAAGCTCAGGCACTGAAGACCATCCGTACAAGGCTGGTGCTGGAAGCTGTTGCAAAAGCCGAGAATATCGTTGTGTCCGAGGAACGCCTGGAAGAAGAACTGAAGAAGATGGCGGAGACATACGGCAGAGATCCGGAAAGCTTCAGAGAGTATATGGGTGAGAAGCGGATCGAAGAGATGAAGGAAAGCATCGCGGTACAGGATGCGATCACCCTGATCGCAGATGCGGCAGTGGAAGAATAATTATAGAAGTGCGCCCAGGCGCGCCCGGGTCGGCCGCTGTGTGCGTGCGGCAGTATAGAAAGAAGGAGAATTTTAAATGAGTTTAGTACCTTATGTCATTGAACAGACAAGCCGGGGGGAACGCTCTTACGATATTTATTCCAGATTATTAAAGGACCGGATCATCTTTCTGGGAGAGGAAGTAAGTGACGTGTCGGCAAACATCGTAGTTGCCCAGCTTTTGTTTCTGGAAGCGGATGATCCTAACAAGGATATCCAGCTCTATATCAACAGCCCAGGCGGTTCTGTGACCGCAGGACTTGCAATCTACGATACGATGCAGTATATCAAGTGCGACGTGTCTACCGTATGTATCGGTATGGCGGCCAGCATGGGATCCTTCCTGCTCTCCGGCGGCGCCAAGGGCAAGCGGTTTGCCCTGCCCAATGCGGAGATCATGATCCATCAGCCGTCCGGCGGTGCCAGAGGACAGGCAACCGAGATCCAGATTGCTGCAGAACATATTCTGCGTACCAGAAAGAGATTGAATGAGATTTTGGCGGCCAATACAGGGCAGTCCCTTGAGGTCATCCAGGTGGACACGGAGAGGGATAACTTTATGTCCGCCCAGGAAGCAAAGGATTATGGACTGGTAGACGAGGTCATTGCGAAGCATTAAAAAATGAAAAGCAGTCCGGCAGGCTTCACGGTGACCGGATGAATCAGAATGTGTGTGACTGTTCGGCTTTCTCTGCGGGGAGCCGGACAGCTGTGTATACCCAATTATAATATGAGGTGAAAGTAAAAATGGCAGGAAAAGTAATGGATGAGATTGTAAGATGTTCCTTCTGCAATAAATCGCAGAATCAGGTCCGTAAGCTGATCGCGGGACCGAACGGAGCCTACATCTGTGATGAATGTGTGGATGTCTGTTCCGAGATTATTGAAGAAGAGCTGGAATACGATGAGAGAAATCCGTTTGCTGACATCAATCTGCTCACACCGGAAGAGATGAAGGCATTTCTGGATGATTATGTGATCGGACAGGAAGAAGCGAAAAAAGTGCTTTCGGTTGCGGTGTATAACCATTACAAGAGGATTCTGGCAGAGCAGGATCTGGGCGTGGAGCTGCAGAAGAGCAATATCCTGATGCTGGGACCGACGGGATGCGGGAAGACCCTTCTTGCACAGACACTTGCAAAGATACTCAATGTTCCCTTTGCCATTGCAGACGCTACGGCTCTGACAGAGGCGGGATATGTAGGAGAGGATGTGGAGAACATCCTTTTGAAGGTGATCCAGGCTGCGGACGGAGATATCGAGCGTGCGGAGCACGGTATCATTTATATTGATGAGATTGACAAGATTACAAGAAAGTCAGAGAATCCGTCGATCACCCGCGATGTATCCGGGGAAGGCGTACAGCAGGCGCTTTTGAAGATCATAGAGGGGACTATTGCATCGGTTCCGCCCCAGGGAGGAAGAAAGCATCCCCATCAGGAGCTGATCCAGATTGATACGACTAACATCCTGTTCATCTGTGGCGGGGCGTTCGAGGGGATCGATAAGATCATCGAGACCCGGCTGGACAGGAAGTCCATCGGCTTTAACGCGGAGATCACCACCCAGCATGAGTACAATGTAGATGTGCTGCTGAGGGAAGTGCTTCCTCAGGATCTGGTAAAATTCGGCCTGATTCCGGAGCTTGTGGGCCGTCTTCCGGTTACGGTATCTCTGGAGATGCTGGATAAAAAGGCGCTGATCCGGATACTGACCGAGCCGAAGAGCGCTATTGTGAAGCAGTATCAGAAGCTTTTGGAACTGGACGGTGTGCGCCTTGTATTTGACAGGGACGCATTGACTGCCATTGCAGAGACGACACTTGCAAGAAAGACCGGCGCCAGAGGACTGCGGGCGATCATGGAAGGTATCATGATGGATACCATGTTCCGCGTGCCGTCGGATGAGACGATCAAGGAATGCAGGATCACGAAGGATGTGGTAAAGGGGACCGGGCAGCCCTTATATGAATGTGACGGAGAGGAACGCAGGTCATTTTTGACATCCCAGAGTGCATAGTATATTCTAAGACTATCTCCAAAGGACATCCTGTCAGGCATGTTTTTTCGGAACGGGCGCAGTTCGCCCGATGAAGTTAAGGATTTTTCCGAGGGCGGAAAATAAAATACAGAGGGCGGGTATTATGGGCGGACCAGGTACCTGCCTTTTCCATATTGAATTTGACAGAAAAACGTATTATGATGTGCATAGGATACGGAAATTGATTACAAATAGGAGAAGCGATACATGAAGAGTGAAATCAAAAGCCTCCCGATGGTCGCGCTGAGGGGAATGACGATCATGCCGGAGATGGTGGTGCATTTCGATATCAGCCGGGAACAGTCGGTCGCCGCGGTGCAGGAGGCCATGGTGGAGGATCAGAAGATCTTTCTCGTACTGCAGAGAGAACAGGATGTGGAAAATCCGGGTCCGAAGGATATGTATGAGGTAGGTACGGTGGCTTCGGTCAGACAGATCATCAAGCTGCCGAAGAAGATCCTTCGTGTCCTGGTAGCAGGAGAGGCGAGAGGAATCCTGAAAAGTATAGAATACGAGACCCCATATCTGCGGGCAGAAGTGGAGATTCTGGATGAGTCGGATTTACAATCGCCGGCGGATCTGAACGGACAGGCTATGATACGCGGTCTGAAAGACATTTTTGTGGATTATGCCGCGAAAAATGGGAAGATGTCCAAGGAAGGGGTCGGGCGGATCCTGGAGATCAGCGATCTGAAGGAGCTTGTAGATGAGATATCCGCAAACATTCCGCTGTATTATGTGGATCAGCAGGAGATCCTGAATCAGACAGATTTCTGGAAGCGGTATGAGATGCTGGCTTTTAAGCTGGTCAACGAAGTTCAGATCATAGATATCAAAGATGAAATCCGGGCCAAGGTCAAAGAACGGGTAGACAAGCACCAGCGGGAATATATCTTAAGGGAACAGTTAAAGCTGATCCGGGAGGAGTTGGGCGATGACACCACATTGTCCGATGCGGAAGAATTTGAGCAGGCGGCCAAAAAGCTGAAAGCGCCCAGGGAAGTGAAGGACAAGCTGGCAAAGGAGATCAGCCGGTTTAAAAGCTCCCTGAACAGTCCGGCGGAGAGCGGCGTGCTCCGCACTTATATCGAGACGATCCTGGAGATGCCATGGAACAAGGCGGCAAAGGACAGCTCGGACCTTGCATTTGCGGAGCAGGTGCTGGAGGAGGATCACTACGGACTGGAACAGGTCAAGGAGCGGGTGCTGGAATTTCTTGCGGTGCGGACACTGACGAAAAAAGGGGAAAGCCCGATCCTCTGTCTGGCAGGACCTCCTGGAACCGGTAAGACGTCCATTGCAAAGTCTCTGGCGCGGGCATTGAAAAAGCCTTATGTACGGATTTCGCTGGGCGGGGTGAGGGACGAGGCCGAGATCCGCGGACATCGAAAGACTTATGTGGGAGCCATGCCGGGGAGGATCGCAAACGGTATCCGCATGGCAGGTGTGAAAAATCCGCTCCTTCTTTTGGATGAAATTGACAAAATCAGTACAGACTATAAGGGAGATACCTTCTCTGCCCTTCTGGAGGTACTGGACAGTGAACAGAACAGTAAATTCCGGGATCATTACCTGGAAGTGCCGCTGGATCTGTCGGAGGTACTTTTCGTGGCTACGGCCAATACACTGCAGACCATACCGCGGCCTCTCTTGGACCGTATGGAAGTGGTAGAGGTGAGCAGCTATACAGAAAATGAAAAACTCCATATCGCAGCGGAGCATCTGATTCCGAAGCAGCTGGAGAAGCACGGACTGACATCGGATATGCTGACCTTCAGCAGGCAGGCTATCTGGAAAATGGCAAAGAATTATACGAAGGAGGCCGGGGTCCGGCAGCTGGAGCGGGAGATCGGAAATGTATGCCGGAAGTCCGCAAAGGAAATACTGACAAAGGATAAGAAAAAGATTTCCGTTACAGAAAAAAATATCCAGAAATATCTGGGGAAAGAGAAATATTCCTATCAGATGGCGAATGATTCGGATGAGGTAGGAATCGTCCGAGGACTTGCATGGACGAGCGTGGGCGGAGATACACTCCAGATTGAAGTGAATATCATGCCGGGAAAAGGCGAGCTCATGCTGACCGGGCAGCTTGGAGACGTGATGAAGGAATCCGCCCGGACCGGGATCAGCTATATCCGTTCGATCAGCAGCCGCTATGAGATTCCGGAGGACTTTTTCGAAAAGCATGATATCCATGTACATATTCCGGAGGGTGCGGTTCCAAAGGACGGACCGTCCGCCGGGATTACAATGTCTACGGCCATGCTTTCCGCAGTCACAGGCAGGAAGGTGCGGGCGGATCTTGCGATGACAGGTGAGGTGACGCTCCGGGGCCGGGTGCTGCCAATCGGCGGTTTGAAGGAAAAACTTCTGGCGGCTAAAAACGCGGGGATCAAGACGGTACTGATCCCCAAAAAGAACAAGGTGGATGTGGAGGAATTGTCCGCAGAGATCACAAAAGGGCTGGAGATCATCCCGGTAGAGCATATGGATGAAGTCCTGGAACGGGCGCTTGTGCCGTAAAATAACGCAACACTATAACAGACAGGAGAAATATATGGTAATCAGAAATGTGAACTTGGAAACCGTATGCGGAATCACCAGCCGGCTTCCGGAGAATGAGAAGCTGGAAGTGGCCTTCGCAGGAAAATCCAACGTAGGGAAGTCTTCCCTGATCAATGCGTTGATGAACCGGAAGTCCTATGCACGGATTTCAGCAACACCGGGGAAGACTCAGACCATCAATTTTTACAATATCAATGAGGAGCTGTATCTGGTGGATCTTCCCGGATATGGCTATGCCAAGGTTTCCGAGAAGGAAAAGGCACAGTGGGGAAAGCTGGTGGAACGGTATCTCCACGGTTCTGCCAGGCTGAAGGCAGTTTTTCTTCTGATCGATATCCGGCATGTGCCTTCCGCAAATGACAGGATGATGTATGAGTGGATATTGGATAAAGGCTTTCAGCCGATCATGATTCTGACTAAGCTGGACAAACTGAAACGCAGCCAGGTGCAGAAGCAGATCAAGGTGGTCAAAGAAGGGCTGCAGCTGGTCCCGGGAACAAAGGTGATCGCGTTTTCGTCCGTCACAAAGCAGGGGCGGGAAGAAATCTGGGAAGTCATAGAATCTTTTCTGGATCAGGAAGAAGCGGAGTAAGAGAAGATTCGGTGAAATGTTATAAAGAAGTTACTATTCACAGCCATATAAAAATCAGCAGACAGATTCGTCAAGCACAGCTTGTAAGAAGCTGTTTGATAATTTTTATATGACTGGAATCAGTCACTTCACCCACATAAGCAAAAAATCAAGATGCGCAGCATCGGCAGACGGCTTTGCCGGCTGTTTTTGTGCATGTGTGTGAAGTGGCTGTGAATAGTAACATAAAGAAATGGTCCGGGCAGAGAAATCCGGATGAAATGCAGGACAGAGGTGTATAGTTTATGGAAAATAGGCGTCCATACTGGCAGGTGGCGGTAAGCCTGGTATTCAGCCTTCTGGCGACCGCCGCATTTATCATCATAGGAGTGAAGGCAATCGTATTCTTTATGCCCTTCGTGATCGGATGGTGTATTTCGGCGATTGCCGCACCGGTAGTCAACTGGCTGGAAAAGCATTTTAAAATCGTGAAGAAGCTGGGGTCGGCTCTGATCGTGGTACTGGTCATCGGCCTGATCGTCCTGGCGATCTATCTTGCGGTCAGCAGGCTCGTGACGGAGGTCGGTGATCTGCTGAAAAATATGCCGGATCTGTATGACCAGCTTGCCAGAGGGCTTACGCAGATCGGCTGGTCCATGTCCGGACTGTTCGCGCGGCTTCCGGAAGAGGTGCGGAGTGGTTTTCAGACCATGATGTCGAACCTGAACGAATATATAGGGAAGCTGATCTCGAAGATAGGGGAGCCTACGGTGACTGCGGCAGGAAACCTGGCGATGCGTCTGCCGTTCTTCCTGGTATCGGTCCTGGTATCGGTGATTTCTGCTTATTTTTTCACGGTGGAACGGGATGAGGTCCTGAGCTGGGCCAAGAAGGTGATGCCGCAGGCCATTGTAAAACGGATGACGCTGGTGATGGACAATCTGCGGTATGCGGTAGGAGGATACTTTAAAGCACAGTTCAAGATCATGGGAGTTGTGTTCCTGATCCTCATGATGGGATTGGCGCTCTTAAAGATTAATTATTTTGCATTGATCGCATTCCTTATCGCGTTTCTGGATTTCCTTCCGTTTTTTGGAACCGGAACGGCAATGATCCCATGGGCGCTGTACAAATTTCTGGTGGGTGATTACAAGACGGCGATTCTCCTGTTTGTGCTCTATGCAGTTACCCAGCTTGTCAGACAGGTTCTGCAGCCAAAGCTGGTGGCGGACAGTATGGGGATGAACCCGCTGGTGACGCTGCTTCTGCTGTATGTGGGCTACCGGGTCAGCAGCGTGCTGGGGCTGATCCTGTCGGTACCTATCGGGATGGTTGTGATCAATATGTACCAGGCAGGGGCGTTTGACTATATTTTTGATGACGCCCGGATTCTGGTGGACGGTGTACTCAGACTGAGGGAAGATCCGGGACACGGGGATGATGAGTAAAGATTGCCTGCTGTTTACACCATCGCTGTGTTGAATTTAGTCAATGATGCTGCAGGACGGCACAGATGCTGTGACGTCCGCATCAACAATGAGGCAGATGTTTGATCGCCGCGAAGGATTTGACTTATCTGTCTTTTTTTCTTGCCTGAAACAGCCCTGTAGCAGTTGCTTCAATAATGGACAGATCCTGTTTATCCAGTTTGTCCAGAAGTAGATCCAGCCGTTTTCGTTCCACACTTTTTGAACCTGTATTATCAGGAAATATGTATTGATCTATGGGAATATCAAACATTGTGACCAGACGGACCAGCAGGCCAAAACTGGGATGTCTTCCTTCCATTTCGATTGCCTGCAGATGCCGTGTAGAGATATCAAGCTGTTCCACCAATTTTTCCCTGGTTATTTTTCTGGATTCCCTGGCTTTTTTAATTTCCAGCCCAATGGGAGTAAAGTCAAAATTATTTGTGATGTTATTTTTCTTCATAAATATCTACCGCCTGTCTTTTATTAGAATATTGTTTTCAAAGTATACCGTTTATAAATATACTCTGCTGCTGCCTTTTTTTCTATTGTACAGAGATACCGATGCACTTGAAACGAGATATAATGTCTATATACTAGAAGTATAAAGGATAATATAAAAGTCAAAATATTTCCATATAAAAATACAATTTTATCCTGTTGAAAACAAACGTAAGTTCTGATATAATAAAAAGAACAAATGTTTGTTTGGGGAAGTTTCAAAATGGATATGAGGTGATGAGTATGATTCGGAAGAATCCTGTATATATTGCGATTGATCTGAAGTCTTTTTATGCGTCTGTTGAATGTGTGGAGAGAGGCCTGGACCCGATGACGACGAATCTGGTGGTGGCAGATTTATGCCGAACAGAGAAGACCATCTGTCTGGCAGTGTCTCCATCTCTCAAAGCCTATGGAATCTCAGGAAGAGCAAGACTATTCGAAGTAGTGCAAAGGGTCAGAGAAGTCAATGCAGAGAGACAGATGCGTTCGCCGGACCGCAGGCTTGAGGGATCAGCCATTGACGATATGGAACTGAAGGCATCGCCGGAGAAGGCGCTTGACTATATCGTGGCGCCGCCCAGGATGTCACTCTATATCGAATACAGCACAAAGATATATGAGATTTATCTGAGATATGTAGCGCCGGAAGACTGCCATGTATATTCCATTGACGAGATTATGATGGATGTGACCCAGTATCTCGATACCTGTGTCCAAAAGGCGCCCCATCATGCATGTCCCGATGCGGCGGACGGTTTCCAGCCGATAGAGTATGGGGTATCAGCCCGTGAGTTTGCCAGAAGGATCATCCAGGATATCCATACTGCTACAGGAATCACAGCTACGGCAGGAATCGGGACAAATCTTTATCTATGTAAGGCAGCCATGGATATCGTGGCAAAGCATATTCCTCCGGATAAGGATGGGGTGCGGATTGCTGCGCTCAATGAAAAAAGCTACCGCCGGATTCTGTGGGCTCACAGGCCGCTTACAGATTTTTGGAGGGTTGGCAGAGGCTACGCGAAGAAGCTGGAGGAGTACGGTATGTTCACGATGGGAGACATCGCCAGATGTTCCATCGGAAAGCCGGAAGAGTATTACAATGAAGACCTGCTCTATCGTCTGTTCGGGGTCAATGCAGAGCTACTGATCGACCATGCATGGGGGTGGGAACCCTGTACTATGGCAGATATCAAGAATTACAGGCCAGGCTCGAGCAGCGTGGGGTCCGGCCAGGTGCTGCATCATCCTTATTCTGCCAAAGAGGCGAGAATGGTCGTTCGGGAGATGACGGAACAGCTTGTACTGGATCTGGTGGAGAAGGGGCTGGTTACGGATCAGCTGGTTCTGACGGTCGGCTATGATATCGGAAATATGTCCGATCCGTCGGTGCACAAGCCGGAACAGACGAAGGTGACGACAGACCGCTACGGCCGGAAGATGCCAAAGCATGCTCATGGGACCGCCAATCTGGAAAGACAAACCTCGTCTACAAAGTATATTGTGAGTGCAGTTCTGGATTTATATGACAGGATCATCAACCGGAACTTTCTGATCCGGCGGATTTATATCAGCGCGAACCGTGTGATGGATGAGAGTACCGCGGCCAATACGCCCGCTTTTGAACAGCTTGACCTATTCACAGACTATGCTCTGATGGAACAGAAGCGTGAAAAGGAAGAGGCAGAGCAGAGGCGTGAGAGGAAGCTTCAGCATGCCATGCTGGATATCAAAAAGAAATATGGAAAAAATGCAATTTTAAAAGGTGTGAATCTGGTCGAGGGCTCCACGGTCATTGATCGGAATCAGCAGATAGGAGGACACAGGGCATGAGTCAGGCAGTACGAAGCATGATGAACCATAAGGACATGTACAAATACCAGGACATGATCGAATTGCCTCATCCCGTTTCCAGAACCCATCCGCCCATGCCGGTCCTGGACCGTGCAGCACAGTTTGCGCCCTTTGCGGCGCTTTCCGGTCATCACGAGGCAGTCAGGGAGACCGAGCGGCTGACCGAAGAGCGGGCAGAACTGGACGAGGACCGCAGGGCGGAGCTTGACAGAGAGCTGGGCAGGATACAGGAGCAGGCCGGCAGGAACCCTGCCATTTCTTTTACGTACTTTGTGCCGGATCCGAAGAAAGCGGGAGGCTCCTATGCATCTGTGACCGGCCGTATTAAAAAAGTAAAGGAGCATGAGCGGGTCGTAATTCTGGAGGACAAAACGGAGATTCTGATAGAAGAGATTGTAGATATCCAGGAGCAACGTGAACAGTAACATAAAGTAACCTTGTTATCTGTTCTTTTCAATAAAAACTGCCCTTTCGGGTTGTATTTGTGTTATACTAGGAAAAAGAACAGGGCTGTTTTGCGCATCGCTAAGGAACAGCGGACAGAGTGCCGGCCACTGAGGCAGGTCATTCGTACAGACTCATAGCGGCACAGAACAACAAGGTTCGAATGATACAGGGAGGCGAATAAAGATGGGACATTTGACAACAAGAGATGCCTACAAGAATCTGGAGGAGCGGATCAACTGGTTTACCCAGGGCGCTCCGGCGTCAGATACGTTATATAAGATCCTGCAGGTATTGTACACGGAGAAGGAAGCAAAGTGGGTGGCGCTGCTCCCGGTCCGCCCGTTTACGCTGAAAAAGGCGGCCAGGATCTGGGGGACGACGGAAGCAAAAGCAGAAAAGCTTTTGGATCATCTGTGTGAAAAAGCGCTGCTTGTAGATTCGGATTATCATGGGCAGCGTCAATTCGTGATGCCTCCGCCGATGGCTGGCTTCATTGAGTTTGCCCTGATGCGTACAAGAGGCGATATTGACCAGAAGTACCTGAGCGAGCTTTATTACCAGTATATGAATGTGGAGGAGGATTTTGTTAAGGACCTGTTCTTTGTGACAGAGACAAGGCTGGGCCGGGTGTTTGTGCAGGAGCCGGTACTGACCAATGACAAGACAAACCATATCCTGGATTATGAACGCGCCACGCATATCGTGGAGGAAGCGGAGTATATTGGACTTGGCACATGCTACTGCAGACATAAGATGTATCACGCCGGACATCCATGCGAGATTGATGCACCGTGGGATGTGTGTCTGACGTTTGACAATGTGGCCCGCTCCCTGGCCGAGCATGGGGAGTATGCCCGGCTCATTTCCAAGGAAGAGGCAAAGGATGCGCTGGAGCGTTCCTACGCCGCTAATCTGGTGCAGATCGGGGAAAATGTCAGGGAGCATCCGGCATTTATCTGCAATTGCTGCGGCTGCTGCTGCGAGGCGCTGCAGGCGGCAAGGAAGTTCAGTCCCATGCAGCCCGTGGCGACGACCAATTATATTCCCAGGGTAACTCTGGAGAAATGCATCGGATGCGGAAAATGTGCGAAAGTCTGCCCGATCCTGGCCATTGCCATGAAAGAGAAGGAGCAGGAGGGAGAAAATGACAGGAAGCGGCCTGTGATCGACACAGATATCTGTCTGGGCTGCGGTGTCTGCGCACGAAATTGTCCCACCGGGGCTATTGAACTGGAAAGGCGTCCGGTGCAGGTGATCACTCCTGTAAACAGTACCCACCGGTTTGTCCTGCAGGCCATTGAAAAAGGAACGCTGCAGAACCTGGTCTTTGATAACCAGGCATTTGCGAACCACCGGGCCATGGCAGCCGTGTTCGGCGCCATCTTAAAGCTCCCGCCTCTCAAACAGGCGCTTGCAAGCAGGCAGTTCAAGTCCGTGTATCTGGATAAGCTTCTGTCCATGCAGAAGAAATGAGATAAAGAACGCTTTCAAACATTGGCGAACATCTTTCGGTCCATGCTGGGTTACTGTTCACACGGTGTCGTGCACCTGTTGCACGGCATCCGGCCAATTCAGTGATGGGGCATCCAGCCCCTCGCCGTCAGGCAACTTTTCAATGGGCTGGATGCCGTTACAGTTCGCGGCCGGTTAGGCCGTGAACTGTAACCATGCTGGAAGATATTCGGATGCTGTACAGACTATATACTTGATTTTATCTTCGTACTGATTTAAAATATAATTCGTGGAGATTCGGAGAATCTCGAATAGTGAATCGGAAGAGAGATTGCAAAGGAGTTTTATTGAGAGATGAGAAGAGAAGAGCGGACAAGTATACATCTGCTCCTGGCAGCTACGGTCAGTGTGTTCAGTGTGATGCTGATTCTGATTACGATCGCGATGCCATGGGAGCTGTGGATGAATCCTCTGATCACAATCGGCTGTGTCAGTGTATGGTGCCTTCACATCGGAAGGAGTGGTTCAGGAGCGTTTTACGAATACCTGTGTGCCGGGCTGATGATGGCGGAATGCTTTTTCTTCGGGGTACATGAAGACTGCCTTTACGATATTCCGGCGGTAATCTGTATTATGATCCTGATTTTTTCCATGCTGGATAAAAAGCGGCTGTTGTACATGACAGCCGCCGTGTATGTGCTGGTATTGCTGTATCATATTCTGCATCTTCATACCATCAGTTCCGACATTGGGATCCGGAATATGATACGACTGGGAGTAGGGATCTCTGTTGTGGCCGGGGCGCTGGAAATCGCGAGGCATCGGATCAACAGACGGAGGGAAGACCGGAAGAGGTATGATGCTGCATTTGCTCAGTTAGAGATCACAGGCCGTCAGAATGCGGTTTTTTTATCAAATGTGTCTCATGAGCTGCGGACCCCGATCAATATGGTGCTGGGGATCAGTGAGGTGGCAATGGAGAAGGACCTTTCTCCTGAACTACGGAATGATATGCATTCGATTCAGCTGGCCGGAAAGCGTCTGTCCAATCAGATCAATAATATGCTGGACTATACGGAGATTGTGGAGGGAACGTTGATTCCGGCGAGGGAAGAGTACATGATCACCTCGGTGCTCAATGATGTGCTTACGATGACGGCAATGCAGATCAGCAGGAATCAGCTGGAGCTGGTATTTGATATCAATCCCGGAATCCCGTCGGTACTGATCGGGGATGCGGAAAAGATTTCTCATGTATTAAAGATCCTGCTGGAAAATTCCATCAAGTTTACGGAAGAAGGCGGGGTAAATGTCTGCATCGAATATCGGCAGGAGAGCTATGGAGTCAATCTGGTCATAGATATTTACGATACCGGGATCGGTATGACGGATTCCCAGCTGAACCAGATGTTTGATGATTTTTATCAGGCGGATAGCGGGAGCAGCCGTTTTGTAGGCGGACTGGGGCTGGGGATTCCTATTGCGAGAGGTCTTCTCCATGCGATGGGAGGATTTATCCACTTTGACAGCGACGGGCAGGAAGGGCTGCATGCCCATATCACCATTCCACAGGGGGTAGCGGATGACAAACCGGCCATTGAGCTTTCCAATGCGGACGAACTCTGCATTGCCTGTTACTTCCGGCCGGATAAATACAGCTGTGATGAGGTCCGGCGCTATTATGACAAGTTGATCCTGAGTCTGGTGGAGGGGCTTGGCATCGAAGGATATCAGGCGCACAATTTTGAAGGGCTGCTCAAGCTGCAGCGTACATATAAGCTGACCCATGTGTTTATCGCACAGGCCGAATATGAAGAGAATCGTTCTTACTACGAAGAACTGGCGGACACGATCCGAGTGGTGGTGATCGCGGAGAGAGACTTCATGCTGCACAGGGACAGCAGGCTGCTTGTGATCCATAAGCCATTCTCCGCCCTTTCTGTCGTGAACCTGTTAAACGGTGAGGCCAAGGAAAATGGATTTGAGGATGCACAGGCCGCAGGCCGCAGGCCCTTTACCTGCATCGGAGTACGGGTTCTTGCTGTGGACGATGAAGAGATGAACCTTGTGGTGGCAAAAGGGGTTCTTGGAAGCTATGGGATACAGGTGGATACCTGTCTCAGCGGACGGGAGGCAGTGGATCGGTGCAGCCAGGATTCCTACGACATTGTATTCCTGGATCACATGATGCCGGGGTTTGACGGAGTGGAAACGCTGCAGATGATCCGAGAGATCGACAACGGAGCTTATCAGGATCTGCCGGTGATCGCGCTGACTGCGAATACCATCAGCGGAGCGAGAGAAATGTTCCGAAGCGAAGGATTCACAGAATTTATCCCCAAGCCGATCGAGCGCTCTGTTCTGGAAAGAGTGCTGCGGAGAGTGCTGCCGAGGGACTGCATACAGTATGGTCCGGAACCTACGATACCGGACAGTCCGGCGGACGGCGCTGCGGAAGCGGTCTCTGGGGATGCGGAGAAGCGGCAGGAAGCAATTTTATCCAGGGAGACTGCGGGAATGGAAGGCATATCAGGCGCAGTCAATCCGGAAGCTTCTTCGGCGGGGATTTTCGGAACGGATGCCGGCGGATGGGAAACAGACGTGCCCGGCGCCGCAGTACGGGAAGAGGCTGGACAGGAAACAGATCTGCCGGCCGGGACCGTATCAAACAGCCGCATTCCGGAAGAATCCGGTCCAGCGGAAGAGACCGCCCTGCCCCGTGTACGCCTTGTTCAGGCAGGGATCAACGTAGACATGGGACTGGATTACTGCTGCGGCGAGGAAGAATTTTATCTGGAAATGCTGCGCATGTTCTCCTCCCAGGGGGAAGAGAAGGCGGCGGAGATTGCTTCCCTGTATGATGCGGAAAACTGGAAAGACTATGCGGTCAAGGTCCATGCGCTGAAAAGTACCTCGCTGACGATTGGCGCGGAAGTGCTCTCAGGGCGCGCGAAGGAGCTGGAACAAGCCGGGAAGAAAGAAGACATTGAGTATATCAGGAAGAATCATCCGGCCCTGATGCAGATGTACAAAGAAGTCTGTGAGAGCATGGCTGGATTATAAGATGTTTATTTTATGTATAGAAGGAAGGCAGACACAAATCAGCTGAAGCTGTCTTTCTGCAAGGCGCCGCCGAAGCATGGCGAGGGAGGCGACATATTACAGACAGGGAGGAAACACGGCGTGTTCAAAAAATGGCTACAAATCATCTTTGACCACAGGATCAGCCTACAAGAGCGAATGTTTCGTGTGGTTACAGGTATCAGTATGCTTGCGCTGATATATATACTGCCTATGGGCAGGAATCTGATAAACTGGCTGCTGCTGGTGCTCAGTCTTGTTGCGATGTCAATGATCGTGAAGGTCAGTATCCTGAAGGAGCGCATTACAACGGGAGCGACCGCCATTTCGGTTCTTCTGCTTCTACTGTTCCCGGTGAGCTTTTTCACGGCAGGCGGGTTTTACAGCGGAATGCCGGAGTGGTTCGTACTTTGTTTCATTTATATCAGTATTACGCTGACAGGGCGGCGTAAGGCCGCATTTTTCGTGCTCTGCACGGCAGAGACATTACTTTGCTATTACATAGCCTTTTATTTCCCGGCGACTGTGGCAAGGAGTACGCCCAGAACCTCTTTCTTTGGTTCCGCAAACTCCGTGATCATGGTGGGAATGCTGACCAGCGTGCTGCTGATGTTTCTAAACAGACTTTATGAAGAGGAAAATAAGCTGGCTCAGCAGCAGAAAAAGGAGATCGAGGAACTGAACCGGGCGGAGAATCATTTCTTTTCCAGTATGAGTCACGAGATCCGGACACCTATTAACTCGATCATCGGGCTAAATGAGATCATCCTGCGGGGAGATATCCCGGACGATGTTGCGGAGAACGCAAGGAATATCCAAGGGGCCAGTAAACTGCTGCTTACGCTGATCAACGATATCCTGGATCTGTCCAAGATCAAATCCGGAAAAATGGAAATCATCAATGATTCCTATGAAACCGGAGAACTTTTTTCAGAAATCGTCAATATGATCTGGATCAAGGCAAAAGAAAAGGGGCTGGAATTTCGGCTTCATGTGGATTCTTCGATTCCGAGCATGCTCTGCGGCGACGCGGTGCGTATCAAGCAGGTGCTGATCAACCTTCTGAACAATGCTGTAAAATATACCAGCGAGGGATCTGTCACGCTTTCCATCCGATGCGAACGTATCGGGCTGAACCGGGTGCGTGTCTGGTATTCTGTGGAGGACACCGGGCAGGGTGTGAAAAAGGAAAATATTCCATATATTTTTAATGCGTTCCGGAGGGTGGATGAGGAAAAAAACCGCCATATTGAAGGAACCGGGCTGGGACTTAGTATTGTGCAGCAGCTTGTGGAACTGATGGACGGTGAGATCAGTGTCAACAGTGTCTATACCAAGGGCTCGAAATTCGTCGTGATGCTGGAACAGGATATCATTGATGATAATGCGCTGGGAACATTTACGCTGGCTTCCCGTATGAAGGCTCATGAGGGGGAGCAGTACAAGCAGAGCTTCGAGGCACCGGATGCGCACATCCTTGTGGTGGATGATAATGAGATGAATCTGGTCGTGGTGCGCAAGCTGCTTTCCGCGACAAAGATTCAGATTGATACGGTGACAAGCGGTGAAGAATGTCTGAATCGGACCCTGGAACAGTATTATGACGGAATCCTGATGGACCACCTGATGCCGGAAATGGATGGAATCCAGTGCTTTCATGCGCTGCGCAGCCAGCCGGGAGGTTTATGCCAGGAGGTGCCCGTGATCGCGCTGACTGCCAATGCAGGCAGTGACAACCAGCTGCTCTACCGGAAGGAGGGGTTCAGCGGTTATCTTGCAAAGCCGGTCAGCGGTGCACTTCTGGAGGCGGCAGTCATGAGCATCCTGCCCAAGGAACTGGTAAAGCTGAGTGAGGATACCAGCCAGTCTGAGATCGGAAAGGACGTGCTGATCTTCGAACAGGCGAAGCGCCTTTCCATTATGATCACAACGGACAGTGTATGCGACCTTCCAGAATCTCTGAAAAAAAAGTACCATATATCTGTCTGTCCCTACTATGTATGCACGGATGAGGGACGTTTTCTGGATGAAGAGGAACTGAAGGCAGATGAATTACTGCTGCACATTGCAGAGGGGTGGAGCGGTTACTCACAGCCTCCGGAGGTGGAGGATTACGAACATTTTTTTGCAGAGAAGCTGACCGAAGCCCAGAATGTGATCCATATCACCATGGCAAAGCATGTAAGCGAGGGTTACAATAATGCGACAGAGGCTGCAAAATCCTTTGAAAATGTTACGGTGATCGACTCCGGACACCTGTCCAGCAGCATGGGACTGATCGTGCTGTTTGCAATCTCAATGGCTGAGAACCATGCTTCGAAGACAGAGATCGTGGAATCTGTGAAACGGCTTAGGAATCATGTTTCCTCTACATTTATTATTGACAGTACGCATATGATGTGCCAGGCAGGGCGGATATCCAAACGAGTTCAGGTTCTCTGCGACGCATTGCTGCTGCATCCTCTCATTATGCTGCGGAAGAGCCGTATGGTCGTGAGAGGCTTGACGATGGGAGACTTTACGCATGTTGCGAAAAGCTATGTACGAAGGGTACTTATAGATTCCAGGAATATTGACCGGCGTATTCTGTTTATTACCTATGCCGGAATGGATGAAGAGAAGCTTCAATATATACAGGATGTGGTAAATCAGTATTGTCCTTTTGAAAAGGTGTATATGCAGAAGGCATCCTCTGCGGTAGCCAGCAACTGCGGCCCCCGTTCGTTCGGTCTGCTGTTTATGAGGAAGAATGAAGCGGTGAACGCATTTCCACAGGAATCCGTGGCGGATGAGGTGGAGATACAATGATATTTTATATACCGTGAACCTTTCATTTTTATGATGGGCTCACGGTATTTTTGGAACGCACTACTCCCCTGAGATGACTCTCTCTTTTACTAATTTCGGTCTCGATCCACGTATTACATCGGTGTTCCCACTTCAATCAAATTGCCGTCCAAATCATAAAATCGGATTACTTTCTGCCCCCAGCTGTGTACCATCAGGCGGTTAACATATTGAACCGAAGGATATAATGTTTCCAGCTTTTCAATAAATGCTTCTATATTTTGTTCCTCAAAATACAGTTCACAGGAATTATTTTTAGGAAGGATCTCTTTTCCAAGAAAGCTCTCCCATATTTTTTTATCCTGTAATACGAGACCTTCCGTGAGAATGAGGTTGCCATCATGATCAAGCACCTGATCAAGACCAAATAAATCGTGATAAAATTGTTTTGACTTTTCAATATCATTTACAACAATTAAAATATTTTTTAATTTCATTGTCTTTTTTCTCCTATATTCCGCTTCTATTTTAAGAGCAGCTTCTCAACAAACTATCCGGCAACAGAAATTTGTATTCATATTATAATGTCTATTTCAGTTGTATATAAATGCCAACGAAACAAGTATATGGTTTGATGATCGTTTCAAAATACTGTCTGTCACCGCAGGCATACTCATTATTTGCGGCAAGCCAATCACTCCATGCTTTTTTAAAACAATCCATTTCCCACGTTTTTACAGATTCAATTCTGCCGTGGCTGCCGATCAGCTCTTTCCAATGTGCCGGGCTTTTGAACATAAAGGCATTATCACCAAGCCAGTCAGTAAGGAGCTCTTCGGCACGGCCCGTATATTCGTCTTTCAGGCCCGGAATGCCAATCAAAACCACTCCGCTGTCTTTCATAAACGGCAGAATCTTCTCCTGAAAAAATCCCTCGTGACCTGCAAAGTAATGGTAAGAGTCGATACTGACCAGGGCATTAAACTGCTTTTTTCCAAAATGAAGATTATTCGCATCTTCACAAATTGGTTTTACCTGTTCCGCAATCCCCCATTGGGCAAATCTCTTCCCATTCTCTTGCGCACTTACCCACAGATCATTTGCATAAACCTTCGCGCCGGTTTCTTTAGCGATTACAAGGCTTGTCAATCCCGTTCCGCATCCCAGATCAAGAATCAGGTCATCCGCAGCAAACTGCAAAGGATGTCTGTCAAATAATTCTGCTAATATCCTGACACTATTGGGTCCCATCATCGTTTCTTCCGAAATATACTTTTTATATCTGCTAATATCCAAATGCTTTACCTCCTTTATTCCACAAGCAATCCATATCATATGATTCATCAATTAAAGCACATAACTTATTCCATACATCATATGCGGTCGGGTTCTGACCGGACACTAAGGTAAAATCTAGTTACTGTTCACACCCTTTGGGTGCTCCAGTAACAGTATCCAGCCTATTTTAAGTCGCCTTCGGCGAGAGGCTGGATATTATGGCAAATGTTACTTTATTGGCCGGACGTCGTGCAGCAGAGTGCACGACGCCGTGTGAACAGTAACAAAACCTATCTTCGTCCATAGACTAGATCAACCATACCGTTATATGACTGTGTATAAAGCAATCTTAGTTTAATCTCGTGTTTTGCATTTTCAAAAAGGCGGATACCAGAACCTAAAAGCGTCGGGATTACCGTAATGTAATAGCAGTCAATGAAGTCTCTATTTACGAATTGCTGGACGAGATTAGCGCCTCCGCATATCCAAATATCTTTTCCGTTTTCTTCTTTTAACTGTTTTACCAAATCAACAGGATTCATATTTTTAAATCGAATTTTATCAGAGGAAATAGGATCATTATGCGTGATGACATAAGTTGTAAAATCGCTATATACCCACTCTTCAGGGGATAGCTCAGTAACGATTTGATGATAAGTATTCCATCCCATTAAAATCGTATCAATGTTCTTTACAAACTCAGAATAAACATCAATGTTTTCATTCTCGCTGCCTTGCCCTTTCAGCCAGTCGACACCGCCCTTACTATCTGCAATATATCCGTCAAGGCTCATTGCAATAAATAAACTGATTTTTCTCATATGTTAGTATCCTTTCTGATAAACTGAAAATTCTCTTCTATAAAAACTTTCTACAAAACCTTCCTGAAAAATAATTCCATAGGTTGGTCAAATGGCGTATGATTAAATATCAATCCACCGCAATCAATATAGCCGAGCTTTCGATATAAATGTTGTGCTTCTTCATCAACCCGTGTTGAGATCAGAGTCATCTTATAGCCTTGCTGTTTCATATCATTCTCCCAAAAAGCAAGTGCCTGTGAAGCAAATCCCTTATTTCTATATTTTTTGTCAATAAATATGAAATTCAAAAAGGGAAGATTATCCCACAAAACACTATAATGCATCATCCCGATCGGAATATCATTCTCCCACATTATATAACCAGTTTTATTAGAAACGCGTTTATTATACCCACTATCATTTACATGTTTATCGATACTCATCACAAAATCCTTATCTTGTTTCTCCATAAATTTTACGATCATCTCGTTACTCCTATTATTACTATAAATCTTCTTCATAATCCCAAGTTATTATCGAATCCAGTATAGCATTTTTATGTATTGTGGACAAGACTTCATTGAATCCGTCCAGGTACCACATTTTCGTTACTGTTCAAGTAGACGATCTGGAAGCGATCGTAAATGCGGCGAACAACAGTTCGCTTGGCGGCTGGGTGTAGACGGCGCGATTCACCGTGCTGCCGGGCGTGAGCTTTTGGATGAATGCAGAAATCTGCATGGCTGCGGGACGGGAGAGGCAAAACTTACCGGAGCATATCGCCTTCCATGTAAATATGTGATCCATACGGTAGGACCTGTCTGGCATGGCGGGCAGGAAGAATCACAATGCTGGCAAAATGTATTGATTAACATATAGACAATTGGTAATATAGTAATAGTATTTTCGAATGGGGGTATTTCCATGGAAGAATATCGTATATTAATCGTAGAGGATGATGAACCGGTAGCCAGAGGATTAACAGATATCTTAAGCGGGAGCGGCTACCAGACAGAGTGGTGTGCAGAGCCGGAGAAGGTTTTGGAGATTCTGAAAAAGCAGCGGCTGGAGCTGATCATACTGGATGTGAACCTGGGGGAGGAGAACGGATACGACCTGTGTAAGAAAATCCGGGAGATTTCCGATATCCCGGTCCTGTTCCTTACCGCATATAAAAGTGAGATGGACGTGGTACGGGGCTTTAAAGTGGGAGGCGACGACTATATCACAAAACCCTTCCGTATGCAGGAGCTGATTGTCCGGGTACAGGCGCTTTTGCGGCGCGGAAAACGGTTTGACGGGCTGCGGCTTGTCTCCGGGGAACTGACTTACGATATAGGAAAGCATCAGGTCTATCGGAAACAGTCCGCACTGGATCTTACCCCGATCGAATTACAGTTAGTGCAAAATCTTCTCATGGGCTGGCCATATACGCTGAGCCGGGATAAGCTTTATTATGAGGTCTGGGATAAAGACGCGTCCTTCGTAGATGAGAATACCTTAAGGGTCAATATCAGCCGGCTGAGAGACAAGCTGGGGACTTTCAAGGGGGACACTTACATAGAGACCGTGCGGGGAATCGGTTACCGCTGGGCAATACACGTACAGAAATGAGAGTGAGACGATGGAAGAGAAGATGATAGCCCTGGCAGGATTTATGATCATATCAGGGCTTTTTCTGTTGGAAAGGTACAGGCGTTACGCGCTGGAGGAAAAAATCGACCGGCTGGTACAGGAATTGGATTGCTTTTTATTAAGAGGGGAAAACAATCTGGAGGAAACTTTAAAAGAGGGAAGGGTGGAGAATCTGAGAAATGAGCTGGCGGCAGTGACGGCTCAGGCACAGCACCAGGTTCAGTACCGGGAAGCGCGGGAAAAGCGCCTGAATCAGTTTATGGAAAATATGGCCCACCAAATGAAAACAACGCTGACCGCCCTGCAGATCCGCATCGACCTGGCACAGTCGAAGGCGTCCCTCTCTGATGTGCAGACAGAATTGGAGGAATGCCAGAAATGCATGGGAAGGCTTACCGGGGAAGTGGACCGGATTCTGGAATGCAGCCAGCTTGCGGATCAAAAGATCAACATGTGGTTAGAACGCTGTGACGTGAGCCGGCTAATCCAGAATACCATTACCGTGCTGGAACCATTATGGAAGAAAAAAGGGGTCAAAATCGTATATGAATCCTCGGATATTTCAGGAATTTCTGAGATTTATCTTGATAGCTACTGGTTTTCACAGGCATTTGAAAATGTTTTGAAAAATGCGGTTGAACATACCACATCCGGCTCTGCGGTCACCATTCAGGCCAGCGACCGCGTCCATAGACTCGTGCTGGAAGTCAAGGATGAAGGCCCTGGAATCGGGGAGGATGAACTGCCTTATCTGTTTGAACGGTTTCATCGGGGAAGCTATGGGAAGACAGGGTACGGGATCGGGCTGAGCATGGCGGCAGATATCCTAAAGGCGCACCACGGCAGCATACAGGCGGAAAACAGAAAAGACGGCGGGGCATGCTTCCGGCTGGAGGTGCCCATCCTGGAGGGCAGAAGACCTTACGAGCTGCAGAAAAATAACTGACATATCCGAAGAAATATTCTGCCAACCCTTACGAAATCGTAAGAGAAATTGTAAGAGAATCGTAAGGTTCGAGTGCTAAAATAAAACCGGAGGTGAGAAAATATGCATAATTATTTATGTGATATTGCGCTGAAAGGTTTGAAGGGGAAGAAGAGGAGCAGTACCTATCTGTTCCTGGTATGCTTTTTATCTGTCGCGTTTGCGGTGGTCAACGTCAGTATTACGGGGAGCCTGAACAAGACACGTGAGGAGCTGCGCTATGATACATACGGGGAATGGGATGCAGCCGTTTACAGTCCGGAGCCGTTATCTGTATCAAAGGATGAACATATTCAGGGATGGGGAACCGCCCAGGTATACGGAAAGCTCCTGGACGGCGGTGAAACAGTTCTGACGGGAATCGGAACCCTGGATGAATCCCTGCTTGCGATCGGGCGTCTTGCTGTACAGAGCGGGAAGTTCCCCACAGAGGACAACGAGATTGCCATAGAAGCGGACATCTTAAGTGACCTGGGATACGACTATGAGCTGGGACAGACCCTGACACTGCGGATCTTAAACAGAGAGGAAGAGGTGGTGGACAGGAAGTATACCCTTTGCGGCGTACTCCGGGAGTATACGGATCTGTGGAGCACCGGGACGGAAAAAGTGACGCTGGCAGGGGCCTGTGTGACTGCGGACGCGGCAAAGGAGATCGGAGAAGTATGCTCCTACCAGTATTTTTTGTCTGCAGAGGGAGAAGAAGGCTATCCACTTTACAAGGAGCTGAAGGGAAGCTATGCGCATGTTGTGGAAAATACGGCTGCCAATGGGCAGATTGCGGAGGAAGAATATCATTACTTCAATCTTGTCCTGATTTTATTCACAACCCTGGTTGCTGTCATTGTTATCTATTCCATACAGATCAAGGAGCAGACGCGTTCCATCCGGCTGTTCCGTATTATCGGAGTAACAAAGAAGCAGCTCTCCCAGATTATCTTTTATGAAACTATGCTGATCTTGCTGCCGGCCGCAGCCGGAGGAGTCGCGGTTGGGAGCCTGGCTACCTGGGGATTGCTTCGGGTCCTGATGGAAGAAAGCACAGGAGACTTTTATATTGCCATTCCCGCTGTGCTGATCGCAGGGATTTTGATGCTCTGGTTTGGGGCTGTTTTCGGCACCCGGTTTCTGATTTTCCATTATGCTCTGAGAGGGCGCCTGTCCGCACACCAGCATTTTGATGCGATAGGAAATTTCTTTAGGGCGGACAGAAGGCAGAGAAAACAGAAGCGGCTGGGCTTGCTGCTTCTTTCTTCCGCCAGTGTATCAGCAGTGCTTTTCTGCTATGGAGAATCGCTTGCGCCTATTTACATTGATGATACCTGGTCACAAACAAATTCCTATACCATTGCTCAGGAATCCCCGAACCATTTTATCACAGATAAATATATAGATAACATCAAGCGACTACCTGGAATTGAAAAGGTCGTAGCATGGCGTATTCTGTCCGGCACATTGGAATTTCCTGATATGGAGAAGAACCCGTTCAGTGCTTTGCTGACAGAACATCTTTATGGGGCGCGGCCATGGAGCGATACGGAGGATATATACGGAGAAAGCATATCAGAAGGAGGTCCGGAAGGGCTGTGGTGCTATATCTATGGAGTAGCCGAGGACAATTGGGATCAATTTTTCCAGTATGTGGATGAGGAGATTGACCGGGAGAAATTCAGGAACGGAGAATCAGTTCTCCTTTATATTCCTTATAATGAAGAAACAGGTGTGGAGCTGGGCGGAAAATTATATCAGGAGTTTGGCGTGGAACCAGGGGATGTGATCACCGCAGTGAATTACGGGCGTGGAGAACTGTCGGAGGACGGTTCGGGGCAGATATGGACGGAAGATGGGGTGAAGACCTATGAGCCGTATGAAGAACTGACTGCGGTCAGCAGGGCGGAGGCTGAGGTCGCAGGGATCATTACGGCGGACTTATGGCGGGCTTCATATCTGACGATATCGTCAACCAATTATTATTCTGTAATCGCTTCCGATGCATTTGCAAAAAGGCTGACAGAGACTGACAGGGACGGAATTGAACTTGGTGACGGAAGCTGGAGCAACCAGGAATATGGGTATACGCTGGCAAGTGTTTATACTGGAATGGATGCGGAATATCTCTCCACAGATTACCTGATGGCCAAGTCAGCGGCGGACAATCACCTGAATTTTGATAATTACCGGGAACGGAATACGGCATACCGTCAGGAGGCCATACAATCCCTGCTCCATATCTGGATCTGCGGTATCTGTATCTTTTTGATCCTGATGCTGATCC
Source organism: Lachnospiraceae bacterium M18-1 (assembly GCA_000403295.2). Taxonomy (GTDB): domain Bacteria; phylum Bacillota; class Clostridia; order Lachnospirales; family Lachnospiraceae; genus Schaedlerella. The sequence goes on along the minus strand of KE159605.1, from coordinate 1,354,103 downwards.
AGTTGAATATCGAAACACTCCGCGGCCTGACTCAGAAGCGATCCTTTGCTTTGCTGCAGGTCATAGGGATGTCCCGGAGGCAGCTCCGGGTGCAGCTGGCGGCAAAGGGGCTTCTTATGAGTGTGTATTCCTGCCTGCTGGGGCATCTGGGATATGCCTTGTATTTTGTGATCAAGCACATTGGAACCTATCGCAGGCTTGTAGAGGAATTTGAGTATACAGACAGTTTTATCCATCTGCTGAAATTACAATTTAATGATTATTTGACTGTAGGCTGGAGCCTGCCAATTCATCTTGTGTTCTGCGCGTTTGGCATGGCCTGCGTATTCCTGTTGTTTTTCTGTCCGCAAAACCGGGTATTGAAGGAAAATATCAGAGAAAGTCTGTCTTAAAAACCACGAAAAATTTTAAGGAGGGAAATGGGATGGAGAGTATTTTAAAATCGGAAAACATCAGGAAGACCTATGAATCGTCTTCTGTGAAGGTAAACGCATTGAACGGAATCGACCTGGAGTTTGCAAAGGGAAGGTTTTATTCCGTGATCGGGAGGAGCGGTTCCGGAAAATCGACCCTGCTGTATATATTGAGCGGACTGGATCAGCCTACCGAGGGGAAAGTCTACTTTGAAGGGAAGGATCTGTCAGAATATTCAGACGGGCAGATGGCCATTTTCCGGAGAAGGCATATGGGCTTTGTATTCCAGCAATACAATTTGATGGAGGAGTACAATGTTTTGGAAAATATCTGTATGCCGGTGAAGCTGGACCAGCGGAAGCCGGACCCGGAGTTTTTGCAAACGGTGCTGGAGACCCTTGGACTGGAAGATAAGCAGAAGAAATATGCCTCAGAGCTGTCCGGAGGAGAGCAGCAGAGAGTGGCCATCGCCCGGTCCATTTTGTCAAAGCCGAAGATTATATTTGCGGACGAGCCGACCGGAAATCTGGACAAAAGGACTGCGTTGGAGACGCTGGAGCTTCTGATTGAAAGCGCGAAAAAATTTGGACAGACCTTGATCATGGTGACTCATGATCTTGAAGCAGCAAGGATGTCGGAGGAGATTATAACCATTGAGGACGGAAGAGTAATCAGCTAGTGTAGCGACCGCATTATATCCGATGAAATTCCGCAGGATAATTTTTCATTGGCAAGGCGGCTGAATGAGGCGTAGCCGGTAGCTACGTCGATTGAAGCCAACACAGTCCGATGGAAAATCAGACAAGGAGGTTTGTTGGAATATAATACGGTCAGTACACTAGTACAGCATTGCGTATATAATGCTGTACTAGGGGCTGTCGGTAAATGACTCTTTTTAGGTAAGCGATGAATAACCTAAAATTATTGAGCAAAGAGCCATCGAAAAATTGATTTTCGGCGGCTCTTTGCTCTAAGAAAATCCTTTTGTACAAGTCTGTGTCCGATAGGCCTTCGGCGTCATTCCTGTGATACGCTTAAACATCCGGGTGAAATACTGGATATCTGGAATCCCGGAGTATATGGCGATTGTCTTTATCGCAAGGTCAGTGTCTGAAAGCAGTGTTTTTGAATATTCGATTCGGTTATGATTTACATATTCTGTAAGCGGAACGCCAACTTCTTTTTTAAAAAGAGTGGAGAGATAGCTTGCATTAACATTTATCTGATTTGCTAATGATTTCAGGCTTAGATCAGCAGTCAGGTCTGTGCTGATATAAGTGATAGCTTTTTGGATCGGCAGAGAATAATCTTTTAAGTTATATTTTGCCACAAGCCGACAATATCCTTTGACCATTTTATTCCGGAAGAGAAGAAGCTGTTCCGCGCTTGCAAGTCTCTCGATCTGTTGAATATTGCCATTAGAAAAGCTGTCAATATGGATAGGGTGGACGCCGGCATGTTCGGCAGATTTTCGTAAAATAGTATTCAAAGTGATGCATAAGTCACGGTCATCCCGAAGATGATTAGAAAGCCTCTGGGGAATACGGTAAGAGAAAAAATGGTTGGCGCATTCAACGGCCAGAGCTTCATTGCCGGAACTGACTGCCTTCATTAGGGCATTTTCTGTTTCGTATCGGTCTTCAATGTGACGGATATTCATAAAGGGTTCATCTGGAACTCGGAAATAGTTATGGTAAATCTGAGACCAGTCAGGAAATTCTTTTTCATCTTTATGACAGATTGTATAGTTTCCTTTGCCATAGATACGATTGGCGCATAAAGAGGTGAAATCATCTAACATTCCCAGATAAGGAATAAATTTTACATTCGAATAGTGACTGCGTATCGCTTCCCACAGTTCTTTTGGAATATGCAGGGAATCAAAGAGTTCGTCAAAAAAAGAATCACCGGTCCGCTCATAGATTACCGGTCCGATACAATAAATATGATCCGAATCGGGATTCCGCATGAAGATATAATGAAAATGAAAGATATCCGTACAGTAAAGAATGGTATGGGAAGGTAATTCCAAGAACCGCCGGTTTAGCAGCGGGTTTAGCTGGGAATTACTGATTCCCAAGATCTTTGTACGAAGTCCAAAATCTAACCATTCATAGGTACTGCAGGGAGCCGCAAACTCATGGTGCGGGATATTTGACATGGCAAACATTTCTTTTACAAAATCTTTGATGATCTGTTCCATAAAAGGAATCTCCTTTTTCGTAAATTGTACTATTTTTATAAATTATTGCATAAATTTCAGGTTACTTCAATGGTATATAAAAATAATCCAAAAACTACTGGAAATTGTCTCTGTTTAGAAAACTTTGTATTGTATAAAATATATAAAAAAAGAATCCACAGAAGATACTTTGTACATTACGCTGTTGACAGTGTATACCCACAGTCTGCGGATTTTACCTTTTATGGCGGATTGTACCGCGGTGTAAATCTGATCAGTGTGCCGGATACGCATTTTGATCTGGACTATTATGGGGGTTCAGGGATTATGGTAACGCCCAGACTATGTGATGACGGCGGAGCAGAACCGGCTTGCAAGGATTATTCGGAAGAATATCAGGCCAGGTATCATGAGCATCTGGCGCAGGTATTTGATGAACGTCCATGGATCTGGGGGACGCATGTATGGAACATGTTTGATTTTGGCTGTGCCGCCCGCAACGAAAGAGGAGTTGCCGGACGAAATAACAAAGGACTTGTGACGATAGACCGGAAGACAAGAAAAGACAATGGATCTGAAAGCGCCGATGGAATTTCCAGAAGGAAAACAGATCCGCAAGACCGTGCAGGCTTGTCTACATGGAGAACAATCGGCGCCACACTTGCCAATATGGTCATCGGAGTCGGTACTCCGCTGATCGCGTATGAGACCGTGAATGGAGCGACTGTTCTCTCAGGTCCCCGTATGACGGTGCTGCAATCCTGCTTCTGCTTGGTATGTTCAACACGGTAATCTGGGCGATGATCGCGGATGTCATTGACGATGCGGAAGTGAGAAACGGGGTTCGTGAAGACGGGACAATATACTCTGTGTATTCCTTTGCGCGTAAGGTTGGGCAGGCATTGTCCTCTGGTCTGATCGGAAGCTTACTGACAGCAATCGGATATACCGCGGAAGTGGCAAAAAATCCGTCAGCCTATCCGGAGATACGGAACAGCATTTTCAATCTTTCCTGTATTATTCCGGCAATCGGACTTGCGGCAGTTGCCGTAGCGCTTCTGGCGATCTATCCGCTGAATAAGAAACGTGTAGAAGAAAATGTGGCAGTATTGGCAGGCCGCAGGAAAGTATAATTGGAGGATAAATGAAAAAATGAGCGGAAAATTTTCAGGGTATCAAAAGAAGAAAGAATATCTTGTCTGTGTGGACAGTGACGGATGTGCAATGGATACCATGGATATCAAGCATATAAGGTGTTTTGGGCCTTGCATGGTGAAACAGTGGAAACTGGAACGGTGGCAGGATGAAATCCTGAGACGCTGGAATGAGATCAATCTCTATACTATGACCCGCGGGATTAACCGTTTTAAAGGCCTGGCAATGGCATTGCAGGAGATTGATCAGAAATATTGCCAGATTGAAGATCTGGATACACTGGTGAAGTGGGTGGATACAACGCAGGAATTGTCAAACGATGCGCTTAAGACAGCAATAGAAAGGAATGCGGGAAGTATCAGCCTTGGAGAAGCTCTTGCATGGAGTAATGCGGTCAATGCAGCAATTACGGAACTGCGGGATGAAGAAAAGAAACCGTTTGGCAATGTAAAAGAGGCATTGGAATATGCACACCGGTACGCAGATGTGGCGATCGTATCCAGCGCGAACAAAGGCGCCGTCCTGGAAGAGTGGGAAATGTATGGGCTTCTGGAACATACAGACATTGTGCTGGCGCAGGATGCAGGAACAAAAGCATTCTGTATCGGGGAACTTCTCAAATACGGATATGATCAGGAGAAGGTTCTGATGTGCGGCGATGCGCCGGGAGATCTGAAAGCGGCAGAACAAAACGGGGTCTATTATTATCCGATTCTTGTGCGGCATGAAGCAGAAAGCTGGAAGGAATTTATGGAAAAAGGACTCGGTTATCTGTTAAACGGAAGCTATGGGAAGGAATATCATAAGATGAAGATACAGGAATTTATGGAAAATCTGAAATAGGAGGTATAAAAGATATGGTTGATATGAAAGCGAAGCCGTTTTATCTGACGGATGAAGATTGTAAATGGGTAGAGGATACCATTGCTGGCATGACGGTAGATGAAAAGATCGGGCAGTTGTTTTTTAATATGGGTTCAAGCCGCGAAGAAGAATATCTTAAGATGACTGTCAGGGATTACCATATCGGAGGAATCCGGTACAATCCGGCCACGGCAGACGAAGTCTATGAGCAGAACCGCATTTTACAGGAAAACAGTAAGATCCCGCTTATCATCGCATGTAATACGGAGAGCGGCGGAGACGGCGCATGTGTGGATGGGACTCCGATTGGAGGGCAGACAAAGATCGGCGCTACGAGAAATGCAGATTATGCGTATCAGATGGGGCATATGGCGAATAAGGAAGCGGCAGCTATTGGGTGCAACCTGTCTTTCGCACCGGTGAGCGATATTATGTATAATTGGGAAAATCCGGTAATCGGTCTTCGTACTTATGGAAATGAACCGAAGAAGGTGGCGGAGATGACGAAAGCCTATATGGACGGCGCACATGCGAATCCGGGTTTTTGCTGCGCGGCAAAGCACTTTCCGGGAGACGGACTTGATTTCCGCGACCAGCATGTGGCAAACAGTGTGAATTCCATGAGCTGTGAGGAATGGGACAAGACTTATGGTATGGTCTATCAGAATCTGATTGAAAACGGATTGGATGCGATTATGGCGGGACATATCATGCAGCCTGCATATGCACGCTATTTTAACCCTGAGCTTACCGATGATGAGATGATGCCGGCAACCTTATCACCGGAGCTGATCAAAGGACTGCTTAGAGGGAAGCTTGGGTTCAATGGACTGGTGCTGACAGATGCTTCCCATATGGTCGGCCTTACCTGCCGGATGAAGCGCAGCGATATGCTTCCGGCTGCGATTGCGGCCGGCGTGGATATGTTTCTGTTCTTTAATGAGATGGAAGAAGATTTTGCCAGTATGAAACAGGGGTATTTGGATGGACGGATTACGAAAGAACGTCTTGATGAGGCGCTTCACCGGATTCTTGCCTTAAAGGCGCATATGGGACTCCATAAGAAAGACAAGACGAAACTGGTACCCCCAAGGGAGCAGGTGCATAAGATCATTGGGTGCGATGAACATGTGGCTATGCAGAAAGAGATTGCAGACCAGGCGATCACACTTGTAAAGTATAAAGATAAGGATGTGCTTCCTGTGACGCCGGAACGTTATAAGAGGATTATGATCGTATATGTGAAAGGCTTGTCAGCGCCGGGGCTTGCGGCAATTACAGGGGGGAAGAAATCAACTCCTGCAGAGGAGCTTCGGGACCGGCTGATCGCAAAAGGATTTGACGCGTTTGTCTATGAAAGCCCGATCGATCAGATGATCAAGAAGATTGAGGCAGGAGAAAAGCCGGATGTCAATCTGTATTTTGCCGGAAAGACACCAATCAAAGAATTCCGTGAGAATCAGGATCTGATCATAACGCTGGTAGATATCGCAGGCGGATTCCAGCCTGTGGCACGTCCTGCATTTGGCATGACCAAAGGCGGCGGAGAGATTCCGTGGTATGTATTTGAACTGCCGGTTATTGTTGTGGGCACACAGTATCCCTATGTGCTGGCGGATATTCCGCAGGCAAGAACTTATATTAATACCTATGACAGTAAGCCCGTCACTCTGGATGTGCTGGTAGAGAAGCTGATGACAGGAGAGAAAGCCTTTAAAGGAAAAGATCCGATCGGTGCATTTTGCGGGATTTTTGATACTCATATTTAAGGAAGAAATGAAGTATGCCGATTTTTGACTGGACAAGAACAGATCTGTTCCATCCGTTAGAAGATGGTTCTACGGCGCTGTATTATGAGAAGGATCGGATTCAGGATGATTAGAAAGAGATGGCGGATTATATCCTGAACAATCTTCATGGTATGACGTTTCCGGGATGGGAACCGGAGAGGATGGCGAAGCTTGGGCTTCCCCGCCTCTTGTGTGATAAGAAGTCGATTGGAAGATTCCTTGAGATGGTAGACGATGACCACAACTGTCTGTGTTCAGGCTCTCTTGGGGCTGTTGGGATATGTTAGAAAGAACGGAAGGAACGGCAGTGGATCTAAGAAGGTAAGAGATGAAAAAGTTTATGGATAAAGATTTCCTTCTATCTACAGATACGGCAAAATGGCTGTATCATGAAGTGGCAGAAGGACTGCCGGTCATTGATTATCACTGCCATATCAATCCCATGTGTCCGAGATGATATACATTGAATGAAAAAGCGATAAGGAGACTTTCGGGTATCCATATCGCTTTTTGCGGTTAACTGTAAGATGTATTTGTTACAATGGAAATAAATTTTTTTAGAAGAGGGCTTTGAGAACTTTTCTTAAAGAAGATACCATAGGATAAAGGCTCGCTGTCTTTTAAGGGAATCCCGTGGATATCCGTGTTTACAAAATTCATAAGCGGAAGAACAGAGCAGCCATAACCTGCCCTTACAAGCGTAAGGAGTACCTGCAGGTTTTCGCACATATAAGTGGACTCTGGCAGGATATGCTGTGAAATCTGATTTTGCATTTCCGCAACCCTGGCGGGGATTGCATAGGAATTACAGACGACAATATTTTCCAGGTACAGCTCTTCTTTTGCAAGCTCCGGGCGTTCGGCATAGGGGTGTGAGGCTGGAACAATACAGCACAGCGGTATCTGGAACAGTTCTTTGTAAACCGTGTCATTTTTTATTGGAATATCTTCCTGAAAACCAAACAGCAGATCCAGTTCATCTTGATAGAAAAGATTTAAAATAGATCTGTGAGGGATCACTTTTAAAAATGGATAAAGTTCGGGAATCTGCTGTTTGCAGGATTTGAGTACCTTACAGAGCAAGTCCAGGTTAGCTTCATTCTGACATCCAATGGTTAAGACCTGTATATTTGTACTTTGGTGGCGCTGTATTTTCTGTTCAGCAACTTTTAACCTGCCCATAACATTTTTCGCGTCTTCCAAAAAACTGATTCCGGCGGGGGTAAGGGTAACTGTCCGGGTAGTACGGTGCAGAAGTTTTGTTCCCAATTCATCTTCCAGCGAATGAATCTGCCGGGAGACCGCTGATTGTGTAATCTTTAAAATCTCAGCAGCTCTTGCAAAGTTCAGATTTTCGGCAACCTGGATAAAGCTCTTTAACTGGTCTGTATTCATGGGTTTCACCTCGATTATTGCGTTTTCGTCATCCCCTGTCATGCAGTTTTCCATGTATTCATGTATTTTACTGATTTCATGGATGGGCGCGAAAATGATTATTGCGGGAAGCCTGACAGAAGGGCAGCTCATGAGTATGTTTACATACGTGATCAATATTCTGATCAGCCTGATGATGGTATCCATGACGTTTGTGATGCTCATCATGTCGAGGGCATCGGGGGAAAGGATTTCTGAGGTGCTGACGGAGGAGCCGGATTTATTTAACGTTCCCCATGCGATCAGGGAGGTTGCGGATGGCTCTATTGATTTTGAACAGGCAGGTTTTGCGTATCCGTCCAATCCTGGAAAGGAAGTGATCAGCGATCTGGAACTTCATATCAGACCTGGAGAGACCATTGGCGTTCTTGGAGGAACCGGGAGCGCGAAGTCCTCTTTTGCCGCTCTGATACCAAGGCTTTATGATGTCACAAGGGGCGAGGTGCGGGTTGGGGGCATTCCGGTAAAGGATTATGACATGGCCGTCCTGCGGGACAGTGTGGCTGTGGTCCTTCAGAAAAATGTCCTCTTTTCCGGGACGATCAAAGAGAACCTGCGGTGGGGAAAAGAAGACGCAACGGATGATGAGATAGTAAATGCGTGCCGTCTTGCCCAGGCGGATGAATTTATCCGGGATTTCCCGGCAGAGTATGACACCCACATTGAGCGGGGCGGGACAAATGTATCCGGCGGGCAGAAACAGAGGCTCTGTATTGCCAGGGCGCTTTTAAAGAAGCCGAAAATCCTGATCCTTGATGATTCCACAAGTGCAGTTGACACAAAGACGGATGCGCTGATCCGCAGGGCATTCAGGGAAAAGATACCGGATACCACAAAGATTATCATAGCCCAGAGAATCTCGTCAATCCAGGATGCGGACAGGATTCTGGTATTTGACAACGGCAGGATGAAATCTGTCGGCACCCATGAAGAACTGCTGGAAAGCAGCCCGATTTACAGAGAAATTTATGAGTCACAGATGAAGGAGGGCGGCGATGATGATAGTAGGGAATAAAAGGAATATGGGGGCGACGTTAAAGCGGCTGATTGCTTATATCTTAAAAGAATATAAATGGCAGTGCCTGCTTGTGGCGTTATGTATTCTGGTCAGTACCGTCGCAAATATTGGCGGCACTCTGTTTATGCGGAACCTGATCGATGATTACATTTTGCCATTTGTCAATCAGACACGGCCCGATCTTTCCCCTCTTTTCAAAGCATTGCTTGTGATGGCAGCAGTATACTATGCCGGAGTGTTCTGCACATGGGCTTATAACTACATTATGATTTATGTGTCGCAGGGAATGTTAAAGAAAGTGAGGGATGACCTGTTCCGCCACATGGAGCATCTGCCCATCCGCTATTTTGACACAAAATCCCATGGGGACATCATGAGCATTTACACCAATGACACGGATACCCTGCGGCAGGTGATCAGCCAGAGTATGCCGCAGATGCTGTCCGCAGTGATCACGATTGTGGGGGTTTTTGTATCTATGCTGGTTTTAAACCGTCCATTGACACTGATCACGGTTGTGATGGTAGTCTGCATGGTATTCGCAACGAGGACCATATCCTCAAAGAGCGGGCACTATTTTGTGAAGCAGCAGACGGACGTGGGGAGTCTGAACGGATACATAGAGGAAATGATGGAAGGCCAGAAGGTAGTGAAGGTGTTCTGCCATGAGAAAGCCTGTATACAGGATTTTAAGGCTCTGAATGGAAAACTGCGGGACAGCACGAACAATGCGAACCGTTATGCCAGTATCCTGATGCCTGTGCTTGGCAACCTTGGGTATGTCAGCTATGCGGTGATTGCGATGGTCGGGGCCTGCCTGTCTATCTTTGGCGGGCAGATGACTCTTGGAACGCTGGCATCTTTCCTGCAGTTTTCCCGTTCCTTCAATCAGCCGATCTCGCAGCTTTCACAGCAGTTGAATTCTATCATCATGGCAATCGCGGGTGCAGAGAGGATTTTTGGGCTGTTGGATGAGGAGCCGGAAAAGGACGGCGGATATGTGAAGCTGGTAAATGCACGTTATGATGAAAAGGGAAATCTGACGGAAGTTCCTGACAGGACGGGAATGTGGGCGTGGAAGCATTATCATAAGGCAGACAATACGACAACCTATCAGCCGATGCAGGGAGATGTAGTTTTTGACCATGTGGACTTTGGCTACACGGAAGATAAGGAGATTCTGCATGATATAGAGATTTTTGCGAAACCGGGGCAGAAAGTAGCCTTTGTGGGAGCTACCGGCGCAGGAAAAACAACGATTACGAATCTGATCAACCGGTTTTATGATGTGCAGGATGGCAAGATCCGTTATGACGGCATCAATATCAATAAGATCAGGAAAGATGATCTGCGGCATTCCCTGGGGCTGGTACTGCAGGATACCCATTTGTTTACCGGTACTGTCATGGACAATATCCGGTATGGGAAATTGGATGCTGCGGAAGAGGAAGTTATTCAGGCGGCAAAACTGGCAAATGCCCACGAATTTATTATGAAACTTCCCGATGGGTATCAGACGGAACTAAAAGGAAGCGGGAACAGTCTTTCCCAGGGACAGCGTCAGCTCCTGGCGATTGCGAGAGTGGCGGTGGCTGATCCGCCGGTGCTGATTCTGGACGAAGCGACTTCCAGCATTGATACCCGCACGGAAAAAATCGTGCAGGACGGCATGGACCGGCTGATGAAAGGCAGGACGGTATTTGTGATCGCTCACAGGCTTTCCACAATCAAAAATTCAGATGTGATCATGGTACTGGATCATGGACGGATTGTGGAACGGGGAAACCATGAGAGCCTGCTGGCAAAGAAAGGAATGTATTATCAGCTTTATACCGGGAAACTGGAGCAGGAATGATTAGGTACAGAAGATAGAACTCATGAAGGAAAGGATGGTATTTGATATGAACACAACAGAAAAGATTAAATTATTAGAAGCAAAATTACAGAGACTGACTGCAAGCGAAAAAGAAAATTATGGGGTATGTAGAAAGATTAGAAGAAATATTAGGAATCTGGAAAGAGAATTGATAACTCGTACATAGAAATTATGGGTAAAATAATGATAGTTACAGTTTCGGAGGACGAAGAACATATTCTTATGGATATCCAGCAATATTTGCAATCAAAAGCGACATATGTAGCCGTTCATTCTAAACAGAATATGATTTTTTCTTATCCGAATTTTGAAATTGATTTATACCACAGAGAAGTGCAGTATAACAAAAAAGAGCATAAATTATTCGGTAAGTTTTTATATTCCGAGTATGTGCCGAATGACAGCGTGGCGCTGGAAACTGTCCTGCGGCAGGAAGAATGGAAAAGAATGAAAATGCCGTGTGGAAAGGTTGAGAACCATATCCGGAATATCCGTAAAAGCGCCACATAGATAACAATGGATTCTTTTTGCAAGACACAGCAGCCCCCAAAAGGCTGCTGCGTCTGCTACGTTACTGTTCACACCCTTTGGGTGCTCCAGTAACAGTATCCAGCCCATTTTAAGTCGCCTTCGGCGAGGGGCTGGATATTATGGCAACGACTAATATTACAATGAGAATGGACGAAGATTTAAAAGCACAGTTGCAGGAACTTGTTTCTAATCTTGGAATGGATAGGACAACTTTTTTTACAATATCGGCAAAACAGGCAGTCAGAGAACAAAGAATTCCGTTTATGATTTCTATGGATATTCCGAATGAAGAAACAAAAGAAGCAATAGAAGAAGTGCGTCAAATGAAACAAAACCCCTCTATGGGAAAATCTTATACGGATGTTGATGAAATGATGAAGGAGTTGCTGGTATGAAATATACAGTAAAACCAACTACTAAATTTCAAGGAGATTTGAAAAGAATACAAAAAAGAGGGTACGACATTTCATTGCTGACAAATATAATTAAGAAATTGGCTGATGGAGAACTGATATTGTATCTGACAAGGACAGGAACGCATAGGGATTTATTTAAAAATTGAATCATGGAAGATATTAGAAAGCATTTGGAAAATAAAAATCCAAAGCTATTTAATATTAAAATGACAAGAGAATTAGAAAGCAAGGTGCTCTTGATGTGTAATTTGTGTAAAGGGATAGAAGAGAAAGGAATTAAAGAAGGGATTCTGTCATCCATTGCCCGCCAGACCGGTTCAGCTGCCGGTCTTTTCTTTTATGGATTAAATGCATATTGTGTCTAAACCAGAAATGCAGATTGTCTTTCCTGACCACAAAAATATCTTTTTATCATTCCTGCCGCATCTTCTGCGGTGGAACTCCGAACCGTTCTTCAAAGATATGGTAAAAATAACTGGTGTTTTCATATCCAACCGCAAGAGCGACCTGCCGGATGGGCAGGGAACTCTCTTTCAGTAGCTGAACCGCATGGTCAAGGCGTACCTTCTGTACATATTTCTGAAAAGTCTGTCCCCTGTATTTCCGAAGGATCAGATTAAAATAATTCCGATGATAGTGGAATACCTGTTCCAGTTCGGAGATGGTAACGTCCGCATCATGAAGGCGGATATAGCGTTCCAGGTCATACAGCAGAGCCTTTTCCTTGCCTTCCTGCCTGGTACTGTGGCGGACCGGTGAATAGTCCGTGCAGAGCCGCTGCAGGAGGCGGATGAGGAATCCCTGCCGAATGTGCTCATATCCAATCTGACGCTCCAGGTCTTCCCGCACGATCTGTTCCAAAAGCGACAGGACCTGTGTGTCAGATGTGCCTTTATTCTCCGGGGAGACCGGATGATAAGTAAGCTCAAGAAAGCTCTGTTCGCTTTTCTGCTGGTAAAGCGCATGAAGAAGAAAACGGTGCAGTTCATCGGTGGGCGGATAAGTGCGCAGCAGTTCATCCAGATATTCAGCTTTTATCTGTAAAAAAAGTACGGCTGCATCTACGGCTTCGATACAGTCGGAATGCTCGCAGTTCTGGTCCGTGATGACAAAAGAACCTTGCAGAAAATGATACCGCTCGCCCAGAAGAAGCTGATCAAAGCTCCCATCAATCACATATAAGATTTCCACGTATTCATGCTTGTGATACCAACCCCTGCGGGGAAGCCGGCGCTGGACTCTCCGCATGCCGAAAGGACTGACGCTCCACTCAATTCCACTGTGGTCATAGACGTACAATAGAATCTGGAAATCGGCAGACATCAGCCGATTGCGGTCAGCCGTCAGTATGCCGGGCTGTCCGTCTTTCGCGCCGGCTTTCTGCGGCATGCTTTCCCAGAGAGCGGGGAAGGCGGTGTGGGGAGGGTCAGAAAATAGAAGATGTTCCCTGATATCGGCAACTCTGTCATGGATTGTTTCGTAGTAAGGCATATCATTCCCCCATTCGTTGGCTGCAATGGGGAACATGAGTCCCCATCTGTTTTAAAATCGTGCATTTCGTCCTTCTATTATAGTATAACCGATTATTTCGTCCTTGTCATTCACTCTTTTTCGGGTTAGGATAAACATAAATCAAGTGCTGTTATCATACGGCTGGAAAAATGGAATCAGATTCAGAAACGGAGGAAAATATGAGAAATCAGAATATTGACAAAGGCTGGCAGTTTGAATATGGGATGCGGAGCCCGTTCCCATCCGCAGAGAGTAAATCGAGGGTGGTGGATCTGCCCCATGATTACATGATCGAGAGTGATGTGACAGCGGACGCACCGGGAACAGGCGCAATGGGATTTTACACGGGAGGAGTGGCGAATTACCGCAGGATGCTGGACATTCCGGCAGAATGGGAAAATGACCGGATCGGGCTGAAATTTGATGGTGTGATGATGAATGCGACTGTGGAAGTGAACGGCAGCAAGGCCGCTCTGCAGCACTATGGTTATGCGCCATTTTTTGCAGACATCACCCAGCTTATCTACTGCGGAAAGGAAAACAGCATTACGGTGACGGTAAATCCCAGCCAGCAGCCCAATTCCCGTTGGTATACGGGAGCTGGGATTTACCGGTCGGTGGAACTGGTGCATACCCCTGCGCTGCATGCCGCCGAGGACGGAATCTTTGTGTACACGAGAGAAATCGAATACAATCCGGACGGAAGCGCTGCCCGCGCTTTTTTGCAGGCGGATGTGGAGGTTTGCAACGAAGCAGATGAAAATCGTCTGGCAGAGGTAGAAGTCTATTTGACGGAGGAAGGAAGCGGGGACGTTGTTGTCTCCCGCAAAACCAAGGTTCAGGTTCAAAAGGGAGCGGCGGAGCATGCCCGACTTGCGTTTACGGTTGAGGCGCCGAAGCTGTGGAGTGCGGAAATGCCTGCGCTGTATCAGGTTCACGCAAAGGTGACAGAGATCGGGACTTTTAAGACCCAACCGGTTTTGAAAGAAAACGGCTCCGTGGATGAGATTCATGCGTTGTTCGGAATCCGCACTGTGACGTCGGATCCGGTTCACGGGCTTCGGATCAATGGAAAGACAATCAAGCTGAAAGGCGGATGCCTGCACCACGACAACGGTATCCTTGGGGCTGTCTCTACCTATGAGGTGGAACTGCGTAAGCTTAAAAGGATGAAGGAGATTGGATTCAATGCGGTCCGCACCACCCACAATCCGCCGTCCAAGGCACTGATGGAAGCGTGCAGCCGTCTGGGCATGTATGTATTTGATGAGGCGTTCGATGCCTGGGGGATGGGAAAAGTACCCGGCGATTACAACCAGTATTTTGATACGGACTGGAAAAAAGATCTCAGCGCATTTATGAAACGGGATCGGAATTATCCAAGTGTAATCCTCTGGTCTACGGGCAATGAGATTACGGAGCGCGGTGGGCTGAACAACGGCTATGTAATCGCGAACCGGCTGGCGGAATTTGTCAGAAATATGGATCCGAGCCGTCCGGTCAGCAATGGCGTCTGCTCCTTCTGGAACGGGCTGGATGAAGAGCTGATGGAAGAGGGCAGGAAGAAGCTGAAAGAAATCATCAGCGGCGCTGCGGACGTCCAGAATGTGGATCTGGATGGAAAACAGGACAAGGACTGGGAGCGCTATACGGAACCATTTGTCAATGGGCTGGATGTAGTCGGATACAATTATATGGAAGAGAAATATGAGGCTGACCATGAAATGTATCCGGATCGTGTCATCCTGGGTTCCGAGAACTACCCGAAGGAGATTGGTTACCGCTGGCCTCTGGTGATGCGCCTGCCCTATGTGATCGGAGATTTTACATGGACTGCGGTGGATTATATCGGAGAGGCGGGAATCGGCAAGGCCGTGGCAGTGGAACCAGATGACCCAAGAGTCCAGATGGGACCCTACGGCCTCATGTCCCACGGTTCGGGCTTCCCCTGGAGGCTTGCAAATGATGCTGACATTGATATCAATGGAAATATTCTTCCCCAGGGAGAATACAGGAGCGTGGTGTGGGGGAATACGGAAACCTTCCTCTATTCCTACGATCCGGCAGATTTTCATAAGGTGGAGCTGATCAGTAAATGGGGATTTACGGATGTGAGGAAATCCTGGAACTGGCCGGGGCAGGAAGGACAGCCTGCAAAGGTGATGGTATTTTCCTGTGCCGATGAGGTAGAGCTGTATTTGAATGGCAAAAGTGTTGGAAAAAAAGCCGTCGCGAAGGAAGGAGAGCTTCCGCAGAGCGCCCTCTTTGAAACCGTGTATACACCGGGCGAGCTTCTGGCAGTCAGCTTCAAAAACGGAAAAGAGGTGTCCCGCAGGACGCTTCGGACCACAGGAGACCCGGCAGCGCTTAGGCTTACTTCGGAGGAAGCAGGAAAATATGTCTATGTACAGGCAGAGATTGTAGACAGGGACGGGCTCCTGGTTCCGGATGCTAAGATTCCGATGACGGCAAAGGTATCGGGCGCTGCCAGCCTGGCCGGATTTGGCTCAGCAAATCCAATCACGGATGAGAATTACACTTCCGGGCACTTTACGTCCTACCGCGGCAGGGCGCTGGCAGTGCTGAAAGCCTGTGAGGAAAATGGAAAGGCAGAGCTGACCATCTCCGCAGAAGGATTGGAAGATGTGAAGATCACCGTATAAAAAAGATAAGGGTATCTGCTCAGTACCTTCGCAGATACGCCGCAATCCCATGAAAAATGCCTACGGCAATGGGGATTGCTTTTGCAGTCTATACCTTGTGAAACGGCCGAATGGCCATAATGGGGGTGCCCTTGGGTATACATTTTTGTACGGATAGCGCAGTAAATGCGCTATCCTGTGCTGAGTAGCTACAGATAAGGGGGCTGTCGGGAAATAGATAGCCCTACACAGTGGCAGGTGTGATCCATGCGGATCACACCTGCCACTAAAATTTATCCATTAAAAAAGAAAAAAAGATGGCTAACAACAACCATCTTTTCTCCGTTCCATGTTATAATGGAACTATGCTCAAACAAGATTATTGTACCAAGTCGCTAGCGCGACGGCTAGCCCCAATTACATAAAGCCGCCACATTTTCCCAAAAAAAGTAGCAGTTTCCATATTTTTGTAGTATTGTTAAGATACCCCTACCAAAACAATCGCATTATACGGGAACTGCTATGCTTAGTTTATCATGGATCTTTATTTTTAACAACTACATTTTTTGCTTTTCGCGTCCACCTCCTTTGGATGAACTGTCACTTTTTACATTTTATCTTACAAAGGAGGTATAAATATGAGCGAAATTAGTAGAATCGAGGAATTAGAAAGAAGAATTGAGATGTTGGAATTTCTAAGGCAGAATTATGGGAGGGTAATCAAAGTGTACCAGACGGTCATCCCCGTTGCGGTGAAAGCGGCAGAAACCAGCGCCGCAGGGCAGAGCATTTACAGCTATGACAAGAACGGTGCTGCGGCAAAGGCGTATGGAGCATTTACGAGGGAGGTGATACGCAGTGGCGAAAGAGATAAAAATGCCGCTTCCCTCAGCCGCTGACCTGTTCAGCACGCAGGAGGAACGGGACAACGAAAGCCGGGAATCCGTCAGGGAAATCCCATTGGAGGAAATCAGCGATTTTCCCAACCACCCGTTTAAGGTGAAGATGGACGAAAGCATGGCGGATATGGCGGAGAGCGTAAAGCAGTATGGTGTTCTGGTGCCTGCCCTTGTCAGGGAAAAGCCGGAGGGCGGCTATGAAATGCGCGATCAAGGATGCGGGAAATGAAATGATCCGTAAGGATAAATCCCTGGTCGGAAATGGGGGCGGCATCTATACCCGGCAGGCATTTGAAGCAGAAGTAGGAGCGGCCGGGGAACTGATCCGCATATTGTCCTCTAAGAAAGAAAAAACAGATATCCAAAATCTGCTCAAACAGATCGTACAGGAAGAAAAGATTGCCTTAAGTAACATGCAGGAGAAAGCGGTCTTTCAGGCGTTTGCGTATCCGGTATCGATCATCACAGGAGGCCCGGGAACTGGAAAAACCACATTGATCCGCATTATTTTAAGGCTTTAGGAGATGCTGGACGGGGATGCCATGATCATGCTGTGCGCGCCTACCGGAAGGGCGAGGCGGCGCATGTATGAAAAGACAGGCTTTCCGGCAATGACCATGCAAAAAGCGGTGGGCATGACAGGCGCTGAAGGGGAAGAAGGATGGAACTACCCGGAAAAACTCCCGGATGATTTGATCATTGCGGATGAGTTTGGCATGTGTGACATGTATCTGGCGTATCGGTTCTTCTATTGCATTAAGCAAGGCACAACCCTGGTCATGATCGGGGACAAAGACCAGCTTGGGAGCGTAGGACCCGGCAATGTATTTAAGGAAATGATCGAGTCCGGTGTGATTCCAGTCACAGTCTTAGACGCCTGTTTCCGGCAGGACGAAGGAAGTACGATCGTGGAAAACGCCAGGCGTATCAACCAGAACCAGGCCCGCCTTATCTACGATGAGACATTCCAGTTCTATGCGGCATCCAAACCGGAGGACGCGGCGGAGATCATCCAGAAAATCTATGTAAAATACTGGAGGGAGCATGGAAAAAGGACAGAGGACATCCAGGTGCTCTCCCCGTTTCGTAAAAATACGGCTGCAGGATCCAATGCGTTAAATGAAAGGCTGCAGGAGGCGGTAAACCCGAAAAGGCGAGGCCGTCCGGAAATCCGGAATGGAAACAATCTGTTCCGTATAGGGGATATTGTCATGCAGACTGAGAACAAAGACGAGATCTCTAACGGGGATCTGGGAGAAGTCTTGGATATTTACAGGAAGGATAAGAAGATGGCCATGCGGGTAGACTTTGGTGATGACCGCGTGGTAGAGTTCACAGACGATGATTACTGGCCGCTGATTCTCGGATACGCAATGAGCGTACATAAAAGCCAGGGCAATGAATGCCCGGTGGTGGTCATTCCCGTATTAGAGTGCTTCTGGCGGATGCTCCAGAGAAATATTTTATATACCGGGATTACCCGCGCTACGAAGCAAGTCATTTTAGTTGGAAGTAAGCAGGCGATTGCAAAAGCGATCCGCAATAACAATATGGCAAAACGGAATACTAATTTTTCCCTGCGGCTTAAGCAGGTCTACAGATCCATGCAGGAATTATATAAAAAATCTGCATGGTAGGACTAAAATTTTTCCAACTGTGCGGTTGCAATCCGATAGACCATTTGCATGCAATTTATTGCAATGCAAATGAACTGTCGGATTAGCAACCCATTTATCAAATGAGCAAAATGTGTCTGCGTTAGCAGACACGGGAGTGTGATAGCACGGAATTTTGCGAATGGATAAATGGGTTGGATGCTCAAAGGGCATCCAACCGCACAGCTGGAAATTTTCTCCTGCTTTTCTCCGTATCCATAGGGGAAGGCAGGAGGAAATAATGATAGGGGCGGTAAATCCAGGAGCCAAAGCTGCGTCTTCTTTTTCTGGGATATGGCTATTTCCGTTTGGTCTGTATGACAGTTCCTCTTTTATTCATAGATGTTCATACGGATGGGTTGAAATAATTGTGTTTGGGCGAGAATCATAGTATAATAAACTTCATAGTGGTGTTGATTATTCATCTTGGATATAGAAAAACGTCTGTTATACAATGTATTCGAAGGAATAGGCAGAAGGAAAGCGGCTAATGAATGATGGAAGGAGCGTGGAAAGAAATGGATGTGCGAAAGAAGAAACTCCCGATAGGAATTGAAAATTTTGAAGAAATCAGGAAAGAAGATTTTTACTATATAGATAAAACAGGGCTTATTGTCGAATTACTTCATAATTGGGGAGCGGTGAATCTATTCACTCGTCCCAGAAGATTTGGGAAATCGTTGAATATGAGCATGCTGGAACACTTTTTCTCATTGGATGGAGATAAGAGTATTTTTGATGGACTGAAAATTTTAAAAGAGACTGCGCTTTGTGAGGAATATATGGGAAAATATCCGGTTGTATCCATTTCCCTGAAAGGAATTGATGCGCTTAATTTTGAAAGGGCATTCCGGATGGGAGCCCGGGCTGTGAGGCGGGCAGCGTCAAAAGTGCAGTATCTTTTGGAGAGTGATGCGTTAAGTGAGAGTGACAAACTGGAATACCAGAGCCTTTTGGACAGCAATATGGACGAATCTACATTTTGTGACAGCTTGAGAATACTGTCAGAAATGTTGGAGAAGCATCATAATACAAAGGTTATCCTGCTGATTGACGAATATGACGTCCCGTTGGCAAAAGCTTATGCGAATGGATATTATGACCAGATGATTTCCTTAATCCGAAGTCTCCTTGGAGAGGCACTCAAAACAAATAGCAGCTTGAAATTAGCGGTTCTGACAGGATGTCTCCGGATTTCTAAGGAAAGTATCTTTACCGGGCTTAATAATCTGAAAGTATTGACGATTGCAGATGAGCGTTTTGATGAATATTTTGGTTTTACGGATAAAGAGGTGAGGGAGCTTCTTAAGTATTATGATGTAGCAGATCATTATGATGAGGTAAAAAGATGGTACGATGGCTATCAGTTTGGAAATGTGGAAGTATATTGTCCGTGGGATGTGCTGAATCATTGTGACAGAATCAGAAGCGAATCGAATGTTCAGCCGGAAAACTACTGGATCAACACCAGCAGCAACGATGCAGTGAAGCGGTTTATCCAGGAATCGGCAAATGCTGCGACAAAACGGGAGATTGAACGTCTGGTAGCAGGGGAAACCATTATAAAAGAAATCCATCAGGAACTTACGTATCCGGAGATTTATCAGACGATAGATAATATCTGGAGCCTGCTCTTTACAACCGGCTATCTGACACAGAGAGGAAGGGCAGAGGGAAGGCAGATGAAACTGGCAATTCCCAATCTGGAGATCCGGGATATTTATATAACACAGATTATGGAATTCTTTAAGGAGAATGTCCGGAAAGACGGGGATACGCTGAACCTCTTCTGTGATGCCCTGCAGAAGGGAGATGTAGAGGTTGTAGAAAAAGTTTTTGCTGAATATTTAAGAAGATCAATCAGTATCCGGGATACATTTATAAAAAAAGATATGAAAGAGAATTTCTATCATGGTATCGTAATTGGAATCCTGGGAGTGAAAGACCGATGGGGCATTTCTTCCAACCGGGAAATGGGTGACGGCTATGCGGATATCCTCGTGGAACCGGCTACCGGAGATATGGGGATTATCATAGAAGTAAAATATGCGCATGACGGAGACTTGGATGCCGCGAGCAAGGAGGCATTAAAACAGATCGCGTATACCAGATATGAAGATGACCTGGAAGATGACGGGGTAGAGCATATCTTAAAATATGGAATCGCATGTTATAAAAAGCGGTGCAAGGTCATGTTAGCAGAAAGATAAATGGCTGAATTTGTATCATTTATTTTCGACTAAATTCTATATATTGTGTTCAAAAGTATTGATAAACACAACATATGACAATATAATAAAATAGAAGTTACTTTTTTCTGTTCATATCACATGACAGAAGGATAAATTTGGTTCCGGCAAGGGCTGGAAGTCAACTTTGAGACAGAAGTCTGTCAAAAGACAATATGAGTACAGAATGGCACTGATTATAGAATGGATAGTCAGTGTCTTTTTTTGTGCTCAAAAACAATGCGGGAATCACAATAGAAAGAAGGAGGATTACCATGATGTCAAATCTTTATGAAACATGGATATTAAAGCAGGAGCTCCCAGAGCCATTCGCGGGGATCGTCCAAAAGAATGGTGGAAGGAGAACCAGCTTAAAACGTAAGCGATGAATAACCTGCCGGTTTTACATATTCTAAAATCTGTGGGATAATCTTTTTGACTGACAAGTGAAAGACGTGATTCAAGATTTGTTTATAATCAAGTTCTTAATCAACCGAAGTATATAAGAATCATAAGTTCAAAGCCGGAAAGCTCCATATCCGGGAACTATAAGCGAAATATAACTCTTTATCAGCGATTTTTGTTTTTTCATCACAATTAAGGGGCAGCTATCACAGCGGTATCTGCCCCCGGTTCTCCGGTGTTTCTGTTTCCGTGTCCATCACCTTGGAACATCGTTCCTTTGTAAGCACGAAATAATCCGTATCTATGAATCCACCATCATTTTTGATACAATAGCTCCAAATCAAGGAGGTACTGCCTATGAATGAAACGAACCTTACAAAAGAAGATTTCTGGATGAAGCGGATTCAGGATTTCCAAAAAAGCGGATTGTCAAGAAAAGAATGGTGTCAGAAGCATCAGATCCCACAATCAACCTTTAGTTATTGGATCAGAAAACAAATGCAGAAGCCGTCCGAATTGGATCAAGGGATGGAACCAGTCTTTGCCAGGCTCCCTTCTGAGTTAGAGGTTTCCTCCCAACTGTTGTCGGAGTATCCTCCCATAACGATCCATCTTCCAGGAAGCATCCGGATCGAGGTCAGCACCGGTTGCCCGTGTGAACTGATGGCCTCTTTGATCCACACGCTAAGAAATTATGCTTGACCTGGCAGGCGGGACCACCGTATACCTGGCCTGCGGCAGTACAGACCTGCGTAAGAGCTACAACGGCCTGGCCGCAATCATAAAGCTAAAATTCCATCTGGATCCGTATTCCCGCTGTATGTTCGCCTTCTGTAACCGCAGACGGACATCCATCAAAATCCTTCAATGGGACGGATCCGGTTTCTGGATCCTGATGAAGCGGCTCGACCGCAATTACTTCCGCTGGCCGGATACGCCGGATGAGTTGAAAAAAGTGACCTTAAAGGAAATTCATTGGTTATGTGATGGACTGTCCCTCGACCCAAAAGGCGCTTTTGAGGAACATCATCCGAAGATCACAATCTAATCTACACCGATTTTCCTGTCAATTCGCAAAAAGCTGAAAAAGTGGCAGTTTTCAATGAATTTTCCTCTGTTTTTCCATCCGGTTTCCTCTCGAAAACAGAGCGGTTTCATGATATACTTTTCTCAGACCACAAGAGATAGGAGGGCTGGATCATGGAACCGCTTTTTTCTGAAAAACAATTGCAGGATATGAGCAAAGAGAATATCATCACATTGATACAGGCCATGCAGGTGCATCAGAAAAAACAGGAAACAGAGATCCAGCTCCTGAAAGAAAAAACGAAGGAACTGGAGTTTATGAATGCACTGCTTTCGGATCGGCTGGCACTTGCGCAGAGGAAGCAGTTTGGCTCTTCCAGCGAAAAATACGCGGAAGGCTATGAGCAGATGGACCTGTTCAATGAGGCGGAGCAGGAGGCCGATCCCAATGCAGCCGAGCCAGAGATGGAGGAGATCCATCCAAAATCTTATAAACGTAAAAAACCAACCGGAAAAAAGGAAGAGGACCTTTCCGCTTTTGAAACCACAGAAGTGATCAAACATAAATTAGAAGGAAACGACAGATTCTGCTCTGAATGTGGGACAAAATATAAAGTGGTGACTACGGAGACCGTAAAATATTTGAAATTCATCCCTGCCCGATTTGAAGTGGTGGAGGAGACCACCTATGTTTATGCCTGTCCCAAATGCGGGATGATGAAGCGCCCGCAGAAAGATCCGTCACTTCTCAAAGGCAGTGTTGCGACACCATCCCTCGTTGCCGGCATTATGAATGCGAAATATGTGAACGGGATGCCGCTTGCGCGACAGGAGAGGGAGTTCGCAAGATATAACCTGAACCTGTCAACAAAGACCATGGCTAACTGGATCATCCTGTGCGCAAAACGGTACCTGCAGCCGATCTATGACCTGATGAGGGAAGAATTCCTGCGCAGCAGATATATCCACTGTGATGAAACCCGACTCCAGGTGATCGATGAGCCCGAGCAAAAAGGGACAACCCAGAACTGGATGTGGGTGTATCTTACGGATGAATACAGCGGATCCCCACGGATGGTCCTCTTCCAATATGAAAGGACCAGGGGTGGATACCATCCGGTGGAATTCCTGGGGGATGAGTTCCGTGGCTATCTGACCTGTGATGGATACCAGGCTTACCACGGCCTCCCGGAGCAGATCACCGTGACAGGGTGCATGGCACACGCAAGGCGGCGTTTTGATGAAGCCCTGACCCCTTTAAAAAAGGGCTTTACCAAAGAACAGCTGAAAGAAACAACTGCATACCAGGCAATGGCACGGATCGGCATGCTTTATAAGATAGAGGAACTGATCCGTAACCAATCTCCTGAGGAAAGATATGCTGAGCGTCAGAAGCAGTCAAAACCGCTTTTAGAGGCTTTCTTCGGATGGCTGCATACTTTGGAAGGCTCTGTAAACCGGTCTTCTAAAATAGGAGAGGCCGTTTTATACGCTTTAAATCAGGAAAAATACCTCAAAGCCTATCTGGAAGACGGACATCTGAGTATCGATAACTCGGCCGCGGAGAGGGCGGTCAAGAACTTTGCCATTGGCCGCCGCAACTGGCTGTTCTCCAAAAGCATCAAAGGCGCGGAGGCCAGCGCGACCGTATACAGCATCACGGAGACGGCGTTACTGAATGGGCTTAAGCCATATGACTATGTGGCTTACATACTGGAACGTATGAAAGATCTGGGGCCATTCCCGTCAAAAGAAGATCTCCAGCAACTATTACCATGGTCAGAATCCATACCGGAGTCCTGTCGTACAAATCGTCCAGGTGCGTCCACTTAGCAGAAACTGCTGGGTGGATTTTTTTGTCAAAGTGCAGATAACTTAGTGATGATATAAAAGATCAACTCTCATTAAGGCACAGTTTAGCAAATATTGGTGATTTTGAATAGGTACGGATTATTTCTTGCTTACGTTCCTTTATAAAGTCGTTCCACGGCATCATGGCCTCCACACCTGCAGGCTCCTGTTTATAGTCCGGCATGTAAAGCAATAGTGTGTAAAGGTATTGGAACACGTTCAGGTTGTTTGCCTTTGCCGTTTCTACCAGGCTGTAGATGATAGCACTCGATCTCGCTCCATTCACGGTATCGTGGAAAAGGAAGTTCTTTCTCCCGGTCGCGTAGGATTTTGCGCATCGTTCCGCCCAATGGCTCTACCGTTGCAAGCCAGGACCAGAAACTGTCCCAGACAGGGACTTCCAACTCCAGGCGTTTGTTCTTACGTTCCTCCGGAGACATGGCTTTTAGTGTCCGTTCTATACGAAAAAGTTTATTGCAATAGCAAAGTCCGATCTCTGCCGGGATCCTCTTGCCCTCCTTTGCTTTTTCCGGATCAGCCGCATCTTCCGGGATCTCTTCCGGTGAGTTGATGTCCAGCAGTTTTATCTTTTTTCGGCGGGCTGCCGGAACTGCTTCGAAGAAATATCTCCGGCAATGGGCAAGGCAGCATACCAGGATCACATTCTCTACACTGTTGTATCCGGTATAGCCATCGCATTCCAGCAGTCCGGAGAACCCTTCCAGAAAATTTTTCGCATAATTCCCTGCCCTCCCGGGCTGATAATCATAAAGGATGATAGACGGGAGGCCATCATTTCCTGTGAGATAGATCCACATATATGAGGTAGAAGCCGACGCCCGCCCCTCCTCATGGAGAACCTGACAGACAGTCTCATCCGCATGGAGGAGGTCACGCTTGACAAGATATTCATGAAGCCGGTCATAAACAGGCTCGAAATAGGTCAGCGCGCATTTGATACACCAGTTAGAAGTCGTTTCCCTGGCAAGCGGGGCTCCCATTTGGAGCCAGTCCATTTCCTGACGGTAGAATGGCACCGAATTCTGGAACTTCTGATACATGACAAAAGCAGCCATAGACGGCGAAGCCGGGCTGTGTGCCAGCAAAGCAGTCGGTACCGGTGCCTTGACGATCGTGCCCGTATCTTCCTCACGGCAGACCGGACACGCAAGGACTTCCTGCATGTATTGGATCCGTTCTACCTTTGCGGGGGTGATCCGCAGTTCTTCACGCACAAACTGCCACGCGATGGTTTCCATCACAGTATCACAATCCGGGCAAAGCCTCTGGTCCTCCGGCATCGGGCAGCGTACTTCCCTGACCGGCAAGTTTTTGTAGAGTTCTTCCCGTTTGGCTTTCGGTTTACGGCGGGTATGGCTGCGGACAGTGGATTTCTCCGTCTGATCTTCCTGCCCTGCTTCCTCATCCGGGACCCTGCCAGCGGCCCGTTCTCTGGAAGTACCAAAAAATTTCCTGCGGAATTCCTCAAGGGTTTCATTCAGGTTCGCAACCGTAATGTTCAGTTCCTGAATGGTTTTTTGGAGTTCCTGAATCTGTGCGTCCTTTTCTTCAATTGTTTTATGCAGGAGTTCGATCAAATTGTCTTTATATTCCGCCACTGCCTGTTCCGCCTCTCTGTTCTCGTTCCTTTTATTATAGAGGAAAACATGGCAGTCCGCAAACAGGCCCGCATATGTCTGTCGGCATTTTGACGAACTCCTGATGTGTGGATAACTGCCCAAAATGCAGACTTATCCACCATCTGACAGGATCGTTATCCACAAAAAAACTTCAACAGACGGCTATTTGTGGATAAGTTTCCAGAAAATCTGCGGTCTTGTGGATCGTGTTTCTTTTTCCGACTCTGAAAGGCCTGAAAAAGATTTTTAAATTCTCTCTTTTTCACAAATGCGGCTTAGAAATCCCGTTTTCCGGATGGACGCAATGCCCTGGGCTGGTCGATCGAGAGCCCTTCCATGAGCCAACGGTATTCCTGTCTGGTAAGCATCCTTGCTTCAGACGCGCAGCGCGGCCATTGAAAACGTCCGGAATCCAGCCTCATATAAAGCAGGACAAAACCGTTTTTATCATGATACAGTGCTTTGAGCCGGTCTGTCTTCCTGCCGCAGAAAAGATACAGTGTGTTTGCGTAAGGGTCCATCTGGTAAATATCCCGGATTATCGCCATGAGGCCATTGATGGAAAGCCTCATATCTGTACGCCCTGTTATCAGGCAGAGCTTTGATACTCCGGAAATATCGCCTAACACAGGCTGCGCAGCGCAAGAAGGGTATTTTCGATGGTTTCCTTCGCTGCATGATTAGAGATCCCAATCTGTGTCCCCTGGAAATCGAGCTGGATCACAGCCGTATTGGCAGCCCCAGGATCCGATGATGGGATCTTTTCCTGGCTGGCAAATAAACTTTTGGAAATATCCAGGCAGACAATTTCCTGCTTTTCACAGGGGAATGTCTGTGGGATCCTTTGCGGGATCGTATAGCCCTTCTGGCGGAGACGACGTGTATGGTAGTCAATAGCCTTTGCCGTTATCCCATGCTGTTCACACCAGATTTTGACTTTCAAGCTGCTGGTCTTACAATCCTTGATCAGATCGAACCATTCTTGATCTGTACGTTTGATACGTTTCTGAGCCATGAAAGCTCACCTCTTCCTACTTTATTTGGAGTAAGCGTGCATAGAGCAATCGAATGATTGGATAGCCAACATGCTCTGAATGCAAAAACCGGGAAATGGGGAGATGCTTCTCCAGTTAAAGAGATTATCGCACAGATTTCGGGACTTGTAAAAACGTTAGATTATTCATCGCTTACGATGAAAAGGCAGAAATGCCGTATCTCTGCGCTTTTTATGTCAGCAACAGCATTATGGAATCCTATCAGGAGTGCATGGTGGGCGATGATTACGCCGAGATTATGGAGCTGTTTGCCGACCGGGTGAAGGCACAATGCGTAAAGGTGCATGGGGAGCAGGAAAAAGTGGACGTGCCGAGGGAAAAAATCACAGCGGACAGGTGTATCCCCACGTTTCGGTGCGGGGACATCGTAGGAAAAGTAATGGCGGTCAAGCCGGAGGCATTAAGGCCGGAGTACCGTTCTGCGGAACACCAGTTAATCTTAGTGACAGGCGGGAACGGTGCGAGGGAGCGTTCCTTTGGGAGCGCCTGCTACTGTATCACCCTTTATTCCGGCGAGCATGAGAGGTGGGAGCGGTATGACCTTGCGGGCGAGGTAAAGCCGGAGTGCCTGCCGGAATGGGCAAAGGAACGCTTTGCCGAAATTCAGAAACAGGAGGCGGCGAAAGCAGCCCCGAACCAGAATCAGAATAAGGATATGGAGGTGCGCTAAATGGACAGTTTCAGAACCAATGCGGGGTTTGTCATCACGACATCCATCCCCGTGGGAAATGCCGAGTTTGTTTTGGGCGTGAACATGAAAAACCCCAATTCCTTTGTCACATGGGAGTGCAAGGGACAGACGGATTACTTTTGGGGGCATTATACGGACAGCCTTTTAAAAGCTACAAAAGACTTATGCCAGCGGGCAATGGATGAAATTCTGTATCTGGAACAGAGGGAGGAAAAAGCGGCGCAGAGGAACCAGGACAGCGGGTATCATCTGGAAGCATTCGTAAAATATGGGGACAACAGTGCGGTGATCCAGTTCCCAACGCCGGAATTGGCGGATGTGCTGGGGAGCATTGGAATCACGCAGCCACCGGAAAAGGTATATCTCAAAGCGTATTCCGACATAGAAGTGCAGTTGCAGAATGGCGGGAATAAAGTGTCCGACGCACTGGTGCGGCTTTTCCGGGACGACAATTCGCTCCGCATGGTGAACGAGGTTGCAAAGGCAGTGTTCCATTCTGATTGCCGGGTATATGAATGGGTGGAAAAGAACCTGCGGGATGACCGCTATAAATCCGTGGAGGACGTATTGCGTGACGCAGTGGACTATGGGAAATATTTAAAGGACGTCTCCTGTCAGGCAGCAAATTAAATTTATCTATTACCGCAGGTTTGCAGCAAATTAAAATCTTCATTCTAAAAACATTACTATGTAAATGTGCCGTTTTTTCCGGCACATTGTTTTCGGTATTGAATCCCCACATTCATTGGTATATATTGGTGTATGGAACAAAAAAAGAAAGAACCAAACTCCCCAGCCGGCTCTTTCTTCCTGTAATGGCATCCAGTACTACGGTGTGGACTGGTTTGATGCCCGTGGGCAGTTCCAGGACGCAAGCTATGTCCCGGCAGCAGGGGACATTATTTTCTTTGACTGGGGGAATGACGGGACAATCGACCATGTGGGGATTGTGGAGAGCGTGACGAATGGCGTTGTGAATACCATAGAGGGAAACAGTGGCGATATTTGTGCCAGGAGAAGTTACAGCATGGGCAGCGGTTCTATATATGGGTATGGCTTGTTATGTGACTAATCACATAACACTCCTTATGTAGAGAAAGCACTTATGTAAAGAGAATGGGTAAATCTTTCATAATACCGAGA
Organism: Lachnospiraceae bacterium M18-1; assembly: GCA_000403295.2. Taxonomy (GTDB): domain Bacteria; phylum Bacillota; class Clostridia; order Lachnospirales; family Lachnospiraceae; genus Schaedlerella. The sequence goes on along the minus strand of KE159605.1, from coordinate 1,325,676 downwards.
GATTTACCCATTTTTATATATCAAAACTTTACATAACACATAGGCAGTTCATCTCCTGACGATATACTTGGCACAGGAGGTGTTCAAAATGGAAACTAAAAAAATCACGAACCTTGAGGAACTAATTAACCAAACAAAACAGAACCTGAAAGACACAGGATACAGCTCAACGTCCCTCTGCGTGCATGGGAAAATATGGAGAGAGCTTTCCGAATATCTTTCCTCTAAAGGGATTGCATCCTATGCGCCAGTAAATGGTCTGGATTACCTGCATTACAAAATCAATTATCCAGAAATCCTTGAAAGAACCCTTACGCATGACGAACGGGATTTCATCAGAGCCATCCGTTTCCTTAACGAATATCAGGAAAACGGCGCAATCCCTTCAGCCCTTCCACGCAGGCGTATCATATGGGACAGCGAAACAGAAAGCCTGCGGGAAGAGTTTGAAGTTTTCTGCCAGGAAAACCTGAACAGCAGGTCAACTGTAAAATCACGGATGTATGCTGCAAGCCGTTTTATGCAGGTTGTCCTTATTGACAAACAGGTAAAAGTTGAAAAAATCGATGCTAAAACCATATCAGAGTACGCCGCTGGACTAAGCGGCTACTCAAAAGCCACTGCAACCGTCCATTTGGCAGGGCTGCGCTTTTTCTTCCGCTTTCTTTATGAAAAAGGATATGTTAAGGCAGATGTTTCCCCCTTTGTGCCACGGCTTCATGGCGCGACTGGCGAAAAAATACCGCATATCCTCAGTGAAGATGATGTCAGGAAACTCCTTGCTTCCATCGACAGGGGGAACCCGATTGGGAAAAGGAATTACGCAATCCTCTTAATGGCGGCGCTGCTCGGAATGCGTGACAGCGACATCACGAACCTTACCTTTTCCAATCTGGACTGGGAGAAAAACTGCATTACATTTTTTCAAAAAAAGACCAGCCGCATGGTAAAGCTCCCATTACTGCCAGCAGTAGGCGATGCGTTGGTTGACTACCTTAAATATGGCAGGCCGCAGACTGACAGCAGCTATGTGTTTGTCAAGCATAAAGCCCCGTTTGAAAAAGCTGTGTCTTTTTATTGTGTCATGTCTGTATGTATCAGCAACGCAGGCATCAGCGTGGGAAAAAACGTCAGCCATGGGCTGCATATACTCCGCCACACACTGGCGAGTGAGCTGGTGCGGCAAGGGGAAGCATACAGCACGGTATCGGCAATCCTCGGGCACTCTGGAATCGGCTCAACGGACGCCTACACCCATATAGACCTTGACGGGCTGCTTAAATGTGCATTGGAACTTCAGGAGGTGACGGCACATGAATGAATATATCGGAAAGCTGTGCTTTGAAAGCCAGTTTGCGCAGGAACTCACAGGCTTTATCCGTGAAAAGCAGGGGCTTGGAAACAAATACATATGCGAGATGCGGAATTTATGGCACTTTGACAAGTTTGTGAAAGAGAACGGCTTTCAGGAAAATACCATTACAAAAGAAATATTTGAAGCATGGACTTCCAAACGTATTTATGAAAGGGATAAAACCTGCGAAAACCGGCGGAATACTTTCAGACAGCTCTGCCAGTACATTGTAAGGTCTGGCGGGGACGCTTATGTGCCGCCCGCTATGGCACGGTTAAGGACAGACAGGACATACCGCCCGCACATATTTACAAATGAGGAATTACGGAAATTTCTTGATGCAGCCCGTGAAATGGAACGCTCTGAAAAAAGGCGGAAAGTTTTCTATATGCTTTTTTCTCTGCTCATATGTACGGGGATGCGGCTTGGGGAAGCGTTGAATCTGGAAAAAAGCGATATATCTTTTTACAATGGCCATGCCGTAATCTCCATAAGGGAAGCTAAATTCAATAAAGAGAGAAAAATACCACTGGCCGAAGAAATGACAGCCCAATTCAAAGAATACCTTCAAGAAACCGCCCTTCTTTTTCCAGACAGCACGGCGGTCTTTCCTGCCGGGCACGGACAGGCGTATTCAGAACACGAAGTATATGTGACATTCCGCAAAGCGCTCTGGAAAGCGGGAATCTCCCATGGAGGCGCAGGGAAAGGGCCAAGGGTGCATGATTTCAGGCACACATTCGCAGTAAAGTCACTCCGCAAACTTGTCCTGCATGGTGAAAATATCATGGCAGTAATGCCGCTGCTCTGCCAGTATCTCGGCCATAAAAACACATCGTCCACACAAACATACCTACAGTTTACAGCAGATATGTTCCCTCATGTAATAACTGCCGTAGAATCGTCTTTTGGGGAAATCGTCCCTAGAATGGAGGAAGAATGAAAAAACCAACCGACTTTTCAAGAATCTTAGCATCCTACTTGACAGCTTACCTGCCTTCACTGCGGAATGTGACAAGGAACACAGTTTCTTCATACTGTGACACGTTCCGCCTTCTGCTCACATTCTGCCGTGATGTTTACGGGTTAAAAGCAGAGAGCCTGGGCATATCTGACTTTTCGCCCGATATGATACAGGATTTCCTTTCATGGCTGAAAAATGAACGGGGAAACAGCATCTCCACGCGAAACCAAAGGCTGGCGGCAATACGGGCTTTTTTCAGATATGCGGAGGTGGAAAGCCCTGAAAATATGCTGCTGTGCCAAAAAATCATACAGATACCTTTTTCAAAACGTGAAAAGCCTGTCATGAATTACCTGTCCGTTGAAGAGATGGGCGAAATCCTAAGACAGCCAGACCAGTCAACGGCTTACGGCAGGCGTGACCTCTGCTTTTTAAGCCTGCTGTATGATACAGGCGCAAGGGTGTCAGAAATCCTGTCTGTCAGGGTGCGGGATGTCCGCCTGGAAAATCCCGCCAAAGTAATCCTGTTTGGGAAAGGGCGGAAACTGCGGGAAGTCCCGATACTTTCCAATACGGCAGAGCATTTGAAACGGTACATTTCAGAAAATCATCTGGACATGCCCGTAAAGTTAGACAGGAATTTATTCCAGAACCATCAGGGCAGGCCATTAACCCGTGCGGGAGCTGCTTACATACTGAAAAAATATGCCGCAGCCGCAAACGTGGAAACACATGTTTCACCCCATACCCTCCGCCATACCAAAGCCATGCACTTGCTTGAAGCAGGAGTAAACCTTTTTTATATCAAGGATTTCCTTGGGCATGAGGATATATCCACTACGGAAGTGTATGCCAAAGCAAGCATAGAAACACAGCGTGCGGCTCTGGAGAAGCATTCGATTGTGACGGCACCAAGCACACCGTCTTGGGCAACAGATACGGATACTTTAGAATGGCTGAAATCTTTTGGGAAGCAACAATAATTATGTAAAGAAATATATGTATCGAAAGCAGAGAACGCTGCATTCTAACGGCTATTTCTCTGCTTTCTTTTCATAATTACTTTCTCTACATAAGGTGTTCCGGCGTATTGAAATGTGGCAGGAGAAAAACCAGAGGTTTAGTCCTCTGGCTCTTTTGCCGTACATATCCCCTGCGCTGTCCCTGCTATGATGGTCAGCTCCGAATCATCGAACGTGTCAAAGAGTGCATCCAACTGTCGGCGTAAAGTTGATTTTTCTGCCGGAGTCTCCGGATGTATGTACTGGTCAACGGATATGTGGAACATGGTCACAAGCTGGATAAACAGTGGAAAACTGGGATACTGCCCCTCTTTTTCAATGGACTGCAAATGTCTTGCAGAAATGCCAAGTTCTTCGGCTAATTCTTCTCTAGTGATCCGCTGTTTCTCACGGGCATTTTGAATTGCCTGCCCTAATTCCAGAAAATCAAAATCATGACTGGTCATATTTTCACCACCTGTATTTAATATTGGGTACTTCTATTGTACAGAGATGAAAGTTCTACTTAAACAATGTGAAATTTCTTTATATAAGAGATTTTAGTTCTTGCAATAAGAAATAGAATGCGGAATACTTGAAACAAAAAACAACGAATTGTGACTATTGTTGACAGGGAAACAATAGTTGCCTATAATAAAGATAAAATAGGGAGGTCATTTCGATGAAAACAGAAAAGCAGGTTATGTCATTATTGTGGGAATTATTTAATAAATTAACATGGCTGAATGGATATGAAATAAAAAAATATTTGCAGGACTACAAGCCTTCTGAAATCCATTGCATTGAGTACATTGGAAATAATGCTGAATCGAATGTAACAAAACTTGCAGATGTTTTTTATATGACGAGAGGAGCAATCAGTAAATTATCGAAGAAACTTTTAGATAAAGGATTGATTGAAAGCTATCAGAAATCGAATAATAAAAAGGAAGTCTATTTTCGTCTTACAGAAAAAGGACAGGAGATTTTTGATATACATGAAGATTTACACAAGGGATTTGAGAAACGGGATATGTCTGTATTTGAACAGATATCAAAGGATGAATTTGAAACAATTATACATTTTGCCGCAGAATATAACAAACATTTGGAGAATGAAATAGCGAAACTTGGTGTTGATATGAAAGCAGCGGGAATCGATAAACTTTAGGATGGTACAGCCTCTCATTTTCAGGGGCTGTATTTTTTATTTTGATTTTTGTTGATAAGGAAACAAAAATAGACTATACCATTATTGTTTCTTTGGAAACAAAAAAGAAAGGGAGGAATTTTAGAATGGAAAAGAAAACAATAGAATCAAAAGATTTTTTGCTTATGTTGATTGGACAGATTATATCTCTGTTTGGCAATCAGATTTTACGGTTCGCGTTACCGCTTTACCTGCTTCAGAAAACCGGATCATCTGTATTATTTGGCACAATTACGGCCTGTTCTTTCATTCCTATGATTATATTATTTCCGATAGGAGGTATCATAGCTGACAGGGTAAATAAACGGAATATCATGGTAATTTTGGACTTTAGTACATCAGCCATAATATTATGTTTTTCTATCATGGCGAAAGTGTTCTATATTGTACCGCTGATTGCAGCAACTATGATGATCTTATTTGCAATACAGGGAGCATACCAGCCAGCAGTAAAAGCAAGTATTTCGATTCTTGTTGACAAAGAACATTTAATGCAGGCTAATTCCATAGTAGATATGATCAGTTCGTTCGCTAATATGTTGGGGCCGGTTATAGGAGGATTGCTGTTTTCATTCATCGGACTTACGCCAATATTATATATTAGCATTGCCTGCTTTTTCGTTTCGGCAGTCATGGAAATTTTTATTAACATACCGTTTGAAAAGAAACAAAGAAATGAAAACCTGTTTGTAACAGGGCTTCGGGATATGGAAGGAAGTTTTAGATTCGTATTTAAGAAGAAACCTGTATTGTGGAAAATATCTATCACTTATGAAATGGTTAGTATGCTTCTTTGTTCTCTGTTTGTCATTGCACTGCCTGTGCTTATAACTCAGAATATGGGATTTTCTGAACGTATGGCGAATCGGCTTTATGGATATGCACAAGGAGTAATTGCAGCAGGCAGTATTGCGGGTGGTTTGCTTGCAGGTATCTTATCAAAAAAACTGAAAGCGAAAACAATCCCTTATCTTATCATAGGATGTGCATTATCAATACTGACAAGCGGGCTTGCCCTGCAATTATTTCAATCTTCTATGGCTATTTATGTTGTTTTGGTTGCTGGATGTAGCTTATTGATGGTGTTATCTACATTATTTCAAATACAGATGATGTCATATGTGCAGATCCTAACGCCGAATGAATTGATTGGAAAAGTCATAGCATGTGTCATTTGCGTTTGTATGTGTTCCAATCCTATCGGTCAATTTTTATATGGTTTTGTGTTTGAGCATATCGGGGATAATTACTATCTCCCATTCTATGCGGCGTCGTTTATTGTAATAGGTATAGGTGTTATAACTCGTGATTTGTTTTGCAAAATTGATTATGTGATGGAACAATAAATATTCAACCTTTTGCCAGAATTAACTACGAATAAGAGAAAATGCTATTGTTTTAGTAAGTCTACGGAGCGTGGATTGTTATAAAAAAAGGTTTACGATACAATTTAATGCGAGGTGAAAATAATGGATACTAAAAGAAAAAAGGAATTATTACAGCAATGGAAAAATCGTCATCCAGAAATGGGGGTGATTTCATTTCATTGTAAAAAGACGGGAGAATCCTTTTTAGGAATTTCTAAGTACACAAAAGCTGATTTTAACAGCATTCGTTTCCAATTATCAATGGGAATGCATCCGAACAAAAGATTGACAGAGCTTTGGAATCAATATGGCGAAGGCGGATTTGAATTTTCCGTAGTGAAAATTTTGAAATATGAAAATCCAAATGATGATCAAACAGAAAAATTAGAAAGACTAAGAGAACAATGCTTTGCAGAAGATACGAAAGCGAGGAAGATATGGAAGTAAACAAAGATATTGTAATTGTGTCAGAAGGATATAATCGTATTGATGGGAAGAATGCATATCATTCAGACATAAAACGTCTTACGCTTGGCACACCAGTAATGGAAGAAAATAAAAATATGCAGATTGCCATGCAAATCTGGAAAGAAACGGAAGATGGTTCGCAAAGTATAGCTATGGAGCTGCCAATTCATCAAGTGATTGATTTCATGCTGCTTTTGAGCCGTACCATGCTGTATTTTCGGGAAGCATATCGTTATCCTTTGTTGTATAATCCAGACAATCCGGTCATTGAACGGATCGGAGTGCAGGGAGGTGTGCTGCCCGTCAATATTTGTATCGACAATCCTAATATTGATGATGACATTAAAAAGTTTTCACAAGCTCTTAGTAATTTGGGAGAACTTACGGGAGAACGTATGCGGGCATTGTCCCATATATTTGAAGAAATGGAGTATTATTAAAATGGATAAAAAATATTTTCTGTCTCCTGACAGAAAGTTGACAGAGGAAGAACAAAAGCTTGTTTGGAAAAAACCTGTTACTCACATAGAAAGCCATGCAGAATATCGAATTTGTGAGGAAGTGAAACGAAACTGGACACGTGGGGAAATGAGAATAACAAATATTTTGTTAGAGGGGGATGCTGGTTCTGGAAAAACTCAATTAGCCAAAGCCCTTTCCGCAGATTTTGGTCTACCTTATACAAAGGTGACTTGCTTTGCAGATATGGATAAATCAGACATTTTAGGCCACTTATAAATATTTTTTGACGCAAAATGGCAAAATTTCTGCATAAGAAAAACACTTATGCCAATGCTGGTATAAGCACAAGGTTTCTAACGGTTAATCCTGCCGCAATGACCTCTTTGCCGTAAGCTGTTGTAAAATACTTATAAGTTCCTTGAACCCGTTCAATAATCCCATGGAGACGGAGCCGCTTAAAAATTCTCGACATGGCAGACGGACTGATATCCTCCAGATGGCGGCGGATATCCTTTCCCTGCATTCCAAAAGTCATGTATTCGCCCCGGCTGATCACTTCCAGTACCAACAGATCTTTTGGGGAAAAGAAGTTCAGCCCACGGTAGGAACGGCCTTTCTCCTTAACAGCCTCTGTTGCTTTTGTAAGATTCTTCTTTCCGCCGCTGTGGTCATCAAAGGATGATACGAATTCCAGATACCGGTAGTTGGCGGCTTTCATGATTGTGAATAACTGATACAGGCTATAAATACTTTTTTTCAAAGGCGCTTTTTGTTCTGTGGAACTGCCGTCCCTGTGTTCCACTTTCCGTTTTACACGAAAAGTCCCGATGTCATTGCAAGTACTTTCTATCCGTAAGACACAGCCAAATTTATCATACATTTTAATTGATACATCACCCATATGGTGTTTGATTCTCGTACCGAGAATACGCTGGTTATAGTTTGTACCGACTTCTTTCTTACAGTTATAGGTAATGCGCTGTCCCAGGAATGCAGCGATGTTATCCGGCTTTACCGTAAAGATTGCCGTCCGGATGATCTCATCATAAAGGGGCTCCAGGTCACAGGCCTGTTTGAACATGATATCGGTTGCACACTCAATCTGTTGGACTGTCCAAGTGTAGCCGAGACCGAGCGATTCCGCAATGGGACAGTAGCGTTTTGCAAATACATCCAGGATTTTATGGAGACCTTCCGGGTTGATTCTGTCAGATAGTTTCTGGGCAGTTTCGACATCTGAGATTTCAAGGAAGGCGTTATCATGCATACGGTAAGTGATCCCTTTCTTTTGCAGCTTATGGGCCAGAAGATTATGACCGTTCATGTAGAACTGCAGTCGGAAGGGAGCCCAGGTGGGAACCCGGAGATAACACAAGCCGAGTTCTTTATCTATAAAATAAAAATAATAATGGAGACATTTGCTTTGGTCAAACTTAAGGAATGTTTTTCCGGTTGTTTTATCATGCCATGGCTTATAAGTATTGCATTGTTCCATGGCAGAAAAGATATGAATCAGCCCCTCAGACTTACCGGTTTTCTGAATGATCTCCTGGATGCGGTCATCTTTTCGGAACGCCCGGAGTTTCCGGATGAACTCAATCTGGATGCCGTTTTCATCTGCAATGCGCTGGGCATTTACACGAACCTGTTCCGTAAGGGGCTGGGAGAAAGTCGAAAAATCAAAAATACGGATGTTGTTGGCTTTTAAATAGCTGGTCATACCTTCCGCATAACTCCATCCGGGGATATAGCCCTGGATGATCATACGGTCATAGCAAGTGATGATACCATTCATTTTGTCAGCATATTTATCCGTAAGTAACATGAACACATCCTCCAATATTTTTCTTTATTGTACTTGAAATTTGGAGGAAATGCAAAAAAACTTTTCCGGTTTATCCGGGTTAGGATCTATTCTCCCTGTACTACCTGATGAAAAAGCAGATTCCACAAGTGTTGAATACCAATATTATCCGTCAGAAATCGTCAGAGCTTATGAAAACGGATGGCTGCTTGAAATACAAGAACCGACAGTTATCCGTGACGCAGCAGTGTTGATGGCATTAAATTCGGCCCTTGAGCCAGATGGAAGTATCAACCTGCCAACACGCATCGTACACCGCCATCCGGATTTTATTGTGGTGATTACGACAAACAGAGGTTATAATGGCTGCCGTCCGCTAAATGAGGCTTTGCGAGATAGGGTTCAACATAGCGAAAAAATGGATTTGCCAGAAGCCAGCGTTATGGTGGAACGGGCAGCAGCGAAAGTTGGATATACAAATGAGACTTTGCTGTACACGTTTGCGAAAACTATAATTGAATTGGATAAAACAGCGAAAGCAAATGCCATCAAAGGTGTGGCAGGAATGCGTTCCTATTTCTTTTGGACAGATGCTGTTTTACAAGGATCAGAAACCATTGATGCTCTATATCATAAAGTTATTTATAAAATAACCACAGACGAGGACGAGATTGTTATTCTGGAAAAAGCTTTGTCAGAACGTGGATTATTAGCAGCTTTGGAGGAGGTCTCATCTTCTCTAGCAAAAACAAATGGAGAGGTCATGGAAATTTATGCAGAAGGAGAGAATGATGTATTCAAAGTTCCTTTAGATACAGATATTCAATCAGCAGTTGCTTTGAAAAAAACTCCAGACAGTGAAGGTATTTCAGTATATGCGTCAGAAATATCTTCAAAATCCAGAGAATCGGATACCAGCGAGGAAGGTGCGCCAATCTATCATGAGTTGACGCCTGAAGAACAGGCAGCACTTGCAGAAGAAAAAAAGGCTTTTCGCAAGCATCTGAATCAACAGGCACGAGAATTGGTGAAAGGAACTTCTCATGAAAAAGTTGGCTTGATTGTTCATCGTCCAGAAGCGACATTGGCGCACCACCGTGAGTATAATAAAATGGTTTCAGAACTGATGCCTGTTATTAGAGAGCTGATACGAAAAACAACTCCACTCTTGGAGCATGAAGTTTCTACTGAGTTTAGCAAAAATTGTGTTTATGGTACAAAATTTCACGCTGAAAAGGTATCTTCACAAGACCATCGGTACTTTTCAAAAAAAAAGACCGCCAGAAGAAGAACCGTCACTTGTGGTGGCGTTGCGTATTGACCAGTCAGCGTCCATGAAAGCATTTGAACGGTTAGAAGCGGCGAAACGAGCTGCTGTTGCGGTATATGAGTTCTGTGCGGCGTGTAAAATACCATTACTTATTTACGGAGATACAGCAGACCGTTCTCCAATAGAAAGAATGTCAATGTATTCCTATATTGATTGGGAAGAACCAGAATTAAATGATAAATATTCTCTTATGGCGATTCAGAGCCATAGTAATAACAGAGATGGAATGGCACTTCGGATTCTTGCAGAAAAGTTGGTAAAAATGCCTCAAACAACAAAATTACTAATTAGCATCAGTGACGGACAGCCTAAAGCCATGCCAGAATATACTGGACAGGCAGCTATAGATGATATGAAGCAAATTATCAGTGAATATAATCGCAAAGGGATTCTGTTTTTGGCTGCGGCGATTGGGCAAGACAAAGATACAATCAGTGACATATATGGACAGGAACGGTTTTTAGATATGTCAAATCTACGACAGTTGCCGATACAACTAATTCGTATCATTTCCAGATTTCTGTAAAAATGATATGATAGAGCAAGGAGGTGAAAACTATGGACTGTACCAAAGTAGGAAAGTTAATAGCGCATTTGCGGAAAGAAAAAGGGATGACACAAAAAAATCTGGCAGACGCAATCGGTGTATTGAATAAAACTGTTTCAAAATGGGAATGTGGTTTAGGCTGTCCAGATTTATCTTATTGGGCTGATCTTTCTTCGATTCTTGGTGTAGATATGGTACAGATGATGGAAGGAGAAATTATTTCTAACAAACCAGACAGTGGTAATATAGATAAGATTCTTTTTTATGTCTGTCCTGATTGTGGAAATATATTAGTCAGCACAGGCAGTGCATCTATTTTTTGTTGTGGACGAAAATTAGAACGTCTTAATTTAGTAGAAAAAACAGAAGAACTTGGAATATCAATAGAGGAAACGGACATTGACTATTATATTACGTTTAATCATCCAATGGAAAAGAAACACTATATTTCTTTTGCAGCATATGTAAAAAATGACAGGGTATTGTTAAACCGTTTATATCCTGAGCAAAGTCCTGCATTTCGTATACCGATAAATTATGGAGGAAAACTATATTTGTATTGTGTTAAAGATGGTTTGACAGTATACTCGGATTTGTTTTAAAAGGAGTTTTGATATGCAGATTCAATGGTTATATTGTCCTGTCTGTGGCAATAAAACCCGAAATAAAATTAGAGATGATACAGTTCTGAAAAAATTCCCCCTATATTGTCCTAAGTGTAGGAAACAGACTCTAATTAACATTAAAAATTTAAAAACAACTATTATTAATGAGCCAGACGCATAAGACGCAGAGCCGATGAACAGGTGAATGAAATCACTATTTATCGGCTCTGTTTTTATATAATTACGGGTATAAGCCCACCGAATAAAAAAAACGATGTTTCGGTGAGCTGATTTGCTATGCTTTGAAATCTCTCCGGTTTCGCTTTTGGAAGTTTGGAGGGATTTTTATTGTCCGCAAATAATGATGTCTATTTTTATATACAAAATAAAGGATTAGAGGAAAACCCGTTAAAAAAATCCTTGCCAATACAAGGGGGCTTTCTACCCCGCAAGTAGAGGTCAAATTTCTATATAATAGAAATAAATTCTCCATAGACCGTAAAGGTGTGACAGCCTTTGCGGTTTTTCTTTTGTCGTTTTTTGCCGGATTACGCCGCAGGGCGTTATTCATCATCGGTTGCCGCTCACCGCCTTCCAACCTGAATTAGCTTATCTGCTGCACAGCAATCTTCTTGACCTGATGGTCAAGAAGCATCGCAGGCAAAAGCCTGCTCAATTCAGATTGGAGGAAAAGATATGGAGGGTAATCGCCCAAAAAGAAGAAAGGATAAGTACAATCCTTATACGATATTCGAGAAAGACGGCCAGTATTACGTTTCATTCAAAGATGGACAAGGTGTATCACATAAACTTGAAATCAGCAAGGTGCTGTATGACACGTTTGATTCTTTTGAATTAAGCGATTTGGTATATCTTAACGTGGTGGACAGGCATATCGAGCAGTCCGAGGTGTGGGAAAACACTTTGAATATGAGAGCGATGAAAAAGCCGGACAGCATGGAAGAAATCGTGTTCCGCAGATTTCAGGCAGAAAAGCTACATAAGGCAATCAACGAACTGCCGGAAAAACAGAAGAAAAGGCTGATACTGCATTATTTTCAGGAGTTGACCTATGTGGAAATCGCAGAGCGGGAGCAATGCTCAACCAGAGCAGTAGAGTACAGTATCCACGGGGCAATGCAAAGCCTGAAAAAGTTTTTTGAAAAAAATTAAAAAAGGACTTTCGGGTTTTGCCTGATTAGTGAGGAAACAGGTGAGGGAGATAAAAATTCCTTCACCTGTTTTCTGCATTTATGTGGTGAATGGGTTCGTACCATGAAAATTTCATACCCATTCATCAAATACATTCCTGTTGTTATCGTGATGAGCGTAAGCCACGTTAGCAGGTACGCCATGAGCTAAATGGAGATAAAGGCATCGAAATCGCACAGATAAAAAGACAATGGTTTGCGGCTGTCCTATCCTCATTTAAGGAGCGGAAAATACCGGGCTATAACTGCCAGCTTGCTACTGGTAAGGCGATAACAGGCAGCAGGGACAATGATACTCCCGTCCAGTCACAGGTCGAGCGTAAATACCCATCAGGTGTAAAAACGCCGCAACCAATGAGGGCGGCTCCGGGCGATCCCCGGAGGGGTGCGAATCCTGTGGAACTGGTCAGCAGCCAGTCGTTTGGTGACTTCCCTATGTTTGCCGTAAAAGCGGTAATTTATAAGCCGGGGTGTCGAGGACAAATAGGCTTATCAGGCTAAAAGTGGTAGCCGGAAACAAAACATGAAAATATTCTTAAGAATAATCAAAAAGCCATGCTTTTGTGTTCGGCTGATACATACCTGAAATGCAGTTTTTTTCGGCAGGCAAGATGTATTCTGCAAATTTATATTTTCCGCCATGAAAGAAAAATCAGACTGGATTCAGGAAGTAAAGATTATGGAGGACATTTTTATTATGGAAGAAAGAAAAATCAGACGAGGGGATATTTACCATGCAGACTTAAATCCCGTTTTCGGAAGTGAGCAGGGCGGATACCGTCCGGTATTAGTGATTCAGAATAACAGAGGGAATCAATACAGCCCAACCGTAATTGTGGCAGCAATTACAAGCAGGCCAAAGTCAAAAATGCCCACGCATGTCCCGGTTCCGGCAGATATGCAAGGTCTGGAAAAAGATTCTGTTGTGCTGTTAGAGCAAGTCCGAACACTGGACAAAAAGAGACTGGGAGATTATATCGGGACATTGGACAGGCAACAAATGATAAAGGTTGATAAAGCGTTATGCTCCAGCACAGGAATGAGAAAACGGGATAAACCGATTTTAATGTGCTTATGCCCAATATGTGCAAAACCCTTTTATGATTCCAAAGAGCATTTTATCCAGAGGGCAGATAAGAATCAAAATTTAAAAGATACCTGTATGTTTTGCAACAGCAGGCAGGGATATGATTATTTTATAAGGAAAAGGTATTGCGGTGAGAACAAGGATAATTGAAAAGTCAAGGATGCGATTTGAAAATTCGCACATTAGACGGGAAGGGATTGTAAAGCTATGATAATAGCAAGCAGTCCCTTTTGTATTTCGGGAGGTGACTGATATAGATACCATGAATTTACAAAAACAGGTTTATGACGCTGATGACATTCAAAAGCTATTGGGTATTGGCAGAAGTAAGGCATACGCATTTCTGGATGAAGCCTATGAGAGTCAGAAACCGTTCAGGGTGATAAAAATAGGAAAGCTGTACCGGGTTCCCAAAGAGGGATTTGATCAATGGTTAAATGGAGCGAGCTAAATGTGCGGAGGTGATAGGAATGGGAAAGAAAACACAGGAAAAGAGTGTTGCTTTTTTTGAACGAAATTCATGGTATCACCGTACAAAGGCACTGCAAGATAATGGCATTGTTAAATATGGAAAGAAAGGCGGATTTTCCAGTCAGGCAGAGGCGGAGGCCAGTTATCGGAAATGCGAGGAAGAATTTAATACGCTGTTGCGGAAACAGCAGCTTTCAGGCAAATCCAATAAAGACGTCCTCTTTAAAGATTATCTTATCTACTGGTTTGAGGAAGTGTTTTCAAAAAGAATTGAAACGACAACAAGAATGGTTGGGGCATACGCCTTATATGACTTGATTATCCCAAATATTGATTATGACATAAAGATGAGATTTGTCAGCGTGGAATACCTGGACGGACTTCTGGAGAGGACGTCAAAGGCTTGTGTTTCGGCAGGAAACAAAGGACGGGAAATTTTGAATCTTGCCATGAAAGAGGCAGTCATAGAGGGCTATATCAATGTGAATCCCGTGCCGGAAACAAAGCCGTATAAGCGAAAGAAACCCAATATCGTGATTCTCAGCAGGGAGAAAATAAAAATACTCCTTCAGGCGGCTTCAAAGGATAACTGGTATTTGGAAATTCTGTTGGGACTGTTTTGCGGACTGCGGAAAGGTGAAATCTATGGACTGAAATTTTCCGACTTTGATTTAGAACATCGTAGTGTAAAAATCAGCAGGCAGATTGTTGCAAACCCCATAATAAAAGAGAGGAGCAGGATTGAAGAAAACATTTCAATCGAACGTGATCCTAAAACGCCCAACAGTTTCCGGGTATTGCGTGTGCCGGAGGTCATTATTACGGAGTTGGAGAAAAGAAAATGTCAGATAGATATGTATAAAGAGAAGATGCAGGAGGCTTTTATTGATAACGATTATATCAGTTGTCAGGCAAATGGAAAGGTACATAGCCTGTCTGCCATGAACAATGCTTTGACAAAGCTGTGTGTGCGGAATGGGCTTCCTGCCGTAACCGTGCATGGACTTCGCCATATGTTTGCCACTATTTTGGTGGAGCAGGGTGTTCCGCTTGCGAAAATATCAGGGTTATTGGGACATAGTTCTGTCAATACGACTTTTGAATATTATTGCGACGTCATGGATGAGAAAGAAAAGATTATTGCCTTTATGAATGATGCTTTTGCTCCTGAAGGCAGGGAAGGAACAGGGTAATATGGAATTTGATTTGAAATTACAGCAGTTTGTGGACTGGAAGGTTTATAACGTCACGCCGATTAAGAATAAGTTTGGCTATCGTGTGGTTCTGATTTATGCGGACGGGACAAAAATACCACAGCAGAAATCCGGATTTGCTACAAAGAAAGCGGCGAACATGGACAGGGACAAGACGCTGGGCGAATTATATTCTGGCACATATGTGGTATATACCAGTGTAAAAGTGAAAGACTTTATGCTGTTCTGGCTTGAAAAAGAAATGCGCCCACGCATTACAAGCGGCTCCTATGAAACCTATTCCAATATTGTGAATAACCATGTGATTCCAGCGATGGGCAACATCAGAATGACGGAAATCAAACGGAGCCATATCCAGAGCCTTTATTATGAAGAAGCGGCTGCTTCCGTTTCTATCGCAAGATTGGTAAAAACGGTGATGAACACGTCCATGCAGTATGCTGTGAATAAGAAGATCATTTCCATAAATCCGACGATTGATGTTGCTTTGCCAAAGCAGGTAGAAAAGAAAGCCTATCACACCCGGAACATTGACTTACAAAAGACGCTGAATATGGAGCAGGTTTTAACGCTCATTGAAGCGAGCAGGGAAACGCCAATCCATATGCAGGTACTTTTTGCAGTGCTGTTGGGATTGAGGCGGTGTGAAATCAATGGGGTAAAATATTCAGATATAGATTATATCAATCGGACATTGAAAGTGCAGCGGCAGTTAGGCAAGAAACCAAACACGACCGCCGAGGACTTCCCGGCTAAGACGTTTACAAAGCAGGAAATCGGATTGAAAACGCCGTCCAGCTACCGAACCATACCCATACCAGATTATGTGTTTGAAGCCATTCTGGAAGAAAGAAAAGTGTATGAGAAGAACCGTAGAAGGAGGTCAAGCACGTTTCAGGATTTGGATTATATCTGCTGTTCCGCTTATGGACGTCCGAGAAGCAAGGATTTTCACTGGAGACATTATAAGAAGCTGTTGGAGGACAATGGACTGCCTGATATAAGGTGGCATGATTTGCGAAGCACTTTTTGTACTATCTTATTAAAGAATAATTTCAATCCTAAAGCGGTATCACAGCTCATGGGACATGCGAAAGAAATTATCACCATAGATGTTTATGGAGACACTGCAGAAATTATTGATGACTGCTTAGACGATCTCCAGCCGTTTATTGATGAAGTAATCCCAAAGGAAGAATGTGAAAGCGGTACTGATTTTTCAGAAGATAATTATATAGAACAAATTAGTGAGTTTCTCGCATGAAAATAAGATACTGGCATAATCAAATCGCATGAAAAAAGTACAGAACAAAAGTTCGATTTTGGTCTGTACTTTTTTTGACTTATATGTTATAATGAAAAACCAAATGACTGGATAATACTATCTGTACTGGTTGGTGTTATTCAGTGTTGTTTCGTTTCAAAAATACGGTTTTGTGACCTGCATTCGTGTAATTGCTATTTTAACGCTTATTCGCCAGCTTTGCAAGCCCATTTTACACGAATCGAAACTCAAATTACACGAATTTCGG
The DNA here is from genome assembly GCA_000403295.2 of Lachnospiraceae bacterium M18-1. Lineage (GTDB taxonomy): Bacteria > Bacillota > Clostridia > Lachnospirales > Lachnospiraceae > Schaedlerella. Next base: position 1,309,049 of record KE159605.1, on the reverse strand, counting down.
GCGAATAGGCAAACTTTTTTCGGTCACAAATTGGAGGTTTTCATATGCCAGAGTTCAAATTACAAGCCCCCTACAAGCCCACAGGCGACCAGCCGCAGGCCATTGCAGAACTGGTAAAGGGCTTCAAGGAGGGCAATCAATTCCAGACTTTACTAGGGGTTACGGGTTCCGGCAAGACATTTACGATGGCGAATGTCATTCAGGAATTGCAGAAGCCGACGCTGGTAATCGCCCACAACAAGACACTTGCGGCGCAGTTATACGGAGAATTCAAGGAGATGTTCCCTGAGAATGCAGTGGAGTATTTTGTGTCCTACTATGAAGGGAGTGGAAATGGGGGGTTATTTGGTGCTGATTTGTCCATTTATGCGTCCTTAGAGGTGGCATAACGGACAGAATAGTACTGATTGGATGTGGTGAAAATAAGTGGATAGGTGACTTTATTCGTGTAATTGGAAGGTGGGTGGACTATTAGTCAACACAAGCTATATGCGAACTTTTGTGAGTTTATATTATTAGTTACTATTCACGGCCTGGGAGACTGCTCATAGCAACAATTCGGGGCGATATTTAAGTTTTGCTGTGCAAAAATCGCCCCTCACTCCTGAATCATGTTCTTACGGAATGCGCAGTTTATGCGCATTCCTGACCCGTGAAAAGTAACTATTATTAATGGAATATAACAATAAACTAGAGGTATGCATTGTTTTTTTTTAGAGCAAGGATTATACTGTAATTAGAAAAAGGCAGAGAGGAGGAAAGCTTATGCCCATGACAATTCAGACATTACTATCAGATTATCTTGCTGAAATACAAAAAATATATGGTTATCATTTAAAAAATGTGATTTTATATGGTTCTTACGCTAGGGGAGATTATACGGTGGATTCAGATATAGACATTATGATTTTAGTGGATTTGTCTGACGAAGAGATAGATAAATATTCGGATGAACTGGCAGAAGTGGGATTTGAGTATATTGTTGCACATGGAATTTGGATGATGCCAGTTGTAAAAAATAAAGAGCATTTTAGGCATTGGGAAAAAGCTTATCCTTTTTATGAGAATGTTCAGCGGGAAGGGGTGATGCTTTATGAAGCAGCCTGATTCTATGGATGTTGGAACAAGGATGGATGTGGCTATGCACCGATTGCATATGGCTAAAGAGGATTTAGATACTGCTTATCTTACTTTTAATGCTGGACAATATCGAGGAGCAAATAACCGTGCATACTACAGTATTTATCATACGATAAGTGCAGTGATTGCAAAAGAAGGAGTTGCTTTTAAGCGCCATAAAGATACGCTGGGGTATTTTAATAAAAATTATATCAGTACAGAGGTGTTTCCGAAAGAATTGGGAAGAAAGATTGTGAAGGCAGAAGAAATACGCCATGTCAGTGATTATGATGCTTTTTATATTGCGTCGAAAGATGTAACTGTGCAGCAAATTGAAACAGCAGAAAGATTATTGAAACTGGCAAGTGAATATTTGAAAATTGAATAAATATAGAATTTGGAGTTTTGGTTGGCTATTGAATAATCAAAACTCCTTTTATCTGGAAAAGTAATGGAATTATTGTATCTGGGACTAGCCGTCGCGCTAGAGACTTGATACAATATTGATAAAAACAATGACCGAATAGGAAGTTGAAGTAATAATTGATTTTTATTATATACGAGGATATTAATTATGAAATACGTTGATTGGTATGAAAATGAGAACATCCTTTATACAAAGGACGGAAAAGTAATAAGTGTGCTTAATTTAGCCGCTGAAGAAAATGATGAGGTATTAGATGAGTGGGCGGCTCACTTTAGAAATAACTATCGAACTTTGGAGGATTTGGATTTTGACATAGAAGATACTGGAAAGACGAGAGAAGAATTTTTAATAAATGATGTATTTCCTGATACAAAAATAAAACCAGGACCGGCAACGAGAGTGGGCGATTTCTCTGAATTGCTGGTTGCAGATTATATTGAATTTGTAAAGAAATATTATGTGCCACGAACTAGGTACTGTCGTAAAACCAATCGTAATATGTCTACCCCTGGAAGTGATGTATTGGGGTTTAAACTTCATGGAAAACAGTCTCCCAAAGATGAGGTTTTTGTGATTGAAGTAAAAGGAATGGCAGATCCGAAGAGTAGAAAAAAAGGGTATCAGCGACTGCAGGATGCTATTGATCATTCCAAGAAAGATATATTGCGATATGCCGAATCATTGAATGCCGTAAAAAGAAAATTAAAAGATTTCGGGCAGGCAGATAAGGCCTCTCTCATCGGACGATTTCAAAACTATGCAGATAGACCGTATGTGGTCCGATATGGTGCGACTGCTGTATTGACAAGCAGTAAATTTATAGCGAAAGATATGGTCAATGTGGTTGCGAAAGATCATGGGGGAGAAAATCTCGAATTAATGATTATTCATAATCAAAATTTGAAAGATTTAATCAACGAATTATATAGGAGGGCGGCGAAATGTTAATTGAGGGTACTTCACGGTATTATTTAAAAAAGATCCGTGCCAAGGCTAAAATGTATGAATATCATATCCCAAATGAACTTCATAGCACTACAGAAGAACCAGTAAATCAATTAATCATTTCAGCCATAGCGATCATTGGTGATTTTTCCGATATTATTATTAGTAACATTGAGGGAGAATCATTTGATTATAAAGATTTTCAGGATAATTTGCGTTTTGCGGCTAAATTTTTTGATGGATATGTAGAATCAAAATTGTATTTTGGAGATCAAGAATACTATTTGCTGTTAGGAGCTGTTGTTTATTATTTGTGTGATCATAATGGTAGTTCACAAGTTCTGTGTTCTCGCATTAGCTTTGATATAGATTTGGGTGTTTATGGGATAGATGCTGTGCTTACACAGATTTTAAAAGGGGATAAAAATGTAATATATAACGGCAAATACGAAATAGTATCAGAAATATGCAGAAGCTATAATCATTTTTTAGAAAACGGTATATTTGACGCATATGGTGAATTGGCTGTCTTCAGAAGATATATCTATGAATTAGGCAGTGACAGAGAAGTACTATTTGCGGATGCACTTATTGCTGTAATTTATCTGAAGATAAAAAATTCAGCTTACGAATTGATGCCGCAGTATACGGCAATAGAATTTGAAACATGGAAAAATGTCATAAGTCAAGGAACACTTGTCACAGAGTTATGGCAGGCCCAGCGAGAATTAGGTAAAAGAGGAGTATTTTGGGGAACATCAGCAACGATACAAATGCCAACAAGCTCTGGAAAAACTAAATCAATCGCATTAATTATATTATCTGCTTTTTTGAGCAAGCGAACTAATTATGCAATTGTAGTAGCTCCGTTTCGTTCCTTATGTAGAGAAATAACAGAGGAATTAAAAAAGGCATTTTCTTTTGATGACAGTATCCATGTTAATGAACTATCGGATGTATTGCAAATGGACTTCATGGATATTATTTTAGGAAATCGCGAAATGGATGGGGACAAAGGCGTTTATATTGTTACACCAGAAAAATTACTATTCGTTTTAAGACAGAATATTCATATCCTTTCAAATGTAGGCCTAATGATTTTTGATGAGGGGCACTTATTTGATGATTCTAGTCGTGGCATTACATATGAGTTGCTTATTTCCACGATTAAACTGTATATGACAGATGAGACACAAAAAGTATTGATTTCTGCCGTTATTCCAAATGCGGAAGAAATCAATGAATGGATTACTGACGGCCAGGGAGAAGTAATTAAAAGCAATGCCATACAGACAACCGAAAAAACTGTAAGCATCGCAGAGATAAAATATAATAGGGAAAATAATAAAAGATACGCATATCTTTATTTTGTTAATCCTGATAATCCAGATGAAGAAGAGTTTTATGTACCACGTGTTATTACGCAGGTTAACATTAAATTGCATAAGCGTGAGACCAAAGAAAGGGTATTTCCAGAAATTAATAATGGCAAAAACACACATAAAAATGATATTGCGCTTGCACTGGCAATTAATTTATGCATAAACGGCGGAACTGCCATATTTTGTGGTCGGAAGGACACTGCGGATGGGCTTCTGAACCGTATATTGGATATAACAAACAGAGGGTATGATATTTCCAATCTAATTAAATGTGCAGAAAAAGAGGAAGTTGAAAAATTATCAAAGTTAATAGCAATGAATCTAGGAAGTGATAGTATATATTTTTCTGCTGCGAAAATCGGTGCCTTTGTTCATCACGGTGGAATTCCTATGGGAATTCGTTGTTCTGTAGAATATGCAATGCAGATGGGATTAATTGGTTTTTTGGCATGTACGTCTACGTTGGCTCAGGGTGTAAATCTTCCTATTCGCTATTTAATTATTCCTACAATTTATCAGGGGAAGGATCGTATCAAGGTTCGAGATTTTCAAAATCTGATAGGACGTGCCGGGAGAGCAGGCATATATACAGAAGGCAATATTATTTTATCGGAAACAAATGTATATCGCTATAAAAATGTTAATTATGAAAATTGGAAATGGCTGAATTACAAAGAATTATTAAATAGTAATCAGGCAGAAGCATGCACAAGTGAATTGCTTTCTTGGATCCGCGCAGATGATGAAATGGAGCAATACCTGAATCGTATCATTGAGATATTTGAAACTCATTATGCGTCAGAAGATTTTGCAGAAACAGTGAATTCGTTTTTGGAAGATCTGAAAGTGGAAAAAGAAGAGACATATAGAAAAGCAGATTTTATTGTACATCAAATGCTCAATAATATAGAGGCGATTGAAAGCTTTTTATTGTTTTATTTAATGGAAGACACCTATGAGGAAGCTAAAGAAACTATCCATGAAATCATAGAAGAAACCTTGGCATTTCATTTGGCAAAAGAAAATGAAAGAGAACGGTTACTTCATATTACTGATTTAATTGGAAGCTTTATTGTAAAAGTGGTGAATACATCAGACAAAAGAAATCGCTATAGTAAATCACTTTTAGGGGTAAGGAAAGAGATAGAAATTGAACAGTGGGTACAAGGCCATATTTTTGAGATTTGTACATGCAAAAATGAAGAGGATATTTTGACAATGATTTTTCCATTGCTGTTGCAGACAGATAATTCTTTGATTAGAGCCTGCAATAAACCGGAATTGTTATTAGAGGTTGGCTTAAACTGGATTAAGGGCATCAATTATCATGATATTCATGAAGCTGCTATTGTCAGTGATATCAGGATTTTAGCAAGAAACAAATATAAGCTGATTTCCATAAATCAGACAATTAATCTTTGTGATAATTATTTTGGCTATGACTGCATTTTAACACTGGCTGCGATTATAGAAAATGTATCCTACAGTTGTGATGACATGGACTTGGATTATAATTTCAAAATGTTATCAAAACGATTAAAATATGGATTGCAAAATCAATGTGCTATTACAATCTACGAAATGGGTTTTAGTGATCGATTTGTAGCCGGGGTTCTTTCTGATATTATTGAAAGTGAGTACAAAGCAGGAAGCCGTAAAGAAATTCTGCGCCTTATTAAACAAAATGAAAACGTGCAAAATGAGGTTTTGTCATTTTTAGAGGAGTATCCTGCATACTTTGAAGATAAAATCAGAAGTATGATTGAAAATTAGTGCTAAAAAGTGAATTCTGATTTTGAAATATACGGTATAATAAACAGGTAGTCTAAAACAAATTATGAAATGGAGAGAAAAAGATGAATGTACTAATTATAGGAAATGGATTTGATTTGGCACATGATTTACCAACATCTTATTCTGATGTATTAAATTTTTTAAAAAAGATACAACTAACGTCAACATATCATGGAAATAAAGAAGATTTTGTATCTAACCATTTAAGCAATGGCGAGCTAAATGATTATATATTAAAATACATAGAAAAAGCGTTTGATACAAGACAAACAGAGCGAAGTGAAAACAGTAGATTTATAGAGACAGATTTTACCAATACAAATTCTTTAATCCAAGAAATATATGATAATCTTAAAGATAATGTTTGGTACAATTATTTATGGAATATTTATTCACAAGGAAAAATGAAGGGGATTAATTGGATAGATTTTGAGACGGAAATTAGTCAAATTGTTGAATTGATTGATAGAGAAGAACAAAATTTATATCTTCCATTCAAAAGACCAGTAACAAGTGAAGATGAAAAGGCAAATATTTTTTTTACTGTTCTTAAATTCGATAAATTTTTGATGGAGAATAGAAAACCTAAAGAGTATAAGCCGACATTTCGTGATTTTTTGGATAAATCATATGCAGATTTAAGACGTTTAATACGATGTATAGAAATTTATTTAATCGAGTGTGTAGAAAAGATACATATCACAAAAATTTCACAAGACATTATTGATGCAAAACCAGTTGCTGTATTATGCTTCAATTACACTCATACTTATGTTAATAATTATCGTTTAGGAACAAAAGATATTCATTATTTGCATGGAGAAACAAGAAATTCGGAATCTCTTGACAATAATATGGTTCTTGGAATTGATGAATATTATAAGCCAGATGAAAAAGATAAATATACTAATTACAACATTTACAAAAAATTTACACAGAGAATCATAAATGAAACCGGATTTTATTATCGTGATTGGATTGCTAAAATGGATGACATTGCATATAAGTTAAGAAAATATCCAACAAATGAAGATAATAGCAGAGGATTAGTAAATAATGTTTATATCTTTGGTCATTCCTTAGATATAACAGATAAGGATGTTATTAAGGATTTAATTGATAGGGAAGGCGTTAAGACTACCATATTTTATTATGAAAAACAACAGCAAACTCAACAAATTGCCAATCTTGTTAAAATGCTGGGTCAGAATAAATTTATTGACATGGTTAATTCTGTTCCGCAAAAAATATGCTTTGTACATCAAAAACGAATGGAAGATAAACAAACAATAAATTGGATATCTTAAATTTTAGTGTTTTATATATGTCTGTAGATGAAAATCACCTATTGACAGATAATATTTTTATATATAGAATGATTGTGATATATCTTTATAATTCCAAGATACAGGAGGAATTAAGAAACTTTTGTTCTAAGTAGAGTGATTAGAACCCCCAATTTTTGCAGATTTATTCTGCCATTATGTTTAAAATGCAGAAAGGCATTGATTATTTTTATGGAATAATCAGTGTCTTTTTTGTGTTTAAACAGAGACTTCGTCAGAAAGAAGGACAAATTTTCACTCAACCCAAAAAAGAAAGGAGCGGCAAAAAATATGTTACAGGAAATCAAAACATTAGTACAGACACTGAACGAACAGAGGGATGCTTATTACAATCGGAATTCGCCAACGATGACAGATAAGGAGTATGACCGTCTTTTTGACCGTCTGGCAGAACTGGAAAAGGAGTCTGGTATTGTATTTTCCAATTCCCCAACACAGAGCGTTGGTTATTATCCGGTCAGTGAATTGAAGAAAGTAAGGCATCCAAGGGCATTGCTTTCTCTTGAAAAGACAAAGCAAATCCAGGAGTTAGCCGATTTTATGGAAAACCAGGATACATTGCTGATGCTGAAACTGGATGGACTGACTGTTAAGCTTGTTTATGAAGAAGGCAGGCTGGTACAGGCGTCTACGCGCGGTGACGGAGATATTGGGGAGGATATAACCCACAATATCCCTGCATTTGAAAATGTTCCTCTTACGATCAGCTATAAGGAAAGACTTGTTGCAGTTGGGGAGGCATTTATCTACAAGAATGTTTTCCTGCAGTTAAAGGATACGATCCGGGATGGAAATGGAGAACCATATAAAAATGCTCGTAACCTGGCTTCCGGGTCTGCCCGTAATCTGAATCCGGAAGTGTGCAAAGGAAGGCATATCAATTTTATTCCGTTCAATGTATTAGAAGGACTGGATGGAGGAGAGGGCGTTGACAGCCGGGAGTTTAAACTGATGCAGCTTGCGGCTTTGGGATTTGATATATGCCCTTATGTATGGTTGGAAGCGGGAAGATACAGTGAGAAAGAGCTTAGTGAGCAGATCGGAAAGCTAGTGGCCGTTGCAAGAGAAAAGGAATTACCCATAGACGGCCTGGTTCTCATTTACGACAGCCTTAGTCACTCTGCAAAATGCGGCAGGACAGGGCATCACTATAAGGACGGGCTTGCTTACAAATTTGAAGATGAAACTTATGAAACCTCACTGCAGGAAATCGAATGGACGCCTTCCAGGTCTGGAGACCTGGCGCCGGTTGCGGTATTTGACCCAGTGGAGATTGACGGCGCGGATGTTTCAAGGGCATCACTTCATAATCTGTCTTTCATCAAAAATCTGGAGCTGGTTCCCGGATGCCGTATTTTGGTTTCAAAGCGGAATATGATCATTCCACATATAGAGGATAATCTTGACCGGGGATTCTACTATGACACGTATCCGGTTCAATGTCCCTGCTGTGGCAGCCCTACAAGGATACGGAAAGGGAGAACGAATAAAGGAAAAGTTTTGGAGACGCTTCATTGTGACAATCTGGAATGCGACAGCCAGATTCTGAAGAAGTATGTCCACTTTGTAGCGAAAAAAGCAATGGACATATCCGGGCTTTCCGAGTCAAATCTGCGACGCTTTCTGGAGCGCGGATGGCTTACCTCATTCCAGGACATTTACCATTTAGACAGATATCGGAAAGAGATGATTGCTTTGGAAGGATATGGAGAAAAATCTTATGAAAAGCTTTGGACGGCGATCAATGAGAGCAGGAATACGGATTTTATCCATTATCTGACTGCAATGGATATCCCGATGGTAGGCAGGACAAAGAGCAGGGTATTGTGTGAAGTGTTTGAAGGGAGTCTTAATAGGTTTGAGAAGGCGGCTGCCGGAAACTATGATTTTTCAAAGCTGGAAGATTTCGGAGATACCCTGAACCGGAATATACACACATGGTTTGCGGACGAAGATAATCTGAGTTTATGGAGAAATTTGCAGATGGAAATGAATTTTAGGACTGTGGAGAACAAAGCGGCAGAGGAAAAACCTGTAAGTTCTAAAAATCCATTTCAAGGTTGTACGATTGTTGCCACGGGGAAGCTTATGAATTTTACCCGTGATGGAATTAATTCAAAAATATATGAGCTTGGAGGGAAACCGGGCAGCTCGGTCAGCAGGAATACGGATTATCTGATCTGCGGCGAAAAAGCGGGAAGTAAGCTGGCAAAAGCGCAGTCGCTTGGGATAACAATTCTTTCAGAAACAGAATTTTTGGATATGATTGCATAGGCAAAGCAGGGAATCATTATTGAAAGAACAAAAAAGGCATTGATTATTTTACGGAATCGTCAATGCCTCTTTATGAAAGGAGAGAATGGTATGGGTTATAAGAAACTTGCAAAAAGTATTAGGGATGGATATCACAGCCTAAAGAAAGAGCCAGTATTTAAGTATTATAATATTACCTGGAATCATGAGATTGGGACAGCTGAAATTTCGGTGGAAAATGATGCAGGATTTAGAGCAATTATTATTGGTGATACGAGAAATATGCCTAAATCAAGAGGATATATGTATTTGTTTTATACAAATGACAGAAAGGTTCCGTTTCCTTCCGTCAAAGAGATCGTACGCAGGTTGAAGATTGTGGCAAATAGGGGAATTTTGGCGGATAAGGATGCGGATTATTTTAACTGGGAGGGATATGGTTCATTAGAAGAGCAGAGAATGTATTTTTCTGAAATCATTAAGAGAAAGATAAAAACGACCCCAGTGAAAGAAGTGCGTCATATGGGTGAAGAGATGGAGTTTACAGATGCTATGATAGAACGTGCCGATGAGGTAGACAATGCAGTATATCAGATGTGCCTTACGCTTTTGGAACTGGAAGATGAAAAGGATTATAAAGAACGGTTTCCGTGGGATATAGGCATACTGGAAGAGATAAAAGAATCAGCAATTCAGATATTGAACAGAAATCGGTATAAAGTATGTGACCCGTTTATGGAGGATGAGGGAGAAGGCAGAAAATTCTGTGGACTGGATTCGTGCGGATTTACAGAATGCACTAGACATCCTTAAAACGGTTAAGGTTTTTTTGCGGATATAGGTAAATTGGTCTGGAAGAATAGAGTGCATAGAAAAAATGAACGATTTAGACAGGAGGAGTGTTGAACATGGAGATTTATAGAGAAGGAAAGAAGATAATCTTAACGGAACAGGAGGTGTTTTTGGCTTATGAGGAGCAGGAAAATCTTTATGATAGGGAGAATGTGAGAGAAAATATGGAAACTTATCTGACGGCGGAGCAGTATGTAAAGCTTAAGGGAAACAAAAGTTTTATAGAGGAAGCAGCATTTTTACTTCGGACATACTTAGATAAAAATAACATGACTTATGAATCTGCAATCGCAGAAGCCATAAAAGATGCGGCTGAATCTGTAAAGACTGAAGAGGAGAGACAGGATGATTAGGATAAAAACAATCAACGTAGATGGGAAAGAAATAGAAAGAACCTTTGAATCCATTGCAGACATATTAACGAACTGGTGGGATGAAGACGGAACCGATCTGCCGGGCGGAGATGATGAGGTCCTGGAACTTACAATGGATGGAAAGAGTATCCGGTCCGTCAGACATTTTGCCGGATTGATTCAGGAGCTGGAAAGTTTATTCTGGAGAAGTGTTTCAACGATAAAGAAGATGGAGGAAAGGGAGCAGGTAAAAAAGCAGGAGTCTTTAGAGAATAGTTCTCATAGAGTTACGGAATTCTGTCCGCATTGCAATGAAGAAGTTACACTGGAATGGAATGTGAAAGAAAACGGTTACCAGGTATTCTGTGCAAGATGCGGCTTTAAGCTTATGCTCTGCAGTGAGTGTCTGTATGAGGAAGATCTTTGTGACTGGAGCGGGGAAAAAGGATACTGCTACAGACAGATAGAACAGCTCTGGGAAGAGTTTGCACAGGTCACTTTTAAGGAAGACGAAGAACACAGGCTGGTTTTAGATCAGGAATATAAAATTGTACTTATGGCTGATTTTGAAGACGGGAGAAAATCAAAAGAGAGAACGCTTATCTGTTTCCCGGAAGGAACGGACAGGGAAGAAATTTGGAAATGGTATGACAGAAATCATCCGAAGAGCATTACATATCTGCTTTATGGTGAGGACAGGAGGAAAAAGCAAACCTATGAAGAGTGGAAAGAGATGGCATTAAAAAATATTTTGCAGGCGCATGGACTGACCATGGAGGATGAGTTGGACGAGGACGAAGAATTTTATCTTGGAACCAATCAATTCTTTGGCAGTTATAAATCTGTCCAGACATTTTATGGAAGCAGTACAAAGGAGCTTCTGAAAGAACAGCAGATTGTAAAGACAGAAGATGGGTATGTGGCTGTAAATATTGTTTAGTTTCTACAAAATGACAAATATGGGACATGCTAAAAAATTTCCTAATAAATCGTTATACGCAGGGTCAACCCGTAACACCGTCTCTGCATAATAGACGAAACTTCTGTGATAATATGTAGGCCAAGGTATTAAAATTTACCTTGGCTTGCGATTTCTTATTACCAAGCGATAGGATTATATCGGATAAATTCCATTTCAAAACCCTTCTCAATTAACTTTTATACATAGATTCACCGAATTCAAATGCTTCTCTTAGATATTTTGTTTTATCTATCTGCGCTTTACCGTTTGTATCTCCGCAGCCTCCAGCAAGGAGCATACCCTTATCCCGGAAGCCAATATAGTTGACTAACGTGAATTTATAATAAGCCTCTGCCTGTTGAAATGTCCAGAAGAAATTATCTGCAGCGGTCATCAGAAGAACACAGTCTTTAACTGGATATTTCTCATACCTGCCTAACGGAGGAGCTGGATCTTCCTCCGCAATACAATAAAACCGCTCAATAAATGCTTTTATTCTGGATGAAACTGTCCAAAAATACAGCGGCGATGCAAAAGCAATACAGTCAGCGCCCTTTATTTTGGGAATAATATCGTTGAATGCGTCTTTCTGAATACAAGGTTTTCCATACCGACAGGCATTGCAGCCAAGACAGCCTTTTACTTCATTTTTTAAAAGTGAAATTTTTTCTACGGAATGTCCGGCGTACTCAGCTCCTTTTATAAAATGTTCTACAAGCTGTGTCGTGTTTCCATTGGCTCTGCCGCCTCCTTGGATTACAAGTATTTTTTTCATTTGTTTGCCTCCTGGTCTTATGATTTTTTATTCTCTATTGTTTTCACCCCAGATACATAACTGGTCTAAAATAGCCATCAAAGATTTTCCCTTGTCACTAAGACTGTATTCCACTTTTGGAGGAATCTGGGGATATTCTTTTCGGGTAATAAGCCGGTCTGCTTCCAACTCTTTCAGATTGTTGCTGAGCGTCTTGTCCGACACATTTTTCAGATATCGTTTTAATTCGTTAAATCTTACAACTTCAAATTCCATTAGGCAGTAGAGAATCACCATCTTATGCTTGCCGGAGATGAGTGATAATGTATAGCTAAACCCGGTATCTTCAAAATTTGCTTTTTCAATATAATTCTTTATCATTTTACACTTTCCTTAATAATAGTACCTTTCTAATAAAATAGTACTTGTGCTTTTTCTGTTACCAGCTATAATTATATATAAGGATATAGATCCTGTCAATTCCATACAAGAAATGAGGTAACGATAATGAGAAGGAAACTGAATATAACTGAAGGTATTTTTCCAATGCCTGTTCTTATGGTAGCAACTTACAACGAAGACGATAGTGTTAATGTCATGAATGCTGCGTGGGGAACCATGCAGGAGAGAGGCAATGTGGCTCTCAATCTGACGGAAACACACAAAACAGTAAAGAATATCAAGGCAAGGGGTGCTTTTACCGTAAGCATTGCCGATGCAGCCCATGTAGTCGAAGCGGATTATTTCGGTGTTGAGTCTGGCAACAAGGTTACGAATAAATTTGAAAAGAGCGGTCTCACTGCATCAAAAGCTGAAATGGTGGATGCGCCGGTGATTAATGAATTTCCGCTCTGTTTAGAGTGTGAATTTATCGAATATCAGGTTAATGAATACGGCTGCGGCGTGATTGGTAAGGTTGTAAACATTACGGCAGATGAACGTGTTATGGTTGAAGACAAGGTAGATATGGCTTTGGTAAACGCTGTCGCTTTTGATCCTTATACGCATGGATATTATAAAGTGACTGAAAGAGTGGGGGAAGCCTTTAAAGACGGTCTGCAGCTTAAAAAGTAATATTGTCGTTTTACAGGAAGATACAAAATAGTATAAAGATAAGGCTGTCATAAATGGCAGCCTTTTTCTTTTGCAAGAAAATAAAAAAAGAAATACATCAAAATATATCATAAAAAAGTAGTCTAAAGCATCGCATCTTTAATATTTCATAAAATAAATTTCCGTTTTTTTACAGAATCCCAGAGTGTCTCTGCTTCTTACTAAGTGAAGTTCGGCACATTGACAACAAAATAAGGGAACCGGATAATTCAGGCGGTGTACATGGAGGTCAAAATACAAATACACAGAAAGTAAAGAGGGATTAGATGTTAGTTTTAGCAATTTCAGAAGTAGTCGCAATGCTTTTTTGTGCAGGAATTATGTATTGCTGTATTCTTGTGGGAAAGCATAGTGCAGAGGAAGAGAAACGCTTATGGGAGAGGGAACATTCCAGTGAGCAGAAAGTCGGGGAAAAGAACAAATGGGAAGATCGGGAGTCATAAACAAGCAGTTTGCCGGAGAAGAGAACGAAGCCTACCATGATATCATAGCGCTTTTTAAAATATACCGTTCCGTAAACTGGCGGATGCAGGTAAAGGTGAACCAGGTGAAACACCGGATACAGTGGGAATACGGCACAGACATTGATACATTCCTAGACAGTGTTTACCAGGCCGGCATGGACATTAATCAGGATCTGGGGGATATGAAGGAGCGGATCGAGACGATCAACCGTTCCAACAAATTCCTGAAGCTGATTGACGAAGCGGTGGAGCTTATGCGTAAATTCCATCCCCAGGGGGAACGGCTGTACTGGGTTCTGTATTACAGCTATATGTCGGCTTACCGGGCGGAAAATATCGAAGAGATCCTGGACAAATTAGAGCCTCATTTCCCCAAAATCACGCGTATCCACAGGGCAACCTATTTCCGGTGGCGCGAGCAGGCGTTTGAGGCGGTCAGCGGGATTTTATGGGGGTATGAAGAGGAAAGCAGAAAAATTATGGAATATTTTAAAAATAATTATGAATCTGACCAGAAATACTGTTGACTTGGAAAAAGCAAAAATTTTATAGTAGGTGCTAATCATTAATGCGCATACAATGAGTGATACAAAATGATGCAGGTGGTTTTTGAGACCGGAAAGGAGAGTTACGATGTTGATGATGCCGATTGATACAGGGAACAAAGCAATTAAAACGGAACATTTTGAGTTCTATTCAGGGATATCTGTATTGGAGGATGTGCCGGGAGAAGGAGAAGAGGCGGTAAAATACCAGGGCAGATATTACCGGCTGAGTCCGGAGAGGAATGTATATCTTCCGGACAAGTCCGTAGATGAGCGTTATTATATCCTGACGCTGTTTGCCGTTGCAAAGGAAATGCGGGAATTAAAGCCGCCAAGACTGTTCCTGCCGGGGGAGGTTCTTGAGATAGATCTGGTGGTAGGCCTTCCGCCGCTATACTACCGGGGGCAGTATAAAAAGTTCCGGGAATATTTTTACCGGGGTGGGGAAGTTGTAGAGTTTGAATATATGGGAATGTCCTACCGGGTTTCCTTCTCAGGAGTATATGTCCACATGCAGACCTACGCAGCCTATCTATATGTGGCAAGGGACTTAAACCTGTTTAAAAAGAAAGTCCTCCTGCTGGATATCGGCGGGTTTACACTGGACTATATGCTTCTGGAAAAGGGGATGATCTCATGGGAATATACGGATTCTACCGGCAGAGGGGTGATTTCCATGTACCAGCGTATCAATAAGGGAATCCGGGAAAAGTATGACCTGGATCTGAAAGAAAATGATATGGATGCAATCATCCTGGGGGAAACTTCCATGTATGACCGGGGGATTGAAGAAAGGGTAACAGAGCTTGCAGAAAGCCATGTGGCGGATGCGCTTGGGATGCTCCGGGAATGCGGGATTGACCTGCGGCTGTCTGTGACCGTCTTTGTGGGCGGCGGTTCCATCCTTTTATCCAGGATCATTGATAAGGTATGGGGAAGATACCGGGGAGAATATTATGTGATCAATGATTCCAAAGTAAATGTATTGGGATACAAAAAGAAATACCTGTACGATAAAGGCGGCTGTTAGCAGGAGGAGGCGGTTTTTTATGGGAAAACAGGATGAATACCGTTTTAACCTGAAGTTTGACGAGACAGATGAAGACCATCGGCGCGTCAGCGAGTTCCTGAACAGCTGCGGCAGGAAAAAGGCAAGATATGTGGTAAAGGCAATACTGGCTTACTGGGCTTTACAGGAAGGGAGAGATCCTGCTCTTAACAAGTCCGGGGAGGACAGAATGGAAAAGAAGGAAGGAAAGCTTACAGATACCGGAGCTGATATAAGGAAAGGCAGGCTGATTCAGGTGGACAGCAGTGGAAGCGGGGATATGGACCAGGAGGAAGCGGAGCTGATGCGGCAGAATTACGCAATGTTCGAGGATATGGAATAGGGGGGATTGATACGCATAGAAAGTGGAGGACGGGGAAAGTTGCAAGAGCAGTGATAACCGCATGTCTGATCGCGGCGGTATTTCATGTGTTTTTTGATATTGCCTATGTCAGCGGGAATTCCATGGAGCCTGTTTTTTATGAAGGAGATATCCTTCTGCTGCGAAAATGGGGAACGCCAAAAAAGGGCGATATGGTAGCAGCCTACATAGAAGAACTGGATTATGATGTAGTAAAAAGGATTCTGGCGTCGGAGGGAGACCGGGTTACGGCTGCTTATGAAGGAGTCTTTTTAAATGGTAAAAAGGTGGCAGAATCTGTAAAAGGGATTCAGGAGGAAAGGAAGAAGCAGGAGAGGCAGGAGTTTATCCTGCCTCCGGACCAGTATTTCCTGATCGGGGAGAATCAGGAGGTGTCGCTGGACTCCCGGATTTTTGGGTGTATCGGTAAAAGCGCTGTCCGTGGGACAGTGGTTTGCAAATTATTTTAATCGGAGGTGTGCAGTAATGAAAGCAGGAAAACTTTATTGTTTTAATGTTCTTCAGATTGTTGGTTTAGGGATGCAGTTCTGGAACTGGAAGGCAGGATGTGCAGTGATCCTGGGAAGCTGTCTGGGAGAGATGGTATATATCAGCAGGACGGCGCTGAAAAACAGGAAATTAAAGTCCTGTCCGAAGTGTGGCGCCGCTGCTTCGGGAAAGGTCAGGATCTGTCCGGAATGTGGATACCAGTATGAAAAGAGGATAGGGGAAGAAAAGATACTGGATCAGTTTGAACAGGAGATGGAGAAGGTGGATGCCATGACATCCGAAGAGATTGATTATAATTTTGAGAAGATGGAGGAATTTGTGCTGGATGAGGTGACATCCTTTGACGGGGATATTGCGGAATTCTTAGACAGAAGGGAACGGGGAAGTATTTGCGATATTTCAGACAGAAGAAAAGTAGGGGGAATGTAAGAATTTGGCAGTCTTTCCGGGGATAAGATAGGGGAAAGGAAACACTTTATCGAATGAATGCACATGGGAAAGGCACAATCTCAGGGAGATAGATACAACAAATACTCTTTGCTTTTATTAACTTGGGATTCAGGTTAGTATTATCAGGAGTATTAAAAAACTTATCGTATTACCAGGCTGTCGGGAGGATTTCCTGACGGTCTTTTTTTGTACAGCCATATGCAGGAAGAAAGCATATGGCAGTTCCATAACCATCCATGACGGAGGCCGCCTATATCGGGGAAGAAACAAAGGAATCCCCGGTGCGCGTCCGCCGCCTGAAGTTTTCGGTGAAACAGATGATTTTTAAGAAAACTTTCAGGAGGAAGATATGGAACGTAAAAATACAGATGAATTAAAGAATCATTTCAGCGCATATGTGAAGCAGGCAGTGAAGAATACAAAAGGGCATTATCTGGATAAAAAATGCAGGGTAGAGAGAAATGAAACAAATTATGAAGAGGAACTGGCAGTTCCGGGGCAGGGGATAGAGGATCTGCTAAGAGAAAGGGATCTTTTGTCAGACCAGATTTTCCGGGGCGTGATAGAGAGCCGGCTGCTTTTAGACCAGATAGAGGATTACCGGATCTTTCAGGCAATTACTTCACTTGCGGAGCGGCAGAAGGATGTGATCGTGCTGCGGATTTTCTACGAGAAATCATTCCGGGAAATTGGCTTAATTGTAGGGATGGAAGAAAAGAAAGCAGAAAATACATACTATAACGCGGTAAAGAAGATCCGTAAGATTCTGGGAGGCGCAAGAGATGGAATTTAAGGAAATATTGCAGAAAGCCAGGGAATATGACAGGAAGTCAATGATGGAGGTGATAGAGATGTACCGCCCCCTGATGGTCAAATATGCAGTTGTGAATGGAAGATTTGACGAGGACTTATATCAGGAGTTTGTATATACCATGCTGCAGTGCATCCTGAAATTCCCGGTAGAGAAATACGAAGATGGGAACCGGATAGATGCTGTTTTACGGAAATAAGAATTATATATATTTTGGTGATACACAATATACAGTAATTAATAGATTGACAAACACTATATATTGATATACAATAAAATTGTTATATTTTATTTTCAGTAATTTGACTGAAAAATCAACTTTTGTTTCGGCAACGGCCCAGACTCAAATTTTGGCAGAATTTCTGCGGTTAACAGATAGGAAGACACTGATTATTTTTAGAAGATGATTGGTGTCTTTTTTGTTGTTCAGAATGTGGGAGATGTGAAAATTTTAAGGAAGGACCAGAAATCGGAGCAGAAAACAATCAGGATGGAAGGAGGAACACGAATGAGACAGAAGCAGCTTGTATTTATTTACGGGAAAGTTGTGCAGCCGGTGCTGAAAGGGATGGCTGCAACCTATTTCTGCAATGGGACATGGAAGAAAACAGCAAGGGTAAGGCGTGTGGTTGAGGTGACGGAGGAACATATTAAATTTGAGACAGACCGTATCCGGTACTGCATTGAATTTCGGAATGAAGAAGCCGGTGCTCTGCTTGCGGCAGCATAGGAGGATAGACAGTTAGAGCAACCTGAAAGAGAGTAAGTCAAAGAGGAAGGCACTGGTTATTTTTCAAGTAATCGGTGTCTTTTCTGTTAAATGTAACGAAACATGCATTTTTGATGGAGGGAAAAAGATATGCTCAAAGGCCAATCATATGAAAGACCAGAATGTTTTATACCGGAAAAAAATAATCCATATCCGCTTTGTATCGGAAGGAAAGTATTGATGTGTGAAGACTGTCAATTGCGGGTGGATTGGGAACCGGAAGATCCATACGGTGTAGAGGGAAGAAAGTATATAAAATAATAGGAGGAGATATGCGTGAAGAGAATCATAGGGGCATTATATGGGATTTTCTTAGAAACACCATTGGACAGGCTGCATAGCTGGAAATGTACATTTGAAAAAGAATATCTGCGGTATTGCAGGACTGGATGTAAGGATTGCTATAAGTGGAATGGCTATTGCAGAAGTGAAAGAGAGGGGACGCCATATAAAAAATTCAGAAGAAAATATCATAAAAAATAGTAATGATCTGATAACCAGACCAATATTTCATGGAGGCGTAAAATGGTGGATGCAGCAGAAACAAAACGGCAAAAAGCAAAACAGCTCAGATATAAAAAGCCAATAGTTAAGGCTTTGAATCTGGAGAGCATTTATCAGGAGTTATGGGATATCCAGGAGCAATGTGAAGATGTTCACTGGTATTTTGATACAGACGATGAGACATTGATTAACGCATTGGATGGAGATGAGGATGAAGCATATGAATTTAAAATGATGTTTGCTGATCTATGCGCGGAGTGTGAGAAAATGCTTGAAGATTTAAGGGCGGAATGGATTCCGAAGTGCTTCGATAAGTTTTTTGTGGCAGTAGGAGCCGGTGAAGATTATGGAGGATTGCTGGGGTATGACAGCTATGAACAGGACTACTTTGGATTATCCTGCACAGAAGCATTTGCAGAAGATGAAAGTAAAAAAGCTCTTAAGCAGTTAACGAAAGATAATCTGATAGCAGCATCCAGACAGTGTTTTCGTATCTATCAGTCATTTATAGCCTTGAGACATCGGTATGATTGTCTGAAGACAGCAATGGATATATTACGGGATGAGAATACCGGATATCTGCAGATGATAAAGCAGATAGATGAGATGTATGAAAAGGCGGATGAGGAATCGGATGGCTTTCGTTATAAATGGTGTAAGTCAGTAAGGGAGCTGGACAGGATTTTAGGGAATTTGCCTCAAGAGGCGTGGATACAGTGAGTGAATTTATTGAAGGGAGAAATATTATGGCGATGGTAAAAAAATTGAGTGAAGGTATGATAAAATCAGCAAATTACAACAGTATGATGGGAAAGAGGGGAGACCTTTCAAAAGCCGACTATGAAGCGTATGCTGAAAAAATCTTATCGTGGCCGGTTTCGGAGGAAAAGAAGCAGAAGCTTTTGGATAAGTTATATGAAAAATGGAGTGAGATCTTGAAATATGAGGCGCAGCATGTGAGCGTGGCTGTTGCGGGCCCGGCAAGATATAACTCCCGGAAACTGGACAAATCAGACAAGATTTTGGAATTGTTGGCGGCGTTTTCTAACTGGTTCAGAGACTTGGAAGGACAGATTAAGCAAAGCCAGAAGAAAAATAGTAAGGCGGAAGAACTTCTGGAAATGATAGAGTTCTGCCGGAAATCAGATAATTCCTGTAATCCAACATGCTATCTGAGAGCATTGGCAAGACATAATAACCAGATGTTTATTCAGTTGTATGAGGAATTATACCCAGAGTATAAGTGGAGAAAAAACAGTACTATTGCAAAACTGTATCAACAGTCGCTTGCCGGTGAAATTAAAGAGATACGAAAAGAAATTTTCTTTGAGGACGAAAACTTAACGGCTTATTTAGAAAGAGACAGGGCATATATCAAGTTTATTATGAGACCGAAACGGCAACTCCATGTGGCATTAAAAAGTCGTGGCTGGTGGTGGAACAGTTACGAAAAAGCATATAGTACGTATTTGGACAGACTGGATAAGGAGTGGGTTTCTACTATCAGCAGCAGGTATGCAAAATACATCTGAGTAAAGGGAAAATAGGAGTTTTAAGGAGGACAAAAATATGACGATTTATGATGTGGCAGGGAATAAGAAGAGGATGGCTGTTTTCAATACTTTGCTGGAAGAAGCCTGCAGGCAGTGGTGCGATTTATCAGTTGATGCTCCAGAGCGGAAAGATGGAGAGAACTTTGCAGAGTTCTTTTTTGAAATTTTTGAAGCAAAAGAGCATGAATACATAGAAGAGATTCTTTGAATGGATGATATCGAAAAAATGGCAGGTGAAAAATGGTTAAAACAATAAAGATTACGACAGGAAACCAGATATCCATAGTGGAGCTTTTAGATTGGAGTTTGAAGGAGAAAGCGAAAGCAATCGGAGCCGAGTATCTTGAAGTTGTAAGAACAAAGCGGATGTATGACTTTTTTGGAGATATGGTTGTGATGCTTATAGATGATTCGGGATTTGCAGAAAACAAGCCAGTTAATCCGGTGGCGTCTTATTTCTATGGTGTGGATGAACATGGCGGTATTATTGCCGGGGATATACTTCTGGGAATGGAGAGAAGCCCGTATAATTTTCCGCTGAAGCATCCGGAGGCAGTGAAACGGCTACTGATGGAAAGGTTTCCTTCCCTTTGGGAAGTATAGTCTTCTAATTGCGGCACCGATATGACTGTATTAAAGCGGCGATGGATATATTGCGTGATTCCAATACAGGCCATCTCCAAATGGTAGCTCAGATTGAAAAGTTGTACGAAAAGGCGAACGAGGCAACGGATGGATTTACGTGGCGGAGTTATGCTCCAGAGATGGACGAGTTAGACAGGCTAATAGAAAATATACCGCAGAAAGTTTGGCTGCAGTAAGAGGGAGACGAATGAAATGGAAAAAATTATTTTGAAGAAATCAGAAACCAAAATACCGCGGGGACTGGCCAGTGTAGTAGTTCGGCTAGAAACATACACACAAGTTTACCAACTTGCGCTTGAATGTGGAATGACGATAGAGAGTTTGGTTGATCTTCTTTTGCAGGAAGCATTAAAGGCAGTAGAAGTAGTGGATGCTAGTCAAGCTGAATACGGA
Organism: Lachnospiraceae bacterium M18-1; assembly: GCA_000403295.2. Lineage (GTDB taxonomy): Bacteria > Bacillota > Clostridia > Lachnospirales > Lachnospiraceae > Schaedlerella. The sequence goes on along the minus strand of KE159605.1, from coordinate 1,287,697 downwards.
AAAGGGGACAGTTTGAAAAAAATAAAAGCTGAAGATAGACGCTTTTTTTACGAATTATATGTGCATTTTAATGACGCGAATGAGAAGTTGATGGAAAAATATGAAAAGTTGAGTGAAGAAAAGAGGCGCATATTGAAAGAACGGGGAGAAAGGCTGATTCATGAAGCGAAATGTAACGGAGTAGAAAGTATATATTATGAAAATGATTGTCTGGCGATTTTCTGTGCACTGATTTTAAAAGGATACGATTTTAGAATTTGAGAAAGATGCTACCGATGCAGAGATATATTTCTGCATCGGTAGAAAACTGTGAAGAATATTGTGGAGGTGTGGAGTAAGATATGAAAAAAGGATGCAGGGATTATGTCGGCGTGGCATGCGTAGATGGCACTTGCCCTAAAACGGTAAAGGAAGAATATGAAGAACAAAGCAGATCTGCAATGAAATGTGATCAGTGCTTTTTCAACAAGGGGTGTTTAGATTGTGCTTTGGCTGATACAGAGTATTGCATGACTGGAAACAAGGAGGAAAGCAGATGAGATATTACAGCACGCAACGGACGATTACACCGGGCAGTTATCCGAAGTCGCCATTTATGAAAGTCCTTAATATCGTCAATTTTGATTCCAGAACATATTGTGAGGAGATTGGACAGGAAGCATGGGGATATATTGAGTACAAAACGCCGCTTCATCCCGAAGATGTGGCAGAGTATGAACTGATGCCTGTTTCGGATAAAATCATGAACCTTTCATTTGTTGGAGTGGATTCATGGGGACACCGGGTATATAAAGATGAGGTGGGAAGGCTCTGGAAATACAGCGATCCGGGGGAAATGCCGGAAGAGAGGCATGACAGGCTGTTCCGGGCTTCCAGTAATGAGCCAGACGGCGAGCCGGACTATCCGCTTTGCGGGGATATGGACTATCGGATAGAGGACATAGGAGGTTTTTATGGGAATGTATCACAAAAACAGGTTCGCAGGAATCAGGAATAAGCGTTATATAAAAAGATGCACTTCGCGAGGGAGGCGGAGTTTTCTGAACGTGGAAGAATTTAGATTGAGTAAAAGCAAAAGACATGGTAATATAATATAAAGGAGATGAATGCTGATGAAAATGCAGGAAGCAATCAAAGCATGGGAAAAACTGGAAATAAAAGATGATTTCTTGTTTGCCAAGGTTATGCGGGATAAAAGGCTGTGCAAGAAACTTCTGGAGAGGTTGCTTCAGATTAAGATTAAGGATATCGTATACTTGGAAGAGCAGAAGTCGATTGATATTGAAAAAGATGCGAAAAGCATACGTTTAGATGTATATGTCGAAGAAGGAAATCGGGTTTTTAATTTAGAGATGCAGACGACAGATAAGCGGAACTTGCCGAAGAGAAGCCGTTACTATCAGGGAATGATAGATTTGAATACGATAGAGAAAGGTGAAAACTATAAGAAACTGAAAGAAAGCTATGTGATATTCATCTGTACATTTGATCCATTTCATCAAGAGAAAGCACAATATACATTTGAGAATTTCTGTATGGAAGACAAGGAATTAAAGCTGAATGACGGAACGAAGAAGATTTTTTTCAATGCAAAAGATTATATCAATGCAAAGGATGAGGAAATAAGGGAATTCCTTAAGTATGTAAACGGTGAAAAGAGTGACAGTCTATTTGTAAAAGAGATAGAAGACAGGGTAGCGCAGGTAAAATCAAGTAAAGAATGGAGGTTGGAATACGTGACTTTGTTAATGAGAGAACAGGAAATCTGGGAAGAGGCAGAAGAGAAAGGAATAGAAAAAGGAAGAGCAGAAGGATTGGAAGAAGGAATAGAAAAAGGTATTAGAGGATCAGTTGCTTTGTTAAAAGAATTAAATGTTCCATTACAGACGATTCTGGTCAAAATTCAAGAACAGTATAACCTGAGTCCGGAAGCGTCTCAAAAGTATCTTTAGAGCTAAGACAGCTTCGGGGGTGAAAAGTATGTTCCTTACTGAATATAACGAAGAGAAGGTCATGGAGAAAGAACGTCAGGAAGGACGCCAGGAGAGAAATATTGAGGTTGCTTCTGATATGCTGAAAGCAGGAGGGATGTCGGTTTCTTTTATAGCACAAATCAGCAGGCTGTCAGAGGAAGACGTATTAAAAATTCAGGAGAAGTTATAGAGTCTTGATTGACAGGGCATGGAGTGATTCATGCCCTGTTACACTAAGGGCTGCGTGGAAAAAGGGCGGTGAATATGGAACTGGAACGGATGATTTATAAAGACCTCCTTTTATCTGTATCTCTTAAAAGGGGATACGAAAGGCGGAACGTCCAAAGATGGAAAAGTATCTACGATTCCGTTATATCTTGCAGACAGAATGAAGTTTGATTTAGGTATCTGACTTGTCAGGGAGGTACTTGTATATATCTGGTTTAACAAAAGAAGAAATTAGTAAAGTCCGTGAGAATATGCTTGTAGTATAAATCTTTTTAGGGTGACTTCCCACAGATTTTTTGAGAGTAAGTTTCGTTATTAACCAAGGAGTATCTGTCGGGTCGTGAGAAGGAGGTTATAAACATAATGATGGGTTTGTTTGATCAGGAGAAAGCAGTAGAACAGTTTGGAAATGAAAAGAAGGAAGAAGGGAAGCTTGAAAGTAAAAAGGAGGCAGCTATAAACATGAAAGCAGAGGGGCTGCCGGAAAGTATGATTGCCAAAGTCCTAGATGTAGGTTTAAATATCGTGCAGGAATGGGTTGCAGGGACTAAAGTGGCAAGATAATAAGAGAAAAGCCTTATATGATGTTGAAAGAGCAAAGGCAGAATAACTGGATGATTCTTTTATGGGGTGCAGAGAAATCTGTGCCCTGTATTTTTAAAAGCAGCAGAATCAATTGTAAGAGAGTTAATTGCGACGAAATTGCGACGGTATTGCGCCTCCCGTGATATTGACATACAATTCCAGTCCGTATACAATGGTAAAGTAAAGTTCTGTGCATGCGGATGACATGCATGGAGAGCCGCAGGACATTACAGGGAGCTGACAGCCGGAGATAAAAGGGCTGTCTTTTTTATTTGTCAATTTTATTTTCCAGAACAGAAGGGAGGGGACTCATTGGCAGGAAATTTAAGAGAACAGAATACGGAGATAAAGGAGCCGGGGAATCAGTTTACGATGCTGATTCCCCGCTTTGCGTTTACGGCATTTCTTGCGGTCGTTTTACTGGCCGTATCTGCAGCGCCTGTGTTTGCGGATACGATCTTTGATAGTAAGCGATGAATAATCTAGCGTTTTTACAAATCCAGAAATCTGTGCAATAATCTCTTTGACTGGAGAAGCATTCCCCCATTTCCAGGTTTTTGCATTCAGGGCATGTTGGCTTTCAAAACATTCGGTTGCTCTATGCGCGCTTACTCCAAATAAATAAGAAGAGGTGAGCTTACATGGCTCAAAAACGTATCAAACGTACCGACCAGGAATGGTTCGACCTGATCAAGGACTGTAAGACCAGCAGCTTGAAAGTTAAAATCTGGTGTGAACAGCATGGGATTACGGAAAAGGCCATTGACTACCATTCGCGGCGTCTCCGCCAGAAGGGCTATACGATCCCGCGAAAAATACACCAGGCCATCCCCTACGAAAAACAGGAAGTTATCTGTCTGGATATTTCGAAAAGCTTATTTTCAGGCCAGGAAAAAATTTCATCACCGAATCCCTTCACTGCCAATGGGGCTGCGCTCCGGTTCGATTTCCAGGGAATCCCCATTGAGATTTCTAATCACGCGGCGAGAGAAACCATCGAAAATACCCTTCTTGCGCTGCGCAGCCTGTGTTAGGCGATATTTCCGGAGTATCAAAGCTCTGCCTTATCACAGGGCGTACAGACATGAGGCTTTCGGTCAATGGCCTTATGTCGATCCTCCGGGATCATTACCAAATGGATCCTTACGCAAACACACTGTATCTTTTTTGCGGCAGGAAGACAGACCGGCTCAAAGCACTGTACCATGATAAAAACGGTTTTGTTCTGCTTTATATGAGGTTGGACTCCGGCCGTTTTCAATGGCCGCGTAATGCCTCCGAAGCACGGATGCTTACCCGGCAGGAATACCGATGGCTTATGGAAGGGCTTTCCATTGACCAGCCCAGGGCGTTACGTCCATCACAAAAAAGGGATTTCTAGACCGTATTTGTGAAAAACAGAGAATTTAAAACTCTTTTTTCTGCTCTTAGGAGCCGGAAAAAGAAAAGTTATCCACACAACGGCAGATTTTCAGGAGGCTTATCCACAAATAGCTGCCTGACGGACAGTTTCTGTGAATAAGGATCCTGCCATTTGGTGGATAAGTCCGCATTTTCAGAAGTGATCCACACATCAGAAGTCCGTCAAAATGCCGATGGACGTATCCGGGCCAGTTTGCAGACTTCCATGTTTTCCTCTATAATAAAGGGAACGAAAACAGAAAGGCGGGTCAGACTGTGGAGGAATATAAAGACGATTTGATCGAATTCCTGCAAAAAACAATTGAACAAAAGAATGCACAGATCCAGGAGCTCCAAAAAACCATCCAGGAACTAAACGCTACGGTTGCGAACCTGAATGAAACCATTGCGGAATTCCAGAGGAAATTTTTCGGCACTTCCAGGGAAAGGACCGCCGGCAGGGCTGCCCAGGAGGAAGCAGGGCAGGAAGAGCCGACGGAGAAATCCACTGTCCGCAGCCATACCCGCCGGAAACCAAAAGCCAAGCGGGAAGATCTCTACAAAAACCTGCCGGTCAGGGAAGTACACTGTGCGATGCCGCAAGACCAGAGGCTTTGTCCGGATTGTGACGCTGCGATGGAGACCATCGGATGGCAGTTTGTACGTGAGGAACTGCGGATTACGCCCGCAAAGGTAGAACGGATCCGATATATGCAGGAAGTCCTTGCATGTCCGGTCTGCCGTGAGGAAGATACCGGCACGATCGTCAAGGCGCCGGTACCGACTGCACTGCTGGCACACAGCCCGGCTTCCCCGTCTATGGCAGCCTTTGTCATGTACCAGAAATTCCTGAACTCGGTTCCCTTTTACCGCCAGGAAATGGACTGGCTCCAAATGGGTGCCCCGCTTGCCAGGGAGACGACCTCAAACTGGTGTATCAAATGCGCGCTGGCCTATTTCGAGCCTGTTTATAACCTGCTCCACGGATACCTGATCAAACGGGATCTCCTCCATGCGGATGAGACCGTCTGCCAGGTCCTCCATGAGGAAGGGAAAGCGGCATCCTCAAACTCTTATCTGTGGATATATCTCACCGGCAACGACGGCCAGCCGCCCATCATCCTTTATGATTACCAGCCCGGGAGGGCAGGTGAATATGCGAAAAATTTCCTGGAAGGGTTCTCCGGACTGTTGGAGTGTGATGGCTATACCGGCTACAACAGCGTGGAGAATGTGACCCTGGTATGCTGTCTTGCCCATTGCCGGAGATATTTCTTCGAAGCAATTCCGGCAGCCCGCCGAAAGAGAGTAAAACTGCTGGACATCAACTCACCGGAAGAAATCCCGGGAGATGCGGCTGATCCGGAAAAAGCAAAGGAAGAACAGAGGATTCCAGCAGAGGTCGGACTTTGCTATTGCAACCAACTCTTTCGTATAGAGCGGACACTAAAAGCGATGTCCCCGGAAGAACGAAAGACCAGCCGCCTGGAGTTGGAAGTCCCTGTCTGGGACAGCTTCTGGTCCTGGCTTGCAACGGTAGAGCCGCTGGGCGGCAGCCTGTTGGAAAAAGCCGTAAACTATGCGTCTAACCATCGGGAACTTCTGGGCAACTACCTGCTGGATGGGCGATGTGAGATTTCGAATAACCGGGCGGAACGATGTGCAAAGTCCTATGCGACCGGGAGAAAGAACTTCCTTTTCCACGATACCGTAAACGGCGCGAGATCGAGTGCCATCATCTATAGCCTGGTAGAAACCGCGAAAGCAAACCACCTGAACGTGTTCCAATACCTTTACACCCTGTTGCTTTACATGCCGGACTATAAGGAAGAGCCCGCAGGCGTGGAAGCAATGATGCCGTGGAGTGACTTTATAAAGGAACGCTGTTCCAAGGTGATGGACACGGAAACAGAAACGCCGGAGAACCGGGGGCAGATACCACTGTGATAGCTGCCCCTTATTTGTGATAAAAAACAATCGCTGATAAAAAGCGATATCCTGTTTATCGTTCCAGGAGGCTATGGAGCCTTTTTCCGTTTTTAAACTTATAAATCTAATATACTTCGGTTCTATTAAGAACTTATTATGAACAGATCTTGAATACGGTCAATCACTTATCCATCAAAAAGATTATCCCACAGATTTTAGAATATGTAAAACCGGCAGGTTATTCATCGCTTACCTTTGATACGGCAAAGAATGCCATGCAGACGGTCTATAAGGATGTAGCCGGCATTGCAACCGTGGCGGCTGTCGTATGCTCGGCAGTGTGCCTGTTTCTGATGAATTTCTCAAAATCCGGGCGGACCGTAGATGAATCCAGGTCATGGCTGAAGCGGATCATCGTATGCTGGGTGGCGCTCATGACGCTTGGCGCAATCGTGACCTATTTTGAGAGTATTATTCCAAAGAGTATGTTCGGCGGCTAAAATGCCGGACAGATAAACATGTGCCGGCGCTCTCCCGGCAGAAAGGGGGATGCCTTAACAGGTGAAAGATAAAATATGGGATGGTTATTAGAATTATTGATAGAAGGTATCCGGGAGCTGTGTTCGCAGTTCGTTGTTGATATGATGTCCTTAGTGACAGATATGTTCACGGAGCTTTTATCCTGTGACTTAAGTTTATTTGAGGAGTTGTTTTCTGTGGCAGGCGATCTCTATTCCAATGCCATTCTGCCTATGGGGGCGGCGCTTCTTCTTCTGATCTGTGTCTGGCAGCTTTTTAAGAGCATGTTCGGAAAGGCGGGGGTCGCAAGCGAGGATCCGGTGGAGCTGGTATTGCGCAGCGGGATCTGTCTGTTTTTTATTGTGGCAGCAAAGCCGATGGTGGATTACATCCTGAAGGTGGCGGGAACGCCTTATCAGTGGGTGGCAGGAACCGAGATCGAGGTGAGCAGCTTTTCCGAGTATGTTTCCGTATTGGAGGGGATTACGGCAGGAATCGGGATTGACAGCTTAAACATTGCAATCCTGACTTTGATCTTACAGTTTGTGGTGGCATGGAATTATTTTAAAATGCTGTTTGTGATCGCAGAACGGTATGTGCTGCTTGGCGTATTTTCTTATACGGCGCCGCTGGCGTTTGGGACCGGGGGCTCGAAGGCAACCAATAACATTCTTGCCTCCTGGTCGAAGATGTTCGGCGGGCAGATTGTCCTGATCATTTTAAATTCCTGGTGCCTGAAGATGTTCTTATCCGGCTATGGGAATTTAACTGCCAGCAGCTATGGGTTTACCAAGTTCTTTGCGGCGACGCTCTGTCTGGTCGGGTTCTGTAAAGTGACCTTTAAGCTGGATTCCTACCTGTCTTCGCTTGGCGTAAATTTAGGCCGTCCGTCAACGGGAATGGGCGCTTTAGGACTGATGATGGCAGCCGGACGGATCTTTTCCCATGTGGGGAGAGGGAGCAGCCAGACGGCAGGAGGCCCTTCCGGAAACGGAGAAGGGACCGGCGCAGGAAATGATTCCTATATGGACGGTTCCGGCATGATGGATACAGGGGGACCGATTCCGATGGGGCTTGGAGCAGACGGCATACAGGCAGAGGACGGAACGGACTTTGGCAGCGGCATGGAGGAAGAACTGGCAGATGCAGGCCTGGAATCCGGTGATTTCGATACCATGGCAGACGGAGAGGGAAGTGTCCTGGAGGAAATGGGCATGATGCCGGAGGACGGGCCTGGAAGCGAGGATCTGGCCGGAATGGAAGAACAGAATACAGAGACGGTCTTTGGCGTGGAAGGCAGCGCATCCGGAGAACTGGGAGATTATCCGGTAGAGGAAGAGGAACCGGAGACAGGAGAAACCGAGGATGCAGGCATGAACTTAGAGGGTACTGTGCCTGGAGACAGCGGGGCAGAGGATGCCGGAATCGGAAGCGATATGGATGGCTTTGAGAAAGACGGCAGTATTTCCGCAGGCAGCCATACAGCAGAGACAGGGCTTTCTGCTGAAACACAGGGGATCCTTAGTGAGATTGGAAGTGAGGCCGGTATCAGCAGTACAGAATCCTTTGATTCGGAAGGAGGCATAGAGACAGGAAATGCTCCGGTATTCGGAGGAGAAACAGCGCTTCATGAGCCAGGGCATGGGATGGAGCTGACGGATAGTCCTTCCGGTGCAGGACAAGGGGATACGAAAGTTCTTCCGGTTATAGGCGGGCACGAGGTGAACGGGCTTGGTTACCATGATTTCGATACACCGGAGCCGACACAGGTTCAGGGAAGTCCGGGTGCCGGTTCAGGAACCGTATCTTCCGAGAGCAGAAAACAGGAATATCGGAAAATCACAGAGGAACGGAAATTCCGGGAAGTACCGAAATCCAGGAAGGATCTGAAAAAGAAGAAAAAACAGAATCCAAAAGCGAAAAACGGGGATTCGAAGGTGTAGGAAAGGGGGCGGCACATGAAGGAGGACAGAGCGGATGCTTCCCCAATGGACCAGGCCGCAGGAGCAGCATACGGGGCAGTGCAGGCACAGAAAGCAGTAAACCAGGCGGTTCAGATGCAAAGGGCAGCTAAAGGGACAGGCGCGGCGCAGAAAGCGGCCCACACTTCCCAGGCAGCCTATGCAGTGACCGCTGCGGCAAAAGGCGGAAGCATGGCGGCAGGGGCTGCCACCGGGACGGCATTAGGGGGACCGTTAGGAACCGTGGTCGGAGCCCTTGCCACAAGTAAGACATTCCGGAAGGTAATCGCAGGGATTTTCGCGGCCCTGTTTCTGTGGATGTTCCTGATCGCAAACATGATCGGGATTATCCTGACTTACCTGGGATTTGCAGATGCGGATGCATTTGCCAATGAAGCGCAGTCGGCGGAATTATTCAACATGAAGGTGCGGATCGAGGCCATCCTGAAAAAAGAAGAATATAAGCAGGAAATCCTTGCGTTAATTGAACAGGCAAGAGACAAAGGCCTGCAGGAGATCCAGGCGGATAAAGCCTCCAATTATGCGGAGCATGAGCTTACAGTTATTGATGAATATGAGAGTAAGCTAAAAATGAATCCAAGCTATTACCTTGCCATTCTGTTAAGTGAAGTCTGGGATACCGGCACGATCCATTCTTTTTTGGGTTATTCCAGCGACTGGGGAGAGATGTCAACAGACCTTACCAGCCAGTATGATGCTTATTTCGAGGAGGCGGCACAGAAGTATGGCGTGCCTGTTGCCCTGCTGAAGGCAATGGGGATGACGGAATCAAGGTTTAACCAGAATGCGGTTTCAAGAGTAGGGGCGATCGGTGTGATGCAGCTCATGCCGGGAACGGCGGCATCCCTGGGGGTAAATCCCCACAATGCCCGTGAGAATATCCTGGGCGGGGCGAAATATATGGCAAAGAACCTGGAGCAGTTTAAAGACCATTCAAACGGGCTGGAGCTTGCCATTGCCGCATACAATGCAGGTCCGGGGAATGTGATCAAATATGGATACCAGATACCGCCGTTTAAGGAAACGCAGAATTATGTGAAGACGGTACTGGGTTATCTTACGATACAGGAGCGGCGGACGGGAAGCTCTGAGGATCCGGATGAGGATTTAAGCGGCCCGTACAGCCAGCTGAAGGAGGCGGTGGCAGGACATGCAGACCGCTTTTTTTCCTGGTCGGTAACAGGGGAAACAGAAACCGATACCACAAAGACGGTATATTATCAGCTTTCAGAATCCGGGAAGACGGAGATCACAAAGGCTGCCTATGAGAAACTAAAGGCAGAGGGGGAAAGGGTGGCGGAAGAGGCAGTTTCGGCAAAAGTGAAATCCGTAGAATATACGCTGGCACTCATCCTAAGCTCCAGCCCTTCTTCGGGCGGCGGATATGAGTACAAATATGTAACAAGCCAGAGCACCTTTGAGCTGGTGTTAAAAGTTCTGAAATTAATGAGCGAGGGGATAGATTCCCTGAAGGACTCCTTTTTCTCCCTGTTTTCCTGGAGGGATTTTGTAACCGGGGGCGGTTCGGATTCCTATATCGGGAATATTGACGCGACCGGGGATATCATAACTTATGATACCGTAGGCAGGGGCGTAAAAAAGGTCGTCTATTTTAACCAGGGGGAAGAACCCTGGAAAAATATGCCTTACGGCACCAGCACCATAGGCGCTGCCGGCTGCGGCCCGACCTCCCTGGCAATCGTGATCTCTACCCTGACGGGGCAGACGGTGAACCCCCAGACAACCTGTGCATTTTCCATCAGTAACGGGGAATATGTCTCCGGGGTGGGAACCGCGCATTCCTTTCCGACCAATGCGGCAAAGCACTGGGGTTTAACCTGTGAGCGGGTAGGGAAAGACCGGATGGACTATGTTGTGCAGTCCTTAAAAGAGGGAAAGATGGTAGTGGAAATCTGCGAGGCCTATACCATTACCGGCGGGAGCAGCGGGCATTTTATCGTCCTTACCGGAGTGACGAGGGACGGGTATATTACCATCGCCGACTGTGCGAGCAGGGAGCGGACCGGAAAGGTGTACAGCGTAAATACCATCAAATCCTATGGACGAGATTTAAGCGCCGGGGCATTCTGGATTATCGGGAAGTAAAGGAGGTTGGTGCTATGCATGGAAAGAAAAGAATCTGCAGAACAATCCTGATTATATGTCTGGTGTTTTTTATGTCTGGCAGCTGTGTGTCGGCAGAAGAAATCCTAGGAGACCTGCCTGTGATTGTCAGGTGGGAGGAAGGCTGCGGGTTTGACAGCGCCGGGATGCAGATTACAGGGGGCTGGGCGTATGACAGTGTCAATGAGGCTGGGAAATATGTATTATTTGATGAAAACGGAATGGTGCAGAGGAAAGCGGAAAGATGGGAAGGCCGGGAGGATGCAGGGGAGTATTTTACATCCACGGAGCAGGAGACGGGAACCATTGCGCTCCGTTCCGAGGTTTTTGAAGGGTTTGCGGGGGAGATTTCTGTTACGGTGGAGGAAGAAAACGGTACGGCAAAGAAATATGTCTTATCTCCTGCGAATCTGTATGAGTTTAATATACCGGCACACAGCGGAAGATACCGGATTTTGCGGGCAGAGGCGGCAGATGACACACATGTTTATCTGGCAGAATACAGCCGGGAGCCATTTTGTATGGAAGAAAATGGGCGGTTTCTTTGCAGCATTCAAGTGACAGACCAGCAGGCAGGGGAAGTCCAGAAAAAGCAACAAGGGACTCCCGCCGAGACAGAGAACCGTCCGGAAGAAGAAAATACGGGGGAAAGGAGGCAGGCAGTGTCAGGAAAGGAAACGGTTCGTCGTAAAGATAAGATTTGGGAAGGGAGTATGGGTACACATTCCTTAGATTTGAAATATTTGTTCCTTGGTGCAGGTATCGTCGTGATACTGGTAGCCGGGCTATTGGTAAGAAGCAGAAAAAAGAAATATCATTAAAAGCGTTGGGGAAACGGCAGGAAAGGAGAAAATTCTTTAGCTGTTTTCCCGGCTATTTTGTAGGAGGTGCTTTTAAAATCGCACAGAGAGAACGGGTGGATGTCTATACCATACCACCGAATTTTGCACAGGAGGGGACGATCCTCTCCGGAAGGGTGAGGTTTCGGAATGCATTTGAGGCGGGCATTCTGGGAGTTTTTTTATTGCAGATACTGTTATCTATGGACTTTGGCATACGGGTGAAAATCTATGTCGGCGTAGCGGTGCTGATTCCGGCGCTTATTTTTGCCATCCTGGGGATTCAGGGAGAGAGCCTGACCTCTTTTTTGTTCCAGTTTTTGAAGTATCTGAACAGGCGCAGGATGCTTACGGTTCCGGATGGGAAGTACAGGCTTAAGAGGAACCGGAGGCTTGCGAAACAAAAAAATAAGAGCCGGAGAGGAAAGGGAGGCGGAGATCATCGGAAACGAAGTAAAAGAACTGAAGCAAAAGCTGAGACAGGCGAAGCGGGAGGAAAAGAAAAACCAGAAGGAGGAGAAGAAAAACCGTAAGGAAGATAAGAAAAAGAGGCAGGAGCAGATCCGGGAGGAAGAGCGGATGCGTAAGGCCCATATGAAAGAGGAAAAGGAAGTGAAGAGGGAGCTTATAAAGTCCGGGCAGACAGGGGAATCTGTGGAAACAGAAAAAAATAGAAAGCAGGAGAAGGTGAAGCCGAAACAGGGGAAAGAACCGGAGCCTGACCTGCTTCCTGTGACATGGGTATCCTCCTATCTCCCAATCCGGCAGGTGAAAAACGGGGTCATTCTTACCACGGACCACCGGTATATCAAGCTGATTGAGATCCTGCCGATTAATTTCCTTCTGCGTTCCTCCGCAGAACAGAGGAATATTGTCATGTCCTTTATGTCCTATCTTAAGATCGCCCCTGTGAACCTGCAGTTTAAGATCATATCGAAAAAGGCGGACATTGCGGAGTATATTGAGAAGATTAAGGAAGAAGCGGCAGAAGAGAAGGATGAACGCGTCCGGCTCTTACAGGAGGATTATGCAGGGCTGATTGAGACGCTGGGGCGCAAAGAGGCAGTTACCCGGCGTTTTTTCCTGATCTTTGAATACCAGTCTTACAATCATAATAAAAATCCGGCAGAGAAGGATGTCCTTTTGTATATGAGGTCTGCAGTGCAGACTGCAAAAAAATATCTGTCACAGTGCGGAAACGCGGTACTGGAGCATGAGAATGATACCCGTTTCCTGGTGGATGTGCTGTATCAGATTTTAAACCGGAGAACCAGTGTCTATGAATCACTGGAAGAGCGTACCCGGAAAGTGGCGGATTATTACCGCCGGGAGAACGGGGAGGACAGTATCCGGCATATCCCGGTGACAGAACTGATTGCGCCGGAAAGCATTGATTTCAGGCACCGGAACTATCTGGTGATGGACGGGCTGTATTACAGTTATCTTCTGATTCCTTCCCATAAATACCGGACAAAGGTTCCGGCAGGCTGGATTTCCCTGCTGATTAATGCGGGAGAAGGGATTGACGTGGATCTGTTCTTCTTTAGGCAGGATAAAAGCCGGACAATGGAACGGATTGGAAGGAGGATCCGGCTGAACCGCTCCAAGATTAAGGATACGTATGATACGAACAGTGATTTTGATGACTTAAGCGAATCCATCCATGCCGGGTATTATTTGAAGCGGGGACTAGGCGGCAGCGAAGATTTTTATTACATGAGTACGCTGATCACCATTACCGGGCGCAGCCAGAAGGAAGTGGAATGGCGGGTGAAAGAGATGACAAAGCTTCTAAACTCCCAGGATATCGGAACGGTAAGCTGCCTGTTCCGGGAAGAAGAAGCGTTTTTGTCCTCCCTGCCGATCCTGAATCTGGATAAGAAGCTCTATGAGCGGTCCAAAAGGAACGTGCTGACCTCCGGGGTGGCAAGCTGCTATCCCTTTACTTCCTATGAGATGTCGGATAAAGACGGGATTATGATGGGGGTTAATAAGGCGAACAATTCCCTGGTGATTGTGGATATCTTTAATACGAAGATTTACAAGAATGCAAACATTGCAATCTTAGGGACATCCGGCGCGGGAAAGACCTTTACCATGCAGCTGATGGCGCTTAGGTTGAGGCGGAAGAATGTGCAGGTATTTATCATTGCGCCGGATAAAGGACACGAATTTGCCAGGGCATGTACGAATACGGGCGGAGCCTTTATCCAGATTTCCCCGGCTTCCCCGAACTGTATCAATATTATGGAGATCCGGCCGGCAGATACGTCTGCCAGTGAACTTCTTGATGGGTATACGGTAGAGCGTTCGGAGCTGGCAATGAAGATTCAGAGCCTGCATATTTTCTTCAGCCTCCTGATTCCGGATTTAGACCATGAGGAAAAGCAGCTTTTGGATGAAGCGCTGGTCATGACCTATGCGGAAAAAGGGATTACCCACGATAATAAAAGCCTGCTAAATGCGGCAGACCCTGGACGCTATAAGGAAATGCCGATTCTGGGAGATTTGTATGAGGTGCTTCTTCGTAAGCCGGAATGCCGGAGGATGGCAAACATTTTAAACCGCTTGGTACATGGTTCGGCATCCACTTTTAACCAGCAGACAAATGTAGACTTATCCAATAAATATGTGGTACTGGATATCTCGGAGCTTTCCGGGGATCTGCTGCTTGGCATGTTCGTCGCCCTGGATTTTGTCTGGGCGAAGGCGAAAGAGGACCGGACGGTGGAGAAGGCGATTTTTATTGATGAGGCATGGAAGCTTCTGGTGTCAAATGAACTGGCCGGGGAATATCTGCTGGAAATCTTCAAGGTCATCCGTGCCTATGGAGGTTCGGCAGTCTGTGCAACGCAGGATCTGGTAGACTTCTTTGCATTAAAGGGAGGGAAGCTGGGGCGAGGGATCCTTAATAATTCCAAGACAAAGATCATCCTGAACATGGAGACCAGCGAAGCCGGGAACATCCGGGAGGAACTGGATCTGTCGGAAGCAGAAGCTATGTCCATTACCCGGTTTGAACGGGGGACTGGTCTGATCTCCACCAACAGCAATAACCTGATCGTTGATTTTAAGGCAAGCCAGCTGGAAAAGGATCTCATCACCACAGACCGGAAGGACCTTCAGGAGTTAAAGCAGCGGCTTCAGAAATACGGAAACCAGGCATACGGAAAGAAGGCGGAGCAGATGTAGATGAAATCGGAAACTATTTGAAGACGTATAAAAGGTGTCATAAAAAGTGTCCTTATAGGTGTCCTTCCCTCGTAGGGGTGGAGATTTGCGGGAAAAGCGTCATAGAATACGTTTTGAATGACACTTTTTATGCGTCATAATTAGGAACTGTAAAGAAATAGCAGGAAGGATTGAAATACAAAATGGAAAATCAGAATAAGCAAAGGGATGTGGAGCGGGAATTAAAAGAGCTGGTCTACAAGTACAATGTGCTTGACAAGAGCCAGATTTACGCTTATTTCGGGAAGTCCGGACGAGACAGGTTTGTAGGGCGTGCGCTTAGGAATCTGGAAAAAGAGCGTTCTGTCTATATCTGCCAGGAGACGAAGCAGGTGGCGTCAAGTGAGACAGCCCATGCAGCGTGGGAGCGGGGCCTTAGCCTTTCGGTCTGGGTGCTGTTAAGCCTGATGGACCAGAAAAAGATTGAAGAACATTTTGTGGCTTCCAGGGAAGAATATCCGGTCCGGATTGTGTTTGTGGGAGACGGGGAGATCTATGATATATTATATGCCGCGCCGGAGGATATTGAGCTGACAAACCAGTTGTTTGCCCGGAAGAGCATAGACGGGTGCGGGCATATCGTGATCGTGGAGGAGCCGGAGGATATTCCCAAAATCCGGATCCCAAATGTCATCGGATACTGTACAGTGAAGGAGGAGGGTCAAATCGAATACTATCGAAAAGACAGCCAGTAATAAAGAGGTGTTCTGGAAGATGAAAAAGCAGCTGAATGAAGCGCAGAAACTGGCTTCGGATGTGGAACGCCTCCTGGCAGAGTCAAGGAATCTTGTAGCATGTTATACCAGAAGCCATGCCGAGTCCGGATACGAAAGCCTGACAGACATGGTGCTGGAGGCGTCAAAGACAGGGGAAAAGCTGACGGAAAAGTTAAGGAGGCTCTCCCTGGAGGTAGTCTTAGACGATATGAAATATGAGCAGTACCAGTCGGAGCTGGTGCGGATTCATGGCATAGAGGTTGCATTTTCAGACGGCATTTTGGAGGTGACAGCCCCGGTACTGGTTCCGCACCGGAAGGAAAGCTATACGGATTATCTGTATAAGCCTTTACATACGGCATTTTGGCAGTGGTGCAGGAAACGGAAGGAAGAAAACAAAGAGGTGCCGGAATTTCAGAAATGTACGGTCTGCTTTTTACACCTGTATGACCGGGAGCTGCCCCTTGGCAGGGTGCGTGACCATGACAATATGGAGGAAAAACATGTGCTGGATGTGGTCTCCAATTTCTTTCTGGTCTCTGACGGAGGGTTACACGCGGATACCTACCATCTTACCCGGATGGCGGAGCGGGATGCTACGAAAATTTATGTCATGGATGCGGAGAAATTTCCCTTATGGGTAAGTGCATTCGGGCAGTAAATCCATATCGAAAAAACAGGCGTATTTACCGACGCGATTTCGATATGGGAAAAACCGGTGGAAATGCAGGAAATATCAGAGTGTTTCGCCAAGCGGTAGACTTATTTACGCCCCAAGTATCCGCTGATAGGGTACTGATTTTTGGGGCAGACAGGAGGGGGGAAGGCAGGTTCACATGAATAAGCAGGATACATTGCTGGTGCTGATTTCACTGAGCGGAGAGCTGCCTGCGGACATGGCAGAGACAGTGATTGGTTCGCCGTCCTATACAGCGGCAGTCCTTACCCGCCTTAAACAGGAGGGGTATGTGCTTGTACGTAATAAATCCGGATATAAGGGATATGTGCTGCGGGCGAAGGGCAGGCGCTATGTCCTTTCCAAGTTTGGGGAGGATACGGAAAGCTTCTTAAAAGGGGCGGCCGGGACGAACCATGTGAAAGGGGAGATTGATAAACGGTTACGATTACACCGGATGAGCAAGGTATGGGTTTTCTTTTGGAAAACGGGTATTCCCATCTTTCGGAGTGAAAAGCCGGAGCTGTTTTATAAAGCTTCGGAAGACGGGAGGGGGATAAGGGCATATTACGGCAGCCAGGAATTCAAAGGGCGGACAGATGCCATCAAAGGTTCCAGGGCATGCGGGATACTGCTGGCCGGGGAGTCCGGTTATATTGTTTATCATTCCCTTTCGCAGCGGATGCGGTGGGCGAAGAAGATGGAGCGCACCATGAGGAGCTTTGCGGAGAGGGAGAGCATGAAATGCGGGAAGATTCGGCGGTTTGACGCGGTTGTGATGGGAGATACCATCGAACTTCTGGCAGAGCTTTTGGAAAGTGACGGAGGGGTAAAAGGGGATTTATTCCAGATTGATGATATCTATGAGCATTATTACTATGTGCCGGGAATCCAGGAAGCAGAGATTCAGGTCATGCTCCTGACCGACAGCAGAAAACGTGAAAAATTATACAACTTTCTCTGTACGGCTCTCAGGCAAGCGGAACATACGGAATACCAGCTGAGTGTCGGTACGGACGGTTCCGGGAATCCGGTATATTTTTGCTATGAACTGGATCTGTGCCAACTGCTTAGGATCAGGCAGGAGACAGAGTGGAAACAGAGAGGGAATATTTTCTGCTTTTCTTACCAGAAGCCGGTTCTGGAATTATTTTTGGGAAAGAGAGTATTATATCGTGAAATTATTACAAAAAAGGTGTTGGAGTTTTTAAATCAGGATGAATAGGTTGCCTGTGTAAAAATAATGGAGGTGGAGTATGGAAAATGTGTTTGAGACAGGAAACCCTACCGTGGACTGGATGGGCCGTATGCAGCTAACCGGGTATGTGGTTCCTGTAAGCTGGTACCGGACAATACGAAAGCCAAACGGAAGATCAAACTTAGCAGCGGTTCTGATTCTTGCGGATATTGTATACTGGTACCGGGCAGTAGAAGTACGGGATGAGATGACCGGGCAGTTTATCATCAGGAAAAAGCCACAGATGGGTATTTTGCAAAGAAGTTGTCAGGAGCTGGCAGATCAGTTTGGCTTAACAAGGAAGGGTGTTAGGGATACCATTACGGAACTGGAGCAGATGGGAGTCATCCGCCAGATATCACAGACACAGGAGTTGGATAGCAGGGCGAGTTCGGATGTATTGTTTTTAGAGCTGAATGTGGATGTACTGATGAAATTGACCTATCCGGAAGAATTAAAGGAAGCATTGCCAGAGGCAAAAGAGCGTTGGCCGCCGCCCAAATCCGGCAGCATGAATTTTTATCAGAAAACAGAGGAACTGGTGAAAGAACAGATTTCCTATGATGCCTTGAAAACGGATTATCCTTATGATGACCGGATTGATGAGCTGCTGGGAATCATGATGGAAGTGCTGGGTTCAGGTGCAGAGGTGATCCGGGTGAACCGGGAGGATAAGCCGGCAGAGGTGGTAAAAGCGCAGTTTCAGAAAATTGGCAAACAGCATATTGAGTTTGTCCTACACTGTGTGAATGAGAGCAATACCAAGGCAAGGAATATACGTGCACTTTTGATTACGGCGTTATATAACTCCGTAAATACGATCTCCAGCTATTATGGGAACCTGGTACAGTACCATATGGCAAATGGTGTTCAGGAAAACAGCCGGGAGTATGGAAAGAAGGTGGAAGAATAGAAAAGGACAAACGAAGGCTGGGAAAGCCTGTCGTTGTCGGGTTAGGGTTTCTGATATTGGCCTGCTATGCGGGAGGATTCCTGGAGCAGCTTTTTACGGAATCGGCGGTGCGTTTGAATCCCATCCGGAATCTCTGGCATGGGATATCCCGAATTTCGGGGATAAAGTGTACGGCAGCAGTGATAGTCCTCTTCGGGGTAATCGCAGTATTGATTATGTTAAGGGGGTCCGGGAAGGAAACTTACGATGAGCGGAATTTTGAGATTTCCAGACAGGGAACCTACGGGACGGCAGGATTTATGAATGGGGAAGAGCAGGAAAAGGTGCTTCAGACCAACAGGCAGGCAGGAGATGTAAAAGGCGTGATCTTTGGGAGGAATTTAAAAGACGGGCAGATCTTAAGCCTGCCGGTAGACTCCAGGCTGAACCGGAATTTTGCCGTATGCGGTTCCCAGGGCAGCATGAAATCCAGGGCTTTTGCAAGGGTAATGGCGCTGCAGTGCGTCCGGCGGGGGGAGAGTATTTATTTAACTGATCCCAAGTCGGAGCTTTACGAGGATCTCTGTGCATATTTGCGTTCCTGTGGCTATACGGTCCGGCAGCTGAACCTGATCCATCTGGAGCATTCGGATGCATGGAATTGTCTCGGGGAGATTGACGATGGGAGCCTGATTGATGTATTCTGTGATGTAGTGATCCGGAATACAACAGACAAATTCGATCATTTCTATGACAATACGGAGATGGATTTATTAAAAGCCCTATGCCTTTACGTGTTCAATGATTACCCGCCGGAAAAGCGGACCTTTGCGGAGGCCTATAAACTGTTGATGAATAAAAGCGTGGAAATGCTGGATGCGATTTTTGCGCGTCTCCCCACCAGCCACCCAGCAAGGGGGCCGTATCAGCTTTTTGCAAAGGCGGATAAGGTGAAGGGAAATGCGGTCTTAGGGCTTGGAACCCGCCTGCAGATCATGCAGAATAAACTGGTACAGCAGATCACGAGCCATAATGAGATTGATTTATCCCTGCCGGGAAGAGAGAAATGCGCTTATTTTTGTATTACCTCAGACCAGGACAGCACCTATGATGTGCTGGCAACGCTGTTTACTTCGTTTTTAAGCATTAAACTGGTACGGTATGCGGATCGGACGGAGGAACGGCGGCTGCCGGTTCCGGTACAGTTTATCTTAGATGAGTTCCCGAATCTCGGTGTTGTCCCGGACTTTAAGAAGAAACTGGCAACGGCAAGGAGCAGGGGCATTGGGATGAGCATCCTGTTCCAGAATATCCCCCAGCTGCAGAACCGTTACCCGGACAACCAATGGGAAGAGATTCTGGGAGGCTGTGATTTTTCCATCTTTTTAGGCTGTAATGATATCACAACGGCCAGCTATTACAGTGACCGGACAGGGGAGATTACGGTATCGGTTTCCTCCACCCGGAAGAATTACTATACCATGCGGGTGACTGATTACGTGCCGGAATATTCAGAATCTACGTCTCTTGGGAAGCGGATGCTGCTTCTGCCGGACGAGATTTTGCGTTACCCCTTGGATCAGGGGCTTTTGATCATCCGGGGGCAGAAGGTGTGCCGGTTCCGGAAGATGGATTATCTGGAGCATCCGGATTCCAAACATTTGACTTTGGAAAAGGTGGAGGCGCACATCCCGGACTGGTATCAGAAGAGCCAGGAAGAAAAAAAGCAGTTTCGGATATTGGAAGAGAGGGAAAGGGCAGAACCTGGAGAAGCAAAAGAAATGGATGGAGCTGTGGAAGAAACCACATTGTCTCGGGAGATTGTCATTGAGGAGAATTTTCCGGAAACAGCGATATCTGAAGAATACAATCTGTCTGGTTTTAAAGATGCTTTAGGAGGAGAAATAAAAGAGACCGTAAACGAGAGAACCGCTGAAGAATCGGAGCAGCCGCTTGCAGTGGATACGCCGGTTAGGAAACGGGAACGGGTAAAGCCGGCAGGAAAACAGCAGGACGGGGCACGCATTACAAGGGTGGAGGACTTGTTTGCGGACCACACATCCGGCAGGAAGGAGGAGCCATGAAATTTACAGAGAGCATACTGGTGAAATATACATTCTTAGAATTATTGGAGCGGGAGTTTGGCATACAGTTAAGGGAAGATGAGACAGAAAAGATTGAACTGGCAAAGCAGAGCATTGAGATTTATGACAGTGTGGAGGAATTTTATGAAGCGACCGGATGGCAGAGGGATAACCCGGAAGAGTCCGGCCGGGAGTATCTGTTAGCGCACCGGATTCTGGCAGAGATCCAGGGAAAACTATGGTATTTTTCAAGAATCCGATATGAGGACGGGGTGAAAAAAGCAGGAAAACCAGATTGTACCTAAAATGCGACGGTATTGAGACGGCTGTGAAATTGACATCCGATACCGTCCGGTTTAAAATGGTAACTGTAAAAGAGTGCAGGACACGAAAGAGCAGTCAGGGATGGCTGTTTTTTTAGTGTCTGTTTTAATGTGGAGGAGGTTTGTAATGGCAGAAATAAAAAAAGCAGCAAAGGGAGAAACAGAGCAGAAAGTCCCCAGAGCGGTATTGTCGGAAGGGATTCTGACAATCGAGGTGGATTCCCATGTGGAGACACCGGAGGAACAGGAGGATGCCAGATGGCATCAGCTACTCAATGCGCAGCGTACCAGGAAGATCCTCACCGGGCAGCTTGCCGGGATTGAGAAGCTGGAGAGCGGATGGGTGGTTGCGGTCACTTATTATAACGGATTCCGCATCATTATTCCGATGGATGAGATGATGATCAACCTTTCCGGGGATGGAAAAGAACATGCGGAAACCTTAAACCGGCAGACGCGGATCGCCAACAACATGCTTGGCAGTGACATTGATTTCATTATCCGGGATCTGGACGAAGCAAGCAGGAGCGTGGTAGCCTCCAGAAAGGATGCCATGCTGAAAAAGCGCCAGACCTTTTATACCTCGGAGAATGAAGGGGAAAAACCGATGCTGTATCCGGGGCGTGTGGTGGAGGCCCGTGTGATTGCGGTAGCCCCAAGGGTCGTACGGCTGGAGGTCTTTGGCGTGGAAGTATCCGTGCGGGCAAGGGATATGGCCTGGGAGTGGATGGTGGATGCCGGGGAGAAATTCCAGGTCGGGGAATTGGTGTTAGTGACGGTCAACCAGATCCGGATGAAATCTATTGAGGACATGGAAGTTTCCGTAGATGCTAAAAGTGCGGCGGCCAATGTGAGTAAGGACAATTTAAAAAAATGCGTCCGGCAGGGGAAATATGTGGGGATTATTACGGATGTTTATAAGGGGACTTATTTTATGCGGCTCAATATCGGGGTAAATGCGGTGGCCCATTCCTGTAACATGGCAAGCCTTCCCTCTAAGAGGGATGAGGTCGGGTTCGTGGTAACAAGGATCAATGACCGGTATGAAGTGGCAGAGGGGATCATCACCAGGCTGATCAAAAGGGGAACCGTATAATGTCCCGGTGAGGGTAACGGAATCATGATACATGCCCCGGCAGGAGTCTGTATCATGGGATGCCTGGATGGATAAAAGTTTAGAAATATTTTAGATGAGAAATGTAAAAATTCTGTTGACTTGCAAAAACCGGATTGTTTACAATACCTGAAATTAACAAAAAACAGGTTTCAGGAGGAGGGGTATCAATGAAGAAAAGAAAGAAAAAGCCCGTACAGACCACACTGCGCTGTCCATACTGCGGCAGGACGGCACGCCTGCGTCCGGCAGCTTACGTCTATGGGGATGATACGCTGGATGCGGATAGTTTCCTGTATGTATGCGACGGGTATCCGGATTCCTGTGATGCCTATGTGGGGGCACATAAGAAATCCCTGCTCCCGAAGGGGACGCTGGCCGACAGTGAGTTAAGGCACAAGAGAATCCTGGCACACCGGGCACTGGACGCGCTGTGGAAACAGGGGTATATGACCCGGCACAGTGCTTATATCTGGCTGCAGACCCGGCTGTGCCTTAGAGAAAAGGATATGCATATCGGCATGTTCTCCGATTACTACTGCGGCCAGACCATCCGGGAATGTGAGGAGTTTATGAAATGGCATAAGGAGAGCCGGAAAGGAGGAAAATGCGCGTGAAGGAAAAGAAAGAATCTGACAGAAAGGATATAAGACATGCGGTTGATGGCGAAAGAAGAGGATATTTATAAGCTGATGGATGTAAGGGACCGGTACCTTTATGGCGCCGGGCTCTGCCTGGCAGCGGCGGCTGTTTCCGGTTATCTTATGATGCAGCAGGTCTTTTTCTGGGACTGCCTGTACTTTACTGCCGTATTCGGGTTTTGCAGTATCTTATGCCTTTATCTGGCAGGAAAGACCGGCAGGCAGGTCATGGAAGCGGGGTGCTGTTATCTGGAGCTTGACGGGGAATCGCTGGCAGTCTGCCAGCCGGAGCAGAACGGACGGTATGAATCCTGCAGGATTTTTTACAATGAGATGGAAAAGATTGTAGAGGGCAGCAGGCGGGGAATCCCTGAATTTTATGTTGTCACAGGGAAGGCGGCGGACAGGGAGAGCTTCATCCTTCTGGATGAGGAGGAACAGGCAAGGCAGATCTTCTGTGTCCGGTCCCTGGGCTATGGAAACGAGGAGTTCAAAAATTTTTACCGGAAGCTTCGGTGGGAAGTGCCGGGGAAGGTACGGGTGATCGGCACCAGACATCAGACGGTGTGGGACCGGAAGAAGAAACGTAGGGGCGTTTATATTGTACTCGCATTTGTTTTGTGCTACCTGATCCCTAAGCTGCTTTTGGTTCTGGAAATTTTATAGGAAGCGGGGAAGGTTTATATGAAGTGGTATACGGCGGTCGGGGTGAAACTGGAATCGAGAGACGGTGCATTCCTCGTCCGGGCAGGGAGAGATACAAAGAACCTGCTGGGAGTGGAATGTTACGTATGGAACACGCTGCTGTGGTCTTTTACCCAGGAGGCAGAAATCTACGAACGGATGGTGTGGTTGCTTAAGCTTACATTTCCAGGGCAGCCGGAGAAGACAGACATTGACCGGGAGGAATTTCAGCTCTGTCTCAGGCGGCTTCTTACTAGGGGGCTGGTTGCATGCCGGGAAGCTGAGACGATGGAGGGAGCAGCAGAAATATTTTTAAAGGCTGCGAATGTAGCATGTGTAGGCAGGACCTGGGGAGAGCGGTTCCTGTTATTTTGTGAAAGTGCAGCGGATGGGGGCACATTTCGGGATTCTGTCCGGGTATTCCAGAAAAGCCCGCTGGAGAAGGCACACCGACGGTTACTAAAGGATATCCAAAGCGGCGGGGAAACAGGCTTTTCTCTTGAAAGGGCAGAGGAAGGGCTTCTTGGGAATATCATGGAGCTGCATCAGAACAGGCTGTTATTCATCCAGTCTGTAAAGGAGGGATTACTTGCATAAAAAGAAAAAATCAAAAAAGATGGAAGACCTGGTATCCTATGTAAGCCAGCAGCTCGAAGGAATCCAGAGCATACCGTCCGTATTGGCAGACAGGGCATTAAAGATTGGTGCGCTGTCTTTTTTTGCGCTGTTTCTTGGCAGCTATATGGGAAGGCAGATGGGTTCGGCCAGTTTCATTTTCTGGTCTGTGGCGCTCTGTATCTTTGGCTTATGCTATTCCTTCCGTCTGCTCCGGTGCGGGGAAAGGCGGGAGTATGAGACCGTGGAGGGAATGGTTTATGAGGTGAAGGGCAGGTACTCCATTGGACGGGTCTGTAAGGTGGGAGTTCGGATGGAGGACGGGAGGATGGTAAGACTTCTGATGGATAAGCGTTACCGGTTCCGGATTGGGAAAACCTACCGCTTTTATTTTCATAAAGATAAGCAGAACGTCCTTACCGGAATGAAGAACCTGGACGCGGCGCTGAATATCGGTTCTTTCTATGGGGTGGAGGAACTGGAATAGCGTGTTGATAGGGCCGGGAGGAGATTTCAGGCTGCGGGGCAAGGAAGAACGAAGGCATGGTTCGAGTCCATGCCGCCCTGTTTCGTGCTATGCCGGCACGGAAATAAAAGAAAAGGAGATAAGGAGATTATGGCAAAAATGACAGGTACGGTGAAATGGTTTAGTGCAAGGAGAGGTTATGGCTTCATCAGCGATGAGACGGAAAAGGATTATTTTGTACATTTTTCGGAGATCCAGACAGAGGGTTTCCGGACGCTGAAGCCCGGCCAGCAGGTAACCTTTGAGGCCGCAGAGGATGAGCAGGGAAGGGAGCTTGCAAAAGAGGTCTATCCGGAAGATGCGGTAGCAGAGGAAGAAGAGCTTGGAACATCAGAAGCAGGATTGTAAAGGGCTGCAGCCAGCAGAGACAGAGGCAGGCTGCAGCAGATTCTAAGTAAGAAAATTTGGAGACCATAAATCCATATCTTGTGGTTTTGACTTCTTGAATTTAAAAATAAGCACAATATATAGTATAAATTAGATTGACACAAACTAGATGTTGTGCTATTCTTATGGTGAATTAAATTTTTGCTGGTTCCGAAGACGGACAGGCAGGTATTTATTTTGTTCCGGTAACATTTGCCGGAAGTGAACTTTTAAGCGCGGGGCGCTTCAGAAAAAACGGGCATATAAAATAGTTAGAAAGACGCAAAAAGCAGAGGATTCTTTTTGTGTCTTTTTTTGCGCCCGTAAGAGAGAAAGGAGGTACACGAATGAAGAGGTACAAAAAGGAGGAAGAACATGCAGACGGTTGAGGTAAAATGGGACGACATCAACAAGCTGGATCTTTGGATGCTCCAGAACATGGGAGAGGACGGCTATCTTTTCGAGGTGAATGACGGGAGGATACGGAATATCCTGATGTCTGCCGCATATCCGGTTTAGGAAGCAGTCTTAAGAAAGGAGCATTATGTATTACCATGATGATTTTGGAAAGATATTTAAAACGGAGCTAGATTTCCATGAATATCTGGCCGAAATAGACGGACGGGCGCGGTGGCTTCGGACACCTGCAAAACAGTTGAGGGTGCTGACAGCAGCAGAAGCGCCGGACGCTATGAAAGAAACGGAAGGAATGCCGGATATCCTGGCAGACACCAAGAAGCATACCGGACTGCTTTTACAATGCCCCCATGGAGTCTTTCCCATCGGGAAAACGGCAGTCGGCACGTTAAAGGATCGGGCGCGGATCAAGGGGAGCGCGCTTGCGGAAGTGAAAACGGCGGTGCTTGCCGATATCCTGAACAAATGTCTGAAGGTGGCAAAAGGAAATGCGCTGCTTCGGATCTCGGAAGGTAAGGTAAGGGGCGTATTGTCCGGGGATGAGGCAGACTACGCGATCATTTCCATGCCGGAGCTGTTTATGATCGCATCAGCCTACATCAGTGCAGGCCAGGAGGCTTCATTCTGCCACGGATATGCAGACCATTACCTGGCGCAGATCACCTGGCAGATGAGCAGTAACGACCTGACGAAGACGTATGGGGAGCTGATGGAAGAGCATGGGAAGAAACCCTTTGGGGATATTAAGGTATTCATCCGTGTTGTGAGCTCGGATGTCGGCGCGTCTGGGGCGAATATTTTCTATTCCATGATGGACGGGGACCACACCATTATCCTTGGAGAAGCGCTTCGGATCAAGCACCAGTACAAACGGGGCCTGGAGGAATTTACCTGCAATATGGAGTCCCTCTTCCAGTATTACAAACAGAAGCTGAAAGACATTGGACGTCTCTGCGACATCCAGATCCGTTATCCGGCAAATACCTTATCGGAGCTTATGAAGAAGCAGAGCTTTGGCAAGAAGCTGATTGCCGAGACGGTGGAACGCTTTAAAGCGGCATTCGGGGAGGAACCCTGCAGCGCCTATGAAGTCTACTGTGGATTGTGCGAATCCCTCTTCTTTGCGAAGAAGCATGACAGCAGTACGGCGAGCCTGATGAAGCTGGAGGAAAAGATCGCAAGGTGTATCGCGGCGCGGTGGCATGATTATGATATTCCGGGAGAGCTGTCATGATGAAGCTTACCAGGGAAGATTTCTCCATGCTTCCGGCATGGGTAGGCTTAAACGAGCGTACCGTTTCTTTTTTTGAATGGCTGACGGATGGGGAGGCAGTACCCTGGAAATGCGGGGATTCCTTTCTTATAAAGGTAAGACAGAGGAAGGATTATTTCCTTTATACCGGTCATGGGAAAGGATGTGTGCTGGAAATAGGGGAGAACCTGAAATTTGCAGGCATGTTCCGGTGGAAGGACTGCGGACTGTATGACGTGAAGGAACCCTTACGAGAGCTGCTTAGTATACCGGATGAATTTGATTTTCCGGGGAAAGCAGGCGCAAGAAAAGAAGCGGAAGAGATTGCCAACCGGAAAGCCTTTCTTCTCATCACGCGGGACTGGGATGCGATCCTTCAGGAAGCCCGGTGCGAAAAGGAGCAGATGATTCCGAAGATCACCCGGAGCGAGATCCAGAAGCAGGCAAAAGAGTATGATCAGGCCGGAAAGACAGAGGAAGAAATCCGTTTTCAGCCGGAAGTTCCTGTGGTGCAGTATTTTTCGGACCACTGTTATCTCTTATTTCTGGATAATAAGGAATGGGTAGCCGAAAGGATTGCAAGGCAGTGGGTGCTGGAGAACGTAGCGTATATTTCTAGGCGGCGAATCTGGTATGGCTGTATTCGGAATGAATTCAGGGAAATCAAAAAAGAGGCCGAAAGGCGGAAACAAAGAAAATAAAAAAAACAGATAAGACAGGAGGAAACGAATCAATGGGAAAATATCAGTATATGAATCTGGAACAGAAGCTTGCAAAGATCAGAAAGAAGATGCCGGTACTTTTGAAAAAGTATCATAATGAGGAGTCAGACTATGATTTCGCTACACTGGATGATATCTATGAATCCCTGACGCCGGCGCTCAATAAATACGGGGTCAATTTTGATATCGTAGGGGAGAAGCCGACACAGTTTGACACCAACGGGAATCCGGAATATCTGACGCTGGATAAGGATAACTACTGGAGATATGAGTCAGACCTGGAGCTTTGCTGGACGAATATTGACAATCCAAAAGAAGTGAACAGGGCAGTGATCCATATCATAGGAACCAATGAAATTCCGGATAAAGCCCATGGCACGGCTCTGACTTATGGACTGAAATATTATTTCCGGAATAAATTCTGTATGCGCCAGCTTGGGAGCGTGCAGGAAGATCCGGACGGTATGGAGTACGGCACGGAAGAGGCGGAAGCAGGTGCAGAAAGGAATCCTTCTTCCCAGAACCAGGAGGGGAAGGGAACGAAATCTGAAAATTCTGTTTCGGAAAAGAAAGACAGAAAAGAGATGGAAGCAAAATCCGGGAAAAACAGGATTTCCGGGAATGCCTGCCCGGAGCCAAAGGAAACGATGGAGCCGGAAGATGGTGGAAAATCAGCGAAACCGGATCATCTTAGGAACGGGGGAAAGGAACCGGAAAAAGGCGGCATGAGCGGAGAGAAATCCATATCGGAAGCGAAGGAATCCAAAATTCCTGTAAAGAATGAGAAGCCGGAAGAACCGCAAGAGAAAATAGAGAAAGCGGACAGCCAGCGGACGGAAGCGGCAAAACAGCCGGAGGAAACAGGGGACGGCTTTCATGCAGCAGATGGAGAAAAAATCCCGTTTGATGAAAGTAGTTTCCTGGATGCACTGGAGCAGGAGATGGAAGAACAGACAGAAGATGCAGATTCCGGGCTGGAAGCGGCAAAAAACTTTGTCTGCACCTTTGGACTCTATAACGGGACAACCCTGGGAGAGATGATGGTTTCCGGAATAAAAGGTCTGGAAGCTGTGAAGTGGATTGCAAACCGCTATAAGGGGCCGGATAAAGGCATGGTCGAGGCTGCAAAGCTTCTTTTAGAAAATCAGGATCTGGTGATCATGCAGCAGGCAGCATAAAGAATGAACAGACATGGTCCTATTATGGGGCCATGTTTTTTGTCAGTATACGAAAAAGGGTGTGTTGACGGCAGGTTCTGCGGTTAGGAGTGAGAAGATGAAAGCAAAACCATTTACCATTACGGAGGTGGGCGCACTGTTAGGAGTGCAGAGACTGCCCGGCGGTAATGAGGATTCCTACAATGTGGTCTGCCCTTTCTGCGGGGATGAGAGAGGGAAATGTAATTTTATTGTGATTAAGAACGGTGAACTGGTCAATGTCTACCATTGCTTCCATTGCGGAGCAGGCGGCAATATGCTGACATTGTATGCGGAGCTTCATGGAATCTATGGGGAGAACCGTTACCAGCGGGCTTATTGGAAGATACAGGAAGAACTGCCGATGGGGATACAGGAATGTAAGATGCGCGAAAAACGGGTGCTGTTAAGAGAAAAGCGGTGTAAGGAGCAGCTGGCAGAGACAGCGGACTATGAAAAGAGGGATGCGGTCTACCGGGAGATGCTGAAGCTGTTAAAATTATCTTACCGCCATAAGGAAGATCTTAGGAGGCGCGGCCTGACGGAGGATGAGATTTCCCGAATGGAGCAGCTGGGGTATCGAAGTACCTGTGCGGAGGATTCCGTGTCGATTGCAAGGAGGCTCATAAAATCCGGCTACAACTTAAAAGGTGTGCCTGGATTCTTCGTCAACCGGAATGGTGACTGGGAGATTGCCTTTTATAAAAAGAACAGCGGTTATCTCTGTCCGGTTTGGTCTTTTGACGCCCGTTTGGCAGCGTTTCAGATCCGGCTTGACGTCCCTTATCAGAAGCGGAAGTATATCTGGCTTAGCAGCGCAAAGCTGAATAAGGGGTGTTCACCGGGAAGCCCCGTCAGTCTTTCCGGAGATCCGGATGTGCGGAGGGTGTTCGTAACGGAAGGAATACTGAAGGCGGAGATCACCCACCAGCGGACAGGGGAAACTTACATTGGGAATCCGGGAGTGATGAACCACAAGGAGCTTAAGCAGATGCTCGTTCAGTTAAAGGAGCAGGGGCTTCAGGAAGTGGTAGAAGCAAATGATATGGACAAGCTGATGCGCCTTGACTGCCACGAGGATTATGGCCCGGAATGCAGGACCTGTAATGCATATGGCCTGGAATGCCCGAAAAAGAAGGAAAAGCGGGAGCAGATCCGCAAAGGGTGTCTTAAACTTTATGAGATTTGTGAGGAACTTTCCTTAAGCTGCAGCCGCGCGGCGTGGGATACCGATGGAGAAGGCATGTGGCAGGGGCAGTATAAAGGGATTGATGACTGGGAGCTTCGGAAACCGGAAGATTTCTATGAAAAAGCTGCCGCTTAGTTGGTACAATGTATTTAATGAAACATTCTAAATCCCCCAGCAGAGCTGGGGAGACTAGCAGACGCAAGTGGCGATAAACAGAGTACCAGAATATCCCCCGTTGTATAATAGGTGCAGGTCTGGCAAACCGCACAAAACACAACGGAGGTATATTCATGGACACTCAAAGTTTATCACATAGTCGCTATAATTGCACGTATCACATAGTATTTATCCCGAAATATCGTAGGAAAGTGATGTTTGGGGATTTGAGAAAAGAGGTAGGCGAAGCCATTAGCAAGGTATGCAAGATGGAAGGAGTCACAATTATCAAGGCAGCAACGCTGCCGGATCATGTGCATATGTACGTGTCGATTCCGCCCAAGGAGAGCGTGTCGAAGGTAGTGGGTAGGATTAAGGGGAAGAGTAGCCTTATGCTTTTCGACAGACATCCGGAGTATAGAGACCGGTATAACCGTCACTTCTGGGCAAGAGGGTATTATTGCGAGACAGTCGGTAATGTAAATGAAGAAACGATAACAAAGTATATCAAAGAACAGTATGAGAGGGATCGACTGGAAGGAGAACCCTCAAAGTAAGTACAACAGAGCCGCTTTTAAGCGGCCACCAGTAACATAATGAACAGGGTTTGTCAGACCGCCTTTAGGCGGAGACACAACAGGCCCCGGAGGGGCTTATCCAGGCCACCAGCAGAGCTGGTGGTTGAGCCGATGGCCGTGATTTGTCAGAACGCAGAAGACATCAAAGAGAAAGATTGAAAAGGTTTATGGAAGATTTCAAGAAAAGGAGCAGGGAAGATGGATAATGTAAAGAAAATTTCCCCAGTAGGGGAAAGCTGGAGCGAATACAGAAAGAAACATTATTCGGCGGAAGAAATTAACGCAAATGATTTGATGATTAAGTTGGTAGGAGAGAATAAGGACCAGAAAGGAAAAGCATATATCGCAAAGGGAATTGGAGGATATGACAGGAGTTAAGCAGTCTGTGATTGCAAGGATGGAAAGCGGAAAAACGGATCCCCAGTTATCAACAATTTTAAAATTGCTGGTATCCATGGGAAAAACGCTTACAATCGTTCCGCTGGAGCTGTCTGAAAAATAGGTTGCCGAATACGGTTATAAATAAAAGAGAATAGAGGTAAATAAAGGCTCTGGAGCAGGTATGTTTCAGGGCTTTTTTCATGCCGTCATGTGCGGGAAGAGCCGCCGGCGGCAGTTCTTTCATTTCCAACATCCATCAGGGCATAGAAAAGCGGGGCTGTTTGATACAGTTCCGTTTTTTTATGCCCTGATACGCGTTTCTATGTATACGGCAAAAAGAAAGGAGGAGAGGAAGTATGGGGACACGCAGCCCACCGGTTTTTGTATTTGTTTTTTGTAATACGATGACAAAATGAAATTTCAAGGGAGGAAATTTATGATAAAAAACGCAAAGCAGTTTTTGCACAGGCTGTCCGCTTTTTTGCTGGTAGTCCTTGTAGTGGCAAGCGCATTACTTTCTAATAGTATGCCGGTTTATGCGGCAGACGGCACCATTAATTATCATGCGGGAGCCCATATCCCGTATGGAAGCTATTCCACATCCCGTATGACCTTTGACGGGAGCAATACGGCCTATTGTGTGGAGCCGAAGGAATCCACACCGCCCTCTGGAACCTATTCCTATAACCTGCTGGGGAATAGCTCGCCTCTTAGGAAGGCGCTGTATTACTTGAACGGTGGGTACGGGTATGATAAGCATATCAAAAATCAGTATTTAAGCGGCTGGTCGGATGATAATTCCTATGTGATCGGGCATCTGGTGGTCGCTTATATTTATGCGGATTATTCCGCTTCTACCGGCGCTTTTTACGGTGCGCCACAGAGCTATATTGACAAGGCGGTGGAAGTGGCAAATGCCATCAAAGATCTTCCAGCGCCTCCGGAGACCTTCCGGGCCTTCATCATTCCGGGAAGAGGCAGCCAGACATTGGTAGGGAGCTGGTATCAGGTTCCTTACGGTTATATTGAACTTCGTAAATCCTCTGCCAATGCAGCGGTTTCCGATGGGAACGGTAATTACTCCCTAAAAGGTGCGGAATATGGCATTTATAAGGGAGAAAAGCAGGTGGCAAAATTAACGACAGATCAGAACGGTTACGCAAAATCCGGGGAGCTGGAAGCGGGAAGCTATAGCGTGAAAGAGCTGACTGCATCAAAGGGCTATATCGTAGATGTGACCGCACACAATGTCACCGTGGAGCCGGAAAAGACAACCGCGCTTGCGGTAACGGAAGTTCCGCAGAATCAGCCGATGGATCTGCTCCTTCAGAAGCTGGACAAGGAGATGAAAAAAGCGGAGCCACAGGGATGCGCTTCCTTGGCAGAAGCGCAGTTTACGGTGAAGTTTTATACGGAGCAGTCTGATACGGATCCGGCTGCAGGCGGTGCGAAACCGGCGCGGACTTGGATTTTTAAGACAGATGCGGAAGGGAAAGCGCATTTTTCCAAGAGTTATTTCGTATCCGGGGATGCATTTTATACTCAGGCAGACGGGAAAACGCCTTGTCTTCCCCTTGGAACGGTAACGGTACAGGAGACGAAAGCTCCGGCCGGATATTTTGCCAATGATACGGTATTTGTACAGAAGATTACCGCTGGCGGCGGAAAGGAAACGGTATCCTGTTATAATGCGTCCTCCGTGGAGGAGCAGATTTACCGTGGAGGAGTAAAAGTACAGAAGCGCGATCTGGAAACGAAGAAGGCAGAGCCACAGGGCAGCGCGTCCTTAGAGGGCGCAGTATTTACTATCACTTCCTTAAATGACCATCCGGTGATTGTGGAGGGGAAGACCTATACGAAAAATCAGGTTGTAATGAGCCTGGCAACAGACGGCAAGGGAACCGCTTTCACAAAGAAGGATGCACTTCCCTTCGGGCATTACCGCGTGGACGAGACGAAGGCGCCGGAAGGCTATCTGAATGAGGGGAAGCTTTCTACGGAATTTGACATCGTAAAAGACGGTGAGATTGTGGATCTGACTTCGGAGGACAAGGCAATCTTAAACCAGGTCATCCGCGGGGATCTGGAACTGGTAAAAGTGTCAGACGGGGAGCAGAAACGGCTTTCTGATATTCCGTTTTCCATTACCTCTGTAACCACCGGGGAAAGCCATACGATTGTAACAGATAAGAACGGTTATGCCAGTACAGCTGCAAAATGGAATAAGCATACCCATAACACCAATCAGGGGAAGACTTCGGAGGACGGAGTATGGTTTGGAACTTCCAAACCGGACGATTCCAAAGGCGCGCTGATCTATGATACTTATACGGTGGAAGAACAGCGTTGCAAGGCAAATGATAGTATGGATCTTTTGAAGTTCGAGGTGACCATCTATAAAGATTCCGTTACGGTAGATTTAGGGACGCTTACAGACGATCAGATTGAGATCGGAACCACTGCGTTAGATCAGGAGACCGGCACCCACATGAGCAAGCCGGAAAAGGAAGTGACACTGATTGATACGGTGGAATATTCTGGGCTGAAGAAAGGGCAGAAATACAAAGTAATCGGTACGCTCATGGATGCAGAGACTGGGGAGGCTGTCCTAATTGATGAAAAACCAGTAACCGCTGAGACGGAATTTACCGCAAAGAAATCTTCCGGAAAGGTAGAGGTCGCATTTACCTTTGATGCAACTTCTTTAGAGGGGAAAACGACGGTCATCTTTGAGGAGCTTCAGCAGGACGGGCAGAAGCTGGCGGTCCATGCAGATTTAAAGGATACAGACCAGCAGATTTCTTTCCCGGAGATCGGCACAAAGGCAAAGGATTCGGATACGGAAGAAAATATTTCCAGTGCGGATGAGAAAGTCAAGCTGACGGATACGATTTTCTTTAAGGGCCTGGTGCCGGATCTGGAGTATGTGGCAACCGGAAAGCTGATGGATGTGGCAACCGAGGAACCGCTTTTAGACGGGGAGGAGCCGATTACCGCCCAGACCACATTTACGCCGAAGGAGAGCGAGGGTACGGTGGATGTGGTGTTTACCTTTGATGGAAG
This sequence comes from Lachnospiraceae bacterium M18-1, assembly GCA_000403295.2. Lineage (GTDB taxonomy): Bacteria > Bacillota > Clostridia > Lachnospirales > Lachnospiraceae > Schaedlerella. The sequence continues at coordinate 1,254,058 of KE159605.1, read as the reverse complement.
CTCCCTGAAGGGCAAAAATACGGTGATCTATGAATCCATTACCCAGGAAGAAAAAGAGGTGGGGATGCATGCCGATCCGGAATTTAAGGACCAGCAGATGTTCTTCCCGGAGATTGGCACGAAAGCGATCTGCCCGGAGACCGGAAGCCAGATGGCGCTGCCAAAAGAAGAACTGACGATTACAGATACGGTTTCCTATCATCTGGTTCCGGGGAAGGAATATAAGCTGACCGGAACCCTGATGGATAAGGAGAGCGGGGAGCCGCTGTTAGTAGATAAAAAGCCGGTGACTTCCGAGCTTACATTTACGCCGGAGGAAGAGGAAGGAAGCGTGGAATTATCCTTTACCTTTGATGCCAGCGCTTTAAGGGGAAAAACAATCGTTGCATTTGAATCCGTTTCCTATCAGGAGAAGGAGATTGCGGTTCATGCGGATATTAAGTCGGCTCCACAGAGCATCTATTTCCCGGAGATTGGCACAACTGCAAAAGACGGGAAAGACGGGGATCAGGAGGCATTTGCAGAGAAGGAGACACAGATCATAGATACGGTTGCTTATAAGGGCCTGATTGCCGGGGAATCCTATCGGCTTGTCGGAACCCTGATGGATAAAGAGACCGGAAAAGAAGTACTGATAGATGGGAAGCCTGTAACCGCGGAAACGACTTTTAAACCGGAAAAATCGGAAGGAACCGCCGATGTCACCTTTACCTTTGATGCAGAGGCGCTTAAGAGGCACGATGTGGTTGTCTTTGAAAAGCTTTTTGTTACGGTGAAAGAAGAGGACAAGGAAAAAGAGATAGAGCTGACCAATCATGAAGATATAGAAGCAGAAAGTCAGACCGTAAAGCTGACGGAAGTACCGACAGAGCCGGAAAAGCCTGCGGATACACCGGATGCTCCGAAAACGGGGGATACGACAAATCTTTGGATTCCGATTGCTGTCTTCGTGGTGGCACTTGCAGGAATTGTTGCTGTGATTATCCGTATCCGCAGGAAAAAGTTTTAAAAGCAGGATGAACCGGAAAAAAGTAGCAAAAAGGTAGAAAGCTGCCGTACTGACAATGAAATGTTGGTATGGCGGCTTTTTTTCGTTGCGCCAGTGTAAGAAAAATGGCTGGCAGCAGATTCGAGCAGACAGGAGGAGATGTGTTTTGAGCAGAAAAAAAGAGTATGTATTGTTAGTGATATTGGGAGTCATTTTTTTGGCAGCAGGCGGATATTTATTTCAGGTATGGGAGGATTATCACGAGGCATCTGCCGGGTACCAGAAACTTCAAAAATTTATCATAGAGAAGCCGGATGTAGGAAGAGATTCCAAAGGGAAGTCAAAAAACCAGGAAGACCCGGAAGAAAATCTGCCGGAGATTGATTTTGATGGGCTTCGGGCGATCAATGGGGATATCGTGGCATGGATTCAGATTCCGGGGATCAATGTGGATTACCCGGTGGTGCAGGGAAAGGATAATGAGCATTATCTTCATTATACCTTTGATGGGAAGGCGAATAAGGCAGGCAGTATTTTTTTGGATTACCGGAACCGGGCAGACTTTATGGACAGCAAGGTGATTTTGTATGGCCATAATATGAAAGATGGGAGTATGTTTAGCAATCTGAAGAAGTTTCAGGATGCTGGTTTTCGGAAAGAGCAGGGAAGGGTGCTTATTTATCTGCCGGAAAAAACTTTAACATATGAAGTCATAGAATGTCGCGGTGTAACAGAAAGGGATGGTGTATATGAGATGGATAACAAGGAAAAGGAGAAACAAATGATATTATCTACATGCAGTTCCTCAGCAAATATTAGGATGATCGTAAAATGTACTATGGACGGGAAGCAAGAACATTAGCGGGAGAGAATAAGAAGAATAGTCTGCACAAGATTACATAGGCATTAAGAATTGTTAAGAATTGATTAGTTTCTGTTAAGAATCAGAGAGGGATATTCTGTTATAATAAAAAAATCCTAGATATGGAAAAATGAAATTGAAAATAATGAGGTGAAAATATGAGCTGAATTAACAGAGGAACGGCAGCCTTGCAGAACGAAGGCAGTATAGAAAATGTATCGGTTATGCGTTATGAGGTAACAGTGAAATTGATGCGAAAATGGCGTGGGGAATATCTGTTTAAAGTAGCAGGAGGAAATTAAAAATGAAACAGAATATAGCATTAGTACCTATTAAAGAAAATGACAGAGAGTGGTTTATTAAAGATATCCAGAAAGCATTTGCGACTGCTGCAACAGAAGAATATGGTCAGTCAGAAGGAGAGGTCATTCCAGGAAAGGATATTGAGGAATCAATGGATGCAAAAGGAGCGGAGACATATTATATTACCGCCAATGGAAAAATCGTGGGTGGGACGGTAGTTGTAAACGATAAAAAAACACATCGCAATTTTCTGGATCTATTGTTTATCAATCAGTCCTGTCAAGGCAAAGGTATTGGCTTGGCTGCATGGAAGAAAATAGAGGAAATGTATCCTGAAACAATGATATGGGAAACGGTTACACCATATTATGAAAAGCGGAATATACATTTTTATCTAAATAAATGCGGGTTTAAAGCTGTCGAATTTTTTAATTCCCATCATATAGCTCCAAATATGTATAGAAGTAATGTTGTGGGTGGGAAATGTTTTTTTCGGTTTGAGAGGGAGGTGAAATAATCAGTAGAAATCATAAATTATTAGTGGTTGCTATGGTGGTTATGATGAATTTTTCTGCGAATGTGGATCATGCATTAAATCTGGAAAAGCTATCTCCGGAATATATAGAGGCGACCCATTCAGACAGGGGTATGGAAGAAATGGTTGAAACAGAGTCTGAAAAAGAAAAAGAGAAAAAATCACATAAAAGAAAAAGTAAACCAGGTGCACGGCAGATATTAAAAGACGTTAAAAGAATAAGTAAAAAATCTATCATGGATTTATCTTCCAGAAAGAAAGACAAGAACAGTTAATACATAATAATACCCCCCGCTGAAAAGGTGTTTCACCCATTCAACGGGGAATATTTAACTATTTCTGTTGACTTTTTATTTTCCTTTCTATCAGTGCCAGTTTCTTTTTTAATTGTTCAGCTTTTTTGGGATCCGCTTCAGATAATATCTGTTGCTTTAACTCCTGTCTTTTCTTTTTTAATTTTTGAAGTTTCTGGCTTCCCTCAGAGGATTTTTCTGTATCACTTTTGCCAGAAACGTCTGTCATTGATGTATCATTTTCTTTTTCTTCCAGATTTTTAGAAGGTTCAAAGAACTGGGCTTTGGGATTTCCATATTCATCCGCAACCATTTTGTAGTGGCCATATGATTTCTGTCCATCGGGTTTTTCGGGAGTATACTGGTCAAAGGCCGGGCGTGTATCAATTCTATTTGGCTGAGTAGCTTTTTTAGTGTCTGAAGAATTGCCGACAGGATTGAATCTGCTGATTTTTGCTGCACTATCTGGATTTGCAGAATTACTGATTTTTACGGAATCTTCCTTTATATCCGTCTGTTTTAGGTCCCCCCTTCGCATTATCTCGTCTTGCATATTGTTTGGCGTCATTAGAATACTCATTGTCTCACCTCCTTATCAGGATAGATTAACAATTAATTCTTAACAGATTCTTAAACCGTTTCTTAAAGATTCTAAAATAATTCTAGCTTTTACGATAAGTAATGGATCAATTGCAGAGAATTTGGGTTGTCAGGTCATTACCAAGAGTAAGATTTCGTGGTTAAAAAGCGCATTGTGTGAGAAGCTTAATAAGATGAAACGTGATATGATGTGGGCATTAATAATAGAATATGTAGCAATGCACGCATGGGAAGCAATCGAACAATCTTTAGTTTTTATTGAGGAAAAACTGACAAAAGAAATTTCGACGGAAAAACTGGCAAGTACTGCGGGGTTATCTCCGCTCTATTTTCAGCGTTTATTTAAGCGGCTGGTAAATAAACCGGTTCAAGAATATGTAAAACTCCGACGTTTGGCGAAGGCAGTTGATCTGGACTTTGCTGTATTTAGATTTGTTAAGAATCCATTAAGGAACTGTTTAGATTTGGATGGGATAATAAGAACCATCAAAGGAAACCGCTTTGAAATATACAGGAAGGAGATGGAGCAGCGTAAGGATACAGGTTCCTTAAAAACCTGAGAACATACATAAAAAAGTTTTGAAAGGAGTTAATAAAATGAAGGAATCAAAGACAACAGTAAAAGGTATGGTAAAAAGAGGACTGGTTCTCTGCATGGTTGGAGTAATGGCACTTGGCATGGTTGCCTGCGGAGGCAGTAAAGAAAAGAAATCGAATTCCACGCAGCCGAAGACAAAGACGGAATCCAGTAAGTCAACAGATAAGAAGAGTACGACAAAAAAGCAGGACGAAAAGAAGGCTGATGACAAAAATACGGAGAATGGCCAGACGGATCAAAAGGATGTAACAACAACACCAGATCAGAACAAGACAGAGGAAAACCAGAATCAGGGCAATGCAGCAACAAGCCAGGAAGATACCAAGAAAGATGATAACAAGAAAGGAACAACGACCAGTAAGAAATCAGATAAGAATAAGAAGAGTACTGGGACAAGTAAAAACAGCAGCACAAAAAATAAGAAGACAAATTAGAACCAATGTAAGCAAATGGACTGTACGTACCCGTACAGTCCATTTGCCTGGAATTCAAACGGAGGTTTAGATTTGTTAAGAATTCATTAAGGAACTGTTTAGGTTTTACGGGGATAATTAGAAGTAACAAAAGAAAATCGAAAGGAATGGAAGATATGGAACATATACTGGAATATTTAGAAAGGACAGAGAACAAGTATCCATATAGGCTGGCAGTGGATGACGGGAATGTTTATTTTAGTTGGAGCGAGCTTTTAAAACTGTCAAAAAGGATGGGTTCATCAATTTGTAAATTTACAGAAACAGGAAAACCGGTTGCAATCCTGGCGGAAAAAAGTGCGGTTACTTTGGCCGCTATGTTTGGGACAGTATATGCAGGTTGCTTCTATGTGATGATTGACCCGTCTCAGCCGACAGCAAGGCTAAAGGAGATTTTCCGGATTTTAGAGCCGGAGCTTATCATTACGGATAATAAAAATGAAGGACGTCTGGCAGAGGCCGGGTACTGCAAAAGGAGCTGCCTGCTGGGAGATATGATGCGGGCAGCCGTCAATACAAGGAAACTTAAGGAAATCAGGGAAAAGAGCAGCGGATCAGATCTGTTATACGGGATTTTTACTTCAGGCTCCACAGGAACCCCCAAAGGAATCGTTGTAAGCCATAAGGCGGTAGTCGATTTTATCTCACATTTTACGGAGACATTTGGAATTACGGAAGAAGACAGGATAGGAAACCAGGCTCCCTTTGATTTTGACGTATCGGTGAAAGATATCTATACAAGCGTGATGACGGGAGCTTCTCTGGTATTGCTCCCGAAGGAAATGTTCTGTACGCCGCCAGTGCTTCTTGATTATCTCTGCGACAAGAAAGTGACGACACTTATCTGGGCAGTATCAGCATTGACACTGGTATCGGCCCTTAAGGGGTTGCGCTACCGTGTGCCGGGTGATGTCAAACGTGTGATGTTCAGCGGCGAGATCATGCCGGTAAAGCAGCTAAGGCACTGGCAGGAGGCGCTTCCTAAGACGGAGTTCATCAATCTGTACGGTCCTACGGAGATTACCTGTAACTGTACCTATTATCCCGTAAAACGTATCTATGAAGATGGAGAGCGTCTTCCCATCGGAAGACCGTTTCCGGGAAGAAGGGTATTTCTGTTAGACGAAGAAGGGAAAGAAGTGACCGCACCGGAAGAACCGGGGGAAATCTGTGTGGCGGGGGAATCCTTGTCAGAAGGGTATTACAAAAATCCCGGGGAAACGGAAGAGAGGTTTGTCTATCCGTTTCCGGATGAGCCAAAAGTGCGCTGTTACCGGACCGGGGATCTGGGGTATTACGGCAGGGACGGGGAACTTTATTTTTCAGGGCGGAAAGATTTTCAGGTCAAACATATGGGGCACCGCATTGAGCTGGAAGAAATTGAACACTCCATGAACCAGATCCAGGGACTGGAGAAGAGCTGCTGCCTGATGGATTACAGAAAAAACCAGTTAGTCGCCTTTTACCTTGGTGAAGCGGCTACCAGCCTGGTGCGCACGGAGCTGAAGAAAAGGGTGCCGCTTTACATGGTACCCCATAAGATCATACCGATCAGCCAGATGCCGCTTACGAAAAACGGGAAAACGGATCGGGATTATTTCCGGAACCAGTTAGAGGAGGTCATATGATGATGATGGATCAGCTGGAGTATTGCATTATGAAATTCGGTACGCCGTCCTATCTGTTTGACATTGATAAAATGAAGGAAACCGTAGGAAAATTTCGGGAAGCATTGGGAGAAAAAGCCGGTTTATGTTTTGCCATGAAAGCCAATCCCTTCCTCGCCGGGCAGATGGAAACGCAGGCAGACCGGCTTGAGGTGTGTTCTATGGGAGAATTTCGAATCTGCAAAAAGCAGGGGATCGCACCGGAAAAGCTGCTGATTTCAGGCGTATTAAAAGAGAAGGAGGAGATCCTTGAGATTTTGGATACCTATGGCGGGGCATGTACTTACACCATAGAATCCCTTGACCAGTACCATAGTTTTTCGGAGTGGTGCCAGCGGAAAGAAAAGCCTATGCATGTTTATCTAAGGCTGACTAGCGGAAATCAGTTTGGTATGGATGGGGAAACCATCTATAATATCATCAAAATAAGAACGATGTGCCCATACCTGAACATCCAGGGAATCCACTATTTTTCCGGTACACAGAAGAAACATGCCGGGAAGATCAAAGAAGAACTGGAATATCTGGATCAGTTTTTAATGGAGATGGAAGAAAGGACAGGGTTTCAGTTGGAAGAACTGGAATATGGCCCAGGGCTCTCAGTTCCATATTTCGTCGGACAAGAGGATCACAGGAGTTCTGACTTAAAAGAGCTTGTGAGGGCGGTAGAAGGGATGAAGTGGAAAGGTTCTGTTATGCTGGAGATGGGGCGCGCCCTTGCCGCTGACTGTGGGTATTATCTGACAACTGTTAAGGATATCAAACAAAGCAATGGTAAGAGATACTGCATTGTGGACGGCGGGATACACCACTTGAGTTATGACGGGCAGATTCGGGGGATGTATGAGCCTGTGTTCCGGGTCTGGCCTGAGAACCAGACAGGGGCAGAATGCCAGTGGACCGTATGCGGAAGCTTATGTACGGTAAATGACGTACTCATGCAGAAAGCGTCGATCCGCGATCTGAAGGCAGGAAATGTCCTGATCTTTGAGCGGGCAGGAGCCTATGCCATGACAGAAGGAATGGCGCTGTTCTTAAGTCATGAGCTTCCGAAGATCCTGTTTTACAGTAAAGAAATGGGATGGAAACCGGTTCGCGGGAGGATACCTACGTTTGAATGGAACATGGAAAACTAGAAAAGGAGATAAGATATGGACACTTTGATGAAGATTTTAAATGAGATTGACGACAGTATTGATTGGGAAAAGGAAAAAGCCGTGATTGATGAACGTCTGTTGGATTCTTTCGGAGTCATTACCCTTGTATCAGAGCTTGAGGATGCATTTAAAATAGAAATCGAGGCTTCGGAAATGGTACCGGAAAATTTTAATTCGGCAGAAGCTATGTACCGGATGATTTCAAGGCTTAGGGAGAAGTAACATGGCATACCATACGGCGGTGTATCTGGCGCTGTTTCTCCCACTGGTACTTCTGGCTTATCAGATCACACCGAAAAGAATCAGGTGGGCGGTACTTCTGGCTGCCGGATATTCTTTTTTCTGGCTGATCAGCAAAGGACTGGTGGTGTATCTTTTGGGAACGACATTATTTACCCACTATATCGGTGTATGGCTGGGATGGATGAAGCTAAGATGCCGGACGGAAGCGGAACATGCGCCAAAAGAGAACCAGACCGGAATCAGGAAGCAATATAAGCGAAAAGAGAAATGGATTTTGGCAGGCGGTATCCTTGTGCTGGTAAGTATCCTTGCATGGCTGAAATATTATAACTTTTTTGCAGAGAATATGAATGTGCTTTTCGGGATATGGGGAAGCACAGTGCTGCTTCCGGCAAAGGAGCTGCTTTTGCCCATCGGGATTTCTTTCTATACACTACAGGCCATCGGGTATATGGCAGACGTTTACTGGGAGAAGGTGCCTCCCGAGAAAAATCTTGGAAAATTGGCGCTGTTTCTGGGATTCTTTCCTCAGATCATGGAAGGCCCCATCAGCATGTATTCCCAGACCGCAGATGTCCTGTGGGAGGGAAATTCCCTGAAGGGTGAAAACCTGTCAAAAGGCAGCGTTCGTATCCTGTGGGGGCTTTTTAAGAAGATGATCATTGCGGACCGGCTTTACGTGCTGGTAAAAGCAATTTTTGATCATTACGAAAATTATAACGGGATTGTCATTGCAGCGGCGGCAGTTGCATACACGGTACAACTTTACATGGAATTTTCAGGGTGCATGGATATCGTCATTGGAAGCGGCAGGATGTTCGGCGTTATACTACCTGAGAATTTCAACCAGCCCTTTGCCTCCCGAAACGCGGCAGAGTTCTGGAGGCGGTGGCACATGACTCTTGGAGTGTGGTTTAAAACCTATATTTTCTACCCTGTGTCCGTATCATCCATGGTAAAGAAATGGAACAAATTCGGAAGGAAACATCTGGGGAAATATCTGACAAAGCTTGGGGTATCGGCCATTGCGCTTTTTCCGGTGTGGCTGTTAAACGGACTCTGGCATGGGTCGCAGTGGAATTATATCTTTTACGGCATGTATTATTTTGTCATCCTTTTAGGAGGGATTGCCTTAGAACCCGTAAGGAGCAAGGTGTTAAAGCGTCTGCACGCCGATGAACATGCGCTGTACTGGAGAATCCCGCAGGTTTTAAAAACATGGATAATCATCTTCGTAGGAGAATTATTTTTCCGGGCAAACGGGCTTAGGGCGGGGGTTCGGATGTTTGCGAGTATGTTCCGGGAGTTTACGCCACAGAAACTGTGGGATGGGACATTCTTAAACTTTGGTCTGGATGCGGCGGATTATCTGGCAATCGGGGCCGGATGTCTGGTGGTTGCCTGTGTTGGGATGATAAAGGAAAGGAAGCTGCTGGGTGAGGAAGGACTGCAGAGATTCCCGACGCCTGTGAAATGGGCTTTTTATTACGGGCTGATCTTTGCAGTGATTATTTTTGGGGCTTATGGCGTCGGATACCAGCAGGTGGATCTGATCTATGCAAATTTTTAAAAACATTCTGTTTATTTTGATATTATTGATATTATTAACAGGCATCTCCGGCTGGATGGATTCGGCGGCAAAAGATGAAGACCTGGTGCAGGGACGGAATAAAAGCATTTCCCGGATTCGAAGGGAACCAGACCAGACCATTGACGTGCTGGTCATGGGAGACAGTTTAAGCTACAGCTCCGTTGCCCCTCTTATCCTGTGGAAAGACCATGGCATTACCTCTTATGTATGCGGGCAGCCGGGGCAGAAGATCCAGGAGACTTATTATCTGTTGAAAACAGCTCTTGAAAAGCAGTCTCCGAAGCTCTTGATTCTGGAGACAAATGTATTGTTCCGTGGACAGGGAAAGCTTGACGGCCTGGAAGAATCGGTTGCAGAAGCGGGGAATTACCATTTTCCGATTTTCCGGTTCCACGATATCTGGAAAGCACTCCTGATGGAGAAATTGTACAAAGGAGAGAGTTATAAAGGCTTTGAAATCCGGGACGGCGTACAGTCCTATGAGGAAGAGGACTATATGAAGGAATCGGCGGAAAAGAAAGAAATGGGTGAAAATGTAGAAGGATATATGGAACGCATTGTGGAATTGTGCAGGGAAAAGAATGTGGAAATCTTGCTGCTCAGCACGCCGTCGCCAAAAAACTATAATTACCGAAAACACAATGCACTGGTGGAATATGCCCAAAAGAATAATCTTTCTTATATGAACATGAATATGGCAGTCAAGGAGATTGGAATAGACTGGAAGGCCGACAGCCTGGATAAAGGAGACCATCTGAACCTGTCCGGGGCATGTAAGGTGACGGCTTATTTGGGTGAGTATTTGGATAAATCCGAATGGAAGCTTCCGGACCGTAGGGGAGATGCGGCTCTTAGCGCATGGGAGAAGGAAGCGGAGGAATTTGAACAAAAGGTGGCAGAAAAATTGAAAGTGATGCGGGGAAAATGATCATAAAACAGATAGAACAATGGAAAAAATGGATGACCGCACTGTTATTGCTTCTGTGTCTGGCTCTCTGTGCGGTTTTATTCAAAGCGTATCTGGACGGGAAATTTGATTCGGTAGAAACACTTCAAAGCTATATTTCGGGGTTTGGCCTGCTGGCTCCGGTTGTACTTGTGGCAATCCAGGCGCTTCAGGTGGTCATTCCGGTTCTGCCGGGATTCTTAGGATGCATCGTCGGGGCAGTTATGTTTGGCTGGCTGGGCGGCTTCTGGTGTAATTACATCGGGATTTCTGTGGGTTCTATTCTTGCGTTTCTGATTGCAAGAAAGTTCGGAAAAGAGATCGTTGGCAGGATGTTCCCGGGAAAACGGTATGAAAGATGGGCCGAATGGGCGGCAAAGAGCAAATCCTATACGGCAGTATTGTTTCTGGGGATGGTGCTGCCTTTATTCCCGGATGACTTCTTCTGTTATTTCACCGGGATTACAAAAATGACGGCACGCAAATTTGCAGCCATTATTGTACTGGGGAAACCATGGTGTATTCTGGCGTACAGTATTTTCTTCGCTGCTGTGGCTGTTTAAAGAATAGGAATAATCAAAATAAGAAAGGTGGTAAAGGGATGGAGGAAAGGAAAAAGCTTTGCGGTTATTATAATTATACGGTGGTACTTACCTACCTCGGGATGTTGTTTGGATTTACCGGGATCATCTTTACGATGGAGGGGACATACCGGCAGGCGGTTTTATGCCTGATGTTTGCGGGAATCTGCGACATGTTTGACGGGACGGTTGCCGCTACTAAGCAAAGGGATATGCGTGAAAAAAGATTCGGGATCCAGATTGATTCTTTAAGTGACCTGATTTGTTTCGGTGTCCTTCCGGCATTGTTTGGATATATGGCCAGCGGGAAGACTTATCTGGGATTTTTGGCGGGATGCCTGTATGTACTGTGTGCGCTGATCCGTCTGGCATATTTCAATGTGCTGGAGGAGGAACGGCAGCAGGTGGAGACTGGAGGCCGTTCCTGTTATCTGGGGCTTCCGGTTACGTCTGTAGCCCTCCTTTTGCCGGCATTTCTGGTAATTGGGAAGCAGTTATCCTTTAACCTGTCCAGATTGTTGCCAGTACTGTTAATAGGGATGGCAGCTGCGTTTGTTCTCCCGTTGCATGTAAAAAAACCGCGGTTATTTGGAAAAATAGGAATTGTATTTACTGGAATCGTAGAATTTGTTATCCTGTTAATGGGATTGGGAATGGAAATATGAAGAAAGAAACCCTGATGATTCGATTTTTATATGGAACAATGCCAGGTCGTGCCATTTTAAGGCTGCTGATCCGCCCAACTGTATCCAGAAAAGTAGGAAAATTTTTGGATTCAGAGTTTTCCAGATGTCTGGTGCCTCTGTTTATCAAAAAACACCACATAGATATGAAGGACTACGAAGACAGGATCTATGCTTCCTTTAACGATTTTTTTACAAGAAAACGATGCGCAGAGAGGATCGACATTACTCCAAAGCATTTGATCAGTCCATGTGACGGGTATCTAAGTGTATATCCGGTAGCAGAAAATCTGACTTACCGGATCAAACATGTTGAATACAGCCTGGAGAGGCTTGTTAACAGCAGGGATCTGGCAGAACAGTTTGCCGGAGGGACTTGTCTTATCTTCCGGTTGACTCCTCAGGATTATCACAGATACTGTTATGTATGCGACGGCATCAGAACCGAATCCGGGGCGATTGGGGGCTGTCTGCACTGTGTTCGCCCGGCAGCGTACACATCCGTACCGGTTTTTGTGGAGAACAGCCGGGAGTATATCGTGCTTTCAACTCCGGCCTTTGGTACTGTAGTACAGATGGAGATCGGTGCGCTGCTTGTGGGAAAGATCCATAACTTACGAAGTAATAGCAGGGTTTTTCAGGGACAGGAAAAAGGATATTTTGAATTCGGCGGGTCTACAATATTAGTACTGGTAAAAAAGGATCGGCTGAAATTATCAGAGGATGTTGCAAAACAAACCGGAAACGGGAAGGAAATGAGAATCTGCTTTGGAGAAACAGTTGGTTTATTTCCAGGTATGGAAAAATAGAGAGGAGTGTGCAGGGCATGGAAAAAGAGCAGGTATTAATTGTTGAGGATGATGAGGATATCCGTGAAGGTGTCCGGATTCTGTTAGAAAGCGAGAATTATCATGTGTCAGAAGCAGAAAATGGAAGAAAAGGGCTGGAGCTTTTGAATGAAGAGACGGATCTGGTTATTTTGGATGTTATGATGCCGGGAATGTCGGGGCTTCGGACCTGTGAGGAGATCCGGAAGGTCTCGAATGTGCCTGTCCTTTTTCTGACGGCTAAAGCGCAGGAATCAGATAAGCTCATCGGGCTGATGGCGGGAGGGGACGACTACCTTCCGAAGCCATTTTCCTATGCAGAACTTTTGGGGAGAGTAAAGGCTTTAATGCGCCGGTACAAGGTATATATGGGAAAGAACCCGGAAAATGAGAAGGATGAGGAGCCTTATCTGGAGATGAAGGGAATCCGGATTCATGAGAATTTCAATGAAGTATATGTAAACGATGCGGAAAAGGAGATGTCCGATATTGAATACCACATCCTGCTTCTTCTGATGCAGCATCCCGGAAAGATATTTTCCGCCCAGAACCTGTATGAGAGTGTGTGGCAGGAACCTTACTTTTACTCCTGCAACAGTACCATTATGGTGCATATCCGAAAATTAAGGGTGAAGATAGAAGAAGACCCAAAGAATCCAAAGTATATCAAAACCATTTGGGGAAAGGGGTATAAATTTGGCGCGGACAACGAATAAGAAGGATTCCATATACTTTCAACTGCTGCGGCTGCTGGTGACAGCAGCTTTTGTAGCAGTTCTTGTATTTTTGGTACTGAATCAGGCAGGAGATTATCTCATTGAAAATTTTTATTATAATTCAGATTATGAAGAACGAAAAGATGAAAGTTATATCAGGAAGCTACAGCAGTACATTGATCAGAACAGCCTGTCTTCCAGAGATGCGGACGCGTTAAAGAGCTGGGTACAAAGGCAGCAGATTGTCTCCATCCGTGTATATAAAGATGGAATGCAGATGTTTGATTCGGAGTATCCGGATCAGGAACTGTGGGAGGAAGAGATTGAAGCCAATGATTACGGATGGGAGGTTTATTATACCGTATCCTTTGCCGATGGGGAGGCGAGAGTCAGCATTACCGGAATATATGCATACCAGTTTTATAACTATGCAATGATTGTGGAGCTGGTGCTGTCGTTTGTTTTGTTCCTGATTCTTGTCTTGTTTGGAATCCGAAGTAAAATGGCATATATTTTAAAATTGAGTGATGAGGTGGAGATATTAGAGGGTGGAAGCCTTGATTATAAGATTACGGTGAAAGGAAGGGACGAACTTGCGGCGCTTGCGGAAGGGCTTGACAGTATGCGGCTGTCTTTTCAGGATTTGATCAAACAGGAAGCAGAGATGGTGCAGGAGAATCAGAAGATCGTTACAGAGATGTCTCATGATCTTCGCACGCCGGTTACTTCTATTATGCTGTATACGGAGATCTTGAAAAAAGGCAGCTTTAAGAGTGAGGGGCAGTGGATGGAATATGTAGAGAAGATTGACCGGAAAGCGAGAAGGATGAAGCAGCTTACGGATCATCTGTTTGAATATTCCCTGATGGCAGGGGAAGAAGTGCAGTTAGAAGAAACGGAAACCTGCGAAACACTGTTTTATGACCTGTTTTCAGAGACCTGCAGTTACTTAGCGCAGCAGGGTTTTGAAGTATTATTCCAAGTAGAATGGCCGCAGAGCAGGATTCGGATTTCAACGGATTATGTGATGCGGATTATGGACAATCTGACATCTAATATAGTGAAATATGCAGACCCATCCATGCCGGTTGTCATTTCTGCTGTGGAGGAGGGGAACATGACAGGATTTTTGTTTGAAAACAGGGTGAAAAAGCTGGAAGAAGAGACGGAGAGCAATGGAATCGGGATACAGAGTGTAAAGAACATGATGTTAAAAATGAGGGGGAAATGCATGGCTGTGCAGGAAGGAGAACGATTTCAAATACTGATTTTGTTTCCGGCTCAGCATGAATAAAGTTCTGTCATATGCAGCATAGCAGCTTCAGTTAAGAAGGGCGATAGATTTGAACAGGAAAAAGTTTGAATCAGAAGTTGTTCAAATTTTGTGAGGAGATTTATATGTTTGTCTTTGGTATAGCTTTGTTATTTTTGACAGCAGATTTTTATTGGCTGTTAGGGAAGCTTTTCTCCTTTTATGGGATGAAATTTAATAAATGGAGCAATTGTGCGATAAGAATTTTATTGATAGTAGTCATCGGCATTATATGTTTTTATTGGGGTTTTTTTGGAATAATCATAATACATCTGATGGTAGTTTCTACAATTATAGAGATAGTAGTGTTGCTTGTTGAACGAATTTTCAGATTACAACAGAATAAAAAGATCGGCAGAATTTTGAGGATAGCCTGCCGAAGCGGTATATTAACGGTTGGGATAGTAAGTTTGGTCGTCTTTATAGGATGTATGAATATGGTTCAGATAACCAAGACGGAATATATTGTTTTATCAGAAAAGCTATCAACAGATTATCGGGTAGTCTTAATTACAGATACGCATTACGATACGATTCAAAAGCCAGAAGCAATAAAAGATATGGTAAAAGAAATTAGTGTATTACAGCCGGACTTTGTTGTATTAGGCGGAGATATTGTAGAGGAAAATACTTCAAAAGAGGCAATGGAGGAAGCTTTTCGTGTATTAAGCACAATTAAAAACAGATTTGGGATCTACTATGTATATGGAAATCATGACAGACAGCCTTATACGGAAAAACGTACTTATACGGATGATGAACTGAATAAGGCAATAGAGGCAAGCGGTATTACAATCCTAAAAGATCGGCATATTACAGTCAATCAGGAGCTGGTGCTTGTAGGAAGAGATGATGCGGCATGGGGAAATCAATCAATGCGTGCTTCTTCTGAGAATGTGTTGAAAGGCTCCAAGCGAAATCTTTTCACCATTATACTGGATCATCAACCAGTAGACATAGAAGAAAATGCTAAGTTGGGAGTTGATCTACAATTGTCCGGTCATACTCACGCAGGACAAATTTTCCCAATTGGATTTTTAAATAGTTTATCAGGAACACTTAATTATGGAGAATATAAACAAGGGAATATGAAAGTGATTGTTTCTTCGGGAGCAGCAGGATGGGGATTTCCAATCAGAACTCAAGGAAAATGTGAATATGTTGTTGTCAATCTGGAGAGTCAATAATTTGGATAAAAATTGTCATATGCAGCATAGCAGCTTCAGTTAAGAAAGGTGATGGATTTGAACAGGAAAAAGATTGTATTCGGACTTTTAGCGGTTGTGGCGGCGGGAACTGTCGGAGCAGCCTCTTACAAAGTACTGCATCATGGGCAGTCGGCCGCACAGGAACAGCAGGTGAAAGAAGAAGTCTTGCAGCTTGAACAGAAAAAGGATGCGGATGGAATCATCCGAGAGATTCCCCAACCGTATTTTATAGAAAAACAGGCGGGATATCGGTATCGGAAACCGGAAGAAATTACTTATCCTTCCAAGATTACGGGAACTAATCGGCATGCCATGGTATTCCTTCCGGCAGACTACAAAGAAGAAAAGAAGTATCCGGTTCTGTATCTTCTGCATGGATTGACCGGAAGCCACCGCACATGGAGGAATAAATCAGCGGATGTCATCTTACAAAACTTACATTATTTTGAGCAGGTGCCGGAGATGATCGTGGTATGTCCAAACAGCGTGGTTAATGAAAAAGAGGATACCGAAGATTTATCCTTGTCAGAGACCATTCAGGCTTATGACCTTACGGGGCCGGATCTGGTGGAGAATCTGATGCCTTATATAAACAGCCATTATCCGGTAAAGGCCGGGCGGGAATATACAGCAGTTGCAGGAAATTCCATGGGTGGGCGAAATGCCTTGTATACTGCATTCAACTATTCGGAGTTATTTGGTTATGTGGGTGCGTTTTCTTCTGCATCGGTAGTGCCGGATGAGACATACGGCCATGTAAACCCGCTTTTAAAAGAACTGGTTCCTCCAACCGAAAAGTTCTGCTTACTTATGCTTTCGGTAGGCAGATCTGATGATGTCTGCGGGGATGTTACCTATAAGCTTCATGACATTATGAAGGAGAAAGGTATAGAACACCTTTTTTATGATACTGAAGGAGGCCATGAGGATACGGTATGGCAGAATGCACTTTATAATTTTGCAAAAAAACTTTTTGTGTAAATGCAGGATTCAGATTCTTTAAGAAATGCTTTAGGAACGGTTAAGGCTTTTCATTGATAATAGAAAGAAATACAAAGGAAGGAGGCAGACGGAAAAAGCGGACTGTACGAAAGGGGTACAGTCCCTTTATCCGTAAAGAAAGCATATGGGAAAGAAGGGATTTATTTTATTGATGCTTCTGGTAAGCCTGCTTGGCTTCTCTTTTACTGTATCTGCAGAAAGTAAGACACAGACGGAAAATGGAAATCAAAATAAAAATGCAGCCGGAATCCGGAAAGAACCGAAAAATACGATTGACGTTCTCGTTGCCGGGGATAGTTTAACATATAGTTCCATTTCACCCATGGGATTATGGAATCATTACGGGATCACCGCCTATGTATGCGGACAGCCGGGACAGATGATGGATGAGACTTATGATACATTGAAACTGGCATTCGAGACTCAAAAACCGAGGCTCGTGCTTTTTGAAACAAATGTATTGTTCCGAAAACAGGAGAAGGCGAAAGAGAAAAAGAATTTGATGAGCAAGCTGTATGTGCGGGAGGATTCCAAAGGATTTAAGCTGCGGGATGGGGTAAAGCCGTACCAAAAAGGAGCCTACATGAAAAAGACAGAAAAGAAAGAAAAAATGCCGGAACAGGTAGAGATGTATATGGAAAAAATCCTGAAGCTGTGCAGAGAGCATGGAGCCAGGCTTGTTCTGGTCAGCACACCCTCCCCTAAGAATTATAATTACCGGAAGCACAATACGCTGCAGGAATATGCGGGAAAGAAATCCCTTATATATCTGGATATGAACCTGATCACAAAAGGGCTTAAGATTGACTGGAAGACAGATACCATGGATCAGGGGGATCATCTCAATTTATCCGGTGCAAGGAAGGTCACGAAGTATCTGGGGAAATACCTTAAGAAAGAGTTTAAGCTTTCGGATCACAGGGATGAGGCACATTATAAGAGATGGGAAAGAGCAGCAAAAGAATATACAAGGAAGGAAGAAGAAAAATTAAAAGAAATGCAGGCAATGAGCAGAAAAGAGAAAATGAAAAGCTGATATTCAGATGCTGATTAACGGGAATTGGAGTTTATTACTAGGAGAAACCGAGTAAGAAAAGTGGATGAAATGAAATTGAATATAGCAATATCATCTTCTATAGGAAATGCAAGAGCTTTAGAAATAAAGCAAGGAGAATATAATAAATACATCACCTTTTATTCTGCATTTGGTTTTTTTAATAGTAAATTTGGAGCGAAAAGTGAGTATGAAATAGAATTAAATCCTTCTTGCAGCGAAATTTTTTTCTATAAGGGAGATGGAGAATTTAAACTGGTTTTACAGAAAGACGAAACAACAAAAGAATGGAGACTTATAAAATAATTAAATGATTTCTGAAAATATATTTTCAAACAGGAGGTACAAAGCGATGACAGAATTGATTCAAGTGAAATTAATCCCAATGGAAGAAGAAGACCGAAACCAGTTTATCCTTGATAACCAGGAAGCGTTTCGCTATGGCGCTTTAGAAGAGTTTGGTGTCAGAGATGAACACTTTGAGGACGGTGAAGAAATCATATCCCGACAGACGATTGAAGAATGCATGGATAGAAAAGGTGCAGAAATATACCGTATTGTTTTGCAGGAAGAGAAGGTAGGCGGTGTGATTTTGCAAATTAATACAGAAACAAAACATAATGAACTGATGATATTTTTTGTAATTCCTGCTGAGCACAGTAAAGGGATTGGTCAGGCAGCGTGGAAGGCAATCGAGCAGCTGCATCCAGAGACAAAGGTGTGGGAGACGTGTACGCCATATTTTGAAAAGAGGAATATACATTTTTATGTGAATCGATGTGGGTTTCACATAGTTGAGTTCTTTCATCCAAAGCACCCGGATCCGAATTCGCCTGAAGAGTTCTTGGAAGGGGATGCAGAGGATAGCGAAATGTTCCGGTTTGAAAAAGTGATGAAAATATAAAATTAGAGAAATAGATTCAGCTAATGAATGTGAATGTCAAAATGTAATTTTATTTATTTACCTTTTGACATTTTTTGATTTATCGTGCAACTCCTTGTTAAGAATTTTTCAGAATCCGTTTAGAATCCATTAAGAAATAGAGTGGAAAATTAATGGAGGATGTTTTTTAATTTATATGCTGGTACCAGGCAGGACAGTAAAATGCAAAAGGAGTAAGTTCATATGGACAACAATCATTCAATGATAACTTTTTCGAACACAAGGATGACGGCGTTTGCCGGCTTAAAGCAACAGCAATGCGTACTTAATATGCAGATACGGATGGCAATGGAGAATCATGATGTAGATGCACAGAAAAAGCTGGAAAAGGAACTGGAACAAATTGTAGAGCAGATTAACATTTTGGTGTAAAAGGGAAATATGGGTCGCGAGGAGTATGAAAGCGGGAAATTCACGACAATGAATATCATGGCAGGATATTTTCAGGAGCAACCGCCATTGTATCCGAAGATAAAGAGCAGTAATCTTGTAAAAGTGGAGGTGACAGAAAAAGGTCATTCGTATTGGATGAAAAGGAGCGGATCACGGTAACGCTTATCTATACGGAGGGCAATGATAAGGAAGAGAAGATTTTACGTTCAATATCGGGAAATAAGAATCCACAGGCAAGAACTGATATGTAATGGTAGAAGGTTCAAAATTGGTTTTTGATGAGGATAAGGAACTGGTTCAAAAGTTAATGCCAGCAGGGGATAATAGTTAATGGTAGAAAAAAATATTTTTAGGGTACCATAACAGCCCTTTTTAGATATTTTCAGAATCTGTTAAGGATTCATTAAGATATAGAGTAGAAAATAAAAAATAAAGTAGCTGCCAGGGAAAGAACAGGAAATAATAATTAAATCAGGAAAGGGAGGTTTATGGAAGATGGATTTTGAAAATCGGTTTTATCCAACGGATGAAATGTATAAGGAGTATGTTTATAAAGTACTGTGCAGAGACATGGTTGTATGTTGCATTGTAGCAGCGGCCGTGGCGGGGGCAACGATGATTGTTTGTATGAAATACGAACCAGTCCTGGCAACCATAGAAGGAGTATGTATGGTTGTGATGCTTATTATCCTGTTCTTGGCACCAAAAGATACTCTAAAACGCATGAGAGCTGTTAACATGCAGACAGATAGTGGAACATATCCGGAATGTGTTGTTAATTTCAGCGATACAGTGAAAATGACAGAGGGGAAATATAATATAGAAATTACTTATGGACAGATATGCAGAATTTTTCGCTTGAAAAGCTGTGGTGTGTTAATGTATGCAAAAGAAAAAGGAATTCTCTATGGAGGAGACAATTTTGTAGAAAAAGGCGGCGAAGAATTTGAAACATTCATACTTGAAAAGTGTACGAATGTAAAACATATTGAGAATCGCTGAAAATGAGATGAAGTAGCTATGAATAAAATAATGATATTTACTGTATCAGAAAATGAAGAACATATTCTTTCAGATATTCAGAGATATCTGCATTCAGGAGCAAATTATACAGATATTAGTTCAGAACAAGAAATGGTATTATCTTTTCCTAATCTTGAAATAGATTTATACCGCAGAGAAGTAAGACAGAATGAAAAGGTTATCAGACTCACAGATTTAGAATTCCGGATTATTCATTATCTAGCAAGTCAACCAGGACGAGTATTCACGTACCAACAGATTTATGAAGGGGTCTGGGGTGAGGAATACGCCCATGAGAAAGGAACCATCATGTCCCATATCCGCCATATCAGGCAAAAGTTGGAATCAGGTAAAGGTTCCTTCGACTACATAGAAAATATCAGAGGAGTAGGATATAAATTCAACAAACCAATGACCGGCAGTTCGTAGAGCTGCCGGTCATTGTTCTGTTCTGCCAAGAAGATAATCCGCACTGACTTTGAAATAATCTGCAATTACAGCAATCTCGTAATCCGGAACGAAGCGTTCCCCTCTTTCAATTCTTAAAATCGTCAGATCACTAAATTCAATCCCGCTCAAAGTAAGCCTGGCGGCCAGTATGCGTTGGGAGATGTTCTGCTGTTGGCGTAACTGCTTTAAGCGTTTTCCGATGATATTCTTTGATTCGCCGTTCCAATATATTTTCATGATCTTGTCCTCATATAAAAACTTCTAAAGATGAAAGATTTATGATTGATTGTACCGGATTGAAATGATAATATACTTCTAAAGATGAAGTTGCCCAAAGTTTTTGTATAGTAATAGGATGAAAATGCAGAGACTATATCTACTAAGTAGGAAAGTTTCATTCTGCGGCAAAAGAAAGGAGAAGATCATGGAAAAACTGGTATGGGATAAGGTAAGACAATTTCTGGAACGATTGAGGTGCGAAGACATTGACCGGGAAAGTATCGTGAATACAAAGGAATTTCAGGAAGCAAAACAAATCCTCGAAGATAAGCATGCCATATATCAGCAGAGCATGGAAAATGTCCAGCAGGCGGAGCAGGAAATGATTCAGGATTATGTAGAAGCATTAGAAGCTTATTCTTCTGAAGAGTGCCAGCAGGCATATCTTCAGGGCATGGTTGACTGTATGCTGACCTTGTGCGGTGCAGGAATCCTAAAACCCAAACAGGAGATGGAAACCCTGCTAAAAACACTGATACAGCCATCAAGTTAAGAAAGTGACTCCATCATCTTGTAGAATCACTTTTCATTTTCTTAACCATATAACTCTTATGAAAACTCAAGCAAAAATACAGAGAAGCTCAAGAATCATTGTCTATAATGAATTTGTGGGCTTTTCTTCTCTGTTCTCCAGTAATG
Source organism: Lachnospiraceae bacterium M18-1 (assembly GCA_000403295.2). Classification (GTDB taxonomy): domain Bacteria; phylum Bacillota; class Clostridia; order Lachnospirales; family Lachnospiraceae; genus Schaedlerella. The sequence continues at coordinate 1,232,692 of KE159605.1, read as the reverse complement.
TCCGGGCATTTTCCAAAAGGATATTCAGTTCTTTTGGCGTGCATTGCGACAGTAAGCGGATCAGCTGGAGATAGGTACTGTTTTCTGCATGCGGATTTGGGTGGATGAACTCATTTGCGGAAAGATTTAAGATCTGCATAATCCGGCAGAACAGTTTCAAGCTTGGCATATTCTTCCCGCGTTCAATATTGCCTAAATAGGACAGGTTGCAGTTCAATTTTTCTGCGAGCTGTTCCTGTGTCAGTTCCAAATCCAGCCGTCCATTTCTTATAAATTTTCCCAGTCTGTTGTTTGCAAAGATCATGTATTGTAATCACCTCCATGAAATCTAGTGTATTACACCAGATTTGAAAAGTGAAAATAGTAATACACCATAATAAAAATGGTGTATTACAGCGGATTTCTATGAATAGATAAATACAACAAAAGAAAAACATTTGAAAGGCGTGTCTTCTGGTTGTTGGATTTTAGAGGAATTCTGAAAGCTTTGGATAAACAGTTAAAAAAATTATAGATTCTTATGCGGTGAAATACCGCTTTGAATGTGGTGTATTACACCATAAAAAAGATAGAATAACATTGTCAGACAGGAAAGCAGCCAGGTGCAGGGGAGAAACACCGGGATGCTTTCCTTATTTTAGAAAATATGCAGGGAATATCCGTGCGCCTCCGTAATCTGAACTGATTTTATGGATATAAAACTCAGATTAGAGGAGGTACTATATGAACTCAAATGGAATGAGTGGAGAAAATATTACTGTGACCCAGAAAATATTATTTCTATCATATCGCCGGGAATTGTACGAAGAAATTTGCTATTTTCTGGCTGGAGAATATGATATTTTGTATCATAGAATCAGAGAAAATGAAAATAGTACAGCAGCTATGGATGAAAATGTTGTACTGTGCATGATAGAAATGCTGCGTTTTACGGAAAAGAGTGCGGAAATGCTCCATGAAATACGGAGCAAGTTAAGCATACCGATTCTGTTGATATCCGGTGCCAGGACAGAAAAGACAAGAAAAGAAGAGACGGTACATGCAATTAGAAGCGGAGCGGACGGATACCTTGTCAGTACCCAGTCTGCAGAAGAGATTGCGGCAGAAGCAACTGCCTTGATCCGGCTGCAGCAGCGTATCAAGGAGCAGCCCGAAGTATGGACGTATGGGGAGCTTCAGATTATCCCGGACAGAAGGCAGGTCTTCCGCAAGGGGCAGGAGATTTCATTGACCCGTATAGAATTTGACCTTGTGTATTATCTTGCTGTACAGAACGGGAGAGTCGTTACATATAAGGAATTATATGAAGCGGTCTGGCACAGCGAGTATCTGTTTGATGATGAGAGTATCATGGCGCATATCCACCGTATCCGCCGGAAGCTGGAGGCCGACAGGAAACATCCTTTTTACATCCAGAATGTATATGGCGTTGGTTACCGGTTCGGATGCTGCTGTACCCGAGAATAATGGTTGAAGTGTCATAGGTTTCGTTGCAGCTTGCTATGAATTACTTTGTAAGGCAGTGCCTGCCGGCGCTGTCTTACAAAATAGTTCATAATGGGCGTTTACAACAGTATTAATACAAGATATATGAAAAGAATGATTGACGAATACTATATATTGTGCTAATATGAAAATGAAATTTGTATTTGTATTCATCTGGAGGATGGATAGCGCACTTTAGTTTCGGAATGTACCGAAAGAAAACGATAAGGAATCAGGGGATTCCTGTCTTTCGCAGGGAATCAAGAGGGAAAGCATTTAGAATGGCATATTCTGGGTGCTTTTTTGTTGTTTTAAGGCTTGGCATGTTTGGGAAAGCCTTCTGCCCTGTGAAAATTTCCGGAAAGATGGACAGATACAGAGAGCAGCCTGTGCTGGAAAAGCAAAGAAGGAGGTGTTTTGTCATTTATGAGGAAAGGAAGGAGGAAACGAATAAAGAGAAACAGGCTGAAGATGAATCAGGAGTCAGTGGGGCTGCATTTAGGAAGGAGATTTCTAAATGCTTTTTTTATGCCACAGCTACGGAAAAAGACGCTCAGCGTCAGATTTTAAAGCTGTGCAGATCATCAGGAGGAGAATGTATGAACAATACAATTATGATGGGACGTCTGGTCCGGGATCCACAGATTAATTATGTTGAAAATGGCAAGGGCGATGAGATGGCGGTTGCGAATTTCCGGCTTGCCGTAGACCGGAAGTTCAGTGACGATACGGACTATTTTCCATGTGCGGCGTTTGGACGGCTGGCAGAATTTGCAGAAAAATACTTATTCCAGGGAATCAAGGTTGTCGTGAACGGTCGGATGGAGAACAACAATTATACCAATAAGGACGGGGACAAGGTGTATGGCGTCTGCCTCAAGTTGAACGAGATTGAATTTGCAGAAAGCAAGAATGCGGGACGGGATGATGACGAAGATGGAGGCGGCAGGAACCGGAACTCTGGAAACCGGAGAAATTCTTCCGGAGGAAGGGGAAGTTCTTCCGGAAGCAGGAGCGGCTCCAGAAATTCCGGTTCATCAAGAAGCGGTTCCGGCAGGAGTTCCGGATCTTCCAGGGGCGGTTATCAGAACAGTGGTTCCGGAAACAGCAGATCCTCACGAGGCAGGAATGTAGACGAAGAGTTTGAAGGCATGGAGGATGGCTATTTTGACTAAAGGATTCCAAGGGGGAGAATTCCCCCAAAAGGAAAAGAGGAGGCTGCTTATGGAGGCTGTAAGAGAATGGATTGTGAGATATAGGCAGATGCTTATATTATTAGGAGTGGTTGGTATGATGCTGGCTCCCTTTTTATGGCCGTTTTTTCTTGCAATCATTTTTCAGGCGTTTTATGTGGCGGTTCCGTTTCTTATTGTGGGAATTGCCGTCAAAATACTGCGAAGGGAGAAACCGAATGAGCAAAAAGGGAGTCAAGGATATCAAAATACAAAGGATGCAGGTGTACATTCCGAGGAAACCGTATCAGGATGTAAGGCTTCAGCAGGGGCAGAGAAGGAGAAGACGGCTCCTGCGTGGGAAAGGCATCGGGAAACGGGAGAGGAATCGCTAAGACGGCAGCTTAAGAACAGGAAGGAAATGAGCGACGCTTCTTGTTTTGCACTGATCTGGTATGAATTAGAAGGGAAGGAGCGGATCTTCCGGCTGATGGGAAAGCTTGAAAGAGAAGGAATCCGTAAGTTTTCCATCAGCCCGGAGGGGATTTGCTCGGTTCGTGCAGAAAACGGCTACCGCAGGATCGGTGTATTGCGCTCTTATCCATGCCGGGAAATGAAGAACCTTATACCAAGGCTTAAAAAGGACCATATCCATGCATCGCTGAGAGGAAAATACCTGTGGCTTTCATGGGGGAAGGAGTGCTTCAGATGATACATTGCAAGTTCGTAGAAAGAACCTATTATAATCCGGCAAATGGGTATACTGTAGCTTCCTACCGCACCAGGGAAGAGCTGCCCCGGGAGGTCAGCCGTCAGAATATGGAATCTCTGGGGCTTTTTACCGCTTATGGCATAGAACTGCCTGTGGGTGAAAACCTGGAGATGAAGCTGGATGGTACCTGGAAAAAGAGCAAATACGGGTTTCAGCTGGATGTTTCCTATTTCCATGTCGATATTCCGGAAACAGAGGCCGGCATTGAAGCGTATCTATCCTCCAGCATGATCAAAGGAATCGGACCGGTAACAGCGCACCGCATTGTGGAACGGTTTGGGAAGCGTACCCTGTATGTGCTGGATAAAACACCGGAAAAGCTTTTGGGTATTCCCGGAATTTCGGAGACAAAGCTGGAAGAAATATTAAATGGGTACCGGAAAAGCACCGCTTTACGGGAGCTGATGATCTATCTGGCGCCTTTTGGGGTGACAGCAAACAAGCTGGAAAAGATACAGGAACATTTCGGAGAAAGCGCTTACCACATCATCCGCGAGGATCCCTTTCGGCTCTGTGAGGTAAGGGGATTCGGTTTTCTGACGGTTGACCCGATCGCCATGAAAGCAAAGAACTTCCGGCCGGATAATCCGCTGCGTATTAAGGCGGCAATCGCCCAGGTGCTTAAGAAAGCGGAAGAGGAAGGGCATTTGTTTTTGACAAGTGAGGATATTGTGGAACAGGCAAGGGATCTCTTAGATCATAAGAAAAATTCCCGGACATCCGGAATCTCGGACTCGGCGATTAAAAATGCCGGGAATGACATGATCCGGAAGGACAAGTCTCTGGTTGGAAACGGAGGCGGCATTTACAATAAGTCCGGATTTGACGCGGAAGTAGGAGCGGCGGGAGAATTGGTCCGCCTGATGTTTCAGGAAAGAGAGAAACGGGATATCCGCCAGATGTTAGGGCAGATTGTGAAGGAGGAAGGGATTACCCTTGACAGGATGCAGGAACAGGCGGTATTCCAGGCATTCGAGTACCCGGTGTCTATCATTACAGGCGGTCCGGGAACTGGAAAGACCACCCTTATCCGGATCATTTTAAGGCTGCAGGAAATGCTTGACCCGGATGCCATGATTATGCTATGTGCCCCTACAGGAAGGGCGAGACGGCGTATGTATGAGAAGACAGGCTATCCGGCAATGACCATCCAGAAAGCAGTCGGCATGACAGGTGTGGACGGGGAAGAAGCGTGGAATCAGATGGAAAAGCTTCCGGATGACCTGATCATTGCAGATGAGTTCGGTATGTGCGACATGTATCTTGCGTATAAGTTTTTCTATTGTATCAAGCGGGGGGCGACCCTGATTATGATCGGGGACCAGGACCAGCTTGGAAGCGTGGGGCCTGGGAGTGTATTTAAGGAAATGATAGAATCCGAAGTTATTCCGGTGACGGTTTTAGATGCCTGTTTCCGGCAGGAGGAAGGGAGTACGATTGTTGAGAATGCAAGGCGCATCAACCAGAACCGGACAAGTCTGCGCTATGATAGCGATTTTCAGTTCCGTGCGGCTTCCGATCCGGAGGATGCTGCCCGGATCATCCAGAAAATCTATGAAACATACTGGAGGGAGCATGGGAAGCGTACGGAGGATATCATGGTGCTTTCCCCGCTCAGGAAAGATACGGCTGCAGGCTCGGATGCCTTGAATGAAAGGCTGCGCGAGGTGGTGAACCCAAAACGGAGGGGCAGGACGGAGATTAAAAATGGCAAGAAGCTCTTCCGCGTAGGGGATATCGTGATGCAGACAAAAAATGTAGATGAGGTTTCCAACGGAGATTTAGGGGAAGTCCTGGGGATTTATAAGAAGGATGGCAAGATGGTCATGGAGGTAGATTTTGGTGATGACCGGATTGTAAGATTTCCGGATGACGATTACTGGCCCCTGACACACGGTTATGCCATGAGCGTGCATAAAAGCCAGGGAAATGAGTGCCCGGTTGTAATCATGCCCGTGCTGGGGTGCTTTTGGCGCATGCTCCAAAGGAATATCCTGTATACAGGGATTACCAGGGCGACAAAACAGGTGATCCTGGTGGGGAGCAAACAGGCGGTAGCAAAGGCGATCCGCAATAACAGAATGGCGAAGCGGAATACCAATTTTGCATTGCGGCTCAGACAGGTCTATAAGTCTATGCAGGAGTATTATGAAAAATCCGCGTAGATGAGATTCAATCCTTTCCTTTCATACAGTCTGTGTGGAGGGGAAGGAATAAAAGCAAGTAGGAAGGAGGGAGTGTAAAGTTATGCTTCCACAAGAAAAGATGCGGTGGATTGGACAGACCACCTATGAGAAATACCAGCAGAGAGGATTCCCGGAGGGATGTCTTAACCAGGTGGTTCTATGCGGGATCAAACTGGAACAGCTTCCGAAGAATTTTTCGATTCAGCAGTCAAGGTTATATGAGTGCAGGATCCGGGGGATGGTATTGAAACAATTGGATCTGAGCGGGTGCGTGATTACGGACTGCATATTTGATTCGCTTCAGATAGAATCCCTGAAAGCAGCAGGTGCATGGATTCATGGAACAGTCTTTTCAGGGAACCGGTTTGGGAGGTTTGATCTGTCTGATACAAGGATCAACTATTCTTGTATCCAGGACTGTGAGACCAGATTCCTGCATCTTGACAGAGCCATTTTGAACAGCGCTTATTTTTACAGGATCAAATACCAGAGTGTAACGGGGCAGGAAACATTGAATATGAAGCTTTCTGGAGCTACGGGGGAAGAGATAGAGAATTACAAACAATGTGTAAGTGCAGCAATTTTTTGAAGTGAAAGTCTGGATTCGTGAGATTCAGATAAAAAGATGAAAGACTGAACGGAAAGCTCTCTGCGGCTGTCCGTTTAGTCCTTCGTAAAGATTACGACATCTGCGATTTCGCAGTCCAGAATTTTACAGATATCATGCAATGTATTTAAGGTGATACTTCGGTTCTTTCTTAGGGCGTCTAAAGTGCCTGTGCTGAAATTGTATTCATGAATCAGCTGGTACTGGGTAATGCCCTTTGTTTTCAATGTCTCCCAGAGAGGCGCATAGCTTATAATATGAATCACATCCGTTCTTTCTTTTGGTAATATTATAGGGAAATTTCATGGTTTCAAACATCGCCGAAAATCCGGCAATACAGTAAGATAAAGTAAAATAGAGACAAGACAGGGAGGAAGTGGATATAGATGAAAGAAAAATATATACAGTTACCGCCATTATCAGTGGATTTACCGGCAGAGTTAGTCGGGATGATCTGGCTTTATGCGAAAATGCCAAAAGACAGGCGGTCAATGTTTTTGGAATTTATGAATGTAAATGTGTATGGCAACGCGGAAGATATCAGTAAAACAGAGTTATCAAGAATTATAAATGAAACAGACAGGGATTTAGAACCGGATCTTTCAGAATATGTGGAGCTTATGAAAAAGTTCTTCGGTATCCTGCTTTCACAGGCATGCGAGATGGCAGGATTCGTATACCAGCATTATTGTGTGGAAGGGAAGAGCCTGGAGGAAATATCCAGGGAGTACCAGATGGATGAAGAATCTCTGCGGCTGATCGCACAGTATTATGAGCTGACAGGTGAATCCATTCGGCTTAGAGAAGATGGATATAGTCAATAACCTGGCGAATACGAAATGTAGCATTATAAGATAGAGTATGTGTTTTTAATTGAGCAAATATATGACATGTGGTATAATGGCAGTGAGGTCATATACCTTTTGGGAATGGCTTTTGCGTTTCCTATCATAATAAAAGGAGGTTTATGGCTGATGGATACGGAAATAAAAAATGCGGTCAGCGCAACAGATCAGGACGCCCAATATGATGATAAGGCAAAACGCCTGTTGGGAAATAAAATCATTCTGGCGCATATCCTGGTAAAGACGGTTGATGAGTTCCGGGGAATGAACCCGAAAGATGTGGTATCCTATATTGAAGGGGAACCATTTATCAGCATGGTTCCGGTAGAGCCGGGGCTGACCAATTTGGAAAAAGAAGAAAATGGGCAGCGCATTGTCGGGATGAATACAGAAAATGCGGAGATTAATGAGGGACTTGTAAGGTTTGACATTATTTTTTATGTGCGGATGAAAGATGGTATCTCGCAGGTTATCGTGAATGTGGAGGCACAGAAGGATGAACCGACAGGCTACCACATCTTGAACAGGGCAGTTTTCTATGTGAGCCGTCTTGTTTCCTCGCAGAAGGAACGGGATTTTGTAAAGACAAATTATAATGACATCAGGCGGGTATTCAGCATTTGGGTATGTTTGGGCATGGACGAAAGCAGCATGGCTTATGTGCATCTTGCAAAAGACGATCTGCTCGGTTCCTATCCGTGGAAAGGTGGGCTTGACCTGCTAAATATTGTTTTGATAGGCATATCAAATGAACCTCCGGAGCATGATGAGAAGTATGAGCTGCACCGTCTGCTGAGTACGATTTTGTCAATGGAGTTATCCGTTGATGAAAAATTAGGGATTATGGAAACAGAGTACAGTATTCATGTAGACGAAAAAATAAGAGAGGATGTGAGCGCTATGTGCAACCTGTCGCAGGGAATTAAAGAAAAGGCAACAGACAATGCCATAATGGGTGTAATTATCAATATGTATGAGAATAATTTTACGATTGATCAGATAGCATTGGCAACAAAGAAAAGCGTGGAAGAAGTCAAGGCTATCATTGAAAAGAGAATGCCTGTGTTGGCATAACCGCAGTAACTTAATAATACAAACAGTAAAGCAGTGAATTTGTTTTTTATCAAAAAGAAACAATTCACTGCTTTTTTACATATCATGCAAATTTGTAGTAATTGCTCAAAAACATGGTCTGTATTGTGGACAGTGCGCCCAAAAGGAGGAACATGAGCGAAAACATTCATTGGAATTGCTCTATTGTGGGATTTGTAAAAGGAGAGTTGATGTGTTATGCGACAGTGTATGAAATAAAAAATAAGAATCGTAGCAATAGCGGATAGAAAATGGAAATGTCTTTTGGGGATATTCGTGTTAGAATATAGAAAGTATGCAGACTATTGTTCCAGTAATTGAAAGGGTGAATGGAATGTACAAGGTGGAGATAAAATTTGATCCCAATAATCTAACGCAGTATGAAATGGATAAAATATGTGAACAGACAGACGAGATTTTTGAGAAGGAAGATTTGGATTGTGCAGATAGAGAGCCGGGGCGCAGAATATATCTTGACCGGGGGCGTAAACAAGATTATGGAAGGTTTTGGGCGGCAATCTTTGCGTTAAAAAGTGCAGCGGGAATTTCAAAACATCTCCAGGAGTGTTTCTGGTACAATGGAGATGAGAAAGAAAATTTGATTATAGATTTCATGAGAAATGAAATCAATGGATAGTATGCAGAAAAAAGACTAAAGAAAAACATTACGCATATTGGACGCATATTGGATGCACTATATATTGTATAAAAATATTGACTCACACAATATATGGGTATATAATAGTATAGAAATTATTATTTTTTCTGTTTACATGCAGAAAATCAAATTTTGTTCCGGCGTGGGCTGGAAGTAAAACTTTCAGGCAGAAGCCTGCCAAAAAACGGGGATACAAAACGGCACTGATTATAGGATGATGGTCAGTGTCTTTTTTTGTGTTCTGAAACACAACAAAACCAGCAGAAAGGAGGTGGTAACGTGGATACGTCAGGTTACAAGCAAACAGAAGAAAAGAAGGAGGACATGGAAAATACCGTATTTGGCCGGGGACACGACAGTATGGAGCTGATGGCAAGGTTCGGCTGTGCAGGTTATATGCAGAAATTTTATGAATTTCTTCAGGGGAAGTTTCACCCGGAGAATATTATGGAGAAAGACACACCAAATCTGTCTAAAGACCAGGCCTGGCATGTGATCTACTGCATGCAGGAGTACTTCGGCATTTTTGACGACCGGTTTGAACGCTGCAGGGAGTGTGACACGATCTTTGACAGCTATGAAGAGGGCACAGTCATTAACGGGGATACGGAGCCTGTGGAAAGGAATACGGTATTTGAAGGACCGTATATTCACCGGTTTACGGAAGAAGAATATGGACATTACTGTGAAGACTGCCGCCCCGACTGATTCCTGTGGATGTGTGAATCAGCAGGAAGATGGAGCGTAGGAAGAAGGAGGAATATTTTCATGTCAGCACTATTTGAAACATGGACGTTAAAACAGGAGCTTCCGGATCCGTTTGCAAGGATTGTCAGGGAGAGCGGAGGAAAAAGAACCAGTGTGAAAGAAAAGGATTGTTCCACATATAATACGGGAAAAGCAAAATCGGCGACCCTGCATCCACCCACCCTGTGGGCGATCTTGGGACTGATAGAACTGATGGGGGGATATGGATCTGGCGCCGCCGGGTTTCAGGCAGGGAATGAAGAAGTCAATTTTTTTTGTGTGGAGTATGAGAAAACGGATGGGAAATACGCTCTTGTCTATAACAGCAGGAATGGAAAAGTCAAAGGATTAAGAATGCAAAACGGTAAGATGGAACCACTGCCTCCCGTATCAGAAAGGGGAAGCAGCGGAGAAGAGTACATGATGCTTTTTGCATTTTTGAGTGTAGATAGCATCGACGGCATGTATAACCGTGAATTTGCTTCTCATTTTTATGATATCCGGTCTCACTTGGAGGGAGAGGATGTATTAACCGATGAAGAGCTTCTAAGCTGTGCGTTTGTCTGCTGCGATAACCTGTACCGCAGGATTGAATCGGGAAGCATGATGGGAGAAGGTGCGATTCCCCTAGAAGAAAGCCAGCTTGCAGGTACGGATTTTATTACCCCTTATCTTCTGCATACGGGTGTATACAGCCCGAATGAGATCGAGTGCGGGGAATTTGAAATCTTAGCTGCAAGGCCGCTACTTAAAGAAACGACACTTGGAGCGCTGAAGGGGAAATTCAACCAGGGAAGGACATACCCAGAGGAATACAGGCGCATGATTCCGGATCTGCCGGATTACTACCGGGTGAATACAGAGACACAGGAGATCCTGACGATGATCACCAATACACCGGCAAGGTTTTTCATGCTGGCAGGCGAATCCGGAGCCGGGAAGACTACGGATTCCAAGATCATTGCACAAGCGCTTGGGTATCCTCATTTTGTTTTTACCTGCGGGCCCAATACGGAGGAGACGAGCCTGATGGTATCCGTCCTGCCGAATATTGACAGCTGTAAGCTGCCAGAGGAACACTGGCCTACGATGGAGGATTTTTTAATGGATCCCGCTTCGGCAGTTGCAGAGCTTACCGGTATGTATCCGGAAAATTTGGAGAGAGAAACCGCTTTCCAAAGAATTTTAGGGGAGATTTACCAGAGAGGCTATGAGAAGGCCAAAGGGGAAAAGGATTTTATTAAGAAGGAGTCCACCATCATCCAGGCATGCCGGATGCCGTCCGTCATTGAGATCCAGGAGGTGTCCATGATTGAAAAGCCGGGGACACTGACCCGTCTGAATGCCCTGTTTGACGACTGTGCGAAGACGGATCTGCTGAACGGGGAAATCATAGAACGCCATCCCGATACGGTCGTTATTTTAACGACCAACCTTGATTATATCGGGTGCCAGATGTTCAATGAATCGGTGTTATCCCGTATGAACTTGATCCAGCACCGCAGGGGCATGAGTGCAAAGGATATGGCAAAACGGGCGGTAGAGAGGACAGGCTGCAGGGAATTTGAGATTGTACATGGGATGGCGCAGGTGGTAGGAAATATCCATAAATATTTAATGAAGAAGCAGGTACAGGGCGGCGTATGCGGGTACCGGGAACTGGAAAACTGGGTATGGAGCTATCTGGCAAGCGGGGATATCGTTCATTCGTCTTATCATACGGTGGTAAGCAAGGCATCCCCTTACCCGGAGGACCGGGAAGAGATCCTGAATACTTATATTCTGCCCTATTACGAAACGGCAGCGTAAAGGAGGACTATGGAACGAAACGGAACATTTCGGGAACTGGTGCAGGAGGAAAAACGGAAGCTTACGAATGAGGGAATCTTTGAGTCTGCATTTTATAAGGAAATGCTGCTATCTGTGGCAGGAGAACTGACCGGAGGCACTTTGAAAAAAGTGGAGCTGGTGAAATTCCCGGAAAGCGGATGGGCGGGGAAATGTAATACCAGAAGGGTGCTGTTAAACATAGAAAACTGTGTCACGGCAAGCTTTCCCTCCGTAGCGTTAAAAAGCGACAGTATCACAGGCTTTCTCGGCCATGAATGCGGGCATTGGAATTTTTCGGATTTCAAGCTAAGAAAAAAGTATCTGGAAGGTTTGAAAAAAGGAGAATGGTATCTTCATCCTCCGAATCCTGCAACGGAATCGGAAGCAGAGCATTTGGAGGAGATCAATGGATACCTGGAGCAAAAGCATGAGGCGGCAGCTTCTCTTTTAGCGGAAACGGCATCTTATATCCAGAACATGCTGGAGGATGTATATGTAGAGGAGAAGATGTGCGAGAGGTATCCCGGCAGTATCCGAAGAGGGATCAGGCAGAACAGAATCCGGAATGCAGAACGGATTCCCAGCTTAAAGGTACAGCTGGAAAGCGGGTATAAACCTGCGGCTATTCTGTTAAACCTTATGGCACAGTATTCCCTGACAGGTACAGTCAATAACTGGGAGGACATAGCAGACAGGCTTTTGGAGATTTTAGAGCTTGTAAAACCAGTGATCGATACGGCGACCGCTTCTGAGGATGCCAAAATACGGATGGATGCCACAAACCGGATTCTGCTGATTATCTGGAAAGTGCTTTTGGAAGAAATCCAGGAGATAGAAAAACAGCAGAATTGCCAAAATGCAGGATCGCAGGAACAAAAGGAGGAGGCACAGGACTCATCAGGAGAACCGCAGGATTGGCCGGAAGAACCACAGAATCAGCCAGAGGGCGCCGATTCCCGGAAAGAGCAGAAAAGCCAGCCGGAGGATGCAAAGAAGCCGGAACATCTGCAAAGTCGGCAGAGTGAATCACAGAGCCGGCAAGAGAGAAATGGCCAGCCGGAAGAGTCACAGAGTCAGAAGGAGGAGCCAAAAAACAAACAGGAGGAAACAGACCGGCAGGGAGCTTCTAAGGAGAAAGAAAAGCAAAACAGGCCGGCGGGAACGCAGGAGCAGCAGGAAAGACAGGAAGAATCACAATCAGACAGTAAAGAAGATGTGAGGCAGATGATCGAACAGCTTCGGGGACAGCTGTCAGAGTTCCTGCTTGAAAAGGATGGCGAGGATGTAGAAGGGAACCTTCAGAGAATGGGCGAAGTCTCCCGAGTAAACGCACTGCTTCCAAATGAGCAGGTTGTGGAAACAAGGGACCGGCTCACAGAGTATATACAGGAAGCAGCAGAAGAGCTGGCTAAGCGGGAGCTGGAAGACAGATTCTGCCTGGAATTATCCCGTGAACTCTTAACAACGGAATTTGACGGTGACCACAGAAAGGTAAAGAAAATCCTGAAACGGGAAACGAAGTTTTCCAAAAGTACGCGGCTTCGGTGCACAGCCTGCGAGGATCAGGTTCGGGATATTATGCGCCGTATGAAGCCGAGGCTCTTGCCGGTATTAAGCTGCCAGGGGACGGCTATGGAGCGGAACCTGTTCTTTGGTTCACAGATGAATTATCAGGCGCTTTACGATCCGGGAAAGCGGATTTTCTGCAACCTGGAGGTACGAAAGAAGATTAATACCGCGGTGGCGTTGCTGATTGACATGTCGGGTTCCATGATGGATCAACGGATAAAGCAGGCGAGACTATGTGCCTTGTGCCTGTATGAGTTCTGCAGGAGCGCAGGGATTCCGATACTGATTTACGGGCATCACACAGACAACAAACAATACAGGAGGGTGCAGAATGAAACCGTATATTTCCATTCGCTTGCAGAATTCGATGCCGATTGCAATGACAAATACCGTATCGCCGGTATCGAAGCGGACGGATGTAACCGCGACGGTGCTGCCATTATATTTGTAGGAGAGAAGCTTGCGAAGCGTCCGGAAAAAATAAAGCTGTTGTTTCTGATCAGTGACGGGTTTCCAAATGCAAGCTGCTACAGAGGGAAAGAGGCGGAGGCAGATCTGCTGCAGATTAAGGAGAAGCTGGAAAAGAAAAGGATTACCATGCTGACGGCGGCAATCGGGGAGGATAAGGAAGCGATCCAAAGGATTTATAAAGAAGGATTCCTTGATATTTCTGATTTGGAACAGCTGCCATATATCCTGCCAAAACAGATTTTAAAATATATCCGAAGATAATGGGAACAGACAGACTAAGAAAGACAGCCCGGACCGGCTGTTTTTTTCGTCTTCATATATCAGAGGAAACTATAGCGGCAGGCTTTGCAGGTGAGAAAGGAGAAGCTTATGGGGGAAAGATTGAAGAATGAAATACTGGAGATGACGTTTGACCTGGACCGGTTCTTTCAGCCCGGATATGTGATCGAGCTGTGTGAAAATACCTATTACCGGGGATGCAGGGACAAACGGGCGCTTGCCGGTGCATTGCCGCAGGCAGAAAGATTTCCGGGGATAGAGGCTGCTGAAAAGTTTATCTGCAGGCACTTGCGGTGTGCGGATTGGAACGTATGTATCTGCCAGGTGTGCTGGGTACTGCTTTCCGTGGAGAGTGAACTGAAAGAGCCGGATCTTTATTGGGACGGCAGAGGATTTAGCCCGGATTTGGAGAAAGCCCTCGCTTTTTCCAGTTACCGGAAGATCCTGTCCTGCCAGAAGAGGGAACATCTTCAGGAAATCAGTATGGTTGATCTGCGGATTTTTCCAAGAAAGCAGATCAGGCTGGCTGCATAACAAAGGGAAGGAGGAGCATGAATGGAGAGAAAGGAACAAAGAGATCAGAAAAACATAAGGGGCCGTATTGCGGTCCCTTTGGAAAGGAGCGAAGTGTATGTTGGGTAAATTTTATGAAAATGTAGTGGATGTTGAGCTGTACTGCCAGATGGTAGACCTTATCTATCGTCTATCGGAACACACAAATAAGGAACAATTATACAGCCGGATGGAAAATTCTGCATTATTTTTTCGCAGGCCAGATCAGGAAATGGAAGATGTGTATGGCCTGCGTTACCCCGGAGAGGTGCTGGAGCGGTTGGATGAAAAAGAGACAGTAACAGAAAGACAGCTCCGGGCATTGGGCCTTGCGCTGGCAGAGACAAAGAAAGTACAAAATGACGGAATGTTCATTGGGAAACAGCAGCCGTCCTTTTGGAAACGGATGAAGCGTACCTTAAAGAAAAATGATCTGTTCTGGTTTGGGATCCAGTATTTAGTGGAGGATGGGTCAAGGGAGCTGTATGAGAAGCTGCTGGATTTCCCGGTACAGTCCGTAGAGGAACAGATTTTTATTCTGTCGCTGCTTCCGGATGACCATGTGGTATGGGAGAAGGTAAAAGGAAAGCTGAACCTTCTCCTTGGGAAAGAGAGGAAAATTTCCGTCTACACCCACTCGGAGTTCTATGCGTGGCTGGTCACGCGCTATCATGGGAGGGTGAAAGGATACCAGAAAAAGGATATCATGGCATTAAAATACCTGTTACGCCTCCCGTTTTCCTATGCAAAAGAAGGAAGCGCGGCAAGGAGGGAGCTTTTGAAGGCCGGATATACCGTGCAGGAGATCATGTACCTCAGTATGTCCCTTTTATACCAGGCCCGTGCAGTGAATATGTTAAAGAAGGACGGGCTGACGGCAGAACGGATGGCGGTGGAGACGTGCATGCTGTTCCTTGAAGGGAACGGGGAACGCCTGGATGTGGCAGGAGATTTTTGCAGGCAGCTTTTAGATGATTACCGGTACTTTCACGTACGGCTTGAAGATACTACCGGTATTTTTGACAGGCTCTATGAGCTGCTGAAAGTAGAAAATGTTCAGACCTATCAGCTGCTTCTTTCCTGTGACAGAAATGAAGAAAGACATAGCAGGTGGTTTCGGATCGACTTAACAGACACTAAATGGCAGGAATTGTATTTCCAGATCGATGAAAACAGCTTCAGAAGATGGGTATTTGAAACTTTAAGCATGAAACGGTATGGGAAGGAAAAAATGGAACAGTACCTTTCGGCATATCAGGAACTGACCGGAGAAAGCTTTCTGAAGCATTTCTGGAAGTTAGAGAATTATCATCTGAATGATATTTTCTCTACACTGGCGGAGCTGGAGATGATATGCCCGCTCAGCCTGCTGAGGGAATATCTGTCAGAACGCCGTTCTGACAAAGAGCAGGCGGATCAGAAGTGGAAGAATATGGCGGATTACCTGAAAACTTATATGAAGGGGCTGCAGACGCCGAAGGCGGTGGAGATGCTGTCTCGGATTGCGGAGGAAATCGGAATTTCCGGTCAGGGATTGTTTGCGGTAGAAGATTTGTTATTGGAGGGTATCGGGATAGGGTACAGGTGTGGAAGCCGTTATTACCATTCCAGTGTTTCCTTTAATTTCTCAGGAATGGACCTGATCCGCCCGTTTCTTAGCCTGGAAGAGCATCGAAAGCTTTTTTATATGATAGAGCGCCATATTTTTGTGAATTATCCGGATAAATACCTTTCTTTTCTGATCGGGGTGCTCTCAAAAGAGGATCATCTGCTTTGGTTCCCCAGAGAAGAAGCAAGGGAGGTATTTCTTGCGCTTACAGAGACAGCAGACCAGCGGAAGCAGTTGGAGAATTTGCGGAAAATTTATCTGACGGAGGAAGAACTGGAGGAGTTTAACTTAAAAAAGCAGGAAAGAGAGCATCGGCATCTTTTGCTGGAGCAGAAACGGAAGACAGATGCCATACGAAAAGATTTCACCCGGCAGGTGGCAGGGATTCGAAATACAGACAGGCATTTTTGCGGGCTGTATGATTATGCGCAGGAATATTGTTATGATAGTGACAAGAAAAAAGAGAAACGCTATATAACAAGCAGGTATCTGTGCAGTTTGTTCCGGAAGGAAAATCTAAATATGGTTCTGGAGCGGGAAGAAGCAGGAAGCCTGTGCGGGCTGCTTAAGTTCCTGTTTATGGAAGAAGAGCTTACTTTTGCAGAAGTGAAATGGATACTGGGGCTTGTGGAAGTGAAGGAAAAACGGAAGGAGGCGGCATAGGATGCGGTTTAGTGAGACGATTTTGAAACATATCATGCTAAGAACGGAGATGGAGAAGGCCTGTGTGCCGGATTCATTGCTGAAAGATTGTAAGGAAGAGGAACTGTTGGGCTTAAGCAGGAAAATCAATCAGATGGAGGCGGAAGAGCAGATTACGAAACTGGAGGAAGAGGCAGTAGAATATCTGGTGCGGGATCAGGGCTTCCTGCCCTGCCTGGTACGGCTGTCACAGGAGGAATGTTATGATCCAATGAGAGTCAGCCGCCTTTTAGCCTGGGCGGAAGATGCGGTTTTATCTGAAGACTTCGGTTATGAAGAACTTCTTTCCGTATTGGCAGACGATCTGATTGAGCCGGACAGAATTTATACTTATCTAAAATATTTCCGCTCGGTACCGCTGACGGAAGATGAAAAAGGATATCTGATGAAGGGGCTGTATACCTTGGACGGCTGCGATGCATTTTCCATCGGTGACCTGACAGAGCGGGAACGCAGGCTCCTGACAGAACCGATGATATCCGGCGATTTTTTAAATAAGATGACGAAGGAACGCAGCTTTTGGGAACGGCTGCTTGATCCGGGGTATCATGAATTGATCAGGGATTTGTCTGACAGCCTGAAGTGGCGTGCATGCCTGGTGCAGAAGCAGGAAATAGTGCTATGGGAACATAAGGAAGCCATCAGCAAGGGACTTGGCGAAGTTTTAGGGCAGATTCCCCACGAAGAAACGGGGAGGTTTTTGAAGCAGTGGCTTGACAATGAGGCGCTAGTGTATGACCTGAACAGGTTAAAGCATCTGCTTTTGAAAGCGCCGGTGGATAAGAAACTCTCATTTATGAAAAACCGGGTTTCCTACTTAAGCTTTCTTTATGGGGATGTTCTGGAAGGTGTGGATGTGGAGCTGTTGTCAGAAGACCAGAACAATCTTCTGGTTTATGCGATTACGCATAAGAAAAAGCATTTCCTTTCTGTAGTAAGGGAAAATTTCCGCGATTTTACTTATTTTGGCTGGCATAATCTTTTGCTGGACCGGGATACCTATGAGCGGTTTCTGAATATCAATACGCTGAATCCCAGGAACCTAAGAGAGTGTGCAAGGCTTTATGCCCTTTCAGATGATAAGAAGCAGGTTTTAACCTGGGGACAGTATACCTTTGAGGAAATCCGATTATTTGCTACAAGCGACATCTCTTATGTAAAATTGTACCATCGGCTGGCAGATTTAAAGATGGATGACCGTTTGCGGGTAATCAGGGAAATTATTGGAAGGAAGTGCCTGTTGGAAGGCATGACAGAAGAACAGATGGATAAACAGGGGATGATGTTAAAAGAGAAGCCGGTTTCCCGGTGGATGGAAACGGAGCTTAGGCATGTGGAATCCCTGTCCTATCAGCAGGCGGTGAACCTTCTGTGCGTATGGGATGAAGCAGAGCGTTTTATTCCGGAAATCCGTACGGGCTATCATGCAGACTTTCTTGTATATAATCTGGAAAAATTACAGGATATCCCTGATTTTAAGACGGCAAAAGAGCAGATGCCGGAGATCGACGGAAGATGGAAGCAGCTAAACGGAGTCCTGAAGATAGGGGAAGACTTTTTGCTTAAAAACCGGGAAGGGTTCATGCGTTTCCTGTGCGAAGGCGGCGCGGAGATTTTCCATGCGTTTTTATCCGGAGCGTTGGAATCGGAACGGGAAAAGGCTAAACGTCTTTGTGCCGCGGAGATTGCCGGGCGGTTCCGGGAAGTAAAATATTATAAAAATGACCTGGAACGGGAAATTGCATTGCGCCTTCCGGCAGAAACACAGCAGGCTTGGATGAAGAATATGGAAGTGAAAAGGAAGCCGATGAAACTGTGGGAAGAGGACCGGCTGCTTCCGGTCATGCAGATCGGGGAGGCGCTTGGACATACCTGCCTTTCTTACCGGGATGGGAAATATAAAAGCTGCCTGTTATCCTGCTTTGATGCGAATAAGAAGGTGATATATCTTTCCATGGAAGGGACACTGGTGTTTAGGGCGATTATCCGCCTTACGAAAGGAACATTTTACAGGACAAACGGGAAACGGCAGGGACTGCAGTTTGCGGATCTCACCCAGGAGGATGCAGGAGAGGAAGCGGTAAATGACAGGAAGGAATATCTGACTTTATTTTTGGAGCGCCCTTATTTTAAAGGAATTTCCGAGGAGAAAGAAAAGGAAGCGGTCTGGTTTGCTGTGGAGATGCTGAAAAAGAAAGCAAAACAGTTACAGGCAGAGCTGGTTTTAAGCGATGCCTATAAAAAGTTCGCGCTGGAAGAAAAGCAGTTTATCCGTGCAAAATATTATATGTATATTTCGGAATCCAAGAATGGGGAGCAGTATCTGGACAGCCTGGGCGGAATGGCAGGCGCAAGGCAGGAAGGAAGCTATGAGGAAGGATATTTCTTGTTCCAGGAATCCTTTGTAAATCCGAGAACAAAAAAATAGCAGGAGGCCGTAAATGAGTAATGATCTGATTTTATGCCAGAAGGAAATCCGCCGTTTGCGGTGCGTGGTGAGGAGATATGAAGCACAGATGCGGGAGCTAGAAAGCTACCTGGAGCAGATGGCAGGAAATCCAGAGCTTGGAGATGAGGCAAGACAGACTGTCAGGGAGATTTCTGAAACCTGGCAGCGGATATTGGAAGATTAAAGGAAGGAGGAACTTATGCCGAAATTTATGGGGATTGATTTGCTGGACAGCTTGGAAAAAATCATGAAAAAGAATACGCAGAGCTATCAGGGAGATTTCGCCTATGACCGGAAAGATTTAGAGGAAGCGGCGGCGAAAGTGGATGCACAGCCTCTTAGAGAGCGGACGTATCTCTGGATGTCCCGCCGCTGTGGTACCTGGTGCCTGAAAGAAGGTCGAGTATTTTTAAAGCCGACTGCAGCGCATCATATCTGGACTTACTATGGTGACGGGAAAAGTGAAAGGATTTTAGCTTATGCCGTAGAAGTGACAGGCCTGGAAGACGGGAAGGTGCTCGGAAACCTGTACCCGCTTGATTACCGGGAGCATGTGGAATTAGTAAAGAAAACATCTGTGCCAGTAGAAAAGGTAAAGGTGGTTTTTGAAAAGGGCGAGTATTACCAGAACATAGATGAGCGGATTCATAAGGAGGATCATAGATTATTCGGCAAATTTTTATACTCCGAATATGTGCCGAATGACAGCGGGGCGCTGGAAACTGTCCTGCGGCAGGAAGAATGGAAAAGAATGAACATGCGGTGTGGGAAGGTTGAGAACCATATCCGGAATATCCGTAAGAGCACCACATAGATAACAGAATGGATTCTTTTTGCAGGATACAGCAGCCCCTAAAAGGCTGCTGTGTCTGCTGGTTAAGGAGCATGGGATGAAAAAATGATTATGTTCCAGCTTGTAAAGGGTAAATGTTTTGAGTATAATTAATTTAAGAAATGCAGGAGTGATAATAGCAGGAAGGAATGATGCTATGGCAGAGAAAGACATTGCGGAAAAGACGTTAGAAGCCTACAATGATGTGTTTGCTGACATTATCAATGTATTGCTTTTTAATGGCGAGAGGCAGGTTAAAGAGGATGAATTGGAAGAAGAGAGTCCAAATTCCAGTTATAAAGCAGATGGGAAATTACATGTACAGGAAAGGGATGTTGCTAAATATTGGCGCAAAGGACTTGTACGGATTGCATTATATGGTTTGGAAAACCAGACGGATATAGACAGTGATATGCCGCTGCGGTTATTTTCTTATGATGGGGCGGCTTACAGGGGACAGCTTCTTGCAGATAAGGAGATGAAAGAAAAGACAGGAAAGGCCGCACCGAGGTATCCTGTAGTGACACTGGTTTTGTATTTTGGATATCAGAAACATTGGAAAACGCCAAGGACACTGTATGACTGTCTTGATATTCCGGAAGAAATAAAGCCGTATGTAAATGATTACCGCATGAATTTGTATGAGATCGCATATCTGTCTGATGAACAGGTTCAGATGTTTACAAGTGATTTCAGAATCGTGGCGGATTATTTTGTGCAGATGCGGAAGAATAGGAATTATATAGCGCCGGAGACTACGATTAATCATGTGCATGAACTATTGCAGTTGATGTCAGTTATGACACGTGATAATCGTTTTGCGGACGTGTATAGTCCGGATATGGAAAGGAGACCAACGAACATGTGTGAAGTATTAGACCGCGTAGAGAACAGAGGAATCCAGAAAGGGATAGAAGAAGGGATAGAAAAAGGGATAGAAAAAGGGATAGCTCAAGGCGAGGATATAATTTTATCTTTGATGAAATATTTGTTGTCAAATGGTCGGCTGGAGGATGCCAGAAGAGCAACCGAAGACAAGGCTTATAGAAGTAAGCTCTTAGATGAGATTTCACTTCAAAAATGATTTTGAGGATGTGTTTTGATGTGTAATTTGAGTAAAGGAATAGAAGAAAAGGGATTAGAGAAGGGATTCTGTCATCTATTTAAAATCCGATGAAAAGCATGGACTAGAGTGCAGAGTAGGCAATTGCGTCGCTTAAAATTCCGGAGTCTGAACAGATCCAGTACGTCAGCGGATTAAAAAAGTAAAACAGATTTTCTGACGAAGTTTAAATTAAGTTTAGTATGTATGATGAGAAGGCATGGCAGTCTGAAAAGATTTCCATGCTTTTTTTCTTGTGTTTTTGGAGATTGGTTAGTTGAATTTCTTTTCCTTTGTCCGGCCTAACAGATAATCTGTAGAACAGTTATAATAATCGGCCAAGGCAAGCAAGATATCAAGTGGGATTTTTCTGGTTCCATTTTCATAGTGAGAATATGCCCGTTGGCTGATACCCAGGACATCTGCCAGTTGTTTTTGACTGATATCGGAATCTTCCCGTAAATCTTTAATACGTGTGATATCTACTATTATAGCCATGTCCTTCATCCTCCTGTATGGAATTATATGCAGAACAGAATGGACTATTGTAATTTGGAACAATATGGACTAAAAAATTGAATGGATTATTTCAGAGAACAGATTATCAACAGATTCCTTTCTTATTTGTTCGTCCTAATAAGTAATCCGTTGAACAATGATAATAGTCGGCCAGTTCCACCAGAACGTCAAGGGGGATTTTCCTGGTTCCGCTCTCATAGTGGGAGTATGCCCGCTGGCTGATACCAAGAATTTCTGCCAGTTCTTTCTGTTTTAGGTCGTGATCTTCCCTTAAATCTTTTACACGTTTCAAATCTATTTCCAACATTTCCATTCCTCCAATAAAAATAATTATAAATAGAACAATTTGGACTATTGAAATTAAGAACAAAATGGTCTATTCTTTTTTATGTTCTCATGTAAGGCAATGAATGGAGGAATTAAAGAAATGAACAAACAAAAACGGTTCTTTAGAGCTATCCTGCTGATACTAGGAGTAGCAGGCATATTCCATTATTGCATGGAGGATTCTGAGGAATGGGAGGAAAGCCATTCGGGAATCCCGGATGCAGTCAGCAGTATGTCCAGCAATAACCGGCAGTATTTAAAAGTTGTAGCAAACAGTGACCGGATTGATGATAAGGAAGCATTTGCCCGGAAAGTCATTCAGATGTGCCAGGAAAATTCGTTCCATACGATCCGGTTTTCTACAGATGTAAACGGGTATCCGTCAGGGCTTTCTATTACGGTATATTTGAACCGGAAGGATTTGGAAAAAGGCAGGCAGGTTTGTGAGATTGAGTTTCGCACGGAAGAGTATATGGAGGACTGTAATATTAAAGATGATGTAGAGCAATTCCATCTATATCTGGATGGGGAGGAAATTAAGTTTATTGAAGAAGATACAAAGGCTTATAGCTCTACAGAAAGAATCTTGTATTCATTCTCATAACGGAATATAATAAAGGAAGTCGGAAGCGTAGTTACAGATGTCTCAGGAATGAGGCTTATAACAATTTGGAAGGAATGATCATATGACGGCGGGCCAATATGAATGGCTGAGGGCAAAGGAGCGGCTTGTGGATGCAGTAAAGCAGCTCGGATTTCCGGAGGAGCTGGGATTGGAAATAGCAAAGAATCTTGGCAGTCCGAGAGCAATGGGTCGAATGACGGGCTATCTCTGCAATGTGAAGCCAAAGAAGGCTGAACTGATCGTGGATGAGATGCTTGCCATCTGCAGCGAGACAGATACCTGGAAAGAGAAAAGGGCAAATGAGGAAGCAAACGCCAAATATAACGAAATACTTTCTTACGGACTTGGCGGCGATGAGGAGTAGATACGTGTGATAAATGAGAATGTGGAGTCTGGGTATGACTCCGGGAGAACCCTTTATGACAAGGATATCCGGGAACCTCTTTTTGATTTTTTGGAGGAGACATATGGAAAGATCAGGATACTGGAAGAAAAGAGAACGGGAAGCGCGAGAGCGGATGCTGTGATGATCACACCGAAACTTTTATATGGCATAGAGATAAAAAGCGATGCGGATACCTATGCAAGGCTTGGGAGGCAGACCAAATACTATGACTGGTATTATGACCGCAATATTATCGTTGCAGGCACATCCCATGCAGCCCATGTAGAGGAGCATGTACCGGAATGGTGGGGGATTATCATGGTCGAGCCAGACGATAACGGAGAGATTGATTTTTATGTCCTGCGGGAAGCGGATGTCAATCCAAGAGTGAAGGACAAACGGAAGATCACGATCCTGTGGCGGACGGAACTTAACAGGCTGCTTGAAAAAAACGGTCTCCCTAAATATAAGGAGAAAAGCAAGCTCTTTGTGCAGGATAAATTAATAGAGAAGGTTCCGGGTGATACCTTGTGGCCGCAGGCATATGATGAACTTTTCGAGAGGGATTATAACACGATAAGCCAGGAAATAGAGGAATTCCGCAGGAGAAAGAGGAGGACAGCGGATGGAATTTTATAGGAGTTGGATATGAGACTGTTTATAGCGATAAATTTTAACGAGGATGTCATAGAGGACCTGGTCAGATTACAGGCGGAACTTAAGCGCTGCAGGGTAGCGGGGAATTTCACAAAGCCGGAGAATCTGCATCTTACGCTTGCCTTTATCGGAGAGTATGGCAATCCGGATGACATCCTTGATGTGATGGAAACTGTGCCTTTTCCTCCGGTTCCTTTGAAATTTGACGGTCTGCAGCATTTCCGGGATATGTACTTTGCGGGGATAGGGCATACTCCGGAATTGGAAAGCTATGTGAGAAGGCTTAGGAGGGCTTTATCTGGGAATGGCATTCCTTTTGATAGGAAGAAATTCTCGCCTCATGTCACTTTGATACGGAAGGTGTCTTTCAGAGGCGGAGTACCAGAGGAAGTTCCAGAGAATATCCATGTAAGGGAAACCGTGGCAACAGAGGTATCACTGATGCGTTCGGAGCGAGGCAACAGAGGGATGATTTACACAGAAATAGGAGGTATTGATGGTGACGGAAAACATTGAGGTATTTACGCAAAGCAGCATTAGGCTCAAAGGGCGGGAAGGTATTGTTTATGCGGATCCTTTCCGAATGCGTGAGGAGCCGAAAGATGCGGATTACATTTTGATCACGCACGATCACTATGACCATTTCTCCCTAGAAGATATCGGAAAGGCCGCGAAAGCGGAGACCATCTTGGTCGTTCCGGAGAAGATGAGGGGCAAGGCGCAGGAGGCTGCAAAATTTGTGGGACGTATCGTCACGGTAAAGCCGGGGACGCATCAGGATGTGGACGGTCTGGAGCTTGAGACAGTACCTGCCTATAACAGCCTGAAGCCGTTCCATCCGAAGCATGCGGGATGGGTAGGATACATCGTCCGTATTGACGGGCAGAGAATTTATATTGCGGGGGATACCGATGCCACAAAGGAGGCAAAAGCGGTCAGGTGTGATGTGGCGCTTGTGCCTGTCGGCGGTACCTATACCATGAATGCGAAAAAGGCGGCAGAGCTTATCAATACGATCAAACCGTCCGTGGCCATCCCGATACATTATGGAAGTATTGTAGGGAAGAAAGAGGATGCGGATGAGTTTGCGGCGAACGTAAAACCGCCAGTCAGGGTAGAGATAAAAATGCTGGGCTGAGATCGCCTGTTTGAAGAGGTATGCAAAAGAGAACGGAGAAGATAAAGAATCATGGTGAAACAGATTGTAAGGGATGTATTTTTCCTAGGGCAGAAATCAGAACCGGCAACTAGGGATGACCTGCAGGTGGGAAGGGACCTTAAGGATACCTTAAATGCCAACCGGGACCGCTGTGTCGGCATGGCCGCCAATATGATCGGCGTGAAGAAGAATATCATTATTGTGAACATGGGAGTCATCGACATTGTGATGTTTAATCCGGTGCTGGTTTGGAAAAGAGGGCTTTATGAAACGGAAGAAGGCTGCCTGTCCCTTGACGGGGTCCGGAAAACAAAGCGCTATCAGGAAATCGAAGTGGAGTATTTCGATTTCAATTGGAAAAAGCAGAAGATGAAGTTAAAAGACTGGCCTGCTCAGATCGTGCAGCACGAAATAGACCATCTTTCCGGAAGGGTGATATAGCCATAGCCCGGGGCGGATAAAGAGGCATGATCTGCCAAAGATTAAGACAATCAGGAGGTACATTTGGAAGTGGGGTATTTGATTTCGGAGACGACAAAAGAGGAGCGCGGGAAAATTGTTGCGGATTCTCTTGGAAACATTGCGGCAACCTGTGACGGCTGTATGGTTGGTCTGGCTGAAATGTATCAGGATTATATTGAGGGTAAGAAGGAACTGCGCCAGATTAATATGGAGTTCAGCGCGAGATATATCAAGGGCGGTGAAAGGCCGGACAGAACCGGGTGCAGTTATCAGAAATAGGGGATACGATCTTATTATATCAGGAGGAATTCTATGGGATACAGGATACAGACGGTTCAGGGAGATATTACAAAAGTGGATGATCTAGAAGCGATCGTAAATGCGGCGAACAACAGCCTGCTTGGCGGCGGGGGTGTGGACGGCGCGATCCACCGTGCGGCCGGACGTGAGCTTTTGGCTGAATGTAGGACGCTTCATGGCTGTAAAACAGGGGAGGCAAAGCTTACCGGAGCTTACCGTTTACCATGCAAATATGTGATCCATACAGTAGGACCTGTTTGGCACGGCGGACAGGACGGGGAAGAACAGCTTCTTGAAAATGCGTACTGGAATTCCCTACAGACAGCAGTTGCTCATGGAATTCGGACAATCGCATTCCCTTCCATCTCAACAGGGGTGTACCGTTATCCGGTAGACAGGGCCGCGCTTGCGGCTGTCCGAACAGTCCGGAAGTTCTGTGAAGAATATAGGAATCAAATTGATATTGTGAGATTTGTCCTGTTTGACCGGGAAACCCTTGCTGCATATGACCATGCGGTCTGGGAAACAGAAATGGACAAATAAATGGGGATTTTTATATTTATCGGGATAGGATGCATTGCTTTTCTTGTTATTATAGCGGTATTAGCGGTATTATTTTATAAAACCTATGAAGCGCCGGGAGTCAGGGCAGGAAAGCGGGGCGAAAAGGAAGCAGCAGAGATAATAAAACAGGTTTTACAGAAAGAAGATATACTGCTTACGAATGTCTGTGTGAAATACAAGGAAAAAGCAACAGAATTAGATAATGTTATTATCAACCGCAGAGGTGTATTTATTATTGAAGTAAAGAATTATAGCGGCACGCTTACGGGCAAAGAAGATGATTACGAATGGACAAAATATAAAGTCAGCAGGGGCGGGAATATCTATGAAAAGCAGGTGCGCAATCCCATAAAACAGGTCAGGCGCCAGGTGTACATTTTAGCCCGGTTTCTGAAAGATTCTGGGATTCGTGTCTGGGTTGACGGGTATGTGCTGTTATTAAACAATAATAGTCCGGTACATAATAATATGGTTTTGGAATCCTTTGAAGGGATTGACCGGGCGCTGCATGGTCGGGCACATCATTCTTTAAATAGCGGTGCTGTTGCTGCGATCAAAAAGTTACTACAGTAATTGGCCAAAATCGTAACAAAAAGCCGTATGAATCAGTGGTTATATTAATTTAAAACACAATATATAGATATATTTACTTGACTATAACTATATATTGTGCTATAGTGTAAATGGATTAGATTTTTGTGCATGAGTGTTCTTAAAATGCAGCAGTAAATGTATTTGTTCCAGAAGATGACTGGAAGATAAATTTAAGGCTTAGCCTGATAAAAGACAAAAAAGACATCAAAAATTCAGAATGGGTTTTTGGTGTCTTTTTTTGCGTTTTAGGATTGCCCTGCAAATAAACAGGAAGGAGGAGTATGCTAATCCGAATGAATGGCACCGGTAAATACAGAACGAAAAGGCGGATAACAGAAAAGTTTGCAGTCTGTACAGAAGAAGGGGGAAAGTTTCCTTCTTTTTTTGTTGCCAGACATGCGATAAAACAGTCCAGGGGAATGTTTTGGGCGCACTGGTATCCGCCGGGATATCAGTATCTGCATGTCCGTGGAAGGAAAGGAGTACATATGGTTGATCTATTTGCTGATGTTCCAGAGGAAATGATTGAGAATACCTTACAGACGATTCGGAGGAACCTTGACCGGGTAGGTTTATATGGCGGTCATACGCTGAGAAAGCATACGGATATCCAGCTTCTGGCATTAAAGACCAGGCTGACGAAAGAAGATATCCGCTATGCAACATCCTATTGGGACGTGGAAGTAGCAAATGCAGTGGTAAGCGGGATCATGCATCAGTTTTTCGATTCCAGCATTACCGCATGGCTGAAATACAGCGGCAGCGATTGGATTTCGCTGGTCGGGCAGTTTCCCAGGACGGTAGGCTATGGATTCCGGAAAGGCGAGGAGAAGCTGGAAGAGAATCTAAGGAAAGCCTGCCTGGTGCTTGTAAAGGATGCGGATACAGACTGGGGATTCCGGATCCTGACCAGTTATCCCATATTTGAGAGACAGGAGAGACAGCGTGGTTAAGAAAATGAAGCTGTTGGTGCTGATGGCCGGCAGGTACGACATTGTAAAGGGTGCAAAGATCCGGTTTTATCTGGATGCGGACAAGAACCTGTACATTGCTTCCTGTGAACGGAAGGATTTTGGGATTGTGAAATTCTTAAAGGAGGGAAGCAAAAAAGACTTGCAGATGCTCGGTACGGAGTTTGACGGCGTTGTACTGCATACAGACGCGGATCAGTATCTGATGGAAGTGTTAGTAAAGGCAGAGGAAAGAGCGGCGTGATAAAAAATGGAAATTACCTGTATTCATGCCTTACAGGAGGGAGAAAGATGATTGGAAACAGGAAAGGAAGAAGGAGCAGAAAGCTTTTAAAATGGATCAGCAGATACAGCGGATACTGGCATCTGATCTGTACGCCGGGTGATGAACACATGAATATGGTGGCGGCAAGAAATATCATCAAATGCCTGGCAAAAAATGGGCTGTATGAAGTTATTTTTGTATTTTTAAGCGTCCACAGGGAGGAGGAATTTGTAAAGAACATGCTGTCGTATGTCAGCCTGGATCTTATGCTTAAAGAGATTCAGCATAACGGCATGGATGGGATTCTTCGGATACTTGACGAACATTTGCGGTAGTAAATGCTAAGGACAGCGCCAGGAAGAAAGCTTTTCTGCCTGTAACCAGAGGATATGCCGGCACGGTCATCCGTAAAGGAGGTGTGCGATGTCAATTTGGAATGAGGACAGCGGCTATTACTGTTTACTGATTGCGATTTTCTGCGATGTGGACGTGACGGAGGCGAAACTGATCTATAAATATGGGCCGGAGCATCCAGTCAGCAGGAAGATTTTTAGAAAAAAATTAAAGGTTGAAGATGTGGAGGTTATGGAAAAAGAGACAATGGGGAATCTGATGTACCGGATGCGGAAAGAAGGGTATACGCTGGAAGAGATCTCCAATGCGTTTGGCTGCTATCCGTCCACGGTAAAAAGAAGGATTGAAAAGGCAAAGAGCAGGAAGGGGGAATAAGAAAATGATGGCGCAGGCAAAGTCGCCCGAAGCATGGGAGCAGGAGTTTGTCCGGCTGTCTTATGAATGGGAAAAGGTATATGTCTATGGTGATGCTGCCGGCATGTGCACGGATGGGGTGATTTTGGACCGGATCCGGAAGGAGCTTTTGGAGATCAAGAAAAAGCTGGATGTTAAGGGGGCAGATGAAAGATGGACAATCCCGCCAGAAGTGCCGAAAAGCTTCATGGCATGTGCGGACGAGATCCGGGCACAGGCACAATGCGCGGTGCAGGAGTACCTGGCAATGGAAGAATACCGGTATATGCAGGCCGTTCTTCCAAAGCTGACGCCGAAACAAAAGAAGGGCACTCGCGTACTGGAAGTTTCCGGGAAGGTGATGGGGCTTGCAGATGCACTTGCAGAAGATAACCTGGTAGTCCTAAGGGAATATGGAAGTCCGGGTATGCTGACGGGTTTGATCGTAGAAACGGCAAAAAAGCTGCAGGACCTACCGTTAAAGCCGGTAGCGGCTCCTGAGAAAAGGCAGGAGAATCAGCAGGAAGACTGGCAGGTGGAAGGGCAGATGAGTATTTATGACCTGGCAGTTACGTAAAAGAAAGGAGAAAACGAATGGTAGACCAGAGTAAAATTGCGGAAATATTTAATGATTTTATGTCCCTGTATCTGGGGAGAGAACAGATGGGGATTGAAGAACTCTGCAAAAGGCACGATTATCACCGGATGCTGATGGGGCTTCTTTCCAATCTGGATGAAGCGGCAAAGATACCGGTTCCGGTCGTCATGAAGGAATGCTATGAGGTATATAAAAAGTACCGGAACAGGGAGATGACGGAACCGGACTATGAAGACCTGATCGAAGAGACCAGAAAGCTTTCGGATAAATGGAAGTCAAACAAATGGTGTACCCGCATCCTGGTAGAACTGGTAGGGCTTTTGGAAGAGGATGATAAGGAGCGCAGGAGGATTGCAGAGGAAGTGGAACGGGAAATGGAAGAGATGGAAGAGAAAATGCGCAGACAGGAGAATGCAGCATAACAGGTGGAGAGTCAGCGGACTCTCCATTTTTGCACCCGGCAGCGTAAAAACCAAATAGGTAAGAGAAGTTTTTAAAGATGAATTTAAGGAGGAAACAGCCGTGTATGAGAAACTGATCAACAATACGGAAGAATTAAATGCAATGGCAGTGCATCTCAGGAACTCGCAGAATTTTTCAGAGCTTAAGGTGTTAGCGGCCCAGTGGCTGGTGCCGGAGCAGGATGTGGAGGATTTTATCAAAGGGAAGAGGTTCCAGCTTGCGGAGATCCCGCTGTCTGAAAAAGATTATGATTCTGCAACGGAAAAGCTGCAGGAAGAGCTGTGGCTGATGAAGGATAAGCTTTTTACGGATATTGTAGGCAGATATCTGATGAAAAAGGCAGAAGAAGACCCTATGTTTGGAATCCAGGTATTAAAGAAGCAGAAAACGCTCCAGAAATGCATGAACTATATCATGGAGCAGGCGTATCAGATGGCAGAAAAAGAGCATGATACCAGATTTGGCGGAAAAAAGAATCCGAACCGCCGGGCGGATAGCGCTCACCAGTCTATCGGTATGGGAATATCGGAGACGCAGGTATATCAGTGGGCGGATGCGTATTATGCCCTGGATGATGAAGCGACGGAGGCAAAAGCGCGGAAAGCAGAAACGAAAAAGCGGCTGAATTCCCTGAAAAAGAAGGAGGAACGCAAGAAAAAGAGCGCTTCATCCGGGAGTTCATCAGCAAAAGACGTATCGGAAGAAAAAACAGAAAAGACCGCGGAAAAAGGAGAAGAGAAGCCGGAAAAGGAACCGGAAACAACAGGGCAGGCGAAAGGGGCAAAGAAATCTGTAGAAAAGCCGATCCAGATGTCCTTGTTTGACATGATGGCAGAAAAAAACGAAGAAACAAATGGAGAGGAAAAGAGTGAGAGCATTTAAAGGATTCCGTAAGGATCTGACCTGTCTTGGTTTCCAGTTCCGAGAGGATAAGATAAACCGGACGGAGGAGGCGAACTGTGTAAAAAATGGGTTCCATTGTGCAGAAAATCCGCTGGATTGTTTCCACTATTATTCCGACTGGCGCAACTCTGTTTATTATGAGGTGGATGCAGGCGGAGATCTGGATGAGGATGCGGTAGACAGCAAGATATCCTGTACAGAAATGCGCCTGATACGACGTCTTTCGTTGGAGCAGATGCTTTTTGAGGCGGCAGTTTATATGGTAGAACATCCGAAACGCCAGTGGAACTACGGGGTAAAGAAAGAAACAGGTACGGCCTGCAACGGATACGGGGTAGTCCGCGGGAAGAATCCAAGAGCAGCAGGGGAAAAAGGAGATTTCTTATTAATCCTGAAGGAAGAGCAGAACAGCCCTGAGATTGAAGAGATTGCACTGATAAACATCGACGGGAAACGCTGGCATCCGCACAAATTTTATGATGCTTATGGAAAATGAGAAGGGAAGTGGAAGGCATGAAGAAAAAAGAATTAATGACACTGAATCCTCCGGAATTTACTCCATATCTGAAACAGATTGCCAAACAGGATCAGCCGGTTCCATCCGATCACTGGGGAACGAATAAAAAATACAAATATGGCAGGTATCTGCGGGTGAAGGAGGAAAAAGGGTATTTGATTATTTCCGTGTTCCTGGCCCAGTTTGTACGGGCAGGAGCGAAATATCCGGTCTATGTGGTATATATCGACAAAAGAGCCGATGATTTTATCACGTTTGAGACAGATACCGGAAAATGGAGAAAGTCCATGCTGCAAAATCTTGACTGGCCACGGTATATGTATGATTCAGGGACATACATCAGCAGAAAAGATGAAAAACTTGTCTGCAGATATCTGGAAACAATAACAGGCGATTATGGAACACTGGTCTGCTATCAGGAAGGGATACGGGAGCGCCAGCTGGCTGCCCGTTATAAAAAAATAACGGATGTATGGGATGAGACCATGAAGCAGGTGCCGAAACTTCCGAAAGATTGGGAACGGTGGCTCCTTAAGAAGGTAATTCCTGAACATTATATTTTCTACAAATATAAAAAAGGCGGCGCGACAGAAGGGTATTGTACCCATTGCGGCAGGATGGTCCCAATCCATGCTCCCAGATATAACAAGAAGGGAATCTGCAGCAAATGCGGACAGGAAATTCAGTTTAAATCTGTAGACAAATCCGGATCTATCTGGACAGAAAGTAAAGCTGCATATTTAATCCAGCGCTGCAGAAAAGGGGTTATCTTAAGGCTGTTTGAGGCGCGGATGATTCTTGGAAAGGGAGATTTCAAAAACCGGGAAATATGTTTTTATGAAACGAAGCGTATATTTTATGATGACCAGTTCCAGGAAGATCCATATTATTATGGGGATTTTAAAAACAGGGGCGCGCGTTGGAACAGTGGTGACAATTACTTCCGCAGAGTTGGCCTTTTCGATTATTATCCTCTGCTTTTGCATGGAAAGGTATACCCAAGGACTTTGTATGATTTAGAACGGCGGGAATTAAAAAAGACCGGGCTCATACAGTGGATACAAAAAAATCCGGTTTTAAATCCCCGTAAATATCTGAAAGCATGGGAAAAAATTCCGGTATTAGAGCAGATTTTAAAAGCAAATCTTCCCAAATTGTCAGAAGAACTGGTAAAAGCTCCAGAGAAATTAGTTTGGAGAGATGCAAAAGGCGGGCTGGCGAAAAAACTGGAAATTGATAACGCCAGACTGAAAAGATTACGAAAATCAGAAGGCGATATCAATGTTTTGTATTGGCTGCAGCAGGAGAAGAAGGAAAATATCATCCTGACGGATGAGCTGATCGGCTGGTTTGTCAAAAATGGTATTCTGCCCAAAGACCTTGCATTTATCCATGACCGGATGAGTTATATACAGGTAAAAAATTATCTTGTCCGTCAGAATGTAGGAACAAATGATAGTATCCGTCAGGTGCTGATTACCTGGAAAGATTACCTTTCTATGGCAAAACGTGTCAAGATGAATGTATATGATGAGATTGTCTACAGGGTATCCAAACTGTATCAGAGGCATGGGGAACTGGTGGAATATATCCAAAAGAACCAGCTGTCGGTAACTGCCGGGGAACTGGAAGAAGAGTTTCCTTACATCAACGATATTCTTCCAAGGTTACAGGAGAAATATGAATACTCGAATAAGACGTATACAATTCTTGCACCGAGAACGATCAAGGATATTTTGGAAGAAGGACAGGCATTACACCACTGTATTGACAAGAAGAAGGAGTATTTCGATCGGATCAATAGTCAGGAGAGTTATATTCTGTTCTTAAGGAAGACAAAACAGCCGGATCAGCCTTATTATACGCTGGAGGTGGAGCCGGGTGGTGTGATACGGCAGAAGCGTACCGAGTATGACCGGCAGAAGAAGGATATTGAAGAGGCATCGGAATTCTTACGGAAGTGGCAGGCAGTTGTTCAGAAAAGGCTTACCAGGGACGATGTTACGCTGGCGAAAAAGAGCTGGGAGATCCGGATAGAGTCTTATGCTGAAATGCGGAAGAAGAAAGTGAAGATCAATGGCGGCCTCTTTAGAGGACAGTATCTCGCAGACATTCTGGAAGCAGATCTGATGGAGATTCCGGATACGGTAAAAGAAGCGGCATAACAGGATTTTCAGGATGGATTACAACGGCACAAATTAAAAAAGAAAGGACGGGGAACGAATGATATGGTTGAGACGGCAGGAAAAGAGTATCTGCTGAAATTGAGAAAAGAGCAGGCACACATGAGAGAAGAAATCTTAAGGCTGTTTACGGGGAAGGGAACGCTTTCTTTTCAGGAGATTTATCTTAAGATGGAGGAGCAGTATCACAGATACTGTCCGTTTCCCTATGAACGAGACCGGATTCTGGAAGGTGTGGTAAAAAATGAGCTTGCGGTTCTGGTAAGCCACAGGGAACTGGCAGAGATTCAGGCAGAGACAGGTATGGGGTATTGCCTTGCTTTAGGCGACAGCGGGCAGAAAACCGGCCATGCCGCATAGAGAAAGAGGGATTTTTATATGGATAAAAAAGAAAATATGTTGTTTGAGCTGAAGGAGACCTGTAATTTCCCTGATGTGTTCGAGCATTGCTCAGAAGCACCGGATTCTTTAAGTTCAGGGAAGTATCCGGATGCCCAGATCGGGCATATCCGTGCATATTATGGCAGCGATGGCTGGCAGGGGAGCTATTTTCCGTGCAGAGGGGAACTTTGGTCGAAGGAGTTTCACCGGGAATCACAGGATATTTACCGCTGTCTGGTGACGCAGCTTAAGAATCTGGAATCCTTAAGAAAATTTTGTAAGGCTCATCCATCTTCATCTGTGAGTGAAGATGAGTATAATTTTTTCATGAACGGGCATGTTGCAGACTACTGGATCAGGTTCATAACGAGAGAGAAAGACTATAATTTGTATCTGAAGGGATTTGCGAAAAACTATTAGGATGCATGGAAATCTAAAAAAGCAATGAAACGTGGAAAGGGAAGGAGAAAAGAGAATCAATTTTCCTTTCCTTTTCTTTGAAAACGGTAAAGATGGCTGGTAAATAAGCAACGATGAGTAAGAAAGGGAGAAGAATATGATGAACAGAAACGAATTTTTTAATTATTTAGCTGAGAATGTACAGATGTATCTGCCGCCGTCCTTTGAAGACGCGCAGGTGTCAATTGAGGAAAACATAAAAGAGAATGGAAGAAAGATTCCGGCTCTTGTGATTAGACGGCAGGGTGATAGTACAGTTCCGTTTATTCCTTTAGAAGAGATCTATGATGATTACATGTCAGGGAACAGCCTTGATGCCAGCATAAAGCGGATTGTGGATTGGCGGATTCAACTTGATAATTTGGAATGTTTATCTGATCTGGGTTATCTAAAAGATTATGAAAAGGTAAAAGATAAATTGAGAATAAAGCTTTGTGACCCGGAATTAAACCAGGGATGGCTTAATGATAAGGCTTATACATTGCAGGGGGATTTTGCGGCTGTTTACTATGTAGTGATATATGAGGGCGAAGAACAGGATTTCAGTACACCTGTTGTAAAACAACTGATGGAGGAGTGGAAGGTAACCTTAAAGCAGCTACATGAGGATGCACTCCTTTCAGAGAGGGAAAAACAGGCATTTCTTTTTGAGATGGATGATTACCTTTGTTCGATGATGACAGGCAATGGAACCATCAGAAATCTTTTAGATGGAAAAACAAAATGGCATCCGGAAATAGCAGAAACGCCGATATTGTGCCTGACGGATAGCAGTATGAAAAACGGAGCTTCTATGATCCTTCAAGAGGAATTGATGAAACAGGTAGGAGAGATCATAGGCTCTGACTTTTATGTGCTGCCATCTTCTATCCATGAAATCTTACTTGTTCCGGACATAGGAATTGTGGATACATCAGGACTATCACAGATAGTCAAAGAAATCAACGAGACCAGTGTGGAACTATGCGATAAATTATCAGATAAAGTGCAGTATTATGACCGTGCAAAAGGTGCATTTGAAAATGCAGAAAGAAGAAATCAGACAAGATCCTTTGCCATAACGAACGGAGAGTTCTATCCAGGAAAAGAACCTGTGTTCATATAAGGGAGTGTGTTCATGAAAAAGAGCTGTTTTTTAGGCGGTCAGAAAGATGAATTCAAATTTGAGATATGTAATTTAGGAAGAGAGGCGGATCATAGTTTCCGCCTTTCTTTTAAAGCGGGTACAGAAAAAGCATTATGAGAGGAATACTATGGATGAATTTAACAGGATTATAGAATTTGCAATGAGAAAAGATGTGGAATTGTATACATCCATGCCTTCGGGGTGGAGAAGGATGATTGGTGCGTTGACTGCACCTCGCGGGAGCATGTGGATCTGCAATGGGAAATCACACTTTTCCGGGGAAAGAAAGACGGCGCTTCTGGTGAAGGAGGATTGTCTGGGATAGATTTTGGAAATGAGGTGGATACATTGAAGATAGAGGAAACATATTTCCAGCAGTCTAACGGACAGCTTGCCCTGTTTCAGCCGGATTTTATCCGGGATGCCGATTGTACGAAAGATACGCCGGTCATCTATGGAAAACCAGATGTCCCAATATATGGAACCGGAAAAAGAATCAGGCCGAGAGTGCCGGGACGCAGGGATTCAAAGTACATGGAGAAAATTCTGCTGGAGGAGTTGCTGCCGCTGGAAAGTTATGATTTGATCATTCTCCTGATTTCAGGAGGAAAGGACAGTATCGCTTGTTACTATAAGCTGTTAGAGCTTGGCGTTCCGAAACAGAAGATAGAATTCTGGCATCATGACATTGACGGTGGGCATCCGGCAAGAAGGATGGACTGGCGCTGTACCTCCAGTTATATCCATGCTTTTTCAGAGGCAGAGCAGGTACCGCTCAGGGTATCCTGGAGAAAGAACGGCTTCTTTGGAGAATTATACCGTATCGGCGCATCAGAGCCGATTGAATGGCAGGAACCGGATACACAGGAGATCTGGCAGTGCCCTTTGTCAAAGAAATATAAGGAGTGCCTGAAACTGAAGGAAAAGTCTGCAGAAGATATGGAAAAACAGCTGGAGCAGTTTGGGTACCGTATGAAATTTCCCATGAAGACCGGAGATTTAAGCAGGCGGTGGTGCTCTGCCTATTTAAAGATTATGGTAGCAGATACGGTCCTCCGAAATCTGGACAGCCTAGAGCATTTGGAAAAGATAGGAGGCAGACGGCTAAAATTTCCGGCAAAAGGAGGAACCCATCAGGGCCGCTGGTGCAGCGGGAGTCTCAAAGCTTCCGTGCAGGACAGCGTGACGGCATGCCTGGAGAAGACAAAGAAGGATACCCGCCTGCTGATTGTGTCCGGAGAGCGCAGAGGGGAGTCGGTCGGGCGGAGCAAATATAACGAGATGGAAATCCACAGGACAAATGCAGAGGCAAAGGCACACCGGATCGTACACCAGTGGCGTCCGGTCATTGATTATTCGGAAAAAGATGTCTGGGAGGTTTTAAAAAGGCATAAGGTGAATCCCCATCCCTGTTACCGCGCCGGATGGAACCGCTGCAGCTGTGCAATGTGTATCTTTTCCACTCCGGCACTGTTTGCGGGAATTCGGGAGTTATATCCGGAAGATTATAAAATGCTGAAGCAAGATGAAGAGATCCTTGGGTTTACGCTGGATAATCACTGTGATTTGGATACCTTTGTGGGGAACGCAAAGTCCTGTGTTTATCACGGTGACCAGGAAGCGCTGTACAGTCTGATGACGGGGGAATTTTCTACGGATTCGGTCTATGTAAAGGATAACTGGATGTATCCGGCAGGTGCCTTTCACGGTGCGGAAGGCGGGCCTTGTTAATAGAAAACAAAATGATGAAAGGTAGGAAAATATTATGAAATTTGCAGAGAAAATATTTGAAAGAGCAACAGTAAAAGGAATTGCAGATTATCTGTTATATGGCATGGTTCCGGACCGTGATGAACGCAGTTATGAGGCACGTTTGGATGATGCAGATATGGCTTATGAAAATGTTGCTAAACGATATGGTGAAGAAGGAACTTCCATACTGTTATCCGCAGTGAACGAGATGGTAAATGAAAATGCCAGCGTATATATGGAAATGGGACTGCAGGCAGGGTTCTTGATCATTGCTGATCTATTCCAGAACATCTGCCGGGAAAGGAATCAGGCTATAAACAGCATGGTTTCCAATGACCATAAGGCAGAGGAAGAACAGAATCCGGATACGAAATCTGATGAAGATCTGGATATAAAGTCTGATACAAATTCAGATACGGAGCCAGAGAGCAGACACACGGTTCTACAGCAATTTATCTGGAACAGGTTGGATACAGCTTTGGAAGATACACTGCGGAAAGACCGTAAATATCAGAAATCAAAGCAGAAGGCCGAAGCAAAGACTGAAAAGCTGAATAAAGATATGTTCACACATGAGCAATGGAGCCTGATTGAGGATGCCTTGGAAGAAAGCAATGCAAACGCTTCCGAATATGGGCGGGCAGCTTATCAGCAGGGGCTGTTTGATGCCTTAGACTTTTTCAAAGACATACGGGCAATGAAGGGAGAATCTATATGAATACATCAGAAAGCATGAAAGATACTTTAGAACTACAGCCGATAGGTACAGACTTTTGGTCGCGTCCAGTCTATAAAGACCAGCATGGACATTTATGGAAGGATATTACATTAGGAAGCAATCAGCCAGATCTTTGCTCTGTAGTGGATAATGCATTTGATGGTGAGCCGGATATGCCAATCCGAAGACCATTTATTATTTTATCAAAGGAAGGACAAGCTGATGAAAATAAACGGTTCCAATATCAAATGCT
Source organism: Lachnospiraceae bacterium M18-1 (assembly GCA_000403295.2). GTDB lineage: Bacteria > Bacillota > Clostridia > Lachnospirales > Lachnospiraceae > Schaedlerella. The sequence continues at coordinate 1,194,806 of KE159605.1, read as the reverse complement.
GGACAGATACAGATGTGATTGTGACTATTATCTTGGTTATGGTAACAGAAATTAAGACGTTCTTCCATTAAAAGATGAAAGGAAGCTCATAGAAGAGATGAAAAGAATCTGGCTTAGTTTTTCGGAGGAGGAAAAACCTAAATGGTTAACATGGGATCAGATTCTTGAATATGAAAAAGCAATGTGCTCCCCCAATTAGCACCAAGGCGGTTACTTTATCTACACGTCAATATTCTATAAACAAGGAGAGAAGCAGATGGAGAGAAGAATCAGGGAAGTTACGCAGGAGACGATAGATGCATTTTATCCCAATCTGAACCTGGCTGCATTTTACAGGAAGGTGGCAGTGGAATTTCAGATGCCGGCAGAGGAAGGATATGGATTTGACTGCAGGAAAATACGGATTGCATCCAATATACAGAAGCAGTGGTGCGAGAAGTTTGAAAAGGAACATGGGGAGGAGAAGCGTTGGGAGATCAATATGAGGCTGTGTATGTCCGGCCCGTGCTGGAAAAGTATCTGCGGGAGAATGAAGTGGAGGTTGAGGAGGATTGGATTTGTAAGATAGGGTAGAATAGCAGCAAACAAATGTGAACAGTATGAAAAAATGAGAAAAAAATATACAGAAATTAAGGTTATGCAGGCTTCTTTTAATGTAGAGAAGGTTATATGCAATTGGCTGTACTTTGATAAATGTATAAAGAATGCTGATTAAATACAATATATAGAATAAAATGTTGACAAACAACTATATATTGTGTTAAAGTGTAACTGTAATTTTTTGCAGAAATGCATAACTGTGTAAAATTCTTGTTCTGGAGTAGGTTCAGAAGTAAAAAATTTATGTCGGTCTTTGACCGAATGATTAAAAAAGAAAGACACTAAAAAATCGGCTGGTTTTTTGGTGTCTTTTTTTACGCAGTAATGCAGGTTCGGCAAGGAAGTTCATTAACCAGAAACTATAAAAGGAGGAGGACATATGGCAAAAGAAAATCTGTTATCAAAGGTGTACAATGCTGAGGAGATTCAGCAATTACTGGGTATTGGAAGAAGTAAAACTTATGATTTCTTGGATGAGGTTAATAAAAAACAGGCTCCATTCAGAGTAATTAAAATAGGGCGTATCTACCGTGTTCCGAAAGATTCTTTTGACAGGTGGATAGATGGAGAGGAAATTTAAGAGGAGAGAGAATGGATAAAAAATCTAAAAAGTGCCCGCATGCTTTTTATGAAAGAGGTTCGTGGTATCACAGGACAAAGATTTTAAAAGAAGATTATAGTGTTATATATGGAAAAGTAGGAGGATTCCAAAGTGATGTCGAAGCGGAAAAAGATTATGAAAAGCACATTAAGGAGTTCAATCAGAACCTGGGCTTAAGACTTACTACACAGGGATCAGATATATCTTTGAAAGATTATCTGATTTACTGGTATCAAAGCATTTTTTCAGAAAGAATAGTAAGTACAACAGGGTATTTAACAGCCTATGTGCTTTATACCTTCCTGTTACCATCAATTGATGGAGATGTAAAGCTTAGGACAGTTAGTTCAGAGTATTTGGACGAGGTTTTAAAAAGAGCGTCAAGGTATTGTGAATCTGCAGGAAATAAGAGCAGGGAATTGTTGTATATTGCGTTTAAGGATGCTGTTTCAGAACGAATGGTAAACGACAATCCTGTTCCAAATACGAAAAAATATCCGCGCAGAAAGCCCAAAATCTATGTTTTGGATAAAGAACAGCTTAAAATATTTCTTGCAGCAGCGAAGCAGAGAAACTGGTTCCTGGAGATTATCCTTGCATTATATCTTGGCTTGAGAAAAGGAGAAATACGAGGGTTGAAATTTAGTGATTTCAACATGGAAGAAAGAACAGTTCATATTCAGCGTCAGCTGGCAATGGATATGAAGCTGCAAAGCGGTGGTATTGAGGTTGAAAAATACCAACTGGTAGAGCGTGACCCTAAAACTGAAAAAAGCAATAGGATTTTACGTGTACCGACTATTGTAATGGTAGAATTAGAAAAGCGGAAACAGCGTATTCAGATTCAGAAGATTCAAGCAGGGGACAGATATCAGGATAATGATTATGTATGCTGCCAAAAGAACGGGCTTCCTCATGGACCGCATTCTTTAAATAAAGAAATCAGGGTTATTTGTGAAAAAAATTCATTACCGCATATTACCGTTCATGGGCTCAGACATATGTTTGCTACAATTTTGTTAGAGCGTGATGTGAGTATTGCAAAAATATCGGGAATGTTGGGGCATAGCTCGGTTCATACTACTTTTGAGTATTATTTGGAAGTAATGGATGCGGATAAAAAGATTTTGGAATTTATGAATAAAGAATTTATTTCCGATACAGAATAGGGGGTTGATACATGGACTTATCAGAAATAAGACTTAGGCCATTTGTATCATATGATGTTTCTAATGTCCTCATAATAAAAGGGAAATATGGTTTCAGGGTTACATTAATTTATGAGGATGGAAGTAAGAAGGTAAGACAACATGCAGGATATGGGAAAAAGACAGAGGCAAATAAAGCCAGAAATCATGTGATTGGTCAGCTTCATACAGGAACATATGTAGTTTATCCCAATATTAAGGTGGGGGATTTTCTTGAATACTGGCTGGAGTATGTAATGAGACCGGAAATCGCTTTTACGGCAAACAGCTATCATACTTACAGAAACTGTATTAGAAATCATATCATTCCACAGCTTGGCAATTTAAAGTTGTCTACATTAAACCAGGGACATCTGTATAAGTTGTATAAAAAGTTGGCAGATGAATACATTTCAATTCCTAAGCTGGCGAAGACAATTATGAATACATCCATGCATTATGCGCTGAAGAAACATCTGGTTGCTGCAAATCCCTGTAAAGATGTTAATCTTCCCAAAAAGGTATCTAAAACATCATATCATACGATTGAGGTAAAGGAGGCGGAGACATACTCATTAGAGCAGGTGAAAAGACTGATGGAGGCTTCAAAGGAGTCCAAGATTCATATGCAGCTTGTGTTTGCATTGTTGATGGGACTTAGGAGGAGTGAGATCAATGGAGTAAAGTATTCAGATGTTGATTTTGTCCATCGCAAGCTGAAAATTCAGAGACAGCTTGGGGAAGACCTGCATACGGATCCTGAAAAGATTCCTGCTAATATGAGAACGAAACAGGAAATACGACCCAAAACACGTTCCAGTGTCCGCGAATTGGATATTCCCGATTATGTATTTCAGGAAATTTTGGAAGAGAGGAAGAGGTATGAAAAGAACCGGAGCCGCAGGCAAAGCGGGAAATGGGTGTTCCAGGATTTGGATTACATATGCTGTTCTAGCTATGGAAGACCTAGAAGTAAAAGCTATGCTTACGTTCATTATAAGGAATTGTTGGAAAAAGAGGGACTGCCTTATATCCCTTTCCACAATTTAAGACATACATATGCTACGCTTTTAATGAAAAATAATATCAATCAAAAAGCAGTTGCTGTATCAATGGGACATGCAAAATCCATGATAACAGTTGACACGTATGCAGATATGCAGGCAATCATTGAAGATTGTGAAGATGAGATACAGGAATTTATCAGAGATGTCCATCCATATGATCGTACAGATGAACAGATGTTAAAAGAGATGTTTCAGGAAGAAATTGATTTGCAGGAGGAAAATGGAAATGCAGAGCAAGATGATGTCAGGGTAGGGTATTATGATTATTCAGACGTTGAAGAAATGGATGATATTAATGAATGGTATTTAGGAGAGGGGCAGTAAATCTGCCTCTTTCTTTTTGGGAAAAAGTTTTTCATTTTCCCTCTTGTATTTAGAGATGGGTTTTGGTACAATTGAAAAAGAACAAATGTTCTAAAAGGAAATGGATATACAGACTTTCCATATAGGCTTCTCTGTGCTATTCTTTGCTATGGAATATTGGAAAGGATTTGACAGTACTGCCTGGTCAGGAAAAACAGTTTTAGTGACTTTATTCGTGTAATTGCTGTATTGGTCGGAAAAAGAATACCCTGAGACAAGAATTTTGCTGAAAATCAAGGAAATTTTCGGGCCAATAGTGAACATAGTAAGGAGGTTCGGTCATGAAAAATGAACAGAATATATTCAAATTACATGCTCCATACCAACCCACAGGAGACCAACCGCAGGCAATCGCCGAGCTGGTCAAAGGCTTCAAGGAGGGCAATCAATTCCAGACTTTACTAGGGGTTACGGGGTCTGGTAAGACATTTACGATGGCGAATGTGATAGCCCAGCTGAATAAACCAACGCTTGTGATAGCTCATAACAAGACGCTTGCCGCACAATTATATGGAGAATTCAAGGAGGTATTCCCGGAAAACGCGGTGGAATATTTTGTGTCCTACTATTACTAAAACTATTTGCATACAATATATAGATTATTTTTAACAAAATAAAGCTATATATAGTGGGCGCAAGGGCTATGTGAACTGCATGAACAGGATATGCCAGTAACCATGATTCGTCGAGAGAAAACTGTACCAAATAGTATAATGAGATTTTGTAAAGTTTTTTACACAGATTCGAAGTTTTCTGGTATAATAAAACTGAAAAGATGAGATTGTTTCATTTAGTAGGAGTAGGAGGTGTGCTATGCAATATATCGGTAGTGAATTGCAGGATAGAATGGATTTGTTAGGCATTGATATTTCTACTTTATCAAATATGGCTTTTTTAGATGAAACTGTTATTAGCAATATAATCAATGATAAATTTGCTTTTGAAGAAATAGATGAGTTTGATTTATCTTTGATTTGTAATGCTCTTCATTGTGATACTCAATATTTTGTTAATGGTGAAGTCAGGAAAAAGGATTTGCTGATATCTACAATGAATAGCGGAAAAGATACTATAAAATCTAAAAATGTAAAAGCGAAAATTCAGGATTTTATGAATGATTATGCTTTTATTTGTGAAGTATTGTCGGAAAAGGCATGATTTAGGAGAAGAGGTATTACTTTGACAGGAAATATTTTGAATGCAATTAATACGGCCAGGAAAGTTTTTGAAATAGAAAGTTTTCCTGGCGATTTTTTTGAACATTTGATGATGGATAATTATACTGATAGATGCAGGCTGCTTTTGTTTAAAGAAGATATTGATAAACTTTCTGGATTTATTGGATATGGTATGAATGGATTTGCAGTTATCTGTGTAAATTACAAAAGACCAATGGGACATCAAAATTTTACACTTGCTCATGAGGTGGGCCATTGGCTTTTGCATAGAGAGAAAAGTATTTCAGACGATGATAAGGTTTTGGGGTACACTTCGGATAGTATCGAAAAAGAAGCAAACGAATTTGCTGGAGAATTATTATATCCTGAAGAATGTTTGGTAAAGGACTTTCATTATGCGATTCAGCAGGATTTATTTATGGTTGATAATAGAGCGCAATTGGGAAATTATGTGGATCAATTATGTCATAAATATTGTTTAAGCTTTGAAATGGTATTACGCAGATTGTTATATAGAAATAGACAGGCAAAACAATATGACACTGTCAGGAAGGAAATTGAAAAAGCGTTAGGTGGAAAAGTAGCTGAAAGTTTTGACAGGAATTTTTATGTGCCAAATAGAGAATTACCACAATATCAAAAATTTATGAAGCCATATGAAGAACTGCAAAAAAAAGTAGATATACTTGTTCGGCAAGGAAAAATTGGAACAGCTACTGGCGAATCCATTAAAATACGAAACGGAGTAAAGATAAGCTAATGTATTACTTGGTAGATACAAATGTTTTTCTTCATGCTATTCGTGACAATATTTTTTCGGTTGCAGATTTATGTAAGAAAAACGGAACTGATATAACGATTACAGATACTATCTTAACTGAATTAGAGCCCGGATATTATTTGGAAGGTGAAGATAAAAAGGCAAAAGATACATATAATAGTGTTTATAATCTTTCTCATGGAACAATGGGAATAAAGGTTATACGGATTGTAAATGTAGATGATATTCCTGGTGCTAAAGAAGAATTGAGGAAGATACGTAAGAGATTCTATAGTTGGATGACGGATATTACTTATTTAAAACATCTTGTTTCGCAAGGTGCTATATCATTAGATGATATTAAAAAGAAGAATTTTAGAAAAAAAGATTTGGGAGAATGTGAGTTAATTGCTATAGCAAAAGTGGCAGAAGATGTGTATGAAATAGTGACAAATGATAAAGGAAGAGTATTTTTACATCCAGAACAAAATCTATTTGATGATTATGCGGTGGGTATTGGCTTAATAGTTTTAAATAGTGATGAATGGTTAAATACGATTGGCTGTAAGGGAAAAACAATATGAGCTTGGGATTGTTTTTATTTTGTGAAAATGGTTTTATCACAGAAACAAGCAGAATTTTTTCACAGTGACTTTTATATCATACGGATCTGATGAAAGGCATTACTGTTAATTTCAGGAGTGGAGCGGATAGTTCTTCTGGAAAAGCTGTGAAGAAGTCTCAGAATGTGTTGATAGCTATGCTGGAAGAGTTAGTTTCCAGGAAAGATGCATCAGAGAAGAAACGTATATTGGCAGATGAATATGGAATGACAATGACTGCTGAATTGGAAAGGAGAATCCAGATTATGTGTAATTGGTCAGAGAGTATTAGAGAACGGGAAAGAAAGGATGCAAAAATAGAGGCAAGAAAAGAAGCAAGAAAAGAGGCAAGAATAGAGGCTCTTGAGAGAATGATCAGAGTCAATATTACAAGAGAGCAGATATTATCTATGGGATATACGGAAGCGGAATATGAAAAAGCACAGAGTGCATTATATGCAAATGCTTAGATGTGAATAATAAATTCATTTATAATTTGTGAAGGACAGATTGGTTAGAAATTTAGATTTGATCTACCACGGGGTTAATTCCCCGCTGCAAGCGGCGGTGGTTCATTTCCAGTAGAACCGAGGCAGATACCTCGGTTTTTATATTTTGAGGGTGTTATTTTCGAACACGCCTATTAAAAAGCAATGGATGATATATCAGATAATGAATAAAGATACAAAAGCAAGAATTGAGAAAGCTCAAAAGATGGCTTTAGACAGTCTGGATAGACGTTTTTGGCACCTAATTCCGTTGAAATTGTAGTCCGTATCGGAGACGATATCGTTACTTATCGGATATACAATAAAGGTTCAATGTATATGAACGTTAAAGTGGGACGGATAATAACCATATTGAAAATTTGAATGAAAATTATTATGAAAAAATCGGACATTTCAATGATATATTATATCTTTGAAGAAGCTGATAGAGGTGTCGGGAGCGTATTTTCCCGGCACTAATTTATTTTAAGGAGGGTTGAATATTATCAGCTAACTGTGGAACCGTAAAATAACATGATTAAGTAAATTTGCGCATCCACATGAGAAAGAAATTTGATTTGAAAAATATTATGGTGATGGACAGAAGAAATTCTGTCCACAAAAGAAGTTTGCAGCTATTCTGATTCACAAGGTTTCCTGAATCAGGAAAATATCAGAATATCAAAGAAACTGTAAGAAAGGGGATGTTATTTTTTATCATTAAAAAATCAGGTTCAATATTCCTTACAATCCAAGGACAAACATTGAACTATATGAATTTAAAAAGCGTTATGTTTAGGTTCGAAAAGAACACTTTTAAGCATTCATTCAGATTTTCAATCAATATCTGACAGAGAATAAAAAGGCAATTAAATTTAGATGAAGGTGTATCTATCAGGAATGCTTTCTGATATAATATAGCTGTATTATTTCATGCAGGCTGTCTGACTTTGAAGCTGGAACAGGCATATTTAAGGAAGATAGATTCAAAGAGCATAAGGGATGTATTAGAGAAAAAACTGGAAGATGGCGTACCGTTATCAGATGATGAACTGATGCAGTTTATCATACTGCCGCTTACTTATAAAGGAAAAGAAGCAAAAAGAGAGGCAGTCAAAGAGGCAGTGTATCTGGCTAAGAAGATCACGGACAAAAAGAATCAGATGTTTGTGTTGTCAGGGATTTTGGTCTTTGCTGATAAGATTATTGACGCAAAAACAGCGGAGCAGATTAAGGAGGTAATTCGTATGACACAGGTTGCACAGTTATTATTAGAAGAGGGAAGAGATGAGGGAAGAGTCGAAGGAAAAAAAGAAGAAAGAACCGAGGGAATTAAAGTATTGGTTGACAGTCTCAGGGCATTTGCCATTCCTGATGAAGATATCATAGGCAAGCTGATAGAAAAGTACCAGCTTACAAAAGATGAAGCGGATAAATTTATTAAGCAAAATTAAATCATAGAAGTGTTTATTTATGGAATACCAGTAGAACCGGGGCAGTGATGCTCCGGTTTTTTGTGCTTTGAAAAGGTGTTCTTTTCGAACCCAATTCAAAAGACAGTACGAAAATAGAAAGAAGGTGGAGCTGATGAAAAAATTTATGGGTGTAGACCTGATCCAATCTCTGGAAGCTATCCTGCATCAAAATACAGGATTCTATCAGAGTGATTTTGAGATCGACAAACAGATCTTAGCGATGGCGGCATCTGAACCGGAAGACAGGGATAAGACGTTACTGTGGCTTTCTCGTCCCTATGGAACGCATTGCCTCAAAGAATATGAGGTGTTCCTTAAAGGTTCCGCTGCATATGATGTGTGGCAGTTTTTTGGAAATCGAGATCATTACGGGATTCTTGCCTACGCAGCAGAAATTACACACAATGATGGGAAAAAAATTCTGGGAAACCTCTATGAACTGGATTTTGGGCAGCACAGTAAACATGTGGAGGAGAAGGCGCTTCCCATGGATTATGTAAGGGTGGTTTATGAGCATGGGAGCAGAAAACAGCCCGTAATAAAAACTGTTTCAAGAGAGGATGATCTTCTGTTCGGAAAATACCTTTATTCTGAATACATGACAAATGAATCTGATGCACACAGGTATATCCTGTGTGAAGAAAAACAGAACCGTGACCGTTTCAAACAGGGGGACTTCCAGAAGCATATTGAGTCACTACGGGCTGGAAGAATCAGGACAGAAGCAAGACGGATTGCTGATAAAATAAGAACGCTTGAAAAGCCAAACAGTCCGGACAGAGAATATTTTATGGCAGAGATCTCAAAAGTTTTTACTGCACTTGCATCCAGTGAGGATCTGGAGTGTCTCTATCACATGATGCCATATAAAGAATACTCTTTTTCTGAGATAAAAGGACAGTATGGTATTTATGTTTTTGTTTCAAAAGAAGAAAATCGGAACCGTAAAATACAAAATAGAAAGAAGGAAAGAAAATGAAGACGATCAGTTTATTGAATTTAAAAGGTAGAGTCGTAAAAAGTTTTTCATTGAAAGAGGTTCTTTTATCGGGATATTTCATTGATTTTATGAAAAAAAGCAGATATACTGTTATTAGTGGTTGTGGTAAACGTTTTAAAAATTGTTTGAAGGAGGAATCAATATGGCACCTACAAGCGCAGTGGTCAGTGATATGCTGAATCATTTAGAGGAAGAAGATTATAGAACTGCAATCAGCTTTATAGAATATTTGGTATCTTCACGTAAGAAAAAAAGGAGTGAGGAAAGTAAAAATACTCTTGCAGAAATTCAAAAAATGTTTGTGGAAGATAAAGGATGGGATTCGGAAGAAAGCATGATTGCGGAAATAGCAGCATTCAGAAGGCAACGGATGAATTTATGAGGATAATGCTTGATACAAATGTGCTTATATCAGCCCTGGTATTTGGCGGTAAGACAGGAAGATTACTCAATATGCTGTTTGGATTAGAGCATGAATTATATGTTTCTGAGTATATAGATCAGGAGTTTAAAGAGAAGCTAAAAGAAAAATGGCCTGCTAAAGCTGGGAAGGTATATGATCTATACAGGCAGTTGGATATTCGGTTTTGTAAAAGTACAGAAGAAAGGCTGGGTGAATTATGGGACAGAAAAGATATTCCCGTGCTGAGTGATGCGTTGTATCATGAAATAGATATCATTTTATCTGGGGATAAAGACTTTTTGGAGGCTGATTTAGAAAGGCCAATCGTATATTCTCCATCAATGCTGCTGGAATATTTTGAAATGCTGCATGATAAGTAACTGCATAATAACTCCGAGATCCCTGAAATTGGAAGCTGAGGGAAGAAGAGCGTTATGAATTGGTCATATTGATATAGAATACAAGTAGAATCGGGGCAGAAATGCTCCGGTTTTTTTGTGCTTTGAAAAGGTGTTATTTTCGAACATTAGCTGAAATCCAGTATGAAAAATCAAAAAACAAGGTGTAAAAATTTATCAAATAAAAATAGAAAGAAGGAAAGAAAATGAAGATAATCAGTTTATTAAATTTAAAAGGCGGAGTCGCAAAAAGTTTTTCAACGGTAAATATTGCGTATGAGTTATGGCGCAGGAGCTATAAAGTCTTACTTCTGGACAATGACAAGCAGGGGAACCTGAGCAAAGCATATCAGAGATATGATCCTGAGAAGGTCGCTCCGATCACAAACCTTCTCTGTGGAAACTGGCAGAATCCAAAGGAATTGATACAGCCCACCAATTATGACGGCATAGACATTGTGACGGCTAATATGTCGCTCTTCGGTGCAGTCTGGAACCTGATAAAAGGCGAAACAGAAGATCTTGCAGGAAAATATAAGAAGCTCATGGAAGCCATAAATCAGGAGGAAGAGAATACTGCAGACCATCATCCTTTCAGTGGATATGATTATTGTATCATTGACAATCCACCAGATATCAGTTTGAACGTGATCAATGCCCTTGCTGTTACTGATGAGGTCATTGTTCCGGTCAAGATTGATGAGGACGCTCTGGAAGGGCTGGATATCGTAGCGGAACAGATTGAAGATGCAAAAGCATTGAATCCATCCCTCCAACTGCGGGGCGTTTTAGTCACTGCATACCAGAACACAGACGGTGAAAAAGCTGGCTTAGAATGGTTAGAGAAGGAATGGGATAACGCAGACAGCCGCCTTTATCGGAAATATCCGATACTTGGAATGATCAGATATTCACGGAAGGTTGCGGAAAATTCATTCCTGAGAAAGCCCATCTATGAATACAGTCCGTGCTGTTCTGCTGCACAGGATTATAAACGATTCGTGACAAGCTACACAGGGAAAGGAAGGTAAGAGACAATGGCAAAGTTTGGAATCAATGACATTATGGATATCAAAAGCAAAACCTCCGGTACAGACGGAGCAAATGAGTATCAAGAGATTTGGCTGAACCCATATGAGGTGAAGCCCTCTGACAGTAACTTTTATGCCCAGGAAAATATAGAGGAGCTTGCGGACAGTTTCCTTGCGGTAGGCCAGCAACAGCCCACAGTCCTTGGGAAGGTAGACGGCCAGTTCTGGATCGTCAGCGGCCACCGAAGGAACCGTGCAAATATCCTGAATATAGAAAGGGGGCATAAAGAATACCAGCAGGTACGCTATCTGTATAAGGATATGACCCAGCCCATGCTGGAGCTTTCCCTGCTGATGGGAAATGCATACAACCGGGAATTAACGGCCTGGGAGAAAACCCAGCAGGCAAAAAGACTAAAAGAGGCACTTATGAGGGCGAAGAAAGAGGATGGCCTTGAGATACCGGGGAAACTGAGGGATATCGTAGCGGGCCTGATGAATGAGAGCAGTTCGAATATTGCAAAGATGGAGAGCATTACCCACAACGCAGTGCAGGAGATCCAAGACCAGTTTAAGAATGGAAATATGGGAATATCCGCTGCATATGAAGCGGCAAAGCTGTCACCGGAGGAGCAGAAAGCAGTTGCAAAGAGAACAGCAGAGGGCAAAACTGTTTCTGTAAAAGAGATTGCAGGGAAGCATACAGTAAAGAAAGAGGATGGAAATAAAAGCAGCTCGGAAGAGAAAACATCCGGGCAGACAATCCAGAAGGGAAAACAGCCGGAAGAGTTCGAAACGAACACACCTCAGCAACCGCAGAAAGAGGAAGAAAAACCAGTGGAAAAATTGTCACGTTCGGAGAGGATATTCCGGCATAAGAAAGTCCTTCGTGAATGGGAAAAGCAAGATACAGTGATCGCCCGTGCAACAAAGAAGGTTACGGATGTAATAAAAAAGGTGGCAGAATACACATCTCCGCAGAAAAACTGGAAGGATATCGACTGGACTGTATTCCTTTCGAAAGCGATCATGCATCGGGCGGATCATGTGAGCGAAGAGGATCTGTATCTGCTGCATGATATCATGATCCGCTGCCAGAAAAAAGAAGGAAAATAAGGATGGATGAAACTATGGAGAAGGTTAAATTTATTGAAAGACGTCTGATCTTTGCAGATGATCTGAAAAATTTATGCAGGGATAAAAAACTGTATACGATGGGAGATGAGGAATGTCTGGGGAAAATGCTGGATAAATGTAAGAAATCCAATATCAAAACGGAGGATATCATTGAAATAGCAAAGGATATCCATATTTACAGCCACCTTCCTGAAGGCATGGAGTTCACGGATCTATGCTCTGAAATAGCAAAGATTTCACACACATTTTTTGAAAGGATTATCATAGACTGACACACGATATAAGCTGTGTAAAACTTCAAAAAATCAGTGATATATTATAAATATGAAGCAAGCTGATTCAGATGCAGGATGAAAGATCATCCTGTTAAATGGATCTGTGGAAGGAGGGCAGCATTACTATAGAAATCAGCAAAAAAAATTATAAAAATATTGAAAGGAGATATGCGCTCCATCTAAAAAATGTAAAATCGAACACGTATCTGTGCGTTTGGAATTGACATTTCCAGCCAAAGGGCATTATAATGAATCTCAAGATATTTCGAATCTACATTCCGTATTGGATCACCCGATTGTCTTTCTCAGTCAGATTACTGACAAAAATCAGAATCCACATTTCAGAAACATTTTTAAAGAGGTTTCGTCTGTATTTTCAATGTATCATTTCAAACGCACAAACAGAAAAATTTGAAAAATATTATGTTGAGGCAGATAGGACAATCCGTCCTGTCTGCTAAAAAAGGGAGAGGGACAAGAAAGGGGTCTATTACTATTATTTTTTTGAAAGGAGGGAGGTATTCTGAGTAGAGGCTATATGTCATACCCTGGCCAATCAGCGTGCCGACTGATTAGGAGGATGATTCCGGATATTCTGGCCAGACATGTCGGAAGAGAGACTTTTGGAAAAGGAAGAATTTATTCATCATTAATTGCGCAATGCTGTATGAATCAGAATAATACGTGCTTTATTTCATAATGTGTGATATGATTATGCTATAGTCTTACGGAGAAAAAGAAAATTAAAGGACGCAGGATTGATTTCACATTTGACCTTTATGCAATGAACCAATCGTATTTCATACTCATTGATATAGGCTGCAGCTTGCGGATAGGTTCTTTTGTACTGGAGTATATTTTTAAGTGCAGAAAGGGGATAATCTTTTGAATTTCGAATGGGATGAGGAAAAGAACCAACTAAATTTGAAAAAGCATGGAATTGATTTTGAAACAGCAATGCTTGTCTTTAATGATTTACAGCGTATCGAAATATATGATGTAGAACATAGTATAAATGAAGACCGCTATAATACAATAGGAATGGTACATGATGTATTATTTGTCGTTTACACAGAGCGAAAAGAAAATATTCGTTTGATATCGGCAAGAACTGCCACTAAAACAGAAAGGAGTATTTATTATGATACGGACAGTTACTTTGGATAGAAACCAAAAGCCAACAGAGGAACAAATCAAGCAGATCGAAGAAGCGGCAAAGAGAGAAATTGTATTTGATGAAGATTCACCTGAACTTACACCTGCAATGGAAAAAGCATTCCGATTAGCGGCAAAAAACCGTAACACACAGAGAAATGTGAGTGTTTCGTAAGCATGAGCAAAGATAAATGTGTAGGGGAGCAACGACGCTTCATGGGATGCTGGATATCCCGGAAAAGATCGTTAAATATGTAAATGATTATAAGATACTGTTAGTAGAAGCAAGACGAAATGATTTGATGCTGCATAATATGAACAACGTGGATTTATTTAACCTGCTGGAGATCATCCTGGATAAGAAGATTCCTAAGAATGAAGCAAAGAAAAAAGCGATACAATATGGGGAAGAACATCAGGTAGATAAATCTGTGGTTATGACAGTCGCAGGGGCAACGAACAGTAAGATTGATTATAATGCTTTTGAAAAAGGAGAGATGAGTATGTGTACTTTATTTGATGAGATTGCAAAAGAGAGTGAAGCAAGAGGTGAAGCAAGAGGCGAAGTAAGGGGCGAGACACGAGGCAGGGCAAAAGAAATTGTTGAAACAGGATATGAATTTGACTTTTCAGAAGGTGATATTCTGGCAAGGCTGCAGAGAAAACTGGATATCTCTTTACAGCAGGCGCAGGAATATCTAAATATGTTTAAGAAGCAGGCTGTATAATTATTAAACAGACTGGCGGCATGATTTGCGAGGGTGTAATTAATTTTGTGTCTACGGAAATAGGATATCCTATATTTTCCAGTTACATCAAAGGCTGGAATATCCAGTATTTACTAGGCTTTGTGGGCTCTGGAATAAGGTGGAAAAGCAAAGACACAAAACTATATACACTACCTGATTTTTTTTCCAATCTGTTAGATTTTATTACGCAGTACAGCGATATTTTGTCAGGATTTAATGCTCATGAGCATATATAGAAGTGTTCGTTTCTGACCTTTCCGAAATCGGAATGATAATAAGGAAACATACTTTGATTCTGTTTTAGACAGAAGATAAAGAGGACTGGATAACCCCAGTCCTTTTTTAGTTGGCCTGACATCTTTTTTTGATAAAGGCGGTCACAGATTGTCTGGGTATTTTCCACATTCGTCCAATGCGAAAAGCAGAAATCTCTTTATTGTTTAACAGTCTGTAGGCAGTATTCTTTCCGACTGTGAGTGCTTCGCAAAGCTCTTCTACAGTTATTAAGTCTTGGTACAATTCCTCATTCATTATAGAATCCTCCTTCGGATTACATATTTCTTTAATGTTGATATTCATATCAGTAAATTTAAAGCAAAAAAAGGGACTGGAGGTGACTGGCGACGCATAGAAAATCAAACATAATCAACATTAAGTTAATCGTTGCTTGGATAAGCTGTAAACGATGAAAAATACTTGGTATAGCACAAGTGTACACTTTTGCTATACTGGCTAAATGATGCAAAAAAACGAATCTTATATTCTAAATAGGAATGAATCTAATGATCAAAATGAGAAATGAAAGTCCTTAATTATTCAATAAAAGCATAAAATGAGTTATTCGTTTTTTTGCATCATAGTGGAAGATGATATGTATTAAGTGAAGAAATATAGAGAGGGGTTGAATGCTTATTAGAGAACAGTAGGAAGGTTATTATATACTATAAAACTTATTCATTGAATGAATTTAGATTGTTAAGCTGCATTTTATAACAGCTTCAAACTGTGAATTAAAATATCCGTTTTTATACTCAATAAGAGCACATTTATATCGCTTATTGAATAGTCTCAAAATCACTTTAGAATCACAAGGGTAAATGAATTACAGTTTAATATTTGGATTCAGTCAAGTATCTATCTTTTGGATTGGGAGAGCAGAAATAAAAAATTAATATGTCGGGACTATATAGTAAAAATAAAAGGAGGATTAGCATTATGAAAAATCAAGTTAATAAAACAAAAAAGACCAGAGAAAGAAAGACAAATGATCTACATGTAAGAATATCAGATAAGGATTATGTTTTACTTGAGGAAAGGAAGGAAAAGAGAAAATTAGACACAAGAAATTATATTACGTACTTAATAAGAAATGATAAAGACGACTTTCAATGTCCAGAAGCAGCAGATGCTTTGAATGGAATATCTGCTGCAGCGGAAGGTTTATCAGAGAACTGTTGTAAGTGTCAATGTGATAAGGAATGTATGATACGTCCATTTACTATAGAAATCATGGAAGGAGTAAGAAAGTTATGGCAATATTCAAGATAGCAGCAGGAGAGAATGGAAAGGCGACTGTATACCGGACAGAGAAGGATCTAAGAAATTTATTATTTTATTCATATAACCATAGTAGCTTTAGGATAATGAAAAATCTATATCTCATTGGAACGGAAGGGGCTATAGAATGTATCTATCATCAAATGCTGTACTTGCAATGGAGAAGGGTAAAGTCGCTTAATACAAGAGCATTACACTATATTTTAAGTTTTGATACGCTAAGATGGGAGAAGGATGTAGACCAAAAGACTATGACGGATATTATGTCTTTCTTAAATGAATATTTATTTGTAGAATACCAGCATATGTTATTCTTGCATCTGGATAAGCAGTCCCATTATCATATCCATATGATTGTCAATCCAGTAAATATAAATACATTACATTTGTGTAGAGAAACTTGGAAAAGCATAGGATGGCAGATAGCTGATTTATTTAATTACATGTATAATATTCCGCTGCAGTCTTTTACATATCGAGATTATTATGGGAGAATGAAATGCGGAAATGAGACAGGAATAGATTTATATAAGGATAAATGGGTAAAAGCGCTTGGGATTGAAAATAGAATCCCCTTTTTAAAAGAATGAAGCGGCAGTATAACAGTGATTAATCTGTCTTGTTCAAATATAAAGACTACAAGGCTGTATGCATTGAAAGAGGAGAAATATCATAGACAAATAGTATGGATATCGACAGATTTCTATAAGCATATAAGAGAGGCCTTACAGCAAACCGTCAGGCTGAATGGTAATGTATGAAGGTGTTCAAACCGAACACTTTTTGGATATATAGAACAAGGTGATAGGATAAACAAATAAATTTCAGATTAATGTAAGAGAAGTCATATATGTATTGAATGATCACGAGGAGAAAAATAAATGAGATACCATGCAGAAGAATTGCGCTATGAAAGGGTAAGGATATTTGAAAAAGAAGCATTCTTTACCTGTGACAGAATACAAGAAGATTCTGTGCCGGAAGGGTTGTATCAATATGAAGTCCGCCATGATGATGATGGATTTGGCAATCCAGTACAGATTGCAAAGGGCATACTGGTGAATTTTTATGGGAGCCTTTTATGCAGAGATAAACTGGAAGATGAAGAGACGCAGGGTAGTATATATCTTTCAGAAGAAGACTGGTGCTGGATGTCAGACAGGAGTATTACATTAGATGAATTACTAAGGAAGGAGACAAAGGAACATAAGTAAGTTCCCCAGATAAATATGAATAAAAAAATTACAGAGATCTACAATGCCATGATACAGCGTACAAAGTTTACAGATGAGATCAGCAGGGACTTAGAAAAGAAACTCAAAGGTATGCTCAAAGAAGAGGAAGGACAGATGGAACCTCTGGAATATGAGCAATATAGAAATAAGCTGTTTGAAGCCGCTTCGATTGCAGAAGAAGCAGGATTTATTAAAGGATTCCGGTATGCAGTATTATTGATGGCCGAATGCTTTGAGCAGGATGATGAGGCTGTAAAACCATGAGGGATTATAAAAATTGTATTTATTATATCGAATAAGCTGGAGGGTTCGTTGAGAAGCAGTTGATTTTATCATTTATATCGCATATAATGAAAAAAAGGGAGTGGGTGAGTACCAATGATAGAGACAAATTTAGCGCAGACAGTCAGTGCTACGAATGACTCTGGTTCTGCATATGACACAAATGTAAAATATTTGCTTTCGGACAAGCAGATATTGTCGCGTATTTTGAAATATACAATAGAAGAGTTTCAGGAGATGGATATTGAAGATATTATGGGCTGCATCGGCGATGATATCGAAATCGGAACAAGGCCGGTTGATGCAGGGCTTTCCAATCTTGGACGTGTAAAAGAAACAGTAACAGAGGATAATATTCCCGGAGAGGGAATCATCTATTATGATATCCGTTTCACAGCATACATTAAGGAAGCTGAGATAAAAATTCTGATAAACCTTGAAGCACAGCGGTCATCAGACCATAGCAGGTTAGGATATCATCTGGAGAACAGGATCATATTCTATCTCGCAAGGATGATCTCAGCACAGAAGCAGACGGAATTTTTTCACAGTGATTTTGATAATCTGAAAAAAGTCCGGAGTATTTGGATTTGTATGGATAATGATGAGACAGAAGATTCCATTGAGGAAATCGGATTAGATAGAAAAATGGTTTTTGGGAATAAGAAAAATCCATACCATACAGATCTGATGAAAGGCATTATTGTTAATATACGGAATGGAGAGAACGATAAATACAGTGATAGCATAAAGAAATCTCAAAACGTACTGATATCTATGCTGGAAGAATTGCTTTCTGAGAAAGATGCTGTAGAAAAGAAACGTGTATTGGCAGATGAATATGGAATGATAATGACTGCTGAATTAGAAGGGAGGATTCAAATTATGTGTAATTTGTCAGAGAATATTGAAGAAAGAGGTATCAGGCGTGAGCGTTTGAATGCCATCAAGAGAATGATCAAAGCGAATGCATCCAAAGAGCAAATTATTTCTTTTGGATATACGGAGGAAGAATATAAAAAAGCAGAGAGTGCATTATATGCAAATGCTTAGGCGCAGATGCCGATATTATAAAAGGGGCAGGCTTAAAGGAATCCAGTAAAATCAGTGATTAAAATAACCATTCCATTTTTTGGTGATGGATTCGAAATCTGCTGACATTACCTTAAATGATAGAAGAAGCACTGTTTTTACAGAGAAGTAGAGTGAACAATCTACTTCTCTTTTTTAGCTTTTAGATAGGGGATCAGGACAGTTAAAATATCTGCCAGTGCGTTTCTGCTCTCCTTCGGTAAGTTATTGGTAAGCATGGATAACCGATCTTCACGAGAATGGCTGTCTTTTGAGTAAGGCATGGAATTTCCCCAGAAAAGGAAATCTATGGACTGGTGTAATGCGATAGACAGCTTTTCTAATGTCTGTAAGGACATGGCTTTAGAGCCTCGTTCTATCTCATAGATATAGTGTGGTGAGACGTCAATGAGTTCTGCCAACTGTTCCTGAGTCAATCTGGCTTCATGCCGGGCAGATTTGATTCTTGTTCCAATTTCGTTTAAATTCATATAGCCCCCTTTTCTCCGCTGTCTGGAGCATCTTTTTCCTATGATAACAAAATATAACTTTTACCCTTCCAAAAACACTATCCTACAGTTATAATAATATTGATATATGTTGCTAATGGTTATATTTAGCAATATAATTATTGAGAACCTTAAACGTAGAAAGATTCCATAAACATAAACCGTTTTATCAGAAGCATGTATGAATCAAGGAATAAATTTTTTAATATGGACGGCTAATAAGGCGCCCGGCAATAATTGACATAAAAGAGCGGCATAATTTGTAATGCAAATAAGCCATAATATAAGTGGTTCGAATCGAATACTTTTTTGCAAGGGCAGACAAAACAGGCTTAACAGGCATGCTTTTATTTTTTGCCTTTATTTTTTATCTTTCTTCTGGAAACACAAATTTCATGCCAGAAAAATATAGAAAATTTTTAAAGAAATTTTTCCGCAACGTCATGAGCTGTCGAACCTGTGTGTTATGGTATAGCTGAAATGGAAGGGTGGTGGCATGGAAAGTAAGGATCAGGCACTCAGAATATTAAAAATGTATGAAGTATTACGTAAAGGAAAGGAGGTACAGAAAAAGCTGTTCTGCGCCGAGTATGGAATAAGCGGGCGTACATTTGACCGGGATATTGAAAAGATCAGGCTGTTTCTGAGTGAGGAATACAGTGGAGAGGATGTACAGTACCATTTAGAAAGGGGGAGTTATCGGATTCCAGGCAGTGGAGAAAGGGGCTCGCTGTCCCTGTTGGAACTGCAGATGGTTGTGAAAATATTAAAAAGTGAGCGGGTACTGGAAAAGGGTGAATTTGAGGGACTTATGATGAGCCTGCAGTCTGTGGCCGAAAAAGGGGACAGGGAGGATTCAAAAAAATTCCTCCTGAATGAGATCGGCCAGTATGAAGAAAAAACAGGCCAGGGAGCCTTTATGAAGCTATTCGGTGATTTACTGAAATGTATCTCTGACCAGAATATGATCCGGCTGAAACTAAAAGAGAAAAGAGGAGAACAGGGCCGGGTTAAATTTTTCCCTGTCGCAGTAGAATATCAGTTTTCAGGATTCTACCTTTTAGGCTATCGACAGGAAAATGAAGAAGAACTTATGGCATTTGGGCTGGATGAGATCGAATCATTCCAGATGACTTTACAGAAATATGGCAATGAGGTCTTGAAGAGATACAGTTACCAGGAAGGGAAAGAATTTCTGAAAAACATAGAAGAACAAAGGAGAAGAGATTGATGAAGAAGATAAAATTTCCATTGGTGATGAAAAATGGAGAAGAGGTAAGGGACATTGAAGCCCTTCGGGAAAATTTTGACATTGAGTCTGCTGCTGAGTATTATTCAAACGGAAAATTGGAACGGTGGCTTGAAAACAATTACTATGACGATATTTTGGAAAAGGTCCGGGAACTGACCGGTGATGAAGATGATTTCGGCGAACTTCTGGCAAAAGCACTTGGAGCCGAATGGGACGGATCGGAGAAAATCAACCTCCGGAGCATCATGAAGGGTACAGAGTTAAGGGAGCAGCTAAAGCCCTATGTCAGTGAAGAGGAATTAGAGAAAATGGAGCATATTGCAGATACTCAGGAGGAACTGGAACGGCTTGTACAGTCCGGGTGCAGCCCGGTATATCTATTTGGGAAAACATTTTCCATACGGGAATGGATGGGAAATACAGAGTTCATAGGAATCGGCTGTCCGGTGGTGGATCTGGAGATCCACAGCAGAGAAGAGTTCCAGAAGAAGAAAATAAAATTACAGGATGTGGAATTTGCAACAGAAGAAATGAAGAAAGCGGCAATGGGAAGTCCAGAGACAGCGATTTATTACAGTATGCTGGATGCTTTTAAATTATATTTGTCAAAGGTACAAAAAGCGATGGAATAGAGGGGCAGGAGAGGAAAAACACTATGAGAGAAAACAGGTTTGACGTAAGGTTAAGGGAATACATTGATGCGCAGGTTCCGATTATTTATATTGACAGCTTTGATGACAATAAAATTGACGAATTGATTCTGCAGGTGACAGGAAGCCGCAGGGTGTGGGAATGGAATGAGATGGACGGCTGTGTAGACCGTAAGAAAGTTGAAAATGGGAAGTATACCAGCATCCATAGCAGCCTCGACACTGAGAAGACTTTGCAGGAGTGGATTCGATATGGGGTGAGGGAAGAGGAATTTGATAGAAAAATATTGATCATAAAAGATATCCATACATATCTGGAAGACCCTAAACTGGTCGCACTGCTGAAAAATGCCTGTTTAAGGATAGAGGCAGGGGCATTGGAAACCACATTTATATTTATTTCACCCATTGTCAGGGTTCCAAAAGAATTGGAAAAATATATGGTGCTTCTAAGGGAGGATTTTCTAAATGAGGAAGAAATACGGAAGGTGATTTCCGATTTTATGTCAGAGAATGACTTAGGGAGCCTGTATGAGGGGCTATTGGATGAGATCGTGGTTGCGTTTAAAGGGCTTTCCGAGTTAGAGATCGAAACAATCCTTGCGCTGGATGTTTCCTCAAGGGGGAAAGTGGACAGGGAAACGATCCAGCTTATCGTGGAGCAGAAGCAGCAGATGATTCGTAAAGCGGGGATTCTGGAAATGATTCCAGTCAGCGAAGGGCTCGAGGATATCGGCGGACTTGACAACCTGAAAGAATGGCTGGAAAAGAAGGCAGTGATCTTAAAGGATATGACCAAGGCAAAGAAATATGGAGTAGAACTTCCGAAAGGAGTATTGATCGCTGGGATTCCTGGGTGTGGAAAATCCTTGAATGCAAAAGCATCGGCAAAGCTGTTTGAGGTTCCCCTGCTGAAACTGGACATGGGACGGCTCATGGGAAAATATGTGGGGGAATCAGAAGCGAACCTGAGACAGGCAATCTCGCTTGCGGAAGCAATTTCACCGTGCGTCCTGTGGGTTGATGAACTGGAAAAAGCATTTGCAGGAATCGGAGGAAACGGAGGCGGAGCCGAAGTGACGACAAGGCTTTTCGGGCAGTTCCTGACTTGGATGCAGGAAAAGAAAAGCGCGGTATTTGTTGTGGCGACAGCAAACGATATCATGAAGCTCCCGCCGGAATTAGTACGGAAAGGCCGGTTCGATGAAATATTTTATGTGAAGCTGCCGCAAAAAGAAGAACGTAAAAAAATATTTGAAATCCATATCAGGAAACGCAGGCCTAAAGATCTGCAGGATCTTGATATAGAAAAGCTGGTAGAAAAGACGAATGGATATAGCGGGGCAGATATTGAGGGCGTTGTAAAGGACGGGATTGAGAGCGCTTATGTGAAAGGAAAGCCATGCGTTGATACGTCGGACATCCTAACGGCTGTCAGCGAGACACATTCATTGAATGAGGTCATGAGGGAGGATATTGAAAAATTAGAAAAGGAATACAAAGAAAGGAAGTTCAAATGTGCTTCCAGAATCAGGTAAACAGGAGGAAACCAGTATGGATGAAAATAGAATAGACGAAACCAGAAAGTATGAAGAGAATGGATTTGCCGTGGAACCAGAATCGGGAGAAATCGTGGTCGAAGGGCTGACGGTTGAAGAAGCCGGGAAAGTGAAGGAAATCTGGAAGCGTTTTATCAGGGCATATAAAGAAAGCGACGGAGATCAGGAAGAATTTCTCTGGCTGGAAAAACAGCTCAAAGAAGAGCTTCCGAAAAAATCCGGGGAAGAAATCCAGAGGATGAAAAAAGAGATTGTGGACTCCATTCGGGAATTTGATGCTGATCTGCATGACCTTACAGCAAGTGTGGAAAAGGGAAAAACCAAAGAAAAATGGTTTTCTCAGAGAGTGGAGGACGCTGCAAAAGGGGTTGCAGTCAATGCCTATGGAGATTACCTGAACCAGATTCATACCGCTATGGATGAAGCAAACTACCAAATGTTGCGGACGGTCCTTCGTCAAGACAACGGGGTGAAGGAGTGTATAAATCTGGATGGATTTATTGCAGAGCAGTACCATGTAAATAATTTCAATGCAAAGGCGGCGCTGCATAAATCGGATTTTTATGCGGAGATCCCAAAACAAGGGGAAGCATACGGAAAAAATTCTTTTGACGTAGTGATCAGAAATAGGAACGAGCCCGGAATCGTACACCAGTATCAGTTGAAATTTGGGAAAGATGCAAAGGCAACGGAGCAGTTGTTAAAGAGAGGGAATTATAATAACCAGAGATTAATAGTTCCCAGCGACCAGGTGGAAGAGGTGCAGGCGGCATTCCCCAATAAAACGGTCACAGATTATATTGGCGGCACGGATAAAGTAGATATCCGGTCAGATTCACTGACAAAGGAAGAAATCAAAAAACTGCAGTTGGAAGTTCAGGAAAGTGGAAAGATTCCAAGGACAGATTGGAATCTTTATAATACGAAAGAGCTGGCGGTCAACCTTGGGAAGCAGGCCGGAGCAGCCGGGATGCAAGCGGTCTTGCTGTCTACAGGGATTGAACTGGCAGGCCGTGCTATGAACGGCGAAGAGATAGAAGGAGGCGAGGTCGTAGAAACTGCGTTGCTGACCGGAGCCGATACAGGTGTGAAAGCAGCGGCAGGGGGCGCATTGACTGTAGCGGCACAGCAAGGAGTCCTGCCAATCATCCCACCCGGTACGCCGCCTGGTACGATCGCAAAGATTGCCTGTGTAGGGATCGAGGATGCGAAGATTCTCTGGAAAGCTGCAAAAGGCGAGATCACTATGAGCGAAGCATTAGAACAGATGGGACGGACGAGTACATCTATGGCTGCAGGTCTGTGCTGTGCAGGAGCGGGGGCAGCGATCGGGGTAGCAGCCCTTGGCTGGATTCCGATTGTAGGGCCGATAGCCGGGGGGCTTATCGGAGGCATAGCAGGATATACAGCAGGAAGTAAGATTGGGGAGAAGGTTTATAATGGGGCGAAGAAGGTTGCTTCAAAGGTGAAAGAGGTCGTTTCAAAGGCGTGGGAAGGAGTAAAAAGTGTTGGGAGTGGTATTGTGTCTGGATTAAGGTCGTTGCTTTCGTGGTAATATGGTTTGATTGTAGAAACAGTGGACTGATACAAATGTTAACAATAGTACGAGCAAATTACTAAACTAGTACAGCATTGTATAATTAATGATGAATACTGCACCTGCTATTTTTGCCAGTACTGCGTTGAAGTCAGTCAACGATGCTACAGCATCGCCTCCTTCCTTCACCTTGTCCAGGCAAAAATATCATGCACATTATTCACCGATATTTATGCAACACTATACAAGACAAATGATAGAAAAAATAATAGAAGGATGCACCTTACATGGATTTGTATGGCCAGAATACAATCTGAAACAGTTAATAAAACACATACCGGATAATTCTGTACGTGACATTGTTTACAGCAGAGTAGAAGATGCATACTGGAGTTGGATAAATAATAATTTTGGTGAATGTATTAGTAGCTTGAAGAAATCAATCAGTGTATTAAAATGAAAAGGAGAATGAAAAATGGCAAGAAAAACAAATAATCAGGAAGCAAAAAATCAGCAGGTAGAACAGCAAGTAGCAGTAGAAGAGACACCCGTAACCCAAACTGCTCAGACTGCACAGCAGACAGCTCAAGTTCCAGTTGATGCTGCACCATATACAAATGAACAGATGCACAATATTGCTGCAGGCGTAGCAGAAAGATGCCGTTCAGATGAACAACTTCCGCCATTCTTTATTCCTGGAATGAATGGATGTCAGCAACCTGCCGAACAGATTACACAATGGGGCACAATAGGAATTCCTGCCCAGACACCAACGATGCAGGTTCCTCCGGTGGCTCCTGCTCCATTTATCCCACAACCATCCCAGCCGATTGTACCACCAATCTATAATCAAAACCAGACAGTACAACAAGTGCCGCCGCAGACTCAGGCAACTGAGCAGAAAGTTGATGCAAAACAAGAAACATCAAACGGACCAAAATGGGATTTGGGTGATATCATTGAAAAAGATATTTTTATGAGATTCAACTTCCCGCAATATTGTGTTGATCAAGAATCACGAAAACTCCAAATATCATTAATATTCTATAAAACCTGTGAACTTTTGGATATTAATGATTATTGGATAAACACATTCTTAATTAATTCTAGTAAAATTAAAAAGTATGGTTCGATGACTGAATTTGCTAATAATGTTAGTGATATAGAAGCAAGCAAAGACAATTCTATAAAAGGACTTAAGCATACACTGCATTGGATTAGTGTATACAGTATTGTCTACACAAATTATATCATGAATAAAAAATCAGCAACAGAAATTGCAAGTATGACAAATATGTCTCAAGCTGTGATCGATGTGATAATTGAGTTGATTGACGCAGAGATTGATGCAAAACATTATCTGCCTATTGACAGGTGCGCACTTGACAGTATGGGAGTTGCACCGACATTTGAAAAACCACAGATACCGCAAGGGATGGATCTTGGTAATGTATTTGCGCCAATTATTGACCAGGCATTTGCAACATGTAAAACAGATGAAGAAGAGGATAAAGGAGAACAAAAGGTGAAAGAAATTGATAACATAAGGAATCTGCTTGATATCATGGAAAGGCATCTTGCTAACAAGCTAACACCGCAGGATATTACGGATTTAAAAGAAAATGTGAAGGATTGGGAAAAGGACATTGAAAAGCTGTCAGAGATGCTTAACAATCTGCCTGCTCTTGATTTGAAAACGGAGGTTCCATTACAAGCAGATTAGCAGAATTATAAGAGGTTATCAGGCAATCGTATGAAGGGAGAATCGGAAAATGAATTGTAAAAAATGTGGAGGACATTTGGAAAGCAGTTGGAAGATATGCCCAAATTGTGGAACACCGACCGAAGTACAAAAGTCAGCCCGGCATAAGAAAAAATCCGCATATAAAAATGGATGGTTTTGGGTGGTGATCCTGCTTCTGATCATCGTGCTGGGGCTTGCGGCATACATAGGCATCCTGTCCCAAAAAGGGACAAAGGATGAAAATAAAACAGAGCCAAAGAAAGACGAGAAAGTAGCAACAGATTTTTCCGGCATTGATATGGAGATTCTATTCGGCCACTCAGAGGATTATGCGGTAGAAATCGGGCTGGAAAATTCAGAGGAGAATCCGGCTTATATGGGATTGGACGGCAGTGTACAAGCCATGTATCAAGAAGGGAACCTTATAAATATCATGATTCAGGGCAGTGGAGAAGGGATGCCATCCTTCCATGGGGTTAGAACCGGAATGACGAAGGAAGAAGCTGCAGATAAGATGAAAGACGCTTATCCTGAGATTGTTGATTCCGGAGAAAGCATACAGTTTATGAATCTTGAGGCAAAGAGAAATGTAGTCTGTGGATTAAATGAAAACAATGTTGCCAGTATCAATATCAGTATTATGTCGGATGAAGAAATCGGAAATTACAGGCAGACAAAGGAAGATCAGATGCGTGCCCAGTATATTTTTCCAGACAGCAATAGCAGATATCTTTCCGAAGAAGAGGTAAGAGGTGTAGAAACCGACAGGCTTTTTATCGGAAGGAATGAAATATTTGCAAGGCATGGATATATTTTTCAGGATGAAGGACTACAGCAGCACTTTAATAGTATGCCGTGGTATTCAGGAAATGTAACGGCAGAACAATTTAATGCAGATGCGGTTTTTAATGATTTTGAGAAAAAGAACGCCGAGCTGATTAAAAGGGTCGAAGATGAAGTGGCTGAGACAAGTAACGTTTCAGGACAGTTTATTGGCAGCACAGGAGTGTATATTTGTATCACCCCCAGATCCTTTACCGGGAAAATAGAGATTTTATCTATTGGAGACAGTTCCATTCAGTATTCATTAGGCGCTTTGGAGATGCCGCAGGCGATCGTAACGGAGGAAGCTCTGATTACAGGCAATAATACAGCCCAAGCCAACCTTTATGGTTATGAAATTACGTTTACATGGTCTGATGCAGAAAATATGTATGTGACAAGTTCAGGAGAGCTTACAGGAATGGACTCAGGGACGATTACGGAATTAACAACTGGAATGGGATATAGGTGGTCTACGGAGTTTAATCGTTGGTAATGATACTATTTATAAAAACTGTTGGTGTTCTTTTCGAACTCCCTTCATGGAATCTCTTATTCCGACACTCTGAAAAAATACAGGATTACAATTATATATTATAATAGTGATACTTATAATCTTCATATTACACACAGGACAGAATCCAACAACCGGGTTCTGTCCTTTTCTATGTACAGAAGAAGGAGGGATTTCATGGGAACAATCTTAAAAGCACTGATAGCTGCTGCTGCTGTCGTACTCGAAGAAATCTTAGATGAAGATTAGGCAGCTCCATTTATCTCATGTATCTGTAACTACTTAATGCAGTTAAAAAAACAAAAGAAAGAGAGGATTTTATTATGGCAGCAAATGTTGAAAGTATGTTTTATGTAAGAGAAGCACCATGGCATGGTTTAGGAACAAAGGTAAAGGAAGCGCCCACATCCAATGACGCACTGATCCTGGCAGGCTTAAACTGGCAGGTGCTCCAGGAACCGATCTTTACAGCCACGAATGAACCGATCGAAGGCTACAAGGTCAACATCCGTGATTCAGACAGAAAGCCCCTTGGCGTAGTGACCAGCCGTTATAAAGTGATCCAGAACAATGAGGCATTTGCCTTTACAGATGAATTATTAGGGGAAGGCGTCCGGTATGAGACAGCAGGAAGCCTTCAAGGAGGAAAAAAAGTCTGGTTACTGGCACATATGCCCCACGAGTACATTATTTCCGGCGAACAGATCAGCCCCTACCTGTTATTTTCCAACACCCATGACGGCTCCGGTGCGATCAAGGTCGCTCTGACTCCGATTCGTGTAGTATGCCAGAACACTCTGAACCTGGCATTGTCAAAAGCGAACCGCTGCTGGTCCATGATCCACACCGGGGATATCCATGAAAAAATGCAGGAAGCCAGAGACACGCTGCTCAGAGCAGAAAATTATATGCAGGAATTAGGTCAGGAGTTTGAAAACCTCCGTATGAAGAAACTCTCCGACAGACAGGTGACGGAATACATTGAAATCCTTCTTCCGCTGGAAGACAATTCCACACCGCAGCAGACCAGGAACATCCGAAAGCTGAGAGAGGATATGAAGAGACGCTATTATGACGCTCCGGATCTGCAGCATGTAGGAAAGAATGCGTACCGCTTCGTAAATGCAGTCTCTGATTTTGCCACCCATGCAGAGCCCCTTCGTAAAACAGCAAATTACAAGGAAAACATGTTTGCAAAGACAGTGGAAGGAAATCCGCTGATCGACAAGGCATATCAGATGGTATGTGCGGCGTAGGTGATAAGATGAGACTGGAACATCAGGAATTAGAAAAGATTTTTTGTTTAAAGATCAGCGCAGAATTAAGCGCCTTTCAGTATGACATGCTTCAAAAAGAAAGGAAGGAAATTTATCAGGCTGCCTACCAGATCGACAGCATGATCAATCTGTATGAACTGCTCATAGAACGGTGCCGAACGATGAAGGAGGAAGTGCTTATCATTGCAATCACGGTCCCGGAGCTTCTCCATTTTCTGTACGAAAGGTGGCTGGAATATGAGGATTCCCATGTGGAGGATATACAGGACTGTATGGATCGGGAGCTGGAAGCACTAAAAAATATTGATAAAGAACTGAAATCCCTGAAACATTACTACAGCGAGGAAAGGATGGATGAAATCGCATGAAAAATAACTACAGGATAGAAAGGATGGATAAGACGGCATGAAAAAATTAGTATCGACACTAAATCTGGATAAAAAAGAATGGCTGAAATATCGCAAGAAAGGGATCGGAGGGAGTGATGCCGGAGCGGTATGCGGCTTAAATCCCTACCGCACTGCAATGCAGGTATACAGCGACAAGACCTCAGACACGATTGAAGAGATCGACAATGAAGCTATGCGTCAGGGCCGGGAATTTGAGGATTATGTTGCAAGAAGATTTACGGAAGCCACCGGAAAAAAGGTGCGCAGGGCAAACGCCATGTTCTACCATGAATCCTACCCATTCATGTTGGCAGACGTAGATCGGATGGTAGTCGGAGAAAATGCAGGACTGGAATGCAAGACTGCAAGCCCCTTTATGGCAGAGCATTGGAAAGATGGGAAGATCCCGCTCTCCTATCAGATACAGTGCTACCATTACATGACGGTCTGCAATGCAGATGCATGGTATATCGCCGTGCTCATTTACGGCCGGGAATTTAAGTATTATAAACTGGAACGGGATGAATCCATGCTGGCTGACCTGGTTCGAATCGAACAGGATTTTTGGGAGAACCATGTGCAGAAGAGAATCCTTCCTGAGCCGGATGGCTCCAAACTTGCGGATAGTGTGATCGCAGAATATTATAAAAATTCCGTGGCAAAGATCCTGCCGCTCAAAGGATTTGATGATAAATTAAGACGCCGCCAGGAATTGAAAGAGGACATGGAACGGATGGAGAGTGAGAAAAAGAAGATCGAGCAGGAATTGAAGCTCTATCTCGGAGAAGCCGAGCTGGCTGAAAATGAACAGTACAGAGTCTCCTGGAAATCTGTTTCCAGCAACCGGGTCGATGAATCACGCCTGAAAGAAGAACAGCCGGAGATTTACGCACAGTACCAGAAGGTGATCCGGAGCAGGCGACTTACGGTAAAAGCGGCGTAAAAAATGAGCTGGAGAGAAAGGCTTTTATATTGGGCGATCAAAATTTTGTTGAAGGAGAAATAAAGTTGGCAAAGCAGAATATAAAAGAAGAATTGGCAAAGAAAGCCGGAGCAATCAAAGAAGAACAGCCGGAGAAACAGGTGCAGACAACAGAACCGGAGAAGCAGATACAAGTACCAGAGCCAGAGAAACAGGTACAGACACTGGAGCCAGAAAAGAAGATGCAGATACCGGAGTCAGAGAAGCAGGTACAGACACCGGAGCCAGAGAAGCAGATACCGGAACCGGATGCCATGATCAATTCAGACCGTGATAAAAGAGTTATTCGGCTGCTGAGAGCAGATGAGATTGAGTGCCGGGTATCAACGATCAATGAAAAAGGGCTGAGTCTGTTTCTTTTCAAGGATGCCCGTGTAGACCAGCGGATTTTGGACGAGACATTTACGCCATTCGGATGGAAACGGACTCACCAGTGTATTGATGGCAACCTATACTGTACCGTCGAAATTTGGGACGAAGAAAAAGGACAATGGATTGCGAAACAGGATGTAGGCACGACCAGCTATTCCGAAAAAGAGAAGGGTCAGGCATCCGACTCCTTTAAGCGGGCCTGCTTTAATTGGGGGCTTGGAAGGGAACTTTATACAGCGCCGTTTATATGGGTTCCGGCAACAAAAGTAAATATCCAGAGACAAGGCGACCGTTACACTACTTCTAATAAGTTCTTTGTGCATTCCATAGGCTACAATCTGCAGAGGGAAATATCTGCTCTTGTAATTATTAACCAAAACGGGCAGAAGGTATTTGAACTGAAACAGAAGCCTGAGCGAAAACAAGGACAGAAATCAGAAAGCCAAAATCGAAAACCGGAGAAAAATAGCCAGAAATCAGAGGAACAGAATCAGACACAGGAGGATCAGAAGAGGAAAACAGAAGCAAAGAGAGAAAAACCGGAAGAAAGCCCCAAAACGCAGGAGAAGCCAGCCTCAGACAAACAGTTCATGCTGCTTGAAAAAGAACTGAAACGAACAGGGATTTCTATGGAGGCAGTATTATCCAGATACCACCTGACAGGTGTGGAGCAGATGACAGAGGATATTTATACAAGGGCGATGAACGGGCTGAAAAAGACAAAAGATGCCGCATAAAGTAAGTGGTTCGAAACGAACACAATGGAAATACCATTGGAATAGAAACTTATATGAACGCTCACAGAGATCTTTGGATGAAAAGGAAAACCACTCAGGAACTGCTGTAAAAGGATTCAGAAAGTCAGAATATGAACGTGATTTTATGGCAGTTCCTTCTATAAAAAAATAAGGCGTTATTTATGTTAGAAACGAACACCATAGGAATTGATGCTTCATACAAAGAACACAGTATTTTGAACAACAATAGAATGCATTTGGGGAGCCGGAAAAAGATGTTTGTCCGCAATATATGGTTGTGTGCTCAGGTGGATTACAGCAATTTATTGTAGGTATACAGTCATTTTCTAACAATCCCTTATTGAATGGAAAGATGAAGATTTAGAAAAAAAGATAGTGAGGAATCTATGGATAGGAAGAAAAAAACGAATATGGATGTGCAGTGTCCACTTCTAAAAAAATATAAAGTACATAAGAAATCCTTCTGCAGTAGATCAGGAACAAAGTCAATGTTAGATATTCTTTTTAAAACAAGGTCACACCATGCGCTGGAAGATTGTTTAAAGAAGGATGAGATCTACCAGAAATCAGAAAGAAAAATAGAAGAAGTTCTAAGAAAAATAAACCGGATGGGACTGGATCAGAAACAGTTGGACGCAGTAGACGAGGCATTGTCTATATGCAATTATCACGATTCCCAGTATGGCAGGATTGCATACAGTCTTGGATTTAAAGATGCGGTACATCTTATAATGGAACTTTTTGCAGATTAAGAGAGGATCAATGAATGGAGAATACGAAAAAAATGGAGTATACAGAATTTAAAGAATCCCTGAAAAATCTGGTCCAGGAGAAGTCGGACGATGATATGAAAGTCGAAATAGTCCAGATCATAAAGAATAACCAGATAAAAAGTGAGAATTTAACATATAAAAGCCGAGACTATAATCTGTTTCCATCAATCCGGCTGGAAGAATTGTATCAGAAGTATCAGGAATACGGAATGGATTGGTGTGTAGACATGGCTGTTTCTATTTTGAAGAATGTGAAAAGAATTGATGAAGATCAGTTGATGGAATCCTGGGAAAGCGCAAAAGGACGAATTGTCGTAGAACTGATCAAGGAGTCCTGGAACCAGGAGCTGCTGGAGGAGATCCCTTATAAAGCATTTCTGGATTTGGCAGTCATTTACCGGATTAAGATGTGGGAATGTAAATCTGGAGATGTAGTCCATACGGTAACAAACGAGATGATGGAGCGCTGGAATATCACCGAAGAAGAATTGTATGAAGCGGCACTTGTTAATCTGCAGAAGGAAGAGTTTGAGATCATAGGGCTGCATCAGGTGCTCAAAGATATGACAGAAGAACACATAGATGTAGAACAAAAGGATGAATTTCATGGATGGGCATATGTATTTACCAATCGAAGCAGAATAAAAGGAGCTGCAGCAATGCTCCGTACCGATCTGCTGAACAGGTTTGCCGAAGCACATGGGAGTGATCTGTTTATACTGCCATCATCAGTCCATGAGGTGATCTTACTTCCGGCCAAAGAAGATGAAAATACAGCGGAGCTTCGCAGGATTGTTCGGGAGACCAATGAAGAGATTGTGAATGAGGAGGAATGGCTGTCAGATGAAGTGTACTATTTCAGGAGAAGTACAGGGGCCGTAGAATTAATTCCGGAATAGACGGAAGAAATATCCTGTCAATGTCTAAATTCACATTTAGAGCGGAGGTGCTTTTCGTGTACGGATGTAATAGTAGAACTGGCAGGTAAGCTGCAGGCTTGTACATAATACCAAGGCGTAGATAAAGTGCAGGCGGTTCCTGTGGGGGAATAGATAAGCACTAAAGAGATTTATGAGGAAATAGAGACTGTAAAATCAATGAAAACGGAGAGCGTGGATTTTCTTTCAGAAAAACTATACTTATATAGAAGAAACAGCACAGATGGATTGGAACTGGTAAAATAGAACTTATGCCTTCTGTTGAATAGGTTCGAAGTATAAATTGTGTTCGATTCGAACCACGGAAGATGCCCTGATGCTTGTAGAAACAGAACTTATTCTTACTCATAAATAATAGTCCATACTCTGATCAGAATAGATTCAGGGTATGGGAATATGCTGATCTGCTGATAAAGGCTGCTAAAATATAATGATAAATACCCAGTTTCCTTGTATTCCGACTATTATGATGATAGAATACAAAAAACAATGGATTTATTATTTGATTTTAAAATTGGGGAGGTGTGTCTATGGCAAGAACCGTAGGTAGCGATCATCAGGATTTCGCTCAATTAGTTACTTGGATTGATTGGAAAAGCGATATAAAATGGATTTAAAAAGAGATATTTACGCCAGTCTGTTACAGTGGAAGGGAAGTAATTCTGGAAAAGTCCTTGAAGTAAGCGGAGCACGGCAGGTAGGCAAGACTTATATACTGACAAAGTTTGCAAAAGAGAATTACAAAAAATTCATATATATCAATATGATGCAGACTTCCGGACAGGAGTTTATAGCCTGTCTGGACCAGGCTTCCAGATGGAAGCCTGGAGAAGAGCGGGTTAAGCAGCCGATCCACAAAGCATTTTCGCTATTTGACTGTAGATTCCAGGACAAAGAAGATACTGTAGTTCTAATTGATGAAATACAAGAGTCTGCAAGGATATATTCGCTTATCCGACAGTTTGCAAGAGAATTTCAGGCGCATTTCATTGTTACAGGCAGTTATCTTGGAAAGACAATGCAAAAAGAATACTTCCTTCCGGCCGGAGATATCGAGACAATGATTCTTGATACCATGTCTTATGAAGAATTTTTAGAAGCCTCAGGAAAGAGGGAGCTATATGAGAAGATAGATTTATTCGGAAACAGCAGCCATGAGGATTATCACAGCCTGAAAGAAATGTACGACATATACTGCAGGATCGGCGGTTATCCTGCAGTTGGGCAAAAATATTTTGAAACAGGGGATGTCGAGGCGTGCAGAAAAGAAGTCATCCATATTATCCGCATTTTTATAGAAGAATCCGAACGGTATTTTGATGATATTTTGGAAATGAACCTTTTAGAGCAGCTCCTTACGGCAATTGCACAGACCATGATACGAGAAAAGAAGGGCTCGCCAAACCTGATCCGGGAGCTGTCTGCTATTGTCTTTCGGGACGACAGCAACCGGGTCACAAAAAAGAGCATCAATCAGGCAATCGCATGGTTTTACCGTTCCAATGTGATTGGATATTGCGGTCAGGTGAATGAAGGGAATGTGCTGGATGTCACACCAAACAGCAGATTTTATTTTCGTGATTTGGGAGTTGCCGGATATTTCCTTGACATAGCAGGGACACAGCCAGACACGATTTCAGGGATAATAAATGAAAACTTTGTTTATCTCTATTTGAAGAAAAAAGCAGATAATCAGGAAATAGCAGGGTTGGCTCCAATGTATGCTTTATATAAAGATGGAGAACTGGATTTCTTTGTAAACAGCAGGAAAGATTACCAGAATTATGGGATTGAAGTGAAGGCTGGACGTGCCGTAGGAAAAACAGCAGATCGTATGCTGACGGATGGAAAAATCCAGTATCTGTATCTGCTGAAAGGTGAGACCTTTGGCGGAATAGAAGGAAAAAAGAGGACGGTTCCGGTTTATCTGATGGGGAGGATTTCATTTGAAGGGTGAGGAATGCTACATAAAACAGAATATGGTTTGTGTAGAAAAAAGGTATTTGTACTATACTGAATAATCGAAAATAGCTGTAAGCCCTGTAAGTTCAAGGTTTACAGCTATTCTTTTTGTAACAGGTGATTAAAAAACTTTGGAAAGGGTGTTGCTGGAATTATAAACCTTCAATCATCTGATCAAAATTTAGTAAAAACAAAATAAGATTAGATCTAAGTACAGGAAATACTAACCCTCTATTTTTAAAATGATTTAGAATATGTTCTTTCGATAAATAATAGTAATTATGGGTTAATTCACATGTAAGTCTTAATATATCATTTTCATAAAAAAAGTACAGAGGATAGCTTAAATTTTCTTTTATATAACCATCTTTATGTATAAATAAAAAGGGAGGTAGTTTATTAAAATTATTAAGCTTCTTTTCGAATAATGTTTTCCTATAGTTAATATCAGCTTTAAAATCTTTGAAATAGTCCGTACTCAAATGTAGAGAAGAACTTTTTTTAGTGTCAGAAGCCCGTTCTACTTTTGATATAAAAGAAGTAATCTTTTTCATAAGTTCATCCTCATAATTTGAAATAGCAGTATTCAGAAACTCTATGCGTTTATTGAAATTGGATTCATTAAATATCAAATGTTTTTCCTCAATAGCCAGAATAATATCAGGGTCATTTTTTATGTCAAAATAGCTCGTAACAGTTTCTTCTATTGATTTTTTGAATTGAAAATTTATATCTTTTATATAAGAATCAAAATTCTCTTTGAATAAATCAAAGTTATTTACAGCAATTTTATATATTGAATTGTTGTCCAAAGAAGTTTCTAAAAAGGAAAGTAATTCATTAGGAATCTGCAGCATTGTGCTAATGATAGATTCAATCAATTTGCTTTCAAATTCCATTTCCAAAGGTTCATCATGAGGATATAAAGAGTCAAAGTCAGTATGCTTTTTTAAGTTCATTTCATTATGTGCTAATAATGAACACATTTGTGCAGGAATTGTATCAGGCGGTACAGGAGCCTCTATGAGCAGTTTAGTTAATGAAAAAAAGGATTCACTGATAATTGTTTGCTGTTGGGAAGTTTTGGAATATGTTCTATAGATGTTCTCTAAATGGCGGAAATATTCTCTGCCAAGATAATTATTAATCCAGTCCTCATAGATTTCTTTTGTTGATTCATTGCAAGTATTTAAAGAAGGATTAAAGTATTTATCCATATTAGAAAAAAATGTAATTGTAGAGCTCTTTTCTTTAGAAGACGCAGTAGCTAAAATATATGATGTCAAAATAGGCATAAAAATTTCAGGGATCTTCCATGAAAATGATGTAGGATCATATTTGCTTGATATATCTTTAAAAATGTCGAATTGCATGAATTGATGTTTTTTACATAAAAATTTATACATGAGTTCATGGACATAAATAAGCTCATCTGATACATGAAGTGTATTTTGAGCCATGAAAAGGTACATAGGATTGCCCGAAGCAAAAGAACAGTAATACATACATTTTTTAAAGGAATCTAATTTAGTGCGTGCAGTTTGTTCAGAATAGATTTCACCTATAGCCATTAAGCTGTCCAAAATTTCTTTTACAGTGGTGATGTGCGTTGTTTCGCTAAGTAAATTATTCTCATAAAATCCTAGTTTGTTTTTGCATAAATTCATATTATACCTCCTAGTCTTAAAAAAATCAAGATATAAAATAAAATTTCGTGATTTTAGAGTTCTTAAAATTTGCTAATTATAGTTTAATAATATTGTACAAAAAAGCCCGGATATAAGCAACAAAAATTCAAAAAAATTCGAAAAGGCGAAAAATTTAGGGTTTTTAAGAATTTTTAAAATGATTTGAGAAGAAATCCGGGCAGAAGGAGGAAAGAAAGTGGAAGCAAAAAAAATTCCTTTCGTGGTGGACCAGCGTTATCTGGACAAGGGACAAATCTGGCCAAATTCTCAAAATGTTGTTACGGCTGCAAATTCTTATCAACCGTATCAACCATATCAAGAAAATTTAGGGATACAATCGGCAAATGGACAAATGTTCGCAAAACAGTATTTCAAAGACCAGGAAGAAATTCGATTTTTACAGGAAAAGAGCCGAGTCGAAATTGAGAAAACTGTTCTCAAGGAGCGCTTTCTTAATGAGGAACGCATAAATTTAGCTCAAAAAAGGTTACTGCTAAATGAATATGCCAAAGAAGCTAGAAGGGCAAGTTATGATGAATTGATAATCAGGGCAGATGGGGAACTGAGCATGCAAACAAAAAATTTATTTGTGGATATTCCTCAACGTATAATTACAAATTTTCATTTTTATGAAATTTGTAAATTGAAGAGTTCAAACGGAGATGAGGGATTTTATTTATTGATTTTATCTGTAGATTCAGAAAAAAAAGAAATTTATTTGGATGCCAGAAAAGCCGGAAAAAATAACTATTTGCTGGAAAAAATAGCAGAAGCGAAAGGAATGATTTATGCTAATAAGCAAACGGAAAGGCGAAATATTTTGCTTGAATTTTGGATAAAAGCGCTTTCTCTGTGCAAAAAGGAAATAATCATTCCGGAAAATATAGGATGGATTCGAGATGAAGAACAGAGGTATAAATTTATATTGGAGGGGACTTTGTTATGGAAAGATATTTTGAAGAGATCAAAGTGAATTGGACATCAATCTCAATCTATACCGGCAGTTTTTTACGCTTTATAATGAAAGATTTTGGAGGCTTTTTGGATGAAGGGATTGTAATTGTTGCTGACAATGAAATATTGGCTGGAAATTTTATTTCTGATTATTGCATGAAAACGTTGAATGGCTGTAAAGCAACTAGTTGGAAAAAAAGAAAAAAACATCCTGGGAATTACTGCTGTATATTTTTGGTTGTAAGTAAAACCACCACAGAAGAAGAGGTTATTGAGTTTTTGCAGGAACAGGATTTTCTACCCATAATAATTAGTGGTGGAGTTCTTCCGGAATATTTGCGAAGTAGAAAACATATTTTCCGGCTCCACAAATCCGAACTTGAAATTGGATTCTATGACAAAAGAATAGATTTCCAAAAATATCTTATTCAAAATGTGTCGGAGATATGTGAAACCTTGGAGAATCTGCAAAGCAGTATTGCATGTACGGAATATACCGGCAGCATTGAGATGAAAAATTCTTTCAAATTTTTTGTGGCAATAGGTAGTGTGTATGCAAAATATTTGAGAAAAAATTATTCTGAACGAGAGGCTTTCACATTTTTGGAAAACTACTTGCGAGAAACACTTAAACGTTTTGAAGAAATTCCAAAATTTTCAAGTGGAGATGACATTCCAGAATTAATCTCGGAATTAATTTGGGATTTTTCATGGGCAGAAAAAGGTGTAAAAATAGCAAATGTCAATTATATAGATGAAAAAGCATATGAGTCATTAAAAGCAAAATGTGCTGTGTTGTACGATCATCAGTTTTACTATTTTCCGCCGGAATTATTTATGGAAATATGTTCATCACTAATTGGAACGATGTCAGAAACGGAGTTAAAAAAAAGGCTGAAATCGGAGGGGATCATAAAGTGTGATTCTGCAGATTATACATCGAAAAAAACAATTTATTATGAGCATAAACAAAAGGAGCGTCTTAGGTTTTTGTGGGTTTATAAGGATAAGATACTTTCGCCGGAAAATCTCCGGTTGGAGGATGTTTTTGAAGTTGTTTCGGAGAATAAAAAGAGTGAGGAGGTAGTAGTGTGTGCGGAAATTATGTAGGGAAAATTTCACAGAGGAAAGACGTTTTTATCGGGAAAGATTCACCGAATCAACACGTGATTATTACAGGAATCAGCGGCTCAGGAAAATCTGTCCGCATTGCAGATATGGAGCGACATATTATTGAGCAGGGGGGGACTATACTGGCTTTCGATATGGACGGCACTCATTTAGAAATACAGGAAGGATTGATCAATCATATTTCGGCACAGAAGGAAGGATTGGATATCAAATTCCTTGATATGTCTCTGGTAAAGGAAAGGAGGGAATCAATGATGAACTTGGTTCAACATGTAATGGAAACGATTTGTCCGAGGGAGATGCGTGGGGCAGTACAGCTTGGCTCAGTTCGAAAAGCAATTCAGTTTGCAATAAAGAATCGTGAAAATTTTACATCTGATACCGAAGCAATTTTATATGGCTTATCAGAACAGGATAGTTCTGCGGCAATGGGAGCATACAATCATTTATGCTCCGTTTTGGAGGGGAATATTTTTCGAAGGAGTACGAAAAAAATTGAAGCTGGGAAGATTAACATTATTTCGTTGCAGGGAATAAACCCAAAAACCCAAAAACGTGTTGTGGAGATCATACTAAGTGTATTATGGAGAAAAATGAGGATAGAGGGAAGTGCAAAAAGTAGGTTTACACTGGTGCTGGATGAATTCCAAAATTTTAACTTTCAGCAGGGAACAATACTATTTCAGATGTTGACAGAAGTGCGTAAATATGGTGTTCAACTTATTCTTGGTACACAAACTTTGACCATTTTTAATAAAAAAGAGCTTGCGGTGATAAATCAGGCTGCGACGAAACTATTTTTTGTACAAAGTGTAACGGATGTTAAGAAAGTAGCAGATTTAATCGAGCCTAAGCATAAAGAAAAATGGGCGTATGAACTTTCACGATTACGTGTTGGACAAGCAATCACAGTCGGTGCTTTAGAGATTGCCGGGCGCTCAGTCCATCAACCGATTATCACAAGTTCAGACTATCAGGGACAAAGCAATGTGTTGATGAGGATATAAAGTTAAACTTTCAGAGGAGGTATATATAATGGAACAGCAGGTATATATGGCATCAGACATCCAAAAAGCTTTAGGCTTAGGCAAAACGAAAACCTACGATTTTTTAAATCAGGTTTATAGACAACAAGGAAAGAATCCGCCCTTCCGCGTAATTAAAATCGGGAGTTCAGTGCGTGTTCTAAAAAAATCTTTTGACGATTGGTTACGGACAGCAATTTAAAATCTGATTTCCCATAGCTTGCTGTGGGGAATCAGACCATAGAAATTAAAAAAACTAGGAGGTGAGCCTGATGGGAAATAAGGGTGTTGCCTTCTTCGAGGCGGGCAGTTGGTACCACCGTATCAAGCTGATGCAAGAAGATGGTACAACGAAGTATTCCAAAAAGGGCGGCTTTATGTCAGCCAAAGAAGCAGAAGCAAGTTACCGCAAATATGAGGAAGAATATAAAAGAGCCTATCGGGCTTACCAAGTTTCTTCATCTGCAGATTTTGACTTAAAGGATTATTTGATTTACTGGCTGGAAGAAATCTACAGTGCGAGAATCGAAAATACAACCCGTATGCTTGCTTCTTATGTGCTGTATGACCTGCTTATCCCGAATATGAATCAAGGGATAAAACTACGTTATGTGAATGTGGAATATTTGAACGCATTATTAGAGACAGCTTCAAAAGCATGTGAATCTGCCGGAAACAAATGCAGGGAACTTTTGAATATTGCTATAAAAGATGCGGTAGCACAGGGGTATTTGCATCATAACCCGATTCCAGATACGAAACCTTATCGGCGACGGAAACCTAAAATCTTTGTACTAAGTAAAGAACGGATGAAGTTTTTTCTGGAAAAAGCATCAGAAAGTAACTGGTATCTGGAGATTCTGTTTGGACTGTTCATGGGATTGCGCAAAGGTGAGATCAGCGGATTAAAATATGAAGATTTTGATGTGGAAAACAGGACCGTCAGGATATCAAGACAGATAACGACTGATCCGGTCATGTTAGGTGGTGATTTTAAAATAGTGAAGTATCAGCTTGTGGAGAAAGCGCCGAAAACAGAGAATAGTTATCGGACATTACGAGTACCCGAAGCTATTATGAATGAAGTAATGGAGAGAAAAAGACAGAACGATTTGAGGAAGGAACTACTTGGTGAGAAATATATAGACAAAGATTATATTTCCTGTACGGTAAATGGATTATCACATTCAGCATCTTCATTTAACAATGCTTTAACGAAGCTGTGTAGTAGAAATGGATTGCCGCACTTGACGGTACATAGTTTACGGCATATGTATGCAACCATTCTTACAGAACAGGGTGTTCCGCTTGTTAAAGTCAGCGCCCTGCTTGGGCATAGCAGTATCCATACAACTTTCGAGTATTACTGTGAGGTTATGGATGAGCAGGAGCGGATTATGAGTTTTATAAATGATTCATTTGTACCGGAAGGAGGAAATACCTAAAGACATATCTATTTATATATGTCTCAAAATAGGGCGAAAAGGAGAAGAGTGATGATGTTTAGTCTGGAATTGCAGAATTATATTGACTGGGATGTGCAATCAGTATTCAAAAGAATTGACCGAAGTAAATTTGCTTATCGCGTCGTCTTGAAGTTTATGGACGGCACGAAACATATGAGGATGTATTCTGGATTT
The DNA here is from genome assembly GCA_000403295.2 of Lachnospiraceae bacterium M18-1. Classification (GTDB taxonomy): domain Bacteria; phylum Bacillota; class Clostridia; order Lachnospirales; family Lachnospiraceae; genus Schaedlerella. The sequence goes on along the minus strand of KE159605.1, from coordinate 1,153,716 downwards.
GAAACAAAGAAGGAAGCAGAAGATGCAAGAAAAATTACAATAAGAGAGCTTGCCAATGGAAGTTATGTAGTGAATGACAATGTGAAAGTAAGGGACTTTTTGGATTACTGGCTTGAATATGATATCCGGAAAAGAGTGCAGAGCAGTAATACCTATGAATCTTATTCCAGTATCGTCCGCAATCATATTAATCCGGCGATAGGGAGCAAGAAACTGACGGAGGTAAATAAAGGAGACGTTCAAAGGCTTTATAAAAACCGTGCTGAGTATTCCAAATCTATTGTACGGCAGGTAAAAACAGTAATGAATGTTTCATTTCATTATGCAGTAAGTCATAAGTTGATTTCTATGAGTCCGACAGAGGGGATAGATTTACCAAAAACAGTGAAGGCGAAATCTTACCATACAAGAAATATTGATACTGCGAAAACACTGAATATGAATCAGATTTTATTGCTTTTGGAAGAAAGCAAGGATACTCCGATACATATGCAGGTGCTATTTAATGTGCTTATGGGACTGCGGAGACAGGAAATAAATGCAGTAAAATATACGGATGTAGATTATATCAATCGGACATTAACGGTAGAGCGGCAGCTTGGAAAGGAATTAGATAGAACCCCGAACAGTAAGCGAGAGAAAATGACAAAAAAGGAACTGCCTTTAAAAACTCCATCCAGTAAAAGGGTGCTTCCTATACCAGACTATGTATTTGAGGCCATTCTGGAAGAGAGAAAGAAATATGAACAGTACAAAAGCCGCAGACGTACTATTTTTCAGGATAATGGTTATATTTGTTGCTCCAGCTACAGCGGAAGACCAAGATCGAAAGACTTTCATTGGAAACATTACAAGGAACTGTTGAAGAGAGCGGGATTACCAGATATCCGTTGGCATGATTTGCGTAGTACATATTGTACGTTGTTATTGAAGAAAGATTTTAATCCGAAAGCCGTATCCAAACTGATGGGACATGCGAAGGAGCTTATTACAATGGATGTGTACGGTGATAATGCAAATATCATTCCGGAAGAAATTCCAGAACTGCTTACTTATATGGATGAAGTTATGCCTGAAAAATCTAACGGTAACATTGTAAAAAATAGTGTGCAGGATATCATAATTGATATGGATAAATACTTGCCAAAAGGGAAGAGCCAGGAGAGAAACAAGACTTAATTAAGGGCGTATAAATCATATGCTCATCTATTATTTGAGGAGCGAACAAATGTTTTGCTTTTGTATAGACAAATGGAAAACGGTATGATATAATCAAATTCAGTTTTTAATTAAATTAGGATTTGTTTTTCAATTTGTACGTGTGAGTTTACTATTTCCGTATAGTACGGAAAATAGAGCTGAGTAACCAAAATTCGTCGAAGGGGCATTTTTCAGAAAATGGAATATGTGCCTCGACGAATTTCTGGCGAATAGACGAACTTTTTTACTATAGAATTTGGAGGTGAACTTAATCCCATGTTGTTCAAATTGCACAGTGAATACCAACCCACAGGGGATCAGCCGCAGGCCATAGAAGCCCTTGTGAAAGGCTTCAAGGAAGGCAACCAATTCCAGACTTTACTAGGGGTCACGGGTTCTGGAAAGACATTTACCATGGCAAATGTCATACAGCAGTTAGGGAAACCTACTTTAGTAATAGCGCACAATAAGACACTTGCTGCCCAACTGTACGGCGAGTTCAAGGAATATTTCCCGGAGAATGCAGTGGAGTATTTTGTCTCCTACTACGAAAATGGTGGAAAATGGGGGTTATTTGGTGCTGATTTGTCCATTTATGCGTCCTTAGAGGTGACATAACGGAAAGAATAGCACTGGTTGGATGTGGTGAAAATAGGTGGATAGGTGACTTTATTCGTGTAATTGGGCGGGTGTGGAGTATTGGTCAGTGAATGTTGCAAGGTGATCTTGTGTTCCTATATCAGTATGGAATTATTGCAATAGGCTGGATACAGACATTGTGTTTTTGTGGAAGCAGGGTTATACTGTTGTTAAAAGAAGGAGCATGTCTTATGCCAATGAATATCCAGTCATTATTGTCTGGATATCTTGCTGAAATACAGCATATATAGTAAGTGATACAAAAGAAACCGTATTGCAAAAAATGAGCTGCTATGGTAACAATCCACAATAGCTCATTTCTTCTTTTTTTGAATCTGCAGGATTCCGGAAGTTCTCTAGACCACGGCAGATATGGATCCAAAATGTGGGGCTCCGTTTGATACTGATAATCTATTTCCGGCATCTTTTCTAACAGATACGATAGATACCGAAATACATCCAAATGGTTTTGCTTCGCTGATTCCACTAGGGAATAGATGATCCCACTGGATCTCGCTCCCTCCGGCGTGTCCAAAAACAGCTAGGACTTTCGTCCAGTTGCGAATGGCCGAACAGTCAATCCGTGGGTTCTGTATCGGAAGGAAGAACTGGGTGATGATCGATACGGTTGCCGGTGCAAAATCCAGCACAATCATTTACAGCATAGCCGAGACTGCAAAGGCAAACAATCTGAAACCATATGATTATTTTGAATATCTGCTTACCGAAATCCCAAAGCATTTGGACGATGCTGACTACAGTTTTCTGGACGACCTGCTCTCTTGGTCACCAAACCTCCCAGCAAACTGCCGGAAACCCGGTAAAGATGAAGTGAAATAAGGCTGGAGCAAATCTGTCTCTATCATACAGGTTTGCTCCAGTTTTGTATAGATACGGACTATCTACCGTTTATCAAATGTTTGTTGACTCAATTTGAAACACGATAAATAAAATTCAAAATAGTAAACAGAATATTGTAGAATTGTGTCGATTATGGTATTATTTCTATATGGCGTTGAAATGATGAGTACAGGTAATCCAATCCTTTAAATGATTAAAGGATTATTTTGCCTGTTTTTATTTTGCAAAAATATCTGGGAAGCATTATGTAGTCAAAAAAATGAGCTTTTATGAGGGGGCGAAGCGCGATATGAGAAAATTGTAAATCTATGGTTTGTAGTAATACAGTACATATTTCAGTTATTATCTTTTTGAGTTTCTTTATACGTTAATTTCGCAAAAACAGGGACTGATTTTCATGTTTGTGGTCATGCGGCGGCTCCGAACAAATGATCATGAAAGCTTTCATACTCGATAACTAATAGCAGGACTAAACGGGAAGCCGAAAAAGGCCTAAAAATCAAGGCCTTTTTGGAGAGAGACTCTTGATTATAATTGTAAAAGTTTATTACATATGGGATGGAAATGTCAGTATCAAATCGTATTCATACCAAAATACTGAAAAAAGAAATTATTTGGTCAGTTGAAATACGATGTTCGGGAGATATTAAGTATTTTGTGTAAATACATGGGAGTTTTATCTTAAAAATCCCTTGGGATACGGGGAGAAAATGCTGATTGCCGTGGTTCTTTACGTAGACGGTACGACCAGAGCTACTGGGTGAGCAGGTATCTGCGTAAGGACAGGAATACACCCGACCGCATTTCAGAGTACAGCAATGCCTATAGTACCAGTTTTTTCATAATTGTCCTACCCCCATTCGGCATCCGGGTCGGAATAATGTCACATGCCGCTGATGGATTGGGCAGGATTTTTAGGATGTTTTGGCTTGCAGCCAAAGGGATTCATATGGACAGCCACAGCAGTCCTATCCCAAGAAACTGTGAGATTTTTTTTCGGGATGAAGCCCGTTTCTGAAGGAAAGCAGGACGGCGACCAGATAAAAAATGTTCTGGAGGTCATCCTGATAAGCATTAGAAAGCGCTGTTTCATTGAGAATAGATTCCACCAGTTAGCCGTCATCCCCGAGTTCCTTCTTTGGTTTCTTTCCATTCTCCCCCTGGGGAGAAGAGAGAACGGGCATATTGCTTCCCGGGGTCGCCCCAAAACCGGTTCATAAAATCGAAATAGGAGCCCAGAGGCGGAAGGGAATTCACGCTGGGGCATCCAATGAGAGCGAACAGCACAGGAACTTTTGGCAGGACATCTTCCACCCAAGAAGTGAGGCTGAGTTTGGCATCAGTACGGTTGAAGAGCATAAAAGAATACAGGATCTGTGCCTAGTTCTTTGCAGGGCGTCCGGTGTGGGAGTAGTACTGGGAGAGACAATCCACAACGGGATCCAGATTGAGTGACATCAGTTTTCACGTTCTTTAGAGTAGCGACTCCAAAGAAGCATCCGCATTTTGAGAAGGGAACCGTGCTTTTAAATGTTAAAAAATGTTGTGATACTTTGCATGGGACTGCCATGAATCAGGGTTGAACATAAATATGCCGCCTTTGTCGTAGTGAAGTTTGAAATGCCTTATGCGACCGCACATTTCAGCCAGTTTGCCAAGAGGAAAAGGAAAAAATATTTTATTAGAAGAAAAAAGACAAAATGTTGAGCACTCTCGGAAAGTAGACAGGTAAGCAGGAAATAGGTAGGCTATGGCAGACCCAATCTGAAGAAAAAGTGAATGTGGAGATGGCATGCCTGATATTGAGGCGGAAATGATGAGTGGAAGACATGACTCTAAAATCTCCCGTATGGCAGGTTTTGAAAAAGGCTTTAATTAGGTCGGGACACCAGATTTAGGATGCCGATGCTGTGCGTTTTTTCATCTGTACATCCAAATGGATATTGATGCCGATGATTATAGTAAAGAACGAATACCACTTTTTGGTATGGATGTCCATGTCGTGCAGATGGTAGTCGTTAAGAACCCGGTTGTTGCAAATCTCCTGATATTCCCGGGTGCCTCTAGGCACGGGGGATAGAGCTGGATGTCCCAGTCCGGCTAGCGGTCATAGGCAGAAAGGGAACATTTCTCCTTGCAGTGGCAGGAGTCGGTTTTGCAGCAGGCAAGGGGGCAGGTTGACCATACGCAGACCAGCCATGCACAGGGGGGCCGTCACTGTCAATGGTAATAGAATCCGGGATGGACGCAGGCTTGTCGCGGTTTTCATTGAGGTCAATGAAAGGGCGGATTTCCCACTTTTGGCAGAGCCCATAGGTGGCATAGTTGTCATGGGCGGAGTCTAGGCAGATGTCCCGGATGGAGATGTCTGGGTTAAGGGTCTTAAATTCGCGCAGGGCAACGCTGTCATTCCTTCTGGTATTGAGGAAGCGGATATACAGTGGAAGGTTCACGCCGGTCTGTGCATTATGGGAGCAGAGCATGTAGAGCGTATGCCCGAAATAAAAGGCATTCAGGTCGCTGTCCCAGCCCTAGTCCGCATCCGGGTCGGAGAAATGGCACCTGCAGGAACAGTGGGGAATGCCATGTTCCTTGCATTTACAGCCTTTGCGCCCGCCGGAAAGGGTGACGCCGAACGGAGTCTCGTGCGCTGGGAAGAGTCAAGGTGAATTTTTGTCTCATGCAGGAAATGCAGATACTCCTGATGGAACTGCCAGTGAATTAACATATGTGTATCCTCCTTTGGTAAGTGTGAAAAACGATAATATCGCCTTAACCAAAGGGACGCGTTGATTGATATGCCCCCCCCCAATAAAATCAACACGGTTGCACAAACTGGCAGATTTGTCAATAGTTTTTTTGGGATTTTTTGAAAAATTTTTGAAAAAATAAAAGAAAAAATGGAAATCCGCTGGAAAGTGGAGGTGAAGAAAAATGGAGTGCTTTTGAAGCGCTGTGTTTTCATGGACTGCCACTTTCCGAGAGTACTCTAAAATATGAGAGGTGGAAAAATGAGGGCAGATGTTTGTTTTAAGTTACTTGGTAAGTATATTAGCTATACAATTGGAAAAGAAGAGAGGCTAGGACGCTTGGTTCAAGTACGTATAGATCCTAGTGAGCGAATGTTGGTTGGAATAGATGAAAATGGTTTTATTGAAGAATATGAGTTAAATAGGATTACCATTATTACCAATAAAGGCAGTCAGAAAAATTTAACTAAACAAATTATTAAATTAGTTAATCGGGATATTAATTCCTTTAAGTTTGATTTGGGCGAATATAGAAAAGATGAAATAATTGATAGCCTTCAAAAAGTACAAAATGAGAGTAAGAGAAATCAAATAATTTGTAGTTTTGATATAAGTGTTCGACTAGAAAACTGTGATGAGATTTATAGGCTGGTTCGCAATCAGAATTTGTCATATGATGAAAAAGAAATTATCTGTGGCATTATCGCTTATAAGCAACATGACTATAGAGAGGCATACAGGATTTTTAGCGGTAAATGGCTACAAAATAAAATAGATTCAGATTTATGTCGCGATTTTATTCTTGTGGCGGATGAATTTGATAATGATGTACTTTGCTTCTTTCTTTTAAAGTATTTTTTTAGGATCAACAGTAGATATATAGACGATAAGTATTATGTAAATCTCTGGTGGAAGTGCTTATACTACGCAGTCAAATACAATAACTTTGATTTTTTGAAGGAGATTACGATTACTGAGAGGAATGCAAGAGTTTTAATTGATTCATTTATTTATATTTTTCACATGTATAATTTAGAACATCTTGCTGATGGGCTTACGAACTTATTTTCAGATGGAAACAATACAATCCTTCAGAGAAATAATGAGGATTTCGGAGATGTTGACAATGTAGTTGATGAATTGAATCTCTGTAAAAATTACTTGCCAGCAACAGCAGAGGGTTATTATTTTCGATTTGAAGCCTGTATGGAGAGGATTCTTGAAGCATATGCTGTAGGAAAGGTTAATTCCTTAAGCGATGACAAAGAAGGTTATATATATGAATATGTTAAGTCGAGAAATTATGGTTTTATTATAGGGTTTGACTTTCAAAAGTATTTTTACCATTGGGATTCTATAACGCAAAATTTGAAAAAACGAATAATGGACAATATCTATTCTGATAAGAAAATTGCCGATGAAGATAAGATATATGTTCAATTTAGATGTGAAAGTACAAATAAAAAAGTCCAAGCAGTAGATATAATTTGATTTAGGAGGCTAAAATGAGTGAAAGAACGAGAAACGAAGGATTTTCCATTCGGGAAAAGATGGTTAAATTCTACAAAATTGAGGATGCAACTAGGGGAGTTTTCTTTCTACAGGTGGATTGGCTTCTAGAGAATGCTGTGTATCCATTGGAATCTACCTATGCCGAAAATCTTATGGATCTTTGGAATGTTTATATGCCAGGGTATGAATTTGATAGAATTGTACTTGATTATTCAAAGAAGTATTTTCCGGTCTTAAGATACGTGCATGATGGGGAGACGCATCAGTTTAATTCGACAAAGATTATGCAGGAGTGTGCGATAAAAAACTATATAAAATGCTGCATATCGCAGGGAGAGACCAATCGGATGACATTGGTTAAAGAGGGCTTTAATCTACTGAAAGATGTCTCTGATCGTACAAAATTGTATGACGTAATCAACCAAATTATAGAAAATTATTTTCCTAATGGAGAGGTTGAACAGTATAGTGCAATGTTTTTGAAGCGATTTCAGGATTATACAGTGCAACCGTATATTGATATCCTTGAAAGGCTTACAGATATTCATGAGCAAAAGGAGCAAGCTTTAAGCGCACGGCATAACCTTTTTGCATCAGTGAAAACTCATGGTCAAAATGAAGAAGAGTTTCAAGCCATGATTAACATTCTGCTTTGTAGGATAGCGATGGCTGATGGAGAAAAAAGGTTTTCTGATGTATTGGAGAATGCATGGGGGCTGACAATTTCTGCAATACCATATAATGAAAAGATTTACACATTTATCGAAAAATATGAGAAGCCTTATATGAATGCGGCGTGTTTTGGCATTAAAAATATCAAAGATGGTAAAGTGATTCGCCAGTTATATAAGGATGCTGTGATTTTATGTGCGGTTTTGCGAGCTGTAGAGAAGGGAAATTCGCGATATGGACTCAGAGAAGTTAATGAATTCTGGAAGAATGATGGTATGCATTTTGCCAGAGGATATTTCTTCGATGATGAATTCGAGAGAATGAAGATAGGCTTTAATTCTCGGATTTTGTTAGCTCATAAACAGGACATTTTGGATTTTCATGATTTGATTTTGGAGAAAATTAAAACGGCTGATTTTTCAACACGTAGTACTTCAAATACGAATACAGCTACGAAAGAACGCAGGAATACTGCATCCGAAATGGATCATGTGGCATTAAGCGAGAAAGATCGACAAATTGAGGAACTTCAGGAAAGAGTAATTGAGCTTGAAGAAAAGGTTGATAATACGGAAAAGAAAGTATTATCACAGTTCATTTCTCTTTTAGATAGCAAAAAATATGATCATGTGTTGGGAAAGCTGTATCGGACAGCTTATGCAGCTGATGCAATGAAAATGAAAGATATACAGCGCATTTTGAAAAATCTTTTTGAAATTATGAATATCAGCGGTATAGATGTTTATGGAGAGATAGGAACAAGGGTAAACATTGAAGAAATAAAGAGGGGAAAGTATCGTGTAGATAGAGAAATCTCTGGGAAAGCTGAAGTCAAGTATCCTGGATATAGAGTCGGTAATTCTGTGATTCTCCATCCTGTAGCAGAGGAGGTGTAACTATGGCAGGTGCAAGGAGGGCTTTTTATGGCATAGATCTTGGAACTACACACACTGTAGTTGTGAAGGCTACAAAAGAAGGTAATTCTTGGAAATATACTAAGCTTAAATTGGCTAATATGCCTATCAGTGAATTGGATGACATAAAGGAAACTGAATTGCTTCCATCAGCAGTTTATTTTGCTAAGGATGGGAGGGTCATTGTGGGAGAATATGCTAAAGAAGCTATTCATTTTGACCCTGAAAGAGTATATATCAATGCAAAAATCGATCTTGGTGGAAGCCTTAGAAAAGATGAATATAATGAGCATACACCCCAAGAAGTTTCAACAGAAATTTTGAAAGTCTGTTTTGCGAGAATCGTCGAAGACGGTGGGGCAAATGCAAGTGTACGAATTTCTGTACCGGCAGCATTCAGCCAAGATAAACGAAGTGATACTGAGAATGCTGCAAAACAAGCGTTATTCGATTTGGGCTATAAAGATTTGAAGCTAGTTAGAACAACCGAGGAACCATTTGCTGCACTTATTAATTTGGTGGTAAACGAAAGTCAGTTTATCAATATGATTAAAAGCAAGAAGAATACGATTATGCTAATAGACATTGGCGGTGGTACGATGGATATTATTATTAGTGATATATCGTATCAGGGAAGTAATATCCTCCAAGCAAGTACTCCCTATGAGCCGGCTAAGCATGATGAATTTGCAGGTGCAAAATTTGATTATGAACTTATGAAAAAGTTCATGAAGGATTTCCTTAACCATTATGAGTTGTACGAGCATGAGGTTTCAGACTTTGACAGGATAATATTAGAAAAGAGAATGCTTCTGATTGCGGAAGATGCTAAGAAGTTCTTGTGCAATAAGGAAAATACATCTAGAGTATATGAGTTCACCTGTGATTTTGAAGGACTTTGTATAAATCTTAGTGGAAAAGTTCCGTTCAAGATTTCCTTGACAAAGAAGCAAATGGATATTGCCTTGGATGGTTTACTCAATAGTAAGGAGGAGTATGGAACACATCAATCAATAAAGAGGATTATTAGGAAAACTCTTGCTGATAATAATATGACACCGAATGATATAGATTGTATTTATCTTACTGGCGGAATGGCAAATTATAATCAGATTTCTAATACAATTAAAGCGGTCATTCAGAAACCTGTAATTGTTGCAGAAGAACCGCTGTTTTGTACAGCAACGGGGGTTGCGTTATCGTTGGTAATTCAGACACCGGAGGGAACATCCGAAATAACTAAAGTACTTAAACAACAATTGAAGAAGAGGGAAAAGGTTGCTGATTTAGAGTACTCTACGAATGGATTGGTTTCAAAGGAAGAGGATTCTTTCCAAGAGGCCTCTTCCAACGATTCAGCTGAAATTGTAGAAAGTTTTAGTATTGATATATCTGAAACAAAGAGAATGGGCATGTCTTACTATATTGATGTTGAAGATAGAATGCCAGTTGAAATTATTTCAAAGGATGAGACTTATCCGTGTTTTATGAAAAAGTCTGACATTCAATTAAAAACATCCTCTCAGAGTAGAATGAGTCTGATTCTTTATGAGGGTCATAGTATTTATGACTGCAACATGCGGTTGCTGAGAAAGAAAACAGTAGAGTTTAGTGAAATGGTGAATGTTGGAACAACTATAGATATTTCATATAAAATTGATGCTAATAAGATTATCACGATATATGCATCAATAGATGGAGAAGTACCATTTGAATTTAACACTGAGGAGGAAGATTGATTATGGCGATTAGGATAAATCAATTATCTTTTGGCAATCAGATAAAATATGGAATGTTGAGTAAAGCAGATCAAGCAGATGTCCTAAATTGTAAAACTACGGATGAGGCAATTGCTAAATTGAATAACAAGAAGGAAAGCATTCGATTGGTAATAGGTAGTTATGAGCCGAAGTTACAGGTTTCAGGTTCTTCCGTGAAGTATAAGACTAAAAATTTATTTACTGAAATTTTTGATGAGCAAGATGTCAAGGATTTTATGGACTTGGCAGAAATGTCATCAATGATGGAGGACGAGGTTGTAGACGGAGAATTGAAAAGGAAAATGAGTTCAATGAATAAGGATGGAAAGCAACCGCTTCAGTGTATGGTTTATGCCACTAAACAGAATGAGAAGATTTTTTATAATAATGAAAAGAAGGTTACTATTTGGGCTCAAGCAATAGCGAATTTTGTTAATTCTAATTCGGATTACGCATTGAGCATCAATCATATGTTGGTCAACTGGGGGATATGGAAGTATCAGATAACCATGCTAATAACCGCTTGTGGATATATCAAGCAAAATGAGAAGCTTGATGAAGTTATTAGGGACTTATATTTTGATTATGAAGATGACAGGGTAAGATATACCGTAATGAAGCGACTTCTTCATGGGTTAAATGTAGAAAATTATCAGACTGCTTTTATTATGCTTAAAAAGACCGATTTTATTGGCGCTGATACAGATAGAAAGTATTTTAATGCCCTAAAGAAAAAGATTGAAAAATCAACTCCTAAAGAAAAGGAAGCGCTTTATGCAGCGTTTAGAGGAGCGCAAGGCTTTAATGGGGCTAAGCGTAAAAGAATAGAACGTCTTTTTGAAAAGGAGGAGGACAAACTAGCTAAAAAGATTAATGAATCAAGACCGGATCAGAAAGATGCTATTCTTAAGGAAATACATAGTATGGTATATGGTTCTCAGAAAGACTATCGTGAGGTTGCATCACAAGCTAAAAGTATTAAGATTTATAGAACGGAGATTCAAGAAATGTTTATGCAAAAGATTGATAAAACAAGCGTTAGTATCGAGGATATAAAAACATATGGTTTGGCCATAGGTGATCTTGATATTGATGGAAGAGCAATTCCATTTCTGGAAGAGCAGATGTCAATGTATAATGATGATGCAAAACAGGTGATGTTCGCTTATGTTTTGGCAATACTTTCAGATGCACATATTGATATGTTTATTGACACTATTCTTAGGTATGACGGCAATAGTGTTCATTCACTTTTGAACTCTGTTAGAAAGCTGAACAGGCAAGGAAAAAATCCGATTGTAAGACAGTATTTGTATGCAAACTGTTTGAAAATAAAGGAAAAACATGGCTTGAATTCAAGAGAATTAAAAACTGCTTTAAGGAATATTGGGGAGTTCCTCCAAGGAGGATATGCAGCTGGCGTATATGATACAAAATTTGACCAGTTGTTATTTGAATTTCTTGGATACAATAAAGCGGATAGTAACATAGAAAAGCAGAAGTGTTCTGCAAGAAATGCTGGACTTGTGTTAGGAATTCTTGAAAATGTAATGGATAGGAATAATTATCAAGGTCGTTATATGAAATTTATGTGGGATATGCATGCATTCTTTAAAAATACAAATTTGGATATAGCCAATAGAATTGATGAAAATGTTAAGCCACTTACAGGCAAAGGTATTCCAATGCAGGGAGAAATCTAATGGATAATATTACAAGAGAATTGGATAATCTTATACTGAGATATGATTTTGATGGAAAGACGACAGATGTGGCATGCTATAATAAAATTAAAATGGACTATTTTTTGATGCTTACTGTTGCCGCAACTTGGGATATAAAGCATTCATCTATGGATAAGGCAGGAATTAAGGCTGTTATGAAGTGCCTTCAAAGACCGCAGACAGGAAAACTAATCAGACTAATTGATTCTAGGCTTAATCTTAGCAAATCTATTGTGAATATTTTTGATTTATACAAGGAAGGTAGAAATTTACTCTTTGGTCATACAACCTTTGATGAATTTGAAGCAATGAGACTGAATGGGGAATGTGAACAGTGTTGGCATGCATTGATGGAATTAGAATCATTAGCAGACAAAGATAGTGATCTTATCAGGAAACTTTACCAAGAGGAGAATGATTTCTATTATGTGGCTAGAGTGAAGCAAAATGGTGAAATGTTGGTTAAGCAGTGCGGAAATAAAAATGGATTTGTAAAATTCCCAAAACTTGCGATAAAGGCTCGGCTTAGTAACATAAATAATGATATTCAAGAAGGTGATTTGTTCATTGCCGTAGATGACAAATACATCAAAATATCGCCATTTATTCAGTTTAATGATAAAGAAGAATTATTTATGATGCTGATGGATGTGGAAACTGCACCACTAGCATTTAAGATGGCGTATGTATACAGGACACAATATGCAAGTGATTCTGTTAAATACCTTGATGAATTTCCGGCAGAACTGAAAGGCTTCTTTCCGGAAGAAACTAAAAAGTTAGGAAAAAATGGAATAGCCCTTAATAAATTCTCTCAGTATGAATTATTTGAGCAGGAATATTATAAGGGAATACATAAGTGTGTCCAAACTAAACTCGATCAATTTATTACTGGTAATATGGCATATGGTGCTGTAAGAGGTGTAGGAGGAGTTGGAAAAACAAGTGCTGTATTTATGTGGATGAATCGAATCCTCAATAATGAAGATGGCATTTTGGATACTATTCGTCAGCACTTTAATTTAAGAAGAATAATCTTCTTGTCAGCTAAAACGAAAATTTATTCTAGGGATCTAAATGAAGAAAACCTTAGTAATTTTTATGAGATGGAAAGCGATGTTCATAATTATCATGATGTAGTGGATATACTTTATGCTATATTTCACCCATCTGAAAAAATAAGGACAAGCTTTGAGGATAAGGTAAAATGGATTAAGGATTATTCGAATCAAGCTCATGGAATTTTAATTATTATAGATGATTATGAAAGTCTTCCGGCTAAGTCAAGAGAAGATATACAGTTCCTCAAAGATTTTCTGAAACCAAATGTCATAAAGATGCTTATAACTACAAGATTTGCTTCAAAGGAATCCAAGGATATTATTGTAGAGCGTTTGGATGAGAAGGATTGTTCAAGGATGACGGATCACATTTTTGATAGCTCAAAATGGAAAACAGATATTACCATATCTGAAATGCATAGTCTTACAAGCGGTTTACCGTTACTCATTTGGTATGCAAAGGCATATTTTAAGATGGGGCAATTGTCAAGTAAGAGGCTTAAAAGTAACTTCTCTGGTCCTGCTGAAGGTTTAGAAGGCTATTTGTATGATAATTTTGTTCAATGCTTTGAAGATATATTTACTAAGAACTTTCTTATGGTAGCTACAAGATATTATGAATTAAATAATGTTTTACAGATATCTAAAAAAACAGCAGTATTTTTATGCTTAAAAGAACCAAAGGAATACAAGCTTGAAGACGAGGAATTCTATTTTCAGGAGTTGGCTGATCTTAAGTTGATATCAATCAATCAATCTACAAGGACTGTTGATTTTTCACCATTGATGATATATATGGATAAATCAACAAAGAAACAGGAACCCAAGGAGCAGTATCAGGATGATGCATTGAAAGTATTAACACAATTGAATGAGGAGAAGTATCAAGGCCTGTATGCGGTTATAGAATCTGCAGAATTTCTGGAAGATACAATAAAATGTCGAATTCTTCGCAGAATTGTTGATTTTTCGCAGAATAATGAGAAAGTAAAGATAGAAGCTATTAATAAGCTCTTTGCTTTGTCTAACGAAAAGATTAGGATTTACGAAGCAAATACTCAGATATTCCAGAACGAACAGATACTGATAAAATCCATGAGTACTTATTTGTTGGATAATGTTTCTGTCATTTCTGGAAATTATAAATTAATTCGAGATTTTGTAAAATCTGTATCTGTTTCTATAGATAATCAAGAAGACACGGAACAGGTAGCATATATGGGTATAGAGCTTGTTCAACTATTGCTGTCAATTTCTTTAGATGAACGGGATTCTGAGTATATAACCAATCCTGAATTGGCTACAAGGACTCAATTCCTAACAGGCTTAGCAGTTGAGTTTGTTGGGCATATACAGGATACAGAAAAACGCGAGATGGTAATTGAAAAAGTAAATGAAACCTTGGATGATATAGCGATATTCTGTGAGGTGGAAGAAATATAAAAATTTCGAAAAAGCTCGAAATAGTGCACTTTCTGTTACATTATTTCGGGTTTTCTGTTATACTTTTATTAGGTGCAATTATGCCTTAATAGGAGGGCGATATGTATCTTGATTTTTTGGTGGAAATACCGAATGTAAAAGGAAAAATCACTTATCGAAACAAGGCTGGTACAGACTATATTTATTACGAATACGACCGCATTTATGACAGATCGACTCGAAAAATAAACCCCAAAAGGGTCACGATTGGAAAACGGGCTGAAGAAGACCCGTCCATGATGCTCCCAAATGAAAAGTACCTGATATATTTCCCTGATGAGGAAATACCAGAACTTCGTACACGGTCTAATAGGAGCAGCTGTCTGAAGATCGGGGCATGGATTGTGATTAGAAAGATCATCGAAGAATATAAACTGACAGAGATCCTGGAACAATATATCAACAAAAAAGACGTGGGACTTGTACTCGACCTGGCGGCTTACAGCATTATCACGGAAAATAATGCGGGACAGTATTATCCGGATTACGCTTTTAATCATCCATTGTTCTCCCATAACATGAAGATATACAGCGATTCGAAAGTGTCAGATCTGCTGCAGTCCATGACGGAAGAACAAAGCGCCGGTTTTTTAAACGACTGGAATTCTTCCAGGAACCACCGTGAAAAAATATATATTTCCTATGATTCCACAAATAAGAACTGCCAAGCAGGGGAGATCGAGATTGTGGAGTACGGCCATCCCAAAGTGGACACAGGCCTTCCTGTATTCAACTATGCGGTAGCTTATGATACAAATAACAGAGAGCCTTTATTTTATGAAGCATATCCTGGAAGTATCAATGATGTTTCCCAACTTCAGATCATGTTGGAAAAGGCCGCAGGATATGGGTATAAAAAAATAGGTTTTATCCTGGACAGGGGATATTTCAGCAAGGGAAACATCAAATATATGGATGCCCATGGTTATCCTTTTGTGATCATGGTAAAAGGGATGTATGGCCTGGTCAATTCAATTGTGCTGGAGCAGAAAGGGACCTTTGAAAATAAATGGGCAAAGCATATGGATGCGTATGATGTCTATGGGATGACCGTAAAAAGGAAACTATATGAAACAGACGAAAAGGAACGGTATATCCATATTTATCACAGCATCGTAAAAGAAGGGAGTGAAAGGACGCTTCTGGCAAAAAGGCTCCGTCAGATGAGATAATATCTGAACAGACACGAGAATGAAGCGGTTACGTTTGGACCGGGATTCCATAAGTATTATATCCTTCATTATAATGAAACGAATGGAAAGTTCCTGTTTCCGGAAGACCGTACGGATGTGATTGAGAGAGAAAATGACCTGAGCGGATATTTCTGTATCATAACATCAGAAAACATGACGGCAAAAGAGGCCCTTAACCTGTATAAGAGCCGGGATATTTCGGAAAAGCTGTTCCGTGGGGATAAATCGTATCTCGGGGATAAAAGCCTGCGGGTATATGGCGATTCAGCAGCGGGATCCAAAATATTTATAGAATTCATTGTCCTGGTCATCCGGAATCGGATCTATCGGGATCTGAAGGAAGAAATGCTGAAGCTTGAAAAACGGCCGAATTATATGACCGTCCCAGCAGCGCTCAGGGAATTGGAAAAAATTGAAATAATAAGGTTTGTTACAAGAAATAAGGTAGTAGACTTGACACTACCAGAATTCTTAAGGAGGCAAAGTAAATGTCAGGAGTCAGAAGAAATGGGACGAGAGGGACAATGGAACAGCAGATTGAAAAAGCGCAGGTGAGAGTCGTAAAAACAAAAGCGGCGTATGACAGCGCGGTAGACGCATTACAGAAACTGCTTGATAAGAGAGATGCCCAGCGTAAGGATGGGATATGGAAAGCTATCATCAAAAGTAGTAAATCATACGATGAGATTCTCCATTTTATTTCTGACAATGTTGGGGAGGATGAGGGATAAGTATCAATTGTAGATTACGCTAAATCGGAACGGCAGTTCCGTTCCCAACGGCGCGTCAGCGCCGCTCTCTATTTATCGACTTTGTCACACTGGCTCACGCATACTCCGTCCATTCCTTTCAAGACGGTTAGAATGCTTTTTGTCAGTGATACGGGCAAGGCAGGCATCTGCATTGGTTCCATCTGAAAACATATCAAACCAGGACTTGATCGGAAACTGTGAAATAAGGATTGTAGATTTACGTCCATCCCCTTGCATCTATTACTTCGAAAAAATCCCGGCATTTATCCAGATCAAGCGGCATAAGCCCAAAGTCATCCACTGCCAGCAAATCTATCTTTGCCAGCTTCTGGATGTATTCCAGATAGCAGCCTTTGATCCGCGATTGCCCTAACTCGCCCATAAGGATACTGGCCCTGATGTACCGCACAGTTTTAAACTGACGGATTGCAGAAATACACAAAGCATTACTCAGATATGTTTTCCTACTGCTTAGGAACGTATGTTCTTGTATAAATACTTCTGGTTATATATAGTATTAGATTGTTCTGTACAATACTATATATAGGGGTTTGTAATATCAAACAAGATTGTACGATATGGTTTGATACTGTGACCAACGACGATTTGTGACCATTTTTTTAATGATATTAAAGTAACTGTATGCAACATATTCTAAAATTCTGTATAAAACAGGACTCAAAGATGTTTTCAATATGTGTAAGGAAATTATGGAAACAAATAGGAGAGTATTGACATTTCTACTATTGTCGATCTGGAGGCAGACCATTGGCAAATGGCAGTACTTATTCTTTATGAAATAGGTATTGCTTTTTGCAGATAGTTAAGCATAGCTGAAAAATTTCATTAGATGTAACACTTTAAAATGCTATGGAAGGTAGAGAGAATGTAGCATAATATTTTGTGTCCTAGAGTGTTTGGGCGTTAAAAAGCCTGATATTTGGTACTTGTTAGTGCTGTTTGGTACGGATTTTGCGGGCGAAATAGCATGAAATGAATTAAGTGATACTAGACGGACAAACGGAATTTGTGACTTTTAGCATGAAGAATTCGTAATGAGAATGGAGAAACGTAACGATGAATATTTTGATTATAGGGAATGGATTTGATATTGCACATGGACTACCTACGAAATATGTGGATTTTTTAGAGTTTATAAAAGTGATTAGGCAAATATTAAATAAGGAAAAATTGAGTGGAATAGATTGGGGAAATATAAGCTCAAAGGTGAAAGATTTGCTTGTAACAAATAAGGGAAATGTACAAAAGAATCTGTTTTCAAAAAAACAGAAGTGGAAAGATCTGATAGATGGTAACATTTGGATAGAATATTTTTTACAAAATAATATGCATGGTAAAGAAAATTGGATAGATTTTGAAAGTGAGATATCAGATGTTATTCAGTCATTGGATTATGATATGCATGGTGGAGACAACAATTTTGGATTGTATGATGAAGTGGTGAAAAATTTATCTAATGAGTTTTTGGATTGCCATGAACGAATAAATGAGTTGGAATCTTTTAAAGAAATTAAAGATGTTTTGCAAAATGATTTAGATAAATTGATTCTTGCATTAGAAATTTATTTGGTGGAGTATGTTAATGTAATTGATTGTACAAGTCAATCGCCAGACATTATTGAAACTATGATAGAACGGAGAAAAGATGAAAAGGAAATAATAAAGGGTGTTATACTGAATAAAATATTATGTTTTAATTATACAAATACTTTTGAACGAGTTTATACCAAAAAGATTTCTAATGATATAGATTACATACATGGAAAAGCTGATACAGAAAATACAAATGAACCTAATAATATGGTACTTGGTATAGATGAGTTTCTTCCAATGGACAGGCAAAATATACATACAGAGTTTATTGCCTTTAAAAAATTTTATCAAAGAATATATAAGCAAACTGGATGTAAATACAAAGAGTGGGTTGATGAGATTAAGGAAGAATATTTATCATATGTGCATAAGCAAACAAGAGAATTAAATAGAAATATGGATAATGTTCAATCAAAATTTAATAGATTGGCTGAGGCAACAATAAAGCGTGAAAAATGTAAACAACATAATCTTTATATTTTTGGACATTCTTTAGATATTACAGATAAAGATATTTTAAGAGATTTGATATTAAATGATAATATATATACAACCATTTTTTATCATAACAAAGAAACAATGGGACAACAAATTGCGAATTTAGTTAAAGTAATTGGAGAAGAAGAATTAATTAGAAGAACAGGAGGACGAACAAAGACAATAGAATTCAAGTTACAACAAGACATGATTTTAAATGAAGTAGGAGAAATTGTTTAAAGAAGTTTTTCTGCATATAAAGTTACATACCCCGATTGGTTTTCAATACGAGAATCAATCGGTTTTTTTATGCCTAAATTTCCGTACATAGCAATTCCCTACAAAGGAGTGGCTATTAAATTTTTAAGGGAAACCGAAATGCAACAACAAGGTATGACATCAAAATGCAAAGTGATTGCGATTGCAAACCCAAAGGACGGTACTGGTTATGGAAAGCAAGTTATTATGAAAAGTTGAGTTCATACTTTATCAGACTCATTTTACTTTGCATAATTCGGTAGAAGTTAGAAAATTCTCTCTTTTTTACAGAATCCTGGGCAGAACATACTTCCTATTAATTGAAGTTTGGCACATTGACAACAGAATACGGAAACCGAATCATGCAGGCTGTGGCACACGCGGCGGATGGAATACGGATACACAGAAGAAGGAAAGGGATTGTATGTTGATTTTAGGAATTACAGGAATGGCAGCGCTGTTATGCGCAGTGCTTTTGTATGGCTGCATAACGTCTGGGAAGCGAAGCGACCGGGAATACCGGCGTTTGTGGGAGGAGTACATTGCCGTTCATCAGAAAGAAGAGGAAAAGGAAAAATGGGAAGATCAGGAGTAATCAGCCAACGGTATGCCGGGGAGGAAAACGAGAGATACCACGATGTTGCAGCGCTTTTTAAAATATACCGTTCCGTGAACTGGCGGATGCAGGTGAAGGTTAACCAGGTAAAGCACCGGATCCAGCGGGAGTATGGTACGGATATCGACACGTTTTTAGACAGCATCTATCAGGCCGGCATGGACATCAACCAGGACCTGGCGGATATGAAGGAGCGGATCGAAGCAATCAACCGTTCCAACAAATTCCTGAAGCTGATCGATGAGGCTGTGGACCTGATGCGGAAATTCCACCCCCAGGGGGAGCGGTACTACTGGGTTTTATACTACAGCTACATGTCTGCCTACAAAGCAGAAAATATTGAGGAGATCCTGGACAAGCTGGAGCCGCATTTTACGAAGATCACTCGGATTCACAGGGCAACCTATTTCCGGTGGCGGGAGCAGGCATTTGAAGCAGTCGGCGGGATTTTGTGGGGATACGAGGATGAGAGCAGGAGGATCATGGAATATTTTAAAAATAATTATGAACCGGATTAGAAATTCTGTTGACTTGGAAACCGCAAAAATTTTATATTAGGTGCTAACCTTAATGCGCCTACAATGCGCAATAGGAAATCATACAAGGTTTCAGACCGGAAAGGAGATTTATGATGTTGGTGATGCCGATTGACACAGGGAACAAAGCGATCAAGACGGAGCATTTTGAGTTCCATTCAGGGATATCCGTTTTGGAGGACGTGCCGGGGGAAGGAGAGGAGGCGATCAGGTACCAGGGCAGGTATTACCGCCTGAGCCCGGAGAGGAATGTCTATCTTCCGGATAAAGCCGTGGACGAGCGTTACTATATCCTGACGCTGTTTGCCGTGGCAAAGGAACTGAGGGAACTGAAGCCGTCCAGATTATTTCTGCAGGGCGAAGCTATGGAAATCGATTTGGTTGTAGGGCTTCCGCCGCTATACTACCGGGGGCAGTATAAAAAATTCCGGGAATACTTTTTCCGCGGCGGGCAGACGGTAGATTTTGAGTATATGGGAATCGCCTACCGTATTTCTTTTTCAGAAGTATACGTCCATATGCAGACATACGCTGCATATCTGTATGTCGCAAAGGAACTCAACCTGTTCAGGAAGAAAGTCCTCTTGCTTGATATAGGTGGATTTACTCTGGATTACATGCTTTTGGAAAAAGGGATGATCTCATGGGAGTACACGGATTCAACAGGGAGAGGGGTGATTTCCATGTACCAGCGTATCAACAAGGGGATCCGGGAGAAATACGACCTGGATTTAAAGGAAAATGATATGGACGCGATCATTCTTGGGGAAACTTCCCTGTATGACAGCGGGATTGAAGAGCGGGTGACAGAGCTTGCAAAGGAACACGTGGCAGATGCGCTGGGGATGCTCAGGGAATGCGGGATTGACCTGCGGATGTGCGTGACGGTCTTTGTCGGCGGTGGCTCGATCCTGCTGTCCAAAATCATTGAAAAGGTGTGGCAAAGATACCGGGGAGAGTATTATGTGATTAATGATTCCAAAGTAAATGTGTTGGGATATAAGAAAAAGTATCTGTATGACAAAAGCATGCAATGATCCGGGGAGGCGGTTTTATGGGAAAACAGAATGAATACCGTTTTAACCTGAAATTTGATGAAACCGATGAAGACCACCGTCGTGTCAGTGAATTTCTGAACAGCTGCGGAAGGAAAAAGGCAAGATATGTGGTGAAGGCAATGCTGGCTTACTGGGCATTACAGGATGGAGAGTGCCCTGCCGCCGCGCAGCCTGCGGAAAGGGAAATGAGAAAAAAAGAAGATGCCCGGGCAAATGCGGGGGAGGGCATACCGGAGAAAAAAAGTGACAGGCTGGTCCAGGTGGGCAGCGGGGGAACGGAGGAAATGGATCAGGAAGAGGCGGAGCTGATGATGCAGAACTATGCAATGTTTGATGATATGGAATGAAATTTTATGTACTATATTGCGGAGTAGGAAGGAGTGATACAGATATTTTATTGAATAAAGAATGCCGTCCCACACGGTTAGATGGTGTGGGATGGCTGGATAGAGACAGAAAGCGAGATATCAGGAAAATTTTGGAGCCGTTCATGATCGCAGTTCTGATGCTTGCGCTATTTAAGACATTTTTTGGAATCGCATATGTGAGCGGCGAATCAATGGAGCCTGTTTTTCGGGAAGGGGATATCATTTTATTCAGGAAATGGGGGACTCCCGAAAAGGGTGAAATTGTGACGGCATACATAGAAGATTTGGACTGTATGGTAGTCAAAAGAATCCTGGCGGCAGAGGGAGACCACATTACAATCCATCAGGGGAAGCTTTATCTGAATGGCAAGGAGACCGCAAAAGCTGCCGCCGGGAAGCCGGATTGCCCGGAAATCCATTTGCCTCCGGATCAGTATTTCCTGATCGGGGATAACCAGGACGTATCGCTGGATTCCAGGACATTTGGCTGCATAGGCAGGGATGCGGTTTATGGGATTGTGATCTGTAAATTGATATAACTGCTCCGGACAGGATTATGCATGGCATGCGGTGCGTTGTCTATATGAAGATGCAAAATAGCAAGCGTAAATAGCAAACATAAATGGCAAACAGGATCACCATAGGTGATTTTTCAAGCTTAGAAATATGTTTGTGGCAATAGGACGGAAATGGATTATTTTAGTGGAGGTGTGCAGGAATGAAAGCAGGAATACTCTATGCTTTTAGCATTTTTGAATTAATAGGTTTAGGCTTACAGTGCTGGCATCAGGACGCAGGAGGCGTGATGATCCTGGGAGGGTGCCTGGGACAGATTGTCTTTATCAGCAACGAGATACTGGAAAGAAGAAAGTTCAAGCCCTGCCCAAACTGTGGGGCTTCTGTGATGCGGAGGCTCCGGATCTGCCCGGAATGCGGGTACCAGTTCAAGAAGGGCCTGGAAGAATGTGAGCTTATGGATTATATCGAACAGGAGAGGTCAGAAGTGGATGCCATGACTCCTGCGGAGATTGATTATAACTTTGAAAAGATGGAACAGTTTGTTCTGGATGAAGCGACATCCTTTGACGGGGATATCCAGGAATTCCTGGACCGGAGGGAATCAGGGGAAAACATCGTCAGTCTTTCCAGGTGGGGAAAAGTAAGCAGAATGTAAGAATTCATGCTCCTTTCCAGAGTTAAGATGGGGCAGAGGAAAGATTTTACTACGATAAAGCACAAAGGAAGGGCGCAATTTTAGGAAGCAGGCATATCTATTATTCTCTGGTCTTATGCTTCGTAACATGAAAAGAGTAATAGAATATGCATCGTATTACCAGGCTGTCGGGGGCATTTCCTGACAGCCTTTTTTCATACCAGCATATACAGGAAATCCGCCGGGGGCAGGTTTCCTGTATTGCCCTGTACCGGATTGCTGCCGGCGGCAGTCCGGAGAGTGATTTTGAGGAAATTTTATATTTCAAGGGAGAGCATCGGGGGATTCCCCCTGTGCGTCCACCGCCTGAGTTTTTCGGTGAAACAGATGATTTTCGGGAAAACGGTCAGGAGGAAAAAATGGAATATAAAAAGGATGAACTGAAAAACCGCTTCAGTGCTTATGTGAAGCAGGCGGTTAAAAATACAAAAGGGCATTATCTGGACAGGAAATATCATATAGAACAAAATGAGACGGAATATGAAGGGGAACTGACAGTCCCGGGGCGGGATATGGAAGAGCTGCTACAGGAGATGGACATGCTCTCCGAGAGAATCTTCCATGGTGTCGTGGAAAGCAGGATGCTCCTGGACCAGATAGAGGACCGGCGGCTCTTCCAGGCGATCACTGCATTGTCGGACGAGCAGAGGAACGTGCTTGTGCTACGGATTTTCTATGAGAAGTCATTCCGGGAGATCGGATGGATCCTGGGAATGGCAGAAAAGAAGTCCGAAAATACTTACTACAACGCGGTGAAGAAAATCCGCAGGATTTTGGGAGGCAGGAAGGATGGAGTTTAGGGAGATTTTAAGTCATGCCAGGGGAAATGATAAGAAAGCCATGCTGCAGATCATCGAGATGTACCGCCCGCTGATGGTGAAATATGCGGTCGTATGCGGGAAGTTTGATGAAGACCTGTACCAGGAATTTGTATATACCATGCTGCGCTGTATCCTGAAATTCCCATTGGAAAAATACAAAGGCGAGTATTCGGACGATGTTTGATGCCAGTGTTTGTTAAAACAAAAAAGTTGTATCAAGAAAGAAATAGGAAAAACAACATATAGTTAAAATGGAATTGACAAACACAATATATTGATATAGAATAAAAGTGATAGATTTATTTTCAGTAAAAATGACTGAAAAACCAACTTTTGTTTTGGCAATAGACAAGACTAAAATTTAGGCAGGATTCCTGCGCGCAGACGGATAGAAAGACATTGATTATTTTTAAGGGATAGTCAGTGTCTTTTTTGTTTGCCGTAAATGTAGGATTATGGCTTTTTCAATCAGGCAGGCCTGGAACAGATGGAAGAAAGGAGAGGACGGATACAAGAAAAATAATCTGTAGCAGGGAAAAACAAGAGCAGAAGGAGGGATACGAATGAAGAGGAAAACATTGATATTGATCTATGGGAAAGTGATGCATCCAATCTTGAAGGGGATGACCGCAAAGTATTTCAGCAATGGAACATGGAAAGAAACCGCAAGGGTAAGGCGTGTGGTGGAGGTGACGGAGGAACATGTCAAGTTTGAGACGGACCGTCTCCTGTACTGCATTGAATTTGGGAAGGAAGACGCAGGAGTCCTGTCTGCTGCGGCATAGGAGGGGATCAGAAATGGTAAGGACGATCAAGATTACAACCGGATGCCGGGTATCAGTAACGGAGCTTCCGGATTGGGATTTAAAAGAACGGGCAAAGGAACTGGATGCGGAATTTATCGAAATCGTAAGGACAAAGCGAATGTATGACCTTTTCAGGAATCCGGTCGTGATGATGGTGGACGATTCCGGCCTCATACGGAATAAGCCTGTAAACCCGTTCGCGTCATTTTTATATGCAGAGTATGGCGGCATCATTGCCGGAGACGTGCTGCTGGGGATACAAAAAGGCCCGGATATCCTCCCGCCTGATGACCCGGAGGGGATGCTCCGGTTTCTAACGGAGCGGTTTCCCGCGCTCCAAAAGGGCAGATGAATGTTTTGTGGAAATGGGTATGCGTCCGTTGTAAATCTACCTGTGGGTTACTACAGCGGGTGCGGACAATCACCGGGACAACGTATATTTTCAAAGGACTGTGAGGTGGAAAGATGAAGGTGAAATGGCTGGACGAATACTGCAATTCCTGCGGGTGCCGGCTGAACAGCTGGGATAAAAGGATTTCAAAGACATTGGCATATCAATATCCCGTCTGTGAGAAGTGCGTTGCAAAAGAATATGATGAGGATGTGGAGCAGCTGAGGCGGAGGTTTGAACATTATTTTGACATGCGCCCATGCATCGGATTGTGAGGAATGGATATGGATGAAAAAAATACCTTAGAAATGTCTGAACGGCCATATCGGGATGCCCCTGGGTATAACCTGCTGACCCAGCGTCTTTTAGCGGAGGGATATACGGCAGAAAACTACCCGTACTACGTAAATCTTCCAGAGCATTCCCGTTTCAGCGCAGGGGATGGACTGGACAATTTTTATGGGGGCTTTGCCTACCAGCGCTGGTATGCCTATGAACAGACGTTTCAAACGCCATGCGGCCTGTGGTGTAAAGGGCTGCAGTGCCAGACGGGGCTGCAGTATGAAGGGGTCAGCTGGACATTTGAAAACGATCTGGCTTTGATCATCTGCCCCTATGAAAAGGCGGAATGCAGGCTGAAGCACGAAATCCTGCAAAGTACAGGACAAATCGCCCTGCAAAGGAAATGTAATGTGCATATGGTGGAGGACGAATACCAATATGAAAACAGCGTAGAGCATATCCTGAAGCTGTATGACGATGAGATTCTGCGGAAGAAGATTAGTTTCCGGCTGCAGAAACATAACCGGGTCTGTGAGAAGCATATGTATTTCAACAAAGAGACGCAGGAATGGGAAATGCGTTATGACCCGGGAGATTGTGCGCGGATCCGATGCACCGGGTACTGCCCGGTGCTGGGGAGGGAACTGGATAAAAAGAAAGGGAACGTATTCTATGATGTCAGGGAATTCGGAAGGGATTACAGCCTTGACGGGACCCTGTTTGAAGGCCAGCGGTTTACGGTTGTCAAAAAGGGTAAGCATGTGTTTGAGCGTACCGTCAGCATGGATATCTGTAAGCGGTATGTCCAATTGTGTAAAAATGATCTGGTTCAGTTTGTAAAACTCAATCAGTACCATGACAAGCTGTTTTTCGCGAAATGGTATGGACGTGATTATTCTGTGGAGATCACCAACATCAGGGCAGCGCAGCGGGAAGGCCGGGACTTGCTGCAGGATCTGGAGGACATCAGGGCCGGGATCACGGTGGTGCATGAATCGGATGTCCAGAAACGGGCCTCGGAAGAAAAGAAGGAGAGACGGAAATCCGCAAGGGAGAAAAAAATCCGCAAATTGGAAGGGAAGATACTGGAAACCGGATACGGAAGCCTGGAGCCGCATTCCCTGGACCGCGTCCACGCCGACAAGTGGCTTGGGATGGAGCGGATCAGGGAATTGGAAGAGATGCGGGAGAAAAAGCAACTGGAGGAGAAAAACAGCCCGATCCAACTCTCGCTCTTTGGTCTTATGGATTAAATACCACTGTTGGCGGTTGCAGGTTTATCGAAATCTGTTATAATGGAATTGCTCTGATGCGTAAGCAGGTCATCAATTTTCTTGCGAAAATTGGTGACAAAGATAAAAAATGCTGCGGAAGGAGATACCAAAGGCGGAATTTCCAGGGATGGGAAGGTGCTTACGGTTCCGCTGTATCTTGCGGACAGGATTTCCTTTTCTTTGGGAAAAAGGTGCGACTGACATTCAAACCATTGAAAAGTAAACACGCTTTTAGTATAATAAAGTTACGGAAAGAGAAATTCAGAAAAGATATTAGATTCATTAGAGAGATTGGGGGAATAAGAGGAGAAATATGGCAGATAAAAAAGAAACATATATAAACAGCAGGACAGGGGAGATACCAACCAATCCCACAGGCTTAAATCAGGCCCATGTGCAGGAAGGGTTCGATGAACAAGGAATTGAAGCAGTAGAAATGCCAGAATCTGAAACAAAAAAATCAGATGTGAAAACAACATCTAAGGATTCTGTGTTCCGTGATCTGTTTGGAAACCGAAAGTATGCCCTGCAGCTATATCAGACAATCCATCCGGAAGATTCAGATGTGACAGAGTCGGATATCGGGAATGTAACAATAAAGAATATATTTACTGACCAGGAATACAATGATCTGAGTATGACGGTTCGTGAAAAAATACTTTTGATGCTGGAGGCTCAGTCGTTATGTTATGCATAACATAAGGATTGTTATATAAGGTAAATAGTTATGTAAAGTTAGCCATCTCAGGCCTGAAATATCAAGGGTTTGCGACGGCTGTTTCTTTACATAACATTTTACAATGCTATAAGGCCTTTTTCAACCAGTCAATCAAATCTTCCTTTTCTTTTTTACCATATTTTGCTGTTGCATTGATAGATGTACTGTTTTTCTTAAGCTGCTCCTCTTTTATCTTAGGGTTTGTCCTTGCATAAATTTCTGTAGTCAGTATAGATGTATGGCCGAGCAGATCCCTAATATAGACAAGGTTGACCCCCGCTTCCAACAAATGCATGGCTTTACTGTGGCGGAAGGAGTGGTTCGTAATCCTGCTTTTAAAATAATCCGGTTTCTGTTTCTTTCCCATATTTATATATTTATCAATGATATACTGCGTCCCGGCACGTGTCAGCTTTTCGCCTTTACGGTTTACAAACAGGGGACAGTCAGGCACATCCCTGCCGCAACGCTTCATATAGACTTTAAGGATCTTTGCAACATTATCGCAGATTGGAACCAGCCTTGTTTTATTCCCTTTTCCGTGTAGTGTAATGGTATTCGTTGCTCCAAAACGGATATGGCACGGACATAAGTCTGTTAATTCCTGCACCCTTGCCCCGCTCTCATAAAGCAGGACAAGGACGGCCAGATCCCTAAGCTGCATGTCATCTTTCTGGTTTGGCAGGGAAAACAGGAAAGTGGTTTCCTCAAGGGTCATATAGCTTACCGGAACAGCAGGGGCTTTTTTAAAGGGTACGGACAGCACCTGGGCACACTGGCTGAACCCTGTCGGATCACGGTATTGCAGGTACCTGAAAAAAGCATGGATTGCTGCCAGCCGCTGGTTTCTTGTCCGGATGCTTATTTTACGCGTGTCCTCCAGCCATTTGAGGAATTCTTCAATCCGCTGTGCTGAAAAAGAACTGTATTCCAGCTTTTCTGGCGGAATACGGTAAGATTTCTTGTAAAATTCCATAAGCTGTACAAACGTATCACGGTACGAGCGGATGGTATGGATGGAAGCAGCAAGCTGGTTTGGAAGATAATCAGAAAAATATTTTGTCAGATGGTAAGTAAACGTGTTACCCATGGGTCTTTTCTCCAATCTCCGGGAATAACCCCGGTGTGTATTCCCCTGTTTTTTCGAGGACATTCTCCTGCCTGTCTTCAACCAGGCGGAGATAGTATTCCGTTTCCCGGATATGCTTATGGCCAAGATAAGCTGACAGCAGCGGGAGAGAGGTATAAGTATCAAACCCTTTTTCCTGCATCTGCTCAAGTGCATAGACACAGAAGGTATGCCTGACATCATGCAGCCTGTGCACTCTTCCGTCCTCCCTGTCAGGTATACCGGCATTTTTCAGGAGGCTGTGGTACATTTTATAAAGGGAAGCCCTGCAAAAAGGCTTATCTTTATGTTTTGTTCCGTGGAAAAGGAATGTATCAGGGCTGGAGTGTGAATGGTATTTACTACAGAATGATCCCATTCGTGAAAGAAGGGTGTCTGATGCAAGGACAATCCTGCTCACACGGTTTTTTCCATCCAGCACGGTCACTTTCCCTGTCTGGAAATCGACATCGCAGAGCCTGAGCATAACAACTTCCGATTTTCTGAAACCGCAGCAGTAATACATAGACATCATTGCACGGAATGCTTCGTTTTCATAGCAGGGAGCTTTGGAACAGTTTTCATCCAGCAGGGCAAACATGCGGGAGATTTCCTCCTTTGAAAACACATAAGGGATATAGTCGCTGTTGAAGGAACGCCTGTCGTCATGCCCGACATAAACATCCTGGTATCCATTAGATATCAGATATTTCCCAAAGGAAGATAGTATGCTCCTCCTGCGGGACGAAGTCACTTTTCTTTCACCTGGTTTTACTGCTGTCCAGACTTCGTACATTTCCCTTGTAATGACAGGCTCTGATATGCCCATCTCCTTGAAGAGCCTGTCCATCTCCCGCAACCGATAAAGGTCGGTTTCTGCCACTTTATAGCCACAGGAACGTTTATACTGCACATAGAGGGGAATCTCTTTTGAAAATGGGCCAGTAAATTTGAAATCATCTATATCACGCATTTGGCACCTCCAATGAGACTTCTTTCAGATGTTTCTCATCAATCGTAAGATATATTTCTGTAGTCAGGGTACTGGTATGCCCAAGGATATCTGATATCCCGCTGACCGGGACATCCCCGGACATAAGGTTTGTTGCTAGGCTGTGCCTTAAGGCGTGCGGCCCCCGGTGTCTTCCTCCAGAGTCAATGCCTGACTTTTCAATACAGGCTTCTACAACGTTGTAGAGGACTCCTCCGTTTGCATAGGCCTTATGGGGCGCACGCAGGGTAATAAAGATATGTTCTGTATCGCTGCTCTGATAACGTGCATTTTTAATATAGTCAATAAGTGGATAACGGATTTCATCCAGAAGAGGGAGCATCTGCGGGTTCCCAGTCTTATGCTGGCTAAACCGAATCGAGCCCCTGTTCCAGTCTATATCTGAAAATCGGAGACGGATGACATCCCCGGCACGCATACCAAGATAAGCAAAAAAACATACTGCGCAGTATGCAAACTTCCCAGACCTGCTGTCCGTATCAATGGAAGAAAGAATCTGACCAATTTCTTCTTTTGAATAATACGACATGAGCTTGCGCCGTGTTTCGTCATGAATCACCGGCAGTGCATCCCAGCCTGAAAAATGGATGTATCCTTCTTCATGAAGCCAGTCCAGGATCATGCGCAGGATGACTTTGTGCCCTTGTAGAGTTTTTGGTGCATACCCGTCCAGGCTTTCTATAAAGTCATATACATTTTTTCTTTCGGCTCCATGAATTTCTGTTATTCCAATACCGTCAAGATAATGGATAAACTTTGCGAATGTCAGGATGCGTTTAAACCGGGAGCTTCTTTTAAGTTCCAATCCCTCAATATACATCCTATACTCCTGGAAAAGCGCATCATAATTCCTGGGGATTTCTACGCTGTTCGGCTTATTATGAGTCTTGGCATATGTTCCGTTTTTATCAAATTCAAATAATGTCAGGAGCGGATACCTGATTGCGTACTGTATGGGAATAGAGGGGTTATACAGGTCAAAATCAAAATGCTCTCCTACAAAATCAGCTGCGTTGGAAAGTGAAATGGATTCAATTCCTTTCCTTTTGCAGTACTGGCAGAACAGTCCTAAGACCCACCGGCTTTTTCCAAGTATCTGTTGGCTATAGCCATCGTCTGTCATCCTATCTAAAAGGGCTTCCGATAGAGGCTCTAAATCATTTTTCAACATATTTATCTCCTTTCTTTGGCAGGAACCAAATATCTTTCCTTCATGCTAAAGATATAGTAAAATAGGAAGAAATTCGAGTCTGTTTTTGAAAAATTTAAAGACACATAATAAAAGGTTGAGGCTTTTACGCATCGATGGAGCATGGATAAATCTATTGAGTTAGAGAATTAGTTATGCTATGATAAGACATAAGAAAAAGCCCTGTTTTTTAAGAAACAGAGCCTGTATTTACATAACTATTTACCTTTTATAACAGTCGAGCTGGACGAAGAATATCATCATCAGGATTTTTCTTTATCTGGCACACATATGGAATGAATATATTGAGAATACCAAACAAAATCGGTATGGAAGTAAAAAACTGCTTGTTCCCAGACCAGAGCTCTACGTCATATATACGGGTGACCGGAAAACCAGGCCGGAATGGATCCGGCTTTCGGAGGAATTTTTTGAAGGAAATAAGGAGTTCCTTGAAGTAAACGTAAAGGTGCTTTATGGAGAAGGAAAAGACGATATCATCAGCCAGTATGTAGACTTTACAAAAGTATACAATGAGCAGGTGAAGCTGCATGGTAAAACCAGAGAGGCAGTATTGGAAACAATACGGATCTGCAAGGATAAAAATTTGCTGAAAGAATATTTGTCAGGACGTGAGAAGGAGGTTATTAGCATTATGATGGGTTTATTTGATCAGGAAAAGGCCATAGAGCAGTTTGGGAATGAAAAGAAGGAAGAAGGAAAACTTGAGGGAAAACGTGAAGGAAAACTTGAGGGAAAAATGGAAACGGCCATAAATATGAAAGCAGAGGGACTGCCGGAAGATATGATCGCGAGAGTCCTGGATGTGGGTTTGGGTATCGTGCAAAAATGGCTTTCCGGCGCATCTGCGGCAAGATAAGAAAATGTGAAATATTTCTTTTTAGACTATAATTGTGGGGCGCGGAGGAATCTGTGCCCCATTTTGAAGCGCCGGACTTAATTCTATATACGCTGAGGATCGATAGAATAACACTATGACTGATATTCAGCCCACTGAAAAGTAACATATTGGAAACAATACGGATCTGCAAGGACAGAAATGTGCTGAAAGAATATTTGTCAGAATGTGAGGAGGTTTGGTTATTAACATCATGATGGGTTTATTTGATCAGGAAAAGGCCATAGAGCAGTTTGGGAATGAAAAGAAGGAAGAAGGAAGACTTGAGGGAAAACTTGAAGGAAGACGTGAAGGAAAACTTGAGGTAAAAATGGAAACGGCCATAAACATGAAAGCAGAGGGACTGCCGGAAGATATGATCGCGAGAGTCCTGGATGTAGGTTTGGGTATCGTGCAAAAATGGCTTTCCGGTGCATCTGCGGCAAGATAAGAAAATATGTAATTTTACTTTTTAGACTATATTTGTGGGGCGCGGAGGAATCTGTGCCCCCTTTCTCTAAGCACCGGACGAAATTGCACCTACATTGCGACCGTATTGCGTCTGCCATAGTATTGACATTCAATTTCAGCCAATATACAATGGTAACGTAAAGTTTTGTGCATGGGTAAGCATGCATGGAGAGCCGCAGAACCTTACAGAGAACCGACAGCCAGCGATTGGAAGGCTGTCTTTTTTATGTCTTACTATAAGGAAGGGAGGGAACCCATTGACAGAAAATTTAAGAAAAGAGAATCAGAAGATCCCAAAACCGGGGAATCAGTATACAGCGCTGATTCCCCGGTTTGCGTTTACGGCGTTTCTTACAGTCACTTTACTGGCAGTATCCGTGATGCCCGTGTCTGCGTCAACAATCTTTGAGGTTGCGAAAAATGCGATGCAGACCGTCTATAAAGACGTGGCGGGGATTGCAACCGTGGCGGCGGTCGTATGCGCGGCAGTCTGCCTGCTGTTGATGAATTTTTCAAAATCCGGCCGGACGGTGGATGAATCCAGATCCTGGCTGAAAAGGATCGTCGTATGCTGGGCGGCGCTGATGACGCTCGGCGCGATCGTCACGTATTTTGAGAGCATTATTCCGCAGAGCATGTTCGGCGGCTGATACGGAGGAGCAAAAGATACCATTTATACGGTTGGAAAAAGTACCTGGCAGCGGGCAGGAGGGTTTCATTTGACCTCTCATTTGTCCCGCTGCTTTTTAAAATTAAAAAATGTGCCGGTGCTCTCCCGGCAGAAAGGGGGATGCCTTCGGAACTGTTAAACAATTAATTTTACATCTGACTTGTCTAAATCTTCTTATGCTGCGTTGTTGTCAATCGGCGTACCCCAGTACGCCTCATTCCTCCGCCTTGCATAAAAAGATTTATCCGACGTCATATGTAAAGTTAATTCTTAACAGCTCCTTAACAGGTAATATCACACATGGGTTGGTTATTAGATTTATTGATTGAAAGCATCTGGGAGAAGTGTTCACAGTTCATCGTGGATATGATGTCCCTGATCACCGATATGTTCACAGAGCTTCTGTCCTGCGACCTGAGCCTGTTTGAAGAGTTGTTTTCCATAGCGGGGGATCTGTATTCCAATGCGATCATGCCCCTTGGGATGGCGATCCTTCTCCTGATCTGTGTCTGGCAGCTGCTAAAGAGCATGTTTGGGAAAGCGGGGACTGCCAGCGAGGATCCGGTTGAACTGGTGTTTCGGAGCGGCATCTGCATGTTTTTCATTGTGACGGCAAGGCCGCTGGTGGATTATATCCTGGACATGGCGGGGACGCCCTATCAGTGGATTGCCGGGACGGAGATCCAGGTAAGCGGCTTTTCCGAATATGTGTCTGCATTGGAGGCGGCCACGTCCGTACTCGGGATTGGGAGCCTGAATATCCTGATCCTGAAACTGGTGATGCAGTTTTTTGTGGCATGGAATTATTTAAAGATGCTGTTTGTCATCGCAGAGCGTTATGTGCTGCTGGGGGTATTTTCCTATACGGCGCCCCTGGCATTTTCAACGGGCGGCTCGAAAGCGACGAACAATATCCTGGCTTCCTGGACAAAGATGTTCGGGGGACAGATTGTTCTGATCCTTCTCAATTCCTGGTGCCTGAAAATGTTCCTGTCCGGATATGGGAACCTGACTGCGAGCAGCTTTGGGTTCACAAAGTTTTTTGTGGCGACCCTGTGTCTGGTGGGCTTCTGCAAAATTACTTTCAAGCTGGATTCGTATATGTCTTCTCTGGGCGTCAACCTGGGCCGGACAAGCACCGGAATGGGCGGTATGGGTCTGATTATGGCAGCCGGACGGATCTTTTCCCATGTTGGGAAAAGCGGCCAGTCGGCTGGATCAGCTTCTCCTGCCGGAAAGGGAGAGGAAGCAGGATCTCATGCAGGCATGGGAACAGATCCTTACGCGGAGGATGCCGCAATGGCCGGAGCCGCAGGCCCGATCCCTATGGGGTTTGGCATGGACAAAATGCAGGCAGAGGAGGAAACCGGTTTTGGCAGCCATATGGAAGAGGCCGATGCGGAGCCGGAGATGCAGGCAGGCGATTTCGATACAATGCCGGACATGGAGGACGGGAGCGTTTTGGAAGAAATGGGCATGATGCCCGAAGACCCACTGTCAGAAAGCGGGAATTTCGCAGACACGGCAGACATGGATCTGGAGCCGGGAGAGCTTTCCACATTGGAAGGGGAAGAACTGGATGCAGGCATGGAAGGGGAATACATGGAGGCCGCGTTTGGATCAGGAGACAGCGTATCCGCAGAAATGGGAGATTACCCGGCGGGGCAGGAGGATCTGGCCGCAGGCGATTTAAAAGAACCGGATATGGATCTGGGAGGCACCGTAACTGGAGACGGCAGCGTGGAGGATGCCAGCCTTGGAAGCGGTATGGATGCCTTTGGAAGAGATGGCAGCCTTTCCGGAAGCGGTGGAGTTTCAAGGGCGGATGCTCCTGCCGGGGCACAGGGAATCCTTGGGGAAATAGGTTATGAAACCGGTATGGACGGCACTTCCGGGTTCCACAGCGCAGACGGCAGCATGGATCCGGGAAATATCCATATATCAGGCGGAGAAAAGGAGGTTTCTGCCGGAGGGCTTACAGGCCAGGACTTTTCTAAGATTGGGACAGGTGATACACAAATTCTTCCGAGGGTTGGAGGGGAGGAGGTCAATGGCATTGGCTACCATGATTTTGATATGCCAGGTCAGACGGATTCCGCAACAAACACAGGTGCAGGTTCCCGGCATACTCCGCCAGATGCAAATACAGGTACAGGCTCCCGTAGTTTTCCGTCAGATGCAAATGCAGGTGTAGGCTCCCGGCATATTCCGGCCGATACCAATGGAGGTGCCAGCCGACAGAATGCTACAACAAATCCAACAGGTTCCAGACCGATGCCGATGGATTCAGTTCCAAACCGGCAGTCGGCCGTAAAGAACCGGAATACAGATCGGCAGCTGACTGTAAAGAACCAGTATACAGATCGGCAACCGACCGCAAAAAACCGGGACACAGACCGGAAGCAGCCACAGGGCAGGCCGGAAGCAGACGGCAGAATTCAATCATCGGAGGCAAAGAAACAGGAGTACAGGAAGATTACGGAGGAGCGCAAATTCCGGGAAGTACCAAAATCAAGGAAGGAACTGAATAAGAAGCGAAAGAAGAATCCGCCGCAGGAAGCTCCGGATTCGCAGAGTTAGGAAGGGGGTGGGCGTATGAAGGACAGGACAGATACCGCCCCCATGGGGCAGGCCGCAGCCTATGCATCCCAGGCGGCCTATGCAGTGGCGGCCACAATAAAGGGAGGAGGTACGGTTGCCGGAGCCGCTGCAGGTACAGCGCTGGGAGGACCGCTGGGAATGGCTGTCGCGGCACTGACAACCAACCGGACATTCTGGAAAGTGGTGTCAGGAATTTTTGCAGCCATTTTTTTGTGGATGTTCCTGATCGTAAACATGATCGGGATCATCCTGACTTATCTGGGGTTTGCAGATGCAGACTCTTTCGTCAATGAGGCGCAGTCTGCAGAAATCTCTGACATCAAGGCACGGATAGGGGACATTTTGGAAAATGAGGACTATGAGCAAGAGCTTCTGGAATTGATCCGTCAGGCAAGGGATGAAAACCTGCAGGAGATCCATGCAGACAAGGAAGAAAACTATGCAGAATATGAACTTGCCGTCATCGATGAATATGAAACAAAGCTGAAACGGAATATGAGCTATTATTTCGCAATGCTGGCATCCGGGTCGTGGGACAGAAGCAGCCTCAATTCCTTTCTGGGCCGTTCCGCTGACTGGGGGGATATGTCAACAAGCCTGACCAGCCAGTATGACCGCTATTTTGAGGAAGCCTCCCAGACATACGGCGTACCGGTGGCCCTGCTAAAGGCAGTGGGGATGGCAGAGTCCGGATTTAACCAGAATGCCGTTTCTTACGTGGGCGCGGTTGGGATCATGCAGCTCATGCCTGGAACCGCGGCATCCCTCGGAGTCAACCCTTATGACGCCCGGGAAAACATCCTGGGAGGGGCAAAGTATATTGCCAACAACCTGCAGCAGTTCCAGGCATATTCCAACGGGCTGGAGCTGGCCATTGCCGCATATAATGCAGGGCCTGGAAATGTGATCAGCTATGGATACCAGGTCCCGCCTTTTAAAGAAACCCAGGATTATGTGAAGAAGGTCCTGGGGTATCTCACCATACAGGAGCAGAGGCCGGAGGCTCCGCCAGATACAGAGGAAGCGGAAGAGGACTTAAGCGGGCCTTATGGGCAGCTAAAGGAACTGGTCATGGAAAACGCAGACCGGATCTTTTCCTGGGCCGTCACCGGGGAGCGGGAAGCAGACCAGATCAAGACGGTATATTACCAGCTTTCAGATTCCGGGAAGAGGGAGGTGGAAAAGGACGTCTATGAGCAATTAAAGGCAGACGGGGAGCGGGTCGCGGCGGATACATTTCCGGCAAAGGTGCAGACGGTAGAATATACCCTTGCCCTGCTCCTAAATGCAAGGCAGATCACAGGCGGCGGATATGGCTACAAATATGTTACGAGCCAGAGTACCTTTGAACTGGTGCTGCAGGTTTTAAAACGGATGAGCGAAGGGATCGATTCCTTAAAGGATTCGTTCTTCACCCTGTTTTCCTGGTCGGACTTTGTGACCGGGGGAGGGACGGATTCCTATATCGGGAATATTGATGCCACCGGAGATATCATCGCTTATGATACGGTGGGCAAAGGCATGAAGAAAGTGGTCTATTTTAACCAGGGGGAAGAACCCTGGGGAAGCCTGCCCTACGGCGACAGTACCATAGGGGCAGCTGGATGTGGGCCCACCTCGCTGGCGATCGTGATCTCCACACTGACAGGCCAGACAGTAAATCCGCAGACAACCGCCGCATTTGCCATCAACAATGGGGAATACGTCTCCGGGGCAGGCACAGCACATTCCTTCCCGACGAATGCGGCACGGCACTGGGGGCTGACCTGCGAGCGTGTGGGGAAGGACCGGATAGATGAGGTCGTCCAGGCATTGAAGGACGGGAAAATGGTGGTGGAGATTTGTGAGGCATATACCATTACCGGAGGAAGTGACGGGCATTTCATCGTCCTGACCGGTGTGACAAGTGACGGATATATCACGATCGCGGACTGTGCCAGCAGGGAACGGACGGCAAAGGTCTACAGCGTGGATACGATCCGCTCCTATGGGCGGGATTTAAGCGACGGGGCATTCTGGATCATAGGAAAGTAGGAGGAAAAGACAATGTATAAAAAATGGAAACTCTGCGGCATCATCCTGCTGTCCTGTCTCTGGATGTGCCTGTATGGAACCTGTGCATCTGCAGAGGAAGGGGTTCCGGACGGGCTGCCTGAGATCATCCGGTGGGAATGCGGAGGCGGATATGACCGTGACGGGAACCGGATTACAGGAGTTTGGGCCTATGATACGACGGAGCAGGCAGGAAAATACGTTTTGTTTGACGGAGACGGAATGGTGCAGAAAAAGACAGACCGCTGGGAGGACCGGGACAACGCCGAAGAATATTATACATTTACGGAAAACAAGGATGGAAACATCGCACTGCGTTCAGAGGTGTTTTCAGGGTTTGATGGGGAAATTGCCGTTACGGTTGAATCCAAAAACGACGTTTCCAGGGAATTTGTCCTGTCCCGGGAGAACTTGTATGAGTGGAATGTGCCGGCTCCCGAAGGAGCGTATCGAATCCAGGAAGTGAAGGCAATGGACGGGCGGTCTGTCTATGCGGCGGAATATCCGAAGGAGCCGCTTTTACTGGAAGAGAAGGGGCTGGTTTTAGTCTGCATCAGAGTGGACGGCCGGAAAACGCAAGCCATACAGCCGGATGAGGAAGAAACGATGGCAGAGGGACAGCCAGATAGGGAAGAAACGACGGCAGAGATACAGCTAGATGGGAAAGAAACGACAGCAGAGACACAGGCAGACGGAAAAATAAAAACCGCAGATTCGTCGGAAGAAGAAAACGGAAGAGAAGAGGAAGCTTTATATGAAAAGATTGACATCAGCAAGAATACGACGGGGAAAGGAGGTAGAGGCAAAATGCATATGGATATAAGAAAGATTCTGTTTGGCGGCATCGTCCTGGCTCTTGCGGCAGGGCTTGTGATCCGGGGCAGGAAAAAACGTTATCAATAAGCATTTTGAGGAAAAGGAATCCGAAACTGTTTTATGCGTTTTTTGGAAGGAGGTGACGGAAGATCGCACAGAGAGAACGGATGGATGTATACACCATCACACCAAATTTTGCCCAGGAGGGAACCATATTTTCCGGGCGGGTCAGGTTTCGGAATGCATTTGAAGCAGGCTTTCTGGGCCTTATTTTATTGAGGCTCCTGGTATCCCTGGAGTGGGGCATACGCGGGAAAATCTATGCCGGGGTGATCCTGATCCTCCCGGTCGTCATATTTGCCGTGCTGGGAGTACAGGGGGAGAGCCTGACTTCTTTTCTGTTCCAGTTTGTGAAATATCTGTACAGGCGCAGGATCCTGACAGCTCCGGACGGGAGATACCGGCTCAAAAGGAACCGGAGGGTGAAGAAGCAGGAAAAGAGACGCCAAAAAGGGAAAGGAGGCGGAAACCATCGGAAGCGAAGTAAGGGAATTAAAGCAAAGGCTGCGGGAAGCAAAGAGGGCCGAAAAACAGAGCCAGAAAGAAGAAAAGCAAAACCGTAAGGAAGAAAAGAGGCAGCAGCAGGAGGATTTCCGGGAAGAACAAAAGATGCGTAAACTCCAGATCCGGGAGGAAAAGGAGCTCCGGAAGGAGCTTGCCAGATCAGGGCATGAAAAGGAAGAAGTGAAAACAGCGGAGAAAAAAGAGCCGGGCGGCAGGAAGGTGAGGCAGGAAAAAGAGCCGGAGCCTGACCTGCTCCCGGTAACCTGGGCAGCCCCGTATCTCCCGATCCGCCAGATCAAGAACGGGATTATCCTTACGGCAGACCACAGGTATGTAAAGCTGGTTGAGATCCTGCCCATCAATTTCTTGCTGCGCTCTTCAGCCGAACAGAGGAATATCATGATGTCCTTTATGTCCTATCTGAAGATCGCGCCTGTGAAAATGCAGTTTAAGGTCATCTCCAAAAAGGCGGATATCACAGAGTATATTGAAAAAATCCGGGATGAGGCGGCGCGGGAGTGTGACGAGCGCGTCCGGCTGCTGCAGGAGGACTATGCGGGGCTGATTGAGACGCTTGGGAGGAAGGAGGCGGTCACGCGGCGTTTTTTCATGGTGTTTGAGTACCAGTCCTATAATAACAACAAAAATCCTGCGGAGAGGGATGTGATCCTTTATATGAGATCTGTGACGCAGACCGCAAAAAAATACCTGCTGCAGTGTGGAAATGTGGTGTTGGAGCATGAAAATGAGACCCGTTTCCTTGTGGATGTGCTCTACCAGATCTTAAACCGGCAAACCAGTACCTATGAAACGCTGGAAGAGCGGATACGCAAAGTAACGAGGCATTACCGCCTGGAAAACGGGGAGGACAGTATCCGGCACATCCCGGTGACGGAGCTGGTCGCGCCCGGAAGCATTGATTTCAGCCACCGGAATTATCTGGTCATGGACGGGCTGTATTACAGCTACCTGATGATCCCATCCCATAAATACCGGACCCGGGTTCCGGCCGGGTGGATTTCCCTGCTGATCAACGCGGGGGAGGGGATTGACGTGGATCTGTTCTTTTTCCGGCAGGACAAGGGCAGAACCATGGAGCGGATCGGCAGGCGCATCCGGTTAAACCGCTCCAAGATTAGGGATACCTATGACACCAACAGTGATTTTGACGACCTGAGTGAATCCATCCATGCCGGGTATTACCTGAAACGGGGGCTCAGCGGCAGTGAGGATTTTTATTATATGAGTACGCTGATCACCATTACCGGGCGCAGCGCAAAGGAAGTGGAATGGCGGGCAAAGGAGATGACAAAGCTTTTAAATTCCCAGGATATCGGCACTGTGAGCTGTCTGTTTCGGGAGGAACAGGCTTTTTTGTCGTCCCTGCCGCTCTTAAACCTGGACGGGAAGCTCTATGAACAGTCGAAACGGAACATCCTGACCTCCGGGGTGGCAAGCTGCTACCCGTTCACGTCCTATGAGATGTCCGATAAGGACGGGATCCTGATGGGGGTCAACAAGGCGAACAATTCCCTGGTCATCGTGGATATCTTCAATACCAGGATTTATAAGAATGCCAACATCGCGATCCTGGGGACGTCCGGTGCGGGAAAAACATTTACGATGCAGCTCATGGCGCTCAGGCTGCGGCGCAAAAACGTACAGGTATTCATCATTGCGCCGGACAAGGGCCATGAGTTTGCAAGGGCGTGCGCGAATACCGGAGGAGCGTTCATCCAGATTTCCCCGGCCTCCCCCAACTGTATCAACGTCATGGAGATCCGGCCTGCGGATACGTCTGCCAGCGAACTGCTGGACGGGTATACGGTGGAACGCTCGGAGCTGGCCTTAAAGATCCAGAGCCTGCATATTTTTTTCAGCCTGCTGATCCCGGACCTCAGCCACGAGGAAAAACAGCTTCTGGACGAAGCGCTGGTTCTGACCTACGGGGAAAAGGGGATTACCCATGACAACCACAGCCTTGCGGATCCAGGGCATCCGGGGCGCTATCGGGAGATGCCCATTTTAGGAGATCTCTATGAGGTACTCCTGCGCAAGCAGGAATGCCGGCGGATGGCAAACATCCTGAACCGCCTGGTGCATGGTTCCGCTTCGACATTTAACCAGCAGACCAACGTGGATTTATCCAATAAATATGTGGTGCTGGATATCTCAGAGCTTTCCGGCGACCTGCTCCTTGGGATGTTTGTCGCATTGGATTTTGTCTGGGCGAAGGCGAAAGAGGACCGGACGGTGGAAAAAGCAATCTTTATTGATGAGGCATGGAAGCTCCTGGTATCCAATGAAATGGCCGGGGAGTACCTGCTGGAGATCTTCAAGGTGATCCGTGCCTATGGCGGTTCTGCCATCTGCGCCACCCAGGACCTGGTGGACTTCTTTGCTTTAAAGGGCGGCAAGCTGGGGCGCGGCATCCTGAATAACTCGAAGACAAAGATCATACTGAACATGGAAACCAGTGAGGCCGGGAACATCCGGGAGGAACTGGATCTGTCGGAAGCGGAGGCCATGTCCATTACCCGGTTTGAACGCGGCACCGGGCTTATTTCTACCAACAGCAACAACCTGATCGTGGACTTTAAGGCGAGCCAGCTGGAAAAAGATTTGATCACTACAGACCGGAGAGATCTGCAGGAACTCAAACAGCGGCTGCAGAAATATGGGAATCAGGCATATGGAAGGCAGGTGGGCGGAATATAAAATAAAACGTATAAAAAGCGTCCTTATCCTATATCCAGATGAAAGAAATGGGAAAGCGTTCTATAAGACGTTTTTTATGCGTCCTTATCCTGAATCCGGGTGAAGAAAATGGGATAAACGTCGTATAAAACGTTTTTTATGCGTCCTTATTCTGTATCCGGGGGCGGGAAATGGGAAAACGTCCTACAAAACGTTTTTTATGCGTCCTTATCCTATATCCGGGTGAAGGAAACGGAGAAAACGTCCCATAAGACGTTTTTTATGACACTTTTTATGTGTCCTTGTGATTCGGGCAGATGTTCAGCAGAATTGAAACGGGAGAAAAGAATTTATGATACAGGAGGATGGTATTAAACAATGGAATATCAGAATAAACAGCGGGATGTGGAGCGGGAATTAAAGAACCTGGTTCAGAGGTACAACGTGCTGTATAAGGGCCAGATATACGCTTTTTTCAAAAGAGACGGGCGGGACAAGTTTGTGGGGCGGGCGCTCAAAGCGCTGGAAAAGGAACGCTCCATCTATCTCTGCCAGGAAATGAAACAGGTGGCATCAAGTGAGGAGGCTTTTGCGGCCTGGGAGCGGGGGACGAGCACCTGTGTCTGGGTGCTTCTGGATGTGATGGGCAAAAAGAAGGTGGAGGAGCATTTCATGGCTTCCAAAGAGGAATACCCGATCCGTATTGTCTTTGTCGGCGACGGGGAAATCTACGATATCCTGTACGTCGCGCCGGAGGATGTGGAGCTGACGAACCAGCTGTTCGTGCGCCGGAAGATTGACGGCTGCGGGCATATCGTTGTGGTGGAAGAAACGGAAGAAATCCCGGAGATCCACATCCCGGACGTGGTGGGATATTGCACAGTAAAGGAGGAGGGTCAAATCGAATACTATCGAAAAGACGTACAGTAGGAAAGAGACATATTGGAAAATGAAAAATCAGCTGGACGATGCCCAGAGGATGGCTTCAGAGACCGGGCAGCTTCTGGCAGAGGCAAGAAATCTTATGGCTTCATGCAACAGGATCCATACAGGGACAGGCTATGCCAATCTGACGGATATGGTGCTGGGAGCCTCAAAAACAGGGGAGCGGCTGACGGAAAAGTTAAGGAGGCTGTCCCTGGAAGTGGTGCTGGATACCATGAAATATGAGCAGTACCAGTCCGACCTGGTCAGGATCCATGGCATCGAGATCCGGTATCTGGACGGGATTCTGGAAGTCACGGCTCCCGTCCTGGTGCCCCACCGGAAGGAAAGCTATACGGATTATCTGTACAAGCCCTTACATACCGCTTTCCAGAGATGGTGTAAAAGCCGGAGGGAAGAGGGACAGGAGATCCCGGAATATGACCGCTGCACGGTCTGCTTTCTGCATCTGTATGACCGGGAGCTGCCGCTTGGCAGGGTCAGGGACCATGACAATGTGGAGGAAAAGCATGCGCTGGATGTCATCTCAAATTTTTTCCTTGTATCTGACGGAGGGCTGCATGCGGACACCTACCATATCAGCCGGCTCTCAGAGCAGGACGCTACCCGGATCTTTGTTATGGATGCAGAAAAATTTCCACGGTGGGTGGGCAGGTTTTAGTGCAGAATACAGAAATTTTGCCGTTGGCAGCAGTTCTGTATCGGCCGGAATCCATATCGAAAAATCCGGACGGACGGGCGCGGTATTTTCGATAGTGGGAAAAAGGCTGCAAATCCAGGAAATACCGGCGTTTTTTCAAAAACGGCGGCTTCTGTTTGTACCCAAGTATCCGCGTATAGGGTACTGCTTTTTTTAAAATCAGGGAACGGAAAGGATGGATCCACATGAATAAGCAGGACGCATTGTTGGTGCTGATGGCAGTCAGCGGAGAACTGCCTGCGGACATGGCAGAGGCGGTCATTGGCTCTGTCTCCTATACGGCGGCGGTCATTACGCGCTTCAAGCAGGAAGGGTATATACTCGTGCGCAACAGTTCCGGCTGTAAAGGATATGTGCTACGGGCAAAGGGAAAGCGCTATGTCCTCTCAAAGTTTGGGGAGGAGGCGGCGTTCTTTTTGCAGGGGGCGGCGGAGACCAGCCATGTGAAGGGGGAGATCGACAAGCGGCTTCGGCTGCACCGGATGAGCAAGGTATGGGTTTTCCTTTGGAAAACGGGCATTCCCGTCTTCCGGAATGAAAAACCGGAACTATTTGGGACGGCTTCCGGGGACGGGAGGGGGAAACCGACATATTACGGCAGCTTGGAATTTAAAGGGCGCACGGACGCCATCAAAGGTTCCAGGGCCTGTGGGATACTGCTGGCCGGGGAATCCGGTTATATTGTCTACCATTCCCTTTCCCAGCGGATGCGGTGGGCAAAGAAAATGGAGCGCACGGTCCGGAGCTGGGCAGAGAAAGAAAGCATGGGACAGGGAAGGCTCCAGAGATTTGACGCAGTCGTGATGGGGGATACCATGGAATTTATGGAGGAGCTTT
This sequence comes from Lachnospiraceae bacterium M18-1, assembly GCA_000403295.2. GTDB lineage: Bacteria > Bacillota > Clostridia > Lachnospirales > Lachnospiraceae > Schaedlerella. Next base: position 1,110,204 of record KE159605.1, on the reverse strand, counting down.
TGCTCAGCGACGGAGGCGTCAAAGGGAACCTGTTCCAGGTGGACGATATCTATGAGCATTATTTTTATGTCCCGGTACAAAAGGAAGCACAGATCCAGGTGCTCCTTCTGACGGATACTAAAAAACGCAGCAGGCTCCGGGAGTTTTTATGCACGGTGCTGAAACAGACAAAGTATACGGAGTATCAGGCAAGCGCTGGCACGGACCAGTCCGGGAACCCGGCCTATTTCTGTTATGAGCTGGAGATGCGCCAGCTTCTGCGTGTCAGGCAGGAACTGGGTTGGAACGGGCAGGGAAGTATTTTCTGTTTCCCATACCAGCGTGCCGTGCTGGAGTCATTTTTTGGAAAGGAGGCCAGATACTGTGAGATCGTAACGAAAAAAGTGATGGAATATCTATGCCAGGAAGAGAATTGAGCGTTCTGGCAAAACGAGCATCATGGGGCTGGGAGGTGGGGCATGAACAGTCCGTTTGAGACAGGCAGCCCAACGGTGGACCAAATGAGCCGCCTGCAGATCACAGGCAACGTGATCCCCATAAGCTGGTACCAGACGATCCGAAAGCCCACCGGGAAACCGAACCTGACGGCGATCGTCATCCTGGCGGATATCGTCTACTGGTACCGGGCGGTGGAGGTTCGGGACGAACAGACCGGGCAGCTCATCGGCCTGAAGAAAAAATTTAAGTCCGACCTGTTACAGCGGAGCTACCAGCAGATGGCGGAGCAGTTCGGCATCACGAAGCGGGACGCCACAAACGCCATTGTGGAACTGGAGAAGCTGGGCGTTGTCCGCCGGGTCTTCCGGACACAGGAGATCAACGGGCAGGTCAGTTCCAATGTGCTGTTTCTGGATCTGGATGTAAACGTGCTTGAAGCGCTGACTTACCCGGAGCAGGCTGAAGAAGCGCCTCCGGAAGCAAAAGGGGGCCGTCCGCCGGGGGTGTCCCCGAAATCGGGGAGAGGTGTCACTGAAATCGGGGAGAGGGTATCCCCGAAATCGGTGGGAGGTGTCCCCCAAATCGGGGAGACGTATACAAAGAATACTACAAGAGAATACAATACAAAGAATTCCTATCCGTCTTATCAGGAAACCAGACAACGGGTAAAAGAGCAGATCGGGTATGATGCGCTAAAGGCGGATGCCCCTTACGATGGGCGGATAGACGAGGTGCTGGGGATCATGGTGGAAGTGCTGGATTCCCGGACGGAAACCATCCGTGTGAACAGGGAGGACAAACCGGCAGGGACGGTCAAAGCCCAATTTGGCCAGATCACGAAGCAGCATGTGGAGTATGTGCTGCGCTGCATGGATGAGAACCCTGTCAGGGCACGCAACATCCGCGCGGTTCTGGTCACGGCGCTTTACAATTCTGTCCATACCATGTCCAGCTATTACAGGAACCTGGTCCAGCACCACATGGCGAACGGTTTCATGGAGAATATCCCGGAGGGAGGAAAGAAGGTGGAACAATAGAAACAGATAAAGGCAAGAAGAAAAAAATGATATTCACAGCCGCAGGCTTCGCGGTGCTGGCCTGCTATACAGGAGGCTTCCTGAAACGGATCTTTACAGAATCCGCGGTATCCTTAAACCCCGTAAGAAATGTCTGGGACGGGATCTCATCTGGGGCGGGGTTAAAATGCACCCTGCTGGTGATTTTCCTGTTTGGTGTGGCTGCAGGGCTGATCATCCTGCGGGGCGAGGGGAAAGGGGATTATGATGAGCGGGATTTTGAGATCGCAAGGCAGGGGACCTATGGGACGGCAGGCTTCATGACCGGGGAGGAGCGGGAAAAGGTGCTCCAGGCGGACAGGCAGATCGATCATGTCAGAGGGGTCATCTTCGGGAGGGACTTGAAGGCCGGGCATATCCTGAGCCTGCCTGTGGATTCCAGGCTGAACCGGAACTTTGCCGTATGCGGCTCCCAGGGCAGCATGAAATCCAGGGCATTTGCCCGGGTGATGGCGCTGCAGTGCGTCCGGCGGGGGGAGAGCATTTATCTGACAGATCCCAAGTCGGAGCTGTATGAGGACCTCTGCGCGTACCTGCGCTCCTGCGGCTACACCGTCCGGCAGCTGAACCTGATCCACCTGGAGCATTCCGATGCATGGGACTGCCTGGGGGAGATAGACGGCGGGAGCCTGATTGATGTATTCTGTGATGTGGTGATACGAAACACGACGGATAAATTCGACCATTTCTACGACAACACGGAGATGGATCTGTTAAAGGCATTATGCCTGTACGTGTTCCATGATTACCCACCGGAGAAGCGCACGTTCCCGGAAGCCTATAAGCTTCTCCTCAACAAGAGCGTGGACATGCTGGATGCCATTTTTGAGCGCCTTCCCACGAACCATCCGGCGCGGGGGCCGTACCAGCTTTTCGCAAAAGCGGACAAGGTGAAGGGGAACGCGGTCCTAGGGCTTGGAACCCGCTTACAGATCATGCAGAACAAACTGGTGCAGCAGATCACCAGCCATGACGAGATCGACCTGTCCCTGCCGGGCCGGGAAAAATGCGCTTATTTTTGTATCACTTCGGATCAGGACAGCACCTATGACGTACTGGCGACGCTGTTCACCTCGTTTTTAAGCATCAAGCTGGTACGCTTCGCAGACCAGACGGAGGAGCGCCGCCTGCCGGTTCCGGTCCAGTTCATTTTGGATGAATTCCCGAATCTCGGGGTCGTCCCGGATTTCAAGAAAAAGCTGGCAACGGCACGCAGCCGGGGGATCGGGATGAGCATCCTGTTCCAGAACATCCCGCAGCTTCAGAACCGGTATCCGGACAACCAGTGGGAGGAAATATTAGGCGGCTGCGATTTCTCCATCTTTTTAGGCTGCAACGATATCACGACAGCCAGCTATTACAGCGGCCGTACCGGGGAGATCACGGTGTCGGTGTCCTCCACCCGGAAAAATTACCAGACGATGCGGGTCACGGATTATGTGCCGGAATATTCGGAATCCACTTCCTTTGGGAAACGGATGCTGCTCCTGCCGGATGAGATCCTGCGGTACCCCCTGGATCAGGGGCTTTTGATCATCCGGGGGCAGAAGGTGTGCAGGTTCAGAAAAATGGATTATCTGGAGCATCCGGATTCCCGGCATATGACATTGGAGAAGGTGGAGGAACATATCCCGCAGTGGTATCAGGAGTGGCAGGAAGGGAAGCGGCAGTTCCAGATCCATGAAAGGCGGAGTGCAAATGGAAGGAAAGAAGCAGAGGAAACAAAAGGCTCTCCGGAATCGGCGGCGGGAACGGGCATCAGGGATACGCCACCATTCATGGAGCCGGATTTGGAGAAGCCTGTGGGAGAGGGAGAAGACACACCAATCAAAGAGAATATAAAGGAAGAACAGATTCCTCTTGCGCTGGATACGCCGATCCAAAAGAGGGAGCGGATGAAAACGGCAGGCAGAAAGCCGGAGGGAGCGCGCATTACAAGGGTGGAAGATCTGTTTGCGGATCAGACGCCCGTCGGGGAGGAGGACCTATGACAATGGCAGAAAATACGCTGGTGAAATGCATGTTCCTGGAATTATTGGAACGGGAATTTCAGCTCCACCTGGATGGACAGGATACGGAGAAGATCGAACTGGCAAGGCAGAGCATCGAAATCTATGATAACGTGGAAGCATTTTATAAAGCGACCGGATGGCGGCGGGATAACCCGGAGGAGGCAGGGACAGAGTATCTTCTGGAGCATAAGATTGTGGCTTTGGTGCAGGGGAAGCTCCTGTATTTCTCCCGGATCCGGTATGAGGATGGGCTCAAAAAACTGGAAGGGTAAAATCAGATCAATTTACTGCTTTACCAAAATGTCTTTCGGTAAAGTGCAGGGTATGGAAAAAGTAACTGAAATTACATTACATCCAGATTGCGACGATATTGCAACAGCGGTGGAATTGACATCGGATACCGTCCGGTTTACAATGGTAATGTAAAATAGTGCGGGACACAAAGAAGCAGCCTGGGGATGGCTGTTTTTTTGTGTCCTTTCAATATAACGAGGAGGTTTGCAATGGCAGAAACGAAAAGAACGGGAAAGGGAGAAAAGGAACAAAATATTCCCAGGGCAGCGCTGTCGGAAGGGATCCTGACCATCGAGGTGGATTCCCATGTGGAGACGCCGGAAGAACAGGAGGATGCAAGGTGGCATCAGCTCTTAAACGCGCACCGGACCAGAAAGATCCTGACCGGGCAGCTGGGAGGGATTGAGAAACTGGAAAGCGGGTGGGTGGTTGCGGTGACATATTATAATGGGTTCCGCATCGTCATCCCCATGGATGAGATGATGATCAACCTTTCCGGGGACGGAAGGGAACATGCGGATACCTTAAACCGCCAGACCCGGATCGCCAACAACATGCTGGGCAGTGACATCGACTTCATCATCCGGGACCTGGATGAGCAGAGCAGGAGCGTCGTCGCCTCCAGGAAGGATGCCATGCTCAAAAAAAGGCAGACTTTTTATATGGCGGACAACGAGGGGGAGAATCCCCTCCTGTATCCGGGGCGGATCGTGGAGGCGCGTGTGATCGCGGTGGCCCCCAAAGTCGTCCGGCTGGAGGTGTTCGGCGTGGAGGTCTCCGTCCGCGCGAGGGACATGGCGTGGGAATGGATGGTGGATGCCAGCGAGAGGTTCCAGGTAGGGGAGCTGGCGCTGGTGACCGTCAATAAAGTGCAGGTCAAGTCCGCGGAGGAACTGGAGATCTCGGTAGACGCCAAAAGCGCTACTGCCAATATCAATAAGGATAATTTAAAGCGGTGCGTCAGGCAGGGGAAATATGTGGGGACGGTCACGGATGTATATAAGGGAACCTATTTTCTGCGGCTGAACATCGGCGTGAATGCGGTGGCCCATTCCTGCAACATGGCAAGCCTGCCATCAAAACGGGATGAGGTGGGCTTTGTTGTTACCAGGATCAATGAAAAGTACGAGGTGGCGGAAGGGATCATCACCCGGCTGATCAAACGGGGCACCGTATAAAATTTCCGCCTGTACTTCAGATTGTAACCGTCAGGAGGAAAAATTTCAGACTTATAGAGACAGGGATTCTGTTGATACAGAACATCCGGATTGTTTGGCAGGAAAGGAGGAACCTGTGCATGAAGGGAATGAAAGAATCTATCAGAAAGGACATGAGGCATGCGGTTGATGGCAAGGGAAGAGGATATTTATAGGCTGATGGACCAGAGGGACCAGTCCCTGTGCTGTACAGGGTTCTGCCTTGCGGCAGTGGCGGTTTCCATCTATTTCCTGATGCAGGGGCTGTCCTGGGAGCGCATTTACTTCCTGGCAGTGTCCGGGATTGGGAGCATCCTGCTTTCCTGGCATACATGGAAGGAAAACAGGCGGATCATGGAGGCAGGGTGCTGCTATATGGAGCTGGACGGGGAATCACTGGCCGTATGCCAGCCGGAGCAGGACGGGAGGTATGAGTCCTGCCGGCTTTTTTACAACGAGGTGGAGAAGATCGTGGAGGGAAGCAGGAAAGGAATCCCGGAGTTTTATGTCGTGGTCTGCCCGGATCCGGGCAGGGAGAGCTTCATCCTTTTGGATGACGAGGAACAGGCGCGCCAGATCTTCTGCGTCCGCTCTCTTGGCTATGGAGACCGGGAGTTCAAAAAGTTCTATCGGAGGCTGCGCTGGGAGGTCCCGGGAAAGGTACGGGTTTTCGGTACCAAATACCAGACTGCGTGGGATAAAAAGAAATCCCATACGGGGGCGTATCTTTTCATGGGGATCATCCTGGGTTACCTTCTGCCAAAATTCTTTTTATTATGGCTTGGGAGTTGAATCTATGAAGCGGCATATAAAAGCGGGAATCCATACCGAAAAAGGGAAACGCCTGGTGTCCTATATGGGCCAACGGATCGAAGGCTTCCAGAGTATACCGGCCGTACTGATGGACAGGGCATGCAAAATAAGCGCGCTGTCTTTTTTGGCGCTCCTTTTGGGTGCCCATACAGGGCGGCAGGCCGGATCTCCAGGCCTGATCCTTTGGTCCGCCCTAATCTGCCTGTTTGGAATGGTACACGCCGGCCATCTGCTGCGCTGCGGCGAAAGGCAGGACTATGAGATTGTGGAAGGTGTGGTTTATGAGTAAAAAGGCAGGCATTCCCCCGGGCGGGTATACCAGGTGGGGGTTCGCTTAAGGGAAGGACAGGCGGTACAGCTTCTGATGGATAAACAGTACCGGTTCCGGATTGGCGGAAGATACCGGTTCTATTTTAATCCGAAAAGGCAGAACGTCTTCTCTGGGATCAAAGGGCTGGATGCAATACTTAATACAGGCTCCTTTTATGGGGCGGAAGAGTTGGAATAGGGATGCGAAGCGGGAGAGACTGCGAGGGCATCCGGGGGCAAGGAGAACCATGGCATGGTCCGAGTCCATGCCGTCCCCTTTCGTGTAGGGAACTGTGGATCAATCACTTGTGCAGATGGACATGGAGACAAGCCAGATGCAGAAGTTTTTTTGCGCAGCCCCGAATGCCAGCACGAAAATAAAATAGAAAAAGGAGAGATCAGATTATGGCAAGAAAAACAGGAACAGTCAAATGGTTCAGCGCAAGGAGGGGCTATGGGTTTATCAGTGATGAGACGAAAAAGGATTATTTCGTCCACTTTTCAGAGATCCAGGCGGAAGGGTTTAGAAAGCTCAGCAGCGGGCAGCAGGTGACATTTGAAACCGCAGTGGACGGCCAGGGCAGAGAACTCGCAAAAGAAGTAATTCAGGAACCAGGGGAAGCAGAAGAGGAGACTGAGTAAAAATCCAGCCTTCTTATCCATTTGCATCATCCATGTTATTGCACTTTTGCGTCTGCTGATTCAAATGTACAGGTGAAAAATTCCCAGAGGATGCACCGTGGCCGCAGTTTCGAGTTACCGGATCAATTATGTTTTTTGAAATCCGATATCAAGATATAGCTTTCAAATTGCTATTAAATACAATATATAGTATAAAACTGATTGACAAGAACCATATCTTGTGTTATCCTTATGGTGAATTGAATTTATGCTGATCCCAGAGACGGGAAAAGCAGGGTTTTAATTTTTGTTCCGGCAGTTCTTACCGGAAGCTTACTTTTAAGCGCAGGGGCGCTTTTGGAAAATGGGCATAGATCGATCAGAAAGACGCAAAAAGCAGAAGATTCTTTTTGTGTCTTTTTTTGTGCCCTGACAGGAAAGGAGGACCACAAGTGAAGAAAATGGAAAAGAAGGAGGAAAACGATGCAGACAGTGGAAGTAAGGTGGGATGATATCAACAGGCTCGACCTCTGGGCCATCCAGAGCATGGGAGAGGACGGCTACTTTTTCGAGATCAGCGATGGGAGGATCCGCAATATCGTGGTGTCCAGCGGATGCCCGGTTTAGGATGTATCCCGGAAAGGAGTGCCATGTATTATCAGGATGATTTTAGTAAGGCGTTTCAAAATGAAATGAGTTTCCATGAATACCTTGCCGAAACAGACGGGCGCGCCCAGTGGATACGGGTACCGGCAAAGAGCCTGTATGTCCTGCCCATGGCAGAGGCAGCAGGATTCCTGGAAACGGAGGAAGAGAAGCGGCAGATCCTTGCGGATACCAGGAAGCATACAGGGCTGCTGCTCCAGACAAAGAAAGGGGTCTATCCCCTTGGGACAACCGCCATCGGCACGTTAAAAGACCGGGCGCGGATCAAGGGCACTGCACTGTTGGAGATAAAGACTCCTGTGCTTGCCGGTATCTTAAATGAATGCCTGAAAGTGGCGAAGGGGAATGCGCTCCTTCGGTTCTCCGAAGGCAAGATCAGGGGGACGCTCTCAGGGGATGAAGCAGATTATGCGATCATCTCCATGCCGGAATTGTTTATGATCGCATCGGCTTACATCCATGCCGGCCAGAATGCCAGGTTCGTTTCCGGATATGCCGACCATTCTATGGCCCAGGTCACATGGCAGCTGTGCAGCAGGGAACTGGCAGAAGCCTATGGGGAACTGATGGAGGAACATGGGAAAAAGCCGTTTGGAGAGATCCAGATCTTCGTCCGTGTCACCAGTTCAGATGTCGGGGCATCCGGGGCAAATATTTTTATCTCCATGCTCGACGGCGGCTGCAGGATCATATTAGGCGAGGCCCTCCGGATCAAGCACCAGTATAAGCGGGGGCTTGAAGAGTTCGCAGGCAACATGGAATCCCTGTTCCAGTATTACAGGCAGAAGCTGAAAAATGTCGGTCGGCTCTGTGATATCCCGGTCAGTTATCCCGTGAACACCCTGGCGGAACTCATGAAAAGCCAGGGCTTTGGGAAAAAGCTGGCGGCCGAGACCGTGGAACGCTTTAAGACGGTTTTCGGGGAAGGCCCTTGCAGCGCATACGAGGTCTACTGCGGGCTGTGTGAATCCGTGTTTTTTGCGAAGAAGAATGGGAGCGGCACGGCAAGCCTTGTGAAGCTGGAAGAGAAGATCGCAAGATGCCTGTCTGCCCGGTGGCATGATTATGACATCCCGGGAGGAAATGCAGGATGAAGCTGACAAAAGAAGCACTGGAGATGCTGCCGGCCTGGGTAGGCATAAACAGCCGTACAGCTGCCTTTTTTGGATGGCTCATGGAAGAGGGCGCATCCCCCTGGGAACATGGGGACGCTTCCATCGTAAAGGCAGCCCAGGGAAACTGCTTTTACCTGTACAGCGGTCAGAGAAACGGCGGTGTGCTGGAGATCGGAAAAGGCCTGGAGTTTGCAGGGATGTTCCACAGGCTCCACTGCGGGCTTTATGACGTGAAGGAACCGCTCCGGAAAATCTTAGGGATCGGGGAAGAACTGTATTTCCCGGAAAAAGCGGACGCGCTGAAAGAAGCCGCACGCATGGCAGACCGGGAATCTGTCTGGCTCATCCACAGGGAATGGGATGACATCCTTCTGGAATCCGGCTGTGAAAAAAGCCATCTGATCCCGCAGATATCCAGAAGTGAGATCCGCAGATATGCAGAGAAGTATTACCATGCAGGGAAGCCGGAAAAAGAGATCTGCTTCCAGCCAAAGATCCCGGCTGAAAACTATTTTTCAGACCGCTGCTACCTGTTGTTCCTGACAAAGAAGGACTGGGTGGCAGAACGGATCGCAAGGCAGTGGCTCATAAAAAATGCGGCATTGGTGTCAAGGCAGCGTATCCGCTGCGGCTGTATCAGAAATGAGTACAGGGAGATCCAAAAGGCAGAGGAAAAGAAACATAAGACAGGAAGATAGGATGAGGAGGAACAGAATCCATGAAAAATTATCAGTATATGAACCTGGAACAGAAAATGGCAAAGATCCGGAAGAAGATGCCGTCGTTGTTAAAGAAATTCCATAACGAAGAGGCGGACTATGATTTCGCGACATTGGATGATATTTATGAATCCATGACCCCGGCGCTCAACAAATACGGGGTGAACTTTGATATCACCGGGGAGAAGCCGACGCAGTATGACGCTCAGGGAAAGCCCGTATATCTGACACAGGATCCGGATGGCTTCTGGAGGTATGAGTCAGATCTGGAGATCTGCTGGACGAATATCGACAGGCCGAAGGAAAAACTGCGGGTAATCATCCATGCCATCGGGACCCATGAAATCCCGGATAAGGCGCATGGCACGGCCATGACCTACAGCCTGAAATATTATTTCCGGAATAAATTCTGCATGCGCCAGATTGACAGCGCGGCGGATGACCCGGACGGCATGGAACATCCTGAAAAAGACGGCGGAAAAAAACGGAAGGAATGTTCTCCTTCCAATACAGGGAAGGACAGCCGGAAGGAATGTTCTTCTTCCAGCACAGAGAAAAGCAGCCGGAAAAAATCCGAAAGCGCAGCCTGCAATCAGCAGGACGAAAAGAACGTAGGACAGGCTGCAGGCACCAAAGAAAACCGGATAGACGGAAATCTCTGCAGGAATCCGCAACGGCTTGGAGCGAGCCCGCAGGCAGAGGAAAAGGCTGCGGAGGAAAAATCCCCGGAAGAGAAACCGGCAGGGAAACCTATAGCCGGAAATTTAAAAAGCGGCAAAGGGACAAAATCGCCTGAAAGCCCCAATCCCAGCCTGGATGCAGAAAGCCGTGGAGAAACAGGACAGAAGAAACCGGCAGGGGTTTCCGATGGGTCTATATCGGAAAAGAAGCAGGAGAGTATCGGGCAGATGGAATCGGAAGGGCCGAAGCTTGTGAAAATGCAGGCAGACAAACGAGAGGATACCCAGAAGCAGCAGGCAGAAGAGAAACAGACAGAAGTGCGGCAGGCAGAAGAACTGCAGATAGAAGACACCGGTGGGGCCGAAGATGCAAAAGACGGTTTCCAGACGGTAAAGGAAGAGGACGTCCCCTTTCCAGATGCAGACTTTTTAGATGAACTGGAACAGGAGATGGAGGAAGAATCCAAAGAGGCGGAGCCCGGCCTGGAGGAGGCAAAGAACTATATCTGCCCGTTTGGCGTTTATGCCGGGCGGACATTGGGAGATATGATGAATTCCGGGCTCAAGGAACGTGAGGTGGTGAAATGGATCGCCAACCACTTCCACGGGCCGGATACCGCGATGGTCAATGCGGCGAAGCTTCTCGTAGAGAACGCGGATGCAGTGGCAGAGCCACAGGCAGCATGATGAGATTGGACATGGCCCTTATACTGGGCCATGTTTTTTAAATACAGCCGTTTTTGGGGAAAAGCAGGAAATACAGCTTCATGATTATTTATGCCGGACGGCTGCATTGGCATGAACCTGGAAACGGCTGTTTGAGGTGGACGGATGAAAGTAAAACCATTTACGATTACAGACGTGGGCGCGCTCCTTGGGATACAAAGGCTCCCTGGCGGTGACACAGATTCCTATCACGTGGTCTGCCCATTTTGCGGTGACCAGAGGGGAAAGTGCAGTTTTCATGTCATAAAAGGCGGAAAGATCGCCAATGTCTACCACTGCTTCCATTGCGGGGCAGGAGGAAATATGCTCACCCTCTATGCGGATCTGGGCGGTCTCCAGGGGCCTGACCGCTACCGGGAGGCATATTGGCGGATCCAGGAAGAGCTGCCTTTCGGCTATCAGGAGGGCAGGATGCGGCAGGGGAACGTGCTGCGGCGCGAAAAAAGGAGCCGGGAGCATTTGCCACGGCCCGCAGATCAGAAAAGGCGGGATGCTGCCTACCGGGAGATGGTAAAGCTGCTGAAGCTGTCGGACAGGCATCGGCGGAACCTGCGCAAGCGAGGGCTTACGAAAGCGGAGATTTCCAGGATGGAGAAAATTGGCTACCGGAGCACCTGCGCGGAGGAATCCGTATCAATCGCAAGACGGCTTATAAAGCTGGGCTGCAGGTTAGAAGGCGTCCCCGGCTTCTTTGTCAACCGCAGCGGCGACTGGGAAGCGGCCTTTTATAAGAAGAACAGCGGCCTGCTCTGCCCGGTCTGGTCAGAAGAGGGAATGCTGGAGGCTTTTCAGATCCGGCTTGACGTTCCTTATCAAAAGCGGAAGTATGTGTGGCTAAGCAGCGCCAGGCTGGATAAGGGGTGTTCCCCGGGAAGCCCTGTGGGCCTGTCCGGAAGCCGGGATATCCGCAAAGTCTATGTGACGGAAGGGATTTTAAAGGCAGAGATCGCCCACCAGCGGACAGGAAAGACCTATATCGGGAATCCGGGAGTCCTAAACTACAAAGAATTGGAGCACTTTCTGGGCAGTTTGAAGGAACGGGGATTAAAAGAAGTCGTGGAGGCATATGACATGGACAAATTCATGAGGGTAGACTGCCACGAGGATTATGGGAACGAATGCAGAAAATGTACCTGTGGCGGCCCGGAATGCCCGAAAAAGCAGGAAAAACGAGATAAGATCAGGAGCGGATGCGTCAAACTCTATGAAATATGCAGGAAGCTTTCCCTGGCCTGCAGCCGCGCGGCATGGGATCTGGATGGTGACGGCATGTGGCAGGGAAATTATAAAGGGATCGATGACTGGGAACTGTCAGGATGCCCGCGGGAGTATGGACAGGAGGCGGCATAGGCGGCCGGGAACGGAACAATCCATATGCCGCCCAGAAACGACAAGGAATGGCGCTGATAGACTTTTTATATATTTGGATGCAACAATTCAGGCCAGAAATGATCAGACCATGCAAAAGGGGAGCTGCGGATGCGCAGCTCCTTTTTTGCATGGCCTGTTGAGGGGGCCAGGGGAAGGAGGAAGAAACCATGTGGATACGGGATCCGCCGGAAAAAAGACCGGATCTTTAAAAAGGCAGAAAAAGAGCTGCTGCAAAAAACAGTTTGCAGACATTCCTTTTGCGGCAGCAAGGTTACAGGCAATGCCTTTTGGAAGCCGTTTTTTTACGGGTTTCCAAAAGCGGAAGTAAAGAAAGGAAAACGTCATTATGAAAAAGTATAAAAAACTGATTACAAGCATTCTGGCTTTCATTTTGACCATTACGGCCCTGCCCGGCAGTTCCACTGCTTATGCAGCCGATCAGGTGTATGTAGATGACGCAGACCTGGCAGGCACCGTGATCAAGGTCGCGGACAACGGGGCGGAGCTTGTCCATCTGAATGAGCGCATCATGACAGCCGGGAGCGAAACCGTCTACTGCATTGACATCAATATTGACTTTGAATCCGGTTATAAAACAAAGTATGACGCGGCCACGGAAATGTCCCAGGAACAGATCACGGACATTGCCCTCTGCCTGGAATACATCCGGCAGTATGCGGCCTCCAACCCTTTGTCCAGGGAGCAGAAATATCTTTTGGAACAGTGCATCCTCTGGCGGCGGCTCAGCACGTATCTTGGCTGGAACTGCAGCAACACCCATGCCGGATATGAGATCATTTCCCAGAATGTACAGGAGGACGTCTATGCGAAGGCAGCGGATTTTGCAAGAAAGAATGCCGGCAAATACCGCTGTTACGGATATATTTATAAGGGAAACGGGCAGGACGTGGGGCAGTTCTTTGCAGAACCGCTCCCCGGCAAAGGGAAGCTTAAAAAAGTAAGCGCCGCCCCCGCCATTACAGACGGCAACGGCTGTTATTCCTTAAGCGGGGCTGTTTATACCGTGTATTCTGACCATGGGTGCTCCCAAAGGGTGGGGACACTCACCACCGATGGGAGCGGGAACAGCGGAACCATCGAACTGAACGAGGGTTCCTATTATGTAAAGGAGACCACTGCGCCGAAGGGATACCAGCTGAATACGCAGATCCATACTCTCAATGTTACCACAGGCGGCACGGCTGTTTTAAATGTCCAGGATCAGCCAAAAGTCACCAACACCCTTCTGGAGCTTTTGAAGATTGACATGGAATTAAAGGACGGCATCCCCCAGGGGGCAGCTTCCCTGGCAGGCGCAAGGTTCGAGTGGAAATATTATGCAGGATATTACACAAAGGAAAACCTGCCCGCAAATCCCACCCGTACCTGGGTGACACAGACAAAGGCGGAAAAAGACAGCGCCGGGAAAACCCATTATGTGACGGCTTTAAGTGATGCCTACAAGGTGTCCGGAGATGCATTCTATACCCAGGGCGGAAAAGCGATCCTTCCCCTTGGTACAATCACGGTGGAAGAAAAGCAGGCTCCGCAGGGGTATCTTTTAGAGGGTGCCTATCTGCAGGAAAACGGCGCTTCCCAGAAACTGACCGGATTATACGTAACCCAGATCACGGAGAGCGGGAACAATGCCTCTCTTACAGGTGCAAACCGGTATTCGGTTTCCGATAAAGTGATCCGTGGCGGCGTGAAGATCCAGAAACGGGACCTGGAAACCAAGGCTGCGGAAGCACAGGGAAATGCCGCTTTGGAAAATACAAAATATGCCGTGGTATCCTTAAACAGCAACCCGGTGCTGGTCAACGGGAAATCCTATACAAACGGCCAGACGGTCCTGAGCCTCACGGCGGACGCATCCGGGCTTGCATCCACGGCAGACAATGCGCTGCCCTTCGGCCATTATAAGATTGAGGAGACCAATCCGCCGAAAGGGTATTTAAAAGACGGCGCCCATGCCGTGGAATTTGACATCACGGAACATAAAAAGATCGTAGACCTGACAGGCGATGCCGTATCCATGCACAACCAGGTGATCCGTGGCGGCGTGAAGATCCAGAAGCGGGACTTGGAGACGAAAGAAACACAGCCCCAGGGCGGAGCTACATTGGAAGGCACAGAATTTTCCATCACCAATTTAAGCACGCATCCTGTTTTCGTGAACAATCAGCTCTATGAAAAAGGGCAGGTCGTCCTGACGGTCAAGACAGACCAGACGGGCGCGGTTTCTACCGCAAACAATGCGCTGCCATACGGCCATTATAAAATAGAAGAGACCAAACCGCCGAAAGGCTACCTTAATACGACCATGGAGCCAATAGAGTTTGACATCACCGAAAACGGCAGGATCGTGGATCTTTCTTCCGAGGAAACGTCCTTTTATAACCAGGTTATCCGCGGCGGTGTAAAAATACAGAAACGGGATCTGGAGACGAAAAAACCAGAGGCACAGGGCGGCGCCACATTGGAAAGTGCGGAGTTTTCCATTACCACACTGAGCGAACATCCTGTGGTTGTGGACGGAAAGGCTTATTCCAAAGGCCAGAGCGTGATCACGATCAAGGCTGATGAAAACGGGCTCGCATCCACAGAAAAGGATACCCTGCCATACGGACACTATAAAGTGGAGGAGATCAAAGCGCCGGAAGGGTATTTGAAAGACGGCGCGAAGGTCCTGGAATTTGATATCCTGGAAAATGAGAAATTTGTGGAGCTGGTTTCGGAGGAATCCTCCATCTACAACCAGGTCATCCGCGGGGATTTGGAATTTGTCAAGATCTCGGACGGCGACATGAAGCGGCTTTCGGATGTGCCGTTTTCCATCACCTCCAAAACCACCGGGGAGAGCCATACCATCGTCACTGACAAAAACGGCTATGCCAGCACGTCTTCCGAATGGAACAAACATACGCAGAACACCAATCAGGGGAAGACAAGTGAGGACGGCATCTGGTTTGGCACTGTGGAGCCAGATGACGCGAAGGGCGCGCTCCTATACGATACCTATACCATCGAAGAGCAGCCCTGCAAGACGAATGAGGGCATGGATCTTCTGAAATTCGAAGCCAGCGTCTACAGGGATTCCGTGACCGTAGACCTGGGAACTCTCACGGATGATATTATTGAGATTGGAACGACTGCTCTGGACAAGGAATCCAACACCCATATGAGCGCCCCGAAGGAGAAGATCACCATTGTAGATACGGTGGAATATTCCGGGTTAAAGAAGGGACAGGAATATAAAGTCGTGGGGACGCTCATGGATGCGGAGGATGGCTCGCCGATCCTGATTGACGGGAAAGAAGTCATTTCGGAAAAGACCTTCAAGGCAAAGAAATCTGACGGCAAAGTGGAAGTGACGTTTACCTTTGACGCCACATCCCTGGCAGGCAAGACAACGGTCGTATTTGAAACGCTTTATCAGGAGGACTTAAAGCTGGCTGTCCATGCGGATATTGAGGATACCGACCAACAGGTTGCGTTCCCGGAAATCGGCACGACGGCGGCTGATTCTGACACCGGGGAAAATATCGCAAATGCGGATGAAACCGTCATACTTACGGATACCATTGCCTATAAGGGCCTGATTCCTGACCAGGAATATACAGCCACGGGAACTCTGATGGATCAGGAAACCGGGGAACCCATCCTGATCCATGAAAAGCCGGTCACGGCACAGGCAGATTTTACGCCGGATGCCATTGACGGCACCGTAGACGTGGTGTTTGAATTTGACGGAAGCGGATTAAAGGGAAGAAAGACGGTCATCTTTGAATCTGTAGCTTATGAGGAAAAGGAAGTGGCTGTCCATGCGGATCTGTCTGAAGAAAAACAACAGATGTTCTTCCCGGAGATCGGCACGAAAGCTTCCTGCCCGGAAACGGGAAGCCAGATGGCGCTGCCAAAGAAAGACCTGACTATTATTGATACCGTATCCTATCATCTGGTTCCAGGAAAAGAATATAAGCTGACCGGAACCCTGATGGATAAAGAGACCGGGGAGCCGCTGCTGGTTGACGAAAAACCGGTCACTTCCGAATTGACTTTTACACCGGAGGAAGCGGAAGGGACGGTAGAGCTTTCTTTCACTTTTGATGCCAGCGCCCTGCAGGGGAAAACACTGGTGGCTTTCGAATCCGTATCCTACCAGGGAAAGGAGGTTGCGGTCCATACCGATATCGAGGACGAGCCGCAGACCATCTATTTCCCGGAGATCGGCACAAAAGCCTCCTGTCCGGAAACGGAAAGCCAGACGGCGCCGCCGAAGAAAGACCTGACCATCACGGATACGGTTTCCTACCGCTTAGTTCCCGGAAAAGAGTATAAGCTGACCGGGACACTTATGGATAGAGAAACCGGGGAACCATTGCTGGTAGAGGGAAAACCGATTACTTCTGAGAAAACCTTTACACCAGAAGAATCCGAAGGAAGCGTAGAGCTTTCCTTTACCTTTGATGCCAGTGCCCTGGCCGGGAAGACTGTGGTGGCGTTCGAATCTGTTTCTTATGAAGAGAAGGAGATTGCCGTCCATGCAGATATCGAGTCCGTTCCACAAAGCATCTATTTTTCAGAGATCGGGACAAAAGCAAGCTGTCCGGAGACCGGAAGCCAGATGGCGCTGCCAAAGAAAGACCTGACCATTATCGATACGGTATCCTATCATCTGGTTCCTGGAAAGGAATACAAACTGACCGGAACCTTGATGGATAAAGAGACTGGGGAACCACTGTTGGTGGATGAAAAGCCCGTTACCTCCGAACTGACATTTACGCCAAAAGAAGCGGAAGGCAGTGTGGAACTTCCCTTTACCTTTGATGCCAGCGCCCTGAAGGGGAAAACAATCGTTGCTTTCGAGTCGGTATCCTGTGAGGAAAAGGAAGTGGCTGTCCATGCGGACATCCATTCCCCGGAGCAGAGCATCTATTTCCCGGAGATCGGCACCACAGCAAAGGACGCAAAAGACGGGGACCAGGAAGCGTTGGCAGAAAAAGAGACGCAGCTCATTGATACGGTGTCTTATAAGGATCTGGTGGCCGGAGGATTCTCCTACAGGCTTGCAGGAACCTTGATGGATAGGGAGACCGGAAAAGAAGTCCTGGTGGATGGGAAGCCGGTTACAGCAGAGACTACTTTCCGGCCGGAAACTGCCGAGGGGCTTTTGGATGTCCCATTTACCTTCGATGCCACCGGACTGGGCGGCCATGATGTGGTGGTATTTGAAAAACTTTACATCACGATCAAGGACGGAAAGGAAGAAAAAGAGGTGGAAGTCACCAGCCATGAAGATATCACGGCAGAAAGCCAGACCATAAAATTGACCGAGGTACCGGAAGAGCCAGAAACGCCAACGCCGCCAAGCGTGGAGACACCGCCTACACCGAAAACCGGAGATACGACTAACTTGTGGATTCCGATTGTGGTATTATTAGCAGCTTTAGCAGGGATTGTGGCTGTTGTGATCCGGATTTATCGGAAAAGAAGGTGAACCCCGGGTAAATTCATAAAAATAGCAAAGTAATAGAAAGCTGCCGTACTGACGAAAGCGTTGGTATGGCAGCTTTTTTTGTGAGAAAAATGGAGGGATTTCGATGAAGAGGAAAAAAGAATATGTATTGCTGTTTGTACTTAGCATCATTTTTTTGGCTGCAGGCAGGTATGTATTCCGGATATGGGCGGTATACTATGAAGCAGCGGAAGGATACCAGAAATTGAAACAGTATATTGCAGAGGGAGTCGATCAGGACGAAGTTGAGGAAGGGAAAGATCAGATAGCAGATTCTAAGGAGAAGTTTGTACAAAAAATTGATTTTGACGGGCTTCGGACGATCAATAAGGATATCGTGGCATGGATAGAGATACCAGGGATTGGTGTGGACTACCCTGTGGTGCAGGGGGAGGACAATGAACATTACCTGCATTATATGTTTGATGGGAAAGAGAACATAGCCGGGAGTATTTTTCTGGATTTTCGGAATAAAGCAGATTTCACAGATAGGAAAGTCATCCTGTACGGGCGCAATATGCAGGATGGGAGTATGTTCAGTCAATTGGAGAAATATCAGGATAAAGATTTCAGAGAAGAGCAAGGCAGGGTAATCCTATACCTGCCGGATAAGACGCTGAAATGTGAGATTGTGGAGTGCCGACAGGTGCCTGTGCGGGATTCGGTGTATGACTCCCGGAGATCTCAAAAATGAAATGTCCTCGTGTGGAGCTCCTGCAATCTGGTAAGTTAAAGAAATTCTGTTATGAGAAGAAGCATATTCAGGATGTGGAGAAGGAGATAGAAATATGGCAGGAGTAATACCAAAGGAGACTGCGGATCTGATTAAAAAATTCTGCATGGAGTGTGAAAGTACAGACGCGGTTTCTATTGCTGATAAGCTGATGGAGATGGAATGTGTACGGATGCGCGGGCCGGAACATCACTATCTGGTATCAGCAGTATTGCTGACTGCATATTGCAATGAATACAAGATAGAAAAAAAGGAAATGTTGGTAAAGGCATATGTCAGGGTAAATACGATTCCGGTGGGTGTATGTGCTCTGTATGGAAGTTGTGGTACTGTGATGGGGGCAGGAGCTGCTGTCAGCATTTTGTTGTCTGTGAATCCATTTTCAAAAGAAGATTTACAGAGAGTGAATTTGATCACTGCAGGAGTTCAAAGTCATTTGGCGAAGTATGGAGGACCTAGATGTTGTAAAAGAGCTGTCTGGATCGCAGTCAGCGAAGCTGTACGGGGAATGAATAGGTGTATGGGGTGTAACCTTCCGGTTACATTGCAGGTCTGTAAATATACAAAGAGAAATTCAGAGTGCCAGGCCGCAAAATGCGAATTCTATATCAGGCGAGGTTACAAAAAAGTAACTGGGTTATAAAAAAGTGCGTACTGTCTTGAACGCCGTATATCGCTTATAATATATCTGCAGGCGGATAAGAAGCCTGTAAAAAACTAGGAGGTAATGAGCATGGCGCTTTCTAATTTAGCGGCATGGAAGAAGATGGCAGAGCCGGTTTCTTCATGTGGTTCAGCGTGCGGCGCCGGGGACAAATAGTCTGACTGGCTGTGTTTTGCGCCCTGGCAGTTTTAGATACATAGAAAGACTGCCAGGGATTTTTGGGTTATTATGCTTATGTGTTTCATATAAAATAGAGAAGCTGAAAGGAAAGGACACCCCATGAAAGAATATTTTGCTTTTCGCATCCGTGCAGTGATCATGACTACGGTATCCGGCACAAATATCAAAGACATCCCGGATATCATTGATACGGTGGTGAAGCATAAGGCGGATGTATGGGGCAGGGTGAAGATCATTGAATAAGCCGGGAGGAGACCACGCGGGCGTCATGCATTTTCACTTTCCGCGATACTTTGATAATTCAATCCCCACACTTTCATGGATTCTATGATTGGACACATGGATTCCCTAATTCCGATAAAGCATATTCAACTCTTGGGGGAACTTCCGGATAAACGGTACGGGTAATGATGCCGTCTGCTTCCATAGAACGCAGGTTGTCTGTCAATACTTTCTGGCTGATTCCCTCCAGGTTTCTCTGCAGTTCATTAAAACGCCAGGGACGTTGGAGCAGATTACGCATGATCAACAGTTACCATTTGCTTCCGATCATTTGCACGGTGGTTGCCACCGGGCAATCCGGTAATTCTTTCTTTTTTACCATAAGATTCACCTCATGGGGCTGTTGCACTAATATAGTGCTTCAGCCCTATTTTTGATGGAAATTTTTTCATCTAAATACAAAAAAATAGAGCCAGATACTTGTAAAATCTGGCTCCTGTTGTAAAATAAAAATTATGCGAATTAATACTTTTATTTTACATAAAGATTATACTCGTTTTCCTCAAAATTATCAACTAGTTCTTCCACTGGATATTGAACATTTGATTCCAGATGATGATTCGGTTCGTTTGTTAAGTCAATTTATAGAAAGGATGTTTTTAGGAGATTTATATCGGACTTACTGCCGGGAGGGGCACGCAAACGAACCGACACCGCGTCAACTGCTCAAGATCTTGGTTTATGGTTACATGAATCATCTCTATTCCAGTCGGGAGATTGCCGCGGCCTGTCTCCGGGATATTAATTTCATGTGGCTTCTGGAAGGGGCAAAGGCACCCCATTATTCCACCATTGCCAGGTTTCGTACCCTGCATTTCGGTCCCTGCGCAGAGCCGATCATGGCAGAAGTGTCCCAGTTCCTGTATCAACTGGGAGAATTGTCCGGAGAAACCATTTTCATAGACGGTACAAAGATCGAAGCATGCGCCAACAAATATACTTTTGTATGGAAGAAAGCGGTCAGTAAGAACCTGGGAAAATTATTGGAGAAACTGGCTGCCTTTGTAGAACTCTGTGAGGAGACTTACGGGATCAAGGTGGTGTATCAGAACCAGGTGAAAATGAAGCATGTAAAAAAGCTGCGGAAGAAACTGTATGCATTGAAAGAATCAGAAGGAATTGAATTCGTCCATGGCACTGGGAAACGAAAACATATCCTGCAGAAAAGCATTGAGACTTTGGAAGGACATCTGAAAAAACTGAAAGAATATACGAAAAAGCTGCATATTTGCGGAACACGCAACAGTTATTCCAAAACCGACCATGACGCGACTTTTATGAGGATGAAAGAAGACGCTATGGGGAACGGACAGCTCAAGGCCGGATATAATCTCCAGCATGGCGTAGACAGTGAATATATTTCATGGCTGACCCTGGGACCACAGCCAGCGGATACCACAACATTGATTCCATTTTTGAAATCTATGGAAAGGAATCTTGGCTTTTCTTATTCAAAAGTAGTGACGGATTCCGGATATGAAAGCGAAGAAAATTATGGGTATCTGGACGGCAGTGGGATGTTGTCATACATCAAACCGGCAAATTATGAGATTTCAAAAACAAGGAAATGTAAAAAAGACATCGGCCGGGTAGAAAACATGGAGTATGACGAAGCAACGGATACCTACACGTGCCATAATGGGAAAAAATTACATAAGGAAAGCATAAAAAAAGAGAAAACCCGGACTGGATATGAACGGGAGACAACAGTTTATACCTGCCAGGAATGCGGTGGATGTCCATATAAGAAGGAATGCATCAAGGGGAACCACTGTAAGACCCCCTTGGAGGATCGGAACAAGAACCTGTATGTATCAAAAAAGTTGCTCGAATACCGGGAAGCAGACCTGGAGCGGATCGAAAGCGAAGAAGGGATAAAACTCCGGATGAATCGAAGTATCCAGGTGGAAGGATCCTTCGGGGAACTAAAACAGAACAGTGGATTCCGTAGATTTTTGTGCCGTGGGAGCCAGAATGTGAAAGCAGAAGCGATACTTTTGGCATTTGCACATAACATCAATAAGCTGCACCATAAGATTCAGGGAGACAGAACCGGGAATCACCTGTTTCCTTTAAAGAAAAGCGCATAAAAATAGACCGTTCAAAAGACTCAGGCCCTGTCTGGTGACAGGGCCTGGGAAAGTGCGTCCATCTAAAAAAACAACGGGGAGTACCTCTCTAATTTCAATAAAAAAACTACTCTTTTTAGAAGAAGGGGCTGTTACATCCGAGATTTTTTGATCTCTGGTGCAACAGCCCCAGCATTTGATTTGAATGTTACATATAGATTATACTATGGATATGATGAAAATTCAACACGCTGAAGACATAAAAGGAGGAGATATTCAATGTTTTCAAGGATGTCGGGCATGAAATCTGCAAAAAAACGCTTATCAGAAATGGAAAGGCTGAAAGAGGAATTACAAGCTGCTGACGCAGTGGTGATCGGAGCGGGCGCAGGGCTTTCCACATCGGCGGGATTTGTGTATACGGGGGAGCGTTTCCGGCAGTATTTTTCGGATTTTGAAGAGAAGTACGGCTTCCATGATATGTATACAGGAGGGTTTTATCCTTACCAGACATTGGAAGAACATTGAGCTTATTGGAGCCGCTATATCTATGTCAACCGTTATAGGAGGCGCCGAAGCCGGTATATCAGGAACTGCTTGGACTGGTAAAGGATAAGGATTATTTTGTCATCACTACGAACGTAGACCATTGTTTTCAGAAAGCGGGGTTTCACGCAAAACGCGCCGGTTTTGACGGTGTGCAGATTCATGCGGTACATGAGGGGTACTTGCTAGATCAATTTGCCATTTCCATGTTTAATCAGAGGACGGATGAATATGGCGGTTCACTGGAAAACAGGCTTCGTTTCGCCAGAGAAGTGGTGGAAGAGATTAAGGTACGCTGCGGACAGGACTTCCTGGTTACGTTGCGGTTCAGTGTAAAGAGTATGATAAAAGATTGGAGAATAGGGGCGCTTCCAGGGGAAGAATTTGTTTAAATGGGACGTGACACAGAGGAAGGCCTGGAGGCAGCCAAGTTGTTAGAGGCACATGGTTATGACGCCTTGGATACGGATGTTGGAACATATGATGCATGGTGGTGGAATCATCCGCCAATGTATCAGGAAAAAGGACTGTACCGTACCTATTGTAAAATGGTGAAAGAAGTGGTTGGTATTCCGGTATTCTGAGCGGGACGTATGGATGATCCGGATATGGCATTGTCTGCTATTGAAGAAGGCGTATGTGACGTGATTGATCTGGGACGGCCTTTGCTTGCTGATCCGGATTATTGTAACAAGCTAAAAGCAGGGCGTACAGGAGAAATCCGGCCATGTATCTCTTGTCATGAGGGCTGTATGGGACGCGTGGCAGAATATTCTCTGATTAATTGCGCGGTGAATCCACAGGCGGCCAGAGAACGTTTTACAGCATACGAGCCAATCCTGCGGCCCAAGAAAGTACTTATTGTGGGGGGCGGTGTTGCGGGATGCGAAGCGGCGAGAGTTCTGGCTATCCGAGGACATCAGCCGGAGCTTTTTGAAAAAGGAGATAGGCTTGACGGAAATCTCCTTCCAGGCGGTGCGCCGGAATTTAAAGAGGATGATATCGCGCTTGCGGAATGGTACGCCAGGGAAATGGAACGTTTGCAAGTTCCAGTTCACCTGAATGCTATGGTAACAAAGGGAGATGTACTAAAGGCTGGATTTGATACAGTAATCATAGCAACAGGATCTTCGCCAAAAGTATTTTCTCTTGGAGATGACGCACATGTTTATACAGATTGATATTCTCTTTAATAATGCAGGAATCTGTATTCATAAAGATACACTGGAGGCTTCTATTGAGGGGTCTCGGAAACCCAATAAGCATTTGAGAAAAATAGGGATGCAATAAAAAGGCAGAGGTGTTAGAAATGATATAGAGGGGAATGAAAGACGGATGGATGAAACGCTGGATAAAGAAGGGCATGGTTTTTAAACCTTCGAAAAACGGAGGTTTGAAAGCATTTGCATAAAGAGCAGATAAAAGTCAGGCCTCAGCCTGTGCCTGTTTATAGCGGGCATCCAGATGGATGCAGATGCCAATCATAGTGGTCATGAAAGAGTAATGCTTTTTTGTATGGATCATCATGCGGTGCAGGCCATAATCATTCAGGATCCTGTTGTTGATCCGCTCCGTTGCCGTCCGCTGGTTATAAATCCTTTTATAAGTTTCTGTCCCGCGTGGGATCTCTGTGTACAGGCGGATATCCCATTCAGGCCTGGTCTTGATGACCCTGCCGTATTTAGAAGAAGTACAGCTGTTTTTACATTTTGTACAATGGTCTTTCCCGAAAGGGCACCGCCACATGAGGTAGCCGCTGGACTTGTCATAGCCGTTTGGGACCATGCGTTTCTTCTCCTGACAGATGGGGGTTCCGTCCCTGTCAATGGTTATGGTATCAGGAATCGTCTTAGGTCGCCCGCATTGATTGTTCAGGTCGATAAACGCCCGGATGTTCCTGCTTTTCAGGAGACGGTAAGTCGGGTAATTGTCCATGGCGGAGTCGAGGCAGATATTTTCGATGGGAAGAGCGGGCATATGTTTTTCCAGTTCATGGAAAGCAACGAGAAAGCTGACAGAATCATGTCTCTTAGCGCTGGTAAAGCGAAGGAGGAGAGGGAGGTCCGCTTTCAGTCCGCT
This sequence comes from Lachnospiraceae bacterium M18-1, assembly GCA_000403295.2. Lineage (GTDB taxonomy): Bacteria > Bacillota > Clostridia > Lachnospirales > Lachnospiraceae > Schaedlerella. The sequence goes on along the minus strand of KE159605.1, from coordinate 1,086,097 downwards.
GTTATAACAGGAGAGCTGGAAGAGTGTATAGCCGAAGTAAAACTTTTCCAGGTCGCTGTCCCATCCCCAGGAAGCATCCGGGTCAGGGAAGTGGCGCAGAGTTTCGGGCGCGTCTTCCCTGTGGTGTCCGCGAGGGCAGGAGTGGGTATGGACGGCAGTGCCATCGCCGGAAACAGTCAGGTGTTCCTTTGGGATCAGGCCGCATTCGATGGAAGGGAGAACGGCGGCATGGTAAAAGAGAAGCTGGAGCCGCTGCTCAAAATGAAAAGGAATGTCCCGGCCATCCATCAGGCGGTTGGCAATGAGTTCTGTAATTTTGGTCTTGCTTTCCTGCGCTTTCTGCTTTTTGCCTTTCGGTTTTTCAGGTTTTTTGTTGTTCCAGGAGGCCGGAAGGAGCTTATTACGGGAGTATCGGTCAGATTCAGGTGCAGCCCAGAGACGGTCCATGAAGTCAAAATAGGAACCGAGCGGGGGCAGGGAATCCGTGGTACAACCGATGAGGGCAGCAAGGACGCGGTCGTGTTTGAGCCTGTCCACCCATAAAGTAAGAGAGGAAGGTGTGAGTCCTTCGGAATAAAGGAAGAAGAAAAGGATGAAGGACCTTAAGATCTGGGGCTGGTTCTTGGCGGGCCTGCCGGTGGCGGAATAAAAAGGCAGAAGAACTTCCATTGCCCTGTCGGTATCGAAGCAGCGGAGTTTCTGCCAGGGTTTCCAAAGCTCTGTATGTAGCCTTGTTCTTTCAGAAGAATCAAAATGTACTTTGGATTCGTGGAAAAAGTGCAGGTAGTCGTGCATGGATTGCCAGTATTTAATCATAGTGGGTATCCTCCTTGTAGTTTTAAGTGCTGTGCGGGTGTGGCACAGAATATTTTCTTAACTACAAGGGGCGCGTTTGGTGACTGCCGCATAAGGTCACCAAACGCGCCCGCACATTTTGGAGTATATGTCAATAGTTTTTTGGAAATTTATTAAAATATTTTCTCCGAGGTTTGGAGGAAGAGATAAAAAAGAAAAACAGAAAAAGAGCGGAAATATGGGCTTTAAAGAGTTTCCGAGACCGCTCTACTTGAAATTTGGAGGAAATGCAAAAAAACTTTTCCGGTTTATCCGGGTTAGGATATGGAATATTAGTAAATATGTCTTAAGGATGCTTTTATCCTTTAAGTTAGGAAGGGTTCAGAAGTAATCAAGAATCCAAAAGGGATGTATCCATAGAAAAGGCAGCGTGGGAGCCTTTGATTTTTCTGAAAAATAAAGGAGCGTTGCCGTTTATCAGAAAAAAATAATTAATTATCATGCAACACAGAGTGATGCAGATATTCTTGATTTAATATTGCACCAAGTTCTTTCGGTGTTTCCAGACAGCCCTGATTCAGCCATTCACGTATCAGGGCTGTAAGTCCGTATGTAAAAAAGACCTGATGATAGCGCAGTTCGCGTAAAGATTGGATAGAGAGCTTTTGTGCAAAGGCGTTTAGTGAAAACTGAGCGGACTCTGGAATGATGCCATGAATTGTGTGGAACCAATCCGCTGAATTCAGATAAGCTTTATAAAACTCTTTATTTTCTAAGATGAATGTGAAGAGTTTTATAAAGCGTTCGTTCATATTTAAAGGACTGTCATCTATAAATATGTGTGCAAAATAGGAGGACATATCATATTCAATTTTATCTATAAGATCATAAACATCTTTATAATGCAGGTAAAAAGAAGATCGGTTGATCTGGCAGAGTTCACATATCCTGCTGACAGTAATCTTTTCGAATTTTTCTTTTTTTAGCAATTCCGTAAAAACTTTCCGAATATTCTGTTCAGTCTGCTGAAAGCGCAGATTTTGTTTTGTATTCATAAACATTCTCCATTTTTATTTATTGAAATAATCATACCATGCATTTTCTATTAACACAACACATGTAATGAAATTGATGGTTGTGTGAGGAGCAGGGGATTTTTATAATTAAATAAAGACTTTGCAGCAAGATGCAGAGAATTTATCCAGAAAGATCATACAGAGCGCCAGATTTATAGGAAGGACGGAGGAATATATTATGCAGAAAAATGAAGAAATGTTGAAAGAAGCCCCTTTTAAACAGTTGATTATGAATTTATGTATTCCGACAATCATGATCATGCTTGTAATGACTATTTATAATATGGCTGATACCTATTTCATTGGACAAACAAATGATCCATGTAAAATAGCGGCAATTTCTCTTAGTGGACCAGTGTTCAGCATTCTTTCTGGTCTTGGTACCCTGTTTGGAAGCGGAGGCTGTACGGTTGTTTCGCTTTCTCTTGGAGAAAAAAAGTATGGACGGATACGGGCGGTTACAAGTCTATGTTTTTATGGGTCAGTGCTGATCGGCTGTGTCTTTCTGGCAGTAGTTAACTTGAATATTACAGGAATTGCGCGTGCAATTGGTTCTGACAGTGATACCATCGTATATACGGTCAGTTACCTTCGTATTATTGCTTTTGGGGCGCCGGTCATTTTATTTACAAATGTATTTGCGAATTTGATCCGTGCAGATGGAGCAGCAAAGCAATCCATGATTGCAAATGGAATTGGGACAATTGCAAATATTATACTGGATCCTATCTTGATCATAGGATTGCGGATGGGAGTGAGGGGAGCCGCAATTGCTACAGTTGCAGGAAACGTGATCAGTGCTTCATATTTGTTATATTATGTAATCAAAAAGCAGAAACTGTTTTCTTTAAAACTGCAGGATGTATCTTTTGAAAAAAAGGTCATCATACCTGTATTCACTTTGGGGCTTCCGTTGGCATGCGGCACGATTTTGATGAGCTGCTCCCATATGTTAATGAACAATGTACTGGTAAGTTATGGATCTGCAGCGGTTGCCGCAAACGGAGTCGCAGGAAAAGCGGGAATGTTAATCAATATGATCCAGATGGGAATCTGTATGGGAATGCAGCCGGCGCTTTCTTATAATTGTGGGGCAAAAAACTATGGCAGGATGCATCAGATCGTAAGAAATACCGGTATTATGACAGTCATTCTGGGCAGCATACTGACCATACTTTGCTTTGTTTTTCGGAAGGAGTTTGTACTGGCATTCATTGACCATGAGCAGGTCATTGCCCTTGGACAGAAGATGGTAGTGGCATCTATGCTGATCGGTCCTGTTTATGGCCTGTATCAGCTTGCTGTAACATTTTTGCAGTCTACCGGGAAGGCTGGATATGCAACAATGATTTCCCTGTTGGATAAGGGAATTGTTTTCATTCCGATGCTTTATCTTCTGAATGGTCTGTTTGGCCTGGAGGGAGTTATTTATACAGCAGTAATTACAGATTTGATTTCCATTCTGGCAGGCGGTATTTTGAGCTTTTCCTGGAATAAAAAATTGACGACAGCAACGCAGGCATAAAATCTACGGAGTCTGCAAATGAAAAATTAGCTAATTTTTATACATTTCTCACGAATTTGGCTCTCTCTAAATATGGTAGATTTTATTATAATAGCATTGGATCAGACGAAAAGTGGCCGCAGTATCACATGAATTGATAAGCAGGAGGAGAAAGAAAAATGTATGATTCTTTTACACCCGGACGGGTTTGGCTGGATACGAATGGAAACAGGATCCAGGCTCACGGAGGTTCCGTGATCTATATAAATGGAACTTATTACTGGTATGGAGAAAACAAAGAAAAAACGGATGGAAAGAACGGTATCTGGACATGGGGAGTGAGGTGTTATGCGTCAAAGGATTTATATAACTGGGAAGATAAAGGGCTTATTATCCAGCCTGATCTGAAAAATGAAGAGTCTTCGCTTCATCCATTCTCTATGTTGGACCGCCCGCACATTATTTACAATCCGGAGACTGGAAAATATGTGTGCTGGATGAAGATTATGCATGAGAATGGAATCCAGTCAGAGACAGTGATGACAGCAGATGATATACTCGGTCCGTATGAATTGATCCGGGAAGATCTGCGTCCTCTTAATATGAGTGCCGGAGATTTTGACCTGGCAGTGGCTCCGGACGGAAAAGCATATTACTATTTTGAAAGGGTACATTCTGAATTGATCTGTGCGGATCTGACCACGGATTATACAAATGTAACGGGATATTACAGTACCCATTTTCCGAAAATCGGACCGCCTTATGTAAGGGAAGGAATCACACATTTTTCTCGCAAGGGGAAGCATTATCTTCTGACCTCCGGGACTACGGGGTATCTGCCTAATCCTTCTGAGGCGGCGGTGGCAGACACATGGCACGGACCGTTTACAGTCCTTGGCAATCCACATCGGGGAGATGTATCCAACACTTCCTTTCATTCACAGATTTCCTGTGTGTTGAAGGTAGAAGGAAAAAAAGACCTGTACATTGCCTGTGCGGACAGGTGGGTTACGGACAGAATGGATCTGGAGTATGAGACATATAAAAAATATTATGAATTTGCTTTCTCACCGGATGAAAAAGAGCGTGAAAAGGTCAAAACACTGAATCTGGATATGGCTGTGATCGACGATCACAGAAGAAATACGTCCATCTCAGACTACGTGTGGCTGCCCATCTGTTTTGAAGGGGGTATGATCTATATAGACTGGCTTGATGAGTGGAGGATTGAAGATTATGAATAAAGAGATGCTAAAACCAGTAGAAAGATATGGTTTATTTGAATTGAAATTGAAGGATCTGGGAGAAACAGATCTTGTGGCGGGATGTGCTGTTTTTGAAAATGAAAATAAGCAGATACAAGTATCGGCTTTCAGAAACAAAAGAAATGAGTATATTGTAAGATTTATGCCGGACAGAGAAGGCACGTGGAATTATCACATTTCCATTGACGGAAATGAAATACAAGGGACATTTGAATGTGTGGCGAACCAGGGGAAAAATCATGGCCGGGTAATTACGAAAGGGCATCATTTTCAATATGAAGATGGGGAAAAATTTATTCCTTTTGGAACAACTGCCTATGCATGGATCCATCAGACAGCAGAACTTCGCAAGAAGACAATAGAAACGCTTGCGGATTCGCCTTTTAATAAGATACGGATGTGTGTATTTCCAAAATCCATGCCATATAATACAAATGATCCAGACTGTTATCCTTTTAAAAAGAAGGCAGACGGCACATGGGATGTGTATGATCCGGATCCGGTATTTTGGGAAAAGCTGGATAAGAGCATAGAGGATCTGATGAATCTTGGAATCGAGGCTGACCTGATTCTTTTCCATCCATATGACAGGTGGGGATTTGCGGAACTATCCCAGCATGATTCCCTGATCTATCTGGAATATTGTATCACCCGTCTGTCGGCATACAGGAATCTGTGGTGGAGTCTTGCAAATGAGTATGAAATATTGTATTCCAAAGCATTGAGTGACTGGAATGAATACGGAGAGCTTCTCTTCAAAAAGGATATTTATGGACATCTAAGAGCTGTACATAATATTTTGGATCCATTTCCGAAAAGAACTTGGCTGACACATTGTTCGATTCAATCATCCGAGATCAATAAGATACCCGTTTGGAGGAAGGAATACGACCTTCCGATCTTGATAGATGAGTGTGGCTATGAAGGTGATCTGCCATATCCATGGGGAAGCCTGACTGCATTTGAGATGGCGCATCGGTTCTGGTGGAGCATATGCAGAGGCGGCTTTTGCACACATGGAGAAACCTATCACAGGGAGGATGAAGTTCTCTGGTGGGCGAAAGGCGGAGAATTATATGGAGAAAGTGAAAAAAGAATTGAATTTTTAAAAGAACTTTTATATACCCTGCCAGGAGAATGGCAGATGCCGGAATATCAGGGAACGAATCCGAATCTGGACGAACAGGATGAAAAAGCGGTAAGGGAAGCGAAGCTGTTCCAGAAGGCTTTGGATCATGCAGATAAAGTGACAAAAGAAAATTTTATGGCTTATACAACACCGATGAAAATAGAAGGAGAAGGATATTCGCTGGAATATTTTGGACATATCCGTCCTGCTTATATAGATCTGAACTTAAAAGAAAAGACAGAGTATAAAGTGGAGATCATTGATACATGGGAGATGATACGGCAGACGGCGGCAGAGAAAGCCTGTGGGAAGATGAGGATAAAACTTCCGGCAAAAGAAGGGATTGCTTTGCTGGTCAGCAGAGTCGGGATGTGGCAGGGATGACATCTGCTGTTTTTCGAAATCAGATGGGAGGAAAAAAGAAGATGAAAGTGCAGAAGAAACTGAAACGTAAGATTGAACCGGTTCATTTTCTGAAGGCAGTGAACAGATGCAAGGGCGAGGTGGTACTGACTACCCTGGAAGGGGATTGTTTAAATCTCAAGTCAACATTATCCAGATATATTTTTGCCGTCAATGTGGAACAGAAGGAATTCCCTAAGAGTGAGGTTTGTTTCGAAGAAGGGGATTATGACTTTATACGGGAATATCTTATTTGAAAATACAGGCTCATGAATAAATATTTGTGAGCCTGTATCTTTAATATTCTATAAAAAAAACTATTGCTGCCTGTATATGTTGGGATATAATATTACATGTGGATATATACGAAGGTCATCAACTTTTAGCTGGTGAAAAAACATATGGGAAAAGATTAGAAAGTGGGAGGACTCGTTATGCAAGAAGTTGTTCGCCAGGTACGGCTGCGGCTTTTGGCGGGGCATATTTACGCAGCGTCAAAATTGGGAATGTGGGGATTTGTTGAGGATTTTCAGCTATCCTATTCTACCAGTGTTTATCAAAAAGAATTTCTGCATCTGCTTGAGATGAGCGATGGACTGGATTATCTGCGCAGCATAGAAGGCGGCTGCAGAAAGCCGGTTATGATCGGTGATTCTCTGGGGATGGTCTGGATTGCGGAACATTACTACGATTCTGATGGAACCCCGGTATGCCTTGTTATGTTTGGACCACTCTTTCTGAGCAATACATCTCCGAAAAATGTGGAAAAAGCTCTGTCTGCCATGAATTTTCCGCTCCAGCCTCGACTTCGTCTGATGCGGATCCTGGAGACAGTGCCAGTCATGTCTTTTTCCATGGCGAGGCAGTATGCCATGATGCTCCACCACTGCATTACAGAAGAACTTTACTTGCATTTTGATGCCTATGAGGAAGAAATCATCATGTTTCAAAATGACCGGATCAAAGATCTGGCAGATCCGAATCTGACAGATGATGAAAAAAATCAGAGTGCGATTTGGGAGCGATCAATGTCTGTCGAACAACAGTTATTAAACTGTGTGCAGCATGGCGATCGTGATTATACCAGTATGCTGCAGGATGCCAATGATGTGGGTTCTTTATTGCTGTCAAATACAGGAAACAGTCTTCGTGATGGGAAAAACACGGTGATCATTTTTGTATCTAAATGCTGTAAGGCGGCTATCGAGGGCGGTGTATCCATTTATGTCGCAAAGCGGCTGGAGGCAGATTATATTCAAAAGGTGGAAGCCTGCACCCATATGACTGGTCTGGTCAGGCTGAACCGTCAAATGCTGGAAGATTTTATTGAGGAGGTACGTCGGACACAGGAGCATTCCTTTTTATCATTGGCTATCCGGAAAAGCTGCGATTTTATCCGTGCGAATATTACCAAAGAAATTACCTTATCCGATGTAGCGGCCCATGTGGGATATACGGAGTATTATTTTACCCGAAAGTTTTATAAGGAAACAGGCTGCAAGGTGCAGGACTATATTAAAGAGGCAAAGATCGAATATGCAAAGATCCAGCTTCTTACTACTTCAAAAGGGATTCAGGAGATCAGCGATCTGCTGAATTTCAGCAGCCGGAATTATTTCAGTAAAGTGTTTCGGGAGATCGTGGGAGTCACACCTGCTGCATTTCAAAATCAAAAAAATGGTTTAGCAGGCGAAACATGAGTTCATGATAAGCTGGAATGAAGATATGGTATGAAAGTGCAGGACGATATATCCTGTACTTTTTTTCGTATGTTTTATGAATCTATTATTAGACAACTATATCTAATACCGTCTTTTTAAATAAAAAATAAATAGCTGTTTTGTTTAAAACGAAAAAAGAGTGAAAAAAACGAATCTGAACATATCGCTATTTCATAAGCCGCTTTATAATCTGTCTATAAGGAGGTGTAAAGATGAGCAAAAAAATGGAAGATCTGTTGAATGGCATAGGGAAAAATTATATTTTTCCATTTTTATGGCTCCGTGGGGAAGACGAGTCTGTGCTGCGTGAGTATATAAGAGTGATCCACGAAGCAAATATAGGGGCGGTGTGTGTAGAGAGCAGGCCTCATCCGGATTTCTGCGGCGACAGATGGTGGCATGATATGGATGTCATCCTGGGCGAGGCGAAAAAGAGAAATATGAAGATCTGGATATTAGACGACAGCCACTTTCCTACAGGTTTTGCGAATGGCGCGGTGGCGGATGCTCCGGACGCATTGTGCAGGCAGAGTATATGTTGCAGGATCAATCCTGTCCATACGGGGGAAAAGGTTGTCATAACGGAGGGCTTACTTGAGCATCCGGATCCGTTTGTCCCTACTCATGTTGAACAATATGTGGGGGAGAAGAATCCAAGGAAATTTGATGATGACAGACTGCTGGCCATATACGCGGTTTCCGCCGGGGGTACATTTACCGATCTGGCGGAAAAGATTCGGGATGGTGCCATGCGATGGGAGGTTCCCGAGGGAGATTGGAAGATCTACACGCTGCATTTAACACGTAACATGGGATATCACAGGAGTTATATTAATATGCTCAGTGCCCCATCCTGTAAGATTCTTCTGGATGCCGTATACGAGCCTCATTATGAGCACTATAAAAAATATTTCGGTACTACGATCGCAGGTTTCTTTTCAGATGAACCTGAGCTGGGAAACGGGCATATTTATGAGAAAGACATGCAGATGGGACGAGACGTCGATTATCCTTGGAGCCAGGAACTGGAAGATAAGCTGCGGAATTCTCTTGGAAAGGATTACCGGAACAGCTTATATCTGTTATGGGAAAATAAAGCGGATGAGCAGGAGAAAGCCAGGGTCAGATATGCCTATATGGATGCGGTCTCCAGTTTGGTAAAACAGGATTTTTCCATGCAGATAGGGAATTGGTGCAGGGAGCGCGGAGTGCAGTATATCGGACATTTGATCGAGGATAATAACCAGCATGCCAGGACGGGGTCATCGCTGGGACATTATTTCAGAGGGCTTGCAGGACAGGATATGGCCGGAATTGACGACATTGGCGGTCAAGTCTTTCCACAGGGTGAGGATGTCAATATCAATGAGCCCTACAGGAAAAGAATTGGAGAATTCTATCATTATATGTTAGGAAAACTTGCTTCTTCCGCAGCCGCGGTCGAGCCTTTGAAAAATGGAAATTCCATGTGCGAGATATTTGGAGCGTATGGCTGGAGCGAAGGCGTCCAAATGGAAAAATGTCTGGTGGATCATTTCATGGTCCGCGGAATCAATCATTTTGTCCCTCATGCGTTTTCCGCGGCAGAATACCCGGATCCGGACTGTCCGCCCCATTTTTATGCTCATGGCAACAATCCGCAGTATCGTCACTTTGGAAAGCTTATGGCTTATACCAATCGGATATGCGAATTGATCAGTGACGGGTACGGTGTGATCCCGGCTGCGATCCTCTACCATGGAGAAGGGGAATGGACAGGGAAATATATGGAATCCCATGTGCCTGCGCATTTGCTGTATGACGCACAAATTGATTATGTATTTGTCCCACAGGATGTGTTTTCGGAAAAAGAGACTTACGACACAAGGATAGAAGACAAAAGCCTGAAGATCAACGGACAGAAATATGCAGTCATGCTGATTCCTGCCCATCAGTTTATTACGGCGGCGCTGGCAGAGGCGATCGGGAGAATGTGCGATCAGGGGATAAAAGTATATTTTTTAGAGGAATATCCGGAAGGGCTCTGTAACGATCAGGAAAAGACATCAATTTTAATGAAAGAAATAAAAAAAGCAAAGCTGATCCGGCTGGAGGAACTTGTTTCTGTAGTGAGGGAACAGTCTGCTGTGGATATTTCTATCATACCAGCTAATGACCGGATTCGTTTCTATCATTACGAGCATAAGGATGGAACGGGGATTTATATGCTGGTGAATGAAGGGGCAAGTGCTTATCAAGGAAAAATGCGAGTCTCTGATACAAGATACCGTTATCTTTATTGTGCCTGGGATAATACGGCTTTCGCGATGGAGCAGGGGACGGACGAGATTTCGGTAGAACTGATGCCACGGGAAAGTGCTTTGCTCGTCTTAGACGATAAGGCGGAGACGATAAAAGACAGAATGCAAAAGATACCTACATATCGCAGAGAAAAGGAAATCGAATGGAACGGCGAGTGGGAGAGAAGCATTTGCAGAAGTATAGAATACCCATCGTTTCGGGAAAAGCAGAAGGTAATATTACCTGATAAACTGCAGGAGGAAAAACCGGAATTTTCGGGTTATGTACGGTATGAAAACTCTTTTGAGGCAGAAAAGGGAAAAACTTATTTTCTGACTGTTACAGATGCCGCTGAAGGGGTGGAATTGTTTGTCAATGGAATAAGCAAGGGGATTCAGATTGTGCCGGAATACCGTTATGAACTGACGAAAGAGATTGTCGATGGGACAAATCGGATCGCTATTGAGGTCGCAACGACATTGGAACGGGAAAATGCGAACAACCAGAATCCCTATGGGACAAAGGTGGAACCGACTTCCCGATCCGGTATTACGGGAGAAGTGACTTTGTTTGCAGTAAAATAAGAAGGAGGATGATCACGTATGAGTAAACAATTTTTATTAGGAGCCGCGATTGCGGCGCATCAGGCGGAAGGAAACAATATCCATAGCGACTTTTGGGCGCTGGAGCAAATGGAGAACTCTACCTATAAAGAGCCTTCTCTGGATGCTGTGGATCATTATCACCGGTACGAAGAGGACATCCGTCTGCTTTCTGAGGCGGGGCTGAATGCGTTCCGCTTTTCCATCGAGTGGGCGCGTATCGAGCCTGAAAAGGGCCGATATGAAGAAAAAGAGATCGAGCATTACCGAAGCGTGCTGGAATGCTGTAAGAAATATGGTATAACACCGGTTGTTACCATGCATCATTTTTCATCTCCAAAGTGGCTGATCAGCCAGGGGGGCTGGGAAGATGAACGGACGATAGAAGCATTTGCAAAATACTGCCGATATGTAGTTGAAAGACTTGGAGACAAGCTGGAATATATCTGTACAATCAATGAAGCGAATATGGGCTTGCAGATTGCGGCGGTGGCACAGGATATTATGCGGAAAATGGGAATTGCGCCCCAGATAGGCATGAAGTTTGAACTGCCCAAGGAAATTAAGGCGAAAAAGGCTGGAGAAGCCGCTGTATTCGGATTAGATCCTGAACAGACAGTGAATACCTTCCTTTCCCTGCGGACGACAGAAGGGGATATTCTGGTCATGCGTGCACATGAGGCGGCACGGGACGCGATGAAATCGGTATGTCCTCATCTGAAAGTGGGACTGACACTTTCCCTGTTTGATATTCAGGCACAGCCGGGGGGAGAGGGAGAAGCCGCAAAGCTGTGGGACGCGGATTTTGCACATTATCTGCCATATATTCAAGGGGATGATTTTATCGGTATACAAAATTATACCAGAAAGCTGGTAGGGAAAGACGGAGCGCTGCCAACGCCGGAGGGGGCGGAGGTTACCCAGATGGACTACGAATTTTATCCGGAAGGGATCGGACATGTAATCCGTCATGTGTCGGAATCTTTATCCATCCCAATTCTTGTGACGGAAAACGGAATCGGTACTGATGACGATACCCGCCGGGTGGAGTACATCAGGCGCGCGATCGCAGGTGTGAAATCCTGTCTGGAGGATGGAATTCCGATGATTGGCTATATACACTGGTCGCTGCTCGACAACTTTGAGTGGCAGGAGGGTTATGAAAAAACATTTGGGCTGATCGCGGTAGACCGTGCGACACAAAAGAGAGCGCCGAAGCCGAGCCTTAAGTATCTGGGTAATTTAGGAAAGGAGATCAGTCATGAAATATTATTGTAATCCGGTGAATATCAATTATCGATATCAGTTTATCGAAGTTCCTGGGAGCGACGGGGCAGTGCAGGTCGCCAGAGAGGCGGCAGACCCTTCGATGATATGTTTTCACGGAAAATATTACATTTTCGCATCTATGACTTTAGGCGTCTGGATATCAGAAGATCTGGCGGAATGGGAGAACCATCGTCTTCCGGAGGGACTTCCGCTTTATGATTATGCGCCGGACGCGCGTGTGGTGGGCGAGTATGTGTACTTATGTGCCTCCCATAAGGAATACCCTTGTGATTATTATCGCACAAAGGATATTCTGAATGGCCCTTACGAAAAAATAGAAGGAACTTTTGATTTCTGGGATCCGGGTCTTTTTGTAGATGATGACGGCCGGTTCTATTTTTACTGGGGCTCTGGAAATACGGAACCGATTTGGGGCGTGGAATTAGATCCGGTGACAATGAAACCACTGTCAGAGCGCCTGCCGATGTTTGATTCGGATGCCCGGCTGAGGGGCTATGAACGTGGAGGGGAAGATCATACGCTGCCGCCGTTGGAGGAAGATGAGATAGCGGACGCATATCGTGAATATCTGGATGCAAAGGGAGCCAGGGAAGAAGATGTGCCGGATCAGATCGCGCTGATGCTGAAAGGGATCGTCAGCAGAAAACCATTTATCGAAGGTCCATGGATGAACAAATATAAGGGCAGATATTACCTGCAGTATGCCTGTCCGGGGACAGAATTTAACATTTATGCGGATGGGGTGTATGTATCTGACCGGCCGCTCGGGCCTTTCGTTTTAGCAAAGAACAATCCATATTCTTATAAGGTGGGTGGATTTCTACAAGGCGCGGGCCATGGCTCAACGATGGAGGATCTATCTGGAAATTACTGGCATGCTTCGACAACACGGATCAGTAAAAACCATATATTTGAACGCCGTGTGGGGATCTGGCCAGCGGGATTTGACCAGGACGGAGAACTCTTCTGCAACCAAAGATACGGGGACTGGCCGATCATGGTCACCGGGGATACTCAGGATCCGTGGCAGCCTCCAAAATGGTATTTGCTGAGTTATGGAAAAAAGGTATCGGCCTCATCGTTCCATGCGGATAAAAAACCGGAACTTGTGACAGATGAAAATATCCAGACATGGTGGCAGGCAGCTTCTGGACATTCGGGAGAATGGCTTGAGATGAATCTTGGGGAAGTATACTCCGTGCATGCTGTCCAAATTAATTTTGCAGATGATGCGATCAATATTCCAGTTCCTGGTAAAATACATAGTACAGACCAAAAAAGATATATCGAAGAAAGAAATCTGAAAACCCGATGGATCTTAGAAGGTTCCGAGGATGGAGAATGCTATTTCCAAATGATGGATAAATCTGGCGTGGATACAGATCTTTCCCATGATCTGGTAGTGTGTGAGAAAGGGATAAATATTCGGTTTTTGAAATTAACAATTCTTGAAGTCCCGTATGATCAAAAACCATGCATTTCCGGTTTTCGGGTATTTGGAGTGGGAAATGGAGATAAACCGGAGATTCCGGAATATGAAGTGATCCGAACGCAGGATCTGGATATGAATGTAAAAGTGTCAGGAAGGGGAGCAGCAGGATATAACATCCTATGGGGACATGAACCGGATAAATTGTATCATAGCTGCATGTTATTCGGGGAAGAGCAGCATATAGGCGCGCTTGTAAAAGGAGAACAGTACTATATGCGTGTAGATGCCTTTAATGAAAATGGCATAACTGAGGGAAAACTGAGGAAAATATAACTATGGACGGGAATCTTCAGTTCTGCATAGAGAATGTATCGCAGGTGATCGCCTGAAAAAGATTTTCGTTAAACTTATACAAAAGCTGGACACCGATTTCCGCATTTGTCTCGTGAATGTGGAAATCAATGTCCAGCTTTTGTATTCGTCTCATGAATTATGATTTTTGTCTCTCATTTTTTAGCTTGCTTTTTTCATTGCTGTTTATCTGCTTCAGATAAGGTATCATTTGGCTGTTCGTTCAGGGAAGCAATCAATGCATCCAATTGCGGAGCAGTCATGCGGCCGTAGCTGACCAGTGCGCCAAGCGGCATTTCAAACATCATACTCTGCATGATCTTCTCACTGCCTTCGCCCATAGCCGCTGCCTGTTCCTCATCAGAAGGACCTTTGGAGGAACCAGTCATTTTCTGGATAAAAGATGCCCCTTTTGGATGCTTCATAAGCTGACCGATCGTCGAAGTCCTGGTAACAGTAAAGGGAATCTGTGTGGTGCCTTCTACTGTGACAGACTGGCTAAGACAGATATCCCGGCAATTTTTCCCGATCTCAATGACAAATTCACCGCTCTCTACGAAGAAATCATGTACTTTAGGTTCGTAGTAGGCAAAAGAGCGCTTGTCAAGCGTGAAATGAAGAGTCTTTGTCTCGCCTGGCTGTAAAGAAATCTTGTCAAAGGCGCGAAGTTCACGGACCGGGCGGCGTACCGTGCTTTTTACATCCCGCACATAGAGCTGAGCCACAGCTTTTCCAGTAATCCTGCCGACATTAGTCACATCTACATGGACAGTGACAGACTCCTGATCAGTGATCTTATCTTTGTCTATGCGTAAATTGGAGTAAGAAAACTCGGTATAACTCAGACCGTGGCCAAATGGGAAGTTTACGGCTATCTTCTTTTTATCATAGTAGCGGTAACCTACATAGATCCCTTCTGCATAAGTGACGATACCGTCTTCACCGGGGAAGTTCAGATAGGATGGGTTATCTTCCAGTCTCAGCGGCCAGGTCTCAGCCAGATGTCCGCTTGGATTGACGCTTCCATAGAGAAGATCCACTGCGGCAGAACCGACCTGCTCGCCGCCGAGATACATGCAAAGGAGCGCAGGTACCTGATCCAGCCAGGGAAGTTCTACCGGAGCACCGCCGTGAAGCACCACCACAGTCCGGGGATTGACTGCGGCGACCGCCGCGATCAGTTCGTTCTGGTTATCTGGAAGACGCAGATGTTCCCGGTCAGCGCCCTCAGATTCAAAAGCATCTGGCAGACCGGCGAATATGACAGCTGCATCCACTTTCTTTGCAGCGTTTACTGCTTCAGAGAGCAGGTGCGGATCGGTCTGTTTGCTGTGCGCGTCATAGCCCCGGGCATAAAGGACAGATCTGCCTTCGGCTGCCTCTAGGGCACTGACAGAGTGGGGGACATTGATATGGCTGGAGCCGGCTCCCTGGTAGCGGGGAGTCTCGGCAAACTCACCAATGAATGTAACAGATTCTTCTGTGTTTAACGGCAATATGTTTTCATTTTTCATCAGAACCGCGCATTCGCCGGAAAGTTTTCTGGCAAGCTGGCGGCAGGCTTCCCGGTCAATTTTCGTGTCTGGTTTCCGCTGCTCCCAAGAACTTAGTACAAAGTTTAAAAGATTCAAAACTGCTTTATCCAGAGCCTCCTCCGAAAGAGTGCCGTCCTGTATGGCTTTGATGATCTCTTCTCCCAGAGCATCGGGATTCCCGGGCATCTCCAGATCCAGTCCGGAAGCAACACCTCCTGCGCGGTCTTTAACAGCGCCCCAGTCTGTGACGACAAAACCGTCAAATCCCCATAGCTCGCGCAGGATATCCGTCAGCAGCATCTTATTTTCTGCACAATAGGTATCATTAACTGCATTGTAAGCACACATGATACTACGTGTTTTCCCATCCTTGACTACAGCCTCAAAAGCGGGCAGATATATCTCATGCAGTGTCCGTTCATCCACCTGGGAACTGCCGGACATTCGACGGGTCTCCTGATTGTTGCAGGCAAAGTGCTTGGCACAGGCAGCGATACCTTTGGACTGCAGTGCTTTCACATAAGCGGCGCCCATCTGTCCGGACAGATAGGGGTCTTCGGAGAAATACTCAAAGTTTCGGCCGCAGAGAGGACTTCGCTTAATATTAAGTCCGGGCCCCAGCAGCATAGCTACGTTCTCCGCCTGACATTCATATCCCAGGGCTTCACCCAGCCGGGTCATGACTGTTCTATCAAAGGACGAGGCAAGGGCAGATGCAGAGGGATAGCATACGGTCTCGATACTCACATTGATGCCCAGATGGTCACCTTCCCCCTCCTGTTTGCGCAATCCGTGAGGACCGTCGCACATCATTACGGAAGGGATACCAAGCCGTTCAATGGCTTTTGTATGCCAAAAATCCCGTCCGGAACAGAAAGCTGCTTTTTCTTCTAATGTCATTTTATGTAACAATTCTTGTGCATGCATAGCAAACCTCCATTATTTTTTGAACATAGTATCTCATGGAACAGAAAAAGGGTCTATGTCTGAAATCGTTTTTTTGAATCTATTTTCGTTTAATAGAAGGGGACAAATTTGAAATTACATGAAAAGGCAGATCACCATCAGACGAATATATCAAAAATAGTTTTTTTATACAAAAAATAGCCATCTGTTCTAATCGACACGAAAAAAGAAAGAAAAAAACGAATTCAGACATATCCAGATTCAATGAGACAACTTATAATCTGTTTATAAAAATTTTGTACAACAGATTTTAAAACGGAGGAAGAGAAAATGAGTGAAAAAAAGCAAAAGGATCCAAGTGAAAAATTAGGATTTGGCAGGCTGATGTTGTGGAACAGCCGAGGAGTATCTACAACGATCTACACAGTACTGGCTGCGTATCTGATGAACTATTGTACAGATATTTTAGGAGTTACTCCAGCTTATATCAGTATCATCTTAGTGGTCAGTAAGCTGGTGGACGGTGTGAGCGATGCCTGTGCAGGTTTTATTGTGGACAGGACAAAAACCAAATGGGGTAAGGCCCGTCCTTACGAGATTTTTATATTAGGAATGTGGATCTGTACCTGGCTGATGTTCTCCTGCCCTACAGGTCTGAGCGAGATCATGAAATGCGTCTGGATTTTTGTGATGTATACATTGGTCAACTCAATCTGCTATACATTTTTGAATGCGAACAGTACCGTATATATGGTGCGTGCATTTAAAGGCAGTCAGATTGTAAAGGCTACTTCCTACAGCAGTGTAATTGTTATGCTGTCAGCGTTGATCTTCAATATTGGTTTTCCACAGCTTCTGGCTAATTTTGGACAGACGGCATCTGGCTGGAGCCTGATGGCAGGCGGGTTTGCGATCTCTATGGCAGGGATTGGTATTTTGAGAATGCTGTTTATTCCGGAAAAGTACGATATTGAGACACAGCAGGGCAAAGAGGAAAATTTAAAAGTCAGTGATATCTTTGAGCTTATAAAAGGAAACCGTTACATTCTGATCCTGGCATTGATGAGTTTAGTATTTAACGTCGTAACGAACATGGGAACTCAGGTCTATTTCTATCAGTGGATCGTAGGAAATGTTGGTCTGATGAGTGTGTCAGCGTTAGCACAGGTTGTTGCCCTTCCTCTGGCTTTTGTTTTCCCGGCATTGCTGAAGAAAACCACAGTGGTAAAATTAATGTTTGTTGGATTCTTTGTCTCATCAGCAGGCTATCTGCTCAATTTCTTTGCCGGTCAAAATGCAGGTCTGCTGGCGTTTGCCGCAATTCTGACCGGTGCTGGAACCATTCCGGGAACTATGTTGGTATCTCTGGCTGTTCTGGAATGTGCGGAATACAATGAATGGAAAGGACGTCCCCGTATGGAAGGTACCATGTCAAGTGTCATTGGATTGGCAAATAAAGTAGGGGCGGCAGTCGGCAGCGCGAGTCTAGGTGTTTTATTGACAATTGTCGGCTATGATGGCTCATTGGCGGTACAGAGCAATACTACTATGTTGGGAATCCGCCTGTTGTTCAGTATAGTTCCGATGGTGATCTATGTTCTGGTGGCTGTAGCGCTGACCGGTTACTTTAAACTGGATAAGCAGATGCCTCAGATACGAAAAGAAAATGAGGAAAAGCGTGCGGCAGCCATAGCGTCAAAAGAAAGAAAGGAATAAATATAGAAAATCAGCAAGAATAATGCAAAAAGAGGAGGAATCTCAATGGGCGTTTATGATGCGAAAAAGGACCCCCAGTTTCAAAAAGGATACATAGACATTGACAAAGAAGATTTCCGTGAACTACCTGACGGCAAAAAGTTAAAATATCGTTATCTTCACGGCGGCTTTGAAGGAACAAATGTGAAGTTCTCGTTCTTTTATCCACCGAAGGAGAACTATGAGGGAAGATTTTACCAGTACCTTTCCCCATTCCCAGGACCGGATGAAGAGATTGCGTCCATTGGACTTACCGGAGGAGACGATAAGATTGCTTTTGCCCTCACACATGGCGCCTATTTAGTAGAGACGAACATGGGGTCGGGTGCAGTTTTTTCGGACACAACGGATAATACGATCACGCACCGTTCCAGTGCGGCGGCTGCGGAATACTCCAGAGTCAAGGCACAGGAGATCTACGGATATGTACACAGGCCATACGGATATGTATACGGAGGCAGCGGCGGCGGATATCGGACGATCGCCTGTATCGAAAATACAAATGCCTGGGACGGGGCGGTGCCCTACATCATCGGTTCCCCCTATGCGATCCCGAATTGCCACACAACCCGTGTCCATGCAATGCGGATCCTGAGAAATAAGAAAGACCAGATTGCGGACGCTATGGATGCAGGCGGAAGCGGAAACCCTTATGAAGGGCTGAATGAAGAGGAAGCAGCGGCACTTAAAGAAGCAGAACTGTTTGGATGTCCTCTGCGGAGCTGGTTTAGTTTTGAAAAGCTGGGGGACGGCGCTGTTCCGGTGCTGCTGCCCGGAGTGAAGAAAATGGATCCGGATTATTTCGAGGATTTTTGGAAGGTGCCCGGCTATCTGGGTGCTGATCCGGAAGGTACTGCCGTGCGGGATCGTATCAAGATGAATGCCCATGTGGAGATGGTCTTTATTCCAGAGAAAAAAGCCGTTTCTCTCACCGGAAATATAAACGGTGCCGACACAGCGTGGCTGAAGATGCTCAGCAGCAGTAATATGGCCGGCGAGCCATGGATCGAGCTTGACCATGTTCCGATAGGAGAAGATCTCTATCTCACAGGGACAAATGTTTTGATCAAAACTGGTGCCGCAGCCGGCAAGAAGCTGCTGTTGGACCATATTGAGGAAAATCGTATCTATCTTGGTAAGGCTTTTGGTGTAGATGATGTAACAGAGGTGTTGAATTCATTACAAAAAGGAGATGAGCTCCTTCTTGACAATTCCGATTATATTGCTTTCCAGACCTATCACCGCCATCAGGTACCATCGAGAGATTATCACGGTTGGGATCAGTTTCGGGATGAGGAAGGCAAGCCGATCTACCCCCAGCAGAAAATGCTGGTAGGACCTATTTACAGCAGTAATGGACCGGGATGTAAACAGAATGGTCTTATTCAGGGAAAAGTGATCATCGTCGCGTCCCTGATGGATGAGAGCGCCTACGCATGGCAGGCAGACTGGTATCGCAGGAAGATTGCGTCTGTACATGAGGGTGTGGATGAAAGCGAACTTTGCCGATTGTGGTATGTAGATCATTCCCTTCACGATGACCGGGCGGAAACCATTGACGAACTGCAGGTGACCAGCTACCTGGGAGCACTCAGACAGGCGCTTCTGGATGTGGCGCAGTGGGCGGAAAAAGGGATAGAGCCTCTTCCTTCCAGTGAATATCAGGTTCATATCGGTCAGATGGTCGTGCCGGAGACCGCTGTAGAACGAAAGGGAATTCAGCCGGTTGTCAGGCTGCTTGCAGAGGGACGTACCTGTGCCCGTGTAAAATGCGGGGAGACAGTGCATTTTGCCGCTGAGGCGGAGGTGCCTGACGGAGCTGGTAAGCTGACCTGCGCAGAGTGGAGCTTTGATGGGGAGCAGGATTATCCGTATAAAGGGGAACTGGAACTGCGCGACGGCGGACAGCGCGCGGCAGTACATGCAGAGCACATTTATGAAAAGCCGGGTACTTATTTTGCAGTGATCCGCGTCTCATCGGAGAGGAACGGCAGCAAAGAAGCTCTGTTTACCCAGGTACGCAATCTGGAACGTGTCAGGGTAATCGTAGAAGAAGTGTAGAATATAAGACTACCCTGGCAGGAATGCATAAAAATTTGTGTATATACAGATCAGATTTAAAGTGATAAGATAGGACTCGTGAAAACAAAAAATAGAAACCGGTGTCCAAGACAGTAAAAAAATAAGTATCAAAGGATGCTGTTTTGCCGGGAGGTGTGGGATTTGACTTTAGGATCCTGCTCTTCCCGGCTTTTTCTATTCTTGTAAGGAACCCTTCCGTAGGTCCTGAAGAAAATTACGAATAAACGCAAAAGGAGAACAAAAATATGATGGAGAAATATTTGAATAAGGAATTGCAGCCAAAAGAGAGGGCCTTGGATCTGCTCTCAAAAATGAGTCTGGATGAGAAGATGGCACAGGTAACGGGAGTGTTTGCCGTTAAGGGAAGAGAAGATGCAATGAAGAGGTTTTTACAGCACGGAATCGGTCAGGTGAGTACTCTGGAATTCAGACAATGTGGATCTCTGGAAGAGGCGGCACAGTGGCAGAGGGATCTGCAGGACATTGTTATGGAGAATAGCGAACATCATATTCCGGCAGTATTTCATATGGAGGGTCTGTGCGGGGCATTTATTCAGGATATGACGGCGTTTCCGTCCGGCGTAAACCGCGGTTCGACCTTTGATCCCGGATTGGAGCGGAAGATTGGGGAGATCGTGTCCAGGCAGGAGGCGTCCTGCGGCATCACCCAGATTCTGGCCCCCGTGCTGGATATTTCCAGGGATTCTCGGATGGGGCGCCAGTCAGAGCCTTACGGGGAAGACCCTACATTGGCGGCAGCTATGGGGACGGCCTTTACAAAAGGAATTCAGGAGACTGCGACAGCGGGTCTCCATCCAGAATCAGTAGCAAAGCATTTTCTGGGATTTCATAATTCACAGGGAGGAATCCATGGAGCAAATGTCGACGCAGGAGAACGGCTGTTATCAGAAATCTATGGAAAGCCGTTCCAGGCGGCAATTCGGAATGCTGACCTTCGAGGAGTGATGCCCTGCTACTGTTCCATCGGCGGACTTCCGATCCATGCGTCAAAACACTATCTGACAGATTGGCTCCGTACAGAAATGGGCTTCGAGGGAGTCGTTGTTTCAGATTACAGTGCGGTGGAGAATGTATATCAGGTACAGCACGTAGGAGAATCCAAAGGGGAAGCCGGACTGCGCTGTATGAAAGCCGGGATGGATGTAGAACTTCCGATGCCGTCCTGTTATAATGAAGAAATGCAGGCGCGCTTTACAGATGGCGAGGAAGATATTGCAGTACTGAACAGGGCAGTTTTACGGATTCTGGAGGCGAAGTTCCGTATGGGGTTGTTTGAGAATCCATATGCATTGGCAGGGGAAGAACTGAAGAAGACAGTACGTCATGATGGAGATGCAGAAGTTTCAAAACAAGCGGCACAGGAGTCCTTGATCCTGTTGAAAAATAATGGAATATTGCCGCTTACCGGGAAGGAAAGGACAATTGCAGTCATCGGACCGCATGCCGGGAATGCCCGCTATTATTTTGGTGGCTATACACATTTATCCATGGTGGAGGCCATCCATGCGGCGGCCAATTCCATGGCAGGAGTCGGTGCAGGAGGAAATACTGCGGATATCTGCATGGAGCGGATTTCGGGAACGAATGTGCAGGTGGATGAGACGGAAGAATTCAATGATATATTAAGAAAATTGCATCCAGGCTGCAGAAGTCTGGTGGAGGTTTTAAAAGCGGAATTGCCAGGAGCAGAGATTCTTTATGCGGCAGGTTATCCGAAAGCAGGAGCGGACACCTCCGGATTCGAGGAAGCACTTACTATGGTCAGAGAAGCGGATGTCGTGATTCTTACTCTGGGCGGGAAAAATGGTTCCGGTTCTGTGGCAACTATGGCTGAGGGAGTGGACGGAACGGATATCAACCTTCCGCCCTGTCAGGATGCGTTTATACAGGAAGCAAAAAAATATGGGAAACCACTGATTGGAGTTCATTTTGACGGAAGGCCGATTACCAGTGATGTGGCAGATGAACTTCTGGATGCGATCATTGAAGCATGGACTCCGGCAGTATTTGGTGCGGAAGCAGTAACAAATGTCCTGACAGGGGCTTACAATCCTTCTGGAAAGTTGCCCCTTTCTGTGGCACGGTCTGCAGGGCAGATTCCGGTTTATTATAATCATCCCAATGGTTCAGCATGGCATCAGGGGGCAAGTATTGGATTCCAGGATTATGTGGATATGCCGCATGAGCCTCGTTATTACTTTGGGCATGGATTGTCCTATACTACATTTTTGTATCAGGATCTGACACTGGAGAAAAAGAAGGTGAATCCGGCGGAAACTTTGAAAATTTCTTTGAATGTTAAAAATACTGGGGAAGTATCCGGTACGGAAGTAGTACAGTTATATCTGAGGGACGAGCAGGCGTCCATGACCCGCCCGGTAAAGGAACTGCAGGGATTTGTAAGAGTAGAGCTTGCGCCGGGCGAGGAAAAACAGGTAGTATTTACCGTTAGCCCCAGCCAGATGGCTTTTTTGGACGAAGATATGCGCTGGAAGATTGAAAAGGGAGAGATGAAAGTACAGGTGGGATCTTCTTCAGAAGATATCAGGCTGGAAGATGCATTTTACATCAATGAGGATTTGTGGATCGAGGGCAGAGAGCGCAGATATTATGCGGATGCGGCGGTATGCAGCCGGAATTAAGAAGGAAGAATTTAGATTTACAGACGGTCAGAATATCAATAGGTCAGTATACTGGCAAAAAGGAGGAAATCAGCATGAAGTTTCAGGCGGAATGGATTCAGGCAGCAGATATGGGGGATATTTGTCCGGTATTTAAAAAATGCTGGAAACAGGAAAAGAAAGTACAACAGGCATTTTTGTATCTGACTGCCTTGGGAGTTTATGAGGCAAAATTGAATGGAAAAAGAGTCAGTCAGTATGTGTTGGCTCCTGGCTGGACGGCTTATCAGAAACGGCTGCAATATCAGAAGTATGATATTACAGAAATGTTGGATAAGGATAATGAACTGCGGGTCACTCTGGGGAAAGGGTGGTTTCGCTCTCCTATGCCGGGGTGGGAAGAATCCAAGGATAAGGAACGACGAAAAAGTCAGCCAGGAGGGATCATAGGGAAAATCCAGATTCTTTATGAGGATGGCAGTAAAGAAAATATTTTTACGGATGTGGATTGGGAATACGGAGAGAGTCCGGTTCGGTTCAGTGAAATCTATGACGGAGAAGTATATGATGCACTATTTGAGACAACGGAATGGAAACAGGTTCAGAAGCTGGAATGGCCAAAAGAAATCCTGATTCCCCAGGAGGGAGAAGAAATCCGCGAGACAGAACGAGTCATGGCGAAACGGGTCTTTATGACTCCGGCAGGGGAAACAGTTGTGGATTTCGGACAGGAAGTGACAGGATATGTACAGTTTACCGTGGAAGCAGGTGAGGGCGATCAGGTGCGGATCCTGCATGGAGAAGTATTGGATACGGACGGAAATTTTTATAATGAGAACTACCGCAGTGCAAAAGCGGAAATCTGTTATATGTGTAAAAACGGAAAGCAGACCTGGCATCCGAGGCTTACTTTTTTTGGATTCCGGTATCTGAAGCTGGAAGAATTTCCAGGGGATGCAAAGCCAGAACAGTTTACCGCGGTCGTGGTCTGTTCGGATATCCGAAGGACGGGGCATATTCTTTCCTCGGATCCGAAGCTGAACCAACTTTTCTCTAATATTTTCTGGGGACAAAAAGGGAATTTTCTGGACGTTCCAACGGACTGTCCGCAGAGAGACGAACGGCTCGGCTGGACCGGGGATGCACAGGTTTTTATCAAAGCCGCAAGCTACAACTACGATGTGGAAAAATTTTTCGGAAAATGGCTTCATGATCTGGCCGCAGACCAGAGGGAGAATGGAGCCGTAGGGCAGGTCATACCCGATTATATGCCGGAAAATAATCCAAGCGCGGCATGGGGAGACGCGGCAGTCATCTGTCCATGGCAGATGTATCTGACTTATGGAAATAAGCAGATACTGGAGGAACAGTTTGAAAGTATGAAGAAGTGGGTGGACTATATTACAGATACCACGGAAACTCCATATTTATGGACCGACGGGGAACATTTCGGAGACTGGCTGGGGCTGGACGCGCCGGTCGGAAGTTATAAAGGCTCCAGCCGGGAGGAATTTATCGCCAGCGCATTTTATGCATATTCTACGGAACTGGTTGTAAAAGCGGGGCATGTGATCGGGGAAGATGTGTCAGAATATGAGAAATTATATGAGAAGATCGTAAAGGAATTCCGAAAAGCATATCCGGTTTATCAGACACAGACAGAACATGTGCTGGCGATTCAATTCGGTCTTTCGGAAAGTCCGCGGGAAACTGCTGACACGCTTGCGGCGATGGTCATGGAGGATGGCTGCCAGATTCGGACAGGATTCGTGGGAACGCCCTATATTCTGCATGCCCTCAGCGATTACGGCCATGCGGATGTAGCGTATTCCCTTCTGCTGAGAGAAGAATTTCCGTCATGGCTTTACTCTGTAAATAAAGGAGCAACTACCATCTGGGAACATTGGGACGGTGTTATGGAAAATGGGGAATTCTGGAGCACGGATATGAATTCTTTCAATCATTATGCCTATGGCGCGGTAGCTGACTGGGTATATGAAACAGCCGCCGGTATCCGCATCATGGAAGAATATCCGGGATTTGAGCGGGTCAAGGTCAGTCCTCATCCGGACCGGCGGTTGGGATGGCTGGAAGCTTCCATCGATACACGCCATGGAAAAGTATCGTCCAGATGGACGCAGGAAGAGGACGGAGTAAAACATGAAATAGAAACGGAGGTACCGGCCCATATTGTTATTGGCGGTCAAGAGTGGGATGTAGAGCCCGGGAGATATACCTTCTGGGGTAGACATGAAGAATAATTTATATATGAATGAAAGCATATAGGAATGATGGAAAGTATGTGTCACAGTAACTGTTTCAGATGCGAAAAGTATTCAGCAGTTAAATATTATTTTCGCCACTTTACAATTTTTTAAACGACTTTCTAATTTTACAAATGTGATTGGCATACTGGAAGCGCAGATCACTACCCAAAAAAACAGACATCAATGCCATGACCTAATTGAAACATTACAGAAAATACAGAAAGACCATATTCCAACATACAAAACGGGATATGGTCTTTTGTCATATATGCAGGCGTAGCAAATGTGTTATTCCTATGAAGATATCAAAGGCTTTCCCCACATAAAAGAAGGAGTTCCTATGTCTCCGAAGTTGGTAAATCTGGTCTACCAATATACGCTCAGGATATCGTCCTGTACGTTCATAATACCCGATGACTTCCTCCTGGAGATGGCAGCTTTCGTTATATGCATCGAACAAGATCATTTCAATCCGAGCATCCCTCTTTTCATCTATGCTTAAATCCAGCTTTGCGCCAGACTCAACCGATGTTTTCACTTTTCCCTTATGATTTTGGGCGAAGCCATGGCTGGCTGATACTGACAATAGGGTTTTCTACTACATGTATTTTGGTTTCATACATGTACTTCTGCTGTTCGTAAAGTTTCCCGATTGTCAACAGAAGAGGGATCTCTTTCCAGGGGGGCGTAACATTCACTCATATATTGCTCCAGGCAGCCAAGGATTCTATGCACAAAGAAAAGCTATTTTTTGATCGCCTTTCGTATCTTCTTTGTTGTATGCTTCTTGCTCTTTGCGAAAGTCGGATACTCTTTCCTTGCTTTCCTGCCATACCGCCTTGGTAGTTTCAGATTATAAGCTTTACAAAACCGGTAGATAGATAATCACTTCCAGTTTCTCGTGGGTTTCATTGGGCAGAGAGACATCCTGTGTAGTGGATATTCATCGGGACACAGGCAGCATCTACGATCAATGCCCCCTTGATTCTTAGGTTTGTCCGGATTGTTTCCTGATGACTCTGCCTCCCCCGCTCCCGAGGCGGGCGGCGTATTTTCATCATCATGAACCAGAATGTACTCGTTTGCTTGGATGATCTCAGGGGGCCAGACTCTTATGGAACAAGGTCAATGTACTTGCATCAAAAGGAGGCTCTTCCTGATATCCGGGAAGGTCAATAAAGTACTGCATATTTTTTTCGAAAAAATCCCAGGGGATCCGGTCAGCAAGACGGCTTCACCTGTTTTTGAGATTCATATAAGGCCTAATCAGCAGTCACTAAATAACGGGGGTACAGCCTAGTGTACTGACCGCATTATATTCCAGCAAACCTCCTTGTCTAATTTTCCATCGGACTGCGTTGGCTTCAATCGACGTAGCTACCGGCTACGCCTCATTCAGCCGCCTTGCCGATGAAAAATTATCCTGCGGAGTTTCATTGGATATAATGCGGTCAGCACACTAGTACAGCGTTGCATTAATTTTGAAGTAATAAGCGCTTGATGTCCATGTCAGGACAAGGCGGAGGAAGGAGGCGATGCCGGTAGCATCGTTGACTGACTCCAACGCAGTAATGGTATGGACAGCGAGTGATTATTACTCAATTATTAATGCAATGCTGTACTAGAATCCGCATCAGGATATCTGCAACAAGGAGATTAAGGTGACAGGTTGCTGGACTTATCAGGCGAAGGACTGGCTGCAGGCGATGGAAGTGCTGAAAGAAGCGTCAAAACAGGGATACCCGGTAGGTGAGCTGGTGTCACATAAATTCTCATTGGACGATATCAATGAAGCAATGGAAACTAATATCTGCATGGACAGGTTTAAGATTTCGGTTGTGAATGGATAATATATTTTGCATGATGCCAGGGAGTTTTCTCTATGATGTTCCAGATGTGGAGCATTACACAATAAAAAATATGGGATATTATATACGGCAGACAAAAAATAAAATCAAAGATAGTTCTTACGGTATCGGGAAAATAGAAACAGATATCAGAGCGCCTCCAAAGTCTGGGCTGATTTTATGAAAACTCAGATTGGAGGAGGTATTACATGGACTCAGATAAAATGAGGAACGAAAATATTGCTGTGACTCAGAAAATACTATTTCTTTCATACCGCCATGAGCTGTATGAGAAATTCTGTTTTTGCCTGGCTGGGCAACATGATATTTTGTATCATAGAATCAGGGAACATAAAAACGACAGGATTCCTTGGGATCATGACATCGTACTGTGCATGGTGGAAATGCTGCGTTATACGGATGAAAGCGCGGAGCTGATCCGCAAGATGCGCAGGAAAGCCGACGCGCCGCTTCTGTTCATATCCGGAGCGAAAACGGAAGAGAGAAGGAGGAAGGAGACCCTGCAGGCCATCCAAAGCGGTGCGGACGGGTATCTTGTAAATACCCAGTCGGCAGAAGAAATCGCGGCAGAGGCAGAAGCGCTGATCCGTCTCCAGAGGCGCATCAAAAACAACCCCGAAATATGGGATTATGAGGGGCTGCAGATCGTACCGGATCAAAGGCAGGTTTTCCTTGGGGGGAAAGAAGTCCCGCTAACCCGGACGGAATTTGACATTGTGCATTACCTTGCGGCGCAGAACGGCCGGGCTGTCCCATATAAGAAATTATATGAGGCGGTCTGGCAGAATGAATACCTGCCAGACCATGGGGGGATCATGGCGCATGTCCACCGGATCCGTGGGAAACTGGAAACGGATGCCAGGAAGCCGCGTTACATTCGGAACGTATACGGAGTAGGCTACCGGTTTGGCTGCAGTTGCAAAGGAAAATACAGTATATTGAAAAATAGTGATTGACCAACACTGTATATTGTGTTACTATAAGAATGAAATTTGTATTTGTATCCATTGGAAGGATGGATAGCGTATTTTTGTTCCGGTTTGTACCGGAAGAAAAGAGTTAGGAGTCAGAGGATTCCTGTCTTCAATGGGAGACGCAGGCCAGAGGCATTTAGAATGGAGTTTTCTAAGTGCCTTTTTGTTTTATGCGGGCAAATACAAAGATCAGGCCACCATAAAAAACAAAGGGAGGTGCATCAGGACCAATCAGGAAAGGAGGAAACAGAAAAGGGGTAGCAGGCTCCCAAAGCAGAAGTATCGAATGAGGCAGCACTTAGAAAGAGATTTCCAGGTGCTTTTTTTGTGCGGTTAGGAGGAGAATGTATGAACAGTTCAATCATGATGGGACGTCTGGTCCGGGATCCACAGGTCAATTATATCCGAAACAGGGACGGGGATGAAGTTGCGGTTGCAAACTTCCGGATCGCCGTGGACAGGAACTTCAGCGAGGAAACCGATTTTTTCCCCTGCGCGGCCTTTGGCTGGCTGGCGGAATTTACGGAAAAATACCTGGTTCAGGGAATCAAGATTGTCGTAAGGGGAAGCATGGAAAATGACAACTATACCAATAAGGACGGGGAGAGAGTATACGGCGTGTGCCTGAAGCTGGATTCCATTGAGTTTGCGGAGAGCAAAAAATCCCAGGAGAATGACGACGGCGGCAGAGGGGAAAGGTCTTCCGGCAGAAGGAATAGAACTTCCGGAAACAGGGGAAGTTCGCGTTCCTCCAGAGGAAATTCCGGGCGCTCCGGCAGGAGTTCCGGCTCTTCGTCCGGCAGGGGAAACTACCGCGGCAATGGTTCCGGAAACGGCAGGACATCCGGACGCCAGGTAGACCAGGAGTTTGAAAGCATGGGGAATGATTACAACTTCAACTAAATGCCCCGGGGAAATATCCCATGGAAGAAGAGGAGGAAAGAGAATGGAAGATGTAAGGCAGTGGCTGGAAAGCTATAGGAAGCAGCTTATTGTGGCGGGGGCGGCGGCCATGGTGCTTGCCCCCTTTTTATGGACGTTTTTTCTTGCAGTCTTATTTCAGGTGCTCTGCATTGCAATCCCGGTGGCTGCTGTGGGGACCATGATCCAGATATTTAGAAAGGGGAAAATACATGGACAGAAAAGAGCTAAGGATGGATCCTACGCAAAGGATTCCAAGATTCCAGCAGGAGCGGAGGTTCCCGGCGCACGGACATCAGGCGTTTCGGAACCCACAGAGGCAGATCCTGTACAGGAAAGGGAGAGAAAAGCGGGAACCCAGCCGTTAAAGGAACCGGAACAGGACGGACGCAGCAGGAGCAATTCTTCCTGCATGGCCCTGACATGGTATCAGATGGAGGGGCGCATTCGGATCTTACGGTTGGTAAGCAGACTGGAGAAAGAAGGCATCCGAAGCTTTTCTATTAGCCCTGAGGGGATCTGCTGTGTCCGGGAGAAAAACCGGTACCGCAGGGTCGGCGCACTGCGCGCCTTTCCATACCGGGAAGCGCATACGCTGAAAAACGAGCTTGGGAAAGACCGGATCCAGGCAGCGCGGAAGGGAAGATACCTGTGGCTGTCCTGGGGAAAGGAGTGCGGCCGATGATCCATTGCACATTTGTGGGTCGGACATTTTACAACCCGGCCAACGGCTATACGGTGGCTTCCTACCGTACAAGGGAGGAACTGCCGCCAGAAGTGGCCAGGCAGAACCGGGAATCCCCGGGAGTATTCCAGGCTTTCGGGATAGAGCTTCCGGCCGGTGAAAACCTGGAGGTGGAACTGGACGGCACGTGGAAAAAAGGAAAGTATGGATTCCAGCTGGATGTTTCCTATTTCCATGTAAACATCCCGGAAACAGAGGCCGGCATCGAGGCGTACCTGTCATCTGACCTGATCAAAGGGATCGGGCCGGTGACGGCGCGCCGCATTGTAGAAAAATTCGGGAAACGCTCCCTTTATGTCTTAGACCATACGCCTGAGAAATTGCTTGGGATTCCCGGGATTTCAGAGACGAAGCTGGAGGAAATTTTAGACGGGTATCAGAAAAGCACGGCCTTACGGGAGCTGATGGTTTATCTGGCGCCTTTTGGCGTGACGGCAAAGAAGCTGGAAAAGATACAGGAGCATTTCGGGAAAAGTGCATACCATATCATCCAGGAAAACCCGTTCCGGCTCTGTGAGGTCAAAGGCTTCGGCTTTTTGACGGTGGATGCCATTGCTGTGAAGGCGAAAGATTTCCGCCCCGATGACCCGCTGCGCATCAAGGCCGCGGTTGCCCATGTGATGCAGGCTGCGGAAGAAGAAGGGCATCTGTTTCTGACCAGTGATGAGGTGGTTGAGAAAGCAGGGCTCCTTTTGAACAAGGACAAGGAGAACAGGAAAGTATCTGACCGTGCGATCAAAGATGCCGGGAATGAGATGATCCATCAGGACCAGACGTTGGTTGGAAATGGTGGCGGCATCTATAACAGGCAGGCCTTCGAAGCAGAGGCTGGGGCGGCAGGGGAACTGATCCGCCTGCTGTCACAGAAAAAAGAAGGAAAGGATATTTCAAATCTGTTAAAGCAGATCTTAAAGGAAGAGCAGATTTCCCTTGGCAAAATGCAGGAGAAAGCGGTACTGCAGGCATTTGCGTCCCCGGTATCGATCATCACAGGCGGGCCAGGGACCGGAAAGACAACACTGATCCGCATTATCCTCCGGATCCAGGAACGGCTGGATCCGGATTCCATGGTCATGCTGTGCGCGCCTACGGGAAGGGCAAGGCGGCGCATGTATGAAAAGACGGGCTTTCCGGCCCTGACCATGCAAAAAGCGGTGGGCATGACGGGGGCCGATGGAGAGGAAGCGTGGAACCAGCCGGAAAAGCTCCCGGATGACCTGATCATCGCGGACGAGTTCGGGATGTGCGACATGTACCTTGCAGACCGTTTTTTCCACTGCATCAGGCAGGGCGCGTCCCTGGTCATGATCGGGGATAAGGACCAGCTCGGGAGCGTAGGCCCCGGGAATGTGTTCAAGGAGATGATCGAATCCGGCGTGATCCCGGTGACAGTCCTGGACGCCTGCTTCCGGCAGGAGGAAGGGAGCACGATCGTGGAAAATGCCAGGCGCATCAACCAGAACCAGACCCGGCTTTTATACGATGAAACCTTCCGGTTCTTTGCGGCTTCAAAACCCGGGGATGCGGCGGAGATCATCCAGGATCTCTATGTAAAATACTGGCAGGAGCATGGGAAACGGACCGATGACATCCAGGTGCTCTCCCCATTCCGGAAAAATACCGCAGCAGGTTCAGATGCCCTAAATGAAAGGCTGCGTGAAGCGGTGAACCCAAAGCGGCGGGGAAAGGCAGAGATCCGGAACGGGAAGAAACTGTTCCGCACAGGGGACATTGTCATGCAGACCGAGAATAAGGATGAGATCTCCAACGGCGATCTGGGGGAAGTCTTAGATATCTACCGGAAAGAAAAGAAGACGGCCATGCGGGTGGACTTTGGAGATGGCCGTATCGTGGAGTTTACAGACGAGAACCACTGGCCGCTGACCCATGGCTATGCCATGAGCGTGCATAAAAGCCAGGGCAATGAATGCGCGGTGGTCATCATCCCTGTATTGGACTGCTTCTGGCGCATGCTCCAGAGGAACATCTTATATACCGGGATTACCCGTGCAACCAGGCAGGTGATCTTAGTCGGGAGCCGGCAGGCGGTTGCTAAGGCAATCCGCAATAACAGGATGGCAAAGCGGAACACGAATTTTGCGCTGCGGCTCAGGCAGGCTTACAGATCCATGCAGGGGCTGTATCAAAAGTCCGCGTAACAGAAGTAAAAATCCAGCCTGCCTTTCTCTGTAGTCATAGGGAAAGGCAGGAAAAAAGATATAGGAGAGATAGTTTTTATCTACAGGACAGTACTGTGTAGGAAACATTTTTATAGGATTGGGCATCAAAATTTGAAAATAAATTTTCATAATTGTTTGTGTCGGACATTGGCATGGGAGATCATGAAATCATTGTATTTAAAAGAGACTTATTGTAATAAAATTAATGTCAGTTTAATTGTTTTATATTTTTGGAAGGAGCGTATTTGAAATGGCACAGATAACGCAGGGAATGAAAGGCCTTTGTGCAGATGGTGATATGAAAGAAAGGGAAGAGGCTTTCCTTCACTTGGAAAAAATGAAAAGAAATATACAACTATTTTTTGGGGATTATTTACTCAACTGGGGGCACTATGAAAAATGCAAGGATCATTTCTGCATTTAATCCATAAAATTGATAAAATACTATATATTGTATTTGTGTTCATTGAAAAGCGCCGTATATATTATTATAATGGAAAGGAAGTAACTTTTTTCTGCCCATTTCATATGGCAGAATCAGAAATTTAGTTCCGGCAAAGGCTGGAAGTCAACTTTGAGACAGAAGTCTGCCAAAAAACAGCATAAGTACAAAATGGCACTGATTACAGGATGGATAGCCGGTGTCTTTTTTTGTGCTTAAAAACAATGTGGGGATGACAATGGAGAGGAGGATTTTTATGTCAAATCTTTACGGAACATGGAACCTGAAGCAGGAGCTTCCGGAACCATTCGCGGGGATTGTGCAGAAATGTAAGGGAAGGAGGTCCAGCTTAAAGAATGAGGATTGTTCCAAATACAATACGGTGAGGGCGAAATCAGCCACACTGCACCCGCCTACGCTTCAGGCAATCCTGTGGCTGCTGGGCCTGATGGATGGAAGAAAGCCCGGGGCGGCAGGGCACCAGGACAGCAATGGGGAAGTGAATTTCTACTGCCTGGAGTATCCAAAGCCGGAGGGGACATGCGCCCTGGTTTATAACAGCAGGAATGGGAAGGTAAAAGGATTTTTACAGAAGAAGGACGGGATGGAACCATTGTCCCCGGTCTCAGTCTCAGAAAGCAGCGGGGAGGAGTATATGGCACTGTTTGCCTACCTGAGCATCGACGGGGGCGGCAGCCTTGGCGATACCGAGTTTGCTTCGCATTTTTTTGAAATCCATGAGTATTTTGCGGGGCATAAGGAATTGGATGAGAAAGAGCTCCTCCACTGTGCGTTTGTATGCTGTGACAACCTGTTCCGCAGGATTGAATCAGGCGGTACGATCGGCAAGGCCGCAATTCCCCTGGAAACAAACCAGACGGCAAACCCGGAGTTCATCCAGCCGTACCTTTTGGATACAGGCGTTTTCAGCCCCAATACCATAGACTACGGCGAGTTTCAGCTCCTGTCGGCAAAAAAGATCCTGCAGGAAACGACGATCCGGGAGGTAAAAGAAAAATTCCACCAGGGCCGGGAGTACCCAAAAGAATACGCATGTATGATTCCGGACCTTCCGGAAAACTACCGGGTCAACACAGAGACGCAGGAGATCCTTTCCATGATCGTCAATACGCCGGCGCGCTTCTTTCTGCTGGCGGGGGAATCCGGGGCCGGGAAGACCACCGATTCCAAGATCATCGCGCAGGCGCTGGGATATCCGCACTTTGTGTTCACCTGTGGGCCGAATACGGAGGAGACCAGCCTGATGGTGTCCATCCTGCCCAACGTTGACAGCTGTAAGCTGCCCCAGGAGAGGTGGCCCACCATGGAAGACCTCCTGCTGGATCCGGCTTCTGCCGTTGCAGAGCTAAACGGCACCTATCCGGCAGGCATCCCGCAGGAAGAGGCGTTCCGGAAAATCCTGGAAGAGATCTACCAGAGGGGATATGACAGGGCGAAGGGTGAGAAAGACTTTATCAAGAAAGAATCCACCATCATCCAGGCCTGCAGGATGCCGTCCGTCATTGAGATCCAGGAGGTATCCATGATCGAAAAGCCGGGGACGCTGACCCGCTTAAATGCCTTATTTGACGACTGCGCAAAGACGGACCTCTTAAACGGGGAGACAATCGAACGCCATCCGGATACGGTCGTGGTCCTGACGGCCAACCTGGATTATATCGGGTGCCAGATGTTCAATGAGTCTGTCTTATCCCGTATGAACCTGATCCAGCACCGTAAAGGAATGAGCGCGAAGGATATGGCAAAGCGGGCCATGGAAAGGACCGGCTTCCAGGAGTCCGGCATGGTCTATGAGATGGCGCAGGTGGTAACGAAGATCCACCGGCATCTGCTGAAAAAGCAGGTACAGGGAGGAGTCTGCGGGTACCGGGAACTGGAAAACTGGATCTGGAACTACCTTGCATCCGGGAATGTCCTGCAGGCATCGTACCATACGGTCGTAAGCAAAGCATCCCCTTATCCGGAGGACCGGGAGGAAATCTTAAAAAGCTATATCCTTCCCTATTTCGAAGGGGCGGCGTAAAGGAGGACTATGGAAAGAAACAGGGAATTCAGGGAACTGGTACAAAAAGAAAAGGAAAAGCTGGAAAACGAAGAGATCTTTGAGAGCGCATTTTACCGGCAGATGCTGCTGTGTGTGGTAGGGGAAATGACAGGCGGCACATTGAAGCGGGTGGAGCTTGTAAAAAAACCGGAGGAAATATGGGCCGGGGTGTGCGGCACAGACGGGGTTCGCCTGAACCTGAAGAATGTGCTCACCGCAAGCTTCCCCACATTGCCGTTAAAAAGCGACAGTCTTTTCGGGATCCTCGGGCATGAATGCGGGCATTGGAATTTTTCGGATTTTGGCCTGCGCGGGAAATACCTGGAAGGGCTGAGGAAAGGGGAATGGTACCGCATATCCCCAGAGCCGAAAACCAAAGAGGAAGAGGAAAATTTAAAGGAGATCAACGGATATTTCAAGGGGAAGCACATCCCAGCGCTTACGCTGCTCTCAGAGATGGCATCCTTTCTCCAGAACATGCTGGAGGATGCCTATGTGGAGCAGAAGATGTGCAGGATGTATCCGGGCAGCATCCGCAGGGGGATCCTGCAGAACCGTGTGCGCAGGGCAGAACGGATCCCGAGCCTGAAAGTGCAGCTTGAAAGCGGGTACGATCCCGCGGCGATCCTTCTGAACCTGATGACACAGTATTCCCTCTTGGGCACGGTCAATAACTGGGAAGGGGAGACCGGGGAGCTTTTAAGCCTCCTGGAAACCGTAAAGCCGGTGATAGATCTGGCCGCCGATGTGGAATCTGCGGAGATCCGGATGGCTGCGGTGAACCGGATCCTGCTGGTGATCTGGAAGGTGCTTGCGGAAAAAATCCGGAAGATGGAGAAACAGCAGGATCCGCCTTCAGATGGGAAGGAAAGGCAGCCGGAATGTCAGGATGGAACATCGGATGGAAAAGAAAAGCAACAGGAACGACAGGACGAACCATCGGATGAAAAACAAAATCAACAGAAACAGCAGGGCGAATCGCAGAGCGGATCGTCAGATGGGCAGGAAAACCAGAACGTTCTGGAGGAGATGATGGAGGAATTTCAGGGTCAGATCCCGGAATATCTGCTGGAAAAGGATTCAAAAGACGCGGCTGGAAAACGGCAGGATACCGTGAGTAAAAAGGCAGTGCCCTCCCAGATGGAGATAAGCCGGTTGACAGAATGTGAGTTCGAGGCCGGGGAACTTCTCATGGAGCATATCCAGGAGCTTGCCGAGGAAAACGCAAAAAAGGAGCTGGATAAAAGAATCTGTACAGGGCTTTTGAGGGAACTGTCGGAGACCGTATTCGACGGGGATCACCAGAAAGTAAAGAAAGCCCTCATCAGGGAAACGCAAAATCGGCCGGAGGCAGTGGAACGGTACCAGTCTTATGAAAAGGAAGTCAAAAGCATCATGCGCAGGATGAAGCCAAGGCTTCTGCCGGTACTAAGCTGCCAGGGGAGCCAAATGGAACGGAAGCTGTTCTTCGGCTCCAGGATGGATTACCAGTCGCTTTATGATCCTGGCGGACGGATTTTCCAGAACATGGACGTTGTCCGGAAGGTGGATACAGCGGTAGCGCTGCTGATCGACTTATCGGA
Organism: Lachnospiraceae bacterium M18-1; assembly: GCA_000403295.2. Classification (GTDB taxonomy): domain Bacteria; phylum Bacillota; class Clostridia; order Lachnospirales; family Lachnospiraceae; genus Schaedlerella. The sequence continues at coordinate 1,050,285 of KE159605.1, read as the reverse complement.
CTCCATGCATGGGGAACGCATCCATCAGGCGAGGCTATGCGCCTTATGCCTGTATGAGTTCTGTACAAGCGCGGATATCCCGGTCCTGATCTATGGGCACCATATCGACGGGAAGCACCGGCGCGTACAGGATGAAACGGTGTTTTTCCATTCGTTCGCGGAATTTGACGCAGACCGGGGGGACAGGTACCGGATCGCTTCCATGGAAACCGGAGGCTGCAACCGGGACGGGGCAGCGCTCTGCTTTGTGGGAGAAAAGCTTGCAAAGCGCCCGGAGAAGATCCGGCTCCTGTTTGTGATCAGCGACGGCTTCCCCAATGCGACCCGTTATAATGGGAAAAAGGCGGAAGAGGACATGCTGCGGATCAAGGAATTCCTGGAACGGAAACGGATCACAGTCCTGACAGCGGCGATCGGTTCCGATAAAGAGCAGATCCAGCGGATTTACAAGGAAGGGTTCCTGGATATTTCCGATATCGGACAGCTCCCGTATGTCCTGCCGAAGCAGGTATTGATGCGGATCAGGAGGTAACGGAAGTTTCAGGCGCTTACGAACATTTTTTGGCAAAATCGAAAATTTCGTATCCTGTATTTCTGCTTTATCCAGGTTAGGAAGAAAGGAAGGCCTATATGGAAGAATTCAAGGAGGATGTACCACACATGCCGTTGGATCTGGATCAGTGCTTCCCTGCCGGTTACGTGATCGGCCTTGGGGGAAGCATGTATTACCGGGAACACCGGGATGGCAGGATCCTGTGCTGCGGGCCGGCAGGGGCAAAGCGGTTCCGGAAAAAGGAGGATGCAGAGCAGTTTGCCCGGCGGCATCTGGGATACGCAGGGATGGAAGCTTCCCTCTGTGAGGTGTGCTGGGTACTGGTCTTGGTTGAAAGCGACCTGCTGGAGCCGGAACGGTATTGGGACGGCTGCCGGTTTTCATGTGACCCGGAGAGCGCGGCTGTTTTTTCCAATTATCAGAAAGCCGCAGACTGCCAGAAGCGATGCGGCCTGCAGGATGCCAGTATGATCGACCAGCGGATAGTTTGCAGGGGGCCAATCCAGATGGCAGCCTGAGGGCAAGGATGTGGAAGAAAAGAATGTGAGGTAAAGAAAAGAGATCAAAGAAAAGGAAGGGGCCGGTTATGGCTCCTTTTCCTTTGGAAAGGAGAGCGGATGCTGAGAAAATTTTATGAAACCGTTTTTGACGTGGAACTGTACTGCCAGATGGCAGATCTGATCTGCCGCCTGTCAGAAAAAAACAATAAGGAACAATTATTCTGGCGGATACAGCAGGCATCTTTGTTCCTGGAAAAGCCGGGGCAGGAAATGGAGGAGGATTACGGGTTCCGTTATCCCGGGGAAGTGCTGGAACGCCTGGATGAAAAGGCGGAAGTGACAGAGAGACAGCTCCGCGCGCTGGGGCTGTCCCTGGCGGAAACGAAAGAGCTGCAGGATGACGGGATGTTCATTGGGAAACAGAAGCCTTCCTTCTGGAAACGGCTGAAACGCACGCTTGGGCAGTCTGACCTGTACTGGCTGGGAAGCCAGTATCTGTCCGGGGATGGGCAGCAAAAGGAATTGTATAAGAAGCTGCTGGATTTTCCGGCGCAGTCCGTGGAGGAGATGGTGTTTATCCTGTCGGTGCTTCCGGACGACCGTGCGGTATGGGAGGCCGTAAAGGGAAAACTGGACCGGCTTCTGGGAAAAGACAGGAGCTTTTCCGTGTACACCCATACGGAGATCTACGCATGGCTGTCCATGCATTTCCAGGCAAGGGTTTCCGGGTATCGGAAAAAGGATATTGAGACGCTGAAATATGTGCTGCGGCTGCCATTTTCCTATGCAAAGGCCGGGAGCACGGCCCGGGAGAAACTCCTGGAGGCAGGATACAGCGCAGAGGAGGTCATGTTCCTTAGCATGTCCCTTCTGCCCCGGATGGAGGCGCAGGGGGCATTGAAGAAAAATGGGCTGACAGCGGAGCGGATGGCGGTGGAGACCTGCATGCTGTTCCTGGGCGGGGACGGCAGGCTCCTTGGCCAGGCAGGGGATTTATGCAGGCAGCTTCTGAAAGATTACCGCAGCTTTGACGTGCGCCTGGACGATACGTCCGGCATTTTTGACCGGCTTTATGAACTGCTGAAGGTAGAGAACATCCATACCTACTGCCTTCTGCTTTCCTGCGATGGGCGGGAGGAGCTGCATGGCGACTGGTTCCTGATTGACCTGACAGAGCCTAAGTGGCAGGGGCTGTACCCTCTGTTGGAACGGAAATGTTTTGATAAGTGGGTGTTCCAGACTTTAAAACGGAAACCTTATACAAAGGATGAGATCAAAGCATACCTTTCTGCCTATAAAAACCTGACAGGGGAGGAGTTTTTCACACACTTCTGGAATTCGGCAGGAACCGATCTGCGGCAGATATTCCAGAGGCTGGCGGAACTGGAGCTGGTCCATCCCGTATCTCTGTTGGAAGAATATCTGGAAGAGGACAAAGGCGGCAACAGGGAGGCATGCCAAAAGTGGGGGTTCATGGCAGAACACCTGAAAGCCTATATGGAAGGATTGAAGACTCCGGAGGCAGTGGAAATGCTGTTTCGGATGGAAGAAAGAGCGTCCGGTATTTCCAGGGATACCCTGCTCCCCATGGAGGAGCTTCTGTGGAACAGCCTCGGGATACGGTTACAGTATGGGAGGATATCCTTTTCGAGGTTGGATTTTTCCCGGCCGTTTTTAAGCGTTGAAGAGCATCAGCGGATTTTTGCCATTACGGAGCGGTATCTCTTTCAAAGATATCCAGAGCAGTACATCCCATTCCTGGTCCAGGTACTTACGACGGAAGCCAATTTTTCCTGGTTTCCGAAGGCGGAGGCCCGCAGCGTATTTCTGCAGCTTTCCGGAATGGACAAAGAACTGTCAGGTCTGGAGAGACTCCGGGAGATCTATTTGACAGAGGGGGAACTGGAAGCAATCAGGGCGAAAGAAAAGGAACTGGAAGAGCGCCATCTGTGGCTGGAAGAGCGGGAGAAAATACGCGCGATCAGGAAAGAGTTTGACCTGCTGGTGGCGAAAACCAGGAATACGGAAACACAGTTTAAACAACTGCTGGATTATGTACAGAGATATTATACCGGAAGAAGATCCAGGAAGGAGAGACGATTCATTGTAAAGAGATACCTGTGCAGCCTGTTTGAGAGGAAGCAGGGGATGCTTATTGTGCAGAAAGAAGCGGAGGCCCTGTGCCAACTGGCCACAGTTCTGTTCGTAAAGGCAGAACTTGATTTTTCGGAACTAAAGTGGATACTGAATCAGGTAGAATTTAAGAAGGAGGCGGCGTAGGATGCAGTTCGTTGAAACTATACAGAAACACCTGGACCTGCTGCAGGAGATGGGAAAAGCAGGCATGCCGGATACATTTATCAGGGAATATCCGGAAGGGGAGCTTTTGGAACTGAGCCGGAAAATCTGCCGGATGGACGCTAAAGGAGTGATATCGGCCATGGATAAGCAGGCATTGGGATATCTGGTACATGACCAGGGATTCCTGGACTATCTGGTCCGGCTGCTTGGGGAAGGCGTCTGTGAGCCTGCACGGGCCGGAAGGCTGCTTATTGATGCAGGGGACGATGCTTTATCGGAAGGACATTCCTATGAGGAGATTGCTTCCGTCCTGTCAGACCGGAAGATAAAGACGAAAAAGAGTTATGTGTACCTGAAATACTTTTTTGCAGGCTCTTTAAATGAAACGCAGAAAGAGTACCTGATGTACGGGCTGGAGGCCCTGGATATCTGCACGGAATTTAGGGCTGCAGATCTGGAAGAGGAGGAACGCAGGCTTCTGACGGAACCGGCTGTTTCCAGTGCGTTTTTAAGCAGGCGGATCGCAGAACGGGATTTTTGGAAGCGGCTGTTACGGCCGGCTTACCTCGCCCTTTTAAGTGACCTGTCCATCTATGCGGGTGCAGGGGTGTGCTTAGAAGAAATCCAGGCGGAGGAACTGTGGCAGCATACGGAGGAGATCCAGGCGGGACTGGACCAGGTCCTGCCAGTGATCCCGGCCCATGAGATCGGGAAGTTCCTGGCCCTTTGGCTGGACAATGGGGCGCTGGCCTATGACCTGGGCAGGCTGAAACGGCTGCTCCCGGCTGTTTCCCGCAGTATGGCAAAGGAATCAGCGGAGGGGGAAAGCAGTGGCAGGGAAAAAAGCTTTACCCAGAACCGTGTCTCCTACCTGAATTTCCTTTATGGGGACCAGCTAGGCGGCGTGGACCTTGGGGAACTGTCGGAATCTCAGAAGGCCCTGCTGGTTTATGGGATCACACATAAAAAGAAGCACTTCCTTTCCATGGTGAAAGAGCATTTTGAAGATTTTACCGATCTGCGCCCCTATCATCTTTTGATGGATGCGGATACCTATGTCCGTTACCTGAATGTCAATACGTTAAACCCGAGGAATCTGAAAGAGAGCGTGAGTCTGCCTGCACTGCACGACAAGACGAAACAGTACCTTACAAGGGATCAGTATACGTTTGAGGAATTGAAGCTGTTTGCGGATATAAAAAGCAAATATGTACATCTCTACCACCTGCTGTCCTGTCCAAAGAGCGATGACCGCCTGCGGGTGATCCGTGAGGCTGTAAAGAGGGAATGCCTGCCGGAAAGGATGGAGGAGGAACCCATGGCACGGCTCGGGGAGATGCTGAGCCAACAGCCGCTCTCCAAGTGGCTGTCAGAGGATATGGGGCATATAAAAAACCTGTCTTACCGGCAGGCGGCGCTCCTTCTGTCCGTCTGGGACCGGGCAGCACATTTTATCCCCGGGATCCGGACCGGGCATCAGGCCGATTTCCTGCTCCACAACCTGGAAGCATTAAAGGCTCTCCCGGATTTCCAGGCCGTCACGGAGCAGATGCTGGAACTTGACCATACCTGGAGGAAGTTAAATGAGATGCTCAAGATCGGGGAGGAATTCCTCTGGAAAAACAGGGAGGGCATAAAGCAGTTCCTATATGACGGAGGTTCGGAGATCTTTTACGCATTTTTATCCGGAATGGATGAGAGAGAATGGGAAAAGGCCCGGCGGCTCTGCGCTGCGGAGATCGCAGGGCGGTTCCGGGAACTGAAATATTATAAGAATGACCTGGAGCGTGAGATTGCCCAGCGCATTTCGGAGGAAGTCCAGAAGCACTGGATGGAGAACATGGAAGCCAAAAAGGGCGCTTTCCGGATCTGGGAAGAGGACCGGCTCCTTCCGGTCATGCAGATCGGGGAAGTCCTGGGGCACACCTGCCTGTCGTACCGCAGCGGCATTTATAAAAAGTGCCTGCTGTCCTGTTTTGACGCGAATAAGAAAGTGGTGTTTGTTTCTGTCAGCGGCCGGCTGGTATTCCGGGCCATGGTCCGGCTCACCAAAGGGGCGTTTTCACGGGTCCCAGGCGGCGGGCAGAGCCTGCAGTTCGCAGACCTCATACAGGAGGATATGGAAGACGGGGTGAGAAACCGACGGGAATATCTGACCCTGTTCCTGGAACGGCCGTATTTTAAAGGGATCTCGGATGAAAAAGTGCAGGAAGCAGTAAAACTGACGGTGAGGATGCTTCGGAAAAAGGCGGAACAGCTGGGGGCAGAACTGGTGCTCAGCGATTCCTATAAAGGCTTTGCGTTGGAGGAGATGAAGTTGATCCGGGCGAAATATTATATGTATATTTCCGCTTCCAAGAACGGGAAGCAGTATCTGGACAGCCTGGGAGGCATGGCCGGCGTACAGAATGAGGGAAGCTACGAGGAGGGGTATTTCCTGCTGCGGGAAGCTTTTGTAAACCCGAAGACAGGGGAAGCGTAAAGGAGGATGCGTATGAGTGAAGATCTATATCTATGCCAGAAAGAGATTCGCCGTCTGAGATGGGTTGTAAGGTGCTATGAAGCGCAGATGCGGAAAATGGAGGATTATTTGGAACAATTGGAAGAAAGGAAAACCCTTGGCGATGAAGCGATGCAGACTGTCCACGAGATTTCTGATTTTTGGAGACAGTTGCAGGAAGATTAAAGAAAGGAGCTTATGATGCCCAAATTTATGAATATAGATTTGCTGGGGAATCTGGAGAAGATCATGAGGATGAATACCAGAAGCTATCAGTCTGATTTTGAATGGGACAGGGAGACGCTCATGGATGCAGCCGTAAATGCCGATATCGTACCGTTAAGGGACAGAATTTATCTTTGGATGTCCCGTCCCTGCGGAACCTGGTGTGTGAAAGAAAAGGATGTGTTTTTAGAACCCGCCTGCGCGTATAATATCTGGAGTTATTACGCCGGAGAGACAAGCCAGAGGATTCTGGCCTATGCGGTAGAGGTGATGGGAATGGAAGATAAAAAAGCAGTAGGGAACCTGTATCCGCTGGATTACCGGAAGCATGTGGAATCTGTAAAGAATGCTGCTATTCCGGCAGACCGGATCAGGATGGTTTATGAAAAGGGGGAGCGTTTCGAGAATAGAAAGAAGCCTCTCAGTAAGCAAGATGATGCTGTATTTGGTCGGTACAGATTTTCGGAGTATATGCCAAATAACAGAGAAGCATGGGAAGCTGCGTTATATCAGGAGGAACGAAAGCGGGAAATGATGCGGTGTGGGAAGATTGAGGACCATATCAGGAAGCTTGCAGGATAGGCTGTTGAGAGAATGAGTGGCAGGGCATGGCAGCCGAAAATGGATGCTGTGCCCTGATGAAAGGACGGGCAATCCGGTATCTTGAAGCTATAGTAAAAAAGTGATATGATGGAATCATAGAGAGGAAGGGATAGGTGACATCATAGGCGGAGTATAGATTGAAATGGAAGCAAGAATCTTTTCTTATGGAATACCCATATAATTTTGATTCATACCTTGCTGGGTACAGTAATGTGAGGAGGCGATGGATGTGTCCTTGGCGATACAGCAAATGAATGAAGAAGCGGCGCAGAAAGAAAGGATTTCAACACTGTTGAAAAGTATTAAGAATCTTATGGAAAAAATGGAGTGGTCTGCGGAACAGTCCATGGATATATTGAGCGTTTCTGAAAATGATCGAAAGGTGCTTTCGCAGATGTTTAAATAAAATGCAGTATGAGTCGAACAGACAGGAACTACCAAAGCTAATCGGGTAGAAATTAGGTCAGAAAATTGTATGAGATGTCCTACTGGAAGACTGTATTTACATTTCTAAAAGAGATATTTTCAAAAGTGCGCTTCAAATTCGCAGTAAAGATACCAGATGTATAGAAATGTGACCGGATACTGATTGAATGCCCTAAACTGGCTTGCATACCACAATTTGACACAATGTCTCCAAGCATGACTTGGGGTGCAAATTTTGACGATAGAGATTTGAAGTACAGGTGATTTATATGCAAAAACAATAGTGGAAAGAACTTATTGTTGAAATGTATATAGTTTGGCGAGAATTCTGTCTTTCATAAGTCGGGATTTTTTGGTATACTTAGTAAGAAAACCTAAATAGGAAGATATAGATTACATTGAATTTTTGAAAAGTATTTGGAGGAAATAGTGAAAGCATTTAAGAATTATAAAGAGAGTTGTTTAGTAACCTATATTGATAAATATGCATGCTCATATCAAGGACAAATAAGTGTTTTAGAAAATTATCGTGTAATAATAGAAATTGAGGACACACCGCGGGAGATGTGTATACAAATACAAAAAATGAAAAATGCGATAATTTGTTTAAAGACGAACAATAGGCAGATAATGGCAAGAAGATTTATATTTAGAGAAATGAAAGGGAACACGTCGAATAAAGATTTTAAATGTTATAATTTTAAGGTAACAATTGAGGCATTTGATGTTTGTTGGGGAGAAGAGAGTTGTGCAAATGATATTAGAGAATTCATTTTTGATAGTTTTACTTGTAGTGTTACAGAGGGAACTGAATTAATTGGATTAACACCTTATGAAGAAATTGATAGCTTGAAATTATATAATACAGAGATGGATTTAGATATAAAAGCGAAAGTAAAGGAATTGCATTCAGTATCAGGTTATTCTTGTTATGCTTTTCATGATGTTATTAGAAGAAAGACAGAGATTAGGTTTGGTATAAAGAGTGAAATTCATTATCGGGCAAAGGAAAAGATGGGAATAGATTCCATAAAAGAAAATATATATAATATGATTCTTTTTTTAGAAATACTGAGTGGGGAATTAATTACAACTACTCAAGTTATACTGTTTAAAAATGATAAACAATTTGATTATTTAGGAAATTGCAATTTTCTTAAAGAAAATTTGGTCATTTTTAATAAGAATAACTTTGACAGTAGATCGTTCATAAGAGAAAGTATATTTAAAGTATCTGATTTTGCAACATTTTTGGATGATGCTATAAATAAATTTTGTTTATTAGTTAAAAATAAGAAGTTGGCTTTTGATTCTTATAAACAGGTATTGCTAGATGAAGAAGTTGGGATTTCTACAACTAACAAATTTTTAAAGGTAATGCAGATTATCGAAGGTATGGAAAGAAATAAAATTAATGAAGAAGAACAGAAAAAGTTTGATAAGCAAAAGGAAGAAATTCTTTGCAAGGTTAACACCGAAGAGGATAAGCAATTTATAAAGAGATATTGTACAAATAATGGAGATAAATTTATTAAATGTTTACAGAAAATAACAAAAAAAGCTATAATGTCTTTATCAGGACTTAGTAATAATCAATTTGGAGAATGTCATACATATACGTTATTGTCTAATATTAAAAATGACAGAGATGTTTATACACATGCGTCACATATGGCAAATCCTATATTAAGCATAGATGAGATTAATTGGGTAATTGCTTGCTATAAAGTTTTTTTTAGAGTGGAAGTGCTTTTAGAATTAGGAGTGGATATAAGTCTTATTAGAAAGAGGTTCTCTCATGATAGATATTTTGTAGGAAGTTATAGTAAACTTTTTGACTTAAAAATAAAACTAGAGGACAGTTTTGAAACAGGAGAATATGATAATATAATGCGGGGGTTTGACTGATATTAAATCAAGAGATTTTATTTATCCAAATGCTTTTTAAAAGTGGAAATTATGGGGAGATGGGGTGTTTTTGGAACTGTCAGATATGCGAAAAAACCTTGTTCGTGCTACAAATAACAATCTAAAAAGAAATACGGGAGGGCAATCAAGTGTGTAAGATTTTTTTCCCATTGTTGTAAAGTACAGAAAAAAACAGTGCAATCAGACAGAGTATTTACAGATATGACAAAAATGAAGCGATATTTATGTAAAAATGACCAGTGGGAAAGAAAATATCATATCTTTCAAGCGCTGATCTGTTTAACATATCGTGGGAACGGAATAACGCAAGCCAGTAATTAATTAGAAGAATCAAGTTGAAAATAGCATGGACAATTTACACTTTTGTAACTTCGTAAATTCATCTTAGATTTTGGTATTTTAGGTAGCAAATAATATATTTGTGATAAAATAATATTAACTCATTTTCGCATTAAAAATGAGTTATCTGGTACAATAATCTGAAATTAAATATTAATGAACGAAAGAGGACAATAGAATGGGAAAAAAATTAGATGTTGATGGCTGGACTATAAATGACGTTATGGATTCTTATACAAAAAATGAATTGTTTGTAGATCAAAGATATCAAAGAAAACTGGTCTGGAGTTTGGATGATAAAATATTATTTATTGATTCTTTAATGAAAGCATTTCCAATACCCAATATTATGATGGCCGAATATAACGGAAGAGAAGGCAATACTACATATGGTATAATTGATGGACTTCAGCGAATAAATTCAATTATTTCATTTATGCTTGGAGAATTCCCTATTAGTATTAATGGAAAAACAGGGTACTTTGATATAAAATGTGCTACTGGTACTCTTGATTTGTATCAAGAAGGAAAATTGAGTCAAAGAAAACCAGTGCTTGATAGGCAAATTTGTAAAGAATTTAGAGGATACAAATTGCCTATCATTTCGACTTCACATGATGCGATTATTATTGACGAAATATTTAAACGTCTTAATTCTACAGGAACAAAGCTTTCCAAACATGATTTACGACAGGCGGGGGCACTGAATAAATTTTCGCAATTGGTTAGAGAGATTTCTAGTACAATACGAGGCGGTAAAACATTGCATGATATTGTAACACTAGAAATCATGCCTGAAATTAGCTTGAGTAATAAGGGATTAGATTATGGCATTAATATCGAAAATGTCTTTTGGAGAAGACATGGTATATTAACAGAAGATTTGTTGCGAAAGTCGAGAGATGAGGAGATTATAGCAATTTTATTAGGAGCCTTTTTGTTAGATCGACCGACATCTGTAATTAGTTCTTCTATATTAGATAATTTGTATGATGAAAAAACTGAGAATGGAAAAATAGCTGATAAAAAGTTACAGGAATGTTTTGATAATCTCAAGACACTATTTATACAAGTATTTAATGAAATAGATCTAATTTGTGATGAAGCTAAAACGAATATATCAAATATGCTTTTTACAGATGATAGAAGGAAAACTGATATGTTCATGGTATTCTTTGTAACTATGTTACAGGTATACTTTGAAAGTAAAGCTATAGGTGATTATAAAGGTTTTACAGATACAGTGTCGAATGCAAAACAGCTTATTTTGGGTAAACTTGAAGAGAAAAAAACAGTGGATTATATAGCGGAAATTAATACAGTTAAGCTTTTTACAGATTTAATTGCTTCGTATTTAGTTAATGTAGAAACTGAATCAAAAGTGGCTAGAGATGTAATATCAAGATTGAATTTGTCATCAACAGAAACTAGGTACACGGAATATAAAATAGGTCTCACCTATTTTAATACCCCCACAAGATATAGACATAATGAAGGAAAAATAAATTATCGCAATATTAGCCAGATGGCTAAAGTGGCAACGGCAATGGCAAATATTAAAAGAAATCCAGATAGTTTAGGAATGATTATTGTCGGCGTGGCTGATAATGAAAAAGATTATAATGATTGGTCTAATCATTATAAAAGAAATGCATATAAATATAATTCGCATAGAGTGGTAGGAATAGATGCTGAAGCAGATGTACATTATAAATCAGTTGACTGTATGATGAATGCCTTTAAAGCAAGAATAGATAAAGAACCAATTTCAAATGAATTAAAAGAAAATTTGAAAAGCTATGAAATAGTTACTATACAAAAAAGATCATTGATCGTGATTACTATCACAGCGCAATCAGGTCAGCTGTACGATGGAAAAAAATATATTCGAGAAGGTTCAGATCTTAAAGAAGTAAAAAATTAAATATTTTCATAAAATTAATGGGACAATAGTAAAAAATATTTATCCGATCTGGTGGGACTGGTTCTAAATGTAGTTTTCACACTCTTGGATGCAGTCGATATAATCTCTCAGGATCTAATTCCCAGCAGATTTTATTGCGTGACAAACCAATGACGAGCGAAGCGAGTCTCGGATTGATATCTCGTAGCTTTATTTACGAGGAGTTTCATTCAAAAAGAGGGCTCATCCACCATATGCTGACCTTTTAAGTTTCTGGCAGAATACTGTATTGGTGTAAGACTGGAGAAGCAAAGATGATGATATCCATAAACTACCATGCAAATATGTCATTTGTACGGTAGGGCCTGCTTGATATGGGATACAGGACGTCGATGAGAAGTTCTTTGGTGATGCAGATAGGAATTCCTTTCCGGTTACGGTTAATCATGGTATGTTCGACTCGAAGACACATGCAGCATATGGCCATGCGATTCAGAAAGTAAAAAAACAAATAAATAATCAGAGAGGACATTCGAGTTTATTATTTATATAAAAGGTAGAGATACAATATATTGAATTTAGGGATTGACCATTTCTATATATTGTGCTATTCTATAAGCGGATTAGATTTTTGCGCATGAGTATCTTAAAATGTAGCAGTAAGTGTGTTTGTTCCAGAAGATGACTGGGAGATAAATTTAAGGCTTAGCCTGGCAAAAAACAGAAAGACATCAAAAATTCAGGGATGATTTTTGGTGTCTTTTTTTGCGTTTTGGGATTGCTTTGCAAAAGGGAAGGAGGAACGAGCTAATCCGGATAAAGGGAACGAAAAAAATAACGAAGAGGCGGAGACGAGAAAGATCCGCAGGCTGTACAGAAGAAAGGGGGAGAGCTCCTTCTTTTTTTATGTACTGGTATCCGCCGGGGTATCAGTACCTGTATATCCATGAAAAGAAAGGAGTACTTATGGTGGACTTATTTGCTGATATCCCGCGGGAGACGGTGGAAAGCACGCTGCAGACGATCCGGGAGAACCTGGATCAGGTCGGGCTTTACGGCGGACATACGCTGCGCAGGCACGCAGACATCCAGCTGCTGGCCTTAAAGACGCGGCTGACGAAAGAAGACATCCGTTATGCCACATCCTATTGGGACAGGGAAGTGGCAGACGCTGTGGTAAAGGGGATCATGAAGAGCTTCTTCGACCCGGGGATCACCACATGGCTGAGGTATGGCGGGGATGACTGCATTTCACTGGCCGGGCATTTCTCCAGGACCATCGGGTACGGGTTCCGAAAAGGAGAGGAACGGCTGGAAGAGAACTTACGGAAAGCACGCCTGGTGCTTGTAAAGGATGCGGACGCGGACTGGGGATTTCGGATCCTGACCAGCTACCCCATGTTTGGGAGACGGGAGAAGTTCTGTGGGTAAGAAATGGAAGCTGTCTGTTTTGATGGCAGGAAAGTATGACATCGTAAAGGGCGCAAAGATCGGATTCCATCTGGATGCGGAGACGGATCTGTATATCGCATCCTGCGGCCGGAAGGATTTTGGGGTCGTAAAATCCATAAACGGCGGCAGCAGGGAAGACCTGCGGATGCTTGGCACAGACTTTGGCGGCATCGTAGTAAGGACGGATCCGGACCAATACCTGGCGGAGGCCGTGGTAAAGATGTATAAAAAAGACAGCGCAAAAAGGATGGTATGCGCAGAACCTATGTTTATTGGGAGGAAAAAAGAATGCACAGGAACAAAAAAGCAGGAAAACGCAGCAGGAAACTTCTGAAGTGGATCCAAAGGTACGGCGGGTACTGGCAGCTGATCTGCACGCCGGGCTGTGACCTGGACATGGTGGTTACAAGGAACATCATCCATTCCCTGGCAGAAAACGGCCTGCACGAATTTATCTTCGTATTGCTGACCGTCCACAGGGAGAAGGAATTCCTAAAGAACCTGTCCTCATATCTGAGCCTGGATCTGATGCTGGAAGAGATCGGGCGCCAGGATATGGACGAAATCGTCCGGATGCTGGATGAGAACCTGCGGTAAAGCACCTGTCCGTAAGGGCATTCCGGCACGCTGTCGGGGAGACGGCGGATGGGCCATTCATAAAGGCGGTGTGTACTATGTCAGACTGGAACGAGGACAGCGGCTATCACTGCCTGCTGATCGCAATCTTATGCGGCGTGGATGCGGCAGAGTCCAAACTGCTCTACAAGTATGGGCCAGGGCATCCGCTGTGCAGGAAGATTTTAAAGAAGAAGCTGACGGAAGAACAAACGGAAGGGATGGGAAAAGAGGCGGCGGGGAATGCCATGTACCGGCTCCGGATGGCAGGGTATACATTGGAAGAGATCTCTAATGCCTTTGGCTGTTACCCGTCCACGGCAAAAAGAAGGATTGAGAAAGCAAAGGAACGAAAGGAGAACATGTATGGTAGACCAAAGCAGGATCGCAGCGATCTTTAACGACTTCATGTCACTTTATTTAGGCAGGTCCGGGTCAGGGATCGAGCAGCTCTGTAAGAAGCATGATTACCACCGGATGCTGATGGGGCTCCTCTCCAACCTGGATGAGGCGGCGAAAGTGCCGGTCCCACAGGTGATGAAGGAATGCTATGAAGTCTATAAGCGGTACCGGAACCTGGAGATGAAGAAGGCGGACTGGGAAGCGATCGTAGAAGAGACAAGGAAACTCTCGGAAAAATGGAAGTCCAATAAATGGTGCAACCGGATCCTGGTGGAACTGATCGGCCTTCTGGAAGAAGACGAGGCCGAGCGCAGGCGGATCGCGCACGAAGTGGAGCGGGAGATGAAAGAGATGGAGGCAGCGATGCAGAGGCAGGCAGAAGCTGCGTAAAACGATGGAGGGTCGAAAGGCTCTCCATTTTTCGTTCAAAAGGAGGATTCAAGAATGTACGAGAAAGTCATACATAATACGGAAGAATTAAACGCGATGGCAGCGCACCTCAGGATGGCGCAGAATTTCCCCGAACTGAGACTGTTAGCCGCGGAGCGTCTGGTGCCGGAGCAGGACGTGGAGGATTTTATCAGCGGGAAGAGGTTCCTGCTTGCAGAGATTCCCATGTCAGAAAAGAAGTATACATCGGCAGCGGAAAAGCTGCGGGAAGAGATGTGGCATTTGAAAGACCAGCTCTTTACCGACCTGGTTGCACAGTACCTGATCCAGAGGGCGAAAGAGGACATCCTGTTTGGATTCCGGGTGCTGAAAAAGCAGAAATCGCTCCAGAAATGCATGGACTACATTATGAAACAGGCATACCAAATGGCGGAAAAGGAGCGGGAAAAGAAGTTTGGGAAAAAGCAGGATCCGAAAGGCCGGACGGGAAACCAGAACCAGGCGTTCAGTTTAGGGATCGCGGAGACAAAGGTCTACCAGTGGGCAGAAGAATATTATGCACTGGAAGATGAGGTGAAGGAAGCGAAGGAACAGGCGAAGGAAAGGAAAAAACGCCTGAACGCGCTGAAACGGAAAGAGGAACACAGGAAAAATGCGGAATCTCCCAAAAAGGCAGCCAAGGATACAGCACAGAAAACGAAGCAGACGGCAGAACAGAGTCAAACGGCCGGGAAAAAGCATCCAACAGAGCAAAAGCGGGCAGCACAGAAGATGCAAGCGGCAGAGCAGAAGCAGTCGGAAGAACAGAAACAAACGGCTGGTAAGAATCAGGCGGCAGAGCAAAAACAAACGGCTGAGCAGAAAGAAATACCGGATACACTGGCAAAGGAAGAGGAACATGCGGGAGAACCGGAGGCTGACCTGGAAGGCAGGCAGATTACGGTATTTGATCTCCTGGCCGGACCGGACGCGGCTTCAAAAGGAGGAACAGAATGAGGGCATTTAAAGGATTCCGGCGCGACCTGACCTGCCTGGGATACCGGTTTCGGGAAGACAGGGTGAACCGGACATCGGAAGCAAATTGCTGCCAGAATGGATTCCACTGTGCAGAAAACCCGTTGGACTGCCTTTCCTACTACTGGGACTGGAAAAACTCCGTGTATTATGAGGTGGATGCGGCCGGAGACCTGGACGAGGACAGCCGTGACAGCAAGATTTCCTGCACGGAGCTGCGTCTGGTCCGGCGTCTCACTTTGGAGCAGCTGCTTTTAGAGGGGGCCGCCTATATGGTCGCCCATCCCACACGCAGATGGAATAGCAGGGTACACAAGGAGACAGGACTGGCTTATGACGGGTTTGCGGTGGTACGCGGAAAAGATCCAAAGGCTTCCGGAAAAGTGGGGGACATCCTCGTGATCTTGAAAGAAGAGGCGGAAAGTCCGGAAATCGAGGAGGTCGCGCTGTTTCGGATTGACCGGAAAACATATCAGCCAGACAGATATTATGGAGTCTGCGGAACGTGTTAAGGAGGAATGAAGAGATGAAGAAAAAGGAATTACTGGGGCTTATGCCGCCGGAAATAGGGACGTATTTGCGGGAGATTGCAAGAAAGGATGAACCCCAGAGAGTGAGCCAATGGGTTTCCACCAAACAATATCAGTATGGGCGTTACCTGCTGGCAAAAGTGGAGAACGGATACCTGGTGGTTTCCGTATTCCTGGCGGAGCATGTCCGGGCAGGGGCAAGATACCCGGCATACGTGGTGTATTTTGACAGGAAGGCCGATGCGTTCATCACCTGGGAGACAGACACGGGAAAATGGAGGAATTCCATGCTGGACCGTCTTGACTGGCCGGAATATATGTATGGTTCCGGTAATTATATAAGCAGTGGGGACGCGGAACTGATCCAGGGATATCTGGGCGTACAGAGCGGAACCTATGAGGATCTGCTCCAGTTCCAACGGGACGTAAGGATGCGGAGCCTGCTTGCCCGTGACAAAAAGAAGACCGATGCATGGGATGAAGCCATGAGGTTGGTGCCGGCCCTCCCGAAAGACTGGAAAACCTGGATTTTAAAGAAAGCTGTCAGGGAGCATTATATTTTCTATCAATACCAGAGAGGCGGTGCGACAGAAGGATACTGCACGCATTGCGGCCAGACGGTCAGGATCAGGAACCCGAGATACAATCAGCAGAGTGTCTGCAGCAGATGCGGGCAGAAGATCCGGTTTAAGTCGGTAGACAAATCAGGCTATATCTGGACCCCAAAAGAGACGGCATACCTGTTCCAGCGCTGTAGGCCCGGGATTGTGGCTCTGAGGCGGTTTGAGGTATGGATGACCATAGGAAAGGGAGATTTCCAGAATCCGCAGATCCATTACGATGAGATCAGGCGCTGCCTGTATGACGAAAAATACCAGGAGGCGGTGTACCACTTTGGGGATTTCAAAAGAAGGGGCCTGCGTTGGATCGGCGGCGACAGTGACTGCAGGGGGAACAGCTTCTATTACTATTACAATTATTATCCAGCACCAAAGGAAGGAAGCGTGTATCCAAGGACGCTCCCTGACCTGGAGCGCAGGGAATTAAGGGAGACCGGGCTGGTACAGTGGGTCAGAAGGAATCCTGTGCTAAATCCAAGGGAATACCTGCATTCGTGGAGGCAGATTCCTGTACTGGAACAGATCTTAAAGGCCGGCCTGCCGAGGCTGACAGAAGAGCTGGTGGAATATCCGGAAAAGTTGTTGTGGCGGGAATCTTCAGGAGGGCTTGCGAAAAAACTGGGGATTGACAATGCAAAATTGAAGAGGCTCAGGGAACTGGATGGAGGCATCCATTTCCTATGTTGGCTGCAGGAGGAAAAGAAACGGAAGCTCTGCTTGTCGGACGAACTGATCTGCTGGTTTATCCAGAATGATATCCTGCCGAAGGATCTGGATTTTGTGAAAGACCGGATGAGCTATGTGCAGATCCGGAATTACCTGACCCGTCAGCAGGAAGGACAGAATGACAGCATCCGCCAAGTGCTTACCACCTGGAAGGATTACCTTTCCATGGCAAGGCGCGTGAAGATGAATGTCCATGATGAGATCGTGTACCGGGCATCCAGGCTCTACCTGCGGCATCAGGAGCTGGTGGAATACATTGCGCAAAACCGGCTGTCCGTAACCGCCATGGAATTGGCGGAGGCCTATCCCTACATCAATGATATCCTCCCCAGGCTCCCGGAAAAATACGGGTTTCGCGATGAGACCTATACGATTCTGGCGCCGGAAAAGATCGAGGATATTTTAGAGGAGGGGCAGGCGCTGCACCACTGCATTGATAAGAAGAAGGAATATTTTGAGCGTATCAATAACCAGGAGAGCTATATCCTGTTCCTGAGAAAGACAGAGCAGCCGGATCAGCCCTATTATACGCTGGAAGTAGAGCCGGGGGGTGTGATCCGCCAGAAACGCACCGAGTATGACCGGCAGAAAAAGGATATTGGCGAGGCTTCGGCATTTTTACGGAAATGGCAGGCCGTTGTCCAGGAGAGGCTGACAAAAGGCGACCGGGACCTGGCAAAAAAGAGCCGTGAAACACGGATTGAGTCCTATACCAGCATGCGCAGGAAAAAGGTCAGGATCAATGGCGGCCTCTTTGCCGGGCAGTATTTGGCGGATGTGCTGGAAGCGGATTTGATGGAGATTCCCGATGTCGGTAAGGATGCGGCGTAAGGATAAGGATGTTGTGTAATCGAAAATGACGCGAAGGAGGACAAAGTGAAAAACAGGAAAGAAAACAGGACGTTTGAACTCCAGGAGACCTGCAATTTCCCGGAAGTATTCCGGCACTGTTCCATAGCCCCGGATTCCCTGAGCCCGTCAGAAATGCCGGATGCCCAGATCGGGCATATCCGCGCGTACCATGACGGATATCAGTGGCAGGGGCAGTATTTCCCATGCAGGAATGGCCTGCGGACAAAGGCTTTTGACAGGGAGTCGCAGGATATCTACCGCTGCCTGGTCACGCAGCTGGATACCATGGAGGCGCTCAGGGTATTTTGCGGGAAATACCCCTCGGCAAAGGTGGGGGAACATGAATACAGCTTCTTTATGAATGGACATGCGGCAGACTATTGGATCCGCTTCATCACAAGAAGGGGTGATTATAACCTGTACCTAAAGGCTTATGCGAAAAGGCTTTAGGATACAGTTCGATGATAGGAGGCACATGAGTATGGATGAGATCAACAGGATTGTGGCATTTGCCGTGAAAAAGGACGTGGAACTGTATACAGACATGCCCTCAGGATGGAAAAGGATCGCCGGAGCACTGACTGCCCCGTGCGGGAGCGTCTGGATCTGCAACGGGGAATCCCGCTTTTCAGGAAAGAGAAGGAAGGCATTGCTGATCAGGAGAAACTGCATGGAATGAACATTCGGTAAAAAACAGAAAAAGAGCGGAAATGCGGGTTTTAAAGAGTTCCCGAGACCGCTTGGAATAATAATGGGAGGAAATGATAAATGAAGAACAGGAATGAATTTTTTGAGTACGTAAAAGAAAATATCAAGGATTACCTGCCGCCGTCTTTGAGGGAGGCGCAGCTGTCCATCCATGAGTGGGTAAGGGAGAATGACCGGAAGCAGCATGTCCTTGCAATCCGCCTTTCAGAACATGATACGTTTCCAAATATCCATCTGGATGGTTTCTACCAGTGCTATCTCGGTGGGAAAGAACTGGATGCCTGTGTAGGGGACGTCGCGGATGTGTATATTGCGTATGGTGATATGGAAGACGTAAAAGAGCCAGGAATCATATGGGATTATGAAAAGGTAAAGGAACGTTTGCTTATCAGGCTTTGTGACCTGCAGTGGAACCAGGGCTATCTGAAAGACAAGGTTTATACTGTGCACGGGGATTTTGCGGCAGCTTACTATATCGCCATATATGAGGACAGGGAAAAGCTGCTCAAAGTGCCTGTAACAGAACTGCTGATAAGCACATGGGGGATCTCAATGGACCAGCTCCACAAGGATGCGCTTCTTGCGGACCGTTCAAGTTTGCCAGCTTTAACAGACTTAAATGTTCTTCTTTGTTCCGAGATGTTTGGCATAGGAAAGGCGGAAAATCTACTGGCAGAAGGAGCAGTATATCATTCCACGGGGATTCCTATGCTGTGTCTGACGAACAGCCGGAAGCAATTTGGAGCATCCCTGATCCTGCACGACGATATCCTGAGGCGTGCGGGTGAGGTATTGGGCTCCAATTATTTTGTGCTTCCGTCCTCCATCCATGAGACGATCCTTGTCCCGGACATCGACGGCAGTGATGCGCAGGGGCTTTGTGTGATGGTAAAGGAGATCAATGAAGGTAAGGTGGAAGCCTGCGAGCAATTGTCGGACAAGGTGCAGTATTATGACCGTGAGGCAGATGTATTGGAAAATGCGCTGGACAGGGAACGCAGGCTCTCTTCTTTAGAAGCGGGGAGCGGACCGGCGGAAGAGGATGGGCAGGATGAGATTCCAAACGTTTAGGAAAGAGGAGATACCCTGGGAAGAGGAATCCTATTTCCAGCAGCATGACGGCCAGTTTGCCCTGTTCCAGCCGGAATTCATACGGGACGCTGACTGCACAAAGGATACGCCGGTCATCCATGGCCGGCCGGATTCCCCCATCTATGGGACTGGGAAAAGGATCCGCCCCAGAGTGCCGGGTCGCAGGGACTCGGAGTATATGAAAAAAATCCTGCTGGAGGAGCTTCTTCCATTAGAAGAGTATGACCGGGTCATCCTGCTGATTTCCGGCGGGAAGGACAGTATCGCCAGTTATTATAAGCTGTTGGAGTTAGGCGTCCCAAAGCAGAAGATCGAATTCTGGCACCATGATATAGACGGCGGCCATCCTTCCAGGCGGATGGACTGGCGATGCACATCCGGCTATATCCATGCCTTTTCCGAAGCAGAGCAGATCCCGCTCCGGGTGTCCTGGAGAAAGAACGGCTTCTTTGGGGAACTATACCGTATCGGGGCATCCGAGCCGATTGAGTGGCAGGAACCGGAGACGCGCGCGGTCATCCAGTGCCCGCTGTCAAAGAAATACATAGAATGCCAGAAGCTGAAAGAGAGAGCCCCGGCAGATATGGAAAAGCAGCTGGAGCAGTTCGGGTACCGCATGAAATTCCCGATGAAAACCGGTGATCTGAGCAGACGGTGGTGTTCCGCCTACTTAAAGATCATGGTGGCGGACACGGTGCTGCGGAATCTGCACAGCCTGGAACATTTCGGAAAAACGGGTGGGAAGCCTGGAAAGGACACCCGCCTGCTAATCGTTTCCGGGGAATGCAGAGGGGAATCGGCAGGGCGCAGCAAATACAATGAGATGGAGGTCCACAGGACGAATGCGGCGGCAAAATCACGCCGCATTGTCCACCAGTGGCGCCCGGTCATTGATTATTCGGAAAAGGATGTGTGGGAGGTCTTAAAACGGCACAAGGTCAACCCGCATCCCTGCTACCGTGCCGGGTGGAACCGCTGCAGCTGCGCGATGTGCATCTTCTCAACACCGACGTTGTTTGCAGGCATCCGGGAGTTGTATCCGGAAGACTACAGGATGCTCCGGCAGGATGAGAACGTGCTGGGATTTACACTGGATAATGACTGTGACCTGGATACATTTATCGGGAATGCAGGGTCGTGTGTCTATCATGGAGATAAAGAGGCCATCCACAGCCTGGTTACAGGTGAATTTTCTGTGGATTCTGTCTATGTGCAGGGAGAATGGAAGTATCCGGCAGGGGCTTTCCATGGCGCGGAAGGCGGACCCTGCTGATGGACGTAATGCAGGGGAGAGAACGTAAGAAGCAGAAACTTCCAAAATAATCAGAAAAAAATAATATTTTACAGAAAGTAAGGTTATGCAGACTTCTTTCATAATAGGAAACACCATAATCAGACAGGCTGTATTGAAAACTGCATCAGGAAAGGAAACGTCGGGAAATAGCGGCATTTCCGCAATATATACTTGATTCCTGCGAAGCAACGAGCCAAGCGGATATGCTTGCATGTCCATTTGGCGACTGCCGCGTGGTCTTTGACTTAGTGTTTTTTGCGGAAATATATTGCGGAATGCTTCTTCCTGGCAATTCTAAAAAGATGTATCAGCTTGAAAACAACAGGAGAGGAGAATATATGGAGAAAGAGAATTTGATGTCAAAGGTATACAATGCCGAGGAAATCCAGCAATTACTGGGAATTGGAAGGAGTAAAACCTATGATTTTTTGGATGAGGTGAATAAAAAGCAGGCTCCATTCAGAGTGATCAAAATCGGACGCATCTATCGGGTTCCGAAGGATTCTTTTGACAGGTGGATTGACGGGGAAGAATAGTCAGGGAGAAAGAAATGGATAAAAAATCGAAAAAGTGTCCGCATGCTTTTTATGAAAGAGGTTCGTGGTATCACAGGACAAAAATTTTGCAGGAAGATTACAGTGTAAAGTATGGAAAGACAGGCGGTTTTAGCAGTGATGTCGAGGCGGAGGAAGCATATAAAAAGCATATTGCAGAGTTTGAGCAAGCTATGGAAGCGCGCCTTTTGGTGCAAGGGAAAGATATATCATTAAAGGATTATCTGGTATATTGGTTTCAAAGCATTTTTTCAGACAGAGTAGAAAGTACCACGCAATATGTATCAGCATATGTTTTATACACATTTATTTTACCGTCAATTGAAGAGGATATTAAACTCCGGGTGGTTAGCTCAGAATACTTGAACGAATTATTAAAAAGTGCATCTAGGTATTGTGAATCTGCTGGAAATAAAAGCAGGGAATTGCTTTATATTGCTTTCAAAGATGCTGTGGTTTCAAGAATGATTTCAAACAACCCAGTTCCTAATACTAAAAAGTATCCGAGAAAAAAGCCCAAAATCCAGATATTGAGTAAAGAACAGATAATTCTTTTATTGCATGCTGCCAAAGGACGAAATTGGTTTCTGGAGATTATACTTGCCTTATATCTTGGATTGCGTAAAGGAGAAATATTAGGATTGAAGTTTAATGACTTTGATTTAATTGAGAAAACGGTACATATCCAACGTCAGTTAGCCGCAAATATCAAACTAGAGGAGAATGGAGCCAGTATAGAAGAATATAGTATTGTAGAGCGTAATCCCAAAACGGAAAAAAGCAACCGCATACTTCGGGTTCCTAATATTGTCCTGGTTGAATTAGAAAAAAGACACCGGCAGATTGAGGCAAATAAAAATTTGTTAGAGGATGCCTATCAGGATATGGATTATGTGAGTTGCCAGAAAAATGGTTTGCCGCATGGATTGGGTTCTATGAATAAAGAACTATATGTGCTGTGTGAAAGAAATTTGCTGCCGCATATCACAGTTCATGGATTAAGACATATGTTTGCAACGATTCTCCTGGAAAGGGGTGTAAGTATAGCAAAGATATCGGGGATGCTTGGTCACAGCTCTGTTCATACAACATTTGAGTTCTATCTTGACATTATGGATGCAGATGAAAAGATCATGGAGTTTATGAATAAAGAATTTGTTCCTGATGAAGAATAGTTGGAGGATAGATGGATTTAAAAAGGGTTAATCTACATCCTTATGTAGATTATAAAATATCTAATATTATGTCTGTTAAGGGGAAATTTGGATTTCGTGTTACACTATATTATGCTGATGGAGAAGAGAAGATATGTCAGCACGCCGGGTATGAAAAAAAGACAGAGGCTAACAAGGCGCGTAATGGTGTGATAGCACAACTTCATACGGGAATTTATGTTGTGTATCCTAACATCAAGGTGCGGGAACTGTTGGTGTATTGGCTGGAACAAGTTATGAGACCGGAGCCGTCTTTTACTGCGAATAGTTACCATACATATAAAAATTGTATCGATAAGCATATTATACCACAGATAGGAAATTTAAAGATAATGACACTTAATCAGGGGCATTTAAGCAAGCTTTTCAAGTCGCTGTCGGAAAAATATACGTCTATACCTAAACTGGCAAAGACGATTTTAAATACGTCAATGAGATATGCATTAGATAAACGTTTGATTATGAACAATCCATGTACGGATGTAGATTTACCGAAACAGATCAAAAAGGATGGGTATCACACCATTGTTGTAGAGGAAGCTAGAACCTACAATCTGGAACAGGTTAAACTCTTATTAGAAGCGTCTAAGGATTCACGTATCCATATGCAGATTCTGTTTGCTCTGTTGATGGGGCTGCGTAAAAGTGAAATAAATGGCCTGAAATATTCGGATGTGGATTTTGTGCATCATAAATTAAAAATCCAACGTCAGCTTGGTGAGGATCTCCATGCGGAAGAAAATGGAAAATGTGCAAAATCAAAGTCAAAGCAGGAGATTAGACCAAAGACTCTTTCCAGTTACCGGGAATTGGATATACCTGATTATGTGTATCATGAGATTTTGGAAGAGCGAAAGCGGTATGAAAGAAATCGCAGCAGAAGGCAGAACGGAAAATGGGTTTTTCAGGACATGGGATATATATGCTGCTCAAGCTATGGACGTCCGCGAAGTAAGGATTACCATTTTAAGCATTATAAAGAGCTTTTAGAAAAAACAGGACTGCCGCATATACGTTTTCATGATCTGCGTAAGACATATGCTACACTTTTGATGAAAAACAATATTAATCAAAAAGCAGTGGCAACTGCATTAGGACACGCGAAGTCTATTATTACTGTAGATACCTATACAGATATGCAGGCGATTATAGAGGACTGTGTTGACGAATTGCATGAATTTATTTCAGAAGTTCATCCATATGATTATGCTGACAAAACCTTATTATGGGAGATGTTTCAGGAAGTAATTGAGATTCAGGGAGAGGGAAAAGAAGAAGTTGAGAGGATGGAGGGAAGAAAAAAGGAGGAAGCACAGACACCGATTGTGTACGATTACTCGGATATAACAGAACTGGCAGATATAAATGAATGGTTTGCAGGAGAGGGGTAGCGGAAAACTACCTCTCTTTTTTGACCTTGAAAGCGGGGGAAGAAATTTCTTCAGATAGACTAAGAGTTTCTATTGCATTTACAGGAGGTTTCTGCTACAATGAATCAGAACAAATGTTCATGGTAAAATTAAGTCTGAGGCTTTTCTGTTATGAAGAATTATGCTATCCTGTGGTACGTAATGTTCAGATATTTTGTTTTGTGTTGCGTAGTTAGAAAATTCAGTTTTAGTGACTTTATTCGTGTAATTGGCCTTTTCGCCCACTTAGAAGTTCCTATTACACGAATTTCCGGGAAAAATTACACGAATTTACGGGCCAATAGGCATGATAGTAAGGAGGTATGTCTGTGGAAACAGGACAAAAAAATTTTAAATTAGTTTCGGAATACAAGCCTACCGGAGACCAGCCGGAAGCAATTGCGGCACTGGTAAAGGGATTCAAGGAGGGCAATCAATTCCAGACTTTACTAGGGGTTACGGGGTCTGGGAAGACATTTACGATGGCGAATGTGATACAGGAACTGAATAAGCCAACCCTTATCATAGCGCACAATAAGACGCTTGCTGCTCAGTTGTACGGAGAATTCCGTGAATATTTCCCGGAAAACGCGGTGGAATATTTTGTGTCCTACTACGACTACTACCAACCCGAAGCCTACGTCCCTTCTTCGGACACCTACATCGCCAAAGATTCCGCCATCAACGACGAGATCGACAAGCTCCGTCTCTCCGCCACCATGGCCCTTGCCGAGCGGCGCGATGTGGTTATTGTTGCCAGCGTGTCCTGTATCTACGGCCTGGGAAGCCCGGTAGACTACCAGAACATGGTGATCTCCCTGCGTCCCGGCATGACAAAGGAGCGGGACGAGCTGATGGCGAAGCTGATCGAGATCCAATACGACCGCAACGACATGGATTTCCACCGCGGGACCTTCCGGGTCCGGGGGGACGTGCTGGAGGTGATTCCTGCTTATGAATCCGACACGGCTGTCCGGGTAGAGTTCTTCGGGGACGAGATCGACCGAATCACGGAGATCGACATCCTGACCGGGGAGATCCGGGATGAACTAAAGCATGTAGCCATCTTCCCTGCATCCCACTATGTAGTAGATAAGGACAATATTAAGCGCGCCGTGCAGGATATAGAAAAAGAACTGGAAGAGCGGGTCAAGGAATTTAAGCGTCAGGACAAGCTTCTGGAGGCGCAGCGAATCGCGGAGCGGACCAACTTCGATATCGAGATGCTCAAGGAGACCGGGTTCTGCTCCGGGATCGAGAACTATTCCCGGCATCTGGCAGGGCTGGCCCCGGGACAGGCGCCCTACACGCTGATCGACTATTTTCCCGATGATTTTATCATCATGATCGACGAGTCCCACAAGACGGTGCCGCAGATCGGCGGGATGTACAATGGAGACCAGTCCAGAAAATCGACGCTGGTAGACTATGGATTCCGTCTGCCCTCGGCAAAGGACAACCGCCCCTTGAACTTTGAAGAATTTGAAAGTAAAATAAACCAGATGCTTTTCGTTTCCGCCACTCCGGGCGTCTATGAAGAAGAGCATGAGCTTCTCCGCGCCGAGCAGGTCTTAAGGCCCACAGGGCTTTTAGATCCGGAGGTGGAGGTGCGTCCGGTGGAGGGCCAGATTGATGACCTGATCAGTGAAGTGAACAAAGAAGTGGCAAAGAAAAACAAAGTGCTGGTGACCACGCTGACCAAGCGGATGGCCGAGGACCTGACGGATTATATGCGGGAGGTAGGCATCCGGGTCAAGTATCTGCATTCCGATGTGGATACCCTGGAGCGGACGGAGATCATCCGGGATATGCGTCTGGACGTCTTTGACGTACTGGTAGGGATCAACCTGCTCCGTGAAGGGTTGGACATTCCGGAGATCACGCTGGTGGCCATTCTGGATGCAGACAAGGAAGGCTTCCTGCGTTCGGGAACCTCCCTGATCCAGACAATCGGCCGTGCGGCCCGCAATTCCGAAGGACATGTGATCATGTATGCGGATAAGATGACCGACTCTATGCAGATGGCCATTGACGAGACCATGCGCCGCAGGGAGATCCAGATGGCATACAACCAGGAACATGGGATCACACCGCAGACGATTCAGAAAGCGGTACGCGACCTGATCAGCATTTCTCAGAAGGTAGATACCGGGGAGATGATGATGGAGAAGGACGTGGAGTCCATGAGCCGGGAAGAACTGGAGAAGACGGTGGAAAAGGTGACGAAGCAGATGAAGAAGGCGGCGGCCGAGCTGAACTTCGAGGCCGCGGCGGAACTGCGCGACAAGCTGATCGAACTGAAAAAAGCATTGAATGATATGGAGTAAGGAACTGCCCCTTATTGGCAGGCGAATCATAAATCTGAGAAAAGACAGGAGATACAATATGGGAGTGAAGATAGACGCCAGAAAATATATTAAGATACGGGGCGCAAATGAAAACAATCTGAAGAATATTGATGTGGATATCCCGCGGAACGAGCTGGTAGTTCTGACCGGATTGAGCGGTTCGGGCAAATCCTCGCTTGCCTTTGATACCATTTATGCGGAAGGACAGCGTAGATATATGGAGTCGTTATCTTCCTATGCCCGGCAGTTCCTGGGTCAGATGGAGAAGCCGGATGTGGAGAGTATCGAGGGACTGTCCCCGGCCATCTCCATTGACCAGAAGTCTACAAACCACAATCCACGTTCCACTGTGGGGACGGTGACAGAAATCTACGATTATTTTCGTCTGCTTTATGCCCGGGTAGGGATTCCACATTGTCCGAAGTGCGGAAAGGAGATTAAAAAGCAGTCCGTAGACGAGATGACGGATCAGGTCATGGCAATGCCGGAGGGTACCAGGATCCAGCTTCTTGCCCCGGTTGTCCGGGGACGGAAGGGAACACACGCCAAGCTTTTGGAGCGGGCCAAGCGGAGCGGATATGTACGGGTGCGTGTGGACGGCAATCTGTACGAATTGTCCGAGGAGATCGCTCTGGATAAGAATATCAAACACAACATCGAGATCATTGTGGACCGTCTGATCGTAAAAACCGGCATTGAAAAACGTCTGGCAGATTCTATTGAAAGCGTACTGAACCTGGCGGAGGGACTCCTGATCGTGGATGTGATCGGCGGAGAACCTATGAATTTCAGTCAGAGCTTTTCCTGTCCGGACTGCGGGATCAGCATTGATGAGATCGAACCACGGAGTTTTTCGTTCAACAACCCCTTCGGGGCATGTCCGTCCTGCTTCGGACTGGGCTATAAAATGGAATTTTCAGAAGAACTGATGATCCCGAACCCGTCGCTGAGTATCAGTGAGGGCGCTATTGCGGTACTGGGTTGGCAGTCCTGTTCGGACAAGGGCAGCTTTACCAACGCGATCCTGACAGCCCTTTGCGAGGAGTATGGATTTGATCTGGATACACCGTTTGAGGAATACCCGAAGAAGATTCATGATATTCTGATCTATGGAACGAATGGAAAATCCGTGAAGGTGCATTATAAAGGACAGCGGGGGGAAGGCGTGTATGATGTGGTATTTGAGGGACTGATCCGAAGTGTGGAGCGGCGTTACAGGGAGACGCATTCGGAGGCGTCTAAGGCGGAATACGAGACTTTTATGAATATCACCCCCTGCTCTGAGTGCAAAGGGCAGAGGCTGAAGCAGACCTCTCTTGCGGTGACGGTGGGTGAGAAAAATATTGCGGAGGTCACTGCATTTTCCATTAGCAGGCTGCAAGAATTTCTGCAGAGCCTGGAGCTGACAAAGACCCAGCAGATGATCGGAAACCAGATATTAAAGGAAATCCGGGCAAGGATTCAATTTTTGATGGACGTAGGGCTGGATTATCTGACTCTGTCCCGGGCGACCGGATCCCTCTCTGGCGGGGAAGCACAGCGGATCCGCCTGGCAACTCAGATTGGTTCCGGTCTGGTCGGAGTCGCCTATATTCTGGATGAACCAAGCATCGGCCTGCACCAGCGGGACAATGACAAACTGCTGGCAACTCTGAAAAGGCTTCGTGATCTGGGCAATTCCCTGATCGTGGTGGAGCATGACGAGGATACTATGCTGGCAGCAGACTGCGTAGTGGATATCGGACCCGGCGCGGGGGAACACGGCGGCAGGGTGATCGCTGTGGGCACGGCTCAGGAGATCATGAAATGTAAAGACTCCATTACCGGAGACTATCTGAGCGGCAAGAAGAAAATCCCAATCCCTGAGATACGCAAGCAGCCTTCCGGATATATCAAGGTGGTCGGTGCACAGGAGAATAATCTGAAAAATATCAGTGTGAAATTCCCGCTGGGAGTTATGACCTGTGTGACTGGCGTGTCCGGTTCCGGTAAAAGTTCTCTGGTGAATGAGATATTATATAAGAAGCTTGCCAAGGAGCTGAACCGGGCCAGGACGATCCCGGGAAAGCACCGGCGGATCGAGGGGCTGGACCAGGTGGACAAAGTCATCAGCATCGACCAGTCGCCCATCGGAAGGACGCCCCGGTCCAATCCGGCCACCTATACGGGAGTCTTTGATCTGATCCGGGATCTGTTTGCGGCAACCCCGGACGCTAAGGCAAGAGGATATAAAAAGGGCCGGTTCAGCTTCAATGTAAAAGGCGGACGGTGTGAAGCATGCTCTGGAGACGGAATCATCAAGATTGAGATGCATTTTTTGCCGGATGTCTATGTGCCCTGTGAGGTATGCGGCGGCAGGCGGTATAACCGGGAGACGCTGGAAGTGAAGTATAAGGGCAAGAACATTTATGATGTTCTGGATATGACAGTGGAGGAGGCTGTGACCTTCTTTGAAAATGTGCCCAGCATCAGCCGGAAGATGCAGACTCTTTATGATGTAGGATTATCGTATATCAGGCTGGGACAGCCCTCCACGGAATTGTCCGGCGGCGAGGCGCAGCGGATCAAGCTGGCCACGGAACTGAGCAAGCGGAGCACGGGAAAGACGGTGTATATCCTGGACGAGCCCACTACGGGCCTGCACTTTGCGGATGTGCATAAGCTGACGGAGATTCTGCGCAGGCTTGCGGATGACGGCAATACGGTGATCGTCATTGAGCATAACTTGGATGTGATCAAGACTGCGGATCATATCATCGATATCGGACCGGAAGGCGGAGATAATGGCGGCACCGTTGTGGCGGAAGGAATGCCGGAGGAAGTGGCGGAAAATAAAAAATCTTACACCGGGAAGTATATTGCCGCAATGCTTAACAAAAAATAAAAGTTACAGTTCACGGCCTAACCGGCTGTGAGCTGTAACGCATCCAGCCGATTGAAAAGTCGCCTGACGGCGGTCCTAAGCGCCAGCGACGCTTGTTTAGGACGGACCGGAACGGAGTGTAGACGGGCTGGATGCATGCGACCGCTATTTTACCGGCCGGATGCCTTGCAGCAAGGTGCAAGGCATCGTGAACAGTAATAAAACCATAAAAATACGAAAATATGCAAAAAGGGCTTTCCAATTTAGCAAAAATTGATTATACTAATGGATGGTTGTAAAAAAGACATCAGATAAGCAGACTATAAAAAACTAAGGATGAATAAGGACGGAACTGTAAAAACATCATTGTAAAATGGTATTTATGTGTAGTTGAGGTTCCTGAGCAGAGTATCTCTTACAAGAAGGATTTTTAGAAGGGAGAGTTTTATATGTCTGTTGATATCGGAATAGATTTGGGGACAGCCAGTGTGCTTGTGTATGTGAGGGGAAAAGGAGTTATATTGAAGGAACCCTCTGTCGTGGCGTTTGACAGGGACACCAATGTGATCAAAGCCATCGGTGAGGAAGCACGTCTGATGCTGGGCAGGACCCCGGGGAATATCATAGCGGTACGCCCGCTGCGTCAGGGTGTGATCTCAGATTATACTGTGACTGAGAAGATGATCAAATACTTTGTGCAGAAGGCGGTCGGAAGGCGGATGTTTAAGAAACCGCGGATCAGTATCTGCGTGCCCAGCGGTGTGACCGAGGTGGAGAAGAAGGCAGTGGAGGAAGCGACCTTTGCAGCAGGAGCAAGAGAAGTGCATCTGATCGAAGAACCGGTGGCTGCGGCGATCGGCGCAGGGATTGATATTTCCAAGCCCTGCGGAAATATGATCGTGGATGTAGGAGGCGGCACTTCGGATATTGCCGTGATCTCACTCGGCGGTGCAGTGGTAAACACATCCATTAAGCTGGCCGGGGATGATTTTGACGAAGCGATCGTGCGGTATATGCGGAAAAAACATAATCTGCTGATCGGTGATATGACAGCAGAGGACATTAAGATTAAGATCGGTACGACTTACCCGCTGGTAGAAGAAGAACGTTTGGAGGTCCGGGGAAGGAATCTGGTGACAGGTCTCCCAAAGACCGTGACAGTGACCTCCACTGAGACTGAAGAGGCTCTGCGTGAGACGACAAGCCAGATCGTAGAGGCAGTCATCGGGGTATTGGAACAGACTCCGCCGGAGTTGTCCGCCGATATATTGGACCGGGGGATCGTCCTGACAGGTGGAGGGTCTATGCTCCGCGGGTTGGAAGAACTGATCGAGGAGAGGACCGGAATCCATACTATGACAGCAGAAGATCCACTCAAGGTGGTAGCGATCGGTACAGGACAGTTTGTAGAGTTCATGAGCGGACGTAAGGATTTTTAAGGTTTACAGGGAAAAAGACAGGCTCTGCCGGATGCCTGTCTTTTTAGAGTGATTACAGAAAAAATAAGGCGCTGCATGAAATCTGTAAAAACGAAAGAGGAGGGTGTTTTGGAAACAGTAACAGGATATGTGGAGCATGTCGTGTTTCGGAATGAGGATAACGGATATACGGTATTCAACCTGGAAAGTGAGGACGGGGAAGTGACCTGTGTGGGCAGCTTTCACTATATCACGGAAGGAGAGCTGCTGGAACTGGAAGGAGAATACGTTAATCACAGTGTTTACGGCACGCAGCTAAAGGTACTTGCCCACAAGGTTAAGGAACCAGAAGATTTGGTATCTATCGAACGTTACCTGGGTTCCGGAGCGATCAAGGGGATTGGTGCGTCCCTTGCCGGACGCATCGTGCGCAGGTTCAAGGAGGATACATTCCGGATCATGGAGGAAGAGCCGGAACGCCTGGCGGAGATCAAGGGGATCAGCAAACGGAAGGCCCAGGAGATCGCCGTGCAGGTGGAAGAAAAAAGGGACATGCGGAAGGCTATGATCTTTCTGCAAAAGTACGGGATCTCTACAGCGCTTGCGGTTAAAATCTATGAATATTACGGATCCAGGCTGTATGAGGTACTGCAGGAGAATCCCTATCAGCTTGCAGACAATATTTCCGGTGTAGGATTTAAAACAGCGGATGAGATCGCTTCCAGAATAGGGATCCATATGGATTCAGATTTTCGTATCCGCAGCGGTCTGGTCTATGTACTTCAGCAGGCGGCCGGAGAAGGACACATCTACCTGCCCCAGGAGGTGCTTGCTTCCCGGGCGGAACAGCTTCTGGGTGTGCGGCTTGCGGAGATTGAAAAGTACATTATGGATTTGTGCATTGACCGGAAGACGGTCCGGAAGGAAGAAAACGGACAGATTCGGATTTATCCGTCCCACTATTATTATCTGGAGCTGAATACGGCACGTATGCTTCACGACCTGGATATCGACTGCGATATGCCTGAGGAAATGATGGAGAAGCGGCTTCGCAAGGTGGAAGAGCGGGAACAGCTTCAGCTGGATCCCATGCAGCACCGTGCGGTAGTGGAGTCCATCCGCCACGGACTTCTGGTACTGACCGGAGGACCAGGGACCGGCAAGACGACCACCATCAATACTATGATTCGTTTTTTCGAAAGCGAAGGTATGAGCATTTTGCTGGCTGCCCCTACAGGACGTGCTGCAAAGCGGATGACAGAGGCTACAGGATATGAATCCCAGACTATCCACCGCCTCCTGGAGGTAAACGGGAATCCAGAGGAAGAAGGAAGTGTCAGCGGATTCCAGCGCAATCGGGATAATCCTCTGGAAACAGATATCCTGATCATTGACGAGATGTCCATGGTGGATCTGTCCCTGATGCATGCGCTTTTGTCTGCGGTAGTGCCGGGCACCCGGCTGATCCTGGTAGGGGATGTGAACCAGCTTCCTTCCGTAGGACCAGGCAGTGTATTGAAGGATATCATTCTGTCAGGGCGTTTTCCAGTGGTCACACTGACCCGGATTTTCCGCCAGGCAGGAGAAAGTGATATTGTGGTAAATGCACATAAGATCAACGCAGGAGAGACTGTGGTACTGGACAATAAAAGCAGGGACTTTTTCTTCCTGAGAAGGCAGGAGGCAGATGTGATCATCGGTGTGATCATTACATTGATCCAGAAAAAGCTTCCTAAATATGTGGGTGCTCCTCAGTCGGAGATCCAGGTGATGACGCCTACGCGGAAAGGGCTCCTCGGTGTGGAGCGGTTAAACTCCATACTGCAGCGTTATCTGAATCCCCCGGAACCGGGAAAAGAAGAAAAAGAGATTAACGGGAGAATCTTCCGAAAGGGAGACAAGGTCATGCAGATTAAAAATAATTATCAGATAGCCTGGGAGGTGCGTACAAAGCACGGAGTGGCCGTAGATCAGGGGATGGGTGTTTTTAATGGAGATGTGGGATGTATTACAGAAGTGGATCTATATGGTGGAACACTGGATGTGGAATATGATGAGCACAGGAAAGTGACGTACCCTTTTGAATCCACAGACGAACTGGAACTTGCATATGCAATCACCGTACATAAATCCCAGGGAAGCGAATATCCTGCAGTCATACTTCCGTTGCTTCCAGGACCAAGGCTTTTGTATAACCGGAATCTGTTGTATACGGCTGTGACCAGGGCAAAGAAATGTCTGACGATTGTAGGGAGTGAAAGCGTATTTCAGGAAATGATCAGAAACAAAAGCGAACAAAACAGATATACCAGTCTGGCAGAGCGCATTCAGGAATTTTAAAGCTATTGGATCTGCTGTATCCCCCGGTCTGCCCTTTCTGCGGAAAAATACAGAAGCCTGGAACGGGAATCTGTGACAGCTGCAGAGAAAAGCTGCCTGCGATCAGGGAACCGCGGTGTATGAAATGTGGAAAACCAGTGAAGACCTGGGAAAAGGAATACTGCTGTGACTGCGAAAGAAGGCGTCTGGATTTTGAGCAGGGACGCAGCCTCTGGCTGCATGTCCCGCCTGTGGTTCAGGCAATCTATCAGTTTAAGTTTCATAATAAGCGGTATTATGCGGAAATCTTTGCCAGAGAAATGGCAGACAGATACGGACAGTGGATCCGTGAACACGAGATAGAAGAAATCATTCCGGTGCCTCTCCACCCGTCCCGGCTGAGAGTACGCGGATTTAATCAAGCGGGCCTGCTGGCAGAACGGCTTTCAGAGGAACTGCAGATTCCGGCAGGGAAAAATGTAGTATACCGGATCCGAAAGACAAAGCCGCAGAAGCAGCTGGATGACCGGGAGCGGGTAAAGAACCTGGAGCATGCATTTGGAGTGTCCAGACGGTGGAAAGCTCCAAAGAGCGTACTGCTTATAGATGATATTTATACTACAGGCAGTACGATACACAGAATTTCAAGAGTTCTGAAAAAAGCAGGAGTCGAAAAAGTTTATTTTTTGACTATAAGCATTGGACAAGGGCTCTGAGTATATGCTATACTAAAAGTAATGGTTATAAATATTATACAATTCTGGAGGAAGCCTATGCTGGATGTAAAAAGGATCAGACTGATGGCAAGGATGGCTCAATATGAGAAAAATGACATCAGAAAAGATATGAAGATCAGTACCTATTATAAGAAGGATTATGTTAGCCTGAATACCCTGATCACGATTTTGTGGATGACGGCCGGCTATGGAATCCTGGCGGCTCTGCTTGCAGTCTGCTTTATGGATGAACTGATGGAGAATCTGACAATTACAAAGGTGACGTACTTAGGCGCCGGTGTGGGAGGCGGATATTTTGTTCTGCTGATCGTCTATATCATTTGTGCAAATGTGTTTTACAGGGGCAGGCACAATCGTGCAAAGCAAAGAGTCAGAAAATATTACAGAGATTTATCCCGGCTGGGTAAGATGGAAGTGAAGGAGAAAAAGAAGGTATGAGCACATTACTTGTCTGGAGAGAGCAAATGCAGAGGTTTTATGCAAAGTATTCCATATTTATCAGGATCGGATTTCAGTTCTGCATGGGATTTCTGGTATTTTATCAGATTAATTCCAACATCGGATTTATGAAAACTGCATCTTCTACAGCATGTACGGCAGGACTGGCTGCAATCTGCGCGTTTCTGCCGGCGATCGTTATGGTCATGGCTGCTACGGCGCTGGTGCTGCTGCATTTTTATACATTGTCTCTGCCGGTTGCTATTGTAGCTGCATTACTTTTCCTGTTGATGTATATTTTTTACTTTCGGTTTTCATCAGGAAAGGCCTGGCTGGTTTTGCTGACAGCATGTTCGTTTGCAATGGACGTCCCGTTTGTACTTCCGATTGCAGCTGGGCTGCTTGGGACGCCGGCGTGTATCGTTCCGGCTGCGTGCGGCACGCTGTCCTATTATGTGATTCACCTGGTTAAGGGGTCGTCCAGTACATTCAAGGCAGGCGACGGAGTGGAGATGGTTGAGACTCTGATCGGTTTTACAAAGCAGACGCTGATGAACCAGGAGATGTGGGTTATGATCGCGGCAGTAGCGGCATGTACTCTTTTAGTATATTCGATCCGTACCCTCTCCGTAGACCACGCGTGGAAGTTCGCGTCTGTCGGCGGTGCAGTGGCGGCTGTTGTGATCGCGGCGACAGCAAATGTGGCGCTGAATCTGCATATTTCACTTTCGCCGCTGGTGATCAGCGGGGTGATCGGGGTTCTGGCGGGGCTTCTTCTGGAAGTGATCTTTCTTTCTGTGGATTATGCACGGACAGAATATCTGGAGTTTGAAGATGACGAATATCATTATCATGTGAAAGCGGTCCCAAAGATTGGTGTGACAGTTCCTCAGAAAAGTGTGAAGCATATTAATGAGAGACAGAATACAGGCAGTATAGGCGGCAAAAACAATCGGGGGGATAACGGCGGCCAGACATCGTCTTCATATGGGACCGGGTATCCGGAAAGACCCAAAAGTGCGGATGAAATCCTTCTGGAAAGAAGTCTGAATAAAGAATTGGGGCTTGATGGAAAAAGCAAAAAATAACAGATATGAGAGTAAGGTCTCCGGGCGTATGCTTTTGCTTCATCCGGAGTAGGAGGTGAGCTGATGCAGCAAGAGTTAAAACAGATTTTTCAGAAATTTATCGGCGATCCGTATATTCCTGAGCTCCGTATTACAGATGTTGTGGAGATTCTGATCATTGCGGTGATCGTATATGAGATCATGCTTTGGATTAAGAACACAAAGGCATGGATGCTGCTGAAGGGGCTTCTGATGCTGGGGGTGTTTATCTTGGTGGCCTATGTGTTCAAGATGCATGCTATTTTGTACCTTGCGCGCGAGTCTATCAGTATCCTGGCGTTCGCTGCTCTGGTCGTATTTCAGCCGGAACTGCGCCGGGCGCTGGAGAAGCTGGGAGAGAAAAATCTGTTCAGCAGTTTTTCCTTGTTTGACAGGGGCAGGGAGAACCTGCGTTTTTCAGACAGGACAAGGGAGGCTCTGGTGGATGCCTGCTTCAGTATGGGAAGTGTAAAGACAGGCGCGCTGATCGTGGTAGAGCGGGTCATCCACCTGACAGAATATGAGATGACGGGAATCGAGCTGGACTGCATCATATCAGAGCAGGTACTCCTTAATATTTTTGAGCATAATACACCGCTTCATGACGGGGCAGTGATTGTTCGTGGGGACAGGATCACTTCTGCTACCTGCTATCTGCCTCTGTCAGACAATATGCAGATCAGCAAAGCGCTGGGGACCAGGCATCGTGCCGCGCTGGGTATGAGTGAGGTCAGTGATGCGATGATACTTGTAGTGTCGGAAGAGACGGGGTACGTTTCTATGGCTATGGACGGACAGCTTGTGCGGAATGTGACTCCGGAGTATCTGAGGGAAAAGCTTGAACAGATTCAGAATCGTCTTTCTGATGGAAAAAAATTTGCAGTGCGGAAAGGACGGAAGAAAAATGAAGTTTAAAATAACCCGAAATTTTGGCCTGAAAGCAGCAGCTTTGATTTTCTCCGTTTTTTTCTGGCTGATCGTGATTAACATCAACGATCCCAAAGATGATGCGACGTATGCCAGCATCCCGGTGGAGTTCGTCAATGAAGAGGTTGTCAGGAATATGGGCAAGGTCTATGATATGGTGGGAGATCCACAGAGTGTCCGGGTTACGGTATCTGGAAAACGGTCCGTACTTTCTCAGATCAGGAGCAGCAATATTGTGGCGACTGCGGATTTGAGCCAGATGGAGGTCAATACGTATCTGGTGCCGATCACTGCGGAAGTGAGAGGACTGGAAGGAGAGACTGTGACGACGCAGGTCACGCCTCCGAATCTGCAGATTAAGATTGAAGACATGAAGAGCAATACGTATCCGATTTCCGCGAGTACGACGAATGTCGTTCCAAGAGACGGCTTCGTGGTGGGCGAGGCATCTGTGAATCCGGAAAAGATCACTATTCGGGGGACAGAATCAAAGATCAACAATATACACCGTGTCGTGGCAAGGGTGATTTCATCCTCCGAATCAACCGGCCTTTCTGAGGATGCGACTCTGGAGGCGGAACTGATCATTTTTGACGGGAACGATAATGCCATGGATCAGAGTCAGCTGACCAACAACCTGGGAGAAAGAGGACTCAGCGTCAATGTACAGATACTCAGAGAAAAGAATGTGCCCCTGCATCTGAAAAGCGTGTCAGGGGAGCCGGCAGACGGATTTGTCTATACAGGGTGCACCCTGGAGCCTTCTACGGTGAAAATCTGCGGGACGAAGGAGGCTCTTGATTCTGTAAGCAGCATTGAGATTCCGGAGTCGGCGGTCAATATCCAGGGCCGTCAGGGCCGGGAGGAAGTGGTGGTGGATATTCTGCCATTTCTTCCGGAAGGAATCAGCCTGTCGAAAGACGTGTCCAACAATGTGGTCGTGACGGTTATAATCGAGCAGGAAGGGACAAAGACGATACCGCTTCCCGTGGGCGCGATTCAGATTAAAAATCTGAAGGACGGCCTGAAGCTGGACTTTGAGTCAGACATGGATATTGAGCTGCAGTTTACAGGCAGGGAGGAAGCTTTGGAGATCCTGGATATCCGGTATGCGGCTTCTATGGATCTAAAGAATTACAAAACAGCCGGAACTTATGATGTGGCAGTAACGATTGAGACACCCTCCGGCGTGAAATTAACGAAAAACCCGACTGTCAAGATCATATTGACTGAAAAAGACGGGGGATAGGATGTGGGATAGGATATGGTAAGAGAAAGCGTGGTTATTAAAAATCCAACCGGCCTTCATCTGAGGCCGGCGGGGCTGTTCTGTAAGACGGCAATGCAGTTTGGCTGTAAGATTACCATTGAAAAGACAGGCCGGCCGGGTATGGTTTCTGCCAATGCAAAAAGTGTGCTCAGCGTCCTGGGGGCATGCATCAAAAGCGGAGATGAGATTGCCATAGTCTGTGACGGCGAAGACGAAGAAGACGCCCTGAAGGAAATGGTGCAGATCGTAAAAGACGGATTGGGCGAGTGAGGACGGATATATTAATTAGGAGGATTTAGATATGAGCAGGGCAGCTCTGGTTGTAATGGCGGCTGGATTAGGAAGCCGCTTCGGAGACGGGATCAAACAGTTGGAGCCGGTGGGCCCGAACGGAGAGATCATCATGGAGTATTCGATCTATGATGCTTTGAAAGCAGGGTTCGATAAAGTAGTATTCGTTATCCGGCGGGATTTGGAGAGCAGTTTCCGGGACGCGGTCGGGAAGCGGATCGAGCAGATCACGGATGTGGCCTATGTATATCAGGAAGTTGAGGATATTCCTGATCTGTACAGGGAGCGTTTTGCAGGACGGACAAAGCCCTGGGGGACAGGGCAGGCGATCCTCTGCTGCAAAGACGCCGTCAGCTGTCCTTTTTTGGTGATCAATGCGGATGATTATTATGGAAAACAGGCATATACGGAAGCATATCAATACCTTACAAAAGGTTCCAATGGCTCAGGGACAGAAATCTGTATGATCGGATTTGTTCTGAAAAATACTCTGAGTGACAACGGCGCTGTGACGCGGGGATTATGCCAGGCCGGTGCGGACGGCATGCTGAAAAAGATCGTGGAGACAAAAAATATAGAAAAGCTGGAAGGCGGTGCAGTGGTACGCAGTGAAAGCGGTGATCAGAGAGTAGATGCAGATTCTCTGGTATCCATGAACATGTGGGGGCTTCAGCCGGAGTTCTTTTCTGTGCTGGAATCCGGATTCGAGGAGTTTCTGGAAGGTCTGGAGACAGGAGAAGCAAAAGCAGAATATCTTCTTCCCACAATTATTGGGGGGCTTCTGGAAGAGGACAGAGCTTCTGTAAAAGTGCTCCAGTCTTCGGATAAGTGGTTTGGGGTTACCTACAAAGAGGACAAGGAAAGCGTAGCTGCATCTGTCAGGAAGCTGGTTGATGAGGGGATTTACCCTGAAAAGCTGTTCCCAGCACCAGATTGCAGATAAATGATATCGTATTTCAGAATGAAGATCTTTAAGAAAACAGGGAACCGGGAGCAGGAATAGCTGCGACGGGTTCCCTGTTTTCTTACCTTTGCTTGTAGAAGGTCTGCCAATGGCAGGCGTTCTATATTTGTAAATAAATTATAATAATTTGTAAACAAATTGTAAAATTGAAATGGAATTGTAATAATTTGTCTGCGATATAAAAAGTGTAGATTCAATTTTATGATTTTTTTTCTGCTTGAGAAAACACAAGATAGTGTGTGTATATTGCCTGAAAATTCTTTATTTTGTGTATGGAAGGGGCGAGAAATTAATTTGTTTCTCGGCAGACACACAAGATAATGCAAGAAGTGTGTCGAATCATCGGTAATTTCCAACTTGAAAGTATAGGGGGATTGATGTATAATATGAATTGTGCTTGTACTAATTAATAAATACATGAGGTGGATATTATGATGAAAGGGAAAAGAAAGAAACTTGTAGCATGGCTGCTTGTGCTCACCGTATTGATGAGTCCGGCATCAGGCTTCCGCGCCTTTGCAGATGACGAGCCGATTCAGCCAGACAGTACAGTTGCTGCTGATTCAGTCGATGATACTGATCCAACAGCTTCAGAACCGGATACAGACCAGGATACTTCGGCAGATCCGGGGGATGTGACAGAACCAGAAGGAACGGCAGAGACGGGTGAACCGTCAACTGCGCCTGCGGGGGAACAGACAGAACCACCCGTTACGGAGGAACCGACAGTAACGGAGGAACCGGCAGATGTGCCGGAAGATCAGGAGGCAGATACAGAAGATCCTGCAGTTGAGGACGGCGGACTGATCAACAACTTCTTTTTAGGAGGGAAATCTATACAAGCACCGGGGGAGCAGAATCTTGTCGTCTCATTTGGCGATGGAAGTGAGCAGCTTGCATCTGTAAAGTTGATACTTGCAGGGGAGGATGGCAGGCAGAGCGAGATTTTGCTGACCGAGAAGAAGGACTCCTATTATCGTTTTGTTAAGACATACGACAACAATGAAGCAGGGACATATCGTCTTGTAGCTTTTGCATATGAATTAGACGGGCATAAGAAACGTATTGACTTTGAAAAAATTGGAATGTCAATGAACTTTAGTGTGATCTCGGAAGCTGCTCAGGCGGAAAGCGAATGTACGGAAGACGCAGGTATATCTGTTACAGCGCTGACGTCAGATGAGATTTCCGATGACATGACATCAGAGATTGAATCTACGATTCAGGAAGCGGCAGATGAAGCAGTTGAGACTGTGAATGAGGGCTCTGTAGAGTTAGGTTCTTCCAGTACGGAACAGGCATATGGCCGCGCAGGTGTCAGCGCAGAGCTGACAGCCCTTACGGATCAGGCAGTGAAGCTGGGATCATATAGTGCACCGAAGGCTTACACCGGAACAGCGTCTTCTATCGTGGTCGTTCTGGATCCGGGGCACGGTGGAAAGGATAATGGCGCATCAGCGAATGGTCTGATAGAAAAAAATATCAACCTGAAGATTGCGCAGGCATGTAAGGCTGAATTAGAGAAGCATACAGGCGTGAAGGTTTATATGACCCGTACTTCCGATAAGTATGTAAGCTTAGAAGGAAGGGTAGAGGCGGCTAAGCTTTTTGGCGCGACTCTCTTTGTAAGCATTCATATGAACTCTTCCGAGAAAAAGGAAGCAAACGGTGCAGAAGTATATTATCCAAACGCGAACTATAATCCGTCGGTTTCTGCTGAAGGAAAGCAGGCGGCTCAGAGTATTTTGGATGAGTTGGTAGACCTTGGATTATCAAACCGCGGTGTGAAGTTCCTGAATTCCACGGATGACGAAGACG
Source organism: Lachnospiraceae bacterium M18-1 (assembly GCA_000403295.2). Classification (GTDB taxonomy): domain Bacteria; phylum Bacillota; class Clostridia; order Lachnospirales; family Lachnospiraceae; genus Schaedlerella. The sequence goes on along the minus strand of KE159605.1, from coordinate 1,009,635 downwards.
GCGAAGGAACCTATGCGGACGGTTCTACGTCAGATTATTACAGTGTGATCAGAAACAGTAAGAAGAACGGATTCCCGGGAATTATTGTAGAGCATGCATTTTTGACCAATAAGGATGATGCGGAAGAGTTAAAAGACGGTAATTTCCTTGTAGAATTGGGAAAAGCAGATGCACGGGGAATTTTGAAGTATTGTCAGACCAGGACAGACTATTCTTCGGTATATGACTTCAACTTCTACATGAACCGTTACCCGGATCTGAAAAGAGTTTACGGCAGCAATCCGGTCGGAGCGCTGCAGCATTTTGTTACTAGCGGCATGAATGAAAGACGCCAGGCCAGTAAAGAGTTCAGCGTTGATTCCTATATGAACCGCTACCCGGATTTGAAATCAGCATTTGGAACCAATTATTCTGCTTACTATATGCATTACATAAACTTCGGTAAAAAAGAAGGCAGAATTGCTACGGTAGACGGATCGAATGTGAACTCAGGGTCAAACCCGAGTGATAACGTCCCCAATAATACGCCGGAAAATACTATATACGGCGGAATGGACTATAAGGATGTATATGATTACGAATACTACATCAACCGTTACGGCGATATTGCAGCAGCGTTTTCGGGTGATTACGCAGGAGCTCTGAGACATTTCGTGCAGAACGGGATGAATGAGGGCCGACAGGCAAAGGGAACCTTTAATGTAAATTCATACAGTCATGCAAAGAACAATGAGGATTTACGAAAAGCATTTGGGGACAATCTGAAATTATACTATATTCATTATATAGAATATGGCAAGGAGGAAGGAAGACCGGGGATTTATTCTGATGAAAATGAAGGTGGAGATAGAGATCCGAGTGAAACAGACAAATATGTAACTAAGTACGGAATGGTAGATTATGCTCCGGTATATGATTATAATTATTATGTTTCACGCTATTCGGATGTCAGAAAGGCGTGTGAAAGCGATCCATATAAAGTTCTTCAGCATTTTGTACGTCACGGAATGGACGAAGGACGTGTTGGAAAGGATAAAGATACGGAATATACGGACAGCAAGGGTACGAAATATACGGTACATGAGTTTAATGTATATGGATATAAGAGCAGATACAGTGATCTTCGGGCGGCATTTGGAAATGATCTGAAGAAATATTATCTTCATTTTATTAACAGCGGAAGGGAAGAAAAGCGAACTTCGGCGTTCTCCCAGGAAGCAATTACGCAGTATCAGGGAGTGGAATACAAAGATGTATACAATTTTGATTATTATACCAAAAAGTATTCAGACTTGTATGCAGCATTTGGAAATGATCCGTCCGGTGCGATTCAGCACTTCGTAAATTTTGGAATCAAGGAAAAGCGGCAGGCATGCGAAGAGTTCAATATCAGCGCTTATAAAAATAACTATGTAGATTTGAGGAATGCTTTTGGCGACAATGATATAGCATATGTACGGCACTATATCGAATGCGGAAAGAAAGAAGGAAGAAATGCGAAATCAGCTGTGCTCCATTCAATCAGTAGCGTTGATTCGCCGAGTCAGACAAGTAAAAACCAGATGGTAATGTATTTCCTTGCAAATGCATCGTACCCTACATATTATGCAAATAATACTAATATAGATACAATTTCTGAATTCTGTGATTTATATATAGCGGAATGTAATAAGCTGAATATTAAGCCAGAGGTTGCGTTCTGTCAGGCTATGAAAGAGACAAACTTCTTGAAATTTGGCGGTGATGTAAAGATCAGCCAGTACAATTTTGCAGGATTGGGCGCTACAGGCAACAGTGAATCAGGAGCAACTTTCAGAAGTATTGAAGAAGGAATCCGTGCACATGTTCAGCATCTTTATGCATATACAGATAAAAATGCATCGGAAAATAATCTGGGAGCTGCTTGTGTAGATCCAAGATTTAAGTATGTGACAAAGGGTTGTGCTCCTTATGTAGAATGGTTAGGACAGAAGGAGAATCCGATTCCAGGACAAGGCTGGGCAACAGCAGAGGGATATGGATACAGTATTATTAACGATTATATGAACAAGCTGAGTACATATAATAAATAGAAATGTTGTTAAAAAATCAGTGGTAAATATCCACTGATCAAGACAAAAAGGGATGTGTCCGATGATCTAAGCAGTATAGATCATCGGGCACATTCTTTTATGCATTTGGGAATGATTTCTGAGTGTATTACAAAAATGTTACAAAAAGGTAACTGAAACTACATAAATTTCCGTTTCCTACTTGTCCTTTTCTGGAAAATATTATATGATATTACACGTATTGGAAAAGACCTTGTCGTTTTTCATACCTTTATTTATCAATTGGAAGAAGGAAATAAGCAGTGATTAAAGAAAACCAAAAGCTTTTAAATAGATTACAGGTGGTCCTTGACGGAATTGTGATAATTGTCTCCTATGTGCTGGCATGGTTTATCCGTTTTAAGAGCGGACTGTTTGAGCAGGATCCCTGGGCGCTTCCGCTGGACGTATACATGAGGCTCCTGCTTCTGATCGTGCCGGGCTATCTGATCTTATACTATGCGTTCAAGCTGTACGCACCGAAGCGTGTGCTGGGAAGAAGGCTGGAGGCGTCTCGGGTGATCCAGGCAAATATGCTTGGCGTGATGGTTCTGATATTGATGCTGTATTTGGTGAAGCAGTTTGATATTTCCAGAACCATGCTGTTCGTATTTGCCTGCGTCAATATTTTCGACGGAGTGCTGGAGCGTAATGTTGTGCGCTACATTCTCCGACGGCTCAGGAAAAACGGACACAACCTGAAGCATATCATTCTGGTAGGGTACAGCCGGGCTGCGGAACAGTATATTGACAGGATCATGGTGAATCCGGAATGGGGATATTATGTAAGAGGGATCCTGGATGATACAATGCCTCATGGCGCAGAATACAGGGGAATTAAAGTTCTGGGAGCCATCGACAATCTGACGATCATCCTGCCGCAGAACCGGCTGGATGAGATTGTGATCACGCTTGGGCTCGGGGAGTATCACAAGCTGGAGCGGATTGTAGGCATGTGTGAAAAATCAGGTGTGCATACAAAGTTTATTCCGGATTATAATAATATCATCCCGACCAAGCCATATACGGAAGACATTCAGGGGCTTCCGGTCATCAACATCCGGCATGTCCCATTGAACAACATGCTGAACAGGAGTTTAAAAAGAGCTGTCGATATCTTTGGCTCTTTGTTTGCGGTCGTATTATTTTCTCCGGTTATGCTTGCAGTTACGGTGATCATCAAAGTGACAGACCCGGGGCCGCTCATCTTTAAACAGGAACGGATCGGACGGAAAAATAAACCGTTTTATATGTATAAGTTCCGTTCCATGATCATGCAGAGGGAATGTGATGAAGAAAAAGGCTGGACAAGAAAGGACGATCCGCGTGTGACCCCGATCGGACACTTTATCCGAAAGACGAGTATTGATGAGCTTCCTCAGCTGTTTAACATATTAAAAGGGGACATGAGTCTGGTGGGCCCCAGACCCGAGCGTCCGCAGTTTGTGGAGAAGTTCAAAGAAGAGATTCCAAGATACATGATCAAGCACCAGGTGCGGCCGGGTCTGACCGGCTGGGCACAGATAAACGGCCTGAGGGGTGACACTTCCATTCGGAAAAGGATTGAGTACGATCTGTATTATATTGAAAACTGGACCATCGGATTTGATTTTAAGATTATCATACTTACATTTTTTAAAGGGTTTATCAATAAAAACGCATATTGAGAAAGGTTTATGATGAGGGATACAGAGAGAAGAATAGATTATATTTCTTATTGTGCCAGCTACGTGCTGGCCTTTACTGCTTCCAGGCTGGGATATGTGTATCTGGCCGGAATCGTGCTGATGCTGGAAGCACTGCTGCTCTACATGATGAATTTTAAGAGATCCGGAAACCTGACAGACTTAAGAGGGCTTTTTTCACTGTCCTGGGTCGGCGGCGAGGGGATTGCCTGCCTGCAGCTGAGCAGGCTCCAAAGCGATTGGGAGACACTAACATGGGTATGTTTTTTCTTGGCATATTTCTGCTTTATATCCGGATATGATATTGCGGCCAAAAAACTAGGAAAACAGACCCGGGAGAGGGGAGGAATTGAAAAGAATCCGCGTCAGGCGCGGCGGATTCTGATATGCGTGATCCTTTTGGGAGCCGGATCCATATTCTGTTTCCTGCTGGAGGCAGTGGTGCTGGGATTCATTCCGCTGTTCTCACCGGAGCCCCATGCCTATTCCTATTTTCATATTTCTGGCGTACATTATTTTACGGTAAGCTGCATTTTGATTCCCGCACTGTCGGTACTGTATGTGAGGCTGACGGAAAAATGGACGGCATTTAGCTTGGCTGTGCTTCTGGCCGGCAATCTGACCGCGGTGGGGATACCGGTGCTCTGTGTGTCCAGGTTCCAGCTGCTCTTTGCAGTTGGCTTTGCAGCTGTTGTCTACCTGATGCTGTACCGGCATGTGACATGGAAGATGATCGTCACAGCGTTTATCATCCTGATACCGGTATATGTACTCCTGACCGTTGCAAGAAGGCATGATATCACCTATTTAAATGGAATCTTTGAGATGAAGTATGAGAGAATGCCGATTTTCATCACACAGCCGTATATTTATGTGGCAAATAATTATGAAAACTTTAACTGCATGGTTGCTCAGCTTCCAGAGTTTTCCATGGGGCTGCGGATGCTGTTTCCAGTCTTTGCGCTGACAGGATTAAAGTTCGTTTTTCCGCAGGTGACAGCATTTCCGCTCTATACGACAAAAGAAGAACTGACGACAGTGACTCTGTTTTATGATGCGTATTATGATTTCGGATTTGCCGGGATCATCCTCCTGGCATTCGTGCTGGGCTGTATGGCCGCATGGATGGCCAGATGGGTGGAAAACAGCAGGAATCCGGCGGCTTATCTGTTTTATGGCCAGATTGCGATCTACCTTGGGCTTTCCTTTTTTACCACCTGGTTCAGCAATCCAACTACCTGGTTCTGGCTGGCAGCGACATTTGCAATGTATGTGTTTTCTGGTATAAGAAAGATTGAATAACCGGATGCTTCGCTTGTCCAGATTTGCATCTGGAGTATTCGCGTCAACGGACGCTTCCCACGTGAAAATGAAAAAATGAGGTTGCTGTAAAATAGCTGTTACATACAAAATATGGAATCGGGCTCTCATGTGAGCTGTCCATATTTCGTACTTAATCAGTATTTTACAGTGACCTCATTATTTTACAGAAATCATGCAGCAGAAAATCTGTCCTGAAGTATACGGTTCTTTTTTTACTCAATGATGAGCATTTGCGGCAGCTGTGCGTAGTAGTCGGTGGTTACGATATCAGCGGAAATCTGCATTTTATTTTCTACGATCTCACTGACTTCTGTCACATATTCTTCCATCAGCTCTTCATCTCCAAATTCAATATTTTCAAAAGGAGTAAATTCCCCGGTATAACTTTCATAAATCCCTCTGCCTGTAATCCAGCTCCGGTCCTGGAAGATGACAAACTGCTCTGCGTCAGAGAGGATATCCTGTCCGGCAGGAAGGCGGGAATCATATTCCAGGCCCATCAGATTCGCTACAGTAGGGAAGATATCAATGCTGCTGCAAAACTTTGACACCTCCACAGGTTCCGGCATAGAAGCAGACCAGATGACCAGGGAGCTGTGATACCATTCCAGGCTGTTCTCCAGGTCTTCCCCTGCCAGCTCACTGCACATATCCTGATAGCCATAGGGGATATGGTCAGGACCGATAACAAATAGCGTATTTTCCAGGAGTCCCTTTTCCTCCAGCCGTTCCAGCAGATATTCCACTGCCAGTTCCAACTCATAGTTACAGGCAAGGTAGGCCTTCGCATTGTCAGAAAGGGGAAGGTCCTCAACCAGATCCATATGCCGCATTGCCATCTCATTCGTTTCATCATAATCAGCATGTCCGCTGAAGCTCATATAATTGGTGTAAAACGGAGTCTTATCGCCATACACGTCAAAGGTATCGGCCACCAGCTTCAGGTCAGACTGTGGCCAGACCATGGTCCCGTCCTCATGCTTTTCAAATTCATATCCTCCGTTGCCGGAAGCATACCATTCAAATCCCATATTCGGGTGGGAAAGATGCCGGAGATAAAAGTCATGATGATAGCTGTGAAATGCCCTCACATCGTAGCCCTCCTTTTCCAGCAGGCGGCTCAGGGTAAACTGCATATTATTTTTATTCTCTCCGGTTTCCACCATACTGAACTTTCCGCTTTCCTTGGGGATCAGCCCGGTCAGATTGGCAAATTCTCCGCCGATCGTACTGCCATACCACAAAGGCGTGTAATAATTTTCAAATACAAACCCTTCGTTCAGCATTTTGTATAAGGTCGGAGTCAGATCTTTTCGGACAGCATGCCTCCACCAGCCCTCTGCAGTAATGAAAATAAGGTTATAGCCCTCAAACATACCGGTATATTCATTTTTATAAGTAGGCTCTTCCTCAGCCATATACTGATGAAGGGCCTGAATCTTCTTACTATCCGTATGACGGATCAGCTTTTCAAAATCGTAGTTGATGATATTTGGTTCCCCTTCATCATCCCCGCGGTAGATCACGCTGCTGTTGTCCATAATCTCATAAAAAAGAGAATCAAATCCTGTCAGCCCGCTTAATGTGACCCTGCTGAAATCCTGGAAGATTCCTGTAAAAAGTCCAAGTGTTTCAATATTATAATTAATCTGTGAACTGAAAAAATAAGTATATATTGGAGACTTCAATCCTGTACCAAAAGGCAGCATACAGAGAAAAGCCAAAGCATACATGAAGAGAGCGGATTCCCACCCCTTTCTGACCAGCTTTTTAGGAACAGGATTACAGATTTTTTTAAACCAGCATAAAAAAGGATAGATCACACAGGGAAGGAAGCAGACGGCCAGACGTCCCGCATTCCTTCCGATATATCCAAATAACACACTCTGGAAATCAACAGCATTGCCCGCCATCCCGATGCTGCTGAAGGGAGCCAGCATCGTATGAAAGATTCCGTAATAGATCAGCTCCATCACACAAAAGGCGCAGACCAGAAACGTAATGATCCCTCCCAGGATGATATTGACCCTTCTGGAAAAACGGGAACATAAAAAGGATACAAAAAGCACTGCGGGAATGCTCAATATCAGCGGAAGAAAAAAATCAGCATTTTTAAATATGGAAACATGTAAGTAAATCTCACTGAAAATATAAAGAAACAAAAACCATATAATATGGAATCCCAGTGCCAGGATTCTTTGAATCTTATCATGCTGTATCTGAAACATGCCTGTTCTCCTTGTCTGAATTATGCTGAAAGGCCCCTGAAAAGAGGGGCAAAAACCCTTATATATGCTACATTATAATATTAAAAATGTCAATGAATTATTCATCGTTTTCCGTGTACATTTCGAAGAAGAGGCTAATTAAAGACTACAATGGTTGATTTTGAGGAATACTAATGCTATAATTGGGAAATAGTTACAGCGAAAAAAACAAAACTATGGAGGAAACAACATGCGAACATACCTTGTGACTGGCGGAGCCGGTTTTATTGGTTCCAATTATATACACTATATGTTTCAGAAATATCAGGATGAGATTCAGATCATCAATGTAGATAAGCTGACTTATGCGGGGAACCTCGAGAACCTCAAGGGTGTGGAGGACCGTGAAAATTATACCTTTATCAAAGCCGATATCTGCGATTCCGATACGATCCGGCAGATTTTTAAAGATCATGATATCGACCGGGTGGTTCATTTCGCGGCAGAGAGCCATGTTGATAGAAGCATCCGGAATCCGGAGGTATTTGTACAGACCAACGTCCTGGGGACCCTGGTCATGCTGAATGCGGCGAAGGAAGCTTGGGAACTGCCGGACGGAACATTTAAAGAAGATAAAAAGTTCCTGCACGTGTCTACGGACGAGGTCTATGGTTCACTGGAAAATGAGGCTGATTTCTTTTATGAGACCACGCCTTACGACCCTCACAGCCCGTATTCGGCAAGTAAGGCTTCTTCTGATATGCTCGTAAAGTCTTATATGGATACCTACAGATTCCCGGCCAATATCACGAACTGCAGCAATAATTACGGGCCGTTCCAGTTTCCGGAAAAGCTCATCCCGCTGATCATTAACAATGCGCTTCAGGGAAAGAAGCTTCCGGTATACGGCGACGGAAAGAATGTGCGTGACTGGCTGTATGTAGAAGATCATGCCAAAGGGATCGACATGGTACAGGAAAAAGGACGTCTTTTTGAGACGTACAATATCGGAGGACACAACGAAAAGCAGAATATCCAGATCATCCATATCATTCTCGATACTCTGCAGGAGATGCTTCCGGAAGGAGACCCGAGAAAGCAGCTGGTCAGCGAAGAGCTCATCACATATGTGGAGGACAGAAAAGGGCATGACCGCCGCTATGCCATTGCGCCGGACAAGATTAAAAAAGAGATTGGATGGTATCCGGAGACAAAGTTTGAGGACGGAATCCGTCTTACGATCCAATGGTTTTTTGAACACGAAGAATGGATGAAGAATGTTACAAGCGGAGAGTATCAAAAATATTATGAAGACATGTATCAGCAGAGATAAGAATCCAAGGATATCGGTCGTTCTTGCGGTCTATAATCATGAACAGTTTGTGGGGCAGACCATCGAGAGTATTATCGGGCAGTCATTTGAGGACTGGGAACTCATTATCATTGACGACTGTTCAAAAGATGGTTCTGCAGACGTGGTCAGGAAGTATATCCAGGGACCGTCCCATCACTCATGTCCTTCCGGGACAGGCGGACCTCGTCCGGCAGATCATGAGGACGAGAGGATCCGCTTTTATCAGGCGGAAAAAAACAGGGGGACCGTGCGGACCTTCAATGAGCTTCTGAAAAAAGCCAGGGGAGAGTATGTGGCGTTCATAGGTTCGGATGATATCTGGCACAGCGGAAAGTTACAGGAGCAGATCGAGTATATGGAGCAGCACAAAGAGACGGCGGTCTGCTTTTCCTGGGCAGAATTTATCGATGAGAACGGCAGGCTGTATTCGGAAGATGAAAAGGAGTGCGACTACGACACCCAGATCTTTATGCACAAAAACTGTACCCAGGGGGAAGTTCTGCGCTGCTTTTTTGACAGTGCCAATTATTTCTGCCATCCAAGCGCGTTGATACGTTCCGAGGTGATCCGGGAGATCGGCGGTTTTGATCTCAGATTCCGTCAGCTGCATGATTTTGAATACTGGGTAAGGGTTCTTCAAAAATACCCGGTACACATCATTCAGAAGCCGCTCGTACAGTACAGACGGCTCAGCACGGAAAATGACAGCCTCAGCGCGGTCAACAAACAGAATATGATTCGTTTCATGAATGAGATCCAGACGATTATCTATACAATGATCAAAGAAATGAACAGGGATATTTTCTGCGAGGCGTTTCATGACATGCTGAAAAAAGAAATCACAACGGACGCCCGTCTGGTCAGCGAGAAATATTTTGTTCTGCTCGGCTGGCATATGATGGGCGTCAATAACCGGCAGCCGGCCGCACGTTTTCTGAATGAATTTCTGGACGACAGCGTTATAGAGTGCCTGGAAGAGGAGTATCAGTATTCTCTGAACGATTATTATGAAGAGCTGGGAAATGCCTGGAAGCTTTATCCGTTTGATTTTTACCAGGAATATGAGATCCTGGAAGAGGAACATCAGGCATTGAAAAAAGCATACCGGTCTCAGGAAAAGGCAGTTGCCAAGCTGAACCGGGAGATACAGGGGATGAGCAGGACGCTGTCCTGGAGGATTACGAAACCATTGAGGGAAGTGAAGAGATTAGGGGTAAAAAAAGGAAAATGAACATTCAATTAATGGAATTTCCGCGGCATATGGATGAATACGGCAGTCTGGTCCCGATTGAAGCGTCAGACAGCGTCCCTTTTGACATTAAGAGGGTATACTATATTTACGGCGTTGAAAAGGGAGTCCGCAGAGGCTTTCATTCTCATGCAGACCTGGAGCAGGTGCTGATCTGTGTCTCCGGACACGTCAGGATATTGGTAAAGACACCGTGGGAGGAGCAGGAGATTTTTCTGGATGATCCGCAGAAAGGACTGTATATAGGACCTATGGTCTGGCGGGAAATGTTTGATTTTTCCGGTGACGCGGTGCTTCTTGTCCTGGCAGGGGATCACTATAAAGTAGAAGATTATATCAGAGATTACAATAAATATGAACAAATAGCACGGCAGTATTTTACTGAAAACCAGTGAGGTTGTGAGGACAGGACATGAACATACCATTTGTCTCATTTGAAAAAATGCATGATGAGATCAGGGATGAGATATACGGAAAGTTTCAGGAAATATATGAAAAGAACTGGTTTATTCAGGGGACGGAGCTGGAACTTTTTGAAAAAGAATTTGCACAGTATAACAATGTAAAAGAATGCGTCGGCGTGGGCAATGGGCTGGATGCCATCTTTCTTGCGCTCAAAGCCCTGGAGATTGGGGAAGGCGACGAGGTGATCCTTCCCGGCAATACCTTTATCGCTACGGCTCTGGCTGTTACCTATACCGGTGCGGAGCCGGTTTTTGTGGAGCCGGATATCGGGACTTTTAATATGGACGGCCGGGGATTGGAAGAGGCTTATACAGAGAAGACAAAAGCAGTGATCCCGGTACATTTATACGGACAGCCTGCAGATATGGATGCAGTGATGGATTTTGCCTCCAGGCATCAGCTGTATGTAGTTGAGGACTGTGCGCAGGCCCATGGAGCAGAGTATAAAGGAAAAAAGACAGGCACCTTCGGCAATGCGGGGTGTTTCAGCTTTTATCCGGGGAAGAACCTGGGGGCGCTTGGAGACGGAGGGGCTGTGGTCACAAATGATAAAAGGATCGCCGATAAGGTACGTGCGCTTGGAAACTATGGCTTCCGGAAGAAGTACGACTGCCAGTATCTGGGGCATAACAGCCGTCTCGATGAAGTCCAGGCAGGATTTCTGAGGGTGAAGCTGAAATATCTGGACAAATATAACGCATACAGGAACCAAGCTGCAAAAAGATATCTCCAGGAGATTAAAAACCCCAGGCTGGTATTACCGCAGCCGGCTGCGGACAGGACTCATGTCTGGCATATATTCGCTGTTTTATGCGAGGAGCGTGACAGGCTGCAGGCATATCTGGCGGACCGCGGCGTGATGACGGCATGTCATTATCCAATCCCGATTTATGAACAGGAAGCCTATCGTTTCTTGCGGTCAGGGGAATATCCGGTCACAAAAAGGATTGCCTCACAGGAACTGAGCCTTCCGATGTATTACGGGATCACAGATGAGGAGATCGGGTATATCATCCGGCTGCTGAACGATTTTAACGGATGACAGATTCAAACAGGAGAGATATAAAATGATTCATCAACTGGCAGACGTGCAGTCAGAACAGATCGGAGAAAATACAAATATCTGGCAGTTTACAGTGGTCTTGCCCGGTGCGGTCATCGGGGAAGGCTGCAATATCTGTTCCCATTGCTTTATAGAAAATGATGTGAAGGTGGGAAACCATGTTACGGTCAAGGCAGGCGTCTTTCTGTGGGACGGGATCACGGTCGAGGATTCCGTTTTTATCGGACCCAATGCCACATTCTGCAATGACAGATATCCAAAGTCCAAAAACAAAGAGTTTCATCTGGAGAGGATCTTGATCAGGAGGGGGGCTTCCATCGGAGCTAACGCCACCATCCTGCCGGGCGTCGTGATCGGAGAAAATGCGATGATCGCGGCAGGGGCAGTTGTAACAAAAGATGTGGGGGCAGACATGATCATAAAGGGGAAATATTAGTGTTAAAACAAAAAGCAAAAAATTTTTACCATAAGCATATGGATAATCCATTACTGAAAGGGATGCTTGCAGGATACCGCAGGCACAGCCGGAGAGGGAAAAAGGTCCGGGTTGTTTTTATATGCCAGATGCCGCAGCTCTGGAATAAGCTGGAGAGTGTATATCAGCAGATGCGGCAGGATTCGCAGTTCGAATGCGTAATACTGACAGTGCCCGATGAAAGCATTGCGAAGGAACATCAGAAGGAGTCCCTGGCTTTTTTTGACCGGCTGGCAGGAAGGGTCATTCAGGCGCAGAAGGCAGACGGGAGCTGGGTCTCTTTAGAGGAGATGTGTCCCGACTATGTGTTTTACCAGAGGCCTTATGACCACTATCTTCCGGAGTGCTACCAGAGCGGGACTGTGGCCGCGTATGCGAGGATCTGCTACGTTCCTTATGCCTATGCCTGCACGGTGCCGGTTGAGGCAAGCTGCTATAATCAGGCATTTTTTACCAACGTATATCTCTTTTTTGCAGAGGATGCTTATGCCAGGGACCTGGTGTTTCACAGGGAAGAGGCGTTGTACAGGGCAGGGAGAAAGAAGGCGTTTTATCTGGGATATCCGGCGCTGGATCAGATTCTCGGCGCCCGGAGCAGACAGGGCATGTTCTGGGAGAAGGGACAAGACGCCGAATCATTTAAAATGCTCTGGTGTCCGCGGTGGACGACAGATAAGAATCTGGGAAGCAGTAACTTTTTTGAATATAAGGATGCATTGCCGGAACTGGTGCAGTCAAAGGATGACTGGTCTATGGTGTTCCGCCCCCATCCCATGATGTTTGACAACTTTGTAAAGACCGGTGAAATGACGGCATTGGAGGCAGAGAACTATCTGCGGAAGTATCAGGCGCAGGACGGTCTTTATTATGATAAAGAAGCAGACTATTACACTACACTCTGGAGATCTGATATCCTGGTTGCAGACCTGACAACCGTGATGATCGAATATCTTGTAACGAGAAAACCGATCATTTACTGCGTTGCAGATATTGAATATAACGCGTTTATGAAGGGAATCCTGTCAGGCTGCTACTGTGTGGGCACGTGGGAAGAGCTGAAGGAGACGATCCGCATGCTCTATGCAGGCGAAGATCCGTTAAAAGAGCAGAGAAATAAGGCCGCGGATCTGCTGATCAAAGGAAAAGAGCATGCAGCCGAAGCAATAGTAAAGGAACTGAAAAAGGATTTTTATTACGAATAGCAGGAGAGAAAGATGCAGGGACTTATTTTAGCGGCAGGCATGGGGAAGAGGCTCAAGGAGTTGACACAGGACAATACGAAATGTATGGTCCGGGTGAACGGAGTATCGCTGATCGAACGGATGCTTCATCAGCTGGATCAGCTTTATCTGTCCAGGATTGTGATCGTGATCGGCTATGAGGGCAAAAAGCTGGTCCAATACATCAGTACGCTGGATATTGCGACAGATATCTGCTATGTAGAGAATCCGATCTATAATAAAACGAATAATATCTATTCACTGGCGCTGGCAAAGGATTATCTTGTCAAAGAAGATACCTTGCTTCTGGAAAGTGATCTGATCTTTGAGGACAGCGTCCTGGCGGCGCTTTTGGAAGATGAGAGAGAGACGCTTGCACTGGTCGACAAATATGAAAACTGGATGGACGGAACTGTGATCCGGGTGGACGGCCAGGACAAGATACTGGATTTCATCCCGGGCAGCAAGTTTGTATTCGAAGATATTCCAGAATACTATAAAACCGTAAATATTTATAAATTCAGCAGGCATTTTTCGGAATTTCATTATGTGCCTTTTCTGGATGCGTATTCGAAGGCTCTGGGCAACAATGAATATTATGAGCAGGTACTCCGAGTGATCACCATGCTGGATGAACCGGAGATCCGGGCGAAGCGCCTGGACGGACAGCTGTGGTATGAGATCGATGATATTCAGGATCTGGATATCGCGGCGTCCATGTTTGCACCGGACGATGAGAAAAAGGTAGAGCTGATACAGCAGAGATACGGGGGATATTGGCGTTATCCGAAGATGCTGGACTTCTGTTATCTGGTCAATCCATATTTTCCGCCCCAGAGGCTGATGGATGAAGTGAAGGCGAATTTTGAAGCGCTCTTTACCCAGTATCCTTCAGGAATGCGGGTCAATTCTCTGCTGGCCGGCAAAAATTTCGGCGTAGGGGAGGAACAGATTCTTGTCGGAAACGGCGCTGCGGAACTGATCAAATCTCTGATGGGACAGCTGCAGGGCAGGACGGGCCTGATCCGCCCGACTTTTGAGGAATATCCGAATCGATATCGGGAAGAGGATGAGGTCGTATTCCTTCCGGAGAATGAAAACTTCACATATACGGCTTCTGACTTAAAAGAGTTCTTTGAAGATAAGGAGATCAAGAACCTGATCCTGGTCAACCCGGATAATCCGACAGGAAACTATCTGTCCAGAACAGAACTGCTGGAGCTTGCTGCATGGACAGGCAGGGGGGGGATTCGCCTGATCGTGGATGAATCCTTTGCAGATTTTTCCGAGGAAGGCAGTACCCTGATCGAGCGGGAAATACTGGAACAGTATCCGCATCTGTACGTGATGAAGAGCATTTCCAAGTCCTACGGCGTACCGGGGCTGCGGCTGGGCGTGATGGCATCCGGTGATACAGCGGCTGTTTCCCGGATGAAAAAAGACGTTGCCATCTGGAATATCAACTCGTTTGCAGAATTTTATATGCAGATCGAGGAAAAATATAAAAAGGATTATGCCCGTTCTTTAGGGCTGCTGCGGGAAGAGAGGGAACGTTTTTACAGACTGCTTGAACGTATTCCGGAGATCCGGGTCATTCCCTCCCAGGCCAATTATATGATGGCTGAGATCATAAATGGTATGACTTCAAAAGAATTGACAAAGCGTCTCCTGCTGGGCCATCATATCTTTATCAAAGACCTGTCAGGAAAGATAAACCGCGGGAACAGGCAGTTTGTACGCATTGCGGTCCGGAATGCACAGGACAATGACCGGCTGGGACAAGCACTGAAGGACGAACTGCAGGGGAGAGGAAGTGGATATTTTTGAAAGTGATCTCATATACCGACATCATCCGGCTGAATATACCGGTAAAAGACTGTTACCAATGGGTAGAGGAGATGATCCGGGATAAGAACTCCGCCCATCTCCAGCCGAAGATCAGCATGAAGCCCAAGGAGGACGTGTTCTGCAATGTGATGCCGGGTATCATAAAGAGTACGGACGGACTGCAGGGCGGAGTCAAGGTGGTGACCAGATACCCGTCCAGGGCTCCGGGACTTGACAGTAAGCTTCTGCTGTTTGACGCAGAGAGCGGCAGGTTTCTGGCTTTGATGGATGCCAACTGGATCACGGCCATGCGGACCGGCGCCGTGGCGGCGCATTCCATCCGGCTTTTTGCCAAAAAGGATTTCTGCAGGATCGGCATGATGGGGCTGGGAAATACGGCACGGGCAGTGATGCTGTTTCTGGCGGAACTGATGCCGGAGCGGGAACTGGAAGTCTGCCTGCTGAGCTACAAGGGGCAGGAAAAGCTGTTTGCGGAACGATTCGCGGAGTATCAGAATCTAAAGTTTCGTTTCGCCGAAAAACCCGAGGACATCATCCGGGAATCCGATGTGGCGGTTTCCGCGGTGACTTATCTGGATGATGATATCTGCAGTGACGGGTGCTTTCCGGAAGGGATTCTGGTGGTGCCGGTCCATACCCGGGGATTTACCAACTGCGATCTGTTTTTTGACAAGGTCTATGCAGATGACTATGGACATGTATGCCATTTTAAAAATTTTGACAGATTCCGTTCTTTTGCGGAGGTCAGTGATGTTGTTAATAAGAAGGCGCCGGGCAGAGAAAATGACAGGGAAAGGATCCTTGCTTACAATATAGGAATCTCCCTGCATGATATCAACCTTGCGTCTCACATTTACCAGATGGCAGATCTGGAAAAACTTCCAGACATCGATCTGCAGGAGCCTGCAGAAAAGTTCTGGATATGATTCAACAGGAGGTTCACAATGAAAGGAATTATCTTGGCAGGCGGATCAGGAACAAGACTGTACCCGCTGACACAAGTGACAAGTAAACAGCTGCTTCCCATCTATGACAAGCCGATGGTATATTATCCGCTGAGTATCCTCATGGAGGCAGGAATCCGGGAGATCCTCATTATATCTACGCCGGAGGATACGCCCCGGTTTGGAGAACTTCTGGGAGACGGAAGCCAGTTCGGCATTCAGCTGGGTTATAAGGTACAGCCATCCCCGGACGGGCTTGCGCAGGCATTTCTTCTGGGTGAGGACTTCATCGCAGGGGACAGCTGCGCCATGATCCTGGGAGACA
The DNA here is from genome assembly GCA_000403295.2 of Lachnospiraceae bacterium M18-1. GTDB lineage: Bacteria > Bacillota > Clostridia > Lachnospirales > Lachnospiraceae > Schaedlerella. Next base: position 993,387 of record KE159605.1, on the reverse strand, counting down.
ATATCTTCCACGGACACGGACTGCGCAAACGTCTGAAGAAGGCAGCAGGAAAACAAGAAGGCGCTACCATATTTGGATATTATGTGGACGATCCGGAGCGTTTCGGTGTGGTAGAATTTGACAGGGAAGGCAAGGCGGTTTCTCTGGAGGAAAAGCCGCAGGATCCAAAGTCCAATTATGCTGTCACCGGGCTGTATTTTTATGATAACCGGGTGGTCGAGTATGCAAAGCAGATCCGTCCGAGCGCCAGAGGAGAGTTGGAGATCACAGATCTGAACCGTATTTATCTGGAAAAAGGCAATCTGGACGTAACGCTTCTGGGCCAGGGCTTTACCTGGCTGGATACAGGGACTCATGAATCCCTGGTAGACGCCACGAATTTTGTCAAGACGGTAGAGACACATCAGAACCGGAAGATCGCCTGCCTCGAAGAGATCGCGTTTAACAATGGGTGGATCGATGAGGCGAAATTAAGCGCAGCATGCGAACTGTACCAGAAAAACCAGTATGGCAGATATTTAAAGGATGTCCTGGACGGGAAGTATATAGACCAGATATAAGCAAGAACTGTAAACGGGTCGATCATTTACAATACCATCGTATGCAGAAAAGCTGCCGATGGCAGGCTATCTGCATTCCTTACAATAAGATATGGAGAGGATAATATCATGGGAAAGATTACAGTAGAAACATGTGAGATTGAAGGGCTGAAGGTCATCACGCCTGCCGTGTTCGGGGATGAACGGGGATATTTCATGGAGACCTATAATTACAATGACTATAAGGCCGCAGGCATTGATATGGAGTTTGTGCAGGACAACCAGTCCAGCTCCAAAAAAGGTGTCCTGCGGGGTCTGCATTTTCAGATCCATTATCCGCAGGACAAGCTTGTCCGGGTGGTCAGCGGAGAAGTGTTCGATGTGGCGGTAGACCTTCGGGAGGATTCTGCGACCTATGGAAAGTGGTACGGGGTAATCTTATCCGCGGAGAATAAAAAGCAGTTTTTTATTCCGAAAAATTTTGCGCACGGCTTCCTGGTCCTCTCTGAATCAGCGGAATTTGCCTACAAGTGTACCGATTTTTATCATCCCAATGACGAAGGCGGGCTGGCCTGGGACGATCCGGAGATCGGAGTGGAGTGGCCGATCCCGGAAGGCATGGAACTGACAATTTCAGAAAAGGATCAGCATTGGGGCAGCATCAGGGATTTATAAACATTTTCGGAGGAAAATTGTGTCAACATATATAAAAAACTTTTTGAAATTTCAGCCCCTTCTGTCAGAACTGGTGGCAAGGGATGTGAAGATCAAATACAGGCGTTCTGTACTGGGAGTTTTATGGACATTGCTGAATCCGCTCTGCATGATGGTGATCCTTTCGGTGGTATTCTCGAATATCTTCAAGTTTGATATCGAGAATTTTCCGCTGTACGTATTAAGCGGCCAGGTGGTATTCAATTTTTTCAATGACGCGACTACCAGCTCTATGACCTCCATTATCAACAATGCGGCGCTTTTGAAAAAAGTGTATGTGCCGAAGTATCTGTTTGTCCTGGCCAGGGTGTTTTCCAGCTTTATCAACCTGATGGCTTCCTATACCGCATTGCTGCTGGTGATGGTGGCAGTCAGGACGGAACTGTACTGGACGGTATTTTTGTCTTTTATCCCGCTCCTGCTCGTGGTCGTGTTCTCATTGGGCATAGGCATGCTGCTTGCGGCGATGACGGTCCGCTTCCGGGATATCATGCATCTGTACTCCGTCTTTACCACAGGGCTGATGTATCTGACGCCGGTGATCTATCCCATGTCCATGCTGCCCGGAAAGATCAGGATGGTCGTTCTGCTCAATCCGCTGACGAATTATCTGGAGATGTTCCGGGATCTGATCTTTAACAACACGCTGCCTTCCGCCGGCGCACTGGCGCTTGGAGTGGGAGAAGGGCTTGCGGCGCTGGTTTTGGGACTGTACGTATTTTATAAGAATCAGGATGAATTTATATTAAATATATAGGGAGCGGTTAGAAAATGGAGAATGATGCAATCGTGGCGGTTGACCATGTGTCAATGAAGTTCAACCTGTCTTCAGAAAAGTTTGACAGTTTCAAGGAATATGTCATAAAAAGCATCAAAAGACAGGTCTCTTACGATGAGTTCTGGGCATTGCAGGATGTCTCCTTCCACGTAGAGAAGGGGCAGTCACTGGGGCTGGTGGGGCTCAACGGGAGCGGCAAGAGCACCATGCTCAAGATCATAGCCGGTGTTCTCAAGCCGACCAGGGGCAGGGTCACGGTCCGGGGGAATATGGCTCCGCTGATCGAGCTGGGGGCCGGTTTTGACATGGATCTGACTGCCAGGGAAAATGTGTTCCTGAACGGCGCCCTTCTGGGGTATAACCGTGCAGAGATGGAGGCGCAATATGAAGATATCGTGAAGTTTTCGGAGCTGGGAGAGTTTATGAATGTGCCGGTCAAGAATTTTTCCTCTGGTATGGTCTCCAGGCTTGCCTTTGCGATCGCCACGATCGGCGTGCCGGATATCCTGATCTGCGACGAGGTATTGTCCGTAGGCGATTTCCGGTTCCAGGAGAAATGTGAGGAGCGGATCGGAAATATGCAGAAAAAGGGGACGACGATCTTGTTCGTGTCTCACAGCCTGGCACAGGTGGAGAAGATCTGCGACAAGATCGTCTGGCTGGAAAAGGGGCATCTGAAGATGTTCGGCGATGCCGGCGACATCTGCAGGATCTACGCGGAATCTTAAAGCGGGCTTGCCCATGGAGAGGATTTGCAGAATATGAAAAAAAAATTAACTGTCATCTTGCTGATCGCAGGAGTGCTGGTCATGGCATACCTGTATGCGCATATTGATAAAAATACTTACCTGTATGACCGGAATACAGATTCAGCGGATCTGACCGGCACAGGAATCCTGGAAGAAAAAGAAGAGCTCCTGCAGTCATTTACCTGCACGGAGGATTCGATAGACGGAATCAATCTGAAAGCTGCGGTCATCGGCAGTCCGGAAAATGTGGAGATGGAATACGCTCTGATCGATCCGGAAACCGGCGATGTGCTCCGTCAGGGGAAGGTACAGGGTTTAGAAATCGAAAACAACAAGTTCAACAAATTAAAGTTTCCGGTATTAAAGGGAACCAAAGGGAAAAACTATATCCTGAGGCTGACGGGATCAGGAACCGACGCAGAGGCGGGGATCGGATTTTACCTGAGTCCAGAAGAGCAGCAGGACAAAGAACTGCGTGTCCGGGGAAACGAGACACAAGGGACGCTTGCCGTGCGGATCCTGACACATCGGTTTGACCTGGAGACTTTCATCGTCCTGTTGGGGATCCTGGCTTTTATCGCAGGATTTATGAAGGTCCTTTACAAGTTGTTCAAATAAGGAGAAAAAGATACCATGAAGAATAAATTCTATGTAACCGCATGCCGGTTTCATACCAAAACGGAAAATAAAGTGCTGATCACAGGCTGGTTCCATCAGAATACAATAGGGGAGAACCAGCTTCTGGTGTGTCTGGATAAAAAGAAACTGCGCTTTTCTATAGAAGAAACAGAAGTTGGAAGAAGCACCATGAAAATGAAGGACGGGATCCTGATCACGAAGCAGTATTTATTATGGGTGGATCTGCCGGCAAAATGGCGGGAATGCAGATGTCTGGAAGTAAAGAACTTTTACCAGGGGATCGGGAACACGGCTTTTTCTGTGAGTGTTCCGAAATTAAAACGCTTCAAGAATAAAATGCCGGAGCATATTGATGAAGGGACTGTGGGGAAAGACGGGTTTGAGATCTCGGGCTGGTATATTGACAACGGAGAGATGAAGGTACGCGTCTATGATATGTCGGGCAGACAATATCCTGTAGAGATCAAACGGAAGGAACGGGAAGATGTGAAGCAGGCATACCCGGAGAACTCAGAGGAGGAGATCGTCGGATTCTGTGCCTCTTATCAGGGCGGTGCGCCGGAACGGATCAGGGTGCGCTTTGAAGATCGGACAAGGTATGTAGATGAAACGGTCACATTGCTTCCGTCTCCTGCCATGAAGGGATACGCTTTTGCAAAGAAAGCAGGGAAAAAGGTTCTGGTGTATTATCAGCAGTTTGGTGTGAAGGCTACGGTCTTAAGGGCCTTTGATAAGCTGACAGGGCGTGAGACACTGAGTTATAAGGCATGGTTCAAACGGCAGGCGCCCACAAAAGAAGCGCTAAAAGCACAGAGAGAACGCGAGTTTGCGTATTCACCCAAAATCTCGATCGTGGTGCCTCTGTATCGGACACCGGAAACGTATCTGACCGAATTGATTGAGTCCGTCAAAAAACAGACCTATGGGAACTGGGAACTCTGCCTGTCTGACGGAAGCGGGGAGGATTCACCGATCGTCGGGCTGCTGGCGCGGTATGAGGCGGAGGACAGCAGGATCAAAGTGGTGTCCCATAAAGAGCCTTTGAGGATTTCCGAGAATACGAATGCAGCATTGGAGATCTCTTCGGGAGATTTTATCGCATTTGCAGACCATGACGACCTGCTGGCGCCGAATGCGCTGTATGAATGTGTCAATCTGCTGAACAATGAGCCTTCCACGGAGATGATCTATACGGATGAGGATAAGGTGGATATGAGCGGGAAGGAGCATTTCATGCCCCATTTCAAATCAGACTTCAATATCGACCTGCTGCGCAGTGTGAACTATATCTGCCATCTGCTCGTTGTAAAAAGAGAGGTCTATGAGTCTGCCGGCATGCTGGATCCTGAATTTGACGGAGCCCAGGATTATGATTTTGTCCTCAGGTGTGTGGAAAAGACCTCCGAGATCAGGCATATCCCGAAAGTGCTGTACCATTGGAGAGCCCATAAGGATTCTACGGCAGAAAACCTGGGAAGCAAGGATTACGCGTTTGAGGCAGGGCGAAAAGCAGTGCAGGCCCATTATGACAGGACCGGCATTCCTGCCGAGGTCAGTAAAATGCAGCTGAATGACCTGTATTTCTACCGTTCAAAATACAGGCTGACGGAATCTCCGCTGGTTTCCGTGATTATTCCGAACAAAGACCATATTGCGGACCTGGATAAATGTATCCGGTCACTGGAAGAAAAAAATGCATATAAAAATATAGAATATATTATTGTTGAAAATAACAGCGAGGAGAAAGAGACCTTTGCATATTATGAAGAGCTGGAGAAGAGATGTCCCAGAGCGAAGGTGCTCTACTGGGAAGAAAAGAGATTTAATTTCCCGGCGATCAATAACTTCGGCGCCAAGCACGCGTCCGGTGAATATCTGCTGTTCCTGAACAATGACACGGAGATCATGAATGAGGACAGTATTGAAGAACTTCTGGGATACTGTATGCGGAAGGATGTGGGAGCGGTCGGAGCAAGATTGTACTATGAGGACGGCACCATCCAGCATGCGGGCGTGATCGTCGGTCTGGGAGGTGTCGCAGGCCACGCATTCCCGGCTTATCCCCATGATGCGGTGGGATATTTCGGAAGGATCGTTATGGCACAGGACTACAGTGCCGTGACTGCGGCATGTATCATGGTGAAAAAGTCCGTGTTTGCGGAAGCAGAGGGATTTGACGAAGGCTTCGCAGTGGCGTTCAATGATATTGACCTCTGCCTGAAGATCAGGGAGAAGGGCTGGCTGATCGTCTACAATCCGTATGCCGAGCTGAGTCATTATGAATCAAAGTCAAGAGGATATGAAGATACAGAGGAAAAGGTAAAACGATTCAATTCAGAGATCGATCTGTTTTTGAAAAAATGGAAAGACTTTTTGGATCAGGGAGATCCATACTACAACCCGAATCTGACATTGAGCAGAGGAGATTTCAGCCTGGATGTAGACGTGAATAAGATGATCTGACGATTCAGAACACCAGTAATATGAAAAAACAGACCGTGAAGTTTGATCCGAAACAGGAGGAAAATATATGCGAATACTAGTAACAGGAGTCAAAGGCCAGCTTGGCCATGATGTGGTCAATGAGCTGAAGAAGCGTGGTCACACGCCCATTGGAGTGGATGTGGAGGAGATGGATATCACAGATTCCACCGCAGTGGAGCAGGAGATGAAAAAGGATGCCCTGGATGCAGTCATCCATTGCGCCGCTTACACGGCGGTGGACGCTGCGGAGGACAACCGGGAGATCTGTATGCGTGTCAATGCAGATGGGACCAGGAATATTGCCAGAGTCTGCCGGGAACTTGACATTAAGATGATATATATCAGTACGGACTACGTGTTCGACGGGGAAGGGGAGAGGCCCTGGGAGCCGGATGACGCCAGGAACCCGCTGAATGTATATGGAGAGAGCAAATACCAGGGGGAACTTGCAGTAGAAGAATACCTGGAAAAATATTTTATCGTCCGGATCGCATGGGTATTCGGCGTAAACGGCAAGAATTTTATTAAAACGATGCTTCGTCTGGCGGAAACCCATAAGGAGATCAATGTGGTGAATGACCAGACAGGATCCCCGACCTATACCTATGACCTGGCGGTCCTGGTGGCGGATATGGCAGAGACGGAAAAGTACGGACGGTATCACGCGACCAATGAAGGACTGTGCACCTGGTATGAATTTGCAAAGGAGATCTTTGCACAGGCGGGAGTGGATATAAAAGTTAATCCTGTATCCAGTGAGGAATTTCCGGCAAAGGCAAAGCGGCCTCATAACAGCCGGATGGACAAGAGCAAGCTGACACAGAACGGCTTCCGACTGCTGCCTTCCTGGCAGGACGCACTGAAAAGATACCTGGAAGTCCTGAAGAATGAAGCATAAATCGCTTGACAATTGCGGAAAAAATGATTAAGATGGTTTATACACAGATAATTGATAAGTAGTTTTTTGGGGGGATCCTAAAGTAAAGGGGAGATAGACGATGGTGAAGGTAAAAAAAATAGCTGCGCTTCTGTTAACGGCTGCAATTCTTGCAGGCCTTTGTGCATGCTCCGGCAAAGAAGCAGCGTCTGCCGGAGAAGAGGGATCTTCTGCAGAGACAGAACAGAATGAAACAGTCGGAACTATAACCGAAGACAAAGATACTCAGGGTCAGGAGATGAATACCGGGTCCGGAAGCAAGGACAACAACGCTGCATCTCAGGAAAGCGGTCCCATGTCGATCAAGGTGTTCTGTATCAATGAAGACGCTACGCAGATGAAGGAAGAGACAGTAGAGATTGAAGCACTTTCTCCGGAGAATGTCCTGAACGCGTTGATTGAAAAGGAGGTCGTACCGGCTGATACCTCCATCCTCAGCCTGAAAGAATCGGAGAAGGACGGAGAAAAAGTAATGGATGTAGATTTCAACCAGGTATTCGGCGATTACATGAATGGTAAGGGTACGGCAGACGAGTACCTGATCATGGGAGGCATCTGTAACACATTTTTGGGTGCATATGGATGCGATAAGATTCATATCATGGTGGAAGGCGAAGTATTGACTACAGGCCATAAGGAATATACGGGATATCAGAACTTTTATGAATAAACGGTATCGTTTTGTTATACTCACGGCCGATGATATCCGCTGCGAGTATTGTGCCAGCAGCAGCCGCGAATCGGCATATATCTTTATGCGGCTGTGTGCTTCATATGTTACTGAGCAGTAGATTTATCTAACGTTCAGTATGACCCAGCTTCCTGAACTTGCTGTCTGTGCGTTCATGCAGAAAAAAACATGCATGACTGCGCAGGCAGCAATTTTTTTATTCTATAGGGAACTTCTCTGAATTTTCCTATAGAATAAAAAACTCCGGGGGATGCGCACTGCGGCGGAAAGGAATGATGCCGCTTATGCGACCCGCCGCAGGTGGAGATCAGAAACTCACTGGAAAACCTTTCGGCTGATCCAGTCTTTCGCATATGCGAACGTATTTTTGATCAATTCTGCTTCTATTTTCAGATAGAAAGGCAGGCGCCGGAAGCGAAAACGGACTTTTCTGCATCTGCGCAGGCTGCGGAGTCCCTCCTGCAGTCCCTGGATATAATCTTTTCCGAAGCCGGTCTTATAAAAAAACAAAGCCTTAAATGCATAACCTGCGGCAAGAGGAAGACTGTTCAGAAGCAGCTGCGGAAACGGCATATTCTTATAGATCAGCCAGATACTGTTTCTCGCCGACAGCTTTACTTTAAAACTGTTATATTTGGAGCCGCTTGTACCACTGCCCACATGGCGTACAACGGCAGAAGGGCAGAACCGGTTCTCATAGCCGTAGATTTTGGCACGGTAGCCAACATCCATATCTTCAAGGTACGCAAAATGGGATTCGTCAAAGTATCCGATCTTCCGAAAAACGCTCCGGCGGTAGATGGCAGCGCCGGCACAGGCGGAAAACACTTCGCAGCTTTCCGTATAATTGCTCACCGGGCGTCCGGCTCCTCTGCAGATTCCCCATCCGGGAAGGGTATACAGATCTCCGGCACTGTCAATGAGGTCCGGATGATGCATCTGGATCATCTTGCTGCTGACAGAAAAGATTCTGGGGGACCTGCGGACTGCTCTTAACAGTTCTTCTACGAAATGCGGATCGGCCTCTGTATCATTATTAAGCAGAATGACATATGGAGCAGTGGTGCTGCGGATCCCTGCATTCACCGCGGCGCTGAATCCCCGGTTTTTGTCCAGGACGATCAGCCCTGCTTCCGGATAATGTTCTTTAAGAAACTCCGCGCTTCCATCCGTAGAATGGTTGTCCACTACCAGAATGTCAAATTCGCGGCAGGTCTGCTTTAAGAGAGACTCCAGGCAGGGCTTAAGAAAATGTTTTCCGTTATAGTTTGGAATAATGACCGTAACTTTCATAAAAATCCTCGATTCTTTTCGTTTGCTGTAATCATTATAGGTTACAGTTCACTCCTGGGCCGTGCACTACGCTGCACGGTCACAGGCAGTACAGTACCGGGGCTGGAATCCGGCCTCTTGCCGTAAGGCAACTTTCAATAGGCCGGATTCGTTGCTGTGAGCACCCGGTCAGGGTGTGAACAGTAACCATTATAGCAGAAGTGAAAGCGGGTTTCCACCCTTTATCTTGCAATGGGAGAGGCTTTATGCTAAACTGGTAGGGTGATTTTGGAAATTTGGCAGGAGGACTAGTACATTGAATAATAAGTAAACAGCCATATAACTTGCCTGATTTTCCATCTGCGTTATATGGCTAGTACATTATTGCATTAATAACCGAGTAAATAGTGCCCGCTGTTCACACCATCGCTGCGTTGGAGTCAGTCAACGATGCTGCCAGCATCGCCTCCCTCCTCCGTCTTGCGCTGCTGTAAACATCAGACGCTATTTACTTCGGAATTAATGCAATGATGTACTAGAAACTTATTATTCGGTGTATTTAGAAAGAAGAAAAATGGCCCGGACAAAGCAGGATGAGAATTTTTCTAACAACGTGATCTGGTATAATTTTATATTATGTATTCTTGTGATCTTTATACATGCCCGTAATGACAGTATCTTTACGCTGCCGGTATTGATTTCCGGAATCCCTGTTTGGAACGAGATTGAATCCTTTTTGGCAGCAGACGTTGCAGGTGCTGCGGTAGGAGGCTTTTATATCGGATCAGGATATCTTTTTTTTCGCAATTATTCGTGGAAACGCGTGTTTTCCAAATATAAAAGCCGCATGCGGAGTCTGGTAATTCCCTACATATTGTGGACGCTGCTCTACTTTTTTATCCATGCCGCGATCTCCCGTATTCCGGTTCTGGCATCGGTTTTTCAGGAGCCTTTGATTGAGATCAGCTGGAGGACGATGCTGGATGCCGTGATACATTACCGTTACTGTGCGTTTCTGTGGTTTCTGCAGTTTTTGATCCTGTATGCTGCATTATCACCGGCTATCTATCTTCTGATCAGCAACCGTTACTCAGGTGGGGCGGCGATTCTGCTGGTATTTTTTACAGCCTGTACGAATATAATAAAAAATGAACAGGCGGCAGCGGTTACGAACTGGCTGGTATTGTATATGCTTGGCGGTTATATTGCAATCCACCTCAGAGAAGCCGTGGAAGCCGGAAAAACCAGTACAGGCGCGCTGGCAGGGGCAATGTTTCTGGCAGCGGCGGCGTTTTGGATCAATAAGAGTTATCCATCCGTATTTGGAGTCCTGTTTTATTCATGTTCCTTTTCTGGGGCGCTCTGGTGCCTGATTTCATGGGACAGGGAAGGAAGCAGTACACTGACCATGCCGCGAGCCCGCGAATGGCAGAAAAATACATTTGCAGTCTATATGACTCATTTCATGGCAGTGCAGGGAATCAACAGGGCTGCCGGCAGATTTCTCTCCCAGTCCATGTGGATCGGCTTTCTGCTGTTTTTATTGCTTCCGGCGGTCTGCTTTTGGGGAGTCCATCTTGTGAAAAAAATCTGCGGCAACGGAAAATGGCTTCTCTGGAAAATATGGATGGGCAGTCGTTAGTGGTTGTTACGAAAGAATCACAATTCTATTAATAAAATTTAATAAAATTGTGTAAAATTTATGTTTTTGCTTGTCCTTTACAGGAAGATATTGTATGATATTAAAACGAAAAAGTAAAATGGAATGAATCGTAGTGGGAGTCAGATCTATGACAGAATTTAAAATTGTTGACGTGATCCTTCCGGTATGTCTGCCGGATGAACGGACGGTCCAGTCTGTAAAGCGTCTGCTGAAACAAACCTATCCGGTGAACAGTATCTATATCATCAACACAGATAAGGGTATGTTTCCCAGGGAATTGGAGACATTATCAGAGAAGATCCATATCACGCATATCCGTCCAGAACAGTTCGACCACGGCGGAACCAGACATCAGGGGGCAATGATGTCGCACGCGGAGTTTCTTATTTATATGACGCAGGACGCACTGCCTGTCAATGAGAAGCTGGTAGAGAATCTGATGGCGGCATTTGAGGATGAGAGGGTAGGCGCGGCATATGCACGTCAGCTTCCATCAGGAGACAGCGGCAGTATAGAACGCTATACCAGAACCTTTAATTATCCTCCGGAGAGCCGGGTGAAATCAGAGGCGGATCTTCCGGAATTAGGAATTAAGACTTATTTTTGTTCCAATGCCTGCGCTGCTTATCGGAAGACCGTATATATGTCGCTAGGAGGATTTGAGTCCAGGACGATCTTTAACGAAGATATGATCATGGCAGGCCGGATCGTACAGTCAGGCTTTAAGATTGCATATACTGCAGAGGCGCAGGTGATACATTCGCATTCTGACGGATGTGTTAAGCTGTTTAAACGGAATTTTGACCTTGCCGTATCACAGGTGGATCACCCGGAGATATTTGAGGGCATTCGTTCGGAAACGGAAGGCATACGCCTTGTAAAGCTGACAGCAGCGTATCTTTTAAAGACAGGTAAGCCATGGGAGATCATACGATTGCTCCTCCAGAGCGGGTTTAAGTATGTCGGATACAGGCTTGGACGGAATTACCGCCGGCTCCCGAAACGCCTGATCCTGCGTTGCACCCTGAATCCAGGATACTGGAGACAGAGCAGAGTTACAGGTCATACCTTTACCAGGCGCGACCTGTAGTTACTGTTCACACCCTCGCCGGGTGCTCACAGCAACGAATCCGGCCTATTTAAAGTTGCCTTACGGCAAGAGACCGGATTCCAGCCCCAGTACTGTACTGCCTGTGACCGTGCAGCGTAGTGCACGACACCGTGTGAACTGTAACACCCAGTAACACCATCTAACCAAATAGTTAAAAAATAGATTGATGTTTTGAATAAAATATTGTACTATAAGTAATGGCGGTTAACCTGATATTTGTTTCTATGAGAAAAACAGACTTTTGAAACCTATGTATACAGAAAAAGCCTGCTGCAAGGCTTTCTGTATATTCAAATTTGTTGTTAGGATACACTTTAGGATATGATGATATACAGGGAAAGGATATATTATGGCGAATAAAACACCACAGGCCGCTACGATGGGCAGATCGCGCAGACATTCAGCGACGAGGGCATCATCCTCCGGCAAGGTAAAAAGAGGCAGGAACGGGAGTAAACGTCCTCCTTCAGGTAAGGCATCCTCCAGGGCAAGAAAAAAGAAAAAAGGAGGCATGTCCGTACTGGGGAAGATAGCAATAGCCCTTTGTATCCTGCTTTTGCTGGTTGTTTTTGCTGCAATTGCAGTTGTATATTCTAAAATAGATAAAATGGATTTCAGGGAACTGGATCCGGATAAGCTCAGTATCAATGATGGCTACGAATATGACGAGACCGGCTACCTCAATGTAGCTCTGTTTGGCTTAGATAAACGTGAAAATGTCGAAGAGATGGGCACAAGAAGCGATACGATCATTATCGCAAGTCTGAACCGGGAGACCAAGGAAGTCCGGATGGCGTCCGTATACAGAGATACTCTTCTGCAGATGGATGATGGTACTTATAATAAGGCCAACGCCGCTTACGCGTTTGGTGAGGAGGAAGAGGCGGTAGCCATGCTGAACCGGAATCTGGATATGGATATCGACCATTATGTTACGGTAGATTTTTCGGCTATGGTCGATATGATCGATGCTGTGGACGGAATTGATGTAGAGGTTACGGAAGAGGAAATTCCCTATCTGAATAATTATTCTTGCGAAATTATCGAGAATACGGGAGTGGATACCTGGGAAATCAAAGAGCCGGGTTACCAGCACCTGACCGGTGTTCAGGCAACCGCGTATGCCAGGATCCGTGCTACGGAAGGAGATGATTACCGGCGCACGGAGCGGCAGAGACTGGTACTGACCAAAATCGCGGAAAAAGCGCAGGCCGTAAGTCTGTCATCTTTAAATATGATGATCGACCGCGTGCTGCCGAAGGTCAGGACGAACTTCACCCTTCCGGAGATTCTGGCTTATGCAAAGGACGTGAAAAAGTATACGATCGGCGAGACTCTGGGATTTCCGTTTGACCTGGATACGATGTACTACGGCGACGCAGGGGATTCGGTAGTGCCGGATAATCTGGAGGATAATGTAAAGCAGCTGCATGAGTTCTTTTTCGGAGAGGACGGATATTCCCCATCTTCCAATGTGAGCAAGATCAGTGATGAACTGGTCTATGTAACGGGGATCGGGTCTCCTTCCGGATCGAATTATACGGATAATTCCAGCGGCTACGGCAGCCAGGATTACGGTTTTTCGGATGGGGATTACAGTGACGGCTATGGAAGCGGAACCGGGACATCCGGCAGTGACTATGGATATGGAACCGGTGATGATGGAACTGGATCATATGGCGACGGATACGGAACCGATTCGGACGGATCTGGAGACTGGACATCCGGTGACGGATCTGGAAGCGGAGACGGGACGACATCCGGTGACGGATCTGGATACGGAACCGATGATGACGGGACCGGATATGGAACAAACGGCGGTGATGACGGAACAGGGAACCAATGGTATTAAGTATAAATACAGGAGAAGAGGTAAATACTATGAAGAAACGAGTGACCAGATGGATCGTAATGATGGCTGCGGTATGTACGATGCTGCTTTTCCCGGCGCTGACGGGTTATGCTGCCGAGGGAACACTGATGCTGTCAGATCCCGAAGGTATGGTAGGCGGAGAGATTCCTGTTACGGTGAGGATAGACGGGGGCGGACAGCCGATCGGCGATGTGAATGTGACCTTGTCTTATGATACAGCTCTTCTGGAATTTATAAGCGGAACCAGTGTAGAGGGCGGTGAAGGAACTCTTACACTGACCCGTTCCGGTACGGGGGCTGAGACGGAGATGGTCTTTGAGATGCTGTTCAGAGGCCTGGCGGAAGGAACGGCAGCGATTCGGGTGACAGATTCCACAGCGTATCTGTTTTCTGACGAGACTTTAAACTTGACCGCAGGAGAGTCTGCGGTTACGATCGGACCTGATGATGGGACCGGAGGCGCTGCGGCTTCGGGAGAGCCGACAGAACGGATTATGGGTCAGGAAAGTATTGAGATCAACGGTGCATATTATGCGATTTATGAGAACTTTTCAGACGCACTGATTCCGGCGGGTTTTACCAGGAGTACCGTACAGTATGCAGGTGTGGAGCATTCCGCGATCCGGCAGGATTCTTCTGGAAAAGTGATGCTGTTTATGATATCCGGAGAAGAGGATCCCATCACAGTGCTGTACAATGAAAGCGATAGTACCTTTATCCGTGCAGAACGGGTAGATGTGTCAGATTCTTTTTATATTTATGTGCTTTCCTCTGCGGACGGCAGCGGGCTTCCGGAGGCATTCTATGAGACGTCCCTGGCTCTGCACGGGGTGAACTTCCCGGCATGGCAGAATATGGAGGCCAATGACTTTTACCTCATCTATGCACTGAGCAGCGGCGGAGTAGAAGGCTTTTACCAGTATGATCAGGTAGACACAACATATCAGCGGTATGTTGCTCCTGTGAAGACCGAAGAGCCGGAGGAAGAGGAAGACAGTTCAACCCTTGGGAAAGTGCAGAAGATCATTACAGATAATCTGCTGATCCTTGCGGCGGCTGTCGGAGTGATCGTATTGATCCTGTTTATCATCATCCTTGTACTGTCCGTCAAGCTTGGACGGCGGAACGAAGAGCTTGAGAATCTCTATGTGGGGGATGATGTGGATGAACCGAAGCTGCGGAAAAAATCCCGCAGCCAGTTCGTAGGCTACGATGATGACGATGACATGCAGGACGATGAAGACGATTACCTGGAAGACGATTTTGAGGATGAGTATATTGATGATTATACAGATTCCGATGACGGCTATTATGATGAATACGATGACGAATATGATGATGAATACGACTACGATGATGACGAGGAAGACGATATAAAAGAATACGTCCCAGGGAAAAAGAGTCCTGCCGGAGGAACACAGCAGCCTCCCCAAAAGGATTCCTATGATGATATCGATTTTATTGATGTGTGATCCGGGACGGAATATGGTTACAGAGATTGCCTGCTGTATATGAAGCATATCATGGTATGAAGAATCAGTATCTGTCTGCATCAGAATGATTCGCCGTACTGATTCAGCGGAGCAGGAAACAGGATCCGGCAGGGTGTGTCCGCAGGCACACTTTGCCGGATTTTGAGGAATGAAGCAAAAGGAGAGGCTTTATGTGTGGAATAGTTGGATATGTAGGGGAACGGCCCGCTGCACCGATCCT
The DNA here is from genome assembly GCA_000403295.2 of Lachnospiraceae bacterium M18-1. Classification (GTDB taxonomy): domain Bacteria; phylum Bacillota; class Clostridia; order Lachnospirales; family Lachnospiraceae; genus Schaedlerella. Next base: position 978,224 of record KE159605.1, on the reverse strand, counting down.
GCTGGACGGGTTGGGCAAGCTGGAATACAGAGGATATGATTCGGCAGGAATTGCTGTCTATGACGGCAAAAATATCCGGATGAAAAAGGCAAAGGGAAGGCTGAAGGTGCTCAGTGAACTGACTCATGACGGGGAAATCTTTCCGGGACATACCGGGATCGGACATACCCGCTGGGCGACTCACGGAGAACCGTCAGACGTGAATGCACATCCGCATTTCAACGCGGAGCAGAGCATTGTAGTCGTGCATAACGGAATCATAGAGAACTATCTGAAGCTGAAAAAGAAGCTGACCGAGAAAGGGTATCAGTTTGTCTCCGATACAGATACGGAAGTAATCGCACACCTTCTGGATTATTATTATCAGGGGAATCCTCTGCAGGCGATCGTCAAGATCATGCACCGAATGGAAGGGTCCTATGCTCTTGGTATTTTATTTAAGGATCATCCGGAAGAGCTTTATGCGGTACGCAAAGACAGCCCTCTGATCGTGGGGCACACAAAGGATGGATGTATCATCGCTTCCGATGTGCCTGCTGTTTTGAAATATACAAGAGACGTTTATTTTATTGAAAATGAAGAAATTGTCCGCATGAAGCAGGACTCCATGGAGTTCTTTAATGTAGACGAGGAATCCATCCAAAAGGACTCCACGCATATTGACTGGGATGTGGATGCCGCGGAAAAAGGCGGCTATGAGCATTTTATGCTGAAAGAAATGTATGAACAGCCAAAGGCGATCACGGATACATTCTCTCCAAGGTTCAAGGACGGAAAGGTGGTCATAGACGAGCTGGAGATGTCGGACGGGGAAATATGGAGTATCAGGAAGCTGATGATCGTAGCCTGCGGTTCCGCTTACCATGCGGGCGTGACAGGAAAATATGTGCTGGAGGGTATGGCGCGGATTCCGGTGGAGGTTGATCTTGCTTCAGAATACCGGTATCGGGATCCGCTGATCGAGGACGGTACACTGATCGTGATCATCAGCCAGTCCGGTGAAACAGCGGATTCCCTTGCTGCTTTGCGGGATTCCCGGGACAGGGGGGCAAAGGTACTGGGGATTGTGAATGTAGTGGGAAGCTCCATTGCAAGAGAAGCGGATAATGTGATGTATACATGGGCAGGGCCTGAGATCGCGGTGGCTACGACCAAGGCCTATTCCTGCCAGCTGATCGCATTGTATCTCCTTGCCATGAAGTTTGCGCAGGTACGGGGGACGATAACAGACGCGGAGCTGGGGCGGTATATTGAGGATTTGAAGCGGATTCCGGATCAGGTGGAAATGCTTTTAAATAACAAAAACCGAATCCAGAAGTTTGCGAATCGATATCTGGCGGCCAGGGATGTGTTTTTCATCGGAAGAGGGATTGACTATGCGATCTCTCTGGAAGGCTCTCTGAAGCTGAAAGAAATCTCCTATATTCATTCCGAGGCTTATGCGGCAGGAGAACTGAAGCACGGCACCATATCTCTGATCGAAGAGGGTACGCTCGTGGCGGCGGTCCTGACACAGGAGAAGCTGTATAAAAAGATGATCAGCAATATGGTGGAGGTCAGGACCAGGGGGGCTTTTGTGCTGGCGGTGACAAATGAAGGAAATGACGAAGTAAAGCGGGCGGCGGATTATGTGATCTACATTCCGGAGACAAACCGGTATTTTACCAATTCTCTGGCGATCATACCGCTGCAGCTGTTCGGGTATTATATATCGGTCGGAAAAGGATGCGATGTAGATAAGCCAAGGAATCTGGCAAAATCTGTAACTGTGGAGTGAGCGTTAGAAAAAAATGAATGCAAAGAATGTGTTTGTTAAGATCATCAAATGTATATTTTATGTTTTTGAGGCGGCAGTTGTTCTGATACTGGGAGTCGGAGCTGTCTTGCTGAGCAACAGTATCAGATGGATGTTTGCCACATGGAGCCATCTGACAATGGATGAACTGGTTTACCATATCAATTCCCCGATAGAGGGTACCAGTACCGAGATCATCATGGAATATATGGAGTATTGTATACCAGGTACAGTGCTTGTGCTGATTTTTATTATCATACTGATGATCGTCCTGCGTAAACGAAAAATATTATACCATTCGGTTATGGCCGGGATTGTGGCCGGCTCCGCTGTACTTGCGGGATACTTTCTAAACATGACATGGGTCCGGCTGGATCTTGCAAATTATTCGGAGAATAAGAGCACTTATTCCACGTTTATTGATGACAATTATGTGGATGCAAATAATGTGGAGATCCGTTTCCCGGAGCAGAAGAGGAACCTGATCTATATATACCTCGAGTCTATGGAGGTTACTTATACCGATGAGGAAAACGGCGGTGCTTTTGAGAAAAGCTGCATCCCGGAACTGACAGAGATAGCGCAGGAATATGAGGATTTTTCCGGCTCAGAGACTATTCTGAACGGCGGATATTCCATGCCCCAGACAACCTGGACTGTTGCGGCGATGTTTGCACAGTCTGCAGGCCTGCCCCTGTCTATTCCGCTGGAAAATAACGAGATGAATACTCAGGATTCCTTTTTTGCCGGAACCACTACCCTGGGGGATATCCTCCAGCAGGCAGGCTACTCCCAGACTCTGCTGATCGGATCCGACGCCACATTCGGCGGGAGAAGGCTTTTGTTTTCCGGGCACGGAGATTTTACGATCCATGACTACATCTACGCGGCCGATGAGAAAATGATCCCGGAGGGATACCGTGTATGGTGGGGATATGAAGATAAACGGCTTTTTAACTTTGCAAAAAGGGAGCTGCGCACACTGGCAGAACAGGAGGAGCCTTTTAACCTGACGATACTGACTGTGGATACCCACAGAGAGGACGGATATGTCTGTGAACGCTGCAGGGACGAATTTGGGGGCAACCAGTATGCAAATGTGATGGCATGTTCCAGCAGGATGGTGACAGAGTTTGTAAGATGGATCCAGAGGCAGGACTTTTATGAAAATACAACCATCGTGCTTGCAGGCGACCATCCCACGATGGACAGTGATTTCTGTGAGGACGTGGACTATGACTATGCCAGAAAGGTGTATACGGCCTACATCAATCCGGCCGCCGAAGTGCAGAAACCGGATGTATACAGGAACTACACCACATACGATTACTATCCGACCACTCTGGCAAGCCTGGGCGCAGAAATCGAAGGAAACCGCCTGGGACTGGGGACTAATCTGTTCTCTGATGAATGGACATTGACAGAAAAGTACCAGCGTGACTGGGTGGAAACAGAACTGAGCAGGAAGTCAAAGTTCATGGAAGACCTGACATCTTATATAAAAGCGGTACCAAAGACGGAGACACCGCAGGTGGAAGTGGCGTCAGCTTTGCTTACGGTGTCAGAGTATGATGCAATGACCGGGATTCTGCCTCTCATGATCTCTGATATCCGGAATGTGGAAGGAGACATTATGGCCATAAACGTGGCCGTATGGGAGGAGGAGGATCAGAGCGACCTTCAGTGGATGCAGGCAGGGCAGAATGAAGAGGGAAATTATGTGATGGATATCAGCATTGCCGGCTTCGGATACAAGACAGGGGTATATCATATTGATGTGTATGCTGTTTTGGAGGATGGAACTATGGTACTGCTGGGGGGAGTGCTGGAGGAGGTTGAATAGTAACTTTTGCTAATATGAGAGTAAACATTGACAAAGCCTTTGGATAGAGAGTAAAATAGATAGAGCTTTTATAGAAATAAAAATGTGATATAATTCCGAAAATTCAGTCTGTTTGACAGATAATATGAATATTGTGGAATGAAAAACGGAAAAATATATGGAGAAGCATTATGAAGTATGACTATTTGATCGTCGGAGCCGGATTGTATGGTGCAGTCATGGCGCACGAACTTCATCAGAGAGGGAAGAAATGCCTTGTAATCGACAGAAGGGATCATATTGCGGGAAACATTTATTGTGAAGACATTGAGGGCATCCATGTGCATAAATATGGCGCGCATATTTTTCACACCTCGGATAAAAAAATCTGGGATTACATGAACCAGTTTGCGGAGTTTAATCACTATATCAATTCTCCGGTGGCGGTTTATAAAGACGAGCTGTACAACCTTCCTTTCAATATGAATACATTCAGCAAGATGTGGGGGATTCGTACCCCCCAGGAGGCGAAGGACATGATCGCCAGACAGGTGGAGGAAGCCGGAATTACGGAACCGAAGAATCTGGAGGAACAGTGTCTGTCTCTGGTGGGGCGGGACGTGTTCGAGAAGCTGGTAAAGGGCTATACGGAAAAGCAGTGGGGACGGGACTGTAAGGATCTGCCTTCTTTCATCATCCGCCGTCTGCCCGTCCGGTTCACGTATGACAACAATTATTTCAACGACCGCTATCAGGGGATTCCCATCGGCGGTTATACAGCCGTTGTGGAGCGGATGCTGGAAGGAATCGAAGTGCGGACGAATACGGACTTCTTCAAGTTCCGGGAGGAGCATCCGGATATTGCGGAGAAGATCATTTTTACAGGGATGATCGATGAATATTTCGGATATCAGCTGGGGGCGTTGGAATACCGCTCTGTCCGTTTTGAGACAGAGGTCCTGGACTGCGAAAACTACCAGGGTAATGCAGTGGTCAATTATACGGATAAGGAAGTACCTTATACACGGGTCATCGAACATAAACACTTTGAATTTGGAAAGCAGGATAAGACGGTGATCTCCAGGGAGTATTCTTCCGAGTGGCAGGTCGGGATGGAGCCCTACTATCCGGTCAATGATGCAAAGAACAGTGAGTTGTATGCGGAATATAAGAAGCTGGCTGCGGCGGAGGAGAATGTGACCTTCGGAGGACGGCTGGGGAATTATCAGTATTATGATATGGATAAGGTTGTGGGGGCTGCACTGGCTGCGGCGGAAGCGATTTTATGAGCAATGGAAAGGAATGGCAGGAGTATGGAGAAGATATGGGAGCGCCTTATAGTACGTCATCGGGAAATGGTCTCCTATGTTTTTTGGGGCGCTGTGACTACTCTTGTAAACTATGCGGTATATTTTATCTGTACGAAGCTGTGTTCCATCCATTATCTCGTCAGTAATATCATTGCATGGGTGATCGCGGTGATATTTGCCTATGTGGTGAATAAGGTATTGGTGTTTGGATCTAAGGACTGGAGCAAGGAGAAGCTGTTTCAGGAGGTCTGGCAGTTTGCGGCAGCACGGGTGCTCTCCGGAGTTGGTGAGACGGGGATGCTGTGGGTGCTGGTGGACAGGATGGGATATCCGGATTCGGTGATTAAGATTATTGCGGGGGTGCTCGTGATTCTGGTGAATTATGCGTTTAGTAAATGGGTGATATTTCGGCAGGGTGTGTGAATACTTTCGAAATGACGCAGTAAGCGGAGGATATATACAGATGAAGAGTTTTATAGATGATATGAAAGAAAAGCAAGCTTTTTCCATTCTATCCAGAACATTTCTTATATGTTTGGACATCGTATTTATAAACTTAAGTTCTTTTCTGGCGCTCTGGCTCAGATTCAATATGCACATATCCGAGATTGATGGGCGGTATCTGGCTTCTGTTATCGAACTAATGCCAATTAATACAATAGTTACGGTAGGGATTTATGCATTGCTGCGCCTTTATACAAGCCTTTGGAGATTTGCCAGCATCAAGGAACTGGTATATGTGCTGGAAGGCTGTATAGGGTCATTTCTTTTTAATGTGTTTTATTTCTTTTTTACATATAACAAAGACATTTGCAGAAGTTATTTTCCGCTTTATGGTACAGCTTTGTTTTTATTGACTTGTGTAAGCAGGTTTTCGTATCGGTTTGTCCGGCTTTTATACCGTGGACGTATCCATGGAAATCATACCCGTAATACCATGATTATTGGCGCGGGGGAAGCCTGTAATGTAGTTATGAAAGAACTGGAGCTGAGTAATGAACTAGATTCTCGGATATGTTGTATCATAGATGATGATTCCAGAAAGCATGGAACATTTATTCACGGCATTAAGGTGGTCGGGGGAAGGGACCAGATTTTGAAAGCCGCACAGAAGTACGCGGTCAATGAGATCATCATAGCGATTCCAAGCGCAGGCAGAAAGGAACAGCGGAAGATACTTTCTATCTGCCAGAAGGTCCCTAACTGTGAAATGAAGATTCTGCCGGGAGTATATCAGCTGGTAAATGGTGACGTCAGTGTGTCCAAGCTGCGCAATGTAGAGATTGAAGATCTGCTGGGCCGGGAACCGGTTCAGGTTATGACAGAACAGATTGGAAATTATGTGTTTGATAAAGTCGTGCTGGTGACAGGCGGTGGCGGAAGTATAGGAAGCGAGCTCTGCCGTCAGATTGCGGCAAATAATCCAAGACAGCTGATCATATTTGATATTTATGAAAATAATGCCTATGATATCCAACAGGAGTTGATGGGAAAATATCCATACTTGAATCTGGTTGTTTTGATTGGTTCTGTACGCAATGGCCGGAAGGTTGACAGTGTTTTTGCAAGATACCAGCCTGATATTGTATATCATGCGGCAGCACATAAGCATGTACCCCTGATGGAAGACAGCCCAAACGAGGCAATCAAGAATAATGTGTTTGGTACATATAAGGTGGCATTGGCAGCAGATAAATATAGTACGAAGAAATTTGTGCTGATATCTACGGATAAAGCAGTCAATCCGACCAATATCATGGGGGCCTCCAAACGGATTTGTGAAATGATCATTCAGGTGTTTAACAATCGGTCTGAGACAGAGTATGTTGCAGTGCGTTTTGGAAATGTGTTGGGAAGTAATGGAAGCGTGATCCCGCTATTTAAAAAGCAGATAGCCGCAGGCGGACCGATAACGGTGACTCATCCAGATATTGTCAGGTATTTCATGACGATTCCGGAAGCTGTATCGCTTGTGCTGCAGGCAGGAGTGAATGCAGAGGGCGGAGAGATCTTTGTACTGGATATGGGACAGCCTGTGAAGATAGCGGAGCTGGCACAGAATCTGATCCGCTTGTCAGGGTTTGAAGTGGATACGGATATTAAGATTAAGTATACGGGACTCCGACCGGGAGAAAAGCTGTATGAAGAGATATTGATGGATGAAGAGGGGCTACAGAGTACGGAGAATGAGCGGATTCATGTTGGAAAGCCGATTGAATTTGATGAGGAAGAATTCCTAAAGGATCTGGAGGAACTGTACCAGTCTGCATATGCAGAGACCGATCATATGAAGAAAATCGTAAAGAAGATTGTGCCGACTTATAATCTTCGGAAGTCGGATATCGTTCGGGATCAGAGGATGCAGGCGGAGTGGAAAAAAGAATTTCAGGATACTAGTTCCAGGCTGCCGGAAGGGTTTTTAAATAGGGGGATTGCGGATGTTGACGTGGAGCAGGCTGTCGAAAACTTTTGACAAATATATATAGATGTGGTATTTTTAAGTGGATGAATGTACTAAATATATGATGTTGATGATTCGTTTTGAAAGACAAATTCTTAGACTTCCAAATCGTCGCTTCGCCGCGTTTGGAAGTTTAAGTTGTGATAATGTGAATTTTGATCTGCCTGAGTAAAGACAGTGTGGCGAAGCATATTCAATTTTCTTCTGGTAATTTCTGTAATACCAGGATAAATAGTGATATAAAAGGATTGGAGGATGTATATGTGGTATGTCATACAGGTACGCACGGGGACAGAGGAGAATATCAGGCTTCAATGTCTGAAGTATATGTCATCTGATGTGCTCAAGGACTGCTTTATCCCTTACTATGAAGAAAAAAAACATATTCAGGGTAAATGGAAGATTCAGAAAAGAATCCTGTTTCCTGGATATGTTTTTTTAGATGCCGACAAATCGGAGAAGCTTTCTAGAAAATTGAAAAACATATCAGGGCTTACGAAATTATTGGGAACAGGTGATGAGGTAGTACCGCTTACAGAAGAAGAGGTGAGTTTTCTAATGGCTTTTGGAGGAGACGAGCAGATTGTGAAGATGTCAGAAGGTATTATAGAAAATGCAAAGGTTATTATTTTATCAGGTCCATTAAAAGGAAAGGAAGGGTATATTAAAAAGATTGACCGGCATAAGCGAAAAGCATTTCTGGAGATGTCTTTATTTGGAAGAATGCAGAGAATTCAAGTGGGATTGGAAATTTTTTCGAAAACATGAATAGAACAGGAGACGTAGATTCAAAAAACAGATAGATTAAGGAGAAAAAAGCGTGAGTTTATATAAAAAGATCGAAGAACAGGAAGAGAAAATCAGTTTAATTGGCTTGGGGTATGTAGGAATGCCTATTGCAGTTGCATTTGCAAATAAGGCGAAAGTAATTGGATATGATTTGAACAGTGAGAAAATTAAGCTCTATCAGGCTGGAATCGATCCGACAAACGAAGTGGGAAATGATGTGATAGCCAATACAACAGTTGACTTTACAGATGATGAAAAAAAGTTAAAGGAAGCAAAATTCCACATTGTGGCAGTGCCAACACCGGTAAATGCAGATCATACCCCAGATCTTTCTCCGGTAGAAGGCGCCAGCAGAATATTGGGAAGAAATCTGACAAAGGGTTCGATAGTAGTATATGAGTCTACGGTTTACCCTGGCGTAACGGAAGAAATTTGCGTACCGATTCTTGAAAAAGAAAGTGGATTGAAATGTGGTAAGGACTTTAAAGTGGGATATTCCCCGGAAAGAATCAATCCGGGAGATAAGGTACACAGGCTTGATACCATTACAAAAATTGTGTCAGGTATGGATGAAGAGACTTTAGAGGAGGTGGCGCATATCTATGAATTAGTAGTGGATGCAGGAGTCTATAGAGCAGAAAGCATCCAGGTCGCCGAGGCTGCAAAAGTGATTGAGAATAGCCAGCGCGATATCAATATCGCGTTTATGAATGAATTATCCATTATTTTTAATAAAATGGGGATAGACACAAAAGCTGTATTAAATGCAGCAGGGACAAAATGGAATTTTTTAAATTTTACTCCTGGTTTAGTCGGCGGACACTGTATTGGTGTTGACCCTTATTATCTTACCTATAAGGCGGAGCAGTTGGGATATCACAGCCAGATTATCCTCAGTGGACGCAGGATCAATGATGATATGGGAAAATACGTGGCTGAAAATGTAGTAAAAAGTCTGATAAAATCAGATGTTCCTGTAAAAAATGCGAGGGTTGCAGTTCTAGGTTTTACATTTAAAGAGGACTGTCCGGACACACGGAATACGAAAGTGATTGAGATTATAAAAGAACTTCATGAATACGGCATTTCACCGGTTATTACAGATCCTGTTGCTGATAAAGACGAAGCAAGAAGACTGTATGAAATAGAATTTGTACCTGTGGAAGAAATCCGGGAAATGGATGCAATTGTTATTGCTGTGGCCCATAAAGCATTTACAGGAATGACTATGCAGCAAATTGATGGGATGTTTAAAGTGAGAGAAAATCAAAAAAAGGTTATTGTGGAGGTAAAAGGGATTTTAGATAAAAAGGAGTTTGTTTCTGCAGGGTATCATTACTGGAGATTGTAAGGAGCAAAATAAAGATGAGGTATAAGGATTTAGATTTTCCAAAGGAAAGCGTGTTTTTAGTTACCGGCGGAGCCGGTTTCATTGGATCTAATTTGTGTGAAGCGATATTAAATATGGGTTATCAAGTACGTTGTTTGGATAATCTTTCTACAGGGAAGCAGGAAAATGTTGATTTGTTTTTGGAATATCCCAAATATACTTTTATAAAAGGCGATATCAGAGACTTAGATACTTGTAAACAGGCTTGTACAGATGTAGATTATGTGATGCATGAAGCTGCATGGGGAAGCGTTCCGAGAAGTATAGAAATGCCGCTTTACTATGAGGAGGTGAATATTAGGGGTACACTGAATATGATGGAGGCAGCTCGTCAGTCAAGGGTAAAGAAATTTGTCTATGCATCCAGTTCTTCTGTGTATGGAGATCATCCAGTTCTTCCTAAAGTGGAAGGCCAAGAAGGTAATCTCCTATCGCCATATGCTTTGACTAAAAGTGTAGATGAAGAGTATGGGAAATTATATAAAAGATTATATGACTTAGACACATATGGTCTCAGGTATTTTAATGTGTTTGGCAGACGTCAGGATCCAGATGGCGCGTATGCGGCGGTTATACCTAAATTTATCAAACAATTATTAAATGATGGAATTCCAACAATTAATGGAGACGGAAAGCAGAGCAGGGATTTTACGTATATTGAGAATGTAATAGAGGCAAACTTAAAAGCATGTCTGGCATCCACGGAAGCTGCTGGTGAGGCATATAATATTGCATATGGCGGGAGAGAATATCTGATAGATATATATTATTATCTTTGCGATGCCTTGGGGAAAAAAGCGGAGCCTAATTTTGGACCAGAAAGAGCTGGTGATATCAGACATTCTAATGCAGATATAGGAAAAGCGAAAAAAATGCTAGGATATAATCCAGAATATAACTTTGCAAAAGGAATCATAGAAGCAATCGAATGGTACAGGGAGAATCTGTAAAAAATATGGATATACTTTATTTGGGTTATTTTTGTAATGAGAGTCTATTTAATACACTAGTAAAAAAAGGAAGTAATAGTTCTCATGCCAGACAACAGTTTGAAAGAAAACTATTATGTGGATTGAAAGAGAATATGAAGGATAATAGTATTCATATAAGATCCTATTTACCGCTGATGGATAGGCATTTGAGAAAAATCAATGGGGAAAACTATTGCGGATATGATATTGATTATATGTGGTGCGAAAAGAGAATAGACGGTGTATTAAATGCACTAATTTCTAATAAAAAGTATATAGAGAACTGGGCTTCAAGAAGTGGAGGAAAAAAGGTGATTTTAACATATTCCGCTAATCCGCTTCACTGTATTCCTGCTATGTTATTGAGAAGAAAGTATGGCTATAAAGTCGTTACAATAAGTTCAGAAATAAGCGTATTTCGCAGACCACCTAAAAATTTAATACTTTTTTGGATATGGAAAAAAATATCCTTTTATCTAGAAAACAATTTCGATGCATACATATTGTTGTCAAAATATATGAATAATGTTGTGAATACAAGAAATAAACCATATATTGTTATGGAAGGATTTTCTGAACCAGAAATTCATTTGGATAATGATGCATTAACCACAAAAAATAAAATGATTTTTTTTTATGCTGGGTGGTTAAGTGAAGACAATGGAATAAAAATTCTTGTAGAAGGATTTAGATATGTTACCCATAAGGATATGGAATTATGGATATGCGGTGGCGGAGGATTGGTGAATTATGTGAAAGAGCAGGCTGAAAAGGATCCGAGGATTAAATACTTGGGAATTAAACCAAATGAAGAAGTACAAAGGTTAGAAAGAAAAGCGAGTTTTTTGATTAATCCGAGATTCTCGAATGAAGAATATACAAAGTATTCATTTCCTTCAAAGACGTTAGAGTATATGTCTACTGGGACTCCAACCATATTGACTCGATTGAAAGGAATACCAGAAGAATATTTTGATTATTCGATTGTGTTAGAGAATGAGAGTACAGAAGGAATAAAATCTTTGTTAGAAAATATTAGAAGGATACCATACGAAGATTATACTTTACTTGGAAAACGCGCATTGGATTTTGTATCTAAAAATAAGACACCAATGATTCAGGTAAGAAGAATAATGGAGTTTGTATATAATTTGTGATAATTGATAGATGATAAAATACGGGAGGTATGTAATGTCTGTCATAGGCAAAATAATGTGGTATATAAAAAGGAGCTGTAATTTTCTTATTAAGAAATATTTAAAGAGCAGATTTGCTGAATGCGGTAGTGAAGTGTATTTGGGAAATAATGGAATTGCTACATATGAAAATATAAAAATAGGTGATCATGTTTATATAGGAAGTAATTATGTTCTTCAATCGATGCATGGAGAAATTATTATAGGTAATCATGTGATGTTTGGACCAGGGGTACATATTCATGGAGGTAACCATATATATGATCAGGTAGGAGTATACATGGATACAGTCAAAAAGGAAAAAAATAGTGATTCGGCAATTGTGATAGAGGATGATGTGTGGATAGGTGCTAATGTAATCATATTGGGGGGGGTTCATATCGGATTTGGAAGTATAATTGGGGCAGGATCTGTGGTTACACATGATGTTATTGAAGGCGGAATATATGCGGGGAATCCTGCAAGATTGGTTAAAATGCGGTTTGATATAGAGAACATAAAAAAGCATAAACAGATATTAACAGAGAGAATAATGAATAGAGATAATCGTGGATTAAATTTATTAGTAAAGTAAAACATATGGATTTTTAAAAGATTATCTGTGGTTTATGAACTCTGAGAGGGGGAAAGGGAACTAAATGTCAGAGAAGATTGCTAAGATTATGATTTCATTTCAAGAGGGACATGAAAATGGGGGGCCTTACATAAGCCACAAGCGAATAATAGAGCTTTTATCAGACAAATATGAATTTATTCCATTAATTGTTCCTCGAGGACGTTTAAAAGTTTTTAATATAAAATTAGAAAAAAATTTAAGAAGGCAAATTCAACAAGCAAATCCAGATATAATTCATATTCATGGTCTACAATTAGTAGGTTATCATTTGGCTAGGGCGGCTCAAAAAGAAAAAAAGCCAATTATTTTGGCAATACGAGGTTTTACAGATGAAGCAGTTAAGTTTAGAAAATGGAAAAAAGTGATTGTACGTTTTTGCGAGATAGCAACAATGAGGAAAGTGGACATTGCCTACTGCGTAAGTGATTATGTGAGAAAGCAAAATTTTATAAATAGAAGTGTAAAAAATATGTATGGTACAATATATAATGTAGGCCACATAGAAACGAAAAATAGGGAATTAAGAGGAATCAGAAAAGAACTAGGTATTGGAGAAAATGATATTGTTATCGTTTCAACAGGTAGAATAACAGAGGAGAAAGGTTTTTCTGATTTATGCGATGCTATTTTGAAGTGGAGGCCTGAAGATAATGTGAAATTTATGATTATAGGTGATGGAAGTTATTTGGAAAAATTTAAAAAAAGGGTTGATGATAATAATTTGGACGGACAAGTATTTTTTTTGGGATATAAAAAAAATGTGACAGATTTTTTAAAAGTATGTGATATATTTGTATTGTGTACATGGCATGAGACATTGTGTAATTCGATCTTGGAAGCTCAAAAGGAAGGATTGCCAGTAGTTGCAACAGAGGTAGGAGGAATACCAGAAATTATTCAAAATGGAAAAAATGGAATTCTTGTTGAGAAAAGAGATGTTGATCAGATAATTAACGGAATGATTACCTTAGTGAAAGCCCCACAGCTAAGAGAAAAAATGGGGATGCATGCTAAGAGGGTAATGATAGAAAAATTTTCAGAAAAAAAAATCAAGACTCAGATCGAAGAAATATATACAAGTATTCTTGAATAGGTTTAAATATATGATAAATAGTAGAAAAGTATTTAATAGGATCGTTTTTGAAATCCCCTTGTGTATGTGTGTGTTATTTGCACTTTATTCTCCATTTATGGTATATCAATATAGTACATTTATTACTATTCTATTATTATTTTTGTGGTTAATAATAGCTTTGATGGATAAAAAGAAATGGACATCAAAAGAGATTTATTCCATTCCTCTTTATGTATATTTAGTTGTCATGCCTTGCATTATGGGGTATAGTTTTATTAGTAATCGATATTTGATACTGGTAGTATTCTTATTAGGGAGTTTGATAAGTAGCTATTGTGAGTATGTTGATATGTGGAACGACATAGGGAAAATGTTAAAAATAATATCGCCATTTTTAATTTATGTATATTTGAAAACATTTATAGCATTATTAAATAATCCATATGCTTCAAGAAAGATTAAAACAACAGGTGATTATACGTTACTAGCTAGAGGACAAGGAATAGGGGGATATGAATTTATCTATTTTCTTTCTCTTCTTTCAAATATTTGTATAGGGTTATTTTTTCAACTAAAAAATAAAAAACATAAGGCTGTTTGTCTGATAATAGCTATTTTATCTTATATAGAGATAATTTTGTCGAATTATATGACAGCATTAATGATTTCAATAATAGGTTTTATTTTGACTATAATGGTTCTCTTAGTCAAAAAAAATAAAATTTGGATGTTATTTTTAAGTTTTGGTATGGTAATTTTTTTGCTTTTTGGGAATGATATTATGAAAATAGTATTAGAAAATTTTCTTAAAATTATTCCTCAAAACGGAAAAACGTTTATGCGTTTATATGAAATGAAAGATTATTTCATTCAAAATGTCTTTATAAGTTTCTTTGAAGATCGGTTTTTTACTATAAATCAGAGTTTGAATTGTCTTTTAAAATATCCTTTTTTGGGTATTATTGGTCAATTAGATTTAGGAAGAGAGATGCTATTGTCTAATGTGGGTCAACATTCCTTTTTCCTTGATACGTTTGCATTTTATGGATTTGGGATTGGTATATATAACATAGTTAATTATTTTTCTCTATTTAAAAGACAGTTTTTTGATAAACATTGTTTGATTATTACAATTCCAACAATGTTTTGTGGTTTTGTTTTACTTTTATTTAATAATCTTACTATTTCGATAGGAATTTGTCTTAGTATTATATATCCTTATTCATTATATTTATTAAAAAAGCAAAATAAAAAATATGATTATATTAATAAATATGCTGTAAAGGCAGCGGAGGCGGTAGAGAGTGAAATCTAATCAAAATGTTATAGTTTCATCATTTTTTTGGAAGATGCTGGAGAGGGTTGGAACACAGGGAATTCAGCTTGCCATCCAAATTGTGTTGGCAAGATTGTTACTTCCAAAGGATTATGGAATTATTACATTGGTAACTATTTTTATTACAATGGCAACCGTATTGGTACAGTCTGGGCTTAATACTGCATTAATTCAGAAAAAAGATAGTGATGAAAAGGATTTTTCTACTGTGTTTTGGATTAGTATAGTGCTGGCCGTGATGTTATATATATGTATGTTTGAAATTTCACCTCTAATTGCATGGTTTTATGGAGAAGAGACTATAACAGGAGTATTAAGGGTATTGAGTATAGTTTTATTTTTTCATGCAATAAATTCGGTTCAAAATGCATATGTCGTTAAAAATATGTTGTTTAAAAAATTATTCAAATGTACACTGATTTCTATTTTGATTTCGGGCTCTTTAGGTATTATTATGGCATACGCAGGAAAAGGTGTGTGGTCACTTGTAATATACCAGCTATGTAGTAGTGCATTAAATTGTCTGATAATGTGGTATTCAGTTAATTGGAGACCTAAGTTTATTTTTGATTTAGAGCGAGCAAAAGTTTTGTGGAAATATGGTTGGAAAATAATGGCGGCATATTTTTTAGATACTTTCTATAGAGAAATTCAAGGATTAGTTTTGGGGAAAATTTCCGATACATCTACATTAGGGTATTATAATCGAGGACAACAAATTCCTGCTATAGTTATAAGGTGCTCGAATGATACCATCAAGTCAGTAATTTTACCAATCTATTCTGAGCGGCAAGAGAATAGAGACGGATTAAAGGTTATGATGCGAAAGACTTTAAGTATGGTTGCATTTATTATTTTTCCGATTATGGCTGGATTAGCGATGGTTGCGCCGGAAATGACAGAAGTTTTGCTGACAGAAAAATGGTTACCAAGTGTTCCTTTTGCTAGAATATTATGTTTGGCTTATTTCATGCAACCATTAATATCGGTTCATATGCAAGCAATAAATGCAATTGGTAGAAGTGATATCTTTTGCAAAACTGTCTATATTCAATTGGGAATTTCATTTATGGTCTTGTGTATAACAGTGAAAATAGGTGTATATGCAGTGGCGTATGGTATCGTATTGGCAACGATTATACAGTGGATAATGTATATATATGAAACAAAAAAACTTTTTTTCTATAACATTAGAGAATTATTTGAGGATATAGTTGGATCAGTATTAATTACTTTATTTATGATGATAGGAGTGGCATTTGCTGATATGATTGAAATGCAGATATATTTGAAATTGTTTTTTAAAATATTGCTTGGTATGATTATATATATAGGTATGGCATTTCTCTTCAAACCTAGAGCATACCGATATATTGAATTAATATTAAAGGAAAAGAGGACAAATAGTGAGGAGTGAATTTGTAGTATATGGAGCAACAGCAGATTGGTGTGATGTTATTTATCACGATTTGATTAAAAAACAAGAAGGTTTATATATTGATGGTAAGATGTTAACAACTGGTTTTTTATGTAGGATTCTATACTCATTAATATATGTAAGAATGAAAGTGAAAAGTATTATGCTAAAGAACGTTTTATATAGCATGATAGATAGGAAGATCAAAAAGCAAGAAATCGATTTGAAATATGCAGTATTTCATGATTGGAATAGATTAGCATATGATGTATATTATTTGCAACATTTGAAGAAGGTGTACAGGAATGTAAAACTGGTTTTTATATTTACGAATATCTATGAAAAGAGTGGAACAAATAGGTTTTCGAGTCTGAACTATATAAAACAAAATTATGATTTGATTTTAATGTATGATGAGACTGATGCGAAACAAAATGGACTAGTCTATTATCCAACGGTATATTCAAAAATACAGACAAAAATAGAAAAGGAGGAATGTGATGTTTTTTATGTGGGAAATGCAAAAGATCGTTTACCTATGTTACTATTAATTTATCAAAGATTGTCAGGTGAAGGATTGAAATGTTTATTTTTTATAAATGGAGTAAGACCTGAGGAACAAAAATACAAAGAACATATTCATTATAATCAACTCATTAGTTACAAGGAGGTGATTTCTTATATCCGAAATGCAAAATGTATTTTGGATATAGGGCAACAAGGTTCTAATGCCATTACTTTAAGATGCTGTGAAGCAATTTTCTATGAGAAAAGATTGATAACAACAGCAAGCAAAATAGCAAATGAAGATTTCTTTGATCCACATAATATTTATATTGTAGATGAGGAGAATGTAGATGGATTAAATATGTTTTTGAATTCAACAGAGACAGTTAGATATGATATAGAGATAATGGAGCGATTTATGACTAAGAGACTTTTATCTTTTATAAAAGGAACTCTAAATTGAAAAGAAATTTTATTAGTAAGTATTGAATATTTTTACTTAGGAGGGATTACAATGGCTATACAATTATTTATGCCTACTTTTGATGTAGAAGGATGTTTGAAAGAGATTCGGGAGTGCCTTGAGAAAGGATGGACAGGCTTGGGATGGAAGACAGTAGAGTTAGAAAATGAATGGAAAAATTATACGAAACTTCCTCATTGTGCACATTATGTAAATTCTGCCACAGCAGGTTTAAATTTAGCAATTGACTGTTTGAAAGATTATTATGGCTGGGATGCTGATAGTGAGGTTATATCTACACCGTTAACCTTTATTTCTACAAATCATGCTATTTTATTGTCGGATTTAAAGGTTGTTTTTGCTGATGTAAATGATACAGCCTGTCTAGATCCTAAAAGTGTGGAGGATCATATTACAGATAAGACAAAAGCAGTTTGTTTTGTGGGAATAGGAGGGAATACTGGTGATTATGAGGAAATTGAGAAGATATGTAAAAAGTATGACCTAAAGTTAATATTGGATGCAGCCCATTTGGCCGGAACCAGATTAAACGGTGAAATTGTGGGGGGGGGGTGCAGACGTAATCGTGTATTCTTTTCAAGCTGTCAAAAATCTGCCTACAGCTGATAGTGGTATGTTATGTTTTAAGAATCCAGAATTGGATAAGATGGCAAGAAAGAAAACTTGGCTTGGAATTAATAAGGATACTTATGAGAGAACAAATTTGAAGGGGGGAACATATAAATGGAAATATGATGTGGAGTATGTAGGTAATAAATATCATGGAAACTCTATAATGGCTGCAATTGCATTAACTCAGCTTAAGCGTTTGGATATTGATAATGCTTATCGAAAGCAGATAGCTTCTTGGTACGAAAAAGGATTTGAGCTTTACGGTGATAAAATAAAATTAATGAGGATACCACAGAATTGTGATAGTAGTCGCCATTTATTTCAGATATTAGTTGATGAACGTGATGAAGGTATATTAGCTTTAAACAATCAGGAGATTTATCCAGGAGTTCACTATATAGATAACACGGTTTATAGTATGTATTCTTATGCCGATGGTACATGTCCTACAGCTCGTTACATAAGTGATCATGTGATTTCATTACCAATGCATTTAAGGCTAACATATGAGGATGTAGAGACGGTGATTTCTGCAGTAATAAATTTTGTTAACAGAAAATAAAGAATATATTGAGGAGGAAAAAGAGGAGCAAAATATTTCTTATATACGATATGTGGACATTCTACATGTAAGCCCAACTCCATATTTTGTATATAGCGACTTTTTTGCGATAGCTTATTGATTACATAATGGAAGTAAAATTAAGACCGGTGATTGAAGAGGACGCATGGAAAATTGTGAAGTGGAGAAATAATCCATTGGTAAAACAGAATCTATATTCTCAAGACGATATTACAGTAGAGACTCATTTAAAATATTTTCATAAAGTAGTGGAAAATAGGGAATGTTATCAGTTTATTATAGAGATTCCAGAAATTGCAAAAGATATAGGGACTATTTTTATAAAAAATATTGATTACCGAAATAAAAATGGTGAGTTTGGAATATTTATTGGCGAGGATGGGTTCCGCAATAAAGGAATCGGTAAACAAGCAATAAAAAAGATGCTGGAATTTGGCTTTTGCGAATTGTTATTGAACAAAATCCGACTTACGGTCTTAGCAGATAATGAAAGCGCTATCGGGTGTTATCTGAAAGTTGGATTTGTACAATGTGCATATTATAAAGAAGAAGTTTATAGGAAAGGAGAATTTTATGATGTTATAGGAATGGAAATTATAAGAAAGGATTGGGATAAAATAAATAGTGAAACAGAATCGTATAAATGACGTATGTTTTGGCCGTACACATTTTTATTTGATTAAGCGAGATTATTAAATTCTGGAGGTCTAGGATTGAAAGACGGGCAAAAGATAAAAAGAATATTTGACATTGTAAGCGGTTTTGTCGCTGTAGGTTGTACTATTATATTAGATTGCAATTTGCTTATAAAATTACTTGTGATAATAGGTATAATCTGCGTATGTATTTGCTCAGATATTTATAGATGGAGTAACGAAAGATTGATAATAGGATTACTCTGTTGCCTTGCTATATTAAATATATATTGTGAATTGACGATTTATATACCATATAGAGCAATTTGGTCAGCATCAAGTAATATCCAGGTTGGATTTAGTTCTTCACAGGTGTGCTATACATACAATTCAGGGAATGCAGATGCTCTGCTATGTATGATGTTAAGAGATCGAGAGGTATCTTTGTATGGAAACTGTAAAATGTATCAAAGGTATTTTCAGCTATATTCAAAAGAAATAATAGTTTTTGATTATAAAGAAAAGATAGATTTCCTGATGGAGAAGAGGGAATCATTTTTAGATATGGGAAGAATGAGTTTGTGTAGCGCTTCAGATTGCTTTAATGATACAGAAATTGAAACACTGAGAGAATATCGGCAAGACAGATTAGAATTGTATCAGCTTTTTCTTAGTGCAAATATGGATCAAATATCAGATAAAGAAAATATAGTGGTCGCAATTGATTCAATGCATAATATATATATTATGACAGATATGGAATGGAGAGCTTTAAAAGGTGAATAAAAGTCAAAAAAGAGGCGTTTTTATAAGTATTTTATTGTGTATATTTACTTTTATTACGTATAGGATTCGTATTAACGAGACATATGACATTAGTAAATTGCTTAACAGGTTATCTTCAGGGATGCAAATAAGGCAGATATTAGCATCATACGTTCTCTTTTTTATCGGCTATTGTGGGAGAATAGGTAAAAAATCTAAGTTGGGAACATGGAGCAATATTGCTGTTTCATATATACTGGGGGCAGCAATATGGGGAATAGGGAGCATATCTTGTTTATTTATTGGTGTTAATTATAATTTGATTTCTATTTTTTGGGGGTTAGGGATCGGCATTTTTGTATTGAGGTTTTTTCTAAATGGATATTTAGAGCAAAATAGAACTTTTTTCATTTATGATAGTATTATTTTTATAGGTATTGCTGCATTTGCATCTACCGGATTAATGAATATTTCATATGGTACAGGGGATAGCCAATATTTAATTCAACAATGGGGAAAAGGAATAGCAATTTTAGGAGAAATAAATAACACACAACAAACTTTTCTGACATCCACAGGGATGTTGCCTGCTACATTCTCATCGCTGACATATTTTTTTGGTGCTGATAATATTTATACAATACATCATTGTTTTGAAATATGTTTTTGGATTTTATATGGAAAAATAATTGAAGAGACACTTTTTCAGAATAAGAATTATGATTCTAACAAGAGAAAGATGATAAGTATTGGGCTTTCGATAATTACATATACTCTCCCCCCAATAAGATTGCTTTCAGGATGGATTATATCTCATACATATTCGATGATATATATTTTTATTCTTTGTTATTACCTAAAAAGAATGTTGGAAAGTAAAGAAGAAGCTTTATTGGAGCATAAAATATTTATACATATTATTGTAATAGCTATTATGCTATTACGAGTTGACTCGCCCATTACTATATGTGTTATAATTGGCTGTTTTTCGATTTGCTATGTAAACAAGTGTAAAAAACTAATGGCATTTTTATTATCTGCATTTATTACGTTTCTACTGTATTACTTAAAGATTTTTTCCATATTAAAAAATGGTTTAAATGGACATTTTGTCAATATAGAAACGCTATTGCTAATGGTTGCTGCTTTTGTAATAGTTGGTAGTTTTATTTTACTAGGCGATCGTTTGACAAGAGCTATTTCAAAGGAACATCTGTGCAAGATATGTTATGCTTCTCTATTTGCATTTAATCTTATAATGTTTATTATTTTTGGGGAAACATATTTGGAAAATATGCATACTGTACTTCAGAATACGGTTACAGTGGATTGGTTTTGGGGTGGAACACTGGGTATTATGGCTATTTGTTTGCTTTATATGGTTAGCAAAAAACAGAAACAAGATGTATATCTGCTTTTAGGCATATGCCTACTTATTGTATATATAGATTTAGGTGTACTCAGAACAATTAATGGTTTAATAGCAGCAAGACTTGGACCAGGGGACTCAATTAATAGAGCGATTATTTCAGTATTGCCGGTATTTTGTTATGATTTTTATTTCAAATTATTTTCTGCATATGGCGCAACGGAAAAAATGTCGGTGACATTAGACTCTGAGATGAGTGAAGATTGACATTAGTGGAGATGTATTAGATGGAAAAGTATATTAGCATTATTATACCAGCTTACAATGAAGAAGCTGGAATTAAAAATACACTTATAGAGTTGATTGAGCATATGGAAAAATTAGAATATACTTATGAAATTATATTGATAGATGATGGATCAGAGGATAATACTTATACCATTGCAAAAGATATAGCTGAAAATTATCCGGATATAATAAGAATAAAGCAGCATACTCGTAATAAAGGATATGGATCTTCGATAAAAACAGCAGTTAGAATTGCAGAAGGTGATTACATTGCATGGTATGATGCAGATGGACAGCATAGGCCTGAAGACTTAGAAAAATTGATTGGTAGCGTAACTCATAAAAAATGGGACTACTGTATTGGAAATCGAACAAAAGATTCCTATGAGGAAAAAACGAGAAAACTCGGAAAAAGAATATTGAAGTTTGTTGTTAATCTGTTGGCCAAGGAGAAAATGGAAGACTTTAATTCAGGTATGCGTATTTTTAAACGGGAAATCATCAAGAAACATGCAAATCTATTGCCAAAGCGCTTTGGAGCATCTACGGTTACAAGTTTTCTGATGCAGGAATTGGAATATGGGGGGGGGATTTGCCCCATTATAGTCCGGCAGCGTGTTGGGAAAAGTAGTGTCAGACAAATCAGAGATGGGATGCGTACAATTTTGTTGATTTTTCAGATTATCTTGCTTTTTCGGCCAATGCAGGTATTTGGCAGTATAGGGATGATTGCAATACTATGTGGAAGTTTATATGGAGTGTGGTCAGCGATCATACAGGCTATTGGATTTCCGGTATTGGGAGCTGTTGTTATCATTTTTGGAATCGAAACATTATTTTTTGGATTGATAATGGGACAGATTAGCAGGCTGAGAATAGAACTGTCTGAACTAAAATGGGGCGAGGAATAAGCAGGGAGTGTTGAATTTATGTGTGGGATATTGGGTTGGATGACTACAGCAAGATCAAACATATCAGAGGAAAAATATAAAAAAGGAATAAAGCGCCTGTTTCTTCTTTCTGAAACTAGGGGAAAAGAAGCATCTGGGGTATGCTGTGTAACAGATAAGAGTGTGGAGGTTTTAAAGACTCCATGTCGAGCAAAAAAAATGGTTACATCAAAGGAATATCATAAATGCATTGATAGAACTGTGAGAAGCCCAGGTCGTCTTGTGATGGGACATGCCAGGATGGTTACCAATGGAACAGAGGCAAATATGGAAAATAATCAACCTGTTGTTAGAGACGATTTTATATGCATTCATAATGGAATTATTGTGAATGATGAAAAATTATGGGAGGAAAATCCTGAAATCAAAAGAAAGTCTGAGGTTGATACGGAGATTTTTCTCGCTCTTCTTGATAAGTATGATGCTAAAGCTGATTTTCTTAAAGCATTTAGAAGGACACTTGATGAAATTGAAGGAAGTCTTTCTATTGCACTAATTGATAAGAAGAGTGACTGGCTTATGTTATATACAAATACGGGTTCTCTCTATTATGCAGTTAATAGAAGTCAAAAAGATATCATTTTTTCATCAGAGAGATACATCTTGGAACAAATGATTAGGAAAGAAGTAGAAGGACATAGTTCTCTGGAGTATAAGGTTTTTCCAGTGAAACCGGGGCAAGGCCTTGTTGTAAATTTATTGAATGGAAAAATTCATAAATTTAGCAGGGAATATGACTCGTTTGAATTATCAAAAGGGTGTATGGACAGAAAGTTTAAATTGAAAAATCTCCTTGACGTTGATAGTAGTCTGAAAAAAATAAGTCCTCTACAGATTGTATATAACCAACACGAACTTGTATCTATGTTACAGGCAGATATGGAAAAAATTCATAAACTGCGACGGTGCACAAGGTGCCTTCTTCCAGAAACATTTCCAGGAATATCGTTTGATGAGAGGGGAGTATGTTCTATATGCAGGGACTATAAAAAAAATTTGCCGAAAGGAAAGAAGAGGTTTTTATCGGAACTGTCAAAACAACATACAGTAAATAGCCGCTACGACTGCATTGTGCCGATATCCGGGGGAAGGGATAGTTGTTATATACTCCATTATCTTGTAAGGGAATTGCATTTAAATCCTGTCGCTTATACGTATGACTGGGGACTTGTAACAGATCTTGCAAGAAGAAATATCCAGAGAATGTGTAGCTCACTCGGAGTGGAACATATATTGATATCCGCAGATATCAGGAAAAAACGGGAAAATGTAAAAAAGAACGTTGAAGCCTGGTTAAAACGTCCCACATTAGGAACAATTCCTTTGTTTATGGCAGGCGATAAACAATTTTTCTATTATGCTCAACTTTTGAAGAGACAAATGAAAGTTGACAATGTTATATTTGGGATGAATCGATTAGAAGAAACACAGTTTAAAGCAAGATTTATCATGCAGGGACAAAAAGAAGATGGCAAGGATTTGTATTTTAATTTCACAGGAAAGAAAAAAGTGAGACTTTTTGCAGGCTATGCTAAAGAGATTATAAATAATCCTTCATATATGAATGCCAGTTTGATAGATTCCTTCACCGGTTTTCTGTCCTATTATGCACTTCCACAGAGATATGTTCGGTTTTTTGATTATATCTCTTGGAATCAAAAAACAATTGAGTCAATATTAATAAAAGAATATAATTGGGAAACTGCAAAAGATACGGATGAAACATGGCGCATTGGAGACGGGACGGCGCCGTTTTATAATTATATCTATTACCGTCTGGCCGGTTTTACGGAGTTTGATACATTTCGTAGTAATCAGATTAGGGAAGGAATGGTTACGAGGCAAGAAGCACTTTCATCTTTAGACGAAGCAAATAAAGTGTCAGTGGATGGCTTTTTATGGTATTGCAGAACCATAGGGCTTGATCCGGTCGCGACGGTTCGAAAAATAAATTTACAGACACCGCTATATGAATAAGGAATGATTTGAACTGGAAAATGAAAATAACAAGAGATTTGATGTGGAATTATGTAAGCATTGCAATTATGGCAGTGTCAGGGGCATTGATGAATGCTGTGATTGCATTCTTTTATGATTCGTCTACATTGGGAATATTCAATGAGACCTACGCATGGTATATGATTATTTCACAAATCACAGTCTGGGGCATCCATATGTCGGTGCTAAAATATGTACCAGAGCAGGACAATGAAAAGAAGAAAAGAGGCATTTTAAAGTCCGCTGTTTTTATTACACTTTTACTTTCATTGTGTATTGTAGTATTGTGTGAATTGATACTTATTGTATTCCCGGGAGTTATATGGAAAAGGTCGTTACAGGTTGCACTGACAGGGCTGATTTCTTTTTCTATGAATAAAGTGCTGCTTAGTTATTTAAATGCGATATATGAATTGGTAATGTTTGCGGTATTTCAATCCCTACGGTATTTGGGGCTGTCTGGAATTATTTTTTTGTTGGCAGTAAATAGAATAGAAGGAGAATATATCTCATTGGTTTTTCCAATGGTGGAAGGAGGGATGTCCTTTCTTATCTTGTTTTTTTTATTTACAAGAAATGAAATAAGAGGGCATTTTAATGTCAAGGATGCAAGAGAATTGTTTTTATTTGGAACTAAAATTCTTCCATCAAATATGGTGGTTGAAATGAACACGAAGGTGGATGTTGTTTGCCTTGGTTTTTTGATAAAAAGCACGTCGCAGATTGGCATTTATTCCTTTGCGATTCTCTTCACCGAAGGGTTTTATATGCTTTTTATGACTGTCCGCAAAGTGATTAATCCTGGAATTTCTGAATTCAATGCAAATGGAAGGCTAAAAGAGTATGTTGCTAATGTAAGTAAAAAGCTTAATTTGCTTTTGTGGCCTGTATCGCTTGCAGCGTATATACTGATTTTGACAATATATTATTTCATATGCCGGGTACTGGTTGGAACAGAATACAATATAGGGATTTTCTATATTGCTGTAATTTGTATGGCGATAGTGATGAATGGTAAAAGTATAATATGGGGAGATTTTTTAAGCCAGGCAGGATATCCGATGGAAGAATCAAAGGTGAATGTTTTGACAGTTTTCTGTAACATTGTGTTTAATATCGTATTGATAGTAGGATTAGGTACAATGGGGGCGGCAGTGGCAACAGGAATGTCATATTTTGTATATGGTGTCTTAATGTATAAAAATATGATTCGAAAAACAGGAATTAAAATTTAGAAAAATAAACAAAGAATCGGAATGATGTAAACAAAATAAAGATATAAATATGAGGTGACAATATGGGGATTCGAAAATATGTGGAAAAGTATGGGGGTTGGCGTCTAATGTTAAAATGCTTTCAGAAATTGAAGGAAAGCGTTCTTTGTTGGATATATGATGCGGGAAGTATGGAAAAATATTTTTCAATGAAAGAAAAATATGATAATGAAAGAGATGCACATAAGGAAGGTATCTATTTCCGACATTTTGGCATGAATGCTGCTAAGTATGGCAGACTTGTTACAAATAAGGCTTGGAATAAAGAGAAAGAAAATGAAAAAAAGATACTGTATGAAGATATAATTCAAGGAAAGCGCGAATTTTCGGATGAGTATGCAGGTGAGATAGAATATTGTAGAAGTAAGGGCGAATGTATGCTTTATCCGTATGCGTTTACCGAAAAATACTTAAAGACTCAGATTGATATACCTGTTTATACTCATAATACGGACAAAAATCAGTTGAAATATGTTATGCATTATGGGAAAAAATTGTTTTTCCCAAATCAGGATGATAATGCTGTCAGACATCAATACACACAGCTTATCATGGAGCAAGATGAATTGTCGCCGCACAAATACTTTAGTGAGGGATTTCAATTTCCACAGCGGGGGGGGATTTTTGTAGATGTAGGCAGTGCGGAGGGAATTATTTCATTGGAAGTTGCTGAATGCGCAGAAGAAATTTATTTGATAGAAAAGTCTCAAAGTTGGATAACTGCTCTTGAATCTACATTTAAAGATTATAGAGATAAAGTACACATTATAAATAAGTATGCAGGGAGTATTACTTCTAAAGATATAGTGAAATTGGATGATGTTCTTTTAAAATATAAGAATGAAAATATCTTTATTAAAATGGACATAGAAGGAATGGAGTTAGAAGCGCTGAAGGGCTGTGTCGGGACAATGAGTAGTAATAACTGTACTTTTTTATGTGCGGCATATCATACAAATACAATGGAAGAAAAGTTATTGCATTTTTTCAAGCAATATGCATATGAGGCAAAGGTAAGCGATGGATATACGTTATTCATATATGGAAAAATGACTTTACAAAATGGAATGTATGAAAGGATGAAATATCCATATTTCCGACGCGGACTTGTAAGGGCGCATAGGTAGGAGGAGTATACATGGATTTTATCAATGTTTTAGAACTAAATAGCGATGCGATTAAAATATATATAAAATCCCGAGGGATATTGTTGTAGGCGTAACTGGTATGTTGCCAGAGTCCAAGACAGAATTTTTCAGATATCATCGGTTGAGTTTGGCACAAAGTTAGATTTAAGCATAGATGAAAAGGGCTATGCCCGAATTGAAACGATCTCATTAAACATTGTAACTTCGACTTAATCAGTAGCCACTAATTATAAAGTAAAGAATATGAGTTTGTATCTTTATTTTTCTAAATAGTTGTAAATTGGTTAAACAAAATAAAGATATAAATATGGGGGATAATATGACGATTCGAAAATATATGGAAAAGTATGGGATTTGGGAAATATGGAAAAATATTATTCAATGAAAGAAAATTGTAAGATGTGTGGAAAAGAAATGGCTCTGGATTATTGCAGAGAAGGATATGAGTTATATAAATGCGAAAAATGTTCGTTTAGACAGATACGTATGGATAAAATGAGTCTTGGAGTTATACATGGTGCAGAATATTATGGAAATAGCAAATATAAAGACAGCGTAGCACTTGATAAAGAGAATAGCAGAAGGGCTAAGTTGCTTAAGAGATACGTAAGGGGAGGGAGTCGTATTGTTGATTATGGATGTGGAAGCGGTGAATTTGTGAACTATATAGGTCATGATTATGATATATACGGATGTGATGTTTCGCCTGGTGCAGTGGAAGTTGCAAAGAGAAGGTTCCCGCATCATAAAGAGCGTTTTTTTCTTCCAGATGAATTTTTTGACAAAAATGAAAAGTCTGATGCATTTTGTTTATGGGACGTTATTGAACATATTGAAAATCCAGACCAATTGATCAGAAGACTAAGAAAAATGCTGGTGGAGAATGGAATTATAATTTTGTCAACACCAGATATTGAGGCGCTATTTGCGAAGCTTACAAAATCGCATTGGCCATTTATGACTCCTCCAGATCATCTATGTTTTTTTTCAAAAAGGAGTATCCAATATTTTGCGCGAAAAAATGGATTCAAAGTTTGTGAGTGGTTTGCTAGAGGAAAGTGGGTGAATATTGGATTTCTCGTCTATAAATTTAATAAGGTAAGCAGTATTAAAATTCCTCAGAAGATAGTGAATATATTTCAAAAAGGATGGCTTGCTACATTGCACATATATGTACCGACACATGACATACAATATGTTGTATTGCGGAAGAGATAAAAAATGGAGATAAGGTGGAAAAGGAAAAATTCATATGGTTAAAAAGTATTTAAGGGTAGATGATGATTTAATAAATCAGAAAGAATCTTTTAACAAGCGAGCAGAAAAATATTATAAGCTACGAAATGGTAAACGGCAGATTTTATTAAGAAATCTCTTGTTTCAAGATTTGTTTAGAGAAATAAAAATAAAAAAGAAAAAAATAATGGTTTTAGAGCCTATGTGTGGATATGGAGAGGGAAAGAGAATTATTGAAAAATATTTTGACAACGAAATATGCTATGAGGGATTTGATTATAGCGATGAAATTGTGAAATTTGCGATAAATTATACCGAGGGAGGACAGATATATATTCAGGATGTTACATCTTTTACCTCATCAAAAAAATATGATATTATTATGATTATTGGCGGACTTCATCATGTGCCGGATTATAGTATGAAGGTTATGAGTAATTTGTCAGGTTTATTAAATCAAGATGGGATTTTTATTAATGTGGAACCAACTTATAATAATGTTTTATACAAATATCTATTTTCTTATATTTACAAGAAGAATATAAATTTTGACGAAAAAACAGAAAGGCGTTTTAGTTTAAAGGAGTTAAATCATATATATTCTTCTTGCGGTTTAAGAATTAAAACGCAAATGAATGCCGGATTATTAGCATATTTATTATGGTATAATCCGAATGCATTTCCTTTTTTAAATAAAGGAAACAGTACATTAATTAAAAAGGTATATAGATTTGATAGATTATTTATGTATAATTGTATTGGCAGGTTGCTGTCTATGGCAACATTTAGTGTTTTAGAGAAGAGTATTAAAAATAATGATTAAATATATTCTATAGTTTAAACGTAAATTACCAGTAAATCGGTAAATATTTTTAAAAATAATACTAAATTTAACATTTTTGTATAAAAACCATAGCAACAATGGTGCTTATATGGATAATTTATTTATAGCTTGTTTATTGACCTTACCGTTTTGAAGGAAGTTTACGTTTAAAAATGAATAATTGATTTTTATGTGGGGAAGATAGAAATGATTATAAGCAAAGTGAAGAGAAAGATTGCAGAGATAGTATTAAAGCCGGTGCAATATGCAAAATTGATTGGTGTGAATCTAAGGGGGGGGACATATATATTTGGAAGAGTTGGATGGGGATCTGAGCCTTGGATTATTACAATAGGAAATAATGTATATATTACAGATGGGGTAAAGTTTATTACTCATGATGGTGGAACATTGCTTTATCGTAATCAAATTCCTGACTTAGAGATTACAAAGCCGATTAAAGTGGGAAATGATGTTTATATTGGAAATAATGTAATAATTTTACCAGGAGTGACTATAGGAAATAATATTATAATTGGTGCAGGAGCAGTAGTATCCAAGGATATACCAGATAATTCAGTTGCTGTGGGTGTTCCAGCGCGGGTTATTAAATCAGCTGATGAATATTTGGAGAAATTAAAAAAGGAGTCGTTGCATCTGGGACATTTGAAAGGTCAGGAAAAGGATAAAGCTTTAATGCAATTTTATGGGTATACAGGGCAATCTAAAGGAATTTATTTATAATATTGAAGAATACGAGCGAAAATAAAGTAGATTTTAGGGCATCTTTTTTCAAAGGTTTGTAGAAAATTTGTGCCTGAGCGAAGCGAAAGGAATGACCAAAACTATGTTCGAAGAAAAAACACTATTGATCACTGGTGGAACGGGATCTTTTGGAAATGCAGTATTAGACAGATTCTTAACAACGGATATACAGGAAATCCGAATTTTTTCCAGAGACGAATTAAAACAGGATAATATGCGTCATTTCTACCAGCAAAGATATCCGGAGTACAGCGCGAAATTAAAATTTTTTATTGGTGATGTGCGTGATCCTCAGAGTATACAAAAAGCCATGTATGGTGTGGACTATATTTTCCACGCAGCGGCGTTAAAACAGGTTCCATCTTGTGAATTCTTTCCAATTGAAGCGGTAAAAACAAATGTGTTGGGAACAGAAAATGTACTACAGGCAGCGATTGACTCAGGAGTAAAGAAAGTGATTTGTCTCTCCACAGATAAAGCCGCATATCCTGTAAATGCAATGGGAACATCAAAGGCAATGATGGAAAAGGTCATTGTAGCAAAAGCCAGAACCGCCTCTCAGGATAGGACAAATATCTGCTGTACGAGATACGGAAATGTGTTATGCTCCAGAGGTTCAGTAGTTCCTCTTTTTATCAGCCAAATTAAAGAGGGAAAGCCATTAACCATAACAGAACCATCTATGACCAGATTTGTTATGAGCTTGGAAGAGGCTGTGGAATTGGTCGTATACGCTTTTCAGAATGCGGAAAGCGGAGATATCATGGTACAGAAAGCTCCTGCCTGTACCATTGGCGTACTGGCACAGGCAGTGAAGGAGTTATTCCATTCAGATGCGGAGACAAAGGTGATCGGTATCCGTCATGGAGAGAAAATGTATGAAACTCTGCTGACCAATGAGGAGTGTGCCCATGCTATCGATATGGGAAACTTTTATCGTGTTCCGGCAGATAAGCGTAGCCTGAATTATGATAAATATTTTATAGACGGTAATCTGGAGAGAGCTGCGCTGTCAGAATTTAATTCCAACAATACTACGCTAATGGACTTAGAACAGGTAAAGAAAAAACTGCTTACCTTATCTTATATCCGAGATGAAATTGCAGAGTGGGAGAAAAGGATATGAAAGTATTAGTAACGGGGGCACAGGGGTTTATAGGAAAGAATCTGACCGCAGAACTGGACAGGCGGGAAGGAGTGGAAATTTTATCTTTTGACTTGGATACTCCTGTTGAAAAGCTGGAAGTGTATTGTAAGGAATGTGATTTTGTCTTTAATCTGGCAGGTGTAAACCGTCCAGAAAATGTTAAAGAGTTTGCTGAGGGAAATACAGAATTTGCGGCCACCTTGGTGGAGACGCTGAAAAAATACGGAAATTCCTGCCCTGTTATGAATTCATCATCTATTCAGGCGCTGCTGGAGAATCCATATGGAAAGAGTAAAAAAGCAGGAGAAGACAAGATGTTCGCCTATGGACAGGAGACTGGAGCTCCTATTTATATTTACCGCTTTCCCAATGTCTTTGGTAAATGGTGCAGGCCGAATTATAATAGTGCTGTAGCAACGTTCTGCTACAATATTTCGCATGATCAGCCCATTCAGGTAAATGACAGAAGTACCGTGATGCATTTGGTA
This sequence comes from Lachnospiraceae bacterium M18-1, assembly GCA_000403295.2. GTDB lineage: Bacteria > Bacillota > Clostridia > Lachnospirales > Lachnospiraceae > Schaedlerella. The sequence goes on along the minus strand of KE159605.1, from coordinate 946,974 downwards.
TACATTGATGATGTAGTGGAGGAATTGCTTGGGGCTTTAGATGGCCAGCCGCATATGAATGACGAAGGTTATTGTTATGTTCCTAAGGACTATGAAGTGACACTGGGGGAAATAGTGGAATTACTTTATAACTTTAAAAAAAGCCGGCAGACTCTGCAGATTCCGGATATGACAGAAGGCTGTTTCGCAAAAAAACTATACAGCACGTATTTAAGTTATCTGCCGGAAAATGAATTTGCATACTCTCTTGTGACGCACGAGGATGAGCGGGGAAGCTTTACAGAAATATTAAAGAGTGCTGACCGGGGACAGGTGTCTGTGAATATTTCAAAACCTGGAATTGTAAAAGGAAACCACTGGCATCATAGTAAGAATGAGAAGTTTATTGTAGTCAGTGGAAAAGGAAAAATCTGTTTTCGTAAGCATGGGGAGGAAGAAATTATAGAGTACCCTGTCAGTGGAGAAAAAATAGAAGTCATAGATATCCCTACAGGATATACACATTCGATTATCAATGAAGGTGATACGGATCTGGTAACGCTGATGTGGTGTAATGAATGTTTTGACCCGGAGCACCCCGATACCATATATGAACCCGTTTAGAGAAGAAGAACAGGATTCGATAATTCCGTTTTTAATAATAGAAAGGAATGGAAAAAAATCATGGATAAGCTGAAGGTAATGACTATAGTCGGTACCCGCCCGGAAATTATCCGTCTTTCTGAGACGATAAAGAAATGTGATAAATATTTTAACCATACTTTGGTTCATACGGGACAGAACTGGGACTATGCATTAAATGAGATATTTTTTGAAGATTTGGAACTTCGCCAGCCGGATGTCTATATGGACGCAGTAGGGGAGAATCTGGGGGAGACGATAGGAAACATTATAGCGAAAAGTTATAAAATCTTGATGGAAATACAACCGGATGCTTTGCTGATTTTAGGAGATACCAATTCTGCATTGTCTGCTATCGCGGCAAAACGTCTGAAGATACCAATTTTCCATATGGAAGCCGGAAACCGCTGCTTTGATGAGAACCTTCCAGAGGAAACAAACCGAAGAATTGTAGATCATATTGCGGACGTGAATCTTTGCTACAGCGAACATGCCAGGAGATATTTAAATATAGAAGGAACTACCAAGGAACGAACCTATGTGGTTGGTTCTCCTATGGCAGAGGTACTTTCTGCCAACCTAGAGAAAATCCGGCAAAGTAAGGTTTTGGATACCTTGCAGTTAGAAAGTGGAAGATATATTTTGTTATCTGCTCATAGGGAAGAGAATATAGATACTGAAAGAAACTTTTTGGCGCTGATGGATGCTGTAAATGCTATGGCAGAGACATATCAAATGCCAGTAATATATTCTGTCCACCCAAGAAGCAGAAAATTTATTGAGGCAAGGCAATTTAAATTTCATCCGTTAGTGAGGACTTTACAACCCTTTGGCTTTTCAGATTATAATCATCTGCAGATGAACGCATTTTGTGTGGTGTCAGACAGCGGTACGCTTCCAGAAGAAAGTTCTTATTTTAATAGAAAAGGGATTCCATTCCCGGCAGTTTGTGTGCGGACATCCACAGAAAGGCCGGAAGCCATCGACAAAGGAAATTTTATCCTTGGCTCTATTACTACAGAGCAGGTGCTTCAGGCGGTAGATATGGCAGTGGAGATGCGGGCCAATGAAGACGATGGTGTGGACGTACCTGACTATATAGACGAGAATGTGAGTACAAAAGTAGTGAAAATCATCCAAAGCTATACAGGGATTGTTAATAAAATGGTATGGAGAAAAGAAGATGTATAGAAATGTCATAAAAAGGGCAATCGACTGCATGGTTTCATTTTTAGTATTAGCTGTCGGAGCAGTTCCCATGCTGATCGTAGCTATACTGATTAAATTGGATTCTCCGGGCCCGGTTCTTTTTAAGCAGGAGAGGATTGGTAAGAATGGAAAGGTTTTTAAAATTCTGAAATTTCGATCTATGTGCCAGGGGGCTGAGCATACAGGCTCTGGAGTTTACTCTGGGAAGAATGATGCCCGTGTTACGAGAATTGGCAGGATTCTTCGTGCGACCAGTATCGATGAACTGCCTCAGGCAATCAATATCCTTCGGGGAGATATGGCTCTGATTGGTCCTCGCCCGCCGCTTACTTACCACCCTTGGTCTTATGAAGAGTATACGGAGGAACAGAAGAGAATGTTCGAGGTTCGCCCGGGCATAACGGGCTGGGCACAGGTCTGCGGACGCAAAAATGTAGAATGGCACAAAAGAATCCGTTTGAATGTATGGTACATAGATCATATATCGTTTCGGCTGGACTTAAGGATATTTCTTATGACCATATTTAAGATTCTCCGAAATGAAGATAATGCAAATGTAGGAGAAACTGTGAAAAAATAATATTGGGACAGAAGCAGGGAAGTTGGGAGACAGTATGGCATTAAGATTAATGTATATTACAAATGAACCAGAGATTGCGCAGATTGCGGAAGCAGCAGGGGTAGAGCGGATTTTTATCGACATGGAGTATATCGGGAAGGATCTTCGCCAGGCCGGGATGGATACAGTTCAGTCACATCATACGGTTGAAGACGTACAGAAGATGAGGCAGACTATTACAAAGTCTGAATTGATGGTACGTGTTAATCCTATCCATGAAGCTTCGGATGTATATGAATCTTCAAAGGAAGAAATTGATGCTGTGATCAAAGCAGGGGCCGATGTAGTGATGCTTCCCTACTTTAAGACAAAAGAAGAGGTTCAGAACTTTATTGAACTGGTAGACGGTAGGGCAGTCACGCTGTTGTTGCTAGAAACCCCGGAAGCAGTGGAGAATATAGATCAGATTATAGATCTGCCCGGCCTGGATGAAATTTTTATCGGTCTGAATGATCTGAGCCTTGGATATAAAAAGAAATTTATGTTCGAGATATTGGCGGATGGGACTGTGGAGCGATTATGCATGAAGTTTAAGCAGAAGGGAATTCCTTATGGTTTTGGCGGAATTGCTTCCCTGGACGGCGGAAAACTGCCGGGAAAATATGTGGTAAAGGAGCATTATCGTCTGGGCTCTACATGTGTGATCCTTTCCCGAAGCTTTTGCCCCTTAGATCAGATTCATAGCTTAGAAGAATTCAGTTATGTTTTTATCAATAGAGTTCAGGAATTACGAAAGTTGGAAACTGAGTGCGAAGAATACCGCAGATATTTTGTAGAGAATGAGAGAGCAGTTGTAGATAAGGTACGGTTTATTTGTGAAGGATTATAAATAATCTGAACAAATTAAGAAGAATTAGGGGATTGAAAGGGCAGTATATGAACATTCTAATCACAGGCGCATGGAATCATGCGCTGGAATATTTGGACAAAATAAAACAGCAGGGACATTCAGTCATATTTATGCAACATGAAAAAAATGAACTTCCCTGTTCTTATGATTGGGCGGAAGGTATTATCTGTAATGGCTTATTTTTATCCCATCCAATTGAAAAATTTAAAAATTTAAAGTATATCCAGTTAACAAGTGCAGGATTTGATCGTGTTCCGTTGGAATATGTAAAAGAAAAGAAGATTGAAATTCACAATGCCAGAGGTGTGTACAGTATTCCAATGGCAGAGTTTGCGGTTGGAGCGGTTTTGCAGCTTTATAAAAAATCTGTTTTTCTTTATGAAAATCAAAAAAAACATAGGTGGGAAAAGCACCGGGGGTTGTTGGAACTGTGTGGAAAAGAAGTCTGTATTGTCGGCTGTGGAAATGTAGGTACGGAGTGCGCAAAAAGATTTCAGGCATTTGACTGCAGAGTGGTGGGTGTGGATCTTTTTCCTCGGGAAGACAGACATTTCGATAAGATGGTCAGTTTAGAAGTGTTGGATACTATCCTTACGGAGACAGATATTCTTATTTTGACATTGCCGCTGACAAATGAAACCAGACACATTATAGATGCCAGAAGACTCTCTTTGCTAAAAAACGAAGCTGTATTAATCAATATTGCCAGGGGAGCTGTCGTAGATACAGAAGCTTTGATAACAGCATTGGACAGGCTGGGTGGTGCAGTGCTGGATGTATTAGAACAGGAACCGTTGGATCAGTCCAGTCCTCTTTGGGACAAAGAACATGTCATAATTACTCCGCATAACTGTTTTGTAGGAGAAGGTAATGGCAGACGATTAGATACGCTGATCATGAAAATATTCGAGGAAAGAGGAAAACTGTCATGAAATTTTTAATGATTGCGCCCAAGAACAGAACCGTATATAATTTCCGGGGAGAACTGATACGTGAAATAATAAGCAGAGGGTATGAAGTGGCTGTGACAGGGCCAGACATGACAGAGGTTGACCGGATTACAGATCTGGGAGTTCGTTTTGTGGAAATCCCTATGAATAAAAATGGAACCAGTATAACTGGAGATTTAAAATATTTGTGGAACTTATACCGGCTCATAAAGCAGGAAAATCCGAATGCTGTCTTAGGGTATACGGTAAAGCCTGTTGTTTATGGCTCAATTGCCGCACATTTTGCAGGAGTGAAGAATATAAACTGTCTGGTGACAGGTGGCGGATATATATTTGCGGCTAAAACATGGAAGGCCAGGATTCTGGGAGTGATCGTTCGTTTCCTTTATCGGCTGGGATTTCGATTTGCGGACCATGTTATCTTTCAGAATAGGGATGATTTGATAGAATTCTGTAAAAAGCGGCTGATCTCCTGCAAAAAATGTTCTGTTGTCCATGGATCCGGTGTAAATATGGAACATTTTATGCCAACGCCATTGCCGGAACAGCCGGCATTTTTTATGCTTTCGAGGCTTTTAAAGAGTAAAGGTGTGGAGGAATATCTGGAAGCAGCCAGGATTGTGAAAAGTAAGTATCCGCAGGCAATCTTCTACCTGCTTGGAAAGTATGAGACGGATATGCAGGATGCAGTTCCCCAGAACGATGTAGAGAAGCTTATAAAAGAGGGTATTATCGAACGGTTCGAAGAGACCGATGATGTCAGGCCTTATTATGGGATGTGCAGTGTGTATATACTGCCTTCTTATCGCGAAGGCACACCGCGCACAGTACTGGAAGCTATGGCAATGGGGCGTCCTGTTATAACGACAGATGCCCCGGGGTGCCGAGGAACCGTAGTACAGGGGAAAACGGGATTTTTAGTTCCGGTCCAGGACAGTCAGGCGATTGCTGAAAAGATTTCTTTTTTCATTGACAATCCGGAATATATCGCTATAATGGGAAAAAGAAGCAGGATATATGCTCAAAAGAATTTTGAAGTAGGGAAAGTAAACGAAAAAATGATCAGAATTATGGAACTTTGATTAATGGAATGGAGAAGATAGATGGAAAAACAAGAATTTATAAAAATGCTTTCAGAACACAAGGAATTGCAGGCGGATTTATTTATCAGAGGCTTTTTGGTTACGGATAAGAAAATTCAGGATTTAGATGCATTTCCTTTTTATGGAAACTGGAGAACAGAAGAACATGATGGGTACTACTTTATGGCACATAACCTGACAGGAATGTATGTGTATGAAAAGGATGAAACGCACACGTTCTTTTTATTAGGGCACGTATATAATCCATTTATCATGGAATATGAAGAAATGAAAATACTGTCCTATATTGCGGAAGCATATGGTACAGGAGGATATCTGGACAGAATCAATGAACTTACGGGAGTGTTTGTATTCGGCTCTATTATTGATAAAAAAATATATTTCTTGACAGATCCATCGGGAATGCAGTCTGCCTGTTATGGTAGGGTAAATGGAGACTTTTATTTATCTTCACATGCACAGTTAATTGGAGATTTGTGTGACCTGCGGATGGATGATTTTGTGAGAGAAATGATTTCTTATAAATGGTATGGAAGAGTAATGGGAGCGTATCTTCCAGCTGACTTGACACCATTTGCTGAAGTAAAAAGAGTTGTACCGAATATCTGTTACAGCTATAAAGAAAAAGTGAAACATAAAAGGTTTTGGCCTGTGAAAGAATGTACGATTACCCCAAATTCAGAGGAGTATGAACAGGTTATTAAAGCAGCAGCAGACATTTTAAGAAATAATATGGAACTTGTCAGTAAAAAATGGAAGAGTCCCTGGATTTCTTTGACTGGAGGTATTGATAGTAATACTACCTTTGCAGCTGGAAATGATCATTATGATAAATTTGAGACATTCAGTTATATTTCAGCTGAAAAAGAAGTTCCGGATGCAGAGGCTGCTCATAATATATCTGATCATTTTGGGGTAAAACATCATATTTACCACATTCCGGACAATAATGATGACATTAAGAACTATAATGAGATATTGGCAGTGCTTCAACATAATAATGGGTATATTGCGCCGCGTAAGGCAAATGAATCCAGAAAAAGGATGTACTTGAGAAATAATGTGGAATGTGATGTAGAAGTAAAATCCTGGGTATCAGAAACAATACGTGCATATTGGTATAAGCATTATGGTAGAAAAACAATGCCAAAACTTTCACCGAAATTGTTTAGAAATCTATATAAGATTTTTATCATGAATAGAAAGCTGGCGTATAAGGTTGACAGAATCTTTGCCAGATATATTAAGGAATTTGAATATGATAAAATCCCGGTTTCCTATCCGGCTGCAGATATGCATTATAATGAAGTGACATGGGGAAGCTGGGGCGGAATGAATATAAGCGAAATGAAATACTGCTTTGATATAACATTCATATATAACAATCGTAAATTTTTGGACTTATTATTCAGGGTGCCACTAGAGAAAAGAATATCGGATCAGCATCATCTTGATATGAAGAAATATCTAAATCAGGAATTATATGATATGAATATCCGTGTTGTTAATATGAAAGAAACAAAATTCAGGGCATTTGCTCTGAATATGATTTTTACAGTAAACTCTATTTTACCGTAAATAATTAAGCCTAGTATTCCTATAATATTTATGAACGGATAAGAATAGTGGCTTTAATAAAATGCTGATAGTTGCTGTAGAAGTATTTTACTGAAATGATGAAAGATGGAGGATTTTATGATGAATGAATGTCCAGAGCCGCAGAAAAATATAAGTCTGATGGACTTCATATTTTATTGTTTAGAAAAATGGAGATGGGTTGGCATATGTATGTTGCTATTTGCAATAGCAGCAGGGGGGTATAAGTATCAGGAAACCCTAAAAGGAAATAAATTGGTGCAGAATAATGAAGTAATTGAAGAAGATGTGAAAGAGAGTGAGTCTTATCAATCCACACAATATTATGAACGCGCAATAGAAGAGTTGGAAAAAGATTTGGATACACAAGAAGGATATTTGAAGAACTCTGTTGTAATGCAGCTGGATCCCTATCACATTTCAACAGGTACGTTGAGTTATTTCGTAGAAGGCAGTGAGCATATAGGCAGTGTGATAGCCGCTTATAGCAGTTTTGTATCAAGTGGAAGATTGGCAGAAGGTTTGTATTCTGTGAATAATAAAATTCCTGTTGAGGATTTGCGGTTTTTGGTTTCTTTTATCAATAGTACAAGCGAAGTATATAATATAGATAACAGTGCAAATACAATATACAAAATAGAAGAAGAACAGGTTATTAAATTTGCTGGGACTGGAAGTGCAGTGTTTCAAATTCAGATCAGGATGCCTGAAAACGTCCATGATGAGTCCTATATGGAACATGCAAAAGAAATCATGGAAGAATATACGTCTCAGTTGCAGACAGAAGTTGCGGAGCATAGACTGACCTTATTGTCCTCCGTACAGTCTGAAATGATGGATTCAGATATACAGGAATATCAATCAACTGTGAGAACAGCATATACGACCTCACTTAGAGGGCTTCAAACATTAAAGGCAGAATTTAAAACATTTCAAGAAACAAAGGACGTTCAGAACAATGTATCGACTACTGTACCGACATTAAAAAATCCAGTTTCTTCAGCCATAAGGTTTGCTATATTTGGTTTAGTATTAGGAGGGATTTTGGCATGTTTTATTCTTTTAGTTCTCTATATGCTTGGCGGAAAACTGCAGGATATAGAAGAATTTAAGAATGAGTTTGGGATGCCTTTATTAGGACTAGTTCGGGTATCCGGAAATAAGAGAAAGCTGTTTGGTTTCATGGACACTTGTTTTTTTCGTCTGAGGGGAGGCGCTTTTGCGAAGATTAGTTATGAGGAACAAGTTAAAATGGCAGCAGCTAATGTACAGACCTCAATTACAGGCAGTATTCAGAAGAGCGGAGTGAAAAAAATCATGCTGTCTGGAACAATAGTAGAAAAAGATGTTTCTGCACTTTGTAACCATTTGTCATCCGAGTTAACAGATGTATCATTATCTTCCTACAAACAAATTGTTTTTCAGTCATCAGCACTTAAGGAACTGGAAGATTATGATGGGATTTTGTTTTTAGAAAAAAGAGGTGTTTCTGAGTCTGCAACTATTTTGCAAGAGAAAAAACTTGCATTGGATAGAAATGTAAAAGTCCTGGGGACAGTTGTTGTATGTTAAGGCATATATAGAAGTGAAGAATTATCGAGGCAGCAGTGGTGGAAATAGGACATATATGAGTTTTCGTGGCTATATTTATCATGAAATTACAAAATGATGGCTGTCGATGTTATTCAGGAGAGTTTAAAGCTTTTCAGATTTTTTTCAGCCATTGCTCTATTTGGTTAATCTATGGAAATAATATAAGGATTCGAAGAAATGTTACAAAAATGTTAAAAAACAAGTAGACAGGGGTTGTCAAATCATGTTAGATATGATATACTAAATCTGCTTCTAAATAAAAAAATATTTTAGAATGCTACTGTATATTGTATGAGATTACATATAATATTAGCTATTAAATATGTTGGAGAATATATGTCATAGAATAAATTGGAAATGAAAATTGTTCTAAATGTGTTAAAAAGTATTGACAACTGAAACAGAGGGGGGTAAAATAGGTGTGCATGGCAGTTATACATGTGCAGATGAATGTATGATTTTGCTGGGAAGATATACATTGTAAAGAGAACAGGGATTCTTTACATAAAGACAATATAGGCGGTTTGGTTAAAACTAGATATTGTCAATATATCGGAGAAAAAGTATGAATAATATGAAAATTACTGAAGAGACAGATTCTCATTTGGACGATACATCCGATGGGGATTTGAGTAAAGTAGAGGTGTTGAAGCCGAGAAAGAAAACAAGAAAAAAGTGGCCGAGATGGCAGAAAATTTTTTTCTGGTGTATTATAATTATAATTTTAATAATATTAGGCGCTTTACTAGCTTTTTTCTCTTTTAGATTAAAAGGGAAAATGGATTTAAAAGTTAAAGAGCAATATACAACATATAATGGAAAAAGATATAAATATCGGCAAGGTCTCGTTAATATTTTGTGCCTTGGGATTGACAAAGGTGTTTCGATGCCTTATATAGAGGCTGGCCGTGGAAATATAGGTATGTCAGATGCAATTATATTGGTCAGCATTGATACAAAAAGACATGAAGTAAAAGCAATTGCAATCCCACGTGATACGGTAACAGAAATACAGACAACTAGAGATGGTGAATTGAGTTCTAAGGAAAGAATGCAACTTTGTATTCAGTATGCTTATGGAATATCGATGCAGCAAAGCAATGAATTAACAGTAGACGCGGTGTCAAAGATGTTGTATAATCTTCAAATACAAAGATGCTGTGCAATTAATTTTGAAGCTCTACCAATAATAAATGATGCAATTGGCGGTGTGGATGTTGAGGTGCGGGAAGATATACAAGAATGGGAATCAAGATTGCCATTCGGTGAGATTGTACATCTTGAAGGGGATCTTGCGTTGCGTTTCGTAAAAGTAAGAAATAAGCATGATATAAATGGTGCTGCCTTAAGAACAGAGCGTCAAAAACAATATATAGAAGCTTTCGTTGGAAAGGCGAAAAAGGTTGTTAAGAAAGATCTTACTATCCCATTTGAAATTTTTCGAGAACTGCAAAAAGATGGGAATATGTGTACTGATCTTACGGCAGAAGATATTACGTTTCTTATGCCGGAAGTATTGAGAATGTCGTTTTCAAGTGATATGGTACAGATGCTTCCAGGAGAAAGTGCTGTATCAGAAGATGGATATACGGTTTACTGTATGGATATGGATGCTGTAAAAGAAATAGTTATTAATACTTTTTATGAAGAGGTAGATTAAAGGACACTAAGAAAGAGAGGAAACTAGACGATGAAGTCAAACAAAAAGATTCTGATTATAGGCGGCATTGTTTTGCTGTTAATATTAGGAGGAGTCGGTGGATTCTTAGCATTTAATAAAAAAGAAAATAATACAACTAATGCTTCAGCAGAACCTGAAGAGGGTTATCTGGCAGATGCAAAGGATTCATATGATAAGGCAAAAGAGAATAATGTAAAAGATGCAGATGAACTTTTTGATGTGGAAATAGACTTTGATGGTTTAAAGCAGACGAATGCGGATGTGGTCGGATGGATTAAGATTCCAGGAACCAATATAGATTATCCGGTTTTACAGAGTAAAGAAGAAGATGATAGTTATTATCTGGAAAGAACAATTGATGGTCAGGTCGGACTGCCGGGTTCTATATACATGGAAAAATATGATGCTTCCGATTTTTCTGATAATATTTCGATTCTTTATGGACACACATTGCATGATGGAACAATGTTCAGTGAATTGAAAAAATACCGGGAACGTGAATTTTTTGATGAGAATCCTTACATTTATATATATTATCCGGGTGGGGTAAAAAAGTACCAACTTTTTGCTTCGGTAGCGTTTGATGACCGGTATCTTGTAATGAGTTATGCATTTACATATGATAAGGATTTTGATAAATATATCTCAGATTTGAAGAGTTGTATGGATGGAAATATCAATGAGGATTTAGATGTGAAGTTTGGTGACAGTATAGTCACACTCTCTACATGTATTGATGAATTTCCAGATCAGCGCTGGCTTGTAAATGGAGTGCTGGTAGATGAAAAGCGGTATTAAAACTCTGAATAGGGGTTTTAATATATAATCACACAAAATAATGAAGTTCAGGAGGAAACAGAGAAATGATTAATTTAAAGAAAATTGCTGCAGTTACTTTAGCTGCAACAATGTGTATGGGATTAAGCGTTACAGCTTTTGCTGCTAATCCTACGGTTGATGAAGATCGTGGTTCAGCAGTAGCTAATCTTAACAATTGGAATCCAGATAGCCCGTATTATGTTCCGGGAATTAACGATGATTCAACAAATGGCAACGGAATCACTGTAGATGGTACTAATGCTAAAGGTGAGAAGAATGATAAATTGACTATCAAGAATCATGGTCTTGATCCTGATAGCAAGGCTTACAATAGCATCAATACTGCAGAAGAAGTTGCAGACATCCTTGCAGAGAATGGCCTGACAACTAAGGCTGATAGCATTACTCCATTAGCAGTAGTTATTGTAGATGGTTTGAATCCGGATGAAGATAATGTATTAACATTTACATTGTCTGCAGCAGATTTTTCTACAGATCCTTATGTAGAGACCAAATATCATCCTGGCGATGAAGTTTGGGGAATGTTCGAAACTGGAGAGAACACTGGTGTTTGGGAAATGCGCTCAGGCGTTGTCAATGCTGACGGCAAAGTTGACTTCAAAGTTGATCACAAGGGAGCAGTTATCCTTGTTAAGACAATGAAGAACGGCAAAATCGTTACAATTGAGAAAGACAACGCTGGAAACGAAAAGCCGCCAGTAGTTATCGATCCTACAGAGCCTGATGACAACAAGACACCGTCTAAGCCGAATCAGGGAACATCTAACGGTGCAGCAGCTGGTTCAGCTACTACAGGTACTTCTCCGAAGACAGGTGAATTCTAGGATTTGCCCCTAACGGATTAAGTAACAAAAGAAATAACACGTAAATTTATAAAATAATGTAATGTATAAGTAATATACGTTATTTTGTGTGATAGGTAACATAAAACTCGTCTTTCTGTTAGAAAGGCGAGTTTTATTGTCATAAGGACCAGTGTTTCTTGTCCACTTTTATTCAAATTTTGGATAGTTCTGTTTGCAAATCAAATAATATCCGCATTATGTTGCATATCAACATATATAAGGAAATAAATGTTATAATTTAAAAACGATAATCTTATTTTGGCGTTTTTAGGAGTTGTTTTCTTATATACGGGGGTGTACAATGGCGAATATACAGCTTTCATACAATTTAAAAAGATATCGGGAAGCTTATCGCTTTACCCAGCAGAAATTGGCTGATAAGATTAACATTTCCCGACAGGCATACTCCAATTATGAGACTGGGAAGAGAGACCCGGATCTGGTTTTGCTGACAAAGCTGTGCGAGGTGTATTCTATAACGCTGGACCAGTTGGTACGTCAGCCGTATTCTTATGAAGAATATAAAGAATCTGGTGTTCCTTACCGGGTTTGTTACAAGCAAAATACGAAAGATATTCTCTATCTGACGGAAAGAGAGATTCAATTCGTGCTGGAATACCGCGGAGCAGAATGGGAGAAGCAGCATCTCATCGCATATGTATTGAATCAGATGAACAGACAGGAAAAATAATTATATGGTCAAGGTGTGAACCGAAATAACTACCAAAAAATTATTGGAAAAATGACAAATTTTTCTTTACATTTTCTCCAAAATCTCATATAATAGTATTCGTCGGCGGGGTGTGGCTCAGTTTGGTTAGAGCGCACGGCTGGGGGCCGTGAGGTCGCAGGTTCGAATCCTGTCACCCCGATTTCAATGTAAGATATAAAGTCTTTATTAGTTCATTGCTACTGTGAATAGTAACAATGAACTAATAAAGACTTTATATCTTTTTTACTTTCAAAAAAAGTATAAAACTTCTGCCAAAGAGTTGACCGAACCATTGCTTCGGATGTATAATAAATATGTATGTGCTTATGATGTATCTGGGAGGGTACCCTAAAGGCATCCCATTATGGCCATGCGGCCGTTTCATAAGGTATAACAGAATGATAAAAAAATAAATAGACATAGAGGGCGAGAACCATGATAAAGAGCATGACAGGTTTTGGAAGGTGCGAGTATCAGCAGGATTCCCGGAAGTTTACGGCAGAGTTGAAGAGTGTAAATCATAGGTATCTGGATGTGAATATCCGGATGCCGAAAAAGCTGAACTTTTTTGACAGTGCGATCCGGGCGTTGCTGAAAAACTATGCAAGCCGCGGAAAGATTGATATTTTCATTATGTATGAGGATGTATCTGAAGCGCAGGGCAGCTTGAAGTACAATGCAGCACTTGCCGGAGAGTATGTGAAGTATCTGCGGCAGATGGCAGAGGAATTTGGTCTGGATGACCATCTGAGCCTGGCCGCTCTGGCACGGTGTCCGGAAGTCCTGACGATGGAAGAGCAGGCGGTGGATGAAGAAGAGCTTTGGAAGGGGCTGAAGACGGTTCTGGAAGGGGCATTTGAGCAGTTTGTGGCAGCAAGGTCGACAGAAGGCGAACATTTGAAAAAGGATATCCTTGTGAAGCTGTCCGGGATGGAGGTATTGATTGCAGGGATTGAAGAGCATTCACCGGAAATCGCGGCGCAGTACCGGGCAAAGCTAGAGGAAAAGGTTCATGAGCTGCTTGGAGATGTGCAGATGGAAGAGAGCCGGATTGCTGCAGAAGTGATCTTGTTTGCGGACAAGATCTGTACGGACGAGGAAGTGGTGCGCCTGAAGAGTCATATTTCCCATATGCGTGATACACTGGAAGAATCTGAGGGAATCGGACGCAAATTGGATTTTATTGCACAGGAAATGAACCGGGAAGCTAACACGATCCTGTCCAAGGCCAATGACCAGGAGATTTCAAATTATGCGATCAGCCTGAAAACAGAGATTGAAAAAATAAGAGAGCAGATTCAAAATATTGAGTAATGATTCAGAACAGCAGCAATATGAAAAGCAGACTGCGCAGCAGATGTGTCTGAGGTCTGCTGCCATGATAGTCATTCATTCAGATGAGGAGAAGCGTATGATGGATTCCAAAGGTATTTTGATCGTTGTATCTGGTTTTTCAGGAGCGGGAAAAGGCACACTGATGAAGGCGCTTTTAAAACAATATCCCGGACAGTATACCTTGTCGATTTCTGCGACTACAAGGCAGCCGCGCGATGGAGAAGAAGACGGAAGAGAGTATTTTTTCATAACAAAAGAAGAATTTGAAAAAATGATTGCGCAGGAGCAGTTGATAGAGTATGCTAGATACGTAAATAATTACTATGGTACGCCTCGTGCTTATGTAGAGCAGAAGCTGGAGGAAGGCAAGGACGTCATTCTTGAGATTGAGATTCAGGGCGCCATGAAGGTGAAGAAGAGATTTCCGGAGACGGTGCTCTTGTTTGTTGCAACGCCGACGGCAGGAGAGCTGAAGCGCCGTCTGACGGGCAGGGGGACGGAGTCGGAGGAGATCATTGAATCCCGGCTTCAGCGTGCCGTAGAGGAAGCGGACGGTATGGATCAGTATGATTATCTGATCATTAATGACGACCTGGAGAGGTGCACAAAGGAGCTGCATGACATTATCCAGGGCGAGCACCGCCGCAGCTTCCGGAACATGGAATTTATGGAAAATATCAAGCAGGATTTGCAGAGATTGAAAGGAGAATAAAAATATGTTGCATCCATCTTATACAGATTTGATGAAAGTAGTAAATAAGGATGTGGAAGAGGGTGAGACAAAAATCGTCAACAGCCGGTATTCTATTGTGCTTGCCACATCAAAAAGGGCCAGACAGATCATCGACGGCGAGCTTCCGATGGTCAATATCAAGAGTGAGGCAAAGCCGCTTTCACTGGCGATCCAGGAACTGAATGAAGGAAAACTGAAGATCATTGCAGAGAGTGCGGCTGCTGAGGAAGCAGAACAGGCATCTGAGGATATACTGGCAGAGGAAGCTCTGCCGGAAGAGATGGTGTCGGAAGAAGCAGTGACGGCAGAGTAATATAAGTGACCGACAGCTTTTGTATATTGAGAAATGCATTCCAGCTGTGCGGCAGTATGCTTTCTGCATACAGAGGTTCAGAATGAGGCTATCCCTATCTGGTATAGGTGATAGCCGTCTTGTTTTAGGAACTGTCAGAAAATAACCTGACAGATCAAGATTTCACACTATTTCAGGACAGTTCCATGGTTCTGAAGAGTGCGGAAAGGACAGATGGAGAACAGATTATGAAAATTTTATTTATCTCGCTTGGCTGTGATAAGAATCTTGTGGATACGGAAGTGATGCTGGGGCTTTTGGCCTCCCGCGGGTATGAGATGACAGATGACGAAGCAGAGGCAGAGGCGATCATCATCAATACCTGCTGCTTCATCCATGATGCCAAGGAGGAAAGTATCCAGAATATCCTGGAGATGGCAGAGTATAAAAAGAAAGGCAGCCTGAAAGCGCTCATTGTGACGGGATGCCTGGCTCAGCGTTATCGGCAGGAGATTCTGGATGAGATTCCGGAAGTGGACGCGGTACTTGGGACCACGGCATATGACCAAATCTTGGAATCTCTGGACGCGGCGCTTGGAGGAAAGCCGGAGGTACGGCTTGCGGACCTGCAGGCGCTTCCGCTTGTAGAGACGAAGCGGCAGGTCACGACAGGGGGGCATTATGCCTATTTAAAGATTGCGGAAGGCTGCGATAAGCACTGTACCTACTGCATCATTCCCAGGATCCGGGGGAACTTCCGCAGCGTGCCTGTGGAGCGGCTTTTAAAGGAAGCAGAGGAACTGGCGGAGCAGGGGGTAAAGGAGCTGATTCTGGTTGCCCAGGAGACAACCCTGTATGGAAAGGATATTTACGGGGAAAAGAAGCTGCCGGAGCTTCTGCGCAGATTGTGCAGGATATCGGGACTCCGGTGGATCCGCCTCCTGTATTGCTACCCGGAAGAGATTACGGATGAGCTGATCCAGGTCATGAAGGAAGAGCCGAAGATCTGCCATTATCTGGATCTGCCTGTTCAGCATGCCAATGACCGGATCCTGAAAAGGATGGGGCGCAGGACCACCAGGCAGCAGCTGACTGCGATCGTGGAGAAGCTGCGCAGAGAGATTCCGGATATCTGCCTTCGGACCACATTGATCAGCGGATTTCCCGGAGAGACGGAAGACGAACATGAAGAACTGGTAGATTTTGTGGATCAGATGGAATTTGACCGGCTGGGAGTATTCACTTACTCGCCGGAAGAAGACACTCCGGCGGCAGAGCTGCCGGATCAGATTGAGGAAGAAGTGAAGCTGGAGCGGCAGTCCCAGATCATGGAACTGCAGCAGGAGATTGCATTTGAACATGCCGAGGCCATGGTAGGCCGGGACGTACTGGTCCTGATAGAGGGGCGGGTAGCGGATGAAAATGCATACGTAGGGCGGACCTATCGGGATGCTCCCGGTGTAGACGGGATGATTTTTGTGGAAACGGGAGAACTGCTGGTGTCCGGGGATTTTGCGAAGGTCAGGGTGACCGGCGCGTTGGAATATGATTTGATAGGAGGACTTGTGGAATGAATTTGCCAAATAAACTGACGGTATTGAGGATCATCATGGTGCCATTTTTCGTATTCTTTATGCTTACAGATGTGGGAGGAACAGCCAATAAGTGGATCGCTCTCGTGTTGTTCTGCGTAGCAAGCCTTACGGACCTGCTGGACGGCAAGATTGCCCGGAAGTATAACCTGGTGACAAATTTCGGAAAGTTCATGGATCCTCTGGCGGATAAGCTGCTGGTATGCTCTGCCATGATCTGTATGATCGATTCCGGCCAGCTTACGGCCTGGTTTGTAATCATTATCATCGCCCGGGAATTTATCATCAGTGGATTCCGTCTCGTGGCTTCTGATAACGGAATCGTGATCGCTGCAAGCTACTGGGGAAAGTTTAAGACTGTTTCGCAGATGGCAATGGTGATCCTGCTGATTGCTGATTTTGGCGGTGTATTTGACCTGATCTGTGAGGCTTTGATCTGGATCTCACTGGCGCTTACCATCATTTCACTGGTGGATTATGTAGCAAAGAATAAGCAGGTACTGACCCAGGGGGGGATGTAGGATGCAGGAACGCGGAGGACAGGATTCCCTGGAGGAACAGGTAGTACGTCTTTTAAAGAAACAAGATCTTACGATCACAGCGGCTGAATCCTGTACCGGCGGCATGATCGCAGGTACACTGGTCAATGTGGCCGGTGCGTCGGATGTGTTCGGCGAGTCCTATGTGACCTATTCGAATGAGGCGAAGCATCGCCTGGTGGGAGTAAATGAGGAAACATTGAAGCAGTTCGGCGCGGTCAGTGAAGAGACTGCATATGAGATGGCGGCAGGCGCAGCCCGGGCGGCAGGCGCGGATGTGGGGTTAAGCTCTACAGGGATTGCAGGACCAGGAGGCGGTACGCCGGAAAAACCGGTGGGACTGGTGTATATCGGCTGTTTTGTCTGCGGGAAAGTGCAGGTCCGGCGGCTGAACCTCCACGGGAGCCGGGAGCAGATCCGGAGGAACACGGTGGAGGCAGTGCTGAAGCTGGCGGCGGAGATGCTGATGGAATGTGAAAAAAGGTAGTGTAGAATAGTAATAGTTTAATCATTATGGAATCAGGGAGGCTTATAATGAAAAAGGCATTGATTATCGGTGCAGGGCCTGCAGGGCTGACAGCCGCGTATGAGTTATTGAGAAAATCAAAGGATATTGAAGTTGTTGTTTTTGAAGAAAGCGATTGTTTCGGAGGTATTTCGAAGACCGTGGAATATAAAGGCAACCGCATGGATATGGGGGGACATCGTTTTTTCTCTAAAAATTCGGAAGTGAATGAATGGTGGAGCAATATGCTACCGATGCAGGGGAAGCCTGCGCTTGATGATATATTGCTTAACAGAGAGGCAGCAGTTATAAAAGGGGGCTCTGACCCTGAAAATGAAAATCGTGTAATGCTGATAAGGCATCGTGTTTCAAGAATACTATTTGACGCTAAATTTTATGATTATCCTATCTCACTTAAGTGGGAAACCTTTAAAAATATGGGGTTTCTTAATACGATGAAAGTAGGCTTCAGTTATCTGGCTGCTCTATTCCATAAACTGCCGGAGGACAACCTTGAAAACTTTTATATTAACCGTTTTGGAAGAAAGCTGTACTCCATGTTTTTTGAGTATTATACGCAAAATTTGTGGGGAAGGCATCCGAAGGAAATAGACGCATCGTGGGGTGCGCAGAGAGTGAAAGGTTTATCTGTTATTGCGGTTATAAAGGATGTTTTGGGGAAAATATTTAAAAAGGAGAACCGTAAGGTGGAGACTTCTCTTATAGAAGAGTTTAAATATCCAAAACTTGGCCCGGGACAGCTTTGGGATGTGGCAGCAGAAGAAGTAGAGAAGCTTGGAGGCACAATCATCAAGAATGCCCGGGTTGTAAAGTTTCATAAAAATTCTGATAATATAATCACTTCTCTTGTATATGAGCATGATGGGCAGGAAATAATGATGGAAGGCGATTATTTTATATCGTCCATGCCAATCAGGGAGCTTGTAGGCGGTATGAATGATGTTCCGGCAGAGCCTGCCAGGATTGCATCAGGTCTCCCTTACAGGGATTATATGACACTCGGAGTTCTGGTTTCTAAATTGAACCTGGTCAATAAAACGCATATAAAAACTGTCGGAAATATTGTGCCTGATTGTTGGATTTATGTACAGGATAGAAATGTAAAACTTGGACGTTTTCAAATTTATAATAATTGGTCTCCTTATATGGTGAAAGATCTCGAACATACTGTGTGGGTCGGGCTGGAATATTTTGTCAATGAGGGCGACGATTTCTGGAACATGACGGAAGACGAATTTTCCAAAATAGGAATATCTGAAATGATCAGACTTGGGCTGATCGAATCGTCTGACGCAGTATTAGATACTCATATGGAAAAGGTTAAGAAAGCATATCCGGCTTATTTTGATACTTATGATGATATGGGCAGCCTCATAGAATATCTAAATACGATAGATAATCTTTATTGTGTAGGAAGAAACGGGCAGCATCGTTATAACAATATAGACCATTCCATGATCACGTCATTTGAGACGGTAAAAAATATTCTGTCAGGAAATAAAGATAAGTCAAATATCTGGAATGTAAACGCAGAACAGGAGTACCATGAGGAAGGTGAAGAAAATAGAAAATACAAAAATAAATGAAAATATTAAACAGATTATGCTGTATCTAATTGTAGGCAGTGGTGCTACTATAGTGGAATGGATTGTTTTTTTCCTATTCGATCATTATTTGAACATACACTACATGATTGCGACTAGTTTAGCATTTGTATTGTCGACATTTGCAAATTGGGTTTTGGGAAGATTGATTATGTTCAAGTCATCGAAAAATACATGGAAAGAACTTGTACAAATTTATCTTGTGTCAATTGCTGGACTATTGATGAATCTGATGATTATGTGGATTGCCATAACAAAATTAGGATTCAACAATATGTTTTCAAAAATAGCGGCAACTGGTATTGTATTTTTTTGGAATTTCATTATAAGGAAGCTGTTGATCTACAGAAATTAAATGAAAGGGTGTAATATGATAAAGATATCGATTGCTTATTTACAGGAGGGCAGATGTGATGAGGGATTATAAAAGTATAAGGAATAACAGAAAATGCCTGAACACTTTGTTTATAGCGGTCGTCTTTCTGACATTCCTGAGAATTTTATTGGCTCTAAAGATTCCGCTGTATGGGTTGGGAGCAGCAATGCATGATGATTATCTGCTTGTGAATTACGCGGATAATCTACAAAATTCTAATTGGCTGGGAACGGAATATACGAATCTGACGTTGGCAAAGGGAATCTCTTTTTCATTTTTTTTGTATATATGCCGCCTGCTTTTTTTGCCATACCCATTAGGATTGGTTTTATTATGGATATTGGCAGTATTGATCCTGGTAATTGCGGTCAAGGATGTTGTGAAGGACAAAGCAGCTTTATTGCTTATGTATCTGTTTCTTCTTTATTCTCCGGTTACATTTGCTAAAGATTTTTTTCAGCGGATTTATAGAATGGCAGTGATTCCTGCGGCGGTGCTTCTTGTAGCGGCATGTCTGATCGGTCTGTTTTTCCGGAGAAATGAAAAAATCAGTGTTCAGGTACGATGGGCATTAGGTGCAGGTATCAGTCTGAGCTTTTTTTGGCACATCAGAGAGGATTCTATATGGCTGCTTCCTTTTGTTCTGGGAGCGCTTTTGTGTTCTGCCGTTGGGGGGATCCTGCTGCAGCATGAAAGCAGAAAAAACGCGATTAAGAAAATTTTGGTATATATATTGCCCATTGTCCTTTTGGTTTTAACAAATAATATGATATCATTGCTTAATTATAAGCACTATGGTATTTATACAGTCAGCGACCGGATAGATACCTATTTTTCTAAAGTGATGTCTACAATGTTAAAGGTGGAAAATGAAAATTATACCGGGCCGGATGACAAATTATGGATTTCAAGAAGCCAGATAGAAAAGATGGCTGAGGTCTGCCCGACATTAAAAAAATTGGAACCACAGATAGAACAAATATATAACAGCGGATGGTGCAGTCAGGAGAGCGAAATACAAGGAGAAATACAAGGCGACCTTATTTTTTGGGCGCTTAGAGACGCGGTTGCCTGGGCGGGACACTATGGATCGGCTGCGGAGACCGATCAATTTTATAAAGCTATATACGAGGAATTAGAAGAGGCATTAAATGAGGGAAAGCTGGAAAGGCGAAAGGCGATATATCCCTCTTCCATGGGAACAGGAATCGAGTTGAAAGATATTCCGTTTCTGATCGATCGCATGAATGAAAATATGAGTCATATTTTAACATATGAACAATGTGAATCAGCGGCAGAGTCTGGAAACGGTACATGGGATCAGCTAAGGAAGATGGAAGCCGTAACGGATGGGATGCTGATATACCCAGATCAGGTCCGATATAAAGTAAATGGCCTGATACAGCAGGAAAAGTCCACAGGTAAGCTGCAGGCATATATAAAAGTGGGAAACCGACTGACGGAAATACCTGTGGGAAGTGAATTTTCTGTAGAATTAGAGGATGTAGCGGATATAGCGGATATAGAATCGGTACAGTTTCAGATTTATCAGGATGGGAAACTGAAAGATACAATGGATCTGGAAACCGGAAAGAACAGATATTGCAGCATACAGGTTAATGATGCCGAACAGCTTGTGGTACCAGATCCATTAAAAGCAAAAAGCAGACCTTTTATTAGAATTGCCAATATATTTGTAAAAGTTTATCAAAAAACATCTATTTTATTGGCAGTATTTTCTTTGATAGGATATTTTGCGATATTTTATGACACGGCTGCAGGCTTCCGTAAAAAGCAGTATGAGTCTCTTCCGGTATTTTTGATCATGACAGGACTGGGAATTAGTATATTTATATGTATGCTGGGCGTTTCCTGGTTTACAGCGTGGATCACTGCGTATAGGTGGACTGCTTTCCTTTATACCGCCGGTGTTCCTATACTAATTCAGTTGTTTGAAATATTCGGAATATATTTTGGTATTAAAAATGTAATTGGGCCGGCAGTGCTTGAACGTAAAAAGTTATGGACAAAACAGCAGTAATCTTTAGTTTCGAGGCTGTAAAATAAACGATTGACGAATTACGCAAAAGGGTGTCTTGCAATCAGCAGATGCCCTTTTTTGGTAACAGATTTTGTGCTACCTGTGTGTTACTTGTGTGCTGCGTGGCAAAATTAAGGGCTTCCGCTGACAATCCACATCAACGGAAACCCTTGAAAATACGCTATTCTTTAGAACTTCCCAGCCTTCGCCGCTTCCTCTACAGAAACCGCAACCGCAACAGTCATGCCGACCATCGGGTTATTACCAGCGCCGATCAGACCCATCATCTCAACATGAGCCGGTACGGAGGAGGAACCTGCAAACTGAGCGTCAGAGTGCATACGTCCCAATGTATCTGTCATACCATAAGAAGCCGGGCCTGCTGCCATGTTATCCGGATGCAGTGTACGTCCTGTACCGCCGCCAGATGCTACGGAGAAGTATTTCTTGCCCTGTTCTACACATTCCTTTTTATAAGTACCTGCTACCGGATGCTGGAAACGGGTCGGGTTGGTGGAGTTACCAGTGATGGAAACATCAACGCCTTCCTTATGCATGATCGCAACACCCTCGCGGACGTCATTTGCGCCGTAGCAGTTTACCTTGGAGCGAAGTCCGTCAGAGTAAGCGATTCTCTGAACTTCCTTCAGTTCTCCTGTGAAGTAGTCATAATCTGTCTCAACATAAGTAAATCCATTGATTCTGGAAATGATCTTTGCAGCGTCTTTTCCAAGTCCGTTCAGGATTACGCGCAGAGGTTTTTTACGAACCTTGTTTGCCTTCTCAGCAATACCGATCGCGCCTTCTGCTGCAGCAAAGGACTCGTGGCCTGCCAGGAATGCGAAACAATCTGTCTCGTCTTCCAGAAGCATCTTGCCAAGGTTGCCGTGTCCTAAACCTACCTTACGCTGATCCGCAACAGATCCCGGAATACAGAAAGCCTGAAGGCCTTCCCCGATTGCTGCTGCCGCGTCAGCCGCGGTCTTGCATCCCTTCTTGATCGCGATCGCAGCGCCTACCGTGTAAGCCCAGCATGCATTTTCAAAACAGATCGGCTGAATCCCCTTTACCTGGTTGTACACATCAAGCCCGGCATCCTTTGTGATCTTCTCTGCCTCTTCGATAGAAGCAATGCCATAGCTGTTCAAAACTTCATTGATTTTATCAATTCTTCTCTCATATGATTCAAATAAAGCCATCTCATTATCCTCCTGAATTATTTTAGAAACCCCTGGTAATCGTCAGACTATTCTTTACGCGGGTCAATGATCTTAGCAGCATCAGCAACACGGCCATACTGTCCCTGCGCCTTCTCCCATGCTACATTCGGCTCATCGCCTGCTTTGATGAAATCTGTAAACTTTCCAAGATTTGCGAACTTATATCCGATGATCTCACCATTGTCGTCCAACGCGATTCCTGTTACGTAGCCTTCTGCCATCTCCAGATAACGAGGCCCTTTTGCCAGTGTTCCATACATGGTACCAACCTGAGAGCGAAGTCCTTTTCCGAGGTCCTCCAGGCCTGCGCCGATCGCAAGTCCGTCCTCAGAAAATGCGCTCTGGGTTCTTCCGTAAACAATCTGAAGGAATAATTCTCTCATAGCCGTGTTGATGGCATCACATACAAGGTCTGTATTCAGCGCCTCCAGAATGGTCTTGCCCGGAAGGATCTCGGAAGCCATTGCTGCGGAGTGGGTCATACCGGAACATCCCAGTGTCTCAACGAGCGCTTCCTGGATGATACCGTCCTTTACGTTGAGTGTCAGCTTACATGCACCCTGCTGCGGAGCACACCAGCCAACGCCGTGTGTAAAGCCGGAAATGTCTTTCACTTCTTTTGCTTTGACCCATTTTGCTTCTTCCGGGATCGGAGCTGGTCCGTGATTCGCACCCTGGGCTACCGGACACATCATTTCTACTTCATGTGAATAAATCATGTTAATACTCCTTTCAAATATGTATGATTTTTTCTCGCGTATAATGCCGGATACCTTATATAACCTCCGTCGTTCCATCCGAAAAAACTGCGGCCGGCAGCTTTTTTGAATGTGGATATAAGGTATGTTAAATTAACATCACACTATTGTTATTTTCGCACAAAATAGCCTGTACGTCAATTGTCACTTTGTACAAGATTTTCATATCTTTTTGTATATCTGTTATTGTGAGCACCCGGTCAGGGAGGCCAGTAACGTATATCTTACTCTCCTCCGCAGTTCGGCGGCAGAGTTCAGGAACCATTTCCGTCGGCTCTCCATATTTTAATAAAAAAGCAGCGATATATAATCGGCTGCAAAAGGAGTCTTTTATATGGAATATGCGAATCTGGATCCGGTTGTGGGTATTGTCCTGAATTTTACTGGCAGCGGTTGCTGCAGTCAGATGATCGCCCTTCGTGTAGGTGAAGGCATTGTAAATATTGTGATTGATTCGGAGACAGAAGTGATCGACTGCAGGCAGCTCCGCCCGGGAATGCGCGTGGCGGCATTTTATGACAAAACCCTGCCGGTACCAATGATCTTTCCGCCCCAATACCGTGCAGTGATCATTGCAGTGCTTGGAAAAAACGAACAGATCGCGCTGAAGTATTTTGACAGCGATCTGATTGCAGAGGACCGTTCTCTGCAGCTGAATCAGGCCCGCAGCACAGAGATCGAGACCATCAACGGCCAGAACTTTTTCTGCGACATCGGAAACCGGACACTCCTGGTCTACTATACGGTAACAACCAGAAGCATCCCGCCTCAGACCACCCCGAGAAAGATCGTGGTGCTGTGCTCTAAGGAATAGATCTAAATAACCTTGCGCCGGCAGCACAAAAAGCGGCCCCCTACCCAATGCCGTACCGGCCGGGAGCCGCTGCTGCTATGCCTGATCGATCAATTCTGCTGCCTGCAGGGCGCGGGAGATGATGTGCAGGATTTCCTGCGGAACCGCCGCTGTTTCAGGCAGATGGTAAGGTACATTGTCAAGAAATGCATTGGAAAGCTGATAAACATAATATTCCGCATCATGGCGTTCTTCGGCAAGGGCTTCTCCTTTGACCCGCATTTCCCGGGTGCTTGTCTCCCGGCCAAGGCTCAGATCCGTGAGGATCTCCAGCATGATACAGAAATGCTCCTCATCCCATGCGGAAAGATACATGCATTTGCACAATCCTTTTGAAAAAAAAGGAAAATCCCCATAGCAGTCAAGCAGTTCTTTAAAACGGGTACGGTGCCCGGAATCTTCGAACATATTTCCAATATCCAGTATAGAAAAATAGGTATCCTTTCTGCTGCTCATAACATGGTTCCCCCTTCTAAGCCGACCAGATATAATCCAGCCGTCCTTTCTCGATCTGAAAGCTGGTCTCCAGCATGTAAGTAAAAACATCCAGTGTTTTCTGCGTCTGTGCCGCATCGGAATTAGAAAGATAGGTATCAAATTTTATCGTCAGGATGATCAGGACGATTTCTGCAACTTCCTCAGGAGAACTGCAGACGATGGATCCCTCCTGATTGCCCTGGCGGATGATATCGGCCAGGATAGGGCGCAGATTGCGGATCATGATATAGATATACTGCTGATGCAGCAAGGCGCTCTGCTGCAGTTCCATATAGCTGCCGGCCTCCTGCCGGGAGAGCTCCATGGAGGAATCCCGGCAGGTCCGGAAAATGATCTCCATTTTGGTCAGTGCGTCCAGGCCCGGAGCCTGCACCAGTTCCTTGGCCTGCCGGATCGCATCGGAGTAAGAACGCTCGATCACAGCGTCAACAATCTCTTCTTTGGATTTGAAATAATAATAAATGCTCCCCTTGCCAATCCCCGCTTCCTTCGCGATCTCACTGACGGAGATGGAACGGGTATCCTTTTTTTGCATGAGCTTCTGCATGGAATCTAAAATCAAGTCTGACTTCTTGTTATTATGCATAGTATCGACTCCTTGTAACTGTTCGGAACAGGATAGTGCATTTGCTGCGCTACCGATGCAAAAACATATAAACTGCCGCCCTAAATGTCTTATGCGTATTGTATCACAAAATGAAAAAAAGTCAAAACTTTGTCATGCGTGAATCAGGTATTTTATGCTTGAAAAAGCTATTTTGATATGATATATTAAGTAAAGAGAGGGAAAGCAGAGGCGGCTACCCTCTGAATACCTATGTATACAGAAAAGCTGCCAGTGTTGGGTTTTCTGTACGGAGTTTGAGTAATGTTTGTGTCAGCCGTCACTATCGGTAATAGTGGCGGCTGCTTTCGTGTGAATATAGCTGCTCCGCGTATCACCGGGCAAGTGCTTATGAAATACACAACCATGAGGCGAATCAAGGGCAAATTTAGGAGGATATACAGGTATGTACCATTGTAATGTTCAATTCTACCTGGCAGGTCATCAGCGAAAAGTATTTGAGATTATAAAAGGAATGTCCCCGCTTGCGCATTTTACGCACGATTTTTCCGAGAGCAGCAGGCCTGACGCGGACCTTGCAGCCAGGGCGGATGTGATCCTTGCAGACCTGCAGGATGTGGATGTTCTGGAGGCAGTGCCGAAGCTCCTTTCGGCCAAGAGAAAAGAGGCGGAGCTGATCCTGCTTGCAGAGAAAGATCAGATCCTTCTTCTGACAGACAGACTGTCAGAGATTAAGGATATATGGACCATGCCTATGTCAGACGACGAGATCAGGTTTCGCTTTTTGAGATGGCAGCAGACCTGTAAGATGAGCAGGGATTTCTGGCAGACTAGCCATTTTTTTGAATCCACTATCAACAATGTTCCGAACCTGATCTGGTATAAGGATAAGAAGGGCATTCACACGAAAGTCAATGACAGCTTCTGCCGGACGGTCAATAAGACCAAGGAGCAGGTGGAAGGCCGCGGACATGCGTATATCTGGGATGTGGAGCATGACGACCCGGCCTGTATCGAATCGGAGCTTGAGGTCATGAATACGAAAAAGACCTGTGTATCTGAGGAAACCGTGAAGACCGGCGACGGCACAAGACTGCTGACAACATACAAATCCCCGCTGTATGATCTGGACGGAAGTGTCATGGGGACCGTTGGAGTGGCGATTGATATCACCCAGGAGCGGGCTTATGAACAGGAGATCATCCAGAAGAACCATACCCTGGAGACCATTTTTACTACCATGGAGTGCGGCGTCATGACTCATTCTGTGGATGGTTCCCGCATTCTCAGCGTCAACCGGGCCGCGCTCAATATATTGGGATACGATTCCCAGGAGGAGTTGATTGAGGAAGGCTTTGACATGGTCGCGGATTCTGTGATCGAGGAGGATAAGGATAAGCTCAGAGAATCCATCCGGGAGCTGAAGACAGAAGGAGACAGCGTCAGCGTCGAGTACCGTGTGCGGCACAGGGATGGACGGATCCTGCATATCATGGGCAATGTCAAGCTCATGAAAGAAAAAGGAGAGCTGTTCTATCAGCGGTTCCTTCTGGACTGTACGGCCCAGAAGCTGCAGGAGGAAAAGAAAGAAAGGCGCCATATGGAGCTTGTGCAGGCGCTCAGTATTGATTATAATATCGTCTGCTTCTATGATCTGGACACGGGGGCAGGCAGTTCACTCCGGATGAGGGAAAGCAGCAGGAAGCTGTTCGGAGATATCTTTACGGAGAGACTTTCATTCCATGACAGTATGGAACGCTACATACAGGAGTTTGTATATGAGGAAGACCGGGAGACGCTTCGACAGGATTTTTCTCAGGAAAACCTCAAAAAGGTACTGGAGGAAAAGAATCCCTATTATGTGAATTTCCGCACGTTCCGGGACGGAGAGATGAAGTATTATCAAATAAAGGTCGTGCGTGCCGGAATCTGGAAGGATGGACACAGCATCGTCCTGGGGCTGCGCAGTGTGGATGATGAGATCCGAAACGAGATGGAGCAGAAGAATCTGCTGCAGGACGCGCTTCTGCAGGCGAACCGGGCGAGCAAGGCAAAGAGTGTATTTCTTTCCAATATGTCCCATGATATCCGAACTCCGATGAATGCAATCGTGGGCTTTACGGCTCTTGCGATCACTCATATTGACCGGCCGGAGCAAGTGGAAGAGTACCTGAAAAAAATCATGACTTCAGGCAACCATCTGCTGAGTCTGATCAATGATGTGCTGGATATGAGCCGGATCGAAAGCGGCAAGATGCATCTGGAAGAGAAGCCCTGCAGCCTGCCGGATATCCTGCACAGCCTGAGAAGTATCGTACAGTCAGATATCCATGCGAAGCAGCTGGAACTGTATATTGATACGGTGGATGTTCTGGACGAGGACATTTACTGTGATAAGCTCCGGCTGAATCAGGTTCTTCTGAATCTTCTGAGCAATGCAATTAAGTATACAACTGCAGGCGGTATCATCAGTATGCGGGTGATGGAAAAGCCCAGGCCGACGACAGAATATGCAAGTTATGAATTTCATATCCGGGATACTGGTATCGGCATGAGCGAGGAATTTGTAGCCCATATATTTGAACCTTTCGAACGGGAGAAAAACAGTACCATCAGCGGAATCCAGGGAACCGGGCTGGGGATGGCGATCACGAAGAATATCGTGGATATGATGAACGGTTCTATTGAAGTAAAAAGTGAGCAGGGCGTAGGTACGGAATTTATTGTTTCCTTCACATTCCGTCTGCATTCCGGTGTCAGGGAGCCTCAGAATATTCCGGAACTGAAGAACTGCCGGGCGCTGGTCGTGGATGATGATTTCAACACCTGCGACAGTGTGTCCTATATGCTGGGGCAGATCGGAATGCGCGCGGAATGGACGCTGTCCGGAAAGGAAGCGGTGCTGCGCACCCACCAGGCGGTCATGCGCGGGGATGAATACTGTGTATATATCATTGACTGGATGCTTCCGGATATGAATGGTGTGGAAGTGACCCGCCGGATCCGAAAGGAAACGGGAGGAAATGTGCCGGTCATTGTCCTTACAGCATATGACTGGTCAGACATTGAGGAAGAAGCCACGGAAGCAGGGGTAACCGCATTCTGCAGCAAGCCGCTGTTTTTCTCGGAACTCAGAAGCTGTCTGTATTCGATCGTGAATGCGGATGAGGGAGAGGAGAAAAAATCAGCGGAGAATAAGCTGCCGGATTTCCATACCGGGCGCATTCTGCTGGCGGAGGATAACGAACTGAATCAGGAGATCGCCGAGGCCATTCTGGGCGATGCAGGCTTTGAAGTCGAGATTGCGGAAAACGGACAGATTGCAGTGGAGATGCTCAGCAGATCAGAACATGGATATTATCAGCTGGTACTCATGGATGTCCAGATGCCGGTAATGAATGGATACGAGGCGACCAGGGAAATCCGTGAATTGGCGGATCGGGAGCTTGCCGGGATCCCAATCCTGGCGATGACTGCCAATGCGTTTGAGGAAGACAAACAGGCGGCTCTGAGGTGCGGTATGAACGGCCACATTGCAAAGCCCATAGATATTGACAATCTGTACAGCACCCTGAATAAGATATTGGACTGAGCCAAAGGCGGAACATAAAAAGAGAGACGTACACCTTGATGTGAATGTCTCTCTTTTCCTTCTATAAAAAATGCTTTTTGATTGCCTCAAAGCTTTCTGCGCTGATGACGTGTTCAATCCTGCAGGCATCGGCAACAGCAACCTCTGGACTGACTCCAAGCTGCTCCAGCCAGGAGGAGAGCAGTTTATGGCGTTCATAGATTCGGTCAGCAACCTCCTTCCCGATTTCGGTCAGGTAGATAAAGCCTTCCGGAGTTACGGTAATATGATTGCTTTCCCGGAGCTTCTTCATAGCAACACTGACGCTTGACTTTTTAAAATTAAGCTCTGACGCAATATCGACGGACCGCACCACAGGACGGGATTCGCTCAGGATCAGTATGGTTTCCAGATAGTTTTCTGCAGATTCATTGGTATGCATGAGTCACTCACCTCGCTTCTTTGCTACATGCTAACATAAATCTCTTCTTTTTTCAAGAATCAACCTTATTTTCTCGAAGGAACAGGTGTTTATTAAATATTGAACGAAAATAACTTTGCACAAAAAAGAAAAACTTGCATATTATTCATTTTAGATGTATAATTATGCAAGTGTTCCGGAAATGGGAATCTATGAAGAAAAAACTTTACTTTAGATAAGAACAGGTATATGATGGTTACTGGTTATAATAAGAAAGGATGTGCTGAAGATGATTAAAGCAGGAATTATCGGAGCGACCGGATATGCGGGAGGCGAACTGGTGCGTCTTCTGTCTGCTCATAGGGAGACGGAGATCGTATGGTATGGCTCCAGAAGCTATATCGGCCAGAAGTATGCGGATGTCTATAGAAATATGTTCCAGGTCGTAGACGCGGCCTGCATGGATGATAATATGGAAGAACTGGCAGAACAGGCGGATGTGATCTTTACGGCTACGCCCCAGGGATTTTGCGCTTCACTTGTCAATGAACACATTTTGTCAAAAGTGAAGATCATTGATCTGAGCGCGGATTTTCGAATCAAGGATGTGTCCGTCTATGAGCAGTGGTACGGGATTCATCATCAGAGCCCTCAGTTTCTGCCGGAGGCGGTATACGGGCTATGCGAGGTGAACCGGGAGGATGTGAAAAAGGCCCGGCTGACAGCCAATCCCGGCTGCTATACGACTTGTTCGATCCTGACGGCATATCCTCTGGCAAAGGAAGGGCTGATCGATATGGGGACGCTGATCATTGACGCGAAATCCGGTGTTTCTGGTGCAGGAAGAGGGGCAAAGGTCCAGAACCTGTATTGTGAGGTCAATGAGAGCATCAAGGCATATGGAGTGGCATCCCACAGGCACACGCCGGAGATTGAAGAGCAGTTGGGATATGCGGCCGGAGAGAAGGTTATGCTTAATTTTACACCGCATCTGGTTCCTATGAACCGGGGAATCCTGGTTACAGAATATGCGTCATTGAAGAGGAAAACCGATTATGAGGAAGTAAAAGCCATCTACGACAAATATTATGGGAACGAAACATTTGTCCGGGTGCTGGAAAAAGATGTATTTCCTGAGACCAGATGGGTAGAAGGCAGCAACTATGTGGACATTGGCTTTAAGATCGATCCCCGTACCGGAAGGATCATTATGATGGGTGCCATCGACAATCTGGTCAAGGGAGCAGCGGGCCAGGCAGTTCAGAATATGAACCTGATGTTTGGGCTCAAAGAGTCCGAAGGCCTGGAACTTGTACCGGTATTTCCGTGACACAGGAAAGGCAGGACGGCCGGGAACCGTGCACGGAGAGTCTGCGTGATGGGCCGGCCGGAGATTACTTTTTGGAGGAACGGTATGATACGTACAATGACGATAGAAGACTATGACGGTGTATTTGCACTCTGGATGACGATCAAAGGCTTTGGAATCCGCAGTATTGACGACTCAAGGGAAGGCGTGGAACGCTTTTTGAAACGGAATCCAACCACCAGCGTGGTGGCAGTGGAGGACGGGAAAGTGGTAGGCAGTATCCTCTGCGGTCATGACGGACGGAGAGGGTGCCTGTATCATGTATGCGTGCATGAGGCATACAGAAGGCGGGGCATCGGCAAAGCGATGGTGGTGCAGGCCATGGAAGCGCTGAAGGAGGAACAAGTCAGTAAGGTGTCTCTCATTGCGTTCACGAAAAATGATATTGGAAATGCGTTCTGGAATACCATCGGGTGGACGGAGCGCCTGGATCTGAATTATTATGATTTTGTGCTGAATACGGAAAATATCACGGCTTTTAACCAGCAGTGATTTACACGATAACAGCGTATATCTGAATAAAAGTCTGTCATTACATTGGTATGCTGCGGATACGGCAGAACCGGATCAAAGAGAAAAAGATTACGGTCACTGGCGTCAGTGAACTGTGACTGAAAAGATGCAATGCTGTACTAGGCTGCGCATCGGATAGAGACAGGAAAAGAAAGAGAGGACGAAAGATATGGAAATCATCAAGGGCGGAGTCACCGCGGCAAAGGGATTTCAGGCAGCAGCGGCGGCTGCAGGAATCAAGTATACGGACCGCACGGATATGGCAATGATCTATAGTGAGAAGCCCTGCAAGACTGCGGGAACATTTACTTCGAATATCGTAAAAGCGGCGCCGGTCAAATGGGACAGAGCTGTGGTGGAGAGCGGTGTAAAATCTCAGGCCGTGATCGTAAATTCGGGGATTGCCAATGCCTGTACCGGGAAAGAGGGAGACCGGATCTGCAGGGAGACGGCTGAAAAGGCGGCGGAGGTGCTTGGGATTGACAAGGAAGGCGTGCTGATCGGCTCCACCGGCGTGATCGGGATGCAGATTCCCATGGAACGGGTGAAGGAAGGGATCGTGAAACTCTCCGCAGACCTGGATGCAGATCTGGAGCATGGAAATGAGGCCGCGCGGGCCATCATGACCACAGATACCCGGGAAAAGGAAGCGGCTGTTCAGATTGAGATCGGGGGAAAGACCGTGACGATCGGCGGGATGGCAAAGGGGTCCGGGATGATCCACCCCAATATGTGTACCATGCTGGCTTTTGTCACGACTGACGCGGCAATCTCAAAGAAGGCGCTGAAAAAGGCATTGAGCGAGGATGTGAAGGACACCTATAATATGATCTCAGTAGATGGGGATACTTCTACCAACGATACCTTGCTCCTCTTGGCAAACGGCATGGCGAAAAATGAGAAGATCCGCTGCGGTACGGCCGAGTACGCAAAGTTTGTAGAAGCCCTGCATTATGTCAATGAAACACTTGCGAAGAAAATGGCCGGGGACGGCGAAGGGGCTACCGCGCTGTTTGAGGCAAAGATCATCGGAGCATCTGCCAAAGAGCAGGCAAAGACACTGGCAAAATCCATCGTCTGCTCCAATCTGACCAAAGCTGCGGTGGCAGGCCATGATGCCAATTGGGGGAGGATCCTCTGCGCCATGGGATATTCCGGGGCACAATTTGACCCGGAAAAGGTGGATCTGTATCTGGAGAGCCGGGTAGGGAAGATTCAGCTTGTTCGTGATGGTTCGGCCATCGATTACAGCGAGGAGAAGGCGACAGAGATCCTGTCCCAACCCGAGGTGACCGTCATTGCCGACCTCAAGGAAGGGGAAGGCGAAGCGGCTGCCTGGGGATGTGATCTGACCCATGAATATATTGATATCAATGCGGATTACAGAAGCTGATAAAAGGTATACCCCAAGGGCACCCCACTATGGCCATCCGGCCGTTTCATAAGGTATACCCAAGGGCATCCCATTATGGCCATGCGGCCGTTTCAAAAGGTTTAGAAAGAAGGATAGAATATGAATGAGAATATGCAGCAATATCTGGATAAGGCCCAGGTCTTGATCGAGGCGCTTCCTTATATCCAGCGTTTTAACCGGAAGATCATTGTGGTGAAGTATGGCGGAAGCGCGATGGTTGATGACGAATTGAAGAAACAGGTCATCCAGGACGTGACACTTTTGAAGCTGGTCGGGTTTAAGCCGATCATTGTCCATGGGGGCGGCAAGGAGATCAGCAGATGGGTCGGAAAAGTAGGGATGGAGCCGAAATTCATTAACGGCCTGCGTGTCACCGACGAGGATACCATGGAAGTGGCCGAAATGGTGCTTGGAAAGGTCAATAAAGGACTGGTGCAGCTTGTGGAAGAGCTGGGGGTGCGCGCCATCGGCATCAGCGGTAAGGACGGCGCCCTTCTGAGAGTTGATAAAAAATATTCGGACGGCCAGGATATCGGCTTTGTGGGAGACATCAAGGAAGTCAACGCGGCCATTTTGTTCGACCTGTTGGAAAAGGATTTTCTGCCCATCGTCTGTCCGGTAGGAATGGACGATGATTACCGGACATACAATATCAATGCGGACGATGCGGCCTGTGCTATCGCTCGCGCAGTGAAGGCGGAAAAGCTGGCATTTCTGACGGACATCGAGGGCGTATATAAAGATCCGCAGGATCCCAAAACGCTGATCTCGGAGCTGCGGGCAGAGGAAGCACGGGAGCTGATCACGGACGGCTACATCGGAGGGGGCATGCTGCCCAAGCTTCAGAACTGTATCGATGCGATTGAAAACGGGGTTTCCCGGGTACATATCCTGGATGGAAGGATTCCCCACTGTCTGCTGTTGGAAATCTTTACGAACAAGGGAATCGGCACGGCAATCTTAAATGAAGCAGAAAGCAGGTATTATGATGGTGAATGAGAACATCCGCAATGCTGAAGAGCATCTGCTGCATATTTATAACCGTTTCCCGGTGGTACTGGATCATGGGGAAGGCGTGTATCTGTATGATACGGAAGGAAAACAATATCTTGATTTTGCAGCCGGGATCGGCGTGAACGGGCTGGGATACCACAATACGGA
The DNA here is from genome assembly GCA_000403295.2 of Lachnospiraceae bacterium M18-1. GTDB lineage: Bacteria > Bacillota > Clostridia > Lachnospirales > Lachnospiraceae > Schaedlerella. The sequence goes on along the minus strand of KE159605.1, from coordinate 912,974 downwards.
GCTGAACGACGCACTGAAAGCGCAGCTGGATAAGCTGTGCCATATATCCAACCTGTATTACCATGAAAACAGCGGGGCGGCGGCCGATGCTCTGGCAGCAGCCTCCGGTATGGACAAAGTATTTTTTACAAACAGCGGGGCGGAAGCTATTGAAGGGGCGCTGAAGACCGCCAGGAAGTATGCCTGGACAAAGAAGTCCGGAAGGTATGAAGTGATCGCCATGAATCATTCCTTCCACGGCAGGACCGTGGGGGCAGTATCGGTAACCGGGCATCGGGAGTACAGGGAACCTTTCGGGCCGCTGTTCCCAGGAGTACATTTTGCAGATTATAACGATCTGGAGAGTGTGAAAGCCCTTGTCAGCGATCAGACCTGCGCGATCATTCTGGAGCCGCTCCAGGGAGAAGGCGGGATCCATCCGGCCACACAGGAATTTATGGAAGGCATCCGGAAGCTCTGTGACGAGCAGGATATCCTGATGATCTGTGATGAGGTGCAGTGCGGAATGGGACGGACCGGGACGATGTTTGCATGGCAGGGTTACGGCGTGCGCCCTGACATCATGACGATGGCAAAGGCTATCGGAAACGGGATTCCGGTGGGGGCATTTGCTATGATGGAGCATGTGGCAGAGCAGTCGTTAAAGCCAGGTGACCACGGGACTACATACGGCGGAAATCCCCTGGCCTGCATGGCGGTCCGCAAGGTGCTCGAAATCTTTGAGAAAGAGCGGATCGTAGAGCACGTGAATAAGATAGCGCCTTACTTAACGGCACGCCTGGATGAGCTGACAGACAAAAAAGAGTGCATCCTGGAACGGCGGGGCAGGGGGCTGATGCAGGGCCTTGTCCTCACAAAACCGTTCGGGGAAGTGAACCTGCGCGCACTGGAGGAAGGCCTTCTGGTGATTTCTGCGGAAGGAAATGTACTCCGGCTTCTTCCGCCGCTGATCATCGAAGAAAAGCATGTGGATGAAATGATCAAAAAACTGGAAAGGGCGCTGTCCTGATTTTGGCAGACGAGGGGGCTGCCGGCTGTTTCCTGCGGAATGTTTGTAGATGCAAGCTTCCTGTAGAGCCGGCGGCGCCGCGTCTGTCTCTTTTTTCTTCTATAGAAACTTTTCCGAATTTTCCTATAGAACAAAAACTGCGCTGCTAAAAATGTAACAACGCGGGAGTGTGCGAAGCGCACTTTTGTTCCCGGCGAATAAAAAAATCTGTATCAGAACATACTATCCTCAGGACGGACGAAACCTGCTGCTTCTCCGAAGGACAGGCAGCAGCCGGAATCCGATCGCGCGGCGTTTTTGAAATTGCATGGAGGTATATGTGGAATGATAGGTTTTTTGATCGCACTGTTATCGGGAGCCCTGATGAGTATACAGGGAGTATTTAATACCCAGGTGACCAAGACAGCAGGGATGTGGGTCTCCAATGCATGGGTGCAGCTCAGTGCGTTTGCAGTCTGCCTAGTGATGTGGCTGGTTATGGGCAGAGATGATATTTCTGCTATCGCCAGGGTAGAACCCAGGTATATGCTGCTGGGAGGGGCCATCGGGGCCGGGATCACCTGGACGGTGATCAAGAGCATCGGGGCGCTGGGACCGGCAAAATCTGCACTGTTGATCGTAGTGGCGCAGCTTGCGGTGGCATATCTGATCGAACTGTTCGGATTGTTCGGCGTCGAGAAGGCGCCCTGGGACTGGGTCAAGGCAGGAGGGCTTGTACTGGCTCTGATCGGGATCGCTGTTTTCCAGTGGGAAAGATAAAATAAAGATAAAAATATTTTTACCTATTGTAATTTAGGCATGAATTAGATACAATAGATATATCTGGTGTAAAGGGGTTTGCACTGGTTTTCCCTGTGAGGATGAAGAATGAACAGAAAAAAATTGAGGACTGCAGCAGGAATGCTGGGTTTATGTATGGTATGTTTCTGGTGTGCAGGATGCGGACGTAAGAGTGCGGATCAGCTGGAAACGTTCCGCCTGGAAGACAGCCGGGGAACGGAAGAAGATACCATATGTCAGGAGATTTCCCGGGAGAGGGAAGGGTCTGAGAGCACAGAGGAGATCAGAGACAAAAAAGCAGAAGGAAACTTACAGGAGATTGGGAATGCAGAGTCAGACAGCGGCGGGCATATCTTTGTTTATGTATGCGGAGCCGTGAATAGTCCGGGAGTCTATGAACTGGAGGCCGGTGCAAGGCTTTATGAGGCCATTGCGCGTGCAGGCGGCGTCCGGGAGGACGGGGCGGAAGAGAGTATCAATCAGGCTCAGACCGTGTCAGACGGAGAAAGGCTTTATATTCCCACAGATGAAGAAGTCCGTCAGGGACTGGATGCGTATCTCATGTCCGGCAGCGCCGGAGGAGACGCAGCCGCAGGCTCGCCGTCTGCAGTACCCGCTGGCGGTCCGGCCGGCAGCAGTGCCGGCGGCAAGGTAAATATCAACACTGCTTCCAGAGAGGAACTCAAGACATTGAATGGGATTGGGGATACGAGAGCCGGAAGTATCGTCATGTACCGGGAGTCTAACGGGCTGTTTGGGAGCATCGAGGACCTGATGAAGGTGGAGGGAATTAAAGAAGGGGTATATAATAAACTCAAAGATGATATTACAGTAAATTAAAGGGAAGAGTCATATGAGTGCGAAAAAGATCTTAGTTGTGGATGATGAAAAGTTAATTGTAAAAGGAATCCGTTTCAGTCTGGAACAGGACGGCATGGAGGTGGATTGTGCGTATGACGGGGAAGAAGCGCTCGGCCTTGCGAGAAAGTGCGAGTACGACCTGGTCATCCTGGACGTGATGCTTCCGAAGCTGGATGGCTTTGAGGTCTGCCAGCAGATCAGGGAATTTTCGGATATGCCGGTGGTGATGCTCACGGCGAAGAGCGAGGACATGGACAAGATACTGGGACTGGAATACGGTGCGGATGATTATATCACCAAGCCCTTTAATATTCTTGAGGTCAAGGCACGGATCAAGGCGATCATGCGCAGAACCGCACGTAAGGAGGAGGTGCCGCAGAGCACCATCCTTGTTAAGGGCAATATGAAGATTGACTGTGAGAGCAGGAGAGTCTTTATCGGAGAACGTGAGATCAACCTTACAGCAAAAGAATTTGACGCACTGGAGCTACTGGCAACCAACCCGAATAAGGTATACAGCAGGGAGAACCTGCTGAGCATCGTGTGGGGCGCGGATTATCCCGGCGGCGCCAGAACCGTGGATGTACATATCAGAAGGCTGAGGGAGAAGATCGAGATCAATCCAAGTGAACCGCAGTACGTCCATACCAAGTGGGGAGTTGGTTATTATTTCAAAGGTTAAAATTCATTTTCAAGTCAGAGATACAATCATAAGAAGCCTGTATTTTCGGATCATACTGATCATTCTGTGTGCAGGGATACTGCCTGGTATCTTTGCTTATATGGGAATCATAAAAGCATATGAATCCAGGGCAGTTTCTCTGCGCACGGCGGAAATACAGAATCAATGCACAATTCTATGCGATCAGCTGAACAGCTACAATTATCTGACGGATAATTCTTCTGATGTCGTCAATGCCAGCCTGACACAGTTGACTAATATATATAACGGACGGGTCATGATCATCAACAAGGAGCTGACGGTGATCAAGGATACTTATGCCCTGGATGAAGGTAAGACGATCGTCTCTGAAAATGTGATCCGATGCATGAGAGGAGAAAGCACCAATTACTATGACAAGAAAAACCGTTATATTGAGGTGACCTCCCCGATTACGGAGGCAGGGGCGGAGGAGATTGCCGGGGTTATGCTTGCCAGTGTTTCTACGGATACGATCGAGGACAGTCTGCGGATTTTTTATACAAAGGGCAGGGGAATCCTGTGGATCATCGGAGTCCTGATGCTGGCTTTTTCCGCATTGGTTGCTTATCTGCTGGTGCAGCCCTTGCGGAAGATCCGGAATGACATTGAGAATATCACAGAGGGCTTTGAGGACGAAGAGCTGCATGTCAATACGTACCGGGAGACCAGGCAGATTTCCGAGGCGTTTAATAAGCTTCTGGGAAGGCTGAAAATGGTGGATGCTTCCAGAGAAGAATTTGTGTCGAATGTGTCCCATGAACTCAAGACGCCTCTTGCTTCTATGAAGGTCCTGGCGGATTCTCTTGTGTTGCAGGAACAGGTGCCTGTGGAACTGTATCAGGAGTTTATGGAAGACATCGCAAAAGAGATTGACCGGGAAAACGACATCATCAATGATCTGCTGACCCTGGTGAAGATGGGTAAGACTGCGCCGGATCTGAACATTGCGCCGGTCAATATCAACCAGCTTCTGGAGCTGACTCTGAAACGGCTCAAGCCCATTGCGGAGAAGAAGAATGTGGAGGTCGTTCTGGAAAGCTTCCGGCCTGTGACAGCGGAGATTGACGAGGTGAAGATGACTCTGGCAGTGTCCAACCTGGTGGAAAACGCGATAAAATATAACAACCAGGGCGGGTGGGTGCATGTGTCGTTGAATGCGGATCACAAGTTTTTTTACATCAAGGTAGCGGATTCCGGAATCGGGATTCCGAGGGAAGACCAGGATCATATTTTCGAACGCTTTTACCGGGTGGACAAGTCCCATTCCAGGGAGATCGGCGGAACCGGGCTTGGTCTGGCTATTGCAAGGAACGCAGTGATCATCCACCGGGGGTCCATCAAGGTATACAGCAGTCCGGGAGAGGGGACTACATTTACGGTCCGGGTGCCGATGATCTATGTGTCGGTCTGATGCAGGTACACGAGGCCGTATAGATGGAGAACCTGCTTTGCAGGCAATCAATTTGCTGTGCAGATTGGTTATATATCAGGTAAGGGGGAACAGGATGAAAAATAGAAAAGAGAGATGGGTGTCTGCCGGTGCAGCTGCCTGCTGTCTGCTGTGTCTGCTTCCGTCCTGTGCAAAACAGACAAAGGCAGAAGAAGGGGAAGAGTTTGTCTACTGTATCAACGGTGAAGGGAACGGCTTGTTTAAAGTGGCCTGCGATATTTCAGAGGAGACGCCGGATGACGGTGCGGAGAAAGCGCTGGAGATGATGGCGAGTCCGTCGGAGGACATTGAATATATGCCTGCCATTCCCGAGAATGTTAAGGTGAAGTCTTTAAAGGTAGAGCATGATATTGCGTATATTGATTTCAATAAAAAGTATAACGAGATTCCTCCCATCGAAGAGAAACTGGTGCGCGCTGCGGTGGTGCAGACATTGGTGCGGCTGGACGGGATCAATGGAGTGTGGATCACCGTAGAAGACGAAACACTGAAAAATGAGGCTGGAAACGTTCTGGGAGTCATGAATGGGGATGATTTTGTCGAGAGCGCAGGCTCTTCTCCAAGCGCATATGAGCAGACAACGCTGACGCTGTTTTTTGCAAATGAATCCGGTGATCAGCTGGTCCGGCAGCGTATGGATGTAAGATACAACACCAACGTTCCCAGAGAAAAGCTGATCGTGGAAAAGCTGATGGGAGGTCCGAAAAAAAGCGGGGCTTATCCGACGCTGAACCCTTCGGCCGCACTTTTGAGCGTGACGGTCAAGGAGGGAACCTGCTATGTCAATTTTGATTCGGAATTTCTGAACAGCGTCTACGACGTCCGGCCGGAGGTGGCCATCTATTCCCTCGTAAATTCTCTGGTGGAAGGAACCGGCGCGGGGAGCGTTCAGATCATGGTCAACGGAGAGAAGAATGCCTCGTACCAGGAGACTGTAGACCTGTCGCAGCCGCTGGACCGGGACTTGTCTTGGGAAGAAGAAAAGGAGGAAGGATGATAAAAAGGCCGCTCTGCCTGGCTGCGGTTTTTCTGCTCGGGATACAGGCGGTCCTTGTGGGAGGACTTCGGATCGCAAAGGATCTGAGGCCTTCCCCTCTGGAGCTTGGCGCAGAAGAGAAAAAGGTTATAAGCCTTATGGGAACTGTTTCCCAGAGGGAGGAAAAACCGAAATACCAGGTTTATTATCTGACGGACAATCAGGTCCGTCTGGAAGAACAGATCATAGAAGAATCGAAAATTCTTGTTTATGTCAAACGTGATGAATCACAAACCTTTCAAGATCAAGATGTTCAGGAAGTGAAAGAGATTGCCGTTGGCAACACGCTTTACCTTACCGGGGAAGTGCGCTTTTTTCAGGAGGCAACCAACCCGGGGAATTTTGACCAGAAATTTTATTATCAGAAACAGGGGATTCATGCCAGTGTGTGGTCAGAGGATGTGCGGATCGTCAACCCTCGGGTATGGCATGTCCGGGAATGGCTGAGCGCGTTCCGCTGCCGTTGGAAGAAGCTGATGGTATCCGCCTTGGGAGACTATTATGGAAACAGCATGTCAGCAATTCTGCTGGGAGATAAGAGTGAACTAGATTCAGAATTAAAAGAACTGTATCAGAAAAGCGGCATTGGACATATATTGGCGATATCCGGTCTCCATATGTCCTTTCTCGGAACCGGATTTTACAAGCTGCTGCGAAAATCCGGCCTGTCATTTCTGCAGGCGGGTCTTGCCGGAATTTTGTTTTTGATGTTCTATACGCTGATGATCGGGTGGGGTGTGTCCAGCCTGCGGGCATTGGTCATGTTCCTGGTGCGGATCGGAGCGGACATGTCCGGAAGGACCTACGATCTGCCTACCAGCCTGGCCACTGCCGCGGCAGTGGTGGTGATGTGGCAGCCCCTATATCTGCTGGATGCCGGTTTCCTGCTGTCCTTCGGGGCAATTCTGGGGATCGTGCTGGTGTATCCAGTGCTGGATGGATTTCATGCGGCCCCAAGGCCATTGTGCGCCGGGCTGTCCATTCATCTGATGCTGCTTCCTGTGATGCTGTATTATTACTTTGAATTTCCTCTGTATTCTCTGCTGCTGAATCTCCTGGTGGTTCCGCTGATGTCTGTGATTCTTGGCGCGGGTCTTGCCGGCTCGGTGCTGTCTATGCTGTGGGCAGGCGGGGGAATGGGGATTCTGCAGGTCTGCAAAGGCATCCTGTGGGTTTATGAAAGGGCCTGCGGGATGTCCATGGAGCTGCCCGCTGCCAGAATCGTGGTCGGAAGGCCCGGAAAAATGTGGATGGCAGCCTATTATATTGTTCTGCTTGGCGGATGTATGGCCGGGCTTGCTTCCATCCGGTCCCGAAAGCAAAATGAAAAAGAACCCTGCGGAAAATCTCAGAAAATGAAAAAAGAAAAGACAGGAAACATCAGGCGTGAGACACGTTTCGTAAGAACTGTAATGGTGATGCTGCCGGCCGTTTTTTGCCTGACCTGTGCGTGCAGCCATGGAAAGCAGGGAGAACTGCAGGCTGTCATGCTTGACGTGGGACAGGGGGACGGACTGTATATCCGAACGCCTTCCGGCAGGCATTATCTGATCGACGGCGGAAGCACGGATGTGTCAAAGGTGGGAACCTACCGGATCGAGCCCTTTTTAAAATCCCGGGGAGTCCGCGAACTGGATTATGTGTTCATTTCCCACGGGGACGCAGACCACATCAACGGGGTAGAGGAGCTTCTGGAAAATCAGACTATGGGGATTCGGATCCGTACACTGGTGCTGCCGGATGAACAGGTGCTGGACGAAGTGCTGTTGGAGCTGGCCAAAAAGGCGGAAAGCTATGGAACAAAAGTGGTGACGATCCGGAAAGGGCAGCAGATCCAAGACAGCGGGATGACGCTTACCTGTCTGGCGCCTGCCGCAGATTACAGCGGGGAGATCGGAAACGCTTCATCCATGGTGCTTGCTCTGAAATACCAGAAATTTGATATGCTCTTTACAGGAGATGTAGAAGGGGATGGAGAATATGCACTGACAGAAAGCGGGCTTTTACAAAAATGCGATATTCTGAAGGTGGCCCATCATGGATCAAAAAATTCTACATCAGATGCATTTCTGGAAGAGGCGGATCCGGCGGTCGGATTCATTTCCGCAGGACGGAAGAACCGATACAGCCATCCGCACCAGGAGACACTGGAACGGCTGAGGCGGCTTGAGTGTCGGCTATTCAGTACGCAGGACTGCGGGGCAGTGACGATGAAAACCGATGGAAGCAGTGTGGATGTGGAAGGATATTTGGGAACAAATTTAAGCGTCAGTGCTGCGGATGGGTTGAAATAATTATGTTTGGGCGAGAATCATAGTATAATAGACTATGTAGTGGTGTTGATTATTCATCTTGGATATAGAAAAAGGTCTGTTATACAATGTATTCGAACGAATAGGCAGAAGGAAAGCGGCTATTGAATGATGGAAGGGGTATGGAAAAGAATGGATGTGCGAAAGAAGAAACTCCCGATAAGAATTGAAAATTTTGAGAAATTACGTTCAGAGGGGTTTTACTATATCGATAAGACCGGACTTATCAGGAGGAAATAATGATAGGGGCGGTAAATCCAGGAACCAATGCTGCGCCTTCTTGTTCTGGGATATGGTTATTTACGTTTGGTCTGTATGACAGTTCCTCTTTTTTCATAGATATTCATACGGATGGGCTGAAATAATTGTGTTTAGGTGGGAATCATAGTATAATAAACTGCATAGTGGTCTTGATTATTTATTTTGGATATAGAAAAAGGTCTATTATAATGTATTCGAACGAATAGGCAGAAAGAAAACGGCTAATGAATGATGGAAGGGGTGTGGAAAGAAATGGATGTGCGAAAGAAGAAACTCCCGATAGGAATTGAAAATTTTGAAGATATGATGAAAGAGGATTTTTACTATGTGGATAAAACGGGACTTATCGCTGACTTACTTCATAATTGGGGGGCTGTAAATCTTTTTACCCGCCCGAGAAGATTTGGAAAATCGTTGAATATGAGTATGCTGGAACATTTTTTCTCGTTGAATGGGGATAAGAGTATTTTTGATGGGCTGGAAATTTCAAAAGAGACTTCGCTTTGTGAGGAATATATGGGGAAGTATCCAGTTGTTTCGATTTCCTTGAAAGGGATTGACGCGAGATCTTATGAGATAGCATATCAGATAGCAGTCCGTGTTATCATAGAAGCTGCTGCAAAGTTCTACTTCCTTTTGGACAGTGAAAAACTGAATGATCATGATAAAGCAGACTACAAAGATCTTCTAGATAAAAATATGAATGAGGGTATGCTTGGCAGCAGCCTAAAACTGCTGTCGGGAATGCTGGAAAAACACTATGGTACAAAAGTGATTCTGCTAATTGATGAATATGATGTCCCGTTGGCAAAGGCTCATGCGAATGGGTATTATGACCAGATGATTTTTTTGATCCGCAGTCTGCTTGGAGAGGCGCTCAAAACAAACAACAGTTTGAAATTAGCGGTTCTGACAGGATGTCTTCGGATTTCTAAGGAGAGTATCTTTACCGGGCTTAATAATCTGAAAGTATTGACGATTGCAGATGAGCGTTTTGATGAATATTTTGGCTTTACGGATGAAGAGGTGAGGAAGCTTCTTGGGTATTATGAAGTAGCAGGTCATTATGATGAGGTAAAAAGATGGTACGATGGCTACCAGTTTGGAAATGTGGAAGTATACTGTCCGTGGGATGTGCTGAATCACTGTGATAGAATTAGAAGTGAATCGAATGTGCTGCCGGAAAACTACTGGATCAACACCAGCAGTAACGATGCAGTGAAACGGTTTATCCAGGAATCGGCAAATGCTACGACAAAACGGGAGATTGAACGTCTGGTAGCAGGGGAAACGATTATAAAAGAAATCCATCAGGAACTTACGTATCCAGAGATTTATCAGACGATAGATAACATCTGGAGCCTGCTCTTTACAACCGGCTATCTGACACAGAGGGGAAGGGCAGAGGGAAGGCAGATGAAACTGGCAATTCCAAATCTGGAGATCCGGGATATTTATGTAACACAGATTATGGAATTCTTTAAAGAAAATGTCCGGAAAGATGGGGATACGCTGAACCGTTTTTGTAATGCCTTGCAAAATGAAGATGTAAAAAATGTAGAAAAGATTTTCACAGAATATTTGAGAAGAACCATCAGTATTCGTGACACAGCCATAAAGAAGGAAATGAAAGAAAATTTTTATCATGGTGTCTTAATTGGAATCCTGGGAGTGAAAGACCAGTGGGGCATTTCTTCCAACCGTGAAATGGGGGAAGGCTATGCGGATATCCTCGCGGAACCGGATACCGGAGATATGGGGATTATCATAGAAGTAAAATATGCGCATGACGGAGATTTGGATGCCGCGTGCAAGGAGGCATTAAAACAGATCGCGTATACCAGATATGAAGATGATTTGGAGGATGACGGGGCAGAGCATATCTTAAAATACGGAATTGCATGTTATAAAAAGCGGTGCAAGGTCATGTTAGCAGAAAGATAAATGGCTGAATTTGTATCATTTATTTTCAATCAAGAGCTATATATTGTATTTAAATGCATTGACAAATACAATATATGGAAACATAATAAAATAGAAGTTACTTTTTTCTGTTCATATCATAGGACAGAAGGATAAATTTGGTTCCGGCAAGGGCTGGAAGTCAACTTTGAGACAGAAGTCTGTCAAAAGACAATATGAGGACAGAATGGCACTGATTGACCGGTTTTGCTTTCTGAACCTGGAATGTAATGCGCACCTGCAGAGGGACATCCAAAAAACCGCAGACGAAACCGGCCAAGCCAAGCCGAAGGAATTGAAAGAACTGATATCCACCACGATCAAAGTGAGGAACGATCTGATATCGGCTGGCGGGATAGGCTTTGAGGATTCCTATGTGGAGGATTTTGAACAGTAACGAAACAGGCTGGGATTCAGAAATACGCTGGCTCCCGGCTTGTAAGCTCAGGAGGTTTATGGTAGTATGGAGATACGAAAACAGAAGGGAAAGTAGGTGGGACGATTGACAGTGACGGATAAGCAACATAGCGTAATGGATATTATATGGTCAGGGCGAAGCTGTTTATCCGATTGATATAACAAGTATTTTTAAGAATCCTTATAAATACATAAAGTTTTTGGAACTTATCTTTAAAATTAAAAGCGTAAGCATTGCTTACACTGTAACGCTATTGTGTTGTTACGTGCTAGAAAGATAGGTGTTATAATTCTACAAAGTAATTGATTATTCTCTCTAAGGGAAAAGCTTCTGGATGCTGAAGTCCAGAAGCTGTATGCTCTTTTTAACAGATTTTAAGCCTATAGAATTTTACAAGCCTTAGATTTTGAATCCAGATAGTCAGTTTCATATTTTCATTTATATATAAAAGCACGAATAGACTTTAGAACACTATCAGTATTTTTTTAGAAGGATAGATTATAACAATGAACGCAATTGTGCTTTCACTGTTTGTAGGTCATTATCGCTAATATATAGTTTTTCATATTGAGACCGATTTAGGTTTTGTTCTATCAGGTATTCAGTTAATGTATCAAATATTTTTTCTTTCCATACGCTATAGATGTTATCAAGAGATTGGTCTACACATGAAAGTTTATCAGGTCTATATTGTCTTACATAATTGCGGATATAGCGTCTTACGATCGTTGCTCTAAAATTGTCAACATTTGTAAGGGAGGATTTTAATTCACCAGCTATCCATTGGTCAATACAAAAAATAGCAAGCTGATGACACAAGGCTAGCATAATTGCAATGGCTGAATTTTCTATGGAATTATTATAGCCGTTGATGGATATATCCATTGTAAGATAAACTGCAATATGGTCGCAGCAAAATTCCTCTATATTTGAATCTGAAAAAGTTGAAATGATATCTGAATATCTATTTGCAAAAATTTCTTTTAATAAATCTTTGATAATATTTTTTTGATCTATCAATTCATATGGCAATTCTCTAAACCAACTATGTACCAATTCATGTGCAACCAAAAAAGCTTGTTGAACATAAATATATCTTGGTTCAGAGTCTTTTGTTATTGGTCGAATTTTGACAATTTTGCTTTTGCTAATCTTCTGTTTTGCCATATTCCAATATATAGCTGCATATTTGATATTTTCAAATGAAAAATAGGAATCCCTTATAATTAGACAAAATAAAGCTTCTATCTGTTTAGAGTCAAAATTGGGTTCTAACATCTGATTGAAAATCAAGAACAATTCCAAAATATAATTATCCATAAGAATAATTTGATTTCCGCGAACACTTGAGCAACTACATCTTCTCTGTAAAGTGTTACAAGAAAAAATATCGGTATTAGGTATTCCAAGATTGCTAATCCATGATGGAAAATATTCATCCGTCCATGTTATATTTTCGAACGGGTCAGTACGTAATATTCTTTTTGAAAGAAGTATACGTTTAATGCTTTTATCAATCATTCGTTCACCCTAACTTTTTGATTTGAGATATGACATTTTTAATTGTTTTATTGAGATCATCTATATCTGATGATTTTATAATTAGTTTAAACTCTCCACTGAGTTGTTTGGCCTCAAGCTGAATTTCCGCTGATTTTTTCGAATCATCATTATGCTTTGACTTCATGTAGCTCAAAATTTGAGTGATTATTACAGTCAAAGCTGAAAGTATTGCAGGTGAAAGTGTGATGAACACCTCAACCAATTCTGCGCTTCCATCGAAATTCTTGCTATCAGATACAAGAATATCCGTATAATTATTTTCTAGTTTTTTGAAAAAAGTCAAATCCGAACCGTTTGCCTTGATGTAAATCATATGAATCCTCCATATATCTTAAGAGTAATATCGGAAACTCTAAAGCCTTTAAGATTCATTTCTTCCGATTTCTCTTTTTTTCCTGTTTTTATTTACCTCTTCTGAAATTTTGTACATTTTTCCTAAAGACATTTGACATATTTACTTCTTCAATTAAGGTATTATTGCTTTTTTACATAATCGAAGAAGATTACCGCATGTGTTACGTTAGTGATAGACGCTCCTTAGTTCTTATGCGCCACCAGAGGATTATAAGTGTTGCAACATGGATTCAAAAGCTTCTGAGGGATGATTTGCTTGCTTTTGCCTCAATCCCATTTTTCCACTCGTTTCTTAATATTAGTTTAGCACAAAATTTCATCACGAACCATAAAAAATTATTTTTTTAATGCATTTTATATTGATATATAATCATATCGAATTCACTTTTTCAATTCAGAGTATTATGAAGTGGATGATCTGACAAGCGAGGAACTTTTCCGTAAAAATGCAGCATCATATATGGCAGATAAATCTGAGAATGGTTGATATAAATGCTTTGCAAAATAGAAAGTTTTCCTATATAATATAGAAGCTATGAAAAGTTTGAATGAAGATTTAAAGACAGGACAATTGAAGCAGATCTATCTTCTCTTCGGAGAGGAGGGCTATCTGAAAAGGCAGTACAGGGACCGCCTTACCAGAGCCATGCTTCCCGAAGGGGACACCATGAATTATGCCTGCTATGAAGGGAAGGGCATAGAGATCAGGGAAGTCATCGACCTGGCGGAGACCATGCCGTTTTTTGCGGAGAGAAGGCTGATCGTGTTTGAAAACTCCGGATTATTTAAAAGCGGCGGGACGGATTTGGCGGATTATATCAAGGAACTGCCGGAATCCACAAGCTTCGTGTTCGTGGAAAATGAGGTGGACAAGCGGAGCAAACTTTATAAAGCGGTGAAGGCCAGAGGACGCGCAGTGGAACTGGGATTTCAGGATGAAAACACCCTGAAACGCTGGGTGGCCGGACTGATCCGGAACGAAAACAGGCAGGCCGGTGAGCAGACCATTGCATATTTTCTGAATAAGGCCGGAACCGATATGGAGAATATCACGAAGGAACTGGAAAAGCTGTTTTGCTATACCTTCGGCCGGGACACCATTACAAAAGAGGATGTGGACGCAGTCTGCGTGGCTCAGATCACCAACCATATTTTTGAGATGGTGGATGCGGTGGCGCAGAAGAAGCAGAAAAAGGCGCTGGAACTGTACTACGACCTTCTGGCGTTAAAGGAGCCGCCTATGCGGATTTTGTTTTTGATGATCCGGCAGTATCGGATCCTGCTCCAGGTCAAAGGGCTTTTGAAAGCCGGATATGGAAGGAAAGAGGTTGCATCCAAGGCAGGGCTGCATCCCTTCGTAGCGGGAAAGTATATGGATCTGGCAAAGCGCTTCCCGTCCGGGGAACTGCGGGCAATCATGGAGGAAGGCGCGGATCTGGAGCAGTCTGTGAAGACCGGAAGGCTGACAGACCATCTGGCGGTGGAATTGTTTCTTGTTAAATATTCGTTATGATTCAGGAGGAAGAGACGTGGCAGAGATAGAACAGAGTAAAATACGGAATTTTTGTATTATTGCCCATATTGACCATGGAAAATCAACACTGGCTGACCGGATCATTGAGAAGACCGGGCTTCTGACCAGCAGGGAGATGCAGTCCCAGGTACTGGACAACATGGACTTGGAACGGGAGCGGGGCATTACCATCAAGGCTCAGGCGGTACGAACCGTATATAAGGCAAGGAACGGGGAAGAATATATTTTCAATCTGATCGACACGCCGGGCCATGTGGATTTTAACTATGAGGTTTCACGGAGTCTGGCGGCCTGCGACGGGGCGATACTGGTAGTGGATGCTGCTCAGGGGGTGGAGGCCCAGACCCTGGCAAATGTCTACCTGGCGCTGGATCATGACCTGGATGTCATGCCCGTCATCAATAAGATTGATCTGCCAAGCGCGGAGCCGGATCGGGTCAAGGAAGAGATTGAGGACGTGATCGGTATTGATGCCCAGGAGGCGCCGCTGATTTCCGCTAAGACAGGGGTCAATGTGGACGATGTTCTGGAAGAGATCATCCGGCAGATTCCGGCGCCCGAAGGGGATTCCGAGGCGCCTCTTCAGGCATTGATCTTTGATTCCGTATATGATTCCTATCGGGGTGTGATCGTATTCTGCCGGATCAAGGAAGGGCGGATTCGGAAGGGGACACAGATTCTGATGATGGCCACCGGAGCAAAGGCGGAAGTGGTGGAGGTGGGCTATTTCGGTGCGGGCCAGTTCATTTCCTGCGACGAACTGAGCGCCGGAATGGTAGGTTACATTACCGCCAGCCTGAAAAATGTAAAGGACACCCGGGTAGGGGATACCGTGACGGATGCTCAGCGTCCGTGCGAAGAGCCGCTTCCGGGATATAAGAAAGTGAATCCCATGGTGTACTGCGGCATGTATCCTGCGGACGGGGCAAAATATCCGGATCTTAGGGATGCACTGGAAAAGCTGCAGCTCAACGATGCGGCCCTGCAGTTCGAGCCGGAGACTTCGGTTGCGCTGGGCTTTGGATTCCGATGCGGTTTCCTGGGGCTTCTGCACCTGGAGATCATCCAGGAACGTCTGGAGCGTGAGTACAATCTGGATTTGGTGACCACTGCGCCCAGCGTAATTTACAAGGTGCATAAGACCAACGGCGAGGTCATTGACCTGACCAACCCAACCAACCTGCCGGACCCGGCAGAGATTGAATATATGGAAGAGCCTCTGGTGAAGGCGGAGATCATGGTGACATCAGAATTTATCGGAGCCATCATGGATCTGTGTCAGGAGCGCCGGGGTGCTTACCAGGGGATGGAGTATATCGAAGAAAAGCGCGCCGTGCTGCATTATCATCTGCCTCTGAACGAGATCATCTATGACTTTTTTGACGCGCTCAAATCCCGATCCAGAGGATATGCTTCCTTTGATTATGAGCTGATGGGCTACGAACGGTCAGAGCTTGTGAAGCTGGATATCCTTATTAATAAGGAAGAGGTAGATGCCCTGTCCTTTATCGTCCACAGCGGAACGGCTTATGAGCGCGGACGAAAGATGTGCGAAAAGCTTAAAGCAGAGATTCCGCGGCAGCTGTTCGAGATTCCGATCCAGGCGGCCATCGGAAGCAAGATCATTGCCAGGGAGACCGTAAAGGCGCTGCGCAAGGACGTGCTGGCGAAGTGCTACGGCGGTGATATCACCCGAAAGAAAAAACTCCTGGAAAAGCAGAAGGAAGGAAAGAAACGGATGCGCCAGGTGGGAAATGTAGAAATTCCGCAGAAGGCATTTATGAGCGTGCTGAAGCTGGATGAAAATTAGCGGAGTGGACTGATCGTGAAAGAACTGGAATTATATGTGCATATTCCGTTTTGTATCCGGAAATGTGCCTACTGTGATTTCTTATCAGCTCCGGCGGACGAAGTCTCGCGGCAGAAATATGTGGATGCGATGGTTCAGGAGATTCGGTGTTATAAAAACAGGTTTCCAGGCCATCAGGTATCCACTATTTTTGTAGGCGGAGGAACCCCCACCATCTTGTTACCTGGTCAGATCCAGGCTGTTTTTAAAGCAATCCGGGAGAATTTCCGGATAGATCCGGAGGCGGAGATCACCATTGAAGCGAATCCAGGGACTGTGACAGAGGAAAAGCTTCTGGCATGGAAAGCGGCCGGAGTAAACCGGATTTCCATCGGACTGCAGTCCGTAAGGGACGAGGAACTACAGATGCTTGGAAGGATCCATGATTATCAGCAATTCCTGGATACCTGGAAGCTGGTGCGGCAGGCGGGCATGAAAAATGTCAATATTGACCTGATCTCCGCTGTTCCGGGACAAACTTTACAAAGCTGGCGGGAGACGCTGAGGACAACGGCGGAGCTTGGGCCGGAGCATTTGTCTGTATATAGCCTGATCGTCGAAGAAGGAACCCCTTTTTATGAGAGATACGGGGATGCGCCGGAGGAGATACGGTCGGAGCATATGCAGGGCAGGACTGAAGGGAGAGTATCTCAGAAGAAGTTCCGTGAGGAAGAAGCGGCGGCACAGGAGGAAGCTGCCGGCCTGAAACCCATGGTATATCCGCCCCTGCCGGACGAAGAGACGGAGCGCCTGATGTATGAGGAGACGGAAAAGATCTTAGAGGAATACGGCTATGCCAGATATGAGATCTCCAACTATGCAAAGCCTGGTGCTGCCTGCAGGCATAATATGGGTTACTGGCAGCGGAAAGAGTATTTGGGGATTGGCCTTGGTTCCTCGTCGCTGATCGGAAAAATGAGATTTTGTCATACCTCCGATATGGAAATATATCTGGCCTGTGCCGGAGTCCCTGAGAAGATCTGCGAAGAAAAACAGCTCCTGCCGGTAAAGGAGGAGATGGAGGAGTTCATGTTCCTTGGACTGCGGATGATGTGCGGCGTGAGAAAATCCGAATTTTTCCGTTTGTTTGGCATGACTATGGAACAGGTATATACAGGCGTTTTGGAAAAGCTGGAGAAGCAGGGCCTTTTGGTAACCAGGGATGATATTGTAAGGCTTACAAAGAAAGGAATTGATATCAGCAATTATGTATTTGAGCAGTTTTTACTGTCTTAAGTTATAAGCGATACCGAATCTTTTAGAGGATCGGCTATAAAGCGGCATTGGCCGGAGGCTTTGGTGCCTTCGGTTCTGATATGGAGGGAAGAAATGGAAAAGAATCAACGTGCAGTGGAACTGACTCAGCAGATGGTGCGGATTGACAGCTCCAATCCGGGAGCCGGTGAAAGAGGGATGGAGCGGTTCCTTCTTTCCTTTGCGGAAGAACTCAGCAGCAGAAATGACCGCGTTAAGGTCCAGACGGAGGAAGTAATGCCCGGCAGGAGCAATGTGATGCTTTGTCTGCCCGGAAAGGCGGAGGAAGCGGAACTGGTATTTATCTGCCATATGGATACTGTTCCCGCAGGCAGGGGATGGGAAGATGATCCACTGTCCGGAGAGATCCGGGACGGAAGACTGTATGGGCGGGGAGCCTGTGACATGAAGTCCGGGTTTGCCTGCGCGCTGTCGGCATTTCAAAGCGGAGCAGAATATTTCCGGGACGGAAAAGTGCCGGGACGGACTCTGAAACTGATCGGCACGGTGGATGAAGAGGGCGAAATGACAGGCGTAGAAAAAGCAATCCGGTCAGGATGGGTCACACAGGACTCTCTGGTGCTGGATACGGAGCCTACCAATGGGGAACTGCAGGCGGCCCATAAAGGCCGTCTCTGGTTTGAAATCTCCGTAGAGGGGATCACAGCCCATGCATCCACACCATGGAAGGGGGCAGATGCCATCGCCGCTATGGCAGAGGTTATTTCCAGAATCCGGAAGGGATTCACAGGACTCACAGAGCATCCGCAGATGGGAGCGTCTACAGTATCCTTTGGACGGATAACAGGCGGAAACCAGCCCTATGTTGTATCAGAGCAGTGTACGGTAACTGTGGACATGCGCCTGGTTCCCCCTTATACGAAGGAGACCGGAGAAATCATTGTAAAACAGGCGGCCATGGAGGCCGAGAAAGCGATTCCCAGGACCAGAGTGTCCTACCGGATCACCGGGAACCGGCCCTTTATTGAGATGGATGAGGCCAGCGAACTGCTGGAGCGGCTCCAGGTTTCCTGCAGGAAGGTGACCGGACAGGCGGCAGCCACCGGAGTATTTCCAGGATATACGGACACTGCGGTGATCGCGGGAAAACTGGCAAACAAAAACTGCATGTCTTACGGGCCCGGTGACCTGGAACTGGCCCACAAGCCTCAGGAATATGTGGCCATTGAAGACATTCTGCGCTGTGAGGCAGTTTTAAAAGAACTGGTAAGCGGCTGTGAATAGCAGCAGATCCATTTGTATGGAAGATTGAAAATGTATTTCCAATCGCAGCCATACAAATGGATTTTTACAGTATTTTAAGAAGACATTGTGTCGGTATATCAGAGATCACAGTTGGAATATAATCCCAAGCACGGCTCCGCAGCCAATCCAGAGGATCGGGTGGAGCTTTTTTAGCGGCTTCCACTGCAGCAGCAGAAAGATCACAAGGCAGATGCCCATGGAAGAATAGTGGAACACAGGCTTTGGCTGTGTCATGTCTGCAAAGGTAATGACAGCGATCTGCCATATGGCATATCCGATCAGCGACGCGATCATGGGACGTATGCCGTAAAATGCGGAACGGACATATTTGTTTTCGCTGAAGTCAGACATAAATTTTGCAATTATGACAATGATAATGATAGCAGGAGAAACCAGGCTTAAGGTGGCCAGGACGGCGCCGGGAACTCCGGCAGCGTGGAAGCCTGCGTAAGTTGCCATGTTGATTCCGATGGGGCCTGGCGTGCTTTCACTGATAGCGATCATATCTGCCAGCTCAGAAGCAGTGAACCAGGGGTATTTCTGCGCCAGATCCATAAGGAAGGGGACCGTTGCCATGCCGCCGCCTATGGAGAATAAACCGATTTTGAAAAATTCAATAAATAAGGTCAGATAGATCATGATTCAGCCTTCTCCTTTCTGATATTTACACAAATACCGATCACAGCAGCGCAGACAACCAGCACGATCGTGGGGATTGGTGAAAATGTAGCAAGAAAAAAGCCGGCCAGGAATAACAGCACGCCCAGTTTATCCTTGATCCCTGCTCTGGCGAGGGAGATGACCGTGTTGAGCATCATGGCGCAGACCGCAACACGGATGCCGGACAGCGCGTGAACTACAATGGGCTCTGCGATAAAACGATTTAATATGGTAGCGATCAGAGTGATGATGATCAGGGATGGGGTGACCATGCCCAGAGTGCCGCAGATGGCGCCGATGATCCCGGCCTGTTCATAGCCGATATAGGTCGAGGTGTTGACGGCGATGATGCCCGGGGTACACTGCCCGATGGCGTAAATATCCAGCAGATCTTCCTCGCTGGTCCAGCCTTTTTTCTCAATGACCTCTTTTTTCAGCATGGGCAGCATCGCCATACCGCCGCCGAAGGTAAGGCCGCCCACACGAAGAAATGTAACATATAATTCCCACAGCTTTTTCATAATGCGTGCCTCCTAATATAGAGGGAAATCAAACAGTCCCTCAATCGTTTTTTTCCAAAAATTATATTACGATATTTTTCTTGGAATAGCAAGGGGAATTAAAAAGTGACTGATTCCAGCCATATAAAAATCAGCAGACAGTTTCTTATAAGCTACGTTTAACGAATCTGTCTGCTGATTTTTATATGGCTGTGAATAGTAACAGAAAAAAGATAAAAAATATATAAAGTATGTTGACAAACGGAAATCAAGGTGCTATCTTAATATACGTAAGATGTTAGCACTCAAATCGAGGGAGTGCTAATAGAAAAATCAAGAGATGTTATTGAATTTAAAGCAGTATACCCAAGGGCATCCCGCAGCTGATGCCTTGATGGGACGGACAGATTCTGTCCGATATGGTAGAAGATGATCTGTAGAAGAAAGGGGGCATATGATGGCAGTCGTAGAGTTGAGTGAGAGAAAGCATACCATATTACGGGCTATCATCCAGAATTATCTGGAGACCGGAGAACCGGTCGGATCCAGGACCCTTTCCAAATCAACGGATCTGAAGCTGAGTTCTGCAACAATCCGCAATGAGATGGCGGATCTGGAAGATCTGGGCTATATATTCCAGCCCCATACTTCCGCCGGACGGATTCCCTCGGATAAGGGATACCGCTTATATGTAGATATGCTGATGCAGGATAAGGAGCAGGAACTTGAAGAGATTAAAAGCGTGATGCTTGAGAAGACAGACCGGGTAGAGAAGGTGCTCAAGCAGGCGGCCAAGGTGCTGGCAGCGAATACCAATTACGCAACGCTGGTATCGTCCCCTGTGAACAGGAGGAATACACTAAAGTTCATCCAGCTTTCCCAGGTAGATGCACAGCAGATTGTGGCAGTGATCGTGATGAGCGGCAACGTGATCAAGAACAAGATCATCGATGTAGGAGAGATGTTGGGCAATGAGACGCTATTGAAGTTGAATATGCTTCTCAATACCACATTGAACGGGATGTCGATCGAAGAGATTAACCTCGGCCTGATTGCCAGGCTGAAGGAACAGGCCGGCATTCACAGCAATGTCATCAGCGATGTGCTGGACGCGGTGGCGGATATTATCCATGTAGAGGATGATATGGAAATCTATACAAGCGGGGCAACCAACATATTCAAGTATCCGGAGCTCAGTGACAAGCAGAATGCACAGGAGATCCTCAATGCATTTGAAGAGAAGCAGCAGCTGGCGGAACTGGTAACTGAGACCTTATCCAGTGAAGAGAATCATGGGATCCAGGTCTATATCGGCGATGAGGCGCCGGTGAAGACGATGCGTGACTGCAGTGTTGTTACGGCAACCTACGATCTGGGAGAGGGGATGAAGGGAACTATCGGCATCATCGGTCCCAAGCGTATGGATTATGAACACGTCATGAAGACGTTGACGACCCTGCAGAGTAAGTTGGATGCGATAAACAAGAAAGATTTGGATGAAGATTAATTAGGAAGGTGAAGCTGGTGGAAGAAAAGATGACCAAGGAAGATATGGTAAAGGAAGCCGTGGAAGAAGCGAAAGCAAAAGCAGAACAAGCAGCCCGGGAGCAGGCACAGGAGAGTGAAGACCTGGAGGAAGAGGCAGTCGGCACAGAGGAAGCTTATGCTCAGACAGAGGACGACGCTGCTGAGGAATCCGAGGCCCTTTCGGAAGAAGAAGCCGGTGATGAGGGACAGGATGAAGAGAAAAAGGGCAGAAAGCTTTTTGGAAAGAAAAATAAAAAGGATAAAAAAGACGAAAAAATCGAGGAACTGACGGATCGCCTTACCCGTCAGATGGCAGAGTTTGATAACTTCCGCAAGCGTACAGATAAGGAAAAATCCCAAATGTACGAGGTTGGCGCGAAAGATATCATAAATAAAATTCTTCCCGTCGTGGACAATTTTGAACGCGGTCTGGCAGCAGTACCGGAGGAAGAAAAGAAAAACCCGATCCTGGAAGGGATGGAGAAGGTTTACAAGCAGTTGATGACTACACTGGAAGAGATTGGGGTGAAGCCGATTGAAGCAGTGGGCCAGGAATTTAATCCGGATTTCCACAATGCAGTTATGCACGTGGAAGACGAGGAACTGGGCGAGAATATCATAGCCGAGGAATTCCAGAAGGGATACACGTACCGTGACAGTGTCGTCAGGCACAGCATGGTAAAAGTAGCAAATTAGGTATTTTTAATTCACAAAAACAGGAGGATTCGATCATGGGAAAAATCATAGGTATTGACTTAGGAACCACGAATAGCTGTGTTGCCGTTATGGAAGGCGGACAGCCGGCAGTTATCGCGAATACGGAAGGCGCAAGGACCACACCCTCCGTTGTGGCATTTACAAAGACAGGAGAGCGTCTCGTGGGCGAGCCTGCAAAGCGTCAGGCAGTGACCAACGCTGATAAGACCATTTCTTCCATCAAGAGAGAGATGGGGTCTGACTATAAAGTGACGATTGATGACAAAAGATATTCTCCTCAGGAGATTTCCGCTATGATTCTTCAGAAGCTCAAGGCAGACGCAGAAGGATACTTGGGAGAAAAGGTGACCGAGGCCGTAATTACCGTACCGGCATATTTTAATGACGCACAGCGTCAGGCAACCAAGGACGCGGGAAAAATCGCGGGTCTGGATGTAAAGCGTATCATCAACGAGCCTACGGC
The DNA here is from genome assembly GCA_000403295.2 of Lachnospiraceae bacterium M18-1. Taxonomy (GTDB): domain Bacteria; phylum Bacillota; class Clostridia; order Lachnospirales; family Lachnospiraceae; genus Schaedlerella. The sequence goes on along the minus strand of KE159605.1, from coordinate 890,495 downwards.
AGCAGCGCTTGCTTACGGGCTGGATAATGAAAAAGAACAGAAGATCATGGTATATGACCTGGGAGGCGGTACTTTCGACGTATCCATCATCGAGATTGGCGACGGCGTAATCGAGGTGCTTTCCACAGCCGGCAATAACAGACTGGGCGGAGATGACTTTGACCAGAAGGTAACAGACTACATGCTGTCTGATTTCAAGTCAAAAGAAGGCGTAGACTTATCCAATGACAAAATGGCACTGCAGAGGCTGAAGGAAGCGGCAGAAAAAGCGAAGAAGGAACTTTCCTCCGCGACTACCACTAACATCAACCTTCCGTTCATCACAGCAACATCCGAAGGACCGAAGCATTTTGATATGAACCTGACAAGGGCAAAATTTGACGAACTGACACATGACCTGGTAGAGAAGACCGCAGAGCCGGTAAGACGTGCGCTGTCTGATGCGGGAATCACCGCTTCTGAGCTGGGTCAGGTATTGCTGGTAGGCGGTTCTACCCGTATTCCGGCAGTACAGGAGGAAGTGAAACGCCTGACTGGAAAAGAGCCGAGCAAATCCCTGAATCCGGATGAATGTGTTGCTCTCGGTGCATCTGTGCAGGGCGGCAAGCTGGCAGGGGATGCGGGCGCAGGCGATATCCTTCTTCTGGACGTTACCCCATTATCATTGTCCATCGAGACTATGGGCGGAGTCGCAACCAGACTGATTGAGAGAAATACCACCATTCCGACAAAGAAGAGCCAGGTATTCTCTACGGCGGCAGATAACCAGACGGCGGTTGACATCAACGTGGTACAGGGTGAGCGGCAGTTTGCGAGAGACAACAAGTCTCTGGGTCAGTTCCGTCTTGACGGAATCCCGCCGGCTCCGCGCGGAATCCCGCAGATTGAGGTGACATTCGACATTGATGCCAACGGCATCGTAAATGTTTCCGCAAAGGATCTTGGAACCGGAAAAGAGCAGCACATCACGATTACTGCAGGCTCCAACATGTCTGATGAAGATATTGATAAGGCGGTCAAAGAAGCGGCAGCATTCGAAGCGCAGGATAAGAAGCGCAAGGAAGCGATTGATACAAGAAATGAAGCAGATGCTATGGTATTCCAGACCGAAAAGGCTATCAAAGAAGTGGGCGACAAGCTGGATGCTTCCGATAAGGCAGCAGTTGAAGCTGACTGCCAGGCATTAAAGGATATCCTTGCAAAATCTGCTCCGGAGGAGACAACGGATGCACAGGTTGCGGAGATCAAGGCAGCTAAGGAAAAACTGATGGAAAGCGCACAGAAGCTTTTTACTAAGATGTATGAGCAGGCTGGGGCAGCAGGAGCGGCAGGCGCCGGTCCGATGCCGGAGGCAGGTCCTGCACCGGAAGGCTTCCAGGGTGATGATGTAGTAGACGGAGACTACAAAGAAGTTTAAAATTGCTCCTGAACATCCAGGGCAGCCGGCAATATGATGGCTGTCCTGGATAGTATACCCAAAGGGCACCCCACAATTCATGCCCCTGCGGGGCGGACGGACTTTGTCCGATAAAGTATATTTGACACAAACAGACGAAAGGTAGATTGTTATGGCAGAGTCAAAAAGAGATTATTACGAGGTACTTGGCATAGGCAGGGATGCTGACGACGGGGCGATAAAAAAAGCATATCGTGTTCTGGCGAAAAAATATCATCCCGATATGAATCCGGGAGATGCGGAAGCAGAAAAAAAGTTTAAAGAGGCATCGGAAGCGTATGCGGTACTGAGTGATCCGGAAAAGCGCCGCCAGTATGATCAGTTCGGACACGCAGCATTTGAAGGAGGTGCCGGCGGAGCAGGCGGCTTTGGTGGTTTTGATTTCAGCGGTGCAGACTTCAGTGATATCTTCGGCGATATCTTCGGGGATCTGTTTGGCGGCGGCAGAAGAGGCGGCCGTGGGAACGGTCCTATGCGGGGAGCCAATATCCGCAAGAGTATCCGCATTACATTTGAAGAAGCAATCTTCGGCTGTGAGAAAGAGTTAGAACTGATCCTAAAAGATTCCTGTACGGCATGTAACGGTACGGGGGCGAAACCGGGAACATCTCCGGAGACCTGTTCCAAATGCGGCGGCAAGGGCCAGATTGTTTATGCATCCCAGTCCTTTTTCGGAACCGTACAGAATGTACAGACATGTCCAAGCTGCGGCGGCTCCGGTAAGGTGATCAAGGAAAAATGTACATCCTGTTCCGGAACCGGATATACTTCCAGTAAGAAAAAAATCCAGGTGTCTATACCGGCCGGGATTGATAACGGACAGAGCGTCCGTATCCGTGAAAAGGGCGAGCCGGGCATAAACGGCGGACCAAGAGGAGATCTGCTGGTGGAAGTGAACGTGTCCAGACACCCCATCTTCCAGCGCCAGGAGATGCATATTTTCTCCACGGTCCCGATTTCGTTTGCGCAGGCGGCGCTTGGCGGAGATATCCGGGTTGCAACGGTGGACGGCGAGGTTATCTATACGGTAAAGCCGGGAACAAAGACCGATACCAAGGTGCGTTTAAAAGGCAAGGGAGTACCTTCCCTGCGGGATTCCAGAGTGAGAGGGGATCATTACGTGACCCTTGTGATCCAGACTCCGGACAGACTGAGTGCAGAGGCGAAGGAAGCGCTGCGTAAATTCGACCAGCTGGCGGGGAATACCCTCAACCAGAAGACAGATGAAGGAAAAACAAAAAAGAAGGGCTTCTTCAAGGATAAGATGAAAGAAGTTTTTGAAGAATAAAAAGAAATCCGGCAAAATGCGATTATGATGCATTTTGCCGGATTTTTGCTATATCTCAGACCTCCAATACGATAACTGACCGTTCTTTTATCGGTATGTTTTTCTCAGCACAAGGCATGTTCTCCTTTGAAAAATAATTCTGTGCAGGATCTCCGGTATTGACCGCGATCTTCCAGTTCAGTCCGTTTGGAAGAGGTGGAAGTGTAAGGGTAACAGGCTCCCAGTACGTGTTGACCGCAAGATAGACCAGATCCTCTTTTGCTTTGACGGGATCGTATCCTGCAAACAGGACGCAGATCACATGGGAGTCCGGGCTGTAGTCCGGCTCATTGGGATGCACGCCGTGGATGCTTGCATAAGGAAGTCCGGTCAGGCTGGCTTCCAGATTTTTGCGGATTACGGGATGATTTTTGCGGAACTGGATCATGTACCGGAAAAAGCGGAACAAATCCTTATTTTTCTCCAGAAGTGTCCAGTCCAGCCAGGAGATGATATTGTCCTGGCAGTACGGATTGTTGTTCCCAAATCGTGTATCTCCAAATTCGTCTCCGGAGAGGAACATCGGCGTTCCCCGGCTGCAGAGCAGGACCGCGCAGGCATTTTTGATCATACGCATCCGCAGTGACTTGATTTCCTCATTGTCCGTGTCTCCTTCGGCGCCGCAGTTCCAGCTGTTATTGTCGTCCGTACCGTCCGTGTTGTTCCAACCGTTGTCCTCATTGTGCTTCATATTATAACTGTACAGGTCATACAGTGTGAAGCCGTCGTGACAGGTCAGGAAATTGATCGAAGCATTCAGCCCGCGGCGAATCGGATCATATAGATCCGGTGAGCCGATGATTCTCTGTGCCGCGATTGCCGCGCAGCCGGAATCCCCTTTCAAAAACCGGCGCATATCGTCCCGGTACCGTCCGTTCCATTCCGCCCAGCGCTTCCATGACGGGAAGGAGCCCACCTGATACAGGCCGCCCGCATCCCAGGCTTCTGCGATCAGCTTCACATTTCCAAGGATAGAATCAAAAGCGAGACTTCTCAGGAGGGGCGGCTGATTCATGGGAGAACCGTCCTCATTCCGTCCAAGGATCGTAGCAAGGTCGAATCGGAAACCATCCACCCGATATTCGGTAGCCCAATAGCGAAGGCAGTCCAGGATCATCTGCTGCACTACCGGATGGTTGCAGTTCAGAGTATTCCCGCAGCCGCTGAAATTATAATAATGACCGTCAGGGGTCAGCAGATAATAGATATTATTGTCAAAGCCCTTGAAGGAAAAGCAGGGACCCATCTCATTTCCCTCGGCAGTATGGTTGAAAACCACATCCAGGATAATCTCCATGCCGTTATCGTGCAGGGCCTTGATCAGGAGCTTTAGTTCCCGCCCCTCCTGGTTGTCCTCGGAGAATGCGGCAAAGCTGGTATTCGGGGCAAAGAAGCAGACCGGATTATACCCCCAGTAGTCCAGCAGTTTCCTTTCATTTACAACACGGGCGTCCCGCATTTCGTCAAATTCAAAGATCGGCATCAGTTCTACGGCGTTGATGCCAAGCTCTTTCAGATATGGGATTTTTTCTCTTAGTCCGCGGAACGTGCCGGGATGGGATACACCGGAAGAGCGGTCATTCGTAAAACCTCTGACATGGGTTTCATAGATGACAAGGTCTTCCATGGGAATGCTGGCATGGTATGCGGTTCCCCAGTCAAAGTTACTTCGAACTACGCGGGCGCGGTATCCCCGGTTGTAATTTTTATTATATCCCCAGTTGCTCTGTCCAGATACGGCTTTCGCATAAGGGTCCAGAAGGATTCTTTTAGAATCAAAACGGAATCCCTGCCGTTCATCAAAGGGGCCGTCCAGGCGGTAGGCATATTCCACATCCGTGATATCCAGATAAAATACGATCATGGAATAAACGCACCCTATCTTATAATTTTCCGGAAATTTCAGCACAGCATAGGGGTTATCCTCTGACTTGTGGAACAGGAGCAGTTCGCAGGAGGTTGCCCCATGGGACTGGATCGTAAAGCTGACCCCGCAGGGAATGAGGGTAGCGCCCATAGTACCGAAAAATCCGGGACGGACTTCAAAGCCTGATATGATGTCCAGCGGCTCTAAAGGCACATTGTGGATATGTGTCATTTCTGATGAGTTCATGATAATACTCCTTTCGTAAGTAAAGCAGCACTATTTGTGCTGATAATAAAATATGGCAAGCTGTGTCCGGTCGCGGAGGTTCAGCTTATCCAGGATACCGCTGAGATAGTTCCTGACCGTCCCTTCACTGAGAAATAATTCTGACGCAATCTCCTTGTTGCTCCTGCCGTCGGCGACGAGGGTAATGATCTCCAGTTCCCGGTCGCTGATTTCCGCGGCGGCATAATCAAAAGCTTCTGCTTTTCGGAACAGGCCGGGAAGTTTGGAAACCACCTCGCAGCCAAATACGGTCTGCCCTGATGCCACGGCCTTGAGGGCCGGGAGGAGACTGGTATAATCCTGTTTCAGCAAATACCCTCTGGCGCCTGCCTGCAATGCTTTTACAATATATTCATCGTCAGAAAAGGTGGTCAGCAAAAGGATATTTGCATCAGGAAATTCTTTTCGTATTTCCTCGGTAGCCCGCAGGCCGTCCATTTGCTTCATGCGGATGTCCATCAGCAGGATATCCGGAAGGTGTTCCCGATATAGTCTTACCGCGTCTGTTCCATCTGTACCTGTGGCGGATACAGTGACCTCCCCGCTTGCCTCCAGAATGGTCTTGAGCGCACCGGACACCAGATAGTCGTCATCTATGATTACCAGTTTCATTGGGGTTCCTCCTTAGAAATTGTAATAAAAATCCGGAATCCGGAATCTGCGGTAATCTGAAGGGTTCCGTTTAATGATTGGACCCGGTCTTGCATATTGGTCAGCCCGATCCCGTTTCGGCCGGATTCCTTTTTGCGGAATTCAGGAGCAATCCTGGTTCCGTTGTCCTCCACACAGAGCTGATACAGGGCAGGGTGTTCCTGCATGGTAATGCGGACCTGGCTGGCATTGCTGTGCCGCATCACATTTGAAAGAGCTTCCTTGAGGATGCTGATCAGGCAGTATTTGACTTCCCTGGGAACTTTGCGTCCCATATCATACCGCAGGAGGACCGGGCAGAACGTGAACCCATCGGCGAGGCTCCGGACCGTTTCCTCCAGATTAACAGAGTCATCATGTAGATCGTGTACACTGCTGCGGATACTGTTCATGGCTGCATTGAGGGAAAGGTCCAGGTTATCCAGGACAGGGCAAAGCTCTGCCTGATGGTTTACTGCTCTGGCTGCGCCTAAAAGCAGGATAGAACGGGACAGGACATGTCCTACACTGTCGTGGATCTCACGGGCAATCCGGTTCCGCTCCCTAAGGGTGGCGGTGTAGATCTCATAATCCTGCTTTTCCAGAAGAGCTTTATTCTTTTCTGTCAGCAGGAGATGATTCTCCCGGCTGTCATCCTGGCTCTCCCGGAATAATATATCCAGCCGGTTATATTGGCAGGTATGACTCTTAAGAAGCGCAGATAACAGAAAGCCAAAGCAGCCCATCCATAAAGGAAGCATAAAGGAATCTACGGAATGGGCTATGTGATATAGAAACAGAATACAGGTGCAGGACAGCATAAGCTTCCTTCGTTCCTCCGGGAAAAGATAGAACAACGCCGGAAAAAAGCAGAAAAAAGAAGGAAATAATAAAGAGACAGAGAGAAAACATATTTCAAATCCCAGACGGATCCGGGGAGATTCCAGAAAAAAACAGGCACAGCAAACAATCAGGGCACATAAAAAAGCCAGCACGAACGATGGATCTGCGGGAAAGTATAGTATGGAGCCCATACAATATAATAGTAGTAATCCGGTGTCTTGAAAGTAATGCATAACGTTTCGCCTGTTCTAAAAATTTTGATATTATTATAATACAAAACAGTCTGTCTGGTAAAGAAAAATTTGAAATTATTAGATTACCGTGAACTGTACAGGTTATTGTATTACAAATGTCATACGTAAGTTGTGACAATGAACACTTCTACGGAGAAAAAGGATGTAGTATACTGTCAGCAGAAAGGAAATCCCGGAAGCTGACGGACTGTCACAGTATACGGAAAGGCAGCAGGCGGAAGGGTTTCCACAGGAAATAAATCTGCGGGAACACAGAAGGAGGAGTTAGGATATGATTGAGATAAAAAACCTGGTGAAACGTTATGGAGATCTGGTGGCTCTGGACCACTTAAACCTCCAGGTCCGGGAGGGAGAGATCTTCGGGCTCCTTGGGCCCAACGGCTCAGGCAAGACGACAGCGATCAGCTGCATGCTGGCGCTTCTGAAATATGACCGGGGCAGTATCCGCATTTTCGGAGAGGAGATGACTCCGGAGAGCTATGATGTGAAAAAACAGATCGGAATCGTATTGCAGAATGTAGCGGTGTTCGACGAACTGACGGTATATGAAAACGTCGATTACTTCTGCGGCCTTTATGTGAAGGAGAAGCAGCGCAGGAAAGGACTGGTGGAAGAAGCCATGGAATTTGCAGGGCTGGAGGACTACCGGAAGGTACGCCCGGGCAAATTGTCAGGGGGGCTTTTGCGGCGGCTGAACATTGCCTGCGGGATCGCCCATAAGCCCAGGCTGATCATCATGGATGAGCCCACGGTGGCAGTGGATCCCCAGAGCAGGAATAAGATCCTGGAAGGAATCCAGGAGTTGAACCGGCAGGGTTCCACCATCATTTATACGTCCCACTACATGGAAGAGGTAGAGCAGATCTGCACCCGTGTGGCGATCCTGGATCATGGAAGAAGCATTGCAGTGGGAACGAAGGAAGAACTGAAAATGATGATCAAGACAGGGGAGACTGTGACCATAGAGTCCGTGGCCCTTGAAGAGGAGCACCTTCAGGCTGTCCGGGAGCTGCCGCATGTATTCGGTGTGGACTATGGGGAGCAGATCCTGACCGTGCGCTGCACCAAGGCAAAGCATAACCTGATCCGGATCCTGAATTACCTGCAGGAGCAGGAAATCCTGTTCGGCAGGGTATTTTCCGAGCTTCCCACACTCAATGACGTATTCCTGGAGATCACAGGAAAGCAGCTTCGGGATTAGGAGGGAATGGCATGCTGCATTTAATGAAATATAATCTGATTGTGAAAACAAAGTGTATCAATGTAATTTTCTGGCCGCTGGTCTTTCCGCTGATTCTGGGGACATTGTTCTATTTTGCATTCGGATCCATAGATGAGGCGGATTTTGAGACCGTGCAGACGATCGTGGTAAAGGAACCGGACGCAGATCCGGTCTTTCTGGAATTTTTGGAAACCATGGAAACAGACGAGAGCCGGCTTGTGGAGCTCCAGGAAATGTCCGGGGAGGAAGCGCGGCGGGCGCTGGAAGAGAAAAAGGCGTCAGGGATCTATTTTGTAGGGGAGACTCCGACGCTTAAAGTGGCCGGCAGCGGGATTTCGGAGAGTATCCTGGAGTCCCTCCTGGAAAGCTATCAAAATGGAAAGCAGACCCTTTCGATGGTGGCAGAAAAGCACCCTGAAGGGATACAAAAAGCGATAGAACAGATGGATGCCTACGAGGAACTGGTAGAACAGGTTTCCCTGGGGGGCACCACAACCAACAGCAATGCCCAGTTCTTTTACGCGCTGATCGCAATGGCATGTCTGTACGGCGCATTTATTGGGATGGACGCGGCGTTTTCGATTCAGGCGAACCTGACTGCGCTGGCGGCCAGACGGTGTGTGACGCCCACTCACAAACTGAAATTAATCCTGACGGAAATGCTGTCCTGCTTTCTGCTGCATTACCTGAATGTGCTGATACTGCTGGCATACCTCCGGTTTGTGCTGCGGCAGGAATTTTACGGGCAGATGCCGCAGATGCTCCTGATTTCCCTGATCGGCAGCATGATGGGCGTGTCTATGGGTATTTTTATCGGCGGGCTCGGAAAGATGAAGGAAGGGGGAAAGGTGGCGCTCCTGCTGGCAATCTCCATGACATGCAGCTTTCTGGCCGGCCTGATGAACGCGGATATGAAGTACTTGGTGGAGCGAAGCTTTCCGGTCATGAATAGGATCAATCCGGCGGCAGTGATCACGGACGCATTTTACTGTATTAATGTATACGACGATCCGGTACGGTTTGGCAGAAGTCTCATCACCCTGGCCGTCATGTGTGTGATTCTGACGACGGCGTCATTTTTACTGATCAGGAGGGAACGTTATGACAGTATATAAAGGATATATGAAGATTGTCAAAAGAAATATGGGGCTGATCCTGATGTATGTTGCGATCTTTGCGGGGATCACTGTGATATTTCAGCATTTTTCGAGTTTGGATTCGACGGGCAGCTACCAGGCGGAAAGTGTGAGGATCGGTGTCATTGATGAAGACAGGGGAAGCCTTGCAAAGGAGCTTCAGTCGTACCTGGGGCAGTTCCATGAGGTGACCCGGGCCGAACATGACAAGGCCAGGCTGCAGGAAGATCTGTTTTACCGGAACGTGGAATATATCATTTGGATTCCAGAGGATTTTTTTGAAACCTGCATTGTAGAAGGAAAAGCGCTCACCGTTACCAAGGTGCCGGGATCCTATACGGCGTTTTATGTAGATCAGCAGATCAATAGCTTCCTGAATAACGCCAGGGTGTTTCATGCAGCCGGATTTGACCAGGAAGAAGCGGCGGAATCGCTGGAAAAGCTGGAGCCGGCGCAGGTAGAGCTGCTGGATACGGGGAGGGTATCGGGAGAAAAGTCAGCCTATGGTTTTTATTTCCGGTATATCCCCTATCTGTTCCTGTCTGTGCTCTGCTATGTGATGGGAAATGTGATCTCTGCGTTCCGTAAGGGCGACCTGCCAAAACGGATGCGCGCCTGCGCCGTCTCCGGGCGGAGGCAGAACGTGGAAGGGCTTTTGGCCGCGGCTACGGTGGGGATGTGCCTGTGGGCGCTGTGCATTGGAGGAGCATTTTTCTGGTACAAAGACATTCTGACGGAGCGCGGCGGGGTGGGGTATTTCCTTTTGAATACACTGCTCATGTTGCTGGTTGCCCTGACCATCTCTTATCTGGTGGGGATGTTTGTACATGGGAAAAACGGGGTCAATACGCTGAACGGCATCGTCAATGTCCTGTCTCTGGGACTGGGCTTCCTGTGCGGAGTATTTGTTCCTTTGGAACTGATGAACAAGAGCGTAAAGAACGTATCACAGTTTCTTCCGGTTTACTGGTATGAGGTGGTCAATGATTATCTCGTGGAATTTGGAAATGTGACGGGAGAGGTGAAACAGGCTGTGCTTCAGGGGCTGGGGATGCAGCTGGCATTCGTGGCGGCGCTGGTGTGCGTCACCTTGACAGTATCAAAATGGAAGAGGGTATGAAAAAGGGCTGCCTCAAGGGGCGGCTTTTTTCCGCCTAAGGATTTTCGGGCGGGAATACTTTTTTTCTTGATTTTTATATGGATGTTTAGTAGAATGTATAACAGCAATGCAAGGAGGGATGGAAATGTCGGAGATGACAAGGATTGCCCTGGATGCCATGGGCGGGGACAATGCACCCGGCGAGATGGTAAAGGGTGCGGTAGAGGCTGTGAAGAAGCGGAAGGATATCAAGGTCCTGCTGACTGGCCGGGAAGAGGTTTTAAAGCAGGAATTATCCGCATATACCTATCCTCAGGAACAGATCGAGATCGTCCACGCAGAAGAAGTGATCGAGACGGCAGAGCCTCCGGTGGCGGCAATCCGCACGAAGAAGGATTCCTCTCTCGTGACGGCATTGAAGCTGGTGAAGCGCGGAGAGGCAGATGCATTTGTATCTGCGGGCAATTCCGGCGCAGTGCTGGCAGGAGGCCAGATTTTGGTGGGAAAGATCAAGGGAGTGGAACGCTCGCCTCTTGCACCGCTCATTCCTACGGCTAAAGGCGCGGCGCTGCTGATTGACTGTGGGGCCAATGTGGACGCAAGGCCGTCCCATCTGGTACAGTTTGCACAGATGGGTTCGATTTACATGGAACATATCGTGGGCAAGAAGAATCCGAAGGTAGGGATCGTGAATATCGGTGCGGAAGAGGAAAAAGGCAACGCACTGGTAAAAGAGACCTTTCCGCTCCTGAAGGCATGCAGAGGTATCAATTTCGTGGGAAGCGTGGAGGCAAGAGATATTCCGTCCGGCGCGGTGGATGTTGTGGTATGCGAGGCATTTGTGGGGAATGTGATCCTGAAACTCTATGAAGGCGTCGGGGGCACTCTGATCCAGAAGGTGAAGGCCGGCATGATGACGTCCCTGCGTTCCAAGATCGGAGCCCTTCTGGTGAAGCCGGCATTGAAGGCTACCCTGAAGGACTTTGATGCCAGCCAGTACGGTGGCGCGCCTCTTTTGGGATTGAAGGGCCTGGTGGTTAAGACCCATGGAAATTCGACTTCCAGGGAGGTATGTACATCTATTATTCAATGCGTGACCTTTAAGGAACAGCAGATCAACGAGAAGATTCAGGAAGCCATCGGCAGGCTCGAAGATGCATGAGCAGTGTCCGGGGAGGAGCCGGCGGCTCACTGAAAAAAAGAAATTGTAATCTGAACAAGTTAAGAAAGGAAAAGGATGATTATGGAATTTGAAAAATTGCAGGAAATTATCGCAGATGTTATGAATGTTACGAAGGATGATGTTCAGCCGGAGACAAAGTTTGTGGAGGATCTGTCGGCGGATTCGCTGGATATCCTTCAGATCATTACAGAGCTTGAAGAGGCATTTGACATTGAGATCGACAATGAAGATGCAGACAAGATCGTAACAGTGCAGGATGCGGTTGATCAGATCAAGAAGGTTGTGGAGTAGTCATCGAAGCAAGAGAAAGCCCTTTGCGGGCTTTTTCGCTGTTTAGAGAAATGCAGGAACATTTTTATAGAAAGGAACCATTAGAAAGAAAAGAATGAAGGACAGACTGAAAGAACTGGAAAAACAGATCGGTTATCAATTCCGGGATTATTCGCTGCTGCGCAGGGCTATGATGCATAGTTCCTATACGAATGAAAAGCATCTGCCCAAGTTTCAGTGCAATGAACGGCTGGAGTTTCTCGGGGACGCGGTGCTGGAGCTGGTATCCAGTGAGTTTTTATTTCTGGAAAACCCGAAGATATCCGAAGGGGAATTGACCAAGACCCGGGCAGGCATGGTGTGTGAGCCGTCGCTGGCATTCTGCGCCCGTGATATCAATCTGGGAAACTACCTGCTCCTGGGCAGGGGCGAGGAGGCGACCGGCGGGAGAGAACGGGACTCCATCACATCAGACGCTATGGAAGCGCTGATCGGGGCTATCTATCTGGACGGTGGTTTTACTAATGCGAAAGAGTTTATCCACAGGTTCATCTTGTCGGATTTAGAACACAAGAAGCTCTTTTTCGATAGCAAGACCATTTTGCAGGAGATTGTGCAGGCAGATATGGGAGAGAGTATTTCCTATCGTCTGGTGGGAGAGGAAGGACCTGACCACAACAAGTCATTTCATGTGGAAGTATGTATCGGAGAAAGATGCTGCGGTGCAGGAAAGGGACGCACGAAAAAGGCCGCGGAGCAGGAGGCGGCTTACCAGGCCATTTTAAAGCTACAGGCCGGCCAGGCAATAAGACCAGGGGTGTAAAATGTATTTAAAAAGCATTGAGGTACAAGGATTCAAATCGTTTGCAAATCGGATCCGGTTTGATTTTCATGAAGGGATTACCGGCATCGTGGGTCCCAATGGAAGCGGAAAGAGCAATGTGGCGGACGCCGTCCGGTGGGTACTGGGAGAGCAGCGTGTGAAACAGCTGCGCGGCGGCACCATGCAGGACGTGATTTTTTCGGGGACGGAGAACAGAAAGGCGCTCAGCTACGCGTCGGTGGCGATCACGCTGAACAATTCGGACCACCGGCTTCCGGTGGACTATGAAGAAGTCACCGTGACGAGGAAATTATACCGATCCGGTGAAAGTGAGTATCTGCTCAACGGCGCGGCGTGCCGTCTCAAAGACATCAATGAAATGTTCTATGATACCGGGATCGGCAAGGAAGGCTACTCCATCATCGGACAGGGGCAGATCGACCGGATCTTAAGCGGCAAGCCGGAGGAACGGCGGGAATTATTTGACGAGGCGGCGGGAATCGTAAAGTTCAAGCGGCGGAAGAATCTGTCGCTGAAAAAACTGGAGGAGGAACGGCAGAATCTGCTCCGTGTCAATGATATCCTGTCGGAGCTGGAAAAGCAGATCGGGCCTCTTTCCAGGCAGTCGGAAGTGGCCAGGGAATATCTGAAAAAAAAGGAAGAATTAAAGACATTTGATATCAACATGTTTCTGCTGGAGACAGAGCGGATCAAGGAGCAGGTTCAGGAGATCGAAGGGCAGCTTGGCAATGCGGAGGATGAGTTGAGCGAGGCGAAGACCCGCTATGAAGAAATGAAGGCGGAGTATGACGCCATCGAGGAAGAGGTGGATGCCATTGATTTTTCCATCGAGAAGGCCAAGAGTCAGCTCAATGAGACGACGCTGTTGAAGCAGCAGCTGGAAGGCCAGATCAATGTCCTCAGGGAGCAGATCAATACGGTCCGGATGAACGATGAGCATTATGACAACCGGCTGCACACCATCCGGATTGAGATTGAGGCCAGGCAGGGTCAGTTAAAAGAGCTTTCCAGGGAACAGGAGGATGTCCGCGGAAAACTTCTGGAAGTGACAAAAAAGGACCAGGAGGCCAAGGAAGCCCTGTTCGCGGTCCAGAGCCGAATTGCGGGACAGACGGCGGAGGTGGAGACCAGTAAGCAGGAGATCATGGAGCTTTTGGAAAACCGGGCCTCTACCCGTGCGAAGATCCAGCACTACGATACCACCCAGGAGCAGATCACAGCCCGGAAGGCGGAGCTGGACAGGCTCTTGAAGGAGACGTTGGGAGAGGGAGAGCAGCAGAACGAGATCCTGGAATCCTACGAAGCAGAACTATCCGGCGTCAGAAAGGAAATCACGGGTTTTTCCGGGCAGATTCAGGAGGCCGAGCGAAGGATTGAAACATACCAGAGGGAGCTGAATGAGAAGCAGGAAAAGCTCCGGCTTGGACAGACTGCTTACCATAGGGAATCTTCTCGTCTGGAATCGCTGAAAAATATTACCGAGCGGTACGACGGCTATGGAAACAGCATCCGCAAGGTGATGGCGAACCGGGACCGGGAGCCGGGACTCCTTGGGGTTGTGGCGGATATCATCAAGGTGGAAAAGGAATATGAGATCGCGATCGAGACCGCGCTGGGCGGCAGTATCCAGAATGTGGTGACAGATACTGAGGAAACGGCAAAACGGATGATCCAGTTCCTGAAGAAAAATAAATTCGGACGGGCGACATTTCTTCCCCTGACCAGTATGCACGGAAATTCCGGCATCCGGGATGAGAAGGCGCTGCAGGAGAAGGGAGTCATCGGCCTTGCCAATATGCTGATTCATGTGGAGAAGCGTTTTCAGGGACTGGCGGACCAGCTGCTGGGAAGAACCATCGTGGTAGACCATATAGACACCGGGATCGCCATTGCCAGAAAATACCGGCAGTCACTTCGTCTGGTCACTCTGGAAGGGGACCTGATCAATCCCGGCGGGGCGATGACAGGAGGAGCTTTCAAAAATTCCAGCAACCTGTTAAGCCGGAGGCGGGAGATTCAGGAATTTGAAGAGACCGTTTCCATGCTGAAACGGGATATGGACCAGATGGAGCAGGAGGTCAACGATATCAAGCAGAAGCGGGGCGCCTGCTATAATGAGATCGACCATATCCAGCATCAGCTCAGTAAAGCATCGATCGAGGAAAATACAGTCAAGATGAATATGGAGCAGGTCCAGGGCAAGCAGAAGGAACTTGCAGAGCGCCGGCGGACATACCAGGCGGAGCAGGAGACTTTGGAAAAACGGCTTCAGGAGATTCTGGACAATGAGGAATCCATCCAGCTGGAACTTGAGGCTTCCAAGAACCTGGAGCAGGAGCTGAATGAGAAGATCGAGCGGCTGCAGAAAGGACTGGAGGAAGATAAGGAACAGGAAAGCGTGCAGCTAAAACATTCTGAGGAGGTCCACCTTTCCTTCGCAAGCCTGGAGCAGCAGAATGTATTTATTCTGGAAAACATCAGCCGGATCGAGGAAGAGACGGCAAAATTCGAGGAAGAGTTAAAAGAGGTGGACATCAGCAAGGGAAACGCGTCCGGGGAAATCCAGGAGAAGGAGGAAAAGATCCGGGAGCTGTCAGAGACCATCGAAAATTCCGGGGAACTGTTTGTCGAGATCCAGGCGGAGATCAAGAGCCAGGTGGCAAAACGGGACGAGCTGAACCAGAAGCACAAGACCTTTTTGGGAAAACGGGAGGACTTGTCAAAGCATATGTCCGAGCTGGACAAGGAATGCTTCCGTCTGAACAGCCGGAAGGAATCCTACGAGGAAGCAGCAGAGAAGCATATCAATTATATGTGGGAGGAATATGAGCTAACGCTGCGCCGGGCCAGAGAGCTGCGCAATCCGAATCTGACGGAGCTGGGGTATATGAAGCGGCAGATTCAGAACCTGAAGGCGGAGATCAAGAAGCTGGGCAATGTGAATGTGAATGCCATTGAGGAATTTAAAGAGGTTTCGGAGCGCTATGAATTTCTCAAAGGGCAGCACGACGACCTGGCAGAGGCGGAGGAAACGCTGGTCAAGATCATAGAAGAGCTTGACATCGCCATGCGCAAGCAGTTCCAGGAGCAGTTTGCGCTGATCTCTACGGAATTTGACCATGTATTCAAGCAGTTGTTCGGCGGAGGAAAGGGTACCCTGGAGCTGATGGAGGACGAGGATATCCTGGAGGCAGGCATTCGGATCATCGCCCAGCCGCCGGGAAAGAAGCTACAGAATATGATGCAGCTCTCCGGCGGGGAAAAGGCGCTGACGGCTATCTCGCTGCTGTTCGCGATCCAGAATTTGAAGCCGTCGCCTTTTTGTCTGCTGGACGAGATCGAGGCGGCTCTGGATGACAGCAACGTGGTGCGGTTCGCACAGTATCTCCACAAGTTGACGGAGAATACCCAGTTTATCGTGATCACCCACCGAAGAGGGACTATGACGGCGGCGGACCGCCTGTACGGGATCACCATGCAGGAAAAGGGGGTGTCCACGCTGGTGTCGGTGGATCTTCTGGAGGATGAACTGGATAAGTAACATTACTTTGAGCGGCAAGAAGCCGGATATTATATAGGAAGAATCAGATTGGAAGGAGGTATATGAAATGGGAGAAGAGAAACAGGGTTTTTTTAAGCGGCTGGTGTCCGGCCTTACGAAAACCAGGGACAATATCGTGTCCGGGATGGACAGCATTTTCCACGGATTTTCGAAGATCGACGACGATTTTTATGAGGAGCTGGAAGAGACGCTGATCATGGGCGACCTGGGAGTCCGGACGACGGAAGAGATCATAGAAGATCTGAAGGCCAAAGTCAGGGAGAGACACATCAAGGAACCGATGGAATGCCGGCAGCTTCTGATCGACAGCATCAAGGAACAGATGGACGTGGGCGAGACGGCCTACGAATTTGAGGCCAGGCAGTCTGTGGTGTTCGTGATCGGCGTCAACGGCGTGGGAAAGACCACGACCATCGGGAAGCTTGCGGGGAAGTTCCGGGCGGAGCGCAAAAAGGTGGTCCTGGCGGCGGCGGATACCTTCCGCGCGGCAGCAGGCGAGCAGCTAAAGGAATGGGCGAACCGCGCCCAGGTGGATATGATCGGCGGCCAGGAAGGGGCGGACCCTGCTTCGGTGGTATTTGACGCGGTGGCTGCCGCGAAGGCCAGAAAGGCGGATATCCTGCTGTGCGATACGGCGGGGCGGCTGCACAATAAGAAGAACCTGATGGAAGAACTGAAAAAGATCTACCGGGTCATTGAGCGGGAGTACCCGGAAGCCTATCATGAGACATTGGTGGTACTGGACGCGACCACAGGGCAGAATGCCCTTGCCCAGGCCAAAGAGTTTAACGAAGTGGCGGACATTACGGGCGTGATCCTGACCAAGATGGACGGAACCGCAAAAGGCGGAATCGCCGTGGCAATCCAGGCGGAGCTGGGAATCCCGGTGAAATATATCGGCGTCGGGGAGTCCATTGACGACCTGCAGAAATTTGACGCGGATGAATTTGTGAACGCTTTGTTCTACAAGGAGGAGCAGAAAGAGACGGAAGATTAAGCAGAAAATAGAATCCGGAAATCCTGGAGGGAAACGCGGGGATACAGGGAAAAATTCCGGAGCGGAAAAGAAAGGAGAGTGCCAGAATGATGACATTGGAAAAATTTGAAGAGGCCACGGAAGTGGTGAAGCGGGTCACCAGTTCCACTAAGCTGGTATACAGCGATTATCTGAGTGAGCAGACCGGCGGACGGGTATTCTTAAAGCCGGAAAATATGCAGCACACCGGGGCTTACAAGCTGCGGGGAGCCTACTACAAGATCAGCACGCTGACTGAGGAGGAGCGGAGCCGGGGGCTGATCACCGCCTCCGCCGGAAACCATGCCCAGGGCGTGGCCTATGCGGCCAATGCGTTTGGCTGTAAGGCTACGATTGTCATGCCGACGGTGACGCCGCTGATCAAGGTGAACCGGACCAAGAACTACGGCGCGGAAGTGATCCTGTACGGGGATGTGTACGACGATGCCTGTGAGTATGCTACAAAACTGGCCGAGGAAAAAGGGTATACCTTCGTTCATCCCTTCGACGACCTGGACGTGGCAACCGGACAGGGCACCATTGCCATGGAGATCGTACAGGAGCTGCCGACTGTAGACTATATCCTTGTACCGGTGGGCGGCGGCGGGCTCATCAGCGGGGTGTCCACGCTGGCCAAGATGCTGAATCCGAAGATCAAGGTGGTGGGTGTGGAGCCCATCGAAGCGGCCAGCATGAGCGCTGCGTTAGAAGCCGGGGAAGTGGTGGAACTGGAAACAGCCAACACGATCGCCGACGGTACTGCCGTAAAGGCCGTGGGAAAGAATGTATTCCCCTATGTGAAAGAAAATGTGGACGATATGCTCCTGGTGGAGGACGACGAGCTGATCGGGGCATTTCTGGATATGGTGGAGAACCACAAGATGGTGGTGGAAAACTCCGGCCTTTTGTCCGTGGCCGCATTGAAGCAGTTGGACTGCAGGGGGAAAAAAGTGGTCTGTGTCTTAAGCGGAGGCAATATGGACGTGATCACCATGTCCTCCATCGTACAGCACGGGCTCATCCAGAGAGACCGGATCTTTTCTGTATCCGTCCTGCTTCCAGACAAGCCGGGCGAGCTGGTGCGGGTGGCAGCTACCATTGCGGAGGAACAGGGCAACGTGATCAAGCTGGAGCACAACCAGTTTGTCAGCACAAACCGGAATGCGGCGGTGGAACTGCGTATCACCATGGAGGCATTCGGGACGGAGCATAAGCACCGGATTCTGGAGGCGCTGGAGAGAAAAGGGTTCCGGCCGAAGCATATCAGTGCAAAGCTGTATTGACAGCATATCAGCGCATAGCGGAAATGTACCGTTACTGTTCACCCCCTGACCGGGCGCTCACAGTAACGGCATCCAGCCCATTGAAAAGTCGCCTGCCGGCGAGGGGCTGGATGTCCGCTCCATCACTGAATTGGCAGGATGCCGTGCAGCAAGTGCACGACACCGTGTGAACAGTAACAATGTACCCAAAAATAAACAAAAATCCGTATCCTTTCTATAGACTTTTACAAATTTTGGGGATATAATAAACTCACATGTGAAAATTAAAAAATTTTACAATGTACTAATTAAGGAGGAGCAAACAATGGCAAGAAAAATGAAGACCATGGATGGTAATCAGGCCGCAGCTCATGTTTCCTACGCGTATACTGAGGTTGCAGCGATCTACCCCATCACCCCATCATCTGTTATGCCCGAGCATGTTGACGAGTGGGCAACCGAGGGAAGAGAGAATATCTTCGGACAGACCGTACAGGTGACAGAGATGCAGTCCGAGGCAGGTGCAGCCGGGGCTGTACACGGTTCCTTATCCGCAGGAGCATTGACTACAACATTTACAGCATCACAGGGATTACTTCTGATGATTCCTAACTTATATAAAGTAGCAGGCGAGCAGCTGCCAGGCGTGTTCAACGTATCCGCCCGTGCGATCGCGAGCCACGCGCTCTCCATCTTCGGAGATCATTCCGACGTATATGCATGCCGCCAGACAGGCGCGGCTATGCTCTGTGAATCCAGCGTACAGGAAGTAATGGACTTGACAGCGGTTGCTCATTGCGCAGCTCTTGAAGGCAAGATTCCGTTTATCAACTTCTTCGACGGATTCAGAACCTCCCACGAGATCCAGAAAATCGAAACCTGGGATTACGAAGACTTGAAAGACCTGGTAAATATGGACGCGATCGATGAGTTCCGTGCTCATGCGCTGAACCCGAACCATCCATGCCAGAGAGGTTCCGCTCAGAACCCGGATATCTTCTTCCAGGCAAGAGAAGCATGCAATCCATACTATGATGCCCTTCCGGGAATCGTTCAGGATTATATGGACAAGGTGAACGCGAAGATCGGTACAGATTATAAGCTGTTCAACTACTATGGTGCGCCGGACGCAGAGCGCGTGATCGTTGCAATGGGTTCCGTATGCGATACCATTGAGGAGACCATTGACTATCTGCTTGCGGCAGGCGAGAAGGTGGGTGTCGTAAAGGTACGTCTTTACAGACCGTTCTCCGCACAGGCACTGATCGACGCGATTCCGGATTCCGTGAAGACCATCTCCGTCCTTGACAGGACAAAAGAGCCGGGCGCTCTGGGCGAGCCTTTGTACCTGGATGTTGTTGCGGCATTGAAGGGCACGAAGTTCGACGCGGTTCCGGTACTTTCCGGACGTTACGGACTGGGTTCAAAGGATACCACACCGGCACAGATTGTAGCTGTATTGAAGAATACAGAGAAGAAGCTGTTCACCATCGGTATCGAAGACGATGTGACCAACCTGTCTCTGGATGCAGGCGCTCCGCTGGTTACCACACCGGAAGGAACCATCAACTGCAAGTTCTGGGGACTGGGCGCAGACGGTACGGTTGGAGCGAACAAGAACTCCATCAAGATCATCGGCGACAATACGGATATGTATGCACAGGCGTACTTTGATTATGATTCCAAGAAGTCAGGCGGCGTGACCATGTCCCACCTGCGTTTTGGTAAATCCCCGATCAAGTCCACCTACCTGATCCGTCAGGCGAACTTTGTTGCATGCCACAATCCGTCTTATATTGACAAGTACAACATGGTACAGGAGCTGGTAGACGGCGGTACCTTCCTTCTGAACTGCCCATGGGACGCAGAAGGACTGGACAAGCATCTTCCGGGACAGGTGAAGGCATTTATCGCAAACCACGGCATCAAGTTCTATACCATCGACGGTATCAAGATCGGTAAAGAGATCGGACTCGGCGGACGTATCAATACCGTGCTGCAGTCTGCATTCTTCAAGCTGGCAGCGATCATTCCGGAAGAGGAAGCCATTGACCTGATGAAGAAGGCTGCAAAGGCAACCTACGGAAGAAAGGGCGACAAGATCGTTCAGATGAACTATGACGCCATTGATGCAGGCGCGAAGCAGGTTGTAGAAGTAGCAGTTCCGGACAGCTGGAAGGACGCTGCTGACGAAGGTCTGACCGTTCCGCATGTAAGCGAAGACGGAAGAAAAGACGTGGTTGATTTTGTAAAGAATATCCAGGCGAAGGTGAATGCGCAGGAAGGAAATTCCCTCCCGGTATCCGCGTTCAAGGATTATGTAGACGGCTCTACCCCGTCAGGTTCCTCCGCATACGAGAAGCGCGGTATCGCGGTAGATATCCCGATTTGGAAGCCGGAGAACTGTATCCAGTGTAACCGCTGTGCATACGTATGTCCGCATGCTGTTATCCGTCCGGTGGCACTGACAGAGGAAGAGGCGGCAAAGGTTCCGGAAGGACAGGCTGTACTGCCTATGACCGGTATGCCGGAGATGAAGTTTGCCATCACCGTATCCGGCCTTGACTGTACGGGATGCGGTTCCTGTGCGAATGTATGTCCGGGCAAGAAGGGCGAGAAGGCTCTGGTTATGGAAAACATGGAAGCAAATGTGGAGACCGTACAGAAGGGCTTCGATTTTGGCGTAGAGATTCCTGTAAAACCGGAAGTAGTTGCGAAGTTCAAACCGGCTACCGTAAAGGGAAGCCAGTTCAAACAGCCATTGCTTGAATTCTCAGGCGCATGTGCGGGCTGCGGCGAGACACCTTACGCAAAACTGATCACACAGTTGTTCGGTGACAGAATGTATATTGCAAATGCAACAGGATGTTCCTCCATCTGGGGCAACTCTTCACCGTCTACACCATATACCGTAGACGCCAACGGAAGAGGACCCGCATGGTCCAACTCCCTGTTCGAGGATAACGCAGAGTTCGGTTACGGTATGCTGCTCGCTCAGAATACCATCAGAGACCGTCTGAAAGTAAAAGTGGAGAAGCTGGCGGAAAGCGGAGACAATGCTGACGTGAAGGCTGCAGCTAAGGAATATCTGGATACCTTCAACATTGGAGCGGAAAACGGCGCTGCGACAGACAAGCTGGTGGCTGCTCTGGAAGCATGCGGATGCGGATGCCCGGAAAGAGCAGAACTGCTCAAGGAAAAAGATTTCCTTGCAAAGAAATCCCAGTGGGTATTCGGCGGTGACGGATGGGCTTACGATATCGGATTCGGTGGTGTTGACCACGTGCTTGCAAGCGGAAAAGACATCAACGTGATGGTATTCGATACCGAAGTTTACTCCAACACAGGCGGACAGTCCTCCAAGGCGACCAAGACCGGTGCAACCGCACAGTTCGCTGCAGGCGGAAAAGAGACCAAGAAGAAAGACCTGGCAGGCATCGCTATGAGTTATGGCTATGTATACGTAGCACAGATCGCCATGGGTGCGGACTTCAACCAGACTGTAAAGGCAATCTCGGAGGCAGAGGCTTATCCGGGACCGTCACTGATCATTGCTTACGCTCCGTGTATCAACCATGGTATCAAGAAGGGCATGAGCAAGGCTCAGACAGAGGAACAGCTTGCGGTAGAGTGCGGATACTGGAACAACTTCCGGTACAATCCGGCTGCGGAAGGCAACAAGTTCACTCTGGACAGCAAGGAGCCAAAGGGTGAAGAATACCAGGCATTCCTTGATGGAGAGGTTCGTTACAACGCATTGAAGAGAGCAAATCCGGAGAAGGCTGCAAAACTCTTCGCACAGAATGAGAAGGAAGCTATGGAAAGATATGCTTATCTGAAGAAGCTGGTAACACTCTACGGAGAAGACTAAGAGAGAAAGAATCTGCGTTTTACAGCGGGGATTTAAAGTGTGAATTGTAAAAAATGATAAAAAGATCCCGGCATCCGGCAAATGATGGATGCCGGGATCTTTTTATACCATCGTATGCAGAGAAGCTGTATGTAATCCGAATTGACAACGTGTACGCTTTTGGTTACAATTGAATCGGAAAGGTTTCAAGAAGCAATGAAAAGTGACTCAAGAATATTTCAACAGCAAAATATAGACACGGAGGAAGCAGAACATGAAAACAGAATCGTACAAAATCTGGAAACCGGGAGAATATTCCTATGACCATGCCTTTGGATTTGTGCCGAATATCACCTCTTACATCCACGAGGATGATGTAAAACGGCCATGTATCCTTGTCGTACCGGGGGGCGGCTACTGCGTGGTTTCCCCGTCAGAGGGGGAACTGGTGGCATTAAAATTTTATGAAAAGGGATATCAGACCTTTGTGCTTACCTATACCATCAATTTTCTACAGTCGGTTCCGTTAAAGCTTCAGCCGTTGAAGGATATCTCCCGGGCAGTCCGCTATATCAGGAAGAAAGCGGATGTATTTGGCGTGATCGAAGATGAACTGACCGTCTGCGGATTCTCTGCAGGAGGGCATCTGTGCGGCAGCCTGTGCGTACATTATGAGGACATCCAGGACGATTCGGCTGAATACAGCGGTATATCAAATCGGCCGGATTCCGCTATTTTGAGCTACCCGGTCATTACTTCCAGGGAACAGGCGCACAGAGGTTCTTTTATTGCATTGCTGGGAGAAGATGCTTCTGCGGAAGACCTGGAATACATGTCTTTGGAAAAGCAGGTCACTGAGCAGACGCCTCCCTGTTTTTTGTGGGCAACGGCAACGGATGAGACGGTGCCGGTGGAGAACAGCGAAATGTATGTCCGGGCATGCCGGGAAAAAGGTGTCCCCTGTGCGTTCCATATGTTTACAAAGGGAATACACGGGCTGTCCCTGGCAGATGATGACTGGGCCAACGGAGTGCATAT
Source organism: Lachnospiraceae bacterium M18-1 (assembly GCA_000403295.2). Lineage (GTDB taxonomy): Bacteria > Bacillota > Clostridia > Lachnospirales > Lachnospiraceae > Schaedlerella. Next base: position 867,352 of record KE159605.1, on the reverse strand, counting down.
GAGTCCGTATACAGAAGAACAGCTTGTCTGTGTGATGAGGAAAGTGAAGTCCGGGGAGGCTGCCGTACCGGAAAGGGTCCGGGCTGAATGGGAGGAACAGGAAAAGCGGCATGCAGGACATGTAAGAGCGCCGGAACCTGAGGTCGCTGTCTGGCCGGAGCTGGCGGATGCATTTATAAAAAATTTGCAAAAATAGATTTAGGAAGCCGGGAGAAATTCTGGCTTCTTTTTATCTTAAAGGACATCCCATATGTTTAAGGAGGAGATTTATGGGAAATACATATGGTTATGTGCGTGTCAGCACAAGGGAACAGAATGAGAGCAGACAGCTTCTTGCTTTCAGTGAACAAAATGTACCGGAAAAAAACATTTTTATCGATAAACAGTCTGGGAAAGATTTTGACCGCCCTATGTATATGCGGCTCCTGAAAAAGCTGAAGAAGGATGACCTTCTCTATATCAAGAGCATTGACCGTCTGGGAAGAAATTATGAAGAGATTTTGGAACAATGGAGAATATTGACGAAGGAGAAGCAGATTGATATCGTAGTCATTGATATGCCGCTGTTGGATACCAGGCGCGGTAAAGACCTGATGGGAACTTTCCTTAGCGATATTGTTCTGCAGCTCCTGTCCTTCGTGGCAGAAAATGAAAGAAAAAATATCAGGGAACGCCAGAAAGAAGGGATTGAAGCGGCGAGGAGGCGCGGCGTGCAGTTCGGCAGGCCGGAACTTCCGCTGCCGGAAAATTTTATCCAGATTTACAGTCAGTGGGCAGAGGGAAAGATCGGAGGCCCGCAGGCCGCAGGACTGTGCGGAATGCCGATCACGTCCTTTTACCGGAAAGCAAATAAACACAGGGAAAAGCAGAAATATCATCAGTGCACGGATAAATAAAAATCCCCATGCCGGTTGGAAATGAGGAAGGATAGAATGATTTTTTTAAGCGTATCCCGAGGGCACTCTATCACTCATGTCCCGATGGGATGGACTTTGTCTGATAAGGTATACCCAAGGGCATCCCATAACCCGTGTCCCGATGGGGCAGGCGGACTTCGTCCGATAAGGTATACTTTTTGGGAAACTCTTTATTTTTGCTAACCAATTGAAAATATACTACAAGATTACTAAAAAGTCAAGAATCCTTGGCTTTTTTTTATGGTAATTTTGCCCTATAGCTTTTCATTTCCAAAAAGTATGGTAAAAGGAAATGGTCATGCCTAAAGACACGATATGCAAGACTGTCCGGCAATATAATAAAACCCCGATCCATATAGAAGATATGAAAAAACTGCAGGAAATTGCAGAGGATTACCGTAAGGTAAAAAATTATGTATATGCGCGTTTTGGGGGAATTGGCGGTCTCTCAAAGATATATCCTGGCTATACGGTACAGAATGAAATGACAGGGAGCGGTCTGCGTATAAGTATGGGTATGCCTTCGGTGTATTTTTATCTCGCCGTATTTGATGCGCTGGGAGATATTAAAAGCCAGTGGACAAGAACAAAGAGCAAGGTCATAAATCTGGTCGGCAGGAACGAAAATTTTACTCCGGAGGATAAACACTATCTGCGTTTTCTTTTAAAGATTCATAATGCGTTTGAGCAGGTGCTCAATGGAAAGCCGATAGAACTCAAAAAAGACATACAGCGGCAATATGACCTGTTGTCTGTGAATGTGGATACCGACAGACTGCATCATTATCTGTGCAGGCAGGTGAGGAAGTATCATGCTGTACAGCATACGGATAAAGCAGATGGCTTTTCCATCGCGGAACGGGCATACCGTTATGCCGATCATGGGATTTACATTTCCATTAAGGAAAAGAGAAAACGTATCTTTATTCCGCTTACAGATAATAACCAATATAAATCTCAGCTTTATGTAAAATTATATCCGGAGCAGGGCAATGTAGAGATCAAGGTGCCGGTCCATATGGCAGTACGCAGTCATGAGGATTACGTAAAGCAGGTGGGGATTTCTGTTGGAATCTATACCATGCTCACAACGGACGAGGGGCACTGCTATGGAGAACAATTGGGCAGATACCAGATTGAGTATGCGGACTGGATTCGCACACAGACAAAAAGCTACAACCGCAACAGAGAACAAAATCCAGGCAGAAAAAAATATCATGCGCAAAAGAATCGGTTTGAGGAAAAGCTTCATAGCTATATCAATTGCGAACTCAACCGCTTTTTTCGGACAGAAAAACCCCGGACAATTTATCTCGTAAAGCTGCCCAGGCCGCAGGTGAAAGGCGCGAATAAGGTGATCAACAATACGGTCGCACAATGGCAGAGGGGATATATCCGTAAACGGCTGACACAGAAATGCAAAGAGCAGTCGATTGAGATCATAGAAGTTTTGGGAAAAGGCATCAGCAAGGAGTGCATCAGCTGCGGTGCGGAGGGAGAAAAATCAAACGGAAGATTTTTCTGCCCCATATGCGGCTACGAAGCACAGGAAAAGACCAACACTGCCCGCAATGTTAAAAAACGGGGGCAGGGGGACGGCGTATTGTATTAGATCATAAGAACAGCCGTTTAGATAAATTCCGGTAAAGACCGGGGTTTTACCGCAAGGACTAAAAGGCGGGTTCATGATATAAAAAAAACTGCGGCATTAGAAGGCAGGATTCAGCTAATACTGAAAACTGCGTATTGGGTATGCCAGGACCTTGTGAACATGCATGTATTTGTCATCAATGCTGTGCATTGGTGACATTGCAAAGAGGAAGCGCGCTGATGCGCGCGCAGGTCATCAATGCTGCGCATTGGTGACATTGCATGAGGTAGCAGGGAGCGAAGCGGGGGAACCTGCATCATCAGATAGATTAGATTTCATCTGATGACCAATGTGCCTTATTTCATAAATTTATTTATGGAATATCAACAGTTCAATAAACAAACAGAACTAATTCAAGATAATGAGGAAATCAAATGACGACAGCACTGATATTTGCAGGCGGGGCCGGGAGAAGGATGAACAGCCGTTCCAAGCCGAAACAGTTTCTGGAGATGCATGGAAAACCAATCATCATCTATACACTGGAACACTTCGAGTACCATGAAGAGATTGACAATATTGTGGTGGTATGTCTTTCTGACTGGATTAAAGAACTGGAAGGGCTGCTGAAACGATACGGTATTACAAAGGTGATCCGAATAGTTTCGGGTGGAGAGACAGGACACGACTCTATATATAATGGTCTGAAAGCGATGAAAGAGCTTGCGGACGAAGATGATATCGTATTGATTCACGATGGTGTACGTCCCTTGATCAATACGGAATTAATATCAGAGAATATAAGGATTGTAAAAAAGTATGGAAATGCGATTACTGCCGAAGCAGCAAGAGAAAGTATTGTTAGAAGCTGCGATGGAAAACATATATCTGAGATGCCTCCGAGAGATCAGATATATACAGCAAAAGCGCCACAATCCTTTTTTTATGGCAAGATAGCAAAACTTTACGAGCAATCAGAAAAGGATGGGACAAAATCAATTGATTCCTCCCATCTGTGCAGCTTGTATCAAGTTCCGATGCATATGGTGACCAGTACAAAAAATAATCTGAAAATTACGGAACCGGCAGATTTTTATGTATATAGGGCTTTATACGAAGCAATGGAAGGGCAGCAGATTTTTGGAATATAGAGGATATCTGGGCGATGAGATATAAGAAAAAAGAACTGATAAAGCTTATTGGTTCACTGGCAGAAGTAAATGATGCGATTATAAAAAATTTTAGCCGTTTGGATACGGAAGCGATCATAGAAGCACTTACAGAGTGTCAGGAAACGGCGATCACCATTGGAACATATTTCGAAGAAAAAGAGCTCAGAGAGATTGTACATATACTGGAAGATTATTGTGAGATGATCTATCAGATGACTTTGATACTGTCCGATCCAAATCAGGTAAAAAAGCTGGCAAAAAAAATTCAGAAACATCTGTTTCAGATATCAAATCAAGCCAAATATGATCTGCCGGATGATAAAAGAGAGGTCATATTCCTTCCCTATAAAGCATCTATGTGGGACAGTCTTGAAAGTGTATGGAAAGCGGCATCTGAGGATGAGATGTGTGAAGCATTTGTAATTCCAGTTCCTTATTTTGATAAGAATCCGGATGGTACATTGGGGCAGTTTCATTACGAAGGAAATGAATATCCGGTCAATGTCCCCATTACCGACTGGCAGGAGTATAACATACCGGAACGCAGGCCGGATGCGATCTACATTCATAACCCATATGACCAGTTCAATTATGTGACAAGTGTCCATCCGTACTTCTATGCTTCGAACTTGAGAAAATATACGGATTTACTTGTATATATTCCCTATTTTATAGCCATAGACGACAATGTGGAGGAACATTTTTGCACAACAAATGGTGTGCTATATGCACATAAAGTGATCGTCCAGTCGAAAAAAGTCCGGCAGACATATATAAAAGAATTCCACAAATTTGAAAAAGAAAATAACTGTAAAGGCTTATTTGGAAAAATCGAGGATAAAGTAGTTGCATTAGGAAGCCCCAAATATGATAAAGTATTGGCTTCCAAGCGTGAAGACTATGAATTACCCAGTGAATGGAAAAAAGTGATCGAAAGACCAGACAGAAGCAGAAAAAAAGTAATCCTTTACAATACAACGATCGGCAGCACGTTAAAAGAATCGGCAGACATGCTCACCAAGATTGAGGATGTACTGAGGGTGTTTGAAAATGACAAGGAAACGGCATTGCTCTGGAGGCCGCATCCTCTGCTGAAGACAACATTAAAATCTATGCGTCCTGATCTGCTGCGGGATTTTTTGCGGATAGAGGAAGACTATAAAAAGGGCGGATGGGGGATTTATGATGAGTCGGCAGACCTGTACAGGGCAATTGCAGTGTCAGACGCCTACTATGGAGATATGAGCAGTGTGGTGGAACTATATAAGCAGACAGGGAAGCCAATTATGATTCAAAATGTAGAGGTGATATACCAGGATGCAGATACAGGATGTGGACTTTGAGCAGTTTGCCCGGATCGTCAGAAAACAAAATAAAAAAATGATCATATGGGGGATAGGCACATTTTTTCATACTTGTATGCCCTCTCTCCTAAAAGAGTACAAACTGGATGATCAGATTGCTGTGCTGATTGATGGAGACCAAGGAAAATGGAAAAAGTATATCTGCCTGAATGGAAAAGAATTTGCGGTGCAGTCTCCTGAGATTATGCAAAAAGAGTTTCAGGAACATGTTCTGCTCATTACCAGCAGCTATTTTGCAGATATCGTAGAGTATATAGATACATTGGGAAATAATCAGAAATTAAGATGCTTTATCGCACCATTTATGTTCCGCGGAAAACCGAAAGAAGACTTTCGAAAATATAAGTCGAGCAATCAGCAGATTCCGAAAGTGATACATTATTGCTGGTTTGGAAAACAGGATATTCCGGAAAAAAATAAAAGATGCATCGAAAGCTGGAAAAAATATTGTCCGGATTATGAGATCATCGAATGGAATGAGAGCAACTATGATCTAAAGAAAAACAGATATATGTATCAGGCATATCGGATGGGAAAGTATGGCTATGTTCCCGATTATGCAAGAATTGATCTGCTCTATCATTATGGAGGAGTCTATTTTGACACGGATGTGGAACTGATAAAAAATATAGATGAACTGTTATATCTGCAGGGATTTACCAGCTTCGAAGAATATCCAATGGTCAATTTCGGCGGAGGAAGCGGCAGCATTAAGGGGCTTGGCATTCTGGGAGAAATCTTGAAGTACAGAGAAAAGATTGATTTTATAGATCAGGACGGCGGCATAAACCTGCTCACATGCGGATTTTATGAAACGTCTCCCCTTCTTGCATACGGATTGAAAATCGCCGGTCATATTCAAAATGTGGAAGGGCTGACAGTTTTGACTTCTGATTATTTTCATGTAAAAAGTTCGGTTACGAAAGAAATACATATCAAAGAATGTACATTTGGAGTCCATGATTTTAACTGGTCCTGGGTCACAGAAAAGCAAAAAGAGGAACAAAAAAGAACCAGTGAATTTGTAAAAAGGTATTTTGTATTGGAATAGGAATCAAAAATGGAAGACATAAAAGTATCTGTCATCATGCCGATGATGAATGTTAAAAAATATATCCGTGAATGCCTGGACAGCGTGGTAAAGCAGACACTCAAAGAGATTGAGATCCTGTGTGTGGATGCGTATTCCACGGACGGATCAAGGGAGATCGTAGAAGAATATGCAAAAAGGGATTCCAGGATCCGGCTTATAAATGACGAGAAGGGAAGTACCGGGTATTCCAACAATATGGGCATCCGGCTAGCTTCGGGAAGATATGTGGCAATTCTGGAGACAGATGATTTTATTGCGCCGTCCATGTATGAGACACTTTATTCCATCGGAGAAAAAGAAAATTGTGATGTGGTCAGGGCAGACTATAAGGTGTTCTGGGGAGATGGGAAAGAAAGGACTTTTCTGGATAAGCCGATTGCCTGCGGACAGGAGATGTACGGCAGGATATTATCAGCAAAAGAGAATAAAAAAATCTTTTTGAATGATATGTCCACCTGGGCCGGACTATATAAGCGGAGCTTTTTGCTGGAGAACCAGATCTGGCACAACGAGACTCCCGGGGCATCGTATCAGGATAACGGCTTTTGGTTTCAGGTGACAGCTCTGGCAGAGAGGATGTGTTATGTGCCGGTAAGTGGATACCGTTATCGGCTGGACAATCCGGGTTCTTCTATCCATAACCCGGCAAAGACATTTGCGATATGTGATGAATATTCTTTTATCCGAAAGAAGCTGGAAGAAAAAAGAATTTTTGCGGAGTATTGTTCCATATTTGTATATATGAAATATATACGCTATATCAGTTCCTTTTACAGGCTGCACCAGGATCTGAAAATGCAGTTTCTGAACCGTTTTTCTGAGGAGATGTGGCGTCACCAGGAAGAAAAGGAGATTGCATGGGAAATGTTTTCGGAGATGCAGAAGAAGATACTGGAAGCCGTCTTGTATTCCCCGGAAAAATTTTATAATGAGATACGGCAGCGGCAGCAGGCATTATCTGAGTTTTTAGAACAAGAGAAAAAAATCATACAGGCTGGCTGCGGAAGCGATGGTATCCGCTTCCTGTCATATATGAAGGAGCATGACAGGATTTCGCAGATCGTATGTATTGCAGACAACAATCCAAAGCTCCATGGAAAAGAGATATTTCATATCCCGGTCGTATCTCCGGAACAGGCAAGGGAGACATACGGGCAATATGCGTTTGGATATGTGATCACAAGCCTGAACCATGCATCAGTGATCAAAGACCAATTATGCAGTCTTGGAGTACCGGAGAAAAAAATAGAGATCAGCTATCTGTGTTAAGGAGAAGAGTATGTGTAAGGTCAGCATCATTGTTCCAACTTACAATGTGGTTCCGTATATTGCAGAATGTATGGACAGCCTGGTCAATCAGACACTGAAAGAAATAGAGATCCTGTGTGTGGATGCGGCCTCTGCTGACGGGACAAGAGAAGTGCTGGAATCCTATGCAGCAAAGGATGCGCGTGTGAAAATCCTGGATGACATCATGCACAGTACAGGGTATGCAAAAAATATCGGGATAGAGGCTGCGCAGGGGGAGTATATAGGGATCGTAGAATCGGATGATTATGTGGCATTGGATACCTATGAACAGCTTTACGGATGTGCGGTTTTGCATCACCCGGATATTGTGAAAGGAAATTACAAGGCATTTTCTGGAAACGGCAGAGAAAGGATTTATGCTTTAAAAGCAGTCTCCCTGAATAAAGAGGATTATAACCATATCATTGATCTGCAGGATGAGGGCAGGTATTTTCTCTGGGATATGTATACCTGGACGGGAATCTATAAAAAATCCTTTTTAAAGGATTACGAAATCCGTCACAATGAATCACCGGGTGCTTCCTTTCAGGACGTGGGTTTCTGGCTGCAGACGACCGCATTTGCCAAAACAGCATATCTGCTCCCAGGATATTTTTATCATTACAGGCGGGATAATCCTTATTCCTCTGTGCATCAGAGCAATAAGGTCTGGGAAATGGTGCAGGAGTATAAATTTGGAATGAAGCGGATTGCAGGAAAACTGGTACGAAAGGGTGTGTCGGATTCGGCTCACGATGCGGCGGATCAGATACCGCAGGACATCCAGACAGTCATTCCAAAGAAAATGCTAGCAGGAATCTGCAACGGAATGTACCGCTCCTATGCTTTTGTATATGGAATCCTTGCGGATGAGCACAGAGAGGCGTTTGCAGAACATTTCTGCCGTGATATGAAGCGGGCTTTTGAGAAGCAGTGGATTGAAAGGAGCCTGTTCACAGATGAAGAATGGAGCGGTGTCAAAAAGGCAGCAGATTCTCCGGAAGTATACCATGCATATTGCAGAGAAATTGAAGAAACGAAAGAAAGAAATCAAAAAGCATTATTTCGGATGATTGAAAGATATGGGGGCCATATTATTTTCGGCGCCGGCAGCGATGGATCTAATTTATATGCATTTTTGAAAACAAAACATATCGAAAAGACAATTGCTTTTTCTGATAATGCAAAAGAAAAATGGGGATTGGACCTGAATGGAATCAAAGTGATTGAACCGAAAGAAATTAGGGAAAAATATCCAAACACATTGGTGATCACGGCATCAAAGCTCTATTCCGGAGAAATCCGGCGGCAATTACTAGAACTGGGAATAAAGGAAGAGGACATTTATCTGTGTGATGTGGGAACAACGATTCCCCAATATCTCTGAGAAAACAGAAATCAGCTTTGTGTAAAGTGTATAAAGAGGGAGGAATAGGACATGCGTCAGGTAATTTTGGGCGGCGGTTTATCAGCAATCAGTTCCGCTTATTTTCTGCAGGAGCGGGACGATATAGACGAGATTCTGATTTTGGAAAAAGAGGATGCGCCGGGCGGGCTGTGCAGAAGCATAAAAAAAGATGGCTATACTTACGATATCGGTCCACATATTTTATTTTCCAAGGATAAAGAAATGTTGTCCCTGATGTTGGAGATGCTGGATGAAAAAAACGACCTGAGAAGGTCAAATCAGATCATATACAAGGGCAGATATGTGCAGTATCCTTTTGAAAATGATTTGTCCAAGCTTCCAAAAGAGGATTTGGATTATTGTGTGACAAATTTTCTGCATAATCCGTATGAGATTTACAGGGCAGATAATATGCTTCAGTTTTTTCTGAAAACTTTTGGGGAAGGAATCACAAATACATATTTGAGGCCATATAACGAAAAGATCTGGAAGTATGACCCAAGCTTTATGGATACCCAGATGGTAGACAGGATTCCAAAACCGACCCATGAAGAAATCATGAGGAGCGCTTCCGGTGAGACCGTGGATGGTTATGTGCACCAATTGTATTTCAGTTATCCGTCAGAGGGCGGGATAGAAGCGGTGGTTCAGGGATTTATCAAAAAATTGAATAAAAAATGCAGAATCAAATGTGATCAGGCGATCACTTCCCTGAAAAAGAACGGCAGTAGATATGAAATCGTATCAAATGGAGAACTCATAGAGGCAGACCGGGTGATGTCTACGATTCCGGTCCAGGAGCTGTCAGAAATATATGCAGTTCCAAAGGAAATCCAGGGACATATAGAGAACCTACGCTACAATTCTATCATCATAGCATTTGTAAAGACTAAGGAAGACCTGAGCGGTGATAACTTTGCTTTTATGAATCCGGAGAAAGATATCATATTCCATAGAATTTCCAAGATGGACTTTTTAGGGGAGAAATATCAAAGCGGAAGCGCGGCATATATGGTGGAAGTGACATACCGCAGGGGAGATTATACGGACAGCCTTTCGGATGAAGTCCTCAAAGAAAAGATTGCAGATGGAATCCTGAGGATTGGATTTGCTGAAAACAAAGAAGATATTGAGTTTGTCAATATTACCAGACATCAGTATGCATATGTGATCTATGATCTGAACCATAAAGACAATATGGAGCATATCCGGAAATATTTTAAGGAGCAGGGGATTGTGCTGAATGGAAGGTTTGGAAATTTTGAGTATTGGAATATGGATCGGGTGATTCGGGAGAGTAAGGGCAGGGCTTATATTTTATAATTTGAGGAGAAATAAATGGATATATCGATAATTATTCCCGTATATAATGCAGAACAATACTTACGAGAATGTCTGGACAGTGCTTTAGCTCAGACTGTTAAGGAAAAAGAAATCATCTGTATTGATGATGGCTCTACAGATAGTTCCTACTTAATATTGCAAGAATATCAAGCAGATTATAAACAGATTCGGGTTCTGCGACAGGAAAATAGTGGTCCTGGGAAAGCGAGAAATGTCGGATTAGAGAATGCAAAAGGTGAATATGTATGTTTTCTGGATGCAGACGATTATTATATGGACGAAACTGCATTGGAGCAAATGATAGAAGCATGCAGAATACATAAGGTAAAAGTATGTGGGAGTTTCCGTAAAAGAAAATGCGAAAATGGTAAGGTGGAGAAATTTGATTTACACAGAGCTAGATGCAATGGCTTTCCTAAAGGGATTATATTGGAATATTCAGACTATCAGGAGGATTATTACTATCAAAATTATATATTCTGTTTAGATATACTCAAAAAAAATCAGATTTTTTTCCCAAATTACAGAAGATATCAAGACCCACCTTTTTTCTTACGCGTAATGCTCGTAGCAAAAAGAATGTATATTATGCCTGTAGAATTATATTGCTATCGAGTTGGCCATCAAAACTGGAGTACACATGAAAAGTTTATTGCCCATACTCTCAAAGGGATAAGAGATAATATGAAATTGTCAAAAGAAAATAAACTATTTGATCTTCAGAAAAAATTGACAGCAAGAATAAACCAGGAGTTTTATTGGCCAATAGCAAATGCTTTTACAGCGGAAATTTACAACTTATTGTGCGAAATTGAAAAAGAAGTAGAGGAAAGAAATTGTACTATTGTGCATTTGGCAGAGATATATCATTACTATGAACTTCGCGCTTCATATGATGAACTTCAATCACGTTATAATGAACTTTGTGCTTCTTACTATATCATGAGGATGTTAGTTGAAACGAAGTATAAAGGCATTTGTATTGAAAAATACTTGCAAAGTATTCAAATTACAAATATTTCGATTTACGGATTGGGAACCTTTGGAATGGCACTTTATAATGAACTAAAGCACTCTAAGATAAATATTTTATATGCAATCGATAAAAAAAATATAAAAATAAAAGACTTAATTGTTTTTACAGATATAAATGATATTCAGGAATGTGATGCGATTATAGTAACTCCACTAAAGGAGTGCAACCATATTGCTAATGAATTGAAAAAAAAGACGGAAATTGCAGTATATACATTGATTGAAATATTAAATGAAGTAGAAAAGACGCATATGTAAATAGATGTATGAGGGGAAAAAATGGATGAGAAAGTTTCAATTATAATACCTGTTTATAATGTTGAAGAATACATAGACAGATGTTTACAATCCGTTGTAAATCAGACATATACAAATATTGAAATCTTAATTATGGAAGCAAAATCCGAAGATAACAGTTTAGCTAAAGTAAAGAAATGGGAAAATCAAGATGATAGAATTATTGTAGTAAGCAGAAAAGATAAAGGTTTGGCTGATGCAAGAAATTATGCAATGAATATGTCTGTTGGAAAATATATTATATTTTTGGATTCTGATGATTGGATTGACATAAATTTTGTCGAGAAAACCATGGAGATTGCAATGTCAGATTCTCAAATTGATATTGTTATGGCCGATGCTAAGAAATATATATATGATACAGTGGTTGATAATATTGGCCCAGAATGGACAAAAATAATTTATCAAAATGAAAAAGATAAGAAACAGTTATTATGTTTTGGAAGTAATTTCATATGGGGGAAACTATTCCGCAGAAATTTATTTGAGAAAAATAATATTATTCAGCCGATACTTCCATTTGAAGATTTAGCTGTCTATCCAGTATTGATTTCAGCAGCTAATAAGATAGCAATGTGTCATACAACATATGCACACTATCAAGCAGACAGAGAAAATTCTTTATCTTCACATAGAAATACTTATAAGGATTTACCGAAAGTATATGAATATGCAAAAAAGAAGTTAAAAGAGATTGGAAAGTATTCTACTTATAAAGAAGCTTTTAAACTATCAATGTATATTCATTTCAGAATTATTTGTTTACATTGTATTGGAGTAGAAAATTATACTCAACTTGAGAAAAGCAGTCCATTTATAGCAAAGTTTATGAACGATAACTTTTCAGATTTACAAAAGTCTTCTTATATAATATATGGAGGATTTGCATTAAAATGGATGGTGAATGAGGTTTGTAATGGAATAGAAGCAATAGAAGAACATATTACCTTTACAACGATTATAGCACAAATGAGTCGTCCTGATTGTGCTATTAAGATGTATCATTGTAACAGCTTTCGCGAAGAATGTATTAATAAAGATATCAATGGATTTTTACTAAACTATAAACTGAAAAAAAATCTACCAATTTTGTTTGTTGATTTTATGCATGAGTGCACCGACATTTTGTATGATGGAAACGAAAATTATATAAGCTGTAGCGAGGCATTTGTAGAATGCGGATGTAAAGAGGGATATGAATCAAGTAGTTATTTTGATTATAGGAAAATTACATGGCAAAGTGATGAGTATTGGGATTTATGGAAAACAAAATGTATTAAATTTATAAATAAAATAGAGCGCTTGCAGATTAAAACTGTGTTTTTAGTAAAAAATAAATATGCGCAGTTTTTTAAAAAGAATGAAAATAAATATTCATATGTATATGAGATCGAAAAGAAAAATGCATTATTAGATAAAATGTATGACTTTTTTGAAAAAAATTGTTCAATGTCTACAGTATGTTCTTTAGATGGTAATCTTCAATATACAGAAATGGTAGGAAGGCCATATTCATCTAAACCAGAGTATATGAATATTTCCTTTTATAGAAAAGGAGCTGTAGAAATTCAATCGCAATTATATTCAGACTATTTAAAGTAGGGAAAGAGAGGAGAATATGGGAATAAAAGTATCAATTATTTTGATATCATATAATGTATCTAAATATATTAGAGAATGTATGGAAAGCATAGTCAATCAATCTTTGAAAGAAATTGAGATTATATGTGTAGATGCTTTCTCAATAGATGGAACCAGAGAAATAATTCAGGAATATATGAAAAAAGATTCTAGAATAAGGATGTTGGATGATACTAAGCGGAGTTGTGGATATTCTTATAATCTAGGGATTCAGAATGCAAAAGGAGAATATATAGGTTTTCTTGAAACAGATGATTTTGTCCGTTTAGATATGTTTGAAAGACTTTACAGTTTAGCAAATAAATATAAATTGGATTATGTAAAGGCTAACCATATACCCTTTATTAACATTGATGAAAATTATAGATACTATGAAGAGGAGAGAATTTTTTTACAGAAGGAAGAGTTATATAATACAGTGATTGAACCATTTCATTATCCTGAAATAATTGGACCGGATCATTGTATGTGGAACGGAATATATAGCGCAAAATTTCTCAATGATAATTCTATTTTACTGAATGAGACAAAAGGACCTTCCTACCAAGATCATGGATTTCAATGGCAGACAATATGTTCGGCTAAAAATGCTATGTATATTGATGAAGGGTTATATTATTATAGGAAAGATAATGAATCAGCTTCCATGAAGAAACCATCCGGACTAGTAAAAGACTTTTATGAGTATATGTTTATTAAGAGATATCTTTTAGAAAGAAAAGACATTACTCGGGAACATTGGTGGGCTTATTTTGGAAAAATGATATGGTCAGTTCATACTTGGTGTACTAATCTTTTAGTATTAGGGAAAGAGTTGCCAGCAGAGGCTAATAGTATATTAAATGAATATATTAAAGAATTTGAAGAAGGACTAATAAAAGGCTATATATCGCCAAGCAAATTGGGATTTGATTTATATTGTGAGGCACTGACAGCAATAAAATCAAAAGAACTGTATCTAATGAATCTTTATGAGCGTGTACATAATTTTCTTTTTTACCAAGAATGTTTGGTGAAATGGATTAAAGAAAGAAAAACGCATACAGTAATTATAGGAGCAGGAAGATGCGGAAAGCGACTATATACAGTATTAAAGCGGAATGGTATAAATATGATTTATGCATTTGGAGATAATAATGTGAAACTGCAAGGACAAATTTTGTTTGATAAAGAAATTGTCTCTATCGAAAAATTATGTTCTGAACATCCAGATTTTTTGTATATAATTGCAAATAATACTGACTATATGGATTTACTGCGTCAATTGAAAGAGAATAGAATTGCTGAAAATAATATTCAATATTATCGGATAACGGAAATGGAATTTTAAATATAATTGGAAAGGAAATCAATATGATTATTACAAAGACACCTTTTCGTGTAAGTTTCTGCGGTGGAGGAAGTGACATAGCAGATTTTTATAAGGAATATGGGGGATGTGTATTGAGTACGACTATTAATCGGTATATGTATCTTACTATTCATCCATATTTTGATGAACAGAAGACAGCACTTAAATATTCTCAAAATGAAATTGTACATAATATTTATGATATTAATCATTCTATATTTCGTTGCATATTGAGTGATAAACATATCAGCGGTGTTGAAATCAGCAGTACAGCAGACGTGCCAAGTGGCACCGGCCTTGGTTCTTCTAGCTCATTTACAGTTGGATTGTTGCACACATTATATTGCTATAAAGGGAAATTTGTTAGTAAAGAAAAACTGGCAAATGAAGCATGCCAGGTAGAGATAGAGAAGTTGGGAAATCCAATTGGAAAACAAGACCAGTATGCAGCATCATTTGGGGGGCTTAATTTTATATCCTTTCATAAAGATGATTCTGTATCTGTAGAACCAATTGTAACTAAAGGTGAGACCTTAAAACAACTTCAGGATAATTTAGTAATGTTTTATACTGGGTTAACACATGATGCAAATAAGATTTTGTCCGAACAAAAGAAAAATATTACTAATAAAGATAAAACTAAAAATTTAATATGTATGTGTGAACTTGCAAAAGAAATGAAATGTTCTTTGGAAAATAATGATTTAGGAAACTTCGGAAGTATTCTGCACGAAAGTTGGATGAAAAAAAGAGAATTAGCAGGAAGTATATCAAATCCAAGGATTGATGAACTTTATCAATGTGCTATGGAGAATGGTGCAAAAGGAGGAAAATTATTAGGAGCCGGTGGTGGAGGATTTTTAATTTTTTATTGTCCAAAAGGAAAACAAGAAAAATTAAAAAATGAATTAAGGCTAAAACCCTTTGACTTTCAATTTGAACATGATGGAAGTTCTATTATATATATAGGGGATAAATATTGGGAAAATTTGTCATAATAGATTTGTAAATAAATATATAGATTGATTGTAATTGTAGAAGAAGGAAAATACAATGTCAAAGAAAATGATATTTAATAATATATTTAGTACATCGATTAATTCCGATATAAAAGAAATTTATATTTATGACATTTATTGTGGATATGGTGCTGTTTCTAGGATGTGTTACCGCTTTTTTATGAAGGAAACAGTGATTTAAAAGTTAAGGCATTTCTTGTACTTGTATAGAAGGAATTAGCGTGGATGATGTGGTAAGAGATGAAAAAGTTACTTTTTTAAAATTTGATATAGAAGGATCAGAATTAAAAGGACTAATTGGGGCAAAAGAAACAATAAGGAAGAATAGACCAGATTTAGCAATCTGCGTGTACCATAAGCGAGAGGATCTTTATACGATTCCAAATTATATTTTGAACCTATGTCCAGATTATAAAATCTATTTAAGACATTATCAGCTATCAAAGTACGAAACTGTATTGCGGGCTACTTGTAGGTAAAAGCAGCAGTATTGTAATGAAAATTATATAGATTCTAGCATTTCTAATTGCTTTGGATATGGCTGAAACATCAAGGGAGATTAAGGATGAAAACATTGATAATAGGCGGTGCAGGTTTTATAGGGAGTCATTTATGTGACAGCTTAATAAATCAAGGGCATAAAGTAGGATGTGCAGATAACTTTTCGATTGGAACAAAAGAGAATATTGAACATTTATTTGAGAATAAGAATTTTAAATTATATGAAATTGATGCGGCCGATAGAAAAAAGCTAAGAGATTTGTTTCAGGATTTTATTCCGGATTATGTATTTCATCTTGCAGCAAACTCAGATATTCAGGCCAGCGCGGTAAATCCAGATGTGGAATATAGAAATACATATACAACTACATTTGAAATTCTTTCTGCAATGAGGGAATATGGAGTCAAAAAGCTGTTTTTTGCGTCAACTTCGGCAGTATATGGTGATAAGTGTAATATAGAATTGGATGAAAATACACCAGGACTTGCTCCGATTTCCTATTATGGAGCTGCAAAATTAGGTTGCGAAGGGCTAATAAGTGCATTTTCTTATATGAATGATATTCAGTCTCTTGTATTCCGTTTTCCTAATGTAATAGGCCCTCGCCTTACGCATGGTGTCATCTATGATTTTATAGGAAGACTTAATAAGGATCCAGAACATTTGCGGATTCTTGGAAATGGGAAACAGACAAAACCTTATATTTATGTTCTGGATTTAGTAAAAGCAATTCTTCAATTTATGGAAACAGGAAATCGGGGAGTCACTTTATATAATGTCGGAGTTGAAGGTGATACAACTGTAACAAGGATTGCTGATATGATATGTGAGGAAATGGGGTTAAAAAATGTAATCTATGAATATACCGGAGGAGAAGGCGGATGGAAAGGAGACGTTCCAAGATTTCGCTATTGTCTAGATAAAATTCATCAAGCTGGCTGGAGAGCAGAATATAGTTCTGATGTGGCTGTAAGGAAGACGGTACAGGAAGTGCTCAAAGGGAAAAGGGATTGAGCATATAAGGAGAAACAAATTATGGCAAATTATAGAAAGAAAATCGGAGAATATTTGGAACTTGAAAAAAAAATTTTAAATAGGCTGTCAATAGAGGATATTGATAAAGTGATGAATATTTTGGAAAATGCCAGATTATCAGGCAAAAGAATTTATACTTGTGGTAACGGTGGAAGTGCATCTACAGCATCTCATATGCGGTGCGATTTTAATAAAGGTGTCAGCTATAAACAGGAAGTTAAATATGATATGGAATGTCTCAGTGACAGCGTTCCCATGATGATGGCTATAGCCAATGATTTGAGTTATGATGATATTTTTTTAGTTCCTTTGCAAAATAAGATAAAACAAGGAGATGTTTTGATAGGAATCTCTGGAAGCGGTAATTCAGAGAACGTATTGAGAGCTTTCATATATGCAAATGAAATCGGCGCAGAGACTATTGCATTTACAGGATACAGCGGTGGAAAACTAAAAGAAATTGCAAAATATAACATCCATGCATCTGTTGATAATATGCAGATTGTAGAAGATATTCATCTAATATTGAACCACATGATGATGTATATATTGTCTAATGAAAAATAAAATAACATTGAGCGGAGAATAGAGATATGGAATGGGGTATACAAAGTGATCATATAGCAATAGATGGTAATGAAGCCTGGTTGGTTGATAGAAATGAAAATGCACTTTATAAAGCTGATTTATCAAAAGATGAATGTGATTTAGTATCTATGGTGCCTACCCCATTCTCAATTGATAAAGATCCACTTCCATTTTACCGAATAAATTCTTATTGCTATAAAAAGGAAAGCTGTATTTTTCTGATGCCAGACAGAGGTGAGTCTATTCTTATTTATGATTTGGATAAAAAGAAAATAAGTAGGATTGAAATCAACAACCCGTTCTCAGTAAGGCTGTCTATACATGATTTTTGGGAAGAAAATGGTAAATTATGGGCAGTTTCACATGGCCTAGGTAAAATATTATTGATTGATATTGATAAAAAAACAATTGCAGAATATTATGATATTTTTGATAATCCGAACATATTGCCAGGGCATGAAGCTAAAAAAGTGGGAAACTGCATTTTCAATGTGTCAAGAAATTCGAATATGATATGCGAGTTTAATATCGCTTCAAAAGAAAAAAAGAATTATGAAATTCACGGATTAACAGAAGGAATGTATACAATTTGTTACGACAATACAAACTTTTGGCTTTCTGGGATTTCAGGAAAAATATATCTTTGGGACAAGGAGAAGAAAAAAATAACAGAGCTAAATGAATATCCTAAAGACCTTAAGATTTATAAAGAAGAAGTGGGGAAAATTGAAGAAATAGGTTTTCCTTTAGAACAAGAAATACCAATATTTTATAAGAGTTTTTTACTTGGTAAATTTGTTTGTTTTTTACCGCTTAATTCGAATCAGGCATTATGTAATAAACTATTATGTGTAAATAGAGAAGATTTTCATATGATAAGTATTGCTTTAAACGAAGAAGAGAATAATACTACAGGACTCTATACTCTGGAGTATTTAAAAGAAAATAGAATTGCGGGAATTTTGTGTGAAAGAAATAATTTGATATCGGAGTTTGATGTTAATTTGAATATTATAAAGAAAAAAATTCTAAAAAAGAAGGATCAAACGGCATTAATGCAAAAAAATATTGCTTTATATGGTATGAATATTGAAGCTACAAATTTAGCATTGAAAGAATATAGAAAGGCAATACAGGATTATGAGGAAATAGAATTGGAAAAAAAATATGATTTTGGAAAGCTAATATTTGATAAAATGGGAAAGAAATAATAGAGGAATCTTATAAATATGAATACAATAAAACATATACCAATAGCATATGCTACGGCGAATGATTATGAATATACAGTTGTGTCCATGCTGTCTATACTAGAGAATTCAAAGGTAAATGAAATATATGATTTTTATATTCTGATTGATAATGATTTTTTGCACAATAGTAAAAAGAAATTTCTGAGATGCTTTAAAAGCTATGAATCTCGTTGTAGTATCACATTTAAAAATGTAGGAAATGTTTTTGAAAATGTATACTTAAGAGTAAATACAATAAATAGACCTACCTATTTTCGTTTATTACTTCCAGAATTATTATCGGAAGAAAAATGTATTTACCTTGACTCAGATACAATTATATGCAGAAATATACAAGAATTGTTAGAATTTGATTTACAGGGATGCTACGTTGCAGGAGTGAAAGCACCATGGTATGTGTTAAAAGCAGACAATACATCATATTGTAAACAGGCATTATTACCAGATATGGATCAATACATCAATGCAGGTGTTCTTTTGATGAATTTGGCTAAAATGCGAAAAGACAATATAGTGGATAAAATGTTGTCTCTTTTGCCATACAATATGGATTCACAAGATCAGGATATAATAAATAGTGCTTGTTTTGGAAAGATTTGCTTTTTGCCTTTTATGTTCAATGTTATGACAAAATATTCATCTTGGCCTATTAGTGAATTTGAAAATTTATTTTCAGAAGCTGAATTGAAAATGGCATGGAATAATCCAGGGATCATTCATTATGCAGATAGGATTAAACCTTGGAATGACTTAGATTGTGTGATGGGTGATTATTGGTGGAGTGTATGTAGAAGAAGCTGTATGTGGGATTTTTTTTATAGAGAAATAGAAGATATATTTTTTTCTAAAATAATCTATCATGTGAAAGAAGATAATTGTATAACAACAAAGAGGACATTTAAATTATTTGATTTGGCGAGTAAAAAAAATATTTTGATATATGGTGCTGGAAACAGATCAAAAAAAATGATTAATTATTTGGGGGTATACAATATAAAACCCGAAATGATTCTGGTTTCTGATAAAAGAAATAATCCAGAAGAGATAGAGGGAATAAAAGTGAATGACTTGAATGATCTGGATGAAAAGCTTATAGATAAAACAGTGGTTATTGCAACACTGGAGAAGTATCATATGGAAATTATGTCACAATTGCAGCAATACAATTTTAGAGAAATAATTCCACTAAGTGATAAATGGGAATGAAAGCATACTAATTGTCAGGAGAATAGGAATATGATTTATCAAACAATAGAATTGTTCCATCAAGATATAGAAAATGCAGTTTATTCTGAAATGACGGAATTTGAACGTGATTTTTTATGCGGAATGTTAAAAAAGAAAAAACCAGAGAAGTTGTTGGAAATTGGTGTATCAGCTGGAGGCACTACTGTAATGATTTTGGAATGTCTGAAAACTCTGGGGCTAAAATCAAAGATGTATTCTGTTGATGTTTCAGAATTTTGGTATCGCTCAGATAAAAGAAAAACAGGATTTGCAGCAAAAGAATATATGGAACATCGATATAGTGAGATACAACATGAATTTATATTAGGACAGTCAATACCATATGTTATTGACAGAATCGGAGAAGGGATAGACTTTCTTATTTTAGATACCACTCATTCTATGCCAGGGGAGTTTTTAGATTTCTTAATTTGTCTGCCTTATTTACAGGAAGGGTGTATCGTGCTTCTTCATGATACGATAGAAAATCATTTGACTTGCAGAAACAATGAGATAGCAACTAAATTGTTGTTTGATTTGGTACATGGAAATAAATGGTATATGTGCAATAATGAAACTGAAATTTTTGGTTTTTCTAATATTGCGGCTTTTGAGGTAAGTAAACAGACAAGAAAAAATATATGTAGTGTTTTTTCCGGGCTTACTATGTCGTGGGAGTATATGCTCACTGATGAAGAACTTAATAAATATTTAGAACTGATAGGAAAGCATTATCCAAAAGAATATTTGGAATGGAGTGAAAGAGCATTCAGCTTACAGAAATATACTCATATTAGAAAAGAAATAAACTGGCATTATGGATTGGATCATGAATGGTTAAAAATGAAATGGAAAGAACAAAAAAACGTATTTCTGTATGGCGGAGGCTACTGGGCTAGAACGTACTCGGAATATGCCCGGATGAATCATCTCCCGATTAGCGGTTGGATTATATCGGATGAAGAAGATATGGTAGATGCAGGAAAATATTCTTTACCGGTATTCTATTTGGGAGATTTACCATATGAACCGGATGATTGCTCAATTATTTTGGCATTGGACAGGCAGTATTTTGGAATGGTAAAGAAAAATTTGGTTCAAAAAGGTTACTATATGGTTTTATAAGCAGGAGATGGAAATATTGATAGAAAAGATTGGACTAGAAGAAAATAAATATATATCAACAGCATGAATTATGAAATAATAAATTAAGATGGGAAATCATTATGAAAAACAATTACACAGCAGTAATCCAGGCCGGCGGTAAGGGAACCCGCCTGACACCCCTGACACATGACAAAATCCCAAAGCCAATGCTCCTCCTCAACGGAAAGCCGATGCTCCAATGGCAGATCGATAATTTAAGCCGATACGGTATCAAAGAATTTGTGATCATCATTGGACATCTGGGGGAAAAGATCAAGGAGCACTTTGAGGATGGTTCCAGGTTTGGGGTCCACATTACATATATTGAAGAAAAGGAACCATTGGGTTCCGCTGGTTCACTTTTTTTCCTGAAAAACAGAATCCAGGATCAGCCGTTTCTCCTGATATTCGGTGATGTAATGTTTGACCTGGCATGGGACAGAATGATAGCTTTTCATGAAAGCAAAGATTCAACAGCTACGCTGTTGGTTCATCCCAATTCTCATCCATATGATTCAGACCTGATATTGATGGATTATGAGGACCATGTAATAGGAATGGATTCAAAAACAAATATTAGAAAAAGCTGGTATGATAATTGTGTGAATGCAGGAATCTATATTATATCAGGATCGGTTCTGCAAAAGCTGAACACTCCTGCCAAAATGGATCTGGAGAAGGATCTTTTGAAGCCGCTTATGGGAAAAGGGCATATATATGGTTACAGGACACCGGAATATGTCAGAGATGCCGGTACTGTGGGCAGGTTTCAGGCAGTCCAGAAAGCGCAGAAGGATGGGGTGTGGAGCACAAAGAACCTGTCAAATGTGCAGAGATGTATTTTTCTGGATAGAGACGGTACGATCAACAGGCACAAAGGCTTGATCAGCAAAGAGGAAGAACTGGAACTGGAGCCATGTGCGGCTGAAGCCATCCGTCTGATCAATGAATCGGGATATCTGGCCGTTGTGATCACAAACCAGTCTGTGGTGGCAAGAGGCATGTGCAGTATAGATGATATCGAAAGAATCCACAGGAAGCTGGCAGTGCTCCTGGGAGAACAGGGGGCATACCTGGATGACCTTGCATTTTGCCCGCACCATCCGGATAAAGGATATCCGGAGGAGAATCCGGAATACAAAATGACATGCAGCTGCAGAAAGCCTGGGACAGGAATGTTAGATGGCATGATAGAAAAATATAATATTGACTGTTCAAACTCTTATATGATCGGCGATAGTACGATAGATATTCAGACAGGAATCAATGCAGGGCTGCACACCATTCTTGTACACACAGGTGTAGCAGGGACAGATGCAAAATATGACGTAAAAGCGGAAACAGAAGCAAGAGATTTATTGGAGGCAGTGAAGAAAATCCATGGAATTTCATGAAGGAACTTACCTGATCACAGGTATTACAGGTTTTTTGGGAAGCATGACGGCAAATGAACTCATGCATTCCGAAGAGTATAAGCAGGGCAGGATCAAGATTACAGGGATCACCAGAGATATCTTCAGAGCCAGACAGATTTTTAACAGCACAGAACACCAGGAGCTTTTGCTGGTAGAAGTCGATATCAGGGATAGGAATGATCTGCTTTCCGCAATAGATTCGTCCGTCGATTATATCATTCACTGTGCCTCAGTCACGCGGTCGGCAGAAATGGTAAGACATCCTGTGGAGACAGCAGATTCCATTGTTATGGGAACTCGAAATATGCTGGAACTTGCCAAAAAGCTGCAGATAGAAAGTATGGTCTGCCTTTCATCTATGGAGGTTTACGGAACAGTGGGCGATATAGGAAGACCGAGAAAAGAGGATGAATTAGGGGAAGTTGAGTTGTTTTCTCCACGAAGCTGCTACCCGCTTGGCAAACGTATGGCAGAGCATTACTGCTATATTTATCAGCAGGAGTATGGTGTTCCTGTGAAAATTTCCAGGCTGGCCCAGACCTTCGGCAAAGGAATCCGGCCTGATGATAACCGTGTATACATGCAGTTTGCGCGTGCAGTAAACGAAGGCCGGGATATTGTATTAAAAACCATGGGAAATTCTATGGGGAATTATTGTGCATCCGATGATGCTGTAAATGCTGTTTTTACTATATTATACTGCGGCAGAGATGGGGAAGCCTATAATGTCGTGAATGAGGAAAATACCATGAGCATTCGGGAAATGGCAGAGCTGGCGGCTGGTCAGACAGCAGGAGAGCAGATAAAGGTAAAAATAGAACTGGAAGATCCCAATATGACGGGGTATGCACCAGACACAGGCTTGAAGCTATCCGGAGAAAAGCTGCGGCAGTTGGGGTGGCATCCGTCAAAAAATCTGGCTGAAATGTACAGGGACGTTATCCGGACATTATAAAATCATACCCGAAAATACATATTTAGACGAAAAGCTTTTCCGCTTGTACGGCTGAAATCTGATAGTGTACTTGCACGCAATTCATTGTACTGTAAGTAAGCTTATGGAACAGCAGACGCACGAGCGGAATTTTTTTCGGCTGTGCGGTTGCGATTCAAGGATCATCAAACCGTACAGCTGGAATTTTTTATGAAAATTGCCTGTATCTTTTTAGGTGAAATTCCTTTATAATAAACAGAATATGGAAAACCATCCTGCAATTGTTCTGAGCCATACCCAGGGACAGTCTTTGCAGGATTGCTGTGTAGCTGAGAGGGTACCGAACAGATATATTTACAAATAGAGGGGAAAAGGACGTATGAAGGCATGGGTGCTGCATGATATCAATGATTTCAGATTGGATAATATAGAGGAACCGGTCCTTCATGACGGCGAAGTGCTGGTTGAAGTGAAAGCGGCCGGAATCTGCGGTTCTGACATTCCCAGGGTCTACCAGAACGGTACCTATTCCTTTCCGCTGATTCCCGGACATGAATTTTCAGGAGTTGTGACAAAAGTGGGAAAAGCAGCGGATCCTGGATGGATCGGGCAGCGCGTCGGGATTTTTCCGCTGATCCCCTGCAGAAAATGCGGCCCCTGCCGGAAGAAGCAGTATGAGATGTGCAGGCATTACAGCTATCTTGGCTCCCGCACAAACGGCGGTTTTGCGGAATCTGCGGCGGTTCCGGCGGAGAATTTGATCACACTGCCGGACAACGTTACGTTTGAAGAAGCGGCCATGCTGGAGCCCATGGCAGTAGCGATTCATGCCATAAGGCGGATAGCGCCGGATCCGGCGGATACCGTGGCAGTATGCGGGCTTGGTACGATCGGGCTTCTGTTGATCATGTTCCTGCAGGAGGCCGGAGTGAAAAATATCCTGGCTATCGGCAACAAGGAATTCCAGAAACAGATGCTTGGGAAGCTGGGGCTGCCGGAGGAAGCCTGGTGCGACAGCAGGAAAGAGGATGCAGGCCGGTGGATGATGAAACATACAGACGGTGCGGGAGCAGATATATTTTTCGAATGCGTGGGGAAAAATGAGACTTTAACATGGGCGATCGATCATGCGGCTCCCGGGGGAAGAGTCATGCTGGTAGGAAATCCATATTCAGATATGAATCTGGAAAAAGCGGTATACTGGAAAATCCTGAGGAATCAACTGACCGTGACGGGAACATGGAATTCTTCATTTTCAGGTCCTCAGGATGACTGGCATTACGTACTGGAACGGCTGGCTCATAAACGAATCGATCCTGCTGCCCTGATCACTCACAGATTTCCACTGGATAAGCTGGACCAGGGATTTCATATCATGCGGGACAAGACCGAGGACTATATTAAGATTATGGGGATTACTTCCGTGTAATCCCGATAAACAGAATGAAAGGAAAATAAAAAATGGGAATTTTAGAACTTTTTGTCCTGGCGGTAGGGCTTTCCATGGACGCATTTGCGGTGTCTGTCTGTAAGGGGCTGTCCCTTGGGAAGATCAGCAGAAAACACATGTACATAGCAGGGGCCTGGTTTGGAGGCTTTCAGGCGCTGATGCCTTTGATCGGATATTACCTGGGCAGATTTTTTACCGATGCGATCACAGAATATGACCACTGGATCGCATTTATCCTGCTGGTCATCATCGGAGGAAAGATGGTGAAGGAATCCTTTGACAAAGAGGAGCAGATGGACGGCTCCATGTCGGTTCAGTCCATGTTTTTGCTGGCGGTCGCAACAAGTATTGACGCGCTTGCCGTGGGAGTGACCTTTGCATTTTTGAAAGTATCTATCATCCCGGCAGTGAGTTTCATCGGGGTAGTGACCTTTGCCTGTTCAGCCGTGGGAGTGAAGATCGGAAGCATATTCGGCACAAAATACAGGTCAAGGGCAGAGCTGTGCGGCGGTATCATCCTGATCCTGATCGGAACGAAGATCCTGCTGGAAGGAGTGGGGATTCTTTGATTCTAATGTCAGCGGAAGAATTGGCGATCAGGGCAGGAGAAAAGCGTATCTGCTTCCGGTATAGCACCCGGCGGCAGATACGCTTTTTCTAATCTATAGGAAACTTCTTCGAATTTTCCTATAGATTACAATGTAAGCAAGAAATAATCCGTACCTATTCAAAATCACCAATATTTGCTAAACTGTGCCTTAATGAGAGTTGATCTTTTATATCATCACCAAGTTATCTGCACTTTGACAAAAAAATCCACCCAGCAGTTTCTGCTAAGTGGACGCACCTGGACGATTTGTACGACAGGACTCCGGTATGGATTCTGACCATGGTAATAGTTGCTGGAGATCTTCTTTTGACGGGAATGGCCCCAGATCTTTCATACGTTCCAGTATGTAAGCCACATAGTCATATGGCTTAAGCCCATTCAGTAACGCCGTCTCCGTGATGCTGTATACGGTCGCGCTGGCCTCCGCGCCTTTGATGCTTTTGGAGAACAGCCAGTTGCGGCGCCCAATGGCAAAGTTCTTGATCGCCCTCTCCGCGGCCGAGTTATCGATACTCAGATGTCCGTCTTCCAGATAGGCTTTGAGGTATTTTTCCTGATTTAAAGCGTATAAAACGGCCTCTCCTATTTTAGAAGACCGGTTTACAGAGCCTTCCAAAGTATGCAGCCATCCGAAGAAAGCCTCTAAAAGCGGTTTTGACTGCTTCTGACGCTCAGCATATCTTTCCTCAGGAGATTGGTTACGGAGTAGTTCCTCTATCTTATAAAGCATGCCGATCCGTGCCATTGCCTGGTATGCAGTTGTTTCTTTCAGCTGTTCTTTGGTAAAGCCCTTTTTTAAAGGGGTCAGGGCTTCATCAAAACGCCGCCTTGCGTGTGCCATGCACCCTGTCACGGTGATCTGCTCCGGGAGGCCGTGGTAAGCCTGGTATCCATCACAGGTCAGATAGCCACGGAACTCATCCCCCAGGAATTCCACCGGATGGTATCCACCCCTGGTCCTTTCATATTGGAAGAGGACCATCCGTGGGGCTCCGCTGTATTCATCCGTAAGATACACCCACATCCAGTTCTGGGTTGTCCCTTTTTGCTCGGGCTCATCGATCACCTGGAGTCGGGTTTCATCACAGTGGATATATCTGCTGCGCAGGAATTCTTCCCTCATCAGGTCATAGATCGGCTGCAGGTACCGTTTTGCGCACAGGATGATCCAGTTAGCCATGGTCTTTGTTGACAGGTTCAGGTTATATCTTGCGAACTCCCTCTCCTGTCGCGCAAGCGGCATCCCGTTCACATATTTCGCATTCATAATGCCGGCAACGAGGGATGGTGTCGCAACACTGCCTTTGAGAAGTGACGGATCTTTCTGCGGGCGCTTCATCATCCCGCATTTGGGACAGGCATAAACATAGGTGGTCTCCTCCACCACTTCAAATCGGGCAGGGATGAATTTCAAATATTTTACGGTCTCCGTAGTCACCACTTTATATTTTGTCCCACATTCAGGGCAGAATCTGTCGTTTCCTTCTAATTTATGTTTGATCACTTCTGTGGTTTCAAAAGCGGAAAGGTCCTCTTCCTTTTTTCCGGTTGGTTTTTTACGTTTATAAGATTTTGGATGGATCTCCTCCATCTCTGGCTCGGCTGCATTGGGATCGGCCTCCTGCTCCGCCTCATTGAACAGGTCCATCTGCTCATAGCCTTCCGCGTATTTTTCGCTGGAAGAGCCAAACTGCTTCCTCTGCGCAAGTGCCAGCCGATCCGAAAGCAGTGCATTCATAAACTCCAGTTCCTTCGTTTTTTCTTTCAGGAGCTGGATCTCTGTTTCCTGTTTTTTCTGATGCACCTGCATGGCCTGTATCAATGTGATGATATTCTCTTTGCTCATATCCTGCAATTGTTTTTCAGAAAAAAGCGGTTCCATGATCCAGCCCTCCTATCTCTTGTGGTCTGAGAAAAGTATATCATGAAACCGCTCTGTTTTCGAGAGGAAACCGGATGGAAAAACAGAGGAAAATTCATTGAAAACTGCCACTTTTTCAGCTTTTTGCGAATTGACAGGAAAATCGGTGTAGATTAGATTGTGATCTTCGGATGATGTTCCTCAAAAGCGCCTTTTGGGTCGAGGGACAGTCCATCACATAACCAATGAATTTCCTTTAAGGTCACTTTTTTCAACTCATCCGGCGTATCCGGCCAGCGGAAGTAATTGCGGTCGAGCCGCTTCATCAGGATCCAGAAACCGGATCCGTCCCATTGAAGGATTTTGATGGATGTCCGTCTGCGGTTACAGAAGGCGAACAT
>KE159605.1:614167-839238 GCA_000403295.2 Lachnospiraceae bacterium M18-1 | reverse complement strand
GTTTTCTGATCCAATAACTGAAAGTCGACAGGGGGACTTGATTTTCCTGACACCATTCTTTTCTTGACAATCCGCTTTTTTGGAAATCCTGAATTCGCTTCATCCAGAAATCTTCTTTTGTAAGGTTCGTTTCATTCATAGGCAATACCTCCTTGATTTGGAGCTATTGTATCAAAAATGATGGAGGATTCATAGATACGGATTATTTCGTGCTTACATTACAATAACTGAATCCCATGCTCCCTGGCCTCATGCAATGCATCTTCCGGCCAGATGGATGACTGTACCTCCCCGATATGTGCCTTGCGCAGATAATACATACAGATTCTGGACTGGCCGATGCCGCCCCCGATGGTATAGGGCAGTTCCCGGTTCAGCAGAGCTTTCTGGAAAGGCAGACCGGCCTGTTCCTCGCATCCGGCCAGCTTTAACTGCCTGGACAAAGAATCTTCATCCACACGGATTCCCATGGAAGAAAGTTCCAGCCCCATATTCAGGACCGGATACCAGACCAGGATATCTCCGTTCAGCTCCCAGTCGTCATAGTCCGGCGCACGGCCGTCATGCTTCTGTCCGGAAGCAAGTTCTTTCCCAATCTGGGAAACAAAGACCGCCTTTTTCACTTTAGTGATCCGGTTCTCCCGTTCCTTCGGGGTGCAGTCCGGATACATATCCTCCAGCTCCTGGGAAGTGATAAAGAAAATATCCTCCGGAAGAAGGGGCTCTATGTAATTGTAGCGTCTGGAGATGAACTCTTCCGTCTCCTTTAAGGCGCTGAATACCTTCCGTACTGTATACTCCAGCGTTTCCATATTCCGTTCTTCTTTGGAAATGACCTTTTCCCAGTCCCACTGATCCACATATAAAGAATGGATATTGTCTGTGTCCTCATCCCGGCGGATGGCGCTCATATCCGTGTATAAGCCTTCTCCGGAGTGAAAACCGTAGTGCTTGAGGGCATGGCGTTTCCACTTGGCAAGGGAGTGAACAATCTCAGCCTGGGCTTCATCCTGTTCCCGGATGCCGAATGCCACGGGGCGCTCCACTCCGTTCAGGTTGTCGTTCAGACCGGATTCGGGCCGGACAAACAGGGGCGCCGAAACACGGGTCAGATGCAGTGACTTCGCCAGGGCGCGTTCAAAATGATCCTTGACTTCCTTGATGGCTACCTCGGTCTCCCGGATTGTCAGCGGGGAACGGTATCCGTCAGGAATAACTAAATGCTCCATATGCATAAACTCCTTTAAAATTAGTATGGCAGATCACTGTTCAAAACAGCTACCAAATATTTTAATAACTGTTTCTAAAATTGTCAACGGCCTCTCAAATTTTTTCTTGTATAATACACTAAAAATTGGTAGAATAAATTCATAGAAAAACTTCATCGGTAAAGTTTAGATATACTGACCATTCAGGATGTGCTGGCGTCAGTATACCAGGGAGAAAAATTTATAAGGGACAAAGGAGTATGGAGCTATGGATGTAAACAAACTGATGAGCAGCATGCAGGGTATGGACTATGAAGCAGTCCTCAAGAATTTGGAGGGAATTGGAGGACCGGTGAAGAATGTACTAATGATCGCATCGGTGCTCTCCATTGTGATCGGGCTTTTATGGTGCTTCTTCGGACTCAAGCTTATACGGGTGTGGGCGGCAATCCTGGGACTGGCGCTGGGGTTCGGAATCGGTGTCGGAGCGGCTGCGGCATTTCACTTGAGTTCCAATCTGATCCTGATCTGCGGCGCGGTGGGAGGAATCCTTCTGGCAATTCTGGGCGCGGTATTTTATCATGTAGGGGTATTTCTGATCGCCTGGATCACGGGAAGTTCTTTTGCGCTGATCGCCCTGCAGCCGAAGGACTGGAAGATCGCGCTGGCCTGCGCTGGAATCGGCCTGGTTGTGGCACTCTTTACGATCCGCTTTGCGGAGCTGATCATCATCGTGATCACAGGTATTAATGGCGGTATGAGCGCCGGCACGGGAATCATGTCCTTCCTGCCGTTCGACAATCAGATCGTTCGGTATGCAGTGATCGGAGTCCTTGTAGTTGCAGGGATTGCCGTGCAGCTTTTGATGGAATCTGGTAAGCAGAAAAAGCAGACTTTGGAAAAAGCAAGGAAGATCCGCGAACAGAATTCCACTGCGAACGAAGTGGCAAAAGCGCGCGCCATGATCGATGAACTGGACAAAAAGCCGGCTGCTGCAAAAAAGGGAACTGCAGGAAAGAATCAGAAAAAGAAAAAAG
This sequence comes from Lachnospiraceae bacterium M18-1, assembly GCA_000403295.2. Lineage (GTDB taxonomy): Bacteria > Bacillota > Clostridia > Lachnospirales > Lachnospiraceae > Schaedlerella. The sequence goes on along the minus strand of KE159605.1, from coordinate 836,993 downwards.
CTGCACCGAAAAAGAATAAGAAATAATAAAAAACACAGGATAAGAAGGGGGTAAACTCTATCGACAGTTAAGGAGATGATATATGAATGAAAATTGATATGCATTGTCACGTTAAGGAAGGGTCTCTGGACAGTAAGGTCAGTGTGGAAGAGTATATTATGCTTCTCAAGGCGAAGGGATTCCAGGGGATGGTGATCACGGATCACAACACCTACAAGGGATACCGTTACTGGAAGAACCATATTAAGGGAAAGCGGCATAAAGATTTTGTCGTATTGAAAGGGATTGAGTACGATACCCGCGATGCAGGACACATACTGGTCATCATGCCGGAAGGAGTGAAGATGCGCCTGCTGGAACTCAGGGGGATGCGGGTTTCCGTCCTGATTGATTTTGTACACCGCAACGGCGGCGTGCTCGGGCCTGCCCATCCGTGCGGGGAGAAGTATCTGAGCTTTGCCAATACCAAGCGCTACCGCAGATCCCCGGAACTGATGAAGCGGTTTGATTTTGTAGAGACCTTTAACTGCTGTGAATCGGAGGAATCCAACGAGAATGCTTTAAAGCTGGCTAAAAAATATGACAAAGTCCGGGTAGGGGGAAGCGACGCTCACAAGCCTGACTGTGTGGGCAGGGCCTATACCATTCTGCCGGAGCCTGTGACCTGTGAGACCGAACTGATCTCCATGATCCATAAGAAAACGGCCTTTGAGACCGGAGGGAACTATTATCACAGGACAACAAAAGAAAAGATGGGCAAGGTAAAGCTGATCCTGACCTATTCCTTCTGGTTCTATAACAAGGGCGGGGAGCTTCTGCGCCGTCATGGGCGCAATACGAAGATGGAGCAGGAAAATCCCATCGATCCCATTGATCCCATCGAATTATACTACATTGGGAAACAGGGGTAAGTATCTGTGCAAAGAACAAAGTCATCGGATTTGGCTTGAATTGCAGCCAGATGCCGAAACGGGGATGCGCAGACAAAGTATAAGAGTAATATTTTATGACTGCTTGTGCCCGGGCGGCGGCATGACCGCAAAAATATGATTATATTTAAGGAGGATTTGAAACAAACTATGAGCGTACAGGAAACATTGCAGACACATCTGGGAAAGGGAATTGCAGAAGCATCAAATGAAGAAATCTACGGCGCACTCCTTCAGATGGTACAAAATCTTGCAAAAGAAAAGGAAGCGCCTCAGGAAAAGAAAAAGATTTACTATATTTCCGCAGAATTTCTGATCGGAAAGCTGTTGTCAAACAACATGATCAATCTGGGAATCTATGAGGAAGTGCGGGATGTCCTTGCCAAAAACGGAAAGGACATTTGCGAGATTGAAGAGCTGGAGCCGGAGCCGTCCCTTGGAAACGGTGGTCTTGGCCGTCTTGCGGCGTGCTTTTTGGATTCCATCGCCACGCTGGGAATGTGCGGCGACGGAATCGGGCTGAATTATCACCTGGGGCTGTTTAAGCAGGAATTTGAAGACCAGCTGCAGAAAGAGACTCCGAATCCGTGGATCGAAGAAAAGAGCTGGCTTGTGAAAACAGACGTCTCCTATCCGGTTACTTTCCGGGGATTGACCCTGCAGTCCAGAATGTACGATATTGAAGTGACAGGTTATGAAAACAGGACGAACAAGCTTCATCTTTTTGACGTGGACAGCGTGGAGGAAGCCATCGTATCGGATGGGATCAGCTTTGACAAAGAGGATATCGCAAAGAACCTGACTCTGTTCCTGTATCCGGATGACAGCGATGACAACGGGCGGCTGCTTCGGATCTATCAGCAGTATTTTATGGTCAGCAACGGAGCACAGCTGATCCTCGATGAATGTACGGCGCGGGGAAGCAATCTCTATGATCTGCCGGATTACGCAGTGATCCAGATCAATGATACCCATCCTACGATGGTGATTCCGGAGCTGATCCGGCTTCTGACCGCCCGGGGGCTGGATATGGACGAAGCTATCGACGTGGTTTCCCGGACCTGTGCATATACGAACCATACGATCCTGGCAGAGGCGCTGGAAAAATGGCCCATGGCTTATCTGAAAAAGGTGGTTCCCCAGCTTGTGCCGATCATTGAGATCCTGGATGACAAAGTGAGGAGAAAGTATACCGTCATCAGCAAGCATTCGGTGAGCCGGAAGTTTTCTGATGAATACTCGGAAAAGGTAAATGAATACTCGGATGAGAGCGTTGCGATCATCGACCACGAGGATGTGGTACATATGGCCCATATAGATATCCATTACGGATTCAGTGTGAATGGTGTGGCTGCCCTTCATACAGAGATTCTGAAGGACAACGAGCTGCACAACTTCTACAGAATCTATCCGGAGAAGTTCAACAACAAGACCAACGGCATTACGTTCCGCCGCTGGCTTCTGTACTGCAATCCTCTCCTGACCAGGCTTTTGGACGAACAGATCGGGACCGGATACAAGAAGGATGCGAAGGAGCTGGAAAAGCTTCTCGAATTTGAACAGGATGAAAAGGTACTGGGACGGCTTCTGGAAATTAAAGATCAAAATAAAAAGGTGCTCTGTGAGTATCTAAAGCGCACGCAGGGGATAGAACTGGATCCCGGCTCTATTTTTGATATCCAGATCAAGCGTCTCCATGAGTACAAGCGGCAGCAGATGAACGCCCTTTATGTGATCCACAAGTATCTGGAGATCAAGGCAGGAAAGAAGCCTGCCACTCCGATCACAGTGATATTCGGGGCAAAGGCGGCTCCGGCTTATGTGATCGCGAAGGACATCATCCATCTGATCCTCTGCCTGCAGGAGATCGTGAACAAGGATCCTGAGGTCAGCCCTTATCTGAAAGTGGTCATGGTAGAGAACTATAATGTGACAAAGGCAGAAAAACTGATCCCGGCATGCGACATTTCCGAGCAGATTTCTCTGGCATCCAAGGAAGCCAGCGGCACCGGCAATATGAAGTTCATGCTCAACGGTGCGGTCACCCTGGGAACCGAGGACGGTGCAAATGTGGAGATCCACGAGCTGGTAGGGGACGATAATATCTTTGTGTTCGGCGCGGAGAGCGATGAAGTCATCAAGCACTATGACCATGCGGATTATGTTTCCAGGAGCTATTATGAGAAGGATCCGGATATCAAAGCGGCAATTGATTTTATTACGTGCGAGAAGATGCTGGAGATCGGACAGGAAGAGAATCTGACGAGACTGAAAAACGAACTCTTAAATAAAGACTGGTTCATGACGCTGCTTGACTTTAAGGCATATACAAAGAAAAAGGAAGAGGCGTTAAAGAGTTATGAGGACCGGACGGCATGGGCGAAAAAGATGCTGGTGAATATTGCGAAAGCAGGATTTTTCTCATCTGACCGGACCATCGAGGAATATAACCGGGATATCTGGAACTTAAAGACAGATGCTTGTGAAAATACAGAAGAATGCAAAGAGCCTGAAGAGGAAAACGCAGATTCTGAAAATACAGTTCAGGAAAAGCCAGAGGAACAGGAGGAAAAATCTATATGAGAGAAAGTGGAATTTTGCTTCCGATTTTTGCATTGCCTTCGAAATATGGAATCGGCTGTTTTTCTAAGGAAGCGTATGAATTTGTAGACCAGCTGAAGGCGGCCGGGCAGAGCAAGTGGCAGATCCTGCCGCTGGGGCCTACGGGTTACGGAGATTCTCCTTATCAGTCCTTTTCCACATTTGCGGGGAATCCGTATTTTATCGATCTGAAAACACTCAGAAAGGAAGGGCTTTTGACAAAATCAGAGTGCAAGGCCGGGAATTTTGGAAAGCAGAAGGATCGGATCGACTATGAAGCACTGTATTTTGGACGGTTCAAGGTGCTTAGGAAAGCGTTTCACCGGTTCAAAAAGAATGAAGAATATGAAGAGTTTTTGAAAAAAAATGAGGACTGGCTGACAGAATACTGCCTGTATATGGCGATCAAGGACCATCAGGGCGGCAAGAGCTGGATTGAGTGGCCCAAGGAATACCGGGACCGGGATCCGAAGGCGCTGGAAGAGGCGAAAAGGGAACTGAAAGAAGAAATCGATTTCTACCGGTTCCAGCAGTATGAGTTTGACCGCCAGTGGAGAAAGCTGCATGCATACGCCAATAAGCAGGGCGTGCAGATCATCGGTGACATCCCGATCTATGTGGCGTTTGACAGCGCGGATACCTGGGCCAATCCGGAACTGTTCCAGTTTGACGAGGAAAACCTGCCTATCGCGGTTGCGGGCTGTCCGCCGGATGCGTTTTCGGCTACGGGACAGCTGTGGGGCAATCCGTTGTATGACTGGGAGTATCACAAGAAAACGGACTATGAATGGTGGGCTAAGCGGATCGCTTACAGCTTCAAGCTGTACGACAAGGTCCGGATCGACCATTTCCGCGGATTTGATGAATATTATACCATTCCCTACGGAGACGAGACGGCGGTCAACGGATGCTGGAAGCCGGGGCCGGGAATCGCATTTTTTAGGGCTATAGAGAAGAAGCTTGGCAAGCTGGATATCATTGCCGAAGATCTGGGCTATCTGACGGATACGGTGCTACAGCTTTTGAGGGACACCGGTTTCCCGGGGATGAAGGTGATCCAGTTTGCGTTTGACTCCAGGGAGGCGGCCAATTATCTGCCTCATACCTATATCCCGAACTGCGTGGTCTATACAGGGACTCATGACAATGATACCACCCGGGGCTGGTATCATAATGTAGACAAGGGATGCCGGGATTTTGCAAAGGAGTACCTGCGCAAGCCGGCGCTGGACGAAGATACCCTGGCCTGGGATTTCATTGCTATGGCAATGGGAAGCGTTGCGGATCTGTGCATCATTCCGATGCAGGATTTTCTCTGCCTGGATGAGAAGGCAAGGATCAATATCCCTTCCACACTGGGCAATAACTGGGTATGGAGGCTGACAAAAGGCCAGATCACGGAAGAACTGACCAGGGAGATCTTCCGGATGACAAAGATGTACGGGCGTATACCGGCAGAAGATTGATTGCTGCTGGCCAAAGTGTGATCTGCTGACTGCCGATGCTGTGTGGCAAGTGTACAAGCAAGGGTATGGACAGCAAAGGAAAATATCATACGAAGAGAAGAGGGCGGCTGTCCTGAAGAAACGGCACGACAAGGTGTATGTTTTTCAGGGCGGTCGCTTTTTTTGCGGTCTGATTTGATTCATATATTTTGATTTCTACAATATATTTATAGCAGAGAAGTATTCTGGCGTTACTGTTCACACGGCGTCGTGCACCCTGCTGCACGGCGTCCGGCCAATAAAGTAACGTTTGCCATAATATCCAGCCCGTCTACACTCCGTTCCGGTCCGTCCTAAACAAGCGTCGCTGGCGCTTAGGACCGCCGAAGGCGACTTAAAATGGGCTGGATACTGTTACTGGAGCACCCAAAGGGTGTGAACAGTAACAGTCTGGCTTCATCAGAACGATCAATGACCTGATCACGGTTCAGACATGCTCTGGGATGCATGGCCTGTTGTGTGGATGACGGCGATAGATAACAAAATGGAGGAGGGGAAAGGATGCGGCTGAAGGAGGGGAAGGAGCATCAGATCTATGAGGTGACGGACCTGCATCTGGAGCCGGAGCTCGAGCGCCGTATGGGGGCTCTGGGACTGTCTCCAGGAACCAGGATTGAGATTGTGAACAATCAGAAAAGGGGGGCTGTGATCGTGAAATTCCGGGGAGTACGGTTTGCATTTGGCAGGAGGATTGCCGATCACATTTACATAAAGGAGGCAGCAGGATGCAGGGAAGCGGCGAGGTGAACCGGAATGTGATCCGGGCAGGCTTTATCGGGAATCCAAATTGCGGGAAAACGACGCTGTTCAACGCCTGTACCGGGGCCAGCCTGAAGGTGGCGAACTGGCCCGGCGTGACGGTAGAGAAAAAAGAAGGATGGACAACCTGGCGGGGCATGGAGTTTCATCTGACAGACCTTCCGGGTGTTTACAGCCTGGCTTCCTATACCATGGAGGAACATGTCTCAAAAGAATTTATCCTGAGCGGCGAGGTGGATGTGGTGGTGGATGTAGCGGATGCCTCCTCTCTGGAAAGGAACCTGTATCTGACATTGCAGCTGCTGGAGCTGGGGAAGCCGGTGGTACTGGCGCTGAACATGATGGATATCGTGAGGAAGCGGGGGATGGAGATCGATCTGCCCCGGCTGTCGGAACTGCTGGGAATCCCCTGTATTGCCATATCCGCAAGAGAACGCATGGGATTGGATCTGCTGCTGTATGCCATGTCCCGGTATGAGGAATATGAAAAACCTGTATTGCGGGCAAAAAGAAATTCAGTATTATTGCAGACGCGAGACCGGGCAGACTATGATTTGATCGAGGAAATGATATCGCAGGTAGTCAGAAGAAGAGAGAAAACTCCAATGCCTGAACCCGGACAGATGATAGAAAAAAAGGCCGGAAAACAGCAGGACCTGACGGACCGGATCGACCGATATCTGACCGGAAAATGGCTGGGGCTTCCGATTTTTCTGGCGATCATGGCAATGATTTTTTTACTGACCTTTACGGTGGGCGGGTGGCTGAAAGGATATTTTGAGATGATGCTGGAGCTGCTTTCGGAAGAGGCAGGTATTTTACTGGATACCTGGAAGGTCAGTCCTATGCTGCGCTCCCTGATCGTGGAGGGGATCATATCCGGCGTGGGAGGGATTCTCACCTTTCTTCCCAATATTTTTATTTTGTTCCTTGCGCTGGCATGCCTGGAAGACAGCGGATATATGGCCAGGGCAGCGTTTGTCATGGATGATCTGATGAGCAGGGTGGGACTGTCCGGAAAAGCGTTTCTTCCGCTGCTGCTGGGGTTCGGCTGCTCGGTTCCTGCGATCATGGCGTCCCGGACGCTGGAACACAGGAAGGACAGGCTGAAAACGATCTTGATCACGCCATTTATGTCCTGCAGTGCCAGACTTCCGGTCTACGTATTATTTTCCGGCATGTTCTTTGGAAAATATGCGATGGCAGCATGCTTTTCCATGTACCTGATCGGAATACTGGCAGCCGTCGTATCTGCCCGGATCCTTTTCCGGCTGGATTATCATGGGACTGACCATATGCTGCTCATTGAGCTGCCCAAGTATCAATTCCCGGATGCCGGGTCTATTATGATGTATGTCCGGGAGAAAGTAAAGGACTATCTGACAAAGGCTGGAACTGTGATCTTTTTGGCTTCGGTCGTGATGTGGTTTCTGCTGAATTTTGGCGCGGAGGGATATGTCACGGATATGAGCCGGAGTTTTGGAGCCGTGATCGGAAAATGTATCACGCCGGTATTTGAACCGGCGGGATTGGGATACTGGCAGATTATCGTGGCGCTGATCTCGGGAATCGCGGCAAAGGAAGTGGTGGTGTCCGGCTGCGGCCTGCTGTTCGGAATCGCGAATATCACGACCGGCAGCGGGATGGAGGGCTTTGCGCATGTACTGGAAGAAATGGGGTTCGGCATGCCAAACGCTTATGCCCTGATGACGTTCTGCCTTCTGTATGTACCCTGTACGGCCGCGATCGCCGCCATCAGAAAGGAGACAGAGAGCGGAAAGATTACAGCAGCGATCGTGTTGTTTCAGACTGCCGCGGCCTGGGTTGTGAGTGTCATCTCCTATCAGGTACTGAGCTTATGCAGCGATATATTCGTGCACTAATATCGGGTATCGGTCAGGCAGAGCCCGGCCGGGGGAGCGGGCCTGCTGGCAGGCTCCCGGCCGGACAGGATGGCAGGGATACACCCGGCGCTGCGCACGCCCGTTCCCACATCCAGCAGAGTGCCCGTGATGAGCCGGGGCATCTGGTGCAGGAAGGCAGAAGCTTCCAGGACAATGTGCAGCTCGTCATCCGCGGGAGATAGGATTTTTGCGGACCACAGCTTTTTTTCACAGCTTTTCTTTGTCCTGCCGGAAGAAAGACAGCGGAAGTCATGGATTCCCACAAGATGGGAAGCTGCCTTTTCCATGGCGGAGATATCCGGCGCCTGGGGGATGTGGCACATATATTTTCTGCGGAATACATCCATCACGGCGCCGGTATAGACCCTGTAAGTATAGGTCATGGAAAGGAGGTTCAGGGAAGCATGGAAGCGCTCCGGAACTTCTTCGGCCTGAAGGACGGCAATATCCTGCGGAAGATATTGGTTCAGTTCCCGGCGGATTTCTGGAACCGGGAGACGGGAAGCGGTTTTAAAGCTGACGGTCTGACAGGAGGCATGGACGCCAGGCTCCGTGCGCGCGGCGCAGAAAACCTCGATGTCTTCCCCTGTCATCCGGCAGAGCGTACCCGTAAGCCTTCCGGAAACAGTGCTGGAAGGGTCTTTCTTTCCGGGCTGCTGCCAGCCCTGATAACGGGATCCGTCGTATTCCAGGATCAGCTTGATATTTCTCATGGTATCTCTCCTCCTTTATTCAGAGTGTGTATTTTGAAGCGGCTGTTTGCATATAAGAATGCATTTGCGCCGGCAGATATTCAGCGGCCGTATATTATTATATCCTGTTTAGAGCCGAAAGACCAGAGGAATCTGCAGGCCGTTACTGTGAGCACCCGGCTAGGGTGTGAACAATAACCTTTAACTATTCTTTCGGATCAGGGAAGTGACCATCTGGATCGTTTTGTCGATCTGTGCCTGTTCTTCCTTCGATTTTCCTTCTTTCAGGATTCCCAGGATCAGGCTGATCTCTTCCTGGGAAAACTGGATTTTCTGTCGGTTGGCGCTGGTGATGAGCGCCAGCATGACCGGAGCAAGCTCTTTTCCTGATTTTCCGGAAACCTGTGCGGCTGCTTTCTGGATCAGGTCCAGCTTTACCGGGTCGATATTATTTAACAACGGGTTATTCATCCATTCATTCATAGTCTGTCTCCGTCCTTTCTTGCATCATCATTTTGCATTGAAAATTCATTCCATTCCGGACTCTGCTGCCTTTCCTCCTGCATCCGGACCTCCGGCGGCTCCTGTCCGGAATCATCAAATTCCATTGGAGCAGGATCTCCGGCAGGAGTCTCGGCATCAGATCCTTCCGGCTGAGAGAACATGGTCTGATACATTTCAAACATTTCCTGCTGCTCCGGGGAGAGCATTCCCATCACCAGCTGCATGGGGTCAAATTCCCCGCCCAAATTTCCGAAGATATTTTGGGAATCCCGTCTGCCCGCGGTATTTTGGGAAGGAGCATCCGGCTCCGGGCTGCCGGACTCGTTTTCCGTGTCTGCGGAAAATTCCTGCATCATTTGTACCATATCCATTATATTCATCATATTGCGGAAGGTTCCCAGCATTTCCGCCTGTCCGGGCGGGAGATAGGGGGCGATCTCCTCCAGCATATCCAGGGGAGAAGAGAAACCTGCAGAAAATTCCTGACTGTGCAGGACATTTTTTTGCTGTTGAAAATATTGGAACGTGTGCTGCAGCTCAATGACTTTGATAAGAATTCCCAATGCCTGCTGTGAGGCGGCAGGAGTATACGGAAGAAGCAGCTTCAGGGTATGAAGTTCTTTGGGGACGGTCCATTCATCGAATGGAGTCATGGGTGTGGGAGTTTTCTTTTCCATAAGCACTCCTGATCTCAATGTTGTAAACATGATCGGACAGCGGATGCTGTCTGTCCCGCACAGAGATATATCACGGGAAATTCTTTACGAATATGTATATGAGAGAAAATGTGGGATTATGTTAGAGTTCCGCGATTGCCGGGCAGATTATATACTGCAGCGGAGTGCCTTTTCAGAACGGACGACATACAATAATAGGGAATGAGCCACAGGAGGAGAGCCGATGAGACTCAAACTGATCATTGATGGGAACGCAGTCTATGAGGTTGACGAAGGCTGTATGAGAAGGAAGCAGACCGATCATGGCAGGAAAAATCGTTTTTCTGAAAAGATGGGCCGGGAGCAGGATGGAACGGAAAAGACACAAAAAGGAGACGGGGAAGACGAAAAAAGACCAGGATAAAAATATCCCCGGTACGAAAATAAGGTACCGGGGACAGAAACGCTCAGCAATGCGGCAGGGCTGCAGCAGACAGCCATACCGCATCAGGTTTACTGCTTCAAAAAATTAGCATCCGCATCCGCAGCCGTCATTCATTCTGCCGCAGCCGTTGCCGCATCCGCCGCAGAAGATCAACAGCAGGATGATCCACAGGCAGCTGTCATTGCCGCATCCGCAGCCGTCACTCATTCTGCCGCAGCCGTTGCCGCATCCGCCGCAGAAGATCAACAGCAGGATGATCCACAGACAGGAGTTGTTTCCGCCGCCTCCGAAGAGACCGCCGCCACAGGAATTTTCACATCCGCATCCACAGTTTGTTGCGCTTAAATCACTCATTTTGAAATCCTCCAAATTGATTGTTTACAGTTCCATAATATGTGTATGGCGGAAATGTGTGAATGATTTTTGAAAATTTTTTCAAAAAGTATAGTCCGATGTCGTTACTGTTCACGGTGCCTTGCACTTTGCTGCAAGGCATCCGGCCAGTAAAATAGCGGTTGCAGGCATCCAGCCCCTCGCCATGAGGCGACTTTTCAATGGGCTGGATGCCGTTACAGTTCGCGGCCGGTTAGGCCGTGAACTGTAACCCGATGTCCCTACTTTAGTCCGACAGAGCAGTTTTTTCTTGACGAATTACCGAAAATTATATACAATAGCAGTCGGTGACAAGTTGGTGAGTCAGGAACTGTCACGAAATAACATTGAGCTTCAGGATATCGCTTTATCAGGATGCCGGCAGCTGCCGGAACAGATATCAATATTATTTCATGACAGCTCCTTAAGTTTGGAGGTTGAGATTATGCCGTCATACAGAGAGTTGAATGCGGAAGAACTGGAAGCATTAAAGAAGGAACTGGAACAGGAGTTTCAAGCTGTCAAGGCGAAAGAACTGAGTCTGGACATGTCCAGGGGAAAACCGTCCATAGCGCAGCTCAATCTGTCTATGGAAATGATGGACGTATTGCACAAGGAATCAGATATGATCTGCGACGAGGGCATTGACTGCAGAAACTACGGAGTATTGGACGGAATCCGGGAAGCGAAGCAGCTTCTGGCGGATATGATGGAGGTCCCGAAGGATAATATCATTATCTTTGGGAACTCCAGTCTGAATGTGATGTACGATATGATTTCCCATGCCATGACCCATGGCGTTATGGGCAGCACGCCATGGGCAAAGCTGGACCGGGTGAAGTTTTTATGTCCGGTACCCGGGTATGACAGGCATTTTACGATCACGGAGCACTTCGGGATTGAAATGGTTCCCGTTCCGATGACGCCTACGGGTCCGGATATGGATATCGTGGAAAAGCTGGTTGCAGAGGACGAGGCTATCAAAGGAATCTGGTGCGTACCGAAGTATTCCAACCCCCAGGGGATTACCTATTCGGATGAGACCGTCCACCGTTTCGCATGCCTGAAACCGGCGGCAAAGGATTTCCGTATCTACTGGGATAATGCATACGGCATCCATCATCTATATGAGGATAAGCAGGACTATCTGATCGAGATTTTTATGGAATGTAAAAAGGAAGGCAATCCGGATCTGGTGTACAAGTTTGCATCCACATCCAAGATCAGCTTTCCAGGTTCTGGGATCGCGGCGTTTGCGGCATCAGACGCAAATCTGGTGGAAATCCGCAAGCAGATGCGGGTACAGACCATCGGGCATGATAAGGTGAATCAGCTCCGCCACGCCAGATTTTTCGGAGATATTTCCGGCATGGTGCAGCATATGAAAAAGCATGCAGACATTCTGAGACCTAAGTTTGACACGGTCCTGAATACACTGGAGAAAGAGCTGGGAGGCCTGGAGATCGGTTCCTGGATCGCACCCCGGGGCGGATACTTCATTTCCTTTGACGCTATGGACGGCTGTGCAAAAGCAATTGTCGCAAAGGCTAAAGAAGCCGGGCTGGTCATGACGGACGCAGGAGCGACCTATCCTTATGGAAAGGACCCCAGGGACAGCAATATCCGTATCGCGCCTTCCTATCCGACACTGGAGGAGCTGAGGGTGGCAACTGAGATTTTTGTATTGAGCGTAAAGCTGGTCAGCATTGAGAAGCTGCTCGGGAATTTATAAAACCTGATCACGATTCAAAACAGCAGCAATAAAAAAATCGGCCTTGCAGAGGCTTTGACTCTGAGCAGCTGTAAATATTGTATAACTTGGAGACTGACACACAGGCATGGCTTGATGTGCCGGTCTCTTTTTTTCCATAGAAAATTTTTTCGCATTTTCCTATGGAACAAACCCCTCCGGGGGATGCTCATTTTGTCAGGAAGTTATTTGTGTACAGTTCTCTACAGATGAACATGTATCACGCGCCATCCGCATAAGTTATTTATTGAAAGTTCCTGAGAAGAGGAGCGAAAAAAATGCAGGATTATCGAAAAATAAAGGCTGCAATCGGCATAGAGCTTGCGGCTGTCGCAATATCCGCCGCTATATTGGGTACCCGGGGAATGTGGGAAGGACCTGGCTATCCGGAACCGGCCGGCGGAAATCTGGTTGCAGAACAGCTTTCAGACGGGGAGCAGGAAGATTCCAGAAAAAAGAAGGATTACATAAAATGGGTGGATTTTAATGTGACGTCAGAAGCCATGAAACAGGCATATCAGATTGATGTAGATACATACGGAAAGGAGGTTCATCTGAACTGGATCGACCTTCTGGCAATCGTGGCGGTAAAAAACGGCGGCGATTTTAAGAGATACAGACCGGAAGAAATGAGCGAGATCGCAGAAAAATTTCTTGCCGGGGAAAGCACTGTGGAAGACTATACAAAGGATATGAAGTATTTCCCTTATTACAGGGAAGCATACGGAGCCGTTCTGGAAGGGATGGTCGGTGAATATAAGGCAGAAGATGTACAGAAAGATTCTGCTGTGACGGAGAAACCTGCGGAGGATGCCTCCCGGTGGCAGACCTGTTATGGATTAAAGGCGTTTAGCCCCATTGCAAAGGGATTTCCCTATTCAGATTATGATGACTTTGGAGTGGCCAGAAGTTACGGATACCGGCGCAGCCATCTGGGGCATGACCTTATGGGACAGGTGGGGACGCCGGTGGTCTGCGTGGAGAGCGGAAAAGTGACTGCACTGGGATGGAATCAGTATGGAGGCTGGCGCATCGGGATCGAAAGCTTCGATGGCAGGAGATATTATTATTATGCCCATTTGCGGCAGAACCGTCCTTATGCGGAAGGGCTGAAGGAGGGGGACATCGTACAGGCAGGGGATGTGATCGGCTATATGGGCCGCACGGGTTACAGCAAGAAGGAGAACGTGAATAATATTGACGAGCCGCATCTTCATTTTGGACTTCAGCTGATTTTTGATGAATCCCAGAGAGAAGGAAGCGGAGAAATCTGGGTCAGCGCATACGAGCTGGTCAAATTTCTTTCTGCAAACCGCTCGGAGGTCAGCCGCAATGATGAGACAAAGGAGTGGACGCGGATAAATCGGACGATGGATCCGGATGTAGAGGGAAAACATGCTGCTGAGTAAGAGATAGAATCGCGTAATTTAAAAAATCTTTGGAATAATCTGTCGTCATGCAGGGAAACCTTACTGTATAAAAACGGCTCTCCGGGCGGAGTTTTGCATAAGCCGTGCAGGAAAGGACTTTGATGCAATGATAGAGAAGATTTCAAAAAAAGTGATGGCTTCCTTTGAAGAAAATATCGCATATATGGATAAGATCCTTCCGGTGAAGGACAGTTTCGATATCATCCGGCGTGATATGATCATTGGAGAGAGGAAAGCAACTTTCTATTTTATTGATGGATTTACCAAGGATGAGACGATGCTGAAGATCATGGATTCCTTCTTCCGGATCACGGCGGAGGATATGTCAGAGGACGCGACGACATTTGCCAGGACGAAGATTCCCTATGTTGAGGTGGATGTGATCGGAGATTTTGACCAGGTGATACGCAATGTCCTTTCCGGGATGACCTGCCTGTTTATCAGCGGCTATGAGGTCTGTATTTCAATTGACTGCAGGACATATCCCGCCAGGAGCGTAGGGGAACCGGAGAAGGATAAGTCTCTCAGGGGATCCCGCGACGGATTTGTGGAAACGATCGTTTTCAATACGGCGCTAATCCGGCGCCGTATCCGTGACCCTCATCTGGTGATGGAGATCACGGAGGCCGGACAGGCATCCAGGACGGATATCGCAGTCTGCTATATGAAGGACCGGGTGGATCGGGACCTTCTGGACAATATTAAGCAGAAGATCGAAGAGCTGCACGTGAATGATCTGCGTATGAACCAGCAGAGCCTGGCGGAAGCGATCTATCACCGGAAATGGTTCAACCCATTCCCGAAGTTCAAATTTACCGAGAGACCGGACACTGCGGCCGCCTGCCTCCTGGAAGGGAAGGTGGTGATCCTGGTAGACAACTCGCCGTCTGCCATGATCCTTCCTACCTCGATCCTGGATGTGGTGGAAGAAGCCAATGATTATTATTTCCCCAAGATCACGAGTGTATATCTGAAAAGCTCCAGGGCCTTGATCGCATTTCTAACGGTATTTTTGACGCCGGTATTCTTACTATTTATGCAGAATCTGGACTGGCTGCCGGAGATCTTTGCATTTGTCGCTGTAAAAGATACGGTCAATATCCCGCTGGTATTTCAGCTTCTGCTTTTGGAAGTGGCGATTGACGGTCTCCATCTGGCAGCGCTGAATACGCCCAGTATGCTGAGCACCCCTTTGAGTGTTATCACGGCTCTGGTGCTGGGAGAATTTTCCGTGTCTTCGGGCTGGTTCAATGCAGAAGTGATGCTGTATATGGCATTCGTAGCCATGGCCAATTACGCGCAGCCTAACTTTGAATTGGGATACGCAATGAAGTTTATGCGGATCATGCTTCTGATATTGACGTCTCTGTTTAACTGGATCGGATTTGCGGCAGGATGCATCATTGTTTTCTGTTTTCTGCTTTTTAACAGGACGCTTTCAGGAAGGAGCTTCCTGAATATCAAAATGAATTGAGATGTTACGTTTGCAGTATCAGCAGACAGCTTTGCCGGCTGTACCTTCGTATGTGAGCGAAGGGGATGCGGATCGTAACATTTGGAATAGGCCCCCCGCAGAATCAGGCGCTGCCGGGGGGCTTTTGTTGAATTTTACTATTTTTGAGCGTGGATAGGAAAAGGGATAGGTCAAAATTTTACTTGAATTTCGTCTGATATTTGCTTATAATGTGCCTCGTGGTTATCTAAACATTCTCCAGCTGTGCGGCTGCTAATCCGACAGGTCATATTCATCGCAATGAATTGCATGTAAACGACCTGTCGGATTACAACCGTACAGCTGGAAAATACTTGATGAGGAGGTTATGACATTGAAAAAGTGTAAGATGTTTTTAGGAAGCGTCATTGCCGTGCTTCTGCTGAGTCCTATGATAGCTCTGGCAGCAGAGAGCGCCGGGGCGGCATCTGAAAGGATTCCGCTGTGGCTGTGTATTCCTTTTGCCGGGCTGTTGTTCTGTATAGCGGTGCTTCCGCTGATAAAGCCGGAATGGTGGGAGTCCCATCAGCCGCTGGCGGTGGCGTTCTGGTCGCTTTTGTTTGTTCTGCCGTTTGGATTCTTTTTCGGTGCAGGAAGGGCGGCGGAGACCGTTCTGGAGTGTCTGGTCAATGACTATCTGACCTTTATCGTATTGCTGTTCGGTCTGTTCTGCGTGTCCGGAAATATTACTATGGAAGGCGACCTGGCCGGTTCTCCCAGGGTGAACATCATCCTGCTGACCATCGGGACTCTGCTGTCCAGCTGGATCGGCACTACGGGAGCCAGCATGCTGATGGTCCGCCCGGTGATCAAGATGAATGCCTGGCGCAGAAACAGATCCCATATCATGGTGTTTTTTATCTTTCTGGTGTCCAATATCGGAGGCTGCCTGACGCCCATCGGCGATCCGCCGCTTCTGATGGGATTTTCCAGAGGGGTCCCGTTCTTCTGGAGCCTGCATCTGTTTCCCATCATGTTGTTTAATATGGCGGTGATCCTGTTTATCTTCTACAAGGTGGATATGAAGCGATACCGCAGGGATATGGCAAGAGGGCGCAAACCGGATATCAGCAAGCCGGGAACGAAGATCCGGATCCGGGGACTGCACAACCTGATCTTTATCGCGATGATCGTAGCGGCAGTGATCTTAAGCGGAGTGCTGCCGGATATGCCGGCATTTAAGACACCTGAGGGCCATGTCAGGGGAATCCATATCTTCGGAGAAGTCGTACTGGGCTTTCCGGCCCTGATTGAGATCGCGATCATCCTGGCGGCGGCATTTTTGTCTTTTAAGACGACTAGCTCTGAGATCCGGAAGAAAAACCATTTTACCTGGGGGGCGATCAAGGAAGTAGGGGTTCTGTTCATCGGGATCTTTATCACCATGCAGCCCGCTCTGGCAATCTTAAAAGGAATGGGGGCCGAGCTTGGGATTACGGAGCCTTTCCAGATGTTCTGGGTGACAGGGGTGCTCTCCAGCTTCCTGGATAATACGCCCACTTACCTGGTGTTCCTCACCACGGCAGGCGCTATCGGTTTTGGCAGCGGGCTGGTGACCGCTCTTGGGCAGGTTCCGGTAAAGGTGCTGACGGCTATTTCCTGCGGGGCAGTGTTCATGGGAGCCAACACCTATATTGGAAATGCGCCCAACTTTATGGTAAAGTCTATTGCAGATGAAAATGGTATCCATATGCCTTCCTTTTTCGGGTATATGGGCTGGTCGCTGGTAGTTCTGGTTCCGGTCTTTTTGCTGGATACCTTACTGTTTTTCAGATAGGAGGGGAAGTACAAGATGTCAAACGAAGAAAAAAATCTGCACGAGCTTGCGGGACGGATCTATGATCTGGATGAAGAGGTCTACAGAGAGCTTGGATCCTCTCTGGGACGAGTGTTTAATGGAAAAAAAGAGGACTGCATTGAGGAAACCTTCCGTATGATGCATGAGCGGAATCAGGCGTATATCCTTCGTAACGAACTGGCCCTGATCAGTAATATGGCCCGGACGATCCAGGACCGCTCGGTCCGCCACCGGATCATGGTAAAATATGACGGGATTTTAAAAGAAGTGACGGAGCTGCCGACCAGCTTCATCAAAGGAGATATCCTGGATCAGAAGATGGCGAAGCTGAACATGCTGAATCTGCAGTCTCGTTTCTCGGAAAACGACCACCTGATCATCTGTATCGGACGGACTTACGGCTGCGGAGGAAGCGAGATCGGATTTACTCTGGCAGATACGTTGAAGATCAACTACTATGATGTGGAGATCTTCGACGAGGTATTAAAGCGTCTGGAAGCGGAAAAGGATTATGTATATGACAAAGGCGGCTATCCGTACAAAGAGGGCAAAGACGCGCAGTCACGGTATCTCAATACGGTTCCGGCTTTTGCACCGGCGCCCAAGTCTACGTTAAAGGAAAAGCTCAGGGAGTTCAGCCGGTATCACGGACTGCCGAAAAAGGATGCAATCTTTTTTAACCAGAGCGACCTGATCTGTGATATGGCAAGAAAAGAAGACTTTGTGGTCATGGGGCGGTGCGCGGATGCGATCCTGACCAACAACCGGATCCCGCATATCAGTATCTTTATCACCGCTCCTCTGGAGCAGCGGGTGCGGCGGATCATGGAGGTGCGGGGCTACGAGAATGAGAAGGAGGCAAAGAGGCTCCTGACCAAGCTGGATAAGGACCATGTGAAGTATTATAAGTTTTATACCGGACGGAATTGGGGGAAGGCGAGGAACTATGACCTGTGCATCAACAGCGCCAGCTATGGCATACAGGGATCCGTAGACCTCATCATGCGTATGCTCAAAAAGGACGGAGACGGGAAGGAAAGGTCCGAAACGAATGGAGAAGAATGACGAAAGACTGGGGAGCGCGCCTCTCGGAAGACTGATGGTAAGCATGGCCCTGCCGGCGGTGGCAGCCCAGGTGATCAATGTGCTTTATAACATTGTGGACAGAATCTATATCGGGCATATTGCAGGCTACGGAGAGCTGGCCCTGACCGGCGTCGGGGTTACGGCGCCGATCCTGATGGTGATCTCCGCGTTCAGTGCATTTGCCGGCATGGGCGGAGCGCCCCAGGCGTCGATCCAGCTGGGAAAGAAAAACTATGAAGGCGCGGAGGAAATCCTGGGCAGCAGCGTGGCTATGCTGCTGCTGTTTTCTGCTGTGCTGACTGTAGTGTTCCAGGCATTTAAGAGCCCGATCCTGTATGCTTTCGGCGCCAGCGATAACACCATTGTTTATGCCAGAGAGTATATTACCATCTATCTGGCAGGAACGGTCTTTGTCCAGTTTGCGCTGGGGCTCAATACCTACATCAGCGGCCAGGGAAATGCGAAGACTGCCATGCTGTCTGTACTCCTGGGGGCAGTGACCAATATCATCCTGGATCCCATCCTGATCTTCGGATTCCATATGGGAGTCCGGGGTGCGGCGCTTGCCACGATCATTTCCCAGGCTCTGAGCGCAGTGTGGGTGCTGTGGTTTCTGACCTCCTCAAAAAGTGTGATCCGGATCCGCCGGAAATTTATCCGTCTGGATAAGAAAACGGTGCTGGGCATCGGTGCGCTTGGAATCTCTCCGTTCATTATGCAGAGCACGGAAAGCCTTGTGATGATCACTCTGAATACAGGGCTGCAGAAATACGGAGGAGACCTGTACGTAGGCACCATGTCCATTATGGCAAGCGTGATGCAGCTGATCACCATTCCGGTGCAGGGAGTGGCCCAGGGCGTGCAGCCCATCATGAGCTACAATTACGGTGCGGGCAACCTGGAACGCGTGAAGGATACCTTCCTGCGGATGGTATTGGTCTGCCTTGCCGGAACGGCGGTGTTTGCCGGAATCGCGGTGATGCGGCCGGAGTTTTATGCACGGCTGTTCAGCAGTAATGAAGAGCTGACTATGCTGACCTGCCGGTATATGCCGGTCTATTTTCTGGGGATTACCATCTTCGGGATTCAGATGGGCTGCCAGACTACCTTTCTGGCGCTGGGGCAGGCGAAAGTATCGCTGGTCATCGCATTGCTCCGGAAGATTGTGCTTCTGGTGCCTCTTGCGATCCTGTTTCCCAAATTCATGGGCGTGGACGGGGTCTACCGGGCGGAGCCGGTTGCAGACTTCACATCCGTTGCGGTTACGATGATCCTGTTCTTCTTCACGGCGAAGAAGATATTGTCAGGGAAGAAGTCAGAGTAAGGGACTTTTTTAAAAACGGCGGGATAAAAAAGGCCGCTTCCGGATTCACTGTGACAAGATGTTATCACAAGAGACGGAAGCGGCTTCTGTCATATAAGCCATAACCGTGATACGGCCGTTTCTGGCCGCAGCTGTTGTCTGCTACATGACAAAGATGCCGAGCGCATTCAGGATCGAACTGATCAGGATAGCAACCAGGATAATGGGGGCTACCCATTTGATGACTATGGTAAACAAATGCCTGCCTTTAAATGAAGCGCCCTCTGCGCAGGCTTCCTCAATGATCGTCTGGGGCTTGATGACAAACCCGACAAAGAAGCAGGTCAGCAGCGCGACGATCGGCATCAGAATGCTGTTGCTGACGAAGTCCCATGCATCCAGGATAGACATGCCCAAAGGCTGGATGAAATCCCAGATTCCGAATCCCAGGGATGATGGGATGCCCATGAGCAGGGAATACAAAAATACCAGTATACTGGTTTTGCGGCGGGACCAGTGGAAAAAGTCCATCAGGATGGATACGATGGTTTCCATCAGGGAGATCGCGGAGGTAATGGCTGCAAAAAATACGAGTACAAAAAAGACCGTGCCCAGGAACCCGCCGAATTTAATGCTGGCAAATACTTTGGGAAGAGTGATGAACATCAGCCCAGGGCCGGCTTTCAGAGCGGAAGGGTCTCCGCCGGAAAAGGCAAATACAGCCGGAACGATCATCAGGCCGGCAAAAAATGCGATCCCGGTGTCGAAGATCTCGATCTGTCTTACAGAGCTTTCCAGGTTGGTGGATTTGTTCATATAAGACCCATAAGTGATCATAATGCCCATGGCAAGGGACATGGAATAAAATAACTGTCCCATGGAAGAGAGCAGGGTCTTGATCGAAAAGTCGGACATATGGGGCAGGACATAATATTTTACGCCCTCAATGGCTCCGTCGATGGTCAGGACATACACAGAGATGCCTACTGTCAGGACCACCAGCAGCGGCATCATGACCTTGCTGACCTTTTCGATTCCTTTTTCCACACCGCAGATTACGACTGCAGCCGCAATCGCCGTAAAGATCAGAAACCAGACGATAGGTTCTGATACTCCAGAAATAAAGCCGGTAAAATAGTTATCTTCCGCCGCAGCGGAAACGCCGCCTGTCAGGAAGGTGAAAAAATACTTGATGACCCATCCGCCGATGACGGAGTAATAGGGGAAGATAATGACCGGAACCAGGGTGACCAAGACGCCGACAAAACGGTAGCGCTCATTCAATGCGGAAAAGGCTCCGATGGCGCTTAAACCGGTCTTACGGCCCAGCGCGATCTCTGCGGTCATCAGGGCGAACCCGAAAGTCACGGCCAGGATGATATAGCAGAGGAGAAAGGTGCCCCCGCCGTACTGTGCCGCCAGATAGGGAAAACGCCAGATATTTCCCAGCCCGACCGCGGATCCGGCTGCGGAAAGAATAAAGCCCACCCGGCTTGTAAAATTGCTTCTGTTGCTTTTCATACTTATAAAGTCCTCCTCATATGGTTTTGGTAAAATTGTACATGTTTTATCTGTTCTGTACGCCGCATATTTACGATTATGGCATAAAGCGCGGGGAAATACAAGAGGAATCAGATTTCATGGTGAAATTCATTTTGGATATCCTGAAAAATGTGTTGACAATTGATGGGAAGTGTGTTAGATTATTCCTTGCGTAAAGCAAAAAACAAAGCAGAGTATCCACTCTCACCATAGCGCAATCGGGCGTCTATTGGTTTGATATTGACACAGGACACATGGCTGGGACGGAATAGTTTATGACAGCTATATGTCTGTGAATTGTCGGGTGGATATTTGTTCACTCGTTTTTTATTTGCGACAGCCCAAAGGAAATTCATGTGACGGAGGTATACGACAATTAGCGAGTTAATGATTAACGAACAGATCAGGGATAAGGAAGTCCGCCTGATCGGTGAGGATGGGGAACAGTTAGGGATCATGTCAGCGAGAGATGCTTTCAGGATCGCTCAGGAGGCGGAGCTTGACCTGGTGAAGATCGCTCCGGGGGCGAAGCCGCCGGTATGCAAGATCATCGATTACGGAAAGTACAAGTATGAGCTGACAAGAAAAGAAAAGGAAGCGAAGAAAAAGCAGAAAATTGTTGAAGTCAAAGAAGTGCGCCTGTCACCGAATATTGATACGAATGACCTGAATACCAAGGTGAACAATGCAAAGAAGTTCATCTTAAAAGGAAATAAGGTAAAGGTGACCTTGCGTTTCCGGGGCAGAGAGATGGCTCATGTCCAGCAGAGCAGACATATTTTAGATGATTTTTATAAGCTGGTCGGGGACATTGCAGTAATCGAAAAGCCGGCAAAGCTGGAGGGCCGGAACATGAGCATGGTTTTAACCGTAAAACGTTAAAAATATACAAGCAGGCCGTAAGGCAAGCACAATAAAGGAGGAAGATCATTATGCCAAAATTAAAAACAAATAGAGCGGCAGCAAAGCGCTTCAAAAAGACAGGTACAGGAAAGCTGAAAAGAAACAAAGCTTATAAGAGCCACATCTTAACCAAGAAGACGACCAAGAGAAAGAGAAATCTCAGGAAGTCCACTATTACAGACGCTACAAATGTAAAGAATATGAAGAAAGTATTACCGTATATCTAAGACTCAGGTAATAGAAGGAGGATTAAGAAATGGCAAGAATCAAGGGCGGAATGAACGCAAGAAAAAAGCATAACAGAGTATTAAAGCTGGCAAAGGGATACAGGGGAGCACGTTCCAAGCAGTACAGAGTGGCAAAGCAGTCCGTTATGAGGGCTCTGGCATCCTCTTATGCAGGAAGAAAGCAGCGTAAGCGCCAGATGAGACAGCTTTGGATCGCACGTATCAACGCAGCAGCAAGAATGAACGGTCTGTCTTACAGCAAGTTTATGCACGGCCTGAAGCTGGCAGATGTGGATATGAACAGAAAGATGCTTGCAGAGCTGGCAGTCAGCGACAAGGCAGGGTTCGCGACACTGGCAGAACTTGCAAAGGAAAAGATTGCATAACAATGAAAGAGATAAAAGCGGAGATTTGTTCCTCCGCTTTTATTTATTCTATAGGAAACTTCTCCGAATTTTCCTATAGAATAAAACCCTCCGGGGGATGCGCAGCTACGCGCGCGGAACAAAAGCTGCGCTGCTAAAAATGTAACAACGCGGGAGTGTGCGAAGCGCACTTTTGTTCTTATCGCAAATCCATATACACTTTCAAGCGAATAAAAAAAGAAAGCCTTCAAATATTTAAAGGCTTTCCTGTCTTTTAAAAAGATGCGGAAGATGGGACTTGAACCCACACAGCTCGAAAGCTACAAGATCCTTAGTCTTGCTCGTCTGCCAGTTCCGACACTTCCGCATTCGCGATTCATATAACTTGTCAAATCACAAAACTTATCATACTATTTTCTGCAAAAAATGTCAACCTATTTTTTTAATATTTTTTATTTTTTAGTTACTATATTTCTAATTGATTTTTTTTATTGCCATAATATGGAAACTCTGAGCACAAGTAATATCTTACATTATATTCGGGTAGCATAAAAAAGGATATTCGATAAAATAAAAATGAGTATTTTGGAGGGCTTAAGTTATGGTGCGAAATCGGGTAAAAGAATTGCGCAAGGAGAGAAGCTTGCGCCAGGAGGAACTTGCAGGAAGAATCAATATCTCACAGCAGACGGTCAGCCGGATTGAAAATGGGGATAACGCACTTGCGGCGGATATTCTGATGTCTCTGGCGAATTATTTTGGTGTGTCAATTGATTATATTCTTTATCGTTCAGATTCACGAAGAGAGGTGGAAAACCAGGCAGAGTTTGATGAAATTCTGGAGAGAAATTATATTCTCTGCCGAAAGTATGAGAAGTTGAACCGCAAAAATCAGGAATTGATCTTTCATCTGACAGAGGAACTGGGAAACGGCCAACGCCTGAAAGAAGAGTTTTTGAATATGAAGAAGAAAGAAAAACAATAAAAATGTGCGGTTCAACAGAAAAATATGCAGCAACCCTTTGTCTGGCAATAGTTCGGTATGATATGACCACATTTCATAGCCGGGCTATTGCTGTTTTTGTTCTATAGAAAACTTCTCCGAATTTTCTGATAGAACAAAAAAACTCCGGGGGATGCGCATACTTTTTTATACCCAAGGGCACCCCATTATGGCCATGCGGCCGTTTCATAAGGTATACCCAAGGGCACCCCATTATGGCCATGCGGCCGTTTCACAAAGTATACATTTTTGGCAATTATTGTTTGATTATATATAGGCTTTTTGTTAAAATAGAACCATAAAAACAGGCTTCGGACTGGTTTGTTGTTCTGGGGCATTAAAAAAATGAAAAACTGGGGGCAGAAGAGATGAAAAAACCGATACTAGTAATCATGGCTGCGGGAATGGGAAGCCGTTACGGCGGGTTGAAGCAGATTGATCCGGTGGACGATCAGGGGCATATCATCATGGACTTTTCCATATATGATGCAAAGCTGGCGGGCTTTGAAAAGGTGGTGTTCATCATCAAAGAGGAAAATGAAAAGGACTTCCGCGAGGCGATTGGAAACCGGGTGGAGCAGTATATGGAGACGTCCTATGCGTTTCAGCGGATTCAGGATATTCCGGAAGGATTTGCCGTGCCGGAGGGGCGGGCAAAACCATGGGGGACGGCACATGCGGTTCTGAGCGCTATTTGCCAGATTGACGGGCCCTTTGCAGTCATCAATGCGGACGATTATTATGGAAGAGACGCATTCCAAAAGATTTATGACTACCTTTCTACTCATGGGGACGATGAGAAGTACCGCTATACCATGGTGGGTTATGAACTAAGGAATACGGTGACCGAAAACGGACATGTGGCGCGGGGAATCTGTGAGGTCAATGATGCAGGAGAGCTTACAGCTGTTACAGAGAGGACCCGGATTGAAAAAAGAGAGGGCGGCATTGCCTATACGGAGGATGACGGAGCCTCCTGGATACCGATTTCGGGTGAGACGCTGGTATCCATGAATATGTGGGGATTTACAAGAAGTATCCTGGATGAGATCCAGACAGGCTTTCCGGTATTTCTGGAAAAAGGGCTTCAGGAAAATCCGCTGAAATGCGAATATTTTCTGCCAAGTGTAGTCAGCGGGCTGGTACAGCAAAATAAAGCATCCGTGGCGGTTCTTTCTTCCGCGGACAAGTGGTATGGCGTTACATATAAAGAAGATAAGCCGGTTGTGGTTGCCGCGATGCAGAGACTGAAGGCAGAAGGCTTCTATCCGGAAGATTTGTGGGAGGATTGATGATGCGAAGAGAAAATGAGAAAGGAAAAGCGGATGCAATCAAAAATTTCAGTTTCAGCGGAAATCTGGTTTCAGTGGAACCCTATGGAAGCGGACATATCAACGATACGTATCTGCTTACATTTGAAGAGCCGGGGATGGGGCATAACAAAAAGATTCTGCAGCATATGAACCGGCAGATTTTTACCAGGCCCGTGGAATTGATGGAAAATATCATGAATGTGACGACCTATCTGCGGGAGCGGATCTTGGAGAGGGGCGGAGATCCGGAGCGGGAAACCCTGAATGTGATACCGGCTTTGGACGGAAAGCCTTATTATGTCGATGCAGAGGGGGAATACTGGCGGGCATATCAGTTCATTACCGGAGCGTCCTGCTACGATCAGGTAGAAAAACCGGAAGATTTTTATCAGAGCGCGTTTTCCTTCGGCAATTTTCAGCGGATGCTGGCAGACTATCCGGCAGATACCCTGCATGAGACGATTCAGGGGTTCCACGATACAAAAGCCAGGTTTTCGGCATTTCGGCGGGCCGTGGAAGCAGACGTCTGCGGCAGGGCCGGGTCTGTCAGAAAGGAGATTGAGTTTGCGTTTGCCCACGAGGAAATGACAGGTGTGCTGGGCGAGATGCTGGAAAAGAAGGAGATGCCTCTCAGGGTAACCCACAACGACACGAAACTGAATAATATCATGATTGACAATGCTACTGGAAAAGGAATCTGTGTGATCGACCTGGATACGGTAATGCCCGGCCTGGCGGTCAATGACTTCGGGGACTCTATCCGTTTCGGGGCCAGTACGGCGGCAGAAGATGAGACAGACCTGGATAAGGTAGAGTGTGATATGGGATTGTTTGAACTGTACACAAAAGGTTTTGTCGAGGGATGTGCAGGCAGTCTCACGGCGAAGGAACTGGAGATGCTCCCCATGGGTGCAAAAGTGATGACCTTCGAGTGCGGAATCCGGTTTTTGGCGGATTATCTGGAGGGCGACGTTTATTTTAAGATTCACAGAGAGGGCCATAATCTGGACCGCTGCAGGACACAGTTCAAGCTGGTGGAAGATATGGAAAAGAAGTGGGATATTATGAACGGAATCGTCAGAAAATATAGCTGATCGAAACCAAAAAAGAAATGCAGGAGGAAAAGAGAATGCTGGAAAAAGTGGATTTGTCGAAGAAAATGTCAAAAGAAGAATACAAAGAAAAAATGCCGCTCCTGGAAAGCCGGCTGGGAGAACTGCAGAGACAGTGTAAGAGTTTAGGGATTCCGGTGATGATCGTGTTCGAAGGTTTTGGCGCGGCAGGCAAAGGGCTGCAAATCGGGAAGCTGATCCAAAGCCTGGATCCGCGTGGGTTTGAGGTTCATGCAATCCAGCGTGAATCAGAGGAGGAAAAGATGCATCCGTTCTTGTGGCGGTTCTGGACAAAGACTCCGGCAAAGGGAAGGATCGCCGTATTTGACGGAAGCTGGTACAGGAAGGTATTGATCGACCGATTTGAAAAAAAGACGAAGAAGGCAGAGCTTCCGGATGATTTTCATTCCATCTGTTCCTTCGAAAAACAGTTGACAGATGATGGCTGCGTCCTGATCAAGCTTCTTTTGGATATCAGTAAAAAGGAGCAGAAAAAACGTTTTCAAAAGCTGAAAGAGAATAAAGAGACTGCCTGGCGTGTAAGTAAAGGAGACATAGAGAGGAACAAGCACTTCGACGAATACCAGACGATCATGGAAGAGATGCTGCAGAAGACGGACACGGATTATGCTCCGTGGATGATCGTGGAAGCTATGGATAAGCGTTTTGCGACGGTAAAGATTTATTCGGCAGTCATCAAGGCTATGGCACAGCAGATTGAAAAGGTGCAGCACAAAAAGGCAGAGGCCGATGCGGTGAAGGCGATCCGGACCAGGGAGGAAAACGTACAGGTTTCGGCAGTGGCGGAGGAGGCTGCGAAGAATGTGAATGATCTTCAGGAGTCCATCCTTCGGAATGCGGACCTGACCTTAAGCTATACGAAGGAAGAGTATAAGAAAAAGCTGGAGAAACTTCAGAAAAAAATGGAGATTCTTCATGGGGAATTGTACCGGAGGAGGATTCCGGTGATACTGGGATTCGAAGGCTGGGATGCAGGCGGCAAGGGTGGCGCGATCAAGCGTCTGACAGAGAAGATGGATCCCCGAGGATTTGTAGTGAATCCTACGGCGTCTCCAAATGATATTGAAAAAGCGCACCATTACCTGTGGCGGTTTTGGCGGGCAGTGCCGAAGGACGGACATATCGCGATTTTCGATCGGACCTGGTACGGCCGTGTGATGGTGGAACGGATTGAGGGCTTCTGTACAAAGCAGGAATGGCAGAGGGCCTATAAGGAAATGAACGATATGGAGAAGGACTGGGCGGACGCAGGCGCTATCGTCATGAAGTTTTGGATGCAGATTGACAAGGATGAGCAGGAACGCCGTTTTAAGGCGCGCCAGGAAAATCCAGAAAAGCAGTGGAAGATCACAGATGAGGATTGGCGTAACAGGGAGAAGTGGGATCAGTATGAGGATGCGGTCAATGAGATGCTGATCCGGACTTCTACAGAATACGCTCCTTGGATCGTGGTGGAAGGTAACTGCAAATATTATGCCAGGATAAAAGTATTGGAAACCGTGGTGGATGCCATTGAAAAGCGTTTAAAAGAATAAGGTAACTGCCGGCCTTGCACTTTGCTGTGAGCACCCGGTGAGGGTGTGAACAGTAACCGGCATTCTGCCAGTAAAGCAGCAGCTTCATGGAAAAAGGAAACTTCTGGCAGGTTTTGAATATAATATAATAGGGAGCTCAGGATTTTAAAGAGGCAGTGGATGATTTTATGACGATCAGAGAACAACTGGAAGAGAGGGAATTGGAGTATTTGAGTCCGTATGCATCCTTCAGCAGAGATTCGAGAGGGAGGGACCGGGCGGAGCAGGAATGTGATATACGCCCGGTGTTTCAGCGTGACAGGGACAGGATTTTACACTGCAAGGCGTTTCGGCGGCTGAAGCAGAAAACACAGGTATTCTTACAGCCCAAGAGCGACCACTATCGTACCAGGCTGACACATACGCTGGAGGTATCGCAGAACGCGCGTACAATTGCAAAAGCGCTTCGTTTGAACGAAGACCTGGTGGAGGCGATCGCCCTGGGACATGACCTGGGGCATACGCCTTTTGGGCATGCAGGGGAGAGGGCTCTAAATTCTGTTTATCACTTTGCACATAATGAGCAGAGTGTTCGAGTAGTGGAGTATATTGAGCGGCAGGGGAAGGGACTGAATCTTACATGGGAGGTGCGGGACGGCATTTTAAATCACAAGACGGCAGGCACGCCCCATACACTGGAAGGGCAGGTGCTGCGGTTGTCAGATAAGATCGCCTATATCAACCATGATATCGACGATGCTGTGCGGGGCGGCCTTTTGACGGAGGAGGAGATTCCAAAGGAAATCCGGAATACACTGGGGGAAACCGGAAAACGCAGACTGGATACTATGGTCCATGACGTGATCGTACACAGCATGGACAGACCGGAGATTATCATGTCCGAGGAAGTGGGGCAGGCCATGAAAGACCTTCGGAAATTTATGTTTTACCATGTGTACCTCAATCCTAAGGCAAAGGGGGAGGAGGATAAGGCGGTGGAACTGATCCGCCGGCTGTATGAGTATTATATCGTGCATCCGGAATTGCTGCCGGAGCAGTTTCTTAATGCAATCGGCCTTTCGGGAAGCTGCCGGGAACAGATTGTGTGCGATTATATTGCCGGAATGACCGACAATTATGCAGTAAAGAAGTATGAAGAGTATTTTATGCCGGAAGCGTGGTCGAAGTGAGAGTTTTCATCAGATAAGGCATGTTTTTCTAAATTACAGGAAGGAAATATATAAGTTTTGTCGAATATATAACATATAGGGAATTTTTGGGGAGGTCAGGATGTATTATTCGGAGGATTTGATCGAAGAAGTACGAATGAAAAATGACATTGTGGATGTGATTTCCGGATATGTGAAGCTGCAGAAAAAAGGCAGTTCTTATTTTGGACTCTGTCCGTTCCACAATGAAAAGTCCCCGTCCTTTTCTGTCAGCAGGCAGAAGCAGATGTATTATTGTTTCGGCTGCGGCGCCGGGGGCAATGTATTTACATTTCTGATGGAATATGAGAATTATACATTTATCGAAGCTGTCCAGTTTTTGGCGGAGCGCTCCGGTGTGGAGCTTCCGAAATCGGAGTATTCGAAAGAGGCCAGGGAGCGGGCCGGTTTAAAAGCCGTTTTGCTGGAGATCAATAAAGCGGCGGCCCAGTATTTTTACGTACAGCTGAAGTCAGAACAGGGAAAGGCCGGCTATACATATCTGAGGGAGCGCAGGCTGTCGGATGAGACCATCCGGGCGTTCGGGCTGGGGTATTCCAATAAGTACAGCGACGACCTGTACCGTTATCTCCGGTCTAAGGGATACCAGGAGGATATGATCCGCCAGGCGGGGCTGGTAAGTGTGGATGAAAAGCATGGGGTCTACGATAAGTTCTGGAACCGGGTCATGTTTCCAATCATGGATGTGAACAGCCGGGTGATCGGATTCGGAGGCCGTGTGATGGGGGATGCGAAGCCAAAGTATCTAAATTCCCCGGAGACGCCCATTTTTGACAAGAGCCGGAACCTGTACGGGCTGAACCGTGCCAGGTCTTCGAGAAAACCATATTTCCTGCTCTGCGAGGGCTACATGGACGTGATCGCGATGCACCAGGCCGGCTTTACCAATGCGGTGGCTTCCCTGGGGACCGCTCTGACTGCCGGACATGCATCCCTGATTCGTCGCTATGTGCAGGAGGTCTACCTGACCTACGACAGTGATGAAGCGGGGACAAAGGCAGCGCTCCGCGGGATTCCGATCCTGAGAGAAGCAGGGATCTCCGCAAAGGTCATCCGGATGGATCCCTATAAAGATCCGGATGAATTTATCAAGAATCTGGGGGCGGAAGAATTTGAGCAGAGGATTGAGGGGGCTAAGAATGGGTTTATGTTCAGCCTGGAGATCCTGGAGCGGGAACACCATATGGACTCCCCGGAAGGGAAGACTGCATTCTTCCAGGAGGCGGCAAGACGGCTGATCAGTTTCCAGGATGAGCTGGAACGGAATAACTACATAGAAGCGGTTGCAAAGGCCTACCGGATCAGCGAGGAGAGCCTGAAAAAGCTGGTGTCCAAAACTGCGGTCAGGGAAGGCATGGCAAAGCCGGTGGAACGTCCCAAAGCTGCGTCGGGGAAACCCCTTAAGAAGGAGGATGGCAGCCTTACGGCCCAGAAGGTACTTCTCACATGGATGATCGATGATCCGCGTTTGTTCGGTATCATCAGCAGCCTTATCAGCCCGGGGGATTTTACTCAGCCTCAGTACCGCACGGTGGCAGAGCTTTTGTATGAGCAGTACAGGGCAGGCAGTTTAAACCCGGCAAAGATCATCAACCATTTTACGGAAGAGGAAGAGCACAGGGAGGCGGCCGCACTGTTCAATACCCGGATCGGCAGGCTGACCACACCGGAGGAAAAGGTGCGTGCCATCAAGGATTCTCTCCTGCGGGTGAAGTCCAACAGCATCGACGTCCGGATGAAGAATCTGGAACCGACGGATATGGCGGGCCTGCAGCACCTCATGGAAGAAAAAAGACGGCTCGGGGAATTGGAGAAACTGCATATTTCTTTAGAATAAGGATAAAATATAACAAGATAGCCTGGCGCTGTGCAGGCAGAGGAAGGAAGGACACATGGAAGAGAACACACAGAAATTTTTGGAGCGTTTAAGAGAACTGGTTGCTCTCGGCAAGAAAAAGAAGAGTATCCTGGAGATCCAGGAGATCAACGACTTTTTCCGTGACATGGAACTCAATGCGGAACAGATGGACAAGGTATTTGAATATCTGGAATCCAATAACATTGACGTGCTCCGGATCAGTGGCAGTGACGATGATGTGGACATTGACATGGATGTGATTCTGTCCGAGGAAGAGGACGTGGATGTTGAGAACATTGATCTCTCGGTTCCGGATGGAGTCAGCATCGAAGATCCTGTGCGCATGTATCTGAAGGAAATCGGAAAAGTTCCTCTTTTGAGCGCCGAGCGTGAAATCGAGCTGGCCCAGCGGATGGAAGATGGGGATGAGGACGCCAAGAAGGAGCTGGCGGAGGCGAATCTGCGTCTGGTGGTCAGTATTGCCAAGAGGTATGTGGGCCGCGGAATGCTTTTTTTGGATCTGATCCAGGAGGGCAATCTGGGACTCATTAAGGCTGTGGAGAAGTTTGATTACCATAAAGGATATAAGTTCAGCACCTATGCAACATGGTGGATCCGTCAGGCAATTACCAGGGCCATCGCAGACCAGGCGAGGACGATCCGGATTCCGGTCCATATGGTGGAGACGATCAATAAGCTTATCCGTGTGTCAAGACAGCTCCTGCAGGAACTGGGGCGGGAACCCAGCCCGGAAGAGATTGCAAAGGAATTGGACATGCCGGTAGAACGTGTCAGAGAGATATTGAAGATTTCCCAGGAGCCGGTTTCTCTGGAGACTCCCATCGGAGAAGAGGAAGACAGCCATCTTGGAGACTTTATTCAGGATGATAATGTACCGGTTCCGGCGGAGGCAGCGGCTCAGACCCTGCTCAAGGAACAGTTAGACGAGGTGCTGGATACGCTGACAGAGAGGGAACAGAAGGTGCTTCGCCTCAGATTTGGTATGAACGACGGACGGGCGAGGACGCTGGAAGAAGTGGGCAAGGAATTTGACGTTACCAGAGAGCGCATCCGTCAGATCGAGGCAAAAGCGCTTAGAAAGCTGCGTCACCCCAGCAGAAGCAGGAAACTGAGGGATTACCTGGATTAAAAAGGCGGACGATAGAGGATGGACAGATGGAATTATCAGACAGACTGCAGGCAGTCGCGTCCCTTGTGACTGCCGGGAATCGGGTCGCGGATATAGGTACGGATCATGCCTATATCCCGATTTACCTTTTGCGGGAAGGGACGGCCCGGTCAGCTATTGCAATGGATGTGAATGAGGGGCCGCTGAAAAAGGCCGGGGAGCATGTGAAAGAGAACGGTATGGAGGGAAAGATCCGGCTTTGCTTATCGGACGGTTTTGAGAAGCTGGAGCCTTCAGAAGCGGATACTGCCGTGATCGCGGGGATGGGCGGGCCGCTGATGGTCCGTATTCTGCAAGCATATCCGGAGACCGTGTTCTCTTTAAAGGAACTGGTACTCCAGCCTCAGTCCGAGATTGCAAAAGTCAGAGCCTTTCTTTTAGAGGAAGGTTTTTTGTTTATTCAGGAAGATATGGTGAAGGACGACGGAAAGTATTATCCGATGATGAAGGTTGCGCCGCCGCAAGACTTCAGATGCGGCGGGCGGACGGAAGAAGAGAAGAAAAGCCGGAGACCGGAAGGAACAGGGGCATGGAATGAAACGGAAGTCCGGTATGGGAAGCTTCTTCTGGAAATGAAGCATCCTGTCCTTCAGGAATATCTGAAGCGTGAGGAAACAATCCGGCGGCGGATTCTGGCAGGGCTTCAGACGCAGTCCGGTGAGCGGATCCGAAACCGAAAAATGGAACTGGAAGAAGAACTGGAGTATATCCGGAAAGGGTTGGATTACTATGCAATGTAAAGAGATTATGGAGATCATCGAGGAAGTGTATCCCAAAGAAGCGGCGCTGAGTTTTGACAATGTGGGTCTGCAGGCCGGAAGGTCTGATAAGGAGGTGGCGCGGATTTACCTGGCGCTGGACGCCACGGAGGAGGTGATCCGGGCGGCAAAGGATTGGAATGCGGATATGCTGATCACCCACCATCCGCTTATATTCAGCCCGTTAAAATCTGTGACCGATGAGAACTTTGTGAGCCGGAGGATTCTGGAACTGATCCAAAGTGACATTTCCTATTATGCCATGCACACCAATTATGATGTTCTGGGAATGGCCGGACTTTCCGAACGAATCCTTGGACTGCGCGATGCGCAGGTCCTGGATGTGACCGCAGAGATTGCAGGAAGAGAGGAAGGGATTGGACGGATCGGCAGCCTGGAAAAAACGATGACCCTGCAGGAATGCTGCGCTTATGTGAAGGAACGCCTGGAGCTGCATTTTGTGAAGGTGTGGGGGGATTCGGACAGGGAAGTGCGGCGCCTTGCCGTATCACCAGGTTCCGGAAAAAGCGCGGTTGCTTTCGCAATTGCAAAAGGAGCAGATGTGCTTGTGACAGGAGATATCGGCCATCATGACGGACTGGATGCGTGGGAGCAGGGGCTTGCGGTGATCGACGCAGGACACTATGGAACGGAATATATTTTTATAGAAGATATGAAGCAGTTTCTGGAAAAACGGCTGGACGGAACAGAGCTCAGAACCGCGCAAAGGTCTGAGGCTGTAAAGCTGTTTTAAAAACTGCTTTCGCAGAGATGATATCGTGTTTTCTTCAAAGAATTGTAACTAATAATAAATTCAGAAAAGCCGGATGAACAGGTTGATACGTTTCATCCGGCTTTTTGATACCATCGTATGCAGAAAAGATGCCAGTGGCAGGTTTTCTGTATGTCAGAACAGTCCGTTTAGAATATCCTGTATTTTATAATATTGTATTTCTGTGATCAAAATTTTGCCGCGGCTGGAAGAAATCAGACCTTCGCTATAAAGAAAATCTAACTGACGGTAAAGCGTTCGGAGACTGATATTTAAAATTTGTGCAAGCTCCTCTTTTTTTACTTTTAGTATCGTTGGAAAACGAGTCCCCGGACAGTATTGATAGAGCTGGAGTAAAAGCTTATCCCGTGTGTTGTTTAAAAGTAAACTGTCATTTTCAGTTAATACCTGATTAATAAAAGAGGAAAGATATTGAATATTGCCCCAGCCGAATGCGGGATCTGCTAAAAGCTCATCAATATATCGCTTATTTAATATCCGGATATAGGCACAGGAGGTAATACACCGTATGGTTGCAGTGTGCTGCGTCAGTGTAGGATGTACAGCTTCAAAAAGCCCGTAAATCTGTATGGGGCCGGCCGCAATGGACTTCAGCAGTTTACCGGAAGCACTGTATTTTTCGGTACGGCAATAGCCGTCCAGCAGAAGAAAAATATAGTTTGACGGCATTTCGTTCGAAATAAGCAATTCATTTTTATCTGCAAATTCGATTTTTAAATCCTCCTTGTGTAATAGTTCCAAAAACTCGTTATTTAATGGGTAGCGATACTCCGATGATGTAATATACTGAATAATTTTCCTGAAATTTACAGACATTTTTTGTTCCTTTCTACCAAAAAAGTGACAGATGACATTTTTTTGAAAGTGTTTGTAATGATATCATAGATTCAGAAAAGAAGCAACCTTGAAAAAAGCGGCTTCAGATTCACATTTAGAGGGGTCTCGGAAACCCAATAAGCATTTGAGAAAAATAGGGATGCAATAAAAAGGCAGAGGTGTTAGAAATGATATAGAGGGGAATGAAAGACGGATGGATGAAACGCTGGATAAAGAAGGGCATGGTTTTTAAACCTTCGAAAAACGGAGGTTTGAAAGCATTTGCATAAAGAGCAGATAAAAGTCAGGCCTCAGCCTGTGCCTGTTTATAGCGGGCATCCAGATGGATGCAGATGCCAATCATAGTGGTCATGAAAGAGTAATGCTTTTTTGTATGGATCATCATGCGGTGCAGGCCATAATCATTCAGGATCCTGTTGTTGATCCGCTCCGTTGCCGTCCGCTGGTTATAAATCCTTTTATAAGTTTCTGTCCCGCGTGGGATCTCTGTGTACAGGCGGATATCCCATTCAGGCCTGGTCTTGATGACCCTGCCGTATTTAGAAGAAGTACAGCTGTTTTTACATTTTGTACAATGGTCTTTCCCGAAAGGGCACCGCCACATGAGGTAGCCGCTGGACTTGTCATAGCCGTTTGGGACCATGCGTTTCTTCTCCTGACAGATGGGGGTTCCGTCCCTGTCAATGGTTATGGTATCAGGAATCGTCTTAGGTCGCCCGCATTGATTGTTCAGGTCGATAAACGCCCGGATGTTCCTGCTTTTCAGGAGACGGTAAGTCGGGTAATTGTCCATGGCGGAGTCGAGGCAGATATTTTCGATGGGAAGAGCGGGCATATGTTTTTCCAGTTCATGGAAAGCAACGAGAAAGCTGACAGAATCATGTCTCTTAGCGCTGGTAAAGCGAAGGAGGAGAGGGAGGTCCGCTTTCAGTCCGCTGTTATAACAGGAGAGCTGGAAGAGTGTATAGCCGAAGTAAAACTTTTCCAGGTCGCTGTCCCATCCCCAGGAAGCATCCGGGTCAGGGAAGTGGCGCAGAGTTTCGGGCGCGTCTTCCCTGTGGTGTCCGCGAGGGCAGGAGTGGGTATGGACGGCAGTGCCATCGCCGGAAACAGTCAGGTGTTCCTTTGGGATCAGGCCGCATTCGATGGAAGGGAGAACGGCGGCATGGTAAAAGAGAAGCTGGAGCCGCTGCTCAAAATGAAAAGGAATGTCCCGGCCATCCATCAGGCGGTTGGCAATGAGTTCTGTAATTTTGGTCTTGCTTTCCTGCGCTTTCTGCTTTTTGCCTTTCGGTTTTTCAGGTTTTTTGTTGTTCCAGGAGGCCGGAAGGAGCTTATTACGGGAGTATCGGTCAGATTCAGGTGCAGCCCAGAGACGGTCCATGAAGTCAAAATAGGAACCGAGCGGGGGCAGGGAATCCGTGGTACAACCGATGAGGGCAGCAAGGACGCGGTCGTGTTTGAGCCTGTCCACCCATAAAGTAAGAGAGGAAGGTGTGAGTCCTTCGGAATAAAGGAAGAAGAAAAGGATGAAGGACCTTAAGATCTGGGGCTGGTTCTTGGCGGGCCTGCCGGTGGCGGAATAAAAAGGCAGAAGAACTTCCATTGCCCTGTCGGTATCGAAGCAGCGGAGTTTCTGCCAGGGTTTCCAAAGCTCTGTATGTAGCCTTGTTCTTTCAGAAGAATCAAAATGTACTTTGGATTCGTGGAAAAAGTGCAGGTAGTCGTGCATGGATTGCCAGTATTTAATCATAGTGGGTATCCTCCTTGTAGTTTTAAGTGCTGTGCGGGTGTGGCACAGAATATTTTCTTAACTACAAGGGGCGCGTTTGGTGACTGCCGCATAAGGTCACCAAACGCGCCCGCACATTTTGGAGTATATGTCAATAGTTTTTTGGAAATTTATTAAAATATTTTCTCCGAGGTTTGGAGGAAGAGATAAAAAAGAAAAACAGAAAAAGAGCGGAAATATGGGCTTTAAAGAGTTTCCGAGACCGCTCATTTATTAGATTGGAGGAAAGGTTATGCTGAATATCAGTGATATAAAAGCAGATGTAGAATCTGTGATCACAAATGAAGCCCTGACACATGAACAGGCGTTGATAAACCTGTCTGCTATTCCATTGAATTATGTGGAGTTTTTTGAAACAAGCAGAGAATTTCGGGAGCTTTTTGAAGCGGGCTGCTTGTGTACGATGACGGAAGGAAATGTGACATTCCAGCCCAGATATACGCTCCCGGACTATGAGAAATTAATGCAAGAGGGCTGTAAATTTTTAAGGTTGGAGCCGCCAAAGTGTTTGTTTGAAGCGATACAGATCTTGGAAATGTTTTACCGCCATATTCCTTCTGTTACACATTATCCGGTCTACCTTGGATCTGTAGATAAATTACTGGAACCATTTATGGATGATGAACATGCATACGATCTGGTCAGAAGCTTTCTGATTTTTCTGGACCGCTCCATACCGGATTCCTACTGCCATATGAACCTTGGACCTGAAGCGACAAGGGCAGGCGAAATGATCGTTGAAATTGAGACAGAACTAAACAATGCGATTCCGTCAATTACTTTGCTGTACGATCCGGATATTACGCCGGATGATTTTGCAAAAAAATGTGTGATCTGTGCTCTGAACTGCGCAAAGCCAAGTTTTGCCAACGACAAAGAATATGGAAGGCTGTATCGGATACCATACGGGATTGCAAGCTGTTACAATGCGCTTCCGGTTTCCGGCGGATCCTTTACCTTATCACGTATTGTCCTCAGCAGGCTGGCAGAACGGGCGAAAGACAGTGAACACTTTATCAATGAACTGGTGCCTCGTGCTGTTGAAGTATTATGCGGATACATGGAACAGAAGATTGAATTTTTAGTAGAAAAGAGCCACTTCTTTAAATCAAATTTTCTTGTAAAAGAAGGATTTTTAAAATTAGAGAATTTTACGGCAATGCTCGGTGTCGTGGGTATGAATGAATGTGTGAATACATTGATGGAAAAAGAGAAGAGGCCGGACCGCTATGGCAGCAGTGAATATACGGATGAATTGGCAGTGACCATCCTGGGGACAATAAAAAAATCAGTCAATTCCTTTGAAAGCAGATATTGTGACTGTACGGACCACCATTTTACAATACATGCCCAGGTAGGCATAGACAGCGATTATGACATCAGTCCGGGAGCAAGGATCGCAATCGGTTCAGAACCGCCTTTATATGAACACCTGATACAGTGCGGAAAAGTACATCCATATTTCACATCAGGGGTCGGAGATATCTTTCCCTTCGACACTACGGCAAAGAGAAATGCAGATGCGGTTTTGGATTTGATAAAGGGAGGATTTTCTAAGGGGATGCGGTATTTTTCTACATATTCTTCTGACAGCGATGTGATCCGGATTACGGGATATCTGGTAAAAAAATCCGATGTTGCGAAGCTGGACGAAGGGATTGCTGTCCCGCAGGCAAATGCAATGTGGGGGTATTATGAAGTGAAAAACAGCAGGATTTATGACAGAAAGGTACGGACACTGTGATGGCGGTTATAAACAAAATTATACATAGCAGTGTTGTCGATGGTCCGGGAAATCGAGCCGTCATATTCCTTCAGGGATGTAATTATCAATGTCTGTATTGCCACAATCCGGAAACGATAGGGACCTGTACTTTGTGCGGAGCCTGCATCGGACATTGTCCGGCCGGTGCGCTTCGGATTTATAATGGAGCGATGCAGTGGAGCGAAAAGATTTGCTGCGGGTGTGACAGCTGCATTCAGATCTGTCCTCATTTATCATCGCCGCGGACAAAAGATTATTCTGCAAAGCAGGTCATGGATGCGATAAGCGGTGATATTCCATTTATCCGAGGGATCACTGTATCCGGAGGGGAATGCTCTCTGCAAAGAGATTTTGTCCTGGAACTGTTCCGGCTGGCAAAGGAGCAGAAGTTGTCTGCTTTGGCTGACAGCAATGGAAGCTATGATTATACCCGGGATGAGGAACTCTTACAGGTCTGCGATGGCGTCATGCTGGATGTGAAGGCATTTGACCAGGAGGCACACATGAAGCTGACGGGGAAGGATAATAAAATGGTTTTGAAAAATGCCGTATTTCTTGCAGAATGCGGGAAGCTGGAAGAAATACGTACAGTGATCGTGCCGGACTGTCTGCCCAATGAGGATACAGTGGATAGAATCACGAAATTGCTCAAACCATATTTAAAGGAGAGATCAATCCGTTATAAACTTATAGCATATCGGAAGTTTGGGGTGCGCCCTCCCTATAACGACATATTGAGGATCCCAAAGCCTTCTGAAATGGAGCGTTATAAGAGGATTGCAGAAAATAATGGGTTTGATGATGTTGTGATAATATGAAACATGAAAGAAGGTGATATATATGAAAAAAATCTTCATTGACTGTGACACAGGTGTAGATGATTCCATGGCAATTTTATTCGCGCTGCTCCGGCCAGATATCGAAGTTGTGGGAATTACAACAAGTGCAGGAAATGTAAGTGCAAAACAAGGGGCGGAGAATACATTGAGGATCCTGAAACTGGCAGGGGCGGAGGGCAGAGTTCCAGTCTGTATTGGCGCAGAGAGGCCGATTATAGGAGAATGTGCAGAGTTTCCGGAATTTATACATGGAAAAAACGGCATTGGTAATGTAGAATTGCCTCCGGCAGACCAAAAACCGGAAGATATGGATGCCTGTGATTTTTTATATCAGACGGCATGCAGACATGAAGGAGAACTTACGCTGATCACTCTGGGGCGTATGACAAATATTGCATTGTCTTTGAGGAAATATCCGGATTTGTATAAAAAAATCAACAG
The DNA here is from genome assembly GCA_000403295.2 of Lachnospiraceae bacterium M18-1. Taxonomy (GTDB): domain Bacteria; phylum Bacillota; class Clostridia; order Lachnospirales; family Lachnospiraceae; genus Schaedlerella. The sequence continues at coordinate 798,266 of KE159605.1, read as the reverse complement.
TGTCGTATCCATGGGAGGAGCGATATACGCGCCCGGAAATATTTCCCCGGTAGCAGAGGCGAATATCGGAGGCGATCCGGAAGCTGCGGACCTTGTGGTGCAGGCTCCATGGAATCTGACGATGGTTGGTCTGGACGTTACATTAAAAACAATACTGCGAAAGGCAGATCTGGACCAGGCGGCGGCAGGCTGCAGAGAGGAATACAGGAAGATACTTGCATTTTTGCAGCAGGAAATGAAATGGTATATGCGGGGGGCGCGTATGCAAAACTGGATGCGTGACTGCTGTCCGCTCCATGATCCGCTGGCGATGATTGCAGCAGTAGATCCAAGCATTATGTCGATACAGAAACGGATTACAAGGATAGAATGCAAAGGGGAATATTGCCGCGGCATGGTAGTCACAGATTTGAGGGAGCATCCGATCACGGGAAGGTATGTCGGGCATTGTATGGAGGTAGATGCGGCAAGAGCGCTGAATACATTGTTTGCGGTGTTTCAGTAGAGGAAATGAATTGTGTAAAAAATACGAGGAGGAATGCATATGAAAAAAATAATATCTGTTTTATTGACACTGATCATGGTTTTTAGTTTTACCGGTTGTTCCAGCTCAGACAAAGGGAACAAAACGGATGCGACAAGCGACTCCGAAGTGACGGGAGCGGACATTAAGGCGGCAGTCATATTGGGAATCGGCGGACTCGGAGACCAATCCTATAATGATCTGGTATACAGCGGCCTGGAACGTGCAAAAGAAGAACTGGGGGTAGACTTTGACTATGCCGAACCGAAAGAAGTCACGGATTTTGAAACCATTCTTCGGGATATGAGCGATTCTGGCGACTATGCAGTCATAATCGGAATCGCATTTGACCAGCTGGATGCTTTTACAACAGTTGTTCCCGATTATCCGGATCAGCAGTATGCCCTGATCGACGCGACACTTCTGGAAGAGAATGTGGCAAGCTATGCAAGCAAGGAGCAGGAAGGAGCCTTTTTAGTGGGCGCCCTTGCGGCATATATGAAGCAGGATGCATCGTCATATAGTCTGGAAGATAACCACAAGTATGGCTTTGTAGGTGCAATAGAATCAGAAACGATAGACAGATTTGCGGCCGGATACCGGGCAGGAATCCAGTATATTGATACAGAGGCAGAGGTTACGATACAATATGTCGGAGGGGACAACCCGTTTGGAGATACTACGACGGCAAAGGAAATTGCGAACAGCCAGCATGCGAAGGGAAATGACATCATATTCCATGCAGCCGGAGGTTCGGGGCTTGGGGTTTTTGCAGCGGCTAAGGAATCAGATTTCATTGCCATCGGCGTAAATTCAAACCAGAATACCATTGATCCGGACCACATTGCTGCCAGCATGCTGAAACGTGTAGATAATGCGGCATACGATATCATAGAATCTACATTAAACGGAAAGCTCAAAACAGGTGAAGAAACAGTATTAGGACTGTCAGACGATGGAATCGGTTATACTCTGGAAGGAAGTAATATTAAGGTATCTGACGAGACGGTAGAACTGTTAGAAGAAATCAAAGAAAAGATAATCAGCGGAGAGATTGAGGTACCGTCAGAATTGTAAAAATCAGAAAAAGAAGATGTGATTCTGCAATGGAGCATCTTCTTTTTTATCTCCAGAGGAATAATTGAGGTGAGAATAGTGCTAGCTGTAGAAATGAGAAATATTACAAAATACTTCGGCAGTTTTGCGGCAAACAGCCAGATTGATTTTCTTGTAGAAAAAGGGGAAATACACTGTCTGCTTGGTGAGAACGGCGCCGGAAAGACCACGCTTATGAATATTCTCTTTGGGTTATATAAGGCAGATGAAGGACTGCTGAAGATTGATGGAGAGAATATCGAAAAACATTCTGCCAGGAAAGCATTTCAATGTGGACTTGGGATGGTACATCAGCATTTTATGTTGGTTGATGCATTGACGGTATGGGAAAATGTGGTTGTTGGGAATGAACCGGGGAAATTTGGAGTTGACAGGAAGACGGCGGTCCGGCAGGTGCAGCAATTATCAGACAACTATAATTTTGGATTGTCTGCAGAAGATAAAGTCGCAGGCCTTTCTATAGGGATGAAGCAGCGTGTTGAGATTTTGAAGACACTTTACCGCGGTGCAGAAATTATTATCCTGGATGAACCGACTGCCGTGCTTACGCCTCAGGAAGCAGACCAGCTGCTGGACATTTTCCGCGATATGAAGAGACAGGGAAAAACGATTATTTTTATTACACATAAGCTCAATGAGACGAAGGCGGTTTCGGATTCGGTTACTGTACTCAGGGGAGGACGGTCTGTATATCATACGGCCACAGAGGATGTGACGGTAAAGCAGCTTGCGAATCAAATGGTGGGGCGCGAGGTGGACGATAAACTGGAACGGGTGCCCGGCAAAGAGGGGGACGTGATCGTCTCATTGAATAAAGTACGTATCCTGGACAATGCCGGAGGCACAATCTCTCTTGATATCCATGCGGGAGAGATCGTGGGGATTGCCGGTGTAGAAGGAAATGGACAGATGCAGCTGGAAGAAATCTTGATGGGATTTCAAAGGTGTAAAGAAGGGAGTATCGTGATCAAAGGGGAGGATGTGACAAAATGGCCGACCAGAAAGCGTCTGCAAAAAGGGATCAGCTATATCCCTTCTTCGAGGCATGAGCGGGCAATTTTACCAGGTTTTCCAATCCTGGACAATTATTTGCTCGGAAATCAATATAACGAAAAGTTTGTCAAAAGAGGATTGATAGACTATACATTTTTAAACAGGACGGCAGCAGAATCTATGAAGAAATATGACGTTCGCGCGGTAGATGAAAAGCAGGCGGCGGGGTCTCTGTCAGGGGGGAATCAACAAAAAATGGTTCTGAGCAGGGAAGTGGAAAAAAATTCGGATTTTGTGCTGGTATGCCAGCCAGTACGGGGGCTGGATATCGGTGCGATCCACTATATACATGAAATATTACTGGATCTGAGAAGACAGGGAAAAGCTATTTTATTGATCTCTGCGGAGCTGACGGATATCTTTCAGCTCAGTGACAAGATCGCGGTGCTGTATAAAGGTGAGATTATGGATCTGAGGAGAAACGAGGAGTTTACAAGAGAGTCCATAGGCCTGCTGATGGCCGGACAGAAAGGCGGGAAATAGATGGAGGTGAAAAGAAAGAATGTGGCAGCGCCGCATCTGCAGGATTTGTTTTTTTCTGTCATTGCAATTATTCTGTCATTGCTGGTAACAGCGATCATCATGTTGTTTTCCGGATACGATCCGATGGAAGCAGCCGGTGCAATGCTGGCCGGTGCTTTTGGCTCACGCAATGCGGTTGCGACAACATTAGGAAAAGCAGTACCATTGATGTTTGTAGGGCTGGCATGTGCGTATTCCAATAAAGGAGGACTTTTTAATATTGGATGCGAAGGCCAGCTGTATATCGGGGGATTTGCAGCAACTGTCACCGCGTTACAAATGCAGGGCATGCCGGGTACGATCGTACTTCCTGTGTCTTTCGCCGCAGGCATGCTGGCCGGTGGGATTGCCGGAGGGCTGAACGGCTTTCTAAAAGCTAAGCTGAATTTGAACGAAGTTCTGGTGGCGATCATGCTGAATTATATTTTAAGATTTTTTGTAAGCTACTGCGTCCACGGCCCAATGCAGGATCCCGCTTCCAGTGTGGCGCAGACAGCTGCAGTTGGGGATGACTATATGCTTAGAAAACTGATTCCAAAATCTCAGCTGACTACGGCGCTTTTCCTTGCAGTTATATTAGCTGTCTTATTTTACGTATTCTTTCGCAAAACACGGGCAGGATTTCATATCCGTGCAGTTGGCGAAAACAGGGGAGCTGCGCAGGCATCCGGAATCGGAATGACATGGACTGTCATCATGACAATGGCTGTAAGCGGGGCTCTGGCTGCATTGACAGGCATAACAGAAGTATTTGGAAAAACCGGGAAGTTTGTGGATGGATTTTCACCCGGATATGGTTTTACAGGGATTGCGGTAGCGGTATTGGGAAGAAACCATCCGGCAGGAGTGCTGTTGAGTGCGCTGCTGTTCGGAATCATGGAATCCGGTGCAATGAAAATGAGCTATGTGGCAGGAGTATCTACCAGCATGATCAAAGTGATGCAGGGGCTTGTAATCTTATTCGTGGCAACACCGGAACTTGTTTCTTTTAGAAAAGGAAGGGGGAGTAAATAGGTGGATAATTTAGAGCATCTGATTTCTATGAATATGCTGCTTGCAACACTACGGATGGCTGTGCCGTTGATTCTTGCTTCTATCGGAAGCGTGATCTGTGAACGAAGCGGTATCATCAATCTCGGGATTGAAGGCATGATGCTTTCCGGCGCGCTGGGGGCGGTCATAGGGACATCCGTGTTTCATTCCCCCTGGATAGGAACCTTATCGGCAATTTTAATGGGCGGAGCCTTTGGCCTGATTCATGCAGTCCTTTGCATCAGATATCATACGAATCAGGCAGTAAGCGGTGTGGGAATCAATATTTTTTCATCCGGTCTGACGATCGTGCTGTGCAAGGCCATATGGGACAAAGAAGGACTGAGCGGAGAGGTTGCCCAGATACCGGCTGTGACGATTCCTTTTCTTCATAAACTGCCGGTGATCGGCCCGCTGTTTGATAATCAGTCTCCGTATTTATATATTACGATACTGATCGTGGCGATTTCCTGGTATATGATGTACCGTACAAAAACAGGGCTGCGTCTGCGCACGATCGGTGACCACCCGCAGGCGGCCGCCGCTGCAGGAATTGATGTTACCAGATACCGTTATACTGCAGTTATTATCTGTGGAATGCTCTGCGGTCTGTCCGGTTCCTTCTTATCAATCGTCCAAAGTAATCTTTTTGTAAAGGAAATGGTTGCGGGACGGGGATATATCGCCCTGGCCGCGACAATCTTTGGAGGCTGGAACCCTCTGGGGTCTTTTCTGGCAAGCCTGCTGTTCGCCTTTTCACAGGCTGTTAGAATTACACTGGATTTTAACATTCCGGAACAATTTCTTCAGATGCTGCCATATCTGCTGACGATGTTTGTCTTGATCATTGCCGGGGGAAAAGCAAAGGGACCGCAGGCTTCCGGAGATATTAAGGATTAGATCCCGCATTAGGAGTATTTTGGGTATTGACATAGGACTCCCCAATATATCTGCTAAAAGAAGAAAACAGTCCGGTAAAAATCCAGGGCCTGGAAAAAGCCTGAATTTTTACCGGACTGTTTCAGTCTTTTTTACAGCGGATATCCAATACCCGGCACGCCTTGCGCAGCGTGACCCTGTAGATTCCATAATACAGCAGGGAGACCGGGACGGCCACCAGGGCGCAGATCCACAGAGCGGTCAGCTCGCTGGGGCTAAAGCTCTGATCATTGAGATACAGGATCATGGCAAAAAAGCAATAGATGGCGCTGGTGCCCACGACTGCCGGTGTGAGAAAGACGCGTTTTGCCTGATCCCTTACCGTATGATACAGATAGGGATCGGAGGCGCCCAGACGCCGCAGGTCTTCATAGATCAGCCTTCCGGACAGCACGATGGTCATAGTCCTGGTAAAGGCGATGACAAACACGGCTGCGAAACATACAATGGCTATAAAAATGAAAAGCATGAAATAGACAGCCAATGTCTTCAAAAAATCCTGTTTGTCCAGAATCCGGAACTTGGGCATATATTCCCAGTTCAGCCGGAACGCGGAACTGTCCCGCTCGTTATAATCAATTCTTTCGAATCCATGATCCTCTATATGCTCCGGGTCGAGAAAATAAAAGCCTTTTTCGTGATCGTCAATCTGTTTTACGACCGGATCCCAGCTTTGGAAGAGCTCTACGTTTTGATCGGAATGGTCTGTAATGTCATAAAACAGTGCCTTGGCAAAATCATAGCTGTTTTCCCAGTCCGTTACGTTAAACAGGCACAGCATTTCCTTCCATTCCTCACTCAGGCCTGTTTCCATGGACAGAAAATCTTCGTCGTTCATCACATAGTATCCGAAAAGGGTGTCATGCTTTAAGGGAACGATGGAATCGACCTTCATAGTCTCTCCCGACAGTGTATTGGTGACCAGTGACACATCGCGGGAACTGTAGGAGTCCGGATTTGCGTCCCCGCGGAAAACCGCGCCCAGTGTTCCAGGCTTTAGCCCCGGCGCGTCCCCGGTATAGCTGGCGTATGCCGACTCCGGCAGAAACAGCGCCGAACACAGCAGCCTTCGGTACCGGAGTTCCTCCGTCATGCCCACGGCCTGCTGGATCCAGATTCTGTCCGTCCCGTCCACTCCCAGCCGGATTGCCGGGATATCCGTCCAATCCGTGATCTCTACATCATACCTGCCTGCCAGTTTTTGTACTTCCGGTTTTCGGGGAATCTTCTGGTCCATCCGGAAGCGGTAGAGAAAGTCTGTCTGCCTTAAGCTGTACTCCGCAGCGGAGCCCGTCCCTGTGACGGGGGTATAGAAGGACGCGAAATAAGCGCCTGCGATCAGTATGCTCATGACCAGAAGGGTCTGCACGGTCTGACGGCCCTGGAATTTCATCTGGCTGTCGGACACCAGGTTTTTATAGCGGTGCGTACTCTGCCTCCATCCGTTTACGACCGTATGCAGAAGGATCATGTACAGGCCGGTCAGGGCCGGAAGATATAAGAGAGCCGACAGAGCGCCCGGCGGATTCCAGTGGAAGACGGACATGAAAAACGAAGGGCCCTGGTATCCGAGAAAAACACCTGCGCACAGGAGGGCAATCCCAAGCTTCCCATAGCTTTTCGGCACGCTGCGGATGGGTTCTGACCTGTGGCTTTCGTGGATGATGTCAATGACGCTGATCCTCTGGATGGAACGGTATCCTGTGAACAGCAGCAGGAAGAGGACCATCAGGGAAAATGCCAGTGTAAAGACAAAAGCCCGGGGATCTAAAAACAGCGTCATTTCTTCCGTGTCTACAACCAGCAGCCGGAATAACGTCCACAGGCCCCTGGTAAAGGGGATGCTCAGTACAATGCCGCAGATGCAGGACAGGGCCAGGAGCAGGCACATTTCCTTTAAGACCTGCACGGCCAGAAGCCTTCTGTCTGCCCCGAGGGCCAGAAAGATCCCGGTGTCTTTGGATCGCTGCCGGAAGAACAGGCCGGCCGCGTACAGGGAAAAGACCATGCATCCGATGGCGGTCAGAACGAAGATCATCATCACCTGTTTCCGGCTGTCTCCGCCTTCCGGCAAAACGGTGAGGATCGTGGGCGAGTACATCATGGAGATATAGGAGGAGATCAGCAGGGCGGAAAAAAACAGGCAGCCGAACAGCAGCAGGTATTGTTTCCGGTTCTGTCTCCTCAGCGTTTTATAGACTTCAGAAAATGTGTTCATTTCGTATCACCTTCCCATCTCCCTTATCGCATTCAGCAGTTCGTCCTGGAACGCGCGCCGTTCTCTTCCGTCCCGTAATAATTCCTTCCAGACCAGTCCATCCTGTAATATGATGACCTTGTCGCAGAAGCTGGCCGCAAACGAATCGTGTGTGACCATGAAAATGGTGGCGGACAGGGAATCCCTGGCCTGGAGAAACGTGTCGATTACGGCCCTGGCGGACTTGGAATCCAGATTCCCGGTGGGCTCATCCGCAAGAATGAGCTGTGGGTGGTTGATCAGGGCCCTGGCAACTGCGGTGCGCTGTTTCTCGCCGCCGGAGATTTCCGCAGGGTATTTTTCACAGATTTTTTCGATTCCGAAAATGGTGCACAGATGGTCCGCCTGTTCCTCGGCGGCATCGGATATGGTATTGCCGATGATGGCCGGGAGGAGGATGTTCTGCCTCACCGTCAGCCCGTCCAGAAGGAGAAAATCCTGGAATACAAATCCCAGTTCCCGGCTGCGGACTCTTGCGATCTGTGTTTCGTCCAAAAGGCTTAAGTCTGTATCCCCCAGCTTCACCTTTCCGGAATCAACCGGTATATACCGGGAGATGCAGTTCAAAAGGGTGGTCTTTCCGGAGCCGGAGCTTCCCATGACCGCCGCAAATTCCCCGTCCATAACCGTGAAAGAGACCCCTTTGAGGACGGGATAGATGGTATTGCCTGCACCATAACTTTTTTGCAGTTTTAAAACCTGCAGCATAAATATCACTTCCTTTCTGCAGGGAAGCGTAGCACAAAGGCGGTTTCATTTCAAAAGGGCATGTCATTTATGGCAGGGGACAGGTCAATGTCTGCAGGAGGAGGAGCAATTTCATCAAAAACGGCAAGTTTCATGTAAAGTTTGGTTTTATACAAATTCGGATTTATGGTAAGATAAAATTGCCTGATACGGGAAATGGATGTTCTGTGCGACAGGCAGAAAAAGGAGGGGATGATCGTGATCCGGATCGGAATATGTGATGATATCTATGATGCCAGGCTGATGCTTCGTGCCGCGCTGGAGCAGATTTTTGAGGGCAGGGGGCTTATGAGTACGACTGTGGAATTTTCTTCCGGGGAACGGGCGCTGCGCTGGCTTTCGGCCCACAGAGGGGAATTGGACGTCCTGTTTCTGGACATCAAAATGACAGGTATGGACGGGATGGAAACGGCCCAGAGGATACGGAAAGCGGACGACCGGCTGGATCTGGTCTTTGTCACCAGCTACTCGGATCGGGTTTTTGACGGGTACTCCGTGGGGGCGCTGGCCTATCTCATGAAGCCGGTGAAAAAACCTCAGTTGGAACCCATTGCGGACCGTATTCTGGCGAAGCTGTACCAGAATGAAAACAGTACGTTTTTTTGCAAATACGGGGAGGTGACCTACCGGATTCCTTATAAAAAGATTCTCTATTTTTATTCGGAACGGAGAATGGTTACCTGCGTGACAGCGGAGAGGGAATATGTGTTTTACGACAAACTGGATCATGTAGCGTCCCGGCTTGGAAGACAGTTTGTTCGGATTCATCAGAGGTATCTTGTGTATGCCCCGGCAGTGGAGGAGGTTTCAGCAGCGGAGGTCCATATCGGAGATGCCGTGCTGCCTGTGAGCCGCTCCTGCAGGGAATCGGCCATGATGGCACTCACGTATGCGGCGTTGGAGGACTGAACATGGAATCTGTTTATATCATAGAACCCTGGGGGATGTTGGAGTGGCTTTACAGTATGGTCTGTATCCTGCTCGGCGGATTCTGCATTTACCGGTTATTTGTCCGTTATATACAGCCGCGGCAGAACTGGATCTGCAAACTGGTCCTGTTCGCCGCGTTTGGCATCAGCAGCTTCATGCCCATCTGGCTGGGAGATGAAAATCTGCTCCTGACCGCCCCTCCCTTTATCGGGACGGTTATGCTCTGTACGCAGGGAAACAGATATGGGCGTCTCTGTACGGTGTTTACGTTCTTCTGTCTGGAAATGTCCCTCAGCGCCTTTTTCGGCACCTACCTGGAAGGTGTCGGGCCATACACGAGCAGCTCCAGAATGGTTTTTGACGGATGCAGGTGCGTCTCTTATATCCTGATCTTTTTTTATCTGAAAAGGAAACTGCCGGAGAAATGGGTGTATCTGCCGAAGCGGCTCTGGAAGATTCTTTTCTGGTTTTCGCTGATGCCGCTGGGGACTTTGGCCGCGCTGGTCACCCTGGGTATGAGCGAACGCTTCGGTGATCCCGCGTATGTCCAGATCTGGGCGATGGGGCTGGTCATTCTGCCTTCTGTGTTTCTGACGTCCTTCACCATCCTGGCTGCGGTTTCCGCACTTGCGGATTATGAGCAGATGGAGAGGGCTGTGCATCTTTTGGAACTGCGGGAAGACTATTACGAGAGCCTTAGGCAGGAGGAAACCCGAATCCGGCATGTCCGTCATGATATGAAGAATCATCTGTTTACCCTCCGGGGATTGCTTGCAGGGGGCAAGCCGGGGGAGGCTGCCGCGTATCTGGACGGCCTGCTGGGGGAAGTGCAGCCGGGGCAGAAGGCGCGCTTCTGTGAAAATGAGGCGGTCAATGCGCTCCTCTGTTCCAAAGTGGATCTGATCCTGCAAAAAGGGCTGGACTACGATTTTCGGATTTTGCTGGAAGAGAGGATTTCCATTGCGGACATCGATTTGTGCTCCCTGATCGGAAATGCCCTGGACAATGCCATACGCGCCGCCGTTTCGGCAGAGGATCAAAAGATTTCCCTGCGGTGCCGGTGCGATAAGGGGATGTTCATGCTCAAGGTGGTAAACGGGTTTGGCGGGGAGATTGACGGCCGGCTGAAAACCACAAAGCCGGACAGCGGCAGGCACGGGTTCGGAATCCCCGGTATGCGGGAGATCGCGGCCAGATACGGCGGGTCGCTGGAGGCAAAGGCGCAGGGGGATCGGTTTGTACTTGCGGCCTGTATGCCGCTGCGGCGCACGTCTGAGCAGGTTACAGTTCGCGGCCGGTTGGGCCGTGAACTGTAACCATTTCATTACAAATCAGGACCATTTCGATACAATGGGATTGTTCTTTTATCCCATATCTGTTATTCTGTTAAGAAACGTGGTGATGAAAATGATAAAATTCGCAATTTGTGATGATGAGCCGGTTATGGCACAGGAGATTACAAATCAACTTTCACAATATATGCAAGAAAAGCGGCTCACTTCGTACTGTGCCAGCAGCTTTTCAAACGGCCGGTCTCTTTTGGAAAACGGCTGTGATTTTGATGTGATTTTCCTCGATATTCAAATGGAATATTTAAACGGGATGGAAACCGCTAAAATGCTCCGCCAAAGGAAAAATCATAGTATATTGATTTTTGTGACCGTTTTGAAAGAGTACGTTTTTGATGCCTTTGAAGTGGAGGCGTTCGATTATTTAATCAAACCATTGGATAGCGGTCATTTCAAGAGGACCATGGACAGGGTAATCATATCTTTACAGTCGAAAGAGGCCAAAAGCATTGTTATACAGCGAGGAACTTCCTGCGAGGTCATTTTGTTGGAACAGATTTTATACTGCGAGGTACAAGGCCGAAAAATTTATATCCACAAAAATGACGGAAAAATCGTTGACTACTATGACAAGCTGGAAGATATGGAACAGCGCCTTGACAGGCGGTTTTTCAGGTGTCACAGAAGTTATCTCGTCAATCTTGAGTATGTCCGCGGATGCAATGCCGGACAGGTCATGCTGTCACAAGGCGATAAAATCCCTGTTTCCAGATTGCGTGAGCGAGATTTAACGCAGGCTCTTTTGCGTTATATGAAAGAGAGGGATTTTTGATATGGATTATTTCAGCCTATGCCTTGACGGTCTTTGCCTGCTTGGGCTAAGTGCAGTGCACATTGCGTTTGTCAGCCGTCTGACCGGGAAGAAACAGAAAATATGGCACTTCGTAATCTACTTTTTTCTGCTCTGTACCATACAATGGTTTTTCACTACATTCGACTTTCACGATGTGCTGCCCGTCGGTGCGGAGCTGCTTCTACTATACAGCGTGAGCCGTCTGGCTTTGCAAAACCGGCGATTTATATCCTGGGCTGCTGCAATTTTGGCAGTTTATATTTCTCAGCTTTCTTTCGGTATTGTCAACTCGGTAGAGGTAATACTATTATCCCGTATGGTCGGGAAAAAACTGCTGTATCTGTTACTTCTTTTAGCAACGCTGTCCGTTTTTGCAGTCTGCGCCTGTTGCTGCGGTGCGGTATTGAAATGTCTATCTCTGACAGAAGATCCCCAAATGCCGTATGTCGGTTTGCTGCTATTTCCCGGACTGTTTTTCTTTGCTGCCGAACTGTATATTCTGCAAACTTCATATACCGTCTTACCCTCCTACATTTCGTTAGGGGAGATCGGAAAACACAGTGCGTTATTCGTCATGCAAATCCTGGGGCTGGCCGCGTTGCTTTGCACACTGTATGCCTACCAACACATCTGTCACAGCTTTCAAACGCAGGCGGCGTTACGATCTTTGGAGCAGGCAACCCAAGCACAAAAAAACTATATTGCCGAGGCACAAATGCGTTACGAACAAACGAAGGCATTTCGCCATGATATTGCTAATCACTTGTCTGTACTTAATGGGCTGTTAAATCATGGAGAACTGGATGAAAGCAAAGCATACCTGAACAAGATGAAAACGGTTTCAACTTCCCTGTCTTTTCCATACCAAACCGGCAATCCGGTAGTGGATATTTTGTTGAGTGAAAAATTGGGACTGGCAAAGGAAATTACAGCAGAGATTTCTCTGTTACTGCCAAGGCCCTGTGGGATAGAAGATTTTGATCTGTGCGTGATTTTTGCAAACGCTTTGGATAATGCAATCAATGCGTGCCGGTTGACCGAGGGAGTAAAGTCAATTCGTATTAGCGGAGAGCGGCAGGGCGATTTCTATATGCTGGCATTTGAAAACACCTGTTTAGATGAACCGTTGCCTCCAGCGGGAATCGGGCTTTCCAATATCAAATCGGTGGCGGAAAAATATAATGGTGCGATGCTGACAGAAAAAGTGGGACAGCGGTTTTTTTTGAATGTGCTGCTGAACATTTCATTACATCCAGAGAGCATTTCAGAGTAAACCCATTGATTTTTTTATGAAAGAAAAAACTCTCAGAGAGAAAAATGGGCGGGTAAACGCAGTGGTCCGGTTTGCCGATGAGGAGAAAATTTATAATCGTTTTTTTGAAAAGAAACGGGACTTTATCGCTCTGAGAAAAATAGGGTTTCAGACAAAAGACCTGATGAAAATCGCAGGGATGAAATGTTGCGGGGTTGAAAAAGCAAATAGTATAAAGTATAATAAAACCAGAAATAACATATGACAGCAGATTTAAAATATAATGAACCAGATGGTTTTTTATGTTAGCAGCAGCACAAACTTTAAGGTCTTACAGACAGTTTATTTATGGGATTAAGGAAGGGGGGTGATGTGAATGGGATATGCTATAGAAAATCCAGACAAGATATTTGGATCTGCTGACTCAGGTTTTCCATGAGAAAAAGATAAGAGGGCAAACATGTATCAAATTAAATGATATTAAAAACATATCTGTTTTTCACTATGGACTTTTATGAAGAGTAGTGTCAATTATGAATGACGGATTAATTGAAAAAAACGTTACTGTGAATAGTAACTAAAAAACAGATTTTGAAAAGTATGAGTATTTTCGAGAACACTCAATCTAGAATAGGAGAACATTATGAGCAGAATAAGCTTTCAGGATTCTTGCAGCAGACAACCTCAATATCAGACTCATTTTGGGATAAAACAAAAAAAGGGAGAATATAGTTTTTTTTCTTGTAGATCTATAAATTCAGTAAGTGATGCGCCTGCTTCCGCGGAATCAGATAAGTCAATTAAAAATGCATCTGCTTCGGATGCAAGGGAAATAGTGGCGCAATATCAGGATGCGTTGGAACAGGAACTTTTTTTGCGCAGCAGAAATCATCCATTGGAAAATAAGATAGAAGAAAAAGAAGAGTCAGCGCAATCTGCGGAAGAATATGATTATGAATCCATCAGTAAAACATTTTGTGAAATATTGGGCATCAAATTGGATGAGAAGATCAATTGGAATGCCGATGGCACCAGCGAACTTACAGAGGATCAGATTCATTATCTGCAGGAAAAGTATGATGTAGAAAATATGTCGAAAACTGAATTTTACAATTTAATGGCAGAATTATCAGGCATGAATGTGATTTCTCATGAGGATGTTGAAAATCAGTTCTTATGTCAGGGAGATCCGGCAGCTAATGTTATCATTGCAGCAAATGGGCATTTCTCCCAGTGGCTGAACAGTGGGAACAATTACCTGAGCCGGTTTCAGAACGAAGAAATGATGTATGACTATTGGATTCAGGCATTATTGGATGGAAAATCATCGGTTCGGGCATCTGATATATCTAAGGTGAGATCATACTATGAAAAACAAAAAGAGAGCAGCGGCAGACTGGCTCAAATTTTGGGCAAACTAAAATCTGGCAATGAAAAAGGAAAGAAAACAAGAAAATCATTTGATGGCTTAGAGACTTTGGGACCAGATGCACCCGGTGAAGTAAAAGAGGCCTGGAAAAAAGCAGAAAAAGAAAGCGGTGTGAATGGCATGGCAATGAATTCTGAAGGCATGCTCACCCGATTAACAAAGCTATTTGTCATGTCGATGGAAAATGCGTATAATGGAGGTGGAAGTGATGTATTAGGAGATTCCGTACATTCGGCAAAAGAAGCAGTTCAAAAGGCACTTAGTAGATTGGGAATACCTAAAAATAGTGAAGAAGAAAAGGAAAAAAGATTTTACGAGGCTTTTTTGCGCTTTACAGATCCATGGCAGATATTATCCTGACAAATTTCCGGTCAGTATTGACTTTACATATTGTCTTTGCTAGAATAAAGCTATAAAAAGAGCGTTTGCCACCGACTGGTGTGGTATGGAAATGTGGGTTGTATGAAGTCCTTTGCCGCAAGGTGGAGGACTTTTTCTGTAACAGGAAGAGGCCTTTTCCAATGTATGTGTTGATTGGTGCGAGCTGCTTCAAATTACAGGACAGCCTGAAAAATGAACGAAAGGCAGAGGTATGATCTATGGGCAAAAAAATGTACACAGTAACAATCGGGGAGGAGACCAGACAATATGCAGAGGGTACGACATACCGGGAGATTGCGGAGGAATTTCAGCATCTTTATCCTCATCCCATCGTTTTGGTGTATGTCAACAAGTATCAGCTTCAGGAACTCAATAAAGATCTGAAAAAGGACTGCGAGCTTGGATTTATCACGACGGCACAGCATATCGGACATGAGACGTATAAGCGGAGCATGTGCCTGCTGCTGGTGAAAGCGGTACATAATGTAGGCGGATATGACAATGTGGAGCGGGTGAGGATTCATTTTTCAGTGAGCAAGGGTTATTACTGTACGGTAGAAGGGAATGTGACGGTGGACGAGGCGTTTCTGAAAAAGGTGGATGCAAGGATGCGGGAACTGTCGGCGGAGCAGGTTCCGATCCAGAAGCGGTCCGTACATACCAACGACGCTATCGAACGTTTCCGCAGACATAAGATGTATGATAAGGAGCATCTGTTTGAATACCGCAGGGTATCCAGGGTCAATATATACAGCATCAAAAATTTTGAAGATTATTTTTACGGGTATATGGTTCCGGATACCGGGTATCTGAAATATTTTGCCCTCCACCTCTATGAGGAAGGGTTTGTGATCCAGATGCCGACCATGAACCAGCCGGATGCGGTGCCGCCATTTGAGCCTCACAGGAAGCTGTTCCAGGTGCTTCGTGAATCCGTTGCCTGGGGAGACCAGCAGGGGATCGATACGGTAGGAATGCTCAACGATGCGGTGACAAAGGGAAATATGCAGGAAATGGTTCTTGTCCAGGAGGCGCACCAGGAGCGGAAGATTGCAGAGATCGCAAAAATGATCGCGGAACGGCCGGACGTAAAATTTGTTCTGATCGCCGGGCCTTCTTCCTCGGGAAAGACCACATTTTCACACCGTCTGTCTATTCAGCTCCGCGTAAACGGGCTTGTGCCACATCCCATTGCAGTAGATAATTTCTTTGTGGATCGGGAAAAAACACCCAGGGATGCCAATGGAGAGTTTGATTTTGAATGTCTGGAGGCTATTGATGTGGACCTGTTTAATCAGGATATGCAGGCACTGCTGAGGGGCGAGGAAGTGTATCTTCCGATCTTTGACTTTAAGTCCGGTAAGCAGAACCGCTCCACGAGGCCGAAAAAGCTTGGAGAGAATGATATCCTAGTCATTGAGGGCATCCACTGCCTGAATCCAAAGCTGACGGAAATGCTGGATGACGCGAATAAGTTTAAAATATATATCAGCGCCCTGACCCAGCTCAATGTAGATGAGCACAACCGGATCCCATCCACCGACGGGCGGCTGATCCGCCGGATCGTGCGGGATGCGAGGACCCGGGGAAATTCCGCCCAGAAGACCATCGCCATGTGGCGGTCGGTGAGAAGAGGGGAAGAGGCGAATATCTTTCCTTATCAGGAGGAAGCGGATGTGATGTTCAATTCCTCGCTGCTCTATGAACTGGCGGTGCTCAAGCAGTACGTGGAGCCGCGTCTGTTCGGTGTTGAGAAGGACAGCCCGGAATATGCGGAGGCGAAGAGGCTTTTGAAGTTTTTTGATTATTTTGTGGGGATCGAGAGCGACTTCGTGCCGGCAAAATCCCTATTAAGAGAATTTATTGGAGGGGGCTGCTTCCAGGTGTAAGGAATGTGCAGCAGCTGAAAGGTGGAACAGCAGACCTCAGACTTGCCTGCTGCGCAGACTATCCGCTGCTGACACAGCGTCTGTCAGAGGTTCATTGGGCGTCCCGCCCAATAGCAAAATAGAAAAGTGGGCTGTCGGAAAATTCACGACAGCTCACTTTTCTATTTTACTGCTGTTCCAGACGTTTTATTGAAAATATTAGTTGACTTTTGACTTAGTATATGTATAATTGATTATGGTAAATAAAAAGTTTAGTAATCCTAAAAATTAAAAGGAAGTCAGAGACTATGAGTATAGAAAAAAAGATCGGCATGAAAATCCGCAATCTGCGCAACCAGAACGGCCTGACCCAGGAAGAGCTGGCGGACAGGACAGAGCTGACGAAGGGGTTTATCTCTCAGCTGGAGCGGGGGCTGACGGCGCCTTCCGTATCCACTCTTCTGGACATCGTGGAATGCCTGGGGACGAATCTTTCTGATTTTTTCCATGATGAGGATGACCTGCAGATCGTATTTCCAAAAGAGGATTATTTTGAAAAGGAAGATGAAGACGGCAACAGCATCACCTGGCTGATCGCGACGGCCCAGAGCAGAAGCCTGGAACCCATCCTGGTACGGCTCCAGCCGGGGCAGTCCATGCCGGTTGACAAACCCCATGAGGGGGAGGAATTTGGCTATGTGCTGGACGGCAAGATCCAGGTACACTACGGAGATGAAAAGTATACGGTACGGAAAGGCGATTCCTTTATCTTTCCGGCCAACAGAAAACACAGGATAAGTTCAGCTTGTAAAAAGGTTTCGTCCATTCTATGGATCAGCAGCCCCCCAAGCTTTTAAGGAGGAAGTCAATGAAGGATGTGATATTACAGCTGGATTCCGTCAGCAAATCATTTGACGGGAAACAGATTTTGAACCACCTGGATCTGGAGATCGGACGGAATGAATTTATTACGCTTCTGGGGCCTTCCGGATGCGGAAAGTCTACGACACTGCGCATTATCGGCGGTTTTGAGAAGCCGGATGAGGGGCGTGTTTTATTTGAGGGGAAGGATATCACCGGACTATCCCCGGATAAACGGAATGTAAATACGGTTTTTCAGAAATATTCCCTGTTTCCCCATATGGATGTGGCGGAAAATATAGCGTTTGGATTAAAACTGAAGAAGAAAACTCAGCAGTATATCAAGGATAAGATCCGCTATGCCCTGAAGCTGGTCAATATGGATGGGTATGAGACCAGGATGCCGGATTCGCTGAGCGGAGGGCAGCAGCAGCGTGTGGCGATCGCCCGCGCCATCGTAAATGAGCCGGAGATCCTGCTTTTGGATGAACCTCTGGGGGCGCTTGATTTAAAGCTGCGGCATGGCATGCAGCGGGAACTGATCAAGATCAAGCAGGAGGTGGGGATCACCTTTGTCTATGTGACTCATGACCAGGAGGAAGCGCTGACCATGTCGGACCGCATCGTCGTTATGAATAAGGGGATCATCCAGCAGATGGGAACCTCCAAAAGCATTTATGATGAACCTCAGAATGCATTTGTGGCGGACTTTATCGGGGACAGCAATATCATCGACGGAATCATGAAAGAGGACTGTCTCGTGCAGATTCAGAATGTCCCGATTCCTTGCGTGGATACAGGTTTTGCAAAGGATGAACTGGTGGATGTGGTCATCCGTCCGGAAGATCTGGTGATCGTAAAGGAAGAGGATGGGTATCTCAAAGGGATGGTCGTTTCTATCATATTTAAAGGGGCATATTACGAGATCAAGGTGCGTGCCGGGGAATATGACTGGATCGTTCAGAGCGTTAATCCGGCCCAGATCGGGTCAGTGGTAGGGATGACGATCCTGCCGGACAATATTCAGATCATGCATAAGCCACATTCCGAGGATGCGGAAGCCGTGCGGGAGGATGAATAAGATACTGCCGTGCACGGTCCGGAGTGAATAGCAACGCAAAAAGAGGAATCAGGAGGTTATGATAAGACTATGAATCGTGCAAAATCCGTAAACAGGCGGACATGGCTGTCCTCACCTTATATCATATGGGTCATCGGCTTTACCGTGATCCCTCTGGGTGTGATTTTTAAATATGCATTGACCAGCCGTGAAGGCGGGGTCTCCCTGGAAAATATCGTTGCCATCTTTGACCCGATTCATCTGAAGGCAATGGTCTTTTCTCTGGAGATTGCCATTGGGTGTACCCTGATCTGCATCCTTTTGTCCTATCCCCTCGTGCTGGCGCTGAGATACCTGGGGATGGGAAGGCAGGGATTCACTATGTTTATCCTGATCCTTCCGATGTGGATGAACTTCATTCTCCGGATTCTGGCATGGCAGATGATCCTGTCCAACAACGGGATCCTGAATTTTCTGCTGACCAGGCTGGGGATGGACGCTCTGCCGCTTGCCAATACGGGGACGGCCATTATGATCGGGGTGGTGTATGATTATCTTCCCTACATGGTGCTTCCCATTTTTAACGCAGTGGCGGAGATCGACGAAGACATCATTGAGGCGGCGAGGGATTTGGGGGCCAATGGCTTTACCGTATTCCGGAAGATCATATTTCCGCTGTCCATACCGGGGCTACTCAGCGGGATCGTGATGGTATTTGTTCCGTCTATGACATCCTTCGTGATCTCGGATATCTTAGGCGGCGGAAAGCTGCAGCTGATCGGAAATATCATAGAACAGGAGTTTACCAAGAGCTCTAACTGGAACCTGGGATCCGGACTTTCGGTTTCCCTGATGATCTTTGTACTGATCAGTATGGCATTTACCACAAAAAATGACGTGGAAGGAAAGGGGTCGGCCATATGGTAGAAAAGCTGAAAGGGTTTCTGAGCCGGTTTTATATCGGCCTGATCATTTTGTTTTTATATGCGCCGATTCTGGTGCTGGTCGCGCTGTCATTCAATAATTCCCGGTCCCGGGTGACCTGGGGCGGTTTTACACTGCAGTGGTATGGAAAATTATTCTCCAACGGACAGATCATGGAGGCGCTTGTGACCACACTGGTTCTGGCAACAGTCTCGGCGCTGATCGCGACGGTGATCGGGGTGCTGGGCGCCCTGGGGATTCATGCCATGAGGCAGAAGAATTATCAGATCATGATGATCTGCACCAATATCCCGCTGCTGAATGCAGACATTGTGACCGGGATCGCGCTGATGCTCTGGTTCGTACATTTTATTCCGCTTGGATTCGGTAGTGTGCTGCTGGCGCATATCACCTTTAATATCCCGTATGTGATCCTGAGTGTCATGCCGAAGATTCGCCAGATGAACGTCAGTCTCTATGAAGCGGCCCGGGATCTGGGGGCAAATGCGGTGTATGCCTTTTTCAAGGTCATCCTTCCCCAGCTGGCCAGCGGGATCGTGGCAGGATTCTTCATGGCATTTACCATGTCTATGGATGACTTCGTGATCACATATTTTACGAAAGGGGCAGGAGTCAATACGCTGTCCACCATGATCTACGGAGAGATCCGGAAAGGAATCAAGCCGGAGATGTATGCGCTGTCCACCATGATATTTGTGTTTGTATTTGTGGTGCTGCTGGCAGCCAATTACTGGCCGGCCAAAAAAGCAGAAATACAGAAGACGGCCGGTTATGAGGCATGAAAATAAATGGCGGTTAATCCCGGGACTTATCATACAGAGGTAATCATAATTTCAGAAAGGATATGAGAAATGAAAAAGAGAGTGATCAATGTACTGCTGGCAGGTCTGCTGGCGTGTTCCGCCCTGTGTGCGGCAGGCTGCGGAAGTAAAGAAGGGGGAAAGGGGAGTCTTACGGTATTCAGCTATGGTGAGTATATGGATCCGGATGTACTGGACCAGTTTACCGAAGAAACCGGAATCGAGATTAAATATGAGGAATCTCTGACTCCGGAAGAGATGTATACAAAGTACAAATCCGGAGCGATCGAGTACGACCTGCTCTGCTCTACGGATTATATGCTCCAGAAGTTTATAGATGAAGGAGAGCTTCTGGAAATTGACAGAAGCGCAATGGAAAACAGCGGAAATATAGGAGACAAATACTGGGAGCTTGCCCAGGCATTTGACCCGGAAAATGTGTACACGATTCCCTACTTCTGGGGGACATTGGGCATTCTCTATGATACGACCAGGGTATCGGAGCCGGTGAACAGCTGGGAGGTGCTGTTCAATGGGGATTATGCCGGAGAGGTGATCATGCAGAACAGTATGCGGGATACCTATATGGCGGCATTGAAGTATCTTGGTTATTCCCTGAACACCAACAATGAAAATGAAATCCGGGAAGCGCAGGAGCTGCTGCTGAAGCAGAAGCCGGATGTGCAGGCTTATCTGGTGGATGAGGCCCGGGATGAAGTGGTGGCAGGAAATGCAGTGATGGCGGTCGTGTATTCCGGAGAGGCTTATCTGGGACACCAGTACAATCAAAATCTGGCTTATGTGATCCCGAAGGAAGGATCCAACGTATGGCTGGATGCCTGGTGCGTGACGAAGCACTGCGAGGATCTGGACGCGGCACAGAAGTTCCTGGATTTTCTCTGCAGGGAGGACATTGCAAAGAAAAACTTTGAGTACATCTATTATTCCACTCCCAATGAAGCGGTCGTGGAAAGTCTGTCGGAGGAAGAACAGGCTGATGAGGCGCTGGTGCCGGCCGAGGATGCAACGGATAACTGCGAGGTGAGCAGGCAGTTAGAGCCGGAGAGCAATGATCTGATGAATGAGCTCTGGAAGGAATTGAAGGCAGATTAAGGAACTGTGAAAAGGTCAGATCTTTACATTTTGGAAATACAAAGGATAAAAAACGGAGAGCAGAGGCGTTCTCCGTTTTTTATCTAAGGGACTCTGACTATTGGTATATTTTCTTCAGATGCTCCATCCGGCTGCCCATATTCTGCAGCAGCAAGTCCGCCAGAGTCAGTGCAGTCATGGATTCCACCACCACTACAGCCCGCGGTACGATGATTGGATCATGCCGTCCGCGGATGACAAGCTCCGTATCATCACCGCTTTCCGTAACCGTCTGCTGAGGCTGCGCGATGGAAGGAGTGGGCTTTACGGATGCCCTCAGCACCAGAGTATCGCCGTCGCTCATTCCGCCCAGGACCCCTCCGGCATGATTCGTCTTTTTCCTTACAGCGCCGTCTTCCATAAAGAACGCGTCATTGTTCTGGCTTCCGCTGAGGCGTGCGGCATCAATCCCGTCGCCGATTTCTATGGCCTTGACCGCACCGATGGAAAGAATCGCCCTTCCAAGAGAAGCATCCAGTTTGTCAAAAACCGGTTCACCGATTCCGGCGGGAAGGCCGGTAACGCGGCACTCGATCACCCCGCCGCAGGAGTCCAGATTTTTCATCATGGATTCCAGGCAGGCAGCAGCCTCTTCTGCCCGCTGATTGCTGGGCATATATAACTTATTCTGAAAAATCTCTTCGAAACGGTATTCTTCTTCCGGAACCGTTACCGGTCCTATGGCTTTGGCATAGGTTGTCAGTTCAATCCCCAATTCCCTTAAAATGTGGGAAGCAACCGCGCCGCCGGCAACCCGTCCGATCGTTTCCCTTCCGGAGGACCGCCCTCCACCCCGGTAATCCCGGAATCCATATTTCTGAGTATAAGTGTAATCTGCGTGTCCCGGACGGTATACGGAAGCAATATTGCCGTAATCCCTGGAACGTTGGTCCTGATTGCGTACCAGCAGAGAGATCGGCGTGCCTGTTGTCCGTCCCTCAAATGTACCGGATAGGATTTCGACCTGGTCGCCTTCCTGCCGCTTGGTCGTAAACTTGCTCTGCCCCGGCTTCCTCCGGTCCAGAAAAGCCTGGATATCGGATGCTTCGAGAGGGAGTCCGGCAGGACAGCCGTCGATTACAGCGCCGATAGCGGCGCCGTGGGATTCTCCCCAGGTTGTAATGCGAAATTTATGTCCAAATGTAGAACCGCTCATATTGAAATCTCCTTTCACTTTTATAGATAGAATACCCCAATTATATAGAAAGAAACCGTCAGGCGCAATGATAAATATCAGCAGTTTATAGCCGGCTGGTTCTGACTAAAAGCAGCGCTCCCAGTGCAAGCTGGATACTGTTACTGGAGCACCCAAAGGGTGTGAACAGTAACAACAATACGTTACTGTTCACGGTGCCTTGCACCCTGCTGCAAGGCATCCGCCCAGTAAAATAGCGGTTGCAGGCATCCAGCCCCTCGCCGCAAGGCGACTTTTCAATGGGCTGGATGCGTTACAGTTCACGGCCGGTTAGGCAGTGAACTGTAACAACAATACCACAATTTACAGGAACTGACAATATTTGTGCTGTACATTCCAAATCTTTCGTTATATAATAGTTACTGGTCACACACCCGCCGATCACTATGCTGATCAGCAGGGAGGATGCACATAAAAGTTGGTATTCAGGCCGCCAATTGCCGCAGGCAGTTTAAAATGCGGCCTGAGTTACAGGTCACGCCTGGTAAAGGTGTGGCCTGTAACATATAATAAAATTTGAATACTATATATTTTGATTTTTGTAAAAATCTATTCATTTTTTATGGAAGCAGATGAATGAGAAGGATCTGGCGGATGAATCATTTTTAAGGGAGAAGTATCAGATGAGCAAAAATGCGAAAGATCATAATGATGATTTTTACTCAGGAGAACAGATAAATTTTGAGGACTATTATCTGGATGAGGAAGACGATTATCTGGATGAGGATGAAGATATAAATGAAAGTGTCAGAGAAAATAAGATCAGATCAGGAGACCCAGATCAAAAAAGTGAGGCATCCATTGCTGTGTCGGGGGAAAAAGTCCATAAATCTGCAGCAGAAAAGAAAAGTCCGGCAGATTCGGCTACCGAAAGTATTGCAGTAAAAAAACGCATGTCTGCATCAGACAGCCAAAAGAAATCGATGGAAAAAAAACCGGTGGGTGCGGATCAAAAAAGGATGGCAGCAGAGGTTCAATATCAAGCGCCAGAAAGCAAAGAATGGGATTCGGAGGTTCGGGAGCAGGTAGATATGAAGAAAGAAAGCGCAAAAAATTCAGACAAAAAGAGAGATGATCCAGGAAAAAAGGATACTGGAAATAAAAAGAACAGCCAGGAAAAAAACAAAGCACAAAGCAATGGTACAGGAAAAACCGGAGCGGAAAAGAACAGTACAGGAAAGAACGAAACGCAAAAAAAGAGTCCGGGAAAAACGGAGGCGCAGAAAAATAATCCGGGGAAGAGCGGCCCGCAAAAGGGAGCTGCGGGAAAGAACGGATCTTCAAAAGGTAATACAGGCAGAACCGGCGTTCAGAGAAACAGTGCGGGAAAATCCGGAGCGCAGAGAAACGGAACAGGAAAATCCGGGGCAAAAAGAAGCTCCGGTAATCCGGCCAAAGCGTCTGGGGCCGGAAGAAAACCCAAGAAGTCCGGAGTACCGATCCCGCTTATCGCGGCAGGTGTATTTGTCGGAGTATTTGCGGCTGCCTATATAGGTATTTCTGTATATTTTATGAGTCATTTTTATATGAATACGGAAATCAACGGCCATGATTTTTCCTTGAAGACAGCGGCAGATGTGAAGGAATACATAGAACAGCAGGTGCAGGGCTACAGCCTGACGATCCTGGAAAAGGATAATAAGACGGACAGCATCAGCGGAGAGGAAATATCACTTCGATATAATGAGAACAAGGACATTGAAAATGTTCTGCAAAAGCAGAACGCATTTCTCTGGCCTCAGGCATTTTTCGTGAAAAATTCCTCGAAAGCTACTGTGGATGTGTCCTATGACCGGGAAGCGCTGGAAGATAAGATCAGCACACTGCAGGCGGTGAAGGCAGAGCAGATCCCGCCCACGTCCGCGTACCCCAAGTTTGACGGTACAGAGTATGTGGTAGAGCCGGAAGTGACAGGAACAGAGGTGAACAAGGAGCTTCTCCGTGAAAAGATCCATCAGTATATTTCGGAATTTCAGCCAGAGCTGGACATGGTGGGGGAGAACTGTTATGCACTTCCCAAGTATACATCGGAATCGGGGGATGTGAGGGCTGCCTGCAATGAGATGAACCAGTATCTGAAGGCAAGTATTACATATTCTATGGATCAGCCGGTGGTCGTAGATAAGACACTGATCTCCGAATGGGTGACAGCGGATGCGGAGATGAAGGTGACCTTTAATGAAGGAGCCGTCCGGGAATGGCTGAGAGAGTTCGGCAAGCAGTACGATACAGTGGGGAAGACCAGGACGATCACTTCTCCCTGGGGTAAGACGGTAGAGGTGTCCGGAGGTACTTATGGATGGTCTGTAGACGAGGAAGCGGAATTTCCGGCATTGGTCAACAGTATTAAGAATGGAGAAGTGGTGACAAGGGAGCCGATTTACGTGGATGGTCAGAGAGCGGCATCCAGGGGACCGCAGGACTGGGGCAGCACCTATGCGGAGGTGGATCTGTCCGGACAGCATATGTGGTTCATCGTAGACGGTGCGGTCGCCCTGGAGACAGATGTGGTAACTGGCGTTCCGACTCCGGCGAGAGAGACACCCAGCGGTGTGTACAGTATTCTGGAAAAGGAGCTGAATTCTACCCTGGTAGGCGAGATTGATCCGAGAACAGGGGAGCCGGAATACCGGACCCCGGTTGCTTACTGGATGCGGGTGACCTGGAGCGGGATTGGATTTCATGATGCCACCTGGCAGTCGGCGTTCGGGGGTTCTTTGTATGCCAGCGGCGCAGGTTCTCACGGATGTATCAACATGCCGCTTGATCAGGCAGGGGCTCTCTATAATATGCTGCCGGTCGGAACGCCTGTGATCATTCATTATTAGTTTGCAGCAGCGATTCTGAATGGCGTCAGCTAAAACAATATACTGTGCAAGTTTCAATTTATGAAAGAGGGAAAAATGTATCATTTGATAAAAACAGACGGGATGGCGAAGCGGGGACGCCTTGCCACCGTTCACGGAAATATCGAGACGCCGGTTTTCATGAACGTAGGAACCGCGGCCGCCATTAAGGGCGCGGTTTCGACCGATGACCTGCGTCAGATCAAGACGCAGGTGGAGTTGTCCAATACCTATCATCTTCATGTACGGCCAGGAGACCACATCGTCAGGCAGATGGGGGGACTACACCGGTTTATGAACTGGGATAAGCCGATCCTGACGGATTCCGGCGGATTTCAGGTGTTTTCACTGGCGGGACTGAGAAAGATCAAGGAAGAAGGAGTTCATTTTCAATCCCATATCGACGGGAGAAAGATTTTCATGGGTCCTGAGGAGAGTATGCAGATCCAGTCCAACCTGGCTTCCACCATCGCTATGGCATTTGATGAATGTCCTTCGAGCGTGGCGGACCGTGCCTATATGGAGGATTCTGTATCCAGGACATACCGCTGGCTGAAGCGCTGCAAGGCAGAAATGGACAGGCTGAACGCGCTGCCGGACACGATTAACCGTGAGCAGCTTTTGTTCGGCATCAACCAGGGGGGGATCTATGAAGATATCCGCAGGGAGCACGCGAAGCAGATCACGGAGCTGGATCTGGCCGGGTATGCTATCGGCGGCCTGGCGGTGGGAGAGAGCCATGAAGAGATGTACCGCATCCTGGAGGCCGTGGTTCCTCTGCTTCCCAAGGACCGGCCGGTGTACCTGATGGGAGTGGGAACGCCTGCGAATATTCTGGAAGCAGTAGACCGGGGCGTGGATTTCTTCGACTGTGTTTACCCTTCGCGGAACGGGCGGCACGGGCATGTGTATACCAACCATGGCAAGCTGAATCTGTTCAATGCAAAATACGAGACAGATCCAGGCCCCATAGAAGAGGGATGCCAGTGTCCGGCGTGCAGAAGCTACAGCCGCGCCTATATCCGGCATCTGCTCAAAGCAAAGGAAATGCTGGGAATGCGGCTCTGTGTCCTGCATAATCTGTATTTTTACAATACGATGATGGAAGAGATCCGGGACGCAATTGAGGCAGGAGAATATCAGGACTATAAAAAGAGAAAGCTGTCAGGGATTCAGGAACAAGGATAGGCGACTTAAAGTTACTGTTCACACGGTGTCGTGCACTTGCTGCACGGCATCCGGCCAATTTAGTGATGGGGCGGGCATCCAGCCCCTCGCCGATAGGCGACTTTTCAATGGGCTGGATGCCGTTACTGTGAGCACCCGGTCAGGGTGTGAACAGTAACGACTTAAAATGGGATTTAAAGAAAATAGAAAATTAGGCTTGAAGAATCCGGTATTTTTGTGTATGATAAGTATATTGTGCCGAAGGAGGAAACGGCAGCTATAAGAATCTCTATACAATAGAAGATCTCTCCGGAGTTTTTTTCGGAGTACCGAGGTTAGGAGGAAACAGGATGAATGGAATATTAGCTTCAAGCGGGGCGGGAGGCCCGGCAGGATTAGGCAGCATTTTTATTATGTACGCTGTCGTGATTGGTGTGTTCTGGTTCTTTTTGATGCGTCCGCAGAAGAAAGAGCAGAAAAGGGTCCAGGGGATGCTTGCCACCATGGAGATCGGGGATACAGTGCTGACTACCAGCGGATTTTATGGTGTGATCATTGACATTTCAGATGAAGCGGTCATTGTGGAATTTGGAAGCAATAAGAACTGCCGGATCCCGATGCAGAAGTCAGCCATCGCCCAGCTGGAAAAGCCGGGAGCAGAATAATAGAACAGGATTACATGACTGTAAAAGGACCGGACGGCAATGCTACCGGTCTTTTTTTGTGGATATATACAGTAACTGGCATTAGTTTCCGCGTGATATTTTGCAGTTCAAAGGGTTGAAACAGCCGAAAAAATGCGGTATGATAACAAATAGCGTTTTTTATGTATTTGGAAGAGGAAAGGAAGATGGGATATGAAGTTAAATATCGGTGTGATCAAGGGCGATGGAATCGGACCGGAGATCGTGACGGAAGCAATGAAGGTTCTGGACAGAACAGCAGAAGTTTACGGGCATGAGATGAATTATACGCAGCTATTGATGGGCGGGGCATCCATCGATGTGCATGGAGTGCCGCTGACAGATGAGACGATCGGGCTGGCAAAGTCGAGCGACGCCGTATTGATGGGTTCCATCGGAGGAGACGCAAAGACCTCTCCCTGGTATCAGTTAGAACCGTCTAAGAGACCGGAGGCAGGACTCCTGAGGATCCGGAAGGAACTGAACCTGTTTGCCAATCTTCGTCCGGCGGTTTTGTATGAAGAATTAAAAGGGGCTTGTCCTTTGAAAGAAGAGATCACTCAGGGCGGATTTGATATGATGATCATGCGGGAGCTGACCGGAGGATTATATTTCGGGGAGCGTTCCACGGAAGAAGTGGACGGCGTCATGACCGCCCGTGATACCCTTACATATAATGAAAACGAGATTTGCAGGATTGCCAGGCGGGGATTCGATATCGCCATGAAGCGGCGGAAAAAAGTGACCAGTGTAGACAAAGCCAATGTACTGGATTCTTCCCGGCTGTGGAGAAAGGTCGTGGAGGAGGTTGCGGCAGAGTATCCGGAAGTGAAGCTGGAGCATATGCTGGTTGATAACTGCGCGATGCAGCTCGTCAAGGATCCGAAGCAGTTTGATGTGATCCTGACGGAGAATATGTTCGGAGATATCTTGTCGGATGAAGCTAGTATGGTGACCGGCTCTATCGGGATGCTGGCATCCGCCAGCCTAAACGAGAGCCGGTTCGGACTCTATGAGCCGAGCGGCGGTTCTGCGCCGGATATCGCGGGAAAAGGGATTGCCAATCCTATAGCTACCATACTTTCGGCGGCTATGATGCTGCGCTTCTCCTTTGACCTGGACAAAGAAGCGGATGCCATTGAGCAGGCGGTCGCACAGGTGTTAAAGGAAGGATACCGTACCATTGATATTATGTCAGATGGGAAGACGCAGATCGGTACCAGCGAGATGGGAGACATGATCTGCAGGTATATCAGACAGACTGTATAAAAATCAGTGAATCGCAGGATTAAGAAAGGAAGGATACAAAGATGAGAAGTGATACCGTTACAAAGGGTGTACAGCAGGCACCCCACCGTTCCCTGTTTAACGCACTTGGATATACAAAGGAAGAACTGGAGAGGCCTCTGGTAGGCGTGGTCAGCTCCTACAATGAGATCGTGCCGGGACATATGAACCTGGATAAGATCACGGAAGCGGTCAAGATGGGAGTCTCCATGGCGGGAGGGACGCCGATCATGGTTCCGGCGATCGCGGTCTGCGACGGAATTGCCATGGGACATATCGGGATGAAGTATTCTCTGGTCACCAGGGACCTGATCGCGGATTCCACAGAGGCGCTTGCTATGGCCCATCAGTTTGATGCCCTTGTGATGATTCCAAACTGTGATAAAAATGTACCGGGCCTTTTGATGGCGGCGGCCAGGATCAACGTGCCTACCATCTTTGTCAGCGGCGGTCCCATGCTTGCGGGCCATGTGAAGGGGAAGAAGCGGAGTCTGTCCAGTATGTTCGAGGCGGTGGGATCCTATGCGGCAGGCACCATGACCGAAGAAGAGGTCTGTGAGTTTGAGAATAATGTCTGTCCGACCTGCGGTTCCTGCTCCGGCATGTACACAGCCAACAGTATGAACTGTCTGACAGAAGTGCTGGGTATGGGCCTTCCGGGAAACGGGACCATTCCGGCAGTCTATTCCGAACGGATCCGCCTCGCGAAGCATGCAGGTATGCAGGTGATGGAACTGGTGAGAAAGAACATCCGCCCAAGAGATATCATGACAGAAAAAGCGGTGCTCAATGCCCTGACCGTAGATATGGCATTGGGATGCTCTACCAACAGTATGCTCCACCTTCCGGCTATTGCCCATGAGATCGGCATGGATTTTGAGATTGATTTTGCAAACGGAATCAGCGCAAAGACGCCTAACCTGTGTCATCTGGCACCGGCAGGTCCTACCTATATGGAAGACCTGAACGAAGCCGGAGGCGTCAGCGCGGTGATGAATGAACTGAATAAAAAGAGCCTGCTCCATACGGACTGTATGACCGTTACCGGAAAGACAGTGGGAGAAAACATTTCCGGATGCGTCAACCGGGATCCGGAGGTCATCCGTCCCATCGACCATCCCTACAGTGAGACAGGCGGACTTGCAGTCCTGAAAGGGAATCTGGCGCCGGACGGAAGTGTGGTAAAGCGTTCCGCAGTGGTGGAGGAGATGCTTGTCCACGAAGGACCTGCGAGAGTGTTCGAATGTGAGGAGGATGCGATCGCGGCGATTAAGGGCGGAGAGATCCATGCGGGGGATGTGGTGGTCATCCGCTATGAAGGGCCCAAGGGCGGTCCTGGAATGCGTGAAATGCTGAATCCCACCTCAGCCATTGCCGGCATGGGACTGGGATCTTCCGTTGCGCTGATCACGGACGGACGTTTCAGCGGAGCCTCCAGAGGAGCTTCCATCGGGCATGTATCCCCAGAGGCGGCTGTTGGCGGCCCTATCGCTTTGGTAGAAGAGGGGGACCTGATCAAGATCAACATTCCGGAGCTGAAACTGGAACTGGATGTGTCTGAGGAAGAGCTGGCGGCAAGGAAAGCAAAATGGCAGCCCAAGGAGCCCAATGTGAAGACCGGATATCTGGCAAGATACGCTTCCATGGTGACATCCGGCAACCGGGGGGCTATCCTGGAGATTCCGAAAACAAAAGAATGATTAGGAGGTACCTGCAATGTATTTGACAGGAGCAGACATTGTCATTGAATGCCTGAAGGAGCAGGGCGTGGATACGGTATTCGGGTATCCGGGCGGTGCGATCTTAAATGTATACGACGCGTTATATCAGCATAGTGATGAAATAAAGCATATACTTACATCCCATGAGCAGGGAGCGGCACATGCTGCGGACGGATATGCCCGTGCCACCGGCAAGGTAGGGGTGTGCTTTGCTACCAGCGGTCCGGGAGCCACCAACCTGGTGACAGGGATCGCTACTGCGTATATGGATTCGATCCCTATTGTAGCGATCACCTGCAATGTGGGTGTTTCCCTTCTTGGGAAGGACAGCTTTCAGGAAGTGGATATCACCGGGATCACGATGCCTATTACGAAACACAATTATATCGTAAAGGATGTGAGCACCCTGGCGGACACTATCCGGAAGGCATTCCAGATTGCCAGGTCCGGCCGGCCGGGCCCGGTGCTTATTGATATTCCGAAGGATGTGACCGGTACGAAGACAGAGTATACAAAGGAAGAGATTCTGCCTTATGTGCCGGATGGAACAAACATCCAGGAACAGGAGATTGAACGGGCCGTAGCAATGATCGAAGAGGCAGAGCGCCCCTATGTTTTTGTAGGCGGCGGCGCCGTGCTTTCCGGAGCCAGTGAAGAACTGAGGGAGTTTGTGGATAAGGCGGATGCGCCGGTCACCGATTCCCTGATGGGAAAAGGGGCATTTCCGGGGACTGATGAGCGGTATACGGGAATGCTGGGCATGCACGGGACCAAGACCTCCAATTTTGGGGTCAGCGAATGCGACCTGCTGATCGTATTCGGCGCCCGGTTCAGCGACCGCGTCACAGGCAATACACAGAAATTTGCGAAGGATGCGAAAATCCTGCAGTTTGATGTGGATCCTGCGGAGATGAATAAAAATGTGATCATCACTGCCGGGGTCACAGGAGATATCCGGGAGTCCCTGAAAAAGGTAAATCAAAAGCTTTCCCAGCAGTCTCACCCGGAATGGATGGAAAGAATCCGGGAATACGGGCAGCAATATCCTATGAAATTTCATCCGGATACGCTGAGCGGGCCCTTTATTGTCGAAGAGATCTACCGGCAGACAAAAGGGGATGCCCTGATCGTGACCGAGGTGGGGCAGCACCAGATGTGGGCGGCCCAGTTTTACCGGTATTCAAGGCCCCGGACATTTTTGACCTCCGGCGGCCTGGGGACCATGGGATATGGCCTGGGGGCGTCTCTGGGAGCCAAGATGGGCTGCCCGGACAAGACCGTGGTCAATATTGCCGGTGACGGCTGTTTTCGGATGAATATGAATGAGATCGCGACCGCGGCGCGGTATCAGATTCCGGTCATCGAGGTAGTGATCAACAACCATGTGCTGGGGATGGTACGCCAGTGGCAGAACCTGTTCTACGGACAGCGGTATTCCGCTACCGTTTTGAATGATGGAGTAGACTTTGTCAAGCTTGCAAAAGCTATGGGGGCGGAAGGTATCCGCGCGACAACGCAGGAGGAGTTCCGGGAGGCGTTCGCCAGGGCGCTGAAATCAGATCAGCCGGTATTGATCGACTGTCAGATTGACTGCGATGATAAAGTGTGGCCGATGGTCGCACCCGGTGCGGCAATCAGCGAGGCGTTTGATGAAGAGGATCTGTAGCTTTTCAGGACAGATACAGATTTGAAGTGAGTGAGGAGGAATGAAAAATGAGCAGAGTATATAATTTTTCGGCAGGGCCGGCAGTATTGCCGGAGGAAGTGCTTCAGGAAGCAGCAGACGAGATGCTGGACTATAGAGGGACTGGCATGTCCGTGATGGAGATGAGCCATCGTTCCAAGGCCTACGATGAGATCATCACCGGCGCGGAAGCAGATCTTCGGGAACTGATGGGGATTCCCGACAATTATAAGGTGCTGTTTCTGCAAGGAGGGGCTTCCCAGCAGTTTGCCATGATCCCGATGAATCTGATGAAGAACAGATCTGCGGATTATATCATCACCGGACAGTGGGCGAAAAAGGCGGCCCAGGAGGCGGAAAAATATGGAAAGGTCAACCGGATCGCTTCCTCGGAGGATCAGACCTATTCCTATATCCCGGACTGCTCGGACCTTCCTGTTTCCGAAGATGCGGATTACGTCTATATCTGTGAAAATAATACGATCTACGGCACCAAGTATCAGGAGCTTCCCAATACAAAGGGAAAGATATTGGTATCGGATATATCCTCCTGTTTCCTATCCGAACCTATCGACGTAACAAAATACGGAATCGTATACGGCGGGGTTCAGAAAAATATCGGTCCGGCAGGCGTTGTGATCGTGATCATCCGGGAAGATCTGATCACAGAGGACGTCCTTTCGGGGACGCCCACCATGCTGACCTACAAGACCCATGCGGATGCGAAGTCTTTATATAATACGCCGCCGGCCTATGGAATCTATATCTGTGGCAAGGTGTTCAAGTGGCTTAAAAAGATGGGCGGGCTGGAAGTGATGAAGGAGCGCAACGAAAAGAAGGCGAAGCTTTTGTATGATTTTCTGGATCAGAGCAGGCTGTTCAAGGGGACTGTCGTACCGAAGGACCGTTCTCTGATGAACGTTCCGTTTGTCACAGGGGACGCAGACCTGGATGCCAGATTTGTAAAAGAAGCAAAGGCGGCAGGACTGGAAAATCTCAAGGGCCACAGGAGCGTGGGCGGTATGCGCGCGAGCATTTACAACGCGATGCCTTATGAAGGAGTAGAAGCGCTGGTTGCATTTATGAAGAAGTTTGAAGAGGAGAATCTGTAAGATGTATAAATATCATTGCCTGAATCCGATCGCGCCGGTTGGAATTGAACGATTTGACGAGAACTATGCCAGAGTGGAACATGCAGAAGAAGCAGATGCGATCCTCGTCCGCAGCGCTGCCATGCATGAGATGGAATTTGGAAAAGAATTGAAGGCGGTTGCCCGTGCCGGAGCCGGAGTGAACAACATTCCTCTGGAAGCATGTGCGGAAAAGGGTATCGTTGTATTCAATACGCCCGGTGCCAATGCCAATGGTGTCAAGGAGCTGGTTCTGGCAGGGATGCTGCTGGCGGCCCGGGATATCATCGGGGGCATCAACTGGGTGCAGGAGCATGAAGAGGACGGAGATCTTGCGAAGGAAGCCGAGAAGGCGAAGAAAGCATTTGCCGGAAGAGAGCTTGACGGTAAGAAGCTGGGTGTCATCGGTCTGGGCGCCATCGGCGTGCGGGTCGCTAACGCGGCCATCCATCTGGGAATGGATGTGTACGGATATGATCCATACGTATCGGTAGACGCCGCATGGCAGCTGTCCAGAAATATCCACCATGCGAAGACTGTAGATGAACTCTACAAGGAATGTGATTATCTTACTATTCACGTGCCGGCGCTGGACAGCACCAAGGGCATGATCAACCGTGAGGCTATCAGTCTGATGAAAAAGGGCGTCATCATCCTGAACTTTGCCCGGGATATTCTGGTGGACAGTGAGGCCATCGTGGATGCGTTGATCTCCGGATCGGTAAAAAGGTATGTAACGGATTTTCCGACCCCGGAGATCGCAGGCGTGAAAGGTGCCATCGTGATTCCACATCTGGGGGCGTCCACAGAGGAGTCCGAGGATAATTGCGCGAAAATGGCTGTGAAAGAACTGCGGGATTATCTGGAAAACGGAAATATCACCCATTCCGTGAACTATCCGGACTGCAATATGGGAGTCAAGGAAGAGGGCAGCCGGGTGACGATCCTGCATCATAATATCCCAAATATGTTGGGACAGTTTACGTCACTTCTCGCGAAGGAAAACATGAATATCACGCTGATGACAAATAAAAGTAAAAAAGCGTATGCATACACGATGATCGATGTGGATGCAGAGATTTCCGATAAAGTTGTGGAGAGTCTGGGAGAGATCAAAGGGGTGTTAAAGGTCCGGGTTATCGTCTGACCTCCGAATTAATATATCATTTTCTTCTCATGTTCCATATATTGACAAAAATTGTATTAATGTATACAATGATACAAGGCTTGTCGGATGAAATCCGCCGGTCTTACGGGGATAGATGAGATGCCCTTTCGATATTCGAGTTTGAACTGACAGGAGGAAATGATGGAGGGATATCAGGAAAATTCTTTGAGAAGCCATGTGTTCCAGAGTATCCGGGACAATATTCTCAATGGTACATATAAAGAACATGAGGAGCTTCGGGAGGTTGCTCTTGGAAAAGAGCTTGGAGTCAGCAGGACGCCTGTACGGGAAGCGCTGCGCCAGCTGGAGCTGGAGGGGCTGGTCACGATCATTCCGAACAAGGGAGCTTTTGTGACCGGGATTACGGAAAAAGATGTTCAGGACATCTATGAGATGCGCTTCATGCTGGAAGGACTCTGTGCGAGATGGGCGACAGAACATATCAAGGAGGAGCAGATCGAGGAGTTGGAAGAGATCATCTTTCTTTCGGAATTTCACTCCAGGCGGGAGGGCAGCAGTGCGGATCAGGTGGCGGATCTGGACGGCAGGTTCCATATGGTCCTGTATGAAGCTTCCCAGAGCCGGATCTTAAGCCATGTCCTGACGGATTTTCACAGGTATTCCCTGATGGCAAGGCGTTCCTCCATGGTTTCAGAGGAGCGTGCAAGGAAGTCTATCCGGGAGCATAAGCAGATTCTGCGGGCAATCCGGGACAGGGATGCCAATCTTGCAGAACAGCTTGCCAACGAACATGTGCTGCATGTAATGCAGAACATGCGGAAGCAGGGGACAGAAGAATTAAATTAGGAGGAGTTATCCAATGGAAAAGATTAAAATGACAACGCCGATCGTGGAAATGGACGGGGACGAGATGACCCGGATCCTCTGGAAGATGATCAAGGACCATCTCCTGGAGCCGTTTATCGAGTTAAATACGGAATACTACGATCTGGGTCTGGAACACCGCAACGCGACAGACGACCAGGTAACCGTAGATTCTGCAAATGCCACGAAAAAATACAAAGTTGCCGTAAAATGTGCTACCATTACTCCCAATGCGGCGCGTATGGACGAGTACGACTTGAAGGAAATGTGGAAGAGCCCCAACGGTACGATCCGTGCGATCCTGGACGGAACCGTGTTCCGTGCCCCCATTGTGGTAAAGGGAATCGAACCCTGTGTAAAGAACTGGAAGAAGCCCATTACGATCGCAAGACATGCCTACGGAGACGTTTACAAAAACACAGAAATAAAAATCCCGGGAGCAGGTAAGGTGGAGCTGGTCTACACCGCCCAGGACGGAACAGAGCTCCGTGAACTGGTACACGAGTATGCAGGCCCCGGCGTAGCCCAGGGAATGCACAATCTGAACCAGTCTATCGGAAGCTTCGCCAGAAGCTGTTTCAACTATGCACTGGATATCAAACAGGACCTCTGGTTCGCAACCAAAGATACGATTTCCAAAAAGTACGACCACACGTTTAAGGACATTTTCCAGGAGATCTACGACGCAGAATATGCGGACAAATTCAAAGAAGCCGGAATTGTCTACTTCTACACCCTGATCGATGATGCCGTAGCCCGCGTGATGAAGTCCGAAGGCGGCTATATCTGGGCATGCAAGAACTACGACGGAGACGTTATGAGCGATATGATCTCCTCCGCTTTCGGTTCTCTGGCCATGATGACCTCCGTACTCGTATCCCCTGACGGCTACTATGAATACGAAGCTGCCCACGGCACCGTCCAGCGCCACTACTACAAACATTTAAAAGGTGAAGAAACCTCAACCAATTCCGTAGCGACCATCTTCGCCTGGACCGGCGCTCTCAGAAAACGTGGTGAGCTCGATGGAAACCAGGCTCTGATGGACTTCGCTGAAAAACTGGAGAAAGCAACCATAGACACCATCGAGTCCGGCGAAATGACCAAAGATCTCGCTCTGATCACGACCATAGAGAACCCAACCGTACTCAACAGCGAGGACTTCATCAAAGCCATAGCAAGCAGATTATAAAAGACCATAACAACTATTTTGTGTGATTGGGGATGCCAAAACGGCATCCCCGTTGTTATACCCAAGGGATGTTACTGTTCACGGCCGGTTAGGCAGTGAATTGTAACCAAAGGGGTTACCGAATCTGTCAATTTCTACTTTTTTTTCATTGTATTTTTCACCCAATTAGTTTATACTAAAATAGGCATAAATTTTGGTTTAATTTTTAAATATTTTTTTATATGGAGGGCTAAAATATGAGCTACAATGCAACTGGGAACCCAGCAAGCAGAAGAATTGCCTCGATGCTTGATGAGGGAAGCTTTGTTGAGATCGGCGGCGCAGTAACAGCCAGAAATACCGATTTCAATCTGCAGGCAAAAGAGACTCCATCCGACGGTGTCATCACTGGTTATGGAGTGATCGATGGTAATCTGGTGTATGTATACAGCCAGGACGCGACCGTATTGAAGGGCGCGGTAGGCGAGATGCATGCAAGAAAGATTGCCAATATTTATGATATGGCAATGAAGATGGGTGCGCCGGTCATTGGTCTGGTCGACTGTGCAGGGCTGCGTCTTCAGGAAGCCACCGACGCACTGGAGGCGTTTGGAAGCCTGTATTACAAGCAGTCTATGGCGTCCGGTGTGATACCGCAGATCACGGCGATCTTCGGTATGTGCGGCGGCGGGCTTGCAGTCGTTCCCGGACTGACGGATTTCACATTTATGGAAAGCAAGGACGGCAGATTATTTGTGAATTCCCCGAATGCCCTGGAGGGAAATGAGATCTCCAAATGTGATACTTCCAGTGCCGAGTATCAGAGCCAGACCTCCGGCCTGGTGGACGGAATCGGAACAGAAGAAGAGGTTTTAGGCCAGATCCGTACACTGATCGGTATGATTCCGGCTAATAATGAAGATGATAACTCTTATGAGGAATGCATGGACGATCTGAACCGCGTCTGTGCGGACATTGCCAACGCATCCGAGGATACAGGCATTGCTCTTGCGCAGATTTCGGACAGCCAGGTATTTTTCGAAGTGAAGAAAGAATATGCAAAAGAGATGGCAGCAGGATTTATCCGTCTCAACGGCATGACGGTCGGAGCACTTGCCAACCGTTCCAAGATCTATGATGCGGAAGGGAACGCGCAGAGTTTTGACACCGTGCTGACCGTAGACGGCTGTAAAAAGGCTGCAGATTTCCTGAATTTCTGCGACGCATTTTCTGTTCCGGTATTGACACTGACCAATGTGACCGGCTATGAGGCGACAAAAGCAGCAGAAAAAGATATGGCAAAAAGTGTTGCGAAGCTGACTTATGCATTTGCAAACGCGACGGTGCCGAAGGTCAATGTGATCGTGGGCAAGGCTTACGGAAGCGCTTATGTTGCAATGAACAGTAAGTCCATCGGCGCGGACCTGGTCTATGCATGGCCGGAAACTGAGATCGGCATGATGGATTCCGCGCTCGCGGCGAAGATCATGTATGCTGACGCGGATGCCGGGGTGCTCAAAGAGAAGGCAGCGGCATATAAAGAGCTGCAGTCCAGCCCCATGTCTGCGGCAAGGCGGGGATATGTGGATGCGATCATCGAACCTGCAGACACCAGAAAATATGTGATCGGAGCATTTG
The DNA here is from genome assembly GCA_000403295.2 of Lachnospiraceae bacterium M18-1. Lineage (GTDB taxonomy): Bacteria > Bacillota > Clostridia > Lachnospirales > Lachnospiraceae > Schaedlerella. Next base: position 760,742 of record KE159605.1, on the reverse strand, counting down.
AGATGCTGTTCACAAAAAGAGAGGACCGTCCGGATAAAAAACACGGTACGGTTTAGTGAGGTGAGGCGAAGTGAAGAAAAAATTAAGTATAGCGGGACTTGTCCTTATCCTGATCTTCTGCCTGGCAGGATGCGGAAGCAAGTCAGCGGAAAAAGAGTATGATGAGGAGCTGCTGCAGCAGTATGCGCAGGGAATCATCAATAATTTCAGCAAGATGTCGGACGAAGAGTTTGAACAATATCGGTCCATGTCCGATTACAATCTGGATTATACACTTATGATGACAGGATTTCCGATCGCAGCGGATAATTTCCGGACCATGATCGATTCCTGGAAGTCCGGGCAGGAGGACTGCGGTGAATTTCTGGAGATCGGAGATTTTACAACGGAAGTCACCAATACGGGCGTGATCGTTTCGGCTCCTCTGAAAGGGGAGGAGAGAGATGCCGAGCTGCAGTTTGCCTTTGACGAGAGCGGGCAGATGGAAAGCATCACGGTCAATGCGCACTATACAACAGTCGAGATCTTGAAAAAGGCCGGGCTGAATACGATCCTGGGAATGGGAACCGTATTCGTGGTATTGATTTTTATTTCATTTATTATTTCACTGTTTGAGAAGATCCCGGCTCTTGAAGCAAAGTTCCGGAAGAAGGAAGTTGCGCCGGCGGCTCCGGCACCGGTTACAGTGGCAGAGCCTGCACCCGCGGCACAGGCCGATGACAGTGAACTGATCGCAGTGATCGCGGCCGCGATCGCAGCGGCGGAGGGAACGACTACGGACGGATTTGTGGTGCGTTCGATCAAGAGAAGAAAATCCAATAAATGGAATTCATCAGTAAGGTGATATAAGGAGGAGAATAAAGATGAAAAATTATACGATCACAGTAAATGGCAATGTTTATGATGTAACGGTAGAAGAGAACGGTGCAGGCGCGGCTCCGGCAGCAAGACCTGTGGCAGCAGCACCGGCGGCGCCGAAAGCGGCTCCTGCGGCACCGAAGGCAGCGGCGGGAGCAGGCAGCATCCAGGTAAAGGCCGGTGCGGCAGGCAAGGTATTCAAGATTGAAGCGAGCGTAGGACAGAGTGTACAGGCAGGCGATCCGGTTGTCATTATCGAAGCCATGAAGATGGAGATCCCGGTCGTTGCCCCGGAGGCAGGAACAGTTGCTAGTATTGATGTAGCAGTCGGCGATGCCGTAGAAGCAGGAGCAGTATTGGCTACATTAAACTAGTTTAAATACGGAGGTTTAACAAATGGAATATATTTCAAATACGTTAGGACACCTCATTGAGCAGACTGCGTTCATGAACCTGACTTGGGGAAATGTGATTATGATCGCGGTTGCCTGCGTGTTCCTATATTTAGCAATCAGGCATGAATTTGAGCCGCTGCTCCTTGTTCCGATTGCCTTCGGTATGCTGCTTGTCAATATCTATCCGGATATTATGCTCCATGCCGAGGACTCCTCAAACGGGGTAGGCGGACTCCTGTATTATTTTTATGTGTTGGATGAATGGGCCATCCTGCCGTCCCTGATTTTCATGGGCGTCGGCGCGATGACTGATTTCGGGCCGCTGATCGCCAATCCGAAGAGCTTCCTCCTTGGTGCGGCGGCACAGTTTGGTATCTTCGCTGCATATTTAGGAGCAATGGCAATGGGATTCTCGGACAAGGCTGCGGCAGCCATCTCCATTATCGGCGGTGCCGACGGACCGACCTCCATTTTCCTGGCAGGAAAGCTGCAGCAGACTGCGATCATGGGACCCATCGCCGTGGCGGCATATTCCTATATGTCACTGGTGCCGATCATCCAGCCGCCGATCATGAAGCTTCTGACCACAGAGGAAGAGCGGAAGATCAAGATGGAGCAGCTCCGTCCGGTCAGCAAGCTGGAGAGGATCCTGTTCCCGATCGTCGTGACCATCGTTGTCTGTGTGATCCTTCCAACGACAGCGCCGCTGGTTGGTATGCTTATGCTGGGTAACCTGTTCCGGGAGTGCGGCGTGGTAAGACAGCTGACAGAGACTGCTTCCAATGCCCTGATGTATATCGTAGTCATCCTGCTTGGAACGTCCGTAGGCGCGACTACAAGCGCCGAGGCATTTTTGAACTGGAGCACGATCAAGATCGTAGTCCTTGGACTGGTGGCATTTGCATTCGGAACGGCAGCCGGAGTCCTCTTTGGAAAGCTGATGTGCAAGGTGACCGGAGGCAAGGTGAATCCGCTGATCGGTTCCGCCGGTGTATCTGCGGTTCCGATGGCAGCCAGAGTTTCCCAGAAGGTGGGCGCGGAGGCGGATCCGACGAACTTCCTTCTGATGCATGCGATGGGACCGAACGTTGCCGGAGTCATCGGTACTGCGGTGGCAGCCGGAACCTTTATGGCGATATTTGGTGTGAAATAAACGCTGCTGAATGCCTGATGAAGTGTGAAACAAGCACATGCTCAAGCTGTGCGGGATTTGTTTTCACGGCTTAGGATGGTGTGAGCAGGATCAAATAATTATGGAGGACAAATTGAATGGCAGAAATAGCAAAAAAACCAGTAAAAATAACAGAGACGATTCTGCGTGACGCGCATCAGTCTCTGATCGCTACCAGAATGACAACAGAACAGATGCTGCCGATCGTGGAGAAGATGGACAAGGTCGGATACCATGCGGTAGAATGCTGGGGAGGCGCAACCTTTGACGCATCTTTACGTTTCCTGAAGGAAGATCCATGGGAGCGGCTTCGGAAGTTCCGCGACGGATTTAAGAATACGAAGCTGCAGATGCTGTTCCGCGGGCAGAATATTCTGGGTTACCGTCCCTATGCGGACGACGTGGTAGAGTATTTCGTACAGAAGTCCGCGTCAAACGGAATCGATATCATCCGTATCTTTGACTGTATGAATGACATCCGCAATCTGCAGACAGCCGTAACTGCAGCCAACAAGGAAAAGGCACATGCACAGGTTGCAATGTCCTATACACTGGGAGACGCGTATACGCTGGAATACTGGATGGATCTGGCAAAGAGAATCCAGGATATGGGTGCAAACTCCATCTGTGTCAAGGATATGGCGGGACTCCTCTGTCCGTATCAGGCAACGGAGCTTGTGACTGCTCTGAAGGAAGCGGTTGAGATCCCGATCGAGATGCATACCCACTATACCTCCGGCGTAGGCTCCATGACCTATCTGAAATCCATCGAGGCAGGGGCGGACATCATCGATACCGCAATGTCGCCTTTCGCTCTGGGAACCTCCCAGCCGGCGACAGAGGTTATGGTGGAGACCTTCAAGGGAACACCTTATGATACGGGGCTGGATCAGAACCTTCTGGCGGAGATCGCGGATTATTTCCGTCCGATCCGGGATGAGGCGCTTGCAAGCGGCCTGCTGAATCCGAAGAACATGGGTGTGAATATCAAGACACTGCTGTACCAGGTACCGGGCGGTATGCTGTCCAACCTGACCAGCCAGCTCAAAGAGCAGGGTGCGGAAGACAAGTTCTACGATGTTCTGGAAGAAGTGCCGCGTGTAAGGGCAGACCTTGGAGAGCCGCCGCTGGTTACTCCGTCTTCTCAGATCGTAGGAACCCAGGCCGTATTCAATGTACTGATGGGTGAGCGTTATAAGATGGCGACAAAAGAGACTAAGGACGTGCTGACCGGAAAATACGGCGCAACCGTAAAACCGTTTAATTCGGAGATTCAGAAGAAAGTAGTCGGAGAAGATGCGGAGATCATCACCTGCCGTCCGGCAGACCTGATCCCGGACGAGCTGGATACCCTTCGAAAGGAATGTGCACAGTGGATCCAGCAGGACGAGGATGTGCTCAGCTATGCACTGTTCCCGCAGGTAGCGGTAGACTTCTTTAAGTACAGGGAAGCGCAGCAGACCAAAGTGGATGCTAAGGTGGCAGACACGGAGAACGGGGCATATCCGGTATAAAGACAGGACTATGAACAGCAGCTATAAATAGTACAAACAAGCCGGGGCCGGTTTCCTCCACACGAAATACGGCTTCGGCTTTTTCTGACAGATCTGCCGTGTATAAAAACAGCAGCCGGCAGCAGCTGCACCTGGATGGCCACGGACGTGGATATCGCGGCAGGGTTATTTTTACGGAGATTTAAAGGAGCAGGAAAATGAAAGTTCAGGAAAGAATTGAGAAGCTTCAGGAACTGATGAAGAAGCAGGATATACAGATTTATATCGTTCCCACGGCGGATTATCACCAGAGTGAATACGTCGGGGAACATTTTAAGGTGAGAAAATTTCTGACAGGCTTTACCGGATCCGCAGGGACGGCAGTGGTCCTGCAGGATCGGGCCTACGTCTGGACAGACGGAAGATATTTTATCCAGGCGGCGCAGGAACTTCAGGGAAGCGGGATCATCCTGCAGAAGATTGGAGAGCCTGATGTGCCGACCATCGAGGAGTTTTTAAAACAGGAACTGCCCGGGGCCGGAGTGATCGGATTTGACGGCCGCACGGTAGGTGTTGCGAAGGGCCGGGAATACGCGGAGATCGCGTCAGAAAAAGGAGGAAAGGTTCGTTATGACCTGGATCTGGCAGATGATGTCTGGGAGGAACGTCCTCCTCTTTCCGAAAAACCAGCCTTTCTGCTGGACATTCAATACGCAGGGGAAACGGTGGAACAAAAGCTGTCCAGAGTGCGGAAGGCGATGGAAGGACAGAAGGCGGATGTGCTGGTCATTACCAGTCTGGATGATATCGGATGGCTTCTGAATATCCGTGGAAATGATGTGGAGTATTTTCCGCTGCTTCTTTCCTATGCGGTGATTGAAAAGGACAGGGTAGAACTGTATGCGGATGAGCGGAAGTTTTCCGATGAAATAAAAGCACATTTCCAGAAAAACCATGTGACCCTATATCCGTATGACGGAATCTATGACCGCATGAAGGCGTTTACAAAAGAGCAGAAGGTGATGCTGGATCCGGAACAGATGAACTATGCCCTGTTCAGCAACATTTCAGGTGAGGTTTCCAAGATCCAGGCGGAGAATCCGATCGTGATGATGAAGGCGGTTAAGAATCAGGTGGAAGCAGAGAATATCAGAAATGCTCATATCAAGGATGGAATAGCCCATACGAAGTTCATGTACTGGCTGAAAACGAACATTGGGAAGGAACGGATCACGGAAATGACGGCATCCGCAAAGCTGGAGGAATTTCGGGGGACGCAGGATCATTTCATGGGACCGAGCTTTGGACCGATCAGCGCGTATAAAGAGCACGCGGCATGCGCCCACTATTCTTCCTCGCCGGAGACCGATGTGGAATTGAAGACCGAGGGGCTGTTCCTGACAGATACCGGCGGACACTATTTTGAGGGTTCTACGGATATCACAAGGACGGTCGCGCTGGGAGAGATCACAGAGGAAATGAGGCGGCATTTTACCACAGTGGTCTGCGGTATGCTGCATCTGGCAGATGCCAGGTTCCTGTATGGCTGTTCGGGAATGACCCTGGATTATGCAGCGAGAGAGCCGTTCTGGAGACAGGGGCTGAATTATAATCACGGGACCGGCCATGGAGTCGGATACCTGGGGAATATCCATGAGCCGCCGGTAAATTTCCATTGGAAACGGGTGCCTGGAAAATCAAAGTATCCGGCGCTGGAGGTCAATATGGTGATCACGGATGAACCGGGGATTTATATAGAAGGTTCTCATGGCATCCGCATCGAGAATGAATTGATGGTGGCGGAAGGAGAAAAGAATGAGTACGGGCAGTTTTTACATTTTGAGATTCTGACCTATGTACCCATCGATCTGGATGCCATTGCGCCTGAACTGATGACGGAGCAGGAGAAGAAACTGCTCAATGATTATCATCAGAAGGTATATGAGAAAATCAGTCCGCATCTTACGGAGGAAGAGAGACGCTGGCTGAAGGAATATACACGGGCAATCTGATGAAAAAAGTTTTTACGGCATATGAAAGAAGAATTGATGATGAGCAAAGTTTTGGTGATAGGCGGCGGTGCTGCCGGGATGATGGCAGCGGTTACTGCGGCCGGGAACGGACATGAAGTCCATGTATTTGAAAAAAATGAGAAACTTGGCAAGAAGCTGTTTATCACAGGCAAAGGGCGGTGCAATCTGACAAATGCCTGCGATATGGATACGCTGTTTGCTTCTGTGGTCAGCAATCCCAAGTTTTTATACAGTGCATTTTATGGATTTACCAATGAGCAGGCTATCGAGTTTTTTGAAGATATCGGACTGCGGACGAAAACAGAGCGGGGAAATCGGGTGTTTCCTTTGTCAGACCATTCTTCTGATGTGATCCGTGTACTGGAAAAGGAGATGGAACGGCGGAACGTGCAGGTACATCTGCACAGTGAAGTGAAGGAAGTGCTGACAGACGGCGCCGCATTTCTGGGACTGCTCTTTCGAAACGGGAAGAAAGAAACGGGAGATGCATGCATCATTGCTACGGGAGGGCTTTCCTACCCGTCTACCGGAAGTACGGGGGACGGATATCGCTTTGGAGAAGTCACCGGGCATAAGGTGACAGAGCTTATTCCGGCCCTGGTGCCTATGGAAGTGAAGGAATGGTATGCAAAAGAACTCCAGGGGCTTTCCCTGCGCAATGTTGCCGCGGCGGTTTATGACGGAAAAAAGAAACTTTATGAAGAATTTGGTGAAATGCTGTTCACCCACTACGGGGTCAGCGGCCCGGTGATCCTAAGCGCCAGCAGTGTGGTCGGAGGAAGGCTTGGGACAGGAACGGTGACGGAAGCTGGGCCGGAGAAAAAGCAGGCATCAGAGAAGCGGACAGCAAAGGAACTGACATTGAAGATCGACTTAAAGCCTGCATTGACGGCAGAACAGTTAGACCAGCGTGTTTTGCGGGAATTTGAAGAACAGAAGAATAAACAGTTTAAAAATGCGGTAGACAAGCTGTTTCCTGCGAAGCTGAAACCGGTCATGATCGAACTCAGTAAAATTCCGCCTGAGAAAAAGGTCCATGAGATATCCAAAGAGGAACGGCGCGGATTCGTGGAGCTGATCAAAAATTTCCGGATGACGCTGACCGGGCTCCGGGGATTTTCAGAGGCCATCATCACCCGAGGTGGGATCAGCGTCAGAGATATAGATCCGGGCACCATGGAATCACGGTATGTGAAAGGTCTTTATTTTGCTGGGGAGGTGCTGGATCTGGATGCGCTTACCGGAGGGTTTAACCTGCAGATCGCCTGGTCCACAGGATACGCGGCGGGGAATGCCATTTTTAATGAACAGGCAGTGTGGGAATGATATTAAAAGATGTAAAAATATCAGTACCGTCAGAAATTTGGGAAAATGGAAGACATATCAGTGATCAGTTCCATAAGCGGCTGATTGAAAAAAGGAAGCAGGAGGATGTAAAGATGGGATATAATGTAGCCATTGACGGCCCGTCAGGTGCGGGGAAGAGTACCATAGCGAAGCTGGTGGCGAAAGAAAAGGGATACATTTACGTAGATACAGGCGCCATGTACCGTGCATTGGCAGTCTGTTTTCTGGAAAAAGGGATAGCTCCGGAGGATACGGAAAAGATCATTGCGGCAGCCCGGGAAGCCGAGGTCAGTATCCGATATGAGAACGAGATCCAGCAGGTCTATCTGAACGGAGAAAACATTTCTTCCAGGCTGCGGACCGAGAAGGTGGGCAACATGGCATCCATGACCTCGCTCATTCCGGAGGTGAGGGAGAGACTTTTGGAACTGCAGCGTTCCCTGGCAAGAAAGAAAGATGTGATCATGGACGGCAGGGATATCGGAACCAACATCCTGCCGGATGCGGATGTGAAGGTCTACCTTACCGCCAGCGTAGACACCCGCGCAAAACGCAGATACGATGAATTGACCGCAAAAGGAATTACCTGCGAATACGAGAAAATCGCAAAAGACATCCGGGAACGGGACGAACGAGACATGAACCGGGAAACTGCGCCGCTTCGGCAGGCGGAGGATGCCGTGCTGGTGGACAGTTCAGATATGACCATACCGGAAGTAGTGGAAACAATCGTGAAGTTATGCCGATGAAGGTTATATTTCGTTAGATCATATGCAGGAAAAAAGTGAAAAGGGAACCTATATCCATGAAAGTAAAATTAGCAAAAACCGCCGGCTTCTGCTTCGGTGTGAAGCGTGCCGTGGAAACAGTATACCGAGAGCTGGAGCGGCACGCTGCCGGGAGGATCTATACCTACGGCCCTATCATCCACAATGAAGAAGTGATCAAAGATATCCAGGCCCGGGGGGCGGAAGTTCTCCGGACAGAAGAAGAACTGGATTCCATCACCGAGGGCACGGTCATCATCCGTTCCCATGGAGTAGAAAAACGGATTTACGATAAACTGGATGCCCAAAATATTTCCATCGTGGATGCCACCTGCCCTTATGTGAAAAAGATTCATAACATTGTCCGGGAGGAAAGTGAGAAGGGAAACTTCATCATCATCATCGGCGACCCGGATCATCCGGAGGTGAAAGGCATCCGTGGTTGGGCGGGAGAGAACGCGGTGATCATCCAAAATGCGGAAGAGATAGAAGAAAATTCCATAATTATTGAAAATTTCTTCTCAAAACAAGAAATTTCTTCCAAAAATCCTGAAAAAAAAGCCTGTGTTGTTGCCCAAACGACATTTAATTACAATAAATTTCAAGATTTAGTTGAAATTATTTCCGAAAAGAGTTATGATATAATTGTTTTAAATACAATCTGCAATGCAACAAAGGAACGACAGATGGAGGCCCGGCGTATTGCGGAAGAGGTGGATGCAATGATTGTGATTGGCGACAAGCACAGTTCTAACACCCAGAAGTTATTTGAAATATGTGCGAAAGCATGTAAGGATACGTACTACATACAGACACTTGACGATTTGAATTTGAATCAATTAGGGTCAGTGGAAACAGTAGGTATTACAGCGGGGGCGTCCACGCCCAACAAAATAATTGAGGAGGTTCAAGTAATGTCAGAATTATCATTTGAACAGATGTTAGATGAGTCATTCAAAACAATTCACAATGGAGAAGTTGTAGAAGGGACAGTAATCGATGTAAAGCCCGATGAGATCATTCTCAACATTGGATATAAAGCAGACGGTATCATTACAAAGAATGAGTATTCCAATGATTCTTCTCTTGATCTGACAACGGTCGTTTCCGTAGGAGACGCCATGACAGTGAAGGTGCTGAAGGTGAATGACGGGGAAGGACAGGTGCTGCTGACTTATAAGAGGCTGGCTGCTGAAAAGAGCAATGAAAGGCTGAAAGAAGCTTTTGAGAATAAAGAGGTATTGAAGGCAACAGTTACCCAGATCCTTGGCGGCGGATTGTGCGCAGAGGTAGAAGGAGTACGTGTATTCATTCCTGCAAGCCTGGTTTCAGACTCTTATGAGAAGGACCTGAGCAAATATGACGGAAAAGAGATTGAGTTCGTGATCAGCGAATTTAATCCGAGAAGGAATCGTGTCATCGGCGACAGAAGGCAGCTTCTGGTTGCGGAACGTGCGGAGAAGCAGAGAGAGTTGTTTGCACGTCTTCAGGTAGGGGATACCATCGAAGGTGTTGTAAAGAATGTGACAGATTTCGGTGCATTTGTGGATCTTGGCGGCGTGGACGGTCTGCTCCATATTTCCGAGATGTCATGGGGAAGAGTAGAGAATCCGAAGAAAGTATTCAAGGTAGGAGACAACCTGAAGGTTCTTGTAAAGGATATCAACGATACAAAGGTAGCGCTCAGTCTGAAGTTCCCGGAGACCAATCCGTGGGCGCATGCTTCCGAGGACTTTGCGGTTGGTTCCGTGATCACCGGAAAAGTAGCGCGTATGACAGACTTCGGTGCATTCGTAGAACTCGCGCCGGGAGTAGATGCACTGCTTCATGTATCTCAGATTTCCAGAGCGCATGTGGATAAGCCGTCAGACGTACTTTCCATCGGGCAGGAGATTCAGGCGAAGATCGTGGACCTTAACGAGGCGGAGAAGAAGATCAGCCTGAGCATGAAGGCGATCGAGATGTCCGAAATGGCAGATGCCGAATAAGGATTTCGGCAAGATTCAGCGAATGTTACGAAAGACAAAATTAGGCGGAGACAAAAAGGGTTTCCGCCTTTTTTATGTTAAAAATGCGACAAGATGTTCGCGGAAAGATACAATAAAATCAAGAAATTTACTGGATTTTGTATACAAAATACTGTAGAATAATATGGTGTGAAAACTGGAATCGTAACAAAGAAAGGAAGGGTAAAAGAATGGGACTTTTAACTTTTAAAGGTGGGATCCATCCCAATGACGGCAAGAGCCTGGCAAAAGACCAGCCGATCACGGAAGTGCTGCCGCAGGGTGATCTGGTATATCCACTATCCCAGCACATCGGCGCTCCGGCCATCGCAGCCGTGAAAAAGGGTGACCATGTGTTAAAAGGCCAGAAGATTGCAGATGCGGGCGGCTTTGTATCCGCGCCTGTGTATGCATCTGTGTCCGGGACGGTGAAAGCGCTGGAAAAGCATTTCAATCCAACGGGCAGCAATGTGGACTGTATCGTCATCGAAAATGACGGAGAATACAAGGAAGCGGAAACCGCTCCGGTGAAGCCGCTCTCTGAGATGTCAAGAGACGACATCCTGAACCGGATTGGGGATGCGGGCATCGTCGGCATGGGAGGCGCAGGCTTTCCGACCCGGGTGAAGCTTTCACCGAAGGAGCCGAATAAGATCGAATATATCATTGCCAACTGTGCGGAGTGTGAGCCGTATATCACTGCCGACTACAGAAGAATGCTGGAAAATACCGAGGAGCTGGTCAGCGGGATGCGGGTCATTCTGTCCATGTTCGAGCATGCCCAGGGGATCTTCGGTGTGGAGGATAATAAAAAGGACTGCATCGAAAAACTGCAGGAAGCTATCAAGGATGAACCCCGTATGAAAGTCTGCGCGCTGCAGACCAAGTACCCACAGGGAGCAGAGCGCCAGCTGATTTATGCACTGACGAAGCGGGCGATCAATTCTACCATGCTTCCGGCAGACGCAGGCTGTATCGTGGATAATGTGGAGACGCTGATCGGCATTCATAATGCGGTGATCAACGGCAGGCCGCTGACCGAACGGATCGTTACCGTCAGCGGGGATGCGGTGGAGAAGCCGGGGAACTTCAAGGTTCTTTTGGGAACCAATCACCGGGAACTGATCGAGGCGGCAGGTGGATTCAAGAAGGAACCGGAAAAGCTGATCTCCGGCGGCCCCATGATGGGATTTGCCATGATCACGCTGGATGCGCCGGTGACAAAGACTTCTTCGGCCATCCTGGCATTTCAGGAAGACATTGTGGCAAAGGCTATGTCTACCCCCTGCATCAACTGCGGCCGCTGTGTGGAAGTCTGCCCCAGCCGGATCATCCCGTCCAGGCTTGCGGACTATGCGGAACGCCACGATGAGGAAACATTTACGGCACAGAACGGGCTGGAGTGCGTGGAATGCGGCTCCTGCAGTTACGTCTGTCCTGCAAAGCGTCCATTGAAGCAGTCTATCGGTTCCATGAGAAAGATTGCTCTTGCAAATAAAAAGAAGAAATAGAGAGGTGAAAGAACAGTGAATGGAAAATTAAACGTATCATCCTCCCCACATATCCGGGATAAGGTGACAACCAGCAATATCATGCTGATGGTAGTGATCGCACTGTTGCCTGCTACTTTCTTCGGAATCTATAATTTCCGGCATGAGAACGCATGGCTGCTTGTGGTGGTTACTACGGGCGCGGCGGTGCTGACAGAATACATTTATGAGAAACTGATGAAAAAACCGATCACGGTCAAGGATTTCAGTGCAGTGGTCACAGGTCTGCTCCTGGCATTGAACCTGCCGCCTACACTGCCGCTCTGGATGGGGGCTTTGGGCTCGGTGTTCGCGATCCTGGTAGTAAAGCAGCTGTTCGGCGGGCTGGGACAGAACTTCATGAACCCGGCGCTGGGGGCGAGGTGCTTCCTTCTGATCTCCTTTACCGGCCGGATGACCTATTTTGTATATGACGGCGTGACCGGGCCGACCCCGCTGGCGGAGTTAAAGGCAGGGGAAGCGGTCAACTCCATGAACATGCTTGTGGGAAATATTCGGGGTACCATCGGAGAGACCTCCGTGCTGGCGATCATGCTGGGCGCTATGTTCCTGCTTCTGATGGGGATCATTGACCGTCGGATTCCAGGTACATATATTGTGACCTTTGTGATATTCATCATACTCTTCGGAGGACATGGATTCGATCCCCAGTATATTACCGCGCATCTCTGCGGCGGCGGCCTGATGCTGGGTGCCTGGTTCATGGCTACCGATTATGTGACCTCCCCAATCACCAAGGGAGGGCAGATCGTATATGGAATCTGCCTGGGAGTGCTGACCGGACTGTTCCGTCTTTTCGGCGGTTCCGCGGAGGGCGTATCCTATGCGATCATCATCAGTAACCTTTTGGTTCCGTTGATCGAAAAGGTTACTCTTCCAAAACCTTTTGGTAAAGGAGGAGAAAAATAATGAATAAAATAGTAAAGAATACCCTGATCCTGTCGGCTATTACGATTGTAGCGGGCTGTCTTCTCGGGCTGGTCTATGAAATCACCAAGGCTCCGATTGCGCAGGCCCAGGAAAATGCGAAGCAGGAGGCTTATAAGACGGTCCTTGCAGACGCGGCGGAGTTTACAGTAGATGAGACGCTGGACCCGGCCAAGGCGGCGGATGTGCTGCTGGAAGCAGGCTACGCCGGAGATGATATTACAGAAGTGGCGGAAGCTAAGGATGCTTCCGGCGAAGTGATGGGATATGTGATTACAGTCACCTCCCACGAAGGCTATGGCGGAGATATCAAGATTTCCGTAGGGATCCTTTCCGACGGCACGGTAAAGGGAATCGAGATGCTGGAGATCAGCGAGACAGCCGGCCTGGGAATGAAGGCGGATGAAGACGAGTTTAAAAACCAGTTCAAGGATAAGCAGGTGGAGAAGTTTTCCTATACAAAAAGCGGAGAGGACGGGGATGATAAGATCGATGCGCTCAGCGGCGCTACCATCACGACCAATGCCGTGACAAATGCCGTGGACTCTGCGCTGGTTTATTTTCAGAATGTGTTAGGAGGTAGTGCTCAATGAATAAGTATACGGAGAGGCTGTACAATGGCCTGATCAAAGAAAATCCTACCTTCGTGCTGATGCTTGGGATGTGTCCTACGCTGGCGGTCACTACGTCGGCAATCAACGGAATCGGGATGGGACTTTCCACCACAGTCGTTCTGGTACTGTCCAACATGCTGATTTCCATGCTGCGGAAGATCATACCGGATTCCGTGCGTATCCCGGCATTTATCGTTGTAGTCGCATCCTTCGTGACTATTGTACAATTTCTGCTTCAGGGATTTGTCCCCAGCCTGTATGCGTCGCTGGGACTCTATATCCCGCTGATCGTAGTAAACTGTATCATCCTGGGAAGAGCTGAAAGCTATGCTTCCAAGAATCCGGTGCTCCCGTCCATTTTTGACGGTCTCGGAATGGGGCTTGGCTTTACGGTAGGTCTGACCGCTATCGGTATTGTGCGGGAACTGCTGGGCTCCGGCAAGGCATTCAATATGCAGGTCCTGCCTTCCTCTTATGAACCGATCACGATCTTTATCCTGGCGCCGGGAGCCTTTTTCGTACTGGCAGGACTGACCGCCCTGCAGAACAAGGCGAAGAAGCGTGCAGAGGCAAAAGGCGATCCCAGGGCGGAACTCATCGGATGCGGTACGGACTGTGCGTCCTGCGGCAAGAAAGCAGTCTGTGGAGCAGGCACCTCTGGGGCAGAAGCGGGAAAAACAGAGTAGGAGGGGATAGAAGATGAAAGAATTATTATTAATCGCGGTTGGCTCCGCATTTGTAAATAATGTCGTACTCAGCCAGTTTCTGGGAATCTGTCCGTTCCTCGGCGTTTCCAAAAATGTAAAGACTGCAGGCGGTATGGGTGGAGCGGTAATTTTCGTTATTACCATTGCTTCCCTCGTGACAAGTATCGTCTATAAAGGCATCCTGGTACCGGCGCATGTGGAATATCTGCAGACCATCGTATTTATCCTGGTCATTGCGGCGCTGGTGCAGTTTGTGGAGATGTTCTTAAAGAAGGCAATGCCTCCTCTTTATAATGCGCTGGGCGTATACCTTCCGCTGATCACGACCAACTGTGCGGTGCTGGGTGTTGCTCTGACCAATGTGCAGAAGTCTTACAGCATTCTGGAAGGTCTGATCTATGGGATCGGCACAGCAGTCGGATTTACGGTAGCCATTGTACTGATGGCAGGGATCCGGGAGAAGATCGAATACAATGACATTACGGAATCATTCCAGGGAACTCCCATTGTGCTGGTAACCTCCGGCCTGATGGCGATCGCGTTCTTCGGATTTTCCGGACTGATTTAAGGAGGGAAGAAAAAGCATGAGCATGACAGGAATTTTACTGGCCGCTGTGATCGTCGGCGGGACCGGATTGTTGATCGGCGTCTTCCTTGGAATCTCCGGCAAGGCATTTGCCGTGGAAGTGGATGAACGTGAGGAAGCCATCCTTGGGGTCCTTCCGGGAAATAACTGCGGCGGCTGCGGATATGCGGGATGTTCCGGACTGGCTGCGGCCATCGTCAAAGGTGAAGCAGAAGTCGGTGCCTGTCCGGTGGGCGGCGCCCCGGTGGCGGCACAGATCGGCGACATCATGGGCCAGGCGGCCGGAGACCAGGTGCGCCAGACTGCATTTGTAAAATGCGGCGGAACCTGTGAAAAGGCGCAGGATGAGTATGCATATTATGGGATTCAGGACTGTACCATGGCCAGCATGATGCAGGATACCGGGCCGAAGGGCTGCGATTACGGCTGTCTGGGTTACGGCTCCTGTGTGAAGGCTTGTCCCTTTGATGCGATTCATATCGCAGACGGGATCGCGGTGGTGGATAAGGAAAAATGCAAGGCCTGCGGAAAATGTATCGCGGCCTGCCCGAAGAAGCTGATTGAGCTGGTTCCTTATGACCAGAAGACATTTGTACAGTGTAATTCGAATGACAAAGGAAAGTCTCTGATGGATGTTTGTCTTGTGGGCTGTATCGGTTGTAAGCTGTGCGAGCGCAACTGCGAGGCGGGAGCCATCAAGGTGACCAATTTCCTGGCGCATATTGATGCGGAAAAATGTACCAATTGCGGCGTCTGCGCGGATAAGTGTCCGCGAAAGATCATTACGCCGCGAAAGATACCGGTATCATAAATATTGAGACAATTACAGGAGGAGTCAGAGAATGTTTTCTGGCGCCTCCGATTTTAGTTTCACGTTTGGCAATCGTCTGGTGCGGATGCATCATGACCGTGGCTGCGATTCTTTTCTTCATCGCCGGGCTGGGGTATGAGATGTGGGAGAAATGCTGGATCATCTATCCGATCGGCTGGATGCTCTGCAAGATCGTGACGCTGATAATCAATGGGATGTATGGGCAATTAGTTTGGATTATACTTGTATTGACAAAAAGGCAGCAAAAGTAGTATATTTGAAAGGGGGTTAGTTAATACTAACAAAAATGTAATGATTGGAGGACTTTTTATGGGTGGGATTTCAGTGGAGAATGGGATGCAGACTAAGGCACTTTTGGGTCTTATGATACCGTTCCTTGGGACAGTGTTTGGGTCCGCCTGCGTGCTGTTTATGAGGGATCGGCTGAATCCTCTGGTGCAGAGGGCGCTGACCGGATTTGCGGCAGGGGTGATGGTGGCGGCTTCCATATGGAGCCTGCTGGTTCCGGCTATGGAGCAGGCGGCGCACATGGGGCAGTGGGCTTTTCTGCCTGCGGTGATCGGCTTCTGGCTTGGAATTCTTTTTCTGCTGCTTCTGGATCGGACCATTCCCCATCTGCACATGAACAGTAGCAAAGCGGAGGGGCCGCAAAGCAGCCTGCAGAAAACCACAATGCTGGTGCTTGCGGTGACGCTCCACAATCTGCCGGAAGGCATGGCGGTGGGGGCGGTTTACGCCGGCTGGCTGTCCGGGGAGGCCGGGATTACGGCTATGGGGGCGCTGGCGCTTTCCCTGGGGATTGCGATACAGAATTTTCCGGAAGGCGCGATCATCTCCATGCCCCTGCGGGCGGAAGGAGTCAGCACAGGAAAGGCATTTCGCTACGGCGCGTTTTCCGGTGCAGTGGAACCGATTGGCGCCGCCCTGACAATCCTCATGGCGGGATTCATTATTCCGCTCCTGCCGTACCTTTTAAGCTTTGCGGCAGGCGCCATGGTGTATGTGGTCGTGGAGGAACTGATCCCGGAAATGTCCGAAGGCAGCCACTCCAATCTCGGTACGGTTCTATTTGCGGCGGGCTTTACGGTCATGATGGCGCTGGATGTGGCGCTGGGATAGAAATAGATGAATCAGACTGCCGCGTACAGATTTTAATATCCCACATAGTGTAAGCGATAGTCTTCGGTCACAAAGACGGCCTGTACATCCTTCAGGCTTTCGATCAGTGCGCTGCCTTCCTCCAGCCCCAGGGCGAAGCAGCAGGTGCTTAAGGCATCCCCGTCTGCGGAAGAGTCGGTGATGACCGTTGCCTGGAGCAGTTGATTGGCATAAGGATAGCCTGTCACCGGGTTCAGGATGTGGTGGTATAAGCGGCCTTCTTTTTCAAAGTACCGCTGATAAACTCCGGAAGAAACTACAGAGCGGTCCTGGATTTCTACGATATCAATCGGAGTATTCTGTGCATCAAAGGGCTTTTGAATGCCGATGCGGAAGGGGCTGCCGTCGAAGGATGCCCCAAGGGTGAGCACATTTCCGCCCAGGTTGATCAGGGCATGCTCTACCCCCTCTTTTTTCAGATACTCTTTCAGCCGGTCGGCAATGTATCCCTTGGCAATGCCGCCCAGGTCTATTTTCGCCTGAGGATCCTGCAGTGTGACCGTACAGGCCTTTTTATCCACCAGAACCTTTCTGTAATCTACATGGGAGCGTGCTTCTTCGATCGCCCCGGGATCAGGAACGGTATGCTCGGCATTATCCGTAAAACTCCAGAGATCGCTTAACGGCGCGATGGTGATGTCAAACTTTCCGCCGGAGAGTTCACAGTAGTTCAGTCCCAGAGAGATCAGGTCTATCGTTTCCTGAGATACAAGGACAGGACTTCCGGCGGATGCGTTGATCTGGGAAATTTCGCTGGTGCCGATCTTATTGCTGAAAAGCAGTTCATAGTTTTCGCAGATTTCTTTGCATTCATCCAAAACAGAAGTGCTGACTCCCCACGCGTCTATCTGGATCACTGTATCAAAATAAATGCCTGTGACACTCAGCTTTTCATCCTTACGCGGAGAGGAGCAGGAAATGAGCGCCAGAAGCAGCAAAATGGTGATAGAAATAATACTCACTTTTTTCATAGATATTTTCCTCTATATTTTTCCAAAGCAACACTTATATTATATCCGCGTGAAAGAAGAAATACAATTATTTTATTTCTTGATAGATTTTGGGCGAACAGGTATTCGAAAGGTGTTGCAATCTTGAAAGGGATATGGTATGATGTTCAAAGCAAATGACAGAGCATCGGGAGGCGTTATGAAGAGAAATGACTGGATATTGATTGCAGTGGTGCTGGCGGTGTCAGCCATTTTTCTTGGGATTCATTTTTTCCGTCCGCAGCAGAAGGACGGTATAGCGGAAGTTACGATAGACGGAGAAGTATTTGGCTCCTGGCCCCTTTCGGAGGACCGAATCATTGAACTTGGGGATGGCAACCGTCTGGTGATCGAGGGCGGGAAAGCCGACATGGTCTGGGCAGACTGTCCGGACAAGCTGTGTGTGAACCAAAAGGCGATTTCACGGGAAGGGGAGAGCATCATCTGTCTGCCTAATAAAGTGGTTGTTTCCATTGTGGGAGGGGAAGAACGGGAAGTCGATGCGGTAACTTAACGGCTTTTTCGAGAATTTTAATGCAACAAACCAGGAGGAACTTATTTGAGAACCAGAGCAGCATATTTCGGTGTATTTACGGCATTGGCCCTCATTTTCAGCTATCTGGAAAGTCTGATCCCAATTCAGTTCGGGATTCCCGGGATCAAGCTGGGACTTGCCAATCTGCTGACTGTGATTCTTCTATATAAAAGGAATGCGAAGGAAGCCCTGCTTCTATCTGCCGTGCGGGTCATCCTGTCCGGTTTTATGTTCGGGAATCTGTTCAGCATCGTGTACAGTCTGTCCGGCGGGATTATGAGCCTGCTTGTGATGGCTGTTCTAAAAAGAAGCGGGAAGTTCAGCGTAATAGGGGTCAGTGCCGCAGGCGGCGTATCCCACAATATTGGGCAGCTCCTGGTAGCGATGGCAGCCGTAGAAACTTACCGGGTCGGATACTATTTTCCGGTGCTCCTGATTGCCGGGGTACTGACAGGGCTGCTGATCGGTACTGCTGCAGAACAGGTGCTGAAGCGGCTTGAGAATTTTCGGTTCGGGTAACAATTCAGGATGGAACTGTGAAGGTACTCAAACAGATACAAAAGGAGAAGTGCAGGAAATGATATCATATATCAGAGGAAATCTGGCAGCGATGGAGAGGGATAAGGTGATCGTAGATGTCCAAGGCGTGGGCTACGGGATTTTTATGCCGGAACGTTCCATGGGACTTTTACCTCAGATCGGGAGTGAAGTCAAGCTCCATACCTATCTGAATGTCCGTGAGGATGCCATGCAGCTGTTTGGTTTTCTGACAAGGGACGATCTGGCAATCTTCAAGCTGCTGATCGGGGTCAGCGGCATCGGGCCGAAGGGCGGCCTGGGAATTTTGTCCCAGCTTTCTGCGGACGATCTGCGGTTTGCGGTTCTGGCAGGAGATGTGAAGGCCATTTCAGCCACTCCGGGAATCGGGAAAAAGACAGCGGAGAAGCTGATCATTGAATTGAAGGACAAGCTGAACCTGGACGATATGCTCCATCCGGCAGACGAAGGAACTCCTGCGGCGGCTGCAGATTCAGGAGCGACTTCGGTACAGTCGGAGGCTGTCCAGGCTTTGGTGGCGCTCGGCTATGGAAGTACGGAGAGCCTGAAGGCAGTGAAAAAGGTCAAGCTGGAAGACGCGACGGTGGAGGATGTGCTGAAGGCAGCGCTGAAGAACTTCTGAAAGCCGGGAATCGCGGCATGCGGATACATAACAGGGGAGTTATATGGGAAAGAGGATCATTACAACAGAAAATCTGGAAGAAGATATAAAGATAGAAAATCATCTCCGCCCGCAGCTTTTAAAGGATTATATCGGGCAGGAGAAGGCAAAGCAGACACTGGGTATCTATATCAGCGCAGCGAAGGAACGGGGCGACGCTCTGGATCATGTGCTGTTTTATGGCCCGCCGGGACTGGGCAAGACGACTCTGGCCGGAATCATTGCCAATGAGATGGGCGTGAATATCAAGATCACTTCAGGACCGGCTATCGAGAAGCCGGGGGAGATGGCGGCGATTTTGAATAATCTGCAGGAAAATGATATCTTGTTTGTGGATGAGATCCATCGCCTGAACCGGCAGGTGGAGGAGGTTCTGTATCCGGCAATGGAGGACTATGCCATCGATATCATGATCGGGAAAGGAGCGACGGCACGCTCCATCCGTCTGGATCTCCCAAAGTTTACCCTGGTGGGGGCAACGACCCGCGCCGGTATGCTGACTGCGCCGCTTCGGGACCGGTTCGGAGTGATCCATCATCTGGAATTTTATACAGAAGAAGAACTGACCACCATCATTCTGCGCTCCGCCCGTGTACTGGAAGTGGAGATTGAGGAAAAGGGAGCCAGGGAGCTGGCAAAGCGTTCCAGAGGAACTCCCCGTCTGGCGAACCGTTTGTTAAAGCGGGTACGTGATTTTGCACAGGTTAAATATGACGGTGTGATCACAGAGGCCGTGGCAGATTATGCCCTGGATCTTCTGGACGTGGATAAGTACGGCCTGGACCATATTGACCGGAATATCCTTTTGACGATGATCGAACGGTTCCAGGGAGGTCCGGTGGGACTGGATACTCTGGCGGCATCAATCTCCGAAGATGCGGGAACCCTGGAAGATGTCTATGAGCCGTACCTCCTGAAAAACGGATTTATACAGCGGACTCCGCGAGGCCGCGTGGTGACAGAGCTTGCATATGCCCATCTGGGGATACCGGCAGGCCAATGAACTGTAAATTCATGGAAAAAACAGTTGGTTTTTGCTGTCGGATAGTTTATAATAACAAGTAACAAACGCAAGGGGAGGAAGCTATGAGTTCAGCAAAACATTTTACAGAAGTTCTCATCGGAGGAAAAGTTTATACTTTAAGCGGATTTGAGGGAGAAGAATATCTGCAGAAGGTATCTTCTTATCTGAACCATAAGATTACGGAATGTGCGAACAGCGATGGTTACCGCAAGCAGAGCGCAGACACTCGCAATGTACTCCTTGCCTTGAATATTGCGGATGATTACTTCAAAGCGAAGAAGCAGGGGGATTCCCTGGAAAGCGACATTGAACTGAAAGATAAAGAGATGTACGACTTGAAGCACGAACTGATATCTGTCCAGATCAAGCTGGAGAATGCGGAAAAAGAACTGGCGAAGATGAAGGAAGAGAATAATGACCTGCAGATGCAGATCGTGAAACTGGAAACTGAGATGAAAAACCGAAGAAAATAACTGCGGGGCAGAACGGAACAGTGAGGCTGTTTTACTGTACCAGACGTGTCAAAGCATATACCACAAGGGTATTTCGTTATGGCCGTTAGGCGTTTCACAAGGGTTCGCTTGTGTGATTTTTTCGGTATTATGTGCAGGAGGCTATGATTTCAAGACGAGACATCGAATATTGCGGAGAAGATTTAAAAATAAAGAGAGGGCGGTGTGTGGAAGTTCTGGCTCCGGCAGGGTCATATGACAGTTTCCGGGCAGCGCTGACGGCAGGGGCGGATGCAGTATATGCAGGCGGCCCTCATTTTGGTGCACGTGCATATGCGCAGAATTTTACCGAGGAGCAGCTTCTTGAAGCGATCGACGAAGCACATCTGCATGGCAGAAGGCTCTACCTGACCGTCAATACACTTGTGAAAGATCAGGAACTGCCGCAGCTTTACAGCTACCTGGAACCTCTTTACCGGGGCGGGCTGGATGCAGTGATCGTACAGGATACCGGAGTGTTTCATGCAGTACGCACCTGTTTTCCGGATCTGGATATCCATGCCAGCACCCAGATGACGATCACCGGGGCTGAAGGCGCGCAGTTCCTGAAAGATTGCGGCGCCGTACGTGTCGTTCCGGCAAGGGAACTGTCCCTGGAAGAGATCCGGCATATGAAGCAGTTTACCGGGATGGAGATCGAATGTTTTGTCCACGGCGCACTCTGTTACTGTTATTCCGGCCAGTGCCTGCTCAGCAGCCTGATCGGGGGCAGGAGCGGAAATAGGGGCCAGTGTGCCCAGCCCTGCCGTCTGCGTTATGCATCAGGCGGAAAAAAAGGGTATCTGCTGAGTCTGAAGGATATCTGTACGCTGGAGCTGATTCCGGACTTGATCGATGCGGGGATTGATTCCTTCAAGATTGAAGGGCGGATGAAAAGGCCGGAATATGTTGCCGGAGTGGCGTCCATGTACCGGAAGTATGTGGATCTGTATCAGAAGCTGGGCAGAGAGAACTTCCATGTCAGTGAAGAAGATAAGGAAATGCTTCTGGATCTGTATAATCGGGGCGGATTCCATACAGGATATTATCAGCAGAAGAACGGCGGGGATATGGTGGCGGCGGACCGTCCGAACCATGCCGGGGTTCCCGCCGTAAAGGTCGCAGATCAGAAGGGCAGGGAAGCGGCCGTAAAGGCGCTGACCCAGATCCATCGGGGGGACGTTCTTGCATTTCCTCAGCAGGGAGATCATACATTTGGAAAGGACTATGAAAAGGGAAGCCGGATCAACATTCCTCTTCCGAAGGGAAAGCATCTGGAAAAAGGGCTTGTCCTGTACCGGATCAGAAATGAAAAGCTGCTTGGGGAACTCCAGGTTTTCTGGAAGCAGGGAAAATTAAAAGAAAAAATTTATGGTTTTTTAAGGCTGCACTCCAATGAACCTGCTGTTCTGACCGCATGTATGGGTGAAGTATCTGCAGAAGCAGTTTCGGAGCTGGCAGTGGAAAAGGCGGAGAAAAGCCCGCTGGATGAAACGCGTATCCAAAAGCAGCTGAAAAAGACCGGAAATACGGAATTTGAATTTGAAGATCTGGAGATCGATCTGGAAGAAGGGGTATTCCTTCCGATGCAGCAGATCAACGAGCTGCGGAGACGGGTACTGGAGGAACTGCGCAGAAAAATATGTATGCAGTATCACAGGCCGGAGGCGGTTGTCCGGGATGAACGCTTTATAGAGAAAAACGCAGACCGGTATGGAGTTCATAAGGAAGGCAGTCCGGTCATGGATCTGACCGGGACAGGGCACTTGCCGGAAACAGAAAAAAGCAGACCAGGTGCATTTCAGTTTTCAGCATTGGTGCAGACCATGCCTCAGCTGAACGAGGTGTGTGCATTTCCTGAAATATCCCGGGTCTATATAGACAGCGCAGCATCGGGGATGCTCTGCGCGGGAGATGCTCTGGCGGACCGCTGCAGCCTGCTTCGGGCGGAGGGGCGGGAGGTATACCTTGCAGTGCCCCATATTTTCCGCGGACAGACTGCTGAGATGTGGGAAGCACGTATGATGTGTTTTGAGCGGATCCATTTTGACGGGGTACTTGTGCGGAATTATGAAAGCATTGCATTGTGGAACGGCGTGGAGGAAAACGGCAGGTTACCGGGGCCGCCCGGACAGGGTGTGAGCGGAAGCAAAGACCGGAAACCGGGCGGATGGATTCCGGGAATGGACAGGAATGTGATCATGGATCATAATATGTATGTCATGAACCAGGCTGCGAAGGCATTCTGGAATCAGCAGGGAATAGGGGAATTTACCGTGCCTGTGGAATTGAACAAGAACGAGATCCGGCGTCTGGGCGCAGGGCATATGGAAATGCTGGTCTATGGATATCTTCCGGTCATGGTGACCGCGCAGTGTATTGTGAAAACCACAGGCCGATGCCGGAAAGAGACAGGAACGAAAGCCGCGTATTCCGGGGGACGGAACGTGGACGGAAATATAAACGAGCTGACAGACCGGTACGGAAATCCGTTTTATGTAGAAAACCGCTGCCAGGATTGCTATAATATCATTTATAATTCAGTGCCGCTGTGCCTGTTTGACGAGAAGGCGGCATTGCAGGAAATCGGGCCGTCCCGGCTCAGACTGCAGTTTTCCATAGAAGATGGGGAACAGACAAGGCAGATCCTGCAGGACTGCAGGCAGGCCTTTTCAGGCGAGAGAAAGAAAAAAGCAGCCGGGTGTCAGCGGGATTCCAAAAAGGATACGGAAAGAGGAAGTGCTGAACCTCACCAGTCAGGCAGCCGTTTCACACGGGGGCATTTCCGAAGAGGAGTTTTATAGTGGTTAATATTATTGTTGAAATCTCAAAATATATGATGATCATATTGATGACCGCCTACACATTTTCCTGTTTCTCGATCTTTGCGCAGAGTTACGAGGAAGATGAAAAGCGGGTGTATATTCTGCAGAATGTACTGATGTTCATGATGCAGTTTCTGGCCTATGCAGTGATGTACCTGAAAACAGAGGAATATAAGCTCTTGATGTTCTTCGCGGTACAGGTAGTGCTTTTAGTGGCGGTCATCCTTCTGTATTCGATCCTGTATCCGAATGTATCCAGACTGATCGTGAACAACATGTGCATGCTGCTCAGCGTAGGGCTGATCATGATCACGCGGCTGTCCTACGAAAGTGCAGTGAAGCAGTTCATCTTTATCGCTCTGGGGACCGCATTCGGCCTGATCGTTCCGGTGCTGATCCGAAAGCTGAAATTTCTGGCAGACTGGGTTTACATCTATGCAGGAGTCGGATTTGCGGCGCTTCTGCTGGTGGCGGTGTTTGCCGCTACGTCAGGCGGGGCGAAGCTGGGATTTACCATAGGCGGGATCGGAATCCAGCCGTCGGAATTTGTAAAGATTTTATTTGTATTTTATGTGGCGGCCAGCCTGAAAAATTCCACGGAATTTAAAAATGTAGTGATCACTACAGCGGTGGCAGCGGCTCATGTACTGATCCTGGTCGTGTCTACGGATCTGGGTGCGGCGCTGATCCTGTTTGTGGTGTATCTGGTCATGCTGTATGTGGCCACGAAGCAGCCGCTGTATGCTGCGGCCGGGCTGGGCGCAGGGAGCCTGGCAGCGGTGGCCGGTTACCACTTGTTTGCCCATATCAAGGTGCGCGTGTCAGCATGGAAGGATCCTTTTGCATCTTACAATGAGGGCGGCTATCAGGTGGCTCAGTCTTTGTTTGCTATCGGGACCGGAAGCTGGTTCGGTATGGGGCTGTGCCAGGGAAGCCCGGATATGATTCCCGTGGCAGAGTCGGATTTTATCTTTTCCGCGATTGCGGAAGAGCTGGGAGTGATCTTTGCGCTCTGCCTGATTCTGATCTGCGTGAGCTGTTATGTCATGTTCCTGAATATTGCCATGGAGCTGCGCAATCCGTTCTATAAGCTGGTGGCATTAGGGCTTGGAACGTGTTACATTTTTCAGGTGTTTCTGACCATCGGCGGGGTGACCAAGTTTATTCCCTCGACAGGAGTGACGCTGCCTCTTGTCAGCTATGGAGGAAGTTCTATCTTGAGTTCCATGATCATGATCGGGATCATACAGGGACTATATATCATCCGCGAGGACGAGGAAGAGGAACTGGAAATGAAACGGGAGATGGCAGCCAGACGGCGGCGTGAACGGGCGGCACGGGCAGCACGGGAAAGGACGGCCGCAGGACAAAATGGAAGCGGGCGGAAAAGCGCGGACTCTGCAGGGCCCCAGAGGCAGAATGCAGGCCGCCGTGCCAAAACGGATCCGGATGGAGCGAGACGGGAGGGCGCAGGCCAGAGACGGAGCAGGGCAGGACAGGAGGAGCCAGGAAGAGAGAGAGCGTTAAGAGATGAGCAGAGAGGATCGAGAAATAAAAAACCGACAAAAGAAAAATCTAAATTCGAAGAAGTCCCAAAACAAAGAATTCGTTAGGATCACCTATTTTTTTGTACTGCTGTTCCTTGCAATGGCGGGATATCTGATCTATTTTACTGCGGTGCGGGCAAAGGATATCGTGAACAGCCCGTATAACGCGCGGCAGGATAACTTTGCAGACCTGGTCATTCGGGGAGATTTTTCGGACAGGAACGGGAATACGCTTGCGCATACGGAAGTGGCGGAGGACGGCACGGAGATACGTCAGTATCCTTACGGGGACCTGTTTGCCCATGTGATCGGATACAACCACCCGGAACTCGGAAAGAGCGGGCTGGAATCTGTAGAGAATTTTTCCCTGCTGAGTTCCAACGCGTTCTTCTTGGAAAAGATCAGAGACGAATTTCAGGATCAGAAGCACCGGGGAGATACGGTGGTGACCACGCTGGACGCAGGTTTACAACAGACGGCTTACCAGGCGTTGGGAGAAAATAAGGGGGCCGTGGTCGTGATGGAGGCATCTACAGGGAAAATCCTGGTGATGCTGTCCAAGCCCTCCTATGATCCGAATCAGATCGAGGCAAACTGGTCGTATCTGAATGCGGATGAGGACAACAGCCCGATGCTCAACCGCGCCACCCAGGGCTCCTACGCGCCTGGTTCTACGTTTAAGGTGGTGACAGCCCTGGAGTATATGCGGGAGCATCCGGATTATGAAAATTATACCTATGAATGTGCCGGAGAGATCACATCCAATGATGTGACGATCCGCTGCTTTGACAGTACAGTGCATGGATTTGAGAACCTGCGGAGCTCCTTTGCAAATTCCTGCAACGCGTCCTTTGTCAATATCGGATTGTCTCTGAACCGCAGTTCTTATGCAAAAACAGCGGAGGACCTGCTGTTCAATAAAAAACTTCCGTGTATGCTGGACTATACAAAAAGTTCCTTTTCCGTAGATCAGAAAACCGGGGAAGCGGAAGTTATGATGACTGCAATGGGACAGGGCAAGACGCTGGTCAGCCCGTACCATATGGCGCTGATCACGGCGGCGGCTGCCAACGGCGGGATTCTGATGGAACCTTATCTGGTGGAGAAGGTGACCAATCACACGGGCAGGGAGATTAAGAAAAATGTGCCGAAAAGCTACAGGAAGCTGATGTCATCGGACGAGGCGGCAAAGCTTAAGGAATATATGCGCGCGGTCGTAGAGGAGGGAACTGGGATGCTCCTGAGCGGCCAGTCCTATACGGCGGCAGGAAAGACCGGTACGGCCGAGTACGCGGTGGACGACGGGGAGAAGATGCACTCCTGGTTCATGGGATTTACCAACGTAGATAATCCGGAGCTGGTCATCAGCGTGATCGTGGAAGGATATGACGGCAATGACGGCGCCAAGGCGGTACCGATCGCGAAGCAGATATTAGATGCATACTATTATTAGTGAAGTGCAGTGAGCTGTATCAGTAAGTCTCCCGGCGGCAGAGCGCGAGCGGACGGAGAACTGCCCGATAAAGCTGCGGAAAGTATGATTTGGATGCAGTGTATCCGGATAAAAGGGAAGGAAATCATGAGGATAAAATGTTATTGTGATCTGTATGTGAGCCACGGATTAAAGCGAAAGAAAAATAAGATATTGAAAAAGCTGATGGAGCGTACCCTGCAGCCGTCTTTATATATCCTTACGCTGGCCCGTGGGGAACAGAATCATCTGGAGTTTTATCCGGCGCTTCTTCTGCAGCAGCCATGGTACGATGAAGCGGAGATTTTTGTCGTGGGCATTGCAGAAGGCTATGATGCCGCCGTCTGCCTGGTGGAGGAGATCGTCTGCCAGGTGCTGGAAGAGACAGGAGGTACAGATATCCGTAGTTTTCTTGCCGGGCGGCAGGGAAGATTTGAGGAAGGGCTGGCATAACATGTTGCAGGTGATTTTGTTTATTTTAAAACTCATAGGCTGGATACTGCTGGCGATACTGGGGCTTCTCTTTCTGGTGCTACTGGCTGTGATTTTTACGCCCCTGCGCTACCAGGCGGAGACCCGATGTCCGGGAAAGCTTTCAGAGCTGGAGGCTGATGTGAGGTTCGGGATTTTCTTCCGGCTGGTCAGCGGCAGACTGCAGTACCGGAAAGGAAAGATGGAATGGAATATCCGGGCGGCCTGGATCCGGCTGGGGGATAACGGGGAAGCGGAAGAAGAAATACAAGAAGCCGCCGGCAGCCTTGAAGAAATCGGGGAGAACGTACTGGAAGATATCGCGGAGAAGGAAGAGGCATCTGAGGAGGCGGCAGAGGTACCAGAGGAGGCAGGATCAGATCAGGCGGCAGAGATATCAGAGGAGGCAGGATCAGATCAGGCGGCAGAGATATCAGAGGATACCAAAGAAGAGAGTACGGAAAAAACAGTAAAAGAAACAGCAGGTTTGGAAACGCAGGAACGAAAAGAATCATCAGAGGAGGATTCATCTGAGATAAAAGCAGAAAAAATCGGAGCAGGCACCAGGAAGAAGGCAGAAAAGAAAAAAGAAAAGTCTTCGTCTGCAGAGAATACCGATACCGGAGGATCAGAAAAGGAGCCGAAAAAAACTTTGTCAGACAAAGTTGCCGCTGTTTTAGAAAAGATCGAATATACATTTGACAGGATGTGTGCTAAAATAGAGTTATTGTCGGCAAAGGCAGAGCTTGTGACCGAATTTTTATCGGACGACGTACACCAGTCTGCATTTCTCAAATGTCTTGCCGAGCTGAAAAAATTGCTGTTCCGGCTCAGGCCGAAGCAGTGCAGGGGGATGATCCGTTTTGGATTTGAGGATCCCTCCCTGACGGGAAAGGTACTGGCAGGCGCCAGTATGCTGTATCCATACTGGGGAGAGCATGTTTACTGCTGTCCGGATTTTGTGGAGAAGGTTCTGGAAGGCGAAGTATCCGTGAAGGGGTCCCTGCGTATCCTTCCGGCGGCAGTCATGGGCTGGAACCTGCTGTGGAGCCGGAATGTGAGACGAACGGTTCTGGATGCCAAACGGATGATCTCGAAGCTGAGAAACAGTTAAGAAATATTAGAAAGTGAAAGTCCCGTGTAAGCTGAAGGAATCGGAAAATTGAAGGAGGAATAACAGAATGTCAGAAACAAATAATTTAAAAACGACGGTAGAATCTCTGATGAAGGGGATGGACGGACTCGTTTCCAGCAAGACAGTGGTAGGGGATGCGGTGCATGTGGATAATATCACGATTCTTCCTTTGATTGATGTGTCCTTTGGAATCGGGGCAGGCTCCAATCTGAGCGATAAAAAGGATAAAGGTATGGGCGGAGTCGGAGGAAAGATCACACCCAGCGCGGTTCTGGTCATCAAGGACGGGACAACCCGGCTGGTGAATATCAAAAACCAGGATACCATCACGAAGCTGTTTGACCTTGTCCCGGAGGTATTGGATAAGTTTACGGAAAGAAAAGAAGACAAGGTGACGGAGGACGACGTAGCGGATATCCTTGACGCGGCGGCAGATCTGGAAGAAGCGTAGAGACAGCTGCATAGAACGGAATGCCCACCAGACATCCCGCCGGCCGGCGGCATGGATCATTTGAGGTCCTGCTTACTTACGGCGGGAGTTTTTACCTCATGCAGGTATAACTGCGGTCCATGCAGCATAGGATAATGTAAGTGTAATAATAGCAGTCAGGATTTTGGTTATGAAGCGGATGATTGGGTTTGCCTTACTTTGTGCTGCAATGGGAATGTTTTTGATTCTGCTGATCCCTTCCACGTCAATCTTAAGGGTGATGCTGTTCTGCGTATGCCTGGCGGCAGGCTATGTACTGTTTTGTAAGTAACCGTTATTCCCGCGAAGCAACGAGCCAAGTAGCCATGCTTGCATGGATATTTGGCGACTGCCGCGAGGGTTGCTAAGTGCCAGTGGCACTTGTTCAGCAACGACCGAAACGGAGTGTAGACCAAATACCCCGCAGCTTGCTGCGGGGTATTTGACTTTGCGGAAATAAAAAAACCAGCATCCTTAAGCGATACTGGTTTTTTTCCGTGTCATCAAATATAAAGTAAATACAGCTTAAGCGCGTTCTACACGTCCGGATTTCAGACAGGATGTACATACATACATTTTCTTGGATCCGCCTTCTGTCTTAACGCGAACAGATTTTATGTTTGATTTCCACATCTTTGGTGTTTTTCTATGAGAGTGGCTTACATTATTTCCGAAATGGGCACCCTTATCACAAATAGCACATTTTGCCATCACTGCACCTCCTAACAATCTGATAATTGTCCGATGGACTCACAACACCCATATTCTAGCAGATAGAGTCGTTGATTGCAAGTATTTTTTGCAATTCTGACATGGTTTTTGCAAAAAATTTTGAAATATGGAAAATAATAATAGAAAAATCTTGTTTTGCGATCCAATTTAAAATATCAGTATTGTAAAGTTTATCCAAAAAGAGTATAATAGGAATACTTTCCGGGGCTTTTCAGGGATAAGTCTGTCCCCCGGGAGATTCGACAAAGAACAGGGGGTTCATATATGATGAAAGGCAGTATGACTACAGATTTGGGGATTATCACGGTCAATCCTGACGTGATCGCGAAGTATGCCGGTTCCGTTGCGGTAGAGTGTTTTGGCATCGTCGGGATGGCGGCTGTCAGCATGACTGACGGACTGGTAAGATTACTGAAGAAGGAAAGCCTGACCCATGGAATCCAGATTGCGATTTCCGAGGAGAATAACCTCACTTTGAATTTTCATGTGATTGTGTCATATGGTGTGAATATCCTGTCAGTTTCTGACAACCTGGTGAATAATGTCAAATATAAGGTGGAAGAATTTACAGGTATGACGGTAGAGAAGATCAACATCTTCGTTGAAGGTGTCAGAGTGATAGATTAAGGAGGATACTTGTCGTGGCAACGAAAACGATAAATGCGGAGCTGTTTACGAAGATGTTTCTTGCCGGAGCAGCGAATCTGGAAGCGAAAAAAGAAGTGATCAATGAACTGAATGTATTCCCGGTGCCCGACGGCGACACGGGAACGAATATGACTCTGACCATCATGTCTGCCGCAAAGGAAGTCGGTGCGTTGGAGAAGGCTGACATGAAGTCCGTATCCAAGGCGATCTCTTCCGGTTCCCTGCGCGGGGCCCGGGGTAATTCGGGTGTCATTCTTTCCCAGCTTCTGCGAGGATTTACCAAGGAGATCCGGGAGCACCAGGAGATTGACGTACCGGTTCTGGCGGCGGCCTGTGAGCGTGCGACGGCAACAGCATACAAGGCGGTCATGAAGCCGAAGGAGGGGACAATACTTACGGTGGCCAGAGGGCTCTCTGAGAAAGCGGCTGAGCTTGCGGAGACGATGGAGGATCTGGAGACCTTTATTCCGGAGATCATCGAAGCGGCGAAGGAAGTGCTGGAGCGGACGCCGGAGATGCTTCCGGTATTGAAGGAAGCAGGAGTCGTGGATTCCGGCGGACAGGGACTGATCGAGGTTTTGAACGGCGCCTACGATGCATTCCAGGGAAAAGAGATTGATTACAGCGCCATCGAGGCAGCGCCGGCTGTGAAGATGGTGAAGCCGGAAGCACAGGCACAGGCGGATATCCGGTTCGGTTATTGTACGGAATTTATCATTATGACAGAACACGAGTTTTCAGAGAAAGATGAGGATACCTTCAAGGCGTATCTGGAATCCATCGGGGATTCCATTGTCTGTGTAGCGGATGAAGATGTGGTGAAGGTACATGTGCATACCAATGATCCAGGACTTGCGATCCAGAAGGCTTTGACCTATGGGCAGCTTTCCCGCATGAAGATTGACAATATGCGGGAGGAGCACCAGGAAAAGCTGATCCGTGACGCAGAAAAAGTAGCCGCGGAGCAGGCAGAAGCCGACAAGAAGAAAAAGGAACAGGCAGCGCCGAAGGAACCACGCAAATCCGTTGGATTTATCGCCGTGTCGATCGGAGAAGGAATGAACTCTATATTCAGGGAACTGGGTGTGGACTATATTATAGAAGGCGGACAGACTATGAACCCCAGTACGGAGGATATGCTGACGGCCATCGACCATGTGAATGCGGACCACATCTTTATCCTTCCCAATAATAAGAACATTGTGCTGGCGGCGAATCAGGCCCGCTCCCTGGTAAAGGATAAGGACGTGATCGTGATTCCGACAAAGACGGTTCCCCAGGGGATTACGGCAGTGATCGGCTATATGCCGGACGCCGATGTGGATACCAATGAAGAGGCTATGTTAGAGGAGATCACCAATGTGAAGACAGGACAGGTGACTTATGCGGTCCGCGACACCCACATTGACGACAAGGAGATCCATGAGGGCGATATCATGGGCATCGGCGATGCAGGAATCCTTTCCGTAGGCCAGTCTGTGGAGGCAACGGCAAAGGAGATGCTGGCGAAGATGACAGACGAGGACTCAGAGATGATCAGCCTTTATTATGGAGAGGATATCCGGGAAGAGGATGCGCAGAGGTTCGGCCAGGAGATCGCGGAGTTATATCCGGACGTGGATGTAGATGTACACAGCGGGGGACAGCCTATTTATTATTATGTAATATCTGTGGAATAAATATAGCATAGAACAAACTGAAAAAGCCTGTGATGCGGAAAGGTGCGGCCTGCGGTTTCGCGTTGCAGGCTTTTATTCCCGCGAAGCAGCAGACTTCCTGGCGGAGCGGCTAAAAAAATAGGGAGAAAAGAATGGACGAAAGATCAGGAATCAGGGAAATCAAGGGAATCGGAGAGAAAGCGGAGAAAACCTTCGGAAAAGTCGGGATCCATACGGTTGGAGACCTGATCCGCTATTATCCCCGGGGATATGAGGTATATGAGGATCCGGTTGCGGTCGGGGAGATCGAGGAGGGCCATACCATGACGGTGTCCGGGGCCATCTACGGAAGGGTACAGGTGTCGGGAAGCCCGAAGATGCAGATCACGACCCTCTATCTAAAGGACCTCACAGGAACCCTGAAGGTCATCTGGTTCCGTATGCCTTTTTTGAGAAACACCCTGGCACGGGGCGGAGTGATCACGCTGCGGGGCAGGATCGTGCGGAAAAAGGACGGGCTTGTCATGGAGCACCCGGAGATCTTTTACCCCAGCATAAAATATGAAGAAAAAAGGACTTCTTTGCAGCCCGTATACCCCCTGACCTCCGGATTGACCAACAACGCGGTTTTGAAAGCCATCCGGCAGGCGGTGGAGATAACCGATCTGGGGGAAGGAAGTCTGCCGGAAATGCTGGTGGAGCGGTTTGGCCTTGCAGAATATAAGGAGGCTATCCGTGGGATTCATTTTCCGGATACAAAGGAAGAATTTTATCATGCAAGGGAAAGGCTTGTTTTTGAAGAATTTTTAATGTTTATCCTTTCACTTCGCATGATGAAGGAACAGAAGGAACGTGTACTCAATCCGTACTGCTTCCGGGATCAGGAGCTGATCGGGAAGTTCCTGGACCGGCTGCCCTATGAACTGACGGGCGCGCAAAAATCTGTGTGGCGTGATATCCGGCAGGATATGTCCGGCATCCATGTGATGTCCCGGCTCGTACAGGGAGATGTGGGTTCCGGAAAGACCATTGTTGCCCTGCTTGCCATGATATATGCAGGATTGAACGGTTATCAGGCTGCAATGATGGCGCCTACGGAGGTGCTTGCAAGACAGCATTTTGAGAATATCCGGAACATGCTTGCAGAATATGAAATTCCATTGCGGGCGGAGCTTTTGACCGGTTCCATGAAAGGAAAGGAAAAGAAGGAGGCCTATGAACGGATTGCTTCCGGAGAGGCGGATCTGATCATAGGAACCCACGCCCTGATCCAGGAAAAAGTGGAGTATCATAGCCTTGCGCTGGTGGTGACGGACGAGCAGCACCGCTTCGGCGTTAAACAGCGGGAACGCCTGGCAGAAAAAGGCGTATGCCCACATATTCTGGTGATGAGCGCCACACCCATTCCCCGGACACTGGCGATCATATTATATGGAGACCTGGATATTTCCGTGATAGGCGAGCTTCCCAAGAACCGCCTGCCGATCAAAAACTGCGTGGTAGATACCGGATATCGGGAGACTGCCTATCATTTTATGAGAAAGCAGATCTGTTCCGGGAGACAGTGCTATATCATCTGCCCCATGGTAGAAGAAAGCGAAAGCCTGGAAGTGGAAAATGTGACAGATTATACGGAAATCGTCAGGGAAGCTATGGGAAAGGGAATTGCGGTTTCGTATCTGCATGGAAAAATGAAGCAGGCGGAAAAAGATGAGATCATGGACGCATTTGCAAAAAATGAAATACAGGTCCTGGTATCTACGACGGTGATCGAGGTCGGAATTGACGTTCCCAATGCATCCGTGATCATGATCGAAAATTCAGAGCGGTTCGGGCTGGCCCAGCTTCATCAGCTCCGGGGCCGTGTAGGACGCGGAAAATACCAGTCCTACTGCATTTTTATGAGCGCGTCAAGATCAGAGGAAACGAGAGAAAGGCTGGAAATCCTGAACAAATCCAATGACGGCTTTTTTATTGCCGGGGAAGACCTGCGGCTGCGCGGTCCGGGAGATCTGTTCGGAATCCGGCAGAGCGGCGTGATGGATTTCCGGCTGGGCGATGTGTTTCAGGATGCAAAAATACTGCAGGCAGCGAGCGAAGCTGTAAAAGCGTTACTGGATGCGGACCCGGGGCTCGAAGCGCCGGAGAATATCAGATTAAAAAAAGCGCTTGAGCAGACAATCTCACAGAATGTACTGGAAACGACTTTATAAAATCTGGAAACAACTTCCAGTGTAAAAGATGGATTCCTCCATATAATATGGTTGTAACAAAAAAACAACTTGTTACAAAAAAACGAAAACGAAAACGTAACGATAAAGTTACAAAAAGTTGCAAAAGGAGGAAAATTAAAATGGCAAGTCGTTCATCTAATCGAGCAGCAGTACCGGAGGCGAAGGGAGCCCTTGACAAGTTTAAGTACGAGGTAGCAGACGAACTGGGAGTACCGTTGACAGACGGATACAACGGTGACCTGACATCCAGACAGAATGGTTCTGTCGGCGGTTATATGGTCAAGAAAATGATCGAACAGCAGGAAAAGCAGATGGCTGGCAAATAACAAAAAAATGCGAAATAGCAAAAGAAAAAAGCACTTAGGATTGACCTGAGTGCTTTTTTCTGCTAAAATTCACATGATTACAGAAAATATATGATGATACAAAACGGCAGGCTGTTCTGCGGTCTGCTGTTTTGAATACCACCGCATGCAAAAAGGCTGCCGGAGGCAGGCTTTCTGTATACCATCGTATGCAGAAAAGCTGCAAGTGGCAGGTTTTCTGTATAGTAAAGGGAGGGCTGTATGAGAGTCATAGCAGGAAGCGCGAGAAGATTACAACTGAAAACTCTGGACGGCATTGATACACGGCCGACCACGGACCGGATCAAGGAGACCTTGTTCAATATGATAGCGCCCTATATTTATGACTGTATGTTTTTGGACCTGTTCAGCGGAAGCGGCGGGATTGGCATTGAGGCGCTCAGCCGTGGTGCGCGGGAGGCGGTTTTTGTAGAGAAGAATCCGAAAGCCATGGCATGCATCAAGGAGAATCTAAAGTTTACGAGATTGGAAAATAAAGCCGTAACATGGAACCGTGATGTGATGACGGCGCTGTATCAGATGGAGGGAAAAAAGGCTTTTGATTATATCTTTATGGATCCGCCCTACAATCAGGAATTGGAACGGGGCGTTCTGGAATATCTGTCAGGATCTTCACTCGTGTACGAGGACACGGTGATCATTGTGGAAGCCTCCAGAGAAACAGACTTTTCCTATCTGGACGGACTGGGATTTACATTACTGAAAGAAAAAGTCTACAAGACAAACAAGCACGTTTTTATGGAAAAAGCCGGAAAGGAAGAGATATGTTAAAAGCCATTTACCCGGGAAGCTTTGATCCGGTTACATTCGGACATCTGGATATTATGAAAAGAAGCAGCAAGATCGTAGACCGGCTGATCGTCGGCGTGCTGAATAATAATGCGAAAATGCCGTTGTTTTCTGTTACGGAACGTGTTAAAATGTTAAAGGAAGTGTCTGCAGGATTCGACAATATTGAGATTGTACCGTTTGACGGTCTGCTGATCGATTTCGCAAAGAAGATGGAGGCGGAGCTGATCATCCGTGGATTACGTGCGATCACGGACTTTGAATATGAACTGCAGATGTCCCAGACCAACCATAAGCTCGGCCCGGGTGTAGAGACGATGTTTTTGACAACAAGTATAGAATATTCTTACTTAAGTTCTACAACGGTGAAAGAGATTGCCGTATTTGGCGGAGATACATCACAGTTTGTGCCGGAAGCGGTAAGCAGGGAACTGGAAAAAAAGATGAGAGCGAGAAGGGGCTTAAAGGATAAGCAGCCGGATTGAACAGATGATAGAGAGGATAGGACCTTGCTGGAAGACGGCAGGAAAGGAACGGAAAGAGAAAAGGAGCGTGTAGAATATGAGCAGCCGCATTGAGCAGATTATTGAAGAGATTGAAGAATACATTGACAGAGATTGCAAGTATCAGCCTCTGTCCACCACAAAGATCATCGTAAATAAAGAACATCTTGACGAGCTTCTTCGGGAACTGCGGATGAAGACGCCGGACGAGATCAAGCGTTATCAGAAGATCATCGCGAACCGGGATGCGATCCTGGCGGATGCCCAGGCAAAGGCAGATGCACTGATCGAGGAAGCACAGATGCAGACCAATGAACTGGTCAGCGAGCATGAGATCATGCAGCAGGCTTACGCTCAGGCCAATGAGATCGTGACCCAGGCCACCGCCCAGGCTCAGGAGATCGTGGACAATGCGACGGCTGATGCTAACGCGATCCGGATCGGTGCGATTCAGTATACGGACGACCTGATGGCCAATGCGGAGAGTATCATCGGCCATACGCTGGACAGCTATACGACGAAGTACGACGGCCTCATCAATTCCCTGCAGGAATGTTACGATGTAGTACGGAACAATCGTGCAGAGCTGGCGATCCCCCAGGAGGATGGGGGAGGATATGAGCAGGGCGGGATGGAATGACAGTATGGCTGATGTCCCTGCGGGACAGGCGGTTTCATCCGACAATGTACAGATAGAGAGAACCCATGAGACTGGCAGTCAGCGCGGCTGCCAGTTTTTGTGTGAGATAGGGCAGGATCGGGAAACCGGCTTTGTGCACCATGCACTGGGTCTGTGCCGCGGCGCAGAAGCCGCCGAAGGACGTCAGCCCCAGGACAGCGGGGTATAAAATATGCAGGGGAAGGTGCATTTCCCGGAGCAGGACCAGGCCGTTGGTGACTTCCAGAAGGGGCAGCAGCGCCGAAATTCCGGGTATATCTATCGGAAGAGATCCGAACAGCGACAGAAAGACGGAAAACAGGATGATATATCCGCCTACCTTTACAAGTGTCTCGAAGCTGTCCATGATGCAGTGATCGATATCCTGGAAGGACCAGGAGTTTTTCGAAAAACCAGATTTTTTCAGGTTTTGAAAACCGTGCTTTTTATGTAAAAAGCATGTTCTGGTAAAAAAGCTGACCAGGACAGGGGAAAGCATCAGGATCAGAAGGGTGGGGATCAGGAGGGCATCTGTTTCCAGCGTTTTCCATACCACATAGTTCAGGATGAATACCGGGCTGGAATTGTTGCAGAAGGAGAGGAGATACCGGCCTTCTTCTCTGGAAATATACCCTGATTCACTCAGATCCGCCGCCGTCTTGGCACCCATGGGATAGCCGCATAAAAAACCTGTGACCA
The DNA here is from genome assembly GCA_000403295.2 of Lachnospiraceae bacterium M18-1. Taxonomy (GTDB): domain Bacteria; phylum Bacillota; class Clostridia; order Lachnospirales; family Lachnospiraceae; genus Schaedlerella. The sequence goes on along the minus strand of KE159605.1, from coordinate 723,836 downwards.
CGGCAAAGCTGCCGTTAGGGGAGACACCGAAGACCCGGGTGAGGAAGCTGCCGAAGGCCGCGTTGATCAGGTGCATGTTTCCGGTAACAAGGAGCAGGTTTGTGATAAGCAGAAAAGGAAACAGTGTGGGAAGGATGATCTGGAACCAAAGAAGAAGCCCCTCGCTTGCGCCTGCAAAGACGGCCTTTGGAGAGACAAGCATGATCAGGAACAACAGAACGATTCCGAGTCCTTTCAGATTTCGAGCCATCCGGAAACCTCCCTTAATGAATAATTACTAAAGATATATGAAATTGGTTGATTTTTTATGTATGCTGTGACAAAATGGAAAAAGAGGCGGCGATTCACAGCTGCATAAAAAGCAGATAAAAGGAAACAGAAAGGGGAAAGCAAAATGGCGGTATTAGAAAATATAGAGCCAAAGGAAGTATTTCATTTTTTTGAGGAGATCAGCCGGATCCCGAGAGGATCTTACAATACAAAGGGAATCAGCGACTATTGCGTGAGATTTGCAGAAGACCGGAAGCTGGACGTGTATCAGGACGAGTGGAATAACGTGATCATCAAAAAGCCGGGAACGAAAGGATATGAGGACAGCGAACCCGTCATTATCCAGGGGCATCTGGACATGGTCTGCGAAAAAACAGAACATTCGGACCATGATTTTCTGAGAGATCCGCTGGAGCTGATGGTGGAGGATGGATATGTGACGGCAAAGGATACCACCCTGGGAGCGGACAACGGAATCGCCATCGCTATGGCGCTGGCTGTTCTGGACAGCAGCACATTGGAGCATCCGCCGGTGGAAGCGCTTTTTACAGTGGATGAGGAGGTCAGCATGGACGGCGCGGCCAATATCGACCTGTCCAGGCTCCAAGGAAAGATGCTGCTCAATCTGGATTCGGAGGAGGACGACACGCTGACCGCAGGATGCGCCGGAGGCTTCCGCTTTTCCTGCGAGATTCCGGTGCAGAAGACCATGGTAAAGGGAAGCGGGCTCCTGGTGGAGATCTGCGGCCTCAAAGGGGGACATTCCGGCGTGGAGATCGACCGGCAGCGTGGCAACGCCAACAAGCTGGCGGGACGGCTTATGTACCGTCTGTGCAGGGAACAGGAGGTTTTTCTTGCAGAGATCAGCGGCGGCGCGAGGGAGAATGTGATCACGTCCGTTAGTAAGAGCAGCATTGTTGTACAGGATCCGGAAAAAGCAATCCGGATGATCGGGGCCATAAAGGAAGAATGGAAGCTTGAATTTGGCGCGGATGAGCCGGAGCTGGATATTCGGATCACAGAGCTGGGGGAAAAGGAATATCAGGTATTTAATGAAGAATCCATGAAAAAAGTGATCGGCTTTCTGGTGAATTGTCCGAACGGGGTGGATGAATACAGCCGTTCCCTGAAAGGCCTGGTGGAAACCTCCGATAACTTGGGTGTGGCAGAGACCAGGGAGGAAAGTGTCCGATTCCTCGTGCTGGTGAGAAGCGGCGTCTCTTCTAAGCTGCAGGAATTTCAGGACCGTCTGATCTGCCTGGCGGACCTGCTGGGCGGAAAATGGAATATCGACAGCGGATACCCGGCATGGACATACAGGGAATATTCCCGGATCCGTCCCATCGCTGCAGATGCTTTTGAAGAGGTGTTCGGAGTCCGTCCGGAAGTCACGACGATCCATGCCGGGCTGGAATGCGGGCTGCTCAGCGGCAAGAAGCCGGAGCTGGACTGCATTTCCTTCGGACCGAATATGAAGGACGTACATTCTTTCAATGAACGGCTGGAGATTGCCTCTGCAGAAAAGATCTGGAATGTCCTGAAAATAATTTTAAAGAGATGTAAATAATCCGAAAACCGCCTCATATAGTATAAAAAACGAACCGGGGCAACATATTTTTGAAAACAAGCGACATCAAAGCAAGGATTTATTTTCGGAAGAAGCGACGGGCAATGCATGGACACCGGACGGCTCACAGAACGGCCGTCCGGTATGTGCTGTATTGTATGTTTCTCTGCCTTTTTCTTGCGGTGAACCTGCATATCCTGACTTCCAGGAGCCGTTACAGCAGATTAAATGAAACCATACTGGCATCAGAAGGATACCGCAGGCAGAGGATGGATTCCGGGATGCTGGAGCATATCCGGGAGTCCGAAGACCCGGGAAGAGACCTGGGGCTTTACTGGCTGGAAAATAACTTTGGACAGGAGGACTTCAGGTATCCCTGTTCGAGAGAGACGTTTTCCGGACTGGAAAAAATCTGGTCTGAAAAGCAGGGGTGGGAAATGTACCGGGATGCCTGCAGGGCAGTCTGGAACGATCTGCGGTATTTTCCGATTCCGGAGCCGTCCAATGACGTCCGGGCCGAGGTGACCTTTGAAGACTCCTGGATGTTTGAGAGGAATTACGGAGGAAAGCGGGGGCATGAAGGGACGGATCTCATGGCTTCCACGAATGAACGGGGGCTGTACCCTGTAGTCAGCATGACGGACGGGGTCATCCTGCACAAGGGGTGGCTGGAAAAGGGCGGATACCGGGTGGGAATCACGGCTCCCGGAGGAGCTTATTTTTATTATGCCCATCTTGATTCTTACTCGGATATCGAAGAAGGGGATTCTGTGAAAGCCGGCGACCTGCTTGGCTTCATGGGAGACACCGGTTACAGCAGGGTGGAGGGGACCACCGGAAATTTTCCGGTCCACCTGCATCTGGGAATCTATCTGGTAGAGGGAGACCAGGAGATCAGCGTGAATCCTTATTATCCCCTGCGTTATGTGGAAGACCGCAGGGTGAAGTGTGCTTATTAAAGAGAGGAATGACCATGAAATTACCAGAAGCATTTGAAGAAAAAATGCGGCTTCTGCTGCAGGAGGAATATGACCAATATCTGAAGTGCTTTGAGGAACCCCGCCATTACGGGCTTCGTGTGAATACAAATAAAATATCGGTGGAAGAGTTCTTAAAAATCGCTCCATGGCCGCTGATCCCGGTCCCCTGGATTCCAAACGGATTTTACTATGACGGTGAACATGTGCAGCCGGCAAAGCACCCTTATTATTTTGCCGGATTGTATTACCTTCAGGAACCAAGCGCCATGACTCCTGCCAGCAGGCTTCCTGTGGAGCCGGGGGATCTGGTGCTGGATGTCTGTGCGGCGCCCGGCGGTAAAGCGACGGAGCTTGGAGCAAAGCTTTTGGGGACCGGAATGCTGGTGGCCAATGATATCAGCAATTCCAGAGCCAGAGGACTGCTGAAAAATCTGGAACTTCTGGGAATCGGAAATGTGCTGGTGACCAGCGAGGAGCCGGGAAGACTGGTGCCTCATTTTACCGAATTTTTTGACAAGATCCTGATCGACGCCCCTTGCTCCGGGGAGGGAATGTTCCGGAAGGAAAAGAAGATGATCAAAGCTTGGGAGGAGCACGGGCCGGAATTTTTTTCCAGGCTTCAGCGCAGTATCGTGGTTCAGGCCGCAGCCATGCTCAGGCCAGGCGGGATGCTTCTCTATTCCACCTGTACCTTTGATCCGAGGGAAAATGAACAGATCATAGAATATCTGATGAAGAAATGCCCGGAGTTTGAGATCTGTGAGATGGAAGGGGCAGCAGGATTTTCTCCCGGGCGTCCGGAATTTACGGAAAGTAAAAGCCCGGAATTTGAGAAGACTGTCCGGATCTTCCCCCATAAGATACATGGGGAGGGACATTTTCTTGCATTACTGAAAAAGAAGGGGCCGGAGATACCGGCAGGAAGAAGCCAGACTGCGGGAAAAAGGAAGCTTCCGGAGGAACTGGAAGAATTTCTGCGGAGCCTGCGGCTGGAGCTGGATCTGAGAAGGCTGGAGATCCGGGAGGACCGGGTTTATTACATGCCGGAAGGAATGCCGGAACTGCGGGGCATCCGGTTCCTGCGTTCCGGACTGCTGCTGGGTGAATTGAAGAAGAACCGGTTTGAACCGGGACAGGCTCTTGCCATGTATCTGAAAAGGGAAGATTATAAAAATATTCTGGACCTTTCCGTGGAGGACGAGCGTGTGATCCGTTATCTGAAAGGGGAGACCCTGGATGTGGAGGATCTGGTTCCTGCCAGGGAAAAGGGCTGGTATCTGGTCTGTGTGGACGGATATCCGCTGGGCTTCGGAAAGCTGGCCTCCCAGATGCTGAAAAATAAATATCTGCCGGGCTGGCGGTGGATGTCATAGGAAGGGGAACAGATATGAAGCTGCGTCTGGATAAATATCTGGCAGATATGGGACTGGGGACCCGGAGTGAAGTGAAAAAAGCAATCCGAAAGGGGCTGGTCCAGATCAACGCGCAGACGGTACGGGAGCCGGAACATAAGGTAGATACAAAAGCGGACCAGGTGCTGTATTGCGGACAGCCGGCAGCTTACCGGGAGTATGAATACTATATGCTGAACAAGCCCGCAGGCGTGATCTCCGCGACCGGGGATTCCAAAGAACGCTGTGTCGTGGATCTGATCGAGAGCCGGATGCGGAAAGATTTGTTTCCTGTGGGGCGTCTGGATAAGGATACGGAGGGGCTTCTCCTCATTACCAATGACGGAGATCTGGCCCACCGGCTGCTCTCGCCGAAAAAGCACGTGGACAAGGTCTATTTCGCAAAGATCCGGGGCAGAGTCACATGGGAAGATGCTGAAGCTTTTCGTCAGGGCATGGACATCGGAGAAAAAAAACGGACCCTTCCTTCAGAATTGCATATTCTGGAAGCCGGAGAGATCTCAGAGGTCGAGCTGACCATCCGAGAGGGAAAATTTCATCAGGTCAAACGGATGTTCCAGGCCGTCGGTAAAGAAGTGCTGTATCTGAAACGTCTGCGGATGGGGCCGCTTGTACTGGACGAATCGCTGAAACCGGGAGAATACCGGACATTAAATACGCAGGAGCTGGATATACTATGTTAAAAGATAAAAAGGCAGTTATATTTGATATGGACGGATCTCTGGTGGATTCGATGTGGATGTGGCCGGAAGTGGACCGGGAATATATGAAGAAGCACCGGATCACCCCGCCGGAAACCTTTCAAAAGGATATAGAAGGAATGAGCTATGTGCAGACGGCACAGTATTTTCTGGATCAGTTTCCGGTCCTGAACTGCGCCGTGGAGGATATCTGCGGGGAATGGACCGAGATGACCCGCGAACTGTACCGGACCCGTGTCCCGTTAAAGCCGGGGGCAGGGGAATTTTTGGAGCGGATGAAGCAGCAGGGGATCCTTTTGGGGATCGCCACCAGCAATTCCCGGGAACTGGCGTTTACGGCTCTGGATGCTTTGGATATCCGGGATTATTTTTCCGCAGTCATTACATCGGATGAAGTACAGCAGGGAAAACCTGCTCCGGATGTCTACCAGAAAGCAGCAGCGGAACTGCAGGTAAAGCCCCGGGAATGCCTTGTGTTTGAGGATATTCCAAACGGAATCCGGGCCGGAAAGCGCGCAGGCATGAGTGTGTGCGCAGTCCATGACCTGTTTTCCGTTCCCTGTGAAGCCGAGAAACGGGAGCTGTCGGATTATTATATCCGGGATTACCGGGAGATCTGGGACGGAACCTACGAAATCTGCGGAAGCTTGTAAGGCGTCCCATGTGAAAAATATATTTGTGTAAAAGCTGGATTCTTGTTTTTGCATGGCAAAGGATTGTATGGAGAAAAAAATGGAGCAGAAATTTTTACCGCTGTGCCGGGAGGACATGGAGGCACGTGGATGGGATCAGGCGGATTTTGTCTATGTGATCGGGGATGCTTATGTGGACCATCCTTCCTTCGGACATGCCATCATCAGCCGCCTTCTGGAGCGCCGCGGCTACCGGGTAGCCATTCTGTCCCAGCCGGACTGGAAGGATGACAAAAGCATTGCCGTATACGGGGAGCCCAGGCTGGGGTTTCTGGTGTCCGCAGGAAATATGGATTCTATGGTCAACCATTACGCGGTATCCGGAAAACGGCGGGCAGCGGACGCCTATACCCCCGGGGGCGTTATGGGAAAGCGGCCGGACTACGCAGCAGTGGTCTATGGAAATCTGATCCGCAGGACCTATAAGCATACGCCCGTGATCCTGGGAGGGATCGAAGCCAGCCTCCGTCGGCTTGCCCACTATGATTACTGGTCGGACAGGCTGAAACGTTCTATTCTTCTGGATTCCGGGGCGGACATGATCTCCTACGGCATGGGGGAACGTTCCATTGTGGAGATCGCAGAAGCTCTGGAAGCAGGCATCTCGGTACAGGATGTGACCTATATCGAAGGGACCGTGGTCAAGACCCGGAGTCTGGACTCGGTATACGATGCGCTGGTGCTGCCTTCCTTTGAGAAGATGCAGCAGGATAAACGGGAATATGCCAAAAGCTTCTATACTCAATACTGCAATACAGATCCGTTTTCCGGAAGGCGGCTTGCGGAGCCTTACCCGGGGAATCTCTACGTGGTACAGAACCCTCCGGCTAAGCCTTTGACACAGATGGAAATGGATGATATCTATGGATTGCCTTATATGCGTACCTTTCATCCCTCCTATCAGGCTCTGGGCGGCGTGCCGGCCATTGAAGAGGTCCGGTTCAGCCTGACTGGCAGCCGGGGATGTTTTGGCGGCTGCAGCTTCTGTGCCCTGACCTTTCATCAGGGAAGAATCGTACAGAGCAGGAGTAAAAAATCCCTGCTTGAGGAAGCCAGGCAGATGACGGAAGAAAAGGATTTTAAGGGATACATCCATGATGTGGGCGGACCTACGGCAAACTTCCGCCGTCCGTCCTGTGAGAAGCAGGGGGAACTGGGCGTGTGCCCGAAGAAGCAGTGCCTGTTCCCGAAGCCCTGTAAAAACCTGCAGGCGGATCACAGGGAATATGTGGACATCCTCCGGGCATTGAGAGCGCTTCCCGGGGTGAAAAAAGTGTTTATCCGGTCCGGGATCCGGTTTGATTATCTGCTTGCAGACCCTGATCCGGCCTTTTTGCGGGAGCTCTGCGGCCATCATGTGAGCGGGCAGTTAAAGGTGGCTCCTGAGCATGTGTCGGACAGGGTGCTGGAATTGATGGGAAAACCGAAGAATCAGGTATATCAGCAGTTTGCGGATCAGTTTGTGAAAATGAACCGGAGGCTCGGGAAGGACCAGTATCTGGTTCCTTATCTGATGTCCTCCCACCCGGGTTCTTCCTGGAAGGAAGCAGTGGAGCTTGCCGAGTTCTGCCGGGATATGGGGTATATGCCGGAACAGGTACAGGATTTTTATCCCACGCCGTCCACCATATCTACCTGCATGTACTATACGGGATTAGATCCCCGGACAATGAAACCGGTCTATGTGCCCAGGAATCCCCATGAGAAGGCCATGCAGAGGGCGCTAATCCAGTATCGGAATCCGGCCAATTACGACCTGGTGAAGGAAGCGCTGATCAAGGCGGGGCGCACGGACCTGATCGGATTTGAGAAGAAATGCCTGATCCGGCCGAGGAAGCTGTCCGGGGAGAAGGACCGGGGAAAGAGAGGGTCGAAAACCAGAACAGCAAGAAAACGTTCGGGACGGAAAGGCACCGATAAAAATGGATTTCGAAAAGGATGAAGGGGGAGTAATCATTAAGGAGGCAGTCAGGTTATGAAAATTGCGATAGTGACAGGGGCATCTTCCGGGATCGGGAGAGAATTTGTAAAACAGATGGGACATTTTTACCGGAATCTGGATGAAATCTGGGTGATCGCCCGCAGGGGGCACAGACTCCAGGAGCTGAACCAGCTTTCCAGCGTTCCGGTCCGGATCCTGGAGGGAGACCTGCTTCGGGAAGAGGTGTATGAGAAGCTGGAAACGCTGCTCAGGGAGGAAACGCCGGATCTCCGGATGCTGGTGAACGGCGCCGGCTTTGGGAAGAGCGGGACGGTGGAACAGATTCTGGGGGAAAATAAAACTGCACAGGCGGAAATGATCGGACTGAACTGTACGGCGCTTTCCAGGGTCACATTTTGCTGCCTGCCTTACGTTTCCAGGGGCAGCAGGATCATCCAGATGGCAAGTGCGGCGGCTTTTTCTCCTCAGCCCTCTTTTGCGGTCTACGCAGCGACAAAAGCTTATGTGCTGAGCTTTTCCAGGAGTCTCGGGGCGGAGCTGAAAAGCCGCGGAATCCATGTCACCGCAGTCTGTCCGGGACCGGTGGACACGGAATTTTTCCAAGTATCAGGGGAACTGGAAAACCCGCTGAAAAAGCTGGTGAAAGTCAGACCCCAGGGGGTTGTGAGGAAAGCTTTGCTGGACAGCCGGGCGGGAAAAGATATCTCCGTATACGGGCTGCCCATGAAGTGCGCGCATGCTGCGTCGAAGCTGCTGCCGCATCGTCTGATCTTAGCTTTTATGGGAGGGAGAACATGATAAAATGTGCAAAGGGAACGCCGGGCTACCTGCGTGAAAAACTAAAACTCGAAATCCTGCGTACTGCGGTGTATTTTGCCATTGTGATTGCCGTATTTCTGCTGGGCTACAGTCAGACCCATTCCAAAAAGAACCTGCTGACGGTGGTCGCTGTCGTGGGCTGTCTTCCCGCATGCAAGGCGCTGGTCGGAGTGATCACGCGCATTCCGTACAAGACGGTGGATCAGGCACTGCCTGATGAGATTGGGAAAAAGGCCCCGCACCTGACGGTGATCTATGACCTGGTGGTCACAAGCACGGAGAAGATCATGCCCATTGACTGCATGGTAGTCTCCCATCAAAAAGTGTATGGATATACGACCGGAAAAAAAGTGGACCTGCAGGAGACGGCTGCTTATCTGCGTAAAATGCTGCGCCAAAATGACCTGCCGGAGGTCTCTGTCAAGATGTACAGCCAGTATAAGCAATTTCTCTCAATCGTGGAAGGGCTGGAGAATATTGCGGCTGTAGAAAAGTCAGATACGAAAGAAGAGGAACAGCGGACCGCGCATGTGATCATGAACCTTTCGCTATAGAGCGTGCTTGAGAATTGTTTTTGGAGGAGAGACATGCAGGAGATCAGCATCACGGAAAATGAGGCGGGCCAGCGGCTGGACAAACTGCTGGCAAAATTTTTAAAAGAAGCGCCCAAGAGCTTTCTATACAAAATGCTCCGGAAAAAGAATATCACATTAAACGGAAAGAAAGCGTCCGGCTCCGAGAAGCTTTCCGAGGGGGATGTAGTGAAGCTGTTCCTTTCGGAAGAAACCATAGAAAAGTTTTCAGGAAAAATGTTGGAATGCGGGCAGGGTACATATCCAGGCAAGGCGGCAGAATGGGATATCCTCTATGAAGACGCCCATGTGCTCCTGCTGAACAAGCCTGCCGGGATGCTGTCACAGAAGGCAAGGGAAGAGGATGTATCGGCTGTGGAGCATCTGACCCGGTATCTGCTGGACACAGGAGCGCTGACCAGAGAAAAGTTGAAGACCTTCCGGCCATCAGTCTGCAACCGGCTGGACCGGAATACAAGCGGGATCCTGGCGGCCGGAAAGAGTCTGGCGGGGCTGCAGGAGCTGAGCCGTTTCTTTAAGGAACGTTCCATTGGGAAATATTACCTCTGCCTGGTTTTCGGAGAAGTAAAAAAGCCGGAATCCATCAAAGGGTATCTGGTGAAGGAAGAAAAGACAAACCATGTCCGGATCGCGGAGCAGGAGACGCCGGGCAGTGTGCGGATCGAGACAGAATACCGCCCCCTTGCGTCAGGCAGGGAGTGTACGCTTCTGGAGGTCCATCTGGTGACCGGAAAGACTCATCAGATCCGTGCCCATCTTGCGTCAAAGGGGCATCCGATCCTGGGAGATTATAAGTACGGACAGTTCCGGGTCAATGACAGGTACCAAAAGCAGTACGGCCTCAGATTCCAGCTCCTTCACGCATGGAGACTTCGGATGCCGGAGACAGAGGGCGTGCTCGGCTATCTGTCGGGCAGGGAGTTTCTGGCGCCGCCGCCGGCTTTATTCCAACGCATCTGTCAGGAAGAGACAGGATATTCAGATGTATTCTGAAAAAATAGGCGGAATCCTCTGCAAGACGGCAGGAACTGCCCTGAGGCAGCAGGCAGGAGATCTGCCGGGGACAGGTTTCCCGAAAAGAAAAAGGAGCAGGAAATTATGGCTACATGGAATTCGCGCGGTCTGAGAGGCTCCACCCTGGAGGATCTGATCAACCGGACAAATGAACGATATGAGGAATTGAACCTGGCGCTGATCCAGAAAATTCCCACCCCCATTACCCCGGTCCAGATCGACAAGGAGCACCGGCATATCACGCTGGCATACTTTGACAAGATCAGCACCGTGGATTATATCGGGGCGGTCCAGGGAATCCCGGTCTGCTTTGACGCCAAGGAGTGCTCGGCGGACACCTTCCCTCTGCAGAATGTACATGAGCACCAGATACGTTTTATGGAAAAGTTTGAACGTCAGGGTGGGATTTCATTTTTGCTGATTCTTTACAGCGGAAAAAACAGGCTGTACTATATGAAATACGCGGAAATCAGAAGGTTCTGGGACCGTGCCCGGGAGGGGGGACGCAAGAGCTTCCGGTTTGATGAACTGAACGGGGATTATTTTATGTCACTGAAAAACAACTGCTTTGTCCCCTATCTGGACTATATTCAGAAGGATTTGGACAGCAGGGATTGACATTCGAATCGAAACTTCGTATAATGACAGGAGATTTTAGCACTGTAGTGAAGCAAAGTCAAAAGAACAGGATTGGTATTTATGGAACAGAAATTACATACACCGGAAGGAGTCCGGGACATTTACAGCACAGAGTGCAGAAAAAAACTGGCGGTACAGGAGAAGCTTCATGAGCTGCTCCATCTGTATGGCTATCAGGATATCCAGACGCCCACATTTGAATATTTCGATGTGTTCCGAAAGGAGATCGGGACCATCTCTTCGAGGGAATTATATAAGTTTTTTGACCGGGAGGGCAATACACTGGTACTGCGTCCGGATATTACGCCGTCCATCGCCCGGGCTGCGGCTACGCTGTTTGAGGAGGAGGACTGTCCTATCCGGTTGTGCTATGTGGGCAATACCTTTATCAATCATTCCAGCTATCAGGGAAGACTCAAGGAAAATACCCAGCTTGGGGCAGAGCTGATCGGCGAGGATTCCATTGAGGCGGACGCCGAGATGCTGGCCATGGTCGTGGACGGACTGAAACGAGCCGGTCTGACAGAATTTCAGGTGAACATCGGCCATGTGAATTTTATCCGGGGGCTGATGGAAGCAGCAGGGTTCACGGAAGAAATTACGGAGGAGATCTTTACGCTGATCAATAACAGGAATTATTTTGGGGTGGAAGAGATCCTGGACAGGCAAGAGGTTTCGGACGAGATCAAAGAAGTTTTTTCCGCTCTCCCTGAGCTGATGGGAGGAGCGGAGGTGCTGACAGAGGCGGCAAGGCTTGCCCCGACAGCTGGAGCGAAGGCTGCCATCACCCGCCTTTTAAAGATATATCAGGTGCTGATCCACTACGGCGTGGAAAAGCATATTACCTTTGACCTGAGCATGAGCGGAAGCTACATGTACTATACAGGCATCATTTTCCGGGCCTATACGTATGGGACCGGCGATGCGGTGGTGCGGGGCGGAAGATACGACCACCTGCTTGAGAAGTTTGGAAAACGGACTCCGTCTATTGGATTTGCCATGATCGTGGACGAGCTGACCAGCGCCCTGAGCCGCCAGAAGATTACCATTGAAACGAAACATTCCAACCTTATCATTTACACGGAGAAGACGCTGAAATGGGCTGTATCCCTTGCACGGGAGTTCCGGGAAAAGGGCCGCTGCATCGAACTGATCAAACGGGGGCCGTCAGAGGACAAGGAGAAGTTCCGGGAATATGGGAAACGCACTCAGGCGGTGAGCATGCTCTATCTGCAGGAGGACGGTATGGTGGAGCTTCTGAATTTCAGGACCGGAAAGGAAAAAACGGTTGACTACGGAAAAGAGAGGGTCACGGAATGAAGTATCTGACATTTGCGCTGACGAAAGGCAGGTTGGCGAAAAAGACTCTGGAAATGCTGGAGAAGCTGGGAATTACCTGCGAGGAAATGAAGGACAAGAACTCCAGAAAGCTGATTTTTGTAAATGAAGAGTGGAAGCTGAAATTTTTTCTGGCAAAGGGGCCCGATGTTCCAACCTATGTAGAGTACGGGGCGGCGGATATCGGCGTGGCAGGCAAGGACACGATCGTCGAAGAAGGAAGGAAGGTCCATGAGGTCCTGGATCTTGGCTTTGGGGCATGCCGGATGTGTGTCTGCGGACACCCGGAGACGGCGGAGCTGTTAAAGCACCGGGAATTGATTCGTGTGGCGACGAAGTATCCGAACATCGCGAAGGATTATTTTTACAATAAAAGGCATCAGACCGTGGAGATCATCAAGATGAACGGATCCATCGAGCTGGCGCCTATTGTGGGGCTGTCAGAAGTGATCGTGGATATCGTGGAGACAGGATCCACATTGAAGGAAAACGGGCTGGTCGTGCTGGAGGAGGTCTGTCCTCTGTCTGCACGTATGATCGTCAATCCGGTGAGCATGCGGATGGAAAATGAACGGGTGCGGGAGCTGATCATCAGTCTGAGGAAGCTTTTACAGGAGGAATGACATGCGGATTGAGATTTTAGATGAAAATACAAAGAAAAATCTGCTGGAAGATCTGCTGAAACGCAGTCCCAACAGCTATGGACAGTATGAGGCGCGTGTGCAGGAGATACTCGATACTGTCCGTAGGAAAAAGGATGAAGCTGTTTTTGACTATACAAAGAAATTTGACGGGGCGGACATTCATGCAGGGAATATTCTGGTGACTGAGGAAGAGGTGCGGGAGGCTTACGCTCAGATGGATGAAAACCTGCTGGGGATCATCCGCAGGGCGCTTGTCAATATTGAAACCTATCACCAGAAACAGATGCAGTACAGCTGGTTTGACAGCAAGCCGGACGGCACCATGCTGGGGCAGAAGGTGACGGCGTTAAGACGGGTTGGCGTCTATGTCCCCGGAGGAAAGGCGGTGTATCCATCCTCCGTGCTGATGAATATCATGCCCGCAAAGGTAGCAGGGGTGGAAGAGATCATCATGGTGACGCCTCCGGGAAAAGACGGAAAGGTGAATCCTACTACCCTGGTGGCGGCAAAGGAAGCAGGGGCAGCCGCAGTTTATAAGGTGGGAGGTGCGCAGGCCATCGGCGCTCTGGCTTACGGAACGGAAAGCATTCCCAGGGTGGACAAGATCGTAGGACCGGGCAATATCTATGTGGCGCTGGCGAAAAAGGCGGTTTACGGGCATGTCAGTATTGATTCCATTGCGGGACCAAGCGAGATTCTTGTCCTGGCGGATGAAACGGCCAATCCCCGGTATGTGGCGGCGGACCTTTTGTCTCAGGCGGAGCATGACGAACTGGCTTCGGCAATCCTGGTGACTACCAGCAGGGAGCTTGCGGAGCAGGTATCACGGGAGACAGACCGGTTTATCCGGGAACTTTCCAGGGGAGAGATCATTCAGAAGTCGCTGGACAATTACGGACATATCCTGGTGGCGGATACGCTGGAGGATGCCATTGACGCGGCCAATGAGATCGCGTCCGAGCATCTGGAGATCATGACGGCGGATCCATATCAGGTCATGACCAAGATCCGCAACGCAGGGGCGATCTTTATCGGGGAATACAGCAGTGAACCGCTTGGAGATTATTTTGCGGGACCGAACCATATCCTGCCAACCAACGGGACAGCCAAGTTCTTCTCACCTCTGTCCGTGGATGATTTCCTGAAAAAATCCAGCATCATTGCGTATTCCAGAGAAGCACTGGAAGAGGTGCATCGGGATATCGAACAGTTTGCAGAGGCCGAACAGCTGACGGCGCATGCGAACTCGATCAAGGTGCGGTTTGAGGAGGACGTCAAATGACAGAGCGGATTGGAAGATGTATGAGGAAAACAAAGGAAACGGAAATTTCGCTGTCGATCAATCTGGACGGACAGGGGAAGAACCGGATCAATACCGGGATCCCGTTTTTTGACCATATGCTTCACGGATTCGCGCGGCACGGGCTGTTTGACCTGGACGTGGATGTGAAGGGGGATCTGGAGGTGGACTGCCATCATACAGTGGAGGACACCGGGATCGTACTGGGACAGGCCATTGCCGATGCACTGGGGGATAAGGCGGGGATCAAACGTTACGGGAGCTTTATCCTGCCGATGGATGAGGTCCTTGCTCTCTGTGCCGTGGATTTGTGCGGCCGTCCGTACTTCAAATATGACGCGGAATTTACGGTACAACGGCTTGGGGGACTGGATACCGAGATGGTCCGGGAGTTCTTTTATGCCGTTTCCTACAGCGCGGCCATGAACCTGCATCTGAAAATTTTAGATGCCGGAAATAACCATCATATGGCAGAAGCAATGTTCAAGGCATTCGGAAAGACACTGGACGCAGCCACCATGGCAGAGTCCAGAATGCAGGGCGTCTGGTCTACGAAGGGCAGCTTGTAAAAACCTTTCACATTATGGCCGCACGGCCGTTTATAAGGTATAAAGGAGAAAACAGAATGAGTTATAAACGATTAACACCATGCATTCTGATTGACGGCGCCAAGGCCGTCCGGTGGTTTGACGATAAAACCGTAGTATCGGATGACGTGGTTTCCCTTGCAAAGCATTACGGTGAGCGGGGGGCAGATGAACTGATCGTATTCGATCTGTCCAATTCCGATGAAAACCATGAAGAAGCGATCGACCTGATGAAAAAGATCAACCGGGTCATCAGCATCCCTATGGTGGCAGGCGGCAATATCCGCCGTCAGGAGGATGTGAAGAAGATTTTGTACGCGGGTGCGAAGCGGGCTCTTTTGAACCTGTCTAAGCCGGGAACTTTAAAGCTTTTGGAGGAGGCGGCGCTGCGGTACGGAAAGGAACGGATCGCGGTTTCGCTGAACGATTTTGACGCGCTGTTCAAGCACCAGCATCAGATTGAGGAGTTTTCTACGGAGATGATATTCATGCACAGGCTGGATCTTAATTCCGTTGTAAATATTACGGAAATCCCCTGTGTGGTCGTGACGGACACCATGGAGCAGAGCGAGATCTTAAAAATCCTGAAATCTGACGGGGTCAAGGGAGTTTCCGGCCTTTTCATCAGCCAGAAGGACATGGATTTTGACGCTTTTAAAAATGTCTGTCTGGAAGAAGGGATCCGGATGACCTCCTTCGAGAGCATCATGGATTTTGCGGAGTTTAAATTAAATTCCGAAGGGCTCATCCCGGTGATCGTCCAGGATTATAAGACCAATGAAGTGCTCATGATGGCATATATGGACGAGGACGCGTTTGAGCATACCATCAAGACCGGGAAGATGACCTACTACAGCAGAAGCCGCCAGGAGCGCTGGGTGAAGGGGGAGACCTCCGGACATTACCAGTATGTGAAGATGCTGACGGTGGACTGCGACAAGGACACGCTGCTGGCAAAGGTGGAGCAGATAGGCGCGGCCTGCCATACCGGGAACCGGACCTGCTTTTTCCAGCCCATTGCGGGAAATGATTTTGATGCCAAGAATCCCCTCCAGGTGTTCGAGTCTGTGTATAAGACGATCGTAGACCGCAAACAGAATCCAAAGGAAGGATCCTATACCAATTATCTGTTTGAGAAGGGGATCGATAAGATATTGAAAAAAGTGGGAGAGGAAGCGACGGAGATCGTCATTGCCTCTAAAAATCCCAATCCGGAAGAGATCAAATACGAGGTCTCGGATTTTATGTACCACCTGATGGTATTGATGGTGGAACGGGGGATCACATGGGAAGACATTACAAAGGAACTGTCAGACCGGTAAGCGGCCTGGCAGTTTCTGCCGTTTTAGCGGGAAAGTTCTAAAAGGGCAGGATTGTACATATATATTCGATATAAGTATCCGCCGGCAGTGAGAAACGGTGGGAATTGTGCGGTCATAATCAGAGCTGGCCGCACAGTTTTGGAGCCGCCCGGAGAGGATGATCGAAACTGGAAAGGAAGTCTGCTATGAACGATTCGGAGGCACGCCGCAGGGAGCTTCTGCGGCAGACAAGAAAGCGGTATGATGAAAACCACTTTATACCCGCAGTCCACCCAAGATATGGGAATATTTATCATGAATTATATGACGACCAGGATGATACATACTCAAAGGATTCCTTTCTTTTCCGCCTGACCCTGGGGATATTGTGCTTTATCTGTTATGTCTGGATGGATTCCAGTCAGGCTCAGATCGCCAGTGTGAGCAGCGATCAGATCGTGAACCAGATTGAGAAGCAGGTGGAGATGGAGGATATCCAGGAGGTATGGAAGAATCTGTAAGCAGGTAACGGAATAATTCAACAAAAAACATAGAAAAATTCCCTTTAAATTGGACAAAAATATAGTTGACCAACGGTCGAAGGATGTGGTAATGTTTACTTAAATCAATTCGACCGTTGGTCGATTGCATTTTATAGAACTGGCTTTTTCAGGCCATGATATGATCCGTCCATCGGAAGAACCCTTCTGGCAGGCGGATTGCAGCAGGTACTGTGGGAAATCAAGGAGGAAAAGGATGACTTACGCAGAATTATTTTATGAGATCAAGGGGAAATTTATGGGAGCGGATGTCAGCGATATACACGAGCATCTTGCATTCCAGTTTAACATTGAAGATGAAGAAGCCGGCGGGGCTTTTTACGTGGAGGTAAAGGACGGCGTGCTTTATGTGGAGCCGTATGAGTATTACGACAGAGATGCAATGTTCATCTGCTCGGCAGAGGTGCTTCTCAAGATCGCTGACGGAGAGATGGATCCCATCGCAGCATTTACCGAGCAGAAGCTTCGGGTAGAAGGTAACATTGAGAAGGCGCTCCGGTTAAAGGAGATCATTGAACTGAAAAAGGGGGCGGTTCAGGAAAAGAGCATCGCGAAAAAGGCTGCCGACAAGGTGGTAAACAAGGTCGTAAAAACTGTAGCCAAAAAGGCGGCAGCGAAGGAGACGAAGAAGAACAGCTGACAATCACTAAAAAAGTAATCCCTGTGGCGTCAGCCGCTGACAGCAGTACGCACAGAGGCGTGTGCAAACAGAACGGCGGGCCTGTCGGGGAAAAGGCAGAAAGAGGATGATGAAACATTGGGAGCATTGAAAAACATTGTAGCAGCGGCAGGAATCCTTGCTACGGCAGGAATCGGAGAAACCGTATATTTTTATAATCGGACCATGAAGCGCGGAAACGCAAAGACCGACAGGACCATCAAGATGTCAGGTACGGACTGGTCGAAATATTATCCGCTCATGGAAGAGAGAAAAGGGTTCGTGCTGGCGCAGACACACCGGGACGTATCAATCACATCATTTGACGGACTGAAGCTCCACGGTACATATTTTCCGGCGCTTTCACATGCAGAAAGCACAGGAGGGACAGAAGACGGAGAAGAGAATACTTCCGGCGCAAAGAAGGCGGTGATCTGCTTTCATGGTTACACGGGGGAAGGGCTCAGCAATCATGTGGCCATTGCAGATTATTTTCTGAAACGTGGTTATGCTATGCTGATGCCGGACGCAAGAGCCCACGGAGAAAGCGAGGGAGACTATATCGGCTTTGGATGCCTGGACCGGCAGGATGCCCTGGGCTGGATCAACTGGCTGATCCACGAGATGGGGCAGGATGTGGAGATCATGCTTCACGGCACTTCTATGGGAGGCGCTACGGTGCTGATGACCAGCGGCCTGGAACTGCCGGCCAATGTCAAAGGGATTGTTTCTGACTGTGGATTTACCTCACCCAAAGAGGTATTCACTTATGTGCTGAACCATATGTACCACTTACCGGCATTTCCGGCAATCCAGGGTGCGGATCTGCTGAACAGAAAGCTTGCGGGCTACGGCATGGATGAGTGCAATGCAAAATATGAAGTCCAGAAGGCAAAGGTTCCGATTCTCTTTATCCATGGTTCGGCAGATACGTTTGTACCATGCAGTATGTGTCATGAGATCTATGATAATTGCCGTTCTCCGAAGCGTAAGCTGATCATCGAGGGAGCGGCCCATGCTGAAAGCTATTATAAGGATATGGAGACTTACGAAAAGGCACTGACTGAATTTGCGGAAGAGATCATGCAGTGATGCATTTGCGGCCAGCCTTGACGATCGTGTTACAAGATTTCGCTTTACAGATGATTTGCAGCCGTGGTTCTGATGCATTCGATCTGAGCGGGAGTAATTGACGTTTTTGAACGTGAAAGGATTAAAAATAGAATGAAAACAAGAAAAGGTTATAAGACGTATCCACTGACAGTAGCACAGAAATTCCACAATTATTATTCCGAGTATTGTCCGGGAAAAGAAATCCTGAATGTGGGCACAAGCCTGACGATTGAGTTTGAACTGAATGTAGATGAACTGAGAAAGGCCATCTATAAAGCATATGAGCGGTGCGAATCTATGCGTGCGCGGCTGGTATATGACAAGAAAGAGAAGGAATGGTATCAGTATATTGCGGACAAGGAAGACCGTGAGATTGAATTTGTGGATTTTACGGGAAAGACCATGGAAGAGGCAGAGGCTGAGATGACGGCATGGACGCGGATTCCTTTTGATAAGGATGATGAGCCCATGAACAAGGTCACGATCATTAAGACACCGGACGGTTTTGAGGGAATGTTTCTTGTGGGAGACCACAGATTTCTTGACGCCCAGTCACTGATCGGTTTTATGAAAGATGTGATCGAGCTGTACTGCAATGCGAATTTTGAAGGAGTTCCGTATCCGGCGGATATGCGTTCATACGTTGCCCAGCTGGAAAAAGATTTTGCATATGAGGCCGGCAGCAAAGCTCAGACCAGGGACCGGGAATATTTCCATAAGCTCATTGAGGAGTCAGAACCTATTTACAATGGCATCACCGGTCCGAAGAGGCTGGAACACGCGAGGGCGGCAACCGGTAATCCGAACCTCAGGGCAGCGCCTACCGGATCAGACAGCTTTGCGGCGGCAATCGATATTTTTCATCTGGAGGAAGAGCCGACGGCAAGACTTCTGTCCTTCTGCGAGCAGCAGCACATTTCCCTGCAGTGTCTGCTCGTGATGGGAATCCGTACCTACCTGCAGAAGATCAATCATAATGATGATGTGTCTTTGCAGGTTGCTTATGCACGCAGGGCGACGCTTCAGGAGAAAAAGTCAGGGGGGACGCGTATCCACAGCTTCCCGTTCAGAACCGTGATTCCAGAGGACAAGACATTTCTGGAAGGAATTTGTGAGATAAGGGACAGGCAGAATGAAGTGTTCCGATATGTCAATTTCAATCCGACAGAATATCTTGGATATCGAAAAGAGTTTTACAAAACTCCCGTCGGCATGGGATATGAAAGCATGTCGCTTACCTATCAGCCGGCAACCCTGAGGGAAAAGGGGCTGACAGACTTAGGCGGTATCAAGTACAAGACCAAGAGATACTGCAACGGTTATTATGCGGACGGGCTGTATCTCACGGTAATGCACAGACCGGATGACAACGGGCTGGATTTCAGCTTTGAGCACCAGACGAAGGCGTATACCAGAGAGGAACTGGAATATTTTTATTATTATTTCTGCAAGATCATGTTCAAGGGAATTGAGACGCCGAACATGAAGATCGGGGATATCATCAAGCTAGTGTAGTGTAAAAATACAGGAGCTATTCAGACCGTCGGCAGAGTGGTGTGCAGTGTGCTGTTTTGAGCAGTAAAAAAGAAAGGATGAGAACAATGTTTGATCAGTTGACAGAGATTATTGTAAATTATGTGGAAGTAAAAAAGGAGGACATCAAGCCGGAATCCCGTTTTATCGAAGACCTGGGGTTTACGTCGTTTGATTTCATGAGCATGCTCGGCGAGATCGAGGATGAGATGGATGTAGAGATCGATCAGGAAGAAGTGGTCAATATCCGTACCGTACAGGAAGCAGTGGATTATCTTTCAGAACTGGTGTAGGATTCACGCGGGCGGAAAAATGAAATGCTGACAACATCCCCCGCAGACTACGCTGCATTTAAGCAATGGAGCTTTGCAGTTTTCTGTGGGGGATTTCCTTATGTGAGAAGGAGAGAGAATATGAACGAATTGAGGAGTACGATCTATGAACTGCTTGTAAAGGCTGAGGAAGCATACGGCGCCCAGGATGCCGTTCGATATAAAGTAAAGGATGCCGGCGAAGGAGGAAAAAAGAAAACAAAGGTAGAGGCAAAGACCTATACACAGCTTCGGCAGGACAGCGAGCATATTTCTTCGGCACTGGCCGAACTGGGAGAACAGGGGAAGCATATCGCCCTTATAGGGGCAACTTCCTATTCCTGGATCACGTCCTACTACGGCATCGTGAACGGCGGCAGTGTCGCAGTACCGCTGGATGCCAACCTTCCGGCGGAGGATTTGTGCGAACTCATCGACAGGGCAGATGTCACCGCGCTGATCTTTGACGAGACAAAGGCGAATGTTGCTCAGATGGCGGCAGAGAAGTGCCGGCAGCTGAAACATATCATTGCTATGGAAACGGAGACTTCTGTTCCGGGGGCGCTGCATCTATGGGATCTGGCTGCAAATGCTCCGGCAGGATCAGGCTTTGAACCGAAGCCGGAGGATCTGGCTACGATCATGTTTACGTCCGGGACAACCGGAAAGAGCAAGGGGGTTATGCTGACCCACAGAAACCTTGCGGAGAACGCCACTGCGCAGGATATGGGGTATGAGCCGGGAATGGTCATTATGACCGTGCTGCCAATTCACCATGCGTATTGCCTGAGTATGGATATCCTTAAAGGGACTTCTATAGGTGTTGTGATCTGTATTAACGATTCCCTGCTGCGGGTTGCAAAAAATATCAAGCTTTTTGAGCCGAATATGATACTGATGGTGCCTCTGATGGTGGAGACTCTTGCAAAGAAGCTGGAAGAGGCTGCATTTATCCCGGCTTCGCTCATCAAGGCAAAGGTATTTGGAAAGCAGTTCCATACGGTATGCAGCGGAGGCGCTTATCTGAATCCGGCCTATATCGACCTGTTTAAAAAATACGGCATCACGATTCTGCAGGGGTATGGCATGACGGAGTGTGCTCCGGTCATCAGCACTAACTGCAACAGCGCGAAGAAAGACGGCTCCATCGGGAAATGCATGCCAAACTGCGAGGCGAAGATCGTGGACGAGGAAATCTGGGTCAGAGGAACCAGCGTCATGCAGGGATATTATAAAATGCCTGAGGAAACGGCAGAGACTCTGGAGGACGGATGGCTGAAAACAGGCGACCTGGGATATATTGATGAGGATGGTTTCCTGTTCCTGACCGGACGAAAGAAAAACCTGATCATTACGCGGAACGGCGAGAACGTATCTCCGGAAGAGATTGAGAACAAGCTGGGTGCAGACCGTCTGGTACAGGAAGTGCTTGTGCGGGACAGCGAAGGCGTGATCGAGGCTGAGATATTCCCGGATCTGGAATATGCATCGAAGAAGCGGATGAAAGATCTGGAGGGAGAGCTTCAGAAGATCATTGATGAGTATAATAAGACGGCTCCGCTCTATAAGCGGGTATTTAAGCTGAAAGTGCGTGACGTGGAGTTTGAAAAGAATACCACGAAGAAGATCAAAAGATTTTAATGAAGTGATGAAAGAGTATGGCAAAGCGCTGTGCGGCGTATGAGGTAGATGTCGCAATGCGACCGCCGCAGGCGCGAGTTTCGCAAGCGAAACTCTTTGTTCAGGTCGTATCAGAGATCCCAAACGGGCGGGAATCACAAAAGTCCAGAAACCTGAATATTCTGTTAAAAAGGTCTTTTTTATGAAGTGGGTAAAAAATGCCGTTGGATATTGGTGTGAAGATATTCTGGACAGAAAATATCTTGGTCAGAAGATCGGAGTTTCGGTCCTGGATACGGGGATGATACCGCACCCTGATCTTGCCGGGCGTATCATGGGATTTGACGATTTTGTGAACAGGCGGAAACGGATCTACGACGACAGCGGACACGGGACGCATGTGGCAGGGATACTGGCCGGGAGCGGAAAGCTGTCAAACGGCGTTTATGCCGGAATCGCGCCGGAGGCCTCTCTTTTGGCTGCAAAGGTGCTGGATGATTCGGGAAATGGAATGGTGGAATATGTGATGGCCGGAATCCGATGGGTTTTGGCAGAACAGAGGAAAAAGAATATCCGGATCGTCAATATATCCGTGGGAACCCAGCCGGGGCTTGACAAGGCGGAGGAGGAGCGGCTCCTGGAAGGTGTGGAGGAACTCTGGGACGCCGGTCTGGTGGTGGTCGTATCGGCAGGAAATTACGGACCGGAGCCGGGAACCGTGGCAGTGCCCGGAAGCAGCAGAAAGGTGATCACAGTGGGAGCCGTGGACATTGCAGGCAGAACGGTGGGAGCGGGCAGGGAAAAGTGGGACTATTCCGGCAGAGGGCCTACGGAGGACTGTATCATGAAGCCGGATTTGGTGGCGCCGGGGACCTTTATTACAAGCTGTAATGCAGATTACCGGTATCGGTTCCGGAAGCCCTATACGGTCAAGAGCGGAACCTCTATGGCCACGCCGGTGGTGTCCGGGGCTATTGCCTGCCTGCTGTCAAAATATCCGGATATGAGCAATGTGGAAGTAAAACTGAAGCTGCGGGCAAGCTGTATACCTTCAGAACAGACACAGGGGTGGGGAATGCTGCATGTGGGAAGACTGCTTTCGGCGGGGATTTAAACTTTGTGTTTGAACGGATTTGCTGCTGTGACCGTGCAGCGCAGTGTAAGGTCACAGCAAGTTACTGTTCACGCGGTGGCTTGCACTTGCTGCACGGTATCCGGCCAATACAGTGATGGGGCGGGCATCCAGCCCGTCTACATTCCGTTCAGGAACGGATTTTTCTATGTCAATCTTAATTACCGGGTAGAAATATCTGCCGATTCGTGATAAAATATGTGAGGTTAGTAATGCCAGGACGTTTTAGACATTGATCAAGGATCCGACACAAAATAATTTAACCTTGCCGGACGAATGAGGGCAGGTTTTGGTTTTATTATTTTGAGGCGTTTTCTGAGAAAATAGGTATGAGGAGGTACAAACAAATGGCATGGTATGATGAGGCTGTATTTTATCACATTTATCCATTGGGGCTGACCGGTGCGCCCAAGGAGAATCCGTATGGGGAGCCGGAGCATCGTCTGAACACACTGCTTCCCTGGATCGCACACATCAGGGAGATCGGATGCAATGCACTGTATATCGGCCCGCTTTTTGAGTCGGTCGGACATGGGTATGAGACTACGGATTATAAAAAGCTGGACAGCCGTCTTGGGACAAATGAAGATCTGGCCGGTTTTGTGGCAGAATGCCATAAGCAGGGGATCAAGGTGATATTGGACGGTGTATTTAACCATACCGGACGAGATTTTTTTGCATTCCAGGACATCAAGAAGAACCGGGAAAATTCTGCATATAAGGACTGGTACTGCAATGTAAATTTCTGGGGAAATAATTCCTTCAACGATGGTTTTTCTTATGAGAACTGGGGTGGTTATGACCTGCTTGTCAAGCTGAACCAGCATAACCCTGCGGTGAAGGATTATATTTGTGATGTGATCCGATTCTGGGTCAGCGAATTTGATATTGACGGCATCCGCCTGGATGCGGCGGATGTGCTGGACTTTAACTATATGCAGGCGCTCCGTCATACGGCCAATGAAGTGAAGCCGGATTTCTGGCTGATGGGCGAGGTGATCCACGGCGATTATACCCGCTGGGTCAATGAAGGGACTCTGCATTCCGTGACCAATTATAATCTGCACAAGGCGCTTTATTCGGGGCATAACGAGCACAATTATTTTGAGATCGCACACACGGTAAAACGTCTTTACGGCATGGGAGGAAACCGTCCGGACGGATTGAAGCTCTACAATTTTGTGGATAATCATGACGTGGAGAGGATTTATACAAGGCTGAACAACAAGGCGCATTTTACACCGGTCCATATCCTGCTCTATACACTGCCGGGAGTTCCGTCTGTATATTATGGTTCCGAATTTGGAATCGAGGGAAGAAAAGAAAGATTTTCAGATGATTCCCTGCGCCCTGCGCTGGATTTGTCTGACTATGCAGACGCTGCGAAGAATAATTCCTTTACCCGGCTGATCGCTGCGCTTGGGAAGACAAGACAGAATACTCCCGCACTTTCTTACGGAGAGTATAATGAACTGCTGCTGACTAACCGCCAGTATGCATTTTCCAGAAATCATAACGGACGATCCGTTGTCGTTACGGTCAATAATGATGACAGCGATTACACGATGACGGTTTCAGCAGGAAATGATGCGGAATACATCGGTGCGTTGTCCGGAGAAAAAGTATCGGTAAATGGCGGAAGAATCACGGTGAACGTAAAAGCCAATTCCGGAGAGATCTGGATTCCTGTCACAGGGGACGGGGCGGATGCCGCAATTGACGCGGGATTTTCCGGACTGGATGTGAAGGACGCTGCGGCGGAAATAAAGCAGGCTGAGAAAATGCCTTTGGAAGAGACTGCTGAGAAGAAAGCGGTTCCAGAAACATCAGACGAGAAAGCTGCATCAGAGCAGAAGACTGAGAAAAAGACCGTACAGTTGGACGAGCCTGATAAGAAGGATGCAGCAGAAAAGACGCCGGAACAGAACACAGCGGGTCCGGCTTCTGATAAGAAAACGCCGGCAGCGGGCGAAAATGTGTCCGGAGCAGATGCTGCGTATACGGAAGCATTTGAAAAGGGGAAGATCGCAGGACTGCAGGAAGCGATTCTTGCAATCATGGGAAAGAATGGCCCAATCACCGATCAGATGCGTAAAGATGTCATGGACAATGTGTATCATGACTCGTTGATCAACTGGATCAAGAGCTTCCGTTAGGTATGGTACAAAAATCAATCATATGAAGCAAGAAGCCGTTCCTAATGTATTTGGGGACGGCTTTTTTAAGCGGGTATACCAATACCATTAGTTACTCGATGAATGATTCCATGCTGTACTACCCGGAAATAAGAATGTATTTTATGTCCTGAAAACAATACAACAGGATTCTTTGGTTGCTCTTCTGATAAAATGGTTTATAATGGATATAATGAAAGCAGTAAATAAAGACCAAAAAATACAAGATAAAAAGTAAACACGCAATGCCTGAAATAAGCAGGAGGGGATCGGTCATATGATTTTTAAAGGGAAGATCGGAGTATGGTTCTGGCTGCTTTTGATCGGAGTAAATATTACTCTGATCTGCGGAGGAATCCATGAAGAACTAAAAGACGGGGAAATGCTGGAACTGTTCTTTGCTTTTTTTCTTATAAATATCATCTGTGTACCCATGGTGATCAGAAATTATGTGCAGATTGATGGAGAAAAGCTGATCTTTGTGTTGGGATTCTGCAAAGACTATATGAAGATTGAAGACATTACGGAGGTATACAGGACGCATAATCCGATTGCTGCTGGGGCGCTGTCATTGGACCGGGTTGTCATTAAAGCGAAAAGGCAGGAGTGGGTGATCTCTATTCACGGAAAAGAGCAGCTCTTTCATGAATTAAAAGTGAGAAATCTGAAGATTCAGATCCGTAAATCCACAGCACCGGGGAGGGAATGATATGTATCGGATTGCTGTATGTGATGATGATATTCAGATGCGAAGGTTTATATGTTCTGCTGTTGAGGAGACCGGGATTGCCTGTATTGTGAAGGAATTTTCAAATGGAGCCGAGCTTCTTCATGATGATAGCAGGTATGACATTTTCTTTCTGGATATTGATATGCCTTTGGTCAATGGGATTGATGCCGCCAGACAGATCCGCCGGAAGGACCGGAAGGCAAAGATCATCTATGTTACGGGATATCAGGATTATATGCAGCGTTCCTTTGCGGTCCATCCGTTTGCCTTTCTTGTCAAGCCAGTGAAAAAGGGAACGATCATCAGGCAGCTCCGGGAAGCAGTTTTGTACAGCCGTGAGGAAGAGGGGGCGGTCACACTGCGGCTGGAGACGACCCAGGGGCTGGAGGAGATCGTGGTACCGGATCTCTTTTATCTGGAATACCAGAGCCGTAAGCTTCGCCTTGTGATGAAGCATGGGGAACGGATGATCCGCGGAAAAATCTCGGAGTTTTCGGAAAGGCTGGCGCCTTACGGCTTTGCCTCTCCCCATAAAAGTTTTATTGTGAACCTGTATCATGTGAAGGCGATTCGGGGATATGATATTATGATGATGAACGGGGATCTGGTTCCGCTCTCTCAGAAACGTTCTGCGGAATTTCGCGGTCTGCTGGGAAAATACCAGGCGGACCGATTATGAATGGAGGGCGGAGAAAATGAGCTGGGTAGAATTTGGTATATGGAACGGAATCCTCATGTGCATGGAAACGGTTGTGCTTGCCCTCTGCACCTGGTTTTTCTTGAGAGTTACAGGGCAGGGCAGGGATGAAAAAAAGAAACTGCAGTGGGGCGCTGCCGTTCTGTATTGGATGGGGCTTGCGGGAATCACCTTCGGATTTCAGGACAGCAGATCCATTCACTTGATTCTTCTGGCGTATATGGTTTTCATGACAATGCTGACAGGCCGGCAGCTGTACAACCGCAGGCGCATATACCAGTTCTACTATTTTCTGTTTCCTGTGACCATGGCGGCTGTCCGGATCTTTGTCATCTATATGGTGTTTGCCTACATGAGCTCCAGGTGGGGGAGTATGATCTTTGACTACGCTCTGACAAATACCGCGCTGGTGATCAGGCAGTTGACAGAGATCCTCCTGACCGGAGCCTGGGCGGTAGTTCTGAACCGTAAGAAATATGAACATGTGAAAGGGATCCAGTTCGCGGGATTGTTTCTGGCTCCGGCAGTCAGTGTGTTCATCATCTTTTCGCTGATCTATACCGGGGATGTGTTTGTACAGCTGTATGGAGCATTTTTGATTCTCCTGAATATCTTGGCATTGGTCGTTATGAACCTTTATATCTGGTATTTATTCTCTTATCAGTCAAAAAATAAGAAGCTGAGAGCTGAACTGGAGATTCGGAAAAAGCAGAGTGAGATGCTGTATCAGTATTACGAGAAGGTAGAGCAGAGATATCAGTATTCCCGGAAGATGATCCATGATATGAGAAATCATCTCCAGGCAATTGAAGCCCTGCAGGAGCAGGATACAGACAAAGGAAAAGAATATGTAAGAAATATGCGCCAGATGCTGGATGATCTCGGAATCGTAAACTATACGGATAACAGGATGCTCAATATCATATTGAATGATAAGGCGGAAGAAGCCAAAAAGAGCGGGATCGGGATGGAAATCCGGATCGGTGAGATCCGTCTGGAACATATCCGTGATATGGATATGACGACTATATTTGCAAATCTGCTGGATAATGCCCTGGAAGCGGCGGAGCAGGCGGAAGGGAAACGGATGATCCGGGTGCAGGCAGATACATTTCATGATTTTACGGTGGTGAAGATCCGTAATTCGATGCCCTGTGCCGGCGGGGGAACAAAGGCGGCAGCTTCGGCGGAGAAAGTGTGTGCCGCAGCCTGCGGTTTAGAAAAGCCAGACGTCCAGTTCATGAGTTTGGAGGGCGCCGGCCAGAAGGAACCGGGGACAGATGGATTGGAGCAGAAAGAAAAAAGGGGGAGGAAAAGCCATATGGGGATCGGCCTGGAAAATGTACGGCATACCCTGGAGAAATACGAGGGAGGAATGATGACGGAAGTTCTGGGAGAGGAGTTCGTTGTGAGTCTTACCATTCCGGTATAAAAAGAAGAATATGAGATTTTGCGGCAGACTGAAAGGAGGGAGTGTTAACTGTTTGTCTGGTGTTAAACTGGTTATACGATAGGAGAGGATAATCTATGAAAAAGAAAATGATCAGAATGATGACAGGGATGTGTATTCTGGCAGGGCTGCTTTTTGGATGCGCAGGGAGCCAGCGCCTTTCGGACAATTTTGACGAAGCGGAGGTGAAGGAGGCGGCAAAAAATATAATCGTAACCCTGAACAGCGGAGAAGTTGAGGCGCTGGTGGACGAACAGTGGAATGCGGTGATGAAGGGTGCGGTTGATTCAGAAATGCTCGAAGACCAGATTTTGCCGATCGTGGAAGAGCTTGGTGAGTTTGAAGGCTTTGACAAAGAAGCAGTTACCGGAAGTAAAGATCCGGATACGGAGCAGGAATTTGCAGTAGCTGTGATTAAGGCAAAATACGAGAAACGTAAGGCACAGTTTACGATTTCGTTTGATGAAGATATGAAGGTGGCCGGATTTTTTATCAAATAGTCTAAGACATAAAAGAGAGGAGGGGATACTTTGGAAGCTGTTATATGTTCCTGTATTGCAGGAAGTGTCTTTTTCTGGATCATAGCGGCCGTATTTGCGGTTCTGAAAGGAAAGGCCGCAATTTTGATCAGCGGATTTAATACGATTCCGAAAGATCAGAGAGAAAAGTACGACAGACAGCGGATGAGCAGAGATATGCGAAATGCATTTGCTCTGTGGGCAGCTGTGCTGGGTGCAGGGGGTGTGCTGGCGTATCAGTTTTCATCCGCAGGCATCGCGGCTATATCGATCGCGGCTGTGTTGATTTTGTTTTTTCGCGAAGTACATCTGGACGAAGAGAAGGCATTTGGAAAATACAAGATGAAATAGGATCAGGTATTTGATCAGAATGGACATAGAAAAGTGGCTGTGGGCAAAAAGTATTTTCCTACAGCCACTTTTTCAATCCTGCCGCGTATCAGACCGCTGCCATCTTTTTCAACAAAACTTCTATATCGATCGGCTTGGTCAGAAAGTCATTCATCCCACTTTCCAGTGCCAGATCCCGGTCCTCCTGGAAGGTATTGGCCGTACAGGCATAAATCTGAACAGACTGCGCGTCTGTCCGGTCCAGCTTCCGAATCTCAAGGGATGCCTCGCAGCCGTCCATGACGGGCATCTGCATATCCATAAGGATGATTCCAAATTCTCCGATCTCAGATTCCCGGAACAATTCCACCGCCTCCCGGCCGTTTCGCGCATGGGCAGTCTCAAAGCCTTCCATGGACAGAATCTCGATAAGGATCTCCGCATTCAGCTCCACATCCTCGGCTACCAGGATCTTGCACGGTCCGGGTGCCTTTTGCTCACGCAGAGAATCGTCCGCAGTTCCGTTTTCCGCAGCTCCCTTCAGATAGTCAGGAACGTCTTTTACAATGACAGAGGGAACCGCTACGGTAAAGGTACTCCCCGCATACAATTCACTTTCAACGGTAATATCGCCGCCCATGGCGTTTGCCAGCAGCTTGCTGATGGGCATGCCCAGTCCGGTTCCGGTGATACCGCTGGTGTTTTGGTTCTGCTCCTGACTGAATGTATCGAAAATCTTACCGATATAGTCTCTGGACATTCCGATTCCCGTATCCTGACAGCGGTAAAAAGTCACGACATGCATATCATCGGTCTTTTCCTGACGGACCGACAGACGTATGGACCTGCCGGCCGGCGTAAACTTGGCGGCATTGCCTACGATATTCATCAGGATCTGTTTGATTCGGGTGTCATCTCCCTCAATGCAGGGCTCGATCACATCTTTTTCTACGATAAACTCCACCCCGCGGCTGCGGATGTTGTCAGCCTGCATGGCTGCAATCTCATCCACCAGAGCATCTACCATCATCGGCTCGTTGATGATATCCACCTTACCGGCCTGGAGTTTTGACATATCCAGAACGTCATTGACCAGAGACAGGAGATACTGCGCCGTACTGTGCGACTTCCGAAGCCATTCCATGATCTGCGGCCGCCGGCTGCTGTCGTCAATATGCATCATGATCAAGTGATTCATACCGATCAGGCCGTTCAGCGGAGTACGGATTTCATGGCTCATATTGGAAAGGAACTCTTTTTGGGATTTTTCCTTTTCCGAAGCACGGATTGTCTTTATCTGATAACGCATCACGATCAGAAGCATACTGAGTATCGTCAGGATACTGATGATCAGCATGATCATGCTCATAGTAAAAAATGTCCGGGTCTGTTCCCGAAATACGGCTTCGTTGACAGACATGATAAAATACAGCCGGATTTTTTCATCGAATGGGATAAAATAAAACAGTTCTTTGTATTTTTCTCCAATATGGGAGTGATAAAAGGCAAAGGTCTCATGGGCCGCAAATTTTTGGGCAACCTCTTCATTTGTCAGCTCGGAATCCCTGGATTCAGACAAATGCATAAACAGGTTATTCTGTTCATTCTGGTATACTTTTTTATTTATATCTACGATATAGTTCCCCTCCATATCAATCAGAGCGCTGTGGCCGCGGTTTTCACCGTTTTTGGTGAAACAGTCGATCACCATTTTATCCTGGATGGATGAGATATCGTTCATTCCGACCATGGCGTACATCCGGATGCCGTCCACCTGAAAATTATCCAGACGGATCCCATAGAGTATGCTTTCCCGGATGGAATCCCCGCTTTCGTTTTCCTCATCAAGCCGGGTCACAAAGCGGTCGTTGTCGTTTGCAAAATAGGTCATAAAATTTGGATATTTTGTCATGGCTTCCGGAGGAAAGATTTCATATCCGTCCGTGTAGACCGTTCCGTCTTCTGCTACCAGGCAGAGCCGCGTAAAGTCGCCCACAGTGCATTCCAGATCCAGATGTTCCTGTATTTCCGCGGTGGTTCTGCAGTCGTACCTGGCAAAACGCTCCTGAATCTCATAGAGATCTGTCCAGCAGATCTCTATATATGCCTGGATCGTAGATTTATCATGCTCCGCAATCTCACTGATTTCACTGATAATATTATCTGAGATTGTCTGATCCAGCTGTCTGATATAAAAAAGTGTGATTACAGAGACGATCGCCAGTGTGGAAATCACCAGCACCGTATAAAAAGTCTTTTGTTTTCTTTTCATAGTTATTTCCCCCCTGCGTCTCATCTACATGGAATTTTGACAGGAATTGCCGGGTGGTTAAAATTAATTTTTATCCGACAACATTATAATCATATCTCATTTTATGAAAAAAATCTATACTTACTTGCAGGAATGGAGCAAAGAATACCTTGCATAATAAAAGGGGAGAGTCTATAATAAATAAGCAGAAAAATTGCCAGGACAGTTTTTCTGGAGCAGCGACGTATCTGCAGACGGGCGGATACGTATATTTTAGAGATAAGAGGTACATGCGATGATAAGAATCGGTATTTTAGGGTATGGCAATCTGGGCAGAGGCGTGGAATGCGCCGTCAGGCAGAATCCGGATATGGAACTGGCGGCAGTCTTTACCCGCAGGAATCCGGCAGATGTGAAGATTCTGACAGAAGGAGCGTGTGTGTGCGGCATATCCGAAGCGCCGGACTGGAAGGACATGATCGATGTAATGATCCTGTGCGGCGGGAGCGCGACGGATCTTCCCGAACAGACTCCGGTCTATGCAGAGTTGTTCCATGTGGTAGACAGCTTCGATACACATGCAAGGATTCCGGAGCATTTTGCAAGGGTGGACGAAGCGGCGAAAAAAGGCGGAAAGGTGGGAATCATATCCGTGGGCTGGGATCCGGGAATGTTTTCTCTGAACCGCCTGTATGCCGATGCCGTCCTTCCGAACGGTAAGGATTATACGTTCTGGGGAAAGGGTGTCAGTCAGGGGCATTCTGATGCCGTCCGCAGGGTAGCGGGCGTGAAAGATGCCAAACAGTACACGGTTCCGGTAGATGCCGCGCTGGAATCTGTCAGAAAAGGAGAGAATCCGGACTTGTCTACCCGTCAAAAGCACACGAGAGAGTGCTTTGTAGTGCTGGAAGAAGGGGCGGACGCGGCGAAGGTGGAAGAAGAGATCAAAGCCATGCCGAATTATTTTGCGGATTATGACACAACGGTGCATTTTATCAGCCAGGAGGAGCTGGAGAGAGACCACGGCGGGATTCCTCACGGCGGCTTTGTACTGCGCAGCGGAAGGACCGGCTGGAAGGAGGAGAACAGGCATCTGATCGAATACAGCCTGAAGCTGGATTCTAATCCGGAATTTACGGCCAGTGTCCTTGCGGCATATGCCAGGGCTGCATACCGGCTCGGCTCGGAAGGAGCGAGCGGCTGTAAGACCGTATTTGACATTGCGCCGGCGTATCTGAGTCCCAAGGACGGGGCAAAATTGCGGGCAGATTTTTTGTAGTAAAGGTCATTTGCGGGGGAATACATGACTTATAAGAGTATAAAAGGAGGAATCGAAAAATGACGATCGAGCGTGTAGAGAATATGGCCGGAGGAGAAGGTCATGTGATCATTAAAAAGCTTCTGGGTGAAAAGGAACTGAACGGGAAATGCAGGCTTTATGCGGAGGTGACTCTGGAAAAGGGCTGTTCTTTGGGATATCATGTGCACCATAACGAAAGCGAGACTTACTATATTCTTTCGGGAGAAGGAGAGTATGATGATAACGGAAGTACGCGTCCGGTAAAAGCAGGAGACGTGACGTTTACGCCGGATGGCTGCGGACACGGACTGAAAAATACGGGGCTGGAAGACCTGGTATTCATGGCCCTGATCATCCTGGATTAAAGATGCTGTTTGAGCTTGTGTGAAAATTCATTCTCACAATCGCAGCCGCAGCCGCGCTCCGGCACGAGTGTGCGTCAAGACGCACACTTTTTTATGTGATAAATGACCGCCTGGCCGTTTCGACCGACTGCCGAAATGGCCGGGCAGAGGGGGCGGTGATAGATTACAGGCTGTATTTTCGAAACAGGCAGGAGATCACGCCTGCGGCACACAGGCCGAACAGGATGTTGTGCATGGAACCGAACACATCCAGCGCCCCCCGGATTCCCTGGAGAGATTCGAACTGATCGGGAATCCAGTTATTGACCAGGAAAGCGCCGTAGGAGCAGATGTAAATAAAAAAGAATGAGAACATCCCCCTGCCCACATCTTCTTTGTAATATCCTGCCCCGTCATACACACGCACCCTTGTCATGGCCCAGAGCGCGGAGAACAGTTCGAATATGATAAAGAATGCGGCCACGGCAAAATAGGATGCCAGGACCAGGGTATAATTCTGGGAGACGACCGCATTTTCAATATCGCCGTAGGGCGCGCTTCCCCGGAGAAAATTGTAGGCCATAAATCCGGTGATGGCCAAAATCAGGATTACGGACAGGTTCCGGAAGATCGTCTGGGAGATCCGGTATACGGTCCTCCCACCTTTTTGGATCGGGGCGGCGATCGGTGTCTGTCCGTTCCTCCTCCGTCTGGCATGGACTGGAGGTATGGGATCCCGGTAATCAGTTCGGTTTTTGCGCCTCCGGCCATTTCCGGGTCTGTCATAGTCATCAGCTTCATAATCATCATACTCGTCATAATAACCGTCATAGCCGTCATCCGGATCCTCGATGGACAGGTCGTAACGGCTGCTGCCCCGTAAGCGGGGCATTGGCTGCGTCGCCGTCCCGGTCCCTGCGCCGCTGCGGGCGGCATCATCACTCTCCGGATCCACTTTATATTTAGAGGAAATATCTTCTTCATAAGTTACTTCAAAATCGTCACTGAACTCATAAGAGCTTTTAGAGGGTTTACGCATAATGACTCCTTTCATCATTTCTGGAAATCCATTTCAGGATGAAACATATCTTATCACAAAGCAGATGGATTTTCCAACGTTTTTTATTTTAAATCTTATTTCTGGCAAAATCAACGTTAATGTTTTCATCAGCAAAGTTTTGAAACAGTTCCTTCATGAAGCATTGACCTGAGACTCTGATAGACGTATAATAATAGCGCACGATGTAACGTCCGGCAGGGAGCAGATCTGCCTTCCTGTTCGCAGCAGTTACGCAAAAAAAACAGAAAAGGAGTGGAATTATGGCAATTTTAGTAGCAGGAGGAGCAGGATACATCGGAAGTCATACCTGCGTAGAGCTTTTGAACAGAGGTTATGAAGTTGTAGTCATTGACAATCTTTACAATTCCAGTGAAGTTGCTCTGGAGCGTGTAGAGGAGATCACAGGAAAGTCATTGAAATTCTACAAAGGTGATATATTGAGCCGGGAAGACCTGGAGAAGATTTTTGAAAACGAAGAGATCGAGGCTGTGATCAATTTTGCAGGACTCAAGGCGGTCGGAGAATCCGTGGCCAAGCCGTGGGAATATTATCATAACAACATCAGCGGTACGTTGATCCTGTGCGATGTGATGCGAAAGCATGGCTGCAAGAACATGATCTTTAGTTCTTCCGCTACCGTATACGGAGATCCGGCGGAAATCCCGATCACGGAGAAATGTCCGAAGGGACAGATCACCAATCCATACGGACAGACGAAGGGAATGCTGGAGCAGATCCTGACAGACCTGCATGTAGGGGATCCGGAATGGAACGTAATGCTGCTTCGTTACTTCAATCCGATCGGGGCTCATGAGTCCGGAAGGATTGGGGAAGATCCGAAAGGAATCCCAAACAATCTGGTTCCTTACATTGCTCAGGTTGCAGTTGGCAAGCTGAAATGTCTGGGAGTCTTCGGGGACGACTATGAGACACATGACGGTACAGGAGTCCGCGACTACATCCATGTAGTAGACCTGGCAATCGGCCATGTAAAGGCAATTGAGAAAATGCGGACAGAGGAAGGCAAGGGCGTCCATATCTACAATCTTGGGACAGGCGTAGGCTACAGCGTACTGGATGTGGTGAAGGCATACGAAAAGGCATGCGGCAAGGAGATTCCCTATGAGATCAAACCGCGCCGGGCAGGAGATATTGCGATGTGCTACTGCGATGCGGCGAAGGCAAAGGAAGAGCTGGGTTGGGTTGCAGAACGCGGCGTAGAAGAGATGTGTGCAGATTCCTGGAGATGGCAGTCCAATAATCCGGACGGCTACAGAAGCTGACAGAGGAAATCTTACGACGTTACAGTTCACGGCCGCGAACTGTAACGCATCCAGCCCATTGAAAAGTCGCCTGACGGCGAGGGGCTGGATGCATGCAACCGCTATTTTACCGGCCGGATGCCATGCAGCAGGGTGCAAGGCACCGTGAACAGTAACCTTACGACGGCAGGATATAGGTAAAAAAATTTTTTATATTGACAAGCGTATTCAAACTTGTTATGATAGAAAAACAGAACGCACTCTGTTTTTCGTGAGAATAATTTAAACTGGTCAGAATACTGTTACCGGAATAACCAATCCCACTGATTGCCGAGGACATTTGCCGGGCTGACCATTCTGATTAAGAAAGTGAGATAATATATGAGAAGACAGGTATATTCTCTGCTGGTGGATAATAATCCGGGCGTCCTGAGCAGGATTGCTGGATTGTTCAGCCGGCGGGGCTACAGTATTGACAGCATAACGGCAGGCATGACGGCGGATTCCAGATTCACCAGGATTACGGTTGTATCATCGGGGGATGAATTGATCCTCTCCCAGATTGAGAAGCAGGTACGCAAACTGGAAGATGTCCGGGAGATCAAGCTTCTCAGGGACGACGAGGCGGTGTACCGGGAACTGATCATGGTGAAGGTGCGTGCGGACGCAAAGCAGCGGCCGGAGGTGCTCTCGATTGCCGATATTTTCCGTGCGAAGATCGTGGATGTGGAACCGGAGTCTATGATGATCGAACTGACCGGAGACCAGTCCAAGCTGGAAGCCTTTTTAAACCTGCTGGCCGGATATGAGATACTGGAGCTTGCGAGAACCGGGATTACGGGATTGTCCAGAGGGATCAAGGACGTTACATATCTGGAGTAAGGAACCGCAGAAGAAAGTATTCACTGTGCCGGTACCTTGCTGCGCGGCATCCGGCCGATACTGCGCCGGATGGACAGGCACACATACAACTGGATAGCTAAAGGCTTTCTAAGCCTTTAACTGATATAAAAGATCACGATGTCCGGCGGAGATACAGGCCGGCAGAAGAAACAGGAGGAATTTCAAAATGTCAGCAAAAATTTATTATCAGGAAGACTGTAATCTTTCCATGCTCGAAGGAAAGACCATTGCCATCATCGGATATGGCAGCCAGGGGCATGCGCATGCCCTGAACCTGAAGGAATCCGGATGCAATGTCATTATCGGGCTGTATGAAGGGAGCAGATCCTGGTCCAAGGCAGTAGAACAGGGATTTGAAGTGTTTACTGCGGCAGAGGCGGCGAAGAAAGCAGATATTATCATGATCCTGATCAATGATGAGAAGCAGGCTGCCATGTACAAGAATGATATTGAGCCAAATCTGGAAGAAGGGAACATGCTCATGTTTGCCCATGGGTTTAATATTCATTTCGGACAGATCGTACCGCCGAAGAATGTGGATGTGACCATGATCGCTCCGAAGGGGCCGGGACATACGGTAAGAAGCGAATATCAGGTTGGAAAAGGTGTTCCCTGTCTGGTTGCGGTAGAACAGGATGCTACCGGCAAGGCTCTGGATAAAGCGCTTGCCTATGCGGCAGGTATCGGCGGAGCAAGAGCCGGCGTACTGGAGACCACTTTCAGGACAGAGACAGAGACAGACCTGTTCGGCGAGCAGGCAGTTCTTTGCGGCGGAGTGTGCGCATTGATGCAGGCAGGCTTTGAGACATTGGTGGAAGCAGGATATGATCCGAGAAATGCTTACTTCGAATGTATTCATGAGATGAAACTGATTGTGGATCTGATCTACCAGTCCGGTTTCGCGGGAATGAGATATTCTATCTCCAACACTGCGGAGTATGGTGATTATATCACAGGCCCGAAGATCATCACAGACGAGACCAAGAAGACTATGAAGAAGATTCTGGCAGATATCCAGAGCGGCGCGTTTGCGAAGGACTTCCTGCTGGATATGTCTGAAGCAGGAGGACAGGCTCATTTCAAGGCAATGCGCAAGCTGGCTTCCGAGCATCCGTCAGAGAAGATCGGGGAAGAGATCCGCAAGCTTTACAGCTGGAGTGACGAGGACAAACTGATCAATAACTAAAATGGATAAGAACAGCAGACCGGCTGCGGCCTGCTGTTCGTCTGTTATAATAATGAAAATTCGGAGAAGCTTCCTGATTGAACAAAAAAGACATACGCCATGACGGAAGCGTATGTCTTTTATCTCTCAGTCAATATCTATTCTTAGGCAATGCCGTTGACAGCCTTGGTCAGACGGGAAATCTTTCTGGAAACGGTATTCTTGTGATATACACCCTTTGTCCCAGCTTTAGAAATCTCAACGATGGCAGCCTTCAATGCTGTCTTAGCTGTCTCTGCGTCCTTCTGCTCGATTGCAGTCTCTACCTTCTTGACAGCAGTCTTCACTCTGGACTTGATCGCTTTATTTCTGGCAGCTTTTGTCTCGTTTACCAAAATTCTCTTCTTAGCAGATTTAATGTTAGCCAACCTGTACACCTCCAAATCACAAAATATTCAAAATAGAGTTACGCTTCACAGTCTGTGAATGATAACAAAATACAGACAAATCATAAAATCCGCCTGTAGATCATCCCGATGGATTCGGACACGGACGTACCAACGGAACATACTCACTTATTTTATGCCAACTGTCAAAAGATGTCAATACATATTTCTCAAAATATTGTAAAAACTAGTTCTTATCGCAGCGACATAAAAAATAGTAACTTAAAATCAGTTATTATTCGCAGTCTTATAAGAATAAGTAGAGTGAGGGAAAGAGCATGTTAGAGAAATATAGTGTGCGTACAGATCTTGCGCTGGAGGAGAAGGAACGGTTTGAATCAGACAATGTGGAGATTCCCGGAGTGGTATTGGAGGAAGAATACGACAAAGAACGGGAAATCCGGATCACCCGTGTTAAGGTGGAGACAGAAAACGGGGCGAAGACCATGGGGAAGCCGGTGGGCGTCTATCTGACTATGGAGGCGCCGAATATGGCGGTGCCGGACGAGGATTACCACAGGGAAGTGTCGGTAAAGCTTTCTGAATATATCGAAGAACTGATCCAGGGCAGGTCATTGGATACGGACGACCTGTCTGTCCTCGTAGTGGGCTTAGGAAACCGGCAGGTGACGCCGGATGCGCTGGGGCCTTATGTGGCAGATAATCTGTGCGTGACCCGGCATATCGTGAAGGAATACGGAAAATATGCCATGGGGATAGAGCATGCACGCCTGGTCAGCGCAATCGTACCCGGTGTCATGGGGCAGACGGGAATGGAAACACTGGAAATTGTAAAAGGGGTGGTGGACGAGACGAAGCCGGACCTGGTGATCGCAATTGACGCGCTGGCAGCGAGAAACACCAGAAGGCTGAACCGGACGATCCAGATTGCGGACACGGGTATTCACCCGGGATCCGGGGTGGGAAACCATAGGAACGGGCTCACAAAAGAGTCTGTGGGAGTTCCGGTGATAGGAATCGGCGTGCCGACGGTCGTGGATGCGGCGACCATTGCCAATGACACCATGGAAAATCTGATTGACGCGCTGGAATCCTCAGAAATACTCAAAGGCGTTGGGGACGTTTTAAGGACTTACAACAGCGCGGAAAAATACGAACTGGTAAAAGAACTCATTTCTCCGCATTTGAACGGCATGTTCGTGACCCCGAAGGATGAGGACGAGCTGGTGAAGCAGATCAGCTATACGATTTCCGAAGCATTGAATATGCTTTTTACGAATAAAGAGGAGGAGTAAGGAATAAGGTAAAAAGGAGGGCGGTGACGCTGTGGTTTGTGTCTGTCCGGGGACAAACCACGGCGAACAGTCACCTGGTATATCTGCTCAGGTGTTCTTGCGCTGTTGTGCCGGTCCTCATTAAAGGAGGGTGTATGGAAAAAGAGAGATGGAGCCGGGGGATTGCGGCAGTGCTGCTGTGCCTGGTTTTTACATATATGATCATAGATACCGCAGGAGGTACAGGCATTGGATGGGGATACCGCTGGCAGAGGGCACTCTTTCAGAGCACGGAGCGGATGTATCTGCCGGGGGCAGTGTATGCGGCCAGGGAGGAAAACAAGCCTGCGGTACAATGGCTTCTGGAGCAGGCGTTTGACTGGATCCCCCTGATGGAGTATCTGGATACGAAGATCCAGTACCGGACGGTCATGGAGGATGAAGCGACCATTGCAAAAATATTGGAAAACCAGGCTGACGACGGCCATGTTGTAGATCAAAACGGAAATCCGGTGGGAGGGACAGAAGTTGTGGAGGACATCGTGCCGACACCTGGGCAGCCGGTCCTTGATATGTCCATAGAAAGGCTGCGGGACTTCGATTATCTTCTGAGTAATTTTTACACGGTAGACAGTTCCACTATGATTGGACCGGAGCAGTTAAATGCAGACGACCTGCTGGGAAGGAGCATGAAGATCGACACGAGTACACAGGGACCCAAGGTATTGGTGTTTCATACCCATTCCCAGGAAGAATTTGCCGATTCGACCCCAGGAGACCCGGCTACAAGCATTATCGGGATTGGGGAATACCTGGTACAGCTTTTGAATGCCAAGGGGATCGGCGCCATCCATGATACCGGAGTGTATGACATCATCAACGGGCAGCTGGACCGGAGCAATGCCTATGAGAATGCGGAGGCTTCCATCCGTCCGATCCTGGAGGCCAATCCAACGGTAGAGGTGGTGATCGATCTGCACCGGGACGGCGTGGCGGAAGGCACCCATCTGGTAACGGAGGTGGATGGAAAGCCTACGGCAAAGATCATGTATTTTAACGGACTGAGCCGCACAAGGACCAATGGGGATATCGAGTATCTGTATAATCCGTATATTCAGGATAATCTGGCATTTTCCCTGCAGATGCAGCTTGCGTCTGAGAGCATGTATCCGGGATTCGCGCGTCATATCTACCTGCGGGGATATCGGTACAACCTGCATCTGATGCCGAAGTCGCTCCTGATCGAAGCAGGGGCACAGACCAATACGGTAGAAGAAATGCGAAATGCCATGGAGGTGCTGGCAGAGACGCTGCATCAGGTACTTATGTGAAGGCGACTTTTCAATGGGCTGGATGCGTTGCAGTTCGCGGCTGGTTACACCGCGAACTGTAACTTATTCAGTAAATCATATGACCAATGATAAAAAAGACTTGCAATATACCCTACGGGGGTATATAATATAAATACAAACCCACAGGACGCCATAATGGGATGCCCTTTGGGAAATAAAGTAATGGAAATTTTGTTTTTATATCATATTCGGAAGGAAAGCTTAAAAAAGCAGACAGGTGAAGAGGTTATTTATGGAAGAGAAATATACAAAGGATACTTTGCCGGAAAAGAGCAGTGTATGCTGCGGGACGGAGAAGCAGTGCGGCCATAAAACAAAAGAACGTTCGGATAAGGAGTATAAAGATCTGGTCCACCGTCTGAACCGGATTGAGGGCCAGGTACGGGGATTGAAACGGATGCTGGAGTCGGATGCCTATTGTACGGATATCCTGGTGCAGGTATCGGCAGTGAACGCGGCGCTGAACAGCTTTAACAAGGTGCTGCTGGCGAACCACATCCGGACCTGCGTGGCAGAGGATATCCGGGCAGGCAAGGACGAGACGATCGATGAACTGGTGGCGACACTGCAGAAGTTGATGAAGTAAGCAGATGACCATAAAGGGGTGCCCTTGGGTATATATACATTTTAGAATTGCGAAGGAGGAAGGATATGGAACAATATACGGTAACCGGAATGAGCTGCGCAGCCTGCAGCGCCAGAGTGGAAAAAGCCGTAGGCGGTCTGCCGGGAGTACAATCCTGTTCGGTGAGTCTGCTGACGAATTCTATGGGGGTGGAAGGATCCGCTTCCGCGTCCGATGTGATCGCGGCGGTAGAAGCGGCAGGATACGGAGCATCGGTAAAGAATGCGGAGACAAAATCTCAGGGAAATACGACAGCAGCGGCAGAGGAAGAATTTTTAAAGGATCATGAAACTCCGGTCCTAAAAAGGCGGCTGACTGCGTCGCTGATCTTTCTGATTCCATTGATGTACGTGTCCATGGGGCATATGATGTGGAATTGGCCGATGCCTCTGTTTCTGGCGGACAATCATGTGGCTATGGGTCTGATACAGCTTTTATTTACAGGAATCATTATGATCATTAACCAGAAGTTTTTTATCAGCGGTTTCCGGGGGCTGCTTCATCGGACTCCCAATATGGATACTTTGGTTGCGCTCGGGGCTGGAGCTGCGTTTGTGTACAGCACCTATGCACTGTTTGCGATGACGGACGCGCAGATGAAAATGGATACGGCGGGAGTCATGTCCTACATGCATGAATTTTATTTTGAATCCGCAGCTATGATCCTGACGCTGATCACAGTGGGAAAGATGCTGGAAGCACGTTCCAAGGGAAAGACCACAGACGCATTGAAGAATCTCATGAAGCTGGCGCCCAAAACCGCTGTGATCCTGCGGGACGGCACGGAGACAGAGGTGTCCATTGACCAGGTTCAGAAAGGGGATGTCTTTGTGGTACGTCCGGGGGAGAATATCCCGGTGGACGGAATGGTGCTCGAAGGCAGCAGCGCGGTGAACGAGTCGGCTTTGACGGGAGAGAGCATTCCTGTGGATAAGGCGGAAGGGGACGCTGTGTCAGCTGCCACCTTGAACCAGTCCGGTTTTTTAAAATGCCAGGCTACCAGGGTCGGGGAGGATACCACACTTTCCCAGATCATCCAGATGGTCAGCGATGCGGCGGCTACGAAAGCGCCCATAGCCAAGGTGGCGGACAAGGTTTCGGGTGTGTTTGTCCCAGCGGTGATCTTCATTGCGCTGGTGACCGTTCTGGTATGGCTGATCGCAGGAGAAGGAATCGGATTCGCTTTGGCGAGAGGGATTTCGGTGCTGGTCATCAGCTGCCCCTGTGCATTGGGACTGGCAACTCCGGTCGCGATCATGGTGGGAAATGGCGTGGGAGCCAAAAACGGAATCATGTTCAAGACTGCGGTTTCCCTGGAAGAGACCGGGAAGACGGAGATTGTTGCGCTGGATAAGACGGGAACTATTACCAGCGGGGAGCCGAAGGTGACGGACCTGGTGCCGGCAGAAGGAATTTCAGAGTCAGAGCTTTTAGAGCTGGCTTATGCATTGGAGCAGAAGAGCGAGCATCCCCTTGCAGGGGCAATCCTGGCGGAGGCAGAAGAACGCGGGCTGAAAGCATGGGAAGTCCGCGACTTTGAGGCGCTTCCTGGAAATGGACTGTCAGCGGTGCTGAAAGGCTTTGGAGGATGGATTAAGGAAAAGAGCGGAGAAAGTGGACTGCAAGAGGAATCATCCCAGAAAGCAGATACAAAGGACCTTATTTTAAAAGGCGGGAATCTGAACTTTATCAGCCGGTATGCCCAGATAACAGATACCATGCGGCAGAAAGCAGAGCATCTGGCGGAAGAAGGAAAAACCCCGCTGTTTTTCAGCAGCAACGGTCAGCTTGCGGGGATTATCGCGGTGGCGGATGTGATTAAGGAGGACAGCCCCAGGGCCATCAAAGAGCTTCAGAATATGGGCATCCAGGTCGTTATGCTGACGGGGGATAATGAACGGACTGCGAAGGCCATCGGAAAACAGGCCGGAGTGGACGAGGTGATCGCGGGAGTTCTTCCGGACGGAAAGGAAAGTGTGATCCGATCCCTGAAGAGAAAAGGAAAAACGGCAATGGTGGGCGACGGCATCAACGACGCGCCGGCGCTGACAAGGGCCGACATGGGGATTGCCATCGGGGCCGGAACGGATATTGCGATCGACGCGGCGGATGTGGTTTTGATGAAGAGCCGTCTGAGCGATGTGCCTGCTGCCATCCGTCTGAGCCGTGCGGCATTGCAGAACATCCATGAAAATCTGTTTTGGGCATTTTTCTACAATGTGATCGGGATTCCGCTGGCAGCAGGAATCTGGTTCCCGATCTTTGGGCTGAAATTAAATCCTATGTTTGGAGCGGCGGCAATGAGCCTGTCCAGCTTCTGCGTGGTGACCAACGCACTGCGGCTGAACTGGTTTAAAATACATGATACAAAGAAAGACAAAAAAATCAAAGCAAAAAGAAAACAGGAGGTAACAGCGATGGAAAGAACGATGAAGATTGAAGGGATGATGTGCGGACACTGCGAGGCAGCCGTGAAGAAATGCCTGGAGGCACTGCCGGAGGTCGATACAGCGGAGGTAAGTCATGAGGCAGGAACAGCGGTGGTGACACTGAATGCGGAGATTGCAAATGACGTGCTGAAAAAAGCGGTTGAGGATAAGGATTACAAGGTATTGGAAATCAATGGATAATGCTAAGTAACCGTCAGCCCCTGCTAATGATAGAAAAATGTGTGTGAATATGATAGAATGATTTATAGTGATTCATGAACTCTGCACAGGAGATTGTCTGCAGGACTGTAGATGATGTAAAAATAGCTGTCTTACAGGAAAAATGCGTTGCTTTTTGCCGTATACTTTTTATAATATAAGAAAAACAGCTGTGCGGCAAGAAAACAACTACGAAAAGATAGAAAACGCCAGAAGGAGAAGTGCGTAAAATGAAGATAAAAACAAAATTTGGAATCGCAATGCAGGTTTTATGTATTTTATGTCTGGCAGGATCTACTTTATATTTATTGATCGGATGGAATCAGATACCGGCGGAAGTACCGGGGCATTATACTTTTTCCGGAGAAGCGGATTCTATGACTGGAAAAGGCTCCCTGATCTTTCTGCTGGTGCTGAACTGGCTGATGTATCTGGGGATATCTCTACTGGAACATTTTCCGCAGGCGTGGAATACCGGCGTAAAGATTACGGCACGAAACCGTGTAAGAGTGTATCGAATCCTGTATCATATGATCGTCTGTCTGAAGCTGTCTGTAGTGCTGATCTTTTCATTTATTACAGTCTGGCACGAGAACTACATGCCATCCTGGTTTTTTGCAGCAACGATGTTACTGTCTTTAGGGCCGATGGTATTTTTCTTAGTCCAATTGTGGAGAGCCAGGTAGAGACATGGTCCGGAAGCAGTCGCAAGGAGAAAAAGGGAGGCAGATCGATGATCTGGGAGGCAATGAATAAATCGCTGATCATAAAAAATATGAAAGCAGATTCTTATGAGGATGTTTTCAGGCAGCTTGGCGGAGCACTGATCAATGAAGGTTATGTAAAAAGCTCTTATGTAAATGCACTTTGTGCAAGGGAAAAGGCATATCCGACCGGACTGGACATTGACGGGTTCGGAGTAGCGATTCCACATACGGATGTAAGTCATGTGAAGCAAGCGGCGACAGCGATCGCAGTGCTGAAGAATCCTGTCACATTTATCCAGATGGGCAGTGAGGATGAGGAAGTCAGCGTGAAGCTTGTATTCATGCTGGCGGTAGCAGAACCTGAGTCATACATGGAAGAACTGCAGAGGATTCTGTCTATCATTCAGGACAAATCCGTGTTAAATCAGATAGCAGAGGCAGAAGACGAAGAAAAGATAATTGAGATTATAAGAGAACAGGTATAAAACAGCGTAAAAAGGCTTTTGGTGGTATTGGAGTACAATCAAGAGCCTTTTTTAGTAGAATGGAACATCGTTACTGTGAGCACCCGGCCAGAGTGTGAACAGTAACGGAACATCAACAACGCCGGGAAAACAACTTGAAAAACTTTTAATTCTTGTTATAATTAGGAATATCGAAAAGAAGAAAGGATAAATTTTTATAGATTTGTTTCAAAAAAAGGAGAGTCTTTATGAGTAAGCAAAATACATACGATGCTGACAGCATCGCGGTATTGGAGGGGCTGGAAGCGGTCAGGAAGCGGCCGGGCATGTATATCGGCAGTGTGTCTACCAAGGGCCTGAACCATCTGATCTACGAGATTGTGGA
Source organism: Lachnospiraceae bacterium M18-1 (assembly GCA_000403295.2). Taxonomy (GTDB): domain Bacteria; phylum Bacillota; class Clostridia; order Lachnospirales; family Lachnospiraceae; genus Schaedlerella. The sequence goes on along the minus strand of KE159605.1, from coordinate 679,064 downwards.
CAATGCGGTGGACGAACATCTGGCAGGCTTTTGCTCGGAGATCCGTGTTACATTGGAAAAGGACGGTTCCGCCACGGTGGAGGATAATGGCCGCGGCGTTCCGGTGGGGATGCATCAGAAGGGGATCTCTGCTGCCCGTTTGGTCTACACCACACTGCATGCAGGAGGAAAGTTTGACGATTCGGTCTATAAGACAAGCGGCGGACTTCACGGGGTGGGTTCCTCCGTGGTCAATGCCCTTTCCAGCCACATGGACGTCTGGATCAGCCGGGAAGGGGCCATTCATCACGACAAGTATGAGAAAGGAATCCCGGTGATCGAGCTGGAAGAGGGGCTTCTTCCGATCGTTGGAAAGACGAGAAAGACCGGGACGAAGATTAACTTCCTGCCGGATGACACGATTTTTGAAAGGACCCGTTTTCGAGCAGAAGAGGTCAAGAGCAGAATGCACGAGACCGCCTATCTGAATCCCCGGCTGACCATCGTATTCGATGACAAACGGCCGGAATCCCTGGAGCATATCGTATTTCATGAGCCGGACGGGATCATGGGATTTATCAGGGAACTGAATCAGAAAAAAGAAGCATTGCATGATCCCATTTATTTCAAAGGAGAGTCCGAGGGCATTGAGGTGGAAGTGGCATTGCAGTATGTCAATGAGTTTCATGAAAATGTGCTGGGCTTCTGCAACAATATTTTCAACTCGGAAGGCGGCACCCACCTGACCGGATTCAAGACTACATTTACTACGGTGATGAACCAGTATGCCAGGGAACTGGGAATCCTAAAGGATAAGGATGCTAACTTTACCGGGGCGGATATCCGCAACGGCATGACAGCTATCGTATCTATCAAGCATCCGGATCCCAGGTTCGAGGGGCAGACCAAGACCAAGCTGGACAACCCGGATGCGGCCAAGGCAGCGGGAAAGGTGACCGGGGATGAGATTGTCCTCTACTTTGACCGGAACCTGGAAATCTTAAAGACCGTGCTGTCCAGCGCGGAGAAGGCGGCAAAGATCCGCAAGACCGAAGAAAAAGCCAAGACCAACCTGCTGACCAAACAGAAATATTCCTTTGACAGCAATGGAAAGCTGGCCAACTGCGAGAGCCGTGATCCGAAAAAATGTGAGATTTTTATCGTGGAGGGAGATTCTGCCGGCGGTTCTGCAAAGACGGCACGCGACCGGAATTATCAGGCTATCCTGCCTATCCGCGGGAAAATATTAAATGTAGAGAAGGCCAGCATCGACAAGGTGCTTGCAAATGCGGAGATCAAGACTATGATCAATGCCTTCGGATGCGGATTTTCCGAGGGCTATGGAAATGACTTCGATATCACGAAGCTGCGCTATGATAAGATCATCATCATGGCCGATGCAGACGTGGACGGAGCCCACATTTCCACCCTGTTATTGACCTTGTTCTACCGGTTCATGCCGGAATTGATCTACGAAGGCCATGTCTATATTGCCATGCCTCCGCTGTATAAGGCCATGCCGAAGAAGGGGGAGGAAGAGTACCTCTACGACGATGCCGCTCTGGAACGATATCGGAAAACCCATGACGGCGGTTTTACCCTGCAGAGGTACAAAGGATTGGGAGAGATGGATGCCCAGCAGCTTTGGGAAACGACTCTGGACCCGGAGAACCGGCTTTTGAAGCTGGTGGAAATTGAGGACGCAAGGATGGCATCCGGCGTCACCGAGATGCTGATGGGAACGGAAGTACCGCCGAGACGGGCATTTATCTATGAAAATGCAACTGAGGCAGAACTGGATATTTAATCGTGTAACTGTTCGGAGCAGGACTACGCATTCACTGCGTAATCCGCATGGAAAATAAAAATCGCAGGAGCAATCCCCATTGACGGCGACAGCCTTAATGGGATTGCATGTGTATCTGTCAGGGGAATGAACAGATATGGATAGGAGAGGACTATGAGTAGTGAACCACAGATCATCCGGACCGAGTATTCGGACCTGATGAAAAAATCATATATTGATTATGCCATGAGCGTGATCATTGCCAGGGCCCTGCCGGATGTCCGGGACGGGCTGAAGCCGGTCCAGCGCAGAACGCTCTATGATATGCATGAACTGGGCATCCGGTATGACCGGCCCTATCGAAAATGCGCACGTATCGTAGGGGATACCATGGGTAAATACCATCCTCACGGGGACAGTTCCATCTATGAGGCACTGGTGGTGCTGGCCCAGGAATTTAAGAAGGGCATGATCCTCGTGGACGGGCACGGCAACTTTGGCTCCATCGAAGGGGACGGGGCTGCGGCCATGCGTTATACAGAGGCCAGGCTTGCCAAGTTTACTCAGGAGGCATATCTGGCCGACCTGGATAAAAACGTGGTAGACTTCGGCCCTAATTTTGACGAGACGGAGAAGGAGCCTCTGGTGCTTCCGGTGCGTGTGCCCAACCTGCTGGTCAACGGTGCAGAGGGCATCGCGGTAGGGATGGCCACCAGCATTCCTACCCACAATCTGTGCGAGGTGATCGATGCGGTCAAGGCTTATATGAAAAATGACGAGATCAGCACCAAACAGCTGATGCGTTATGTGAAAGGACCGGACTTCCCCACGGGCGGGATCGTCGTGAATAAAGACGAGCTGCTGAATATCTATGAGACCGGCCAGGGAAAGATCAAGCTCCGGGGCAAGGTGGAGACCGAGGAACTCAAAGGCGGCAAAAAACAGCTTGTCATTACGGAGATTCCCTATACTATGATCGGAAGCGGGATCGGAAAATTTCTCAATGATGTGGCCGGTCTTGTGGAGACGAAAAAGACGACCGATATCGTGGACATTTCAAACCAGTCCTCCAAGGAAGGCATCCGGATCGTACTGGAACTGAAAAAGGGCGCGGATGTGGAAAATCTGAAAAATATGCTCTACAAAAAGACCAGGCTGGAGGATACCTTTGGCGTTAACATGCTGGCCGTTGCCAACGGCAGGCCGGAGACGCTGGGACTGAAAGCGATCATTGAGCATCATGTGGATTTTCAGTTTGAACTGGCTACGAGAAAATATAAGACTTTGCTTGCAAAAGAGCTGGAACGCAAGGAAGTTCAGGAAGGACTGATCAAGGCCTGCGACGTGATCGACCTGATCATCGAGATCCTCCGGGGAAGTAAGTCCGTGAAAGACGCGAGAAACTGCCTGGTCAACGGTGTTACCGATAACATCAAGTTTAAGTCCGGCATTTCCAAAAAGATGGCAGCCATGCTCCGGTTTACCGAGCGGCAGGCGACAGCAATCCTGGAAATGCGCCTGTACAAGCTGATCGGTCTGGAAATTGAGGCGCTGCAGAAGGAACACGAGGAAACTCTGAAACATATCGCGAGATATGAGGACATCCTGAATAACTATGATTCCATGTCTCAGGTAATCATGGAGGAACTTGACGCGTTCCGGAAGGAGTACGGAAGGAAGCGGCGCACAGCCATCGAAAATGCAGAGGAAGCGGTATTTGAAGAGAAGAAGATCGAAGAGCAGGAAGTGGTATTTTTGATGGACCGCTTCGGTTATGCGAAAATCGTAGATGTATCTGTATATGAGCGAAACCGGGAAGCAGCGGACAGTGAGAATAAGTATATCATCCACTGTATGAACACCGGGAAGATCTGTGTTTTCACAGATATGGGCAAGATGCATCAGATTAAGGTGTTAGATCTTCCCTACGGAAAGTTCCGGGATAAGGGGACTCCTATCGACAATGTGAGCAATTATGCCAGCGCCCAGGAGCAGATCGTGATGGTCTGCGACATGGAGCAGATGCGGTACGCAAAGCTGCTCTTTGCCACCAGGCAGGGTATGATCAAGCGTGTGGAAGGCGCAGAATTTCAGGTGGCGAAGCGGACGATCGCGGCCACGAAGCTCCAGGAGGAGGACGCAGTGATCTCGGTGCAGGTAGTGACAGAGAATCAACATACTGTTCTGCAGACGAAGGGAGGCTATTTCCTGCGCTTCCCGGCATCGGAAATTCCAGAGAAGAAAAAAGGCGCCGTAGGCGTCCGGGGGATAAAGCTGCAGAAAAAAGATGAACTGGAAACGGTGTACCTGTTTGAGGAAGGGACGGAAGCGAAAGGAACATTCGGAGAGAAGGAGATCCTGCTGAACCGGCTGAAGACGGCGAAGCGGGACGGAACCGGAACGAAGAGCCGGGGATAGAACGCTGCGAAGGCAGAAAAAAATAAACATGAAGAGGCTCTTCGGGATGAAGAAACAGAATATTCATAAAACAAAAAGGCAGGTCATATTCCTGGTAATCCAGGGAGATGGCCTGCTTTAATTTTTTATGCCCTAAGGCATCCCGTTATGGCCATGCGGCTATTTCACGAGATACACTATCATATGTATAAAGTCTGCCGGCGGTGGCTGGAATAGAATACGATACAATTTTACAAGCATGTCTATAAATTCCTTACAATCAAAAATCCAACAGGTCTTATAAAATATTTATATTAAAGGAGAAAGGAATGCAGTCATGTTAAATATTTTAAGCGGCAGTGTACGGCTTTTGGAAAAGCCGGAATTTTCATGGATCCTGGAAGGGGACGAAGATCAGGTTTGCTTTAAGATCAGGATAAAAGACGCTTACGGCAGGCTCTACTGGGACAGTGGGGAGATCGTAAGCGGCAAACGGCATAATATTGTATGTGATAAAGCCTTGAAGGATGAGAGCATTTATACGTGGAGTGTCAGGGTTCAAGGAGCCATTGGCGGTACGGCAGAATACCAGGGAGGAAAAATTTATACAAAGATCAGTTCCTGGAGCGCAAAATGGATAGAACCTGACAGAGTCAGAAAGCCGCTGACGGACAGTATGGAGCCGATAGAACCTGTTGCGAAAGGAAAGGTTCCGGGAGATTCGCTGGAAAAGCTGGACCCGGTAACCTGTTTCAGAAAGGAATTTGAATTACCGGAAGTTCCGGCACAGGCTCTTGTCTATGCGGCATCGCACGGTATTTATACACTCTATATGAATGGAAGGCGGGTGTCAGATCTTTTTGCTCCCGGCTACACTTCCTATGAAAAACATATAGATTATCAGTGCTATGAAGTGACAGATCTGCTTCGGACAGGGAAAAATGTTATGGCATTCGAACTGGCGGACGGATGGTATACCGGAAAGATCAGCGCACTGGGGATCGGGCAGCAGTTCGGTACGGAAAATGCCATACTGGGAGAGCTGATTTTGAAGAACCCGGACGGCAGCAGAACAGCGATCATTACTGATGAAGGGATGAGATGGTCGGAAGGCGCGCTTCGCTATGCGGATCTATATATCGGGGAATATTATGATTCCCATTATTTAAAGGAAGGCTGGGAACAGCCTGCATTTGAAATGGATCATTCATGGAGGGCGGCGGTTGCCAGAGATTATGGATATGAGACTCTGGTAATGCAGACCATCCCAGGAATAAAAGAAATCAGAACGATCCGGCCAGAGATACTGTTTGCTCCAAATGGGGATATGCTACTGGACGCAGGAGAAAATATTGTAGGATATGTGTCATTTGAACTTGACCTGAAAGCCGGAGATATCGTATCCATGGAGCACAGCGAGACTTTGGATAAGGATGGGAATTATATCCAGAATATTATCGGGCAGAACAAGGACCAGATGGATTTTTATGTGGCTTCTGCCGATGGCGTTGCAATATATAAGCCTGAATTTACGTTCCATGGATTCCGTTATGTGCGTGTAAATGGTACAAAGGATGCCGATAAAGAGCATTATCTGATTCACGTTATCGGCACTCCGCTGCGGAAAACAGGAGAATTTACATGCTCGGATGACCGCCTCAATAAACTGCAGGAAGTCATATGCAGATCGCAGCTTGGAAATATGATCAGTATCCCGACGGACTGCCCGCAGAGAGAGCGGACAGGATGGCTTGGAGATATGCAGGTATTCGCTCCAACGGGCTGTTATGAATACGACATAGAAGAGTTTTTGAGACACTGGCTGGCAGATATACGCAATGAACAGCTTCCGGATGGACAGATTCCGCATATCACACCCTGCATGAAATCACATGACATCATGAAACCGCCGGGAATCAAAGGGGTATCCGCGGCAGGCTGGTCCGATGCAGCTGTGATCATCCCATGGAGGTTGTACGAAGCATATGGGGATATCAATATCCTGAAAGAAAACTTTGAGATGATAAAAAGCTATATGGCTTCTACAGAAGAACTTGCTGCAGAACTCCCGGCAGACTATGAAGAACTGGATGATGCCCGAAAAGCAGTGCAGAAGTATCTGTGGAATACTGGTTTTCAGTATGGAGACTGGCTTATGCCGTCTATACAGATGTCCGGAAAGCCAATCTTTGAGGTGGTCGCACAGACCGGGTATGTGGTCGCAACGCTGATGTTCATGCTAACCACAGACATTACCGCAAAAATCTGCGATCTGCTGGGAGAAAGCAGATTGTGCCGGCATTACCAGGAATTGAATGAGAAGGTGCGGGAAGCCTTTGCAGTTGAGTATATCAATGCGGACGGTACGCTGTCAAAAGATTATCAGGGGATTTATGTCCTTGCCCTGAAGGCAAATGCGATACCGGAAGAATTAAAGCCTCGTGCTGTTCAAAGACTGGCGGAACTGATACATGAGAATCATGATCTTCTGGATACGGGATTCCTTTCCGTAGCATATCTGCTCCCGGTATTAAAGGAAAACGGATTAAAAAAGCTTGCAAACCGCCTGCTCTTTCAGGATGAGTGCCCTTCCTGGCTTTATGAAATAAAGATGGGAGCTACCACGATGTGGGAATACTGGAACGGATATGCCCCAGACGGTACGCCGTCTGATTGTTCTATGAATCATTTTGCATTCGGATGTGTGGGAGAATATCTATTTCATGATATCCTTGGGATTCAGAACACTGATCCGGGACGAGGCATACTGGAGATTGAACCGGATATTGACTGCGGACTGACCTGGGTAAAGGGAAGCTACGAGACTGTATGGGGAAACTGCAGGGTAGAGTGGAAGAAGGAGTCAAAGCATACGGCGCTGTATCTGGAACTTCCGCCGAATGTTACGGCAAAAGTCCGCATAGGGGAACATATCAGGACATTCGGCTGCGGAACTCACCGGATGGAAGTATAAGAATGGCAGAAAGGAAGAAGGAAAGATCTATGAATACACCAGAGTTAAAAAGATTGATGCAGATTGGCATCATTGTAAGAAATATAGATGAAGCGGTAGCGAACTATGAGGCAATTGGAATCGGTCCATGGGAGATTTCAGTAATGGATAACAGCGTTCCGCCTTTTGATGATCTGAAGATTGACGGCCGGGAGCTTACTGAGAAGGGACCGATCATCAAAACAGCAATGCTTACTATCTATGGACTGGAACTGGAACTTATCGAACCGATCGCAGACTCAAACTATAAAAGATGGCTTGGCGAACACGGACCGGGTATCCATCATGTGGCATTTGATACGGAAACCCCTTATGAACAGTTTTTGGCTGGCTGGAAAGCGAAAAATGGCAAGGAACCATGGGTGAGAGGAGAGGCGATCCATGGAATTATGGATTTTTCGTATGTGGACTTACGAGAGGAATTAGGACTTATCGTGGAATGTTATAAAAATCTGCAGCCTGGAAAATCGGCAATACCGTATGATATGAAAGGGGACATTGTAAAATGAAAGCATTAATTTACTATGGGACCGGAAAATTGGAGATGGAGGACCGTCCGATTCCAGAAACCGGAAGGAAGGATGTTCTGGTCAAGGTTGCCCGTGCCGGTATTTGCGGCTCTGATCTGACTGCCTACCTGGCAGACGGTATGAAAGTTGGAATCCTGTATAAGGGACAATTTGGCCATGACGGACAGTTTGGACATGAGATGGCCGGGACAGTAGAAAAAGTCGGTGAAGATGTAAAAGATGTGTGTCCAGGAGATCGTGTATTTGTAAATCCGACCGTGTGCAAGAGAAACGGAATGATGGGATGTGATATCGCAGGAGCGTTTTCCGAGTATGTACTGGTGGAAAATGCTGCATATGGATATAATCTGATGAAGCTTGCGGATGATGTAAGCTTTGACGAGGCTGTTGTGATCGAGCCTTTGGCAGTAGGAACCCACGGAAAGAACTGCATTGATGTAAAACCTCATGAGAACATAGTGATTTTTGGCGCCGGAACCATCGGCCTGTGTACCTTGAACGCAGTCCTGGCGGTGGGCTGTCAGAAGCCTGTTGTAGTAGATATGAATCAGGAACGCCTGAAACTGGTGGAGAAGATGGGGGCAGCTGCGTATCATCCTGATATGGGTGAATTAAAAGAATTTCTGCAGGATCATTTTGGTACGGCGGTAAATCCATTTGGAATGCTCAATCCAGATGTTGACGCATTCATTGATTGTGCAGGCGCCAGACCGATCATTGACCAGATCATCGGACTTGCCAAGGAGAAAGCACGGATTGCAGTGGTAGCTGTGTATAAGACGAATATTGAGATCAGTGCGGCAACACTCTTGGCGTCTCAACTGACGATCAAGGGTTCCTGCGGATTTGAACATGCTGACCTGGTAGAGGCATTTCATAATATCAATACCCACAGGACAGCGGCGCCGCAGATCGTGACGCATCATTTTGCGCATAAAGATGCAGCAGAGGCATTCAGATTTGCCGCAGATCCGAAATCTGGAGCGATCAAGGTTGTAATTGATTATCAGTAAAATACGTACAGATAAAAAGCATATTAATTTCTATAAAACATACAAGATGTCCTGCGATGATCTTACAATCAAAAAATTTTAAAATTTTATATACTATGATTATCAAAAGAAAAAATAAATAGTTACAAAAAGGAGGAGACAACTTATGAGTTCTGAAAATGTGATTCAGAAAGAAAAAACAAGTCCAAAGCTGGCGTTTGGCTATGGTATAGGTGAAGTCGGCCAGCAGCTCAGCTGGTATATGATCAACAACTATCTGACAATTTTTTATACAGATATCGTTGGCCTGTCAGCTTCCGCAATTTCTTTGATCATGCTGATCGCCCGTGTGTGGGATGCGGTGAACGATCCGATCATGGGAAATATCGCGGATAAGACGAACACACGCTGGGGGAAATTCCGTCCGTATCTGATGTTTGCACCACCGTTTTTGGCAATCTTCAATCTGCTGACCTTTACTGTATGGCCCGTACAGGGGGCTATGAAAGTAGTGCTCTGTCTGGTCTGCTATATCGGTACAGGAATGGTATATACTGTTCTGGGGACTGCTCACGCGGCAATTGTAAATGTGATCGCAATCGATTCACAGGTGCGTATGAATCTTTCTACAGCCCGTGGCATTGGTTCCGGCGTTATCAGCATTGTCCTTTCTGCAGTTGTAATGCCGATGATCCTGTATTTCGGACATAGCGATGTGGCTACCGGACAGGGATATTTCTGGACGGCAGTTGTATTATCTTTAGTTATGATTCCGTGTTTCCTGATCGAGGCTGTTATTTGTAAAGAAACCTACACGGATAAGCTCCACGGGGCACATACCCAGGCGACACAGAAAAGCGCAGGTTTTATCAGCAATCTGAAGGAACTGGCAAAGAATGATCAGCTTCTTCGTGTTGTGATCTCCACTCTGTTTGGAGCAATCTGTGTGACTGCACGTATGAGCCTGCTGACGTATTACATCATTTATGTGGTTGGCAACTACATGGTAATCTCTCTGGTATTTACGACTATGACGGCTGCGCAGCTGATCGGAACGTTCCTGATTCCTTTCGCGACCAAGACTTTTGGAAAGAGAAATTATATGCTCATTCTCTCAGCGTTAATGATCGCAGGTTTTATAGGAATCTTCTTCTTCGGCGCATCCAGCACTCCGCTGCTGATGGTTCTCAGCTTCATGTGCGGCTTGTGTAACTCATCGGGTGCTCTCAGCTATGGAATGGTTTCTGACTGTATCGAGTATGGCGCATGGAAATTAGGAATGCGTCAGGAAGGCCTCGCAGCATCTTTCCTCACCCTGGCTGTAAAATGCTCTACAGCAATCTGCGGCGTGGCCGGCGTACAGTGTCTCGCCCTCGTGGGATATGTGCCAAATGCGGAGCAGACGGCGTCTGCAATTACAGGTATCAATTTTGTGGTAAATATCATTCCTGCGATCTGCGGTGTCCTTTCTGTTCTGCCGTTGTTTGGATATAAGCTTACCGAAAAACGAGTTGCGGAAATCCGAGAGGACCTGGAAAAAAGAGGAGAATAAAAAGTAGTACTCTCATAGTAAATGCCGGTTCAACTGTGTTATACTCATGTTAAATAATATTCATGATAGAAGGAGAAAATATGGAGCTGGATATAATCTTTCAAATGACACAGTTGGAAAAGGCATACAAAGAAATCTATGAAAAAGACGGTCATGCATTGTTGGAACAGCCCATGACTTATGAGCGGTATCTACAGCTTGATGAAGATAAAAAAATTCTTTACAGGGAAATGGAAAAGCACCGCAGCACGGTTTTTAATAATATGTATGAAAATACAGTCGCGGATATCGACACAAAGCCGGATCTTGGGTATGTGGAAATCGTGCAGCACAGCCGCTATAGCTATCCGATCCTGCACAACCATGAATACATCGAACTGGTTTATGTGTACAGCGGATCCTGTATGCATTTTGTGGAAAACCAGTCCTTTGAAATGAAAAGGGGAGATCTGTGTATTCTGGCGCCTAATGCCATGCATGCAATATCTGCATATGAGGATGATGCGGTGCTGGTGAATATCATGATGAGTCAGAAACTGTTTGATGCTTCTTTTCTCAAAATGATGCAGCGAGGGACCGTGCTGCCCGAATTTTTTGAAAGCGTTTTATATGAAAGAAAAGTAAGTCCATATATTATCTACCCGACCGGGAATGACGAGTGGATGCATGAAATCGTGCTCCATATGGTAAAAGAGCGGCGGAAAAAGGATTATTTGTATAATGAGAGCGTATCGCTGATGGTCAGGCAGATGTTTATCCATATTCTGCGCAATTATGAACTGATGGCGATCGTGTCAGATCCGATCTGCCATATGCAGGAAAACCGGATTGTCGCACTGATGGGGTATATTTCGGTTAATTACCGATCTATTACATTAGCACAGACGGCAGATTTTTTTGGATACAGCAGAGCGTATATGAGCCAGATCCTGAGTAACTATACCGGTAAGACATTTACAGCACTCGTCAACGAAGAGAAAATGAAAAATGCGGCGAAGCTTTTAAGAGAAACCCGGCTTAGTCTCACGGAAATCGGGGTGGAAGTCGGCTGTTATGACGCCAGTCACTTTACGCACAAATTCAAAAAAATATATGGGATGACACCTACCGAGTACCGTATGAAAGAAACACATAAAAACAACTTCTGACAGGGAGAAGAATAAGATGGCAGATTTAAATAAAATTCTTGCCGGAGAAAGCGATAATCATATCATGCCATTTCTCTGGCTGCGAGATCAGAGCGAAGAAATACTTCGTACAGAAATTGAAAAAATTTACGACTGCGGGATACGCGCAGTATGTCTGGAATCCCGTCCCCATCCGGATTTCGGAGGAACAGGCTGGTGGCATGATTTTGATATCGTTCTGGATGAAGCTAAAAAAAGGGGGATGAAAATCTGGATCCTGGATGATGCACATTTTCCGACCGGGCAGGCAAACGGACTGATTGCGGCAAAGTATCCGGAGCGTGCCAGAAAATATGCAATGATGCAGTATGCGGATTGTGCAGGTCCGATCGCATGTGCCAGTCTGGATGTAAACCTGATGATGACAAAACAGTTTACCTGGATGGACTTTGGAAAGCCGGTCAATAAGCCGCTGATCGATAAACAAGAACTGATCAGCGTGACAGCGGCCAGACTCATCGAGGGCGATGTGATCGACAGTAAGATCATAGATCTGACAGATAAAGTAAAAGACGGATGGCTCCTCTGGGATGTCCCGGAAGGGGTGTGGAGAATCTGTGTATCCTTTACAACATATGATTTTGGTTCCAATAACGAGTATATCAATTATGTGGATCATGACTCCGTTGCAGCTTTGATCGAGGCAGTTTATCAACCTCATTATGACCGTTATGCGGACGAATTTGGCAAGACGATCGCTGGATTTTTCTCCGATGAGCCGGGTTTTTACAATGTAGCTGGTTACCAGCCGGGAAATGCAGTTGGGCGCAAGAAAATGCCGCTGCCCTGGGGAGATGAACTGGAATCCCTTATGGAGCAGGAAAATCCTGATTGGAGACGGCAGTTTTTGTATCTGTGGATTGATGGAAGCGACCAGGTAGTGACGCTCGAAAACCGTTACCGCTATATGGATCTGGTATCACAGATGTATTCAAAAAATTTTTCCTGCCAGTTAGGAGAATGGTGCAGTGCACACCAAGTAGAATACATAGGACATGTAATCGAAGATTTTGATGAACACAGCCGTCTCGGCATGGGAACCGGTCATTATTTCCGTGCAATGAAAGGACAGCATATGGCTGGGATCGATGACATCGGGGGACAGATCATCCCGGGAAATCCATATGGAATGCGACATGGTGTTACAAGTGACAGCCAGGGGCAGTTCTATCACTTTGCGCTGGCTAAAATGGGAGCCTCCGCCGCAGCGATCGATCCCGCAAAACAGGGGAGGCTGATGTGTGAGGCATACGGGGCTTACGGCTGGAATTTTGGTGTGAAAAGTATGAAGTGGCTGACAGATTTCCTGCTGTTCCAGGGAGTGAACCACCTGGTTCCACATGCATTTTCCATGGCTGATTATCCGGATATGGACTGCCCGCCGCATTTCTATGCGAGAGGCAATAATCCGCAGTATCCATATTTCGCGGAACTCATGAAATATGCAAACAGAATGTGTGCCCTCTTAAATGGCGGCAAAAATGTACCGCAGGTAGCATTGATCTATCCGGGAGAACATGACTGGATGAATGAATGCATGAAACTGCAGGCGCCGGCACAACAATTGCTCCAGAGTCAGATTGACTTCGAGATTGTACCGCTGGATGTATTCGATGACAGAGAATATTATGGTGTACAGATGGCTGGCAGCATGCTGACGATCAATGAACGTACTATGAAGGCGATCGTTGTGCCGGAAACCTCCTATATAGAGGAAAAAGAGGCTGCAATTCTGAAAGAAGCGCAGAATGCCGGAATCCCGGTGCTTTTCGTTAACAGCATTCCTGAGGAAGTGATCGGATCATCAACGGGAGATCTGGATGGAGTACATACAGTATCACTTTTCAATCTTGCTGACTATATACACGGGTTGGGAATTTACGATCTGGAAGTTGAGGGAGAAGCAGAAGACCTGCTTACTTACCATTACAGTAAGGAGCAGGAGATATACGGCTTTTTTAATACAGATTTGGCAAAAACAGTGGATGTGGAAGCGGTAATTCCAGTTCCGGGCGATATCACAGGTTATGATGCCATGAATAACTGTCTGTATCCAGTTCCCCATGTAGATGGGAGAGTAAGGATCAAGCTGAAACCTTACGAAAGCAAGATTCTCTTGATCGGAGATCTGGGTGAAATCATAAAGAAAAATAAGCCCATAGTTTTGAATGAATGTGCAGCGGAGGAACTGAATTTCACGGTTCAGGATATTTCGAAAGACTGGAAGGTGTCAAAAACAGCTGCGATTCAGTATCCGGATTTCCCGGAAGCGGAACAGATGGAGACGCTGGTCCCGATTTCGGTCATCGCGCCGGAATTTTCAGGAGTCATACGCTATGAAAAGAACGTTTTACTGCCCGGCATTTCAAAATGCATCTTCAAGTCTCAATATATTTATGAGACGGCGGAAGTATTTGTAAACGGAATATCAGCCGGAAAAAAACTGACGCCTTCTTATGTATGGGATATCAGCGATCTGTGCCGGGAGGGTGACAATACGATCGTAGTTGAAGCTGCCAATACTCCGGTCCGTGATGCGCGAAAAGTGTTCAGCCCCTTCGGACCGGAGCGTGAGGTTATGGAACCGGCTGGAATGTTTGGAAGAATTGAACTTTTGACAAAATTGAAATGAGAGAAAAACATGAAAATGGGAAAAATCATACATTTGGGGATAGTAGTAGAGGATGTGGAAAAAGCGGTAGAAATCTACGAAACAGTATTAGGTATCGGACCATGGGAATTTAAGGACGACCGGGAGTTTTTTGCCCGGATGCAGGTAAACGGCGGACACGGCCTGAATATTAAAACAGCTATGTATTATGGAGACGGGTATGAAATTGAGCTTGTCATGCCGACTGGAGAGGGAGTATATGCGGACTGGCTGCGGGAAAAAGGCCCCGGACTTCACCATATCAAATTTGAAACCAATGACAGCTATAGGGCGATTATTGAAACATCGAAAAAAGTTTCCGGGCGCCCGCCTTATTTGAAAGTAGAGTGGCCGGACGGACGCCCGTTGGTCGCTTATGCGGATCTGCTGAAAGAGACAGGGCTGTTAATCGAAGTATCGGTACCGTGAACAATGTGAAAAATAATCCTGCCATGCCGGAAGGCGCGAAGCACTAACCTGTGCAGATTGCGCAGATTATTTCTCCACTAATGACATTTGTCTGATATACTACTTGTAAAAAGTAAAGGAAGTGGGGATATGAAACACATTTTAGTTGTTGAGGACGATAGCTTTTTGAATAAAATGCTTTCCTATAATTTGACAGCAGACGGATATGAAATAACTTCTGTGCTAAATGCAAGAACGGCAACAGAAGCCCTGCGTTCACGGGAATTTGATTTAGTCCTGCTTGATATTAATCTGCCAGACGGAAATGGATATGACTTATGCAAGCTGATTAAGCCAGAACATTCAGATACTATCGTGATTTTTCTGACAGCCAATGACCAAGAAAGCGACCAGATACGGGGGTATGAAGTGGGTGCGGTAGATTATATTACCAAACCATTTGTAATAGGTGCATTACAAAGAAAAATCAAAGCTATGTTTTCTATGGTAGAACATCATAAACCTGTACGGGACATTTACGATGACGGTAGGCTGTTTATTGATTTTTCGGAACAGGCATCTTCTTTAAACGGAAAAACGCTGAAACTCTCTCCGATGGAATATAAAGTGCTGAACCTGTTCCGCAAAAATCTCAAACAAGTTTTGACCCGCAGACAACTTTTAGAAAAACTATGGGATGTGGACGAAAAATTTGTGGACGAACATACGCTGACAACAACCATCAGCCGTATACGCAGTAAAATTGAATCAGACGGTGGTACGCCTTATATAAAGACGATTTATGGTATGGGATATCAATGGACAGGAGGCGAAGCAAATTGAGAACAAAAAAACTCTCTGTGAAAGGTCTGCTTCGATGGACTTGCATAGGGGCATTGCTTTCTATGACAATCATTACTCTTGTCCTGTTTACAGTAACACTTGAAATTGCAGTATTAGCAGTAGGTGGAGCACTGACCCTTTGTGCGTTTATCTGGTTTTTTATACTGACACAAGCTTTTGGAAAACGGCTCTCCTTGTTTACCTCTGAACTATGCAAGATACTGGACGATATGATGGATGGAGATAAAGAGCCAATACGGGCAGATGATAGTGAAACCCTATTTGCACGTATCAGCCACCGATTGACCCGTCTTTATCAGATTATGCAGGAGAATCGCCATAAAGTTGACGAAGAGCGACGGGAATTGCAAACCATTGTGTCAGACATTTCACACCAAGTAAAAACGCCTGTGAGTAATTTGAAAATGGCAACGGACACTCTGTTCACAAACTCTGTAACGGAAGCAGAACGTATGGAATTTATTCAGGGAATCCGTACCCAGACGGATAGGCTGGACTTTCTTTTTCAAGCTCTTGTGAAGACTTCCCGACTGGAAACTGGCGTAATTCGTTTGGAGAAGAAAATGGGACGTATCTATGATACTGTGGCACAGTCCATGAGTGGAATCGTTTATGAAGCGGAGAAAAAGCATATTGATGTTTCCGTAGCCTGCCCAGAAAATCTGACGGTTGCTCACGACAGCAAGTGGACGGCAGAAGCCCTTTTTAATCTGTTGGATAATGCAGTAAAGTACACACCCGCAGATGGTAAAATTGATGTAACCGTGAAGCAATGGGAAATGTATCTTGAAATAAAAGTAACCGATACTGGCAAGGGCATTTCTGAAAGCAATCAAGCCGCTATCTTCCGTCGCTTCTATCGTGAAGAAGAAGTACACGAACAAACGGGAGTTGGTATCGGTTTGTATTTGGCTCGTGAGATTATTACACAACAAGGCGGCTACATCAAAGTAGTGTCGGAATTAGGAAAAGGCTCTGCCTTTTCTATTATGCTACCTATGCGATAAATTACCCACCGCCAAAATTTTTGAAATATCCGAGCTATGAAACATTTCAGCCTGTTTTCAATCGGATTTCTTGTATCTTCGGACATTTCTGTAACATTTGAGTTTTATACTGTCCTTATCTACAGGCAGAAAGCCGTAAAAGTTTAAAATATGAGTATTTTACAGACGATTGACCTCAAAAAATATTATGGAGCAGAGCCAAACATCACCCGTGCTCTCAATGGAGTAAATTTTACTGTGGACGAGGGCAGATTTGTGGCTGTTGTCGGTACATCGGGAAGTGGGAAATCCACTTTGGCGTTATCTTTCAGAACTATAACCTTGTTCCCATCCTGAATATATATGAAAATATCGTGCTGACCGTGGAAGGCTTATCAAACGTACCAGTGCAGAATTATTCAGTTTTTGCTATGCTTTAACATTGATGTTGGGATCTGGACTTGGTTTCCTATGTATCCAGGCGGTTGCGAAAACAGTGAATCCATACTTTTATTGTTTTCTGTGACATTTCTCATACTGCAATCAGAGCAATATAGGGCAGCAGGGATCTGTGGGAGGTTCTTTCAAAACAGTATAAAGAGATGGTTGAAAAAGGTATGGAGATTAAATAATCTGACGGAATATACATCAGATTAAAATATCCCATACCTTATTTGATTTGGAGAAGATTTGAGGATTTTGGTTCAGATAAACTAACGAATAACAATATAAAGGATGGAAGGGAAGATACAGGCTATGCTTGACAGTCTCTCCCGCGCATTGCCAAGGGAACAGAAAGAATACTGGGTCAGTATTGGGGGGGGAGGCACAGTAATTTTTAAAAACGGAATACTGTCTTGACATCCGTCTTATAATGTACTATACTGTACTTGTTAATGCAATACAGATATAGACGGAAAGGCGGTGACGGTTTGGAGATTGTCGTAAGTAATAAGGCTAGCCGGCCTCTCTATGAGCAGATTGTGTCGCAGATCAAGGCACAGATTATGAATGGCGAGCTGGAAGCCGGGGAAGCGCTTCCCTCGATCCGTTCCCTTGCAAAATCACTGCAGATCAGTGTTCTTACGGTGCAAAAGGCGTATGACATCCTGCAGGAAGATGGTTTTATTGAGACAACAGCCGGAAAGGGCTGCTATGTATCTGCCAGGAACCAGGATTTTTATTTAGAGGAACAGCAGAAAAAGATAGAAGGCTGCTTTAATGATGCCATAGAAATCGCCCGCACAAGCGGAATACCGCTTGAAAAATTAATTGGCTTATTAACACTATTGTATGAGGAGGACTAGCGATGAGGAATGCTTTGACGATATCAGGGCTTACCAAGACTTATCAGGATTTTGTTTTAGATCATGTTTCCTTCACTGTTCCCAGCGGCTCCATTGTGGGGTTGATCGGAGAAAACGGCGCAGGAAAAAGTACGACGATCAATGCCGCGCTTGGGCTGATCCAAAAAGAAGACGGCATGGTTTCAGTTTTAGGGGAAGAGAACCTTAATAAGGATATCAAAGAACAGATCGGCGTCGTGTTCGATGGCAGCAATTATCCTGAGATTCTTTCTCCACGTAAGCTGAACCGGGTTATGAAAAACATTTACAGATCATGGGATGAACAGATCTATTTCCGCCTGTTGAAACAGTTTTCTCTGCCGTCCGACAAGCAGATCAAACAGTTCTCAAAAGGAATGAGGATGAAGCTGGCCATCACTGCGGCATTTTCTCATCATTCCAGACTATTGATACTGGATGAGGCCACCAGCGGACTGGATCCGGTTGTCCGGGATGACATTCTGGATATGCTTCTGGATTTTGTGCAGGATGAGGAACATTCTATCCTGGTATCTTCTCATATTACCAGTGATCTGGAGAAAATTGCCGATTATATTGTATTTATCCATGAAGGGAAAGTCGTTTTTGAGAGACCAAAGGATGAACTGACCGAGCAGTATGGTATCCTCAAGTGCGGTGCGGCTCAGTTTGACGCGCTGGATAAGTCTGATATCATCTCATACCGCAAAATGGATTATGAATGGCAGATTCTGGTTTCAGACCGGGAGAGGATGCAGAAAAAATATCCGAAAGCCATGGTTGTCCCGGCAACGATTGATGAAATTATGCTGCTTTATGTAAAGGGGGAAAAGTGATGAAAGGTGTTTTAGTGAAAGATCTTTATATTGCAAAGAGCAATATCCTGGTAACGGTTGTCAGTCTGATCGTTTTGGGCTTTGGGTTATCCTTTTTGCTGGAGACCAGCGCACTTCTGATTTTGGCTCCGGTTGCATCCACAACAGCAGTCTTTATCAGTATTACCAGTGACGCGGCTTCCAAATGGAATAAAAACGTCATTACCATGCCGGTATCAAGAGATCAGATTATTGGTGAGAAGTTTTTGTTCTATATCGTACTTGCCCTGCTGGGAATGATTACAGCGCTGATTCCCTGTATCGCTCTTGCCTGTTTCGGTGCGGATGTAACGCTTCACTCTTTAGCCCTGTATGGCTCGATCGGGATAAGCGCATGCCTTTTGGCAGGCGGCATCAGCCTGCCATGTGCGTATCTGTTTGACCCGGAAAAATCACAGGTTGTCTTTATGATGTCTTTTATGGCATCAACAGGGATCATAACGGGGCTTGTGCTTCTTATAAACTTTGTATTTTCTGTAAAGGAAAATATCCTCCTTGCTTTTCATATTGTGCTCATAATTTCTGTTATCTGGTTTTTTATCTCATACAGGCTTGCGGTAAAGATATATCAGATACGGGATATTACTTGAACTTCATTTAATTTTTTTCAGCTGTCGTATATAATACAAGCAGGGTAATTCCTACTTTCTGTCGACATAAACTGACAAACTTCAGATTGCAACTTGTAATTGCTTTTATGCACTTTTCACTCTCTTTATTCTTTCGCTTATATACTTTATAATGCAAAAAAAGGAGGGATTTTCATGAATACCAGAATTATTTCAAGATATTTACAGTTGATACGTAAGAGCCATAATTATACACAAGAGGAATTGGCAAAAAAACTGGATATATCCAGACAGGCCGTTTCAAAATGGGAAACAGGAACCACTCTTCCTGATGTAGAGGTTCTGCTGAAAATCTCTAAGTTGTATGGGATTACAATAAATGAGATTTTAGAGCCGACGGTACAGGCGGAACGGATATCTGATTTTGAACAAATATCTGAAATTCCGGAAAATGAACTGAAAGAAGTATTAGAGCAGTTCGATGCACGTTTTCTTGTCATAGCTTCAATGGGAGCATCACCAGAGATAAATAAATTACTGGAACGATTATTCCAGAATATTGATTATAAATTGTTAAGGGAACAAATTGGGATGGTCAGGATCACGGAAGTCGAAGCAATACAAAAAGAGATTGTTTCTATGATAAATTTATAAGTCAGATGAGTTATGGTATGGTTTCTATTAAAAGTTTTCCGCTGTAACATTTCGCGGACATTTGGGTTTTACAATGTTCTTATCAATAAGTAAAAACTCTTGAAAGGAGCATTTGATTATGGATGTACTACAAACAATCGACCTGAAAAAGTATTATGGCAGCGAGCCGAACGTCACCCGCGCCCTGGACGGCGTCAGCCTGTCTGTGGAACAGGGGGAGTTTGTGGCGGTGGTGGGGACCTCCGGCAGCGGCAAGTCCACCCTGCTCCACATGATGGGCGGGCTGGATACGCCTACCTCCGGCAGTGTAATTGTCCGCGGGGATGAGCTGGCCAAAAAAAAAGATGAGGAACTGACCATCTTCCGCCGCCGTAACATCGGCTTTATCTTCCAGAACTATAACCTTGTCCCGATCCTGAATGTCTATGAGAACATTGTCCTTCCTGTGGAGCTGGACGGCGATACGGCGGATGAGAGATTCATGGATGAGATTGTGGAAATGTTGGCTTTGGAAGACCGGCTTATGAATATGCCGAACAACCTTTCCGGCGGACAGCAGCAGCGTGTAGCGATCGCCCGCGCCCTGATTACAAAGCCGGCGATCATCCTGGCTGATGAGCCTACGGGTAGTATCAAATTAGTACAACACTACCCGAAAGAAATACCCGTGATACTATTTTCACTGTCAATGCGTATTTCAGAGATAACAGACCGCCACAGTGTACGCTTTTCTTCACGGGTCAGCGATTCATAAATATTCTTGAAATCAGATTGCAGCAGCTTTTCCATGGCTTCAAAGTCGGGCGGGGCTTCTGCTGCGGGTTCCGGGACCTGCCGGAGTGCCGCCGTATATATTTCATAGTCCTTCTTGTATTCTTCAATGTCAATCAGTTCATTCACATAAAGTTCTTTTAATTTTGTCAGCTTCCTTTTCAGGGCGGCTTTATCTGTCCGCAGGGCGGCTTTTTTCTTTTCTGCCGCTTTCACTTCCCATTCCAGCCGGACACGGCGCAGTTCGGATTCCAGATTGTCAAAAAGCCATTTTTCAATCACTTCTTCCCGAACGGATTTATTGTGGTTACACCTGCCCCGCTGAAAATGCTGGTTACACCTGTAATAATAATATTCCCGTGATTTATAGCCGACAAGGTTGTGGCTACATTCAGCACACTTCACGATTGAAGTAAAAATATAGACCTTGCCGGACGGAGCGGAACGGGCGTTTCTTTTCAGGAGGGATTGAACCTTGTCGAATTGTTCCCGGCTGATGATTGCAGGGCAGAAGTTTTCATTCTTCCTGCCGCCCCGGTCATAGATTCCAGTGTAAAGCGGTTCTAACAGCATACGCCGGAAAGTTGCGTCACACCAGTTCACGCCGTAAGTTTCCCGGATATATTTAATAGTCCCCCGCTGGCTGATGGTGCTTTCAAAGTGATTGAAAGCGTCCTGCACAATCCCGGCTTCTTCCGGCACAATTTCCAGCCGCTTTTCTTTACTAACCCTGTACCCGAATGGGCAGGAGCCGGAAACGACAGTTCCGTGGGCAATCTTGCTGTCAAACACAACGTCTATCCTTTCCCCGCAAATATCGGCTTCATTCTGGGCGATTGACAGCTTGACATTGATATATAAACGTCCGTTTGCGCTTGTGGTGTCGTATTCTTCATCAACCGTCTTCCAGTCGCAGCCGTGCGCCTGTAGTATCTCCATAACCTTGTAATAGTCCGCTACAGACCGAAACCAGCGGTCAAGGCGGCAGAACAGCAGCAAGTCAACTTCATCACGCTTCACGGATTCTATCATTTTTTGAAATTCTGCCCGCTTGTGCATATTCTTTCTGGCGGTTTTCGCAGCGTCGATATATACCCCGGTGACAATCCAGCCTTTTTCCCGTGCGTATGCTTCAAGGCGTTCTTGCTGGGCTTCAAGGGACAATCCCTTTATTTTTTGTTCTTCCCCTGATACCCGGATATAGAGGGCGACGCGGATCAGCGGCGATAAGTTTTTATTTTTTATCATGAAAAATCACCTGCATTTCCTTTCATTTCCCGCCCACAGATGATATAATCAGAATTGCAGACGGTATGTTGTATCTGGTATGATATACTTTGCATTGCGGCGGCAATATTCCCAGTATTGCCGCCGCTTCCCTTTTCGGGATTGCGCCGCATATCTTTTCTTTGTTGAAATTTGAAATGACGTATGCTACAATAGCGGCATGGGAAACCAGAGAGCCAAAGGCGGCTTGCCCTCCATATTCGGAGGGGCTAACCCTCCAGACGAAAGAAAGGAGGGATTGCCAATGTATGTTACATACTCTGATTTGATTCAGGTTGGAATATTCATTTGCGCCCTTGTTGGATTGTGTTACACAATTTTCAAAGGGAAAAGAAAATAGCCGCCACTACTCGCAATAGTGACGGCTGGGCATTGTAAAATGCCAATGTACGTTACATAAAGAGGGTAGGCCGCTTCTCTGGCTTTCCCTTTTTTCTATCATAGCACGTCACAAAGTTAAATTCAAGATATTTTTGTTCTGTCCGCAGAGGCTTTGTAGCCATGCCGGGCTTTTCATTGGTTTGATATTTCCCCGCTGCCGTTCCGCGGCCATTCTTTCCGTACATTAAATTCCCTGCAAATAGCAAGAATCATTTGTTCTGTTAAACTTCTAACGCCGCTTCCATTTTAGTTTTCATTTCTGTGATTCTGCAATCAAAGCAGAATATCTTTCATAGTCCTTTTGGGGATTGTCCCCTTTAATAATCACAAACTCTGAAAAGTCAAGGATTTTTTGTTGTGTGTTCAGCAGGGCTTCTGCAGATTCAGGAAGCTGGCTGCAATATTCTTCCGCGGCGGCTTTAAAGTTAAGCAGCACGGGAAGCGACTTTTCAATTAGTTCAGAGGACGTGCCGGAGGAAACGGAAAGAAGCTGCCGCCAGCGTGTCAACTGACCTTCTGAAATATATTTGCCGCTGTCAGGGTTCCTTTTATGTGCGATATACGCATAAATACGATAAGCCCCAAAGAGAGCAACAATAATTCCTGCCGGGATAGAGGACTCGGAAATAGAGAAGCCAGCAACGATAATAAAGAAGCCGATAACAGCAACGCCCATAGTAGGCGGGTCAGGAAGGATAGCTTTTGCAGTTATCTTCTTTTCTTTTGGTGCAGGAGCTTCAACAACGCTTCCTATATTCCTATAATGGGTAGCAGGTGCGGAAGTGGATTTACTTTTCTTACCCTTCCTGTCTGTGTAAGACATGCCCTTTACAGGGAGATTGACGCTGGTAGTTGTCTGCCCGTTGCTATTAAAAGTTTTGTGATAACCCTTGCCGCCGAATGTTACGCTTGCGCTTTTCTTGTTTAGGTTGATTTTGACACCAGGAGCGATTTTTATACTTTTTCTATACCGTATACCCATTTTTGAAATCTCCTATAATTATGAGTTTAAGACAGCCCGGAAGAGCTTCCAAAGCCCTACCGGACTGCTCATTGACTGGAAGCAAGACTATTGCCGTTTTCGTTTCCGGTTTCTGTATCTGCGGTGGTATTCAAAGCAGAGTTGCCCGCTTTTTGTGCAATCTTGGAGCGACTTTTTATATATGCCGCTTCCGCTTCTTCAACGGTCATTTCCGAAGGTTCATCACGGGAAGCGGTCAGGCGTTCTTTGAAATGCTGAATCAGCATTGTCCGTGTGTCGGGTTTTAGTTCAAAGTACGCTTTCATAATGTCAATTTCTAATTCAGTCCCGCCCCGTTGCCGTACAAAGTCGTCAAGGCTGAAAGTCGGTGCCTGTATGTACATGGGTTCTATGCCGTTCCGCAGCCAGTCTTCATTTAGGTTGAACACAAGACATATAGTCTTAATTGTTTTGTCAGTAACGCCAGCCCCAGATTGTTCTATATAGCTTGCGCCCCGTTGCTTCATGCCTATGGCTTCCGCAAAGTCTGTCTGGTTCATCTTCAAAACGTCTTTCCGCAAATACTTTATACGCTCGTTGATAGTCAATGTTTTCACCCCCTTTCAAAGTGCGTAAATAAAGGATAGCAGTATCGGCTAAAAAAGTCAATGGAATTTCTAAAAAACCATTGACAAATAGACAAAACTGCTATAAAATACAAACAAGATAGCAAAAACGGCTAAAACAAATAGCGAAAAGCACTATATATAAATCGGAGGTAACGCCCTATGATGAAACATGAATTTGAAGCCCTTGCGGGATATGAAGTAAGCGTATCAGATTATGACAATATCATTGAACCTATGTACATGGCTACAGAGTTAAGCAAGGAAGATTTTGTGAAGGTTATCTGCAAAGAAAGATTTGCATTTGCATTGAAGAGTCGGGAAGAGATCATTCAGGAAATGAGGAAGATTGCTGGACACCTTAAAAAGACCTGCGACCACTTCATGGATATTGAAGCGGAAGAAAAATTGAAAGAGCTTGCAGAGGAATACAAAGAACGGTTCGGCCCATATAAAGGCGGCTTTCTTCTGAATACCAGATATACGCTGGAACATCTAGGGAAGGGAAGGGGCTGTAGTTATCCCGCAGAGCTTGAAATATATAACAGTAAGTATCACACAACGGAGAAAATCAAAATCGCATAAAGGGCCGGGAGCCGCACGGGGCAGCAGGCAAAAGACCTGCAGGGCGGGTCCGATTCCCGCCCGGTTCAATAACTATATCAGGAAGGAGGTGGGAAAGGTGGCAGGCGTTCAAAATGAATATACCGTAATGGGAAGCAAGATTGAAACAGGCAGACAAGGAGAAGCGGACATATGCACACGAATTGACGGCATGGATATTTCAGATGAAGAACTGCTGAAAATAAAGGAAGTCCAGAAACGGGCAGCTAGTGAAATGGAAAATATTCTGAACAAAGAAACCAGCACCCGGAAGTAACCGGGGCTGGAATGAAGCGTCAAGCGGGAAAAGAAACTAAACGGTTTTGAAGTCTTTCCCGCCGCATTTAGGACATGGCTTCAAAGTGTTACCGTTAGCAGGAAGGGAGGTGAGAAGAACAATAATGGACGAAAAAACAAAAGCCCTTGCAAATGACATTATAGAAGAATGCCAGAAACAAGGACTTTCATTTAAACAAATGGAGATTTTACTGCTAAATCTTTCAATGCAGCTACAAAGCGCAAAAAAGAAATTGACAAAATCAATAGAAGAAACAAAGGTGAAACTTAAACCGTTTTAAGAGTATTTAATGCTTCTTCAAAAGCACTATTCACCACGCAGGGCTTTATAAGCAGAATCAACAGAAAGGGCAATTATCTGAAATGACAGAAGGAGGTGGAAAGAGTGGAAAGGTTAAAAGAGAAAGTAAAAAATATAGCAATGAAATACGCTGATTTGGTAGAAAAGCGGATTGACAGCGCAGAAGAACTAACAGGAACGGACATGTCGGATATTTATAACAGTATTCAGATGTTAGGACATATCACAGCTACACTGGAAAGATTCAGCCGTATGGAAAATAACGGCTGAACCAAACATCAGAGAGAGATCAACAGTGTTCCCACTCTGAAAGATCGTTTGGTACATCTACATTTGAAATGTCGAACATATCCCAGTCAGCGCAGCCGGGCAGGGCTGCAAAGTCATTATACCAGAGAAAGAGGGAAACCAAAAGACAGAACCTGGAGCCGAACGGGGCAGCAGGTGAAGACCTGCGGGGCGGGTCAGATTCCCGCCCGGTTCAATCAACACTGCAGGAAGGGAGGTGGGACAGGTGGTTGAAGCAATATCACATGAAAAGTCATATGAATTTCAGGTAGAAAAGGGTTCTAAAGTAGAAGTGAAAATTGAGACTAAGATCGAAGATTTATGTAAATCTGATTTAGAAGATATTCTACATGAATATGCAAGATGTACACGTAATTTTTATCTTAGCCTCGGAAAGATGATAGCTGGTATTGATTAGTAATACGCTTTTACAATGGCGGGAGTTCAGAAAGCATTTCATCGTATGACATTTGCTGAAAAGACAAATCGTTTTATAAAGGAGGCGAAAAGGTGACTACAAAGGAATTTGTAAAAGGCGCAATAAAATATTATGCACAATCAATAGTAGGCCTGTTTCGGGCATTGTTTCCTAAAACGTATCACACGACATTTTTCACACCGAAAATAGGTCACAAACAATTTATACGGATTGAAAAAATGTGGATGGGGCAGCTATTAGAAGAAGAAATATATGAACTAGC
The DNA here is from genome assembly GCA_000403295.2 of Lachnospiraceae bacterium M18-1. GTDB lineage: Bacteria > Bacillota > Clostridia > Lachnospirales > Lachnospiraceae > Schaedlerella. The sequence goes on along the minus strand of KE159605.1, from coordinate 653,081 downwards.
AGACACTCCTGAAAAGAAAATGTACTTAGATGAAATGCTTAAAATGGGAGAGATAACCGCAGAAGAATATGAAAAATACCTGTCACCATTAAAAAAATAAAGGTGACAGGCGACGGCTACTGCTGGAACATAGCAAGGCTTCCACACTTAGGGCAGGGCTTTATTTCAGCAGAATGGTAAAAAATTTTCTGTTTTCCCTTGCAACGTGGATAGTTAATGCAGTAGTACGTTCCTGGCTCAACGATTTTCGGTTTATAGTTTTCGCCCTCTGGATTGGGAACATATACGACAGTTTCAATGCCCACAATTCACACCCTCTTTCCTGATATATTGCAGCCCGGCACGGCTACAAAGCAATTATACCAGAGAAGGGGAAAAACCAAAAGAGAGAACCGGGAGCCGCACGGGGTAGCAGGTGAAAACCTGCGGGGCGGGTTCGATTCCCGCCCGGTTCGATCGGGGCAAGCCAGACCCCAAAAATAAAGCACTGTCAACGGGCAGCGGTTACACCAGTTATAAAGTGTATAGTCGGACAACAAGTTTTCCGGGCAGGAGGCTTTTTAAGGTGAAAAGCGGCAGCGGCGGTGCGGAAAGGAACGTGCAGAAATGGACAATTTCAAAAAAGCGTTTATCAGGACAGCGACAAAGTACGCTGAATACGTTGAATTGAAGATGAAAGCGGCGGCAGAGATTAAAACAACGCCGAAGGAAGCGGACAATTCAAAACGTGGGGTGATGTACGTCGGAAAGGCTGAACCGACAGTATCAGAGCAACTTTGCGAAGAGATACGGACATTAAATGCGGTTGCGGCAGCAGTCGGGAAAATGGAAGAAGGAACAATAACGGAAATTGACCTGACAGAAGCAGAGCTGGAGGAAAACACGCTGACACCTGAACAGGAAGAGGAATTGAAGAAAAAACTTCTTTTCGCAATCAGTAAGGACAAGGAAACCGGGCAAGTGGAAATCTGCCCCATGAATGAAAAGAACTGTATCACATTACACGGGGCAGAGGAAGTGAAGTGGTTTATAAACCGCCTGCGGGAAACTATTCAATAGTTGTATAACACTTGCACTTCTTATTCCGGGGAATGGAAGACCAGCCGTTTTGACGCATACACAATGAAACCGCCTGCAATATTTCTTCTCGGGATAATTTGCGATAGGCATAAATTTCAAGTGTAAAATTGCGTTTTCTGTCACGGAAGATATTCTTTACACCCGGTATAGGAACTTTGTCTGGCATAGCATATGCCCCCTTTCAATGGAGTTGCCGCCCGGCAGCGGCACTTCCATTGTATCAGGGGACGGGAGGAAAAGGAAGGAGGGAAGACAGGTGGCAGAAGTGCAGATAACCAGCGGCGTGACGTTTCAAAAAAGAATAATATCAGATGAACCGAACGCATACGCAGAAATCATTCTGAAATTTGAGGGATTGCAGGAAAGCAGGGTTGCGGAACTGCGGGAATTGTTCAGAAATTTTGCCGCAGAGGTTGAAGGAATGTTGCTTGAAGATACCAGCCTGTATATCTAACAGGCTGGCGGGAAATCACTTCATAATTTCTTTGATGTAGTTTTCAAAATCACGGGAATTGAAAATATCATAAATGGCAGCAGTTAAAATCTTTTCTAGTTCTTCCGGCTGAACGGAAGATCCGTGCTTTTTGATAGATTCTTTCACGGCTTTTTTGATGAAGTCTTTGTGAAGCGGCATAATATACACCCCCTTTCAGTAGAGTTGCCGCCCGGCAGCGGTAATTCTATTGTATCAGGGGGCGGGAGAAAAAGGAAGGAGGGAAGACGGATGGCAGAGGAAAAGAGGACAGAAACCATGATTGCACAGGAGGACAGCAAGGAAGCTGCGGAGGTTATGGACTTCATGAAGACACTGGACGGTGGGGAACTGCGGGAATTTCTTGGCTTCATTAGAGGTGCAAAACTGGTAAAAAAATTGTATGCCGGGGCAATCAGAACAGCATAACACGCCCGCCCCGGCTGCGGGCGTGAGAAGGGAAAAGACGCAGGAGGTGGCGCTGATGAAAGAAGGGATTGCGGCAGCAGGCGTTCAGGTAGAAGGGACTTTCAATGCGAAACGGTTCTTTGAAACGCTGGCATTGATTATTTCCCGGAAAGAAAATCTGTCTGTCACAGTGAAGGTGTATGAAGAAGAGAAGGAAGAGCCGCAGAAGGCGGCGGGTTAGGAGGTAACATGGCAAAGTTTAACGAAATGCCGAAAAATGCGGCAGAAATACAGCCGGAAAAAATCTATACCGAATTACAGGACTTCTTCATATATACGCACACAGAAGAAAGCCGGGCGGTTTTTTATGATGAAAAGGACCTGAAAGCCGGGCTTGCTGATGTAAGGATATGGTGGGTAAGAGAGGAAGCCGGACTGGGATTTGCGTTGAAACGTGACTGGAAAGCGGGAAAAATGCGCTGGTACAGGTTAGGGACGGAAGAAGACTGGCAGAAGTTCAAAAGAGGTTTTGCGGCGGCTTTTCGGGGAGACAATTCATAGCGAAAACACGCCGGGGACGGCTTGTTATATAAAAATCATACCAGATACAAGGAGGAAAAGAAGAATGTCAAAAATGACAACAGAACAGGAGAAAGGCATATTCAAAGCGGCGGTTGTCGTGAATGATGAAGCCGGGCTTCCCAACTTCATGACAATGTTTTACATGGAGCCGGGAACCTACAAGGAAGAAGACGTGCCGGAAATGTTTAAGGTAAACGGGGAGATTATGGCGGCTATTCTCATTTCACAGTATACAAATACCGTCATTAACGGAATACCCGTTTCCCTGCCGTATCAGAAGCCCGTTGAAAGCATGGGTCATGATGAATCGGCGGCAGCTTGCAGGAGGAAGGGACCCGGCTGGCACTTAATGACAAATGCAGAATGGGTTTACCTGATGAAAGACGCAGCGGCAGCAGGGCATAAAATCAGCGGTAACACGGACTACGGGAAGAACGCCGATAACCCGGAGAAAAAGGGCTGTTGTTACGACGGCTACACGGTTTTGACTGGGACAGAACCGCTTGCATGGAGCCACGATGGGACGGTAGAAGGGGTTTTCGGACTTTGCGGGAATTTCTGGGAGCGTGTAGCGGGCTTACGCCTGCATAAAGGCGTAATTGAGTATATCCCGGACAATAACGCAGCGGCAGAAGACTATATGCGACAGGATCAGGCGTGGGTAGTTGCACGGACAGAGGAACCGGGAGAAGAAGGGCTTCCGTTCGGAAAGCCGCTGTATCTTGGCACACAGTGCGAAAAAGTCGTGCTGACAGATGGAGAACTTGCCGGGGGCTGGACGGGTTGCCACATGAAGGACTTGAAGCTTGCTGGGAGACTGAAAGAAGTCCCGGACATCATACATAGATTAGGGATATTGCCACAGGACTGGAAGCAGGAAAAAGCGGGGTTATGGATTGACAGCGAACGTGAAGAAGCCGTGCCTTTCCGGGGTTCGGGCTTCTACAGCACTTCCGAAGGTGGAGTGGCGGCGTTGTGCTTGAGATACGCCCGTTCTACCGTCAGCGACGTTGTGTCCTTCCGTTCCGCTTTATTCCTGAAAGACTGGAAACTGGTAACTGAAATACTGGGGCGGGCGTGAAAACGCCCGCAGGAGGGAAGGAAAGTAATGTATACAGGATTGAAAGACAAAAACGGAACGCAGATTGAAATAGGCGACAAGACCCGGCTTGTGTTGCCTGACGGAGAAGTACGGGAATTTGATGTGCGATTCAAGACAGTAAAGCGGGTAACATTGAAGACGCTGCCGGGGTTCTAGCCGGAAGAAGCAGAACTTTCTATAACGGGCGTTGTCTTCTGCTGGCAGGGATATGATTTGTTCCCGTGCGTTGATGAAAACGGCGTATCTGATGTTGAAAAAATGGAAGTATTAGAAAAACCGAAATTCCCGTATGTTGTCGGTCAGCCCGCAGCGATTTTCCATGAAGGAAAGTGGCATGAAGGGACGATTGAAGCCGGGTATAGGTTTTGTGACGGAATAGTGACAATCAGGACAAAAGAAGGAAAGAAGGTATGGTGCGGGGAAAGCAGAAAGGAGCTTTACAAGCCATTGTGACCCGCAAGAAAAGGACATAACAAAAAGCCTTTGAAGAAGTGCCGAAAACACATTCAACAAAGGCTTTTCGCTAACATTTTTTAATAAATCAAATTCATGTTTATTATACCATGTTGGCGGTGTAAAAGCAAGCAAAATCAGCGTGAAAAACCGCTGAAATGCCGGGATTTTATCCCGGAAAACGGGCTTGTATGGGGTATTAACATTCCTACGAATAGTATATATATACTTGCGTAAGATAGATATAGAATATATACTTGCGTAATATAATATATACTATATACTTGCGTAATACATGGATAATAAGCAGGAGGGAAGGAAGGAGGGGGGAGAGTCCCCGCCCGATAGATACCCACGCCACACAGGTATGAGGACAGCAAGGAAGGTGTGGTGGCTATGGGTAGAACATTCATGAGGGAGAAGAAGGTGGACTGCGGGCAGTACCGGGAAGCGGATATAATACCCCGGACAGAAAAAGCAGATAAGGCGGCAAAGGGGAAGAGAGGGAAACGGAAGAAGGTAACGGTGCCAAAGCAAAAGGACCTGAACGAAAAGAACGCTAAAAGGTATCTTGTGCAGTTAGGGAATGGGAATTTCGGAATAGGTGACTTGCACGTTTCCTGTACATATGATAAAGACCACCTGCCGGGCAGCATAGAGGAAGCGGAAAAGATAGTGAATAACTATTTGCGCCGGATAGCATACAGGAGGGGAAAGCTAGGGCTGGATCCGCTGAAATATATCATTGTGACAGAATATAAATTCGACAAGGAAGGGCAGATGATAAAGCGGGTACACCATCACATTATCATGAACGGCGGTTTGTCCCGTGATGATGTAGAACTGATGTGGACGGCTGAACGCATTAACTGGAATAAAGCGCAGAACGACCCGCAGTATAGGGCAGGTATAAAACAGATGGGCTGGGCGAACGCTGACCGCATACAGACAAACGAAAACGGGATTGAAGCACTCTGCAAGTACATAGTAAAGGACCCGCAGGGGAAAAAGCGGTGGAGTAGTAGCAGGAATCTTGTGCGCCCGGTAGAGCTTCCGAACGCTGATTATAAATACACGAAAAAGCAGATAGAGAAGCTGGCGAAGTCTGATGATTGCGGGAAAGAGTTCTTCAAGAAGCAGTTCCCCGGATATGACATTGTAAGCGTTGAACCTGTCTACTACGAAGAAACGGGCTGGCACATTTACTTAAAGATGTGGAAGAAGCCGGATAAAAAGGCAGGGAAGAAAAAAGGAGGGAAAAAGAAGTGATTCTTGAAGAGTTCATGAAAGGGGCAGTACCCAGCGACAGGCTGATTCTTGAAGACAGCACGGGGGAGATTTACAGGGGTTTTGTGGGCTGTCTGGAATATGCACAGATTGACAGGAGCCGGGAAGTAAAGCGGCACGGGCTGTCAACAGACATACACAGGAAAGAGCAGAAAAGGGAAGGGGCGGCAATGTACACAACGCTGGGGGAGAAAGTACCCGTTGAAAGTATCAGCGAATTTGCTTTTTCTGACCTTGAAATGATGATTTATACAAAGGTTGTGCTGGAGGGATAAGAATGAAATACAAATATTACAGTTTAGAACGCCCGGTAATGCCGGGGACATATCCGAAACCGAAAGACAATCCGGCAATGCTTATTCACAATTTCAATAGCCGGGAATATGTGCCAGAAATAGGGAGAATGGCGTGTGGATATATCGAATATGACAAGCCGCTTGAAAACAAAGATATTGACGGGTATGAGCTTATGCCAGCAGCTTTCTTTTCATAGCAGAACGAGGAGGAAAAGGAAGATGGATAAAAAGCAGAGGTTGTCCGAATCGGACACAATCATATTGTCTTTGCATGACCGCTGGTGGGGGAAGGTTCTTGCAGGTGAAAAGCCGCTTGAAATCAGGAAGACACGCCCTGCCGGGAAGGGTCCGTACAGGGTTCTTGTATATGTGACAGGGACCGGGGAAATAAAAGGGGAATTTGTCTGCAAAGATTTTTTGAAAATACCGACTATCCCGGAAATAAAGGACGGGGAAGCACAGAAGGGAAGCTGCCTGACCGGGCAGCAGTTGAAAGAGTACGCAGGAGAGAGCGGAAAGCCCTTGTGGGGCTGGTATGTGTCGCAGGTGAAGGAATACTACACGCCGCACAAATTGAGCCTGTACGGGCTGAAAAGACCGCCGCAGTCCTGGCAGTATTACAGAGGGGAAGAAGTGCCGGACGTTATGACAATCAATCAGCTTGCTAATATCTGCGGTTATTTCTTCAATGCGGAGTTTGACCCGGACAGTGAGCTTTCCCCGAACAACGGCTATAACTGCCGACACGAAGGGCAGCAGGAGAAGGACGGCGGGGTGGGTTGTTGCTGTCAGTGGTCATGCCCGCTTGAAAATGTCATTCCCGCTGATGAAGAAGACTGCGAAAAGTACGGGCTGGACTATGAAGACGGCGAATTTGTACTTGTCTACGGAAAGGGGAAGTGGTGATGTATAAGCACGTCAACGGGGTATATACAAATGACGATATGAGCGTATCAAAGACAGTGCGGCTTTACCCGGAAACGCTGGAAGTGATAGAGGGGTACAGGGGGAAGAACTTCACGGAAAAACTGCGGAATCTTGTAAAAGATTTTGCAAGACAAAATCAGGAAAATGTAAGACAAAAAGAAGGTGAGAAAGGTTGTGGAGGTATGAACCGAACACGCTTCTAAATGCAGACTGCCTGCCCGTCATGCGGGAAATGCCGGATAAATTCTTTAAACTTGCGATAGTTGACCCGCCCTATGGGATAGGCAACGACGGGCAGAAAAAGAAGGTATGCAGAAATCCGAAGCAAAGCAGGAAGGAACACGAACAGAAGGACTGGGACAGTAAAGGCATACCGGGGGCAGAATACTTCCGGGAGCTTGAAAGGGTATCTGAAAATCAGATTATCTGGGGTGGCAACTATTTTGTGAAGCACTTAAAAGCAGGGCATAAAGGCTGGATAATTTGGGACAAAGGGCAGCGGGGCTTGTCAATGTCAGATTGTGAAATAGCCTGCACGTCGTTTGACTGCCCGACAAGGATTGTCACATTGAACCGGGTGGAACTTCTGAAAGAAGGGACGATTCACCCGGCACAGAAGCCAGCGAAGCTGTATGAATGGATATTGAAAAACGGCTATGCAAAGCGGGGCGACAGAATACTTGACACACACGCCGGAAGTGGTTCTTGCCCGGTTGCGTGTCAACGCCTGCGGTTTGAATGGTATGCGATAGAGATTGACGAAGGATATTACACGGACGCATACAGGCGCATACAGGCAGAGAAAGCGCAGCTTTCATTGTTTGACTTTATCTGAGGAGGGAAGGGAAATGCAAAGTAAATTATGCTATATATGCAGCCCGTACAGGGGCGATATTGAGAGAAACACGGAGTATGCAAGGGAACTGACCCGGATTGCGTTAGACTGCGGATATACACCGATAACGCCGCACTTGTACTTGACGCAGGTACTAAACGAAGAGGACCAGGAACAAAGGGAAAAGGGAATGGCGGCAGGTACGGAGCTTTTAAAGCATTGCAGATATATCTTTATCGGCAGCAGATACGGGATTTCAGAAGGTATGCTTGCGGAAATACAGATTGCGCTTGAAGAAGGAATAACGGAGCTTGCGCAGGAGAAAGGCGGGCTTGTGGAAGTGTACGGAGGGCAGCAGGCATGACAAGAGAACAGGCAGCGGACAAACTGAAAAAGCTGAAAGCCCTTGCAGATAGGGGCGTGGGCGGTGAGCGTGAAAGTGCATTGAAGCTGTACCGCAAATTGATGGAGAAATACCAGATTGATGAAGGGGAGATATTAGAAGAGAGGGTAACGCTTCACTGGTTCAGCTACAAAACGGAGCTTGAAGAAGAATTGCTGATAAGGGTATTTTATAAAGTCACGGGAAGACCTTCATACCACCATTACACGGGAAATTATAGCAGGAGGAAGAAGCGGGGCTGTAGTTGCACAGAGATTGAAGCAGTAGAAATCAAAATGCTTTTCGAGTTCTACAGACAGGAGCTAAAGCGGGAACTGGAAGGATTCTTGATTGCGTTCTATCAGGGGAACAATATTTTCCCTGATGAAAACGCACGTTGCTATGAAGAATACGACGGACCAGAAAGGGAGCTGGAAGGAGAAGAGCTGCGGAAGTACAAAAAGGCGGCATGGTATGAAATGGTACTGGACAAAAAAACGCCGCCACGGGCATTGATAGGAGAAGCGGAGGAAGAAGAGGAATGAAGCAGGAAGAAACAATGCAGGTATTCAGAAACTATTTCAACTACATAAAAAGACCGGGGGCGGCTGACCTTCTGCAATGGATGGATGCAAACGGCTTCTTTGAAGCCCCGGCAAGCAGGCGACACCACGGAGCGAACCCCGGAGGGCTTGCGGAACATTCAATAAATGTGTGTCGGCGGCTTATACAGATGAACGCAGAGGAAGAACGGCGGCAGCAGGAACACGCTGGAAGCGGCGCGACACCACGGAGCGAACCCCGGAGGGCTTGCGGAACATTCAATAAATGTGTGTCGGCGGCTTATACAGATGAACGCAGAGGAAGAACGGCGGCAGCAGTCTTTGAACTATGATTTAGAAACGCTGGCAATCTGTGGGCTTCTTCATGACCTATGCAAGATAGACGCATACAGGCTGACGGAGGGGCAGAAGGGAAAGCCAGAATATCAGCTTACAAAGAATTTTCCTGCCGGACACGGGGAAAAGTCCGTTATCCTGATTTTACAGTTTATGCACTTGACACAAGAAGAGATTCTGGCGATCAGGTGGCACATGGGGCAGTACGACTTTTACGCAAGGGGCGGCGGGTATGATTTAGACAACGCTTTCAGGCAAAGCAAGCTGGCAGTCATGCTTCATCTTGCGGATATGATGGCGACGCATTTTGACGAACGGGAGGAAAAGAAAAAGTGAAAAGAAGTGAGTTAGAAAAGTATCTGGGGAAAGACGTCACAATAAAGCTATTTGACAACGACGTTATCACGGGGGAACTTCACAAAACAGGTGAAGAACGATTCAGGAATGACCAGAATTTGTACATACCGCAGAAATGCTATTTCTTAATCAATCCCCGGTCATGCCTGTTTAAGAGTTCACACGTTAAGAAGCTGACAGAAGGGAGATAGAGGAAATGAGCTATTACACAAGGCAGCAGAACCGCAGGAGAAGCGAAGCGACAGAACAGGAAACAGTAATACAGTGGTGCGAATGGCAGCAGGCAAGCCACCCGGAATTGAAATTGATTCATCATATTCCGAACGGCGGCAGCAGGAACACGCTGGAAGCGGCGAACCTAAAGCGGCAGGGAGTGAAAGCGGGCGTTCCTGATTTGTGCTTGCCTGTAGCAAGAAACGGATTCCACGGGCTGTATATCGAAATGAAGTACGGAAGGAACAAAACGACGGAGAACCAGAAGGAGTGGCTGGAAGAGCTGACAGCGCAGGGATATTTCACGGTGGTTTGTTACGGGGAAGAGGAAGCGGAAAGGATAATTGCAAGATATTTGCAGTTTCCGGGTTATCCTGCAATCGAGAGCAGGGCAATACAGATGATGGACTTCATAGAAGGACCCGTGCCGGAAGACCTTTGCACGATTGACCGGGAGGGCGGCGCAGATAATTTTATGGGCTGCGGTCATTGTTTTGACGGTGGCGGGGAAGAGGGCGCAGACTGCAGAAGCTGTATTGTAAGCCGGATATTTGAAGAATATGCAAAGTTGACAGGGCAGGCAGCAGGAAACGGACTGGGACTGAAAGAATACGATAACCCGGAAGAAGTCACAGTGAAAAAGCTGATAGAGATTTTAGAGGGCATGGACCCGGAAGCGGTAGTAATAAGCGGCAGAGAAAAAAATATCAGAGTTTATCCGGGGAAGGAAAGCAAAGAGAACGGAAGGAATATTGTTCTTCTTTGCTAATGAAGGGAGCTGCAGAAATTTGAAAGTAAATGTGATGATGGAATATAAGGACGGAACAAGCGAAAAGTACGAAGTTTACGAAGTAAGCACAATAATTGACACGCCGGAAGAATATCTGCTGATATTGAAGGAACCGAAAGATGGGGAACCGATAGAGCGGGTACAAAAGGATATTTTTCACCTGATAGTGGAGTGAGAGAAGGAGGGATAAAACATGGGAATAGATATGCGGGGATTCAAGGTTGTTTATAAAGAACGGGTATATAATGCCCTGAACATGGACTGGCGGTGGGGAGATACGTCGCCAGAGGTTGAAGCGGAAGAAAAAGGGATTGCAAAACCGAAGTTTTTAACAGTTGTTACCCTGAATGAAGATGGGGAAGTGATTATGCTGCATGATGAATCCTGCATGTTTCAGTTTCTAAGAATCACAAATTGAAGGAGGGCAGGACGTGACAGAAAAGACGCTTGAAAAGGCAAATGAAATAAAAAAAGAGTTAGACAGCGCACGGGGGATTTACGATGGGCTGGAAGAACTGCAAAAAATGTGTTGGGGAAATGCGGGAGAAGTGGCAGCAAGAAAATTTTATGTAGAAGTCCGGGAAGGTGATGTATTCAAGAAAAGAGAAAGAGTAACGCCGGAAGCTGCGAAAACAGCACTTGAAAAGGTTATGAAGGGGATTGCAACGGAAATTGAAGGATTGGAAAGCAGACTGGAAGAGCTTCACTAAAAGGGGAAAGGGAAATGAACATACCAAAGGCAGCAGTCAGGGCTTCTAATAACGCCATGCGGGGCTATATCCAGCACAATGCCATAGTTTCTCAAGGGGCGAAGATTGCAGCCCGGCAGCAGGCGCAGGAGAAGCCACAGAGAGGCAGGAAGGGCAGGAAAAGGGAAAGGCTTACAGAGATAAGCATAGGGAGCGGAAAACCTGTTTTAAAGCAGAATGTGGGTGTTGTACAGGCTGCAAAGAAGCTATTCGAGTATGAGGAAACAGGGCTTGCCCCGTATGAAGTCCGGGAGTTGATGGAGAGGGAAAAGAACCTGACAGAAAAGGTGAAGAAAATGCAGGACTGGTGAAGGAAGGTGAAAAAGTGTATCTTCTGTACAAGATTTTTTATAAATGCCCGGAAGGTGAATTTGTAGCGTATCTGGGAAGGACAAAACAGAGGATAAATGCAAGATTGCGGGGACATTTCAGACAGCTTCCCATGCACAAACTAATAGACATATTTTCAGTAAGTCATATTGAAATAGCAGAGTGCAGAACGGAAGCAGATATGTTCCTTTATGAGATTTACTATATCAACAAATACAAGCCAGCACTGAATAAAGATGATAAGTCAAAAGAGGAATTAACAATAGAGCTGCCGGAACTTGACTTCAAAACGCTTCACAATGAAGAAATTATGAAGAAATGGAAAAGGGAAATTGAAAGCGAAAGGGAAGCAGAAAAAAATATTGATGAATGGATAATGTGAAAGAAGGTGCAGGCATGAGCCGGGCAAAGTGTATCATATGCGGAAAGACGCTGCCAGAGGAAGGGCAGCAGATATGCACAGACTGTCTAGCTGAAAAGTCAGACGAAGAAAACGCAGAGGAATTGCGGGACATAGCGGACGTATTAAGCATTACGGCAGATACTGACGCAAATATAAAAAAATCAATGGAAGCAATCATGCGTATTGCCTACAGGATAGACAGGGGGAAGGAAAAGTGAAGGTTGACAAGGAAAAGCCGCCGTATCTTCCGAAAGTTGCGCTTGTGCGACTTCATATCATTTTCTTGAAACGCCGGGCAACAAAGAAGAAAAAGAACTACAGGAAAAAGAAAAGAAGATAGGAGGGCGGGCAGGGAAGTGAGGAAGAGAAAGAACAGGCATTGCCAGAGTAAACAGGAGGTATTGCAGAGGTTCAGAAACCAGCGGGCGGAAGAACAGCAAGAGAAACGCAAGCCGCTTTTAAAAAGGCAGCTACAGACAATCAACAGCATAAGACCTTCCATTGACCGGGCAAGGGCGCAAATGCGGGAGAAGAACAGGAGGGAAAGCAAAAGTGAAATTGTTTGATATAGCAGTGGAAGCGTTTTTCTTCTTCATAGCGGCAATAGTAATTATTTTTCTGATAGCGGCAGCAGGGCTTGTGTTTATCATACTGCGGGAGGTTGCGTGGTATGTCAGAAAACAGAATGAAAAGAAGATGGAGGAAAAGAACAATGCAGATGGCAGCATTTAGCGCAAAGTGTCCGTATGAAATCGGGGACAGGGTTGTGGTACTTGAAGTGGCGGGAAAGAATGAAAATGGGGTAATGTATACGCAGCGGGAAGGAGTAATAACGGATATTGCCTGTACTCATTACATAAAGACCGGGAAAATAATTTTTACATATGAACTGAACGGGTCCGGGAGATATGAAAGAATTATGACCATAAAGGAATCAGGTCTGACTGTCTGAAAACATTATATCTTACGCAAGTATAAAAATTGCATAAATATACTTGCGTAAGATTGTACAATTTGCCTATTGAAATTATACTTGCGCAAGTATATAATAAAGACAGTTACAGAGATAAAGCAAACGGAGGAAAAAACAATGAAAAAAGAAATGCTGAAATTTGAATATTGCGTTGAATTGAAGGAAGGGTATAAACCCGTTATGCAGACAGAGGAAGAGGAAGAAGTAAGGTTTATAATTAAAGCGAAGAACAGAGCGACCGCAGACAGAGCGGTAAAAGCATTATTGAAGGACGCTGCAAACGTTAAAAGGTACGACGGGATTTGTATAAGCTAAAAGAGCCGGGAGCCGCACGGGGCAGCAGGTGAAGACCTGCGGGGCGGGTCCGATTCCCGCCCGGCGCATTGCTGGGAAAATAAAAAATATCATACCAGATACAAGGAGGAATGACACATGAAGACAATTTCTATCATCAACTTAAAAGGCGGGGTTGCAAAGACGACTTCAAGCGTAAATATAGCACATATCCTGAACGCCGTACACAAAAAGAAGGTTCTGCTGGTAGATAACGACAAGCAGGGGAACGCTTCAAAGTTCTTCAACCGCCACAGCTATGAGAAAGCGGGCGTTGCGGAGGTAATGACGGACAGGAACATTGACACGGCAGCAGTCATTCAGCATACGGACTATAAGGGGCTGGACATTATCACGGCAAATATGAACCTGTCAACGGCAAATTTACAGGTGATGTTAGACCAGAGCCGCCCGCAGCAGACACGGTTCAAAAGAGCATTGCAGCAGGTGGCGGGGAAATATGACTTCTGCATTATTGACAATGCCCCGGACATTAACATATCAACAATCAATGCGCTGGTTGCTTCTGATGATGTGATTGTGCCGATTACGATTGACGACTTTTCGCTTGACGGGCTGGAAGAACTGACAGAACAGATTGAAAACGCGCGGGAAGAATTAAACCCGGCATTGTGCTTCCGGGGGTGCTTAATTACGCAGTATGACAGACTGAACGAAGCAGACCAGCAGGGGGAACAATATCTGCAAGTATGCAATAAATACCCGCTTTTTGATACGCATATCAGGCGCACAGCAAAAATGAAGCCTAGCACGTTTGAGCGGAAACCGATTTTACTTTATTCCAGCCGCTGCGGGGCGGCGCAGGACTATAAAAAGCTGGTTGAAGAATATCTGAAAATGTGACCGAATCGGACACGGAAAGGAAGAAAAAAGAGATGGCAAAAGCAGGAAAATTTAACCTGACGGACTTATTGAACAGTCGTTCAAGAGAGTTGGAGGAAGCAGGCGCAGGGAAGCGGGAGGAAAGCGCAACGGGGCAGCAGGACAACGCCCCGCAGCAGGAGGAGGGAACCAAGGTTGTAAATATTGATGTGAATGACCTGATACCGTCGCAGGATAACTTCTATCATGTAGACGATGAATTGAAGCGTTCTATTGAGCTTGTGGGGATATTGCAGCCATTACTGGTAAGCCGCCCGGAAAACGGCAAATACAAAGTGATTGCGGGGCATAGAAGACGGCTTGCGGTGCTTTCCCTGTTAGAAGAAGGGAAAGAGGAAGTGCGGTTCGTGCCTTGCGTATTCAAAAAAGAAGACGTGCGGGACCGTTTAGCATTGATTATGGCGAACCGCTTCCGGGATAAGACGGACTGGGAAAAGATGATGGAAGCAATTCAGGCAGAGGAACTGGCAAAAGAACTGAAAAAGGAATATAACCTGAACGGAAGGACCCGTGAAGTCCTTGCAGAGATAACAGGGACGACGGAAGCGCAGCTTGGGCGGTACAAGTCCATTTATAACAATCTTTCTGCACGACTGATGAAATACTTTAAAGAAAGCGTTATCAATGTTTCCGTAGCGGTTGAGTTGTGCGGCATGAGCGCAGCAGGGCAGGAGAAAGCAGCGGACAGGATAGAGGAAGAAGGGGCGCTTTCATTGCAGGAAGCAAGGGAAATGAAGCAGCAGGAGGAAGCGGGGAAGGAAATGCCGGGGCAAATGAGCTTCACAGAAGACATTCTGCCGGGCGTAACGGGCGAAGGTGAAGAAGAACACGGGGAAGAGGAAGAAACGACCACAGAGGGCGCAGGAGAAGCCACAGAGGGCAAGGAAGAGGGGCAGCAGGAAGGCTTCATGAACCAGCCGGAGGAATACGAAGACCCGCAGCCGGAAAATATCACTTCTATTTGCTATTCCTGCGAAAATTACGAAACGTGCCACGAAAAGAAAAGCACGGTCACTTCCTGCAATGCTCATGTGAACCGGGAAGAAGCCCGCAAGACAGATGAACAGCGGTACGACGAACAGCAGGCAGAAATTGATCGGGAAACGGCAAGGAAGCTGAAAGAACAGCAGCAGGAAGAGAAAATGCAGCAGTTACCGAGCGAAACGGAAAAGAAGGTGCATGAAATCACGCTGGCGGCTTCAAAATATGAGGAAATAGCAAGCGAAACGCTTACATTCTATCTGCTGAAAAATGAAGGGTACAGGGTAGGGCATACGGCAATCATGCAGGAATACATGGCAGGAAGGAAGACGGGGCGGGAGGTTGTAGCAGAAATAACGTATATATGGGAAAACTGGACGGGGCTGGAAGATGATTATTGCATTATCGGTTTTGCGGTTCAGGAATTGAGAAGAAGGGAAGAAGGATAAGTACAGTGGGATTGATTGCGGATATTGAGGAGGTTGTAGAAAACATGAAAGAAAACGGAGAGAGGGCAACACCGGAAACGGTGATTGCCCTTGCTGTGCGAAAAGAAGGAGGTAAAAAGGATGGCAAAAGTAATGAACAAAAACAAGGTTCTGAAATTGCTTGAATTATTCCCGGAGATTGATGGGGAAATCAAGTCAAGGCGCAGCTTCATTTCAGATTTAGAACAATATTACAATCCGATTCAGGGGGTAGGCTACAGCGACACGACAAAGGGAAAATACGCCAATTCTGACCCGACAAAACGGCTTGCACTGAATATCCCGGAGTATGTGCGGGGAGATATTCAGAGATATCAGCGGGAAATAGAGGAATTGCAGAAAGTAAAGGTTGAAATCCTGAAAGAAGTGTCACGGCTGACAATGAAACAGAAAAATGTTGTTTTCGGGTACTATTTCCACGGAATGAAGTGGGAGCAGGTAGCGGAGCGGATGCACTACAGCGAAAGACAGTGCAAAAATATCCGGGACGGAGCGATGGAACGGCTTCTGAAAGGTTTTGAGAAGAACCGCATACTTTCTGAATATGACATAAAGGAATGAAGGATTGCCCAGAATTGCACGGAAAAAGCTGGTATAATAAGGCGAAGGAAACAGGGCTTCAAAACGAAGGGGAAGCAAAGCTGGCTTCATATTCTGGGAATTTTGAAACCCTGATTTTTTTATATTTCCGAAATCAGGGAGGGGCAGGGCTGCGAAAACGAACGAAGGGAAGTGAACGGGAGAATGGGAAGGAAGAGGAACCCGGAGCGGGACAAGAGCTTGCAAAGGTACATAGAAAGCGGCGGGAAAATGACGCTTGAAGAGCTTGCGGCGGCAGCAGGCGTTCCGAAAGCCCGCATAAGCAAGTGGAAATCAGAGGACAAGTGGGAAGTACGCCTGAAAGAAGCTCCAAAGAAAAAGGGCGGGCAGAGGGGGAATAAAAACGCCGCAGGAAGGACCCCTAAAAAGGACGGCAATAAAAACGCCGTCACACATGGAGCCTTTGCACAAGCCGGGATTGAAGACATAGACCCGGAGAAAGCGGCGGCAATAACAGCGACGAAGCCGGGCAAAAGCATAGAGAAAATGACGGAAGAGCTGAAAAGCCTGCTAGTGCGTAAAGCCTATTTAGAAGGGCTATTGCAGCAGTACACAGCCCCGGAAGCAGAGGGGGCTTTCTATGCTGATAAATTAGTGCATATGGCAGTACCAAAGACGCTTGAAGAGCTACAGGGAGAGCAGGACAGCGGCATTGATACAGGGCAGGTGAAGGACCCAGAAGGGGGTACAGAGAAGCTAAAGACAGCCATGAAGACAATCATTAAGTCAAGCGCATTTGATAGAGCTATGAAGGTAGAAGCAGAACTGAACCGCCTACATGGACGTATCATAAAGCAGATAGATAGTATCAAGTCATATGAGATGGAAGAAAGAAGATTGTCACTGGAAGAGCGGAAATATCAGCTTGCTAAACAAAAATTAACAGGTGAAATCATTGTTGATGATGAAACGGAAGAAATCATTGACGATTTGATGGACGGAAACTGAATGAGAGGTAGGTTCTTTCAGCCGTCTGGAAGCTATGCGGGTACGGCGACGCCCAGAACCTGCCTAGCGAAAAAATGAAAATTTTGGCTTCCGGTTCCGGGCGAAAATATTGAAAGGGGGTCCCGTTTTTTTGAAATTGTACACGGCGGCTGCCGTAGCAAGGCGGCTGGACATGACGGAAAGAAACGTGCGCACGCTGCGTGATAAAGGCGTACTGACAGAATACAAGCCGGGGTTGTACGATCTGGAAGCGGCGACACGTCAATATATAAATTTCCTGCGGAAGAAAAACCCGGACGCAGAAGAAAAAGTTGACTACAACACGGAGCGGGCAAAACTGGTCCGGGCAAAAAGAGAAGGACAAGAACTGGAATTGCAGCTGCGGAAAAATGAGGTACACACAACGGAAGACGTAGAAAGCGTTATGACGGATATGTTGATAAGGTTCAGAACACGTTTGATGGCGATACCTGCAAAGTTAAGTCCGACACTTACGAAGAAGACAGAAGAGGTTGAAATATTTAAGCTGCTGAAAGCTGCGGTTGATGAAGCACTGGAAGAACTCGCAGACTTTGACACCACGTTCGGGAAGGGCGGAGAAAATGAGGGAAAACACAAGAAAATTATTTAAGCGAATTTTTGAAGTGCTGAAACCGCCGCCAGATTTGAAGTTATCAGAATGGGCCGATCAATACCGCCGTTTATCTTCCGAAGCGTCAGCGGAGCCGGGGCGGTGGAGGACAGAAAAAGCACCGTACCAGAAAGAAATCATGGACGCTATCACAGACATTACGATAAAAAAAGTAGTTGTCATGTCTGCGGCGCAGGTAGGAAAGACGGACGCAGTTATTTTGAATCCGATTGGGTACTATATCCATTATGACCCGTCACCAATGATGGTATTACAGCCGACAATACAGATGGCAGAGTCTTTTTCAAAAGAGCGGCTTTCACCTATGCTGCGTGACACGCCTGTATTGTCAGAGCGTGTGAACGATAAAAGCAGAAACAGCGGGAACACGATCTTGCAAAAGATTTTTCCAGGCGGTCATGTAACCATGGTAGGGGCTAACAGCCCGGCTTCCCTTGCTTCACGGCCTATCAGAATATTACTTGCTGACGAGATAGACAGATACCCGGCGACGGCAGGGACAGAGGGGGACCCGCTTTTATTAGCTGCAAAGAGGTTGACGACGTTCTGGAACAAAAAAGAAGTGAATGTGTCCACGCCGGGAAACAAAGAAACATCGAGAATTGCGGTAGAATATGAGCATAGCAGCCGTGGTGAATGGAATACACCTTGCCCGTGCTGCGGAGAATTGCAGCCACTAAAATGGGGAAACGTGGATTTTGACAAAGATGATCTGTCAGAAATCCGGTATGTTTGCGAAAAATGCGGCGTGATCTCAAATGAAATAGAGTGGAAAGTGCATTTTAAAGAAGGGTGTTTTATACATGAGGATCCGGAAAACCCGGTGAAAGGCTTTCATCTAAACACGCTCGCTTCCACACTCGCAACGTGGCGGGAAGTGGTGGAAAAGTTTCTGAAAGCAAATGAGGAAAAGAAAAAAGGGAATATTGAGTTATTGAAAACATGGACCAATACAGAACTGGGCGAAACGTGGGAAGAAGACGGAGAGCAGATGGACGAAGAAACGCTGCTGAAACGTCGAGAAAAGTATAATTGCGAAGTGCCGGAAGAAGTGCTGTACTTGACCGCAGGAGTTGACACACAGGATGATCGTTTTGAGATTGAAGTGGTTGGATGGGGGCCGGAGTATGAAAGTTGGGGAATTAAATATGCAGTGATATATGGAGATAATAGTGACATGAATAACCAAGTATGGAAAGATTTAGATATATTCCTTGCGCAGACATTCGCAAGATCGGATGGGGCAAAGATGAAAATAATATGCACTTGTATAGATAGTGGAGGGCATAGAGGAAATCAAGTATATAAATTCTGCAAGGCCCGTTTTAACAGAAAGATATTTGCAATTAGAGGTTCGAATGATAGCGCAGCGGCGTACATTCAGAAACCGACGAAGAACAACAGAGAACAGGCGTATTTGTTTACGTTGGGAGTAGATACCGGGAAATCATTGCTGCTGCAAAGATTGAAGGTTGAGGAAGAGGGACCGGGATATTGCCACTTCCCAAAGGACGAAGATGGAAAACCGTATTCACCAAGGGGGTATGATGAAAAATTTTTCAAAGGGCTGACGGCAGAAAAGCAGGTCCTGGTATATAAAAAAGGCAGGCCGTTCTTTGAATGGAGGTTGCGGGACCAAGGGCAGCACAAGCGAAACGAAGCGTTAGACTGCCGGAATTATGCAACGGCGGCAATAGAGATCACAGCACTTCCGCTGAAAAAGCCGGAAGAGAAGACGCAGGCGGCAGGCGCAAAGAAGAAAAGAAAAAGAAGGAGTAACGGAGGTATAGCGTGATGGCAGGAATCACACTTGAAACAGCGCAAAAGCATTTAGATGTATGGCTGGAAGCGGAAATGACAGTTGCGACGGGACAAAGTTATACAATCGGTTCCCGGACACTGACACGGGCGAACTTGACGGAGATCAGGAACGCCATAGAGTATTGGAACGGGAAAGTTCAGAAGCTGGAGAACGCACAGCGAAAGGGAGGAAGAAACAGGATCAAGCGGGGAGTGATACGGGACTTGTAAAATAAATATGGAAAATTGCGGGAATGCGTGATATAATTTCAACGTTGTCCAACCGATACCCGGCAACGGGAGGAGGTGATTATATGTCAGAAATCATGTCTTTTATAGCTGCTGTCGCGGCTGGTGTAGCCTGCCACTACATCATCAAATGGCTTGACAGTTGGCATAATAAGGACAACGAATAGCCTAGTGGGTGCTTTGCCACTATAAAAGAAAAGAAGAATCCCCGAACTGTACGCTACTACGGTTCGGGGATTCGTTCTTTGATTACATGTCATACTCATGTCTTTTTTCTGCCTATCGGCATTATAGCATATGTATTTTTATTTTTCAATATGCAAAAAAAGAAAAATCTCTGAGAGCCTACCCCAGAGATTTTTACATTTCTATTATTATCGCCCCTATACTGGTAACAGAAAGGTTGGAAGTAGTATATCACAGGGATTTTGGATTTTCAATATAAAAATTTTTCAATTTTCCGGGAAAGCACATACGAGGACAAGATCTCTCTTCAAGGTTTAATTGCAATAGCAGGAAATACTGTCCAGGCAGGAGAAGAAACCGGTATTGCCATGGTTCATACGCTATATACCGGAGAAATGGGGAGGGTATATCATTCTGGAACGTGATTTTATCAGTATTACAGGAATCGATATTAAAAAACACAAATTGTTTTACAGGAAGGAATATTTTATTGGCGGGTATGATTATAATGGCTTTGGATGGTGGGATTCTTACCAGCCGGGTGAGTTCAAGGATAAATATGGATTTGAATATGGGGAAGAAAAAGAACTTATGTTCTTCCATCTTCGCGGAGCTATAAAAGCATTGGAAATACTGAAAAGGGATAAGAAAGAAAAATTAAAGCCTGACGCATATGAAACCATCATGGGAGGGATAAAAGAGATAGCAAAAAGGAAAGTAGATCAGAAAAAGGAAATAGCGGATCATGAAACAAAATGGATAGTATTTTCAGAGGAATATGGGAAATTGTTACCTGTACATATTAATGTAACTATAGATAGCATAAGGCAGAACATATAAAAATAAAAAAGATTGCCCGGAATTGCCCGCAATTTCCTTGAAAACCTTTAAAAAGTAGTGTAAAGTGTATAATAGCGAAAGCGGTATAAGGAGATAGGAAAATATGAGGAAAGCACCTTTGCAGGGGTGCTTTTTTCATGCCCAAAACCATGAAGGAGGAAAAAGGTATGCTTGTAGAAATGAAAAAATTAAACAAAAGGGAAGTCAACGTGGTATCGAGCCTTGACGTAGCAGAAACCTTTGAAAAGGAACATAAGAATGTACTTGCGGATGTAAGAAATATTCAGTCAGAAGTGAGTAGCGCTGAATTTTCAGCCCTATTTTATGAAGGCGAATATAAAGCATCCAACGGAAAGAAAAACCCAATGTACTATATGAACCGTGATGGCTTTACAATCCTTGCTATGGGATATACAGGTGAAAAAGCAATGCGTTTTAAACTTGCTTATATCAGCCAGTTCAACCAGATGGAATCCATGCTGCAGGGAAGATTGATAGAGCGTGAAAAAGGGATTGTAGTGCGGCAGGCTTTCACAAGGGCGATAAAAGAACTTGAAGCAAATGGGCGAATGCATGGACACGCTTACTCAATATACACAAATGTAATCTATAAATCTATATTTGGTAAGGATGCAAAAAGGCTGCGTGAAGAATACGGAATAGGCAGGCAGGATAATATTAGGGAGTGTTTTAATGAAGAAGAATTGAAGCAGGTACAGAATGCAGAAATGCTTGTCGGAAGCCTGATCGGGTACGGATGGGATTATGCAAGAATAAAAGATTTTATCCTGGATAAATCGCTTGCCAGGATTTCAGATGCGAATGAAGAGATGCAATGAACAGCACCTTTGTAGGGGTGCTTTTTTCATGCCATAAAACGGGAGAAGGTGAAGGATTGAACGGCATAGCAAGGGCGATAGACGGCATAATTGCCACGGTTGCGCCGCAAACAGCGTTAAAAAGGACGGCTGCAAGACAGAAAATGAAAATACTGACTAATTCAGGTTACAGCAATTACGGCGCAAACACAACAAAAAAGTCTTTAATAGGCTGGAATTATGCGGGCGGGAGTTGGCGGGAAGATATTTCAGATAACCTTTCCATACTACGGCAGCGTTCCCGTGATTTATACATGGGTGTACCGATTGCGACAGGAGCCGTGAAAACAATGCGTACAAATGTTGTCGGGCGGGGGCTGATGTTAAAACCAACGGTAGACGCAGAAACGTTGAGGCTGACAGCGGCGCAGGCGCAGCAATTAGAGAAAGAAATAACAAGGGAGTGGGCGTTGTGGGCAGAAAGCCCGGATTGCGACATGGCAAGGATAAATAATTTCTATGAATTGCAACAATTAGCCTTCTTAGGGTGGCTGACTTCTGGAGATTGTTTCGCACTGCTTCCGACAAAAAAGCGGATAAACCAGCCCTATGATTTACGGGTACAGCTTATAGAAGCGGACAGAGTTTCAAGCCCGAATAACTTTGACACGTTCGGAAATGAAATTGTCGGGGGCATTGAGGTGGACGCAGACGGGGAAGTGATTGCATACCACTTTTCAAAACATCACCCGTTATCATATGCAAATGAGCGTATGGAGTGGCAGCGGGTGGAAGCATATGGAAAGAAGACAGGCAGAAAAAATGTCCTGCATTTAAGCAATATGGAACGCATAGACCAGCGGCGGGGCGTTCCCTTTCTTTCACCAGTAATCGAAGCACTAAAGCAGTTAGGGCGGTACACGGACGCTGAATTGATAGCGGCGGTGATATCAGGGCTTTTCACTGTATTCATTGAAAAAAATTCAAATGAAGACGGGGAGCCGATAGGGTCAGGGATTGCAGAGGAAGACCTGATTGATGAAGACGATGAAAACAGCCTGGAACTGGGACCAGGAGCGATACTTGACCTTGCGGAAGGGGAAAAGGCACATGATATAAACCCCGGAAGACCGAACAAAAATTTCAGCGGTTTTGTGGAAACTATCTGCCGACAGATAGGCGCAGCACTTGAAATCCCGTATGAATTGCTTTTAAAGCACTTTACAAGTTCCTATTCTGCAAGCCGGGGAGCTTTAGAGGAAGCATGGAAAATGTTTAAAATGTACCGGGCATGGCTGGCAAACGACTTTTGCCAGCCAGTATATGAAGAATGGCTTGCGGAAGCAGTAGCGAAAGGAAGGATAATTGCCCCCGGATTCTTCACAGACCCGTTGCGCCGGAAAGCGTACTGCAAGGCACAGTGGAATGGACCGGCACGGGGGCTTCTGAACCCGGTGCAGGAAGTAGGGGCAGCGGTCACAAGGGTTGAAAACGGGTTTTCTACAAGGAGCGCAGAAACAATGGAGATGTCAGGTGGGGATTTTTACAGTAATTGCGAACAGCTAAAACAGGAAGAAAAGAAGCTAAAGGAGGTAAAGAAAATTGCCAATGCAGGGGAACAAAAGCCCGGAAGCGCAGCCGGGCAGCAGGGGAACGGGACAAAGCCCGGAGAGCCAGCAGAGCAGCAGGATAACAACGGGGAAAAGCCCGGAGAGCCAGCAGGACAGCAGGATAACAGCGGGAAGCAAGGAGAAAAGCCCGTTCGGAGTGACACAGAATAGATTCTGGGATTTTGTGCCGGGGACAGCGACAAAGCCACCTGAATTGCTTCTGTATGGGACGATCAGCAGCCAGCAGAGCTGGTGGGAAGACCGGGTAACGCCCGCACAGTTTAACAGGGAGCTTGCGGCATTAGGGGAGGACGTGCCAGAAATAGTGGTGCGTATCAATAGCCCCGGTGGTGATGTGTTCGCAGCAAATGCAATATATACCCGATTGAAAGACCATGACGCAAAAATAACAGTGAAGGTTGACGGGTGGGCGGCTTCTGCCGCCACGATTATCGCAATGGCGGGCGACATAATCAAGATACCGAGAAACGGCGTTTTCATGATTCATGACCCGGCAATGACAGTCTGGGACACGTTCCGGGCAGAAGATTTTGAAAAGATGGCGCAGGAATTGAAGGTGATTAAACAGTCAATTATAAATGCCTATTCTGTAAAGACAGGAAAGACGGTTGATGAAATATCCGGCTTTATGTCAGATGAAACATGGTGGACGGGCGACGAAGCGGTGGAAAACGGCTTTTGTGATGAATTGATGTTTGAAGAAGCCCAGACGGTCATTGAAAACGCAGGAAGAATCATTGTCAATTCTGTACCGATTGACATGGGGAGTTTCAAGACCGTTCCTAAAATGTTGTTAAACAGCCCGGCAGCAACGCCGGGAGGTTTGCAAAACGGCAGCCAGCCGGAAAATAAACCCAAAAAGGAGGAAGAAAAGATGGAACAGAAAGACACAATCACAACGATTGAAGCATTGAAAGCGGCATATCCCGACTTGACGGCAGCAATAGAAGACAACGCCCGGAAAGAGGAAAGAAGCCGTATCAAGGCACTGGAAGACGCAGCGGTGGGAGGGTTTGAAAGCATTGTGAATGACGCAAAGTTTGTGAACCCTATTTCTGCCGGGGAAATGGCGTTGAAGATTGTAATGGAACAAAAGAAACAGGGCGGCGCATACCTGCAAAACAGGGAAGAGGACGTAACAAACAGCCATGTTTCTGATGTAGGCGCAGGCGCAAGCGAAAAGGGCAGCGAAACCAAAGACCAATTCAATGAAGCGATTGACCGCTTGTTTCCTGACGTGAAATAAAGGGAGGGAAGACAATGGGAATGTATGGAATTGAAACAAGGACTTATGAAGCAAAAAACTTTTTCGCTGGCGACTTTCAGACGCTGACCGAAACAGGGACGGCAGGCGGGGAGCTTGTAGAGCATACGCCCGTAACGGAAAACAGCGAAGGAAAAATTGTTGCAGTAACAGCGGAAACAGTAGCAAATGTTGTGGGTATTACAGCAGCAGCGGCGGCAGCAGATGAACCCGTTGTATATTACATGACGGGGGAATTTTTTCAGGAAGCATTAAACATGCCGGACGGCGTTACAGCAGAAGATATAAAAGGACCGTTGCGGAAAATGTCAATTTTCCTGCGGACATTGAACTAAAAGGGAGGATAAAAAGATGGCAAATGAAGCAGTAAGCATTTATGACCCACGGACAATGGGGCGGGTAGTGTCAAAAATGCCCCCTGTCCATACATTTTTCAGAAGCACTTTCTTCAAGAATGAGGAAACCTTTGTGACGGAAGAGGTAGACGTGGACTTTGTAAAAGGTTCCCGTAAAGTTGCGCCGTATGTACATAGAATTATCGGCGGGAAGACCGTGGCAAATACCGGGTACGAAACAAAGAGCTACAAGCCGCCTTTAGTTGCGCCTGATATGATTACGACGATTGACGACCTGTTAAAGCGGCAGGCGGGGGAAAGCATTGTTTCAGGAAGAACACCTGCGGAACGTGCAGTATTGAAAATGTCAAGTGATTTTATAAAGCTGCGGGAAATGATTACGCGCCGGGAAGAGTTGATGTGTGTGCAATCTATCTTCATGGGCAGAATCCCGATTATCGGGGAGGGGCTGAATGAAGTGATTGACTTTCATTTCACGAACCGGGAAGAAATCACAACGGCGGCAAAGAAGTGGAGCGGGAAGGATTCTGACCCGATAGCGGATTTAGAGCGGTGGCATGAGAAGGTACAGCAGACAGGATTCACAAACTGCGATATGTGCATTATGTCAAAAGATGTGGCAAGGGCTTTCAAAAATCATGAGAAGGTAAAGAGCCTGCTGGACGTAAAGAATTATAATCTTGCAGTCATTCAGCCACGACAGCTTCCGAACGGTGTGACCTATATCGGGACCATTCACGAACTGGGGCTTGACATTTACACATATAACGAATGGTATCTTGACGACTGGACAGACCCGGACCCGAAAAATGCAACGGAAAAACCGCTTGTCCCGGAAGGTGAGCTTGTACTTATCAGCAGCAATGCAAATTATTCCATGTATTATGGTGCAATAACTTTGATTGATGAAAATACAAAGGCATTCCGCACGGTAGAAGGAAAATATGTGCCTGATACATGGGTAAAGAGAAAACCCGCCAGAAGGTTCTTGCAGTTGTCTTCCGCCCCGCTTTCCGTGCCGCACGACGTAGATAGTTGGTTTGTGGCGAAGGTGCTTTAATGGATTTTAAAGCGCAGATAATAAAAGACCTGAAAGTATTTCATAACCCCGGAGAGTTTGCGGAAATGATGCGCATATGGTACGACGGCAAGCAATATGAAGTTCCGGCAGTGCTTGACCACCTGACAGGGACAGACAGGCAGAGGCCAGGCGCGGACCATGCGGAAGGGATATACCGTGCGGAAGCTATGCTGTATATATCACACACGGATTTAGGGATCGTACCGAAAAAAGGCCGGGAAATTGAGATTGAAGAGGCCGGGGCCGTGAATATATACGTGATTGAGAAAAGCAGCTATGAAGCCGGGGAGATCATACTGGAATTGGGGGCATATGACGAATGATTGAAATATCGGAAGACACCATTGACCGGGTAACAATGATACTTTCAGGGGTTCCAAAAGGAGCGGAAAGGGCATTGTCAAACGCAGTAAACCGGGGATTATCAAAGGCCAAGACCGGAGCGGCAAAGCGGGTAAAAGAGGTATACACGGTGCAAAGCGGTGCTTTAACTTCCGCAACCAATACAAGGGTACAAAGAGCCAGTGTGGGAGACCTTACTGGCTATATTCATTTCAGCGGCTGTAAGATACCGCTGTACAAATTCAAGGTGACAGGAAATTCAAAGGTTCATGCGACAGTAAAGAAAGGCGGCGGGGGAACCTTTGAGGATGCGTTTATTGCGCAGATGTCAAACGGACACCTGGGAGTATTTGAAAGGACTGGCGAACAGGGGATCGTGTCCAGGTTGGCAAAAGCGAAAAATCAAAGAGGTACAGCACATACTGAAAAAGTAGAAGAAAAAATGGGCCTGTCAGCGGTGCAGATGATTGGCAATGAGCAGGTGATCACACAAGTGGAGGAAGAAGCGCAAAAAACAGTCAATGAACGGATAGAACATGAAATAGACCGATTATTGAACGGTTATGGAGGTTAAAACATGACACCGATAATCTTAATGGACCGTCTGGCCGAATTTGTCCAGGATGTGACAAAAGATATTAAGCTGCAGGTCAGGGTTCGGAATCAGAATCCGAATGAGGAAAAGGTGCGGGAGGCAAATGTCTATAAAATGGGCCTGCCGAGTAAAGATGACCAGACGCAGAAGATCCCGTATATCCTTCTGCAGTTTTTGACCGGGAAGGATGATAAGCAGGAGCGGGAACCGGAAGAAAGTACCTGTAAGATCCGGATTGTGATCGCAACGTATTCGGAAGATGGCGGGGTGGGTCCCTACGATGTGTTGAATCTGATCCTGCGGATCCGGGGCGAACTGGAAAAGACGGGGGTCATTGGGAAACAGTTTGTACTGCAGAAGCCGTTGGAATACATCGTATATCCGGACAGTACGCCCCCGTATTATCTGGGGGAAATGATAACAAACTGGTCGATGCCGACGATCAGGAGGGAGGTTGAAGAAATATGGCAGTAAAGAGAGCACAGAAGGCCGCAGAAGCGGAAGAAAGCAAACAGGTGGTAAAAGATACGGGTGAACAGAAAAAAGAGGAATCTGGGGCAGATATCAAAGCCACAGAGGGAGAAGAAACAGCGGCAGCAGGAAGAACGGAAAAAGAAAAGTTGACGTTGGTATATATTGGACCGTCATTGCCTGCCGGACAGTTGAAAAGCAATAAAATTTTTATCGGGACTATGGAGGAAATAGAGAAAGAACTGGAAGCGGTCATGCAGAAATATCCGCTTGTGAAAAAGATGCTGGTTCCGGTTGAGAAGGTGGCAGAGAAAAAGGACAAGGCCAGGACCGCAGGAAACATTCTGAATAAATATTATTCGGATATTGCTTCCGGAATTGCGGCAAATGAAGCAAAGGAGGGGTAAGACATGGCAAGTCAGATCACACATGGTATCAGCACCGGGAAGCGGACGACAAGCATTTCAACGCCGAATGTGGCAGCAAGCGGCGTGATTTTTGCCGTAGGAACCGCGCCAGTGCAGCAGGTGGACGGGAAAGTGAATGAAGTGATCATGCTGAATAACTACACGGAAGCAGTGGAGAAGTTCGGATATTCTGACGACTGGAAAAAATACGGGCTGTCAGAGGTGATCTATTCCGCTTTCCAGCTTTACAAGATCGCACCGATTTTTCTTGTGAACGTCCTGGATCCGGAAAAACATAAAACAGCAAAAACTGGAAGTTTTGAAGCTGTCGAAAACCAGCTTAAATTGCCGCTGGAAGCGGTCGCAAAAAGCGTGGAGATTGAAAACCTTACGGCAGGGGAAGACTATGAGGTTTTCTATGATGATACAAACTGCATTGTAGAATTTACCGAGGATGTGACCGGGGAATATACAGTTCAATACAATGAGGTTGACCCGGCACAGGTAACAAAAGCGGATATTATCGGCGGTTACAGTGTGGCGACGCATAAAGTGACGGGACTGGAACTGATTGACAGCGTATTCCCGAAATATACGGTAGTCCCGGATCTGATCTTGTGTCCGAATTGGTCACATGACAGTGAAGTTGCGGCGATCATGTCGGCGAAGGGGGAGAACATCAACGGACTGTTTGAAGCTGACGCAATTCTTGACGTTGACACAACAGAAACAGGCGGTGCAACATATTATACGGAGGTTCCGGCGTGGAAAAAATCGAAAAATTTCATGAAGACAAATGAGCTTGTATGTTTTCCACAGCTGAAACTGGGAGACAGGCTTTTCAATTATTCCAGCCAGCTGGCCGGGCTGATCGCACAGACGGACAATACCGAAGATCTGGGCGGCGGGACTCCCTGTGAAAGCGCGTCAAATAAATCCCTGCAGGCAGACAGCATGGCGCTTGCAAATGGTGAAGAGGTTATACTTGATGTGCAACAGGCAAATTACCTGAACGATAACGGGATTGTGACAGCACTAAACTTTTACAACGGATTTGTAAGCTGGGGAGACTGGACGGCCTGCTATCCGGCTAATACGGATCCGGTGGATTATTTTTACTGTATTTCCCGTATGTTCAAATGGGTTGCCAAGACGGTAACTCTTTCCTACTGGAATTATATAGACCGCAGGCTTTCAAGGCGTGTTATAGATGCAATCCTGCAGGGGGTAAATGACTGGCTGAACAGCCTGACTGCAGAGGAAAAGATCATAGGAGGCCGGGTGGAATTTATGGAAGAGGAAAACAGTGAGACCGCTTTAATGTCCGGAAAAGCAAAATTCCATATTTACATTACGCCGCCCAGCCCGCTGCGGTTGTTGGAATATGTGCTTGAATATGATGTTTCCTATCTGTCAAACCTGATGTCAGCTTAAAGGAGGGATAAACCATGGCAAGAGTAGATGAAGTGATATCAAATTTTGCGGTATATGAGGATGCCGTAGAATTTTTAGGAATGTCAGAAGCAACGCTGCCCGAAGTGGAAAATGTTGCGGAAGAAATGTCCGGATCCGGAATCGGAGGAAAGTTAGAATCCATTGTATTGGGGCATGTAGAAGCAATGACATTGACTTTGAATTTCAGGACGGTTACAGCGGCAGCGATCAAGCTGGCAGAACCACGCATACATAGGATTGACCTGCGGGCAGCACAGCAGGAACAGAATACAAGGACCGGCATTATAGAGACCAGAAGTGTGAAGCACATTTTGAGGGTAAAGCCGAAGAAATTTTCACCTGGAAAATTGGCTGCGGCTTCTGCGGCTGATGCAAGCGGAGAATATGCGGTATATTATTATGCGATTCACATTGATGGTGTAAAAAAAATAGAGATTGATCCATTGAACTTTATTTATATAATCAATGGTATTGATTACATGAAGGATATCAGGAAAGCATTAGGAAAATAAAATATGAAATAGGGCCAGCGGGAAACCGCTGGCCTTTGTATGCAAAATTTTATGTAAGACAAAATCAGGAATCTGTAAGATCAGGAGGAAATAGCGATGGAAGATATGAAAAACATGAATATGGAAGAGCAGACAGCGGAAGAACAGACCGCAGAAGAGCAGCAGGAAGAAGAAATGCGGGAAGAGCAGAAAGAAGCACAGAAAAAGGGAATCGTAAATATGAACGATAAAAAACCGAAGGAGGAAAGCGGGAATTATACACATTATTTCAGAAAGCCTGAAATAATTGGAGGAAAGACATATAAATCTTTAACGTTTTACTTTGAAAGATTATGTGGTGAGGACATAGAAGCAATCGAAGAGGAATTGCAGGTACAGAATAAATATGTACTTTCACCGGAAATATCAAGCACATTCCAGTCTATGCTTGCGGCAAGGGCAGCAGGCGTGGCCAGTGATGAAATCAGGCGGCTTAAGGTTTACGACTATATGAAGATCAAAAACAAGGCGCGGGATTTTTTAGTAAATATGGGCTATTAAAAAAAAAAGCCCGGCAAGATTTTTGTTCAAACAAATATACAGGCTGGCAAGGGATTCACATACCCCCGCGACATATTATGCGGGGATTCCTATCAGAAGGCTTTACCGATGGATCCAGACCGCGAATGAAGTCGAAAAGGAAGACGAAGAGGAAAGAAAGCGGTTGAAAAGTTGGAAGTAGGGAGGTGGGAGAACTTTGGCAGGGTCACAGAAGACGTTTGAACTTCTTTTCAAGCTCAAAGCATCCTTGGGAGGGGATTTTAACAATACCTTCAAAAGTGCGATCAATACCCAGAAAAAGCTGAAAGAGAGCATAAAAAGCGTAAATTCCCTACAATCACAGATTGATGGGTATACAAAGACTACGAATGCGGTTGCGAAGCAGACTGAGAAATTGTCCCGCTTGCAGGAAGAGCATGGCAAGATATCGCAGAAAATACAGACGCATAAAAACAATGCTGAACAGCTGCAGGCGGAGATTGCTAAAAACGGGGACGCAACGGGAAAACTGATAGATCAATTAGTCCGGGAAAGAAATGAGGTCGAAAAGAACACTCAAAAGTTAAAAGCGAATGAAAGCCAGATACAACAGACCAATGCCAAGATTGATGAAGAAAAAGAAAAATTAAATAGCCTAGGAAATGAACTGCGAAAAGCTGGAGTCAATACAGATAACCTGGAAGAATCAAACGCCAGATTAAAAAAGTCATATGAACGTCTTAAGGGTTCACAGGAAAACCTAAACCGTATCAATGCAGAACAGGCGAAAATAAAACAAAATATCACAACTACGAAGACACAGCTTCTGGGTACGATAGGGGCATATGGGGCAGTT
Organism: Lachnospiraceae bacterium M18-1; assembly: GCA_000403295.2. Classification (GTDB taxonomy): domain Bacteria; phylum Bacillota; class Clostridia; order Lachnospirales; family Lachnospiraceae; genus Schaedlerella. The sequence goes on along the minus strand of KE159605.1, from coordinate 622,256 downwards.
GCAGCGGCAGTATACGCAGGACCCGTGCAGGCAGCGCAGAAATACGAAACAGCAATAGCAAAAGTATCAACGATAGCTGATAACCAAGCTGTTCCGATCCAGAAAATGTCAAGTGAGGTCATGAAGCTGTCAAATACTACAGGGATAGCTGCAAGCCAGATCGCAGATGATGTGTATAACGCCATTTCTGCTGGGCAGAAGACCGGGGACGCAGTTAATTTTGTTTCGTATTCGACGAAACTGGCGAAAGCGGGTTTTGCGGAAAGCTCACAGACGCTGGATGTGCTGACAACAATACTAAATGCCTACGGAATGGAGGCCGGGAAAGTATCTGACGTGTCAGATATGCTGATACAGACGCAGAATGAAGGAAAAGTGAGTGTTGGTGAGCTGTCAAGCGTAATGGGTAAAATAATACCGACAGCAAACGCAAATAGCGTAGCACTTGAACAGCTATGTGCCGGATATGCGATCATGACAGCCAAAGGAATTAAGGCTGCAGAAACGACAACATACATGAACAGTATGTTGAATGAGCTTTCAAAATCTGGGACGACGGCAGATAAGACTCTGCGTGCGGCAACAGGACAGAGCTTCAAAGAGCTTATGTCAAGCGGGAAAAGCCTGGGAGATACCGTAAATATTTTACAGGAGGAAGCGAAAAAAAGCGGAAAAAGCCTGAATGATATGTTTGGCTCTGCGGAAGCCGGAAAAGCTGCCGTGTCTCTTCTGTCAGGCGGAGTTGATGGGTTCAACGATAAGGTACGGGGCATGGTAGACAGCGTAGGGGCCACAGAAGAAGCCTTTGCGAAGATGAACGAGACCGCCGAAGCGAAAATGCAAAGGGCGAAAAACAGCATTGATAATCTGGGGATTGTTATCGGGCAAAACCTTCTGCCGATCATAGGGAACATGGCTGATAAGGTTGCTGCGGTTGTCGTGAAAGTTTCCGAATTTGCACAGGCAAACCCGAAACTGGTTCAAACGGTAATAAAAGTCGCGGCGGCACTTGCGGGAATGAAAATTGCCGGGTTGACTGCAAAGCTGGGATTTCTTGAAATATCAAGCGGGATAAAAATCGCACAAAAGGTTTTTGAGTTATTCAAGATTAAAGCAATGGGCTTTTCCGATATTGGTTCAAAGATTGTAGGTGGCCTTGCAAAACCACTTAGTGGAATTGGCGGTATAATGGGAAAAGCGCTATCAGGGCTGGGGCCGCTGGGCAGTATTGCAGGGAAATTTCTGCCGATTGTAGGAGTGATCACAGCTGTGATCACAGCAGTTCAATTATTGCGGAATAACCTTGATAAAATCCGGGAAGCCGTAGGAAATATTTTTGGAGAAAAAGGGCTTGAAGTTTTTGACAAGATCGTTGACACAGTAACGAGAGTTGGGGAAGCAATCAAGAGTGTCTTTTCTGACGGAAATTTAGGGGCGGCGCGGGATAAGATCAATGAAATATTCGGTGATAAAGGTGTTGCTGTTTTTGACACGTTCGCCGGAGTCTTTCAGAAAGTAGTAAGCGCGGCAGGGCAATTTGTCAACTTTGTAACAGCAAATATAGTTCCGGTTGCAGAACAATTATTAAATGTACTGATAACAAGTGTAATACCGGGAATCATAAGCGGTTTACAGGCTGCAGCGCCAGTCATAATGCAGGTGATTACAACAATTGCGGATTTTATAGGCAGCATGATTCCGATTATAGGAAGTTTTATTGCGGGTATTATGCCGATCATCAGTGAGATCATAACCTTTATTCAGACATATGTATTTCCGATTATCAGTGAAGTTTTTAATTTTATTGTATCAACGGTTCTGCCGTTCTTGATTCAGGGAATACAAACTCTGGGGTCTGTAATCACAACGGTTCTGTCTGCCGTTCTTCCGGTTGTGCAGACTGTATTCCAGACGATATGGGCCATTATACAGCCGATACTTACACAAATACTTGCTACTGTACAGGCGGTATTGCCGCAGATCCTTTTTGTATTTAGTACGGTATTTCAGACGATCGGCGCAGTAGTACAGGCAGCGCAGCAGATACTTTCCGGGCTGATACAGTTTATTACAGGCGTTTTCACCGGGAACTGGGGCGCGGCATGGGAAGGTGTGAAAAATGTATTCCAGGGCGCATGGGACGGGCTGACAGCCATTGCGACAGGCGTGATCAATGGGATCATAGGCATTATCAACAGTGCCATTTCTGCATTAAACAGCATACAAATTCCGGACTGGGTGCCAGGCGTAGGTGGGAAGGGTATTAATATACCAACGTTGCCGACGTTTGCAAAGGGTACAAGGAATACACCAGACACCTTTATTGCAGGGGAGGAAGGGCCGGAGCTGATAACCAATGCGCCAGGCCGGGTAGTGTATACAGCAGCACAGACAAGAGCTATCATGTCGGCGCAGAATGCAGCCGTAAGGTCAACAGAGGCAGTGCAGGCAGCAGGCATAACAAATGTGACGTACACGAGTACACGGCAGAACGGTCCGCAGGTTTTGAATACATACAGTACAACGAATAATGCACAGGAAGTCCGGGCGCCGGAGGTAATAAGGGGAACCGGATCAGGCAGCAGTACGAATATCACGATCAATAACAATCCGGTGATAAATATTGACGGTGATAATCCGGAAGATTTAGAGGAAAAGCTGGAGGAGAATAACAGGCGTTTATTGCAGCAAGTGGGAAACCTGTTAGATAAAAAACAGGATGATGAAAGGCGGTCAAGGTATGAATAAGACTTATACGACGATATCCGGTGATATGTGGGACAAGATAGCCTATCAACAGATGGGAAGTGTCTTATATACGGATAAGCTGATAAGAGCAAATGTTGAATATGCCAGCCTTTTCATGCTTCCTGCCGGGGTAGTGCTCACTATCCCGGCAGTGGAAGACAGACCCGGTATGGAGCTTCCGCCGTGGAAAAGGGGGATTTTAATATAGCATGAGTGACAAAAGGCTTGCCCGCAGGGTAGAACTGCGGCTGACATTTAAAAATGTTGACGTGCCAGAAGATATCAACCGTCATTTGTTGAGTGCCGCATATACGGACGAAGAGGAGGACAGCACAGATGATTTCCAGATTGAGTATGACGACCGGGAAAACAATCTGTTGGGGACGTGGGTTGAGATCAAGCCTACGATCATAAAGAGCAAGAAGCAGGTCGAAAAGAAAGTTGAAAAAGAAAGCGTTGTTAATTATGTAGTCCAGCGGGGAGATACATTATGGGCGATTGCATCAAAGTACCTGGGAGACAGTACAAAATATCCGCAGATCGCGCAGGAAAATAATATAATGAATCCGAATCTGATCTATCCGGGGCAGGTATTTAAAATAACAACAGGAGGAACTGCGACAAGTACAGCAGTAGAAAAGGAAGAAACTGAGACTGTAGAGACTGTAGAAATGGTTATTAAACCAAGACTTGTATCAGCGGTTCTGGTGCAGAAAAATTGGAACGACACCGGAAAAGATGTGACGTTAGATATCGGAACATTTGAGATAGACAGCGTAGATATGTCAGGGCCGCCGGATAAAGTGACCGTTAAAGGAACATCGATTCCTTATACATCCACATTGAGGATGGAAAAGAAATCTAAGGCGTGGGAAAACTATACGTTGAAAGGTATCGGGGAAGAGATTGCAGGAAAAAACGGCATGAAATTGATGTATGAGGCGAAGGAAAACCCCGCATATAAGAGGAAAGAGCAGGTACAGACTTCCGATATTAAATTCCTGCAAACACTTTGCCATGCGGCAGGGATGGCTTTAAAAGTAACAACAATGATGATCGTCATTTATGACGCTGCGGAGTATGACAGAAAGCCAGCAATAAGAACTTTCAGAAAGGGCAGTAGTGACGTTATATCATATAAGATGGGAACCAGCATGACAGATACGGCATACACGAGCTGTCATGTATCGTATTCGGATCCGGACAGCAAGGAGACCATTGAATATACCTACACGCCGGACAGCAAGGCGGGAACCGGGCAGACTTTGGAGGTTAACGAAAAAGTCAGAAGCACGGCAGAAGCGCAACAGCTGGCAAAAAAACGACTGCGTGAAAAGAATACGCAGGAGTATACAGCAAGTTTAACGGTAGTGGGGGACGTGTCACTGGTTGCAGGCGTGACAGTAAAGTTAAAAGGATGGCAGCAATTTGACAGAAAATATAAAGTGACACAGGCGAAACATACCTTGCTGAACGGTTATACGGTGGATCTGTCATTGAAGCAGGTATTGGAGGGATATTGATATGGCGGATATGACAGAACTGAAAAATATAATAAGAAAAGGGATCGTACAGAGTGTGGATGCCAGAAGCATGAAAGCGCGTGTAAAATTCGGGGACAAGGGAGGTATTATTTCCGGCGACCTTTTTATTCTGATACGGAATAGATATATCGTGCCGTCAGAAGCGGAAAAAAGCGGAAGCATGGTCAAGACAGAGCAGGGGCACACACATGAAGCATATCTGACGCAATGGATTCCAGAGATTGGCAGCATGGTACTTTGTCTGATGATACCAGATGGGGATGGAGAAGGCTATATATTAGGGGGCGTGAAATAGTGGCAAAGATCGGGAGCTTTGGAGAACTTGTGTTTATGGTATCAGCAAATACAGTAAAAACTTTTGACGATATGAGTTGGGATTTTTCCGCGAAATATACCACTCATGACAGGCATATAAAGGAGGATCTGCTGGAATATATGGGGCCGGAGATTGAGGAGATATCATTTTCTATGGTTTTTTCCGTATTCTTTGGTGTAGACCCGATGGCAGAGATTAACAAACTGCGCGGTATGGTGAAGACAGGAAGGGCAGAACGACTGGTAATCGGAGGAAAAGTATACGGTAGTTATAAATGGGTTCCGCAAAAAGGATCAGTGGATTTGCAGCGTTTTGACGGTAAAGGGAATCTATGGGCCGCAAAAGTAAAAGTTACGCTAAAAGAATATCCAAAAAGGTGATGGTATGGAGATCATAAAAGGTGATGGAAAATTGCTTGAAAATATAGATTTGTGCCCGGCAAATGTATATCAAGAAGTCATTCAGAATATAGCAGTTATTCTTGATACAGTCATGCAGTCAGCAGTTATGATGCGTAGTCTTGGACTTCCAGGAAAACTATTAGGAAGGCCGCTGCCTGTTATAGAAAATATACTTGTTGGTTATATCTATGATCAGATTGAAGAGAATGAGCCTAGAGCGATTCTTGGAAATGTACATTTTGAAATGACGAATGATGAAAAGATTGCAGGAAAAGTGATACCAATTATTGAGCTGGAAGGGGTGAGAACATTCGATGATTAACAGGGAATATCCTGATATTCAATTTTTAGAGACTGATACGGAAATCATAGAAAGCAATATGATCGCCTTGTATGAATATATGATGAAGGAACAATTTCACCGAGAAAATTACAAAGTCTATCCTGCTTCCCCGGAACGGCTTTTTATTGCGTGGTGTGCCGCAATTGTAGTACAGCAGCGGATTCTGATTGATGAAACGGCAAAAAAGAATGTACCGAGATATGCAAGCGGCGAATATCTTGACAGCCTTGCAGAGCTTTTCAAAGACATTGAAAGACTACCAGCAACGCCAGCGGTGGCAACTTTCCGTTGTTACATATCAGAGGAGCAGGAACAAAGTGTCATTATACCACGGGGAACCAGAATTGCATTCAGCAGTGAAATTGTGTTTGAAACCATGGAAGAGTTGGAAATTACGGCAGGGAATACTTATGGAGACGTAACAGGGCAGTGTCAAACGCCTGGTATTGTGGGAAATCAGATTGCGGCCGGACAGATCAAAGAGATTGTCGATGTATATGATTATTACCTGAAAATTGAAAATATAACGAAAACCGGAGGAGGAGCGGAGAAAGAAGAGGACCAGGAATACTATGAACGTATGCGGGAAAGTATGGAGAGTTTTTCGACGGCGGGACCGGTTAACGGTTATATTTATCATGCAAAGTCTGTTTCTGCTGCTGTTGCGGATGTAGTGGCCACAAGTCCGGTGCCGGGTGAGGTAGATGTTAGAATATTGTTACAGAATAGTGAAATGCCTACAAAAGCAGTGCTGGAAGAGATAGAAGAAGCACTGACAGCAAGTGACGTTAGGCCATTGACTGATTTGGTGAAGGTATCTGAACCGGAAGAGGATCCTTTTGAGGTTGATGTTACATTTTATATAGAGCGGAATAGTCAGTTAAGTACAAGTATAATTGAGAGAGACGCACGATCGGCAGTAGAAAACTATATAAAATGGCAGACCTGCAAAATAGGAAGGGATATCAACCCATCGTATTTGGTACAGAAGATGATGGATGCAGGTGTAAAACGTGTGATTGTAAGAAAGCCGGAGTTTCAGGTGGTAGAAGAAACGCATGTTGCACGCATAATAAGGGAAACTATGCAAGTTATGAATGGAGGCATAGAAAATGAATAGTCCGAAGGAAAATAGTTCCGAAGGAAGAGATATGTTCAGCGTGAATTTTGCAGATTATTTGCCTGATGCATTAAAGCGCGATCCTAAAATGAAAACATTTGCCGCAGCAATCACAGAGCAAATGCTGACCGCAAGCGCAAATATTAACAAGGTGCTGATTTATTCACGGATTGATGAATTACCGGAAGAATTGATAGACATTCTGGCATATGATATGCATGTTGACTGGTATGATTATTCGTACCCTATTTCTGTAAAGCGTGAAATATTAAAAAGCAGTGTTAAGGTTCATAAAAAAATGGGGACAAAATACGCAGTTGAAACGGCAATGCAGGCGATCTATAAAGGTATAACAGTAAAGGAATGGTTTGAATATAACGGTGCGCCTTACACATTCAGGATTATTGTAGATATTGGAAATACAGGATTATCAGAAAACACAAGCAGGCAGATTGAAGAAAAGATGAAGTTTTATAAAAATCTGCGGTCGCATTGTGATGGGATCATTTATAAATTAAGTTCTGAAAAGGCGATAGTGAAAGCCAGTGCATATTCAACAATGGGGTCAGTGCTCAAAGTAAAGGCATATGTGAAAGAAAAGGTAGAGACGGCAGGCGAAACAAAGATCATATGCGGATTTACAGAAGGAGGATTCCTGAAAGTAAAACCAAAGTTACATTCCATTATAAAAAATAACAGAAGCGATATCATGCATTGTCTGGCGGGGCAGAAAATGGAAAATACAATCACTGTAAGAAAGGGTAGATAACATGGCAAGTAAATATTATGCGATTGTAACAGACTTAGGCACAAATAAAATGCTTAGAGCAATAAAAGACGGAAAGAAGGTAAATGTGACTCATATTGCAGTTGGTGATGGTGAAGGGGAATATTATAAACCGACTGCAGAAATGACAGCATTAAAAAATGAATTGTGGAGAGGGGAAGTTAACAGCTGCAGAATCAGTGAAGAATCAGAAAATCTATTGATAATAGAATCTGTAATACCGTCAGATGCAGGAGGCTTTACTGTACGTGAAATGGCCGCATTTGATGAAGAAGGCGAAATGATAGCCATATGCAATACGCCAGATACACAAAAGGTCAGGGTATCTGATGGCGTGGCACATGAGCTGAAATTGGCTATTGAGGTGGCATTAAGTAATACAGATTCGGTACAGCTTATTATTGACCCGAACGTTGTAACAGCAACAAAGAAGGACATTGAAGAATTACGGATCGCATTTGAAAAAGAGCTGGAAGCCCAAAAGAATATGGGAACTACAGGAGCGTATAGAGAAAATGTAAAGTATAAGGTCGGTGACTATTGTCTGTATGAGAATAATTTGTATAAATGTCTGCAAGATACAGAGGGGGAATGGGATCCTGATTGCTGGCAGCAGACAACCCCGCTTGATGAAATTGAGCAATTAAGAGGGACGATAAATTCTTTGGCAATGATAATCGGGACTGATGAAGAAGGAAACCTGCGGCAGTTGGGGGAAGCGGCGTTTGCGGGGATAGCAAACAACCGGACGACAACGGAACCGGGGTTTGCGGCAGATGCAAGGCAGTTGAAGGATATTCAAGATGTGCTTGATGCACAAAACTCCGCTT
>KE159605.1:612307-613602 GCA_000403295.2 Lachnospiraceae bacterium M18-1 | reverse complement strand
GAAGCGGAGTTTTGTATACCAAGAATGTGCTCCTTATTGTTATACTGAAAGTAAAAAGGAGTGCGGCAAAATGGATGTGAGGACGCAGATAATAAACAATGTTCTGGAGGCGCTGGTGGGAATGGAGAATGTGATTCTGGACAAGGTGGAAAGTGTACTACATATACAATTGAAAGATTATGAGATTCAGGAACGTTGTACGGAGGTAGTGCTGCATGACGGGTCAAACCTGGGATTTGTACGAAAATTTATAGCTACAAAGAGGCTGGAAGGAAAGAGTGAAAAGACTCTGGAGAAGTACCAGATGGATCTGGAAAACTTAACAGGATGTCTGAACAAGAAGCTGGTTGAGGTAGAAACGTTTGATCTCCGCCTCTATCTCTCTTTGTACAAGGAAAATAGAAAGGTCAGTAACCGAACACTGGACAATATAAGAAAATCAATATCCAGCTTTTTCAGCTGGTTGAATGATGAAGGCTTTATAAGTAGGAATCCGGCCAGGGCGCTAAAGCAAATAAAATATGATAAGGTTGTCCGGAAGCCGTTTTCGGCAGTAGACCGGGAAAAACTGAAAAATGCGTGTGAGTTTTTGCGTGATCTGGCGTTGACAGAATTTTTGTACGCTTCCGGATTGCGTGTAAGTGAGGTGGCGTCCCTGGATCGGGACAGTATAAATTTTTTGACAAGGGAAGCGACAGTGATCGGGAAGGGAGGAAAAGAGAGAAAATTTTATTTATCAGAGATATCAGCGGAGTACCTGCAGCAATATCTAAAGAGCAGGACAGATGATAAAATTTTATTTATCAGAGATATCAGCGGAGTACCTGCAGCAATATCTAAAGAGCAGGACAGATGATACCCCAGCGTTGTTTGTATCTGTAAAAGCGCCTTTTGGTAGGCTGGGAAAAGAAGGGATAGAGGTTGCAGTCAAGCGGCTGGGAATGAAGGCAGGGGTGGACAATGTGCATCCTCACAGGTTCAGGAGGACATTGGCGACAGACCTTGTGAAGAAAAATGTCCCAATACAGGAGGTTGCGGAGATTTTGGGACATGCCGATCTGCGTACTACGCAGGTTTATGTATGCTTAGATCAGGAATCAGTAAAATATCATTACAATAAAGCGATTGCATAGGAAAGGATAACGAAAAGAGAAAGAAGAAATTTGGAGAGGTCTGTTTTTCGGCAGGCTTTTTTGTGGTTGAAAAGTGATTGTAGTTTAAAAAATCCCATGATATAATAGCTATCAGGGAAAATCAAAGAGCTAAGGCGGCTGCCCTCCATTGTCGGAGGGGCT
>KE159605.1:66844-611352 GCA_000403295.2 Lachnospiraceae bacterium M18-1 | reverse complement strand
AAGCGGAGTTTTGTATACCAAACTGAAAAATATATGCTAAAGAGCATCCAGAAGGGTGCTTTTTATTATGGATTTTTCAGAAAGATAAGTAAAGAAGAGAGGTGGCTGCAATGAGAATCAGAGCGGATCCAGACCGGGGCGTACCGAACGCTAAAAAACACTAAAAAAGTTTATTTAGAAAGAGAGGAGAAAAGAGAAATGGAAGGAAAAGAAAAAATTGTTTTAAAAGATGGTACTATGCTGGCTATTGAAAATGGGGCATCCGTGAACCTTATACAGGTGCCGATCCAGAGTCTTGATGGTTTTAAAGGGCTTTTTGAGAAGTTTACGGAGGATAATCTGGAAAAGTACAGCATCCTGAACGCTGCAGGCCTGACTTGTGCAACCTTGGAGAATAAATATCTGGAGGAAGCAGGTGTGAAGCAGAGGGAGAATGACTTTCTTGTATCTCTGCGCCTGGCTGATGTGAATATGACAGAGAAGCGCCTGGCAGTCGTTGAAGCTGAGCAGGAAGCAATGAAAACTGGCCAGACTATCCAGGATGGCGCTATTGCTGACCTTGGGGAAATCGTAGGTGGAATGATGGAAGGCGGTGAAGCATAATGATTAAATTTTACGCAGATAAGATTAGATCAGGGGCTATCAATCAAAATACAGGAGCGGAATGGATGTTGGAGGACGTTCCGAAAATCTGGCGCGTAAAGGTAGAAAAAGAATTAAAAGAGTAGTGAGGACAGGCTATGGATGCAGAATATATCACAAGGCAGGAACATACGGAATTTGCTGCAAGGCAGGACGCAGAAAATACCCGCCAGAACCGACGCATAGAACTGCTTGAAGAAAATGTGAGGGAAATCCGGGATCTGGCCTCATCGGTGGAAAAACTTGCCGTAAACATGGAAAATATGCTCAAATCTCAGGAGCAGCAGGCGGATCGTTTGGAAGTCCTTGAGGGCAGGGACGGTGAGATGTGGCGGAAAGTAAGTGGGTATATTGTAACTGTAATCATTGGGATAGTAGTAGGGTTTATTTTTACTCAGATTGGATTTTAAAAGAATCCGTTTGTGTTAAAGAGGAAAAAGCATGAATCGCAGGAAAAGGAAAGGGTTCCACCCACTGAAGAGATTGAAGGAATGCATTGGGAAAATAGGCACGCTGAATCTGATTTTGATGGCAGTGGGTGTCTTTTTTGTTTGGTTTAACTGGCAGCTGCTTGAGATCTTCCGGGTCTCAGGCAGCATTCCTGAGACATATGCCTGTGCGGTTGTAGCGGCCACAATAGGAGAATGCGGCATCTGCGGATGGATTAGGACCAATAAAGACCGGAAACAAGAGCACCAGTGGGAGATGGAAGAGAAGCAGGCAGAATTGAAAGAAAGGAAGGAAACAGAAAGTGAATGAAATTGTTTTTGAAACCTTGAAGGTAATCGTCATGGTGGCAGTATTGGTTATATCGAGATATCTGATACCGTGGATTAAAGAAAAATGCAACACGGACAAGCTGGCGTTGGCTGAAAAATGGGTAAAGTATGCAGTTCTGAAAGCCCAGCAGATTCTCTGGGCCGAAAAGGGGCAGGACAAGAAAGCCTATGTAACAGAGTTTTTGAAGGAAATACTTATTGCAAAGAATATTGCGTTGTCGGATGAACAGCTGGATGTATTGATTGAGGCAGCGGTTAAGCAAATGAAGATTGAGGAAAATGCAGGCGTTGTTATCGGGGCGGCTAATGAAAACTCTGTAAATGTAAAATAAGGTGTATGAGTATGGTTAGGAGGACGGGAAACCGTCTTCTTTTGCGTAGTGAAATGAAAGGAGAATATTCATGTTAAAGAAACAGGTAGCAGTAGAACTGATGAAACACCTTGTAACGCACGATTGGCACGGATATAGCCAGGTATCACGCTGGGGAGACGGCGAAGGGACCTGCGATGCGGAAGTAGGAGGAAAAGTATATAAGTTAGAGCAGGGGGATCGGGACTGCAGCTCCGGGGTGATATCAGCGTATGAAGCAGCCGGGATATCCTGTGGAGGCGCGACCTATACCGGAAATATGCGCTCCTGCATGTGTGCGACCGGGAATTTTAAATGGCACCCGATGTCTTCCGGATATGTAGCCCAGGCAGGGGATATCTATCTTGATGAGGCGTGCCATACGGCCATGTGTCTTTCTGCTGTGCCGGATATGTTGATGGAATTTGCAATCAGTGAAAATAATGGCATTGACGGGGCAGAGGGAGATCAGACCGGCCATGAAAGCCATATCAGGACATATTATGATTATCCCTGGGACGGAATCTTGGAATGTATTAACAGGGAAGAGGCCCAGAATGGTACTACGGTTTCCAATGCGCCAGCTTCGGAAGAAAATAATACTCTGGTTGGACTCACAGGTGGCGCTACGAGGGCTATCCTGGAAGTGACGGGGCAGGCAGAGCAGTATTATCTGGACGGCCACACAATCCGACCGATAGGATCGCTGGAGGAACTTAAAGCTATAAAGGATCTCTACAAAGACATACAGACACTAGAGCGGAGCAAAAAACAATTTCAAGATCTCAAAGATCTGCTTAATCGGTAGGAAAATAACCTGATATAATCTTCATGGATTGGGCGGCTTTTGTGTCTGCCGCCCTTTTCTGTTCCCTTGACTACTCCTGCTCTTTCGCAAGTGCGATTTTGTCAAGCATTTCGAGGATTTCTTCTTTCTTGTAATCCTCTTTCTCTCCACTGGCAAATGCCAGCCGGATTTCGTAAATTGTTGAGTTCTTTACGATTTTGATTTCTTTTTCGTTCATGACTTCCATCTGTTCTCCTTTCTCCCTTTCAGGTTATTGTCATTCGGTTTCCCTCTTGACAATTATATATTATCACAATTTTTAGTGATTGTCAATTGCTTTTTCACAAATTTTTGAGATTATTTTTTCTCTGTCATCATCAGTTTCGACATATTTAATAATATCCCTTGGCTGCATTTCAAGGATGCAGCAAAGTCGATTTAGATTATCTAATGATATAGATGTATCTTTGTTTCTAAATTTCCTCATAGTTTCCTGTCCGAATACTCCTGTCTTTCTTGCAACAGTAGTATTTACACCAACATTTTCCAGTTCTTTTATTACATTTATTTTGTACTCTAGCATAAAAAAATCACCTCTTTTCTCTTTTATTATATTGTAGTTTCTTATTACTTAAAAGTCAAGAAAAAATCTCAAATTTTTGTGAAACAAATATTGGTATTCACTAATTTTAGTGATATGTTAATTCAATAGGCAGGATAAATAAATATACTTGCGTAATACTTGCGTAAGTGATATAATGATACATACCCAGAAAAGGAAGGAGGGAGGAACATGGAAGAGAAGAAGCCGGACACGAGGAACACGGGGCAGCAGAAAGCGGCGACGAAGGCAAAGAACACTTTCAACGGCAAGAATTATGAAAGGCTGTACCCGTTTGTAAAAATGGGGGAGAAAGTGAAGATTGAAAGGGCGGCTTCCGCTGCTGGGCAATCAATGAATGATTACATTGTAACTGCCGTATATCAGCGCATGGAAAGGGAGGGTCAGGCAGATGGAGAAAAGACCGGGGAAGTGTGAAAGCTGCGGGCTTGTCATGCCGTATGAGAAGGGAAAAGGGGCGTGGAAGTATTTCTGCAACAGTGACGGGAAGAGCAGGAGAGGCGGCGATTCCTGCGACGGGTACTGGGAAGCCGAGGACATGAAGAAGACCATTGATGAAATGACGCAGTTTGTATGACGGAGGGCGGCGCATGGAGAAAGAATATCAGTTCTGCCGCAGGAAACAGCTTGTCTGTCCGCATATGTGAAAAAGGAGCTGGAAGAAATTGTTGAATATGTTGCAGAGATGGAAAGAAGACGTTGCGGCAGCAGTCGTGAAGGAAGTTGCAGCAATGACGGACAGGACGATTGAAACAAGAAACAGGATAATTGAAGCGACGTGGCGGGCGACTGTGAAAGATGATAAGCCGCAGCCGGAAGACGGGGAACTGATAATAAAAAAGAATATCAGGACGGAAGAAGGGCAGGAGGAAACACAGTATAATTTCATCTACAAAGGGGAGCTTGCGGTGGTTATCACAGAAAAACAGAACTATTGCGACTATTCATATTTTCTGACTTCTGATAAAATCAGCGTGTCGGAGCTTATGCAGAAGGTGGCAGAGGTTGAAAGGATAGAATAAAAGAACCCCGGAGGGCAGCAGGCTTTCCGGGGGCTTTCCATGTTATACTAACTTTATACGCCCTACCGGCAACCTGGACAGCAAATCCAGCGCCGATGTGCTTGGCCTTTTAAAACGCACCAGCAGGTCGTTTGACCAGACCATCGTTATGATTACGCACAACAACGAGATCGCCCAGCTTGCCGACCGCATTGTCCGCATCGAGGACGGCCGGATTGTTAGAGGAGGAAGGCAAGTGCGGAGCACTTTCGGAATGCCTTCCGACGAATTGCCGCCGGGCGAAGGCGAGGGGGCGCTGCCTTGTAAAGGAGGAAGGCAAGTGCGAAAAGGAGGCGGAAGATCATGACATGGCCTTTTGAAAATGATACCAGCTTTGTTGTAAACAAGCTGGCAAATAGAAATATGAAAGCAGATAAAAGAAGCCGCCTGCTTTTGATCTTTACGATCGCGCTTTCTGTCTGCATGGTTTTTTCAATCGTATTGATTTCGGCAGGTTTAGAGGAGAAATATAAGAATACACAGAGAAACAAAGCCCAGATCGGCATTTTGGGAATTACAGACGAGCAGTCGGCCCGGCTGCATCAGAATGAAGATGTTTTATGGATTGGCGAATACTCGGCAATCGGGCTGTTTTATGTGGAGGATAAGACAATCACGGTTGCATATGGAAACAAGGATTATTTTTTGCATCAGGAAGAAAAGACGCTTCAGGGAAATACTCCGCAAAAAGAAAATGAGATCATGCTGCCGCAAAATTATATTGATTATCTGGGAAAACCATACCAGGCCGGTGATATCATTTCGCTTGATCTGACCGGCACAGGCCGGGAAGCGGAATATATTCTTTCAGGTATTCTAAATGATACGAAAGAGAGCGATGGTTATTTCATCTATGTGAACAAGGAACTGGCGCGCGTCTTATCAGAGGATACGTTTCAAGTAACTGGCTATACAAGGCTTAATACGAAGGCAATCAGTTCGTCAGCCATTCTTGATTTTGTCGAAGGGGTAATACAGAATACAGACATTGTAAAAGAGCAGATCAACCTTACAGAATATTTTGCGGTGATGTCGGGTGCCATAAAATCGGGGATTCCGATTCCGGTTCCGATTCTGGCTGTACTGACGGCGATTCTGGCTGCAACGATTGTCCATGGTGTTTTTTATACAAAGATTGTAAAAAATGTCCAGATGTTCGGGCAGCTGCGAACGATCGGAATGACCAAAAAGCAGATGAAAAGAATGGCAGGGAAAGAGGGCCGCCTGTATGCCATGACAGGGATTCCGCTGGGACTTTTCGCCGGTGTCTTGGTTGGATTTGCAGGCTGTCCCGACGGATTCCGTATAAAAGTAGCGGTTCTTTACGCTGTCCTGATTGCGGCGGCAGCTTTTGTGACCGTGAACCTTGCTATTTTTGGGCCTGTCCGGGTGGCAATGCATACTTCTCCGGTAGAGGGTACGAGATATCTTGTGTATACAGGGGATAAAATAAAGAGCCGGAGGCTGCACCAAAGATTCACGCCGTTTCATTTGGCGAAAATGAATATACAGAGGAACCGGAAGAAGGCGGCCCTGACACTTTTCATGCTTGGAATGAGCGGGGCGCTTCTGCTGGTCACTTCCACGGCCGCCGGTTCGATTGACCCGGAAAAACAGGCAAATTTTATGTATTATCCCTATGGCAATATTCTGATACAGATAAAAAACACGGTGGGAAGTTCTTTTGATAAAGAGTCGGAGCCCTACGGAAGTTCAAAGCTGCAGCTTGAGGGAAATCCACTGGAGGACCAGGCGCTGATCCAGGAATTGGAAACAATAAGCGGGATAGAAAAGATCACCAGGTGTGATTGTATCTATATGACGGTTACATTTCCGGGCGGGATTGGATCGATCACAAGCTACGCCAGTTGTTTCCCGACCTTAAATCGGGAACAGATAGAAGAAAAGCAGGCTGTTTTATCTGATGGTGCGGCAGACTATGATGATATGGCCGCAAGAAACGGAATATTAGCCGAAGAAGGCATTGCAAAAGTCGGGGATACTCTGAAAATAAAAGGAAGGGCTCCCGACGGCAGCAGCTTTGAGATAGAATCTGTTGTAGCGGGGACATACGACAGCGCGGATCTGATGCAGGACAGCCCCGTTGTTCCAGGCAGCCCTTATTTTATCATGACGTATGATACGGCAAAAAAGCAGACAGGGATCACAGAGCAGACAGGGATTCTGGCTGTGAAAGCTTCCGACGGGTGTTTCCAGGAAGTCCTGGATGCGGTCCGGGGGCTTGCGGAGCAGAATGGGAAAATACAGGTAAATACGGATGAACAGACGATTGTGAATATTCAGTACAGATATCAGGCGTCGATCAAGGCGATGTATATGATTTCAGTCATTTTACTTATCTTTGGTAGCATCAGCCTTATGAACATGTTTCTGGTTGATTTTCAGAATAGGAAATGCGAATTTGGCCTGTTTGAGGCTGTGGGGACGACGAAAAAGCAGTTAAACAAAATGCTGGATATAGAAATCGGGATCTATCTTGGCGGTTCGCTGGTAATATCCCTTTTATGCGGCAGTATTTTCAGTGCCATTGTGTGCAAACGGTTAGATATCATGAATCATTGCATTACTTTGAAATTGCCGTGGATGTTTCTGGTGGCTCTGGCTGCTGTGCTGGCGGTGATTTATTTGCTTTTTTCTATATATGCCAGGTCGGAACTAAAGAAAACAAGTATCCTGTCTGCGATCAGGGATGATTGACAAGTGGGCATCCTGCGTTCCATCGGCCTGACGGGGAAGCAGCTATGCCGGATGAATATTGTTGAGGGGATGTGCTACGCATTTTTTGCAGTGCTGGCGGTCTTCATTGTAGGAGTGCCGGTTTCTGTGGTAATATGTATGGAAGTGAGTAAGAAATCCTTTGCCGGAAAAATTGTTCCATATCAGTTCCCATTTCTGGAAATGGGGTTGTTTATCCTGGTGTTGTTTGGCATGGAACTGATTCTGTCTGTCTGGACGGTCCGCAGGCAGAAAAAACAATCTCTGGCAGAGCAGATTCATTTCAATATATGACATCATAATGCATTTTACGTTACGGTTCACACCCTTTGGGTGCTCCAGTAACCGCATCCAGCCCATTGAAAAGTCGCCTGACGGCGAGGGGCTGGATGCCTGCCCCATCACTGAATTGGCCGGACGCCGTGCAGCAGGGTGCACGACGCCGTGTGAACAGTAACCATTTTACAGCAACAGATAAACATTTCACAGCGATTCCATTGTTTCGGCGTTTCGGACAGGCTATAATAAAATGTCTATCTTGATGATGATTTAGGAGGTGGCACCTTGATCCATATTGTAATCTGCGACGATGAAAAACAGATGTCTGATCACATAAAGACGTTTGTTTCCGATTTTTTTCGTAAAAAGAACAGGGAGATCAGCCTCCGGACGTTTTTAAGCGGTGAAGAGCTGCTGAACTACGATGGGCAGATCGACATCCTGTTTCTGGATATCCAGATGAATGGCATGGATGGTATGGAGACGGCAAGGAAACTGAGGGCGGATAAGTTCCGGGGATTTCTGATCTTCATCACGGTACTGAAAGAGATGGTATTCCAGTCTTTTGAGGTGCAGGCCTACGATTATCTGGTCAAGCCGGTGGAAGAAAAGCAGTTTGAGAGAACCATGGAGCGCCTGTTAGCTTCTATGCACAGCGTCGGTGAAGACAGCCTGCTCGTGCAGAAGGGATATGAAGGGCGTATTATTCGAAAGGATGAGATTGTCTTTTGTGAGATCATAGACCGGAAAATATATCTGAACCTGGTATCAGACGAAGTTCTTGATTATTATGAGCGGATTGAAAATCTGGAAACGAAACTGGGCGGCCATTTTTTCCGATGCCACAGGAGCTATCTCATCAATCTGAAGCACTTAAAAGGTTATAAAAACGGGACTGCCTATATGGATAACGGCAAAGAGGTTCCCGTATCACGGCTGCGGAGTAAAGAGTTCTCCAGTGTTGTGCTGCGGTATATGAAGAACATCTGAGATTCGAAATGGTTCTGATTCAGATTGCCGGCCTGCCTGAAAGGGTGCCGGGCAGATAGGGAGATTTCCATATGGGAGGTAAAATGGCTGAGTATTTAGACTTTTTTAATAGATATATTATGGGTGTTATCGAGATATCTATCCAGCTTTATTTTTTAGCAAAAATCCTGAAAAAGAAAATATGGATTCCTTTTTATTTCCTGTTTGCAGTATGTGCGGTGGTTGTCAACGATTTTTTTTCGGTCGGCACGATAACGGGCTTCGTGGTGTATGTATTTCTTCTTACGGGATACGGGATGCTGGTCTGTCACGCGGATTTTAAGTTTTCTATTTTGTATGCGGCCTTGATGACGGAAATCATGCTGCTCTGCTTTGGGATTGTGAACTCCCTGACGGGGCTTTTATACTCATGGAGGCCGGATTTTTTCAGTGGTAATGCCGGCATCGCGGTCATGCTGGGCAGCGAGGCGGCGTCACTTCTGCTGGCCGGGTTTTGTTATTATATGGTATATCGCTATTTTTCCTATTATACCGCAGCGGAAATGCAGCAGATGTTTCTGGTTTTCATCCCGATCCTGATGATCTTTATTATGAGTGAGTACATTAATACGATCGCATTTGAGTACAGGTATGAGGTTATAGGGGAGGAAGAACCTTACCTGTATCTGTTCAACCACTGGCAGCTGCTCGTCATGCAGTTTTTTGGGCTTTTAAGTGTGTTCTGCATCCTGTTCTCTTATAAGAAATTGCAGCAGAATTTCCGCCTTAGCAGAGAATTATCATTGCTGGAGCAGGAAGAATATTCCCTGAATCAGTATGTAGAGGAGGCGAAGACCCGTTACGATGAAACAAAGTCATTCCGCCATGACATCAGGAATCACATCGCAGTGGTAAAAAAGCTCCTGCAGAGCGGGAAAGTAGAGGAAGCTGTAAGCTATATGGAGGATATGGACGATATGGCGGAAAAAATGTCATTCCCCTGCAGTACCAATAACCCGGTCGTGGATATTTTGGTGGGGAACAAGCTGGGGATTGCAAAAAGCATGGGGATAGGCGTGGATTGCTCCCTTCTTCTGCCATACCCCTGCAGCCTGCGGGACATTGATATCTGTATTGTCCTGTCAAACGCGCTGGATAATGCGATTCATGCATGTAAAAATCCGGACGACGGCACAGATGGGCATATCTATGTGTCCGGGCGTATCCAGGGGGATTTCCTTATGATAGAAGTGGAGAACAGCTTCCATGGAAAAGATACGTTCAAAAAAGGGACTGGCTTGTCGAATGTAAAAAAGGTAGCCGAAAAATATGGCGGTGCCATGAGTATAGAGACACGGGGGGACGTATTTATCCTACAGGTACTGCTGATCATCCCACAGCATCCAGAAAGCATCTCACAGCAAATGGATTAACCTGCCGCTTCTCACTGCCGAAAAACGAAAAAGGGGACAGCTCCTTACCCGGCAATATCAAATTGGAGGGATTATAATGCATGCGAAAACGATGGAAGGCCTTGCAGGGGCAAGTATGAATATGAAAATGACGAATACACCTTTCCGTGTCTATCAAGAAGCAGAGAGGAGAGGTGATACATCTGCCATGGAGCGGGCAATGGGGTATGTCGGTGAGACCGCAGATAAAGCAGAGGACTATCAAAAGAAAGTTGAAAAGGGAATGAAGGAAGAAGCGAAGGAGGCGCGGGAAAAAGCGAAATCAGAGCAGGAAAACGCTATCCGGAAGCGAAAAGAAGAACACGGGGAACAGGAAAAGAGAATAGCGGAAAGCAGGAATGGGAACACATATTGTTTTGGAACAGACATTGAGGCGGTCATAACAAGTTTTAATCAAGGCATGATGATTCTTGAAGCCGTTGAATCTTTATGCGCCCAAACAGTATTACCACAGAAAATTATCATTGTAGATGATGGTTCCACAGATGAAGGTTCCTTATGCGTATTAAAAGATATAGAAAAAAAGTCTGATTTACCAATTCCGGTGATGATACATTACCAGGAAAATGGGGGAGTATCTGCCGCGAGAAATGCTGGTATTAAGAAAACAGAGGCTCCAATGGTATTAGTATTGGATGGAGACGACAAATTGAAACCGGAATATACAGAGTATGTTAGCCGTCTGCTTGGCAGCAATCCATCCATGGTCGCAGCATCCTCCTGGATGCATACATTTGGAGCATTGGATTCCATTGTCTGTCCTGCCGGAGGGAATATAAGTTCATTTTTATCCCGAAATTGTTGTCCGGCGACACATATTCTCCGCCGGGACATTTATGAACAATGCGGGGGATATGATGAATCTATGCGTTCTGGCTTTGAAGATTGGGATTTCTTTTTAAGTATGTTGGAAACTTCTCCAAAATCTGTGATTGGGATTGTGGATAAACCGCTGATTTGGTATCGTACAGCTCCTGCTTCATCAAATATAAGAAGCATGGATAAACGGCTGGAACTGATGCGTTTTATGATAGAAAAGCATGTCAGCAGCTATCATGATCATATCGTAGACGCACTGCTGGGAGTGGAAGCTATATCAAATTTCAGGTTATACAATTGGGAAAATGAAGTGATTCATGCAATAACAAATCATCAGGAATTTAGCCGGACATCAAAAGATTTTTTAAAAAGTCCGACATATGGTGACGGCGGAATGGCTTCCGCCGTTCGAATTGTTTCAATAAGGGAAGAAAAATGAATAAGAAAAAATGGATATTTCAGTTCGGAGAGGGGATAAAAAAGGATAATGAGTAAATATAACGCTTTATGGGAATATGTTCAGAAACCCGGAAAGGAATCTTTTCGGCTGACATTTGAGGAAATTCAGGATATCGCAGGGATACCCATCGACCATTCTTTCCTGAAATACAAAAAGGAATTGACGGATTACGGTTATCAGGTCGGGAAAATATCCATGAAAGAGCAGACTGTTATTTTCAATAGGATGCCCTGCAAAATCCGCGGTCTCAAAAAGCCTGTATGGCAGTTTACTTGAGGATAGTAAGATTATGGAAGGCTCTATTATTGTAGAAATGAGATAAAAATCCAGTTATCGAGGTAACTATATATGGAGAGAAATACAAAATACAAACCAGATCATTTGTGCATTGCAATATTCACGCTTTGTTTATCCGTGAGGTTTGTAGAATACTTTCTGATTGAAACAGACAAAACGGCTATTGGAGAAAATGTGCTTCATAA
This sequence comes from Lachnospiraceae bacterium M18-1, assembly GCA_000403295.2. Classification (GTDB taxonomy): domain Bacteria; phylum Bacillota; class Clostridia; order Lachnospirales; family Lachnospiraceae; genus Schaedlerella. The sequence continues at coordinate 599,894 of KE159605.1, read as the reverse complement.
AGTAGTTGGAATTATCATATTGGCTTTGGTACTAAAAAGGGTAAATCTTTCGTGGAGTGATATTGGATTTCAAAGAAACGGTTTTGCAAGCGGTATTTTGAAAGGATTGTTATTGGGAAGCGTTTGCTTTATTATTTCATATGGTTTGGAATTAGCAATTTTTATTCTGCAAGGCAATCCCGCACATTTAGAAATGTATATCAGCAGTTTTTCATTAACCGGCTCTCAAATAAAAAATACGGATTTCGTTTTCTTTCTGTTATGTGTGCTATTTAATATGATCAATGTATGGATGGAGGAAGGTGTTTTTCGCGGATTATTCATCAGAACACTTTCCGAAACAAAGCCATTTATGCAGGCGAATTTTATTGCTGCATTTTTATTTGGTATTTGGCATATGGTAATGCCAATCAGAAGTTATATCAACGGCGAAATGTCATTTGCGGCAATGCTTCTTATGGGTATTGGCTATATGATCCTTGCCGGGATTATGGGAATCAAATGGGGCCTTCTTTACCGCATAACAGGAAATCTATGGGCAGGGCTTGGCGACCATTTATTCAATAATACTGTTGCTGCAAACATGCTGCATGTCGTTTCACTAAATGGCGCAGACGAATTACAAATTGTCCGGATTTTGGCGGCACAAATGATATCCTTTGCAGTTGTGTTGGCAATTCATACTGATCGAACGACTAATGTTCGATCAGGTATTACTGCAAGAACAGAAGCGGAAATAGATAACGGAAAAGAAGTTGAAGGACAAAGGAGGAAAGGTTCATTGAACGATTTAAAAGAATTAGTGAAACTGATGAAAGAGCATCCTATCATTATTGTTGTAACATTGGCGGCGATGGTCGTTGGCGCAATTTTAGGAGCAGCAGCGTTTTATCAGGGGTGGTTAGGATGAGTTTTTATTTGATGCAGATTGAATGACAGGAGGCAATAGAGTATGGAATTTGTAAAATTGACATACGAAAATATGGATAAAGAACACATCTGCTGTGCCATATCCAATAACAAAGATATTCAGGTCATGTCCAAAAAGAACTGGCTGAAGGAGCGGCTGGACGAAGGGCTTGTATTCTTAAAAGGCAATGTCCGGGGGAAATGCTTCATTGAGTATATCCCTGCGGAATATGCATGGGCGCCCATCTGGGCAGAGGGCTACATGTACATCGACTGCCTGTGGGTATCCGGGCAGTTCAAGGGGCATGGATACTCGAACTTCCTGCTGGATGCGTGTATCGGAGACAGTAAAGCGAAAGGAAAAAAGGGGCTTGTGACCCTGTCCTCCAAAAAGAAAATGGGATTCCTCTCTGATCCAAAGTATATGGGCTATAAGGGATTTCAGACAGCGGATACGGCGGAGCCTTATTTTGAGCTGATGTATTTGCCCTTTGAGGAGGACGCTTCCCTTCCACGTTTCCGGGACAGCGTATGCGGGCATGGAGATATGCCGGAAGGATTTGTGCTGTATTATACAAACCAATGCCCCTTTACGGCTAAGTATGTACCGATACTGGAGGAGATGGCAAAAGTCAGGAACGCTGCGTTTCAATCCGTACATATTCAGACCAGAGAGGATGCGCAGAATGCCCCCTCGCCCTTTACAACGTTCTCTCTTTTTTATGACGGGCAGTTTGTGACCCATGAAATCCTGTCGGAGAAGAAATTTGATAAAATTTTAGTGAGTAAGGGACTGTGAACCGGAATTACACAAGTCAATAAATTTAGGGAGTGTTGCTATGAAAAAGAAACTGTTCATAATTATAACGGGGGTCATATTGGTTGGTTTCGTATGTATTTGGCTTTTGGTAAAGAACAAGTCTGCGGAGCAAATGACTGTTGACCGCTTAAACGAAGCAGTATCTCATTATACGGATATGAACATAAAAGATGATAAAACATATTCTCTGAAAGTTTCTGACACGGAAATGCTTGTGACGACATATGTGCCTGAATATACGTTTTTTGGAGTTTCTACCGATGCGTATACGGTCCGTCCATGCAAAATAGATGAGACTTTAACGACAGAAAAAGAACAGGATCTGCCAATCTGCAATTTTGATTATGTATTGATTTACGATGAAAAAGAAGACAAGTTTTATAATATAAAATTCGAGGAAAAAGGAAAACCAGTCATTCCAAAGTTTACAGACGCAAAAGAACTGGCTTATGAACTTGAATTACCAAATGTGGGGACAGTAGAAAATCTCTCTCTCAAAAAGAATTCTGATAATCCAATCGTGATAAGCAGCATAGAGGATGTGGAAGATATATTGGGCATTTTACAAGGTACGAAACCGACTACAATGAGCGGTGAAATAGGTACGCCTGTCCGTGTTGAAAATATTATTAATGCAGACTTTATCAGTAAAGAGAATGTGATATGCAGATTATTTTTATATGAAGATGAAGGAAAATATTTTATCGAACAGACGGACAATGGAGTGTATACGATTTCTAAAGAGGATTATGATTTGATAGAAAATTATATGGAAGGCAATTGATCATTGAGCAGCAGTGTGGCTGAAATTCTGTCACGGAGATACGGTTTCCGAAGAAAAACAAAGGAGGGAAAGAGATATTTGAAAACAAACTTAATTATAGTGGAAGGACTTCTGAAAAAAGTACAACAGCGAAATAAAAAACGATAGAAAAACTAAAAAAGGATTGACAAATGATTTTAAAGGGTGTATTATCCAACACGTAAAGGCAAGGGCGTCTTTGAGATGAAGTTCTCAGAGACGCTTTTTACTTTATAAAAAAATACATACAATACAAAACAGAAAGGCAAGGGTGTCTTTTGTGGTGCAGGGAAAAGTACCATGAAAGCCAACCTTGCTTTTTGTTTTCAGATTGGAAGGAGTGAAAGATGAAGAATGTATCAGATTTTTTTAATCTAAAGTATGTTGCAAAGAAATACTGGCCATTTCCAACTTATGGTAATCTACCTGTTTGTGTAAAATAAGTTGAAAAATTTAATCTGATTGGAGGAAGAGATATGAATGACGTTATGAAAGAACTTGTGCAGGAAGCAGTATCTGGCGAAGTGTTCGGAGTCTGGTTTTTAATTGGCGCCGCATTGGTGTTCTGGATGCAGGCAGGTTTTGCAATGGTAGAGGCAGGTTTTACCAGGGCAAAAAATACAGGAAATATCATTATGAAGAACTTGATGGATTTTTGTATTGGAACCGTAGTATTTATATTGATTGGTTTTGGTCTGCTGATGGGAGAAGACTTGTTTGGATTTATCGGAAAACCGGGATTTGATTTGTTTACGGCATATGCAGAGTTTGATTTTTCAAGCTTTGTATTTAACCTTGTATTCTGTGCTACAACGGCAACCATCGTTTCCGGTGCAATGGCAGAACGTACAAAATTTCTTTCCTATTGTATTTATTCCGGTGTGATTTCTGCGTTGATTTATCCGATCGAAGCACACTGGATCTGGGGAGGAGGATGGCTTTCGCAGCTTGGCTTCCATGATTTTGCCGGTTCCTGTGCGATTCATATGGTAGGTGGTATTTCTGCATTGATCGGTGCAAAAATTCTTGGTCCCCGTATCGGAAAATTTACCAGGGATAAGAGCGGAAAAGTTTTAAAAGTAAATGCATTTCCAGGACACAGCATTGCACTTGGATCGCTTGGGGTATTTATTCTTTGGCTCGGCTGGTATGGATTTAATGGTGCGGCTGCAACTTCTATTGCGCAGCTTGGTTCTATTTTCCTGACAACAACAGTCGCACCGGCTGTTGCAACTGTTGTCTGTATGGTCTTTACATGGATAAAATATGGAAAGCCGGATGTTTCCATGTGTCTGAACGCATCTTTGGCAGGACTTGTGGCAATCACAGCGCCGTGTGATGTGACGGATGCATTCGGAGCGGTTGTGATCGGAGCAGTTGCAGGCCTTTTAGTCGTGTTTGGCGTTTGGCTTCTTGACCATGTACTTCGCATTGACGATCCGGTCGGGGCAGTTGCCGTGCATTGCATGAATGGGATCTGGGGTACACTGGCAGTCGGATTATTTGCTACGGATACGGCGCCCGGATACAGCATTGCAAATGCTTCAGGAGAAACTTTAACTGGTCTGTTTTATGGCGGCGGATTTGAATTATTAAAACTCCAGATTATCGGTTTTGCCAGTGTCGCAGCATGGACGGCGGTTACAATTACGATTACATTCCTTGTGATCAGAGCGGCGGCAGGTCTTCGGGCAGATAGAGAAGAAGAAATGGCTGGCCTTGATACGGCAGAACATGGTCTACCTTCTGCATATGCAGGCTTTGCAATGCTTCCGGAGTATATGGAAGAAGGAAATGATCCAGTGGTGGTATCCGGTGATATTCCGGCTGCCGAAGCAATCCCGGTTAAGAAAGTTCCTGCATTTGAAGAAGGAACTCCGAAGTTTACAAAGATTGAGATTGTCTGCAAGGAATCCAAATTTGAAGCATTAAAGAATGCGATCATGCAGCTTGGAATTACTGGGATGACAGTATCCCATGTCTTAGGATGCGGGATTCAGAAAGGCAAACCGGAATATTATCGTGGCGTACAGGTTGAAGCAAATCTGTTTCCGAAGGTACAAGTGGATATTGTAGTCAGCGCCGTTCCAGTCCGTAAAGTGATTGAAACAGCGAAGAAGGTACTTTACACAGGGCATATTGGAGATGGAAAGATTTTTGTTTATGATGTGGAAAATGTTGTAAAAGTAAGAACCGGAGAAGAAGGCTTTGACGCCCTTCAGGATGTGGAATAAAAGCCAGAATAAAACAGGGGAGGGAATGAGGTAATGGCTATTCATGAAGAATGCGGCGTATTCGGAGTGATGAGTACAAAAAAGGAAAATATGGCAGGCATTGTTTATTATGGGCTGTATGCCCTGCAGCACAGAGGACAGGAGGGCTGTGGGATTGTTGTGAATGATGACGGCGTATTTTCTTCCTATAAAGATCTGGGGCTTATCAGTGAAGTATTTTCAGAAGATACATTCACCCATTTTCCGATGGGAAAAATGGCGGTGGGACATGTAAGATATGGTACAACCGGAGGAAATACAAGAAATAACTGCCAGCCTGTTGAAGTGAACCACCAGAAAGGAAAGCTGGCGCTGGCCCACAATGGAAATCTGAGCAATGCATTGGAGCTTCGCGATAAACTGGAATTATCGGGAGCAATATTCCATACAACCAGTGATACGGAAACCATCGCTTATGTGATCACGAGAGAAAGGCTTAAGACGCCAAGCATTGAGGAAGCAGTCAGCAATACCATGAATTTACTGGAAGGCGCGTATTCGCTGGTGATGATTTCTTCTACAAAGATGATCGCTGCAAGAGATCCATATGGGTTCCGGCCGCTTTGCTATGGAAAGACGGCGGACGGGGCATATGTGGCTGCATCCGAAAGCTGTGCGCTGTCAGCGGTAGGAGCAGAATTTATCCGCGATGTGCTGCCGGGAGAGATTCTGGTGTTTACGGAAAACGGTGTGGAATCAAGGCGGGAACACTGTGAAAAACAGAAGCGGAGAACCTGCATTTTTGAATACATCTATTTTGCAAGACCGGATTCTGTGATAGACGGCATATCCGTACATGAATCTCGTATGAAAGCCGGAGAATTACTGGCAGAGAGCTATCCAAAATGCGCGGATATCGTGATTGGCGTTCCCGACAGCGGATTGGACGCGGCATTGGGATATGCGAAAAAATCCGGTATTCCCTACGGGATTGGCCTGATCAAAAATAAATATATCGGCAGGACATTCATTTCTCCGGGACAAAATGAACGTCTGGATCAGGTCAGGATTAAGCTGAGCCCTGTTAAGAAAGTGATTGATGGAAAAAGAGTCGTGCTGATCGATGATTCCATTGTCAGAGGGACGACCAGCAAACGCATCGTAAAGCTTTTGCGTGATGCCGGAGCGAAAGAGATCCATATGAGAATTTCTTCTCCCCCATTTTTATATCCTTGCTATTACGGCACGGATATTGATTCTGAAGAAAACCTGATCGCATGCCATCATAGTATGGATGAGATAGAAAGGATCATCGGAGTAGATTCTTTGGGATATTTACCAATAGAAAAGCTGGATAAACTGATAGACAGTGAGGATTATTGTGCTGCCTGCTTTCAGGGGGATTATCCGACCAAAATTCCGGCAGACCTGCGTAAGGACCGTTTTGAAAGGAAACTGTCTGAACGGATTTGAGATAAAGAGGTCATTTTGCTAATTAGCGCCATTTTTAAGGCGATGGCACAAATTATAATATATTTATATAAAATGGTTGATTATCTCAAAAAAGCCTTGATTTACGGACATACACGCAGGATTTCAAGCGAAATTTACTACCAATTTACTACTTTTGAGGGAAAGAGCCTTGATATGCCGCCCGGAATCCTGCAAGCCCAAACACCAGCCCCCAGCATTGAAAAACTGAATAAAGAAATACTCCAAAGGCACGGCGTTTCTTTATCTCCAAACAAGGAGAACAGGAACGCCGCTTTTTTATACCCTTATGTTACGCATTAGGAGCAACAAGAGCCTTGTTATATGCGGCTTTCTGGGCGCATTTTTATTGAGGGCAAGGATTTATACCTTAACCCGGCAAAATGGCGTTCTATAGCGTAACAAATACAAAGCAAAATGGGTAATGAAGCTATGGCGATTTTCCAAGCAAGACACAACATGAACCGTCCGATATTGGGAAACCCGATATTGGATTTTCCGATACCGGGTAATCCGACGTCGGAAAATCCAATGCAATTAAATAAAGATATAAATAAATACTGATTTATAAAATACCTATTCCTTTCCCTTCCTATCCTTCCCTCTCTCTATATCGGAAAAACAATACAGCCGCCGGAATGGAAACGAAAGGAACAGGCATACAAAAACATTGGAAATTTATAGAGAGATTCTAAAGATCAGTATCAAAATGATATTCTCAAACAGTATAAGGTTTAGCATTTACAGACTGGACGCGATTGTCGGCTCCATGCCCAGAACTGTTTCCCCCAAGAGAACAGCAATCCGAATTACTGAGAACGCTTACCCTGCGCCGATAATCTGATAATAGCAAAGTTACGGTTGTTATGCACAGGGAGTAAAAGCCCTTTATCGGGAAATCCCCGGAACAACAGTTCTGTCAACACAAGGGGAATTTTCACTGCTCTAAACGGAAAATGCTTTTCCATGCGAGTAGGGCTGTTGTTTCGGGTAATGAAAATCCGCCGTAAATTACGTTTTCAAAGAAGAATAAGTTTCGGAGCAAGCATAGGAAAAGAGTACCCTTTTCCGTAAATCTGCCCGTATGCGGCTTGCCGGACAGATTTGCTTGTTGGGAAATATCCCAAACCCTCGTGATAGTTCTCTCACTACCTACAACACCGTACAAGACGATTAAAATGCAAAGCATTATTTAATTTCTTGAATTTATTCGGCTGACCGTATATAATTATAGCAATAGACCTTAGGAAAGCGAGGGAGACCGAAAATGTTAGAGTTTATTTCTGCCCCGGAAGCGGCGCAAAAATGGGGCATTTCAGAAAGACGGGTGCAAAAGTTATGTGAGGAAAACCGTATACCGGGTGTGGCAAAATTCAGCCGCTTGTGGTTGATACCAAAGAACGCTGAAAAACCAACAGATGCCCGCTTGAAAGCAGAAAGGAAGAAAAAACATGAATAAAGTTTTAATTATTGATGATGATAAAGAGCTTTGTGCATTGATTAAACAAAGTATTTTACAAGAGAGTATAGAAGCTGACTGCTGCTATTCCGGGAAATCCGGCTTGCTACAACTAAAAGAAAAGGAATACCAGCTCGTCATACTGGACGTAATGATGCCCGGTTTCGATGGTTTTGAAACATTAGAACAGATTAGACAGGAAAGCAGTCTACCTATTTTAATGTTTACATCAAAAAATGACAGTGCTTCAAAAGTGCGTGGCTTGCGGGCGGGAGCCGATGATTATTTAACAAAACCTTTTGATATGGACGAGCTGGTTGCCCGTATTGTTTCATTGATTAGACGCTATACCCGCTTCAACCAAAAAGACGGACAGACACAGAAATTTGAGTTTGACGGGTTGACGATTGATTTTAATAGCCGTTCCATTGTCACAATAAATGGAGAATATGAACTTCCCCCGAAAGAATTTGATCTTCTTCTGTTCCTTGCTAAAAATCAAGGAAAAATACTAACAAAACAGCAAATATATGAAAAGGTATGGGGCGAGGAATATGTGTATGATGATAGTAATATTATGGCAATCATTAGCCGTTTACGGAAAAAAATAGAAGAAAATCCCGGAAGCCCTAAATATATCCAGACAGTAAAAGGGATTGGCTACCGTTTCAGTAAGGAGGTATGACCATTGTATACAGAAGCTATCATTGTGATTGAAATAGTGATTGTCCTTTTATCTGTTTGCAGTTCTGCGCTGACCGTCCGGCGTGTAAAAAAGCAGATTTCGGAAATATCTGACGCTTTGGAAGATATAAAAAATGGGAATGGAAACAGGCGTATTTTAGCAGAAACACATGAGCTTGTTGCCCCTCTTGCTTATGCAATCAACGATATTATCCTGTCTTATGAAAAAAGGCTTTCTGCCTATCACCAGACGGACGAAACAAACAGGCAGCTTATGACGAGTCTTTCCCATGATGTAAGGACACCGCTTACCACTTTGATTGGGTATTTAGACGCTGCACACAAGGGGATTGTTGACGGAAAAGAACGTGATGACTATATCGAAACTGCCCGCCGGAAAGCGCATGACTTGAAAGAATATATAGATGTGCTTTTTGATTGGTTTAGGTTAGGTTCTAATGAATTTTCCATGAACATAGCGGAGATTGATTTAACAGAGCTGACACGGAATATACTAATCGACTGGATACCGATATTTGAAGATACACAGGTAGATTTCACGATTGACATTCCAGAACAGCCTTTCCGGGTGCAGATTGACCCGGACGGATATATGCGGATATTAAACAACCTTATACAAAATGTAATCTCCCATAGCCATGCAGATAAAATTGAAGTCGCTTTATCGGAACAGAACAGGAATATAAAAATTCTCCTGTCTGATAATGGAATAGGGATTGGCAAGGAGGACTTAAAGCATATTTTTGATCGGCTGTATAAATGCGATAAAGGGCGGTCTGAAAAAGGCAGCGGTCTTGGTCTGTCTATCGTACATGAGCTTGTTGATAAATTAAACGGAACAATAACGGCAGACAGCACACCGGGAAAAGGAACAATTTTCACCCTGTTTTTCCCTTTGATAAACTAATCAGCTCCCGCCCTCTATGGCGGGAGTAATTATTTGTAAAAATCGCCTTTTCCAAATTGCAAGGTTAATGCAAGATTGGTGCAAGGTTAATGCAAGGTTGGCGTGGTAGAATGGCAGACATGAAAAGGAGGTTTCGCAATGAGCAAATATATAATTGAAACGAAAAATCTTACAAAGCAATACGGAACACAAAAAAGTGTTGCCAATCTGAACATTCATGTTCAAAAAGGACGTATCTATGGTCTGCTTGGCAGAAATGGAGCCGGAAAGACAACGACTATGAAGATGCTGCTTGGACTTACACAGCCGACTTCTGGGGAAGTGACGATTTGGGGGAAGCCCTTACAGGCAAATGAAAAAAAGCTGTTGCCCCGTATTGGCAGTCTGATTGAATCCCCCGGCTTCTATCCTAATCTTACAGCTACCGAAAATCTGCGCATTTTTGCTACCCTGCGGGGAGTGCCGAACCGCAACGCAATTAAAAATGCACTTGATTTAGTTGGTCTGCCTTACAAAGATAAAAAGCTGTTTTCCCAATATTCACTTGGCATGAAGCAGCGACTGGCGATTGCACTTGCCATTATGCACGACCCGGAGCTTTTGATTTTGGATGAACCGATCAACGGTCTTGACCCGATTGGAATTGCAGAAGTCCGTTCCTTTATCCGTGATCTCTGCAATGAGCGTGGAAAAACAATATTGATTTCCAGCCATATCCTTTCTGAAATTGCACTTTTGGCAGACGATATAGGCATTATCGACCACGGTACATTGCTGGAAGAAGAAAGTCTTGCAGAACTGGAAGCAAAGAGCAGCAAGCATATCCGCTTTACTGTTTCGGATGCGGCACAGGCGGCAAGAATTTTAGAACGCATCTTCCATGAGAGCCGGTTTACCGTACAGGACAACCACAATATACAGGTGCATAATCTTGATTTACCAATAGGAAGAATTGTTACTGCTTTTGTTGAAAATGGTTTAGAAGTATCGGAAGCCCATACTTGCGAAGAGAGCCTTGAAGATTACTTCAAACGTGTAACAGGGGGTGAGGGGATTGCTTAAACTGGTTATGTGCGAATTTGCAAAATTAAAGCGCAAAAAATTTATATGGCTGGTTGTTCTTTCTGCGTTTTTATTTCCCGTGCCGCTGACAGTATTGATGACAATGCCGCAGACAGCAGAACGATATGACAGTAAGATAGCGATTTTCAATGATTACTTTCAGTCGGTTATGGGCTATGGAGTAGAATTGCTTTTACCGTGCATGATCGGGGTGATTGCAGCCATGCTCTTTTTTATGGAACGGGATAATGATACTTTCAAAAATCTACGCACAATTCCCATAACAAGCACACAGATGATTTTGGCAAAGATTATTGTCCTGTTCTCTTTTGGAATTATTTTCAGTCTGACATCGGCTCTTATAACAATCCTTTGCGGCGGGCTGATTGCAGAAGTAAACAATATTGCTTACAGATTATTTTTTGCTCTGGAAATGGGGATTTTTATTACAGCCGGGACGCTGCCGTTAATCGTCCTTGTCGTTTTCTTTAGCAAGAACTATATATTTTCTGTTTTATTGTGTGTTTTTTACAGTGTTTTAAGTATGACAGCCGAATCATCTTTTGGCGCACTACCTAAAGTGATGTGCTGGCTAATGCCAATTCCGCTTACAACCCTATGGAGCGCAGGAAATTTAACCGCGCATGGCACTATGGACGGTGTGGGGATGTTGGAAAATTTAATTCCGACTACATTTCAGACAATCACTATTTTAGCCGTTATCGCTTTGCTTTCCGTTATAGTAATTGATTATATGTATAAAAAGAGAGGGGATGAATGATATGTTTCGCATGGTTAAGACCGAAATATGGAAATTAAAACGGTATCATATGATATGGGCAGGTGTTTTCCTAATGCTGCTCTCCGTCGTATTAACGCTTTTTTCCACAACCGCATTGGACGGAACGGTTTGGACATTTGCCTTTTTTACAGAACAGGTAATCAAAAATAATGCCACAACGATTTTCCCCATGTGCATTGCCCTCATTGCCGGATATATCATAGTAAGGGAAGGAAAAGACGATACGCTGAAAAGTATTATGACTATTCCTGTTCCTTATAGTCGCCTTTTGTGTGGGAAATTGCTTGTATGTGCGCTGCTTTCTTTGTTTTTTGGGCTGGTAAGTGCGACATTCACGGTAATTGCCAATTTGTTGATGGGATTTTCGGGAATGTCTGTAACATCAGTATTACAGACATTTATTCAGATTATTCTCAACTGTCTGTTTTTATATATTGCAGTCATGCCTGTAATTGCTTTCGCTGCCCGTATACCAAACGGACATATGCTTGGAACAATTATTGCTTTTGTTTATGGCTATGGCGGTATGTTTGCCTCTGGAAATGTTACGTTAGCAAATGTTTATCCTGTTACTGCAAGTTTAGGCTTAATCAGTTACAGAAGCTACGATCCGGCTGTACATTGGAATGTTTTCATCTGTCTGATTAGTATGATTGTCGTATTGATGATTACTGCTGTTTTCGTATTCACGGCAAAAGGAAACGTGCCAGTCAAGGCAGCAAAAAAACACAAAAAAACAATAACAAAAAAAGGTTGGTAAGCGGAGGATATAGGAATGAAGAAAAAATTATCTATCGGGATTGCGGTAGTTGTAATAATTATTGTAGGTTTTATTTGTTTTTGTATGTGGTTTCTTTCGGGAACTGGCAGCACATACTACTATTCACAGATTGATAACAGTAAAATAGAACAGACCAAATCAAAAGGCGGTGTAATTAACTTTAGTGGAAGTATGGATTACTCATACACTTTATTTTCTTACGATGAGAATGGAAAAGGAAAAGAAATTACATTCGGAACATCAAAGGAATTGAAAGAGGGAGCTTTTATCCGTTTAACGGTAATGCCGATCCGAGGTGTTCTTGAATGGAAAGAGGTGCAATATGATGAACTTCCTGCCGTTGTGCAAAGCAATTATACAGAACCAACGAATGAATAAGGGCAGTTATAGGTTTGGAATTAAAAAATAGAAAGGCTGATGATATGCGCTATAAGAAAATACGTTTCCATTTCCTTTCAATGAGTGTTTTGATATTTGGTTTGACACTTGCAGGGTGTTCAAAAGATGAAATCTTAGATCAGTATAATAGTGTTGTCCAAATAGCTGGAAATACAGCACTCACAAGCGATTTTTCACTGAAAGGAAATCGGACATACGGGGAAGATTGCTATACCGGGACGTATACGGCAGATTATAAGGATTTTTCTAAAACAGAATATCTCTTTGGCGGAACTTCTATTGAGCGCGAAAATGGCAAAGATATTTCTGTTTCCTTTGACTTGGAAATTACCGAGGGAACAGCGCAAGTGTTTTGGGTTTCTGGTAGTGATGATCCGGTAATCCTGCTTGAAGCAACTGGTAGCTATTCCGAAACAATAACATTGCCGGAAGGCGGGAACTATATTGGCGTTATTGGAAACAATTTTACAGGGCATTTAGAAATGAATATAGAATAATAATCTGCCGCACGACGGCAAAAGAAAAAAAGCCGTCGTCAAGCAGAGGTCTTTTCACACGCCTATCATTAAACGGCGGCTTTGGGAAAATCAAAGCCGCCGTTTCTTTTACTAAAGAAGTGAGAATCTTTGCCTAAAGATATGGCGGCTAAAGGAGTTAGCCGCCATGAAATGCAAACTGTATCAGCAAAATTCATCAGTCATTGATTTGTTAAAAAAATTCTGTCTTGCGAAACGGGATTTTTTGCCTATGAGTATGAACTATTATATCATTTAATATGTCTTAATAACTCATATTACCCAAATGCCTGTGCAGCTTTTTGTTGTATGGGTGTTTGCTGTAATAGCCCCCTACTGGGAAGAAAGGGGGTGAGAGAAAATGAGATATTCTGAAAGGTTCATGGAACATATCGAGTATGCGTTCAATGCGTTCTGTAAGATTGTCCTGCGCCATGAAGCAATCAACGCTTGGCGGGATTTGAAACGAAAAGAGGAAAGGGAAATATCCCTTGACTATCTGATGTCAGAGAAACATTTTGAACCGTCCGCTATGGACAGCTATTTTGAAAAGCAGGACAAGCCAACTGTATTTCTTGTGTTGGGAAAGGAAGTTATCGTTGATGATGAACGGCTGGCAATAGCATTATCAAGATTGCCGCATTTAAGGCGGGAAGTCCTGTTGCTTTATTACTTCCTCGGTTATCGTGACGGAGCAATCGGCAGGCTGTACGGACGTTGCAGAAGTTCAATAAACCGCAGGAGAAATGTTGCACTGAAACAGCTACGGAAAGAATGGGAGGAATTGGGATATGAGGAACAAGAAGCTGATACCTTTTGAAGTGATCGAAAAAACCGTTGCTGGAGAGCCGGAAGCGGTAGAGGAAGTGTTGCGGCATTACACCGCGCACATCAAATATCTGTCTATGTACAAAGGGCGCATCAATGACGATACACAGGACAGATTAAAAGCAAGATTAACAGAATCCATATTGAAATTCCGCTTCGACCGATAGGAAGTAGCAAAGACAGGAAAAGCTGTCAAGGGTAAACTTCGCGCTACGCGCCCTTGACAGCTTTTCCCGCCTTTGCTGTTGGGCAGTCAAGAGGGTGAAATCAGTAAACTGCTTTCGCCCTCAATTTATTATGGAGTTTGTTACGCAGTAGGGAGTCTTTTCAGCTTGTTTTTGGCGGCTTGCAGACATGGAATTGACAGGAGATAAGGATTTATATTCCTACCCCCGGAAATAGCGTTCTAAAGCGTAACAAGAAAGAAAACAAAAAGTGGTGTGTTGGACGCAATTCAGTAAAAAAGACAGTGGAAATAATCTTTAAATCTGCTATAATAAATACAGGCATATCAAGGCTCTTTCCGACACAGAAAGGAGCAAAAACAATGTCGGAGAAAAGACGTGATAATAAAAACCGCATTTTGCGTTCGGGAGAGAGCCAGAGAAAAGACGGGAGATATGCTTACAAATATACCGATACTTTTGGTAAAGTGCAATTTGTCTATGCGTGGAAGTTAGTGCCTACGGACAAGACCCCTGCCGGAAAGCGTGACGATATATCCCTTAGAGAAAAGGAAAAAGAGATACAGAAAGACCTTGACGACGGGATAGACACGACCGGAAAGAAAATGACCGTCTGCGAGCTTTACGCGAAGCAGAACCGCCACCGAGGGAACGTAAGGCATAACACCACAAAGGGGCGCGAACGGCTGATGAAGCTGCTGGAAGCGGATAAACTTGGTTCCTGCCCCATTGACAGTGTGAAGCTGTCCGACGCGAAAGAATGGGCGTTGCGCATGAAAGAAAAGGGAATATCCTACAAGACCATAAGCAATGACAAGCGTTCTCTGAAAGCTGCTTTTTACACAGCGATACAGGACGACTGTATAAGGAAGAACCCCTTTGACTTCCAGCTAAACACCGTGATCGAGGACGACACAGAGCCGAAAGTACCTCTCACAGCGGAACAGGAAGAAAGCCTTTTATGCTTTATGCAAAATGATAGCGTCTATCAGAAATACCGTGATGAAGTTATCATACTGCTGGGGACAGGGCTTAGGATTTCCGAACTCTGCGGGTTGACTGAAACTGATCTTGACTTTGAAAACCGGGTAATCAATGTAGACCACCAGCTTTTACGGAGCGCGGAAACAGGCTACTACATAGAGAAGCCCAAAACACAGAGCGGTATCAGACAAATTCCAATGAGTGAAAAAGTGTATGAAGCGTTGGGGCGCGTGTTGGATAACCGCAGGGGAGCGAAAACGACCACCATTGACGGTTACAGCAATTTCCTTTTCCTTAACCGTGACGGTTGCCCAAAAACGAATGTGAACTATGCGACCATGTTCCGGGGGGCTTGCAAAGAAGTACAACAAGTGCCATGAGGAAGCCTTACCCAAAGTAATGACACCCCACACCCTGCGCCATACGTTCTGCACCAACTTAGCCAATGCCGGAATGAACCCGAAAGCGTTACAGTATATCATGGGACACTCCAATATCACAATGACGCTGAACTATTACGCACACGCAACATTCGCTTCCGCAAGGGCTGAAATGGAAAGACTGATTGCATAGTCGTCAGCAGAATTTACTACTTTTTTACTACTGCCCAGAGGGAAAACATAAGGGATTATAAGGGTATATGTGAACTTCTCTCCATATCTAAAATGCCGGAAAAGCCCGGAAATACGGGCTATACCGACATATAAGAACTTCTAAAGAGATAATCTAATTTTACCAATAATTTTAGATAAAAAATATGATTTTTGTGAAATCGTAATATATGTTAGGCACATCGTTTTATTTACAGGCGAGTGCCTTTTTTTTTATAATTTAAATCAGCTTGAATGGTTATGTAAGAAAAAAGCAGGCCCGGGCTGTGTATCCTTGCTTTAACCATGTATTCAAACTATAAAAATATTGTACAAAGGAGTGGAGTTATGAGAAAATTATCTCGTATGACAGCAGCTGTCTCCACTCCTGGGGGGACAGGTCATAGCATTTTTTGAAAGCCTGGGAGAAGTAGAGCTGATTGGGATAACCGCATTGGGCAGCTATCGTTTTAATGGGTAAATCGTAATATTATTATACGACAGCAGTGGGAAAACAGTAACATTTCCCATAATATCCAGCCCATTGAAAATAGAAAACTAGCTTTTTTTAGTGTCTTCAAATTGTACGAAGGTAGAATTTCGTGATATACTACTAAAGCAGCATACATTCGAGTCGATTAAAAAATATGGATGCGCCCGATCGGAACAGTTTTGAAAAATCTGCAGCAGGCGGGCTGGATGCGAAGGGGGATTTTGACATTGAATAAGATTTTACTGGTTGAGGATGATATGGAAATCAGCACCATGCTGAAAAATTTTTTGGAAACGGAAAACTTTGAGGTGGTTACGGCTTTTGACGGGGAAAGTGCATGCAGTAAATTTTTATCAGATACGTTCAGTCTGGTCCTTTTGGATCTGATGATTCCGAAAATGAGCGGTATGGAGGTGATGGCGAGAATCCGGGAGAGCCATACGGTACCGATCATTATCCTGTCAGCAAAGGACACGGATTCTGACAAGACGCTTGGACTGGGTCTGGGAGCGGATGATTATATTACGAAACCATTTTCCGTTACGGAAGTGGCGGCACGGATCAAGGCAAATATCCGAAGGAGTACACAGTATTCCGCAGGCAGCGAACCGACCGGACAGATCTTGAAAAAAGGCGGCCTTGTGATGGATCTGAATGGATATTCTGTCATGAAAGACGGCAGCAGGATTGAACTGACTTCAAAGGAATTTGAAATCTTAAAGCTATTGCTGCAGAATCCAAGGAAGGTCTATACGAAAGAGCAGATTTATTCCCTTGTATGGAATGACGCGTATCTGGGCGATGAGAATGCTGTCAATGTCCATATCAGCAGGCTGCGGAACAAGATTGAGGACACTCCACGCAAACCGCAGTATGTGGTGACGGTATGGGGAATCGGATATAAGCTGGGGGATGTCAGAGATGAGTGATGAAACGATACTTTTTTTTATGGCTGCCGGGATTGCGATATTGCTTCTTGTGGTGCTGCACCAGCGGTTTGTGTTTCACAGGGGAATACAGACGAAGCTTCGGCAGATCAATGAAAAATTGGAGGAAATTTCAGAAACAGACAGTGATGAGAAGGTTATGATATTCACGGACAATCCGGTTCTGATGGAGTTAGGGGCACAGATCAACCGGCTGCTGACAGAACGCCAGAGAATAAAGGCTGATTATAGGAGGGAGCAGATTTCTTCCAAGAAAATGCTGTCCAATGTTTCCCATGATATCAAAACCCCGCTGACGGTCATATTGGGATATCTGGAGATTATGCGCCTGGACCGCGGGGAGGATGAAATGCTGAAAAAGGCGGAGATGAAGGCGAAGCAGGTGATGGATCTGATTAATCAGTTTTTTTCACTGGCAAAGCTGGAGGCGGGAGATACGGACATCCGGCTGGATAAAGTGAATATCAGCGAAGTGTGCAGGGAAAATGTGCTGGAATTTTATGATATTCTGCTGCAGAAGGAATTTGAGGTGGAGCTTTCCATCCCGGAAACTGCTGTTTTTGTACAGGGGGATCCGGATGCCCTGCAAAGGATTTTCCGTAATCTGCTGTCCAATGTGATCCGGTACGGAAGTGACGGAAATTATATGGGGGTTTTTCTGAGACAGGACAAGAGCTGTGTGTATATTGATGTGACTGATAAGGGGAAGGGGATCGAGCAGGAATCCGTATCTCATGTGTTTGACCGGCTCTATACCATGGAGGATTCCAGAAACCGGGAAATACAGGGGAACGGACTGGGGCTGACGATCGCAAGGAATCTTGCCAGGCAGCTGGGAGGAGATATTCTTCTGAAAAGTGTGCCAAACGTGAAAACTACATTTACTATAAAATTGAAGAAGATGAGCTATTAACGAAAGAAATTCGTAAGATTTTGTCAAGAGTTTTGAAAATCTGCTGATTTATAATGATATTCATAAAGCAAATGAACCTTTCAGATAAGTTTTAAATCATGTGAAGGGGCAAAAAGAAAGGAGACGCAAGATGTCATATATTTTACAAACAAACCATCTATGTAAGACAATAGACGGAAAAGAGCTGATTGCTGACGTGAATATCCATGTGAAAAAAGGCGAGATCTACGGATTTTTAGGACCCAACGGAGCGGGGAAAACTACGGTGATGAAGATGCTTACGAACCTCTGGAAGCCGACGTCGGGTTTGGTCGAACTCTTTGGAAAAACTCTGGAACCTGCTTCTTACGAGGTGTTGAAACGGATGGGGAGCATCATTGAATTTCCGACTTTCTATGAACATATGAGTGGGAAAGAGAACCTGAAGCTTCACTGTGAGTACATGGGATATTACAACAAAGGCAGCGTCGAAGAAGCGCTGGGTATGCTGGATCTGACGGATGCGGGGGAGAAACCTGTGAAAAGCTATTCCCTGGGAATGAAGCAGCGTCTGGGAATTGCCCGGGCCATCCTGTGCAGGCAGGAACTGGTCATCCTCGATGAACCGGCTAACGGGTTAGATCCGGCGGGAATGAAGCAGATCAGGGATTTGTTTCAGATGCTGTCAACAGAGTATGGCATGACGATTTTGATATCCAGCCATATTCTTTCAGAAATTGAAAGTATTGCAGATACAATCGGCATTATCAGCCATGGAAAATTGATAAGGGAAATTTCCATGCAGGAAATCTCCAAAATGAACACGGCCTATATAGAGCTTACGGTAGAAAACACGCAAAAAGCCGCCTATATACTTTCGGACAAAATGAATCTGAAGAATTTTAAGATGATAGACGATTCTAAAATACGTATCTATGAGCTTTCAGCTGCAACACAGAAAATATCAAAGGAATTGCTTCTGAACGGGGTGGAAATGACGTCTATCACGAAGCATACGGAATCGCTGGAGGATTATTTCCTGAAACTGACAGGGGAGGTGGAAAGATCATGTTAAAACTGATCAGACTTGAATGGAAGAAAAACAACATCGGAAAATATATCCGAAATGCAGTTATTTTGACGGCGCTCCTGTGTCTGTTCACGTTTGCACTTGCTTTTTGGGGAATTGCGGATGACCCAGATGGGACGCTGGACGCCGCGCCGGGAATGGATACCATTTCTTCCCCGATCGAATTGTTTACAGGCATGGCATTTCTTATTTTTACATGCGTTATGCTGGCATCCTTTATTGTGAGCGCTTATAAAAATAAAACGATGAATCTGATGTTTACTTATCCGGTGAAACGGCAGAAAATACTGGCATCCCAAATGGCTGCGGTATGGATTTTTAATTTTGTGGCATTAGTATTGTCAAAGTTCGTAATCTATCTGTGTATATTTATAGGCTCAAAATATATGCGGTCATCGTTTGTGATTGACTTTGATATCGGCAGTTTGTCCTTTTATATCCAGCTTTTCCTAAAATCCTTCGTCATTGTAAGCATGAGTTTTATTGCCTTGTTTGTGGGGATGGCGTTGAAATCCTCGAAAGCGGCCATTATAACTTCGTTTTTACTGATTTTTCTTACACAGGCAAATGTGGGTGATTTTACCATGGCTGATAACGCGGTATTTCCGTTTGTATTAACGGCCGTATCTTTCGGATTCGCTGTATTGTCAATACACAATGTGGAAAATAAAGATATATAGTTACTGTGACACAAACAAGGGATTTCGGCACACTGAGGGCTGCCGGAATCCCTTGCTTTCTTTTGGGGCTGATAGGATCAAACCGTGTCTGTCGGGTTATAATGACCGTAAATGTCTAATAACTGCTGTCTCTTTTTTACCTCTACCTTGGCAAAGATATTGTGTACATGTGCCTTGGCAGTGCCGATGGAAATACATAAGTCGTCCGCAATCTCAACATTTGTCTTATTTTCCAATAAAAGCTGCAGGATATGCTGCTCCCTCGGCGTTAGCTGGTAATCCCTGCTGAACAGATAGAACTTGGAATAATCTGCCTGGTCGGAAAACGCGCCGGTTTCGGCTGCTGGTACGGCGGTTCCGTCAGGACTGCGAAAAGCGGCGCTCCGGGGAACTTCCTGATCCTCTGTATCTTGTTCCGCATCTGCAACCCCATCCAAAGAGCCTCTCAACACGTCATCTAAAAAAAATGTCTGTGATTCGCTGGCGGAATCCAGCGGTGTCTCACGTTCTGCCGATAGGGCTTGTACACCGGTATTTCCGGCAGAAGCGTCCGTCTCTTCGGAAATCATAAGCGACCGCAGATGAGGCACAAGGATCCGCAGGGCAGTATATACAAAATAGATACTCATCAAATTCTCGGTAAAACTGCGGTTTGTAATATGGATACCGGTCACACCATAATTGTCAAAATTAAAAATGACAATCACATCTTCAATACAGATGCAGGAGATCTATCCGGACCGCAAGATCGTAGGCGTGCAGACAACAGAAGTTGCTTACGGCGGCGGAAACATCCACTGTATTACACAGCAGCAGCCGAAGGCGAAGTAAGAAACCTCGTCTGCGGACGACTGTTCCGAAAGAGACAGACCATCTGAATATATGACATATCCCGCGGGCATCCCGCCTGCGGGAACAACAAATAACTTTGTTAATCAATCAAATAAAATATATAAAGAAAAAGGAGATTATAATTATGTATGCAAATGGCGTAAGACACTTCATCGACACAATGGATTTCACAAAGGAAGAACTGCTTGATATCATCCACCTTTCCCTGGAGATCAAGAAGAGCATCAAGGCTGGCTACAATCCGCCGCTTATGAAGGGCAAAACTCTGGGAATGATCTTCCAGCAGTCATCCACAAGAACCCGTGTATCCTTCGAGACTGCTATGGAACAGCTGGGCGGACACGCACAGTACCTTGGACCTGGCATGATCCAGTTAGGCGGACACGAGACCATCGGTGATACAGGAAAAGTTCTGTCTCAGCTGATCGACATCGTAATGTCACGAGTGATCGAGCACAAGACAGTGGTTGACCTGGCAAGTGCCTGCTCCATCCCGGTACTTAACGGAATGTCTGATTACAATCATCCGACTCAGGAGATCGGCGACCTCTGTACGATCGTTGAGAACCTTCCGAGAGGAAAGAAACTGGAAGACTGCAAGGTTGTATTCGTAGGCGACGCAACACAGGTCTGCGCATCTCTGGCGATGATCACAACTAAGCTCGGAATGAAGTTCGTACACTACGGACCGAAGGGACATCAGCTTCAGGACAGCCCAAGTGCAGCTTGTCTGGCGAAGATCGAAGAGAACTGTAAGGAAAGCGGAGCAACCTTCCTGACCTCTGACAACAGAGAAGATGTGAAGGGCGCTGACTTCATTTATACAGACGTATGGTACGGCCTGTATGAAAATGAGATGCCGAAGGAAGAGCGTGTACGCGTATTCGGCGACTACCAGGTAAACAGAGAACTGATGAGCCTTGGAAATATTGGATGCAAGTTCATGCACTGTCTGCCGGCAACCAGAGGCGAAGACGTTACAGACGAGGTCGCGGATTCTGACTCTTCCCTGTGCTGGGATGAGGCTGGAAACCGTCTGACCGCTATGAGAGGACTTCTGGTATATCTGACACAGTATCAGAGAGAAGCAGCTCCGTCAGAGCTTCAGATCGCAGCAGCAAAAGAGCAGCTTGAGAAGTTCATGGCTGAGAGAGGCATCAACTAATCCATTTAAAATGTAATATGACGATTCCGGACAGCAGACTGCAGCTCAAGAAAAGTCCATAGCGGATGCTGTCCCGGATCGCTGCGAATGATAGAAAAAACAGCATGAGGTGAATGAAATGTCCAAGATTGTAATCGCATTGGGCGGAAATGCCCTTCAATCAAAGAACAGTGCACCGACAGCAGAGGGACAGCTTGAAGTAGTAAAGAATACCTGTGAAAGGATCGCAGATATCTGCTCCCAGGGATATGAGGTGGCTATCGTACACGGCAACGGGCCTCAGGTGGGACGGATCCTGCTTGCATCGGAGACCGCAAAGGACGTGACTCCGGCTATGCCCTTTGACGTATGCGGCGCTATGAGCCAGGGATATATCGGATACCACATCCAGCAGGCGCTGCGCTATGCACTGAATATCCGCAATATCAATTATCCGGTACTGACTGTTGCGACCCAGATGATCGTAGATGAAAAGGATCCCGGATTTACCAATCCGACAAAACCAATCGGACCGTTCTATACGGAGGAAGAAGCAAAGGCCCTGCAGGAAGAAAAAGGGTATTCCATGAAAGAAGATGCAGGAAGAGGCTGGAGAAGAGTCGTTGCGTCTCCGATCCCGAAGAGGATCGTAGAGATCGAAGCGATTAAGAACCTGTGGGATTCCTCCATCGTGATTTCCTGCGGAGGCGGCGGAATCCCGGTTGTGGAACGGATGAACGGAACTCTGGAAGGTGTTGCGGCTGTTATTGACAAGGACTTTGCAGCAGAGCTGCTGGCTGAACAGGTAGACGCAGATACGCTGATGATCCTGACGGAGGTGGAGAAGGTTGCCGTCAACTGGGGCAAGCCGGATCAGAAGAACCTGGATCACATGAGCCTTGCAGAAGCGGCGCAGTATGTAGAGGAAGGCCAGTTCGCACCGGGAAGCATGCTTCCAAAGGTAGAGGCCGCTATGAAATTTGCCCGGACCTATCCTAATAAGAAAGCCATCATCACCAGCCTGGACAAGGCCATCGATGCGCTGGAAGGAAAGACCGGTACTGTGATCACATTTGCGTAAGGGAATCATGCACAATGGCCTGGTATATCGTAAGGCACAGAGTTGTACGGCTCTGAATTTGTTGAGAACTGCTGACATGATTTAACCATAATTCCTTAAAAATATATTTTGGCGAAAGGGCGTTCCGGAAAAACAAAACAACTTTTTCCCGATACGCCCTTTCCTGTATTTTCAGAAATATCGGCATACTGCACGGAGCAGGCGCCGATATTTAGAATAGACGATTGGAGAAGCCTATGGATCAAGGATTAATCGCAATCATTATAACTATCTGCATTATAATAGGGGCAATCAAGACAAGAAGAACGGTAGAGTGTATGCTGCTTGGCTCTCTTGTAGCTGCATTTTTTGCCTTTGAAGGGAATTTCCTTGCGCAGTGGTGCGTGGTATTACAGGAAATGCTTGCGGAGGAGGTCTGGGTATTTCTGGTATGCCTGTTATTCGGCGCGCTGATCGCGCAGCTTACGGCTTCCAGAGGAAGCTTTGGCTTCTCCAAATATCTTGCAAAAATATGCAGCAGTGACAAAAAAACATTTCTGACCACATATATCATGGGGATACTGATCTTTGTGGACGACTATCTGAACGTATTGTCCATCGGGGCATGTATGAAGAAGATTTATGACGACAGAAAGCTGCCGCGCGAATCGCTGGCATATGTGCTCAATTCCACCGGAGCGCCGGTGTGCGTACTCCTGCCCATCTCCACATGGGCGGTGTTCTACGCAAACCTGTTTTTTGAACAGGAAAGCGTAAAAGCCATCGGGGTCACGTCCCCGATGGCAGCTTATTTGAAAGCGGTTCCCTTCTGCTTTTATCCGATCATTACATTGGCATTCGTATTCCTCTTTGCTATGGGAGTGATGCCCAGGCTGGGCCCGATGAAAAAGGCATTCCGGAGAGTAGAGGAGACCGGAAAGGTGTATTCGGATTTCAGCCGGAAATTCAACCACGCAACGGTTTATGACCAGGACACGGACGGCAATATCTGGTATTTCCTGATTCCCATGGGAGTGCTTGTGGGGCTGGCGGTGGCAACCGGAGACATCCTGGCGTCTGTTGTAGTGGCGCTGGTCGTAAGCTTTGTACTCTATGTTCCCCGTAAGGTCCTTACAGTGGATGAATTTATGAATAATACCATCCAGGGATTCAGCGATATGCTGCCGGTGCTCACCATGCTTCTGGTGACCTTTGTGCTCAAGGACATCTGCGGACGGATGGGGATGACGGAGTATATTGTGGAGAAGACCGAGCCTTTGCTGTTTCCGGCCATTTTCCCGGCCATGGTGTTCGCGCTTGGGGCGGTCCTTGCGTTTACGACCGGTTCAGACTGGGGCATGAGTTCCATCATTACACCCATTGTATTTCCGCTGGGGTCTGTGATCGGGGCGAACCCGGTGCTGATCATGGCGGCAGTCATCTCCGGTGGAACCTTCGGGAGCCATGCCTGCTTTTACTCGGATGCAACCCTGCTTGCAGCCCAGAGCGCAGGAATCGACAGTATGGAGCATGCGCTGTCCCAGCTTCCTTATAATGTCATTGCGTGCGTGCTTGCGGTTGTGGGATTCATGCTCACGGGGGCTGTCATGTAAACTTGTTCTTGTGATTTTCAAATTTATGTTGTAGAATATACAACAGAGTCTTAGAACATGTTTTTAGGAAAGTATGACCGGGATGATTCGGAGTGAAGAATGGAGGAACATATATGGACCGATTTGTGATTACCGTGAACAGACAGTTTGCCAGCCATGGACGCGAGATTGCAAAGCGCCTGAGTGAAATCCTGGGGGTTCCCTGCTATGACGGTGAGATGATTCAGGAAGCGGCGGAGGAACTGTCGATTCCCGAGGATGTGGTGGAGAGGGAAGAGGAGACTGCCGTGCGCCAGCCCCAGCCGGCTACCCGGATTCCGTTTGCAATGGCGAGGAACAGCAGCAATACCCAGAACGAGATCTTTGAGGTGCAGTCGGAGTTTATGAAGCGGGTGGTAAAAAAGGGAAGCTGCGTGGTAGTCGGGCGCTGTTCTGACTATATACTTTCCGAGGAAGAGAACGCTCTGCATATCTACATTTTCGCAGAATATAAGGCCAGGCTGAAATATTGTATGGAGGTGCTGGGACGCACGGAGGAGGACAGCCGCAAGGCCCTGCGGGAGATTGACGAGATGCGTGACTCCTATTCCCTGGAATATTCCGGATATCTGGCAGAAGATAAAGAGTATAAGGACATCCTGATCGACAGCAATACCATGGGGGTAGAGGCTACAGCCCAGTATCTGGCCGTAGCCGCCCGGATGAAGTTCGGACTGCCCCAGGCGTGACCTGTAACTAAAAGTTACTGCAGCAAAGCGGTGTGAAAAGGTGATTGATTGGTTTGAAGGGATGGTACAGCATATGATAAAATTAGTTGCAAGCGATCTGGACGGAACACTGCTTCAGAACGGAGCGCAGGAACTGACGCCCCGTGCCATTGAACTGGTGCGGAGGCTGACGGAGAAGGGGATCGTGTTTGTCGCTTCCAGCGGCCGCCAGTATGACAATGAAGTAAATCTTTTTCAGCCTGTGAAGGATCAGATTTCCTATATCGCGGAGAATGGATCCATCTGTATCCATGAAGGAAAGGTGATCTCACGCACGGTGATCGCTCCGGAGCTGATCCGGCAGATCATCGATGAAGTGAAAAAGGACGGGAAGTTTGAAATCGTCGTATCCCGGGAGGACGCATGCTTTATCGAAGACAATGATCCGGATTTTGTGGACCATATTGTCAATGTCATGAAAAATACCACACAGATCGTAAAGGATGTCCGGGAGGTAGAGGGCCCCATTCTGAAGATCGCTATTTGTAATATGAAGGACGGCCCGCATATCATAGACAAATATCTTCATTACCTGAAAGAAAAGTTCAGCACAGAGATTAAAGTGGTGACATCAGGAAATATCTGGATTGATTTTATTGCCCCCGGGACCAATAAAGGGACCGCTCTGCTTAAGCTTCTGGATGTGCTGCAGATCAGGCCGGAGGAATGTATGGCCTTCGGCGACCAGTATAATGATGTGGAGATGCTGCAGACTGTGGGAACCAGCTATGCCATGTCCAATTCCGCACCAGGAATTTCGTATTACTCTACCTATGTGACCGATTCGGTGGAGGATGTGCTGGAGGACCTTCTGGGAACTCTTGATGATAATACTGACTGACAGAAAGAAGAGAAAAGGTGTGTTAATAATCATGGTAGATTATTTGACACACCTTTCATATACTTATAACATCCATTTTTTTATATTCTGTCCAGATCATCCATCAGAAACTTTATGATTTTTTCTTCGAAAAAAGCTGTCGATATTTTTTTTGATGTCTTCAGGTTTCAGATATTTTGACAGATAGCCCTCAGGCTTTAAAGGAATGACGTTTTTTACACTTTCAGAATCAACCCGGCCTGTCAGGAAGAAAACCGGAAGCTCTGCAAGTGAATCATCGGAACGGATCATTTCCAATACCTGCCTGCCGTCACAGACCGGCATCTCGTAGTCAAGCATAACCAGATCAGGTCTGTTCAGAGTGATGGAACGGATTGCCGCAACCCCGGAGGTAGCCATAGCGATCTCATAATCCTCTTCCAGTAATTGTTTTATTCCCTGGCGCATCGTCACAGAATCGTCTACTACAAGTATTTTTTGCTTTTCATCTGCTTTGTTGGCTTCCCTCTGCGTCAGATAATCTTCGATTTCGGATATTGCATTTTCTGAGCTGATGGCATTTCCCACTCCGTTTTGGAGCAGATGCGGTGCAACGGCACAAAATGCGAAATATCCTGCGCCAGTATCGAACAGCAGGCTGACCTGAGGATTTTCGCTTTTAAATATATTTTGGAACTGCTCATAGTTGAGGAGATTTTCCTCCTGCATTTCCTGCAGATCCACGTCTGGCAGATGTTCCCTGATGCGTCCGACAAACTGCTGTGCCGTATATCTGGCAGCATTGACCAATATAGAATCCAGCTTATTTGTCTGGAGTCCGAGGACTTTTCCTACGGTATTGATCAGCAGCTTTTCTTCAAAGACCAGTATGATTTCCCATTGCTCATTCTGCTTTGTACCATAGACCAGACGGTAATATACCCCTTTACCAAACTTTTCTCCGCCATAGACATCGCTGATCATGCTGGACTCCAGCTGAAACATATCATATATAAGCTGAATGATCGTTTTCTGCATGGCATCTAATTCATCGCTTGGGAGCAGATTTCCCCACTTGCTGCTGTCTTCTCCTGCTATTGCACGGTCTTCTGTCAGAGTATGCCCGATCAGCCAGCCGGCACAGACCCCCAGAAAATGATCAACAGCTTCAGGGGAATAGTCTGAGCGCTCCAGCTCCTCCTCCAATGCCGGAAGTGTCTTATTTCGAAAACAGGCATGGATATGCTTATGGATCTGAATGTCATTATAATGAATAGATTCCATATATTCTTCTTCATCTGCAAAATGCTTTATGGCATGATCCTTGAAGAACTTGATCCCTTCATGGCATGCCCACTGGCTTTTCTTTTCCTCCTCGGTGAATGTGAAGAGTTTGTTGATGATCTTGAATAGACGGTGATGTTCCTTATCGATCGTCTCCACTCCGATATTAAACTCTTCCTTCCAAATTAATTGATTTTCCATAATGAAATGATTCTCCTTTGCTCCTTCCATAATTTTGATTTTTGGAACCGTTTCTATGCAGGTCTGCATACAATATCATATTATTATGAAAACAGGGTTATTGTTCATATGCTTTGGGAGCGGGCAGCAGCGAAAAAAGAGGGGGAGAAATGATTCCTTTCAGAAAAAGGTTGATTTTACTGGGAAATAGTGTTATACTTGACGACAGTTACATAAGGAACCCGACGGAAGAGTGAACGAAAGTTCACTCTTCTTTGTTGGAGAAAAGCATTTTTTCAGGAAAGGAAGTTACAGCGTGTCAAGACGAGAAGACTATGAGAGCAGGACAGAAGAGCTTTTGGAGCCGATCGTGGCGGAAGCCGGATTTGAGCTTGTAGATGTAGAATATGTAAAGGAGGCAGGGACCTGGTATCTGCGGGCCTATATCGATAAGCCGGGGGGGATCACGGTGGATGACTGTGAAGTGATCAGCCGGAAGTTTTCGGATATACTGGATGAAAAAGACTATATCGAAGACAGCTATATCTTTGAAGTGAGTTCTCCGGGGCTGGGGAGGCCCTTGAAGAAGGAGAAGGATTTCCAGAGGAGCCTGGGGGAGGACGTGGAGATCCGTACCTACCGTCCCATTGACGGACAGAAGGAATTTGGAGGGGTCTTGAAGGCATTTGATAAGAACACCGTGACCATTGCCTACGAGGAGGACGAACAGCAGATATTCAACAGGAGCGAGATTGCGCTGATCCGTCTTGCGCTGGATTTCTGAGGCAGAGTTTGGAACGCAGGCGTGAACGAATTTGAATGGACAAGGAAGGAATCAGTCTTCCTGCTGCCGCGCCTGCGGCGGGAGGCGATACATTGTGATAGAAAGGAAAGTAAAGAAAATGAACACAGAGCTATTAGAAGCGTTGACAATTCTTGAACAGGAAAAGAACATCAGTAAGGATACCATGATGGATGCCATTGAAAATTCTCTGATCAGTGCATGCAAGAACCATTTTGGAACCTCCGATAATATTAAGGTCATTATGAACAGGGATACCTGTGACTATTCCGTATTTGCGGAAAAGGAAGTAGTGGAGGAGGTCATGGACCCGGCGCTGGAGATCAGCCTGGAGGAAGCGGAGCAGATTGATTCCAGCCTGCAGCTCGGGGATGTGGCGCAGATCCGGGTGGAGTCCAAGTCATTCGGAAGGATCGCCACCCAGAATGCCAAGAACCTGATCCTACAGAAGATTCGGGAGGAAGAGCGGAAAGTGGTCTTTGACCAGTATTTTGAAAAAGAGCGGGATATCGTGACCGGTATCGTCCAGAGATATGTTGGGAAGAATATCAGTATCAACCTGGGCAGGGCGGATGCCATGCTGACGGAAAACGAGCAGGTCAAGGGAGAGGTATTCCAGCCCACGGAGCGCATCAAGCTTTACATCGTGGAAGTGAAGAATACGCCAAAGGGGCCGAAGATCCTGGTGTCCCGGACCCATCCGGAGCTGGTGAAGCGCCTGTTTGAGGCGGAGGTGGCCGAGGTCAGCGACGGGACGGTGGAGATCAAGAGCATTGCCCGGGAGGCAGGATCCCGTACCAAGATGGCTGTGTGGTCCAATGACGACAAGGTGGATCCGGTAGGTGCCTGCGTGGGTCTGAACGGTTCCCGTGTCAATGCGGTGGTCAGCGAGCTGCGGGGGGAAAAAATCGACATCATCAACTGGAGTGACAACCCGGCGCTTCTGATCGAGAATGCGTTGAGCCCGGCGAAGGTCATTTCCGTAATGGCTGACCCGGATGAGAAGTCGGCCAGCGTCATCGTGCCGGACTACCAGCTGTCCCTGGCTATCGGCAAGGAAGGGCAGAACGCAAGGCTGGCGGCAAGGCTGACCGGATATAAAATCGACATCAAGAGCGAGACGCAGGCGATCGAGTCGGGTGAATTGCCGGCGGATTACATGGATCAGATGGAAATGATGGATGAAGACGGCTATGTTGGGGAATACGAACAGTATGAAGAATATGAGGACGGCTATGCGGAAGCACCTGACGGGTATGAGGAAGACTATGGTTACGAAGCGCCTGCAGGATATGTGAGCGGCGAGCCGGCGGAAACGGATATAGAAGAGACAGAGAGGGAGTACGAGGAGGAAGTTCCGGAGATTGAATTTATAGAAACGGAGCAATGATCTTGACAGAAATTTGCATCCGTCTGAGAGGTGATATGATTGGCAAATAAACGCAAAGTACCGATGCGTAAATGTGTTGGCTGCGGAGAGATGAAACCAAAAAAGGAGCTGCTGAGGGTTCTCAGGACAGAGGATGAAGGCTTTGTTCTGGATACGACCGGAAAGAAAAACGGCCGGGGGGCATATATTTGTTATTCCAGGGACTGTTTTCAGAAGGCAGTGAAAAATAAAGGGCTGGAGCGCTCCTTTAAGCAGGCGGTTCCTGCGGAAGTTTATGGACATCTGGAAAAGGAGATGGAAGAGATTGAGACAGGATAAGGTGCTTTCGCTGGTCGGCCTGGCTACGAAAGCAGGAAAAACGGTCAGCGGGGAATTTATGACAGAACGGGAAGTAAAATCCGGCCGCGCTGCATTGGTCATCCTGGCAGAGGATTCATCCGAAAATACCAGGAAGAAGTTTTGCAATATGTGCGAATATTATGAAGTGCCAATTTATATTTACGGAGATAAAGATACCTTAGGGCATGCAATGGGAAAAGAATTCCGTGCATCTCTGGCGATATTGGACGAAGGATTTGCTGACGGGATTCAAAAACAGATGAAGCTGAATGATAGACAATTGCATAAAGGAGGTAGTATTTGACTATGGGTAAAATGAGAGTACATGAGCTGGCAAAGGAGCTGGGATTAGAAAATAGAGCATTACTGGATATACTGGCAAAGAAAAAAGTAGAGGTGAAAAATCATATGAATTCCCTGGAGGAATCTGTTGTCTCGGATCTCCGCAGGGAGTTCGGGAAGAAACCGGCCAGTGCGCCAGGTGCGGTAAAGCCGGCAGAAAAAGCGGAGACGGCGCCGAAGAAAGCAGAAGCGCCGGTGAGGACAGAGAAACCCGCAAGGGCGGAAGCACCGGTGAAAGCAGAGACGGCTGACAGGACGGTTCCTCCGGCACCGTCAGAAAAGAAAGAGGAAGCCGCACCGTCAGCGGAAGAGACAGCAGTGCCGAAAAAGAAAAAGATTGTTCAGATCTTCCGTCCTCAGAATGCAAAAAATCCGGGAAGGATGTCTGCAGGACGGCCGGGGGCGGAGAGACGTCCTCAGGGACGGCCCCAGGGAACAGAGAGACGTCCGTCAGGGCAGCAGTCTGGAGAACGGCGCGTCCAGGGACAGCCTGCCGGAGGAAACCGCCCTCAGGGACGGCTTCAGGGGACAGAGCGACGTCCTCAGGAAGCCGCACAGGCACGGGAGGCATCCATGCCGAAACAGGAGACGGTTTCCAGCCGTCCCGTTTCTGAGGAACAGGGTACGAAGTCCGTACAGCCTCAGGATGCTTTGAATCCGCAGGTACAAAGCCAATCTGTCCGGAGTTCTCAGGAGGTACAGGTACAAAAGGAAGGAATGCAGGAAGTAAAAGGAAACGCAGGGGAAGAACAGATGAAAAATAGACGTTCGCAGGATAGCAACGTACAGGAAAACAGCCAGAATGCAAATGCACGCGGCAGTATGCAGAATCAGCGCCCAAGGCAGGGGGCAGGTCAGGGAGCACAGTCCCAGGGCAATCGAGAGGGAGGACGTTTTGGCGGCAGCAGCCAGGGCGGGCGTTCTCAGGAAGGCGGCCGCATGAACCGGGACGGCCAGGGGGCACGTCCCGGAAGACGGGATGGTTCCCGTCCCCAGGGAGAAGGTCAGAGAGACCGTTTCGGCGGACGTTCTCAGGGAGAAGGCCAGAGAGACCGTTTCGGCGGACGTTCTCAGGGAGAAGGCCAGAGAGACCGTTTCGGCGGACGTTCCCAGGGAGAAGGCCAGAGAGACCGTTTCGGCGGACGTTCTCAGGGAGAAGGCCAGAGAGACCGTTTCGGCGGACGTTCCCAGGGAGAAGGCCAGAGAGACCGCTTCGGCGGACGTTCTCAGGGAGAAGGCCAGAGAGACCGTTTCGGCGGACGTTCCCAGGGAGAAGGCCAGAGAGACCGCTTCGGCGGACGTTCTCAGGGAGAAGGCCAGAGAGACCGTTTCGGCGGACGTTCCCAGGGAGAAGGCCAGAGAGACCGCTTCGGCGGACGTTCTCAGGGAGGCGGCCAGGGAGACCGCTTCGGCGGACGTTCTCAGGGAGGCGGCCAGGGAGACCGTTTCCCGCGCGGAGACCGTGACAGAGACCGCAGCGGTCAGTCCTTCGGCGGCGGACAGCGCCCGTCGGGAAGGCCCGGAGCACGCAGGGATGACCGGGATGGGATTCCTACACCTATGGTAGAGCAGCAGAAGAGCCAGCGGAATAAAGGAAAAGACAAAGAGAAAGACTATAAGAAAAAAGAACTTCGGGATTCGGAATTTGAAAGCAAGGGCAAAAAGGGGAAGAAGCAGAAACCGGTCACAGAGACGAAAAAACCGCAGCAGAAGGCTGCGCCGGTGGAAGAGATCAAGCAGATCATCCTTCCGGAGCTTCTGACCATCAAAGAGCTTGCGGATAAGATGAAGATCGTTCCGTCCATTATTGTAAAGAAGCTCTTTATGCAGGGAAAAGTAGCCACTGTCAATCAGGAGATTGATTATGATACGGCGGAAGAGATCGCAATGGAATTTGATGTCCTGTGCGAGAAGGAAGAAGTGGTGGACGTCATCGAAGAGCTTCTGAAGGAGGACGAAGAGGACGAAAGCACCATGGTGAAGCGGCCGCCGGTCGTATGTGTCATGGGACACGTAGACCACGGAAAGACATCCCTTCTGGATGCCATCCGCCATACCAATGTGATCGACCGGGAGGCCGGCGGCATCACCCAGCATATCGGAGCTTACGTGGTGGAAGCAAACGGCGAGAAGATTACTTTTTTGGATACTCCGGGACATGAAGCGTTTACCGCCATGCGTATGCGTGGAGCCAACTCCACGGATATCGCGATTCTTGTCGTGGCGGCGGACGACGGTGTCATGCCCCAGACCGTGGAGGCGATCAACCATGCCAAGGCGGCAGGGATTGAGATCATCGTTGCGATCAATAAGATCGATAAGCCCAGCGCGAACATCGAGCGTGTGAAACAGGAACTGACAGAATACGAACTGATCGCAGAGGACTGGGGCGGAAGCACGGTCTTTGTACCGGTATCCGCGCACACCGGAGAGGGAATCTCCGACCTGCTGGAAATGATCCTTCTGACGGCAGAGGTGCTGGAGCTCAAAGCCAATCCGAAGCGTGAGGCGCGCGGCCTTGTGATCGAGGCCCAGCTGGATAAGGGCAAGGGTTCTGTGGCGACGGTCCTTGTACAAAAAGGAACCCTTCATGTGGGAGACGCCATCGCGGCAGGCTCCGCCCACGGAAAAGTCCGTGCGATGATGGACGACAAGGGAAGACGTGTGAAGGAAGCAGGTCCGTCCAAGCCGGTAGAGATCCTGGGTCTCAACGACGTTCCAAAGGCCGGGGAGATCTTCGTGGGATGCGCAACGGAAAAAGAGGCGCGTAACTTCGCGGAGACCTTCATTTCCCAGAATAAAATGAAGCTTCTGGAAGAGACCAAGTCCAAGATGTCGCTGGATGATCTGTTCTCCCAGATCAAGGAGGGCAATCTGAAAGAGCTGAATATCGTTGTCAAAGCAGATGTCCAGGGTTCCGTGGAAGCGTTGAAGCAAAGCCTCTTAAAGCTGTCCAACGATGAGGTTGTGATCAAGATCATCCACGGCGGCGTGGGAGCCATCAACGAATCCGACGTGACTCTCGCATCCGCTTCCAACGCCATCATCATCGGCTTTAACGTAAGGCCGGATGCCACCGCAAAGGAGATCGCGGACCATGAAGGCGTGGACCTGCGTCTGTACAGAGTCATCTACAATGCCATTGAGGATGTGGAAGCGGCCATGAAGGGCATGCTGGATCCGATCTTTGAGGAAAAGGTACTGGGTCATGCGGAAGTGCGGCAGACCTTCAAGGCATCCGGTATAGGAACTATTGCGGGCGCATATGTGCAGGATGGTATTTTTGAGCGGAACTGTTCCGTTCGGCTCACCCGCGACAATGTGGTGATGTTCGATGGCCCGCTGGCATCCCTGAGACGTTTTAAGGATGATGTCAAGGAAGTACGTTCCGGATACGAATGCGGTTTTGTATTTGAAAATTACAACGACATCCAGGAAGGTGACTCCGTGGAAGCTTACAAGATGGTGGAAGTGGAGAGAAAATAAATAACAGATCAGAAATGGAATTGGGAATAAAAAGGAGCAGTTATGAGAAAAAACAGTATTAAAAATACGAGAGTCAATGCAGAGGTCCAGCGGGAACTGAGTAACATACTGCGAGGAGGCATCAAAGACCCCAGGGTCGCACCCATGACTTCCGTGGTAGCTGTTGAAGTGGCTCCCGACCTGAAGACCTGCAAAGCATATATCAGCGTACTCGGAGACCGTAAGGCGCAGGAAGACACGCTTGACGGACTCCGAAGCGCGGAGCGGTATATCCGCCGCGAACTGGCAAGGACGATCAACATGAGAAATACACCGGAGATCCAATTTGTACTGGATCAGTCGATCGAGTACGGAGTGAATATGAGCAAAAAGATTGATGAGCTGACCAGAGATTTGAAAGATGGGGAAGAAGAATGAATATAAGTTTATCAGAGCTTTTAAATGGAAAGAAATCAGTGGCCCTGGGCGGACATATCCGTCCGGACGGCGACTGTGTAGGCTCCTGTATGGGACTGTATCTGTATCTTAGGGAACAGTATCCGCAGATCGATACGGATGTATATCTGGAATACATTCCGGAAGCCTACCGTTTCATCCGGGATACAGAGAAGGCACGCCATGAGATCACGCCCGGGCAGGTATATGACCTGTTTATCTGTCTGGACTGCGGAGACGAGGAGAGGCTCGGATTTGCCGCGCCGCTGTTTGAGGCTGCCGGCCAGACCTGCTGCATAGACCATCATGCCAGCAACAGGTCCTTTGCGGACTACAATGAGATCGAGGCGGATGCCAGTTCGACCTCTGAGCTGGTATACCATCTGCTGGACCAGGAAAAGATCAGCCAGGCCTGTGCGGAAGCGCTCTATATGGGAATCGCACATGACACAGGCGTATTCAGGTATTCCTGTACCAGTCCGGAAACCCTGGAAGCGGCGGCAGGGCTGCTGCGTAAAGGGATCGACGGAAGTGAGATCGTGGAAAAGACTTTTTATGAAAAGACCTATGTGCAGAACCAGATTTTAGGTCTGGCATTGCTGGAGAGCATCTTGATCCTTGACAAGCGGTGCATCGTGACATGGATCACAAAAAAGAACATGGCGTTTTTTGAAGCTGTTCCCGCGGATATGGATGGTATCGTAAATCAGCTCAAACAGACGAAAGGAATGGAGGTAGCGCTGTTCCTGTATGAAATCGACACGCAGCTTTTTAAAGTCAGCCTTCGTTCCAGGGATAAGGTGGATGTGAGTAAGATTGCTACATATTTCGGAGGAGGCGGCCATGTGAAGGCAGCCGGATTTACAATGGCAGGGACGGTTCACGATGTGGTCAATAACGTGAGCCATCAGATCGCCCTGCAGCTGGACGGAGCCTGCTGATGTGGAACGGAATTTTAAATATTTACAAAGAAAAGGGCTATACATCCCATGATGTGGTGGCGAAGCTGCGGGGGATCGTAAAGCAGAAAAAGATCGGACATACGGGAACACTGGATCCGGATGCGGAAGGCGTGCTTCCGGTCTGTCTGGGAAAAGCAACCCGGCTGTGTGATATGCTGACGGATCAGAGCAAGACCTATGAGACCGTGCTTTTACTTGGAAAGACAACGGATACACAGGATATCACCGGACAGATCCTGGAGGAAGGAGAGACCGGGCATCTGACAGAGGAAGAGGTCCGCGCCTGTATTATGGGATTTACAGGAGAATATGCACAGCTTCCGCCTATGTATTCTGCTCTGAAGGTGAATGGGAAGAAGCTTTATGAGCTGGCCCGTCAGGGGATTGAGGTGGAGAGGAAGAAACGAAACGTAACGATCCATGAGATCTCAATCCAGGAGGTTTCACTTCCACGGGTCCGAATGCGGGTGCACTGTTCCAAAGGGACTTATATCCGGACCTTATGCCATGATATCGGCAGAGAACTGGGCTGCGGAGGGTGTATGGAAGCCCTGCTTCGGACGCAGGCAGGATGCTTTGAACTGAAAGACAGCATGAAGCTGGGGGAAGTGGAAGAAGCCTGCGCAGAGGGGAATCTGTCCCGGGTGCTTCTGCCGGTGGACGCGGTGTTTGGGCACCTGAAAGAGGTCCGCATCCTGAAAGACTATCAGAACCTGGTTTACAATGGGAATCCATTTTCCGAAAGCCAGATCGGGCAGGAGCCGGACGTCCCGGAAGGAGAAAGCCGTTTCCGGCAAGGGGAACAGGTGCGGGTTTATGACCGGGAGCGTCATTTTATCGGAATCTATCGGTATCATGCGGGGAAACAGGTATTCCGTGTTGAGAAGATGTTTCTGGATACAGAGGCGGCGGAGGATTGACATGCGGTATTTGACAGAGATTCATTCTTATCAGAGTGAAAAGCCCTCGGCGGTGACATTGGGAAAATTCGAGGGACTTCACAGAGGACATCAAAAGCTGATCAGCAAGGTCAAGGAATATGCGTCGGAGGATGTGGAAAGCATCGTCTGTGCGTTTGATATGGGAAAATCTTCTCTTTTGACGGCACGGGAGAAACGAGAACGGCTGCGGTCCGAAGTGGATCTTATGATCGCCTGCCCATTTACCAGGGAGCTGCGGGAGATGGAAGCAGAAGACTTTATCCGTCAGATATTGGCAGAGAGGTTCCGTGCGGCCTATGTGGTGGTGGGAACAGATTTCCGTTTCGGCCATGAGAAACGCGGGGATGTGGATATGCTGGCAAGATATGCGGATACCTATGGATATCATCTGGATGTGGTAGAGAAGGAGCGGTACCGGGACCGGGTCATCAGCAGCACGTATGTCCGGGAGGCGCTTGGTGAAGGCAGAGTGGAACTGGCCAGGGATTTGCTTGGCTATCCCTATCAGATCACCGGAAGGGTGGAGCATGGCAAGCGGCTGGGACGGACACTGGGCTTTCCGACCATGAACGTGGCGCCACCTCCGGAAAAAATCCTGCCCAGGTTCGGCGTTTACGCCTGCCGGATACAGGTGGGAGACGCATACTATCCGGGTATAGGGAACCTGGGAGTGAAGCCGACTGTGGCGGAGGAAGCAAAAGTCCTGGCAGAGGCCTATGCGTTTGACTTTGCCGGAGATGTATATGGAAAAGAGGTTACGGTGGAATTTCATGCCTTTGTACGTCCGGAGCAGAAGTTCGGCTCTGTGGAGGAGTTAAAAGCCCGGGTGGATGCGGATATCCGTTTTGGGCGCGAATATTTTTCACATTCTGGACTGTAATTAGGAAAGAATCATATAAGGCTGGAAATTTTTACGCAGAGAAAGTGTTGGGGAAATACAAATGAGTGTTACGAATATCATTTCGTTGTTTGGAGGACTTGGAATGTTCCTGTTTGGGATGAAGCTGATGAGCGACGGACTGGAACAGGTGGCAGGCGCAAGGATGCGGTCCATCCTGGAATTTTTTACACAGAACCGTTTTATCGGGATGATCGTGGGACTGGTTTTTACCGGGATCATACAGTCTTCCAATGCAACTACGGTGATGGTGGTCAGCTTTGTCAATTCCGGACTGATGCAGCTTTCCCAGGCTGCGGGTCCGATTCTTGGCGCCAACATCGGCACTACGGTGACCGGTCAGCTGATCGCGTTCAACCTGGCGGAGATCGCCCCGCTGTTTGTCATTATCGGCGCGGTGATGTATATGTTTTTTGAGAACCAGAATGTGAAAAAGATCGGGATCGTTTTGCTGGGATTTGGAATCCTTTTCATGGGGCTGAGTACCATGGGAGAAAGAATGACCGGTCTGCAGGATTCCCCGCAGATTGTGGAACTGCTGCAGTCTATGCGGAATCCAATGGTGGCGATCATGCTGGGATTTGTGGTAACGGCGGTGCTGCAGAGCGCTTCTGCTTCGGTGGGGATCATCATCCTGATGGCTGCACAGGGGCTGCTGGCCTTTGAAATCTGCTTTTTCCTGATCCTGGGCTGCAACATGGGCTGCTGCATTTCCGCGCTGCTTGTCAGCCTGAACGGAAATAAAGATGCGAAGCGTGCCGCCTGGATTCATTTGCTGTTTAATATCATCGGCTCTTTGATCGTGTTCACCATGCTGATGGCTGCTCTGAGGCCGATCTGTGATCTCTTTATGAGAATATCCGGAAATGATGTGGGGCGTGCGGTAGCCAATGCGAATACGCTGATCAAGGTGTTTGAAGTGGTGCTGCTGTTTCCGTTTATGGGCTGGATTGAGAGACTGACATATGTCATCATACCGGGTGAGGATGCGGTACAGGAGGAGACACATAAACTGAAATATATAAATAAGTCGATCTCCGCGGCGACTGCCGTGATCGATGCGATTCATGAGATGCAGCACATGGGTGAGCTGGCAAAGGAAAACCTGCGGGTCAGCATGGAGGCCCTGTGCAGCCCTGATCAGGAAAAGATCGAGGAGGTCTACGAGCGGGAGCAGTATATTGACTATCTGAACCAGGAGATCACTGCGTACCTTGTGCAGATCAATGGGCTGGACATCCCTATGGCCGATGGAAAGATGGTCGGCGGCCTGTTCCATGTGGTCAACGATATCGAACGGATCGGCGATCATGCGGAGAACTTTGCAGATTCGGCAAAGCGCCGGTTTGAAAAACAGATTCCGTTCAGTGAAAAGGCTGTCAAGCAGATGCAGGAGATGACGGAGATGGTACTCCGGCAGCTGGATTATGCGTTTAA
This sequence comes from Lachnospiraceae bacterium M18-1, assembly GCA_000403295.2. GTDB lineage: Bacteria > Bacillota > Clostridia > Lachnospirales > Lachnospiraceae > Schaedlerella. The sequence continues at coordinate 561,588 of KE159605.1, read as the reverse complement.
TATGTTTTCGAACCAGAGCCTGGAGTATATGCGGGAGATCCTTCGGCTGGAGGACGCCGTGGATGAGAAGGAAAAACGGCTCCGCAAGGCGCATATCAAACGGCTCACAAAAGGAAAATGTACGCCGGAGGCCGGCGTGCTCTACTCGGATGTGATCTCCGGTCTGGAGCGTGTGGGAGATCATGCGACCAACATTGCATTTGCCCTGCGTCCGGAAAATCAGGAGGAGCTCGAGGAAGAGGAAGAGGATTAAATATGTTAAAAATTATCACTTTACAGTGAAGGGGATTCTATGTTATAGTATACGGGTATCAGACAGCCGGTGTTCAGTAAATGGAAAACTCCAACCATTACCTAATACCAGGCGATTATTTAGAATTTCAAGGAGGAATACAACATGATCTCAGGAGAGAAGAAACAGGCAATCATCAAAGAATACGGAAGAAGCGAAGGAGATACCGGATCACCGGAGGTACAGGTAGCGATCCTGACAGCAAGGATCAACGAGCTGACCGAGCATTTCAAGGCGAATCCGAAGGATCACCACTCCAGAAGAGGCCTTCTGAAGATGGTAGGCCAGAGAAGAGGCCTGCTGGCATATCTGAAGAAGATTGACATTGAGAGATACCGTTCTCTGATCGAAAGGCTTGGATTGAGAAAATAATTTTCTGTACAATTTTATAGCTGGTAGATTCGCCCTAAGTTGATCAACGGCTTAGGGCTGTTTTTTACATTTATAAAGGAGGACAAGTGATGAGGCAGATTTCAGGCAACAAATTGTTGGTAAAAGCTTTAAAAGAAGAAGGCGTGGATACCCTGTTTGGTTATCCGGGAGCCTGTACCATCGATATCAGCGATGAATTATACAGGCAGAGCGATATCCGGGTGATCCTTCCCCGGCATGAGCAGGCGCTGGTGCATGAGGCGGATGCCTATGCAAGGACGACGGGTAGGACCGGAGTCTGTCTGGTCACCAGCGGACCGGGAGCCACCAATCTGGTGACAGGGCTGGCAACGGCTAATTATGACAGTGTGCCCCTGGTATGTTTTACCGGGCAGGTGGCGCGTCATCTCATCGGAAATGACGCGTTCCAGGAAGTGGATATTGTAGGGATCACAAGAAGCATCACCAAGTATGGTGTGACAGTCCGCAATCGGGCAGATCTGGGCAGGATCATCAAAGAAGCTTTTTATATAGCACGGACAGGCCGGCCGGGGCCGGTGCTGATCGATCTGCCCAAGGATGTGATGGCGGAGCTTGGGAGCGCGGATTATCCCAAGGATGTGAATATCCGCGGCTACAAGCCAAATACCAACGTCCATATCGGGCAGCTCAAGCGCGCGATCAAGATGCTGCATAAAGCAAAGCGTCCTCTGTTTCTTGCAGGAGGAGGCGTGAATATTGCAGAGGCCAACGAATTGTTCACGGAGGTGGTGGACAAGACCGGTGTGCCGGTGATCACCACGGTCATGGGGCGGGGGGCGATCCCCACGGACCATCCGCTGTTTATCGGCAATCTGGGAATGCACGGCGCCTATGCGGCAAATATGGCGGTCAGTGAGTGCGACCTTCTGTTTTCCATCGGCACCCGGTTCAATGACCGGATCACCGGTAAGCTCCATGCCTTTGCTCCCAACGCAAAGATCGTCCATATTGATATCGACACCGCATCCATTTCCAGAAATATTTCCGTGGATATACCGATCGTGGCGGATGCGAAAGAAGCGGTCATCAAGATGAAGGAGTATGTTGAAAGCTGCAATACCAAAAAATGGCTTAAGGAGATTGAAGGCTGGAAACAGGAGCACCCGCTGGCTATGCGTCCTCATAAGAGCCTGGGCCCGGTGGATATACTGGACGAGATGAACCGTCAGTTTGAGGAGGCCATTGTGGTGACGGACGTAGGACAGCACCAGATGTTTGCCGCCCAGTATACGGAAATCACGGCGAAAAAGAAGCTGATCATGTCCGGCGGTTTGGGAACGATGGGCTATGGCTTTCCGGGAGGTATCGGGGCCAGGCTCGGCAATCCGGCTACTCCGGTCATTGTGATCTCCGGCGACGGCGGGATGCAGATGAATATTCAGGAGTTTGCCACCGCAGTGCTGGAAGAGCTTCCTGTCATTGTCTGTGTATTCAATAATACCTACCTGGGGATGGTGCGGCAGTGGCAGAAGCTGTTTTACGGAAAGCGCTATGGTATGACGGATCTGCGCGCCGGCGCGCTGACCCGCAGGACCGGCGGAGAGGAGAAGCCGGTCTATACGCCGGACTTTGTGAAGCTGGCGGAGAGCTACGGGGCAAAGGGCATCCGGGTAACGGAGCGGGAAGCAGTCGCAGCAGCATTTGAAGAGGCCAAGAAAAACACGAAGACGCCTACCCTGATCGAATTTATCATAGATCCGGAAGAGATGGTGTATCCCATGATCCAGCCGGGCGGAACGCTGGAGGAAATGATCCTGGACTGCTGACCGGATTTTTGAGATGGAACACGATTCCTAAATACCATAGTATGCGGAGAAGCCGGCGGCCGGCTTTCCGCGTGAAAGAGGAGTGAAAACAGAGATGGATAATAGTATCAAAAAAAGATGGATTTCGTTATACGTGGAAAATCAGGTAGGTGTGCTGTCGAAGATCTCCGGGCTGTTTTCCGGAAAATCCTATAACCTGGACAGCCTGACAGTGGGCACCACGGAGGATCCCACGGTGTCCCGTATGACGATAGCCACAGTCAGCGACGACGAAACCTTTGAGCAGATCAAGAAGCAGCTCAATCGGATGGTAGAGGTGATCAAGGTCATTGATTTTACGGATGTCTTTGTTCGGATGAAGGAGATCCTCTATGTAAAAGTGAAGAAATGTACCAGGGACGACAAGGCAGAACTGTTCCAGATCGCGGATACCTTCAAGGCCAGGGTCATTGACTACGGAAAAGACAGTCTCCTTCTGGAGTTTGTCCAGACAGCGACGAAGAATGACGCGGTGGTGAAGCTTCTCAAGGAAGAATTTAAAAATATAGAAGTAGTCCGGGGAGGAAGCGTAGGAATCGAATCCATCAGCATGATGGAGCGATAGAAGTTACGATTCACAGCCGCGTAACAATCTGGATGCAGAGCTGTCAAGCTCGCTTGTAAGGCTCTGTATTCAGATTGTTATACGGCTGGAAGCAGTCACTCAACGTACATAAGCAAAAGGGGAGCTGCGAAGCAGCGGTTTTGCGCATGTATGTTGAGCGGCTGTGAATCGTAAATGTCCGGAGGGGATAAAGTGTATAAAAAACAGAGCGCACTCTTGAATTTTGCCCGGGATGGTATTATAATGGTTGTTATTATAGAGGAATGGAGGAGATACTGATGGAGAAAAAGAAGATTGACTGGGAGAATCTGGGCTTTGGGTATATGAAGACCGATAAGCGGTATGTTTCCAATTATAAGGACGGAGCGTGGGACGCGGGTGCCCTCATTGACGATGCGGACATTACCATGAACGAATGTGCCGGCGTCCTGCAGTACGCGCAGACAATCTTTGAAGGGCTGAAAGCTTATACGACAGAGGACGGACGGATCGTGACCTTCCGGCCGGACCTGAATGGACAGCGCATGATGGATTCCGCGGCCAGGATGGAGATGCCCCAGTTTGAGGCGGATCGTTTTGTGGATGCGGTGACGCAGACGGTGAAGGCGAATGCCGCATATGTACCTCCATACGGTTCCGGGGCTACCCTGTATATCCGTCCCTATATGTTCGGTATCAATCCGGTTATCGGTGTGAAGCCTGCGGACGAGTATCAGTTCCGTGTATTTACGACCCCGGTAGGTCCCTATTTCAAGGGCGGTGTCAAGCCTCTGACAATCTGTGTGTCTGATTTTGACCGCGCCGCGCCGCGTGGGACCGGGCATATCAAGGCAGGACTGAACTATGCCATGAGCCTTCATGCGATCGTGAGCGCTCATGCCAATGGATTTGATGAAAATCTGTATCCGGATTCCGCTACCAGGAGCAAGGTGGAGGAGACTGGCGGGGCCAACTTCCTCTTTGTGACAAAGGAGAACAAGATCGTGACTCCCCATTCAGATACCATCCTTCCATCCATTACCAGACGTTCTCTGATGTATGTAGCGGAGCGTTACCTGGGGCTGGAAGTAGAAGAACGGGACGTATACCTGGATGAGCTGGAGGAATTTGCGGAATGCGGGCTCTGCGGGACAGCGGCAGTGATCTCGCCGGTAGGAAAGATCGTGGATCACGGAAAAGAGATCTGCTTCCCCAGCGGTATGGAGAAGATGGGCAAGACGACCCGGAAACTATACGAGACTTTGACTGGTATCCAGATGGGACAGATCGAAGCTCCTAAAGGGTGGATTCATATAATCGAATAACTGGAAAAAGATGGGATGCCGGCTTATAAAAGTTGGCATCTTTTTTATAAATCTGTTTACAACGATTTGGCAGAATGCTATGATAGAGCATGGAAAGTCAGGAACTGCCCTTTATATAAAACAGCGGGCAGGCAATCAACCTGCAGAGCAGATTGATTACAAAAAGGGAGTATGTTGAATGAAATGGGGAGTGCTTGCCACTGGTCTCATTAGTGTTGTGTTATTATGGTGCATTTGGAACTGGGAACCGTTGGAGGTCCATGCAGAGATTGCATCAGACGATGCGTTTGAGGGAGTAACATGGGAAAAAATCATAGAAGATGACATTGAAAGTCCGAAAGGCGTTATCCAGTCGATGTGCGTGACAGAGGATTATATCATTCTGATCGAGAATTATGATGACAGTGCGGAGAAGTCCGACATCATAAAGGCATATTACAGGAATGATACGGATATCCATGGGAATCAGGTGGAGAAGTATTCTCTGGCGAAGCGGGTAGTGGAACGGAACTATGAGCATGGCAACGGGATGGCATATAATCCGAATACCGGGGAGATCGCCGTTGCCTTGTATACGCATCTGAACCCGGAAAACCGCGGATGTATTTTTTTGATGGACGCGGATACGCTGTCCTTTAAAAAAAAGGTAAAGATCGCGGATGATTATAATATTTTAGGAATCGGATATGACGAGGAGAATGACCGCTATATCATTCAGACAAATGTAGACGGGGGGTACAGCTTTAAGATTTTGGACAGCCAGTTCCAGGTGATCGAGGATCTGGGAAAATATGAAGGGTCTTCGAAAGGAAATAATTTTCAGGATCTGTGTGTCAGCGGAGACTATATCATCAACTTCCCTCTGACGCTGGGGCTGGGGATCGGTGATTTCCTGAATGTCTATTCCATTTCACGGAAGGAACTGGTATCCTGTCCGCCGCTGGATTTTGGACTGGAGGCCGGAACTGTGGATGAACCGGAATCCATATGTGAGCTGGAGCCGGGGGTATTTGCCGCGGTTGTGAATGTGTATAATGGAGACGGAAGCAGAAAATTTTATATCTATAAAACGATGGTGCCCTATAATTTTCCGGCGGCCCGGATAGAAGAGGAGAAGCAGGAAGAAAGCGGACCAGCGGAAGATGCCGGGAAAGCAGAAGAATCCGACCGGGCTGAATCAGCGGAAATAGAGACTCAGGGGGAAGCTGTGAAAGCGGAACAGGAAGAGAAGCCGCCTCTGACAGAGCGTTTTAAGAATCTCATGAAGACCACTTATTCTATGAAAGCCATTATGAAGACTGCTCTGATCATTTTCTTTGCCCTGGATATTATTCTGGTCAGTTATTTAAAGGTTCTGTCTGTACGAAGAAAAAGAAAAAAGAAGCTGGAAAAAGCCAGACGGGAACGTCAGCGGATCCGTCAGCAGATTCGGGCCATGTACGGAGAGCAGTTATAAAAGTAATGTTAGCAGAGGGAGGAAATTTTGGAGGCATATACGAGTTTTGCAAAAGTGTATGATCAGTTTATGGACAATGTCCCATATGAAGACTGGGCGCAATATCTGCACGGCGTGCTGGAAATGTATGGGATTCGGGACGGACTTGTCCTGGAGCTGGGCTGCGGGACCGGCACGATGACGGAATTGCTCTCAGGATATGGGTATGATATGATCGGTGTGGACTGCTCGGAGGAAATGCTGGACGCGGCAATGGAGAAGCGGGAGGAATCCGGGCATGATATCCTGTATCTTCTGCAGGACATGCGGGAGTTTGAACTCTACGGCACGGTCCGGGCGGTTGTCAGTGTCTGTGATTCGATCAACTATCTTTTGGTGGGAGAAGAGCTGGAACAGGTGTTTCGCCTGGTCAATAATTATCTGGATCCAGGCGGTATCTTTCTCTTTGACTTTAATACAGATTACAAGTACCGGGAAGTCCTTGGGAATCAAACGATCGCGGAAGACCGGGAGGACTGCGGCTTTATATGGGAGAACTATTATTACGAAGAGGAAGGGATCAACGAGTATGAACTGACCCTGTTTATTCGGGAAGGGAAGGGCAGCGGCATGCCGGGGGATGACCTGTTCCGGCGCTTCCGGGAGACGCATCATCAGAGGGGATATACATTAAAAGAGATCCAAACCGCACTGCACAATGCAGGGATGGAGTATCTCTGCGCTTATGACGGGGAGACAAAAAATGCTCCTCATGAGCAGAGCGAACGAATCTATGTCATCGCGCGGGAGCGGGGAAAAACGGCGTTAAAGGTTATACCCTGACTGGCGATTAGCCGGTCCTGTAAAATATAATGAGGTTATCAGGAGGAGAAGCATGAATGATTATATCGTGAGGGCCACAGCGGCAGACGCGCAGATCCGTGCGTTTGCCGCAGTAACCACTGACCTGACGGAAGAGGCAAGAACGCGGCACCAGACCAGCCCGGTGGCAACTGCCGCCCTTGGCAGGCTGCTGACCGGCGGCGTTATGATGGGAAGCATGATGAAAAATCCGGAGGACGTGCTGACGCTGCAGGTAAAATGCGGCGGTCCCATCGGAGGGCTGACCGTGACGGCGGATGCCCGGGGACATGTGAAGGGCTACGTGAACAATCCCGAGGTGATGCTGCCGCCGAAAAACGGAAAGCTGGATGTGGGCGGCGCACTGGGTCAGGGCATCTTAAATGTGATCAAGGATATGGGGCTGAAAGAGCCTTATTCCGGGCAGACGATCCTGCAGACCGGAGAGATTGCAGAAGATCTGACCTATTATTTTGCGGCTTCGGAGCAGGTTCCCTCCTCAGTGGGGCTTGGCGTACTGATGAACCGGGACAATACGGTACACTGTGCCGGAGGATTTATCGTACAGGTGATGCCATTCGTGGAGGAGAGGGTGCTGCGGCAGCTGGAAGAAAATATTGCAGGCATGAAGTCAGTTACCGCGATGCTGGACGGCGGGCATTCGCCGGAAGAAATGCTTTTCCAGGTGCTCTCAGGTATGGAGGTGGAGATCACGGATACGATGCCGGCCGTGTTTGACTGCAGCTGTTCCAGGAAGCGGATCGAGAAGGCCATCATCAGCATCGGGAAGAAAGAAATTGAAGATATGATAGCAGATGGGAAGCCCATTGAGGTGAAATGCCATTTCTGTAATACCGCATATGAGTTTACGATGGAGGAGCTGAAAGAGATTCTGGAGAAATGCAACAGGCCGTAAAGAGATCGGCCGGCAGTTGTGAATTCGTAAAAACCGTAAGGAAACGGAAGAAAATGAATTTTTACGGGAAATGACAGGGAACGGAAACAGGAGGGTGAAAAAGAAATGAAACAGGGTTTTGTGAAGGCGGCGGCGGCAACGCCGGAGATCCGGGTTGCCGATACGGCGTATAATCAGGAAAAAATCTGCGAGTGTATCCTGGAGGCAGAAAAGCTCCGGGCGAAGATTCTGGTATTTCCGGAATTATGCGTCACTGGATATACCTGCGGCGACCTGTTCACGCAGGATGTACTTTTGAGAAACGCGAGACAGGTTCTGCTGCATATCGCGGAGTTTACAAAGGAAAAGGACATGCTTGTGTTTGTAGGCCTGCCGCTGTGCGTGGACGGAAAACTGTATAATGCGGCGGCGGCTTTGAACCGGGGAGAGATCCTGGGCTTTACGACGAAGACATTTCTGCCCAATTATGGAGAATTTTACGAGATGCGTCATTTTACGCCGGGACCGCGGACGGCCAGGTCCATTTGTTTTGAAGGAAAAGAAGTGCCCTTCGGTCCTCAGATCCTGTTCCAGTGCCGGGACATGGAAGAGCTGGTAGTATCGGCGGAAATCTGCGAGGATGTATGGTCTCCCGTTCCGCCAAGCATCGAAGCGGCGCTGGTAGGGGCCACGGTAATCGTGAACTGCTCCGCCAGCGATGAGACCATAGGAAAGGATGTTTACCGCAGGGAGCTCATCCAGGGACAGTCCGCCAGACTGATCGCAGGATATATTTACGCTAATGCGGGCGAAGGGGAGTCCACCACGGATCTGGTATTCGGCGGGCACAATATCATTGCAGAGAACGGCGCTGTCCTGAGCGAGACAAAGCGGTATGAAAATGAGATCATCTGCTCGGAGATTGACATCCATCGGCTGGTCAGCGAACGGAGAAAAAATACTACCTTTCGGATCCCGGAGGAAAGAGCGTTGATGCGGGTTTCGTTCCATTTGGACGTGGAAGAGACTGTATTGACACGGAAGTTCCCCTGTCAGCCCTTTGTTCCCCAGGATGACCGGGTCCGGGCAGAGCGCTGTGAGGAGATTCTGACGATCCAGGCTATGGGACTGAAAAAGCGTCTGGCACATACTCATGCAAAAACCGCAGTGGTGGGAATTTCCGGAGGGTTGGACTCCACATTGGCGCTTCTTGTGACGGCCAGAGCATTCGAACTGCTGGGAAAAGACAAGAAGGAGATCCTGGCAGTGACCATGCCCTGCTTCGGGACAACGGACAGGACGTACAACAATGCCTGCCGGATGGCGGTGAAGCTGGGAGCGACGCTGAGAGAAGTGCCCATCGGGGAGGCGGTGAACGTGCATTTCCGGGATATCGGCCATGACCCCGCAGATCACAGCGTGACCTATGAGAACAGCCAGGCCAGGGAGCGTACCCAGGTACTGATGGATCTTGCAAATAAGGACGGCGGCATGGTCATCGGAACCGGCGATATGTCGGAGTTGGCGCTGGGTTGGGCTACCTATAACGGGGATCATATGTCCATGTACGGGGTCAACGCGTCTGTGCCGAAGACGCTGGTGCGCCATCTGGTCAGGCATGCGGCGGATACGGCGGAGGATGGAGAACTCAAAGCCGTACTTTATGATGTCCTGGATACGCCGGTCAGTCCGGAGCTTCTGCCGCCGGAGGAAGGAAAGATCGCGCAGAAGACGGAGGATCTGGTGGGGCCTTATGAGCTGCATGATTTCTTCCTGTACTATATGATCCGTTTTGGATATGAACCAGGCAAGATCTACAGGCTTGCCCTGCAGACCTTTGAAGGAAACTATGAACCGGCTGTGATCCGGAAATGGCTGGAGACCTTCTGCCGGAGATTTTTCAGCCAGCAGTTCAAACGGTCCTGTCTGCCGGACGGCCCGAAGGTAGGGACCGTAGCGCTTTCACCCCGAGGGGACTGGAGAATGCCCAGCGACGCCTGTGCGTCAGGGTGGCTGGAAGATCTGGAGCATTAAAAGGGACAATGGAAAAACAGGGATGTCTGGAAATGCTGCATCCCTGTTTTTCATTTTCAGGAAAAGAGTTACTGTTCACACCCTTTGGGTGCTCCAGTAACCGTATCCAGCCCATTTTAAGTCGCCTTCGGCGAGGGGCTGGATATTATGGCAAATGTTACTTTACTGGCCGGACGCCGTGTGAACTGTAACGGAAAAGAATCCAAAAAGAATCAGGATGCAAAAATTTAATTGCGCCGGTAAGTAGAGTATGCTATAATAAATAAGCCTGCGGGCAGTTGTTAAGTTCCCGAGACCACTGAAAAGCATATCTGGTGATCATGCATGATCGGAATTCCGAATTAAAGGTGTGTTTTTCAGTAGTTTCGGACTCTTCTGCTCTGCGGGCCTGTGATGTTTAACAGTTACAAAAACCAATTGAAAAGGAGAGTACCATGTATAACAAATATGAAATGGAACTCGCAGGGAGAACCCTGCGGGTGGATGTGAACCGGGTTGCCAAGCAGGCTAACGGCGCGGTTCTGATGCATTATGGAGACACTACGGTGCTGTGTACGGCTACGGCGTCCGAAAAGCCGAGGGATGGGATTGACTTCTTCCCTCTGAGCGTGGAATACAATGAGCGGATGTATTCCGTAGGCAAGATTCCGGGAGGATTCAACAAAAGAGAAGGGAAGGCATCGGAGAATGCGGTTCTGACAGACCGTGTCATCGACCGTCCCATGCGTCCCCTGTTCCCCAAGGATTACAGGAATGACGTGACTCTGGAGAACCTGGTGATGTCCGTGGACCCGGACTGCAGTCCGGAGCTGACGGCTATGCTGGGAGCGGCCATTGCGGTAAGTATTTCGGATATTCCCTTTGACGGACCAATCTCGACTACCCAGGTAGGGCTCATCGAGGATCAGTTTGTATTCAATCCCACCGCGGAGCAGAAGGAAGCTTCCAGGATGGCTCTGACCGTGGCTTCTACAAGGGAAAAGGTGATCATGATCGAAGCAGGAGCGGAGGAAGTTCCGGAAGCGCAGATGATCGACGCCATCTTTGCGGCTCATGAAGTGAACCAGAAGGTCATTGCGTTTATCGATACCATCGTGGCGGAGTGCGGCAAGCCGAAGCATACCTATGAGAGCTGTGCAGTGCCGGAAGAGCTGTTTGCAGCGATCAAGGAGATCGTGCCGCCCACAGAGATGGAAGAGGCAGTATTTACAGACGACAAGCAGACACGGGAAGAGAATATCCGTGTGATCAAAGAAAAGTTAGAGGAAGCATTTGCAGAGAAGGAAGAATGGCTGGAGGTGCTTGGCGAGGCAGTATACCAGTACCAGAAGAAGACGGTCAGGAAGATGATCTTAAAGGATCACAAGCGTCCCGACGGACGTGCTATTGACCAGATCCGGCCGCTGGCGGCTGAGGTGGATCTGATTCCAAGAGTCCATGGCTCCGCGATGTTTACCAGGGGACAGACCCAGATCTGTACGGTGACTACATTGGCGCCGTTATCCGAGGCTCAGAGGCTGGATGGGCTGGATGAGTCCGAGACGTCCAAGCGTTATATGCACCATTACAATTTCCCGTCCTATTCTGTAGGAGAGACCAAGCCCTCCAGAGGACCCGGAAGACGTGAGATCGGACACGGAGCTCTGGCAGAGAGGGCTTTGCTCCCGGTACTGCCAAGCGAATCGGAATTTCCTTATGCGATCCGTACAGTATCGGAGACCTTCGAGTCCAACGGTTCCACATCCCAGGCAAGCGTGTGTGCTTCCAGTATGTCCCTGATGACGGCAGGCGTGCCGATCAAAGCGGCAGTCGCGGGGATTTCCGCAGGTCTGGTGACAGGCGATACAGACGAGGATTATCTGGTTTTGACGGATATCCAGGGACTGGAAGATTTCTTCGGAGATATGGACTTCAAGGTGGCTGGTACCCACAATGGAATTACGGCAATTCAGATGGATATCAAGATCCATGGACTGACACGGCCGATCATTGAGGAAGCGATCGCTGCTACCAAGAAAGCAAGGACCTATATACTGGATGAAGTGATGAATCCGGCGATTGCGGAGCCAAGGCCGGAGGTTGGGCCGTATGCGCCGAAGATCATCCAGCTGCAGATCGATCCCCAGAAGATTGGGGACGTCGTCGGACAGAGAGGCAAGACGATCAATGCCATAATCGAAGAGACAGGCGTGAAGATTGATATCGAGGATGACGGATCCGTATCTATCTGTGGAACCGAGCAGGAGGGTATGGATAAGGCAGCAAAACTGATCACCACGATCGTGACAGAATTTGAAGCCGGACAGGTATTTGAAGGAAAGGTTGTCAGCATCAAGGACTTCGGAGTATTCCTGGAATTTGCCCCGGGCAAGGAAGGCATGGTGCACATTTCCAAGATTGCAAAGCACCGTGTGAACAAGGTAGAAGATGTTCTGAAAATGGGAGACGTGGTAAAAGCTGTGTGTCTTGGAAAGGACAAGATGGGAAGATTCAGCTTCAGTATGCGTGATGTAGCAGAGTAAAGATAAGATATAATAAATGTAAGTAGAAGAGGAAGAGCTGCCGTTTTTCGGCAGCTTTTCTTTGCGCTGCCTTTCCGCATGCGATAGTATTAAAAATCCCGCAGCATATATGCTGCGGGAGGTGATTCATTGTTCATATGAAATTCAATCTCTGACACAATCTGCTTTACCAGTCCGTATAAACATCAATAGTACCGCTGGCACATCCGCAGTCATATACTTTGCCGGTGCCAAGAGAGGTCTCTACGATACTGCCCCAGGGAAGATCGCTGCTGGCAACGCAGATAAATCCGTCTGCATCCCGAATGGTTCCATCCGGAGCGACATGGCGTCCCGGAATATTCAGACCGCCTCCGGGAAGAACCTTTTGGGAATAATAGGTTTCGCGATGTCCGTTGAAATATACAACACCTTTTGACGGAGTTAATGCACCGCCGCTGTCGCTTGGGGTATATGCGGTATCCAGTGAATCCTGTAGAAAACTGTCAGAATCACTTTCTTCTCCATTCTGTGAACTATCGGCGTCAGGAGCGGTCGAATCTTCTGTCTGGGTTCCATTTTCTGATGGAGTGACAGGAACCGGCTTCTGTGCCTCAGCTGCTTTCTTTGCTTCAGCGGCTCTTCTGGCAGCTTCTTCCGCTGCCCGGGCCCGTTCTGCCCGAAGCATCTGCAGCTTCTGATTAAATACGGCTAAATCTGTTGAAGTCTCAGCAGCCTTCTGGTTCAAAGCGTCCTGCTGACTCTTTAACTGGGTCTGCAGATCAGCCAGCGAATTTTGCTTTGCAGTCAGATCGGCTTCCTGCTGTTCGATTCCCTTCTGGATACTCTGCAGATTTTCAAGCTTTTCGCGGTCATAGCTGCTGATGTTCTGGATAAACTCCGCCCGGTTCAGAAAATCGGACATATTCTCCGCAGAAAACAATAATTCCAGGAGATTATTATTGCCGTTTTCATACATATACTTGATACGTGTCTTCATGTCTTCGTACTGTCTTATCTCATTTTCACGGGATATCGCCAGAGAATCCTGTATACGAAACATTTCGTTATTAGCATCTTCAATCGCGGTCTCTGTAGAAGCGATTTCGTCACTGATACGTACTAAATCCTGATTGATGTCATTCAGCTGATTCTGAAGATCACTTGTTTTGCTTTCCAGGCTTTCAATCTCATCTGCATATACTGGAAGTGATACCAATAACATGACAGAAGCAAGAAGAAAGACCAGCAAGGCTTGTCCTTTTCGTTTCATACGCAATCACAAATCAAATCCTTTCTAAAATGATACATACTCTACGACTGCACAGAGTATCTTGTCTGTATATTATATAGTGAATTTCCCAAAAGTGCAAGCCTTAAAAGGAATATTTTACCGACATTTTACGATTTTGTTAATAAAAGAGTTGCTTTTGATATAAATTTCTGCATAATTTTTCCAATACCTCATATATTGTTACAAGAGGTGGACAAGATGGATGTAAAAAAGAAAGAACGGCAGATCCTGCGTGTCCTGGCGCGGTCTGTCCGGGCCGCCGTGGAGGATGCAGGCCTGGATTTCGGACAGGTCCAGGAGATCCGGATGCGGACTGAAAAGCCGCTGATCGTGGTATACAAGAATGAAGAGAGGATACTGCCGCTGAAAAAACGGGACGGGGCAGAGGGACATATCGTGACCAGGAAGGAAATGAGGGAAACCCTGGAGTATGTCAGCCATTATTCCCTCTATGCCTATGAGCAGGAGATCCGGCAGGGATTTATTACAATTGAAGGAGGACATCGTGTGGGTGTGATAGGAAAAGCAATTCTGGAGCAGGACAGGGTGAAAAACCTGCAGTACATATCTTCGGCAAATATCCGGGTGGCCCATGAGGTGATCGGCTGTGCGGATAAGGTGATTCCATATATTACAAAAGACAGGCAGGTATGCCATACGTTGATCATCTCCCCTCCCTGCTGCGGAAAGACCACACTGATTCGTGACCTGATCCGGCAGGTGTCGGACGGAAATACCTATGTAAAAGGCTGTTCCGTGGGGGTAGTGGATGAGCGTTCGGAGTTGGGGGGCTGTTACCTTGGTGTGCCGCAAAATGAGCTGGGAATGCGCACCGATATCCTGGACGGGTGTCCCAAGGCTCAGGGGATGCTTATGCTGATCCGCTCCATGGCTCCAAAAGTGATCGCTGTGGACGAGATTGGCTCCGCAGAGGATATCCATGCCCTGGAATATGCCATGCAGTGCGGATGTACGCTGATCGCGAGCGTGCATGGGAGGGACATGGAGGAGATTTCTGAAAAGCCGGTGCTTTCGGACCTGGTACGTAAAAAAAGATTTGAACGTTACGTGGTGCTGGAGAACCGGAGCCATCCCGGGGAAATCCGTGCGGTCTTTGACCAGAGGGGGAGTCTGTTATGCTGCGGTTTATAGGCGGGGTGCTGGTCATCACGGCAACCACAGGGGCGGGAATCCTTTACAGCATGGAGCTGCAGGAGTATCTGGAAAAGCTTTTGTATATCCGGCATATCATCTATATGATCAAGGGGGAGATGGAATATTCCTCGGCACCTTTAAGCGAGGTGTTTGGAAGGATATCGGTACGTGTCAGGGAACCGTACCGACAGTGGCTCATGGCAATGGAGAAGCAGGTGGAGGAGAGAGAGGAGGACGCATTTTTGAAAATCTGGATGCGTTCCGTGGACAAATATCTAAAAGAACTGCATCTGAAAAGTGAACATTCCATCCAGCTCAAAGAATTGGGAACCTATCTCGGGCAGACAGACGGCGCGTCCGAAAGCAGAAATCTGCAATTGTACCTGGGCCGCCTGGAACTGGAGATTGAAAAGGTGCGGGAGGGGATGGCGGCCAAGAAGAGGATTGGGAACTGCCTTGGTGTGATGGGCGGAATCTTTCTGGTGGTGTTGTTAATCTGATAGGAGGGAACCATGACGATCAATCTGATTTTTAAAATTGCAGCGGTAGGGGTCCTGGTTTCTATCTTATCTCAGGTGCTGAAACACAGCGGAAGGGACGAGCAGGCATTTATCGTAAGCCTGGCGGGATTGATCCTGGTCCTGTCCTGGATTCTGCCGTTTATCTATGATCTGTTCCTTTCCATCAGGCAGCTCTTTTTATTATAGGGAACGGTTTAGAATGAAGCCTGCAAATGGTGCATAACAGACTTGTTCATGAATGGTTCCCAGGTTGAGGACAACGGCAATTTGAGAAAGGGACGGTGTGGAAGTATGAATATGTTTCAGATCGGAATCATCGGAGTAGTAGGAGCGCTGCTGGCCGTACAGTTCAAAGGCGGGAAGGCGGAATACGGAATCTATATGAGTGCAGCGGTCAGTATCCTGCTGTTCTCGTGCATGATCGACCGGCTGGGGATCTTTGTGGATGCGGTAGAGCGAATGAGCCAATATATCAGCATTGATACCGGATATATAGCCACTATGCTGAAAATGATAGGGGTCACCTATATTGCGGAGTTCTGCTCTGCCATATGCAGGGACACGGGGTATCAGACCATCGCCGTGCAGGTGGAGATATTCGGAAAGCTGACCATTCTGATGCTGGGAATGCCAGTGCTTCTCGCTCTTCTGGAGACGATCCGGGTGTTTTTATCATGAAGACAGACAAGGTATTGCGTATTCGTGGATCTTTTTTTGTATGGAAGGGGGGGATCTCTGCTGGATGCTTTCCGGGAGTGCCGAAGCCCGGAAGGGTCTGGATGTGGATGCTGGCGCTGCTGTTCCTTTTTCAGACGGAGACTGTGGTGCAGGCTGCCGGAGAAGATGATCTTGAAGCAGGCCGGGTGATCCAACAGAGGGAAGAGCAGGGCGGGGCAGAGGATCAGACAGAAGGGGCATATCCGGCGGTTCAGGAAGTGGATTCTGAGAAGATGGAGGAGATCCAGAATCAGACAGAAGAAAAGATATTGGGCGAGCTTGATTTTTCGGAACTGGATGAGAGCCTCCGCAACCTGTTTCCCAGGGAAAAGCTCCGTTTTTCGGATGTGACGGCATCCATGATGAGCGGAGACCTGACAGAGACCGGAAAGCTTTTGCTGGAATATGCGGGAGACCAGTTAAACTATGAATTTCGGATCAACCGCAAAAATCTGGTATATATGCTGCTGATCGCGGTGATCGCGGCTATTTTTACCAATTTTTCCGGCGCCTTCCAGAGCAGGCAGGTATCAGAGATCAGCTTTTATGTTCTGTACATGCTGCTGATCACGATGTGCCTGACCACGTTTCGGGTGGCGATGGAAGGGCTGGAAGGAAAGCTGGAGGCACTTCTGGACTTTATGAGGCTGCTTTGCCCGGGATATTTTATGGCCGTATCACTGGCTTCCGGAACCAGCAGCTCTCTTATGTTTTATGGAATGGTACTGATCCTGATCTACATGGTGGAAGTATTGGTGCTGCGGCTTTTGCTGCCATTGATCAATGTATACATCATGATCCAGGTCATGAATTACCTGGTGGGAGAACATGTCCTGTCGGAGCTGGCCGACCTGATCCGAAAGCTGATCACCTGGATTCTGCGTTCCCTTCTGGGGTTTGTGGTGGGGATGAATGTGATTCAGGGGATTTTGTCGCCCACGATAGATACCTTGAAGCGGAGTACGCTGACCAAAACTGTGGAGGCGGTTCCGGGCATTGGAAACCTGTTCGGCGGTGTGACGGATGTACTGCTGGGGACGGCTGTGCTGATCAAGAACGGGATTGGGATGGCAGGGGCTGTGATCCTGGTTCTGATCTGCAGCGTTCCGGTCATTCAGATGGCTGCCATGACATTTCTGTATAAATTTGCGGCCGCCATGGTCCAGCCGGTTTCGGACAAACGTATTACCGGATGTATCCGCAGTGTCAGCGAGGGATACCGGCTCATGCTGAAGGTGTTGTATACCACGCTGATCCTTTTTCTGATCACCATTGCGGTGGTGGCTGCTTCTACATCATAGGCAAAAAGCAGGAATCTGGCAGGAGAAGGCAAAAACAGAACGATGAAGGGAGGAAAGAGATGATCGAGGCAATCTATACCTGGATGAAAAATATGGTATTTTTTCTTGTGATCGTTACCGCGGTCCTGGAAGTCCTTCCGGGGACCACATACCAGAAATATATCCGTTTTTTTACGGGACTGGTTTTGATGATGCTTTTGCTGACCCCGTTTCTGAGCCTGAGCGGAGCCGGGGAGGTTTTTACGGAGCTGTACCACGGATACGAATATGAGCAGTACAAGCGGGACCTTCAAGAGCAGGAGGAATATTTTCAGGACCTGGACCTGCTGGATTTTCTTCCGGAGGAATATGTTGTGACAGAAAGCAGCGGGACTTCTGCAGATATGGGGGAGCAGGAGGGAGGAAACACGCCCGGGGAACATACAGGTACAGACGGGGACCAGGATTTGGAAGGAATCAGGGTCGATGAGATTGAAGTGGAGGAGGTCAGAATTGGAGAAGAAGTGGAGTGAATGGCTGGAACAGATCAAATCCCATTCTAAATTTCCGAATAAGAACCAGCTGCTTCTTATTTTTTTATGCGGGCTTCTGCTCCTTGTGATCGTCTGGCCGGTTTCCGACGGCCGGGAAGAGCCTGATTCCGGGACGACGGAGGCGGGACTATCCGGAGGCGCAAATGATCCGGGAAAAGGACGCACAGAGATGGACAGTGGGAGGCAGGGAGCGTATGCAGAGTCTGTGGAAGCTTATGAGGAATATCTGGAACAGCGCCTTTCATCGGCGCTGGAATATGTGGAAGGCGTGGGGCGGGCGGAGGTGGTGATCACCTTAAAGTCTTCGGGACAGAGGATTGTGGAAAAAGACCAGTCCTCCAGCAGCCAGGCTTCCTCCGAGGAAGACCAGAACGGGGGAACCCGGGAGACCCAGAACCGCTCTTCGGATAAGACCAGCGTCTATACCCAAGGCTCCGACGGCTCTCAGACTCCTTATATCAGCAAAGAGCTCACGCCGGAGATCGAGGGAGTGCTTGTCATTGCAGAAGGAGGAGAAAATGCAGTGGTCATTCAGAATATCACGGAAGCAATTCAGGCATTATTCGGTGTAGAGGCGCATAAAATAAAAATAATGAAAAGGACAGATACATAAAAAGGAGGATTTTAAGTGAAGCGTTTATTTAAGAAAAACCAGATCATTATTACAACACTGGCGGTGATGATTGCCATTGCCGGGTATCTGAACTATTCGGGAAAGCTGTTTTCAGAAACAGACAAAGGAACTGCAGAGGCAAATACGGAGCTGGTCAACCAGGAACTGCTGGATATTTCCGAGGAGGACATTGAGACAGGAGACATGGAGATCGCAAGCACGGATTCTGAGGTGGAAGGTACGCCCGGGGAAGCTGTACTGACCAACAGTGCGGCCAATACCACGGTGGCGGAGGCAAAAGTGTCCAGGGAGCAGATACGGGCCCAGAATAAGGAAACTTTGCAGGCGCTGATCGATAATAC
Organism: Lachnospiraceae bacterium M18-1; assembly: GCA_000403295.2. Lineage (GTDB taxonomy): Bacteria > Bacillota > Clostridia > Lachnospirales > Lachnospiraceae > Schaedlerella. The sequence continues at coordinate 542,986 of KE159605.1, read as the reverse complement.
CAATATCAGCGAGGAAGAAAAGCAGGATGCCGTGGCTCAGATGGTCCGTATGACAGAACTGGCGGAGCAGGAGATGGCGATTGAAACGCTGATGGCATCCAAGGGATTTTCAGAGGCGGTTGTCAGCCTGACAAACGATTCTGTGGACGTGGTGGTGGATGCTGCAGAGCTGACAGATGCCAACCGGGCCCAAATTGAAGATATCGTAACCAGAAAAACAGAGATCGCGCCGGAGAATATCGTGATCACACCGATTCACGAGTAATCCCGAAAAACCTGCCAGCGGCAGGTTTTTTTGTGTTTATATGTAAAACAGGCGTTGCAGGCAGAGCATTCTTGTGGTAAACTTAGAATACTGTTTCGCCGGTGCCCGGAAACAGGTTTTCTGTATTGCAGTAAAGAAGTATATTATAGATAGAATGAACCAGGAGATTTGAATATGTCTGAGATTACGAAGGAAATAGAGAGAAGAAGAACATTTGCGATCATATCCCATCCGGACGCGGGCAAGACCACGCTGACGGAGAAGTTTCTGCTCTACGGGGGGGCCATCAACCAGGCAGGCTCCGTAAAAGGAAAGGCGACCGCAAGACATGCCGTGTCGGACTGGATGGAGATCGAGAAGGAGAGAGGAATCTCAGTGACCTCCTCAGTGCTGCAGTTTGAATACGGCGGTTTCTGTATCAATATCCTGGATACACCGGGCCATCAGGATTTCTCGGAGGATACCTACCGGACTCTGATGGCGGCGGATTCTGCGGTCATGGTCATTGACGGATCCAAGGGAGTGGAGGCTCAGACAAGGAAGCTTTTTAAAGTATGTGTCATGCGCCATATCCCGATCTTTACCTTTATCAATAAGATGGACAGGGATGCCATGGATACGTTTGAACTCCTGGATGACATCGAAAAGGAATTGGGGATCGCCACTTGTCCGGTGAACTGGCCCATCGGCTCGGGAAAGGCTTTCAAAGGGGTCTACGACCGGAGCGGAAGGGAGGTGGAGCTGTTCTCGGATACCCAGAAGGGAACCCGGATGGGGGAGGTGCAGAAGCTCTCTATTGATATTCCGGAGCTGGACGGGATTCTGGGAGAGGATGCACGGGCAAAGCTGGATGAAGAGATCGAGCTTCTGGACGGGGCAGCGGCCGAATTTGACCAGGAGCTGGTGTCAAAGGGAGAGCTTTCCCCGGTATTTTTCGGATCCGCGCTGACCAACTTCGGAGTGGAGACCTTCCTGCAGCATTTCCTGGATATGACTACGTCCCCGCTGCCCAGGACCTCCGATCAGGGAGAGATAGATCCGATGACAGAGACGGAATTTTCCGCATTTGTATTCAAGATCCAGGCAAATATGAACAAGGCTCACCGGGACCGGATCGCGTTCATGCGCATCTGCTCCGGGGAATTTACGGCAGGGATGTCCGTCTATCATGTGCAGGGAGGAAAAGAGGTGCGCCTGTCCCAGCCCCAGCAGATGATGGCAAGTGAACGGAAGATGATTGACAAGGCTTACGGCGGCGATATCATCGGAATCTTTGATCCGGGTATCTTTTCCATCGGTGATACATTGACCAACTCGAAGGAACGGTATGCCTATGAAGGGATTCCCACCTTTGCGCCGGAGCATTTTGCCCGGGTGCGCCAGATGGACACTATGAAGCGGAAGCAGTTTGTCAAGGGGATCAACCAGATCGCCCAGGAGGGCGCTATCCAGATCTTCCAGGAGTACAACACCGGAATGGAAGAGATCATCGTAGGCGTGGTAGGCGTGCTCCAGTTTGATGTGCTCAAATATCGTCTGGAAAATGAATATAACGTGGAGATCCTTTTGGAAAATCTGCCCTATGAGCATATCCGCTGGATTGAAAATGAAGAGATAGATATGGATCGTCTGAGCGGCACTTCGGATATGAAGAAGATCAAGGACTTAAAAGAGAGGCCGCTTCTGCTGTTCATCCATGAGTGGAGCATCCGTATGACATTGGAGAGGAACGATGGACTGATGCTTTCGGAGTTCGGCAGGTCTTAATCATAAAATGTTAGAGTTTTTGTTTGCAAACGACAGGATATTTGATATAATGTGATAATAGGCTGAAGACCAGACGGGAGGTTAGAAAAATGGCAAAGGACGAAAAAATAACGTATGACATACAGAATGACGCCGGCCTTGGAGATGTGAAGATTGCAGACGAAGTCGTAGCGATTATTGCAGGGCTTGCCGCAACAGAGGTGGAAGGCGTGGCTTCCATGGCAGGCAATATCACCAATGAGCTGATCAGCAAGCTGGGGATGAAGAAGCTGTCCAGAGGGGTGAAGGTGGATGTGCTGGAGGGTGTCGTGACCGTGTCGCTCGCCCTGAACTTAAAGTACAACTACAGTATCGTGGATGTGACCGCCAGGGTACAGGAGAAGGTAAAGAGTGCGATCGAGAATATGACCGGGCTTGAAGTCGCTGATATCAATATCCGTGTCGCAGGCGTGGAAATGGAGGATTAGGTTTTCATTCCCGCGAAGCAACGAGCCAAGTGGCCATGCTTGCATGGACATTTGGCGACTGCCGCGAGGGTCAGATACCCCGCAGCTTGCTGCGCTGGAATTTTGATGTCCCGTCAGCTTGCTGCGGGGGCTTTGACTGCAAAGCCGCAAGTGTGCGTTGAGGCGCACACTTTTTTACATCCAAGCGGAAAGGAGTTTTTTATGGTAAGAACAGAACTTCGTGAGCATGTGTTTAAGATGTTGTTCCAGGTTGAATTTAACCGGCCGGACGAGATGCCGGAGCACATGAGATTATATTTCGAGAGCCTGGAGCATGCGACGGAACGGGATCAGGAATACATCCGGACAAAATATGAAAAGGTCATACCGCGGATTCCTGAGATTGATACGTTGATCAATGAGAAGAGCACGGACTGGAAGACGAAGCGTATGAACAAGGTGGATCTGGCGATTCTGCGCCTTGCCGTATATGAGATGAAGTGGGATCCGGATATCCCCACGGGGGTAGCCATCAATGAAGCTGTGGAGCTTGCGAAGCGGTTCAGCGGAGAAGAAAGCCCGGCCTTTGTAAACGGAGTGCTGGGCCGGCTGGCAGGAAGATCGGAGAAACCGGTCTCTGACGGCCCGAAAGTGAGAGCGGAATCAAAACCGAAACCGGAATCGAAACCAGAACCAAAGCCGGAACCGGAATCAAAGCCGGAATCCGAATCATGAAGAAACCGGATATCGCTGCATGACAGGAACAGGAGGCATGATATATGCGCAGTGTCTATACGGTGAGGCAGGTGAATGCCTATATCAAAAATATGTTTACCCAGGACTTTATGCTGAACCGCATCTATGTCCGGGGAGAGGTCTCGAACTGTAAGTACCATACCTCGGGACATATTTATTTTTCACTGAAGGACGAGTCCGGAACCATAGCCTGTGTGATGTTTGCCGGCTCCAGGTCAGGACTTTCGTTCCGTATGCAGAGCGGACAGACTGTCATTGTCCTGGGCTCGGTCAGCGTCTATGAACGGGACGGGAAGTACCAGCTCTACGCAAAGGAGATCCTCCTGGACGGTGCAGGACTCCTGTATGAGCGTTTCGAGGCATTGAAGCGGGAACTGGAAGAGATGGGAATGTTCGCGCCGGAATACAAGCAGCCCATTCCGGCTTATGTATGCAGGGTGGGCATCGTAACGGCGCCTACCGGGGCCGCAGTGCGGGATATCATCAATATTGCCAGGCGGAGAAATCCATATGTGCAGCTGATCCTGTATCCTGCTCTTGTACAGGGGGAGGGCGCGGCGCCCAGTATCATTCGGGGAATCCGTATGCTGGAAGAGCAGCAGGTAGACGTGATCATTGCAGGCAGAGGCGGCGGTTCCATCGAGGATCTGTGGGCATTTAATGAGGAAGCGGTAGCACGGGCCATCTTTGACTGCAGTGTTCCGGTGATCTCTGCAGTGGGGCATGAGACGGACACGCTGATTTCAGATTTTGTGGCGGACTTAAGGGCTCCTACGCCTTCTGCGGCGGCAGAGCTTGCCGTATTTGAATATACGGCATATGAAGCCCGGAAGAAGGAATATGAGCTGAAGTTAAAACGGCTGATGATCCAGAAGCTGCGGGAACAAAGGCAGAGCCTGGAACGGCTGTCAGTCAGGCTGCACTATGCCCATCCCCGGCAGAAGCTTAATGATCAGAGGCAGTATGCGGCCGACTTAGAGACCAGGCTTCGGGGACAGATGGAGCGTCGGCTGGAGATGTGCCGGCATAAGCTGGACATTTATATAGAAAAGATGAACGGCCTGTCCCCGCTGAAAAAGCTGAATCAGGGATATGCTTATGTGGCGGACCGATCCGGCCGGCCGGTCAGGTCCGTTGTCCAGACAAAGCCGGGAGATGCGCTTCGGATTTATGTATCCGACGGGATCGTGGATGCCCGGGTCGAAGGGATAAGCCAGGCGGCGACTGGCAATCGGTAAGAACAGAGGATGATGTATAGACGGAGATTCACACAATGCAGCAGGGAGGTTTAAGGATGGGAAAAGAGAATAAGGCGGTTCCCGAGGGCGGACAGCTCCCTCTCGAAGAACTGTTTCAAAATCTGGAAGAAGTGATCGGGAAGCTAGAGGGTGAGGACGTCAGCCTGGAAGAATCCTTCCGGCTTTATCAGGAGGGCATGGAGCTCCTGAAACGGTGCAATACAGTGATTGATACGGTGGAGAAGAACGTGCTGATACTGGATGAGAATGGGGAGACACACCCATTTCAGGATGGAGAAGACAATGAACTGTAAGACTTGTGATAATCATAGTGAAATTAACGAAGCTGCATTTCAGAAAGGACTGGAAGAGCGGAGCGGGCAGATCGAGGCCATTCTGAGAGCATATCTTCCGGAAGCGGCAGGCCCTCAGAGAGTGATCATGGAAGCCATGGAATACAGCCTGATGGCAGGAGGAAAAAGACTCCGGCCGATGCTGATGCAGGAAGCCTACCGTCTGTGCGGCGGACAGGGCAGGGAGATTGAGCCGTTCATGGCTGCTATTGAGATGATCCACACCTATTCCCTGGTACACGATGACCTGCCGGCCATGGATGATGACGAGCTCCGCAGGAACCGTAAGACAACACATATCGTATACGGGGAAGATATGGGAATCCTGGCGGGAGACGCTTTGTTGAACTTTGCCTTTGAGACAGCATGCAGGGCCTTTGAGATGGAAGAGGCGGATGCGGCACAGATCGGGAAGGCGCTGGGAATCCTGGCAGAGAAGGCAGGCATCTACGGGATGGTCGGAGGACAGGTGGTGGATGTGCAGTCTACAGGAAAGGAGATCTCAGGGGAGACTCTGGACTTTATCTATCGGCTGAAAACAGGCGCGCTCCTGGAGGCATGTCTGATGGTCGGCGCGGTGCTCGCAGGGGCAGAAGAGACACGCGTGAACGCTCTGGAATCCATTGCCTGTAAGATCGGCATGGCATTCCAGATCCGGGACGATATCCTGGATGTGGAGAGCACCCGGGAAGAGTTGGGTAAGCCTACTCACAGTGACGAGAAAAATCAAAAGACCACTTTCGTTACTTTAAACGGTCCCAAGCATGCAAAAGAAGAGACGGAGCGGCTCTCCCGGGAGGCAATCCGGGAACTTCGGGCTTTAGGGCCTCAGGATCCATTTCTGGAAATGCTGCTGGAATCCCTGATCCATCGGAAAAAGTAAAAAGGGGAAATTCAATATGATTTTGGATAAGATTCAGGGCGTAAATGATATACAGAACCTTCCGCCGGAGGAGCTGGAGCCGCTGGCCCAGGAGATCCGGGATTTTCTGGTGGAAAAGATCAGTATGGCCGGCGGTCATCTGGCGTCCAACTTAGGTGTGGTGGAATTGACGATAGCGCTGCATCTGGCTTTTCATTTGCCCGAGGACAAGCTGATCTGGGATGTGGGGCATCAGTCCTATACCCACAAGCTTTTGACAGGGCGTAAGAGCGGATTTGAGAATTTAAGAGCCTACGGCGGGATGAGCGGATTCCCGAAACGAAAGGAAAGCAGCTGCGACGCATTTGACACAGGGCACAGTTCCACCTCTATTTCCGCGGGTCTCGGCTATGTGGCGGCCCGGGATATCCGGGGAGAGGACCATTATGTGGCGGCGGTCATCGGAGACGGCTCCATGACCGGAGGCATGGCTTATGAAGCGCTGAACAATGCGGCACGATTGAAGAGTAATTTTATCATCGTACTCAATGACAACAATATGTCCATCTCGGAAAATGTAGGCGGCATGTCCAACTATCTGAACGGACTGCGCACGGCGGAGGCCTATATGGGCCTGAAACGGGGCGTAGAGGATACACTGAAAAAGATTCCGGGACAGGGGGAACGGATCGTGTACCGGATCAAGAAGACAAAGAGCGGCATCAAGCAGCTTATCGTACCGGGAATGCTCTTTGAGAATATGGGGATCACCTACTTAGGCCCTGTGGACGGGCACGATATCAAGGCGCTGTACAAGACTTTCCGGGAGGCCAAGCGGGTAGACCATGCGGTGCTGGTCCATGTGCTCACGAAGAAAGGAAAAGGCTATGGACCGGCGGAAAAAAATCCATCCGGATTTCACGGGACAGGCCCCTTTGAGATCGCAACAGGAGAACCGAAAAAGGCAGCCAAAACCGATTCCTATACGGATGTATTTTCCAAGGTGATCTGCGATATCGGAAGAAATGACGAAAAGGTTGCGGCGATTACGGCGGCTATGGCGGACGGGACCGGCTTGAACCGGTTTGCAAGGTATTTCCCGCAGCGCTTTTTTGATGTGGGGATAGCGGAAGAGCACGCTATGACCTTTGCGGCGGGGCTGGCTGCCGGAGGGATGAAGCCGGTGGTTGCTCTGTATTCCTCCTTTCTGCAGAGAGCCTACGACCAGATCATCCATGACGTGTGCCTCCAGAACCTACCTGTAACACTGGCTATTGACCGGGCGGGACTGGTAGGCTCCGACGGGGAAACCCATCAGGGAATCTTTGACCTGTCCTTTTTGGGAAGTATTCCGAACATGACGGTCATGTCCCCGAAAAACCGCTGGGAGATGGCGGACATGATCCGGTTTGCGGTGGACTATCCAGGTCCCATCGCGGTCCGTTATCCCAGAGGAGAGGCCTATGAAGGGATGCAGGAATTTCGGGCTCCGGTGGTGTATGGAAAAAGCGAGGTCCTGTATGAGGAAGACCAGATCGCGCTGATGTTTGTGGGACATATGTCTTCCTTGGCAGAGGAAGTCCGGACAGAACTAAAAAAGGCCGGTTTCGGCTGTACACTGGTCAATGTGCGGTTTGTAAAGCCTCTGGATGAAGAACTCCTTGAACGGCTGCCAAAAAAGCACAGCCTCCTGGTGACCATCGAGGAGAATGTACTGATCGGCGGATTCGGCTCCCAGGTGCGGGCTTATGTTTCCAGGATGGGACTTCCGGTCAGGGTATGTGCGGTGGGACTTCCCGACGCATATGTGGAGCACGGGAATGTGGAAGTGCTCCGGCGGGAGAACGGACTGGAAAAAGGAACCGTCGTGAGACGGATCCGGGAAGAATATGAAAGAATACAAAAAAATGCCGCTGAAAGCAATTTCCGCATATGATGTCTCAAAAACGCGGAAAAGCGGCAGAATGAGGAATAAAAGACATGAAAGAACGGCTGGACGTATTGCTTGTAAAACGAAATCTTTCCGCTTCCCGTGAGAAGGCGAAAGCAGTGATCATGGCGGGAAATGTATTTGTCAACGGACAGAGGGAGGACAAGGCGGGGACCGCGTTTCCGGAAGATGTGCAGATTGAAGTGCGGGGATCTGCCCTGCCCTATGTGAGCAGAGGCGGTTTAAAGCTGGAAAAGGCGATGAAGCAATTTGATGTGACTGTGGAAGGAAAGGTGTGTACTGACGTAGGCTCTTCCACAGGAGGTTTTACCGACTGTATGCTGCAGAACGGCGCAAGGAAGGTATTTGCTATCGACGTAGGACGGGGGCAGCTGGACTGGAAGCTGAGGCAGGACGAGCGGGTGGTCTGTATGGAAAAGACCAATATCCGTTACGTGAAGCCGGAGGATTTGGGAGAGCCTATCGAATTTTCCTCTGTTGACGTTTCCTTTATCTCTCTGACTAAGGTGCTGGGACCGATTCGGGATTACCTCACCCCGGAGGGCGAGGTTGCTGCTCTGATCAAACCTCAGTTTGAAGCAGGGAGGGAGAAGGTCGGAAAAAAAGGCGTGGTGCGGGAGAAGAGCACTCACCATGAGGTGATCGAAAAGGTGGCAGGGTATGCCCATTCCATCGGGTTCGAGGTAAAAAATATCGACTTTTCCCCGATCAAAGGGCCGGAGGGCAACATTGAATATCTGATCCACTTGAAAAAATGCGCGGAAGAGGCCCCGCCGGCTATCTCTATAGATCTGCGGCCGGTCGTAGACGAGGCGTTTGCGGCATTGGCAGGCTCTTCTAAGGCAGACCTGGATCTGCAGCAAAAGGAATTATAGAATCTGAGGCACAGGACAGTGTGATGGAAACATTTTATATCATAACGAACCGATTAAAAGATCAGGATTTCCGGATTACAAGGGAAATCCAGAATTACATAGAAGCTCATGGAAAGCGGTGCATCCTTTCTGAGAAGGACGAGGAAGGCCATATTATCCCGGGCACCGTGCCGGAAGGGGTGGACTGCGCGCTGGTGCTGGGCGGAGACGGGACGCTGATCCGGGCGGCAAGGGAGCTGGTAGGGCATAATATCCCGCTTCTGGGAGTGAATATGGGGACGCTGGGCTATCTGGCAGAGGTCGAGCTGCACCAGTTCAGGGAAGCGCTGAATATGCTGTTTTCGGGACAGCCGGATATTGAGGACCGTATGATGATGCAGGGAACGATCGACGGCAGGAGAGAATATACGGCTATGAACGACATCGTGGTGACCCGGGAAGGAAATCTGCGGGTGGTGCAGTTCCATGTGTATGTCAACGGTGTGCTGCTGAACAGCTATCTGGCGGACGGGGTGATCATTTCCACACCCACTGGATCCACAGGGTATAACCTGTCGGCCGGAGGGCCTGTGGTGGAGCCTACAGCGCAGATGTTCGTCATTACGCCGATCTGCTGCCATGCCCTGAACGCCAGCAGTGTGGTCCTCTCTGCGGAGGATGTGATCGAGGTGGAAATCTGCGAGGGCAGGTACGGCCGCACGGAGCAGGCCCTGGTGACCTTTGACGGGGCGGAGACACAAAGCCTTTCTACCGGAGACAGGGTGGCGGTCCGAAAGGCGCGGGAGACGACGAAGCTGGTGAAGCTGAGCCGGGAAAGCTTTATGAAGATCATGAGAGAAAAGATGAAAGGAAATTAAGCGTATGAAAGTCAGCCGTCATGCAAAAATTATTGAATTGATCACGCAGCATGATATTGAGACGCAGGAGGAGCTGGCCGAATATCTTGAGGATGCAGGATTTAAGGTGACACAGGCTACGGTTTCCAGGGATATCCGGGATTTGAAGATGACGAAGATGTCTGTGGACGGGAGCAGGCAGAAGTATGTCATATTAAAACCGGAGGAGAGCATGAGCGAGAAGTATATCCGGGTGCTGCAGGACGGATATGTTTCCATGGATATGGCCCAGAATATCCTGGTGATCAAGACGGTCTCAGGAATGGCAATGGCCGTTGCGGCAGCTGTTGACGCCATGAAATGGAATGAGGTGGTGGGGTGCATCGCAGGGGATGACACGATCATGTGCGCCATCCGCAGCGTGGAGGATACGGTTGCCGTGATGGAGAAGATCCGGAAGATCGTTACAAAAGGAAAATAAGGAGATAAAGGAATGTTAGAAAATCTGCACGTAAAAAACCTGGCATTGATCGATGAGATCGAAGTCAACTTCCGGCCGGGGCTCAACATCCTGACAGGGGAGACCGGAGCGGGAAAATCGATTCTGCTGGGGTCGGTAGACCTGGCGCTGGGCGGCAGGTTTCATGCGGATATGCTGCGCACAGGGGCGAAGTTCGGGCTGGTAGAACTGACCTTTACCATAGAGAATCCGGTCCTGGAGGAGCAGCTTACCGGCATGGATATCTTTCCAGAAGAGGGAAGGATCGTACTGAGCCGGAAGCTGATGCCGGGACGCAGCGTGAGCAAGATCAATGGGGAGACGGTCAATATGGCGACCCTGAAGGACGTGGCGAGCATGCTCATCGACATCCACGGACAGCATGAGCACCAGTCTCTGCTGCATAAGAAGAATCATCTGGCATTTCTGGACCTGTATGCCAGGGAACAGGTGGAAAAATTAAAAAAAGAGACTGCAAATGCATTTCATACCTATCATGCATGCAGAAAAAAACTGGATGAATCGGGGATGGATGAACGGGAGCGCCAGAAGGAGATCTCCCTGGCGGAATTTGAGGTCAGCGAGATTGAGGAAGCGGGGCTGTCCGAAGGGGAGGATGAAGAGGTGGAGGCCCTTTACCGGAGGATGTCGGCAGGCAAGAAGGTGACGGAGCGGATTGCGGAGGCGTACCACTACACCAGCGAGGACGAAAACGGTAATGCCAGCGAATGGTTAAGCCGAGCCATCCATGCGCTGTCTGATGTGGAGTCCGTGGACGAAGAGGGAGCAGGGCTTTATCAGCAGCTGATCGAGATTGACAGCCTGCTCAATGACTTCAACCGGGAGCTGTCCGAGTATGCGAAGAGCCTGGAATTTTCCGAGGAAGAATTTTATGAGACGGAGAATCGGCTGAATGAACTGAACCATCTGAAAACAAAATACGGCAATACCATAACCGAAGTCCTGGAATACTGCGAAGAGAGAAAACAAAGACTAAAGGAACTGGAAGATTATGAGCAGTATATGCAGGAACTGGAAGAGAATCTGAAACAATCCAGGAAGAATTATGAGAAGCATGCCCTGGCCCTTCGGAAAGCAAGGAAAAAGGCGGCGGTTTCTTTTGTGAAGGAGATCAAAAACGGGCTTTCGGATATGAACTTCCTGGACGTCCGTTTTGAAATGCGGTTTCTGGAGTTGGAGGATTATACCGCGGACGGCATGGACGAAGCGGAATTTTATATTTCCACCAATCCCGGAGAAGCCCTGCGGCCGATGGGAAATGTGGCATCCGGGGGAGAACTTTCCAGGATCATGCTGGCCATCAAGACTGTGCTGGCAGACCAGGAGGATACCCCCACGCTGATCTTTGACGAGATTGACACGGGGATCAGCGGTATCACGGCAGGTAAGGTGGCGGAAAAGATGCATATCATAGGGGAATCCAGGCAGGTCCTGTGTATTACCCATCTGGCCCAGATTGCAGCCCAGGCCGACGCCCATTATCTGATCCGGAAAAGCGCGAAGAACAATGGGGCCCAGACCGAGATATTCAGTCTGGGGGAGGAAGCATCCGTACAGGAGCTGGCAAGGCTTCTGGGCGGCGCTAAGGTGACTGCAAGTATATTAGAAAGTGCGAGGGAAATGAAAAGATAAAATGAAGATCGTGATTATTGGGGACGGCAAAGTCGGTTATAAGCTTACCCGGCAGCTCTCCGCAGAAGATTATGATGTTGTTTTAATTGATAATAATGAGGAAAAGCTTGGAGAAGCCATGAACCGGATGGACATTATCGGTGTCCACGGGGAGGGCGGTGATGTGGAGGTACAGAAAAGCGCCGGGGTACCGGAGGCGGACCTGGTCATTGCATGTACCTCCACGGACGAATGCAATATGCTGAGCTGTCTGATCGCGAAGCGGATCGGAGCGCAGCATACGATCGCCCGTGTACGGAATCCTATCTATTACAGACAGATCGGCATTTTAAAGGAGGACCTGCACTTAAGTATGGCGGTGAATCCGGAGATGACTATGGCGGAGGAAATCTGCAGGCTGGTTCTATTTCCCAACGCGAGTAAGATCGAGACCTTTGTAAAAGGCCGGGTCGAGCTGATCGAATTTCCGGTGTCAGGCGACAGCAAGCTGCAGGGCATGTCACTGGCCGAAATGTATAACCGGTTTCAGATCAAGGTGCTTGTCTGCGCCGCGGAGCGGGGAGACGACGTAGTGATCCCGGACGGCGATTATGTGGTGCAGGCCGGCGACCGGCTGCATGTAGCGGCATCCCACAAGGATATCGACCAGTTTTTCAAGCTTCTGGGTTATCGGAAGAAAAAGATGAAAAATGTCATCATCTGCGGCGGCGGACGTTCCAGCTTTTATCTTGCCCTCCAGCTGACAAATATTGGAATGCAGGTGAAGATCATTGAGAAGATCCGCGGGAAATGCGAGGGGCTATGCGAGACGCTGCCGAAAGTGACGGTGATCAACGGCGATGCCACCAATCATGATCTGCTCATCGAAGAGGGGATTCAGGACGCAGATGCATTTATCGCGCTGACCGGAATGGATGAAGAGAATATCATCATGTCCCTGTTTGCAAAAAGCCAGGGGGTTTCCAAGATTATCCTGAAAGTAAACGAAGACCAGAGAGTCCGGATGATCGAGGATTTCGGACTGGATAGTGTGGTATCGGCAAAAACCGTCACTGCGGATGCAATTTTGAGCTATGTGCGTGCATGGCGCAATTCCCAGGGGAGCGCCAATGTAGAGACGATGTACCAGCTGGTGGACGAGCGGGTGGAGGCACTGGAATTTATTGTCAAAGCAAAGACAAGATATACGGATATCCCGTTGAAGGAGTTATCCCTGAAGCCGAATAACCTGATCGCATGTATCGCGAGAAAATGGCGGATCATCATCCCCAACGGGGATGACAGCATCCAGGTGGGGGATAATGTAATTGTGATCACAATGAAAAAACAAATTCAGGATATTGAGGATATTTTGTTGTAGGTGCGGACATGAATAATAGGATGACAGTATTTATCATAAGTAAAATGCTGGGAGTGGAAGGGGTGCTCCTTCTGATTCCCGCCTTTGTGGCATTGCTTTATAAGGAACAAAGCGCATTGCACTTTGTTGTGGTCAGCGGAGCCCTTTTTCTGATTTTTCTGCTGGGGGGCCGGAAAAAGCCGACAAGTCAGAGAATCTATAAGAAAGAAGGACTGATCATTGTCGGGTCGGCATGGATCCTCTGGTCTTTGTTCGGGGCGCTCCCGTTCTTTCTCTCGGGCAGTATCCCCAGCTATCTGGATGCTTTTTTTGAGACCGTATCCGGCTTTACGACGACCGGGTCTACTATCCTCACAGACATTGAGGCACTGCCCAGGGGCATGGCATTCTGGAGGAGCCTGACCCACTGGATCGGGGGGATGGGGGTGCTGGTATTTGTCATGATGCTGACGTCCCTGGATGATGAAAATTCCATGCATCTGATGCGCGCAGAGGTGCCCGGGCCGGAGGCAGACAAGCTGGTGCCCAGGGCCCGGACTACGGCTCAGATCCTGTATGCCATGTATTTTGTGCTGACAGCCGTGGAGGTGGTGCTCCTGCTGTTCGGGGGGATGAATTTTTATGACGCCCTGCTCCATGCGTTCAGTACCGCAGGGACAGGAGGCTTCTCCAATATGAATGCCAGTGTGGCCCATTTTGACAGCGCTTATATTGACGGTGTGATCACGGTATTTATGATCCTGTTCGGGGTTAATTTTAATCTGTATTTCCTGGTATGCCTGAGGAAGTGGAAGGAAGCCTTAAAAAATGAGGAACTGCATATCTATCTGGTGATCATCGCCGGGGCAGTGGCAATGATCACCATCGATATCCTGCACCAATACGGGAACATCCTGCACGCCTTCCGCTATGCCTCCTTCCAGGTGGCCGCGATCATTACCACTACGGGATTCTGCACGGCGGACTGGAACCTGTGGCCGGAACTTTCCAAGACAATCCTGCTCGCGCTCATGGTAGTGGGAGCCTGCGCCGGATCCACAGGGGGCGGGATCAAGGTTTCCCGTCTGTTGATCCTGCTCAAAAGCATCAAACAGGAGATCAAACGGATGCTGCATCCCAAGGCAGTGACCATTGTCAGGGTAAATGGAAGGAAGGTCAGCGGGGAGACCATGAACGGCGTATATATTTATTTTATCTGCTATATCATGATCCTTCTGTTTTCCGTGCTCCTGGTGTCTGCCAACGATTTTGACTTTGCAACCTCGTTCAGCGCCGTGCTGACTACGCTGAATAATGTAGGGCCGGGAATCTCGCTGGTAGGGCCGGTAGAGAATTTTTCCCAGTTTTCGGGACTGTCGAAGGCAGTATTCTGCGTGGATATGCTGGTAGGCAGGCTTGAGATCTTCCCCTATCTGCTCCTGTTGTCTCCGGAGCTGTGGCGGAGGAAGTTTTAGGAAGGGAAAAGGATTTATGAGCGGATAAGGAAAAACCTGCCTCCGGCAGTTTTTCTGTACCTTATGGGAGAGTTAGCCGACGGATTCCGGCGGCGGATTGGAGAGATTTATGAAAAAAACGAAACTGAAAGTAATAGCGGTCCTGGCCGTACTGATTCTTGCGGCGGTGTATTATTATGCGGCGCTGCCGGCGCTGAACCTGCATTCTGCAGATCTGTGGATGTTTTTGATCATGCTGGTGCTGGCTGCTGGTGCTGCCTATATCCTGAAAAAGCGGCCTACCCGCTATGAGCTGAAGAAGCTGAAGGGCTTTAAGATTATAGAAGGGATCCTGCTGCTCCTGGTGGGTGCTTATGTGATCGGTTCCCTGCTGTCCTCGCCCATCGTGAACGCGAAGAAGTACCAGAAGCTTCTGGATGTGCAGAATGGGGAGTTTACCAAGGATATCGAAGAGCTTTCCTTTGATCAGATTCCACTTCTGGACAGGGATTCCGCACAGATTCTGGGGAACCGGAAGATGGGGAGCATGGTGGATATGGTGTCGCAGTTTGAAGTGGATGATCTGTACAGCCAGATTAACTACCAGGATCGTCCGGTCCGGGTGTCTCCTCTGCGTTATGCCAGCCTGATCAAGTGGTTTACGAACTTGAGGGAAGGTATACCGGCTTATATCAAAATCGATATGGCTACGCAGAATACGGAGCTTGTGAAGTTGAGCGAAGGGATGAAGTATACCACCAGCGACCATTTTAACCGGAATATCTACCGGCATCTGCGGTTTCGGTATCCTACGTATATCTTCAATGAGCTGAGTTTTGAAATCGATGATGACGGGGTGCCCTACTGGATCTGTCCGGTTCGTAAGTATAATATCGGCCTGTTCGGCGGTATCACGGTAGGGAGAGTGGTATTGTGCAATGCCGTCACCGGCGAGACACAGGATTATGCCATCGATGAGGTACCGGAGTGGATCGACAGGGCCTATTCCGCGGACCTTCTGGTGGAGCTGTATGACTATTACGGCACGCTCAAGCATGGATATTTTAACAGTGTGCTGGGGCAGAAGGACTGTCTGATCACTACCAACGGCTATAACTATCTAGCCATAGACGACGATGTCTGGGTTTATACAGGCGTGACTTCAGTAAGCGGCGACCAGTCCAACGTAGGTTTTGTGCTGATGAACCAGCGGACCATGGAGACAAAATTCTATGCCATTGAAGGGGCGACGGAGACATCCGCCATGTCTTCTGCGGAAGGACAGGTGCAGAACCTGAAATATCAGGCTACATTCCCGCTTCTTTTGAATATATCCGGAGAACCCACGTATTTTATTGCGTTGAAGGACGATGCGGGGCTGGTGAAAAAATATGCTATGGTCAATGTACAGAAGTATCAGATCGTAGCCATCGGAGATACGGTCAGCTCCTGTGAGGCGTCCTATACGGAT
This sequence comes from Lachnospiraceae bacterium M18-1, assembly GCA_000403295.2. GTDB lineage: Bacteria > Bacillota > Clostridia > Lachnospirales > Lachnospiraceae > Schaedlerella. The sequence continues at coordinate 527,221 of KE159605.1, read as the reverse complement.
CTTATGTACGAGAATGGAATCAAGGCCGTGGCCGAAGATACCAGGGAGATTGAGACGGTGACTGCTCCGATCAGCAGGATCGTCCAGGGCGTGATCGACGGAAATTCGCATTATTTTGTGATGCTCGAAGGCTCCGACGATATCTTTGATATTTCCATTGCAGAGTATATCAGCATCATCGGGTTTGATGTAGGAGACAAAGTGACTATCGAGTATAAGGCGGGAGAGGAGACCAACACGGTCCTTTCGCTGAACGGGGAAGAGAAAGCCCGGGTTCCGAAAGATACGGACGACGGGACGGAGGAATAGAATCATTTTTTGTGAAGCAGCGGGCGGACTAGGTCAGGCCGTAAGCTGCAGCAAGAAGCAAAAAAAGAAAACCTGCAGGCCGCGGGTTTTCTTTTTTTGGAGTAATAATGATAAAAGCAATTGACAAGAACTGCATCATAAACAGTCTTTAGTTGAGAACTTTGTATTCCGGGTTGTCGAGATCCGGAATCTTCTCCTTCTCTAAACTTACACTGATATAAAATTCTATGCTGTTATCCTTGGAGATTTTGCTGATCTTCTGCAAAAATACAGGCAGACTATCAACGGAAATATCAACCTGCTTCAATACGCCGTCTATGAAGATGGTCTCAATGTCGTGATTGCCTGCTACCATGCCGTATAAGAATCCGACCAGTTCCTCTAAGGTCGTGATATCGCTGTAATCAGCCATACAGATTGCGCGGATGTTAAAGTTAACGCTGGAAGTGTCTCGGTGGCTTTTCTTGATCAGTACAACGTTTCCGTTGGTAGTCTTTACCTTTTCATTTGCAAGTTCAATGATCTGCTGAGTCTTTCCGCTGCCTCTCGGGCCTGTTATTAAGTATACCATGACGAATCTCTCCTTTATGTAGATGTATTTTTGAGTAATTGTCACTGCTCAAATGTCTTATATCTATTATACACTAAACTGGGGAAAGGAACAACTAAAAAAAGGGTAAAAAAACAAGAAAGCCAAAAAAGGGAAAATGTGGGAGAGATCAGCCGCGTTTCCTGTGTATTTGCGTGATGCATAATGTGAAGAAAAACGAAAAAAATAGATATTGCAATCTTATTAAACCGCGCAGTGCATCTATTGTGCGGCATCGGATAAAAAATGAGGGGAGGTTGGGAAACATATGTTGCCTGCGGAAGTTACAGCCTATTTTTTGAAGCATCAGGATCTGCGGCTGCGCCTGGAATTTCAAATCGTATGTCAGTGCGCCCCGTTTCTGAAAGGCATGAAGGCGTCAAGCCTGATCGCATTGGAGGAAGGTCTGTGTTTGGGAATCCGGGAGTTTTTTGAGGGGACACAGGTTAGATGGCGGATCTTTAAAGGAAAGAGAGGGAAAGCGCTTGTACTGCTTTATCGAAAAGAAGAGCTGGAGGAATATGTAAACCGCCCCGGAATACGCAGGATACTTGGCCGATTGGGATATCAGGGGATGGAGCTGGAAGAGATGCTGGACCGTCTGGCGGAACGGATGGATACACTGGGCCGTGAAGAGAAAGGATTTCCACATGAGATCGGCGCATTTCTAGGGTATCCAGCCGGAGATGTGGATGGATTTATCCGGACAGGAGGCCGGCGGTATCTGGCAGTCGGCTATTGGAAGGTTTATCAGGATATTATGTGTGCTGCAAGGACATTTCGGAGCTTTGATGAAGCAAAAGTATATGCGGTGAATGAATTTTTGTCCGGAAAATCCTTGAAGGAAATCCTGAGCGAAGGGGAGTAAGGAGTCCGCCCAACAGGGATAGGAGTGATAGGATGTCCTTGGAGTATGATTTTCAGGAGGATACCTCTTTTGGAGGGCAGGTGGCAAAACCGCCGTTCGTGCATATCATAAAATGACGACAGATAGATACGAATGGGGGAAATATTCTGGTATGGATTATAATATACTGCTTGGAACATTGATTCCGTTTGCAGGGACAACGCTGGGTGCGGCCATGGTCTTTTTTCTTCGGGGGGAAATGAATGAACGCCTGCAAAAAGCACTGCTCGGGTTCGCGTCAGGGGTGATGATCGCGGCTTCTGTCTGGTCACTTTTGATTCCTGCCATCGAAATGTCCGGGGAGCAGGGCGGGATTACGTGGGTTCCGGCAACGGTCGGATTTTTATTGGGAATGGGATTTTTACTGCTGTTGGATGCGCTGACACCTCATATCTACCAGGCGGAAGAAGAGGTGGAGGACGGATGCTGCTGTCCGGATTTGTGCAGTCCCTGTGCCTGCAGAGGGATCCAAAAAAAAACAAACATGCTCGTCCTCGCTGTCACCCTGCATAATATCCCCGAGGGGATGGCGGTAGGAGTCACTTTCGCAGGTGTTTTGAACGAGAATGCAATGATCTCAATGGCAGGAGCGCTTGTGCTGGCTATCGGGATTGCGGTACAGAATTTTCCGGAGGGGGCTATCATCTCCATGCCTCTTCGCGCAGAAGGGATGTCGAGAAGGCGGGCATTTCTGTACGGGACCGCATCGGGGGCCGTAGAGCCGATTGCGGCGTGGATCACCATTTTGCTTACCCGGCTGGTGCTTCCGGTGCTGCCTTACCTGCTGGCATTTGCAGCAGGGGCTATGATCTATGTCGTGGTGGAAGAACTGGTGCCCGAATCCCAGACAGGAAAGCATTCCAGTATCGGGACCATCGGGGTGGCAGCCGGGTTTGCGCTGATGATGATACTGGATGTGGCATTGGGATAGAACGTATTTTGTTACTGTTCACACGGCGTCGTGCACCCTGCTGCACGGCGTCTGGCCAATAAAGTAACATTCGCCATAATATCCAGCCCCTCGCCGAAGGCGACTTAAAATGGGATGGATACTGTTACTGGAGCACCCAAAGGGTGTGAACAGTAACAACATAGTAACTGTATTTTGGGCCGCAGAGTAAAAAATACTTGACTTATTTTAACATTCTTTTTATAATAACAACGTACAAGGTGCCGTGCCGACGCACGGCGCGGGAAGCGATCCATTTTCTGAGGGGAATTGGTGACATATTATAATTGAAGAAACGTTGAAGAGGAATAGTAAGAAACGGATGCTTTTCAGAGAACTGCCGGCGGGTGCGAGGCAGGAAGCGGATTTTTCCGAACTCACCTTGGAGTTCTTCTGCCGAAGTGCGGAATGTGTGTGCTGCATATCGTGAAGGGCCGATTACTGAATGGATCGATCCGGATTGGACCAGCCGCCGGCCATTGTAAGATTCTGCGGCAGTAAGCAGGAGCGGGTCTTCCCGTTACAGAAGCAATGAGTGCATCCGGCAGTATGTTTCGGATGAATAAGAGTGGTACCACGGAAATCCAAAGCCCTTTCGTCTCTTAAGTGAAGATGAAAGGGCTTTTTTAAGGACTGTCACAGCGGCTTTGTGTTTTGGAAAGTAAAGGAGCATTTTATGACAGGTACTAAAGGAAAGGAAGGTATTGTTTGAATGGCACAGAAAATTGTCTACAACCATAAGGCGATTGAAAAGAAATGGCAGGAAAAATGGGAAATGAATCCGGTGAATCCGAAGGCGGATGCTTCCGGTAATCCGAAGCAGAAGTATTACTGTCTGGACATGTTTCCCTACCCGTCCGGCAACGGACTTCATGTAGGACATTGGAGAGGCTATGTGATTTCTGACGTATGGAGCCGCTACAAGCTGCAGCAGGGGCATTATATCGTCCACCCAATGGGATGGGACGCGTTTGGACTTCCGGCGGAGAATTACGCTATCAAGATGGGAATCCATCCGGCGGTATCTACTGCGGAGAATGTGGCAAATATCAAGAAGCAGATCAACCAGATCGCAGCCCTTTATGACTGGGATATGGAAGTCAATACCACGGATCCGGATTTTTATAAGTGGACCCAGTGGATTTTCGTGAAGATGTTCAAGGAAGGACTGGCCTATGAGAAGGAATTTCCTATCAACTGGTGTCCTTCCTGCAAGACGGGCCTTGCCAACGAGGAAGTGGTCAACGGGAAATGTGAGCGCTGCGGCGCGGAGGTGACGAAGAAGAATCTGCGCCAGTGGATGCTCAAGATTACGGCCTATGCGGACCGCCTGCTGAATGACCTGGATAAGCTGGACTGGCCGGAAAAGGTAAAAAAGATGCAGAGCGACTGGATCGGAAAGTCCTACGGCGCGGAAGTAGACTTCCCGGTAGATGGACGGGAGGAAAAGATCACGGTGTATACGACCCGTCCGGATACGCTCTATGGGGCTACTTTCATGGTTCTGGCGCCGGAGCATGCCCTGGCAGCTGGGCTTGCCACACCGGAGACGAAGGAAGCGGTAGAAAAATATATTTACGACGCATCCATGAAGTCCAATGTGGATCGTCTGCAGGATAAGGAAAAGACAGGCGTGTTTACCGGAAGCTATGCCATCAATCCGCTGAACGGGGCAAAGACACCGATCTGGCTGTCGGACTATGTGCTGGCGGATTATGGTACGGGTGCTATCATGTGCGTACCGGCCCACGATGACCGTGACTTTGAATTTGCGAAGAAATTTGATATTCCGATCATCCAGGTCATTGCAAAGGACGGAAAAGAAATTGAAAATATGACTGAAGCTTATACCGAGGCAGCCGGAACCATGATCAATTCCGGAGAATGGAACGGTATGGAATCAGCGGTGCTGAAAAAGGAAGCTCCCCATATCATCGAGAAGCGGGGCCTTGGAAAAGCGACCGTGAATTTTAAGCTGCGTGACTGGGTATTTTCCCGTCAGCGTTACTGGGGCGAGCCGATTCCGATCATTCACTGCCCGGACTGCGGAAATGTGCCGGTGCCGGAGGAAGAACTGCCTCTGACCCTGCCCGAGGTGGAATCCTATGAACCTACAGGAACCGGGGAATCTCCTCTTGCAGGCATTGAGGAATGGGTAAACTGTACCTGTCCGGTGTGCGGCAGGGCAGCGAAGCGGGAGACCAATACCATGCCCCAGTGGGCAGGCTCTTCCTGGTATTTCCTGCGCTATGTGGACAGCCGAAACGACAAGGAGCTGGTATCCCGGGAGAAGGCAGACGAGATGCTTCCGGTGGATATGTATATCGGCGGCGTGGAGCATGCCGTACTGCATCTTCTGTATTCCAGGTTCTATACCAAGTTCCTGCATGATATCGGGGTGGTGGATTTTGACGAGCCATTCCAGAAACTCTTCAACCAGGGGATGATCACCGGAAAGAACGGGATCAAGATGAGCAAGTCCAAGGGAAATGTAGTATCCCCCGACGACCTGGTGCGGGATTACGGATGTGATTCCCTGCGGATGTATGAATTGTTCGTTGGTCCTCCGGAACTGGACGCAGAGTGGGATGACCGCGGCATCGACGGGGTGAACCGTTACTTAAAGCGTCTCTGGAACCTGGTGATGGAGAGCAAGGATGCGGACGTCAAGGCGACGAAGGAAATGCTGAAGCTGCGGAACAAGATGGTGTATGATATCACTACGCGCTTGGAGAGCTTCAGCCTGAATACGGTGATCTCCGGATTTATGGAGTATAACAATAAGTTTATCGAGCTGGCGAAGAAAAACGGCGGGATTGATAAGGAAACGCTGGAGACGGTTGCAGTGCTGCTGTCCCCGTTCGCGCCCCATTTTGCAGAAGAGATGTGGGAGCAGTTAGGGCACAGTGAGACCGTGTTTACGGCAGGCTGGCCGAGTTACGATGAGTCGCAGATGAAGGATGACGAGATCGAGATTCCGGTTCAGGTGAACGGGAAGACGAAGGTGGTTGTGTCCATTCCGGCGGATGCGGATAAGGATGCTGCCATTGCGGCAGGGAAGGAAGCTCTGGGGGATAAATTGAGCGGGAATATTGTGAAAGAGATTTATGTTCCGGGGAAGATTATTAATATTGTAGCGAAATAATTTGGGAGAAAATCTCACAACAGAATAAAGTGCTTGGAAATATTGAAAAATTGCTTAGAATCAAGGTATATAGATATTTTTCTTCAAAGAAAAGGCAGCGTAGAATACCGTAAAATATGGTAACAGATTATTAAATGGAATAAATATTTCAAGCAAACATTAAAGGAATGACACAGATAGTAGAGATATTGTTTGTGTCATTTTTCTGCAAAAGAGAGATATATAAGGAGGAAAAAATGACGATTTATACTTTTGATACTACAAATTACCTTTTATATCCTATAATGAAATCCTACTTTAAACTTAATGATAAAGAAGTTTATAAAACTGTTCAAAGTGGATTTGAAATCCTGCAGAAACAGTTAATGTTAAAAAAGGTTTCTTATACTGATTTGAAAGGAGCATTGATTCCATCCCAAGATAAGGATAGGTATGAAATATGCTTTGTTGTTGATACATCTCAAATAGATTTTGCGAATTGTGGATATTATATATTTGAAAAACTAATTCCTCTTTTAGAAAAGGATAGTACATATAGTATTTTGTCCGGTGACTATATTGATATTATTTATAGGTATAATACTGAATCACAGCAGGTATTGTATATGGCTATGAATGAAGTGCTGATAAAATGCAATGAATCCAGGTATAGGCATAGCAGTCAGTATTATTTGATATATATCAACAGACTGAGTGAAAATCAACGACTAAAAATTGTTGAGGGGCTGCAAACATTTCCATGGTTTGTGGGGTATGCGGATTTAACACATAGTTCTAAATTTAAAACATATATTTCATATTTACTAAAGTCTGTTTGCATTAAAAATAGGAAAAGAATAATTATGTCTCATCCATCAGATTATTTAGATAATGAAAATGTTAATATCAATGGATTACCGTTTGAAGATAATGGATTTTCAATATTAAGTATAAATGATGATAGTTATCAAACGTTTTTAAGCTATAAAATAGAGAGTGAGCCTCCAGATAAAGATGATGTTAGTTTTTCTTTAAATGCTCTATTTCCTAAATTTGATTCTCTTGAAAAAATTAAGTTACATGTTTCAGAAGATAAATGGAATAAGTATTTAGTAGATAAGAGTAAAAAGGGCCGCATAATTGAAGCGTTAGGTTATACAGGGAAAGATAAAGAACGTTTTATCAGGGAAGTATATAAACGAATATGTGCTAATTATATTTATAACTTGAGAGAAAACGAATTTGGTGATTTGATGTTTAATATTTGTGTTGATTTACCAACAATCAACAATCATTTGCGAAAAACAGCAATAGCTTTAAAATATTATCCTGAAAAAGGAGAGATGGAGATTGTAACAATAACTTAAAATTTGGCCCAAATTAGAAAAGTCCTTCAAAAAAGAAAAAAGATGGCTAACGACAACCCCCTTTTTTCTGTTACCTAAGATGAGAAGAACGTTAGTTCGAAAAAGTGCTTGCAATCATCACAGGTGTGTGTTATCATAAAAAAGAACAAATGTTTTGGGTATAAGTCATAGAAGTTCTGTTAGAAGAGAAGGTGTGAGGAAGTTGTCGGAGAAGATTCAGGTTCAGATGTCCGTATATGATAAGCTGCAGATTTTATCGGATGCGGCGAAGTATGATGTTGCCTGTACATCCAGCGGGGTGGACCGCAAGGGGGATGGGACAGGGATGGGGAACTGCCGGGCGGCGGGGCTCTGCCACAGTTTTTCTTCGGACGGCAGGTGTATCTGTCTGCTGAAGATCTTATTTACCAATGAGTGTATTTATGACTGTAAGTATTGTATCAACCGTTCGTCCAATGATGTGGTCAGGACTTCTTTTACGCCGGAGGAGGTCTGTACTCTGACGATGGAGTTCTATCGGAGGAATTATATCGAAGGTCTGTTTTTAAGCTCAGGGATTTTGAAGAGTCCGAATTATACGATGGAATTGATCTATGCGACCTTGTACAGATTGCGGAATGTATGTAATTTTCAAGGATATATCCATGTGAAGGCGATTCCGGGGACGGATGCGGAGCTGCTTGAGAGGGTGGGATTTCTGGCGGATCGGATGAGCGTGAACTTAGAGCTTCCCACTGCGGAGGGGCTGCGTCTTCTGGCGCCACATAAGAATCGGAAGAACATCCTGGCGCCGATGCGCATGGTGCAGAACCGGATGCAGGAGAATAAGCAGGAGATCGTACTGTATAAGAACGCGCCCCGGTTTGTGCCCGCAGGGCAGAGCACCCAGATGATCATCGGAGCAACTCCGGAGACGGACTACCAGATTCTCAATGTGGCCGAGTCTTTGTATCAGAAGTTCGGATTGAGAAGAGTATTTTATTCTGCCTTTGTGGCTGTCAATGAAGATTCGGCCCTGCCTGCCAGGACCGGGGAAGGACCGCCGCTTCTGCGGGAGCACCGGCTGTACCAGGCAGACTGGCTGCTTCGATTTTACCGTTTTGAAGCAAAGGAGCTGCTGGACGAGGAGCATCCGAACTTCAATATCTTTCTGGATCCCAAGTGCAATTGGGCATTGAAGCATCTGGAACAGTTTCCGGTGGAAGTGAACCGGGCAGATTACAATATGCTCCTTCGGGTTCCGGGTATCGGCGTCAAGTCTGCCATGCGGATCGTGAAAGCAAGGCAGATGGGGAATCTTAAGTTCGAGGATTTGAAAAAGATGGGTGTGGTCTTAAAGCGTGCGCTGTATTTTCTGACCTGCAGCGGGAAGATGATGTACCGTACCAGGCTGGATGAGGACTACATCACCAGGAACCTGCTCAATACGAAGGAACGGCTTCCAGATACGGTATCCGGTATCACTTACCGGCAGTTGTCTTTATTTGATGATATGAATTATACGGACAGCGGGGCAGTACAGATTCTGCATGCATAGAAGTATGGCTGAAAGCTATATTTTATATATTATTTGCGGACACCCGGAGGGACGGCAAAGATCAGAGATTTAAGAGTAAGACAGATTTTTGAAAACAGCTTGGAAGTTGAACTCGGTAAGATGGAGGTGGATTTAGCATGAAAAAAGTCTATATCTGCAGTGATACGATCACTGGGATATTTTCTGCCATTTATGACGCGTGGAAGGAAAGCCGGGACAGGGAGGCAGGGATTGGGCTGCGGGGGATGATGGATACACAGCTGTTTTGTGAATACGCGGAAGTGACGGAGGAGGAGCGCAAGGCGGCGGCCGTAGAGAAGCTGATCCAGAACCATCTGGGGTATAATACGTACTGGGATATATACCACGCACTGCTGTCGGCGCATCCGAAAAAGGCGGAAGCTGTATTTCATGTGATGCAGGCTGCGCGGACGGTGGGCAACAGCAAGCGGATCATGGAGCACTTGTCCGATCCGGATGTGGCCTGCGTGTTCGAACTGAGCAGGAAGGTGGCAAACGAAGCACATCAGTTTATGGAGTTTATCCGTTTCCGGGAGCTGGAGAACGGAGTCCTTTTTTCGGAGATCACACCAAAGAATCGGGTTCTGACATGTATTGCAGACCATTTTGCGGACCGATTCCCTCTGGAAAACTGGATGATTTATGATAAGACCTATCAGGAATTTCTAGTGCATCGTATGAGAAGCCAGTGGGTTCTCGTAAACGGAGAGTGCCTGAACCAGGAAGAGGCAGAGCGGGTGTCAAAAGCAGAAGCAGAGTTTGAAAGGTTGTGGCAGGGATTTTTCCAGTCCATTGCTATCAAGGAACGAGAGAATCCCATCTGCCAGAGAACCCATCTGCCGCTTCATTTCCGCCAGGATATGACCGAGTTCCTTCCAATCAGAAGGGCTGTCCGCTGAGGCTGCATGAAAGATTACAGGCGGACCTGTTCTTCATTGAGAGTTACTGTTCACACCCTTTGGGTGCTCCAGTAACCGTATCCAGCCCATTTTAAGTCGCCTTCGGCGGTCCTAAGCGCCAGCGACGCTTGTTTAGGACGGACCGGAACGGAGTGTAGACGGGCTGGATATTATGGCAAATGTTACTTTACTGGCCGGACGCCGTGCAGCAGGGTGCACGATGCCGTGTGAACTGTAACCATTGAGACACGAAAACACTGCATTCACGCAAAAGGTATTGTGTAATCTGAGTAAGCGGTTTAAGATAGAATCAACATCAGGAAGTAATGGATCCCCTCCATTACAGTACACCAGATGAAATTTAAAAGAAAGAAGGAGGTCACATGGAGAGAGAGGTTTTTATTTGGCTTGGATTGCTGATCGTGTTTCTTGCCGTTGAGATCGCAACGGTTGGGCTGACATCAATCTGGCTGGCCGGAGGCGCAGTGGCCGCATTGCTTTTTACCATAGCGGGACTGAATATCTGGTGGCAGACAGGTGCTTTTCTGGCTGTATCATTCTTACTGCTGTTTTTTACCCGCCCATTTGCGGTAAAATACATAAATTCCCATCATGAAAAAACAAATTATGAGGGAATTATCGGAAAAGTGGTTAGAATAACAGAGACGGTCAACAACCGGCAGGAGATGGGAACCGCAGTTGTGAATGGACTGGAATGGACGGCACGGACAGAGGATGATGGGGTGATTTTGAATCCGGGGGATCTGGCAAAGGTCGTCAACATCTCAGGGGTAAAGCTTATTGTAAAAAGATATGAGGAGGAATAGAGTATGAATCTCGGAATAGTTGTTACTATCGTCATTTTAGTTATCTTACTTTTTATCATCATTTCCAACATCAAGATCGTGCCCCAGGCACATGCATATATTCTGGAACGCCTGGGCGGATACAAGGAGACCTGGAGCGTAGGGCTGCATTTTAAGATGCCGATTCTGGATAAGGTGGCAAAAAAGGTTTCTTTGAAGGAACAGGTTGTAGACTTTGACCCGCAGGCCGTGATCACAAAGGATAACGTGACCATGCAGATTGATACGGTGGTATTTTTTCAGATTACAGATCCGAAGAAGTATGCATACGGTGTAGAGAGTCCGATTGCGGCAATCGAGAACCTGACGGCAACGACCCTTCGTAATATCATCGGTGATCTGGAACTGGATGAGACATTGACGTCCAGAGAGACTATCAATACAAAGATGCGGACGATCCTGGATATTGCCACAGATGAATGGGGAATCAAGGTCAATCGTGTAGAGCTGAAGAACATCATGCCTCCGAAGGCCATCCAGGATGCCATGGAAAAGCAGATGAAGGCAGAGCGTGAACGAAGAGAAGCCATCCTCCGTGCAGAAGGTGAGAAGAAGTCCACGATCCTTGTAGCGGAAGGTGAGAAGGAATCTGTGATCCTGGAAGCAGAAGCATCCAAAGAGGCTGCAATCCTGAAGGCGGAAGCGGAAAAGCAGAAGCGGATCAGAGAGGCAGAAGGCCAGGCGGAAGCTATTCGTACGGTCCAGAAAGCGACTGCTGAAGGTATCGAGTTTGTAAAGGCGGCAGGTGCGGATCAGGCAGTGCTGACGCTGAAGAGCCTGGAGGCATTTGTGAAAGCGGCAGACGGCCAGGCTACGAAGATCATTATCCCGTCCGAACTGCAGGGAATCGCAGGGCTGACCAAAACGATCGCGGAAGTTGCACATAAAGATGATATGTAACTGTTCAAACAGGATAGCATTTGCTGCACTATCCATGCAAAACCGGAGTAACAGGAAGTATGGCGAGAATACTGATACTGGAAGATGAAAACACAAGCCGGACGGCATTGGTAAAAATGCTGAAAAATATATCCGCGGAGATCACGGTGGATGCGGCGGCAGACCTGGCGAAAGCCAGGCTGCTGCTTCGCAGCACCGTTTCTTTTGACTTATTCTTTTTAGATATAAATTTGGAGCCTGGGAAAGAGGGGGATACATCCGGAATCCAGTTTGCGGAAGAAATCCGAAGCATTCGGAAGTATGAATTTACGCCCCTGGTCATGATCACCTCCGTAGCGGGACTGGAGATGGAGGCATATCGAAGGCTGCACTGCTACCAATATGTGGTGAAGCCCTATATCCAGTCGGAAGTGGAAGAGATCGTCAGGAAGGTGCTGTTCCATCTTCATACGGGAACACGGCCTTCGATCATGGTGAAGAGAAACGGCATCAACTATAAGATCTTCTGCGATGAGATCATGTTCTGCCGGGCTATTCCGAGAGGGGTCTGCCTGCAGCTTAAGAACGAACAGATTGAAGTGCCATATCTTTCCATCCATAAGCTGTTGGAGAAGCTGCCGGAGGGGATGTTTTTCCAGTGCCACAGGACATTTGTCGTAAACCGCAATGCTGTAAGGTACTATGACCTGGTCAATCAGGTGATCCAGGTGGAGGGCTCTTCGGAATGGATCGATATCGGAGTCACCTTTAAGCCGGAAGTCAGGAGGATTTTATATGGAGAAAAGCAGAATTAAGCTCCTTTACAGAATCTTATGCACCATATCGCTCGTGATCGGCCTGTATCTGGTGACAGACCTGATGTTCAGCGGCACTCTGAATGTGAAAATGATCATTGTATTTATCCTGGTCATGACGGGAATCATATGGGGTGCTGCGGATTGGAAGATGAGCAGTGATCTGATCCGGAATCAGGAAAAGGAACTAAAGATGTACCGGCTCTATATCCAGCCTTTGGAAGAGCTGGTAAAGGAGATACGGGCCAGACAACATGAATTTGACAATCATATCAATGCGATCCTGAATATGCATCTGACGGTAGACAACTATGAAGAACTGGTGGAAAAGCAGTCACAGTACATCCTGGAGATTCGCCGTGACAGTGCCAGTAAGTTCCTGCCGCTTCTGCGGATCAGCGACAAGGTGCTTGCGGGCTTCTTGTACAGTAAGATCGTCAGTTCACCGGAAAATGCAGATACGGATGTAGAGGTGCGCAACTGGCAGATTTTATCCAGGACATCGGAACACAACCTGATCGAGATCGTAGGGGTACTGGTGGATAATGCCTATGAGGCCGTTTCGGAAACAGGCGGCCGTGTCAGGATCTTCCTGGATTCCCGTGAGGACAAGATGGTATTTGAGATTCTGAACGAATACCGGAGGATTTCTTTTGAAGAGTTGGAGAGGTTTTTTGAAAACGGGTATACGACAAAGGATTCAAAAACCGGCAGACGTGGAGTCGGACTTGCACGGGTCAAGTCTCTGATCCAAAAAGCAGACGGAGAGATTACTGTTGCCCAGGAAATGATCGAAGAAAAAAATTATATCCATATTACAGTCGTTATATGATAGATCAGGTCAGGATAAAAAATGCTGCGGAACAGAAATGAACTCTTTCTGTTCCATTTTTTTGCATATAGTGCTCTGATTATTTTAGAATAAATAGGGGAATTATGAGTAACTCTCGTTACATGTCACACCCCGACCAATCACCACGCTGATTGGTCGGGAGGATGCACATAAAAGCTGGTATTCAGGCCGCCCATTGCCGAAGGCAATTTTAAATGGCGGCCTGAGTTACAGGGCACGCCTGGTCAAGGTGTGACCTGTAACTAACTCTCCATGCAGTCGGAAATCAGTCTGGAAAAGAAGATATTTCCACGCACTTGGAATTGTGTTACAATAGAAGAAAACAGAGCGGTAAATCTTTTTTTGACAGGAGATGTGAAATGGATGTACAAAACTTTTGGAACGCGGTTCTTGCTCAGGATGAGAAAGAGATCAGAAAATATTTTCATCAAGAGGCGTATATAAACTGGCACTGTACAAACGAACATTTTAGTGTAGATGAATTTATTGCTGCGAACTGTGCGTATCCAGGAGAGTGGGATGGAATTGTTGAAAGAGTAGAAGTTATGAGCGATCTGATCATTACAGCTGCGTCTGTCTATCCCAAAGACAGGAGCGCTTCTTTCCATGTGACATCATTTATTAAAACCGCAAATGACAAAATTGTGTCAATGGACGAGTATTGGGCTGATGATGGGAATGCTCCGCAATGGAGATTGGATAAACACATTGGAACATCCATCAGATAAATTTTCGCCAAAGTTTATTATAATATGGGATGGAAGAATGAAAACGGAACAGACAGTGAAGATCTCAGTCCGAAATCTGGTAGAGTTTATTCTGCGGGAAGGGGACATTGACAATCGAATGGCTGGCAGCATGGACCGTGACGCTATGCAGCAGGGAACCAGGATCCACCGCAAGATTCAGAAGCGGATGGGTTCCGCTTATCGTGCGGAGATTTTGCTGAAGGTGCAGTGTCCATGCGATGGCTTTACGCTCCAGGTGGAGGGGCGTGCGGACGGAATCATGGAGGAAGAGGGACAGACAGTGATCGATGAGATCAAGGGAGTTATGCGGGATTTGGAGCTGGTACGGGAGCCTGTGGGAGTCCATTTGGCACAGGCCAAGTGCTACGCTTATATATATGCCTCACAGAACGGGCTGGAAGAGATCAGTGTACAGATGACTTACTGCAATCTGGAAACCGAAGAGATCAAGCGGTTCCGCCAGCAATATCAGCTGGAAGAGCTGGAACACTGGTTTCAGGATTTGGTGCATGCTTATGAGAAATGGGCTGGATTCCAGATCGCATGGAAAGAGGAAAGGAATGCATCTATCCGCAAAACAGAATTTCCATTTTCCTACCGCGCGGGTCAGAGGGACCTGGCGGCCTCTGTTTACCGCACGATCCTGCGCCGGAAAAAGCTGTTTATCCAGGCGCCTACCGGGGTGGGAAAGACTATGGCGGTTGTATTTCCCACGGTGCGGGCTATGGGAGAGGACCTGGGAGAGAAGCTTTTTTATCTGACGGCAAAGACCATCACCAGAACTGTTGCGGAGCAGGCATTTCAGACACTTCGCAGCCAGGGGCTGCTGTTTAAGAGCATTACCTTGACTGCCAAGGAGAAAATCTGCTTTTGCGGGGAAACAGAGTGCAACCCGGATGCATGTCCTTATGCAAAGGGGCATTATGACCGGGTTAATGACGCAGTATTCGATCTGATCACTAGCGCCTGTGAGATGACACGCAGCGTACTGGAAGCCCAGGCGGAGAAATTCCAGGTCTGCCCTTTTGAGATGGCATTGGATGTATCGCTCTGGGTAGATGCGGTGATCTGTGATTATAATTATGTATTTGACCCGAATGCACATTTGAAACGATTTTTCTCCGAGGGAAACAAGGGCGGTTATCTGTTTTTGATCGATGAGGCGCACAACCTGGTGGAACGGGGACGGGAGATGTACAGTGCCGAGATTTATAAAGAAGATATCCTGAAGATCAGACGCCTTGTGAAAACAGAGGATACCAGGCTGGCAAAACGGCTGGAGGAGTGCAACAGGCAGCTCCTGGAGATGAAGCGGGAATGTGAAAACTATACCTTGATGGACGAAGTCCGCTCGTCCCGCAGCGGCAGGAAAAACGACGGAAGAACGCTGGAGGACGGCATTCGGAATGAGAACAGCCGGCCTGCGGAAGAGGAGGCAGGTTATCAGGTCGTGGAGAGTGTATCCCATGTTGTTCTGAAATTGATGAATGTATTCGGCGAACTGGAGCGTTACCTGGAGGAATGCCAGGATCCTAAGAAGCGGGAGGAGGTTCTGGATTTCTATTTTCAGGTCCGGGATTTTTTGAATATTTATGATATTCTGGATGAAAATTATACGGTTTATACAGAACTGGAACGGAAGGGAAGGTTTAAACTTAAGCTGCTCTGCGTCAATCCTGCGGCAAACCTGCAGAAGTATCTGGAACAGGGGAACAGCACCGTATTTTTTTCTGCCACACTGCTGCCCATCCATTATTATAAAAAGCTGCTGAGTGCAGCAGATGATGATTATGCGGTTTATGCAGAATCAACCTTTCCGGCGGAAAACAGGCTGCTCCTTCTCGGGACTGACGTCAGCACCAGATATACCATGCGGGGGGAAGAAATGTACCGCAGGATCGCGCGGTATATTCTGGAGACGATCCGGGCCAAAAGGGGCAATTATATGATCTTTTTTCCGTCATACCGATTCATGGAGGATGTATATGAATATTTCCAGATTGAACTGAAAGAAGAAGACCAGATTGAATGTGCCCTGCAGTCCCAGTATATGGGGGAGGAGGCAAGAGAAATCTTTCTGGAAACCTTTGAGGAGGACAGAGAAGATTCTCTGGCAGGCTTCTGTGTGATGGGAGGAATTTTCTCAGAGGGGATCGATCTGACGAGAGACCGCCTGATCGGAGCCGTGATCGTAGGGACGGGACTGCCGCAGGTCTGTAACGACCGGGAAATCCTTCGTTCCTATTTTGACAGCAGGAAGCTGTCAGGCTTTGACTATGCCTATCTGTATCCGGGCATGAATAAGGTCCTGCAGTCTGCCGGGCGCGTGATCCGTACAGAGGAGGACCGGGGAGTGATCCTTCTGCTGGATGAGAGGTTTTTGGGAGCGCAGTATCAGGGCACATTTCCAAGAGAATGGAGTGGTATACAAACCTGCAGATTAGGTGATCTGAAAGAGAAACTAAATCATTTCTGGGGAAACGGAAGGATTTAGCCGAAATACCATATTTTTCTTAACTTTTCAGGCATTGGGCCGATATAACTAACAGAGGATAATAATTGGTTTTCCTAATGAAAAGAAAAGGAGGAAATGAAGTGAAAATCGGTGACAATTATCAAAATATCCAGAACAATTATGCTTATGTTAATGCAAATAATGTAGCGGCAGCTTCTAAGGTTGCTGCAGAGAAGAAGGATGGATCAGCAGATGCAGCGGCAGTTGGTGCGGCAGCTCCGAACACAGACCGTGCAGAATTTAGCGCTGATACAAGAGTTACGAGTAAGATGAGTGCTTCCGAGAGATCTGCTCTGGTAGAAAGCCTGAAGTCAGATCTGGACAACCAGATGTCACGCTTCACCAATATGATGATGCAGACATTCAACAAGCAGGGAATCACAGGTCTTACTGCAGGCAGCGACGCGTTCTGGCGCCAGATCGCAAGCGGTAACTTTACTGTAGATGCTCAGACGAAGGCGGAAGCTCAGCAGGCGATTTCTGAAGACGGTTACTGGGGAGTAAAGCAGACTTCACAGAGAATCTTCGATATGGCGAAGGCACTTGCAGGAGATGATCCCGCTAAGATGAAAAAGATGCAGGATGCAGTAGAAAAAGGTTTCGAGCAGGCAACAGCTTCCTGGGGCAAGGCTCTTCCGGGTATCTGCGATGATACGCACAGCGCGATTAATGGAATGTTTGAAGAATATTATAAGAACGCAGGTGTGTAGAAGTAATACATACGAAAAAAGTATGATCAGAAATGTACAGAAAGCGGGATGGAGACACAGAACTCCATTCCGTTTTTTAATATATAAGCAGAACAGCCGGTGCGGATAAAATCAGCACCGGCTGTTCTGCTTATTCGATTGCGATATACTTCGGCTGTTCTTCAATTGCCTTCGGTACTTCCTTCGGAATACTCAGCCGGAGGATACCGTCAGAGAACGCTGCCTTGATGTCCTCCTGGGTCAATTCCTTGCCCACATAGAAACTGCGGTTGCAGGAGCCGGTATAGCGCTCCTTGCGGATGCATTTTCCCTTGGAATCGTGTTCTTCCTTCGTCTCATTTCTCGAAGCAGTAATGGTGAGATATCCGTCCTTCAGATCAGCCTTGATATCTTCCTTCTTATATCCCGGAAGCTCCATCTCTACCAGGTAGTCGGCATTATTTTCATGGATATCTGTCTTCATGATCTGTGATGAGGCATTTTCAAAAGGTCTCTCGAAAAATGGATCGTTGAAAAAGTTGTCAATAAAATTTCTGCTTGATAGTAACATATATTATCCCTCCATGTGTGATTTGAAAAAATATTGTTATCTTTGTTCTATAAGAACTATAGCATAAATTATTAGCACTGTCAACTGGCGAGTGCTAATAATTTGTGAATAATTTGTGAAGATCTATACCTTATCGGATGAAGTCCGTCCGCCCTGCAGCGGCATGAATTGCGGGATGCCCTTTGGGTATACAAAAACGATTTCGCATTCAGGATTCCCATATCTAAGGACTTTTATACGGAATCATTTTTGCGATAGAACTTGCCCAGGACGGCCATTATGCGTTATACTTAAAAGGAACAAGACAAAAAATGTTATGCAGCAGAATGGAGAAGAATGTGAAGGACAAATTGACGAAAAGCGATGTAAAGAAGATTGAAGAGGAGATAGAGCACCGGAAACTCGTTGTAAGAAAGGCAGCCATCGAGGCGGTCAAGGAAGCCAGGGCGCACGGTGATCTGAGTGAGAACTTTGAGTATCATGCGGCCAAGAAGGACAAGAATCAGAATGAGAGCAGGATCCGTTACCTGGAGCGGATGCTGAAAAATGCGGTGATCGTAGATGACAGTTCCAAAGAGGATGAGGTAGGGATTAACAACACGGTAGAGCTCTATATCGAGGAAGATGATGTGACAGAAGTTTACAGGCTGGTTACATCCATTCGGGGCAGTTCCCTGAACGGGCTGATCAGTATTGAGTCGCCGCTTGGAAAAGCGATCATCGGCCATAAGGAGAATGACAGGGTATATATCAGGGTCAATGATGACTATGGATATTATGCCGTAATCAAAAAAATAGAGAATACGCAGGAAGAAGAAGGGGATCATATACGCAGTTTTTAAATAGAAGTTATGTGAGACTTAAAAGCGGATTGACAGCAGATAGAAATATAGAAAAAGAGGCTTTCGGGATAAAAAAACAGATCTGACAGACGCATGATAAACTGCCGGAGAATGACTGTATTCACACGATATCGTATGTGCACATGTCATTTTCCGGCAGCTCCTTTTTTATTCTATAAGGTGCGCCCAGCTGCGAATTTTCCTATAGAATAAAAACCCTCCGGGGAGGGATGCGCACTGCGGAGTACAAGGCAGATGCCCCAATGCGACCGCCGCAGGCGCGAGTTTCGCAGGCGAAACTCCTTTGTTCAGGCTGTAACAGTCAGGCGCTCAGTGAGCTTTACAGCCTTCCGTAGTTATAATTTTTCTTCAATGGAAAAGCAGATAGGTCTGCTTCTTCCGTATATCCGTCTTTTTCGCCTCGCTTTTCAGAGTCGATCTCCAGATTTTTATTTGCCGTAGACAGCATTAGTTTAATACGGTTAAGCTGGTTCACTTCACTTGCACCCGGGTCAAAATCAATGGCAACCACGTTGGACTGGGGATACAGCCGGCGCAGCTCCTTGATGACTCCCTTTCCGACCACATGGTTGGGCAGGCAGGCAAAGGGCTGGGTACATACGATATTTTCCGTACCGCTATGTATCAGCTCCAGCATTTCTCCGGTCAAAAACCATCCTTCCCCGGTCTGGTTACCCAGGGATACGATTCCTGAGGCCATCTCTGCCAGCTTCTCGATCGGGGTAGGAGGAGCAAAATGCAGGCTCGCTTCGAACGCCTTTGTGGCAGGGGCGCGGAACCATTCCAGCGCCTTGATCCCCAGATTCCCGATTTTCGCTTTGGACTTCTCCATCCCCAGATGAGATACCTTAAAATTCTGGTTATAGAAGCAGTACATCAGGAAATCCAACAGATCCGGGACAACCGCCTCAGCGCCTTCGCTTTCCAGAAGCTCCACCAGGTAATTATTCGCAGCAGGAAGGAATTTAACCAGAATCTCCCCCACAACGCCGACTTTCGGTTTTTTTGCATCCAGGATCTCCAGGCGGTCAAAATCCTGGATGATATCCCGGCAGAGCTTTTTGAACCCGCTCCTGGAAGGGTACGCCTGGGCAAGGAACTGTTTGGCTGTATCCGCCCATTTCCGGTGCATGGCGTTGGTGGTTCCCGGTACGGCTTCATAAGGGCGCATCCGGTAGACACACTTCATGAAGATATCTCCAAGCACCAGTGCATAGATTCCTCGCAGTACCAGAACCGGCGTAAGCTTGAAGCCGGGATTCTCCTCCAGGCCGCTCAAATTCAGAGAGATTACAGGGATATGCGGGTAGCCGGCCTTTTTCAGCGCCCTGCGGATAAATCCGATATAATTGGATGCACGGCATCCGCCGCCGGTCTGGGTAATGATCACGGCCAGACGGTCGGTATCATAGTTTCCGGACAGAATGGCCTCCATGATCTGGCCCACTACCATCAGGGATGGATAGCATGCATCGTTGTTTACATATTTTAATCCCACGTCCACGGCCTGCTTGTTGTCGTTGGGCAGCACCGCGATGTTGTAGCCGGAAGCCCGGAAGGCAGGTTCCAGCAGCTCAAAATGCATGGGCGACATCTGGGGGCAGAGGATCGTATAGGTTCTGCGCATCTCCTTGGTAAAAGGTACCTTCTCGATGGAAGCCGGACAGATATTCCGCTTTGTATTGCGCTGTTCCCGCACGCGGATCGCGGCTAACAAGGAACGGACACGAATCCTGGCGGCTCCCAGGTTGTTGACCTCATCAATCTTCAATGAGGTATAGATCTTGTCGGAGTTCGTCAGGATCTCCGCCACCTGGTCCGTAGTGACCGCATCCAGGCCGCATCCGAAGGAATTGAGCTGGATGAGATCCAGAAAATCTACGGTCTTTACATAATTTGCCGCCGCATACAGGCGGGAATGGTACATCCACTGGTCCATCACATTTAAGGGGCGCTCGACCTCATGCAGGTGTGACACGGAATCTTCAGTCAGCACCGCGATATTGTAGGAGGTGATCAGCTCCGGCAGCCCGTGGTTGACCTCCGGGTCAATGTGATAGGGCCGGCCGGCAAGTACGATCCCCCGGTTTCCGGTATCCTTGAGGAAGCGGATCGTCTCCTCCCCCTTCCGGCGCATATCCTCCCGGCACGCCGAGAGTTCCGCCCATGCATCATGTACGGCGGATCGGATTTCCTCCTCAGAAATAGAAAACTTTTTTCCCAGTTCTTCCGTCAGACGGTAGGCAATGGTCTCCACGCTCTTAAAGCTGAGGAAAGGATGGATAAAATCAACTTCTCCCTTTAAAATGGGATCCATGTTGTTCTTAATATTCTCCGGATAGGAGGTAACGATGGGACAGTTATAGTGGTTGTTAGCTTCCTCAAATTCGTTCCGTTCGAATGGAACGGAAGGATAGAAGATATGCCGTACTTCCTGGTTGATCAGCCACTGGATATGTCCGTGGGCCAGCTTGGCCGGGTAACATTCGGACTCGCTGGGGATGGATTCGATTCCCAATTCATAGATTTTTCTGGTGGAAGCCGGGGAAAGGAGCACCCGGAACTTCAGCTTGGTAAAAAATGTAAACCAGAAGGGATAGTTTTCATACATGTTCAGGACCCGCGGAATGCCGATGGTGCCGCGCAGGGCTTCTTCTTTTTCCAGCGGAGTATATCCGAAATACCGCTTCATCTTATAGTCAAACAGGTTGGGCATCTGGTTGACAGACTTCTCTTTGCCAAGGCCGCGCTCACAGCGGTTTCCTGTGATAAAACGCCTGCCGCCGCTGAAATGGCTGACTGTCAGACGGCAGTTGTTGGTACAGCCCTTACATTTGGTCATGGTGGTGGAATATTCCAGCGCCCTGATATCCTCAATGGAGAGCATGGTGGTACCTTCACATTCTGTATAACGTTCCCGGGCGATCAGCGCGGCGCCAAAGGCGCCCATGATTCCGGCGATATCTGGACGTATGGCCTCACAGTCCGCAATTTTCTCGAAGCTTCGAAGCACCGCATTGTTGTAAAAGGTTCCGCCCTGAACCACGATGTGGGATCCCAGCTCAGACGCATCGGATACCTTGATGACCTTGAACAATGCATTCTTGATGACGGAGTAGGCAAGCCCTGCGGAAATATCCGCAACCTCGGCGCCTTCCTTCTGAGCCTGTTTGACCTTGGAATTCATAAATACAGTACAGCGGGTTCCCAGGTCGATGGGATTGCGGGCATAGAGCGCCTCATGGGCAAAATCCTCTACTGAATAGTTGAGAGATTTCGCAAAAGTTTCAATAAAGGAACCGCAGCCGGAGGAACAGGCTTCGTTGAGCTGTACGCTGTCTACGGTCTGGTTCTTGATCTTGATGCACTTCATATCCTGGCCGCCGATGTCCAGGATGCAGTCGACATCCGGCTCAAAAAACGATGCGGCGTAGTAATGGGACACAGTTTCCACTTCCCCTTCGTCCAGAAGGAGAGCAGACTTGATCAGCGCTTCTCCGTAGCCGGTGGAACAGGAGTGGACGATCTCCACATCCTCCGGAAGCTGGCTGTAGATGTCTTTGACAGCCCGGATGGTAGTGCCCAGGGGATCCCCCTCATTATTATGGTAAAAAGAATATAAGAGCGTACCGTCTTCTCCAACCAGAGCTGCTTTCGTGGTGGTAGAGCCGGCATCGATGCCCAGAAAGGCTTTTCCTTTATAAGAGGAAAGGTCCTTGATGGGAACCTGATGCAGGTCATGACGGCTGATAAATGTCTCATATTCTTTGGTAGACGCGAACAGCGGCTCCATCCGGTCCACTTCAAATTCCATCCGGATCTTGCCTGCCAGGCGCTCCTGCAGCTCCCGAAGAGGCACCTTTGACGACTCAGGCTTCGCATTGAGCGCGGAGCCGATGGCGGCAAACAGGTGGGACTGGTACGGGACAATGGTATGCTCGTCGTCCAGCTTCAGGGTGCGTACAAAGGCCTCCCGCAGTTCGGATAAAAAGTGCAGAGGACCGCCCAGGAACGCCACATGCCCCCGAATCGGTTTTCCGCAGGCCAGGCCGCTGATCGTCTGGTTGACGACTGCCTGGAAAATGGAAGCAGCCAGATCCTCCTTGGAAGCGCCCTCATTGATCAGCGGCTGGATATCTGATTTGGCAAAGACGCCGCAGCGGGCCGCAATAGAGTACAGAGCTTTGTAACTTTTTGCATAGGTATTGAGGCCGGAAGCATCTGTCTGCAGAAGGGACGCCATCTGGTCAATGAAGGAACCCGTCCCTCCGGCACAGACGCCGTTCATGCGCTGCTCCACATTGCCGCCTTCAAAATAGATGATCTTTGCGTCTTCCCCGCCCAGTTCAATAGCTACATCGGTCTGGGGCGCATAGTCCTGCAGAGCGGAAGATACTGCGATCACCTCTTGTACAAAAGGCACCTCAAGATGTGTAGCGAGCGTCAGACCGCCGCTTCCGGTAATGACCGGTGACACCCGGATGGGACCTAAGGCGTACAGGGCCCGGCCAAGCAGGTCAGACAGGGTCTCCTGGATATTGGCAAAATGCCGTTCATAATCAGAAAATAATACCTCACGGCTGTCGTTCAGCACCGCGATCTTAACCGTGGTGGAACCGATATCGATTCCCAGGCTGTATAAATCATTCAAATTCATATAATTCCCACATCCTCTTTTATAAAGATTTTATGTCAGTTATTTCCTATTAAATGTTGATTTTCACTCGACAACAAGATACATTATACGACAAGTTCAAAAAAAAGACAATCGGAAATGTGATGAAGGTTTTTGGCAAGAGTTCATTTTTTTTGGGAAATCATATAAATGACTCAAACTTCGCACTTGAATAAGCGCCTATACACCTTGAAAATCCAATAAAAACTGGCAATAAAATAGCATGAAACACTCTGTTTTTGGTATAATTGAATTGTCCAGAAACAACATACCAGCGGAGGCTCATGCTATGAATAACAGTATAACACAAGACAACCAGAATGATAACCAGATTTCTAAAACCATCAAAAGATTTTTCGCCAGATTCCATGTGGCGTCTGCCCTGAAAACGGCGGGCGCTTATCATAAGAAAGGTACACCTGTGACACAGATTTTTCAGTATCTGTTCCTTCTGATCTTTTCAAACAGAAGCATGTACATGAATCTGCTGTCGGGAAGAAATACGCCGGCTTTTGCTAAAGATACGGTATACCGCTTTATGAAATCAACACAGATCAACTGGATCAGGTTCACAACGATACTTGCATCAAGAATTATCAAGGATGCCGTTGCCCCACTAAATAACGCGGACAGGGAAAATGTTCTCTGCATTGATGATTCTATGTTTGAAAGAAACCGCTCCAAGAAGGTGGAACTCCTTGCAAAAACTTACGACCATGCAAAACATGCTTATAAGTTTGGGTTCCGTATGCTGACCCTGGGATGGACTGACGGAAGTACGTTTCTTCCAGTCAACAGCATCCTTTTATCCACGGATAATAAGAAAAACCGTGTGAATGAAGCCGTCAGCCTTGATAAAAGGACCATCGGTTATAAGCGCCGCAAGCTTTCCATGACCAAAGGGACGGAAGCTATGTTAGAACTTCTGAAAGCCGCTAAAACAACAGGGATTCCTGCCAAATATGTCCTCTTTGACAGCTGGTTTTCTTCTCCCAAATCGCTTCATGCTGTAAAAAATCTTGGCTATGAAGTGATTGGAATGATTAAGAAAACCCCGAAAATGTTCTTCCGATACAATGGAGAAGAACTCTCCCTTATCGATATCTACAAGAGGAACAAAAAACGCAGGGGACGTTCCAAATACCTCTTATCAGTGGATGTGGAAGCCATCAAAGATGGGAAAGCGGTTCCGGCCAGGGTTGTATATGTCCGCAACAGGAATAAGCGCAAGGAATACCTTTGCCTTATCACAACAGATACATCCTTATGTGAAGATGAAATCATCCGCCTTTATGGAAAACGCTGGGATATCGAAGTATTCTTCAAAGTCTGCAAGAGTTATCTCAGGCTCAGCAAAGAATGCCATTGCCTTTCTTTTGATGCAATGACCGCCCATACGGCAGTTGTTTTTACCAGGTATATGATGCTGTCCATCGAAAACAGGGAATCAAACGACAGCCGCTCACTTGGAGAACTGTTTCTGTACTTTTCTGACGAAATGTCTGACATCACATGGATGCAGGCATTTCAAATGCTGCTTCAAATGTTCCGAAAACTTTTAGAGGAACACTGTGATCTTGTTGATGAAAAGATAGATGAACTGGCAGACACTTTCATCAGCACCTTACCATCCCTGCTACAATCCCAATTAGTAGCAGCATAGTGTTCCAAAAGGCTGTTCTTTGATAATTGAATCATTGCCAGATATTGAATTTTCAAGGTGCATAGCTAAAATCTATGTGCGAAGTTTGAGTAAATGATTTGGGAGTTTTATACAAAATTAACAGAAAAAGCATAACATATATTTGACAAAAACGCCTCCTGACGGTAGAATTATACATGATAGAATCGAAGAACAAAAAAGAGGAGACTAAGACTTTTGAACTGGTTGGATCAATTAGAAAAAAAATTCGGCAGACATGCAATTCCAAACCTGACTATGTATCTGATCGGAGGGTATGTGATCGGATATATGATATCACTCATGCAGCCCGCGCTGCTTTCGTGGCTGACCCTGGAACCTGCTTATATTTTAAGGGGACAGGTCTGGCGGCTTCTCTCATGGGTACTGGTACCGCCCAGCGGGAGCCTTCTGACGATCGTGATCATGATGCTGCTTTACTACCAGCTGGGCACGGCGCTGGAGAGGACCTGGGGGGTCTTCCGTTACAATGTCTATATATTTTCCGGAATTTTGTTTACCGTGGCAGGAGCCTTTATTCTGGCTGTATTTTTCGGAACAGATATGGTAGGGTACGGCAGCTTTTTCAGCACATATTATATCAATATGTCTATTTTTCTTGCATTTGCGGCAAGCTATCCGGATATGGAGCTTCTGCTGTACTTTGTACTGCCTATCAAGATCAAATGGATGGCCTATGTCTATGTGGCCTATATCCTGTATGACCTGGTGAGAGGAAACTGGATGACAAGGACGGCCATTGTAGCTTCCCTTTTGAACTTTATCCTGTTCTTCCTGTCCGGCAGGAACATGCGGCCCTACACGCCGAAGGAACAGGCTAGAAAGCGGAAGTTCAAGAAGCAGTCGCGTCCGCATATGACTTATGGAGGCGGAGCTATGCACCGGTGTGCAGTGTGCGGGAGGACGGAATTGGACGACCCCTCACTGGAATTTCGGTTCTGCTCCAAGTGCAACGGCAATTTTGAATACTGCCAGGAGCATTTGTTTACACATGAACATGTAAAGTAAAGCGTGAAAAGAAAAACTTATGAGGATGGGGATTCCAGGAAATAACGGAATCTTCTTTTGGGGACTTTTGGAGAAGCAGCTATGGTTTTTAGTTCAATGTCATTTCTCTGCGTGTTTTTTCCGGTGGTATTTTTGCTGTATTATCTGATACCGTCTATGCGCGCAAAGAATGTTCTGCTGATCATCAGCAGTTTATTGTTTTATGCATATGGCGAGCCTGTTTATGTTCTTCTGATGATAGGCAGCGCGAGCCTGAATTATCTGTACGGTCTGTGGGTGGAGCGGGCGAAGAGGCGTAAGCCGGTCCTTGTTCTGGCCGTATGTACCAATTTTCTGATACTTGGAATTTTTAAATATGCCGATATGCTGATCGGTACATGCAATGGCCTCACAGGCGCGCAGTTTCCGCTTCTGAAGGTCAGCCTGCCGATCGGAATTTCGTTTTTTACGTTCCAGGCGTTGTCTTATGTCATAGATGTATACCGGGGCCAGGTGAAGGCACAGAAAAATTATGGAAATATGCTCCTTTATATTTCCTTTTTTCCACAGCTTATCGCCGGGCCGATCGTAAAATATCATGATATCGAACAGCAGATTTCAAATAGAACACCACATTTAGAAGAGACTGCGGCCGGATTCCGCAGATTTATTATTGGTCTGTCTAAGAAAATTCTGCTTTCCAATACGGCTGCGTTAGCGGCGGATGCGGTGTTTGCCGCAGAATTGTCCCAAGTCAATATTTTATCTGCGTGGATCGGGGCAGTATCCTATCTGTTCCAGATTTATTTTGATTTTTCCGGTTACAGCGACATGGCGATCGGGCTGGGGCATATGTTCGGCTTTAACTTTCAGGAAAATTTCAACTATCCGTATATTTCCTGCAGCATACAGGAATTTTGGCGCAGATGGCACATTTCGCTCTCTACCTGGTTTAAGGAATATCTGTATATTCCTCTTGGAGGAAACAGAAAAGGCATCGTGCGTACATATGTGAATAAGGTGATCGTGTTCTTCTGTACCGGTCTGTGGCACGGGGCGGACTGGACCTTTGTAGTATGGGGCCTGTATCATGGTTTCTTCTTAATACTGGAGGGGCTGCTGCCGGTGAAAAAATTGCCCAGGGTGCTGGGGCATCTTTATACCATGCTGGCAGTGTGCACAGGATTCGTGATCTTCCGGGCAGATACTCTGTCCCAGGGATCTGCCCTGATCGGGAAGATGTTTACCGGAATCTCCTTCGGGCCGGAGGAGATGAGTTTTGCCCTGCGGCAGCTGAATCCGCTGCTTGTACTTACACTGGCAGTCTGTGTCATTGCGTCCTGTCCGGTGAGGCGCCTGAGAAACTGGATGCCGGAGCGCAGCAGAGAGGCTGTGGATTGCTTTTTCCAGCCGGGGTCTTATGTCTGCACGATCGTTCTTCTGGTATTATGCATGCTGAGTTTGTCCGGAGGTACTTATAATCCGTTTATCTATTTCCGGTTTTAGAAAGGGAATGAAGTGAATGAGACGATGAAAAAGAAAATCTGGTATCTGATCTATATAGCGGCTGTTCTGATCTTTGTCCTCATTCCGTTTGCGGGAATGAGTGTGGCAGCCACAAATGAAACAACGGAGAATAAAGAACTGGTGGAATTTCCGGAGCTTCGGACAGACGGTACATGGAATCCACATTTCCTGGGAGACCTGGGTGTGTATTTTGAAGAACATTTTGCATTCCGTCAGGAACTGGTGGCGGCTAATGCGCTGCTGAGGGGACGGCTTCTGGGCGTGTCAGCCTCGGACCAGGTATTGGTGGGGAAGGATGGCTGGCTCTATTACACAGGGACATTGGATGATTATCTGGGAGAGAACCAGATGTCGGAAAAAGGACTTTTGAATGCAGTCAGTAATATCGGTCTGATGCAGCAGCATATTGAGAACAGGGGAAGCAGATTTGTACTAACCATTGCTCCTAATAAAAACTCCTTGTATGACAGCAATATGCCTTCGAATTATCTGCGGGGCAAAGACAATAACCATACCCGTATCACCTCGCTTCTGGAAAAGGCGGGGATTCACTATGTTGATCTGTATGAGGCATTTGAAGAATCGGAGGAATGCCTGTATTTGAAAGGCGATTCCCACTGGAATAACAAGGGCGCGCTGCTGGCCTGTAGAAAACTGCTGGACGGGCTTGGCAGGGAGTACGATACCTCCTCTTATTCGGCTTATGAGGTTCGGAAAGAGCATACCGGGGATCTGGCTGAGATGCTTTATTCCGTGGCGGTGGAGCCGGAAGATAATATTTATTATGACCAGCTTCCAATTTATGCATATGTAAACGATGTGGAAGACGTGGAAGAGGACTGGATCGAGACGATCAATCCGAATGGACAGGGGACGCTTTTGATGTTCCGGGATTCTTTCGGAAATTCCATGCTCCCCATTCTGGCAAATGAATTTGAACACGGATATTTTTCGCGCCTGGTTCCCTACAATCTGGGGAATCTGGATCAGTATCATCCGGAGTATGTGATCGTGGAGCGGGTGGAGAGAAGGCTTTCCTTTTTTGCGGAACAGCCCCCGGTCATGGAAGGTCCGGTCCGGGTACCGGAGAATCTGACCGCGGCGGCAACCGATACAACGGTCTCTCTGAAAGAAGACGGCTCCTGGTATGTGATAGAGGGCAAATTGGATCCGGATTTTACAGAACTGGATTCGAGAATCTATGTGTCTGTCAGGACGGCTGATGGGACAGCCGTGACGTATGAGGCATTCCGTACTTCAACAGCGGAGGAAGAGGGATGGAATGATGACGGTTACAAGTTATATCTGAAAAAGACTTCCCTGCCCCAAGGGGCAGTGCATATGGATATTATTCTTGTGAACGGCGATGCACAGACACTCGTACAGACAGAAGAATTTCAAATCCCCTGACAGGGAAGAGGGTATTGAATTTAGCTGTGTTTCGGAGCAGGTAAAATACTTCGGCCATAGTTGAATGATAAAAAGAATGAGACATCAGAAAGGAAGAAATATTTATGAAGAAATCAGTGATGACAAAAATTCTGGTAATTGGGGCAGCCTGCCTGGTTCTGGGATGTGGTAAAAAGGAAGAAGAAACAAAGGAACCAAAAGAACCGGAAACAGAGATGAGTGAAGATAAGGAGGTGGAAAAGGAAGAAGAGTACAAGACCATAGGAAAGGAATCTGAGGATGCGTACAAATTATTGCTGACGAATCATACAGGCGATAAGATCACAGGTTTTACAGTTAAGGCATCGAAGGCAGAAGAGGCTTCTCAGAATCTGCTTGAATCAGGGATGATAATTGAAAACGAAGAAATCGTTTGTGTGTACTATACGCCTGAGGATGTGGAGGCTGAGGCCGGATCAGAGCAGCAGCTAACCTATGATTTCAGTCTGGCTTATGAGGATGGGCATACTGTAGAGATTACTGGTCTTGGGCTGGATGATATAGAAGAGGCAGAGCTGTGGTTTGAAGATGAAGTTGGATTTGTAAAATATAAGAGTGCTGATTCTGGAAAAGAAGTCAGCACAAAAGAAACTGCCCTTGCACTGAAAGCACAGAAGCAGGCAGAGGCCGCGGCTGCAGAGCAGGCAAAGAAAGAGGAAGCCGAGCGTGCTGCAGCTGAGGCGGCAGCTGCACAGGCACAGGCAGAGGCTGCGGCTGTTCAGGAACAGTACGAACAGCAGTATTACGAACAGCCGACATACGAGCAGCCGACATACGAGCAGCCGACATACGAGCAGCCGGTATATGACCAACCTGTATACGAACAGCCGGCTGATTCCGGCGGACAGGATCAGGATGTCAGCCAATCCGGGGAGAGCTGTCTTGGCGGACAGGGCGTACTTCGGTATTAACTGACCGATGTGATTTTCGGCAGCTGATCCGGCAGAATACAAATACACCAGAAAGTGTAAAAAACTGATATAGGAGGGAGAATAAAAATGAAAAAGACAAAGATTGTATGTACTATGGGTCCGAGTACGGACGACAAAGAAGTATTGCGCAGCATCATCCGGGGCGGGATGGATGTGGCACGTTTTAATTTTTCCCACGGTACCCATCCGGAGCAGAAGGCAAGGATGGACATGCTTAAGCTGGTTCGGGAGGAGGAGCATTCTAATACGGCGATCCTGCTCGATACGAAGGGACCGGAGATCCGTACCGGTGTATTGAAGGACGGCAAAAAGGTAAAACTGGAGGCAGGGGGTATGATCACGCTGACTCCGGAAGATATTGTGGGGGATGCACAGAAAGTATCCATCACATATGACGGTTTGGCTGAGGATGTGGACAAGGGAAAGAAGATCCTGATCGACGATGGCCTGATCGAGCTGGAGGTGGTGAAAAAGGACGGAAAGGATATCATGTGCCGGGTCATCAACGGAGGTGAGCTGGGAGAGCGCAAAGGGATCAATGTACCTAACGTTCCAGTACGGCTTCCGGCAATTACGGAAAAGGACAAGGAAGACATCAAGTTCGGAGTAGAGCAGGACATTGACTTTATAGCGGCTTCCTTTGTGCGGAATGCGGAATGCATCCTGGAGATCAAAGCATATCTGAAATCCCTGCACGCACAGTACATTCCGATCATTGCCAAGATCGAGAACGCGGAAGGCATCCGCAACATTGATGAGATCATCCGTGCGGCGGACGGGATCATGGTAGCCAGAGGCGACCTGGGCGTGGAAATTCCGGCAGAAGAGCTTCCCTACCTGCAGAAAATGCTGATTCAGAAATGCAACAATAATTTTAAGACTGTTATTACGGCGACACAGATGCTGGATTCTATGATCCGAAATCCCCGTCCTACCCGTGCGGAAGTGACGGATGTTGCCAATGCGGTTTATGACGGCACGGATGCGGTGATGCTTTCGGGCGAGACAGCGGCAGGAAAATACCCCATTGAAGCATTGAAGATGATGGTTCATATCGTGGAGAATGCGGAAGGGCACCTGGATTATGATCTGCTGCTTTCACAGGCAGGAGACAACCTGAAGTCCAGTGTGTCTACGGCAATCGGATATTCTTCCGTGCTGGCGGCATCCAATCTGAATGCAAAATGTATCATCACGCCGTCTGTGTCCGGCGCGACAACACGGTATGTATCAAATATGAAACCCCGGCAGGAGATCCTGGGTGTAACGCCCAGCGACCGGGCGCTCCGCAGGATGTCCATTTACTGGGGAGTCACTCCGCTGAAATCTCTGGAATTCAGCACAACGGATGATGTCTGTAACGGTGCGATTGAACTTGCACAGGTAAAACAGTTTGTGGACACGGGAGATATTGTGGTCCTTACGGCAGGTATGCCGTCACCGAATGTACGGGAAGAGATCGGCGGGGTAAGTAATATGATGCGGATTGCCACGATAGAGTAAAGGCAGGAAAAATCCTCTGAGTTCCCCGTCTGGCGGGGGAGTCAGAGGATTTTATGCGCGATTCGGGAGCAACCGGAAGAAATGAGGTGAAACATGAAGGGACTGCGGTGGATTGCAGGCGGAGCGGCTTCTATTGCAGCGGTGGTCATTCTGCTGATCTCTAGTTTTCAGGCGGCAATGTATCTGGATTTCGGTATCTATGAGAAGGAATATACAAAATATCAGGTGCTGCGGGCGTTGGATATGGAGATGGAGGACGCGATGTATGTGACCCGGGAGATGATGGCATATCTGAAAGGAGACAGAGAGCGTTTAAGCGTGGTGACTACGGTAGAAGGTAAAGAGCAGGATTTTTTTAATGAACAGGACCGGCTGCACATGGAGGATGTGCAGGGGCTCTTTCTCGGCGGCCTTGCCATGAGAAGATGGGCGTTTGCTGTTCTTGCGGCAGCCCTTGTAATTCTTGCGGCAGTATGCAGGAAGGAGATGTGGAAGACTCTGGCCGGCAGCTTTCTGGCGGCGCTGGAGATTCTTGCGGCTTTGATCCTGTTTCTGGGAATTGCCATTGCGAGGAATTTTAATGCAGTATTTACGAAATTCCACGAGATTTTTTTTGACAATGACCTCTGGATCTTTGACCCGGCAGAAGATTATATGATACGGATGCTGCCGGAAGGTCTGTTTTTTGATATGGTGATCCGGATCGGGGGATTTTTCCTGGCAGGGCTGACCGTGCTTCTGATCCTCAGTATCGTGTATACAGTCAGGAGCAGAAAGGCAGGAGACGGCAGGATTTTGGCAGAATAGGAAAGGCGCAGGTAGATTTTCTGGAACTGTCTAGAACAGATGGGATTTCTTAATGATTAAAGGAGGAGAACTGATATGGGTAATGTAAAGCGGGTATATGTGGAGAAAAAGGCGGACTTTGCCGTACAGGCAAAGGAGTTGAGGCATGAGATCAGACATTATCTTGGAATCGGGACGGTGACAGGGGTACGGATGCTGATCCGCTATGATGTGGAAAATGTTTCCGATGATTCTTTTGAGAAAGCATGCAGCGGCGTGTTTGCCGAGCCGCCGGTAGATCTTTTGTACCGGGAGGAGGTTCCGGTACAGGAGGGGGACAGAGTCTTTTCCATAGAGTTCCTTCCGGGACAGTTCGACCAGAGGGCGGATTCTGCGGAGCAGTGTATACAATTTATCAAAGAAGACGAAAAGCCGGTTATACGCACGGCAGTCACTTACGTGATCCAGGGTTCTGTGACAGAGGAGGAGTTTGCGGCCATCAAGAGCCACTGCATCAACCCGGTGGATTCCCGGGAGACCGGGCTTGAAAAGCCGGATACTCTGGTGTCGGTATTTGAGGAGCCGGAGGATGTGAAGATCTTTGACGGATTCCAGGATATGCCGGAGGCAGAACTAAAGGCCTTGTATGATTCACTGGGGCTGGCTATGACGTTTCAGGATTTTCTGCATATTCAGAACTATTTTCATGGGGAAGAGAAGCGGGATCCGTCTATGACAGAGATCCGGGTGCTGGATACCTACTGGTCTGATCACTGCCGTCATACCACCTTCTCTACGGAGCTGAAAAATGTGTCCTTCGGTGAAGGGGATTACAGGGAACCGATCGAGAATACCTACAGGCAATACTTAAAGGATCACAGTGAGATCTTTGCCGGCAGGGAAGACAAGTTTGTCTGCCTGATGGATCTGGCGCTGATGGCCATGCGGAAGCTGAAAAAGGAAGGGAAGCTTGTAGACCAGGAGGAGTCCGAAGAGATCAATGCCTGCAGCATCGTAGTTCCCATCAAAGTGGACGGCGCAGAGGAGGAGTGGCTCATCAACTTTAAAAATGAGACTCATAACCACCCTACGGAGATCGAGCCCTTCGGAGGGGCGGCTACCTGCCTGGGCGGCGCGATCCGCGATCCGCTTTCCGGAAGAACTTATGTATATCAGGCCATGCGTGTGACCGGTGCAGCCGATCCCACGGTGTCAGTCAAGGACACCCTGAAGGGAAAGCTGCCGCAGAAGAAGCTGGTCCGCGGAGCTGCCAACGGATACAGCTCTTACGGAAATCAGATCGGTCTTGCGACAGGGACGGTGAAGGAAATCTATCATCCCAATTATGTGGCGAAGCGTATGGAGATCGGCGCGGTCATGGGAGCGGCTCCCAGGCGCGCGGTGATCCGGGAGACTTCGGATCCGGGCGATATCATCATCCTTCTGGGCGGACGTACCGGGCGGGACGGCTGCGGCGGCGCCACAGGATCTTCCAAGGTACACACCGAGGAGTCCATCGAGACCTGCGGCGCGGAGGTGCAGAAAGGTAATCCGCCTACAGAGCGTAAGATTCAGCGTCTCTTCCGAAGAGAGGAGGTCAGCCGCCTGATCAAGAAGTGCAATGATTTCGGTGCAGGCGGTGTATCGGTTGCCATCGGGGAACTGGCGGAAGGCCTGCGGGTGGATCTGGACAAGGTGCCGAAAAAATATGCGGGCCTGGACGGAACGGAGATTGCCATCTCCGAATCCCAGGAGCGTATGGCTGTGGTCGTAAATCCAAAGGATGTGGAGCAGTTTTTATCCTATGCCAGAGAAGAAAATCTGGAGGCTACCGAGGTGGCAGTGGTGACAGATTCACCCCGTCTGGTCCTGATCTGGAGAGGGAAGGAGATCGTCAATATTTCCCGTGCATTTCTGGATACCAACGGTGCTCATCAGGAGACCGATGTGGAAGTGGAGATTCCCGGAAGGGAAGGTTCTCTCTTCGTTCGGGAGGACGTGGCGGATGTGCGTGAAAAATGGCTGTCCGTGCTGGCAGACTTGAATGTCTGCTCCCAGAAGGGCCTGGTGGAAATGTTCGACGGTTCCATCGGCGCAGCGTCGGTGTATATGCCCCACGGCGGAAAATACCAGATGACCGAGACCCAGGCCATGGTGGCAAAGGTGCCGGTTCAGAACGGGACAACAGATAGTGTGTCTATGATGAGTTATGGCTTCGATCCCTATCTGTCCAGCTGGAGTCCTTATCACGGCGCGATCTATGCAGTGACGGAATCCATCGCGAAGATCGTGGCTTCAGGCGGGGATTATCGGAAGATCCGGTTCACCTTCCAGGAATATTTCCGCAGGATGACAGAAGACCCGAAGCGGTGGAGCCAGCCTTTTGCGGCCCTTCTCGGCGCCTATCACGCGCAGCTTGGATTCGGGCTGCCGTCCATCGGAGGAAAGGACAGTATGTCCGGCACATTTCAGGATATCGATGTGCCGCCGACTCTGGTATCCTTTGCAGTGGATATGGCATTGGAACAGGAGATCATTACACCGGAATTGAAAGAAGCGGGAAATAAGCTGATCTGGCTGCGCATCGAGAGAGACTCCTATGATCTGCCAGTCTATAGCCAGGTGATGGAGCAGTACGGGAAGTTTACAGAAGACATCCGCAGCGGCAGGATCGTATCTGCCTATGCATTGGACCGCCACGGAATCCTTGCGGCTCTCAGCAAGATGGCATTCGGAAATAAACTGGGGGTAAAAGTGGAGCACAATCTGGATCCAAGGGATGCCTTTGCTCCGGCCTTCGGCGATTTGGTCGCAGAGGTTCCGGCAGGTCAGGTGGGAAATCTGCAGATTACTTATACGGTCATCGGAGAGGTTACCGATGGAGACGGATTTTCCTACGCAAATACGGAGATTTCTATGGATGAGGCGATCCGTGTATGGACAGGGACATTGGAACCGGTATTTGCAACGAAATCAGCGGCATCCGCGGATACGGTGCTGGAAGAAAAGCTGTATGACGGCACCGGGAAGGTCCATGTATGTACCCATAAGATCGGGCAGCCTACGGTGTTTATTCCGGTATTCCCGGGTACCAACTGTGAATACGACAGCAGGAAGGCATTTGAACGCGCAGGCGCAAAGGTGATCACGAGAGTGTTCCGGAATCTGGATGCCCAGATGATCCGGGAATCTGTGGAAGAATTTGAAAAAGCCATCGGACAGGCTCAGATGATCATGTTCCCGGGTGGATTCAGCGCCGGGGATGAACCGGACGGCTCTGCAAAATTCTTTGCCACAGCCTTTATGAATGAAAAAATCAAAGAAGCGGTGGAAAAGCTGCTTGGCGACCGGGACGGCCTTGCGCTGGGAATCTGCAACGGCTTCCAGGCATTGATCAAGCTGGGGCTGGTACCCTATGGAAAGATCGTCGGCCAGACGGAGGATTCTCCGACCCTGACCTACAACACGATCGGACGGCATATTTCCAAGATGGTCTATACCAAGGTGGTGAGTAATCGGTCCCCGTGGCTTGCACAGGCACAGCTTGGCAGCGTATATACGATTCCTGCATCCCATGGGGAAGGCAGGTTCGTGGCAGATCGGGAATTGCTGGAAAAGTTGTTTGAAAACGGCCAGGTTGCAACACGGTATTGTGATCCGGAAGGAATCATCAGTATGGACGAGGAGTGGAATGTCAACGGTTCCTATCTGGCTGTCGAAGGGATCACAAGCCCGGACGGAAGGGTGCTGGGAAAGATGGCGCATTCCGAGCGGAGAGACAGGTCTGTTGCGCTCAATATTTACGGAGAACAGGATATGAAGATCTTTGAATCCGGAGTGGAGTATTTCCGGTAGGAGCGGTATGGAAATAAAGATAAATTAATGTTTTTCATAGATTAAAAAAAGAACAGGGCTGTCTGGAAATGACTGTATATCGGCAGGATTATGCTGTGATCTGTGATAGATCGCAGCAAGATCTTGGAGAGAGACAGCATTTTCAGACGGCCTTATTCTTGTTCTATAGGAAACTTCTCCGAATTTTCCTATAGAACAAAAAACCACCGGGGAGAGCGCTGTGCGGCGTATGAGGCAGATGTCGCAATGCGACCGCCGCAGGCGCGAGTTTCGCAAGCGAAACTCTTTGTTCTGCCTGCATATGCAGCTGGCCGGGGCAGTTCTTTAGCTCATCCTAGGCTGGGCCAGGATGGATTTTACGTGTTCGATCTCTTCCCTCGTGGCCTTGGGCGCAGGAACATAATAATGCTTTTCGCGTGCTGCCTGATATAGCTTTTCCTGGGTCATTTCACACTGGCTGCGCATCTGTTTCAAGCACTGTTTCAACTCCTTGTTTTCTGTCTGGGGAATGATGTCTCCGAACGTTTTCAGTTCCCCGTTCACTCCCGCCAGAGCGTCGGAAACCATTGTCTTTTCATTCACGTGCCTCACCTCCATTGATAGATCACCAGTACAGCAAGTGATCTCTATAAAAATTTCATCAGCGTCTGCTTGTTTTTCATGGCAGAATCTGCGGCA
The DNA here is from genome assembly GCA_000403295.2 of Lachnospiraceae bacterium M18-1. Lineage (GTDB taxonomy): Bacteria > Bacillota > Clostridia > Lachnospirales > Lachnospiraceae > Schaedlerella. The sequence goes on along the minus strand of KE159605.1, from coordinate 490,625 downwards.
TCCTGGAACAGTTTTTTGATCTCCGGGTCTTCGGCCTGAGACGCATAGTCTTCCATTTTGCAGTGGGATGTGTCATAGCCGCCGATCAGATGGCGCAGGTTCTGCAGATCAAGAACAGATAATTCAGACATGTTTGAAACCTCCTATTCATTTTAAGTTCCCCTCCCGAAATCTCAGATACACTATGGAGTCAGTCTGCAGAAGCTTTTCCGCTGTGGGTGGAAGCCAGGATAAAGCCTCCGAACAGCTCCCGCATCTCGGGGGAGCTGCGGTACATACATTCCGGGTGCCACTGGACGCCGATAGCAAAGGGGTGGGAAGACATTTCAACAGCCTCAACGGTCTGATCGGAAGCGGCAGCAGAGACGGCCAGATTCTTTCCGATCCGATCCAGGGTCTGATGGTGGTAGCTATTCACATATAAAAGGCTTCCCACATACTTTTTCAGCTGTGTACCCGGCTTTACATGAATTTTGTGGCTGACCTCGCTCCGTGTGTCAGACTGCTGCATATGGTCAAGATGCTTTCCGGGCTGCAGGGAGATATCCTGGAAGATCGTGCCGCCGCAGGCTACGTTGAATACCTGCATCCCGCGGCAGATAGAGAATACAGGCTTCTTTGTTTTCAGGACTTCTTTCATGAGCCGGATCTGGAAAAGATCCAGGGAAATATTGGTCTGTCCGTTTCCTTTTTTGGGCTCTTGTCCGAACAGCAGAGGCGTGATGTCGTTCCCTCCGCAGAACAGGAAGCCGTCGCAGAGGCTGACGTATTCGTTCAGGACCGGGCCGGAGCGGATGAGGGGCAGGATCAGGGGGATTCCGCCGGAATACCGGACGGACTGGATATAGGCGTTAGTCACAAACTGCTTGTTTTCAATAAAGCCGCAGACGATCACTCCGATTTTAGGTTTCATAAGCTCTCCTTTTTATGGTATACTGATGATATGATTCCGGCGCCTAAAGGCGGGAAAGCCGGATGTATGAGGCCATTGATCTACCGGCCGTCTGTCTTGCAGCAAGGTGCAAGACACTATGAATAGTAACAGAGTATGTACATATCAGAAAAAATATACATGATGCCGTGTGTATTTGGAAAAAGATGCATATCAAGTGAATCAGCCTGCTTTTTCATATGGCTTCCGTTCTGAATATCTGTGAATATACATAATCTGGGAAAGTAAAACAGGAATATTGAAAAAAGAGAGGACTTGAAAGTGATGAGAAGATTCATTGATATGCACTGCGATACGATCAGTGAGCTGCAAAAAAGCGAGGCAGATGAAAGTATATTAAAAAATCATTTGTGCATACATATGGAAGCGATGGAACGTGCCGGGACGATGGTCCAGTTTTTTGCATGCTTTGCGGACGGGAAAGAATATGTGGACGAGAAACCCGTCTGGAACGGCAGACACCGGCAGATCGGACCGCAGGCATGGGACCGGGCATACAGGGCGGTGCTGGATATGATCCGGCGGATCCGGCAGGAGGAACAGGAAGGGCTCCGGCTTGCTCAAAGCTATGAAGAGATCCTTGAAAATGACAGGCAGCATCGGATTTCCGCAGTTGCAACGGTGGAAGAAGGCGGTGTGCTGAACGGGCAGCGGGAGCGGCTGGAGGAGTTGTACCGGCAGGGAATCCGTCTGATCACCCTAACATGGAATTATGAGAACTGCCTGGGGTATCCCAACAGCCGGGACGGCGCGGTCATGAATCAGGGGCTCAAACCATTCGGCCTGGAAATGGTGGAGCGAATGAACGCGCTGGGGATGCTGGTGGATGTCTCCCACCTGTCGGACGGGGGATTCTGGGACTGCATCCGGGTCAGCAGGTCTCCGATCATAGCGTCGCATTCTAATACCCGTTCTTTGTGCGGCGTCCCACGGAATCTGACGGATGATATGCTGAGGGCATTGGCGGAAAAAGGGGGTGCGGCAGGCTTAAATTTCTATCCTGTATTTCTGCGTGAAAAGGTTTCAGAGGTTACGGTGCAGGATATTGCCAGACATGCGGCCCATATGATCTCCGAGGCAGGGGAAGACCTGCCAGCCATCGGAACGGATTTTGACGGCTTTGTGTGTAAGGACGTGACCGGATATCTTTCCGGACCGGGAGATATGGAGCTGGTCTGGGAAGCCATGAAAAAGCAGGGAATCACGGAGCGGCAGCTGGATAAGATCTGGTCCGGGAATGCGCTCAGGGTTCTTAAGGCAGTGTTATAAGATACTTTTTTGAATATGGCAGAATAGAAAAAGCTGTCCGAATGGGCAGCTTTTTCATTATATTGGTTTACTTTTGTACTTCCTGCATTTTCATTGCGCGGACTTTCAGCGGAAGCCCGAACAGATTGATAAATCCGTCTGCATCGTGATGGTCATACAGATCTCCGGTGGTAAAGCTTGCAAGGGATTCGCTGTATAAGGAATATGGGGAAGTCTCGCCGGCCTTGATGATATTGCCCTTGTACAGCTTGAACTTCACTTCTCCGGTCACATACTGCTGTGTTACGTCAACAAATGCCTGAATTGCCTCGCGCAGGGGGGTGAACCATTTTCCCTCATATACGATCTGTGCGAATTTATTTCCAAGATCCTTCTTTGCTTCATAGGTTGCGCGGTCAAGTACCAGTTCTTCCAGCTGCTGGTGTGCTTCCATGAGGATGGTTCCGCCGGGTGTCTCATAGACGCCGCGGGACTTCATGCCTACCACACGGTTTTCCACGATATCTACGATTCCGATGCCGTGCTTTCCGCCCAGGGCGTTCAGTTCGGTGATGATCTCGGATACTTTCATTTCCTTTCCGTTCAGGCTCTTCGGAACACCTGCTTCAAAGGTCATGGTCACATATTCGCCTTCATCCGGAGCTTTTTCCGGGGATACGCCGAGGACGAGCAGGTCGTCATAATTTGGTTCATTTGCCGGGTCTTCCAGCTCCAGTCCTTCGTGGCTGATGTGCCACAGGTTGCGGTCGCGGCTGTAGCTGTGCTTTGCATCAAACGGAAGGTCGATTCCGTGCTGCTTGCAGTATTCAATCTCATCTTCCCGGGACTGCATGGTCCATACGTCGGTCATACGCCAGGGAGCGATGATCTTCAGGTCCGGAGCCAGTGCCTTGATCCCCAGCTCAAAACGGATCTGGTCATTTCCCTTACCAGTGGCTCCGTGGCAGATGGCGGACGCGTTTTCCTTCCGCGCGATCTCTACCAGACGCTTTGCAATGACCGGGCGTGCCATAGAAGTTCCCAGCAGGTATTTATTTTCGTAAACAGCGCCTGCTTTGACACAGGGCATGATGTACTCGTCGCAAAATTCGTCGATGATATTTTCAATATATAATTTGGATGCGCCGGACAGCTTTGCGCGCTCTTCCAGTCCGTCCAGTTCTTCGCCCTGCCCGCAGTCGATACAGCAGCAGATGACCTCATAATCGAAGTTTTCCTTTAACCATGGGATGATCGCGGTGGTGTCAAGACCTCCGGAATATGCCAATACAACTTTTTCTTTGCTCATGTTTATTGCCTCCTGATCCTTTTTATCTGTTTATGCGAATTTCTGATAACATCCAATACTATACACCACGGATTATAATTATGCAAGAGAAAATGTAATAAAAATGAAAATATACATAATATGTATAATATAATGAATAAATATACGACATATACAATAAAAATGTATAAATCTTCCTTACAACCAAGACTGGAAAAAGGGAGGGGCTTGTGGTATGATATAAAAGGATTTGAAATAGCGTTATTTTATAACCGGTTGGTTTTCAATCATGAGGATCAATCGGTTAAATTATAGACCATGGAAAGGGGTATTTCCAATGGGAGGACCATCTGTAGATAGATCTGAAAAAAAGATATGTACCGCACTGCTGGCCCATGTGGATGCGGGGAAGACGACCCTGTCAGAGGGGCTTCTTTATACAAGCGGAGCCATACGGAAGCTGGGGCGTGTAGACAATAAGAACGCATTCCTGGATACCTTCGAACTGGAACGGGAGAGAGGAATCACGATCTTTTCCAAGCAGGCGGTCTTTCCATTGGAGGATTTGGAGGTCACGCTTCTGGACACGCCGGGTCATGTGGATTTTTCCGCGGAGATGGAGCGTACCCTGCAGGTATTGGATGCGGCGATCCTGGTCATCAGCGGGGCGGACGGCGTACAGGGCCATACGGAGACATTGTGGCATCTGCTTTCTAAGTATCGGGTTCCGGTGTTTTTGTTCGTAAATAAAATGGATCAGGAAGGGACAGACGCGGCGGGATTACTGGACGAGCTGAAGAAGAGGCTGGATGAAAGCTGTGTGGATTTCAGCGGCTGTCCGCAGAATATGGGAAAAGGATCTGACGGAAGTACACAGGGGAGAGAAGGCGAAGGCCTGCTGCAGGACGGCGATCCGGATGTATTTTTCGAAAATATCGCCATGTGTGATGAATCGGCACTGGATGCGTTTCTGGAAACCGGAACCGTATCTGACAAGGAGATCCGGAAGCTGATTTCAGAAAGAAAATTATTTCCTTGCTTTTTTGGTTCTGCATTGAAGCTGACCGGGGTGGAGGCATTTTTAAAAGCATTTTCACGATATGCGCCGATCCGCTCCTATCCGGAAGCATTCGGCGCGAAGGTCTATAAAATATCCAGGGATGACCAGGGGAACCGTCTGACATACCTGAAAGTCACAGGCGGCAGGCTGCGGGTGAAGGATCTGCTTACGAACCGGAAAGAAACGGGAGAACGCGGAGAGGGAAGACAAAAAGCAGACATTCCAATGACAGACGCGGAATTTTGGGAGGAAAAGGTGAACCAGATCCGTATCTATTCCGGCGCCAAATTCGAGACTGAGGAGGAGGTCTGCGCGGGAACAATCTGTGCCGTGACAGGGCTGACGAAAACATTTCCTGGGGAGGGGCTGGGGGCTGAGGCGGAGTCGGGGACGCCCGTTCTGGAGCCGGTGCTGACCTATCAGATCCAGCTTCCGCCGGGCTGTGATGTCCATGTGATGCTGAAACACCTCCGGCAGCTGGAGGAAGAGGAGCCCCTGCTGCATATCGTATGGAATGAGACTCTGGGAGAGATTCACGCCCAGCTTATGGGGGAAGTGCAGATTGAGATCCTGAAGCGCCTGATCCTGGAAAGGTTTCATGTTCCGGTGGAATTTGGGACGGGAAACATTGTATACAAAGAAACAATCGCAGATATGGTGGAAGGTGTGGGGCATTTTGAACCTCTGCGGCACTATGCGGAGGTCCATCTGCTGCTGGAACCGGGAGAGCCGGGGAGCGGCCTGCAGTTCGCGTCAGTCTGCAGCGAGGATGTGCTGGACCGGAACTGGCAGCGGCTGATCCTGACCCACCTGGAAGAAAAGGAACACGCAGGCGTGCTGACAGGTTCGTCAATCACGGATATGCGGATCACTCTGGCAGCCGGGCGGGCCCATCAGAAGCATACGGAAGGCGGGGACTTTCGGCAGGCTACATACCGGGCGGTGCGGCAGGGACTGAAAAAGGCACAGAGCATCTTGCTGGAGCCCTATTACGATTACCGGCTGGAGGTGCCGCAGGATACGGTGGGACGTGCCCTGTCGGATCTCCAGCGGATGCATGGGACTTTCGGTACGCCAAAACAGGATGGGGGCACGGCAGTCTTAGAAGGTGCGGTTCCGGTTGTGAATATGCGGGATTACCAGACGGAGCTGGCCGCCTATACGAAAGGCAGAGGAAGATTGTCCTGCAGCCTCAAAGGGTATCTGCCCTGTCACAATGCGGAAGAGGTGATCGAGAAAATCGGATACGATGCCGAGCGGGATCTGGAAAATCCAACAGGCTCCGTTTTTTGCGCCCATGGGGCGGGATTTGTGGTACAATGGGACCAGGTGGAGGAATATATGCATCTGGAAAGTGTATTACAGAAAAAAGAAGCGCCCGGAGGAACGCAGGTGGAGCCGGTTCCCAGACGGCGTCCGGTGAGGGAGTATACCTTGTCCCCGGAGGAGGAAAGGGAACTGGACCGAATGGCCGAGGCTTCCAGGAGAAGGGCGGCGCAGGCACAGAAAAAAGTTTCTTATGCAGCCGGGACGGAGGTCCGCAGAGCAGCGGGAAAGAAGGCAGAGAAACGAAGAGAATATCTTCTGGTTGACGGATACAATATTATTTTTGCATGGGAAGAGCTTCGGGAGCTGGCGGAAACGAACATTGACGGGGCGAGAGGGAAGCTGATGGATATCCTGTGCAATTACCAGGGGGTAAAAAAATGCACGGTGATTTTGGTGTTCGACGCTTATAAGCTGGAAGGATTTCCGGGAGAGGTGCAGCGGTATCATAATATTTATGTGGTCTATACGAAGGAAGCGGAGACTGCGGACCAGTACATTGAGAAGACGGCCCATGAGATCGGGAGAAAGTATCATGTGACCGTTGCTACCTCGGACGGCACAGAGCAGGTGATCATCCGGGGACAGGGATGCAGCCTTCTTTCCGCCAAAGAACTGCGGGAGGAAGTGGAGCTTGTGAACAGGGAGCTTCGGAAGGAATATTTAAACCGGCCGGGGCATGACAGGAATTATCTGTTTGAATGGCTGGATCAGGAGACGGCAAAGCAGATGGAAGAGGTTCGGCTTGGAAAAAGAGAACCGCAAAGCGATAAAGGAGGACGAGGATGAAAGTATTGGCAGTGGTAGATATGCAGAATGATTTTATTGACGGTGCGCTGGGAACGCCGGAGGCGGTGGGGATCGTGCCCCGGGTAATCCAGAAGATCCGGGAGTTTGACGGGCTGGTGATCGCCACCAGGGATACTCATGAAGAGGATTACCTGGATACCCAGGAGGGAAAAAAGCTTCCGGTGAGACACTGCATCCGGGGGACAAACGGGTGGGAGATCCATCCGGAGATTCAGGTGCTGCTTTCGGAAGAACCCATTGACAAGCCTACATTTGGAAGTGTGGAGCTGGGGCAGATGCTGAAAGCACGCCAGGATTCCGGTGATCCGGTGGAGAGCGTCACTCTGATCGGACTGTGCACGGATATCTGCGTGATCTCCAATGCACTTCTTGTAAAGGCCTATCTGCCGGAGGTGCCGGTCATCGTGGATTCTTCCTGCTGTGCAGGGGTGACGCAGGAAAGCCATGAACAGGCGCTGAATGCGATGAAAATGTGCCAGATCGAGGTTGTATAGAGGGTTCCTTATATGAATGAACAGGAGAAAAAGCAGATGGAAAATTTTAATTATTTCGCACCTACAAAAGTAGTATTTGGAAAAGGGACAGAGCAGCAGACCGGGCAGCTGGTGAAAGAATGCGGATGCCGGAAAGTGCTGATCCACTACGGAAGCGGCAGCGTAAAAAAAAGCGGACTGCTGGACGGGATCTGCGCGTCATTGGACCAGGCGGAGGTGGACTATGTGACACTTGGCGGCGTAGTGCCGAATCCCAGGCTTTCCCTTGTCTATGAGGGAATCGAACTGTGCAGGAAGGAATCCGTAGATTTCATTCTTGCAGTAGGCGGGGGCAGCGTCATTGACTCCGCAAAGGCCATCGGGTACGGCGTGTCTAATGAAGGGGATGTGTGGGACTTTTATGCAAAGAAGCGGACGCCCCAGGGATGTCTGCCGCTGGGAGTGGTGCTGACCATTGCCGCGGCCGGCTCTGAGATGAGCAATTCCTCTGTCATCACAAAGGAAGAGGGATGGGAAAAACGGGGCTGCAACAGTGATTATGTGCGGCCGAAGTTTGCAGTCATGAATCCGGAGCTGACCATGACCCTTCCGGCATACCAGACGGAAAGCGGCTGCGTGGATATCATGATGCATACAATGGAGCGCTATCTGAATCAGGCGGAGAACATGGAGCTGACAGACGGGATCAGCGAATGCCTGATACGCACGGTCATGAAGAATGCCAGGATTCTTCTGGAAAATCCTCGGGACTATGAGGCAAGAGCAGAAGTGATGTGGGCGGGAAGTCTGTCCCACAATGGACTGACCGGCTGCGGAACGGATGGAGGAGACTGGGCGTCCCATCAGCTGGAGCATGAGCTGGGCGGCATGTATGACGTGGCCCATGGAGCAGGCCTGGCAGCTGTCTGGGGAAGCTGGGCAAGGTATGTTATGGATGCGAGGCCGGAGCGGTTTGCACGGTTCGCGGTGCAGGTCATGGGTGTGGAAGACACCGGAAATGCAATGGAGACCGCGGAGAAAGGCATTCAGGCAATGGAGGAATTTTACCGTTTTGTACAGATGCCCACCAGCCTGAGAGAGCTTGGGGTGGAGCCCACGGAAGAGATTCTTCGGGAGCTGGCAAGGAAATGCAGCTTCGACGGCGTCAGGACCATCGGCTGTGTAAAAAAGCTGGATCAGGAGGACATTTTCCGAATCTATCAAAACGCGCGATAAGCGGTTCGGTACAGGAGCGGATGCTTCCTGTTCCTGTGCCGTCTGCAAAAAATACGGGAACCATTGGGAGAGAACATGGACAGAAAAGAAATCTTACGGCAAAAGAAACGGATCGTGATCAAGGTAGGCACCACCACGATCACGTATGAGGAAACGGGAAACATTAATCTGGAGAAGCTGGAAAAATTTGTGCGGATTCTGATCAACCTGAGGAACAAGGGAAAAGAAGTGATCGTTGTTTCCTCCGGCGCGGTGGGAGTGGGCAGGACCGCCCTTGGGCTTGATAAACGGCCGGATACGGAGGCTGCCAAGCAGGCATGCGCGGCGGTGGGGCAGGCCAGGCTGATGATGATCTATGAAAAGCTGTTTAATGAATACAGCCAGCTGACGGCACAGGTCCTGCTGACGAAGGAATCGGTAACGAATGAGGAGTGCCGCAAAAACGCGAAGCGTACCTTTGACGAGCTGTTCCGAATGAATGTGGTGCCCATCGTCAACGAAAACGACGCCATTTCCGTGGATGAGCTGGCCTATGGCAACTTCGGGGACAACGATACTCTGGCGGCGAATGTGGCGGAGCTTGTGGAGGCGGACCTGCTGATTCTGATGTCGGATATCGAGGGGCTGTACACGGACGATCCGAAGCAGAATCCCCGTGCCCGTTTTATTCATACCGTAGTGAAGATCGATGAAAAGCTGGAGAATATGGCCAAGGGTTCTTCCAGCGATTTCGGGACCGGAGGGATGTCCACCAAGGTTAATGCGGCCAAGATCGTGACGGGTGCCGGGGCAGATATGGTGATCGCCAGCGGGGACAATATTTATGCCATCAATGATATTATGGCAGGAAAAAAGATTGGAACTTTATTCTTATCAAAGGAGCATGGAAAAGCCGTGGAGGATGAGCTGTCACCTGAGCGGGCGCAGTTTCGGCGGCAGTCGAAGAAGGCAAGGAAAACGGAAGAGCACAGAAAAGCCGTAGAGGAATGATTTCTGAAAGCAAAAAGGATCAGGTACTGCTGCGGAATCTCCCGCACTGTCTGCGCAAGTGATTTCGCGGCAGTCCATTTATATTTTTAAGTAGAAAGGAAAGATGCAGAGGATGGAAAGTTATATTCAGACACTTGGAATCCGCGCGAAGGACGCCTCACGGCTGTGCGCGAAGCTGGGGACAAATGAGAAGAATAAGGGCCTTCTGGCGGCAGCCGGGGAGCTGTGTGCCAGGAGCGAATATCTGCTGGAAGAAAATGAAAAGGATTTAAAGGCGGCAGAGGAAAAAGGGGTGAAGAAGTCCCTGCTCGACCGCCTTCGGCTGACCGAACAGCGGATTAAGGATATGGCCGAAGGACTGGAACAGGTTGCGGCACTGGAGGATCCTATCGGAGAGGTTTTAAGTATGAAAAACCGTCCCAACGGCCTGCAGATCGGCAAGAAGCGGGTGCCCATGGGAGTGGTGGGGATCATCTACGAATCCCGGCCCAATGTGACGGCAGATGCCTTCGGGCTCTGCTTCAAAACCGGTAACGCCGTGATCCTGCGGGGCGGAAGTGATGCCATCCATTCTAACCTGGCGATCACAGAGGTCATCAAGGCGGGACTTAAAAAGGAAAATCTTCCCCAGGATGCCATCCTTCTGGTGGAGGACACCAGCAGGGCAACGGTGGGAGAGATGATGAAGCTTCATGACTATATTGATGTTCTGATTCCGCGGGGCGGCGCCGGATTGATCGCGAACGTGGTGGAGAACAGTACCGTTCCGGTGATCGAGACAGGTACCGGGAACTGCCATATTTTCGTAGATGCCAGCGCGGATATCGGCAGGGCAGCGGATATCATTGAAAATGCAAAGACCCAGCGTATGGGTGTGTGCAACGCATGTGAATCACTGGTAATCCACGGGGCTGCAGCGAAGGATGCCCTGCCTCTGATCTCAAAACGGCTGATGGCGCACCAGGTGGAGATCCGGGGAGATGAGCGTTCCCGGGAGATCGTGCCGGAGATTCTTCCTGCATCAGAAGAGGACTGGGGAACTGAGTATCTGGATGCTGTGATTTCTGTGAAAATCGTAGATTCCGTTGAGGAAGCGATTGCCCACATCAACCGATACAACACAGGACATTCTGAGTCCATCCTCACAAAGGATTATGACAATGCGTTAAAATTTCAGGATGAGGTGGACGCGGCGGCAGTCTATGTGAATGCTTCCACACGGTTTACGGACGGCTTCGAGTTCGGCTTCGGCGCGGAAATCGGGATCAGTACGCAGAAACTTCATGCAAGAGGACCGATGGGGCTGGAAGCGCTCACGTCTACAAAATATATTATATTTGGAAACGGACAGATCCGGGAGTAAGGGATTGGAAACGGCAGGCAAAAGCCGTTTCCTGATCTTAACCTTCTGGAAGTGTTTGAAAATACGATATCCTCTCGAATCTCATATTTTTTCCGTTTATGTATAACAATGGATATTTTGCACAGAATATGTGTAGTAAAAACAGACCGCTTTGGCGGCTGTTTTTACGTATGTGAATATCCGAAATGAATAAAAATCAGCTGTCATTGTCCGGCTTTTGAGCAGGTATGCTGATTGAAATTCATAAGAAAAGAGGAAACGATATGGAAAATGAGAAAACAACCGCAGAGCCATTTGGCATGAAGGATAAACTGGGATATATGTTCGGCGATTTCGGAAATGATTTTACCTTTATCCTGTCTTCCTCCTTTATGCTGAAATTCTATACAGATGTGATGGGCGTGCCGGCCGCGATCGTAGGGCTTCTGATGATGGCCGCCCGTTTTATAGACGCGGTGACAGATGTGACCATGGGGCAGATCGTGGACCGCTCCAGACCGGGAAAGGACGGAAAGTTCAAGCCCTGGATCAAGCGGATGTGCGGGCCGGTGGCGATCTCTTCTTTTCTGATCTATCAGTCTGCGTTTGCGGATATGTCCTATGGATTCCGGATCGTGTGGATGGTCATTACCTATATTTTATGGGGGTCTATTTTCTATACGTCCATCAATATTCCGTATGGTTCCATGGCTTCTGCTGTTTCCGCGGATCCGAAGGACCGTGCGGAGCTGTCCACCTGGCGGACCATCGGTGCTACGCTTGCTGGGCTTGTGATCGGTGTGGGAACTCCGGTGGCGGCTTATGTGGTGGTGGACGGCAATACGGTTCTTTCCGGCCCCCGGATGACCATTATCGCAGGAGTGTTCAGCATTCTGGCGATCGTCTGTTATCTGCTTTGCTTTCGGCTGGTAAGAGAACGTGTCCCGGTGAAGGCAAACAACCAGAGACTGGAGATCGGGAAGCTGCTGAAAAGTCTGGTTACGAACAGGGCGCTGCTTGGGATCATTGCCGCGGCTGTCCTGCTGCTGCTGGGAATGCTGGGCATGCAGGGGATGGCGGGTTATGTGTTTCCCAACTATTATGGCTCCGCGGCCGCCCAGTCCGCGTCTGCCATGACAGGAAGCATTGTGATGCTGGTGGTCTGTGCGCCCTTTGCCGCGAGGCTGTCCGCAAGATTCGGCAAAAAGGAACTCTCGGTGGCTTCCTGCGCCTTCGGGTCGGCGGTGTATCTGCTCTGCCTGCTGATCAAGCCGCAGAATCCCTATGTATATGTGGGATTTTATACACTAGCCTATGTGGGGCTTGGATTCTTTAATACTGTGATCTGGGCTATGATCACGGATGTGATCGACGATGCGGAACTCAAAAACGGGGTGAGGGAGGACGGAACGATCTATTCTGTATATTCTTTTGCCAGGAAGCTGGGGCAGGCATTTTCCTCCGGTATGATCGGGGGGCTTTTGAGCCTGATCGGCTACAACCAGGCGACCGCATTTGATCCGGAGGTCACGTCAGGGATTTTCAGCCTGTCCTGCATTATTCCGGCTATTGGGCTGGGCGCGGTGGCACTGGCCCTTCTGTTCATTTATCCTCTGAATAAGGCACGGGTGGAAGCAAACGTGGCGGAGCTGGCGCGGCGGCGCGGGGAAAACGGGCAGTAAAGTTTCGTTACTGGTCTCCCCCCGGATCGTGAGAAATTTGTACTTGTAGGATTCAGCAGGAAGTGATATGATGTTTGACAGCGGCAGTTTTTCTGCATAGGAACTGCAGCTGTGAAGATCAGTGTAACTGTTCAGAGAAGAGATTCATTCTGTACAGGACTGTGCAGTCTGAAGAAGATCAGAAAGGAAAAGACGATAACGTGACCTATAAAGAAGCAAGGGTATATTTGGACGAGGTGTCGAAATACGGAAGTGTACTTGGCTTAGATACGGTTCGGGAGCTTCTGCATGAGCTGGGGGATCCGCAGAAGGATCTGAGGTTCATCCATGTGGCAGGGACGAACGGAAAAGGGTCTGTGCTTGCTTTTATATCTACGATTCTGAGTGAAGCAGGCATCCGGACCGGAAGATATATTTCACCGACCGTGGTTTCGTATCTGGAGAGAATCCAGATTGACGGGAAATGGATTCCGGAGGAGGAATTTGCAGAACTGGTTCAAGAAATTCAGAAAGCTATTGTGCGTATGGAGGCAAAAGGGCTGTTGGGCCCCACTGTTTTTGAGATTGAGACCGCAATAGCTTTTTTGTATTTCCGGAATATGCATTGCGGTATCGTGGTGCTGGAGACGGGGCTGGGCGGGAAGGAGGATGCCACCAACATCATAGAGCATACGCTGGTATCTGTTTTTACACCCATCAGCCGGGACCATATGAGCTTTTTGGGGGATACGCCGGAAGAGATCGCGGAGCAGAAAGCCGGGATCATCAAGCCCGGATGCGTCGTGGTATCTGCACCCCAGGAACCGGGGGTCAGAAGGGTTCTGGAAAGGCGCGCGGCAGAACAGGGCTGTGAGATCCGGTTTGTGAAAACAGAGGATGCCAAAGTCACACAGGAAGACTACCGGGGACAGACATTTTCTTACGGAGGGATGAAGGACCTGAATATCCGGATGGCGGGAACCTATCAGATCATCAATGGGGTGACTGCATGGGAGGCTGTCCGGGCGGCAGGAGATGCTGCGGGAATGCAGATTCGGGAGGAGGCAATCCGCAGGGGCTTTGAGAATGCCCGCTGGCCGGGGAGGTTTACCTGTCTGAGGGAAGGGCCGGTATTTCTGGTGGACGGGGCTCACAATGCAGACGGTGCCCTTTGGCTCAAGAAATCTGTGGAACGCTATTTCACAGGACGGAGATTATTTTTTATTATGGGAGTATTCCGGGATAAGGAATATGAAAGGATTGCACAGATCATGGCTCCGCTGGCAGAGCGAATCTACACGGTGAGCCTGCCGGATGAAACGCGCACCCTGTCTGCCAGGGAACTGAAAAAAACGGCGGAGCTTTATTGTAAAGGAACGGTTCTGGCAATGAATGATATCGACAGTGCAGTGGAGGAAGCTATGAGAGACGCAGAGGAGGAGGATGTGATCCTGGCCTTTGGGTCGCTGTCTTACCTGGGCAGAGTCATGGAAATAGCGGCAACGGAGACAGAGAGGTAGGGAGCATGATAGATCAGGAAAAAGTAAAACAGGCAGTCCGGCTTTTTTTGGAAGGGATCGGAGAGGACCCGGGGCGGGAAGGACTGAAGGAGACGCCGGAGCGGATCGCCAGGATGTGTGAGGAAATTTACGGCGGACTGGAAGAGACTGCAGAAACACATCTCCGGAAAACATTTCAGTCCCAGGAGCAGGGGATGGTGCTGGAGAAGGATATTGTATTTTACTCTACCTGCGAACACCACCTGCTGCCATTTTTCGGGAGGGTCCATATTGCCTATATCCCGGACGGGAGGGTGGCAGGTTTGAGCAAGCTGGCCCGGACTGTGGAGGTTTATGCCAAAAGGCCGCAGATACAGGAGCAGCTTACCGGGCAGATCGCGGATGCGCTGATGCGGGAACTCCGACCCAAAGGGACCATGGTGATGGTTGAGGCGGAGCATATGTGTATGACCATGCGGGGGATCAAAAAGCCGGGAAGCCGGACCGTGACGGCAGCAAAGCGAGGCTGTTTTCAGGAAGATCCGGAGCTGGTACATACGTTTTACGCAATGCTCGGACAGGGACGGTAGAGACGGGAAAATGGGAAGCAGGGAAGGGAGCGGCAGTATGAAGGCGATTGAAGAAATCCGGAATCATCCGCTGTATGTGGAATACTATCAAAAATTAGAGCAGGAAGAAAAGGGACGGATCTTCTGCTGCCACCAGATGGGGCATCTGCTGGACGTGGCACGAATCGCATACATCAAAAATCTGGAACAGAAGCTGGATATCCGAAAAGAAGTCATCTATGCGGCCGCGCTTCTGCATGATATTGGAAAATACCGGCAGTATGCAAATGGCATTCCGCATGAAAAGGCGTCTGCGGAGATTGCGGAGGTCATTCTGAGTGAGATTGCGGAGGATGCCTTTTCGGAAACAGAGAAAGCTTCCATACTCCGGGCCATCCTGGGGCACCGCAGGTTCCGCGAGGATATGGAGGCGCTGGAACGGCTGATCTACACCAGCGACAAGCAGTCAAGGAACTGCTTTGACTGTAAGGCGCAGAAGGAATGTGACTGGGATGCAGACAAGAAAAATTTCCACCTGTGCGTTTAAGGATCCGGACCAGCTTGCTGCGATAGAATTTTGATGCCCCGTCAGCTTGCTGCGGGATCTTTGACTTGAAACTGGGCGGCCATAAAAGGCGGGATAAACGAAAACAGAAATACATAATTGGACTTCATAGGAAAGGCATAAGGAGAACAGAATGCAGATTGGCGGAAAAATATTTGACATTGGACACAGGACGTATATCATGGGGATCCTGAATGTGACCCCGGATTCATTTTCGGACGGAGGACGTTTTCTGGATATGGACGCGGCACTGCGGCATGCGCAGGAGATGGTCCGGGATGGGGCGGATATCCTGGATGTGGGCGGAGAATCCACACGTCCGGGGCATGTGCAGGTTTCAGAGGAGGAAGAGATTCAGCGGGTTGTGCCTGTGATCTGTAGGTTAAAAGAACAGTTTGACATCCCTGTATCGATTGATACTTATAAAAGCAAAGTGGCCCGGGCCGCATTGGACGCCGGGGCGGATCTGGTCAACGACATCTGGGGACTAAAATATGACAGGGAGATGGCCGGCGTGATCGCAGAATATGGCGTTCCCTGCTGTCTGATGCATAACCGGGAGAAGGCAGAGTACAAAGACTTTATCCCGGAGGTGCTTGACGATCTGCGGGAATCTCTGCGGCTGGCAGAAGCGGCAGGTATTTCCGGGGATCGGATCATCCTGGATCCGGGGATCGGATTTGGAAAAACCTGCGAAATGAATCTGGAAATGCTGAAACATCTGCAGGAGTTGAATCGCCTTGGATATCCCATACTGCTGGGGACTTCCAGAAAGTCTGTCATCGGACTGACCCTGGACCTTCCGGCAGACCAGAGGGAAGAGGGGACTCTGGTGACGACTGTGCTGGGGATCAAAAGCGGCTGTTCCTTTGTGAGAGTCCACGATGTAAAGGGGAATGCACGGGCGGTCAAAATGACAGAGGCAATCCTCCGGGAGCATGAACTGTGAAGCTAAAGGCCCCCCCCGAAGTTTACTGTATTTTATGACTGCGTCGGCGAATGGAGAGGAAATATGGATAAAATCAAGATTGAAAATCTGGAAATATTTGCAAAGCACGGTGTGTTTCCGGAAGAAAATAAACTGGGACAGAAGTTTCTTGTATCAGCAGTCCTGTATGCGGATACAAGAAAAGCCGGGACCACGGATGAACTGGATGCGTCTGTTGATTATGGGGCAGTCTGTCATTTGATAGATACATTTATGAAAGAACATACATTTTCCCTGGTCGAACGAGCAGCAGAGCGGCTGGCAGAGGAACTGCTCCTTCGTATCCCGCGCCTGGAAAAGGTACGGCTGGAGGTTAAAAAGCCCTGGGCGCCCATCGGGCTTCCGCTGGAATCCGTCTCTGTGGAAATCCTGCGGCAGTGGCATTCGGCATATATCGCTCTTGGCTCCAACATGGGGGACCGGAAGGCATATCTGGATCAGGCAGTGAGGGCGCTGGATTTCCTGACGCAATCTCCGGGAAAAGAAGATCAGGGCAGTGTCTCTGCTGCAGGGGCGGTGGAAAGAGTCTCGAATTATTATGAGACTTTGCCCTATGGGATGACGGAGCAGGAGGATTTTCTGAATGCCTGTCTGAAGCTGCGCACCCTGCTGACACCGCGGGAATTGCTGGATGAGCTTCACCGGATCGAGCAGGAAGCCGGAAGAGAGCGGGTGATACACTGGGGGCCCCGCACACTGGATCTGGATATTATTTTTTATGATGATCTGGTTCTGGAAGAAACGGACCTGTGTATCCCCCATGTGGAGATGCATAAGAGGAAATTTGTATTGGAACCGCTCTGCGAGATCGCTCCTTATCAGCGCCACCCGGTATATGGAAAAACCGTACAGGAGATGCTGGAAACGGTGTCTTGATCCTGTATGATGGAAAAAAGGCTGGATTCAAAATGTTGGAAATCTATTATGTGGAAGACGATAAAAATATATCCCGGAGTGTGAGTGAATTTCTCGGAAAATACGGCTACAGGGTTTCCGTTTTTTCAACGATCACGGATGCGAAGCAGGCTTTAAAGCAGGAGTGTCCGACTCTGGTGCTGGTAGACTGGAACATGCCGGACGGCAATGGAAATCATCTGGTACAGTGGATCCGCGCTTATTGGAAGGAGCTTCCGGTTATTTTGCTCACTGTCCGGGGAGATTCCTGCGATGTGATATCTGGTTTTCAGAACGGGGCGGATGACTATGTGACCAAGCCTTTTGAGCTGGATGTTCTGCTCCTGCGCATCGGCGCTCTGCTGCGCAGGACAGGGGATGTATCAAAGCAATATCTGACCTGTGATGCCATAGCACTTGATCAGAAGCGGATGCTGGTTTTCTGCGATACGGAGGAAATCTGTCTGAGCCCGCTGGAATATCAGGTGCTTTTCTATTTGCTCCGATACAAAGGGAAAACGGTTACAAGAAGGAAACTGCTGGAGGAAATCTGGGATATCAACGGAAATTTTGTGAACGACAATACGCTCACCGTGACGATCAAGCGTCTCCGGGAAAAGCTGCACCAGCCGGTCTGTCTGAAAACGGTCAGGAGCGTAGGATACCGGATGGAGGATTCATAATGGAGAAAAGAAAAATACAAGGAGGCTGTTCGGAGTTAAGCAATGTATTTCCGGGATGGAATCTGGCAGGGATCGTGTTATCGGTAAGCCTGCTGGCGGCTTCTTTCACGGCATTTTTACTGACAGGATATTATAACCGGATACAGATCCGCACGCTGGGCAGTATATGTCAGGGAATCATAGAGAAGCAGCCGGAGGCAGAAGGGGCGGTTTTGTCAGCTCTGAAAGAATATCAGGAGCAGCCGGATACTATGGCAGATGAGAATAGAAATGAAAACATCGTTCTGGAGTATGGCTACCGGCCGGCAGATTTTCTAAGGCCTGCCCAAAGGTACGGCAGATTTTCTGCGGCTGTTGGTTTTCTGGCCGGCGGCCTGCTGTTTTTGATTCCTTATTCTATCCGGCGCAAAAAGGACAAGGCGCGGATCCACGCCTTGACGGATTATCTGGAACAGGTCAATAACGGAGGCGGCGGAGTCCTTTTTCCTGCCTCAGAAGATGAATTTTCCCAATTACAGGACGAGATTTATAAAACCGTAACGGAGCTGCACCAGACGCGGGATGCGGCATGGGAAGCTAAAAAAAATTATGCGGATCATCTATATAATATTGCGCATCAGATCAAGACTCCAATCACATCCCTCTCTCTGTCTGCCCAGATGATACAAAAAAATCCTTTACAAACGCATTTGGGACAGATTCGCCGGCAGCTTTCACGGTTGACATATCTGGCGGACGCCCTGCTGCTGTTGTCCCGGATTGATGCCGGCGTACTGCCTTTGGAGCAGACAGATACGGATGTGTACACTGTACTCATGCTTGCGGCCGATCAGATCCGGGAATTGTGTCTAAAGGCAGATGTATCTGTCCGGATTCCTGAAATGGAAGAAATCGTAATCTCTGCGGACCTGGAATGGACGATGGAAGCTGTCATAAATCTGATGAAAAACTGTATGGAGCACACTCCGCCCGGAGGAAGTGTCTGATGTTCGTGTGAGCAGACACTTCTCTATACACAGATTCGGATATGGGACAACGGCATGGGATTTGCAGAGGAAGACCTGCCCCATCTTTTTGAACGGTTTTATCGGGGAAAGAATGCGAAGGACAGCGGGATCGGTATCGGACTGGCCCTGGCAAAGGCGATTATCGAGAGCCAGAACGGGACGATCAAGGCTGAAAATCTTGCGGAAGGCGGGGCATGTTTTGATATCCGGTTATATACCAAATAGCACTCTTTATAAAACGGAACTGTCACTGAGCTGTCACTTTATTTTGGTACAATATGATCTGAAGATGTAAAACAGCAGCAAAGGACATCGAAAAGAGGTATGTCCGCCGCACGCTGTCTGGACAGTACAATAAAGGAGGCGCAGAAATTTGGAGATTTTAAAATGTGAAGATATCAGAAAAGTGTATTGCAGCGGCAGACATCAGGTCATTGCCCTGGATGGCATTGACCTGTCTGTGGAAAAAGGAGAATTTGTAGCCATCGTCGGGGCTTCGGGATCGGGAAAGTCTACACTGCTCCATATTCTGGGCAGTGTGGACCGTCCGTCGCAGGGAAGGGTTCTGATCGAGGGGACAGATATTTCCACCCTGAACCGGACCGAAGCGGCAATCTTCCGCCGCAGGAAGGTGGGACTGGTGTATCAGTTTTACAATCTGATCCCAACGCTCACTATCCGGAAAAATATCCTCATGCCGCTTCTGCTGGATAAGAGGAAGCCGGATTTCCAGTTTTTTGACAGAATCGTAACAACGCTGGGGATCGCCGACAGGCTGGAAGCGCTGCCAAACCAGCTATCAGGCGGTCAGCAGCAGCGGGCGGCCATAGCCAGATCTTTGATTTACCGTCCGGCGCTTCTGCTGGCTGACGAACCTACTGGAAACCTGGATCGGAAAAATTCCAGGGAGATCATGGATCTGCTGAAATTGTCCAACCGGAATCTGGATCAGACGATGATACTGATCACACATGATGAGAAAGCTGCGCTGGAAGCCGACCGTATCGTTACGATAGAGGATGGGCGAATCATCCGGGATGAGAAGCGGAGGTGACCAAAGATGTGGAAGGATTATTCGAAAAGCTATCTTAAAAACAACCGGGCATCCGCTATTTCCGTGATGATGGCTGCTTTTATTTCCGCGCTGCTTTTATCCCTGCTGTGCAGTCTGTTTTATAATTTGTGGGGTTATGAGGTGGAGCGGGTGAAAGCAGAGACGGGGGCCTGGGAAGGGCGGCTCACAGGAGAGATCGGTTCTGAGGTCCTGGAATTGATTCAAAATTACGGCAATGTGGAGCAGGCAGTATGGAATGAAACATGTTCTGACGGACAGGAAGGAGTGCTGGATCTTTATTTTAAGGATAAAAGGAGCATCTTTGCGGATATGCCCCGGATTGCGGAAATGGCAGGACTTTCGGCGGACCATGCGGCCTGCAACTACGAGCTTTTAAACCTGTATCTGATCCGGGATCCGAAGGATCCGGCGCTGCGCTGGGTGTTCCCGTTCTTTCTGGCGGTGTTCCTGTCTGCCTGTCTTTCTCTGGTCATGGTCATCCACAATGCTTTTGCAGTGACTATGAGCTCCAGGATCCGTCAGTTTGGTATTTTTTCCAGTATCGGGGCAGCGCCGGCTCAGATTCGGACCTGCCTTCTGCAGGAATCTTTTTTGCTCTGTGCCCTGCCGATCCTGGCGGGAAATCTGCTTGGTATTCTGTTCGGCATGGGAATCCTGAAGTGGACCAATGTAATTCTGGAGAATGTAGAAAGGCATTTGGAGCTGCCGTTTATGTATCACCCGCTGATCCTGATTCTGTCCATTCTGGCTTCAGTCATTACAGTATGGATCTCCGCCTGGATCCCGGCATGGAAAATGAGCAGGCTTACCCCTTTGGAGACCATCAAAAATGCCGGGGAACTGCAGTTGAAACGGGCAGGCAATTCCCGGATCTTGTCCGGTTTGTTCGGGATTGAGGGAGAGCTTGCGGAAAATGCACTGAAAGCGCAGAAAAAGGCTCTGCGGACCGCATCTATTTCCCTGACCTTATCGTTTCTGGCATTTTCCTTTATGATGTGCTTTTTTTCGATCATGAAGATCAGCCAGAAGGAGACCTACTTTGAAAAGTATCAGGATGCCTGGGATATCATGGCGGAAGTAAAGGGGACGGGGCTGGAAGCATTTGAAGAGATCGATTCCCTGCAGCGGCTTCCCGGTGTACGCAGCTGTGTGGCGTATCAGAAGGCAGACGCCGGGCGGGTCGTGACACAAGAGGAACTCAGCCCGGAAATGCAGGCGGCAGGCGGAATGGAACATGCGATGTCAGAGTATGTATCTGCCGTATCTGACGGGTGGCTGGTGCATGCTCCGGTGGTGATCCTGGATGATGCTGGTTTTCTGGAATATTGCGGACAAATCGAGGCCGAGCCAAGGCTGGACGGCGCCGTAATCCTCAATCAGATCCAGGATGCCGGGGATCCGAATTTCCGGAAACGGCGCAGCTTCCCCTATCTGGCAGGAGACAGTGGGACAACCATGCTGCGGCGGGCAGGAACAGACATTCCGGACAACAGGGATATCCGGGAGAGGCAGACAGCAGAACCTGCGGGGATTATGCATAGCCGGGAGGACCAGACAGCGGAATTGCCCGTGATCGTATATACCCAAAAGGCACCTGTTCTGCGGGAGGAATATGGGACTCTGGATTATTATGAACTGGTGCACTTTATTCCGGTTTCTGTCTGGAAAGAGATCAAAGGGCAGATCGGAGGATCGGAAGAGAATGTATACATCCGGATCCTGGCGGAGGATAAGGCGACGCTGGAAGAACTGAATGAAGTGGAAGAGGAGCTGTCGCGGCTTCTTGGAGGCAGGTATGACGCTGAGATCGAAAATCGGATCCAGGAGAGGATGGATAATGACAATATGATCCATGGAATGACAATGATATTCAGTGTGTTCTGCATCCTGCTGGCGCTGATTGGGATCGGGAATGTATTTTCCAATACATTTGGATTTGTAAGGCAGAGAAGGCGGGAATTTGCGCGTCTGCTCTCTGTGGGAATGACGCCGGAGGGAATGAAAAAGGTATTCTGTATAGAAGCCCTTATGCTTGCCGGCCGGCCGGTGCTCTCTGCGCTGCTTGTGACTGCGGCCGCGGTAATCCTTTTTTTGAAGATCAGTTATCTTGATCCTATGGTATTCATCCGGGAGGCGCCGCTGCTGCCGATCCTGGCGTTTATTCTGGCGATTTTTGGTTTTGTGGGGCTGGCATATTATCTCGGAGCAAGGAAGATTATGGAAAGGAGCCTTACGGATATCCTGCGGGACGATACGGTGATGTGAATTCCGGCGGCGGTCAAACAGCAGACCACAGACCGGCCTGCTGTACGCGCTCTTTACAACAGATTTTCAAAAGTATCGTAAAACGTAGGGAAGGACACATCCACACAATGGCTGTCCAGAATCTTAGTATGCCCCTCAGCAGCCAGGGCCGCGATACTGAATGCCATGGCAATCCGGTGGTCCAGAAGCGTGTGGATGGTCGTCCCATGCAAGGGATTGCCGCCCCGGATCACCATGCCGTCGGCGGTGGGGATGGCATCGCAGCCCATGGCCTTCAAGTTGTCGGTGACGGTCTCGATGCGGTCCGATTCCTTGACTTTCAGCTCTGCCGCATCCCGGATAAAGGTGGTTCCCTCTGCCATAGCCGCCATGACCGCAATGATTGGAATCTCATCGATCAGGGTAGGGATGATCTCCCCTTTGATCGTGATTCCGTGGAGCTGGCTTGTACGCACCAGGATGTCGGCAACCGGTTCGCCGCCTTCCTTCCTTTGGTTCAGAAGTGTGATATCCCCTCCCATATCCTCGCAGACCGTCAGGATGCCGGCGCGGGTAGGATTGATGCCGATATTTTTGATCAGGATCTCAGAATCCGGGATCAGCAGCCCGGCAGCAATGAAATAGGCCGCCGAAGAAATATCTCCGGGAACGGTGATCTTTTGTCCGTACAGTTCTTCACAGGGCCGGATCACGGCGGTAGCTTTTGTGGTGCCGTCCAGGGCATGGAAGGAACGCAGATCAGCTCCAAATTCCTGCAGCATCAGTTCCGTATGATTCCGGGACAGGCTGGGCTCGGTCACGGAAGTCTCTCCGTCCGCATAAAGTCCGGCAAGCAGGATGCAGGATTTGACCTGGGCGGAGGCCACCGGGGAATCAAAGCGGATTCCGTGAAGCCGGGCCGGAGTAATGTACAGCGGCGCACAGTCATTCCTCAGGATGCTGGAAATGTTCGCCCCCATCTGCCGCAGGGGGTCTATGATCCGTTTCATGGGACGGGAATTTAAGGATTCATCCCCGGACAGCTTGGAGTCAAAGGGCTGCCCGGCCAGAATCCCGGAGATCAGCCTTGTCGTAGTGCCGCTGTTTCCCACATCCAGAAGATTGTCCGGCGCGGTTAAGCCGTGAAGCCCTTTTCCGTGTATCAGGATGGAGTTCCCTTTCGTCTCGATCTCGATGCCAAGCCTGCAAAAGCACTCCATGGTGGACAGGCAGTCTGCCCCCTGAAGAAAATTGTGTACCTCGGTGGTGCCTTTTGCGATAGAGCCGAACATGATGCTGCGGTGGGAGATGGACTTGTCTCCCGGTACCGTGACCTCTCCTTTTAAACCGGTGATATTTGTTAATTCCATAATATATTGATCCTTTCCTGTTGATCTCTTATCTTGCGGTACGGCTTTATGCCGGAAAAATGCAACCCTGCCACTGCCTGCCGCATGTCCCAAAACTGTCTTCGGCAGTAGGAACTGTTCCTGCTTGTTCAAAAATCATACTTCATACACGATATATCGGTGCTTTTTCAGCAATTCCGTAGCCTTGGCGGAAGCATCCTCATCGTAAAATTCGATCCGCAGCACCCCTTCTTCAAATTCCCGGTTGTGGATGATGCCGATGTTCTTGATGTTGACCATATTGCTGGCAAGTATGGTGGCGATGGTGGCAATTCCTCCGGCTTCATCAATGATGTCGCAGTATACGGCAAACTGTTTTTTGATCGGCCCGGAAGAGCTGTCAGGCATGGAATTGCGGTAATCCCGGGAGGACTCAAACATGGAATAGAGGGTCTGTTCCGCACTCTGGTCCACCGCATGCTTCGCGTCCGTTAAAGTCTGGATAAATTCCCCCAATATTTGGGAAATATTTTCTCTGTTTTTGAGGCAGATCTGCTGCCACATGACGGGAGAAGAGGAGGCAATGCGGGTGATATCCTTGAAACCGCCTGCTGCCAGCATCTTCATCAGCTCTTCACGTGTATCATGCTCCTTTACAAAATTCACCAGGCCTGCCGCCAGGATATGAGGAAGATGGCTGATAGCGCCGGTCACATAATCGTGCTGCCGATAGTCCAGGATGACAGGCAGCGCTTTCAGAGATTCTGCGAAGGCGCGGTAAGCCTGCACCTGTTCTTCGGAAACCTTTGCGGACGGAGTCAGGATATAGTAGGCATTCTCGATCAGATGCGGCTTTGCATTGACAAATCCGCTTTTTTCCGAACCGGCCATGGGATGTCCGCCGATGAAATGCTCTTCCAGTCCCAGGGAAATGACCGTCTCATGGATGGACGTCTTGACGCTTCCTACGTCTGTCAGGATACAGCCAGGGCTGAGGAAATTTTTTACCTGGCTTAAGTAAGCCGTGTTGCAGGAAACCGGGGCGCACAGGAAGATATAGTCGCAGTCACGGAAATTGTCGTCAATAGAAGAACAGGAGGTGTGGATGATCCCCTCCTGTACGGCCAGGGCCAGGGTTTCTTTATTTTTATCAAATGCAAGGATCTCACAGTCGGGATGATACTGGCGGATCGCCTTTGCGATAGAGCCGCCGATCAGGCCCAGACCGATGAAACCTGTTTTTTTTATGGTCATGGTGGGTATCCTCTCTTTTTGTATATTAATGGGTTGGATACTCTTTAGAGTATCCAACCACACAGCTAGAAATATTTTAGCATTTTAAATCGTAAAAGTAAAGGGAGAGTTGCGTCGATGAGGGGCGGCGGGGCCGCCGGGGTTACAGTTCACGGCCGTCGTGCAGGAGAGGAAAAAGTGCGGAAGAATGGGAGTTTGAAAGAAGGAAAAGAAAAAAGATGTAGAAAATATGTGAAAAATTTATAAAAGAGTTGTAATAAGGGCAGAAGTTTAGTACAATATTTACAGAGTGTGTACGGCTGCGGTAAGAAATAAATAGAATGATTTTGTGCAGGAAAGAGGATGTACGGATGATATTGAGATGATTTCTGAGCAGATGCGCATAAAATAGAAACAAGGAGGCAGCAGCATGAAGGTTTACAGAACGGATGAGATCAGAAACGTAGTATTGCTTGGACATGGAGGCAGCGGGAAGACGAGCCTGGTGGAGGCAATGTTATATGTATCCGGAGCTACAAAGCGTATGGGCAAGGTTTCCGAATCCAATACGACGAGTGATTTTGATAAGGAAGAGCAGAAGAGAGGATTTTCCATCAGTACAAGTATTGTACCGATCGAGTGGGAAAAGGCCAAGATCAATATACTGGATACCCCCGGATACTTCGATTTTGTCGGGGAGGTAGAAGAGGCAGTCAGCGCGGCGGATGCGGCGGTGATCGTGGTATCCGGAAAGGCCGGGGTGCAGGTAGGTACGGAGAAGGCATGGGAACTGTGTGAGAAGTACCATCTGCCCCGTATGATCTATGTGACAGAGATGGATGTGGATGATGCCAGTTTCCGTCAGGTCGTGGAAGATCTGACTGTAAGATACGGCAAGAAGATCGCACCCCATTTTCAGCCGATCCGCGAGAATGAGAAGCTGGTCGGATATATCAATATCATCAAGAACGCGGGAAGAAGATACACCGGCATCGGACAGAGAGAAGAATGTGAGATTCCGGATTACTGCCAGGAGAACCTGGAGACCCTGCGGGATGCCCTGATGGAAGCGGTGGCGGAGACAAGCGAAGAGTTTATGGACCGTTATTTCAGCGGCGAGGAATTTTCCGTAGAAGAGATCCGCGCGGCTATGCGTACTGAAGTAATGGGCGGAGATATCGTACCGGTGGCAATGGGGTCCAATATTGAAGCGCAGGGTGCGGCGAACCTGCTGTCCGATATCGTGCGTTTCTTCCCAAGCCCGGACAAGAGAAGCTGTGCGGGAATCAACCGGACAACCAACGATATCTTCGAAGGCAATTACGATTTCTCCAAGGCGAAGACCGCTTATGTATTCAAGACAATGGTGGATCCGTTTATCGGAAAATATTCCTTCGTAAAGGTATGCTCCGGCGTACTCAAAGGTGATGACATTCTTTTCAACGCAACCAGCGAGGCGGAGGAGAAACCGGGCAAGCTGTATATCATGAGCGGCAACAAGCCGACGGAGGTCAGCGAGCTGTTTGCGGGAGATATCGGCGCTATCGCGAAGCTGGCAAATACGAAGACAGGCGATACTCTTTCTACTAAGAATACACAGGTGCTTTATACCAAGACCGAGTATTCCGTACCGTATACATATATGAGATACCGTGTCAAGAATAAAGGAGAAGAAGACAAGGTATCCCAGTCTCTGGCGCGTATGATGGCGGAGGATGTGACCCTGAAGGCTGTCATTGACAGCGAGAACCGTCAGTCTTTGCTTTACGGCATGGGCGACCAGCATTTGGAGATCGCGGTCAGCAAGCTTTTGTCCAGATACAAAGCAGAGATTATCCTGGAGACCCCGAAGGTGGCCTTCCGTGAGACAATCCGCAAAAATTCCGACGTGGACACCAAGTACAAGAAGCAGTCCGGCGGACATGGACAGTATGGTCATGTCAAGATGAAATTCGAGCCCTCCGGAGACCTGGAGACTCCATATGTATTCGAAGAGATCGTAGTCGGCGGCGCAGTGCCGAAGAACTACTTCCCGGCAGTGGAAAAGGGACTCCAGGATTCTGTGGTGAAGGGACCTCTGGCCGGATATCCGGTAGTCGGCGTGAAAGCCATCCTTTATGATGGATCCTACCATCCGGTAGATTCTTCGGAAATGGCGTTCAAGACCGCAACCTGCCAGGCATTCAAAAAAGGCTTCATGGAAGCTTCACCGGTCCTCTTAGAGCCCATCGTCTCTTTGAAGGTAACCGTTCCGGACAGCTACACCGGAGATGTTATGGGAGATCTGAACAAGCGCCGGGGCCGTGTACTGGGCATGAACCCGATCGCAGGCGGCAAGCAGGTGATCGAGGCCGACATCCCCATGACAGGATTGTTCGGATACTGCACGATCCTGCGCTCCATGACCGGCGGAAGAGGGACCTACGAATATACATTTGCCAGATATGAGCAGGCTCCGTCTGACGTACAGGAAAAAGAGATCGCTGCACGCGCGGCAGCGGAAGCATAAAAAAGATCACGATTCAGAACAGCAGGCGAAAGAGATGCCTGTTGTTCTGAACCATAAAAATATGAGGAACGCGTTCCGCATAGAAAGAGACTGTCATCACAGAGAGATGGCGGCCTTTTTTTCTGAAGCAGGAGGACTCCGTTTCTTGTTTTTTTTTGAAAAAAAAGGAAATCTGTGAATAAGAATACCAGTGTGAAATTTTTCTGAGTCCATATAATAATGATAAAGCTGAAAAACGGATACCAAAAACTGTGCGGTATTCGTTTTTGTGTGCAAAGACCCTCAATTTATAGGAAACAAAATTTTTTCGGCTTTGGGTATAAATGGAATATACAAGTGAAAAAATGAGAACAGGAAGGATGTATGGCGGCATGAAGAGCAAAGGAATCAAAAGTTTTATGCTGGCGGCAGTATTTGTTACCGGGCTGCTGGCTTCTGGCTGTCTGGGCTGGACTGCGGCAGGCTATATTCCCCAGGAAGAGGTCAGTACCATTGACATTGGGGAAGATACGGTTCTGGTAGGAGGTATGCCTGTAGGTATTTATATGGAAACGGACGGCGTTCTCGTCCTGGATACACAGACCATCGAAGGCGTGGACGGGCAGGAGTATGATCCTGCCGACAATCTGGTGAAATCAGGCGACTATATTATAGGAATCAATCAGGAATATGTCAGCGGAAAAGACGATCTGATCCAGGTCCTCAAAAATCTGACGGACAAAGAAGTTGTTCTGACCCTGAGAAGAGAGGACGAGACAGTGGATGTGCGCCTGGAGGCAGTGGAAAATTCCCCCAATGATTATAAACTGGGAATCTGGGTCCGGGACAATGTGCAGGGACTGGGTACCATTACCTTTCTGAACCAGAACAGCAGATTTGGAGCGCTGGGACACGGGATCCACGACGCAGATACCAATGTTCTGATGGAAATTGAAGAAGGAAGCTTGTATAAAACCAGCATCCGTTCTATACTAAAAGGAGAATACGGGATTCCTGGAAGCATGGAAGGGCTGATCGTATATAATTCGTTCAACCGGCTGGGAAGCATTGACAAAAACACGGAAGCCGGGATCTACGGGGCTGTGGATAAGATTGATGATCTGTTTCAGGAGCAGATTCCCGTCCAGGTAGCCCCGAAGGAAGAAATCCATACAGGGGAGGCGGTGATCCGCTGCTTTTTGGAGGATGAGATCCGGGAATACTCGGTCATGATCAACGGCGTGGACCCGGAACCAAAGGAGGTCAACAAGGGGATCGTATTTCAGGTGACGGATCAGGAACTGCTCGACAAAACAGGAGGGATCATCCAGGGAATGAGCGGTTCGCCGATTCTCCAGGACGGAAAGCTTGTGGGCGCGGTGACCCATGTTTTTGTAAATGACCCGACGAAAGGATACGGCATCTTTGCAGAAACTATGGTACGGGAGGCGCAGTAACGTGAAGCCTGCCCTGCGGCAGAGAATGACAGCATTCAAAAGGAGAAACTGATTTTCTACAGGACAGCTGCTGAAAAGAATCGACAATTCATGTCAGAAAACGCGTAAAAATATAAAATCTTCGACATTACATGTCGAATCAACACGGCAAAATATCCTTGATTCTGTAATGTCGTGTAGATATAATAGGACGTGATAGTGGTAATTCTGCGGTATAGAAAAGACCTGTCGGGAGGAAAAGGTATGGAACAATTGACCGTAGCTATCGCTGATGACAATGAGAAAATGCTGAATCTGCTCGAAGAGATCATAAGTGTCGACAAAGAGCTGAGTATAGTAGGAAAAGCGAAGAACGGCGAGGAAATGTGCCAGATCATCAAAGACAAACAGCCAGATGTTGTCCTTCTGGATCTGATCATGCCGAAAATGGATGGCCTTACTGTGATGGAACATATCAATCACGACAAATCCATGTCGAAGCCGCCATATTTCATTGTTGTTACAGCAGTCGGACAGGAAAGAATTACAGAAGATGCTTTTGATAAAGGTGCAAATTACTATGTTATGAAACCTTTCAATAACGAGATATTATTGAACAGGATTAAGACCGTAAGAAAGGCATTTCGAGGCCATGAAAGGAGAGTTGAAGAAGTAATAGAAAATACGCAGATTCGAGAAGATGACCTGGAAAATAGAGTTACAGATATGCTTCACGAAATTGGAATACCAGCCCACATCAAAGGATATCATTATCTGAGGGACGCTATCATCATGGCAGTTGAAGATATGGATGTTCTGAATGCGATTACCAAGGTGCTGTACCCAACTGTAGCGAAAAAGTACCAGACTACTTCCAGCCGGGTCGAACGAGCCATCCGACATGCGATCGAGGTGGCATGGAGCCGGGGGAAGCTGGATACATTGGATGAACTGTTTGGGTATACTGTGAGTAACGGAAAAGGAAAGCCGACCAATTCTGAATTCATCGCATTGATCGCAGACACGATACAGCTGGAGTACAAGCATAGATAAATCAAATCAATAAACGACGATTTCACCGTTCAAAACAAAATTCCCAAAAGAAAAACAAAATTTAGCCAATATTCCTACAAGATAAATCTTTTCAATGTACGAAAAATGAGGTATAATAACAATAATCATACTATTTTGAGAAGATACTAAGAAAGGGTCAGAGGTTTGTTAGCTATGAAAAACATTTTATTTGCAACTTCGGAATGTGTACCATTTATTAAGACAGGAGGACTTGCAGATGTAGCAGGATCCTTGCCAAAATATTTTGACAAGGAAAGGTACGATGTGCGCGTTGTGCTGCCAAAGTACAATTGTATGTACCAGAAGTGGAAGGATATGCTGGAATATGTGGACCACTTTTATATGAATCTTGCAGGACAGGATCGCTATGTGGGTATTCTCAAGTGTGAATATGAAGGCGTTCAGTTCTACTTTATTGATAACGAGCATTACTTCAACGGGTTTGCGCCCTATGAAGGAGATCCAAAGTGGAATATTGAGAAGTTTGCTTTCTTTTCAAAAGCAGTATTAAGTATTCTTCCGGTGATCGGTTTCCGGCCGGATCTGATACATTGCCATGACTGGCAGACAGGACTGGTTCCGGTTTATCTGGACAATTTCCGGTATACAGGTGAATATTACCGCGGGATCAAGACCATCATGACGATACATAACCTGAAGTTCCAGGGCGTATGGGATACGAAGACGGTACGGGGAATCACCGGACTTCCGGAGTATTATTTTGTTCCGGATAAGATGGAAGCTTATAAAGACGCCAACCTTTTGAAGGGCGGTATCGTCTATTCGGACA
Organism: Lachnospiraceae bacterium M18-1; assembly: GCA_000403295.2. GTDB lineage: Bacteria > Bacillota > Clostridia > Lachnospirales > Lachnospiraceae > Schaedlerella. Next base: position 460,345 of record KE159605.1, on the reverse strand, counting down.
AGGTGACAACGGTGAGCCAGACTTATGCTGAGGAGATTAAGACTCCGTTTTACGGTGAAGCGCTGGACGGCCTGATGAATGCACGGTCCAATGATCTTTGCGGTATTGTCAACGGACTGGACTATACGGACTGGAATCCGGAGACTGACAGCAGGATCGCAAAGAATTTCACAGTTGATAATTTCCGGAAGCTGAAGCCGATGAACAAGCTGGCTCTTCAGGAAGAACTTGGGCTGGATAAGGATGCCCATGTGATGATGATCGGTATTGTATCCCGTCTGACAGACCAGAAAGGATTTGACCTGATTGATTATGTGATGGACGAGCTCTGCCAGGATGCGGTACAGATCGTGGTATTGGGAACAGGAGACCCGAAGTACGAGAACATGTTCCGTCATTTTGCGTGGAAGTATTCCGGAAAGGTTTCGGCGAACATCTACTACTCCGATGAGTTGTCACATAAGATTTATGCTTCTGTAGACACATTCCTGATGCCGTCCCTGTTTGAGCCATGCGGGCTGAGTCAGCTGATGAGCCTCAGATACGGTACGCTGCCGATCGTTCGGGAGACCGGCGGACTCAAGGATACGGTAGAAGCATACAATGAGTATGAAAAGACGGGTACCGGATTTAGCTTTACCAATTACAATGCACACGAGATGCTCAATACGATCCGTTATGCAGAACAGATTTACTATGATAAAAAGAGAGACTGGAATAAGATGATAGAGCGCGCTATGGCAAAGGATTTCTCATGGAATAATTCCACGAGACAGTATGAGGCACTCTATAAAAACTTACTGGGAGAATAATATGAAGATCATTGACAGGCTGAATGAGGACAAGATACATATTTCATTTGAGGTGTTTCCGCCCAAGACAGATGCAGGGTTTGACAAGGTATTGGATGCCACGGACAAGATCGCGGCGCTGAAGCCTTCCTACATCAGCGTGACCTACGGAGCAGGCGGCGGAACCAGTAAGAATACGGCAAGGATCGCTTCTCATATTAAGGAAGACCTGGGTGTATTGAGCCTGGCCCATCTGACCTGTGCATCTTCCACAAAGGAAGAGGTAAGGAGTGTCATCGCCAATCTCAAACAGCTTGGAATTGAAAATATACTGGCACTTCGGGGAGATATTCCTGAAGGAATGATATTCCCTTCGGAGGATCGCTTCCGCTATGCCTGGGAGTTGGTCGAGGAGATACGGAAGCACGGTGACTTCTGCATCGGTGCGGCATGTTATCCGGAAGGCCATGTGGAAAATGAGCACAAGGCAGATGATATCCGTTATCTGAAGCAGAAGGTGGACAGCGGAGTGGATTTTTTGACAACCCAGATGTTTTTTGACAACGATATCCATTATAACTTTTTATACCGGATTCGGGAGGCGGGCATCACGGTTCCTGTACTTCCGGGGATCATGCCGATTACCAGCGCTACCCAGATGAAGCGCAGCCAGGAGTTGTCCGGCACTGTATTTCCAAGGCGCTTTCTGGCGCTGCTGGACCGGTTCGGAGGCCACCCGGAAGCAATGATGCAGGCGGGGATCGCCTATGCCACGGATCAGATTATTGATCTGCTGTCAAACGGAGTAAAGAACATCCATATTTATTCCATGAACAAGCCGGACGTGGCGGCAAAGATCATGTCGAATCTGTCGGAGATCATCCGGTGCTGATACCGGATCCTGTCATGGAAGAACGGCGGAGAGAAGTGTGGAAAGCCTGCCGTCGGCGGCCTTTCCGTATAGCAAATATTCCACCTGTACGGTTGCAATCCGAAGTCACATTTTTATGCAATTTATTGCAACGAAAATGCGACTTCGGATTAGCAACCTACCTCATTAATGAGTAAAATGTGACTGCGTTAGCAGGCACAAAAGTGCAAAGCACGGATTTTACGAATGAATGAGATGGGTTGGATGCTGAAAGAGCATCCAACCGTACAGGTGGAAAATATTTCCGCTGCCGTACACACTGCTGTACAGCAGCGGATTGTGTGTATTGGGAGTGTAACGGAACATGGACCATTTAATGAGAGAGGCTGTCCGATACCTTGGATATGGAAAACATGCGGTAGATGATCAGACTTTGAGGCTGATCGCAGATTCCTTTCAGAGTCTGCAGTCGGTCAGCAGCAGAAAGTCGGTCTACCGCATCTTTGATTTAGAGCAGGCGGATGGGGAGTACATCCGGTTCGGAAGCCTGACCGTAAGGAGCGAAAACCTGGGGAAAAATCTCCGGGGCTGCGATAAGATCGTCTTGTTCGGGGCCACCCTGGGAATCGGGGTGGATCAGCTTTTGTCCCGGACATCTAAAACAGATATGGCTAAAACCGTAGTGCTGCAGGCATGTGCTGCAGCATTTTTGGAGGAATACTGTGATGAATGCCAGGATCGGATTCAGGCGGAGGTTGAGACGGGAGGCCGGTATCTGCGGCCGCGTTTCAGTCCGGGATACGGGGATTTTTCCATAGAGTGCCAGAAGGAACTGGTCCGGATGCTGGATTGTGCAAAAAGCATCGGGCTGACCCTCACGGAGAGCTGTATGATGGTCCCGTCTAAATCAGTGACAGCCGTCATCGGGGCGGGCCGGGCTGCGGTCAAGTGTCACAGACAGGGCTGCGACTCCTGTGAAAAGATAGATTGTATTTATAGAAGGAAAAGGGATACTGCTTTATGATAAAAGAAGATTTGGGAAAGAAGCTGCTGTTTTTCGACGGCGGAATGGGCACGCTGCTCCAGGCGAAGGGATTGAAGCCGGGAGAACTGCCGGAGACATGGAATGTAACACACAAAGAGGAGATCATCGGCATCCATCAGGCTTATATCGAGGCGGGAAGCAATCTTGTCCTGACTAATACATTTGGCGCTAATGCCTTGAAGTTCAGGGACGGAGGCTATCCTCTGCAGGAGATTATAGAACAGGCCGTAGGCCATGTGAAGGAAGCGGCCCGCCGCGCCGGACGCAGCGTCTATACGGCATTGGACGTAGGACCTACAGGGAAGCTGTTAAAGCCTATGGGAGATCTGGAATTTGAAGCCGCGTATGAAGCGTTTAAGGAGGCCATGATCTACGGGGAACAGGCGGGCGCGGACCTGATCCATATCGAAACGATGAGCGATACCTATGAGATCAAGGCGGCGGTACTGGCGGCAAAGGAGAATACGAAGCTGCCGGTGTTTGTCACCGCCATTTTCGATGAGAGGAAAAAACTGCTCACCGGTGCGGATGTTCCTGCCGTGGTCAGCCTGCTGGAAGGCCTTCGGGTGGATGCCCTTGGGGTGAACTGCGGGCTGGGTCCGGTTCAGGTGATGCCTGTTCTGGATGAATTGCTTGCTTGCGCGTCCATTCCGGTGATCGTGAAGCCCAACGCAGGACTTCCGAAGCAGCGGGGCAATGAGACTTACTATGATGTGAGTCCGGAGGAGTTTGCCAGGACCATGAAGGATATTGTGGTAAAAGGGGCGGCAGTTGTGGGCGGATGCTGCGGGACTACGCCGGAGCATCTTGGCAGTATGATCGAAGCGTGCAGGGATATGTCCGTAATACCGGTGGAGAAAAAAGCATTTACCGTGGTCTCTTCCTATGGACAGGCGGTAGTCCTGGGAAAGGGCTCTAAGATTATCGGGGAGCGGATCAATCCTACCGGAAAGAAGAAGTTCAAACAGGCTTTGAAGGATCATGACCTGGATTATATATTGAAAGAAGGTATCCTGCAGGAAGAAAAAGGGGCACATATCCTGGATGTGAACGTAGGCCTTCCGGATATCGATGAGACGGCCATGATGGTGGAGGCAGTGGAAGGGCTGCAGAGTGTGACCAGCCTTCCTCTGCAGATTGATACGGTGGATGTGGGGGCCATGGAAGCGGCGCTTCGGATCTACAACGGAAAGCCTATGGTAAATTCGGTCAGCGGCAAGCAGGAATCCATGGATGCGGTGTTCCCTCTGATCGCAAGATACGGAGGTGTGGTGATCGGGCTGACACTGGATGAAAAGGGGATCCCGGATACTGCCAGGGGTCGGGTACAGATAGCAGAGCGGATCATCCGGGAAGCGGCGAAGTATGGGATTGAAAAAAAGGATATCGTCATTGACGTGCTGGCCATGACCATCAGCTCGGAACCGAAAGGGGCTGCCGTGGCACTGGAGGCCATCGGACAGGTGCGCCGGGAGTTGGGGGTGCATACGGTACTTGGAGTATCCAACATTTCCTTCGGGCTTCCCTGTCGTTCGATCCTGAATGCCAACTTCTATATGATGGCAATGTACGCCGGACTCAGTGCCGGAATCGTGAATCCCTCATCTGAGGCCATGATGGAGGCCTATGATGCTTATCATGCCTTGATGGGCTTTGATGAGAACTGCAGCCGTTATGTGGAAAAATATGCAGGTCGTAAGGTGCGCGGGACTTCTGTTCCGGACGGGAATACTGCCGTGACTAAGAGCGGAGGAAGGGCTTTTGCGGAGTTTGGTACAGGCGGCAAAGCCGATGCGCCCGGCGGTGCGATGAGTCTTCAGACAGTGATTGAAAAAGGTCTGAAGGAAGAGGCATACCATATTACACAGTCTCTGGTCCGGGATCAGGCGCCTCTTGATATTATCAATGCCCACCTGATCCCTGCTCTGGATTATGTGGGAAAGGGATTTGAACAGGGGACAGTATTCCTGCCCCAGCTTTTGATGAGCGCAGAGGCGGCAAAGGCGGCGTTCTCTGTATTGAAGGAGCAGATCGCGGAGGGCGGGGAACCGGCAGAAAAGAAGGAAAAGGTGGTCCTGGCAACGGTGAAGGGGGATATCCATGATATTGGAAAGAATATCGTGAAGGTATTGCTGGAAAACTATGGCTTTGAGGTGATCGACCTGGGCAAGGACGTGCCGCCTGAACAGATCTTGGAGGCAGTCCGGGCACAGGATATACGGCTGGCAGGCTTAAGCGCTCTGATGACGACCACTGTAGTGAGCATGGAGGAGACGATCCGGCTTCTGAAAAAGGAAGCTCCGGAGTGTAGGGTCATGGTCGGAGGTGCGGTGCTGAACCAGGAATATGCCGATATGATCGGGGCGGATTTTTACGGGAAGGACGCCATGCAGTCCGTTTATTACGCACAGAAGATTCTTCAGTGAATTCAATGTTTACAAACATAAAACGCTGTGATATGATGAAAAACAGTGGATTAATAGGAGGATGAAACAAATGCACCAATATGGAGTGAACCAGCTGAGAAAAATGTTTTTGGAGTTCTTTGAGAGTAAAGGGCATCTTGCCATGAAGAGCTTTTCCCTGGTGCCGCACAACGATAAGAGTCTGCTGCTCATCAATTCGGGAATGGCGCCGCTGAAGCCATATTTTACCGGGCAGGAGATTCCGCCCAGGAGACGGGTGACCACCTGCCAGAAGTGTATCCGTACTGGGGATATCGAGAATGTGGGAAAGACTGCACGACACGGTACTTTTTTTGAAATGCTGGGGAATTTTTCGTTTGGAGATTATTTCAAAAATGAAGCTATCGAGTGGTCCTGGGAGTTTTTGACAGAGGTCGTAGGACTGGATCCGGACAGGCTGTACCCTTCCGTATATGTGGAGGATGACGAGGCGTTTGAGATCTGGAACAAAAAGATGGGAATCCCGGCGGAGAGGATCTTCAAATTCGGAAAAGGAGACAACTTCTGGGAGCACGGTTCAGGCCCCTGCGGCCCCTGCTCGGAGATCTACTATGACCGTGGGGAGAAGTACGGCTGCGGCAAGCCGGACTGTACAGTAGGCTGCGAGTGTGACCGTTATATGGAGATCTGGAACAACGTATTTACCCAGTTTGACAATGACGGCAACGGCAATTACAGCGAACTGGAACAGAAGAATATTGACACCGGCATGGGGCTGGAGCGTCTTGCATCCGTCGTGCAGGATGTGGATTCTATTTTTGATGTGGATACGATCAAGGCGCTGCGCGGCCACGTGTGCAGACTGGCCGGAAAAGAATATGGGGCCGCATATCAGAATGATGTTTCTATCCGGGTGATCACGGACCATGTCCGTTCAGTGACCTTTATGATCTCTGACGGGATCATGCCTTCCAATGAGGGAAGAGGATATGTGCTGCGCCGTCTGCTGCGCCGGGCATGCCGTCACGGAAGGCTTCTGGGGATTGAAGGCAGCTTCCTTCCGAAGCTGGCGGAGACAGTCATTGCAGGCTCTAAGGACGGGTATCCGGAATTGGAGGAGAAGAAAGACTTTATCCTGAAGGTGATCGCAAAAGAGGAAGAGCAGTTCAATAAGACCATCGACCAGGGACTGGGAATCCTGTCCGAACTGATCGCAGAGATGGAGAAAAAGGGAGAGAGCACGCTGTCCGGGGATTCGGCATTCAAGCTCTATGATACCTATGGTTTCCCGCTGGATCTGACCAAGGAGATTCTGGAAGAGAAGAAGCTGTCCGTGGATGAGGAAGGCTTCCGGTCTGCTATGGAGGTACAGAGGAAGACTGCCAGAGACGCCCGGGAAGTCACAAATTATATGGGAGCGGATGTGACCGTGTATGAGTCCATTGATCCCAGTGTGACCAGTACCTTTGTGGGCTACGACCATCTAAGCGTCCGGTCCCGGATCACGGTCCTGACCTCAGAGACCGAACTGGCGGACGCGCTCTCAGACGGAGAGGCAGGCACTGTTTTTGTAGAGGAAACACCGTTCTATGCGACCAGCGGCGGCCAGGAGGCGGATACCGGCTTCATTCGGACCGAAGAAGGGGAATTTCAGGTGGAAGATACGATCAAGCTCTTAGGGGGCAAGATCGGCCATGTGGGACGTGTCGTTAAGGGCATGATCAAGACCGGCGACCAGGCGGAGCTGGAAGTGAACGCGGAAAAACGTGCTCTGTCTGCAAGAAATCACAGCGCCACGCATCTGCTCCAGAAAGCGCTCCGCACGGTTCTGGGAACTCACGTGGAGCAGGCAGGATCCAGCGTCAACGAGGACAGGCTTCGGTTTGACTTCACCCATTTTTCCGCACTCAGCGCTGAAGAACTGGAGAAGGTAGAAAATCTGGTCAATGAAAGTATTGCAAAGGCATTGACTGTGGATATAAAAAATATGCCTATTGAAGAGGCAAGGAAGACAGGAGCACAGGCTCTTTTCGGAGAGAAGTACGGAGATGTTGTGCGTGTCGTGAATATGGGGGATTACTCCATCGAATTTTGCGGCGGTACCCATGTGGGGAATACGTCGGAGATTATGGCGATGAAGATCATCAGCGAGACCGGCGTGGCGGCCGGCGTGCGGCGTATTGAGGCGCTGACTTCCAAGGGACTTTTGAATTATTACGGCGCTCTGGAAGAGAAAATACGTGAGGCAGCGAAGCTTCTGAAGGCAACCCCGGAGAACCTGGGAGACAAGATCACCCATATGCTTTCAGAGAATAAGGCGCTCCACGGGGAAGTGGAAAGCTTAAAGAGCAAGATGGCGCAGGATGCCGCAGGGGATATCCTGGACCAGGTAAAGGAAGTGTCCGGAGTGAAGCTCCTTGCGGCGGAACTGGACGGAGTGGATATGAACGGACTGCGCGACCTGGGAGACCAGCTCAAGGAGAAGCTGGGCGAGGGTGTTGTTGTCCTGGCATCCGCAAACAGCGGCAAGGTCAGCCTGATGGTAACAGCGACGGAAGGAGCCATGAAAAAGGGCGCCCATGCGGGTAATCTGATCAAGGCAGTTGCGGGCTGTGTTGGCGGCGGCGGCGGCGGACGGCCGAATATGGCGCAGGCTGGCGGAAAAGATCCCGCAGGCATCCCGGACGCGCTGTCAAAGGCGGCAGAGGTCCTGGCAGGACAGATCGGCTGATATATATGTAAGAAATGGCAGAACAGCAGATGATAATAGAACAATCTGTTGTTCTGTCTTTTTGATTCTACAGGCGCGAGTTTCGCAGGAGAAACTCCTTTATCTAAAGAAAACAGAGTGCCGGGATTCCGGCACTCTGTCATTTTGCACATATTAATTATACTTCCGTTTTCTAGCAGCCTCAGACTTCTTTTTGCGTCTTACGCTTGGCTTCTCATAATGCTCTCTTTTACGGATTTCCTGCTGAATGCCCGCTTTCGCACAGTTTCTTTTGAATCTGCGTAAAGCACTATCCAACGTCTCGTTTTCTTTCACGATTACATTTGACATAGACTCACACCTAACCTCCCCTCCAGCCTTGTATTGTGCATCATACGACTGTTCGGGTATATTTAGCACTACAGAAGATTATAACATATTTTTTCGTTCCGTCAACTGTTTCTTCACAAAAATTTCATGAAAGTCGTTGAATAAGCTTATTTCGCGACATTTTTTTCGCCGGTACGGCTGAATTTTTTGTTGACAATCGCCGGTATAGCTTATAAAATAGACAGGTAGGCAAAATGTCATATTATTCGCCGGGCGGCTTTGTCTGTCCGGCTCTTTATGTTGAGGAGGTAATGTTGAGTATGTCATATGTTGATGAAGTCATTGAATCAGTTGTGAAGAAGAATCCGTCAGAGCCGGAGTTTCATCAGGCTGTGAAGGAAGTTCTGGAATCTCTTCGTACCGTTGTGGAGGCCAACGAGGAGAAGTTCAGAAAAGACGCTCTTCTGGAAAGGCTTGTAGAGCCGGAGAGACAGTTCAAGTTCCGTGTGCCGTGGGTAGATGACAACGGACAGGTCCATGTAAATACGGGTTACCGCGTACAGTTTAACAGTGCGATCGGGCCTTACAAGGGCGGACTTCGTCTTCACCCGTCTGTGAATCTGGGAATCATTAAATTTTTGGGATTCGAGCAGATTTTCAAAAATTCTCTGACGGGACTTCCCATCGGAGGAGGAAAAGGCGGTTCTGATTTTGACCCCAAGGGAAAATCAGACAGGGAAGTGATGGCTTTCTGCCAGAGCTTTATGACAGAACTCTGTAAATATATCGGAGCGGATACAGATGTACCGGCAGGGGATATCGGAACAGGCGCAAGAGAGATCGGATACATGTTCGGACAGTACAAGAGGATCCGCGGACTGTTTGAAGGCGTTCTGACAGGAAAGGGCCTGACCTACGGCGGTTCCCTGGCACGTACAGAAGCGACAGGATACGGGCTTCTTTATCTGACACAGGAGATGCTCAAGCTCAACGGCATCGACATTGCCGGCAAGACCGTGGCTGTTTCTGGTTCCGGAAATGTAGCCATCTACGCGATCGAAAAGGCACAGCAGATGGGTGCGAAAGTGGTAACAGCCAGCGATTCCAACGGCTGGGTCTATGATCCGGAGGGAATCGATGTTGCTGCGCTGAAGGAGATCAAGGAAGTGAAGCGTGAAAGACTGACCTCCTACAAGAACTACCGTCCAAATTCCGAATATCACGAGGGAAGAGGCGTATGGACCGTCAAGGTGGACATTGCCCTGCCCTGTGCGACTCAGAACGAACTGCACCTGGAAGATGCTAAGGCGCTGGCTGCAAACGGATGTATCGCTGTTGCGGAAGGCGCGAATATGCCGACCACCATGGAAGCAACCGAGTACCTGCAGCAGAACGGTATCCTGTTCGCTCCCGGTAAGGCTGCCAATGCGGGCGGTGTGGCAACATCCGCTCTGGAGATGTCTCAGAACAGCGAGCGTCTGAGCTGGACATTTGAAGAGGTGGATGCGAAGCTGAAAGACATTATGATCAATATCTGCCATAATATGGCTGATGCAGCCGAGAAGTACGGATGCAAGGGCAACTATGTGGCAGGTGCCAATATTGCCGGATTTGAGAAGGTTGTGGAGGCAATGACCGCACAGGGTATCGTGTAATCCGGATCAAATGTGTTGAGTTTCCCTGCGAAAGCATGGAACCGATACGAATCTGATGGATGATTACTGAGTCAGACCTGCTCATCTGATAGGGCAGGCCTGACTCTCTTTCATAGTCAGGTCATGCAGGAAACTACTGTCCGGCAGGCAGGATGTTTTTCGGCAAGATGCAGGGCATTGTGGATTGTACAGGTTATGACATCAAGGTCAAAACGTCATGTTTATATATGGAAACGGATTGCTCAAAGGCTGTCAGCAGCAGGATTTCTGCTTGAAATGACCTTTTGCCCCTGATATCATATTATAAATTTGTGATTTATTGTAAAAGCTATAGATAGCAATTCAGATAAGGAATCGTGCAAAAATATACGGGGCTTGTTGTGCATGTCCTTACGGTTCAGAACAGCAGTTCAACGTAGTTTATGAAAATCTGCAGTGAGGAGGATTTCATATGAGTGAGTATTATCAAGTGCCGGGCAGGGAGGTCCTGAAAAAGCTGAATGGTTCCGAGGAACCGCTCACATCCCAGCAGGTCCGGGAGCACCAGGAGAAGTATGGGCGAAATGAACTGGCGGAAGGGAAGAAGGAGACGATCCTTCACATTTTTCTGGGACAGTATAAGGATTTTCTGGTCATGATCCTGATTGCTGCGGCAATTGTATCTGGCCTGCTGCGGGATGTGGAGAGCGCGGCCGTGATCCTGGTCGTGATCACGGTCAACGCGGTTCTGGGTACTCTGCAGACCGTGAAGGCGGAGCAGTCGCTGGACAGTCTGAAAAAGCTGTCTGCACCGGAGGCGAAGGTGATGCGGGACGGTAATCTCGTTCAGATTCCGTCTGCGGAAGTGACGGTCGGGGATCTGGTATTTTTGGACGCAGGGGACTATATCCCTGCGGACGGGCGGATCCTGGAGTGTGCCAGCCTAAAGACAGATGAAAGTGCTCTTACGGGGGAAAGTCTGGCCGTGGAGAAAAGCACGGAGCCGGTGAAAGGGGATGTTTCCCTGGGAGACCGAACAAATATGGTCTATTCTGGTTGTTTTGCAACCTATGGACGGGCATCCTATGTGGTGACTGCCGTGGGGATGGAGACAGAGGTAGGTAAGATCGCCGGGCTTTTAAACCAGACTTCTCAGAAGCAGACGCCCTTACAGATCAGCCTGGACCAGTTCGGGAAAAAGCTGTCCATCCTGATCCTGGTATTCTGCGGCATTTTGTTCGGGATTCAGGTGATGCGGGGCGGCGATGCGGGAGACGCATTTTTGTTCGCGGTGGCTCTTGCAGTAGCGGCAATCCCCGAAGCGCTGAGTTCCATCGTGACTATTGTGCTTTCCTTTGGGACGCAGAAGATGGCGAAAGAGCATGCTATCATCCGAAAGCTCCAGGCCGTGGAGGGGCTGGGCAGTGTGTCTGTTATCTGTTCGGATAAGACAGGAACCCTGACCCAGAACAGGATGACGGTGGAAGATTATTATGTCAACGGAATCCGTATTCCTGTGGAGGAGATTGATCTTGGAAATGCCCAGGAAAGTATGCTGCTTCTGAGCAGTATCCTCTGCAACGACGCCACCAATGTGGATGGGACGGAGATCGGGGATCCAACGGAGATCGCTCTGATCAACTTGGGAGACCGGTTCGGGCTCTATGCTTCTGGCGTGAGGGAAAAATATCCCCGGTTCGGGGAGAATCCCTTCGACAGTGACCGGAAGCTGATGTCTACCCAGCATGTGATGGAAGACCGCCCCACCATGCTTGTAAAAGGCGCGGTCGATGTGCTGCTAGACCGGATGACTCACATCCAGACGGATGGGGGCGTGCATCCATTGACGGAAACAGACAAGGAGAAGATCCGGACCCAGAACCAGGAATTTTCTAAAGAAGGGCTGCGGGTGCTTGGATTCGCCTATAAGGAGATTATGGGCGGCCGTGAGCTGACGCTGGAAGACGAATACCATCTGACCTTTATCGGGATGATCGCCATGATGGATCCGCCCCGGGAGGAATCTGCAGAGGCTGTGAAGGCATGTAAGCAGGCGGGGATCCGGCCCATCATGATCACCGGAGACCATAAGGTGACGGCAGCAGCCATCGCAAAACGGATCGGAATCTTAAAGGATGATTCCGGGGCCTGCGAAGGCTCGGAAATGGATTCCATGTCAGATCAGGAGCTGCGGGATTTTGTGGAAGATATCTCGGTCTATGCCCGGGTAACGCCGGAGCATAAGATCCGGATCGTAAAGGCATGGCAGGACAAGGGCTGCATAGTGTCTATGACCGGGGACGGCGTGAATGACGCCCCGGCTTTAAAGCAGGCGGACATCGGAGTGGCAATGGGGATCACCGGGAGCGAGGTTTCCAAAGATGCGGCATCTATGGTATTGACGGATGACAATTTTGCGACCATTGTCAAGGCGGTGGAGAATGGCCGGAACGTATACCGGAATATCAAAAATTCCATCCAGTTTTTACTGTCCGGCAATTTCGGAGCTATCCTTGCGGTACTGTATGCGTCTGTTGCGGCGCTTCCGGTTCCTTTTGCCCCTGTGCATCTGTTGTTCATCAACCTGCTGACAGACAGCCTTCCGGCGATCGCACTTGGATTGGAGCCCCATACCCGGGATGTGATGGACGAGAAGCCGCGTCCGGTCAGTGAATCGATCCTGACGAAAGTATTTTTGCAGAAGATCGGCATAGAAGGCTTATCGATTGCGGTAACGACCATGGCCGCGTTTTATATCGGATATCGTTTTGGCAATGCGGTGCTTGCAAGCACGATGGCTTTCGGGACATTGTGTACCGCGCGGCTGGTCCATGGATTTAACTGTAAGGATGACAGGCCGGTGATACTTTCGAAAAAATTATGGAACAACAAGTATCTGTTGGGAGCGTTTGCTCTGGGGCTGTGCCTGATCACGGCAGTTTTGATGATCCCGGCGAGCAGCGGGGTATTTAAGGTGCAGACTCTGACAGGTGCGCAGCTTCTGATCGTTTATGGGCTGGCGGTTTTGAATCTGCCGGTCATACAGGCCATCAAGGCGGCACGTATAAAAATGGAGAAGTGACAGATGTATATTACTTAATTATTTATGTAGTGATGTACTAAAAGGCTGTCGGAAATGCTGTGTTTCTGCAGTCCGTTTCAGATGAAAGAAATGGATTGTAAAGAAACAGCATTCCCAGACAGCCTTTTTATGTTACGATTCCCAGCCGCTTTACACACATGCGCAGAAGTTGATGCCCCGTCAGCGCTTGCTGATAGGGCTTTGATTTTATCAGGTGTACCGCTTGATGGTTTCTTTAAGGACATATTTTTTATCGCTGTACCGTTCAACGATATAGCTGTTTGCTTTGTGTTCCAGTTCATCCGGCAGAGGATCCAGCTGAATCTCTTCCCCGTATTTTCTCCTCAGAGCCTTTTCCAGAAGATAATCGCACACGTGGGGATTTTTCGGAAGGAGCGGGCCGTGTAGGTAGGTGGCAATCACATTTTTGTAAACGACCCCTTCATAGCCGGATTTTCCCGTGTTTCCAAGGCCGAAGAATACCTTTCCGAAAGGCGTGTGGTTTCCGATGTAGGTGCGTCCCCCGTGGTTTTCAAAGCCCGCGACCGGTGTGTCGAATAAGGGGCTGTTTAGGATGATATTGCGGATCATCCGTTCCGGTTCCCACTCCGTATAAATGTCCAGAATCTCCAGTCCTTTGATGGTCTTTTTTTCTGTTTTATAATACTGCCCCAGGAGCTGGTAGCCGCCGCAGACAGCCAGCACCACGCCGTTGTCTTCCACATAGTTCTGGAAATCGATCTTGATGTCCTGCAGATACTGGCATACCAGTTCCTGCTCCCGGTCTGATCCTCCGCCCAGGAGTACGATATCCAGCTTCTCAAAATCAATGCTGTCGCCGGACAGAAAAGGAATCACCTCCGCCTCCATGCCGCGCCATTCCAGGCGTTTGCGGAAGCACTGGATATTCCCACGGTCTCCGTAAAGGTTCAGCAGGTCAGGATATAAATGTCCGATTGTCAGTTTTTTCATTTTTCCCCAGCCTCCTTCCGGTTGTCGTCCATTCCGGCCAGCAGATGATTGGTGCGGTAGAGTCCGGAATAATTCACGATCACATACAGGTTTTTCGTGCCTGTCGTTGTCAGCGTCTCAACGGTGCCTTTCAGGTCCGTGGTAGAATCACAGTCGATATCCTCATATTTGAGCCGCAGCCCCATATCGTGCCGGCGTGTGCCGTTGGTGGTGATGGTGGCTGCATTGGCATCCGCCAGGTATTGGAAATCTACGTCCCACAGCCAGGAGATATCTTCGCCGTCCTGATAGGTGTCATTGATCTGGATGATCACGTCCTTGGGATTGGAATCCTTTAACACAAGGGAGATCTTCTGCTGGAAGCCGATCGGATTCTTAGCCAGATGGAGCTGAACCCGGGCTCCGTGGATGGTGAAGATGCTCTCTCGATTATTGCCGTAATCAAAGGATTCGATCATATCCTTAAAATGTCCTGCGGGCGCACGGAGCGCCATCAGAGCGGCATAGGCGGACAGGGTGTTGTAAATGTTGTAGGGCGTCCGGGCGGTGGAATCAATCCGCATCCCGTCCATATCAAAGGAATAGACCTCGTCGTGGAAATCCACATTGGCCGCCGTATAGTCCGGATTGGGCCGTGCCAGTCCGCAGCTGGGGCAACGGTAAATGCCTAGCTGCCCATAGTGGAAGAACTCGTAATCCAGCTTCTTTCCGCAGGTACGGCAGAAAATGCTTTCCCGGATTTCGGAGCGGGAGATCTCGTCAAAAATCTGTTCATTGATCCCGTAGGTGACACAGGCGTTTTTGCTTTCAGCGGCCAGAGTGTAGGAGAGCACGTCGTCACAGTTGATGATCAGGGTACTGTCCGGTACGCTGGTGACGGCGGTTTTTAATTTTTGAAACGTAATGTCTACCTCGCCGAAACGGTCCAGCTGATCACGGGAAATGTTGGTCAGCAGCGCGCAGTCCGGCTTTAACTGAGGAAGGACGCGCACGGATGCGATCTCGTCGCACTCGATGCAGGCGTAATCCGCATCCAGCTGCCCGTGCTTGTCCGTTGCAAGGACAAAGGCAGAGATGATGCCGTTGAGCATATTGGCTCCGGTTCGGTTGATGATGATTTTTTTGCCCTCTGCTTTCAGGGCGTGGTATAGGATGCTGTTGGTGGTTGTCTTCCCATTGGTCCCCATGGTGACGATGGTCTTTTCACGGACCATGCCGGACATGGTGGAGAGGATTGCAGGGTCGATCAGGCGGGCAACGTAACCGGGAAGGGTGACGCCGCTTCCGCGGTTCAGCTTTTTGATCAAAGTGCTGGTGGCCTTGGCACAGGTGACGGCTAGTTTACTTCTTAAATTCATGGTTGTTCTGTCCTTTTTGTGTTTTTAACTAGTGACTCTGTATATTATACGGGAAGACAGGGGAGAAAACAAGGGATAAATTGTTCCTGTTCATTCATGGGCCGGCAGCTTTTAAACCAGGCCCAGCCACTTTTCTAAAGATAGAGAGCCAACTGCGGCTTGGGAAGCGACTGCGGCTCCGAAGGCGGCTTCTTCCTGGTGGGGGACGATTTCTAAGGGCATTTGGAAACGGACTTCCAAGATCTGCTGAAGGGCTTGGTTTTTGCGTATGCCGTTTCCGGAAGCTATCAGGCGGGTTTTGGCTTGGCCGGGGTCTTGGGGGATGGAGATGTATAAATCGTGGAGTTCTTCGGCCATCCCGGCCAGAGTGCCTCGAATCAGGGAGGCGGGGCAGAAGTTTTCCAGGCGGATTCCGGTGATGGAGCCGGAATCGGCGGGATGTTCTCTTGTGCCGGAGAAGGTAGTGCGGACGGTCCAGACTTCTGCGGAATCGGGCTGCTGTGTCAGTAGCTTCTTCATGATGTCGAACTGGGGGACCTCTGGGGCGCCGGCAGCTACGGCATATTCCCGGAAGAACTGTTCCAGGGCTGCGAAGGCTGAGCCGCCGCAGAGGGCAGAGCCTGCAAGGAGGAAGGTATTCCGGGTGAGGGGGCGGGACTCGATGCCGGGACACTCGCAGGGGTGGCCGGACAGCAGGGAGATCTGGGAGCCGGTTCCGATGTTGACCAGGAGGGTATGCCTGGCGTCGCGGACGGAGCCTAGGAAACTGGCCTGGTTGTCCCCTACGGAAACGCTGACCGGGATGCCGCGGAAATGGCCCAGGGGAAGGAAATCCGGTGTGATCCGGGGGAGGGCGGGGAGCAGCGCGCCCTGTTCCAGCAGGATATCTTCCCGGAAGGTGTGTGACCGGCAGTCGTATAATCCCATGCTGGCGGCCTGGCTGATATGGAGCAGAGGAAGGATGCGTCCGGTGAGGCGCATGCCGAGATGATCGGCGATGGTGCAGAAGGAGACGGCATCCTTAGGGACGAGGCCCTTTCGGATGTTGTACAGATGGGTGGCCGTTCCGTAGCCGGCGGGGACTTTGATGCCGTATGTCTCGGACAGGTATGCGGAGACGCTTTTGCCGTCTTCAAAATTAGGCTGGCTGCCGCGGCCGTCCTGCCAGGTATACAAAGGACTGACAGCAAAGCCGGTTTTATCCACGTAGACGATGCCGTGCATCTGGCCGGTCAGACCGATAGAGGAAATACCGGGGATGCGGTCCAGGATATCTTCTAGCGCGGTCACGGTTTTGTTTAGAATGGCGGGAACATCCTGGATCCGTTCCCAGGGGCTGGGGGAGGGGAGGAAGGTTCCGTTATCAAGGGTATACGCTTCTTCGATGGTATTGTCCGCAGTATTTATGACGACGATGCTGATGGTGGTGGTCCCGATATCGATACCGATGCATTTCATAGGTATAAACTCCTTTCCGGTGAATGCTGCTGTTTCCAGTGCTGGATGCGTTCGAAGCGTTCTTTCGCCGCCCTTTCCTCACCCTGCTCTGTGGGATGATAATAGGTTCGATGCTGCAGGGATTCGGGCATGCATTCCATATGGGTCAGCTTTTCTTTTGTATCATGGGCATATTCGTAGCCTTTTCCATAGTTAAGCTCCTTCATCAGCCTTGTCGGGGCGTTTCGCAGCTGCAGTGGAACCGGCTCGGCACGCATTTTACTGATATCCTGCTTGCAGGATTCACAGGCCTGATAAAGAGCATTGGATTTGGGAGCCAGTGAGAGGTAGGTGACAGCATGGGTTAGATGCACGTCGCATTCCGGCATGCCCAGGAAATGGCAGGCCTGGTAAACGGATACGGCGACCTGCAGGGCATGGCTGTCTGCCATTCCAATATCTTCACTTGCAAAACGAATCAGCCTTCTTGCGATGTAGAGGGGATTCTCGCCGCCTTCGAGCATCCGGCACATCCAATATATGGCTGCATCCGGATCGCTGTTGCGCATAGACTTGTGGAGGGCGGAAATAAGATTGTAATGTTCTTCTCCGTTCTTATCATACAGAAGGGATTTCCGGCTGATGCACTGAGACAGCCCTTCCGCCGTGATCGTGATTCCTTTGGAATCGATTTCCCCGTTGAGTACAGCCATTTCCAGTGTGTTGAGAGCGGTCCTGGCATCCCCGTTGGCAAATGCGGCGATGGCTTTAAGCTGTGCCGGAGTGATCCGGATGGTCTGGGAGCCGAAGCCGGCAGGGTGTTTCAGGGCATGTTCCAGGAGCCGGACCAGGTCGGTTTCTTCCAATGCCTTTAAGACAAATACCCGGCAGCGGGAGAGCAGGGCGGCATTGACCTCAAAGGAGGGATTTTCCGTGGTGGCTCCGATCAGGGTGATGCTTCCCTTTTCCACAAAGGGCAGAAAGGCATCCTGCTGGGCCTTGTTGAACCGATGGATCTCGTCCACGAACAGGACTGTGCGGATTCCCATGCGCCGGCTCTGCTCTGCCTGGTTCATGACCTCCTTGATTTCCTTGATGCCGCTGGTAACGGCGCTGAAATTGATAAAATCAGCCTGGGTCCGTCCGGCAATGATGCTTGCAAGGGTGGTCTTGCCTACGCCGGGAGGGCCCCAGAAGATCATGGAGGAAATCTGGTCCTTTTCGATCAGCTGGCGAAGCATCCTGCCCGGCCCAATGAGATGCTCCTGTCCGACAAAATGCTCCAGAGAAGCGGGCCTTAAGCGGCTGGCAAGAGGTGCGTTGTCTGTTCTGTTATCAAATAATGTCAATTGTTCCATTATAAATGTCTGCCTCCTTTTGTTACTGTGAATAGTAACCTCCTGTCTTTGACTTACATTAAGTTTATCACATGAATATGACAGATTCTATTGAAATTTCATTCGATTTTATGTAAAATATTCAATAGGTGTTACGATTCACGGTTATCTGAGGATCAGCAGTCAGATTTGCCAGACACAGCTTATCAGGAGTTGATTGAGTATGCTTACAGGAATCGTTATAAAATAGATAAAACAGCAGATCCTAAGGGGAGGAGAGACAGAGATGAAAAAAACTATGAACCAGTCTACATTGACGATGATTTTAAATGGGGGGTCTATTTTTGCGCTTGTTGTTGTGATCGTTCTTCTGTTTGTTTACGGGAGTGTGAGCGGTCAGCTTGACGATGCAAATGAAGACAGGTTTAATCTTACATACAACGCGAACCGTTTTATGAACGGTTCCTCTTATCTGACCAACGAGGTGCGTGCGTTCGCGTCAACCGGGGAACAGGAGCACTATGACAATTACTGGAATGAGATCAACAATCTGAAGAACCGGGATCAGGGAGTCGCGGCCATGCAGGAGATCGGAATCACCGATCAGGAGCAGGCCATGATCGACAAGATGTCTTCTCTGTCCAATGAACTGGTTCCGTTAGAGGAAGAGGCCATGAGCCAGGTTCAGGAAGGGGAGCTGCAAGAGGCTCTGAATTATGTCTATGGAACAGAATACAGCACGGCCATCGCGGAGATTAATTCTATAAAGGAGCAGTTTTTATCGGATCTGGATGAACGGACCGGGAATGAGGTCAAGAATCTTGGAAGAAGGTCAGATTTTATCCGACTGGCAATGATTCTGGCACTTGTTATGGTAGGGGCACTCCAGATTACCAATCAGACGGTGACCAGAAAGAAGATTCTGAAGCCTGTCATTGCGGTACGGGACCAGATGAAGGAGATTGCCTGCGGGAATCTTTCGGCAGAGTTTGCGCTGGAGCCGGATACTTCTGAGATTGGTATGCTGGTACAGTCTATACATGAGACGAAACAGGAATTAAAAAAATATATCAATGATATTGATGCCAAGCTGGCACAGATGGCCCAGGGAAATATGGACATGGTGATCGGTGATGATTACCGCGGAGAATTTCAGCCCATTCAGAAAGCCATGCGTCAGATTCTGGAGGCGCTTAATTCCGCGCTTTCACAGATCAACCAGTCGGCAGAGCATGTAACGGCGGAATCCGAACAGGTAGCGGACGGGGCACAGATCCTTTCCCGGGGAGCCATGGATCAGGCTTCCGCAGTGGAAGAACTGACGGCAAATATCCAGGAACTGTCGGGACAGGTAGACAATTCCTCCGCAGATGCGGATCATGCAAGAAAGAGTTCCATGGATGCGGCAAGGCAGCTGGAACTCTGCAATACAAAGATGGAAGAATTGACCAGGGCCATGGAGGATATTTCAAAATCTTCTTTAGAGATCGGCGGTATTATCAAAACGATCGAAGATATCTCCTTCCAGACCAATATTCTGGCATTGAATGCTGCGGTAGAAGCGGCCCGTGCGGGTGAGACAGGAAAAGGATTCGCTGTAGTGGCGGATGAGGTACAAAGCCTGGCGAACAAGAGTTCGGAGGCAGCGCAGAATATTACCTCTTTGATCGAGGATTCCATTAAGCTGGTGCAGGAGGGAACCGCTTTGTCAGCAGATACGACAGAGGCGCTTGCAGCAGGTGTTCTGGGGGCGCGCAGGTCTACAGAACTGGTGGAGAGGATCGCAGAATCTGCGGAACAGCAGGTGGAGGCGCTTCGTCAGCTGACACAGGGAATGGAACAGATCTCGGATGTGGTGCAGACCAATGCCGCAACCGCGGAAAAGTCGGCAGCATCCGCGTCAGAGCTCTTAGAGCAGGCGCATGACCTGAAGGGATCGGTGCAGAAGTTCCGGCTGCGCCAGTATTAGACAACAGAATGGATCTGAAAACATATAAAAATACAGGAAACTTGAACGGCAGGTTTTCTGCAAAGCATGACCAGCAGATAAAATATCATTTATCTGCTGGTTTTATGATATTGATAAGGTTTCTAGCTCTGGATAGCGCAGCCTGCTTCGTTATGATACAACTTCACATCTAAGTCAAAACCCCTGACCTTGAAACATAGACGCCATTTCCTCTGAATTTTCCTTCATCCCTCTCTGGAACCAGACTTCTGTCCAGCCGTATAAGGAGTAAGCGGCAAAGGCTGAGGAATAGGCTTCGATTGCCGATGCCTCGGGCCTGGGGCCGCAGATTGCTATGATCACATCTTTCAGCATATAGATCAGGTCTCGTTCATTGAGAAGACTGTAGAAATTCCGATATTCTTCATAATGTGAAAACAGGATACGTATCGTGGCGCTTAAATTCCGGTCATGGCTGTTTTCACATGCCTCCATACAGCTCTGAAATATTTCCCGGAGATAGGTCTTCAAAATGTCCTCTTTACTATCAAAATTGCGGTAGAAGGACGCCCTGCCGACACCGGCCTGAGCGCATAGTTCACTGATGGAAATTTCCTGGAGCGGCTTTTTGTGAAGCAGCTTAAGAAGAGCGTCTGTCAGATGCCGGATAACGTAGGCATTTCGTCCCTCATTACTCATTGGTGATACATTTTGCGGATTTTGTCTCATTTTTTCTCCTCCTGTTGACAAAAGCTGATTTGGTGATACAATTATCTCGACGATACAAATGTATTAGCCACATTATAGTATGAAGGGATCAATCAGTCAATACAGAGGATATGAAAAAATGG
Source organism: Lachnospiraceae bacterium M18-1 (assembly GCA_000403295.2). Classification (GTDB taxonomy): domain Bacteria; phylum Bacillota; class Clostridia; order Lachnospirales; family Lachnospiraceae; genus Schaedlerella. The sequence continues at coordinate 439,574 of KE159605.1, read as the reverse complement.
ATAAGAAAAAGGAAGGAGATTTTGGAATATGACATTAAAACAAAAGCGCATCATCATTCTGATCATCATTATCATAGCAGCTGCAGTTCTGGGACGGCTGGCAGTCAGGGCATTTTTGAACTTTTTATTGGGCGGTACACTATTTGGAGGGAATTTCCTATGAAAAGCAGGGAACAGAAGACAGACAAAGGCAGGAAAAAAGGAAGAGTCCGGTGGGGAGTTATCTACGTTGCCGTATTTCTTGTGGTTTTTGCGGTGTCCGTAATGATCAAATTGACATATAATCCGTTGGAGAAAAAATATAAAGTAATATGGAATGACGATGTGGGGCGAGTTTATACGGATCTTCCTTACGGAGAAGGGGAGGCGAATCAATTTGATCTCTATGTTCCTGCAGACAATCATAAGAAAAGCTATGGACTGATCGTATATCTTCATGCAGGAGGCTTCACATCAGGAGACAAAAGCGGTGATGCAGAGATGCTGAAATACCTTTGTGCAAAAGGTTATGTAACGGCGGGGATCAATTATACACTGTTCGGAGAAGAGCATCCGGAGGCAAATGTTTATACGCAATCCCAGGAGATCAAAGAGAGCATCCCGGCGGTGGTAAAAGAGGCGGAGAAGCTGGGCTATCAGCTGGACAGGATGGCAATATCCGGCGGTTCAGCAGGAGGCTGTCTTGCGCTGATCTATGCTTATCGGGATGCAGACGATTCTCCGATTCCTGTTAAAATGTTATTCGAGATGGTAGGGCCGGCAAGTTTTTATCATGAGGACTGGACATCATACGGTCTGGACAAAAGTCCGGAAGCTGCCGCAAATTTATTTAGTGTGATGTCCGGAAGGACCATTACTAAGGATATGATCCTGGAACATGATTATGCGGAAGAAGTCAAGGATATTTCCGCAGATATGTGGGTCAAAGAAGATTCCGTGCCGGCGCTGTTAGGTTACGGCACATATGACAAGGTATGCCCGGTTGATTCGGCAAAGCGCCTGATTGATGCGCTGGAAGAAAATAACGTGCCTTATGACTATATCGAATTTCCGCATTCCGGACATGGGCTGCAAAATGATAACAAATTGTATGTGCAATATATGGATAAGCTGGATGAATATCTGGAAAGGTATCTGGGAGGGGAGTAACGGAAAGAAGCCTGAATACCGACTTTTATGTGCATCCTCCGATTGATCAGCGCAGTGATCGGTCGGAGGACCAGTAACTTCTTTTCCGCAGAAAATGCACAAAAACTGGAATCTGTCTTGATTTTTCTTCCCTGGTGGCGTAATATTATTGTTGCGTATTTCATCGCCGGCCGAACATATACGGATTGGCGGGACATATCTGTGTAGGTATGGAGCAGATAGGCTATGATGATATAAGGGAGGACTCCAATGTCAGGTCGTACATATTACAATGTTCTTGGAGTTTCCAGGGAGGCAACCCCGGAAGAAATTACAAATGCAAAAAATGCGTTGGCAAAGATTTACCATCCTGATGCCAATATGCATAATCATATAGATACAACGAAGGATATGCAGGAAATACTGGAAGCCTACCGGGTTCTCTCGGATCCGGAAAAGCGGAAAGAGTATGACCGCAAATTGGGCGGGGACAAGGCGCGTGTTTTCCGTACCTTTACGGTAGAAGAAGCCAAAGAGACGGACGAGCAGTTTTCTTTTGTCAACTGCTGGAATGCTGCTATGAAGCTTCAGGAAACGGTCAAGAGAAGCTCCTGGCTTTTAGAGCGGGAATCAAAACGGAAAAATATTTCCGCAAGGATTCTGGAGAAGCTGGGAAAAAGCAGCCGTCTGGAAAAGGAGCTGCGTACACAGTTGGACGAGCTCTGTCAGGAGGCGCTGGAATATACGACGGTGTTAAGAAGCGCGGAAATTCCGGTTGATTACTGGAATGCGGAGGCCATGAACTGGGTTCTGGTCCACTGGGGGCACAACAAAAATGCGAATTATCTCACATTGTTTGCGCAGTATGACGCGCATGTCAATAAGGATAAGTCTGGGACGGAACGCCTGCGTCTGAAGTCTCAGAACAGGCAGTTCCACAACAACCTGAAAAGACTGCTGAGTTATGCACTTTAGAGTCCGGGGTTCGGATTCTAAAGTGCAGTGCGGGCGGGGGGCCGGCAGCAGCGGTCAACTACATTAGGAGCGAAGCCGCAGCCAGCAGTCCTGCAGGAGCGCTTCACAGCCTTCTAAGATGTCCTCGTAGGTGATGTCAAAATTGCCGGTATACCAGGGATCTGCAATGTCCCTGGGACGTTCGGTAAAATCCAGCAGCCTGGACACCTTATGCTCCGGATCATCTCTCAATATCCGCAGCATATTCCGGATATTCATCTGTTCCATCCCGATCAGATAGTCATATTTCCCATAATCGTCTTTGCGAAGCTGGACGGCATATTTTCCTTCCGTGGAGATGCCGAATTGCAGCAGCTTCCGTCTGGTGCCGTAGTGTACCGGATTTCCTATCTCCTCTGTACTGGTGGCTGCGGACGCAATATAAAAGTCCTTTTCAGCTCCGGCTTTTTTTACCAAATCCTTCATTACAAATTCTGCCATTGGGGAGCGACAGATATTGCCGTGGCAGACAAATAGTATTTTGATCATCTTTTTCATATCCTTTCTTTTTTGGATGTATGCTCATAAATGGCGGTTTTACGGGGATTTTGGTATTTTATATAATATTACTTTCTTTTTAGAAGTTACTGTAATATAGTATATTTTTTTACTCTAAGGTGCAAATCTGGGTGTAAATCAAGTCAGTTTGCACCCAAAGTATTTTTACTGATACATTACACATCTTTTCAGTTACCGGATATCCTGCGCATTTCTTCAATGGCGTCTTCAAATCCAAGATGCGTATATGTATTCAGCGTCACACTGATATCACTGTGTCCCATAATATATTGAAGCGTTTTGGGATTCATCCTTGCCGCCGCCATTCTACTTCAAAATGTATGTCGGCATACATAGGGTGTTACTTTAGGCATCTGATTCCTATAAATCTGATTATATTTCTGACAAATATGCTGAAAATATTTTTCCCAATGTAATGCAACTGTTGGCATTCCGTTCTTGTCCAGATAAAGGAAACCTGAATACCCATCAATCATTGGTTCCACTTTTGGGTATTTTCTGGATTTAAAAATCTTCCGGAAACAATCTGCTACTTCCTGTGTCATTGGAACCTGACGAATACCGCTTTCTGTCTTGGGTTTCTCGATTCGATATCCGATTTTTGCATATCGCTGCAATTGATGATCTACGTTGATTTTCATATTCTTAAAATCTATATCTGCCCTTGTAAGTCCCACAAATTCCGAGATACGAAGCCCTGTATTAAAGAGAATATAAATACCTTCATAATACTTTTTGAAGTGGGAATCCTCCTTTACAAATTTTAAATAGGTAATTGTTAAATTAGTAATCCCTTGATTTTTCTAGGTTTTCTTACATCTTTTATATAAATTTTCTCTCCGCTTATGATTAAATAGATTTGTCAACAACCACTCTATACATAAACGGAGGAGAAAATTTATGGTTACTGTATATCGTCAATTTTCATTAAATGATTCTTTTTCTAATTGTAAGGATCTATTCTTTGAAGATACCCCTTCCTTCTTTCAGCTTCTGGATGAGCACTTTGATATTTCTGAGTTTATACCAGTCGTTTTTACCAATGCTTTTTATCAATCTCTGGGACGCAAGCGCCTTTACCCTCTCACCGGTTTCCTTTCTGCACTTATCCTTCAGAAAATATTTTCTATCCCTTCGGATTCCCTGCTCATCCTTTTCCTCACACTTTGCAGAGAGCTCCGGGAGTTCTGTGGCTTCTCCAAAGTTCCGGATGCTCCTCTTTTTACCCGGTTCAAGCAGAACTTCCTGCCTTATATTGAAATGATGTTCCAGCAAATGGTGGATTATACCGAGCCTATCTGCCAGCTCATAGATTCTTCCCTTGCCAGTATGCTCACCTTCGATACCTCTGGGATTGAACTTTATGTTTCAGAAAATAATCCCAAAACACTGAATTCCCTGATCAGTCGCCTCAAATCCTATTATAAGGGTAACCCTGACATTGACCCTTATAAACTGGCCTATGGCCTGATGCCTTCCAAGGCCGCTTCCTGCCCGGACGCGAAACAACAATATATCAACGGGCATTTCTGTTACGCAGATAAATTTGTCATGCTGACGAATGGACTTGGAATTGTCCGCCATATTGCATTTCTTGATGACGACTTTAAAGCTCTACATCCAGAAATGCCTGTGGAAAAGAAATCGGATTCCCCAGACGAAGATAAATCCATCGGAGATTCTTCCTCTTTAAAACCCATACTATCCGACTTCTTCCAGCTTCATCCTCACTTTCACCCAGACACATTCCTTGGGGATTCTGCTTTTGATACGATTGAGATCTATGGATTTTTGAAAGATGAATTTCATTTCTCAAAAGCCTTTGTAGAAAAGTTATCCACATTGATAACAAAATCATTTAACAATTACCTACAATAATCTTCACTGCATTTTTACTCGGTTCTTCAAAATGTTTAAGTCTTTCACTATTCCTCAATATATCATAACAGGGAATAGATGTAAAAGATAAAATCTTAATCACAGCAGCCCCAAAATGCAGGCATACTCCAGAACTACATGCTGCTCCACTAATAATTCCGTGTGCGACCTCATTTCTTATATTAGCACCTTCTTGTTCATTAAGTAAACCCTTAAAAGTAAAAATAATATCTAGTGTACTGACCGCATTATATCCGGTAAAACTCCGCAGGATAATTTTTCATCGGCAAGGCGACTGAATGAGGCGATGTGGTTACTGTTGTCACAAGGAGGGGCCCGCTTGCGGGAGGATTCCTTATGACCTGATCGTCGATTGAAGTCAACGCAGTCCGATGGAAAATCAGACAAGGAGGTTTATTGGAATATAATGCGGTCAGTACACTGGTACAGTATTCACCGTTAATTACGCAATGCTGTATTAGGTGTATCATAGATTTTGAACAATTTATCTGTCCTCTATTGTTTTCAAGGGTATTTTACGATATAATGTAACCGAAATTTAATTCCTGACGCTTACGCTCACGGTTACCATGTAACGATATGGAGAAACGGGATATGAACCAGACTTTCCCTCCGATGATTCCGTGTCAGGCAGGGGGCTTCCTTTCTTTGAAAAATTCAAGAATATCCACAGTGTGCTGGATATTGACGTGAGTCCGGCTGGCGGAAATCTTATAAAAGAAATGGAACTTTATGCCGAATATCAAATTCTCCATCCGGCAAAACAGCCGCCGGATGGAGAATTTGCAGAAGAGGCTTACGATAATTATGGGGAACTGCTCAATAAGCTGATTGAGCGCATCCCTGATTTCAATATACGTCTGAAAGTGAATCCGAAAACGAACCGTATTGAATTTTCGATAAGAAAAATACGCCAAAAACATAAGTTTCAGGCAAAACTGTTATAAAATATATCCGGCTATATTTCATTGTGTTGCAGTATGTTTTATAAAATTATGGGTGATACTACCATTGCTATAAGCGTAAGTATCCCCCTGTGCCAATTCACGGAAATTTGCGTGTGAGGGGGCGTCGGTCTTCCAGATGAAAAACCACAGAGATAATACTCCCCATGGGATGAAAGAAGGCAAAAATTGAGATATTTAGGTAATAAAGATTCTATCACACATATAATAAAAAATATCATATCTACAAAAGTTAGAATAACTCCGACCACAATTTTGTTTGATGCATTATGCGGGACAGGATCTATTGCAAATGCGTTCAAAACTACATGTAATGTAATAATAAACGACAGTTTAAATTGTGCAACTACATATGCTTATGGTCGTATGGTTGCCGCTTCATGTACATTTAATTCATTGGGATTCAATCCGTTTAAGTTTTTTAATGCTAATGAGAATATAATCGAAGGTTTTTTTTATACAAATTATTCTCCCGGTGGCTCAGATAGAATGTATTTATCAGCATATAATGCTGGTCGTGTTGATTACTTTCGCCAAACAATTGAGGAATGGTATGTAAATGATAAAATAAACGAAGAAGAATATAGATATCTACTAGCATGTTTAATAGAATCAGTTTCATTTGTGTCAAATACTGCTGGTGTATATGGCGCATTTTTAAAAAAATGGGATGAACGCGCTTTGAAAAATATTCAATTTATAGATTTATCAGATGGTATTCTTCCCATGCATAATATTGACGTATATACTGATAAGTTGGAACAGATTATTGAGAATATACAATGCAACATTTTATATCTTGACCCTCCATATACACAAAATCAATATGGTACTCAATATCATCTATTAGAGACTTTGGTATTAGATGATAGACCTAAAAAAATAAGCAAAGTAACAGGTTCCCGAAGCACTAGCGAAATGCGTTCAGATTGGTCAAAAATCTATAAAGTACATATATTACTTGATAAAATCCTCGCGAAAACATCTGCTCAACACATATTTTTAAGTTATAACAATGATGGAGACATGAGTAAGGATTTCATCGAAGCCATAATGAAGCGATATGGATATGAAAGCACTTTCGAGCGTATAGAAATTCCTTATAAAAAATACGAGAACTGGAAATCACAAAACAAAAAAAAACACTATGAATATCTCTTTTATATACAAAAAAAGCCTATAGATGAAATTATATTTGAATCACCTCTAAATTATATAGGCAGCAAGGCAAAGGTAATGCCATATATTAGACAAAATCTGATTGCAACAGATACTTTTGTAGATGTTTTTGGTGGTGGCTTTAATGTCGGAATTAATTCTGCTTCAAACAATATTATTTATAATGACATAAATTTTATTGTTAAACAACTTATAGAATCTTTTCAGAAATATGATACTTATGACTATATAATTTATGCAAAAAAATTCATAGAAAAACATCAACTCGAAAAGGGAAATAAAGAAAGTTATTTATCAGCCCGTGATTTTTATAATGAATTACCCGAAAGTAAAAAGGATCCAAGGATGCTATTTACAATTATTCTATATAGCTTTCAACAGCAAATCCGATTTAACAGTAATTATGGTTTTAATAATACTGCCGGAGTGCGATGGTTTAACGACTGCATCCTCGCAAAATTAATTAGTTTTAGCCGTGTTATCAAAGAAAAAAACATCACCTTTTTAAGTGATGATTTCATCAACCTGGGTAATCATATATCCGTTAACAAAGACACATTCCTTTATTTGGACCCACCATATAAACTTACCACAGGAAGTTATAATGATGGGAAACGCGGATTTAAAGGCTGGGATGATGAATTAGAACAAGAATTATTTACATTTATTGATGAAATGACACAGCAAAATGTTCCATGTATGCTCTCTTATGTTTTAGAGCATAAAGGTAGCACAAATACAGCTGTCGAAGAATGGATGACAAGAAATAGCTACACATACATTCCACTGGGTGACATTATTGGTATTTCAGGGCAGCCAAGAAAGGAGATTCTTATATTAAATTATGATTTATAGAGATATTCCGAAATTTATTATTAAACGAAATATGCAAAAATCTGCTCAAACCGGTATATATTTCGACAGTTTAGTGACAGATCCTATCATGAGGCAAATATGTATTGAAGTCACTGGTAGGTCGGACTATGAAGTCGAATTCGTAGAAAATAACTATTGTGATGAATTTCTTGATGCCAAATATAACCAAGGACGACTGGGAATTTTGCAATATCATAACACCGTTACATATGTTAGTTTTTCTGACGAAAAATGTGAAGGTAGAAATTCGGGGATTCAAAGTGTTCCAACAGCTTTTAACAGATTTTATTCCAATACTCATAAAGATAAAAGGTTATATTTCTACTTCCTTCCATGTCGTGGAAATAATGCAACGCCATATTATCTTTTTATGTATCGCTTAATGCGGACGGCAGGATTTGATTTTATAAATGCCCCATCCTCTCTTGCCGGACAAATTAACGCTTTTACCTCAATTGATGATATTATCCGTGCACGAAAAGAGAATGGCGACAAAAACTCCGGCAACAATGCAACTTATATTTTAAAAAACGCACCTCACGAATATGAAATCTTCGGAAAAACCTATGGTGCAAATAAATATGATACAAGTTTAATCTGTTATGCAATTAGCAAATTAGCACAGCCAGAGGATCATATAACCCTTTATGAATACAACGAAAAAGATTTAAAGGAATTACCTGCAGCCAGTCTAGAAGTTCTTCGTTCTATGGGTAATATTAATATCGTAAATATAGATGATGAAATCGAACGTAAAGAATTAGAAGAAAATGATAGTTTGCGTTCTCCTCGTTTTAATGCTCATTTATTAGATAGACTTGGTGAAAAACATTGTGTGCTTTGCAATTGTGGTATATCTGAAATAATTCAAGGAGCCCACATTTGGCCAGTATCTAATATCAAGAGAATAACAACGCTTTCTCTTGACGAAAAGGTAGCTTTTGCAACTGACGGAGAAAACGGTCTGTGGATGTGCCAAAATCATCATAAAATGTTTGATTCAAATATTTTATTATTGTCAGAAACAGGTACAGTATCTTATAAGGACAATTTATCAACAGATGACAGCGAGTACATTAAATCAATTACCACAGTACAATCACTTCCAACACATCTTGTAACGTCAAGTTATATGGTATATATTAACAAACGATATTCGAATAACACATAATGCATTAGAGTACAACTGACCTGCCGCGGCAGACAAATTGGACTGTAATCCCTTCCGCTGGCCGAATACTTCTGACGAACTGAAAAAGGTCACTTTAAAGGAAATCCATTGGTTATGTGATGGATTATCCCTTGATCCCAAAGGCGCTTTTGAGGAACACCCGCCCGAAGATTACCGTATAGTCCATAAGTGATCCTGTCACTCATATTTGCCCCTCCGTATAGCTTTATCATAGGATGCAGGCAATCTGCTGTATTTTATAAACAATGTAAAACCATAGGGTTTGATTTTGTTCAGTAATCCTTTTTTGCAATCCATTTCACAGGCATAACAGCCTGAGAAGCCCTTTTCGTTGGAGCATATTCTATTTTCGTATTGGGCATAGTCAGGACAGTTATCTGAATAACAGCCATTGCATTTTACATTTTCTGAACACAGGCAAGTCCACATCTTGCGATTCCTAATTCTCGTTTCATTATTTACCCTCCCCCAAAATTGGAATTGATAACAATATTAAATCAATTCCAACGCTTTTTTATACAGCGGGTCTAATTCACAACCGCAACTTCCACATTCATTGTCTGCCTGCCTGATTGCTGATACTAAAGTATCTTTATCGGCTTTTCCCTCTAACCATTGCTGCGCAGGAATAGATATCAAATCCCAACCAGATGCAGCGAATCTCTCCATAATAGATTTTAATTCTTCCATAATGCAACTCCTTTCGAATACGCAATTCCCAATCTTATGCTGGCTTTATTATATTACAATAACTTCCCAGATGGAATAGGGTTTCTTAAAAAATTACCTCAAAATCTCTGAGCTTGTGTTACTGTTCATACCCTTTGGATGCTCCAGTAACAGTATCCAGCCCATTGAAAAGTCGCCTGACGGCGAGAGGCTGGATGCACGCAACCGCTATTTTACTGGCCGGATGTCTTGCAGCAGGGTGCAAGGCACCGTGTACAGTAATCTGAGCTTGCTGCAGGTCACACATTTACCAGGCATGACCTGTAACTCAGTAAGCTGCTTCTGCTGTACTTAGCTGCACGGTCACAGGCCGGTATGTACCGGGAATGGGATCCGGCTTCTTGCAATAAGGCAGCTTGAAATAGGCCGGATTCGTTACTGTGAATACGGTAAGTGTGAACAATAGCCAGATTTCTTATTCTGAGGTGTTCTAAAGTAAGCTTCCGTATACTATATTGTAAATAGACGATATAGCGGAGGGAGCTTTTTTATGAAAGCATTTCTGGCAATATTATTGAGTTTTCTGACAGTTACAGGAGATGCATCATTTACAGGATATCCGATATCAGGACAAAATATCGGTAATACAGGCGCATATGCGCAGAAGGTACATATACTCCTTGAAGAGCCGGAGACGGATGAAGCCGATCCTGATCCGGAAGAGGAGACAGCGTCCGGCTACTTGGATCAGGAAGCAGAGAAAACTGCGGCCGATAATATGGTTCAGGAGTCAGAAGGAGCGATAGCCGGCGATACAGATCAGGAATCAGCGGAAGAGACTGCAGCCGGCAGTGCGGAGAAGAAAGCGGCAGAGGAGACGGATGATGGAGGCCAGGAAGCAGAGGCAGGGGCCGAAACCAATGCGGAAGCAGACACCGCGGAAAATACAGGAGGGCCGCAGATCAGTGCTCCGTCGGCAATCCTGATGGAGGCATCCACCGGAACCGTGATCTGCGAAAAGGATGCAGATACCGCCCGGCCCCCGGCCAGTGTGACAAAAGTAATGACCATGCTTTTGATCTTCGACGCTCTGGACAGCGGTAAGATCAAGCTGGAGGATGAGGTGACAGTGTCAGAATATGCGGCCTCCATGGGAGGCTCGCAGGTTTATCTGGAGCCCGGAGAGACACAGACTGTAGATACCATGCTCAAATGTATCTCGGTAGCAAGCGCGAACGATGCCTGCGTTGCCATGTCCGAATACATAGCCGGCAGCGAGGAAGAATTTGTCCGGCAGATGAATGAGCGGGCGAAGGGGCTGGGTATGGAGAATACCAATTTTGTCAACTGCAACGGCCTGGACACGGACGGACATGTGACGACAGCACGGGATATTGCGCTGATGTCCCGGGAGCTGATCACGAAATATCCCCAGATTCATGATTACTGTATGATCTGGATGGAAAATATCACCCATACTACCAGGAAGGGCAGTAGTGAATTTGGACTCACCAATACAAATAAGCTGGTCCGTCAATATGAATATACAACCGGACTGAAAACAGGATCTACGGGACTGGCAAAATTCTGTGTTTCCGCCACGGCAAAGAAAAACGATGTGGAACTGATTGCTGTTATCATGGCGGCCGAGGATTCCAAGGCCAGATTTAAAGATGCGACTGCGCTTTTGAATCACGGATTCGGTAAATGTCAGATCTATAGAGATGAAGACTTAAAGCCTATTGAGGAGGTACCGGTGGCCGGCGGCGCAGAAGACACGGTACCCTGTGAATATGGCGGGACCTTTACCTGGCTGGATACGGAAGGGGCGGATCTGTCAGCTATAACAAAGGAATATAAAATACAAGAATCTGTGCTTGCGCCTGTAAAAAAGGGGGATCGTGCAGGCTGTGTTTCCTATGTCCTGAATGGAAAGGAGATCGGTACGGTTGACATATTGGTGAGCAAGGATGTAGAAAAAGCGGGATTCCTGGATTATCTGGTAAAAATGATGGATCAATTCCGGGCATAGAAAGATTTTACTCAAAAAAGCAGAGCACACTCTTATTTTTGCAGAGCGTGCTCTGCTTTTTGACTGGAGCACCAAAAGGGTGTGAACAGTAACGGTTATTTAGTTACTGTTCACACGGTGTCGTGCACTTGCTGCACGGCATCCGGCCAATTCAGTGATGGGGCGGGCATCCAGCCCCTCGCCGAGAGGCGACTTTTCAATGGGCTGGATGCCGTTACTGTGAGCACCCGGTCAGGGGGTGAACAGTAACGTTATTTAAATTGGGTTATACTAGGGAATAAAAGGGTTCTTTACTTTATGTGGAAAAAATGGTAGGATATTGTAGATGATTTTTGATAAGTATATTATACAGTTTGGATAAATTGATGAACATGCGGAGGGAAATGAAGATGGATTACAGAACATTAATTGATCATACGATACTGGCCCCCCAGGCAACCAAGGAAGATGTGGAGCGCTTATGTAAAGAAGCGATGGAATATGGATTTCATTCGGTCTGTGTAAATTCCAGCTTTGTCTATTATTGTGCCCGGCTCTTGAAGGACAGCGGTGTGGCGGTATGCACGGTGATCGGATTCCCGCTGGGCGCCATGTCCACGGCCGGCAAGACGGCAGAGGCGGAGCAGGCGATCAGGGACGGTGCTTCGGAGCTGGATATGGTGATCCATATCGGGATGATCAAAAGCGGAGACTGGGAGTATGTGAAGCAGGATATATCTTCCGTTGTCGAGGCGGCAAAGGGCAGGGCGATCGTGAAGGTAATCCTGGAAACCTGTCTGCTGACAGACGATGAGAAGGTCAAAGCCTGCCGGATCTGTGAAGAATGCGGGGCTGATTTTGTAAAAACATCCACCGGATTTTCCAAGGGCGGAGCGACGATTGAGGATGTGGCCCTGATGCGCAGGACTGTAGGCTCCGGGATGGGGGTGAAGGCATCCGGCGGCATACGCAGCCTGGAGGATGCGCAGGCTATGGTGAAGGCCGGCGCTGTGAGGCTGGGGACAAGTTCCGGCGTGGCGATCATGCAGGCGAACGATTGACGTTGATGCAATGAGAGACTTTGTAACTGTACGGAGCGGGGTAGCAGACGATGAATCCATCTCCCGTACAGATTGGACATGTTTCATACGCTGCTGTTAAAACAGCTATAGACGATGAGGAATTTATTATGAAGTGGTGGAAAAAATGGATCCTGTCAGGTGTCGGGATGCTTTCCCTGGGGTTGGGAGAAAGCATGCGGGAATGCCGCAGGTTCCGGGTGACACATTACGATCCGAAAATCACGAAAAAGCACCCCCCAGGGGCATCCCGTAATTCATGTCCCTGCGGGACGGGCGGACTTCGTCCGGTAAAGTATACTCAAAGGGCATCCTATAACTCATATTCCTGCGGGACGAGCAGGGTTCATCCGATCAGTGAGCCAAATAGACAGAATGAAAACAGGATTGTATTTCTGAGTGATCTGCATAACCGGGTGTACGGCAGCCAAAACGACATTTTGCTGAAAGAGATCCGCCAAGTAAATCCGCAGCTTATACTGATCGGCGGCGATATGCTGATTGGAAAGAAAAATGTTTCACCGGAATTGGCACTGCAATTCATCCGCCGGCTTCCAGAGATCGCGCCGGTATACTACGCCCTGGGCAACCATGAGCAGCGGCTGAAGAGCAGCATTGAAAAGTACGGTGATGTAATGTATTATTATAAGAAGAAACTCGCCGCAGCAGGTGTGCATTTCCTGGAAAATGAATCTGCCGATGTTTCTCTGCCCGGAATAAATCTTCGGATTACGGGTCTGGCGCTTCCACTGGATTCCTATGAAAAGAGGAAACGCATAACCGTGACATGCAGGGACATCCGGAAGATGGCTGGTCCGGCTGACAAAACCCGTTATCAGATTCTTCTGGCACATAATCCGGCGTTTGTTCCTGCATATCAGGAATGGGGCGCGGATCTGGTGCTGTGCGGACATCTGCACGGCGGGGTTCTCAGGATTCCGGGATGGCGGGGAGTCGTGACCCCCCAGGCGACATTTTTTCCGAAATATTCCGGGGAAATGACGGTGGAGGACAATACGGCAGTGATCGTCAGTAAAGGACTGGGGACGCATACGGTCAACCTGCGCGTGTTTAATCCTGCGGAAGTTATCGTGATTCATCTGTAGACCGAATCATTAATCAAAATGGCAGGCCGCAGACCTGGCGAACAGATATGGAAGGGGATAAAAAAGTATGGGGATACCTGTAAAGCTGGAAGTATTTGAAGGCCCTCTGGACCTGCTCCTGCATTTGATCGATAAAAATAAAATAGATATCTATGATATACCTATCGTGGAGATCACGAATCAGTATATGGACTATATCCGGCAGATGCAGCGCGCGGACCTGAATGTGATGAGTGAATTTCTTGTCATGGCGGCCACGCTTCTGGATATCAAATGCCGTATGCTCCTTCCGAAGGAAGTCAATGAGGAGGGAGAGGAAGAAGACCCGAGACAGGAACTGGTAGAACAGCTCCTCCAATATAAGATGTACAAGTATATTGCATTTGAACTAAAGGACAGGCAGCTGGACGCGGATCTGGTATTGTTCCGAAAGCCCGACATCCCGGACGAGGTCCGGGAGTATGAGGAACCGGTCGACCTGGATGCATTGCTGGCGGATGTGACGATTTCTAAGCTTGGGAGCATTTTCCGTGATGTGATGAAACGGCAGAATAATAAGATTGATCCGGTCCGAAGCAAATTCGGCAGGATTGAAAAGGAGGAAGTGCCGCTTCCAAGCAAGATTGCTTTTGTGGAGGGCTATGCAAAAAGCCATCGGAGCTTCAGCTTCCGGCAGCTCCTGGAAGGGCAGAAGAGCACGATGCATCTTGTGGTAACATTTCTTGCGATCCTGGAACTGATGAAGACCGGAACGATCCGGGCGGTACAGGAAAATACATTTGGAGAAATTCTCATTGAATCCTCGATATAAAGGAACTGTTCGGCAAAGGCGGGTGAGATGATGGCGGAAAACAGAAAGGAACAATTGAAGCCAATGGAAATAAAAAAGATGCAGGGAATCATTGAGGCGATCCTGTTTACGATGGGGGAATCTGTAGAATTGAGCAGGATCGCTTCTGCGATCGAGCACGATGAGGAAACGACCCGAAAGCTCATTCACAATATGATGGACCGCTATAAAAAGGAAGACAGAGGCGTACAGATCCTGGAGATGGACGACTCCTTTCAGATGTGCACCAAAAAGAACGCCTATGAGTACCTGATCCGGATCGCAAAACAGCCGAAGCGGTATGTTCTGACGGACGTGATGCTGGAAGCCCTGTCTATCGTGGCCTACAAGCAGCCGGTGACCAGGCTGGAGATCGAAAAGATCCGGGGGGTCAAGACAGACCATGCAGTCAATAAGCTGATCGAGTACGGACTCATCGAAGAGGTCGGAAGGCTGGACGCGCCGGGGCGGCCGATACAGTTCGGGACCACTCAGGAGTTTTTCCGGAGGTTCGGCCTGCAGTCATTGGACGAGCTGCCTGTCCTGGACGAGGAACAGATCGCGCACTTTAAGGAAGAGGCGGAGGATGAGGCCCAGCTGCAGCTGGATATCTGACATCAGGCCGATCAAAACAGCGGCGCCAAATAGCAGCTGATAAAAGTCTGTACTTCCAGATTGGCTGGATGCCGGACAGAAAACAGGACGGATCTGCAGTGCATGAAAATGCTGTGTCTGCATATCCGTCATTTTCATTTAGTTCTAAGAAAAGACAGACATACATACTATAGGATAAAGCGTGTATCACGGAGTCTTATGCAGGATGAAAATAGGTTTAAAATGTGGAAAACTTGTGGAAAAAGTGGAAAAGAGTGTGGATAACCTCCGAAAACCTGTGAAAAAGTATGGAATATGTCTGATTTTATTCACATGGCTGTGGATAACTATGGCGGCAGAAGTACATGCAGAACCGGAGAAGGAGATCAAAGAACCGGAAGGATTATACGCCCAGTCGGCTGTATTGATGGATGCGGACAGCGGGCGTATTTTGTTTGCGAAAAACGGGCAGGAGGAACGGGCCATGGCCAGTACCACCAAGATCATGACCTGTATCCTTGCTCTGGAAAACGGCAATCTGGACGATACGGTGACTGCCAGCGCCAGGGCGGCGTCGCAGCCGGAGGTCCATCTGGGTGTCAGGGAAGGGGAGCAGTTCCAGCTCAGACATCTTCTGTATTCCCTGATGCTGGAATCCCATAATGATGCGGCGGTTATCATTGCGGAGCATATTGGGACCAGCGTGGAAGGTTTTGCAGATATGATGAATGAGAAAGCAAGACAGGCGGGCTGTACCCAGACACATTTTGTCACGCCCAACGGGCTGGATGATTCGGATGAAGAGGGAGCCCATCATACGACGGCAGAGGACTTGGCACGGATCATGAAATACTGCATCATGGATTCCCCGCAGAAAAACGCATTTCTGGAGATCACACGGACCGAAAGTTATGAGTTTACTACGCTGGACGGCAGCCGAAGCTTTTCCTGTAATAACCATAACGCATTTCTGAAAATGATGGAAGGCGCGCTTTCCGGGAAGACCGGTTTTACCGGGGAGGCGGGCTATTGCTACATCGGGGCGCTTCAGCGGGATGACCGTACCTTTATCGTCAGCCTGCTGGCATGCGGCTGGCCCAACAATAAAGGCTATAAGTGGGCGGACACTAAAAAGCTGATGACTTATGGAATCGATTCTTTCCATTATCAGGAGGTCTGCAGAGACGTGGATACGGGGTCTGTGCCTGTCCTGGACGGCATCCCGGATGGAAATCGTTTCAATGGAGAGTCTCTGGTACATACCATCGTCGGTCAGTGCGGTGAAAATGGGATGCGGACAGACGGGGACGGGATTTCCGAAGGGGAGAAAAAAAAGCTCCTGCTCCGGGATGACGATGAGATCTCGATCCGCATAGAAAAGGAGGAATATCTGGACGCGCCTGTTTCAAAAGGCGATCCTGCCGGCAAGATCTCTTATATGCTGGGAGATGAAGTGCTGTTCACCCGGGAGATCGTTGCGGATGAAGCCGTGAAGGTGCGGGACTACCGATGGTGCCTGGAAAAGCTGGGGGAGATTTTTTTCATGAGAATATAAAGAACATGGCTGCGAACAGTATTTTGATTAAAATATATCAATCAAAATGATTAATAATGTCACTGGATTATAGTTTATAGATGTGTTAGTATAAGGAAAGACAAAAAAAGACAATATTATTGATATAATATAAGGAGATGCAAAGATGAAGAATTATGAAAAGTACGCACGGGCTTATTTTATGCCGCCGGTTGACTGTTATGACTGGGTGAAAAAGGATTATATCGACCATCCGCCGACCTGGTGCAGCGTAGACTTGCGGGATGGCAACCAGGCGCTGATCGAGCCCATGAGCCTGGATGAAAAGGTGGAGTTTTTCCAGCTGCTTGTGGATGTGGGATTCAAAGAGATTGAGGTCGGGTTCCCGGCGGCATCGGAGACAGAATACCAGTTCATGCGTACATTGATCGAACGAAATATGATTCCTGAGGATGTGACGGTCCAGGTGCTGACACAGGCGAGGGAACACATCATAAAACGGACCTTTGAGGCGGTCAAGGGTGCTCCGCATGCAGTAATACATGTATACAATTCTACTTCCGTGGCACAGAGGGAGCAGGTTTTCAGGAAAGATAAGGAGCAGGTGAAGCAGATTGCCATCGACGGAGCGAAGCTTTTGAAAGAGCTGGCGGAGGAGACGGAAGGAAACTTTACTTTTGAATACAGTCCGGAGAGCTTTTCCGGTACAGAGATGGAATACGCCATGGAGGTGTGCAACGCGGTATTGGACGTATGGCAGCCTACGCCGGAGAACAAGGCCATCATCAACCTTCCGACAACCGTAGAAAATGCCCTTCCCCATGTATTTGCGAGCCAGGTGGAATATTTCAGTAAATATATGAAATACCGGGAAAATACGATCATCAGCCTTCATCCCCACAATGACCGGGGAACCGGCGTGGCTACGGCGGAGCTTGGGATTCTGGCAGGGGCGGACCGGATTGAAGGAACCCTCTTTGGAAACGGAGAACGGACCGGGAATGTGGATATCATCACCCTGGCAATGAATATGTTTTCCCACGGGGTAGATCCGGGGCTGAATTTCTCCAATATGAGCGAGATCAGCGAGGTCTATGAACGGCTGACAAGAATGAATGTTTCCCCCCGCCAGCCCTATGCGGGTGAGCTTGTATTCACTGCATTTTCCGGATCGCACCAGGATGCCATTGCAAAGGGAATGGCCTGGAGGGAGGACGGAAACACGGAGCAGTGGTGTGTTCCTTACCTTCCGATCGATCCGAAGGACGTGGGCAGAAGATATGATTCGGACGTGATCCGGATCAACAGCCAGTCCGGAAAGGGCGGCGTAAACTACATATTGAAGCAGAGTTTCGGTATCAGCCTGCCCCAGAAGATGCGGGAGGAAGTGGGGTATCTGGTGAAGGATGTCTCCGACAAAGCGCACAAGGAGCTGTCTCCGGAGTGGATCTATCATATATTCGAGGACCATTATATCAATGCGAAGAATGTGTTTACCCTGGAGGAATGCCATTTCAAGCAGGAGGACGGTATCGTGGCTTCCGCAACGATTCTGCACGGCGGGAAGCAGCAGGTCATTACCGGAGTAGGAAACGGACGCCTGGACGCGGTCAGCAATGCCATCAAGCATTATTTTGATATCAGCTATGAGCTTTCGGTCTATGAGGAACATTCCATGACAAAGGGGTCTTCTTCCAAGGCGGTGGCTTACGTGGGGATTATCTGCAACGGAAAGAAATACTGGGGCGTCGGGATCGACCCGGATATCATCAAAGCCTCCATTGCGGCTCTGGAGGTTGCGGTAAATAAGATCGAGGAGATCAAGAGCAGAGAGGAGAGCAAGGATGAACGTCTCCTGCAGATCACCAATTATATTTACGCAAATTATAAGACTGTGACACTGGATGACCTTGCGGAAGAGTTTTATCTTTCCAAGCCCTATCTTTCCAAGTATATCAAAGAAAAATCCGGGGAGACCTTCGGGGATATCCTGAAAAAGGTGCGGATGAAAAAAGCCAGGGCCATGTTAAAGAGCGGCAATGCGACGGTGGAAAGTATTGCAGAATCCGTAGGTTATCAAAATGTGGAGCATTTTAACAGGATCTTTAAGAAAATGTATGACCTGACGCCGGTGCAGTTTAGAAATCAGAATTAGGAACTGCAAAGACCTGCTTTCAGCAGAAAAAATGCCCTGAAGCGGGGCGGGGGGCGGATCAGAGGGCTGCCGCAGGAATAGAAAAAGCACAGAACTGTTGGTATATAGACAGTTTTGTGCTTTTTTGTATACACTTACTCTTCCAGACCGGCCCACAGCTCGTACAATTCCTCCAGCCTGGTATCGTTGCCGGCCTTTTCCTCTGCAAGCTCCTGGCATTTTACGGAATTGGAGTAAACATCTTCATGGGTCATGAGTTCATCGATCTCCTGGTTGCGCGTTTCCAACATAGAGATACGTTCTTCCGTCCGTTTCAGCTCATTTTTACGTTTCCGTTCCCGGGCCTGTGCTTCCTTTTGCTCCAGCCAGCTCTGTTTGGAGGCTGAAGCTGCGTCTGTTCCACCGGCCAAAGTCTCCGCTGCAGCACGTCCCGCCTGAAAATAAGCCCCCTTTGGAGTTCCCTTTGCGTCCGGTGATCCGGCGGCGGAGAGGGCAAAAGACCGTTCTTCCTTTTTCTCCAGATAGTAGTCGTAATTCCCGATATAGTTCACAAAAGTCTGCCCGGAGAGCTCCAGGATCCGGCTTGCGGTCTGATTGATAAAATATCGGTCGTGGGAGACGTAGAGTACGGTTCCGGTATAATCGTTCAGCGCCTGCTCCAGGATTTCCTTGGAGGTGATATCCAGGTGATTGGTAGGCTCGTCCAGAATCAGGAAATTTGCCTCCGAGAGCATCAGCTTTGCAAGGGAGACCCGTCCCTTTTCTCCTCCGCTTAAGTCCTCCACCAGCTTGAATACATCGTCTCCCGTAAACTGAAAGGCAGCCAGCGTATTGCGGATCTCGGTATTGCTGAGGGACGGATAATCGTCCGAAATCTCATCGAATATATTTTTCTGGTCATGAAGTACATGATGCTCCTGATCGTAATACCCGATATGTACCTTCGTACCCAGGGAAAAGGAGCCGCTGTCCGCGTCGGCCAGGCCGTTCAAAATCTTTAAAAGTGTGGTTTTTCCGGTCCCGTTGCCGCCGATGACTGCCACATGCTCCCCGCGTTTGATCTCAAAGGAAGCGTCGGAAAACAGGGTCTGTCCGTCGTACTGCTTGGACAGGCTCTCCACAGAGAGGACATCATTTCCGCTGACGCAGGAGGGCTCCAGCGAAAAATGAATCTCCTGCACGTCACTTAAGGGTTTCTCGACCAGGGTCATCTTATTGAGCATTTTTTCCCGGCTCTCCGCACGTTTGATAGATTTTTCCCGGTTGAAGGAACGCAGCTTCTCGATGACGGCCTCCTGGCGGCTGATCTCTCTTTGCTGATTCAGATATTCCTTCATCTGCGCATCCCGGATCTGCCGTTTTTTATCCGAATATGCCTTATAATTGCCGCTGTACATGCGGATATTGCCGTGCTCGATCTCCACTACCTTTGTCACCACCCGGTTCAGGAAGAAACGGTCATGGGAGACGATGAACACGGCGCCTGGATAGTTCAGCAGATAAGTTTCCAGCCAGGAGATGGAGTTTAAGTCCAGGTGGTTGGTGGGCTCGTCCAGAAGCAGGATATCCGGATTGGTCAGGAGCAGCTTTCCCAGGGATACCCGGGTCTTCTGGCCGCCGGAGAGTGTATCGGCAGGCTTTTCGAAATCCTCTTCCTGAAATCCAAGCCCTTTTAAAACCCCTGTGATCTCGCTCTCATAGGCGTATCCGTTTTTGGATTCAAATTCGGACATAAGGCGGTTGTAGGTCTCCAGCCTGGTCTCCAGAGCGTTGCCGCTCAGAGACTTCAATTCCTGTTCAATGGAACGGATCTGCTGTTCCAGCAAAATGACGTCAGACTTTGCTGTTTTCAGTTCTTCATAAACGGTATTACCGCTTTCCAGGTTCTGCTGCTGGGCCAGATATCCGAGCCGCTTTCCTTTCGTGAGGATCACATTGCCTCCATCGAGAGGCTCTTCGCCGATGATCATTTTCAGGATCGTAGACTTTCCGGCGCCGTTGACCCCGACAAAAGCAGCTTTTTCCCGTTCCTCAATATGAAAGGAGCCATCTTTTACAATGACCCTTTCCCCAAATGATTTATTCAGATTATGACATGCAAGTATCATATGAAACCTCCTGTAAAACCGCATTAACAGTAACCGTCATACGTTACAGTCCGCGGCCGGTCAGACCGTAAATTATAACCATTATACTACATTCCGTTCATTGTATCAAACAAAAAAATGACTTTAAATTGACTTTAAGCAGACTATTTTATATAATAAATATAATTTATTTGGAGGTTGATTAAAATTGGAAGAGAAAGAAATATCAAAAGCGGTGATCAGCAGGCTGCCAAGATATTATCGATATTTGGGCGAGTTGACAGACGCTGGGGTGGAGCGCATATCATCCAATGACCTGAGCCAGAAGATGCGCGTGACCGCATCCCAGATCCGGCAGGATCTGAATAATTTCGGCGGATTTGGACAGCAGGGGTATGGATACAACGTGAAGTACCTCCGGACAGAGATCGGAAAGATCTTGGGTTTGAACCAGAGCCACAGCATGATCATCGTCGGTATGGGAAATCTGGGGCAGGCGCTGGCCAATTATGCTTCTTTTGAGAAGAACGGGTTCGTGGTGAAGGGCCTCTTTGACGTGAATCCCAGGCTGGACGGAAGAGAAGTCCGGGGAGTCCGGATCCGTATGCTGGATGAGCTGGAAGCATTTCTGAAAGAGAACCCCATCGAGATCGCGGCGCTGACCATTCCCAAAACGGAGGTGCTGCGGGTCTCCGACATACTGGTAAAATGTGGGATCAAGGCAATCTGGAATTTTGCACATACGGATCTGAACCTGCCCGAGGATGTGATCGTGGAAAGCGTTCATCTCTCAGACAGTCTGATGAGGCTGTCCTACAATATTACCAGCTATAAAAAGGAACACGGCGAATAAGAGCTGCGGTTCACGGCCGGTCAGGCCGGGGATTGTAATGCATTGAAACCGCGGCAGCGGACGGGATACCATGCAGGAGGCCTGCATGGCATTCTGTTTTTATTCTATAGGAAACTTCTCCGAATTTTCCTATAGAACAAAAAACCTCCGGGGGATGCGCAGCTACGCGCGCGGAACAAAAGCTGCGCTGCTAAAAATGTAACAACGCGGGAGTGTGCGAAGCGCGCTTTTGTTCGGGCGCTGATGATGAGAAGATTCAGAAAGGAAGGAAAAGGATGCGGTATTTACCGGACGGAACAAGAATGCAGCAGGCGGATGCCCATACGATCCATGAGATTGGGATCCCATCCGTGGTTTTGATGGAGCATGCGGCGCTGCGGACCGCCGAGGCTATGGAGCAGGAGAAGATCGACTGCTCCCGGGTCCTGGTGGCATGCGGTTCCGGCAATAACGGCGGGGACGGATTTGCCCTTGCAAGGCTCCTTGCCGGGAAGGGAAGCGCAGTGACAGTTGTATTTGCCGGAAAGGAGGCTTCCCTGACTGCCGAATGCCGGATTCAGATGCAGATCGTGGAAAATATGGGAATCCCGGTGGTTCCGGATTTGCCGAAAGGCCGTTATACGGCAG
Source organism: Lachnospiraceae bacterium M18-1 (assembly GCA_000403295.2). Lineage (GTDB taxonomy): Bacteria > Bacillota > Clostridia > Lachnospirales > Lachnospiraceae > Schaedlerella. The sequence continues at coordinate 417,258 of KE159605.1, read as the reverse complement.
TGGTGGATGCCCTGCTGGGGGTGGGGCTGAGCCGGGAAGTGAACGGGGTTTATGCAGAGCTTCTGAAGGAACTGAACGGGATGCCGGGTGCAAAGGTGGCGGTGGATATTCCCTCCGGCATCTGCTCCGCCACGGGAAAGGTACTGGGCTGTGCCTTCCGGGCAGACCTGACGGTAGCCTTCCAGTGTGAAAAGCTGGGGACGGTGCTGTATCCGGGCAGGGAATACGCGGGAAAGGTGATCTCTGCGGAGATCGGGATTGATACCTCCTTTTTTGAAGGGATTCCGGAGATCAGCTATACTTTGGAGAAAAGCGACCTTTCCAGGCGGCTGCCGGTGCGGAAGGCGGATTCCCATAAGGGGACTTACGGAAAAGTGCTCATGATCACCGGAAGCAAGGGTATGGCAGGAGCGGCTTACCTGAGTGCTAAAACGGCTTATAGGAGCGGCGCCGGGCTGGTGCAGATCTATACAGAGGAATCCAACCGGGTTGTCTTGCAGCAACTTCTTCCGGAAGCGATTATTTCTGTATATGAAGAATATGACCAGCAGCAGCTTACAACTCTGCTGCGATGGGCAGATGTGGTGTGTATCGGCTGCGGGCTGGGACAGAACCGGACTTCTGAAAGCCTGCTCAAGGGGACTCTTTTGGGATGCCGTGTCCCCTGTGTGGCGGATGCTGACGGCATCAATCTGCTGGCCTGTCATCCAGAGCTCCTCAAAGAGACAAGGTGCCCGCTCATCCTGACGCCTCACATGAAGGAGATGTCCGGGCTTTTGGGCTGTTCCCTGGCAGAACTGCAGCAATCCCGGATGCGCCGTCTGCACGAATTTACGGAAAAGTATCCGGCAGTCTGTGCGCTGAAGGATTCCCGTACCATTGTGGCACAGCGGGGAAAGCATGATTTTGTCAATACGGCAGGCAATCATGGAATGGCAAAGGCCGGCTCCGGAGATGTGCTGGCGGGAGTGATCACAGGACTGCTGGCCGGCGGGCTTGATGCATATGACAGCGCAGTGCTGGGCGTGTACCTCCATGCATGCGGCGGAGACGCGGCCAGAGAAAGGCTTGGAAGCTACGCCCTGCTGGCAGAAGACCTGATCGGCGGGATCGGGGAATGTCTGAAAGAAGCGGAAGAATCTCCCAAGATTTAAAAATATGAAAATCGTCTGCATGGAAACTCTGCTTTGCAGACAGCAGTAAAACACACGGCCAATCTGCTTTTACAGATTGATTACAGGTCATGGAGGAAATAAAAAGTGAATCAGCATAATCGGGTGTATGCAAAAATAGATTTGCAGGCCATTGCATATAATATGAAACAGATGAAGCAGCGGATCGGCGGAGACGCACAGCTGGCAGCCGTTGTCAAGACGGACGGTTACGGCCACGGAGCGGTTCCTATCGCACAGTTATTCGAAGATACGGATTATGTATGGGGGTATGCGGTTGCAACTCTGGAGGAGGCAGTCAGCCTCCGCCGGGCAGAGGTGAAAAAGCCTGTCCTTGTCCTGGGATGCATCTTTCCGGACCAGTATGAGGAAATGGCCTCCTGGGAAATCCGGCCCACCGTGTATACAAAGGAGATGGCAGAGGGCATGTCCCAGGCAGCCGTAAAGCTGCACAAAACCGTATATTTCCATATCAAGATCGATACCGGGATGGGCAGGATCGGCTTCCCGGTATCGGAGGAAAGCGCGGATACCATTGCAGATATCGAAAAACTTCCGGGTGTGGAGCTGGAAGGGATGTTTACCCACTTTGCGAAAGCCGATGAAACAGACCCCGCATTTACGCAGGAGCAGCACGAGAAGTTTGTTTGGATGCAGGACGCTTTGGAACGCCGGAGGCTGCAGATTTCCTGTCTCAGCTGTGACAACAGCGCGGGAATCATTGATTTTCCAGAGTTCAGGCACAGCCTGGTCCGTGCAGGGATCGCGCTGTACGGGATGTATCCGTCGGATGAGGTGGATCAAAATGCAGTGCTCTTGAAGCCCGCTCTGGAGCTGATCAGCCACATTTCTTATGTAAAAGATGTGCAGGAGGGGACACCTATCAGCTACGGCGGAACTTTTGTGGCGGAAAAAAACATGCGGGTTGCCACGATTCCGGTGGGATACGGCGACGGTTACCCAAGAAGCCTTTCCAACAAGGGAGAGGTGCTGATCCGGGGGAAGCGCGCCAAGATCCTGGGAAGGGTCTGCATGGACCAGTTCATGGTCGACGTGACAGATATACCGGGTGCAGCATTCCTCGATCCGGTCACGCTGATCGGACAGGACGGGGAGGAACGGATCACAGTGGAGGAGCTTGGCGCTTTGAGCGGGCGGTTCCACTATGAATTTGTATGCTGCCTTGGGAAACGGATCCCCAGAGTTTATATCCGATGAATCCCACAGAATACAGAAAAGCTGCCGATGGCCGGTTTTTTGTATATTTATGCGAAACGTGGAAATACTTTAAGTACCATTCGATGTAAGGAACTGTGGATTTGTTACTGTTTTGGCCGGATGACGTGCAGCGAGTGTACGGCATCCTTGTGAACAGTAGTATGGATTTGATATCCTGCGCAAGACGGGCGGGTTTTTCACGGCTCCTGGAAACAGAGAAATGGAAAAGAGGTAAAATCGGAGTGTGAAAAATTTTGACGATCAAACGTGGAGATATTTATTATGCAGATTTAAGCCCGGTGGTGGGATCGGAGCAAGGAGGGGTCCGTCCGGTGCTGATCATACAGAACGACGTAGGCAACCGGCACAGTCCGACGGTGATCTGCGCCGCCATCACATCACGGATGAATAAGGCAAAGCTGCCTACGCACATTGAGATCAGTGCGCAAAAATACCATATCATAAAAAACTCGGTCATCCTGCTGGAACAGATCCGGACTATCGACAAGCAGCGGCTCCGGGAGTTCGTCTGCCATGTAGACAGCCGGATGATGTGTAAAGTGAATGAAGCGATTCGGATCAGCCTGGAGCTGAATACATAGTCGAAACGCTTTTGATTATCACTTTACAGATGGAAAAAAGCGTGATAAACTAAAAAAGTACGAAAAAAAGAGGAGATTTGAAAAATGTCAGGACATTCAAAATTTGCAAATATCAAGCATAAAAAAGAAAAAAACGACGCTGCAAAGGGAAAGATCTTTACCAAGATCGGACGTGAACTGGCAGTTGCGGTTAAGGAAGGCGGCGGTCCGGATCCGGCGAACAACAGCAGGCTCCGCGACGTGATTGCCAAGGCAAAGTCTAACAACATGCCTAATGACACCATAGACAGGAACATCAAAAAGGCGGCAGGAGAGGGCGCCGGGGACAATTATGAGCATATTACATATGAAGGCTACGGTCCCAACGGGACGGCCATTATCGTAAAGACGCTGACGGACAACAAGAACCGTACCGCTTCTAATGTGAGAAATGCTTTTACCAAGGGCAGCGGTAACGTAGGGACTCCAGGCTGTGTATCCTTTATGTTCGACGAGAAGGGGCAGATCTTCGTTGCAAAGGAAGACTGCGGGATGGATGCCGATGAGCTGATGATGCTGGCTTTAGACGCAGGCGCGGAGGACTTTTCGGAGGAAGAGGAGAGCTTCGAGATCCTCACCGCTCCGGCAGATTTCAGTGAAGTCCGTTTAAAGCTGGAAGAGGCAGGGATTCCCATGGCAGAGGCGGAGGTGACTATGATCCCTCAGACTTACGTGGATCTGACCAGTCCGGAGGATATCAAGAATATTCAGAAAACCCTGGACCTTTTGGAAGAGGACGACGATGTCCAGGACGTATACCACAACTGGAATGAAGAATAAGCGTTACAGGCCGTACCACAGATATTACAGGAGGAAATGAACATGAGCGACTTCAGGATAGAGACAAAATGCATCCAGTCCGGATACGAGCCGGGCAATGGGGAACCGCGGGTCCTGCCCATTTACCAGAGCACCACGTTCCGGTACACGAGCAGCGAGCAGATGGGACGTCTGTTCGACCTGGAGGAGTCCGGCTATTTTTACACCCGGCTCCAGAACCCGACAAATGATGCTGTAGCGGCAAAAATCTGTGACCTGGAAGGGGGAGCGGCGGCCATGCTGACATCCTCCGGGCAGGCGGCCAGCTTTTATTCTGTGATGAATATAGCCGGAGCAGGGGATCATATCATCTGTTCCTCCGCGCTTTACGGCGGTACATATAACCTTTATGCCCATACGCTGAAAAAGATGGGCGTAGAAGCTACTTTTGTAGATCCGGACTGTACTCCCGGGGAGCTGGAAGGGGCATTCCGTGAGAACACCAAGGCCGTATTCGGGGAGACCATTGCCAATCCGGCGCTGGTTGTCCTGGATCTGGAAAAGTTTGCCGGGGCAGCCCACGCCCACGGGGTTCCGTTTATCGTGGACAATACCTTTGCGACGCCTATCAACTGCCGGCCCATCGAGTGGGGAGCGGACATCGTGATCCATTCTACTACAAAGTATATGGACGGCCATGCTTCCTGCGTGGGAGGCGTTATCGTGGACAGCGGGAATTTCGACTGGGAAGCGCACAGCGATAAGTTCCCCGGGCTGACCACACCGGATGAGACTTATCACGGGATCGTCTATACACAGAAGTTTGGAAAGCTGGCATATATCACCAAGGCCACTGCTCAGCTGATGCGGGACCTGGGTTCCATCCAGTCGCCCCAGAACGCATTTCTGCTGAACCTGGGACTGGAAACCCTGCATCTGCGGATGCCGCGGCACTGCGAAAATGCGCTGGCTGTTGCGAAGTACTTGAAAAACCACGACAAGGTGGCATGGGTATCCTGTCCGTCCCTGCCGGGTGACAAATACTATGACTTAACACAGAAATATATGCCGAAGGGAGGCTGCGGCGTTATCACTTTCGGTCTCAAAGGCGGAAGAGCGGCAGCGGTAGAGATGATGGATAAACTGAAGCTGGTTGCCATCGTGACCCACGTCGCGGATGCAAGGAGCTGCGTGCTCCATCCGGCCAGCCATACCCACCGCCAGATGAACGAACAGGAGCTGGTAGAAGCAGGAGTTCAGCCGGATCTGATCCGTTTCAGCGTGGGAATTGAAAATGTAGAGGATATTATTGCGGATGTAGAGCAGGCACTGCTTTGACCAAGATGGTATGGATGTATACAATTTACATCCATACCATTTTTGGTGATAGAGGGCTTTTATAAAAGTGAATTAAGAAATAAAATAATGTACTGACAGACCATAAAAAAAGAACCGCATATTTTAACCTGTTTCTTCACATACTACTTCTGATCAATACGAGAAAGGTTGTGAAATGATGGGAGAGACACAGGAGAAAAAGGAAGAAAAGCGGGAGGAGATCAAAGAAACCGGGACTCTGGATCTGAATGAGAATCCGGACCGGCACCGGATCCAGCTGATGACGATCATCGGGGAGATCGAAGGCCACGAAGCGGTATCCGGCAATACGAAGGCTACCAAATATGAACATCTGCTGCCTAAGCTTGCAGAGGCGGAGGACAGTACGGAGGTGGAAGGCGTTCTGATCCTTCTGAATACGCTGGGAGGGGATGTGGAGGCCGGCCTTGCCATCGCGGAGATGATCGCGTCCTTGAGTAAGCCGACGGTTTCTCTGGTGCTGGGGGGAAGCCACTCCATAGGAGGCCCCTTGGCGGTATCGGCGGATTACTCCTTTATCGTACCCAGCGGGACTATGATCGTGCATCCGGTGCGTTCCAGCGGCATGTTCATCGGCGTTTACCAGAGCTACCGGAATATGGAAAAAACCCAGGACCGGATCACTGGTTTTATTGCGGAGCATTCCCGGATCAGCCAGAAAAGGCTGGAGGAGCTGATGCTGGATCCAACCCAGCTTGTAAAAGATGTAGGTACGATGCTGGACGGGGAGGACGCGGTCCGGGAGGGCCTGATTGATGAAGTGGGAGGCATCAGCCAGGCAATGAAAAAACTCCATGAAATGATTGACGAAAAACGGAAAAATAAGTAAAAATAAAATCGGAAATCAGAACCAAAAAACACAATTCATAAATTTTTTGATGACAGTATTTTGAAATAATGCTATACTAATTTATAGTATGTTTAAAAATACCAAGGGGGAAGTATAATGGCTGCAAAGTCAACCAAAAGGAAAAAAACTACAAATGAAAGGGCAAAAAAAGCGCAGGGAAGCCCGGCATTGCAGGAGGAGATCATCATCCTCAGCGTGCTGGCGGTCTGCATCCTGATGCTGATCAGCAACTTCGGACTTGGCGGGCTGGCAGGGGAGGTCTGCTCGGCAGTCCTGTTCGGGATCTTTGGCTGGATGGCCTATCTGATCCCGGTCCTGCTGTTCGGAGCAGCGGCATTTCTCGTATCCAACAGGGGCAATGCCCATGCCTACATAAAAGCGGCCGCACTGCTGGCGCTGCTGGCGGTGCTCTGCGCGCTGCTGGAGCTGATCATGAATCCCTATACGCCCGGAACAGGGCTTCTTGCCTATTATAAACAGGCAAGTATCGATAAAAATTCCGGCGGCCTTCTGGGAGGCTGCCTGGTCACGCTGCTGTGTCCTATCATCGGAGTGGTGGGCAGCTACGTGGTCCTGATCGTGCTGGCCATCATCTGTGTCATTCTGATCACGGAGCGGTCTCTTCTTAAACCATTGGGAAGCAGCAGCCGGAAGATGTACGAGGGTGCAAGGCAGCGCCACGAAACTTCTGTGATCCGAAGGGAAGAACGGATGCAGGAGAAGAGGCAGCGGCGGCAGGAGGAAGGGAAGAGTCCTTCCGGTTCACGCCGGAGGCAGAAGATATCAGGCGTTTCCTTTGCTACGACTCTATCTGAGGGCAGAAAATCGCCGGAGGTCCATGAACTGACGGTAGACGGGACGTCTTTGGAGCCGGCGGTATCCCTGGATCTGGAGGAAGATACTCTGGATGCCGCTCCCCGGGGGAAGTCTCAGGAAGCCGTTTTACAGCCGCCTGTTGAGGAATTTGTGATCAACCGGGCCCAGCCGGAGCCGGAAGAACAGGATGAATGGGAAGAAGCGGCAAAAGAACCGGAGAGCATCCCTGCAGATGACAGGCCGGCAAAACAAGAGACCGTCCGTCCGGCAGCGGAAAAGAGCAGTCCGAAAAAGAACGAAAAAGACAGTACCTCAGACGTGGAAACCGAGGCTGCGGCGGTGGAGGAAAGCATCCGCATACAGCAGGAGGCACCCCCTAAGGAGTACCGTATCCCTCCAATGGATCTGCTCAAGAAAGGGAAGAAGACCGGAGGAGACTCGGATACCCAGCTGCGGGCTACGGCACGGAAGCTGGAAACAACGCTGCAGAATTTCGGTGTTAAAGTACATGTGACCAATGCAAGCTGCGGACCGTCCGTCACCCGGTATGAACTGCAGCCGGAGCAGGGGGTTAAGGTGAGCAAGATCGTGGGCCTGGCGGATGATATCAAATTAAATCTGGCGGTCACCGACCTGAGGATCGAAGCACCGATCCCAGGTAAGGCTGCGGTCGGAATTGAAGTGCCCAACAGTGAGACGACGGCGGTCATGCTCCGGGATCTGCTGGAAGCATCCGAGTTCCAGCAGAGCAAATCCAGGATCACAGTTGCAGTGGGAAAGGATATTGCGGGAAAGACGGTAGTTGCGGATATCGCCAAGATGCCCCACCTTCTGGTGGCCGGATCCACAGGCTCCGGAAAATCGGTCTGCATCAATACGATGATCATGAGTATGATCTACAAAGCGGATCCGGAGGACGTGAAGCTGATCATGGTGGATCCCAAGGTGGTAGAGCTGAGCATCTACAACGGGATTCCGCACCTCATGATCCCGGTAGTGACCGACCCGAAGAAGGCGGCCGGTGCGCTGAACTGGGCAGTTGCGGAGATGATGAAGCGGTACGACCTGTTTGCAAAGTATAATGTCAGAGATCTGAAAGGCTTTAATGAAAAGGTGGAGCATCTGGAGGAAGAGGATGCACCGAAGAAGATGCCTCAGATCGTTATTATCGTGGACGAGTTGGCGGATCTGATGATGGTGGCTCCCAAGGATGTGGAAGGAGCGATCTGCCGTCTGGCCCAGCTGGCAAGAGCGGCGGGGATCCATCTGATCCTGGCCACCCAGCGGCCTTCTGTCAATGTCATTACCGGACTGATCAAGGCGAACATGCCGTCTCGGATTGCGTTTGCGGTATCATCGGGAGTGGATTCCAGGACCATCATCGACATGTCCGGTGCGGAGAAGCTGCTGGGAAAGGGCGATATGCTGTTCTATCCCACAGGGGTTCCCAAGCCCATGCGTGTGCAGGGATCCTTTGTATCGGATAAGGAAGTTCAGAAGGTGGTAGACTATCTGATTGAGAATCATGGAAATGCCGATTACAGCAATGAGCTGGAAGAACATATGAATGCAGATATCGGAGGAGAGGCTGTGTCCATCTCCGACGGCGAGGGAGAGGGCGCAGGCGCCCGGGATCAGTATTTTGCAGAAGCAGGAAAGCTGATCATTGACAAGGATAAGGCTTCCATCGGAATGCTGCAGAGGATGTTCAAGATCGGATTCAACCGTGCCGCGCGGATCATGGACCAGCTTTCAGATGCCGGCGTGGTAGGGCCGGAAGAGGGGACCAAGCCGAGGAAGGTACTCATGACGGCGGAGGAGTTTGAGGAACTATTATAATCCATGCAGAATACACAGGAGGGATACGAATGAAGACAGATATTCAGATCGCACAGGAAGCGGCAATGCTGCCTATCACAGAGGTTGCAAAAAAAGCGGGAATCGGAGAAGAGGATCTGGAGCTATACGGAAAATATAAAGCAAAGCTTTCCGATGATTTCTGGGAGAAGATTCAGGATAACGAGAACGGGAAGCTGGTCCTTGTGACAGCCATCAACCCTACTCCTGCGGGAGAGGGCAAGACCACTACAACCATCGGCCTGGGACAGGCCATGGCGAAGCTCGGGAAAAATGCGGTCATTGCGCTTCGCGAACCCTCCCTGGGCCCCTGCTTCGGGATCAAGGGCGGAGCGGCAGGCGGCGGCTATGCACAGGTGGTGCCGATGGAGGATTTGAACCTGCATTTTACAGGAGATTTCCATGCCATCACCTCTGCCAATAATCTGCTGGCGGCAATGCTGGACAATCACATCCAGCAGGGGAACGAGCTTGGGATCGACCCCAGGCAGGTGGTGTGGAAGCGCTGCCTGGATATGAATGACCGGGTGCTCCGCAATCTTGTTGTAGGACTGGGCAATAAAATGGACGGAATGGTCCGGGAGGACCACTTTGTCATCACCGTTGCATCGGAGATCATGGCGGTCCTCTGCCTGGCGGATGACCTGCAGGACCTCAAAAAAAGGCTGGGCAGGATCATCGTGGCATACAATTTTGCCGGAGAGCCTGTGACAGCAGACCAGCTTAAGGCAACCGGGGCCATGACGGCTCTTTTGAAAGATGCCATCAAACCCAACCTGATCCAGACGCTGGAGCATACGCCGGCACTGGTCCACGGCGGGCCATTTGCAAATATCGCCCACGGCTGCAACAGTGTCCGGGCGACGAAGATGGCATTGAAGATGAGCGACATCACGATTACAGAGGCCGGATTCGGGGCAGACTTGGGCGCGGAGAAGTTCTTGGATATCAAGTGCAGAAAGGCCGGGCTGAAACCGGATGCGGTGGTATTGGTGGCAACTGTACGCGCCCTGAAGTACAACGGCGGGGTTCCCAAGGCAGAGCTTGGCAGCGAAAATCTGGATGCTCTGAAAAAAGGCATCGTGAATTTGGAAAAGCATATTGAAAATATACAAAAGTACGGAGTTCCGGTGGTCGTGACTTTAAATTCCTTTGTCACGGACACAGATGCAGAAAATGAATATATCCGCCGGTTCTGTGAGGAGAAGGGCTGTGAATTTGCTCTTTCAGAAGTATGGGAGAAAGGCGGAGAGGGCGGCATCGCCCTGGCAGAAAAGGTGCTGGAGACGCTGGAGACAAAGGAGAGCGGCTTCCATACACTGTATGAGGACAGCCTGTCCCTGAAAGAAAAGATCGAGACCATTTCCCGGGAGATCTACGGCGCGGGGAAGGTTCTCTATGAGCCGGCTGCGGAAAAGCAGCTTGCCCGGATCGAAGCTCTGGGCTTCGGAGATTTCCCGATCTGTATGGCGAAGAATCAGTATTCCCTTTCCGATGACGCGTCCAGGCTTGGCCGTCCGGAGAACTTTGACATCCATATCCGGGAAGTCTATGTGAGCGCGGGGGCGGGCTTCGTTGTGGCTCTGACCGGAGCGATCATGACCATGCCGGGGCTTCCGAAGGTTCCCGCGGCAAATAACATTGATGTATCCGATGACGGAAAGATTACCGGACTGTTTTAGGAGGAAGGCAGATGCAAAGCATTTCTTTCATGCCTTCCGACGATTTGACGCCGAATCGCAGATGAGAGGGCGTTACCTTAAACGAAGGAGAAGTAAGATATGGCACAGTTGATAGACGGAAAGAAGATTTCCAGTGAGATAAAAGAAGAATTAAAAGCAGAAGTAGAAGCGCTGAAACGACAGGGAAAGGAAATCTGCCTTGCGGTGGTACAGGTAGGGCAGGATCCGGCGTCCTGTGTGTATGTAAACAATAAAAAGAAAGCCTGTGCCTATATCGGAATCCGTTCGGAGGCTTATGAACTTCCGGAGACAGTGGGGGAAGAGGAATTGCTGGCACTGGTAGAAAAACTGAACCAGGCCGGGCATGTGAACGGAATCCTGGTACAGCTTCCGCTTCCGGCCCACATTGATGAAGACAAGGTGATCCGGGCTATTTCACCGGATAAGGACGTGGATGGCTTCCATCCGGTCAGCGTAGGGAGACTCTGGATCGGGGAGCCGGGTTTCCTTTCCTGTACACCTGCGGGAATCATCCAGCTCTTAAAGCGTTCCGGGATTTCCATAGACGGGAAGGAGTGCGTGATCGTGGGAAGGAGCAATATCGTGGGCAAGCCGATGGCTGCGCTGCTTCTGCGGGAGCATGCCACGGTGACGGTTGCCCATTCTCATACAAAGAACTTAAAGGAGATCACAAACAGGGCGGATATCCTGATCGTTGCCATGGGAAAACGGCAGTTTATCGGTGCAGACTATGTAAAGGACGGAGCTGTCGTGATCGATGTGGGGATGCATCGGGATGAGAACAACAAGCTCTGCGGCGACGTGGCATTTGCCCAGGTATGTGAAAAGACATCTGCGATCACACCTGTCCCGGGAGGAGTAGGACCGATGACGATCGCCATGCTGATGAATAATTGTGTGCAGACAGTGAGGTAGAAATAAGGGGGAGCACAATATGAGATGTAGAAATTGTGGCGCCGAGATTCCGGAGGGCCAGCTGATCTGTCCGTCCTGCCATATGGAAGTGCAGATTGTTCCTGACTATGATCCGCTGCAGGATGTCCTTGCGCGGGAAGTCAAAGGTTCTGTGGAATATGCGACTCGTCCCATTGATTCCCATGATCTGAGACGCTACCGGAGTCGGGAGGAACGGGAAAATGACTATGCCACCCGCGTACTGAACCAGGGGGAGTACAGAAGTTCCACGCGGGTGCTTAACCAGGGCGAGATGAGCCGGATCCGTTCCCAGTATAGTGCCAGGACACCGTCGTCCTCACGCTATGGCGGCGGTACAACGTCCGTTCGGGGCGCCGGGTATGCGCCGGGGAATCCGGAAAATAGCTATGGCAGGAGGAGTGATCCCCGTCAGAGCGGCTATGCCAGGGGAGCCGGCGGTTATACTGGAAGAAATCCCGGGAACAGCGGATGGGAGACCGGATATGCCGGAAGAAATCCCGGGAGTACCATGCGGGAGACGGGATATGCCGGAAGAGATTTAGGAAGTTCCGGACGGGAGACCGGATATGCCAGAAGAGAGACCGGAAATCATCCGCAGGACATGGGCTATGACCAGGGTTTGGAGGCCCGCCGCGGTACCGGCAGGATCCGGAGGGAAAACCCGGGGGCGCAGTATACGGGAAACCTGCGGCAGGATCCGGAGGGAAGAAGACAGGGGACCGGTGAGATCCGGGATCCTCAGGAGCGGAGACGCCTGCAGAGGGAGCGAAAAAAGCGTTCCGCGAAAAAACGTTTCCAGAAGATGGTCACCGTATTTTGTGTGATCCTGGTCATCTGCGGGGCCGTGTGCTTCCTTCTGTATCAAAATTCCTATGCGGGCGCAACAGGGAAGGGACAGAAAGCACTCCAGACCGGGGACTATGCTGCAGCAGAGACTTATTTTGAGCGTGCCCTGAAAAAGGATGTAAAGAAGCCGGAAGCTTACGCAGGGCTTGCAAAAGTGTATATCCAGCAGAAGAATCTGGAAAAAGCGGAGGAAGTTTTCATTGCGGCAATCGATTCCCAGCCGGAAAACGGAGATTTGTATGAGGCGGCGATCCGCTTCTATATCGAGACCGAGCAGCCGGAAAAGATTTCTGCTCTGCTGGAGGGATGTGATTCCTCTATATTGACCAGAGTGTCGGACTATGTTTCGGAAGCGCCTGTATTCAGCCTGGACGAGGGAAGCTACCAGGAAGTGCAGGAGATTTCTCTGACAGGAGAGGGAACGATCTACTTTACGGAGGATGGCAGTACCCCTGACGAATCCAGTACCGAGTATACGGAGCCTATCCTGCTCAGCGAGGGGACTACGGTCCTCAAGGCAGTCAGTATCAACAAAAAAGGGATTCCAAGCCTGATCTCCACCAGGACGTATACGGTGGAGCTGCAGGGGGAAGGGGCTCCAGCGGTGAACCCCTCTACCGGGAAATACAGTGCGCCGTTCCAGATCACCATTCAGGTGCCGGAAGGGTATGCCGCGTATTATACAGTAGACGGCACCACGCCGTCGGCCGCATCGCAGATGTACGGCGGGCCGATCGACGTAACGGAAGGAGATGGCAGCCTGATCTTCTCGGCAGTCCTGATCAGTGATACAGGAAAGATGACTCCGATCACAAAACGAAATTATACTCTGCAGTTTGAATAGGATATTACGTATAAATTTTATAAGAATTTTCAATTTTTTTTAGTAAATCTGCTTGTGTTAAAAGTTTCACAGTGCTATAATAAAACCGTTAAGTCAAAACCGTAAGGCGGAGGTATATACAGCAATGTACCATTGCTTTGCGGGAATCACATTATAGAATATACATAAGGAGATGTGTAACATGAGCAGATTTACATTACCAAGAGACGTTTACCACGGAAAAGGATGCTTGGAAGAACTGAAGAATCTGAAAGGAAAAAAAGCCATCCTCGTTGTCGGCGGCGGTTCCATGAAGCGCCAGGGATTTCTGGATAAGGCAGTGGATTATCTCAAGGAAGCGGGCATGGAAGTGGAGCTGTTCGAGGGCGTTGAACCGGATCCTTCCGTAGAGACTGTTATGAAGGGTGCGGAAGCGATGCGTGCGTTTGAGCCTGACTGGATCGTATCCATGGGCGGCGGTTCTCCGATCGATGCTGCAAAGGCAATGTGGGCGTTCTATGAATATCCGGATGTGACCTTTGAGGACCTCTGCATCCCGTTTAATTTCCCGGAGCTTAGGCAGAAGGCAAAATTCTGCGCAATCCCGTCCACATCAGGAACCGCGACAGAAGTGACTGCATTTTCCGTGATCACGGATTACAGCACAGGCGTGAAGTACCCTCTGGCGGACTTTAACATTACCCCAGATGTAGCTATCGTGGATCCGGATCTGGTAACGGGACTCCCGGTAAAGCAGGTTGCTTACACCGGCATGGATGCTCTGACACATGCCATCGAAGCATATGTTTCCACATTAAACGGACCGTTTACGGATCCTCTGGCGCTCCAGGCGATCGAGATGGTTCTGGATTACCTTCCGGCTTCTTATCACTGCAATATGGATGCCAGGGAACAGATGCATTATGCACAGTGCCTTGCAGGAATGGCATTTTCCAATGCACTGCTTGGAATCGTTCACTCCATGGCACACAAGACCGGCGCAGCATTTTCCACAGGACATATTCCGCACGGTTGCGCGAATGCAATCTATCTGCCTTATGTAATCAAATATAATTCAAAGGATGCTGTCGCAGCAAGCCGCTATGCAGAGATCGCACGCAAGATGGGGCTTTCGGGAACATCAGAGAAGGCGCTGATCAACAGCCTGTGCGATAAGATCGACGCGTTCAACGCTGAGCTGAATATTCCGAAGACATTAAAGGACTTTGGTATCAATGAAGACGAGTTTAAAGAGAAAGTGGCTAAGATTGCGGGGCTGGCAGTAGGCGATGCATGTACTGGATCCAATCCGCGCGCTATCGACTCGGCAGCAATGGAAAAATTACTCACATGTACATATTATGGAACAGAGGTTGATTTCTAAGATCTGCTGAATTACAGAATGGGGCAGGCACTATCTTTGGTGTCTGCCTTCGTTTTGGAAAATTTTGTTTTCTCAGGATCAAATTAAATGGAGTTTGTGTGAAAGAATACTTGTAAACAGACTGCTGATATCGTATGATATGTTATGCAGAAGATGAGTCTATACAGGAGGAAGAACATGTACAAGATTTTAAAAGCAGAAAAACTGGCTGATAAGATTATACTCATGGATGTGCTTGCACCGCGCGTCGCGAAGCATTGTCAGCCGGGACAGTTTGTGATCGTTAAAATGGATGACAAGGGGGAGCGGATTCCGCTTACGATCTGTGATTATGACCGGGAAGCAGGAACCATTACCATCGTATTTCAGGAGGTAGGGGCTTCCACTGCGAAGATGGCTGACCTGAAAGAGGGAGATTCGTTCCGTGATTTCGTGGGACCCCTCGGATGTGCATCCGAATTTGTAAATGAAGACATAAAAGAACTTAAGAAGAAAAAGATACTCTTCGTGGCAGGCGGCGTAGGAGCGGCGCCCGTTTATCCCCAGGTCAAATGGCTTCATGTACATGGGATCGACGCGGATGTGGTCCTGGGTGCGAAGACAAAGGATATGGTCATCCTGGAAAAAGAACTGGAAGCAGTGGCGGGCAATCTCTATGTGACGACGGACGACGGCTCCTACGGACGTTCCGGTATGGTTACAACAGTGATCGAGGATCTTGTTACGAAGGAAGGCAGGAAGTACGATCTGTGCGTAGCCATCGGACCAATGATCATGATGAAGTTCGTCTGCCTGCTGACGAAGAAGCTTGAGCTTCCGACCATCGTCAGCATGAATCCGATCATGGTAGACGGAACCGGTATGTGCGGGGCATGCCGCCTGCAGGTAGGAGATGAGATCAAGTTTGCATGTGTGGACGGGCCGGAGTTTGACGGACATCTTGTAGACTTTGACCAGGCGATGAAGAGAAGTCAGATGTATAAGACAGAAGAAGGCCGTGCAATGCTCAGGCTCACGGAAGGGGATACACACCACGGCGGATGTGGAAATTGCGGAGGTGACAACTAATGGCAGATGTATTAAAGAAAGTGCCTGTCAGAGAACAGGAACCAAAAGTACGCGCTACAAATTTTGAAGAGGTTTGTCTGGGATATAACCAGGAGGAAGCCATGGAAGAAGCTTCCCGCTGCATCAACTGCAAGAATGCAAAGTGCATCAGCGGATGTCCGGTAGCCATCGATATTCCGGGATTTATTAAGGAAGTCAAGGAAGGCAATATTGAAGAGGCATATAAGGTGATCGGAAGAGCTTCCGCCCTGCCGGCAATCTGCGGACGCGTATGTCCACAGGAATCCCAGTGTGAGGGAAAATGTATCCGCGGGATCAAGGGCGAACCGGTATCCATCGGCAAGCTGGAGCGGTTCGTTGCGGATTATGCTCTGGAACATGACATCAAACCGGAAGGACCTGAAAGCACCAACGGACATAAGGTTGCTGTCATCGGTTCCGGCCCGTCCGGTCTGACCTGTGCGGGAGACCTGGCAAAGATGGGATACGAGGTGACTGTGTTTGAGGCTCTTCACGAGCTGGGCGGAGTGCTTGTATACGGGATTCCGGAGTTCCGTCTTCCGAAGCAGAAGGTGGTTGCAAAAGAGATCGAAAAGGTGAAAGAGCTGGGCGTGAAGTTTGAGACCAATGTGGTCATCGGAAAGTCTACCACCATCGATCAGCTTATTGAGGAAGAAGGCTTTGAGGCCGTTTTTATCGGCTCCGGCGCAGGTCTTCCGATGTTTATGGGTATTCCGGGAGAAAATGCCAACGGCGTATTTTCCGCCAATGAGTACCTGACCAGAAGCAATCTGATGAAAGCCTTTGACGAATCTTATGATACACCGATCGCAGGCGGCAAAAAAGTAGCAGTCGTGGGCGGCGGAAACGTAGCCATGGATGCGGCAAGAACGGCACTGCGTCTCGGCGCGGAGGTACATATCGTGTACAGAAGAAGCGAGGCAGAGCTTCCGGCCAGAGTAGAAGAGGTTCATCATGCGAAGGAAGAGGGCGTGATTTTTGATCTGCTTACCAATCCGAAAGAAATCTTTGTCGATGACAACGGAAATGTAAAGGGCATGAAGGTCATCAAGATGGAACTTGGCGAGCCGGATGCATCCGGAAGAAGACGTCCGGTTGAGGTTCCGGGATCCGAGTATGAGATCGAAGTGGATACCGTGATCATGTCACTGGGGACTTCCCCGAATCCGCTGATCTCCTCCACCACAAAGGGGCTGGAGACCAACAGATGGAAATGTATCGTTGCGGATGAAGAGTTCGGCAAGACATCCAAGGAAGGCGTTTATGCCGGCGGCGACGCGGTGACAGGCGCGGCGACGGTCATTCTTGCCATGGGTGCTGGAAAAGCGGGCGCGCACGGAATTGATGAATATTTAAAAAATAAATGATAAAATGAAGATTACAGTGATCACCGTAGGTAAAATAAAGGAAAAATATCTCAGGGATGCGATCGGAGAATACAGCAAACGACTGGGGGGCTATTGCAAGCTGGAGATCATAGAGGTTGCGGATGAGAAGACCCCGGACCATGCCGGGGAAGCGCAGGCGAAGCTGATCCTCTCCAGAGAGGCGGAGCGTATCCTGAAATACATCAAAGAAGACACCTATATCATTACGCTGGAGATCGGCGGGAAGCAGCTTTCCTCCGAGGAGCTTGCTGCCAGGATCGAGCAGCTTGGGGTGCAGGGGAGAGGGCATCTGATCTTTATTATCGGAGGCTCCATCGGACTGGGGAAGGAAGTTCTTGGCAGATCAGACTTTGCCCTTAGCTTTTCGAAAATGACCTTTCCTCATCAGCTGATGCGGGTGATCCTGCTGGAACAGATCTACCGGAGCTTCCGGATCATCCATGGGGCTCCCTACCACAAATAAAAAAAGCCATATCCAAAAGAACGTATTATTCCTTTGGATATGGCTTTTTCTTATTAGTCAGACCAAATAGTTGGAAAGCATACTGACTTATCAGGTGTATTATTTCAACAGAAGGAAGGCAGAAGTAGAAATGATTTCGGATACGAAATGAATGGAATAATAATTGAGTAAATATGGAAGGCGTGGTAAAATAAAAAATGTAAGAGGAATAAGATATTTATTCAGGTTGCTAAAGGGGCATGGGTATGAGATTTTTACAACGTATTATAAATTCCTTATTTTTAATTTTGGCAGCAAATCTTCCGCTTCTGGATCATTATCTCCTGCCTTCGGGCGCAGGCGGGATTTTGATCATAGCTGTCATATTGGCAGGACTCCTTTTTTTGAACATATGTCCCTCGGCGTTTAGCCGGAGGCTTCCCAAAAAGCAGCTTCGGATCTGTGCGGACGGATGTGAATTATTGATCTGCTTTTTGATCTCCGCGTCAGTGTCAGTGATCGGACTGATCTGTATGATAACGGTATTATTTCCGGGAGACCGGTTGCTGTGGATCCTGGATCTGGTGTGCGTGATCGTTGTGGAAGCGGTCACTTTCTGGTGCGGGATTCTGCGCATCTATCTGACCTCCTCGCAGATCGGGATGAAATGGCGTGTGATTGGCATTGTCTGCGGGTGGATTCCAGTGATCCATCTGTTTGTCCTGTTCCGGCTGATCGGGATTGCGTCGGAGGAGTGGAAGTTCGAGAGCAGGAAATTGCTCCATGCCCAGGAGCGGAAGGAGGAGCAGCTGTGCCGGACCAGGTATCCGATCCTTATGGTGCACGGTGTATTCTTCCGGGATTTTAAGTATTTTAATTATTGGGGAAGGATTCCGAAGGAGCTGGAAACGCACGGCGCGAAGATCTTTTATGGAAATCACCAGTCTGCGGCGGCTGTTGCGGACAGCGGTCAGGAGCTGGCCGGCCGGATTCAGGAGATCATTGCAGAGACCGGCTGTGAAAAGGTCAATATCATTGCACACTCAAAGGGGGGACTGGATTCCAGATATGCCGTCAGCTGCCTTGGCATAGATGCGTATGCGGCTTCTTTGACGACCATCAATACCCCGCACAGGGGCTGTGTGTTTGCGGATTATCTTCTGGGTAAGATTCCGGCGGCAGTGAAAGAAAAAGTGGCGGACAGCTATAATGCCGCGCTTCGCAAGCTGGGAGATGAGAATCCGGATTTCCTGGCCGCAGTGTCGGATCTGACGGCATCAGCTTGTGAAGCATTCAATCAGAAGGTGCCGGACCGGCCGGGGGTGTATTACCAAAGTGTGGGATCAAAGCTGGGCGCAGCGTCTGGAGGACGGTTTCCGCTCAATTTCTCCCACCATCTGGTACAGTATTTTGACGGGCCGAATGACGGCCTTGTGGCAGAGTCCTCTTTCCCGTGGGGTGAAGATTACACATTTCTCACCGCAGAAGGCAAACGGGGGATATCCCATGGGGATATGATCGATTTGAACCGGGAGAATATCCGAGATTTTGATGTACGGGAGTTTTATGTGAATCTGGTGAATGATCTGAAAAGGAGAGGGTTTTGAACGATTGTCAGATGCAACAGAAAAAAGATTGTGTAACATTCCTGAGGATGATATAATTGTTCCGTAAGTTACAAAGCAAAAAGCAGATTTCTCCAAAATAGTACATGCGGGCCTGCCTGCGGCTGTTTGGAGCAGTCACAACACATTTGGAGGTTAAGATGAACGACTATATCATATGTATGGATGCTTCCGGCGATATCATTCGGGAAGCGGCTGTGGAAAACGAAATTCAATTTGTGCCTATGGAGTATTCGATCGGAGAGGAGATGCGTACATCCAGGGGATGCGAGAGTGAGGAACTGCTGAAAGCATTTTATGACGGACAGCGCGGAGGCGACCTGACCAAGACATCCCAGATCTCCCCGTATATGTATGAGGAATATTTTAAGCAATTCCTGGAGCACGGGAAATCCATCCTGTATTTCTGCCTGTCCAGCGGACTGTCCTCCACCTATCAAAGCGCCATGCTCGCCGCGGAGGCTTTGAAGGAGGATTATCCGGATGCAGAGGTGGTTCCGGTCGATACCCTGGCAGCAACCGGAGGAATCGGCCTATTGGTGGAAAAGGCTGTCGAAAACCGGAAGAACGGTATGTCCATCCGGGAGAATCTGGAATCTGTCCGGGCCGTGATCCCCAGGCTCCGCCATTACTTCATGGTGCAGGATCTGATGTATCTGAAACGGGGTGGACGTGTCAGCGCGGCAACGGCCATTGTGGGCTCCGCATTGAATATCAAACCTATACTTATCGTGAATGAAGAGGGGAAACTTGTGAACGTAGATAAGAAACGCGGGAACAAGGCGGCCATGTCCTCATTGTTTGCGTCTTTCAAAGAAAATTATGATCCAAACGTAGATACAAGGATCTACATCTGTGATTCGGACGCGCCGGAGCTCGCCCAGGGTCTTGCCGAAAAAATAAAAGAAGCGGCCCCCGGGGCGGCAATCCGCCGTACCATGCTGTCGCCCATCATCGGCGCCCATACCGGTCCGGGGATGGTTGCGGTCATCCTGTTCGGAAAATAAGAGCAGCCGCTGTAAATAGAACATAGAGAGTTACTTCCTATAGAAGAACAAAGTATGCCCTGTCACAGGAGAGAATAACATGATGATAAAAAATATCATATTTGATATGGGAAATGTATTGCTGCAGTATGACCCCGGTGTCTGCCTGAACCATTTTATAAAACAGGAGGAAGACCGCGCACTGGTCCGCCGGGAGCTCTTCGAAGGTCCGGAGTGGGTCCAGGGGGATCTGGGGCATATTACGGATGAAGAACGTTTTGACGGTGTGAGCCTCCGGGTTCCCGAAAGGCTCCATGAGGAACTGAGACAGTGCACGGAGCAATGGCATATGTGCATGCAGCCGGTCGCCGGGGCAAAGGAGTTCTGCAGGCAGGCGAAGGAAAAAGGATACCGCCTGTATGTCCTGTCCAATGCCAGCAGTTCGTTTTATCAGTATTTCCAGAGATTCGCGCCGCTGGATTACTTTGACGGGATCGTGGTATCCTGTGATATCCATATGATCAAGCCGGATGTCTGTATTTATCAATATCTTCTGGACAAATATCAGCTGCTGCCGGAGGAATGCTTTTTTATCGATGACATGGCGAGAAATGTGGCCGGCGCAGAAAAAGCAGGAATCAGAGGGGCGGTTTTTGACGGAGACTTTGAGGAAATCCGAAACCACCCATTGCTGCAATCTGTGATGACAAGCCGTTTATGAACTCTCGGACCATCTTTCAAACTGTTACTGTTCACACCCTCACCGGGTGCTCACAGTAACCCAAACTACATCGAAGAAAATATAAATAGTCAGAAAATATTGCACTGGCAGGTGGAAAGTGATAAAATAATACATAAAACAAAGGAATCGTCCGGAAATCATTTTCGGAGATTCCTAATAGAATGACAAAGGAGAAAAAGAATATGAATGCTATGGTACTCGATGTTGTACTGAAAGTTGTTCCGGTGATCTTGGTCTTGCTGGTGCTTCTGATCATCCTGGCATCCGGATATGTGAAGGCATCCCCGGATACGGCTTACATCATTTCCGGTTTGAGAAAGCAGCCGAAGGTGCTGATCGGAAAAGCAGGGATTAAGATTCCGTTTCTGGAGAAGAAGGATGAGCTGAACCTGCAGCTGATCCCTATCGATGTCAAGACTTCCAGCGCAGTGCCCACTGCGGATTATATTAATATCCGGGTGGATGCGGCGGTGAACGTGAAGATCAGCGACCAGCCCGAGCGGCTTTCCCTGGCGGCACAGAACTTCCTGAACCGGCCCACAGATTATATCGCCCAGGTATCCAGGGAAGTGCTGGAAGGAAATATGCGTGAGATCGTAGGAAAGATGAATCTGGAAGAGATGGTATCGGACCGCCAGAAATTCGCCACACTGGTGAAAGAGAACGCAGAGCCGGACCTTGCGGCCATGGGTCTGGACATTGTCAGCTTTAATGTGCAGAACTTCGTGGACGGCAACGGCGTCATCGAGAATCTGGGTGTGGATAATATCGTGAAGATACAGAAGAATGCGGCTATTTCCAGGGCAGACAGTGAGAAAGAGATCGCCAAGGCCCAGGCCAAGGCAAAGAAGGAAGCCAACGACGCCCAGGTGACCTCCGAGCTGGAGATTGCCAATGCCCGGGCAAGGGCCCAGAAGGAAAAGGCTGTCGTACAGGCGCAGGCCAATCAGGAGGCAAAGGAGGCGGAAATCAGCGCCGCAACGCTGATCGCCCAGAAGGAAAACGACCTGGAGATCCGCAAGGCAGAGCTTCAGAAGGATGCGGACACGAAGAAGGCCATTGCCGATTCCGCATACCAGATCCAGAAGGAAACCGAGCGTAAGACTGTAGAGATCGCCACTGCAGACGCGAACCTGGCGCGTCAGGAAAAGGCCATCGCCCTGCAGGAGAAGGAAGTGGAGCTGACAGAGCGCAATCTGGAAGCCACCGTAAAGAAGCAGGCAGAGGCCGAACGTTATGCGAAGCAGCAGGAATCCGACGCAAAGCTCTACGAGGTACAGCGCAATTCCGAAGCACAGCTCTTTGAACGCCAGAAAAACGCAGAAGCAGATAAGTTTGAGCGTGAGAAGGAAGCGGAAGCATTAAAAGCCACTGCAGAGGCCCAGAAGTATGCCATGGAACAGGAAGCGGAAGGAATCCGCAGCAAGGGTCTTGCGGAAGCCGAAGCTATCAAGGCAAAGGCACTTGCTGAGGCGGAAGGTATCGAAAAGAAGGCAGAAGCGATGAAGCAGATGGGCGAAGCTGCGATTTTGGAGATGTACTTTAAGGCCATGCCGGAGATTGCCAGAAATATTGCAGAGCCTCTAGGCAAGGTGGATAAGATCACCATGTATGGGGACGGCAATACCTCGAAGCTGGTGAAGGATATCGTAGGGACCTTTACCCAGGTATCCGACGGGCTGAAAGAATCCACAGGTGTTGACGTGCAGTCCGTATTATCCGGATTCTTAGGCGCAAAACTGGCGGACGACAGCAGTGAAACGGCAAAATAGGGATTCACGGTAAATCAGCAGATTCCATTTTTTGACCTGCGCCATAGGAAAAACTGACTGATAGAGTACATAGGGAATTTGTTTACAGTTCTCTGGTATAGGATAGGATAGCCGCACATATACTCTTTATAAAAGGTGTATGTGTGGCTGTTTTTTATGGATCATGAACGTGAAAACGAAGGGCTGAAAAGCCGTCTGGCATCTGCTGTCGGCATGCCCAAGGATGTGGTGCTTGGCGCGGCCGTCGTTACACTTCTCGGCGACTCCGAAGTGTGTATCGAAAACTACCGCGGCATCATCGAATACACCGAATGCCTGATCCGGGTACAGGCAAAGGGAAAACAGATCCGCCTGCAAGGGAGACATCTGCAGATTGAATATTATACCAACGATGAAATGAAGATTACAGGAACCATATGCTCCCTGGAATTTTGCAAATGAAAGAGAGGTAACCAATGTGATACAAGCAATCCTTCGTTACATACGCGGATATGTGAAAATTAGGATCCAGGGTTATTCTCCGGAACGGTTTCTGAACCTGTGCCGGTATCATCAGATCCTGATATGGGGGCTGATGCCCCGGGCAAATGCCTATGAAATGTATCTGACGCTGGACGGCTTCCGAAAGCTTCGCCCGATCATCCGGAAGACCCATACCAAGGTGGTTTTGCTGGAGCGGTACGGACTTCCTTTTTTCATCAGGAAACACCGGAAACGGAAAGCATTTCTGACAGGAGCGGTGATCTGCATCGGACTCTTGTTTTTCTATTCCAGCTATATCTGGGATATCCATTTTGAAGGAAATGACAAGTGGACCGACCAGACGCTGCTGGAATTTCTGGATACAAAAGAAGTCTCTCCGGGAATGCCAAAAAGCAAGGTGGACTGCAGCCAGATCGTCAAGGATATCCGGGCGCAGTATGACGATATCGTGTGGGTTTCAGCCTCCATGGACGGAAGCCGGCTTCGGATTCAGATTAAGGAAAATGAGGACACGTTCCGGGAAGAGGGAGCAGAAGGAGAACAGAAAGCGCCTTCCAAAGAAACGCCTCAAAAACCGGACGGGGCAGAAGGTCAGCCGGTGAATGGCAGCGAGACTCTTCCCCCCACCGATCTGGTGGCTTCCCAGGACGGCGTGATCACCAGCATCATCACCCGCAGCGGGGTGCCCAAGGTCCATGTGGGAGATGCGGTAAAAAAAGGGGACCTGCTGGTATCCGGGCGGGTGGAAGTGCTGAATGACGCAGCGGAGGTCATCGGCTACCAGTACCAGCAGTCAGACGCGGACATCTTTGCGGACACCCAGATGGCCTATGAGGACCAGATTCCCCTCACCTATCAGAAAAAAACATACGATCCCTATGAGCAGCGCAGACTCTGGTACATACGGCTGGGTCCATTCCGGGTCTCTGCCGGCACTCTTTCCCATGATTTCCCTAAGTGGGAAAAATATACAGAGGAGCACCAGATCAGGCTGGGAGAAAACTTCTATCTGCCGGTAGATTACGGCATGATATGCATTAAATCCTATCAAACGAAAGAAAAAAAATACCCAAAACAGAAGATTCAGGAGATTTTGACCAAAAATTTTGAACATTTTTCGAAAGAAATGGAAGAAAAGGGTATTCAAATTTGTGAAAATAGTGTTAAAATACATGTGTATGAAAATTCTGCCATTGCCAGCGGCACCCTGTATCTGAATCAGAAGATCACAGAGACGGCAGATACGGAAATTCTGACAATTGAAAGGAACGAACAGGATGAGTCTAACGGAAGTGATGGTTGACATTCCAGCAGAACACGAGAACAATGTATTTGGCCAGTTTGATATAAATGCAAAAAAGATTGAGCGCACCTTCCGGGTGACCCTGATCGCAAGGGACGGCGCAGTGAAAGTTCTGGGGGAAGGAGCAGCGGCGGAGAAGGCCAGGCGTGTCCTGATCCAGCTTACGGAGCTTTCCAGGCGGGGCAATACGATTACAGAACAGAATGTAGATTATGCCATTTCTCTTGTATTCGAGGATCAGGAGGAGGCGCTTGTGGAGATCGACAGGGACCTGATCTGCTATACGCTTCAGGGGAAGCCCATCAAGCCTAAGACATTGGGACAGAAGAAATATGTAGACGCCATCAAGGGGGGGATGGTCACCTTCGGCCTGGGGCCTGCCGGAACGGGGAAGACCTATCTGGCGATGGCTATGGCGGTCACTGCATTTAAAAATAACGAAGTGAGCCGGATCATCCTGACCCGGCCGGCTATCGAGGCAGGAGAGAAACTGGGTTTCCTTCCCGGAGACCTGCAGAGTAAGATCGACCCATATCTGCGTCCGCTCTATGACGCCCTGTACCAGATCATGGGTGCAGAGAGCTTTCTGAAAAATTCGGAGAAAGGGCTGATCGAAGTGGCGCCCCTGGCGTACATGAGGGGGCGGACACTGGATAATGCGTTTATCATACTGGACGAGGCCCAGAATACGACGCCCGCACAGATGAAAATGTTTCTGACCCGGATCGGTTTTGGGTCTAAAGTCGTGATCACGGGGGATTCCACCCAGAAGGACCTGCCGTCGGGAACCGTATCGGGCCTGGATGTGGCGGTCAAGGTGGTCAGAAATATCGAGGACGTGAAGATCTGTATGCTTACCAGCAAAGACGTGGTGCGCCATCCGCTGGTCCAGAGGATTGTTAAGGCTTATGAAGATTATGAGAAGAAGGAAATGCGCTCCGGAGGAAACGGAGGGCGGAACAAGAGACGGCGGAATTAGTTTGTATTATACTAGTTTGGATTATACCAGATTTTAAGAAGGAGAATCATCGTGGCTACAGCGAGTATCTATTATGAAGAAGAGGGCAGCATCTGTCTGCCGTTTGATCCGGAACCTACTGCAAGGACAGTGATCGAGGAAGCGTTGGAGTATGAAGGCTGTCCTTATGAGACGGAGGTGAATCTGCTTTTGACAACGGATGAAGAGATTCACGCCATGAACAGGGAATTTCGGCAGATCGACGCCCCTACGGATGTACTCTCATTTCCTATGCTGGAATATGAGGCCCCGGGGGATTTTTCAGGCTTCGAAGACCAGGAAGCTTCCTTTCATCCGGAATCCGGCGAACTCCTGCTGGGAGACATCGTGATTTCCAAGGACAAGGTCCTCAAACAGGCGGAGGAATACGGGCATTCCCCGAAAAGAGAATTTGCTTTTCTGATCGCCCATAGTATGTTACACTTATTTGGATATGACCATATGGAAGAGGGCGAACGCCTGGTCATGGAACAAAAGCAGCGGGACATCCTGGAGCATGTGGGAATCCTGCGGTAAAAACAGGAGAATAGGAATGTCTGAGATACAGGGAAGAAAACGAAAACAAAAAAAAGATGATTTTCTGATGCAGGGCATGATCCTCGCTGTGGCAATGGTTCTGACCAAGGTGATCGGAGTGGTCTACCGGATTCCGCTGACCAACATCCTGGGTGATGAGGGAAACGGCTTTTACGGCTATGCTTTCGAGGTGTATGCCATGACGCTCATGCTGTCTTCCTTGAGCATCCCCACGGCCGTCTCCAAGCTGGTGGCCGCAAGGGTGGCCATGCGGCAGAGGCGCAACGCGTTTCGGGTATTCGTCTGTGCGTTTCTATTGTCAGCGGCAGTCGGTCTCGTGGTAACGCTGCTGATTTTTTTTGGTGCAGATGCCATTTCCCTGCATATGATGAAGTCTCCTCTGAGTTCGTATGCCCTGAAGGTGCTGTCGCTGGGGCTGCTGATCGTAGCGATCCTGGGAGTGTTAAGAGGGTATTTCCAGGGACTTGGGACTATGCTGCCCACTGCGGTATCCCAGATCATTGAGCAGGTCATTAACGCGGTGGTCAGCATCGCAGGGGCCAGCATCCTGTTCGGGATTGGGTCGGAGGCTGCACAGAAGAACGGGGAGGAGCTTCTCGCCCCGGCATACGGGGCGGCGGGAGGAACGCTGGGAACGGTGGCAGGAGCGCTGTTTGCCCTGATTTTTCTGGGCTTCTCGTTTCTGATCTACCGGCCTGTGATCTACCGTCAGATCCGCATGGACCATATCCGGAAGCGGGAGAGTTACCGGCGGATCCTGAAGATCCTGCTTCTGACGATCGCTCCGGTGATTTTCAGCACAGCCATTTACAATATCAATCAGATTCTTGATCTGACCATATTTAACAGTATCATGTCCGCACAGGGGTATACGGAAAAGGAATATATGGCCATGCAGGGAATCTTTACCGGAAAATACAATACGCTGATCAGTGTACCGCTTGCCATGGCAAACGGATTGGCGGCATCGGTGATCCCCAGTCTGACGGCGGCGGTGACCAAACGGGACCGGAAGCTGATCCACAGCAAGATCTCCCAGACGCTCAGGTTTACCATGGTGATCGCCATGCCCTGCTTTATCGGATTCCTCGTACTGGCTTCCCCGCTGATGGTGTTTCTGTTCAACGACGACAGCAAGACTCCCGCGGCATTGCTGATGCTGGGAGCGGTCACCGTGGTACTTTACTGTTATTCCACGATTGCCAATTCCATCCTGCAGGGGCTGGATGAGATGGGGACGCCGGCCAGGAATGCCGGCCTCTCCCTGGTGGTGCATCTGATCGCGTTGTTTATCATGCTTGTGGTTCTGAAATGGAACATATACGCGCTGGTTGGGAGCAATATCGTGTTCTCACTGTGCATGTGTATCCTGAACAGCAGCGCGATCCGAAGCGCCTGCGGTTACCGGCAGGAGGTGGACCGGACGTTTCTCAGGCCCTTGACGGCTGCTTTGATCATGGGGATCTTTACGTATCTGGTGCACCTGCTTTTGGATATTACGATCGGCGGACGGTTTATCCCGGTTGCGGTGTCCATCCTGACCGCGGTGATCGTATATGCGTTCTCAGCCTTGAAACTGGGCGTATTTACAGGACAGGACATCAAGGATCTGCCTCAGGGCAAGAAGATCTACCGTATCTGCAGAAAATATCATCTGCTGCCGAGATAACGCTTTTTTTCAGATATCAAAGGCTCTGAAATGAATAAATTTATATAAAAAAACCAATACTTCGTAATAAAAGGAGTTGCTGTGGACAGTAACAAGAGGAGTGGATCCTTATGAAACAGAAGTATTATATTGGTTTTTTTATGACGGTATTTTTTATCGTCTCCCTGCTCGGTATCGGGTATCAGATGAGCTACCAGTATGTCGTGGACAGGCATGCGGCGCAGGTGAAGGCCGAGCAGGAGCGCTTACGGGAGGAGACCCCGAAGGAGGAACTGGTCACCACAAAGGGGACAGCTCAAAAGAATGAAGGATATTATCTCTGCGCCCTGCAGGGATATGTGGTCGTATATCTGGGGGATCATGAGACAATCTATGAATTGACGGAGATTCCCCTCGATACTCTGCCGGATCATGTGCGGGCAGAGGTAGAGGCAGGGAAATTCGTGGAGACATCCAGGGAACTGTATGGCTTTTTGGAAAATTATTCCAGCTGAGAAAGGACAGGTGCAATGGACGAACAGAAGATAAAAAGGATCAATGAATTATACAGGAAATCAAAGTCAGAAGGATTGACCAGCGAGGAGCGCAAGGAACAAAAACTCCTCCGTGAGGAGTACCTGGAGAACATCCGTGGAAACTTAAGAAGCCAGCTCAATCATATTGACATCAAAGAAAAGGATGGGACCATCGTAAATCTTGGTGAAAAATATGGAAACAAAAAAGGAAATTAGAGCCCGTGCATTGAAAGAACGCAGGGCACTGCCGTCCTGGGTCCGACACGCATATGATCGGGAAATCCTCAGGCTGGCGGCGGCCCATCAGTTTTTTCAAAATGCCCGGGAGATTTATTGTTATGCCTCCTTTCGGGAAGAGGTGTCCACCTTCTGCCTGATGGAGGAGGCCAGGAAGGCCGGAAAGCGGGTGGCTGTTCCGCGCGTAACAGACGGACTGGAGATGGAGTTCTGTTACATAGAAAGCCTTCACGATCTGCAGCCGGGATATTGCGGCATCCCGGAGCCCGACGGGCTGCAGGCCAAAAAAGCAGTGCCTGGCATATGCGCCGCGGCCGTCCGGGAGAGGGGAGGAAGCGGCAGATCCGAACCGGAAAGCAGCACCGCAGCCGTCAGGGGCTTGCCTGAAAGGGCCGGCGGTGATATACTGATGATTCTGCCGGGGGCCGCATTTGACAGGAAGGGAAATCGGATTGGATACGGAAAAGGATTTTACGACCGGTATCTGCAGTATGTTCCCCAGTGCCGCCGGATGGGGCTGGCATATTCTGTCCAGTGCGTAGAGGATATTCCTGCGGGGCCCTGGGATATTCCCGCAGATATTGTGATCACGGAGAAAGGAAATTATGTAACATGCGGAATGAACTGCCAAAGGATCCCATGATCCTGTTGAGCGTGGTCAATACAAAACTCAGAGATCATTATGACTCGCTGGACGCGCTTTGCCAGGATATGGAGATTGAAAAAGAGGAACTAACGGACAGGCTGGGGCAGATTGACTATGTATATATGGAAGAAAGGAACCAGTTCGTATGACGATAGATTTGGATAAGATAGATTTAAACACAGCGGCGCCTGCAGAAGAACCGGAGCGCCAGTATTATTTCCTGGCGAAGTGCAGGGAATGGGTGAGGAACTTTGAGCAGAAGAACGGGTACCTTCCCAGGTCTCACGTGACCACTTTTGGGTGCCAGATGAACGCCCGGGATTCGGAAAAGCTGGAGGGGATTCTGAAGGAAGCAGGCTTCATGGAAGAGCCGGATGAAAAGAAGGCGGATTTTGTAATCTTCAACACCTGCACCGTGCGGGAGAACGCCAACCAGCGCCTGTATGGTAGACTGGGGCAGCTGAACCGCAGCAGGAAGCAGAATCCGGATATGAAGATTGCGCTGTGCGGATGTATGATGCAGGAGGCAGAGGTCCTGGAGAAGCTGAAAAAAAGCTATTCTTTCGTGAGCCTGGTATTCGGAACCCACAATATTTATAAATTTGCGGAGCTGCTTTTTGCATGTCTGGAATCAGACCGGATGGTGATCGACGTGTGGGAAGATACGGACAGGATCATAGAAGACATTCCCAGCGAGCGGAAATTTTCCTTCAAATCCGGGGTCAATATCATGACAGGATGCAATAATTTCTGCAGCTATTGTATTGTACCCTATGTCAGAGGGCGGGAGCGGAGCCGGGAGGCGGCAGATATCCTGCGGGAGATTCAGGCGCTGGCGGCGGACGGTGTGGTAGAGGTTATGCTGCTGGGGCAGAATGTCAATTCCTACGGCAAAACCCTGGAGCATCCCGTCAGTTTTGCTAAGCTTCTGACCGAGATCGAACAGATCGACGGCCTGGAACGGATTCGGTTTATGACCTCCCATCCCAAGGATCTTTCCGATGAACTGATCGAAGTGATGGGAAAGTCAAAAAAAATCTGCAGGCATCTCCATCTTCCGGTCCAGTCCGGAAGCACTCGGATCCTGGAAAAGATGAACCGCAGGTATACAAAAGAACATTATCTGGAGCTGACGGAGAAAATCCGCCGTGCTGTGCCTGATATCTCCCTGACTACGGATATTATCGTCGGATTTCCGGGGGAGACGGAAGAAGATTTCCAGGAGACTCTGGATATCGTCCGCCGGGTACGCTATGATGCCGTGTTCACCTTCCAGTATTCCCGGCGGAGCGGCACGCCTGCTGCCGTCATGGAAGGGCAGGTGACGCCGGAGGTGATGAAAGACCGGTTTGACCGGCTGCTTACTGAGGTACAGGCCATTTCCTCGGAGGTCTGCAGCGTACATACAGGTTCTGTCCAGGAAGTGCTGGTGGAATCTGTAAATGCCCATGACCCGGGGCTTTTGACCGGGCGTATGAGCAATAACCTTCTGGTGCATTTCCCGGGGGACTCCTCCCTGATAGGAAAACTGATTTCTGTCAGGCTGAAGGAATGCAGAGGGTTTTATTACCTTGGCGAAGGAGGAAATGTTTTTTTGTGAAACGGGTAAGTGAATATTTTTTTATATGGGCCTTGGGAGGGATCATATACTATACCATTGAAGTGTCGTTCCGGGGATTCTCCCACTGGTCTATGTTTGTGCTGGGCGGTTTCTGCCTGCTGTTCTTCGGATGGCAGGGCCTGCTGCTGAAATGGCAGGACCCGCTCTGGATCCAGGTGCTCCGCTGCACCTTGTTTGTGGGGGCGGGAGAGTTCATTACAGGTATGATCGTCAATAAATGGATGAAATGGGAAGTGTGGGATTATTCCAATCAGCCGCTGCAGCTGTTCGGGCAGGTCTGCGTCCCGTTTCTGATCCTGTTTTCCGGACTCTGCGCACTGGGAATCTTGATGTCCGGATATCTGCTCCACTGGATCTACGGGGAAGAAAAGCCCCATTTCCATGTGCTGTAGGCGCAGGGGTTTCAGGTCTGCCCATACTGTTTTCAAAAAGATACATTTTTAAGACCGGTATTCAGAGATACGAAAGGAAGGCAAAGATTTGGCAGAGTTAACACCAATGATGCAGAAATATATAGATACGAAAGAGGAATATCCCGGCTGTATCTTATTTTACAGGCTGGGGGATTTCTATGAGATGTTCTTTGAGGACGCCGTCACGGTGTCCCGGGAACTGGAGCTGACCCTGACCGGGAAAAGCTGCGGGCTGGAAGAGCGGGCGCCCATGTGCGGCGTCCCTTATCATGCTGTGGACGGGTACCTCAACCGGCTGGTGGCCAAGGGCTATAAGGTAGCTATCTGTGAACAGACTGAGGACCCTAAGCAGGCCAAGGGACTGGTACGGCGGGAGGTCGTGCGGGTGGTCACGCCGGGCACGATCCTGGACAGCCAGATGATGGATGAATCCAGAAATAATTATATTATGTGTATCGTATACCTGGCGGACAGGTACGGAGTCTCAGTAGCGGACGTATCCACAGGAGATTACTTCGTGACAGAGCTGCCTGACGGAGGGAAACTCAAAGACGAGATTTTCAAATTCACACCTTCCGAGATCATCTGCAACGAATCTTTTTATATGAGCGGAATGGATCTGGAAGATTTAAAGGACCGTTTAAAGATTGCGCTGTATGCCCTGGATACCTGGTATTTTGACGATGCTCTGTGCAGAAAAAACCTTCTGGAGCATTTTCAAGTCAAGACACTGGACGGGCTGGGGCTGGGAGACCTGGACTGCGGTGTGATCAGCGCGGGGGCATTGCTCCAGTACCTTCTGGAGACTCAGAAGAACAACCTGGCCCATATGACCCACATTACCCGCTACACCACGGGAAAATTTATGATGCTGGACAGTTCCACAAGGCGGAACCTGGAACTGTGTGAAACGCTGCGGGAGAAGCAGAAGCGTGGATCGCTCCTCTGGGTGCTGGACAAGACCCGGACCGCCATGGGGGCACGGACCCTGCGGAAATATGTGGAGCAGCCTCTGATCGAGCAGGAGGAGATCGAACGGCGGTTAGATGCCGTGGCCGAATTAAGGGATGCGGCCATCTGCCGGGAGGAGATTCGGGAATACCTGTCCCCGGTCTATGACCTGGAACGGCTGATCACGAAGATCACCTACGGCACCGCCAATCCCCGGGATCTGACCGCATTTTCCGGTTCCCTGGAAATGCTGCCCCATGTCCGGTACATATTGGAAGAGATGCACTCCGGCCTGCTCTGTGAGGTCCGGGAAAACCTGGATACCTTAGAGGACCTGTGTTCCCTGGTGAAGTCGGCTATTGCGGAAGAACCGCCTCTTGCCATGAAGGAGGGGAACATCATCCGGGACGGCTACAACGAGGAGGTGGATACCCTGCGCCGGGCCAAGTCCGAGGGCAAGGGATGGCTTGCCAAGCTGGAAGAGGAGGAACGGGAAAAGACAGGGATCAAGAACTTAAAGATCAAATACAACAAGGTATTCGGCTATTATCTGGAGGTGACCAATTCCTACAAGAACATGGTGCCTGATTATTTTATGCGCAAGCAGACCCTTGCCAATGCGGAGCGGTATATCACGCCGGAACTGAAAGAACTGGAGGATACCATCCTGGGGGCGGAGGACAAGCTGTATGCCCTGGAGTATGAGCTGTATTGCGCGGTCCGGGATACGATCGCCGGGGAGGTGGAGCGGATCCAGAGGACGGCCAAGGCGGTGGCGGAGCTGGATGTATTTTCTACGCTTGCTCTGGTGGCGGAGCGGAACCACTATGTGCGGCCCCAGATCAACGGGAAGGGCGTCATCGATATCAAGGACGGGCGTCATCCGGTGGTGGAGCAGATGATTCCGGACGGCTCCTTTATTTGTAATGATACTTTTTTAAATGATAAGAAAGAACGTATTTCCATCATCACCGGCCCCAATATGGCGGGAAAGTCCACCTATATGCGGCAGACCGCGCTGATCGTATTGATGGCCCAGATCGGTTCCTTTGTGCCGGCGGAGAAGGCGGATATCGGCCTGGTGGACCGGATCTTTACACGGGTGGGTGCTTCCGACGATCTGGCGTCCGGACAGAGCACCTTTATGGTGGAGATGACGGAGGTAGCCAACATCCTGCGCAATGCTACGGCCAAGAGTCTTTTGATCCTGGATGAGATCGGAAGAGGGACCAGTACCTTTGACGGGCTGTCCATTGCCTGGGCGGTGGTGGAGTATATCAGCGATTCCAGGCTTTTGGGCGCCAAGACCCTGTTCGCCACCCATTACCATGAGCTGACAGAGCTGGAAGGAAAGATCGAGCATGTCAATAATTACTGCATCGCCGTGAAGGAAAAGGGCGATGACATCGTGTTTTTGCGCAAGATCGTCAAGGGCGGCGCGGATAAGAGCTACGGGATCCAGGTTGCCAAGCTGGCCGGTGTTCCGGATCTGGTCATCAACCGGGCCAAAGAGATCGTGGAGGAGCTTGCAGAAGGAGATATTACCGGCAGGGTCAGCGAGATTGCCGTGAAGTGCCCCCAGAAGCCGCAGAAAAAGGCGAAACCCAGGAAATATGATGAGGTGGATCTGGCACAGTTTTCTCTCTTTGACACCGTCCAGGACGACGATGTGCTGGAAGAACTGAAAAATATTGATGTGGGCAATCTGACGCCCATCGATGCACTGAATACCATTTACCGGCTTCAGAATAAATTGAAGAACCGGTGGTAAGGAACTACGCTAGAGAGGAAATCCGCAGCCGGGTGTACAGCAGATGGAAATACACGGCAGGTAAAGGAGGAAGGCTATGGCACGGATTCAGGTTCTGGATCAGATGACAATTGATAAGATCGCCGCAGGAGAGGTCATTGAGCGGCCGGCTTCCATCGTCAAGGAGCTGGTGGAAAATGCGATCGATGCAGGGGCAAATGCGGTCACAGTGGAGATCGAAGACGGAGGAGTCACCCTGATCCGGATTACGGACAATGGGTGCGGCATTCTGAAAGAAGATATCCGGAATGCATTTCTGCGCCATTCCACGAGCAAGATCCGGTGTGTGGAGGATCTGTCCCAGATTTCGTCTCTGGGCTTTCGCGGAGAAGCACTGTCCAGTATCGCGGCCGTGACCAAGGTGGAATTGGTGACGAAGCCGAAGGAGGAGACTTTCGGAGCCCGTTATGTGATCGAAGGCGGACGGGAGATTTCCATGGAAGAGACCGGAGCGGCAGATGGGACTGTGTTTTCCGTGCGGCAGCTGTTTTACAATGTGCCTGCCCGCAGGAAGTTTTTGAAAACCGCTATAACAGAGGCGGGGCATGTGCAGGACCTGCTGATGCGTCTGGCGCTTTCCCACCCGGAGGTGGCTTTCCGCTTTCTGAACAACCGGCAGGAAAAGCTGAGAACCTCCGGGAGCGGGAAGCTGGATGAGGTGATCTACCATATTTATGGCCGGGATGTGGCGTCCAACCTTCTGGAAGTGGATTATCCGTCGGACGGCATCCGCATCCGGGGATATATCGGCAAGCCGGTGATCACCCGGGGAAACCGGAATTTTGAGACTTTTTTTGTAAATGGGAGATATGTGAAAAGCGCCATGATCTCCAAAGCACTGGAGGATGCCTGCAAGGACTTTATGAT
Organism: Lachnospiraceae bacterium M18-1; assembly: GCA_000403295.2. Lineage (GTDB taxonomy): Bacteria > Bacillota > Clostridia > Lachnospirales > Lachnospiraceae > Schaedlerella. Next base: position 382,762 of record KE159605.1, on the reverse strand, counting down.
GCAGCACAAATTTCCCTTTGCTGTGCTGGCGTTTGAGATCGATACGGAACAGGTGGACGTCAATGTCCATCCCACGAAGATGGAACTGCGCTTCCAGAAGCAGCAGGAGGTCTACAATACAGTCTTTGAAGGAATCCACAGGAGACTGCTGGAGCCGGAGCTGATTCCCCAGGTGGAGGTGCCCGAACCCCAAAAGGATTCTTATCCAGACAGTACGCCTGCCGAAAGCCCGTTTCTGCTCCGGCCGAAGAAAACAGTACAGGAGCAGGAAATCCAAGACGAGGATTATTTCATCCGCAAAATGCAGGAACGCGTGCTGGAGTATCATGAGAAACGAAAAGCTTCTGCGGAAACGGACACAGCAGAACAGCTGACGGATTCCAGCCAGGAACCAATCGTGTCATCCGGTCAGGAAAAAGCAGCATCCAGTCAGGAATCCATACCGGATTCCGGGGATGATAAGGTTTCGGATGCCGATCCAAAAGAAACATCCGTTTCCGGGTATGAACAGAAAATCGGATCGGGACAGAAAATCAAGCCCGGGTTCATCCGTGAAACGCAGGATTACCATGTATCCGCAAAGCCGAAGAAACCTGAGGAAGCTGTCCGGGCAAAACAGATGGACCTGTTTGAGGAAAAGCTTTTAAAGCGGGATATCCGGGCAGAGTATAAGCTGGTGGGGCAGGTGTTTGATACCTACTGGCTTGTTCAGTTTCAGGACAACCTGTATATCATCGACCAGCATGCCGCCCACGAGCGTGTCCTGTATGAACGCACATTAAGGGAGATGAAGAATCGGGAATATACCTCACAGTATCTGAGCCCCCCGGTGATACTGACCCTTTCCATGCAGGAGGCCCGGCTTCTGAACGAGCACATGGAACGGTTTCAGAGGATCGGCTTTGAGATTGAGCCCTTCGGAGGAAAGGAATATGCGGTGCGCGCAGTTCCCGCCAATCTGTTTGGAATCGCGAAAAAGGAACTGCTTCTCGAAATGCTGGATTCCTTGTCGGACAGTGTGAACACTTCTATGACGCCGGAGCTGATTGATGAAAAAGTGGCCTCTCTTTCCTGCAAGGCCGCGGTGAAGGGAAACAGCCGTCTGTCTGCCCAGGAGATGGACGTGCTGATCGGGGAATTGCTGTTATTATCCAATCCCTATCACTGTCCCCACGGACGCCCCACGATCATCGCCATGTCGAAGCGGGATCTGGAGAAAAAGTTTAAGAGGATCGTGTAGCAGAGAAAGGCCGTGAATAGTAACGAAAGGTCTGATAAAAAATGAAACAGCCATTGATAATATTGACAGGGCCTACCGCAGTCGGAAAGACGAAGATGTCCATCGCCCTGGCAAAAGCGGTAGACGGGGAGATCATTTCAGCGGATTCCATGCAGGTCTACCGCCAGATGGACATCGGCTCCGCGAAGATCCGGCCGGAGGAAATGGACGGGATCCGGCACCATCTGATCGATGTACTGGACCCGGATGAGGCGTTCCATGTGTTCCGCTTTCAGGAGATGGCAAAGGCGGCCATGGACGAGATTTATGGGAGACATAAAATTCCGATCCTGACCGGGGGAACCGGGTTTTATATCCAGGCCGTCTTATATGATATTGATTTTACGGAAAACGGAGGCGACGGCGCATACCGGAGGGAATTGGAAGAGCTGGCCCGGGAAAAGGGACCGGAATTTCTCCACCAGATGCTCCAGGAAGTGGACGCCCGGTCTGCAGAGGAGATCCACGCCCACAATGTGAAGCGGACCATCCGTGCGCTGGAATATTTCCATCAGACCGGGGAAAAAATCTCGGAGCACAATCAGGAGCAGCGGGAAAAGGAATCTCCCTACAATTTTGCCTATTTTGTATTGAATGATGAACGGAAACGCCTGTATGAACGGATCGACCGACGGGTGGACGAGATGATGAAGGAAGGGCTGGAAGATGAGGTGGCCCGGTTAAAGAACCGCGGATTTACAAGGGATATGGTCTCCATGCAGGGACTCGGATATAAGGAAATGCTGGATTATCTGGAAGGGAACTGCACCTTGGAGGAGGCCGTCGCTATCATCAAACGGGATACCCGGCATTTTGCGAAGCGGCAGATCACCTGGTTCAAGCGGGAACGGGATGTGATCTGGCTTGACAAGGGCAAAACGGGATGCGGTGAGGATGTATTATTAAAACAGATGCTTGAAGAACTGAAAAGACGGCAGATGATTTAAAAGGAAGAGAGCAGTAAAAAGGAGAAACAGATCAAATGGAACAGTTAAAGATATACAAAAGTCTTGGAATCTCAGAGGAGGTATTTGCAGCCGGGGAACGCCTGGAACAGGAACTGATGCCCCGTTTTCTGGAATTTGATAAAACGGCGGAATACAATCAGTTAAAGGTACTCAGGGCCATGCAGAAGAACCGGGTCAGCGCAGAGTGCTTCCAGTATTCCACCGGATATGGATACAATGACAACGGAAGGGATACCCTGGAACGCATCTATGCGGATACCTTTCACACGGAGGCGGCTCTGGTCCGTCCCCAGATCACCTGCGGGACACACGCCCTGGCGCTGGCCCTCTCTGCGAACCTGCGTCCGGGAGACGAACTGCTGTCCCCCGTGGGAAAGCCTTATGATACGCTGGAGGAGGTGATCGGGATCCGACCTTCCAGAGGTTCTCTGGCGGAATACGGGGTCACTTACCGGCAGGTGGAATTAAAAGAAGACGGATATTTCGATTATCCGGCCATTGAACAGAGTCTGAATGAAAAGACCCGGCTGGTCACGATCCAGCGTTCTAAGGGGTACCAGACCCGGCCCAGCTATTCCGTGGAAAAGATCGGAGAGCTGATCGCCTTCATCAAAGGAATCCGGCCGGATATCATTTGTATGGTGGATAACTGCTACGGCGAATTTGTGGAGCGCATAGAGCCCAGCGACGTGGGAGCGGACATGGTGGTAGGATCTCTGATCAAGAATCCGGGGGGAGGACTGGCGCCGATCGGCGGTTATGTGGCAGGCAGGGAAGATTTGATCGAAAACTGCGGGTGCCGTCTCACATCCCCGGGACTGGGCCGGGAGGTGGGAGCTTCCCTGGGCGTGATGCAGTCCTTCTACCAGGGCTTTTTCCTGGCTCCGGTGGTGGTCGGCAGCGCCTTAAAAGGAGCTGTATTTGCGGCTAATATCTATGAGCGGCTGGGCTTTTCGGTCATTCCAAACAGCGTGGAATCCAGGCATGATATCATCCAGGCCGTGACGCTTGGAACCCCGGAGGGCGTTATCGCGTTCTGCCAGGGCGTACAGGCGGCGGCTCCGGTGGACAGCTATGTTACCCCGGTTCCCTGGGCCATGCCGGGATATGACAGTGATGTGATCATGGCGGCAGGAGCATTTGTACAGGGCTCCTCTATTGAACTGAGCGCAGACGGACCCATCAAGCCTCCCTATGCCGTGTATTTCCAGGGCGGGCTTACCTGGCCCAGCGCAAAGCTTGGGATCCTCCAGTCACTGCAGCATCTTGAGAATGCCGGATTAGTTTCCAGGGACCAGATTGAAGCCATATAGAACAGGAAGAAGGAGGGCGGAAATGGGAAATGTAACGATCATAGGAGGCGGGGCTTCCGGCCTGACGGCGGCGATCACCGCGGCATCTGCCGGGGCCGGGGTGACTCTGCTTGAGCAGAATGACCGGGTGGGAAAAAAGATTTTATCCACAGGTAACGGAAGGTGCAACTATACCAACCTGCACCAGGAGCCTTCCTGCTATCATTCAGAGAATCCGGCCTTCCCATGGGGAATCATCCGGCAGTTCGATGCCGGAGAAACCATAAGCTTCTTCAAGGATCTTGGTATTTTTCCTAAAAGCCGGGAAGGCTATCTGTATCCCAATTCCGACCAGGCCTCCTCGGTCCTGGATGTGCTTCGGATGGAATGCAGGCGTCTTCATGTGGAAATCCGGACGGATTGCAGATGTACAAAAATCCGGCCGGACAAATCCGGTTTCCGCCTGAAAACCACGTCAGGAGAGATCCGTGCGCATCGCGTGATTCTGGCCGCCGGTTCTCCGGCCTCAGCCGCAGCCGGAAGCGGAGATGCCGGTTATACGCTTGCCAGGCAGCTTGGGCACCGGATCGTTCCGGTGGTCCCTGCGCTGGTTCAGCTCCGCTGCCGGGAGGATTTTTACAAAAGCATCTCCGGGGTGCGGGTGACAGGCGAGGTCATGATCCTGGCAGATCAGGTCTGTATCGCCAGGGACCGGGGAGAAATCCAGCTGACCAATTATGGGATCTCTGGAATCCCGGTCTTTCAGGTGAGCGGTACGGCGGCCCAGGCATTATACCGCAGGCAGTCCGTGAAGGCTGTGCTGGATTTTATGCCGGATATGGAGCGGGAATCTTTCCAGGACTTTTTGAAGGAACGGATCAAAATACGCCCGGAAAAAACGGTGGAGGAGTTCCTTGTAGGGCTGTTTCCCAAAAAGCTGTGGAATCTGTGGATCCGCCTTGGCGGACTTCCGCGCAGCCAGGCTGTGTGGACCTTGAAGGATGGGCAGATCGAAACGCTGGCGCGTCTGATCCGGCAGTTTGAAACCAACGTCACTTCCGCCAATCCCCTTGCCCAGGCACAGGTCTGCCGGGGAGGTGTAGATACCCGGGACGTGGATCCTGAGACACTGGAATCCCGTTTGATTCCGGGGCTTTATTTTGCAGGCGAAGTGCTGGACGTGGACGGGCTCTGCGGCGGGTACAACCTGCAGTGGGCATGGTCCAGCGGCCATGTGGCAGGAAAGGAGGCGGCCCATGTTAAGGCTTAGTCAGATACGGCTTCAGCCGGGACACAGTGAAAAGGAGCTGGAGGGCAAGATCCGAAGGCTTCTCAATCTGAAAAAAACAGAACCTTTGGAATATCAGATCTTCAAACAATCCATTGATGCCAGAAAAAAACCGGACATTTACTATACCTATACAGTAGATGTGAAGATCCGGCAGGAAGAGGCTGTTCTGAGGCGGGCAGGCCAAAAGAAGCAGAAGCCGGGACAGATTGAAAAGCTGGAGGAGGTCCTTTACCGGACGCCGGCTCACGGGATCAGAAAGCTTTCCCACAGGCCGGTGGTGGCTGGTGCCGGCCCTGCAGGTTTGTTCTGTGCCTGGCTTCTGGCACGGGAAGGGTATCAGCCTCTGCTGCTGGAGAGGGGGGCTCCGGTGGAGGAGCGGATCCGGGACGTGGAGGCGTTCTGGAAAGGCGGGCCTCTGAATCCGGAATCCAATGTCCAGTTCGGAGAGGGCGGCGCGGGAACCTTTTCCGATGGAAAGCTGAATACTCTGGTAAAAGATCCCCGAGGGCGGAACCGTCTGGTGCTGGAAACCTTTGTCCGCTTCGGTGCGCCGGAACAGATCCTTTATGAGCAGAAGCCCCATATCGGCACGGACATCCTTTCCCGGGTGATCAAAAACCTGCGGGAGGAGATCCGGCAGCTGGGCGGGGAAATCCGGTTTCACAGCCGTCTCACCGGCCTGAACTGTGAGGAGACCGCAGCCGGCCGGCAGCTCCGTGAGATCACGGTGAACGAAAAGGAGCAGATTCCGGCGGAAGTCCTGGTGATCGCCGTCGGGCACAGCGCCAGGGATACTTTTGGGATGCTTTTGAACAGCGGCATTCCCATGCATGCCAAGGCATTTGCAGTGGGAGTGCGCATCGAGCACCACCAGCAGATGATCCAGAAAGCCCAGTACGGGAGCGCCTGGGCCGGGAAGCTTCCGGCCGCGTCCTACAAGCTGTCAGAAAATCTGGACAACGGGCGGGGGGTGTATACGTTCTGCATGTGTCCGGGAGGGTATGTGGTCAACGCCTCCTCCGAGGAGGGACGGATCGCCGTTAACGGCATGAGTTACCACGGCCGGGCAGGAAGCAATGCCAACAGCGCGGTGATCGTGACCGTATCTCCCAAAGATTTTGGGAATGAACATCCCCTCGCCGGGGTAGAATTTCAGCGCCGCCTGGAGGCCCTCGCGTACCGGGAGGGGCAGGGCAGGATCCCGGTGCAGTGTTACGGGGACTTCTGCAGGAATGTGCGGACAACGGCGCTTGGGGACATCTTACCCCAGGTCAAAGGAGATTGCCGGCTGGCAAATGTGCGGAAGATTTTCCCGGAAGAGCTGGCAGACTCCCTGCAGAGGGGAATCTGCGCCATGGACCGGAGGATTCCCGGATTTGCAAGGGAGGACGCGGTACTGTCCGGAGTGGAGAGCCGCACCTCCTCCCCGGTGCGGATGGTCCGGGGAGAAACGATGGAATGTGAGATCGGAGGGATCTATCCCTGCGGCGAAGGCGCCGGGTATGCAGGTGGGATCATGTCGGCGGCGATGGATGGAGTGAAGGTGGGAGAGGCGGTCATTGAGCGGTTTATGGCATGGGAGTGAAGGGCGGAACGTCAGGTTATCTAAGGCCTTCGTTTATATTCACAAAAATTTCAGTTTTCCAAACCTGTACACATTTTTTAAATTATGGTAAAATACCTGTTATGTGCTATGCCATCTTCATAGCAGGTAAAAACATATGAAAAGAATGAAAGAACTGAATATGGAAGAACGTCCTTACGAGAAGTGCGAGCGCTTTGGGCCGGAGAATCTGACAGACAGTGAACTGCTGGCGGTCCTTCTGCGGACAGGGACACGGGGGGAAAACATCGTGGAGCTTGCGAAGCGGATCCTGTACTCGGACCATTTCCAGGGCGGGCTTTTGAGCATCCACCGTTGGTCTTATGAACAGCTGACCCGGATCAGGGGGATCGGTAAGGTGAAGGCCATCCAGATTCTCTGTCTCTGTGAACTTGCGAAACGTCTTTCCAAAGCGAACGCGGGAACAGAACTGAATTTCAGTATTCCGGGGACCGTTGCACGCTATTACATGGAGGATCTGCGGCATCAGAAGCAGGAAACCATGAAGCTGCTGCTTCTGAATACGAAGTCGCGGCTGATCGGGGAGACGGATATTTCCAGAGGAACCGTCAATGCGTCGGTTATTTCCCCGAGGGAATTGTTTGTAGAAGCTCTGCAGAAGGATGCTGTCGCGATCATCCTGCTCCATAACCATCCCAGCGGTGATCCCACGCCCAGCAAGGAGGACGTCATTGTCACCAGGAGGGTGTATGAGGCCGGCATGATGATCGGCGTGGAACTTGTGGACCATATCATCATCGGCGATAACTGCTACAGCAGCATGAGGGAGCAGGGAATCCTTAATTAACGATATCATGCATGCTCCGGAAAAAGGAAGGGTAACAGATGTTCCGGAATATTTATGGGCTGGATTTGGGGACCTATGAAATAAAGGTTTTCGATAAGAAAAGAGATTTTATATGGAAAGAAAGAAATATCATTGCAAAAAAAGATAAAGAATTTCTCTACGCTGCAGGAGATGAGGCATGGGACATGTTTGAGAAAGCGCCGGAGAATATCGAGGTGCTGTTTCCCATGCAGGGCGGCGCGATCGCGCAGTTTGACGATATGCAGTGTCTCCTCCGGGAACTCTTAAAAAGGGAGCGGCCCTTTTACGGAGGTTCAGAGTATCTTGTAGCAGTGCCGACAGATGTCACGGAGGTCGAAAAGCGGGCATTCTATGACCTGGTCTATCATTCCGCAGCAAGGGCCAAGACCGTCAGGATCGCAGAGCGGGCTGTCGTAGACGCCATCGGCTTTGGGGTGAATGTGAACCGTACAGAGGGAATCTTTATGGTAAATATGGGCGGGGGCTCCACCGAGATCTCCGTGCTGTCCCGCGGCGGTATGGTTATGAACCGGCTGCTGAAGCTGGGCGGAGAGCATTTGGATCAGGCAATCCAGAATCAGGTACGGCATCACATGGAATTTCTGATCGGAAGGCGCACGGCGGAGATGCTGCGCCAGGATTTCGGGATTTTTGAGGATGCCACCTGTACCACGATCAACGTATCCGGAAGGAATCTGCGTACCAGGGTACCGGAATACAGGGATATCCCGGTGGGCATGGTGAGGGCGGCCATGCGGGAGCCGCTGAAGGAATGTGTGTCAGAGATCCGGTCCATGTTCGACCGGACGCCTCCCACCGTACACAGCGGGCTTAAGAAGAACGGGATCTGCCTCACCGGCGGGCTGGCCAATTTAAAGGAGCTTTCTACATATCTGGAGGAAAGCACAGGTCTTGCGGTCCGAACAGTTTCCCGTCCGGAACTCTGCGTGGTGGAAGGGCTGAAGAAGATCATCCAGGATAAGCGGGTATATAAGGAATTGACCTATTCCCTGCTGGATGGGGAGTACAAATGGTTAAGAAAGCTTTAAGACAGATTGCAGGGGGAACGATCATTCATTATGAAGAAAAAAAATCAGACGACCAATACAAATAAATATCTGCTTGCCGGATTGACCATGGTGTGCATCCTTCTGATGCTGCTGTCCGTATTTTACGAAAAGACAGCCGGCCCGTTTAAGGTGCTCGCCAATCTTACGGTTATTCCGATGCAGCAGGGGTTCAACAAGGTAGGAAGCCTGCTCATCGATTTCAGCGAGAACTTCGGGACACTGGAGGAAGCGCGCAAGCTGAACAAGAGCCTGCAGGCACAGATCGATGAACTGATCATGCAGAACAACAACCTTCAGGAAGAAAAATATGAGCTGGAACGGCTCAGGGAATTATACAAATTAGACCAGAACTACGCAGAATATGAAAAGGTCGGCGCCCGTGTGATCAGTAAGGATCCCGGGAACTGGTTCAGCAGCTTTACGATCGACAAAGGAAGCCTGAACGGGATCCGGGTGGATATGAATGTGATTGCAGGAAGCGGGCTGGTAGGCATCGTGACTGAGGTAGGGCCTACCTGGGCAACCGTGCGTTCCATCATCGATGATTCCAGCAATATGGGAGGCATGGTATTGTCCACCTCGGACACCTGTATTGTGCGCGGGGACCTGTCCCTGATCAATGATGGGAAGATGCGCTTTGAGCAGATGGAGAATAACGACAATAAAGTAGAGGTGGGAGAGCAGATCGTCACCTCCCATATCAGTGATAAATTTTTGCAGGGAATCCTGATCGGTTATGTCAGCGAGGTGCAGGTGGATTCTAATAACATGACCAGGTCAGGCTATCTTACCCCTGTGGTAAATTTTAAAAAGCTTCAGGAAGTGCTCGTCATTACGAAGACCAAGGCGGAACTGACCGGAACGGATATCACTCAGGAGGATGCAGGAGCAGCACAACCGGCCGAAACCGAGGCAGGGGGAGAGGACGGGAATGGAGCAGGAGAAGGACAGCCTTCTGGAAATGAACCGCCGGAAGGTCAGCCTGCGGAAAACCGAACAGGAGAAGGCGCGCCCTCCGGAAGCGAAACAGGAGAGGGAGCACCTCCGGAAGACGGGACAGCCCAGGGCGAGCCGGCAGGAGGAGGCGCCCAGGAGGATATGCCGGCAGGAGCCGAAGCCGGAGGAACAGAAGGACAGTGATTTTGCAGCATTATTTAATTGTGAAAGGAGCAGGTAAATGAAAGGGATAAAGATCAAACGTGTCATTGTGACGGCACTGACAGTATGCTTCTGCTATATGCTGCAGTGCACGCTGTTTCCCAACCTGGCGCTTGCATCCATAAAGCCGAATATCCTGATCATCCTGACCGCTTCCTATGGATTTATGCGCGGACCCAGAGACGGGATGCTGGTAGGTTTTTTCTCAGGGCTTCTGACCGACATCCAGTTTGGAAATATTCTTGGGTTTTATGCCCTGATCTACCTGTTTGCAGGTTATGTAAACGGATTGTTTGAACAGATGTATTATGATGACGATGTCAAGCTGCCATTGGCTCTGGTGGGAGCAACGGAGTTTATCTACGGGCTGATCGTCTATCTGCTGATGTTCATGCTTCGGAGCGAATTTGATTTTTTACACTATCTGAGGCATATTATCATACCGGAGCTCATATATACTATAGTAGTGACATTGGGGCTGTATCCCCTCATACTTTTTATAAACCGCAGGTTAGAGGCAGAAGAAAAAAGGAGTGCAGGCAAATTTGTTTAGAAGAATTTCTAAGAGGATTAAAAAGACCATGATACAGATTTCAGAATCCAGGCTTTTGGTCCTGATTCTGATATTCTGTTGTCTGTATGCGGTCCTGATCAACAGGCTGTTTAGGCTGCAGATCGTAAAGGGCGAATATTATATGGATAACTATAAGCTCCAGATTCGAAAGGAGCGGGATCTGCAGGGCACCCGCGGCAGTATCTATGACCGAAACGGAGAACTGCTGGCGTACAATGAACTGGCCTATTCTGTGACTTTTGAGGACGACCTCTCAGGGACGGAGGACCGGAACGAGACTCTCAACCGTATCATGGACGAGGTGATCCGGATTGTAGAAGCTCATGGGGACAGTGTGATTCACAGCTTTGGGATCGTGCTGGATCCTGCAGGCAACTATCAGTTTTCACAGACCAATGAGACACTTCGGCTCCGTTTTGTAGCCGATGTTTACGGCTTAAGGACCATTGATGAACTGTCCAAGGAACAGAAAAATGCAACGGCGGAGGACTTAATCCATTATCTTTGCAGCCATGAGCTCTATGGCTATGACCTGGATGAAAAAAAGCTGGACAGGCAGTATATCCTGAAAATGATCAATCTACGATATGCCATCAACCTGAACAGCTACCAAAAATATATTCCTACTGTGCTTGCCTCCGATGTGAGTGATGAGACACGGTTTGCTATCATGGAAAATCTGGACAGGATGGAAGGCGTGGGTATTGAAGCAGAGTATCTGCGCAGATATACGGACAGCCAATATTTTGCCTCCCTGATCGGGTACACCGGCAAGATCTCACAGGAAGAATATGATGCTCTGGATGAGGATCAGAAGGAACGGTATGCTTTATCGGATATCGTCGGCAAGTCTGGAATCGAACAGGTCATGGACAATGTCCTCCAGGGGGACAGAGGAAGCCGTGTATTCTATGTGGACAGTGTCGGCAAGGTGACGGAGGAAGTCAACTTCGTGGAGCCCGGAGCCGGGAATGATGTATACCTTACGATCGATAAGAAGCTGCAGGAGCAGACCTATAAGATCATTGAAGAGAAGATTGCAGGAGTAGTCCTCTCCAAGCTGAGTACGATGATGAATTATGATCCCAGCCTGGAAGAGGACACGAAAAATATCATCATTCCGGCAGACGATGCCTATTTTGCCTTTATTGCAAATCAGATCATTGATGAGCAGCATTTTGGAAAGGAAGATGCCGGCGCAGCAGAAAGAGAGGTGTATGCCGTATATGAGGCGAGAAAGACTACAGTTATGAACGAGATTATGGCGGAACTCAACGGAACGACTCCATATCAGAATCTGTCCGCCGAGATGCAGGGATATATGGATTATATGGAGAGCATCCTGCAGGGCGGCATCCTGCTCTCAGAAGCAGTTGATGCGGCAGACCCCACTTATCAGGCGTGGTCGAAGGATGAAAGCATCAGTATGAATCAATATCTGAACTATGCGATTTCCAAAAACTGGATCGATACTTCACGGCTGAATGAGTATATTTCGTCCGAATATTCCGATGCGGCAGAAGTTTATCAGGCGATCCTGAAGTATCTGCAAGATTATTTGAGTTCGGATATGAATTTCGACAAACTTCTCTACAAATATCTTATAAAATCAGGTAGTATCACAGGAGCACAGATTTGTGCCATTGTGTATGAACAAGGGGTACTGCCCCTGGATGAGGGCGCATATCAAGGCCTGCGTACCGGAGGCATGGATTCTTTCGGCTGGCTGCACACGCAGATCCAGACACTTGCGATCACTCCCGGGCAGCTTGCTCTGGAACCCTGTACCGGTTCTGCAGTGGTAAGCGACCCCAGTACAGGTGAAGTCCTTGCCTGCGTATCCTATCCGGGATATGATAACAACCGCTTAGCAAATACGATGGATTCTGATTATTATAACCGGCTTGTGACCGGGCTCTCACGTCCGTTTTACAACAACGCGACACAGGAGACTACGGCTCCGGGCTCGACCTACAAAATGGTGTCCTCGGTAGCTGCCCTGACAGAAAAAACCATCAAAGGAGATACCTATATCTCCTGCGGAGGCGCATTTGAAGGGGTTACTCCGAATCCGCACTGCTGGTCATATCCGTATGGACACGGAGGACTGAATGTAGTGGATGCTCTGAATCATTCCTGCAACGTATTTTATTATACGGTAGGATTCCAGTTTGGACTGGACCGGGAAGGAGACTATGACAGCAGCCGCGGGATCGAAGTTCTGCGAAAGTATTCAGAAGGCTTCGGACTGGGAGAGACCTCCGGACTCGAGATTCCGGAAACAGAACCGAATATTTCTGATACGGATTCTGTACTCTCCGCCATTGGGCAGGGAACCAACAATTATACAGTCAGTCAGCTGAACAGATATGTATCTACGGTTGCAAATAAAGGGACGGTGTACAAGCTGACGCTTCTGGACAGGACAACAGATGCAAACGGAAAGATTATCAAGAATTATGAACCGGTGGTGGTGAGCGAAATGGATAATGTGTCTCCAAAAACCTGGGAACTGATTCATGACGGAATGGTCGCCATGATCAACAGCACGGCAAGCTTTTCCGGAATGGGAATCCAAATGGCAGGGAAGACCGGAACAGCACAGCAGAGTGCGATACATCCGGACCATGCAGTCTTTGTCGGATTCGCACCGGCTGAGTCTCCGGAAATAGCGATTGCGGTACGTATTGCCAATGGATATACATCTGCATATGCGGCAGAGATAGGAAGAGATATCGTCATGGCGAATTTTGAACTTGCAGAAGAAGATGAACTGATTACCGGTCAGGCCGCAAAACTGGGAGAATCGATTTCTGATTAAAGCTAGGAAGTGAGAAAATATGGACAGTCTTGTTACAATTAAGAGCTGTAAGTATGGCATGGAAATCTATCTGGATCCAGAGGTGCCTTTTGATGTTCTTATGGAACATATCCGGAATAAATTCCGCAGCTCCGCCAGATTTTTCCAGGGGGCTCAGGTTGCAGTTTCCTTTCTGGGGCGCAGACTGAATTATACAGAAGAACGGGCTGTCCTGAGTCTGATTTCAGAAATCACAAACATGGATATTGTATGTGTCATTGACCAGGATCACGAACATGAACTGACATACAGGCGTATTGTAGAAAAAACGCTGTCTGATATTCCTGTAAGAGACGGGCAGTTCTATAGAGGAACATTAGGAAAAAGACAGGTGATAGAGTCAGATACCAGCATTGTTATACTGGGAAATGTGGAACCAGGTGCATCTGTTATTGCAAAAGGGAATATCGTTGTGATCGGTGCGCTTTACGGGAGTGCGCATGCCGGTGCCGCGGGAAATATGGAAGCCTATATTGCGGCACTTTCTATGCAGCCAAGGTCACTTCGGATTGGAGATATGGAAGCAAAGCAGAAGATGTTCTGCCAGAATTATTCAGAGATACCCGGTCCGAAAATTGCGGCAATTGATGCTGCCGGAATTTATCTCGATCCACTTGTAGAGTAGTTGAATGACAGCCATGAATCAGAAATTGCAGGAGGATAGCAAGAATGGGAGAAGTAATTGTCATTACATCAGGAAAAGGCGGAGTCGGTAAAACGACCACAACAGCGAATATAGGTGTCGGGCTGGCACAGGCAGGAAGAAAAGTGATTGTCATTGATACAGATCTTGGTCTCCGGAATCTGGATGTAGTCATGGGATTGGAAAACAAGATCGTATATAATCTGGTTGACGTGATTGAAGGCAATTGCCGCGTCAAACAGGCTTTGATCCGGGACAAGCGTTTTTCTGAGCTTTATCTGCTTCCATCAGCTCAGACAAGAGACAAATCTTCGGTTTCTCCTGAACAGATGCAGAAGCTGGTTTCTGAGTTAAGACCAGAATTTGACTATATCCTGCTCGACTGTCCGGCAGGGATTGAACAGGGATTTCAGAACGCAATTGCAGGAGCGGACCGTGCAGTCATTGTAACGACTCCGGAAGTTTCTGCAATCCGGGATGCAGACAGGATCATCGGTCTGCTGGAAACAAAAGGGATTAAGAAAAATGCCCTGATCATCAACCGGCTGCGGATTGACATGGTACAGAAGGGAGACATGATGTCGGTCGAAGATGTGACAGAAATTCTGGCAATTCCCTTGATCGGAGTTATCCCGGATGACGAACAGATCGTAATCGCAACAAATCAGGGGGAGCCGATCATCGGAACAGACAGCTTATCAGGACATGCTTATGACCATATCTGCAGACGGCTTCTGGGAGAAGAGATTCCGATTCCCGATTTCAGCCGTCCGGACGGACTTTTTTCGCGTATCCGAAGGATGCTGGGAAAAAAGTAGGAGGGCCAGAAGATGATGAGTGTACCTTCCGTCCAGATTGCAAAAGACCGGCTTCATGACCTGCTCAGCGCAGATCGGTTGAAATGTACGCCGGATTTGGCAGAAAAGCTGTCCTCTGACATATACTACACTATATCAAAATATATCGAGATCAGGCGGGAAAACTTTGATCTCAAGATTACGCGTTCGGATATACATATCAAATATACAGGAGAGAAAGATTGAAGACTTTTATCCATAATATACTACATCGGTATCATTTAAAAGATTATAAATTCAGCCTTGTTGTACTGGTGCTTGCAATCTCCGTGATCGGAGTCTTTATCGTCGGCAGCGCACAGGCTTCCTCGCAGGGAAAGCAGGCCATGGGCGTCATCATGGGCCTGGCTGCTATGGCCGTCATCTCATTGATCGATTATGAGTGGGTGCTGAATAACTTCTACTGGCTCATGTATGCGGCGAATATCATATTACTGTTCGCCGTTCTCCTGTTCGGAGAAAACATCAATGGCGCCACCCGATGGCTGAACCTCGGTTTTGTCCAGTTTCAGCCTTCCGATCTGACAAAGATCATCACGGTCCTGTTCTATGCGAAATTTTTGACCAAGTATGAACATTCGATCAATAAGATCCGTTTCATTTGTATTTCGGTGGCGTTGATGCTGCCTTCCCTTGCCCTGATCTTTAAGCAGCCCAACCTGTCCAATACCATATGTCTGGGAATGTTGTTCTGTGTGCTGATGTTTATGGGAGGATTAAGCTATAAATATATCCGAAATATAATTGCGGTGTTTGTCCCGCTGGCAGCGGTCCTGTTTATCATCGTAATACAGCCGAACCAGCCGTTGATACACGATTATCAGCAGAACCGGATCCTTGCCTGGCTGGAGCCGGAAAAGTATGAATCCGAAGAAGCCTATCAGCAGCTCAATTCGATCATGGCGATCGGATCCGGACAATTGACCGGAAAAGGATATAACAACTCCGCCACTACGTCCGTAAAGAATGGGAAATTTATTTCCGAACCGCAGACAGACTTTATTTTTGCAATAATTGGAGAAGAATTGGGATTTGTGGGTTGTTGTGTCGTGATAATTTTGTTATTATTAATAGTGATAGATTGTATTTTGATTGGAATGAAGGCAAAGGATGAAGCAGGGCGCATCATCTGCGCCGGAGTTGCCGCACTGATCGGCATACAGAGTTTTATCAACATCAGTGTGGCTACCATGTTGTTTCCGAATACAGGGATTTCCCTGCCGTTTATCAGTTATGGCATGACTTCGGTCGTATGTTTTTATATGGGAATCGGATTTGTGCTGAATGTCGGGCTTCAGCCGAACAAATATCAGTAGAGGAGAGGGCATATCATGAATATTGGACTGGTTGCACATGACGCGAAGAAAAAATTAATGCAGAATTTTTGTATTGCCTACAGAGGGATTTTAAACAAACACAATCTGTATGCAACAGAGACAACGGGGATTCTTGTGGAAAGTGTGACAAATCTTAACATCCATAAATATCTGGCCGGTCATCTGGGAGGAAAGCAGATGCTGGGGGCGCAGATTGAACAAAATGATATGGATCTTATGATTTTTTTCCGGGACCCTTTGAGTCCCAGGTCGCATGAACCGGATGTAAATGATATCGTGCGGCTGTGTGATGAATATAATATACCGATGGCCACTAATATCGCTACGGCGGAGGCATTGATCCTTGCGCTTGACAGAGGCGATCTGGACTGGAGGGAACTGTACAGATGAAAGGCGGATATGCATGAGTAGGAATGAACGTGATTTCCGGCAGAGACCAGAAGAGAACAGAAGAAAAAAACGGCAGGAGCCCGGCAGAAGAGACGGGAGAAGCCGAAGGGGACAGGGACCGGATGCACGGATACAGAAGAAACGCGGAGAACTGCCTTCTGGAAGGAAAAGGAAGAGACGCAGGAAGAAGGCGGTAAAAGGGCTGCTTTTATCTGCGGTACTTATGGCCGCTCTGATCGTTTTAGGAGCTGCCGGTTTTCTGCATTATCTGAAAGCTGCGGATGCAAAGACGATGTATGCGGCTTTATATGAGACTAAGCATTATAACCAGAATCTGTATCAGGGAGAGCTTTTTGCACCGGAGCTGTGTGTAGCTGCGGGAGACGTGGCGCTGAATGGATTGGAAGGAGACCCGACGCTTCATGCAGCGGGCTTATTTGATGTAAACCAGAAACAGGTTCTCTACGCAGACCGGATTCATGACCAGCTTTACCCTGCAAGCACGACGAAGCTGATGACAGCGTATCTTACATTAAAGCACGGCAATCTGGAGGATATGGTGACGGTCAGCGAGACAGCAGTGTCATTTGTGGATCCGGAGGCGTCATTATGCGGCCTCCAGGTGGGAGACCAGCTTACATTGTATGATCTTCTGTGCGGTCTGATCCTGCATTCCGGAAATGACAATGCGGCGGTGATCGCGGAGTATATTGGAGGAAGCCAGGAAGGTTTTGTGGATATGATGAACCAGGAGGCGCTGCGCCTGGGAGCAACACATACACATTTTCAGAACCCGCATGGACTTCATGAGGATGAGCATTATACCACCGCTTATGATCTGTATTTGATGTTCAACGCCTGTATCCAGGACCAGCGGTTTATAGATATCATTTCCATGACATCCTATCAGGCCACGCTGACCGGTGTGGACGGAAGCGTAAGGACAGACGAATGGGCGGCCTCGAATTATTATTCTGCAGGTCTCGCGCAGCCTCCGGAAGGAGTCCATGTGATCGGAGGAAAGACGGGAACTACAGATCAGGCGGGTTCCTGTGTCATATTATACAATATAGGAAGCTCGGGACAGCCTTTGATTTCTGTTGTAATGGGGGCAAATGATAAAGAACTGCTATACAGTGACATGTCAAAGATCTTAGCATGCAGCCGGTGATTCCGGGGCTGAACACCCCGGTCCATCACCACGCGGACGGGTCAGGAAGAGGTACTGTCAGACATGGTATCCATTCTTCCATACAGACTGATCAGATACAGTCCGCACAGTCCCACGATTGTATAAATAATTCTGGCAAACCAGCTTAGATTTCCAAAAAGGAAGGCAACCAAGTCAAAACGAAAGATACCGACCAGAAGCCAGTTTGCCGCACCAATGATGACAAGAGTCAGAGCAGTATTGTCGAACCACTTCATGATATTTCCTCCTTTTCTCTAGGCTATGATTTAATTATTGTCAATTAAAAGTGGAAATATACATATAAAAGTGATATACTTTTGTCCGATAGGTATAAAAACAGAAATCAGATAAAAACGATAATAAAAAATCGAAAATCGGAGGAGTAGAAGTTGGCAGTCCGAAGGAAGGATCTCGCTAAGATCAGCCAATATAAATCTAAGCAGGAAATGAATATCGGCATACTGATCTTTACATTAATCTTGCTGTATCTGATCGTTACAGTATTTACATATGCGACTTCTAAACGTATTTCAACATATGAAGTCCGCAGGGGAAGTATTGTAAAGGATAATTCCTACAACGGGCTGATTCTGAGGCAGGAAGTGACAGCTTCGGCAGAATCCGGAGGATATATCAGTTTTTTTCGCAACGAGAACAGCAAGATAAAGAATGGGAGCAATGTTTACGCGGTTTCACCTGCAAGACTTGATACAGAAGTTTCTGCAGAAACGCAAGAGTTTATTCCAGGAGATGAAGTACAGAAAAATCTGACCTTGAAGACTCAGAGTTTTAATGAAAATTTTAATCCGCAGAAATTTTCCTCTGTATATACACTAAAAAATGAACTGACCGGAATTTTGCGGGATGCGTCAAGCCAGTCGAAGATGATGCAGCTGGACAATCTGATTTCTCAGAACAGTGAAAATATCCATGTCGGTAAGAGCACCTCAGACGGTATCCTTGTCCGTACCATTGACGGATATGAGTCTCTTTCCGAAAACTCTTTAAAACCGGAGGATTTTGACAGGACGAGTTATTCCGCCGTCCGCCTGGAGGATCAGGCGGAGGTGCAGGCCGGAGATATCGTGTACAAGCTGGTCACGAGTGAAGAATGGTATGTCTATATACAGCTTGACAAAGCCATGGCAGAAGAACTGGCTGAGACTACATTTATCAAAACCAGGATTGATAAGGACAACGAGACTGTCTGGGCTGATTTTTCAATTTTGGAGATTGACGGCCGCTATTATGGGAAGCTTTTGTTTGATAATTCTATGATTCGCTATGCGGGGGACCGCTTTTTGAATATCGAATTGATCACGGAACAGGAAAGCGGTCTGAAGATTCCGAAAAGTGCGGTTGTTGAAAAGGACTTTTATGTGGTCCCGGCAGAGTATCTGACTTCTGGAAAAAGCGGGACGTCCCAGGGAATCCTGATACGCAGAAAGAATGATGAAAGCGGGGAACTGGAAGAGGTCTTTCAGTCCGCGGATATCTATTATATGACGGAGGAAGGGGATTTTTACCTTGATCCGGAAGATTTTGGACTAAATACATTACTGATAAATCCCGATTCTTCAGAGACATTTTTACTAAAGGAAAAGAAGAAGCTTGAAGGGGTATATAATATCAACCAGGGATATGCGGTATTCAGGCGTGTTTCTGTCTTATGCGAGAATGCGGATTACTATATTGTAGAAGAAGGGGCCTCCTACAGTCTTTCCAACTACGACCATATTGTGCTGGATGGCAGTATGGTGGAGGCATCCGAGGTGGTATTCCAGTAAGCAGTTCTGACAAGGTATCAGGAAAATCATTCGTTATAATAAAAAGGAGCGTTTCAATTATGATAAGGGATCAGCTGTATGAGGTAGAGAAAAGGATACAGGCTGCCTGCGTGCGCGCAGAACGGAAGCGGGAGGAAGTGACCCTGATCGCGGTCAGCAAGACAAAGCCCATAGAAGTCCTGCAGGAGGCTTATGATCTGGGGGTCCGCGTGTTTGGTGAGAATAAGGTTCAGGAGCTGACAGAAAAATATGATGCACTGCCCCGGGATATCCACTGGCATATGATCGGGCATCTGCAGACGAACAAAGTTAAGTATATCATAGAGAAGGCGGAACTCATCCATTCGGTGGATTCACTGCGTCTTGCACAGACGATTGAAAAAGAAGCTGCTAAAAGAGAGCGGACCGTAGATATCCTTGTTGAAGTCAATATAGCGGAGGAGGAGAGCAAGTTCGGCGTCAGGGCGGAGGAGGCGATTCCGTTCATCGAAAAGCTTGCGCATTTTCCTCACATACATGTATGCGGACTCATGACAATCGCGCCTTTTGTGGAAAATCCCGAAGAAAATAGGCCAATTTTTAAAAATTTACATAAATTATCTGTTGACATCGCACACAAAAACATTGATAATGTTAACGTAAATATACTTTCAATGGGGATGACCAATGATTATGAGGTTGCAATTGAAGAGGGAGCAACTATGGTTCGGGTAGGGACCGGAATCTTTGGTGCCAGAGATTATACGAATCGATCGTGAGTATAGATGATTTCTGGCTGAAAGTAAGGGCAGTAAAAAGATTGATTGGAGTGTAAAGATGAGTATTTTTGACAAGTTCCTTGACATCATGAAATTAAATGATGAAGATGACTATGACGATGATTTCTATGATGATGACGATTTTTACGAGGATGAATACGACGATAGGCCCAGGCGTTCCTTTTTCAATAAAAAGACGAACAGCAAAGACAGCTATGATGATTTTGATATGCAGCAGGAGAGCAGCAGGGTACCTGCGCCCAGCAGCAACGTGACTCCCATGCGGCAGCCAGCTTCCCGGAGGGGCGGCGGGAACAATGCGGGGATGGAAGTTTGTGTAGTCAAGCCGATTTCTGTAGATGATTCCCGTGAGATTACAGAAACCCTTCTTTCGGGACGCACTGTGATCCTGAATCTGGAGGGGATGGATTTGGAGATCGCGCAGCGGATCATCGACTTTATCTCAGGGGCAACATTTGCGATTAGCGGGAATCTGCAGAAGATTTCGAATTACATTTTCCTTGTGACTCCTACCAATGTGGATATCACAGGGGATCTTCAGGATCTTCTGAGCGGTTCTATGGAACAGCCGACTGTGCGGGGCAGATATTGATGATGAAAGATGAAGAGTTATTGGCAAAACGGCTTTCCGAGTTATCCCATCAGTCATTCCAACGCGGGATTATTACATATACGGATTTTCTAAATCTGAATGAACAAAGTATTCTGCATGCATTGCCGAAGGATTCCTTATATACGGGATATGTTCTTTTTGGCGGGTATGATTCTGCAGAGCGTCAGATGGCGGCTTTTCTGCCTGAAGATGCTCTTTCTTTGCGTGGCAGATACGCCGGGATTCCGTGCGGTCCGGACCAAAAAGATGACGGCGGTAGTGCAGGCAGGTACAGATGCTATTTCATGGACAGGATGGCTGTGCTGCGGATCGCACCTCTGCATGAAAAATACGCAGACGCGCTGACCCACCGGGATTATCTGGGAGCAATCATGAATCTGGGACTGGAACGCGGAAAAATGGGGGATATCCTGATCGATGGTTCCGCGGCCCTGGTTTTTATAGATGCGAATCTAACGGATATTCTAAAAAAGGAACTGCTCAGGATACGCCATACTTCTGTTTCCGTGTCGGAGGAGGATTGGGATGATTTTCAGTATGCTCAGAACGTGCAGGAGATTCGGGGGACGGTTTCCTCTATCCGGCTGGATGCTCTGCTTTCCCTTGCATTTTCCACATCCAGAAGTAAGCTGACGGGACTGATCGAGGCCGGGAAGGTATTTGTAAACGGGAGGCTTATGACCTCCAACGGGTATCATATCAAGGAGCGGGATATTATCTCAGTAAGAGGAATGGGAAAGTTTCAATACGTGGAACAGCTTTCCGTTACAAAGAAAAACAGGGTCTGTGTTTTGATCCATAAGTATATTTAGAGAAGCGGATATGCGGACGGTCAGTGTACTGCCGGCGCGGATTGGTAACTGGTTCAGGGAGGGAATAGAAAATGGACGGGCAATTTGGAAAAGTAAGAGATTATCTGACGGCAGTCCTCTGCTGTGCTGCGGCAGTGCTGCTGGATCAGATCACAAAGCATCTGGCGGTGGTACATTTAAAGCAGCAGAGGGAGATTGTCCTGATTCCAGGGGTATTTGAGCTGCGTTATCTGGAAAACCGCGGGGCAGCATTCGGACTGTTCCAGAACCGGCAGATTTTTTTTGTATGTGCGGCGGTTGTTATATTTTTTCTGATCGGCTTTTTCTATGGAAAGATTCCAGGCGGGCGCAGGAATCTCCCCATGCGGATCTGTGCTGTTCTGATCTGTGCGGGAGCTGTGGGCAATCTGATCGACCGGATACGCTATCAGTATGTGGTAGATTTTTTCTATTTCAGTTTGATTGATTTTCCGATATTTAATGTGGCGGACTGCTATGCGGTGATCGCCTGTATTTTGTTTGCCTATCTGATCCTGTTCTTTTATAAAGAGGAGGAACTGGAGTGGTTTTCATTTTTTAGGAGTAAGTAAGGAATTGGTATAAAGTTATTTTGGTGAAATAGACACTATAGTAGGTGCAGTGAGGAGAATGAATGTATTGAATGAAGAAGCAACAGAGTTTGAATTTATCATGGAAGAGGGCGGTCCGGAGCGAATTGACAAGTTATTGTCTTCCATGCTTCCGGACTTTTCGCGTTCCTATCTGCAGAAGCTGGTCAAAGAAGGGGCAGTCCTTGTCAATAAAAAAGCGGTGAAGCCCAATCATAAAGTGAATACCGGAGATATTGTGCAGGTTTTCGTTCCTGAGCCGGAGCTTCCGGATATCTCTCCGGAAGATATTCCGCTCGATATTTTGTATGAAGATGAGGAACTCCTGGTCGTGAATAAACCGAAGGGGATGGTGGTACATCCGGCGCCCGGGCACTACAGCGGTACGCTGGTCAATGCAGTCATGTACCATTGCCGGGGGAAATTGTCCGGAATCAACGGTGTTACCCGCCCGGGAATCGTCCACCGGATTGACCGGGATACCACAGGCTCCCTTGTGGTCTGTAAAAGCGACCGCGCACACCAGTCTCTTGCGGAGCAGTTAAAGGAGCATTCTATTACACGCAGGTACCGGGCCGTTGTGCTGGGGATCATAGAAGGGGAGAAGGGAACGGTGAACGCTCCCATCGGGCGCCATCCGACAGATCGAAAGAAAATGAGTACCAGGTGTAAAAACGGAAAGCCTGCTGTGACCCATTACAGGGTGCTGGAGCGCTTTTATAACGACAGCCTGCCAATCTTTCTAAGATGTGTTTTTGGAGGCTCTAAGGGCGGAAATTCGAAGGGATATACGTACATTGAATGCCAGCTCGAAACCGGACGCACCCACCAGATCCGGGTGCATCTGTCCGAGATCGGACATCCGATTCTCGGGGATACGGTATATGGAACGGCAAAGTGCCCATTTCCGCTTACCGGACAGACCCTGCATGCCAAAATATTAGGATTTGTCCATCCGGTTTCCGGGGAGTATCTGGAATTTGATGCGCCGCTTCCAGAGTATTTTGAAGAGCTTCTGAGAAAAATGAGATCTGCCGGGCAAACAGGAGATTGTTAAATTTAACGAAAATATAAGAAGAATTCTTGTAAAATATATTTATATTCGATATAATAAAAAGAAAAGACAGTATTTTAGCTGTAAGGGAGAGTGATTGCTTATGAAAACTAACACAATAATAACAATCGGCAGACAATATGGAAGTGCCGGAAGAGAGATTGGCTACAAGATCGCGGATGATCTTGGGATCAAGCTTTATGATAAAGAGATGCTCGCAAGAGCTGCAAAAGAGAGCGGTATCTGTGAAGAAATCTTTGAAAACCACGATGAGAAACCCACCAACAGCTTTCTGTATTCTCTTGTTATGGATACTTATTCCATGGGCTATACGGGGAATACATATACCGATATGCCCATCAACCACAAGGTATTTCTGGCGCAGTTTGATGCGATCAAGAAGATTGCAGATGAGGGGCCATGTATCCTGGTAGGAAGATGTGCTGATTATGCACTGGAGTCCTATAATAATGTTGTCAGTGTTTTCATACATGCAGATATGGATGCACGGATCCGCCGGATCGCACGGATTTACGATCTGCCGGACAATAAAGCGAAAGATAAGATTGTTAAAACAGATAAAAAGCGCGCAAGCTATTATAACTATTATACAAATAAACGCTGGTCGGATGCTGTAAGCTATGAATTATGCCTGAACAGTTCACAGCTCGGAATTGAGGGCACAGCCCATATTATTGAAGAATATATTGCAAGGAAAGAAAGTATCTCTTTGGATCAGAAGAGAATTTAATGATAGAGGATAGATATAAAAGCAATAGAAGAGCAGTATAGCAATTAACATTGAAGAAAAAAGGATCCGGCAGAACTTCCTGATATCTGCCAGATCCTTTTTTTGTTTTATCTTATATGAGAAATCCGTTCCGGCCATCCCTGGATATTTCCGTTCAGGATGGCATGGAACATGCGCTCTTTTGCGCCCGGATGCTCCTGATTGAGCTGCCGGACCAGTTCCTTTGCATACTGACGCTTGGTATATCCGTCTACCGGACAATTCTTCTTCAGGACAGGGAGCTCATATTTATGCTGAAAACCGATCACATCCGCCTCATTCAGAAACATCAGGGGACGTATGACGGTCAGGTCCATCCGGTCCAGATAGGTCCGCGGGGAAAAGGAATGAAACCTGCCCTCAAAAATCAGGGACAGGAGCATGGTTTCGATAATATCGTCCATATGGTGGCCGTAAGCAACCTTATTGCAGCCCATTTCCTTCACCGCCTGATTCAGAGCGCCCTTGCGCATTTTCGCGCACAGGGAGCAGGGATTGGATTCTCTGCGCACATCAAACAGGATATGGTAGATATCTGAATCTACGACCCGGTATGGTACCTGCATACTGCCGCATAATTTCCGGACAGGCTCCAGATCAAAATCTGGGAATCCGAGATTCACGGTCACGGCGCTCAGTTCAAAATGTTTTGGATAAAACCGCTTTAGTCCATGAAGGGCATAAAGCAGGGTAAGGCTGTCCTTGCCGCCGGAAATCCCGACCGCAATATGGTCTCCTTCCTGGATCATTGTATACTCATCAACGGCCTTTCTGGTAATGCTTAGTAAACGCTGCAGCTGCATGTTAAGTTCATCATCCTTTCGTAAATCAGATTCTCTGATATCTGTCTATAGTCGCGTCTAATCGGCACTATACTGCGCGGATGCTCCAATTTGCCTACAGTATCGTGAGAATCTGCCATATATTCAGGGTTCCCGGAGCTTTACGGCGCCTGCGGCCTGACGGCGGCGGTTTTCATCGATTGCGGCATAGTGTTTTTTGGTAGTATTGACGTCCTTGTGGCCGAGCACATCTGCCACAAGATAAATATCCCCGGTTTCCTTGTACAGTGTTGTGCCATAGGTACTGCGCAGCTTATGGGGCGTGATTTTTTTATTCGGGGTGACCTCCCGGGCGTACTTTTTGACCATGTTTTCCACGGCCTGTACGCCGATTCTGCGGCGCTGCGTAGACAGGAACAAGGCATTTTCATGGCCCGGCAGGGGCGTAGCGGCCTTTCGGGTCGTATACAGATACATTTTCAGCGCCTGTTCTACTTCCTCGCCAAAATATACAACCATCTCATTGCCGCCTTTTCGTACTACCTTGATGCCGTTATTCTTAAAATCCACATCCTGGATATCCAGTCCCACACATTCCGAGACACGGATTCCGGTGCCGAGCAGCAGAATGATGATCGCAAAATCCCGGTTTTTCGTCTTTTCATAATATCGTCTGCGCTGGCCAGTGAACTCGCTGCCTCCATGCTCGATATAATCCAGGAGCATGGCCACCTCGTCCGTATCCAGGCGGATGATCGCCTTATCATGGAGTTTCGGCATATCCACGAGCAGAGAAGGATTTCGGGAAATGACCTGGCGTTTGAAGAAATATCCGTAAAAACTCCTCAATGCGGACATTTTGCGGGACAATCCTTTTTCTGCATTGGTGATCTGTTTTTCCTCCGGATTTTTGTAGACCTTAAGATATTCCTGATATTCCTCAATATCAACCGGTTCAATGCGTTCCAGATCCTGTACAGTAAACTGGTCCACGGTATAATTTTTGTAGACCGGATTATTCTCCATTAAAAAATGGAAAAATACCCGGATATCATAGGCATAAGAAATCCGGGTCCGTGTGGATGTCTGTGGTTCCACAGCCCGAAAATAATCCTTTGCAAATGGAGGCAGCGTTTTTAATATTTCGCGTAAACGCAAGGTGTCATCAATATAAAGCTGCTCATGATATGTTTTGGTATTCGTATCAGCCATAAATAAAACCTCCCCGGAATATTCCCATGAAGCCTGGATCATATAACAAAACTGCCGCATGGGATAAAAAACAAAGCTTTACGAGTTTGACTGGCATATTATAGCATGTATCTTTGTTTTTGTCTACATCTTTTGGAAAAATCGGTATTTGTCGTATAGATCTATTTTACAGTTTCTGCTGCTGTCCGGACATTTTACAAGGTATCCAAAGAGGCATTGCGGCAGTCCCCAAATATCCATGCAAGCATGGCTCGTTGTCGTTGCTTTGCGGGAATAAAACAGACGGCAGAAAAAGACAGTATGCAGCTCCGGATTTACAGCCGGATACTGCATACTGTCTTTTATAAAAAATATAAAGGTGGTAGTATGAAAAGATCTGTACGCAAAGAATCTTTTCATAAGGTTAAAACCCAGCCGCTGATACAGGCGGGCTTCATGATCCGCGCAACAGCCGTCTCGTGTACATGTGGGGACATGTCACTGCCGCATAGCTGCTTCGCAAAAATAAATTTATATCAAATAACGTGGGGACGTATATTGATATCCGGTAGGTCTCTCCTGCATTCTTAGGAATGGGGATTCACTAAATTAAAAAATGCAGGAAACTGTGTACGGCACCGATCTTCGGCGCTTACTGTACATTGCATAAATCAAACTGCTCAGGGCTGTAAAGCAGAATTTGATTCGGAGTGTGTATTATTGTATACAAAATTGTGAACGCTTTTCTCAGGCTTTTCATCAAAGGTTAAAAACCTGAATTTAAATTGTATACATGTATTCTTGTACAGGCAAAAATAAAAAACGTAAAATTCATTACGAGAAACAAATAAGTATATAAACAAGTGTTCGCGCCTGCATTAATAAGTATATATCAGGAACGTTTGTTTGTCAATCATTATTTTAAAAAATTGATAATAACAGGTTACTATTCACAGCCATATAAAAATCAGCAGACAGATTCGTCAAGCACAGCTTGTAAGAAGCTGTTTGATGATTTTTATATGACTGGAATCAGTAACAAAAAGCGAACATATTTTCGCAACAAGTGTTTGCTTTTTCAACAGGACTGTGATATCATGGAATCAGATTATAAATTCGTTGATTCCATTATACCAGGAGGTTTATTTTATGTCACAGGGAAAGATTACCAAAAAGCAGGAAGAGATTTTATCATACATAAAGGACCAGATCTTATGCCGGGGATTTCCGCCGTCAGTTCGGGAGATCTGTGAGGCCGTGCATCTGAAGTCTACTTCTTCTGTCCACTCTCATCTTGAGACCCTGGAGAAGAACGGCTACATCCACCGTGATCCCACCAAGCCGCGTGCGATCGAGATTTTGGACGATACATTTAACCTGACCCGCCGTGAGGTGGTGAATGTACCGATCATCGGTCATATTGCGGCAGGGGAGCCGCTCCTCGCCCAGCAGAATATTGAGAACTACTTTCCGGTTCCTATGGAGATGCTGCCCAACAAGCAGACCTATCTCCTCATTGTCCAGGGGGAAAGCATGGTGAACGCCGGTATCCTGGACGGCGATTATGTCCTGATCCAGGAGCAGAATACAGCTTCTGACGGGGATATGGTAGTCGCCCTGATCGAAGACAGCGCCACGGTCAAGACCTTTTATAAGGAAGACGGCTACATCCGACTGCAGCCAGAGAACGACTACATGGATCCGATCATCGTGCAGAACCCCCTTATTTTAGGGAAGGTGATCGGCATCTTCCGCTTCTTCAACTAAGTAAAAAGACCCCGGAGAATTTTGAGGATGCTTGTCAGGAGATACCACATTTTTGAGAAACATCATCAACACTCTCCGGGATCTTACGTAGGTCATGCTGCTATCGGCTTTCCAGAGTTTCAATCTCAATACTCTTTCCGTCCCGCCAGATGCGTTCCAGATCATAGAAGAGACGGTTTTCCCTGTCAAAGACATGCACGATGATGTCTCCAAAGTCCAACAGTACCCATCTGCCCGTTCCGTATCCTTCTCTCTGCTTGACAGAATAGCCCGCTTTTTCCAACTCCTCTTCTACGTTGTCTACCATAGCGCGGATCTGGCTTTCATTGGAGCCGCTTGCGATGAGAAAATAATCAGCAAGTACGGATATCCCCTCTATGTCTATGATTTTAATATTCTCGCCTTTTTTATCCTCTAATGCGCGATATGCGATCTTGGCCATTTCCTTGGATTGTTCCATTGCATTCCCTCCTTTTATATCTGAGAACTTTCGAAAACTTCGGTTGCCGCCATTTTTACGGCTGTTTAATCTTTATAATATTCATACGTCATCCGGGTCAGAGGATCTATGGGCCGCTTTGACTTTTCCAGATAGTTCAGTGTAGCCGCGGCGCACTTGCAGACCGCCTGGTCAATATCCGTAAAAGACAGCTTACGGATCTCCGGAAGGCCCGGAATCATTTTTCTGCAGGGTTCGATATAATCTGCCAGATAGATGATCTTATCCAGCATCGACATATGAGGCCGGCCGGTGGTGTGATACCTGATTGCATCCAGAATCCTTGGATTGTCGATGCCATATTTTTTTTCCGCCAGACAGGCGCCCAGCCTGGCATGGATCAGTGCAGGGACTTCTACTTCTGCCCTCTCCAGCCTGATCTCGTGCTTCCGGCACAGCCGGATCTGTTTCTCAATAGACCCATATTTTCCGCAGTCATGTAAAAGTCCGGCTGTCAACGCTTCCTCCATATTTTCATCGTACCGCATCGCAAGGGAGCCAGCCGTATACATGACCCCCAGTGTATGTTGATAACGCTCTTTTTTAAGCTTATTTTCCAGTTTTTTGCGAATTTTCTCTAAGTCTGCCATCGCCCAGATCCCCTTTTTGATACAAGTGATTTTTTTTGATATATTCCGCTGCCGCGTCCGTCACCATATAATAGATGCTCTTCCCCTGGGAAGCCCGCTCCCGAAGCGTGGTGGAGGAAATCTCCAGCAAAGGCGCCCTAAGGATGCGGATCTTTGCTCCATAGGAACCTTCCAGATACCGGATCTGTGCCTCCATATCCGCTGCATCCTTGTCATCCCGCATGGCCGCCAGGATCGTGCAGGTGGGAAATATTTCCCGGAAATACTTCCAGGTCTCGATTGCAAATAAAGAATCCGCTCCCAAAATAAAATAAAAATCGTATTCCGGATAAAGTGCATTCAGCTCCCGCATTGTCTGATAAGTATAAGAATGTTTCTTTTCCGTTGCCTCATGCAGACAAAGCTTAAAATATGGAACCTCCCGGATGGACTGCCGGATCATCTCCACACGGTGATGAAGAGCGTCCTTTTCTTCCGTCTGCTGCTTGTGCGGGGGATTGCCGTTGGGCAGATACCAGATCTCATCCAGCCCGAACTCTTCATATGCAAATTCTCCCAACAGCAGATGCCCGATATGGATCGGGTCAAATGTCCCGCCCATAATACCGATCTTCATTCTGCTTCCTCATGCCTTCCCGGACCCAGAGCTTCTGCTTCCGGACGGATCCTTTTTTGAATGGCGCGGGGAGGACGGCCATTCAATCTGTTTTTTCTTGTCTTTGCCTTCCTTATATAATACAATCTTTTTTCCGATAACCTGGACCACCTCAGACCGGGTGCGCTCGGCAACCAGCGCAGCAAGCTCCCTTGGATCATCCGCGCAGTTCTGGAGCACGCTGATCTTAATGAGTTCCCTTGCATCCAATGCCTCTGCGATGGCCTGGGTGAGCCCCGGCGTCATGCTGGATTTCCCAATCTGAAAGATGGGATCCATGGTCATGGCAAGACTTTTTAAATAGGCTCTCTGCTTCGTTGTCATATCTACCTTTCTCCTGTTCTAATCATTCCATCAGATTTCGTCTGCAGCTTTGAACTGTCAGCACGGTATCCGGTTACTCACTCTTCAGATATTCAAACTGCAGACCGTACATCTTCACCGTGTCGCCGTCCTGGATGCCTGCTGCTTCCAAATCATCCAGTATTCCGGTGTTTTTGAGGAAACGCTGGAAAAATATAAAGCCCTTCTCTGCATCCAGGTTCGTATAACCAAGCATCTTCTCAATCTTCGGTCCTTCCACAACATACATTCCGTCTACGAGCTCCACGCTATATGGCAACTCTTCATAGATCAGTTCGTCCTCCGGGAAATATTCCTGTTCAAATACGACAGGCTTCTGGTCCATCTTCTGCAGCGTCTCCGCCACATAAAACAGCAGTTCATTGATTCCCTGCCCGGAAACACCGGAAATCGGGAATACACGGATTCCCCGGGGTTCAAATTCCGCCCGAAGCCGGTCCACCGGATCCTCATCTCCAGAATAGATCAGATCCGTTTTATTTGCCGCGATCACCTGGGGCCTGCCAGCCAGTTCCTGATTGTAAGCTTCAAGCTCCTGGTTGATCTTGTAGATATCATCCACCGGATCCCGGCCTTCGGTTCCTGCAGCATCCACGACATGGATCATCAGCTTTGTCCGTTCGATATGCCGCAGAAATTCATGCCCCAGTCCCACGCCTTCCGACGCCCCTTCGATGAGTCCGGGGATGTCTGCCATGACAAATCCCTTTCCATTGTCCAGATCTACTACGCCCAGGTTCGGGTTCAGCGTAGTGAAATGATAATTGGCAATCTTGGGATCTGCGTTGGTCACACGGGACAAAAGCGTAGATTTTCCTACATTCGGAAATCCCACCAGTCCCACATCCGCAATGACTTTCAGCTCCAAAAGCACTTCCAGTTCCATAGCCGGCTTTCCGGGCTGGGCGTATTTGGGCACCTGCATGGTGGCGGTGGCAAAATGCTGATTTCCCAATCCGCCCCTTCCGCCCTTGAGCACGATCTGACGCCGATTGTCTCCGGACATGTCCGCAATGACCTTCTGTGTTTTCGCTTCCTTAATGACGGTTCCTTCTGGTACCTTCAACACCAGGTCTTTGCCGCTTTTGCCGTGGCAGCGCCGCTTACCGCCTTCTTCTCCGTCTCCTGCCGCAAACTTCCTCTTATGCCGGTAATCAACCAGCGTGTTAAGCCCTTCATCGACTTCAAAGATCAGATCGCCGCCGTTGCCTCCGTCTCCGCCGTCCGGTCCTCCATTTGCTACATACAATTCCCGCCGGAAACTGCAGTGGCCATTGCCGCCCTTTCCCGACCGGATCATGATTTTTGCCCTGTCCGCAAACATACATACTCTCCTATCATTAAAATCCAGGATGATTCCTGAACGCATTCCCGGAATCATAGGATCCCGGAAGATACAAAATCTGCTTTTCACATAAAGATCGTCAATCGGCCTTCTTACTCTGCGTCTGACGAAACCGGTGAAAGTGAATGTTACTGCAATTATTAACAAAATATAATATACTATGGTATAAAAAAGGCAGGAAATACTTCCTGCCTTGTAGGGACTACAATTATTCTGCCTTCGGATAGATAGAAACCTGCTTCTTATCTCTTCCTTTTCTCTCAAAACGTACAACACCGTCAACCAGTGCGAACAATGTATCATCGCCGCCGCGTCCTACGTTCATGCCCGGATGGATCTTCGTTCCGCGCTGTCTGTACAGGATGTTGCCCGCCTTTACGAACTGTCCGTCAGCCCTCTTGGCACCTAATCTTTTTGACTCGGAGTCACGTCCGTTCCTTGTGGAACCAACTCCCTTTTTATGAGCAAAAAACTGAAGGTTCAGATTCATCATGATAATTACACCTCCTCGAAAATGATATCAATGTATGGTTCATATTCGCTGTTCTCCTCCAGACTCTCCAGACCAAGAATCATGGTATTGATCAGCAGATCCGCATCATGCGAAGGCCGTCTGCGGAAACGGAACTCAATGGTTCCCTCTTCCTCATCGCTGACATGGCTTGTCTCATCTTCCGTGTACGCTTCCAGTGCGTTCATGGTATTGATCACCAGCATGGAAACCGCAGCACATACCACGTCCTTCCCGGGATCTGAGAACTCCGCATGTCCGCTCACGTCAAAACCTGTATACACATGATGTTCATTCATATAAATGGTGATCCGGATCATCTTTGATTATGCGTTGATCTTTTCAATCTTTACTGCTGTGTACTGCTGTCTGTGGCCGTTCTTTTTGTGGTATCCTGTTTTCCTCTTGTACTTGTAGACAATGACCTTCTTACCCTTGCCGTCACCCAGCACGGATGCGGTTACGGTCGCTCCGTCTACAACAGGGTTTCCAACAACGAGACTCTCATTATTCACCGCAAGTACCTGGTCAAATGTATAAGTCTCCCCAGCTTCTACACCAAGCTTTTCTACTTTAATGATATCGCCTTCGGATACTTTGTACTGTTTACCACCTGTTGCTATGATCGCGTACATATGGCACCTCCTATTATCATTACTCGCCAGCTGCGGTGCCCGCATCCTGTCTCATATCCGAAGATACGCCCTTTCGGCCGGTCAATCCACTATCGGCTGTCCGGGATCAGCAATGCAGAACTTTATAAACCTCGCTGTGCGGCATACTCATAAAATATACCATGGGGCTTTTATAAAGTCAATAGCTTCTTTGCATTTTCCGCAAGAATCTGCGCCTTTTCTGCTTCCGTAAGGTCCATCTTCAGGAAATACGATAAGGATTCCTTTTGTCCGGACCATGGGGAATCTGTGGCAAATAAGATTCGGTCTGTTCCGTGATTCCTGCAGATCCGGAGAAACTGTTCGTCTGGAATCTGTCCGAATACGACCGCCGTATCAAACCAGACATTCTTTCCCACCAGCTTCTGCTCTACCTCATCCCACCGCAGAAATCCGCCCATATGGGCCAGAACCAGCTTGGGCGGCCGGACGTCATCAAGAACCTCGGCCGCCATATCCGGGGTACAGTGCACGCAGTCCGGGTATCCCGGATCAAAGCCGGCATGTACGGAAACGATCATATCCAATTCGCTTGCATAGGAAATGATACGCTTGTACCGGATATCGTTGAAAAACGTATCCTGATAATCCGGATGGAGCTTGATCCCAAGGAAACCATGGTCCTTCAGATACAGAAGCTTTTTCTTATAATCCTCGTTCTCCGGATGGATGCCGCCGAAGGACAGGATCCGTCCCTCCCGGTGCTGCCCGGCAAAACGGTTGATGCTGTCAAACTGCTCCGGATTGGTCACAACCGGAAGTACGACGGAGCACTCCAGCCCGGCTTCCTCTGCGGAGGCAGCAAGCCCCCCGGGAGTCCCGTCGGTAAAGGGAACGGTTTTGCAGCGTTCGCTCAGGAACCGGAGCGTCTTTGCGGCAATCTTCTCCGGAAACATATGTGTATGAAAATCAATCATTTCTGCCTCCTTAAAATGCGGCATACTCCCGGGAACATCTGGACAAACAGAAAAATTCCGGGAGTACGTTTTTATCTTTCTATAGAAATCAGATCCGTGTTTCCACAAAAATCTCATACAGAGCCCGGATCGCATTTTTAAAATCATCATGACGGACACCGACTATGATGTTCAGCTCGCTGGAGCCCTGGTCGATCATCTTCACATTGATATGGGCATG
Organism: Lachnospiraceae bacterium M18-1; assembly: GCA_000403295.2. GTDB lineage: Bacteria > Bacillota > Clostridia > Lachnospirales > Lachnospiraceae > Schaedlerella. The sequence goes on along the minus strand of KE159605.1, from coordinate 349,462 downwards.
GGCCAGTGAAGAGAAAATCCTTCCCGCGGTACCCCGGGTGGCCCTCATGCCCCTGCCCACTACGGCGATCAGGGCCAGATCCGATTCCAGTTCGATGTGATCCGGATGTACAGCCTTGTGGATTCCTGCAATGACCTGCTGCTCCTTTTCCTCGAAGATATCTTTATGGACAAAGATGGTCATGGTATCAATTCCGGACGGCATATGCTCGATGGAAATCTCATTTTCTTCAAATACCTGCAGCACCTTGCGGCAGAATCCAACCTCGGAATTCATCATGGACTTTTCAATGGTAATGGAAACGAAGCTGTCTGTCCCCGCAATTCCGGTGATGGTGTACTTTGGCTGCCGGCATGTACCCTCTACGATCAGAGTTCCCTTGTCCTCCGGCTGGTTCGTATTGCGGATATTGATCGGAATGCCCGCCTTCCTGACAGGGAAAATGGCATCCTCATGAAGCACGCTTGCTCCCATATAGGCCAGCTCCCGCAATTCCTTGTAGGTGATCGTCTCGATGGCCTTGGGATTCTGGACGATTCTGGGATCTGCGATCAGGAAGCCGGATACATCGGTCCAGTTCTCATACAGGTCTGCCTGCACAGCCAGGGCCACCAGGGAACCGGTGATATCAGAACCGCCCCTGGAAAAGGTCACAATGGTGCCGTCCTCCATGGCTCCATAAAATCCGGGAATCACAGCCCCGGAAGAATTACGCAGCCGTTCGGCAAGAAGAATGTTCGTCGTTTCATCATCAAACACCTTCTCTTTGTCAAAACGGATCACTTCAGCGGCATCAATAAATTCAAACCCGAGATATGCGGCCATGATTTTTCCGTTAAGGTACTCTCCCCTCGATGCGGCATAATCCCGGCCGATCTTTTTTCCGAAATTCTCCCGGATGGCCTTAAATTCGTCGTCCAGAGAAATGGAAAGCTTCAATCCGTCGATGATTTCCTGATACCGTGCCTTGATCGCTTCCATCTGCTCTGTAAAATCCTTTTCACGGATCGCTGCGCCATAGCAGCCATAGAGCATATCCGTTACTTTGGTATCATTTGAAAAACGTTTTCCCGGCGCAGACGGCACAACGTAGATTCTGGTCTTATCCGCCCGGACGATTCTTGCGGCTTTCTTAAACTGCCCTGCGCTTGCCAGAGAGCTTCCCCCAAATTTTACTACTTTTTTCATTTCCCTGTTTCCTCCATGTACCTGTTGCCGGCTGTTCTAAGGAGCATTCCTAAAATAACTGTCCATGGCCTGTTCACTGCTGAAAACAGATCTTGCAATTATTTCAGGAATGATCCATAGCAGCAGATTGCCTGCTGCCGGCACTCTTTTTGTATTCATTTCAAATGCAGCCGCATCCTTCCGGCGGACCGGCGTATAAAACAGACTTTTGACGGTCGAATCATATTATAACGCTTTCTGAAAAACTTGTAAATCAAAATTTGCACATAATTATTCAGATTAGCTGTTACTGGTTACAGTTCACGACCTCACCGGCCGCGAACTGTAACGCATCCAGCCCATTGAAAAGTCGCCTGACGGCGAGGGGCTGGATGCCCGCCCCATCACTGAATTGGCCGGATGCCGTGCAGCAAGTGCACGACACCGTGTGAACAGTAACTGTTACTGTTTTATTGTTCATTAAGAAGGACATCCCCATACTCCGCGCCGGAAGCACGTTTCAGGTCGTCGGGGCTGAGTCTCAGCTGCATGCCGATCTTGCCGCCGCTGACATAGATCTGTTCAAACGCCTCTGCGGTTGTATCCAGAACAGTGGGAAACTTTTTCTTCATCCCAATGGCCGTACAGCCGCCCCGTACATATCCGGTCACCTTCGTGATCTCCTTCACCGGCAGCATTTCCACAGACTTCTCTCCCACTGCCTTTGCCGCCTTTTTCAGATCCAGCTCTCCCTCAATGGGAATGACAAAGACATAATGCTCCCCGGTTTTCCCTGTAGTCACCAGCGTTTTATACACCAGCTCATGGGGGAGGCCTGTCAGATCCGCGGTGGAAACGCCGCTGATAAACTCGTCACATTCATAGGTAAGATATTCATAAGGGATTTTCAATTTATCCAGCATACGCATGGCATTGGTCTTTAATTCTTTTTTACTCATCACTCTCTCCCTTTCCAGCATTCATGCAGGGGCTTCCGCAGCTTCTTCCGGGTCACCTCCACAAGCTGCAGGGCAGTCACATCGACCAGCGTGGTCTGAATCGGATCCTGGGATAGAGATTTCCGAAATTCCCGCAGCAAAAGCTGCATGTCCTCTGCTTTTTCCATGTTGATAAAATCCACCACAATGATCCCTGACAGATTCCGAAGCCGGATCTGCTTGGCGATCTCCCGGGCCGCTTCCAGGTTCATCTGCAGGAAGGCATCCGGACGGCTCTTTTTGGAGACACATTTTCCAGAGTTTACATCCACCACGGTCAGCGCCTCGGTGGGCTGAATGATCAGATAGCCGCCGTGCTTCAACCAGACACGCTCCTTCAGCGCCTGCTCCAGGATGGTCTGAGTGCTGTACAATTTCCCCAAAGGAAGCAGCGGATCTTCATAGAGCCGGAGCTTGTCTACAAATTCCGGCTGTTCCCTGCGGGAATATTCCAGGATCTCCTCATAAAGCTCCTGATCTTCCACGAGGATTTCAGAAAGCCCGTCCGCATATACATTTTTCAGATCCGTAAGATAAGGCCTGGCCGCCGTATACAGGCAGGAAAAGCAAGTCCGTGAGCCTGCCGTCTGCTTTAATTCGTGAAACCGTTTTTTTAATTGAGAAAGCTCTGCAAACACGGTTTCCGGGGGCACATCTTTGGCATTGGTGCGCACGATCACCCCGTATTCTTCATTTTTCCAGTCCTGCAGCCGTTCCTTATAATCGTCCCGAAGCGTCCGGCTCAGCTTTGCTGATACGCCGATCCTGGTATTGCCGGAAGTCAGCACCGCATAGCGTCCGGTCAGGCTGAGATTGCTGCTGACGGTGGGAGCCTTTGTCTTTACAGCTTCTCTGCTCACCTGCACAAGAATCTCATCCCCGATACACAGCGGCTTTTTGCCGACTTTATTTGTAAAAATGGCATGGGGAACCTGGCTGGTATCATAATAACAGCTGATGCCGCCGATATCAATAAATGCGGCCCCGATATTTGCCACAATATTCTGGACTTTTCCGATATAAATATTCCCCAGTACGGCCTGATGCCCGGCCAAATCCTGCCGGGAACCCGGATGAATCTCCACGATCTCCCCGTCTTCTATAAAATATGTGCAGATATATTCCTCTTCTTTGATAATCAGAATTTTCCTGGTCATTCGATATCCTTCCCCAATGCTTCCAATGTTACAAGCTTTCGTATGCCCTCCGCTCTCTCCGGCTCCGATGCCAGGTCCGCGTACATCTCCAGCCGGCGCCGGGGCCATGCGATAGACGGTTCCTCAATTCCGGCAAATCTGCACAGTGCGGACATCACAAGCTCTGGTTTTAAGTTCTGTGCGCTTCCCGCGGCAAGCTGAAGATAAATGCCCTGTTTTGTAAGCTCCATCTGATAGATCAGCGGACGGATGTCAGTCTCCTGCTCGCTCCTCTTTGTCTGTTTCCTGACAACGATTTCCTGCTGCCCTAAAAAACCTGCGACCAGCTCCTGCGTGAAAGCGGCTCCTGTCTCCGGACATCTGCAGTCTGTCAGATAATCGGCCGCCGCAACGATGGCCATTCCGGCCATTTTCTTTTCCTCCGCAATCTGCCGGAAACTGACCACCTCAATGCCATCGGCTGTCACGGCATTCATCCTTCGGACCGCTTCTGCACTGGAAATGTGCCCGGCCAGTTCGATATCAAAATATTCTCCCTCGCTGGTCAGCCCAATCCCTAATGGGCTTGCGAAGGACATGATCATATGAGGGTTGTACCCGGCCGTAAAGGCAATGGGAATCTGTGCCCGGCGCATCACCTTCTGGAAAAAACGCATCACATCCAAATGGCCGATAAAACGGAGGCTCCCATACTTTTTGAACTTAATTCTGACCTTCATAACACACCCCTCCTCCAAAGCCGGCTGCCCCGCAGCCGGAACACTGCTGCCGGCAGTTCGGCGTCACTGTTTCTTTCATGGCAAGTTCCCATTCCCTGCGCAAAAATTGCCTGCTTACCCCGATATCAATAAAATCCCAGGGGAACAATTCGTCTTCGCCCCGGTTCCGCAGGGTGTAAAATTCCGGATCTACACCGGTATTTTCAAAAGCCTGCATCCACGGCTCGTTATGGAAGGTCTCGGTCCAGGAGTCAAACAGGCAGCCCAGGCGGTATGCCTCTTCCAGAACCTTTCCTACTCTCCGGTCGCCCCTGGCAAATACGCCCTCCAGGATGGTCACCTCGGCATCGTGCCAGTTGTACTTCAGGCTCTTCCGGTTGAGCTGTTTTGCAAACGCATGCTTCACAATGGACGCCCGCCTTACATATTCCTCCGCCGGGCACATGGCCGCCCACTGAAACGGTGTGAAAGGTTTCGGCACAAAGAAGGAGGTGCTGGTTGTGATCTGGCATTTTCCGCGGCGCTGCTCCTTGGGAAGCTCGTAGTATTTCCGGGCTACCTTATCTGCCAGGACGGCGATCTCTGCCATATCCTCTTCCGTCTCTGTGGGAAGCCCCAGCATAAAATACAGCTTTACCTTTGCCCATCCCCCTGCAAAAGCCTGTCCGGCGCCGTCCAGGATATCCTCTTCTGTGAGCCCCTTATTGATCACGTCGCGCATCCGCTGGGAACCTGCTTCGGGCGCGAAGGTCAGGCTGCTCTTGCGGATATCCTGTACCTTCTGCATGGCATCCAGAGAAAACGCGTCGATCCGCAGGGAAGGCAGGGAAATGTTGATCCCCTTTCCCTGATATTCTTCAATCAGAAAAGTAACCAGTTCCTGCAGCCCGGAGTAGTCGCTGGAGCTCAAAGAACTGAGGCAGATCTCCTCGTGTCCGGTATTGTCCAGCATGGTCTTCGCATATTGCTTCAAGGTTTCCACACTCCGCTCCCGGGTGGGCCGGTAGATCATCCCGGCCTGGCAGAACCGGCATCCCCGGATGCATCCGCGCATGATCTCCAGGACCACCCTGTCCTGGGTCGCCTTGATAAAGGGGACTACCGGGCTCATGGGATACACCACCTCATCCATCCCCATGACGGCCTGCTTCTTCACCTTTGCAGGGGCATGAGACGTGATCGGGCGGAAATCGGCCAGGACGCCGTCCTCGTGATAAGATGGTTCATAGAGCCTGGGGACATAAATCCCTTCAATCCCTGCTGCACATTCCAGAAATTCCAAGCGGCTTTTCCCTTCCTGGCGGCAGAGCTTGTAGGTATCCATCAGCTGATCGTAGACCGTCTCTCCCTCCCCAATGTAAAACAGGTCGAAAAAATCTGCCAGGGGTTCAGGATTGTAGACGCAGGGGCCGCCGCCGATGACGATGGGGGCATCCCAGGTACGGTCAATGCTGTGCATGGGGATCTGGCTTAAATCCAGGATCTGCAGCACGTTGGTATAGCACATCTCATATTGGAGGGTAATGCCCAGGAAGTCGAACTTCCTTATTGGATCCTGAGATTCCAGTGCAAATAAGGGAATCTGCTGCTCCTTCATGATCTTGTGCAGATCCACCCAGGGAGAATAGACCCGCTCACACCAGACGTCCTCCCGGCGGTTGAACATGTCGTAGAGGATCTGGATGCCTAAATGAGACATGCCGATCTCATAGACGTCCGGAAAACACATGGCGAAGCGGATATCCACCTGTGCAGGGTCCTTTGTTACACTGTTCACCTCGCCGCCGGTGTAGCGGGCGGGTTTCTCGATATTCAGTAATATTTCATCAGTTAAGGCTAATTTTCTCATAGGATTCCTTTCGGGTTTTGTGCATAGTTTACAATTTTCTGTCTGCTTTTTGCGGCTTCCGGTCACGGTAGGATCATCTTGTAGAAGGACCCTATTTGCAGAGTATGATCATGTATATTTTTGCATTTCCACCCCAAAATACGGGTTTGGTCACAAAACGCTTTCAACACCTGATTCGTACCACTATATGTGATTTAGCATAATTATTCAGGATTATACAATATTCTCCGGCATTGCCGCTCAAAAACAGACAGCATCTGTTGGAACTCAATAGTCAATATTATATACATTTTGAGGGAGAACTTCAAGCAAATATCCTTCATCTATTGGAATGATTTCAATTTCCTTCTCTCTTGGAAGCACTTCACGCGCAAATACGGTAATCTCTTTGCCTGCGTCATAAATAATTTTATTCAGACTGGCATGGGCTGACTCAATGAAATTCATGATTGTCGTGGGCGTTTCACTTTTATAGGTGGGCGACCTTTTTTTATACCTATTTTCAGGAGAAAGGAGATTCACATGGAACTAAACGAAATGGAAAAGCGCCTGATCTTCCAGACAGAAGGCTATGGGAAATTAGATGTCACTTATGAGCTGCGCATGTGCCTCCCCTACATACCGGACCCGGTAAGGAGGAAAACGGCGGCGGGGCTTGTGCGAAAGCTGGATGCCATGCCGGAAAAAGACTGTCTGGCGCTCATTCAGGATATTCGGAAAAACTACCGGATTCCGGCAGGCCCTAAGACGATGGGTGAACTGCTGGCGGAGGCTAGGCAGAAATCTGGTGCGGAGAAACTAAAGGGGCATGACATCATGGCGCTGGAACTCTTTGACCCGGAAGTAAAGCACATGATTGGCTCTGAAGCGTAATCCCTTCATTGTTTTTAAGCACAAAAAAAGACACTGACTATCCATTCTATAATCAGTGCCATTTTGTACTTATGCTGTTTTTTGGCAGACTTCTGTCTCAAAGTTGACTTCCAGCCTTTGCCGGAACTAAATTTATTATTCTGCCATATGATATGAGCAGAATAAAGTTACTTCTCTTTTATCATAATTATATATATGGTGTTTGTTAATATATACAAATACAATATATAGCATTTGATTAATACTAAACAATACAAATACAGGAATATTTGCCTTAAATATTCACATATAAAAAGCCATGAAGTATAATCATTCCTGACAGATTATAATTCATTATAACTGGTGACTCTCTATGATTCTGCACATTTCATCTGCATCAACACATGGTATATCGCTACTTTTAAAATCTTCCAGATTTCTGCTCACAATATAATCGGCATGAAAACTTTTTGCACACTCCATCTGCAGACAGTCTTCGAAATCCAAAAAATCTTCATTTGCAAGTGCATACCTTAACTTTTTGACATCAATACCTTCTACATAGAAAATCTTACAGATATCTAACAATATATCCCTGCGTTCTTCAATACTAAAGTTCTTTCGCAGAATATAAAAAATATTCGTTATAGAATGGGCAGCAACGCAACCCTCCATCTTTTTTTGATGACAGGCTTTAATAATTGTCCTTGCTGATTTTTCATGGGGCTCCCGATCCAGTAAATAATCCAAAAGAATATTTGTATCAACTAATATTCGCAGTTCCATACTTTTCCTCCCTATATGCTGCCAATTCTTTGTCATAATCCAGATCCGGCACCTTTCTTTTCATTCTTTCTAAGTGAAGGAAAGCATCCTCCCTTTCTTTCATATCATCATCTGTATAAAGACCTTTCATTCCCTGCATAATCTGTATAATAAAAATAATTTTATCTTCCGGAATCTGTTCCAGTAGTTTTATAGCATCCTGCCTTATCTGTGTCATTACAAATACGCTCCTTCCAATATGAAACAATCCTACCTACTTCTAATTTTATTATACATTGATTCCCTTTTAAATACAATTGTTTCGTCATCTTCCATGCCTGTTTCTTTCTTTCTTTTATATATCATTTTTCCTGCCTTTCCCCATAGATACAGAGAAAGGCAAGTACATTTTTACTCCTGTTACGCGGACTTTTTATACAGTTCCTGCATGGATCTGTAAGCTTGCCTGAGACGCAGTGCAAAATCCTCTGGAGCATACGCCAGAAGCAGTCCAATACAGGGATGATGACCACCGCACATTCATTTCCCTGGCTCTTATGCACGCTCATGGCATATCCATGGGTCAGCGGCCAGTGATCTTCGTCCGTAAACTCCACGATACGGCCATCTCCAAAGTCCACCCGCATGGCCGTCTTCTTTTCTTTCCGGTAGATATCTAAGATTTCCCCCAGATCGCCGTTGGAGATCTCATCCTTGTTCTCAGTCTGCATGACAATGTCCCCTGTGCGGAACAATTTCTTTCCGTTCCGGATTTCTGCCTTTCCCCGCCGCTTTGGGTTCACCGCTTCACGCTATTTTGTAAAAATGAAATGCTAAAACAGCCCTTCCCTCATTTATCATTTATCCGTTAAGTTTTATTACTTTTACCGTATACAAACACGAAAACCTTTTATACAAACACGGAAACCCTTATACTATCACGAAAACGCACAGCAGGTTTCCGTGATAGTATAAGGGTTTCCGTGATAATAACCGACTTTTGCCTGCGAGTATATACTATCAGGCAAAAACAACCCCAGAACAACCGTTCTCACTCTCGCTGATGTAAAAATGCCCTTAAAAGCACACGGAAACAATGTAACTTTGAAAGCTATGTAGTGCCGAAAGTGGCGGATTTACGGGCTTTCTCGGTCATTTGGGGCGTCTTATACTTTCTTTATTACACTGCGCGATCACCATGTCGATCAGCCCCATTGCTTCCGGCGGCAGCATCCCCGATATATCTGTGATCGGATGGTCCTTTGCGAACATCAGGAACATTTCATTTTCCATCAGTTCCTTTGCATACTGGTTTAACAGTCGGTTCCCTATTGGGTCCTCTATCAGCTCCCCAAACAGAGAATCATAGTCATATCGTTCTTTTTCAAAAGCATCTTCCGTCTCATATTCGTAGTGATACCGGCCGGAGCCAAGCACTTCTTCTTCCCTATCCGGCAGGCTGACTACAGCAGTCGTATTTTCCGGGATTGTAATATCCGCCACATATTTATGATCTACACAGCTGATCTCACAGCCCAGCGTACCGTAGACTGTCTCAATGGATCCCTTCATTTCCGGGATTCCTTTGATCAGCCTGGGGGCGATCCTGGATTTTTTATAGCCGGGTTCCAGGATATCCAGTCCCAGCAGGTCATGGTACATCCATCCGCCGATCGAACCGTAGCTGTAATGATTTAACGAGTTCATCTCAAACTTATTGAAGCTGCCGTCCGGATTCACACCGTCCCACAGTTCCCACATGGTGGTGGCTCCCAGCTTGACATGGTACAGCCAGGATGGGCAGTCCTCCTTTAGAAATACATTTCCTGCAAGGTCGTGGGCACCGTTTTCAGATAAAACAGGGCAGAGGAACGGAGTCCCTGCAAAGCCTGTTGTCAGGTGATTTTTATGCTGTCTCAGATTCTGTTTCAATGCTTCAAAGATTCCTGCCCTGTGTTTTTTTTCCGCAATATCAAATTGAAGGGCAAGAACACACCCTGTCTGTGTCTCACTCACCAGACGCCCGTTTTTTGTAATATACTCGTCCCGGATCTTTTCCAGGATCTCCTCATGCTGCTTCCGGTACTTCTCTGCTTCCTCCTCTTTTCCCAATACTTTTGCCGCTTGTGCTGCCAGAGACGTTGAATAGGCATAATATACATTTGCCACAAAATAAGGGTCGGTGCTCCCCATCTTCTCGATCAGCTCCAGATTCCAGACTTCTTCGGTACGTTTTAACATGGGGCCTCTTGGCACATCCATGGAAACCCAGTCTCCTAACTGCTGTCCTGTTTTGATCAGCCCGTCCTCCCCTGTCAGGGAACGGGAATATTCCACGCAGGACACCATACTGTCAAACTGTTCTTCCAAAAAAGTCCGGTCTCCATAATTCTGGTACAGCGTCCAGGGAATGATGGCTGCCGCGTCATGCCAGATCGCAATGCCGCCTCCCGGCCCAAGGATATTGGGAACCGTGGTAGGAATGCCTGCCCCCAGCGACTGTTCATACTTCAGGTCCTGCAGCCATTTTTCAAAAAACAGCGCCACATTGCGGCAGCATGCCGCGGTGGACAGAAAAATCTGCGCGTCGCCGGTATATCCCAGACGTTCATCCCTCTGCGGACAGTCCGTAGGGATATCCAGGAAATTGTCCCGAAGCCCCCAGTCAATATTCTGTGCCAGGCGGTTGACCGCTTCATTGCTGCAGGTAAAACTTCCGGTCTTCTCCAGGTCCGTATGGAGCACACAGGCGGTAAAGTCTTTCGGATCCACATCTTCTCCCAGTCCTTCCACCTGGATGTAACGGAATCCATGGTAAGTAAACATGGGACGGAAAAGATCTTCTTCGCCGCTGCAGATGAAGGTATCCGTCGCTTTTGCGGTACGTAGATTCACCGTATAGAAATTCCCGTTCTCATCCAGTGCCTCCGCATGGCGGATGACCACCTTCGTTCCCCGCTTTTTACAAAGTTTCACTTCTACCACTCCGGTCAGGTTCTGTCCGAAGTCAATCACAACCTCCCCTTTAGGTGTATGGATCAGCTTTTCTCCCGGCCTGCGCTCCGTAATCCGTACCGGTTCGTCCTGCTGCGCTGTCAGCACCTCCTTGGACTGTTCAATACGTCTTGCCGGACGGATTTCTAACACTGCCGGATCGACTGTCTCTTTTGAAGCTGTGTTTGTACCAGCGTCCGCAGCTTTCAGCTTACTCTCTTTTTCAAAACGGTAATCGATCACTTCCCCGTGATAGATCTCACTGTAGCGATGCGCTCCTGTCGTCGTCTCCCAGCTTTCATCCGTAACGATTTTTTCAATCGTACCATCTGTATATGTAATTTCAAGCTGGGCGATCAGAGCCGTGCGTTTTCCATAGTGATCTCCCTGATTAAAGAAACCAAGGATTCCTTTATACCATCCGTTTCCAACCACGAACCGGAGTTCATTTTCTTCCCCCAGAAGTTCTGCCACATCATAAGTCTGGTACTGGATCCGTTCCTGATAGCTGGTCCAGCCCGGCGCAAAATGGATATCGCTCCCCGGCCTGCCGTTTACCGTAAACTCATAGATTCCGAGTGCGCTTGCGTACAGCCTTGCCTTTGCAATCTCTTTTTCTGAGCGGAATCTTTTTATAAAAACCGCGCAGGGCTCCAGGTCATCCTCAAATCCATGGGTGATCCAGTCCGCTTTCCACTGGCCTGCCCCCATCAATCCGGTCTCAAACCAGCCTTCGGCCGATGCATCCTCTCCATGGTTGTCGGTAACCTCAACTTTGACTTCATACCGGGCCTGAGGCTTTAGAGATTCTGCAGCAGCCCCTATGCTACGTTTACTGCCAATTCCCTGATCCGTCCCGGGATATTTGACACAGATGCTTGTATCTGTTTCCACGATACCTGAGTCCCATACAAGTTCACTGCCGTTGCGCACTGCAATATGATAACTTGCCTGCACCGTATTCTTCCGGTCAGACTGCAGTTTCCAGGAAAACCTCGGATTTGGCGCATCCATCCCCAAAGGATTTTTCTGATATTCCATTCTAAAATCTTTAATATGCAGCATAAAAGTCTCCTTCCTGATTCTGAAAAAGCACTCCCGGCTGTATTTTCCGGGAGTACGTCTTACACAAATCTCTTCCTGTTATTCTTTTTCTGCGCCCAGTTTCATATTATCCTTTTCCAATGTATAGAAATGAAGGATTACCAGCATTGCCGCACACACCAGCGCAGGAACAAGGGAATATCCCCAGCGGATCGCCGTGATTGCAGAAGCACTCTGTGTCTCTGCACCGCTGACAAACCCGGCCAGCGCCATGATCGCTCCCAAAATTCCGCTGGCAACGCCGCTACCCAGCTTCGTTGCAAATCCATATACACAATTCACCATGCCCTCCACACGGATGCCCGTTTTTTTCTCGCCGTAGTCCATGCACTGGATAACAAAGATGCTTCCGATCATCATCAATGCCGAGGCTCCCGGGATAGCCGCAATAAAAGAACCTGCGAGGATCATAGGCACATTGTCCCCGGCAAAATATTTCACGACATTTCCGATGATCGCGGTAACCAGACCGATCCGTACAAAATTCATACCTCCGATCTTCCTTACGGCAATCGGGAACAAGATCAGTACAAACGGCGTCAGAAGTCCAAGCATGCCGATCGTGGACATTGCTGCAAGGTCTCCTACGATATACTGGAAATAATAACTTCCCGTGGTCATATTCATTCCGTTATTTACCGCACACAACAGCACCGTAGCTGAGAGGATAAATAAATATTTGTTTCCCGCAATGCTTTTCATGGAATCCTTAAAAGAGATTGCTTCCTGTTCCTTCTTTCCCTCTTTGGTCTCTAATTGTGTCTCTGCCGCATCAATTTCTTTGATACAGAAAAATCGGATCAGTCCAACGATTGTAAATGGAACCCCAAATACCAGCATGATCTTTGTCCATCCGCCTGGCTGCGTTCCCCAGGTTGCCATCAGAATAGGCAGTATAATGCTTACCGCCGTGGGAAACAAAGTTGCCATGATCCCTGCCACAGTCAATGCCTTGGTCCGAAGTCCCTCATCTGTCGTGGAACGCGCCAGATATACCGCCTCAGAGGAACTCAGGAATGTGACTGTAACTGCATTGATGAGCAGGTAGATGACGAAGAAATAGATTGCTTTTCCTGTGATTCCCATGGATTCCGGCGTACTGAACAGCATCACCGTCAAGATCCATGTAGGAATCAGAAATAATTCATAAGGCCTTGCCTTTCCCCATTTTGTATTGGTCCTGTCAATAATAAATCCCGCAATCAGATCTGATATTCCGTCAAACAGCTTGGATATCAGTATCAGGGTTCCTACGAGCTCTGGCGACAGACCAACAGATTCAGTCGCGTAAAAGGTAACCTGCATAAGCAGCAGGGAGTTTACCCCCAGGGCAAACCCACGTGTACTCCATGCCCATGGATACCAGCGGTTCTTTTTCTTGTTCATATTTGCTTCACTCATTTTTCTCTTTCCTTTCTTTTTGTTTTTGCATCTCATCTGCTGAAAATAAAATACACTAGAAAGCCATTTAAAAATATTTTCTATGTTTCTTTTCTGTTATCTATGTATTACATGAGACAACTCTTTTTTTCTGGTATCCTTCCCGCATCATAATCTCCATATCTGTCAATTCAGGAAGATCATATGCGAACCGTTTTTCGAGCCAGCTCTCTGCCATGCCGACCCATTGGCCCACGTCTTCTTGTACATGCGATTTTGCTTCCGCACTTGTCTGGTCAGCAAGCGCCAGGCCATGGCATCCTTCCTCAAATAGATGCATCTCAAACGGAATCTTTTGATCTGCCAGGGCATGGGCCATGCGGATGCTGTGCTGTACCGGCACGAGATCGTCAGATGCGGTGGACCAGATAAACACAGGCGGCATTTTCTCATTTATATGATATACAGGGCTTACCTCTCTTAACAATTCTTCCGGCGGCTCCCCTGTACCTAAAAACGCAGTATTGGATATCGTAAACAGCCCTTGCGCAACCGGATCATCTCCCATCATTTCTTTCAGATAGCAATAATCCGTCAGGGGATATCCTAATATGACTGCGGCAGGCTTTAACCGTTTTTTCTCAACCTGGAAATACCCTGTAAGGACTGGCTGGTCCCAATTTACCGCATACAATGCGCAGTTATGTGCCCCCGCAGAAAATCCGCATATTGCCAGTTTTTCCATATCAACCAGCCATTCCTCTGCATGTTCTCCTATGTACAGTATAGCTTTACCGATCTCACGTATTGGATTTGGATGTATACAATGTTCTTTTCTGACTAATGGGGATGTAATATCCGGGAATCCGCCTTTTCCTTCCATATACACAGAATAACGCAATACAAACGCATGATATCCCATAGCCGCGAAACGGATCGCCACCGGTTCCGCCTCTCTGTCTGAACAATTCATGTATGCCCCGCCTGGACAGATCAGAATGGCCGGGCGTTTTTTCCCTTTCAGCATTTCTGGTGAATCGTCCAGAATATAAGATGTCAATATCACATCTTCACGTTCCTCATATAACCGGATTTTTTCTGTTCTCATTCCTGACTTCCTCCTTCTTGCTTTACCTCAATCATTACCTGTTTTGTTTCACATCCTTCTGCCGAAAAAGCAACCCTGATTTTTCCAGGCTCTATTCCTGACCTCACCACTGCCAGCAGGCATCCGTCATAGGTTTTCCAAGTGTGATCGTCATATGTATTTTCTGTTGCCGGGTCGGCGCTCCCAAAGCCTTGGAGCGTCCCTGCCCCTTCGATCTCCACGGTCACTTCTTTTACTGCCTGCAGATTCTGTCTCCCTTCTCCATCCACCAGCGTCACGGTCAGGTAAGAAAGGTCTGCTCCGTCCGCACGCAGGATTTCACGGTCTGCCTCTACCTTTAACTCTACTTTTTCAGAAGCGGTAGCAAGCTCACAGATCCCTGCCGTCACACCGGCGCGGTATCCTGCCGCAGAGAGCACCCCAGGCTCATAAGACATCTCATAGGAAGCAAGATAACCGTTCTCCTCCCCGGCAGGCTTTCTACCCAGAGATCTTCCGTTCAGGAACAGTTCCACCTCATCTGCATCCGCATAGACATTCACCACTGCCGGCTTTCCCTCATAGCCGTTCCAGGTCCAGCTCGCGATCTCATCCTTCCAGATCCATGCGGACTGGTTGGCTTTCTGCCCATAATGCTCCAGACGTTCGACCGCAATATAAGGCTCTTTTCTAAGACCATACACGATTTCGCGGAAATAACTCATAGGCCTTCTGTATCCTGTGATGTCAATGTCACCCATATAGGCCACGCTGATCGGCCAGTTCGGCATGAAGCCCTGCCGTCCATCATAATAAAATACACCGGAACCGGCCTCTCCCAGATAATCATATCCCGTCCACGTCATATCTCCGATGACATGCGGATTTTCTTTTACAATCTTCCAAAGACGCACGATATCCGAAGGCAGGGTCTCCGTTCCCAGTACCACTCGGTTTGGATATAATTCGTGTTCCATGGCATGACGGGCAGTGAGGTAATTATATCCCACCAGATCCGTTACCGATGCAAACTCTTCCAGCATCTCCGTTACAATATGGTTCGCCGCAAATGCGTCTGCCATCGGGCCTTTCATCAGGTCCGTGCTGCCGTTTGCCGCATCACTGCCTGCGTCGGAAGCCGGACTCTGTGCGGCCTGTGCCTGCATCTGCATCATCTGCTCCATGGTCATGCCTGTGATATCACAGAGGATATCCCCCATCCGTCCCATACAGGCGAGAAGCCCATTGATCGCCACAGTCACATAACGTGTATGATCCAGTGCATGGAATTTCTCTGTGATCTCACGGTTCATCTGCGCCCCTTTTGCGGCTGCGGCTTCCTGGATCTCGTTTCCTGAAATATACAGAATGACCGAAGGGTGATTATAATCTTTTGCTACGAGCCGCTCTACATCTTTTTCCCAGTAATCCGGAAAATGCATCGCATAATCGTTGTTGTTTTTTGAACGGGTCCAACAGTCCGAAAGTTCATCCAGGACAAGCATCCCTTCTCTGTCGCAGGCATCCAGCATTGCACGGCTAAGCGGATGATGGGAACTGCGGATGCAGTTAAAACCAGCTTCTTTTAGCTGACGGCAGCGTCGCTCCTCTGCCCTCTCCAGCGTACACGCGCCGATGATCCCATTATCATGATGGATGCATGACCCCCGCAGGTTGACGTTCTTCCCATTGATCCGCAGCCCCTTTTTCGCAGATAAGGATATTGTGCGGATACCGAACATCTCCTCTGCCTCATCCAATATATTTCCTGTATTTTTCCCTTCTCCGGCAGATGTATTTTCCTCAATCTGAATCCGGCAGGTATACAGATTCGGGGTTTCACAATTCCAAAGCAGCGGATGCTCTATCTGTATCCTCTGACGGATCACCGCCTGCTGCCGTGCAAAGACTGTGACTGGAGTATGCTCTGTGCCGCAGGTTTCATTGCTCTGATCTGAAAATACCGTATGCACCCGGACCTTTTTTGTATGGATTCCGTTATTGATCAGATGAACCTCCACTTCCAAAACAGCCAGGTCGTCTTCCGCTTCCATCGTCGTGATCCTCACACCGTCTTCTTTGATATGCAGGAAATCCCCCTCCATAAGATTGACGTTCCGGTAGATGCCGCTCCCGGAGTACCATCGGCTGTCCTCCTCTGCACTGTTATTTGCGATTACCTGGATTTCATTTGTCTCCCCATATTTCAGGAAATCATCGGCGCGGATATAAAAATTGGTATATCCAAACGGATGCCCTCCTGCATAATCTCCGTTAATATAAACCCTGGCGTTTTGATAGACTCCTTCAAATTCTATCTGTATATTTTTTTCCCTCCACTGTTCGGGCGCTTCAAAATGCTTTGTGTAAATATAGCATCCTCCCGGATAGAATCCTGTCTGATGCTGGTTTTTTGTCTCCTGTGTCCGCTTCTCATGAATCATGGCATCGTGAGGCAATGTCAGCTCCTGCTGTCCTGCGCCTGCGCCGAATGCTGCCATCATCGGGCTCTCCCCGGATTTACTCACTGTCCAGCCTGTGTTCCATTTTTTTCGTAACATATCCATCCTCCTCGCTTTCTTTTCTGTTATCTGATGGATATAAGATACAGGAAACAGTCTTTTTTCAATATCATGCATTTTCCTTTTTTGTCATGTATGTTCTTTTCGTTCACTTTGTTATCAGAAGGTATGGAATGTGCGCCAGTCAGGCTCACCAAAAAAGCAGAATAAAAGTGTCCGCATTCTCCTACACTTTTATTCTGCCTTTTCCCAGGCCCTGTATTCCTGCCGCTGATCCATCTATTTTACATCTCTTTTTCTCAGGTTCACTTCATGCTCCGTCCTGACTGCCGCTGCCATAGCTCTCAATATACCGGTTCCTGTTCCGATACTCATTAGGCGTCATGCCATAGATCTTTTTAAACTGCACACCAAAATGACTCTGGGAGGAAAAACAAAAGTATTCGGAAATAATGGAGATCGGGTAATCCGAATATTTCAAAAGATTTGCCGCATGGCTGCATCTCTCCTGCATGATATACTGCTGGATCGTCATCCCCTCTGTTTCTGAAAACTTTCTGGTAAGATATACACGGCTCACACCAATCGCTGGCGCGATATCCCCTACTCTAAAATCTTTTCTCAGATGCTTTGCGATATAATCTTTACACCTTTCCACACAGACCACCGTGCTTCTATATTTTTTCTCATCCTGAACTAATTGGGTAAATGCAAGCTGTGCCTTTCCGCCTACGATATTGATCTCCGCAGCGTTCCTGCACTTTTCCAGACGCTGCATATAAATATCGCTCAATTCATACGATTTTTCCGGATTGACTCCGCTTTCAATGGCTGCGCGGGAAATCAGAGTGATCATGGCTACTACCAGATATTCCATCCGTTTGTGGCTGTTAACAGCGACTACTCCGATCTCATCGCTTTCCATGGGTTCTATATTCATCAGATTCTTCATCGCCGCAACATCACCACTTTTCACAATACGCAGCAGTTCATTTTCATAATCTACACTATTATGACCCCGTTCCTCCTCCGACTGCTCCAACTGGTAATGCTCCATTTTTTCTTCCGAATTCCAATGGTCAAACCGCAAATTACCGCTCTCAAAAGGTATTTCTATATGCCCTGTTTTCTTCCCGGTTTCCACATAATAAACCATTGCCAACATTTTCGATACATGGTCTGTCCCACATTTTTTTATCTCCATACCCGTGGCCGAATTATGAATATGGTAATATGCCCGGCGTTCGTGCTGATCCAAATCCTTTCTTGTGATTGGTCCCCAGATATAACACCGTAAATTCTCGGGATCAGAAAACCCGCCAAAATAAATATATTCATTTTCCATATAAATGGCAGGACTCCCTTCCCGTCTTCGGAAAAAACGGACAAGTTCATCGAACAGCTCCCTCTCTTTAGAAAAAGACAACGTGCTTGCGCCATTGTCCGGAATCTGGCAGACTGCCGAATCCTCCTGCACCACAACCAACGGGATTTCAAAAATATCGTATACCGTCTCCAGGAAACAGACATCCATGAGCAGCACCTCCTAGCAAAATCTTTCGGTCACCAATTTCTCATGAAAATTGGTGACCTGCCTGTGGATCTGTATAATGCATTATATCACATTCCAGTCCTTTGTATGGTTCTTATTGAAACAATTTGGGATCCTCCTTCAGTTCTAATGGATAATCTCCCAAATGTTCCAGCTTGAATCCCGCTTTCTTATATTTCTCATAATCAAATGCTTCCAACTCATCACATGCCAGCTTATGAAATTCATAAAAGTTCGGCCACCATTCATACCCATCTCCCAGATTATGTGAAAGGAATGCATCCGCAATGTCACATCCCATTTTCGGAGAAACATAAAACGCTCCCATTGCAAGTACATTTACACCGTTCCCGGTAATGGCACGAAGTGCAGCCGGCACGCTTTCTACGACTCCGGAAAACACTCCCGGACATTTACTTGCGGCAATGTGGATTCCCATTCCTGTCCCGCAGAACAGCAATGCTCTTTCAAATTCCTTCTCAGAAATCATCGCCCCTGCCCTCAATCCAATCCGATGGAACATCAGCTCAGTATCCTCGTCTTGTTCTGACCGGACTCCGATATCCGTCACTTTCCACCCATATTTTTTTAAGTGCTCTGCAACTGCTTCTTTTAATGGAAATCCTGCGAAATCTGCTCCTACCAGTATTTCTTTTTCTTTGATTGTTTTCATACGTCTCTCCTTCTTTATTCCCGCGAAGCAACGAGCCAAGCAACCATGCTTGCATGGATATTTGGCGACTGCCGCGAGGGTCAAATACCCCACAGCTTGCTGCGCTAGAATTTTGATGTCCCGTCAGCTTGCTGCGGGGTCTTTGACTTATACAAACCTTGCCATCGTCTTTACAATGTAAGCCACATTTTCCTGCAGCCTCTCCAGCCTTATGTTTCCTTCTTCTACCCCGCGCACGACCCGCCCGGTATATGTATCATCCATAGACCCCGGCGTGATCCAGCAGTTTCCGGCCTCGATCATTTTCTGTACATCTACGGTATCATAAGTTGTCCAGTCCGTCATCACAAAACCGCCAAACCCATTTTCCTCCCTCAAAAGCCCCTGGATCAGTTCCTGGTCCGCAGCTGTGGGACAGCCGTTGCAGGCATTATAGGCTGTCATGACAGATGCCGGCATATGAACCTCCATCGCCAGTTCAAAGGCCCTGAAATAAATCTCCCGCAGCGCCCGCTCGCTTACAATACTTTGATTCCGTTTTCTGGTGGATTCGCAGTTGTTTGCCAGCAGATGTTTCATACAGGAAGCGACCCCCGCACCTTCCAGGCCCTTCGCATAATATCCCGCGATCATTCCCGCCTGATAGGGATCTTCCGAAAAATACTCCGGCTGCCTTCCGTTCAATGGATTCCGGTGGATATTCAATGCCGGTGCCAGGATCATGGGCATCCCAAGCGCTTTCGCCTCTTCTCCGATCACCCTTCCCACCTGCTCTGCAAGCTCTTTGTTGAATGTGGATGCAATGGTGGCGCCGGACGGCATCCCAATATTCGGAACTCGCACATTCACGCCGGAATTACCGTCGGAAACCGGGAACGGCGGCAGCCCATATCCTTCCACCTGAAACATCCTCCCTGCTTCTCCTACGCCTTCCATGCCCCATCCCGCAGAAGCGCAGACTGATAATCTTGCCAGTTCCTCTACAGACATCTGTGCCACAAAATCCTCTGCTTTTTCCGGATCTTTCCTGACTTCCTCAAATACCATCCTTTGATCCGGCTTCTTCCCCCGAAAGACTGCCGGATAGGATTTTCTCGCCGCATACGGTTCAAACGAAACCTTTCCTTCACAGATTCCTGATGCGCTCCCTATGGGCCATGTATCCGCTCCCCCTCTTTTTGACAACACAGAGACTGCTTTGGGGGGCGCCATCCGATTAGCCGCCTGTTTGATGATCATTTCTGAATCCAAGACAAGTTCGCCGCAAAACGGTGCATTTACGTCATTGCCCACATAGAACCGGTAGCCCCCGGCTTCCAGAAGATAGGCTGCCTTTTCTTCGCTGTAGGAAGTCATATGCCTTTTCGGGATGGTCACCTGCATTGTCTGTGTTCCGCCAGGACTCAGGCATCCGGTTTTTTCAAAATATACCAGTTCTCTCTCCGGTTTTTCCAGCAGGCCGTCCGGTTTTTGGACATAGACCTGTACCACCTCTTTACCGGCACAGTCCCCCATATTTTTTACATGGATCGTCAATACAGCGGCGTCCGCTGTCCAATGCAAGTCCTCCGGCTCTATTACGAACACAGTGTAGCTCATTCCGTATCCGAACGGATATGCCGGTCTCTTCTGAAATGTTGTAAAATACCGGTAACCCACATAAATATCTTCTTCATAACAGGTATCTGCGTATTGCGTACATTCCGCATCCAGTCTCGGTTTATCCACACAATCATAGAAATTACGGCTGGAAGGAATATCAAAATAGTCCTTCGCCCAGGTGTCTGTCAATTTTCCGGAAGGATTTTCTTTTCCTGAAAGGATCTGAACAATAGCCGTTCCTCCCAGCATGCCGCCGAATCCGGTATATAACAGTGCTTCCACATGATATTTTTCTACAAATCCTACATCAATGGGATAGCCTGTATTCAGGATTACCACCGTATGTGCAAATTCCTCCGACAGCTTTTTCAGCAGCGACTCCTCCTGATCGGACAGGTAATATTCCCCCTTTGCCGTCGAATTATCCATGTTTTCTCCTGATGCCCGCGTGATCAGCATCACTGCCGTATCGCATTTTCCCCTGGCTCTTTGAAGCATCCCTGCGGGAGGAACTGCGTCTTCATCACAGGAATAAAATGAAACCAGTTCCTCGTTCAGGCCAAATACACTGCTGTCCCTTATAGCCTCTTTCAGATCAACGCTGTATCTCGGCGTGATCTTTCCTGCACCAACAGCTCCGCTGCGGAACTGATAGATTCCTTTTCCAAACAGATTGATGGTACTTCCTTCCCGCAAGGGAAGCAGATTGTTCTTATTTTCCAGCAGTACGATCCCTTCGGCTGCGGCCTGCAGCGCGACTTCCTCACGCTGTGCATCCTGCTTCCGGGGCTCGGTCTTTTCCATCCCCTTTACCGTGAAATCCTGCGGGTTCATGACATTGCCGTCTGTATCGGCAAATCCTTCTACATGAAGGGCATATTCCTTTCCATACTCTGTGACCAATCCGCGCAGAGGCACACCCAAAATCCACAGATGTCCCATCTGTGCCATGGTGGTAAGCACATACCCTGAGATCTCCTTTCCGTCCAGAAACACCCTGCCTTTTGTTTCCGGATCCATCGGCTTTGCCCACATCAGAACCATACATCCGGAAAGCCTTCGGTCCAGCATAAAATACAGCCCGTCAATATCATGGAAATCATAGGTCATCTCTCCCGTCGCAAACAGCAGCGGCCTGTCCTCTTTTCCCCTAGGCAATTGTGCAAAAAAATCCTCCATTCCCATCTTCTATCCTCCTGGTTTTTAATCACGAATGCATTCTATCTCTGCCTTTACAACATTCATTTCCTGCCGTCTGTGCATTTACTTTTCAATCGTTCAGCGATTGGATCATCTGATCCAGTTCTTCCTCCGTCAGTGCGCCAAAATTCACCAGTGTCCCAATCGGCATAGACTCCATCATCGCCCTGAGCATCTCGTCGGCGCCCTCTCCCATGGCATCCGATGTCTGCCCATTTGCGCCCTGCATCGCCGCAAGCATGGGCGCGACTGTCTCTGCCCCTTTTGCAGTCTTTAACAGATCTTTGATCGTAGAGTATTTAGTATATGTGACCGGTACTTCTGTCGTGGAATTGACCTGTATGCTTTTGCTCAGACGGATATCCCTGGAAGAACTCCCGGCCTGCAGCAGGAACTCCCCTGTCTCCACATGCCAGTCATGGAGAAGTACATTGTAATATGCAAAGGCCCTCCTGCCGAGTTTAAACTCTGCCTCTGTACTTTCTCCTGGCTTCAGTTCTACTTTACAGTATCCTTTCAACTCCCTGACCGGGCGGTCCACAGTGCTCTCCGGATCAGAGACATACAGCTGGATGACTTCTTTCCCGCTTCTTGTCCCTGTATTTTTTACTTTTACTGTCACGGTCAGTTCCTCTTCTTCAGAAATCACATTTTTGTCTGTCCGGATTTCCTCATATGTAAAGTCTGTATAACTAAGGCCGTGCCCAAACGGAAACAGGACTTCCATTTCTTTTTTGTCGTAATAACGGTAGCCTACATAAATGCCCTCTTTGTATTCGACAGTATGGTCATATCCCGGATAGTTGAGATGTGAAGGATTGTCACTCAATTTCAGAGGAAATGTCTCCGCCAGTTTTCCGCATGGATTTGCGTTTCCGAACAACAGATCATAAGCAGCTTCCCCCACGTTCTCGCCGCCCAGATACATTTCCAGGATTCCCTTCACCTCAGAGACCCATGGCATTTCAACCGGAGAGCCGTTATAGAGCACGACCACGGTATCCGGCTGTACTTTTGCTATCTCCCAGATGAGACGGTTCTGTATCTCCGGCATTGCCATATGGGTCCGGTCAACTCCCTCAGACTCCATGGTGGCCGGAAGTCCCGCAAATATTACCGCCGCATCTGCATTTTCAGCCTGCCGCACCGCCTCCTCAAATAAAGCCTGGTCTTCTGAACCATCTTCGTGATAGCCTTGTGCATAAGTGATATGACTATTTTTTGCTGCTGCGTCTAATACCGAAGTGGTATATTTACAGTGAATGTGTGAGCTCCCGCTTCCCTGGAATCTCGGTCTGGAAGCAAATGCGCCGATGAAAGCCACCTTTTTCTCTTCTGACAACGGCAGCACTGCCTCTTCATTTTTCAAAAGTACCGCGCATTCCTTCTCCACAGCACCTGCAAGGGCATGGTCTCTCTCATGCTGGAACCGATATTTTCCATCCGGCGTATCCGTACAGAAATCAATCATCTTCAGGATCCGTTCCACTGCCGTATCAAGAATCTCCTCCCTGAGCCTCCCGCTCTTCACCGCCTCCACGATCTTCTCATCCGGCATCGGATTTCCTCCGGGCATCTCAATATCAAGACCTGCCTCCAGTCCGGCAACCCGGTCTTTTCCGGCGCCCCAGTCTGTGATCACACAGCCCTGGAACCCCCATTTATCCCGAAGTTCCTCTGTCAGCATTTCATGGTTTTCCGCGGCATAAATCCCATTGATCTTATTATAGGAACACATGACGGTCAGGGGCTGCGCATTTTTTACAGCGCCCTCAAATGCGGCAAGATAGATTTCATGCAAAGTCCGTTCATCCACAACAGAATCGGAAGACATCCTCTCATATTCCTGATTATTCGCAAGAAAATGCTTCATGCTTGTTCCCACCCGCATACTCTGCACACCATGGATAAAGGCCGCGGCCGCCTCAGACGCATGGTAGGGGTCTTCCGTAAAATATTCAAAATTTCTTCCGCAGAGGGGAGTCCGCTTCATGTTCACGCCAGGCCCAAGGATCACAGAAACGCCCTCTGCACGGCACTCTTCGCCAATCGTCTCCCCTACCTTTCGGATCAGTTCCCTGTCAAATGACGCAGCCAGAGCAGATGCCGTGGGAAAGCAGACGGCAGGAATGCTTTCATTGATCCCCATCATATCAGCCTCTCCCTCCTGCTTGCGCAGTCCGTGAGGGCCGTCACACACCATGATCGCAGGGATTCCCAGCCTCTCCACCCCTTTGAAGTGCCAGAAATCCTTTCCCGAACATAGCCCGGCTTTCTCCTCCAAAGTCATTTCCTGCATGATTCTTTTTATGTCCATAGTCTCTTTCCTTCTCCTTTTCTATTTTATTGATTTGTTCTGATTATAAAAATATAGCAGAACTCTATAAAAAAATATCATAAATACACCTTTTTTATTACATATGTATCCAGCTGCCATTCACAGAGAAGTTTCCTGTGATATATGCTCTAAATGACTTCTTAATCACGAGATTTTCTCATGGTTAGTGAAGAACCCATTTAGAGCATATTTCATGTAAGGGAGGGGAACAAAATTAATTCATTTATGTAATGACTGTAACAACTAAATTTTCATTATACGTGGCAACCGGAAACGGCTGTCTTTTTTTGCCGCCCGAAAGGAGGTGATTACAAATGCCAGATATAGAAAAGCTGAAAAACCAGCAGGAAAAAGTAAAGACGGAAATGGTAGGCACGGTGGAGCGGGCTTTGAAGATATTCCAGGAGTTTGGACTTGTGGAGATACTGACGGACGGAGCCTATTACATGAGCGACATTCAGCTGCTGATCGGCCAGTCGTCCAGCGAGGGAGAGCGGAAGAAAAGGGAGCGCATGAGGCTGAAACGCCAGAACCTGCTCCCGTCCGAGGAAACAGACATTTGTCCGTCCAATAGCCAGGTGGACAAATGTCCGCCTATATTAGAGTATAGAGATAAAGAGATTAGAGATAAGAGAATAGAGAGAGGGACAAAACACACGCCTATGGAAGATATTGGAATGTATTTTTATCTTCTGCAGGACTGGCAGAACTCCAGACGGAACTTCCCTCTCTTTGGGAGCAGTACATTGAGCGGCTGTCCGAGTACATGGAATCCAGTGGGAAAGGATATAAAAACCATGCTGCCACAATCCGGCGCTGGGCGAATGCTGACAAAAAGAAGGAGGAACCGCCTGCCCGGAACCGTGATTACAGTGTAGAGGAAGGAGAAACCGTATGATAGAGATTACCGCAGAAGTCAGGGTGGCCACTGACCGGCGTGTTTGCTGAGGACAGGGCGGCCTTTATCGCCAGCCTGGGCGATTACAGCCTGCTTGTCATTGACGATTTAGGCGTGGAAAGGAATACCGAGTATGCCATGGAGCAGATGTTTACCGTCATTGACAGCCAGTATCGGAGCGACCAAAGCGGCGGCGAAGGAGATTGTGATGAAGGATAACAAAATCTGATTGTATGAAAAGGAGAATTTATGAATAACGAGAAAATCACAGAGGACACTATCACCACAGCACCGGCTAAGAACGCTCCCGCACTGGTGAAGAAGATTGGCCGGACTACTTACATTGTGCGGGTTCATTTCAGCAAGACCAGCAAGGAAACCATGAGCGACAAAATCAAGCGTATGCTGAAAAATGAGATACAGCAGATGTGAAAAAACGATAACGGCAAGAAGCCGGGATTCAGAAATGCGCTGGCTCCCGGCTTGTAAAATCGGGAGGTTTATGGTAGTATGGATATACGAAAACAGAAGGGAAAGCAGGTGGGAAGATTGACAGTGACGGAACAGATAGACCAGAAACATCAGGAAGATTTACAGAGGCTAAGAGGCTTTCGCCTGCTTGATGATGATTTCCTCACAAAGTGTTTTGAGGGAGATACGGCAAGCATAGAACTGGTATTGCAGATTGTGCTGGAAAAGCCGGATTTAAAGGTGCTGGACGCCCGCACCCAGGTATTTGTGGAGAACTTGCTGAACCGTTCGGTGAGGCTGGATATCCTAGCTACGGACAGCACAGGGGCAAAATTGAATGTGGAAGTACAGCGCTCCGACAAAGGAGCCGGGAGAAAAAGAGCAAGGTACAACTCAAGCATGATGGACGCAAACCTCTTGAAAAAAGGCGAGGACTTCGACAAGCTGCAGGAAACGTGGGTAATCTTTATCACAGAGAATGACGTAATGGAAAAGGGGTTGCCGCTTTATCCGATTGAGCGGTGCTTTTTAGGAACCGGGGAAAGATTTGAGGACGGTTCGCACATACTGTATGTAAATGGCGCTTACCGTGGAGATACGCCAATCGGGAAGTTAATGCATGACTTCTCCTGCACAGACGCAGCGGATATGTACTATGGGACACTGGCGGACAGGGTAAGATTTTTCAAGGAGAGCAAGGAGGGAATCGAGATTATGTGCCGTGCTATGGAAGATATGAGGAATCAGACATTGAAAGAAGGAATGATAAATGTTGCAAAGAAAATGCTGGAAGATGGAACAATAACGCTTGAAAAAATTGCGGAATTTGTTGGCCTTTCAGTTGATGAAGTGAGAAAATTGAAAACAGACCAGAATATGTAAATGGCACTAATGAGCTAGGAATCTAAAAAACAGGTTCTTGGCTCTATATTTTTGCTCTGAAATGTAAATTTTCTGTGAATATGATTAAAAAATCCTTTACAAAACGTCACTGGCATAACAAAAATAGAAGTGCCGAAAAACACTTCTATTTTTATAAAAAAGCGCAGCAGTTAAAACCACCTATATTAACCTATGGATCGCTTCTTTAAACCTCATAATACTTTAAAATCTGTTTCCTTGTCTGGAATCTGTTGTGCCATGCATTTTCAGGTATTTCCAGTACATCCTTCGGCGGGGCATCACCTGCACATACGACCGGTCCCCACATAAGATCCAGAATATGCCACGCATCTCTTCCTGCCTGCATAAAAGCAGACCGGCAGCTGGAACAGTACACGACTACCGGATACTCACCTAATGTTTCAATCCGTTTATTCATGACTTTTGCCGACATTTCCGGGTTTACCGGACATACCTGGCCGCCGAATCCGCAGCATTTTGTCTTTTCCCTGGAATATTCTGACTCCACATAGCGATAACCCAGCTCTGTCAAAAGCCAACGGATTCCGTCCTGCAAAGAACGGTCATTTCTGGCAGCACAGGAATCATGGATTGTAAATACCATATCACTGTTCTTTGCTTTTCCGCGCAGCTCCTCCGGGATTCCGACCTGGGGAAGGATTTCCCATAGTGTATGGTTTACCGTATCGCTTTCCTGGTCAAAAAACTTTTTACAATTCGGACATGCCAGGATCATCTCTTCAACTCCCACATCCTTGATATCTGACTTCATTCCTGCAAATCTTTTCTCAAACAACTCTTGCTGGCCGATATCACGGGTAGGCTTTCCACAGCATTTTAAGATCACGGAAAACTCAGGCAGCACAGAATCCAGATATTGCACCGTCTTTGCCACTCCTTCCGGATTATAGGATGCAAGGCTGCATCCGGGTATAAATCCATAATGAAAATTTTTATTAACCTTACTCATCCTGACCACCTCCGCAGACTTTCGCCGTATACATGGAAGAAAATCCCAGTTCCTGATGTATCTTTACCGCCCTGTGTCCCTGAAGCGGCGGTTGTTTTCCGTTTGCATATACAAAATCTTTCCGGCTTTCCATAAAAATCTCCTTTACCGGTAATTCCTGCGGACATACCACTGTACAGGAATCACAGTCATTGCAGGAGTATGCAAGCTTCATATCGAGATTTTTACCCTGCAGCAAAGATTCGCAGACTTCTTTCGGACATTTCCCGTACTGCTCCATCATCACACATTCTTTTATACATAACCTGCATTCACACTGCAGGCATCTGGAAGCTTCCCTGACTGCCTCTTCTTCTCCAAATCCCAGGTCAACCGGCTCAAAATCCTGAATCCGTTCTGCAGCCGATCTTTTATTTTTATGGATTCGCTGTATATCCTCTGTTCCTTTCGGAAGCGGTACATTTAGTTGAGTCTCATATGCCCCTTCCTTCTTAAAGTCCCTGTTTTCCCTTAAATCCTGCCCGGAAAGATATCGGTTTATGCTGATTGCTGCTTTCCGTCCAAGAGCCATTGCCTCAACTACAATTTTTCCGCCTGCCGCATCCCCTGCTACAAATACATTTTCCAAAGCGGTGCCAAGTGTTTCCTTATCTACCTGATATCTCCCTCCAGGCCCCTGCCGTAAGATTCCGCCTGTAACATCTTCTACGCGCTGTCCTGTTGCCATGATGACCGTATCTGTCCCAAATTCCTTTGTTTCTTCTCCATACTCAGGGTCAAACCGACCCTGTTCATTATATACAGAAATGACACTGCGGATGCGGATGCCGGCAACCTTTCCGCCTTCTGTCAGGATTGCATCCGGTCCCCATCCAAAATAGCACTGTACGCCTTCCTCCTGGGCTTCCTCCTTTTCTTCCTGAGATGCAGGAAGGGTATCCTCTGATTCCAGAGAGCACTGCATGACCTTCTCTGCCCCAAGCCTGACTGCAGAACGCGCACAGTCCATGGCAACATCCCCGCCGCCGATGATCATAATACGTTTCCCGCTTTTTCAAAAGTACCGCTCCGGCTGATTTCCCTCAAAAAATCCAATGCGGAAAACACGCCATCCGCGTCACTTCCAGGCACTGGAACGATGCTTCCCTGCTGCGCACCGACTGCGATCAATACGGCATCGTTCTCTTTTTGCAGGTTTTCAAACGAAAGATCCGTTCCGATATCTGTTCCAAACTGAAACCGGATTCCCAGCTTATCCAGGTATGTATACTCATGGTCAAGTACCTTCCGCGGCAGCCGGTATGCAGGGATTCCTGTCTGCAGCATTCCTCCTGCCTTTCGTGAACGCTCATAGATTGTCACATTATGTCCGGCTTTTCTGATGTCAATAGCGGCTTGTGCCCCTGCCGGGCCGGATCCAATGACCGCTACTCTCTTTCCCGTATCCGCTCCCACACGGATATCCTATATAGACTCATCATCTGCCTGCTCTGCCGCAAATCGTTTTAATGCGGCGATGGAAATCGGCTGTCCAAATTCGCTCCCTCTTCTGCACTCTCCCTCACAGGGATGTGCGCAGATCCGACCCAGAGTGTTGGGCCACTCCGTCAAAAACTCTGGCAATCATCAATAACGTTCCGACCATAGCCGCGCTGACTGCAAGAACATTAGTGCAATAAAGCATCAAGAAAGTCGTCACTGTCCCCCACATAAATCCGCCGCCTGCATTCCCGATTCCATAGCTGATTTTTCTCCACATTGACAAAGTCTTTACATCCATTTTTTTGTTTCCCATCTCTCTTTTTCTCCTTTTATTATTTGATGATTCCATCTTACCTTTTTTTCCATAAGATTAAACGAGACTAATACGACAAACAAAAAAAGCCATGACTCTATCACGACTTTTTTCCTTTATAACTTTCTCTGTATTCTATTGGTGTCATCCCGGTTTCCTTATAAAACACTTTATAAAAATAAGAATGGTATTCGTATCCCAGATAAAGGAGAATCTCCTGGACAGGAATATCTGTGTTGATCAACTATATTGAATAGATTCCTCTCCAAATATATTTTCATTGCTGACTTTTTTTAGGGAAACTGCATTTTCCACAATATCAAATATTTGTTTTATATGCTTTTCCATTTTTTCGTATAAATCCTTCCTCATCATTCCCGTTTGTTTATGAGCTTATGTTATCACACACTTTGAAGAATCACAAGGCGAGTGTTTTTTCTGACCTTGAAAATTCTGTCAAAAACTGCTCTGTGATATTATCACAGTCATCCGAACCTGAACATGTTATACTAATCCCATCAAACGACCAGGAGGAATGAAATATGGGTTTATTTGACTTTTTACGGCAGCCGGATATCAATCAGGGGATCCAGGATTACAGTGCGGCTCCCGATGCCGTTCTGCTGGATGTGCGCACCGCTCAGGAATACCGGGAGGGGCACGTCCCGGACAGCAGAAATATACCGCTGCAGTCTATCGGCCAGGCGGAAGGCATCATTCACGATAAAAACACCCCCGTCTTTGTCTACTGCTATTCCGGCAGCAGAAGCAGCCAGGCGGTCAGCAGACTGAGGCAAATGGGGTTTCAGAATGTAAAAAATATCGGGGGAATGGCTTCCTACTCGGGAAAGGTGGAATTGTGATATGAAAATTATAATCGTAGGCGGTGTGGCAGGCGGGGCAACCGCGGCAGCCAGGATCCGCAGACTGGATGAACAGGCAGAGATCATCGTATTTGAACGCTCCGGATATATTTCCTACGCAAACTGCGGCCTGCCTTACTATATAGGCGGGGTGATCGAAGATCCGGAAGAACTTACGCTCCAAACACCTGAAAGCTTCTTCTCCCGCTTTCGGGTCAAGATGAAGGTGCATCATGAGGTGATTGCGCTCCATCCGGAAAGAAAATGTGTTTCTGTCCGTAATCTGGAAAACGGAGAGACCTTTGAGGAGGGATATGATAAGCTTCTCCTCTCCCCGGGAGCAAAACCCACTCAGCCAAGGCTTCCCGGCATCGGCCTGGAAAAAATGTTTACTCTGCGGACGGTGGAAGATACCTTCCGCATCAAAGACTACATCGTTCAAAATCATCCAAAGTCTGCGGTCTTAGCAGGCGGCGGCTTTATCGGCCTGGAACTGGCGGAGAATCTGCGTGAGCTGGGCATGGAGGTGACCATCGTTCAGCGGCCGAAGCAGCTCATGAACCCTTTTGATGCAGATATGGCATCCTTTATCCACAGTGAAATGCGCAAACACGGGGTCAGGCTGGCGTTAGGGCATACAGTGGAAGGATTTGAGGAAAGAGACGGCGGCATCGAGATTCTTTTGAAAGATGAAGCCCCGCTTCATGCCGATATGGTGGTCCTGGCCATCGGCGTGACCCCGGATACCGCACTTGCGCAAGAAGCCGGATTGGAGCTTGGAATAAAAGGCAGCATTCTGGTCAATGACCGGATGGAGACTTCTGTACCAGATATTTTTGCAGTCGGGGATGCGGTACAGGTCAAACATGCCGTGTCCGGGCAGGATGCCCTGATCTCACTGGCCGGTCCCGCTAATAAACAGGGACGTATCGCAGCAGACAATATCTGCGGCGGAGACAGCCGGTATTCCGGTTCTCAGGGAAGCTCGGTCATCAAGATATTTGATCTGACTGCTGCCGTCACCGGATTGAACGAAAGGAATGCCCGGGCAGCGGGTATCGAGACCGGCAAAGTGATCCTTTCCCCTATGAGCCATGCCGGCTATTATCCCGGAGGGAAATTGATGACGATGAAGGTCTTGTTTGAGAAGGAAACTTATCGTCTGCTGGGCGCCCAGATCGTGGGCTACGAGGGTGTAGACAAACGCATCGACGTGCTGGCTGCAGCCATCCATGCCCAGTTAAAGGCGACAGAGCTTCGGGAGCTTGACCTGGCCTATGCGCCGCCCTATTCCTCAGCCAAGGATCCGGTCAACATGGCAGGATTTATGATCGAGAATATAGAAAAAGGAATTTTAAAGCAGTTTCATCCGGAGGACGTGGCGGATCTTCCGCGTGACGGAAGCATCACCCTGCTGGATGTCCGTACCCCGGGAGAATTTCAAAACGGACATATTGACGGATTTATAAATATCCCGGTAGATGACCTGCGGGAGCATCTGGGAGAGCTGGAAAAAGGCAAGCCGGTCTATGTGATGTGCCAGAGCGGACTGAGAAGCTATATTGCCTGCCGGATCCTGTCCGGAAACGGCTTTGACTGCAAAAATCTTTCCGGCGGCTACCGTTTCTATGCATCCCTGATGCATGACCGCCGTCTGACGGAGACTGCCGCCCCCTGCGGCATGGATCATTGACTTTATAAGATTCAAATGTCTGCCTGTCAGGAAGCTTAGAATCTCTGCGATATGATATGAATCACGATCCATTGCTGATTCTGCGGAGTTTTTCCAGATCGGTAATCTCTACAATCCCGCGGGACAGCTGAATCATCCCTTCGCTCTGGAAATAACGGAGCATCCGGGTGACGACTTCCCGGGGATTGCCCAGGTGGCTGCCGATGATCTCATGGGTGATCTTCAGGGAACCCGTCCCTTCCAGCGCGCTTTCTTCCAGAAGAAATCCGGCCAGCCGCTTGTCAAAGCTTTTCCACAGGATCTGTTCCAATAGCCACATGACCTCTGAGAAACGGGATGCCATGATCTCATTCATAAAATTCGCCGCAGGCGCGGATTCTTCCATGATTCCTTTGTACACCTCGGCAGGAATGATCCACAGATCCGTCTCCTTTTCCGCTTCGATGGTGACATCGAACTGGATCGAATGCATGATACAGGAAGCAGAAAACAGGCAGATATCCAGATCAAACAGACGGTAAAGGGTAATCTCCCTCCCTGCGTCCGAGAGGATATAAGCCCGAAGCTGCCCATGCCTTACGATCAGCAGACCCGTACAGTCCATACTGCCGTTATGGAGCATGATCCCCTTTTTGACCGTGCGTTCCGCTGCACTGCCGGAAATCTTTTGTTTCTGGATCGTCGTCAGTTTATCCCAAATCGGAAAATAGTCTTCAAATTCCATAGAGTCTCCTTTCATCCTTATATTGTACTTGATCATACATACTGCGTCGAAAACAGACAGCCCGATATCTGTGGCCCATTATGTCCGCTGTTTAAAATTATTTCCAAATCCATTCTACCATAGGATCCGATTTTTTTCTACAGTCTGAATACCGGCTCAAAATTTTCCTAAAAGGTCTTGCTTGTGACGTCGCGTAATGATTTATAATATGTTTCAGGAGGTAAAGGACTATGGCAAAATACAGAGCAATTCCAGATGGATATATGACAGTTGGAGAAGTTGCGAAGAAAATGGGAACAACTGTCCGAACTTTGCAATATTACGACAAAGAGGGATTATTCTCTCCATCAGCAGAAAGTGAAGGTGGACGCAGACTTTATACGAATAAAGATTTAGTTATACTTCATCAGATCATGTCCTTGAAATCATTAGGATTTTCTTTGGATGATATAAAGCAATGCCTGATTTCTTTAGAAACACCGACGGATGTTGCAAATGTTCTTACGGAACAGGCTGATGGCATACGGAGTAAAATAGAGCAGCTAAAAGCTTCTTTGACAGCAATAGAACAGCTAAAAGCAGAAGTGCTGCAAATGCAGACAGTCAATTTTAAGAGGTATGCAGATATTATTGTCAATCTGCAAATGGAAAATGACTCTTACTATCTTATCAAGCGTTTCGATGATGATACACTTGACCATATCCGTAATCAATTTGACCGGGAAAGCGGCTTAGACTTTATGGATAGATTTA
The DNA here is from genome assembly GCA_000403295.2 of Lachnospiraceae bacterium M18-1. Lineage (GTDB taxonomy): Bacteria > Bacillota > Clostridia > Lachnospirales > Lachnospiraceae > Schaedlerella. Next base: position 316,433 of record KE159605.1, on the reverse strand, counting down.
ATTGTTTGAGCAATGAAATCGTACAACTTCAAAAGGAAAATGTGCTCCCCGAAAGTGAAACGTGTCAACGGGTTGTAAAAGAATATTGGGGCCTGATCATGGAATTTACGAACGGTGATATGAGTATGTTGCCGAAATTGATGGAAATAGGCAATATTGATACTGCTGCAAATGCCTGGGAAGAAAGGCAGAAAATCGTAAACGACTATTTAGGGCCGGCTTTGCAAGTCTATTTTTCAAAGCTCGGAGTAAATCCATTCGAGGAGGTGGAATGATGGATCATGCAATACAAGTTCATGGGTTAAGGAAAAGCTATGGCAGCCATATCGTTCTTAAGGAACTTGATTTTCAAATCGAAAAAGGAGAAGTTTTTTCCCTGCTCGGCGTAAATGGAGCAGGAAAAACGACATCTCTGGAGTGTATCGAGGGATTGAAGAAATACGATAGTGGTACAATTATCGTAAATGGGAAAATGGGGATCCAGCTGCAGTCCTCATCTTTGCCCGCCCATATCAAACCTATGGAGGCTGTAAAGCTGTTTGCAAAATGGAATTTAGCAAAGATTGACTACTCTATGCTTAATACTCTTGGTATCAAAGAAATTGAGAAGAAGCAGTATGCCCAATTATCTACAGGACAAAAAAGACGATTACATCTTGCTCTTGCACTTATCAGTAATCCAGATATTATTTTTCTTGATGAGCCGACTGCGGGGCTTGATGTCGAGGGCAGGCTTTCGCTCCATGAGCAGATCCGAAAGCTAAAATCCAAAGGAAAAACCATTGTTTTGGCAAGCCATGATATGGCAGAAGTAGAAACCTTATGTGACCGTATTGCTATTTTAAGTCACGGAAATATTGTATTTTGCGGCACAGCTTCGGAACTTACAGACAAGGTTGGAAAAAAATATTTTATTCATATCAAAACGCAGCAAGGGGACAGCACTTTTGAAACGGACAATATTGAAGATACTTTGATTTCCCTGCTTAGTGAATTGAAACAAAAGGAAATTCATGTGTCAGATATTAAAGTTGACCGTGGTACACTGGAACAGCATTTTATGGAAATGACAAGGAGGGACGCAGAATGAATGGGTTTTTGTATGGTGTTGCGCTACAGTGGAAATTGGATATACGAAGCAGATCCTTGTTAGTTACCTGCTATATCATTCCGCTTATTTTCTTTCTTCTTATGGGCGGTATTTTCACTTCTGTTATGCCCGATATGAGAAGTACGCTCATCCAATCTATGATTGTTATGAGTGTTTCCATGGGAGCATTTATCGGTTTGCCGCCATCGCTGATTGAAACCTATGGAAGTGACATAAACAAAGTTTATAAAGCAAACGGAGTACCTGTTTATCTGGGGCTTGTTACGATGTTTCTTTCCGCGTTTATCCATTTGATGATTGCATGTACAGTGATCGTGCTGCTGGCTCCCGTATTATTTCAAGCAGTTTTGCCAGCACAAATTAAGATTTTCTTTTTTGCACTTGCTATCTATATTATTGTGTCGTTAAGTATAGGGAGTATTTTAGGACTGGTTATAAAAAATCAAGCCAAATTGACGATGATAGCACAGTTAGTGTTTCTACCCTCAATTATGCTTTCGGGAATTATGTTTCCCACTGATTTGTTACCTGATTTTCTCGAAGTGACCGGGCGTTTTTTTCCCGCTTCTTGGGGATATCGATTGATGCTGGATCATGGCTTTTGCCTTAAAAATCTTTGCTATCTGATCCTTGTCTTTTTTTCAGCGGTAATTGTATGCGGAATACTTTTTAAGAAACAAAAATCGAAATAACTTTTTTGGGGACAGGCCAGTATTATAATGAAAGCCGTGTTGATACTTGTATTCTGCCTGCTCAGCAATTATAATTAAGAAATGGAACGGCCGGACGGACATCCTTGCGGGGATGTGCCCGGCCAGTGAGATCAAAGAGAGGAATGGTGGCGTCTCATGATATTTCCAGTTCGTTTCATGATGAGTAATATTTTGATCAGTCTATTACTGGGATTTCTTTTCCTTTTAAAATGGGGTCTGAAAAAGCATCTTACCATGCGCGCGCAGTATCAGCTGTGGTATCCGTTTCTGGCTGCCATGATCCTGCCGATACTTCCCTGCAATATTATCCCCACTGAAAATATATGGTATAGAATCCGCGGTTTTTTCTTAAAAACAGTACCGGAATCCGCAGTTGTTTCCTCCACGGGCAAAGAAGGCCCACATCTGCTCTCGAACCTGACTGTCCAGGATTTTTCTGCTGCAGTTATTTCGTCCAATGCCAGGCTTATGGTGCTGCTGTGCGGTATGTGGATCATCGGTATGTTTGCCGCAGGTACAGTCCTTTTTTGCACAATGGTCAAAATCTATCGTCTGAGAAAGCAGGGATATGCTGTCACAGAAGCCGGGGAAAGCGCTCTTTACAGCCAATTCCTGGATTGCAGACGAAGTCTTTGCATCAAGAGCAATGTGAAGCTTTATGCCTGCGGAGGGATCCAGAGTCCGATCTCCTATGGCTGGCTTTACCCTAAGATCCTGATCCCATTTGATCTGGACATCCGGTTTTCAGAAAACGAAATCCGTTTCATCTTCCTGCATGAGCTTCAGCATTGCCGCCGCAGGGATCCTCTGCTGAATTACATATTGTGTATCCTGCAGATCCTTTACTGGTTCCATCCGTTGGCCTGGTATGCCTTCGCAAAGATACGCCAGGACCAGGAGATTGCGTGCGACAATGCTGTCATTTCTTTTATCGGAAAGGACCAGGGAGCCGAGTATGGTCATACGCTCCTGAAATACGCCGTGCACATACGGAGGGGAAGATTCCTTTCCCCGGCATCCGCCATCGGCGGAAGCAGAAACCGTATCAAACAGCGGATCCTGGCAATCGCAGAGTATCACACGGACTCTGTACGGCAAAAGGCAGTAAGTGCAGGTATCCTCCTGCTGACGCTGCTGATCGTCTGCTGCTCCAGCCCTTTTTATACTGCGTATGCATCTGCGGATCCGATTTTCCGGCTTCAGAGTGAGAACTGGGAAGCAATGGATCTTTCTGCCCATTTCGGCGGAATCAAGGGGTCTTTTGTTCTATATGACATGGAAAATGACCGCTACCATATCTATAATAAAGAACTGAGCCAACAGCGTGTATCGCCGGATTCTACATACAAGATTTACAGCAGTCTGTTCGCCCTGGAGGAACAGGTCATTTCCCCCGGCTCTACTGCCCTGCATTGGGATGGGACTTTGCAGCCCTTTGAGGCCTGGAATCAGGATCATACTCTGGACACGGCGATGTCACATTCCGTAAACTGGTATTTTCAATCTTTGGACCGACAGATGGGACTTCTCACGCTGTATCAGTATTATGACAGGATTTCTTACGGCAATTGCGACCTGACCGGAGGGGTGGATGCATTTTGGGCAGAATCCTCTTTAAAGATCTCCCCTGTGGAGCAGGTCATTCTTCTGACTGGCTTGTTAGAAAACAGATGGGATTTCCATGCCGAAAATGTACGTGCCGTAAAAGACGCATTGTTTCTTGCAGATACGCCTGCCGGAAAATTATATGGGAAAACTGGAACGGCAGAGTCCGGCGGATCCGGCGGGAACGGATGGTTCGTGGGATTTCTGGAAGGAAATGAAAAAGACTATTGCTTTGCGGCGAATCTGCAGGATTCTGAGAATGCCACCGGCAGGACCGCTTTTGAGATGACAGTGGATATTCTGGCACAACATTGCGTAAATAGTGGTGAATGAGACACTGCACGAAATAAAAGATTATGAAATCATCCTGTGCGGTATGGATGCTCCAGGGAACATCCATACCATTCGATGGCAAAATCTATGCTGTCGTATCGATCAGATTCACGGCCTCCGGGATGCTGCTCAAGCTGCGGACATCCACTCCATAGTCCGCCAGATTTTCCACATGGGAAGTATCAACCGCTACCTCATCCCAGCTCCAGAGAAGCCCATAGGATTTTACGGATTCCTGATAATCCGCTTCCGCTTTATATTGATATCCAGGAAGCTCTTTTCCGGTATATGCGTGATATCTTCCCGCCAGTTCCTCTGCAATATCTCCAAGCCGCTCTTTTGCCGCAGCCAGCTGCTCCAACGCTTCTTCTGCGCTTCCCGCGTCTTTCAGCCCGTCTGCGATCGTGCGGATCTGATCCGGGATATCGCCGAGCAGTTTCCGATATTCCTCAGTAAACTCTTTTCCGTACACCTTTTCAGAGAGATGAATTTCTCCAAAAAGCATATCTGCCGCAGGTTTTAGAAGTCCGGACATATCCTGATATTCGGATTCGATTAATTTTTCCATCTTTTCCAGCTGCTTTTCAGAACCATTCTCAGACATCTTCTCATATTCCGACAGCAGGTATTTCAGCCGTGTTTCCTTATAGGTAATACCGTCTGTCAAAGCTCCTGCCGTCTGATAATAGGCGTCAATCTTCTGGGCAGCTTTCGCCGGAATGTTCTTTTTATCAACCAAAAGCGAGGACAATTCTGCCGGTCCGCTGTTCTCAAGCCCGATATCTATATCCTTTGCCTGTCCGCCATTCACCAGTGCGGACGCCTTTTCATAAATTGATTTTTGCTGTAATGTCTTCTGCGTATTTGCCGTTCTTGCCGAACCGGGAAGAAACTGGCTGAACGTGTTCTGCACATTCTGACGGCGCGCTGTATGCATCCAAAACATATTCTGTGTATTGATTCTCATCCTGCCACTCCTTTGCTGTTTATCCTCTAAAACTACTCTACTATAAATTTAATCGGCAGTTTTTCGGTATCACATAAGAAAATGCGGTTTTTTTATTGATTTTCTACATATTTTTTCAGCATGAAACAGATCGGCAGCAGGAGAATCCAGATCAGCAGCAGATAAAAAAATGAGATCATCGCCACCGGCAGGTCAAGGAGGATCCAGCCCAGTGATTCGGCGGAAGAAAAATCCTCAAGTGAGCGAATGCTGACATACATCCCAATTAAAAAACCAAGGCTTCCGAACAGTCCTGAAGTCTGTATTACCATTTTGACCGCCAGAAGGCTCTCTTTATATGCGGCGACAGAATCTCCTCTATGACCAAAGGCAAACAGGAAGGCCCTGCCGAAGGCTTTCAATGATCTGGTGCAGACCAGAATCAATATACACGGAACCAGAATAAACATGGCGGTAGCGCTGTCCATAAAATTGATCGGATTTCTAAACCCGCCTCCAATATTCATCAGAATCCAGATAATAGTTCCCACTAAATAAATCCCATAAAACATAATCAAATCCCTCCTTCTATAAAATATAGGTTCGAATTTGGAACGGATGACATCTCTCTGCGGCATCTTTGACTCGATGCGGCAGTTTAGATCACACCGCTCCATACCAGTTCGGCATGTTCCCGCTTCGCGTCGAACTCTTCGTCCGAAAGTCCGTCGAGCCGCTCCATATTTCCCATCGGCAAATAGTAGATCTCCCTTTCCACCGGCTGATAATCCGTGTTGGGATTCCGGTAAAAATCCTCTTCAAATACATCTCCTTCACGAATTGTGCTGCTGTTAAAGCTGCCGCGGAACAGGCTGTTCCACAGAGTTCTCGTATAACAATAGTAGACGACCCTTACGGTCTTGCCGTTCCGCTGGACGGTTCGGCCATTGGATATAAAATCATTGATCTTCAGTGCCTTTTGCTGTTCCTCCGACAGGTTCAGAACAAAACGGATCTGATTCAATGTCTTATAGTTCCCGGTATCAGCCTTCTGGCCATCCTCACTTTTGGGCTGATCCGGCCCCATATGCACCCATTCTCTGAGGCCGCGGCTGTTTGGAACATATGCGATCTTGTACAATTCCGTAGTCATACAATCCGGATCATAGGAAACCGGTATCTCATAATTTTTCAGAAAAACAGCGGTCCCGATCAGCACGGCACAGGTGGAAAGTGCGACGATCACATATTTCCGGTGCATACTCGCTTTTAATTTTTTCAGGAAATCAATCTCCTTTTTTTCCGGCGGTATCTCAAGCGGAAGTTCTTCCGTCATCTGCCTGTAAATGGTATTGCACGTGTTACAGTTTTCCAGATGCATTTTTATTTCTTCATTAGTCTCCTCGCTGGTCAGGCCGTCAATATAGCCCGGCAGCAGGTCTTTCACAATGCAGCACTTCATCTCTCTACCTCCATTTCTTCCATGATTTTTTGCTTGGCCCGGTAAAATGTGGTGCGCGCCCAGTTTTCACTTTTCCCCAGGATCCTGGCAATCTCCGCAAAGGAGAACTCCCCGGTCAGCCGCAGATAGACCAGCTCACGCATCGGATCTGGAAGCGTATGGATCGCCTGGTACAGTGCTGTCTTTTCCATATAGAGCAGGGTCGCCTTTTCCGGCGATTCCCGGCACGGCACATCCTCTGTAAGCTCCACCTGATTCCAGCGGGAGCGCTTGTCAAGCCATTGATACCAGAGATGCTTTGCAATCTGGCATAGCCATACTGACAGCTTACAGCTTCCGTCATAATGGTCGATGGTCCGCATGGCCCGGAAAAATGTCTCCTGCGTCAGTTCCTCTGAGAGGTCCTCGTCGTGGGTGAGGCTTAACAGATACCGGTATACATCCTTCGCATGCTGTGTATAAGCTTTTTCAATCTCTTTCAGGGCGCTCACCTCCTTCTTCTATGGAATCCGCAGATGCCCTTTGGGTATGAAATGCGGAAAAACTGCCGCGACATGTTTCTTACGCATCTTCCCTTATATATCCAAAAAAACAGGGATTCGTTACAACAAAATTAAAAAATTTCCAACCGCACAGCTGGAAATTTTTCTGATCATTGAATCTGATGTACTGCTGCCTGGTTCGTTAATCGGTTCCGGTTCCGGTAGTCAAACAAAAAAAGTCCATGATCTACACGTTCCAGATGCGTCATCTTCCTGAGCTGTCTTTTATCATATTGGTCATATCCTTGCAGATACCGGCGCTCCGATGCTTCCCGCTCATAAAAGGCAGCTTCTTCTTCCTTTGTGACCCGTGGCTCCCCCGCAAACGCAGGCCGGTTCTTTACATTTTCCCGTAAGTACAGGTCATAGGTCAAAAGCTCCCGGTATTCTTCTTTATGCGTCGAATCCCACTCTGCCGCAAAATCCAGAAGGATCTCATATCGCCGGATCCGGGAATGACTGATTCCGCGAAGCCTCCTGTTGTCATAATAGACGCTCAGCCGGTCATACATCGTAAACGCATCCGGAAATGCTTTTTCCAGAAGTTCCATTGTATGTATGAACTGGCCGCTGTTGCAGTAGACCTCCAACATCTCTTCTATCCCTTTGAGCCGGATCACATCCTCATAAGAAAGCCATTTTGTAGACAGCACTTCAAAAGGGGGCCGGTCCTGATACAAAAGCTGATAGCCTTCCGCCTGTTCTTCCATATAAGAGCCTTTGAGCACCTTCAGAAAACCAAGCTGCAGCTGTTCCGGATGGAGTGCATAGACATCATTAAATGACTTTTGAAAGCTTTTTAAATCTTCAAACGGAAGCCCTGCGATCAGATCCAGATGCTGATGGATATTTCCCCGGGAACGAATCCTCCTGACAGCCGCGCCCACCTTCTTAAAATCCATGGTACGGCGGATCTCACGTAAAGTATTCTGGTTGGTCGACTGTACTCCGATTTCCAGCTGGATCAGCCCAGGGCGCATAGAAGTGATCAATTCGAGCTGCTCCTCGTTCAGCAGATCGGCGGCTACCTCAAAATGAAAATTCGTTTTTCCTCTGTCATGCTCCGCCAGATAGGACCAGATAGCAAATGCGTGGTCGTGGCGGCAGTTGAACGTCCGGTCTACGAACTTTACCTGCGGAACTTCCCGGTCAATAAAAAACTGCAGTTCTTTTTTGACCGTATCGAGATTACGGAACCTCAGACACTTGTCTATGGAGGAAAGGCAGTAACTGCAGGAGAAAGGGCAGCCCCGGCTGGATTCATAGTAGAGGATCTTATTTCGGAAACATTCCATTGAATCTTCCGCCGAAAAATGCATCTCACCTTCCTGGGGCATGGCTTCCCTGTTTTCAGAGAAAGCCGGATCACTGACACCGGAAAAAGCGGAAAGGTCCGGTGCATAAACAAACGGTACACGGTTCAGATCCATTCCCTTCCTGGGGGGATTGACTAAAATATTCTCAGAGCATGCATAGACGATCCCATCTATCTCCTGCAGCCGCTTTCCTTTCCCATTGTAATGATCCGCGAGCTCCAGAAACGTTTCCTCTCCTTCTCCGCACATCACCCCACGCACCTGGGGCAGCCTTTCCAGCACATTTTGGGCATGGTGGGAGACCTCAGGCCCGCCCAGCCAGATTTCTGTATCCGGCAGGATTTTTCCAAGCTCTTTTACAAGCTGTTCCACATAGACGATATTCCACAGGTAACAGGAAAAACAAAGTACATCCGGATGCAGGGCGTACAGATTCATCAAGATCTCGTCCACCTGCTGATTGATCGTATATTCTGCAATCTCCACACAGCCCCGGTATTCATGCCTTTGCTGTATTGCATAGGCCCTCAGGCTGTAGACTGCAAGATTCGAATGGATATATTTTGCGTTGATCGCTGTCAGTAAAATCCTCATTCCATACACTCCTTATCGTTTAAAGTATACTTGTATACAATCCGTGCTCCGTTCTAAAAAAGCACATGATATCCACAAAAAAAGCAGAAATATTCCTCTTTTTTAATGTGAAAAAAATATCAAAATATGTTTGATTTTACAGCCCGCTACTATCTGCCGAACGATTTATTCACACTTTTCACATTATTCACATCTTCTGTTTTCCACACTTTTCACAGACATTTTCACATATGTTTGTATGAAAATAGTCTCTGAAAAGCAGATTCCTACAAATAATGGTATTTTTTTCTTTTTTTCATCAAAAACGCAGCCGTTACGAACAATGCCAGCAGTTCTGCCGCGACAATCGCCAGCCATACTCCGTCCAGCTTCAGGAATATAGGCAGGATCAGTACAACCGACACCTGGAATACCAGAGTCCGCAGAAAGGAAATGGTTGCGGATACGGCTCCGTCTCCCAGAGCGGTGAAGAAGCCGGAGCCCCAGATATTAAATCCGCTCAGAAGGAAGGAGACCGCGTACAGCCGGAATCCATGGCAGGTCATAGTAAACAGTTCCGGATCATATCCAACAAACACTCGGGTCATTGGATATGACAGCAGCTCCGCCAGAAGTGTCATGACGATTCCTGCGCTGCCGATCAGGATTATGCTTTTTCGGAAAATATTTTTTAATTCCGCATGATTTCCGGCTCCATAGTTGAAACTTACCACCGGCGCGCTTCCGATGGAATAGCCGATATTGACTGCGGCAAAAATGAAGGTCACATACATAATGACGCCGTAGGCCGCCACACCGTCTTCTCCGGCCAGGCGCATCAGCTGGAAATTGTACAGGATATTGACGATCGAGGATGAAATATTGGTCATCAGTTCCGAGGAACCGTTGGTACATGTTTTCAGCAGGACGTTTCCATAAAAACGGGTCTTTCCAAGGCGGAGCAGACTGTTGTTCTCCCGGGAAAAGTAAATGATCGGTCCGATTCCGCCGAGAAGCTCTCCCACGGCCGTGGCGGCGCCTGCCCCCGCGAGTCCCCAGTCGAACACTACAATAAACAGATAGTCCAGGATCACATTTGTGATACCGGAAAGGAGAGACATCTTCAAACTCAATTCCGGTTTTTCCGCTACAATAAAAAAACTCTGGAATGCGATCTGCAGCATGAATCCAGTAAGGGACACGCACAGGATCCTTCCGTACAGCACACAATATTCAATCATATCTTCCGTTGCCCCGATGGCATACGCGATGGGGCGCATAAAAAGAAAGGCTGTTACAGCCACTATGATCCCGGCTCCAATCAGGATATAAATCAGCATGGAAAAATATTCATTGGCCTTTTTGCGCTCCCCTTCTCCCAGCTTGATCGCCACCACTGCGCTTCCGCCGGTCCCGATCATAAACCCTACGGTACTGATCCCCATGAGCAGCGGCATCATCAGATTCAGCGCTGCGAAAGGCGTGGTACCTACGTAATTTGAGACAAATAACCCGTCCACAATGCTGTAAACAGACGTACAGATCATCATGATGATGGACGGAATCGTAAAACGAAGCAGTCTTTTATAAGTAAAATGGTCTGATAATTGTATTCTCATGATTTACACCATCCTTTTCATTTCTATTTTTCTTTCTGTTTTTTATTTTCCCTCTATTTTTTCCTGGAGCCGGTGCAGGTACAGCTCAGTCAGACGAAGCAGCTCTGTACTTTCCTCTTTTGACATTTCTGCGAACACCTGGTTTTCAGCGTCTGCATATGGAAGAATCCGCTCTCTGGCAAAAATCTTGCCCTCCGCGGTGAGATACACTCTCTTATCCCTGCCGTTCTCCTGCCCGAACACGATCAGGCCTTCCTGTTCCAGCTTTTTTATGGCAGAATGGATGGTCTGCTTGCTGATATAGTTCATATCGCAGATGTCCCTCTGCAGGCATCCCTCTCCCAGTTCCAGAATCGTAGAAAGTATGGCAAAGGCACTGTCGGATACCCCCGCCTTCCATGCAATCTCATGCCAAAGCATCTCAATCTCACGCCACAAAGAATTGTATTCTTTTAATGCTTTTTCCTGCTTTAGTTTCATCTTTTCACCTCTCTGGTCCGAAATCATACTTTTTAAGTCTAGTCCGAAATCATACTTTTGTCAAGTGCTTATCCGTAAGTTTCAGAAGTCTTTGTTACGCCGGGTTGCAAGAACCATAAGATTTTGGTAAAATAGAAAAGTATTCGGGAGTGCTTTACCGGATGCCTGATTCTCAAAATTAGTCTGAAAGGAAGTGCATTCATTGCAGCACATCATGTCTCAGGACGAAAAGTATCGGATGATGACGGAAGCGCCTGTACCGGGGCTGATCGGAAGGCTGGCTGTCCCTACCATCATCAGTATGCTCGTCACCTCATTTTACAATATGGCCGACACCTTTTTTGTGGGCCGGATCGGAACCAGTGCGACAGCCGCGGTGGGGGTTGCGTTCCCGGTCATGGCGGTCATTCAGGCGCTGGGCTTTTTCTGCGGACACGGCTCCGGCAATTCCATCTCCAGAAAGCTGGGAGCTCAGAAAAATGATGCGGCGGAAGAGCTTGCGGCCACCGGATTTTTCGGTGGACTGCTTCTGGGCGTACTGGTTCTGATCTTCGGCCTGCTGTTCCTTACACCGCTGTCACGTATCCTTGGTTCAACCGATACGATCCTGCCCTATACAAAGGAATATCTCCGTATCATCCTTATAGGCGCACCCTGGATGACTGTTCAGTTTGTCCTGAACAACCAGATGCGTTTTCAGGGAAATGCCTTTTATGCCATGATCGGCGTGGGATTCGGGGCAATTCTGAACATCATTCTGGACCCAATCCTTATCTTTGGATTTCAGATGGGGATTGCAGGCGCTGCAGCAGCTACCGTGATCAGCCAGCTGATAAGCTTCTGCCTGCTGTTTGCCGGAGTTCGTATTTCCGGCTGTATTCCTATCCGGCTGAAAAATATCCGGCTGAGCAGGGAACGGCTCCGGGAGATCACAGGAGGCGGACTGCCGTCCCTGTTCCGGCAGGGGCTTGGAAGTGTAGCTGCGATGACGCTGAATATTGCTGCCAATCCATACGGCGATGCAGCCATTGCCGCAATGTCTGTTGTGAGCAGGATCTTTATGTTCGCTATTTCCGCATTGATCGGATTCGGACAGGGCTTCCAGCCTGTCTGCGGATTTAACTACGGTGCAAAAAAATACGGCAGAGTGCGGGAGGCGTTCTGGTTCTGTGTAAAGATTTCTACCGTATTTCTGGGCATACTGGCGGTTCTGGGATTTCTGCTCTCCGGACATCTGATCGGTATCTTCCGGGATGACCCTGAGGTGATCCGCATCGGTACGGTGGCAGTCCGTTTCCAGTGTGCCACACTGATTCTGAATGGGTGGATCGTTATGAACAATATGATGACCCAGACCATGGGAAAGACATTCTATGCTTCCCTCCTGGCTTCCGCAAGGCAGGGGCTGTTCTTTATCCCGGCCCTTTTGATCCTGCCGCGGATCTTCGGCCTTACAGGAATCCAGTCAGCACAGGCATCTGCGGATGTATTTGCCTTCCTGCTGTCCGTGGTCCTGTACCGGAAGGTGATGGACGAATTAAAAATAGAAGAGGAATCCCTCTCCGGTACTGCCTGATAATTAAAAAAGAAAAGAGGAAAAAATTATGGAATATGAAATAAAACCCATCCGGCATCATTTTATGAAGCTGGGACTGATGTACTTTTTAGGGACGCTGCTCATTTTTGGAGTACAGTATGCCGCGGCTTTCCTTATTGTGAAGCTTCCCTTTATCGGTATTTACGATACGGATATTTGGCTTATCGTTACTATGCTCCCTATGTATCTGATCTCCATGCCGCTGATGATGCTGCTGATCCGTCAGGTACCGTCTGTCCCTGTGGAAAAGCACCGTATGACATTTGTGCAGTGGCTGACTGCGTTTTTCATCTGTTATGCCATGATGTACCTGAGCAATCTGATCGGATTGGGGCTGACGTTTGTCATCAGCATAGTCAAGGGTTCTCCGGTGGACAATGCGCTGGCGGATATTGTTACAGATATCAATCCCTGGACTGCATTTTTTATTATGGTGCTGTGCGCCCCGGTTCTGGAAGAACTGATCTTCCGTAAACTGCTCATAGACCGTACCGTAAAATACGGAGAAAAAATAGCGGTCCTCTTTTCCGGCATTTTCTTCGGATTGTTCCACGGCAATCTGAACCAATTTGCATATGCGTTCATACTGGGTGTATTTTGGGGATTTATATATGTAAAGACCGGAAAAATCCTCTATACCATATGCATGCATATGGTCGTAAATTTTCTCGGTTCCGTGGTAAGCATCTTCCTGATCAGATCGATCGCATATGAGGAGCTGATGTATGCTTCCGGATCCGGGGATATAGAGGCGCTGATGAACGTAGTGTCAACGCATCTTCCAGGATTGATGCTTTTCGGTCTCTACGGCCTGACAGTTTTGGGGTTTGTGATCACTGGCATCGTATGTCTGGCAGTCAATTATCAGAAAATGAAGCTTTTGCCGGCCGAAATCCCCGTACCGAAGGGGAAGCTTTTCTCCGCCGCATTCCTAAATGCCGGGGTGATTCTTTTCGCCGCATTCTGGATCATACAGATCATTTTGCAGCTCCTTCAATAGCTGTATGAATCGGATTAAATGATGTTAAAATATACAGACAGCCGCTTAAATCGCGTCAATACGCAGAAATTCATTGACTTTCCCTGTCAAATATGCTATGTTATGTAAGTATTATTGATTTGTATTCTCAATGGTACAGAAACAATATTACTTTTCAATTTATGGAGGGCAACATAATGACAGGTACAGTAAAATGGTTTAACAACCAAAAAGGATATGGATTCATCTCTGACTCTGAGGGGAACGATGTATTCGTACATTATTCAGGGATTGTTACTGATGGATTCAAGTCCTTAGAAGAAGGCCAGTCTGTTGAGTTTGAAGTGACAGAAGGAGCCAAGGGACCTCAAGCAACTAACGTAGTAAAGCTTTAATCAGAATTTCTATTGTACCTTTTAATTTATAAATTAGCCTGGAATTAATATTTTAAAAGCAATACGGAAAATGTGATTAAGCAAAAGAACCGGATTTTATCCGGTTCTTTTTCTTTTGCGCTCCTGCCGGAGGCTTATGGCCGACTGGCCATTAAAAATAAGAAAAGCCAGCCTGCTGCAAGTAAACTGGCAAAAGACTGGCTTTTCTTATTTCTGCTGTTCAGATTAGTTTTTAATATTCGATACATAGGCCTCAGAGGCTTCCCAGACGTCAAATCCGCTGCCCCGCAGGATATCTACTACCCTGGCCGGATCGTCGCATTTTAGGACTGCAGATGCGTCTGCGCCGTTTGCGAAGGCGTACATGTACTCGATGTTTACTTCCCCTTCCACGATCGCATGCATGGCCTTGCCAAGCGACCCGGTCTCGTGGGGGACGCGCAGCGCCACCACGTCGGTGAGCATGGCTGTGATCCCGTTTTCTTTGAGCACAGCCCTTCCTTTATTGGGGTCGGATACGATCATACGGAGCATACCGTAATCAGACGTATCCGCCAGGCTGAGCGCCACGATGTTGACATCATTATTTCCAAGGACCGCCAGTACTTCGTCCAGACGTCCTTCCCTGTTTTCCAAAAAAACTGATAACTGTTGAATTGTAAACCCCACAGTGCTTCCCTCCTATTATGAGTATTTAGCGCCTGTTTTTTAGACGCTTACATACGAGTTATAGTTACCCGCCCACTTAGTGAGGTATTTTCGAGCTTAGTGGCGGTGTAACTTCCTCTTACAGCGTCCGGTTATCAATGACACGGACGGCCTTTCCTTCGCTTCTCTGGATCGTCTTCGGCTCTACCAGCTTCACACGCACGGCAACGCCCAGCGCCTGTTTTAATGCCGCTGCGATCTTATCCCGCAGCGCATCCAGCTTCCTGATCTCATCAGAGAACATGCTCTCGTCCACTTCCACCATAACGGTCAGCACATCCAGGTTGTTCACACGGTCCACGATGAGCATATAATGGTTCGCCACTGCTCCGCCCAGGCTCAGCAGAGCGGCCTCAACCTGTGTCGGGAATACGTTGACTCCGCGGATGACCTTCATATCGTCGGTACGTCCGGTGAACTTGGAGATCCTTGGAGTCTTTCTCCCGCATTCGCAGGTCTCATAGGTGATGCTGGTCAGATCCTTGGTCCGGTACCGCAGAAGCGGCATGGCTTCTTTGGTCAGTGTGGTAAATACAAGCTCTCCTGTCTCTCCGTCCGCGCATGACTCATGAGTCGTCGGATTAAGCACCTCCGGATAGAAATAATCATGATGGATATGAAGCCCCGCATGGTGGATACAATCCTGAGCAACGCCCGGTCCTAAAATCTCGCACAGTCCGTATATATCGAAACAATTGATATGTAAAATGCCCTCGATCTTTTTGCGCATCTCTTCTGTCCATGGCTCTGCCCCGTGGATTCCGGCCTTCAGATTCATGCGGTCTACTACGCCTGCCTCCTGCATAGATTCCGCCAGATACAGCGCATAGGACGGCGTACAGGCAAATGCGGTGGCGCCCAGGTCTTCCATAACCATCATCTGGCGTTTGGTATTGCCTGCGGACAGCGGCAGCGCCATGGCCCCCAGCGCCCTTGCGCCGAAATCCAGTCCCAGTCCGCCGGTGAACAGTCCGTATCCATAGCAGACATGAATGATATCATCTGCTGTCAGCCCGGCCATAGTCAGGCACCTGGCCACACATTCTCCCCACAGATTCGCGTCATTCTGAGTGTAGGGAACCACCGTCAGCTTTCCGGTAGTTCCGGAGGTTCCCTGCACACGGGCTACATCATGCTTCGGGACCGCCAGCAGGCCGAAAGGGTAATTTTCCCGCAGATCTTCCTTCGTTGTAAAGGGAAGCTTTCCGATATCCTCGATTCCTTTGATATCTCCCGGCTCCACTCCCAGCTCCCGCATCTTGTTATGGTAAAAATCCACATTCTCATAGACCTTCTTTACCACCTTGACCAGCCGCTGGCTCTGCAGGGATGCCATCTCATCCCTGCTCATGCATTCCATCTTCGGGTCTCTGATCCTTTCCACCCAGTTTTCTAAAGCAACTCCTGCCATCTCCTCTTCGCTCCTTCTTTATTTTGTAGCGGCAAACGCAATGGTGATGTTTCCGCTCATAACAGAAGAGTCTCTATAACTCTTCATCATCCACAAGCGTGATCCCCGCTTCCTTTAATACGGCTCTTGCCTTCTCATTATCATCCGAATGAAGGACCATGACCGGCGCCTTCTTCTCCCGGATCACAAAGGAATAAATATAGCCGATACTGATCTCACCGTCAGCCAAAATCTTCAGCATCTGATTCAGATTACCCTTTTCATCTTTTAATTCCGCGCCGATGACATCCTGCACCCGCACCACAAATCCCTGCGAAGTAAGGTAATCCTTGGCCTGGGCCGGCTGATCCACGACCAGGCGGAGGATACCGAACTCGGGCGCGTCAAAAGACGAGACTGCGCGGATGTTGATCTTCGCCTCCGTGAGCGCAGTAGTAACCCGCATCAGGCTTCCAGGCTGGTTTTCCACAAATACCGATATTTGTTTCATTCTATCTTCACCTGCCTTTCTCTTAAATTGTATATCCCACATCAAATGCCTTTTTATTGATCTCAATGGTCTTCGGCGGAACGGTCTTTTCAATCACCTCATACCACTGCTCTTTCGTGAAGTCCATATGCTGTGCCGCGATTCCCAGCACGATCAGGTTAAATACCCTTGGATTCCCCAGCTTCCTGGATTCTTCTGTGGCGTTAACCTTGTAGATCTTATGTTCTTTTTCCAGGTCCTCCAGGATGTGGTCCGGGTATTCTGCCGCCCCGATCACCACCGGCATAGGATCGATCCGCCAGTCGTTGACGATCAAAACCCCGTCCTTTTTCAGAAAATGCGCGTACCGCAGCGCTTCCAGGCGTTCAAACGCGATGATCACGTCCGCCTGTCCTTCCTCCACGATGGGCTCCGCCACTTTTTCTCCGTATCGTACAAAGGTCACCACGCTGCCGCCCCGCTGGGCCATCCCGTGGACCTCGGAAAGCTTTACGTCATAGCCTGCCGCAATGGTCAGATTGCCTAAAATACGGCTGGTCAGCAGGGTTCCTTGTCCGCCCACGCCTACGATCATAATATTCTTTGCTGCCATCCTCTACTCACCTGCCTTTACCAGTTCTATCGCGCCGAATTTACACAGATCCGCACACAGCCCGCAGCCCGTACACATGGTATCATCGATCCGCACGGCGCCGTCTGCCGCCTTTGTCATGGCAGGACATCCGGGCTTCATGCACATCCCGCATTTCTTACATGCTTCGGAATGCACCGCATACAGCGGTTTCTTTGATTTATCCAGAAGTACGCAGGGAGATTTCGTAATGATGACAGATACCTCATCCCTGGCTGTTTCTTCTTTGACCGTCTTTTCCAGAAGTTCAATGTCAAATGCATTGACAGTCACCACATGCTTCACGCCCATGGCCCGGCACAATGCAGGTATGTCAATGGCATAGGCGGAATCTCCCTGAAGCGTCTTCCCGGTTGCCGCATGGTCCTGGTGTCCTGTCATGCCGGTGGTGGAATTGTCCAGGATCATCACTGTTCCGGTTGCATGATTGTATACCATGTTCATCAGGGAATTGACGCCTGTATGTAAAAATGTAGAATCGCCGATCACTGCCACCCAGTTTTTGACATACTCTTTTCCCCTGGCCTTCTCCATGCCGTGAAGGGTAGAGATACTCGAACCCATACACATGGTCGTATCCACCACGCTTAAGGGCGCTACCGCTCCCAGCGTATAGCAGCCGATATCTCCGGCCGCATGCATCTTCAGCTTGTTCAGCACATGATAGACGCTGCGGTGGGGGCATCCGGGACAGAGGATCGGGGGCCTGTTGGGAGCCTGGGCCGGAGCCGGGATCTCCAGCTCCTCTTTCAGGATCGCCCTGCGCAGCATGTTGGCGCTGTACTCGCCCTGTACAGTCAGGATTTCCTTCCCCACTGCCTGGATTCCCCAGGACTTTACCTGTTCCTCGATCACGGGATCCAGTTCTTCTACAATATATAATGTCTCTACCTTGGAAGCAAATTCTTCGATCAGCTTCCGGGGAAGAGGATTCACCATCCCAAGCTTTAAGACAGACGCCTCCGGCAGTGCTTCTCTGACATACTGGTAAGGAATCCCGCTGGTAATGACTCCAATCCGGCTGCCGTGCATTTCTACCTGGTTGATAGGCAGCGTATTTGCTTCTTCCGCAAGTTCCTGATTTCTCTTTTCAATCTCTTCATGGCGAAACTTCGCGTTTACAGGCATCATCACATGCTTGCGGATATTTTTCTCATAGGGCTTATCCTCGGGCTCTGTACGGTCACACAGCTCCACCAGCCCCTGGGAATGGGCCAGTCTGGTAGTAGTCCGGAATATAAAGGGGCGGTCAAACCGTTCGCTGAGCTCAAATGCCGTCTTAAAAAAGTCTTTTGCTTCCGCACTGTCGGAAGGCTCAATGACCGGGATCTGGGCCGCTCTTGCCACCATGCGCGTGTCCTGCTCGTTCTGTGAGCTGTACAGCCCGGGATCATCGGCAACCACCAGCACCAGTCCGCCGTTGACTCCCATATAGGATACGGAATACAGCGGATCTGCCGCCACATTCAGGCCCACATGCTTCATACAGGCCATGGAACGCACGCCTGCGATGCTCGCGCCCACTGCCACCTCTGCGGCTACCTTTTCATTGGGCGCCCATTCCTCATAGATATCGTCCTTGTATTGTACGAGAAATTCGCTGATCTCCGTGCTGGGGGTTCCTGGATAGGCGGAACTTACCTTCACTCCCGCCTCATAGGCTCCCCGGGCGATCGCTTCATTTCCCAGCATCAGTACCTTTTCTGCCATATTTTATAATCCATCCTTTCGTAAATCTGTCACACGCTTTGCCTTGCCCTCAAACCGCTGCAGGGAATTGGGCGCTACCAGTCTGATCTGTGTGGCAAGCCCAAGCTGTGCCTTCAATGCACCCTTGATCCGTTTTTCCAGCTCGCTCAAGGAAGCATAGCTGTCCAGCAGACGGTCGTCGATCAGTTCTACCGTGATGGTCATTACATCCAGGCGGTTCTTCCTCTCCACAAGGATCTCATAGTGAGGACCGATCTCTGCGATCTTGAACAGCACTTCTTCAATCTGTGTCGGAAATACGTTGACGCCGCGGATGACAAGCATATCATCGGCACGTCCTGAAAGATTCTCCATCCGGCAGGTAGTCCTTCCGCATCTGCACGGCTCATACATAAGCTTAGTCAGATCCCCGGTGCGGTAACGGATCAGGGGCAGAGCCTCTTTTCCTAAGCAGGTGATCACCAGTTCACCGTGCTCGCCCGGCGGCAGCACTTCTTCCGTATTTGGGTCAATGATCTCCGGAATGAACCAGTCCTCGTTGATATGCATGCCGCACAATTCTGTACATTCTCCGGAAACACCGGGCCCGCAGAGTTCGCTCATGCCGTAGTTCTGGGTACAGATGAACTGGTCACCCCAGACCTTGTGCATCTCATCCCGCATGGGTTCGGTCATACCTTCCCCGCCGAACAGCCCGATATGGAGCTTCAAGTCTTTCTTCGGGTCAATGCCCCGCTCCCGGATCTGCTCTCCTAAGTGCAGCGCGTAAGAGGGAGTCGCTACCAGAAGGGTGACTCCAAGATCCTGCAGGAACATGATCTGCTTGTTTGTATTTCCCGAGGACATGGGAATCACTGACGCCCCGATCTTCTCCAGGCCGCCGTGAAGCCCCAGCGCCCCGGTGAAGGTGCCGTAGCCGAAGGAAATCTGTGCCACGTCCTCCGCCGTGGCCCCGCCCATGCAGGCAATTCTGGCTACGTTGTTGAGCCATACGTCCAGGTCGTGCCTTGTATAGCCCACCACCGTAGGCTTTCCGGTAGTACCGGAACTGGCATGATAACGTACCAGATCCTTCTGATCCGCCGCAAACAGGCCGAAGGGGTAGTTATCCCGAAATTCCGACTTATATGTAAACGGCAGCTTTTTCAGATCATCCAGCGTCCGGATATCTTCTGGTCTCACCCCTGCCCTGTCCATCTTCTTCTGGTAAGGTTCCACCCGTTCATAGATGTACGCCGCCGTCTGCCTTAATCGCTCAAGCTGGATCTTCTCGATCTCAGCTCTGGGCAGTGTCTCTTCTTTTGCCCAAATCATCTGTTCACATCCTCCTTTAAATGCCGTCATTTTACGGAAAACGGTTCCGCAGATCCGGCGTTTTTTCTGTACTGGCCGGAAGGTACACGGCCGATAACAAATATTATAGCATATTACTGTATCCATTTAAAGCATTAAATTTTCAACTTGCCACAAACCGGTTACTGTGAATAGTAACATTTTTTTCCAGCTCTCTATTCAGTTAATACTTGACTTTCTTGTATTTATATGATAGTCTAAGTGTACTAATACAGGTAATACGCTTTAAAAAAGAAAAATAATTGTCCTGTCACTCAAAAGGAGGTGCCCTATTGATCACCATTGATTACCAGAGCCGTGCGCCCATCTACGAGCAGATTGTAGAAAAGTTCCAGATGCTGATCGTCAAAGGAGTCCTGACGCCGGGCAGCCGGATGCCCTCGGTCCGCTCCCTGGCAGTGGAATTGTCCATCAATCCCAACACCATCCAGAAGGCATTTGCCGTTTTGGAACAAGAGGGATATATCTTTTCCGTCAAGGGACGGGGAAATTTCGTATCAGAAAGTGCGTCCCTGTTTGAAAAAAAGAAGGAGTCCTGCCTGGAAGATCTCCGGCGGCTCCTGTTTCATGCAAAAGAACTTGGTATCCTGGAGCCGGACTGTATGGCAGTCATTGCCCAGGTATATGGTTGAGGAGGTGTCTTATGATCGAGTTAAAATACGTCAGTAAAACATTCCAGGATACGCCTGCGCTTACCCGGATCACAGCCCAGATCCAGGACGGCCTGATCTTCGGACTCGTTGGCAGCAACGGCGCGGGGAAGAGTACGCTGCTGCGTCTCATAAGCGGAATTTTAATGCCAGAGGAAGGGGAGGTCACCCTGGATGGAAGTCCTATATTCGAGCATCCGGACGTAAAGAAGCAGATCTGCTTTTTGTCCGACAGCGTAACCTATTTTCCCAATGCCACACCAGAATCCATGGGCCGCTTTTATCAGATAGCCTATCCGCTGTTTGACAGGGACAATTATCTCAGTCTCCTGCAGAAGTTCAATATTCCGCCGAAAAAGAAGCTTCAGACCTTTTCCAAGGGACAGAAAAAACAGGTGTCCCTCCTGCTGGGCTTCTCCACGGGAACCCGGTATCTGCTTTGCGACGAGACCTTTGACGGGTTGGATCCCGTAGTGCGGCAGGCGGTCAAGAGCCTGTTTGCGGCAGAGCTTTTAAAGCGGGAATTTACGCCTGTCGTCGCATCGCACAACTTAAGGGAACTGGAAGACATCTGCGACAGCATCGGCCTTCTCCATCAGGGCAGCCTGCTCTTTGCAAAGGACCTGGATTCTATGAAATGCAGTCTCTGCAAGATGCAGTGCGTCATCCCGGACCATGCAAAGGAGGAACAGCTTCTTTCAGAGCTGTCCGTCCTGCAGTATGAAAAAAGCGGGTCTCTTCTGACAGTCACTGCAAGGGGTTCCCGGGCAGAGGTATTGAAGCTCGCCCAGGAAAAAGAGCCGCTGTTTGCGGAGGTACTGCCATTGTCACTGGAAGAAATCTTTATCAGCGAAACGGAGGTAGCAGGTTATGACATCAAAAATCTCATACAGTAAATTTATAAAAGAAGATATCCGTCACCGGGGCTGGCTTGCGGTACTGTCTGCCGTGCTCCTGCTGCTATGCGTCACGGTCAGTACGATACTCTTTGTGGAAGCATCTTTCTCGAATAATACACAGGCCGGACCGGATGAGCAATTCGATCTGCTCCGCAATGTATTTCCTGCCCTGCTCAATGGGAGCTACAATCTGTTTCTCACCGTACTCCTCCTGCTGCTGGGTGCTTTGTGCGCAGTTACCGGTTTTGCCTATCTGCATTCCAGGGAACGGACGGATTTTTACCACAGTCTTCCCCTGTCCAGAAAACAGTTGTTTTTCATCTCCTACCTGAGCGGACTGGTGATTTTTTTAGTGCCCTATCTGGCAGCATGTGTGTTAACCATTCTGGCTGGTTCAGGATATGGTTTTCTGACTATTTCAGTTTTGGGCAGATGCGGCATTTCCATGTTGGGAGGTACTTTGGCATTCCTGCTGGTCTATCATATCACAATTTTAGCCATGATGCTGACAGGAAAGGTTGTGACAGGCATTTTGGCCGCCGCTTCTCTGTTTTTTTACGGATCCATTACCGGGGCTCTGGCCGCTGATCTGCCATCCTTTTTTTTGTCTACTTATTGTACTGGGAAAGAACGCGTTTGGGACCATCTTTATGATTTTCTTTCTTCTTTGTCCATGTTTACACAGATTCTGGGTGTTACGGCTTACCACGAGGCACAGGACGACGGCTATATTTTTTCATTTTCGTATTTCCTGCGCCGCTTGGTACGGCCGTCCGATACTTACAGCATTCCTGTCATACTGGTGGTTACGGCGGTATTTCTGGCTGCGCTTTTGCTGCTGACTCTTCTGCTGTACCAAAAACGGCCCTCAGAGGCTGCGGAAAATGCTCTGGCATTTCCAAGGACGGCTCCTTATATCAAGGTGCTGATCTCCATCCCCACCGCTCTGTGCATCGGGGTTCTGGCAGGTTCCATGTACGGTAGCGGCACGAAATGGATTATTCTGCTCAGCCTTCTGGCCGTTGTCCTGCTTTGCGGTCTGATCGAATTTATTTACAATATGGATGTGCGCAGGTTGTTTGCGGGGAAATACTCCACACTTATCTCCGTTTTGGGGGTTGCCGGAATCCTGTGTGTCCTGCAGCTGGATCTGTTTGGCTACAATACCTGGTTTCCAGAGGAAAACAGCCTGGAAAGCATGTCTCTTGACATCAGCCAGATGTACGGCTATTTTACCTATCCGAACACTGCGGCTCTCAATGCAGCCTATTCCCCGAGCCCGGATTTTTTATATGGTAAGAAGTACCAGCAGAAGGATTTTGCACCGATCTATACGCTTGCCAGAGAGGGGGTTGAGAATACCCGAAACGGAATTGACAAACTGGTCAGCCAGAAACCTTCCGAGGACTATGTGAATATCACGGTACGCTATAACAGAAAGCTCGGATATTCGGTTTACCGCCGTTATGCAGTCAGCACAGACCTGGCTTTGGAAACATTGACTGCTCTCTGCGGGGAGGAAAGCTACCGAAAACAGTTGTTTCCTATCTTTTATATGGATTACGATGCGGTCAGCGCAGTCCGGCTTACAGATATCTACCTTGAACCAAAGGTGCTGGATCTGACGAGATCGGAACGGGATGCTCTTCTGGACGCTTATAAAAAGGATGTCCTGAATGTGGATATCAAAGAGCTCCAGTATGAGACTCCCATCGGAGAATTGTCTATAAACATTCCGGAAATACCTTTGTCCGCCAGTCTGCAGGTGTATAATTCTAAATCAAATATCACTCTGCCCGGTTTCTATCTGTATGAAAGCTATGAAAACAGTCTGTCACTGCTGGAGGAATACGGATATACGATACGCCGGAAACTGGATCCTGACGATGTGGAACAGTTCAAATTAATGGAATCATACTATACAGCAGACGCCTCTGCAGATGATACGTTTACCCTTCCGGAAACCAATGAACGAATTGTCACGGATCCGGATGAGATTGCGGATTTCGTGTCACGGATTTCATATACTTCCAGCCGGATTCTGGGAAATGTTCCTGTATCCGGACAGTCTGCGGAAATCTTGCTCAAGGGGAGCAAGGATTCATCTTATTATTCAATGATCCTGCAGGACGAGTGACGAAATACATCAGAGGTCGTCTCTGAGAACAATGAAGGCCCTGGCTGTCGGTAAACGACGGCCAGGGCCTTCGGACATTTTTGTCCGTTATTATTCACAGCCATTTTAATAATACTTCACGCTGACCGTCTTCCCCAACTTTTCCACCACGGTCTTTAACTGCTCCACCAGGTTCATCCTCAGGCTTAAGTCAAAGGTCAGGTCGGATTCCTGATGCGCCTCGTTGATGGCGGTCCCCACAAAGAGGTTCAGCTCCGTACATTCCTCAATCAGCATTTTTGCAAGCTTTGACGCGCCGTTGTTGGCATCCAGCTCGTCGAAAAATTCGACATCAAATTCATCATTTTCATACTGCTTCAGAAGCTTTAGTGTCCGTCCCATGGTAAGCACCCCTTCTGTCACCAGGTCCAGTCCTTCGATGGTGGACATGGGCGGGACATCCGGGTTATTTCTGTCTACGGTGGTAATGATCTCCTTATGCAGGATGCGGGATGCGATATTGGAGCTGGTTCCGCCGGACACCACTTTTTTCCCTTCCATATGCATGAAATCATACATAAGCTTCTCGTCGTCATCCTTACTCTTCGGCGGCCCGGTGAACAGATTCACCACCTTCCGTTCAATGACCCTTGCCACTGCCACGGTGGTATCGTCCCCCGGCTTCTGGATATACAGGTCGTCGCAGGCCTGGCTCAGCATAGCTGCAAGACGGGAGGCAGACAAGGTCTCCTTTGTACATTTCAAAGTGTACTCGGACATATTTTCCCAGGTCCATCCCTGCAGGTCCAGAATCTCCCCGGCCCCGGCATAGATGACGCCGTCGCTCATCAGCACGAAGCAGTCATTCTTCTCTACCTGAAAACGGTACTCGTGTATCTTTTTCCCTTCGATCTCACGCACCTTGTAGGGATATTTTACGATTTTTTTATTCCGGATAAAGACACAGTCCGGATTGTCGTATTCCACCAGGTAGGCGTCCCCGTTGTGGAAGATCTGAAGGATGCTGAACGTGGCATAGGCCACCTTCCGCTCCTGACAGATGGGAAGTGTCCTGGCAATGGTTTCCACACAGGACTCGATCACCGCCCCTTCATGCAGCATGGTAGCCAGGATCTTAGAAGTCAGGGTGGAAAGGATATTGGCCTTCACCCCGCTCCCCATACCGTCTGCCAGGATCAGGATATCCGAATCCCGGGTCTTTACGATCTCTACTTTATCTCCGCACAGCTCTTCTCCGTGCTTGTTCAGGCTTTTCCAAGCCACGTCAATACTTACGCTCATATTCCTCTCCATTCCGCTGGTCGTGTTTTGCTTTCCGCACAGATACCGGCTGAAATTTTGTTCCTCATATGAATCTCAAGATCTGCCGCCTGTGTCAGGCATCCTCTTCATTTAAAATAGAATCCCGCAGCCGGGTCAATGTCACCTTCGTCTCGGCAGTCGTCTCCCCTAAGAGTCCCGCGATCTCCTGTGCTACCATCATCTGCTTATCAATGACCTTCTGTGCCATCTCCATAGTCTCTACTTTCAGATTGTAGTGCTGCTCCTTCATCTTCTCTTCCCGGGTCACATCCTGGAAGGTCACGAGAACAGATTCCAGATTTTCAATGTAGACAATGGTCTCCTCCACCGTTATCCGTCCATGCTCGAGCTGAAGCTTCTTGTGGAATACAGATTCTTTTGTCCGCAGGGTTTCTTCGATATCCGCCGCGTCCATAAATTCAAATATGTAGCGCTGCAGTGCTTCCTCCTTGCCTACGCCAAGGAGTTCCTGCCCCTTCTTGTTGCATTCCCGGATCCGCAGCTCGTTATCAATAATAAAGATCATGTTCGGCGTAACATCCATGACCACGTTGGACATGGACTCGGCCTGCATCAGTGCGTAAGGCATGCACATGGAAAGCTCCGCCTTATTCTGGAATACAGCCACCGCCTTTTC
Source organism: Lachnospiraceae bacterium M18-1 (assembly GCA_000403295.2). Classification (GTDB taxonomy): domain Bacteria; phylum Bacillota; class Clostridia; order Lachnospirales; family Lachnospiraceae; genus Schaedlerella. Next base: position 290,834 of record KE159605.1, on the reverse strand, counting down.
CCGGCAGGTAGAATAACCGCAGGCACCGCAGTTCAATTCGTCCTCTTTTGTATATTTGCCCACGGACCGCAGGATTTCCTGAATCTCTTCTTCCGTCGGATAGGATTCCCGGATGCTGCGGTCCTCGAAGGTCTTGTGCAGCTCCTCTGCACTCATCTCCGGCAGATTCCGGGCTGCCTTGTGGGAAACTTCCTTCTCGATCTTAATCTTTGCCTTCACATAAGAGGTATTCCATCTCGCGGATGCCGGGCCCTTGGTACAGCCGCCCTCACAGACATTTGCCTCGATAAAGCAGTGTTCCAGTTCACCCCGCTTCAGACATTCCAGCATCTCCATGCAATTTCCCAGACCGTCCACAAATACCTTGTGGTAACGATCCATTTCCTCTTCCGCGATGACAGACTGGACCACGCCGCCGCTGATGGGATACATCCGGTTGATCTCCGGATCAGGGTTGCCCATAGGCCTGTCCTGACAGTCATAGATGCTGATCTTCGCTTCGTCCAGCCAGATTGCCAGTTCCTCGAAAGTCAGGATGGCATCTATGGCGCCGGTCACCCGTTCATCTCCGATGGCTTCCTGCTTTTTCGCAATGCAGGGGCCAAGAAAAACGACCTTCACATCCTCTCCGTACAGTTTCTTGATATACCGTCCATGGGCTACCATGGGAGAAACCACAGGAGCCATCAGGGGTGCGCATTCCGGATAATACTTTTCAATCAGGTCATTCACACTGGGGCAGCAGGTAGTTATGATATTGGGCATCTGATTTTCACGGATCAGACGCTGATATTCTCCAGTCACCATGGCAGCGCCTTCTGCCGTCTCCCGGACCTCTGTAAATCCTAATTTCAGCAGCGCATCCACCACCTGGCCCGGACGGTCAAAATCCAGTACGCCGATATAGGACGGGGCGATGGAGATGACGGTTTTGAGCCCCTGCCGCAGAAAACCCTTCACCCGGTCCATGTCGCTGGCAAAGGTCTTGGCGTTTTGGGGGCAGATCTCCATACAGCGCCCGCAGTTGATACAGTGGTCTGTCAGGATCCGGGCCTGTTCCTGCTGAACCGTGATCGCCTTTACCTGGCAGTGGCGCACACATTTGTAGCAGTGACGGCATTTTGCATCCTTAAAATCAATTACCTTCATATACTCTTCCTCCTTGTTTTGTGTATCCTATATCATTTGTGAGATTCCCGTTTCCGCTGACCGGTATCACATCCCCGAGAAATGTGGGCTCCGGCTTCAGAATCGTATAGCCGAAATCCTTCACCCGGGCAAGCATCTCCCGCAGCTTTCGGTATCTGTCCCCATGGTAGACCGCCTGGTCGCATGCAACGCCTGTCGCTTTCATGGAAAATGCCTGAGCGTCATAAATGGCCCGGTATAGATGATACTTTTGAGTCACAACGATCACGGTATCTGTCTGAAAGATCTCTTTCGCCCTGTACATGCTCTCATAGGTGGAAAATCCTGCATGGTCCATGAAGATATCCTCCGACGGAACGCCCTGCTCCACTGCGTAGCTTTTCATGGTATTGACCTCGTCGTAGTCCTCGCGTCCGTGGTCGCCGCTCATAATGATCTTTTTTGCAAGTCCCTTCTGATAAATCTCAATCCCTAAGTCTACCCGCTCTTTCAGCATGGGGCTCATCTCTCCGTTCGCTTTCACCTTCGCCCCAAGGACCAGGACCGCGTCTGCTTTTTCTTCTGTATTCTCTTCCAGATTTTCCAGCAGTTTTCCGAGGGTCGCAATCCTTTTCCCGGCAGAATGCTTCACATAAAAATTTACCGTACCCAGGCAGGCCAGTCCCAATATGACCAGGCCGCCGGAAACAGCCGAAATCCGCAGAAGCCATTTCCGGCAGCAGTTTCTGTTTCTTTTTCGAATCATTTTTCTTACTCCGCAATCGTATACTGAAGATATCCGTACAGCAGCTTTGTTCCTCCCATGATCTACGTAGGAAGGAATGCCCGCGGCCGTAAGCCTCTACTGGTAAGTATACTATAAAACATACGAAAAGTCATTTTATTCTATAGAAAAATTCGGAGAAGTTTCTGATAGGTTACTGTTCACGGCCTAACCGTGCACTTGTTGCACGGTTAGCCGCCATAAAGGTGATGGGGCGATGACATCTGCCCTATCGCCGAAGGCGATTTTAAATGGCAGATGTCGTTACTATGAGCGGCCAGTCAGGCCATGAATAGTAACTCTGATAGATAAAAAAGCAGAAACAAGCCTGCAGGACGGCTGTCCTTACAAGTCTGCTTCTGCTTCTTTTTTATTTTAGTTCATGTCATGCAAACCGTCTCTTTGACAGACACTGCACTAGTACAGCATTCACCGTTAATTACACAATGCTGTACTAGTTGACCGTCCTCTTCACATAGCTGGTATGCAGGATATGATGTGCCTTCTCGCTTCCCGGCTCTCCAAGATATTCGTCATATAGCTTCTTGATCGAAGGATTGTCATGGGACTTCCGAAGCTCCTTTGCCGCGTCATTGTCATACAATACCTTCGCCCGGATTGCCCGGACGTCTTCGAAGTTGCGCACATCCGCATGTACCTGGGGCTGGCCGCCTCCGTTGACACAGCCGCCCGGACAGCACATGATCTCAATAAAGTGATAATCTGCCTCTCCCGCACGTACCTTTTCCAGGATCTGCTTCGCATTGGACAGCCCGGATGCCACCGCAACCTTCACGTCCATGCCCGCCACATGGTAAGTCGCTTCCTTGATCCCGTCCGTACCGCGGACTTCTGTAAATTCCACATCCGAGAGTTCTTCTCCGGTCAGTGTTTCCACAGCCGTCCGGAGTGCCGCCTCCATCACGCCTCCGGTCGCTCCGAAGATCACACCTGCACCGGTGGATTCTCCCAGAGGATCGTCAAAGCCTTCGTCAGGCAGGCTTCTAAAATCAATTCCCACCTTGCGGATCAGCCTTGCCAGTTCCCGGGTGGTCAGGGAGATGTCCACGTCCGGCACGCCTGCCGCAGCCTGGTCGTCCCTGCCGATCTCAAACTTCTTCGCCGTACACGGCATGATGCTGACACATACGATGTCCTTCGGGTCAATGCCGGCTTTTTCCGCATAGTAGGTTTTTGTCACCGCTCCGAACATCTGCTGGGGCGACTTACAGCTGGACAGGTGGTCCAGAAGGTCCGGGAAATAATGCTCGCAGTATTTTACCCATCCCGGAGAACAGGAGGTCATCATCGGCAGCACGCCGCCGTTTTGTACTCTCTCGATAAATTCATGGGCTTCCTCCATGATGGTCAGATCCGCGCTGAAATCGGTGTCGAATACCTTGTCAAATCCAATCCGGCGAAGGGCTGCTGCCATCTTGCCTTCCACGTCCGTTCCCATGGGGTAGCCAAATTCCTCGCCCAGTGCCGCACGGACGGAAGGAGCGGGCTGAACGACCACATGCTTCTTTGGATCCTCGATTGCCGCCAGAACATCGTCCACAAAGTCCTTTTCATACAATGCTCCGGTGGGGCATGCTGCGATACACTGTCCGCAGGACACACAGCTGGTCTCTCCCAACCCCATCTCGAACGGGGAGCCGATAAAGGTGGCGAATCCGCGCTGGTTCGGTCCGATCACGCCCACTGCCTGAGACTTTTCACAGACTGCAGAGCATCTCCGGCACAGGATACATTTGTTATTGTCACGCACCATATGGGCCGCGCTGGTATCCAGTTCATAGTGGTTGACTTCCCCTGAAAAATAATTTTCATCCGCAACACCCAGTTCCTGGCAGAGCGCCTGCAGTTCGCAGTTCCCGCTTCTGACACAGGAAAGACACTTCTTATCATGGTCTGACAGGATCAGCTCCAGGGTGCGCTTTCTCGCAGCGATCAGCTCCGGAGTATTGGTCCGCACTTCCATGCCTTCATTGATCGGATGCACGCAGGCCGCAACCAGGTTCCTTGCACCCTTTACTTCCACGATACACATACGGCACGCGCCGATCTCATTGATCTCCTTGAGAAAACAAAGGGTAGGAATCTTGATTCCGGCAATATGTGCAGCCTCAAGAATCGTTGAACCTGCCGGTGCGCTTACATCAAGACCATTGATCTTTAAATTCACATTTTCCATTCTCTCACTCCTCCCTTACTCTTTGTAGATCGCGCCGAAGCGGCATTTTTCGATACAAGCGCCGCACTTCAGGCACTTCTCGGAATTGATCATATGCGGCTCTTTTACGCTGCCCACGATCGCCCCTGCGGGACAGACTCTGGAACAAAGCGTACAGCCTTTACATTTATCTGCGTCAATCTTATACTGCAGCAGGTCTTTGCAGACACCTGCCGGACATTTTTTATCCACGATATGGGCAATGTATTCATCCCGGAAATACCGCAGCGTGGAGATGACCGGATTGGGCGCGGTCTGTCCCAGCGCGCACAGGGAGTTGGACTTTAAGTGGTAGCACAGCTCTTCCAGCTTGTCCAGGTCTTCCATGGTGGCCTGTCCCTTGGTGATCTTCTCCAGGATCTCCAGCATCCGCCGCGTACCGATCCGGCACGGGGTACATTTTCCGCAGGATTCATCTACCGTAAATTCCAGGAAGAACTTGGCGATATCCACCATACAGTTGTCCTCATCCATAACAATCAGCCCGCCGGAACCCATCATAGAACCGATGGCCAGCAGATTGTCATAGTCGATGGGCACATCCAGATGCTCCGCAGGGATACATCCGCCGGATGGTCCTCCGGTCTGCGCTGCTTTAAATTTCTTACCGTTCGGCACGCCGCCGCCGATCTCTTCTACGATCTCCCGCAGCGTGGTCCCCATGGGAATCTCCACCAGGCCGGTATTGTTGATCTTGCCGCCCAGGGCAAAGACCTTGGTACCCTTGGACTTCTCGGTGCCCATGGAAGCAAACCATTCCGGCCCGTTGAGGATGATCTGTGGAATATTTGCATAGGTCTCCACGTTATTTAAGATCGTGGGCTTCTGGAACAATCCTTTGAGTGCCGGGAACGGCGGGCGCGGACGCGGCTCCCCTCGGTTTCCTTCGATGGAAGTCATCAGAGCGGTCTCTTCTCCGCATACAAATGCCCCAGCCCCCAGACGCAGCCCGATATCGAACTTAAATCCGGTTCCGAAAATATCATCGCCCAGCAATCCCAACTCTCTGGACTGGCTGATGGCAATCTCCAGACGCTGCACCGCAATCGGGTACTCCGCACGCACGTAGATATACCCCTGAGTAGCGCCGATGGCATAACCTGCAATGGTCATGGCCTCCAGTACCGCATGGGGATCGCCTTCCAGTACGGAACGGTCCATAAACGCCCCCGGGTCGCCTTCGTCCGCGTTGCAGCAGACATACTTCTGATCTGCCTGGTTGGCTGCAGCGAATTTCCATTTCAATCCGGTGGGGAATCCGGCGCCGCCTCTTCCGCGCAGGCCGCTGTCAGTGATCACCTGAATGACCTGCTCCGGCGTCATCTCTGTGAGCACCTTGCCCAACGCCTCGTATCCGCCTACGCCTATGTATTCATCAATATGCTCCGGGCTGATCTCCCCGCAGTTGCGGAGCGCTACCCTGTGCTGCTTCTTATAAAAATTAGTCTCTTCCAGAGGAAGGATATGCTCGGTCTTTGTAGTCTCCTCATATAAAAGACGCTTGACCACATTCCCGTTTTTCAGATGCTCGGAAACGATTTCCGGGATATCCTCCTCTTTTACCATGGAGTAAAAAGAGCCTTCCGGATGCACGATCATGATCGGTCCCAGGGCGCACAGTCCGAAGCATCCGGTCTTTACGATCTCTACATCCTCCTCCAGGCCGTTAGCCTTGATTTCCTGTTCCAGCTTTTCAATGATCCGAAGACTTCCCGAAGAAGTACAGCCCGTACCTCCGCACACATGGACACGGTAACGACAGACATGCTTCTTCGCTTTTTCCCTGATCACACGTAATTCTTCAAGAGATTTCATATATGTCCTCCATTTTTCTCAAATTCTGTTGCATGGTTCATGCCCCAAAAACGCAGGCCGCAGGCAATCCGCCGCCGATCTGCTGTTCGGAGCCATCACTCATACTTCGCAAGGATATCGTCAATATCATCTACCGTAAGACGTCCATAGACCTCGTCGTTCACCATCATGACCGGCGCCAGCCCGCAGGCACCCACACAACGGCAGGCATCCAGAGAGAACTTGCCGTCCGGCGTACACTCTCCGCCCACGATTCCCAGCTTTTCCATCAAAGCATTGTAAATGTCTCCTGAACCTTTTACATAACAGGCTGTTCCCAGACAGACCGAAATCCGATATTTTCCTTTCGGGTTCAGGCTGAACTGTGAGTAGAATGTCACCACTCCATAAATCTTCTCCAGCGGGATCCCTGTCTTGTCTGAGATCATCTTCTGCACTTCCATGGGAAGATAACCATAAATGTCCTGTGCCTTCTGCAGGATCGGCATCAATGCCCCCGGTTCACCTTTCAGCCCGGCGATCACTTCTAACAAAGCTTCTTCCTGTTCCTTTGTTCCTGAGAACGGAACCGTCTGTTTCTTTTCAGGCATTACTTTACCTCCATTTCTTAATTTAAGTCATTCTGTAGTACATCTTATCACAATATGTTATGATTATCTACAAAATCAAACATTTTTTTGTAAAATATCACTATGTGCGGTAAATTTCCCTAAATTTTTTTAATCTTCCTGCAACAAAACATTCTGTCCCGCACTCTTATATTGTGAAAAGAAACGATCATGATACATGCGGCGGAAAGTCTGGGCCAGGCGTTCTTCCGTAAAATAGGAATTTCAAAAAAGGAGGACACTTTTATGAAGAACAAATTTTATACCCTTCTGATGATACTGATGATCGCCGCACTGCTTCTGACCGGCTGCGGCAGGGGAAAAGGGTTAGACACTTCCTCCGGTGAGACCGAGGCGGCCCAGATCGCTGCCGACACAGACTCCGGCTTCAATGGCTTTGAGAAGACACAGGAAGCGGCAGTCCTGGATACGGAAGCCGCCGCGGAGGATAGTTCCGGGGAAGGTGGCCAGTCCGCCCGGGAGTTTTCCGAACAGGGCCTGTCATCCCGGAAGCTTATCAAGACTGTGTCACTGACCATGCAGACCAGAACCTTTGACACCCTGAAACAGCAATTAGAGGAATCCATCGCTTCCTTCGGAGGCTATATTGAAAATTCCAGCTATGACGCCCCGGGCGGACAGAGCTTCCGCTATTATCATATCTGCGTGCGCATCCCTTCTAAGGATCTGGATGCCTTCGTAAACAAAGCCGGGGAGCTTGGCACCATCACCAACAAATCAGAAAATGTCCAGGATGTGACCCTGGACTATGTAGATAAAACCGCCTACAAGGAATCACTTCAGACTGAATATGAGCGGGTCATGGAGCTTCTGGCACAGGCAAAAGACCTGGATCAGATCCTGGCGCTGGAATCCAAGCTCTCCGAACTGCGTTATGAGATCAACAGCTACGAATCCCAGCTGCGTACCTATGATAATCAGATTGATTACAGCACCGTAAATATCAATATTTCCGAGGTGGAATATGAAAAAGAGATGTCCGATTCCGTGGGCAGCCGGATCAGCAGCGGATTCCGAAGCAGTCTGTTTGCGGTCCGCGATTTCTTTGTAAATACCTTTGTCTTTTTGGTGTCCAGCCTGCCGGTGCTGGTATTGCTCGCGGCTGCCATCATTGCTGCAGTCATGATCCTGAAAAAAGGAAGAAGATTCCGCAGAAAAGCTTTGGAAGAAAAGGAAGAACGGCGGGAAATGAAAGAACATAACGAAGAGAATGGGGATTCAAAAGCAGATCCTTCATAAAAATAATGACATCGGGTCTGCCGGGCAGATGCCGGCAGACCCGATCAGTACAGCATTCACTGTTAATTACTTGGAATAGAAACATTGATTATTCAGTTCCCCGGCGATGGAATAGATTCCCAGCATCAGCAGGTTCACGATCACTACGCTTGCGCCTGCCGGCGTGGCAAAAAAATAAGATACTGTAATCCCGATGCAGAAGCAGACCACAGATACCACGGCGGAACTGACCGTCACGGAATAAAAGGTCCTGCAGACCCGCATGGAGGTCAGAGCCGGGAAAATGATCAGGCTGGAGATCAGGAGGGTTCCCATCATCCGCATTCCCAGCACGATCGTAACCGCTGTCAGCACCGCGATCAGTGTGTTGTAAAGCCCGGCCCGGACTCCGGTTGCCTGGGCAAATGTCTCGTCAAAGGTAATCGCAAATATTTTATGATAAAAAAAGATATACAGTATGAGGACCGCTGCCGAGAGCAGCACGCTCATCTCCACGTCCTGGCTGCTCATAGCCAGGATACTTCCAAACATGTAATTATACACATCTGTATTCATCCCGGTTGTCATGGAGATGACCATGATACCGACCGCCAGCGCGCTGGTGGAGATCAGCGCAATGGCCGCGTCTCCTTTGATCTTGCTGCTTCCGTTGACCCGCAAAAGCAGAATGGCCGAGACGACTACTACCGGAATCGCCACGGCAAGCGGCGCCGCATTCAGTGCGGCCGCTGCGGCCAGTGCTCCGAAGCCTACATGGGAAAGCCCGTCCCCGATCATGGAATACCGTTTGAGCACCAGGCTGACGCCCAGCAGGGCGCTGCACAGAGACACCAGGATTCCTACCACAAAAGCCCGTACCATGAACGGGTAGGAAAGCATTTCAAAAAACATATCAATCAAATTCCATACCTCTCTTTTCAGAAGTTTCCGCTCTTTCTGGAAACTCTATATCTGTTTTTTCAGAATTTCCCGTACTTCCCAGAAACATCCGCCCCACCGGACTGTGCCTGTAATCCTCCGCCTTTCCGTAGAACAGCGCCGTCTCCTGCAGGTGCAGGATGTGGGAGGCGTCGCGCACGGCACTGTCGATGTCATGGGAGACCATTACCACCGCAATCCCGGAACTTCGGTTCACTTCCTTAATGAGCTGATAAAATTCTGCCGTCACTATGGGGTCCAGGCCTGTCACCGGTTCATCCAGAAGAAGCATTTTTTTCGTCGCGCAGAGCGCCCGGGCCAAGAGGACCCGCTGCTTCTGTCCACCTGACAGGTCACAAAAACAGCTCCTTTTCAGCCCTTCGATGCCCAGAAGCCGCATCATAGCCGTTGCATGATCCCTGTCTCTTGAGGTATAAAAAGGATGGATTCCCCGGCCGTTCAGACGTCCGGAAAGGACTACCTCCCGGACGCTGGCCGGAAAGTCCTTCTGTACATCCGTCTGCTGCGGCAGATAACCGATCTCCTTCTGCGCCAGACCGTCCCCCAGCACGATCCGCCCCTTCATCGGGGACTTTAACCCAAGAAGACTTTTCACCAGCGTACTCTTGCCAGAACCATTTTCTCCTACAATGCAGAGGTAGTCCCCCTGATGGATCTGAAACGACAGATCCCGTACCACGGTCTGCCCCTCATATGCGATTGTAAGTTCCTCACACCGTACCAACGCCATAATCAATCCAGCCTTCCTGAAAAATCGTTACAGTTCACGGCCTGACCGGCCGCGAACTGTAACGCATCCAGCCCATTGAAAAGTCGCCTGATGACGAGGGGCTGGATGCACACAACCGCTATTTTACTGGCCGGATGCCTTGCAGCAGGGTGCAAGGCACCGTGAACAGTAACGAAAAATCTTCATAACCCGTTTTGCCGCGGTTTCCGGCCGCAGGACCAGAAACTCCCGGATATCTATGTTTCAATACATCAGCGCCGCTTTCAATGTCTCCACATTTTCCTGCATCATACTGACATAAGTCTCCCCTGCTTCAAATTGCTGTACAGTCAGGTTATGACAGCTGTACAGCACCCGTACCTCCGCGCCGGAAGCCTCCGCCACCGCATGGGCGATCTGATCGCTGCTGAGTTCCATTTTCAGGACCACAGGAATCTTCTCTTCCCGCATCTTTCGGATCAAAAAAGCCATCACCGCCGCGCTGGGTTCGGTATCTGACGCACATCCCGGAAAAGCCGCATAATAGTCCAGTCCATATTCCCGGGCCAGATACCGGAAGGGAAAACGGTCTCCAAACAACAGCAGATGACGATCCTGCCCTGCAGCCTTTTGGGTGATTTCCCTGAACTGCCCGTCCAGAGCAGAAAGCTGTTCCAGATACGCCGACAGATTAGCTTCATATTCCTCCTTGCCAGCCGGATCCAGGGCAGAAAGCGCTTCCTTGATCTGTATGGAAATCTGCATGGCGTTTTTCGGGGAAGTCCAGACATGCTCGTCCGTCTCCTCCTCTTCCTCCGTATCCATACAAATCTGCCCTTTATGCCGCATCCCCTCCACATGCTCTTCCTTTAAGTTCTCCACACAATCCGTCAGCCGGAGCCTTTTCACCTGTTCCATCTCTGGAGCATCCAGGATATCCTCCACCCATTCGTCGTTTTCCCCTCCCACATAGATGAAGAGATCCGCATTCTGGATCGCAATGATGTCCCGGGGCGTAGGTTCGTAGGAATGGGTCTCTTCCCCGGGCTTTAAGAGCATCTGGAGAGAGACCCGTTCTCCTGCGATCTGGCGTACAAAGTCGTACTGGGGAAAAATAGACGTAACGATCCGAAGTCCGGAATTGTCCCCGTTGTTCCGGGAATCTGTTACCTGGGAATCCGAAGTCAGACCGTTGGAACTGCCTGCGGCCAAACAGCCGGACAGCATACATGCAGATATTGCGGCCAGCAGAACAAGAAGGAAACACCTGTGCCGGTATTTCCTTTTTCCATACCCGAAGGGCATCCCGTAATTCATGTCCCTGCGGGACGGGCGGACTTCGTCCGATAGAGTATACGCTGCCAGATCTTTCATAACAATCATCACTCATCCGTTTCAATCATATTTTTCAAGAATGCTTCCGTTCATATTTTGTAAATACAAATTCCAGATCGAAACTTGTATGTTCTTCACTGACCTCTGTCATCGTCCATTCCGGCATTTGATCCAGATTGGGAAAATACGTATCCGCATCATAGGCATGGTCGATCTTTGTCACATATGCAGTATCGCAGAAGGGCAGAAACTGCCGGTAGATGCTTTCCCCGCCGATGATGAAGATCTCCGTCTTATCGTGCCTTATCGGACGGAGTCCGCCCTTCCCATCGGGACATGAATCAAAGGATTCCCTTTGGGTGTATTTTTTCAGATGCTCCAAAAGATCCTCCATAGTATGCAGGACCAGCGCCCCCTTCACCTGGTAGTTCCGGTCAGTGCTCAGCACGATGTTGGTCCTCTGCTTCAGCGGCAGTCCGTTTGGAAAACTTTCCAGCGTCTTCCGGCCCATCACCACTACATGTCCTGTCGTTTTCTCACGGAAGAACCGCATATCCGCCGGGATGCTCCACATCATCTTATTATTCTTTCCAATTGCCCAATTTTTATCTACTGCAACAATGATATTCATCGACTAATTTCCTCCATTTTTAAGACAGAGCGCTCTCAGAAACCCGGTACCTCTTAAACCGCAACCGGGATATTTTTAATCTGCGGATGGGTTTCATAGTGATCGAGCCGTACATCTTCCGGTGTAAAACTGTAAAAATCCCGGACCTCTGGATTCAGCCAAAATTCCGGTGCCGGCAGAGGATCTCTGGATATCAATTCCTCTACCAGCGGAATATGGCGGTCGTAAATGTGGGCGTCCGCGATCACATGAACCAGCTCTCCTGCCTGCATGCCGCAGACCTGTGAGAGCATATGCAAAAGCACCGCATACTGGCATACATTCCAGTTGTTGGCCGTCAGCACATCCTGAGAACGCTGGTTCAATATACCGTTCAAGGTCAGCCGCTCACTGTCCCTGTTCTTTGTCACATTAAACGTCATACTGTAGGCACAGGGATACAGGTTCATCTCATGAAGATCCTGATGCACATAGATATTCGTCATGATCCTCCGGCTGTAGGGATTATGCTTCAGGTCGTAGATCACCCGGTCCACCTGATCCATCATGCCTTCCTTATACTGATGCTTCACCTGCATCTGGTAGCCGTAGGCCTTTCCGATGGAGCCGTCCGCATCCGCCCAGCTGTCCCAGATATGGCTGTTCAGATCGTGGATATTGCTGGATTTTTTCTGCCAGATCCACAGCATTTCATCGGTGCAGCTCTTGATTCCGGTCCGCCGGAGCGTTAAGGCCGGAAACTCCTTTGACAGGTCATACCGGTTCACGACCCCGAAACGTTTGATCGTATACGCAGAGGTCCCGTCCTCCCACACCGGACGTACCTTCTCCCCTTCCGTACTGGTGCCGTTGTCAATGATGTCCCGGCACATGTCTATAAATATGCGGTCTGCATAGCTCATCGTTTGTCTCCTCCTTCTGTCACGGGTCTGCAATATTGTACAGCATCTTCTCCAACGCCCGGGTCACCGCCGCGACTTCTTTCTTTGTCATTCCCATAGTCAGTCTCTTATCCAGCTTCTTCCGGTCTGCTTCCATCCTCCGCTGGATATCATAAGCTTTCTCTGTCAGATAAATATTTTTCTTCCGTTTATCCTCTTCATTGGGTACGCAGAGGATATATCCCTTCTCGTCCAGCCGTTTTAGGATCCCTGTCACGGTCGGATTTTTCAGGTTCAGGTTCCGTTCCACATCACGCTGGCTGACCTCTTCCTTGTTGGTATGGAACAGGTAGTCCAGGACCGCGCACTGAGAGGAGGTCACGCCGATCGTCCGGAGCCTCCCGTTCAGTTCCTTTTCAAATACATTATTAATCTGCTTCACAAGAAATCCGATCGGCTGTTTCCGGCTTTCCATATGATTCCTCCTTTGCATTGAAACGGATGCGAACGAACCTGTGTGCCTGTGCAGCCCTGGTTATTCATACAATGATGTACTAACCTGCCTGCTCCGTCTTTCGCTTCTCCAAATAGTCCTTTAATAACCGATATACCTCTTCCAGATCCACGTTATCCACTTCCCCCAGGAGCGCATACACCATCTTGCGGTTAATGTAAGGATTGACATGGATCATGATATGCTTGATCTGGGGAAACGTCTTCTCAATCTCGTCATGCACATCCTCCGCGATCTTATGGGACTCATTTAATGACAGATGTCCGTCCGCCGCAATCTCCAGATCCACATAGATCTTATTTCCAAATTCCCTTGTCTGGAGCGAATCCACCCGCATCACTCCGTGCTGCCTCTTTACCAGGGCCCGGATTTTATCCACAGTCTCCTCGTCGCAGGCCTTATCCACCATCTTATCCACGGCATCCTTAAAGATTTCATAAGCCGCCTGGAAAATGAACAGGCAGATGATCACGCTCGCCAGAGGGTCCATCACCGGAAAGCCCAGCCTGGCCCCGATAATTCCGGCCAGCGCACCGATGGAAGAAAGGGAATCCGAACGGTGATGCCATGCATCTGCCATCAGCGCGCCGGAATTGATTTTTTTTGCATTTGCCCGGGTATACCAGAACATCCACTCTTTTACTGCAATGGAAAGGATCGCGGCAGCAATGGCAAGGACTCCCGGAACCGCAAGCTGCTCGAAGGATCCTCCTGCAATCTTGCGCAGGCCGGAAAACCCGATCCCCGCTCCTGTGACTGCCAGCACCGCAGCCAGCAGGATCGCAGCCACGCATTCCATGCGCTCATGCCCGTAGGGATGCTCTTTATCCGCTTTCTTTCCGGCCATTTTGATTCCGATAATGACCACAAAGGTACTGAACACATCGGAGGCGGAATGGACCGCATCCGAGATCATCGCCTCCGAAGAAGCCAGGATTCCCGCTGCCAGCTTTGCCAGGGACAGAAGTGTGTTTACAAGGATACTGGTTTTGGATACGCGTATCGCGATCTGCTCCATTGACATCGTTTCATGTTGTTCCATATCATGCTCCTTTTTATACAGATATTGTACCCCGAATCATCACAGGATAGTAAAGTATATGCAGGGAGCACAAACTTTACGATCATAGGTCCGTCCCGTCTTGGCTTACCTCCTGCTTCTCCCGTCTGATCTGAAGCTGCAGGTTCACGCCGAAGGGATTGACAACCACTCCTGCGGTCTCCGGCGCAAGGAGGCCCGGAATCTTCTCCGAGGGCAGTACCGCCGACTTGATCCCTTTCTCTTTCTGCATGCTCAAAAACTTCTTATACTCCTGGATATCCGTAAATACAGGCTGAAATACCTGTCCGTTTTTCTGCTTCATCACCAGCGTCCCCGCCTGCTCCTTGACCGGGATGATATAGGTTCCCCGCTGATAATGTACCATCATTTCCTCATGAAGCGCTTTTAATTCCTCAGTCAGCTCGACTTTCTGCGCCTTGCGTACCGCCTGCATAAAATAAAGCGCTGTCAGATGAAGCTGGGGATTCTCAATCAGCATCTTTCCCTCTTCTTCCGGTTCCTTCCTGCGGATGATCTCATCCAGCTGGATCGGGATTTCTACAGGTGTGCCCTGGTTCACAAGAATACAGTTGACGCCCAGAGGCATCAGACTGACATAGAATGCCAGCAGATCCTTTTTCCCGATCTTCACCGCCTGTACGGGTTCTTTCTTTTCCAGAAGCTTTTTGACCGCCGCTTTTGCAGCCTCTTCCTCAAAATACAGAAGGATCTCATCGTCATAGGTTTTCTCGTCGCATACGACATAGGGCATCCTGGTGCACAGAGACAGGATCATATAGACGGCATCTGCCTTCCGGAGCATCTCGGCGGCAGCTCTTTTTACCGCTGCATCATGATTCTTATTTTCATTATTCATGAATCTTTCCTTCCACTTTCCTTTGATTTTTTACCGGACAAACCTGCATCCTTTACCGTGACCGGCTCAGACATGCTTCCGGTTATAGAAAAACATGGCCGCGGCCATGGAACAGATGATCACATACCCTGTCCAGCTCAGCACGTCCGGAATCTGCCCGAACACAAAAAAACCCAGGACAGCTGAAAAAAGGATCTGGGAATAATCATATACGGATATCTCCTTTGCCGGAGCATGAAAATATGCTGCGGTAATCGCAAACTGCCCTCCGGCTGCGGAAAGCCCTGCGAGCAGCAGGCAGAATAGTTGCGCCGCAGACATGGCCTGAAAACGAAACAGAAGGTACGGAAGTGTGACCGCACAGGAAAAGGCGGAAAACACAAATACGACGAATGGTCCTTTTTCCCCTTTCGTTCCCAGCACACGAACATACGTATATGCGATACCGGCCCCGAGCCCGCCAAGCAGGCCGATCAGGGCTGCCGGGGAGCGAAACACCGCTTCCGTCGGTTTTATGATCAAAAGGCTTCCTGCAAAAGCGCCTGCTACGATCAGCGCCTGGGGAAGCCTGATTTTTTCTTTCAGGATCAGATAGCTGAATATGATCGCAAAAAACGGCGACATCTTATTCAGCATGGACGCATCTGCCAGCACCAGATGGTCCACTGCATAAAAATTGCACAGGATCCCCACTGTTCCCGCCGACGCCCGCAGCAGCAGATACCGGATATTCTCCCCCTTTCCTGAAAACCACACACCCTCCTTTTTCAGGATCGCGGCGGCAAATACAAGGGACACCAGATTACGGAAAAAACTTTTCTGCACCGAAGGCAGATCTCCGGATAATCTCACAAACATATTCATGAGCGCAAAGAAAAAAGCAGAAAGCAGGATATAGACGACTGCCAGATATTTCTTTTTTTCTTTCACAGTTTAGACACTCTCCTCCAGAACATATCAAAGTCCGCATATTCGGACAGATAGATATCCGCCGTATTCCAGATCTTTCCCAGCTTCCCGTCGTTGGCCTCATCGTAAATGGCCACGGTCTGAAAACCGGCTTTTTTCGCAGTCAGGACTGCATGGTACGCGTCTTCAAATACAAGGGTTTCCCAGGGCTCCGTATCCAGCTGCAGAGATGCCGCCAGATAGATATCCGGCCGGTTCTTATCAGTTCCCAGCTCCGTGCATGTCAGCATTCCGTCAAAAAAGTTCAGAACACCCAGACGCTTCAGAGCGGCTTCCACATTGCTCCGGTCACTGGTCGTAACGATCACCATTGGAATCCTGTATTCCCTTAAGCCCTCCAGAAATTCCCGCACTCCCGGCTTGAGAGGAACCTTCTCCGTGTAAAACTCCCGGACCTGCTGGTTGATACCGTCCAGCACCTTGTTCCGTGTCTTCCCCAGATGGTAATGCTGGATCAGATAATCCGCACCCTGGGGCAGGCTCATGGCACACAGCTCCTCGCCCAGTCCTTTTTCCGCTTCCACCCCGATGGACCGCAGATACAGCTCGCCCAGGTTCTCCCAGACAGGCATGGAATTTAAAAGTGTTCCATCTACGTCAAATATCGCACCCTTAATCATATTGACTCCTTGTCATTGTCCGTAACAGGACTTCCAGTTATTATCAACTATCCTATTATAACACAAAAATTTTCGAAGGGAAACAAATTTATTTTCACTTTATCACTTTACCCTAATAATGTGTTGCTGTTCACACCCTTTGGGTGCTCCAGTAACAGTATCCAGCCCATTTTAAGTCGACTTCGGCGGTCCTAAGCGCCAGCAATGCTTGTTTAGGACGGACCGGAACGGAGTGTAGACGGGCTGGATATTATTGTAAATGTAACTTTATTGGCCGGACGCCGTTCAGCAGGGTGCACGACGCCGTGTGAACTGTAACCATAATGTATCTGCATTCATTTTTTGCAATAAACAGTATGAAACAGTTGACAACAGTTTCTATCTGTTATATACTGTTTATACAGAAGGAGGGATAACAGTGAAGATCATCATCAACAATTCTTCCATGCAGCCCATCTATGAACAGATCGTCTCACAGATCAAAAAGTCCATCATGCAGGGGGAATTGGAGGAGGGGGCCATGCTCCCCTCGGTACGTACTCTGGCAAAGGAACTGAAGGTCAGCGCTCTGACCGTGAAGAAAGCTTATGACGCACTGGATGCGGAAGGCTTTGTGGTAACCGTACATGGGAAAGGCAGCTTTGTCACGCTTGCCGGCCAGGAGCTGATGCTGGAGGAAAAGAAAAAGGAAGTGGAGGCCGATCTGGAGATTGCCATCCGGAAAGGCAGAAGCTGCGGTATGAGCAGCCAGGAGATAGCAGAGTTATTTCAGATTATATTGGAGGATCAGTAAGATGTTAAGATTAGAACACGTAACCAAACACTATAAAGGATTTGACCTGGATTGCTCCATGGAAGTCCGCCCGGGCTGCGTCACCGGCCTGATCGGAAAGAACGGAGCCGGAAAAAGCACCACGTTTAAAGCAATCCTGGGGCTGATCAGCCCGGAGGGCGGCTCCATCCAGATATTCAAAAAGCCGTCCGGATCACTGTCTCTGCAGGATAAGGAACAGATCGGCACGGTCTTGTCGGATTCCGGATTCAGCGGATATCTGACGGTAAAGGAGCTGATTCCCGTACTCTGCGCCATGTACCCGAATTTTCAGAAGGACGATTTTCTCAGAAAATGTGAAGAATTTTCCATTCCTCTGAAAAAGAAAATGCTGGAATTTTCTACCGGCATGAAGCAAAAGCTACAGGTCCTGACCGCCATTTCCCACAATGCCCGCCTGCTGATCCTGGATGAGCCTACCGCCGGACTGGATGTGATCGCGAGAGACCGGCTGCTGGACCTGCTCCGGGAATATATGGAGCCAGGCGACCGCTCCATCCTGATCAGCTCCCACATTTCCGCAGATCTGGAGGGCTTCTGCGACGACTTGTATATGATCGATGAGGGCAAGATCATCTTCCATGAGGACACGGACGTGCTGCTTAGCGACTACGCCCTGCTCAAGATGACGGAGGAACAATATGGGGCGCTGGATAAATCCTATATCCTCCGATATAAAAAGGAAATCTTCGGATACAGCTGCCTGACCAATCAGAAGCAGTTCTATATGGAAAACCACCCGGAGGTCACAGTGGAAAAAGGCACCATCGACGAGCTGATCCTGATGATGATCTGCGGGAAAGTGTACGGATAAAAGAGCAAACCGATCGGCTGCCAGGAATATGGACTGTCAATCTATCAATAAAAAGAAAGGAACATAAGCTATGAAAGGATTATTGATCAAAGATTTTCAATTATTAAAGAAGCAGAAGATGCTGGTTGTTATATCCGTTTTTATCTCCTTGGTATTTTTGTATTCTAATACAAGCAGCATCCTGTTCATCGCCGGCTACATCACCATCATGTTTTCTTTTGCATCCGTGTCTACGATCCCTTTTGACCAACACTCTAACGGGATGAGTTTTCTGCTGACACTTCCAGTCAGCAGGAGCAGCTATGCGAAAGAAAAGTATCTCCTGATGCTCTTTACTATGGCAGGATCACTGGCCGTGTCTTTTGTGCTTCTGTTGGCCGGAGTCTGTACAGGACGCGTCCCCTTTGATCCGGATCTCCTGCTTGGCGGACTTCTGTCAAGTGCCCTTTGTTCGGCTCTGGTCCACGCGTTTATGATCCCCCTTCAGCTGAAATTTGAGGCGGAAAAAAGCAGAATTGCAATTATAGTGGTCATCGGATTTGCTTATGCGGTTATCTTTGGAGTCACCGCGTTAGCCAGGCATTTCCATGTTGATGTTTCCGCATTATTAGAAAGCCTGGTCTCCCGGACAGACACGGCAGTTCTGATACTGTTCCTCTGTGCGGCTGTGGCTGGTATCCTGGGTCTCTCACTTTTGGTCTCTCTGCATGTCGTAAAGAAGAAGGAATATTAGAAGTCCTTCCCAAAAAGCAGCAATCGGAAAATCCGGCCTTTACAGGTTTACCGCCTAAGGCCGGATTTTCCCATTCATATCGAGCAGAACATACAGAAACCGCCGACAGGAGCTGCGCAGGAATAAACCTCTAAACTTTTCTAAACCCGAAAATAATCCCACCAAAAAAACAAGTTGAATTATCAAAAGAGTTGTAGTATAATCTTTACAATTTGGGAATGGGGACACTTACATTTCCCGGATATTGCTGCTCTCCTGCAGGGAGTCCAAAGCAGCTGGCTGCTACTACAAGACGAATACACACGAAGGGAAAGGTGAATGGATGAAAGCGTTTCTCATTTTAGAGGACGGGACCGTGTTTACAGGTACAAGTATCGGTTCCACAAGAGATATGATCAGTGAAATCGTATTCAATACGTCTATGACAGGATATTTAGAGGTGCTGACAGACCCTTCTTATGCGGGACAGGCCGTTGTGATGACCTATCCTTTAATTGGTAATTACGGAATCACGCCGGATATGGAATCCCAGAAAGCATGGCCGGACGGCTATATCGTAAGGGAGCTCTCCCGCCGCCCCAGCAATTTCCGCTGTGAGGGAACGATTCAGGACTTTCTGAAGGAACAGGATATTCCGGGAATCGCAGGAATCGACACCCGCGCGCTGACCAGGATTTTACGGGAAAAGGGGACCATGAACGGTATGATCACCACCAACAAGAATTACAACCGTGAGGAGATCATTCCTCTATTAAAAGCTTACAATATCGGAGACGTTGTTTCCAGGGTTACCTGTCAGGAAAAGCAGGTTCTTTCTGGTGACGGCAAAAAAGTAGCACTTCTCGATTTCGGGGCAAAAAAGAACATTGCCAGATCTTTACATGAACGCGGCTGCGAGGTGACGGTTTATCCGGCGCACACCCCCGCGGAGGAAATCATTTCCGCAAATCCAGACGGTATCATGCTTTCCAACGGGCCTGGAGACCCGGCGGACTGCGTTTCTATTATCGAAGAAATCAAAAAATTGTATCAGACGAATATTCCTATTTTCGCGATCTGTCTCGGACACCAGCTCATGGCCCTTGCCACCGGCGCTGAGACCCACAAGCTGAAATACGGGCATCGGGGCGGAAATCATCCGGTGAAAGATCTGAAAACCGGACGGGTCTATATTTCGTCCCAGAATCACGGTTATGTGGTAGATATGGAGCATTTAGATCCGAAGATTGCAGTTCCGGCCTTTGTCAATGTAAACGACGGCACCAACGAGGGGCTGGAATATACGGACAAAAACATTTTTACGGTCCAGTTCCATCCGGAGGCCTGCCCGGGACCGCAGGATTCGGGATACCTGTTTGACAGATTCATGGAAATGATGGAGGGATAAAACAATGCCTAGAGATATGAGCATCAAAAAAGTATTGGTCATCGGCTCCGGACCGATCGTCATCGGCCAGGCCGCGGAATTTGACTATGCGGGGACCCAGGCATGCCGTTCCTTAAAGGAAGAAGGCCTGGAAGTGGTCCTCTTAAATTCCAACCCTGCCACGATCATGACCGACAAGGACATTGCGGACAAGGTCTATATCGAACCTCTGACCCCCGAAGTGGTAGAACAATTGATCTTAAAAGAACAGCCGGACAGCGTCCTTCCCACCCTGGGAGGACAGGCGGGCTTAAATCTGGCCATGGAGCTGGAGGAATCCGGATTCCTGCGCGAGCATCATGTTCGTCTTATCGGCACCACCTCCGAGACCATCAAGAAGGCGGAAGACCGTCTGGAATTTAAAGCAGCCATGGAGCGAATCCATGAACCGGTTGCCGCGTCCCTTGTGGTGGAATCCGTGGAAGACGGCCTGGCTTTTGCAAATGAGATCGGCTATCCGGTGGTACTCCGTCCGGCTTATACCCTGGGAGGAAGCGGCGGCGGGATTGCCCACAATTCCGGGCAGCTCATGGAGATCCTGGAAAATGGCCTGCGTCTCTCCCGCGTGGGACAGGTTCTGGTGGAGCGCTGTATCGCTGGCTGGAAGGAGATTGAATATGAAGTGATGCGGGACAGCCGGGGAAATTGTATCACCGTGTGCAATATGGAAAATATCGATCCTGTAGGCGTCCACACCGGAGACAGCATCGTTGTAGCGCCGTCCCAGACTTTGGGTGACAAGGAATACCAGATGCTTCGGACCTCCGCGCTGAAGATCATCGACGAGCTGAAGATCACGGGAGGATGCAACGTGCAGTATGCCCTTCATCCGGAATCCTTTGAATACTGTGTGATCGAGGTGAATCCCCGTGTCAGCCGCTCTTCCGCCCTGGCCTCCAAAGCGACCGGGTATCCTATCGCCAAGGTCGCGGCCAAGATCGCCCTGGGCTATACGCTGGATGAGATCAAGAACGCCATCACCCACAAGACTTATGCCAGCTTTGAGCCTATGCTGGACTACTGTGTGGTAAAGATCCCAAGGCTTCCCTTTGATAAGTTCATCAGCGCCAAACGGACTCTGACCACCCAGATGAAGGCCACAGGAGAAGTGATGAGCATCTGTGATAATTTCGAAGGCGCACTGATGAAAGCAATCCGTTCCCTGGAGCAGCATGTGGACTGCCTGCTCTCCTATGATTTCTCCGGTCTGGACGAAGAAGCGCTGACAGAACAGCTTTCTATCGTGGATGACATGCGGATCTGGCGAATTGCGGAAGCCCTCCGCAGAGGGTTCGATTATAAGCTCATCCATGACCGGACCAGGATCGACCCCTGGTTCATTGACAAGCTTGCCATTCTGGTAGAGATGGAGCAGTCCCTGCAGCGGGAAGCTCTCACACCAGAGCTTTTAAAAGAGGCCAAGCGCATGGAATTTCCGGATTCCGTGATCGGCAGGCTCACCGGCAGGACGGAACGGGAAGTCCATGACATGCGCCATGCAAACGGGATTGTTGCGGCCTATAAGATGGTGGACACCTGTGCGGCGGAATTTGCCGCTGAGACTCCCTACTACTACTCTGTATTCGGCAGTGAAAATGAAGCAGAAAAAACCAATGACCGGAAGAAGGTCCTGGTCCTGGGCTCCGGCCCCATCCGGATCGGCCAGGGCATCGAATTTGATTTCTGCTCCGTTCACTGCACCTGGGCATTTTCCCGGGAAGGCTATGAGACGATCATTGTAAATAATAATCCGGAGACGGTCAGCACAGACTTTGACATTGCGGACAAGCTTTATTTTGAACCGCTGACCCCCGAGGATGTGGAGAGCATCGTAGACCTGGAAAAGCCCGACGGCGCGGTCGTACAGTTCGGCGGGCAGACAGCCATCAAATTGACAGAAAGCCTGATGAAGATGGGTGTCCCGATCCTGGGAACCTCCGCGGAAAATGTGGACAAGGCAGAAGACCGGGAGCTCTTCGACCAGATCCTGGAGGAATGCAGAATCCCCCGCCCCTCCGGCGGAACCGTATTCACCGCCGAAGAGGCCAAGGAGGTGGCAAACCGTCTGGGCTATCCGGTCCTGGTAAGACCCTCCTATGTACTGGGCGGCCAGGGTATGCAGATTGCCATTAACGACCATGATATCGATGAATTTATCGGTATCATCAACCGGATCGCACAGGATCATCCGATCCTGGTGGATAAGTATCTCACTGGAAAGGAGATCGAGGTGGATGCGGTCTGCGACGGCGAGGAAATCCTGATTCCGGGGATCATGGAGCATATCGAGCGGGCAGGCATCCACTCCGGAGACAGCATCTCCGTGTATCCGGCCCAGAGCCTGACCAGGGCAGCTAAGGAAAAGATTGCGGAATACACCAGGAGGCTGGCTAAATCCCTCCACGTCGTCGGACTGATCAATATCCAGTTCATTGTCTGCGGGGAGGAAGATGTGTATGTGATCGAGGTCAACCCCCGTTCCAGCCGGACAGTGCCCTATATCAGCAAGGTCACCGGAATCCCCATCGTGCCCCTGGCCTCCCGTGTGATCACAGGCAGTAAGATCCGGGATCTGGGATATACGCCGGGTCTTCAAAAGGAAGCCGAATACTTTGCGGTCAAGATGCCGGTGTTCTCCTTTGAAAAGATCCGCGGCGCGGATATCAGCCTGGGACCGGAAATGAAATCTACCGGGGAATGTTTGGGGATTGCCTCCACTTTTGACGAAGCTCTGTACAAGGCCTTCCTGGGTGCCGGGATCAAACTGCCCAGATTCAAGAATATGATCCTCACGGTACGGGATGAGGACAAGGAAGAAGCTGTGGAGATCGGACGCAGGTTTGCTGATATCGGATATCGGATCTTTGCCACCGCAGGCACCGCAGCCGCGTTAAAGGCCGGAGGGGTAAAGGCTATCGCAGTCCGCAAGATCGAGCAGGAATCCCCCAATCTGCTGGACCTGATCTTAGGCCATGAGATCGACCTGGTCATCGACACCCCGGCTCAAGGCGCGGAACATTCCAGAGACGGCTTCGTGATCCGGAGAAATGCCATCGAGACCGGAGTCAATGTCCTGACCGCAATGGATACGGCCCGGGCGCTGATCACCAGTCTGGAGAATACGGATATCAAGAAGCTGACGCTGATCGATATCGCTGAAGTAAAGTAATAGTAATAAATCCACTCAAAAAGACCAAGTGGGAAAACAGTATTCCCGCTTGGTCTGCTTTTTTTCTATCTCTCTTCTTCACCTTACTGCTCGTTCATCTTTGCCAGCTTCGCGCTCTGGTCCGCCGCGATCAGACTGTCGATCACCTCGTCCAGATCCCCGCCCAGAATGGTATCCAGCTTGTGCAGGGTCAGCTTGATCCGGTGGTCTGTTACCCGGCCCTGTGGGAAATTATAGGTTCGGATCTTTTCCGAACGATCCCCGGTTCCCACCTGGCTCTTCCTGGCTTCCGCCTCCGCGTCGTGCTGCTTCGCCAGCTCCAGCTCATAGAGCCTGGCCCGGAGTACCTTCAATGCCTTATCCTTATTCTTCAGCTGTGACTTCTCATCCTGACAGGAAATCACGATTCCTGTGGGAATATGGGTCAGACGCACGGCGGAATCTGTTGTATTGACACACTGTCCTCCGTTTCCCGACGCACGGAACACATCGAATTTGCAGTCATTCATATCCAGCTCTACATCCACCTCTTCCGCTTCCGGCATGATGGCAACCGTGATCGTGGATGTATGGATCCGGCCGCCGCTCTCCGTCTCCGGTACACGCTGCACGCGGTGAACGCCGCTTTCATACTTTAACCGGGAAAATGCGCCCTGTCCGGTCAGCATAAAGACACATTCCTTGAAGCCTCCGATCCCGTTTTCGTTTAAAGAAATCATCTCCGGCTTCCAGCGCCGTGACTCTGCATAATGTACGTACATACGGTAGATTTCCGCAGCAAACAAAGCCGCCTCGTCCCCGCCGGCTCCTGCCCGAATCTCCACGATCACGTTTTTATCATCATTGGGGTCCTTGGGCAGAAGCAATATCTTCAATTCCCGTTCCAGCTCCTCGATCCGTGCCTTGGCTCCGTTTAACTCTTCCTTTGCCAGCTCCCGCATCTCTTCATCGGATTCTTCCTCCAGCATCGCCAGGCTGTCCTCCACATTCTGCCTGCACTGCTTATATTCCTTAAATGCTTCTACAATAGGAGCCAGGTCGCTCTGCTCCTTCATCAGCTTCCGGAAACGCTCCGTGTCATTGGCGACGTCCGGCTCCTGCAGCTCTCCCATGACCTCCTCATAACGAATCAGTAGATCCTCTAACCTGTCAAACATAATCTCATCTATCCTCTCTCTTCTCTGCGGCACATCTATGATCCCGTTTTTCCGCTACTGTTTTCTACAAATCATCATACACACCAGAAACCACCCGGTCAAGTCCTGCCAGATCTTTTTTTACGGAAATCCTCTGAAATCCCGCCTCACTCATCAATCCAGCCACCTCCCGCGCCTGGCCGCAGCCGATTTCAAGCAGCAGAGAGCCCTTCGGCAGCAGATGATCCGGACTCTCCCGGATGATCCTCCGGTAAAAATCCAGACCGTCCGCCCCGCCGTCTAAGGCCATACGCGGGTCATGCACCCTTACCTCTTCCTGGAGAGTCTCAATCTCCCCGGTCCGGATGTAAGGCGGATTCGATACGATCACAGAAAACCTGCCGTCTATCTTTTCAAACAGATCGCTCTGATAAAATACTGCTTCTGTCCCCAGATTTTCCGCATTTTTTCCGGCAGTCTCCAAAGCCTTCTCCGACAGGTCCGCGCCGGTCCCATAAATGAAATTCACCGCTTTTCTGTCCGAAGGATCTGCCGCAGCTTCACGGTCAGAATCTTCACAGCCCCGATCCGGCGGCAGAAAGACATCCGCCTGTTCTGCAGGCCTTTCCTCTGATCTTCTGATCACATACCCGCATTCCTCATGCATCAGCTTCAGGATACTCAAAAGGATGCAGCCCGAACCGGTGCACATATCCAGCAGCGTGGCCGTCCCCCTGTTCGCTTTCAGAACCGCCAGCGCTTCTTCTACCAAAATTTCCGTATCCTGCCGCGGGATCAGCACATGTTCATTGACCAAAAACGGAAATCCCATGAACTCCTGCACTCCGGTCAGATGCTGCAGCGGAATCCGCCGCCCTCTCTTTTCGATCAGATCAAAATATCTGGCTTCCCGGTCTGCACCCATAGCTCTGCCGCTGTCCGAAAAGTACAGTGCCCGGCTGATCCCTGTCACATGTTCCATCAGATACCAGGCATCCAGATCTGCTTCCAAAATCCCTTTGTGCAGCAGAGTTTTCATTCCCTCTGTATACGCTTCCCGGATCGTCATGACATTCCCTGTACGTGTTCTTCTGCCATAGCGCTGCCGACTCCGAAATTTTCCGCCTGATATTCTTTCCAGTCAAACACGGCCTCCACCGCCTGGATCGCCACCTCGATCATGCTGTCGTCAGGCTCCTTGGTGGTCATGTTCTGTACCCACAGCCCCGGCTGGCTCAATAGATTCACAACCGGATTGTCGCTGTTCCCGGCCAGACGAATGATCTCATAGGACACTCCGGCGATCAGGGGCATCAATGCGATACGCAGTATCACACGCATGACCTGAGATTCCGCCGTAATAAAGAAGCAGAAGATAATACTGACGATCATGACAAAAAACAGGAAACTGGTGCCGCACCGCTTATGCTGTCTGGAACTCACCCGGACATTTTCCACATTCAGATCCAGTCCATGCTCAATACAGTTGATACATTTGTGCTCCGCACCGTGATACATAAATGTCCTCTGGATGTCCTTCATACGTGATACCAGAGTAATATAACCGAGAAAGATCATCACTCGGATTCCCCCTTCCAGTATGGTCAATATTCCTCTGGATGTGATCACCTTTTTCAGCAGTCCGCTCAGAAAATACGGCAGGACCATAAAAATCCCAATGGCAAGAACGATGGATAAGACCATGACGAGAGACATGACCAGAGATTCCTTCTTCTCTTCCTTTGCTGCTTCGTCCGCTGTCAGCTCCCGCGCTTCCCCTTCTTCATCCTCTATAAATTCCGCTGAAAACATCAGCGCCTTCATTCCCAGTACCAGAGAATCTATAAAATTAAAAACGCCTCGGATAAAGGGAATCCTGAGGATCGCTTTCGGCACAAAGCTTTTATGCTCCTGCACACAGACTTCGATCTCATGATCCGGCCTGCGGACACCTACCGCATACCGGTCGCCATTCTTCATCATTATGCCTTCAAGCACTGCCTGTCCGCCTATATTTGAAGATTTCATACTCATCAGCTCCTATTTTTATGCCATACTGTACCTGCTCAGAACAGCGCATTTTTGAATAAGAAGAGGCTGAGATATGATTTACCCCAGCCTTGTACTTGTTCTCTTTATTTGATACCATATTTCTTATTGAACTTATCAACACGTCCGCGAGCCTGCGCCGCCTTCTGCTGGCCTGTGTAGAACGGATGGCACTTGGAACAGATTTCCACATGGATGCTCTTGTTTGTAGAGCCTGTTACGAATGTGTTCCCACAGTTACAGGTCACAGTTGCCTGATTGTACTCCGGATGGATTCCTTCTCTCATGTCTTTCACCTCTCTATTTTCAAAATATTCATTATACTCTCCAAAACAACGCTATTATTGTATCATACCGCTAAAGCTTTTGCAAGAGATTTTCCGCGATTCCTGCGTTTTTTTTGTTGCTATTTAAAGTCAGATAAATTTTTGGCGGATGACCATTCTGGTCAGCTCGTCGTTGCTCTTTGTCCGTGAGAACATGTTCAGAAGGTTGTCTACCGCCTCGTCAGACTTCATGCTGTTCAAAGCTTTCCGGATAATATAGACCGCGTCCTGTTCATCCTTGTTCAGAAGCAGGTCTTCCCTTCTCGTACCGGACTTTGGAATATCGATGGCCGGGAATACCCGCCGTTCCTGCAGCTTTCGGTCCAGGACAAGCTCCATATTGCCAGTCCCCTTAAATTCCTCGTATACCACGTCATCCATCTTGCTTCCGGTATCCACAAGGGCCGTTGCCAGGATCGTCAGGCTTCCTCCCTCCCGCATATTTCTTGCCGCGCCGAAGATCCGCTTGGGCATATGCAGAGCCGTGGGATCAAGACCTCCGGATAAGGTCCTTCCGGAAGGAGGTACGATCACATTGTAGGCGCGCGCCAGACGGGTGATGCTGTCCAGAAGGATCATCACGTCCTTACCGTGCTCCACCAGACGCTTTGCACGCTCGATGACCATCTCCGATACTCGTTTGTGATGTTCCGGAAGCTCGTCAAATGTGGAATAAACGACTTCCACATTGGGACCTGCAATGGCCTCCCGGATATCCGTCACTTCCTCCGGCCGTTCATCGATCAGCAGGATCAGAAGATGGATATTGGGATCTGTCTTTTTGACAGAAAGCGCGATCTCCTTTAACAGGGTTGTCTTACCGGCTTTCGGAGGGGATACGATCATGCCGCGCTGACCTTTTCCAATCGGGGAGAGCAGGTCTACGATCCGCATGGCCATAGTGCAGCCCGGCGTCTCCATCCGCAGACGCTGGTTCGGAAAAATCGGCGTCAGATCCTCAAAATTACGCCGCTTCTGCGCTTCTGCCGGACGCATGCCGTTGATCGCCGATACATAAAGCAGAGCGCTGAACTTCTCACTCTGGGTTTTGATCCTGGTATTTCCTGTCAGAATGTCTCCTGTCTTGAGACCAAACCTCCTGATCTGAGACGGGGAAACATATACGTCATTTTCTCCGGGAAGATAGTTATCACTCCGTATAAAACCGAACCCATCCGGAAGCACTTCCAGGATTCCGGTTGCAGTTTTGCCGCTGTCAAGCTGCTCGATATCCGTAGACTCCTTCTTTTCTTTCATTTCCTCCCTTACTTCTTCTTTTGCCTCCTCCTGGGCCGCTTCCTGATTGTCTTTCTCATCCTGAGCAAGCATCGCATCAATCAGGTCGCTCTTCTTCATAGTAGAAACCCCTTTCATACTCCTTGCTTTTGCAAGCTCCTTCAAAGTAGCAAGAGGCAGCGATTCATACTTCTCTCTCGTCATAAAATTACCTTTCCTTTCTTCACTGTCTTCGTTATTCGGTTGGTATCTATGGATTTTTTAATGGGTCAGATGGCGGGGCTGTGGAATACAGTCATATCTATGTCGACGAACTTTGAAACTAAATTGACAGTACAGACAACTCCTTCTATCTCCTCAAGAATCTTAGTCTGAATTGACTCAAATGAACTAAAACCTGCTTGTATTATACACGAACTTTAAAAAAAAGCAAACCTTTTTTTTAAAAAAGCGGTAATTTAAAAACAAAAATACTGGTATATGTATTTTTTGTATTCATCTTGCACAGTCACTTTAAGCGTGTTATGATTATTTTCAGTATGAACGGCATGTGTTGCCTGAGTCTGGAAGGGATTGTTACGTTTTATGTCAGATTTTCGTATAAATCAGGGCCGTTGGGGCGAAAAGCGATACCATTCGATGGATTATGACCTGAAGCAGACGTATGGAGAAAAAGTATATAAAATCACATTGAACGGCGGCATGACCTGTCCCAACCGCGACGGCACCGTGGGCCGCGGCGGCTGTATCTTCTGCAGCGCTTCAGGCTCCGGAGATTTTGCCGGCTCCAGGAAGCTGTCTATTACAGAACAACTCCGGCAGGGAAAGGCGGACCTTGCCAAGAAGCGTCCCGTGCATTCCTATATCGCCTATTTCCAGGCATTCACCAATACTTATGCTCCGCTCAGTCATCTGGAGCAGATTTTTGGGGAAGCCGTCCAAGATCCGGAGGTCCGGATCCTCTCCATTGCTACCCGCCCGGACTGCCTTGGAGAGCCTGTACTGGACCTGTTGGAACGACTCAGCCGGATCAAACCCGTCTGGGTTGAGCTGGGACTGCAGACGATCCATCCGTCCACCGCCGCATATATCCGGCGGGGCTATACGCTGCCTGTCTTTGAGCAGGCCGTCCAAAACCTGCGCAGCCGCAGGATTTCCGTGATCGTCCATACCATCCTCTGTCTTCCCGGAGAGACCAGGGAGCAGATGTTTGAAACCCTGGACTATCTGAACCGCAGGGATATCCAGGGAATCAAGCTCCAGCTTCTTCATATCTTACGGGATACGGACCTTGCCGCCGAATATGAGGCCCATCCCTTCCCGGTCCCGGATATGGAAGAATACATCGCTCTGCTTGGAGAATGTATCTCCCGGCTGCGTCCGGATCTCACCATCCATCGTCTGACCGGCGACGGACCGAAGGAACTGCTCATCGCTCCGCTCTGGACAGGCAATAAACGAACGGTACTCAACACACTGCACCAATATCTGAAAAAGCAGGATATCTGGCAGGGAAAGGAATATCATGAACGAGACATTTACCTTGTATAAACTGATGATCTTATATCTGCTGAAAAAAGTAAATTTTCCGCTGGCCACCACGCAGATTTCTGATTTTATGCTGGGAATGGAGTATACCAATTATTTCCGGCTCCAGGAAGCTCTGTCCGAACTTCAGGAAGCCAACATGATCGAAGCAGAAAATACATACCGGCGCACGCTCTACCATCTTACGGGCGACGGTGCCAGAACGATCCGGCTTCTCCAGGGAAATATCAATTATGAGATCCGGCGGGATATCGATGCCTTTGTGGAAGAAAATGAATACGATTTAAGGGAGGCGCTGTCTGTGAAAGCTTCCTATTATCTGAATACGAATCACGAATATGAGGCGCGCTGTCAGATCCTGGAGGGAAAGTACAGCCTCCTGGACCTGAAGCTGACCGTCCCCACAAAGGCCGAGGCGGAATCCATTGTCAAAAACTGGAATCTGTCCAGTCAGGAACTTTACGGGGAGCTGCTCACAAGGTTATTATGAGGACGCAGGCCGGCAGGCTTCGGCCCAGAGCTATGCAGCAAAAGGGCATGGGCCTGCTGTTTGGCAATGCCGCAGATCTGCCGTTTCCGTATACCACTTTTCAGTCACTCTATCCCCGTAGTCTTTTCAGGTGTTCACTGATCTGCTTCTCATAGCCGGAATCGCTTGGTTTGTAAAACCTTGCTCCCTGAACCTCATCCGGCAGGTACTGCTGCTCTACAAAATGTCCGGGGTAATTGTGCACATACTTGTAGCCTGTTCCCCGGCCCAGATTTTTTGCCCCTTTATAATGTGCATCCTGGAGATGGACAGGAACCGATGTCCGGGTCTGGCGCACACTATCACTGGCCGCCGCAATGGCTGTGACCGCGGAATTGCTTTTGGGTGCGGAGGCCACATACAGGACTGCCTGGGACAAGATGATCTCTGCCTCGGGCATTCCGACGCGTTCCACTGCCTGGGCCGCAGCCACTGCCACTGTAAGCGCCTGGGGATCCGCGTTTCCCACATCCTCAGACGCACAGATCATGATCCGGCGCGCGATAAACTTGATATCTTCCCCTGCATACAGCATCTTTGCCAGATAATAGACCGCCGCATCCGGGTCCGATCCGCGCATACTCTTGATGAAGGCCGAAATGGTATCATAGTGATTGTCCCCGGTCTTGTCGTAGTGTACGACACGCTTCTGGATGCATTCTGATGCCACCTCCAGGGTAATATGAATCAGCCCGTCCTCACTTCGGTCCGTGGTCAGGATCCCCAGTTCCACCGCATTGAGCGCATTTCTCGCATCTCCTCCGGAAATATCCGCCAGAAAATCCAGCGCGTCCTCGTCAATCTCGGCATGAAAGGAGCCCATTCCTTTTTCTTTATCATATACCGCCCTATGCAGGATGGACTTGATGTCCTCTTTGTCCAGCGCATGGAGTTCAAAAATACTGGATCTGGACAAAAGCGCCCCATTGACCTCAAAATACGGGTTTTCCGTAGTCGCTCCGATCAGCGTAATGGTGCCGTCTTCCACAAACGGGAGCAGGTAATCCTGCTGTCCTTTGTTGAATCGATGAATCTCATCGATAAAAAGGATGGTCTTCTTCTGATACATCCCCAGCAGTTCCTTAGCTTCACTGACTACCTGCTCCATGTCCTTCTTGCCAGCAGAAGTGGCATTGATCTGTTTAAATTCAGAGCGTGTCGTATTGGCGATCACCTTTGCCAACGTTGTCTTTCCGGTTCCCGGAGGCCCATAAAAAATGATAGATCCCAGCTTGTCCGCCCGGATCGCCCGGTACAAAAGTTTATCCTTCCCGATGATATGCCTCTGCCCTGCCACCTCATCCAGGGATACAGGCCGCATCCTGGATGCCAGCGGAGATTCCTTCTCCTGCTGTGTTTCTCTCATATAATCAAATAAATCCATATTCAATCCCTCTTTTCTTCAGGCTGCAATACCGGCCAGCGTGCGGATCACTTCCCCTGCGATCAAAAGGCCCGCGGCCGGCGGAACAAAGGAGATGCTTCCCGGTACGGCCCGGCGGCCGGCCTGTGCGTCCTCTGTCTTTCTCCCAGAGACATCCACCGGCTGTTCCCTGGAATACAGCACTTTTAAATGCGGGATTCCTCTTGCTTTCATCTCCCTGCGCATCACTTTGCAGAGCGGGCAGACGCTGGTCACCGACAGATCCGCAATCTCAAACAATTCCGGGTGCAGCTTATTTCCCGTACCCATACTGCTGATCAAAGGAACCTCCTGACGCCATGCCCATTCCGCGATCGTAAGCTTTGCAGTCACTGTGTCTACGGCATCCACGATATAATCCGGCTTTTTTTCAAACAGTCCGGAAAGATCCTCTTTCAGGATAAAGCGTTCGTAAGTCCGAACCCGGGTCTCCGGACAGATGGCCCGGATCTGCTCCTCCATGACCTTTGTCTTATACTGCCCGACCGTATGATGGTATGCGACACACTGGCGGTTGATATTGGTCAGGGAGACCTTGTCATTGTCGATCAGGACCAGTTTCCCAATCCCGCTCCTTGCGAGGGCATCAATGCAGTGGGAACCCACGCCGCCCACGCCGAATACCGCCACCTCGGCCTTCTTCAAACGCTCCATAGCCTCCGGGCCGATCAGAAGCTCTGTTCTTGAAAATTCATGTATCATCGGTTCTGTTTTCTCCTGTATTTTTTAACTGTCACTCTACGAGAAGTTCATCAACTGTTACGAACTGATACCCTTCGGCTTCCAAAAGATCTACGATTCTCAGAGCTGCCCTTACAGAGCTTTTATAACAGTCATGTAACAAGATAATATCATTTTCTTCCACTTCCGTCACTACTTTATTTACAATTTCATCCTCATTTTCGGTAGCCCAGTCCAGCGGATCCACGGTCCACATGACAGGAAGCACATGAATCCTCTGTTCCAGCTTCTTCTGCCACAGGCCGAAGGGAGGACGCATATATTCCACCGGCGCGCCGGTGATCTCCGAGATCAGGTCGTTGGTGGCCTTGATCTCCTGGTAGGCCGTATCATTGCTCACCCGCGTGATCTCCACATGATTGTATGTATGGTTTCCAAGCAGGTGTCCTTCCTCCCACTCCCTCTTCACAATGTCCGCATTGTTTCCCGCCTCGATATTTTTCCCGATCAGGAAAAATGTGGCCTTGACACCGCGTTTCTTCAACCCGTCCAGTAACAAAGGAGTAAACTGCGCATTCGGTCCATCGTCAAAGGTCAGAGCGATCTTCGGCTGTTCCGTTTTTCTGTCAGTTCCTTTTTTCGGATTTTCCGATCTGATCAGATACAATGTTTCCCCTATGTCATTTTGTGCGTTTCCTCCTGCCACCCCGGGGACACAGACTCCCAGGAGCAGCAGGATATAGATCAATCCGATTCCCTGCATCCATTTTTTCATAATCTGTCTATCAAGCCTTAACAACCCATGCTACCTGTTTTCTTTTCAATATATGCATTGTACTTTCAATTTATTGATGATATAATATATTGCTGACGCGCATGGCAGGTCATCTATTTTCTTCGGAAATTGGTGACCGTTATCATATGTTGATGATGCATAAGATGAAGGAGGTTTATTTGTAATATGCAGAATACACAGACAAAAGAAAATAAAATGGGAGTCATGCCGGTTCCCAAGCTGTTGATCACTATGTCCCTGCCCATGATGCTCTCCATGCTGGTACAGGCACTGTACAATATCGTGGACAGTATTTTCGTGGCCCAGATCAATGAAAATGCCTTGACAGCCGTATCACTCGCATTTCCCATTCAGAGCCTTATGATCGCCATTTCCGCCGGGACAGGCGTGGGGATCAATGCCCTGCTCTCCCGTAATCTGGGCGAAAAGAAATTCGAGGATGCCAACCGGGCTGCCAAAAACGGAATTTTTCTTGCTTTTATCAGCTTTGCCCTCATGGCCCTGATCGGCCTGACCTGTTCCCATACCTTTTTCCGGCTTCAGACCCAGGATGAGCAGATCGTTGCCTACGGCACGCAATATCTGACCATCATCTGCGCTCTTTCTATCGGAATCTTTATGCAGATGACTCTGGAGCGGCTCCTGCAGTCCACCGGAAAGACAGTATATACCATGATCACACAGGGAATCGGAGCGATCATCAATATTATCATGGATCCCATCCTGATCTTCGGACTGTTCGGCTTTCCAAGGCTGGAGGTAGCTGGGGCCGCTATCGCTACGGTGACCGGGCAGATTGTTGCCGTCATCCTTTCCGTCTATTTTAACTGCACGAAAAACAAGGAACTGAATCTGGATATGAAAGGGTTCCGCCCGGACAAAAAGATCATAGCCACTATCTATCAGGTAGGCGTTCCGTCTATTATCATGCAGTCCATAGGTTCTGTCATGGTATTTGGAATGAACAAGATCCTGCTCATGTTCTCTTCCACCGCCGCTGCAGTGTTCGGCGTTTACTTTAAGCTGCAGAGCTTTATCTTCATGCCGATATTCGGTCTCAACAACGGTATGATTCCGATCATTGCCTACAATTACGGTGCCAGAAATAAAAAGCGGATCGAATCCACCATGAAGCTGAGCATCGGACTGGCAGTTGGCATTATGTTCGCCGGGCTGGCTGCATTCCAGATTTTTCCTGTACAGCTCCTGGGCTTTTTTGACGCTTCCGAGCATATGCTGGAGATCGGTGTACCCGCATTGCGTATCATCAGCCTGAGTTTCATCTTTGCCGGGTACTGTATCATTGTAGGCTCTGTTTTCCAGGCTCTGGGAAATGGTGTCTACAGCCTGATCGTGTCTGCGGCGAGGCAGCTTCTGGTGATTCTTCCGGCGGCTTACCTTTTCGCCGTACTGTCCGGCCTGTCCATGGTATGGTGGGCGATTCCACTTGCCGAGATCGTTTCCGTGGTTCTCTCCACACTGCTGTTTAAAAGAATCCGGGTTCTGAAGATTGAACCCTTGGACAATCTTCCCGGATAAAAAAAGCTGTATAACCGTAAGAGATTTTTGTGGTTTATGATCCTCAACAATCTCTTGCGGACAACAACATGCGTCCGTTAAGGGATGCCTTTGGAGATAAAAACAAAGACCTTCCGGAAAAACTGATTCCCGAAAGGTCTTTGTTTTCATTAAAAGCTGCCTAGCGGATTTGAACCGCCGACCTCATCCTTACCAAGGATGCGCGCTACCTGCTGCGCCAAGGCAGCCTGCAACATGCCCAAATCTTCCAAACAAACGGAAGTATCATGTCACACAACGTTATAAGTATACAATAAAGTAATCTGATTTGTCAATATTTTTTTTCATAATTTGTCAAATTTTTTCCGAGTCCAGCAATATCGTAAACGGCCCGTCATTCACCAGGCTGACCTTCATCTCCGCACCGAAGCTCCCAGTCTCCACAATCGGCACATTTTCACGGCATTTTGCGATGATATATTCATAAAGTGCTTTCGCTTTTTCCGGCGAACCTGCGTCCGTAAAGCTCGGGCGGTTTCCTTTTTTACAGTTGGCATACAGCGTAAACTGGGAGATCAAAAGCAGTTCCCCTCCCACATCCGCCAGGGACAGGTTCGTTTTTCCGTTTTCATCTTCAAAGATCCGAAGTCCGGTCAGCTTCCTTACCAGCTTGTCCGCAGTTTCCTCGGTATCCTCCCCGGCAACCCCGATCAATACCAGAAGTCCCTTCCCGATCTTTCCGATCACGTTTCCGTCTACGGATACGCTGGACTGCGTAACCCGCTGAATCACAAATCTCATACTCTGTTTCCTCCGATTCTATGCTGCAGTGTCTTTCCTTTTTTCACACAGTCCGCAGTTTCGTTATACACGGCTTCACAGCCTGCATCGCGCCGATGCCCAGTCATCTTCCCAGCAGCTTTCCAGCTTTCGTCTTAATCCGCTGCAGCGCATTGTCAATCGTCTTCGGACTTTTATTCAGAATCTCCGCGATCGTCCGGTAATCGGTTCCCATCAGATGCAGATAGAGCACATGATTTTCCAACGCGCTCAAAACACCTTTCAGGTTTTCCACAAAAACCTCTACGTATTCTTTTCCGAAATACAGAACCTCCGGATTATTATCCACCTCAGACCGGATCTTGTCGATCAGCGGAACCTCCTTGCTCTCGTCATCATCCGCTTCCACCTCGTACAGAGACACATAGGAATTGAGCGGCAAATGCTTTTTTCTCCGGGAAGCTTCGATGGCACTGTACATCTGGCGGGACACACACAATTCGGCAAAGCTCTGGAAACTGTTCCCCTGCTCCGGGTCAAAATTCTGCACGGCCTTCATCAGTCCGATCATCCCTTCCTGGATCAGGTCATCATTCTCTCCGCCGATCAGGAACATCTCTCTTGCCTTGCGGCGCACCATGGATTTATATTTCACCATCAGATAATCCATGATATCCCGCTCCCCTGCCCCGAGCCGGGCCAGAAGCTCTTCATCTGTCATCGTATCATATATTCCCAAATTTTTTCCTCCGGGCTCGAAGGCCCTTCTTTATATTTTTATTCCCGCGTCCGTCACTGTATCAGCCGGATCCGATACAGCAGGTGCCCGGCACCGTGTGAGTGCTGTCTCACTCGCTGCTGCAGGCATCCGCTCTTTGGCTGTCAGCCGTTCTTCATAAGCCTCTGCCGGGCGATCTCATAGGACAGCATGCCTGCCGCTACCGATGCATTGAGGGAATCGATCTCCCCCTTCATCGGGATTCCGGCCAGAAAATCACACCGCTGTCTGACCAGCCGTCCCACACCTTCCCCTTCATTGCCGATGACAAGGCCGATAGGTCCTGTCAGGTTCATCTGATAAGGAGCCTCTCCGTCCATATCTGCGCAGACGAACCAGAGACCCTTTTCTTTCAGTTCTTCAATCGTCTTTGCCAGGTTCGTGACCTTGGCCACCGGGGTATAGTTCAGCGCTCCGGCAGAGGTTTTCGCTACTGTGGCCGTCAGGCCTGATGCCCGGCGCTTGGGAATGATCACCCCGTGAGCCCCCATCACATTGGCTGTCCGGATGACCGCCCCCAGGTTATGAGGATCTTCGATATTATCCAGCAGGATCAAAAAAGGATCCTCTCCCTTTTTTTCTGCAAGCTCCAGCATATCCTCCACCTGTGCATATTCATAGGCCGCCCCGTAGGCGACGACCCCCTGGTGCTTTCCTGTAGCGGAAATCTGGTTCAGCCGTTCCTTCCCTACAAAATTCAGGATCACATCATGCTTCTTTGCCTCCCGGACGATAGTACGGATCGGTCCGTCCTGACAGCCGTCCAGAACAAACAGCTTGTCCACCGGTTTCCCAGAACGAAATGCTTCCAGAACAGCATTTCTCCCTTCAATCACCAAAGACTGCTCCTTTTCATCCGCGTAAGCCGCGCTTCCCGTCATTTTTTCTCTCTTTTCCATATTAAGATCAAACTCCTGTTTTCATTCCTTCTTTTCCAGGCTGTCCAGCCCGATCTTCACGATCTCCATCAGACGGGCATACCTTTTTTTCAGAAACAGGTAACCCAACAGCGCCTCAAATCCGGTGGCTCTGCGGTAATCCGTGATGGTCTGGTTTTTCGCGGCGGATACGGATCTGGTATTGCGTCCCCTGCGGTAAATGGCATGCTCCTCTTCCGTCAGATGCTGCTGCATGGTACGCATCATCTGCGACTGGGCGGAAGCCTGCACATAGCTGCTGGTTTCCTCATGCAGCCTCTGAACCTGCTTAATACCTCTGCCGACCACCATGCTCTTAATGATCAGGTCGTAGATGCAGTCTCCTATATAGGCCAGAACAAGCGGCGAACAGCTGTCCGTATCCGGCTCCGGAATCTCCAGTACGTCCCGGATATGCTCATAAAACTCAAATGTCATGCCCTTTTCCATTGCACTCCTTCTCGTGTATCCTTCAAAATGATCCCTCTCTCAAGCAGCTCATTCCGGATCTCGTCAGCCTTTGCAAAATTCTTTTCCTTCCTCGCCGCCTGCCGTTCCGCGATCAATGCCTCGATATCCGCATCCAGCAGTTCTTCCTTTTTCTCCACGATGATCCCCAGCACATCTGTCAGCTTTACGAGCACATCCAGGATTCCCTGCAGATATTCTCTGGAGCTCTCCCCGTCCGCCGTCGTATTGGCATACTTCACCAGTTCAAATACTGCCGCTACAGCATCCGCTGTATTCAGATCATCGTCCATCGCCTTTTCAAAGTTCTCCACATATTCCCGGGTCTTTGCAAATGCATCCTTCTCGGATTCGTTCATATCCTCTGCCTGTGCATTTTTCAGTAAAAATCTCAGATTCTCCGCAGCCGTCACGATCCGGTCCAGTCCGCTTTTCGCCGCCTCCATCAGTTCTGCGCTGAAATTCAGCGGGCTGCGGTAATGAGCGCTGAGCATAAAGAACCGCAGGACCTGGAGGTCATACTTTCCACTGATCTCACGAACCGTAAAGAAATTGCCGAGAGATTTTGACATTTTTCGGTTGTCGATATTCAAAAATCCATTATGGAGCCAGTATTTTGCAAATTCTTTTCCATTTGCCGCTTCACTCTGGGCAATCTCGTTCTCATGGTGGGGAAAGATCAGGTCCTCTCCTCCTGCGTGGATGTCAATCTGCTCTCCTAAATATTTTTTTGACATTTCCGAGCATTCGATATGCCAGCCAGGCCTTCCCTCACCCCAGGGCGACTCCCAAGCGGGCTCCCCTTCCTTTTTCGGCTTCCAGAGCACAAAATCCAGGGGATCCTCTTTTTCATCCTCCCCGGTGACAAGAAGGGAACGGTTTCCAGAGCGCAGGTCATCCAGATTTTTATGGGAGAGCTTCCCGTAATCCTCGAATTTTCTGGTACGGTAATATACGGTTCCGTTTTTCTCATAGGCAAAGCCCTTGTCGATCAGCGTCTGGATCAGCTCGATCATGCCGCCGATCTCTTCCGTAGCAAGGGGATGTGTAGTTGCAGGCTTTACATTCATGCCTTCCATGTCTTTCTTGCATTCCTCAATATAGCGTTTGGAAATCTCGTCTGCCGTAACGCCCTCCTCTATCGCCTTCTTGATGATCTTGTCGTCCACATCGGTAAAATTGGATACGAAATTTACATCATATCCCTTGTACTCAAAATATCTGCGGGCCGTATCAAACACGATCATCGGCCTTGCATTTCCGATATGGATAAAATTATAGACCGTGGGGCCGCAGACATACATCTTAACCCGCCCCTTTTCCAGGGGGACAAACTCCTCTTTTTTCTTTGACATGGTATTATATAATTTCATGATCCTCTTCCTCTCTTCCTGATCTATTTCGTAAGTAAGTCTGAAACATCAATGCTTATGCTGCCAGGCGCCCATCCGTTTTTCCATCTCTGACATCTGCTTTCGAATCTGTTCGTTCTCCTGCTGGAGCGCACGGATATCCCCCAGTACCGGATCCGGCAGATGAACGTGGTCCATCTCCGTGCGCGGCACCTTCTGGTTGCCCATCCGCACCACGCGTCCGGGCACACCCACTACGGTACAGTTCGGCGGCACCTCCTCAAGTACCACGGAGCCTGCCCCGATCTTGGAATTTTCACCAATGGTAAAAGAACCCAGGATCTTGGCTCCGGCGCTGACCATGACATTATCCTTCAAAGTCGGATGCCGCTTACCCTTTTCCTTACCGGTCCCTCCCAGCGTCACGCCCTGATAGAGTGTCACATTGTCCCCGATGATGGTGGTCTCTCCGATGATCACGCCGCTTCCATGGTCGATGAACAGCCCTTTTCCGATCCGTGCACCCGGATGGATCTCAATCCCGGTCTTCCTTGCCGCCCTCTGGGAAATCCACCGGGCCAGGAAATAATGTTTCCTCCGATACAGCTTATGCGCCACTCGATAACTTAAGATGACTTTAAAGCTGGGATACAGCAGGACCTCCATATTGGATTTGATGGCAGGATCCCTCTCCCGGATCACCTGAATTTCCTGCTTAATATAAGATATGATTCCCATTTACAACCTCCCTGCGGCCACGCTTCTCTAATGACAGAGAACCCATCCGCATGTTTCCACTATACAATCTCATTCAGCCAGACATTTCTGAGCACCTGAAGCTTTTCCATTTCCGCCTTTAAATGCGCTGTCATGATCACGTCTTCTTCCTGTGACGCCTCTTCTACCGTCCGGTAACCAAACAACAGACCTGTCAGCGCGCCGATGGTCAGTACGCCTTCTGAATCCTCTGTCTCCCGGACCCGGACCTTCCAGCCGGTCTCCTCTCCTCCCCGGATCCGCCAGATCCGGCTGTTCTGGGGAAGGATCGAATCCAGCACTGCAAAGGAGCAGTCCATCTCCCGGCCTTCCCGGACTTTCATACAGGAAAGCATGCTCTCCAGATGAAGAATCCTGGCCATGATAAGAGGAACCTTTTTTGTTCCTTTTTCCCAGGCAAACAGTTTCACTCGGTCTCCCCTGCCATCCATCAAGGAAAGGACTGCCTCTGAAAATGCCGCCTCATATTCCGGGAGATACAGAGGTTCCCGGATCTCCAGCCCGTCTTCATCTGCGTAGAGAAAAAAGCCTGCAAGCTTTCCCTCCGCCCGCATCAGCCGGATCCCGCCGTGCTCACTCTGCTGTTCAAAAATCAGTGTATGATAGTATTCTTCATTACGTGCCGCGTAGACCTGCCATTTTCCTGAAAAATACTGCTGTACAAACTCTGCGATCTCCTGCGCGTCTCCCATAGACGCGTCCTGAAATCTTGCTGTTTTGCAGGTTTGCCGCCAGGAAGCCGCCT
Organism: Lachnospiraceae bacterium M18-1; assembly: GCA_000403295.2. Taxonomy (GTDB): domain Bacteria; phylum Bacillota; class Clostridia; order Lachnospirales; family Lachnospiraceae; genus Schaedlerella. The sequence continues at coordinate 250,453 of KE159605.1, read as the reverse complement.
CCCCAAAACAAAGCGGCGGTGTCTCACCTGCGCCTTCCTGCAGACAGATATTCTGCAGACTGCCGTCCGCCGCACAGGAATACGCCGCATTCAGCTGCAGAAAGCGGCGTTTGTCCACCCCCCATTCCTCCGTCTGACACTGATCATATACAAACCGGAAGTCATAGGGGGTATAGATGCTTTCCGCGGCAGGCATCAGGAATGTGAAGGGCTCCTTCCTGTCATACATTTCCTGCATGGCGCGGCGTAAAAGCGCTCCCATATAGCCCCTCTTGCGGTATTCCTTTTCCGTAGCAACCCCGATGATATAGCGGCAGGACCGGGAATCCTCCTCAATCTGCAGGGTATAAGGATTGAGCTGGAGCATGGAGCGGATCCCGCCCTCCTCCTCAATCACAAAAATCTCATTGTCTTTTGTCTTAAAATAGTAGTAATAATCCAAAAATTCTTTGGAATCTTCAGAAAACACGGTTTCCCACAGTTTTCTTGTATTCTTGTTTTCGCTTTGTTCCAGTTTACGAAGCTTCATCCTGTTCTGATTCCTTACTCATCTTCCGCAGAAATCCGCTGACAGCCGGCGCAGGAAGCACAGGCCCCGCTTCCGGGCGTCACGTCAATACTGCTGTAGTTCATGATCTTTTCCAGAAGACAGACCGCCTGGGCAGAAATCCCCTCTCCCGTTCCGGTAAATCCAAGGCCTTCCTCTGTAGTCGCTTTGATATTGACCTGATCAGCTGATATCTTCAGTGCATCCGCAATATTGGTTCTCATATTTTCGATATGGGGCAGCATTTTCGGCCGCTGCGCAATGATCGTGGCATCGATATTTTCCACCAGATACTGCTGCTCATCCAGCAGGACCGCCACCTGCTCCAGAAGCCGGATACTGGAAATCCCCTGATACTTCGGATCCGTATCCGGAAAATGTCTTCCGATATCCCCCAGAGCTGCCGCCCCAAGAAGAGCATCCATGACCGCATGAATCAGCACATCCGCATCCGAATGCCCCAAAAGTCCCTTTTCATAGGGAATCTTTACTCCTCCGAGTATCAAATCCCTTCCTTCTATCAATCTATGAACGTCATAACCCATTCCTATACGCATATCCTATCTCCTTTATCACCGACGTATTTATTACTGTTAAGAATGGCAGATTGTAGATATATTTATACGCGATTCCAAACAGTCCTGTCAATTTTTCATTACAGGTCACCTGGTAAATGTGTTACCTGTAACATCCGGTCCGACTGTCTGCAGCTGCACGGTCGCAGAACTGACCGCTGCTTTCTCACGCGGCATCTGTTCCGGCGGAGCACCCTCCTGCGCTCCCTCTGTCTGGTATTCCTTGTCCAGAATGACCATCGGAGCCGTCCGGAAGATAGACTGGTCCCGAATCGGCATTGCAGAATAAGGCGGATCCATCTCCAGCGGATATTCCGCCGCCCGTTCCTCTATCACTCTTTTGATAACGCCGCCCAGAAGGACGATCAGATACACCGCCCCCACCAGAATAAATATGGCTGCGATCCCACACATCACTTCCTGATTTCCCGGACGGACCTCCAGGATGGTGTTCAGCAGCGTCACCCCGACAAATATAAGATAGCCCCCTGCTAAAAGCTTCAAAACAAAACCAATTTTACGCCCCAATAACTTATCCTCCGTACAGTGTTTACCCGAATCGTATATTATTATAACATGAAAAATAGTTTCCGAAAAGGAAAAAGAAGAGTTCTCAACGAAACTCTTCTTTTTCAGTAGCGGAAACTGGATTTGAACCAGCGACACCACGGGTATGAACCGTGTGCTCTAGCCAACTGAGCTATTCCGCCATATATACTTTTGAGAAAATCCTGGGGCCTATAGGGCTCGAACCTATGACCCTCTGCTTGTAAGGCAGATGCTCTCCCAGCTGAGCTAAGACCCCATAACTCTCTTTGGGTTCCTCTTTCCCGAACCCGCTTTGCTATTATACTATTAAGAGAGCCAAATTGTCAACACTTTTTTCGATTTTTTTCCATTTTTTTCGCTTCTTTTTTTTATAGCAGTGAAACAAACGAAATTCCGCCCGGATCTGTCTGATCTTCCAAGCGAAATTCCGTTCAATCCTTCGGAAACTAAGCAGCTCAAGAAAGATTATTTCTGACAAACCCTTATTTTGTAGTGCTCCCAAACCCTCCGTTGCGCACATCGGTCACATCATCATCCGTCGTAATCCCGTATTCCACAAAAATTCCCTGCATGAATCCGTCCCCCGGGGCAACCTCCACGGTCTTCCCCTCTTTGGAGTCATTCGTCAGCTTTGCAAAAATATGGCCTTCGTTATCAGAATAAAAATAATCACTGTCGATGATACCCACCGTATTGTTGAGCTGCAGCCGGTACTTGAATCCCAGCCCGCTCCTGGGGTAACATTTCAGTACCCATCCTGCTTCCATCTCCGCCCGGATTCCGGTGGGAATCTTCACCGTCTCCCCGGATGCCAGAGAAATCTTGACCGGGGCGAAAAAATCATACCCGGCCGAGCCTGCCGTTGCCCTTCTCGGGAGCTTTACGGCCTGGTAAACCTTCAACGTATCCTCACGGCTGCTTTCCGGAAAGGTATCCGCCCAGTCCTTCAAAAACTGTTCCTCACTGACTTTATGAAATTTCGCTATTCTCTGCATATCGTTTCTCCTGCCTTCAAACTCTTCTGTACGTCGATTACTTTCTGATTCCTGCTTCCGCGCCAGGGCAGAAGGGAATCTCTCTGTACTTCTATATATCTGCCGTCTACCACCACGTCCAGAAACGGCACTGCCCGTTCTGCTTTGATCTCCTCCCATTGGTAGCCGGTATATAGCCACTGGGTCTTGTCCGGATATTTTTCACGGATCTCTTCTGCCAGACCTGCTATTGTTTCCCGGTTTCCCATATACAGCGGATCTCCTCCGCTGTAGGTGATTCCGTTGATATAGCTGTGATCAAGCTGGGAAAAAAGCTCCTGCCGGGCCGCCTCATCAAATTCCAGGCCGCCCGTGGGATCCCATGTTACCGGGTTATGACAGCCCGGGCAGGCATGGGAACATCCAGCCACCCACAATACGACCCGAAGCCCTTCCCCATTCAGCATATCATCCTTTGTAATATTATGGTACTGCATTGTTACATACTTTTCCTTTCCGCAATCTCCGCCATCTTCGCCTCATTCAGCCGGGTATCGCCTTTTACCCTGGAATAAGACAGATAGCCGTTCATCCGGTCGATCTTAGTCAGGTTCTTGCTGCCGCATACCGGACACACATCCATATCCAGTTCCTCATGGCCGCAGTCGTCACAATAGGATAGAGACAGGTTCACGCCCTCGTAGTAGCCTCTCTTCATGGCTCTGCGGACCAGTGCGCGGATAGCCTCTTTATTATAGCTGACCGGGTACTTCACATACTGGATCTTGCCGCCGTTGCTCAGATTCCAGAAACGTCCCTCCAGGTTCTGCTTCTCGATTGGGGTAAGCTCTTCGCTGACATGGCAGTGGAAGCTGTTGCTCACATACTCCCGGTCCGATACATTTTCAATGATCCCGTATTTCTTCCGAAACTGGTGCACCTGCACGCCGCAGAGGTTCTCTGCCGGAGTTCCGTAGATGGCATAGAGATGCCCGTCCTCCTTCTTGAACTCCGCCACCCTGTCATTGATATACTGCAGGGTCTTCAGTGCAAACGCACCGTCTTCGGCAAGCGATTTTTTATTATAAAGCTGCTGCAGTTCATTCAATGCCGTGATCCCGAAGGATGCGGTGGCTGATTTCAGCAGCGGCTTAATCTTGTCATACAGTCCCAGATGGCCGCCGTAAAAGCCGCCTTCGCAGTAAGCCAGAGGGTTCGTAGAAGCTTTCAGCTCTCCCAGATAATCATAGGTCCTCTGATGGAGCTTGCGGATCAGGTTCAGGTAATAGTCCAGTTCCTCGAAGAAGTCCCAGCTCTCCTGCCTGGCCTTTGCCAGGATCATCGGGAGATGCAGGCTGATAGCTCCCACATTAAACCGCCCAACAAAGATGGGCATATCCTTTTCATCCGCCGGCTCCATGCCGCCCCGCTCGAACCAGGGGGACAAAAATGCCCGGCAGCCCATAGGGCTGATGATTTTTCCATACTTTTGATACATACTGGGCACATAGCCTTCCCCGGTAAGGCTTAGCCAGTCCGGATACATGGTCTTGCTGGAGCATTCAATCCCGGCTTCGAATACGTCCTCCAGCGGGCCGCCCGGCCCGTGCAGCTTCTCGTCATAGAGGAATACAATCTTCGGGAACAGCACCGGCTTCTTATGGCCTGCCTTGCCCTGTCCCTTTTTACGCACCTCCAGCATGGTCTTAGTCACCAGCTTACCGTATTCGCTGGTCCGGGTACCTGCCGTTACGGTGATAAAGGGGTAATCCCCCCGGCTGGAAGATACGGAATTGAACTTATACTCCCATCCCTGGAAGCCCTGCTCCATCTCTTTCTCCAGATCCTTCCAGGCCACCTTCTGAACCGTCTCCTCTGCCAGTCCCAGATCCCGGTACTTCTCGATCAGCCGTTTGTGCGACTTTTCTGCATAAGGCTCCAGGATCTCGTCCACGCTGGGCACCGTAAAGCCGCCGTACTGCTGGCTTGCCGCGCTTAAAACAATATCTCCTATCACGTCAAAGGCCGTATCCAGTGTCTTAGGCTCATTGTACCAGAGATTCCCCATCTCAAAACCGCCGCTTAAGACATTCTGCACATCGAAGAGACAGCAGTTCATAGTATCCCTCCGGGCCGACATGTCATGGATATAAATATAACCGTCCCGGATGGCCTGAATCTCCTCTACCGTCAGGAAAAACTTTTTATATAATTCTTTATTCAGTTCATTAAAGATCAGGCTCCGCTTGGTAGACACAAGGGCGCTGTCCGTATTGCTGTTTTCCTTGTCCCCGATGTACATGATAGACTGGCTCTTTTTATACACCTCATCCAGCATCTGCACAAAATCCTGCTTATAATTCCGATAGTCCTTATAGCTCTTCGCCACTGCCGGATTGACAGCTTCCAGGGCGCTCTCCACCACATTATGCATCTGGGCGATCCGGATCTCCGATATGTTCATCTTCTTGACCCGGTCCTCCACAAACCTGCAGATAAAATCCAGTTCCTCGTCCGTAAATGTGACCAAAGCCCGGTAAGCAGATTTATTCACCGCTACCACAACCTTCTGCACATTAAAATCTTCTTTGGTTCCATCCTTCTTTACCACACTGATCATGCGCTGCGCCTCCTGTTAAATCTCTATATTTAGTGCCTGATCCACCATTGTCCCACAAGATAAAGTGGTTAGTATTTAACAGTGTACCACCTATCCGCATTCACGTCAACCGGAAAATTCACAAAAAATAAGTGAAAAATTTGTGCAGATTACTGCTGTTCCGTCTTCTGCTTTCCGCTTCTTTTCACTTATCTTCTCAGCTGAAATCCGGCGTTCCATAGAGATCATAGGGCGTTACCTGATATACATAATAATTCAGCCAGTTGGAATACAGGTTGTTTGCGTGTGACCTCCAGATCAGATTCGGCTTGTTGTTTGGATCATTTTCTGGATAATAATTGACTGGCATCTGAATCTCCAGCCCTTTTCCCAAATCCCGCTTATATTCACTGTCAAGCGTCATCCGGTCATACTCCGGATGACCCATCACAAAAATCTGCCGTCCTTCTTTTGCCATGCACAAAAAGACCCCTGCCTCCTCGGAATCCGCCAGGATCATCATACGCTCATCTGCTTCCAGCAATGCACCGGGCACCTCGGTATGCCTGGAATGGGGCGCATAGAACACATCGTCAAAGCCTCTCACCAGAGGGATTTTACGGTTCCGCACGTGATGCGGGAAGATTCCGAACTTCTTTTCTGACAGCGGAGCCTTGTCGATTCCATAGTGATGGTAGATTCCAGCCTGAGCTCCCCAGCAAAGGTGCAGAGTAGAAGTCACATTGGTCACGGTCCAGTCCATGATCTCTTTTAACTCCTCCCAGTAGTCCACTTCCTCAAAAGGCATCTGCTCTACCGGCGCCCCGGTGATGATAAATCCGTCAAACTTCTGCTTTTTGACGGCCTCAAATGGCTCATAAAACTTATAGATATGGCTGGTGGACGTATTTTTGGACACATGGTTGGATACCCGCACAAATGTTACGTCTGTCTGCAGAGGGGTGTTGGAAAGGGAACGCAGAATCTGCAGCTCTGTGTCCTCTTTTAAGGGCATCAGGTTCAAAAGCCCGATGCTGATCGGACGAATCTCCTGATGTGCCGCGCGGTATTCGTCCATGACAAAAATGTTTTCCTGTTCCAGGACCTCTTTGATCGGCAGGTCATTTTGCACTCTGATCGGCATTTTTCTTTTCCTCGTCTTTCCTTAATTCATTTTCATTGGAGTGTACATAGGTTCCGTCCGTATCTACGTAACTGAACTCATCATAGCAGTTTGTATCCATGGGGAGAGCCTTTTCCTGCAGCCTGTGATTGATCAGCATCCGTACAATATAATAGATCACGGCAAAGGTCGGCACTCCCAGTATCATACCTAGAAATCCAAACAGACCGCCTCCCAGCAGGATGGAAAATACGACCCAGAATGCGGAGAGTCCGGTGGAATTTCCCAGGATCTTGGGTCCGATGATATTCCCGTCCAGCTGCTGCAGAATCAGGATAAATATTATAAAATATATGCCCATCTTTGGATCAGACAGCATGATCAAGATTGCACTCGGTATAGCGCCGATATATGGACCGAAAAAGGGAATCACATTGGTCACACCAACGATCACACTCACCAGAAGCGTATACGGCATCTTCAATATAGACAGGCTGACAAAGCACAGAACCCCTATAATTGCGGAATCAATGATCTTCCCGATGATAAAGCCGCCGAAGATCTCATTGCTTTTTATTGTCAGGTGCAGGATCATATTCGCCTGGGAAGGACGGAATAATGCGTAGACGATTTTTTTCGTCTGCATGGAAAAAGTCTCCTTGCTGAACAATACATAAATAGAAACAATAATCCCGATAATCGCATTAAAAAACTCACTGACCACATTGATGACGCCCTCTGTCAGATTCGTCATGACTATGTTGGCCTGAGTCAGCATATCCGTCTTCATCCAGTTCTGCAGAAGATCCGTCACCTCCCGCAGCGTCCGGGTAAACACCTGCTCCAAAGTGGAATCTCCTGCCAAAGCTTTCGTGATGAAATCTAGGGCGTCATTGAGCTGCCCCGGCACCGTCACTGCCATGTCCCGGACGCTCCGGTAGAGCTCCGGTATCATCATATTGCACAGCGCCACGATCACTGCGATAAGAAACATGACGGCAGCCAGGATTCCCACACTTCTGCTGACCTGGTGCACTTTTTCAAAATTTGGAAATGTTTTTTTGAGAAACTTGCTCAAATACCGTTCCACAAACTTCATGATCGGATTCAGCAGATAAGCGATGGCCAGTCCGTAGATAATAGGTTTGATCGTACGGATGATCATCCATAAAATCTTTGAAATGTCATTCAGCCGCAGCATTACAAAATAAAAGAGAATCACCATTACGATCACGATGAATAATGATTTTTCCCGTGTCAGATGCTGACGAAGCTTTGACGGCTCTTTGGTGCCAAAGCTGGGACGGTTTATGTAATATCCGCTTTTTTGCTCCGCTGTACCGCTGCTTTCATTTTTTTGTTCCATATCCTGATTCATATCGTAACTTCCTATTCCTGATCTTTTTCTATAGACATTATTGCTAGTACATCATTGCGTAATTAACGGTGAATTCTGTACCTGCTATTTCTGCCAGTTCTGCGTTGTCGTCAATCAACGATGCACCGCATCGCCTCTTTCCTCCGCCTTGTCCTGACAAAAATATCAGACACATTATTCACCATTATATACGCAATGCTGTACTAGAAACAAATACGGGAAAATCCGAAATCTCTCCTGGATTTTCCCGCAACACTGATCTTTACAGCCCAAAACCGCTTTCGATGTCTACTTTCATCCCTTGCAGTTAAAGGTCGCACATTCCGTGGATTCACAGCGGCAGGCATTGCTTCCCTCCACACTGATCTTTCCGGCATGGCATTCGCACTTTTGATTGTACATGCAATCCTTTGCCTCGCAGTGAATATTTGTGGAAGCAGAAGCCTCTCCTGTCACATTGGAATACGTATCTCCCGATCTCTCCTGGAAGCTGTCGCAGCAGGTCTCCCCGGCTTTTTTTGCATCGCTTCCTCCAACCTGGATCCGATCCAGGTCACACAGGAAATTCTTGTTGTGTCTGCATGTCTGTACGGTACATTTTAATTCCGGCATAATGATTCCTCCTTGTCTTTAAATCACTATCATTATGCCCGTTTTTCTATGTTATATTCTTTATAGGTCGTTATTATCCTGCTGTTCTTAAAGATTTCTTCCGCAGCACTTTTTGTATTTTTTACCGCTTCCGCAGGGACACGGGTCATTTCGGCCGATCTTCTTTTCCTTGCGGATAGTTCCGGACTTTCTCTGCTCCAGAAAGAGACGTTTTCTCGTCTCTTCATCATAGATGTCATTCCACTGGGGCAGCTCATAGAGCCAATCCGCCCTTGCGTCCACCATATTCTTATACAGCTTCTCTTTATCAAAAGCCAGGCTGACCTCTGTATCCTCCTCCATGGTCTCGATCGGATTCGCCTCTTTCAGGCTGTCATTGATGCCGTCCAAAAAACCGACCATAGTCATAACATCCATGTTATATTTTTCAGCCAGTTCCTTAACCGTTCCCTTTACTTCCACATCCGGCTCGGACAAAAGCTGTTCATAAACTCCCTTTTCCACCAGAAAATATGCATCCCACAGGCTTTTCAGCTGCTCTCTCGTCTTCTTCTGGTCATATGCCATCTCCCGCCATTGTTCCAGTAAACTCTTATCGCTCATCGTATTTAACTCCTTCGTCTTAAAATAAATCGCCTAATCATTATATACTAATTTTATTCTTACGTAAACTCTTATTTTTAATCTATATGCATAATAAATGGCACCGGCATGCCCTTTTTATTTTCTGATTGAAGTTTCCTGTAAATTCAGATATAATTCAAACTATATCGTAACCCGATTGCTGCCAGCTTTTTTGCTGCCCAAAAATCTGTAAAGGAGAATTTCCCATATGAAACATGTAAAGCAAATTCTTGCCCTGCTCGGAGCTGTTTTGTTAGCCGCCCTGTATATTTCCACTCTGATCTTTGCTCTGTCAGACAGCCCGCTGTTCTTTGACCTGCTGAAAATATCCGTAGCTGCTACGATTCTTCTGCCTGTACTTCTGTATGCCTGTATTCTTTTTGCACGGCTCAATCACCGGGATGATGATGAATACTGATCAGATCAGCATCAGCTCTGCCAGCGCCAGCATGGAATACCACTGTCCGTTATTCCCTTTGCCGGCCTCCTCCCCTTTTGGTTCCTTTCTGCCTCTGCTATGTAGATCCTTCCCGCGCTCCTTCTCGTCCGATTCTCTTCCTTTGATCACGTTCCGTTTTCTTAAATACTCTTCCATCGTTATCATGGTATCCTCCAAATTTTTATTCATTGTCTGCTGCATAAATTACCTCCTGTGCGCATAAACCCCAGCTTTACTATTATATGCCCTCACCTCTCAAATATTCCTTTTTTTCAAGTTCTATACAACCATAACAGTCAAATGTGACAAGCACGTGACTCAATTCTTAAATTTCTCTAACAATTCTTAACAAAACATATGTATTGTTTTTCCATCAGAATACCTGCACTCCTTTGTACAAGTGCCTATTCACAGTTCCTTATTCGGAAACATATAAAAAGGCCGGACGCACATCCTTCCTGCTGGAATGTCCGCCCGGCCCGAAAAGCACCCGCCCCGCAGACTTTAAGACTGCTGCAGCACAGGAATCCTTTTACGATACCCTATCTGTATATAATATCCTCTCTCCCCGGGCCATTGCTGACCATGCGGATCGGATATCCAATCTGTTCCTCTACAAATTCAATATATTTTCTGCAGTTCTCCGGGAGCTCCGCATAGGTTTTGATGCCCCGGATATCGCATTTCCATCCCGGAAGCTTTTTCAGCACCGGCTTTGCCTCGTCCAGCAGATGCGTCACCGGGAAATCTGTCGTCACCTTGCCGTTGATCTCATAGCCCACGCAGACCGGAATCTCGTCCAGGTAGCCCAGCACGTCCAGCACCGTAAATGCTACATCTGTCGTCCCCTGCATCCTGCATCCGTATTTGGAGGCCACACAGTCAAACCACCCTACCCTTCTGGGGCGGCCTGTGGTCGCGCCATACTCTCCGCCGTCTCCGCCTCGTCTTCTGAGCTCTTCCGCCTCGTCACCAAACAATTCGCTGACAAATGCGCCGGCTCCTACCGCGCTGGAGTATGCCTTACACACCGTGATGATCTGCTTGATCTCATAGGGCGGAATCCCCGCACCGATGGCACCGTATGCTGCCAGTGTAGAAGAAGATGTGACCATTGGATAAATTCCATGGTCCGGATCCTTTAACGAACCCAGCTGCCCTTCCAGGAGGATATTCTTCCCATCCTTCAGCGCATTGTGCAGGAACAAGGATACATCGCCTACATATGGGTCGATCATCTCTTTATATTCCATCAATTCCTGATATAACATATTCGGATCGATCAGAGGTTTGTGATACAGATGTTCCAGAAACACATTTTTCTGTTCCGCCACACGCGCGGACTTTTCCTTCAACAGCGCGTCATCGTAGAGCTCGCTGACCTGGAAGCCGATCTTCGCGAATTTATCAGAATAGAAGGGGGCGATTCCTGACTTGGTTGAGCCAAATGACTTTCCGCCGAGACGTTCTTCCTCATATGCATCGAACAGCTTATGATAGGACATCACAATCTGCGCCCGGTCAGATACCAGAATCTTCGGAAACGGCACTCCCCGGTCCACGACAGACTGTATCTCCTCACACAGCCTGGGGATATCCAGTGCGACCCCATTTCCGATCACACTCGTTGTATGGCTGTAAAATACACCTGACGGCAGAGTATGCAACGCAAACTTCCCGTAATCATTCACGATCGTATGACCTGCATTGGCACCTCCCTGAAAACGGACAATGATATCCGATTCCTTCCCAAGCATATCTGTGATCTTGCCTTTGCCTTCATCGCCCCAGTTTGCTCCAACTACTGCTTTAACCATTTCAAACCCTCCTGCCAATTGTAGCCAATCTGCTAAAGCAGACTGATTGCATGCTTGCCCGCCATCTGCGAAACAGATTTGAAATGCGGGCAGTTTACGTATCATTTTTATGATAATACTTTCACTACACTGATTTCCCGCTTTCGATACAGAAAAGCTGTCAGCAGATAACTTTTCCTGCACACTGCGGGATTTATCACTGCGCTCTTTCCAAAGCGCCGTAAGCATTATACTATAAATTCCCCGTTCTGTAAAATATTTTTTATAAAAAGTCTGCCCTTTCCTGATTCCATCAGGCGGAAACGTCCATATGCCCCTGACAAAGAAGCAGCTGCCGGACCGTCTGCGCGCACAGAAGACTCTGAGACATTTTCGCCCCTACATCAACGGTGCGATCATCCGCAGGCTCCTGCCCATGATACTCATTCCGAGACCAATCTTCTTTAAATCTGCCACAGATATCCTGCGGCATTGCTTCAGCGTATTCTGGAAATCCTGCTCCACATCCCACACCACCGGGTTATTGTAGAGAAAGACCCCACACTCAAAATGCAGATACAGGCTCCGGTAATCCAGATTGATCGTCCCGATGGTCGCCGTATCGTTGTCAGATACGAAGATTTTCGCATGCACGAACCCGGGTGTAAATTCATAAATCTTCACCCCGGCCTTGATCAACTCTTTATAATATGTCTTTGCCAGAGCAAACGCATACTTCTTATCCGGAATACCCGGCATGATGATCTTCACATCAATCCCGCTCTTTGCCGCCCGGCAGAGTGCATCCATCATCTGGCTGTCCAGGATCAGATACGGAGTCATGATATGTACATACTTTTTGGCATGGTTCAGGATATGGCAGTACACTTCTTCCCCCACATCCTCATGGTCAAAGGGACTGTCTCCGTAAGGCATCACAAACCCCAGTTCCCGCCTGAGCTCCCCTGCCGGCTTCGTGAGATACCGTCCGTAATGCTCCGGCTTGCGCTCCGTCACATTCCACATCTGCAGAAACAGCATAGTCAGGCTCTGCACCGCGTCCCCTTTCAGCATGACCGCGGTATCCTTCCAGTAGCCGAACCGCTCCTGCCGGTTGATGTACTCGTCTCCCAGGTTGATTCCTCCTGTAAACCCAACTTTTCCGTCAATGACACAGATTTTCCTGTGATCCCGGTTATTCTGCGCGGTGGTGAGCACCGGACGGATGGGGCTGAACATCTTGCAGCGGATTCCATATTTTTCGATGATCTTCGGATAATTATAGGGAAGAAGCGAGATGCTGCACATACCGTCATACATAAACCGCACATCAAGGCCCTGTGCCGCTTTTTCCTTCAGAACATTCAGGATGGAGCCCCACATATAACCTTCGGCCACAATAAAATACTCAAGGAAGATAAACTTCTTCGCCTGCTTTAGCTCTTCGATCAGAGCCGAAAATTTTTCCTCCCCGCAGCTGAAATAAGTCGCCTTTGTATTGCGGTATACCGGAAAGTGAAGAGACCGGTTCATATAGTGGGCCAGATTAGCATTGGCCGGCTTGCTGGAACGCAGTTCCTCCAGGATACTCTTTTTCTGGTTCAGATACGGCCAAGTCTCCATCTGCCGTTTTTTCAACTGCTCTCCTACAAAATGGGTGCCCAGTTCCATCTTTGCATAGACATAAAAGGCACATCCGAACACCGGAAAGATCAGGATCAGAAGAATCCAAGTCCGGCTGAACTCAGGACAGGTCTGCTCATTCATGATATAGATGATCACACCTGCCTGTATCACCAGCGTCACGCCATAGACATAGACCATATAGTCTCTCAGGATCGTGAGCAGTCCGCCAAAGGTTGCCAGCTGCAGCAGGATCAGCAGCAGGATCAGTGCGGTCCGGCTGAATATAATGCGCAGCACCCCTTTTTTTGCTTTTTTCCCTGCCTTTACGGCAATATTGTACTCCATAAAACATCCTTTCATTTCTAACAGCAGAGCTTCTCTAAAAATAGATAAAATCCCTTGGAGCAAAGGCTCTCAGGGATCTTATCAAGCATGTCAGATCTGTACCTTCCCGGAAGCATCCTCTTCCGCCGCTTCTTCCTGGTCTTTTAACTCTTCTGCCGCAGGCTTTTCCGTCTCTTCGGAAACTGTATCCCGGGCCTCGTCCTCTTCTGATTCCATCTCCGCCCTGCGTGCCGCGATGTCGGCCGCTTTATTCAGCGGAACATATTCCCGCTCGGAAACAGGCTTTAAATCCCCGTCCAGGTCAAAATCATCCTCATCGTCAAAATCGTCCTCATCAAAATCAGATATCTCATTGTTCTTCCGCATAACATACGCAATTATCAGACCGATTACGGTCCCCATAACAGCAAGAACTGTCAGCCATTTAAAATTCTTTTTCAAAACAGAAGTCTCCTTTCTTCCCTACCGTGACTAAATCATTTACTATTCTAATACTTTTTAATCATAATTACAATATTTTTTCATGAGAATCTTTTTATGGGCCCGTCGAGGGTGTTACTGTTCACACCCTCGACGGGTGCTCACAGCAACGAATCCGGCCTATTGAAAGTTGCCTTACGGCAAGAGGCCGGATTCCAGCCCCAGAACTGTACTGCCTGTGACCGTGCAGCGTAGTGCACGGTCCAGGAGTGAACAGTAACCCGAGGGTTACTGTTCACGGCCGGTTAGGCAGTGAACTGTATCCACACTTCTTCCAGAATCTGCACAGCCTCCACAATCTTTTCCTCACTCATATTGGCATAGCCCAGCAGGATCGTGGCAGGCGCATCTGGCCTCGGCTCTACATCATATTCGGAAAGCCCGTACACCCGGACTCCTCTTTTTTGCGCCCGCCTGATCAGTTCCTCCTCGGTCATGCCGTTCAGTACATAGAGCAGAAGATGGACTCCTGCATGCTCCCCGGAAATCCGAAACAAAGGTTCTCCATTTTTGCAGGCATTTCCCGGACAGATCCCCTGCCGCGCGTCTCCTCCAATCCGGCAAAGCCTGCTCTTTAAGCAGGAAAGGAGCGTATCATGTCTGCTCTTATACAACGCCCGGGTCTTATTCAGATGCCGCTCAAAATATCCGTTCTCAATGAATTTTTTCAGAATCAGCTGATCCACCTTGGATACTGTGGAATTAAAAAAACCGCTCCTCTCTCGATAGCATTTTAAAAGAGGACGTGGCAGGACCAGGTAACTCATACGGATGGCAGGTGCGATGGCTTTGGAAAAGGTCCCGATATAGATCACCTTCTCCCGGCTGTCATACCCCTGGAGGGCAGGAATCGGTTTTCCCTTATACCGGAACTCGCTGTCATAGTCATCCTCAATGATATATCGTCCGTCCTTTTTTCCCGCCCAGCGCAGCAGCTCCATGCGTCGTCTGATCGGCATTACGATCCCCAGCGGATATTGGTGGGAAGGCATGACAAATGCAATGTCCGCGCCGGACTCTTCCAGCTTTTGTGCATCCATACCCTTTTCATCCATATCCACCGTACAGATTCGGAAAGATAAGTTCTCAAACAAGCGGTATGCCTGCCGGTATGTGGGATTTTCGAAGGCCACTTTATGGTCCTGCCCGATCACCGTTGCAAGCAGCATCAGCAGGTAGTCATTGCCGGCCCCGATGATAATCTGCTCTGGTCCGCAGTTGACTCCGCGTGCCTGATGGAGATAGCTGCAGATGGCGCTGCGCAGCCCGTATTCCCCCTGTGGACTTCCCAGCCGAAACAGCTCCGCCTGGTCATCCAGCAGGCTTTCCCTGGAAAGCTTCCGCCAGGCATTATAGGGAAAGCTGTTCAGATCCACTCCGTTTGGCGTAAAGTCATAGGGAAAGGAGTCTTCTTTTTGTCCGTCTCCGTCTGGATGCACAGGCATGGGACGTTCCAGCTGATATAAGCCCTCCACGTCCGCAGCAAAAAAACCCCGGCAGGCTTCCGACTCCACATAGCCCTCGGATATGAGCTGCTCATAGGCAAGCTCCACCGTACTCCTGCTGACCTCCAGATACCGGCAGAGCGCACGGGTGGAAGGCAGCTTATCCCCGCTTTTGATTCCTCCGGTCTGGATTTCATGCTTGATATAACTGTAGATCTGTTCATACAGCGGAGTCTTCGACTTTCCATCCAGACTGATCGCCAGATCATTCATCGCAAAGGCCCTCCCTTCCCATGGATGATACGAAAAACCGAAAGCCGGCATCTCTACCCATAAGTAGAGACTTCGGCTGCCCGGCGTCCGGTTTACTTTGGCAGCTTAAAAGAACTCTTCAAAGATACGATCCGATTAAATATCAGAGCATCCGGTACGGAATCCTTCGCATCAATGCAGAAATACCCGGTTCTTACAAACTGGAAGCTGTCATACGGTTTTGCTTCCGAAAATCCCGGTTCTACAACACAATTCTTCAAAATTGTGAGGGAATGCGGATTCAGGTTCAGGGATCCGTCCTCCTTATTATAAACCCCCTTTTCCTCGTCCACCAGATTCTCATACAGACGGACTTCCGCTTTCTTTGCATAAGGCGCAGCCACCCAGTGGATCGTCCCTTTTACCTTTCTTCCGTTAAATCCGCTGCCGCTTTTGGTCTCCGGGTCATAGGTACAGTGGACCTCGGTCACATTTCCGTTTTCATCTTTCACAAAGCTTTCGCATTTTACAAAATATGCAGACATCAGGCGCACTTCATTTCCCGGGAAGAGACGGAAATACTTTTTCGGCGGCTCCTCCATAAAGTCGTCACGCTCAATGTACAGTTCCCGGCAAAACGGAACCTTCCTTGTACCCAGCGCTTCATTTTCCAGATTGTTGGGAACATCCAAAAATTCCGTTTCTCCCTCCGGATAGTTGTCTATGATCAGTTTGATGGGATCGAGCACCGCCATCATGCGGGCATTCTTCATCTTCAAATCTTCCCGGATGCAGTATTCCAGCATAGCATAATCCACAGAACTCTGTGCCTTGGAGACCCCGCACATTTCGATGAACATCTTGATGGATTCCGGTGTAAAGCCGCGTCTGCGCAGCGCCGCGATCGACACCAGACGCGGATCATCCCATCCGTCCACAATGCCGTCCTCCACCAGCTTTTTGATATAGCGTTTTCCTGTCACCACATTGGTCAGATAAAGCTTCGCAAACTCAATCTGGCGGGGCGGGTTTTCAAATTCACATTCCTTTACAACCCAGTCGTACAGCGGGCGGTGATCCTCAAATTCCAGCGTACAGATGGAATGGGTGATTCCCTCAATGGCATCCTCGATAGGATGGGCGAAATCATACATCGGGTAGATGCACCATTTGTCGCCGGTCCTGTGGTGGGACATATGTGCCACACGGTAGATCACCGGGTCACGCATATTGATATTGGGAGAAGCCATGTCAATCTTCGCCCGGAGTACCTTCTCCCCGTCCCGGCAGGCCCCGGAGCGCATCTCCTCAAAAAGCCGCAGATTCTCTTCTACTGTACGTTCCCGGTAAGGGCTGTCTTTTCCGGCCTCTGTCAGCGTTCCCCGATATGCACGGATCTCCTCCGCGGACAAATCGCAGACATAAGCTTTTCCTTTTTTGATCAGCCGGACGGCACACTCATACATCTGGTCAAAATAATCTGACGCGAAATAAAGCCGGTCCTCCCAGTCCGCTCCCAGCCAGCGGATATCCTCCATGATGGAATCTACGAACTCCTCCTTCTCTTTTGTGGGATTGGTGTCATCAAACCGCATATTGAAGGTTCCATGATACTTTTGTGCCAGCCCATAATTCAACAGTATGGACTTGGCATGTCCGATATGCAGATATCCGTTGGGCTCCGGCGGAAATCGGGTGCATACCTTGTCATACACGCCCTCCGCAAGGTCCTTGTCAATTTCCTGCTCTATAAAATTCTTCGATACAACTTCGTTTTCCATAGTTTCCTCCTCAGTTTTTCTATCATACTCTCGAAATCTATGCCAACTATCTTACCATAAATTGTATACAACGGCAAGGCTGAAAGAGGTTTTTAATTGCAGAAAAAAGCCGGCCCTCCGCCGAAAGCGGCTGAAAACGGGCCGGCCCTTTAAGAGTTTTTCTGAACTCCAGGCTTTCCTTCATTCTATTTTAAATCTGTATCTAAAACAAAATAGCTTCTCACCGCATCCAACAGACCCAGATACTGCAGAAACAGTTCTCCCTGGCTTTCCTTGAATAATGTACAGGAAGGAATCCCCACATATTCATTGTTCGCCTTATTCCAATCCCGCTGCAGGAGTTTTCTCAGGTAGATCAATCCATCTCCCCAATCCTCCCGGATGTAGATGCAGGTCTCAATGTTATTCTTCATAAAATCCAGATATCGGTAAAAATGCGGGACTCTGTGATCCATCCACTTTTTTACAAATAACATTAGCTCCTCCAGCGCATCTCTGAGCGGAACCAGCTGTTCTGCTTCCAGGTTACTATAACTCATATGATTCCTCGAAGGCCTGCCATTTATTCCATGTACCATATAGATACAGCCACACGTTATTTATCGGCATGATTACAGTGATTCAGCATAAAATGAAGCGATTCGTGTCAAGACTTATCCAGCCGCAAACAAAACACGACATCAAAGCACTCCGATAAACCGGCGGAACGCTTCCAGCCCTTCCGGTGTATACTTGTATACACCAGCATCCTCCAATACCTGGCAGAATACCTTTCCGACCTCTTTCTGAAGAATCTCCTCCACATTTTCCGCATTTATTTCCGGATACTGAGGCAGGAACTCCTCCACCCAGTCTGCATGCTTCTCAATGCTTTCCTCCGAGCGGATTTCTTTTCCTTCTAAAATATACTCCATGAGCAGCTCCAGTTCACCCTTTAAACGCGCCGGAAGTACGGCAAGCCCCATTACCTCGATCAGCCCGATGTTTTCCTTCTTGATATGGTGCAGTTTCCCATGGGGATGATAAACTCCCAGAGGATGCTCCTCTGTCGTAATGTTGTTGCGCAGCGTCAGATCCAGCTCATACAGCTCTCCACGCTTCCGCGCGATAGGCGTAATGGTATTGTGGGGCTGTCCCTCCGTTTCCGCAAAGATAAACACAGCCTCATCCGTATAGCCTCTCCATGCCTTCAGAATATGTTCTGCCAGATCGATGATCCGATTCTCATTTGCACATTGCAGGCGGATCACGGAAAGGGGCCATTTTACAATACCTGCCGTCACATCCTCATATCCCTTTACTGTAAAGTTCTCTACTACAGGAGCCTTTGCCATGGCGAAGGTATAATGCCCTCCCTGGAAATGGTCATGGCTCAGGATGGAACCGCCCACAATTGGAAGATCTGCATTGGATCCCAGGAAATAGTGGGGGAACTGCTTTACAAAATCAAATAATTTGGTAAATGCGGCACGGTCGATCTTCATGGGTGTGTGCTCCCCGTTGAATACGATGCAGTGCTCGTTATAATATACATAGGGAGAATACTGGAACCCCCAGGCAGATTCATTGATGGTGATCGGGATGATCCGGTGGTTCTCCCTGGCCGGGTGATTGGTACGCCCCGCATAGCCTTCATTTTCCATACAAAGCTGGCATTTCGGATATGCGGAATTTTTTGCGTTCCTGGCAGCGGCAATGGCTTTCGGATCTTTTTCCGGCTTGGACAGATTGATGGTGATATCCAGAGTGCCGTAGTCCGTGTCCACCGTCCACTTCCTGTCCTTTTTGATGCGGTAGCGGCGGATATAATCGCTGTCCTGACTGAACTTGTAATATTTTTCCGTTGCATGCTCCGGGGAAACGGCATAGTCCTCCCAGAAGCTTTTCTGTACCTGTGCAGGACGGGGCATCAGGCAGTTCATCAGCTTCGTGTCGAACAAATCCCGGTACACAACGCTGTCTTCTACAATCCCGCGGTTGCATGCTTCATCCAGAAGTTCCTTTAAGACATCTTCCAGGACGATCTTAGACAGATCGCAGGCAATGTCCTCATAGTCGTTCTCCTGGAACAGGTCCAGGAGAAGATTCGTTGTATAGATCCTCTCACATTCCGGGGTCAGCCCGGTGTTGATTCCGTATTGAACCAGCTTTTTGATATTTTCATATAATTTCATCATACCGTTCTCCATTCTGCTATCTCTCTTGATCTGTTCCCGGGATTTCATCAGCTCTGGCTATCTTTCAGTTCTCCTGCGCCTTCCCCGATATCTACGGTGTAAAATTCTGCCTCATGCCCCACTTTTTCCTTGTAGGAAGCTCCGATAGAACGGATGAAATTATCTACCGCGTCATTCTCTACAATGCTCACGGTACAGCCGCCGAAACCGCCTCCGGTAATTCTGGATCCGATCACGCCGGGAATCTTCCATGCCAGGTCTACCAGGATATCGATCTCTTTGCAGGAAACTTCATAGTCATCCCGCAGAGACACGTGGGACTGGTTCATCAACTCTCCGAACCGGGCGATATTGTCTGCCTTCAGTGCGGCAACCGCCTCAATGGTCCGCTGATTTTCCGCAACCGCATGCCTTGCCCGCTTTTCCAGGATCGGATTGGTCAGTACATGCTTATATTTCTCAAATTCTTCCACTGTCAGGTCACCCAGCGTTTCGATATCCGCAACCGTCTTCAATGCGGCAAGCGCGTCCGTACATTCCTGACGACGGTCGTTGTACGCAGAGTCCACCAGGCTGTGCTTCACCTTGCTGTTTACAATGACGATCCGGGCATCCTTCAGCTTCACAGGCGCGTATTCATATTGCAGGTTGCTGGTATCCAGGAAGATGGCATTGTCCTTCTTTCCCATGGCCACCGCAAACTGATCCATGATCCCACAGTTGCAGCCATTGAAGTTGTTTTCTGAATACTGGCCGATCAGCGCTACGTCTACCATGCTCAGCTCAGTAATTTGATACAGGCTGCACAGAATCACTCCGGTGAGCACCTCCAGGGACGCGGAGGATGAAAGCCCGCTTCCGTTGGGAATATTGCCCCAGATTACCATATCAAAGCCGGTATCCAGCTGATATCCTTTTTCCTGAAATGCCCACACCACGCCGAGAGGATAATTTGCCCAGCCGTAAGCATCTTTATTGATTATTTCATCCAGAGAAGCTTCTACCACCCCGAAATGATCCAGATTCATCGAGTAAAAATGAATGGTGCGGTCTGTGCGCTTCCGGGCAATGCCGTATGTACCGATTGTCAGCGCGCAGGGAAATACATGTCCTCCGTTATAATCCGTATGTTCCCCGATCAGATTGACACGCCCGGGAGAAAAATAAAAACCGGCTCCGTCCGCATTTCCAAAGAGTTCCGCAAATTTTTTGAGCAATTTTTCTTTCATGATCATCAAAGTCCTCACTTTCTGGTTTGTTTCCCGCGGGTTTTATTATAGATGTCCCTGGTATCGAAATCCATATAAAATCCGTGCAAAAATATGCAATTATGTTGCTTTCCGATGGGATGCTTTTTTGTGTTCCAGTCGCTTTTTATGCGCCGACGCTTTTTTCTTTTGGACCGTCTTCTTTTGATCCGGCGCCTTCTTTTTCACACTGTAGCCGAATGTGCCCAATTTTTTCCCCGCTGCCAGATATTCCCCGTGGGAATATACCAGAAGTCCGGCGTGATTCAGCTCCAGACGTCCGTTTTTGTCCAGATAGGCTTCGTCTGCATGGACTGCCTTCACTTCTGCCAGAAACATATGATGGCTGCCCAGCTCCTTCACCTCCGTTACCCGGCATTCCAGATTCACCGGGGATTCCCGGATCAGGGGCGCAAAGTCAAGCGTCTCTGCCTTCCCCCTGTGGAGCCCTGTCTCCTTCCACTTGTCCACGTCCCGGCCTGACCGGACACCGCAGTAATCCGCGGCCCATGCCAGTTTCTCCGTGGTCAGGTTGATGACAAATTCCCCGGTTTCCCGCAGCATGCCGTAAGAATAGCGCTCCGGCCTCACAGAGATATACGCCATGGCTGGATTGGTGCAGACAGTTCCGGTCCAGGCTATGGTCAGTATATTGGTGTTCCCTTTTGTATCCCCTGTGCTCACCATCACAGCCGGCAGGGGATACAGCATGTTCCCTGGCTTCCATATTTGCTTTCCCATAAATCCATTCCTTCTATATATGTATCATATACCGCTTACTGCTGCAGCGCTTCTACCAGCGCAGGCACCAGCTGCTTTTTCCTGGATACGACTCCTTTTAAGTGCAGCTCCTCCATCTCCGCGCGCAGATCGAAGGCATTGATCAGCTTCTCCCTGGCTTCCGGTCCGGCACAGAGCAGCTCGGAGGATTCCGTGATAATGTTGGTCAGCATGAAAAAGATCATATTCAGATTGTGGTTAGTCCTTGCCTTTTCCAGGTGGGGCAATACCTTCTCCTTTATCTCCGAAAGCTCTTCTTCGCTCATGGAGTTCACCTGGCCGACACCGAATACCATATCATTGACCGTAAACTGCTTGAAATCCAGGAAGCAGATCTCTTCCGCCGTCTTTCCTTTCAGGTTGCTGCCTGCACGGAACATGGCCTGTGCCAGCATCTCAATATCCACCTCTGCCAGCTCTGCCAGCTTCCTTGCGGACTGTTCATCCAGCGGGGTACAGGTAGGCGACCGGAACATCAGCGTATCTGAAATGATAGCCGCGCACAAAAGCCCTGCGATGGTGGAGGATACCTTCACGCCATTCTCCTGGTACATCTGGTATACAATTGTAGCCGTGCAGCCCACCGGCTGGTTGCGGAAAAAGACCGGACCCATGGTCTCGATGCTGCTCAGCCTGTGGTGGTCGATGATCTCCAGCACATCCGCCTGCTCGATCCCATTGACCGCCTGGCTCTTCTCATTATGATCCACCAGGATGACCTGCTTCTTCCGGCAGTTTAAAAGTCTCCGCCTGGAAATGAATCCAAGGAATTTTCCTTTATTGTCCAGCACCGGGAAATCACGGAAACGGTTCCTCATCATGACTTCCTTGACATCATCCACATAATCCCGCATCTTAAAAGAAACCAGTCCGTCCTTGCCGCTCATGAAATGTCGAATCGGAATGCTCTGGTTGATCAGCCGGGCAACGGTAAAGGTATCCTGCTCCGTGGTGATGATCACGATCTCCTTCTCCTTTGCCTGCTCCAGGATGCCATCGTCTAACTCCGCTCCGGTGGAAACGATCATACAGCTGACCCCCATGTCAATGGCCATCTGCTGTACCTCCTTCCGGTTGCCCAGAATCACCAGATCTTCCGGTTCCACAAACTCCGCCATCAGCTTCCGGCTGGAAGCCACGATCCCCACCTTTCCGTTGGACATGTAGCTGTGCGGATTTCCCGTAACGATCTCCCCCTCGATACAGGTGGCGATATTGCGGTACTGGGTCCGGGAGGTTGCAAGGATCGTGCTGTCATACACATCCATATAGGAGGTCGCGATATCCCCGATAGTAATCAGCCCTTCCAGCTTGCCCTCCCTTGTCACCGGAAGGGTTTTCAGGTTCTCTTCCTTCATCCTGGCCCATGCGGACTTAATGGAAACCGAGCCGCGCATCCCTTCCACCTCCCGCATAGCTACATCCTTCACCTGTACACGGAGATCCGTCAGCAGCGCGGGAGCCTTTACATTAAAATAATCCAGGACATACTGGGTCTCTTCATTGAGCTGCCCTGCCCGCCTTGCGTTATGCCGCTCGCCTGTAAGCTCTGTCCGGAGCTGGGCATAGGCGATGGCGGAACAGATGGAGTCCGTATCCGGATTCTTGTGCCCTACCACATAGATCTTATTGTTGATTACACCTTTTTCCATAAATTGTACCAAGCCTTTCTATTACTTTTCACAGCCTTTATCTAACAGTGTAACATTATTTTCGAATTTCGTCACTTGAATTTGCAAGATTAGTTGTTTTTTTAGTGAGACATATGTTATACTTGTGCCATAGATATTACAAATTATAGAAAGATACGTTGAGGTGTAACCATGAATGAAGAATTAAAAACCGAAGAAATGACCCCTGAAAATGTACAGGCCGAGGAAGCCGTGAACGGCGGCGCTGCAGAAGCAGCCAAGGCCGCAGAAGCACCTGCCGAGAGCATGGCCGATTATGAGGACCACCTGGATGATGCCAATCCCTGGAATCTGGTCAAAAAGTATATGGAAGAAAAGACCATCCTTCCGGTAAAGATAGAAGGTGTTGTAAACGGCGGTGTCATCGCCATGGTAGAAGGCCTGCGCGGATTTATACCCGCTTCCAAGCTTTCTCTGTCCTATGTGGAGAATCTGGAAGACTACCTGCTCAAGGAGATCGAAGTCCATGTCATCGACGCTGACCAGGCGAACAACCGCCTTGTACTCTCCGCCCGCGATATTTTAAGGGCTAAGGAAAAGAAGGCGCGCCAGGATCAGATTGCCAGCGTCAAAGTGGGTACGGTCATGGAAGGCGTCGTAGAGACTCTGCAGAATTACGGCGCGTTCATCAAGCTGGAGAATAATCTTTCCGGTCTGGTACATGTGTCGCAGATCTCTCAGAAGCGTGTCAAGACTCCTTCCGATGTGCTGAAAGTCGGCGACGCGGTAACAGTCAAGGTCATCGGGATCAAGGAAGGCAAGATCAGCCTGAGTATGAAAGCGCTGGAGACGGCTGCGGAAGAAGTCCCGGAAAAAGTAGAGATACCAAAGTCCGAGAATATCGGAACCAGCCTTGGAGACTTATTCAAAAACCTGAAGCTGTAATGTGCAGGGAGCCGTCTGATTCGTCAAGGCGCTGAACGTGTAGCAAACAGCAAGCTAAAAAGCCCTTATGAAGCGATTTTTATCTGCTCCATAAGGGCCTTTCATTCTGCCCATGTGAGCAGAGTGAATCCTTTTTCATTCCATATTACGAACGTCCGATCTCATCGTGCCCGCAGTGACCGCCGCAGTATTTACAATCCCCGCCGCAGTGAATGGATTTTCCGTTTTTCTTATCCCTGATCAAGCTTCGTATGATCAGAGCTACAATGCCTGCCAGAACCAGGCCTACCAATGCAGTTCCCATAACAATCCCTCCCAGCTTCTTCTATCATTTTATTCCCGCGAAACAGCGAGCCAAGTCTATATGTCTGCTGTACATTTTCGGCTGCCGCAAAACTCCCCCCTGCAGCCTGCTGCGGGGGATCTGACTCATTTTACGCCGGCCAGAGTCCTCATATTCACCTGCAGTGCCCCCGTCTCCTTATAAGGCCTTACAAGCAGATAGAGGAAGCCTGCCAGCAGTACAAATGCCGCCGCTGTAAAAATTTTGAAGCCGCCGCCTGTCACAAGCATACCGATCTGGTATACGCAAAGCGCCACAATATAAGCCAGAATGCACTGATAGCCAATCGCGAACCAGAACCATTTTGCATTGTTCATCTCCCGTTTGATGGCACCCATTGCTGCAAAGCAGGGCGCGCAGAGGAGGTTGAATACCAGAAAGGAGTAACCTGCAAGGGCGGTCATACTTCCCGCAAGGGCGCCCCAGATTTCCACGCCGTCTTCCGCCACCTCTTCCAGTCCATAAAGGATGCCGAATGTACCTACTACATTCTCCTTGGCAACAAGGCCTGTGATCGCCGCGACTGCCGCCCTCCAGTCTCCCCATCCGAGGGGCACGAAGATCCACGCGAACAGATTTCCAACAGAGGCCAGAATGCTGTGATCTAATTCCATGCCGTCCAGCATTCTGAACTGCCCGTCTACCCAGCCGAAGTAAGATGTAAACCATACTGCGATCGTTGAAAGCAGGATTATCGTCCCGGCCTTTTTGATGAAGGACCATCCGCGCTCCCACATGCTTCTCAGTACATTTCCCAGGGTGGGCATATGATAGGCCGGAAGTTCCATCACGAAGGGAGCCGGATCTCCCGCGAACATTTTTGTCTTCTTCAAAATAATCCCGGAGCAGATGATCGCTGCAATCCCCACAAAATACGCGCTGGGCGCCACCCAGGAGGCCCCATTGAACAGTGCCCCGGCAATCAGGCCGATGATTGGAAGCTTTGCCCCGCACGGGATAAATGTGGTGGTCATAATGGTCATCTTCCGATCCCGGTCATTTTCGATGGTTCTGGATGCCATGATGCCCGGAACCCCACAGCCCGACCCGATCAACATGGGGATAAAGGACTTGCCGGAGAGCCCGAATTTACGGAAAATCCGATCCATGATAAAGGCTACCCTCGCCATGTATCCGCAGCTTTCCAAAAATGCCAGGAACAAAAAAAGCACAAGCATCTGGGGGACGAATCCAAGCACGCCTCCCACACCGGCCACGATTCCGTCCAGGATCAGTCCCCGCAGCCAGCCTGCGCAGTTCAGCGCCGACAGCACACCCTCGATGGCCGGCGGGATGATCTCGCCGAACAGCACGTCATTGGTCCAGTCCGTCACAACGGCCCCTACGGATGTGACCGATACATAGTATACCAGATACATGATCACTGCAAAGATCGGAAGCGCCAGAAAGCGGTTTGTCACGAAGCGGTCAATCTTGTCGGAAACCGTCAGCTTACTGCCGGATTCATGCTTTGTACAGCATTCCCCGATAATCGAAGAAATATAAGTATACCTTTCATTTGTAATGATGCTTTCCGTATCGTCATCCATCTCTTCCTCAATCTGCGCGATCTCGGCGGAAATATCCGGTACGCTTTGCATCTGTTCTATTATTTTATCATCTTTTTCCAGTAATTTCACTGCAAAAAATCGTTTTTGCGTATCCGGGATTTCATCTCCCAGTCTGCTTTCTATCACAGTAAGCACCGACTCTACATTTTCTCCGAAAGGATGTACCTGCACCGCCGGTTTGTCTGCAGCTGCCGCACAAACGGCCATATCTGCGGCCGCCTGGATCCCGGTTCCTTTCAGGGCGGAGATTTCAGCAGCTTCACAGCCTAATTTTTCTGCCAGCTTCTTAACATGGATGCTGCCACCGTTTTTCTCCACCAGATCCATCATGTTGACTGCCATGACCACCGGAATCCCCAGCTCCATCAGCTGTGTGCTCAGATACAGATTCCGTTCAATATTGGTCCCGTCCACGATATTCAGGATCACATCCGGCTTTTCGTTGATCAGATAATTTCTTGTAACCACTTCCTCCAGCGTATAGGGGGATAATGAGTAAATTCCCGGAAGATCCATGATGATCACATCTTTCTTCCCTTTCAGTTTTCCTTCTTTCTTCTCTACTGTAACTCCCGGCCAGTTTCCGACAAACTGGTTAGATCCGGTCAATGCATTAAATAATGTGGTCTTTCCGCTGTTGGGATTTCCCGCCAATGCAATTTTGATCGCCATTTTTCATTCCTCCTGCTGATTCTCCTTCATCATTTATGGTGTTACTTACCTTCTTCCACTTTAATACAGTTTGAACTATTAAATATTAGTTCTAACTAACTCTGATTCAAAAAAATAAGATCACTCTACAACGATCATCTCCGCATCTGCTTTGCGGACTGATAATTCATATCCCCTTACCGTGATCTCCACCGGGTCCCCCAGGGGCGCAACCTTTCTCACAAAGATATCCGCACCCTTTGTAATACCCATATCCATGATCCGCCTCCTGACCGGCCCTTCTCCGGCCAGCTTCGCGACCTTAACGGTCCGGCCGCATGGAACTTCTCTTAATGTCATAATCACTTCTCCTCCTTATTTTTTCATAAGATATTTTGCGCATCCTTCATACAACCATGATCTTGTTTGCCATATCTCTGCCAATCGCTACCCGGGAATCCTTCACATTCACGATCATGCTGCCGCCCGTCACAGATATGACCGTCACCACTGCGCCTGCCACGAATCCCAGATTCTCGATGAACCGTCTCGTATCTTCTCTTCCGCCGACTCTGCAGATCTTGTTCGGCTCTCCCTGCTTCACCATTGATAAAGGCATCATCACTCATCTTCTTTCTTTTATAGATTTATCTTCTCACTTACAGGAGTTAGTATAAACTAATAAATAGTAGTTGTCAACTACTATTTTAAATATCATGCGGCAGATTGTAGGAATGAATTTTAAACACGCTTTAGCAAAACAAAAACGCTTCCAATTCATCGGAAGCGCTTTTGATAATACTGATTCATAATTAAATTAGAGTTTTCTGGAAAGTACAAAGTAAAATTTTCCAAAAAGCCGAAAATCGGACTCGAACCGACGACCCCTTCATTACGAGTGAAGTGCTCTACCAACTGAGCTATTTCGGCAAGGCTCAACAAACGAACCTATACTATTATAACTACTTTTGATACAAATTTCAACTATTTTTTTCAAAAATTCTTAATTATTTTGAAAGTCCATTACTATTCACTCCCGGGCCGTGATCGGCCTTTTCATCCAGATGGACCGTAAGCTGATTGTACGGAATCACGATCCCTTCCTCATCAAAGGTCAGCTTGATCCTCTCCAGCAGATCCCATCGGGTCGTCCAGTATTCGTCAGTCTTTACCCACCCACGGATACCCAGCACCACTGAACTCTCTCCAAGTGAATCCACAAATACGTACAGGGTCTCATCCTGCATGATACTGGGAATCTCTTTGAGCATCTGCTCCAAAAGCTGCTTTGCCTTTTTCAGATCAGAATCATAAGATATCCCGATCCGGAGATCCAGCTGCCGCTCAGCCTTTGCCGTCACATTGGTAAGGCTGTTATTTGCCAGGATTCCATTAGGAATCACGATGGTTTTATTGTCCACCGTAGTCAGCTTTGTATAAAAAGTCTGGATCTCCTTGACCGTCCCCTCATCCTTGTTGGTGTCTTCGATGATATAGTCCCCCACCACAAACGGCTTTAACAGCAAGATCAGCACACCGCCCGCAAAGTTGGACAGGGTCTGCTGCAGCGACAGGGAAATCCCCACGCCTGCCGACGCAAACAGCATGGAGATTGACGAAATCTCAATCCCCAGATTGGCTGCAACGATCAGAAGCAGGACAATATAAAGAGATATTTTCAAAAAAGAATCCGTAAACTGGGTCAGTCCAGCATCCGCGCTCGACCGTTTCAGAGAATTTCGGATCCGTTTGCGAATCCATTTGATCAATAGCCGTCCCAGGAAAAAAATCACGGCCGCGATCAGAAGCCGAATCCCAAATTCAATCATATTCGGAATGTGCTCCTGGATAAAAACAACAAAGTCATTCATCTGTGTCTGTACCTTTTCTGCCGACTGCTCGGCTGATTCCTGCAGGATCTCTACCGTAGAGTCCACAACTGTAGAATCCATAGCCCGCCTCCTTCGCCCTGCTAATGGAAAAACATTCTGCGGAGTTTTACCGGATATTATATGGTCACTCTAATGCCAAAAATGCCGCCAGGCTTCCCCGCTGGTTTCCGGCCCTCCGGTGGGAATACAATACCTCACTGTTGCAGTGGGTACATACGTTCGTGACCGCCATATGCTCCGGAAGGATTCCCGCCTCCGCGAAGATGATCTCATTTGCTTTCCACAGATCGAGCTGGTATTTTCCGTTTTCTTTCTGATAGAAAAGTTCTTTCCAGTGCTCCTCTGCAAAGCTTTCCTGAAATCGTTCGATCACATCGCCGCTGACCTCATAGCAGTCCCGGCAGACGGAAGGCCCCACTGCGGCCAAAATATCCGAAGGATCACAGCCATACTGCTCGTGCATCAGTTCCACAGTGACCCTGCCGATCTTCCCCACGGTCCCCCGCCATCCGGAGTGGCTCAGCCCGATCGCCTTTTTGACCGGATCCACAAAATACAGGGGGACACAGTCGGCATAAAATGTAACCAGACAGATACCGGGAATATTGGTCACCAGGCCGTCTACCCCTTCCAGCTTCCCGTCTGCTTCCAGCTGAAAGCTTCCTGATGCACTGCGGCCCTGATTTACAGACGCCCGCTTGCTGTATTCCATAGGGCATGTCATCCCCATGCCGCGATCCTCTTCCGTCACCACCCATACGTTGGTGGTATGGGTCTGCCGGGACAGGACCATATCCTCACACCGGACTCCCATAGAAGCCCCGATACGACGGAAGTTTTCCTGAACCGCCTCTTCCCGGTCCCCCCGGTGGGATCCCAGGTTTAACGAGGAAAAAAAGCCTTCGCTGACTCCCCCAAGTCGGGTAGAAAATCCATGCTTCACGATCCCTGTATCCGCCAGCAGCGGATATTCCAAAAATGGGGTTTCTTTTTCCACTTCTCTGAATATTTTATTCTCATTGTGATATCTTATACCTAAACTCATCCGCTTTCCTTTCTTTCAATCATGCCAACGCCCGGCGCGCCGGGAGCAGAAGGTTTTGGCGGCTTTCCATGACAGAACATATACTCTGATTTTCCGGCTGTCCTTCCGGAGATGGATCAGCCGCTCTCAAACGCATTTTTGATCAGTGTGATTCGGGAGCCCTCAATGCCGATCACATCATACCTGCATGGAATGTCTCCCAGCCGTTTTTCCATCAAATAATACTGGGCGCACCGGGAAATCCGGTACTGCTTCTTTGCATCCACAGCTTCCAGAGGGTTCCCCCTGCTCCCGTTTTTGCGGTACTTGACCTCGCAGAATACCAGGCAGTCCCCGTCCTGCGCGATCAGGTCAATCTCTCCGATGCGGCATCTGTAGTTGTACTGCAGGATCACATAGCCCTGCTGCTCCAGATAATATCCCGCCGCCTGTTCATAGGCCGCTCCCGTTTTCCGCTTATTCCTCTCCATGATCTCCCTGTCTGAATCTCTGGGTCCGCCCCGCCAAAGGACTTGCGGGCGGATCATACGATCCCTTTGATAAATGTTTTCCGATGGATCGGACACGGGCCGTATGCTTTCAGCGCTTCTATATGGACAGCCGTACCGTATCCTTTATGTACTGCAAATCCATATTGAGGATATCTGCTGTCATACTCTGCCATCAGCCGGTCCCTGGTCACCTTCGCCAGAATACTGGCCGCAGCGATAGAGACACTCCTGGCATCTCCTTTTATAATGGGCACCTGCACCATGTCAAGCCCCGGAATCGTCACCGCATCGTTCAGCAAGACCTCCGGCACGATGCCCAGCCTGCTGACCGCCAGACGCATGGCTTCATAAGTGGCCTGCAGGATATTGATCTCATCGATCCGGGTTGCCTCTGCCAGACCGATGCCAGTTGCCGCTGCCTTTTCCATAATCTCATCATATAACGCTTCCCGGCGTTTAGCAGACAGCTTTTTAGAATCATTGAGGTACAGGATCTCACAGTCCTTTGGAAGGACCACCGCCGCTGCCGCCACAGGGCCTGCCAGCGGACCTCTCCCCGCCTCATCAATCCCGCAGATGTATGTACAGTGCGCATACTGCCTCTCAAACTCCTGCATTACCCTCAACCGTTCCCGCTCCGCAGACAGCTTTTCCTCCTGCTTTCGATATTTCTCCAGAAGGCTTTTTACCCCTGCCCTTGTGTCGGAAGCATATTCTTCCAGAAGCCTGCTTCGTTCGTTTTTTCCAGCCTGCTCCAGTTCTTTCCTGATCTCTGAAATCTTCTTATTCATGCTTGATCGCTCCAAACTGGTCCAGAGGCCAGATCCGGATCCAGGCTCTGCCCAGCAGATTTTCCCGCTGGATCGTTCCCACGCTGGGATCCCTGCTGTCGGAGCTGTGGTTGCGGTTGTCGCCAAGGACAAAATATTGATCCTCTCCCAGCATCAAAGGCTCCGCAGCAATTCCCGGGTTCTCCATCAGTTCATTTCCATAGTGCTCGTCAAGCTGTTCCCCGTCGATATACACATAACCGTCGATGACCTGCACGGTCTCTCCCGGCAGTCCGATGATCCGCTTGATATAGTAAGTATTTTCCCTGTACTGGTATGGAAATACAACAATCTCAAACCGCTTCGGATCCCGGAACCTGTAAGAAAGTTTATCCACCAGCAGATTGTCATTGTTGTAAAGCGTCGTCTCCATGGACTGTCCGTCCACACGGGTGCGCTGTCCCACATAAGTGATGATGAGATAGGAAAACATCAATACGAACAGCAGGTACAGAAGCCAGCTTCCCAGTTCCCGCAAAATACTTTTCTCTTTACTTTCCTCTTTCATATCCCGAATGTCCTCTTTCTATTTCATTCCCGCGAAGCAACGACCGAAACGGAGTGTAGACCAGATACCCCGCAGCTTGCTGCGCTGGAATTTTGATGCCCCGTCAGCTTGCTGCGGGGTCCTTGACTTGACATTTGTATCATCTCAGCAGACATGATCCTGCATGCCGCTCACAGATGCGGCATGCTGCAGACCCCGCCTGCAGGCGGTTTTCGACATCCTGCAGTTCAGGCAGACTGCTCAGGATATTCCAGCGTGATCCTTCCAAGCCGCCCGTTCCGGAAATCATCCAGCAAAAGCTTTGCCGCCTTTTCCAGATCCAGCTCGTTCCCTTTCAGAAGACAGCAGCGGCTTTCTGCCACGCCCCGCAGGTCTTCAAATCCATCTTCAGATTCCTCAAACCCATATTTTTCCGCAAGGGTCCCGGGATAGTTTTTCGCTAAAAACCGCATCAGTTCCGCCGAAAGTTCCTCTGACTGCAGGATCTCATCCTTGATGGAACCGATAAACGCCAGCCTGAGTCCCACCGCCTGATCCTCAAACCTGGGCCACAGGATGCCCGGCGTATCTAACAGCTCCACGTTTTTATTCAGCCGGATCCACTGCTTTCCTTTGGTCACCCCCGGCTTATTCCCGGTCTTTGCACAGGCCTTTCCGGCCAGAGCATTGATGAATGTGGACTTGCCCACATTGGGGATCCCTACCACCATAGCCCGCACCGGGCGGTTTAGGATACCGCGCTTTTTGTCACGCTCCGTCTTCTCCCGGCAGGCCTCCTGGATGACCTCCTGGATAGACTTCATCCCGCCTCCTTTTTTCGAATTGACCTTTACCGCAAAAAATCCTTTTTTCTGAAAATATTCGATCCACGCCGTATTCCACTTCTCCTCCGCCAAATCGGCTTTATTTAAAAGGATCAGCCTGGCCTTATTCTTCCCAAGTTCGTCGATGTCCGGATTCCGGCTGCTCAAGGGAATCCTGGCATCCACAAGTTCGATGATCAGATCGATCAGCTTGATATTCTCCTGCATCATCCGTTTCGCTTTGGTCATATGACCCGGATACCACTGAAAATGCATATTTATTCCTCCTGTATACGCCATCCTTAGCCTCTTCGGCCCGGCAGGCCTGCTGAAATTCCTGAAAAAGGCTTTGCGCCGTTCTCCCTTCCGGCATTATTTATCCTTGATTCTTCCGAAATTGTCCCCGGCGCTGATCACAAACCATGCCTTTCCGAAAATGTCACTGCGTTTTACCTTCCCTACGTCCGCCGTCCGGCTGTCATCGCTTCCTTCATGATTGTCGCCGATCACAAAATACTCGTTGGCGCCAAGCTCGATCGGTTCTGCGGCAAGTCCGGCAGACGAGATCTTTGAGACATAGATTCCTTCCGTGCAGATTTCCCCGTCGATATAGATGCTGCCGTTTTTAATCTGGATGGTCTCTCCGGGAAGGGCGACTACCCGCTTGATCAGATAATGGGCATTTTCAATTCCGCCCGGCTTAAATACGATGATGTCTCCCCGCTTCGGCTTGACCGCGTTGTAGACAAGGCGGTCCACGAGCACCACGTCCCCGTTTTTCAGGACCGGGCTCATGGAATCCCCGGCATTGCTGACACGCTGCCCGTAAAACAGCACCAGAGAATACGCCAGCACACAGGCAATTCCAAGTTCTAATATGAGAAGAAACGATTTTTTTGCACGGTCTTTATCGATATGGATCCCTTCATTCGGGAAGTGCAGCTTTGGCTTCTGCCATACCTTTTGCTTTGTCCTTTGTCTTCTTTTTTTCCGGATTTCTCTTTTCTTCATTCCATCCTGCCATATAGAAAAGGGACAAACTACAAACTCTGTAATTGTCCCTCACTTTTCCTTACTATTTTACTAATTCTTTTACCTTTGCTCTCTTGCCGACACGACCGCGCAGGTAGTTCAGTTTTGCTCTTCTTACCTTACCTCTGCGGATGACTTCCACCTTCTCAACATGAGGAGAATGAAGCGGCCAGGTCTTCTCTACGCCGACGCCGTTGGAATTTTTTCTGACCGTAAATGTCTCTCTGACTCCGCCGCCCTGTCTCTTCAGTACGGTTCCTTCGAATACCTGGATTCTTTCACGGTTTCCTTCCTTGATCTTCGCGTATACCTTTACCGTATCGCCTACGTGGAACTGAGGAGCATTCTCTTTTAACTGCTCAGCTTCAATATTTTTGATAATATCGTTCATTGTGTGACCTCCTGTTCATTTGACGTTCTTAACACTCTTTTTGCGGAAAATGTGCTTCTGAATCTGCATCTTCCTGTGCCAGAGGACCATCGCTCTTCTTTTCACAACTATTGTATGTTATCACATTTTTTCCGAACTTGCAAGCATTTCCGTCACATTTTTCCAATCGGCTTTTTCCTTTTCCGTCAAAGCACAGTGTTCGAACAGGTCGGGACGCCGTTCCCTGGTGCGCAGAATGGACTGCTCCCGCTTCCATTTCAGGATATTGGCGTGATGTCCGGATAAAAGCACCTCCGGCACCCTTTTTCCGTGCCAGACCTCCGGCCGGGAATACTGGGGATATTCCAGCAGGCCGTCCTGAAAGGATTCTGTCTCCGCCGAGTTGTCATTGTGGAGCACTCCCGGCACCATGCGCGAGATCGCATCCACCATGACCATGGCCGGAAGCTCCCCGCCGGTCAGCACATAGTCCCCGATAGACACCTGGTCTGTCACGATCTCCTCCAGCACCCGCTCGTCAATCCCTTCATAATGCCCGCAGAGAAAGATCAGGTCTTCTTCCTCTGCCAGCTCCTTTGCCATGCTCTGGTTGAATACCGCTCCCTGGGGTGAAAGGTACACTACCCTTGGCTTCTTCTCCTGTTTTCCCTGTTCTTCTCTCCGTGTCCGGATCTCCTCCGCCGCGGCCTCGTATGCAAGATACACCGGCTCCGCCTGCATCAGCATTCCTGCTCCGCCTCCGTAGGGGTAATCATCCACGCTCTGATGCTTGTTGAACGCATAGTCCCGGATATTGATGGTCCGGATGGATAACAGTCCCCGTCCGGACGCCCGTCCGATAATGCTGGTATTCAATCCCTGTGATACCATGTCGGGAAATAATGTCAGTATATAAAAATTCATTCTTTCAGCCCTTCCAGTAAATGTACCCGCATGCTTCCCGCTTCCACATCCACGTCCAGAATGCAGTCCCGGATCGCAGGAATGAGAACTTCCCCTGATGTTTCAAATTGTACTACATAGACTTCATTTGCCCCGGTCTCGATCACGTCCTTTAAAACGCCTTTTTCCCCGTCGTCCGCCACCACGTCCATGCCCAGCAGATCAGCGATATAATACTCATCCTGTTCCAGCTTTACGGCATCCTCCCGGGCTACAAGAAGCCGCCTGCCCTTATATGGTTCCACCGCGTTGATATCGTCGATCCCTTTGAATCTTACGATGACAAACTGTTTGGAAAACCGGACGCCCTGAATCTCCAAAGAGATTTGTTCCTTATCCGAAGCCAGTATTACGTGCTTAAGCTTCCGGAAGCGCTCCGGATCGCTGGTGGTCGGGAATACCTTGACCTCACCGCGGATTCCGTGTGTGGAGGTGATCACCCCCACTTGAAAAAACTGCTCCATGCCACACTCCTATTTTACAAAAAAACTGCCGCCGGCAGCTTTTTTGCATTCTCTCCGATGAAAAACCCTGCCGAAACGGGCAGGGTAAATTTAGAAACCGCAGAAACATAACCTGTACAGATTGCGCAAGTTAAATTTCCACAGTTTCTTACTGCACTCCTATGAAACGATTTGCCAGCCGAATCACTGGATGATGTCAACAACCACTCGTTTGTCATCCCTGGCCGCAGCAGCCTTGACAACGGAACGGATCGCCTTGGCAATACGTCCCTGTTTGCCGATGACCTTTCCCATGTCACCGTCCGCAACACGGACTTCCAGGACAGTCGTCCTTCCGTCCTGTCTTTCTGTAACGGTAACGCCGTCCGGGTTGTCCACCAATGCTTTGATGATTACTTCTACTAATTCTTTCATGCACGCGTACCTCCGCGGATCAGATTCTTTAATCTCTGTTCAGTACAGATTCGATTATTTTTCAATCCCTGCCAGCTTGAACAGCTTGCCTACAACCTCTGTCGGCTGCGCGCCATTGTTCAGCCACTTCTTAGCCGCATCTTCATTTACCTTGAACAGGCTCGGCTCCTGGTTCGGATCGTAGGTTCCGATCTCCTCGATGAACTTGCCGTCTCTCGG
Organism: Lachnospiraceae bacterium M18-1; assembly: GCA_000403295.2. Classification (GTDB taxonomy): domain Bacteria; phylum Bacillota; class Clostridia; order Lachnospirales; family Lachnospiraceae; genus Schaedlerella. The sequence continues at coordinate 214,932 of KE159605.1, read as the reverse complement.
GGATCTGGAATCCGCTACAACGATTCTATAGAAAGGAGCTTTCTTCTTTCCCATTCTCTTTAATCTGATTTTTACTGCCATTGTTCTGCACCTCATTCTTTCTTGTTTTTATTCTTGTTAATCCTATTCTTTTGTGATTCGCCGGTCAGCAACCGATGTTTGACCGCGGAATCATATATGTGTTAAAAAGGAAGCCGAAACCTGCCTTTTTTACCACCGCCCATAAGTCCCGGAAGCTTCTTCATCATCTTCCGGGTTTCGTTGAACTGCTTCACCATACGGTTCACCTCTGAGATATCCACCCCGGCGCCTTTTGCGATCCGGTGCTTTCTCGGAAGATTCAAGAGGTCCGGATTGCGCCGTTCCTCCGGCGTCATAGAATAGATCATAGCCTCCATCCGGGCCATCCGTTTCTCATTCTCTTCGGAATCCAGATCCGGCATATTCTTCCTGCCGCCCATGGCTCCTCCCAGTCCCGGCATCATGCTCATGACCCCCGAAAGCCCGCCCATTTTCTTCATCTGGTTCATACTTTCCAGATAGTCTTCATAGTCAAACTGGGCTTTCTTCATCTTTTCCGTCATCTTCCGGGCTTTTTCCTCATCCAGTTCTGCCCCTGCCTTTTCAATCAGCGTCAGGACGTCGCCCATGCCAAGGATCCTGGACGCCATCCGGTCCGGATAAAACTGCTCCAAGTCGGAGAGCTTTTCTCCCATCCCCACATAGAGGATCGGCCGTCCGGTCACAGCTTTGATCGACAATGCGGCGCCGCCCCGGGTGTCGCCGTCCAGCTTAGTGACGATCACGCCGTCGATCCCAATCTTCTCATGGAAGCTTCCGGCTACGTTGACCGCATCCTGCCCGGTCATGGCATCTACCACCAGAATGGTCTGATGCACGGTGACTGCTTCCTTGATCTCCTGAAGCTCCGCCATCATATCTTCATCAATATGAAGCCGTCCGGCAGTATCCAGAATGATGATATTATTGCCGTTCTTTGCCCCATGCTCCAATGCCGCCTTCGCGATATCCGCAGGCTTCACCTTGTCGCCCATGGAAAAGACTTCCACGCCCTGCTTCTCTCCGTTGATCTGAAGCTGCTTGATAGCGGCTGGCCTGTATACGTCGCATGCCGCCAGAAGCGGCTTTTTGCCTTTCAGCTTGAACTTTCCGGCCAGCTTTGCCGTGGTGGTTGTCTTACCTGCACCCTGCAGACCGACCATCATGATCACTGTCGTGGCGCTCCCCGACTGAAGCTGTATCTCGGTTGTCTCAGAGCCCATCAGTGACACCAGCTCTTCATTCACGATCTTGATGACCATCTGTCCCGGATTCAGCCCGTTCATCACGTCCTGCCCGATAGCCCTCTCCTGGACATCCTTGATGAATCCCTTGACCACCTTAAAGTTAACATCCGCCTCTAAGAGCGCCATCTTGACTTCCTTTAAGGCCGCCTTTACATCCTCTTCGGTGAGCCGCCCTTTGCTGCGGAGGTTTTTAAATACGTTTTGAAGTTTTTCCGTTAAGCTGTCAAATGCCATTGTCCAACTCCTCTGTCATCCTGTCAGATGAACATTTCTATGATAATCGGTAACTGAAATCTTCAGTGTTCCTGCAGTTTCCATACGGATTATACAGTGAATGCACAATCCGGACCGGAACTGCCGCCATCCTATAATACTTCCAGGATCGAACCGGAAAGCTCACGGAACTGCCGCCGCAGTTCTCCCTGGTTCTCCTTCGTCAGTTCGGCAGAATCCAGGATCGTCTCCATCTGACGGACCTTCTCCTTGATCGCCAGGAAACGCCTGACCAGATGCAGCTTGGCCTCATATCCTTCCAATGCCTTCTGACAACGCTTCACCAAATCATGGACCCCCTGCCTGCTGATACCTTCCGCTTCCGCAATCTCGCTTAAGGAAAGATCCTCCAGGATAAACTGTTCATAGATCTCTTTCTGGTGGTCGTTGAGAAGCTCTCCATAAAAATCATACAGCAGTGCCTGCTCCAAAATTTCATCCATTGCTAATCACCTCTGCTATCTTAACCGAAAAAAAAAGTGTTGTCAAGTCTTTTCTCTTGACAACACAAAAATTCTTTTTACTATTCACGGCCGCTCACTAGCACAGCGGATATTTTGTGGTCAGCTCCGCCACCAGGCTTCTTGCCTTCTCCACGTTTTCTTCGCTCTCGATCACAAGGGAAATGATCTCCGCGATCTTTTCCATGTCCTCTTCCACCATCCCGCGGGTAGTCACGGCCGGAGTTCCCAGTCTCACGCCGCTTGTCACAAACGGAGAACGTGGGTCATTGGGAATGGTATTTTTATTTGCGGTTACATGAGCATCATCCAGACGCTTCTCCAGTTCTTTTCCGCTGAGGTCCTTTTCCGTCAGGTCCACCAGCATCAGATGGTTATCCGTATCTCCGGATACGATCTTGATTCCCCGTGCCTGCAGACTTTTGCACAGTGCCTTTGCATTCTTTACCACCTGTTCCATATAGGCCTTGTATTCCGGCTGCAGCGCCTCCTGGAAGCAGACTGCCTTGGCCGCGATCACATGCATCAGCGGGCCGCCCTGTGTTCCCGGGAATACAGCCTTATTGAAATTGAACTTTTTATTCATCTCTTCGCTGCTCAGGATCATGCCGCCCCGGGGACCGCGCAGTGTCTTGTGGGTCGTGGTGGTGGTCACATGAGCATAAGGAATCGGGCTTGGATGCAGCCCTGTGGCAACCAGTCCGGCGATATGGGCAATATCCACCATCAAATAAGCCCCTGCTTCATCCGCGATCTCACGGAACCGCTTGAAGTCAATGGTCCTGGCATATGCGCTGGCCCCTGCCACGATCAGCTTCGGCCGGCACTCCTTCGCGATCTTTAATACATTATCGTAGTCTATCACACCGTCATCGTTGACGCCGTAGAAGGTCACATCAAAATATTTTCCGGAAAGGTTCACCGGTGAGCCGTGGGTCAGGTGTCCGCCATGATCCAGGTTCATTCCCATGATTTTGTCTCCCGGTTCTAACATAGCAAACATGGCAGCCATATTTGCCTGTGCTCCGGAATGGGGCTGCACATTGGCATATTCACAGCCGAACAGCTTCTTTGCCCGCTCTCTGGCAATGTCCTCCACCACATCCACACACTGGCATCCGCCGTAATATCTCTTCGCCGGATAGCCTTCCGCATATTTGTTGGTCAGGGGGCTTCCCATGGCCGCCATCACAGCCGGGCTCACCCAGTTCTCAGACGCGATCAGCTCAATGTGAGAATTTTGACGGTCCATCTCTGCCCGGATGGCATCCGCGATCTCGCCGTCTGTTTTCCTGATCTCTTCAAAATCGTACATTCTCGTTTCCTCCACATCTCTCGAATTAGAATCCATATGCAAATGTACATTGCATTCCAAAAACATTGTTTCAGCATTCACATCATATCATTTTACTATCCTGTTTACAAGCCTAAGTTTTTATGCAGCCTTTTTTACTTATTTGGAAGTTATTGTGTTACAGTTCACACGGTGTCGTGCACTTGCTGCACGGCATCCGGCCAATTCAGTGATGGGGCGGGCATCCAGCCCCTCGCCGAGAGGCGACTTTTCAATGGGCTGGATGCCGTTACTGTGAGCCCCCCGGGTGTAAACCGTAACTATTTGAATGGAAATTCAGAAAAAACAAGACGGCATGGAATCCTCCATGCCAGTCGGTTCGAACAGATCTCTGTTCATCTGATCACTTCTGTCCAAAAATCATAATGCTGTTCTGTCAGTACCCCCTTTGCTTCCTGCTCTGTCTTTCCTACAAGATCAGGCGCCGAAACGGTATTTTTTGCGAAAGCCGTCAGAAACAGTACACACAAAACGAGTACCGCCGATATTTTCGCTTTATAAGATATTTTTTTCTGATGCATAATCTCACCAATCCTTTCCTGTAATCCTCCGCTTAGAAATCCGATTCCCATTCCTGTGGCCGGATGCATTTTGCTGTAGCTGTCAAGCAATACCTCTGCATATACCGCACAGCCCCCTTCTGGAAGCATCCGGAGTACACCCGCGTCGCAGGCCAGTTCCATATCCCTGGTAAAAAACGTCAGCATGAGCCAGCATGCCGGATTGTACCAGTTCAGCATAACTGCTGATATCATCCATACTTTTTTCCAAAGATCCCCCCTGCGTATGTGCATCCACTCATGCAGTAAAATATGCTCCAACTCCAGAGTGCTGTATTCTTGCTCGGGAAGAACAATCTTCGGAAAAAACGGGCCATACGCAAAGGGTGTGGACGCAGCCTGCAGGATATAGACCGGGCAGGAGGCGCCATGGGCGTATTTCCGCATCCATGCTGTCACATCCGGGCTGTTCAGGGGTTTCTTGCTTCTGAGCTCTCTGCAAAATCTGATATAGCATCCGGACAGAAGGAGCATGGCTGTCCCAAAACCGGCCGGCCGCAGCCAAAATACCCATTTTGGAACATGGAATGTCAGCAGACCATACGTATTGATCCCGGGTACAGGAATCCCGATATCCGGCGGAATCAAAAGCCTGGCGGCGATGATCAGCCAAAGTGCCTCCCAAATACCCGGCGGCGGCAGCCGGTACAATAATTTCCTGCATGCCGCCACACACAGAATCAGAAAAATTGCTTTGAGCTGTATTTCTAAAATACGCCATCACCTCTTTTCTTTATTGTCCGCACTTTTTTTCGTCGATCATTTCCCGCAGACGGTTTACCTCCTCCGAGGTCAATTCTTCCCGGGTTAAAAGTGAAGCAAACAACAGGCCGACCGAGCCCTGATAGAATCTATCTACAAGCTCTGACAATGCCGACTGGCGGGCGCTTTCCCTGTCGATCAGCGGCACACAGCAAAATCCTGGTTCCCGGCGCTCAACAGCCCCCTTATCAACCAGTTTTTTAATGACAGTATAGGATGTATTCTTATTCCATCCTGTACGTTCCTTTAACTCATCCGCAATCTGCTTCGCCTTTAGTTCCCCTTTCTGCCACAGCAGTTCCATTACTTTTAATTCGGAATCATAGAGTTTCATAAATATATTCTCCTTGTACTATTGCAATAGTCTACATATAGACTATCACAATAGTATACTTCTGTCAAGTTTTTTCATACACTTTAAAGCCAGATCCAATCCAGGCTTAAAATACAACAGGGATCATCAGGCCAGGTCAAACAGCGACAGCTGGTTACTCTTGGGCAGATCTCCGAAGATCCCCAGGTCCGACATCAGATCGATCACGGACACACTGACCTTGGTCCGTTCACGGAAATCATCCAGAGAAAGAAATGCCCCGTCCTTAGCCGCCAGTTCCACCGCTTCCGCCGCTTTTTCCCCCATACCTTCGATACTCGCGAAAGAGGGCATCAGCTTCCCGTCCACGATCTGGAACTGCTTCGCCTTCGCCCGGTACAGGTCAATGGGCGTAAAGTCCAATCCCCGGGCATACATTTCCTGAACAAGACGCATGTCCTTCAAGGTATCCTGCTCCTTGTTCGTCAGCGTATCCGACCGTTTTTTATAATCCTTGATATAATAATTCAGCTTCTCCTTCCCCTGGCACATCAGTTCATAGGAAAAGGCGTCTGCCCTGATGCTGAAATAAGCCCCGTAGTAGGCCAGCGGATAATTGATCTTGCAGTACGCGATCCGGTACGCCATCATCACATAGGCGGCTGCATGGGCCTTCGGGAACATGTACTTGATCTTTTTACAGGATCCGATATACCAGTCCGGCACATTCTTTTCTTTCATGGCCGCAATCCATTCATCCTTGAGCCCCTTCCCCTTTCGGACGCTTTCCATGATGGTAAAGGACAGCGCGCTGTCCACGCCCTGGTTGATCAGGTAGATCATGATATCGTCACGGGTACAGATGGCCGTGGAAATGGTGGCCGTACCGGAACGGATCAGATCCTGGGCATTTCCCAGCCATACGTCGGTTCCGTGGGACAATCCCGCCAGCCGGATCAAGTCCGACAGAGACTGGGGATTGGCCTCGATGACCATGCTCATGGCAAAATCGGTCCCAAACTCCGGAATCCCCAAGCATCCCAGCTTGCACCCTTCGATGTCCTCCGGTTTGATCCCTAAAGCCTGGGTGCCATGGAACAATGACAACACCTTCTGGTCGTCCAGAGGGATCTGCGTGGCCACAAAGGGATGCTCCTCATTGTATTCATTTTCCAGTGATTCCGAAGTGATATATTCTTCCAGCACTTTAATCATGGTAGGATCGTCGTGTCCCAGGATATCCAGCTTCAGCAGATTGTGGTCAATGGAATGGTAGTCAAAATGTGTGGTCACTATGTCTGTGGTCATATCATTTGCCGGATGCTGCACCGGGGTGAACTCGTTGATGTTATGCCCGTGAGGCAGCACCACGATTCCTCCCGGATGCTGTCCCGTGCTTCTGCGCACCCCGGTACAGCCCTGGCTGATCCGCTCGATCTCACATTTCCGTTTCCGCTGGTTCTTCTCTTCATAATACCGGCGCACATATCCGTAGGCTGTCTTGTCCGCCAGCGTGCCGATGGTCCCGGCCTTAAAGGTATAGCCTTCTCCGAACAGCACCTCCGTGTACTTGTGGGCCTTGGACTGGTAGTCACCGGAAAAATTCAAATCGATATCCGGCTCCTTGTCCCCCTTGAAGCCCAGGAAGGTCTCGAATGGGATATCATATCCGTCCTTGATCAGCTTGGCCCCGCAGTCCGGACAGATCTTATCTGGCATATCAAAACCGCAGCAACCGGAATAGGCCTTTACTTCTTCCGACTCAAACTCGCTGTAATGACATTTTTCGCAGTAATAATGCGGACTTAGTGGATTCACCTCTGTGATTCCTGCCATGGTGGCTACAAAGGAGGAGCCCACCGACCCCCGGGATCCCACCAGGTAGCCGTCCGCAACAGATTTCCACACCAGCTTCTGGGCAATGATATACATCACCGCATAGCCGTTGGAAATGATGGAATTGAGCTCCCGCTCCAGACGGGCGGAAACTTGTACCGGCAGATTCTCCCCGTACACCTCGTGGGCCTTTTTGTAGCAGATGTCCCGCAGCTTCTGGTCGGAATCCTGAATCACCGGCGGACACTTGTTGGGGTTCACCGGCGCGATCTTCTCGATCATGGCCGCGATCTTGTTTGTATTTTCCACCACCACCTCATAGGCTTTGGCGGAACCCAGATAGTCAAACTCCGAGAGCATTTCCTCCGTGGTCCGAAGGTAAAGAGGAGCCTGGTTGTCTGCATCGGTGAAGCCTTTTCCGGCCATGATGATCCGGCGGTACACCTCGTCCTCCGGGTCCAGGAAATGGACGTCGCAGGTAGCCACAACAGGCTTTTTGAACTGGTCTCCCAGCTCCAGGATCTGGCGGTTTAAGTTTTTCAGATCCTCCTCTGTCTGAATGTCCGGCAGTTTTTCGCTCTCCAGCATGAAATGGTTGTTTCCCAGAGGCTGTATCTCATAATAGTCATAAAAATCCGCCAGCTTCGCAATGGTCTCCTGCGATTTTTTATTCAGGATGGCCTGGAACAACTCCCCGGCCTCGCAGGCGCTCCCAATGATCAGCCCTTCCCGGTGCTGGTTTAACAGGCTTTTCGGGATTCTGGGCCTCCGGGCAAAATACTTCAGGTTGGAGGCAGAGATCAGCTGGTACAGATTGTAGCGGCCGATGTCATTTTTTACCAGGATGATAATGTGGTAGGTAGGGAGCTTGCGGATCGCGTCCTCATTGGTATTTCCAAACTGGTTGATGCCTTTTAAAGTGGTAATGTCCCTGTCCTTCAGCATCTGTATAAATTTCACAAAAATTTCCGCCGTTGCCCCGGCATCGTCCACGGCCCGGTGATGGTTTTCCAGGGAAATATTCAAAGCCTTTGCAACCACGTTCAGTTTATATTTAGATAACGTAGGCAGCAGAACCCGCGCCAGAGCCACGGTATCCACAGAGATAAAGTGCGGCTCAATGTCCTGATACCTGCAGTTCTGCTCAATAAATCCCACATCAAAGCCCGCATTGTGGGCTACCAGCACCGCATCTCCCACAAATTCCAGAAACCGGGGGAGAATGGTCTCAATATCCGGGTATTCCATGACCATCTCATCGGCGATGCCGGTCAGCTTGGTGATCTCAAATGGAATAGGACGGCGGGGATTGACGAAGGTACTGAAGGAATCTACGATCTCTCCTTTGACCACTTTCACCGCACCGATCTCGATGATCTTGTCTTTAATAGCGCTGAATCCCGTCGTCTCCAGGTCAAATACCACAAAGGTATCATCCAGGCTTTCCTCCCCGGCGCCCGGGGCAATCTCGGTCAGGTCGTCCACCACATAGCCTTCCACGCCGTAAATGACTTTAAACGGGTCTGCCTTGTCCAGCCGTTCAATATAATGGTTGGCATCCGGAAATGCCTGGGCGGTCCCATGATCCGTAATTGCGATCGCGGGATGCCCCCATTTGTGGGCACGGCCTACGATATCCTTAACCTCGGAAACGCCGTCCATATCGCTCATCTTCGTATGGCAGTGCAGCTCCACACGCCTGACAGGGCTTAAGTCCTCCCTGGACACAGTAAAATCTCCGGTCTTCTTGATCCCGGTAATGGATCCGATGGTCAGCTCCCCATCATATTTGTCAATGGTCGTGATACCCTTGATCTTCAAAAACGCACCTTTTTTCAGGTCGCCTAACAGTTCTGCAAGCTGTTCGTTGCGGACAAACATTTTCACGGTTATGGTATCCGTAAAATCCGTAATGGAAAAGATGATGATGGTCCGTTCATTCCGGATCTCCCGTGTCTCAAAGCTGATAACTTTGCCGTGGAAGGTGATCTCTCCCATCTCCGTGGCAACCTGGTCCAGACGGAGTGGTTCGTCCTCAAAGTCTCTTCCGTAAATCAGCCCCGGCGCATCTCCTACCTTCAAGGGGCGCACATAATCCCGGCCGGAATCCTTCCGAAAGCCGTTTTTCCCCTGTACTGCATTCCCGGAGGAAAAGCCGCCTCTGCCCGACGCATTGTTCCTTCCGGAGGATGCATTTGCCTTTTTATTTCTCCCGGCTGCGGTACCATTTGCGTTTCCGTTCCTGACGGCTCCGTTCGCCGCGCTTCCGATTCTCCCGGCTGCGGCTTTGGCTGTATTTCCGTTTTTCCCTGCCGTATTCCAGTCTGTTTGGATTCCGACGCCATATTCTCCGGCTGCATTTGGAATGCCGGCCGGACCTTCGGCTGAACCGGAAGCACTTCCCGGACCGCCCGGATCCTCCCAGGGCGCCGCATGATCGCTGCCAGCCCCGGATTCCATCCCGCCCGAATCCGTTTCCCCGTGAATACTTTTATTCCTCCGGAAAATAGCGTTAATCTCACGCTGGATCCTCTGCTCCTCAAACTCCCGTGTCTTACTTTCTTCCTTCTCCCGGTAAGTGACGCGAAACTCTGTCGGAATGCCGCAGCGGCGGTTGAACACCTCGTTCAGGAGATTCAGGATCTGTTCCCGTCTTCCTTCAGATACGATGGTATCCGCCAGCTCCAGACAGCAGACCTGGTTCTCCTCAAACCGAAGTTCCGCCTGGTCAAACATGTTGGCCGCCAGCACGCTGCTGCCCCGCAGTTCCTGAGAAATACTCTCCCGGTACTCCGCCATCAGGGCAGCAGGCGTATACTGCTCCGACAGGCTGTATTCTTCTTCTATATGAATATTGACCATGGAGGTCCCGAACAGCTGCTCTTTTATCTTCTGCTCCATATGCCAGATCTGCTTTTTCTGAAACAGATGGCGGCTGAATATGTAAATGTGCAGAAAATTCCGGGCGGAATTGGTAGTAATCTTCTTCACTTCCACATCTGAAAACAGCATACGGACAGAGTTCTCCACTTTCAAGGTGGGAAATACATCAAAAAATAATTTTGTGGTTCCTACTTGTTCCAATTGATCAGCTCCTGTCAAATCACTCTAATATAGGGGATGCATTCCTGAATTATTCATTTCAGTCCACTTACTTTTCCCAATTCTGCAATTCCTGGCGCAAGGTTTCCAGAAGTTCCTCTTCCTTTACCTTCCTTACGACCTCTCCCTTTTTGATCAGGAGCCCCTCGCCCCTGCCGCCTGCAATCCCGATATCTGCTTCCCTGGCTTCTCCCGGGCCGTTCACCACGCACCCCATGACTGCCACTTTGAGATCCAGCGGAAATTCCTGGACCATCTGCTCCACCTGGTTTGCAAGCCCGATCAGATCGATCTGGGTCCTGCCGCAGGTGGGACAGGACACCACCTCAATGCCGCCCTTTCGAAGTCCCATAGTCTTCAGGATCAGCTTTGCAGATCGGATTTCTTCTGCCGGATCGCCGGTCAGAGACACCCGGATTGTATTTCCGATGCCTTCATACAGGATGATTCCCAGACCTACAGAGGATTTGATATTTCCAGAGTACACCGTCCCTGCCTCCGTGATCCCCACATGCAGCGGATACCTGCACTGCTCTGCAATCCGCAAATGCGCTCTGACACACATCATGACATCCGAGGATTTGATACTCACAACCAGATTATCATAATCCATCTTCTCAATCATCTGCACCTTGTCCAACGCGCTCTCTACGATTCCTTCAGCCGACACACCGCCGTACTTTTCCAGCAGGGTTTTCTCCAGAGAACCGCTGTTGACGCCGACCCGGATGGGGATCTCATATTCCTTCGCCTTATCGACGACCGCCCTCAGACGCTCCTCTCCTCCAATATTCCCCGGATTGATCCGGATCTTGTCGGCCCCGTTCTCAATTGCCGCGATTGCCATCCGGTAGTCAAAATGGATATCTGCCACCAGAGGGATATGGATCTTTTTTTTGATCTCCCGGAGTGCCTCAGCCGCTTCCAGGGTGGGAACGGTACAGCGCACGATCTCGCAGCCTGCCGCTTCCAGCCTGCGGATCTGTTCCACGGTTCCTTTGATATCTTCGGTCTTCGTATTCGTCATGGACTGGATCGCTACCGGATGTTTCCCTCCGATCACAACGTCTCCGATCCGGATTTCCTTTGTGTTTTGTCTCAGCATTTCCTGTTCTCTCCTTTCTGATGTACTACACCGTGAAACCCTGTTTTGCGCGCATATTTCCAATACTTCTTATGAACTTTCATTCAAAAGTCTCCCGGCTGGTTTCATGACACAAAACAGCCCTGCATATCCGGAGACTTCCGAACATACAAAGCTGTTTATCTTTCCATGCGTTATCCTACTCTTTTTCAAATACCATCTGATCACCATACTCCCGCTCTGTCAGTGTCAATTCTCCCTGCTCCAGACTGTAGTCGTAGCTTCCTTCCATGCTCTCCGCTGCAAAACCGGATTCCGCCGACGTATCATAGACTTCCTGCGAGGTCCCGTTTTCCTCCCCCTGATACAAGGTGAATACTTTGGATTTCAGATCTACATGATACTGCAGTTCTACCGCATCGTCTGATTCATCCGGCCATTCGATGGATGCAGATCCGTTTCCCTGGATCCGCATGACCAGGCCGCTTCCTTCATTGACCCATCTTCCTTCCAACGGATTCGAAGTAAAAAGTGTATATCCGAAAAATACGGCGATGACAATGATCAATACCGATGAAACCGTCATCGCAATCCTCCAAAGCTTACTTCTTTTTTTCTCATCATTTTCCGCAATCATGCTGTAAATTCCCTCCCGGCAGAACATTTGGCTGTCATTCACCGGCAAACCGTATCGTCCCGCGCAGCCTTTTCTTTTATTATACGGATATTTCAAACCAGTGTCAACGGGTGGATGTCCGAGTAACGGTTACTGTTCACACCCTTGTTACATGTCACACCCCGACCAATCACCACGCTGATTGGTCGGGAGGATGCACATAAAAGCTGGTATTCAGGCCGCCCATTGCCGAAGGCAATTTTAAATGGCGGCCTGAGTTACAGGGCACGCCTGGTCAAGGTGTGACCTGTAACACACCCTTTGGGTGCTCCAGTAACAGTATCCAGCCCATTTTAAGTCGCCTTCGGCGGTCCTAAGCGCCAGCGACGCTTGTTTAGGACGGAACGGAACGGAGTGTAGACGGGCTGGATATTATGGCAAATGTTACTTTATTGGCTGGATGACGTGCAGCAAGTGCACGGCACCGTGTGAACAGTAACCAGTAACGAACTAAAAAATCCCGCCGAGTACCGCATAGGACAGCACAGTCATCAAAAATGCCGCCACAAACACGCCCAGTACGATTGCTGGAAATGCCTTCCGGAAACGGATTCCAATTAATGCCGCGATCAGGGAGCCTGTCCATGCCCCGGTGCCTGGAAGCGGGATCCCCACAAAGGCAACCAGCCCCCAGAACTCATATTTTTCAATATTGGCGCTCTTGCTCATCGCTTTCTTTTCAAGCTTTTCTACCAGCGGCTTCAGTGTTTTCGTGCCCTTCATCCAGTCAAAAATCCTGGTGATCAGAAGCAGGATAAAGGGAATCGGAATCAGGTTTCCGACGATACAGATTGGGATTGCTTCCCACATGGGTACGTCCAGGACCGCCGGGCCGGCAGCCAAAAGCCCGCCTCTGAGTTCCAGGATCGGCACCATGGAAATCAAAAACAAGATTGCTTCTTTTCCGACTTTTCCGCCTAAATTGTCTACAAACCAACTGATCAGTGCTTCTTTCATAATCTAAATTCTCTCCTGTTTTTGCTGCAAATATTAAACTTAGGAGCAGCAATTTCTGTTTTTTTCCGTCCGCATACCGCCGCGGCATTTTTATAACAATGTTCTGTGGTACGCTGTGCATATCAAACTACGGCTTTCACATCAACGAATATAAGCCTTCAGCGCTGAGAACAGCTGTTCCATCTCTTCCCTGGTCCCCACGGTGATCCGCAGATATTGACGGATCCGCTTGCTGTCCCAATGCCGCACATAGATGTCCTGTTTCTTCAAAATCTCAAACAGTTCCCCGGCATCATACCGGGGATGTCTTGCAAAGATAAAATTGGCCCTGGAATCTGGAAATTCAAATCCCAGCTTCCGCAGCTCTTCCTTCGCCCATTCCCTGGTTTCCACGATCTTCTCTGTCGTCTTTTCAAAATATGCCCGGTCTTTCACTGCCTCCGTGCCGCAGGCAATGGACGTCTGATTCATGGTATAAGAATTGAAGGAATATTTCACATCATTCAGATACCGGATCAGCGCGGGATTACTGATGGCATATCCGATCCGCATGCCGGCCATGGAACGGGCCTTGGAAAAGGTCTGGACGACGATCAGGTTGTCGTACCGGTCGATCAGCTCCACCGCGGATCTTCCCGCAAAATCAATATATGCCTCATCCACGATCACAACCACATCCGGATTGTGGGCGATGATATCCTCTACGAACCCAAGCTCCTCATAGATAGCCGTAGGCGCGTTGGGATTGGGAACGATCACTCCTCCGTTTTCCCGGTAATAGTCTTCTTTTACAATCCGAAAATTCTCATCCAGTTTCGGACATTCATAAGGAATCCGATATAATTCTGCCCAGACTTTATAGAAGGAATACGTGATATCCGGAAAAAGGATGGGCTTCCCGGAATTAAAAAACGTCAGAAAGCACATGGACAGCACGTCATCCGAACCCACGCCTGCAAATACCTGGTCCGTACTGACCCCATAGTGCTCCGCCAATGCGGACACCAGGACATTTGCGGAAGGATCCGGATATAACCTGAACCGGTCCGTATCGATCTCCCGAAGAGCCCGCTCCACCCCCGGAGCAGGCGGATACGGATTTTCATTGGTATTCAGCTTGATCACCCGATGCTGGGGCTGCTCCCCTGGTACATAAGGGTCTACTTTTCGTATATTCTTTATGATTCTGGGATTCATTTCCACTGATTTCATCTCCTGTTATTCTATCAATGTGTATGATGCTGCCGTTCCTTTTCCGGACAGCAGATCTCAGACCCGCCGGCTGTCCGGATCATTTACTGATATATTCCTTCGCCAGTTCGCCGAACCTGGGCAGAGAATTTACGATCGTCTCATGGGACACACAATATGCCAGCCTGACATATCCCGGGCATCCGAAGGAGCTTCCCGGCACGATCAGAATATTATATTTTTTTGCCGCCGCACAGAATGCCTTTTCATCTGCAACCGGGGATTTTACGAAAAGGTAAAACGCCCCTTCCGGCTTGATGCACTCAAAGCCCAGTTCTTTCAGGCCGTTGTACAAGGTCTCCCTGTTCCGGTCATAGAAGGAAATATCGGTCTTTTCGTTCAGGCAGTATTTGACCACCTTCTGCTGCAGTGTAGGCGCATTCACGAATCCAAGGATCCTGGTTGCCACATTGGCCGCGCCGATCAGTGCTTCGCTGTCCGCCGCCTCATCCGGGATGACCAGATATCCGATCCGCTCCCCTGGCAGCGACAGAGATTTGCTGTAGGAATATCCTACCACCGTATTTGCATAATATCTTGTCAGATAGGGGACGTCCACGCCGTCATACGCCAGCTCCCGATAGGGTTCGTCGGAAATCAGGTAGATGTCCGTTCCATATTCCTTCTGTTTCGCTTCCAGAATAGATGCCATTCTCCGGATCGTTTCCTCGGAATAAACAACACCGGTAGGATTGTTCGGCGTATTGACGATCACAGCCTTTGTCTTTGGCGTGATCTTCGCCTCAAACTCATCCAGCTTGGGCTGAAAGTCCACGGTATTCGGAGAGATTTCCACCAGGACACCGTCATAGTTGTTGGTATAACTCCGGTATTCCCCGAAATAGGGCGCAAATACAATGACCTCGTCCCCCGGATTCAAAAGGGATTTTAAGATCACGTTCAGCCCGCCGGCCGCCCCTACGGTCATGGTAATGTTCCTGGCGGCAAATGCAGTGCCGAACCGCTCATTCAAAGACTCTGCCACAGCCTGTCTCACATCCTCATAGCCTGCATTGCTGTTGGTATAGCCGTGGAGCGCCACCGGATCCTCCTCCCGGAGAATCTCCTGGATTGCCTGCTTCACAGCCTCCGGCGCCGGAACATTGGGATTGCCCAGGCTGAAATCATATACGTTTTCCTTGCCGTAGAGCTTCGCGAGCCGGTTTCCTTCTTCAAACATTGCACGGATAGCAGAACTGTTTGCCACCATATTTTCCATTTTTTTTGAAATCATCGTATCCTTCTCCTTTTTCTGCAGGACCGAATCTGTGATTCGGCCGTCAAAATTGCTGAAATTACTATCCGGCGCACAGTCTCATACGTTCCGGGTTACGATTCCTTTTTCCACAAGAAATGCCGGGCGATAGGAGAGCTTGGCCTTCCTTAGTCCTTCCGCCCCGGTGTCTTCCTCCCGGTTCACATATTGATATTCCATGCATTCATGCTGTACAAACTGCTGGTTGATCATCGGGTAGGCCCCTTCCACTTCTGCAAACGCTTTCTCTACATGGACCACAAAAGTGTCCCGGCAGACCGGCTCGCCAACGCAGAAAGCAACCACTTTTCCATCTACCCGGATCAGGCCTCCCTTCATCTCCAGCTCCTCAAACAGCCGCAGGAAATTCAGGGTCACGCACATCTCCGCATTTTTTTCGAGATCTTCCTCACAGCCGTTCTCATTGCGCCATTCCAGGGCCATCTGAAAACATTCCTCCGCATTTTCCGCGGAAATCGGCTCGTAACTCCAGTCCGGATATAAAGCTTTAAACTTATTGATATGATTGCGCTTGCCGTGCAGCTTCTTGCCCGCCAGAGTGGCAAGCTTCTCCGTCTCATATACATAGTCCGCCTCATCCCGGAGGTACTCGATCCCAAACTGCCCCGGATACCATGCTTCCATCTGCGCGAAATTTTCTTCCGTTACATTGTAGAGTATCAGAGGCACATTTTGCTCCTTTGTGCAGCGCATCAGGTATTCCAAAGCCCGCTTCACGGCTTCCGGCTCTCCTGCCGGGTAGGCAAATGCAAGCTCTTTTCCGTCATCCCGAAAGACCAGTGCGTCTTCTATGACCGCATATTGTACATGGTAGTGCCTGGACCAGAGGTAGACGTTTGCAAAGGTCCGCTCACAGCTTCTGCTGGGCGCCTTCTCAAAATATGAGGCAATAATCTCCCCGTCCTCCAGTTCCGGCCTTTTAAACAGTATCTCTTCCATATATAGTTCTCCATCTCTTTTCTGTGCCCATGCCCCAGATTTTTCCAACAAGGGCGCGCACATCTGTCAGTATAGCATATTTTGTGCAGTTCTGACAAGATTTATCAAAAATCTTGTTTTTAAGGATTTTATTATGCAGAAGCGTTCCTTGGCATATCGTTCTCATTTCAGGGTACTAAATCTATATCCTGCAGTTCCTCTGCATCAGAAATCAAAAAATATGCGGTCTGATCCGGATATTTTTTCAGAACCTTCCGCCCTCCCTGATCTTCTTTCAATTCCACAAGTTCTGGAAAATAGTTTCGGGAAAACCAGGCCGGATTTCCGGTCTGGTCCCCGCATATCACGCAGCCAAGCTCCGCCTGGTTCCTTTCCATATTTTCCAAGAACGCCTCCGCACTCTCTTCAGTAAGATAGGGCTGGTCCGCCACAAAAAATGCGCAGGCCTGTGCATCTGCGGCAGCTTCCAGACCTGCACGGATAGAATAGGAAACCCCTTTATGGCTGTCAGGAGAAAATACGGCACGGATATTCTCTGCACGTACTTCATCGTATATCTGCGGATATTGTGTCACTGCGATTACTTCCCAGTCAGCATGGCGCGTGCAGAGACTGACCAGCCGGTCCAATAAGTGACGGTATAGATGCTTCCCCTCCAGTTCATACAAAAGCTTGTTAGAGCCGAACCGGCGGCTGTTCCCGGCCGCCAGATAGATTAAATATACTTTCATTTTTCACCACTTTCCTTTCCAGTAACAACCACTTTCATCTCATTGCCGTGATCCATCGCTTCCCATACTTCCAGCGCCGCTCTGCATCTCTCCCGGGTATCCGCCTTATTCAAAACCACTGTATATTGCATCCCTTCTTCTACTCCTTTTCTTCCAGCCAGCCCGCTCTGTGCAAGGGCTGCAATATCCTGCGGTGTCAGTATGTCCTCTGCCGATTTGCCCAAAAAATCAGCCGCCAGCTCCGCCCGAAAGCAGACTTCTTTTATTTTTCTTCCAGGCGCGTCCATGCCATATACATACAAAACATGGGTTGTCTGCGGCAAAATGACCGGTTCATGGTCTGCCGGGAATTTTATCGGAAGCATTTTCGCCCCATCCGCTTCGATCAAAACAGGATTGGGAAGCTTTAAAACCTCTCCCATAACAGCATCCGGAAGCCTCTTTATCTTTCCGTTCTCGGCCTTCCCGCCTGCAAATACACAGCCCTCTTTATCCAGCAGGGCAAGTATCTCCCTCACAGACGGCCCTTCCAAAAACAGCGGAGAGTCTTCCTTGAACATATGCGTGGTGGTCGTAACGACCGGCTTTCTTCCCATCTCTTTGTATTCCGCCGCCAGCTGTTTCAGGGTAGTTGTTTTCCCTCCTGCACCAGCTGCCGCGATTCTCGGAGCTGCCGCTCCTGCCAGGCCAAATACTTCCAACATGTTTTTTTTGGAGATCAAATTTCCATATACTATCTCAGCAATCATTCAGATACCTCAATCCATTTACTTGTTTGTCTATTTTACTATATTTTGATGCGGTTCACAACAAAACAATACCGTCTTATTTAAACCAATTTTTCATAAAAACTCCCGTTTCCAATTCTTTATAAATCTGATAAAATGTCTATAATGATTCAGAACCGAATGTTAAAAAAGGAGATTATAATTATGCCGCCAACCGTCAGTATTATTGTTCCCGTCTACAATGCAGAAAAACATCTCAGCCGCTGCATTGACAGCATCCTGAACCAGGAATATACGGATTTCGAACTTCTGCTCGTCAATGACGGCAGCACAGATTCCTGCGCCGCCATCTGCGACAGCTATGCCGGAAAGGATTCCCGCATCCATGTGATCCACAAAGAAAACACCGGGGTATCCGACAGCCGCAACAAGGCCATCGACCAGGCGCGGGGAACTTATCTTCAATTTCTCGACAGCGATGACTGGATCACTCCAGACGCCACCAAGCTGTTCGTCCGCGCCGCCGAAGACCACTGCTGTGATCTGGTGATCGCTGATTTTTACCGGGTTGTGGGAGAACGGCTGTCCCAGAAAGGGGACATCGAGGAGGATTCCGTAATGACACGAGAGGAATTTGCGTCGCATATGATGGAAAATCCTGCGGATTTTTATTACGGTGTGCTCTGGAACAAGCTGTACCGCAGGGAGATCGTGGAGAAATACCGCCTGCGTATGGATGTGACCATCAGCTGGTGCGAGGATTTTATGTTCAACCTGGAATATATCTGCCATGGAGAATCCTTTTATGCCCTGCAGGCCCCCATTTACTATTATGTAAAGACAAAAGGTTCCCTTGCCAGCCAGGGCTCCAGCATCACAAATATCGTAAGAATGAAGCTTATGGTGTTTGAATACTACAATAATTTTTATAAACATGTCTTTGACGAAACTGAGCATGAAAAAAAGCGGCTCCAGGTCTACCGCTTTCTTGTAGATGCTGCCGGGGACGGCATGGTTCTTCCCGCCATCCTTCCGGGCACCAAAAAGCTGGGTGAAGAGCACACGAAGGTCTGCAGCGAAGCGATCGCCGGGGAGGGCGTCCTGATGGAGGTCTACCGAAACCGGAAGCTCCTGGAATATTATCTGGAAACCGCAGCCCGGAAGAATGGTCTGACCGTGATCGAAGCCAGCCTGCTTTTGTGCCTGAGCCAGCCCCATCAGATCACCACCCGGGCGGAGCTTGCTGATTTTGCAAATATCTCCCGAAGGGCGCTTTCGCTGACTCTGCAGAAGCTGTCTGCACGGGGGCTCCTCAAAGTGGAGGATATCCGGCGGGCAGATGCGGACCCCAAGGCAGAGCGTATTCCCCATGCGGATCCCGCAGAAAGTACCGCCAATCCCCAGGCTGCCGGCCGCGTTTCAAAATCCCGCCGCAGGCAGATGAAGATCACGCTTCTGCCCGAAGCCGACCCTGTCATTGAAGATCTCGCCGCCGCGCAAAACGACTATGACCATGCCCGCTTTAAAAGCTTTACTGAGGACGAGCTGATACAGTACGCACGTTTATCCGAACAAATGAAAGAAAATATACAAAATGTATTAGGGCGTGTTTGAAAATTCATTCTCGCAGTTTTCAAACACACTTTAGCACAGTGACTCATTCATCCGCAGCAAATTTACGCAATATCCTTCCTGCAATACTTCACATACGCTACCGCTATCCCCGCGGCGCCATATGCCAGCCCCAGCCCGATCAGCCCCCATTCCAGACTCAGATCGGTGACAATATCCGATCCTTCCGCATACCCAAAGGGCGTGATATACCTCAGAAATTCCGCGCTGTCTGTGATATTGGCGATCAGGTTCAGAAAATACAGGATTGCCGCCGCGCCCAGCCCAATCCCTATATTTCCGTGCCTGAGGAATGCAGATATCCCAAAACAGACCGCCGCGATCTCGATCTGCAGCAGCAGATATGCCAGATGCAGAAGCGACAATGCTTTCCAGGGAATCTCTTCCCCGATGAGCGCGATAGCGCCGATGGAAGCCGCATAAATCACCGCATTCAGGATAAACACCTGCAGCTCCGCCGCAATCAGCTTCTGGGTCACGATCCGGACACGGCTCACCGGATGTGTCAGGAGGAACTCTGCCGTGTGCTCCTTCTCTTCCTTTGCCAGAACGGACACACCGCAGAGGGCCGCGAAAAATGCCCCGCCAAGTCCCAGGATATTTCCGCATTCTACTGCATAGAACCCGGTAAGCGTGCCGAAGCTGATCTTATCCATCCCGAATGCCTCGGTAAAGCTTCCCATGGAAGCAAACATATCGCTGACCCCGTCCATCTCTTCTTTCATCTCTGGAAAGATCAGGATACAGATTACAAGCAGAAAGCCCACTGCCGCCGTCCACGCTGCCAGAGAAATCCGGTTCTGCTTTAATTCATGTCTGATCATGATCATTTTCCCTCACCTCCGTTCCCGTTATTTTCCTTTGAATCTGTTCTGTCCGGATCCCGTCTCTCCTCCCCGGTATTCAGATAATAATGGAGAAAGATTTCCTCCAGATCCGGCTCAGATATGGTCAGATCCGTGATATCATGCCCCGCCAGCACCTGCAGAAGCGTATGGATATCACCGCCGTACAAAAAGCTGATTCCGCTCCCTGTCTGCTGCAGATCGCGCACCTCTTTCAATCCGTGCAGGGAAAGTTCCCCCTGGACATGGACCCGTCTTGCGCTGGTCCGCGAGAGCGCTTCCACACTGTCGCAGGCGATCAGCTTCCCTTCCCGGATGATCGCTGCCCTTGTGCAGTTCCGCTGGATTTCTGAAAGCACATGGGAGGATAAAAAGATCGTCGCCCCCTCTGCATTGCGCTCTTTTAATATCTCGAAAAACTCCCTCTGCATCAGCGGATCCAGCCCGCTGGTCGGCTCGTCCAGGATACACAGTCTGGGATGATGCTGGAGGGCGCATACGATAGACACCTTTTTCCGGTTTCCAAAAGACAGCTCGTCCACCTTTTTGGATACGTCCAGCTCAAGCCGACTGCATAACTGCTCCGCCTCCCGTGTACAGTCCACTTTCCGCAGTCCGGAAGAAAGACGGATCACCTCCCTGACCCGCATCCCCGGGTAAAATACGGCTTCCGACGGCATATAGCCCACCTCCGCCAGGATACTGTTTTTCTCCGCTGCAATATCCTTTCCAAAAATCCCGGCACTGCCGCCGGAGCTTTTAATCAGTCCCAGAAGCGTTCGGATCGTTGTACTCTTCCCCGCTCCGTTCGGACCGATAAATCCAAAAAATTCCCCCTCGGGAACTTCCAGGTTCAATTCCACAATTCCTCTGGATTTTCCATAATATTTGGTCAGCCCTTTCATTTCAACCGCGTTCATCACACGTCTCCTTTCAAATTCGCCTTCTTCAGCCGCCTCCGCTCTCCGATGCGGCTTATTCTCATGCACCGCCCCTTTTAAGATCCTTTCACTCTCTCAGATATGCCTTCTTCCAAAATTCGAACAATTTGGTAAAATCCGCTTCCATCTTTTCCACATCCAACTCCTCATTCTGCATAAATTCCCAGAGATACCCCAGCGATGCCAGATACATTTCCTGATACATCATAGACAGGTCGATTCCTTCCCGAAACTGATTTGGATCCAGATTTAAGAGAGTGCTGGCGGCTTTCATGTCCCGATACTTTTTGTAGCGCTCCTGAATCTCCGTACAAACCTCCGGATCCCGCTCATAAAATACTTTCATCGCATAACTTCCGATATAGGGATAACGATACATGAGCCTAATCTTTGCCTGCATCCCCCGGTAGAGCATTTCAAACAGGTCTGTCTGTTCATAGCACCCGTATTCTTCCAAATATTGAATCGTAACCTTTGCACAGTTATCCCAGAGGAACAGGTACAGCTCCTTCTTATTGCGGAAATAATGGAACAGCAGAGATTTGCTGATCCCCGCCTCGCCCGCAATCTCACTCATAGGACTTTTTTTATAAGAATTTTGAGAAAATACACGGTAGCCGGCGTTGATGATCCTCTGCTGCTTTTCCTCCGGCAGCGCAAAAAATTTTTCATTCATGGCATCCCCTCCATTGTCCGTAATCCATCTGTGCCGCAGATCAGAAATGCAGCATCCCCTTCCATTGACCAAACCGGTTTATCTCCATTATACCTCATTGACTATTTTTGAGAAGACCCATCCACACAATAA
Source organism: Lachnospiraceae bacterium M18-1 (assembly GCA_000403295.2). Taxonomy (GTDB): domain Bacteria; phylum Bacillota; class Clostridia; order Lachnospirales; family Lachnospiraceae; genus Schaedlerella. The sequence goes on along the minus strand of KE159605.1, from coordinate 193,096 downwards.
AATTCAAACTGCATATATTTATTATACAACAAATCTCAAACAGGGGGAATTATGGTTTATATTAAGGCAATGCAGGAAAATTTGGAAAATAATGCGGCAAAGCGCGATCAGATTGAAAAGGGAATGCTGCAGATCAACGTGACCTCGGATGTAGATTCCTATCCCGTGCCCGATGCGGTAATCTCTGTATCTTATACCGGTGTGCCGGACAGCACACTCGAAGAGCTGAACACGGACAGCTCCGGACAGACAGAACAGATCGAGCTGAACGCGCCGCCTCTGGAATACAGCCTGGATCCGTCCATCGAAGCACAGCCTTACGCAGAGTATACGCTGGATGTGTGGGCGCCTGGCTTTGAGCCGGTCAGCATCTCTGGAGCAGAGATACTGCCTGATGTAACAGCAGTCCAAAATGTACGGCTCCGCCCGCTGACACCGGCGGATACAGGTGAAGAGGTCTTCGTCATCCCTGCCCATACACTGTACGGGGATTATCCTCCGAAAATTGCGGAGGACGAGATCAAGCCTACCAATGAATCCGGTGAGATCGTCCTGAGCAGGGTGGTCGTACCGGAGTATATCGTGGTGCATGACGGTTCGCCCCGGGACAGTACGGCACAGAATTATTATGTGAAATACCGTGATTACATCAAAAATGTAGCCTCCTCGGAAATCTACGCCACCTGGCCCGAGGCTTCCATCCGGGCAAATGTACTGGCGATCATGTCCTTTACTCTGAACCGGGTGTATACAGAATGGTCCCGTGATCTATGGTGATCCGTTGTTAAAACTCTCCTGACTGAATTTGAAACGAATCCGGATCTGCTCCCGGGTCACCTGAATCCTTTCCACTATCTTTTGAACTAATACCCGTTTCGTATCGGAATCTGCCGTATGAAAAATCTGTTTCCATGCAGGAATTGCTTTTCTGATCTCTTCCCGGTTCGCTGTATGAAGCTTCTGCCTGTTCCGCCGCTCCTGGATCCTTTGTACAACCAGCTCCTGCTCCAATACTTTTTTTCTCTGGCTTCTGACTGCTTCTGCCAGTTCCTCGGCCGTAAACGCACACTTCCCTGCGACAGCATCCGGAATCTTTCCTTCCATCACCTCAATTCCTTTCTGCAGCCTATGCAATTTTTCCTCTTCCTTCTTCCATTCTGTTTCTATGATTTTTTTCCTCGTTTTCTGTTTTTCAAAAACAACAGCCGCAGCATCCTCGTTTTCCAGCAGTCTCCCGATATATTCCCCAAGACATTGGAACACTGCTCTTTCTATCCTCTCCGCATGATACTGTACTGCGGGATGTTCGGTTCTCCCGTCCCCATTCCTGCATCGGTACATCGGAGTCCTGCTTGATCTCCTTTCCCCGGTCCCCTTGATCGTCCAGTAATGATACCGGCTCCCGTTGGTCAGCTTCCCCCCGCAGTACCCGCAGTAGATCACATCGATCAGGGGGAGCATCCCGTCGTTTCTTCTGATCACAGAAGCCGCCTGGTCCTCCGGCTTCTTTTTGTATCGGTCAGACCTTTTCTTTCTTTTTTCCTGCACCTGGTTCCACATTTCCTCCTCTATGATCCGTATCTCCTCATTTGGCGCTTCTGCTATGATCCAGTCCGACTGGTCCAGACGGTGATATTTCCCGTTCATCCGTTCCCGGCGTTTATATGCTGTATAACCTGCATACACGGGATTGGTCAGAATACTGGTAATCGTTCCGGCCTTCCATACGTCCCGGGGTGCAAGTCGTCTGTAATGTATATCTTCATTTAAAATATTTGCGATCTTTACGGAACCGTATTCCTGATTTAAAGACAATGAATAGATGTGCTTTACTGTCTCCGCCTGCTGCGGAATGATCTTTAAGGTGTGCAGGGCCCGCCCATGCCTGCTCAGTTCTCCGGAAAGTACAAGCTCATATCCGTAAGGCGCTGCGCCGCCCATGAACCGTCCTTTCTGCACCAGCTTCTGGGCAGTATCTTTTACCCGCATCCCGGTATCCGAGCTGCTCTTCTGGGCATTTCCATAGCGGAGGGCCAGCATCATCTGACCCATGATATCATCCGCCTCCGGGCTGATACAGCCGTCCTTTACCGTATAAACGTCTACACCGCAGCTTTTCAGGGCCATGATGTAGGCTCCCATCTCCCACATGCGCCTGCCCACCCGGTCATCCTTATAAGCCGCAAGGATATCGTATTCCCGCTTCCCGGCATCCTCCAGGGCCTCCTGGAGCGTTTCTCTTTTGGATACCGCGTTTTTGTAGCCGCTTCTGCTTCCCTCAAAATATTCTTTTTCATCCAGCAACCAGTCTTCGTGCTGCCCGATATATTCCGTCACGATCTGTCTCTGGACCGACAGATCCCCGTCCGCTTCCAGCTGCTGGTTAGAGCTGACTCTCAATAACATTCTGACACGCTTCACAGAAAAACCGCTTCCTTTTCCGTCTCTGTTCTGAACAGTGGTCCGGTTTTTAATATTCCTATTTTTTTTCTGCCTGTCATATTCCTAAAATCCAACTCATAGTTTCATTTTTTCCAGCAATACACCTGTCAGGATATCCCTGATCTCCTTTTTCGTCTGTTCTCCATATCCTGGCTTTATCCCATCGTTTTCTTCTTCCTGCACATGCGGCCGTTCATCCGGAAATTCCAGTATCACTTTTATGCTGTCCGCATCCATACAGACCTGCCGATATTCTTTCACAGACATACATCCTCCGGAATCCCCCCGCATATCACTGCATAAAGCATAGAAACACACCCCCGCGGCAAGGCGGAATACATGCAATGATATACGGGGCTTTTCTACTATTACTATTTTCCGGCACAGGATTCTATTCGTCCTAATATAGAAATAAAAAGCCTGAAAGAAATGACATGGCTTTTATGCCGTCTTCTCAAACTGGGAATTATACAGTTCTGCATAGAAGCCGCCTTTCCTGATCAGTTCCTCATGATTTCCCTGTTCCACGATATCCCCGTCCTTCATGACCAGGATCAGGTCCGCATCCCGGATCGTGGAGAGCCGATGAGCGATCACAAAGCTGGTCCGGCCCTTCATCAGCGTGTCCATAGCCTTCTGGATCTGAATCTCTGTCCGGGTATCCACAGAACTAGTGGCCTCGTCCAGAATCAAAATCTTCGGATCTGCCAGGATGGCCCTGGCGATGGTCAGGAGCTGCTTCTGTCCCTGGGACACATTGCTGGCCTCCTCATTTAATTCCATATCATACCCGCCCGGCAGAGTCTGCACAAACCGGTGTACCCTGGCTGCCTTCGCCGCCGCGATCACTTCCTCCTCTGTAGCATCCAGCTTCCCATACCGGATATTATCCCGGATGCTTCCGTGGAACAGCCAGGTATCCTGCAGTACCATGCCGAACATCATCCGCAGCTCGCTGCGGTTAAAGTCCTTCACATCATGGCCGTCGATCAGGATGGCTCCGCTGTTCACATCATAGAACCGCATGAGCAGCTTGATCATGGTCGTCTTTCCGGCCCCGGTGGGTCCTACGATGGCGATTTTCTGCCCTTCCTTCACCTTTGCGGAAAAGTCATGGATGATGGTCTTTTCCGGATGATAGCCGAAATGCACATGAGAAAATTCCACATTTCCCTGAAGGCCGTCCACAGATACCGGATCCGGCACGGTCTGATCTTCCTCCGTTTCCTCCAAAAATGCAAAGACACGTTCCGATGCCGCCGCGGTGGACTGCAGCATGTTGGCTACCTGGGCCACCTGCTGGATGGGCTGGGTGAAGTTCCTTACATACTGGGTAAAGGACTGGATATCCCCCACTTCAATGGCCTGTTTGATCGCCAGATAACCTCCCAGGATGGCCACTCCCACATAGCCCAGATTGCCCACAAACTGCATGACAGGCATCATCATGCCGGACAAGAACTGGGATTTCCATGCGGAATCATAAAGCTGCTGATTCGTCTTTTCAAAGGATTCTATGGTCTCCTCTTCTTTATTAAATGCCTTGATGATATTGTGGCCTGAATAGACCTCCTCCACCTGGCCGTTTACATTTCCCAAAAACTCCTGCTGTCCCCGGAAATATTTCTGGGATTTTGCCATGATTAGGGATATCATAGCAACGGAGACCGGCAGCATCAGAAGCGCGACCAGGGTCATCAACGGACTGATGGACAGCATCATGATCAGCACGCCGACCATCTGGGTCACGGAGGTGATCATCTGGGTGGCGCTCTGGTTCAGGCTCTGCCCCAGCGTATCCACGTCATTTGTGACCCTGGAAAGGACCTCCCCGTATGTCATTTTGTCAAAATAACTCATAGGCATCCGGCTGATCTTCTCCGAGATTGCCTTCCGGAAACGATAGGTCGTCTTCTGGGAGATCCCGGTCATGATATAGCCCTGGATAAAGGAAAATACCGCGCTCACCGCATAAAGCCCCAGAGTCAGCAGCAGGATCCGGCCGATCTTTTCAAAATCCATGCCGCCGGTTCCGGATACCCTGCTGACCAGACCATTGAAAATTTCTGTGGTGGCCTTACCCAGGATCTTCGGCCCCAGGATATTGAAGATCGTACCGCCCACTGCGAAGATCAGTACAAACAGCATCTGTATTTTATAGACACTCATATAGCGGACCAGTTTTTTGATCGTGCCTTTAAAGTCTTTCGCCTTTTCTCCAGGCCCCATCCCATGGCCGTGTCCCCGGCCCATAGGGCCTCTTCTCTGCTCTCTACTCATGAGCCGCCTCCCCCTTTCCGGTATAGATTCCTGTCTCAGCAAGTTCCTGTTCCGACAATTGTGACTCCGCGATCTGTCGGTATACTTCACAGTCCCTTAACAGTTCCCTGTGAGTGCCGATTCCCGCCACTTCTCCGTCGTCCAGTACAATGATCTGCTCTGCATGGAGAATGGTGCTGATCCGCTGCGCCACGATCAGGACCGTACTGTTTTCTGTCTTTTCTTTCAGGGCCTTCCGCAATGTCACATCGGTCTTATAATCCAGAGCGGAAAAGCTGTCGTCAAAAATAAAGACGTCCGGGTGCTTTGCCACTGCTCTTGCGATGGACAGGCGCTGCTTCTGCCCGCCGGAAACATTGGAACCGCCCTGAGAGATCGGGCTTTCAAACCGATCCGGCTTTGTATCAATAAACTCCATAGCCTGGGCAATCTCCGCAGCCTCCTGCATTTCTCTGTCAGACCCCTGCGGATTTCCAAACATGATGTTCGAGCCGATGGTCCCGGAGAACAGCACGCCTTTCTGAGGTACATAGCCCAGCTTTTCCCGCAGATCATGCTGCCGGAGCTCCCGGATATCTATGCCGTCCAGGGTGATGGCGCCTTCTGTCACATCATAAAAACGGGGAATCAGATTAACCAGGGTAGATTTTCCGCTTCCGGTGCTTCCGATGATGGCTGTGGTCTCCCCCGGTTTTGCCTTAAATGTGATGTCGTGGAGCACATCCTCGTCTGCTCCCGGATACCGGAATGACACGTGGTCAAAATACAGCACTCCTTCTGTTTTTTCCGGAATGCGCTCCGGCTCCTTCGGATCGCAGATCAATGTCTCGCTGGTCAGCACTTCATCCACACGCTCCGCCGCCACAGCCGCTCTTGGCAGCATAATGGAGATCATGCACAGCATCAGAAAGCTCATGATGATCTGCATGGTATACTGGATAAACGCCATCATATCGCCCACCTGCATCTGCCCGTCATGGATCCCGTGGGCCCCGGTCCAGATGATCAGGACCGACACGCCGTTCATAATGATCATCATCATAGGCATCATAAAGGTCATGGCCCTGTTGACGAACAGATTCGTCCTGGTCAGATCCTGATTTGCCGCATCAAACCGTTTTTCCTCATGCTTTTCCGTACTGAATGCCCGGATCACGGAAAGCCCTGTCAGAATCTCCCTTGTCACCAGATTCAGCCGGTCTACCAGCTTCTGCATGATCTTAAATTTGGGCATAGCCACCGTAAAGAGCAAAAGGATCACAAGCCCGATCAGAAGAACTGCCAGCCCGATGATCCAGGACATGGACACATTTGTCCTAAACACCTGGTAAATTCCGCCTGCCGCCAAGATCGGCGCATACAATACCATCCGCAGCAGCATGACCATGAGCATCTGAATCTGCTGAATGTCATTGGTGCTCCGGGTGATCAGGGACGCTGTGGAAAACTGGTCAAACTCATTGCTGGAAAAGCCCACCACCTTGCGGAATACTTTTCCCCGCAGGTCGCGCCCGGAGGCCGCTCCCACTCTGGAGGCCAAGAGCCCTACAAGAACGCTGGAGAGCATGCCCAAAAACGCAAGCCCGATCATCTTCGCCCCGGTCTTTGTCAGATAACCAAGCTGCAGCTGATCCAGATCCATTCCCAGTTCCTGATAAGCTGTCTTTACATAAGAAACGGCCGCCTGCTCCAGAATCGTTTCCGGCAGATCCTCCATCTGGCCGCGTATTTGTTCTATCAGCTGCTCCACCTGCTCTGCCGGAAGCATCTTCAGGATATCGAACAGATCCCCCTCCTGGGGCAGCATTTCCGCGGGAAGCCCTGCCATAAGCTGTTCCTGGATCTTCTCTGTGGTATCGCTTCCTGATGTAAAGGCCTGAATGAGCATCATGGGCATGCTCATGATTTCCGAAAGTTCATCATAGGTCTCACCGCCCTCTTTTACCTCTTTCAGGATGCTGTCTTTTAAAATAAATGCTTCTTTATCATATGCGGATGAGTCCTCCTCGTAAGCATCCATGATTTTCTCCCTGTCCTTTGGATCCGGAAGGAAGATTTGAATCCGTTCCATCCCTTCCCTGGAAATGGCTTTCGGAACCGGCTCGCTGATCCCGCCCTGCTGGATGCCCACATTGACAATATCCGATGTATAAGCCGGCAGGGACAGATCGCAGTATGCCTGTACGATCAGGATCAGGAAAACAACGAGCACCGTTTTCCAGTACATTCCCATATATTGAAATAGTTTTCGCATGATTCGTCTCCTTTCACAATTCAATCACTTCACGCCGGCAATCCGGCCTGCGCCCCGGAAAAAAGTGTACTGCAAGACGCACACTCACGCCGAAATGCTGCTGCACACCCGGCATCTTACATCGGCGGCAGCAGGACAGACGGGTCCTGACCTTCCATCAGATTATCCCGGATCTGTACGAGCAGCCTCTTCAGCAAAAGGGTTTCCTCCATACTCATCCCCCGGAACACCAGCTCTTCCATCGCCGATCCAACCCTGCAGATGTCGTCAATACACGCCTTCCCCTTATCTGTAATGCCAAGCCGCAGAATCCGCTGATCCTTTTCGTCCGGTTTACGCCGGATATACCCGAGCTGCTCCATCTTCTGGATAGCGGAGGTGATGGTAGGGGGCGTCAGGTTCATCTTTCTGGACAGTTCTCTCTGGGACAGTTCCCCCTCTTTGTTCAGTACAAATAATATTCCCGCCTGCCCCGGCTTTAAATCATACTTCCCAAACATCTGCTTTGCATGGCAGCTGCTCAGGTGTGTCACCTGGGCCAGTATCCCAAGGGTCTGCATATGGTTCATGTCCATATTCATTCTGTATGACCTCCTTTCATATCTTCCGTACATCTCCTGTATTTTAGTTAGATATCTAACGGATATTTTATGGTTATTAACAATATTTGTCAATATTTACTTCTCTATTTCACGGTTTTTTTATACTTTTTATCTATAATTTAGTTTGATATCGAATTATCTAACACATTTTAACTCTGCTTTCCAGTTTCTATTTCTCATGCGAAATGGTTTTCCGGCTCACTTCTTTTCTGCATGCTTTCGGCTCAGAACAAAAGTGTGCTTCGCACACTCCCGCGTTGTTACATTCTTAGCAGCGCAGCTTTTGTTCCGCGCGCGTAGCTGCGCATCCCCCGGAGGGTTTTTGTTCTATAGGAAAATTCGGAGAAGTTTCCTATAGAACAAAAAGACGCAGCCATTTTCCGGCTGCGTCCTTTTTCCTTTGTCCTATTTTCCCTTTCCAAACCGGATCACATTCCAGGAAGCCTTTTTCAGCACCACCTCTGCAATCTGTCCATCCATCCTGGCAGCGGCGTCCCGGACCGGTGCCACCTTTTCTTCATACAAGGAGTTCTCTGCTTTCAGGTCCTCCGAAACCAGTTCAATCTTTTCCAGGATTTCATATCCTTCAAAGCTCCGGAGATCCATGCTCATATGCTGGTCTTCCTCCAGGTTCCTGTTCACCGCAAAGACCGTCAGCTCCTCCTTTTCCTCCTGATACACTGCCACACTGACCACATCCGTCACTGCCCCGTGTCCACTGGTCTCATGAAGCGGGGTATCAAGAATCGTCTCAATGACCGCTCCCCTGCCATAGGCGGACGCGTGCAGGAAGGGATAAAAGATCGTCTGTCTCCATACGCCGCCCTCTGCGTCGGTCATGATCGGCGCAATGACATTGACAAGCTGTGCCAGACAAGCAATCTTCACACGGTCCGCATGCTTCAGAAGCGTGATCAGCATCAGGCCCACAACCAGCGCGTCTTCAAAATTATAATGATCCTCTAAAAGACGGGGACCCACCTGCCAGGGGTGATTTTTTGTGATATCCATCTCTTCGTCTTTGGAATGGTACCACACATTCCACTCGTCAAAACTGAGATGAATCCTCTTTTTGCTGCGTTTTTTTGCCTTCACAAAATCACAGACCGATACCACCGTATGGATAAATTCCTCCATATCGTCCGAAAGGGCCAGGAAATCCGCACTGTCCTGCGCTTCGTTGCCATAATACTGGTGAAGGGAGATATAGTCTACATAATCGTAGTTACAATCCAGCGTGGCTGCCTCCCACTGCGGAAATGTAGGCATCCCCATAAAGGAGCTGCCGCAGGATACCAGTTCGATGGAGGGATCCATCAGCTTCATAGCTTTGGCCGTTTCCTCCGAGATTCTTCCGTATTCCTGCATATTTTTATGCCCTAACTGCCACTCTCCGTCCATTTCATTTCCCAGGCACCACAGCTTGATGTGATACGGTTCTTCCGCTCCGTGCTTTCTCCTGAGGTCGCTGTATCTTGTCCCGGAAGGATGGTTGCAGTATTCCAGAAGATTGCATGCATCCTTCGTTCCCCTGGTCCCCAGGTTCACCGCCATCATTACATCCGAGCCAGCTTTTTCCGCCCACTTCACAAATTCTCCCAGCCCGAAGGTATTCGGCTCCAGGCTCCTCCAGGCCAGATCCAGCCTGGGTCTGCGTTCATGGACCGGTCCGACGCTGTCCTCCCAGAAAAAGTTGGACACGTAATTGCCGCCCGGATAGCGCACCACCGGCACATGCAGTTCTCTCACCAGTTCCAGTACATCCTGCCGGAATCCGTCCCTGTCCGCGCATGGATGCCCGGGCTGATAAATCCCACCGTATACGGCTCTGCCCAAATGCTCGATAAAGGAGCCGAAGATCCTTGGATCCACCTGCGAAACCTTGTATGCTTTGTCGATCGTCATCTTTGTTTCTCTCATTCTCGTTTCCTCCTTGTAACTTTTATTATAAGAAAAACTACTTTCTTTTTCAAGAATCTAAAGGAATATTACAGAGTAACATTTGCCATAATGTTGCTGGATGAACTTTTTCTATGGTGTTTTGCACTTTTAAAAATATCAGGTCGTCTCATTTTTACAACCTTTTTCATGCGTCTTCGTTAGTAAAATCATTGCAAAGTGCTGAAAGTGAGACAAGCAAAAGGAGGATTTATTATGCCAAAACCAAGAACACAGACAGGGGAGAAAAATCTTGTCAGCAAACATTTGATCGAGCTTCGCAGGAAAAACAATTATTCCCAGCGCGACCTGGCCTACCGGCTTCAGCTTGCTGGATATGATATGGATAAAAATGTGATCACAAGAATTGAAACAAATAAACGGTATGTAACAGATCTGGAATTAAAAGCATTGAAGGAAATCTTCCATGTGTCTTATGATTATCTGATCGACGGTATGGAAGATTCTGAGGAAACATCGTAGCTGCAGAAAAAAGCACGTAATTCAATTTTAACAGACAGAGAATCTGTAACGTCTACATGCAATCAGCCATGGATGTTTTATACCTGCCTGCCCTGCTCTGCTTGCTGAGCATTCGTCTATGGAATCAGCGGTGATTCCGGGGTACCGGAACCGGGGCTACGATTTTACGATCACCTCTTCTACCGCATTTGACCACAAATGGATTCCGGAACGGAATTACTTTAATACCATTTCCGCGATCGTGGATGAGTTATTTGCAAATTATCTGTCCCGTCCCAATGTCCGGCAGCCGATCCTGACCCAATACTGCGACGGCCGGAGGGTATCCTGCCCCGACTGGATGCAGCAGTGGGGTTCCATGTCCCTGGGGGAACAGGGCTATTCCGCAATTGAAATCCTGCGGTATTATTATGGAGATAACATGTACATCAATACCGCCCAGGAAATCTCCGGCGTACCTTCCTCCTGGCCCGGCTATGTCCTGGAAAACGGCTCCAGCGGCGATAAGGTCCGGCAGCTCCAGGAGCAGATCAATGTGATTGCCGGAGCATATCCTGCCATACCGGATATCCAGGTGGATGGAAAGTACGGTCCGGCAACCTCGGAAGCTGTCCGGGTATTCCAGTCAGTTTTCGGCCTTCCCCAGACCGGCACGGTGGATTACCGGACCTGGTATAAAATATCGGAAATCTATGTGGGGGTATCACGAATCGCAGAACTGACGTGAAGGTTAACAGACAGCAGCCATTTTCCTTATGCGCACAGTGCGCATCCCCCGGAGTTTTTTTTGTTCTATAGGAAAATTCGGAGATGTTTCTAATAGAAAAAAATCTGCGCAGCCGCTCCCCCGGTTCCCCCCGAAAAGCACTGCGCAGATTTTTTTTCATCCGACTCCTAAAAACTTCCTCTGTCCAGAGCCGAAAGGCGTGTTAGTCTGCTAATGCATAAATTTTAAGAGCTTCCTTTCGCTCTTCCAGATTCATTTTCACAAAATCCGTAAATTCAATATCCACATGATACATGGGCTGACCGCAGCAAACGGCCCGTGCCTGATTGTTCGTGTAGTGATATCTTTTGCATTTTATGCAGTAAAAAACATGCATCATTTGTATCACCTCGCAATAACATAAAAATATGAGGATTTGTAGATAGTGCCTCAAAAATAAAGAGATACCATCTCATATCTATAGAATATAACCAAAATATGCTTTTGTCAATATCATAAACGGCCTGTGTTGTTATGAACAGTAACAGGGTGTGAACAGTAACGATCAGACCGCTCATAGTAACCTTTACATTTCGCAAAAGAAACGGTATAATTGAAGCAGAAAACTGCAAAGGAGCTACAATGAGAAAAAAGAAAAAAAAGCGGATTTTTCCGCTGGTCTTTATGCTGCTGGTCTGTATCGGATTTTTGATCTGGGGTGCCAAAGAAGCAGCAACTATCTATTTTCAAAAACTTCCGGAAAGTGTCAATGTGATTAAAAATGCCGTTTCTCATACAATTGAGGAATCCATTCCATTTTCCGAGATTGTCATTGAAGAGGCGGAGGTCTCTTCGGGATTTTATTATCAGCTGTTAAGCGACGGACAGCAGCTGATCTACAAGGAGATTCTTCAGGCAGTACGCGGACAGGCCGAGAGCTTCTATATCCATACCGGGGATACCAAAGAGTTTTCCATGATCTATGAGTATCTCCTGTATGACCGGCCGGAAATCTTCTGGTGTACGGGGGGAACTCAGATCACCAGCTATACCGACTATTCTGAGGTCCGCCCGGTCTATATCTGCCAGGGCGAGGAGCTGCAGCAACGGCAGGCTCAGATTGATGCTGCGGCGGCTGCCTGTCTGGCCGGCATCTCAATGGATGCCACGGAATATGACCGGATCCGGTATGTGTTTGAATATCTGGTGAATACCGTAGATTACAACCTGGACTCACCGGATAACCAGAATATTTACAGTTCCCTGGTAAACAGGGTGTCCGTCTGTGCGGGATATTCCCGCGCCGCACAGTATCTGCTCCAGAAGCTGGGAATCGAATGCATCTATGCCATTGGGACAATCCCCCAGCAGGGTCCCCATGCATGGAACATCGTTCGCTGCAATGGACAATATTATCATATGGACGTGACCTTCGGCGATCCTGTTTTCCTGCAGGAGGAAAATGGGGCCAACATTCCGCTGGACAGTATCAACTACGGATATCTGTGCTGCGCGGATTCAGAACTGTACCGGAGCCACACCCCAGAGGCCGGGATCCCCTATCCCGAATGCCTCTCTATGGATCTGGATTATTATGTACTGAACGGCATGTATTATGAAGGCTACGACAGCTATGTGATGCTGCTGAACATGAATCAGTCTATTTATGAGATGAGGCCCTCCTTTTCCTGTAAGTTTTCTTACAATGACCTTTATCTTCAGGCCCATGACGATATCATCAACAACGTGATTCCCCAGGCTGCCCAGACCCTGGCGGTACACTATGGGCTGGATACAGTGTGGTATACGTATGTGGAGGATCCGATGATGTCAGTGATCACAGTTTATTGGAGGTATCAGTAAAAAATGGTTTTAGAGGGACTTTAACATCTCTCTAAAACCATTTTTTTATAACAGCTTTATAATATCATTATACATCACCACGACCATCAGCACCATGAGCACTGCCAGCCCGGCAAAGTGTACCATGCCTTCTTTCTCCGGCGGCACCCGCTTTCCGCGAACGGCCTCCATGAACAAAAATACCAGCCGCCCCCCATCCAGCGCCGGAATCGGCAGCAGATTCATGATTCCTAAGTTGGCGGTCAGCAAAATAGCAAAATTCAGCAGATTCAGCACTAATATCTGTATTCCCGCGGATCTGGAACTCTGGTAAGTCGCGTCTACCGCGTCCACGATTCCAACCGGACCGGACATATCCCGAATGCCCACTTTTCCTCCAACCAGCATTTTCAGGCAGTCCATCGTATAATTGATCCAATACCGCACCGTATAAGCGCCATACTGCAGTGACCCTAAAATGCCTGTTTTTTCCGATCCTGCCGTGCTGGTGATCCCAAGCCGTTTATTCAGATCCCCCTCCAGCGCCCGCGGTTCCAGTACAACGGTGGTTTCCTTCCCGTCCCGCTGATAAGTGATCTCGATTTCTCCGCCTTCGCTGTTCATCAGGTTAGCCAGCGTAATCTCGTCCCAGAGGTAAATCCGTTTCCCGTCAATTCTTGTGATCGTATCCCCGGCCCGAATGCCCTGCTCTTTCGCCGAATATCCATCCGATACTTCTCCAACCACCGGAGCCCGGTAGCCCACCCAGGCAACCATGATCACGCAGAGGATCCAGGCCAGTATCAGGTTAAAGATGGGACCTGCCGCGATCACAGAAATCCTTGCCCAGACAGACTTGCTGTTAAAGCTGCCCTCTGACGGATCCTCCGCGCTGCCTTCCGCAGATGTGCGGAGATATACTTCCTCCACGTCCGTTTCCTCCCCGGTATGCACATGAGATTCTCTCGGAAATGGAGCGGAAAATTCCTCCGCCTCATCCTCTCCCATCATACATGCTCCGCCGAAGGGAAGTAACTTCAGCGAAAATTTCGTTCCGCCGATCACTTTTCCGAACAAAGTAGGTCCAAGTCCCAGTGAAAATTCATCCACATGTATTTTGTTTGCCTTTGCCAGCAAAAAATGTCCCAACTCATGAAAGATTACGATTCCACTGAATAAAAGTATCGCTATGACAATTCCCATTTATATTACCACCTCTTCATTTTTTGAACGCTTATCGAACATCCTCACGGTCTTCGCCAGTCTCTCCCGCAAATATACGCATAAGTCTCCTGCTCTGTCTCCAGAATCTGTTCTACCGTGGGATCCACGATATTCTGATGCCGCTCCATACAGCACCTTATCATTTCCGGAATCTGCAGATACCGGATCTTTCTCTCCAGGAACATGGCTACTGCGGCTTCATTTGCCGCATTCAATACCGTAGGAAGGGATCCGCCTTTCCTCCCGGCTTCAAACGCAAGCTTCAGCCCGTAAAAGGTCTCCAGATCCGGCTTCTCAAACGTAATCTGAGAAAGCTGTGAAAAATCCAGACGCTTTCCTGGCAGATACCGCCGTTCCGGGTAATACAGTGCATACTGGATGGGCAGCTTCATGTCCGGGGTTCCCAGCTCCGCTATGATCGCCCCGTCTGTATATTCCACCATGGAATGGATGATGCTCTGGGGCTGGACCACCACTTCCACCTGATCCACGCTGACGCCGAACAGCCATTTTGCCTCAATGACCTCCAGCCCTTTGTTCACCATGGTGGAAGAATCAATGGTGATCTTCCGGCCCATCTCCCAGTTCGGGTGCTTCAGGGCATCCTCTACCTGGATCTCTTCCAGCTCCGCCCGGGTCTTTCCCCGAAAAGGGCCGCCGGATGCGGTCAGAAGGATCTTATGCAGCGCCTTTTCCTGTCCTCCCTGGAGAGACTGAAAGATGGCGCTGTGCTCGCTGTCCACCGGGAGGATAGACACGCCCCGCTCCTTTGCCAGAGGCATGATAATATGCCCCGCCGTGACCAGGGTTTCCTTATTGGCAAGGGCAATATCCTTGCCTGCCTTGATGGCTTCTATGGTGGGAAGGATTCCGATCATTCCCACGATCGCCGTGACCAGGATCTCCGCCTCCGGCATTGCCGCAACTTCCAAAAGGCCGTCCATACCGGATACCACCTTTACGTCCAGATCCCGGATACGGCTTTTCAGCTCCCGTGCATTTTCCTCTGTCCATACTGCCGCAAGCTTTGGTCCAAATTCCCGGATCTGCGCTTCCAGCAGTGTGATATTGCTGCCCGCAGCCAAAGCCAGAACCTCAATGTCCCCGTTTTCCCTCACAACCTCCAGTGTCTGAGTCCCAATCGATCCAGTAGCCCCCAGAATCGCAATTTTCTTCATAATAATCTGTTCACATCCTCTTTCGCGGCCGGACGCCTGTATTTTCAAAAACCATCCGTTATGAAATATGGGCATCCGATTTGTTCTATATCTTCTGTCTGCTTTTCATGAATTTTGTCTCAGGATATTTTGTCTCAGGATATCAGCACCGCCAGATAATAAATGATCGGCGCTGTAAAGATCACGCTGTCAAACCGGTCCAGAATCCCGCCGTGGCCCGGGATCAGTTTTCCGTAATCCTTGATTCCATAATTCCGCTTGATGGCGGAAGCTCCCAAATCCCCCACCTGGGAGATCAATCCGCCGGCTGCTCCGATCACCGCAAAGGAAAGCACGCTTACATCCGCATTTCCCCAATGATTGATTGCCAGCGCATAGAGTACGGCGATCAAAGCCGCGCCGGCAATGCCGCCGATCCCGCCCTCTACGGATTTTTTGGGGCTGAGCTTCGGAGCCATCTTATGCCTGCCGAGCAGCATACCCACGCAGTACGCACAAGTGTCGCATCCCCAGGAACAAATAAATACAAGCCACACGGTAAACGCCCCGCCCGGAAGTACCCGGATCTGATAGATATAGGACAGCATCACTGTTACATAAAATACCCCGAAAAATGCCGCCATCAGCTGGTCTGCGTGATATTTCGGATAGGAAAACACCATCACTGCCATAAGGGAAATGATCAGAGCCATTATAAGCCCCATAAACCAGTCCCTGGATTCTCCCGGAAGATATCCTCCGTTCAGAGCCAGCAGCAGCCCGTCATACAGAATCCCGAAGAAGTATCCGCAGATTCCGGGCAGCGCGTTTTCAATGCGGAAGGGTTTATACAATTCCCTCATTCCGATCCAGCTGATCAGCGCCACCGTGACCCATAGCACCGTCCCACCCGAGATGATCGTTACCAGCGCAAGGATGACCAGAAGTATCCCGCTCAACAGCCTTGTCTTAAACATCCTGCCCCTCCTTTATTCCGCCGAATCTCCGCTCCCTACTATTATAATGCTCGATAGCACGGATCAATTCCTCTTTTGTAAAATCCGGCCATGGAACATCGGTAAAGTAAAATTCCGAATATGCAAGCTGCCACAAAAGGTAATTGGACAGCCGAAGTTCTCCGCTTGTCCGGATCAGCAGATCCGGATCCGGCAACTCGCAGGTGTCGAGATAAGAGGCATACAGCTTTTCATCAATGTCTTCCGGCTTCACCCTCTGCTCCACGCAGTCCTGCGCCAGATGCTTCACCGCACGGATCATCTCATCCCGGCTCCCGTAATTTAAGGCAATCGTAAAATTAAGGCCTCCGTTATTCCGGCTTGCCTCCTCCAGCTCCAGGATCCGTTTCTTGATATCCTCATCCAGGGGATCAATATCCCCGATCACACGGATCTTCATATCATTTTTCTCCGCCGTCCTGAGACAGGTTTTCATATAATTTCTAAGCAGCTTCATCAACGCATCCACTTCTGACTTCGGGCGCTGCCAGTTCTCCGTGGAAAATGCATAGACCGTCAGGTACTTGATCCCCATCCGCCATGCTTCTTCACAAATCCGTTCTACATTCTTGCTCCCCTGAGCGTGGCCGTAATTCCGGGGCATCCCCTTTGACCTGGCCCAGCGGCCGTTTCCATCCAGGATGATCGCCACATGCTGCGGTACGTTCATTTTCTGTTCCCTCCTTGAATTGTACAGTTTGCACAGTATCAGCAGAGAAAGCCAGGCAGGATAAGTCTGCCTGCGATACTCTGTTGATGCTGCAGTCGAAAAAACACGCGGTCTCTTCCTTTCACAGCAAAAGGGGATTGAGATACCATGCCTCAAACATACACAGATCTCTCAAGCCCCCATAATTTCAGACGATATGTTTTTCATAAATACAATGATCCCGTCCTGTCCAAAGGGCTCACATTCCCATTCCCTCCTGCCGGCTGAGAATCACAGCAATTATACCGTCATAACCTCTTTTGTCTTTACCTCGACCTCTTTATCTACATCCTTGATAAACTTGTCCGTCAGCTTCTGGAGACGTTCTCCAAGGTCCTTGATCTCATCCTCGGAAACCTCCGTCCCTTTCAGCTTTTTAAACGCGTCATTCCCGTCCCTGCGGATATTACGGATGGCCACCTTTGCAGCCTCTCCCTTTTTCTTCACGTCCTTTGCCAAGTCCTTTCTGCGTTCCTCGGTCAGTTCCGGAAATACCAGGCGGATCGTGGAACCGTCATTGGTCGGGTTGATCCCCAGGTCAGATACCTGGATTGCTTTCTCAATCACCTTGAGCATATTTTTCTCCCATGGCTGGATCTGAATCATACGTGCTTCCGGCACGGAAACATTGGCAACCTGCTGGATCGGAGTAGGTGTTCCATAATAGTCTACCACAATTCTGTCCAAAACATGCGGATTTGCCCGTCCGGCACGAATCGCGCCCAGCTCTCCGCCCAGGTTATTCATTGTCTTTTTCATCTTCTCTTCGTATACCTTTAATTTTTCATCCATCTTCCTGTCCTCCTTGGATTGATATATAGTATCTGTTCCGTATCGCTTTTCATCACGAAACCGTAACCTTCGTCCCTGAAAAATCGCCGCTCATAGTTCTGACAATGCCCTCTTCCTCGTTTAATCCGAATACCAGCATGGGCATTCTATTCTCCATGCAGAGAATGGATGCGGTCAGATCCACTGCTGCGAGTTTTTGATCGATGACCTCCTGAATGGAAATCTCATCGTACTTTTTCGCATCCGGATTGACCTTGGGATCGCTGTCATAAATCCCGTCGATGGCCTTTGCCAGAAGCATGGCATCCGCCTCGATCTCAATTGCCCTGAGAACCGCTCCCGTATCTGTAGAGAAGTAAGGATGTCCGGTCCCTCCTGCGAAAAAGATCACTTTTCCTTCTTCCAGAGCCGCAACCGCAGCGTCCTTGGAAAACAGGGTCGTAAACGCACCGCATACAAATGGCGTGAATACCTCCGTCTTCATCCCTGCATACCGGAAGATATCCGATACATAGATGCAGTTCATCACCGTCGCCAGCATCCCGATCTGATCCGCCTTTGTCCGGTCAATGGTCTCGCTGGTGCGCCCTCTCCAGAAGTTGCCGCCGCCAGTCACGACTGCAATCTGATATCCCTCATCTGCCAGCTTCTTTACCTGATGTGCGACACCCATACACGTCGCTTCGTCAAAGCCTGTCTTCTTCTCCCCTGCCAGGGCCTCGCCGCTTAATTTCAGCAATACTCTTTTCATCTCTTATACTCCTTTATGTCCGGCCGGCCCGTACCTGAGGACGGCCTGTCTGCTGCTGTCTGCCGGTCTGCAATGTCTGCCAGTCCTTAAAATGAAGTATAACATAACTTTTGTATTTTGTCATGTAAATATCCCATGCTTTTTTATGCTTTTGGAGTCCCTGTGTTACTGTGAACACCCGGTCAGAGTGTGAACAGTCTCTTCACTGCATGTCTCTGCGGCCAGGCTTCTCTCCAGCAGAATCCTGTTCATTGGTTTCGGATACAAACGCTCCGAAACCACATAAGCGGTCAGGCAGACGATGCACAGGGACAAAAGCTGGCTCACCAGTCCGGACATCTCAAAGAGCAGTACAACCGCCGTAACCGGCGTCCGCAGCACCGCCGTAAAAAGCCCCGCCATGGCAAGCAGCACGAAGTTGTTAAGGTAAACCGGATCCAGTCCGAATAATCCGGAACCGATCATGGAAAAAGCGGCTCCCAGCATCGCCCCCAGCGTCAGCAGAGGAAATATATTCCCTCCCGGCGCCCCGGAGCCAAAGCAGAGCGCGGAAAACAAAAACTTCATGACAAGAAGCAGCGCCACCTCTCCCAGAAGCATCTCTCCATTTGTCAGGGAAGCGATCAGCCACCCTCCGCTGCCCAGCACCTTCGGCAGCACTGCGGCAAACACTCCTGCCGTCAGAAAGACGGTCAGCATCCGCCCCGGCTCATCCAGAAACCGGGCCTTTTTATACAGGCTCTGGGCCGTTAACATGGCCCGGCTGTAGAAAGCGCCTGCCGCCCCGACCAGGATTCCCAGAGGGAGCAGCATCCAGTAATAAGACTGGGGAAGAGCGCTGGTCAGCCCGAACTGGAAGATCGGCGCATTACCTATGACGGTGATGGAGGAAAATGCCGCTGCCGCCGTGGCTGTCAGCACGGAAATAAAAGCCGGCATGTCTCCCCCTTTGTACAGCTCCTCCACGGCAAAAATCATTCCCGCAAGAGGCGCATGAAACGTGGCCGCCAGCCCTGCGCCCGCCCCGCAGGCCATCAGGCTGCGCTCCTTACTCTCTCCCCGTTTCAAAAGCCGCGAGACCCCCTGTCCCGCCATGGCCCCGAGCTGGATGGAGGGCCCGCATCTTCCCATCGACAGGCCGCCCAGGATACATAAGAAGCCGCCCCCGAACTTCGCCGGGATCACCCGCATCCAGCGCCCAAGCAGCGTCCCCTCGATCTCCGCCTCCGCCTGGGGTATCCCGCCCCCTGCGATCAGTGGCTCCCGTTTCATCAGAAAACCCACGGCCAGCGCAAGCAGCACCAGCACAGCGAGCCATCCCGGAGTCCAGATCGGATGTGCATAGAGAAACTGAAGGATTTTTTCCAGCAGCTTCCCGGCATATCCCAGGGACAGCCGGTATAAAAGCGCCGTCACTCCCGCGGCCACACCCACCAAAAGTCCCTCGGCGATCATCGTCAATGAAAGCCGCCCGTTCTGATCCTCTGCCTGCATCCTGTCTCTTTTCATATATCCCCCTCTGACTGTCGTAGTTTCCGTGCGTTCTGTTATGATTAACGATACACCCCCATTTCTGAAAAGTCAACCAAATGATTCCCGGCCGACGTTATGATTTGTAATATCCGGCCGATATAAATTATAGATAAGTTTCATATGACCGGGCTAAACAGCAATCGCTTTTTCATTTATAGAAGGAGGTGCCCTATGAATTTTTTTTCGGTTCAGTCTTTGAACTCATATACGAAAAATATGGAAATGCAGATGAAGTGGCAAAAGAGAAAAGATACCAATGATTTCTCTGCAGATGGGACGACGACCATCGACGACTGGGTGAAGCAGCAGGCAGACGAGATCCGGCAGTCCAATCAGGATGGCTCCGCCAAGCTCCAAGCGCAGATCGACCTCAAGTTAAAGTGCGGCCAGAGGCTTTCTGCGGAGGAGATGGAGTATCTGAGGAAAAATGACCCGGAAGCCTACCAGCATGTAAAGTCCATGCAGGCCGAGCAGAAGCAGTATGAGGAGGAGCTCAAGCGCTGCAAGACCAAGGACGAGGTGGAGCGGGTAAAGATGCTCCATACGGCCAGTTCCTTAGGCGCCGTCAACAGCATTATGAACAATCCTGCCATTCCGGAAAACAAAAAGTTCGAGCTGGTGATGCGGGAGCATCAGAAGAACGCCGCCCTCCAGCAGTCCACAAGGGAATTTGTGGAAAGCGGAAAATATGCCCAGCTCCCCACCGAGCAGGAACGGCTGAAGGCGGAGAAGGATCTCAAGGAAGCCAAGGAAGCCGAGCAGAACATTGACGACCCGACCCAGGATACCGTGGAAGAAGTCGTTGAGAAGACACAGGAGACCGACCAGGAGGAGCCCCAGGATTCCGCTGTAAAAGATGCGCTGATCCGAGATGCGAAGGAAGTGCTCAGCCAGCGGGAAATGACCCGGGCTGAGGCGGAACTCACGCCGGAAGCCCTGAAGGTCAAGCGGGCTAAGGCCCGGGCCGCATACGGTGCAGCCGGTGCGGTTGCCCCGGCCCCGGTGGTAGACGTAAAAGCCGATTAAAAACAATCGCCGTACCGGCCCCGACAGGCATCCGGTGCGGCTTTTTCTGGCCATATAGAATCGTCTGAAATTTTTATAAAAATTCCAACAATTAATTTTTCAAAAAGTGTTGACATACAGAGAATCTTGTAGTATAGTATGTATTGTTCCGATACGGAATACAAAAACACAGAGATGCGACAGTGGCTCAGTTGGTAGAGTACGACCTTGCCAAGGTCGGGGTCGCGGGTTCGAACCCCGTCTGTCGCTCTAGTAAAAAAGCTTTCGGTTTTCCGAAAGCTTTTTTATTTCCTTAAATAAACTTCGT
Organism: Lachnospiraceae bacterium M18-1; assembly: GCA_000403295.2. GTDB lineage: Bacteria > Bacillota > Clostridia > Lachnospirales > Lachnospiraceae > Schaedlerella. The sequence goes on along the minus strand of KE159605.1, from coordinate 172,034 downwards.
CTCTTATACCTTGTGAAATGGCCGTATGGCCATAATGGGATGCCCTTTGGGTATACCTTGTGAGATGGCCGAATGGCCATAATAGCCCCTTGGGTATAAAAAAACAGGAGCCTCCCTCGGAATCTCCTGTTTTTTATCCTCACAGCTTATTCATATTCTGATATGTGATGATTCTTTCGAATCTGACAAAGTACCAGGCCAGCCGTTCCATTTCTTTTTCGCTCAGCCTTCCTCTGTCTCCTCCGCAACTTCTGTATCCTCTTCCGCCAGGGCCAGCCCCAGTTCCAGAAGCTGCTTTTCATCCACCTCTCCCGGCGCGTCCGTCATCAGACAGGACGCGTCCTTGATCTTCGGAAATGCGATCACATCCCGGATACTGTCCTCCTTCGCCATCAGCATCACCATACGGTCCAGGCCGTATGCAAGCCCAGCGTGGGGCGGCACCCCATACCGGAATGCATCCAGCAAAAAGCCGAACTGGCTGTGTGCCTGTTCTTTCGTAAACCCAAGCACCTCAAACATCTTTTCCTGGATCTCGTTCTGGAAGATTCGGATGCTTCCGCCCCCGATCTCATTTCCGTTCAGGGTAATATCGTACGCCTTGGCGCGCACCCTGCCCGGGTCGGAATCGAGATACTGCAGATCCTCTTCCATGGGCATCGTAAAGGGATGGTGCATGGCCGTATAGCGGTTCTGCTCCTCGCTCCATTCCAGCAGCGGAAATTCCGTAATCCAGACGAATCTGTATTCATTTTTATCCAAAAGCTCCAGCTGTTTTGCCAGTTCCACACGCAGGGCGCCCAGCACGTCCCATACCACCTTGTTTTTGTCCGCGGCAAACAAAAGCAGGTCTCCTGCCTCTCCCGCCATGGCGTCGATCAGGTTTTTGGACTGCTCCTCGGTCATAAATTTTGCAAATGAGGACTTAAAGCTTCCATACTCCTGGATGGCAATATAGGCCAGTCCCTTTGCGCCGTAATCCTTTGCGAAGCTGACCAGCTTGTCGATCTTCTTGCGGGGCATACCGCCCTGTCCTCTGACATTGATCCCCCGCACACTGCCGCCGTTTTCTACGGCGCCTTTAAATACGACAAAGTCAAAATCCTTCACTGTTTCCGTCACATCCGTCAGTTCCATGCCGAATCGGGTATCCGGCTTGTCGGAACCGTACCGGTCCATGGCCTCCTGCCAGGTCATTCTGGGGATCGGCAGGCTCACTTCCACGCCCAGCACGTCCCGGAACAATTTTGCCAGCAGGCGTTCATTCACATCAATCACGTCGTCCACATCCACAAAGGAAAGCTCCATGTCAATCTGGGTAAATTCCGGCTGCCTGTCCGCGCGCAGATCCTCGTCCCGGAAGCATTTCGCAATCTGGAAATACCGGTCATAGCCGGAACACATGAGGAGCTGTTTGAAGAGCTGGGGCGACTGGGGAAGCCCGTAAAAGCTGCCCGGATGCACTCTGCTCGGCACCAGGTAATCCCTTGCCCCCTCAGGCGTGCTCTTTCCAAGGATGGGGGTCTCGATCTCTAAAAATCCCTCATCCGCCAAAAACTGCCTCGTCAGGGTCGCCACCTGGCTGCGCATCATCAGATTCCTCTGCAGGTCCGGCCTTCTCAGATCCAGATAGCGGTATTTCAGACGCAGCTCCTCCTTGGTCCTGGAATTTTCTTCAATCGGGAACGGGGGCGTTGCGGACTCGGACAGCACGCGCAGCTCCGACGGGATCACCTCGATCTCCCCTGTGGAAATGTGCTCGTTCACTGCGCCGGAACGCTTTTCCACCTTTCCCACCACCGCAACGACGTATTCCGAACGAAGTCCGGCCGCTTTTGCAATCAGATCCGCGTCTGCCTTTCCTTCCTCAAACACCACCTGGATGATTCCAGAACGGTCCCGCACGTCTACAAATACAAGCCCGCCTTTATTCCGGTTCTTCTGAACCCATCCCATGACTGTGACCATTTCCCCCGCGTTTGCAGCCGAGAGCTCGCCGCAGCGGTGGGTACGATGTAATCCTCTCATTGATTCTGCCATAATGTACCTCTGCTCCTTTTAATCATAGATTTCCACAATTTCCTGATATCCCTGCCGAATCAGCTGTTCCTTCTGGAATTTTTTGTTTTTCTTCATGTTCATGACCATGACCTGCATTCCGGTTCCCCGTTCCGCTTTTGACTGTTCCAGGACGTCCAGCAGTTTTTCCTGGGAAAGGTTCTTTTCCAGCAGGTACGCCTTCTTCTTACCGCCAGTTGGTATCTGGTACTGCCGTTCCAGCAAAAGCATGACGATCCGCTCAAAGCCGATGGAGAAGCCCACGGCCGGGGTAGCCTGCCCTGTAAACCTTCCGATCATCTCATCGTAGCGTCCGCCGCCGCCTACCGAGCCGCCAAATTCATCCATGGAAATTTCAAAAATGGTTCCCGTGTAATAGGACATGCCCCGAACCAGCGTCGGGTCGAAGCTGATCTTAAAATCCGCTTCCTTTGCGCGTTCCACACTGCTCATGATCGTTTCCAGCGATGCCGCCGCGCCCTCCGGGAGATAACCCTCCAGCTTCTCGCCGCACCTGCGCACGCCTTCCACATCATTCGTAATCTCCTGAAACATCCGCAGATATGTTTCCACTGATTCTTCCGCATAGCCGTTTTCCTCTAATTCTGCCCGGATTCCGTCGATTCCGATCTTATCCATCTTATCCAGGGTGATAAATATTTTCTCATAATCCGCTTCGTCAAATCCGCTGTATGCCGCCATCGCCTTGAGGAAACGCCGGTCATTGATGCGGATCGTAAAATCATGGAAATCCAGCTTCCCAAGCAGCGTGGTCGTGGCCAGGATCAGCTCGATCTCCGCCAGGTTTGAGGATTCCCCCAAAATGTCGATGTCGCACTGCATGAACTGGCGGAACCGCCCCCGCTGGGGCCTGTCCGCCCTCCAGACATTGCCAATCTGCAGCGCCTTAAAAGGGGACGGCAGTTCATTTGCATTGGCCGAATAATAGCGGGACAAAGGAACGGTCAGGTCATAGCGCAGACCTCCGTCTACCAGGTCCGCCTCCTCCTTCGCCTGATCCAGCTTCAACTTCTCTCCCCGCTTTAATATTTTAAAGATCAGCTTTTCATTGTCTCCGCCCTGCCTGCTGCAGAGGTTTTCAATGTGTTCCACACAGGGCGTCTCCATGGAGCAAAATCCAAACGACTTGTAGGTCTCCTTGATCAGTCCCACGCAGTAATCCCGGATTTCCATCTCCTCCGGGAGCATGTCCTTCATCCCGGTAACGGGCTTCTTCTTCAATGCCATATTGATTCTTTCTCTCCTTTCGGTTACTATAAACATTCTCTCTGAACTTTTAGCAGCTTCCTGAAACTCCGCGGCGCTCCTTTTTATGGAGCGTCCCGCATCCGGATTTTTCGGGCATGAAAAACCGGAAAGCGCTTTATCAATCATTGGCTCTCCGAAAGATATAAAACTTCAAAATCATTATACCTTGTAATTCCGGCTAAATCAATCGGAACTTTTTCGATACCGGGTCTTTCCACGACTGTGTAGGCATCATAATCGTACCTTCATCACCAACGCTCTCAAGCAATGCTTCAATAACCGACTGGGCGCCGCCGCACACATAACCCAGACTGCTCAGCGATGTATGCACCATAATCGCCTGTCCTTTTCGGACGCCAAGATCCTTCAAAGCAGTTTTCATATCATCCGGGGTTACCAGTTTCCTTTTTTCCATTTTATCATTCCTCCAATATCGACAATCCTGATTCTTCTGCGCTCCATATCCATCCATCCTTTCTTTCCCGTATAAATATCATAAAAAAAGCCTATCCTGCCGGCAAACGGGATAGGCGGTGTTATAAAGACATTTACACTTTTTCTCCGACGACATCCGCTTTTAGAGCCGGCGCACCTATAAGCACTCACCATTTTTCCAGCAGCCTTTGCTTATGCTCTATTATTTCGTCGATTGTTCTGATATAGTAAGCCACATCCTTCACATTTTCCAGGCGGATCAGATTCGTCTCTTTTCCATTGTCCAGACGGATTTTTTCCGGCAGCACAATCTTGGTCGTTGTGCCTGCGCCTGCCGCCAGTATGGTCTGTTTCTCCTCCATAATCAGAATATTGTAGATCCCGGCTTTGTCAGCCTTTGCATACCCCACATTTTCAAAATTCCCGGCAATGTTTTTCTGCCGGTATAGATAGTAGGGAACCATCCCCATCCGTTTTGCGGCATCTCCGCTGTCCCGGATCATCCGGGAGATCTCCCAGTGTTCCAAACCTCCCTCAGCCCTCTTCTCCTGGCCCATCTGTGCCGCCCGCTTGATAGCAAGGGCATGCACGGTAAGGCTGTCCGGATGCAGGGCTTCGATCTGCCGGAGGGTATCCTGCATGTCCGCCGCGTTTTCTCCCGGCAGCCCGGCGATCAGGTCCATGTTGATATTGTCAAATCCCAGTTCCCTGGCCAGCCAAAAGCTTCGGACCACATCCTCCACCGTGTGCCGCCTTCCGATCCGGTCCAGCGTCCTCTGCTGCATGGTCTGGGGATTGATGGAGATCCGGCTGATCCCGTGCCGCCGGAGGACTTCCAGCTTCTCCTGCGTGATGCCATCCGGCCGTCCCGCTTCCACCGTATACTCCAGAAGCCCTTTTCCAGATATAGCTTCGGAAAAGGTGTCCTCTACCAGCGAGAGCAGCCTGTCCAGCTGGGACGCTTCCAATGTCACAGGCGTTCCACCCCCGATATAGACTGTGTCCGGCTTCTTGCCGGAAGTCATGTGCCCGATAGCCCGAATCTCCCGGAACAGGGCTTCCAGATAGTCCTCCACCCGATCCTTCCACAGCCTGATCGGCGAGGAGCTAAACGAACAATAGGAGCAGATACTGGGACAAAAAGGAATACCGATATACAGGCTGAACCCATTTTTATAATCCAGACGTCCAAGCAGTGCCCTCTCCCGCTCTGCAATCCTGGCCGCAAGCCATGCCTTTTCTTCGGAAACCTGATATTCGCGCTTCAGGAAGGCCGCGGTCTCCTCCGCCCCATCCCCGGATTCCAGGCGGCTCATGGCAAGCTTCACCGGACGGACTCCAGTCAGTGTCCCCCAGGCAAGCTGTTCCCCTGTATGTGCTGACAGACAGTCATAAATCCGCCGCGTCACCTGCTTCTTCCGCTCATTTTTGTCCCCATTCGGCAGGCACAGCGCGCCGTGATCTGAAGATCCCTGCGCCCGCAGTCCGTCCTCCCGGCGGAACGCATTTTGTTCCACGGCATCATCTTCCGGTCTCAGCAATCTCCCTGCTGTGCTCCAAACACCAGTTCTCACACTCAGATCCGGCATCACAGAAAAATAAGAACCTCCGTCCAACACAAGGTTTACAAGAGGTTCCTGCTCTTCATCCACGGTCTGCCTGATCTCCGCCTCTGGGAAAAAGGCTTTTACCATATGAAAGATATTGTAGGTATATACGGTTTCTTTACAGGAAACCGCTGCTGTTTTGCATATATTCGTAATCATAAATCACTCGTTTTCTTTGGAATAGTCCTCTCAAAATAAGGATTGTACTTCTGTTCGTCCCCGATCGTCGTTGTCTCCATATGCCCCGGATAGACCACCGTATCCTCCGGAAGGGTAAAAAGCTTCTCCCGGACGGAACGCATCAGCTGGCTGCTGTTTCCGGTTGGAAAATCCGTCCTGCCGATGGATTCCCGGAACAAGGTATCCCCGCTGAAAAGTACCTTCTCCTCCGGCAGATAATAGCAACACCCGCCGATGGTGTGCCCCGGCGTATGAATCACATGGAACCGCAGCCCGGCAATCTCCAGAATACCGCCGTCCTCTGTATAGGACGCCCCGGTATACGTGTATTGCCTTCCAAATTCAGCAGACGCATTCATGGATGCATCTGTTAACAGAACCTTCTCCTCCCGATGCGCATAAACAGGAATCCCCGGAAATTCCTTCCGAAATCCGTCAATCCCCATGATATGGTCAAAATGTCCGTGGGTCAGGAGGATTCCCCGCAGTTCCAGCCCCGCCTTACGGATCTGTTCCGCAATCTCTGCTGAATACACTGCTGCATCGACCAGAACACATTGTCCGGTCTCTTCATTGATGACCAGATAGCAATTGGTTCTCACCATACCAAGTACAAAATTTTGAATCTTTATCATAATCCCTGTGCACCTGCCGTCCTTTCCTGTCAGCCAAGCGTGTCTGCTGTCTGTTTCAAAACTATGGCTGTGAATAGTAACAAACTATGGCGTGTTCTATCCCGCCGTTCTTTCAATATCGATCACCCCGTCAAGCTGGCGCACCTTCTCGATCACCTTATCCAGCTCTTCTCTTCCATGAACGATAAATCCCATGTCAAACGTAGCCGTTCCCTTTTTGCTCGTCCTCACATTCATTGACTTCACATCCAGCTTGCCTTCGGTAAAGATCTTGGTAATCTCCATCAAAAGACCCTGGCGGTCGTCGGTGAAGATCTTAAGTTCCGCCAGATACTGTCCGCCGCTCTCATTCTCCGGAGTCTCGCCCCATTCCACATCGATCAGCCGCTCCCGCTCCGCGTCGGAGAGATGCAGCATATTGACGCAGTCTGTCCGGTGGATGGTCATGCCTTTGCCGCGGGTCACGAATCCGACGATCTCATCCCCTGGCACCGGATTGCAGCACCTCGGAAAACGTACCGCCACATCCGCGATCCCGCGCACCATGATCCCGCTCCTGGACTTTGCCACATGGACCTTCTGGTGGGCGCTGTCGTAGATCTTGTTCAGGATCAGCTCCTCTGTCAGTTCTTTCTTGTGCTCCTTTTCGTATTCCTCCTGGAGACGGTTGACTACCTGGCCCTCCTTGAGTCCGCCGTGCCCCACTGCCGCCAGGACTGCATCCCAGTCCCGGAAACCGTATTTTTTCTGTACCACCTGCTGGTACTTCGGTTTGAGCACATCCGACAAATTGATGGATTTCATCCTGCAGTAAGAGGAAATCAGATCCTTCCCCCGGATAATATTTTCTTCCTTAAATTCCTTTTTAAACCACTGATTGATCTTGGATTTTGCCTGTGGGCTCTTCACAATATTGAGCCAGTCCCTGCTGGGTCCCTTGGAATTTTGGGAGGTCAGCACCTCAATGCGGTCTCCGTTCTGAATCTTGTAATCAATGGTGACCAGCTTTCCGTTGACCCTGGCTCCCACCATCCGGTTGCCTACCGCACTGTGAATAGCATAGGCAAAATCTACGGGTGTGGAGCCGTTTGGCAGGCTCTTCACATCCCCATTGGGGGTAAAGCAGTATACATCCTCCGTAAACAAATCCAGATCGCCCTTTAGCAGGCTTAGAAACTCCCGGTTGTCCGACATGTCCCGCTGCCACTCGAGAATCTGCCGAAGCCAGCTCAGCTTCTCTTCCTCCTGGGTTTTGGTACTCTTGCTGGAATCCCCGCCTTCTTTGTATTTCCAATGGGCCGCAATTCCGTATTCAGCCGTCTTATGCATCTCCTCTGTCCGGATCTGGATCTCAAAGGGCTGCCCGGAGGGTCCCATCAGCGTCGTGTGAAGGGACTGGTACATATTCACCTTGGGCATGGCGATATAATCCTTAAACCTGCCCGGAATCGGCGTATACATCTCATGAATCACGCCCAGCGCCGCATAACAGTCCTTTACCGAATCCACAATGATCCTTACGGCAAACAAGTCGTAGACCTGATCCAGAGTCTTATTCTGAAGCACCATTTTTTTGTAAATACTGAAAAAATGCTTGACCCGCCCGTAGACCCTTGCATGAATGTGGGCATTTTCCATATGCCGGGAAACCTCTGCCACGATCTGCTGCACGAACTCTTCCCGCTTTGTCTTCCGTTCATTCAGGTCACTGACAAGCTGTCCGTATACCTCCGGCTGAGAATACTTCAGCGACAGATCGTCCAGCTCGATCTTGATCTTGGAAATCCCGAGCCGCTGAGCAATGGGCGCATAGATATCCATGGTCTCCCTTGCTTTTTCCTGCTGCTTCCTGGGAATCATAAATTCCAGTGTACGCATATTATGCAGGCGGTCCGCCAGCTTGATGATGATCACCCGGATATCCTTTGCCATAGCCAGAAACATCTTCCGCAGATTCTCCGCCTGGATCTCCAGCTTATCCTTGGAATAGCTGAGCTGTCCCAGTTTGGTCACTCCGTCCACCAGGAGGGCCACCTCTTCCCCGAACTCCCTTGAGATATCCTCCAGCGTCACATCCGTATCCTCCACTACGTCATGGAGCATCCCTGCCACGATGGTTTCTTTATCCATCTCCAGGTTGGCAAGAATGATTCCCACCCACATGGGGTGGATCAGATAAGGCTCCCCGGACTTGCGCACCTGATCCTGATGCGCTTCCTTCGCCAGATGGTACGCCTTCTCGATCAGAGTAATGTCGGCGGAAGGATGGTACTTCCGGATCCGGTTCACCAACGCCTTGTATAAAACGTCAGGGTCTTGATAATCCTCAGGATTCATGACCGCATGGCCGTCAACCGTTCCAAGACTTTTATTTATCGTTTCGTATTCCATTATTCCTGCCATATCAATTCCCCACTTCCTTTCCTGAGCGTGCCTGTGTCCCAGCTCCGGCCGGGCATACTCAGGCTGCTCTTTCTAAACAAAATATAACTTTAAGTATAACATTTTTTTTCAGATTGTAAAGCCGTGATTTTCGATTTTTGTCGGTATTTCTATACGGATTTCCGGCAGATCCGTGATCTTCCTTCTACCGGTAATGCACTACCGTGATCTGCAGACGTTTTCTCCCCATATACTCATTCACCGACGGATAATATGTAAACGCCATCTTGTTTTTCTGTTTCATATACTCCATGCACGCCCGGACATCCCCAAAATACACCGCATCCATCCGAAGTCCCCTGGCGTCCTCCATCTGGAATTTCAGTACATTCTGGTTCGTTCCCACAATCCTTGGGGAGATCACCCGCAGGCCTTTCTCCACAAACAACGGCTTGGGATTCCCCTTTCCAAAGGGCTCCAAAAGCTCCAGCTCTTCCACCAGCTTTTGGGATAAATACGCCAGCGGAAGCTGCATGTCAATCGATACCTTTTCGATCAGATCTTCCTCTGTCAATCCCGACAGCTCATTAATCTGCTTCCGGAATACATCCACATTTTCCTCGGGCAGAGACAGTCCGGCCGCCAGTTTATGTCCTCCGAACCTGGTAAACAGCTCCCGGCACCGGCTCATTTCCTCAAACATGTGGTAGCTCTCAATGGAGCGTCCAGAGCCTTTCACTCCTTCCTCCGCGGAGGTCAGCACAAAGACCGGGCGGTAATACCGCTCCCTGATGCGTCCGGCGATGATCCCGGCGATGCTCTCATGGCAGTCCGGCAGATAGATCACCAGGACCTTATCCTCTTTCAGGGAGGAGTTTTCAATCATCTCCACCGCCTGTTCCACACCCTGTTCCGTCATATCCTTGCGGCTGTCGTTCAATTCCTTCAATTCCTCCGCAAGCCTCAGCGCTTCCTGCGCATCCTCCGCGTTGAAAAGGGCCAGGGCACGCTTGGCCGTATCCAGCCTGCCGCTGGCATTGATGCAGGGTCCCAGCACAAATCCGATGTGGTAGGCGCTGATCCTGTCTGCCGGAACTCCTGTACATTCTATGAGCGCTTTCAGACCTGCATTCCGGGTGCTTTTCAGCATGTTCAGACCGATTTTCACGAAAATCCTGTTTTCCCCCTGGAGGTCCATCACATCCCCTACTGTGGCAATTGCCACATGCTCCATCAGATGCCGGATTCCAGACAGATCCTTTTCCATTGCACGATAGAGAGCCTCCACCAGTTTATAGGCAACCGCCGCACCGCACAGCCCTTTAAAGGGGTACTCACAGTCCGGGCGGTGGGGATCCACCACCGCGTCCGCCGGGGGCATCTGGTAGTTCCTCCCCTCCCCGGTTTCCAGGTAAGGGATCTCATGATGGTCAGTAACGATGATCGTCAGCCCCTGATCCTTCCCGTATGCGATCTCATCAGAAGCGGCAATCCCATTGTCACAGGTGATGATCGTATCGATCCCGTCCTCCAGCGCCTTGTCGACCAGCATCTTGTTCAGTCCGAAGCCGTCCCGGATCCGGTCCGGAATATCCGTGTCCACCACTGCTCCCAGCCCGGACAAGCCTTTCTGGAGAATGTAAGAGGCGTTGACCCCGTCGATATCATAATCTCCGATCACCCGGATCGGCGCATGCTCCCGGATCTTTTCTTTTAGGATCTCCACGGCCCTGTCCATGTCCTTCATCCCCATTCCGTCGTACAAGTCCGCTGCCGTCCCGTTCAGATAACGGTCAATCTGGGCGTCCTCTGCCACATCACGGTTGCGGATCAGCCTGGCAAGAATTGGAGAAATGTGATATTTTGCGGCAATCTCATTAAAGTCAGCTTTTTTCATCGTTACAAACCATTTTTCCATGATATGATTCTTCCCTTTCTTCTATATTACAATGCAAAACAAAGAAGCTGTCTCCCTCCTGTTCATAAATGGAAGGAGACAGCCTGTCCCTTTTAGTCAATACATCTATATCTGTTCAGAATCCTCACGGCTGTGTCCGCACCTCTGCCCTGAACAGTTACAGTAATGTCAAATATTATTTTGCTGTTTCAGCCTTCTTGCCATCGCGGGTCTTCATAATATACCACAGCGCGCCCGTGATACATACGGAAGAATATGCACCGCATATGATACCAACCATCAGCGGCAGGGCAAATTCCTTGATGGAGCTGACTCCCATGATAAACAGTACCAGCACCATGACAAAAGTCGTCAGGGAGGTGTAGATACTTCTCGTCAGCGTCCGGGTGATACAGCGGTTTACCAGCTGATCTAAGCTCTCGCTCTTTTTCTTCGTGCGCATCTCCTCACGGATCCGGTCGAAAATGACAATGGTGGCGTTGATCGAATAACCAACGATAGTCAGCATACATGCGATAAAGGTATTTCCTACGGAAACCCTTGCAACCACATAGAATGCCAGCACAACCAGCACGTCGTGGAGAAGTGCAACGACCGCACTGGTGGCAAAACGGATATCCTTAAACCGGAACCAGATGTACAGCAGCATACAGATTGTGGCAACGATCACCGCTACAATGGCATCCTGCCGCATCTCGGAGCTGACAGTCGCGCTGATATTTTCTGTCGCGATCTTCGCTTCATCGGCATGGAAGATATCAATCATTGCCGTGTTGAAGGCTTCGCGCTTATTCAGATCCAGCGTCTGGGTCTTGAAGATCACCTGGCTGGTGCCTTCCACCTTCTGTACCTGTACATTGTTATCCCCGGTTACATCTTCGATCACAGGAACGATCTCCTGGTCGATCTCTTCTAATGTATATTCCTTGTCAAAGGTCACGTTTGTAGACGTACCGCCCTTAAACTCCAGGCTGTAATTCATCACGCCTTTCCCCTGTGCGCCGTTGATCCCCATAAATGCAAATCCTGCCGCGATCAGCAGAACGGAAATCCCAAAGAACAGCTTTCTCTTTCCAAGGAAATTGACCGATGCCTGTTCCGTCTTCTTCGCATGTCCGTAGAATTTCTTGTCACGGATTCCCACTGCGTAGAAGGAATAAATGATGATCCTGGTGATCACCAGCGCCGTGAACATGGATACCACGATACCCATTGCCAGTGTCTGCGCAAAGCCTTTTACGGTACCGCTTCCCAGCCACTGCAGGACAAATGCTGCGATCAGTGTGGTGATATTGCCGTCCAGGATGGCAGACATGGCCTTCTGGAATCCAGCATTTAAGGAATTTTTCACACTCCTTCCTTCCCCCAGCTCCTCCCGGACTCTGGCGAAGATAATCACGTTGGCATCCACTGCCATACCGATACCCAGGATGATACCTGCGATACCCGGCAGGGTCAGTGTGATATCAAATGCATTCAGCAGGACAAGGATCAGTCCCGTATAGATCAGCAGCGCAAGGCTGGATGCAAATCCGGGAAGCAGATATGCCACGCACATGAAGATAAATACGATGGCAAGTCCGATAGCCCCGGCCTTCAGGCTGGTGCTGATAGCTTCTTCTCCAAGCTGTGCGCCTACTACGTTGGAACGCAGTTCTTCCAGTTCCAGGCTCAGTCCGCCGATCCGGATGGTGGAAGAGATCCTCTCCGCCTCCTCGAAGCTCATGCTTCCCTCGATGATCGCCTGGCCGTCCTTGATTTCCGCATTGACATTGGGTACGCTGATAAATTCACCGTCATAGTAGATTCCGATGCTTTCCTCTGCCTTATATGCCCTTTTGGTAGCCTCTGCAAACTTCTTTGTCCCTTCCGGAGTCATCTCCAGAGAAACCACATTTTGGTTTGCATTAGTCAGTTCGTTTGTGTGCACCTCCGCGGAAGCGCTCTTCACATCCGTACCGGTAAGTACGATCGAGCCATCCTTCTCGAGCATCTCTTCGATGGTCTTATTTAAAACATAATCACCGTCTTGATAAGTATAGTTTTCCTCTCCCTCGCTGTCTGTCTCCGCAATAAAATACAGGGAGCCCGGCTGTCCCAGCTCATCAAGGATCTCATTGGCATTGGTCACGCCCGGAATCTCGATGCTGATCCGGTCCTCACCCTCCTGGTATACGGTTGCTTCCGTGCTGTACTGCTCCACACGGCGCTGCAGCTTATAAATCGTGTCTGCCATATCCTCAGCCGACGGAGTGCCGCCCTTTACCTGGTAGGTAATGCTGACACCACCTTCCAGATCCAGGCCCAGCTTGATATTCCTTGCCGCACCTGAACCGCCCTTTCCAAACCCGACTGCGGTCGTAAATCCCAGCAGACCGATCAGGACTGCGATCAGGAGCAGGCTGATAATGCCTTTACTTTTTTTCATGTCTTTTTTTCCTTTCTATTACTTTCTCTTATGCATCCTCTGCGTGATCTGCCAGAGCTGCCTTGATCATAATGGCACATTCCACTCTCTTGCGTTCCATCTCGCAGCTCACATCATAGGTGTCGTGGATGGTATGATGGAATTTGTAAGAATTTGCCATACAACCCCCGCTGCAGTAAAAACGCGCAAAGCACTTTCTGCATTTTTCCTTGGAATAAACGCTGCAGCTGCGAAATTCTCCGGCAATCTCCGGCCGGGTGATGCCGTCTGCAACATTTCCCATAAGGAACTTCTCATCCCCCACAAACTGGTGGCAGGGATACAGATCCCCCCAGGGAGTTACCGCCAGATATTCCGTGCCGGAACCGCATCCGGACAGTCTCTTTGCCACGCATGGGCCGCCTTCCAGGTCGATCATAAAGTGAAAGAACTGGAATCCCTTTCCCTTCCGCTCATACTCGATGATCTTCTCAGCCAGCCTATCATACTCCTCGAAAATCCGGGCCAGGTCACTCTCCTGAATAGCGTACGGATCGGTATCCTCGCCGACTACAGGCTCGATAGATATCTGCTGAAAGCCCAGATCCACATAGTGCATCACATCTTTGGAAAAATCCAGGTTTTCTCTGGTAAATGTACCGCGAATGTAATATTTTTCCTGATTCCGGCTCTCCGCCAGCCTCTGGAACTTGGGAACGATCAGATCGTAGCTGCCGCTGCCGCCCGGGAAGGGCCGCATCCGGTCATTGATCTCCTTTCTCCCGTCCAGACTCAGCACCACATTGTCCATCTCCCGGTTGACAAACTCCTGTACCTCCTCATTGAGCAATACTCCGTTGGTGGTCAGCGTAAACCGGAAATGCTTGTCATACTGCTGCTCCAGGTCTCTTCCATAGGCTACCAGCTCTTTCACTGTCTTCCAGTTCATGAGCGGCTCGCCTCCGAAGAAATCCACCTCCAGATTGTGCCTGTTCCCCGAATTTTGAACCAGGAAGTCCAGCGCCTTCCTGCCTACCTCCGGGGACATCATGGCGCGCCGCCCGTGGTATTCCCCTTCCTCTGCAAAACAATACTTGCAGGCAAGGTTGCAGTCATGGGCAATATGGAGGCACAATGCCTTGACCACTGTCTTGCGCTGCTTCACTTCGTCTATATAATCCTCATAAATGTCCTGGGTAAATAATTGTCCCGCCCTGGTCAGCTCTTTCACTGCATCCAGCACCTCCGACACTTCCTCCCTCGGATATCCCGGCAGTTTCTCCAGAAGGTCTTCCAAAGTAAGAGGACTGCTTAATGTGTCACAGGTATGGGAGGGATTCTGCCGTTCCAGGCAGGCGATCACGTCATAGGCGATCTTATCCACCACATGGACGGAACCGCTGTTCACATCCAGGACAATGTTGTATCCATGATTCTGGTATTGATGTATCACTGAAGATACCCCGCTTTCTGCGCTAGAATTTTGATGCCCCGCCAGCTTGCTGCGGGGTCTGTGACTCTCGTTTATACATGGATAAAGCAGCGACTCCTGCCGCTGCCTTAACAATCTTGCATGTCCAGCAGATTCTGTCTATTTTTTATGCTCGCATGTCTGATTTCCCACGGTACAGGAAGTCTTGCATGCGGACTGACAGGACGTCTGACATTCTCCACATCCGCCTTTATTCACTGTATGGTTCAATGTCTGCGTATTCAGTGTCTTAATGTGTTTCATCTCTTCTCCTCCTACTCATCATGCTTTGCAGTTCTGCAAAATTCCGTATCACAATGGACTCGTACATGGTTTCCGGCGATAGCCCATACAGTCCGTGTAATGGACGTACAAGCCAGTTTCTCCGGCTTTTGGACCTGCAGATACCGCTGCTCCGCAATATTATAGCACAATGCCTTCCGATTTTAAAGCATTTTTTTGTAAAATGCCCTGTAACCTTTCACAGCTTCGTACAGATCCGCCTTGCTGGTCACTTCCCAGGGGGCGTGCATACTCAGTACCGCCAGGCCGCAGTCGATCACTTCCATCCCGTATTTTGCCATGATATAGGCAATGGTCCCGCCGCCTCCCTGGTCTACGGCTCCCAGCTCTGCGGTCTGGATGGTCACCTGGCTCTCCTCCATGATCCGGCGGAGCTTCGCCATATATTCCGGGTTGGCATCATTGGCCCCGGATTTTCCGCCGCTGCCGCTGTATTTGTTGAATACCAGTCCGTTTCCGAGATAGGCTGAATTTTTCTTTTCATAATATTTCTCAAAAGCAGGGTCAAAAGCCGCGCTCACATCTGCAGAAAGCATCCGGGAATGCAGCAGCGCCCGCCGGAGCCGCAGGTCAAACGGGATCTCCCCCGCCGTTTCCTTCCTGTCTGTTCCTTCTTCGGTCATGGCAATGATCTCGGCCACTGCATTTTCAAAAAAACGAGATTTCATGCCTGTGGCGCCGTTGCTCCCGGTCTCCTCCTTGTCTACCAGAAGACAGCAGGCTGTCCTTCGTGGTATCTCAGCCCCGGAAGAATGCCCGGTATCCAGCAAAGCGGTCAACGCGGCAAAGGCGCAGCTCCGGTCGTCCTGTCCGTAGGAGAGCACCATGCTCCGGTCCATCCCGCATTCCCTCGCCCTTCCGGCCGGCACGATCTCCAGCTCAGCAGACAGGAAATCCTCCTCCTGAATCTGGTAGGTTTCAGACAAAATCTCCAGGATATGCTGCTTTACATCCTTCTCCCTGACGGGTTGGTTTCCGATCAGCAGGTCCATCTTCTCCGCGTCAAAGAAATCCTTGACCTTCTGCTCATTCCGCTCTCTGCCAAGATGGGGCAGCAAATCCGTGATCACGAACACCGGATCGTCTTCCTTCTCGCCCACGGACAGGCTGACAGATGTCCCGTCCTTTCTGACGATGATCCCGTGCAGCGCCAGAGGAAGCGCAAACCACTGGTATTTTTTGATGCCGCCGTAGTAGTGGGTATCCAGGTAAACATTTCCGGCTTCCTCGTAGCAGGGAACCTGTTTCAGGTCCAGACGCGGGGAATCGATGTGCGCTCCGATGATGTTCATCCCCTCTTCCAGAGGATCTGTGCCGATCCAAAAAAAGGCGGCAGACTTCTTCATGAAGGAGAGATAAACCTTGTCGCCGGGACGCAAGGTCTCTCCTTCATGGACCATCTGCAACAGATCCCGGTATCCTTCCTCCCGTGCCATGCGGACAGCCTCTGCGGCACACTCCCTCTCCGTTTTTCCTGCATCCAAAAAACGGCGGTATCGAATGCTCAGTTCTCCTACCGCCGCCAAATCTTCCTCATGATAAAAATTCCATGCGTTTTTTCTCTCCATACGATCTGCTCCTTTTATATTACTTAGTCACTGAAACTATAGTATGGAGAAAATCCACATTTTTATACCCAAGGGCATCATCTCATATCTTTTAAAAATGCACAGTATCCTCTGTAAGCCTCATATACATCCGCCTTGCTGGCAATCTCCCACGGCGCGTGCATGCAGAGGATCGCGATCCCGCCATCGATCACTTCCATGCCGTATGCAGCCAATATGTACGCAATGGTACCTCCGCCGCCTGCATCGATCTTGCCCATCTCCGCCATCTGGAAGCCGACTTTATTTTCGTCAAACACCCGCCGCAGTTTTGCGATGTACTCCGCATTTGCGTCATTAGAGCCGCTTTTCCCCCGTGCTCCGGTATGTTTGCAGAAGACCGGTCCTCTTCCGAAGAAGCTGGAAGACCTTTTTTCATAGACGTCCGTATACATAGGGTCATAGGCCGCGCTCACATCAGAGGAGATCATGGTGGAATGTGCCAGAGCACGGCGCAGCTTTAACTCGGTAAAACCCTCCAGCTTTTCATACAGTTCTGCTACCGCATTTTCAAAGAATCTCGAGTGCATTCCGGTTGCCCCTACACTGCCGATCTCTTCCTTATCCACCAGGATGCAGCAGGCTGTACGGGACACCTCTTTTGTATCCAGCATGGCCGCCAGGGAAGTGTACGCACAGATCCGGTCATCCTGCCCGTATGCCATGATCATGCTCCGGTCCAGACCGCACTCCCGTGCCTTTCCTGCGGGCACCACTTCCAGCTCTGCGGACATCAGGTCTTCTTTCTCAATGTGGTATGTATCCTGGATCAATTTCAGGATCTGCGCGGCGGCGGCATCCTTCTCCTCCCCTGCCAGCGGCCTGCTTCCGATCAGGATGTCCAGGTTTTCCCCCTCCACCACTACGGAAGCCTTTTTCTCCATCTGTTTGGAAGAAAGATGGACCAGAAGGTCGGTCACTGCAAATACCGGGTCCGTCTCCTGTTCTCCGATGGAAATAGTCTCTCTCGTTCCGTCCTTTCTCACGATCACACCGTGGATGGCCAGCGGAACTGTTACCCACTGGTATTTCTTGATCCCCCCGTAATAATGGGTGTCAAAATAGGCCAGCCCGCTTTCTTCATAGAGCGGATTCTGTTTCAGGTCCAGACGCGGGGAATCGATGTGCGCCCCCAGGATGTTCATACCGTTTTCCAGAGGCTCCGTCCCGATCTGGAACAATGCAATGGATTTTTCCATCCATGCCGCGTAGACCCTGTCCCCGGGCTTCAGCTGTTCTGCTGTATATAAGCTGCGATAACCGTTTGCTTCTGCCTGTCGGATGATCTCGGTTACACACTCCCGTTCTGTCTTGCCGGCATCCAAAAATGCACGATAGTCCCCGCACACCTTCTCCAGTGCATCCAGTTCCTTCTCTTTATAGGTGAGCCATAAATTTTCCTTTTTCATCTTTCGTCTCCTTCTTTCATCAATCACTTCGCACTGCTGATTTGCAGAACAAAGAGTTTCGCTTGCGAAACTCGCGCCTGCGGCGGTCGCATCGCGACATCCACCTTGTACGCCGCAGTGCGCATCCCCCGGAGGGTTGTACTTCTATAGGAAAATTCGGAGAAGTTTCCTATAGAAGTACAAAAGCCCCGCCGAAAACTGCGGGGCCTTCTGATTCTTTATCTAGTGTAGTGACCGTATTATATTCCAACAAACCTCCTTGTCTAATTTTCCATCGGACTGTGTTGGCTTCAATCGACGATTAGGTCATAAGGAATCCTCCCGCAAGCGGGTCCCTCCTTGTGACAACAGCTACCGGCTACGCCTCATTCAGCCGCCTTGCCGATGAAAAATTATCCTGCGGAGTTTCATTGGATATAATGCGGTCGCTACACTACTTCCTTAAAATCTGAACTTCTCCTCAAAGTAAGCCTTCAGATCTTCGATCTTCACCCGCTCCTGCTCCATTGTATCACGGTCGCGCACGGTCACAGCGCCGTCTTCCTGGGAATCGAAATCATAGGTCACACAGAACGGCGTCCCGATCTCATCCTGGCGGCGGTAGCGTTTTCCGATGTTGCCCCTGTCGTCATACTCACAGTTAAAATATTTGGACAACTCCGCATATACCTTCTCTGCGCCTTCGTTCAGCTTCTTCGACAGCGGCAGGATCCCTACCTTCACCGGAGCCAGCGCCGGATGGAAATGCAGCACGGTCCGCATATCTCCGCCTTCCAGTTCTTCCTCGTCATATGCGCTGCACAGGAATGCCAATACCATACGGTCCGCGCCCAGGGAGGGCTCGATCACATAAGGGATATACTTTTCATT
This sequence comes from Lachnospiraceae bacterium M18-1, assembly GCA_000403295.2. Taxonomy (GTDB): domain Bacteria; phylum Bacillota; class Clostridia; order Lachnospirales; family Lachnospiraceae; genus Schaedlerella. Next base: position 153,483 of record KE159605.1, on the reverse strand, counting down.
TTTTACATCGTCAAAATAGGTCAGATCCTGCTTGGACACTTCCATGTGCTGGGACAGGTCGTAATTGGTACGGTCCGCGATTCCCCACAGCTCTCCCCACCCGAACGGGAACAAAAATTCCACATCCGTAGTAGCCTTGCTGTAGAAGGAAAGTTCTTCCTGATCATGGTCGCGGTAGCGCACTTCATCCTCTTTGAGTCCAAGAGAACTAAGCCAATCCAGACAGAACTGCTTCCAGTATGCAAACCACTCCAGGTCTGTATCCGGCTCGCAGAAAAATTCCAGCTCCATCTGTTCAAATTCTCTGGTGCGGAAGGTAAAATTGCCCGGCGTGATCTCGTTCCGGAAGGACTTCCCGATCTGGGCGATGCCGAACGGGATCTTTTTCCTGGAGGTTCGCTGCACATTCTTAAAATTCACGAAAATCCCCTGGGCAGTTTCCGGCCGCAGATATACTGTATTCTTGGCATCCTCGGTCACACCCTGGAAAGTCTTGAACATCAGATTAAACTGGCGGATATCGGTAAAATTATGCTTTCCGCAGGTAGGACAAGGAATCTGGTGTTCCTGGATAAACGCAGTCATCTGCTCCTGAGTCCAGGCATCCACCGTTCCTTCCAGGGCGATCCCCTTTTCCTCACAGAAATCCTCGATCAGCTTATCCGCACGGAAACGCTCATGGCACTCTTTACAGTCCATCAGGGGATCGGAAAATCCGCCCAGATGTCCGGATGCCACCCAGGTCTGAGGATTCATCAATATCGCACAGTCTACGCCCACATTATAGGGGGATTCCTGAACAAACTTCTGCCACCATGCTTTTTTAACGTTATTCTTCAGTTCCACGCCAAGATTGCCGTAGTCCCATGTATTCGCCAGGCCTCCGTAGATCTCGGAACCGGGATATACGAAACCTCTCGACTTTGCAAGGGCCACAATCTTTTCCATCGTCTTTTCTACCATACTGTCTGTTCCTCACATTCTTTTTTTCATCACTTTTCACAACTGTAAAAAGATACCTTCACGGCCTGATCCTGTTTACAGTTTCTTAAACAATAGTCATTATACCGATTCAGCCAGGATTTGTAAAGATGGACCGTGATATAAATTTTGCTGCCGGGTTGCTGTTCACACCCTGACCGGGCGTTCACAGCAACGGCATCCAGTCCATTGAAAAGTCGCCTTCCGGCGAGGGGCTGGATGCCCGCCCCATCACTGAATTGGCCGGATGCCGTGCAGCAAGTGCACGACACCGTGTGAACAGTAACTGCTGTTGTTACTGTTCGCACCCTGACCGGGCGTTCACAGCAACGTCTGCAGAATTTCCAGTGATTTGAATTTCTTCTCCACATACACATCCAGATACCTCTCCATGACCCGTCCCAGCTCATCCAGCACCGCGTCGCTGACCACAAAGGTATAGAGCTTCTCAATCTTGCTGCTCTCTATATACTGCATGCTGTACAGGGTAGAAGTGTCCAGCCGCATAGCGTCCGCCACATCCTGCATGCACTCGCTGCACACCAGCCCGCCCTTTTTTACGCTGAACACAGCCGGGCGTTTTTCATCCCCGCAGGAAATGCATCGGAATACCTGGGGGCCTTCTCCGTTGATACACAGCGCCCGCAGTTCAAATATGTACCGGACCAGCCGGTTGGGAATCTTTTCGTTGGTCAGGGCACGCATAGTCTGATACAGAAGCTTTAACATTTCCCGCTCATCATTCGCTTCTTTTGTATAAAAATTAGCAAATTCGAGAAAATAGAAACCATAGTACGCACCCACCATATCTTCCCGAAGTTCCGCAAAATAATTGGAGATTTTCGCAGTTCTCACCGTATAGGAGGTGCGTCCCGCATACAACGTAAACTCGCCGAAGGAACAGGGGTTGACGGCACCCACCAGAGGGCTGTTCGGTTTTCTGGCCCCTCTGGCAAATGCGGCAACCTTGCCCTGTTCCTTCGTCAGGATCACCACCCGCCTGTCATATTCACCCACCGGTGCCGTAGAGAGCACCATGCCGGTTACCGTTATCTCATTCAAATTCCTCGCCCCTTGCGCAGGCAATGATACGTATCGGATCTGTGAAAAATCGGCCGGCTATCTTTGGCACCGTCCACGATACCCTGCATCCTCCTGCAAGGTAGCCGGCCGGTAAAACAGCCCCCATGTTCTTTCACGGCCAATTATTTTCACGGCTCCTTACGCCGTATCATCTTCCTCTCTGTACAGCGGAATGATGACCGAATCCTGCTCCTGCCTGATCTGCCTTTCACCGCCCGCCTGATTCTTGTTTTCCCCGTGTCCGTATAGTTCCATCTTATACTCCAGATAGTCACATACCCCGCCGGTTTTTGAAAATTGCTCCCAGTATCTCTTCTCCATCGGATCACCTCTTCATCTGTGTTATGATTTAGGTTTTCCGAATTTTGTCAGGTCTATACCTCGTAAAATCTGGCAGCACTATTTTCTCACACTCCCCTTGACAACTCTGTTTTCAGGGCCGCCGCCAATCATCTGCCTGGACTCCGGTCACATTTCCTCCTTCGTATACCCGAAATTTTTCATCAAAAAGTCACTGTCCCGCCAGTTTTTCTGCACCTTCACCCAGAGTTTCAGATTGGCTTTGCAGCCCAGCATTTTCTCGATCTCATACCGGGCCGTGCTTCCGATCTTTTTCAGCATGACGCCCTGCTTCCCGATGATGATCCCCTTATGGGAATCACGCTCGCAGATCACCGTTGCATCAATGTGCATGACCTTGTTCTGCATCTTCATCCGGTCGATGGCAACCGCGATGCCATGCGGAATCTCATCCTCCAGGCAGTGCAGCGCCTTCTCCCGGATCAGTTCTGCCACGATCTGCCGCTCAGGCTGGTCCGTAATCGTATCCTCGTCATAAAACTGCGGTCCGTAAGGAAGATACTGGAGGAGCACGCGGATCAGCTCTTCCGTGTTTTCCCCGCTCCTGGCAGAGACCGGGACGATCTCCGCGAAATCATATTCCTTCCGGTATGCGTCGATACATGTAAGGATTTCTTCCCTTTTTACCATATCGATCTTGTTGATCACAAGCACCACCGGGGTATTGATCTTTTTCAGCTGCTCCATGATATGCCGCTCCCCGGCGCCGATAAACGTGGAAGGCTCCACCAGCCACAGAGCCGCATCCACGTCGTCCAGTGAATGTCTTGCAATGTTGACCATATATTCCCCCAGCTTATTCTTTGCCTTGTGGATTCCAGGCGTATCCACGAACACGATCTGCCCTTCCGGCCTGGTCAGCACCGTCTGGATCCGGTTCCTGGTGGTCTGCGGCTTGTTGGAGGTAATGGCTACCTTCTGTCCGATCAGGTAATTCATCAGAGTCGATTTTCCCACATTGGGCCGCCCGATCAGGGTCACAAAACCCGATTTATAATTTTCCTTCATCCGTTCTCCCTCAGTCTGTTTTCACCGAAAACGCCTTCCCTGCATTGCGGTTTCCGGCCTGCCGGGCCGGAAACCGTAATGCAGGATCTTCTCTTAAAACAGCGTCTTCACCTCTCCAAACATCTCTTTCTGTGCTTCTATCTTTTCCTCGCTCCCGATCACGCAGAGCTGGTCTGCCGCCAGCAGCGCCTCCACCACGGCCGAGAGCCTTCGGATGTCCTCCTGTCCTGCATTTAACACATCCATACGTTCCTTTTTGATCATCTCCCCTGATACATGGTTCATATACAGGTTCATGGAACGGTCTCCCTTGGCGGAAGGCGTCATAGGGCGGTCCATATTGCTGATGGTGCCGATGATATATTTGTTCATGTCACGCTCATTGACCGTAAAATCTTTCAGATAATCTACCACGCCCTCGTATACTTCCATCGTCTTATCCAGGTTGGGGTCGCGGTAAGAGATGAGATATCCTTCCCCAATCCGGTTGAAATTGCACATACATCCGTATGCACCGCCCTTGACCCGGATGTTCTGCCACAGATAGTCATAACTCAGGATCACCTTGAGAATCTGCAGGGCGCCGCAGTAATCCGCGCCTCCGTCGATAAAATTGCCGACTCTCGCCACATACTGCACCTTGGAGGAGGTCTTAAAGCCCTCGTTTCTTTTTGTGCAGTGCAGGATACACCTGGTTTCTTCTGATCCTGCACTTCCGCCGTACAGCCGGTCCTTCATCCCGGAAAGCTCACGGCACACCGGTTCCAGTCCTTCCTCCCCGCAGGTCAGGCTTACCATCAGGTTATCCCACCGGAAGATCCGGGACGCGATCTCTTTCAGGCTGCGGATCAGTGTGTCCTTCTGCTCATCAAAATGCTCCTCTGCTTCCTTCACAGCCTGGTAGTATCCCACTCCGTCCGTATCGTCCTTAAACTTGGAGATAGGGGATGAATAGGACAGCGCCCGCAGCGCCGCCGTGGTATGTCCGGAGGACTGGAAGCTCATCTGCAGCCGGGATTTAAGCATAGAAAGAATTTCTTTCAGACGCTTCTCATCCTCCAGCTTGGACTCCATCAGAATCTCCCGTATCATTCCAAACAGGATGTCCATTTTGGGATACAGCGCCTTGCCCTTGATCTCAAAGGTGGCGCGGAATGCTTTTTCTTTTACATTTCTAACATCCGGATACATCTCCAGGGAAGTCCCGATTCCCCCTGTATGCACGTTAATCTCATTGAACAGTTCTCCGTATTCATAATTGGTCGTATCAATGATCCCCAGCACGGCCTGGAGCATCCCTACGTAGGGCAGCATTTCCTCCGGCACACCGGACAGGTCAAACATCAATGTCACATATCCGATGCCGTTGGTATCAATCTTGTGATGCACAAGCGGAATCCCTTCCACCTCTTTTTCGTCGTTAAAGATAGGGGCGATCTCCCTGGATATATCCTCCCGGTTCAAAATCGGAATCTTCTCCCGGTCCTCCTGCGCATCCTTACTCTCCTGATATTCCTCCAGCGCCGCCGTGTCTGATATCAGCTGTTCCTTCTCGGCCTCAGTGAGGCTGTTCCTATATGCTTCCAGCCGCTTTTCCAGCTCCTGGTCCAGACGGGCTGTCCGGCCCCGCTCCGGCTTCACGATCACGATGGAGCCGTGCGTATTGTTCAAAAGCCACTTCTGGATCAGTTCTTCAAAATATCCGGTCCCTATCTGCTCCTTTAAAAATTCAAAGATGGGGAGTGCCTGCATGTGGATAAACGGCTTTTCCTCGTCGTAGAGCCAGCTGTCAAACAGTTGCAGTCCATACATCAGTCCCTTGGGATAGCTGCCGAAATCCGCCTCCCGGAACCGAAATTCGTGATAATTAATCCCGGCCTCCAAGGCTTTCCGGTCCATGCCTTTTTCCACAATATCCTTTAACGTGCCTTCCACCATATCGATGAATGCCTGCTTCTGCTCCAGATTCGCATTTTTAGAGATCACGGAAAAGATTGGCTGATAAATCCCGTTGTCATAGGAGCCCATAATATCCTTTCCGATCCCGGCCTCCACCAGCGCCTTTTTCAGCGGAGCTCCGGGCGCAGACAGAAGGGCATAGTCCAATACCTGGAAGGCCAGATACAGCTTCTCATCCAGACTTGTCCCAATGACCTTGTTGTAGGAAAGGAAGGTGTTGTCCTCTTCCGGCTCCTCGCTGGAAATGGAATACTCCATCTCCACCTCCCGCATCTTTTGAAACGGTTCCTGATAGCGGATCCGGGAATCCACCTGCCGGACATCAAAATCCGACAGGTAATTCTGATCCAGCCATTCCAGCTTTTCCGCCATATCCATATTTCCATACAGGTAAATATAGCTGTTGGAAGGGTGATAATAAGTCCTGTGGAAATCCAGGAACTGCTCATAGGTCAACTCCGGAATCACGTCCGGATCCCCGCCGGACTCATTTGCATAGGAGGTATCCGGGAACAGGGAATTTAAGATCACCCGGTCCAGTACGCCCTCGGGCGATGAAAAAGCCCCTTTCATCTCATTATAGACCACTCCGTTGTATGAGAGTTCTCCGTCTGCTTCCTCCAGATGATAACTCCAGCCCTCCTGCCGGAAGATCTCCGGATGCTGATAGATATTCGGGTAAAATACCGCATCCATATATACATGCATCAGATTCTGAAAATCCTTGTCATTGCAGCTTGCCACAGGATATACGGTCTTATCCGGATAGGTCATGGCATTCAAAAAAGTGTTCAGGGAGCCCTTCACCAGCTCCACAAAAGGATCCTTCACCGGAAAATCCTTTGACCCGCACAGTACGGAATGCTCCATAATATGGGGCACTCCCGTGCTGTCAGACGGAGGAGTCCGAAAGCCGATAGCGAACACTTTATTCTCGTCCTCATTGGACAACATCAGGACCCGCGCGCCGCTCTTCTTATGCCGCAGAAGATAGCCCTTTGATTTTAAATCCGTTAAATCCTCCTTAAGCACCTTTTCATACGTATCCGGAACCGCCAGTTCCCACTTCTGCGGCCTGCCGGATTCCATAGAATCAAAATTACTCATATGTGTACCCTCTCTTCTATCAAATTCTTCTTGGTTCCTTATATTCGACATCTCCGCACATTATAGCATCTCCCGAGGTGCTTTAAAAGGGGATGTTTTTCTTTTTTCACGATTCCCCGCACAAATTTAGCAGGCTTCCTTCTTCCGGTTCCATTTTTTCCGGATAAAACGGATAAGCCAAAAGGCTGTGCCTGCGATCAGCAGCACACGGATCACGGATGAATACCGGTCCAGATATACGAGCACCGTCTCCCATGAAGCGCCCAGCGCCGCTCCCAGAGACACCAGGATGATATTCCACACCGTACTCCCGATGACCGTGTATATGAGAAACAGCGGAATCTCGATCTCAGCCATCCCTGCCGGAACCGATACCAGGCTTCGGATGATCGGAATACAGCGCCCTAAAAGGATCGCCTTCTTTCCGTGCTTTTCAAACCAGCCAATCGTCTCCTCCACATCCTCCTTTTCAAATCCCAGCAGATGAAACAGCTTTCCTTTTGTCAGTTTTTCCAGCTTCTCCGGAGTCAGTTCCATCCCCACACGATACAGGATCAGCGCCCCGATGGTGGATCCCAGGGTGGAAAAGATGACCACTCCCGGAACCGTCAGCCTGGTATATGTAGTCATAAAACCTCCGAAGGTCAAAATCACTTCTGAGGGAATGGGCGGAAAAAGATTCTCCACCGCGATCAGAAAACAGACTCCCAGATATCCATATGTGTTCATGATGTAGATCATAAATTCCTGCACGATACAGTTCCTCACACTTACATGCTTTCGTATTAAATATATGAAAGCCGGCACTAAAAAATGTATCTCTCCTGCACCCGGAAAATGCCGGATTTCCCTGCAGGAATCCTATGCCCTGCAAAAAAATACCAGATATCTCATATGCAGATCTGCTGCTCCCCAAACAGCGCATCCACCGCCTCCTCGTATATATGCAGCTTTTCAGCCTTTCTGATTCTCTTGGCATATTTCTCATAATCTGTAAAGGCAGGCGCCAGAAAACTCCACAACTCTTTCATCTTAAACAAAATGGTTCTGGCTCCCGGCATCACTTCCTGATATCCCGCGTACAGCTGATCATGGAACCTGCGCAGAGTTTCTTTATCCAGCCTCTTCCCTTCCCGAATCTGCCGGCACAGCCCCGGATTCATCAAAAGCCCCCTTCCAAACATCCACCGGTCCACCTCTGGAAATGCCTCCCTTGCCCGATGATACGCCTCTGCAAAGAACAGATCCCCATTATAGCAGACCGGATGTCTGCTGTTTTTGCAGGCTTCCCCAAACACCTCCCAATTGGGATGGTTTTTATAAATATCCTTCTGAATCCTTGGATGGATGATCAGCTCCTTCACCGGATACTGGTTGTAAATCTCCAGGAGCCGCCCAAATTCTTCCGGGTTCTCCTTACCGATCCTGGTCTTGATGGAGATCTCTGCGTCCGTCTGCCCAAATATCCCGTCCAGAAACTGGTCCAGTTCCTCCGGAAATGCTAGGAAACCGGAGCCCCGTTTTTTAGACACTACAGTCCCGGACGGGCAGCCCAAATTCAGATTGATCTCCTGATAGCCGTATTGTTTCAGCTTTTGAGCGGTACGCACAAAGTCCTCCACGGAATTTGTCAGAATCTGCGGGACCGCATACATCCCCTGATTATTTTCCGGCAGTACATCCTGCCGTTCCCGGGAGCTTAAATGTCCGTGCTGGTTCGGCTTGATAAAGGGAATAAAATATTGATCCACAGAGCCGAAGCACTCACAAAACGCACGGCGGAAGACATGTCCCGTAATCCCTTCCAGAGGCGCCATATAAAATTTCATCTGCTTTCTCCTCGTATAAGTCAAATCCCCCGCAGCAAGCTGACGAGGCATCAAAATTCTAGCGCAGCGAGCTGCGTGGTATTTGACCCGCGCGGCAGTCACCAAATATCCATGCAAGCATGTCTACTTGGCTCGTTGCTTCGCGGGAATAAATTGATCATCTGCAACTTGCTGCACAGCAGTTACAGTTCACACGGCGTCGTGCACCCTGCTGCACGGCGTCCGGCCAATACAATTGCAGAGATTTTTTCTTGATTCAAACAAACATTTATGATATGGTAGTTACCAGAAAATATAATTTGTACTTCATAGCTGAAGGAGGGAGAACCTATGAAAAAAAGAGCTTCATTTATGATGATCATCAGCATCTGCTGTTCTATACTGGCCGGCGGATGTGGAAAAAAAATGACAACAGAAGATGCACCGGTCTATATACAGGCTGTCTTGGATTCCCGTTACAGATCAGATTACAACGCCTATATGGAATATAGGAAATGTACGGAAGAGGAAGCGGCGCAGCTCCATGAACACGGTCTTAATTCCGTTCTGTCACTCATTAAGATTGCTGATACTTCTGTCAGCAGTGAACTGAAGGATCAATACCGCGAGCTATTTGAAGGGTTACATAATATCTGCAAATATACTGTTGGCGCGGCTGAAGAAGACGGAGATGGTTTTACCGTGGATGTGACTGTGCAGCCCTTTTCCATGTTTGACGGCATTGATCAGAGCCTGATCGATGTACTCCACACAGAAGATGCCATGGAGATGACGACAGACGAACAGCTCTACCAGCTAATATATGAAGAAATGTATAACCTCATCTCACCCAGGTTATCTGTCCCGGAATATGGTTCACCTGAAACCGTTATACTGCATATTCAGCCGGATGAAAACAAAGTACAGACTGTCAGTGATGAAGATCTGAATGCTCTGGATGCCATGATATACGCTTCATTGCTGTAAATATCGTTGCCCATAGATCGCCCGCCTGATGCAATACAGCATCAGGCGTTTTTTAGAGCGTGTTTGACAGGTCATCAAAATTCTTTATGCACGGAAAAAATGTCCCCGCACCTTTCCCCACAATTCCCTCTGTACATATCCATAAGCGCCCACATACAGCCAAAGCACTGCCTGGCCTGCAGCAAGAATCCCGGCTGTCACCCAAAATGACAGTGTCCTTGCGAACAGCAGTCCCTGGAAAAAAAGGACTGCCGGAATATAGATCAGATTAAATACAGCATATCGGATGCCCCAAAGTGCGGCGGTCTTTTTCCGCACCCCTGCATTCCAGCCGCTAAGCCGCTCCCAGGCCGTCTCCTCCGCCAGGATGAAAAAGCCCATGGCCCCATAAGTGGCGACATACAGTTTATTAGGCGCCAGAATCAATCCCAGCAGCACTCCTGCCACATAAAATGCCGCAGCAGTCCTTCTCCCAAATTCCCGGAATATGATTCCTACGAAAAAGGAAGCTGCCGCAAGCAAAAACAATGTGCCCGTCTCGATGACACTCCCAAGGATCATGCAGATTACCGACAATGCCAGCAACAGTCCGCCGAACGCCATTTTCTTTGCCTTTATATGCATGAACAAAGATCTCCTCCCATACATTCACACAGCTGGTCTGCAATACACAGATCACAGCACATATTCCCCGTACCGCAGGAGCTACCGCCCATTCCGTATCCGCCTCCATAAGGATAGTTCTGGTACTTCTGTCCGCTCCATTCCAGCTGGTTGAGAAGCTGGCGGTACTGCAGATTATTAGGCTCCATATTCACAGCCTGTCCTGCATGGTCGCGGGCCATGATATTGTTGCCGATTCCGGCATTGGCCGCAGCGCTTAAGTAATACCATTCCGAAGTCCGGTTGGGCATTCCATTGAGCACATTCAATGCTTCCCGGTAGCGCCTTGCGTTCAGGTAAGTATACACCGACTGCATCTGCGGGCTCTGTCCGGATCCTGAACTGCCGTAGGACTGGTTAAAGCCGCCCTGACCGCTCCCTCCCTGGTGTCCGTAGCCATAATGATAGCCGCCCTGCTCTCGCTGCTTCATGATCATATCATAGGCTTCCTGTACTTCCTTAAACTTCTCCTCCGCCAGATCCGCAAGCGGATTATTTACATTTGCATCCGGATGATACTTCCTCGTCAGGTCCCGGTATGCTCTTTTCACTTCATCATCCGATGCGTTTGCCGGAATCCCCAGCACTTCATATGGATTTTTATTCATCTTTGCTTTTCTCCTCTATATCGATCTGTCGTATCTGTTCAGTCCCCTCACAGATACGCCCTCAATCCTGCTCTGAACAGTTGTCGATTACCATGATATAATAAAATTTCTCAATTGTCCAGACATGAAATTGATATAATCTATTGTATGACCTGCAGCGGTTACAGTTCACGGCCGGTCAGGCCGTGAACTGTAATCTGTAACGGATGTTTCCGGTAATACAGATACCCCGCCAGATCGGCCAGGAACCATCCGATGGGCACCGCCGCCCAGATTCCCATTACGCCGATCTGAGGAACCGCCGACAGCACGTAAGCCAGCAGTACCCGGGTCCCCAGTGAGATCACCGTCAATACCAGGGACATGCCGGGACGCTTAACGGCCCGGTAATATCCGTAACAGAGAAACAAAAAACCAATCAGATAATAAAAGCTGCCCTCGACTCGCAGGTAAAGCACCCCTTCCCGAATGATTTCCGTTTCTTCTGGCTTCACAAAAATGAGCATCAACATCCTGGCAGACACAAATACAAGCGCGCTCACTGCAGCCCCGAAGAAAAATGCGGTCTTAACGGCGCTTCGGATCCCCTCCCGGATACGTTCTGTTTTCCCTGCCCCGTAATTCTGCGCCACAAAGGTAGAAAATGCATTACCGAAATCCTGCACCGGCATATAGGCAAAGGTATCGATTTTTACCGCCACGGAAAAAGCCGCCATGACCACCGCTCCAAAGCTATTTACCAGCCCCTGTATCATCAGGATTCCGAAGTTCATGACTGACTGCTGGATACAGGTCAAAAAAGACAGCTGAAAAATTTCCCTCAGCACTTCCTGCCGCCATCTCAGATCTTTACGCTTTATGCGAAACTGCGGAAATTGTATCATTGTATACAATAAGATCCCGATCCCCGCGGCATACTGTGCCAGGACAGTGGCCTCTGCGGCTCCCCGCACACCCCGATGAAAACGGACGATAAAGAGCAGGTCCAGTCCGATGTTCGACAGCGCGGAAATCCCGAGAAACAAAAGCGGTACGGTCGAATTGCCTACTGCACGCAGCAGGGAAGCAAAAAAGTTATATAAAAACGTTGCCAGAATCCCCCAGAAGATCACCCACAGATATTCACGCATCAGCCCATAAACGTCTCCGGGCACGCACAGAAGCTTGAGGATCAGATCCAGCCCGGTAAATACAACAGCACTTAAAAGCAGGGCTGCGGTCCCGATCATTACGAAAGACATAAAAATACCGGACTTCATCCGGTCATATTCCTGTTTCCCAAAGCTGATGGAAAAGGAAACGCCGCTCCCCATACAGAGCCCGAGCAAGATGGAGGTCAAAAATGTCATCAGGGAATAAGAGGAGCCTACCGCCGCCAGCGCCTCTTTTCCGAGAAACTGCCCTACGATCAGCGTATCCACGATATTATAAAGCTGCTGCAGCAGGTTTCCCACCATCATAGGAAACGCAAACCGCAGCAGAGCGCCTGTGATATTTCCGGTTGTTAATGTAGCCTGTTTCATGTCTTTTTCTGCTCTTTCTTCTTTTCCTGCGTCTCTTTCTTTTTTTCCTGTATCCGGTTATACCGATTCCACACTCCGGTATAGAGAATATTCCGCAGGATATCCGCATCCTGCAGACAGGGAAGCTTTTCGAAGGCTGCCGCGCTCTCCGCGATCATCATACACAGAATCTGCCTTAAGCGTTCTTCGTAATCCTCCTTCCGGCTTAAATCCCGGAGTGGATTGTAATTGCCCTGTTCCAGATCTTTTTCCAGGTCCTCATAGGCATCCATGATATAGATAAATTTCCCCAGAAAGAAGCCCATTCTGCGTAAGTCTCTCTCCCAGACGTCCTTTTTGTAGACCATTACTTCTTCCATCAGCCGTCCAAAACACCCGGCTGCCTCATCAATATCCTGGCTTTCGGCCGCTTCTATCCCTTCCAGCGCTTTCAGCTCCCGATACATCGCTCTGCACTGTCTGGGATATTTCCGGGCCGCCTTTTTCGCTTTCGGGCCCAGTGCATGAAGCCCCAAAAGGCTCCCCGGCTTTCTCTCGTCCTGCCAGTCGTCCTTTAAGTGGTACCAGGTCAGGATCACATTCATATCCGCTGCGTATTCCGTAATCTCACTCTGCAGCATCTTCTGCTTTTTTATTGGATGCGTCTTGCACCGGCGGACCGAGCTTTTCGGCATCGATTCGTACAGTGAGTTCAAAAGCACGACAATGAATGTCATATCATAGCTCAGAGTCAGCTGCCCCAGGCTTCCGTACTTTTCCTTCAGCGTCCTGCACAGGCCGCAGTAATGCGCCCGGTATTTCCGCAGATCCTTCACCTTCAGTTCCGGTTCACAAATCGTAATATAACCAAACATGTTCCCTCTCCTACAAATGACGACTGTCCGTCCCCCAGGGGCCGGACAGTCATCCGCTCATGGCTAAATATCACAGATCCAGCGTCTTACAAGAATGGTCACTCCTCTTTGGCCCAGCCGTAAGAACATGTTACGGCCCGCTTCCAGCCTTCCAGCATTTTCTCCCGTTTCTCAGATTCGATGACCGGAACAAAAATCTTGTCGATGCCCCAGTTCCGTTTCACATCCTCGGTATTCTTCCAGTAACCTACGGCAAGCCCTGCAAGATAAGCCGCGCCCATTGCGGTGGTTTCCACGCACCTTGGGCGGTTCACCGGCGCATTGCTTAAATCCGCCTGAGTCTGCATCAGGAAATTATTGGCGCTGGCGCCGCCGTCTACCCGCAGGGCTGACAGGTTCATTCCTGAATCCGCCTTCATTGCGTCCAATACGTCATTGACCTGATATGCCAGGGATTCCAGGGTTGCCCGTATGATATGATATTTGTTTACGCCCCGGGTCAGACCTACAATGGTCCCTCTGGCGTACTGATCCCAGTAGGGCGCTCCCAGCCCGGTAAAGGCCGGCACCACATAGCAGCCGTTGGTGTCCTTCACCCGCTGGGCAAAATATTCACTGTCCGCAGCCGAATCGATCAGCCGGAGCTCATCCCGCAGCCACTGCAGCGCAGCGCCGGCCACAAAGATAGATCCTTCCAGCGCATAGGTCACCTTGCCGTCCATCCCCCAGGCGATGGTCGTGACAAGCCCGTTCTTTGAAAATACCGGCTGGCTTCCTGTATTCATCAGCAGGAAGCATCCGGTTCCGTATGTATTCTTTGCATCTCCCTGCTCAAAGCATGCCTGGCCGAATAAAGCCGCCTGCTGGTCTCCCGCCGCCCCTGCGATGGGAATCCGACCGCCGAAAAAGCTGGGATCTGTCTCTCCGTAAATCTCGCTGGATGCCCTGGCCTGGGGCAGCATACTCTTCGGAATGCCCAGTTCTTCCAGAATCTCGTCGTCCCATTCCAGAGTATTGATATTGAACAGCATCGTCCTGGATGCATTGCTGTAGTCCGTCACATGCACCGCTCCCCTGGTCAGCTTCCAGATCAGCCATGTCTCCACTGTCCCAAAAAGCAGATTTCCCTTCTCGGCGCGCTCCCTGGCGCCTTCCACATGATCCAGGATCCATTTTACCTTTGTCCCTGAAAAATAGGCATCGATCACGAGCCCTGTCTTCTCCCGGAACTTCTCCGTCAGCCCCTTCTCCTTCAGGCTGTCGCAATATTCCGAGGTTCTCCGGCACTGCCACACGATTGCCGGATACACAGGCTGCCCCGTATTTTTATCCCACACGATCGTTGTTTCCCGCTGGTTCGTGATCCCGATAGCCGCGATATCCTCCGCCGAAGCCCCAATCTTCGTCATTGCTTCCCTGGCCACAGCAAGCTGGGTAGACCAGATCTCTCCGGGTTCATGCTCCACCCATCCGGGCTTGGGAAAATGCTGTGTAAACTCCTTCTGCGCCACACTGCACATCTCGCCCTTTTCATTAAACAGGATACAGCGGTTGCTTGTGGTTCCCGAATCCAGGGCCATTACATACTTTGCCATGTCAACTTCCTCCTTTGTGTCTTTATATCCTTATAATATGTAACTGTTCAGAACGGCAGGCCACAGCCCCATATACTGTCATTCTGAATAGTTACCATTATATTATGGCTCAGAACAGCAGCTTGATCTTCGGAAAATATTCGAACTCCGCTTTTCCTATGATCTTCTTTTTCGCCACGAACTTATGCTCCCAAAACCTGGAATCCCAGGAGTCGTTCCGATTGTCCCCCATCATAAAATACATATCTTCCGGTACATAAAAGGGACCGAAATCACTGTCGATCTCCTCCTTCACGTAATCCTCTTCCAATGGTTCTCCATCCACATAGACCTTTCCGTCCCTTCCTTCCACCGTCTCTCCCGGCAGTCCAATAATCCTTTTCAGGTATACCGTTTCTTCATCATCCGGATAATAGAACGCAACGATATCCCCCCGCTTCGGCTCCGACACGGCATATGCAACACGGTTGACGAGTAGCCTGCTTCCTGGCATAACAGTCTCTTCCATGGAACTGGTTGGAACCTGGGCGCTTGTGATCAGCACTTTGTTGGCCACAAATCCGACTGCAAGGGCAATGACGATCGTCTTTGTCCAGTCTAATATTT
This sequence comes from Lachnospiraceae bacterium M18-1, assembly GCA_000403295.2. Taxonomy (GTDB): domain Bacteria; phylum Bacillota; class Clostridia; order Lachnospirales; family Lachnospiraceae; genus Schaedlerella. The sequence continues at coordinate 138,341 of KE159605.1, read as the reverse complement.
CAGAGATTATCTTTTTCTGATCCATCTGTTTTTCCTCTTCTTAAGTACCTTCTCCCGAATATATCGAAATGTCTTTTCTTCTCCATTTTCAGCCAGCATGACAAGAAGGCGTGTGAGCAGCCTCTTGGTGTCTTCGTGCATCACATAATCATCTGTGCCGCCTTTTTGGAAATAATCCAACGGGTCCGAATCCTGATACGCATGCCCTTTATACACCTTACAGGCCGCGATCCTGTCCAGGAACATCTCCACCACATATCTGACCGGCATCTTCATTCCGATCAGACATTTTTTACCGTCAGTCCCATAATCGACCCAGTATTCATAATGGTGCCTGTTGCGCCCCTTATGATGCAGCCAGGCGGAAGAATAACCTTTTGCCTTTCTCTCCGCATTATTAGGGCTTTGGGTTCCCTGGTAAAACCGGCACCCCACCCGGAACTCCGTCCATGTATACTTTGACAGGTCATGGAGCAGTCCCTGCAGATACAGCCCCACCTGAAAACACTCCTTCATGACCAGCATTTTATGTTTTGTGATCGTACAGAAATGCTCCGCAGCTTTTATCATTTCAATCACTCTTCCTTCCAACCAGGACTACAACGCTGCGTGCCTGCAGCTCAATCCGCTTCTGATCTTCCTCCTGCCCTTCTTCAGCTCCGTTCTCCGTCTCGATCACCCGGTACCATTTCAGGTTTTTCGGCAATGCGGGCAGTGCGAAGGAATGCTTCAGCCAGTGCATATTGTAGGCAATAAAGCAGAGGTCCTCCTGCTCCCCGGCAGCGCAGTAGAGTACGCCTAACTGACGGCTGTGCACCTCTGCCGGCGCCTGCCATGCATTTTCCCCGTGATAGGACACGTCCGGCAGCCCGCAGCCGCTGCGGTCTGTCCCTGACAGCGGATATTTCTGGTGAAGAGACGGATGCGTTTTTCGAAAGGCGATGAGGCTTTTCACATATTGGAAAAGGCTGTCGTCCCGCTTCAGCCTGCCCCAGTCCAGCCAGGAGGTTTCGTTGTCCTGACAGTATACGTTGTTATTTCCCTTCTGCGTATTCCAAAATTCATCCCCTGCAAGGAGGCAGGGCGTCCCCTGTGCCATGAGCAGCAGAAGAAAAGCATTTCGGATCTGCCTTTTCCTTAAGTTCTTAATATAACGCTTCCTGCTTGGTCCCTCCGCCCCGCAGTTCCAGCTGTAATTGTAATTGGGCCCGTCCAGATTCCGTTCCCCGTTGGCCTCGTTATGCTTCGCTTCATAAGACACCAGGTCATTCAAGGTAAATCCGGTATGGGTTGTGATATAATTGCATTTGCCGTTGGCATTTGTATTCAGGCATAATGCGCCTATCACCGGATTTACCATGTCCTCATCCCCTTTGAGGAACCGGCGCATGGTATTCTGGAATCCTTCGTCCTTCTGCATGATCTTAGTCCCTTTCAGGAGCGGATCCTGGGTCAGGCAGTCCCATGATACATTATACGGATTGATCACAAATCCGTCGATATGATATTCCAGCATATAGTATTTCAGACATTCGATGGCGGTCTGCGTCTGGATGCCCTGCTCAAAAGGCATCTCCAGTACCACTTCAATCCCTGCTCTGTGGCAGCACTTTACCATGTCCTTCAGTTCAGACGCTGCATGGCCCGACCCGCTGTACGCCGCTTTTGGCGCAAAGTAATAGCCGCCGCCGTATCCCCAGTAATTCAGCCGGCTTCCGAATGCTTCGTCAAACTCATAGATGGGCATGCACTGGATCTGGTTGATCCCCAGATCTGTCAGATAGGGAAGCCTCTCCACGATCCCGGCAAAGGTTCCCTTCTGCTTAACTCCAGAAGAGGAATGCTTTGTAAATCCCCGAACATGGAGGCTGTATGCAATGACCTCCTCGAACGGGATCTTTAAGATATGATCTCCCTCCCAGTCATAGGGAGCGGTCGGAAAACGCCCCCGCACTCTGTGCAGATCTGCGTCAGGCATTTCCCCGAATTTTCTCGTTCTCGCAAGTTCGCGGACATACGGGTCCAGAGTGACCTTATCATTAATCCGGAAGTTATATTCATATTTCTGCACATCCAGTCCTTCTACTGCCAGAAAGCGGATTTCCCCCAGTCCTTCTTCCTCCGGCATCTCGTAAATGAAAGCCGGTTCTGTCTTTCCTGCACGATAGAGCAGAAGCTCGCATTTCTTTCCTGTTGGTACGGAAACTGCAAAATTCACCTTGTCCTGCTTTATCTTCACCCCAAGTGGCTGCGGGTACCCTTCCACTTTCTTCATATGCTCTTCCTCCTGTAAGTCTTTCCTCCTACTGCCAGCCGTCTGTTCCGTACATCTCTACATTTCCTTTGTCAATCAGAAATGTGTCTTCATAAGTGGTTGTTTCAAAATTTTCCCCGTCCAAAATCGCTATTCCGATCTCTGCCGCCTCTTTCCCGATCCGAATCGGCGATTGTGCGCCCGTTGCTGTCATCGGGCTGTCTGCTTTCGCAATCTCCTGTTTTACCTCCGGCGAGCCGTCCACACCATAAATCCGGATGCCTTCCCGCGCAGATTCCCTGACTGCCTCCAGAGTCCCCAGGGCAGCACGGTCATTCCCACACATCACGGCGTCGATCTCCGGATATTTCTTTAGAAATTCTTCCATCGTCTCCTTTGCCTTTTCCTTTTCTCCGTTCACATCCGCCCGGTCCAGGACTTCAAATCCTGCATTCGCGATGGCCTGTTCAAATCCGGTGATCCGTTCATTGATCGAATTCATGGACGGAGATTCCAACAGCAGGATCTTTCCGCCGTCCGGACAGCGTTTTTTCAGATCTTCTCCGCAGACAAATCCCGCATTTCTGTTGTCAGATCCCACATAAGCTTTTGTCAGGCTCTCTTCCTTTACCTGTGTATCGATATTGATCACCGGGATTCCGGCCGCCTGCAGTGCCTCGAGAGCAGGTGTGACCATTTCCCAGTCCACCGGACATAAGAATACCGCATCCACCTCCATCTCGATCAATTCTTCCAGCTGTTCGTTCTGTGCCTGTGCGTCCGAACCCGAATCTTTAGAGATCAGCTGATATTCATTTTCTCCTAATGTATTTTCAAGGGAACGCCGCAGCGTATCAAAGTAGGGATTCTCCATATCAATACAGCTGTATCCGAATACGTATCCCGTATCCTCCTCTTCCTCCTCCGGATCTTCCTCTACGACCGCGTTATCCTCCGGCGTCCCTACACTTTTCTTACATCCGGCCAGCATGGAGCAGACCAGAATCATTGAAAAAAACACAAGGAATATTTTTTGCTTCATAACCTACCTCTTTAAAAAGATTTTAAATGTCTGCACTTCCCGCCTCATATCCCCAAAGGGCATGTCTTTTCTCACATTGTACTATCTTTATTCTAACGTGTTTTGCAGGTTTGTCAATAGAAGCCTGATTGATTGCAGCTCTGACGCTTAAATTTATTTTTTTCTTCCAGGCTATGAAAATTTCATATCTTCCACAGCCTTTTCTTAGTATTATGGATTCCAGGAAACAGTATTCCCTTGGTTTCCTCTATTCAATTTCCAGCTTCCTTTTGAATCCCCCCTTCCTTCGAGACCTGTCTATTGTAATCGGATCTGTATGTTCTTTTTTATTCCAATGTATTCTTTCAACCTGACAGCCTGAAAGGATTCCAGTATCTTCTGATGCTTTTGTTCCATACTCAGATGCATCCCTTCCCACAATCTTCCCCATGTCTCCATTATCTGTGCAATCATGTGCCCGATCTGGATCAGGTAATAATGGTTTTTGATCCCCTGGTAGTTTTTACTGAACAAGTGCTTCAAATAATATCCCTGATTCTTTTGCGTATTAAACCCTTCATTTTCTATTTTCCAGCGCATCCGCCCCTTCTCCACCAGATCGCATACATTCTTTTTTCTCACCGGCAGACTTGTCAAAAAACAGAACGACTTTTTTTCCTCACGTTCGATTTTGCACATCCCTCTTTTTATGGTCCGTTTCAGTTCCTCACCATACTCCATCAAATTGATTTTACATCCGTTATAGTCAATCTCATTTACATAATCATACCAGTATCGGCCATTTTTTATTTTCGTTTCCTTTCGGTTCTTTTCCAAGTCTTTCAGTTTTCTATATTCCTTTCCTACTGTCGGGATACTTCCCTCCTTAAATCGGATCAGATACTGCCACCGGTATTCCCCGCATTTCCGGAAAAATGGCTCACATGCATACAGGCTGTCCGCACATAGGCAGATATTTAATCTTGGAAACTGCTTCTTCAGCTTTTCCATCAGTCTCACACCTGCTTTCCTTTCGCAGTCCTGCTTGTCCATCTCTTTCCCATCATTTTCCACAAATTCGGTCATAATACTTACTACAATCTTGGGATGCAATACCAACTTTGCCTCCAGGACATAGTAATAATTCTCGCGGTATTCTTCCGGCTTGCCTTTGTGATGGATCCGGTACATGCATTTCGGATCCAGCGGCTTACGGCTGCTGTGTAACTGGGTCCCGTCTAAAATGATCTGCCAGTGTTTCTCTCCAATTCGCGCCCCTTGGAACGCCTTGCTCCGCAGCAGGCGGTACACCAGTTTCCAAATGACTTCCTGCAGAGATTCCGGCTCCAATTTTTCCAGATACCGGTTGATGGTCTCCCAGTAAGGGAGCTCGCGGACGGTTTCTTCCTCTGCGCATAGTTCCCAGATATTTTCAATCATGAGATCCGAATTGAATTCTTCACTTGTTTTTCTCATACTGCTGATGTAAAATATAGAAGAAAGGATACGGGTCATTAGGAGCACGGCAGACGGATAGGTAATATAGCTTTGGTTTCTGGGATCCGGCAGTTTTTTCAGCAGTGGCACCAGATCCGGGAAGTAGTGCCGGATCAGTTTTGAGAGTTCACATGCAAGCCGGAGTTTCTGTAAGTTTTCCCGGGTTTCTTTTCTCGTAACCGCTATTCTCTTTTCATGTAAAAAACCTCCTTCTTTTATGGGTGAAGATATGTTGTTGGGTTAATTACATTATCTCTCATTTTTCCATAAAATGGGAGGTTTTTTTATGATTTCCTACCTTTTTGCGATTTTAGCCAAAGTCATCAGATAATTTATGCATTTCTTCTATTATAATATACACAATACACATAGAACACTCTGGTATTGGGGCCGAAAACCACCCGATTCGGATTTCTTTTTTCCGGAATTGCGCGTCAGACGGATATCTCATTAAAACTTAAAGTACGCCTGATCCGTAAAGAAACTTTTCCATAGATCATTTGGGAATGTCTGACAATCAATGACAGTAGCAGACCATATCCCCTGTTTCGAATGCTATCCTAAATGAAAATGGGGATTCCCTTTATCCAGATGAATGATTTGTCCCATGTTTGATCTCCCTTGCCGGAACAGATGCTTTTTAAGTGAGCAACATATGAAACAGCCCCTGGTGTTTCATGGCTCATCTTTTTGTTCCATCCAACAGCTCTTTTATCCTGAGTGCGAAGAAAAAATTTCCCGCCTCTTTACCAAACCGTCTTAATGTCTTTAAATTACGTATGATTTCAAAACAAAAAATATTTAAGCGTCGGAGCTGTGATTGATTGTTACACAGCTTTGCCGGCTGTTTTTGCGCATGTGAGTGAAATGACTGTAAATAGTAACAGTCCGCGGTCGGTCAGATGAACTACTTACAGCTTCGGATGTAATTCTTCCACAAAGCGGGAGGGCTGCGCATCCTTTCCGTTTTTCACTGTCACATAGCTGATCTTAATCACTTCCTTGGCCCGGGTCATGGCCACGTAGAACAGCCTCCGCTCCTCCTCCACGCCATGCTCCTTCATGGCACGTTTATAGGGGATCCGCCCCTCATTGGCCTGGATGATGAATACGGTATCAAATTCCAGCCCCTTTGACGCATGCATGGTCATCAGACGGACCCCTGTCCTGTCATCCTGAGCCTTTTGCTTCTGCTTTGCCAGCGCGTCCGTATATTCTGACATATATGCAAACCACTCTTCTGCCGCCGTAAAGGGTTTCGCAGCCTCTTCCAATTCTGCCAGCACGTCAAAATATTCTGTCGGCTGCTGTCCCTTTGAATCTGCATATTCACGAAGGTAATCATCATAGCCGACCTTTTTCCTGATATATTGAATGGCGGCATAGGGCGCCATCTTCTCCATCATTTTCAGGTCCCACTCAAACTGGTCGATCCGGTCCTGCATCCACTCCTTGTCGCAATAGAACTTCCGCAGTTCTTCAAACGGCACGATCCGGTTCTCTGAAACGGAAGCCCTGCTCAGATAACGTACCGGCCGGTTCATCACCTGTAAAAAATCCGACCGCTCCCGGCCTCCTCCTGCCAGACGCAGATAGGCCCGGATATCTTTGGCGATAAAATGCTGGTAAAGGTCCGGCATGGACTCCCTCATATAAAACGGAATCCTGTGCTTCACCAGTTGACCTGCCAGCGCGCGGACATCCGTATGCACCCGAAAGAGCACCGCGATCTGCTCCGGAGGGATTCCGGATTCTATCCTCTGTCTGATCTCCGAGAGCACATAAACGCTCTCATCCTCAGAATCCAGCGTTTCCTGGATATGCAGCGTCGCCCCGGCCGGCTTCTGTGTCCGGATCTTCTTGTCAAACCGGACTTCGTTATTTCCGATGACCTGCAGCGCATGCCGGACAATATTGGCCGTGGAACGGTAATTCGTATCCAGGAGCAGCTTTCTGGCTCCCGGATAATCCTTTAAGAAGCGGAACATGAGTTTTACATCCGCGCCGCGAAAGCCATAGATAGACTGGTCGTCATCCCCCACCACGAACAGGTTGTGTTCCGGCGCAGCCAGCATCCGGATCACATCATACTGCACCTGGTTGATATCCTGAAATTCATCCACCAGGATATACCGGAACTTTTCCTGCCAGAGCTTCAGCACATCCGGACGCCGTCTGAATAAATCATAACATAGAACCAGCATATCATCAAAGTCTATTTTTTTCGCTTCCTTGCGCATGGATTCATATTCCCGGTAAATACAGCGGAAAGTCTCCGCCGGACAATGTTTTGCCTGGTATTCCTCCAGGTCCGCTCTGTGGTTTTTGACCGTACCGATCTCCATAACGATCCCCTGCAGAAAGTCTTCTTCATCGAATACCTCTGCTTCCTGTCTGCTCACGATCTGCCGGAGCATCCCGTACTTTTCCTCTTCGGAGAGGATATTTTGAGGTCCTAAATGATAGGCCCATTTCAGGATCCCATAGTAAATCCCGTGGAAGGTCCCCATCGTCACTGGAAGCCGTCTGCCTTCCATCAGAGCCTGAAGCCGGAGCTTCATTTCTCCGGCGGCATATTTTGTAAAAGTAATGACCAGAATTTCTTCTGGTCTTACTCTCTGTTCCTCAATAAGGTATTTTATTCGGTTTACAATGGTCAGGGTCTTCCCTGAACCCGGTCCTGCCAGCACAAGGCACGGACCCTCTGTGTGGGCTGCCGCCCGCTTCTGTGCCTGATTCAAATTAAACTCCTGCCTCCAGCTTTTGGACCGCTTCCCGAATCCTCTTCAAGGATTCCTCTTTTCCAAGAACCTCCATGATCTCCGTAGCGCCCCCCGGGGTATTCTGCTTTCCGGAAACTGCAGTACGGATGGGCCACATCACATAACCGATCTTAACACCCTTCTCCGTCACATACCCTTTCAATGTCTCAAACAGCGCGTCGTTACCGTAGTCCTCCTGTGCTTCCAGTACGGGAAGCAGATCCCTCAATACTGTAAGCGACGTCTCCGGCGTGGACTTCATTTTCTTATGCGTATACATTGCGGTATCATATTCCGGGACTTCCTCGAAAAAGTCGATCTGCTCCCGGATATCCGGGAAAATCTCAATCCGGGTCTTTACCAGCGCCGCGATCTTTTTCAGGTCAAAGTCCTTCGAGACCACTTCCTGAATATACGGTCTGGCCAGTTCAAAAAAGCGCTCCTCATCCATGGCTTTGAGATATTCCCCGTTCATCCATTTCAGCTTCACAGTGTCAAAGACAGCCGGCGATTTGCTCATATGGGTATAGTCAAATGCCTCCACCAGCTCCTGGAGCGTGAAAATCTCCCGGTTGTCAGAGGGACACCAGCCCAGAAGCGCCACGTAATTGACAACAGCCTCTGATACAAAGCCCTGGTCGATCAAATCTTCATAGGAAGAATGCCCGCACCGCTTGCTCAGCTTCTTATGCTCCTCATCTGTGATCAGCGGACAGTGCACATACACCGGAACCTCCCAGCCAAATGCCTCGTACAGCCGGTTGTACTTAGGCGCGGAGGACAGATATTCATTGCCCCGCACCACATGAGTGATGCCCATCAGATGGTCATCGATCACATTTGCAAAATTGTAGGTTGGATAGCCGTCTGATTTGATCAGGATCATATCATCCAGCTCCTGGTTCGGCACCGTGATATCCCCGTAAATCTCATCATGGAAGGTAGTCTCGCCTTCATTGGGAACATTGAGCCGGATGACCCAGGGCTTTCCTGCCGCAAGGTTGGCCTCCACCTCCTCTTTCTTCAGTCCCAGACAGTGCTTGTCATACACCACGATATCCGTTCCGTCTGCCGAAACCGAAGTCCGCAGGGAGTCCAGACGTGCCTTATCGCAGAAGCAGTAATAGGCGTCCCCTTGCTCTACCAGCTGCTTTGCATATTTCAAATACAGGCCAGAAGCCTGACGTTCACTCTGCACATAAGGGCCGACGCCTCCGTCCTGGTCGGGACCTTCGTCATGAATGAGCCCGGTCTTTTCCAGTGTACGGTAAATGATCTCCAGCGCCCCTTCCACGAACCGCTCCTGGTCGGTGTCTTCAATCCGGAGGATAAAATCCCCTCCTTCATGCTTTGCGATCAGATATGCGTAAAGTGCAGTCCTCAGATTCCCTACATGCATTCTCCCTGTAGGGCTGGGTGCAAATCTTGTCCTTACTTTTTTCATCTCTCATATCTCCAATTCTCTTTTATCTCCAATTTGCGTCAGTTCTGCACGCCACCTTATTATAGAACAACTTATAGAAATGTTCAACAAACAAATACACATATCCTTAATTTCATGTTACAGATAACGGCCCAAGATACTGAGAACTGTAACAATTTCATCTCGTAATTGTCACCTCATACCCCGCCAGCAGTTCTTCATATACCTGAGACGCTGACTCAGAAACCACGATCTGGATTCCGCTTCCGCCGGAACTTCCAAATACATGATCTCCAAATGAAAGTATGCCGCACTCTCTCACATCCAGCCTGGAAATAGAAGTCCCTTCAAAAGCCCTGCCTGCAATCCTTGTAACAGACGGAGGCAGACAATAACCGTCCATCCAGGCAGCCGGGAAGGCCATCAGCACAGACATCGTAATGTCAAACAGAACACCCGAATCACTAGTAAAACCAGTATTTCCGCTTTCTACCTCAATCCATTCCAGAAAATTTAATCCAGCAAGAGCGCCTTCTTCAATCACCGCAGTCCCTGCCGGTATATACAGTTCCAATATCACAGCGCCGCATCCGAGAAATGCACCGCTGCGGATACCTGTACACCCGGCGGGAAGCGTCAGACATCCATCCGGTATTTCTGCATATTCCGGCTGAAAACCGTATAGCATTCCCGCCTCATCCAATAGAAAGCAGGAGTCGTTCCCGTCCGTTCCATCCATATCCTCCCCCATATCCGAAGGTATATCGTCCGTCACATCAGAATCGTCAATCCCAGGGTCTGGTACGATCGGATCCGTTACGGCATCTTCCGGTTTGGCCGGGTCATCAGCCGGGATCTCCGGTATTACTGCATCCGGATTCGAAGGATCTGGCAGGATCGCCTCCGGTGGGATGAGTTCCTCCTTCTCTTCTCCTGATACAACAGTATCTTCTTTCGGTACCGTCACTTCCACATTGACCGTATCATCTTTCCCATCCGCTTCCGGCTTTTCAACAGGAATCACTGGCTCTGCAATGACTGGATGACCTGACGGTTTCTCTTGATAAATGGAATCCGCTTCTCCTGAATCATCCAAGACCTTCTCGGATACTGAAGGCGTGACCACCACTTTTTCCACTGTATTTTGATTCCATACCGCGCCTCCAGAGACTTCCGGAATCGATTCAAGCGGTTCTTTTGTCAGATATTCTTCTGCTGTAACTGACGTATATGGCAATTCCAAACTTGGATCCGGTAAAGCCGCCGATGAAAGAAGCTTATCTGATACCGCTTCCTCCTGCACGACCGTATCTTTTAAAGTCAGGTTTTTCTTATCTGTAACACCTATTTTTTCCACTTTCGCCAGCTTTTCTTCTTTCTTACTGGCTTCGGCATCATTCCCTGCGGTCTCTGTCCACGGAATAATCGGAGCATTCAGAAAATCTTCTACCATATTCTGCAAACCCGGATTCCCGGCCAAAACAAAAACCAGCAAAATAAACAGAATCGCCGCTGCTGTACGAGCCGATATCTGCCGACTGCCAATAGCGGGTTCCGCCCTCATTACTTCATCCATTTTCAGTTACCTGTCCTTTCTTTATCCTCCTCAGAGGACAGTTCTCCTGCTGTTTATCTCAGAGAACCAGTTAAAGCGCCACCATAAATTATAAATAAAGAAAAGGAATGCAGCAATCATCTGCAACATACCATTGCAGATGTGCAACATCCCCTTGCATCTCTCTTTTCTATATCAGGGTATTTTCGTTTATACGTGAATCTCTGCCTTGACACCCAGAAACTCTTTATTTGCTTCCAGAAGCGGACGGATCACCTTATCCAGATAAGCATCCACCTGCTCCCGGGCACGTCCCACATATTTTGCCGGATCCATGGTCTTCTCCAGTTCTTCCAGGCTCAGGTTAAATACCGGGTCTTCCGCGATCAGCTCCAAAAGATTGTTCTCCATCCCCCGCTCTTTTACATTTTTTCCTGCTTCCATAGAAAGCTCCCGAATCCGTTCATGAAGCTCCTGCCTGTCGCCTCCTGCCTTCACCGCATCCATCATGATATTTTCCGTTGCCATGAAAGGCAGCTCGGACATCAGTCGTTTCTCGATCACCTTTGGATAGACCACCAGACCGTCCACCACATTCAGGCACAGATCCAGGATCCCGTCGATGGCCAGAAAGCCTTCCGGCACACTGAGCCGCTTGTTTGCCGAATCATCCAGCGTCCGCTCAAACCACTGGGTTGCAGAGGTCACCGCCGGATTCAGCGCATCGATCATCACATACCGGGACAGGGAAGCAATCCGTTCGCTGCGCATGGGATTTCTCTTATACGCCATCGCCGAGGAGCCGATCTGGGTCTTTTCAAAAGGCTCTTCCACTTCTTTTAAATGCTGCAGCAGCCGGATATCATTGGAAAGTTTGTGCGCGCTGGCAGCGATTCCGGCCAGCACACCCAGCACCCTGGTATCCGTCTTTCTGGAATAGGTCTGCCCGGATACCGGATAGCATGCCGCAAATCCCATCTTTTCCGCGATCATCGGATCAATCCTGTCAATGATCTCCTGCTCTCCGTCAAACAGCTCCAGAAAGCTTGCCTGAGTCCCTGTGGTCCCCTTGCTGCCCAGCAGCTTTAGGCTGCCCAGCACATAATCCAGATCCTCCAGATCCATCTCAAATTCCTGTATCCAGAGGGTCGCCCGCTTCCCTACTGTAGTAGGCTGGGCAGGCTGGAAATGGGTAAATGCCAGGGTCGGCTGAGCTTTCTGTTCTTCCGCAAACCTTGCCAGCTCCGCGATCACATTGACCAATTTTTTCCGCACCAGCTTCAGCGCTTCCGCCATCACAATGATATCCGTATTGTCTCCCACATAGCAGGAAGTTGCGCCTAAGTGAATGATCCCCTTGGCCTTCGGGCACTGCACTCCATAGGCATAGACATGGGACATCACATCATGTCGGACGATCTTCTCCCGCTCTTTGGCCACGTCATAATTGATATCCTCCGCGTGGGCTTTCAGTTCTTCGATCTGTTCCTCTGTGATCGGAAGCCCCAGTTCCTTCTCCGTCTCGGCAAGGGCGATCCACAGCCTCCTCCATGTCCGGAACTTCTTGTCCGGTGAAAAAATGTACTGCATCTCCTTGCTTGCATACCGCTCGGAAAGCGGACTCACATAACGATCCGTACTCATGTCATTTTCCTCCCTTATATCTAAATGTTCCGTCTCCACGAAGATTATAATACATGCCCCTGTGAAAATCAATATGAAAACCTGCCGTAGCACATTTTCCGCCTATGGAGATCATCCCTGTGTAAACCTCGATAAAAACTGCCGTGTCCGCTCTTCCTTCGGATGTTCAAATACCTGCCTGGGGTCTCCCTGCTCCAGGATGTACCCATCATCCATAAAGATCACCTGATTCGCCACATCCCGGGCAAATGCCATTTCATGAGTGACGATGATCATGGTGGTATTTTGATCCGCCAGCTCCCGGATGACCCGTAAAACCTCTCCGGTCAGCTCCGGATCCAGAGCTGAGGTCGGTTCATCAAAGCAGAGGATATCCGGCTGCAGTGCAAGCGCCCGGGCGATCGCCACACGCTGGCACTGGCCTCCGGAGAGCTGATGGGGGTAATTGTTCTTCCGGTCAGAAAGCCCCATCTGATCCAGCAGAGATCCTGCCTGTTCTGCGATCTCTTCATGGATTTCCTTTCTTTTCGCCTTATAATCCGGCTGCTCCTTCGCCAGTAATTCCTTCGCAAGCATGACATTTTCCATGGCCGTATACTGCGGGAACAGGTTAAAGGACTGGAACACCAGTCCGAAATGAAGCCGCTTCCTGCGGATCTCTGATTCCTGCATGGTAAAGGCATTGCCCGCATCAAATAAAACCTCTCCATTCACACGCAGCACCCCTTTGTCCGGCCGTTCCAGAAAGTTCAGGCACCGAAGCAGCGTGGTCTTCCCGCTTCCCGAAGAACCAATGATGGAGACCGCCTGTCCTTTTTCCAGGGAAAAGCTGATGTCTTTGAGTACCTCTGTGCGTTCAAAGGATTTGCAAATATGTTCTACTTCTAAAATCGGCATCGTCTCTCTCCTCCCCTATCTGAAATAATCCAGCTTCTTTTCCATCCGTCCCAGCAGCACAGTCAGTATCCCGTTCCAGATCAGATAATACACTGCTGTAAAGAACAGGGGCCAGATGGCGCCGGAAATCCCTTGGGATCCCTTCATGAAAGCCTGGCCCGCCCAGATGATCTCCTGCAGTGCGATAATCCGCGCAAGGGACGTATCCTTGACCAGTGTAATGATCTCGTTGGATATGGGCGGAACGATTCGTTTGATCATCTGCAGCAGCGTGATCTTGAAAAAAATCTGGCTCCTGGTCATTCCAAGCACCAGGCCGGCCTCCTCCTGTCCCACGGGAACCCCCTGGATGCCGCCCCGGTAGATTTCGGAAAAATAACACGCATAATTCACAACAAAGGATACCGCCGCCGCTAAAAAACGCCCGCCCTCGCCGCCTCCCCAGATGGGGGTATGCAGCACCAGGCCGGGAAAATAATAAATGATCAGCAGCTGGATCATGAGCGGGGTCCCCCGGATGATCCAGACAAAGATCTTGGTGATAAAGCTCAGCGGCTTAAACCTGGACATAGATCCGAAGGCGATCACCAGGCCAAGCGGAAATGCGCCGATGAGAGTCACAAAAAACAGCTTCAAGGTCTGTATAAAGCCGACGTTCAGGGCGCGGATGACGATCGGCATCTGTTCTAAAATCAATTCCATGTATGTATCCTGCTTTCTCTTTGATTCAATTTTTGATCCCTTATTCCCGCATCTAAAAATCCGGTCGGCAGAGCTGCCGATGACTGTTCTAACCTCGTGCTCCGGAATCCAGACAAAAAGAGAGAACGGACAGCCCGCTCTCTCTCTATTTCTCTCAGGACTGCTCTACAATTGCCGCATCTACTCCATACTTTTCGGCAATTTCTATCATGCTGCCGTCCCCATAGCTTTCTGCAAAAAAGTCATTGAGGGCCGCCGCAAGGTCAGATCCTTTCCTGAAGCCGACGCCGTATTCTTCACTGTTCAGCCCTATCGTGTAGGTCAGGTCCGCATAGCCGGTCCCCTCTCCCACCATGGCTGCCGCCATCAGCGAATCAATGACAGCCGCGTCAGATGTGCCGGACGCTACTTCCATCAGTGCGTCAGACTGTGCCTTAACAGCGGTATACTCCAATTCCAGTGCGCTGACCTCCTGCTCCCCGGCGCTTCCTGCCTCCACGGCAAAGGTAAGGTCCTTTAAACTGTCCTTATCCTGATACTTGTCTGCTGCATCGGAGGGTACGATCACAATCTGCGCATTGTTGCAGTACGCGTTGGAGCATTCCATGGCGCTGGTCACCTCGCTGGTAAGCGTCATGCCGTTCCATACACAGTCAATGGTCTTGCCTTCCAGTTCCATGATCTTGTTGTCCCAGTCAATCTCTACAAATTCTACTTCAACACCCAGGCTTTCGGCAAATGCTTTCGCCATATCCGCGTCAAAGCCGATCCAGTCTCCGTTCTCATCCTTATAGTCCATAGGTTCAAATTCCGTGATTCCTACGACTAACGTTCCCTTATCCTTCACATAGGCCATATCACTGTCCGATGCGGCGCCGTCCTCTTCCTGGCTTTCGGTCTTGCTGTCTGCCGTATTACCGTCGGATCCCCCTGCATTGTCAGAATTGCCGCATGCCGCCAGTGAAAAAACCATTGTCAGCGCCAATAGCATGGTAATTAACTTTTTCATTCTCATCTTCTCCTTATGATATCTTTTTAAACTAAAATATTGCTGTGCTTCACAGCACTTGCTGCAGATTACACCCCGGCCACATATCCATGCAGACATAGCTGCACGGCCCGCTGCTCCGCGGAAATAAACTTGTCCTGCAACACTCACTTTCTTATATTAGCAGTTTACCAAGTTAAAGTCAACAAAAAATAAAGCTGATTTCTTTCTTTTTTCACCACTGTTTTTTTCACGCTTAATTCAGGTATAAAATACCTTCATTTACAAATAATAGAATCACGACAGAATTTGCAGATGGAGGTAATACAGAATATGAAAGCTACAGGAATTGTACGCAGAATAGATGATCTTGGCAGAGTTGTGATTCCGAAGGAGATCCGCCGGACACTCCGCATCCGCGAGGGCGATCCTCTGGAGATCTTTACTGACCGGGAAGGGGAAGTCATCCTGAAAAAATATTCCCCTATCGGTGAACTCAGCGCCCTGGCGAAGCAATATTCGGAAAGCCTGGCGCAGACCATGAACTGTACGGTATGCATCACTGACACGGATCAGATCGTGGCGGCAGCCGGAAATGGAAAAAAGGATCTTCAGGATAAGTATATCAGCAAGGATCTGGAAAAAGTGATCCAGCAGCGGGAACATATTCTTGCAAAATCAGACAGCAACAAGTTCATCCGGATCGCGGACGGCGACGTGGATTACCAGGAGGAAGCCGTATGTCCGATCCTATGTGAAGGGGATGTGATCGGTTCGGTAGTATTTTTGAACCGGGATGAGAAGAAAAAGATGGGGGAGACGGAGCAGAAAGTTGCGATGAGCGCGGCAGGCTTTCTGGGACGGCAGATGGAGCAGTGATCCGGATGTTTTCATCCGCTTCTGCACCGGCCGAATCCTTTGCCACTGAGCCCAGGATATCATGAGCAGCTGACACTTACAAATTCAACAGTTTGAGAAAAGATGGGGATACCTTCCGGTGAAGATCCTTATTTCAACGGAATCGGCCGCCTGGCTTTGGCAGGGTATCCCCAAAATGCATACTGTAACCTATTTCTGCGGGACGGAGGGACTTCCTCCGGTAAGACAGTCATATTTCACTCTGAACATTCATAGACTATATCAGTAGATACCGGTAAAGGTGAAATGGGAGGAGAAAGTATGGATAAAAAAAGGAAGGGGCAGGAGATTGAAAATGGAATGATCTGGATGCTCAAATCATTATTGTGCGCTTACATAATCAGCGGCCTGCTGCTGTTGTTCCTGACGTTTCTGCTTTATAAATACAATATCGACGAAGGCAAGGTCGCCGCAGGGATCATTATGATCTATGTGGCATCCACCTTTCTGGGCGGATTTATCATCGGGAAATTGTCCGGCAGCCGGAAGTTTCTATGGGGACTGACCTGCGGCATCCTTTATTTTGCGCTGCTCCTGCTGGTGTCCCTTGGGGTCTACCGCTCCCTGCAGGGAAACGGGGCAAATGTAGTGACAACGCTTCTTCTCTGTGCCGGCGGAGGAATGCTGGGCGGAATGGTGTCGTAGGCAGCCAAAAACATTTCAAAAAAGCCGGATCAGATCATCAAACCCGGAAGGAAGCGACGCAGGCTCCCGCCGGGTTTGTTATCTGATCGTATGTATAGACGGTTAAAAGCTTTTCTCAGACATTTCAGAACATTCAAAATATGATTTATCTCATTCCGATCATCATTCCCAGGATATATGGAACAAGCCAGATTTCCCAAACAGCAGTGTCGTGCATCTGCCGTTCTGTACAAAAAGCAATAAAAAATGGATTTTCAATATTTCGTATCTTGAAAACCGCGCTTTATTCTGCTAAAATCAGAAGAGCAAAAAAGCACACAGGATGGAGAGATTTTTATGAGTCTGACAATACCCATTGAGACCTCCGCACGACATATTCATTTATCGCAGGAGGATTTTGAAACACTGTTCGGTCCCGGAGCCGAGCTTACCTATGTAAAGGAACTGAGTCAGCCGGGACAATATGCATGCAGGGAACGGCTCACGGTCGTTGGGCCGAAAGGAAGTTTTGAAAATGTCATTGTCCTTGGTCCGTGCCGTTCCAAAACCCAGGTAGAAGTATCTGTAACCGATAACCGGAAGCTGGGGATTCCCAGCGTGATTCGTCAGTCCGGAGACATCAGCGGTACCCCGGGATGCACCCTGATCGGTCCCTGCGGAACGGTGGAATTGACCGAGGGCGTCATCGTAGCAAAACGTCATATCCACATGACGCCGATTGATGCCATCCGCGCCCATGTGAAGGATAATGACATTGTATTTGTCATCACTACAAGCTATGAGCGTTCTCTTATATTTTCGGACGTAGTAGTCCGCGTCAGCCCTTCCTTTGCTCTTGCCATGCATGTAGATACGGACGAGGCAAATGCATTTGCAAATGAAGACAATCCCACAGGCGTGATCTTAAAACTATTTGACGGCCACACCTACAGCCTGCAGTCCTGGGCCGAAGAATTACAGTCCGGCATCAACCGCTGATTCCATCCGGATACGGACGACAGCAGGTTTTTGTATAATCAAACAGGGAGGTTATTTACTATGACTAAGATTGAAGAAGTAAGAAAAGATATGGTCGCTGCCATGAAAGCAGGTGAAAAGGAAAGAAAAGCCACATTGTCTGCTCTTCTGACTGCATTGAAGAACAAAGCCATCGACAAGCGTGACGATCTGACAGAGGAGGAAGAGGTCCAGGTCATCTTAAAGGAGATCAAACAGACGAAGGAAACACTGGATACAACTCCGGCTGACCGTACCGATATCATCGAAGAATGTACGAAGCGTCTCTTGGTACTGGAGGAATATGCTCCGAAGATGATGGATGCTGAGGAGATCAAGTCTGTCATCCAGGAGGTTTTATCCGGTCTTGGAATCGATGCTCCGGCCGCAAAAGACAAGGGCCGGATCATGAAGGAACTGATGCCGAAGGTAAAAGGAAAAGCAGACGGCAAGTTGGTCAGCGAGATTGTTGCCTCTTTCTTACAATAATCCGCGTCATTTTTTAAGGAAAGGAATCATCCGAAATTATGTTTGTACTGATTTTTAACCAGCTTGTGAAAATGCTTTTTATAATGATTCTTGCATTCCTCTGCTACCGGTTCAAGATCATCAACCAGGAAGGCAACCGGAACCTGTCCAGCCTCTTGCTGACCATCGTCAACCCGTGTCTGATCATTACCGTCTTTCAGACCGAATATGATAGCAGCCTGGTATATGGACTTCTGCTTTCTTTTGCCGCTGCGACAGCCGCGCATCTGATCGCGATTGCGGCTGCACACTTTCTTATACGCGGAAAAAATAATCCCGATTTTGAGATTGACCGTTTTGCAGCGGCTTATTCCAACTGCGGTTTTATCGGGATTCCCCTTGTGAACAGCGTCCTTGGAGCAAAGGGCGTTTTCTTTCTGACCGCTTATATGACAGTCTTCAATGTTCTTTCCTGGACTCATGGCCTGGTGCTGCTGGAAGGAAGGTTTTCTTTAAAAAAGCTGAAAGAGGGGCTTATGACTCCAATCGTAGTATGTACATTTATCGGGGTTTTCCTGTTCTTCCTGCAGCTTCGGATTCCTACTCCGCTCCTTGATTCCATGAATTATATTGCGGATATGAATACGCCCCTTGCCATGATGATCGCAGGACTTTCCGTTGCACAGGCGGATCTGAAAAAAATCTTTTCCCATATGCGCATTTACTGGGTCAGCTTTCTGAAGCTGTTCATCGTGCCCCTTGCCGTGCTGGTATTTCTGGCGCTGCTCCCGCTTGACCGGGAAGTTGCATACACGAACCTGATCGCATCCGCATGCCCGACCGCTACTACCCTGACCATCATGTGCATCCGTTTTAAGCGCAACTATACCTATGCATCTGAGATTTTTTCTTTTACTACTGTACTGTCGGTCATTACGATTCCGATCATCACATTTATTGCAGATTTTGTCCTTTAACCAACATTACAGCAAAAAAGATTTTCCGCGTGAAGGATTTTCTTTTTTGCTGCAATGCCGGATGTCTGTCTATACCTGTGAAAAATTATCTTACATACCTTATCGTTCTATAAAATAATGAACCATAGATTGCCCTTCGGGTACATGGTCTTATTCACGTACAAGCGGGAAGGTGGGAACCACAGCATTTGCGAAAAGTGATCATGGCTTTCCTGCATTTCCCTTCAAAATATTTACAACATGTACCGTCTTATGATCTACGGTAAATTTCACTTCCAGGTCTGCATACCGCATTCCATACACCCTCATGGGGTCCTGCTGGTACGAGGGCCTTGGATCCTGTGCCAGAAGCTGGCATATGATGTGTCGCTCTTCCTCTGTCACTTCTGCTCTCAGCTCTTTCAGGAAATCCACTTCCAGCTCATACTCTTTTACCTCGTCCGCAAAACCTCCCGCCGCCTCCGGATGGCTGTCTACATAAGGCAGGTATGGCTTGATATCCAGTATCGGAGTCCCATCCAGCAGGTCTACTCCCAGCACATGCAGTACCGGCCCCTCAGGGGTATCCAATTCTATGTTTTCCAACCGGACACAAGAAAGACCGATGGGATTTGGCCGGAAGGGAGAACGGGTGGCAAATACCCCCTTGCGGAGATTCCCGCCCAGACGCGGCGGCCGTACTGTCGGCGACCACGGTCTGTCGGCGCATTCCGAAAACACCCACAAAAGCCAGATATGCGAATATTCCTCCATCCCCCGGAAGGCTTCCGCCGCACGGTATTCCGGCTCAAATATGATCATTGCCCTTGTATCCGCCAGTCCTCCCTGCCGCGGGATCCCGAACTTTTCCGGAAAGCTGCTGCGGATATGCGCGATCGGATTCATTGTGACGGTCTGTTCCATTGATTTCTCCCCTCCATTCCTCAAGGATGTAATTTATATTGATTGATTCCTTTCCGTAAGCAGAATACCAAAAACACCGCCTTTTCTCTATCTATAAAATACAAGATAACCAGCTTCTGTGGGATGGTCCGCAATAAAACCGTCCCGTTCCTTCAACACCTGAAATGCGATCATCAGATCAGCTCCGGCAGAAATAAAATTGACCATCATAGTCAATAATGACACCGTACCGGGATATATATAAATAAAAAGCACACTGCCGAACCCCAATACGATAAAAGGTGTCAGAACGCCAGCCAGATATGCTCTTTTTGCTAATACTGCTTTACAGGCACAGCTCGGCATCATTGCATTGATGTTAAACTGAACGACATTCCAGCCTTTCCCGCTGGCAGCTGCCCATCCTATCCCATGTAATAGTTCATGTATGACAACGGAAACCGCAATAATCGCTATAAACATAACGTAAAAAGCAATCCCGCTTACCTCCAGTAAATATGCTCTTTCAATCAGCAAAAAGCGATACAATAATCCGAAGATGATTACAAGCGGAAGCGCATAAAGGGTTCCGAAAACCATGGCCTTCCCGGACGTGATCGTAACGTCTTTTTCTTGATAGCCTTTTTCATGTAAAACTGCTTTCATCCTTTCAAAATCTTCACTGTGATGATCCATCAGTGCATCCTCCTCTATAAGAAGAGCTGTGCAATAATGATCACAAACCAGACAACCAGCAAAAGACCATTGAGACGTGCCAGCAGACGAAGGACTTTGTTTTCCGGCAGCTCGCCTCCGAAGATAGGGTTTCCGGAATACAGACAGCTTGCAGCTATGATCAGTCCGGAATAATTAGAAGCACTATTCGTATTTCCTCTGTAAATAGAAAGGAAATATCCCATAAAGGCGAGGAAAAGAGCCGTAAGCATTACCACGTGGTTGGATAAGATTGATTTTGTTTTCATAATGAATACCTCCTGTTGTTTTGTTATCTTGAAATCACTATAACAGACAGAAGGTCAAATGGTTCATTTTTTACGCGAATTGTCCGTTTGGCTTCACGAACGGTGATTGATCAGGGTGCAGCTGTAGCTTGAACGGTCACATTCTTATTTTGCGTCCCGTTTTCTCTGTGCATTGTATTCTGTTTTGGCTCTTCTGGACAGGGGGCATTCCGTTCCATTGTCCAAAATGACCGCCTGGCATTTCAGATCCACAGTCCGGATCCGGCTGCGGTTTACCAGAAATCCTCTGTGACACCGCCAGAAATCCTCACCCAATTCTTCCGCGAAATGCTCCAGACTGCTGTTAAATTCCAGCAGTTCGTTATCCAGATGCAGGCAGAGCGTGTGCTTAAATCCCAGAGCCTCGAAATAAAGGATCGTTTCTACCGGGATGTGCCGGATGGTATCAAACAACCGGATCGTACAATATCTGCCATGTTTGGGCTGTTCACTGGCAAGTCGCTGCTGTATGCTCGTCAGACATTCTCTCACCCGGACGGCCATTGCGTTATAGTCGCCTTTTACGATATAATCCAGAGCTTCCAGCCGCAGCCGGAAGGTTTCAAAAGCCAGATCATGATGCGCCGTGATAAATACAATGAACCCCCGCGGATCGTGGAGTCTCAGCTTCTGCGCCAGCTCCAGCCCGCTCATCCTGCCTGGAAAATCAATGTCAAGGAAATATACCGCCGGTATGGTATCCTTTGTCTGCAGGTCCAATAATCTTTCCGGCGTATCCGCCTCGCGGACAGGCCCCATATCTCCGTTCAATATGGTAATCTGATTCGAAATGATGTGTTCCAGCCGATCGGCCACCGGCTTTTCATCATCACATATATAAATCGGAATCATTTGTCTCCTCCTACGCCGCCGGAAGTCTCAGCTCCTGCACAAAATAACCGTCCTTTAAGTAGGTTCTCGCAACACAACCCTTACACCTGGACACGATCCGCCGATAACTCGTAAGCCCTGTCCCCCGGCCTTTCCCCTTTGTGGTATAGCCCTTCCGGGAAAGTGCGGACAGCTCCGGCGCTTTGTCATAATTATTGGAAACTGCGATATATAGTTCTTTTTCTTCCTGAAGCAGAACGATCCGCACTGTTCCGGCCGTTTGAGGCGCGGCCTCCATTGCGTTGTCGATCAGGATTCCCAGGCTCCGGAGCAGATCCTCCGTTTCCATCACAACCTTGCTTTCCACCGGATAGAGCACCTCAAGCGCTGAATGGATCTCTCTTTTCCGCATATCCGCCAGCTTTGCGGTCAACAGGCTGCGCAAAGGATAGAGAGTGATATGATTCAGACCGTCCATTTGCTGGATCTCCTGCCCCAGCTTTTCATCGAAATAGCTGCTGGTCTTTCTCATAAACTCCTGGATCCCCGCAAGATCACCTTCCTGCGCCTGCAGGGTCAGGCCGGAAAACAGATTGGTAAAATCATGGCGGAAAGCGCGTATCTCCTGCTGCAGCTCCTCCAAAAGCTCCATATGTGCCTGATTCTGAGCGATCGTTTCCTCCTGCGCCCGGATCTTATCCTGTCCCGCGGCATACATGGCCAGGAACTGCACCCAAAACAGGGCGACTACAATGAGCGCGAAAAAGAATATGCTATAACCCACGCCCGGCTCAGTATCCGGATACAGCCAGTCCAATACCTGCCAGACACACATCAGCAGGAAACTGAAAAGCAGCGTTCCCGCCGCCCATGATCTTCTGGAAAACAAATGTGAAAAATACCGGTAGAAGCTGCTTTTTCTCAGTATCCACACGACAATTGCAGCGATCGGCAGCACTGCCAGGTACGGAATAAAAATCGTAATAAACGTATACAGATACATTCCGCCGAATATTGGGCTGTAATAAGATGCCGCTTCCTGAAGGACAGAATTTGCCGTATAGGCAATAAAATTTCCCAGAAAAGAGGCAGCCAGCCCCTGCCAGAAATCCGTCCCCAAAAAACGGCGCAATACGAGTGCCAGCACGGTCGAATGCAGCAGATTCCCAATCGTGCCATTCAAAAGATTGAATACATTTTCATACTCGTATGCGTCAGCCTGCACATAAACTCCAACCATACCTGCGAGTATCAAAGCATTTCCCAGCAGATAATAGATGATATAGATCAGACAGGGAAGTATTTTCATCTTTTTCCCTAAAATCCCGGATGCCAGAGCATACAGCCCCACTCCGAAACAGACAAGTGAAAAACCCACTGAAAACAACCGAAACGAAAGCGGCATAACCAAATCCTCCTGCTTGTATAATCTACGTACATCATTATATATGATACTTTCGTCCGGTGCAACACTGAAAAAATCTGTTCCTTTTATCCCGCTTTATGTGAGAATCAGTAAATACTTATTCATCATTTTTTTAAGAAAAGCCCATTTTTATTGACATATCTCTATCCCTTTTCGTCTGCATAATGTACCCAGAATTTGTCCTACATCTGCTTTTATCTGTTTGTATATTATCTGTCTGCGATATTTTGGCGAAAAAACTATGTGCTACTTGCTTTCCCATTTTGTATGAGCTAAATATTATTGGCCATTTTGGGACCTCCTCGTTCTTTATTTGTGGTTTTGCAGACCCACTTTTATTGTAACATAGGAGTTTTCTTACATCTAAAGAGATTCCCTCCCCCTGCAGAGCAGAGGAAGGGATTTTTACTGTGACACAACAGTAAGGAACTGTAAAAAAATAACTTGCCTTTTTGCACAGTTCCTTCCTTAATATGATCCATTCCAAATTGCCTGATAGCCTGCCCTGGAATGAAACTCTTTCTGCTGTACATAAATACTTGCGTAGCCTGGAGCCTGCCTTGCTATATAGCTTGAGAAAGTCGTCTCCCATGGCCGCATTAGCTCTTGAAATCTGTCTACTGCCGCGTCATAAGAACCCTTATCATTCGGATCAATCTTAGAGAACGCCTCTGTAATCTCGGAAATCAGTTTTGTATTGGATCCAACCGGCATTGTCCTTGTTCCTCCGATATAATAGCCTTCCCACATCGGATTCTGTATATCTGCTGCTGCATCCTCTATTGCCATCCTTGTATGCTCTAACTTTTCCGCTATCTTTTTTTCCACTGCTTCTCTTAAAAGATGGATCTGATCCTCCGTGAATCCCAACTCTGGCTTATATATATAAGCCCTTGCAATGCCTATTTTGGCATAGGTATCATAACTGCCCGGGGTTGCCCCACCGAAAAATTTGTCTATATACTCTCCTGTCTTTTGCATATCCATCAATTCTTTCCAGGAAACTTTCATTCCTCCTGTATCAAGCTCTGTTTTCAGATTCTCCGGAGTATTGACAATTCCTTTCGCAATATTCTCTTTCATCTCTTTGACAAGATTTCCTATACCCGATACTCCTCTGGTATTCAGAGTACTTCCAACTATACTTTCAAAAGCGGAAGAATATGCTATAAATTCATCTTCACTGATCTGCCCTTTTGCATATTGTTCAAACACGCTGAAATACTGTTCACCGCTTCTTAAAAAATGCCTGTCTTCACTATGCACTATCTTAATAGGTTCCTTTGGCTTTATTTGAGCCGATGAAGCAGGATTCTCATTTTGCACATGTGTCACTTTCCAATTGTCCATTCTCTTTCCCTCTGACAAATTTGTTCCTGTCAGTGAGCCCTGGCTTCCCTCTGCTTGTAATGGTTTTATGACATTCCATTCTGCATTTTGCAAATTACCATTATAAGAAATACCTGATATATTCATTATTTAATCCCACCTCTTTCTGCGTTACAATTCATGACCTGACCAGTCGAAAATTGTAACGCGTCTGCTACCATCTACAATATTAGCTTTCCTCTACTTAGTCAATGTTTTGCCAACATTAATCCATTTTACAAGGATTGCATATGCGGTACTGTTAACGCCAAAATTAATATATTTCGTGTATTGATATCTCACATGCTCTAACTTCCAGAATATACTGAACGCGCCAGGTGATAAACAGCTGTTATATACCTAGGTGCATTTTCAGTCTCAATTAATACACCATCAGTATCGTAATAATCAACAAACTGCATCGGACCATCACGGAAACACGAGTCCTGTCCAAGAGATACTGGTAAATCATTAGGTGATGGCAAATTGTTTGCTAACGTTAATACGACTCTTCCATTATCATTTGTATGGTCGGATATTTTACGGATACTATTACCGGTATGTTCAGCCCATGAACCGCTCTTCCATGTAAGTGTTACTAACTGATTGCGGACGGGATATCCACTTTCGCTTAAAACCTGTATTTCCGGGCTGAATCTATTTTTGAAACGTAAATAAGTCCCACCTGGATAGGGCGCATATTGTTGGTCACCCTCATCTCCATCTAAACGAACATTCATTTTTGCAGCAGTATTGCTCCATGGTGTAAGCTTTAATTTATATGAAGACTTTATGAATGATGCTTCATCCGCAAACACTCTTATATAATTTACGCCTGATCCAATTCTATAAGCACCATTTCCACTCCTGGAAGCCAGGATCATCTTATTGCCTTCTGCTTTATAAACTTCAACATTATAATACTGTCCAGATTCAACATCCACTATTTCAGCAGATATTTCAGATCCTGCCGCATCATAAGGTGCCCGCCATAAAAACCAGTCCTGATCGTTTACTATATGAAGTGAAAGATTGTTAATAGTTGTAACACCACCTGCAATTTCTGGTAATTCACAAGCAGCATAGGGGCTATCATTTGGCTCTATATAGTCACATTCACTTCCATCAATCATACTGAAAGTAAGTTTAAATGTATCCGTTGTACTTCCACCTACAGTAGCTAACACTATGATGGCATAATACTGCGCTTCTGTTGTTTTATTTGTATATGCAAAGGCCTCATCCAATGTCTTTGTTGTACCATCAGGATAAGTATTCATATATGTTTCTGTTGAAGAACCCGTTAACATACTTCCCAAGTAACCTTCTGAATTAACCTCATATAAGAAAAGGTCATAATCTAAAGCCGGATTCTTTGGACACTCCAATGTCACATTAATCGCTTCATTAGGATTGAGCGATATAATGCTATAAGCATACTCTCCTTCATTTGCAATAGCACCAAAGACTGTTTGCGTTGCCCCAGATGCAGAGCGTGTCAAATTCGCATTCTCTGATCCTTCCAGCTTTGTCCCCTCTTCCAAATGAATCTCTTTTTCCGGGGTATTGGCAGACATGCAGGTACTCTTTACCAATTCTTCTGCGTCAACTTCCTGCACTGTTGCCTCAAAATCATCCACAACCTGCACATTAACTCCGCAATTCTCTTCTGGAACAGTCTGCTCTTCTTCTGCTAACACAGTCATACTTGAACAAACAAGCATAATAAGCGTAAGCAAGATGGATAATTGTTTTTTCATAAATCAAATCCTCCTATGTTATTATTGTTTCAAGTACTTTTACAAAGTGTACTATTAAATTTTATAAGATATCTTATAGATTTAGTATATTATTTTTCTTAACTATTTCAACCTATTGTCCGTAAAAATGCCTTTTTGGACATCAAAATTTTTCTACCTGTGCACCCATCAATATTATAGCAATATTATGTTATCGCTCATAACTTTATCTTATTTTTCCTAAAGTACCTATAATTACTTGTTGAAACTCTCCCTGTCTACCATCCCCACCACATTTTCGCTGTCATACAGTTCAAGCAGGAACCCGGCCATCTGTCTGCTCGTATGGTATGTTCCAAAAGATTTATCATAGTCATATTCACTGACATTATTTGCCACCATTCCAAACTCTGTCTTTGTCGCCGCAGGCGCCAGCACCTTTGCCCTCATCTTTGCGCCTGTCTCTTTCAATTCCCATGCCAGTCCTTCCGTAAATGCGCTGACATAAAACTTCGCCGCACAGTATGTCACAGCCGTAGGCACAATGGTATACCCCCCAGCCGAAGATATGTTGATAAGCTGTGTTCCCTCTACATTCTTGTAATCACGGACAAACAGTGAAGACAATATTGTCAGTGCCTCAATATTCAGATGCAGCATCGCCCCGATTTTTTTCAAGTCCTGATCTGCCACACTGTCATAGCTGCCAAATCCCGCATTATTGATCCATGTCTCAATCTCATAGTCCCTCAAGCCTTCATAAAACTGGTGTACGTTTTCCGACACGGATAAATCGACGTTTCTGATGGTAACATCCAAATCCGGGTGCTTCTCTAAGATCTCCCGTTTCAGCATTTCAAGATTATCCTTACGCCTTGCTGCTATGACCAGATTCATGCCCCGCCCTGCAAATGCCTTTGCTATTTCATACCCAATGCCAGAACTTGCCCCGGTGATAACTGCATATTTTCCTGTTTCCTGAACCATTTGATATTCCTCCTCCGATTTGGTATAATCCAACCATACAATGTAGAGTAAACTCTATGTCAAGGGGATTGAGGTGATATTTTATGGAATATGAATATTCCATTGGGGAATTTTCAAAACTGACAGGTCTGGGCATCCATACCCTACGCTACTATGAACAGGAAGGGCTGATTGCCCCGGAACGTAATTCCGGCAACCGCCGCTGTTATTCTGATAAAGACCTTACATGGATTGAGTTTATCAAACGTCTGAAAGACACGGGAATGCCTATCAAGGAAATCAGACGCTATGCCGAACTCCGGGCAGCAGGCGATCCCACACTTTCTGAAAGGATGGAAAAGCTGGTGCAGCACCGGCAGGTACTTGATGAGCAGATTGCACAGCTACAGGAACATAAAATGAAATTGGATGAAAAGATCGAATTTTACAAGAAAGAGATTCAACGTGTGAATAATACGAATTTATGAATACGCCGACACAGAATAGTAAAATTAAATGGGGTGCAATCGCCTATATTGAAAAAGGCGGCGGCGGCCCGGAGGGAAATCATACACATAGCGAAAATCATATCTTCATCGTAGTTGACGGCGAAGCAAAGGTTGTTCTTGATGACAAGGAAGTGATAGTCAAGAAAAATAAGTCTTTCTTTGTAGATGGTATGGTACCTCATTCTATCTGGAATAATGCAGACCAGACAACTATTGTAATCAAAATATCTACAGAACGGGAGCAAAGCGTATAATGATATCAAGTAGCAGGAACCCATGATAAATTTACCTGCTATCCTTTATCATTTTGTCATATTCTTTTTATCGCTTTACTCATATACAAACACGGAAACTCTCAGGCGGTTTCCGTGTTTGTATCCGAGTTTCCGTGATAAAAATCATCATATACAGCATTTTTTATGAACTGCTCCATTCTGCAATGCAAATTCATTTCACAATCTCCGGCCTCTGAAAATCTTATCAGATTACTCAAAGAAGAGCTTCTCCAATGCAACAAATCCCCCATCTTCTTCATTAGATGGACAATTTCATCTGTCACATTTCCTCTACTTGCTACAAAATATCCTCTTGCCCACAAATGATTTCTCTACTGCTATCTTCACCAGTTCTTTAAATTCCTTATCGCACATCACTTCCTCCTGCCAGCTCTACTCTTAACTTTTTATAGGTGCATGAATAACCTTGAAAATGAGTTCATCAACACAAAAAGATGCAAATTGGGTCAAAAATAAGCGTACCACTATTTCTAATGATACGCTTATGATTATATAGATATAGACATCAACGGCCATTTTTCCCATTAATCTTTCCTAAGATAGCCGCCACTCGCCCTGCGGAAAACCTGTGCTTCCTCAAAACTTATGGTAAAAGTCCAAAATGGTTTTCGCCTATCTTTGTGCAATTGCCGCCTGTGCCGCTGCCAGTCTAGCGATCGGTACACGGAACGGTGAGCAGGATACGTAATTCAATCCAATCTTATTGCAGAATTCTACGGAAGAAGGATCTCCGCCGTGCTCTCCGCAGATACCAATGTGCAGATTCGGATTAACCGGCTTGCCAAGATTGATGGACATCTCCATCAGTTTGCCGACACCAGTCTGATCCAGCTTTGCAAACGGATCATTCTCAAAGATCTTCGCATCATAGTAACCATCCAGGAACTTGCCTGCATCGTCACGTGAGAAGCCGTATGTCATCTGGGTCAGGTCGTTTGTACCGAAGCAGAAGAAATCAGCTTCCTTTGCGATCTCGTCAGCAGTAAGAGCTGCTCTCGGAATCTCGATCATCGTACCAACCTCATACTTCAGTTCCACTCCAGCTGCTGCGATCTCCGCATCAGCGGTCTCAACAACAAACTTCTTCACATACTTCAGCTCTTTGATGTCGCCGATCAACGGAATCATGATCTCCGGGCATACATTCCAGTCCGCGTGCGATTTCTTTACATTGATCGCCGCACGAATCACTGCCTTAGTCTGCATCTTCGCGATCTCCGGATAGGTCACTGCCAGACGGCATCCGCGGTGTCCCATCATCGGGTTAAATTCATGCAGGCTGTCGATGATCGTCTTGATCTGCTCTACAGTCTTACCCTGCGCATCAGCCAGCTTCTTGATATCTTCTTCATCTGTCGGAACAAATTCATGAAGCGGCGGATCCAGGAAACGGATGGTAACCGGGTTGCCTTCCAGAGCCTCATACAGCTTCTCGAAGTCTCCCTGCTGTTCCGGAAGAATCTTCTCCAGCGCAGCTTCTCTCTCCTCTACGGTCTCAGCACAGATCATCTCACGGAACGCATCAATTCTGTTGCCTTCGAAGAACATATGCTCTGTACGGCAGAGTCCGATACCTTCAGCGCCCAGCTCACGAGCCTTCTTCGCGTCTGCCGGTGTATCCGCATTGGTACGCACCTTCATGGTTCTGTACTTGTCAGCCCATGCCATGATCCGTCCAAATTCTCCTGCGATGGTCGCATCCACAGTCGGGATGATACCGTCATAGATATTGCCGGTAGAACCGTTGATAGAGATTGGATCTCCCTCATGATATTCTTTTCCAGCCAATGTAAACTTCTTATTCTCTTCGTCCATTGCGATATCGCCGCAGCCGGATACACAGCATCTTCCCATACCGCGCGCTACTACTGCAGCATGACTTGTCATACCGCCGCGTACAGTCAGGATACCCTGTGCAGCTTTCATACCTTCGATATCTTCCGGAGAAGTCTCCAGACGAACCAGAACAACCTTCTCTCCTCTTGCAGCCCAGTCTTTCGCGTCGTCCGCAGAGAATACGATCTTACCGCATGCAGCTCCCGGTGAAGCTCCAAGTGCCTTTGCAATCGGTGTAGCAGCCTTCAGCGCGTCAGCGTCAAACTGCGGATGAAGCAGTGTATCAAGGTTTCTCGGATCGATCATAGCAACAGCTTCTTCCTCTGTCCGCATTCCTTCGTCTACCAGATCACATGCGATCTTGAGAGCAGCCTGAGCAGTTCTCTTACCATTTCTTGTCTGCAGCATATACAGCTTGCCGTGCTCTACGGTAAACTCCATATCCTGCATGTCTCTGTAATGTCCTTCCAGAGTCTTGCATACATCCTTGAACTGTACAAATGCCTCCGGGAATTTCTCTTCCATCTCGGAAATATGCATTGGAGTACGTACACCTGCAACTACGTCCTCGCCCTGTGCATTGGTCAGGAACTCACCGAACAGGCCGTTCTCACCTGTAGCAGGATCTCTGGTAAATGCAACGCCTGTACCGCAGTCATCTCCCATGTTTCCGAATGCCATCATCTGTACGTTGACAGCAGTTCCCCAGGAATACGGGATATCATTGTCACGGCGGTATACATTCGCTCTCGGGTTGTCCCAGGAACGGAATACAGCCTTGATCGCTCCCATGAGCTGTTCCTTCGGGTCTGTCGGGAAGTCTTCCCCGATCTTTTCTTTATATTCAGCTTTGAACTGTCCGGCAAGTGCTTTCAGATCGTCCGCAGTCAGCTCTACGTCCTGCTTCACGCCCTTTTCCTCTTTCATCTTATCGATGAGCTCTTCAAAATACTTCTTGCCGACTTCCATAACAACATCGGAGTACATCTGGATAAATCTTCTGTAGCAGTCCCATGCCCAGCGCGGATTGCCGGATCCTTCCGCAAGTACGTCTACAACCTCTTCATTCAGACCCAGGTTCAGGATTGTGTCCATCATACCTGGCATAGAAGCTCTAGCACCGGAACGAACGGAAACCAGGAGCGGATTCTCCTTGTCACCAAACTTCTTGCCGGTAACCCCTTCCATCTTCGTGATTGCTTCCATAATCTGGCCCATAATCTCGTCATTAATCGTTCTGCCATCCTCATAATACTGCGTGCAGGCTTCTGTTGTAATCGTAAAGCCCTGCGGTACCGGCAGACCCAGATTTGTCATCTCAGCAAGGTTTGCACCTTTTCCGCCGAGCAGATTCCTCATGGTGGCGTCACCTTCGGTAAACATATAAACCCATTTTGCCATGTCCTAATGACCTCCCTAATATATATTTTGCTAAGCTTGTTTAAGTCGCATTCTTATTTTAAAGGTTTTGTCGTATCACGTCAAGATATTTGTACCTAAAATTGGTATTATTTGTTACTATTCGTTACTGTTCACGGCAACCGTGTACTTGATGCACAGTCAGACGCCATAAAAGTGATTAGGCGATGACATCTGTCCCAACGCCGAAGTCGATTTTAAATACCATCGTATGCAGAAACGCTGCCAACGGCAGATTTTCTGTATGGCAGATGTCGGTACTATGGACGGCCTGAATACCAACTTTTACGCGCATCCTCCCGATCAATCTATGAATAGTAACTTATATATGGCTCCTTCGGTACTGCCTCTTCCACTTCTCCAGAAGCACATCATTTAATTCCAGCTGCATGCCGTTGCGGATATCTTCCATCTCCTGGCGCATCCTGGCATTAATCTCCACATAATTCTCATGCTTTGTCAGCAGAATGTGGTATTCCTCCAGCGACATATACTTGTAAGACGCATAAAGATAGGGCTTTAAAAGATTCGGATCCTCGCAGATCTGGTACGCCCGGTCATACATCCTTGCCGACTCCTGGTACAAGAACAGCCTCCCATATGCCGCCCCCAGGCCGGCATAGATCCTGCCGTAAAACTTTGCATCCACACTCTCGTCCTTTTCCTGGTTCAGGATCGCCTGGTAGACCAGGATTGCCTCCTCGATCTCCCCGCTCTCCAGCAGATTGTCCCCCTTGTACTTCTGCCGCTCAATGTCCTTCTGGTTCCGCAGCCGTTCCAGCACATTCTGAATCCGGATCATCTCCGTATCCCGGTAAATCCTGGAGTCTTTCAGGATCGTCAGCACGAATTTTTCGATGGATCCGTGCAGACGGATCACGTCACGGAGCTGCCCTGCAAGCGTCCTCATGCCCAGCTCTTCATCCAGCCACACGCACAGCTGTTCGTTCATGATCGTATAATCGATCAGATATAGGTTATTGCAGAGATAATAACACAATTCTTCTATTGTAAATATCTTGCAGTGAATCCGCGTGATCTCATACGGATGCGTTGCATGTCTCTCATGACAAAGAACCAAACTTCCCATCGTTGCCTCCTAAATGTATAATCTTCTCCGCATGGAAATCCGTAGGCAGGAAAAACTCCCCGAAACCTACATCCCGTACTGTGATCTTACAGGTCTTTTCATCTAAAAGCAGGGTCTCAATCTGCAGACGCATGGAATACTCCGCCCGTTTCGGAAACTTTTCCAGGGAGATCACCTCATTCCGAAGGGATCCCTGGACCAGAGACTCCACATGCAACTCAATACTGTCCAGATCCTCCACCAGTACCTCCCACTGGTTATTGCACTCATACCACTGAGCGCCCCAGGATACGATAGGATACCACATTTCCTGGCCATTCACCCGCATATTGACCGTAATCTGATCCGTCAGCTTGCTGGCCGACAGATACACCGGATTCTCGATATGCATGTACAGCTTGCGGAAAGCCGTATAACAGGCCCCCTTACTGTACAGATTATTTCCTATAAAGGCACGCCGACCATTACAGAGCACACGCAAGGACTTTGGATACCAGTTATTCTCAAACCCTTCTCCGGTCAGAAATACCGAGGATACGATCCGCTTTTCAAATACACTCTGGATAAACTTGCAGAATCTAGCATCGGCTTCCTTCGCCTTGTCCTCATTCAGGACCGGATACACAGCTGCCAGTTCCTTCATATGAGCGCTGGCCACCTCATCCACCGTAACAAAGGTGGTCTTGCCGCCGCCCAGCCCCGGCTTCAGACGCCGGAGCATAAACGCCTTGATCTCGTTCCTATCGCAGCAGAACAGCGCCGCATCATACTGCCAGAGCTCCTTAGGCTGATAAAACAGGTAATTACAGAAGCTTTCTTTGTAGTCCTGAATGAAGATATGCTGCTTTTCAATTCCCATCCGCACCGCGATCCCCCGGAGCATCTGGGCCAGCTCTTCGGTCAGCTCCGGAACGCTGAACACGATCCCGTCTATCACCGGAAATTGCTGCAGCGACAGCTGGATAAACTTAGACAGCAGCCAGACCGCGTCATAGGTCTCTTCCCCGCAGTCAATCTTTTCTCCCGCAAGACTCCGCTCCAGAAGCCTTGTCACCACAAAGCCTTCTTTAATTGTAACAAGGCGCTTTGCTTCCTTTCCATAGGCCCAGGTATCTCGGAGCCTTCCAATAAGCAGCGGAATCTGATAATTGTCAGAATCCACTTCCAGAGTCTCCGGTTCTGACTGTTGGTCATTATAATAGCTGATCTGGCACATTTTCTCCGTGATCTCGTATCCTATCATGTTTCCCTGTCCCATAAAAATCAGCCTCCTTCATAAGTCTTTCCTGTTACTTCTTACGATTCGTTCTCAAACATATGCGAGGCGGTCATATCCTCCTGCGCATATGCTTTCATCCTGGACTCACGGATGCTCCCTTCTGAGAGCAAGATATCATTGAGACGGCCGTATCGTCCGTTCTCTCCTTCTCTGATTTCCTTTGCGCAGCTCTCCTTTTCACTGCGGTAGGAATTGCCGTCAATCGTCTCTTTAAAATAGTATTTTAAAGTCTCATTTGCGAAGAGCACAAACTTCTTCACATAAATGTTATCATACATCGGTGAAAGCACTTCCGTGGAATAATCCACACTTTCAGAGTTTCCTTTCTGCAATTGATAGTACAGCATAACACGGCTTCCCTTTTGTCCCTTATACTCGATCAGAGTCTTGTCCCATAACTGCAGTTCAATCAGCCAGTCCTTTTCATACGCCAGATAAAATGGGAAATACAGCTGCTTCCCGCAGAGCTCCTGCAGGAATTTCTTTAATGTCCTGCGCTGTGAAGGCGTATAATCCTTGTCCGCGTAATATTTAAGCACCGCAATCTTGCAGATATCAATGGTATCTTCACCTTTTTCATATTCCCTGCAGATAATATCAATAACACTTCTGCTGATCTTCCGGTCCTCAGCCACATATTCCCGGGACATATAAGCCAGGTACGCCTGCTGCAGACGGAAATATGCTCCTTCCGCATAATAATCCTCAAACACCGGAACCTCAGCAAATATCTCTTCTGCAAAAAGCATCTGTGTCAAAATCCTCTCACCCAGCTTATGGGTATGGACCTCATACTCCTTGGCCTCACGCCAGAGAAGCTTCATATCAGTAGTCGCTCCGCAGTAATAATTAGCGAGATAGGTCAGAGTCACTTTGTCGTACTGTCCTTTTTTGAACAGTTCAAAGCAGATATAAGTCAGGAAATCATCACATTCGTAATTTGCTTCCCGTATCGTCTTGGTACAGAGTGCAAACAGTTCTTCCTCCGTATACTGTTCCACGCCGACAGACCTTACGGTCTCCAGTGTCAGTTCCTCCGCTTCTTCTTCCTGCCGTCTCAGCCGCATGCCGTTGATATAGCGTTTACACATGTCCAGGTAACGGAGTTCATAGAACAGACGCTTACTCTCATAGGGGATGGAATCCGTATAGTGCCTTCCGTTCCGAGCCTCCCACACCAGACGATCTGTCTTGGAATATAAAAACACCTGCGCCCCGTCTTCCGTGTAAGGAACTGTCTGAGTAATGCTCCCATCCTCGGCTACCACATGGATAAACTTCATGTTCCTCACCTTGGTAGTGATCTCATAGGCATGGCAGATATCATACAACGCTTTCACCCTGTCCGGATTCATGAGCCTTTCTGCCACAAACCTTTTGTATATGATCCGCAGATGTTCATCGATATGTCTGCGTTCCATCTGATTCCATGCAAAGGCTTCAATCTCATCCCGGTAATGTGCGTAAATCTCGCTCCCCTCATCCACATAGGAGATCAGATTAGCGTATAAAAAGGCCAGCTTATGATAGTTCAGGGAATTACCATGCATAAAATACAGGTAAACCGAACGCGGAAGCGCCTTCTTAAACTGAGTCTCCTTCACGGACGCCATATAAAATTCGTAAAGCTGGGCAATCTTCTGTTCCGACTTCACTGCTTTTTCATACCATCGGAAATAAATGTTATCCACACAGTTTCCCTTGATCAGAAGCGTACAGATCGCCGTCAGGATCATAGACTCCGGATACATTTTATAGCACAGCACCAATGTATTATATAAATGTTTATCAAAAGTCTTAAGCTGGCTTGCCAGATTTGCCGTATACAGCGCCAGTTCCTTTGTCATAAGCTTGTATTTTGCAGCAAAGAACAGCACTCTCACCTCGAACATCCCCAGCTTTTTCAGGGAAGTGCTCTTCTCCCGGAAGCAGCGGAACACAACCAGATAGAAGATCAGGCTGTGAGGCTTTTCTTCATAGAACAGGTTCTCCATCACCCGAAGCCGCTCGCTTAAGATCTTGTACTCCGAATCCACCTGCACCAACATACACAGTATCTTCCAGCTCTCCGGATGCTTCATGTAATATTTGGAGATTTCCTCCGCCACGCGTCTCTGTCCGATAGAATCATTGCTCAAAAGCGTCGTCAGATAAAGGTAATAGGAACTCAGCTCCGCATTTTTCCCGATCGCAAAGCGATTATAGTTGTAGGATTCCAGAAGCAGCTTTGCCTCCTCCATCCGGTTTCCGATCAGACTGATATGGGCATTGACAAGAAGATACATATCGTTCTTGTCGCTCTTCTTCCGCAGTCGTTCGACCCTGCGCAATGCTTCCTCCGTCCAGGTGCTCAGTTCCTTCTTTCCCGCCTCATACTGCAGAAAGCCTTTCAGGATCCCTGCAAACTCCTGCTCCTGTGCATGATGCTCTTCATCCCGGTCTACGTTCTTTTCCACCACGATCTCATAAGTCAGCATCTCATAAGGAGACTCCAGGATGATCTGCCCGAAGTTGCTTCCTTTGTGAAGCTTCTCGTCGTGGATGATATACTCCATCCGGTAGGAATTTCCGATGAACTCCTCTGTGGAGATTCTTGTGCGCTCTATGGATATAAAGTCGCTTTCCGTATGTACATCGATCAAAAGATGCCCCCAGGTATTCTTCTTGATCGTGAAGATTTCCTTCCGCGTCTCGGTCAGAGAAATGAATGCCCGGCTCTCCTCCTCCAGTGTCAGAAATACCTTTTCTTTCTGCTTGCAGCCGACCAGAAATTCCTCCAAAGCCTGCTGGTCCAGCTCCCATTTACGCATGTTGTCGTAAAGGGCCTGAATCCTTTTATCTTCGTATTTTAAAATCTCATAAAAATCCCGGGAACGGAACAATTTCTCTGCCTCGGCCGGATCCTGAAAAGACAGCTTCTTAAAATCCTCCAGGCTCTGCACCTTGCCGTAACGCGTCATAACAAACGGCTTCTCGATAATCGCCGTAAACGCGATGTCAAATTCCCCGCCGTTGCAGACAATCGTAAACCTTCCGTGCTCCACATGCCCGGGCACCAGTCCGGTCCCGTCATACACATAGTAGATATTCACCGGATTGCCGTCAAAGCCTGTCTCTTCGCAGCGCATGCGAAAAGAAGAAGGATACACAAGCCCCCGTATAGTCCCCTCTCCCTGATTCTGCAGAGAAAAACTGCCTTTATATACTTCACCTTCCCCTACCCGCATGGTAATGTGAGTTTCAGAAAAGATGATATCTGGTTGTGGAATATGAAAGTCTCCTTTGGAAAGACGTTTAATCTTATTCTTCAAATTCGTCACCTACTTCAAAACATTCTAACAGGGTATACCATTGAATTATAGCATTATTTTACCGCTTCTTGCAATGGTAGAATCATGAAATTTTGATGCCTTTGTTACTGTGAAGTTACTGTTCACACGGCGCGCACTTGCTGCACGGCGTCCGGCCAATAAAGTTACATTTGCAAGAATATCCAGCCCGTCTACACTCCGTTCCGGTCCGTCCTAAACAAGCGTCGCTGGCGCTTAGGACCGCCGCCAGGCGACTTAAAATGGGCTGGATACTGTTACTGGAGCACCCAAAGGGTGTGAACAGTAACACTTCCTCAGCCTTCCTGCTTTCTTGACAGCAGACACACACATTCC
This sequence comes from Lachnospiraceae bacterium M18-1, assembly GCA_000403295.2. Classification (GTDB taxonomy): domain Bacteria; phylum Bacillota; class Clostridia; order Lachnospirales; family Lachnospiraceae; genus Schaedlerella. The sequence goes on along the minus strand of KE159605.1, from coordinate 101,266 downwards.
GTATGGACGGTCTGACAAAACTGGTCCACTGCCCTGCATTTCACCAGCTCATACCCTCTTCCCTGTATCATCTCCAGATCCCTCGCCAGGCTGGTCACCTTACAGGAAATATAGACGATCCGGTCCACCCCATAATCCAGGATCTTCGGCAATGCCTTTGAATGGATTCCGTCCCTGGGCGGATCCAGCACGATCACATCTGGCTTTTCCCTGATCTCATCCAGAACTTTGAACACATCTCCGGCAATAAACCGGCAGTTATCCAGTCCGTTTTTCGCTGCGTTTTCCCTGGCAGCTTCCACTGCTTCCTCCACAATCTCTACACCGATCACCTGCCCCGCCACCGGAGCCAGAACCTGTGCAATCGTTCCCGTCCCGCTGAACAGGTCAAAAACTGTCATATCCCGAATATCGCCGATATATTCTCTGACCGTCCTATACAGCACCTCTGCTCCGCAGGAGTTGGGCTGAAAGAAGGAAAATGGTGTCACCTTAAATTCCATGTCCAGAAGCTTCTCTGTAAAATAGTCCTGTCCATACAGAAGCTCCGTCCTGTCGCTTCTCACCACGTCTGACAGAGAATCATTAAAAATATGAAGGATCCCTGCGATCCTTCCCTCAAGCTCCAGTCCCAGAAACCGCTGTACCAAAGGCTGCAGGTCATGCTCTTCCTGCGTGGTAGTCACTAGATTAATCAACATCTCGCCGGTAGCATTTCCCCGGCGCAGCAACAGGTGCCTGAGATACCCCTCATGCTGCAGCTTTTTATAATAGGAAGTACCAAGCTCCTGAAAATATTGAAGTACGCAGTCCAGTATGATTGTCATGTCCCTGTGTACAAGCCTGCAGTCCGACACGGTCAGCACATCATAGGTACTCCCCTTTTTATGCAGTCCAAGCGATAGGGGACCGTCTTTATATGAATCTCCAAAAGAAAATTCCATTTTATTCCGGTAGCCGAACTCTTCCGGACTGCCCTGGATTCCTTCAAACTCATAACAGCCTCCGGGAACCAGTGCGCGATCCAGGATCCGCTTGACCTGTCCTGCTTTCATTTCCAGCTGGGCTTCATAGGACATGGTCTGGTACATGCATCCTCCGCAGGCCGGAAACTGACTGCAGACAGGCTCTCTCGTTTCCAAAGATGACCGTTCCATCACCTCCAGAAGCCTCCCCCGGGCACTGCCGTGTTTTATCTTCTGGACCATGAAGCGAATCTTCTGACCCGGAATCCCATTTTTTACAACCACATACTGCTTTTCATCCGCCACATAGACGTTCCCTTTGTCAGGGAAATCTACAGACTCGATGACTCCCTCATATATCTGCCCTTTTTTCATCTCTTCCCCTTATCATTCTGCCAGCCGCACTGTAAACCGACTGGCACTTCTACCTTACACAACACCGTCCGAATGATGTATCTCTGTACCTTTTATGGCAATTCCTGACTGCAACACAAAAAGAGGCAGAGTGTAACGCCACATCCTGCCCTGAGTCTTTAACCCTCAACCCGCCTCCCAGACAGCCGATCAAGAGAAATGACATCCAAAAAATGTGTATCTGTCTGATTCCACAAATACACCTGCAGTCCCATAAAAATGTCTTTAGGCTATTGGGTCTGCCCCTGCGATTTTTATATTTTCATATGGATAGCGCAGCCAATGCGCTATCCTGTTCTGATCAACTATAAAGTCCTCTGTCAAATGTCAGACTGTCTTCCTGCAGTTTATACCGGATCCTCTTCGCTGAAATAATCGTCGAAATCGTCATCAAAATCTTCCTCGAAGTCTTCCAGATAATCTGGTGTTACAAACTTATACACTGCAAATGCAATGGCTGCAACTGCCGCGATTGCTCCAATGATCGCCAATATCCATACGATCGTATTTTTCTGTTTTTCCGATTCTGTTCTGTGAAGCAGTTCCTTTAACTTTGTCTCTGCAATCAATCCTTCCACCTTGCTCATAGCATCCATATTCTTTTCCGTCCTTTCCCTATCTACAATCTAATCTAGATTTCACTTGTTTTTTATTATAGCACTAACGTTTTCAGATTACTACTAAATTATTTGAATTTTTAAAAATTTCATATATTCTTATTTCAATTTTTGAAGTTTTGCAAAGGATGCGAACATCTTCCGTACTCCTGCCGTATCAAACTCCACGGTTACTTCGTAATCCCTTCCGCCTTCCGTGATCATCTTCACCGTGCCTTCCCCGAACTTCATGTGTCTGACCCGGTCTCCCACTGCATAGTCCAGTCCCTTTTCCTTCGTTACCGTGAACTGTTTTGCCGCGGAATGGCTCTGGAAAGGCTGCTGATGAAATGCCTTTCTCGCCTGCTGCTTTGCATTTGGCACCGGCGCGGTCCGTTCTTTTTCAAACATCCGCTTCTCTGTCTCCAAAAGTTCTGCCGGAATCTCATTCAGAAACCGGGACATCGGATTAAACCGGATCTCACCCCGGAGCATCCGCTGCTTCGCACAGCTTACAGTCAGCCTTTTCTCCGCTCTCGTAATACCCACATAGCACAGCCGCCGCTCCTCCTCCAGGTCATCCGGGTCATCCAGGCACATAGCGCTGGGAAACAGCCCATCCTCCAGCCCGGCCAGGTATACATGAGGAAATTCCAGCCCTTTTGCGCTGTGCAGCGTCATAAGCACCACGTAATCCTGATTCTCGTCCAGACTGTCAATATCCGCCACCAGGGCCACCTCTTCCAGAAAACCGCTAAGTGTCGGCTTCTCTCCTGCTTCCTTACAGGCTTCCTCATAGGACACGATCTTGCTCACCAACTCGTCAATATTCTGGATCCTTGCTTCCGCATCCTCTTTATCCTCGGCTTCCAGGCTCTCTATGTACGCGGTCATCTCCAGGATCTCTTCCATCAGCTTCGAAAGGCTGATCTGATCCAGCCTGCTTTTGAAATATTCAATGAGAGCCACAAAGGAATCCAGCTTCGCAGCCGCCCGTCCGATATTCGGAATCAGATCCAGTCCCTGCAGTGCACTGTAAAATCCGATGCCGCGGGCTGACGCGGATTCCTGTACCCGGTTGATGGTGGTCAGGCCGATCCCCCGTTTCGGCACATTGACGATCCGGCGCACTGCCAGGTCGTCCCGTCCGTTATCTATGGTCTTCAGATACGCCAACAGATCCTTGATCTCCCTGCGGGCATAGAAATTGATCCCCCCTACAATCTTATAGGGGATATTGGATGCCACGAATTTTTCCTCAAAAAGACGGGACTGGGCGTTGGTCCGGTAGAGGACCGCACAGTCATTATAGCACATCCCCTCCTGTACCTGGCTTTTGATATCCTCTGCAATAAAATCCGCTTCGTCATAGGCATTGTAGAACTGACGGAACCGGATCTGTTCTCCCTCTCCGTTGTCCGTCCAGAGTGTCTTGTCCTTTCTCCCCTGGTTATGCCGGATCACTGCATTTGCCGCATTCAGGATATTGCCGGTGGAACGGTAATTCTGCTCCAGCTTTATGACCCTTGCATCCTGAAATTCCTCCTCAAAATTCAGGATGTTCCGGATATTAGCTCCCCGGAATTTGTAGATTGACTGGTCATCATCCCCCACCACGCACAGGTTCTGATACTTAGACGCTAAGAGGCTTATAAACCTAAACTGAACCGTATTGGTATCCTGATACTCGTCTACCATAATATACCGGAACCGTTCCTGGTAATACTCCAGCACATCCGGCTGTGTCTCGAAAAGTTGAACCGTCCGCAGCAGCAGATCATCAAAATCAAGCGCATTGCTGGCCCGCAGCTGGCTTTCATACTCCCGGTATACCTTCGCGATGTTCTTCTTTCCGTAATTGCCCTCCGCCTGGGCTTCATACGCATCCGGCGTCAGCATCTGGTCCTTTGCGGAAGAAATAGCGGATATGAGAGAACTTTCCTTATAAGCCTTCGTATCGATATCCAGCCTTTTGCATATCTCCTTCATCAACGTTTTCTGGTCGTCACTGTCATAGATTGTAAAATTATTTTCATATCCCAGCCGGTCGATATGCCTTCTCAGAATCCTGACGCAAGCCGAATGAAACGTGCTTACCCAGACGCTCTCCGAACCGAAGCTTACAAGACGGTCCACACGATCCCGCATCTCCCCGGCCGCTTTGTTGGTAAATGTAATGGCCAGGATATTCCATGGATTGACCCCCTTTTCTTCCATCAGGCAGGCGATCCGGTGGGTCAGCACCCGGGTTTTCCCGGAGCCTGCCCCCGCCAGGATGAGAAGCGGCCCTTCCGTATGGTATACGGCCTCCCGCTGCTGTTCATTCAATGAATCATATATACTCATAATCTTCTCCTTATTGTATGGCTGTCCATTCTTCATGACCTTTTCCGGCTCATCCGTATTTCCCGCGGCGTACAGCCGTAGACCTCATGGAACATTTTGTTGAACAGCTTATAATTTGTAAATCCATGCTTTTCGGCCAGCTCCATGATACCAAATTCGGTATTGCATATTTCCTGATAAATGTGCATCAGGCGCACTTGGTTGACATACCTGGTAAAAGTGACACCCATGTTTTTTCGGAAAAAGCGGCTGAAATATTCTCTGCTCAGATAGAAATGGGCAGCGATACTTTCCAGGGAGATCTGCTCTTTGTGATGAAGCTCAATATATTCTATGATCTCCTCCAGCCGTTCCAGGTTTTCCCGCTTTTCCGGCTTCTGCACCCATTCTCCGGCCTCCGCAAACTGATTGACCAGTTCGAAAAAGATTTCCATTGCAATGGCCTGGCTTTTCAGCTTATACCCTGTAGGATGCATGACATATAAAGGCGGAAGTCCTTTTAACAGCTCGCAGATTTCCAGATACGCACCCAGATTTTCCTTCTGCAATTCGGCCCTGGCGCATTGAAAATGGTATTCATCCAGATTCGGAATAAAATTCTTCATACTGCTTCGCGAAAAGTGAATGACTACCATCATAGATTCCCCTCTGCAGCAAAACTCATGTAGCAGATTAGAATCAATCACCACAAACTCTCCGGCCACCACCGGATAGTCCTTTCCCTCGATGGATATCTTCGCATTTCCATTCAGGATATAGATCAGCTCAACCGCCGAATGCCAGTGGACCGGATTGTATTTTCTGATATTCGTGTAATAGTGAATCTGCACCCCGGTCCGCTCCAGTTTAAATAACGGCTCATAAATCATACTTGTGCCCATGCCGTCCCCGGCACAAACGCTCTATGAAAAATGGGCGCAAATACAAAGTGCACACAGGCTGCTCTGCAGCCTGGCGCTGTACAGACTGTACAGTGAATGCACAGTCCTGATATTCCTTTTTCATACTTCGGTCTGCCTTTCCCCATACTTGAAAACAGCAGGCCCCGGATCATCCGGCACCTGCCTGTCCTCTATAAAAATCAAATACGTCCCTGCGGAAATCGTGCCGCAGCACGCCAAACATTCCGCAGGATCTTTTTTTAACCTGATCAGGCCCTTGCCGCACCGTCTACGGACAGCACTTCTCCTGTCACATAAGAAGCCATATCACTTGCCAGGAATAAAAACGCGTTTGCAATGTCTTCCGGTTCCCCGATCCTGCGCAGCGGGATCGTCGCCATCAGAGGCTGTATCATAGAATCAGGAAGAGCCGCTACCATGTCGGTCTTCGTGATTCCTGGAGCCACAGCATTCACACGGATATTGCTCGGTCCCAGTTCCCTTGCCAGAGAAAGTGTAAGGCCGTTAACCGCAAATTTACTTGTAGGGTAAGCAACACCTCCGGGCTGTCCGGAAATGCTGACCATGGAGCTGGTATTCAGGATACATCCGCCGCCCTGCTCCTTCATGATCTTGACAACCGGCTGTATCGCATTGAAAATCGCGTTTACATTCAGCTTCATTACCTTTTCAAACTGCCCTGCTTTATATTGATCGATCTTTGTACTGTCCGATATTCCAGCATTATTGACCAGGATATCGATTCTTCCGTACTTATCCTTGATCTCCTGAATGGCCTTGTCCATCTCCTCCTCATTGGTCAGATCCGGATGAGCGCCCTCTACCGGCCAGTCCAGATTCTCAGCCTTCAGAGAAGCCAGCGCCTTCTCCACAGTCTCCTCTCTGGAGCCGAACAGTACGACCTTCGCACCATTCTCCAGATACTTTTTCACGATGGCATATCCAATCCCTCTTGTCCCTCCGGTTACGACAGCTACCTTGTCTTTTAACATCATAGATTCCTCCTCATGATCCAAAACATTTGCACTAAGATTATCATAATTTCACAAAAAATGGAAGCCCTTTTGTGAAACTTCAACAACAAATCTTTTCCTTGCTATCTCGTTTTAAATACTATATAATATATCCATCGAGGTGATAACATGAAAATAGATGCAAGTGATATGCTCAACAGCATTTTAGAAAGCCTTTCCCGGATCGACTATATCCATGCGGATGAGATTCCGAATATTGACCTGTATATGGACCAGGTAACTACCTTCATGGATACGCAGCTGTCCTCGACCCGGCGTTACGAGCAGGACAAGATCCTGACCAAGACCATGATCAATAACTATGCAAAGAACAACCTTCTTCCTCCGCCGGTCCGGAAGAAGTATACGAAAGAGCATGTACTGATCCTGATCTTTATTTACTATTTTAAAAATATCCTTTCCATCAAGGACATTGAAATGCTTCTACATCCTCTCACGGAAAAATATTTCCACAAGGATGGCGCCTTTAATCTTACTTCTATATATGAAGAGGTCTGTTCGATGGAAAAGGCGGATGTAGAGCCCCTCATGGAAGAGATGAAGGAGATATATACGCGTGCCATGGATTCTTTCACTGAAGCGCCTGAGGAGGACCAGGCGTATCTGCAGCTTTTCTCCTTGATCTGCAGTCTCAGCTTTGATGTGTATGTGAAGAAGATGATCATCGAAAAGTTGATTGATTCCATGCCGGAGTTAAAGTAAATGCGCAGTTTCACGGCAAATCCTTTGTTTGTTACTGCTCTCAACAGCGAACCCGGCGAAAAAAGTCTTTTTTCCTTGGGACCATTTATAAAACCGCCCTGGATTCCGACAGATTTTTCCGGATTCCAGGGCGGTTATATCGTACAGTTACAATCCTTTTATAAATCTGATGAGTCCTCCTGGTCTATCCGTGCAAATACCATGTCGTACCCGTCGTTTCCATAATTCAAAGAACGGTTTACACGGCTGATCGTCGCCGTGGAAGCCCCTGTCTTTTCCGCAATTTCCAGATAAGTTTTCTTTTCCCTCAGCATTTTCGCCACCTCAAACCGCTGTGAAAGGGATAGCAATTCGTTGATCGTGCAGATATCCTCAAAAAACGTATAGCACTCCTCTTTGTCTTTTAGACTCAATATTGCGCTAAACAAATAATCAACCGCCTCTGTTCTAATCTTCTTACTCATAAAGCCCTCTCCTTCGTTACTCCGTTACAGTTCACAGGGAAACCAGTGGCATGTAACGTTACTTCACCATGGCCAAACATACAGTATACGAATCTGTTGTTACGTCTGCAACGGCCTTTTCCATTTTAGCACACTAAACTTTTAAAGTCCATACTTCAATATATTTTTCCCGGAAATTCCTCACCAGTCTTTGATCCCCACATATAGTAATAAAGATTGAGATATCATTTTTTAGGAGGATTTATGAAAAAGCGTTTGATTGCCTTACTTCTTATTACTGCTCTCTCCGGTCTGACATTCACAGCCTGCGGTGAAAAACAGACACAAGAGACTACGGAAACAACAGAAAAGACCGAAGAGACTGCATCGTCAGCAGCCGGACCTTCGGCAGAAAAGGAAATGACCGACATCACGTTAAATGAAGTCGCCCACTCTATTTTTTACGCGCCCATGTACGTCGCAATTGAGGAAGGGTATTTTGAGGAAGAAAATATCCGGCTCGATCTGGTCTGCGGATTCGGAGCTGACAAAGTGATGACCGCCGTCCTCTCCGGCGAAGCGGATATCGGTTTCATGGGGTCGGAATCGTCCATTTATACCTATAATGAAGGGGCAAATGATTATGTCGTGAATTTTGCCCAGCTCACCCAGCGGGCAGGCAATTTCCTCGTCGCACGGGAGGAAATGCCGGAATTTTCTTGGAATGACTTGAAGGAGAAAACGGTTCTTGGCGGAAGAAAAGGTGGTATGCCGGAAATGGTATTCGAGTATATTCTGAAAGAGAACAGCATTGATCCGAGTTCAGACCTGGAGATCAACCAGAGCATTGACTTCGGCGCTACCGCCGCGGCATTTTCGGAAAACCAGGGGGATTTTACGGTAGAATTTTCTTAGATACTACATCTATAAAAATTTAGAATCTTCTATATAATAAGACCAGGCGGCGCGAAGTGATATTATGCCGCCTGTTTCTTCTTTTAAAATACTATGAAAACCTCTGTGTTCAATTTCTTCTTAATAAACTCCGCCAGACAGACAGGATTCGAACCTGCGCGCCCTGCCGGGCGGCCTCCGGTACCGGCGTGCCTTCCCATTCAGTCACTGTCCGGCTGCGGAGCCCGTTTTGCGGTACGGCGTTAAGAACGCTTCAGAACATTCTTTAAATCCTTAAATTCATCCTCCGTCAACTTGATGCTGTCTATGATCCCTCTGCATACTTTTTTGATCACGCTTTTTTCTTTGCCGTTTGTAAAAGCGTGAATGGACTTCCCGTCAAAATAATACTGTGTCTTCGTTCCTTCTACTGATAAAATGCATCCCATGTCTTCTCCTCCTGCCTTGTTTTCCTCTGTCTTATTCTCTGCTGCCTTGATCCCGAATGCTGCCAGCACCCCTGCGGCGATATCGTCCATCCGGGTATTGAAGATCTTCACATCTTCGGCGTTGGTGATGAAGCCAAATTCCACCAGCCGGTACCCATATCCACGCATAGCTGCCCTTTCCGGATTTGCCAGGTTATCTCTTCTCACGATCATCTGGCTCCGGCCAGGCAGGATATCCGCCAGCATGTCCGCCAGGGCTTTATCATAGTCATCCGCCTGGAAGCCGCTATAAATGATCACATGTCCGCCCCTTGCTGTAGGAACGCCCGCATCCATGTGCAGCTCCACGATCTCATATTCTCCCGGCAGATTTAAGGTACTGACTCCATTGTCTCTATAGTAATCCCGGGAGAGATCCCCCAGGATCACGTTCCCTCCTCCGAGTTCCTTGATCCTTTTCGCAAGCACCCTTACCCGTTCCGCTTCCGTATACCCATTTCCGCAGGCTCCTGGATCCCCGGCTCCATGGCCTGCGATCACAAATAGTTTCGGCACGCCTTTCTCCTTTCTGCCGGATTTTTGCGCCGGCGCAAATATTTCTATTTGTCAATCACGATGCGTCTAATGCTGTCCATATTGTAAATACCCACCCACTGCTCACCTTTAATGATGATGAAGCATTTTCCGTCATACATATAGTCTGTATACTGTTCTGCTTTCCATTCATCATAGATTCCATTGTTCATTGTTATTTGAATCACGATATTTTCCTCCTTCAATAAAGAGAGGACGATCATTCGCCCTCCCTGTCCTTCTTTTCCGTATTATCTTTCTGCTGCTCTCCCATATCCTCCACCTGGGACTTGATATTCCTAACAAGCGGCTCCAGGAATCCGGGGATGTTTACCCCCATGTCCTTCACATTCTCCAGGATGCTGATGATCTCATTGCAGATAATCCACAGCGCAACGATGCAGGCCACCAGGAAAGTAAACGGCATCCGGATCCCTATCATGTCCGAGGCATACAATAAGGTCTTGTCAATGATGGCGCCGACTACGATCAGCAGCCACATCCCTACCTTCTTTCCGATCCCCCGGATGCTCGTATAGGAATTGATGTCCTGGGAACGGTACGGGGATGCCATCAGTCCGGTGATGTAATCGATGATATTGCAGGACACCACCAGGAACACAGGCAGCGCCAGCACTCCCAGCAGTGAAGATAAAAAGCCCAAAAGAGCAGCAAAAGCAATCTTGATATGGTTCACGTTCATGTGATGATCTCTCCTTTCTTTGTTACGGAATCATATATAAGGTTGAAAATTGAGGGGCAAACGGCCCGGCCCTGATCTCCATGAGGCACCTCCTTCCGGATGTTTTATGGATTGTTTTCAAAACAAAAAAGACCTTGACGGTCTGGTTGACGTGTTTCCTTAGAGGTCTACGTTGTGTGAGGTAAATGATTCTGTCGATGATACGCTGGTGCTGGATGTATATTCGGAGCTTCTGGATGCGGTTGCTGTTTGTGTGGCTGAACTGCTGGCTACATTAGAAGCGTAGGTTTGCGTGTAGCTGCTTACTTTAGAAGAAGCAACTCTAGTCACCGTATATACATCTTTAAATGATGAAGTATAATCATATGGTCCACCGACAACCGTCGCTTCTCCAATAACAGAGGTTAAAAAATTTGTAGAGGAAGAAGCATTTTTGATAAATGATCCGTTTTTAGCTGTTGCTAAAGTCGTTTTACTAGTAGTTGGTCCCGGTCGTTCTTGCTCTTTTGTAGATTTTAAAAGAGATCCGTAATAGGTTAATGGTTGTGAAGCACTTCTTGTCAAGGTCTTTGTACCAACTCTTGTATAACTTCCAGTCGTTAGCGTTTTTGTACTTGTATACTGGCTCGACCTGGAAGAAGTACAACTTGTCGAAACAGATACTGTCCTGCTGTCAACATACCTCTGCGCAATATACGCCTCTTTCCCGCTGGCCCCGTCCGCTATCCGCATCCGGAGCGCCTTATACTTATCATTCAGCGGTTTCGATGTCAGCGCGTACTTCACGACACCCTCCGCCCCGCTCCCAGTCCTGACGCATAAATGGCGGCTCCCCATATCCTCCAGCCCTTCGAACTGCGTCCCGAAATAGCTGATGTTTTCCCCGTTCTTATCCCTGATGACCAGCCCGCTCATTCCAGAAGCCCCCATTCATTAAACCTGTACTTCTCTTTGCACTGCAGCAGCTGTTCGAACGTCCAGGACAGTTCCTCGCATCCCTCCAGAATATATGTATCCAGATCCACCCACGGCTCCGAGAACTGTACGTCCGTATGTGTATGCACGATATGGTATTCATCGATCTTCTCCGTGTAGGTATACGTCTGGTAATACTCCAGACACTTCTCCCGGAGCATGCTGCAGGAATCCCGCAGCAGGTACCAGTCCAGTTCCAGCGCCGGGACATACTCTGTCGTTGCCACACGCCGGATAAAGGATAAGAACGTAAAATACGAGTAGACCGTCATATTCAGGACCGTATGCCGGTACTCGGCCTCCCGCTCCTCATTCCATGCGATCCCATGCCGCCCGGTGTCTTTCATGAATTCCAGGATGTTCACCGAGCCGTTCATGGTATATCCGGAAAGCATGAAGCTATAATGCGGGTCCTTCCGGCTCTGGCTCCCCTCATTCGGGTACCACAGATAATACAGTTGTTTATCGTCCAGCAGGACCCCCATATAGCCCGGATCATGGTCCAGGCAGTAAAAGAAGCAGTTCATGAAATAATAATCCTCCGCGTGCCTGGACTGCGCCTCGTTGAACCTCACATCATGCTCTTTCAGTAACCTCCTGTTATACAGCTTGGAATTGACCCAGATCCGGTTGCCCGCTTCGATCACCCGGGTATGGTGGTCATCAAATTCAAGCAGCGGCCCGGACACGATGGCCACAGGCTTTTTTGTCTCATCAATGACAGGCTTCCCTTCCCCATCCAGGATATATACATTTCCATCTCCGCCAGGGTTTTCGGCTTTCTGGTAGATATTATCCTCCACCGCCCCGACAAACATCGAGACCGCCAGAGGGGTTGCCAGGAGGTCGTCCTCATCCTGAAGCATAAAATACTCATGGGAGGAATGGTCGATCCCGTACTGCCTGGCCTGCCCCTGCCCTGCATTCTCTGGAGTCCGGATGCACCGGATGTCCAGGTATGACGAAAATTCATCCACCAGATCCTGGTAGTCACAGTCCGTATTCGGGGAACAGTCATTGACCAGAATCACATGGATGTATTCGCTGTGCCACTGGTTTGCCAGGGCCCGCAGTCCCGGCCGTATGATCTCCGGTCTCCCATAACAGGGAATGATGTAATCAATATCAAACATAGTCCTCTTCCTCCTTTATCCGATCCACATGGCCCCGGTCTTGTCAGATGGTTCTGATCCAAGCACCAGGGTGGGGACTTCCAGGGCTCCTGTCATTGCATCACCTGATTTGCTGACAAAATCGTTTTCAAGATCCTCCGCCTTCACCCGGTCCTTCCAGCCCGGATTCCCTTCCGCGTCCGTCCCCCATACCTGATCTGCATGGCCTGACCCGGAAGCCACATAGCCTTCACTCTCTGCTGTATTCGCCTTCCAGGTATCTGTCGTCACATATCCCGCCTCATTGGTCAGGTCTCCCACATCCTTCGGCGCTCCTGTCAGGTCTTTGTAATCCCCGGAAAATGCAACCTCTTTCAGGTCTGTTACGATCTTCTCCAGCTTTCCCAGGATGACCGCCAGCGTCTCACCGCTTTGGATGTTTGCCCGTTCTTCGGCAGGCGTATATGAAACGGATGCATTCTCATCGATGGCGCCCTTCGTCCCCGGCTCCCCTTTCAGGTTATGGAATTTAAAACTGATCACCCTTGCATCATCCGGGCCGCTGATGGAGATCTCGGCATAAGGTTCTCCGATTCCTGCGTCCACTGTTATCTCCGGCTCCCCCAGCCCTACAGATCTGCCGTCTTTTCCTTTTGGCAGGATGAAGTTAAGGACTGCCTGGCTCGGCGTTCCCACGTTCTCCACCGATGCCGTCTCCCCGTCTGTGACCTGCCCGATCTGTATCGTGGCCGACTCTCCTGGAGGCCCCTGCAGCTTTCCCATATCCTTCCACTGTGTCCCGTCCCACACATAGACATTTTCTCCTATGATGTAGGCCGCATTGGGCTCCCCCTCGGCAGGCAGTTTCTCCACGGAATCCGCTTTTCCGGTGATGTTGATCGAGGTCCCGTCCTTCCCTTTTTCCCCCTTCTCTCCTTTCGGGATCTTGAACCGGAACCTGGCATCCTTCTCTGTCCCTACATTCTCCACAGAAGCTGGCTCCCCGGGCTGCGCCGTGACCACTTCATCCACGGAGACTGTAGCAGAAAAATCTCCCCTGTCTGCGGCGTCCTGAATATCCTTTGCTGCTTCCTGTGCGCTGCTGACCGCGGCATCAGCCCTTTCGACTGCTTCATCTGCCCCGGCCACCGCTTCTGCCGCAATTCCTGCCATGTTGACTGCCGCCTCTTTTGCAGCAGTCGATTCTGTGTTAACTTTTTCGGCTATAGATATCAGGCTCCCCCTGACATTTTTACCTTTTTTAGCCTCTCGTAAATTCTGTATCTCTTTACTTATGTCAGCCATCTTTTTCACCGTCCTTACATGCCTGTCCCTGCTCTCTTCTATCTGCAGGGACCTTTTCTTTGCAGGCCTTCTCCCAGGACTCCCGGTCCTGTTTACGATCCTGTTCGGCAACCCTGCTCATAGCGGAGAGCATCTCCCCCAGGATCATCTCCAGCAAGAAAGGCGGCAGCCCGGAATCGGCCACCACCTGATTCAGATCCCTCCGAAAATCGTCAATCTTTACTGTCACTGGTTTTACAGTTTTCTTTTCTTTTTTCCCTTCGATCATATAAGACTCCTTCCTAGACTGTTTCCCCCATATCCCGCGCCGCAAGAAGCAGATCCAGCTTCCTGTCGATACTGATGAGCAGTTCCGTATTTCTTTCCCGGCCTGATTGCTCTTTTACGTCCTTCAGGATATTCCCATTCTTTTCGGTCTGTTCCATCGGATCCCCTTCTTCCGCCATCAGGACCACATCTTCATTTACGATATCTTTATTCCTATTTTCCATCATTTCCTTCCTCTCGGTCTATGCATAATAATTCAGATCGACCAGCCTTCCGTTTTTGAACTGCATCCTTCCGCTGTCTCCCCACCGAGACGCCGTCCCGTCCGGATTCATCTCCAGTACCTGTACAAAATCGATCGTGGCACTGATCCCTGCATCCTCATACTGGATCCCGGATCCGCTAATCTTCGCGTTCCGGATCCATCGGTTGTGCATGTCCAGGTCACACCCTGCATGCAGCGTATCGCTTGAGTAATCATCCATAGCATCCAGCGTATAGGTAAAAACCATGGTATATCCACTGCTGGATGCAGATTTCTTCGCCGCCCAAGTCATATAGGCCGCCTGACTCTCCAGGTCAAATACGAGCCCCCTTTTCGACCTGTCATTTGTCTGGAAGTTTGTCCCGATCTTCCCGATGTAGTACCCGTCCCTGTAGAAATGGTTCCCATTCTGGTCGAAAGAAGACCGCAGCTTACTGTCCTCCACGCCGTTGTCGTAGATGGCGATCTCCCCGGGATTGATCTGCACATATCTGCTGCTGTGGTTGAACCCGTAGATCACCTTGTCATAATACTGCTGCACATATGATCCAAAATCTCCCTTTGACACCTTCGTTTCCACCAGTTCAGACGTCACTTTCAGGGAAGCGGCCAGCTCCACCTCCGCTCCCTGTGCCCGGGTCACCTCGGCGGAGATCAGGTCTTTTGCCACATTGAACTTGGAAACGATCTCTTCATTTACTGATTCACGGTACTCTACGGACAGCTTCTCCGCGGTAACAGAACCGGCCTTGATAAATTCCCCCATGAATACGCCGTCTATCGTCCAGGCGTTAAGATACGGCCCTTCGAAGCCTGTCCTGGAAAAGCCGATGCCGTTCATGTTGATCTGCATCACCTGGGAAGCATCCTCTTTATTCGGTGCGTTCATGTACAGGTCCCGGAGCCATCGGCCGTCCTCATCGAACTCCGATATCTTATAGCCGCCCTTGGAGCCGGTCATCATGGCCGTGGCGTTGTCGATGGCGGACTGCATCCAGGAAGTGGTCTTGCGAATATTATCCAGTTCGTTATTTACTTTATTATTTGAGTCCTTTATCTGTGATGTGCATGTCCTTTCTACCGCCCCTCCAAGTATCAACGTATTTTTTTCTGGCTCTTGCAAATAAATCGTCATTTCTTGTACCGGAAATACTCTATTCATTCCATATGGCTTTGCCCTGCATTGAATCCTATCTCCGCATTCAAAAGATTCATATTCCTGGTCCATAGCGGATAAATCTACAGCCGTAACTTTCAATATCCATTCTTCAAATTGATTGTCCTGTAACCACTCTCTTCCTTTCCGTATCAGATTTAACGGGTCTGTCACATCATTCCATGTATTTGTCCCCCATATCCATCCAAATTCATTAACCGCCTCCTGACTGTATACATAATCCTTTCCGTTATTTACACTTGTAATATCTACATATTTTTCCAGCGCTTCAATCTCTGACTTTCCTTCCAGTCTGGCTCCAAGAGGAATGAGTGCCGTAATCAGATTTTCCGCATTTATGCTTTCAGAATACTCTAAAAGATTTGAACCAAATTCTATCGGCTGTTTACAATACTTTCCATACTCCTCCAATGTAATCCAGTCCAAATATAAACGGTTTTCAATATGACGTATCCTCAGATATCCTCCCAGCTTATCCACCAGCTTTTCCCGTATAGCTTTCAGAGTATTCTCCCTGTTCGTATATCTGTACAAACTGTCATTAGAATCATGAATTGTTACTATCCCTATGTAAATCCTTTTACGTTCCTCTACCTGGCTGTTATGCTCATTAAGCCATGCTTCCAGCATTTGTCTCGGCGTAAGATTATGGTATTCTCTTCTTGGCTGTATGGAGTCAGAAAGAAAACTCATTGCGCCGGCGCAATAAACATTTTTATTCTTATTCCTGTCTTTTTTTGGCTGTTTCCTGACTTCACCGTAAAAAATTTCCGTAGAATCTCGGAATACGCTTACCATACTTTTTCTGTTATTTATTTTGTCATAAAGAGGATTCTGCGCCGGTACCATAAATTCAAATGTTCCCGCATATCCAGTCTGTAGCTTGACCGTAGAATTTATCAAAACCGCTTCATTGTCTCCTGGATAGTACAATGTCTGTCCATCCATTTTCACCTTATACATTTACATTGACTTCCTTCTGAACTTGATAATAATCTCCCCTATCCCACTAAATTCCAGTGTCACATCCTCCTGATCTATTACAATATCCGCAAATCTGTTCTTCCCTTTTAGCAGAGTATAGTTATCTCCATATGCAGTCATAGATATACCAGTTTCTCCAATGTAGCTCACCTGTATTTCAGGTACAAATGGAGCTCCTCCGGCTATTATCGTATAACTTTGTGTATTATTTGATTCTGTCAGCAATATTGTTGTGTCTTCGTCTATAATTCCGGTTTCAAAATCCAAATCATCCCACAGCCAATCGTCTGTGGATTCTTCCGTTTTATATTTGTATGGGTCAGCCTTTGGAATTGATAAAGTAAATGTGCCTATTTCACGATTGCGGTCGAACTCTTTTATTGTAGCCCGTCCTGTCCAATAGAATCCAGTATCATTATCAAATATGATTCGTACCTTCTTTCCCTCTATCTTATTCCGAATATCTGAAATAATACTATCCCAATCGTTTCGTGGTTTCTTTCCTCCAATCTCAATGTTGATTGTCCGCTCCTTGAATATTCGCCTTCCCGCTATAGCCTCCGAAAAATCTAGAAATCCATCTGCTCCTGGCACATCCACGTAACGGGATTCATGCACAACATCCCCTATATAGTTGTTGTTGCTGATTGCCATTCCCCAGTCTTTCATCGTATGGAATCTTTCTCCGGTCCCTTCCACTTCAATTGTCGCCCCATTTGTCAGAACATTCATAGATATTCTTCCTCCTTTGCCAGAATCCCCAGCTGTTTATTCATTGATGGTGCCAGAACTGCTGCAACTTCTCCTGTCTCCCATATCAACGTTGTTCCATTTTCTAAATAAGGAAGATATCTTGACAATATAGAAGTAATGTTCGCTATAGCAGTATTCTGTATGCCCCCACTATTCTCAAGCATAGCATTTGCATTAACTGTCATATCTCTGCTCAGACCTGTAAGCGCGTTTGTAACTACCGATTTGCTTTTTTCTATCCCTTTCGCTAATCCTTCCATAAAATCAGGCATCCATGATTCATATTCTGTAAGCGGTCCTTCATCTGGAACTGAAAAATGAAGGAATGAACGTATCCTGTCTGCAACATTTGACACAGCGGTTGTCACATTTCCGATAGCATTTGTAATTCCCTCCGCAATCCCATTTATAAAATCTGATCCCCACTGCAGCGCTTTACTTGGTAGTGATGTGATAAAACGAATTGCTGACTGAAATCCATTCTCAACTATATCCCCCAGATTACTAAGAGTAGATTTGATTCCTGAAAGCATATTTTTAAATGCATCTATTGCCTGTTCTTTCAAATTTTTTGCCTTATCTACTACATATTGTTTTATACTCTCCCATTTCTCCATTGCTGCTGTCTTTATACTTTCCCATATATTTTCTATTGTATCCTGAAATCCATTTGCAATGGTTGTCACATTTGTAATCATTCCGTTTACCAGGTTGAAAATCACTGTTTTAATCCCATCCCATATGGTTCCTGCCGCATCTCGCATATTCTCCCAAATCTGTTTTGCATCTGTTCCTAACTTTTCAAAATCACCGGTAACAAGATCGATTAATACTAATACCGGTCCAAGTACACTATTTTTTATGAGTTCCCATACACCCATAGCAATATCTTTCAATCCATTCCATATTCCCTGTAATGTTGATACACAGTTTTCCCACAATGCCTGTATCGTTGTAACAATTCCAGATATGATTGGATTTTCCATAATTGAGTTCCATATATTTATAAAGAACTCCTGTACCTGTTGCCAAATCCCCGCCCACCATTCTGGTATTCCCTGGAATTTTGCAACCACACTATCCCATGCAGCCGGTATCCTTTCTGTAAAAAAAACGCAGATTGATTCCCATATAGCAGTACATTTTTCTTTCACTGTCTGCCATAAATCACCAAACCATTCCGTTACCGTTCCCCAGTTCTTCACCAGCGCAATAATTCCGGTTATGGCAGCGGCTACTCCTACGATAATCCCTATCACTGGTCCCAAGGCAGCTGTTCCCAGTGTTCCTACTATCATTGCAACTGCAGATATCACAGGTGCCAGTGCTGTAAACGCAGCAATCAACGCCCCTAATATCAAGATAAAATTCTGTACGGGTTCCGGAAGATTCTGGAAGAAATCTACCACTCTTTTTACGACCTCTACTAAAGGTGGAAGAATCTCATTAGCAAGCCTAATCACCGTCTCACCCAATGGGATGATGCTCTGTTCCAGCTGTCGCATGCTTGCTTCGAATTTCTGTGACTCTGTTGTAGATGAATCAAACATGTTCTGTGCTGCGCCTGTCACATTATCATAAGCACTTCCTACCGATGTCAGGGATTCTATAAATTTCACATTTCCATCTTCCGCCATCGTACCAAATGCCAATGCCGCCTTATTTAGCTTGTCCTGCTGATTTTCCGTATTCTGTATATCTGATACGATAGCATCGATCACCTGTTTTTGCGTTGCACCTCCCTGCTGCCACTGTCGGAATACCTCTTCTACTTCCGCTCCCCACCCCCCGGTTCCCTCTTCCAGATCCCCGGTCTTTTCATTAATCTTTGACATCGAGTCCGCTATTGTGCCGTCTGCTATCCTTGTTGTCACCTCGTTGATTGCGTCATTGACTTTATCTAGGTTATAGGCTCCGCCTTCTAAGCCATTTTGCAACAGTTGAAAATATTCCTGGGCCGAATATCCCGCCTGCTCAAATTTTCCTGAATACTCGGAAAGGTTATCTCCAAGTTCATTCGTTTTATCCAGGCCGTTCTGGGTTCCCCTTACAATATAGTCCATCGCTTCCTGTGCAGACATTCCATATTGCTGCATCAATGAATTTACGCCTCGCAGTGTCTCATTCATATCAATGCCATACAATTCGTCCAGCGTAATCGCCTGCTCTGTAAGATGTGTCATATCTGTCTCATTTAGGTTATCCAAATTCTTTTTTACCGTTATGACTGCATTTGATACCGCATCTAAAGAGTCTCCCACTCCCTCTGAGTACACATCTTTTATTATTCCTGCCGTTTGCTCTGCCGCATCTCCCGTCTCACCAAAATAAGTAGATGCTTTTACTGTTGCGTCCTGCATTTCAGTAAAAGCATCCATTGACTTTTCTCCTAATACAACAATCTTATCACCTACAGCCGAAATCTGCTCCGCTGCTTCTACTAAAGCGCCTCCTGTCAGACTTTTCCCAATTTTATCCATCTTCTCTGATGTATTGTCTGCCTGTGTACCTGCTTCTTTTAACTCTCGTATTAGATTGTTAATCGCCTGACCATCATCCACTGTGTCAAGTGCAGCTGTTATTTGCTTGATATCCGCTTTTCCATCTATTGCAGATTTACTTATCTTCTCTAATGCCAGTTTTAGCTGGTCTGCTGATGCAGATCCATTTTTTATTGCAGTTACCAGCCTACTCCCCAGTACATCCGCATAATCATCAACATTGCTTCCTGTTGCATCAAATAATTTATTTAATCTTTCTGTATTTACTGCAAGCCTGTCCTGATTCGTATTCAGCCCGTCAAGTTCTGTTTCATAACGTTTCAGAGTTGTCCTGGTCTCCTCTACTTCACGTTGAAACGCTCTATACTGCTCCTGCCCGATCTTACCGGCTTCAAGTGCCGCTGTGACATCCTTTTGAGCAGCTTCCAGGTTGTCCAGCTTTTCTGTCGTATCCGCAATCGCGTCTTTCAATAGTTCCTGTTTCTGTGTCACCAACACAACATTAGAAGGGTCCAATTTCAACAGACTGTTTACATCTTTCAGCTGCGCCTGCGTACTTTTAATCTTTCCATTTATATCGCCAAGTGCTTTCTGCAGTCCTGATGTATCTCCTCCAATCTCTAATGTGATTCCCTTTATCTTTCTGCCTGCTGCCATTACGCTCCCGCCTCCTAGAATTTATCAAAATCATCTTGTGTCGCCAGCTTTGGATATTTGTACGAATCATTTTGCTGTTCTGTAAACATATCCATCACCATCCCTACCGTAATCAGATCCAAATCTCTGATTGATATGCCAACCTGGCAGCATCGCAATAAAAAAAGCGGGGTATTTAACTCCCTGCTACTCTGTTTAAGTTTTTTTTACTTTTACTTTTTGTTTCTTCATTCATGTTCCAAAGCTCTAATATTGCAGGCAAAATCTGATAAATAGAAAATGTTTCATACTGTTCCAGCCAGTCCATGATATCTGCCGGAACATTTTCAGGGTCCGCATGTTTTGCCATTACATAGGCAATATTTTCAAACATTTCTAAATCTTCAATTGGAATTTTACTTTCTTCTTGGATTTCATTTTCTCCAATCAGAATTTCACTTTCTTCTTGGATTTCCGTTTCTTTTCGTTTTTCTTTTTTGCCCTTTTCTTTTACAGATTTTGCCACCTTCTGCAGATCCATGAATAGATCTCTCCGAAATTTCATACGGTAGATTCTTGGCACCGCTGCTGATGCCTTAAACTCTACTTCTTTTCCGTCTATAACAACCTTTTTTCTCAGCATTTCTCATATCTCCTCTTTGCTCGATGCTAATTTTTTATACTATTCAATTCCGCTTGAAGTATTCGGTACATACACACTCTTGTACCAGTCCGCATACGCCGTATCTGTTGTGTCCGGCGCTGTCTGCGCTTTTACAATCCCATCTGTCCGCGGACTGTTTGTAATGCTTAGAGTCTCCGTCCCAGGCTCTACCGTCTCTTCCTTTGTCTCTGATTCAATTGACGGCCTTGTACAGGTGCAGTTATATAAGCACCTCCGTATTCCCTTTTTATCCCCGTCAAACTCAAATAAAAGTGCGAACGGACTGGTATTATTATTTGAGTTCTCTACCAGGACTCCATTCCCATCTTTCACTTCATTCAGAATTTCCTCACGGAACCAGCTTGGAATAAGAGCCATTTCCAAATCTCCAGAATATCCGTTATTTGCGCTTGTCACAAAGTAAGCAATCCCATCAGCATAAAAAGTGGATATTTCTCCCTCCGCATCCAGGCTGATGCTTACTGCTCCTGGAATACTTTTTGGCTTTTCGTACTCATAAGTCGTTCCTTCTTCTGTTATCGTTTCTGTCTGCTTTGCAACATGTACATTCTTAATATTATATTTCACTTTGTTTTCTGTTCCAGCCACTTCATTAAACCTCCATTTCATAAAGTGATTCCCACATTTTTTCCGACTGTAACCACTCAGACGCCGTCTGTTCCCAAGCAATCCCATGCTTTGTCAAAATGTTTTCTAATTTTTCCTCAAGTTCCCAATCTTTATCATCTGTATATAATTCTATTTCTAACTTTCTGATTCTGTGATAGGTCTGGCCGTCCGCATGAAAATTTTCTGTTCCAGGTATGATCCATACCGCAATTGGAAGCGGAATATCCTCCATTTCCTTTTGTGAAAAATGATGATATCGAAAAGGAATTTCCAATTCTTCCAGCATCTGCCGAATCTTGTCCTGTGTCATAATCTTTTTCTCAACTCCCTTTCCATCCTCTCTGCCGCCTCCTCTTCTGCAGGCGCAATGTGCACCACTGCCTCTGTTCGTCCTCCTTTTCGGTTCTGATGCCCTTTTTCCAGCAAGTGCGTCAGAGCGTATTCCGGTTTTTCTGCATGAACAATCATCGTATGTCGTGTCCTTTTCGTCTCTCCTACTCCATATGTCCAGGATGCAGCATAATCCCCTGTCAGCTTCGGGGAATCCTTATTCAGCATCTTTGCCACATCTTTCGCGACATCCGCAGAAATCTTCTCTACTTCCAAACCCACCTCTATTCCGTAATCATCCAGCTTTTTCATGACTTCCCTTGCCAGATTGCCTATTTTAACCGCCACCAATATTCCTCCTGTCTTTATACGTATGCACTAACTTTTCCAACGACAGATACAATGTAGGCGGCTCTGCATCAAATTTTTGCTGTATCTGTATAATTTCATACTGACCGGAACCCCCTTTCCCTTTTTCTTCATTTTCCAGGATGATGATATCATGAACGTTCACCTGACTTAGATTCAATAGATCTAATGGTATGCTCAGAAGTTTATCCACCTTATTCCCTGCAGTCTTTGCCTGCCAGAAGCGTGATACTCCTATCGTCCTGTTTCCATACCGCACATGCTCTATTTTATTCTGGATCAGTTTCCTATCCTCTGCCTCACAAATTGTCAACAGCCCGTCACCAAAAGTCTCGAACTTTTTATTCTTGATTCCCGGCATAAGCATCTACCCTCCTCGCAATCTGCAGTGATATGATATCCGGCTTGTAATTCTCCCAGAATTGCGGAATCTCCCCCGCCCTGGCATACATTACATAATCAAAAAGAAGTGCCCTTTCCTGTGTTTCTTCGTAAAAGTCACACTCCCCGATTTTCCCTTTCAAGGCAGCCATTCCCCTTCTGATCATTCCCATGATCTTCTGGTCTCCCGCTGGATCATCCCATGTGATATCCAAATAATTTTTCACATCATCCAGCAAGGTCTTTTCTTTTTCATCCGCCATGATATATTTACTCCTTCCTCACAGTAACCGTATATGTTTTAGACTGTCCTCCATCCTCCACCTGGATTGTCACGGTATTATCTCCCTCTGTCCAGGTTGCCGCGGCCCCGTTTGTCACATCCTTACTTCCTGCTTTAATCGACACATCTGCTGAACCGCTTGCCGGTACTGCCGTAATCGTATTTGTTGCATTACTTGTGGATGCCGTATATATTGTCGTTTCTGATGTAAACTTCGGCGTTAGCTCCAGACTTCCGATTCTCAAATCAGACAATGCCGCATTATGCTCTTTTTCCTCTGTCGTATTAACCACCTTAAAACGTACTGGTGTCAGCTTCGTAATATCCAAAACCATAAAAGCGTTATTATCTTTTGCGAAACCGTGCGCATACAGTTTGATAAGATATACCCGTTCGTCTTCCAGGAACCTATATTCGTCCGAATACTCAATACGTCCATTTCTCGCCATCCCCACTCCAAGGAAATATTTTGGCGCCATTCCATAAACCGCTTTTCCTTCCGGCACTGCCGCGCTCTGAATAATTTTCGCATCTACAGGAAGTACGGAAGCGTAATTCCCATCCGGAGTCAGCATCCTTGTGGCCGGAAGCACTCTCCGGAAATAATCGACCGGATTCACTAACATAATCAGACCTGATACAATTCTTGCCTGCCCCTTATCATTTCTAGCCATAATTGCTGTAACATTCCCCATCTGTTCCATATCCAAAGCAGTCAGTTTGATAGCTTCTTTCATTGGATATTCTCCACCGGTAACAGTAACCCCTTCCCCAACCTGCCGCATCATCCCAATCGGCATATCTTTTCCAGATCCACATACTATTCCATATTCCAGTCCGTTCGCTAATGCCTCATAAAGCACCTTTCGCACATAATTATCCAGCCATGTCGGCCCCAAATCCAACATAGCCTTTGACACTGGGAGGAACGCGCTCAGCTTGTCCTGTGTCACATCCACTTCCTTAAATCCGGAGGTCAGTTCTTCGATAATCTTTGCTGTCAGCTTACCCCATGAAGCCCTCTGTTCCCCATTTGTATTCATCATCATCCTGGTAAGTCCCGTTACAGTAGTAGCAGAAAGTTCGGAAAGCAACTGGTGATTCGTCTGCAACTCTTCAAACACCGAATTGATGATTGTCTCCGGCATAACAACCTCAACATCATTGAGCGCCTGTTTTGGGTTAGCGGATCTCATGGCCTCGATAATCTTCTCATAATATTCCTTTTCTTTTGAGGTCAGCTGGCGCACACCCCTCTGTGCCAAGATAGCCACATCCTGCTCAGTCATCAACTCCCTGGCCTGTTCCATGACATTATCCTCAATCTTCTGGCAGAGTTCTGTAAACGCCTCACTGAATGCTTTTACATCATTCTCCTTAATCGCCTGATTCATCTTTTCTACAATCTTTGCTTTTTCCATAGCCAAAACATCTTTATTTTTCATTTTTCTCTCCTTTACATATTTTCAAAAAATTTAGCCAACTGGTTCGTAAGTTTCATTTTCGGTACCTGCGGCGCCGCTACCTGTACGGATTCCTGATGGAGCTGCGCAAGCTGTTCTTTAAATGCCCGTTGCTGTGTAACAAGTTCCTTCATCTGCTGGATCTTCTGCTCCATATCCGCCTGCTGCCCTTCCTGGGTATCATAGTCACCTATTTTATCAATGAGCCCATATGCAAGGCACTGATCCGGCGTGAGGAATGTTTCTCTTTCCATCATGTCTGTCAGCTGATCCTCTTCCAGATTAGATTTTTCCAGGAATATCTTCCTGTTTGCTTCCATCAAAACGTCCAAATCGTCCGCCATCTTCCGAAGCTCTCTGGCATTGCCGCAGGCTTCAATCCACATATCATGCACGAGCGCAGATGTCCCGATGCCCATGATCCTCTCATCACATGCCTGCAGAATGACAAACGCAATACTGTAAGCCACTCCATCCACATATCCAACTTTATGACATGCTTTCTGTTTAAGCTGGTTATATATCGCTACCCCTTCTTTTACAGATCCTCCATTGCTATTGATATGCAGCTCAATAATGTCCGTATCCGGTATGCTTTCTAATTGGTCACGGAAGAACTTTGCGGAAGTCTCTGACTCGTCAAACTTCCAGGTAGACCAATTGAAGTCTCCATATGCTCTCACATCATCATATACATACAGCTTATGTACGTTTCCATTCGATTTTTGAAAACAGTATTTCATCGGTTCAGCCATCTCTCTTCACCTCCTTTCTCCTCGTTACTGTTATCACCCAACTTTTTCAGGATTTCCTCAATCCCTGCATAGTTTTTGGTCATCATATGGGTATTCGCCCAATCTTCATCCACCTGCGGCTCTCCAATTGATCTCAGAAGCATATTCACTGTATAGAGCCCCGAACTGATCAACTTATCCGCCGCCCCGGATATATCAAACATATCCGCATGCTTTACCCTCGTTGTATTGATCGAGAGCTTTGTCCCTTCCAAAACGTTATCTTTTCCGTTCCTCTTCCGGTTGATCTCCTGCTGAAGCATATCTGCCAGAGGATCCAGGCAGAATGTCAGCATCTCTCCCACGGCCTTGCTTGTATCCTGCACATCCCCTTTTGCCAGTGACGGCGGCATGGAAAATCCTCTGGCCGTAAAATCAAAGATATCATCATACTGGTTTTTGATATCCCTGCTAGTTCCTTCGCTATATGTCTTTGAACCTAAATCCGTATATTTATATCCCTCATACAGCGGCAATACCGCGTTTTCACTGTTGAAAAATGACCGGAAATAATCATTCATCAGTTTTTTGAGTTTTTCATCAAAATTCTTATCAGCCTGCGCTAACGAGGAAATTTCCAGTGTTCCCCTGCTACCCCTGCTTTTTAAATACGATCTTTCGGAATAATCAATTAATTTTCCATAGGATTCATATAGCCCTCGTATGATCTGATTGACGTTTTTATTATTCAGCTTCCAATACAAAACCTCCTCGCTTTTAAAAAAACGGGAAAATTGATAATCCCCGGCCTGTACATTTCGGAATGTGTCCCCATAAAGAGTATTTTCTTTTCTCTCAAAACTGTCTGCGATCAGTAGTTGTCCGTCATTGCTTTCTACAATCAGCAGTTCATTTTCCCTGAACAGTTTTTCCATAGCCTTATTCAAAAATTCCGCTTTGTTCTGGTTTTTGTTCGGTTCGTAATTCCAAAGATAATATTCCTCCCCAAATACTTCTTTTCCTTTGCAAAATGTCCGAAATTCACACTTTGTAAGAGCATTTGCTATTTTCCCAACACAAGTCCAGAATGCCAGTTCCCTCAGACACACTTCTGTTACCGTCTCTCTGACCTGCTGCTCCGTAATTTCTACGGATGTTACTTTCGCCGGCTCCTCCCGGCTTTTAAATAACCGTTTGATACTAAATCCCATTGCTTTCCCCTTTCCTGCTCTAATAGGTAAATACCCCCAGATCCGGAACATCCGTCACCTGGGCATATGGTATTGCGTCCTCTATTGTCATGGATGCCACTATGGCCATAAATGGATCCGTTTTTCTGGATTTTGCCTCAATCTTCGCGTATACATAGTTTCCGATGTCCGCGTCATCTTCTTTTCCTAATTTTCTCCCATACCGGACCATCTTTGTGTTGTTGACCGCCCATCTTAAAATCGGATTATCTCCCCACACAAAATAATCGTTCGCAAAACAGCTGTCAATCACAGGAGCCACCCTCATAATGTCAGACGGGCGTACCAGTTTGAGATTTTTATATGTCTTTGCGTCAAATCCTATGGACTTTAAGTATTGCGACAAAAGAGCATACCGGAAATCATCAATTGCTATCATCTTTATGGAGTAATACTCCATCTGCTTTGCTATATAATCCACAATGATTTCCGGATGGATCTCCACATCATCAATCAGATCCAGAAGTCCCCTGTTCGCCCATTCTTTCCATGGTGCTTTTATCCTCGGAATATCCTTGGATTTTAAACACATCCATGAATGATTGATATCATACCGGATATTTTCGTCTCGGAAATGTAGATCGACTGATACAAGGTCTGTGATCTTAGAAAAGTCAATCCCGCATGTACATATCTTTCCCTGTAGCTCCGGAAGCGGCTTATTGGTTGCTTTGATCCTTTCATAGCTGCACACCTTGACTTCATTAGAACCATCCGGCAGATTCATCCGTTTTGTCATAAATGCCGTAAGCCTCTCCGGATGTTTCACCCAATCTCTGTATTCTTTCCGGATCTCCTCCATCAGTGTAGGAAGATACGGCAGGGAAGGATTTGCTTTTTCCCAGTTTTTTTCATCATGTACCTCTTCTTTGCTGTCTAAACGGCAGATAAATGGCAGCAGTCCGTTATCCGGATCGCCGCCAAATAAAATGCTTTCCGATGTTTCCAGAAGATCATCCAGTGGACCCTCCCTTACATCCCCTTGCGTAGTATAATATGACCGTCTCGGATGCTTTTTCTTCCCCAGACCGGTTGTAAATACATTGATATTTTTATAATCTTCGTATTGATGAATCTCATTAAATACAACTAAGCCTGAACGCAGTCCATCTTTTCCGCCCGGATTGTTCGTCCGTCCCAATATTGTTGATCTTGTATCCAGCCCCACCACTTTTTCCGTAGTCCAGTAAAAAAATCTTTTTAATTTTTTCAGCCATTTCGGCTGTTCAAATGCTCCGACTATATCTTTCACCGGCCTGAGTGCCTGGTCTTCATTGTTCGCGCATATATCCACGTCATATTCCCTGATCCCATTATAGGGCGAAGTCAGAATCACGCTCTCCAAAGCTATTGTTCCGTCTTTTCCCGCTCCCCGCCCGATCAGGCAAAACAGATCCGGCCAGCGCGGGGTCTTTGAATCTTTCCAGTATGTACAGTCATGAAGCCCTATTACAAACTGCTGCCACGGAAATATCTCATCATAAGGAAAATATTTTGCCATTCCCAGATAGTTCGACAGCTGCTCCTTGTCCACATAGATATCTTCATTTTCAAAGCAATACCTTACATGTGCCACAAGTGCCTTGACTTCTTTTGATGTACGCACCTCTCCGGATTCCACGGCTTCCATATATCTTGCTATTTTCACATCACAATTTATCATCGTCATCGTCCTTTATCGTTTTATCCGTTGTCAGCCCCAGTTTTTCCAAAATCAACAGCATTTGTTTATTGACCGCCACCAAATCTTTTACAGATTGATTCTGCTTTACGATCGTAGCTTTTCCGGACGCGGATTGTGTCTCATAGGATACCCCTCTCTTTTTAATATCCAATTTTAGCTTTTTTTTGATATCGTACAGAGCCATATAGTCATCTAACAGATCAGAAAAAACGGATATGTCAGCCTGCTTTTTCCGAAGCTGTTCTCTCAGACTTTTCAATATATCTCCCTTTTTTTCTGCCATTCTGTTCCCCCTGTTTTTTATTTTTTCTCACGCGCGAGCGTTCTCAGAGAAGTCGAGGCCACCCACCGGTCTCCACGCCTGAAATTAAAACGCCATTTATTTTGACCGGGGGGATTCCTTGCAATTCCCATATCAATCCCATCTTTCCTCTGTTAATGGTTTCTTTCCTTCCTTTTTCCTATATCCGTGCACAGCTTCATGGCAGTCATGACATAGGCTGATCAGATTCCTTTTCTTTTTTCCATGCCACTCATACCAAATCTCCAACGCTAATTCCGGATGCCTTTTCACATAATTCACATGATGTACCGTTGTCGCCTTTTTGTACATCTTCTTTGCCTTACATCTCTGGCATTCATTGTGGTCCATCTCCAGCACTCTTGCCCGCACATTCTTCCATTGTCCCCATATATAGAATCTGTGTATATCCTCTTTAATGCACTCATCAACATACTGTATCTCCTGCTGTGTCATATCCTCCTCCAATGAAACCAAAAAACGCCCTGCATCAACATGCAGAACGCTTTCTGTGCCTGGTACCTATATAACAATCTCAGCATATACTATAGCATACGAAAACCGGACAGTCCGGACAAAACGGACAAACTTTAAATTTTTTCCATAAATCTTTCAAATTCTTTCCTTATTCCGTCTCCTGTTGCTTTTCTCCCGATCTTCTCTGCCGTCTGCTCCCAGGTCATCTCCTCAAATATCTTATACTTGATAATCCGCTGCATCCGGATCTGAACCGTCAGAAGCCACTCCTCCACCTGCTGCTTAATGTTTTCCGCATTCTCTTTGCGCTGCTCCAGGAGTTTTTCTTCCAGGCGTAAGTTTTTGTCATCCTGATATGAGAAAGTGGTACCTGCAATTCGAAAATGCTGTTTCTGATAAGGGAAATTCGGATTACTTCCTTTTACATTCGTCTGAATAATCATCTTCCGTCTTTTCTTTAGATTACGGATATCCTCCTCCGTTTCCTTTATCAACTCCATGGCGTCCATGTAGTCAGCAAGTATCTTTTTATCCAATGCAACCACTCTCCTTTTTATTTATGCTGCTTCCAGGATTTCCCTGACTCCATGGCGTTCTAGCCTCCTAACCGGCGCAATCCCAGACACAAAAAGCGCCAGATTGTTGTCTGTCCTGCTGTCCATGTATTTTTTCAGATAATATTTGGCCGTATCGTCAATGCATACCGTCCGGTCCACATCAGTCCTGTTGATTGATATTAATCCCCCTACACGTACCGCGGTACTTCCATGCCTACCCAATCCCTGGCACACCCGTCCTTACATGCATTCAATCAGTTACCTCATCAATTTTTTTCAGTCTTTCTTTTGCAATTATCTGACATCCACATACATCACAATCAAATGCGTCATATTGCTTCGGTTCTGTGTATTGTCCGCTAAATGCGTTATTTATGCCACCTGTTGCCAGCCTACCCTTAACCACATATTTATTTTCATTTCTTTGGACAAACCTATTCCCACATATTTTGCATTCAATCTTTTTTAGTGATTATTCATCCATTCCAGGTACAAATATCTTCCGTTCTCTTTTTTTCCATCCACTCATATATTTTCCCTCCTTGACAAAATCTCTTGTTCAACTCTTTTTATACACTTTGGTTTCATAAATCATTGCGCGCTTTATTTTTAAATCCTCAATGTGCTTCCGCAAGCACTCCTTGCATCCAGGTTTCCTGAGACCTACACATTCTCCCAGTATGCGGACTCTCTTTTCAACACCAAGCGGACAATAAAGAGAGCTTGCAACAATATAGTTCAGTAATTTGTCAATAACAGCCTGATCATTCATTATCCTGTTTTCTGTCATTTTAGTAAGCCCTCTGACCAAATTTTAGAATCATTCCCTCTATGGCTTCTCCTGCGCCTGCTTCCGGGCGGCAATCTTCGCCCCCTGTGAAACTATGGCATTATGCGGGATATAGCCCCGCATGGCGTTATTTGAAGCCCTGACCGCCGCTTTCTGTATGTTCACTTCCTCTTCCTCCTTCAATGCAGGTCAGACAATTCATTCAGCAACGCTTCAATCTCTTTTTTGATTTCTTCAAGTTCCTTCTCCAGAACCCACTTTGCCGTCGCTCCTGAAATTATTACACCGTCCCTTTCAAGCCCTGCTTCCCTTGTCTGTATTCTGAAACTTGCTTTCCCTTCCTTGCACCATGCCAGCACCTTCTCAAACTCTGCTTTCTGTCCCCGCAGATTGTCTATTTGTCTTTTTATTTTAATTGCTTCCCCCAGCGTCTTTTCTGTCACGCCTGCCCCTCCTCTCATCAGCAAAGAAGAACAATATTTCTTCCCTTCTCTTTGCTTTCCTTCCCCGGATAAACTCTGATATTCTTTTCCCTGCCGCTTATCACTACCGCTTCCTGGTCCATTCCCTCTAAAATCTCTATCAGCTTTTTCACTGTGACTTCTTCCGGGTTATCGTATTCTTTCAGCCCCAGTCCGCTGCCTGCTGCCTGCCCGGTCAGCTTTGCATATTCTTCAAATATCCTGCTGACAATACAGCTTCCGCAGTCTGCGCCCTCTTCCCCGCTTCCGTCAAAACAATGACCGCAGCCCACAAAATCATCTGCGCCGCCGTCCCGGTCAACCGTGCAAAGGTCTTCCGGCACGGGTCCTTCTATAAAGTCTATCATCTGTATTGCCCGGCTCTCTATTGCAGGACAACCCGGAAACTGCAAATATCTTGCAATTATCCTTTCTGCTTCCTCTGCCCCGTAACAAACCGCCGTGAAATATCCCTGCTCTTTCAGTGCTTCCAGCCATTCGTCCTGACTTTCCGTTTTTTTATTCCTGCCGTACTTCATTTCGATATACAGCCCGTGGAATCCGTTTCTTGCTACTGGCAAACATAAGTCAGGAACACCCGCTTTCACTCCCTGCCGCTTTAGGTTCGCCGCTTCCAGCGTGTTCCTGCTGCCGCCGTTCGGAATATGATGAATCAATTTCAATTCCGGGTGGCTTGCCTGCTGCCATTCGCACCACTGTATTACTGTTTCCTGTTCTGTCGCTTCGCTTCTCCTGCGGTTCTGCTGCCTTGTGTAATAGCTCATTTCCTCTATCTCCCTTCTGTCAGCTTCTTAACGTGTGAACTCTTAAACAGGCATGACTGGGGATTGATTAAGAAATAGCATTTCTGCGGTATGTACAAATTCTGGTCATTCCTGAATCGTTCTTCACCTGTTTTGTGAAGTTCCCCCGTGATAACGTCGTTGTCAAATAGCTTTATTGTGACGACTTTCCCCAGATACTTTTCCAGCTCACTTCTTTTCACTCTTTCTTTTCCTCCCGTTCGTCAAAATGCGTCGCCATCATGTCCGCAAGATGAAGCATGACTGCCAGCTTGCTTTGCCTGAAAGCGTTGTCTAAATCATACCCGCCGCCCCTTGCGTAAAAGTCGTACTGCCCCATGTGCCACCTGATTGCCAGAATCTCTTCTTGTGTCAAGTGCATAAACTGTAAAATCAGGATAACGGACTTTTCCCCGTGTCCGGCAGGGAAATTCTTTGTAAGCTGATATTCTGTTATACCTTCAAATTCGGCTTTTCTATATGCGTCTATCTTGCATAAATCATGAAGAAGCCCGCAGATTGCCAGCGTTTCTAAATCATAGTTCAAAGACTGCTGCCGCCGTTCTTCCTCTGCGTTCATCTGTATAAGCCGCCGACACACATTTATTGAATGTTGTGCAAGCCCTCCGGGTTCCGCTCCGTGGTGTCGCTTGCTTGCCGGGGCTTCAAAGAAGCCGTTTGCGTCCATCCATTGCAGAAGGTCAGCCGCCCTCGGTCTTTTTATGTAGTTGAAATAGTTCCTGAATACCTGTATTGTTTCTTCCTGCTTCATTCCTCTTTTTTATTTCCTCCCGCTTTATCACATTATCAAAATATCTCCCTGCCGTCGTGACCGCTTCCTGGCATTGATATGAAAGACAGGTGTGCAAATCATTTCCACCGCAGAATTTACATGTATTACGCTTTACCCATTCGCGCCTGTACTCTTTCCAACTGGTCACTCTCTACCACCATCTCTCACGATATCAACAGCTTTATCAACCAAAATATATTCTTCTGAAAATTCATTGACTCCATCCCCATTTGCCTTTATATCCTCGCATACCTGATTGATGTCAGCCTTCTGCAGCAATTCCCCATCTTTATTTACAAGTGATATCCCCATAATACAATACCCATCTTTAAGCCCTGTATAAACTTCCAGTAGATACGTGACAATCACTTTTACTGACCGCCCTGTACGCATCCCATTTGCAAATTCTTCCATTTCCAGAATATCACCAGTTTTATAATCCCGGTCATTCTTCCGGATTTCAAATGTTTTCACCCCACTGCATACATCCTCGAAGAACTCTTTCCCAATTTTTATCTGATGGATGTTCCTTCCTACTCCTTTAGATTCTGAGGGCAGACTTTTCATCCGGTCTTCGTCTGCTTTTTCACGCAATAACCGTCTCGTCTCCCTGTCAATCCTGTCCTGCTCTTCGGAATACTTTTGCTCTGCTGTCTTTTCTGACTTTGCCTTGTTTATGTACTGGTCGCATTTTGTACACGTCCCTGTCTTGACATTACACTTCGAATAGTTTTTACAGGAATAACACAAGGAAGTGATCCCTTCCGGGTGCGGTGTCTGATAATCTCCGCCTGCTGCCAGCTTGCCGTCAATTTCCGATTCCGCTGTGTTTTCCCAGAGTTTCCCCTTTTTTTCTAATCCCTCCGGCTGATTCATACAGTTTTCAAACACTGCTGGATTCTGTGCAATCCCCTTTTCTGTGTCAGACTCTGACACTTTCTCCGGTTCTTTGGAATCTTCCTGGCCTGCTGCCTTGTCCTCCTTCATCGTCTTGACTTCCTTATGCGACAATTCGCCTGATTCCTGAAAGCGCTTCATTGCTTCTTGCTGCTCTTCCTGGGACATTCCAGATAATTCATATGCTGCGGAAAACGTGAGACGTTCTTTCTTTAGTTCTTCCTTGAATTCTGGTATCAGGTTGTTATTTACAGATTCAATCTGCGCCACTTTTGTTTTTGACATATGAAGCATGGAGGCAATCACGTCACGCAGCCTCCCAGATTGCAGATCATACCCTTTTATCTGCTTTCCTGCCGCTTTCATCTTCTCCAATGATTCTTTGAGCCTTTTTTCCTCTTCTACGATCTCTGCAATACATTTAGTACGGTACGCATTTGCAATGATAATCTCAATCTGTTCCTCGTCCGCATCCTGTGGCGTGGTCAGCTTACATGTCGCTATCTCAAACTCTTTATATCCTTTTTTTACCAGCATCTTGAGCGCCAGCCAGCGCCGCTCCCCTGCTACAATCCTGTATTCACCTTCTGTACACGGCTCATATACAAGCTCTAAATTCTGTTTCAGGCCGAATGTCAGGATATCTCCGGCAAGTTCCTCAATCGCTTCCACGCTATAGAAATTCATTTCATTTCTATACATCTTGAAGATTGATATATCTTTTGTACGGAATCTTGCTCGCGGAGCCTCTTTAATTCCGGCTTTGCTGTTTTTGTTTAATGCGTCCATTACAGTGAAACCCGTCGCCATTTTTCTTCCATCCTCCTTATTCCGTCAACTTCTGTTTCTTCGTCTCCGTCCGTTCCACATTAATCTCCCCTTTACTGTTCTGTGATATAGAACCTTTCACTCCCCCCCTCAAATTCAACGTGACTTTCGCAAGACCTCCTGAATAAATCTCTTCAACTGCCGCATGAAGAATGTTCACTATTCCTTCACCGACACGTTTCTCTGGTACTGCGTCTTCCCCAAATAAAACAGACACGTTTTTCATAGCCTTATCTTTCCTCTGCTTCTCTTTCTGGTAATCTGTTGCACCAGAACATCCGCAATACATTGTCGCCAGTTCCTCCGCCTGCTGCCGTGAATCACAATCTTCATCAATCTGAATCATCTGGCCGCAGAACCTACACGCCGCCGTTTGAATCTTCGCTTTCATACTCAACAATATCAATCTCCTTTCCATGATCATCCACTTCCGCTTTCAGCCACTTTTCCCATCGTCCAGCGTCAGTCAGTTCCGTAAATGTCTTGTTTCTCAAATCTTTTATGAATGCAGTTATATATAAGGCCGCCGTATATTCTGTCTGTTTATCCAAGTATGCTTTTCTGGTACCATACGGCCTGACCATTTTTTCCGGATCTTCTACCTCTTGGAAATCTGCTTCCCGTTCAGTATTTTCAGTCGTTATTTGCGCCGGCGCAATTTGGTTTTGACCTGTTTCTTCCGGTTCGTTCATGAACTGAGGGCAATATTCCGGCATATCTTTCGTAATTTC
>KE159605.1:64486-66427 GCA_000403295.2 Lachnospiraceae bacterium M18-1 | reverse complement strand
GCATTTTTTTCGATTCCACCCTGTCCATCCGGCAGCTTGTCGGTTTTGTTTTTCTCTGGTTCATACTGACCTTCCGAATCTTTTTCAGCGGAGGCCTGCTGCCTGTCTGAATCTTCTTCTGCAGATTCCTGCTGCCCGTCCGGATCCTCTTCATCTGGCTTCTGCAGTTCTTCTGAATCTCCATGGTCAGCTTCCCCTGCCTGTGCAGCGTCTACAGGAGCACTCTTCTCAGCTCCTTCCTTCCCGAAGTATCTCTGCCATGTATTCCTGCCTGCTGCCGACTCCCCGAAAATATCCACCGTCACCTTGATGAACTCCTCCCAGGTCATTTCCTGCGGGGACGCGCCGAACTTCTTGACCGCGATCTTATCCTCATACATGATCAGGAAGAACAGGCCTTTCTTGTAGGACCGGTTTCCTGACGGGTTGATGATCTCCGCCAGGCTCTTGATGTTTTCCTTCTCAGTCCCCAGGTCCTTTTCAGAAAATACCGCATTCAGGATCTCTTCGTTGTCCTTGTAAAAATTCTCGACCACCTCCCGGAGGTCATCGGCCACGCCCGTTTCCGGCTCTGCCTTATTGAACTTTTTCAGATCCCGGATATCCTGCCTTGAAGTTTCCTGCTTCACCATGCAGCGATCCTCCTCCGGCAGCTTCAGCATCTCTTCCAGCTGGCTCCTCCCCAGCTCCGCATATTCCGGACTCAGTATCTCGGAATATCCATCTGCGGAATATTCCCGGTTGATGCTGATAAACCGGCTTGTGGTAGATGCTTCCAGCCCCAGCTCCGCCTTGGCAAACTCCGCTATGCTCTTATATCCGTCATTTTCATATAGCTTCTGCTCCTCAATCTGGCGCAGCATGAAGCCGATCCGCACAAAGCTCTGCTTGATCCCAAGCAGTTCCCTTCTCAGCTTCTGCTTCATCTCCACCCAGTCAGTGAGCGTCATCTGTATATATTCCATGTCTGCCTCCTTATGCTATTTCTATTTCCACCGTTTGTATCGTTTCGGTCAGCGTTCCCGTTTTTAATTTCATCAGCCAGGCGTCCAGCCATGCTTGCATATTTTCTTTGTCCGGTTTCCCGTCCTTATTTCCGTACCACTGGATGATCCTTGGATTCCTGGCATCTATCTCAACCGTGATGTATGGAACATCCGGTTCTGTCTTGTGTCTCAGCATCAGTATGTACGTCTTGCCTGTGTTGTGTTTACTCAGGTAAGTGTCTCCTCCCACACAATGATGAAGCAACCGCCCCTCCATGACAATTTCCTCCGCCGACCTGGCTGGTCTGATGATATAGCTGTCATCCTCGTAAAAATATTTATTTCTTAGGCTTCTATAGGTGCTGCGTATCTCTGGATACTTCTCTGCCGCTTGTTTTAGATGTTTATCCATCTCCTCTTTGTTCGTTTCCAATACCATCTTGGTATGTGCTGCCCCTAAATCCCGCGGCTGTTGATATACAGTATTGTTAAGATCATAACCCAGGTTTAGCCTCATGCTCAGATAGTCCGTATAGGTTGTGGCCGTGTTCCTGATCCGCTCTGATGCACTTCCGCACTCTGTCCCATATTCGCATCCGGCATATTTTTCTATACGGTTGAGTAGTTTCTGCAATGTCATGTATCTGGTGGCCATTTCCACCTGCACGCCGCTTAGATTCGTCTCTGCCAGATGTTCGATCTGCTCATCTGTCCAGTTCTGCCCCTGACGTTTTTCCATCTGCATGACTTCCAGGAGCTGTATGTCTCCTTTCTTTCGGATGAGCTGCTTTACCCTTTCCTTCCGGATTCCCAGGAAGTGATCCGGCCGTCTTGCATTCTGATCAGCAATAATGCCGTAATAGCATTCGACCAGTTTTTCTGCCACGTTATCCAGCCCCATCTTTACCATGATCTCAATCTGTGGTGTCTGGATGTAACGCTCCAGGTAATCAAT
>KE159605.1:0-63296 GCA_000403295.2 Lachnospiraceae bacterium M18-1 | reverse complement strand
CACCATGCAGCGATCCTCCTCCGGCAGCTTCAGCATCTCTTCCAGCTGGCTCCTCCCCAGCTCCGCATATTCCGGACTCAGTATCTCGGAATATCCATCTGCGGAATATTCCCGGTTGATGCTGATAAACCGGCTTGTGGTAGATGCTTCCAGCCCCAGCTCCGCCTTGGCAAACTCCGCTATGCTCTTATATCCGTCATTTTCATATAGCTTCTGCTCCTCAATCTGGCGCAGCATGAAGCCGATCCGCACAAAGCTCTGCTTGATCCCAAGCAGTTCCCTTCTCAGCTTCTGCTTCATCTCCACCCAGTCAGTGAGCGTCATCTGTATATATTCCATGTCTGTCTCCTTATGCTATTTCTATTTCCACCGTTTGTATCGTTTCGGTCAGCGTTCCCGTTTTTAATTTCATCAGCCAGGCGTCCAGCCATGCTTGCATATTTTCTTTGTCCGGTTTCCCGTCCTTATTTCCGTACCACTGGATGATCCTTGGATTCCTGGCATCTATCTCAACCGTGATGTATGGAACATCCGGTTCTGTCTTGTGTCTCAGCATCAGTATGTACGTCTTGCCTGTGTTGTGTTTACTCAGGTAAGTGTCTCCTCCCACACAATGATGAAGCAACCGCCCCTCCATGACAATTTCCTCCGCCGACCTGGCTGGTCTGATGATATAGCTGTCATCCTCGTAAAAATATTTATTTCTTAGGCTTCTATAGGTGCTGCGTATCTCTGGATACTTCTCTGCCGCTTGTTTTAGATGTTTATCCATCTCCTCTTTGTTCGTTTCCAATACCATCTTGGTATGTGCTGCCCCTAAATCCCGCGGCTGTTGATATACAGTATTGTTAAGATCATAACCCAGGTTTAGCCTCATGCTCAGATAGTCCGTATAGGTTGTGGCCGTGTTCCTGATCCGCTCTGATGCACTTCCGCACTCTGTCCCATATTCGCATCCGGCATATTTTTCTATACGGTTGAGTAGTTTCTGCAATGTCATGTATCTGGTGGCCATTTCCACCTGCACGCCGCTTAGATTCGTCTCTGCCAGATGTTCGATCTGCTCATCTGTCCAGTTCTGCCCCTGACGTTTTTCCATCTGCATGACTTCCAGGAGCTGTATGTCTCCTTTCTTTCGGATGAGCTGCTTTACCCTTTCCTTCCGGATTCCCAGGAAGTGATCCGGCCGTCTTGCATTCTGATCAGCAATAATGCCGTAATAGCATTCGACCAGTTTTTCTGCCACGTTATCCAGCCCCATCTTTACCATGATCTCAATCTGTGGTGTCTGGATGTAACGCTCCAGGTAATCAATTGGATTGAGTTCTCCCACGCTCTTTGCGTATTCCTGTAATGCGCTGTACCGGAACATTGTCTCTTTCATTTCCTCATAGGTTTCCTGCATGACCGTACCGGCTTTTATTGAAATATTCTCCATACCGTGCAGATTGCAATCATCCCAGAAATTTTTCCCCGTATACGGATTATACTTGAGATAGTCTATCTGGGTCTTTTTGCCCGGCTCAAAATACGCTCTTGCAATCTCTGTTCCAGAAAGTTCTTCACAGGCGTTGTGCATTTCCACGCCTTTATCTCCACAAATAAATCCCAGTATCCACTTTTTCTCCACTTCCACATACCGCATTACCATTCCATTTTCTTTGTACTTCTGTCCCAAAAATAGAGAGATAGATTTACTGCTCGTTCCTTTCACTTTTCCCTGGCATTTATACTTTCCGCGCGCTCCGCACATCGGACAGGTACCATATCTGCCCTCCCTCGGTTCTTCCGTCCATCTCTGGAACTGGCTTTCATAGGAGATCCCGCTTCTCCATCTCGCGTCTGTTACTCCTCCGCATTTGCTGCATGCTATCTTTGCCCGACTGCCATGTTTTTTGTAATACAGATAATGCTCATTTTGGAAATATACTCTATTTGCTCTTTCCAGAATCTTTTTCTCCGGCAGTTCCTCAGTATGTGCCATTCTGTCTGCCAGTGCCTCCTGACGGCGCATATATTTTCTGTGCTCTCTGTTCCATCTTTCCGTTATCACAATATCGTCCTCATGCCTGTTTATGTATTCCCACCAGCGTTCCTCACGGTAGACGGTCACCTTGCAGAATTTTTTTATCCTTTCCAGATCCTCCGTGCTCTGCAGGACGTTTTCTTTCTCTGCCTGTTGCCATGTATTTATTCGTTCTGCCCATATCAGTCCTCCATAACTGCCTGTTTCCGCTTTCTTCCGTGTCCATTCCTCCCGTTCCGGCCAATATGTCCCGAAATCTTTCTTTGTGAGCACAATCCGCACCTCCGGTGTGTCTTTTGATCCTTTATGGTTCCGGTACACCTCCAGAAAAAGATGCTTTTCATGTCCCACGATCTTGACCGCTGTGACTCCGATATATTTCACATCTTTCTTTCTGCTGGTTTTCTTTAATCCCAAATACGGTATTTTCTCAATCGCTTTCTTTTTCATCCGTTCCGCCTACTTTCCCATGTAGTAGTCCCTGATGATCTTCTTTGCCCGTCCCATCCCCGGGATTCCGAGTGTCACCCTGGAAGCTGTTACGCCTGCTGCCTTCAATATATCTTTATCAATCCCGATCTGGTTCTTGAAGGACCATTTCAGCAGTTCTCCGATACATCCTTTTAAGGATCTCCCCTTCCCGCGGACCGCCAGGGCGATCTCCTCATTCTCCATGCACTGGCCTTTCAGATATTCCACCCAGTCCTCCATGATTTCCTTCGGCTTCAGCTCCACAGCTTCCACCTCAATCTTACCGATCGCTGCTGTCAACGGATCGCAGAGCATAGGCAGCTCCCCCAACATATACACCTCTACAATTTCCTTCTGGATCCCGTTCTCCTCCGCCATTGCTTTCAGGCTTCCCATGTCTCCTTCGTTGAAGAGATTTTCCGCCAGCTCGTTGATCTCCTCATAAGAATCAAACTCTCCAAATTTATCAAA
This sequence comes from Lachnospiraceae bacterium M18-1, assembly GCA_000403295.2. GTDB lineage: Bacteria > Bacillota > Clostridia > Lachnospirales > Lachnospiraceae > Schaedlerella. The sequence goes on along the minus strand of KE159605.1, from coordinate 60,328 downwards.
CACGTGTTCATCCTCCATTCTCGCAAAAATCCTTATATTTCATGCCGCCCCGCCAGCTCTGTGAACTGCTGCCACAGATCCCGGTTCTTCACTTCCCCGCCTCCGGCCTTCTTCCATTCACTCCTTCGCCAATCTTCTAGGCTACCCCGCTCTGCCGTATTCTTTACAAAATACATTCCTCACATACAGGTATTTTATATGCAAGCGTTTTCGACAGCCTAATATCCCAGGTATTCAACTGCTCTCCACATATATTGCAATATTTGTCTGTCATTCTCGCCTTTTCCCTGCTTCCAGCAGCACCATCATTTTCACTTTTCATTTTTCATGAAGTCTCCTCTATAAGTTCCTCAATCATCCCCCTGTAATCCTGCGAAGCAATCCCGCGCCTTGAAAACTCCGGCAACGGCTTCATTTCCATGCTTGCTTTTTCTACCACGATAGACCGCCTGATCGGTGTCATGAACATCCTGAATCCGGATGATGTCCGCATCCAGTCCTCAACCTGCAGGGATGTTTTATTCTTTTGCCGCATTGTCATGACTACCTTTATACTGAGATCCGGATTAATCTCTTTTAAATCCTCCACCTGTTCCTCCAGGTTATAAAGTGCTTCATTCTCAAATCCCCCGACCTTTACAGGCGCAATAATGAGCGAAGCCGCCAACAAAATATTTATAACCACCATATCGAACAAACGCCCACAATCGCATATACAATAATCGTATGCGTCCGATACCTCTGAAAGCGCATCACGCAGCCTTGTAACCTGGTTCTCTTCCTGTTTAAGCATGAGGTCCATATCTGTACGCATAAGATACCCATTTGCCGGAATGATATCTATGTGATCGTATCTCGTCACCTGGATCAGTTCCGATGTCCGATAGCTCCCTCCAACATTCTCATGACGTTCCAGGAGTTCACTCATTCCTATCCCTTCTGGCTCATATGCCCCGAATGTCTTTGACGTGTCCCCCTGCGGATCCCCATCTAATATCAGCACACGCTTTTCATACTCCTGGCCTAATATGTACGCCACGGAATCCGCTGTCGTAGTCTTCCCGATCCCGCCTTTAGGCGACATCACCGCTATTATATTCATGTCATTTCCTCCTTTGCTTCCTTCTCTGCTGCCTTCTTTCCCATTCCCGTTCTGCTCTCCCAAATATGGACTCATGAAAAGAGACTACTCCATGATCCGTAATAACCCGCATTTTGAACCAATAATTTCCCGCTGTGTCCACATATAAATCTTTGAGATATTCCCCCGTTCTTACGGTCCCTAAGTATTTAGTTTCCAATTCCTCCGCGCCCCACCCTGCCCGGTTCTCATATGTCCACGCATCTTTCAGTAAAGTTTTCAGCTGTTCCTTCGTATACGGTCCCATCACCTAACACCACCTTTTATCTTGCCATCTTTCAGGATACTGTTGTTTGGGATGCTCATTAGCATTCTCTCAATGCCATATCTCATTTTTTCATCATCTGTATACTTCACAACATCCTGTAAAATTTTCTCTTCCTCTTCCCCATGCGGCAGCTGTACATACTCCTCAATCACTTTGACCGCTTCCTCCGCAGAGTAGCATGTCACAACAAAGTGCCCTGCTGACTGCATGTCTGAAAGAAATTCTTTCTGCTTGTCCGTATGCCTGTTATCTCCGTATTTCATTTCAATATACAACCCGCAATATATCCCGCATGGATACGGCAGGCACAAATCTGAGACTCCTGCTTTCACTCCCATCTGTTTCAGCTTAACCGCTTCTAAGCTGTTCCTGCTGCCCCCGTTCGGGCAATGATGCAGCCATTTCAGTTCCGGATAGCGGTTCTGGTTATACTGCGCCCACTGTATCACCGCCATCTGCTCCGTGTCTTCGCTTCTTAATGTGTTCCTTGGATTCACTCTTTTTTCCTCCTTAATCTTGCATGTATGTAAAACATATAATTGAAATTGTTATACCGGACTTCTGCCTCCGCAAATTCCAGATCCGGATACCATTTCTTCATCTGCTCCTGTATATAGTTCTGATTCCTAACCATTTCTTCAATAAATGCTGATATCGGCTTGTAACTCCCTGTCCCCTTGATTGGCTGTTTGGAACGTACAACACGGATATCCGGCTTTTTCAGCCCCTTGGAACTGTTCCATCTTCTTTCCGATCTGATCCGTTTCTTTTCCTTCACCAAATAATTCGCCATTCCGGCCAGTCCGTCCTTGTCCTTCCTGGTCCTTCTCACCTCATTGCGGCTTGACTGCTTCCAACACGCCTCGACCGTGTCCAGATCCAGCTCACCATCCATGACAACGTGGATATGCCAGCGAATCTCTGCGGCTTCGTCATACTCTATGACATACACGTATTTTGCCCTTTTCAGCCCACGCTTTTTCCTCTGGTAATTCACCCTGCTTATATATTTCTGTACGTCCTTCAAGGCTTTTCCAATATCCCCATCAGCCGGAAGGTGCGCATCATCATATGTCAGTGTGATCCACAGGTCGCCCTCTCCAAAATTGTGGTTGATTAAGCGCACCAGATACTTCCTTGCATTCTTATCATTCAGATTCTTTTGCGCGTTGCTGTTCTCTTTTACGATCCTCCTACCTTCCTCCGGCACTTCATCCAGGCGCTTGAACTGCGGGTATATCTCTACCTCAAACTGATCCCCGGCTTTTATCTCCTTCAGCACATAAAAATTTTTCTTCCTGTAGCCTGCCATCTGCTCTATGAACCATTCATTCATAGATTCTATGTACTGTCTATAAGCTGACTCATAGTCATAGGGGATGTAACCCATCCCTCCTTTTTTTCTCTTCCCCTTCTTTCCCTGTCCCATCTGACACAATCCTCCTGCTTCCTGTATATTTCATTTTCACAGACTTGTTACTATCTATTACAAGGTCGGAAAAACCTGTGCAATCCCTTGAAAATTTAGGATTTTCCTACTTTTTTCACCTTGTACTTTTGTGTCAGATTTGATATAATAATTATGTTTTGAACTGGCACAAAAGTATCAGTTGAAACGGGCGACCGCTCCCAACGGTTGCCCGTTTCTTTTTATTTTTATTATCCTTACTTCGATTCTTTTTTCTCCTGTCTCCTCCCCTATATATGCGCTAAGATATCATTGATCATGGCGATACCGGAATCTCCTTCCGTATTAATCCGCCGAGTAACGCCGCTGGCATACTTCGCTATCACTGCGGAAGGACCATACTCCAGATCTGTAAGGTCGTGGTAGGCCCTGATCTTTTGCAACGCTGTCAAGAGCAGTTTACAGATCGCCTGCTTGTCCTCCCTGATTTATCCATAGGCTTGTCCTTTCTACCGCCCTCAGGCGGTTTCCTCTCCTGTACTGATCAACTCATACTCATACTTTTCCCCTGTCTGGTCTTCATAAAGGCTCACCAACAGATCCATGATCCTTTTTCCAACATCATCTTCCGGGTGGACTTGCTGCTTTTTATCCACACATATCACCTCCATACAAATACTTATGAATCACTGGTTGTACTTGTTGCTTATTCTTTTTCCGTTACAGTAAATGGCACGATAGACTCCGGAATATAATTGACCTCATATTTGTACTTGTTTACCTTCGCCCCGCCTAGATCCTCGATCACATACATCGTATTTTCATTCAGCCCGATGATGTGCTTCTTATATGTACCATCTTCCATCTCACAGATAATACTGATCTTATTTTCATTTGATGCGTCCAGGGAGAAGGCGCCGATCACTTCAAATTCCACTTTATCTGTCCTGGAGTTGATTACGGCAAATCTCCGGAGCACATTGAAATTATCAGCTTCTAAGGAAACATTGCTCGATACCTTGTCAGCCTCCGCACACCCAGTCAGCCCTAAAGATAGAATCATTGCTAATGCTGCAATATATTTTCTCAATTTTTTACTGTCTCCCTTCTCTCGATTTCATCTAAATATTCAATAATCAATGAATTATTCTCTTTTAGAATCTTAAGTCCTAAGATCTCTCTTGCCTGATTTATAGTCATCTTTCCGGAAGAAACTTGCTCGCCTATATCTGCAAGTATTACTTCCTTCGTGCTGCAGACCTCCATCTTAAAAATAGCAGTATGGTACATGTCTTAGTTTCATTTTTTGTGCTTGGGATTCACTTATTTTGTGTACCTTAATCCTGATCCCAGGCCACTCTTTCATCCCTTTAATAATCTGATCAATATCTTCTCCTATTACATGGTAGTGAATCGTCCTTGTTTCCCCTTTTATAATTTCTGCACCCTGCATTTCAAGTGTGTTTATAAACACATCTAACATCTTTTTCAGTTCTTTTTCTTTTCCTCTGATCGGAACCAATGTCAGCATTGTCTTATTTCTTTCCATTATTCCTCTCCTTCTTTTATGATTTCCTATCTAAAAAGATTTATCTTTTTCATGGCACTTTCCTCATTCACCCTGCTCTCTGCTCCCACTCAATCTCTTTCTGGCGCATCAGAAGAGTATTCGCATCCCGTGTAAGCAAAAGGATTCCCTGTATATCAATCTGTTCCAAAATGGATACCATGTTCTTGATTTCCTGTTCTTTTCTTTCTTCTAACATCTTTTCATTCTCCTTTCTACTACTTCTACTTTTTTAATTTTCTTTACCTCCTAATCGTTTTCTTCTTTTATTCTCACCTCCTCTGGTTCTCTATATGAACAATATAATTCTTTAAAAGAAATTTGTCAATAGTTTTTTGTTCTTTTAGAGAACTTTTTATTGACTTTTATATTTTTTGCTGGTATTCTTTGAATAAAAGGAGGTGATTCAACATGACTCAAGGTGAACGTGTTAGAGAGGTTCGCAAGTCTCTTGGCTTAACTCTTGAAAAATTTGGTGAAAAAATAGGTATTAAAAAAAATTCAGTTAGCCAAATTGAAAACGGAATAAATAATCTCACTGAGCAAATAGCAAAATCTATTTGTCGTGAATTTGGAGTTAATTATACATGGTTAACAACCGAACAGGGATATATGTTCGAAGATCTGACCGATCAGCAAAAGTTATTAAAATATACCGGCTTTCTTTTAAAGGATAAAGATTCAGTGATAGCAAATGCCATCCAGACCTTAATCGTTACATATGAACAGTTAGACGCTACAAGCAAGGCAACCTTAGAAAAAATAGCACTGCAGTACATAGACAACTTAAAAAAGAGCCAGTAATCTGGCCCTTTGCATTACTTAGAAAGATAGCTCCAAATAAATACTACTATGTCCCGTACCTTTTCCGGAGTCTCTTTTTCAAGCAACTCAACAATAAATTTTATGTCTTGTTGTTTTTTGTACTCTTCGCCACTCATATGTATTCCCTCCGCTATTTGTATTTCTATTAAGTAAACAAGCGGATACTGGAAAACTTATGCAAAAACTGATAATCGTCCACTATAGTGGACACTTATTTATAATCCGATTCATACAGGCTTTCAATATTGACTTTTAGACCTGCTGCCAGCTTTTCCATCGTATCCATTGTTGGATTGGAAGATTCTTTCATAAGTTTTTGGATAGCTGATCTTGATAGTCCTGTCATGATGGCCACTTGCCTAGTTGACAACTTTCGTTTTAACATTATTTCAGAGAGTATGATCTTCATGAAATAATTGTAATTCTTGTATCACTTCAAGTCTATCGGGAATTACTGGAAAGGAGGCAGGCCGAATGTACGCGAAAAGAGTACGAATTACCAAATGTAATGTTGACAGAATCCGCAAGTCTTTAAATTGTGATTTTGTCAGTCTCACTCTGACATTGGAACGTGAAAATATTAAAAAGTATGTTCCCAGAGTGACAAAATAATTTTTAGCCCCTGGTAAATCAGGGGCTGATTAAACATAACTGCTTCAGCATTTATCAAAAATATCAAACCGAAAGTGTGGCGCTTTCTATTGTATAGGTAAAACAAAATAGAGGAGAAAATCATGAAATGTCCAAAATGTGGAGAAGAACTACGTAGAAGCAAAAAAGACTCAAATTACGGCTTATGCGATAAGTGCCGTAAAAAATTCAAATTGGTAGATGACTATGATGAAGATGATTATGAAGAAGATCATGATATGGTAAAAAAGAGAGAAGGTAAGAAAGACAACGTAAAAACAACTATAAAAGGAAAAGAGAAGAAAAAAGGCGGTGGTATCATCAAATCTATTATTATTGCTGTTATTGCTCTTGTCTTAATCTGCGCATTATTTGGCAATAGTAATGATAAATCTGATGATTCCACTAAGCAGGCTAATACTCAAGCTGATCCAGATACTCAAAATGTAACCAGTGATAATGTATCTAAATCTGAACCGGAATCTGAACAAACAGATTCTCAGCCATCAGAAGAAGCAGAAGAACATTATGAGGTTGATTTATCTGCCGGTAATTATACCGCTGGCGTTGATATTCCTGTCGGAACATACAATTTAGTTGCCACAGGAGGATCCGGTAATGTATCTTCGTCTAATATGTTTAGCGGCGGTTTAAACGAGGTCATGGGAAATCCAGCCGATGAATACTCTATTGATTCCTTCAGCGGGTTAAAGATGGATGACGGTATTGTTCTGACATTGGGAGGTACTGTGACTTTACATTTGGTTTCTGAAAATGCAAAGTTAGGAGGCATGACTGCCAGATCAGCTGCTGACGCTACTCCTATTGATTTAGGCGCCGGCAATTACACATGTGGAAATGATTTTCCCCCAGGCACATATAATGTCGTTGCGACAGGAGGAAATGGGAATGTCAACTCTGATAATATGTTTAGCGGTGGATTAAATGAGATTATGGGGACCACTAATGATGGATTGAGCATCGCCCATTACAATAATGCTGTATTTGAAAATGGGAATACTCTTTCAATATCTGGTACATCAGTGCAGTTGATTCCTGTCGGTGAATAAAGCATTGATAATTGAAAAAATTCCATTTGGGGACATCAAAAAATTGCAAGGCGTAGATGATGGTTACCGGCTTCGTGTTGGGGATTTAAGGGGACTGTTTTCAATGTAAGATGACAAAATATTTATAAATACCCTTCTGGAATTTCATCCAGACATCCAGAAAGGCATTGATCATACAATTTTGATGGTTTCTCAGTTAAGTGACTATGTAAATAATACTCGTTTTCAGAAAGATTTTTTTCTTTAACTTCTGGATTTGCTTTATAAACAACTGGCAATTTGCTTGTACTAATGGTACCACTTTTTATAATATGTCTCATTAGAGTCCCTCCGTTATTATTAATATTAGCACGAATATTAATAATAATCAATAATAAAAGAAAGGACGTGACCACATGTCAGTACCACAAAAACAAGTTTATACATCCGAAGATTACTGGAACCTTCCGGACGGCCAGCGCGCGGAGCTGATCGATGGGAAGCTGTACGCCATGGCCCCGCCGAACCGGATCCACCAGGAATTGGTTATGGAACTTTCCGCAACAATCCGACAGCACATCAAAGATCGTAGAGGAGATTGCAAGGTTTATCCTTCCCCATTCGCAGTTAATCTTACTGCTAATGATAAAGTGTGGGTAGAACCGGATATTTCGGTTATCTGTGATAAGGATAAGCTGTCAGATCGTGGATGCGAAGGGGCTCCTGACTGGATCATAGAGATCGTCTCCCCAGGCAATCCTAAGAATGATTATACGATCAAATTATTCAAATACCGCACTGCGGGTGTCCGTGAATACTGGATCGTAAACCCGATGAAAAAAGTTGTCCAGACGTATACTTTTGAAGGCATAGAAGAGTCGGACGTATATTTTTTTGATGATGAAATACCGGTTTACATTTTTGATGGTTTGACCATCAGAATCTCTGATTTACTTCAATAAATGAAAACCGCCCCTGCGCCAACAGGAACGGTCTTCACCTTGGTAATCATGTCATGTACAAGTGCACATGATATAATCCCCAAAACCCAAAAGGATTATATCACGCCTGCACCTGTTCTGGCAAGGTGCTATTTTTATACTTATTTTTATATACTGTACAAGGAGCGTGATACTATGAAGAACAACCACCCTGAAAAAATAATCCGTTGCGGGCTTTATGACCGGGTGTCTACGGAGCTTCAGGCAAGACATGGACTCTCCGTGGACACACAGAAGGAGCTCCTGACTGATTATGCCGTTTCCCACGGTTATGAGATCGTAGATTATTATATTGACGAAGGGCTGACGGCCCGGAAGAAGCTGCAGAACCGAAAAGAATTTGTCCGGCTCTTAAATGATGTCCAGGCCGGCAAGATCGACCTGATCCTTGTCACAAAATTGGACCGCTGGTTCCGAAACGTAAAGGATTATCACAATACCCAGGCGATCCTGGAGGCCAATCACTGCAACTGGAAGACTATCCTGGAGGATTATGACACTTCCACAGCCGACGGCCAGCTTAAGATCAATATTATGCTTGCAGTCGCCCAAAATGAGTCCGACCGGACCTCAGAGCGTATCAAGGTCGTCTTTGAACATAAGAAAAGGAATCAGGAGCATCTCAACGGCCCGATCCCATTCGGATATAAGGTGGTAGAGAAAAAGCTGCAGAAGGATGAGGATACCCGTCCAATTACAGAGGACATTTTCCATCAATATTTTTCCTGCTTCTCAAAAAGAAAAACCATCGCATATACACAGAATACCTATGGAGATCGTTCCCCCACAGCATACCAGATCAACCGCATGCTTACCAGTGAAATCTATGCCGGAATACGCTATGGAAAGACCGGATACTGTGAACCTTATATTACGCTGGAACAGCATCATATGGTTCTTTCTATCTGTGATTCCAAAACGTATCCTGCAACGAAAGAGCCTTATCTTTTCAGTCAGCTCATGAAATGCCCGCATTGCGGTGCTGGAATGACCGGCTTCATAAACAAGCACAAGTCTCGGAACGGTACCGTAGCCTACTCCAAGCGTTACCGATGTTCCAGGAAGATAGACCGGCATTCCGGCAGTCCCTGTATCACAGAAAAACGGATTGAGGACTATATGCTGAAAAATCTGTATCCTGAATTACAGAATCGGATTTATCAGATCCAGCAGTGTCATAAGCAGACGCCGAAAAAAGATAATACCTGGAAGATCACTTCCGAGATGGAACGGCTCAATCTCCTCTTCCAGAAGGGCCGGATCGGAATAGATTACTACGATGAACAATATGAAAAGCTGGAGCAGGAGCTTCGGGATGAACAGGCCGCACATAAGATCGTGACTGTCGAGTCCTATCAGGCGATCCAGGAGAAAATAGCCGGAAACTGGAAAGAACTGTATGAGAAGCTGGATTATGAGCACAAGAGGAGCTTCTGGCGCAGCATCCTGGCAGAGATTTATATTGACCCTGAAACCCACAAGATCAGCGGGTTTGATTTTTTGGTTGACAGGTGCAGTAACTAATATAACTCCGTAGAGTTTGAACCAGGAGCAACCGCTCTGGAGAAAGAAGGAAAAGGCTATGTCGTGGCCTCCCTCGGCGAGGACAGCGGATATGTCCCCTACACAGCTTTCAGCGCAAAGCAGAGCTTTATAGACGAAAATCCGGATACAATCCAGAGCTTTGTAAATGCCCTTCAGAAGGGAATGGATTATGTTCAGTCCCATTCTCCGGAAGAAATCGCCAAAGCAATCGAACCCCAGTTTCCCGAATCAGACCTGGAGACCATTACTACGATCGTGACCAGATATTATGACCAGGATACCTGGAAAGAAAATCTGATCTTTGAAAAATCCAGTTTTGAACTGCTCCAGGATATTCTGGAAAGCGCCGGGGAATTAGAAAAACGTGCGCCATATGAAGAACTCGTAACAACAACTTATGCAGAGGCAGCGGCAAAATAACCTCTGCCCGGCTGAATTTTTTTGATACATTCGGAGCAGTTCCGCAATCCTTCTATCCGCGGAGCTGCTCCCTGTTTTTTTATTCTGATTTCTTCCATATCCTGACTTCACAGAATATTATAGGTTTGTTAACAATCCGTTCAAAAATGTATCATATTTTTTCCACAACTCAAAGATATAATATAATTGTTCGAAGATAAGAACACTTTTTCATAAACTTTTTCCCCCTTTGAGTCACAGCAATGTGGCTCTTTCCTTTTGCCCGGAAATATCAAAAATGTCATTGTATTAACGGCTCACCCCTGAAACAGGAGTGAGCCGCAAAAATATCATATTCAGATCTTCTTCAAACGGAAGGGACTACCTCACTCATACTCATCTTCAAACGGATCGTCATAATCGTCCGAATCCTCATAACCATCCGAATTTCTCGACACAATTCCCAATACAAGGAAAATCAAACCGAACACCGCCCCTCCAATGGCACAGTACAGAAACATCTTATCGTCCGCACGCTTGATAAAGGTAAATACAGCAGCCCCAAAATAAAAAACCATAGGCAGGATAAAGGCCAGAATCGTGTTACGGTTCTGCATGATCAGCAGCATCAATCCGGCAACAAGCATACAGATTGCAAAAATAAGGAATGTGGTTCCCGTAGAAACCGTACTTCCGGATGCTATATTTTCCAATCCTGCAAAAAATCCTCCATACGCAAAGAAACCTGATGCCAGGACAGAAATAATCCCGAATATGATCCTCAGGACACGGAATCTTCCCACAACATACTCTGTCTCATCATAATCCATCTCATCTTCATCTTCGTACTCGTCTTCCAGGCTTGCCTTTGTAGCCGGCCGTTTTTTTGCCGGTACAGGCTGTTCCTTTTTCACCGGCTTAACTTCCTCTTCCGCAAGCGGTCTTTTCTTCTTTGCCGGCTTATAATTGGGATCCGTAGAGAGCATGTCCTCGTATCCTTTTCTAACCGCATGCTCCTTTTTCACCCGCACCTTTTCCGGAGGAATGTTCCCGTAGCGCTGTTCTTCAGATTCGGCCATGCTCTTGCGGACAGCCTTTCTCTTCGGGGAACCATCTGCTGGGTGCTCTGCTGCTGGATTTACCGGTGCACCAGCCGGCCGCTTCTTTACAGGAGGCTTTCCGGAGGGAGACCTCTCTGCTGCCTTTTCCGCTGATGCTTCGGCGGAAGGCCGTTTTACGGATGAGGGCTTTGCCGCCCTGACTTTCTCCCCGGAAGGTTTTTGAGTATCCGGCTTCCGAATCCTTTTTTCCTGAGACGGTGCGCCTGCCACCGCTCTGCGGGGAGACCTTGCATCTGCAGGAACCGCTCCGTCTGCTGACTTGCGGGCAGCTTTTCTCTCAGAAGAAGCCTCGTCGGAAACCTTCTTGCGCGGTGCCCTTCCTTCTCCGCCGCCTTTTCTCTGGGCTGTTTTACCGGAATTATCACCTTCCGCAGAAGCCTTCCCATGTGCAGATCCGCCAGGAGTCTCCTCTTCTGCCGGCGCAGGCCTGCGGGAAACCTTTCCTTCTGCGAAAACCGTTCCCGATGCTGTTTTGCGGGGGCTGCCCCCTTCCGAAGATGAATGCGCCGCAGCCGCTTTCTTCGGTTCTTTCTTCTCCGGCTTTACACTGCCAGCAGGCGGTTCTTTCTTCTCCGGCTTTACACTGCCGGCCGGCGGCTCCTTCTTCTCCGGCTTTGCACTGCCAGCAGGCGCTTTCTTCACCGCCCCTGCTTTAGGGGACGCATCAGGAGCTGTCTCTTTGTGTTCACCCGGATCCTTCTCAGGCTGTGCCTGCAAAGCCTCTGCCTTTTCAGCATTTGCAGTCGTATCCGGGACAGCTTTTCTGGCCCGCTGCTTGTCAAGATCCCACTGCTTCTTACAATCACGGCATACTGCATATTGATGAAAGACCGGTGCGCCCTGCTCATCGACACCAACCTGCTTCTTCTGTAACTCAACATCTTTTCCACATATCGGACATTTCATGATGTGCATTTCCTCTCTTTTGTATTCACCAATTCAAAGAATTAAAACATCTGCATTGATTTTGGCTAGAATCATTATAACATCTTATTCCGATAAGGACAATCACAAAATAAGGAGTTTATTATTTGTTAGAATATGAACGTTACTGTTCACACAGCGTCGTGCACCTTCTGCACGGCGTCCGGCCAATAAAGTTACATTTGCAATAATATCCAGCCCGTCTACACTCCGTTCCGGTCCGTCCTAAACAAGCGTCGCTGGCGCTTAGGACCGCCGAAGGCGACTTAAAATGGGTTGGATACTGTTACTGGAGCACCCAAAGGGTGTGAACAGTAACATATGAACCGTAGCAAAAATATTATTTTGTCTTTTCATCCGTTTTGGAATTTTTTGCAGAAATCACAGGCGGCTCAAATTGGTACACGTCATTGTAGGATTCCAGTTCTTCCTCCGATGTTGGGAGAAATGGGATCAGTCCGGTACAGTCCCTGGCAGAAGCCGCATTTGACAGGTAATCATAATCATCAATTATTTTTTCATTTTCTTTCGGATTTAACATCATTCTTCACCTCTCTTTTATTATTTGAACAAAAATAAATTGTATTCACGGAAAAATGTGGTAAACTGATAAAGGATTTACTGTGTTTATATAAATGAAAGGAATGAAATGATCATGAAAATTATTGCAGATACACATGCCCATACACTTGCCAGCGGCCATGCCTACAGCACCATCCGCGAAATGGCGGCAGCGGCAGCCGGGCGGGGAATGCAGGTTCTTGCACTGACAGAACATGCGCCGGAAATGCCGGGAACCTGCGGCCTGTTTTATTTTCAAAACCTGCGGGTAATCCCCCGGGAGATGAGCGGAGTCCGGATGCTTTTCGGCGCAGAGCTCAATATCATGGATCCGAAAGGCCGGGTAGACCTTCCGGAAACTACGATCAGGAATCTGGATATCGTGGTGGCCAGCATCCATGTTCCCTGCTTCGGGCTTGAACATACAGAGCAGGAAGTCATGAGCGCCTACGTGGAAGCCATGAAAAAGGAATACATCCATATCATCGGCCATCCGGATGACAGCAGATTTCCAATTGATTACGAGGTTCTTGTAAAAACAGCAAAGGAGACACATACTCTTCTGGAGGTCAACAATTCCTCCCTGCATCCCCAGAGTTTTCGGGAAGGCGCCCGTGAAAACCTTCTTACCATGCTGGATTTGTGCCGCCAGTACGAGGTTCCCGTCACCACGGGAAGCGACGCCCATGCTGATGTGGATGCCGGCAATTTTTCCTTTGCCGGAGAACTTCTTGACTACTGCAATTTCCCCAAGGAGCTTGTGGTGACGACAGATTTTGAAAAACTGAAACCATACTTGAACTGCAAAGAATAGAACAGGACGTGCCGTTATGATTGATAAAAATCTAATCCCTGTGGGCGGACTCAAAAAAGAGCCCTTCTCAGGAGGCCATCATGGAATGCGGTATTTTTTCCGCTCGGATGAAAGCAAAGAAACCTTCTCCGTATTCGTCTACCCGGAACCCTGGTCTTTCGAACAGACTCCGGAGAAAGAGAAAACCTCCGCCTCTTTTCCTATGTCAGATGAGGGCATGGATTCTGCCATTGCATGGCTTTTCGAAATGTACGAGGCCCGAAAGGAAATCTGGAATACCGCCCAAAAGAACTGTATGCATATTGTAAATGCAAAAAAAGCATAGAGATTGCCCGGAACGCCCCCCCTTACCAGGGGCGTTCCGGGCAAAATCTGTCTTTATTTTGATTTTAGAATTTTCATAATTTCTTCCATATCTTGTCACATCTGATTCACAAATGGCTGTTATGATAAATCCATACTTACAGAAGACGATGGCTGCGGATGCAGCAGGCATGCGCGGCCATTGGACTTCGCCTAATGATTCCTGTTTTACTTAAGACAATTGACTGAATTTTGATAGATTTCCCTTTTCTCTGAGCTGTCCGCATTGACTGCGGCAGCTCTTTCCTTTTATTAAGGTATCAAAAACTGTGCAGGCTCTTTCATAATCCATGAACCTGCACATCTAGTGTACTGACCGTATTATATTCCAGCAAACCTCCTTCCCTAATTTTCCATCGGACTGCGTTGGCTTCAATCGACGTAGCTACCGGCTACGCCTCATTCAGCCGCCTTGCCGATGAAAAATTATCCTGCGGAGTTTTACCGGATATAATACGGTCAGTACACTAGAAGCCAAGGTCAATTTTTTACTCTTCCATAAAGACGCTGCGGTAATTACACTTTCCCACTCCGAACCTTGATCCGCATTCAGCGCTTTATCTGATATACCCCTGCTTGTATGCCATATTCCGGTTAAACGCATACAGTTCCGCCATGGTCGCCTGATAGTAGGGCTCTACATAGAACACACCTACGATGCCGAACGTGATCCCTTCCAGCAGACGCCATCCGAGAAAGGACAGGTCCAGCACAAATACATTCCACTTCTGCCCCATCATCATCCGTTTGCTGATCGCAAATGCCTCCTGTCTGCTCATCCCCGGATTCTCTGCCAGGATATAAGGGATCATCAGATACTCATAGTGCTTAATGATTCCCGGCACAACAAAGAGGAGAGACCACAGACCGATAAACAGTCCCTTTAAAAACATAGTCGCGACAATATTCATATACTGCCCGCCCTGAAATGCCGAACCGATCACACCTACTCCCGGATTTCCGGTCTGGTTCTCGATAAAGAAGCGGCTTCCGCCCACCAACAGAAGATTTCCCACAAAAATCTTTACGATGATAAAAATAAGGCTGATGATCCCGGCCACTGCGGCCGCCATGAGCGCAAACATCGTAAACATCATAGATTCAGAACCGCTCATATGAAAACTGCCGTAATCGTGAAAAGAATCATACGTATCCGCAGCCTTCGAACCATACCTTGAATAGGACCCTCCTGTAAAAATAGCCATGACAAGCGCCGCGACCACAGCCGACCAATAGTTCCTTGTGAAGGAAAGCTTCCCTCTTACCTTTAAGTCTATTCTGTTCCACATAATGAACCCTCCCTTATGCTTCATCTGGTCAGGACTGCCGGAATCCTCTGAATATGGGGCAGGCAAAATAATCCTCCCGGCAGATCCTGACTGCTGAAATTCAGTATAGCACATTATCCTGCTTCTTGAAAGTATTAACTGCACAATTGTTACTTTATTAGCCGGACGCCGTGCAGCAGGGTGCACGATGCCGTGTGAACAGTAACGCACAATTTACTGCAGTTTCAGGCATCTGACCTCTTGCGTATTCCCCGGATTCATTTTATGATATAGGTAACCTGTGTGAGCGGTTTCAAAAGCTTTCCAGCTGAAGCACTTTTACGTCTGCTGAGGCATCCGCTTTTTGCATCCGGATTTTTGAGAACGCTCCAATCCAAGCGGAGGTATAGCCATGATCATCCATAATTCCTGCAAAGCTGCCATACAATCCTGTGTCGACACGAAGACATTTACTGCCGCCCATTTATATAATGATGAAAAAACAATGAGCATCCATATTCATGACTGCTACGAGGTCTACTATTCCATCTCCGGCGGAAAGCAGTTTTTGATCGACAACCGGTTCTATGATTTCCAGCCGGGAGATATTTTTTTCATCAATCAATATGAAAGCCATTATCTTTCCCAGATTGACCGTGTGACTCATGAGCGGATCGTGCTGTCTATTTATCCGGATTATCTGAAAAAATTTTCTACGGAGCAGACTGATCTGAATTACTGCTTCACACGGAGAGATACCTCATTCGGCCACAGACTGAGCCTGTCACAGGAGGAAAAGAAGCGTTTTTTATATTATATACATAAGCTATCGGAGGAGAAACAATTTGGCCGGGATATCCTGGAGCAGACTGCGTTTTTGGAGCTCATGATCTATCTGAACCGGATCTTTCTCCTGCGCTGCGAGGAGGACCGGGCATTGACGGTTTCCACAGAGAGAAAAGCATCGGCTTCTCATTCGGAACAGATCGATGCCATTTTGTCCTATGTAAACCTGAACCTGACGGAAGAACTGACGATTGGGAAGCTGGCCGCCCATTTTTATCTGAGCAGCTCCTACCTGTGCCGGATCTTTAAAGATGAGACCGGAACAACCATCAACCGGTATATCACCGCCAAGCGGATTTCCCGTGCTAAGGCGCTGCTGGCAGAGGGCTATTCGGTTACGGAGACCTGCGGGATGTGCGGTTTCCAGGATTACAGCAATTTTTTAAAAGCATTTACAAAAGCCGTAGGAATCTCCCCTAAAAAATATGCCATGTATGAGCAGTAGCGCAGACCGGGCGCACGAAAAAGGCATACGGTCGATATGATTCGTATGCCTTTTTCGTGCAGCGTGCCGTATGTTACGGCTGCTTTCCGATATATGCCAGGATCCCTCCGTCAACATACAGGATCTGTCCGTTTACAAAGTTGGATGCGTCCGATGCCAGAAATACCGCCGGCCCCATCAGGTCCTCCGGATCGCCCCACCGTGCAGCCGGAGTCTTGGATATGATAAACTGGTCAAAGGGATGCCTGCTGCCATCAGCCTGTGCCTCCCGAAGCGGTGCCGTCTGCGGCGTGGCGATATATCCGGGACCGATACCGTTGCACTGGATGTTGTATTCTCCGTATTCCGAACAGATATTTTTCGTCAGCATCTTCAATCCGCCCTTTGCGGCTGCATAGGCAGAAACCGTCTCCCGGCCAAGCTCGCTCATCATAGAGCAGATGTTGATGATCTTTCCATGTCCTTTTTCGATCATATCCGGCAGAACGGCTTTGGACATGATAAATGGCGCATTCAGGTCAATGTCTATGACCTGGCGAAATTCCGCCGCACTCATCTCCGTCATGGGAATCCGTTTGATGATGCCGGCGTTGTTTACCAAAATATCGATCACACCCAGTTCCTTCCTGATGCTTTCCACCATCTCCCGCACCTGGTCCTCGTCTGTCACATCGCAGAGATATCCTTTTGCCTGGATCCCCTTGGCTTCATAATCTGCAAGGGCCTTGTCCAGGTGCTCCTGCCCCCGGCAGTTAAAAGCAATTTTCGCTCCTGCCCTGGCATAAGCTTCCGCAATGGCAAACCCAATGCCGTAAGCGCCGCCGGTTACGAGCGCCACCTTACCTTCCAATGAAAAACTGTCTAAAATGCTCATATGATTCCCCTTTCTTTTTTTCATACAATATTTCACCAATGCAGAAGCGCCTCAGCCAGTGCCAGAATCGTCAGCGCCTGTCCATAGGCCATTGGAGCGATCAGGATGTTCTTGTAATGCTCCGCGTCCATTCCCATCCCGGTCCCTCCAGACACCTTCAATACCGTGCCGTCCTCGTCAATATTTTCCAAAATACCCTTGATCGCCCGTGCCGCGCATTCCAGGTAAGAGTCATCCAGAATCCCGAAGCGGACGCCCTTAAGGATTCCAGCCGCAATAGCCGCCGAACCGGACACCTCTTCATAACTCTCCGGATCATTCAGCACCGTATGCCAGAGCCCGCTTCTGCTCTGCAGCTTTTTCAGCGCCGCTGCCTGAGCCTTATAGGTATCCACGATCAGCGTCTTTACACCCGGATTCAGATTTCCCCTGGACATCTCGATATACTCCATGCTTCCCAGGGTGAACCAGCTGTTGCCCCTGCACCAGAATACTCCGCCGAAATTATGATTTCCGTTAAAGGTCCATCCATGATAGAACAGACCGCTCTTTTTATCATACAGGTATTTGATGTGCATGAGCATCTGGTGGATGCTTTCGTCGACCCATTCTTCTCTTTCGTATTTCTGCCCCATTTTATTCAGGAAGAGTACGGTCATGAATAAGGTATCGATCCACATTTCATTTTCATTCAGCCGAACCCCCTGCCGGTCCCCGTTGGCGCTGGTCACATGCTGGAAGCCCCCTTCCTTTGTCCTGGGAATGCAGTTCATAAGCCAGTCTGCCCAGTTCAGGCAGAGTTCCTCGAACTTCGGATCATGGTAGTATTCATTCAGCTCCGCCAGCGTCAGAAGCGGGGTCGTAGTATTGATATTGCGGGACGGCAGCCCCAGTTCCATATTTCCCACAAACCAGTTGTGCAAAAACTCCTTATATTTCTCACTTTTATCATACTGCATGATCCGAAGCAGGCCATACAAGCCTACCCCCTGTGGCCAATCCCATTCCCGGATTCCGAAGTCCCGCTTAAAAAATCCGATTGCTTCCCCGCCGGTTTCTTCCAGTTCCTTTTCATTTTCCGGACCTCCCAGGTTCAAAAGCTTCTCGATCACCAGATCCAGCTTTCTTCTGAGCTCCGTTTCGTTCATCTTCATTTTTTCTCCCTTCCTTTGTAATGAATTGCTTTGCAAATTTACTGTTCCTATTATATACTCTTTGTAACAAGGTACAAAAGAGAAAGCAGGTGATATTTTGGAAAAAGTAACCTACTACGCCTCCATTGACGGTATTTCCCTGGAGCACATGGTCCGGTACGGAAAGTTTGATATGCGCGTGAAGCATTTTCACAACGAATATGAGATCTTCTATATCCTGGAGGGGGAACGTCTCTTTTTCTTCAATAACCGCAATTTTATTGCCTCCAAGGGGGATCTGATCCTGGTGGACACCAACCTGATC
Organism: Lachnospiraceae bacterium M18-1; assembly: GCA_000403295.2. GTDB lineage: Bacteria > Bacillota > Clostridia > Lachnospirales > Lachnospiraceae > Schaedlerella. Next base: position 41,821 of record KE159605.1, on the reverse strand, counting down.
CACATGACCAAATCCGTTTCCGAGGACGATACCGGACATAACCGGATCATCCTATATGTCAGCAGCGAACGCATGCAGGATCTGGACCGGAAATATCCGACCCTGCAGCTGGTACGATTTTTTCACCAGCACTACGGCGTCTACCATCTGACTCCGCAGCAGCAGGAGCAGTTCATGGATCTGTACTATCTGTTCAAGCAGGAATGCAGGGACAAGGAACGCAATTACAAGCAGGCCGTAGAACTTGCCGTAACCTCCTATTTTCTCCGGCTCACCCGGGAACTGAACCATCACGCACAGGAGGGTCCTCTCGACCCTGACGGCGGCAAGTTCCGGCATGTATACGAGATTGCCGACTATCTGTCCGAACACTGCGAAGAGGCTCTTTCCCTGGACGATCTGGCTGCAAAATTTTTTCTCAGCAAATATTATGCCTGCCGGGTATTTAAAGAAGTCACCGGCTATACGATCAGCGAGTATACCAACATCCACCGGATCCAGAAAGCAAAGCGGTATCTGGAAGAGACGGACTTGAGCGTGGCGGAGATCGCGGACCTGGTAGGCTACGGCACGATGACCCATTTCGAAAAAACCTTCAAGACCTACATGACCGTATCTCCGCTGAAATACCGCAAAACACTGAATATCGTAACCCACACGAACCTTCCTGCCAATCCATAGACGTTTCTGTTTATCACCTGCTGCCCGGATTCTCCTTCTACATCAGTCCCAGTACCGTTGGAAGCCAGGTACTCAATGCTGGTACGAATGTGACAAACAACAATGCGATCAGGATCGCCGCAAAATACGGAATCAGTTTGGAAACCACATCTTCCACCTTCAGCTTGGCCACGCTGCAGCCCACGAAGAGGACGCTTCCCACCGGCGGGGTTACGGTTCCGATAGACAGGTTCATGACCATCATCACGCCGAACTGGATCGGGTCCATACCGATGTTCGTGATAACCGGCAGGAAGATGGGTGTAAAGATCAGCAATGCCGGAGCCATATCCATAAATGTTCCTACGATCAGCAGGATGATATTGATCAGCAGCAGGATCACGATCTTGTTGTCCGACACGCCCAGCATCAGGCTGCTGATCGCCTGGGGCAGTCCGGTAAAGGACAGTACAAAGGACAATACAGAAGATGCACCGATGATCAGCATAACGATCGTAGTCATCACTGCCGCATCCACCAGGATGTCTTTTAAGTCTTTCAGCTTGATGCTCTTATAAACAAATGCGGACAGAATAAATGCATAGATGACCGCAACCCCGGAAGCCTCCGTAGGAGTAAAATAGCCGGACAGGATTCCTCCGATAATAATGACGATCAGAAGAAGGCTTGGGATGGCATCCCACACAACCTTTGCCGCCTCTGCCCCGGTCAGCTTTTCCCGTTTTACCACATAGCCCTGTTTCTTTGCGTACAGAAATGCAACTACCATACAGAGAAATGCCCATAACAGTCCCGGAATCCATCCGGCCATGAACAGTGTCGCAACCGAAGCGCCGCCGCTGGCCGCGGAATACACGATAAATGCATTGGTGGGAGGAATCAGCTGTCCCACCGGTGCGGTGGCGATATTGGTGGCCGCCGAAAATCCCTCGTCATAGCCCTGCTCCTTTTCCAGCGGGTTCATGACTCCGCCGATAGCTGTGGCTGCCGCGATACCGGAACCGGACAGAGAGCCGAACATGGCGTTTCCTGCGATATTGGTCAGCGCCAGGGAACCGGGAACCTTTCCGAGGAAAAGCATTGCCAGGTTGATCAGCCTTCTGGCGATCCCGCCGCTGCTCATCAGCTGTCCTGCCAGTATAAAGAAGGGGACGGCAAGCAGCGTAAAGCTGTCAATACCGCTGACCAGCTTCTGTGCCGAGATGAACATTCCGAACTGCGGTGTCAGAAACATGATAATGGTGATCAGTGCCGACGTAATGATGCTGAATGACACAGGCACGCTCATTGCCAGCAGGAAAAAGAATAATATGATCAATACCAAAGCCGCTTGTAACTGCATTTATTTCCCCTCCTTTTTCATTTCCGAATATTCTTTTACAAATTGCAGCAGGCGTTCTGCCGAATAGACCACCATCAGCATTCCGCAGATCGGTACGCCGATATAGTAGAGCTGCATTGGAATCTGCATGGCCGGAGATACCTGGCCTGCCGCATTCATGGATACCATGATTCCGCCCGCGATCATTACAAATACGCTTAAAAACAGCACCAGAATCTCAATAAAAATCTGATTTTTCAAAGTTCCTTTTTTCGTAAAGGTGCCTGTGATAAATCCGATGGAAATATGCTGCCCTCTTCCATAGGCATAGGGAACCCCCAGCATGGTCAGCCAGATCAGAGCATACCGCAGAAGCTCTTCCGTCCATTGACTCGGATCATTCAGGATAAACCGGGTGAAAATCTGCCAGAAGCATCCTGCCACCATCACCACGACCAGAAACGCAAGTACATACTCAATGATTTTATTTAAAAGCTTCATCCTTTGTCCCCCCTATTCTGCATAGTTCTGGATATCTTCATAAAGCTCCCGATAGCTGTCCCCCCGTTCACAGAACTCCTCGTGAATAGGAGATACCGCTTCGATAAATTCGGACTTGTCGATATCCCTGTATACTGTGACACCATGGGACTGGGCTTCTTCCATTGCCTCTTCCATCATGCCGTTATAAAGCTTCTTAAAATTATCATTGGTCTTTTCCAGGCATTCCACCAGATAGTCCTGCTGCTCTTTTGACAGCTTTTCCCATGTTTTCGTACTGATGATATAGATATCCGGCGAATACTGATGCTCTGTATAGGTATAGGATTTGACCAGGTCCTGGTGTCCGTCTACCGTCAAGGCGAGCTCTGTATTCTCCGCGCCGTCCACGATCCCCTGCTGCAGAGAGGTATAGGTTTCGCTGGCTGCCATAGGCACCGGGGAGCCCCCCATGCGGGAGATCATATCCATGGATGTAGAGCTTGGCATGGAACGGATCTTCTTGCCCTTAAGGACCGAAGGATCCGTGCAGGCTTTGTCCTCTTTCAGGTAAAAATTGCGGGAACCGTTGGCGTAATACCCAATAGCAATAAATCCCTCGTCTGCCGTGGAGCGGAACAGTTCTTTTACTTTCTCACTTTTCTCCATAGCCGTGTAGTAGTGGTCCTGATCTACGAACAGGTAAGGCACCGCAAATATGGCATATTCATCGGCAAACTGCCCCAGGGTGTTTGAGCTGACCTTTGCCATATCCAGGATGCCTGCCTGTACCATCTCTATTTCTTCTTTTTCTGTGCCCAAAACTCCGCTTGCGTAAATATTGACATTCAGGTTTTTAGACTCATCCTCTGCCGCAAATTCTGAGAACATCGCAATCGAATCAGCAATTTCCGATCCGGCGGACTGGTTGTGCGCCAGACGGATTTCGACTTTGTCTGTATTATTTTCGCTGACTACAGATACGAAGGTAACTGCAACTGCCAGCAGACCGGCTGCGGAGACCGCAATCCCAATCTTTTTCTTTATGCTTCCCATTACTTCCTCTCCTTCTCTCTTTGGTTCATTTTTATCTCGTGCACGTTATGGTGTTATTCTAGCATAAAAAAATCAGGGATTTTTCAACCATATTGTTGTCATTTTCAAGTTTTCAAACTATATTGCTCTCAATTTCTAATCTATTCTGACGAATTTCTGTTTCCAATCCTCCTGTATTTCCGTCAGATATACCAATGTCCGGTTTTATAATTTCCTCATAAATTCTATATCTTCCGCGTCAAAATCGGGGTTCATTTCTTCCCGCAGAAGAAACAGATCTGGTCGGTTCTCATGAAGCCATCGGGAGATCGTTTCATATTGGATGACTCCTTTTCCCAGCAATACAGGACAATATCCGCCGTTTTTATCAAAATAAAAATCCTTGATGTGCATGGCCTCAATATATTTTCCCGTATATTTCAGCCACTCACCCCAATATGTCTTCTGATCCGTCGTATCGGGAAACTGAAGCAAGTTTGACGCGTCGAATATCATCCGAAGATGATCTGGTTCTCCCACCTGGTCCATTACATCCAGTACAGCCTCCATACGGTCCAGAGGATGCCAGTACACTGGCTCAATGGCCAGCTTGACATCCAGGCGCACAGCCTCCTCCGCAGCACGTTTGATACTGTCGACCATATAGGGATACCACTGTGCCTTTTCCCGCTGATTCAGATGAGGGTATGCCGTTTCCGTCCCTACCACTCCAGCCCCTACTTCTTTTCCGTAAGCCAGACATTTTTTCAGTGTCCGCACCGCATGATCGCGGACCACCGGATCCGGGTTGCCCAGATCCATATAGCATCCAAATACCGGAATCTCAAGCTTATATTTCTCAAATGCCCGCCGGATCCGTTCCAGATGTCCTGAAGTGATATCTTCATACCTCCGGATTCCGGTAAAAGCTTTCGGCAGGGCCAGCTGCGCTCCGTCATATCCCTGTGCATGCAGGACCTCCGCCAGTTTCTCAATTTCCATCCGCCCGTAATCATGGGCGCGTACACCGATCTTCATCCTTTTCACCTCTCAAAGCAATGTAACTAATCTGCTTCCCGCATCATGTTTCTCTACATCAGATCCCGGTTCGCCACCCCGTCCATATCGTCGAAATCCTGATTTTCTCCAACCATTCCCCAGATAAAGGTATAGTTTCTGGAACCGCTTCCTGAATGGATGGACCAGCTGGGGGAGATGACTGCCTGCTCGTTTCGGATCACAATATGCCTTGTCTCATCCGGTTCGCCCATGTAGTGCATCACAAACGCATCCTCCGGCATTTCAAAATACAGGTACACTTCCATCCTCCTGTCATGGGTGTGGCAGGGCATCGTATTCCAGACGCTGCCCGGTTCCAGACTCGTCATTCCCATGACCAGCTGGCAGCTCTCTACCTGCCCGGGTAGAATATATTTACAGATTGTACGGTGGTTGGAATCTTCCAGGCAGCCCAGCTCCACCTTGTTCTCCTCCTTCACGATCACCACGCCGGTCTCCGGCTGGCCCTCCGGCCGGATCAGCACTGTTGGGTAGGAGGTATGCGCAGGCGCACTGTTCAGATAGAACTTGGACGGATTCTCAGGATCTCTGCTTGCAAAGGAGATTTTCTTCACACCCATCCCTAAGTACATGCCTTCCTTGTATCCGACCGTATACTCCTTGCCGTCCGCGAATATCGTGCCTTCTCCGCCGATGTTGATCACACCCATCTCACGCCGGTCCAGAAAATGCTCCGTCCGAAGCTCCTTTCCTGCCTTTAACTCGATCACCTCTTTGACCGGCATCACGCCTCCTGTGATGATCCGGTCGATATGGCTGTACACCAGCTTGACCTCATCTGCAAAAAAAAGCCTGGGGATCAGAAATTCCTCCCTCAGTCTCTGTGTTGTGTAATGTTTTACGTCCTTCGGGGACGATGCTGTTCTCAGTTCCATAGTAAATCCTTCCTTTCTGAAAATGTTATTTATAAGAACTGATTACAGCATACCATACAAGGAAACCCATTTTCCTGTGATTTCTTCTCGAAAATATTGCAAATCTTCTACAAAACATCCTGATCTTCCATCGAAAACCACTTCCCCCGCAGAGTTTTTAGTGTTATAATAGGAAAGCGAGCGGGTTGTGAGTGCTTTTTGAAAAGCACTTTTTTGTACAAAGGAGGAAGGTAGAATGAAGTTAGTGATTACGATGAGCCGCAGGTTTGGTACGGGCGCCAGCATTATTGCCAATGAGCTTTCCGTAAGGCTTGGCATCCCTGTATATGATAAGGCATCCATTGAGCATAAGCTGGATGAACATGAATACGAATCCGAGGCCGAGGCCATCCGCAGGCTGGCGGAGAGTCCCTGCATTATTCTGGGACGATGTGCTTCGAACATCCTGAAGGACCGGATGAATGTCCTCAATATCTATGTCTGTGCAGACAAGGAAGACCGGATCCGGCGTATCATGAAACTGGAATCCCTCTCTTACGAAGAGGCAGCAGAAAAGCTGGAACGAACCGATGAGCAGCGTGCCGCCTACTATCACGAACACACCGGCAGAACCTGGGGAGATGTGAATGACTATCATATGATTCTGGATACCACCGAATTAGGAGTTGAGAATTGTGCTAATATTCTGATGCAGTATTTTGAGAAGCTGGAATATATCTGACATAAAAAAGACAGGGCAGTGTATATACTTTACACTTTCCCTGTCTTTACTATCAATTATTCCTCTTCCGTTCCGCTGTCTTTTCCCGGTTCTTCAATATCTGCATCTTTCTCTGCAGCACTGTCTTCTTTTTTATCATTATCCGCTTTTGCATCATCTTCTTTTTTGGGGATCGCAACTCCCTCATATGCAAAGTCAATCTCCTGCCAGCGTTCCTCATTGAAGCTGATTTCCGTTTCTTCCCTCCACTTCTTCAATAAGGAATTATACTGTTCGGTTTTTCGCTCTTCTATGATCTGCTCTTTCTTTGTATCTGTTGCCTCGCGGTCCAGAAGGCTCGTGACTATCCCAACATACAGTCCGTCATCAGACTCCACCGCATCTGTAACTTCATTCTCCTTCAGCTTATCCGCTGCCTTCATAAAGTCTGCATTCGGTGCTTTAGTATCCGAATCAAAGGTAACTGTCTCTACTTCCAGATCTGCTTCTTTTGCTGCAGCATCAATATCCTTTTCTTCACTCTCCTGCAGGTCCTTTGCAAACTTCTCAGCCTTGGTCTTCAGTTCCTTTTTCTCCTCATCTGATATAGCTTCGCTGTTTTCGTCATCCTCCTTGACATATGGGAAGTAGACATATTTCATACTTTTCTGTGCCGCATCTTCGTCCGAAATATCCTCATCTACGCCAGCCTTCATAGGCTCATCCATTTTTTCCTGAATCGTGGCAAGTTCCAGATATTCCTGAATATACTCTGTATGACCGGAAACCAGTTCCTTTGCTTCCAGGGAATTGTCTTCTTCAAAATCTGCCGCAGCCTTGGCAATCGCTTTTTCTTCCTCTTCTGTCAGTGCAACATCATACTCTTGTGCATGCTGGCGTATCAGATACAGATCCTCCAGCTTCTCCACCAGGTTCTTTTTTATAGACTCCTGATAAGTACCTCCATCCCAATCCTGCAGCCAAAATTCCGCCGGAGTATCTCCTGTCAGAGTGGTATAATACGCCTCATATCTGGACTGTACCATCCTCAGATAAAAATTGGCAACCCCGAAAGAGATCTCAGATTCTCCTACGGTCCCTACTACCTCGTTGTCATCAACAGATGAACCGCAGCCCATCAGTAAAGCAGCCGCAAGCGTTCCCGCTGCTGCTGCAGCTACACATCTTTTTTTCAACAGTTTCATGTTATCCTCCTAAAGTATCTTATAAATGGAATACAGATACGGAACCTGTCCGCACTAAATATGATTATAATCCGTTTTTTCTATTCTAACAAGCCTTTTATTGCATTTAACAGGTTTTTCACAAGTTCCAGAATATCTTCATCCTTCTCTTTCCCTGATTTATTCCGTTTCCGGTAGACAAAATAAGGCGGATTCTCTGCCCTGAACACCAGATTTCCCCGCCAGGCTGCGATCAGCTCGGGAATCTTTGAAGGCTGTACCTTCGCTTTTTCATACATCAAAAGCTTCAATTCTCCGCCCTTTTCCTCCACACTGGTCACATAGGCAGAGTGGGCCAGTGATTTCAAAAGCGCGATCTGTAAAAGCTGCATAACCTTTTTCGGGATATCCCCGAAGCGGTCGATCAGCTCATCCACCATATTTTCCATTTCTTCTTCATTTTCCACGGCCGCGATCCGTTTGTAGATATCCAGCTTCTGATATTCGTTGGAAATGTAGGAATCCGGGATATAGGCATCCACATTCAGGTCTACCGAAGTGCCGAAGATATCCATATCCAGTTCCCCTTTTTCCTGCTTCACTGCCTCGTTGAGCATCTTGCAGTACAGATCGTATCCCACTGACTCCATATGTCCGTGCTGCTCTGCCCCCAAAAGGTTTCCCGCGCCGCGGATCTCCAGGTCACGCATGGCAATCTTGAAGCCCGAACCCAGATCCGTAAACTCCCGTATGGCCGCCAGACGTTTCTCCGCCACCTCCTGCAAGAGTTTATCCTTCCGGTACAGCAAAAATGCATACGCCATCCGGTTGGAACGCCCCACCCGTCCCCGGAGCTGGTAGAGCTGAGAAAGCCCGAACCGGTCTGCGTCCCGGATGATCATGGTATTGGCGTTTGAAATGTCCAGACCTGTCTCGATGATCGTAGTAGACACCAGCACGTCAATGTCCCCGTTGATAAAATCATACATGATGTTTTCCAGCTGCCGCTCATTCATCTGCCCGTGGGCAAAGGTCACCGCCGCATTCGGTACCAGCTTCTGGACGTGTGCCGCTACATCCGCGATGTCATTCACCCGGTTGTGTACATAATAGACCTGTCCCCCTCGGGAGAGTTCCCGCTCTATAGCCTCCCGGACCATCTCGTCATTGTACTCCATCACATAGGTCTGGATGGGCATTCGGTCCATGGGCGCCTCTTCCAGCACACTCATATCCCGGATCCCGATCAGGCTCATGTGAAGCGTCCGGGGGATGGGGGTAGCCGTCAAGGTCAATACATCCACGCTTTCCCGCAGCTGCTTAATCTTCTCCTTGTGGGTCACACCGAACCGCTGTTCCTCGTCAATGATCAGAAGCCCCAAATCTTTAAAGCCCACATCCTTAGACAGGACCCGGTGGGTGCCGATGACAATGTCTACCAGACCTTTTTTCAGATCTTCCACAGTCTTTTTCTGCTCCGCCGCAGTCCGGAACCTGCACAGCAGGTCCACCCGCACCGGAAAATCCTTCATCCTCTGCACAAAGGTATTGTAGTGCTGCTGTGCCAGGATCGTGGTGGGAACCAGATACACCACCTGCCTGCTCTCCTGGACTGCTTTAAACGCGGCCCGGATCGCAATCTCTGTCTTTCCGTAACCCACGTCCCCGCAGACCAGACGATCCATGATCTTAGGACTTTCCATGTCCTTCTTAGTATCCTCAATTGCCTGAATCTGATCCTCTGTTTCTTCAAAGGGAAACATTTCCTCAAATTCCTTCTGCCACACCGTATCCGTGCCATAGATATAGCCGTCTGCCGCCTGCCTTGCCGCATAGAGCTTTACCAGATCCTTGGCAATGATCTGGACCGCCGAGCGGACCTGCTTCTTCGTCTTCACCCACTGGCTGGTACCCAGCTTGTTCAGCTTCGGCTTTGTACTGTCTGACCCGGCATACTTCTGAATCAGGTTGAGCTGAGTCGCCGGGATATACAGGATGCCTCCCTCGGCATAAGCAATCTTCATATAGTCCTTGGTCACCTTCTCCACCTGAATCTTCTCGATCCCGTGGTAAATGCCCAGGCCATGGTTCTCATGGACCACATAGTCCCCGGGCTTCAACTCGGTAAAGTCCTGGATCTTCTGCCCCTCATAGGTCTTCCGTCTCTTTTTCTTCTTCTGCCGGCCAAAGATATCGGTCTCCGAAATGACCGTAAATTTTAAAAGAGGGTACTCATACCCTTCCTCCACATGTCCGTAGGCCACCAGGATCTCTCCCGGCTGGACCTCCCGCTCCAGATTCTCGCTGTAAAAGCTGCTCAGGTCATAATCTCTCAGATCTTCTGCAAGACGCCTGGCCCTGGTGCGCGCCCCGGACAGAAGCACCACCCGGTAACCGCTGCGCTTCAGCCTTTTCAAGTCTCTTGTGAGCATTTCAAAGCTGTTGTTGTACGGATTCACACCCTTGCTCTGGATCCGGTATGTCTTCCGTATCTGGAAACTGCCGCACCGGGATTCCAGCGTCGTGAAACCGATCCCAGAAACACGGTTCATCCGTTCTACCACCTCTTTGGAAGAAAAAATCTTCAGATTCTCTTCTTCCGGCTCTATCCCGGCTTTTTCCCGGTTCCTCCGGCTCTCCTGATATTCCTGCTCCGCCCCTTCCGCCCGTTCCAGAAGCCGGACGGGCTCGTCAAGCAGCAGGATCATTTCCCCTTCGGGAAAATAATCCAGAAAAGATACCATATTACGGAAATCCCCGGCAAGCTCTGACGCCGGATAAATCTCCACAGAGTCCAAATTCTCAATGGAACGCTGGCTTTCCACATCAAAGGCACGGATCGAATCAATCGCATCTCCCCACAGTTCCAGACGCACCGGAGCCTCCTCCGTCAGGGGATAGATGTCCAGGATCCCGCCCCGCACGGCAAACTGTCCCGGGCTGTCGATCTCCGCTTCCCGGTCATACCCCATGCCTGCCAGATCCTGCTGCAGTTTGTTAAAGTCCACATTTTCCCCGGCTTCCAGGTGAATCTGCCGGTTTTGCAGTTCCTTTCGGGAAGGCAGCCCGTCCAGAAATGCATCCATCGTGGTTATGATCGTCAATCCCCTCTGACGCCGTTCGTCCTTCGTAAGAGCACCGTGCTCCAAAAGGGCACGCACGACCTCCATCCGCTGGCTCAGCAGATATTTCCCTTTGATATCCGCATGATAGAACAATAGATCCCTGGCTGGGTAATAATACACGTTTTCATCCAGAAACCGATATTCTTCCCAGGCTTTTTTTGCTTTTTCCTCACTGGAAAAAACGATGAGTCTGTATCCATACCCATCGCCCAATTCATACATCAGATGTGTTTTTTGAGAGTTCACACATCCTGCAATCTGCAGAAGTCCTTCCCCTTTTTTTCGTTCCTGTATAATCTCTTCATAATCCGCAAGTTCACGAAGCGGCGCCAATAATGCTCTCATGATTCTTACTCTTCCTTCTTTTTTCGATTATACTCATTCATTGCGGCTTCAATCCTGCCCTCCATGATCGTCTCTGCCGCGCAGACTGCCATCTCGTAGCCTTCTTCCATCAGCTGCTTCTCTGCCTTTGAAAAATGCCCAAGCACATAATCTGCCAGATCCATCTTCGGCGGCTTCTCCCCAACCCCCACTTTGATACGCGGGAAAACCTGCCCGCCGATCTGGGAGATGATATTCTTGATCCCATTGTGTCCTCCCGCGCTTCCCTTCGCACGAATCCGCAGCTGTCCTGTCCCCAGGCTGACATCGTCATAGACTACTACCAGTTCCTTTGTCACATCCACCTGATAGAAATTGACCAGGCTGCGGACACTCTCCCCGCTCAGGTTCATAAAAGTCTGCGGCTTTGCCAGGATCACCTTCTTTCCCTGAATCATCCCTTTTCCGATCAGTGCCCTGTGCTTCTTTATATTTACAGAAATATTATATTTTTCGGAAATTCGATCTATAACCTCAAACCCCGCATTATGTCTGGTTCCTTTATACTCCCTCGAGGGATTGCCCAGTCCCACAATCACAAACATCTAGACTTACACCTCCATTTTTCTTTCCGTACAAGCGCCCGAATCCCTCTTCTTATCCCCGGCTGCACCGCAAGGTATACCCAGAGGGCCCCCATTATGGCCATTCGGCCGCTTTATAAGGTATACCCAAGGGCATCCCATTATGGCCATTCGGCCGCTTTATAAGGTATATTTCCCACCTCTTTGTCATACACTATAAAAAATGCACTTTGGGAGGTTACTTTCATGAGTTCTAAAACCAAAATCATAGTTCTGCATATGAAAGAAATCATTTACACTGCCATATTCGCCGCGCTCGGTATCCTGCTCATCATCCTGCTTGTCGTCATGTTCCGCCCCGGCGGAAAAAAGCAGCCCGCAGATGCTCACACGGAGAAACAATATACCCCCGGAATCTATACTTCTGCCCTCACACTTAACAACACCAATCTGGAGGTAGAAGTATCTGTAGATGAATCCCGCATCAACTCCATCCGGTTCTCCAATCTGGATGAGAGTGTGACCACGATGTTCCCGCTGATCCAGCCGGCCATCGAAGATATTGCTGAACAAATCTACAAAACACAGTCTTTGGAAAACATTACACTATCCGAACAGTCTCCCTATACATCCCAGGTCATCCTGGATGCCATTGCAGAAACCGTAGAAAAAGCCGCAGTCGATTAGGCTGCGACTTTTTTCTGCTGCCCATTTGCCACACGGCCCCATCCGGAGACCTTCATACTTCGTTACTCAGCCTTCTACGATCAGATACTGTCCGTTCGGCAATGGGAACACCTCGGATGCCTCTTCCAGTTCATCCTTGCCCATATTGTTCACGTCAATCCCGTTTTCATCAAAATATTCTCTTACATCATCCAGCGTATCTACAACAATCGCCATGCAATCCTCCAGAAACGCTTCCGCCTCTTCGATCGTACCGGCAACCGGTTCGTCAAATAATTGAGACTGTCTTTCCAGAAATGTTAACAGACATTCCTCACTGTATTCACCCATATTCTTTAACCTCCCTATTCCCTGATCAATTTTATGACCTCTTCCGGAGAGTCGGCAATGTATCTGGCACCGGCTTCCTCAAGGACTGCACGGCCCCGGAACCCCCATGTCACACCGATAGTCCTCATGCGTGCATTGGTTCCTGTTGCAATGTCTACCTCCGAATCCCCGATATACACGGTATCCTCCGGGGCTATCCCCAGCTCCTCTGCGATCAGCAGAGCTGCTTTTGGATCCGGCTTGCGGGGTATGTTCTCCTTTTGCCCCTGAATCTGCCGAAACACTCCGCTGCCGAACACAGCTTCCACCACATGAACCGTCTGACGATGCGGCTTATTTGAAAGTACCGCAAGTTCCAGCCCTTCCTGCTTCATTGCCATCAGCATCCCGGAGATTCCCTCATAAGGTACTACATGATATGTGCAGTTGGCGTCAAATATACGTCCATATATCCTCATTGCCTCATCAATCCTGCCCATATCTGCTTCCCCCGCCGCAAGAAGCGACCTCTCCATCAATACACGGGCCCCGTTTCCGACAAACTGCCGGCACTGGTCTGCAGTCACCGGCAGAAGGCCCATCTCCTTCAAGGTCTCATTCACGGAAAATGTGAGAGAATCCAACGTATCAGTCAGTGTTCCATCCAAGTCAAAAATGCAAAGTCTGTACATGGCAGATCATACCCTTCTTTTTATATAGTTAATCATAGTATGAAGCCATGGAAATTTCAACTAAAATTTTTCATTTTTTTCAATTTCCTACATTTTTCGTTATAATAAACAGCCGGTCAAGCCATGAATCGCAGCCTATTTTCCCAACAGATATTGCCGCATCACTTTTAAAGCGTTTTTCTCCAACCGGCTGACCTGAGCCTGGGAAATCTTGATCTCGTCTGCCACCTCCATCTGGGTCTTTCCTTCAAAAAAACGCAGACGGATAATATAGCGCTCCCGCTCATTGAGCCGCTCCATGGCCGCTTCCAGGGATAATTCCTCAATCCAGTTCTCTTCTCTGCTCTTCTTATCGCTGACCTGATCCATTACATAAAGCGCATCGCCTCCGTCGCTGTACACAGGCTCGTAGAGGCTCATTGGCGCCTGAATGGCATCCAGGGCAAAGACAATGTCCTCCTTAGCAATCCCGATCTCCTCCGCGATCTCCTGCATAGTCGGCTCCTTCATGTATTTGCGCATATAGCCTTCCTTTGCATAAATAGCCTTATAAGCCGTATCACGCAGGGACCGGCTGACCCGGATTGAGTTATTGTCCCGCAGGTATCTCCGGATCTCCCCTATGATCATCGGCACCGCATAAGTAGAAAATTTCACTTCACGGTCAGGATCAAAGTTATCCACAGCCTTCATCAGTCCCACACATCCGATCTGAAATAGATCGTCCGCATTCTCATTGCTGTTCGTAAAGCGCTTGATCACACTCAGGACCAGACGCAGATTCCCTTTGATATACTCTTCCCTTGCCGTTTCGTCTCCCTTTTTAATACGCGCGAACAAAGCTTCCTTCTCTTCTTCTTTTAAGAGCGGAAGCTTTGCCGTATTCACACCGCATATTTCTACTTTACTCAAAGCCATCATTCAAATCCTCCTGCCAGATAAAATATACTCTAGTAGGATTTTTCTCACTCTGGTGATTTGTTATTCCTTTTGGCAGGGAATTAAAAAAACTTTTAGCCCTTGACAAATGCGGTATGTTTAAAAAACCTTATTTTGCGGATCTATTGCTGTTGTTTACATCTGCGGTGTTCACAGCAGAAACCAGTCTACTTTGCCGCCTGTTCAAATTCCTCCAGGATCTTTGCTTCCGGCGCTGGAGTTGCCAGACTTACCGCTACATTCAGGAAGATGGCAACCAGAAACGCAGGGAGCAGCTCGTAGATATCCCAGGCGCCTCCCATCGGGCGCACCATATACTTCCATATAAAAATCATGATCCCGCCGGAAAGCATACTTACGATCGCTCCGTACCGGTTGGAACGCTTCCAGAATAAGGCCAGCAGCATGACCGGACCGAATACTGCACCAAAGCCTGCCCAGGCAAAGGATACAATCCCGAATACAGAACTGTTCGGGTCTACGGCCAGGATTACCCCCAGCACAGCGATCAGAAGCACGGTTGTACGGGCCGCGAGCAGGGATGCCTTTTCGCTGATCCGCAGATGGAACACATCTTTTAACAGATTTTCTGAAATACTGGAGGATGCCGCCAGGAGCTGGGAATCCGCCGTTGACATGGTGCATGCCAGAATCCCTGACATAATCAGCCCCGCGATCAAAATTCCGAAGATACCACTTTTGCTCATCAGAGTTGCAATCACAATAATCAGCTTTTCCGAATCTGTTCCTTCCAACGTTTCGATCATGCCGCCTTTGCTCAGACTGTAGCCCATAATCCCGATAAAGATCGCCACTCCCATGGAGATTACGACCCATACGGACGCAATCCTTCTGGACAGCCTGATCTCCTCTTCATTCCGGATCGCCATAAAGCGCAGAAGGATATGGGGCATTCCGAAATATCCCAGGCCCCAGGCAAATGTAGAGGCTATCTTGATAGCTCCGTATTCTGCCGCCCCGCCGCCGCTGTAGATACTGGTCAGGGACAGATAACCCGGCAGTTCCCCCGCCTGCTCCAGCACGAGTCCGGTTCCTCCTATCGTGCTGACACCGAACAGGACTACACAGATCAATGCCAGTGTCATAACGATGCTCTGGATCAGGTCTGTGGTGCTTGCTGCCGAAAATCCGCCCAGAACGGTATATGCCACGATGATCACTGCGCTCACAACCATAGCGGTAAAATATGGCACGTCAAATAATGTGGAAAAAAGTTTCCCACATGCCGCAAAACCGGACGCCGTATAGGGTATAAAAAAGATTACGATAAAGACTGCGGACACCGCAACCAGGATATTGCTCTTATCACGATAACGGTTGGAAAAAAACTCTGGAATGGTGATAGCATTTCCCGCGATCA
The DNA here is from genome assembly GCA_000403295.2 of Lachnospiraceae bacterium M18-1. Lineage (GTDB taxonomy): Bacteria > Bacillota > Clostridia > Lachnospirales > Lachnospiraceae > Schaedlerella. The sequence goes on along the minus strand of KE159605.1, from coordinate 26,424 downwards.
CGGAATACCTCCTCAGACGTTTTGCCACGATGAGCCAGTTAAAATAGGTTCCCACGGCCAGTCCGATGGCTGTCCATGCCGCATCTGCCACACCGGTCAGATAAGCGACCCCCGGCAGGCCCATCAAAAGCCAGCTGCTCATATCAGATGCCTCCGCACTCATTGCAGTTACGATCGGCCCCAGCTTCCTCCCGCCAAGATAATAGTCTCCCGTCGACTTGTTTTTCTTCATAAAGTAGATTCCCACGGCGACCATTCCCACCAGATAGATGACAATGATCGCAAAGATTCCCCATGTACTGTCCATTTCACATTCCTCACTTTTCTGTTCGTATATTTGTATAGCCAAAAATTCTTTTATTCTGCAGTATCGATGCATCTGCCCTCTGTCAAACAGCAGCAAATCCACGTCTTTGGCGGCACCTCAGCCGGCATTCCCCCTTTCAATCCTGCCCAATGATCCGGATGCCATATGCCCTCTGTGCACGGCACCATTCACATCATAATATCAGCCATGCACCGGCATACTGCCTTCACTCACCCGGTGCATGGCGTTCTCTTTCTCAATACATTTACGGTTTTACTTGATCTCCCACTTATCTGCAAGGTTCAAAATCTGAGCCTCAAACTTCGCCTTATCCTTATTGGCCATCCCTTCGCATCTGGCTGCCACATCCATAAGCCATCTGGCTGCAGAAAGCAGGCGCTCTGTCGCCGCGTCAGCCTTCTTCTGTACTGGCTTCTTGGTCTTGACCGGAATCCGGACACCCTCTGAGAGGATCTCATCTGCTATCAGGTCCACTTCTCCGCCGGGGAACGGTGCAAATGCAGGATAACCGAACTTTTCTTCCACGGTCTGGGCAAATTCTTCTGTCACTGTATCCTCGCCGTGAACAACAAATACCCGTTTCAAAGGTTTTTTGAAGCCTTCCACCCACTTCAGAAGTCCATCCAGATCCGCATGTCCGCTGATTCCCTTCAGGCTTTCAATCCTTGCCCGGACTTCGATGGTCTCGCCAAAAAGCTTGACCTCCTTCTCCCCCTCCAGGATATGGCGTCCGAGCGTACCTCCCGCCTGGTAGCCTACGAACAGGATCGTACATTCCTCCCGCCACAGATTATGCTTCAAATGATGGCGGATCCGTCCGGCCTCACACATGCCGGAAGCAGATATAATCACCTTCGGCCTCTCAATAAAGTTGATCTGCTTGGAATCCTCACTGCCCGTGGAAATCTTCAGTCCTGGGAACACCAGCGGATTGATGCCGGAATTGACCAGCTTCAAGGCAGCCTCATCAAAGCAGCCCTTCATGTTCTTTGTGAATACCTTGGTAGCCTCAATAGCCAGCGGGCTGTCCAGATAAACCTCAAAATCCGCGTATTCCGGCAGAAGGTTCTGCTCCTTGATCTCCCGGATAAAATACAAAAGCTCCTGGGTACGACCCACCGCAAAAGACGGAATCACTACATTGCCTCCCTTGTCAAAAGTCTCCTTGACAATCTGGGTAAATGTCCCGATATAATCTATCTTTTCCGTGGAGTGGAGCCGATTTCCATATGTAGATTCAATGACCACATAATCCGCCTCCTCCGTATAGGACGGCTCCCGTAGAATCGGCTGATTATGGTTTCCTACGTCGCCGGAAAAGACGATCTTGCGCTGTTCCTCCCCTTCCGTCACCCAGATCTCAATACTGGAAGAACCCAGCAGATGCCCTACATCCGTAAAGCGGACCTCAATCCCTTCACAAAGCTGGATCCTCTGCCCATAGCCGCAGGGCCGGAACAGTTCAATTGCATCCAGCGCATCCTGCATCACGTAAACAGGCTCATATTCCGGATAACCGGCACGCTTGCCCTTTCTGTTGCGCCACTCCGCCTCAAATTCCTGGATGTGGGCGCTGTCACGAAGCATGATGTTGCAAAGGTCCGAGGTTGCAAAGGTACTCACCACCTCGCCCTTGAAGCCTTCCTTCACCAACTTCGGAATCATGCCTGAATGGTCGATGTGGGCATGGGTCAGCAATACATAGTCAACCTCATTCTCCGCGATTGGAAGACCTGGATTCTCATATAGGTCAATCCCCTGTTCCATACCGCAGTCTACCAGAATATTCTTCCCTGCCGCCTGCAGCAGATGACAGCTTCCTGTCACCTCGTGAGCTGCTCCTACAAATGTCAGTTTCATTCTCTTCACCACGCTCTCCTGCAGGTCAGCATTTACCAGCACCGTGATATCAGGCCTGAATATCCTTGTATCGGTATACCAATCCTGCATATTAAAATGATTAGTCCTGTCGATATTATAACATTGTATTGGTGAAGCGTAAAGATTTTTTTTGCCCGGCAGGTCAAAGGGACATGGAACTATTTTTACTGGTAGCGCACCATCTCCCGTTTCAGCCTCTGCATGATCTTTTTCTCAAGGCGTGAGATATAAGATTGGGAGATTCCCAGATAGTCCGCCACCTCTTTCTGGGTTTTCTCCTCCCCGTCCGGATTGTCCAGCCCGAAACGCATACGGACGATCAGCTTTTCCCGGCTGGAAAGCTTATTGATGGCCTTTACCAGAAGCCGCCGCTCCGCCTCGTTTTCCAGATCCTTGGTGATCGTATCCTCCTCGGTTCCCAGGATATCGGAAAGCAGCAGTTCGTTTCCATCCCAGTCCACATTCAGCGGCTCGTCGATGGATACCTCCATCTTAGTCTTATTGTTCCTCCGCAGATACATGAGGATCTCATTCTCAATGCACCGGGAGGCATAAGTTGCCAGTTTGATATTTTTATTTGGGTTAAATGTATTGATTGCCTTGATCAGGCCAATCGTCCCGATTGAGATGAGATCCTCCACTCCCACCCCCGTGTTATCAAATTTTTTAGCAATATAGACGACCAGACGGAGATTATGTTCGATCAACAGTTTTTTCGCCTGCTCATCCCGCTCAGTCCCGAGCCTGTCGATCACCTCTGACTCCTCCTCGGTCTCGAGCGGCGCCGGAAGCACCTCCGATCCCCCTATGTAATGGATCTCCTTCTGATTAGAGAAGAAAATCCCTCTGAAATCCGGTATGATTTTCAGCTTAAACTGTCGTGGTACGGCTACCTTAACAACCATTCTTTTTTCCTCCTTTATTTGTAACCGATTTGTGCAGCAAATTTCAAATACAGAGTATTCCCGTATCCTCATCCTATCTGCAACCCCGCAAAGAATCAGCAGGTCAGGACATCCGGATTCAGGATCATCTGATACTCCTCCGGTCCTGAAATATGTCCTTCACAGATTCCGATGATCGGACGCTGCATTCTGAACTCCCCCTTTTCACCCGGCAGAAAGATTTCCATTTGTTCTGCCCGGAATACCGGCATCACCCCTTCTCCGCTAACCGTGCGGTAAGGGATATACCGTACCCCTGTATCTGTTCTTCCTTTCTCCAGCATCTTCTGTGCACAGGCCGGGTCAATGACGCTCACCGGTTCCCCCGAGACAGGATCAGTCAATCCGTTTCCTGTGTCCAACAGCGCATGCATCCTGTACTTTTCCGGCCCTACTTGCAGCACAACCTCACAGAGCCGCTCCTCTTCTTTCCTCAGTCTGGTCAGGAATCTCCAGATTCCGCACATCAGATAGTATACAGGAACTGCCGAGGCAAAAAAAAGACTCCCTGTCCGGACCCAGGGCCGAAGAATCTGCAACATCCCCTCCATCAGAAATGCTGACACATACAAAAGGCCGAGAGCCTTCCAAAATCGCCTTCCCCCACGTATATCCAGCCCGACCACGATCATCATGCCGGCAACACCGGCATAAAACGCCGGAAGCTTTACCACAGCCGGAAGCGGCAGTGCCACGAGCACACATGTGAGAACGGCTCCCAGTCCGCCCCCGACAAACACGCGGCCATTTTTCACCGGACATCTCAGCACCTTTTTAACTGCCAGCAGGAGCAGAGAATCCATCATAAAATTGATAAGAAACAATACATCTATGTATAGTTCATAATACATGCTTTACTTACCTCTCCAGGATGGCCGAACAAGTCCTCATGCACAAAAAATATTATATGCCGTACCAAATTGGATTTTTGTCAGATGATGACGAGACTTTTAGAATATATTTCGACAAAAAATCCGCCCTTTCCAGAAAGAAAAAGCGGATATTGAATATCATTGTATGCAGAAAAGCTGCCAACGGCAGGATTTTCATATTATTTTTTAAAGAAATCCGGAATCTTGATCGACTGCTCCCTTACATTGCTGGAAGCCGCCCTTGGCTGAATCGTCGGTGACGGACCTCCCATCGGCCGTGTTCCTGCCGGTGTCCTGGTTCCCGCGCTTCTCATTGCGCCGCCGTCCATCGGCATCCGGCTTACCATATCGCCGGAAGGAAGGATGGATCCCATCTTCTGCTGTCCTTCCAGTCTTGCTTTGAGCTTTGAAGAACTGCCGCCTACATTATGTAAGCCCGTAGCGATCACAGTAATCTTCGCTTCATCAGACTTGGAGTCATCATAAGTAGCACCGAAGATGATATTCGCATTCTCTCCGGCGAGTTCCTGTACAAATTCTGCTGCGTCCGATGCATCCATCAGGGTAATGTCACCAGATACATTGATAATAACGTGAGAAGCGCCCTGAATCGTTGTCTCAAGCAGAGGACTTGCCACAGCCTGCTTCACAGCTTCAAGTGCCTTGTCATCCCCGCGTCCTTCACCAATTCCGATATGGGCGATACCCTTGTCCTTCATAACGGTCTGGACATCTGCAAAGTCCAGGTTGATCAGAGACGGCACGTTGATCAGGTCCGTAATGCCCTGGATACCCTGCTGAAGAACCTCGTCCGCCTTCTTCAAAGCCTCCGGCATAGTCGTTCTTCTGTCCACAACCTCCAGCAGCTTGTCATTAGGAATGACGATCAAAGTGTCCACACTCTCTTTTAACTTGTCGATTCCCGAAAGCGCATTCGCCATACGGGTTCTGGATTCAAAACGGAACGGCTTGGTCACAACGCCGACTGTCAAGGCCCCCTGGTTCTTCGCAATCCTTGCCACAACCGGAGTCGCGCCGGTTCCGGTTCCGCCGCCCATACCGCAGGTCACGAACACCATATCCGCACCTTTCAGAGCTGCAGAGATATCTTCTTCGCTCTCCTCTGCCGCCTTCTCTCCTACCTCCGGCTGTGCTCCCGCACCAAGACCTTTTGTAAGCTTTTCTCCGATCTGCATCAGAGTAGGGGCTTTGCATAACTGCAGTGCCTGTTTATCTGTATTGATCGCAATAAATTCTACACCTGCAATCTGTTCGTCAATCATACGGTTCACAGCATTATTGCCGCCTCCGCCGACTCCTATTACGATTATTCGTGCGGCAGCTTCTGATTCGTTGGTTTTAATTTCTAACAAGAGTACTTCCTCCTTTATCATCTATTATCAATACTCTAGCATTCCTTACCATTGAATGATACAATCCAATAAGTATATAATAAAGTCTTTTCGGGAAATAATCAATAGATTTTTGTGTATTTTCTGATTTTTTTATTCAATTTATGCACCTTTTTCCATTTTTTCGTTCTGATCACTGGGTTTCGGGCTGCGGCTGGGCAGCCGTGTCCGGTACAAAACGAATCGAGCTCCCGTAAACGTCATAATTTTCCAGGTGGAGGACCCCCGTCTGGTCCGCATACAACTCAGCCAGCTTTTCCAAAATCGGCGGTACCTGAGCCAGCCTGTCCGCAAACTGGCCGCTTCCGATCTGCACCCGGACCCCTCCGAAATGCAGGGTCAGATCCGCTCCTGCACAGCTGATCTTGTCCGGAGATAAGTCCTGCTTTTCCAAGAGCGGCATCAGATTCTTCAATTCTTCAAAAATCTGTCCGTCCGTGACCGGAAGCACACTCCCAAGAAGAACCTCTTCGGGATTGATCTCCATTCCTTCTATATAAGGTACCCCTTCAATCTCGGTTCCGGTGATCAGGGAAGCGATTCCTTCCTGGTCAAAATACAAAAAAGCCTCGTTATAATCAATCCGTCCGCTGAAATCTTTTTCCTTCACCTGCACCTGTACTTCAACCAGGTTTTTCAACCCTACCTTTGTCTCTTCTATGGCCGGGAGCTGCTGCACATTATTCTGGTTATATTTCCACAATAAGTACAGGGAATTGCCTGAATGCTCGTCCGCCAGAAGCCAGTCAATGACCTCCTGCTCCGAAACGTACTGATTGCCTGTGACAGTAATCTTCTTCGTCTCAAAAAGCTGGACAGCGAGAAAGCCCACACCCGTTATAAACGCAATCCCCAGCAGGAGGCCGAGCATAAACTTCCACCGGGATTTCGTCCTTCTGGTCTGTTTTCCCTGCCTTCCGGATTCGGCCGGCTGGCGGACGTTCCGTTTCTCTCCTGTATCTCCTGCCTTTGTTTTGCTTCCCGGTGCATTTCCCATGCTTCTATCCCGGGCATTTTTGTTTTGATTGCGGCTGCGTCCGCTTCTCTCACTCCCGCCCGGCCTGCTTTCTCTGGGTTTTCCGGAATGTCTGTCAGGCTGTGCCCTTCTTCCCGGAGCGGCCCGGCTTCCCGCCGAATGTCCGGACTCTCTTGCAGGACCGGAGCGGCTTCCTTTCGAATAACCGGGCTCCTTTGTGGAGACAGGCCGGTTTGGAACGGAACGCCCCTGCCCTCTGTTTTCCAATCTTTCGGAATTTCTGTGGCTCGCGGGCCTCTGAGCACTTTCGGACCGATGCATATTCCTGCGATTGTCATATGTTTCTTCTCTGTCCATCCCCCGGCCGGGAGGGCTGCCGGACGGAATCCGCCGGGTGCTTCCCTCCGGACTTGTTTTCGATGTCATGAAATTCCTCCTTATAGTTTATCGCTGACAAGACAGCCTCCTGCAGGAAATCATGCAAGGTTCGTCTATTACTTCTTTATGTTTTGCTGCCTGCTGAACTGCGGGACGCAGACACACTGAGCACAAGCCCCATTTCCAACAGCAGGAACAATACAGAAGTCCCCCCGTAGCTGATGAAAGGCAGCGTGATGCCGGTATTGGGAATAGAGTTCGTCACAACGGCGATATTCAGGATCACCTGGATCATCATATGGGCCATCGCCCCTGACGCGATCAGAGCACCCAGCAGATCCTTTGCCCGAGTGGCAATCACAAAAAAACGCCAGATCAGAAGCAGAAACAGAAGCACGATGAAACTGGCCCCTACCAGTCCCAGCTCTTCGCATATGATCGAAAAGATCATGTCATTCTGCGCTTCCGGCAGAAAGCCCAGCTTTTGTACACTCTCTCCCAGCCCTCTGCCAAAAAGTCCACCTGAACCGATGGCATACAGCCCCTGCAGGGTCTGATATCCTTTCTCATACTGCTCCGGGTTCCTCCAGATTGCCAGCCGCTCCAGCCGATAGCTTTCCAGCGCCAGAAAGATCCCCATAAATCCTACGCCTGCCGCCCCCATTGCGATAAACTGTACATACTTCGGGCTTGCCACGAAAATCAGGACCGCCGCGATTCCCAGAATGATGATAGCGGTGCTCAGATTGCTGGCTCCCACCAGGGCTACGATTGGGAGCACGGGAAGCATCACCCGGATCAGTGTGGTAAATCTGCCCATGGTCTTTACATGCTTCGTCACCAGGCAGGCCAGAAAAAAGATGACCGCCACCTTGGCAAATTCCGATGGCTGGAATGAAACAGGGCCCAAAGACAGCCATCTTTTGGACCCATTGTATTCGTCTCCCACAAACATGACCGCAACGGACAAAAGCACTGCCGTCAAATAACCCAGGTTGGCCAGGGGCATCCATTTATGGTAGTCGATCCCGGCCACAAAAAACATCCCCGCCAGCCCCAGCACCGTCGCAAATCCCTGCTTTTTCAGATAGTAGAACGGATCGTGGAACTTCACCTGTCCGTTGTATGTACTGGTGCTGTAGAGAAGCACCAGACCGATTACGACCAGGACAAGCACCACCGTCAGCATCGTGTAATCATAACGCCGCCGGCCCAGCTTTTTGGGCATATAAATCCACTCCTTAATAATAGAATAGGCTCTCGGAATCTCAAAGCTTTATTTTATGCGGCTTCCGAGAGTCGTTTTTTATAAATTCCCCCACTTTTTTCAAAAAAACTATTGACAAATCGCCTCAAAAATGCGGCGCTTCGCGCCCCTTGATTAACAAGGTAATTCGTTCCGGCGCTGCCGGTACAGATTTTTTGATTGGGGGCGATTTATTGAAACCTTTTAATCCTGGCGGTCATGCCGCCTATCAGGAACGTGTCCTGACTCAGTTACGTAAATATTATCCAGATGCTGTTTCCTCACTCCCTGCCTCTACATGGGATATCATGGAGAAATTCTGGGCTCTTGACCTCTCCGAGCTGGACTCCCTCATGCAGGATCGCTATTCTGTTTTCGGTCCTGCTCCCAGACTGCCTTCCGACATGCTACGTTCCATCCTTCTTTCCGTTGAGTTCAAGGTCTCTTCCTATACTAAGTGGGCCGCCGACCTCAAAGAAAACCATCTCCATGCCATCCTTTCCGGCTTCTTCATCGGGGATACCCCGGGTACCGGCACTTTTTACGATTTCCAGGGGCGTCTGTGGCTCTCTGACAAGGATAACCTTTCCGATTCCACCCATCCACCGAAAGGAAAGCCCAAAAAGCCGGATAAGAAGGGCGACAAAGCTCCTTCTGTTGAAAAAGTCACTGTCAAAGACCTTTTTCAGCAGTTCGAGACAGATCCCCCCACTGACATGGATCCCTGCAAGCTCCTCTACGAAATTTTTAAGGTGCTTTTTCTTGAACATTCCGTACAGGATGGGTTGGTTGACCTGCTCAGCCTTTCCCTTGCCGGTGATGGCACCCCTGTTTATACCGCTGCACAGGAACGAAAAAAACGCACCTGTGGCTGCCTGGAAAAGGGGATCCATGACTGCATGTGCAACCGCATTTACAGCCAACCCGACTGTAACATCGGCTGGGATTCCCATCGGGACTGCTATTACTTTGGCTATGATTTATACATGCTTACTGCCGCCGATTCGGAAAATGACCTCCCGGTTTTCCCTTTCCTCAGCCCCGCTTCCCGGCATGATTCCATCGGTTTCCTTTATAACTGGTTTTCCATGAAACGGTTCCTGCCGGAAGCCGTTGTTACAAAACTCCTGCTGGATTCCGCCCATGATGCAATGCCTTACTACGAATACTGCCGCGATCATGGCATCATTCCTTTTATTGACCTGAATGCTGACAGAGGACGGCCTCCTGTCTATAAAGATGATTTTACCATCAACAATGACGGCGTACCCATATGCCGGGACGGCCATGTCATGCGCAGGGACGGTACGGAATCTGCAAAGGGCAGAACAAAATTTAAATGCCCTAAGATTAGCTTTGCCGGGGGCAACGTTACCTGTACTTGTGAAAATCCATGTTCCACTGCAAAATATGGCAGAACCGTCCATCTCGTTTTGAAAGACAACCCAAGGCTTTTTAATGACCCTCCCCGCAGCAGCAAGGAATGGAAACTGGAATACAATGCAAGGACTTCTGCTGAACGCTGTAACAAACGTGAGAAAGTAGACTATAAATTGGAAGACGGCAGATACCGTTCCTCTAAGATGTGGTACTGCCGCCTGTTCGCCATCATGATGTGTCAGCATCTTGATGCATGGGATTTGCCAAAGACGCCCCACCTAAAAGATGTACTTTGAGCAATCCGCTTAACTGAATAAGCAATACCATTATAAACCCTGTCTGGCGCATGGTCTAGTAAACTGCGCCTTTTTTCCCAAAATTTGTTTCAGCAATTCTATTTTGGATAATATTTACTTTTCAATGTTCAGTCAGCTACCGAGTTTTGGTCGGCAGGCTCAAGATTCCGAGAGCCTATTAGATAGTCCGCAGCTCAGAGTGTCCTCAGCTCATCTGCCGCACAAGCTCTTTGAATTTATCTCCCCGTTCTTCATAATTTTTAAACATTCCCCAGCTTGCGCAGGCAGGGGAAAGCAGTATCGCATCGCCCGGCACGGCAAATCTCACACAGGTCTTTACCGCTTCCTCAAAGGTTTCTACCAGGATCGTATCTTCAAATCCAAGCTTATGCGCCGCAGCCGCGATCTTCTCTGCGGTCTGCCCCAGCAGCACCAGCTTTTTGACCTTCCCGCCAAAAGCGCGGATCCAGTCTTCATAATCGGAGTTCTTGTCATATCCTCCGCCGATCAGGAGCGTAGGGCGGTTCATGGCCTGGATGCCCCGGATGGCCGCGTCCGGATTGGTGGCCTTGGAATCATTGTAATACGCCACACCTTCTGCTTCAGCTACAAATTCAATCCGGTGTTCCACTCCTTTGAATTTTTTCACAGACTTCCGGATGATCTCCATGGGAACCCCATATGCGATCGCCATGGCAGCCGCAGCCATTACATTTTCATAATTGTGGATCCCCAAGAGCTGCAGTTCATCCGTGCGGCAGATCTGCACCTGCTCTTTATCCCGGTAAATGATCCTGCCGCCGTCCAGATAGATCCCTCTATCCAGTTTACGCCGGCTGCTGAAATATAGAACCCGCGCGTTCGTATTTTCACCGAATCCTCTGGTCACCTCGTCTTCATAGTTCAGCACACAGGTATGCTCCGCCGTCTGGTTGTGGAGTATGTTTTCCTTCGCTTCAATGTAAGCTTCCATCGTGTGATGGCGGTTCAGATGGTCCGGCGTGATATTCAGCACCGCGCTGACCACCGGACAGAAGGTATGTATCGTCTCCAGCTGGAAACTGCTCATCTCCGCCACGATCACCGACTCCGGCTTCGTCTCCGAAGCCACGCAAGCGTATGGATTGCCGATATTGCCCACCACGTAGACGCTTTCTTTATAGTTCTTCATGATCTCGCCCAGCAGCGCTGTGGTGGTCGTCTTCCCGTTGGTCCCGGTAATGGCAAGCACATCGCCCTGTCCATAGACATAGGCCAACTCGATTTCCCCCCATACCGGAAGCTGCATCTCATGCATCCGTTTTACCACAGGCAGATCCAGCGGCACACCGGGGCTGATCACCACCAGCGCAAGGGTATCCAGCTCCTCCTCCGGAAAATCTCCCAGGACGACCCGCGCCCGTCCTGGCAGCTTCTCTTTCTCTTCCTGCGAAGAGAGCAGTCCTTCTGCGCCCTCCAAAAGCTCCGCCCGGAGCATCGCCCCGTCCAGGGAAGCATTGCCGTCATACAGGATCACCTCTGCGCCTTCACTAAGCAAGAGCTGCCCTGCCGCCACACCGCTGATCCCTGAACCAAATACCAATACTTTTTTTCCTCTGATCTTCATGCTCATACATCATACCCCCATCAGCGCGATCAGGCACAGAATTGCGGTCGTTATCGAAAATACGGCAACCACCCGCGTCTCTGACCATCCACACAGTTCAAAATGATGATGGATTGGTGCCATCTTAAAGAACCTTTTTCCGCCTGTTTTCTTAAAATAGGTTACCTGGATCATGACAGATACTACTTCTACCACATAGATCAGGCCTACGATAATGATAAATAAAGGCATCTGCAGCATATAAGCCGTCCCTGCCACAAAGCCGCCCAGCGCAAGTGAACCGGTGTCTCCCATAAATACGCTGGCTGGGTGTACATTAAATAGAAGAAATCCCATCAATGCCCCTACCACCGCACAGGTAATCGGTTCGATCCCGCTTTTGGAACCGATCGCCACCACCGTGAAGAAAGTCGCTACCAGTACCGTCACGCTGGATGCAAGCCCATCCAGCCCGTCTGTAAAGTTGGTTCCGTTAACCGTTCCGATGACTGCCACGAACAGGAGCGGCACGGCAAGCCAGCCGATGTCCAGATATTGACCGCCGGAAAACGGGATCAAAAGCACCAGCGGAACTTCCGCAATCTTCACAAGATAGAATGCAAATACCGCCGTCACCGCCACCTGCAGCACCATCTTCTGTCCCGGATACAATCCGTCGGAACGCTTCATCACCACTTTCAAATAATCATCTAGAAATCCAATCAGCCCGAATCCGACTGTCAGAAACAGCACCGGGATGATCTTTGGATAATCCTTCACATAGAACAGTGACGTAATGATCACGCTGACCAGGATCATCACACCGCCCATGGTCGGAGTCCCCGCTTTCTTTAAATGCGACTTCACTCCCTCCGCACGCTCTGTCTGCCCGACTTTCAATTTTCTAAGAAATGGGATCACCACTGGTCCCATGATCACACTCAGCGCAAATGAAATCAATACTGGTATCACGATATGTTCTGCCATACATCCACCTCACATCTCTTTTGTCTAACCGTTTACAGTATACCGCATTCCGTCCCCTTTTTCAATCATGAGTTATCTTGTTGTATTTCATTCATTATTTTCACCATTTTCTTTATTTTCTATCACCTCTTTTTGGATGCCCAGGTAAGGGAGTACATTATCATAGATGCTCTGCAGCACCGGGGCAGCTATGGTTCCGCCGTAGTAGATACCCTGGGGATTGTGGATCACCACCATGCCGATGATCTGCGGATCGTCCGCCGGCGCAAATCCAATAAAGGAAGCAATATACTTATGGGCGCTTCTCGGCAGCGTCTGAGACGTAGCGGTCTTGCCGCCGATCCGGTATCCTTCGATATAAGCTTTCTTTCCGCCCCCTTCAGCCACCACGCTTTCCAGCAGCGTCCGCATGGTTGCCGATGTTTCCTCCGATACCACCCCTTTTTTCTCCTTATAAGACAATTCCCTGATCCGGGCGCCGCCGCGGTCCAGGACCGCCATTCCAAAATGGGGCGTCACCCGTCTTCCGCCGTTGATCAGTGAACTGACGGTTGTCAGCATCTGGATCGGAGTGATCTGGAAAGACTGCCCAAAGCTCATGGTAGCAAGCTCCACGATCCCGATATCCTCTTTCTTATGCATGATCGTCCCGGCTTCTCCTGGAAGGTCTACATTGGTCAGGTTCATCAGACCAAACTGTTTAAAATAATCACAAAAACGGTCTGCCCCCAGTCTCAAGCCGATGTCGATAAATACCGGGTTGCAGGAATTCTGCAGACCCTGGACAAACGTTTCCGCACCGTGTCCCCCCACCTTGTGGCACCGAATCTTCCTGTCCTCCACCATCCGGTATCCAGGACAGGAAAAGCTGTCCGAAAGGCTGACCACCCCTTCCTCCAGACAGGCGGAAGATGTGATGATCTTAAAAGTAGATCCCGGTTCGTAGGTATCGTTGATGCATCCGTTTCTCCACATCTGATTCAGCAGGTTCTGTTTCTCCTCGTCGCTGACTCCCGCCGCATCTGTGTTCAGTGTAAAAGGATCGTTCAGATTAAATTCAGGCGCATTTACCATAGCAAGAATTTCCCCGTTCTGAGGGTTCATCAGGATCACGGACACGCTGTCCGCCTGTTTTTCCTCCATCACCTTGTAAGCGGCCTGGGTACAGAAGAACTGGATATTATAATCAAGGCTGATCTGCAGTGTATTGCCTGCCACCGGCTCCACCCGGTCCTCCGCTACTCCTTCCAGTTCGATGCCCCGGGCATCGGTCACCGTCAGTATGGTCCCGTTTTTCCCTTTCAGGACCTCCTCATACTTGACTTCCAGCCCAATGATGCCCTGATTGTCTCCGCCTGTAAATCCAAGTACCTTGGAGGCAAGGTCATCGTATACATAGTACCGTTTGAAATCTTCATCCACCTTGACTCCTGACAGGTTATATCCCCGGATCCGATCGCCGGTCTCTTTGTCCACATTGGTCTTTACCTTTTCCATGGATGAAACCTTTTCCACACGCCTGCGCACGGCTGCTTCCTCCATCTCCAGCTCCCGGGCCAGAGTCTGGATCACAGCTTCCGGCTCCTCAATCTGGCTGTGGATGACTGAAATCGTGCAGACCGTCTTGTTGGTTGCCAGGACGCTGCCGTTCCTGTCCACGATCTCGCCCCGGGCTGCCTTGATCTCTCGCTCCCTCTCGTGAAGTGCTTCTGCTTTTTTCTGATAATACTCTGCGTCAAATACCATCAGATAAACCAGCCGGGCGATCAGGCCGAAAATGATGATGCAGGCCGCACAAAAGACGACAAGCATCTTCTTCTTATTATATGTCCTGTTTTTCATAGAAAAACCTTACAAAAGATATTTTTATAACATATTATCTCTTTTGTAAGGTTATGCATGATATGGCCATCCGGCCGTTTTACAATGGTTCTTCTTCCGGATAAGGCACCTGGTATTCCAACGGCATGCCTTCAGCCCACCCATCCAGATCCGGGGTGTAATCTTCGTCAATATAAGCACCGTCCATATTCGAGTAGGTGTCCTCATAGTTCTCGTTGTAGGAAGTATAATCTTCCGACGCATCATCGTTTTCCGTCTGCTCCTCCGGCGCCGGAGTTTCTTCCGGAACATAGTCCTCCTTCATGGTAATATCCAGATACGGGAATGCCTGGGCCATGATCTTCTGAGACAGCTCCAGCACATACTGGCTGGTCTCCTGCCTTGCCACATTGGGCTCGTCGATCACCACATAGACGACCACTTCCGGATTCTCCAGCGGCGCGCAGCCGATGAAAGAGAGCACATAATTCTCTGCTTCCCTGGGAAGCTTTTCTGCAGTTCCAGTTTTACCGCCGATATCATAACCCGGAACCATGGCATTGATCCCGGTCCCATATTCCAAAACCGCGCGCAGATAAGGCTTTAGCTGCTCCGATGTCTCGGCGGATACGGTTTTTCTCAACAGCACCGGATCTTTGATCTCCACCACCTTGCCGTCTCCGTCCTGAATCTGCTTCACAACATGGGGCTGATAATAATATCCGCCGTTTACCAGAGAACAAAAGGCTGCAGCCACCTGAGTCATGGTCACATTGAACCCCTGCCCGAAGGAACAGGTGGCAAGATTCACATCCAGCATATTTTCCTTGTTGAAAAGAAGTTCTTCTGTATATGCCTCTCCCGGCAGATCGATCCCCGTATACTCTCCGAAGCCGAAGATATGCTGATACCGCAGGAAATGATCCACTCCTATCTTTTCTGCCATATGCATCATCGCCACATTGCAGGAAAAGGCCACTGCATCCTGCACAGTCTCGGTTCCGTGTCCGGTCTTCTGGTGGCAGGAAATATCATAGTCGCCCACATGAAGGCTGCCATAGCAGTCGTAGGTCTCGTCCCCCCGCAGAATCCCCGATTCCAACCCGGCCGCCACAGTCATCGGCTTGACCGTAGACCCGGGTTCAAAGGTGTCGCTGACACAGAAGTTCCTCCATATGTCATTCATGGCTGTCAGCTGTTCCTCCTCCGACATGGCGCTCCACTGTTCCCCGGAATACAGAATGGACAGATCTCTCGGGTTATTCAGGTCAAAATCCGGGTAAGACGCCTCCGCCAGGATCGCTCCTGTATTCGGATCCATGATCATGACCGCCGTATTCTTACTGCCAAGCTGTCCGGGGCGGGCTTCCCCTGCATGTGCCTCATTGAACTCCCGAATGCATTGTTCTACCATGCTCTGCAGTGTGACGTCAATAGTAGATACCACCGTATTCCCGTTTTTGGATGCCTTTACGGTCCGCTCAATCGATGCGTCATCATTGAAATATCCGTATTCCCGCCCATTTGTCCCGTTCAGGATGTCATTGTATGCGCTTTCAATCCCGATCGCCCCCTCGTTTGTACCCACCACAAAACCGACCACATCACTTGCCAGACGTCCGTAAGGATAGCTTCTCTGGTAATCTTCTTCCAGCCAGATGCCCCGCACGTCGGAATAGTTCTCGTCATCCTCCTCTATAGCCTCAAATTCCTGGGCCTTTTCATAGGAAATCTTTTTGGCAAGGATCTCATACCGGCTCTCAGGCCGTTCCTCTATGATCTCCCGCACCGTTTCCTCCGGAATGCCGAATATAGTTTCCAGCACCTCCGTCGTCGGCTTTTCATATTTTTCATCAGAGAGCATCACATATACATCCAGGATCACATTGTAGACCCGTTCACTGGTCGCTATCCTGGTACCGTTGCAGTCTACGATATCTCCCCGCTTGTAGGGGATGACCCGGCTGTCATACTGCTGCTGTTCCAGCACGATCTTCGTATAGCCGCTTCCCTTGGAGGCATTGATATATGTGATTTTTCCGATTAAAGCAACAAAAGCCAGTACGACTGCCATAAAGACCATTACCAGCTTTTCTTGCATCCTCTTTGGAAATTTTTTTGTCAAAAAATCAAATCTGTTTCTACGTTTTGGTACTGCCATCTGCCGCTGTATGTATTCTCCTTCCTGCTTGTTCCTTTCTGTTGCCGGCCAAAGGCAAAATAATGAACAGCCTGCAGCCCGGACATCCTATTCCGCCAGTTTTCCCGACTTTGCCAGGACACCGTTGTCCGGAATGTCATTATACTGCTTCACACAGTCCGTTGTCGGATTTTTGTATGAAACCACTCTTCCCTGTGACGCATACACCATCCCAAGCTGATTCACCGCCCTATCCCTTACAATATTCAGGTTGATGGAATCTGCCGCTGCCTGATACGCGGCGTCATTCTTCTCCGTCAGCTCCGCAAGCTCCCTCTGCAGCGCCGTAATGTTTTCCGACCTGGTGACAGTCTCTGACTGCAGCCTGAGATACAGAAAGCAGATCACTACGGCAAAGATTGCCGCAGACGCAAGAAATACCGCATATGCCGTATTCATGCTCAGCGCACGTCTCCGGTTCTTAAGAACCTGACGGCTTGTCTTTTGTCTGTACTCCGGTTCCCCAACCGGTACGTGTACGGGCGGAACTTCTGGCTGACGGGCAATGTTGTCGTACACATATGCCTGTCCGCCCTGACTTCCACGCCGCAGCTCATCCACAGCCGCCCCAATACGGGTAGTGGCCTGGGACACACCGCTTCTGCCCTGAGACAGATCCAGATTCACGGTATCTCCATGAAAAGAGTTTTCATAAGCTTGTCTTCCGTAAATCGAATATGTGGTCGTCTTTGTCGATGCCATCGTTCTTACGCCCCTTTCCTTTTTTACCAGGATTCTCCCCTTCCTGATAAAATCTATTTAATATACTCCTTTATTACCCCAGTTTATCAGGACCGTTCAAAAATCCGCAGCTTCGCGCTCTTCGAACGGCTGTTATGTTCCAGCTCCTCCTTTCCAGGAAGGATCGGCTTGTTTGTAACCACCTTCCCTTTTGAAACGTTCCCGCAGACACAGACCGGAAAATGGCTGGGACAAGTGCAGGGGTTCTCCTGCCTGCGGAATGTCCGCTTCACAATCCTGTCCTCCAGCGAATGGAAGGTAATGATACAGATCCTTCCTCCCGGATTCAGCATATCGACCATCTCATCCAGCGTCCCCGCCAGTACGTCCAGTTCCCGGTTCAGTTCGATCCGAAGCGCCTGGAACGTCCGTTTGGACGGATGACCGGATGCCTTTCTGATCTTCATGGGTATGGCGTGCCGAATCACTTCGTTGAGCTGTTCCGTCGTCTCGATCGGCGCCTTCTCACGTTCCATTACGATATGCTTTGCAATATTTTTTGCAAATCTGTCTTCCCCGTAATCACGGATAATACGGTACAGATCCTGCTCGCTGTAAGAATGAATGATATCCTTTGCCGTCTGGTTCTGTCTCTGGTCCATCCGCATGTCCAGAGGTGCGTCCAATCGGTAAGAAAATCCCCGTTCAGCCATGTCCAGCTGATACGAGGATACTCCCAGATCAAGAACAATCCCATCGACTTTTTTAATTCCGACAGCCCGCAGCTGCGGGCCGATGTCACAATAATTGCTCCGAATGACCGTGACCATCTTCCCAAAGCCCTCAAGGCGGACACTGGCTGCTTCGATCGCAGCAGCGTCCTGATCTATCCCTATGAATCTCCCCTTGTCGCTTAGACGCCTGCACACTTCAAAGGCATGTCCGCCTCCGCCCAGTGTAGCGTCTACGTAGATCCCGTCCGGCTTCACCGCCAGACCGTCTACCGTCTCTTTCAGTAATACTGAAGTGTGTTGAAATGCCATTCTATCCTCCTGCTTCTGGTAATCTTCCTATCCATATGACCGGATGATCTTCGCCGCATCTCACAGGTAAGCCAGCCCCCGCAGCGACCGCTGTCAAATCCGGATTCCAATTGCTTCCATCCGTTCCGCAATCGCATCCAGGTCTTCCTCACTGACCATGCTCTTCTCTTCCCAAAGTTCCTTATCCCAGATCTCCACACGATCCTGAACTCCCACAAGGACAACGTCCTTTTCAAGATGTGCCGCTTTTCTGAGGGAAGGCGGAACAAGCACTCTCCCCTGCTTGTCAAAACTGCCCTCCGAAGCACTTCCGAAGAAATATCGCTTAAATATTCTGGCATCTTTGTTCATACGTGGCAGGGTTTCCAGTTCTTGAACGAATTTGTTCCACTCTTCCTGGGAATACACAAACAGACAGCCTTCCAGACCATTACAGATCACGAAGCTGTCGCCCAGATCCTCCCGCAGCTTTGCGGGGATGATCAGACGGCCTTTTTCATCGATGCTGTGATTAAACTCCCCTAGTAACATTGAGAACTCCTTCTGTCAACGGGCTCCACTTCCACCCCATTTCACTCCACTGTTCACCACTTTCTACCACTTGAATCCATTGTACCCCACATCACTCCCTTTTTCAACCCTTTTTTTTACTTTTGAAAAAGAATCCTCGGGAGACGAAGTTTCCTTTAGAATAAAAAAAGCTGTCCGAGGCACTTACACACCGGACAACTTCTCCATATATTCGGAAGGGCTGACGCCAATGACAGAACTAATATGATTATTTTAACAGCTGCCATATGCTTCGCTCACATCAGATCCTTCTCAACAACGTGACCTCATAGCTCCTGTTGCAAAATATCTGAAAAACACTATAATTTGTTTGACCACACATTCCAGAAATGTGTTTGGTATTTATCGTACATTTATTCAACTAAAATAAAGGATACAGTTCGCAAGAACCATATCCTTTATTTTTTGAGATATTATTGTTCGTCAATTGGTTACTCCTGAAGATCGATCAAATAGGAATCGATTGCACCATAATCAACCGTAGTAATCTCTCGATTCTTATTCTGAGAAAAGGAATCATATGCAGAATACCCCAGCCAGCCAACCAATGCCACGCCTGCCAAAGTAAGTACGCCCTTGCGTACCAGATTCATTGTACGCTGCTTTTTAAGGTTCTTTTTCCGATTTGCTTTTTCCTGTTTATAACGGTCTATCTTTTCCTGACTCATCTTCCAATCTCCTTATTTATCCTTAACACTGAAGAAGTGTCTGAACTCCGTAAAATCATTCTGGCGGTTCACAGCCTCATTTTACAGAATCCAAGCGCTTATCTAATATAGTATAACATATTTTTTTCAAATTACAACAATTATTCCTCCGTCATTGCCGTACATGCTGCTGATTCCTGCCATATCCACGATAAAGCTGGCTTTCACCTTCATCTTAGACAGCAGCATCCGCTGTACCTCCTGGGCCCGCTCTCGGCAGTTGCAGTTGGAGATCGCCAGGATCTTTTCTTCTGCCCCCTGTGTCTCCCCCGCAATCTGATCCACCATCTTCGACAGTGCCTTCTTGATTCCCCTGGCCTGGCCGATCTGACAGATCGTCCCCTCCGGCGTGGCCGCCATCACAGGCTTGATATTCAGCGCACCTGCCACCAATGACTTGATCCCGGTGAGCCGACCGTTTTTACGGAGCGTATCCAGATTCTCCAGTACAAAATACGTATGCTGCCCGTCAATATAGCGTTCCACCGTATCCACCACCTGCTCGAATGACATTCCTGCCTCTTCACATTCCTGTACCTTCATAGCGATCAGAGTCTCTCCAATGGATGCAGAGCGGGAATTAAAGATATGAATATTCTTTTCTCCATATTCTTCTATATATAAGTTCTTTGCCAGTACCGCGCTGTTATAGGAACCGCTCAGCTCTGCCGTCAGAGTCACCGCATAGACGCGCTCCGCCTCACAGCGGTATTTTTCCATATAATCCTCCGGTGACGGACAGGAAGACTTAGGGCTCTCCGGGCATTCTGCAACCCTTCTGAGAAAATCCGCCTGGTCAAAGGACGCGTCATCAATGATGCGGATGCCCCCGACTTCCATGGTCAATGATGCTGTTTCAAAGTTTCCGTTTGCCTTCATCTCCTCGGTCAGTTCCCCGCAGCTGTCAACAATCACTTTATAACTCATAATCTGTCCCAAGCCTTTCAAATATGATTCTATTTCATATAGTATTCATTACTACATGTGATTATATCATATTTTACTCAGTCTGAAAAGATATATTTTCGGCTATTTTGAGAAATATTCTGCGGCAATGTGACCACTATGCTTCCTTGATCTTAATCTTTCTTGCGATCCCCAGCGCAATCCCCATCTCAACCATCAGAAACAGAACTGAAGTCCCCCCGTAGCTGATAAATGGCAGTGTAATCCCGGTTGTCGGAATGGTGTTGGTCACAACCATGACATTCAGGATCACCTGCAGTGAGATATGTGCAAAAATCCCTGTAGCAACCAGAGAACCGTATAAATCCGGCGCGTTTCTCGCAATAAACATCAGCCGGTAAAGTAAAAGGCCGAACAGCAATAAGATGATGATAGAGCCAAACACCCCCAGTTCTTCGCAGACAATCGCAAGAATCATATCGTTCTGCGCTTCCGGGATCACCCCCAGCTTCTGCGTGCTGTTTCCCAGCCCTTTTCCGAAAAATCCACCAGAGCCGATAGCATACAAGCCCTGCATAACCTGGAATCCGCCGGTATCCGTATGATTTTCCGGGTCCAGCCAGGTAATGATCCTAGAGAGTCGGAAATTGTCGCTCTCCGAAATGGATGCGGAGAGGAAACTGATCAATACGAAAAGCATAACAACTCCTCCCGCCAGCATGGCCAGGAAAGGCTTCAGCTTCGGATGTACTACAAAATACAGGATACAGGTTATGGCCAGCACGATGATCGCCGTACTCAGGTTATCGGTCAGATACCTCACCCCGGCTGCCGCCGCGATCCCAAACACAAAGACACGGGCTGCCCCTCCCCTTGTATGTGCTTTATTTCCCAGGCGGCAGAGCTCATAGGAAATAAACAGGATCACCGCAATCTTCATGACCTCAGCCGGCTGCAGGGTCAGCGACTCCGTAATCCTGATCCACCGCCTGGCGCCGTTGGCACTGTGCCCGAGAGGCGTCTGTACCAGCGCCATCAAAAACATAGCCAGCAGGTAGCATTCGAACGAAAACGCCCCGTATATGTGGTAATCAATCTTGGATACAAAGAGCATGGCTGCAAAGCTGGCCGCACCGAACAACGCCTGCCTGCTGAAATAGTATGTCCCATTTTCATAGGAACTGGTACTGTACAGCATGATCAGGCCCAGGCACATCAAAAAAATGATCACTAACAGCAGATCATAATCAAAATACTGCGCATCTGTGACAAAGATCCTGGAGAGGATTCCTCGCTTTTTCCTGCCGTCCTTTTCCTCCTCCGGATATGACTCCCCTTCGTATGGCATATTGTTGACAGAGTGCTGCATACCATAGGAATGACCGGCATGCGGGACGGCATGCCTGTTCCTCGAAGCCTGCCGTGCCTGCTCATGACTCCCCGAATACCTGTGACCATTCTGCTTTGGGCCTTCTCTGTGATCCCGCCGCCTGAGCGGCCGTACAGTTCTGCTTCTCATATTCTCTCCCCTTTTAAGCAGCTTCTGAATCTGTTCCAACCGTACCGTTGGAATCAGTTCTGCATGCGATGTTGCTCAAACTGCAGACATCCTAGTGTACTGACCGTATTATATTCCAACAAACCTCCTTGCCTAATTTTCCATCGGACTGTGTTGGCTTCAATCGACGTAGCTACCGGCTACGCCTCATTCAGCCGCCTTGCCGATGAAAAATTATCCTGCGGAGTTTCATTGGATATAATGCGGTCAGTACACTAGTACATCATTGCATTAATAACCGAGTAAATACTGCCCGCTGTTCACACCATCGCTGCGTTGAAGTCAGTCAACGATGCTACCAGCATCGCCTCCTTCCTCCGTCTTGCGCTGCTGTAAACATCAGACGCTATTTACTTCGGAATTAATGCAATGATGTACTAGCCGGATGCACCGGTTTTTCATGTCCGAAAAATCGGTCATACCATACCAGAAAAATATACACCGACCAGATCTTCCGGCTGTCGTCTGCCTTTTCGTTTATATTTTTCCCTTTCTTATGTTCATCCAGCATCTTCAGCAGGATCTCCGTATTGAAAAACTTCCTTGCCGCTTCCGAAGTGAACATTTCCCGTACTCGTTCGTAATATTTCTCTTCCCTTAGCCACACCCGGATCGGAATGGGAAAGCCCAGCTTCTTCTTTTCCGCTGTCTTACTCCGTATTACTTTCTCCGCGGCCCCGCGCAGCGCCACTTTAGTCTTCGGCGCCCGGACCTTATAATCCAACGGCAGTGTCTCCGCCAGCTCCAGTACCTTCCTGTCCAAAAACGGCACCCGCACCTCCAGGGAATTGGCCATCCCCATCTTATCCCCCTTCATCAGGATATCATGGACAAGCCAGAGGTGAAGGTCCACATACTGCATCTTTGTAACAGAATCTTTACCCTTCACGCGCTCATACAATGGATCGGTCACCCGCCTGATCCCCGGCACACATCCTTTTTTCAGCAGCTTGTCTGCCTCGCGTTCAGTAAAGATATTTGTGGCATTTGCAAAATACCGTTCCTCCAGCGTCTTGCCGTGGCGCATTAGAAAGCCTCGTCCCTTCATCCTGCGGGGAAGGCAATATTCTGCAAATTTTCCAAGGGCCCGGCGGATCGGCATGGGAATCTTATTAAAGGCCGTATGCTCCAGCGGTTCGCAGTATATATTATACCCGCCGAAGAGCTCGTCAGAGCCTTCCCCGGAAAGCACTACCTTCACTTTTTTTGCCGCTTCCTCGCTCAGGAAAAAGAGTGCGATAGCCGCCGGGTCTGCCACCGGCTCATCCATATAATATTGAATATCTGACAGACGATCCCAGTATTCCTCCGGGGTAATGACCCTGGCGTCATTCTGCATATGGATGCTTGCCGCAAATTCCTTCGCATCCTGAATCTCGCTGTATTTCCCCTCATCAAATCCTACCGTAAATGTGCGGTCCACCTGTCCCAGATAGGTCAGATAACTGGAATCTACGCCGCT
Organism: Lachnospiraceae bacterium M18-1; assembly: GCA_000403295.2. GTDB lineage: Bacteria > Bacillota > Clostridia > Lachnospirales > Lachnospiraceae > Schaedlerella. Next base: position 3,191 of record KE159605.1, on the reverse strand, counting down.
GGACAGATAGGAGGCAACCTCCACATCACTGATCTTGTGCATTTCCACAGACTCCTTCATGACTGCCTCGACCTCTTCCACCACTTCCTCGAAGGATTTTTTACAGTTCCCTGTAAAGTGAGGTTCAAAGTAACGTCTGATCTCCAGTTGCCCGTTCTCATACAGAAAGTAATGCCCGGGCTGCAGACAGAACACGCCTTTAAAGAAGGTTTCGTTGGTTGGCACAAACTGGAACGAGAGATAATTTCCAAGGGCATCCTCATTAAAAATCTTGTCAAATCTCGGGTGTTCCAGAAAAGACTTGATCTCCGAACCGAACAGCAGCGTTCCGTTCATCTGCGCATAGTACAGGGGCTTGATGCCGAAAATGTCCCTGGCCGCGAACAGTTGCTTCTTTTTTCTATCCCAAATTGCAAATGCATACATCCCCCTCAGACGGTCCAAAAGCTTCTCTCCCCACTCCTCATATCCGTGAAGCAGCGTCTCCGAGTCCGTATTGGATATGAACACATGCCCCGCTTCCACCAGTTCTCTGCGCAGCTCCTGATAGTTATAGATTTCCCCGTTGAATACCAGGACCTTGCTTTTATCTTCATTATATAAAGGCTGATTCCCGACTTCCGAAAGGTCGATGATGCTCAGGCGCCGAAATCCAAGCGCCGCGTCTCCATCTACAAACTTCCCTTCACTGTCCGGCCCCCGGTGAATGATGGTATTCATCATATCCACGAGCACTTTCTCCCGGTTCTCAACCTCCCCGACAAATCCTGCAAACCCACACATAAATGCTTATCTCCTTTATCCCGTAATCTGACTTGAATCATCCATTTGTAAAATATTCAAATCATAGTATTCCCAAAAATTTTGTTTCCACGACAAACACAAATAGACTGTCCGTTTTTTTACTGGAAACAAAAAATAATTCCTCATTGTTTCTCTTCATTTTAGTATTATAGCTTTTTTTATTTATAAAAACAATGTTTTTCCTTTTTCGCTTCTGAAATTTTTGATAAGGAGGCTGCCGGCCGCCGGGAAACAGGCGCACTTACAGTAGGGTCCGTTATGTAGCGAAAGGAACCTTTTTTGTTCATCTTCCATAGTATAGTATTGTAAATCGAATCTTGGAAGGAGTAATCGCAAATGGCGAATTATCAGAACAATATGCGCTATGGCCGCCAGGGCAATATGCGGCCCATGCGGCCCATGCCCGGCATGCATACGGGATGCCAGCCCTCTTCCCCGCAGATGGATGCGCGCTGCTGTGACCCGGCGCCCAAAAGGGACGTGATGCACAGGGAGGACTGCGGGTGCCGCACTCCGGAAGCGGATAGGATACGCAGGGAGGACTGCGGATGCTGCACTCCGGAAGCGGATAGGATACGCAGGGAGGACTGCGGATGCTGCACTCCGCCGCCGGAGCCGAGAAAAGCGCCCGAATGCAGGGAACGCAAAATGCCGAAGAACTGCGAATGCATGATGGATGACCCGCTTTATGATATGCCCATCGCCATGGCATACGTCCCCTGGCAGACCTGGTGCGGAATCAGGGATATCTGCGAAGGCTTCCGCTGTGGCACCGTCTTTGAGGAACTGGATCAACCATTTCTTGGGAGAGGGGGCTGGAAACGATGAAAAACCACACCTGCAGGGAAGATCTGCTGAACCACATCTACGAAGTCAGCTTTGCGGTCGATGACGTGAAGCTCTACCTGGATACGCATCCATGCGATGAGGAAGCAATGGAATTTTTCCGAAAATACAGCTGCATGCGCAACGAAGCGCTGAAGGAATACGCAGAGAACTTCGGACCTCTGACGATCGATACCGCGGTCTGTTCCGACTGCGAAAAATGGAACTGGATCAATGAGCCATGGCCATGGCAGGAAGGGGGATGCTGATTTATGTGGAATTATGAAAAAAGACTGCAGTATCCGGTGAAGATCACCCAGACAAATCCGGAGATGGCACAGGTGATTATATCGCAGTTTGGCGGTCTAAATTGCTGAAACAGATAATCTAAAATTATTTTATCTACACGTATTCCACAAGATATCTAGACTGACACTGTAGCAACTCTCATACAGTTCCTATATTGCTCTGCCTGGCGTCCGCCGATACCGGCATACCTTCCCATTCCGCCACTGTCCGGAAGTTGAGTTATCTGGGTGTTAAGAACGCTTCAGAACATTCTTTAAATCATTAAGTTCATCCTTAGTCAATTTGATGCTGTCCGTGATCCCGTTGCAGACTTTTTTGATCACTGTTTTTTCCTTGCCATTGGTGAAAGGATGGATCGACTGTCCATCAAAGTAATATTGTGTCTTCGTCCCTTCTACTGATAAAATGCATCCCATGTTTTCTCCTCCTGTCTTGTTTCCTGCTGCTTCGATTCCAAACGCTGCCAGCACCCCGCTGGCGATATCGTCCATTTGGGTATTGAACACCTTCACATCTTCGGCATTGGTGATGAAGCCAAATTCTACCAGCCGATATCCATATCCCCGCATAGCTGCCCTTTCCGGATTTGCCAGATTATCCCTTTCCACAATCATCTGGCTCCGACCAGGCAGGATATCCGCCAGCATATCCGCTAGCGCCTTGTCATAATCATCCACCTCAAAGCCGCTGTAAATGATCACGTGTCCGCCCCTGGCAGTTTCCTGGCCGGCATCCATGTGTAACTCCACGATCTGATATTCTTTCGGCAGATTTAAGGTACTGACTCCATTGTCTCTATAGTAATCCCGTGACAGATCCCCCAGGATCACATTCCCTCCTCCAAACTCCTTGATCTTCCGGGCCAGCACCCTGACCCGTTCCGCCTCAGAGAATCCATTCCCGCAGGCTCCTGGATCCCCGGCTCCATGGCCTGCGATTACAAATAGTTTCGGCATATATTTCTCCTTTCTTCCGGACTTTTGCGCCGGCGCAAAAAGAGAGGACTATCATTCGCCCTCCCTGTGTTTCTTTTCCATATTTCCTTCCTGCTGCTCTCCCATCTCTTCCACCTGGGATTTGATATTCCTTACAAGCGGTTCCAGGAATCCTGGGATATTTACTCCCATATCCTTGACGTTTTCCAGAATGCTGATGATCTCATTGCAGATGATCCACAGCGCCACGATACAGGCCACCAAGAACGTAAACGGCATCCGGATCCCTACCATGTCCGAGGTATACAATAAGGTCTG